>NZ_JAHUWH010000010.1 GCF_019219095.1 Acidovorax sp. sic0104
ACACCTGTCGCAAAATGCCGCCCAACCCTTTCATCGAGAGGACTCGCCCCTGCGAGCCGGGTCGTGCCTCTCATGTCAAACGTTGAATGTCTGCTTCTTGATTCCATCAGCGACGGCTCCTGGCCGAATGCCGCCTACGAGCTTACTGCTGTCGAACAACAAGATGGCTCAAAAGGCCGTCCAGCTCATCGTCAGAGTGCCCTTTACCGACTGCCGACAGATCCCAGTTCCAAATGGCTTGAATTTCAGGCGTCGCGATGTTCTCAAATGCCTCTGCGGCGACCCATGCGACATCGGTCTGCCCAAGCTGAAAACGTCGTGCAATTGCTCGCAAGGCGATTGATGGACGGCCCGCCGATAGCTCGGCTCGGGCGATCGCAAGTATCCCTGAGGTGACTTCAAACATACTGAACTTCGTGCCGAGTCCGAGAGTTGAACGACCGCTTCTGGCCGATAGTACTCATTCGTGACCGATATGCGAATGACAGCAACCGCTGCATAGCAGTCTCTCGGGGTATTTCGGAATCCGGAGGCTCACAACCGTCGAGTCCTGAAGGCAATGGACCACCGCAGCTCGCTCGTCGGAGCCACCGCGCTTCCCCTGCGAGCTTGTAAATGGATCTCGGTGCCACATCCAACTGCACCACTTTGCGCGTAGTGGGAGCATCCGGGTACGGCCTGAATCGCAACGTCGCGTGCCCACCTAGTGACACCCCCACAATCATCTCAAAATCCGGCACGTCCCGGTGCCACCCCAGCGGCGTCCCCGGCTCGTACTCCGCGACGAGCGCATGGACCAGATCGCCGGGCGGCACGCCCAGCCATTCCTCCACGCGATCCCGCAGCTCATGCAGACGCCCATCGAGCTGGATACCAGGCAGCAGTCTGTTTACATCGAAGTCATACGACCCACCAAAGCTCACCACCCGTCGCCTGGCCACGTACTGCTTGTACCGCGCTGCATGCAGCGGCAGGGTCTTGATGATTTCGATCAACTCCTTCTCTTCGTCAGGGCTCAGGAACTCAGGCTCGTAGACCAGTCCCTCGATGGAGGACTTGATCGGCCCTTCGTCAAACAAAGTCGCCTGGGTCATCCCGCCTCTCCTAACGGAAATCCCGGCTCTCGGTCGCAAGCCGCCCCAGCATGGGAGACAGATCGGCAAGTCGCTCTGCGATCAGGTTGCACACATCCCCCTCGCGCTGCCACCGCCCCTTTACCGCCATGAGCCGCGACCCCAGCAGCACCTCCCGCTGTGCCTCCTTGACATGCCGCCAGCAGATCACCTGCGTCGACCCGTGCTCGTCCTCCAACGACACAAATATGGTCCCCTTGGCCGTCTCCGGCTGCTGGCGCAGTGTCACGATGCCTGCCGTTCGCACGATCCGCCCATCAGCGACGCGCCGCAGCTCCTCTGACGTTTTGAGCTTGTACTTGTCGAGTTTCTTGCGCAGCAGTGCCATGGGGTGGGAGCGCAAGGTAAGACCAACAGAGGCGTAGTCCCAGAGCACGTCTTCACCCTCCGGTGCTGCAGGCAGTTCCAGAAACTCCTCATCCACTGGCGCCTCCAGCAGCAGTTCGGGCGGCGCGTGCAGGGCGGCGGCATCCCACACTTGCTGGCGCCGATGGCCGGACAACGTGGCCAGCGCTCCGGCGGCCGCCAGCAGCTTCATCTCATGCTGTTCTAGCCGTGCTCTGCGGGCCAGTTCCTCGGCGTTGTCGAATGGACTTTTGCGTCGAGCAAGCACGATGCGCTCTGCGCTATCGGTCCGCAGCCCGCGGACCATGTGCAGGCCCAGACGCACAGCAGGTGTATTCGGTAGGTCCTCCAGCGAGGACTCCACACCGCTGTACATCACATCCACCGGCCGCACCTCCACACCATGGCGCTTCGCGTCCTGCACCAGCTGACTTGGGCTGTAGAACCCCATGGGTTGGGAGTTCAGCAGTGCCGCAAGAAACGCTGCAGGCTCGTGCCGCTTGATCCAGCACGAGGCATAGACCAGCAAAGCAAAGCTGGCCGCATGGCTCTCCGGAAACCCGTATTCCGAGAACCCCTTGATCTGCTCAAAGATCTGCTCCGCGAAAGCGCGCTCGTACCCACGCGCGGTCATGCCATCGACGATCTTGCTGTAGTACTTGCCGAGGCCGCCCTTTCGCTTCCACGCCGCCATCGCCCGCCGCAAGCCGTCGGCCTCGCCGGGTGTGAAACCGGCTGCCAAGATCGAGATCTGCATCACCTGCTCCTGGAACACCGGCACGCCCAGGGTCCGCCCCAGGGCAGTCTTGAGCGCTTCGCTCGGATACGTCACAGGCTCCTTGCCCTGGCGGCGGTTCAAGTAGGGATGCACCATGCCGCCCTGGATGGGACCGGGCCGCACGATGGCCACCTCGACCACCAGGTCGTAGAAGCAGCGAGGCTTCAGCCTCGGCAGCATGCTCATCTGCGCCCGGCTCTCGATCTGGAACACGCCGATGGTGTCCGCCTTGCAGACCATGTCGTAGGTATCCGGGTCTTCGGCCGGGATGTCCTGCATGCCGAACTGGTAGCCGCTCCGCTCGCTGATCATGTCCAGCGCCCGACGTATGGCGGACAACATGCCCAGAGCGAGGACATCCACTTTCAAGAGGCCCGCAGCGTCGAGGTCATCTTTGTCCCACTCGATCACCGTTCGGTCCGGCATGGAGGCGTTCTCGACTGGCACCATACGGCAGAGCAATCCCTTGGTGAGAACGAAACCGCCCGTGTGCTGCGACAAGTGCCTCGGAAACCCAATCAGCTGGCTGGCGATCACGATGAGCTGGCGCACCTGCAAGTTGTTCGTGGACATGCCCAGCTCGTCAAACCGCTCCAGCCGCACGTCCGCACCGTCAAACCATTGCTGGCCCTTGGCGATAGCGTCCACCGTTTCCAAGTCGAAACCCAGTGCCTTGCCCACATCCCGGATCGCCGACTTCGGTCGGTAGCTGATCACCGTGGCCGTGAGGGCCGCGCGATCCCGGCCGTACTTCTGGTACAGATACTGAATCACCTCTTCACGGCGCTGGTGCTCGAAATCAATGTCGATGTCAGGTGGCTCGTTGCGCTCCTTTGAGATGAAACGCTCGAACAGCACTGACATCCGCGCCGGGTCCACCTCTGTGACGCCCAGGCAGTAGCAGACCACGCTGTTGGCCGCAGACCCACGCCCCTGACAGAGGATGTGCCGGGAACGTGCAAAGGCCACGATGTCGTAGACGGTGAGGAAGTAGTGCTCGTAGTGCAGCTCGCAAATCAGCGACAGCTCTTGTTCGATCTGCCCCTGCACCTTGGCCGGTATGCCTGCGGGCCACCGCCGGCCAGCCCCTTCGTAGGTCACTTGGCGCAGGTGGCTCGCCGCCGTATGCCCAGCCGGCACCACCTCGTCCGGGTATTGGTATTTCAACTCATCCAAACTGAAACTGCACCGGGCCGCAACCTTCAACGTCTCCGCCAGCAGCTCAGCCGGGAACGTCTGCGCCAGGCGAAGCCGGGTGCGCAGGTGCAGCTCCGCGCTGCGCTGCAATGCATGCCCGCACTCCGTGAGCGGCTTGCCCACCCGGGTCGCTGTAAGCACATCCTGCAAAGGTTTTCGAGAGCGCACATGCATGTGGACATCGCCGACTGCCACCAGCGGCAGGGCCGTGAGCTCGGACAATTGGCGCATGCGGTGCAGCCAGAGTTCATCGTCGAGCCTCCGCACTTGATCCACACCGATCCAGCATCTCCCAGTGAAGTTGTTCAGCGTCCAGAGCCCAGCCGCTTCAAGCTGCGCATCAGTGGTTTTGCGATCCGGGCACAGCAGGACCGCGCAGTCCTCCAGCTCCGAGCCAGTGATTTGGTCCAGCGTGAGGCGGTATGTCCCCTTCTCTGAGGAGCGCCTCAGTCTGGTGATGAAAGCGCACAAGTTGCCGTACCCGTTCAGGTTCTGAGCCAGCACGACCAATGTGAAGGTTGCCTCTGAATCGTCTCTGGGCTGGATGCAAAACTGTGATCCAAGCAACAGCGGCAAGCCCACCGCCTTGGCAGCCACGTGCGCGCGCACCACCCCCGCCATGGAACACTCATCCGTGATCGCCAGCCCCTGGTAGCCCAGTTCCTTGGCGCGCTCCACCAATTCGTCGGGCGCACTAGCCCCACGCAAGAAAGTGAAATTCGAGACACACCGCAGTTCCACGTATTCCGGCAGCGTTCGGGGTGGACGGCTCAACATACCGGCCTCACGCAAAGTGCCCGTGGAGGAACCAAGCGGTCTGGTCCCGCGCCAAGCGCTGCTGGAATACCCACAGCACACCGGCATGTGGGCTGAGGGCCAACCAATAGTCTCGCTGCACATTCAGTGGCTCGGCATCGGCTCCATCGGTGCTCCGGTGCCACCAGCCCCCCTCGATGCGGTCCGGCCCTAGTAGGAGCTGCAGAGGGCCTTGGTAATACGGACGGTTGTCGCGTTCGATGAGGCGCAAGGGCTCATCCAAGACCCAACTGGGCAAGGGCAGTTCATATAGGGATGCCGCCATCTTGCGTGGTGCCTCACATTGCCAGCTCTGCATCCACTCCAGGCGGTGGTCAGCGGCCAAGACCGGGCGGCGCACACTGGTGTCGCCCAGCCGTGCCTGGATGCGCTCCAGGGCTAGATCCGTGCTTCCGCTTTTGCGCAAGGTCTCTGGAATGAGCGAGCGGCTCTCTTCCACGATAGGCAGGACTTCCGTGGCGAGCAGTTCGATATCGCCAGCGGGCGCTGCGAGCTGGACCTTGGCCAGGTGCTCGGCCAGCAGCCGAGCGAAGTGCTCGACGTTCTGCGTGGGTCGCGCCGTGCGTACGGTGAGTTCACCGCCGGTGCCGGCATCCTTGGACCGCATGACATCGTGGCACCACCTGAGCGTGAAGGCCGTAGCTCCCATTCGCCGCGCTGCCAGCCACCCAGCCATCTGGACCAACAGTCGCCGCGCTCCGAACAGCAGAGCCGGGGCGGTCTCGACCCGCGACATCAGTTCCAGCCGTGCGTGAAAACTCTCGGGGACTGTGAGCCACTCGTAGACCTCAGGTCGGAGACCGTACGCTTGGTCCAAAGCCAAGAGCAGACCCTTGTCGAACCGGCGGCCCAGGCCGCCCCGTGGCAAATTGCGCACGTCGCCCAAGGTGCGGCAACCCACACGCGCCAGCGTAGGCTTGTGCAGACCTACGGCCGTGAGCACTTCCAGTGGCAACGGGTCCAACATCTTGGCTAAGGGATGTTGAAAACCATCACAGGGCCCATTCGACGACGCATGGCGTACCAAGGCCAGGGCGGAGGTGCCTGTGGGTGCCCACGCTACGCGGGCACCGAGCTCCTCAGCGCCTGCTTCGATGAGTCGATGCAGCGTCTCCATGCCGCCGAACAGACGCGCACTTCCCGATACCTCTGCGACGACGAAATCTTCCAGCAAAGCCACCCGAGGAGTGAACTGCAGCGCCCAGATTCCGAGGGATGTCGCATCAATGGGAGACGGGCTGGCCGGCAGAGGGATGGGGAGCAACGCGGCCCAATGCCCATGCATCGGTGGCCTCCTCGCGAAAAAAAGCGGCTGAACGTGCTGGCACGGTCTTGAGCCGGGGCGGGATGACGGCCTCCAGGTTTCCTGGCATCGCGGCAAGGTACAAGGCATCATCCAGCGATGCCCCCCTGCGCTTGGGAATGCGCACCTCCAGTTGCCAGCCATCAGCCAGAGCCACAGCAACCCGCAGCGGCGCCGGAGACGTGTCGTGTATTGCAGCGACGGGGCGGAAAAGAAACACCGGTGCATCACACGACTGGGCATGAATCTGCAAGCGGCGGATTTGCTCCGGCCGTGCCTGAGGCAGCCATGAAAGAATGGCTCCCGCAGGATCGGACTTGACGATCTGCTCCGTGACCCAGAGGCGGTCCACGGGTGTAGTTGTATGAATCCAGACCACTTGTTCCGCAGAGATGCCAAGTTGTTCCAGCCCACCCACGTGCGGCTGTTTGGGTGGTGCGATCAGGTACACCCGCCCGCCTTCAGCCATGAGCGCCGGGAGCGCGCGGCCGAGAAGGCGCCATTCACAAAGCGCCGCCTGAGGCATGAGCAGTTCAGTCAAACTGTGTGTGGGCCACCCCCCGCCCGGAAGCTCTTTGTCCAGCTCGGTAAAGCCAGAAGACACCGTCCGCGAAACCGGTTTGCCAACTTCAGCGCCGCGCCACACCGCCTCGGCAATGTGCCGTGGGAGGTCGCCTGTATTAAAGGCGTGGGAAGACAAGGCGGCGGCAGACATGGTTTAGGCGAGGCCAAAATACTGTATTTATTTACAGTATATGTGCCGGCCGAGACCTTGAAAACAGCTCATGCAGCGGTGGCACGCAGCGCCATCTAAATTCGTAGCGCGCAATCGCGGCCCCGGGCGGGGCCGCGCAAAAGGCTCTCCGCAATACACCTTCAATTCACTCGGCTATCTGCAGCCGGCCCAGGGCCCAGGACTCGCAGCGGTTTTGCAAACCGGCCACATCCTCGCCGAACCTGATCCGGATCGATGGCTTTGCCGGTGAACCAGGCGGCGGCGTCAGTGTTATGGCCCGCTTGTGCGGGCCGTTTTGCAGGTTTTTTGAGGCTATCGGATAGGGCCGAATCCAAAGTAGGCAGCTTTCTTGGGCCTGCCCTTGGGCGAGGCAGCATCCTCTGCATCAGATGGCGCTGGCTGAACCGTGCCTTCCGGTGGGGTCGGCAGCCCGTCGGCCCGCTCAGCGACCTTTCGCGGTCCCACATCCAGGTCGGAGACCATCTCTTCCAACGCTACCAGCCCGCTGGCCATAGCGGCCTTGTAGGTTTTGTATCCGTCCTCGGCGCGCTCGATCTCGATCCACTGGTCGTTGACGCGCTCCGTAATCACCCATTCAAATTTCCCAGGGTCGGGCTCTGCGACGTGAATGGCAAGAAGGCGTAGTGGGTCGGCCATGCCTGAGGGTATGAATGAAACCACGTAACCAGGAATGTGCCGAAACCTACGGCGGCGGTAAGCCGCTGCCTACATGCTGGGACAGCTGACGCGCCCAAACTTTGCGCAGACAACTGCGGAGAACCCCATGGCCACTGGCAGCCGCACCCTCTGGAAGGGTGCCATCACTTTCGGATTGGTTCACATTCCTGTCGGCCTGCACACTGCGGCCACGCAAGAGGGCGTGGACTTCGACTGGCTGGATAAGCGCAGCATGGACCCGGTGGGCTACAAGCGCGTAAACAAGCGCACCGGCCGCGAGATCACCAAAGAGAACATCGTCAAAGGCGTGGAGTACGAGGACGATAAGTACGTCATCATCAGCCCCGAAGAAATCGAAGCCGTCTTTCCCAAGACCACGCAGACCATCACCATCGAGCGGTTCATCGAAACCAACGAATTGCCGTTTGTGTTTCTGGAGCGCCCATATTACGTCGCGCCCGTCAACAAGAGCGACAAGGTCTACGCCCTCCTGAGGGAAGCACTGATTTCCACTGGAAAAATCGGCCTCGCCAAGGTGGTGATCGCGACCAAGCAGCACTTGGCCGCACTTGTGCCTTCCGGACCAGCGCTGGTGCTGTCTTTGCTGCGCTGGGGCGATGAGGTCAAGACTCTGGACAGCCTCGACCTCCCTGCGGAGGGCCGCAAATCCGTGAGCGCAGCCGAACTCAAAATGGCCACTCAACTCATCGAAGAAATGTCCGGAAAGTGGAACCCCGCCGACTTCAAGGACGAATTCCGCATCCAGGTCATGAAGCTGGTCGAGAAAAAGGCCAAAGCAGGGGAAGGTAAGACCGTGCTGGAACCGGAAGAGGAAGCACCTCAGTCCGCCGATGTCATCGACCTCACCGCGCTGCTGCAGCGCAGCCTCAAAGGCGGCGAAAAGCCCAGCAACAAGTCGGCTGCAAAAGCCCCTGCCAAGAAGGCGAGCAAGGCCTCCACCAAAACTTCCGCCAAGAAGGCACCCGCCAAGCCTGCCGCGCGCAAATCCAGTACCGCGCGCAAAGCTGCTTGATCTTTTTCCACTCCAGGAGCACGAAATGTCCGACGACAAAACCCAATCCGGCGGCCAGGACCGCAAGCGCATCAGCCTTTCCCAAGAGTACGAGGTTCGCGACTGGGCCAAGAAGTTCAACGTGACGCCGGAGCAACTAGAAGCCGCGGTCCGCGCCGTGGGCAACGATGCCGCCGCGGTCGAGGAACACCTGAAAGGCATCCGGTGAAACTGTGCGCGTCGCGACGTGGAACATCAACAACGTCAACAAGCGCATAGCCCTGCTGGTGAGCTGGCTGCAACGCGCGCAGCCGGATGTTGTCGCGTTGCAGGAAATCAAATGCCCGACGGCTGATTTTCCGACCGCCGCACTGCAGGAGGCGGGGTACAGCAGCCTAGTGGTTGGGCAGCGCACCTGGAACGGCGTTGCCATTCTGAGCCGCGCTGCGGACCCGCTGCCCATCGTCACTGCCTTGCCTGGTGACCCGGCAGACAAGGAGGCGCGCTACCTGGAAGCGGCCATCAATGGCATCTTGTTTGCCTGCCTGTACCTGCCCAACGGCAATCCCCAACCGGGTCCCAAGTTCGACTACAAACTTCGATGGTTCGAGCGGCTGCGCCGCCGCACAGAGGAGCTCTGGCATTCCGGGCATCCTGTCGTGCTGTTGGGCGACTGGAACGTGGTGCCCACGGACGCGGATATCTACAAGGCCGACACCTGGCGCGATGACGCACTGCTGCAGCCTGAGGCGCGCGCCGCCTTTGCCAGCATCCTGTCGCAAGGGTGGGCGGATGCCGTCGGCAAGCTGCATCGCAAAAAGACTCCGTTTACGTTCTGGGACTACCGCCGTAAGCGATGGGAGCGCGACGCCGGGCTACGCATCGACCACATCTTGGTTGGGCACTCGCTGAAGCTCCAAGACGCGGGAGTGGACCGCGAGGAGCGCGGTAAGGAAAGTCCGAGCGACCATGCCCCAGTGTGGGCGGAGATCGCTTTCGAGAAAGCACGAGCGGCGCGCACGTCGGCCACAGCTGCCAAGAAATCGCTTGCCACGAAGAATGCGGAGCGGACGGCGAAGGCCGAACCAGCATCCACTGCTGAACCGCTTGCACAGTACAAGGCCAAGCGCGATTTCACGAAGACTTCCGAACCTGCCGGCGCTGCTGTGAAACCCCATCGTCGTGAAAAGGGCGCGGCGGAACCCTTTCAGTTTGTGATTCAGAAGCACTGGGCGTCCCGCCTGCACTACGACTTCCGGCTGGAGATGAACGGCGTGATGGTGAGCTGGGCGGTGCCCAAAGGGCTATCGTTCGACCCCAAGGTCAAGTCCATGGCCATCCATGTCGAGGACCACCCCATCGACTACAACACCTTCGAGGGGAGTATTCCGAAAGGCGAGTACGGTGCCGGCAAGGTCATCATCTGGGACCGCGGAACGTGGGAGCCCGTGGGCGATCCTCGCAACGGGTTGGCCAGGGGCAAGATAGTGTTCCACCTCCACGGCCAAAAGCTTGCGGGCCTGTGGGAACTCGTGCGCATCTCGAAGCCTGGCGAGAAAAAGCAAGACCAGTGGATGCTCTTCAAGAAGCGGGGCGACGCCTGGGCACGGCCGAGCACGGAGTACGACGTCATCACCGCGCTGCCGGACAGCGTGGTCGAGATGCCGCTCGGACTCGCAGAGGAACGTGAGCCGGTCGTTGGCACGACGGCATCCGCCCTTGGCACCACATCTCAACCGCTGGCGAACGCTAGAAAATCCCGCCTTCCTGCCAAACTGGACCCGCAACTCGCCACGCTGGTGTCGTCGGTTCCCGAGGGCGACTGGATCATCGAGACCAAGTTTGACGGCTATCGCATTCTTGCGCGTGTGGAAGACGAGGTTCGGCTCTACACGCGCAACGGCAATGATTGGACTGAGAAGCTGCAGCAGGTGGCCGATGGCATTGCCGAGCTTGGCCTGAATCGCGCTTGGCTGGATGGGGAAATCGTGGTCCTCAACGACGCAGGTATTCCAGACTTCAACCGGCTGCAGAACGCGATTGACAACGCTCGCACGCGGGACATCGTGATGTTCGTGTTCGACGTACCCTACCTGGGTGACCACGATCTGCGCGGCGTACCGCTCGCAGCGCGGCGGCAGCTGCTCCAGGAGCTCTTCGACAAACGCGAGAGCAGCACCGTCCGGTGCAGCCAGGCTTTCGAGGTGGCACCCTCCCAGCTGCTGGGTGCCGCTTGCGATATGGGTCTGGAGGGCCTGATCATCAAGCGGGCGGACGCACCATATGTATCTGGGAGGACCGACAGCTGGATGAAGCTCAAGTGCCAGCACCGGCAGGAGTTCGTCGTGCTCGGCTTCACCAACCGCACCGGCGCCATCAAAGAGGTGGGAAGTCTGCTTCTGGGCTATCACGAGCAGGGAAACCTTGTGGCGGCCGGATCCGTCGGCACTGGCTGGGATTCCTCGACGGCGGCCGACCTGCACGCCCGATTGGTGAAGCTCGAAGTTGCGGATCCGCCTCTGGACGCGATCGAGTTCAAGCCAGGTCGGTGGTCAAAGCGAAAGGTCGGTGTCGAGCGGTGGGTGAGTCCCTCCCTCGTGGTTGAGGTGGCCTTTGGGGAATGGACACCTGATAAACGCATTCGGCACGCGGTGTTTCGAGGTATACGCACGGACAAGCCGGCGAAGATGATCGTCCGCGAGCGCGCGAAGAATCCAGCCGCCTCAGCGCTTGCACCTCTTGCGACAAAGTCCAAGGCAGCGCCCTCGATCTCCAAGGTCAAGATCACCCATCCTGACCGGGTGATTGACCCCAGCACGGGATTGCGCAAGATTGATCTTGTGCGCTACTACGAGAGCGTTGCCGAGTGGATGTTGCCCCACCTCAAGGATCGGCCGACATCGCTGGTCAGGGCGCCGGCCGGGATCACGGGGCAACTGTTTTTTCAGAAGCACCCGGAAAGCAAGATGCCGGGGCTCACGGAGCTGGACCCCGCCCTGTGGCCCGGGCACGAGGCGCTATTGGCGGTGAACTCCGCCGACGCGCTGATTGCGGCAGCGCAGATGAACGTGATTGAGTTCCACACCTGGAACTCCAAGGTCGCGCGTATTAATCAGCCGGACCGGTTCGTGCTCGACCTCGATCCTGGCGAAGGCGTCACCTGGCCGATGCTGCAGGAGGCGGCGCAGCTTACCCGCGTGATGCTCGCCGAGCTGGGGCTGGAGAGCTGGCTCAAGACCAGCGGCGGCAAGGGTCTGCACGTGGTGGTGCCCATCACACCGAAGCGCGACTACACAGAAGTGAAAGCGTTCTCGCAAGCGGTAGTCAAGCACATGGCGCGGGTGATCCCCAACCGGTTCGTCGCTGTCATGGGTGGCAAGAATCGCGTCGGGAAAATCTTCATCGACTACCTGCGCAACGGCCATGGGCAGACCACGGCTTGCGCGTTCTCAGCGCGCTCGCGGCCCGGGATGGGGATTTCAATGCCGGTGGGTTGGGAGCAGCTCAAGGAGCTTAAGGGCGGCGCGCAGTGGACGATTGCGACCGCGCGAGAGTATCTGAGTTTTCAGCAAGACGATCCGTGGGCAGGCCTTTGGAGGAAGCGGCAGTCCGTCGAAAGAGCGATGAAGAAGCTGGCTGGAGCGTAGGGGGCGAACACAGAAAGTGCTTCGAGTTTCTCAAATGTCAGTGCCTATCGCCGGTGGCATTCACAGACATGCTGCGCCGCTGCCTGAACGCGAGAATCGCTGCGCGTTGGCGCTTCGAGACGAGGCGGTTGCTGGCGATGAGGTGCCTACGAGGAACAAAGTACGAGCAACTGTCCGACGAAGTGTGACTACTGCAACATCTAACCTGCGGCATATCAATTATTTGGAGCAGCGTAATGTCTCCCCACAAGCCCCCCGGCGCAGTCCCTACATCCACAAGCAAGAACCGCGTTGCCACCAATCGCACGATGATCGTCGTTATCGTGGTGGTTGCTTTTCTCATGGTCGCCATCTGGGTGCCTTGGTAGTGGGCATCTGCATTGAGGGCAATGTCCCCTTCATTGACCCCTGTGTTCGTTCAGAAGAATTCCGACCAGTACTACATCCACGAATCTGTCGGTCCGGTGGTGGGCTCAGTGCAATGTGGCGGCAGGACAATCGATTGAGCGCATACCCAGGAATTTCATGAGTTTGTGCACGGGACTGACCCAGCAACTGTACCGACCCATATGGCGGAGGGTGAGTGCGAGCATCAGATTTATCCTGCGACAAACTGCGCTTGCCTCGGGGGGGCCGAGTCTTACGTGTTGTTTGGAGCAGCACGCAATTTCTGCCTCTTTTGTGGAAGGGCTCCAACCCCTCCGAGCCTTTTGACCGCTGCGGATAGACGGGCTGTTGTCCCACAGGGGGGCGGGCAAGCGGACTTTAAAACCTGTCCGAAGGCCGAATTGCACGCGGCCTCGCGAACGAGAAATATCCCTTAAATGCCTCACACGATCTCCCTCCTAGTCAATGGACACAGTCACAGACTTGACATTGAGCCTTTCGTCACATTGCTCGATCTTTTGCGCGACCGGCTTGAAATCACAGGCGTAAAAAAAGGGTGTGATCATGGGCAATGCGGCGCTTGTACTGTCTTGGTGGACGGGGTGCGCATCAACTCCTGCCTGACGTTGGCGGTCATGCGCAATGGATGTGCCGTGACCACGGTCGAAGGGCTGGCCAAAGGGCATGACCTTCATCCTTTGCAGCAAGCCTTCATGCAGCACGATGCATTTCAGTGTGGCTACTGCACACCGGGACAGCTGTGCTCAGCAATAGGGTTGATGGGCGAGGGCAGGGCACGAACGCGCGAAGACGTACGCGAGCTGATGAGCGGAAACCTGTGCCGCTGCGGCGCCTACGTGCAGATCCTGGACGCGGTGAGCGAGGTGGTCCTGGCCAACGGAAAGCTGGCATGAACGAGTTCACTTACACAGCGGCCAAGGACCCCGCCAGCGCTGTCCGTGCGGGTGTGCAAGGGAGCTTCATCGCGGGCGGCACCAATCTGTTGGATCTGATGAAGGAGGGGGTGGCCCGGCCTGCCCACCTGATTGACGTCAACGCCACGGGGTTGCACACCATAGATCGCACTCAGGCGGGTGGGCTGCTGCTGGGCGCGCTGGCCCGTAATGCCGCCACCGCCTACCATCCGCTTATACGCGACGAGTACCCGTTGCTCACGGCGGCAATCCTCGCGGGCGCTTCCCCGCAGATCCGCAACATGGCCAGCAATGGCGGCAATCTGCTGCAGCGCACTCGTTGCTACTACTTCTACGACACGGGCGTCCCGTGCAACAAGCGCGAGCCGGGCAGCGGCTGCCCAGCCGTTAGCAACCTGGCGCGCCAGCATGCCATCCTAGGCGCAAGCGACCAATGCATCGCCACTCACCCGTCCGATATGTGCGTCGCACTGGCAGCACTGGAGGCGACAGTGCATGTGGAGTCGAACAGCGGGCACCGGCGCATCGCATTCGCCGAGTTTCACCGCCTTCCCGGCGATCGTCCCGAGATCGACACCACGCTGGCGCCCGGCGAGTTCGTCACCCACATCGAACTTCCGCCAGCACCGCAGTTCGTCCGCCACTGTGCCTACCTCAAGATCCGAGAACGTGCGTCCTATGCCTTCGCCCTGGTGTCGGTGGCCGCCGCGCTGCAACTGGACGCGGCCGGCCGTATCGGGGCTGCGCGACTGGCATTGGGTGGCGTTGCCCATAAGCCCTGGCGCAGTGCTCGCGCGGAGGAGTTGTTGGTGGGCGAATGGCCCGAACCGGCGGCCTTCGAAAAGGCCGCCGCCGTGCTCACAGAGGGCGCCAGGCCACACGGTCAAGGACCGGGGAGCAACGCATTCAAGATACCCATGGCGCGCCGCGCCGCAGCGCGAGCACTGGAGATGGCGGTGAGAGGCCAGACAACCATCATCCCCGGCAGTGGGCTGGAAGGCGTTGTAGCATGAAGCCGCGCAATCACACCCACACGCACAACAACCAGCAGCCCATGGCCGAGCCAGGTACGGGCTATGTCTCTAAGGGCGATGCAATCTCCCGGACTGACGCCCGGGCCAAGGTGACCGGTCAGGCCTTGTACGCCGCGGACCACGTGGCCAAAGACATGCTCCATGCCGTGGTGGTCAACAGCACCATCGCACGCGGCCGCATCACCGGCTTTGTGCTTGGCGACGCACTGGCCGTGCCTGGGGTCAAGGACATCCTTCACCACGACAACAAGCCTTCGACGCGGTCGCTTGGCATCTTCTACAAGGACATGACGGCGCCTTCCGGCTCGCCGTTCAAGCCCTTCCACAGCAGCAAGATCCTATACAGCGGCCAACCGGTGGCCATGGTGCTTGCAGACACCTTCGAGGCAGCCCGCCTCGCGGCTGGCTTGGTGCAGGTGAGCTATGAAGCAGAAGCGCACGAGACGAACCTGCTGCCCCACCTGGGCCGCGCCCACAAGCCCAGCCCGCTCAAGGTGGGCTATTCACCACCCCCCAAGCCTAAGGGCGACGCCGATGCTGCATGGGCGGCCGCGCCGGTGAAGATGCAGGCAGAGTACTACAGCGGCGTCGAACACCACAACCCCATGGAGATGCACGCCACCACAGTGCTGCGCGGCGAGGATGGCCACCTCACCATCCACGACAAAACGCAAGGCTCCCAGAACAGCCGCTGGGTGGTGTCGCGCGTTTTCGGGCTGGGCAAGGACAAGGTTACGGTGAAGAACGCTTTCGTCGGCGGCGCCTTCGGCTCGGGCTTGCGCCCGCAATACAACCTGATCCTGGCAGTGATGGCGTCGCTGCACACCCAGTGCTCGGTGCGCTTGGTCCTCACGCGCCAGCAGATGTTCACCTTCGGCCACCGGCCCGAGACTTGGCAGCGGGTAAAGCTCGCTGCAGGCCTGGATGGCAAGCTGCAGGCCGTGATCCACGAGGCCGTGGCCGAAACCTCACGCCTGGAGGACTATGCCGAAACGGTCGTCACCTGGTCGGGCCAGCTTTACCCTTGCGAGAACGTGCGGCTGGCTTACGGTCTGGTCGATCTCGACCGCTACAGTCCTATGGACATGCGGGCACCGGGCGCCGCCCACGGGGTGCACGCCCTGGAGGTTGCCATGGACGAGCTCTCCTATGCGCTCAAGATGGATCCGCTGGCCATGCGCCTGGTCAACTATGGAGAACGCGACGAATCCGCCGATCTGCCGTACTCCTCCAAGGAGCTCAAGGCCTGCTACACCCAGGGTGCCGATCGCTTTGGCTGGGCGGCCCGTCCCCTGGAGCCGCGCTCCATGCGCGAAGGGCACGAGTTGGTGGGCTGGGGAATGGCCACCGGCATCTGGGATGCCATGCAGATGTTCGCGCGGGCGCGTGCTGTGCTGCATCCCGACGGCCGCCTGGAAGTAAGCAGCGCCGCTAGCGACATCGGCACCGGCACCTACACGGTGATGGCGCAGATCGCTGCTGCGGCCATGGGCCTTCCGTTGGATAAGGTCACTTTCCGGCTGGGCGACTCCACGCTGCCGGTGGCGCCGGTGGAGGGCGGGTCCTCGCATGTGGCAACGGTGGGCTCAGCGGTGGAGGGCGTGTGCGAAAAGCTGCAGAAGGCATTGTTCAAGCTGGCCCGCAAGATGAAAGGCTCGCCCTTTGCAAAAGCGCGCTTCGCAGACGTAAGGTTTGCTCGCGGCGCCATGCGCCTCAAAGGGGTGGCGAGCACCCGGCTGGCTTTGGCGGATGTGCTCGCCACCACCGGAGGCGAGCCTATCGAAGAAAAGTACCTCATGCTCCCCCACATCCTCAAGCAGCGCAAGTTCGCGCGAGCGACGCACTCGGCGGTTTTCTGCGAGGTGCGGGTGGACGAAGCCCTGGGCACCGTTCGCGTGACGCGCGTCGTCAGTGCCATCGCGGCAGGCCGCATCATCAACGCCAAGACGGCGCGCAGCCAGATCTACGGCGGGGTTGTCTGGGGCATCAGCCAAGCGCTGCACGAGGAAGCACATTCCGACCACACGCTCGGCCGCTTCATGAATCACAGCTTCGCCGAGTACCACATCCCCGTGCAGGCGGACATCCACGACATCGACGTGATGTTCGTCGAAGAGGACGACCGTGTGGTGAGCCGTCTGGGGGCCAAGGGCGTGGGCGAGATCGGCCTCGTGGGCGTCGCTGCCGCCGTGTGCAACGCTATTTTCCATGCCACGGGCCGGCGGTTGCGCAGCACACCCATGACGCCGGACAAGGTGATGTCTGGGCCCAGTACAGCTTGAATCTGGTCGCCTAGCAACAACGCCTGTTAGACGGCACGGGGCCTTGCACCCGTGACCGCGTAGGACAACGCCGCGACATCAATCGGTTGAGCGAACTTCCAGCAAGCGGCACGATAGGCACTCCTACAATGATTACAAGCCTTCCAGCGCGTGCTGGTGGAGACGATTTTTTCATGTCGAGAGTTTTATGACACTACTGACAACCCCGATCCTTGACGCGCTACAGGACAGCAATAGGGATGCATTGATCAAAGAGTGGATCGATGAGGCTCGTTCCCGCAATGCAGGGCTTCCACGCTCGGCAGCTGCCGATGCGACAGAGTTGGCCTCTGCCATGGCACGCGCTTTGGGCGACGGGGCCAGCATCGACTCCTTCACAGATCCCAAGTGGTCGTCACTGCAGCAAATTCTCGCCAGCCTGTCGCGATCCAGTGCGGCGCAAGGTCAAAGTGCCGGTGAAACGAGCGTTTTCGTGCTGGCGCTCAAAAAGCCGCTGCTCTCTGCCCTGCAGCAGCAATTGACGGGCGCCGATGGCACCCAGATTGCCTCGGCATTCTGGGCAATGACGACACTGGTGGACAGCATGGCGCAGTTCACAGCGACCACCTTTCAGCGTGCTCGCGAAGAGATCATTACGCGCCAACAAGAAGAACTGCTGGAGCTGTCCACGCCCGTCGTCAAGCTCTGGGAGGGCGTGCTGGCCGTCCCCATGATCGGTACGCTCGACAGCAACCGCACCCAGATTGTGATGGAGACCCTGCTGCAGAAGATCGTGGAGACGGGCTCCGAGCTCGCCATCATCGACATCACCGGCGTGCCCACGGTGGACACTCTGGTGGCGCAGCACCTGCTCAAGACCGTCACAGCGATACGTCTCATGGGGGCGGACTGCATCATCAGCGGCATCAGGCCACAGATCGCGCAGACCATCGTGCACCTGGGAATCGACCTGCAGGGCATCAGCACCAAGGCATCGCTGGCCGATGCACTGGCTCTGGCGCTGCAGCGCACCGGCTGGCGCATTGCCCGCCAGGCCGCCTGACCGGTATCTGGCATGGAACGCATACCAATCCTGCGCATGGGCGCAACGCTGCTGGTCACTATCCAGGTAGACATGCAGGATCAGACCGCCTTGGCGCTGCAGGACGACCTCGCCGACCGCATCGCTAAAACGGGCGCCAGCGGCGTGATGATCGACATCTCGGCCCTCGAAATCGTGGACTCCTTCGTGGGCCGCATGCTGGCCAGCATTTCGGGCATAGCGCGGATCCTGTCGGCCACCACGGTGGTGGTGGGCATGCAACCCGCAGTGGCCATCACGCTGGTGGAGCTGGGCTTGTCGCTGGAGGGCGTAAAAACCGCCCTTAATGTGGAGCGGGGTCTTGCGCTGCTGGAGTGCGCACGCCGGGAGAGTGGCTTTGTCGATTGAACGCACCGGCATGTTGCCGCTGGAAACAGAGCAGCACATCGTGGCCAGCCGGCAGGCGGTGCGTTCACTGTGCCAGTTGCTCAAGTTCTCCCTGGTGGAGCAGACCAAAATGATCACAGCCGCGAGCGAACTATCGCGCAACACACTCATCCACGGCGGCGGCGGCCGAATGCGGTGGGAGGTGACCGAAGCCGGTGCCAAGACTGGCCTGACGCTGCATTTTGAAGACGAAGGCCCTGGGATTGCCGATCTCAAGCTGGCGATGACGGACGGCTGGACCTCTGGGTCCGGAATGGGCCTGGGCCTGCCTGGCAGCAAGAGGCTGGTGAGCGACTTTGTTGTCGACTCGGCTCCCGGCCAGGGCACTCGCGTGAGCATCACCAAGTGGAAGTGATCCGCGGGTGGAGCCACCGGCCGATTCCCATGACGGACGCCAGTTGCGTGGGTGAGGCAAGGCGCTTTTGTGCGCGGGTTGTGGAGGACTGGGGCTGGAGCGATGTGGATGTCGGTCGCCTGTCCATCATCACCACGGAGCTCGGCACCAACCTCGTCCGGCATGCTGCACAGGGACAGCTGTGGATCGCCTTTCAGCCTGGGTGGCAGGAAGTGGAGATCATTGCACTCGATAAAGGACCAGGCATGGTGGATGTGCAGCGTTGCAGCCAGGACGGCGTCTCCACCGGGTCGGGCTCACCGGGCACCGGCCTGGGGGCCATACGCCGCATGGCCAGCGCCTTCGACATTCATTCCACGCCCCAGGGCACCGTGTGTCTGGTGCGTGTGCGCGCGGCCGGGCAGGCGGCACAAGCGCGGCGCTGGGGCGCGGTGAGCGTCGCTGCGCCGGGCGAGACGGTGTGCGGCGATGGCTGGGCTGTTGCACTCGATGCGCACAGGATGGCAGCCGTCGTAGCCGATGGCTTGGGGCACGGGCCGCATGCGGCACTTGCCGCCGATGGGACGCTGGACGTGTTTGCCGCCGACCCCTTTGCGCCCCTCGACATTTTCGTGAAGGATGCGCACATAGGCCTGCAGACAACCCGTGGAGCCGCAGTGTTCGCGCTGCGGATGGACGGCGCTTCGCCACAGTTGCAATATGCGGGCGCAGGCAATGTGATGGGGCGAATCGTTTCGGGCGTATTCGACCGTTCCATGGTTACGCAGCACGGTACGGTGGGCGTACAGGTACGCAAGGCAGAGGTTGCGTTGCAGGAGCTCCCCGAGCATGCGCTGGCCATCGTGCATTCGGACGGCATCGCATCACGGTGGAAGTCCGACGAGGTGGTTCCGATGCTGCAGCGCGATGCCACTTTGATCGCCGCCGCTTTGCTGTGGGGCCAGACGCGCGGGCGCGACGATGCCACCGTACTGGTGATCAAACAGGGAGACACCCTTGACTGACGACGACGTGAGAGCTCAGTTGGCGCAGAGCCAGGCCGAGGTCGAGGCCCTGCGGGCCGAGCTGGAAGAGACCAACCGAGGCGTCGTGGCCTTGTACGCGGAGCTGGATGAGCAGGCTGAGCAACTGCGCCATGCAACCCAGCTCAAGAGCCGTTTCTTGTCGTACATGAGCCATGAGTTCCGCACGCCCATCGGCGCCACCTTGAGCATTGCGCGGTTGCTGCTGGACCATGTGGACGGCCCTCTCACGGCCGAACAGGAGCGCCAGGTGCGCTTCATCCAGAGCACCTGCGAGGAGTTCTCGCACATGGTGGACGACCTGCTGGATCTGGCCAAGATCGAGGCCGGGCGGCTCGACGTTTCTCCCGCCTGGTTCGAGATGATGGACTTGTTCTCCGCGCTGCGTGGCATGTTCAAGCCTCTTTTGGACAATGACGATCTAAACTTGGTGTTTGAGGAGCCTGCGGGTCTGCCGCGCCTGTACACCGACGACCGCAAGCTGTCGCAAATATTGCGCAACTTCATCTCCAACGCGCTCAAGTTCACGGCGCGCGGCGAGGTCCGCGTGTCGGCAACCCTTGACGGAGAGGGCATGGTATGTTTCTCCGTGGCCGATACGGGCATCGGCATCGCGCCAGAGCACCTGGACAGCCTGTTCAACGACTTCTCGCAGGTGAATGCGCCCATTCAGAAACGCCTCCGCGGCACGGGCCTGGGCCTCGCGCTATCCAAGCAACTGGCCGGGCTGCTGGGTGGCCGCGTATTGGTGCAGAGTGTGGTGGGCGAGGGCTCGGTGTTCTCCGTCATCGTTCCCGTCCAGATGCCTGCCGGCAAGGATGACATCGCGAGCTGATCCATGCCCACCTCCGCCATGATCTCGCCGACCATAGACCGCAGCCTGTACACGGTGCTGGTGGTCGATGACAACCCCGTGACTCGCTACGCTACGGCGCGGGTGATACGGGCCGCTGGATTCCAGACCGAAGAGGCGGGAACTGGCTCTGCGGCTATTTCGGCAGCGCAGCGCGATATTTCTGCCGTGGTGTTGGACGTGCATCTGCCCGACATGGATGGCTTCGAAGTCTGCCGCGTGCTGCGAGCGGACGCCAAAACCGAGCTGACCCCCATCATCCACCTGTCCGCCACCTTCGTGCAAAGCGAACACAAGGTGGCTGGCCTCAATGCCGGGGCCGATGCCTACATGGTGCACCCGGCAGAGCCCGCGCTGATGGTGGCCACGCTGCAGGCGCTGATCCGCGCACGCACGGCGGAAGAAAAGCTTCGCCGCAGCGAGACGCGGTTCCGCGCCATCTACGACCAGGCACCCGTGGCCATGATGCTCATCGATGCAGTCGGCCGATTCGCCGACCTGAACCCTGCGGCAGAGGCGCTACTGCAACGCCTGCGCGGTGATCTCATTGGCCAGACCGTGACTTCGCTGGCCCCCGTTGCGTGGCAGTCCTTCGTGCAAGGTTGTATGGAGAGCGGGTCCACCGCAGACTGGAAGGGCGAGTTTCCGCTGATCCGGGGGGATGGAAAGGAAGTGTTGCTCGACTGGAGCATGTCCGACCACGTGGAGCCCGACCTGCGAATTGGCATTGCCACGGACCTGTCTGAACGTATCGACTTCGAACGCCGGCGCGAAGAATTGCTGGAGCGCGAGCAGGCAGCCCGGGTACTGGCCGAGCGACACAGCCGCACCAAGGATGACTTCGTAGCCGTGCTGTCGCACGAGCTGCGCACGCCGCTTACGCTCATCACAGGCTGGGTGCACATGCTCAAGCGCCCCAACACCAAGCCCGAGACGCTGGCGCGCGGTATTGACGCCATCGAGCGCGGCGCCAAGGCGCAGGGGCGGATCATCTCGGACATTCTGGATGTTTCGCGGATTGCGTCCGGCAAGCTGCGGCTGCACCGTGAATGGGCCGACCCTTGTGAGCTCGCGCGCGTCTCGATCGATGCGGTGCGCGACTTAGCGCAGTCCCGGCAGATCACTCTGGAGGTGGAATGCGGCGACACAGATGAGCCTGCTTGGCTCGATGTGACGCGCTTTCAGCAAATCGTCTGGAATCTGGTGACCAATGCCATCAAGTTCTCCGAACAAGGCGGCTCGGTGCAGGTGCGGCTGCTGCGCAACCTGGATGAATTGACGCTGGTGGTACAGGACCACGGTGCGGGAATCGAAGCTGCGTTCGTACCCTTTCTGTTCCAGAGGTTCACGCAGAGCGGCGCTCCGGGAAACCGGGCCCACGGCGGGCTGGGCCTCGGTCTGTCCATCGTCAAGCACTTGGTGGACCTGCACGGCGGAACGATTTCTGCGGCCAGCCAAGGGCCCGGGCATGGCACCACCATGACCGCGCGGCTTCTGGTCGCGTACGAAGAGGCGCAAGCCGCTTCCGACCACGAGCGGACTGCGCCACACAGCCGGGAATCCCGCCTGCTTCAGGACAAGGACGTCCTTGTCGTGGATGACAACGCCGATACCAGCGAGATGCTGAGCATCGTGCTTTCGGATGAAGGGGCGAAGGTGCGCGTGGCCGATAGCTACGAGGCGGCCATCGCCCAATTCGAAAGCGCTTGGCCTGACCTGTTCGTGAGCGACATTGGTCTTCCGGGCCGCGACGGGTACGAGCTTGTCACCAAGGTGCGCGAGCTGGAGGCCGCTGCCGGCAGGCCCAGGCTGCGCGCTGTCGCTCTCACAGCGTTCGCCAGGCCTCAGGACCGCGAGCGAGCCCTTGCCGCCGGCTTTGATGAGCACTTGGGCAAGCCGTTGCAGCCGCATTTGCTTCTGCAGGCGCTGTCATAGTCCACCTCGCGCTTCTGTTGATTGCTACCCAGCAGCAGCTTAGGAAGCGGGGTGGGGGAAAACTTGCACCACCAAGTGCGGGTTGATATGTTCCTGCGCGCATCGACAAAGCTGCTGAGCTTTACATCAAGCGAGCCAGAAGGGCTGGTCCATCAACCGTCAGCCTTTAATTTGCGAAATCGAATTTTTTAGACGTTCGCCGCTATCTCGGGAAAAAAGATGACAACACAGCGCCGTTCCGTTAAGGAGAATTCAGCGTCTTTTCGACTTGCTCGAGATACTGTTGAGCGGTCTACGACTATTTAGTATCACTTCGAGAGCGCTTCATGATCCGTGTTGGAATTGTTGACGACCATCAAATCATCCGGTCCGGACTCCGCCAATACCTTTCAGATCATGTCGACATTCGAGTGGTGGGCGAGGCCTCGAACGGTCGTGAGGCGATTGACCTAGTACGAACACACCAAATCGATGTGCTTCTTCTGGACTTATCGATGCCGGGGCAGGGCGGTTTAGATGCCATAGGTATGCTGCGCGCGAAGGCCCCGGATATGGGTATTCTTATACTGTCAGGATACTCGGAGGAGCACTACGCGCTTAACTTGATACGCCTAGGCGCAAGTGGCTATCTGAATAAGGATTGCGAGCCGAGCCAGATCCTTGAGGCTGTCCGTGTTATCGCGTTGGGCAAGCGCTTTTTGACACCCGCTGTTGCCGAGCTCCTCGCCCAACAGCTCAATCGACCTAGCGACGCGCCTTTGCACGATCAATTGTCGGAGCGAGAGATGCAGGTCTTCCTCAAACTTGCACGGGGGGCCTCCGTTGGGGAGATTGGGGAAGCCCTATCCCTCAGCGTCAAAACCGTTAGTACCTACCGCACTCGGCTGATGGAGAAACTCAACTTGTCATCAAATAGCGATCTCACGTACTACGCGCTCAAGCAAAAACTGATCGACTGAAGCACGCGGACAATTCCATGAGATTGTTTAAGTTGACGTTCAAATACCCGGCAGAAGTGCAGGTTGGACGTGCTTGATCTTGACGTAGTGCTCAAGGTTGCTGTTCGCTTTCACATTCAGTCCCAGTCCCGGATCTGTTTCCTCACTACTGGACTTCGAAGCGCATGTGATCGAGGTTCGGCAAGGCAGAGCGACCGTAGTGATAGACCTGCAGGACGAACTTCGCGATGCGCTCCTCAATACTAGTGAATGATGAATGGCCCCCCCGATAAACGTCATGAGCCGAACAATCCTGATCGTGGATGACTATTCCGAGTCGCTTTTACTGTTGCAAGAACTGCTAGCCTTGCAAGGGTACTTTGTGTACGGCGCGCTTTTGCCCGAGGAAGCGATACAGAGCATGCGGACGCACTGGCATTCCCTAGTGCTGATTGACGATGATCCGTATGGGCACTCCGGCATACAGCTGGCTCTCCAGCTAAAGGAACTGGCACGGGATTCGAACCGAGCCGCCCCCTACCTAGTTGCATTACGGGGGGACCTGTTCAGGGAAACTGAGCCCAGTCTGCTGGGCTTTAACGTAGCGCTTAGCAAACCATTGGACTTCGATCAATTGGACGACGTGGTGCGTGAAGCGTTAATCGATACCAACTAGGCCTGACAGGCGTGATTTTTTTTTCAGGCAGGCTGAGCAGAAGCCTGACATCAACGAAGCGCGGCAGGCGGTACAACGTACCCGATTAACTCGGTGCAGACACATGAAAACCGTTAACCCGCACATCGCAGCGGTGACCTTGCACAACATTGAGAGCCTGTTGTGTACCGAAGACGAGCGTCGCAGGAGGAAGCCTTGGCGTTACCGCATGGTTGCTCGGTTTGCGCGCATGTGCGGCACCGTCGGATTTCTGGTTGGCAATGCCGCCTTCTTCGCCGGATGGGTAGCGTTCAACCATTACGTGCTTCCTTTCGATCCGTACCCCTACACCTTCTTGCTCTTTGGCGTTTCACTTGAAGCGATTTTCCTGTCCGTGCTGATCCTGATCAGCCAAAACATGGACGCCGCAGAAAGCGAGCGGCGACACCACCTGGACCTGCAGATGAATTTGCTTACGGAGAGGGAGATGACTGCCGTCATGCGCCTCTTGGTAAAGGTGGCCGAGCGTTCAGGCGTGGCGGATGAGGACACCAAGGAAGTGCGGGATTTCGCGCACGAGACTGATCCAACAGCAGTGCTTACCCAAATCGTCGCCGCCGAACGGAATCATCGGGGTTGATGTTGGGCAGCGCCACATAGCTCCTCCTGTGGTCCCACGATGCAGTCGCCTTGAGGGGTTGTCCGACAAAGAGATGCCAGCACCGGACCTACGGTGAACTTCCCGTCGCGTTGGCGAGGTTCCAGCGGTTTTTTGCAGCGGCGGATTTTTTGTCCACCTCACTAAGGAAGGCTAAGTCATGCCCACTACGTCTCCCACAACGCAGCATCCGCGCGCGTCGCAATCCTCAACAGCCCAGCCGCCACCAGAGCGCAACCCCGCCACCCACAGCGGCGAGAACCGGGGCCTCATGTTCTTCTTCATAGGGGCCGCCGTGGTGGCGCTGGTTCTGGTCTTGTTCTTTAACCTGCAAGGCCCTGAGGGCGCAGCTCGCTCCGGTATCGGCGATGGGCCGTCTCGCTCGCCCTCCGGCCAGACAACAGGCGGCCCCAGCCCTGCAGAGGGAAGGACATCGGACCGGACCCCAGCGCCAGTCGGCCAGGGCGGCCGTGATGCATCCAGCGCGAGCGGCGCAGCATCCCCTGCTACGGCTGCGCCGCAGGCACCTGACAGCCAGACACCCATCGGTCGCGAGGCAATCGGCGCACCGCGAGGGGCCGTACCTGAAAACGCCTCGGCACAAGACCCAACCTCGGCAGCACCGGGCAGTTCCAGCGCATCGTCATCTGCGCGCTAGTGCGGATTTCATCCGCTTGCCTTCTCAATCAATCATTGCGAGGGCTAGGCACTCTTCCTAAACGGCGCAGCCGAGTGCCCTCACAGGCGTGCGCTTTTACCGGTCCCAGAGTTCTACGCTGGTCTATCAACTTTCCCACCGCCCTGGGCGGCACCACAGGAGCAACACCATGATCAATGAAAAGCAGGCCCCCGAATACAACCAGTACGGATTGAAAGATAGCGACGCGCGGGTGGTGGACGTCTATGCCAATCGCCCTGGGGGTGAAGAACCCGCAGTCGGTCCGACGGACGCTGTGACGTCATCGGGTCACCGCGTGGGTGCGATCGAGCAGCACCCAGACCCCAAACCATCATCGCGCGCCGGGCAGAAGGTTTTCGGTGAAGTGGACGACAAGAAGCGGTAACACGCGTGGTCGCGGCAGGCACAGGCGCTGACGCCACAGGTTCTCACGGATCTCTGCCGACTTAGCGCTCGGTGCCGCAGACCAAGACACATATCCATCCACTTGAAAGGATTCACCATGAAGACAACGAAGATCGCCCTGGCGCTCTGTAGCGCCATCCTGGCTTTTTCTTCTCATGCAGAGGTCAGCAAGAAGGACCAGGAATTCCTGCAGAAAGCCGCTGCCGGCGGTTTGTATGAAGTCGAGGCAGGAGGGCTTGCGCAGTCCAAAGGGCAGAGCGAAGCCGTCAAGTCTTTCGGCGCAATGCTGGTCAAGGATCACACAGCCGCCAACGACGAAATCAAGACCCTGGCAGCAAGCAAAGGCGTGGCCCTGCCCGCCACTGTGCCTACCCCGAAAAAGAAACGGCTGGAGAAGATCTCTGCGGACAAGAACTTCGACAAGGAGTTCGTCAAGGAAGTGGGGTTGGACGACCACAAGGAGGACATCCGCCTCTTTGAAAACGCCAGCAACGATGCGGACGACGCGGACGTGAAGGCGTTTGCTACCAAGACACTGCCCACGCTGAAAGCCCACAGGGAGCATGCCGAAGGGCTGAGGAGTTCCCATGGCCGATAACCCCGCTTCCCGCCGAGCCTCCGGCACGCCCAAAGAGGGGCCAGAAACATCAGCAGCCGACGTCGAGTGCGCCAATCGCGTGCTGGCCGAGCAAGCCGGCCTTCGCGACGGACCCAACGCAGGTCCGAGCCCGCAGGAGCATCTCGCGGCGCAGGGCCGCGCCGGGTCTGTAGAGCCATCTGTCGGCACAAAGGCCGGTGCACGCCCTGCCAACGAACCGCCGCTTGATGCCAAGCCCGAGGTCAGCCCGGAAGAGCAGGAACTGGTGGACGAGCAGATCAACCGCGACCGCCAGACGTCGAAGAAGACCGACCCGTCTGCGCCCTGAAGAACCGTCTTCGCACCACTCGCGAACTACGGGTCGACTTGGCTGCTGAGTAGTGTCGAGGGGGGACGACGCAGCGGAAGGTCCAACGAGCCTCACGCGCTCATCCCCTGCGCGTGGAGCACTTAAGCACCCGAGACATCTGCCGTAGCGCAGCAGCTTTAGATGCCTTGCTCTCCGCTGCTGTGCAGTTATTCGGCACCCACACGGGGTAGCCGTGCATGTAGGCGTCCATCACCGTGAGATGCACGCACATGTCTGTCGCCAAGCCCACTACCACAAGTTTGTTCGCCCGCAGTTCGTGCAGCAGATGGTCCAGCGGTGTGGAGTGAAAGGCGGAATGTCGCGGCTTGAGCACGGTGAGATCCTGCTCCTCGGGGGCGAGCAAGGCGGCGATTTCGCCGCGCGCGCCGGGTTGAGCCTGGCAGGCAGCGACCAGAGCCTTGAAGTCGGACTGCCAGATGCCGTAGTTGTCATTGGCATAGACGGCAGTGACGCCCTGCGAAGCGAGCCTCTTTTTAAGCCGTGCCGTAGCCCGGGCCGCAGGCAGTGCGCCTTTGAGAAGGTTCTCGGCACCGGGAAAGCGCATGGGATTGATGAAGTCCACCAGCACGAGCACAGTAGGACTGGCGCGCAGCGAGCGCGTGTGGGCGCGGTCGAGGAGGCATTTACTGGATTCCATGGCAGAACGGAGGGTAGGTGGCCAGGTGATTTTTCGCGTGAGATGGCGAGATTCAGTCGATAGGCGGCTTCTTCAGGATGCTGATCTTGCCGTCCGGTTCCAGAAAGGCACATTGCATGGCCTGCAGCTCGCAGTCAGACTCGCGCAGAGCCTGGTGCAGATCGGACTCTGGTACATGTTGCTTGCGCAACATCTGGCGGAAGATGTGGCCGTCCTTGCCGATGAGCACAGGCTCGCCCTCCAGCACCGCATGTACTGCGCCGCTGCGCGCCGTGACCATGCCCACCACCAGGTTCAAGCCGATGAGGGTAGCCGCGCTGAGCAGGCCTGCGCCGAGGGAGTCATCTCCGCCGGACAGTGCATTGGAGACCGATTCGCTCAGCAGCATGACTACCAGCAGATCAAACGGCGTGAACTGACCAACCGTGCGCCGGCCAGAAACACGAATGAGGACCAGCAGCAGTGCGTACACAACTGTGGTCCTCACCAGGAGTTCCCACCAGGGCAGTGTTAATTGCCACACCGGGCCTCCCTCAATGTGATGGATCAATACCGCGTCTAGGCCACCGTCAACTGCTCGTCCAGCAGTTCCTGTTTACGCGCTTCGACCTCGTCGCGCATCGCGACCAAATCCAGCTTTTTGGCGGCGCGAGCCTTGGGAAAGATCTCGTTGCGTTCTTCCTTGACGTGGTGGTCGATGTATTCGCCCAGGACCTTGACTTTCGCATCGAAGTCTTCGTCAGCAGCGTCCGCCGCTTCGATCTGAGCAATAAGGTCCTTGGCCGTCTGATGTTCCACCTCGGCCTCCGCTATCAAGTCGGTCTCACGTATCGCAGCGCGCAAGGCGGGGTAGAAGATTTCCTCTTCAACCTGGGCATGTACTGTCAACTCAATGCAGATTTCGCGCGCAAGTTCGAGGCGCTGTTGAGCAGCGCTTCGGGCGCGAGATTCACACAAGGATTCGAACTCCTTGAACATATTCTTGACCGCCTTGTGGTCGGCATCGAGAAGGTCGCACACGTCTTTCTGGCGTTGGCTGGAAGGCATGAAGGTATTCCTGAAAAGTTGATTGAGATGCCATCCAATGTTCAGAATGCCCCCTATGCGCTGATGTAGGCGCAGGCCAGGTCACGGCGTCGGATCGCCCTGGCTCTGACCACATCAGTGGTCTTGCGAGTGAAGCTCGTCGCGGTTAGATGTTTCTGGTGCCGCCGTGGCCGGTGTCGGCGTGCCAGGGGCCGAAAGCTCCATGCTCAAGATCCTTGGCACCGAGATCCGCCAGGAGAGTTTGTCGTTCCGCTTCACATGCCGGCTCCAAAGAGGTCCCGGCTAACATCCCGTGATTTCGTTTCCAAGTGGGACAGGATTTAATGAGCAGACGTGATCTCACCTTTTGCGCGGCCACCCGCACAGCAGCCCACCGCGCCGCAGCTGTCGTCATCGCGGGCGCGGTGGCTGCCTGCATGCTGGCGATGGCCCCACTGTCGGCGATGGCCCAGGACCTTAAGATCGGCTACGTGAATGTCGATCGCCTGATGCGCGAATCGCTCCCCGCCCGAGCTATAGATGCCCGGTTGGCAGCCGAATTCAGTCAGCGGGAGAAGGACTTGGACGAGCAGGAAGCCCGCCTCAAGGCCGCCGCGGAAGAGCTGGACAAAGTCGCACCCACGCTGGGCGAGCAAGAGCGCGCCCGTAGGCAGCGCGAGTTGATCGATCAGGAGCGCAACTTGATGCGCACGCGCCGTGAGTTCAATGAACAGGTAGCTCTGCGGCGCGACGAGGAACTGGCCGGGCTCGAAGTGCTCGCCCACAGAGCGATCCGTCAGATCTTTAAGGAGGAGAAGTACGACCTGATCTTGCGCGAGGCCGTTCTGGCCGGGCCCAATGTGGACATCACCGACAAGGCGATCAAGGCGCTGGCGACGGAGGCTTCCCGAGCCCGCTGACAATGGATCGCCGGTCAGACGACCCGTTTGAACGTGATGCCTTGTTCGCCGATCTGTGGCCTGCGCGCGGGGCGGGATCTTCGAGTGACCTATTGGACTGACGCCTTTGTGGCTCACGACCAACACGCATCACAGCCAGCTGCAATCGGAGCATCGGACATGTCCGACTTGCGAGCGCCCGTTGAGCACGTACCCTACAGTGATGATGGCCATGAACATTGCGGCCTCTCTGCGCCGCACTCAGGATCGCGAAGGCTTGCCCGTTGGGCCTGCATCGCCCATGTCCACCTCCGATGACTTTCGACCGGGGTATTGGATCTCCGGCTGCTGCTCCGTAGGCTGCGGCGGCAAAGGCTCGGGCTGCGGTGCGGCAGGCGCTTTGGGTACATCAGTAGGCGTTGGCGGGTCTTTCGGATCGGTGGCCATGGTCATCTCCTTGTGAAAGACCATTTGGCGTGGCGCGTATGGTTGCGCGCGTAGGCCTTGACCCCAACGTAGTCCTGCAAGAATCAATGGGCGCAAAGCGCTGCCTGATGCGAAAAATCACCCTGTACGTAATGGTGCGCTTACGCAAGTGATCCCATCATGGAATCTGGCTCCCCTTTGAGCACATCCGCCAACAGCACCATCAGCAGCCGTTCGCGCATCTGGTCCTCGCTGTCGGAAATCTCCAGCGATACGGCCGTCATGGGGCCACGTCGCACTTCAAGAGGGACGCCCTCAAAATTGGTGTCAACTTCCTGCATTCGGTGAGCGAGTGAACCGATGCGCGCGAAAGCAGCATCGTCCACCGTCTCTGCAACGGTGATGGTGATAGACATGTCAGACCCTGGGGGCGGAGTTGCTGCAAATACAGCGATGAGACCCAGCTCCAACGGTCATCAACACTGCACCTACCTTGCACCTATTCCGGCAACATGGGAGTAAGCATTTGTCGGGACATCCGTCGCTGCCTATCACTGCTCTGCGTTTGAAAAGGGCAAAACCCAAAAAAAGCCCGCATCGAAGGCGGGCTTGAACTTGCGTTGAGCAAGAGGGGAGGGTCTGCCGCCCAGAGGAAAGGCGGCACACAGACCTTAAAGCTCGCCCGGCGGCCTCATTCGTAGGACAAAGCGCCAAAGAAACGCGCCGGGGGCAGACCAACCGCTTGCGCGCCAGCTGGGGGGGACTCAGATCCTATCCATCTAGACACAAACGCACGATAGGGCAGTTTCCTACAAGGGACCTGCGGCACAAAGCGAAGAATCACATGCTCACTGACCTTTGTAAGGAGGTAGCCGTGCCATACGAATATTTGCGGGAGATAGCCCAAACCCGCTTGCCGATCACTGTCGATGATGAAGCCAGTATCGACAAGCTGCGGGTCTTGCGTGCAGCAGATCTGGTATCGGTGATGCTGCCACATCCACAGTCCGGCATACACCATGCCCGTGTACTGGCGATCACCTCCAAAGGGCGTGAAGTGCTGGCCACCGATCAAGAGCCATTGCTTCCGTAGTGCGCATGGTGCAGAACGATGGATGGTTCTGGCCCTGCTTTCACCGCCAGCCACGGTGCAGCCGCGGAGCATCCTCAGTGCAGCGACAGCAAATAGGCCGCCATATCGTGCGCATCCTGCGGCGCTACACCCAACTCAGGCATGGCAGTGCCGGGCTTGACCCGCTGCGTGTGCATGAGCCATTGCACCAGGTTCTCCTGCGAAGTGGGCAGAGTCCCTGCAATGAGCGTGCGGCGCGCAAAGCCATCGAGCGGCGGCCCCACAAAGGCCTTTGTTCCCGTGACGCCGGGGATGCTGTGGCAGGCCGTGCAGGCGTGCTGGTGAAGCGCTTGCCGGCCACGCTGCACGTCTGGTCTGCGCGCGAGGGCAGGTTCGGCGGAGTAGCCAGGGGGGAACGGGGAGTGTGCGGCGGACAGCGCAGGCTTGCCACAGCGCGCAGCGCCTACGAGCTGGGCATCAGCCCGTTGCTGCCATTGGTCGTAGGCCTCTGCATTGAGCTCGGGCAAGTGCTGAAGGAACGCGACCACGTCCCAGAGATCACCGTCAGTCAGATGGTGCTCCCAGGCCGGCATGCCCGTCATCTTGAGCCCATGGCGAACGACCCAGTACAACTCGCGCGGTCGCCAATGTTGCCGAGCGTCTACCAGAGGACCTGGCAACGGTTGCATACTTTGCCCAATGTCGCTCTGGGCCACCCCAGGAGCGCCGTGGCACTGTACGCACTTGTCCCTAAAACATGCAGCACCGCGCAGCGCCATGCGTTCGTCGACGAGTGCAGGTGCATGTATGTCCCGTGCCCGAACGCGCACGGACTGCCGCATCGCGGTCTCCAGCGTCGAGTGGGTGAACTGCCAGTGCTGACGCGTTGCCGCTACGTCATACAGCCCACCGTAGACCACCAGCGCACCACCCACCAGTGCAGCCAGGACAAGACCTGCGGCCGTGGCAGCAATGATGGGCAGCGTCTTGGCAAAGGAGGGCATCTATTCGCATTCTGGTCCCCTGGCAATCCCCTTCGCGTCGGAAAGCGCCGATGAATTCCCCCGACATGCTTGGTCCGTCTCCCCTGCGCCGCCTAGCTGTAAAGGTCTGCGTGCCGGCCTGGGCGCTGCTTGCGGGGCCTGCGTATGCTGAAGGAGGCATTCAAGACAGCCAGCAGGTTCAGCGAGGCCGGGCCCTGCTCGCCCAGTACCAATGCGGCGCCTGCCATACCATCCCTGGAGTACCCGCTGCGCGGGGTGAGTTCGCCCAGACTCTTCGGGGTTGGGGCCAGCGCAGCTATATCGCAGGTCGTTTGCCCAATCGGCCGGAACTGTTGGCGCGCTGGATTGCCGAGCCTCAGGCGCTGGTGCCTGGCACTGCCATGCCATCGATGGGTGTGTCCGCTTCCGACGCGCAGGCGATGGCAGCCTATCTTTTTACACTGCGATGAGTATGGGCGGTGTATTGCAGGCAGTGGGCGACCCGGCAAGCGCCATCAGCACCGTGACTTGGGTGTTGCTAGTCGGCGGGTTTCTCATCTTTGCAGCGGTGATGGGTCTGCTCGGGTGGACGCTGCGGAGAGACGCCTCGCGCCGTGATGTCCATGGGGCTGTATGGATCTGGGGCGCGGGCGTAGCTTTTCCGGCTGTCGTGCTTGCGACGCTGTTCGTGTGGTCCATGCCATTCACTCCTCCCTGGAAGCCCAGACCCCCTGCAGGCGCCTTGATCGTGAGCGTGAAGGCCCACATGTGGTGGTGGGAGGTGCGCTATCGCGATCCCGTGACAGGCGCCGACATCACTACGGCCAATGAGATCCGCATTCCCGTAGGCAGGCCGGTGTACCTGGCGCTCACCAGCGCCGACGTGATCCACAACTTCTGGGTGCCCCAGCTGGCGGGCAAGATGGACATGCTGCCAGGCCGTATGCAGCACCTGCTGGTGCATACCCGCGAACCTGGGGTATGGCGCGGGCAGTGTGCGGAGTTCTGTGGAGAGCAGCATGCACAGATGGCGTTGCATGTGGTGGGCCTGGAAGCCCGCGCCTTCGATGCGTGGCTGGCTGCGCAGGCGCAGCCGGCGGCACCCGCGGCATCGGCCGTGCTGGCCCAGGGCCGGGCCGCCTTTCTCGCCCAGCGTTGCGACGCCTGCCACACCGTGCGCGGCGCGGGCGCCGCCGGGATCCTGGGGCCCGACCTGACCCACGTCGGCAGCCGCCTGCACCTGGGCGCAGGCACCCTGAACAACACCCAGCAGGCGCGGGAGCGCTGGCTCGCGCACATTCAACAGGTCAAGCCGGGCGCGCGCATGCCGTCGTACGACCGGCTGGACACTCCGACCCTGGAGGCTATTGCCGCATGGCTGGGCTCGCTGCAATGACCGACATCCCCTCACCCCCCCGGCCGGCGCCCGACGGCCTGCCCAACACCCTGCCTCGCCCCGACGGCGAGCTGGAGGCCCTGCAGCGCGCCTGGGCGCCACCCACCGGATGGCGCAGGCTGTCTGCCGTGAACAACAGCCAGATCGGCGTGTACTACCTGGCCACGGCGCTGCTGTTTTTCGTGCTGGCGGGCGCCCTGGCTCTGGTCATCCGCCTGCAACTGGCGCTGCCCGGCGGCACGGTGGTGGAAGCGGGCACCTATAACCAGCTCTTCACCATGCATGGCTCGGTGATGATGTTCCTGTTCGCCGTGCCCGTGGTCGAAGCCGTGGCGGTCTGGCTGCTACCCAACATGCTGGGGGCGCGCGACCTGCCTTTTCCGCGCCTGTCGGCTTATGCGTTCTGGGCCTATGCCTTCGGCGGCATCGCGTTCTTTTGCACCATCTTCTTCGGGGCCTCGCCCGACGGAGGCTGGTTCATGTATCCGCCGCTCACGGGCAAGGAGTTCTCGCCGGGCATCGGCGCGGATTGGTGGCTGCTGGGCATCGGCTTCATCGAGATCTCGGCCATCGCGGGCGCGATCGAGCTGATCATCGGCATCCTGTTCACGCGCGCTCCCGGCATGACGCTGGCCAGGATGCCGCTGTTGGCCTGGGCTGTTCTGGTGGCCGCGCTCATGGTGATCTTCGCCTTTCCGGCGCTGATTGCCGGCACCCTGCTGCTGGAGCTGGAGCGGGCTTTCGACTGGCCGTTCTTCATCCCCGCGCGCGGGGGCGATCCGCTGCTGTGGCAGCACCTGTTCTGGTTCTTCGGCCATCCGGAGGTGTACATCATCTTCCTGCCCGCCGCCGGCATGGTGTCGATGATGGTGCCGGTGATGGCGGGCACGTCGCTCGTGGGCTACCGCGCCATTGTCTGGGCGCTGGTGGCGGTGGGAGCCATCAGCTTTCTGCTGTGGATGCACCACATGTTCACCGCAGGACTGGGTCCGCTGGCGCTGCACATCACCTCCATCGCGAGCTTCGCCGTGTCGATACCCAGTGCCGTGCAGGTGTTCGCCTGGATTGCCACCTTCTGGCGGGGCCGCGTGGGCATGACGGCGCCGTCGCTGTTCCTGCTGGGGTTTCACTTCGTCTTCGTGCTCGGCGGCCTCACCGGCGTGATGCTGGCAGTGCTGCCGTTCGACTGGCAGGCGCACGACACCTACTTCGTCGTGGCGCACCTGCACTATGTGCTAGTGGGCGGCCTGGTGTTCCCGCTGTTCGCGGCGATCTACTACTGGGCGCCGCTCTACAACGGGCACCGCCTGTCCGAGCGCGCAGGCCGCTGGAGCTTCGGCCTGATGTTCGGAGGCTTCAACCTGGCGTTCTTTCCGATGCACATCGCCGGCATGGCCGGCATGCCGCGCCGCGTGTACACCTATGCGGCCGGACTGGACTGGACACTTTGGAACCTGCTGTCCACCATAGGCGCGTTCGTGTTCGCGGCGGGCGTCCTGCTGTGCCTGGCCGATCTGGTCCGCACGTTGGCGCGCCCGCAGCGCGAGCATGGCGACCCCTGGCATGCCGACTCGCTCGAATGGCTGCCCCAGGGCGACTACGGAGTGCGCAGCATTCCGCAGGTGGCCTCGCGCGAACCGCTGTGGACCCGCCCTTCGCTGCCGCAGGAAGTGGCCGCCGGCCGCCACTGGCTGCCCGGCACCGTGTTCGGCGGGCGGGAGACCCTCATCACGAGCCCGGGGCAGGCGCGGGTGCGGCACTTGCTGCGCCTGCCGGGCGACGGCTGGTCGCCCTTCATCGCGGCGGGCGGAACCGCAGGGTTCTTCCTGCTACTGACCGTGGCCTGGGTCGTGCCCGCGATCATCTCCGGCGTAGTTTCAGTGGGCGCGATGCTCGTTTGGCTCTGGGGGGCGGACCGCGCGCCTCCCCAGCAGTTGGCAGCCATCGGTGACGGTGTCAGCGTCCCCACATCGGCCACGGGCCGCGCCTCGCACTCCTGGTGGGCGATGGTGATCCTGCTCGCGGTAGACGCCACGGTCTTCGCGTCGTTCGCTTTTGCACACATCCACGTGTCGATGGCACTGGATGTCTGCCCGCCGCCCGGCGCGAGGCTGCCCGCCGGCGGTGCCTGGAGCGGCGCACTGCTGCTGGCCGCGTCCGCCCTCATGGCCTGGGCCGTGCGCGGCCTGCACCGCCACCGGCCAGGCCAGCTGCGGCTGGCGGTCTTGCTGGCCCTGGCCTGCGCAGTGGGTGCCACGGGCCTCGACCTGTTCACCCACCTGCAGGCGGGCCTGTCACCGCGCGCTAACGCCTGGAGCGCCACTGTGGCCGCGCTGCTGGCATGGCAATGCTTTCACAGCCTGGTGCTGGTGGTAATGGGCTGCTACGTGCTGGCCCGCTCCTTCACAGGCATGCTGCACAGCGAGGCCCGCGCCACGCTCGACAACACCGCCCTGATGTGGCACAGCACGGTCGCCCAGGCTCTGGCCGGGATGGCGCTGGTGCGCTGGCTTCCGTCGTGGATGGGCGCCTGACCCCAGTAAGGGGCCGGGCAGGCCAGTGGTGGTCCGCACGTTCGGCAAGACTGGCGATGTTTGCCTACATGCGCCGGGCGCCGGCAATCCCAATACTGCGCCATGCAAAAGTCCGTCCGCCCCTTTTTACCCTCCCGGCCGACTAGGCCCTGGTGGCCTCTGATGCTCGCGGCGCTGCTCGCAGGCTGCTCCATCGCCGGAGTCGGAGCGCAGCAACTCACGCCGCCCGGCGTCGGACCCAATCCCTCTTTGCCGCCGCCGGACAAGAACGGCCTCATTCCGACGGTCAACATCGCGCCAGCCGATCAGTGGCCCCAAGGCACGGTGCCTGTGGCACCCGCGGGCTTCAAGGTGACCGCACTTGCGTCGGGATTGGACCATCCACGTTGGGTGTACACCCTTCCCAATGGCGACGTGCTTGTGGCCGAGAGCAACAAGCCCCAGCCCGAGGACGGCGCCAAAAACGTCCACGCCGACGGTCTGCGAGGCAAGGCGATGGGCATGGTCATGAAGCGGGCGGGCGCGGGCACGCCCAGCGCCAACCGCATCACGCTGCTGCGCGATGCCGACGGCGACGGCGTGGCGGAGACTCGGGCCGTTTTCATGAAGGACCTGGTGTCGCCCTTCGGCATGGCGCTGGTGGGCAACCAGCTGTACATCGCCAACGCCAATGCCATCGTCAAGGTGCCCTACGAAACCGGCCAGACCTCGATCGCATCGACCCCCACCAAGGTTACCGACCTTCCTGCGGGTGCCAACCACCACTGGACCAAGAACATCATCGCCAGCGCCGACGGCAGCAAGCTGTACGCAACGGTGGGCTCCAACAGCAACATCGGCGACAACGGCATGGAGGCCGAACAAGGCCGCGCGGCCATTTGGGAGGTGGACTTGGCCACGGGCACCAAGCGGCTTTTCGCCACCGGCCTGCGCAACCCGAACGGCCTGGGCTGGGAGCCGCAGAGCAAGGCACTCTGGACGGTGGTCAACGAACGCGACGAGCTTGGCAACGACCTCGTGCCCGACTACCTCACCTCCGTGAAGGACGGTGCCTTCTACGGCTGGCCGTGGAGCTACTGGGGCCAGCATGTGGACAGCCGCGTGAAGCCGCCCAACCCCGAGATGGTGGCCAAGGCCATCGCGCCGGACTTTGGCCTGGGCGCCCACGTCGCGCCCCTGGGCCTGGCCTTCTCGGATGCGCGCATGCCTGCGCAGTACGCCAGCGGCGCCTTCATCGGTCAGCACGGTTCCTGGAACCGCAAGGAGCTGACGGGCTACAACGTGGTGTTCGTGCCCTTTGCCGGCGGACAGCCCTCCGGCCCACCGGTGCAGTTCCTGGGCGGCTTCCTCAGCAAAGACGGCAAGGCCTACGGACGCCCCGTGGGAGTAGCGCTGGACGCCAAGGGAGCGCTCCTAGTGGCCGACGATGTGGGCAACGCCATCTGGCGCGTGGTTCGTAGCGAGTAGGGCTACGTTGAGCCCATAGACAGCTGTGAGGGTAGGGCGTTGATTTGCCGGCACAACTGAGCCAGAGGTTCTCGAAAAAACTGGCTTAGCTTTCGGCGTGAGTCGACGACATCCAGGGTTTTTGCGATCTCGCTCAGTTGCGGAATCCCTAACTCCTAGCGGACGCGGCGGCCATCTCTGCTAGAAATGGGCCCTCTTGAGTCGATGGGCGCTCTATCAAGAAATCCTCTCGGTTCTTCCCCGCGATCCAGGCGGGAGCCCTTCCTCGTCCTGTCCAGGTCGCACCGCTTTTTTCGTCCCGATACTTTTTGGCTGCTTTTTTCACGATGGGCTTCCAAGGAAAGACTTGCTGCGCAGTGAATCCAAATTCAGCCACCAACGCCTGAACCGTTCTAAGCGCCTCCTCGGATGCCTCTTGTCGGGCCTCTGAAATCGCGGCGTCCAGCTGCGCCCTTTGTGCCAAAAGATCCTTCAGTGTTGTTGTCATCGGTTTGAGCTTCGCGTGAATGTCCATCTGTGGGTGAATTATCCAAGCGCCAGCACTTCTTGATGTGTCCAGTGGCGAATTCACCTCCGCCGAGCTGAAGGCTCTGGCCCAGCGGTGAAGCCCGATTGCGCGGGGTTCTGGTCTGTCTTAACGCCGCGCTGATCCATCACAGGCGGCGCCGAAAGATTGTTTTCGATACTGGAACAGTTAGTTTGCGACTAGGCGGTTTTTCCTTGAACACCATCGGCGTACAGTTCATCCCATCGATGAGCCGAACCCGTAAGGCGACTCACCGAACCCGGTTCAGGAATGGTTTTTGACCCGGCTTTTTTGAGACGCTTTTTTAGCTTTTAAGGATTTTCATCATGAACAAGACTGCCCGTTTCCTCTCCGTCGCTGCTGTTGCCGCTTTCGCCGCTTTTGGCGCCCATGCAGATGAAGCCGATAGCTCGCAGTTCGCCCTGAAGTTCGACACGAACCGCACCCGCGCTGAAGTGGCTGCAGAAGCTGTCGTCGAAGCGCGCACCCACAGCATCGAACCCGCAGGTTCGCGCGTTGTGACCTACAAGTCCACCGCTGACCGCGCTGCCGTGCGTGCTCTGGCTGCTGAAGCCGTGCGCACCGGCCAGATCCCTTCGAGAGAAATCAGCGCCATGTAATTGGCAGACCAACTGCTTGGGTTGGATTGAAGCAGTTGCGGGACTTCCCATGGTGGTGGCGCTTTGCGTTTGCGGGTGCTGCTGCCATGGGGAGTGTTAACTGAGCCGCAGGGGCGGGCAGGCAGATCGGGCTACACCGTCGTCGGCGGTGAGACACTGCGCGACGTGGCGCGCAATGTGCTGGGGGACGCTAGCCTGTGGTGGCGCATTGCCGATGCCAACTCCCTTGCCGTGTCGGCCGATACACGGCTGACCGCGGGGCAGACCCTCACGGTCCCCAAGCTGGCGCTCAACGCCAACAACGCCGACACCTTCCAGCCCTATGACCCGAGCAAGATCACCGGCAGCATGGATCCCACCCTGCCCGTGCCTGCGCAGGGGGACAAGTGTGGGGGGATGGGAAAGATCATCATGGCCGTCGTGGCTGTGGTTGTGGCTGTGTATGCGCCGCAGTTCTTGGGACAGATGGGTTTTTCTGGGCTGACGACAGGAGCGGCCGGAGCAGGCTCGGTCACTGCGCTGGGGGGAGCGGTGGGTGGCGCCGCCGGCTCCATCGCCAGCCAGGCGGTGGGCAACGCCATCGGTGCGCAGGACGGCTTCAGCTGGAAGGGCGTTGCCATGGGGGCGCTCTCCGGTGGCATCAGCGCGGGCCTGTCGGGCTCTGAACTGCTGGGCGGCAACAGCTGGCAGATGACTGCAGCCCGCATGGCCACGGCCAATGCGCTCACCCAGGGTGTGGCCGTGGCCACTGGGCTGCAAAAGAGCTTTGACTGGAGAGGGGTGGCTGCTTCTGCCGTTGGCGGTGGGGTGGGCGTTGCCGTCAGCGGCCCGCTCACCGGCGCGCTTGGAAACTTCGGCGGCCGTCTGGCCACGGGGTTGGTGGCGGGCACAGCTGCTGCCATGGCCCGTGGGGGCAAGGTGGCTATTCAGCAGGTGGCTGTGGATGCGTTTGGCAATGCGCTTGGCCAGAGCCTGGCCTACGGCAACGGGCAGGCATCGGGCGCCGGATCGGGCACTCAGGAAAACCGGCTCGGCGGGTTCATCCAAAACAACACCGATCGCGATCAGAACATCGCTCGCATGCTTGATTTGGCTAACAGGCCCGAGTCAGTTGGGACATGGGCTGGCATGGGCGGCGGCGGTGGCGGCGGGCTTGACGAGGGCAGTCGCAGTGACAGCGGATTTGGCTTCATCGATGAGTCAGGAGCGCGACGACAGGGCCGGTAGAGATGAATGAAGGTCGCCCAGTGGGTATACCCTTACCGCCTTCTCCTTACCAATGGGTGCCGAACCAATGGGTCGGCCGCGAAGTCGGATACCTTGTTCCAGGGCATTGGATAGACACTGGTAACGCACCAGAGCGCGGTGTACTTGTAGACGCGCAGGCGAGTTCCAACGCCTTCTACACGGACAGAATCGCCGATGCTTCCAATCCGTTTGCCGCCGTCAGCTACACCCTTGGTCGCGCTGCGAACAATGCGGGCTATGACATCGCCAACGGCGTTGCGGGCCTGTACAACTTGGCGACCGATGCCCAAACACGGGCGAACCTGATCGTTGCCGGCGTCAATACAATTGCGCATCCTTTTGACACCGGCACTGCGCTTTATGGCGCGGGTGCTAAATATGTCAGTAATACCAGCATTGGACAGATGGGCGAGGATGCCCTACGGTTTGGTTTGGGTGGTTTAGCCACTGCTGGCATTGGCAAGGGAGCGACCGCCGTGGGTGGACTGGCAGTTGATGGCACAGCCGCTGCAGGCCGATGGATTGCACCGGCACTTGGAGACGCGATTGAAAGTCAAATTGCTCGCACGGGTGGTTTGGCATACATGGTCGAGCCGGGGATGTCAGCCGGAGGAGCCACTGTCGTTCGCGGTGGAGATGCAATAGCAGTTACAGCGAACGTCGGTAGAAACTCAGTAACTTGGATTGTTGAGTCAGAAGGCGCGCTACAGTCGGCATCTGGAACTCTTCGAGATACCTTCTCCAATGCGGCCCGAACTACTGCCGAAAGAGAAGCGCAATCCTTCGTAGGTGCTTCAGGCATTGCTGGCGACCAAGGTGGGCATCTGGTTGGACATAGATTCGTTCTGAATCAAGGGGAAATAAACATGTTCCCCCAAGAAGCCAGCTTCAATAATTCCGCGTTCAGAACACTTGAAAATGATTACGCTCGTTATACTCGACAAGGCTACCAAGTCGACTTCAATCATACGCTAGAGAATTTTAGTTCAAGTGGGCGCCCTGGTTCTTTATCGTATACATTTGATGTAACCGACTCCGCTGGAAATCTCATTGATTCTGCAAGTGGAAGATTTTTTAATCAAGCCGGTCAAAACTACACAAGGAGAGCTTGGTAATGCATGAAGAGCAATCAATAATTGTGATTGATTTAGCAAAAGAATTCATATCTCTGATGCGTAAAATCAAACCATCTTGGCGGCGAGCATTTTTTAGATTCAGCATTGATTCTTTGAGAATTGGATCGAATGCCTCTTACGAGAGTGAAGATGGAGTTGCATTAATCAGCGCATTGAAAAATAATCTCTTTTTTATCCAAATGAATGAAAAAAGCGAAAATTTATTCCGCCTTCTTGGCAAGGAAGAAGGGGTTTTTTTATTGACTATTGATTCAAATTTTGATTACAAAATTGATTTTGAATTTAATGATCTGGGGCGCTGGAAAATATCAAAAATGGATGGAGAAACAGGAATTCCGAAAGGCATTTGATCTTACCCAGCGATAAACCAAAAAGCCCTCCCGACCCTGGCACATAGGCCGGGGTTGGCGAGGGCTTCGTCGTTGGTGGCGGAGTTCGCTGCCTGCTGTTGCTGCCGGCCTCGGCCGTCAGTCCTGCACCCCCGAACGGTTCATCTCTGCAAGCACGGCCCGCATCTCCTGGTAGCCGATCACGTTGGTATTGAAGACCGCATAGGTGGGCGTGCCCGGGCTGGTGCCTTCGCTGCTGGCGGTGGTCATCAGCCGGATGTCGTTGAGGCGCTCTGCACAAGCGCGCGCAAGGATTCGACACCTTCACCGAATACGCCCTGATGAACGCCAACACCGGCGGCCAGGCGCCGGTGAGGGCGCAGCAGCTCCTCAAGCGCTACGGCAAGTTGCCCGATGCCGTGCTCGTGCGCGGCGACCGCCTGTGGCTCGCCGAAACCGAATCCGCGCCGAAGAGCACGCAGGAACTCATGCGCATCGCGGCCCTGGCCGAGCACGTCGGCCGCAAGGTCCACCCCGAACTGCCGTTCGTGCTGGCCGGCCTGTTCATCGTCTTCGACGGCTCGCAGAACCACGGCGCGCGCATCGCCAAGGCGGCGGCCGAGCGCTGGGCGCGCTACAGCGCCGCCGACCAGGCCACGCTCGCCAGTCGCGTCACGCTGGCCCGCGTGGACCTCGGCCTGCCGCTCGTGTGGCGCGGCTGCAGCGAGGCGCCGCTGGCACTGCGCGTTTAAAACCCTGGTACTACACCAGGGAGGACACCTCCGCAACAACGCGAGGCCACCCACGACATGCCGAGGGGCGTGCCGTCGTGGGCGAGGAAGACGCCTTTCTCGCGCAAGTCCCAGGCGAGCTGCGGCCGGGCACGGGTCAGGTACTCCTGCAGCCAGTGCAAGGCGCGCTCGCTCACCGGCAGCAAGCGGTCCTTGCGGCCCTTGCCTTCGGGCGCATACGGAGTGATCAGCCCCACCAGGTTTGCCCACGGCACCACGCGTTCCATCTCTGCCAGAAACTCGCGCTTGCGCGTGCGCTTGGTCGTCAGGTTCAGGCCCAGGTCGGCTTGCTTCATGGCTTAGATTCTCTGCGCGAACTCGCCTTTGATCAGCACATCACGGCTCTATTTACGCAGACCTTCCCTAACCCTCTGGCTCAGTTGTGTGCCGGTGAATCAACAATGCAATCCCCAAAAAGGCTGCGAGAGAGATGGCGTATCCTGCTGCGTCAGCTCCTTTTTGGTCCAACCATGCAAACCCTAACCAGCGTCCTGTCACCTCTTCTTGCCCAAGCGATCGAAGCCAGTTCCAGTGGTGATACGAGCCTTGCGCTTAGCCTGTTTGCGCAAGCCGCGCAAGCCGCGCAAGCCGCTCAAGACCCTGAGACAGCCCCTGACTCCAGTGCCAACTCCACTGCAGCGAGCACAGCCTGTTCATCGTGGTGCAGCACCAGTGCCAGTACCTCCACCATCTCCCGGTCGCCGCCTTGCTGCTTCAAGAGAGCGGCCTGCAGGCGCTTGAAGGCCGGCGGAAACTCCAGGAAGGGAGCTCCATTGCGCAGGGCCCCGGGCTTGCGCTGCAGCACCGCCAAATAGTGGCGCCAGTCGTACACGGTCTGACCCGAACCATGGTGGTTACCTGTCATTGGTGCCGGCGGAGTGTTCAAATTGATATGGACACAGTGTTCGGGTGTGCCCGGCATACGCAAGTACGTGCAGAGCTGCCAAAATCCGTCTCAAAAGGCCAGCTAGGTCACTTCGGGTGGCTTGCTTCATGACGCATTGAGTCGCCGTACCGCACGGCATCGCTGCTTTGATTGAACTCCCGACGGACTTTATTTCCCAAGCTGCGAACTCTCCCTTCTGTTTGGGAATCTCCGACGAACTTTCGCGCTCAGGAAAGTGGTTGAAGAATCAACGACTTACGAACGATGATCTCGACGCACTTTATTTGTTGGAGTCAGCAGTCCTTGATCATTCCCCCAGCGAGCTGACGAACGAATCGGGAGGGCGGCACTACAACAAGATCTTGGAAGAAGAGGCCGCTTGCCTTTCAGGCGTCTTGCTTGTTCCAAGAGCTGCCGCGATCTCTATTGCTGCTAGCGGAGACACGGTAGAGGACGCCGCGGCTCGCTATGGCATCAGCCCAGCGATGATGCGCATGCGCCTAAACCAAAGCGGTGCGTTACGCATCATCGCGCGAAAACGGGCAAACGAACAGATATCAGTCTGGTGAGTCCGATGGTGGAGAAACACTAGGCTGGGCGAAACGCATCTGGTCAGCCCCCAATGCGTAGCTCCAAGACAGAAGCACAGCCAGTCTTAGTAGCCGGTCCAACTGTTGCACAGCAGAGCAACAGTTGCCTCAAAGACTGTTAGCGTAGTGGCTCAATCGGCCTGCCCACTAACGACTGTCCACTCAAGCCGTGGATGAAGCTGTGGATATCTCCGTGGTATGTCCCGGCAGACCAGTACAGGCGCGGGTCCCTATGGAGTGCTTAGTTTCTAAGCATGGACAGACCGCGATGGCCACCGCACTCAGCTGAAGAGTGTCGCCGAAAGTGGTTGGCCACACCTCTGCTCGAACCGTGTGCAGCGCCAAGCATAATCCCACAATGCAGGAAACGCCCGACGGACTTTGTTTTCATCCGACGGACTTTATTTGTTGGAGTCAATAAGGGCCGGCGTGGTCATCTTGTGCAATCACCATGACGATCTTGGCCAGATTGCAGAGCTTCTCCACACACCACTGCGCCTTGCGCTCGTTGTTGTCTGCTTAGACAGCTTTCGCACGCCGCCTTCCCCGTAGAATTTTGAATTCCATTGAATATTGATCCAATTCAAGCAGTAATTGCCATTTGAAGCTTACCCACGTAATAACCCCATTCTGCTTATTCTAGGAGCAGGAGATTTCAGGAGTGATAGACGTGGCGACACTCATTGTCATCAGGCGATGGGCCTTACGCGAGCAGCCGTCCATCCGCGAGATTTTAAGGCGCACAGGCCTGGCTCGCAACATCGTAAAGAAGTGCCTGCGCTCGGGTGATGAGCAATCGAGCTATGCCAAGCGCGAGAGCTCCAGCAAACTCGATCCATTCGCAGAGAAGCTTCCTACCTGGCTAGCCCTTGAGACAAAAAAGTCGCGCAAACAGCGGCGCATTTTGCGGCAACTCCATACACAAAGACAACTATCGGTTCAAAATAACTCTGCCAAGCCTCAGCCTAAAAAGGAGAAAACCCAGCATTTATCCACATCGTAGACCTCTCATCTTACACAACAGAGTGAGTCGGTATTCGATGAAAAACGCGGGGGTCAGGTCTCAGTGAATTTCAACAGCGTCGAGAAGAAGATCAATCTTCTTCGATCGAATCAAGTCACTGAGGAAACTACTCGAAGGCCCGTTCGATTTCGGTGGGAAACTCGGGGCGCCCACGTGCATTCAATGCTGTGCCAGTCACAATCGCATTTAGCATCAGTCGATAATCTGAAATGCGGTGGATGGTTTGAATGAAGAGAAATCGAATTCGCCCACTTCGCTGCAAAGAACTACGGATGACAAACCTATCGCCGCTTACCAATGATCCCTTGTAGTCAATCTCAATTCGTGTGACGACTAGGCTTATGCCGCGCTTTGAAAGGCCCCCGAAATTGAGTCCTTTTGATTCCAGCAGCTCGTGGCGAGCGTGTTCCAGGTAGTTTAGATAGACCGCGTTATTCACCACGTGGTCCATATCGCACTCATAGTCTCGGACCTTCAGTTCAACTTCGAAGATCTTCGTTACTAGGTCTTGTTGGTCAGTCATAGGTCATCTATTGTCCATGGGCTGCCAACACGCAAGTGCACTGTCCATGCCGTCACCACGCTCGTATCGGTGTCTTCCCAATAGATGCGGATCGGATATTCAAACGCCATCGTGGGTCTGCTCGCCGTCGCCATTCATCCGAGGAGCTTGCGCAGCCGCTCCACCGACTCCTGCAACTGCGCCATGGAATTCGCGGTCGAGAATCGGATGAAGCGCTCGGGCTCGGCCGTACCGAAGTCGCGCCCGGGCGTCACGGCGATGTGGGCGCGTTTCATGACCTCGAAAGCGAAGTCCCAGCTACCCTGCACCCCGAGCCGCTCTGCGGCCTGCGTGCAGTCGGCCCAGGCATAGAAGGCCCCGTCGGGCATGACCGGCACCGAGAGACCCAGCTCCTGCAGCGCAGGGATGAAGAAGTCGCGCCGTGCCTTGAACTCGGCGCGGCGGCGTTCGTACTCGGCGATGCTCTCGGCCTCGAAGCAGGCCAGCGCAGCGTGCTGGGCCACGGTGCTCGCGCAGATGAACAGGTTCTGCGCCAAACGTTCGACCACGGGCACCATGGCCTCGGGCACCACCATCCAGCCCAGGCGCCAGCCGGTCATGTTGAAGTACTTGCTGAAGCTGTTGATGCTGATGATGTTGTCGTCGATGGCGAGCGCAGTGTGGCCGAATTCTTCTTCGTACGACAGGCCCAGGTAGATTTCGTCGATGAGCGTGATGCCGTCGTGCTCGCGCACCACCTCGTGGATGCGGCGCAGTTCATCGGGTGCAATGGACGTGCCGGTAGGGTTCGACGGTGAGGCCAGCAGCACGCCACGGGTCTTGTCCGTCCACGCGGCGCGCACCTTGTCGGCGCTCAGCTGGTAGCGCTCGGCGGCCGTGGTGGGCAGCAGCACGGCCTTGCCCTCGGCCGCGCTCACGAAGTGGCGGTTGCAGGGATAGCTCGGGTCGGGCATGAGGATCTCGTCGCCCGACTCGATGAGCGCCAGGCACGCCAGTTGCAGCGCGGCCGATGCGCCGGCCGTCACCACGATGCGGCGCGCGGGGACTTGAACGCCAAATCGGCTTTCGTACCAGCCGCTGATGCGCTCGCGCAAGGCATCAAGGCCCAGGGCGTTGGTGTACTGTGTGGCGCCGCTGTGCACAGCGCGTGCGGCGGCCTCCTGCACCAGGGGTGGCGCAGTGAAATCCGGCTCGCCGATATTCAGGAAGATCATCGGCTCGCGCGTACCCGCCACCTTGCGCGCCAGGGCCTGCGCTGCCTTGGCGACTTCCATCACATAGAACGGTTCGATGCGCTCGGCGCGCGTGGAAAACTTCATGGAAACCTCATGGCAAAAGGTCCGTGGTGCCCATCGGTCCTGGGCAGCGGGCATGCTCGGCCGCAGAAAGAATGAGCGCCGGATCGTGTCTGCCGCCAGCGTGCAAACGGTGGCCGGCAGCGGCGTGCGACGAAGGCCGTCTGGCCTCAGGCGGGCGGCGTATCTTCGTCGGCAGCGGGGCTGCTGCCTTTGCCCGCAGCCTTGTCGGCTGCGACTTCCACGGCGCGCAACTTGGGCGCAAGGCCGTTGAGCACAGCGTTCACGTACTTGTGGCCGTCGGTGCCGCCAAACTCCTTGGCCAGCTCGATGCATTCGTTGAGCACCACGCGCCAGGGCACGTCCAGGCAATGCTGGAACTCGTACACACCGATCCACATCACGGCGTGTTCGATGGGCGAGATCTCGGCCATCTTGCGGTCCAGCAGCGGGGTGATCAGCGCGTCCATGTCGGCCGCGGTGGCGATGCAGCCGTGCAGCAGCGCGTCGTAGTGCACCGAGTCGGCCTTGTGAAAGCCTGCCAGGTCGCGCGTGAAGGCGTCGATGGCGTGGGCGTCGTTGCCGCCCACCAGGTGCTGGTACAGCGCCTGCAGTGCGAATTCGCGCGCGCGGCTGCGGTTGGACTTGGAGGCCGCCTTGCGGGCCCCGGTGCTCTTGAGGCCGGTGCGCGACTGCTTGGGCGGGCGGGCGGGTGTTGGGGTGCTTTCGCTCATGACAGTTCGTCCAGCAGGTTGGCCATCTCCACCGCGACGCGGGCAGCGTCCACGCCCTTGTCGGTCTGGCGGGCGATGGCCTGTTCCATGTTCTCGGTGGTGATGATGGCGTTGGCTATCGGGATCTGGTAGTCGAGCGTCAGACGTGTGACGCCCGCGCCGGACTCGTTGGCCACCAGCTCGAAGTGGTAGGTCTCGCCGCGGATGATGCAGCCCAGCGCTATCAGCGCGTCGTACTCATCGGCCTCGGCCATGGCCTGCAGGGCCACGGGCACTTCGAGTGCGCCGGGCACGAGCACGTGCTTGATGTTCTTTTCCTGCACGCCCAGCGCCAGCAGCTCGGCGCGGCATGCGGCGGCCAGGGCGTTGGTGATGCCTTCATTGAAGCGGGCCTGCACCATGCCGATGTGCAGCTTCTTGCCGTCGAGCTTGTCCGCCGTTCCTTTTTCTGCGCCAAACATGGAGTGATCCTGTTCTCTGTTCTTTTACTCTTTGGGAATGAACCCGGTGATCTCGAGGCCGTAGCCCGCCATGCTGGGCATGCGGCGTGGCTGGCCCATGAGGGCCATCTTGTGCACGCCGCATTCGCGCAGGATCTGCGCGCCCACGCCGTAGGTGCGCAGGTCCATGCGGCCGCGTTCGGGGGCTTGCGCCGCACGGGCCGTGCCTTCGAACTGCGCGAGGAGCTGGTCGGCCGTCTCGCCGCAATTGAGCAGAACGGCCACGCCCTTGCCCTGCTCGGACAGGTGCTGCAGGCTGGTGTCAAGGCTCCACGAATGCATGGAGCGGTTGACCTCGAGTGCGTCCAGCACCGACAGCGGTTCGTGCACACGCACGGGCACCACGTCGTCGGCGGCCCACTGGCCCTTGACCAGGGCCAGGTGCAGCTCCTTGCTGGGCTTGTCGCGGAAGGCGTGCGCGGTGAAGGCGCCGAAGGCCGTCTGCAGCACGCGCGTGCCCACTTTTTCGACCAGCGATTCGTTGCGGCTGCGGTATTCGATCAGGTCGGCGATGGTGCCGATCTTGAGGCCGTGTTCAGCGGCAAAGATCTGCAGGTCCGGCAGGCGTGCCATGGTGCCGTCGTCCTTCATGATCTCGCAGATCACCGACGCGGGGCTGCAGCCGGCCATCACGGCCAGGTCGCAGCCGGCTTCGGTGTGGCCGGCGCGCATGAGCACGCCGCCTTCGACGGCCTGCAGGGGGAAGATGTGGCCGGGCTGAACCAGGTCGGCGGCCACGGCGTTCGGCGCCACAGCGGCCTGCACCGTGCGCGCGCGGTCTGCGGCGGAGATGCCGGTGGTCACGCCCTCGGCGGCTTCGATCGAAACGGTGAAGGCCGTGCCCATCTTGGTGCCGTTGCTGGCCACCATGGGCGGCAGGCGCAGACGCTCGCAGCGCTCGCGGGAGAGGGTCAGGCAGATCAGGCCCCGGCCGAAGCGGGCCATGAAATTGATGGCCTCGGGGGTCACGTGGTCGGCGGCCAGGACGAGGTCGCCTTCGTTTTCGCGGTCTTCTTCATCCACCAGGATGACGATGCGCCCGGCGCGCATCTCGGCCACGATGTCCTCGACGGGCGAGATCGGCACGGGGGTCAGGGGGGAGGTCATTGGAGGGCGGCTTTCGATGGGCAGCGCGGGTGGCGGGCACCGCACGCTGATCCGGCCACGGCCCGGTAGGGCCGATTCCAAAGAGCGGGCAGCGCGGCGCTGGCCGCACGGTGCAGGAGCGCTCTGCGCCCCAAAAGCAGCGATTTTAGTGCAGTTGGGCCGCGGGCGACGCGGGGCCGCGGCTACCCTCGCGCCCCGCCCGGAATCCGGCCAGCATCACCCTGGCCAGCAGCAGCAGGGACAGCAGCTTGATACTGCTGGCTATCGTCAGCGCGGTCGGCCAATGCGGCTGGTGCATGTGCAGCGTGGCGCAGTTCTCCACGATGTCCGACACCACCAGAAGGCCCATCACCCAGTGTGCATGCCGGTAGAGCGCCCCCAGTGCCCGGCCCGGCGGTACGGCGAGTGCCACCAGCCGCCGCAGGGACCAGGCCACCGGGTAGGCCAGCCACAGGGCATAGCTGGCGAGCAGGGCCCAGTCCCAGGCGATGGCGCGGCGCACGCCCACGGTGTCGCCGCAGGCCACGCCCCATTCGTCGTGCCAATGGGCTGAGATTTGAAACGCCGACGGCAGATGCCGCGCCCACGCGGGAGCCGCGCTCAAATCGCATGCGTCAAGGCCCTGCCGGAATGTGATGGCAAACAGCACGGCTGTCGCGATGGCCAGCGCCATCCCCAGCCATCGCCAGGGCTGCGTGCGCGGCACGGTGCTGGCGGGCACGGCGCCGTCCACCGGGCGTGCCGTGGGGTCGATGAAGTCGCTGGCCTCGCGCTCGCGTGCGTTCAGGCCCGTCCAGGCCCAGTAGGGGCAGTCGTAGGCCTGGTCGTGCATGGCGGCGAGCGGGTCGCCGGGCCGCAGCTGGCCTTTGTCCACGCGCAGGCCTTGGGCATGGGCTTCGTCCACCATCCAGGCGAGCGTGAGATCGGACAGCCCGTCGCGCGCGTACGAGCCGCCCACATCGCTGTGCACGCCGCGGAACCAGCGCTGGTCGTAGCTGCGCCAGGGCTTCTCTTCGGTGGTGAAGTGCGGGTCGTCGTAGCGGCGGGGTGCGTATTTGCTGCGCGATTCATGCAGCGACATGGCATGGCGCACGTGGGCGAAGCGCTTGTCTGCGAACCCCTTGGAATTGCTGATCCTGATGCTGCCCACACCGCCCAGGCCGATGGCCTCCACCGTGTCCCACACCCCCACGAAGTGCACCAGCGGTGTGCGGCCCAGCGAGAAATTTTTGATCACGTCCTGCGCGAAATCCGTGCGCTCCTTGGTGCCTGCCTGATTCTTGTGGTCGCTGGGAGCGAAGTAGGTGCGCACCATGTTTTCAATGAGCGGCAGGCCCTCGGTGTGGATCAGGCCGTACATGTTGATCATCCCGGCCACGGCGCGCGCCGTGAACGCGCCGCGCGAGAAGCCGAACAGATAGATGCGGTCGCCGCGCTGGTAGGTGTTGACCAGGAACCGGTAGGCCTCGGCGATGTTGGGGAACACGCCGTTGCCCAGTGCGAGGCCTGCCAGCTGCCGCAGGCGGTTCCCGGCCTTCGACACCATGCCATCCGCCGGGAATTCGTTGGCCGTGCCCACGCCGGGGTCGTAGTACACCAGCTGGGTGGGCTCGCCGCCCGACGGGTCGCGGCCCTTGCCGAGCATGCGCAAGAGCTTGACCACATTGGTGTCCTGCTGATTGCCCAGGATGTTCCCGGTGCCGTCGAACAGCAGCACCAGGTTGCGTCCGGGGTGCTCGGCCCAATGCGCGTCTGCGGCGATGCACTGGGTCAGGATGTCGTCGCGGGTGAGGCGGCGGTCGGCGGCGCAGGGTGCGGTGGCCGCAGGAGCGGCCGGCGTGGCGTGGATGTTCATGGCGTCCTCCCTCCCTTTGCAATGCATGTGCGGGAGATTCTGGGTGAGGACTGCCGGGCGCAGCAAGCGCGAAAGCGCCTTCGCGTTCCGGGCCGCCATGGGTTGCGGCCTTAAAAAACCTGGAAGAGGGTCTCAGATGCTCGGCGCTTGCAGGCGCACGTCGCTCACCGGGTAGGCCACGCAGGGCAGTACGCAGCCCTCGGCCTTTTCCTCGGCGGTCAGGCCGGGCCACTCGATGGCGTAGCGCACCTCGCCCTCGGCCAGCACGCCGATGCAGGTGCGGCAGGTGCCGTTGCGGCAGGAACTGGGCCAGTCGATCCCGCCCTGTTCCATGGACAGCAGCAGGGGCTGCTCGGGCCAGGCGTCGCATTGCAGGCCGTCGGGTTCTACGTGGGCGATGAAGAAGGGGGCGGCGGGCTGGGTCATGGGCTGTCGGTGGGTCAATCGATCAATCAAGCGGGCGAGCGGGCAGGCCAGCGGTCAGGGGGCGGAGCCTTCTGCGCGCGCCCACACCAGCAAGAGGTTGTTGGCGGGCAGGGCGTGGCGCTGCTGCAGTGCGAGCCCTGCTGCGGCGGCGGTTGCGGCCACGTCTTCCAGGCGCCGGATGCCCCAGGCGCTGTCCTGTGCGCGCAGGCTGGCGTCAAACGCGAGGTTGCCCGCAGCGGTGGGCACATTGTCTTCGAGGTAAGGACCGTAGGTGGCGAGCCGGCCACCCGGCGCGAGGTGACGCGCTGCGCCTTGCACCAGGCCCGCGCAGCAGGCCCACGGGGCTATGTGGAGCATGTTGGCGCAGTAGATGAGGTCGAACTCCTCTGTGAAGGAGGCCCCATCGGCAGGCCACTGCGTCTGCATCACGTCGAGCAGCACGGGAGGCAGAACGTTGCCGGCACCGGCCTTCGCGGCCCAGCCGGCGATGGAGCCGAAGTGGGTGCTATGCAGGTCGCTCGGCTGCCAGGTCCAGCCGGGCAGGGCGGCGCCGAAATGCGCCGCATGCTGGCCGGTGCCGCTGGCGATTTCCAGTGCGCGCCCCTGGGGGGCCAGCAGGGGTTGCAGGCAGGCCAGGATGGGCGCGCTGTTGCGTTCGGCGGCGGGGCTGTGCAGGAGGTGAAGATCTGACATGTTTTAGGGTTTTGGCGCTGATGGGGCAAGCGCTGGCAGCTATGAATAGAGGAACGTCTGGCGTGGTTTGGGATGGAGTGCGCGCTCCGCGTCGGCATGCGCCGGGTGCCTTGTTTTTAAGCAGCGCAAGGATATGTCTTGTAAATCAATGACTTATGCTTGTCATACAAGGCTTGTCCAGACTTATCCACATGATTGTCCAGCGGAGGCTTGGATAACCCCGGGTTTTGGCGTCTGCTGCCACCAGGCAAAGGCTTCCGCACCGCAGGGTTGATGGGGTGCCTTATTTTTGGGCAACACAAGGACAATCCTTGTAAATCAATCACTTGACGCTGTCATACAAGGCTTGTCCAAACTTATGCACAGGATTGTCCAGTGCTGGCAGGGATAACCGGAAGGCCTCTTTCCGCTCGCTGCCTAAAAAATGTGCAGTTCAATGCCGTGTCATATGAATCAAGCACTTGGCGTTGTCATACAGGACTTGCCAAAACTTATCCACACGATTGTCCAGCGCGCGCAGGGATAACCGGCGCGGGTTGCCGCTGGGGCGTCAGGCCTGTACTTTCACGCCTTTCCAGAACGCGACCCGGCCCCGGATTTCCTCGGCCTCGGGCTTGGGATCGGCATAGAACCAGGCCGCATCCGTGTTCATCTCGCCATCGACCAGCAGGGAGAGGTAGCTGGCTTGGCCTTTCCAGTGGCACGTGGTCTTGTGGTTGCTGAACGTGAAGTACTCGCGCTTGAGCGACGCTTCAGGGAAGTAGTGGTTGCCTTCGACCACGACGGTGTCGTCGCTTTCGGCGACCGTGACGCCGTTCCAGGTAGCTTTCATGGGAGATTTCCTTTGCCAAAATGCTGCTGGCGCTTGCTGGAAAAGCGCTGACAGCTATGAAATGAAGAGCGCTCGTCGCCAGGCACCGGGCACAGGCTGTGCACTCCCGGGGATCGGCGACGAGCACCTTAACTGATCGGGCCCGGGCGCGTACCCGCCAGTCGCATGCGCAACCGCGGCTGCGCGCCGTCTGGCTTAAAGTCCCACGCGCAGCGTGCCCCCGGCACCGGCCCTCTATTGTGCAAAGACAACCAACAGGAGAAGCATTCATGGGTATCGACTTCCAAGGCCGCGTGGCCATCGTCACAGGTGCAGGGGGTGGCCTGGGCCGTCAGCATGCGCTGGCACTGGCCGCACGCGGCGCCAAGGTGCTGGTCAACGACCTGGGAGGCGCGGTGGATGGCAGCGGCGCCACCGTGGGCGCGGCGCAGGCGGTGGCCGACGAGATCATCGCGGCTGGCGGCCAGGCGCTGGCCAACGGCGCGTCCGTCACCGACTTCGCGGCGGTGCAAGCCATGGTGCAGCAGGCCATCGACGCCTGGGGCCGGGTGGACATCCTGGTCAACAACGCCGGCATCCTGCGCGACAAGTCGTTTTCAAAGATGGACATGGCCGACTTCAACCTGGTTGTTCAGGTCCACCTGATGGGTGCCGCCCACTGCTGCAAGGCCGTGTGGCCGCACATGGTGGCGCAGCAGTACGGCCGCATCGTGATGACGACCTCGTCCACGGGCCTGTACGGCAACTTCGGCCAGTCCAACTACGGCGCGGCCAAGCTTGCGCAGGTGGGGCTGATGCAGACGCTGGCCATCGAAGGCGCCAAGTACGGCATTCGCGTGAACGCGCTGGCCCCCACGGCCGCCACGCGCATGACCGAAGGCCTGATGCCCCAGGAGGTGCTCGACGCGCTCAAGCCCGAAGCCGTGGTGCCCGCCATGCTGGTGCTGGCCCACGAAAGCGCACCCACGCGCACCATCCTGTGCGCGGGGGCGGGCTCCTTCGAGGCGGCCCACATCACGCTCACGCAGGGCATCCACCTGGGGATTGGCGCCGACGTGCCCGAGCAACTGGCAGCCCGCCTGGCCGAGGTCACGGAGCGCGCCGGTGAGCAAGTACCACAAAGCGGCGCGGCGCAGGGCACCAACGAGGTTGGAAAGGCCCTGGCGGCCAGGGTTTAAGCCACGTCCGTACGTGCAATCGTGCTCCGTGCTAAGTTCCGGGCCGACAGAAGTTGGATCGGTATAAAGATATGAGCAAATTGCACGAAAGACTGGCCGCCTACCCGGCGGATGCCCTGGGAGGGATTCGCCGCGGCATCGAGAAGGAAGGGTTGCGCGCGCTGCCGGCCGGGGGACTCGCGCTGACTCCGCACCCCGTGGCCCTGGGCTCGGCGCTCACGCACCCGCTGGTCACCACCGACTACAGCGAGTCGCAGCTCGAACTCATCACGGGTGCCCACAAGGGCGTGGATGAGTGCCTGAACGAGCTGACCGAAGTGCACCAGTTCGTGCACCACACGCTCAAGGACAGCGGCGGCGAGCTGCTCTGGGCATCGAGCATGCCCTGCGGGCTGCCTACCGACGAGACCATTCCCATCGGCCGCTACGGCAGCTCCAACGTGGGGCGTGCCAAGAGCGTCTACCGCATGGGCCTGGGCCACCGGTATGGCCGGCGCATGCAGACCATCTCGGGTATCCACTACAACTGGTCGCTGCCCGGTGTGGACAGCGAGCAGTACTTCTCGCTCATCCGCAACTTCCGCCGCCATGCCTTCGTGCTGCTGTATTTGTTCGGCGCATCGCCCGCGCTGTGCCCCTGCTTCGTGGCGGGGCGCGAGCACGGCCTGCAGGAGCTGCCCGGCGGGCAGGCGCTGTACCTGCCGCACGCCACGTCGCTGCGCATGGGGCGCCTGGGCTACCAGAGCGATGCCCAGGCCACGCTGGCCGTGAGCTACAACGGCCTCAAGGGCTATGCCAATTCGCTGCACGAGGCACTGACCAAGCCCTATCCCGCCTACGAAACCCTGGGCGTGCGCAACCCGGGCGGCGACTACAACCAGCTGGGCACCAGCCTGCTGCAGATCGAGAACGAGTTCTACGGCACCATCCGCCCCAAGCGCACCGTGCGCACCGGCGAGCGCCCGCTGCACGCGCTGCGCGAGCGCGGCGTCGAATACGTTGAAGTGCGCCTCATGGACCTGGACCCGTTCGTGCCCGTGGGCATCACCGCGCCCACCATGCGCCTGCTGGACGTGTTCCTGCTGCACTGCCTGCTGTCCGACAGCCCGCCCGACACGCCGGCCGAAATCGCCGAGCTCAAGCACAACCAGCACCTCACGGCAGAGCGTGGCCGCGAGCCGGGCCTGCATCTGGCGCGCAATGGCCTGAGCGTGACCCTGGCGGACTGGGGCGCCGAGGTACTGGCCGAGTGCGCGCCACTGGCCGCCGCACTCGATGCAACCCACGGCACCGACGACTACAGCGCAGCGCTGCAGGATGCACGGGCCCTCATGGCCGCGCCGGCCCAGACCCCTTCGGCCCGAGTGCTCGGCGCAATCCAGTCGGCGCACCACAACAGCTTCGAGAGCTTTGCGCTGCAGCAATCCATGGCGGCACGCGATGCGCTGCTCGGACTGCCGTGGAGCGCCGATCAGCAGGCCCGCTATCTCGCACTGGCCGACGAATCCATGGCCGCGCAAAAGGCCATCGAGGCTGCGGACACGCTGCCGTTCGAAGCCTGGCGCGAGCAGTACATGGCGGTCAAGGAGTTGGGCTGAGCCTGAGCACCGCTGCGCCTGGGTCGCATCGGGCCGCCGCGGCAGGTTGATTTTGCTAGTGTTTTGATAGCAAATGACGCTTGCCCCAAGAGCGATAGCGGCAAAAAATGCCTGAAATCAGCCCTGCAACTGCAGCAGGGCCTCCTGCCGCCAGTATTCGGCGGCGTCCAGAAACCCCTCCCACACACAGCCGTTGCAGCCCCGGCCGCAGCACGTTGTGGGCTCGGGTGGCGGGTTGCGCAGGGTGATGCCGGCCACCTGGGCGCGTGCCTGCAGGGCCTGGAACATCGCCAGGGCAGAAGCGCCGTCCACGGCGCGGGCGGGCGGTGGCAGGGCGGGGGTGGCCGGTGTCACGGCCGGCTGCGGCTGGCCTTGGCGCGGCGCACGCCATACTGCACGATGAAGGCCAGCCCCAGCACGAACGCGAACCAGCCCACCACGGACGCCTGGGCCATCAGTTCGCGCACGCTGGTGGAGCGAGCGACATGGGGCGCCAGCAGGATCACCAGGCCGATCAGGGCGCAGGTGACGCCCTTGAACAGCACTTCCTTGTCGGCCTTGCTGGTGGGGGCTTTGCGGGGGGCAGGGGTGGGGGCTGGCATGGTGGTCGAAGGCGCGGCGGCCCGAAGCGGGGAAGACCGCGATTATCCTTGGCCCCTGGCAGCCGCCGCCCTGGCCGTGTTCCACCGCGCCGATGATCTGCCCTAGAGCCCCCGACCACGGCCCTCGCTGGTCTGGCCGGACAATCCCAGAGAACACAGAAAGAATTCCGCATGGCCATCCAGTGGTTCCCCGGTCATATGCACCTGACCAAGAAAGCCATCACCGAACGCATCAAGGACATCGATGTGGTGATCGAGGTGCTGGACGCGCGCCTGCCGGGCTCCAGCAGCAACCCGCTGCTGGCCGAGCTCACCGGCCACAAGCCCTCGGTCAAGGTGCTCAACAAGCAGGACGTGGCCGACCCCGCGCGCACCCCGCTGTGGGTGGACTGGTACAACGCCCAGAGCGACACGCGCGCCGTGCCGCTCGATGCGTCGGATGCGGCGCCTGCGCGCAAGCTCATCGACGCCTGCCACCTGCTGTCGCCCAACCGCGGCGGCATGGCCAAGCCCATGCGCGTGCTCATCTGCGGCGTGCCCAACGTGGGCAAGTCCACGCTCATCAACACCCTGTCGAACAAGCGCCAGGCCAAGACGGGCGACGAGGCCGGCATCACCAAGATCGAGCAGCGCATCACCCTGGCTGACGACTTCTACCTGTGGGACACCCCCGGCATGCTGTGGCCGCGCATCATCGTGCCCGAGAGCGGCTACAACCTGGCCGCCAGCGGCGCCGTGGGCCGCAACGCCTACGACGAGGAGCTGGTTGCGCTGGAGCTGCTGCGCCGTCTTCAGGCGCACTACGCACCGCTGCTGGAGGCGCGCTACAAGCTGGGTCTGCCCGCCGGTGCGATGGCCGCGATGCAGGACGACGAACTGCTCGAAGCCATCGGCCGAAAGCGCGGAGCCATGCTGGGCGGTGGCCGCGTGAACCTGCAAAAGACCGCCGAGATCGTGATGACCGACTTTCGCACCGCCATCCTGGGCCGCATCACCTTGGAGACGCCCGCGGAGTTCGAGGCCTGGCGCGACGCCGGGCTGGCGGAGGATGCCAAGCGCCAGGCCAAGAAGGACGCGCGCGCCAAGGCCAAGGGCAAAGGCTCGGGCGTGCGAGAACCGTCGTCCGGGGACGTGGTGTAGCACCACTGCCGGGTGCACAGGCAGAGGCCGTGTCGTGGGTCGGTATCTCCGCCCCTGCAGGCACTCCGCCGGCCGTGGTGGCGCGCCTTGAAAAGGAGATGGAGCGCGCCTTCAAGGCGTCCGATATCCGCAAGCAGCTGGAGGTGCAGGGCCTGGTGGTTGTCGCATCGCGCTCCGCAGACTACACCGACTTCATCCGCAAGGAGTGAAGCGCTGGCGGCGTGTGGTCAAGGCCGCAGGCGTGCAGGCGGCCCGGTAGCGGCGCAGCGCACAGCGGCAACGGCCCGAGCGTGGTTGCCATTCATCCCCGGGGCGCGCCGGCGGCGCGGGTGGTGCGCCGCCTTTTCATCCACCACGCCGACCCCCGGCCCGTCGACACGGTGCCGATCTGGCGCCTTTCGCCTGGACGAACCCCGGGGTGCCGCTGTCCATGTTGGTGGCCACTGCCGCCTCGATCCGGCCGATGGATAGCGTTACCATGCCAGAACGGTTGTCACTGCATTGACCATGCCCCCTGTCACTCCTTCATCTCCTTTGCCCCGCGCGCGCGATGACGTCACCAGTCAGCAGCTCGTACGTGCAGGTTCGTGGACGGTCGCCATCACCGGCGTCATGATTGCCTCGCTGCTGCTGCTGGACGAACCGCTGCCCTGGGCACGTGTTCTGATGAATCTGGGCGTGGGAGTGATGGGCGCTGTGGCCGTGCTTTTGGGCCACCTTCAGCGCTGGCATTCCGCGGGCCTGGTGCTGGTGTGGGGCGTATGGGCGGTGGTGGCGGCGCTGTCGGCCAGCAACGGCGGCCTGCGCGGGCCCAGCCTGGTCAATTTCCCGGTCATCATCGTCGTGGCGGGCTGGGTGCTGGGGGCGCGATACACACTGTGGGTCACGGGCGCCACGGCGCTGCTGTTCTTGGTGTTCGTCTGGGCTGACCTCAACAACTACATGCCGCCACCGCGCTACGGCAACCTGGCGGCGTACGTGGCTTACCTCAGCGGAGTGTTGGCCGTGACGGCCGCCGCCACGCTCATGTCCCGGCGCAGCTACCTGCGCCGCGTGCGCGAGGCGCAGCAGACGGCATCCAGCCTGGCCACGCGCGATGCCGAGCTGCGCAAGCTGCTGCGCGCGGTCGAGCAAAGCCCCGAGAGCATCGCCATCACCGACCTTGAAGGCCGCATCGAGTACGTCAACGCCGCGTTTCTCACCCGCACCGGGTACTCGCAGGACGAGGTGATAGGGCAGTCGTCTTCGTCCGTGTCGAGCAACGGCATGGCGCTGGCCCAGTGGGTGAGCCTGCGCGACACGCTCGCACGCGGCGAGAACTGGGTGGGCGAGCAGGTCAATCGCCGCAAGGATGGCGCCGAGATCGTCGAAGCCGTGGTGGTGGCACCCATCCGCCAGCCGGACGGCCACATCAGCCATTACGTGGAGATCAAGCAGGACGTCACCGAACGCCGCCGCGCCGCCGCCGAGATCCATCGGCTGGCGCATTTCGATGCGCTGACCAGCCTGCCCAATCGCACCATGTTGGTGGAGCGACTGACTGCGCTGCGCTGGCGTGGCGCTGTGGGCTCGCAGCCCCTGCACGCGCTGGTGCTCCTGGACCTGGACCGCTTCACCACCTTCAACGATGCCCGGGGCAGCGAGATGGGCGACCGCCTGCTGTGCGCCGTGGCCCTGCGCCTGTCGCAGACGCTTCCGGCGCATGGTTTGCTGGTGCGCGTGGCCGGCGATGAATTCGCCATCGTGCTGCATGACCTGGGCCTGCTTCCGCCCCAGGCGAGCCGCCGCGCCCTGGCCTTTGCGGAGCAACTGCAGTCGCTGCTGTTGCAGCCCCTGAGGCTGGAGGGATGCGCGGAAGAGGCGCAGTTGGGCGCGAGCATCGGGATCACCCTGTACCCCCAGAACGCGAGCGACTCGCCGCACGAGGCCCTGCGCCGTGCGGGCACCGCGCTGCACCGTGCCAAACAAGCGGGTGGTGGGCGCTCGGCCTTTTTCGAGCAAGGCATGGGTGAGGCGGCGGAGCATCGGTTCCAGGTGGAGCGTTCGCTGCGCCACGCGATTGCGGCCGATGAGCTGCGGCTTTTCCTGCAGTCCCAGGTGGATGTGCACGGCCGGCTCACGGGCGCCGAGGTGCTGGTGCGCTGGCAGCACCCGCGCGACGGCCTGCTGTCGCCCGCGGCCTTCATCTCCATTGCTGAGGAGTCCGACCTGATCGTGGGGCTGGGCAACTGGGTGCTGACGCATGCCTGCGCATTGCTCGCCCAGCCCGTCATGCGCGAGCGACGCCTGAAGCTCTCGGTCAACCTCAGTGCGCGCCAGTTCCGCCAAGCCAGCTTCATCCCGCAACTGCGCGGCATCCTGGCCACCACCGGCGCCGATCCGTCGCTGCTCACGCTGGAAGTGACCGAAGGCCTGGTGATCGACGACTTCGACGAAGCCGTGGCCAAGATGCGCGAGCTGGCCGCCCTGGGCGTGGAGTTCTCGCTGGACGATTTCGGCACCGGCTACTCCTCGCTGGCGTACCTCAAGCGCCTGCCCATTCAGGAGATCAAGATCGACCGCTCGTTCGTGCACGAGGCGCCCACCAATGCCGACGATGGCGTGTTGGTCGAAGGCATCCTGTCGGTGGCACGCCACTTCGGATTGCGTGTGGTGGCTGAAGGGGTTGAGACCCGTGAGCAGGCCGATTTCCTGGGCCAGCGTGCGCCCGACATCGTCTACCAGGGGTACCTGTTCGGTCGCCCTGAGCCGCAGCAGGACTGGCTGGCGCGACTGCCGTCCGGCGGCGTGAATTGATCCCGCACGCCGGGCCTGCATTGAATGGCCCGGCGATGCGCGCAATGGTCGAGGGGCGAGCGCCCAAGAAAAGAAAGCCCCGCTGCCTTGGGGCTTCGGGGCTTCGGGCTTTCGTCTGGCGGCAAAGGCCAGGCCGGTTTCCCAGGCTTTACTTGTTCTTGTCCTTGCCACGCGGCAGGACGGCAGTCACCGGTGGCACGGGGCGGTCGGAGCCGTGCGAATCCTTCGGAATCGACGTGTCCTTCTTGGGCTTCTTCGTCATCTTGTTGCTGCGCTGATCACCTTTGGCCATGGGTCCTCCTGTGTGGGTCTCGGTATGCGACCGCTGCGCGCGATGGTACGCCACAACCGGAGCGGTTTGGGGGCCGCGCGCCGCAATCCGGCCGCCGGGCCTCAGATCCGTCGGATCTGTGCCGCGGTGCCTGGTGTCGCTGCCGTGCCTGTCACCACGGCGGTCGCTTCCACCTCTACCAGCATGCCGTCGAGCGCAAGGCGCGGTACGGGTATCAGCGTGCAGGCTGGCGTGGGTGCATCTTTCCACACACCGCGCGCCGCCTGGGTCCACAGCGCCAGGCGCTCCTCGGTGTGGTCCACCACCAGCAGCGTGAGCCGTGCGACGTCATGCACCGTGGCATCCGCCGCAGCCAGGGCTGCTTCCATGTTGCGCAGCGCCTGGTCCAGTTGCGCCGCAAAACCGGACGGCAGCTCGCCCGCCGCGTTCTCACCGCCCTGGCCCGAGACGTACACCGTGCGGCCGTGCAGCGGCGCCACCACCAGGTGCGAGTAGCCATTGGGCGCGGGGTCGTACAGGCGCTCGGGGTTGAGGTGTACAAGGCGCGTGAGGCTTGCGGCATCGTGGGGTGTGAGGAAAGAGGCGATCTGTGGCATGCGATTTCCTGGAATCGTTGAAAGGACGTGCTAGTATCAAACCTCAACTTTGGTTGAGGTCAATGTCTTTTATTGAGGTGCCCGCATGAAGCACGACGATGCCGCTGGCGATCCGGCCATGGACCTTGCCGCAGACCTTTCCGTGGGCGAGGTGGCTCGCCGAAGCGGCTTGGCCGTATCGGCACTGCATTTCTATGAGGCGCGCGGCCTGATCGCCAGCCTGCGCAGCGCGGGCAACCAGCGGCGCTACCCGCGGTCGGTGCTGCGCCGCGTGGCCGTGATCAAGGTGGCCCAGCGCATGGGGGTGCCGCTGGCGGCCATTGGAGAGGCGCTGCAGGCGCTGCCCGCGGGCCGCACGCCCACGGTGGCCGACTGGCGGCGCCTGTCTGCGCGCTGGCGCGAGGACCTGGATGAGCGTATCCGCACCCTCACGTCGCTGCGCGACCAGCTCGACGGCTGCATCGGCTGCGGCTGCCTGTCGCTCAAGGTCTGCCCTTTGCGCAACGCGCAGGACACGCTCGCCAGCGAAGGGCCCGGTCCGCATTTCTGAAGCGCCCTGTGTGACTTTGTGCGCAAATGCCGCTGAGCCGGTGTTTGCAGGTACCTTCAGTCCATGGTGCCCCGCTGGGCGCGCGCCTATGATGGCCGGGCGTTTGCTGGCGGCGCGCCGGCTTCCTTTCCCCTACACCCGCTTCAACCGGAGAATGCTCATGACCATGCGGCTGTTTCGTCAGTGGGGCGCGTCGCTGTGCCTCGGGTTCCTGGCCATGGCCTGCCACGGCGGCGCCGGTGCGCAGGACCTTGCGGGCTCCAAGGACCACCCGGCCGTCAAGCGCTTCGGCGGCAGCACCATCGTGGGTTATGAAGTGCGCAACTTCGACGCGGTGGAGTTCCAGACCTCCACCTTCAAGGAATTCGACCTGCAGGCCAATAAGCGCCGCTACGTGAAGCCCCCGCTGGAGCTCGAAGGCAGGCTCACCCGCCTGTGGTACGAAGCACCCGGCGCCACGCGATCGCTGGAGCTGTACCGCAACTACGCCAACGAGCTCGCGGCCGGCGGCTTCACCGCGCTGTACGACTCCACGCGCGACAGCGCGGCGGGCAGCTATACCAACTTCCTGGCCAACTTCAGCAGCGGGCAGCGCGACATCATCAAGAACAACCGCAGCGAGTACGTGATGTACGCGGCCGATGCCAGCACCGTGCGCACCGGCACCTTCCAGAAGGGCAACACCACCGTGCGCCTGGTCGCCATCGACTGGCCCAAGGAAGACGCCACCTACAAGTCCAAGCAAGGCGCCTACATCGCCGTGGACATCCTGGAGACCAAGGCCATGGAGCAGAACATGGTGGTGGTCAGCGCGTCCGACATCGGCAAGTCCATCACCGCAAGCGGCAAGGTCGCCATCTACGGCATCTTGTTCGACACCGGCAAGGCTGACGTCAAGCCCGAGTCCAAGCCGTCGCTCGACCAGATCGCGGCATTCCTGAAGGCCGAACCGGCCGTCAAGCTGCACGTGGTGGGCCATACCGATAGCGTGGGCGGTTTCGACAGCAACCTGGCGCTGTCCAAGCGCCGTGCCGACGCAGTGGCCGCCGTGCTGGCCCGGGACTACGGCATTGCCGCGAACCGCCTTGTGGGCAACGGCGTGGCATCGCTGGCGCCAGTGGCCAACAATGGCACCGATGAAGGCCGGGCCAAGAACAGGCGGGTGGAGCTGGTGCTGCAGTAAAGGGTCTGCCGCCGTGGCGGCATCCGGGGCTCCAGCACCGGAAGATGCGTGAGCCGCCTACCAGCGCAGCGGCCCGGCCTCGTCGCTCCAGAAAATCCAGCGGCGGGTTTCCGCATACGGCGAGGTGCCGATGGAGTGGGGGTCCATGCCAGCCTCGTTGTACTCCAGCTTGGCCAGATAGCCCCCATAGCTTGCCGCCCACAGCGTGCTGCCGTCCGGAGAGATCTCGATGGCGCTGATCGTGCTCCCCACATGGTGGCGCCATAGTGGCCGGCCGTCGTCGCCGATCGCGTGCAGGTAGCCATCGGCATCCCCCAGGATCGCCAGCCCGGGCTGGGTGGCCGATGCGTACACCCGGCAGCGTTCGTCGAGTGCCGGAAGATTCTCCGCACCGGGTGCCGCAGGCTGCGGCGCTAGCGGCACCGACAGCGTGCTGCCCCAGTACAGGTGGCACGAGTTGGCGAACAGCCGCGCGCCGTCGTGCGAGAAGGCCGCGTGGTGCGGGTAGGACGAGCGCGGTTCGTACTCGGCCAGCAGCGCACCTTGCGCGTCGAGCAGCACATGCTGGCTGTCCTGGTCGCCCACGGCGATGTGGCGCTCGTCGGGAGACAGGGCCATGTGCAGCATGTCGAGCGCCAGCACGGTGAGGGTCTGGCCGCCCACCTCTTCGTCCATCTGGTTCTTGGGCCAGGTATAGGGGCCGTCTTCTTCGAAGGTCTGCGGGTGCAGGCGCTGCACCCCGCCATGGCCACCATTGCCACTGCCGGCTTCCTCCGCGCTGGTCAGCAGGTAGATGCCTGTGGGGTTGCGCAGCAGCACGCGCTGGCCGTCGTTGAAGGGGATGATTTCATCGCAGCGCTGCCCCAGCGGGCCCGCAGCCACCGCGACGTGGGGTGGCAGGCCTTCGTTGCCCCGGGGCAAGTCGAACCGCGCGACCACTGGTCCCTCGAAGCCCCGGTGGGTGGTGATCTGCAGGCCGTCGCTGCGGGCAAAGACCTGCCGGTCGTGCGAGCGGCCCAGCCCCCGCAGCGAAGGCAGCGGCGTGTGGCGCGTGCCCTGCAGGGCCACCCAATGGGCGGTGTCGTCGTACGCAGGGCCGATGCGGGCCAGCACGCGGCCGTCGTCCAGCGCAATCACCGGCCCGATGAAAACGCCTGCTTTTGCGGCACGCTGTACGAAGGCGTCGGGCGCGAAGGCAAAGCGCTGGCGAAAGCGCTCACCCAGCTCCTCGTCGGCGTGGGCATTGACCACGCGTGCCAACTGCAGCACGGTGGGCGCCGCACCCTTGCGTGGGTCGGGGGGCAGGGCGTTTTCGTCTTGTTCTTCGCCGTCTTCGTCTTCGTTCCCCGCATCCGTGATGACTGTGGTGGCGTTGTCATCGCCACAGGCCTGCATCCGCGATGCATCCATGGCGAGCTGGTGGGCCCGGACGGCGGCCACGTACTCTCGCCCGCCAGCCTGCCACTGCTCGGAGAGCGTCATCAGTTCCAGCGGAAAAACGGCCGCGTCCGGCAGATCAGGTGCCAGCGGCGGTGTCGCAAGCAGACGCACCGCAGCTTCGATGCGGCGCGCCTCGGCGGCTTGTTCCTCATCGCGCGCATGCTCCTCTCGCAGGCGGGCCTGCACCACTTGGTAGAACCGCAGCAGCCGCGCCACATGGTCTGCCGCACCGCGCGGCAGCGCCACCCTCGCTTCGCTCTGGCGCTGGGCATAGGTGAACTCGACAAGCGCCGGGCCTTCGCGGGCCTCGTCCACATTGACCTGGTAGACGCTGTGCGCGTTGTCCTCGTCGTCACCTTGCGCCGGGCTGCCGTTCTCCCAGCTGAACTTGAGCGCCCGGCCCCAGGGCTCGCCGTCGTGCATGCAGGGCTGGCGGGCACCCACCCACACGTCGCCCTGCCAGTGGCCGTTCCTGTCGCTGTCCCACCAGTCGTTGTAGCGCTCGGTGAACACGGGCAGGCGGGTGAAGTCCTCGATGTGCGTCGCTGACAGCTCGGCCTCCAGCCGCTGGTACAGCGGGTAGCGTGCGCGGTGCTGGCCCACGGCCTTGCGCACATAGTCCAGCACGCCGCGCCAGGCCTTCTGGCAGTGCTCCCAGGCTTCGGGCGCGGCGCTTTGTGACAGCGGCTTCCATTCGCCGGGTTCGCCTTCCTGGTAGCTGCGGTACAGCAGCGTCAGTTCGGGGCCGGCCTGTGCGGGCCGGCGCAGCAGGGCCGCCACCATCCGGGCCAGCAAGCCCCTCGGGCGAAGCTGCTCCACCGACAGGTAGAAGTCCCAGGTCTTCCACACCGTGATGAACACGTTGTCGTCGCGCTGATCGCCGTCTTCGTCCACATGGCGCTGGCAGACGGAGAAATCCGTCTGCTGGAACCAGCCGTAGGCCTTGTGCTCCTTGTGTGCAACGACAGGCGTGTGCACGACGGCCAGGATGTTCTCCACGCTGATGGTGTTGTCGGCACACAGGTCGTGCGCCATTGGCCAGGCGGCGTGGATGTCTGCACTGCCGCGCACAGCGCTGTCGCCTGCCCGCACAGCGGCGACCACCTGGGGCCGGTCCAGCATCCCCGCAAGGCCATCTTCGCCCGACGCCGTGCCAGAAAGGAACTTCGGGGCAAACACGGCGCCCAGCACCTCTGCGGAGAACTCCGCCAGGTGGGGGCCGGGGCGCACCTCGTCCTGCAAAAAATCCACCTGCTCGGGGCCTTCGATGTGCACGCCGTATTCGTCGGTGAACAGCGCCACGCGCGCCTGAAGCCCGCCGTGCACTCGCAGCTCACCGTGGTTGTAGTGGCCCCACAGCAGGTCCTGCACCCGCAGTGCACCCCGTACAAGCATCAGTTGCCCGCCCACCACGGCATTGCGCGCCTGGGTATCTCCTCGCACGATGAGGTGGGTGGCGCCATCGGTGTCGTCACAGGTCAGTGCGCCGTCCACCTGCAGGTGGCCGTCGATCAGGATCAGGAACAGCGAGCGCGGCAGTCGGGCGTCGCCCGGGCCTTCCTGCAAGCCCTGCCACCATTGGCGCTGCGGGCTGCCGCTGGCCAGGGGGGCATCCAGGTGAAGCGCTGGCCACTGCACGTCGCCGGTGATCCACAGCACGGTTTCGTCGGCGAGAGCGCCAGGGTCCTGGCGCATGCGCTCGGCCAGCCAGCAGTCGGCGGGGATCAGGGCGGCCACGTCGGCCAGCGGGCAAAGTCGGGCAGTGGGCATGGGGCGCGGTGAGGAACAAAACCGGCGGGCATCGTACACCGCGGCCTGCAAGCTTGCCGCTTTGCGCCGACAATGATGTGTCGTCTTATCAGTTGGCCCCCATGTCCCAAAATCCCCCTGCTTTCGAAGTCTTGCCGCGCGACCTGTCCGCCTACCGCCAGGGCAATGTCGGCATCGACTATGTGCACCGTTTCGAGTCTGGCCAGCCCGGCCCGCACGTGCTGGTCAATGCCCTCACGCACGGCAACGAAATCTGCGGCATGGTTGCCGCGACGCACCTGCTCGACAGCGGCGTGCGCCCGCGCATCGGCACGCTCACCGTCAGCTTTGCCAACGTGGCCGCCTACGAGTCTTTCGACCAGGCCCGCCCGTTCGAGAGCCGCCAGCTGGTGCACAACCTCAATCGCATCTGGTCGGCCGCCGAGTTGGATGGCACGGCGGAAAGCCCCGAGCTGCTGCGTGCCCGTGCCCTGCGGCCCGTGGTGGCGGCGGCCGACCACATCCTGGACATCCACTCGACGAGCCAGAACGTCGAGCCCTTCTGGGTCTACCCGGCCTACCAGCGCAATGCGGACGTGGCGCTGGCCCTGGGGCGCCCGCCAGTTCACCTCGTCATGCCCAGCGGGCTGGGCTCGGGCACGCCGCTCATCCAGCATGGCCGCCACGGGCTGGCCGACAGCCAGGGCGTGGCCCTGGTGGTGGAGTGTGGTCAGCACTTCCTGCGATCGGCCGCCGACATGGCGACCGCCGTGACGCTGGATTTCATCGCGCACTTCGGCCTCATCGACGCGCCAGCCGACCGCCCGGCGCCCGCACCGCAGCGCCGCTATGAGCTGCTTGAAACCTGCATGGTCCGAACGCCCGAGTTCCGCTTCGAGCGGCCCATCGAGGGCTTTGAAGTGTTTGCCAAGGGCGAGCTGATCGCCACAGACGGTCCGCACGAGATCCGCGCACTGTGCGACGACTGCACGGTGCTGATGCCCACGCGCGAGCCTATCGTGGGGCGCGAAGCGGTGTACCTGACGCGGCCGTTGTGAGGCCCCGCGAGCTGGCCGCAATGCCATGCCCCGCCGTGCCGTTTGCGCTGCGCGGTGCGGCACGGCATTGCAGGGGCGCAGTCTGCGGATGAGCGACAAGTCAAGTCCAGCCTCACGTATGCGCTTTGCGACCACATCGACTCTTTCGAGCGATTGGCCGGCGCGTTCGCTCTGCAGACTTTGGGTCTATCCTGGGTGATGATGACGGACCAGTCTGCCTCGTGCGATTTCAGCGGCTGCGGACTGGATGACGAGGACGCAACGGAGGCTTCGGACGACGAAACCTCCTATGCGAAGCGAGCCATGCTCCATGCGCTGACGGGAGTCCCCATGCGTGGCGGCAGCCCGGCGCATCTGCGCAGTTGCCGGGCGCATGCCTTGAAGTGGAGTCCTGGAACTCCAGCCCTACGGTATTGATAGGCGTTTCCGAGTCCCTGGCCGCCCGCTTTTCGCGAACTTTCTCAGAGGCGAAGCTGTATTGAGTGACCTGGCACAAAGAGGGATGACGCCTCCACAGCTCCACGGCCTCATGCCGCCAAACGATCCAGCAGCCGCGCCACATGCACTGCCTCGCGCTGCGCGCCATCCGCGATCTGGTGCCGGCAACTCGTTCCGTCGGCCACCACGATGGCATCGGGGCTCTTGCGCACGGCGGGCAGCAGCGCGGCTTCGGCCATCTGCATCGACACCTCGTAGTGCGAGGCCTCGTAGCCAAAGCTGCCGGCCATGCCACAGCAGGAGCTTTCGATGAGCTCGGGCTTGGCCTCGGGGATCAGTCGCAGCACCTCCAGGATGGGGGGTACGGCGCCGAAGGCCTTCTGGTGGCAGTGGCCGTGCAGCAGGATGGGTTGGCCTGCGGGCTTGAGCGAAGGCGCAAAGCGCCCGGCCTTGGCCTCGCGGGCCAGGAACTCCTCGAACAGCAGGGCCTGCTTGGACACCGTCACGGCCTTGTCGCCCAGTCCCATCACCAGGGCCTCGTCGCGCAGGGTGAGCAGGCACGACGGCTCCAGGCCCACGATGGCGATGCCGGCATGCGCCAGCGGCAGCAAGGCGTCTATGAGCGCACCGGCTTTTTCCTTGGCTTCGTCGACCATGCCGGTGGCAAGGTACGTGCGGCCGCAGCAGTGGTGGCCGCCGTCTCCTTTTTCGACCGTGTGCAGCACATAGCCGGCCGCATGCAGCACGCGTGCAGCGGCCAGGGCGTTCTCGGCCTCGAAGGTGCCGTTGAAGGTGTCCACGAACAGCACGGCAGCCTTGCGGCCGGATTGGGCCGCTGCGATGGCGTCGTCCCGGCTGCTGAACAGCGACGCGTCCCTGCTGCGCCAGAAGGTGTCGCTGCGCCAGGTGGGCAATGAGCGCCTGGCCGAAATTCCAAGCAATTTCTCGCCCAGCCAGGCTGCGCCGGGGACGGTGTTGCGCAGGTTGAGCAGCGCGGCGAAGCGGCTGGCGGTGCGCGCGTAGTCGGGCAGTCGGGCAACGAGCTTGTCCTTGAGCGTATGGCCGTGCTTGCGTTTGTAGTGGGCCAGGAACTCGACCTTCATCTTCGCCATGTCCACGCCCGTGGGACAGTCGCGCTTGCAGCCCTTGCAGCCCACGCACAGGTCCATGGTGTCGTGCATCGCTTCGCTCGTGAAGGCGTCAGGGCCGAGCTGGCCCGACACGGCCAGGCGAAGGGTGTTGGCGCGGCCGCGCGTGAGGTGCTGCTCATCGCGGGTCACGCGGTAGCTGGGGCACATCGTGCCCGCGTCGAACTTGCGGCAGTGCCCGTTGTTGTTGCACATCTCCACGGCCTTGGCGAAGCCGCCGGTCACGTCGCCGCCTGTGCCGGGGGCGGTGGTCACCTCGGTCACGGGGTCGGCCTGCACGTTCCAGGCCGACCAGTCGAGCACGGGCGTGAGCGGAATGCGCTTGTAGGGCCTGGGCGCCGTGGCGGGCGCAAAGCGGAACAGCGCGCCATCGTCCATCTTGGGCGGGTCGATGATCTTGCCGGGGTTGAACAGGTGGATGGGGTCCAGGTGGTTCTTGATCGCGCGAAAGGCCTCGTTGATCGCGGGGCCGAACTGCCACTCGATCCATTCGCCGCGGCACAGGCCGTCGCCATGCTCGCCGCTGAAGGCGCCCTTGTACTTGCGCACCAGGGCGCTGGCCTCTTCGGCGATGGCGCGCATCTTGGCCGCTCCATCGGTGCGCATGTCCAGGATGGGGCGCACGTGCAGCGTGCCCACCGAAGCGTGCGCGTACCAGGTGCCGCGGCTGCCGTATTTGGCGAACACCTCGGTCAGGCCGTCGGTGTACTCGGCCAGGTGCTCCAGGGGCACGGCGCAGTCCTCGATGAAGCTCACAGGCTTGCCGTCGCCCTTGAGGCTCATCATGATGTTCAGGCCCGCCTTGCGCACCTCCCACAGGTTCTTCTGCGGGGCTTCATCAGGCATCTCTACCACGCTGCCGGGCATTCCGAGGTCGCCCATCAGCTCCACCAGCTGTCGCAGCTGCGGCAGCAGGGCGGCCTTGTCGGCGCCCGAGAACTCCACGAGCAAAATGGCCTCGGGCTTGCCGATGAGGGCGGTCTCCACGGTGGGGCGAAACGCCGGGTTGGCCAGGGCCAGCTCGATCATCGTGCGGTCCACCAGCTCCACCGCCGTGGGGCCGAGCTTGACGATGTGCTGGGCCGAGTCCATGGCCTTGTGGAAGCTCGGGAAGTTGACGATGCCCAGCACCTTGGCGCGCGGCAGCTCGCTGAGCTTCAGGGTCAGGCTGCGTGTGTAGGCCAGCGTGCCTTCGGAGCCGATGAGCAGGTGCGCCAGGTTCACGCTGCCGTCAGCGGTGTAGGGCTTTTCACTCTGGTTGTCGAAGATGTCGAGGTTGTAGCCCGCCACGCGGCGCATCACCTTGGGCCAGCGCTCGGCGATCTCGCCGCGGTGCTGCCGGGCCAGGGCGTGCACATGCTGGGCAATGGCGCTGGCGCGCGGGCCCAGCGTGGCCAACGGGCCGAAGTCCACCAGTTCTCCATCGCTCAGCCAGGCGCTCGCGCCCAGCACGTTGTGCACCATGTTGCCGTAGGCAATGGAGCGCGAGCCGCAGGAGTTGTTGCCCGCCATGCCGCCGAGCGTGGCCTGGGCACTGGTGGACACATCCACCGGGTACCACAGGCCGTGGGGCTTGAGCTGGGCGTTGAGGTGGTCGAGCACGATGCCGGGCTCCACCGTCGCGGTGCGGGCCTCGGCGTCCAGCGCGAGCACCTGGCGGAAGTGCTTGCTGTTGTCGATCACCAGGGCTGCACCCGTGGTCTGGCCGCACTGGCTGGTGCCGCCGCCGCGCGGCAGCACGGGCACCTTGAGGTCGCGTGCGATGTCGATGGCGGTGGCGATGTCGCGCTCCGTGCGCGGCACCAGCACGCCCGCCGGCATGATCTGGTAGATGGAGGCATCGGTCGCGTAGCGCCCGCGCGATCCTGCATCGAACAGCACCTCGCCCTCGGTCTCGGCGGCCAGGCGCCGCGCCAGTGCCTCGCAGGTCTCGTTGGGGGGCAGGGTGGTACCGGCTGGCTGCAGGGTGCTGGCGGGTTCGATGCGCATGGGTTAGAGCCTGTTATGCACTTTTACGTGCCCACGAAAGCCGGGGAAAGGCCCGGCAACTAGGCGCAGGACGCGCCGCGGTATGGATACCGCAAGCGTTCTGCAACAACGTGGCCGGGCCTTTCCCCGGCTTTCCCGAAGGGTTGGGCCCCCAGGCCAGCGCTCGCGGCGTTGCAGTCCTTGCCAAGGTCCCGACCTTGGCTGCGAACTGCGCCTTGCGATCACAAGCCTGGGAACCCAACGTGGGCGCGTAAAAGTGCATAACAGGCTCTAGGTGGGCTTTGAAGAGGCCTGTCGCTGGGGGTAGATCTCACCTGCGCGCAGCAGCTCCAGCACCGTGTCGCGCTTGCGCTGCACATGGGCCACAAGCACGCGGCGCATGGCCTCGGCGTCGTGCGCGGCCAGGGCCTCGATCATCTGTTCGTGCTCGGCCACGGCCTGCTTCCACTTGGCCTCGTTCTGGTTGGTGCGAAAGCGCAGCGACTGCACGCGGGCATTGATGGAGCGGTAGGTCGTGGTGAGCACCGGGTTGCGCGCCGCCTCGTTGATGGCGGTGTGGATGCTGGCGTTGATGCGGTAGTAGCCGGACAGGTCGCGCCGCGCGAAGCAGGCCATCATTTCGTAATGCAGCGCGCGCAGCTCGGCCAGTTCGGCATCGGTGATGCGCTGGGCCGCCAGTTCGCCCGACATACCTTCGAGTGTGGCCAGCACCTCGAAGGTGTTCACCACATCGGCCTCGGTCAGCTTCACGGCCACGGCGCCCCGGTTGGGCAGCAGGTCCACCAGGCCCTCGGCGCCCAAGAGCTTGATGGCTTCGCGCAGCGGGGTGCGCGATACGCGCAGCTGCTCGCTCAACTCCCGTTCGTTCAATTTCGCGCCCGGTGCGATCTGGCCTTCCACCAGCATGGTGCGCAGGCGCGCCGCGACCTGGTCGTGCAGCGCGAGGCGGGAGATTTCGATGATTTCAGCCATGATGTGCTTTCTGATTTGAATTTTGCATGCAAAAAATTGCCCAAACAATCCTGTTGATAAAGGGTATTCCCGCATGCAATTGTGTTTTTTGCATGCAAAACTGAAAAAAGAAAGGATGCTCCATGCTGCAACTCGACTTTCACCCTACGGGCCGCCACTTCCTGCAGATCCCGGGCCCGAGCCCGGTGCCAGACCGCATTCTGCGGGCGATGAGCCTGCCCACCATCGACCACCGGGGCCCCGAGTTCGGTGGCCTGGGGCTCAAGGTGCTCTCGGGCATCCAGAAGATCTTCCAGACCCGGCACCCCGTGGCGATCTACCCCGCATCGGGCACCGGCGCCTGGGAGGCGGCCCTGTCCAACACCCTCTCCCCGGGCGACCATGTGCTGATGTTCGAGACCGGGCATTTCGCCTCGCTGTGGCAGAAGATGGCCACGCGCCTCGGTATCTCCACCGAGTTCCTGGCCTGGGAAGGCAAGGATGAACACCTGCCCCTGGCCGGCGGCTGGCGCCGTGGCGTGCAGGCCGACCTGATCGAGGCCCGTCTGCGCAAGGACACGGAGCGCAGGATCAAGGCGGTCTGTGTGGTGCACAACGAGACGTCCACGGGCGTCACCTCCGACATTGCCGCCGTGCGCAAGGCCATCGACGCGGCGGGCCACCCCGCGCTGTTGATGGTGGACAGCATCTCCGGCCTGGCCAGCGCCGACTTCCGCCACGACGAATGGGGCGTGGACGTGACCATCAGTGGCTCGCAGAAGGGCTTGATGCTGCCACCGGGCATCAGCTTCAATGCGCTGTCCCCGCGCGCGCTCGAAGCCTCCAAAAAGGCTACCTTGCCCCGCGCGTTCTGGGCCTGGGACGAGATCGTGGAGATGAACAAGGACGGCTACTGGCCCTACACCCCCAACACCAACCTGCTCTATGGCCTGTCCGAAGCCATCGACATGCTGCTGGCCGAGGGCCTGGACAACGTGTTCGCGCGCCACCAGCGCTGGGGCGCGGGCGTGCGCGCCGCCGTCAACGCCTGGGGCCTGCCCATCCAGTGCGCCGACCCTGCGGTGTATTCGCCCGTGCTCACCGGCGTGATCACGCCCGAGGGGGTGGACTCCGATGCGTTGCGCCGGCTCATCCACCAGCGCTTCGACCTGTCGCTGGGCACCGGGCTGGGCAAGCTCAAGGGCCGCATGTTCCGCATGGGCCACCTGGGCGACAGCAACGACCTCACGCTGATCGCCATGGTGGCGGGCGTGGAGATGGGCATGAAGCTCTCGGGCATTGCGCTGGCCGGTAGCGGCGTGCAGGCCAGCATGGACTATTTCGCCAGCCATGCGGCGCCCGCCGCGCTGAAGAAAGCGGCCTGAACCCGCGCGCTTTCCTGGACTGAGCGACCGGCGGACGCCTGCAGGAGGCGCCGGCCCGCCGGCATGTTTTTCTTTGCCGCTTGCGGCCCGCTGGTGGCGCAAGGACCGATCGACCTCGTGTTTTCAAGAACCTGGCCGTGCGCGCATGCGGCCGGGGTTCTCTGTGCTGAGTTCATTCAACCCGGCCCGCACCGACAAGGGCCTACGAAGGAGACAAGCGATGATGAAAAGACGTTCCCTGATCCAGTCCGCAGGCGCGGCGGCGGCCGTGCTCGGTGCCCCGCGCCTGTTCGCGCAGGAATGGCCCACCGGTCCGGTGCGCATCGTGGTGGGCTTTCCGCCCGGTGGCGGCACCGATGCGCTGGCGAGGGTGGTGGCGGTCAAGCTCTCCGCCATGTGGAAGCAGTCGGTCATCGTGGAGAACAAGGCTGGCGTGGCGGGCGTGCTGGCGGCCGAGTACGTGGCGCAGCAGCCCAGTGACGGCAGCACGCTGCTCATGGCGCACATCAACAGCCATGCGCTCGCGCCCAGCCTGCAGCCCAAGCTGCGCTATGACCCGCAGAAGGACTTCGTGCCCATCGTGATGGTGGGCGTCACGCCCAACCTGCTGATCGCGGGCCCGGCGCAGAAGGCGCTGACCGTGAAGGAGCTCGTGGCCCTGTGCAAGGCCAATCCGGGCAAGGTGACCTTTGGCTCGGCCGGCCCGGGCTCCGCGCAGCATCTGGCGCTGGAGATGTTCAAGCTGCAGGCCGGGGTGGACGCGCTGCATGTGCCTTACAAGGGCAGCGGCCCGGCGCTCGCCGACCTGATGGGCAACCAGATCCAGTACTGTTTCGAGACCATGACCTCGGCCACGCCGCATGTGAAGAGCGGCAAGGTGGCCGCGGTGGCGCAGACGCGCACCAAGCGGGCCAAGGGGCACCCCGGCGTGTCCACGATGCAGGAGCAGGGTTTTGAAGGTTTTGAAGCCACGACCTGGTACGGCCTGGTCGGCCCTGGCAAACTTGCGCCCGGTGTCGCCGACAAGATCAACCACGACGTCAACACCGTGCTGGCCATGCCCGATGTGCAGGAGCGCATGGACACCTACGGCGCGGAAGACGGCGGCGGCACGCGCGACAAGTTCAAGGAGTTCATCGCCACCGAGATCGCCAAGTGGGGCAAGGTGGTGAAGGATGGCAATGTCAAAGTGGAGAGTTGAACCCGATGGCTGATGAAGCAGCGACAACAAAGGCGGCAACGCCCCTGGCCGTGGGACTGGCGGACTCGCTGGCTGCCGCATGGCGTGATGGCCGCGCCATCAGCGCCCAACCCTGGGCGACCGCGCTGGACGGTGCCTCTGCTGCCTATGCCGTGCAGGACCTGCTGGGACGGTCGATGGGGTGGTTCGGGCCGGAACTTGCCCGTCACTGGAAGTCGGGCGGGCCCAATCGCCAGGCCGTGCTCACGCATGCGCCGCTGCCGCCCGCCGGTGTGCGTGCGAGCCCGGCACGTTGTGCCGACATGCAGTTCCAGACCCTGGGTATCGAGGCCGAGATCGCGCTGCGCCTGGGGGAAGCGGTCACGCCGGCGCAGGCCGCAATATTGAACGCATCCGACGCCGCCGCGCTGGTCGACGCGATGGCTGTGTCGATCGAGATCGTGGATTCGCGCTGGCAGGAAGGTGGCGATGCGCCGGCGCTGCTGCGCCTGGCCGATCTCCAGTCGCACGGCGCGCTGGTGCTGGGCGAATGGAAGCCCTACGCCGCAAGGGACTGGGCGGCGCAGTCGTGCGAGGTGCGCATCGGCTCGCAGGCGCCGGTGGTGCGCCAGGGCACGCACCCGCTGGGTGATCCTGGGTGGCTGCTGCCGGTGTGGCTGCGGCACCTTGCGCGCAGCGGGCTGACCGTGCCGGCCGGCACCGTGGTGACCACCGGGTCCTGGGTGGGAATGCTGCAGGCCCAGCCGGGAGACAGCGTGGCCGTGTCTTTTGAAGGCGTCGGCAGTGCCGCTGTGCAGCTATGACCTGGCGGGTGGCGCAAAGCCACCACGACGGCTGAACCGACGCTTCTTCAGAAGGACGATCCTGGCTGCGCCAGGAACGCTGTTTCCTGGGGGGTCGATGCGCGGCCCAGTGCCGCATTGCGGTGCGGGTAGCGTCCAAAGCGCACAAGGATCTCGTAGTGGCGCTGTTCGAACTGAAGGTTGTGCTCCAGGCCGCTCTGGCTGAACAGGGCCATCGCCTGCGCGTGAATTGTCAAAGACTCGCTGTGCATGTAGGGCATGTACGCGAAGGCGCGCTGCTCCAAGGGCAGCTCCGCGTCACGCCGGCTCGATACCAGCTCCTGCGCCAGGGTGAGCGCCTGTGCGTCCTGCGCGAAGGCAAGTGGCGAACCCCGGTGGATGTTGCGTGAGAACTGGTCCAGCACCAGGATCTCCGCCAGCCGGCCCCTCGCTGTATCGCGCCAGGCCCACAGCTCGCCTTGCCGCGCGGCCTCCCAGGTCTCGCCAAAGCGGGCGCGAATCAGGTTGTCGACCTTGTCGTCCTGCGCGAAGTGCTGGGCCGGACTGAGTTCTTCGAACCAGAAGCGCAGGATGTTTTCAGAGGGCATGGTGCAAAAGCCTATGGTTGAAAAGTGGCGGCTGCCGCTTGCCGCAAAGCGCTTGAAGCTGCAAAGAAAACAGCACAGAGTTGACTCTGCAACGGTATGCCCCGTTGGCCTTCTACCCTAGTTGCCGGGGCCCTTGTCCAGACGTATCTTGCCGTCGCGCACGTACTGATTGAACTGGTCGCGCGGTATGGCGGCAGAGCCCACGGCGTCATTGTCGGCGGTCCAGCTCAGCGTGGTGCTGTCCTTGGAAGGTTCCAGCTCGACCGGACCCTTGGGAATGGTGAGCGGCGCACCGTCACCGGGGGTGTAGGTGACGTGGCCCGCAATGGTGGCGCGTTGTGTCATGCGATCTCCTTGGCGCGGCGCGTGCCGCAGTGCTGATCGCGCCATTTGACCGCGCCACGAGTTTCCGTGCTGTAAGACCATGCCCTGCGTGGGCGAGGGCCGGGTTCCCAGGCTGTGCTGGGTGTGCTGTATGGGCGGTCAGGGCGGCACCACCGCCTGCGTTCGCTCCTGGCGCACCAGGTACAGGCCGCTGCCGATGATGATGGCGCCGCCCAGCAGCGTGGAATAGCCCGGCACCGCCTGCCACAGCACCCAGTCCAGGCCCATGCCCCAGGCCAGGGCCGTGTATTCGAACGGCGCCACCACCGATGCCTGGCCGTGGCGGAAGGCCTCGGTGATCGCCAGCTGCCCCAGGAAGCCTGTGACTGCCAGACCTGCCACCAGGGGCCAGTGCGCCCGGTCCACGCCCACCCAGCCAGGTAGCGCGAGCGCGCCGGCACCCAGCGCCAGCAAGGTGGTGGTCCAGAACACCAGGCTTGCGCTGGAGTCGGTGCGCGTCAGCACCCGGCCGGTGATGGCCGACACCGCGTAGCCGCAGGCTGCTCCCAGCACTGCCAGCGCTCCCAGGGTGAAGAAGGCGTCCTGGCTGGGCCGCAGCGCGACCACCACGCCGACCATGCCCAGTGCGATGGCCACCCAGTGCGCGGCGCGTACCTTCTCGCGCAGCACCACGGTCGACAGCGCTGTGATCAACAGCGGCGCGATGAAGAACAGCGTGTAGGCCTCGGCCAGGCCGAGTTCCTTGAGCGCATAGGCGAACAGCCCGAGCATGGACACATTGATCACGCCGCGCAGCAGGTGCAGCGGCCAGCGCACCTTGAGCAGCCCGCCCACTTCGCGCCGCCACACCACATACAGGACCACCAGCGGCAGGGCGGCCCAGCCGCGCAGCGCCGCCACCTGCATCGCGGGGTAGCTTGCCGACAAGGTCTTGAGCAGGGCGTCCATCAGGGAGAAGAAGCCCACGGCCGCCACCATGGCGATGATGCCGCGCAGGTTGCCCGAGGCCTGGGCGTGCGCTGAGGGGCTGGGGGCTGCCGGCGATGTGTCTGCTGGCGTGGCTTGCGGTGCTTCGGAGCTGGTCGCTTGGCTCATGGGGCATGGCCTGGTGCATGCCGCAGGCCCACGTGGAGGAGGGCCAAAAAGTGTATCGCACGCGGCCCCTGTTCCGGGCGTTTCAGGGCCGGGGTAATGCGCATGACTGAGGCTTGCGACTGAGCCGCAGCGACTCAGTCCCCCTCGCGCCGGGGCCGGGTCGATGCGCGGGCCATGCGGTCGTGCATCAGAGGCATGGCCCACAGCACCAGCAGTGCCAGCAAAGTGCTCAGCACCGCCGTGGTCTCGCGCCCCAGTCCTGCCGCGACGCCGATGGCGGCGGTCAGCCAGATGCCAGCCGCCGTGGTCAGTCCCTTGACCTGGCTTTCGGCGTCACCCTTGAGGATGGTCCCGGCGCCCAGAAAACCCACGCCGGCGATGATGCCCTGCAGCACGCGGCTGTTGTCCGCCGGCTCGATGCCTGCCTGCTGCGCCACCAGCACGAACAGCGCGGCACCCATGGACACCAGCATGTGGGTGCGTACGCCGGCGGCCTTGCCCGCATGTTCGCGCTCCCACCCGAGCAGGCCGCCCAGCACGGCGGCCACCGTCAGCCTCACCACGATGCGCGTGGCCTGCCCCACGTCCGTAACGTCCGAGAACTCGGACGCCACGGTGGTGGTGATCTCGTGCCAGATGCCGTCCATGTCAGCCATGGCCGTGCCCCTCGGGGATGGAGCCGGGAGGTGTGGAGGTCGCGGCGCCTGGGCGTGGCGTGGCTGTAAAGGTTTGCATGGTCGACGTGGCGTGTGAAGGTCGGCCCGACTGGCCGCTTGCGGACTGTGCGCCGTCCGCCGCCTTGTGGTCTAGCGGCGGCCACCGGGCGCCGAAGTAGGACGGTGCTGACGCCTGCCCGCGCGGTGAAGAGAGGGGGGGCCAGGGGCTCCAACCAAATGACGGAAATTCGATTGCCAGTAAAGCGGCGATAGCTATGAAAATGATAGTAAAAAGGACAGCTGAGGCGCTGCGCGGCAGGCCAGCAAGCCGACAGCGTGCGTGTGGTGCCGGATCGCCCCGCTCCTTGCCACTGCTGGCGCTTGCGTGCCACGGTGGCGCGTGTCACGATTTGCATGGGGCCCCCACACCACGTTTGCCAGGCTGCTGCCAGGGGGCCGGTGCGGCCGTGTGAGGAGGTGCCATGACCCCGCAACGCATCGTGATGATCCAGGGACACCCCGATGCCAGCGCGCCGCATCTGTGCCATGCGCTGGCGCAGGCCTACGCGCTGGGCGCCACCAGCGCGGGCCACGAGGTGCGGCTGATCGACGTCGCCGCCATTGATTTTGCGCTGCTGCGCAGCCAGCACGAATGGGAGCTGGGCCTGCTGCCGGCTCGGCTCAAGCCCGCGCAGGAGGACATCGGCTGGGCCCAGCACCTGGTGCTTTTCTTTCCGCTGTGGCTGGGCGACATGCCGGCGCTGCTCAAGGGCTTTCTGGAGCAGGTGGCGCGGCCGGGCTTTGCGTTCACCACCGAGGGCAGCAACCCGTTCGGGCGCAAGGGACTCACCGGCCGCAGTGCGCGGGTGGTGGTGACCATGGGCATGCCCGCGCTGGTGTACCGCTGGTACTTCCGCGCGCACAGCGTGAAGTCGCTGGAGCGCAACATCCTGGGCTTCGCGGGCATCGCGCCGGTGCATGAAACCCTGGTGGGCAGCGTGGAGCAGCTGGGCGACAGCGGCGTGGCGAAATGGAAGGCCCGCATGCAGTCGCTCGGGGCCAAGGCAGGATAGCTGCGGCGGCAGGAGCCCCGTCAGGGCGTTGACACCCCGGGCGCGCCGGGTGCGGCCGGCTCCCACGGCAGCTGTGAGAGCAGGCGCTGCCAGTCTGCGGCAGGCGCCCCCGTGTCGGCGTCGGCGTCGGCTGCTGCGGCTTCGCCGCAGGCCCGGTGCGGCCACTGCAGCCCGCTGTCGAACACCAGCGCCTGCCCGCTCACCGGGTGGGGCACTGTGAGCTGCCATGCATGCAGCCACAGCCGCTGCAGACCCAGCCGGTCGGCCCACCAGCGGTTGATGGGGCCCTTGCCATGCGTGGCGTCGCCGATGATGGGGTGCGCCACATGCTTGAGGTGGCGGCGGATCTGGTGGCGCCGGCCCGTGCTGGGCGTGGCCTCCACCAGCGACGCGCGGGTGCTGGCGAACCGCGCATCGCTCGCCTCTGGCAGGGTGAGTTGCGCCAGGCGCCGGAACTGTGTGCGGGCGTCCTGCACGGCGGCATCGGCCGGGGCGTCGTCGGGCTTGAGCGCGTGGTCCACATCCACGGCATCGGGCGCCCACCCACGCACCATGGCCAGGTAGCGCTTGTGCGTGGCCTGCCGCTCGAACGCCTGCGACAGCGCGCGCGCCGCATCGCTGTGCAGCGCCATCACCAGCACGCCGCAGGTGCCCTTGTCCAACCGGTGCACGGGAAACACATGCTGGCCCAGCTGGTCGCGCAGGGCCTGCATCACGAAGCGGGTTTCGCCAGCGTCGAGTCCCGTGCGGTGAACGAGCCAGCCTGCGGGCTTGTAGACGGCCACGAGGTGCTCGTCGCGCCAGAGGATGTGCAGGGGAGGGTGCATGAAAGAGGCCGGCCTGGGACGCACGCCGAATGAGGGAAGGCGCGCATTGTGCAGCACGCTGGGCGGCCTACACTGCGGCGATCAAGTTCATGCAAAGGAATGCAGCGTATGTCGGCAGGAGACTGGAAAGACATGTACGCCGCCGCGCTGGCGGGCGACCTGGCGCTGGTGCGCCACCACATCGGCGCGGGGGTGAACCCCAACTACCAGCACCCCGAGATCCTGTGCACCCCGCTGGTGGCGGCCCTCATTCACGGGCACGATGCCATTGCGCATTACCTGCTCGACCACGGTGCGGACCCGCAGTTGCGCTCGGAATTCGACGGCATGACGCCGCTGCAGGCGGCGCGGCGCCATGAGCGCACCGAATTCATCGCGCTGCTGCGCGAGCGCGGTGCGCGGGAGGTCAAGACCCCCTTCTGGTGGCGCTGGTTGCCGGTTTAAGGCGGGCGTTTTCAGGCGCTCTGGCCGTGCCTGCCCGGCCTGGGCCAGCGGCTCAGGGGGTGTTTGCGTGTTTCGCGCGCATCTTGGCGGCGATGTATTCGCCGTGCGTCACGTGCAGCAGGCCGGCCACCTTGCTGATGGCGTGCATCTCGTTTTCATCGAGGCGCGCGTCGGCATAGGCCACCTGCCACATCGCCTCGACGAGTTCGATCTTCTGCGGCTGCGTGAAGTGATCGTTGAGCTGGCCGGTGAACCGTTGGTAGTCGTAAGCGGTGCGGGCTGTGTCCACCGCCAGCTCGAGCAGGCGATCCACTTCGTCGTCGCTGAGCATGAAGCGCTCGCGCAGCGCACGGACCATGGCAGTGCGCTCGGCGTCGTCCATCGCGGCATCGGCGCGCACGACCTCCACCAGCAGCACGGCGGCGGCAAGCTGCACCGAGTGCGTTTGCTGGGCTGAAGAGGCCCCGGGGCGGGGGACTGTGAAGCTTTCGAACAGCTCCTTGAGGGTCTGGAACATGGTTCTGCCGAAGAGTGAGGTGGGCCATGGAGTGCGAAATGCCATGCCTGGTGGAGCCGCGATGCCATGCATTGGTTCCCCCCGCCTGGCGAGCGGGCGACAATCGGGGGGACATGAAAAAATCGATTCTTCCCCTGCAGCTGCTCATCGCCCCCGACCTGAACGACCCCGCGCCCCTGGTGCTCTACCACGGCCGCAGCTGCCCCGATGGCTTCGGTGCCGCGCTGGCCGCGTGGCTGTTCTACGGCGACAAGGCCGAATACGTGGGCCTGGACCATGGCGATGTGCAGTCGGTGGACGACCTGCCAGCGCTGGCGGGCCGCTCCGTCTACATCCTCGACTTCTCGTTTTCGGCCGAGATCCTTGCAGCCATCGATGAGCGCGCTGCGCGCCTGGTGATGCTGGACCACCACAAGAGCGCCGCCGAAAAGCTGACCGGATTCGCCTGCCGCTGCGGCGTGGTGCACTTCGACATGGACAAGTCGGGTGCGCGCCTGGCCTGGGAGTTCTTCCACCCGCACACCGCCATGCCGGCCTTGCTGCAGTATGTGGAAGACCGCGACATCTGGAAGTGGGAGTTCCCCCAGAGCGGCGCCTTTCTCTCGGCACTGGACATGGAAGCCCAGACCTTCGAGCGCTGGCGCGAGATCGCCTTCTTCACGCCCGATCAGCTGCAGGCCTTCATGGCGCGTGGCGCGGCCATGGACGAGAAGTACAAGAAGCTTTGCGCCGACATCGCCGAGGGCGCGCAGCCCCTGGTGTTCAACGGCGTCGAGGGCCTCATGGTCAATGCGCCCGGCATGTTCCACAGCCTGGTGGGCGACATCCTGTCGGCCAAGACCGGCACCTTCGCGCTGATGTGGAGCGCGGGCGCCAAGGGCGTGAAGGCCGGGCTGCGCTCTCAGCGCAATTTCGACTGCATCGCCCTGGCCGAAAGCATGGGCGGCGGAGGCCACGCGCAGGCCTGCGGCTTCAAGATGAAGATCGAGCGTCTGCCTGAGCTGCTGACGGGCACGTTCAACGCCTGACCCTGCGAGATTGAACGAAAAAAGCCCGTTGGCGTTTGATGGACAAGCGCCAGCAGCTATTGAAAACGTAGCGTATCTTACGTCTACACCAGCCGCAGATCCGCGCCCCGCGTGCCCGGAAACACCCGCCCCACGGCAGCGGCGTTGAGCCCGTACATGCGTGCGAACAAGCCGCCGAGCACAGCGCGGTAGTCATTGAGCACCGGGTAGTCGCGGTTCTGGAACAGCGTGGTGGCCGACAGCGCCTGCTGCTCGCCTGCAATCCGCCCGCCGTTGACGCCGCCGCCCAGCACCCAGAACACGGTGCCGTGGCCGTGGTCGGTGCCGCGGTTGCCGTTCTCGCGGAAGGTGCGGCCGAACTCGCTGACGACCACCACCACCGTGTTCTTCCAGGCCGCCGCGCCCATCTCGTCGGCAAAGCCCGCCAGGCCACGGCCCAGTTCGTCGAAGCGGTTGGCCAGCGCACCCGTGGCGCTGCCCTGGCCCACGTGCGTGTCCCACCCGCCCACATCGACAAAGCCCAGGTGATAGCGGGTCTGCATCAGCCGTGCCATGCGCCGCGCCGTGCCCTCGAAGCCCTTGGTGCTCAACGCATTGCGGCTGGCGGCATCCATCTCGCCCTGCATGCTGCGGGCCACCTCGCCTTGTGTGGCAAAGCCCTCGGCCACGGGGCGGGCCAGGCTGGTGCTGCGGTACATCATGTCGATCAGGCCGGCCTGGCGCTCGTCCACGCCGGGCTTGCCTGCCGCGGCGGCCAGCGCCGTGTTGGGGACATCCACCGTGCCGCGCAGCACCAGGGGCAGCGTGCTGGTGAAGGCCATGGGCGACGCCTCTTGCTGCCTTGCGCCCAGCTCGGCCGCCAGGCGGTTCAGAAAGCCCGAGCCGTAGTCCCGCCGCCCGGCCAGGGGCTGGCCCAGCTCGATGCTGTCCTGGGTGTCGAAGTGGCTGCGAGAGAGGTCGTCCGTGCCTGCGAAGGGCACGAAGGCCAGTTCGCGGCGCTGGTACAGCGGCAGCATCGATGGGGCCAGCACCGGGTGCAGGCCCCAGTCGCTGGTGAGCTCCAGCGCGCCGCCTTCCTGCCCGGGGCGGGCAATGGCGATGTTGGGCCGGCTCTCGTAATAGAAGCTGCTGCTGGTGGGCACGAGCAGGCTGGCGCAGTCGTAGCCGCCTCGCAGGAACACGAGCAGCAGGCGCGCATCGCCCGCGCGCGGGGCGGCGGCCACCTGGGCGGTGGCCAGGCCCAGGGCGCTGGCGCCCAGAGCGTGAAGGCAGTGTCTTCTCAACATGAGGCTGTCCTCTCAATAACCTGGGAACGTTGTATCGAAAACTGCGCGTGAACCCGCACGCCCGAAGCCAGGGCAGCCGTGCAAGGGCCGCCCCGCCGCACTGGCTGCGTCCCCCTTCCCGAATGGCGCAGCCGTTCGAGAGAAGGGGGAAGGCGCGAAGCGACTCAGGGGGATGTACTCCATCTCTAGCCGTGCATGAATTCGGGAGACGAAAGGAACAGAAGGTTCCATTCCCTGGGCGTGGCGGCCTGCGCCAACGCTGCGCGGGTGGCCGGGGCCAGCGTGGCGTCGATCTGGCGCAGGTAGGGCGTCTGCGACAGCGCAGGCGGTGGCATGCGCTGCGCGCCCTGGCCCCCGATGCCGGCGCCCAGCGCCCGCGCGGCCTCGAAACGCGTGCTCATCTGGCCCGAACCCGACCAGGTGGCGGCGTCGAGCGGATAGCCGTCGGGCGTGGCGCGGCCGTACAGTGGTTCGGCAAGGCGCTGCATCCAGTTGAGCAGTGGCTCGGTGTTGGCCAGCACCGGCTGGTCGCCGTGCACGAGGCGCGCGCCGGCCATCACGTACTGCACCGGGTCGCGAAAACGCTGGCCCAGCGAGGCCTGGAACTCGGCCGACTGGAACAGGGCGGCCAGCACCGCGGCGATGTCGCCATCGGTGCGCTCGAAGGTTCGCGCCAGGCGCTCCAGCAATGCGGGCGGCGGCGCATCGCCCACCAGGTACACGGCGATCTTGCGCGTGACGAAGCGGGCCGTGGCGCCGTGGCGGGCCAGGCGGTCCAGCGCCTCGTCCAGCTCGGCCAGGCCCTGGGCCCGTATGGGCTGGCCCAGCAGGGTCTTGGCGTCCCAGTCGTGGCGCGCGGGGTTGAACTCGAACAGACCCTGGCGCACATAGTGCGCGCGCAGCGCTGGCTTCATGCGCGGGGGATCGTCGTCCAGCGGGCGCATGCTCACGCCCACGCCGGTGAGCACGCGCGCCAGCTCCTGCACGTCCTGCTGGCTGTAGCCGCCGCCCACGCCCAGCGTGTGCAGCTCCATCAACTCGCGCGCGTAGTTCTCGTTGATGCGTCCGGCGGCGTTCTGCACGTTGTCCAGGTAGTACAGCATGGCCGGGTGGCGCGTGGTGGTGCCCAGCAGGTCGCGAAAGCGCCCCAGGGCATGCGGGCGCACGGCGCGCTCCTCGTAGTCGCCCACGGTCGCGCGCAGGTTGGCCTTGCCGGCAAAGATGTTGAAGTGGTTCATCCAGAACCAGGTCATCTTCTCGCGCAGCTGGGCGGGCGAGTACAGCGCGCGCAGCACGAAGCGCTGCCCGGCCTCGCGCTGCAGGTTGCGCATGTCCTTCTGCCAGGCCTGCAGCGCTTCCTTGCGCTCATCTTCGGTGGCAAGTGCGCGTGCATCGCGCTGGCGCTGCTGCATCTGCAGGGCCAGCGTCTCCAGCGGGGTGCGGGTGATGGCCATCGCGTCGATCTGCGCCTGCGCTTCGACGGGCAGCGGTGCATCGGCCGGTGCTCGCAACTGGCCGGTGAGCCAGGCCTGCATGCCCTCGGCGGCAATGGTCTGCGCGCCCTGCGCGGTACTGCCCCAGGTGATGCGATCCATCCACCGTGCATGCAGGGCATGGTCTGGACTGTCGGGCGGGGCCAGGGGCGCGACAGCCCAGGCGGGCACGGCGCTGGCCGACGCTCCCAGGGCTGTAAGCGCCAGCCACTGGCGGCGGTTGATCTGTGGCGGTGTGCTCAAGGAAGGCGCGAGGCGGTCGTGGCGCATGGTGTGGGCGTCCTGCAAAGCCCTTGGACATCCGGGCTGGAGCGCCATGCTGCGCTCGCCACACCTGCAAGGCAAGGGTTGCCGGCGGGTTTTACCCGCCCGAAACAATTGCGCGGCCGGTTGTGACCAGCTGTAGCGCAGAGCATCGTCAGCCGCAGCAGCCGCAGCAGCCGCAGCAGCCGCAGCAGTCGCAGCCGCAGCCAGCCCGCTAGCGTGCCTGCGCAGCTTCCTCGAACTTGTCCACCTTGCGCAGCGGCTTGAACACCGTGGCCCAGGTGGCCACCACGCCCAGCGTGCACAGGCCGCCCACGATGGCGGCGGGCACCGCGCCCAGCCAGGCGGCGCTGGTGCCGGCGCGGAACTCGCCCAGTTCGTTGGAGGAGCCGATGAACAGCATGTTCACCGCGTTCACCCGCCCGCGCATGGTGTCGGGCGTGGAGAACTGCACCAGTGCGCCGCGGATGTACACGCTCACCATGTCGGCCGCGCCAGCCACCAGCAGCGCCCCGAACGACAGCCAGAACAGCGTGGAGAGCGCGAACACCAGGTTGGCAGCGCCGAACACCGCCACGGCGATGAACATGGTGCGCCCCACGCGGTGGTTGAAAGGGCGCATGCTCAGGTACAGCCCCGCGCTCACCTCGCCCACGGCCATGGCGCTGCGCAGCGCGCCCAGGCCGGCCGGCCCCACGTGCAGCACCTCCTGCGCGTAGATGGGCAGCAGGGCCACCACGCCGCCCAGCAGCACTGCGAACAGGTCCAGCGAAATGGTGCCCAGGATGATGGGCCGCGAGCGGATGAACGAAATGCCGGCGCCGAAGCGCTCGAACATCGTGCCCTGCGTGGGGCCGGGTGCCGTGGCGTGCGCCACCACCACGCGCAGCAGCAGCAGCACGCCCAGGCCGAAGCACGCGCAGCACACGGCATAGGTCAGCTCGCCGCCGCCCAGCGCGTACAGCAGCCCGCCCAGCAGTGGCCCGCCGATGCTGGCCACGCGCATGAGCATGCTGTTGGCCGCAATGGCCTGCGCCAGCTGTGCCCGCGGCACGATCTGGGGCAGCAGGCTTTGCATGGCCGGTCCCGAGAACGCGCGTGAGCAGCCGTACAGCACCAGCACCGCATAGATGCCCGCCACGCCGCTTGCGCCATGGCCCGACAGCCACCAGAGCATGGCGCTGCACAGCCCGCCCACCGCCCAGCTGGCCGCCAGGATGCGCTTGCGCGCGAAGCGGTCGATCAGGTCACCCGCAGGCAGCAGCAGGCACAGCATTGGCAGGAACTGCGCCAGTCCCACATAGGCCAGCGCCAGGGGCTGGCGCGTGAGGTCGTACACCTGCCAGGCCACCACCACCGCCTGCACCTGGGTGGCCACCACGGCCACCACGCGGGCGATCAGGAACGAAACAAAACCGGAATGGCGGTAGACGCTGGCCGTCTCGGCGCCTGGCGCAGCAAGGGTGGAATGGGGGGCTGTCATGAAAGCGAAAGCGCAGGGTGCGGCGTGCGCGGGGCGTGCCGCAGGTCCGGCTGGGGAAAACCCTGGATGCTACCGGCTGCGTGGCGGTTTCGCAGGCCAGCCCGGAAAAGACCGGCGAAACCGGCCGTCAGGTTTTCCACAGGGCTGCCGATAAGAGGTGTGGAGAGGGAGCGGGTCGCCGGGCGCGTGCTGCCGCATGGGCTCTGGCTTGCCGGCCCCGGGTTTCTTCAATCGGGTTTGACCAGGAGTGTGTGGAGCGTGCCATGGGGTTGACCATCAACACCAACGTGATGTCGCTGACTGCGCAGCGCCGGCTCGGCGGTGCGCAGTCGGCCATGGCCACCACCGTGCAGCGCCTTTCTTCGGGCCTGCGCATCAACAGCGCCAGGGACGACGCGGCGGGCCTGGCCATCTCCGAGCGTTTCACCAGCCAGATCCGTGGCCTGAACCAGGCCGTGCGCAACGCCAACGACGGCCTGTCGCTCATGCAGACGGCCGAGGGCGCGCTGCAGGGCGTCACCGCCAGCCTGCAGCGCATCCGCGAGCTGGCGGTGCAGGCCGCCAACGACACCAACAGCGCCGCCGACCGCCAGGCCATCCAGGCGGAGGTGACGCGCCTGGCGCAGGAGATCGACCGCACCGGGCGCACCACGCAGTTCAACGGCATGGATGTTTTCGACCGGTCCGAGGCCAGCGTGGTGGGCGACGAGAACCTGCTGGCCGTCTTCGACGGACTGACCAGCGCCGGCAGCTGGCTGGAGAGCAGCGAGAACCTCATCCGCACCTACTACGGCCTGCAGGCCGACGGAGCGGCGCTCGACATCCGCTACACCGGCTTCACCGACGGAGCGGGCAACGTGGCCGCCTACGTGCAGGCCACGGGCTTCGACGGGCAGGGGCGGGGTACCAACCTCACGCTGCAGGTGGACATGGCGGACTTCGTGCCGCCGAACATGCCCAACGGCGGCAACGCGCCGTACTACAACGACCGCATCATCGGCCACGAGATGGTGCATGCCGTGATGGCCCGGTCCACCAACTGGCAGGACATCACCAGCAACCACCTGTGGTTCGCCGAGGGCACGGCCGAGTTCATCCAGGGTGCGGACGAGCGCGTGCGCGGCGACATCACCAATGTGGGCTTGGCTGGCGTGGTATCGGCTCTGGGCGGGCCCACGAACACCAGTGAGTTCTACTCGGCCAGTTATTCGGCCGTGCGCTACATGCACGACCGCATCAAGACGGCGGGCGGCACGGGCATCAAGGACGTGCTCACCTACATGAGCAGCAACCCCGGCTCCACGCTGGACGCCGCCATCGCCGCAGCGTCGGCGGGCGCCTTCTCCAATGCGGCCGACGTGCAGGCCCAGTTTGCGCTGGGCGGTGCGGCCTTCATCGGCACGTTCGACCTGAACAATGCCGACACGGGGGCGATCGGCGGCGCGGATGTGGACGGCGGCATGGTGCGCGACGCCCAGGCCGCCATCCCCAACCAGGGCAGCCGCTCGGGCAAGGACGCGCTGCAGGGCTTCAGCGAGACCTACGAGAACATCGCCACATCCGGCAGCGCGATCAGCACCAAAGTGTTCCAGGTGGGGGCCAACGCCAACCAGACCATGGAAACCCGGGTGGGCGCCATCGGCCTCGCGGCCATGGGACTGCGCAACACGCTGGATGTCACGGTCTCGGCGGCGCAGACCATCGTGTCGGTGGACCGGGCGCTCGACTACGTCAACAGCCAGCGCGCGGTCATCGGCGCGCAGTCCTCACGCCTGGAGTCGGCCATCTCCAACCTGCAGGTCGGCGCCGAGAACATGTCGGCCAGCCGCGCACGCATCACGGACACGGACTTCGCAGTGGAGACCGCCACCCTGGCGCGCCAGCAGATCCTGCAGCAGGCCGGCAATGCGATGGTGGTGCAGGCCAACCAGATGCCGCAGGGGGTGCTGGCGCTGCTGCGCGGCTGATTCACTTGCCGCGCAAGAACCGCCTGCCGTCAGCGCGGGTGGTGCCGGTGCCGGTAATCCCATGGCGCGAGCGGGCGGCGCTGCGCCCACAGGCCCGTGCTGCTGCTGCGTGCTTGCCGCTGCAGTGGCGCCAGGTGCGGATGCGCGCCGGCGTACGGTGTGTACACCCAGGCCAGCCCGGCGCGCACCTGGGCGGTGGCCACGTCGGTGCCTCCGCAGCGCACATTGGCCACCGTACGGCCATAGCTGTCTTCGTCCACCGGCTGCAGGATGGCGCGCTGCTTGAAGCACAACTGCGCGAGGTTCTGCCGCGACTTCTGGCCGAACGCCTGGCGCGACTCGGGCGCATCGATGGCGGCCACGCGGACCTTGACCTGCCGGTAGGCGCCGGGTGGGCCGCAACGGGCCGTGAGCGTGTCGCCGTCGCTGATGGCGACGACCAGGCAGAGGAGGGTGGCAAGGGGCACGGTGGGGGAGCGGGTTCAAGCGCTGGCGACTCGGCACAGCGCCTGGCATTGAGTGGGTAATTCGCGCTGCACCGCAAGATGGACCAGCGCAGTTAGCTATCAATAGTATAGCTGCTGGGGGTCTGGGAAAACGCCGAGTCCTGCCGCAACAAAGGTGAGCAAGGCGCGCCACGTGTGCAGGGGAGGTACGGCTGACCGTTTTTTAGGCAACGCGCCGCACGCCAGTGCTGGTGCGGGTTCTGCGGCTTGTTCCCGGATTTATCCACAGCTTGATACACATTGGACGGGCATAACTCGCAATGGCCCACCAGGCGGATGGCATTTGGTTCACACGCCTGTTGGCAAGGGGCTGCAAGCTATATTTTCAGTAGCATCGGGAGCACTCTGGCCGGTCGCCCGTGCAAATTAATACGTCAGTCGCCTTTTCCTGACGGCTGCGTGCGGCAGCTGGCGGCATAGTGCAGTGCAGCATCCCGCGTGCGCCGCAGTCTGGAGTTTCTAGAATCCACGGAACCCGGGGTGGCAGGCGCCGTCAGAGCAAGCGGGGCGGCTGCCCTGCTGCGGGCCCCTGCCAGCGCCTTACGGAATTGGTGAGAAAGACATGACCCAGACCCAGATCAAGACACACGACCAGGCCCACCTGTTGCCAAGCCCTGCATGCAAACCAGGGCCGTCTCTGACGGCCTCTCCCCTCGACAGGGTCCGTTGGCGGCCCGCCGCGCGCAGCGCTGGCGCAGCCGTATTGGCGGTCGGGGCGCTGCTGCTGGCCGGGTGCGTGGGCACCAATGTGAAGACGTTCGGCGTGCAGGAAAGCTTCGGCTCGGTGAGCACCTACTCGCGCATGTTCGACGCCACGCCCGCCCAGACCTGCGAGGCGTCCCGCCGTGCGCTGCTGAGCCAGGGCTACATCATCTCGTCGAGCAGTGCGGACCTGGTGGAAGGCAAGAAGAGCTTCCAGCCCGAGGCCGAATCGCATTTGCAGATGGTCGTGCGCGTGGTCTGCGTGCCCGAGGCCAGTGACGGCAAGGTGAGCCTGGGCTTCGTCACCGCGCTGCAGGACACCTATGCGCTGCGCAAGACCAACAACTCCGCCAGCCTGGGGGTGGGCGCCATCGGATCGGTCTCGCTGCCGCTGTCGGCCAGCAGCGAGTCGATGGTCAAGGTGGGCAGCGAGACGATCTCCAAGGACACGTTCTACGAAAGCTTCTTCGACCTGGTCAAGCGCTACCTCATCATCGACCAGGCGCAGGCACTGGGCGGCTGAGCCGGGCCCCTGTGGCACAGTGCCGCCCGCGCCAGCGTTGACGGCGTGCGCTCATTCTCAGCCCGCCTGTGCGCGCCAGCGCTCCACGTGGAGCCAGCCTTGCGGCCACGCGCCCAGGCCGCTGGCGGCATTGATGTGGCCTGCAGCGCCCAGCACCACATGCTCCGCATCCCAGTCGGCCGCGCGCCGCGCTGAAAAGTCGGGCGTGGAATAGGGGTCGTCGGTGCTGCTGATGAGCGTCAATCGGCGCATCGGCGGCAGGGCGCCCGGCAGCGGCGCAAAGCCTTGCGCATCGGCCGGGAAGTTCGGCCCCAGCGGATCGGGCACGGCCACCAGCAGCATGGCATGCACGGGCCTTGTGCCCAGGGCCGCCCACCGCACCGCCACCAGGCAACCCAGGCTGTGCGCCACCAGGATGGGTGGATCGCTCGCGCCCGCCACGGCAGCGTCCAGCGCCTGCACCCAGTCGCCGCACACGGGGTGGTCCCAGTCGGACTGCTGCACGCGCGAGACGCCGGCATGCTGCGCTTGCCACAACGACTGCCAATGGTGGGGGCCCGAGTTGTGGATGCCGGGGATGAGCAAGACTGGGCGCATGGCGTGATGTTTCTCGAGTTGGTGAAAGACCGCCTACGATAGGCAACGTGCGCTTCCCCGGCCAGGGGACATCATCGAAAAGCGCGCCCCCAAACCTTGAACTCATCGCCCGCTGGCAAAGGACCTTGCACGTGGAACTGGACAAGAAAGACCGGCAGATCCTCATGGCGCTGCAGCGCGACGCGCGGCAAAGCCTGTCGGCGCTGGGCAAGCAGATCGGCCTGTCGCAGCCCGCGATGAGCGAACGCGTGAAGAAGCTCGAAGACGCGGGCGTGATCGCCGGCTATGCGGCCCGCATAGACCTGGCGGCGGTAGGCCTGGGCCTGCAGGCGGTGGTGCGGGTGCGCACCACGCACGAACACATCCAGCGCTACGTGCAGCTGTTTCAGTCCATGCCCGAGGTGCTGGACGCCGTGCGCGTCACGGGCGAAGACTGCTTCGTGGTGCGCTGCGCCTTCGGCCAGCCTGCCGACCTGGAGCGCGTGGTCGATGCCCTGGCCGCACACGGCAGTGTGTCCACGTCGCTCGTGCTGTCGCACCCGGTGAGCAAAACCGTGGCGCTGGACTGAGCGTTCTTGGCACCAAAAAGGCCGCTGCAGCATTCTGGCAAAGCGCTGATAGCTATGTAAAGCATAGCAAGCGCCTCAAGGCCGCTGTACCGCGTAGCGCAGCTCCGCGAAGATGCCGCCCAGCGTGGCCACCGACTGCAGGCGCAGGGCCGCCGGCTGCTTGATCCGCCGCGGCAGCAGCGGCGCACCCGTGCCCAGCGTGACGGGGGCCACCTGCACGATCAGTTCGTCCAGCAGGCCGGCATCGTAAAACTGACCCACCAGTTCGCCACCGCCCACGACCCAGACATTGCGCCCCGCCGCAGCCCGCACCATGGCCTGGTGCACGGGCTGCACGTCGCCACGCGCAAAGCGCACGTCCGCGCCCGGGATGCCGCGCAGCGTGCGTGAGCTGAATACCCATGCGGGCTGCGCGTAGGGCCACGGCTGGCCCGCGTCGATGGCGTGTTTCAGCATCCATTCGTAGGTGTGCGATCCCATGGCGAGCGCGCCCACGTCGCGGATGAAGGCGGGGTAGCTGGACCCTTCCACCTCGCCGAACTGCAGCAGCCAGCCGAGGTCGTGGTCGGGCGTGGCGATAAAGCCGTCCAGGCTGGACGCGCCGTAGAACTGCGTCTTCATACGTTCCTTCATGTCTTTGTGAGCCTGGGACCTTATGGCGCGCTCGTGACAGCGTACTGGCAGCAATGCGCGGGCCTTTCCATTTTTGCTGTCCCTGGCATGGCGGCTCGCGGCGCGCGCGGGCGCGCGAATAGCGCGCTGCCGAAGTTTTCAATTTCTCAAAAAATTGTACTTAGACAATTTAAAGTCGCATTTGACAATAATTGCCGGCAAATCGAGACTGCATGCACCGCCACACAGAGCCCATGCAAAGATGAAACGCCTGACCGACTACACGAGCCATGCAGATGCCCAAGCCCACTTTGCGCCAGAGCGCCTGTGGGATCTATTTGACGGAGACCGCACCGCGTTCAACATCGCCCACGAGTGTGTGGACCGCCACGCAGGCCAGGGCCGCGCTGCGGTGATCGTCTGCCGCGCAGACGGTGTGGACGAGACCATCACCTTCGACGAACTCTCGCGGGACTCCGCCCGGTTCGCGCACTACCTGGAAGGCCGCGGCGTGCAGCGCGGCGACCGCGTGGCGATCATGCTGGAGCCCTCGCGGGCCTTCTACACGGCCATGTTCGGCGTGATCAAGCGGGGCGCCATCGCCGTGCCGCTGTTCACCCTGTTCGGGCCCGACGGCGTGCGCTTGCGGGTAGGAGACTGCAAGCCCAGCCTTCTCATCACCAACGAAGAAAAGCGCGAGGTCGTCGCGGGCCTGGGCACCACGGCGTTCGAAGTGTTCGACGGCGCCCTGTGGCAACAACTGCAGGCGCTGCCGGCCACCTACACCACGACATCGCAGGCCGACGATCTGGCCGTCTTCCAGTACACGTCCGGCACCACGCGGGAGCTGCCCGAGGCTGTGAAGCACACGCACAAGGCGCTGGTCACGCTGATGGTGGCGGCGCTCTACGGCACGGGACTGCGGCCTGGCGACCGGTTCATGTGCCCGTCGTCACCCGCCTGGGGGCACGGCTTGTGGCACGGCACGCTGGCGCCGCTGGCGCTGGGCCTGACCATTGGCAGCTACAGCGGCCGCTTCAACGCCGAGCGCTTGCTGCAGGCGCTGTCGGTGCATCGCTTCACCAACATGTCGGCCGCCGCCACGCACTACCGCATGATGAAGAACTGCGGCAAGGCGGGCGACCACAGCTACCACTTCGACAAGCTCTCGTTCACCGGCGAGCCCATCGATGACGACACGGCCGACTTCGTTCAGCAGTGCTTCGGCCTGCCGGTTTGCAGCATGTACGGCACCACCGAGATCGGGGTCGTGCTCGCCAGCTACCCCGGGGCCAAGGACTTTCCGGTCAAGCGCGGATCGTTGGGCAAGGCTGTTCCGGGCACGAGCGTCGAGGTGCACGACGCCGACGGCAACGTGTGCCCGCCGGGCACCACGGGCCAGCTCATGGTGCTGCGGCGCGGCCAATGGATTCCGACCAAGGACCTGGGCCGCACCGACGGGGACGGCTATTTCTTTCACGGCGGGCGTGCCGACGACGTGATCATCTCCGCCGGCTGGACCATGAGCGCCGTGGAGATCGAGAACGTGATCCTCATGCACGACGACGTGCTCGAAGCGGCCGTGATCGGCGTGCCCGACGCACTGCGCGGCCAGGTGGTCAAGGCGTTCGTCGTGTCGCACCGCGCGCGCAGCGACGGCTTCGTCGAAGAGCTGCAGAGCCTCGTCAAGGCCAAGCTCAGCCAGCACGAGTACCCGCGCCACATCGCCTTCGTGGCGGAGCTGCCCAAGACCCCTGCGGGAAAGTTGCACCGCAAGGTGCTGCGCGAGCGCGAGGCCGCCGCCGCTGTGGCCTGAGCGGTTGCCTCGCGTCCCCTCTGTGCTTTCCCCTTTCTTCGCCCTTCCTTTTTCCCTTTCCGTTGCTTCCCCGTTTTCGCCCATCCACAACCCAAGGAGACTTCACCATGTCCACCGCCACCACGCCCCAGCGCAGCTTTCCCAAGATCACCGACAGCGGCCTTGACGAACTGCGCGAACGCATCGGCACCAAGATCGGCCAGACGGCCGAACCCTGGTGCTACGAGGCCACGCGCGACAACATCCGCCACTATGCGCACGGCATCGGCGACGACAACCCGCTGTGGTGCGACCCCGACTACGCGGCCAAGAGCCACTACGGCGGCATCGTCGCGCTGCCCAGCTTCCTGTTCGCCACCAGCCGCATCGTGTCGGGCTATGTGGGCGGGCTGCCGGGCGTGCACGCCATGTGGTCGGGTGCGGACTGGACCTGGCACAAGCCCGTGCGCCGCAACGACGTGATATCCACCGAAGCATCCCTCAAAGACCTGATCGAGCACCAGACCCGCTTTGCCGGCCGCGCCATCCAGCAGATCTACCACGTGGACTTCTTCAACCAGGACGGCGACAAGGTGGCCGAGGCCGACAGCTGGTGCTTTCGCACCGAACGCGACCATGCGCGCGAGCAGGGCAGCAAGTACCAGAGCGTTCGCGAACGCGGCCCGCGCCAGTACACCGACGAGGAGCTGGGCGAGGCCTACAAGCTCTACCGCAACGAGGAAGTGCGCGGCGCCACCCCCCGCTACTGGGACGACGTGAACGTGGGCGACGAGCTGCCCACCATGTTCAAGGGCCCGATGACGGTGACCGGCTTCATCGCCTACGCGCAGGGCTGGGGCGGCCTTTACATCCGCGCCAACAAGCTGGCCTGGAAGCTGATCGACGCGCACCCGGGCGTGGGCATCAAGAACCGTTTCGGCATTCCGGACGTGCCAGAGCGCGTGCATTGGGAAGAAGACTTCGCGCTCGAAGTGGGCGCGCCCGGCGCGTACGACTACGGCCCGGAGCGCACATCGTGGCTCACCCACCACCTGACCAACTGGATGGGCGACGCGGGCTTCCTGCACAAGGCCAGCTGCAAGATCCGCCGCCACAACCCCGAGGGCGACATGCTGTTCATCAAGGGCAAGGTCACGCGCAAGTTCGAGGAGGGCGGCAAGCACCTGGTCGAGATCACGCAGGAGGCGCACAACCAGGACGGCGAGCTCTCGGTGCTCGGCAGCGGCGTGGTGGTGTTGCCACGGCGCGGGTAGCCGCAGCATGACAAGCATCAGCGCCCCGGCGCTGCACGGCCTGCGCGTGGTGGACCTGACCCGTGTGCTCGCCGGCCCGCTGTGCACCCAGATGCTCGCCGACAACGGCGCCCAGGTGGTCAAGATCGAGCCGCCCGGCGGCGACGAGACGCGCCACCTGGGCCCGCCCTACGACGACAGCGGCCACTCGGCCTACTTTGCCGCGCTCAACCGCGGCAAGAAGGCCATCAGCCTGGACCTGAGCCAGCCGGCCGCGCAAGAGGTGCTGCACCGCCTGCTGCAGGATGCCGATGTGCTGGTGGAGAACTTTCTGCCCGGCACCATGGAGAAGTGGGGCCTGGGCTACGAAGCGGTGCTGGCCGCGCGCTACCCGCGCCTCATCTACTGCGCCATCTCGGGCTTTGGCCGTGACGGCCCGCTGGGCGGCCTGCCAGGCTACGACGCGGTGCTGCAGGCGCAGTGCGGCCTGATGAGCATCAACGGCGAGTCGGCCACGGGCGCCACGCGCATGGGCATACCCATCGTGGACCATCTCACGGGCTATGTGGCGCTCACGGGCATCCTGATGGCCGTGTGCAGCCGGCAGGAGAGCGGCGCGGGGCAGCGGGTGGAAGCCACGCTGTACGACACCGCACTGAGTCTGCTGCTGCCCCACGCCTCGAACTGGTTCGCGTCGCGCAAGGCGCCGGGGCTGCTGGGCAGCGCGCACCCCAACATCGCCCCGTACGACAAGTTCAGGGCGCGGGACGGGCATGTCTTCATCGGAATCCTCAACGATGGGCAGTTTCGCCGGTTCAGCCAGCACATCGGGTGCCCCGGCCTGCCGGACGATGCGCGGTTCCACGCCAACGCAGACCGCATCGCGCACCGCCAGGCGCTCAAGGACATCATCGAGTCCGCGATTGCCGCGCACGACTGCGAGCCGCTGTGCGAGTCGCTGATGCGCGTGGGCGTGCCCGCCGGGGTGGTCAACGACGTGCCCCAGGCGCTGGCCCAGGCGCACTGCGCGCACCGGCAGATGGTCATCCGCCAGGGAACGTTCACGGCGCTGCGCGCTCCTGCGCGGCTGTACGGTACCCCGGCGGTGCCCGGAGCGCCGCCACCGGTTTTCAGCCAACATGCCGACGAGGTGCTGGCCGATCTCGGTTTCAATGAAGCCCAAAGGGGAGAGATGTACCGCCGCGGCGTTGCCCGCGCTCCCTCTGCCTGACGGGCAGATCACAAAAAATACAGGAGACAAGCATGCGAACCATCGCTGCCATCATGACGGCTGCCAGTGTGGTGTGGACTTTTGGAACTGCCCATGCGCAGGCCCCCGCGCCGGGCTACCCCACCAAGCCCATCCGGATCATCGTGGCCTATGCCGCCGGGCAGGGCACGGACGTGGCCACGCGCTTCATCGGGGAGCAGTTGGCCCGGGAGCTGGGTCAGCCCATCGTCGTCGAGAACAAGGCGGGTGCGGGCGGCAACCTGGGCACCGAGCTCACGGCACAGGCCGCGCCCGACGGCTACACGCTGACCATGGGCACCAATGCCACGCATGTGCTCAACCAGTTCCTGTACGCCCGGCTCGCGTTCGACCCCGAGAAGGACTTCGAGCCCATCGCCATGGTGGGCACCTTCCCGATGGTGGTGGCGGTGGGCGCGGGCGCTCCCCATCACTCGGTGGCGGAGCTGCTGGAGTCCGTGAAACGCGCGCCGCGCTCGGCCGACATCGCCATGCCCAGCACCTCGGCGCGCCTGGTGGTCGAGTTTCTGAAAGAGCGCTCGGCGGTGCCGTTGTTCGGTGTGCCGTACAAGGGCTCGGGCAACGCGGTGACGGATGTGTTGGGCGGGCAGTTGCCCGCCGTCATCGACACGCCGCTGGCGCTGCGGCCCCACATCGTCGGGGGCAAGCTGCGTGCCCTGGGGGTGACGTCGGCCACGGCCAGCAGCCTGGTGCCGGGCGTCAAGCCAGTGGCCGAGCAAGGCTACGCGGGCTTCGAGTTCATCGCCTGGAACGCGCTGTATGCCCCCAAGGGCACGCCTGCGGCAGTCGCAGGCGCCCTGAACGCCGCCGTCAACAAGGTGCTGGCCCGGCCCGAGGTGCGCCAGCGCCTGCTGGAACTGGGCTTCGAGCCCGCCGGGGGCACGGCAGCGTCGCTGCATGATTTTGCGAAGCGGGAGCGCCAACGCTGGGCGCCGATCATCAAGGCGGCGGGGATCCGGGCGGATTGAGGTTGCCGGTCGTTGCGGGCACCGCCTCGATCCGTTCGGGCTGAGTCTGTCGAAGCCAGGGCACGCCTAGTGACTGCCCTTCGACATGCTCAGGGCGAACGGTGAGAGGGTGGTAGGGAGGTAAGGCGGTGTGCAGCGGCAATCAGCCCGCGCCGCCTACCAGGCGTGAAAGATCCGCAGCCTCGCGCTGCATCACCTGGGCCAGTTGCTGCACCACGGCGGCGCCCATCTGGCTGCTCAGGCCCACCACCACCAGCGTGTGCACCAGCCGGCCGCCGGGCGCGAACACCGGCACGGCCACCACCGTGATGCCTGCCATGAAGTTGTCGCGGTCCAGGCTCCAGCCGCGCGAACGTGTCAGCTCGACCTCTTTCTTCCAGGTGGTGTAGGTAGGTGCCTTGTCCCAGACCACGCGGGCGAATTTTTCCTTGAGCACTGGCCATGTCTCACCGCTGTAGGCCGCGATCAGCCGCCCGGTGGCGCTGACCAGCGTCTCGAACTGGCTGCCCACATCAGTGTGCACGCGAAACGGCTGGCTGGAGCGCGACAGCGCCACCACCATCACCGTCTGCCGCGCAGTGATCTCCACGCCCATGGCCGTCACGCCGAACTGCGCAGCCAAGCGGTCGAGGACGGGCTGCACCAGCTGCGTGAAGCCGCCGCCTTCCAGCACGCTGCGGGCCAGGCTGATCATGCCCGTGCCCAGCGCGTAGCGCTTGGTGGCGGGGTCCAGGGTGACCAGGTCTTCCGCCACGAGCACCCGCAGGATGTGCAGGCAGGTGCTGGGCACGAGGTCGAGCTCCTGCGCCACGGTCTTGAGCGTCAGGGGCTGCTTGTGCTCGCCCAGCAGCCGCAGGATGGCGATGGAGCGCGTGACGGCCGGCACCGGCCGCACGCGCACACCCTTGGCGGGCGCGACGGATCCGGCGGATACGCTGGTGCGGGTGGCGGTTGTCTTGGTGCGGGAGGCCATGGAGGAGTTCGAGAGCTTCGACCTGCCGAGCGTAAACGCTTTTGCGGCTTTCTCTGCAGCGGCCGTGCCGTGCGGCCGGGCGCCGAAAAGTGCCATGAGGCTGTGGTGGGCGGGAATGTCCATGGGCGCTCCTTGTCTGCGTACAACGGTCTTGCGGATGCCTTGCAGGTATCGCCTGCACAAGCGGCCTGCGGCGGGCTGCAGTCAACCGCGAAGGCCTGTCTTCACTTCAGCACTTTCATGAGCGCCTGCGCTGTCAGCACCAGGCTGTCGCCCGCGCGCAATTCGCCGCGCAGGAAGACCAGGCTGCCCGTGCGCTGCGTCACCACAGCGCGGGCCTGCACGAGCTGGCCTGCGCGCGCCGGCCCCATGAAGTGCGAATCCAGCTGCAGCGTCACGCACGGCAAACGTCCGCAGGCCCCCCACGCCACGGTGCTCAGTGCGTGGTCCATCAGCGTCAGCAGGACGCCGCCATGGGCGGTGCCGGCCGGGTTCAGGTGGTGCGTCTCGATCGCGAAGCCATAGGCCCAGCCGCTGTCTTCGCGCAGCGTCCACAGCGGCCCTGCATGGTCGATGAAGCCGGTGAGGCTGCGCGCCTTCCAGCCGGGGTGGGGTGGAGTGAAGGTATCGGGCACTTAAAAATCCTCGCGCCTGGATGTCTGACAAACGCGAAAATTATTGTACTTGTGTAATTGAATTGTACTAATACAAAAGCAGATGCAGCACATTCAGGGCTGACGCTGCGCAGAAGCCGGGCAATCAGGCACTTGTGGATCGGGCGCGGGTGCCCCGTCGTTATCAGAATGCCGCTCGTGCTTGTCTCTTTGAGAATGAACAAGGGATAGACGCGGGTTTTGGTGGTGCATTCGCACTTGGGCGACGCATTCACTCACCGCTCGATACAGCTCTTACCGCGCACAAGTTGACCCGTGTCTTACCGAATTCGTACAGTGACTTTTTCTTCCCTTGTCAGGAGCGTGACTGTATGAAGTTTCTATCCCTGTGCATCGCCTTGTTGCTGCCCACCATGGCAACCGCTGAGCCCTATGAGAAGGACAATGGCGTCATCCGCATCCGGCTCAATGAAGAAATTTTGCCCCATGGCACAGCGTCCCCCATGATCACCAACATGTGGATCGCCGGACGCTTGGCAGTACCGCATGACAATGCGGGCGCCGATTTTCAGATGACGTCACGCAGCAGCGAAGGAAATCTCTACAACCCCACTCAGGGCGGAGACTGCGCAGGACGCACATCAGATCTCACAGGTGTGATCCCCAACTGGAACGGCGCCCAACTCGGCACACCGTCCAACAAGGGCATTCTGCTGGGGATCGATCCGCTGCTCTATAACGAACCAGGCGTTTCCGGCACTTGCCAGGCACCCGTCAAGCAGGTTGCTCCGTACGACATGGCCTTCGGCGTGACATTGGGAGACGGCGTCTCTGTCCCCCGCGAAGCGATGGTGCTGGACATGTCCATCCGAAAGGACGGCCCTACCTCCCCGGACCTGGTGAAGGCGCTGTCAGAACTCCCTGTGGCTTTTGTCGACGTCAACTTCCTGCGCTACGCCTACTACAGCACCAACGGCACGCAGTTCCAGCACATGCTGGCGCCCACAGCCTCGGGCCCCAGCCATGACATCAAGCAGTGGGCTTGGGATGAGAACTACATACAAAGCGGTCATGCCATCGCACTGTGCGACCGCCCTGACATGGTCGAGCAGCCGGACCAGGGCACCTGCATGGCTTTCTACTCGCACGAGCACACGCGTGTGTATGCAAGCCATCGCCAAGGCTCGCCCAATGAGCTGGCGCTGATGTCCGTCCTCGGCGATAACGCTGCCGCGCCCACCATCACCGATACCCAGTGGTACACGGCTCGCAGGCTGGTGGCAGTGGGCAACCTGTCTACCGTAGCCGCAGTGATCACACACGCCGAGCAGAACTACCCGGCGTCGGGGTGGGCACGCTGGTAGCTCATGCACGCACCTTCATGGTGGATTCGTAGCCACCAACGATCTGTGGCACGTCTCCGAGCGTTGGGGGGCAGGTTGGCATGGAAATCAAAAAACGAGGCACCCAAGCTACCATTGGGCCTATGAATACGTTTTCCAATGCTTTTCGCGCTGAAGTTGTTCGTATGGCTCGCAAGGAGCTCAAGCCTGAGCTTCAGGGCATGCGCAAGGCGATCACTGGCCATCGCTCAGAGATCGCAGCTCTGAAGCGAGAGGTCAAGGCTCTGACTTCCCAGCTCAAGGCTACTCAACGGCAGATCAACAGGACGGATGCTCCTAAAACCAAGGCCCCGACAGAGGACGTCAACCTCAAGAAGTCGAGGCAGATCCATTTCAATGCGCAGGCGCTGATCGACAAGCGAGCCGCACTCGGACTCACGCAAAAGCAGATGGCCCTACTGCTGGATGCTTCCTCGCTGTCTGTGTACAAGTGGGAAACGGGCCAAGTTCATCCACGGGCAGCGCAGTTGGAGCGCATCGCTGGAGCGCTTAAGCTGGGTAAGCGCGAAGCGGTTGCACGACTCAATCAGCAGTAAACGTTAGATGGTGGGCCGGATGGCTCCTGCCGTGCGCTCCGCTGCGACGGAACCTTCTCGAGGTGGTGGGTCATTGACTGCTTCAGGCTGGTTGCGGCCATTTCCGACTAGCCTTCGATTGACGGCTAGCGCAGACAAAGCCGACACTTCTTACTCGTTTCGTCAAACAGGGGACTTCAGGGCAAGTTGCGGCAGCAGTCTTATTCTTCTGCTCCCCTCCAGGCGAGTACTCCCCCTAAGGTCAGCGTCGCGGGCAAGCGCGAACTCTATTTTCCGCTACGTACTGAACAATCGAGCACGTGAATCGTCACCCAGTGTTTTTCGTCTGTCGACAAGCCTGACTCCAGCATTGCCTCCAACTCCTCGGGGGTCTGCGGCCGCACGCCAGTAGGGGGACGGGGCACTTCCGCTGATTTCCCGAACCAAAGCACGAGGTAGATACCGTAGCCCTTGGCTCTTGGATCGGTCGAGTAGCGCGCAATGAGCTGTCCTCGAGTGGCAGTCCATAGTTCGCTATGCTGATCGCGCTTGACCTCGATGGGCACACCGCCCAGGATACCTGTAGTGCACCAAACATCGGAACGCTTGCCGTCGGCATGATGGGTTTCCGGTAAGCAGGCAATTTCAAATCGCTCCAACCGAAAGCGCAACTGATCCACTAACGTGTCGCGACAAAGCTCTTCATGACGAGGAGAAGTCGGCTTCTTGCGCGAGTCGGCATTCCAATACTGAAGGTTTAGGTTCAGGTCGCTGTGGCGAATCTGTTCCTTCAGCTCCTCGAGTGTGTCGTTTACAACGGCGGCAATCTCAACTGGGCAGGAAGGCGCTCCCTGCTGCAAGGTTGCGCAGACTTGCACCCACGTGGGCTTGTTGTAAGTAGCGTCGCGACGGACGCTCTGCTGAGCAACCCGGGCTGATCGCAATTCGGATGCCCATTCGGCGAGTGCAGGCAGGCTACCGAGACGCTCTAGTTGCTTGGCGCTTTCGGCATCCGGTCTACCGGCCAACTCGTTGAGATAGCGTTTGGCGAGCTCAGCACGATCCATGGAAGGGCTAACCCATCCTGCGCCGAGGGGCCGGGCCGGAGAGCAACCGGCAGCAAAATGCTCGATAAAACATCCAAGCACGCTCGCAGATTGCGGAATGCCAGTACCGTGGATCTCTCTCCGGTGATACAGAAAATCAGCGAGATATTGAGCCGCTGGCGGGCGGCGCTCTAAGTAGCGTTGTGCGATCGACAGGTAACGATCAGGGTCGAGAAGTAAGCCAGCAGCGAGCCAGCAAGCGCGCTGCGGCCCATCCACTTTTGGAGCGTCAAGCCGAACCTGGATGAGGGAAAACAACTCATCGTGCAAAGGCAGCGTCAGCGCCACATGCAGCATGTCCGAGAGAGCATGTCGGAGATTTGGACGCGCACGCATGGGGAACTGTGCAAGCATCGGCATTAGACATCTTCTCGTTACTTCCGCGTACGATGGGTCGCGAAAGAGATGAGTGATATGAGGACTGCGGATCTTCCATCGCATTGCGGCCATTAGATAAGCACTTACAGCATCGGCCACGCATTGCGGCCGGGATGCGACGGCTGCTGCCACCCAGGTGTCATGGTTCTTGACTGAGTGCACCAGGACTGCCACCATTGCAGCAACAAGGTGACCGTCTGACATCGAATCGAGGAATGCGTGATCCTGGCGATAGGCAAGTTCCAAACTGATCAGCGCTGGCACGTTTAGCACCATCGCCTTGCCTTCAGCGGCGGCGGCTAGGGTCTGTTCCACCGATGGCAGGTCATCCCGGTAAATAGTGGTGCGCAGCGCCGTGAACGCAGCTTCCACCAATTCCTGGTCGCCAGAAAAGAAACTGCTCAGCCTCTCCAGCGGCGTTTCACCATCGACGTCATAGTGTCTATGTTCATAGACTATTGCCACTTCTCTGAGAAGACCAAGCGGTACCGGCGACGCTGAGAAATCGGACAGCCGTGCGCGATAGCGGTCGTGCCTTTGAGCCGCCCTAAGCGCACGTTCTTTTCGGCGTACAGCCTCTTTCAACCTCCACTGCCATCGCTCAAAGCTGCACGTAAGCCTATCGGTGAGCACGTCTTGCCATCCACGCGCCTCACTTAGCGCTTCACACGCGAGCAGTATCTTTTCCAACTCGGGCCCGGGTTCGTGCGGGACGGCCAGAGTGAAGTATTCCTTAGCCTGTTCCTCATCTTCGGTCGCTTGGGCTTTGGAAAGCCACCATGCCGCCGTACCAGCCGGCGCTGGGGCTCTATGCAGGCGGCCTTCCGCCGACCGCACCGGATTCTCGTCGTTTGCGCATCGATTCAAAGCGATGTCCAACAACGAGAAATAGCGGGAGGGGCGGGCTTGCAGCCACTCATGCAGCATCTGCTTGGTACTGTTTTCAAGCAAGCTCTCCGTGTAGTCGCCGCAAGACGCTTCCAACCAGTTCAGTAATCGCTCGTCAGGGACTTCTTCGGCGCCGTCTTTGAGCACGCGGGCAAGCAGATTGCCAAACACCTCCGCGTATTCGCGTGAGGTGTCTCCGCTGCGTAGTTCTACCCGCGCAGCAAAGCCGTCCAGCAACTTCATCACTTCGAGGACTTCAATCTCGGTCAGATTGTGTCGCCAGAACATCCGGTAGTTGCCGATTAGGTTGTCTTGTTTCGGTTGATGAAAGAACGCTGGGAGATCCTCAGACGCAAGTACACGTGGGTACATCGCATCCAGCAATGCACCGAGGAGTTCATCGTCTCTGTCCGTCACGACTCCTGAATCGATATCTGTGAGCAACTTGCGCAATGATGGATCTTTCTCACCGACCCAGCGCAGGTAGACCTTCAAGGCGCGGCTACGCACGGCCGGCCACAAACATGCATCTCGGATCATGGACAGCACAAGTTGCGTCAATACTGGGTCCGGTGGCACTTGAAATAGACCTTCAAGCAGCGCGACAAGCAGGAACTGATGGTTCTCCGAGCGATTGGATTCAGCCATTCGCAGGCTGATCACCGGCTGCATGTCCGATGTGATCAACGCCGCAAACGGTCGGCCTTCCCATTCATACCAGCGAAAGGATGCCGATTCAGCTATTTGCCCGCCAAGCTTGTCCATCAGTACAGTTTTATCGGCGATGGAGAAATGCTTCGCGTCTCCGTATAGCAGGACACCGAGCGGATCGAGCCGTATAACAGTGGTCCGCGCTACAGGTGACATCGATGCCAGCCAACTGGCCAGGCCGCGCATGCTACTGACGATGCCCCCGTCCATGCCGCAAATCAACGCACGGGCACGTCGCACCGTGAGCTTTTCCTGAAGGCGATCTGCCAAGCAGCGTGCGGCGAGGAATTCGGCCACAGTTCGGTGCACAGGTGCAAAGACATCGTGCCCAATCGATTTGAACAAGCGGCTAGCCAAGGCTTCGTCCAGTGGAAGTCGCTCTGGGTTTGGCACCTCGTTCAACTTGAGCACTCGGTCTGGAGGGCTCTGAGAGTAGGTAAACCCTGCGAGGTCGGCAATCAGCTGAATGGCACAGAGGTAAGCGGCCGCCCGCTGAAGCCGTCCTTGATCCGGCGCTCTTTTGCGTGTCGCGGCGAGGTGCTCCTCGTTGTGCTCTTGCACCAGACGCTCGCACGCCATTGCATAGACTGCATGCCGCGTCTCAGGCCAGCGATTGGTCGGACCGACTGCGGTGGCGAGCATGCCCAAGGTCTGCGGATTGAACAGCAGGGCTGTCAGTCCATGTTGTTCAGCCATGGCGATGAAGGCCTGCGGATCGGCGATATCATGATTAGCTGAAAGGATGGCTGTCACGTCTGCGAGCATCAGCGGTTGCAGGGTGAACACCTGAATCTTTTCGCCTGCGGGGAGTAGCGCTTGCAATTTGGCTGCGTCTGGATTCCCCAGCCAGTCGGCGACGCGGCACGAGATGCGGAATCTGCGGCATCCCAGTTGCTGCAGCTTTCTGCGTATGTTGTCTAGGGGAACCCTGCCGTCCTCTGTACCTGCGCGCGTCTCGTCGAGACCGTCAATAAATACCGGTAGCGTTGAGCCTCTCAATTCTGGATGATCATCAAGCGCTAGAAAGTCACCTGCGCTGACGCGGTAGCCACCCACAGCGTCGGCTTGCTGCCTAAAGGCTTCGGTCTTACCCAATCCAGGATCACCCAACAACACGTAGGCCATCACGGCCCGTGTGTCGTCCAATGGCACGGGCTTGGCAATGGCGTCTTCCTCGTGGTCGGGTTGGACCACACATGTGCGAGGGACTAGCAACATCTATTTCTCTGGGATCGCCTGACTAAGAAAGCCTAAATGGTATTGTGGACGTAAGGTCTCAACAGGTTAGGTAAGACGATGTGAATTTCGATTATGGGATTCGGGTGCTAAGGTAGTCTCTTACGAGATTGAGAGTGTCGTAGACGTGAAGAAAATGCCATGAACAAAGCTGCGGTACATGAATCCATCGATCGTCTTGAAGAACTAACCCGCCATTTTGGTGGGCCCTATGCCGACTACCACCGCGAGTTCAAGCAGTTGTTATTCAAACTGAACGGGTGCCGCACCCAAGATCCATATTTTCGGGAACAGCTTTCAAAACTGCAGCAATACGCTGACATGGGGTTCAGTACCAGAAAATTTGAGAAGGTCACTGGCGGGCTCAACCAATTGAGAGTCTGGACGCTGGGCACACTGCAGACAGTATCTGACCTTGCGGATCAACAGTTGCCCGACTAACCAAAAACTGATCGGCTGCAATAAACCTATAGTTCGCTTTCGACGTCAATACGCAGATGACGGCAACCGCTGCAGAACCGACCGCAGGCGTGGCAGTTCCAGGCTGGTTGCAGACGTGCTGCGTCCGTCTGCGAATGAGTACTATCGGCCAGTGGTGGTCAACGGCAAAGGTCCGCGTGTGGGGAGGCGAAAAGCATCCTAGGTGGACATTGACAAAGAATGAATTCACGTGCAAGTTCGGCGTCTGCCTGCCGACAGTACAGTTGGCCTGTCGTGCCGGGAGTAACGGAGCAATGCGCTGCAGCGGGTGCTCAAGGTGCTCACGTCCAGCCGCCGTGCACCTCTGTAATCCTCTAGGGCACCGTCGCTCAATTGTCCCGAGATCCATCGAATTCAAAGGCCGAGAAGTCACGTGCACTGATTGCCTTTTCAAGATGACCGTCCATATATGGGGCTTGTCTAAAGTGCATCGTGCTCATGTCGATCAAATCCGCAACCGAGCTGTCTTTGAGGTTCTTCGGCACTACGATAGATGCCTCGGCTTCGCCGTACAGGTTTGCCGCCGTGACAACGGCATCAATGCGAAATTCAGCGGCGTGCGGATCTGCCCGACCAACGACAGCGTACTCGTACTCCGTGCCGTGGCGGAAGTCCGCGCATGCAATCCGAACTTCTATTGACCGCTTTGGCGCATCAAGCACCACGAATTCGTGCTTGCCTGGTTGCGCCATTGATCGGATTGAGTCGTGCAGCGTCTGCGGCATGTGAATGTCCATTGGAGACCTCCGCTTAGGCCGCGGAGCGGAAGGCCCTGAAGGACTGGCGACCACGTACTTCTCGTTGAACCAACCTCCAGTTGCCGTCAAGCGAATGAGCAACGACTCCGCTGGAACCTTGCCCGTGTTCTCTATCCGGAAACGAATCTGGAGCTGCCCGTAGTTAAGCTCGATCTTCCGCTCATAGTCACTTACGAAGTGAGGAACCTTGTTGCGCTCCCACTTCGTATAGCGCTCGTCCAAAGTATGGTCATAGTCGCCCAGGATTGACGTGAATTGCGAGTGCTCCTGTTCCGGCATGGGACTGTTCCGGATGATGGTCTCTTGAATCGCTTGCCGCTCTTCCAACGCCAAAGCCCTGATTCGGTACACATCCACGGAGGGTTGGCTTGTACTCAGATGCAGTGAGAGTTGGGGCTCGCGATCCTTCATTGCGTCCAACTGGCGCTGAAGATTGGCCGCCTTCTTCTCGGCCTCAGAAACCTCTCTCGGGCGAAGCCAGGTTTCGCTGACCTGATGAATGTTCAGCCCATGGCGTCTCGCAAGGTGAAGAGGACGAATATCTTGGCTAACTACTACGCGTGACTTCGGAGACGGCCCGTGTGCGGACAGTGCCTGCGCCACTACGCGCGCATCCGGCTCGTCTCGGTCAAGCTCAGGGTACTGCTCCCAATCAATGCGTGTGCAGTCAGCCAGCGCGATATCTACCCGAGGTGCAGGCGACTCTCGGACTAAGACGGTGGCCTCGCCTTCAAGCAACGGCCGCAATGTTCGATTGAATCGTCTGGCATGATCCGCAAGCCGCGCGTGGTTCTTCTTCGAGTCCACCTCCTGCATCACAGTCGGCACCACCAGAACGAGGATGGGCCCGGTTGCACTGATCTCTTTCCAAGGGAGCGCGCCAAGTGCTGAACACTCAAGGACAATGTTCGAGTCGATAAACGCTACGATCGGATACTGCTGCCAGTTGATACTCATTGAGATAGTGTGACGCAAATAATGTCAGTCGGCTTTTCTGACTTTGGGAGCTGTTACGAACTCAGGCAGTTGAAGAATATGCCAATGTCACTGCGTATGCGGCCGACGCTGCCAATAGGCTGCGGCTGGCACTACACGACGCGCAGCACGTTGCCCGCGTCCTGCGGCACCCAGTACTCGTTGCCCGTCTAGTGCTACGGGTCGGAGCCGCCAGTTCGCGCGACTGGGATGTGGTCGTCGGCGCAGCACTATCACCCAACCGCAACCGGGGACAGCTGTACCTCGCATAGCTTAAATGTTCGACCCAGCACCGAAGGCTGAGTCTCGACGTCACCTTGATGGCGGATTGGGGGCATTTCGATCCCACTACCGATCAAGCACCGCGCTTGTGCCGACAACAGTCACTGCGCCGAGCTGCGCGGCCGTTGCCTTGAACAGGGTTGCTGGTCGACAATCCGACTTAAGAACATGCCGCCCAAGACCCCCTACGACCACATATCTGCTCAGCTGCCCGCAATGCGCCTTGTAGCCAAGGCCGTCGGCCTCTTCAGCCCCAGGGTACGAGAAAGCTGGCGCCAAGTGGAGTCGCAATTGGCGGAGGTGCAGGAGATAAAGATGAACATCGCGCTGTTCTCGGAGCGGTACGTGCCGCTCGGGTGGGCGAACTATGACCGCATGTCATCGACGGTCCTCGCTGAACTAGCCATGCGCAGCGTGGAGCGGGGAGAGCATCTCCTCACTCAGCACCATCTCGACGAGCAGACCCTGCGGATGTTGGGCTACAGATTTCATCTGCCCCAGTTCCGGCCTTGGGCAGCAATCTACGAGCGAGCCATCGAACGGTGCAAGGCAGAGGATTGGCTCAGTGCGGTTCCTCTCATTCTCATCATCATCGACGGAATCTGTACAACAAGTTCTGGCAAGCATCCATTTTCTGGCGGCGCGGTCGCGGAAGTCTTCGATACCCAGACTAGCGGCACGGGCGGTCTGGCAGAAGCGTTGAAGGTGCTTGGGTCCACGCGGCGGAAGCTCAGTGAGGCCCCCATTGAGGCCCCTTTTAGACATGGCGTCGTCCATGGACTGAACCCGAACTACGGTTTTTCCATAGTCGCAGCAAAGGCTCTCAACCTGCTCCAGGCAACCACCGACTACTTTGTCAGCATCAGGGACGAAGCTCAGCGACTTGCCCGCGCAGAAGAGGAACAGCGGCCGGCCAGCTTCCGTGAGATTGCAGCCGTCATGCGCCGAACAGCGGACCTCAAGTCGGCGTTGGAAGCGTGGCGGCCCAGACCCGAGCGCGCTGGCTTGGCCATTGACGAATCATGCGCGGAACTCGCCGACGATACGCTTCCTGAAGCGGTCGCCGCAAAGTACTTGCAGTTTCTGCAGAGGACCAACTATGGAGCACTCGCTGCGCTACACGTTGACTATCCTCAGCGCCCGGTGGCCTATCGCGCGGGGCAACTTCGCCAAGAACTCAAGGGGATACGCGTGCTGCATTGGGTTATCTGCGGCATCTGTGACACATCCGCGAGCTTCACCACGCTCCGGGTGGATATCCAAGTCGAAGTTGCTGGCCGTCGCGACAAACTCTCGGCAGATCTGAGAATGATTTACGCGGACCCGTCCTTCGAGGTGATGGTACGCAGCATGGCCGAGGGCCAGTGGTATGTCATGCCCAACCTGACAACCGACCTTTGGGTGAAGAAGCTACAGCTTGAGGCACAGTAGGGTCAAACCATCTGCGGCAACGGCCGCTAGTCGCCGATGCTCGCCTTTGTAACTCTAGTTTTTCGAGCTTGGTTGCCGCGTTGTACTGCGATTCAATGCTGGAATGAAAGTAATGCTTTACGGGACTCCGCGCGTGTCGGCCAGGCACCCCATAGCTGCCTTTCCAGCATTGCACGCGAGGGGCAGCAATCGCTGCACTGCCGCCGTTTGCGTTCGTCCTCGCAAGTATTTGCGGGCTCGGGCCGGAACGTGCAATCAAGATATTTCTGTGCTGGCAGATGCTTCAAGTTGCATGCTGTGAACGGGCTTGTCGCTGAAAAAAAGGGCACCCGAAGGCGCCCTGAAACTTGGAGACAACCGTTGTGAAGTGCGCTCAGAACCGGTGGCGCACCCCCACTGCAAAGCTGGTGCCCTGTGCGCTGATCACCGAGGGCGGGGCAGGCTGCGTGCGGGTCTGGGTGCTGTCGCGCATGACCATGGCATACAGGTCCGTGCGCTTGGACAGGAAGTAGTCATACCCCAGGGTGAACACCTTGCGCTCCACATTGCCGCCCGCCACCGTGGCGGGCACGGGGCCCACGGTGTCGCTGGTGCGGCGCACCGCGTAGCCCGCCAGCACGCGGCCCGCGCCCACGGGCAAGGCAGCGCTCACATCCCACACGCGGTATGCCACGTTGAGCGGTGCAGCGGCCGTGCCCCGGTTGTCGATGCGGCCCAGGTGGGCAAACAGCTTGACCACCTCGAAGTCGTACGACGCGGCCAACTGCCAGGCGCGTGTGTCGTTGGGTGAGGTGCCGTCGGCAAAAGTGCCGGGGTTCTTCTTCACGCTCTGCCACGCCAGCGATGTGGCCCACGGGCCCTTGGCGTAGGCCAGGCGCGCAGCGCTGTTGCCGCCGCCCTGGCCTTCGGAGATGGCGTGCGCCACCGAGGCATTGAAGCCCGCGACATTGGGGCTGTCATACACCACCGAGTTGGCCCATGCCGTACCACCTGTGAGCGGGCTGCCGATGAAGGTGACCAGGTTCAGCGGCCCGAGCACGGTGGAGTCGCCGAACGCGTTGGAGGTGATGGAGCTCAGGAACAACAGCGACGTGACATTGCCCAGCCGCACCCGGCCCCAGTCGCGGTGCGATACGCCCACCCAGGCGGCGCGCGAGAACACGGGGTCGGCCGCCACGTTCACGGGCGCAGGCAAGGCGTCGCTGCGGCCGGTGGCGCCCGAGTCGTTGCGCACAAAGGACGACAGCTCAAACTGTGCCGACAGCCCGCCGCCCAGGTCTTCGGTGCCGCGCACGCCCCAGTGGCTGGTGGACATGCCGCCACCGTCGAGCTTGGTCACGGCGCGGTCCTGCGCATTGATGCCGGCAGCGGGACCCGCAAAGCGGCCCACAATGGCATCGACCAGACCATAAAGCTGCAGGCCGGGGCCTGATGCGGGTTGGGCCTGCGCGGCGAGCGTGGCGGCAGACAGGACTGCTGCGGTGCCCAGGCTGCGCGCCCAGGGCTGACAGGCCCCAGGGTGGGAGGGGTGGGGCGTGGGGGATGTGCGAGGCTTCATGGTGTCTTTCGATGGGTAGGCGGGAAGCGAAGGGCGAACCGGCCCACGGCGCAGCCAGGGCTGTTCCGGAGAGGCAGTTCAACGGGGGGAAAGGTGTCAGCGCGTTATGCGCGCTCGCGTCGTGGCGGCTAGGGTGCGCCGGTCTGGCGTGCCGACGCCGTGGGTGGGGTGGCAGCGCAGGGCCCCAGCCACCTGGGGTAGCGGTGGGCAGAGGCCATAAAAATGGGCGTGGCAGTGCTGTGCATGCGGCGCTCGCGCGGCAGTGCTGTGGGTGGGGCGAGTGGTGGTGGGTGCGTCAGCGGTAGCGCATCAGTGCACCGTGCCCTCACAGGCGCCGCGCATGCCTTGCGCAATAAACCGCACAAGCAGTGGCCCGGCCGTGGCTTCGTCGCCGGGCTGGTTCTGGCCGTACGACAGGCGCTCGATGCGCTGGTCGTTCACGTGGTGCAGCAGCGCTCCCAACGCAAACTGGTAGCACCACGCGGCCTGACTGCGCTTGGCCTGGGGCAAAGCGGCTGCAATGGCGTCGATGAATGCGTGGGCCAGCGGGTCGAACAGCTCGCGGATGATGGGCTCGTCTTCTTCCAGGTGGTCGTTCATGCCGCGCGACAGCAAGCGCAGAAAGTGGTGTCCTGCAGGCTGGCTGGCCACCTCCAGCACGGGCAGCACAAAGGCTTTCACGATCTCTTCGAGCAACTGGCCGAGGGGTGCCTTCTGCTGGGCATCAGCCAGTGACTTGAGACGCACGTCGATGTAGCCCGCATGCGCGCGGAAGATGGCGTGGTACAGCGAAAGCTTGGGGCCGTAGTAGTACCCCACCAGTGCCAGCGGCACCCCTGCTTCGTCGGCAATGTCGCGGATCGACACGCCGTGAAAACCGCGCGTGGCAAACAACCGTTCCGCTGCCTGCAGGATGTTGGCTTGGCGGTTGGGGGCCAGTTCTTCTTCGCTGGTGGCGCTGCGGGCAGCAGCGCGCTTGCGGGCCAGTGCCGGGGCTTTGGCTGCCATGGCAGCGGGCGCTGCAGCCGCTGCTTTTCTGGTGGGGGTGGATTTGGGCATAGGCTGATTTATACGGTTGTATAAATTTGTTGAACACTCGTACAAACCCCAGTCGTTTTGAATTTGTACGTTCGTATAATTTTTCCATGCCACCCGCTGCATGCCCTGTCGCACAGGGCTTGCCGGGCTTGTGCTGCATGCCGCCCCATACCTACCGGAGACAGACAACATGATCACCCGCCGCCGCTTCACCCAGCTCTCTGCTGCCCTGATGCCCACCCTGGGCGTTGCTCCCGCTGCCTGGGCGCAGGCCGGCAAGGACGCCATGCCCGACGTGGCACGCATCATTTCGGGATTTCCCGCCGGGGGGACGGCCGACGCGTTGGCCCGCCGGGTGGGTGACCGCATGCGCGGGCAGTACGCCGGTGCCGTGATGGTGGACAACAAGCCGGGTGCGGGCGGACAAATCGGCATCCTCAACCTGCGCGACAGCCCGGCCGATGGCACCAGCCTGCTCATCACGCCGTCGTCCATGTTGTCCATATACCCTTACACCTACCCCAAGCTGCGCTACACGCTGGACGATGTGGCGCCCGTGTCGTTGGGCGCCATGTTCGACCACGGCCTGGCCGTGGGGCCCGGCGTGCCTGACAGCGTGCGAACTCTGGCCGACTTTCTGGCGTGGCTGCAGGCCAGCCCTAACAACGCTAACTACGGCAGCCCTGGCGCTGGCTCCATGCCGCACATGGTGGGGGTGCTGCTGGGACAACTCACCAAGATCGACATGCGCCACATCGCCTACCGGGGTACCGTGCCCGGCATGCAAGACCTGCTGGGCGGCCAGATCCCCGCGTTCTGGGGCCCGATTGGCGACTACCTGCAGCACAGCAAGGGCGGCAAATTGCGTGTGCTGGCCATTGCAGGCGCGAAGCGCTCGCCGTTCCTGCCACAGGTGCCCACGCTGACAGAGTTGGGCTACCCGCTCAAGGTCAGCGAGTGGTACGGCTTCTTCCTGCCCGGCAAAGCGTCCGCCGACACCGTCAAGCGCGCGTCGCAGGCGCTGCAAAGCGCGCTGGTGCATCCTGAGGTGGTGGACTATGGCAAGCAGTACGGCCTGGAGGTCCGTTCTTCGAGCGCAGCCCAACTGGCGCAGATGCTCAAGGCCGATGCCGACCAATGGCGTGGCCTCATCAAGCAGACCGGCTTTACCGCCGAATCCTGAGCGCTTTGTTTCCTCCTTTGCAACCGATGCCTCCCATGCCCGCCACACCCGCTCGCCGCATCGTCGATATCTCGATGCACCTTGAAAACGATGTTGTCTCCGACCCGCCCGGTCTGGGCCCGCGCATCAACTACATCGACCACCAGATGAGCTTTGCGGACCTGGCGCAGTTCTTCCCGGGCCTGCAGAAGGAGGACCTGCCAGACGGTGAATCGTGGGCCGTGGAGGAGGTTCAGCTCAACACCCACAATGGCACGCACCTGGATGCGCCGTACCACTTCGCGTCCACCATGGACGGCGGCCAGCGCGCGCTGTCCATCGACGAGGTGGATCTGAACTGGTGCTTTCAGCCCGGTGTGAAACTGGACTTTCGCCACCTGCCCGACGGCTACGTGGTGCAGGCTGCCGACGTGCAGGCTGAACTCGCCCGCATCGGCCACACGCTGCAGCCGCTGGAGATCGTGGTGGTCAACACCCGTGCGGGCAGCGCCTATGGCACGCCCGGCTACACCCGTGCAGGCTGCGGCATGGGCTACGAGGCCACCATGTACCTGCTGGAGCGGGGCGTGCGCCTGACGGGCACTGACGCCTGGAGCTGGGACGCCCCCTTTGCCTACACCGCGCAGCGCTATGCCGAAAGCGGTGACGCATCGTTGATCTGGGAGGGCCACAAGGCCGGGCGCGATATCGGCTACTGCCACCTCGAAAAACTTCACAACCTGGAGGCGCTGCCCGCCAGCGGCTTTTACATCTCGTGCTTTCCCGTGAAGGTGCGCGGCGCCTCGGCAGGCTGGACGCGGGCCGTGGCCATCTTCGACCCTGTGCTGCCGCTGCAACCTGCGGCTGGGGTGGCGCCATGAAACTCGCCACCCTGCGAAACGGCCAGCGCGATGGTCGCCTGGTGGTCGTGTCGGAAGACGCGCGCCGCTGCATTGACGCCTGCCCCGTGGCCCCCACGCTGCTTGATGCACTGGAACGCTGGAGTGGGGTGGAGCCCGCGCTGCACGACCTGGCCCGCACCGTGAACGCGCCTGCAGCCCTGGGAACCATGCCTTTCGATGCACGCCAGTGTTTGGCGCCGCTGCCGCGCACCTGGCAGTGGCTCGATGGCTCAGCGTTCTTGAACCACGGCCATCTCATGGAGCGCGCCTTCAAGGTGCCGCCGGTGGCGGACTTCGAGACCATTCCGCTCATGTACCAGGGCGCAGCCGACGACTTTCTGGGCCCGCACGACGATGTGGCCCTGCCGTCCGAAGCCGACCAGATCGACTTCGAGGGCGAGTTTGGCGTGGTGCTCAGCGAAACCCCCATGGGCGTCACTGCTGAAGAGGCGCTGCAGCATGTGCGCCTCATCGTGCTCATCAACGACTGGAGCCTGCGTGCCTTCGGCCCGCGCGAGGCCAAAAGCGGCTTCGGCTTTCTGCAGGCCAAGCCCTCCACCGCGTTTGCCCCTATCGCCGTCACGCCCGATGCACTGGGCCCAGCTTGGCAGGGCGGCCGCGTGCACCTGCGGCTGCAGACGCAGCGCAACGGCGAATGGTTTGGTCACCCACATGGCGGTGAAATGCATTTTCACTTTGGCCAGTTGATTGCTCATGCGGCGCGCACGCGCAAGTTATCGGCAGGCACCATCATCGGCTCGGGCACTGTGTCCAACACAGATGTCAACGTTGGTTCGTCCTGTATTGCCGAACGCCGCATGGTTGAGGTCCTAGCTGAAGGGACGCCGCACACCTCTTTCCTGCGCTTTAGGGAGCGGGTACGCATCACAGCGCTTCACCCCGAGGGGGCGGAGGGGCCTTTTGGTGCGTTGGACCAAGTGGTTGTCATGGCCTTACACGAGAGTTCCCAAAAGAGCTCTGCGGTATTGGTTAGGTAGACCAGTGCGCCAATCGTTCTCGGCAAGAGCAAATGCCGACGGCATGAGGCTGAACTGAGTCATTCGGGGATGACTGTGTCCAATCATTGCGAAGCTCGTTTGCGGCCATTCAGCCAGGGCCTGCTCACGCTATTCTTGCCAGTGCGAAGGCCGTCCCGGTCGCGCCAATCCAGGCGCGTGACGACGCCAAGGCCGGGGCCTTGGCCAGGAACGCAACGACGGGTGGCGTGGCTGGGACGGCCTTCCCGTCGGGTTGCGATGCCAGAGGGCCATCCGCGGCGTTGCCAGGCCTCACTGGGGCTGTACCCCAGCTTCGGAAGTCGTCTCAGACACCTGTTGTTGAAACACGCACACGCCTGATGAATGGCTTTTGGCCTGGTACATTGCGGTGTCTGCGGCGCGCAGGTAGTCGTCCACCGTCGCCAGCCTGGATGCACTGCTGACAAGTCCAATACTCGCGCCACTGATCACGGTGTGTTCGCCGACCACATAGGGCGCAGCGAGGGAGGCGGCGATCTGTTGAGCGCGGTTGCTGGCTTCAGCGGGATCAATGGACTCCAACAGCACATTGAATTCGTCGCCACTCATGCGGGCGACCAGATCAACCGCCCGCACGCAGGATTCGAGCCGCCGCGCCACCTGCTGCAACAGCCGGTCGCCCACATGATGCCCGTAGTTGTCATTGACGGCCTTGAACCCGTTGAGATCGAGCAGCAGCACGGCGAACATTGTGGCTCCATCGCGTGTTGGCACGCCATCACCATTCGCAGCCTCGTTCTGGTGCAGCGCCATGAGATTCGCGAGGCGATCGCGGAACAACGGCCGGCCGGGCAAGCTGGTCAGCGCATCGTAGGAACTACCACGGTCAGCCAGATCGCTCAACGAGCCCGCCATGCGCACCGCAACGCCGTCTTCAAACTCGGCGAGCCCGCGCCAGTTGACCCACACCCGCCGTCCAGCCGCGTGGACCGCGCGGAAATCCACCGAAAAGTTCGGGCTGTTCCCCGACAGATGCCTGCGGTAGGCCGCCTGCACGCGCACGCGATCTTCGGGATCGATGAGTTGCTCCAGAAAGCTCCAGCCACCGTCGTGCACATGATCGGCGCTACCCAGCCCGACGATCTGGTGAAAGCGCCCGGACACATGCAGGGCGTCAGTTCGCAAGTCCCAGTACCAGATGCCGTCATTGGATCCGAGGGTCGCCAGCGAATAGCGGTTTTCGGAGCGCAACAACTCAAGTTCGGTGTTCTTTTGCTGGGTGACATCGATCATCAGGCCAATCATGCGGTTCGGTCGCCCCGGCTCGACCACTGCACGGCACAGGTCACGCACCCACACGACCTTGCCAGACTTGGCAATCAGCCTGTAGCTCATCTCGTAGGCATGGCTGTGCGTTGCGTTGTAGGCGGCATCGTCGATCACCAGGGCCTGCGCCAGGTCATCGGGATGCACATGCGCCCGCCAGAAGCCGGGGTCCGCCCGCCATTCCTCGACGGAGTAGCCGAACAAGCGTTCGACCTGCGGGCTCAGAAAGGTATTGCCCACGCCGATTTCAGCTTCCCACACCACGCCATCGATGGTTTCCAGCAAGCGCAAAAAGCGTTGGCGAATCTCCACCAGCACCTGCTCGGTGACCTCGGTGATCTCGATCAGGACACCCTGGCGGCTGATCACCCGCTCCGCCGCATCCGTCTCCGGGTGGAGTTTCAGCCGCACCCAGCGATAGTTCGCGTCGGCAAAGCGCAACCGGAACACCGGCATGCCCGAGCGCATGGTGCCAATGTCGCCGGGATGCACAAATTCAAGCACAGACCTGCCGAGCGCTGCCTCCACCGAATGGCCGGTGAGCGTGGTCCACGCAGGATTCAGGTAGGTGATCTCCCACAGCGCATCGGTCTGCACCACCGCCTCGGGTAGCAGCTGCAGTAGTTTTGCGGACGGCGTGGGAGTGATAGGCATGCAGGGCTGTCGCAAAAAGGGAGTCAGGTGAAGCCGACGGATAGGAAAATCAACCGCACCAGCGCAAGTATGGCAGGGGTTTCGGGCAGACACGTGCCATAAGCCGCTGACGAGTCGTTAGTCGATTGGCAGGTCATGATCGAAGCAGTTGCTCAGCCCGTCGAACGTGAACGACGGCAATCAACGTTGATCGACTGCATTTCTCTGGTCGCCACGGGCCTCCACTCAGAAGCTTCCGGCGCCTGAGTACAAGCACTTGTCTTGACAGGCGTAGCTACATGGACGTTGCCGGGCTCCGCTGGACCATGGGTGGCGCATCAGTGCAGCAGTACGGTGTCCGCCAGGTGTCCGTACACCGCGGCAATGCGGCGCAGGTGGCGCGATTCCGGGTGGGTCAGCAGCCACAGTTCGTTGTCGCACTCGGCCAGCGTGCCGGTGAGTGGGCGCAGGTCACTGCGGCCCATGGCCAGGAAGGTGGGCAGTACACCCACGCCTGCGCCGCGTGCCACCAGCTCCAGCACCGTGAGCAGGCTGTTCACGCGGAAGGTGGGTTGCACCTTGGGGTAGTGCTTCTTGCGCCAGCGCACCGAGGGATGGTCGGGCATGGAGTCGTCGGGCGCGATCCATGCAGCCCGGCCGGCCTGCACATCGGACATCGCCTCGGGACTGCTTGCGCCGGCGTAGAGCGCCGAGCGGATCATGCCCAGCTGCCGGCCCACCAGGTGCTGGGGTGGGCGCCTTGTGGCGCGCACGGCGATGTCGGTGTCGCGCCGCGTCAGGCTCACGAGCTCATTGCCAGCGTGCAGCTCGTACACCAGCGCAGGGTGGCGCGGCTGTAGCATTTGCAGGGCGGGCACGATGAGGCCGTGCAGCAGGGTGTCGGTGGTGGAGATGCGCACCGTGCCTGTGATTTGCTCGGGCTGCGCCTGCGTGGCTGCACGGGCGGTCTCCAGCGCAGCTTCCACGCGCTCGGCCTGCTCGGCCAGCGCCTGGGCCAGTTCCGACGCGCGGTAGCCCGCGCGCGATCGCTCGAACAGCGGCTGCCCCAGTCCGCGCTCGATGCGCTGGATGGCGCGGAACACGGTGGACGCATCCACGCCCAGGCGCTCGCCCGCCGCAGCGAGGGTGCCGGTGCGCACCATGGCCAGCACCACCTCCAGCTCAGCGGCGCCCAGGCGGTATTGCGTTGGTGCAATCGATGATTTCATGGGTGCGGATTTCATTGGCGTGAATGCAATCATAGATTCTGCCTGTCGCCGGATGCCGATGCGAGTGCATCCGGAGGCCTTTGTTCCACCGCTTGGTTCCACCGCTTGGTTCCACCGATCCCACAGAAAGACCTTTGCCATGAAGCTCTACTACGCCCCCGGCGCCTGCTCCCTCGCCGTCCACATCGCCCTGCGCGAGGTGGGCGCCACCTTCGATCTGGTGAAGGTCGACCTGGCGCACCACACCACCGAGGCCGGTGCCAACTTCTTCGACATCTCGCCGCGCGGGTATGTGCCGCTGCTGGAGCTGTCCGATGCATCGCGCCACAGCGAAGGCGCGGCGCTGCTGCAGTACGTGGCCGACCTGGACCCGGCGCAAGCGCTGATCGGGCGGCCCGGCTCGCGCGAGCGGCTGGCCGTGGTGCAGTGGCTTACCTTCATCAGCACAGAGCTGCACAAGGGCTTCAGTCCCTGGCTGTGGCACAAGGAAACGGCTGACTCCACGCGGCAGACGGTGAAGGCCAGGCTGGCCACGCGCTTCGCAGAAATGGAGGCCGTGCTGTCGCAGCGCGACTACCTTGTGGGCAGCTACAGCGTGGCCGATGCGTATGGCTTCACGATCATGAACTGGGCAAACCTGCTGGGCATTCCGCTCACGGCGTACCCGCAGGTGCAGGCCTGGATGGCGCGTGTGGCCGCGCGCCCACAGGTGCAGGCCGCGTTGCGGGCCGAGGGGCTGGCATCGTGAACGCCGCTGCGCTGCAGCCGGTTGCGGCGGCGTCGGGGCTCACGCTGATCTCGCATGCGCTGTGCCCCTATGTGCAGCGCGTGGCCATCGTGCTGCACGAGAAAGGCCTGGCATTCGAGCGCCGCACGATCGACCTGGCGCACAAGCCTGACTGGTTCCTGGAGGTTTCGCCGCTGGGCAAGACCCCCGTGCTGCAGGTGCGAGGCGAGAGCCTGTTCGAGTCCGCCGTGATCTGCGAGTACCTGGAGGAAGTCGCCATGCCAGCACTGCACCCGCAAGAGCCTTTGCAGCGTGCCCGCCATCGCGCGTGGATGGAGTTCGGCTCCACCGTGCTCTCCGGCATCGGTGCGTTCTACAACGCGCCCAGCGAGGCGCTGCTGCGTGACCGAGCCCAGGACCTGCGCGCGCGTTTCGTTCAACTGGAGCAAGTGCTCGCAGAACGCCCGCATGCAGGACCGTACTTTGCCGGGCCGGGCTTCGGCATGGTCGACGGGGTGTTCGGACCGGTGTTCCGCTACTTCGACGTGCTGGACAGTGTGCCTGGCATGGCGGACTTTGCGCTCTGGCAGGGCCTGCCGCAGGTGGCGCGCTGGCGGGCGGCGCTGGCGGCGCGGGCGTCGGTGCAGCAGGCGGTGGGCGCGGACTATGCCGAAGGCCTGCGCGCCTTCCTGTTCGCGCGCGGCTCGGCACTGTCGCGGCGCATGGGCGCGCCGGCCGCGTAGGCCTCAGCGTCTTCAGCGGCCCAGTCGCCCGACGCGAGGCCCTGCAGCGTGTACGGCCCGATGGCCGCACGCACGAGCCGCAGCGTGGGGTAGCCGACGGCTGCCGTCATGCGCCGCACTTGGCGGTTGCGGCCCTCGCGGATGATGAGCTCGAGCCAGGCAGTGGGGATGGCTATGCGCTCGCGAATGGGTGGGTTGCGCGGCCCTACGGGCGGCGCGTCCTGCAGCAAGCGGGCACGGGCGGGCAGGGTGGGGCCGTCGTTCAGCACCACGCCGCTGCGCAGCGCAGCCAGCGCGGCCTCGTCTGGGATGCCCTCCACCTGCACCCAGTAGGTTTTCTCCATCTTGAATCGCGGGTCGGATATGCGGGCCTGCAGCTTGCCGTCGCTGGTGAGCAGCAGCAGGCCTTCGCTGTCGGCATCAAGCCGGCCCGCCACGTACACCCCGGGCAGGTCGATGTAGTCCTTGAGGCCCTGCCACTTGCCCTCGGCCGTGAACTGGCTCAGCACGCCATAGGGTTTGTTGAAGCGGATGAGGTGGGGCGTCATGCGGAATTTTTCTGATCAAATTGGTTTGTAGCGTAATATGGTTGTGCGTTGTGTGCTATTGAATGTGTAGCACTTGGCGGGGGCCATCATGCGGGCACGAACAGCGCCGGGTCCACCATCGTGCGGTTGAGCATCACGCCCCAATGCAGGTGTGGTCCTGTCACGCGGCCTGTGGCGCCCACTTTGCAGAACGCTTCGCCCGCTTTCACCACATCGCCCACGCGCACATCCATGCTGCTCAGGTGGGCGTACACCGTCAACAGGCCCTGGCCGTGGTCGAGCCAGACGCTGCCGCCGCTGAAGAAATAGTCGCCCACGTCGATCACCCTGCCTGCCAGAGGCGCCACGATGGGCGTGCCCGTGCCGGCCGCGATGTCCATGCCGCTGTGCGGATTGCGCGACTGTCCGTTGAAAACGCGCCGCAGCCCGAACGAGCTGGATCTCCGGCCCGGCACCGGCACGCGCATGCGCAGCGATGCCAGCGCCTGGCCCGCTGGCTGGTCGGTGAAGGCTGCCACGACCACCGCCTGGTGATCGCGCTCGCGCTCGTAGCGGGCCTGGTCTTCGGGCGACAGGTCCACCTTGCCGGGTGCGACCTTGAGCTGCTGCTCCTTGTACTGTTTGGCGGCAATGCGGTACGGCACCTGGCGCGCACTGCCCTCGCGTTGCTTGCCGCCCGCAGGCTGCACGGTGATGAAGGCGTCGCCCGGCTCCGCGGCCAGCGGTATGCCCACCACGGCTGTCCAGTCGATGGCATCGCCCAGCACGAGCACCGGCACATCCACGTCGCCCTGGCGCACATGTGCGACCGGCCGCGTGGCCGCCGGGCCCAGAGACAGGCGCGCCACGCCACCGGGTACTGGCAGGGCCTGGGGCCACACTGCGGGCGCGGGCGGCAGGGGCTTGGCATGCAGCCGGCCGGTGGCGGGCAGGGCCAGCAGCCCGCCCGCGACGATCAAGGCGCTGCGGCGGGTCAGTGCGGGCAGGGGGTGGGGCGCGAGGGGGCTGTGGATCTTGGGCACGGCGGGCAATGAAAGCGTTGGGTGGTTGGTGGTGGGCGGCACGCGCAGCGGCGGGCGGGCGTGCACCGGCGATTGTGCCGCCGCGCCGCTGCGGCATCCGCCTACATGGGCGCTCGCGCTGCTTCGCCACAATCTTGCGCATGCCCCACGCTGGCCCCCGCCGCCTCTCCACCCCCGTCACCGTGTTGCTGACCGCGCTGATTACCGGCGCCTTCGTGCTGCTGGCACTGAACTTCACGGCCGGCGAGAAAAAGGTGCAGCAGCAACTGCCCCGCCTGTACAACGCCGCCAGCCCGCAGTTCGAACGTGCTCTGGGCAGCCTGCTGGGGCCCGGCATCGAGGGAGGCAACGAAGTGACCGAGCTTCTTAACGGTGACCAGATCTTTCCGCCCATGCTGGCAGCCATCAAGGCTGCGCAAAAGAGCGTCACCTTCGAGACCTATATCTACTGGTCAGGCGACATCGGCAAGCAGTTCGCCGACGCGCTCAGCGAACGGGCGCAGGCCGGCGTGCAGGTGCACGTGCTGCTCGACTGGGTGGGAAGCGCCAAGATGGAGGACAGCTACCTGGCCGAGATGGAGCGGGCGGGCGTGCAGATCAAGAAATTTCACCAGCCCCACTGGTACAACCTGGCACGCCTGAACAATCGCACGCACCGCAAGCTGCTGGTGGTGGACGGCCAGGTGGGATTTACCGGTGGCGTGGGCATTGCGCCCGAATGGACGGGCAATGCGCAAAATCCCGACCACTGGCGTGACTCGCACTACCTGGTGCGCGGGCCCGTGGTGGCGCAGATGCAGGCCACGTTTCTGGATAACTGGCTCAAGGTCACGGGCAAGGTGCTGCATGGCGATGCGTACTTTCCGCCCATCGCCGCCGCAGGGAATCAGAAGGCGCAGATGTTCTCCAGCTCGCCGTCGAGCGGCAGCGAAAGCATGCAGCTCATGTACCACCTGGCCATCACGGCGGCACAGCGCAGCATCGATTTGTCGGTGGCGTACTTCGTGCCCGATGACTTGACGCAGAAGCTGCTAATGGATGCGCTCAAGCGTGGTGTGCGCGTGCGCCTGGTCACCCCCGGCGAGCACACCGACACCGAGACCGTGAAGGCCGCGTCCCGTGCCACCTGGGGCGATCTGCTGCAGGCCGGCGCCGAGATCTACGAGTACCGCCCCACCATGTACCACTGCAAGGTCATGATCGTGGACCAACTGCTGGTGTCGGTGGGCTCCACCAACTTCGACAACCGGTCCTTCCGCCTGAACGACGAGGCCAACCTGAACGTCTATGACGCCGCATTCGCGCAGCGGCAGACCGTGGTGTTCGAGGACGACATCAAGCGGTCGCGCCGCGTGACGCACGCGGACTGGCTGGAGCGGCCGCTGCGCGAGCGGCTGCACGAGACGATGACGGGGTTGCTGCGGTCGCAGTTGTGAGGGATGTTTTCCCGTGCACCCGAGCGGCGGCGGGGGCTGGCGAAGTGTTTCTCGATCTGTGCAGAAGGCGGGATTTGATTTCTATGAGAAACACCTCGGCGTGATCGCACGGCTGCGGCGTGCGTCAGTGCGTCACGAATTCGTACGCCACTTCCTCGCTCTCCACCATGTCCAGCACGTCGTTGAGCTCGTCGTCGGTTTCGCTGCTGCTCCACATGTCTTCGGGGTCCGATGCGAACAGTGGCTCGACGGCGATGTCCAGGAATTTGCCTTCGGCCATCTGGATCACGGGCGTGCCTTCGGAGGTCTCGACCAGTTGCCAGTCGTCGGGCACGGTCATTTCAAGCTGGATGGTGACGTTGAGTTTTTTCATGGTGTTCCTTGTGTGAGGGGGTCGTCCGCGCAGGGCTGATCGATGGATTCGCAGTTCTATGGTCGACGGCCGATCCATGGATGACCCACCGGCGAAACGGTGGATCGGGCTTGCAGGGTAACCCAGCACGGTGGCAGTGCGTACGCGGTGCCATCATTGGCGCCCGCTCGGCATGGTTGATGCTAGTGGCTGGAGTATTCTTTTTCGTGCGTTCTGCCGGGGTGGCGTCTGCTGCGCCGCGCCGGGATGCCGCTGTCCCATCCCCTCCTGGAGCCTCTTCAAAAATGATCACCAAGAAAACACTCGCCGTGGCTGCCACCGTCCTGTTGGCGAGCCTGTCCCTCTTCAGCCAGGCGGCCCAGGCCGGCCCCCGGCTCGACAAGATACTGGAGACCAAGGTCATCCGCGTGGGTACGCCGGGCGACTACCGGCCGTTTGCCATCAAGACGGACGCCGGCCTGTCGGGCCATGACATCGATGTGATCGAGGCCATGGCCAAGGAGCTGGGCGTGAAGGTCGAGTATGTGCCAACGTCCTGGCCCAACCTGATGAAGGACTTGCAGTCCGACCAGTTCGACATCGCCGTGGGCGGCATCACGCGCAACGTGGCGCGCATCCGTCTGGTCGAGATGCTGCCGGGCTACGCGCCTTTCGGCAAGGTGGCGCTGGTGCGTTCGGCCGAGAAGGCCAAGTACAACACCGTGGACGACCTGAACAAGCCGAACGTGCGGGTGATCAAGAACCCCGGCGGCACCAACGAGACCTTCGTGCTGCAGAACCTCAAGGCCGCGCAGGTCAGCACGCACGAGAAGAACGCCGAGATCCCCGCGCTCATCGCCGAGGGCAAGGGCGACGTGATGATCACCGAGACGTATGAAGCGGTGGTCTACAGCAAGGCCGACCCGCGCCTTCATGCCGCGTTCATCGATGCGCCACTCACGCCCAAGAGCTACCTGGGCTTCATGCTGCCCAAGGACGATGCGGACTACACCCGGGTGATGAACTTCGTCTGGGGCCAGGTGGACAGCCGGGGCGTGCTCAAGCAGGCCGCCGACAAGTGGCTCAAGTGACGACCGGCCTTTGACGTGCGGGCGGGCCGGGCCCCTGGGCTCGGCCGCTGGCGGGACGCTACTCCGCCGGAATGTCCGCCTCGATCAGTTGCGCGAGCAGCTGCAGCGATTCCTGCCACCCCAGGTAGCAGGCTTCGGTGGGGATCACTGCCGGGATGCCTGCCTGCTCGATGGAGATATCGGTACCCACCAACACCTTGCGCAGTGCAATGGTGGTGCGCATCTCGCCCGGCAGGTTGGGGTCGTCGAACCGGTCGGTGTGCACGATGCGCTCGCCCGGCACCAGCTCCAGGTATTCGCCACCGAACGCATGGGTCTGGCCATGGCTGAAGTTGGTGAATTGCATGCGGTAGCTGCCGCCCACCCGGGCGTCCATGCTCAGCACCCGGCCCGTGAAACCGTGTGGGGGCAGCCACTTGCACATCGCGTCCGGGTCCATAAAGGCGCGGTACACGCGCTCGGGCGGGGCGCGAAGCACGCGGTGCAGGGTCACTGTGCCGGTGGCTGCGGCGGTGGGTTCGGTGGTCGTCATGGCAGTCTCCTTGGATGTCAACGGCTAAGGGGGTGATGCGGGCTGCGCGGGTTTCCCTTTGCATGCTCACACTCCTACGACGAACGGCACCGCACGTTTTCGACACATGCAATCGCCATCGGTGCAGTTTTTTTCGCGCGGGGCGGAAGGCCACCCCGCCATGCCTCATGCGGCCACGGTCCGCGCGCGAAAGCTTTCCGTGCCCGCAGCCCAGGTCAGCAGGCGGTCGATGTTCGGGTGCTTGCCGGGAAATGCCTTGGCGTCGGCCGTGTGCTCGGCATACCACTCCAGCCCCAGATTGGCGGCTTTGGGCGTGATGCTGCCGCCATAGAGGGCCGCCAGCGCGGCGTACACCACCAGGGAGCCGGCCTGGCCAGGCTTGTTCTCGATCGTGGCGATGACCTGCCCGTCGGCGCCCAGCAGATGCAGGGCGGCGAGGTGGGTGGTGGCGGGAAGTTGCTGGAGGCGGTCTGCGAAGTTCATGGACAACATTGATTTGAATAAAAAAAGGCCTGAACCGCCCACGGAGCAAGCGGTTTTTGCTATGGAAAACGCAGCGAATATGCAGGAGGCCGTTGGCCGCTGCCGTCAAGCTTGCCACACACCAAAGCCCGCCGAGCGCAGGTCGATGCCAATTTCGATCTCCCGGTCCACCGCATCTTCGTAGCTCATGGGATTGAAGCCCTCGTACAGGTCGGGAAGAAGGTGCAGGCCGTATTGCTGCACGAAGCGGTTGGCCTGGATGCCAGCCTTGTGCTTGTCAAAGCGTACGTCCGGGTCCAGGCCTGTCATGCCGACATACACGCAGGGCTTGCCTTCGATGTAGCCCGGGTTGTTCTTGCGAAAGCGCGGCTCCAGCAGCACGTCCTTGGACAGCTCGACGACGTAGACGTGGTGGTGGAGCCTGCGGCGGCGCGCGCGCCGGGCTGCAGGGGTGGACGGGGGCCTGGATGGTGCCATGCGGCGTCTGCGGGCTTTTCTGGCTGTGGCTTCGCCGTTCCGGGGGGTCACTCGTCGTCGTTGCCCTGGCCGTCGTCGCTCAGGCGACGCTCGAGCTTGCCGCGCAGCGATTCGGTCTCCTGCAGGAACTGCTCCACTGGCACGGCAGGGGCCACGCGCAAACTGGGTGGGAACAGGCTGCTCATGTACAGCGTTGGCGACAGGCGCATGTTGTTGAGCCACTGGGCCCCCAGCCACGCCGGTACGCCCAGCACCACGGCCGCAGCGGCCATCCAGGCCAGCCCGACACGCCGGCGAGGCAGCACCGTCGCCAGGTGGGCATACAGCGCCCCCGCCAGTACCAGCGCACTCAGCACATTGGCGAACTGTGCGAACACCTCCAATGAAAAAGCGTATGCCGTCAGGTGGGCTGCCAAATGCACCGCATCCACACCCAGGGCCGCAGCGCAGGCGATGCGCACGTGGCGCCAGAACTGCAGTTGGCCCGCGAACACCTTGTTCACGGCCGCCCACATCCCAGACCAGGCGCCAAGCACCAGCAGCAGCATGAGCAATACGCCAGGCAATGCCTTCAGGTACTGCGATGCGTCGCGAGCCTCCAGCCAGGAGCTGCCCGCTGCCGCAGTCACCATCAGCGCCACCAGCGCGGCGGTCGCGCCCACGGTGCGCCAGGGAAACGCCGGCAGTGCCTGCTCCTGGGCGATGGGCGTGTCTGCCAGCCGCAGCGCGATATGGGTGCGGCCCAGGTCGATCTGCGTGCCCTCCGGCCAGTCGAAACGCTCACCTTCGCGGTGGTGCTTGCGGTGCAGGCGGGCACCGTTGCGGGTGTTGAGCACCTCCACCTGCACCCCGAAGGGGGCGTCTCCCGCACGGTCGATGCGCAGGTGCGTCGGCGCGACGAAAGGGTCGTCCAGCACCAGGTCGCAGTCGAGCCCCCGGCCCACGGTGACGGGCCAGCGCGTGACGGGTGCGCGCGCCAGCAGGGCGCCATGGCGGTCGAAGGCTTCGATCAGTCCGAGGGTCGGCATCATGGTGCGGCCTCCCAGCGGAACGCCTGCAGGTAGTGGTTGGCCAGCTTCATGCCGTTGTCGAAAGCGATGCCTTGCACATCCAGGCGCCCCAACACGCCTTGCGTGGGCTGGTTGGTCGATGCGGCCAGTACCGTCATGGTGTACAGGCCCGTCAGCTTGCGGTAGGCCGACATGCAGACCACCACGCGCATCGGCAGGCTGCCCGGGTCCACGTAGCGCTCGGAGCAATCGACCGCTGTCTGGTGGCGGTTGCCGCGCCGCTGGAACTGCTCGTTCGCGAAGCTTTGCGAGTACATGCGCCCGAACCGGGCCGCGCCCAGGGTCGGGGCGTTGTAGGCCTCGTAGGCCAGCCGCACCGCGCCGGTATTGAAGTCTCCGGCCACCACATCGCTGTCGGCACGGCACTGTGTGCGCTCCAGGTTCAGCCCGGGGAAGGCCGGGTCGCGCCCCGATCCCCAGCACCGGGCCAGGGCATCGTCGGGCACCGGCACGCGGTAGTTGCCGTGGCGCTGTTCTCGAAACGGTGCCTTGAGGAACCGGTCCGTCAGCAACTGCTGGTGCACCGTCAGCTGCCGGGTCATCTCGCCATAGGCGGGCTGCGTGATGGGCTCCGCACCGGCCGCGCGCTGCACCAGGGCCTGCGCGAACTCTGCGGGGATCAGGAAGCTGACCTGTTCGCCATCGAGGCGCTTGGCCACGTTGACGCCGATCACGCGCCCCGCGTCATCCACCGCCGGGCCGCCGCTCATGCCGGGGTTGAGCGTGCCGCCAAAGAAGATGCGGGGGTAGAAGCTGCGCCGCACCAGCCCGTTGTAGGTGCCCTCGGTCACGGCAAAGCCGATGTCCAGCGGGTTGCCCAGCGAGTAGATGCGCTCGCCCTGCGCCAGGGTGTCGATGGCGGGCCGAAAGCTCAGCACGGGCGCTGCTGCGGTGCGGGCCTTGGTGCGCAGCACGGCCAGGTCGTGCTGCACGTCGAAAGCCAGCAGCTCGACGTCGCCTTCCTGGCCGTCCATGGTCACGTACACGCCCCGGTAGCGCTCGGGCTCCAGCGCCAGCTGGCTGGCCACGTGGAAGTTGGTGACGACCAAGCCGTCGGCCGAGACAAAAAAACCTGATCCGATGGAGGCTTGCGTGTCGGCATTGCGCAGCAATGTGCGGATCTGCACGAGTTTGTCGCGCGACAGCTCGTAGATGCGCCGGGCATCGCGCGAGAGTGCCGCTGCAGGCACCGGCACGGCGGCTCCGGCCGGTAGCGGCTCGGCGCCGTTGCCGGCCGTCTCGCCGCCCGGTGCCGCCGGGGCAGGGCCTGCGGAAGGACGGACTCCCGAGGTGCCGGATGTAGCGGCAGGTGTGGCGGAAGGTGTGGCCGTTTGGGGCACATGCTGGGCATGGGACGACAGGCAGGCCACCAAGAGAGCGACAGGTACGGCAAGCCGAAGCGGCCAGAGCTGGGGGAAAGGCATCGCGGTATTCTATGAACGCCCGGCACCGCCCCTTCTGTGCCTGGGCAGCCACCCCACGCCACGCACGCCCATTGCACCTAAGACATGCCAGAAAACCACTCCTACCCGATCGGAACCCCCGGCCAAGCCTGGGGCGCCGCAGAGCGCGACCAATGGCGCGCACGCCAGGTGCGCCAGCGCAGCTACGCGGACGATGTGCTGACGGCCATAGAGGGCCTGCGGGGCCGTTTCGATGTGGAGCCGTACGGCGACATCGTCTATGCCGATGCCCACCACCCCGCCGAGCGGTTTCCGCTGCGCGCACTGCGCAGCCGCCCGTGGGATGCGGCCCTGCCCAGCGTGCTGGTCACGGGCGGAGTGCATGGCTACGAGACCAGCGGCGTGCACGGCGCGCTGCGGTTTGCAGATACGCAGGCCGAGCGCTTTGCCGGCCGCGCCAACCTGCTGGTCGTGCCCTGCGTCAGCCCGTGGGCGTATGAGCGCTTTCAGCGCTGGAATTTTGACGCCATCGACCCCAACCGCGCGTTTCGCGAGCACTCGCCCGCGCAGGAGTCCGCGGCGCTGATGCGCCTGGTAGCGCCGCTGCAGGGCCAGTGGACCGCGCACATCGACCTGCATGAAACGACGGACACCGACGAGTCCGAGTACCGCCCGGCAGTGGCTGCGCGGGACGGCAAGGTGTTCGAGCCGGGCAGCATCCCGGACGGCTTCTACCTGGTGGACGACACCGGCAACCCGCAGCCCGCGTTTCAGGCGGCGATCATCGAGGCGGTCAGCCGGGTGACGCACATCGCGCCTGCGGATGACAAGGGCGAGATCATCGGCTCGCCCATGGTCGCGCACGGCGTGATCCGGTATGCGATGAAGGACCTGGGTTTGTGCGCGGGCATCAGCGGGGCGCGCTACACCACGACGACGGAGGTGTACCCCGACAGTGCGCGCGCTACGCCAGAGCAGTGCATCGAGGCGCAGGTGGCGGCGGTGTGCGCGGCGGTGGAGTTTGTGCTGAACGACGCGTCAAACTGACGGACCACGCCGTTCAGCCGAGATCCCCCGCCTACAGGGCTTTGGAGATAGTGCCTGCGAGATCGCCCAGGAGCCCCGCGCTCACCACAGCGGCATCGGGCGTGGCGAACTGCATGTTGTGCTGATCGGTCAGCGGGCCATGGCCGGGCTCCATGCGGCCCGCAGCGTCGTAGCCCATGGCCTTGAACTTCCAGACCCCCCGGATGAGCTTGAGCGATCCGACGTGCGCGCCATCTGCCGTGTGCACGGACACGGCTGCGGTGTTGACGGGCATCAGTTGCAACGGCCCAGCCACGGAGCCAGGCGGCACATGGGCAAAGGTGGGGGTGAACGTAGGCGTTGGAGGCAGGGTCAGAGGCATGGGGATGTTTGTATCTCAAAAGCGTGGCGCCAGCCGCTCCACGCCATGCTGGCCCCGAGCCCCCGCTTCATCAGTGCTTTGCAGTCAGTTTCATCGAGTCATCGGCAGGCGTCTCGGTGTGCATCACGCATTGCCATTGCCCGTTGACGCGGATCCAGGTGGAGCTGTCGTGCATCACATGCTCCGTGCTGTGGGCCTTGTCATCGCGCTGCGCCACTCCCTGCTTCACCCGGTAAGTCAGGATGCCTATCGCGTCGGTCGGAAATTCCACCTGCATGTCGCTGAACGTGAACGAGGTCACGACCATGGGGCCTTCCTGGGCCATCTTGCCGTACATCGCTCGGTCGAACTTGAGCGCGCCGTGGGCGCTGACCAGCAGAGCGGGCTCGGCCAGCAAGGCGGCGGCAGCATCGACGTTCTCGTCGACCATGGCTTGCCAAAATTTCGTTTCCAGATCGATGAGCGTCTGGCGGGGTGGGGTGGTGGACATCGGAGCCTCCGATTTTCGCAAACAAGAGGTGATGCTGCGCCGACGCCGCCCCCGCACGCATCGGCCCGGTGCGATGGGACAGGTAGGGATTGGCTGACAGCGAGATGCATCGGCGCCCCTGACTTCAGGCGATACAAGGAAAGCGCAAAGGCGCACGAGGCGCCTTTGGTTTGGTTTGCGTGAGGCTTATTTGCCCCAGCTGTCCTTCAGGCCCACCGCCAGGTTGAACACCGGCTTGCCCGGCCGATGGTCCACCCGGTCCGCCACGAAGTACCCATGCCGCTCGAACTGGAACTTGTCGTCCGGCTGCGCATTCGCCAAAGACGGCTCCACGATGGCCGTCACCACCTTCAGGCTGTTCGGGTTCAGGCTTTCGATGAAGTCCTTGCCACCCGCGTCGGGCTGGGCTTCCAGGAACAGGCGGTCGTACATGCGCACTTCTGCCTGCACGCCGTCGGCCACGCCCACCCAGGTGATGGCGGCTTTCACCTTCACGCTGTCGGCGCCCGGGGTGCCGCTCTTGGTGTCGGGCACCACGGTGGCCAGCACTTCGGAAATGCGGCCGTTGGCGTCCTTGGTGCAGCCGGTGCACTCGATGACGTAGCCGCCCTTCAGGCGCACCTTGTTGCCGGGGAACAAGCGCTTGTAGCCCTTGGGCGGCACTTCTTCAAAGTCCTCGCGTTCGATCCACACTTCCTTTCCGATGGTGAAGTGGCGCTCGGGGCTTTCCACGCCTTCGGGCGGGTGGGGCAGCGAGGGCAGGGTGCAGGGCTCCAGGTGGCCGGCGCCCATGACCTCGTCCCAGTTGGTGAGTACCAGCTTGACGGGGTTCAGCACGGCCATGCCGCGGAAGGCCTTGAGCTCCAGGTCTTCGCGCAGGCAGCCTTCCAGCGTGCCGTAGTCGATCCAGCTGTCGGATTTGGTCACGCCGATGCGCTCGGCAAACACCTGCAGCGATTCGGGCGTGTAGCCACGGCGGCGCAGGCCGACTATTGTTGGCATGCGCGGGTCGTCCCAGCCGCTGACCTTGTGGTCGTACACCAGCTGGGCGAGCTTGCGCTTGCTGGTGATCACGTAGGTGAGGTTCAGGCGCGCAAATTCATACTGGCGGGGGGGCGGGCTGGCCAGCAGGCCGCCTTCGGTCAAACGCTCCAGCAGCCAGTCGTAGAAGGGGCGCTGGTCTTCAAACTCCAGCGTGCACAGGCTGTGGGTGATCTGCTCCAGGGCGTCTTCGATGGGGTGGGCGTAGGTGTACATCGGGTAGATGCACCAGGTGTCGCCCGTGTTGTGGTGCGTGGCGCGGCGGATGCGGTAGATGGCCGGGTCGCGCATGTTGATGTTGGGGCTGGCCATGTCGATCTTGGCACGTAGCACCATGGAGCCGTCTTCGTGCTGGCCGGCCTTCATCTCGCGGAACTTGGCGAGGTTTTCTGCCGGAGTGCGGCTGCGGAAGGGGCTGTCCACGCCGGGCTTGCCGAAGTCGCCCCGGCTGATGCGCATCTGCTCGACGGTCTGCTCATCCACATAGGCGTGTCCGGCCTCGATCAGGTACTCGGCTGCGCGGTACATGAAGTCGAAGTAGTCGCTGGCCTGGAAGGGCGGGGCGCTGGGGTGGCCGTTCCAGTCGAATCCCAGCCATTTCACCGCGTCGATGATGCTGTCGACGTATTCGGTGTCTTCCTTTTCGGGGTTGGTGTCGTCAAAGCGCAGGTGGCAGATGCCGCCGTAGTCGCGCGCCAGGCCGAAGTTGATGCAGATGCTCTTGGCGTGGCCGATGTGCAGGTAGCCATTGGGCTCGGGCGGGAAGCGCGTGCGGATCCTGGCGGGGTCGGGCTGGCCGGCTGCGTGATGGGCTGCATCGCCTGGGGTGCCGCCCCAGCGGCGGGTGGCGTAGGTGCCTTTTTCCAGGTCGTGCTCGATGATCTGGCGCAGGAAGTTGCTGGGCTTGGCGGCTTCAGGGGCCGCTGCTGGCGCGGTGTCCGGGGCGCTGGCGGCTGAATTGGCGGGATTTGGGGTGCTCATCGGGCCATTTTAGGCGCCGGTTTCGTGAACGTTTACGCATGGAAACGGGCGAATGTACGTCCAGACACAACGTAAAGACAAATTTATGCCATCCTTTTGCCTACTTGGTGCGTTGTGTACCGGTGAGGCGAGTCCATTTGGCTGGCTGACCTCATTCAAACAGGAGATATCCATGACGAAAACCCGTTCTATCTATGCCTTGGCAGCTAGCGCAGGCGTAGCGCTGGCACTGCTGGGTGGTGCGGGCGCCGCACAGGCCCGTGACGTTAACTGGTCGGTGGGCATTGGCGTACCTGGTGTGGTCGTGGGGGCCAGCAATGGTTACTACGCACCCGCTCCGGTGTATGTGGCGCCGCCACCTCCCGTGTACTACGCGCCGCCCCGGCCCGCCTACTACGCGCCACCCGCTTACTATGCGCCGCCGCCGGCCGTGGTGTACTACGGTGACCGCGGTTATCGCGGCCACCGGCACCATCATCACCGCCGTGGGTATGACCGCTGGGACCGCTGACAGGCCCCCCCGGGGTGGCCCGGCCTGATGGGAAGGGCCACCCGATTTTGTAACCAACCTCTTGGGCGCCTAGTCGCTCACAGGCAGCGTCTTTGCACAGGCTGCCTTTTACAGCGGCCTTCGGGCCGCTTTTTCTTTGCAGGGCCCGGGGGGCAGCGCAGCATAATTCCGCACCCTTGCCCGCAGCGTGGCGAGCGCAACCCTCGGAGTGCATGTCTGTGAAAACCGTTTTTGTCCTCAATGGCCCCAACCTGAACCTGCTGGGCACACGCGAGCCCGCCGTGTACGGCGCCCATACCCTGGCCGATGTCGAGAAGCTGTGCGCAGCAGCCTGTGCGCGCCACGGTTTTGCGCTGCGCTTTCACCAGAGCAACCACGAGGGCGCGTTGATCGACTGGATCCATGAAGCCGGCCGCCTGCACGCCGCAGGCGAACTGGCCGGCGTGGTCATCAACGCCGGGGCCTACACCCACACCAGCGTGGCGCTGCACGACGCCACCAAGGGCACGGGCATCACGTTGATCGAGCTGCACATCAGCAACGTGCACGCGCGCGAGTCGTTCCGCCACCACTCCTACATGGCCGCAGCCGCCAAGGCGGTGATGTGCGGCTTCGGCGTGCTGGGCTATGGCCTGGCCATCGACGGCCTGGCGCAACTGCTGGCGCCGCCGCCGGCGGCCGCCTGACTGCAGGGCTGTGCCGACCCACCGCCTGACGGCACGTCCATGGCCACTGCAATGATTCCGCCGCTGGAGGTGCCCGAGGACGAGGTGGAGATCACCGCCATGCGTGCCCAGGGCGCGGGCGGGCAGAACGTGAACAAGGTGTCGAGCGCGGTGCACCTGCGCTTTGGCGTGGCGGCCTCGTCGCTGCCCGACGGCGTCAAGGAGCGGCTGCTGTCCCTGCGCGACAGCCGCATCACGCAAGACGGCGTGGTGGTCATCAAGGCGCAGCAGTACCGCAGCCAGGATCAGAACAGGGCCGACGCGCTGCAGCGCCTGAACGCATTGGTCAACAGCGTGGCCGTGTCCCCGCGCGTGCGGCGCGCCACCAAGCCTACCTATGGATCGCAGCAGCGCCGGCTGGCCGGCAAGAGCCAGCGCAGCGACACCAAGGCGTTGCGCGGCCGGGTGCGTGACAGCTCCTGAAGGGTACGACGCTGTCGCTGTGGCCGAGGCGCGCAGCGCCGTGCGAGCTGCTCCATTGGCATCATCTGTGGAACGATCTGTCTGGCCTGCGGGGCTTGGTAATAAGGGCTTGGGGTTCTACATTCATGGTATTCCCCACGGGGATGAACCTAAAAGGCCCCTGCCATGTCTGCAACTGCTGCCCACGCTGTTCCTTCCACCACCATTCCTGCGCTGTTCGTCTCGCATGGCGCGCCCCTGTTCGCTCTGGACGCAGGCACCACCGGCCCTGCGCTGACGCAGTGGGGCGAAGGCCTGAAGGCGCAATACCCGGGGCTGCGGGGGGTGGTCATCATGTCGCCGCACTGGATGGCGCGCGGCCCGCAGGTGATGACCGGGCCACAACCGGCTACCTGGCACGACTTTGGCGGGTTTCCGCCTGCGCTGTACGAGCTGCAATACCCCGCGCCCGGCTCGCCCGCTTTGGCCGACGAGGTGCTGGGCTTGCTGCAGGCCGCCGGGGTGGCCTCGCAGGGCGATGCGGCGCGCCCGTTCGACCATGGTGCCTGGGTGCCGCTCATGCACTTGTTCCCCCAGGCCGATGTGCCGGTGGTGCAGGTCGCGCTGCCCGTGGGGGCCGGCCCTGCCGATGTCTACGCGCTGGGCGCTGCGCTGCGCAGCCTGCGCAGTCAGGGCGTGCTGGTGGTGGGCTCGGGCAGCATGACGCACAACCTGGCGGAGTTTTTCGGCGGCGAGCGCGAGCCGGCGCCCTACGTGCTGGAATTCAGCCGCTGGATCGAGTCGGCCCTGGAGCGCGGTGACATGAGGGCGCTGCTCAACTACCGCAGCGAGGCGCCGCATGCCCGGCGCGCGCACCCTACCGAAGACCACTTCCTGCCCATCTTCTTCGCGCTGGGGGCGGCGGGCGACGACCTGCATGCCCACTACCTGAGCCGTGAGGTGATGTACAGCATGCTGTCGATGGATGCGTTTGCGCTGCAATCCGCGCGCTGACATTCCGGCGCAGCGCTTCACCTGAAAATGCCTCTGGCGTACCACCATGCTTGATCTACCGCTCACTTTTCTGCAGCGCCCTGCCGCTGCCACCACCCCCCGTCCCTGGCTGCTGGTGCTCATGCACGGCGTGGGCAGCAACGAGCAGGACCTGTTCAGCCTGGCGCCCCATATCCCGGAGCGCTTTCATGTGCTGAGCCTGCGCGCGCCCTTGCGCATGGGGCCGGGCTCGCATGCATGGTTCGATTTCTCCATCGAGCCCAATGGCGATCGCACCATCAACGAAGCGCAGGAGGCGCAAAGCCGCACGCTGGTGGCCAAGGCCGTCGAGTCGGCGGCAGAGCAACTGGGCATCCCGCCGGAACGCGTGGTGGTGGGTGGTTTCAGCCAGGGCGGCATCATGGCGCTGTCGCTGCTGCTGACCCGGCCCGCGCTGATGCAGGCGGCCATGGTGTGGCACAGCCGGCTGCTGTCGCAGATCGTGCCGCTGTTTGCCCCCGCCGATGCGCTGCGCGGCAAGCAGCTGTGGCTGAGCCATGGCACGCACGACAACGTCATCCCGCTGGCCCACGCGCAAGCCATTGCACACCACATGGGGCCGCTGCCCGTGGCGGTCACGTACCGCGAATTCCCGGGGGCGCACGAGATCCGCCCCGCCGAGTTGTCCGCCACAGTGACGTGGCTGGAGTCTCTGGCCAGCACGCCCGCAGCTTTCTGAAAGCGTGTTTCTGGCGGCTGACTGCCGCCTGCCGCTTGCGTATTCCGGGTGCTTTTGAACATGCAGCCGGCAGCATTGCAGGGCACTGGATATCCGTCATCGGTGCTCTTGCAGGGCAAAATTCGGCCAAAAGCGCACGCTCTGTGAATAAGCACAGGGAGCGATAGACCCATGACGGCGGCCTTCAGTTTGGTAGCCTCGGTGGCTGAGACCGAAACGACGACGAGATCCAGATCCTGGGAGCACAGCGATGAGCGATGAACGCCTGCCAGGCCGGTCGAAGGAAGTCGATACAGTCATCGGAGGTCAGTTGCGGGAGCGCACCCTCTATATAGATGCGGCCGAAGCCCGCGCTTGCGCGGCGCTCTGGAAATCTGGCCGGTATACCCAACTCGGGATTTCCGAGGCGCAGAACCCTGATCTGGCTGAGGTGTCTTGCCTCGAAGCCTTTGAAGGAGTGGACAAGTTGCACCTCATGCTGGACCGGAAAGTGGATCTCGCGCCGCTGCAGCAGCATGCGGGCGAATTGAGGGCCTACTACTGCAATGACGACCTCAACCCGCTGGTGGACTGCGAGCGATTCCTGTCGCTGGAGTCCTTGGGCCAATCCTGGACTCCGGGCATCCGTTTCGCGCCAGCCTACCCGTGCCTGAGCCGGTTGAGCCTGACCGGAGCCGCGCCGGCGACAGAAGACCTCGGCTTCCTGCGCATGGCTCCGCAACTGCGCGAGCTCAACTTGTTTCGCTCGAGGGTCCGCTCGTTGGATGGCTTGAGATACTGCCGACACCTGGCGGCGCTCTCCCTTGTCCAACCACGGGGTCTGCGGGACCTCACGTCCCTGGACACCTGCAGCGAACTGGCGGCGTTGACCTTGGAAGGCGCTCGCCATGTCGAAGGCCTGGTCGACCAGCTCAAGCACCTCGGGATGCTGAAGAAATTGGTCGTCACCGCCGCGGCGCCCTTGCCGTCGCTTGGATTCCTGCGCAACCTGGATCGGCTGGACTGGTTCGATTTCTCGAACACGGACGTGCTGGATGGGGACCTGCAGCCTCTGATTGAGCATCCCGTGCTCGATTTCATTCTGTTCACTGCCAAGAAGCATTTCAGTCATACCGCTGCGCAAGTGAAAGAGTCGAGGTTGGCGCGGTAAAGCAAGCGCATGCCGTGCATGGGAATTGGTCGTCAGTGCGTTGAACGGCTGCTGTGGCCGTTTGCGGCCTGCGACTGAGTCTGCCTGCAGCAGGTGGTCATCGTGCTGGGCTGACCGGTCATCACCACCGGAATGCGCAGGCCGCTTTTCCAAGGATAGCCAACGTGCGGTGGATCACCCTGCGCGGGTACATGGCGTTACGCACACCGCGTGCGGGCGGTTTCCAATGGTCCATCCATACAGACGGGAACGCTTGGTGGCGAGGCCCGTCCTACCGGCAGCAGCTGCAAGGGTCTTCGACCTTGCCTGCCCCGACCAGGAGACCCGATGCCCGATCAAGACACCGCCGAGTTCCGTCCCGCGCCTGAAAGGGCCTCGTCCACCCCGTGGGTTGCCGCCGCCGTGCTGGGCTGCGCCGCGGTTGCGGGGGCTGCCTGGTGGTTCTGGCTGCGGCCGGCTGACCCGGCACCCGCAGCGCCGCCGCCTGTGGCCAGCGCACCTGCGCCGGCTGCCAGCCCCGCAGCCACAGCACCCATGCCCGAGGCCTCGGGTCCGCAGAATCTGATGGATGGGCTGGCGCCCGCTGATGCATCGCTGCCGCCGCTGGCGGAGTCGGACAGCCGCGTGACGGCATTGCTCGGCGAGCTCATCGGCGCCGACAGGGTGGCCCGGTTCCTTCTGACCGAAGGCTTCGTGCGCCGCGTGGTGGCCACGGTGGACAACCTCGCCCGCGCACAGGCGCCGTCACGCATGTGGCCGGTGCAGCCCATGGCCCAGCGTTTCACGGTGGAGGGCGCCGAGGGCGCGCAGACCATCGCAGCCACCAACGCCGCGCGCTATGGCGCGGTGCTGGACTTTGCCGAAGCGCTGCCTCTGGATGCGGCGGTGGCGCTCTATGCGCGGCTCTATCCGTTGTTCCAGCAGGCGTATGAAGAAGTGGGCTACCCCCGGCGCTATTTCAACGACCGCCTGGTGGCGGTGCTGGACCACCTGCTGCTCGCGCCCGAGCCCAAGGGGCCGGTGCGTGTGAAGCTGCTGCCCGTGACCACCGAGGTGCCCGACCTGCGTCCCTGGGTGCGCTACGAGTTCGCCGATCCGGCGCTGCAGTCGCTCTCCAGCGGCCAGAAGATGCTGGTGCGCATGGGGCCTGCCAACGAGGCCCGTGCCAAGGCGCTGATCCGCGAGGTTCGCCGCCGTGTGGCCACGGGTGAAATGGCACGCAAGCCCACGCAGTAGCCGCGCCAGGGGGGGCGTCAGGCCTGCGCGGTGCGGGGCCCGTGGCGCAGGGTGAGCAAGGTGCCCAGGGTGAGGGCCGCCAGTGCGAACGCCGGCCCGCCCAGGGCACCCACATGGTCGACCATGATGCCGCCGAAGATGGCGCCGCTGGCAATGGCGATCTGGAACGCGGCGACCAGCAGCCCGCCCGCGCCTTCGGCCTGGTCGGGCGCGGCCCGCACGATCCAGGTCTGAAAACCCACCGGGAAGGCGCCAAACGCAAAGCCCCACAGCGTGACCGCCACGGCCGTGATGGCAGCCGATTGCCCGGCCACCAGCAGGGTGGCGGCCAGAACCGCGATGACCGCGCCACCGGCCACGATGGCTTGGCGTTCGCTGCGCCCGGCGATCCAGCCGCCCACGAAGTTGCCAAAGAAGCCGCCGATGCCATAGCCCAGCAGCACGGCGGTGATGGTGGCCACCGACAGGTGGGTGACCTGCTCCATCAGCGGCCGGATGTAGGTAAAGCCCGCGAAGTGGCCCGAGATGACCAGCAGCACCGCCAGCAGCGCCACGCGCACGGGCGGGCGGCGCAGCAGCTCGCCCAGCACTTTCAGGTTCGGGTTGTCGCGCGGGGGCAGCGATGGCAAGGCCACCAGTTGCACGGCCAGCGTGACGAGGCTGATGCCGCCTGCCGCGATGAAGGCGCTGCGCCAGCCCCACATATCACCCATCCACGCGCCGATGGGCGCGGCGCACACCGTGGCCACCGATACGCCGGTGAGGATGAACGACATGGCCCGCGCGAACAGCGAGGCCGGCACCAGCCGCATGGCCAGCGCGGCCGACATGGACCAGAAGCCTCCCAGCGCCACCCCCAGCGCCACGCGGGCCACGAGCAGCGTGGGCAGGTTGCTGGCCAGGGCCGAGAGTGCGTTCGACAGCACCAGCATCACGGTGAAGGCCAGCATCACCCAGCGCCGGTCGATGCGGCGTGTGAGCAGCGGCAGCGAGGGCGCGGCCACGGCCGCCACCAGCGCCGTCACGGTGACGGCCTGGCCCGCCGCGCCATCGCTCACGCGCAGGTCGCTGGCCATGGCGGTGAGCAGGCTGGCGGGCAGGAATTCAGCCGTGACGAGGCCGAACACCCCGAGCGCCATGGAGGCCACGGCGGCCCAGCGCGCTTCGGTGGGTTCGGCGGCGGGCGACACGGCTGGTGCAGCGGCATCGACCAGAGCGCCGGCAGGCGCATCCAGGCAGGTAGAGCAGGAGGGAGAAGAAGACACAGGAAAGGCCTTGGGTTGGATAGGCGTCCATGCTAGGGATAAGATGCCGGCGTTTCCATGCCATAAAAGCCGAGATGCTTGACTTTTTGTCCGCCAAGCCCTTCAACCAGATTCCTCAGCAGCCCTTTGCCGAGCCACCCGACCTGCTCACGCAGATCCTGCTCGGCCTGCGCCTGGACGGCGTGGAATACGGCCGCTGCGTACTGCACCCGCCCTGGGCCATTGCCTTCCCCGCCCAGCGCTCGGCGCGCTTTCACTTCGTGGGCCATGGCGGGGCCTGGCTGCGCACGCCGGGCACTGACTGGCAGCGCCTGAACCCGGGCGATGCGGTGCTGCTGCCGCACGGCAGTTTCCATGTGCTGGCCAGTTCGCCCGATGTGCCGCCGGTGGACATCGATTCGCTGGCGCGCAAGGCCGTGTCCGAAAACATCTTTCTGGTGGATGGGCGCGATGCCAGCAATGCGCACCTGGGCGCGGCCATCGCACCACCTCCGCCACCCGCGCCCGACGTGATGTTCTGTGGTGCGCTGCGCTTCAACCTGGACCCGCTGCACCCGCTGATGGCCATGATGCCCGAGGTGATGATGGCCGGTGACCTGGCCCGGCGCGACACCACCGTGCCGGTGCTGCTCGACGCCATGGAGCGCGAGGTGGCGCAGGACCGCATGGGCGCCTGCGCCATCCTGGCGCGGCTGGCCGATGCGCTGGCGGCCAGCATCATCCGCGCCTGGGTGGAGTGCAGCTGCAACAACCCCACAGGCTGGATCGCCGCCGTGCGCTGCCCGCGCATCGGCAAGGTGATTGCCGCCATCCACGCCGACCCCGAGCGCGACTGGAACGTGCCGCTGCTGGCCGACCTGATGGGCGCCTCGCGCTCGAGTTTTTCCGAATCGTTCACACGCACGATGGGCGAGAGCCCTGCGCGCTACGTGGCCAAGGTCAAGATGTCGCAGGCGCGCCGCTGGATCGCGCGCGACGGCATGCGTGTGGCGGTGGCGGCCAACCGGCTGGGGTACGAGTCCGAGGCATCTTTCAGCCGGGCGTACAAGCGCATCATCGGGCACCCGCCGAGCGCGGCACGCGCCGGGTAGGGGGGCGCCCGCTACCGCGGCAGCGGCAGCGCCGTCTTGTAGCGCACCTGCTTGAGCGCGAAGCTCGAACGGATCTTCTCCACTCCCGGCATCGGCGCGAGCTGCTCCACGATGAAGCGCTCCAGCGCGGAGATGTCGGCCACGGCCACGCGGATCAGGTAGTCGCTGTCGCCGCTCATCAGGTAGCACTCCATCACCTCGTCGTGCTCCGCGATGCGGCGCTCGAAGTCGGCCAGCGCCTCCTTGCTTTGCGCCTTGAGGCTGATGCTGATGAACACATTGAGCCCGAGGCCCAGCGCCGCCGCATTGGCCAACGCCACATAGCGGCTGATGACACCCGCGGCCTCCAGCGCCTTCACGCGGGCCAGGCATGGAGAGGGCGACAGGTGCACGCGCCGCGCCAGCTCGACGTTGGAGAGTGAGCCGTCGGCCTGCAGCTCGGCCAGGATGCGCAGGTCCAGGGTGTCAAGTTTCATGTGCTGCAGTTTACGATTTTTGCGGCATAACCTGCTGCTTGAAACCACCAAGGATCGCAAAACGGCAACTCATTCGGGTGGGCGATGACTACAGTGCTCTGCATGAATGCGCTCACACCCCACAACCTGCTGCTGGCGCCCGGCGCCACCCACAATGATGTCGACCCCGAGGAGACCGCCGAATGGCGCGATGCCTTCCTGGCCCTGGTGGCCACCGAGGGGCCGGATCGCGCGCGGCACATCCTGCAGGAGCTGGTGCGCCTGGCGCGCACGCAGCGCATCGGCTGGCAGCCCGACCTGAACACGCCGTATGTGAACACGGTCGCAGCGCAGGACCAGCCGGTCTTCCCGGGCGATCTGGCCATCGAGGAGCGCGTGGCTTCCATCGTGCGCTGGAACGCGCTGGCCATGGTGGTGCGCGCCAACCAGGCCTATGGCGAGCTGGGCGGCCACATCGCCAGCTATGCCAGCGCAGCCGATCTGTTCGAGAGCGGGTTCAACCACTTCTTCAGGGCGCGCGAGGGGCTGGGCGAGGGCCAGCACCGTGGCGACCTGGTGTTTTTTCAGCCGCACAGCGCGCCGGGCGTGTACGCGCGCGCCTTCCTGGAAGGGCGCCTGTCCGAGCAGGACCTGCAGCACTACCGCCAGGAGCTCACGGCCCCGGGCGCGGGGGCGCAGGGGCTGTCGAGCTATCCGCACCCCTGGCTGATGCCGGACTTCTGGCAGTTCCCCACAGGGTCCATGGGCATCGGCCCCATCAGCAGCATCTACCACGCGCGCTTCATGCGCTACCTCACGCACCGCAACCTGCTGGACTGCACGAACCGCAAGGTCTGGGGCGTGTTCGGCGATGGCGAGATGGACGAGCCGGAGAGCATGAGCGCGCTGACCCTGGCCGCACGCGAGGGCCTCGACAACCTGGTGTGGGTGGTCAACTGCAACCTGCAGCGGCTGGACGGCCCGGTGCGCGGCAATGGCCGCATCATCGACGAGCTGGAGCGCCTGTTCGCCGGCGCGGGCTGGAACGTGGTCAAGCTGGTGTGGGGCAGCGACTGGGACGGCCTGTTCGCCCGCGACCTGACCGGCGCGCTGGTGCGCACGCTCGAAGGCACGGTGGACGGCCAGATGCAGACCTTCGCCGCCAAGGACGGCCGCTTCAACCGCGACAACTTCTTCGGCCAGAACCCCGAGCTCGCGGCCTTGGCGCAAGGCATGACGGACGAGCAGATCGACCGCCTCAAGCGCGGCGGACACGACCTGGTGAAGATCCACGCCGCGTACGCCGCAGCCGCGCGCCACCAGGGCCAGCCCACGGTAATCCTGGCGCACACCAAGAAGGGCTATGGCATGGGCACGGCCGGCCAGGGCAAGATGACAACGCACAGCCAGAAGAAGCTCGATGAGACCGACCTCATCGAGTTCCGCAACCGCTTCAACCTGCCGCTCACCGACGAGCAGGCCACCAGCCTCGCGTTCTTCAAACCCGCCGAAGACAGCCCTGAGATGCGCTACCTGCGCAGCCACCGCCAGGCCCTGGGCGGCTATCTGCCGCGCCGCGAGACGGCTTGCGAAGCGCTGCCCGTGCCCGCCATCGACAGCTACGCGCAGTTTGCCCTGCAGCCGCAGGCCAAGGAGATGAGCACCACCATGGCCTTCGTGCGCATGCTGGGCGGTTTGCTCAAGGACGCGACGCTGGGCCCGCGCATCGTGCCCATCGTGGCCGACGAGGCGCGCACCTTCGGCATGGCCAATCTGTTCAAGCAGGTGGGCATCTACAGCAGCGTGGGCCAGCGCTATGCGCCCGAGGACATCGGCTCGGTGCTGAGCTACCGCGAGGCGCTTGATGGCCAGATCCTCGAAGAGGGCATCAGCGAGGCCGGCGCCATCGCCAGCTGGACGGCTGCGGCCACCAGCTACACGGTGCACGGCCTGGCCATGCTGCCGTTCTACATCTACTACTCGATGTTCGGCTTTCAGCGCGTGGGCGACGCCATCTGGGCGGCGGCGGACCAGCGTGCGCGGGGCTTTTTGCTGGGCGCGACCTCGGGCCGCACCACGCTGGGCGGCGAAGGCCTGCAGCACCAGGACGGCAGCAGCCACCTGGTGGCCGCGACCATCCCCAACTGCAAGGCCTACGACCCGGCCTATGCAGGCGAAATGGCCGTCATCGTGGACGCCGGCATGCGCGAGATGGTGACCGAGCAGCGCGACGTTTTCTACTACGTCACGCTGATGAACGAGAACTACGCCCAGCCCGACCTTCCCCCGGGCGCAGCCGAAGGCGTGTTGCGCGGCTGCTATGTGTTGCAGCGCTTCAAGGCCGAAGGCGCCCCGGCAGGCAATGCGCGCGAGGCCACGCTGCTGGGCTCCGGCGCCATCCTGACCGAGGTGGTCAAGGCCGCGCAGCAACTGGCGGCCGAGGGTATCGCCGCCACCGTGGTCAGCGTGACCAGCTGGAGCGAACTGGCGCGCGATGGCGTGGCCTGCGAGCAGCGCGCCATCGCCTTGGAAGATACGCCCGGTACCCCCTGGCTTGCAGCACAGCTGGCCGCCACCAGCGGGCCGGTGATTGCTGCCACCGACTATGTGCGCGCCGTGCCGGAGACGGTGCGGGCGTTCATTCCGGAAGGGCGCAGGTTCGTGACCTTGGGGACCGACGGGTTCGGGCGCAGCGATACACGGGCTGCGTTGCGGGAGTTCTTCGGGGTGGATGCGGCCGCGGTGGTACGGGCTGCGAAGTTTGCACTGGGGGCCACGGCGGCCCGGTGAGCATGCCGCTGCGGCGGGCCTGCCGGCGCAGTCGGGGAACCACCAGTACTCCCGGGTAGGAGCCTTCCTACAATGGATCGCAGCAACCGCTGGAGGGCACCATGGCCAATGTCACCTGGGACCACGACCCGCCTACCACCTGGACAGCGACAGTGGACGGCCGTCAAGTCTGCTCCATCAAGCGCAAGGACATCGGCGGCTGGATAGCCGGCTGGGTGGACGAGCGCCAGTGGCCGGCGCCCGCCCATCTGCCCAAGGCCATGCCGCAACCCACGCGCTTTTTCAGCAGCCTGGAAGAGGCCAAGCTGGCGGTGGAGCAGGCGCTGGCAGGGTGAAGGGCGTGCGGGGCCGGCCGGGCCTGATGGGTCGTGAGGCCTCTTGCTGCCAAGTCACCTGATTGCTATAGTTTTGGTAGCTATCGGCGCAATGCTGTAAAGCGATTGCGCCCGAAAATTCGTCAAAACAATCGCCCAGACTTCGCCATCAGCCTGCCAGCAAGGCGCCCAGGCGTGCCAGGTCCACATTGCCGCCGCTGATGAGCACGCCCACGCGCTGGCCTTTCAGTTGATCACGCATCGCGCGCGCTGCCGCAAAGCCCAGGCAGCCGGTGGGTTCCACCACCAGCTTCATGCGCTCGGCTAAGAAGCGCATCGCGTCCACCAGCTGGGCATCGCTCACCGTGAGGATGTCATCCACATCGCGGCGGATGATGGGAAAGGTGATTTGCCCCAGATGCTGCGTCTGCGCGCCGTCGGCGATGGTCTTGGGCGTGTCGATGTGCACGATCGAACCGGTACGGAAGGACTGCTGCCCGTCGTTGCCCGCCTCCGGCTCCACGCCGTAGAGCTTGCACCGGGGCGACAGCGCGCGCGTGGCCAGGGCCGAGCCCGACAGCAACCCGCCACCGCCCAGGCAGACAAAGAAGGCGTCGAGCTCGCCCACCTCTTCGAACAGTTCCTTGGCGGCCGTGCCCTGGCCGGCCAGCACGTCGGCGTGATCGTAGGGCGGGATCTGCGTGAGGCCGTTGCGCTCGGCCAGCTCGCGGGTGATCTGCTCGCGGTCCTGCGTGTAGCGGTCGTAGAACACCACCGTGGCGCCGTAGCCCTGGGTGGCGGCCACCTTGGCGGCGGGAGCATCCTTGGGCATGACGATGGTGGCCGGGATGCCCAGCTCGCGCGCCGCCAGCGCAATGCCCTGGGCATGGTTGCCGGATGAAAACGCCACCACGCCCGCCTTGCGCTGCGCGGCATCGAAGCGTGCCAGCGCGTTGAAGGCGCCGCGAAACTTGAACGCTCCCATGCGCTGCAGGTTCTCGCATTTGAAGAACACCTGCGCGCCAAACTCTTCGTTGACGGTGCGCGAGCTGATCACAGGCGTGCGGTGCGCATGGCCCGCGATGCGGCCTGCGGCGGCGACCACGTCGTCATAGGTGGGCAGTGGCAATGGGCAGGAGAGGGTCATGGGAACTCCGGGAGACATGGGAGATGCATGGGGATGCATGGGCGGATCCATCAGCCGCCGCAGGCCGGGACCTTGCGGGCGATGTCGTACGCATTCCAACACAGGTGCGCGTCCCGGACCGTGGGCTGGGCGGCTGCGCGCCCCAGGAGCGCTGGACCGCCTCGCGCACCGAGGTGCGCGGGGACGCTCACTGCGGCAGCTTGACCGCTGCCACCGCGTTGGATGTCGAGATGAAGAGCGTCGAGCCGCCCACTGCGATGCCTGCGGGTTCGTCGATCAGGCCCGGCAGGTCGCCCGCCGCGAATCCCTTGCCCCAGGGCCGGCCCACCAGGGTGCTGACCTGGCCGTCGGCACCGATCCTGCGCACGACCCGGTGGCGCGGATCGGTCAGGTAGACATTGCCTTTCGCATCCACCGCCAGGTCGGCGACGGAGTCTGTAATGGCTGCGCCTGTGTCCACGGTCAATCGGGCCGAGGCCGTGGGGCCGTCCACCAGCCCCGCAGGCAGATCCGCGCGGCCCGCCAAGGTGCTCACGATGCCGGCAGGCGTGATCTTGCGAATGGTGGGGCCCACGCCCGTGATGTTCTGGTAGCGCCCGTCCACCACATACAGATTGCCGGCCGCGTCCGTGGCCATGCGGCCCAGCGCGGAGAACTGCGCCGAAGCGGCCGGGCCGTCAGCGTGTCCTCGGGCGTTGGGGTTGCCCGCAAACAGGCTGATCGCGCCCGCCGTGCTGACCTTGAAGATCACGCCTTGCAGCGACGACACATACAGCGTGCCCGCATCGTCGGACGCCAGCCCGGTGATGCCCTCGAGCAGGAACGGCGGGATGGCATCGAGCTGCGCGGACAAGTCTGCAAACACCGTGACGTTGCCCGAAGGCGTCACCTTGAGGATGTTCTTGAAGCCGGCGGCATAGAGGTTGCCCGCGCCATCCACGGCCACAGGCGAAGAGCCGCAGAACGCCACGTCGGCGATGGGGCCCGTGAACCGGTCGCAAGGGTTGCCGGCCTTGCCCAGCGTCCCCACCGTGCCGTCGGGCTGAACGGTGCGCAACACGCCGTTCTCGCGGTCACGCACGTACAGCATGCCCGACTTGCCCATGGCCAGCGGCCCGGGGCTGTTGAAGCGGGCTGCGCCGCCGAGGCCGTCGGCCCAGCCTGGCCGGGAAGCGGTTCCCACCTGCAGATCGGCAGCGCCGTCACGCTGGCTGCGGTGGATCAGTGCGTACGTGCGCCGGGCACTGTTGGTGCTGTTTTCGGCGACGAGAAAGCGGCCCTCGGCGTCCACGCCCAGGCGCGTGCCCGCGCAAAACACCGGGGGCAGGCCATCGGCCCCGAAATCGCAGTTCTGTGCGCGCCGCACGGTGGAGACGGAGCCGTCTGCGGCAATCTCGCGCAGCGGCGTGCCTGCATGCCTGTCCAGCACGAACACCCGGTTGGAGCGGTCCACGGCAATGGCCTGCAGGACGCCGAACCGTGCCGCCGATGCGGCGCCGTCCACCTGGCCTGCATTGCCTTCGGCCACCGTGCCGGACAGGACCGAGGCCCGGCCGTTGGGCGTGAATTTGCGCACGACGTGGTCGTTGGGATCGGCGGCGTAGAGTGTCCCGGTGGAATCGGTCGCCAGCTGCACGGGGTAGTAGAACGATGGGCTGTAAAGCCCCGTCAGCCCGGGCGTGGGGATCTGGCTGACCTTGAACGCCACGGTGCTGACCACACCAGCCGGCGTGATCTTGCGGATCGGATTGCCCGTGGGCACGGGAGGCAGTGCCTGCGTGGACGGAGCCCACTCGGACACATAGACATTGCCATCCTTGTCCACGGCGATGCTCGTGGGGCTGCACAGCGTGGCCGCCGTGCCCGCGCCATCCGCGTTGCCGCACACGCCCGCCTTGCCGGCCAGCGTGGTGACGTTGCCGGAGGCATCGATCTTGCGAACCAGGTGGTTTCCGGTGTCCGCCACATAGGCGTTTCCGGCCGCATCGGCCGCCACGCCCAGCGGGCCTTGGAAGCGGGCTGCCGTGCCGGGGGCATCAAGGTAGCGCGTTTCCGTGCTGCTCGTGTCGCTTCGCAGCGGGCCGCCCCCGGCGAGGGTGGTGAGCTGGCCGGTGGGCGAGAGCTTTCGGATGGCGTTGTTGCCCGCATCGGCGATCAGTACGTCGCCTGAAGGGGTGAGCGCCATCCCGCCCGTTTCGAGGCTGATCTTTGCGGACGCAGCGGGGCCATCCTGGAACCCCGGCCCATCGGCGCTGCCGGCCAGCAGAGACAGGGCGGTGGGGGCCGGGGGCGCTGGCGGCGGGGCTGGGGTCTCGCCCGAGCCCCCGCCACACGAGGCGAGCACGGAGACCGCCAAGGAGGCGAGCAGCCTCGCGCGAAGCCGCGGGGTGGGAAATGATGAAACGTGCATGGGTGGTGAAGATGGAACTGAGAGGGGGCGGCGCGGTCGCGCAGGCAATGCGCCAGCGCGGCGGGCCTGCATGCCTGTTTATATAGGCGTAAAGCAGCCCTTGGGACGCTCAAGTTGTTTCCAATGGATGCAAAAAAGCGGCCCAGCCAGAGGACGACGGGCAGGGCAGAAACATCCCACGCGCACCGGCGAGGCCGGCTCAGTTCTTCCCCGAAGGGCGGCCGGCATCGCGAGGCCCGAAGAATGCGTCGAGCACCGGGACCAGTGTGGGGAACTCCGTGGCGAACCGCGCGCGGTTCACGAAGTAGGCTTCGCACGCCACGGCAAAGAACTCCGAAGGCGATGTGGCGCCGTAGGCGTCCAGCCACGGTGCCGGGGTGCCGAAGCGTTCGGCCTTGATCACCGCCTCGCGGAAGTCTTCGTACGCGGGCTCCCAGGCGTTCCACCAGGCTTCGTAGGCGGCGCGTCCGGTGCGCGCGCCCATGAAGCCTGCGGGCAGCGGCGGGCAGCCATTGGGTTCGCCGCTTCGCATGTCCAGCTTGTGCACGAACTCGTGCACCACCACGTTGTGCCCGCGCTCGGCGTTCTCCACGGCGTTGGCGACGTGCTGCCAGCTGAGCATGATGGGTCCTCGGTCCATCGCCTCGCCCAGCAGCACCTGGGCATGTTCGTGCACGACGCCGGCTTCGTCCATCACCTCGCGCCGCGCGACGGCCTCGCCTGGGTGCAGCACGATGGTGACGAAATCGTCGTACCACTTGAGGGCCTTGGAGGGCTTGCCCCAGTGCAGCAGGGGCAGGCAGGCCTGGGCAGCGATGTCGATGGCCATCGCGTCGGTCACGATCAGGTCATGGGCACCGTGGAACCGCTTTTCGTTCAGGAAGAGGGCCGCGAGCGCGCGCAGCTTGGACTGGTCGTGCAGCGACAGCGCTGAGAGAAAGGGGTAGCGCTGCAGCGTCTGCAGCCACAGCGTGGCCGAGATGTCGGGCACGGGGGCCACGGTGGAGCGCACGCGGCGCCAGAGCCGGTTGAGTATGGGGGGCATGGTGTCAAGGCATGCCGACAAGGGCACGCCGCGGGGATTCAGACAAGGGCCTGTTGTCACTATTTTCGGGCAACGCCGCAGACGGCCCCCAGGCCGGTCAACCCGAAGGCAAGGGTCTTCGCGACCCCGAAAATAGTGATAACAGGCCCTACGTGGGGCCGAGGTCGATGCGTTCCAAGCCCGCGGGCGACAAACGCAGTGTTTCCAGGCGGGGGGGCAATGCGGCGGCATCCCAGTCGCTCAGTACCACGCGGGTCAGGCCTTGCGCCAATGGATGGACCGCCGGGCGATGGGTGTGGCCGTGCACGAGGGTGGCGGCCCTGGAGGCCTGCAGCCAGGCAATGGCGGCGGGGCTGTCCACGTCGGCATAGGTGGCGCCGGATTGTTTTTTGGCCTCGCTCTCCTGGCGGATGCCGCGCGCCTGCGCGCGCCGCGTGGCCAGGGGCTGCGCCAGGAAGGCGCTTTGCCAGGCGCTGCTGCGCGCCTGGACGCGAAAGCGCTGGTAGTCCACATCGTCCAGGCACAGCAGGTCGCCGTGGCTGAGCACGATGCGCTGGCCACCGAGGGTCAGCACGGTGGGGTCTGCCAGGCCGGTCATGCCGGTGCGCGCAAGAAAGCCGGGGCCGGCCAGGAAGTCGCGGTTGCCGTGCATGAAGTACAGCGGCATGCGCTGGGACGCGGCGGCCAGCGCCGCGCAGCCTTCGGCTTCAAAGCTGCCGGCTTCGTCGATGGCGTCGTCACCCACCCACACCTCGAACAGGTCGCCCAGGATGAACAGTGCGTCGGCCGTGGTGGTGTGCAGGTAGTGCCGGAACGCGGCCACCGTGGCGGGCTCGCTGGCCTGCAGGTGCAGGTCCGAAATGAATTCGACCGTGCGCCAGTGCGAAGGAGCGACAAGCTCCTCGAACCGGGGCACGGTCGTGGTCATAAAAAGGCCCGCGTCGGTCATCCCCCGCGCTGTGTGATGTGTGCGAGGCCCGGCACCGGGGCCGCCGCAGCGACACGGGGAAATGCCATGTTCAGAGTGCCACGGCCTTTTCGATGATCACGTCTTCCTTGGGCACGTCGTCGTGGAAGCCCTTGCGGCCCGTCTTCACGGCCTTGATCTTGTCCACCACGTCGGCACCCGAGACCACCTTGCCGAACACGGCATAGCCCCAGCCCTGCGCCGAGGGCGCGGTGTGGTTCAGGAAGCCGTTGTCGGCCACGTTGATGAAGAACTGGGCGGTGGCCGAGTGCGGGTCGCTCGTGCGGGCCATGGCCACGGTGTAGTTGGCGTTCTTCAGGCCATTGTTGGCTTCGTTCTCGATGGGCGCATCGGTGCCCTTTTGCGACATGCCGGGCTCGAAACCGCCGCCTTGCACCATGAATCCGGGGATCACGCGGTGGAAGATGGTGTTGTTGTAGTGGCCCTTGTTCACGTACGACAGGAAGTTGGCCACCGACTTGGGTGCCTTGGCTTCGTCGAGTTCCAGGGTGATGACGCCGTAGCCGGCGATGTGCAGTTCGACTTGGGGGTTGCTCATGGCAAGGTTCTTTCGATCAATGGGTCAATGAATTGAAGGGGTCACTTCACCAGCGTGGCGGAGTTGATGGTGACGGGCGTGTTGGGCACATTCTGGTACGGGCCCTTGTTGCCCACGGGCACGGCCTTGATCTTGTCGACCACGTCCGTGCCGCTCACCACCTTGCCGAACACGGCATAGCCGTGGCCGTCGGGCTGGGGCGCGTTGAGCATGGCGTTGTCCTTCACGTTGATGAAGAACTGTGCGGTGGCCGAGTTGGGGTTGCTCGTGCGCGCCATGGCAATGGTGTAGGTATCGTTCTTGAGGCCGTTGCTGGCTTCGAGCGGGATGGGCGCCTTGGTGGGTTTTTGCTGCATGTCGGCCGTGAAGCCGCCGCCTTGGATCATGAAGCCGTTCATCACGCGGTGGAACACCGTGCCGTCATAGTGCTTGTCGTTGACGTAGGCCAGGAAGTTCTCGACCGTCTTGGGCGCCTTGGCGGGGTCCAGCTGCACGACGATGTCGCCCATCGAGGTGGACAGCTTGACCTGGGGCGCATCCTGCGCCTGCACGTTTGCTACTGAAAATGTAGCTGCCAGCGCAATGCTGGCAAGCGCCAGGGTCGAATTTCTTCTGGAAATCATCCAATCACTCCTTCGAAAAATATCTGCCATTGTTGGCCCCGCCGCGCCCAGTACTGGCGCTTGACCGGGCCCGTGTGGGCGCCTTCGGCGACTTCGCCGAACGTTACCACCATGGTGTCGGCGGAATCTGTCCACCGCAGGTAAGACTTGTCTTTGAGATGGAGTTCCCGGCCCCGCAGCGCGCGGGTCTCGGCCTTGAGCACCTGGGTCCATTCCTCGAGCGGCTTCTTGCGGTAGGTCTGGAAGTCCGGCGCGTAAAAGCCCAGCAGCCGCGTCATGTCACCCTGGGTCTTGGCGTTGCGCCAGGCGTTGAGCACGGCATCGAACGACTTGCGCTCGGCGCTCACGCTGTGGGGCGCCACCCACTGCAGCTGGCGCGCGATCACAACGGGCGTGGATCGCGGCTCCACGGTGCGCAGGATGCGCTCCAGGTCGGGGTTGGCCAGCACCAGGCAGCCGTCGGTGGCCAGCGGCGCACGCGCGAACTGGTCGGGCGGCGTGCCGTGCAGCCAGATGCCGCCGCCGGTCTTGCCCCGGCTCTGGTCGAGCGGGTTGGGGTAGTTGATGGGCAGGGCCCCGGCGCCGTAGAAGTCCTTGAGCGTGGCGGGGTCCAGGCGGCTGGTGATGAAGTACACCCCGAGCGGCGTGCGCTGATCGCCTTCGATGGACTTTTCGGTGCCCAGCTTGCCGACCGACGCATAGTAGTCGGCGACCAACTGCAGCCCTTTGCTGGTGTTCTCGAAGAGGTACAGGCGCGAGCGCGACGCGTCCACGGCGATCGCATGGCGCGAGCGCGGCGACAGCTCCAGGAACTGCGCCGGGATGGAGTTCGCCGGCGGGCGGCTGCGCTGCGCGTCCACGCGCTGGCGGGACTCGTTGCGCAGCTCTTCGAGCACGCTGGCGGCCTGGATGCTGCGGGTGGTGTCCGGTTCGGGCACATCGCCCATGCGACGGATCGGCCGGGTGCGCGACATCAGCAGGTCGCCCACCGCCAGCTGGGCGAGCTGGAAGTTGGGGTAGTCGCGCGCCAGGCTCTCGGCCTGGGCCAGCGCTTCGCGTGGGCGGCCTTCGCCAATGAGCTTGTAGACCGCCAGCAGGCGCGACTCGGCCTGGCCGTCACGCAGCTCCGTGGGCGGCTTGGCGGCAGGCGCGGGCTCGGCGGTCGTGCGACGCTGCTTGTGGCTTTGGGCGATCGCAGGGCCGTGGCCGGCCTGCAAAAGCGCCGCCAGCAGCAGGGTGCCTGCCGCGGCCCGGCGGCGTCGTGCGGTCAGCTCCACCAGCATGCGGTCTAAGTTCGGAGAGGGCAAAAATGAAAAAACGCCTGCGCGGCAGGCGCAGGCGCTGTGCTCGGTGCCACGATCAACCGCCCGTGGATTCGCGGACGATGGCCCAGCGGCCGTTGTGGTTCACCAGATCAAGCGTCTTGCGGCTGGTGACGTTGAGCGCATCGGCGCTGTAGGCCTGGCGAAAACGGGCCGTGGCCTTGTCGCCGCTCACGGTGACGCTCAGGTCGGACAGCTGCACACTGATCTTGGACTTGCCCACGATGCGTGACTCACGCTCTTTCTCCCAGGCAGCACGCGTCTGGCGGCCCGGTGGGTCGAACGCCTTGCCGTAGGCACCCAGATAGGCGCCCATGTCCTTGGCAGCCCAGGCTGCGGCCCATGCCTGGACAGCGGATGTGACAGCCTGCACCGTTGCATCGGAGGCTGCTGCTGCTGAAGCCGGGGCGGGCGATGGAGCGGGTGCCGGTGCAGCCGCCGGAACGGGCGCTGCAGCAGACGCCGCTGGAGCTGCTGCTGACGACGGGGCCGGAGCCGGTGTTGGCGCTGGCTTGGCGGCCGGTGCAGGCGTGGCTGCTGCCACGGGCACTGGGGCTGGTGCCGGTGCGGCCGGGCGGGGCGCTGCTGTGGGGGCGGCACCGGTGGGTGCAGGCGCCGCAGCTGCGGGGCGGCCTGATTTGACGGCTGCGTCGGCGGTGAACAGGTCGCGGATCAGCGCGAGCTTGGGCTTGAGGGTGTTGGCGCTGGTGGCGTCAAGCTGCAAGGCCTTGTTGTAGGCCTGGCTGGCCAGCTTGGCGTAGATGTCACCCAGGTTCTCATGCGCCGTGGCGTAGCTCGGGTTCGTGCGGATCGCCATTTCCAGCGCAGTGCGGGCCTTGTCGAGCTGGTTCTGGTTGGCGTAGAGCACGGCCAGGTTGTTGTAGGGCTCGGGCAGCTCGGGATACTCTTCCGTGAGCTTGGTGAACGTGGCAATGGCATCGCTGGGCTTGCCGCTGTCGGCTTGTGCCACGCCGCGCAGGAAGCGCAGCTGCGGATCGCGCGGATTGGCCGCCAGGCGCTGGTCGGCCTTGACCAATGCCTCGGCCGCCTTGCCGGTCTTGAGCAGTTGTGCGATCTCGGAATAGTCATCGGCATGGGCCACGCCCGTGCTGAGCAGCGCGGTCAGCGCCGCCAGGCGCAGGAGTCGTGGAAGAGTGCGGAGGACTGGCTTCATGGAGGATTCCGGGGGGTTGAGCAGCGGCCCGCAGGAGCGGGGGCTTATACTGCGGCGGATTGTAGCTGAGGGGGTTGTCATGACGGAACGCTGTTGCCGCGGGTGATTTTGCTGAGGGCCCTCGTCTCGGCCCACCCCCTGCCGGGTGCTCTTGGCCCCCTGCTGCCGGGTGAAATTCAATTCACCCAACCACCCCCATCCCCGTGACTGAAATCCCATGAGTTTGCGCATCTACAACACGCTGTCGCGTGCATTGGAGGACTTTTCCCCGCTCGAAACCGGTCATGTGCGCATGTATGTGTGCGGCATGACCATCTATGACCTGTGCCACATCGGCCACGCCCGCATGATGATGGCGTTCGACGTGGTGCAGCGCTGGCTCAAGAGCAGCGGAATGCGCGTGACCTATGTGCGCAACATCACCGACATCGACGACAAGATCATCAAGCGCGCGCTCGAGCGGGGTATCACCATCCGCCAGCTCACCGACGAGATGATCGCGGCCATGCACCAGGACATCGGTCTCCTGGGCATCGAGCCCCCATCGCTCGAGCCCCGCGCCACCGAATACGTGCCCCAGATGCTCTCGCTCATCGGCCAGCTCGAAGGCAAGGGCCTGGCATACCGCGCGAGCAACGGAGACGTGAACTACGCGGTGCGCAAGTTCGACGGCTACGGCAAGCTGTCGGGCAAGTCTCTCGACGAGCTGCGCGCGGGTGAACGCGTGGCCGTGCTGGACGGCAAGGAAGACCCGCTCGACTTCGTGCTGTGGAAGTCCTCCAAGCCCGAGGAGCCGCCCGAGGCCAAGTGGGACAGCGAATTCGGCTCCGGCCGCCCCGGCTGGCACATCGAATGCTCGGCCATGTGCGGCGCCACGCTGGGCGAGACCTTCGACATCCACGGCGGCGGTGCGGACCTGCAGTTCCCCCATCACGAGAACGAGATCGCCCAGAGCGAGGGCGCCACGGGCAAGCCCCTGGCCAAATTCTGGGTGCACAACGGCTTCGTGCGGGTGGACAACGAGAAGATGTCCAAGAGCCTGGGCAACTTCTTCACCATCCGTGACGTTCTCAAGACCTACGACGCGGAAACCGTGCGCTTCTTCATCGTGCGCGCCCATTACCGCAGCGCGCTGAACTACAGCGATGCCCACCTGGACGACGCGCGCCAGGCCTTGAAACGCCTGTACACGGCGCTGAGCCTGGTGGCACCGGCCGATGTGGCGGCCATCGACTGGGCGGACCCGCACGCCGCGCGCTTCAAGGCCGCGATGGACGAGGACTTCGGCACGCCCGAGGCGGTGGCGGTGCTGTTCGACCTGGCGGGCGAGGTCAACAAGACCCGCTCTGTCGAGCTGGCGGGCCTGCTCAAGGCGTTGGGCGGGTGCCTGGGCATCCTGCAGGGTGACCCGAAGGGCTTCCTGCAGGCGGGCGCCAGCGTGAACCGCATGGACATCGAGGCGCAGATCGCTGCCCGCGCCGCCGCCAAGGCCGGCAGGGACTTTGCCGAGGCCGACCGCATCCGCCAGGCGCTGCTCGCCCAGGGCATCGTGCTCAAGGACTCCGCTGCCGGCACGACATGGGAAGCCGCGCAGTGAGCCCCTGTTATGTGCAAAAAATGCCTCCGGGGCTGATGGAGTAAGCGGTGGCAGCTTCTAAAAAGATAGCGGTCGATGCCGCAGCGCCGCCGTTGGTGCTTGCCACGCCGGACTACTGGGCCGAGGCTTGCAAGCATCTGGTCAAGAAAGACCGGGTGATGAAGCGCCTGATCCCGCAGTTCGGCGACGCCGCATTGCAGACCCGTGGCGACGCGTTCATCACTCTGGCGCGCTCCATCGTGGGCCAGCAGGTCTCCGTCAGCGCGGCCCAGGCCGTGTGGGAGCGTTTCGTGGCGCTGCTGCCACGCGGCATGAAGCCGTCCAGCGTGCTCAAGCTCAAGATCGACGACATGCGTGCGGCGGGCCTGTCGGCCCGCAAGGTGGACTACCTGGTGGACCTTGCCATGCACTTCGAGAGCGGCAAGCTCCACGTGAAGGACTGGGCGGCGATGGACGACGAGGCCATCATCGCCGAGCTGGTGGCCATCCGCGGCATCGGCCGGTGGACGGCCGAGATGTTCCTCATCTTCTACCTGATGCGGCCCAACGTATTGCCCCTGGACGACCCGGGGTTGATCGCCGGCATCAGCCACAACTACTTTTCGGGCGACCCGGTCAGCCGCAGTGACGCGCGCGAAGTCGCCGAGGCATGGAAGCCCTGGAGCAGCGTGGCAACTTGGTATATTTGGCGCTCGCTCGACCCCCAGCCGGTGGCGTACTGAGCGCGGCTTGAACGGTGGCGCAGCCTGGCGCGCTTTACAAAACTCGTTACACGTCGGTTACAGTTCGGGCCATTCGTGGCTGCCGTCCACCGGCGCGAGCCCTTAGGAGAATAACGTTGGCGAAAAAGACCTTTCTGGATTTCGAACAGCCCATCGCGGAACTCGAATCCAAAATTGAAGAACTGCGCTACGTGCAGACCGAAAGTGCCGTCGATATCTCGGAAGAGATCGACCAGCTGAGCAAGAAGAGCCAGCAGCTCACCAAGGACATCTACAGCGAGCTGTCGCCCTGGCAGATCACCAAGATCGCCCGCCACCCCGAGCGCCCCTACACGCTCGACTACGTGCGCGACATCTTCACCGACTTCGTGGAGCTGCATGGCGACCGCCATTACGCGGACGACCAGTCCATCGTCGGGGGGCTCGCGCGCTTCAACGGCCACGCCTGCATGGTGCTGGGCCACCAGAAGGGCCGCGACACGAAGGAGCGCGCCATGCGCAACTTCGGCATGAGCAAGCCCGAGGGCTACCGCAAGGCCCTGCGCCTGATGAAGACGGCCGAGAAGTTCAAGCTGCCGGTCTTCACCTTCGTGGACACCCCTGGCGCCTATCCCGGCATCGACGCCGAGGAGCGCGGCCAGTCCGAGGCCATCGGCCGCAACATCTTCGAGATGGCGCAGCTCGAGGTGCCCATCATCACCACCATCATCGGAGAAGGTGGCTCCGGCGGTGCGCTGGCCATCAGCGTGGCCGACCAGGTCGTGATGCTGCAGTACGCCATCTATTCCGTGATCAGCCCCGAGGGCTGCGCCTCCATCCTCTGGAAGACCAGCGACAAGGCCCAGGAAGCGGCCGATGCCCTGGGCATCACCGCGCACCGTCTCAAGGCCCTGGGCCTGGTGGACAAGATCGTGAACGAACCCGTGGGCGGCGGGCACCGCGACCACAAGCAGATGGCCGCTTTCCTCAAGCGCGCGCTGGGCGATGCATTCCGCCAAGTGGCCGACCTCAAGGTCAAGGATCTGCTGGAGCGCCGCTACGAGCGCCTGCAGAGCTACGGCCGGTTCAGCGACACCAAGGCGGACAGCCGCTGACGCAATCGTGGTCCGTGCCGGGCGAGGCTGACCGCTCCCGCCGGAGTCTCGCCACAGCCTTTTGACCTACGGCCCTTCGGGGCCGTTTGTCGTTTTGGCGCCAACGCACCCGTTACGGCGAGGGCGCACCCGCTGGCGCTGCGATTGCAACCGGATGTAGCATGGCAGTGTCCTCCGCATCCGGGGGATTCGGGGGTGCCGCATGTCGCTGCTCAAGACGCTCAAGGGTCAGATCCTTGCACTATCCACGGCCTGCCTGGTCCTGGCGCTGTTGGTGCTCACCGTGGCCAACTTCCTGGTGGCGCGCACCCAGGCCCGAGAAAGCCTCATCGAGGAGAGCCTGGCCACCGCCAAAAGCCATGTGGAAACCATCGAGGAGTGGGGTCGCGGCAAGGCCATGATCGTCGCGGCCTCGCTGGTCGCCTTCGAGGAGCCCGAGCCTGCCAAGACCCTCGCCTTGCTGCGCGATGCGGGCAAGTTCTCCACGTTCTATTTCGGGTTCGCCGACAAGAAGTACGTCTTCTCCGAAACGCGCAGCCTGCCGCCCGACTATGACCCCACCGCGCGGCCCTGGTACAAGCAGGCGGCGGCCGCGGGTGGCCCGATCATCACGCCGCCGTACATCTCGGCATCCGACGGCAAGCTGGTCGTCACCTTCGCATCGCCCTCGGGGGCCGGGTCCGCGCTCAAGGGGGTGGCTGCGGGCGACGTCTCCATGGAGTCCGTGGTGGCCACCGTCGCATCGGTGCGGCCCACGCCGCAGAGCTTCGGCTTCATGGCGTCGGCTGACGGCAAGATCATCGCCCACCCCGATGCCGCGCTCACGCTCAAGCCCCTGACCGACCTGGCGCCCGGCCTCACCTCCGAAAAGCTACAGGCCGCCGCCAAGGCCAAGGACCTGCTGGGCATCGAGATCGGTGGCCGCCAGCGGCTGCTCACGGTGGTGCCCATCGCCGGCACCAGCTGGATGCTGGTGGTGGCGCTCGACGAAAGCGAGGCGCTTGCCCCCATCCGCGCGATGCTGACCACCTCGGTGCTCTCCAGCATCGTGGTGCTGGCCATCGCCGTTGCCCTGCTGGCGGCCGTGCTGACGCAGCGCCTGCGCCGCCTCACCCAGGTGCGCGACGCGATGCACGAGGTGGGCGAGGGCGACGGCGACCTCTCGCGCCGCATCGACACCCATGGCGAGGACGAACTGGCCCAGATCGCATCTAGCTTCAACAACTTCGCCGGCAAGCTCTCGGGCGTGCTCGCGCAGATTCGCGAGGCCAGTGGATCGGTGCGCGTGGCGGCCGAAGAGATCGCCACCGGCAACCATGATCTGAGCGGACGCACCGAACTCACGGCCTCCAGCCTGGAGCAAACCTCGGCGTCCATGCAGCAGCTCACCGAGACCGTGCGGCACAACGCCGACGCCGCACGCCAGGCCAACCAGCTCGTCGCGCAGGCCTCCAGCGTCGCGCAGCACGGCGGCAAGGTCGTGGGCAACGTGGTGACCACCATGGACCAGATCAACGCGGCTTCGCGCAAGATCAACGACATCATCGGCGTGATCGACGGCATCGCGTTCCAGACCAACATCCTGGCGCTGAACGCGGCGGTGGAAGCCGCGCGGGCAGGCGAGCAGGGCCGTGGCTTTGCGGTGGTGGCGGGCGAGGTGCGCAGCCTGGCGCAGCGCAGTGCCGAGGCGGCGCGTGAGATCAAGACGTTGATCAACACCTCCGTCGAGCAGGTCGAGAACGGTTCGCGCCTGGTGCACGATGCCGGCGCCACCATGACCGACATCGTTACCTCCGTGCAGCGTGTGACGGACATCATGGCCGAGATCACCGCGTCCACCAACGAGCAGAGCACCAGCATCAACGAAGTGGGCCAGGCCGTATCGCACCTGGACCAGATGACGCAGCAGAACGCTGCGCTGGTGGAGCAGAGCGCCGCTGCAGCTCAAAGCCTCAAGGACCAGTCGGTGCGGCTGTCCGAGGTGGTGGGCACGTTCCGCCTGTCCACCGACACGGCGCATGCTGCGCCGCGCCTGGGCGCGCCCGGCCATTGAGCCGCCGCCGCTCCGTGGGCGCCTTGCGACCGGTGGGCCGTGCTGGCAGGGCGCTCGGTCCGCCGCCGCGATAATCCGGCCCATGTACCGTCGTCGTCCCCGGGCCCTGGCAGGCTTCCTGTTTCATTGCGTTGACGCAGCCGCCCGGCTGGGCAAGGGCTGGGCGTGACCCAGTCTTTCGACGCCGCGATCCAGGCCTTTGCCCCCGCGCTCCCGTTGGCCGTGGGTTTGAGTGGCGGGGCTGACTCCACCGCGTTGCTTGTGGCCTGCGCGCGGCGCTGGCCAGGACAGGTGCAGGCCGTGCATGTCCACCATGGCCTTCAAGCCGCCGCCGACGGCTTCGAGCGCCATTGCGCCAGCCTGTGCCAGACCCTGGACGTGCCGCTCACCGTGCGGCGCCTTGATGCGCGAGCAGCACCCGGCCAAAGCCCTGAGGACGCGGCACGGCAAGCGCGCTACAAGGCTTTTGATGGCCTGGCGCTCGGCCAGCAAGCGCTGCCAGCTATCCAATCGATAGCACTTGCGCAACATGCCGACGATCAGGTCGAGACCGTGCTGCTGGCGCTTTCAAGGGGCGCTGGCGTGGCGGGGCTGGCGGCGATGCCTGCGCAATGGGAACGTGCAGGCCTGCAGTGGCACCGCCCGCTGCTGCAGGTGGCGGGCGCCGACGTGCGCGCCTGGGTGCAGGCGCAGGGCCATGCGTGGATCGAAGACCCCACCAACACCGACACGCGCTTCACCCGCAACCGCATCCGCGCGCAGTTGTTGCCCGTACTGGACGCTGCCTTTCCAGCGTTTCGCGATACCTTTGCGCGGTCTGCATCGCACGCGGCCCAAGCGGCGCAACTGCTGGAGGAGCTGGCTCGCGAGGACGTGCAACTCACGGGAATGCCCCCTGAAATCAAGATTTTGCAGCGCCTGAGCCGTGCAAGGCAGGCCAACGTGCTGCGCCACTGGCTGCGCACGAGCCACCAGACGACCCCGGCCGCGGCGCAATTGGCGGAGCTGCTCGACCAGATCCAGGCCTGCACGACCCGGGGCCACGGCATCCGGATCAAGGTGGGGCGGGGCTTTGTGGTGCGGCAAGGTCCGACACTCGATTGGTGCGACGCATAGTGTGTCTTGGGCTGCTCGTCCGCCGCCCGCACAATGCCCGAGAGACGGACCCGAGGGCGCCCGAACTGCCGGAACCACCAAAAAGTGCCTTTGAAATGAGGCATAATGGCGGGATTGGAAACGTGACCGAGTGGCCGAAGGTGCTCCCCTGCTAAGGGAGTATGGGGTGTAGAGCCTCATCGAGGGTTCGAATCCCTCCGTTTCCGCCAGAGCTAAAAAAACCCGCCCTAAACCAGCGGGTTTTTTTACGCCTGTGCTGGGCGTTGACCCCATATAAAACAACGTGGTACGCTATGTTTCATGGTGTTTTATACAGTATCTTTGCAAGCAGCACCCAAACGGTTTCCATGCTCAATGCAAATTTTTATGGCCTATATGATGGCCTACAGAAATTGAGCCATGCCGAAGCGAATCCTTGAAATGACCGCGTTAGAGGTTTCCAGGCTGCGCGTGGAAGGCTCGCACGCTGTGGGCGGGGTCAGCGGCTTGTATCTGCGGATTGAAGGTGGGTCGCGCACGTGGGTGCTGCGCTACGTGCACATGCGTCAGCGTCGGCGGATGGGCCTGGGCAGCTATCCAGGTGTGACGCTGGCCGCCGCGCGTGATGCGGCCCGCGCTGCGCTGGGCCAGCGTGACGCGGGTGCCGACCCCATCAAGACGCGCCAGGAGGAACGCGAGGCCGCGCGCCTGGCCGCAGCTCAGCGGCTGGAGTTCGACAAGGCCGCCGATGCCTTCATCACCGAACACGAAAGCACCTGGCGAAATGCCAAGCACGCCCAGCAGTGGCGTAACACGCTCACCACATACGCGTCGCCGCACTTCGGCCGGCTGTCTGTCTCCGAGATTGACCAGGCCCACGTGCTGCGCGCTCTATCGCCAATCTGGAAGACGAAGACCGAAACAGCCACCCGGGTGCGTGGGCGAATTGAACAGGTGCTGGATTGGGCAACCGCCCACGGCCACCGCAGTGGCCCCAACCCGGCCCGCTGGCGCGGGCAGTTGGAACACATCCTGGCCAACCCGGAAAAGGTCGCCCCGGTCAAACACCGCGCTGCAGTGCCCGTGGCCGATCTGCCGGCCGCCTATCAGCAGATAGCCGCTGTGGACGGGCAAAGCGCCCGCGCGCTTTGCTTCTTGATCTTGACTGCCGTGCGCTCTGGCGAGGTGCGCGGCATGGTGTGGAGCGAGGTCGATCTAGACGCGGCCTTGTGGGTCATTCCCGCCGAACGGATGAAGTCCAACCGGGAACACCGCGTGCCCCTCTCGCGCCAGGCCGTGGCGCTGTTGCGCATTCAGGAGGCCGCGCGCGAGGAACTGGTGGAACACGTTTTCCCAAGCAATCGCAAAGGTCCTCTCTCTGACATGGCATTCACCGCGCTGATGCGCCGCCATAAGTTGGCAGCCGTGCCCCACGGTTTCCGCAGCACATTTCGAGATTGGGCGGGCGAAACCACGCACCACCCACGCGATGCGGTGGAACTGTGCCTCGCGCACACCATCGACACCAAGACGGAAGCCGCTTACCGCCGCGGCGACATGTTTGAAAAACGCGCTGTCATCATGCAGGAGTGGGCTGACTATGCATGCGCCATGTAGCTCAGCGCTTCCATGTAGAAACTATGCTTGTTTCTTCAGCCGTGGCGCTGTGCGTCTTGTGAGGCCGACCGCCGCAGCTCGTTGCAGCAACTGGGGCACTGTGAGTATCGTCTCGGGAGGAAAACTGTTTAGCCGAGTGCGATGGAAATCCCAGGTTGAGGTAATGAGATATTGGTCAGCATGTGCACCCAGTGCCTTCATCAATTTTGCAGTGCGTCGGTGCCGCCTGCGTGCCAAGACCACCACACACGCGCCAAATACAGACTTGAGACTCGAAAAATCGGAATTTATTGCGATGCACATCGCATCCCAATATCGGATGAACTTCAATTGTTCCTTGCTCAAGCAATCGTCATTAGAGAATTGCACCTGCAATCTCAGTACGTTATAACTAAGTTGGTCATTTCTGCTCAACCAAAATGTGTGAATAGAGCCAATCTGCGAATCATCTATGAGAACACCTTGAGGCCCAATCAAGGAATCTAAGATTGGCTTTGTAATGTTGTCGATGTCGCCGACTTTGTCTGTATCTTGTCGTTCAACGCTATGGAGATACCAAGCCAGCTCGATCTGCACACTTCCAGAGATGAGCCATTTGAACTTAGACAGTTCATTGCGGATACCCTGCACAAGCTCAATTCGGCGCGCTGCTCTGGATTGGGTGCTAATAATTTCGTCGAAATGCATCTCGATTGCAATCTCGGCTGTTGCGAGTTCCTCGACTACATATTCGCGGTCAGGCGTGCAGTTTGAACATTCAATTTTGATTACAGTCACTACCTATCCTTTTCTACAAATGTGCCCAAGGCGCGTAGTGATCTTAATCCGGCTTTGACTCGACATTCGTTGTCCAAGCTTTTGGGCAACTATGTAGCCACTCTGCGACCTCACTTATCAGCCAGAACAACTTGGACCCCATCTTGCGCGGGTGGGGAAACCCGCGTTGCTCAATAAGCGCGCGCAAGGTGTTTTCCACAATGTCCAGTTCGTCCAGCAGCTGCACTTTGTTGAAAGTAAGGTGCTTCATGGTCATTGCCTCTCTGCATGGATGACTTGAAAGCCCAGGCCCACCGCCAGCCCGTGCTCGACCTTCGCACCGCGCGACTTTTCCCATCCAGGCAGCAGGTACACCGCATCGCACGTTACCAGCCGCGCAATGTCCATGCGCATGCAGTCCAGCCACTGGGCCTTGGGGTCAGCGTTGATTTCGGCGGGGTTCTCCACATGGTGGCCCTGGGCGCGCAGCGCCGCCGCTGCTGCGTGGAAGGCCGGAAAGTTCAGGTCGGGGTAGCCCGTCATCGGGCCTGCAACGTAGATTCGCATGGTGGCCCTCCCTATCGACTCACGCGCCGGCCCATCACCAGGCTGGGCGGTTGATTGGCCGCGCTGCGGTGCCGCAACTCGGGGCAGGTGTAGGGCTTGCCTGTCTTCCAGCTCATGCTGATTGACTGCGCGGTGCTGTAGTCCACGCGCTCCGCCTGCCTGATCTGAGCCCAGCGCGATGGCGCCACGGGATGAGCGAGGCCCGGCGCGTTCTTTGGTTTCGCCATGGTTCAAGCCTCCGCGCGTTCTTCGATGCGCTCCACGCGCAGCACGTTCTTGCCGCTCGTGATGTGCGCATTGGCCTCGGCCTGTTCGGCGTTGGCAGCCTTCACGCGGATGGTTGGCAGCAGATCGGCGTCGGCCAGGTCTTCCACGTCCGACAGCGTGACGCCCTTGGGCACCAGCGTGGCGCGGTAGCTGCGCAGCCGTTGGATGCCATGCACCGGCACGCTTTGTGGCGCGCCCTTTGCCATGTATTTGTCGATGTAGGTCTGTTGGTTTTGCATGCTTGCTTTCTCGGTGGGTGACTACTTCAGGCCACCAGCTGCAGCTGGGCCTGGGCGGGGTTGCTGATGGGGGCTGCGGGCTGACGGCGGCGGCGGCGCGGCTTGGCGGCATCGGCCAGGCGCTGGCGCTCCGCGTCGAACACGGCGCGCAGGTGTTCTGGCGTGGTGCCGGCTTGCGACACGTAGCCGCCATGCAGCGGGCGCTGGTAGCAATGCACGCGGGGTTCAGTGCGCTTTGCATTCATGGTTTGCACTCCTTTCGGTCGGTGGTGGGTTGGAAAAGGTCGGCGCGCGTGATGCGCACGGTGGAAAGCGCGGTCAACAGGTCGGGCAGCAGCTCGGCCGGTGCCTCCAGCACTTCGCGTTTCATCTGGTCGCGGGCGGCCTGGCTGTCGCCCATGTCGTCGCAGCGGCGGCGCGCAGCCAGTAGCACCTGGGCCTGCAGCGGGGTGGGCTTGCGGCCCGTTTCGGCCATGCCGCTGCGCGCCTCGGTGGCGGTGGTGTGTTTTGGCGCTTGTTTTTTCATCAGTGCCACGCCTCCGTGGACTGCATGGCGCGCAATGCGCGGAACTGGGCCACCGTTTCAGGCTTGCACCAGTCCTCTTTGACGTGGCAGCTAGGGGGCACCAACTCCCGGATCAGCTCGCCCGTGATGCGGGCCGTACAGTTATTGAAACCAGTCCAAGCGCGCGGCAAAGCCGCGCGGGCCGTGGCCGTGCCGTCGCCCTGCGCTTGTCCTGATGCAGCCTTGGAGTCCACCGCATGCGCCGCAATGGCCACCTCATCCACCACGGGCGCCCACGCAATGCGGCGGCTCACCAGCCAGCGCCCGCACATGCGCCCGCGCTGCGGCTGCAGGCCCACGATGCGGCCCACTTTCACTTCCTCGCCGTATTTGTTCACCTGGCCGGCCTCGGGCGTGCGGTGCGCCGTGCGCAAGTGCCATTTCTTGCGGGGCAGGGCATGGCCGCCCATGGCCTCCATGAAGATGCGCCAGTCGGCCTTAATCTCCCCATGCCGGTGGCAGGCGTTGAAAGCGCGCACCGTTGCCCGGTCGCCTTCCTGCGCGAACAGTTCCAACTGGTCGCCCGTCACGCGGCGCAGCTCGCGCCACACCGTCACGCTGGGCATGCCGATGGTTTGAAACTGCCGAATGCTCCAGTGCGCGGCCCAGGCGTCCACACGGCGGTGGCCTGCGCCTGATTCCTTCACGTCGCGCGGATTGGTGGCGCCGAAGTCCATGGCGATCTGCTGGCCGTCCACCATGTCCTGGTGCTCAGCCAGTGCCAGGTGGCCCACGCTCTTGGCGATGTACTTAGCCACGTAACCAGCGGCACCGCCCTTCACCATGCGCTTGATGTTCACGCGGTTCTCCGCCGCACCGCGTTCGTCGCCGTCCTCGCTCAGCCAGTAGTGGCGCACCTTGGCTTCGATGGCCTGCGCTCCCGCTTCATCCTCGGCCCAGATAAGCGCATGCCAGTGCGGCGTGGCGTCGTGGTGCGGTTCAGCCACGCGCAGGCCATACATGCGCACGCCCTTGCGCGCCAGCGCTGCCCGAGTCTTGGCCCACATATCGCGCAGCCACAGTTGGCCGTCGCGCGGAGTGGCGCCGCAATACTTCTTGTTCGGCACGGGGCGGCCACCGCTGCCCAGCTTCACGGGGTGGAACTTGCTGGGCAGCGTCAACGTGACGAACAGGCCCACATGCACGCGGGCGTCGGCGTATTCCTCCGCGCCCCTGATGCGCGTCATCAGCTCGCCACCGCGCACGATGGGGTTTGCTGTGCCCAGTTCGGCCAGCTCGCGCAGCGTGTACACCTGGCCCGCCTCATTGCGGAACAGCGTGCGGTCCAGGGCCTCGGCGTTGCGCTTCACCTGCGCCTGGCGGCGCGCCAGCCCGTCATGGCTGACATACCCGCCCAGGCCCTTGTGCACGCGGCCCATGCCAATGTTTCCGCCCTCGACTACGCGCGCAACATGCACGCGCAGACGGCGGCGCCACCACGCGGCATCCTGTGCCCGCTTGATGGCGGGTTCGCCCGCAATGGGCTTGTCTTCAATGATGCCCACGCAGCGCACCAGCAACCGGATGCTGTCCACGCGCTCCGCGAGGCTGGCGCCCTGGCCAATGGCCAGCGCGTCCAGTTCGTCGGCCTCGCCCGCCAGCTTCTTGGCCATGTCGCAGATGGCCACGTCATCCAGATTCCAGAGCGCTGCAGCACCAAAGCGGTCTTCATAGTCCGCAATGGACTGCAGCATGTCCCACGCCTGCGCCCACTCGGGTGGCTCCTGCAGCCATTCCTGCACGGTCTTTTCCGCTGCCAGCAGTGGGGGCGCTGTGGGCGCCAGGCGCTCGCGTACCGCCGCCTGCCAACTGGCTGGCGCACACCGAATCACGCGCTCCAAGTGCCCGCGCGCCATGTGCAGCGTGGGCTTGTTCGCGTTCCATTCAGCCAGGCTGCCGTTGGGCAGCTTGCGCGGTATCGTGGGCATGGCTACACCCGTGCCGCAAGGGCCGTCAGCTGGCCCAGGTGGCGTTTTGCATCGCGCACCACGGTGCGCAGTTCTTCGCGCTCGGGTAGTGGCAGCTCTTGCCAATTACGGTCGGCCAGCGTGTATAGGTGCTCCACGTCCGCACCGATGCCTGCAATCATCAGCAGCGCCACGCGCCACATCACCGGCAGCCTGCGCCACTCCCGCGAGGCCGCATCGTAGAAACGCCCGTTGCTCGCGCTCTGTGTCATTTCATCGCGCAGCTTCATCAACTGCTTGAGCACGTCCGCAGGTGGTGGCACGGGCTTGGCCGCTGGCGGCTCTGGTGCCTGCAGCAAGTCCATATCTGGCGCAACCAGTCTCAGATGCATGTGCGCCCCTTCTTCACAGGGGCGATGCCGAAACCGCAGCGGCCACCGGTCAGGCGCGCTGCCAGGTCGAACGCCTGGCGCGTGGCGGCCTGTCGATCAGCGGCCAGCAGGTGCTGGGTGATGCGCTGGCCGTTGGCCGCGCGATATGTCATGGCGTAGGCGGTCATGGGGCCACCTCACAGGCTTCCGCGTCCACACGCTCGGCCACTTCGGCAGCAGCCAGCAGAACCTGCGCCAATTGCCGCGCCGCAGCAGCGTCCAGGCTCAATGTCACACTGATTCCACCCGCCCCCTTGTCGGTGATTCCTACCGTACAGCTCTTGCTATTCGTCGTGCGGCATGTGTAAACGCCCAGCACGCCGCCCAACTTCATGGTCGTTTGGCCGTGGGCTTGGTGGTGGAATTGCTCTGTCTCTGCATCCGTCATGGCCATGTCCTTTCAGGTTTTCTGGGCAAAAGAAATCCCCGCCTGGCGTTACCGCCTTGCAAAAAAATCGGGGATGGGTGGGTGATTGGTGCCGCTGCTTTTCAGCGGCTGGGGGCGCCGGCTATGACGTGTTGGCGTCCCCGGCGAACAGATCGCCCGTTACGGGCGTTGTGTATCGGGCCTGGTAGGCGGCCTCGCTGGCGTTGTCCAGCACCACGCGCACCATGTCGCGGCGCACGTGGGTGGAAAGCGGAATGTTCACGGTAGGGTCAGGCGTGGCCGAAGGGCTCAGGGTGCGCGATGCCTCCGCGTCCACGATGAAGGTGTGGCCGCATTCCACGTTCGTGCACTGGTAGATCGACTCGCGCATGGTCGCGCTCACCATGCGGCTGGTGCGAATCTCTGACGATGCCTTGCAGTGAGGGCAGGGGAAGCGTGTTCCTTCATAGCGCAGCTTTCGCCCCTGATGGCTGTTGCGCTGGCGCTCAGGCTTCGCCGCCAGCAGCGCTTCGTGCTCTGCGTTTGTGTGCAACATGCGTTCCCCTGTGGTCATCGTGGTGCAGCTATTGAGCGGCTTTTGAGCGGCTATTTGCTGCCCCTCACTGCGCGGGGGCAGTGTTGCCGCCTTGCTCTGCCATGTAGGCTTCCAGGCCGCGCAGGTACATGCGGCGGCAGAACCAGGCCAGGCTGCGTTCGTCGGCATCTGCCAGCGCCTTGGCTTGCTCCAGCTCGGCCGGCAGCAGGCGCATGCCCGCCAACTGCATCTTCTTGCTGTTGTCGGGGGCCACTGGCTCAGACAGGCGGCCTGCGGCGCGATTGGCGGCCACCAGCGCCTGAAAGCTGGGGGCGGAGTTCTTTGCGGTTTGCATCATGATCTTCCTAGGGTGTTGTCAATCGCCAGCTTTGGGCCTGGCTTGATGCCCGTCATTTCGTAGACGCTGCGGTCTATTTGGGCGCTGATTAGCAGCTCAAGCACCGCTGTGGTGGACGGCAGCCTGTACGCCTGCCGCAGCAGCTCCAGGTGGTGCTCCATTTCGGCGGAGATTTCCACCTGGGTTTCTGTGGTCTGCATTGCGCAGGGTGTCCATGGCGTCAGCAACGCGCTGCCGCGCCCATGGTGGCCGTCTGCGCCATGGCGCCAAGGCCCAGCTTCTGCAGCTCCTTTTCAGCGGCCAGCAGCGCCATGTTTTGGATCAGCGTGGCTTTCTGCACGCCCAATCGGTCTGCAAGCACGGCCAGCAGAACATCGTCGGCCTTCTTGAAGCGCACGGTGTGCCGGTAAACGCGGCGCTGTTCCTTGTTGTCGTATGCCATTGCCAAAACCTCCTACCCGCCATGCGTGGCGGTGTGTACCATCGTGTTAGATGGCGTTACCTGTATGCGCCAAATCTTACTGTAAATATTTTCCGGTTACAAGCCGGATTGGCGCATGAATCAGAAAAAAATTTCTAATGAAGAGGTTCGTACGGAAATTGGGAGGCGGCTTCGTGAGGAACGGGAGCGGCGCGGGCTGAAGCAGGAAGATTATTTCCGGTTTGGTGACTGGTCCGCACGCACTGTCAGCAACTGGGAGGCGGGGCGCACAATGCCTACGGCTGAGTTCTTTGCGGACGTTGAGACGCTGGGACTCGATGTGAACTACATCATTACCGGTCGCCGTGCCGCGGGCCCACTCACCGGCCCTGCAGCAGCGCCCGCAGGCGATGCCGACACTATCCGTATTCCCCTGTTCAGTGCCACAGGCAGCATGGGCAAAGGCAATGACCTCATCACCGATGACGTGCTTATGGGGGATGTTCCTATTTCGCGCCACTGGCTGGCGCTCAATGTCCCGCGCTCTCGACCCGAGGCGCTGCAGCTAGTGCATGCGTACGGCGACAGCATGCTGGGCACCCTGAATTCCGGTGACTTCGCCATTGTGGATACGGACTGCCAGGTGGCCGACATTGACGGCGTTTACGTGCTGCAGGCCAATGGCCAGCTGTTCATCAAGCGTGTGACCCGCCGTATGGATGGCGCCCATGTGATCACCAGCGATAACCCTAGCGTGCGCACGGTGGACGTGCTTGACGGCACCCAGCCTGTACGCATCTGTGGGCGGGTGGTGTATGGATGGAATGGCCGGCGGTTTTAACGGCTTGTGATCTTTTGCGGTAACGCAGAGCAGTCTGTAGTTTTGAAGGGAGCCACTATGTATGAAATGAAGATTGATCTGAGAGTTCTCGACCATCTTGGAATAAAGCTCTATAGCAATGCGGCTGCAGTACTTTCTGAGGCAGTGGCAAATGCATGGGACGCAGACGCGAATAACGTATCAGTCGATATAAATTCGACCTCCATCGTTATTGAAGATGATGGAGTTGGGATGAATCTCCAATCAATCAACAAGAGATTCCTCTTCGTCGGATACGACAAGAGAAAAACTGAAGGGTCCAAATCTGCCAGTGGCCGGGATTTCATGGGGCGCAAGGGAATTGGGAAGCTCTCGCTCTTCTCGATAGCAGATCATGTCGAAATTCATACGAATAGTGGTCACGATCCTCATGCATTCTCAATGGATGTGTCAGATATAGAGGTTGCTATATCTAATGATGCGGTATATAAGCCGAAGCCAATTCCGTTCAATGGGCCAGCAAAGGGGACCCGCATTGTTTTAACTTCGCTCAAAAAGAGGGGGTCTGGTCAAACGCTCGCAGCTCTGAGAAAGCGGGTGGCTCGTCGTTTTAGTGTGATTGGCTATGAAACGGCATTGGGTGACTCTTTCAATGTGAAAATCGGAGGCGCGCTGATTACGCCGTCAGATCGCGAAGATTTGCAGAATATCGAATTCATATGGCAGTTTGGTGATAATAATATTAAGATTTCTTCATTTCCAAAAATAAGAAAAAGTATTCCTTTGTCTGGGGAGGTGTCGGAGAGTAATCCAGGGTGGAGGGTGCGTGGCTGGCTCGGTACTGCAGTTAAACCTAGGGATCTGAAAACGGTCGATTCGGGTGCTATTAATGGAATAATAGTAGTCGCGCGCGGAAGGTTGATTCAAGAGAATATCCTGGATAAACTCAGTTTTCACATGATTCTGGGTAATTATGTGACGGGGCAAATTGAGGCCGATTTTTTGGATATTGATTCGGAGCCTGATATTGCAACCAGCGATCGACAGAGGGTTATTGAAGATGATCCTCGATATATCGCTCTCCTGGCTTTTCTGCGGCGCTCATTGATTTCCATTGCGGATGAGTGGGCCGACATGCGCAATGAGGCCCGAGGCAAGGAAGTTCAAGCGGAAATACCCGCTCTAAAAAACTGGATAGATAAGCTACCTACAGGACAGCAGACTGCAGCCCGCTCTATGTTGGGCCTCATTCAGGGTGTTGAGCTTGAAGACGACAGTGACAGGCGCAGCCTTTACAAAGCCGGCGTAATCGCCTTTGAACGCCTGCGCTTGCAGGAAGCAAGTACACAGCTTGGAAATCTTCGCGAGCTTACTGCCGCAAAGATTATGCCTTTATTGATTGATATGAGCAGTCTGGAAGGTTCGCTCTATCGAGATATAGTTGCAGAGCGATTGGAGATCATAAAGACTTTCACCAATTTGGTTGATGAAAATGAAAAGGAAAATCTCCTTCGTGATTATCTTTTCAGTCATATGTGGCTTCTTGATCCGGGCTGGGAGCGTGCGACGGAAAGCCCTCGGATGGAGCAGACGTTAAAGAAGGAATATAGGGAGTTTGCGAGTGATCTGACGGATGAGCAGAGCAAAGGTCGCGTCGATATTCGATATAGAACAAATGCGCAGCAGCACATTCTTGTTGAATTAAAGCGAGCGAAACGCGTGCTTTCTATCTGGGAGTTGGCAGAGCAAGGATCAAAGTATCGGGATACTCTGGAAAAATGTTTGCGTTTGCAAAATGGTGTCGATTACACGCCGAATATATCGGTTGTATTTGTGGTTGGTAGGGAGATAACCGGTGGTGATGCTGAACGTGTTGCGAAAACACTTGCAACGTTTAACGGGCGCGTCGTTTACTACGAGCAACTAATACAGTCTGCCCGTAGTGCCTATTCTCTCTTTCTCGATAGTTCCGACAAAGCGAACTCAATCGACAATTTGCTAAAAACCCTCAGCCTCTAGTTCTTCCGGGTGCGATGGTGGATTGAACGTGCTTAATAAATGTTGCTCCAATAGCTTCGCCCAGTTTTGGAGGAACAGCGTTTCCGATCATCTTCCCAAGCTGGGCCATATAAATCTCGGATTCGGCCCCCACGAAATCATATGTTTTCGGAAAAGACTGTAGCAAAGCAGCTTCGCGAGGGGTCAAGGCGCGGTCCTGCGTAGGGTGTCCAAAACGACCCGCGCCGAAGTTGAAGAACTGAGTGGTCATCGTGGGCGACGCCCGGTCCGCACGCATCCGCGCATACACGGACCCGAAACTGGCGCCTGTTTCTTTAGCGTGACATGGAGAGCGAAGCTCCTCCGGCCAATCGCGCCAGGTGCCGCCAGGCCTTGAGGCGCGAATACGCTGGAGGTTGATGGGGGTCAGGCTGCGCGCGAAGTGGATGCTATCGGCCGGGTCAGACTCGCCGGCTTTCAGTGGCTTAAGCGCTGCAAGCACTTCGCCCACGTTTTTTCCCTCAGAGTAGGGTTCTGGCTGTACCAGCTGAGTCGGAACATCGCCGATACGCGATGCCAGAAGCACAAGGCGACGGCGAGTCTGTGGTACCCCCAGTTTGTCGCATGCAACGCTTTTGTACCAAACCTTGTAGCCAAGGTCTTTGAGGGTCATCACGAAGTTCAGGAAAGGCGCGTGGTTCTGCACCTTAGGAACATTTTCCATCGTGACGAGGTGCGGATTGCACTGCCTGATCAGCCGGGTGAACTCGTTCAACAGGTAGTAACGGGGGTCATTCGGCCCGCTGCTTACGGTGACCCCGCTGGTGGCTTCCTTGTCCTTGTCCTTGGTCTTGTCCTTCAGGCGCACCGCGTTTGCAGCCGGCGAGAATGGCTGACACGGCGCGCACCCGGCCAACAACCTGATTGCGCCCTTACTCCAGATCTTTTCAAGTTCTTGACTGGTTAAGGTGCCCACATCACGTTCGTGAAACTTGGCCCCTTCGTTGTTCGTTTCATACGCATATTTGCAGGACGCCTCAACGTCAAACCCGGCCTTTACCCGAATCCCCGCGTCCAGCAGGCCGCGCGTGAGGCCCCCAGCCCCGCAAAAAAGGTCAATCGCTTCAATTTTCATGACCTTGAGTTTATAGATTTGCGGCACTGACGTCGAGCTCGAAATCGTATCGTCCTAGCACAGTTTTCGTTCCATGCGTAAGCTCTGCCCATGGACACGGTATCCCCCTCGGTTCGCAGCAAGATCATGCAGAGAGTGCGCGGCAAGAACACGCGGCCCGAACTGGCCGTCCGCTCCGTTGCCCATGCGCTGGGGTTACGTTTCAGGCTTCACGATCCCAAGCTTCCTGGGAGACCGGATATGGTGTTCGCCAAGCACCGTACCGTCATCTTCGTTCACGGTTGTTTTTGGCACCGACACGCATGTGCCAAAGCGACTACACCAAAAAGCCGCGCGGAGTTCTGGCAGGCGAAGTTCGAAGCGAACAAGGCGCGCGATGTGGCCCAGCGTCAGCGACTTGAAGAGCTTGGGTGGAGAGTTCTCACGATTTGGGAGTGCGAGGTGCGCGACTTGCGAGCCTTGACGGAACGCTTGGCTTCTGCATTCGGGGTATCGGGGAGCCGCTTGAACTAGCGGCCTCTGCACTTGCTCGCTTGAGTATGGTTCGGGCGCAGTGTGATGCCTCTTGCTACGCTCCGTGGGTGTGACGCGTTTCCAGCTCTATCCGCGTTGTCAAACCACTGTCCCCCAGACTGTGCGTCAGCTTCACCACCAGCCACGGCGTGTCATCGATCACATCCTTGAACCCCCTCAGCACCACCGGTGTTTGCGGCATCAGGTCGGGGCGGCCAATGGCCAGGGTCAGCTCCATGGTGGCTTTGCCCCGCTCGATGCGCCCGCGCTCGGCCCGCGCGGCGGCCATGGCGTCGGCCTCGCTGCCGTAGGTGTCTTTCAGGCGCTTTTCGTTGTCCTGCTCGCCTACCAGCACGCTCTTTTTCTCGGCCGCGTTGGGGTCGTGCCAGTACGCGCGCACCCCACTGTAGGCGTTGCGGTCGGCGCTGTGGTATCGGTGCTGGTCGCCATCGGCGCGGGTGATGGTGATGGTTTCGAGGTCTTCGCCGTTGGCGGCCTTGGTGCTGCCTATGGGCTTGAACACCAGGCGGCCTTTCTTCACCGTGGCCACTGCGTCGTGCTTCTTTGCCAGCCGGGTGAGGAAGTGCAAGTCACTCTCGCGCGTCTGGTCGACGTGTTCCACCGGGGTGTTGGCCAGGCTGTCGTCAATGCGCACCTGCAGGCCGTTGCGCTTTGCAATGTCGCCCACGATTTCGCCCAGCTTCTTGCCGTGATAGCTGCGCTCCGCGCGGGTGCGAAGCTCGCGCCGCATCTCGGCAGATCGGGCGCGAATGCTGATGGTGTCGGGCGTGCCGCTGTGTTCCACCTCGTCAACGTCGAACGTTCCCTTGTCCTGCATGCCGCTGCCTTCCCAGCCCAGGGCCAGGGCCAGCTCTGCCCCCTTCGCAGGTATGCCCATGCGGCCGTCGCTGTCGTCAATCACGAGGTCCAGCTGGTCGGCTTCGCCGCCTCGGGCTTCGGTGAGCGTGAGCGACACCAGGCGCGCCTCCACCTTCTTGGAAATGTCCCGTCCGTCCACCACTAGCGAGAACGTGGGGGCGCGGTGCAGCTGCGTGGTTTTTAGGTAGTCGGTCGCCATCATTCCCACCACTCCCACCAGTCATCCACCGGCCACGGGTCCACACCGCCCGATGGCTCGGCCCTCTGGTCATCAACGGCCGCCAGCTGCAGGTCGAACTCGATGCGCCGAGCGGCGCCGTTGTCGATCAGCACGGAGCGGGTTTCGGTCAGGTTCTCGATGGTCCAGGCGCCGAACACTTCGCCCGCGCCCGACACCAGCGCCCAGGCCTTGCCGCTGTCGGCCATCTTGCGCAGCGCTTCCAGTGAACGCATGGACCCCGCGAACTCAGGCGCCAGCACGCCCGACAGGTTGATGGTGTCATCGCCCAGGCCCACGAACTGGCGGGCGGGCCTGGCCCCCACGCGCGAGTTGCTGGGGTGGCGCCACGCGGTTTGCCGGCGCAGCTGGTCGGTGGGCAAGGTCTGCAGCCCGAAGGTGAACTGCCCCAAAGAAAACAGCATGTGTGGCTCTCCTACCCGTCAATGTCGCTGTACTGCGAAAACACGCGCGAGCTTTTGGCGCGCTCTCGGCGGTCCAGCTCGGCCGCCACCGCCTTGGCAATGGCTTGGGGGTCCGCACCTGGGGGCGGATTGATGGTGATGCTGATGGTTGCCCCGCCACCCATGGGCGCGCCCATGCTTGCACCGTGCGCCATCAATGGCGCGCGGCTGTCGATGCGCAGGGCTGCAGCATCGGCCGCCATCGGCATGGTGGCGGTGGCCGCCGTGGCCATGGCCAGCGCCGCAGTGCGCACGGCGCCCTGGCCGCCTGCAATGCCCATGGCCGCGCCCTCGCTGATCCAGCCGCCGTATTGCATGAACACCTTGGACGGCGATGCAATGCCCAGCTTCTCGCGGAACCATCCGCCCACTGCATCGGCCACGCCCACGATGGCGTCGCGCACGGCCTGCACGCGGCTGGTGATGCCGTTTACCAGGCCCTGCATCAAGTCCGCGCCGGCTGTCATGAACCGGTCTTTCAGGCTCACCAGCGTTTGCCACAGGGCGGCGGCACCTGCGGTGGTGCTGGCCCACAGGGCCGAAGCCGCGCCGGCCAGCTGCTGCCAGATGCCCAGCAAGAAGCCCTTCACAGTGTCCCAGTTGCGCCAGATCAGGAAGGCCGCCGCCGCAATGGCTGCGATGACCAGCACGATGGGGTTGGCCAGCAGGAACAGGGCTACGGCGCGCAATGCGCCCAGCAGGAACCCCAGGCCCGAAACCAGCAAGCTGGCGGCCTTGCCGACGCCCGGCAACAGGAACGCCAGGCGGGCCAGCCCAAAGCGCACCAGCAGCATGGGACCCATCACCGATGCGTAAGCCAGGCCGATGGCCCCCAGGGCGGTGGCACCAATGGCAAGCACGGCCACCACGCGAAGCGCCCATTTCACGATGGTCTGGTTTTCGCGCGTCCATGCCCCCACGGCGTTGGCCAGCTCGCCCAGCTTGCCTACGATCAGCACCAGATCGGGCGCGATGGTGGCGCCCATGTCCTTGAGCATGTTGGTGAAGCTGCCCTGGGCGGCCTCTACCGATGCGCTCAGGGTCTTGAGCTGGGAGTCCACGCGCTTGCGCAGATCGGCCTGGGCCTCCATCTTGGCCACTACCTCGCGGTAGCCGTCCAGGCCCTTTTCCATCAGGGTATTGAGTACCTGATGCGTTTCCGCGTCGTCGCCGTACAGCTTTTTCAAGGCGGCGATGCGCTTCACATCGCTGTCCACGCCCTTGAGCTTGTCCAGCTGCGCGAACAGGTTGTCGAGGCCTGCGAACTTGCCGCCCTTGGTGGCGAAGTTCAGCTGGATGCCTTCGCCCGCCAGCATCTTGTTGGTCTTGGCCAGCTTCTCGGCATCCAGCGACAGCTGCACCACCTTGCGGATGGCGTTGCCGGCGGATTCCCCGGCCATGCCGGTCTGGTCCATCATCACCAGCAGCGGCGCCAGCATGTTGCTGGCTTGCAGGCCCTTTTCCCCCAGGAACGGCATCACCGCGCTGATTTTGGTGAAGCCCTGCAGCATGTTGGTCGGGTCCACGCCCAGGTAGAAGGCGCGCTGGATCACGTCCATCAAGCCCATCATGTCCTTTTCGCTGGTCTGCGTGGCGTCCTGCATCTTGGCGGCGAACTCGGCCGCAGCCGTCACCGGCATGCGCAGCTGAATGCCCAGGTACGCGGCCGACTCGCCCAGGCCGCCCAGGATGGCCTGCGATGTCATCCCCTGGCGGCGCAGCATGGTCATCATGTCGATGAAGTCGGCCGTGGTGCCTGGCAGCTTGTCACCCAGGCGCGTGGCCAGGGTCAGAATCTGCTGGAACTCCGGCCCCACCTCGCCAGCCTTGCCCATCATGGACGCGCGCAGCTGCGTTTCCGACACCTCGGCCGGCATGAAGGCGCCCACCACAGAGCGCAGCGGCCCCGCCATCTTGTTGCCCCCCGCCATCAGGGCGGCGCTACCGGCGGCAATCATGCCGGTGTGCATCATTTCGTTGCCGTGGCGCTTGCGCAGCTCGGCCAGCTTGCGCTGCTGCTCGCCGTTGGCCTTGAGTTTGGCTGTTTGCTGCTCGATGGTGGAATTTGCCGCCGCAATGTCGGTGCGCAGGCGTTGCGAGTGGTTGGCCAGGTCGCGCGTACTGATGCCTGCGGCCGACAGCTTGGCGCGCAGCTGTTGCAGCTTCACCTGCTGGGTGTCGTGCTGGTTTCCCAGCGCTGCCGCCTCTCGCTTGGCCCTCTCAAGCTCCCGCGTCATGGCCCGCGTGGGCTCTGCCGTCTGGCCGTACACCCGCGCCAATTCGCCCACCCGGCCCCGCGCCTGGGCGAGCTTGGCGGCCGTGTCCTGCAGCTCGCCCTTGAGCGTGCGGAACTCGCCCACCTGGGCTTGCTGTGCGTTCAGTGCCTTGAGGCTTTCTTTGGCGGCCTTGAGCGCGCGGGCAGCGTCGCGGCTCCCTTCGCTGACGCGCTTCAACGGCCCCAGGGCGCGGTCCACGAAGTCGAGAACAACGCGCAGGCGCAAGTTGTCAGCCATGGCGGCCCCCACGGCCGCCGGCGCAATGGATCAGGCGGGGAAGTCTTTGCCCAGGATGTGCCGGGCCTCGGCCATGTCGGCATCGGCTGCGCGGTCGCGTGCCAGGGTCCAGACGTACACGGGCAGCATGAACACGGCCAGGGCCGCAATGGCTAGGGCAGCAATCAGCAGGTACGCAAGGGCGGTAAAGATCATGGTTCATTCTTGCACATCCAAAGGCGCAGGGGTGGCGGGGTCATTCCTGGCGCTCGTGACGCTCGCGCGCCCGTTCGCGCCACTCCATCAGATCGGCCACGCTCATGGGGTCCATGTCGGCGGGCCGCCAATGGAACACCAGGGCCAGGTCGGCCATGGCGTCCTCTACTCGGGCTGGAACGCCTCCCGCTGCGCCTTCGGCACCAAAAAACCCACCACCTCCGTTCCCAGACTCACCAGATCGGCCGGGTCCATGTTGGCCACTTCCTGTTTCAGCAGGGGCGGCTCGGTCACACGGGGCAGCAGGATTTGCAAGGCCGTCACGTTCATCTGCAGCACCTCCACCAGCGACAGGCCGCGCAGGGCGCCCGCGTTGGGTTTGCGCACCTGAACGTGCGTGATGGTCTGGCCGCTGCGCTGGATCGGCGTGTCCAGCGGGATGCCCACGGGGATGCCTGGGGCGGTGATGGCAGCAGCGGGGGCAGTGGCGGCGGCGGTGTTTTCGGTCTGAGTGTTCATGGCTATGGATCAGGGAATTTGGGGGATGGGGTGGGGGCGCGGCCCGCGCGGGGCCGCTGTGGTGTGGCTTGTGGTCAGACGCCCAGGGCGGCGCGCACTTCGGCCAGGCGGTCCACGCCGTTGACCATTTCGACCATGTTCACCGCGTCGATTTCGATCAGCGTTTCGCCGTTGATCGACAGCTTGTAGTAGCTCAGTGCGGCCTTGTACTTGATGGCCGTTGCTTCGCCGGCCTTGGCGCTGCCGGGGTCGATTTCGGAGAACCGGCCGCGCATCACCACTTCCATGGCGTCCACGCTTTCGCTGTCGTCGCCCTGCAGCGCGCCGGCAAAGCGCAGCAGCACGCCGTCATGGCGCAGCGTGCCCCAGCTGGTGAACAGCTCTTTCATGTACCCGGCGGCGGTCAGCTCGGCTTCCAGGCCTTCCATGCCAAAGTCGGCCTTCACCGGGGCGTTCATGCCGCCGCTGCGGTAATCCTCCATCTTGCGGGCCAGTTTGGGCAGGCCCACTTCGGGCATTTCGCCCACGTAGCTGGTGCCATCCACGAAGGTGGCGAAGTTCTTTACTTTGCGGGGAAGTCCCATGGTGTTCTCCTGTGGTCAATCGGTCGGGGGGGGGGCCTTATTCGCCGGTGCCCACGCGCAGGGCGAAGTCGGCGTAGTAGCGGTCCGTAATGCGCTGCTGAAAGGTGAGGTCTTCCAGCGGGGGCACGGGCGTGTAGTCGTAGTCCAGCGTCAATTTGCCGTTCTTGAGCGTGGCCGACACGTTCACCTCCTCGTCGTACCAGGCCTGGCCGTTCAGGATGTAGCCCAGGTTTTTCAGCTCGCGGAACTTGGCGTTGATGCCTTCCAGAATGTCTTTCACCAGGCTGGGGTGCAGTGGCTTGTCCACCGCCCAGAAGTGGCCCTCGGCCATGGTGTCGGCCAGGATTTGCGCGGTGCGCGTGGCGCTCTCGAACGCGAACAGCTCGTCGGTGGCGCAGGTGCGCGAACCCCAAAAGCGGAACCCTTGGTTGCGGATCAGCGTTGTGATGCCTGCAGCGTTCAGCAGGCCCGCGTCGGTGTCGGGGTTCTGCAAGTCCCAAAACACGTCCTTGTCGATACCCAGCACGCCATTCATGGACACGTTGGAAAGCGTCTTGTGCCAGCCCTGCTCGGCGTCGATCTTGGCGCGCAGGCCCATGGCATATGCCACGGGCGAAGCGTCCACCACCACGCCCGTGCCAGGCGTGGCCACCTTCACGCGGGGCCAGATCATCATCAGCTCGCGCGCGTCGAAGTTCTGGCGGTAGTCCATCACCTCGGACACGTCATCGCCGTGGCCCTCGGCGTACACGAACGCGCGCAGCTTCTGCGCCACGGCCACCAGGGCGGTGGTCACAGCCTGGGTGTCCAGGCCAGGCGCGCCCAGGATGCGGGGTTGCACCCCCAGCTTGGCTTTGGCGGCCAGCAGCGCTTGCATGCCGGTGTACTGCGAGCCCACGGCCGTGCCGATCACCTTGCCGTTCTGGTCGGTTTCCTTGGTGGCAGCGTCGGCGCCCTCGCCATCAGCCACGCGCACCACCACGGTGATGGGGCGGGCTTGGTCGCGGATGGCGGTTAGGGCGCCGGACAGGGTGCCCAGCGTGCCGGCCTTGGCAATGGCGGCGTCCACCTTGGTGACCAGCACCGGGGTGTTGAGCGGGAACGCGGTAGCATCCGCGTCGCTGGCCGTGCAGATCAGGCCCAGCACGGCCGTGGAAATGATGCGGATGTTGCGCTGGCCTTCGTTGATTTCGACAACGCGCACGCCGTGGTGGTAGTTTGCTTGTGTAGCCATGGGGTTCTCCTGTGGATGGTTGGGTCTGGTGTGGTCAGTTGCGAAGGTCGCGGGGTTGCTGCAGGCGCCGCTTTTCCGATTCGTAGGCGCGGGCGCAGTGGTTCGGGTCGAAGAAGAACAGCGCGTCGATAGCGGCGGCGGTCCACCCCCACCAGCGGTGCCCCTTGGCGCGCATGCGGTGCGCGCGGCTCGATAGGGTTTCGTCGGGCGCACCCGCCAGCAGCACGTTGCCCAGCTGGTCCACGGCAATGGCCAGGTTCAGCAGCCAGGCTTTCATGTGGCGGCCTCCGATGGCACAGCGCCCAGGATTTCGTCGGCGCGGCCGGCGGCCAGGATGCCGGCCAGCTCCAGCGCCTGCACGCCGGCGGCCGTGGCCGGATCGTCCAGGCTCACGACAGTGGCCAGCGTGAAACGGCGCATCCAGGCATCCATGGCAGTGCTGGCGCGAGCTGCGGCCGTCATGGCCTCCCACTCTGCAGACGTGAAGCGCCGGATGAACTGCTCGTGCGTGAGCAGGCGCGGCGCGGGCACGGGCACCGCGTCAGGCGCCCAGGTGAAGGCCAGCACGGCCGCCGCATCGGTGAGGGCCAGCACGGCCGCTTCGGCGGCGTCGCTGCTGCGGCGCACGGCCTCGCGCTCGGCCAGCACGGCGGCCAGGTCCGCCAGCTGCGCCCAGCCTGCTTTCTCCCGTTCTCGGGCGCGGTCCAGCTTCCATTCGGTGCGCGCAAGGTGCGCGGCGGCCTCGGCCTTGATGGCGGCAATGCGGCGGGCCTGCACTCCCGCCAGCACCAGGCGGGCCACGCCGGCCTGGGCGTCGAATTCCACGCTGGCCAGGTCGCCGTCGAAGCCCTCGGGCGCGTCCACCAGGTGGTAGCCGTTGGGATCGTCCGGGGTGGTGGTGCCGATGATGGCGCCGGCCACGATGATGAGTTTGGTTTTCATGGTGGCGCCCTTACACGATCACGTAGCGAATCCACGATGTGGAAGAAGCACCGGCACTTCGATGCGTGAGGCCCGAAACGCGCGCGTACCGGTCGATGTAGGCCAGGCTCGATGTGGTGTAGGTGTCCGCGTTGGAGCCCGCAAAGGACGTTGGTGTGGACCCACTGGTCTTTTGCTGTACCAAAATGACGCGCATTCCCGTGCCAATCCCAGCCGGTGACACATGCGTCGGGGTGGCGTTAGCGTGTTCTGCCGCGATTGCGCTCAGTGCGTTGCGGCCGTTGGCAGATGCCACCCACAGCGCCCACGCGGTTTCGTTGTCGTACAGCGCGCCACGTAATGCGCTGCTGGTCAGCAAGGCACCGCACGCCGTCGCGCTTCCCAGCACCGCCGTCATGGCGGTTTTGGAGTTGAGCAGGGCGGCGCGGCCGGTGTCGCTGTCGCGCAGGTAGGCCAGCGCGGTGGCGCTGCCCACCACGGCCGCCACGGCGCCGGCGCTGGCGCACACCGCGCTGGCGCCCACGGCGGTGGCAATCAGTCGCTGGTAGGCCACCACGTTGGCATCGGTCGCCAGCCAGGCTTCCAGCTGGGCGCCGGTAGGGGCCACGGTGGCGAACAGGTAGTCCAGCGCCAGGCCGTTGCCGTAGAGCTGGCGGAACTGGCGGCGCAGCTCGTAGGCTTCGCTGTAGGTTGGTGCGATCAAGGCTTCGGACATTTACACCTCCACCACGGCATAGCCGCTTACCCTCCCCGCGCCGTCATAGGCGTAGGTGGTGGTGCGGGTCTTGCCGGCCAGCGTTTCGGCCACGGTGTTCACCCGGCCGGCCGCGTTGTAGGTCAGCACGGTGGCGCGCTCGCCCTGGGGCAATGTCTCGGTGATGCCCGACACCCGGCCGTTACCGTCATACGTGACGGTGGACGCGCTGGGCCTGGCGGTGGCCAGGGCGATGGCGGCGGCGCGCGCTGCGGCCTCGGCCGTTACGGCCGCAGCGCGCGCCGTGGCTTCGGCCTGCACGGCCATCGTGATGGCTTCGTTTCGTGCTTCGGCTTCCTCCCGGATGGCGTCGCCGATTTCCTGCACCATTTGCGTTCGCGTGGCCAGGTCGGCCACGTTGCCGATGGCCGCTTCCAGCTGGTCGCGGCGCAGGCGCAGCAGCTCCAGCATGGCGGTCACTTCGGCCATGGCCGGCCCCACCAGCGTGTCGATGCGCTGCAGGCCGAATTGCGTCAGTTCATCGACCACCGCCTGCAGATCCGCGCGGCGTTCTTCCAAATCGGCAATGCGCGCGTCAATGTCCCCAAAGATGGGATTGAAGTAGTCCTGGGACAGCGGCGTCACGCCGTCCCGCATGCGGTATTTCTCGAATCGAGTTGGCATGTCGGCCCCGCTTACAGCGCCAGGTCGTAGCGCTCTGCTACGTGCCAGGGGTTGGCGCCCGTCACGCCCGCGCCGTCGATGCGGATGCGATAGGAGCCGGTGTTGGCGGCCAGCGTCCATCGGAACTCACGCCAGAAGCTGCGGCCGTCCACCACCTCGTCGCGGTGCGATGTGGCCACCACCAGCGCGCCGGCCACGATCAGGCGGCAATCCACCGTGTGGCCCTGGGCTGCGTTGAAGTCTTCCAGCAGCAGGCGAACGCGGATGGTCTTGGATGGCGTGCCCAGGACGCGGCTTGTGCTGACGTGCACAAAGGCGTTGCCCCGGCGGCTCACCGTCACCTGGGCGGTGCCGGGGCGTACTGCAGGCATCAGGTCTTGGGTGCCGATGAACACAGCGCGCAGTGGCACCAGGGCGGCGCCGCCGAACTGGGGCGAAGCCTCGGTGGTGATGGGGCGCCATTGGCCGCCGGTCTGGTATTCCCACACCAGGCGGCAACCGGCAGGCACGGCCGCGTCATAGAGCATGTCCAGCTCTTGGATGCCGCCGGCCAGCTGCAGCGGCTGCATCTGCACCACGGCGCGGGGCGAGTTGAAGCGCGCGAAGTTCAGGCGCAGCATCAGGTCGCGCTCGGCCGCCTGGGTGAAGTAGGCACCGTCCTGGGCGTACATCAGAATGCCCTGGGTGTATTCCGTGCCCTCGCAGAAGCCCACGCGGTGGCCCGCACCCGACACCAGCACCAGGGCGTAGCGCTTGCCCGACTCCACCAGCACGGGGTCGGTGAAGGGCACCTTGAGCCAGCCCGCATTGACGGCGCCGGGGGCGAGCGTGGCGCGGGCCAGAACCTTGGTCACATCGGGCTGGCCCAGCGCTGCCTCGGTCAGCATCACGGTCAGGCCGCCGGCCGGGTCGGCCGTGGTGACAAAGATTTCAGCGCTGGTGAGCCAGCCGGTTTGCGCCATCAGCACGGTTTGCGCCAGCACGGAGCCCTGCACCACATGCTCGGTGCTCACGATGTCCCAATAGGGTTCTTCCCAGGTGTCGATCCACAGGCGGGTAACGCGCAGGAACTTGTGGTCGATGGTGGCCTTGTCCATGTCGGCCGGGTCCACTTGCCACACCTCGCCGTCGCGGCGCAGGATGCCGGTGATGGGGTCGTAAACGCCCGACTTCCAAAACGCCGAGTTCGTGCAGCGGGTCAGCTGCTCGCCATAGCGCACGCGCTCGCGGCTGATGGTCTTTTGCACCGCGTTGAATGTCTGGTACTGGTACTGATTGATGGCCAGCTCGCCGGCGCGGGTTTCCATGCGCAGGCGGGTCACTTCGTCGTAGGCAGGCAGCAGCAGGGCGCCGGCGCTGATGCGTGCCTCGGGGTCCATGGGGTTGAGCAGGGACAGCACGCCGGTCTGGGTGGCCACGATCACCGGGCGGGCGCCTTCGTAGGCGTCGGCCAGGTAGTCGGCGTGGGCGGTGTCGCTCTCGTCGTCGTTCAGGAAGTGGTCGGCCCCGTAGAACGCATAGTCGTCGGGGATTTCCATCCGCTCTTTCACCTTGGCCATGTCCAGCGCCAGCGTCACCATGTGGTCGATGCTGGCGCGCTTGGCCACTTCGGAGCCCAGGCCCGCAATGTCGCTCATGATGTGCGCGATGCGCGGCTCTGCGGCCAGCATCCAGCCTTCGGCCACGCGCAGGCGGGCGTCCACGCGCTGCAGGTTGGGCAGGCGGCGGCTGTCGGCCAGCACCACCTCTTGCACGCCGGTGGGCGACAGGCGAACGTGGGCGATCAGCGTGTAGCCGGTGGGCGGCTCGGGGCGCTCGGGCGTGGGCGACTCCAGGCCCTGGGCAATGTGTACGGTGGCGACGCGGCGGCGCTGCATGGCCACGGCCTCGGGCTCCACCTCGCGGGTTTGCAGGTCGATCAGGAAGTCGCGCGGCTGAATGTCGGTGTCTTCCTCGGCGCCGAACACGCTCACGGCCACCCACTTCTGGTCCTGCAGCGGCAGCATGGCGAACACGCTGTGCACCTGGGCGGGGTCCAGCGCGAACACCTTGCCGCTGGGGCCGTCATACAGGCGGCCGGCGGCCACTTCCAGCTCGGTGGCGCTGCGGGCGGAAACCGTCATGCCGGTGAACTGGCGCTCTCCCGTAATGGCATCGTTCACAACGTGCCGCAGGGCTTCGTCGGCCCAGGTCTGGGAGTTGTTTAGGTCGGCGGCCTGCAGTTCCTGGCGGTCGCGGTAGATGACTTGCTTTTCACTCATGGGGGTTAGCTCCGGTTGATGGTTTGGCCGGCCAGGACGGCGCCGGCGCGGTGGATGCGGCTGGCGCGCGCCGTGGCGTGCAGGCGCGTGCGGATCAGTACCTTGTCGTGCGCGGCCCGCGCCCAGTCCATGGCGTCCAGGGCCGGGGCCATGCGCTCGCGGGCATCGCCCACCGACAGCGCGGCGCGCATGGCAGTGCCGGCCATCGCAAAGGGTTGGCGGCGTGCCGGCATGCGCACGTGGGCCAGTGCGATGAATGGCGGGCTGGTCAGGCGCGTGAAACCCAGGTACGCGGGACCGTGCTTTGGCACGTTGGCCACGGCCGGGTCGTGCAGGCGGATGCGGGCATACATGCGCCGCGCGCTGTCACTGCGCACCGTGAAGCCCGCAAGCCCGCCAATGGGCAGGCCGGCGCACAGCACATGGGGGCGCGGTGCGCGCTCGGCCACGGGTTCGGCGTCGGGCGACAGGGGCGCGAGCGATGGCGCCATCTGCTTGAGCGTGAGCAGCTGCAGGCGCTCGCGGTAGTTCACGGTCTGCACTCGCCAGTAGCGGTTGGATGCATCGGCGCGGCTCACGACACCGGCCAGCGGCTGGCCCAGGTGCTGGCCACGGGCCACGGCGCGGCGCGCCAGGTCCACCGTGGCGGCGCGGTCCTGCGCCATGTCGGTCCAGCCGTGGGTGGTGAGCGGCAACACCTGGCCGGTGGGGTAGCGGATTTCCGCGCGGATGGCAGAGCGCGCCATGGCGCTGGTGCGTGCCGGTGGCTCGGCCTGGGTGCCCACAAAGCCGCTGCCCAGCATCAGGCCCTCGCAGGGTGCCCGCTCGCGCTGGCTGTAGATGCGCATCTCGGGATGGGCGGCCAGCCATTGGGCGCGGCTCTCGGCGTCCCAAAGGCCCAGGAAGGTTTTGGCGGGCGGCATTTCCAGCCGCTCGATGCGCGCACCGCCCAGGCGGGCCAGCTCGCGCAGGCCGCGCGGGGTGCCGATCAGGGCATGCAAACGCGGGCTGGCCTTGATGACGGCGCGGCGCTCGGCCTCGGCCTGGGGCCACACGGGCACGTCCTCGGCCAGTCCCATGTGGGGCAGCAGGTGCGCAGGGATGCGCGCGGGATCTTGCAACGTCGAAAGCGATGCGTCGCCCACGGTCCACGGCCCCATGGCAGACGATGCCGCGCGCTCCAGGGGCGTGGCGTTGGGCGGCAGCAGGTGGTGGCGGTCAGTCATGGCGCGCCTGGGGTGTGACGGTGATGGACGTGATGACGGGCACTTCACCGGCGCCGGCCGCAATGTCGGCGGCGGGCGTGGCCAGCACCGCGTCGCGGATGCCTTCGCCCATCAGAGCGGCCACCAGGGCGGCGCGCGTCATGTCCACGCGGAACGCGGCCCGCAGGCCCAGTTTGCGCACGCGCTCGGCAGCAGCTGCGGCCAGCACGGCGCCATCGGGTCCGGGCGGGTGCACCAGGGTGGCGGCCACGGCCAGGGGCAGGATGCGCGCGGCCGTCACGTCCACGTCCACCGTCAGGGGGCGCACGTCCTCGGCCAGCAGCGCGGCCTCGGTCTGGCCCACGATGGCATCGCCTGGCACCGCCACGCGCCAGCACATGGAATTGGCGCCGGCCTCGGGATGGTCGCCAAACAGTGCGCGGCCGATGGCCTGCTGCTGGGCGTCCACGTCTTCGACCCGTGCGGCCACGCGGGCCAGCAGGCACACCTTCACGCGGCCGGGGCGGTCGGCCCACACGTCAACCTGGCGCACGTTCACCGACACCGACAGGGCGCGCAGGCGCCAGCTGGTCGGGCTACCTGCGGCCGACAGGGCGTGGTAGCCCATCAGCACGCGCTCTTGCAGGCGCTCGTCGTCTTCACCGGGCAGGCGCGCCAGGTCGTAGCGCGCGGCCAGGTTGTCCAGATCGGTGCCCACGGCCCAGCCCAGCATCACAGCGCTGGCGGCATCGTTGATGCGGGCGCGGATCACCAGCTCGCGCATGGCGGCCACCTGCAGCAGCTTGATAAGCGGCTCGCTTTCGAGGTCGATTACCTCGGCGGCGGCCGGGTACAGGCGCAGCAGATCGGCGCGCAGCTCGGCCAGCACGGTTTCGTAGTCGAGGGCTTCGACCACGGCAGGGCGGGGCAGGGCGGACAGGTCGAGATTGTTCATGCGGCGCGGCCCGTCACGGATACGTTCAGGGACAGCGGGCCGACACGGCCGCGCTGGTCGTAGGTGCCGTGCAGGCGAAACAGCACGGCGCCGGGGCGGTCGGCCTCGCGCAAGGATTCGATGCGCGACAGGCGAAAGCGGGGTTCCCAGCGCATCAGGGCGCTGGCCACGGCGGCATAGACGCGCACCTGGGTGGCCAGGTTGTCGGGGTGGTCGATCAGCTCGGGCACCAGCGAGCCGTATTCGCGGCGCATGACGCGCGAGCCAATGGGCGTCGTCAGAATGTCGCCCAGCGACTGGCGCAGGTGGTCCAGGCCGGTGATGGCTTTGCCGGTGGTGCGGTTCATTCCGGCTTCTCCGTGCGGTCGCCGCCCTGTTTCACACCAGGGTGGACGTGGTTCACCAGGCTGATGGTCTGGGCGATCACATCAGGCGTCACGGTGATGCCATCGCCGTTCAGGGTCAGGGTTCCGCCGCCCGCGCCCATGGTGATTTCGTTCTCGGTGATGGTGATGAACGAACCCATGCACGTGATGTTGATAGAGGCCATCGCCTCCATCCTGAAAACGCCGTTCTCCGCGTCGTGTTCAAAGTAGGCGCCGCCGCCCAGGTCCATGCGGAAGATTTTTGGGTTCTCGCTGGCCTGGGGGTTCTTGTCGCTGAATGCGCCAGGCATCACCATGGCGTTGGTCAGGTCGCCGCCGGGGGCGAGCATCAGCACCTGCTCGCCCTTCACGGGCGGCCACCAGATGGCACCGTTCTGGCCAGCTGCGCGGCCAGCTACCCAAGGTAGCCAGCCGGTGAGGATGTCGCCACAGCGAACGCGGCACCGCGCGGGCTTGGTGGTGCGCACTTCCTCGATGGTGCCCACGCGCGCCACGTTGTCCAGGCGGCGCAGGATTTCAAAGGGGGATTCGGGTTGATCTACGGGGCGATCCATGCATTTGATGGTGCCCGCGCGTGCGCGAGAAAGCACGCGCCCCGTGCTGTGGCTGCGCTATCTACGTTTTTTCAACTTCCCGCCAGATGCGAAATAAGGCGGTCCTGCAGCTGCTTGGTGAAGTCGTCGGAAATGCCCAGCAGCGGGCGCGCCGGGTAGTCGTATTGCGGGCCGCCAGGCTTCACGCTGTCGCGCAGGCCGAAGTGGTGCACGCGGGCTATCCGTTCGGTGCGGCCTGCAAAGCCCACCACCGCGTCGCCACCTTCGACCTGGGCGCGCAGGTGCTTGGCGCCGGCCAGCTTTGTGAACATGCTCTGCGCCTTGCGCTTGCGCAGCTGGCCGCGCTGGTCGCGCATCGGGTTCTTTCGGGGTGCCCAGGCTTCACCATCTGGTCCGTGCTGTGCGCGGATGGTGGCGGCGTTCTCGCGGCGCAGCTCGCGCGCAATGTCGAGGGCGAGTTTGCGGCGCTCGGCATCGGTCAGGCGATCCAGCAGTGGTTGCAGCCAGCCTTCCAGCTGCATGAAGTCGTCGGCCATGGCTCAGTGGTCCCCGCGCTGTCGGGCACGCACCCAGCGGCGCCAGCGCCCACGGATGCGCTGGTATCCCTCCCACAGCAGAAAGCAGACGGTGAACAGGTATTTCATCGGGGGGCGTAGTCCCACTCTGCCAGCTTCTCGTCGCGCAGGTACACCTCCCAGTGTTCGGCCTGCAGTATTGCCAGCTGTGGCGGTGGTTCCTTGGGGTGGATCAGGTCCAGCGCGCCGACAGGGCCGCTTGCACGCGGGCGCGCAATGACGCGCTCGGTGAGTTCCAGGTCAATCTGCAGGTCGATGGCCTTGGCGTTCAAATACTCGGCCTCGAAGCGGATGGCGCGAGCGCGTTTCGCGGGATCGTCGAAGACCTCCGGCTGGTTTCGCTTCATCCACTCCACCAGGGGCGTCATCACTGCGTCGGCATGGCCCGCATAGTCCAGCAGCAGCGCGCGCAGGGTGTAGGCGTACTCAAAAGACAGCGAGTCGGTGCCTGTATGGATGACTCGGCCGCCCGTGATGAAGATGGCCAGTTTCTGCGGGTCTTTTTTGACGGCCGGCAGGGCATTGGTCAGCGTATCGCGCAGGCTACTCGGCTTTTCCATTTTGGGCGGCCTCGATCATGTTGCTGGCGCTGTCGTAGGCGCGCTCGCAGGCGAGCCCACGGGCGCGGGCGGTGTCAGCAATGTGCGCGAGTTCTCCCGCTCTGTCGTCTGCGCGTCGGAGCATGTCGGCAAGCAGATCGGCGGGACGGGTGTCTGGCGCGCACTGGCCGGCAGCGGCGCGAGCCTGGGCGGCGGCACGGTGCTGGGTGAGGTAATCGGCAAGGTCGTGCTGCAGCCGGTTGCGAGCATCAACAGCGCGAGCGCGGCCAGCATCAGCAACAGCAAGGGCGGCTTGTGCAGCGGTGTCGGTGCGGGCGATTTCGTCACGGTGCTTGTCTCCAAGTTTGCGATAGCGCTCTGAGGTTTTGAGCGCAGACAGCGCGGCGGCGGTGCGCTCGGTCTGCAGGGTGTTTTCGGTGTGGGCGGTTTCGAGCTGGGCTTCTGCCAGGCGAAGGGTTTGCATCAGCAGGGCGAAGCCCAGGCCCAGCGCCAGGGCGATGGCGGTGTATTTCCAGGCGTTGGCGCGTAGGGTGCTCAGCATGTCAGCAGATCCCGTGCGGGTGGCCACCGCAGAAAGTGAAGTACAGGGCCGCGAGGCCCACGACTGCCAGCACCACCAGCACCAGCGCCGTGATGGCCATGACCTTGACGGCTTTTTTTAGAGCATCGCTACACATTTGGCGTGCCTTTCCTGTTGACGGGTCCACACGCCCTTGCAGCCCTTCGGCCCCCAGTTCTGTGGCAGGGCACAGTCCCGCCCAGCCTGAAACCGCCACAGCAGCAGGGCTTCGCAAGCGCCCGCGTAGTCGCCGCGTAGCAGCCACGTTCTGGGGGATTTGGGCTTGCGCCAATTGCCGCTGCCGAACTGGCCCACGAAGTCCAGATAGAAGTCGAATTCGCCGGGGTAGAGCATCACCCCCGGCAAGCTAGCCTTGAACCGGTCTTCTTCTTCGCTGTGGAGATTGCGCGCCAGCTGCTCGGCCCGCTGGCGGGTGATGGGCGGGTCGGTCAGGCGCACGGCCGTCCCGTCTTCGTACCGGGTGGACCCGTTGCCGATGGTTGGAACGTCGCCCGCCGTGGGTATGTAGGCATGGTGCACCACGGCGCCATCGGCGCGCACGCTGGTGGGGCCGTCGCCTTCGCTTTTCTGCCACGCAGCAAAGCCCGCCGCCGACATGGTGAGGCAGGCCACCGCCACGCGGGCGAGGCCCTTGCGTAGGGTTGCGTTCATGGTTCCACCCCGTAGGCCGCGTTCTTTGCGTTGCGTTCTGCGCGTTCATTGCGCCACTTCCACAGCAGGTAGCCCAGCTGCGCAGCCACATACACGATGGTCAGGGCGGTGAGCGTGTGGCTCATGGTCCAGCCGTTGACGGCCTGATGGGCTACTACGGCAACGGGCGGCGATGCTTTGGCGGTTTCCACGCCGATGGCTTTAATGATGCTTTCGCGGTCCATGGTGTTTTCAGTCCCACAGGTTGATGGTTTGTTTTTGGGGGCGCTTGGGCGGGACAACGATTTGCACCACGGTGCCGGCCGGCAGTCGCGGCCCCAGCTTGGCCAGGCCAGGGTTTGCGGCCAGGGTGGCCTCCACCACCTCGGCCGTGTTGCCCGTAGTGCGGCGGCACAGCTCGTCCAGCATTTCGTGCTGCTCTGCGATGGCGCGCATCAGATCAGCTCCACGGTGGTGCGCGGCCGGCCCAACAGGTCGGAGATTGCCCACCGGAGCTTGCGGCGGTGTTCGTCCACCTTGGCTTCGATGCGCTCGCGGATGCGTTCGGTTTTGCTGTCGTTGTGGGGCGTGGTGTCGATTTCTCGGTACGCCTCGGCCAGATCGGCCTGCACGTGGGCATGGACGGCGCGCAGGTAGCGGCCAGCCTGGCGGCCGTCGCCGGCATCAGCCAGCGATTCCACGCCCTGGGCGAGCTGGTCGGCCTTGTAGGTGCGCAGCTCTGCATTCACCGCATCAATGGCGCCCGCGATGGCTTCGGCCAGGCGCGCGGCCGTCACGGTGCCGTCCAGCAAACAGGCATCGCGGACCTTGGGCGCTTCGATGGCAGGAAACCACGGGTCGTTTTCGACCTGGGCGTCTTCGGCTTCGATGGGCGGGTTTGCTGTGGCGATGAACGACATGGGCGGCTTCGTGCACGCAGTGTTTGAAGGTGTGGCGGTGGCCCAGGGCGTCGGAGTGGTGCACTGTTGTGCGCTCTCTGCCCTGGGGCCGCCACGGGTGCGGGGTACGCTCGGTTTGCAGCGGCTGGGTTACTTCGCCTGGGGTTTGGCCAGGCGGCGTTCCAGCCGCTCAATGTCTTTTTTCACGCCGGCTCGGGTGTCCAGCTCCATTGCGCGCTGCAGCAGCGGAAGGGCCTCCTTGCACGCTTTCAGGGTGCGGGTGGCCATGTCCACGTCGTGGCTGCCGGTCTTGCCAAGCACGGCCCAGCCTGCGGCTTTGTAGAGCTTGCTTTTGGCCTGGTCGGGTGTGTCGGCCGGGTCGGTCAGGGCCATGGCCTTGGCCGCCACCATCAGCGCGTCTGCACCGCTCAGCTTTCCGGCCAAGATGGCTTCTGCCACTTCGTCCTGCACGATGGTGGGCAGATTGCGGTTGTACTGGTCGGGCGGCTTGATGCCGCTGGCCAGTGCGTACTCTGCGACTTCCAGCGCCCGGGCGTAGTTGCCCGCATCGATGTGCCACACCAGTACAGTGGCCAGCACATCGTCCTGGGTGCCTGGCCGGGACTGCAGCACGCCGTCCACATAAGCGTCGTACTCCGGGAGCATGGCCCGCTTTGCCTCGATCTTCCGTTCCACGCTGTGCATGTCTTTCAGGCGCAGGCGGTGCTGGTGCAGTTGCGCCAGCTGCAGTTCGTAGGCGGTGCCCACTGTCTGGCCGTGGGCGTTGTCGGCATGTTCCTGGGCGGCCTGCTGTGCTGCAAGGCTGTGCAGGCGGTGCCGCTGGGCTGGTGTTTGTCGCATAGCTGGTGTTCCCCGTGCTTCTTGTCGGTGCTGTGGCTGTCGGCTTGCAAATAGCGGCTCCCTTTTTTAGGAGCAGCTATTTGCGGCCGTTGCTGCGCGTCAGTCCTGCAGCTCAATGTTTTCGATCAGGCAGGCTTTGCCCAAGTCTTCCACCACAAACGCATCGTTGCTGCTCTCGAAAGTCTCGATGTGGTCGCGCTTGGGGTTGTCGATCACCGCACGGCGGCGGCTGCCGTCTTGGTAGTAGATGGACAGGTTTTTCAGGCTGGTGATGAGGATTGCATTGGGCTTCATGTAGGGCACGGTGATGCCCTGTTTTCCACCCAGGCGGCGCTGGCTGCGCACGATGTCAGCGGCCAGCATTTCCGTGGGGGCCGTCTGGCCGTCCACCAGCGGGAACAGCTTGTCATGCATCAGGCCACGGCCCACGATGGCCACGAGGTCGCCGGCTTCGGCGTGCCAGGCGTCCAGCAGGGATTCGGTGGCGTCGTACACCAGGCCGTCCAGCGTCTTGTAGTCGCCAGTTGCGCCCACCACCACCTTGCCAGGCGTCGCGCCGTGGTCCATGACACGCTCGGGCGCGTTTTCGCGCAGGTACTGCAGCCAGCCCCTGTTCACATCCTGCAGCAGGGGGTTGGCCACGCGGTTGGTATTGGCGGCCACGCTGGTGCCGTTGAATCCGATCATGATGCGGTCCAGCGCGCATTGCTGCTGGATGGCGCGCGACAGGCGCAGCTGAAAGTCGGGGAACTTCGCCCACATATCCAGCGTGGCATAGCGCACGTGCGTGTCGTAGTTGGTTTGCACGCACTGGTAGCCCTGGCCACCCAGCGAGGCCGCGTCGCGCGTGTTGCGATCCGCTGCGGTGGTGTCGGTGCGGCTGGCCACTGGGCCATCGGTCCCAATGCCGATCTTCTGGCCCTGCATTTCGTCCACGGGATAGATGCCAATCGATTTCAGGAACTCGCTGCTTTCCTGAATGCGGCTTTCCAGCTTCTGCTGCACGCTGGGTGTGACGGTGAACATTTGCGCGGCCGACTCCACGCTGTTGAGCGTGGCGAGCTGTGCGAGGTAGGCGGAATACTGCTTGCGGGTGGTGTTCTTCATGATCTGTCCCTTGGGTTCGTTTCTGGTTTGCGGTGTCTTACGGAGTGCTCGGGGTGGTCTGCTCAGCAGTCGGCCAGCACGGCGCCTTCGTTGCCAGTGGCTTCTGGGCGCCCGCTGGTGTTGCCGTCTTGCGCACTGAGCTTCTCGGTCAGTTCGTTGAACTTCTTTTCGAGCGTGGAGAACTCGCCCGCCAGCTTCTCGCGGGCGGCCTTCTCGGCGGCCAGTTCTTTGGCCTGGTGTTGAATGGCGGCATCAGCTGCGCCCAGCACTTCCAGCGTTTTGGTAGCGAAGACCTCGGGGGTTTCTGGTGTGTGCTTGGGCGCAGCGATGCCGCTCAAGTTTTTCAGCATGTCGCTGAATTTGCTGATGAGCGTGGACGCGATGCTCTCTGCATCGCCTTCCAGGCCCAGCTCTGTTTCGACGGCAGCGGAGAACAGTGCGCCCTCGCTGTGCTTCTTGCCCTTGAATGGGCTTGCATCGGGGTTGCCCGCCGCGAACTTCAGCACCTCGGTGCCCAGGCTGGCGGGGGAGTCGGTCACAGCCAGGCCGGTCAGATAGGCTTCGCCGGACTTCGCAAAGTTGGGGTCTACCTCGATGCTGGTGTAGATCTTTTGCTTGGCCTTGTTCATGGCCACCAGTGCCGGCAGTGCTTCGATTTGCGCGAACAGTGCCAGCTTGCCGTCTTCTACGGTGCGCGCTTCCACTGCCAGCACGTCGCCCAGCGCTGCAAAGGAGCTTTCGGGCAGCATGCCGCGCATGTGTTCCAGCCACACGCGGGCGCCGTATTTTTCACGGTTGAAGTTCTTGGCCATTTGCTCGATCCAGCTACGCTGAATCTCGCGGCCATCGGTGGTGGCGCCCTCGGTTGCTACGCGGAAAAACTTGGATGGCATGGTGCGGCTTTCGTGCGGTGAGTTGATCTACCGCCTATGTTCCGCATGCCTCGCACTGGCCGCAATTTGTGCGCGCTGTGGCTGCGCGAATCACATTTTTCCGTTGATGCTTTCCGCGCGCGCGCGGCAGACACTGGCAGCCCATGACAAGCAAAGCCGCCACAAAACCAGCCACCGCAACCCGGCCAAAGCGCACTGCGAGCGCCGTGCGTAACACGGGCAGTGCCGCACAGAAGGCGATCACCACCCGCGCCAAGGCCATCTTCAAGGATGCTCAGCCGGTCGGTGAAGTCAGCCCGGTGGATGGTGGTGCAGGTGTGCGCCGCGAAGCGCGTGCACTGTTCTGGATGGGGTGGAAACTTTCGCACATCGCAGAGCATCTGGGCGTTCCGCGCGGAACGCTTCACGGTTGGTGCAAGGCAGAGAAGTGGCAGGACACACCCGCCGCGCAGCGCGTGGAGTACGCGCTGGAAGCCCGTCTTTCAACGCTGATCGCCAAGGACGTAAAGACGGGCGGGGACTTCAAGGAAATTGACTTGCTGGGCCGCCAGTTGGAGCGACTGGCCCGCATCGGCAAATACGAACGCACCGGGCGCGAAGCTGATCTGAACCCGGCCATTGAAGCGCGCAACGCAGGGCCAAAAAAGCGGCGGGCCAAAAACTTCCTGTCAGAGGAACAGGTGGAGCAGCTAAAAAGCGCTTTCCTTGATTCGCTGTTCAAGTACCAATTGGGCTGGTGGCAGAGCAGCCAGCAGCGCACGCGGGCTATTCTCAAGTCCCGCCAGATCGGTGCCACTTGGTACTTTGCCCGCGAGGCGCTGATTGATGCGCTGGAGACTGGCAGAAACCAAATTTTCCTATCCGCCAGCAAGGCCCAGGCTCACATCTTCAAACAGTACATCTGCGCGTTCGTGCATGAAGTCACAGGCGTGGAGTTGAAGGGCGATCCCATCGTTTTGGCCAACGGCGCCACGCTGTACTTTTTGGGCAGCAACGCACGCACGGCCCAGGGCTATCACGGCAACTTCTACTTTGACGAGTTCTTTTGGACTCAGGACTTTGAGCGCCTTAACAAAGTGGCCAGCGGCATGGCCATGCACAAGAAGTGGCGCAAGACCTATTTCAGCACGCCCAGCAGCATCCAACACGCGGCGTATGCGTTCTGGTCGGCCCAGCGCCTCAAGAAGAAATCCAAGATTGACGTGGACTTGTCCCACGCACGGCTGGCCGTTGGCTTCACTGGCGAGGATCGCGTGTGGCGCAACATCGTCACGATCATGGACGCTTTGGCGGGCGGCTGTGATCTCTTCGACCTTGAAGAGCTGAAGCTGGAGTATTCCGATGCGGAGTTTGCCAACCTGCTGATGTGCGGGTTTGTCGATGATTCCTTTTCGGTTTTCCCGCTCTCAATGCTGCAGGGCTGCATGGTGGACAGCTGGGTGCTGTGGACAGATTTCAAGCCATTCAGCCAGCGGCCCTTCGGCCGGCTTCCGGTGTGGGTCGGGTATGACCCAAGCCATACGGGCGATAACGCCGGCCTGGTGGTGGTCGCTGTCCCCACCAAGCCGGGCGGCGCGCTTCGTGTGTTGCATACAGAGCAGTTCAAAGGCATGGACTTTGAAGCCCAGGCCAAAGCCATCAAGACCGTCACGGAACGCTACACCGTGGTCGGAATGACGGTGGATACAACAGGTATCGGGCAGGGCGTTTATCAGCTGGTGCAGAAGTTCTTCCCCGCAGTGCGCGGCATCAACTACAGCGTGGACAGCAAGACCATGTTGGTGCTGAAAGCGCAACAGGTCATCAATGCGGGGCGGCTGGAGTTCGACGCCGGCAATAAGGAGCTGGCCGCCAGCTTCATGGCCATCAAACGCGAACTGACCGCGAGCGGGCGCAGCGTGACCTATGCGGCCGGGCGCAGCGAAGAAACCGGCCACTCTGATTTGGCCTGGGCAACGATGAACGCGCTCAGCCATGAGCCATTGGAAACGGGCACTGACCTAGCCACGCCGCAAGGCCAATCTTTCCTTGTTATTTCTGACTGACCATGACGAAACGAACACGCCGCGCGCCGGCCCAGGCGCAACACTCCACCCCACCAGCAGCTGCCCCTGCGCTGCCTTCCACAACTGCTGCTCAGTCCTTTACCTTCGATCTGGGCGATCCTGAGCCAGTAATTGGGGGGCGTTCGGCGCTGCTTGAATATGCGGAGTGCCTGCCTTGCGGTGATTGGTACGAACCACCCGTGAGCCTGGCCGCGCTGGCTCGGCTGCTGCGGGTTGGTGCCCACCACGAATCTGCGCTGCGCTTCAAGATCAACGTTCTATCCAGCACCTTCATCCCCTCGCAGGTTCTCAGCGCTGAAGCCTTCGGCGGTTTCGCGCTGGATTACATGGTGCTGGGTAATGCCTATTTGGAGCGCCGCCGCAACCGGCTGGGCGAGCTGCTAGAACTTCGCCACGCGCTGGGCAAGTACACGCGGCGCGGCCTTGAGGCGGGCCGCTTCTTCTTCGTCACGGACCTACAGAGCCCGCACGAATTCCGCCGCCACGATCTGTTCCAGCTGCGTGAGCAGGACATTCATCAGGAAATCTACGGGCTGCCGCCGTACCTTGGCGCGCTGCAGTCGGCCATGCTGAATGAATCGGCCACGCTGTTTCGCCGCCGCTACTACAACAACGGCAGCCACGCCGGCTTCATCCTGTACGTGACCGATGCCGCCCAGTCCCAGGGCGATGTGGACAAGATGCGCGAGCAGCTGACCAAAACCAAAGGCGGCGGCAACTTCAAAAACCTTTTCTACTACGCGCCCAACGGGAAAAAGGAAGGCATCCAGCTGATCCCCATCAGCGAGGTGGCCGCAAAGGATGACTTCCTGAACATCAAGAATGCCAGCCGCGACGATGTACTGGCCGCCCACCGTGTGCCGCCCCAGCTGATGGGCATGCTGCCCAACAACGTGGGCGGCTTCGGCGACGTGGAGAAAGCAGCCATGGTGTTTGCCCGCAACGAAATCGCCCCGCTGCAGGCGCGCATGGCTCACGCCATCAACACCTGGGCAGGTTACAAGGTTTGCGCATTCAAGCCCTACCTTTTAAGTGACGTGCCAGCATGAGCTCTTGAGAACTACTAACTGACACTAAGCGATGCAGCCAGGGGACAATTCACGCTGCGTGTTCAGTTTTTAATTCCTCTTTCGCCTTTTCAAGCATCGCAACACCTTGCGTCGCATGCGCAGATAGGTCTCGGGCGTTGAAATAGAGGTTTTCCCAGAACGCCATTGTTAAGCCGTCATCTTCAAAAGCGGGCAATGATCTCGCAACTTCCCGGGCAAATATCTCGTCACAGAGTGACTGAACGCGTTGCAATCGGAGCCAGTGATGAGAAAGAAACTGAAGAAGCGTGGCATCTGGCTTCCCAGTCGAAAAAATCGATCCGATTGCATCCCAGGTCGTTATTCGCAGATCTGGCCTGTGCATCACCCGCCCCACCTGAGCCTCTGCAGCCACAGTGTCAAGTAGCCGCGCGTTGTACTTACACGCATCAATCAAAACATCTATCGCGCTCTCAGTTTGGCGAAGCATGTCGGCAACTTGAAGCCTTCTTTGGCGATGCATGCCCCGTTCATTGAGAAATAGAGCGATCGGGACACCCAGCACGACACCGATCAATGTCGCAGCGAGGTTGGGCCAGAAGGCATCGAAGAATGTAGAAAGGGACAACATGACGCGCAAATGTAACGTTCCCACGACGCGGGACGTTCGATGGTTCCTTTCGGGACAAATTAGCTATCAACGCGCGTATCGCACCGTCTCAGCGTTTTAAATGCCGCCATGCCCCGGTATGGTGACATCAGGTCTTGGCGCGCAGTCGAGACCCCGCCGCGCCCGCGCCCTTCGTGTGTCGATTTCGTCGATAGTGTCGGCAGGCTCCGGCGCCAAGGCAGTGGCGGCCTCACACTGCATTTTGCGAGTATCTTTGCTGTCGGGAATCGTCGGGAAATGAGGTTGCCCAGTTACCTGCCTCCATCGCGAGTACGGAGTGGGGCAACTTGGAGCACAGCACTAGGCGGGGTTTGAGCTGTAGCCCTGCGGCGAATCGCAGGCAGCTGCTGCCGGTTGCGTACATGAGGGATGGGAAATGCAAACAATATTGGCGCAGATTTGCGCCCTACAGCCGCTTTATTCGTCGTCAAACACGCCAGAAATGCAACAACGCGGCCGCCTCGTGAGGTCCGACCTTGTCTCGGCTCTGCGTGACAGACTCCAAGCGATGCAATCTGCATTTGATCCAGTCTTCGATGACCTTGAGGTGGAGGCATCAGACGGCATCGGACGAAAGACTGAGGCACCTTGGGCGAGAGTTTTCTCGAAAGCCATGTCTCCGAACCCCCGATCAGGGTTTTACCTCGTGATCCACTTCGCAGCTGATGGATCGGCAGTCTTTTTCACCATAGGCTGTGGGAGCACCATCTGGAGCGGTGGGGACTTACGCCCAGTTTCGGATGAGGAACTTGCTCGTCGCACTTCCTGGGCTAGGGCTGTCGTCGAGCAGCGCTGGGGCACTCTTGCGCCCTTCACCTCTGAAATCCATTTGGGAGCGAAGGCAGCGCTTCCGAAGACTTTTGAAAAGTCCACGGCACTGGCATTGCGGGTTTCCGCTCGCGAGCTTGCGGGTGCCGATGTTCAAGCTATCCTGCACTCGATAGCCGAACGACTTGGTGAGATATACCTTGCTCAGCTAGACCAGCGAGACATCGCGCCGGGTGAGCAAGATGCAGCAGCAATTGAGGAAATTTCGAATCCGTTGAAACGGCGGGCCGGTAGGCAGGGTATGGGCCTCACGGCACCTGAGAGAAGAGCGGTGGAACAGCGCGCGATGGAGCTTGCAATCAAGCATTTGACACAGCTGGGATATCACTGTCGAGACACCTCTGCCACCCAGTCTTTTGACTTGCTGGCTACAAGAGCAGATGAGACGATCAAAGTCGAGGTCAAAGGGACCACGTCTGAAGTTTGCGACTCTGTACTGATGACTCGTAACGAAGTTGATTTACATCGTCTGGAAAAAGGCAAAACGGGGCTGCTGATCGTGTACGGAATACGGCTGGCGAGGCGAGAGAAGGTCCCCCAGGCCAGCAAAGGCACTGTTGAGGCACTTCTCGGCTGGGACATTGACGCATGGAAGGCTGAACCGATTGCCTTTCAACTCCACCGTGCCTGAAACCCACGAGCATAGGTACCCGATTCGTTGGCCTACGGGATGGCCTACAAGCCTGCAAATATGCACGGTGTGACGCATCACTGTTGACCTTGCCGCTCCCTCCGTTTCCGCCAGAACATGCCCTGCAAGTCGATAACTTGCAGGGCATTTTTCTTTGCGCAGATTCTGTCTGCTCTGCTTCCTGCTGCGCGCAGTGCTCTGGCCTTTCAGACGCAACGAGACAGTTCATTGAGCCCTTGCGTCCGGATGCGGCCCGTGAAGGCTACCTGACGCACGCCCTTGGCATCTCTCGTATCTGCCGCCGCTTCGCGGGCGCAAGCAATCTGCGGATGCTTTCGAATCCCGGGCATGGCGCTGCCGATGTAGGCTCAAGCCGACGTGAGTCAACGGCGTTTGCCCGCGTTGTTCTTGCCTTTGCACAAATAACCTTCGTCGCATGCACAGCCATCCTGCTGGCATGAACTACTGGAGGAACCCCCATGAATTCCGATCAAGTCAAAGGCGCCCTGAAGGAAGTGGCTGGCAAGGTCCAGCAAAAGACGGGTGAAGTCATCAACAGCCCCGAGCAGCAAGTCAAGGGCGCAGCCAAACAAGTCGAGGGCAATGTCCAGAAGAACTATGGCGACGCGAAAGAAGCCATCAAGGACGCAGCGAAGTAAGCTCGAGTTTCGGGACTCAGCCCCGAAAATCGTGTGCAAGCCCTGCCGCAGCAATGCGCAGGGCTTTCTTTTTGCCTTGCAGATTTACGATTTGTCGGGGACAGTTGCTCAACACTGCAAGGAGAAAGTGCGTGATCGGACAGCTCCATCTGAAGTACAACGATGTCGACTTCCGCTACATCGACGCCGCTTGGCCGAGCGGCTCTCCCGCATATGCGGAGTTGCGCGTAGTGCTGGATGTGTCCCGGTTTTTTTCGCGGTGCGCACACCACGTCATCCTTGCTCTTGACTGCGCTGGGGAGCAAGGCAGCAACAACCCTCATTGCGGCCCCATCTATCGCGATGGGCAGAACCTTTTTTCAACAGCTCGTGGCGCCATCCTGCTGGGTGACGGCACTGTGATGACCGAGGTGTGGAACGGTACCTTCTCCCCAGAGCTGGCGGTCATTCCCAACCTGATCCCTGGCCCCTTCGACCCATCGGCGCACCGCTGCCTCAATGTGCGTGTGCGGTGCGACTATGCCGGCGGCACCAGCGTGCGGATTCGCGATGGGCGCGGTGGGCCTGTGCTGTTCGCCGGCATGCTTGCTACGGCAGCGTGGCCGTACGAAGGGGAGGAAATGCGAGCGTGCCTGGGCGGTATTGCCCTGGGTTTCGTGCCGCCCAAGGACACCGGTTGTGTGGAGCAGATCGCCCCGCGCAGCGCTCCGCATGCGGTTCTGGGCTATGCGGCGTCGGCGCGTGTGGCCTAGGAGGTTCTTGCGCATCCGGAAATCGCTGTAGCCCCCTGTCTCTGCACACGGCCGCGAACGATGTGGCGCACTTTAGGGTGCAGCCACGGGTGAAGTGCTGCGGGAGGTCTGGGCTGCGCAAAAAAAATAGCCCGCACGAGGCGGGCTAAATCTTGCATATCTCGACTTCGTGGGGGTCGAACCGTCAGAATTAACGGCATCCCAATCGTAGTCGAGGCTCAGCAAGTGGACTATTGAGCTGGCTGGCAGAGTGTGACATATGTCCGCTTTCTTGCCCCTTGTTCTTGCGAAAAATTTGGTACCCCAGGCGCTCTGATGGCGAAAGCCGCTGTCCTGCACTGCATCGAGGGCATCGCCCCCTTCACCGGCAGACCCGTTGCAAGCAAGGAGGCAAAGAGGCCGGCAGGGCGACAGACGGTTGAATCCGCTTCACTCCTTGATGGATGCGCTCCAGCGGTCACCCCAGCCACGGGCGCCTACGCGGTCGATTTCCCGGCGGTCGCGCTTTGTCGGGCGGCCTTCCTGTAGCGCGGCCGACGGTTCGGGGGCAAGGCGGCGCTGTTCGGCTGCGTGTTCGCGGGCGGTGAGGCTGTCGGCGGTTTCTTCATAGAGTTGCTGCGCCGTGGGGGCGGGCCCCCGAAAACCGCTCAGCCCGCGCACCACCACTGTACGTGCCACGGGGCCCTGGCGCAAGGCGACGGTGTCGCCGCAGCGCAAGTCGCGGGCTGGCTTGGCCAGTTGGCCGTTCACAGTGACGCGGCCCTTGGAAATTTCTTCGGTGGCCAGGCTGCGTGTCTTGTAAAAGCGGGCGCACCAGAGCCACTTGTCCAGGCGCATTGTCTCCATCGTCGTCGTCATGCAGGAGATTGTGCCGTGTGTGGCGCGTCCGTGTTGTCGGAGGCCGGGTGCGATAGGGGTAGGCGAACCACAGCGTCCAGTCCCGCCACCCGGCTGCCCGTCATGCGGTTGGTCAGCACGATGCTGCCGCCGAGCGCCTGGACGATCTCGTGGCAGATCGCCAAGCCCAAACCGCTGCCGGTGCGCACGTCGCCCGCGGAGAACGGTTGGAACAGCCGGGCTGCGAGTTCGTCGTCAATGCCGCTGCCGTGGTCGCTTACCGTGAGCGCCGCATGGCGACCGTCCGCGCGCAGATCCACGGTCAGCTCGCTGCCCTGCGGCGCGTGGCGCACGGCGTTGTGCAGCAAGTTGCGGCTGAGTTCGCGCAGCATCCATTCGTGCGCCTGCACGGGTGCCGCCTCGGTGTGGATGCCGAAGTCCAGGTCGCGCTGCGCAATGAGGGGGGATATCTCCAGCGCCACGGTGCGCAGCACATCGTCCATGCGGGTGATGGGCGGCGCGCTCTGCTGGCGCAGCTGTTCCACCTTGGCCAGTGCCAGCATCTGGTTGGCCAATTGCGTGGCGCGGTCTACGGTGTCGCTGATCTCGTGCAGGGCCTGGCGGGGCTCCACGTCGCCCCGCACGGCCGATTGCACTTGGGTCTTGAGCACCGCCAGCGGGGTGCGCAACTGGTGGGACGCATCGCGCACGAACCTTTTCTGGTGCCGCAGCAGGTGGCGCAGGCGCTGCATGACTTCGTTGGTGGCATCGATGAGCGGCTGCAGCTCGCGCGGGGCCGATGGGGCTGCGATGGGGCTCAAATCCCCTTCCTTGCGGGCTTGAAGCTGGTGGCTGAGCTGGCGCACCGGGTTGGTCGCACGCTGCACGACCAGCGCCACGGTCAATGCCACCACGGCGATCAGCAGCGCCTGGCGCAGCAGCGTATTGCGCAGTATTTGCAGCGCCAGCGTTTCGCGCACTTCCAGCGTCTCGGCGACCTGGATCACGGCCATGGCGCGCCCGGTGGAACTGGCCACCGGTTGCAGCAGCACCGCCACCCGCACAGGCATGTCCCGGAACGTGTCATCGTAGAAGTCGACCAGCGCGGCGTATGGCGGGCGCACGGGGATGGTCCCGCTCCAGGGCCGCAGTTCGTCGAACCCCGAGATCAATTCGCCGTTGAGGCTGGAGACGCGGTAGTACATGCGGCTCTGGTTGTCCGCCTCGAACGCCTCCAGGGCCGAGTAGGGCACGGTGGCACGCAGGTGCGCGTTCTCTTCGAAGCCTGTGACGTCCAACTGCTCGCTGATGCTCTTGGCGGATGCCAGCAGCGTGCGGTCATACGCGGTATTCAGCGATGCCAGCGTCTGGTGGTACAGGCTGTAGGTGTTGTAGGTGATGAACACGGCGACCGGCACCAGGATGCCCAGCAGCAGGCGGCGGCGCAGCGAGTGCGGCCGGGGTTCCTGGTTCGCGCGCGGTTTCGTGTCGGGGTGCTTCATGCATCTGTCCGCAGCAGGTAGCCCAGGCCGCGCAGCGTCATCAGCGTGAGGCCCGTGCCCACCAGCTTCTTGCGCAGCCGGTAGACCACCACCTCGATGGCCTCGTACTGCACGTCGAGCTGGCCGGGAAACACCAGTTCATACAGCCGCTCTTTCGTCACAGCGTGGCCTGGCTGGGCCAGCAAGGCGTGCATCAGCGCCAGCTCACGCGGTGTGAGCTCCATCACCTCGCCGTTCAGGTAGATGGCGCCGCTGTTCGTGTCGTAGCGGATGGCCCCGATCTGAACGATGCTGGGGGGCAGGGCGGTGTTGGCCACCGGGTCGACGCTGCGGCGCACGAGGGCCCGCAGGCGGGCTTCCAGCTCATCCAGGTCGAAGGGTTTGGGCAGGTAGTCGTCCGCGCCCGAATTCAGTCCCATGATGCGGTCGCCGACGGTTCCGCGCGCAGTGAGGATGATCACCGGCGTGCGCAGCCCGCGCGTGCGCGCCTGCTGCAGCACCTGAAGTCCGTCGAGGCCCGGCAGCGTGAGGTCCAGCACCACGGCGTCGGGCGGCTGCGCCGCCCACTGCGCCAGCGCTGCGCGGCCATCCCCCACGGGCGTCACCTCCATGCCGCGCCGGCTCAGGGCGCGGTGCAGCGTGGCCTGCATGGTGGGATCGTCTTCTACGAGCAGCAATTTCATGCGCGGGACCATATCACTCCCATGGCCCGCCCGCGCGCCAGTTGATTTCGCACAACAGCCAACGGTGACGAGTCCCAGGCCAGTGCACCCGTGGAACTGGCTTCGCCAGGCCACCGGGTGCGTCCCCCTTCAGGGGGAAGGCGCGCAGCGCCTCAGGGGGTTTTCCCTAATCCTCCGGACAGCCGTTTGACAGGCAGGGCGCGCATCATTGAAAGGTTCGACAAACCATAAGGAGACCCTGATGCGTCGCGATACCTTCCTCAAGTCCCTGGCTGCCGTGGCTGCCGTGGGTGCCTTGCCTCTGTCTGCACATGCCGCAGCGGCGATCAAGATGATGATTCCCGCCAACCCTGGCGGTGGCTGGGACACCACCGGCCGTGCCCTGGGCAAGGCCATGCAGGATGCCGGCGTGGCCAGCTCGGTCACCTATGACAACAAGGGCGGCGCGGCGGGCGCCATTGGCTTGGCGCAGTTCGCCAACGCCAGCAAGGGTGACCCCAACGCGCTGATGACGATGGGCGCGGTGATGCTGGGCGGCATCATCACCGGCAAGCCGCCGGTGGGCCTGGACAAGGTCACCCCCCTGGTGCGCCTGAGCAGCGAGTACAACGTGTTCGTGCTGCCGGCCAACTCGCCTTTCAAGACCATGAAGGACGTGGTGGACCAGCTCAAGAAGGACCCCGGCAGCGTGAAGTGGGGCGGCGGTTCGCGCGGCTCCACCGAGCACATCGCCGCAGCCATGATCGCCCGCGAAGTGGGCGTGGACCCTGCCAAGATCAACTACGTGGCTTTCCGTGGGGGCGGTGAGGCCACCGCCGCCATCCTGGGCGGCAACGTCACCGTGGGTGGCAGCGGCTACAGCGAGTTCGCCGAGTACATTGCCGCCGGCAAGATGCGCGCTGTGGGCGTGACGTCTGCCACGCGCCTGAAGGGCGTGAACGTGCCCACGCTCAAGGAGCAGGGCATCAACGTCGAGATCGGCAATTGGCGTGGAGTGTATGGCGCGGCGGGCATCACCCCTGCGCAGCGCAAGGAGCTGATCGACGCGCTTTCCAAGACCTACAAGCACAAGGCTTGGCAGGACGCCATGGAAAAGAACGGCTGGACGCCCGCGTGGCTGGCTGGCGACGAGTTTGCCAACTTCGTGGACGCCGAGTTCGCCAGCCTGCGTGCCACGATGGCCAAGTCCGGAATGATCTGACCGGCGTTCTCGGACCGGTCGCACGCCCGGGGCTGAGGTACGGCGCCACCGCCGTCGCCCCGGGCGCTGCGCAATCCAGGGCTGCATCGGCCCTGTCGCTCTTTTCGCGGGACCAAAAACATGACACAACATTCCTCTCGCTCCACGGGCCTCCAGACCGTGGTCGGAGCGGGCATCCTGCTGCTGGGCTGCCTGCTGGCCTGGGGCGCCACCTCCATCAGCTCCGAGGCGGGCTATGGCGGCGTAGGCCCCAATTTCTTCCCCTGGGTGGTGGCCATCGTGCTGATCATCTGCGGCGCTCTGTCCGTCATTCATGCCCGTACGGGCGGTTTTCGTGAGCTGGAAGAGGCTTCGGGCGATGGGCAAGCCCACTGGAAGGGCTTTATCTGGGTGTCGGTCGGCCTTCTGCTCAATGCCTTGCTGATCACATCGCTCGGTTTCATCCTGAGCTGCGCGCTGTGCTTCGTGCTCGCGGTGCGGGGCTTCAAGAGCTCGGAAGGCACGCTCGACCTGAGCCCCAAGGCCTGGTTCAAGGACCTTTTCATCGGTGTGGCCGTGGCCGCGCCGGTGTTCTGGATGTTTACCCAACTGCTGGCGATCAACCTGCCCGGCCTCACGAACACGGGATGGCTGTAAAGCCAGCACGACACCATGGATACCTGGAACCTCCTGCTGCAGGGCTTCATCACTGCAGCCACTCCCATCAACCTGATGTGGGCCTTCGTGGGCTGTGTCATCGGCACCGCCGTGGGCGTGCTGCCGGGCATCGGCCCCGCAGTGGCCGTGGCCATGCTGCTGCCCATCACCGTCAAGGTCGAGGCCACCGCCTCGATGATCTTCTTTGCCGGCATCTACTACGGCGCCATGTACGGTGGCTCCACCACCTCCATCCTGCTCAACACGCCGGGTGAGGCGGGCTCCATGGTCACGGCCATGGAGGGCAACAAGATGGCCAAGAACGGCCGCGCCGGGGCGGCGCTGGCCACCGCGGCCATCGGCTCGTTCGTGGCGGGCACCATCGCCACCGTGCTCGTGACCTTCTTCGCCCCCGTGGTGGCCGAGTACGCCGTGCGCCTGGGCCCGCCCGAATACTTCATGCTGATGGTGCTCGCCTTCACCACCGTGAGCGCGGTGCTGGGCAAGAGCACGCTGCGTGGCATGGTGGCACTGTTCGTCGGCCTGGCCCTTGGCCTGATCGGCATTGACCAGCTCACCGCCCAGGCCCGCTACACCGCCGGCGTGCCCGAGCTGATGGACGGCATCGAAGTCGTGCTGATCGCCGTGGGCCTGTTCGCCGTGGGCGAAGCGCTGTACAACGTGATGTACGAAGGCAAGACCGACGAGACGCAGAACAAGCTCACCAGCACGCACATGACCAAGGAAGAGTGGCGCCGTTCGTGGCCCGCCTGGCTGCGCGCCACGGCCATCGGCTTTCCCTTCGGCACGGTGCCTGCGGGCGGCAGCGAGATTCCCACTTTCCTGAGCTATGCCGCTGAAAAGAAGCTCAGCAAGCACAAGGAAGAGTTCGGCACCACGGGCGCCATCGAAGGCGTGGCGGGCCCCGAGGCCGCCAACAACGCGGCCATCACGGCAACGCTGATCCCGCTGCTCACGCTGGGCATCCCCACGTCCAATACCACCGCCATCCTGCTGGGCGCGTTCCAGAACTACGGCATCCAGCCCGGCCCGCAGCTGTTCAGCAGCAACGGTGCGCTGGTGTGGGCGCTGATCGCGTCGATGTACATCGGCAACGTCATGCTGCTGATCCTGAACCTGCCGCTGGTGGGCCTGTGGGTCAAGCTGCTCAAGATCCCCAAGTCGTACCTGTACGCTGGCATCCTGGTGTTCGCCACGCTCGGCGTGTATGGCATGCGCCAGAGCGCGTTCGACCTGGTGCTGCTGTACGCCATCGGCCTGCTCGGTGTGGTGATGCGCCGTTTCGATTTCCCATCGGCTCCCGTCGTCGTGGGCATGATCCTGGGGCCGCTGGCCGAAGCGCAGATGCGCAACGCAGTCGCCATTGGCGAAGGCAAGTGGACCATCTTCTTCGAGCGTCCTGGCTCGCTGACACTGATGGTGATCGTGCTGGCCGTGCTGATCCTGCCCCGCGTGGCACGTCGCTGGGCGGCCCGCAAGATGGCGTTGGCGCAAGCCTGAGTCCGGCGGCTGCTACGCCGGCACTCGCCAACAAAAAAACCGCGCCTTACAGCGCGGTTTTTTGATGGGTCAGCAGCAATGTCATTGCAAGCCAGACACCGAAAGCCCTGACGCCTCTCGATACCCTCCCCACCAGGTGGCTTGCTCAACGGGTGCTGATTCTACCATAAAATGCGAATAGTTCTTATTTGCAAAGGTGGTGCATGCATTCACTTCCGCAGGAGTTTCTGGCGCTGTGCCGCCAACTGGGCGACGCGCAGCAGCGCTGCAGCGCCGCCATCGCCTCCCAGGCCGCGCAGATCGACGCCTTGACCGCCGAGGTGGTGCGGCTGCGCGGCGCAGTCGTCCTGCGGGATACGCGCCTGGCCATCGCCAGGGAAGAACTCGCGCAGTTGCAGGCCGCAAGCCCCGGGTTGCCCCATCGCAAGGCCATGGCGCGGCACATCCGCCAGCTGGCAGAGCGCATCACGGCCTTGTCGCGCGAATGCCTGCGCTGGCGTCAGGCGGCCTCCGCCGTGGCGCAAGGGCCGGCGGCGGTTGCTGCGCGTTCGGTGCCGCGACCGTGGGCAGCGGCGCCATCGATGAGCATGCAGCCTGCGCACCTGGCTGCCCGCAACGCGCCGATGCCGGTGGAAGCCGGTGATTCGGCTCTGGACGCCAACCTCGCTGCAGCCGACCTCGTGATCTGCCAGACCGGCTGCATCAGCCACGACCAGTATTGGCGTGTGCAGGACCACTGCCGCCGTACCGGCAAGCCCTGCATCCTGGTGGACCAGCCACTGGCCGCGCGCGAGGCCGAGGTGTTGTCGGCCATCCAGCCCATGGTGGTGCTGCGGATGACACGCTCGCAACCAACAGCAAGCATCGATGCAGAGGGTTCGGCGCTTGCGGCTCCGGATGAAAAGGCCTTCTAGCGACTGAAAAACAAAGGCTTGGCGCTATTAATTATGTAGCAAATTGCGTCGCTTGCGGGGTGGGTGCATCGCCGCCATACGCCAACCGGCACCGTGCCGCCACGCTACCATCCGCGCATGCCTTTGCTCACCGATGACGCCCCCGCTCTGCCGCTGGACGCCCAGGGCATCCTGGAACTGGCGGCGCGTTCCATGTTCCAGCTGTTCTCCAGCGTCAGCCAGGGCATGTTTCTGGTGGACCGCAGCGGGCGCATCGTGTGGGTCAACGAGGGGTACCAGCGCTTCTTGCCCGATCTGGGGTTCTCGTCGGTCGACCAGTTCGTCGGCCGTACGGTGGAAGAGGTGATCCCCAACACCCAGATGCGCCGCGTGCTGGAGACCGGCCAGCCTGTGCTGATCGACCTGCTCACCAACAAGGCCGGCACCTTCGTGGTCAGCCGCATCCCGTTGCGTGACGATGCTGACCGCGTGATCGGCGCCATCGGCATCGTGCTGTTCGACCACCCCGAGACCACGCTGCAGCCGCTGATCAGCAAGTTCGCGCTGCTGCAGCGCGACCTGGACGACGCCCGGCGCGAGCTGGCCAGCCAGCGGCGGCGCAGCCTGGCGGTGGCGGGCGACGGCGAGCGGCGGTCCAAGTACACCTTCGCCAGCTTCATTGGGTCCAGCCCTGCAGCCGCCGAGGTCAAGCGCCAGGCGCGGCGCGCGGCGCAGTCGCAAAGCCCCGTGCTGCTGCTGGGCGAGACGGGCACGGGCAAGGAGCTCTTGGCCCACGCCATCCACGCGGCGTCGAGCCGCGCGGGCGGCCCGTTCGTCAGCGTCAATATCGCCGCCGTGCCTGATACCTTGCTGGAGGCCGAGTTCTTCGGCGTCGCCCCCGGCGCCTACACCGGGGCCGACCGCAAGGGCCGCGACGGCAAGTTCAAGCTGGCCGATGGCGGCACGCTGTTCCTCGACGAGATCGGCGACATGCCGCAAAGCCTGCAGGCCAAGCTGCTGCGCGCCCTGCAGGAAGGCGAGATCGAACCCCTGGGCTCCAACAAGCTCGTGCCCTTCAATGTGCGCATCCTGGCAGCCACCTCGCGCGACCTGGCCGCGCTGGTGCGTGAGGGGAAGTTCCGCGAAGACCTGTTCTACCGCCTGCACGTGCTGCCCGTGCGCGTGCCGCCGCTCAGGGTGCGGCGCAGCGACATCCCCGCGCTGGTGGAGGCCTTGGGCGAAGACCTGGCGCTGCGCAACGGCACCCCGCCGCCTGAACTGCTGCCCGACGCGCTGGCCTTGCTGGCGGGCCAGCCCTGGCGCGGCAACATCCGCGAGTTGCGCAACGTGCTGGAGCAGGCTGTGATGCGTTCGGACTCGCAGTCCATCGACGCCGCGCAGCTTGAGCGCGTGCTGCGTGAGGCCGGTGTGGAGCCCGCCGCGCCGGTGCAGGACACCACCGCCGTGGTGGTCGAGGACGAATCACGCTACCTGCGCCCTCTGGCCGAGCAGGTGGCCGAGTTGGAGCAGCGGGCCATCCACGCTGCCATGAAGGCCCATGGCGGCAACAAGTTGGCCACGGCCCGGCAATTGGGCATCTCGCGCGCCACGCTCTATGGACGTCTGGAAAACCCTGAATAAAAATCAGGCAAATGTCTGAAATTCAGGCAAATTGACTGTATCAATTTCAGGCAATGTTTCCGTGGCGTTTCAAAAACTTTCTTCAAAATCAACAGCTTGTGCCTTGGCACGAACTGTGCAATGTTCAGGCATCAACACAAAGGAGACATCGCCATGCACCGTCGCACCCTGGTCGCCCTCGCTGCCGCCGCAGTCACCGCAGCGGCCACGCTGTCCGCCCCCGCGTTCGCCCAGACTTCCGGCGAGATCCGCATCGCCCACATCTACAGCAAGACCGGCCCGCTGGAGGCCTACGGCAAGCAGACGCAGACCGGCCTGCTGATGGGCCTGAACTACGCCACCGGCGGCTCCATGACCGTCAACGGCAAGAAGCTCGTCGTGATCGAAAAGGACGACCAGGGCAAGCCCGACCTGGGCAAGAGCCTGCTGGCCACCGCGTACTCGGATGACAAGGCCGACATCGCCGTGGGCCCCACGGCATCCGGCGTGGCGCTGGCGCTGCTGCCAGTGGCCGAGGAATACAAGAAGATCCTGCTGGTCGAGCCCGCCGTGGCCGACTCGATCACTGGCGACAAGTGGAACAAGTACATCTTTCGCACCGGCCGCAACAGCAGCCAGGACGCCATCTCCAACGCCGTGGCGATCGACAAGGAGGGTGTGACCGTGGCCACGCTGGCCCAGGACAACGCCTTCGGCCGCGATGGCGTGAAGGCCTTCAAGGATTCGATCAAGAAGGCCAAGCTTTCGCACGAGGAGTACCTGCCCGCCGCCACCACCGACTTCACCGCCGGTGCCCAGCGCCTGATCGACAAGCTCAAGGACCAGCCCGGCCGCAAGATCATCTGGATCGTCTGGGCGGGCGCCGGCAACCCCTTCAAGATCGCCGACATGGACCTGAAGCGCTACGGCATCGAGATTGCTACCGGCGGCAACATCCTGCCCGCCATGGCTGCGTACAAGAACTTCCCCGGCATGGAAGGCGCCACGTACTACTACTTCGGCATCCCCAAGAACCCCGTGAACGAAGCCATGGTGGCCGCGCATTACAAGGAGTTCAAGACCCCGCCGGACTTCTTCACCGCTGGCGGCTTCAGCTCGGCCATGGCGCTGGTCACCGCGCTCAAGGCCACGGGCGGCGACACCAACACCAACAAGCTCATCAAGACCATGGAAGGCATGAGTTTCGACACTCCCAAGGGCAAGATGACCTTCCGCAAGGAAGACCACCAGGCCATGCAGAGCATGTACCACTTCAAGATCAAGGTGGACCCGGCCTTCGCCTGGGGCGTGCCCGAGCTGGTGCGCGAGATCAAGCCTGAAGAAATGAACGTGCCCATCCGCAACAAGCGATAGGCGCGACCACACGCGTTAGCGTGGCCTGGCGCGGGGCCTCTTCATGGCCCGGTGCCAGGGTTCATCCCGCAGGGGCGGCCGCCCCTTTTTTTCCAAGTGAATTGATGCATGAACCCCTGGGTCTACACAGGGGCTGGGTCGGTTTTTCTCAAAATTATTTGGAGACAAGACAACATGGCTTTCAATTTCATCCGGGCGGCTGCAGCAGGGGCTGCTTTGGCACTGTGTGCATCGGGCGGCGCGCAGGCTGCGGTCAACCTCCCCGCGCTCAAGATCGACAAGACACAGACCACCGTGTCGGGCCTGTCAGCGGGCGGGTTCATGGCCGTGCAGCTGCACGTGGCGTACTCGGCGACCTTCGCCAAGGGCGCTGGCGTGGTCGCTGGCGGGCCGTTCTACTGTGCGGAAGGCTCCATCGTCAACGCCACCGGGCGCTGCATGGCCAGCCCTGCGGGCATTCCCACCAGCACCCTGGTGAACACCACCAACACCTGGGCGGGCCAGGGTCTCATCGACCCGGTGGCCAACCTGCAGAACTCCAAGGTCTACCTGTTCTCCGGCACGCTCGACAGCGTGGTCAAGACCGGCGTGATGGACGCGCTGCGCACCTACTACGGCAGCTTCGTGCCCGCGGCCAACGTGGTCTACAAGAAGGACATCGCAGCAGAGCACGCCATGGTCACCGACGACTACGGCAACGGCTGCTCCACCAAGGGCGCGCCCTACATCAGCAATTGCAACTTCGACCTGGCCGGTGCCATGCTGCAGCACCTGTACGGCAGCCTGAACCCGCGCAGCAGTGCCGCGCTGCCCACCGGCAACTTCGTCGAGTTCAACCAAAGCCAGTTCATCACCAACCACGGCATGGCCACCACCGGCTGGGCTTACATCCCGCAGGCCTGCCAGGCCGGCGGTACGGCCACCTGCAAGCTGCACGTGGTGCTGCACGGCTGCAAGCAGAACATCAGCGACGTGCAGCAGCAGTATGTGCGTAACACCGGCTACAACCGCTGGGCCGAGACCAACAACATCGTGATGCTGTACCCGCAGACCAGCACGGCTGCCACCAACAGCTGCTTTGACTGGTGGGGCTACGACAACGCCAACTACGCCAAGAAGTCCGGCCCGCAGATGGCGGCCATCAAGGCCATGGTGGACCAGGTCTCCAGCGGCGGCACGACCAACCCGCCCACCAACCCCGCATTGCCCGCCCCCACGGGCGTGAGCACCTCGGGCGCCACGGCCAACTCCATGGTGGTGGGCTGGAGCGCTGTCTCGGGCGCGGCCAGCTACAACGTCTACCGCAATGCGAACAAGGTCAACGCGCTGCCGGTGAGCGGCACGAGCTACACCGACACCGCCCTGGCAGCCTCCACCACCTACAGCTGGACGGTGCGCGCCGCCGACGCCAACGGCGCCGAGGGCGCTGCATCGGCCGCCGCAACGGGCACCACGCTCGCTGCACCGGGAGGTGGCGCCACCTGCACCACTGCCAGCAACTACGCCCACACCATGGCCGGCCGGGCGTACGTGTATGGCGGCTACACCTTCGCGCTGGGCTCCAACCAGAGCATGGGGCTGTGGAACATCTTCGTGAACAACACCTTGAAGCAGACCAGTCCCAACTACTACGTCATCGGCACATGCCCTTGACCATGCGCTGAACACCGCGCGCTCTGTCCATGTCAGGGCAGGGCGCGCGGTACCCCTGAAAGACGACGACCGTGAAAGTGACGCACTACCCATGAGCACCTTGTCCACCAAGGACTTGACCATCCGCTTCGGCGGCCACGTGGCGGTCAACGCCGTGACCTGCTCTTTCGAGCCCGGCACGCTGACCGCCATCGTGGGCCCCAACGGCGCGGGCAAGACCACGTATTTCAATCTCATCTCGGGGCAGTTGCGCGCCACGGCGGGCAGCGTCACTCTGGGCGGGCAGGACCTCACGGGGCAGTCGGTCTCGGCGCGCACACATGCGGGCCTGGGCCGGGCCTTCCAGCTCACCAACCTGTTTCCCAACCTCAGCGTGCTGGAGAACGTGCGCCTGGCCGTGCAAGCCACGCAGGAAGGCAAGCACCGCCGCGGCCTGAACCTGTGGAGCATCTGGAGCGACCACCGCGACCTGACCGACCGCGCCCGCGCCATCCTGCAGGCCGTGGCCATGCTCGACCGCCAGGACACGCCTGTGGCGAGCCTGCCGCACGGCGACCAGCGCAAGCTCGAAGTGGCGCTGCTGATGGCGCTGGAGCCGCAGGTCTACATGTTCGACGAACCCACGGCCGGCATGAGCCACGACGAGGCGCCCGTGATCCTGAACCTGATCCGCGAGCTGAAGAAGGACAAGACCAAGATCATCCTCCTGGTGGAGCACAAGATGGACGTGGTGCGCGAGCTGGCCGACCGCATCATCGTGCTGACCAACGGCACGCTGGTGGCCGACGGCGTGCCCGCCGAAGTGATCGCCTCGCCCGTGGTTCAGGAAGCCTATCTCGGCGTGACGAAGGAGGCGGCCGCATGACAAGCACCCACAACAACACGGGCAATCTGCTCGAACTCAAGGGTGTTCACACCCACATCGGCGCGTACCACATCCTGCACGGGGTGGACCTGGCCGTGCCCAAGGGCCAGCTCACCATGCTGCTGGGCCGCAACGGCGCGGGCAAGACCACCACGCTGCGCACCATCATGGGCCTGTGGCATGCGTCGCAGGGCACGGTCCACTTTGCGGGCCGCGACATCACCGCGATGAACACGCCCGCCATCGCGGGCCTGAACATCGCCTACGTGCCCGAGAACATGGGCATCTTCGCGGACCTCACCGTGAAGGAGAACATGCTGCTGGCCGCCCGCGGCGCCAAGAATGCCGCGCAGATGGACACGGCACGGCTTGAATGGATCTTCAAGCTGTTCCCGGCGGTGGAAAAGTTCTGGAACCACCCCGCCGGCAAGCTCAGCGGCGGCCAGAAGCAGATGGTGGCCGTGAGCCGCGCCATCGTCGAGCCGCGCGACCTGCTCATCGTGGACGAGCCCAGCAAGGGCCTCGCGCCCGCCATCATCAACAACATGATCGATGCGTTCGACCAGCTCAAGAAGAGCGGGGTGACCATCCTGCTCGTCGAGCAGAACATCAACTTTGCCAAGCGGCTGGGCGACACCGTCGCCGTGATGGACAACGGCCAGGTGGTGCATGCAGGCAGCATGGCCGCGCTGGCGCAAGACGAGGCATTGCAGCGGTCGCTGCTGGGGCTGGCACTATGAAAAAGACCCGGAATTTCAAGCATTTTTGTGCTCTGGCGCTTGATGGTAAAGCGCTGGTAGCTATCGAAATAGTAGCGGTCGCGCTGGCACAAGCGACCTGCCAAGGAGGTGCGGCATGAGCATGGCCCGCGACTTCGACTGGAAGCCCCTGGCGCTGGTGCCGGCGCTCGCGCTGCTGGTACTGCCCTTCATCGGCTCGCCCAGCACCTGGCTCACGCTCACCGTGGCGGGCCTGGCCATGGGCATGATCATCTTCATCATCGCCTCGGGCCTCACGCTCGTGTTCGGGTTGATGGACGTGCTCAACTTCGGCCACGGCGTGTTCATTGCGCTCGGTGCCTTCGTGGCCACCAGCGTGCTGGGTGCGATGGGCGACTACACGCAAAGTGCCGACCTGTGGCGCAACCTGATGGCCGTGCTGCCCGCCATGGTGGTCGCCATGGCCGTGGCGGGCGCCGTGGGCCTGGCGTTCGAGCGCTTCATCGTGCGCCCCGTGTACGGCCAGCACCTGAAGCAGATCCTCATCACCATGGGCGGGATGATCATCGGCGAAGAGCTGATCAAGGTGATCTGGGGCCCCGCGCAGATCCCCCTGCCGCTGCCCGAAGGCATGCGCGGCTCGCTGCTGGTCGGTGATGCCGCCATCGAGAAGTACCGCCTGGTCGCGGTGGCCGTGGGCCTGCTCGTCTTCGGTCTGCTGGCCTGGACGCTGTCGCGCACCAAGGTCGGTTTGCTCATCCGCGCCGGCGTGCAGGACCGCGAGATGGTTGAAAGCCTGGGCTACCGGATCCGCCGCCTGTTCATCGGCGTGTTCGTCGTGGGCTCGGCCCTGGCGGGCCTGGGCGGGGTGATGTGGGGCCTGTACCAGCAGAACGTGATTCCGCAGATGGGCGCCCAGGTCAACGTGCTGATCTTCATCGTGATCATCATCGGCGGCCTCGGGTCCACGGGCGGCGCCCTCATCGGCGCGCTGCTGGTGGGGCTGATGGCCAACTACACCGGCTTTCTGTTGCCCAAGGTGGCGCTGTTCTCCAACATCGCCCTCATGGTCGCGATCCTGCTCTGGCGCCCGCAAGGCGTCTACCCGGTAGCGAACAGATGACTCCCCCCCGTTGCTTGCTCACTGCGTGTAGCCGCATACCCCCTCAAGGGGGCGGCACCCCTGGCCCGGCGAAGCCGGTTCCACGGTGCCACTGGCATGCGTCCGGTTGCGGCGCTTGCGCCGCGCGCCTTTTCAGGCTTGGTCCCAACACACAACAGGCATCCGTATGCTGAACCGACTTCTCTCTGGCGACTACCCGCGCAGCAAGGTGCTGGCGGCGATCCTCGTGGCCATCTTCCTCGGGCTGGCGTTCGCGCCCTTCCTGTTCCCGGGCGTCAAGGCGCTGTCCGTGGCGGCCAAGGTGCTGATCTTCGTGGTGCTGGTCGCCAGCTTCGACCTGCTCCTGGGCTACACCGGCATCGTGAGCTTTGCGCACACCATGTTCTTCGGCATCGGGGCCTACGGCATCGCGGTGGCCACCACGCGCATGGGGCCCACCTGGGCCGCGCTGGGCGTGGGGCTGGGTGGCGCGCTGGTGCTCTCGCTGCTGCTGTCGCTGGCCGTGGGGCTGTTCTCGCTGCGGGTGCGCGCCATCTTCTTTGCCATGATCACGCTGGCCGTGGCGGCGGCGTTCCAGACGCTGGCCTCCCAGCTGTCGGACATCACGGGCGGCGAGGACGGCCTGACCTTCAAGGTGCCCGAGTTCCTGTCGCCCAGCTTCGAGCCGTTCGACGATCCGTTCCTGGGCGTCGCCATCGACGGCCGCCTGATTTGCTACTACCTGCTCTTCGTGGTGGCCGTGGCGCTGGTGCTGGCGCTGCTGCGCATCGTGAACTCGCCGTTCGGCCGCGTGCTGCAGGCCATCCGCGAGAACGAGTTCCGCGCCGAGGCCATCGGGTACCGCGTGGTGGTGTACCGCACCACATCGAGCGTGCTGTCGGCCCTGTTCGCCTGCTGCGCGGGCGCCATGCTCGCGCTCTGGCTGCGCTACAACGGGCCGGACACGTCGCTCAGCTTCGAGATCATGATGGACTGCCTGCTCATCGTCGTGATCGGCGGCATGGGCACCATCTACGGCTCGGCCATCGGTGCCGTGCTGTTCCTGGTGGCACAAAGCTATCTGCAGGACTTGCTGCGTCTGGGCAGCGAGGCCGCTTCGGGCCTGCCCTGGCTGGCCGGGCTGCTGTCGCCCGACCGCTGGCTGCTGTGGCTGGGCGTGCTCTTCGTCCTCTCGGTCTATTACTTCCCCACCGGTGTGGTGGGGCGCCTGCGTGCGGCGGCGGCACGGAAGGCCTGAGAACAACCCCCCCGACAGCACCGATGTGGGTGGGCACCCGCGGGAGCCGACGTGGGTGAGGTGTGGGATCGCTGTGCAAAGACATCAAGACAAAACAGGAGACAAGCACATGGTGAAGATGAGCATCCAGGGGCGCCTGCGCCCCTTCGTCCCCGCAGCCTTGGCTGTGGCAGTCCTCGCCGCCTGCGGTGGCAGCGACAGCGACAACCAACCGCCCGCCCTCAACACGAGGCCGGCGTACTTGGGCGCGATCAGCGAAACCACCTATGACGGGTCCAGCAACGACCTGCTCACCGCCGGCCTCGGTGCCACAGGCCTGGCCGCAGCGCTGCCACCTGCCTATGCCGACCCGCTCAAGCCCACTGCGGCCGAACTGCGCCGCACGGCCATCCACACCAACTACCGCGCCATGCTCGACATGACCGCCGCGGGCGGCTATGGCCTGCTGTATGGCCCCAACGTGGACGCGCAGGGCAAGGTGACGTCGGGCGAGGGCAAGGTGGCGGGCACCGAATACATCGCGTTCGCCGACGATGGCTCCGGCCGCAAGAACGTCACCCTCATGGTGCAGGTGCCCACCAGCTTCAACCCGGCCAAGCCCTGCATGATCACCGCCACAGCGTCCGGCTCGCGCGGGGTGTATGGCGGCATATCCACCGGTGAATGGGGCCTCAAGCGCGGCTGTGCCGTGGCCTACTCGGACAAGGGCACGGGCGGCGCGCCCCACGACCTGCAAAACGATACCGTGCCCTTGATCGACGGCACGCGCGCTTCCGCGTCCTCTGCAGGCAAGAACGCGGCGTTCAATGCAGGCCTCTCGGCCAGTGAACTGGCGGCCTTCAACACCGCAACGCCCAACCGGTTTGCCTTCAAGCACGCACACTCGGGCCAGAACGCAGAAAAGGACTGGGGCACCACCACGCTGCAGGCCGTGGAGTTCGGCTACTACGTGCTCAACCAGCGCTACGGCAGCACCGACGCCGCAGGGCAGCGCCTGAAGACACTCACACCCGCCAACACCATCGTCATCGCGTCCAGCATCTCCAACGGCGGCGGCGCCGCCATTGCAGCGGCCGAGCAGGACACGCAGGGCCTTATCAGCGGCGTGGCTGTCTCGGAACCCGCGCTGGAACTGCCGGCCGACCCGGGCGTCACCGTGCGCCGCGGCAGCGCCGATGTGGCCGTGACCGGCAAGACCCTGGTGGACTTCACCACCTATGCCAATCTCTACCAGGCGTGCGCGTCGCTCGCGCCTTCCGTCAGCACCAGCCCCTATGCAGCAGCTTTTGCCGCAGGGTTTGCCAGCGCGGCGCTGCCCATCGCCCCCAATCGCTGCGCGGCGCTCAAGACGGCCGGGTGGCTGACATCCACCACCACAGCCACGCAGGCCGAAGAAGCGCTGCAAAAGCTGCGCGCCTACGGCTGGGAGCCCGAGTCGAACGACCTGCACGCGTCGCTGGCTGCGTTTGAAGTCGCTCCCGCCGTGGCCGTGACCTTTGCCAACAGCCTCTCGCGCGCGAGCGTGAAAGACCATCTGTGCGGCTTCAGCTATGCGGGCGCTTCCGCCACCGGAGTGGTCGCACCCCTGGCGCAGGCCGCGCTGGCAGGCATGTTCGCCACGGGCAACGGCGTGCCACCCTCGGGCGGCATCCAGCTCGTCAACAACCAGGGCAAGCTCGGCCCGGCGCGGGACTTCCTGTCGGTGTCCGATTCCGGAGCGGCCGACTGGAACACGCCCGGCGCGCTGTGCCTGCGCCACCTGGTCACCGGCACCGATGCCGCGGCCAAGAAGCTGCAGGCCGGCGTGGACGAAACCCGCCGCAGCGGCAACCTGCGCGGCAAGCCCGCCATCATCGTGCACGGCCGCGCCGACGCGCTGCTGCCCGTGAGCCACACCTCGCGCCCCTATGCCGCGCTCAACAGGAAGGTCGAGGGCGCGGCCAGCAAGCTCAGCTACGTGGAAGTGGCCAACGCCCAGCACTTCGACAGCTTCATCGGGTTGCCCTCCGTGCTGCCCGGCTATGACAGCCGCTACGTGCCGCTGCACGTGTACCTGAACCACGCGCTCGACGCGGTGTACGAGCACCTGGCCAACGGCAAGGCACTGCCCGCCAGCCAGGTGGTGCGCACCGTGCCGCGCGGCGGCACGCCGGGTGGCGCGCCCGCCATCACCGCGGCCAACGTGCCGCCGCTGGCGTTGATGCCGGTGGCTGCCAACGCCATCGCCATCACCGCTGGCGCCATCACCGTTCCCGACTGAGCCCACGGAGTTTCGCAATACCACGCCAGTCCAGCCCACTGGTGAGCGCCAGGGTCCGCCCCCCGCGCTTGCCGCCGGGCGGGGCGGGCCACAACTTCAAGGGGATCAACAAGATGGATCAGTTCAATGCATGGGGCCGCCGCATGGTGGCGGCGTTGGCAGTGGCGGCCGGCATCGCCGCCGCGATGCCGGCGCATGCGGCAGAGATCGTGGTGGGGCAGGTGGCACCGCTGTCGGGTGTGCTGGCCAGTACCGGGGCGCAGATGGTGCTGGGCGGCAAGATCTACTTCGATTGGGTCAATGCCCAGGGCGGCGTGCACGGTGCGACCATTCGCCAGGAGGTAGCGGACGATGCCTACAAGGTGGCTGATACGGTGCGGTTGACGCGCGGCATGCTGGCGCGTACGGATGTGGTGGCGCTTTACGGCTTTGCCGGCACTGCCAACATCACGCAGCTGCTGGCCGACGGCGTGCTCGAGCAGGGCGGTGCTGCGCTGGTGGCGCCGTACACGGGCGGCGAATCCCTGCGCAGCCCGTTCAACCCCTGGATCTTTCATGTGCGTGCCGGTTATGTGGACGAGACCGAGCACATGGTGCAGCAGCTCACCACACTGGGCATGAACCGCGTGGCTGTGATGTACCAGGACGACGGTTTCGGCAAGGCGGGCCTGGCCGGGGTCGAGGCAGCGTTGGCCAAGCGCGGCCTCAAGCTCGTGGTGGCGGCCGGCTACGAGCGCAACACCGACCAGGTGGAGGACGCCGTCAAGGCCATCAAGGCAGCCGATGTGCATGCGGTCATCATGATCGCCATCAACAAGCCTGCCGCCGCGTTCATACAGCGCTACCGCGAGCAGGGCGGCGGTGCGCAGCTGTACAACATCTCCGTGGTGGACCCGACCGAACTGGTCAGGCTGGCGGGCATCAAGAACGCGCATGGACTGGGCATCAGCCAGGTCGTGCCATACCCCTATCGGCCGCAGTTGCCGGTGGTGCGCGAGTACCAGTCGCTGCTCAAGAAGTACGCGCCCGAGGCAGAGGTCAACTACACCAGCTTCGAGCAATTCCTGGGCGCCAAGGTGCTGGTGGAGGCATTGCGCCGCGCGGGCCCCGCTCCGTCACGCGCACGCGTGGTCAAGGCCCTGGAGTCGCTGCAGAGCTACGACCTGGGCGGCATCACGCTCGGCTACTCACCCACCAACCGCATCGGCTCGCGCTATGTCGAGGTCACGGTCATCGGCAGCAACGGCCGCCTGATGAAGTAGCGCGCCGCTGTCGTCCCTGTTTCTGCTCTCCTGTTCCCAAAGGCTGCCACCATGAACCCCCTTTCACGCTACGCCACCTGTGCCGGCTATGAGATCCATTACACGGAGTGGGGCGCACTCGATGCGCCGGTGGTCATTGCCTGGCACGGCCTGGCGCGTACCGGGCGCGACATGGACGATCTGGCTGCACACCTGGCGCCACGCTTTCGCGTGATCTGCCCCGACACCATCGGCCGGGGCCTGAGCCAGTGGGCGCGCGCACCGCAGGACGAGTACCGCCTGTCGTTCTATGCGCGCATCGCGGCCGACCTGTTCGATCAGCTCTCCATCGAGAAAGCCCACTGGGTGGGCACGTCGATGGGCGGGGCGATTGGTACCGTGTGCGCCTCGGGCCTGTTCGAGCCGCGGCTCAAGGGGCGCATCTCCAGCCTCCTTCTCAACGACAACGCGCCCCGCCTGGCCGAAGCGGCGCTGGAGCGCATCAAGGCCTATGCGGGCCACCCGCCGTCCTTCAGCACCGTGCAGGAGCTGGAGGCCTTCTTTCGTCAGGTGTACCAGCCCTACGGCTGGCTCAGCGACGCGCAGTGGCGCCGCCTGACCGAGACATCCACACGCCGCCTGCCCGACGGCCGCGTGACGCCGCACTATGATCCGGCCATGGTGCAGCAGTTCACCCACCACACGAACGACTATCTCATCTGGGACCACTACGACGCGCTGGACATTCCCGTGCTGTGCCTGCGCGGCGAAGAGTCCGACCTGGTGTTGCGCGACGTCACGGCCGAGATGCTGACGCGCGGCCCCGGTGCGCGTGGCCAGGCCCAGGTGGTGGAGGTGGCCGGTTGTGGCCACGCACCCGCGCTCAATGTGCCCGCGCACTATGCGCTGGTGGACAGGTTCCTGGTGCACGGCGTGCAGGATCCTGGCCCCGGAGAGCACGCCTTCGCGCGGTCTGCCGGCGGCGCGGGACTGCACTCCAAGGCCCCGGTGCAATACCGCGCGCCGTCCCACCTGCAGTGGCCCTGATGGTCTGCGTCGCCGCTGTACTGCCATGAAGAAGCTGCTGGCGCTGACCGCCTCGCACCTGCTGGTCCTCGCGGTCGGCTTTGGCGCGGGGGTGTACGTGCTGCCCATCCTCATCGCACCCGCAAGCCCCACGCAGCAAGACATACAGCCCAGCGCATCCACCGCGCAGTGGACCGCCACGCTGCGCCGCGACCTGAAAGGCAGCGATGCACTGCACTGGGGCGAAGGCACGGTCTACGTCGGCCCGCACAGCATCAGCCTGCAAGGCAAGCTGGCGCCCGGCCCGGACTACAAGCTCTACCTGTCGCCCGAGTTCGTAGAGACCGAGGCCGACTTCCAGCGTGTCAAGCCCCAGATGCTGCGCCTGGGCGACATCAAGACCTTCCACAACTTCATTGTCCCGGTCCCGCACGGGGCGGACCCCGCCCGGTTCAACACCGTGGTCGTGTGGTGCGAGACGTTCGGCGAGTTCATCTCCGCCGCTCAGTACCGCTAGCGGTGACTCGGGCCATGCCGGCGGCTGCTGCCGAGGTTGAGATTGCGCCTACTGGCCCAATTGCGCCAGCGCAGCCTGCAGGCCCGCCAGTCCGCCCACGCGCTGGTCGTTGATGAAGATCTGCGGCATTTGCCGCACCGAAGGGCCGCACTTGGCGTAGAACGCCAGGCGCTCGGCCTCGTCATCGATCTTGATTTCCTCGAAGGGCAGGGCGCGCGATTGCAGCAGTTTCTTGGCGGAGTCGCACTGCGGGCAGGCGGACTTGGAATACACGGTGATTTGAAGCGTCATGGGCGCCAGTTTACGGGGAGCACCGGGGCCCCGTACCGCTGCAGCACCGGGGCATCGGTGCGCCGCTTCGCAGGTTCAGCGCCTGAACCGGTCTCCGTTGAAGTACGTGAGTTCCACAAAGTCCGTACCGTTGTGGTCCTGCGGCCCGTAGCGCAGCTCGAAGCCGCCCATGTCGTAAGGCCGCATCGAGTGCAGCGCCTCCATGAGCTTCTCACGCGATGCAGCGCGCCCTGCGCGGCGCAGCGCCTCGATCATGAGGCGGCCGCTCACATAGCCTTCGAGCGACGAGTATCCGGGTGCGCTGCCCTCCACCCGCTTGAGCGCTGCCTGGTAGGCCTTCACCAGCGGTATTGCCACGCTGTCGGGATTGGGTACCACCTGTGCCACCGTGATGCCCTTGGCGGAATCGCCCAGCGCTGCCAGCAGGGGCCGCGAGCCCAGAAACGAAATCGAAAATGCAGGCGCCTTCACGCGGGCTCGCAAGGCCTTGTAGAACGGAATACCCATCGCACCCACCGACAGCGAGGTGAGCGCAGTGGGCTGCCACGCAGCAATCTCGTCCACGGCACGGGCAATGCCCTCGGGCGTCTCGTTGACGAGGAACGCCTTCCACGCCGTATTGCCATGGGCCCTGGCCGCAGCGTCGAATGCGGCCAGCGTTGCCTTGCCAAAGGGGTTGTCGAAGTACGCCACGGCGCACTTGGTGAACCCGGTGGAGCCCAACTGCTGCACGATCTTGTTCAGCTCCTGCGCATAGCTGGCGCGCGCGTGGAACACCAGCGGGTTGAAGGGCCGCAGGGCATCGGACCCCGTGGCTGGCGCTATGACCGGCACCTTGGCGGCCATGGCCACCGGCAGAGCACCCATCACGCTGGTGGTGCCGCCGCAGCCCAGCAGCGCGAAGGCGCGCTCCTGCTCGACGAGTTTGCGGGCGTTGTCGGTGGCCTTGGCCGGGTCGCCGCCGTCGTCGATGCTGATCAGTTCCAGCTTGCGCCCGTCCGCGCCGCCCTTGTCGTTGGCCTCGATGAAAGCCGCGTGGATGCCCTTGTTCATCTCCACGAATGGAAACGCCAGCGGGCCGGTCAGTGCCGCCGTCTGGCCGATCCGCCAGGGCTCGGCAGGCTGGGCGTGTACCCAGGCGGGCAGCGTGGCGGCGGTTGCCGCCGCTGCAACGGTCAGCATGCGGCGCCGCGTGGGCAACGGGGCCGGCGTGGGGCGGGTCGGGCTGGGCATGGGCAAGTCTCCTGTCGTTGTGATCCTGGGCCGGCACACAGCACAGATCCGCGCGGCAGGGGCGAGTTCGCAGTGTTGGCAGGGCGGCCAGTATCGACGGAGGCCTTGCCGGTGCTTTTGGGGAAAACACTGTCAGAGGCGGCCGTATCGTCACCTTGGAGACTGACGCGGTCCCCGCGCGGCACCGTGCCGCAAGCGCGGCAGTGTCAGCCGGGCTCCGCCAGCCCCTGCGCCAGCGCTTCGAACACCACGCGTATGCGGCGCGAAGTGCGCAGCTCGCGATGCGACACCAGCCAGATTGGAAACCGCACCGGCGGAACGTCGTTCAACACCTGCACGATGCCCGGTGTGTCGCGCGCGATTTCGTCCATCATGGCACCGATGCCCAAGCCTTGGCGCACCAGCGCCCAGTGCGCCGTCGAATGGTCGGCATAGCAGGTGAAGTTGCTCTCTTCGAGTGCCAGCCCATGTTGGCGAAGATACGCGAGATATTGACCTGCACGGTCAGACCCCACAAACGGCAGAAGGGCCGCGTCCTGGGCAGTGCGCGGGTGGCCATGTCGTTGGACCCAGGCGGGCGAGGCATAGAAGTTCGCCTGCGCGTCGCGCACGAAGCGGGCTATCAAGTCCGGCTGTTCCGGCTTGACATGGCGGATGGCAATGTCTGCCTCGCGCCGCAGCAGATCGCTGAGCGCGTTGGACGAAATCACCTCTATCGCAATGCCAAGCTCTTGGCGGTGCAACTGCTCTATCAAGGGCGGCAGCAGGTAGGCCGCCACGGCATCGGTGGCCGACACCGAGACCACCCCGCCCACCGCCTGCGAGCGTCCGCTGGCCGCCAGTCCCAATGCCTGGGCTGCGGCGCCCATGGCGCGCGCATGCTCCAGCAGGTCCAGCCCTGTGGGCGTGAGTGCCATGGATTTGCCCACGCGCTCGAACAGGGTCACGCCCATGTGCTTCTCGATGGCTGCCACCTGCCGGCTCAGCGTGGGCTGGGACAGGCCCAGTTTGCGGGCTGCTGCCGACAGCGAGCCGGTTTGCGCCGTTTCGAGAAACGCTTTCAGCTGATTCCAATCCAGATCGCTCATGCGTAAATGTATATGCCCGCTGCGATTTGTCGCAATTTACTGCACGCTTGTGCATGCATAGCATCCGGTTGCTCATTCCTTGTATTGACGTCCCTGACTGCCTGCATCCATGCCTGCTCCTCAATCTGCCCCAACGCCCTGTGCCGCCACGCCCGGCGATTCAATGAACGCTGCGGTGCCCGCGCTGCAAAGTTTGCCGGGCGCGCATGAAAAGGCGCGGTTCTGGGACCGCATCGCCGCCAGGTACGCCGCCGACCCGATCGCGGATCTGCCCGGATACGAAGCTACATTGCGGCGTGTACAGGGCCTGCTCGATGCCCGGCACGACGTGCTGGAGATCGGCTGCGGCACCGGCAGCACCGCCTTGCGCCTGGCACCCTTCACCCGGCGGCTGTTGGCTACCGACATCTCTGTCGAAATGATTGCCATCGCGCGACAGAGGCTGGCCAGCCAGCCCACGCCGCAGTTGAGTTTCGCTGTGGCGGATGCGGATGCCCCTGTATCTGGCCGGGGAACGCATGACGTGGTGATGGCCTTCAACATGCTGCATCTGGTCGGCCATCTTGACCAGGCGTTGATGCAGGTGTGGCATGCCCTGCGGCCCGGGGGGCTGCTGATCTCCAAGACAGCGTGCCTTGCCGAGATGAACCCGCTCATCCCGCACCTTGCCGTGCCGCTCATGCGTGCCATCGGCAAGGCGCCTGCGGTGCTGTGCTTCAGCCAGACCCAACTTCAGTCGGCCATGGTCCGCCAGGGGCTGGAGGTCGTCTGCAGTGAACGGCACGGTACGCGCGGCAAGGACATCCGAGCCTTCGTGGTTGCCCGAAAACCGGGTTGACCTGCCGCCACACACATCGCCCCCTTTGCTCACGCACCGAATGCGCTCCCTGGAGGCCGCAGGGGGCTGCCTTGCCTGCTCAAACCTAACCCACCATGAAAGCACCCATGAAACTCCCATCCCTGGCCCCTGTGGCGCGTTTTTCCTCTGCGGCAAAGCTTGCGTCTTTTGCTGCGGCTGCACTGCCCCTTCTCGGCGGTTGCGCATCCACCCTTGACGAGGGCGGCCTGGAGCAGCGCACTGCGCAGGCCGTTGGCCGGCCCGCAGGCCAGTTCTCCATCACCGATCGCCACGAGGAATCCGGTGGCCGTCTCAACTACACCGTCAACACCCGCGACGGCTCGACTTTCCGCTGCTATCTGTATGGAGCCACGGGCTTTCAGAAGGCCATGAGTTTTGGCCAGACCCCGCATTCGGATGCTGTTTGCACTGCGATGGTCGGCAGCGCCGCAGGCAACAACAGTCGCAGTGGCATTGGCAGTGCCAACCCCAGCCGCAGCGACGCCAATGCCCCCACCTCTGCCCCCGCCACGGCCCCTGCGGCAGCGCCGCAACAGCGTGACCGCGCCGCGGCCAAAGACTGCAACGCCTTGCTGCGCGCCGCGGGGCGGTGCTGAGGCTGCATGGCGGGGTTTCACGGCCCATCCGGCCGCCGCAGCGATTGACCGTGTCCCTGGGGCGTAGGCTGTGCGGCGGACCCCGTCGCACAGCAGGGCGGACGCTCTTGCACCACCGCTCACCCATAATCGCAGCAGCCCCCTGACCGTGCCGCAGCCCCCGATCCACCCATGGCCACACACCAGCCCCGCGCCCAAACTTTGCGCCTGCTGCTGGGCGACCAGCTCAACCCCCAGCACAGCTGGTTTGCCGAGCACGATGCCGGCGTGGTCTACGTGCTGATGGAAGTTCGGCAAAAGACCGACTACGTGCTGCACCACGCGCAAAAGATCCTGGCCATCTTCGCCGCCATGCGCGACCTGGCCCGCCAACTGCGCGAGGCCGGCCACCGCGTGCGCTACGTCGCCATCGACGACGCCAGCAACCGCCAGTCCCTGCCCGGCAACCTGGCCGCGCTCATGGCGCACTACGGCGCGCAGCGCCTGCAGTACCAGCACCCCGACGAATGGCGGCTGGACGAGCAACTGCGAACCTGGGGCGACGAGCAAGCCTTTGCCGTAGAGGCCATGGGCAGCGAGCACTTCTACACATCCCGCACCGAACTTTCCGACCTCTTCCAAGGCCGCCCGCAGTGGCTCATGGAGCACTTCTACCGCCGCATGCGCCAGCGCCACGGCGTGCTGATGGACGACGTGCGCGAGCCCGAAGGCGGCCAATGGAACTACGACCACGACAACCGCAAGCCCTGAATCGCCCCGGTTTCTGCGGAGGCTGTTTGGTTTAAGTCAGCCCACTTCCACAGTGGCCTGACTGGCGAGTTGCCGGTAGTAGTTTGCCTCAGCCTCAGCAGGCGGGATGTACCCGATGGGTTCG
>NZ_JAHUWH010000011.1 GCF_019219095.1 Acidovorax sp. sic0104
TCCCCCTGAGGGGGACGCCACCGGTGGCCCGGCAAAGCCGGATCCACGGTGGCACTGGCGCAAGGGCACGCCCGTATTTGCGGGCGGCGGGAAACGGAGCACCGGGCTTGGTGCGGGGTTGGCTTGCTGCCCCCCTGAGCCGCTGCGCGTCTTCCCCCTGAGGGGGACGCCACCGGTGGCCCGGCAAAGCCGGATCCACGGTGGCACTGGCGCAAGGGCACGCCCGTATTTGCGGGCGGCGGGAAACGGAGCACCGGGCTTGGTGCGGGGTTGGCTTGCCGCCCCCCTGAGCCGCTGCGCGTCTTCCCCCTGAGGGGGACGCCACCGGTGGCCCGGCAAAGCCGGATCCACGGTGGCACTGGCGCAAGGGCACGCCCGTATTTGCGGGCGGCGGGAGACCGAGCACCCCGGCTTGGTGCGGGGTTTGGCTTACCGCCCCTGCTCGTCGCGCACACGCGCAAACGTCTTCCAGAACGCCGCCTCCTGCGTGGTCGCGAAGTTGATGCGCATGAGGGTGCTGGGCTTGCGTTCGGCGTGGAACAGCGCACCGGGTGCCAGCAGATAGCCCTCGTCCAGCATGCGCTGCGCCAGCGCGTCGGTGTCCACACCCGTCTCCACCCATCCGAACAGCCCCACGGGCTCGGCCGCGAAGGTGCAGCCCGCACCCAGCGCCAGTTTCACGCTGCGCGCGCGCGCCGCGTCCAGGCGGGTGCGGATGCGCTCGGCGTGGCGGCGCAGCTGGCCCTGCTCGATGCACAGCGCCAGCGCCTTCTCCAGCAGCGCGGGCGTGGTCAGCGTGGCCAGCAGCTTGGTGTCCAGAAGTTGCTCGATGAGCGTGGGATGGGCGGCCAGATAGCCGATGCGCCAGTTGGGCGCGAGGATCTTGGCGAAGCCGCTCACGTAGATGGTGCGCTGCAGGCCGTCGAGCGCGGTCAGGCGCGTGGCGTGTTCGGGCGCGATGTGGCTGTAGGTGTCGTCCTCGACGATGTGGAAGTTGTGCTGGTTGGCCAGTTGCAGGATGCGGTGCGCGCTGCCGGGCGACAGGCAATAGCCCGTGGGGTTGTGGAACACACTCACGCTCACGTAAAGCTTGGGCTGGTGCACTTCGCAGTACCGGGCCATCACCTCCAGGTCGGGCCCGTCCGCACGGCGTGGCACGGGCAGGATATGCATGCCCAGGGCCGATAGCCGTGCGAACTCCACGGCCCAGCCGGGCTCCTCCACCATCACCGGGTCGCCCGGGCGCAACAGGGTGCGGCTCACGATGTCGAGCGCGTGCGTGGCTCCCACGGTGGTGATGATCTGTTCGGGCGCAGCATGGACATTGAGCGTGGACAGCTTCTTGGACAGGGTGCGGCGCAGGCCGGCATCACCCAGCGGCTCGCCGTACTGCAGCGAGAAATCCTGCAGCGCCCGCGTGCTGGTCACCTTGCGCACGGCCGCAGGCATGAAGGTGGACTCCAGCCAGTCGGGCGGGAACACCCCCATGCCAGGCTGGGGCTTGTCGCTGATCTTGTGGAACATGCCGCGGATGAGCGCGGTGGCATTCACCGGCGGGGCGCCGCGCGCCGCGCGACGGGCGGCAAACCAGTGGGCCGTGCTCCAGTGGGTGCCCGCCGCTTCCATGGCAGCCACATCCACCGTGTCGGGCACGGGGGCACCAGGCAGCGCGGCCTCGCGCACGAAGAAGCCGCGGTTCTTGCGCGCCTCCACCAGGCCCTGCGCCAACAACTGGTCGTAGGCCGCCACGACGGTGGACGGGCTCACGTCATGCTGCAGCGCGCACTGCCGCACCGAAGGCAGCCGCGCACCCGGGGCCAGCAGGCGGTTGCGGATGCGCTCGGCAAAGCGGGCCGACAACTGCTCGGTGAGCGACAGGGAGGAGGTTTTCATCAACATGCGGAGATCCCGGTGTACTGCCATCGCGACCAATACAGATGCGTAACTGCTCTGCCCAACTGTATTGGTTGTGTACTGGCGACCAAGATTACATTGAAGTGCAGGAACACACAAGACCACCCCTTTTTTCCGCCCCACCATGAGCGTCCCCGAACTGACTGCCCTGCTGCTGTTCTGCACCGCGATGAGCTTCTCGCCGGGGCCCAACACCACGCTGTCCACCGCGCTGGCGGCCAACCTCGGTCTCAGACGTGCGCTGAGGTTTTGTTTTGCGGTGCCCACGGGCTGGACGCTTCTGATGCTCGCCAGCGGCCTGGGCCTGGGCGCGCTGATCACCGGGGTGCCCGCGCTGCGCTGGGGTGTGACGCTACTGGGCGTGGCCTACATGCTGTGGCTCGCCTGGAAGCTCAGCCGCGCCGGCCAGCTGGCCGAAGTGGACAGCGCCCGCCTGAACGTGACCTTCTGGCAGGGCGTGGGCCTGCAGTTCGTGAACATCAAGGCCTGGATGCTGGCGCTCACGCTCAGCGCGGGCTGGGTGGTCAACGCGGCCGGACAGCCGGCCGCCAACCCAGGCGAGCGCCTGGCCATCATCTGCGCGGTGATGATGCTGTTCGCGTTCACGAGCAATTTCGTGTATGCCGTGTTGGGTTCGCTGTTGCGCCAGTGGCTGGCCCAAGGAAGCCGCCTGCTGTGGTTCAACCGCGCACTGGCCCTGGTGCTGGTGGTGACGGCCGTGTGGATGCTCACGCTATGAACCGCGCACAGGAACGTGAAGCCCTGGTCTGGGGCCTGGTGGGCGTGGCACTGTTCGCCGCCACTCTGCCGATGACGCGGCTGGCGGTGGGCCCGGTGGAGGCACCGCAGCTCTCGCCCTGGTTCGTCACCTTCGGCCGCGCGGCGGTGGCGGGGCTGCTGTCCGTCGTCTATCTCGCGTGGCAGCGCGGCCGGGGTCGGTTGAACGTGCCCGGCCGCACGCAGTGGCCGCTGCTGGGCGTCACGGCGTTCGGCGTGATCGTCGGGTTTCCGCTGTTCCTGGCGCTGGCGCTGCGGTATGTGCCGAGCACGCATGGCGCGGTGGTCACGGCGCTGCTGCCCCTGTCCACGGCGGTGCTGGGCGCGCTGTGGTACCGCCAGCGGCCTTCCACGGGCTTCTGGGCCTGCGCGGTTCTGGGCAGCGGCCTGGTGCTGGGCTTCATGGCCTGGCGCGCGGGCGGCTTCTACCTGGGCGCGGCCAACATCTATCTGTTGATCGCCATGACCACGGGCGCCTTCGGCTACATCGGCGGCGCGCGCCTCACACCCAGCCTGGGCGCCGAGCAGGTGATCTGCTGGGTGCTGGCCTGCTGCCTGCCGCTCACCCTGCCCGTGGCCTGGTGGTTTGCACCTTCCACGCCCGGCGCCATCAGCGCGATGGCCTGGATGGGCTTTGCCTACGTGGCGCTGTTCTCGATGTGGATCGGCTTCTTCGCCTGGTACCGCGCGCTGGCCCTGGGCGCCGTGCGGGTCAGCCAGATCCAGCTGGTGCAGCCCTTTTTGAGCCTGCTGTTCGCCGTGCCGCTGCTGGGCGAACGGCTGGACCTGGTCACCGCGGCTTTCGCGCTGGCCGTGATCGCCACCGTGTTCGTGGGCAAGAAGATGCCGGTTCACCAGGGAGCCGCCGCATGACAGACGCCACGCCATCGCCCCCATCGTGCCCGAGAAGGAATCAAGACCATGCAGATGCACAACATCCCCTTTGCCACCACCGACTGGTCGGCCCTGCCCCGCGAGGAAAAAAGCGCGCAGGCCGGCCAGGCGTTCTGGCGCACGCTGCAGTTCGGCGACATGCGCGTGCGCATGGTCGAATACACGCCGGGCTACGTGTCGGACCACTGGTGCGTCAAGGGCCACGTGCTGCTGTGCCTGGGCGGAGAATTGCACACCGAGCTGGCCGACGGCCGCACGTTCACGCTGACGCCGGGCATGAGCTATCAGGTGGCGGACAATGCAGAACCCCACCGTTCCACCGCGCCGAACGGAGCCACGCTGTTCATCGTGGATTGATTTTTTTCTGGCAACGACTTAGCAACATGGGCGCTCATATTTGGCAGCAGCCCGCAGGAGAGCAAAAGTGAAACTGAACGACCTCCCACAGACCAGCACCTGGACCCTGGCGCGCCGCGCCGAGCGCATGAACCCTTCGGTCATCCGCGAGATCCTCAAGGTCACCGAGAAGCCCGGCATCATCAGCCTGGCGGGCGGCCTGCCCTCGCCCAAGACCTTCCCCGTCTCGGCGTTCGCCGAAGCCTCGGCCGCCGTGCTGGCCAACGACGGCCCCGGCGCACTGCAGTACGCAGCCAGCGAAGGTTATGCCCCGCTGCGCCAGGCCATCGCCGACTTCCTGCCCTGGGACGTGGATGCCGACCAGGTGCTGATCACCACCGGATCGCAGCAGGCGCTGGATCTGATCGCCAAGGTGCTCATCGACGAGGGCAGCCGCGTGCTGGTGGAAACGCCGACCTACCTGGGCGCCCTGCAGGCCTTCACGCCCATGGAGCCCACCGTGGTGTCCGTGGCCAGCGACGATGAAGGCGTGCTGGTGGACGACCTCAAGGCCAAGGTGGGCACCGGCGCCGACAAGGCACGCTTCCTGTACGTGCTGCCCAACTTCCAGAACCCCACCGGCCGCACCATGAGCAACGCGCGCCGCGCCGAGCTGGTCAAGGCCGCTGCCGAGTTGAATCTGCCGCTGGTGGAAGACAACCCCTACGGCGACCTGTGGTTCGACAACCCGCCACCCGCGCCGCTCACCGCCCGCAACCCCGAAGGCTGCATCTACATGGGCTCGTTCTCCAAGGTGCTGGCCCCCGGCCTGCGCCTGGGTTTCGTCGTGGCCCCCAAGGCCGTGTACCCCAAGCTGCTGCAGGCCAAGCAGGCCGCCGACCTGCACACCCCCGGCTACAACCAGCGCCTGGTGGCCGAGGTGATGAAGGGCAACTTCCTGGACCGCCACGTGCCCACCATCCGGGCGCTGTACAAGCAGCAGTGCGAAGCCATGCTGGCCGCATTGGCCAAGGAGATGCAGGGCCTGGATGTGCACTGGAACCGCCCGGACGGCGGCATGTTCCTGTGGCTGCGCCTGCCCGAAGGAATGAGCGCGGTCGAGCTGCTGCCCAAGGCCGTGGAGCGCAACGTGGCCTTCGTGCCGGGAGCCGCCTTCTATGCCGACAACGCCGACCAGCGCACGCTGCGCCTGTCGTTCGTGACCTCCACGGTGGAGCAGATCGCTACCGGCATCGCGGCGCTGGCCGCAGCCGTTCGCGACCAGCTGGCCGCGCAGGCCAAGGGCTGACGCATGCTGCGCTTGTGGGGACGGATGTCGTCCATCAATGTGCGCAAGGTCGTGTGGGCCGTGCAGGAGCTGGGACTGCCGTCGGTGCAGCGCACCGATGCGGGCGGGCAGTTCGGCATCGTGCGCGAGCCGCGCTACCTGGCCTTGAACCCGAACGGCCTGGTCCCGCTGATCGAGGACGAGGATACGGGCGCGGTGCTGTGGGAGTCCAACACCATCGTGCGCTACCTGTGCGCACGGCATTCGCCGGGCAACCTGTACCCCGAGGACCTGACCGCGCGCTTCGTGGCCGAGCAGTGGATGGACTGGCAGCAGACTACGCTGAACCCCGCAGGGCGCGATGCATTCCTGCAGTGGATCCGCACGCCCGCCGCGCAGCGCAACGACGCACTCATTGCCGCCTCCGTGGCCGTGACCGAGCCGCTGATGGCGATGCTGGACACCCACCTGGCTCGCCACGCCTTCATGGCGGGCGAGCGCTTCACCATGGCCGACATCCCCGTGGGCTGCGAGATCCACCGCTGGTGGGGCCTGCCCCAGGAACGCCCCGCGCGGCCGCATCTGGAGCGCTGGTACCAGGCGGTGAGCAGCCGCACAGGTGCCATCGGCGTTCTCGACCAACCCCTGTCCTGAGCGAGCCTCCCATGCGCCAGCGCCCCTTCAAGCAGATCGACGTGTTCAGCGACCGGCCGGGCTACGGCAATCCGGTCGCGGTGGTGCTTGATGCGCAGGACCTGAGCGAGACCGACATGCGCCGTTTTGCGGCCTGGACCAACCTGTCGGAGACCACCTTCCTGCTGCCGCCCACGCCCGAGGGCCGCGCGGCCGGTGCGGACTACCGGGTGCGCATCTTCAGCCCCAACGGCGAGTTGCCGTTTGCCGGCCACCCCACGCTGGGCACCTGCCACGCCTGGCTGCAGGCGGGACATGCGCCCCGCGTAGCCGGCATGGTGATCCAGGAATCGGCCCTGGGCCTGGTGCGCGTGCAGCACAGCGGCAGCACGCTGGCCTTTGCCGCGCCGCCGCTCACCCGCAGCGCTCCCAGCCCGGCGCTGGTGCCGCTGATCGCCAGCGCGCTGGGCTTGCGCCCGCAGCAGATCCAGGGCGCGCAGCTGCTGGACAACGGCCCCGTGTGGCTGGGCCTGCTGCTGGACAGCGCCGAGACGGTGCTGGGTCTCCAGCCCGACCATGCGCGCCTGAAGGACCTGGGGCAGGACGTGGGCGTGATCCACATCGGCCCCACGGCCAGCGACACGCGCCAGCCCGGCGCCGTGGTGCGCGCCTTTGCAGCGCCCATGGGCAACCCGGAAGACCCGGTCACCGGCACGCTGAACGCCAGCCTGGCCGAATGGCTGATCGCCGACGGCCTGGCGCCCAGAAGCTACCTGGTCGCACAGGGCGAATGCCTGGGCCGCGCCGGACGCGTGCACATCCGCCAGGACGACGCGCACCAGATCTGGGTCGGCGGCGAGGCCGTGACCTGTATCGAAGGACAGGTATTGATTTGATCCCCCTTGAGCCGCTGCGCGGCTTCCCCCCAAGGGGGACGCACCCGGGGGCCTGGCAGAGCCAGTTCCACGGGTGCACTGGTGTGGGCCGCGCCAGTTTTCGACATGCGGCCCTTGCGAACGATGAAACCGCCCATGCACCAACGCCCTTTCAAGCAAGTCGACGTCTTCACCGACCAGCCCTACCGCGGCAACCCCCTGGCCGTGGTGCTCGACGGCGCGGGCCTCAGCACGGAGGCCATGCAGGAGTTCACCAACTGGACCAACCTGTCCGAAGCCACCTTCCTGCTGCCGCCCACGCCCGAGGGCCGCGCGGCCGGTGCGGACTACCGGGTGCGCATCTTCTGCCCCGGGCGCGAGCTGCCGTTTGCCGGCCACCCCACGCTGGGCAGCTGCCATGCCTGGCTGGAAGCGGGCGGCCAGCCGCAGGTGGCCGGCAAGGTGGTGCAGGAATGCGGTGTGGGCCTGGTCACGCTGCGCCAGGACGGCGCGCGCCTGGCGTTCGCTGCGCCTGCGCTCATCAAGAGCGGCCCGCTGGCGGAAGACGACGTGGCCCTGATCGCGCGCGGCCTGGGCGTGGCGCGCAGCGACATCCTGCATCACGCCTGGTGCGACAACGGCCCCAACTGGCGCGGCGTGATGCTGCGCTCGGCGGCGCAAGTGCTGGCGCTCAAGCCCGATTCAAGCATCCTGGGCAAGCTCGATGTGGGCGTCGTCGGGCCGCGCGGCAAGGTGGGTGTGATCGGCAGCACCGATGCTGAGGGCATCGCCTTCGAGGTACGCGCCTTCTTCCCCGGCAACAACGGCCTGGCCGAAGACCCCGTCACCGGCAGCCTGAACGCCGCGCTGGCCCAGTGGCTCATCGGTGCGGGGCTGGCCCCCACGCATTACGTGGCCAGCCAGGGAACGTGCCTGGCCCGCGCGGGCCGGGTATTCGTGCAGCAGGACGGCGACACCATCTGGGTCGGCGGCAGCTCGGTCACCTGCGTGTCGGGCGAGGTGCTGCTGTGACGGCCGCGGCAGACAGCACATGGCCGCCGTGCGTGGACCACCTGGTCGTGCTGGCGGCCGACCTCGCCTCGGGCGTGGCCTGGTGCGAGCGCACGCTGGGCGTCACGCCCACGGCCGGCGGCGAGCACCCGCTGATGGGCACGCACAACCGCATCCTCAATGTCTCCAGCGCTGCGCACCCGCGTGCCTACCTGGAAGTCATTGCTATCAAACCAGGAGCGCCTCGCGCAATACCTGAAAGCGCCAGAAGGTGGTTCGACATGGATGACCCGGTGTTGCAGCTGCAGGTGGCGGCCCACGGGCCACGGCTCATCCACTGGGTGGCGTCGGTGCCCGATGTCGAGGCCCGGTGCGCCGCCCTGTCCACCCAGGACATCGATCGCGGCGCCATCGTCGCGGCCAGCCGTCCCACGGCGCAGGGCCTGCTGCAGTGGCAGATCACGGTGCGCGAAGACGGCCTGCGCCTGATGGACGGCTGCCTGCCCACGCTGATCCAGTGGGGCCCCGTGCACCCCTGCGACAGCCTGCCGGCCTCGGGCGTGCAGCTGCAGTCGCTGGCGCTGCAGCACCCGCAGGCGGCCACGCTGCAGGCGGCCTGCGAGGCCATCGGCGTCGCGGCCCAGGTAGCGGTCGCGGCGGGCGGTGCGCCCCGCCTGGCGGCGCAGCTGGCCACGCCGCGCGGCACGGTCACCTTGTCTTCGTTCACACCGGAATGACCCCCATGCTTTTTTCTGCACAGGAACTGCTGATCTTTACGCTCGCAGCGCTGGTGCTGGTGCTCACGCCCGGCCCCAACATGGTCTATTGCGTCTCGCGCAGCCTCACCCAGGGGCCGCGCGCGGGGCTGATCTCGCTCGCGGGCGTGGTGCTGGGTTTCCTCGTGCACCTGCTGGCGGCGGCGCTGGGCCTCACGGCGCTGCTGGCCGCCGTGCCGCTGGCCTTCGACGCCATCCGGTACGCAGGCGCCGCCTACCTGCTGTGGATGGCCTGGCAAGCGGTCAGGCCCGGCGGCGCGGCGCCCTTCGAGGCCCGCAACCTGCCGCACGACGGCCCCCGCACGCTCTTCCTCATGGGCTTCATGACCAACCTCCTGAACCCCAAGGTGGCCATGTTCTACCTGTCGTTCTTCCCGCAGTTCCTGCACCCTGAGCGCGGACAGCTGCTGCTGCAGAGCCTGACGCTGGGCAGCGTGCAGATCGCCACCAGCGCCGCCGTCAACGCGCTGCTCATCCTGTGCGCCGCGCGCGTGGCGCTGTTCCTCAACCGCAACGCCGCGTGGATGCGGGCACAGCGCTACTTCATGGGCACGGTGCTCGGTCTTCTCGCCCTGCGTCTTCTCACCGAAAAGAAAGCCGCCGCATGAACGCCCGCATCGAGCCCACCTCCCTTTTGCCGACCCTGGCCGACATCGAAGCCGCTGCCCAGGTCGTGTACCGCGACTTCCCGCCCACGCCCCAGTACCGCTGGGGCCTGCTGAGCGAACGTCTGGGCACCGACTGCTGGCTCAAGCACGAGAACCACACGCCCGTGGGCGCGTTCAAGATCCGCGGCGGCCTGACGTATTTCGACCAGCTCGCAAAGCGCGGCGCCATGCCCCGCGAGGTGATCAGCGCCACGCGCGGCAACCACGGCCAGAGCATGGGCTGGGCCGCGCGCAGCCACGGCGTGGCCTGCACCATCGTCGTGCCCGAGGGCAACTCGGTCGAGAAGAACGCCGCCATGCGCGCCCTGGGCGTCAGGCTCATCGAGCACGGCAGCGACTTCCAGGAGGCGCGCGAATTCGCCATCCAGCTGGCGGCCGAGCGCGGCGCGCACATGGTGCCCAGCTTCCACCCCGACCTGCTGCGCGGCGTGACCACCTACTGGTGGGAATTCTTGCGCGCCGTGCCGCAGATGGACGTGGCCTACGTTCCCATCGGCCAGGGCTCGGGCGCGTGCTCGGCCATCGCGGCCAAGCTGGCGCTGGGCCACGGCGTGCGCGTGGTGGGCGTGGTCAGCAGCCACGCCACCACGTATGCCGACTCCATCGCGGCAGGCCGCGTGGTCGAGGCCCCCGTGACCACCCGCCTGGCCGACGGCATGGCCTGCCGCGTGGCCGACGCCGACGCGCTGGCCATCATCGCCCCGCACATCGACCACATCGTGCAGGTCAGCGACGACGAGGTGGCCGCAGCCATGCGCGCGATCTTCACCGACACGCACAACGTGGCCGAGGGCGCGGGTGCAGCGGCGCTGGCGGCGGCGCTGCAGGAGCGCGACCAACTCAAGGGACTGCAGGTCGGCCTGGCGCTCACAGGCGGCAATGTGGACGCCACGGTGTTTGCCGAAACTCTGACCCGGCCTTGACCGCCTGTTGGACAATGCCCTTCGCGCCACAGCCGCCACACGGCTGCGGTGGCGCTACAAAAACGCGGAGGGAACGTCCATGGCCAGTCAATCGCCGCCCGGCTATCGCCGCGCGCTGCAGGTGCTCATCGCTTTGCAGTGCCTGCTGGTTCTTGCGTTCGTCTATCACGGGCTGTCGGCACCAGGGCCCTTCGGCCCCCGTGTGCCTGCGGTGCAGGGTGATACGCTGTGGCTGCAAAGCCATGGGGAGCTTCACCAGTTCAACGCGCAGGGCCAACGGCTCCAGCACGTTCCGCTGGGCGACCTGAACCTGTCCGGCAGCATTAGCAGCCTGCAGTTCACCAGCGCCGATGTGTTCTGGGCACACCATGACAGCCACGTTCACCGCTGCGAGCTGAAGCAGCGCCGGTGCCTGCCCGTGGAACTGGCGGACCTGGACACCCGCCGCAGCAACCGCTGGGTGCGGGTGAGCAGCGATGAGTCGGAGATCACCGTCTCCGACGCCTCCCGGCATCGCGTACTGACCTACCGCCGCGATGCCGTCACCGGCCGCTACACCCTGGTCCGCACCGACGCCGAGGGCATGCGCTTTCCCAACCAGACGCTGCAGGTGGGCGACGCCATGTGGGTGGCCAACACCAATCGCCACCAGATCGTGCAGTGGCATGCCGGCCAGGGCAGTGCCGCGGCGCGGCAGGAGCACGCCATCGCCCACGCCGACCTCCGACCGGGACGCACGTTTCCCTTCGCTATGGCGCTGGACCCGCGCGGACAGCTGTGGGTGCTGGTGGCGCGTCCGGACATGCAGCAGGCCGACCTGCTCATCATGAATGAGCGGCTGCAACCGAACCGGGTGATTCCACTCTCGCCCAAGCAAGACCCGAACGCGATCGTGCTGTTCGATCAGCACATGCTGCTGCCTGACATGACCCAGTTCCTGGTGCGCAGGCTGGACCTCTACGGCCGCGTGCTGAGCCCGTTTGGAGACGCTGCATTCCAGGCAGAGCTGGACGCCGCGCGCAGCCAGGCACAGTGGATGCGCCGGCTGCCCACCTTGTTGATATCCGCCATCGGAGCGTTGATGCTGCTTGCGGTATGGCTCGCCTGGAAGGCGGGCGAACTGCGGCAGTTGCGCGGCACGGCGTGGCGGCCTGATGCCGCCAAGGCAAGGCCGGACGCTGGCAGCCCTGGCGCCACCGACACCATGGAGGCTACGCAGAGAATGGCACCGCCCATCGAGCGTGGCCGCGTGACCATGGTCAAGGCGCTGCCCGGCAGCACCCGCACACGCCGCCGCCTGACGCTCATCGTGGATGCCATCATGCTGGTGGCCATAGGCGCGCTGGTCTACTGGGCCTGGCCCCAGTTCTACCAGCGCGACTGCGCCCCAGACCAAGCCTGCGCGCCCTGGATGCCCTATGCGCTGGCTGCGCTGGGCCTGATACCGATGGCGCTGTCCATACAGGCGCGGCGTCGTCTCAAGGTGCTGGAGGCCATCCGCATTGGCACCGATGGCGAGCAGGTCCAGGCCCGGGTGGGCAAGAAGCGCTACCAGGCCCCCGCCGACCAAGTCACCTGCACACGCCAGCAGTTGCTGATCGGCCTGGGCTCCGTGCCGCTGCGGCTCAATGGCGAGGCGCTGTTCGACGAAGAGGCCCTGCGCCGCGACTTTTTCGACCGCCTTCCGCAGATGCACATGAGCGACAGCGTCTGGAGCCAGGGGTCGCTGGGCCACTACTGGAAGCGCAGCGGCTGGCAAGGGCGCGCCATCGTGGTCGGCATGTTGGCTCTGTGCGGTCTGTGGGTCTGGCTGATGCTGCGCTAGCAGGGCGCCGCCCAGCCACCCATGCATCCACGAACTCATCGTCAGGCTGCTGCACCGCAGCATCAAAACTCCTGAATTGATAGCACCCGTCGCACTAGCGACAAGCGCCATGCGCCGCCGTCATCACAATCCGCCGCATGGGAACCCTCTACCTCGTGCGCCACGGCCAGGCCTCGTTTGGCGCTGATGACTACGACCAGCTGAGCGCGCGTGGCCGCGAGCAGGCGGTACGGCTGGGCGAATACTGGCGTGCGCGCGGCATGCGGTTCGATGCCGTCATCACAGGCACGCTGCGCCGACACACGCAGACCCTGGAGGGCATTTCCGAAGGCCTGCAGATCACGCCCGAGGTGTTGCAACTGCCGGCTCTCAACGAATACGACAGCCACGCGCTGATCGCAGCCATTCACCCGCAACCGCTGGGGCCGGCCGACACGCCCGAGAAGTACCGCCAGCACTTTCGCATCCTGTGCGATGCGCTCGCGCAGTGGATGGCCGGGGTCATCAGCCCTCAGGGCATGCCCAGCTGGACCGATTTTTCCGCCGGCATCCGCGCGACGCTGGACCATGTGCGCCACCACCATGTGGGCCACAACGTGCTCGTGGTCAGCAGCGGCGGGCCTATTTCGGCTGCAGTGGGCGAGGTGCTGGGCACCGCCCCCGAGGTGACGATTGCGCTGAACATGCGCATCCGCAACAGCGCGGTGACGGAATTCTCGATAGCGCCCAAGCGGCTGATGATGCAGACCTTCAACACCTTGCCCCACTTGAACGAAGGCCCGCACCTGGACTGGATCACGCACGCGTAGCGAACCCGGCCCGGCGCCCGGATGGCGTTCCAGCCGTCGGATGGAAGCGCGCCAGGGCTGCTGCCCGCAGAGTCAGCGGGCAGATTCCGGTCGGATCACTCCGGGATCATTCCGTATCGGGGCGTACCGTCTGCAGAGGCAATTGCGCCAGCTCCTGCAACAGCGCCACCAGTTGCTGCGCCGCAGCCTCCACCACAGCCCGGCCCTTGCCTGCCGAGGCGGCGGCAGCGTTGCCGACAGCGCCGGCGGGGTGGTAGTCCTGCATCTGCCAGCCCAGCTTGGCACTTCTGCCGTTGCCCAGGATGGCGTAGCGCTCCGACCGGTCCTGCGACGTGGAGCGAAAGTCCCTGGCATGCTCCATGTGCACGGTGCCCGGCGCCAGGTGCAGCATCATGGATGTCTCGATCTCGCCCGCATGGATGCCGAAGCGGTGCTCCTGCGCACTGAACTGGCCGGCCACCGCATCGGGCAGCGGCAGGCTGAACCAGCTGGCGCTGTAGACGATGAGGTCGCAGCGGGTGCGCAGCTCGCGCGCCACGATGTCCATCACGCTGACCTGGCCGCCGTGGCCGTTGAAGAGCAACAGCTTCTGGATCCCCGCACGCGCCACGCATTCACCGATCTCCGTCCACAGCGCGATCACCGTGGCGGGCGAGAGCGTGAGCGTGCCAGGGTAGCGGATGTGCTCCGGGCTCAGGCCCACATTCTGTGCGGGCAGGAAAAGCACGGGCAGGTCGGCGGCCAGCTGCGGCAGCGCAGCGTCGATCACGCCCTGCAGCAGGGTGGCGTCCACCGACAGCGGCAGGTGCGGACCGTGCTGCTCGATGGCGGCCACAGGCAGCACGGCCACGGTGCGCGCGGCCTGGCCGGAGGCTTTCAGCTGCGCGAAGTCGCGCGTCGATAGGTCGGACCAGAAGCGCGGAAGAGCAGAAGCTGGCTCAAACATAGTCGTTTCCCATCCTCTGCAGATGCCTAAACGCCCGCTCCAAGCTAGGCGAAATCAATTTCGCGCGTTCGGCACTCCACAATGACTTTACGAAGTTACACAGATGTATGTTGTAGCCTGGGCCTTGTCTAGCGCGATCGGTCCGCGACACGGCCTCCTCTCTGATGTACCTTTGCTTGGACTTCGCAAGCACACGCAAAACAACCCCTTTTGCGTCAACCATTTCGTCCGGCAAACGTGGCAGTTGTCGTTTCTCCACGTGCAGGCCCTTCGCGAAGCCCTCGTGATCCGCTAGAAGCCAACTTTCCGCCTCGCAAACCGCCAAACGCAAAAGCAAGTGCTTATGGCTACGCTCAGGCGCATGCTTACGAAGCCACTCTTTTACACACTTCCCGTCAGTGTCCGCTATGCACAACACGGGTTGTACAAACTGAGCCTGCTCGACATAGCGCGGCAATGCTGGGATCAACTTGGTCACGCCTTTGGTGTCAATCGACGGCCCAGCCAGTGACCACTCTGGCAACGCAGCTGCCACGAGTTGTTCTCCCAAGGCGCAGCACAAAGCATCCTCCCCGACAACCAGAATGCGCTTCACATCCACAACCCTAGTTGGTTGACCCCCTGTGGCCGTGTTTTCGGGAGCAAGACTTCCGCAGGCGTGAGCCCGTGTTGCAGTTGCTCCAGTTCGCTCTCGTTGGGCTCACGCACTGTTGATCCATTCTCCCCGGGCTCAATCAGCAAAGACTGGCTATCGCCATCTACGTTCTGGAGCAATATGTCGCTGTGCGTACTGATCACCACTTGCCGGGAAGAGATTCGCCTTTTGCGATCACGCAGCACACGATCGATAAGCAACGGTATGTGGGCAACGATCGCATCGTTGAGAGATTGTTCTGGCTCTTCCAGAAGTAGAAGCCCCCCAGCCTCTTGAAGCGCCCAAAGCAACCCAATCAAACGAAGTGTTCCATCAGACAACTGATTCTCTCGTTGCCAAGAGCCATGAACACGCCAATGAGTGAAGTTAGCCTCCAGATGCCAAAGGCCAGACAGCTGATCCTGCTCGAAGCGCAACTCGGAAAACAGCGGTACAGCACTCGCCAATGCCTTTTGGATTCGTGTCAGACGAGCATCGCGGGTCTTCTTTGGTGTCTTGGCAATGCGCTGCATCAATCCTTGTCCAAAAGGATCACTTTCAGGAATCCTAGCGCCGATTTCTTCCCCGTGCTTTAACAGCTGCGGCACAAGGTGCAGGTAAGTTGTAGAGGCAAAAAACTCCGCAAGTGCGCGGAACGTCAAATTGCTTCCGATCTGCTCCAGATGAGTTTGCGTCAGGCGCTCCGGATCACTCCGATCTTTCGAATTATTGGGCCTATCCAGCAATAGCTCTCCGTCCTTCTCAACGCGCTCCTCGGAAACCAACACACGTTGTTGGCCTTTTCCTTCTGATTTCAATCCTAGAACGTATCTCCAACGGGTCGTAGTAGGTCCGCTGTCATCCATCAGATCCAGTTCAATGCGCACCTCCGGATCACGACGGGCATGCAAACTCCGCAGTTTGGTCAACCCGCCGCGATCCTTCAGCGCTTTTTGCACCCCGCCACCCTCCGTTTGCGCTACGGTTCGAAGGAAACGAAACACATCCAGGAGATTGGACTTTCCTGAAGCATTCGCTCCGAGAACGTGTGTGCGGATGGCCAGCGGTATGTCCGCTTCACGAAAGTTGCGCCAATTCTTTAACTTCAGGCGTGTAATCTGCATAGCAATCTCCCACCACAACTCGGTCAAGCTGCGATCTTATGGCACGACCTGATTTATGACCCACGACCTCTTTCGACAAGACGCCTACCTGCGCGAGTGCAGCGCCCACATCACCGCCGTGACCGACGCGGGCATCGTTCTGGACCAGACGGTGTTCTACCCGCTGGGCGGCGGCCAGGCCGGGGACAGCGGCGTGCTGGCGCTGGCCGATGGCACCGAAATCGCCATCGCCGACACCCGCAAGGGCAAGGATGCCGACGGCAAGCCCACCAGCGACATCGTGCACGTTCCGGCCCCCGGCCAGGAAGACCGCCTGGCGCAGCTGGCCGCCGGCACGGCCGTCACCGCCCGCATCGACTGGGAGCGCCGCCACCGCATGATGCGGCTGCACACCACGTCGCACCTGCTGTGCCATGTGGTGCCGCAGCTGGTCAACGGCTGCTCCATCACGCCCGACTATGCGCGGCTGGACTTTGCGATGACCGACCCGCTGGACAAGGACCAGCTGACCGCCGCCATCGCCACGCTGGTGGCCGCCGCGCACCCGCTCACCGTGGCATCGATCAGCGACGAGGAGCTGGACGCCAACCCCACGCTGGTCAAGAGCATGAGCGTGCAGCCACCGCGCGGCACGGGGCGCATCCGCACCATCCGCATCGGGGGTGATGGCGGCGATGGCGGCATGCCGCTGATCGATCTTCAGCCCTGCGGCGGCACGCATGTGGCCAACACGGTGGAGATCGGTGCCATCGTGGTGACCAAGATCGAGAAGAAGAGCGCCACCACCCGCAGGGTGGTGCTGGGCTTCGCCTAGGGCCCCCCCCGTTGCAATGGCTTACGCGCGGTGCCCGACAACTGGGACAATGTGGCCCGCGCGCGCGGTCGTTCTCCTTGTGTAGCCCCAGGCCTTCGGTGCCTGTGGCCGCGGCGCCCATCCGTCCGCCGCCACCATGCCGCCTGCCCTGCGCCCTGCCCTGTCCCTTGCCGCCCTCCGCCAGCACCGCTGGTTCCGACCCGCACTGGGTGCCCTGGCAGGCCTGATCGGCCTGTGGCTGGTGGCCTGGCTGGCAGTTCCCGCACTCATCAAGGGGCCGCTGGAGCGCGCGGCCAGCGAGCAGCTCGGCCGCCAGGTGACGGTAGGCGCCATCGATTTCAAACCCTGGACGCTGGAGCTGGCCCTGAGCGATGTGGCTGTGGCCGGTGCCGAGGGCGCACCGCCGCAGCTGACCATCGGCCGGGTGTATGCCGATGGCGAGCTGCAGTCGCTGCTGCGCCTGGCCCCGGTGGTGGACGCCTTCAGCATTGAAAACCCTGTGCTGCGCCTCACGCACCGGGGTGATGGCCACTACGACGTGGACGACATCATCGCCAAGGTCACCGCGCCCACCGGCGAGCCCAATAGCGGTCCCGCACGCCTGGCTCTCTACAACCTGTCGCTCAGCGGCGGCAGCATCGACTTCACGGACCAGGCCGTGGGCAAGACCCACGAGGTGCGCGACCTGGCGCTCACGGTGCCCTTCATCAGCACCCTTCCCTCCAAGCACGACGTCAAGGTCGAGCCCCACCTTTCCTTCGCGATCAACGGCAGCCACTTCGACTCGTCCGCCGCGGGCACCCCGTTCGCGCAGACGGGCCAGGGGGAGGCGAGCATCCGATGGAATGGCCTGCATCTGAGCCCCTACCTGGGCTACCTGCCCGCCAGTGTCCCCGTCAAGGTCCAGGACGCCACGCTCGACGTGGACGTGAAGGTGGCCTTCGAGCAGGCGCCACGCATGTCGGTCAAGCTGACCGGCACCGTGCAGGCGCGCGATGTGCGGCTGACCGACCGCCAGGGGGGCGACCTGCTGTCGTACGAACGCCTGAAAATCGAGATGGCCGATGTGCGCCCGCTGGAGCAGGTGGTGCACCTGAGCCAGGTGGAGCTGACCGCGCCCGTGGTCACCGCAGCGCGCGATGCGTCGGGCCGGATCAATCTGGCACAACTCGCGCCCAGCCCGGCACCCTCCGGCGCACAGGCAGCATCGACGACCAGTGCGGCCGCGTCGGCAGCACAGCCATCCCCACCGCCAGCTTCTGCGCCCGAGGCCACCGCCAGCATGGCGGCCTCCGCGCCCCGTACCAGTGCCAGCAAGGCCGGCACCAAGCCACCCGCCGCCCCTGCCTGGGCCGTGCGGGTGGACAGCGCCGCAGTGCGCGGCGGCACCGTGCGGTGGTCCGACCAGACGACCCGGCCCGCCGCCACGCTGCAGGCCACGGAAGTCACGCTGGATGTGGCGGACATGGCGCTGCCGCTGGTCAAGCCCGCCCGCTTCAAGGGCGGGCTCCAGCTGCAGGAGGGCGGCTTGCAGTTCAGTGGCGAAGCAACCGACCAGAAGGCGCAGGTCAATGCATCGGCACAGGCGCTGTCGCTGCAGCTGGCCGCCCCGTACCTGGCGCAGCTGCTGGAGCCCACCGTGGCAGGCCAGGTCACGGGCGACCTGGGCGTGCTGTGGGAGGCACCCACGGCCAAGGCCGCGCAGGCTGGCGCTACCGGCGTGACGCTGACCGCAGGCCCGCTGGCGCTGGAGCAATTGGCGGTGAAGCAGGGGCGCACCACCGTGGTCGGACTGGGCAAGCTGGCGGTGGAAGGCGTGCAGGTGCCGCTCGATGCGCGCACGGCCACGCTGGCCAGGCTGACGCTGTCGCAGCCCCTGGCCGCGATCGAGCGCAGCGCGGACGGGCGCTGGATGTTCGAGCGCTGGATGAAGGCTGCCGGCTCCGCACAGGCACCGGCCCCCGACAGCGGTACGGCCGCTCCCTCCGGCAACGCCACGGCCGCACCCTGGAAGCTGCGCGTGGCCGACCTGGCCGTGGAAGGCGGCACGGTGTCTTTCGCCGACAACGCCCAGCCCCGCCCTGTGGCGCTGGACTTGTCGGCGCTGAATCTCTCCGCGAAGAACCTGGCCAGCGACGGCAGCAAGCCCGAGGCGTTCCAGCTGTCGGCCCGCGCCGCCGCGCCCGGCAGGGGTGGCGGCAAAGGCGGCAGCAAACCCGAGGCCGGCAAGATCGACTACCAGGGCACGCTGGCCCTGCAGCCCCTGGCGGCACAGGGCAAGCTCGACCTGGCGCGGCTGCCGCTGCATGCGCTGGACGGCTACCTGGCCAGCCAGCTCTCGGTGGAGCTGCTGCGCGCCGACATCGGCTTCAAGGGCCAGGTCGCGCTGGCCCTGAATGACAAGGGCACCAGCCTGCGCCTGGCGGGCGATGCGGCCATCGATGAACTCACGGCCAACAGCACCGCCGCATCGACCCCCAAGACCGAGGCCCAGGTGGGCGAGGAACTGCTGGCCTGGAAGAGCCTGACCCTGCGCGGCCTGTCCGTGGCCACAGCCCCCGGCACCGCGCCACGGGTGGATGTGAAGGAGACCAGCCTGGTGGACTTCTTCGCGCGCATCACCGTGAACGAGGCCGGGCGCATCAACCTGAGCGATATCGCCAAGACGCCGGCCGAGGCGCAGGCTGCGAACGCGGCCAGCGCCGCCAACGCAGCGGCCAGCGCCCCCGCTGGCGCATCCGCCAGCGCTGCCGCCCCAATCGCAGCCGCCAGTGCCCCCGCCAGCACCGCCCTGGCCAAGGTGGACCCGCTGGCCCCCGTCGTCCAGTTCGGTCCCGTGAGCCTGGTCAACGGCAAGGTACTGTTCTCGGACTTCTTCATCAAACCCAACTACTCTGCCGACCTGTCCGAGCTGACCGGCAAGCTGAGCGCTTTCTCGTCCGAGGCGCCCGGCGGCGAGCCCCTGCTGGCCGACCTGGAGCTGCGCGGCCGCGCCGAGGGAACGGCTTCGCTTGAAGTCACCGGGAAGCTCAACCCGCTGGCCAAGCCGCTGGCGCTCGACATCGTGGGCAAGGTGCGCGACCTGGAGCTGCCGCCGCTCACGCCCTATGCGGTGAAGTACGCTGGCCACGGCATCGAGCGCGGCAAGCTCAGCATGGACGTGAACTACAAGGTGCTGCCCAGCGGCCAGCTCACGGCCAGCAACCGGCTGGTGCTCAACCAGCTGACGTTCGGCGAACCGGTGGAGGGTGCGCCCAACAGCCTGCCGGTGAAGCTGGCGGTGGCCCTGCTGGCCGACCGCGACGGCGTGATCGATCTGGACCTGCCCATCAGCGGCTCGCTGAACGACCCGCAGTTCCGCCTGGGGCCCGTGATCGGCAGGATCATCGTCAACCTCATCGGCAAGGCGATCACCGCCCCGTTCAGCCTGCTGGCCAGCGCCTTCGGCGGCGGCAGCGAGATGAGCCACGTCGCTTTTGCGCCCGGCAGCGCGACGCTCACGGCGGACGCGAAGCAGAACCTGGACAAGGTGGTGAAGGCCCTGGCCGACCGGCCTGCGCTCAAGATCACCGTGACCGGCATGGCCAGCCTGAAGGACGAGCGCGAAGGCCTGCAGCGCGAGCGCCTGCAGCAGCAGGTGCTGGCCGAAAAGCGCCGCGCCAGCCCCGCTGACACCGCACCCGTCTCGGCCGCGGAGTACCCCGCCCTGCTCAAGGAGGTGTACCGCCGCGCCGACATGGCCAAGCCGCGCAACCTCGTCGGCCTGGCCAAGGAACTCACGGTGCCCGAGATGGAAGCCCTGCTGCTGGCCAACCAGAGCGCCACCGAGGCCATGGCGGCCGACCTGGCCCAGGAGCGCGGCCAAGCGGTCCGCAGCTATCTGGTGGCGCAGAAGCTGCCCACGGAGCGGCTCTTCGTGGCGGCGCCCAAGTCGGGCAGCCAGGCGGACAAGTGGACGCCCCGGGCCGAACTGAATCTGGGGACGCAGTAGCGCACTTCCCGGCGCCTGCGGGCAGCGCCGCGCACAATGGAGGATTGACCGGAATCAGGGGTGCGGCATCGGAACCAACGGCGCCGCGCCTGCTCCCACACTGCAACCATGTCCTCACGCCTGCTCCACCGCCTCGCGAATACTCTGCTTTTGATAGCAGCCTGCGCTTCATGGACAAGCGCCAGCGCCCAACTCAGCACCAAAACCAGCGGCCAGGGCACGAGCGTGGTCACCACGCCGTACGTGCGGGCCGAGCTGATGGCCCACGCGCCGCAGGGCGTGGCGCCGGGGCAGCCGCTGTGGCTGGGCCTGCAGATCACCCACCAGCCAGAGTGGCATACCTACTGGAAGAACCCCGGCGACTCGGGTTTGCCCACCGACCTGGCCTGGACGCTGCCCGCCGGACTGGACGCCGGAGAGATCGCCTGGCCCCTGCCCAAAAAGATTCCCATCGGCACGCTGGCGAACTACGGCTACGAAGGCACGGTGCTTCTGCCCGTGCCGGTCACCGTGGCCAGCACCTTCGCCGCCGGGCCGCTGGCCAGGGACGCCACCATCAAGCTGCGCGCCTCCTGGCTGGTCTGCCGCAAGGAGTGCATTCCCGAAGAGGGCGAGTTCACCCTGCAACTGCCCATCCGCAGCACCACGGCCTTGAACGGCGCCGCGTTCGAGGCGGCGGCCAAGGCGCAGCCGCAACCGGTGCTGGCAGGCACGAACGGCATCGTGCCGGACAGCCAGGCGCAGATTGCCGACGGCAATGCCCTGCAGGTCAGCGTGCACGGGCTGCCCGTTGCGCTCAGGGGCAAGACGCTTGATGTGTTCCCGGAGACCAGTGAAGTCATCGACAACGCCGCGCAGTGGACGCAGGCCTGGAACGGCAGCGTGTGGACCGCCAGGATCCCGCTGGCGGACCAGCGCAGCCACAGTCCCAGCCTGATGCCGGTGGTGCTGGCCGAGCGGTCGGCCCCGCGGGGCGCGGGCGCCCACGCCACCGGCCCCGACACCCGCACGGGCTACCGGGCGGAGCTCAAGGTGCTGGGCACCTGGCCGCAGGCGGCCTCCGTGGCCGCCGTGTCGCCCGCGCTGGAGGCAGCGCTCAAGGCCAATGCTGCCAACGCAAGCGCGGCTGCGGGCGGCTCGGGCGCGGGTTCGGGCGCATCCAGCCTCACGCTCTCGGCGGCGCTGCTCGGCGCCCTGCTGGGCGGCCTCATCCTCAACCTCATGCCCTGCGTATTTCCGGTGCTGGCGATCAAGGTCGTGGGCTTCACCCAGCACGCGCAGGACCGCCGCGCGCACCGCCTGAGCGGCCTGGCGTACACGGCGGGGGTCGTGCTGTCCTTCATGCTGCTGGGCGCGCTCATGCTGGGCCTGCGCGCCGCGGGCGAGGCCGTGGGCTGGGGCTTTCAGCTGCAGTCGCCCGCGGTGGTGGCCGCACTTGCCGCGCTGTTCACGGTGATCGGGCTGAACCTGGCGGGCGTCTTCGAGTTCGGGCACTTTCTGCCGTCGTCCGTGGCCAGCCTGCAGGCGCGCCACCCGGTGGCCGACAGCTTTCTGACCGGCGTTCTGGCCGTGGCCGTCGCATCGCCCTGCACCGCGCCGTTCATGGGCGCGTCCATGGGCCTCACGGCCACGCTGCCGGTGCCCCAGGCGCTGGCCGTGTTCGCGGTGCTGGGCCTGGGCCTGGCGCTGCCTTACCTGGCCGCGAGCTTCATCCCTGCCGTGGCGCGCGCCCTGCCACGCCCCGGTGCATGGATGGACACCTTCCGCAAGTTCATGGCCTTCCCGATGTTCGCCACCGTGGTGTGGCTGGTGTGGGTGCTGGGGCAGCAAAGCGGCATCGACGGCGCGGGCGCGCTGCTGATCCTGCTGGTGGGCGTGGGGCTGGTCGCCTGGTCGCTGTCGCTGGCGGGCCGCGCGCGCCGCTGGATGGCCACGGTATCGGTGGCCGCGTTCGCACTGCTGGCCTGGTCGTTCGGACCGCACATCACCAACGTGCCAGCCCTGCACACGGCACAGCCCGCCAGCGCAGGCGGCGCGCAGTGGCAGGCCTGGACCCCCGGCGCGGCCGAGCAGATCACGGCTGGTGGCCGCCCCGTGTTCGTCGACTTCACCGCCGCCTGGTGCGTGACCTGTCAGTACAACAAGAAGACCACGCTGGCCGATGCCGACGTGCTGGCCGACCTCGCCGCCAAGAACGTGGCGCTGCTGCGCGCCGACTGGACGCGCCGCGACCCGGCCATCACCGCCGCCCTCGCGCAGCTGGGCCGCAACGGCGTGCCCGTGTATGTGTTCTACCAGGCCGGCAAGCCGCCCGTGGTACTGACCGAGGTGCTCAGCGTGCAGGAGGTGCGCGCCACCATCGCCCGGCTGTAGATGCATCAACCAGTGGCCGCGCTGCATGCCATCCATGCAGAGCGTTGTCCGTTGGTTGTCGTTGTTCACCGTCGCCATCAACCCAGGGAGATCCCGCCATGAAGTTGCTTCGCCGTACGCTGATTGCTTCTGCCGCCGCGCTGTTCGCCAGCGGCGCCGCCCAGGCCGCCACCACCGTGGGCCAGCCGGCCCCCGACTTCACGCTCAAGGACGCCACCGGCAAGACCGTGCGCCTGTCCGACTTCAAGGGCAAGCATGTGGTGCTGGAATGGACCAACCCCGGCTGCCCCTTCGTGCGCAAGCACTACGACAGCGGCAACATGCCCGCCACCCAGAAGGACGCCGCCAGCAAGAACGTGGTCTGGCTCGCGGTCAACTCCACCGAGAAGGCCAGTAGCGACTACCTGGAGCCCGCCAAGCTCACGGCCTGGCTCACCGAGCGCAAGGCCCAGCCCACCGCCGTGCTCATGGACGAGGAAGGCACCGTGGGCAAGAGCTACGGCGCACGCACCACGCCGCACATGTACATCGTCAACCCGCAGGGCGTGCTGGTGTACGCGGGCGGCATCGACAGCATTCCCTCGGCCCGCCCGGCCGACATCGAGAAGGCCACCAACTATGTGAAGGTGGGGCTGTCGGAAGCACTGGCGGGCAAGCCCATCTCGGCGGCGACGACGCAGCCATATGGGTGCAGCATCAAGTACAAGTCCTGACGCACATCGCGTTCCGGCACCGAGAGTGAGGCATCACGCCCGCAAGCCGCTCACCGGGCGCTCGCTCCGTTCAGGCACCCGCTCCCAGCCGCTGCGACAAACTGCTGGCCGCCTCCCGCAGATGCTGCGCTGACGCGCTGTCCGGCCCTGTCTGCAGCGTCGCACTTGGCCCGATCACCGCCAGGCACAGCACCAGCTGCCCAAACCCATCAAACACCGGGGTGGCCAGTGCGCTGATGCCGGGCAGCAGCTGGTCGGTCACCTGTGCCACCTGGTGCGTGCGCACAGCGTCCAGCTCGGCCGCAAACGCGGGTTCGTCCAAAGCCCCCGCAAACCCCTCGGCCGCCAGCGCGGCGGCAGCGCGCTCGCGCGGGCCGAAGGCCGCGAACACCTTGCCCGTGGCCGTGTGGCGCACCGACGCGGTCGTGCCATGGCGCATGGCCACGTACACGGCCGTGGGGCCTTCTTCCACGCGGATGATGGTGGGGCCGTTGTCGCCCCAGACCGAGGCCGAGACGGTGTAGCCGATGCGCTGGGCCAGCGCGGGCAGCTCGGCGATCGCCAGACGCACCGGGTCCACCTGCTGCAGGCTGATCAGGCCCAGCTGCATCGCCAGCGGGCCCAGGCCGTAGTGGCCGCTCACGGTGTCCTGTTCGATGAGGCCCAGCTTGCCGAAGCTCACGAGGTACGGGTGCGCCTTGGCGGGCGTCATTTCGGCGGCGCGCGCCAGGTCCTTGAGCGCCATGCGGCGGCCGGTGCGCGCCAGCACCTTGAGCAGTTGCCCGCCCACCTCCACGCTCTGGATGCCGCGCGGCGCGCGCGGGCTGTCGTCTTCATCGTCGGGGCGGGGCATGTCGGGTGCGAAGGAGGCCATGGGTGCGATTGTCCACGGCAAGGGCCGGCGCCAATGCGTTCGGGTTTTCACCTAAACAAATGCATTAGACATTGGCGAATTTATTGCCTAACATCAAAACATTCTGTTTAGATAAATGCATTCATCCATAACGAATTGCACCGCCCATGACCACCAAGACCTTCGCCTCCGCCGCCGACCTGGACGTCAAGAAGGTGAGCTTCGACAAGCTCTCCGACCATGCCTATGCCTACACCGCCGAGGGCGATCCCAACACCGGCATCATCATTGGCGACGATGCGGTGATGGTCATCGACACCCAGGCCACGCCCGTGATGGCGCAGGACGTGATCCGCCGCATCCGCGAGGTGACGGACAAGCCCATCAAGTACGTGCTGCTCTCGCACTACCACGCGGTGCGCGTGCTGGGGGCCAGCGCCTACGGCGCCGAGCACATCATTGCCAGCGAGGACACGCGCGATTTGATCGTCGAGCGCGGCCAGTTCGATAAGGACAGCGAGATCGGCCGCTTCCCGCGCCTGTTCCAGAACGTGGAGAGCGTGCCCGAGGGCCTCACCTGGCCCACGATGACCTTCACCGGCAAGATGACGCTGTGGCTGGGCCAGCTGGAAGTGCAGATCCTGCAGCTGGGCCGTGGCCACACCAAGGGCGACACCGTGGCCTGGCTGCCGCAGGAAAGGATCCTCTTCAGCGGCGACCTGGTGGAGTTCGACGCCACGCCGTATGCGGGCGACGCCTACTTCGAGGACTGGCCGCAGACGCTGGACAACATTGCGGCCCTGAAGCCCGAAAAGCTCGTGCCGGGCCGGGGCGCCGCGCTGCAGACGCCCGAGCAGGTCCAGGCGGGCCTTGCCGGCACGCGCGCCTTCATCAGCGACCTGTACAACAGCGTGAAAGCCAGTGCCGCCCAGGGCGAGGACCTGCGCAAGGTGTACGAGGCCACGTTCGCACAACTGCAGCCCAAGTACGGCCACTGGGTGATCTTCAACCACTGCATGCCGTTCGACGTGACCCGCGCCTACGACGAGGCCACGCAGTACCCCGACCCGCGCATCTGGACGGCCGAGCGGGATGTGGCGATGTGGAAAGCACTGGAAGGTTGAATAGAGAAACACCTCCCCTGAGGCGCTGCGTGCCTTCCCCCTTCTCTCGCACCGCTGCGCGCTGCGGGAAGGGGGACGACGCCCTCGCTGTGGGGCGGCCCTGGCTTGGCGTCCCTCGCTGGGGGCTGCGCCAGTTGCAAAGGTCCGCTCCCGGAGCAGCGCCCGGCTCGATCCAAGACACAAAGGTCATGACGCCATGAACCCCAGAGACATGCCTCCCGAGGCCTTCCACGCCAGCGGCGCCGAGGTGCAGGCCCTTGAATTCGGCTACGTGCGCTCGCCCGACCAGGACAGCGCCACGCCCGCGCAGCACCCCGTGGTCATCGTGGGTGCGGGCCCCGTGGGCCTGTCGCTCGCCATCGACCTGGCGCAGCGCGGGCAGCGCGTGGTGGTGCTGGACAACGACCACAAGCTCTCCACCGGCTCGCGTGCCATCTGTTTTGCCAAGCGCACGCTGGAGATCTGGGACCGCCTGGGCGTGGGCCAGCGCATGGTGGACAAGGGCGTGTCGTGGAACGTGGGCAAGGTCTTCCTGCAGGACGAGCAACTGTATGAGTTCAACCTGCTGCCCGAGCAGGGTCACGAACGCCCGGCCTTCATCAACCTGCAGCAGTACTACGCCGAGGCCTACCTGGTGGAGCGGGCGCTGCAGTTGCCGGGGATCGACATCCGCTGGCACAACCGGGTCACCGCCGTGGAGCAGCACGAGGGCAACGCCCTGCTGACCGTCGCCACGCCCGAGGGCGACTACCGCATTGGCGCGCAGTGGGTGGCCGCGTGCGACGGCTCGCGCTCGCCCCTGCGGCAGATGCTGGGCCTGGAGAGCAAAGGCCGCATCTTCAAGGACCGCTTTCTGATCGCCGACGTGAAGCTGGCGGGTGGTGCCGATTTTCCGACCGAGCGGTGGTTCTGGTTCGACCCGCCTTTCCACCCCGGCCAGAGCGTGCTGCTGCACCGCCAGCCCGACAACGTGTGGCGCATCGACTTCCAGTTGGGGTGGGACGCCGACCCCGAAGAGGAAAAGAAGCCAGAGAACATCCTGCCGCGCGTGAAGGCGCTGCTGGGGCCCCAGGCGCAGTTCGAGCTGGACTGGGCCAGCGTGTACACGTTTGCCTGCCTGCGCATGGACCGTTTCGTGCACGGCCGCGTGGTGTTCGTGGGCGACAGCGCCCACGGTGTCTCGCCCTTTGGCGCACGCGGCGCCAACAGCGGCGTGCAGGACGCGGAGAACCTGGCCTGGAAGCTCGATGGGGTGCTGCAGGGTTGGGCCAGCGCTGCGCTGGTGGCCAGCTACGGCCCCGAGCGCGAGTACGCGGCCGACGAGAACATTGCCAACTCCACGCGTGCCACCGACTTCATCACGCCCAAGAGCGAGATCAGCCGGCTGTTCCGCGATGCCGCACTGCACCTGGCGCGCGACCATGCGTTCGCGCGGCGCATCGTCAACAGCGGGCGCCTGTCGGTGCCGGCGACGCTGCACGCATCGCCCTTGAACACGCCTGACACGGACACCTTCGCAGGGACGCAGGTGCCGGGCGCCGTGCTGCTGGACGCACCGCTGGCACGCCAGGGCCAGCCCACCTGGCTGCTGCGCGAACTGGGTCCGCAGTTCACGCTCATCGTCTTTGGCGCGGCACCTGGCTGGGCATTCGAAGTGCCGCAGGTGCAGGTGCTGCAGATCGGCGTGGAGGTGCGGGACAGCGATGGCCTGGCCGCGCAGCGCCTGGACGCCCTGCCCCACACCGCCTACCTGGTGCGCCCCGACCAGCACGTGTGCGCGCGCTGGCGCATACCCACCGAAGCCGCCGTGCGCGCTGCCCTGGCCCGCGCCACGGCCGCCCACGCCTGACTCCACGGAGCCCCAGACCATGCTCAACACCCAGCCCCACCTGCAGGCCTGCGACGACTTCTACGAAGCGCTGATCAATGCCCATCAGGGCCTGTCCCTCCCCGAGAGCCACGCCATGAACGCACGCCTGGTGCTGCTGCTGGCCAACCACATCGGCGACCACGCCACGCTGTGCGATGCGCTGCGGCTGGCACGCGGGCGGAACGCGCCCCCGCCCGCCGAGCACCCGGCCATCACCCCCGTCGCGCCTGCACACACCATGGCCTGAACCCCGAGCTTCACCCGCAGCGGCCACAGCACTGCACAGACAGCGCGCCGCCGTTTACCCGACCACCACGCACAACAACCCGGAGACAAAACCATGCTGCGCAAACACTTCCTCGCCACCCTAGGCGCCCTGGCACTCACCACGCTGGCCCTGCCCGCCAAAGCCCAAGACCCCAAGCCGCTCGAATGGGTGGTGGGCTATGCGGCCGGCGGCGGCTCCGACATCGTGGCGCGCACGATTGCCGAGTCGATGTCGGCCACGTTGGGCCGCCCCATCGTCATCAACAACAAGCCCGGCGCGGGCACCAACATCGCGGCCGAATACAGCGCACGCCACAAGGACTACGGCAACCTCATCTTCTCGGCCGACTTCGCCACGCTGGCGGCCAACCCGTTCCTGTTCAGCAAGCTCAGCTACAACTCCGAGAAGGACTTCCAGCCCGTGGGACTGCTGGTGCGCTTCCCCATGTTCCTTGTGGTGTCCAACAACGTGCCGGCCAAGAATTTGAAGGAGTTCATGGCCTGGGCCAAGGGCTTGCCTGACGGCGTGAACTGGGCATCCGCCGGGCCGGGCAGCCCGCACCACCTGGTGGGCGAGTTGTTCCGCGAGCAAAGCGGTCTCAAGCTCACGCATGTGCCTTACCGCGGCGCCGCCCCTGCCATCCAGGACGTGATCGGCGGCCAGGTGCCCGCGATGTGGATCGACAGCGCCACGGTGTACCCTTTCCTCGCGACCGGCAAGGTCAGGGCCATCGGCGTGGCCAGCCCGCAGCGTGTGGGCACCATGCCCGATGTACCCACCATCGCAGAGCAGGGCCTGCAGGGTTTTGAAGGCTATGCCTGGCAGGGCGTGGTCGCACCCACCGGCACGCCGCCCGAGGTGGTGGCGAACTTCAGCAAGGCCCTGCAGGCCGCGCTGGCCGACACCCGCACCAAGGCGCGCCTGCAGGCCCTGGGCGTGGAGCCCATGCCCGGCACTGCGGCGCAGATGGGCAGCTTTGCGCGTGCCGAGCGGGAGAAGTGGGGACGCGTCATCACCAAGGTCGGCGTAAAGCTTGACTAACCCCATTGATTGAGCCCCCTGAGCGGCTGCGCCGCTTCCCCCTCAAGGGGACGCCTCCAGCGGCCCGGCGAAGCCGGTTCCGCGGTGGCACTGGCGATGGCCGGGCGCCAGTTTCGCAGCTTGTGGACTTCAGGATCTGCGGTTTAGCGCTTCGGAAAGTGAGCAGCGCCGATCCGTGCTCTACGCAGCGGAAGCTCGGCAGCGTGCCAGCCGGCGCTTGCGCTGCAAAGCAGGGGCCAGCCACATCAGTTGCACCGCGGCATAACCCAGCGCCGCGAGCAGCAGTCCCAGTGTGGGCAGGCCGACGAGCAGCGGCGTGCCCAGGGCCTGGATCCACGCCGCCATCGCCTGCACCGAGAAATCGCCGCCCGGCGCGACGCTGCTCCACGGCGGCAGGGTTTGCGTGCCGGGCATCACCAGCGACCCCAGGTAAAACGCCAATGCATACAGCGGCACGGTGGTGAACGGGTTGGTATAGAACGTGGCCACAGACCCGGCCACCACGTTGCCGCGAATCCCGGCGCACACCACCAGCGTGCCCGGGATCTGCAGCGGCCCGGGGATGAGTCCGCAGAACATGCCCGCTGCCACACCGCGCGCCAGCGGCTCGCGCTGAAAGCGGAACAGCGCGCGCCGCTCCAGCCATGGCCGCAGGCCGGAAAGCCAGCTGCGGTCCAGGTGCGTGCGGGCCCGGGGTTCCAGGCCGCGCAGCCAGCGGCGCAGGGAGCACAGCATGGACATCATCGCGCGGTCAGTTCCAGGCAAAGGCGGCTGCCGTGCCCGCGCCGCACAGGGCCGACAGCCCCATCAGCAGACGCACATCGCGCTTCTCGTTGCCCGCCCGGTGGGCGATGACGGTGGCGGCGACGAGGCCGCCCAGGAGAAACAACAGTACAGAGTCCAGCAGTTCCATGGTGCGTGCTCCCTTGCGGTCAGTCCTTGGGTGGCAGGGCCTGTGCCGGCTGGGGATTGCCCCCCGAACTGCGCAGCGACAGGAAGATGGAGCCTGCGATCAGGCCGGCTGTCACCAGCAGGGCGTAGCCGATCGGGATCTTGACCAGGTCGATGAGCAGCATCTTGCCGCCGATGAAGATCAGCACCAGCGCCAGGCCATAGGCCAGCAGGTGGAAGCGGTCCGCCAGGTCAGCCAGCAGGAAGTACAGCGCGCGCAGGCCCAGGATGGCGAAGATGTTGGCCGTGAGCACGATGAACGGGTCGTTGGTGATCGCGAAGATGGCAGGGATGCTGTCCACGGCGAAGATGATGTCGGTGGTGCCGATGAGCACCAGCACCACGAACAGCGGGGTGTAGTGCTTCACCCCGTTGACCAGCGTGGAAAGCTTTTCGCCGTCGAACTGGTCGGTGATGCGGATGCGCTTCTTCAGGAACTTGAGCACCGGGTTGGTGGCGATGTCGGGCTCCTGCCCGGCGGCGAACCACATCTTGGCGCCCGTGACCACGAGGAACGCGCCGAACACGTAGAGCAGCCAGTGGAAGGTGGCCAGCAGCCAGGCCCCCGCCAGGATCAGCAGCGTGCGCAGCACGATGGCGCCGATGATGCCGATGATGAGCGCACGCTTTTGGTACTGCGGCGGCACGGCGAAGTAGCTGAACAGCATCAGGAAGACGAAGATGTTGTCGATCGACAAGCTCTTTTCCACCAGGTAGCCGGTGATGAACTGCATCGACACCGTGTTGGCCACCTCGCGGCCCTGGCTGCTGTCGAGGTACCGCCACAGGATGGCGACGAACACGAAGGCCAGCGAGAACCACAGCAGGCTCCAGCGCAGCGCCTCTTTCATCGTGACCTTGTGCGCGCCCTGGCGCTCCATCACCAGAAGGTCCACGCCGATGGCGACGACCACGAAGACGGCGAATCCCGCCCACATCCACCAGGTTCCTATTGTTTCCATGAATCTTTGCTCCGAAGGGAATTGGTTCTTCTGCCGGGCGTTCCAACCGGCAACAGCCCGCACTGTAGGGACGCAAGAGATTCTTAAAAACCTGTCATATTGATACCATTGGTTCGGTTTTTACGAACCAAACCCATTTTTCCCTTCAAGACCCCCATGAGCCAGAGCTTCAACTACCGCCATCTTTTCTACTTCTGGGTAGTGGCCAAGGAGGGTGGCATCGCGCGCGCCGCCGAGCGGCTGGACATGGCCGTGCAGACCATCAGCGCCCAGGTGCGCGAGCTGGAAAAGGCCCTGGGCGTGAGCCTGCTGCGCACCGAGGGCCGCAACCTGGTGCTCACCGACGCCGGCGTGGCCGCGCTGCACGAGGCCGACCACATCTTTGCCCTGGGCGAGCTGCTGCCCGTGCGCGTGCGCGAGGCCGCCACCGGCCAGACGCTGCGGCTGAACCTGGGCATCTCCGACGGCATCGCCAAGCTGGCCGTGCACCGGCTGCTGACCCCCGTGCTGGACGAGCCCCACCTGCGCCTGCTGTGCCACGAGGGCGAGTTCCAGCCGCTGCTGGGCGAGCTGGCGCTGCACAAGCTCGACGCGGTGCTGGCCGACCGCGCAGCGCCGCCCAACCGCGCGCTGCGCACCACCAGCCAGCTGCTGGGCACGAGCGCCATCGCCTGGTACGCGCCGCCCTTGTGGGCCGATGCGGCCGCCACGGACTTCCCGCACAGCCTGGCCGTGGTGCCCGTGCTGCTGCCCACCGACCACGCCGCCATGCGGGCGCGCATCGACCACTGGCTGGAGCGCGAACGCATCCGACCGCGCATCGCCGGCGAGTTCGAGGACAGCGCCCTCTTGAGCACCTTCGCCGCCACCGGCATGGGCGTGATGCCCGCCCCCGTCTCGCTGGGCGAGCACCTGGCGCACACCCACGGCCTGGTGCAGGTGGGCACCACCCCCGACGTGCAGGAGCAGTTCCACCTGATCTACAGCGCCCGCAAGGTGATGCACCCGCTGCTCACGCGGCTGCTGGAGGCCGGCAACAGCGGGACGCTATTGAATCAATAGCTGGTGGCGATTTTCTGGCAAGCGATTGAGGCCAAAAACGCTTGTAAAAATGCCCCGCCCGTATCGTCCCACCCGTTCGGGCTGAGCCCGTCGAAGCCATGGCGTGAAAGGGCAGCTTTTCGACGGACCCAACGCGAAAGGGCAGGGGCTGGGATTGGTAGATTTCGCAGGTAGTGCGAGGCTTCGACAGGCTCAGCCCGAACGGGTGTGGGTTGAGCGACGCCCTGTCAACTAAACCAGGGCGGCCTGTACCAGTGCCGCGCCTCTGGCGCGCGCCACCGAGGCGCGCAGCGACTCAGGGGGAACCTATCTCCCCGGCATGTCCTTCACCGAATAGCCCAGGCTCACCGTCGCGTCTTCGGGAATCGCTGGCATCGACGCATTCCACGCCTCCCACGCCGCGCGCATGGCCTGCAGGCGCGCGGGCTCCACCGGCGCGCGGTTGGCGCGTTCGCGCTCGTCCTGGGCCAGGTTGAAGAGGTAGTCGTTGCCATCCACCCGCAGGTACTTCCAGTCGCCCTGGCGCATGGCGCGCTGGCCCCGGTGGTTCATGCGCCAGAACAGCGCGGGCTCGTCCAGCACCGACGGGTCGCGCAGCAGCGGCATCAGCGAGCGGCCGTCGAGCGGGTGGTCGGGCGCAGCGGCCACGCCGGCTGCATCGAGCATCGTGGCGGACCAGTCCATGGTCATGCAGGTCTGCGGGCTCACGCTGCCCGGCGCGATCACTGCGGGCCAGTGGGCGATCCATGGCACGCGGATGCCGCCTTCGGTCAGGTCCATCTTGCCGCCGACGAGGGGCCAGCTGTCCGAGAAGCGTTCGCCGCCGTTGTCGCTGGTGAACACGACCAGCGTGTCGCGGTCGATGCCGTGGCGGCGCAGCGCGGCCATGATGCGGCCTATGCCCTCGTCCATGTGGTGGATCATGCGGCGGTAGGTGTCGATGTTGCCGCCGTGCAGGTGAAACAGGTTGCCCTTGACCTCTTGCGCCAGCGCCTCGTCGTCACGCGTCTCCCACGGCCAGTGGGGCGCCGTGTAGTGCAGGCTCAGGAAGAACGGCGTGCCGGCCTGCGCGCCTGGCGCCATGCGCTCCACGTAGTCGAGCGCGTGGTCGGTGATGAGGTCGGTGAGGTAGCCGTCCTGCTGCTTTTCGTCGTGGCCCAGGTACAGGTCGTGCTGGCCGCCCGAGCTGCAGTGCGTGAAGTAGTCCACCCCGCCCGACATGGGGCCGAAGAACTCTTCGTAGCCCGAGCGCAGCGGCCCGAACGCAGGTGGATAGCCCAGGTGCCATTTGCCCATCAGCGCCGTGCGGTAACCCGCTGCGCGCAGCAGCGAAGGCAGCGTGGGGTGCTCGGGCGGCAGGCCCAGCGTGGTGCTGCCCCGGCTCTTGCTGTTGATGGGCTCCTCGGCCGCGCCGCGCAGGCGGTACTGGTAGCGCGCGGTCATCAGCGCAAAGCGCGTGGGCGAGCAGACGGGTGAATTGGAGTAACCCTGCGTGAGCTTCAGGCCGCGGGCGGCGAGGCCGTCGAGCACGGGCGAGACCGGACCGAAGCTGGCTTCGCGCCCGCCGTAGCAGCCCAGGTCGGCGTAGCCGAGGTCGTCGGCGACGATGAAGATGATGTGGGGACGCTGGGGCATGGGCAGGTATTGGGGAGTCGGGTGATCTGATCGGTTTGCACTGACCTCGAACAAATCCGTTCGGGCTGAGCTTGTCGAAGCCTTGCGCGGCGCTTCGACAGGCTCAGCGTGAACGGTTGGTGGGCGGCGCGAAGTGTTTTGGCGCTCGGCGTTCTGCGTCTTGAAAAACCGCTTGAGAAGCGCGTGAGATCAAGGCTTGAAGCCCGAGCGCTGCACCACCGGCGCCCATTGCGCGCGGTACGCCTTGAGCATCGCTTCCGTCTGTGCCATGGTCGCCACCACTGGCTCCATCTTGGCCGTCTCGAACTTGCGCTGGGTGTCCGGGTCCTTCATCACCTCAACGATCAGCCCGGCCAGGCGGTCGGCCTGCGCCTTGGGCATGCTCATCGGGGCGAAGAAGGTGTTCCAGCCGGTGGCGGCCAGGTCCATGCCGCTTTCCTTGAAGGTGGGGATCTTGCCGTCCAGGGGGCTGCGCCTGGCGCTCGACACGGCCAGGATGCGGATCTTGCCGGCTTCGTGTTGCGGCAGCAGGGTGTCGAAGGTGTCGAAAGCCACGGGCACCTGGCCGCCCAGCAGGTCGTTGAGCAGCGGTGCCGAGCCCCGGTAGCCCACCACCTCGGCACGCACCTTGGCGGCGTCGCCCACCATCAAGCCGAAGAAGTGCGGCAGGCTGCCCGTGGCGGGCACGCCGAAGTTGGCCTTGTCGGGGTTGGCGCGCAGCCAGGCCATCAAATGCGGCAGCTCCTTGACCGGCACGGCGCTGCCCACGGCCACGCCGAACTCGTAGCTGTTGACGTGGCTCACCGGGCGGAAATCGCGCTCGGGGTCGTAGCCCGCATCGGGGAACACCAGGGGCGCCACCAGCATGACGGCGGGGTTGGCCAGCAGCAGCGTGGGCTGGTTGGCGGGTGCGGCCTTCACCGCCTGGGCCGAGAGGCGGCCGCCTGCGCCGGTCTTGTTCTCCACGATGACGGGGGTGCCGAGCCTGGTGCCCAGCTTGTCGGCCACGATGCGGGCCACGCGGTCGGTCGCGCCGCCGGGTGCATAGCCCACCACGATGCGCAAGGGGGTCTCCTGCGCCTGTGCCAAGGTGGCGCACAGGGCAAGCGTGGCGGTCAGCACGAGGGCGAGGGGTTTGCGCATGGTCGGATCTCCGGGCAATGGCGGGGCTGTGGCAAAAGGGTCGGCAGCGGACGGACGAGCGCCACTGCGGCCGACTGTATTGGGCCCACAATCGATTGATCTAATCAATTCATGCCCGGAGATACCCTGATGCCCGCGCCCTCCCCGGCCTCCCGGCTGGCCGATCCACAAGTGGCCCACGACCTGCTGATGTACCGCGTGAACCGCCTGCTGGCGGTGGCGGGCAGTCTTGTGGTGCCGCTGTGCGAGGGCGGCTACGGCATCACCCGGCGCGAGTGGGGCCTGCTCATGGTCCTGGCGCAGCAGCCTGGCCTGCCCCCCGCCGAACTGGCGCAGCGCCTGGGGCTGGACCGCGCGCGCACCTCGCGCGCCATCACCTCGTTGCTGGCCAAGAAGCTGCTCACCCGCGACGCGATGCCGGGCGACCGCCGCCAGGCCGTGCTGTCTCTTACGCCCGAGGGCCGCGCGGTGCACGATGGGCTGTTCCCACAGGTCAAGGCGCTGAACCAGGAGCTGCTGGCCGGGCTGGATGCCGACACCCTGCGAGGCCTGGACATGGCGCTGGCCGACATGCAGCAACGCGCCGAGGCGCTGGTTGCCACCCGCACCGATGTGCCGCGCACCTACCGGCTGCGCGGTGGCCGGCACACGGACTGATGGAATGAGGCTGCGCCTTTGCAGGGCCCCGCGCATCGGGCAATTCCCCGAAACGTGAATCCGGCGATATCCTCAGGAGCGGGGGCGCACGGCCACAAGCTGTTGAACCAGCCCCCAACGACACGCCCGGCCGACCACCACCACACCCCTCGCCCACCCACCACCATCCATGTCGCAGCCATCAACCTCTTTGTGGAGCCCCTTGCGCCAACCAGCATTCCGGGGCCTGTGGGTCTGCGGTGGCGTGTTCTTCGTGGGCAACGGCATGCAGACCATGGCGGCCGCCTGGCTCATGGTGGAGCTCTCGGGCTCGTCGTTCCTGGCCGCGCTGGTACAGACGGCCGTGTTCATGCCGATGTTCCTGCTGGCGCTGCCGGCAGGGGTGCTGGCCGACACCACGGACCGGCGCCGCCTGGTCTCGGGCGCGCTGATCGCGCAGATCGCAGCCTGCAGCCTGCTCGCACTGCTGGTGCTGCTGGGCAAAGGCGGTCCGGCCTCCGTGCTGCTCCTGGTGTTCGTCTGCGGCTGCTGCACGGCGGTGCTGACACCGGCCTGGAACTCCTCGGTCATCGACCCGGTGCCCCGCGACGAATGGCCCCAGGCCATCACCGCCGTGAGCATTGCCTACAACGCCGCGCGCGCCGTGGGCCCCACGCTGGCGGGGCTGGTGTTCGCCCAATTGGGCGCCGGCTGGGTGTTCGCCGTCACGGTGACCACCACGTTGGTGATGTGGGAGTCCATCCGCCGCTGGCCGCCCAAGGCGCACCCGCCGTCCAAGCTGCCGGCCGAGCGCCTATGGGGCGGCACCCTGAGCGGCCTGCGCTTTGCCTGGCACTCGCGCATGATCCTGGCGCAGCTGGTGCGGGTGATGGCGTTCAGCGCTGCCGGCTCGGCCCTGTGGGCTCTGTTGCCCGTGATTGCCCAGCGCCTGGGCACTGGAGCGCCGGGGTTCGGCCTGCTCATGGGCTGCCTGGGCACCGGTGCGGTGTGCGTGGGCCTGGTGCTGGGCCGGCTGCGGGCGCGCTTTGGCATGGAGGCCATCGTGGGCGCGGGCGGCATCGTCTTCGGCGCGGCCATGCTGGTGGCCGCCCTGACGCATATCGCCTGGGTGGTCTACATCGCCATGCTGTTCGCCGGCGCGGCCTGGATGTCGGCCATGTCCACCTTCAACACCGCCACGCAGGCCAGCGCGCCGCAGTGGGTGCGCTCGCGCGCGGTGGCCATGCACATGGTGGCGGCGCTGGGCGCGTTTGCGATGGGATCGGCGTTCTGGGGTGCGGCATCGGACATCGTGGGCCTGACCCCCACGCTGTGCATCGCCGCTGCACTGATGGGCGTGGGCCTGCTGCTGGCCAAGCCCATGCCGCTGCGCATGGGGGCGCTGCACGAGGTGACGCAGGCCACGCCCTGGGACGAGCTCTTCATCGAAGCCGAGCCCCTGCCCGAGGCCGGCCCCGTGGCGGTGGAGGTGGGCTACCGCATCGCGCCCGGCACGGACGCCGAGTTCCTGGACACCATCAGCCGCATGAAGGCCCCGCGCCGCCGCGACGGCGCCACGTTCTGGCGCGTGTACAAAGACCTGGGCGAGCCTTCGCGCTACGTGGAGCGCTTCATCGTCGAGTCCTGGGCCGACTACCTGCACCAGCGCGCCCGCGCCACCATGGCCGACCAGGCGCTGGAGACGGAAGTGCGCACGTTTTTGGCGCCGGGCGAAGTCGTGCGCATGTCCCACTACATCGCTGAACGGTGAAGTCCCCCCTGAGCGGCTGCGCCGCTTCCCCCAGAGGGGGACGCACCCAGCGGCCCGGCAAAGCCGGTTCCGCGGGTGCGCTGGCCGGGGGCGCGCCGGTATCGGCCGCAGCACACTGTGCTGGCCTTTCCGTCCAGCCTGCGACAATCAGGCGATGAGCTTTGCCCCCCTCTCCAACGACACCTTTCTGCGTGCCTGCCGCCGCCAGGCCACCGACTACACGCCCTTGTGGCTCATGCGCCAGGCGGGGCGCTATCTGCCGGAGTACAAGGCGACGCGCGCCCGGGCGGGCAGCTTCATGGGGCTGGCCACCAACGTGGACTACGCCACAGAGGTGACCCTGCAACCCCTGGAGCGCTTCCCTCTCGACGCCGCCATCCTGTTCAGCGACATCCTCACCGTGCCCGACGCCATGGGCCTGGGCCTGTCGTTCGCCGAGGGCGAAGGCCCGCGCTTTGCAAGGCAGGTGCGCGACGAGGCGGCCGTGGCCGAACTGGCCGTGCCGGACATGGACAAGCTGCGCTACGTGTTCGACGCCGTCACCAGCATCCGCAAGGCCCTGAACGGGCGCGTGCCGCTGATCGGCTTCTCGGGCAGCCCCTGGACGCTGGCCTGCTACATGGTCGAGGGCAAGGGCTCGGACGACTACCGCTTGGTCAAGAGCCTGATGTACGCACGGCCCGACCTGATGCACCGCATCCTGGCGATCAATGCCGACAGCGTGGCGGCCTACCTCAATGCCCAGATCGACGCGGGCGCCCAGGCCGTGATGATCTTTGACAGCTGGGGCGGCGTGCTGGCCGATGGCGCCTTCCAGGAGTTCAGCCTGGCGTATACGAAACGGGTGCTGGCGCAGCTCAAGCGCACCGGCGTGGACGGTACCGACGTGCCGCGCATCGTCTTCACCAAAGGTGGCGGCATCTGGCTGCCGGACATGAAGGACCTCGAGTGCGAGGTGCTGGGCCTGGACTGGACGGCCAACCTGGGCCATGCCCGCGCCCTCGTGGGTGGCCAGGTGGGCGGCCCCGGCAAGGCGCTGCAGGGCAACATCGACCCCAATGTGCTGTTTGCGCCGCCCGCGCAGATCGCCGCCCAGGTGCGCCACGTGCTGGACAGCTTTGGCAAGCCCCACACTGACCGCAGCACCACCGGCCCCACGCACATCTTCAACCTGGGCCATGGCATCAGTCAGTTCACGCCGCCCGAGCATGTGTCGGCCCTGGTCGAGGCCGTGCACAGCCATTCGCGCGCACAGCGCCAGGGCTAGCCCGCCCGGCGGTGGCCCCGCGGCGGTCCGCTGGGCGCCGCTTCTGCCCCCATGCCGGGCATCTAGCGGGCCCAGGCACAACTTATGCACAAAACTGGAGCAGCGCACGCACCCCCTGCACACAACGGCCCGGCGTGCGAGAAAAAGCGAAAAGATTCTCAACCGCCGCGTAAGCCATTGATTTCAAAGGAATGCACTGCGTTGCATTTTTTGCAGGCAATCCACCGAAAGCACGGCTTTTCAAGGGCTTGCGAGGCAAATGCAAGGGATATCAACAAAGTTATCCACAGAAATTCTGGATTTCTTACAAATCCCCAGTCAAATCAAGTACTTGCAGCCCAAACCGCATAAAACGTCGAGCATGCGCCACCGCTGCTAGCACAAAACTGGGGCTGTACCGGGGCTTGACGCCGCACCGATGTTCGACTTATGCACACAAATCTTGATGCGGCGCAACATCGCGGAGTCGCAGGGCCATAGCACAGAAAATGAGCTCAAAATTCTTCAGATGATTGATTCATAACGATTTTTTCAGACTGCCAATTTTGTGGGCATTTTGTTCCGGGCCAGTATTCATGCGGCTTGGCGGGGCGTCCAGGCAGGATGTCAACAAAGTTATCCACAGAAAGACGGGATTACTCCCCGCCCACATCAAATCAAGCACTTAGCGACCAAACCTCTACATCGCCTGCACAAGCACGTGTAACCGTCCAAAGCCCGTGACCACCCCTTCCACCATCGTTCATGTTGCGCTGCACACGCCATCCCACAGCGGCGTGGGGGACCTGCTCAGCTATGCCAGCCCCCGGCCGCTGGCGCCCGGCACGCTGGTGCGGGTGCCGCTGGGCAAGCGCGAGGTGCTGGGCGTGGTGTGGGATGCGCAGGAGGCAACGGGAGAGCTGCCGGAAGGCGCGGCCATGCGCCCCATCGCGGGGGTGCTGGAGGGCCTGGATCCGCTCAGCCAGCCCTGGCGCCGGCTGGTGGCCTTTGCGGCACGCTACTACCAGCGCGCACTGGGCGAGGTGGCACTCGCAGCCCTGCCGCCACAACTGCGCGACCTGCAGCCCGACCAACTGGCGCGGCGGCTGCGGCGCCCGCCCCAGGGCACGGCAGGCGGGAATGCCTCGAATGCTATTGAAGCAATAGCACTTACCGTAGAACAGGAAAGCGTCAGAGCCCGAATTTCATCCGAATCCGGCCCCTTCCTGCTGTTCGGCAGCACCGGCAGCGGCAAGACCGAGGTCTACCTGCGCTGCGTGCAGGAGGCGCTGGAGGCCGACCCCACGGCGCAGGCGCTGGTGATGGTGCCCGAGATCAACCTCACCCCGCAGCTGGAAGAGCGCTTCACCACCCGCTTTGCGCCGCGCTTCGGCAGCCAGGCCGTGGTGTCGCTGCACAGCGGCATGACCAACCCGCAGCGCCTCAAGAGCTGGCTGGCCGCGCACAGCGGCGTCGCCCGCATCGTGCTGGGCACGCGCATGGCGGTGTTCGCCAGCCTGCCGGGCCTGAAGATCATCGTCGTGGACGAAGAACACGACCCCAGCTACAAGCAGCAGGAGGGCGCCCGCTACTCGGCGCGCGACCTGGCCATCTGGCGCGGGCGCGAGCAAGGCGCCAAGGTGCTGCTGGGCTCCGCCACGCCGTCGCTGGAGACCTGGCACGCCAGCCGCCCGCCCACGGCGGAGGACCCCGAAGGCGGACGCTACGTGCGCCTGGCCATGCCCAGCCGGATCGGCGCCGGGGCCCTGGCCCGGGTGCGTCGCGTGGACATGAACCAGCAGCCGCGCCGCGCGATCTTCAGCGCGCCGCTGCTGGCCGCCATCACCGAGCGCGTGGCGCGCGGCGAGCAGAGCATGGTGCTGCTCAACCGCCGGGGCTACGCGCCCGTGCTGCACTGCGCCGACTGCGGCTGGAAGAGCGACTGCCCGCACTGCAGCGCGCACCAGGTCTTCCACAAGGCCGACCGCACCCTGCGCTGCCACCACTGCGGCTACACGGTGCGCGTGCCCCGCGCCTGTCCCACCTGCGGCAGCCCGGACATCCATTCCATGGGCCGGGGCACCGAGCAGCTCGAAGAACAGCTCGGCGACCTGCTGTCCGAGGTGCTGCGGCCCGACCGCACCCCCGCCCGCATCGCCCGCATCGACGCGGACACCACCAAGGCCAGGGGCTCGCTCGAGGCGCAGTTGGCCCAGGTGCACTCGGGCGAGGTGGATGTGCTGGTGGGCACGCAGATGATCGCCAAGGGACATGACTTTCGGCGCATCACGCTGGTAGCCGCAGTGCAGCCCGACGGGGCGCTGTTTTCCAGCGACTTCCGGGCCCCCGAGCGCCTGTTCGCCCTGCTCATGCAGGCCGCCGGCCGCGCGGGGCGCGACGCGGCCTACATGGCCGCCCAGGGCACGCAGTGCGAGATGTGGGTGCAAAGCTTTCACCCGCAGCACCCTGTGTACGAGGCGCTGCGCACCCACGACTATGCGGCCTTTGCCGCCCAGCAGCTCAAGGAGCGAGAAGAAGCCGCCATGCCCCCCTTCGCCTACCAGGCCCTGGTGCGCGCCGACGCCCGCACGCAAGAGGTCGCACAGGGCTTTCTCACCGCCGCCACGGCGGCGGCGCACGCAGCCGCCCTGCCGGGGCTGGAGGCTGTAACGCTGTTCCCGCCCGTACCTCTGACCATCCAGCGCGTGGCCAATGTGGAGCGCGCCCAGATGCTCATGGAAAGCAGCAGCCGCGCCGCCCTGCAGCGGTTTCTGGCCGCGTGGCAACCCGTGCTTCAGGTCACGCGCAGCGCACCGGAACATAAGGGGTTGGTGCGATGGCTGGTGGATGTGGATCCGCTGGTGATTTGATTGTTCATTTTTATGTTTTGTTCACGTTTTACGAACGGAGAAACATATTGAACAAAACAATGCGTTCAGTTATTCTCGATGTTCAACCTGCGTGAACACTTTAAAAACATGAACACCCAGACGACCCTGAGCGATGCCATCGCCGCACTCCAAGCAGAAACAGGGGTGCGCATGGAGCGGGCTGCCCTCCACCAGATCAGGGAAGACGCTCCCGGCGACGCAGCGCCCGATGCCTGGCTGGACATGATCACGCCCCACGCTCAACCCGTCCGCTTTGCGGCCGAGATCAAGGCCGTCGACCGTTTCCACACACTGGGCACGCTCCAGGCCAGGGCCCGCCAGCGGCGCGAGCCGACGGTGCTGGTCGCGCCGTTCGTCACCGCCGAGGCCGCCCGGCAATGCCGCAGCCTGGGACTGAACTTCATCGATGTGGCAGGCAACGCCTACCTCGACGTACCGGGGTGCTTCGTGTACGTGACCGGCAAGCCCCGCCCCGAGAGCGCGCGGCCTGTGGGGCGGTTCAAGTCGCTCACGCCAGCAGGGCTGCGCATCGTCTTTGCGCTGCTGACCAGGCCTGCCCTCGCCACCGGAACCTACCGCGACATCGCGACCGCCGCCGGCGTGGCGCTGGGCACCGTGGGGGACGTGCTGGCCGACCTGCAGGCACGCGGGCACTTGGCGCCGACCGAGCCGCGCCGCCTGCTGGCGCCCGGCGCGCTGCAGGAGGAATGGGCTACCCACTTCCCGATCAAACTCCGGCCCCAGCTGCACGCCCGGCGCTTCGCAACCCCGGCCCGGGACTGGTGGAAAGGCCTGGACCTGCAACCTCTGCTCGCGGCGTGGGGCGGCGAAGTCGCGGCCTACCACCTGACCGGGTATCTCGACCCCGAGCAATTGACTATCTACACAGCCAAGCCCGACGTGCTGATCCTGAAACACCGGTTGCGCCCTGACCCCACCGGCGCCATCGAAGTGCTCGACACCTTCTGGCCCCTGGCCGAAGAGGCCAACGCTGCGAGCGCCACGGTGCCGCCACTGCTCGTCTACGCAGACCTGATGGCCAGCGCCGACCCGCGCAACATCGACACCGCCCAGCGCATCCGCGCGCAGTATCTGGACACCGGCCGCGATGCTCAAGATAGCGCCTGAGCGCCCCGTAGACCCGCTACTGCGAGACATCCTGCAGCAAGCCAGCACGGCAGCGCACAGCCTCGGCATCGACTTCTTCGTCGGCGGCGCGCTGGCCCGCGACCTGATGCTGTGGCATGTGCACGGCCAAAGCACGGGCCGCGCCACACGCGACGTGGACCTGGGCCTGCACCTGACCGACTGGGCCGCCTTCAGCGCCATCAAGGACCAGTTGCTAGCACAAGGCAGCTTCCACCCACAGCCTGGCGTGGCCCACCGGCTGATGTACCGCCCGGCAGACATGCCCCACGGCGTTCCGCTCGACCTGCTGCCCTTCGGCGCCGTGGCAAGCTCGCAGGCCACCATCGCCTGGCCGCCGGAGCATGCGGTGGTGATGAACGTCGCGGGCTTTGCCGAAGCCCACCGGGCCGCCGTCGACGTGGAACTGGATGGAGCCTTGGTGGTGCGCGTGGCATCGCTGCCGTCGCTGGCGGTCCTCAAGCTGATCGCATGGCGCGACCGGTATCTGGGCACCTCCAAGGACGCCACCGACTTTCTGCTGATCACACGCCGCTATGCAGACGCAGGCAACATGGACCGCCTGTACGAGACCGGCGCCGCCCTGCTGCTGGCCAGCGACTACGACCCCGACCTGGCAGGCGCCATGCTGCTGGGCCAGGACGCCGCTGCGGCCACCACGCAAGCGATCACCGCGCAGGCCGTGGCCGACATCCTGGACCGACGAGGACGCTGGCGCCAAAAGCTGGACGACCAACTGCAAAGAGCCCTGCAACTGGCCGGCACCATTCCCGAGCGCGGGCCACACCCGCTGCAGCATGTCGATGCGTTCCTGCAGGGATTTCTGCAGGGCAGGCACCCGGCGCCGGATTGACCAGCGCCCCGGCAAACACGCACCGCCAGCGTTGTGCGATGGCCCCTCGACTGCCTACACTGAAGCCCCCCACACGGAGGAAAAATCCATGGACAGCACCGAGACATTTGCCCGTGCCCTCGCCCGTGACGGCTTCGAGCCCCCCGTCACGGTCACGCGCGAAGCCCATGGCAAGCTGGACGACCACACGCACCCCTTCGAAGCCAAGGCGCTCATCCTGGCGGGCGAGATCCGGATCGTGACCGAAGGTTCGGACCGGGTGTACGGCGTAGGCGATGTGTTCCATCTACAAGCCCACGAACCGCATTCGGAGTTCTACGGCCCTGCCGGGGTGAACTACCTGGTGGGGCGCAAGCCGGCGCTGCCCTGAACACGCGGCACCGCCGGGCTGGATAGTCCACGGCGAGCACCGGGACCGCCTGGCATGCAAAAAAACCGCCTCTCCCGCCCACCCCGGCTGCGCAAGCAGCTATACAAACAATAGCAGTCAGGTCAGCAGCGCCACCGCAGCCGAAAAGCTGAGAAACGCGAGCGCCGTCGACACCAGGATGATCCGCGCCACGCGCCCATTGTTGGCGCCGAACTTCTCGGCCAGCAGCGAAACGTTGCTGGCGCTCGGCAGCGCGGCCAGCAGCACCAGCACCGTGAGCGCGAACGGAGTGAGCGGCACGCCCACCGCGATGGCCGCCGTGCCCGCCCCCCACACCAGCAGCGGGTGCACCAGCAGCTTGGCCAGCGCCACGGGCACATAGTCACGCACGGCCACCTGCTCGTGCTGGTTCATCTGCGAGCGCGCCAGCACCGCGCCGATGGTGAACAGCGCCACGGGCGACGCAGCGTCGGCCAGCATGGCGATGGTCTTGTCCACTGGGCCGGGCAGCTGGAAATGCAAGGCCGAGGCCAGCGCACCCAGCGCGATGGACCAGGGCATGGGGTTGGTCGCCATGCCCTTGAACGCGCTCTTGAGCGCCACGCCCACGCCGTGGGTGCCAGCGCCGTCCAGGCGCGACAGCGCAATGCACAGCGAGCTGGTGACGACCATGTCCACCACGATGGTCACGATGGCCGGCCCCGCGCTTTGTGCGCCCAGCAGCGCCACCAAGAGCGGCACGCCCATGAACCCGGTGTTCGGAAAGGCGGCCACCAGCGCGCCGAAGGCCGCGTCGTTCCAGCCGATGTGCCCCTTGCGCGTGAGCGCCACCGTGGCGAACACCATCGCCAGCGCGCACAGCATGTAAACGCCCGCCACGGCGGGGTCCAGCAGCTGGCCGATGGGCGTGCTGGCGCCAAAGCGGTACAGCATGCAGGGCAGCGCAAAGTACAGCACGAAGGCGTTGAGCCCCGGAATGGCTGGCTGCGGCAGCACGCCGCGCCGCGCGGCCAGGTAGCCGCACAGCACCAGCGCGAAGAAGGGGAAGGTGATGAGAAGGACGGAGAGCACGCGGCTATTGTCCGTGCTGCGCCGCCCGGCCTTGCAGGGCGCCCGCGCGGCGGTCAGCGCAAAGTCAGGCGGGTGCCATCACGCGCGGCGAATGCGAATGCAGCTTTGGAGCGGATCACACAGCCCAGCGACGCATTTCTGGCCTGGCGCTGCGTCGAAGGCAGTACGAGTGGTACGACAAGACGCGGCAACGGCGCCAGAAGAGTTGTGTGAGCTGCTCTTACTGCTTGCGCTGGATGATCAGGTTGCGTTTGGCGTCCTCGGGGTAGGCGAAGGTGATGGCGCCGTTCTTGACCATGCCGATCACCAGCATGTTGCGGGTGATGGCGTCCTTGTCCTGCAGGCTGAACGGCTTGTCGTAGGTGGCGACCACACCGTAGTAGGTCTTCATCCGTCCCTCCAGCGACTCCTTGAGGGCCTTGCCCACAAGGTTGCCGTCGCGGATGCCCAGGAAGGAGTACATCAGCAGGTAGGTGGCATCGTAGGCGTTGGCCGCCGCCATGGGCACCGCCACCTTGCCCTGGTACTTGCGGGTATAGCTCGACAGGAACGAGGCCCGGCGCTCGTTGCTGGGCTCGGCGATGAAGGTCTGCACCATGAGCGCTCCCTCGGCGGCGTCCTTGGCCCCTTCGAGGAAGAACGGGAACGACAGCGGCCAGGCCCCCACCTGCGGCACCTTCCAGCCCATGGCTTTCTTGCCGTTGGCAATGGTCGCGTTCTCCGGCCCCACCGTGTAGCTGTAGACCACGTTGGCACCCGCGGCGCGGGCTGCGGTGAGCTCGGCGGTGAGGTCCTTCACACCCAGGTCGAACCGCGCCACGTGCACCGGCTTGAGGTTCTTGGCGGCCAGGGCCGCCACCACGTCGTTGTAGCCGCCCTCGCCGTAGCCGGTCTTGTCGGCGAAGATGGCCACCTTGTCCCAGCCGCGCTTGACGATATCGTCCACCATGAAGGGTGCCTGCAGCGCGTCGCGGGCCTGCACGCGGAAGATGTAGCTGTCGGCGGCCGGGTACTTGGCCGTGACCGCCGTGCCCGTGGCGCACGGCACGATGAGCGGGCTTTTGGCGTCCTGGAACAGGTCGATGGCCTTCATCGCAACGCCGGTGTTGCAAAAGCCGATGGTGGCGACGACCTTCTCGGCCAGCAGTTCCTGCGACACCTTGCGGCCCTGGTCGGGGTTGGCCGCGTCGTCCTTCACGACCAGCTCCAGCGGCCGGCCCAGGTATCCACCCACCGCGTTGATCTCGTCCACCGCGAGCTTGATGCCGTTGAGCATGGGCACGCCGAAATCAGCCGACGGCCCCGTGAAAGGCCCCACCACGCCGATGCGCACGGCAGCGTTGTTGCCACCCTGCGCCTGCGCCCGGGCGGGCTGCGCCACGAAGGCCACCGCCAGCAGGGCGCACGCAGTCATCAGGTGCAGGTTACTGAGCGCACTGGCGCGCGCGCCCGGGGACGGAGACAGGAGCAGGGGCGCAGGGGTCGATGCAGAGGGGGTCATGGTGCGGGGCTCGTGATCTGATCGGTGGTGAGGAACTGCCGCGCCAGTATCAAAGTGTGTGCAGGCGAGCCCTAGCGGGGTTTCCCGCAGCCCATGGACCCGCCAGGCCTGGGCGCAGCAGACCGTCAGCGCCGTGTCAGCCGCAGCAAGGGCCCGGCAACCCTGGGGCGGCCGGTATCATTGCGCCCCTGGCCGACGCGCGGCCAGGCCTGAGCCCCATGGCGGCCGGTGGCCCCACCCCTGACTTTTTCTCTGCACCTCCCCCCTTTTTTCCATGTCGTTCGGCCTCAATCTCGCCCAGCTCCAGGCTGTTCACTACACCGATGGCGCATGCCTGGTGCTGGCCGGCGCGGGCTCCGGCAAGACGCGGGTGATCACCCAGAAGATCGCCCACATGATCGAAAAGGGCATGGAGCCCAAGCGCATCGCGGCCATCACCTTCACGAACAAGGCGGCGTCGGAAATGCGCGAACGTGCGCAGCACCTGATCGGCAAGCGTGCCAAGGACGTGCTGATCTGCACCTTCCACGCCCTGGGCGTGCGCATGGTGCGCGAGGACGGCCATGTGCTGGGCCTCAAGCCCCAGTTCAGCATCCTGGATGCCGACGACGTGACCGGCATCCTGAAGGAAGCCTCGGGCGGCACCACCGACATGGCCACGGCCCGCCAATGGCAGTGGGTCATCAGCAAGTGGAAGAACATGGGCCTGACCTCGGCCGAGGCGCTGGCCCAGGCGGCGGACGACAACGAACGCATCATCGCCACGCTGATGGCACGCTATGAAGAGCGCCTGGCCGCCTACCAGAGCGTGGACTTCGACGACCTGATCGGCATGCCGCTGCGCCTGCTGCGCGACTTCCCCGAAGTGCGCGCCAAGTGGCAGGCGTCGCTCGGCCACGTGCTGGTGGACGAATACCAGGACACCAACGCCACGCAGTACGAACTGCTCAAGCTGCTGGTGGGCGAGAACGGCCACTTCACGGCCGTGGGCGACGACGACCAGTCCATCTATGGCTGGCGCGGCGCCACGCTCGACAACCTGAAGAAGCTGCCGGTGGACTTTCCCCACCTCAAGGTCATCAAGCTGGAGCAGAACTACCGCTCCACCAGCGCCATCCTGCGCGCGGCCAACAACGTGATCGGGCCCAACCCCAAGCTGTTCCCCAAGACGCTGTTCAGCGAGCTGGGCGAAGGCGAGCCCGTGCGCGTGATCGACGCCGACAACGAGGAGCACGAAGCCGACCGCGCCGTGGCCCGCATCCAGAGCCTGCGTGCCGCCAGCAACCCGCCGCCGGACTGGAAGAACTTCGCGCTGCTGTACCGCGCCAACCACCAGGCCAAGCCGTTCGAGAAAGCGCTGCGCAAGGCCAACATTCCCTACAAAGTCTCAGGTGGAACGAGCTTCTTCGACCGTGCGGAAATCAAGGACCTGTGCGCCTGGTTCCGTTTGTGGATCAACAACGACGATGACCCCGCGTTCCTGCGCGCCATCACCACCCCCAAACGCGGCATCGGCCACACCACGCTCGCGGCGCTGGGCGCTTTCGCCACGCAGCACAAGCAGAGCATGTTCGGCGCGCTGTTCAACGGCATGCTGCCCGCCGCTGTCCCCAAGCGCGCCATGGACGGCCTGCACGAGTTCGGCCGCTACATCAACTACCTGGAGTACAGCGCACGGCGCGTGCACGGGGCCGAGGAATCGCGCACCTTCCTGAATGACTGGCTCAAGGAAATCGGCTACGAGCAGCACCTGTACGACAACGAAGACAGCGAGAAGGTGGCGGCCGCGCGCTGGAGCAACGTGATGGAGTTCTGCGACTGGATGGCCCAGCGCGCGGGCGGACAGATCGACGACACCGCGGGCGCCGTGGTGGCCAGGGAGACCAAGAGCCTGCTGGAGGTGTCGCAGACCATCGCGCTGCTGTCCACCATCAGCGAGCGCGAGAAGGACCAGGACATGGTCACGCTGTCGACCCTGCACGCCAGCAAGGGACTGGAGTGGCCGCACGTGGTGCTGGTGGGCGTGACCGAAGGCATGCTGCCGTTCAAGCTCGACGACGACGAAGGCCGCCAGCAAAAGGTGAGCGACGACACGCTGCAGCGCCTGCAGGAAGAGCGCCGCCTGATGTACGTGGGCATCACCCGCGCCCAGCGCACCCTGGCCGTGAGCTGGACCAAGAAGCGCAAGAAGGGCCGCGAGATGGTCTCGGCCCAGCCCAGCCGCTTCATCGCCGAAATGGGCCTGGACAAGGCCACCGTGCGCGAAGACCCCCGCGAAAAGCTCAAGGCCCTGCGCGCCGAATTCGCCGCCAAGAAGGCGCAGGCCGCCGGCGCAGCCCCCTTTCCCTGAGCGGCATCGCCGCGAAGCGAGCCCTCACAATCGACCACCCGGAAACGGCCGAACAATGCAGGCGCCGGGCGCATCGCGCTTTGGTTTTGATAGCTATCAGCGCTTATCCTACAAGCGCCAGCAGCCCGGCACGCAACAATCCAGCGCGGCTGGCGCGCGCCCTGCCGTGCCGCACGGGGCTGGCACAAGGCATGCGTGGTACCGTACAGCGCGACGGGCAATGCGGCGCGGGTCGGCGACGGCCCGGCAACCCTCTCTCACACGGCAGGAATCGATCAACGGCAGCTCCATCCGTGCCACCTGGACAGGCCAGGCGGCGGGTGCAAGTTGCGGCAAGGAAACAGCGGAACATGGAACAACGCCCACATGACCACCCCGGCCTCGGCGGCCCTCTGCGCAGCGCTTTGAGTGCCGCGCCACGGGGAGAGGCGACTGAGGGGCAGCCCTCACGCAACTTCACCGCCGCAGCACCCAGCCGCTGGGCATTGCACCGCACTGCAGCGCTGTTGGTGGCCACGCTGGCCCCGGCAGGCGCTGCGTTCGCGCAAGCCGTGCCCGCAGCGCCTGCTGCATCCACGGGAGCCGACGCGGGATGGCGCCGCTGCGCAGCGCTGTCCACCGACAACCAGGCCCGCCTGGCCTGTTTCGACCAGCTCGCGGCAGAGCAGACCTGGAAGGCACCAGGTGCGTCGGCAGGCGCCTCGGGCGCAACAAGCACCGACGCCGCTGCCGTGCCCCCACCCGTGGACACCACGCTGCCCGCCACCCGCATCATCGACGTGGCCCGCACCGACGGCTGCCGCGACGCGCAATACAGCGACCTCTCGCGCTTCTGGGAGCTGGAGTCGGGCAGCGACTGCGGCACCTTCCGCTTCCGCGGCTACCGGCCCATCACCCTGTCGGTGGTGGCCGGCAGCAACGTGAACCGCCAGCCCACCTCGGACGCACCGGACCATTCGGCCTCTGAATCGACGCCCTACCGCCGCGCCGAGAACCGCATCCAGCTGTCGGTGCGCACCAAGGTCGCGCAGGGCCTTCTCACGCAGGGCCACCCCACGCTCAAGGACTCGGTATGGTTCGGCTACACCCAGCAGTCGTACTGGCAGCTGTTCACGCCCGAGATCTCGCGCCCCTTCCGCGCCACCGACCACGAGCCCGAAGTCATGTACGTCTACCCCACCACGGCCGAGCTGCCGTTCGGCTGGAAGTGGCGCTACAGCGGCATCGGCCTCGTGCACCAGTCCAATGGCCAGAGCAAGCCCCTCTCGCGCAGCTGGAACCGCGTCTACCTGATGACGGGCGTGGAGCTGTCCAACAGCGTGAGCGTGAATGCCCGCATCTGGAAGCGCATTCCCGAAAGCTCGGGCAGCGATGACAACCCGGGCATCACCGACTACATCGGCCGCGGCGAGCTGTCGGCGTTCTGGAACATCAACAAGGACAACACCCTGTCCGCCACCGTGCGCCATTCGCTGTCCAGCAGCGACCGTGGCTCCGTGCGCCTGGAATGGCTGCAGGCCGTGGGCTCGACCCTGGGCGGCAAGAGCAACCTGCGCCTGCACACCGCGCTGTTCAGCGGCTATGGCGACAGCATGATCGACTACAACCGCAAGCGCACCGTGTTCAGCGTGGGTGTGAGCCTGGTGGATTTCTAGAGGGCATCCCCCTGAGGCGCTGACGCGCCTTCACCCCTTCTCTCGAATGGCTGCGCCATTCGGGAAGGGGGACGCCGCCCGTGGCCTGGCGAAGCCAGTTCCACGGTGGCGCTGGCTTGGGGCTGCGCCAGTATCGGCGGCCGCGCTCACGGTGCGGGCCGCTCTTCCCTTGGCAACGATAGGGTCCGCCCACTGACCGCGGCGGCCCATCACAACTCGTTACCAGAACCTTCTCAAGTTTTGCGCAATGCTGCCGGGGCGCCGCCACAATCGCACGCGCACCGACGCTGGCATGGTGGCCGCCACAGCCTTCGATAAGGGCGGCTTTTCTGCCGTTTTACTTGCCAATGCCCTGCGTGTGCGCCCTCGAAAATGCCGACAGAGAGGAACACCCCATGGACATGCAATACCAGCTCAAGGCAGGCAGCTACTACCTGTACGACATGCGCGACGCGCCCAGCGCCGTCACGGGTGAGCGCAGGTTCAAGCTCAAGACCGACACGGTCGCCATTGCGTTCGATGTGCACACGGGCGAGGTGCACCAGCACGGCAGCCCCACACGCATCCAGTCCTGGGCCAACAACACCCGCCGCCGCCTGCGTGCAGCCGGCGCGCAAGAGGCTGCCAACGACATCGTCGTGGTATCGGGCCCTCTGCCGGTGGACGAACTCAACAAATGCCTGTGGATCAGCGGCTACTGCCGCCGCATGTTCACCCGGCTGGCCACGCTGCCGCACGGTAAGCTGCAGCGGCCTTCGGAGCCGTTTCGCAAGGCGGCCTGACCCGGCACGGCGCGGCCTTCGTTGCCGTGTGCCACCCCAGGGCCGCAACACGCGGCCCTTGTTGTTTCTGGCAGGCGCTACCGCCCGGCCTGCAATGCCATTAAGCCTCGGCGTCCTCGACCAAGTCGCCGCCCACCGTCTCGATCATCTCGGCGTGCTTGACGATGGTCACCGGCACGGGGCTCGCGTGCGCCACCTCCTGCGACACCGACCCCAGCAGCGCGGTGGTGATCGCGCCCTGCCCCTTGGCGCCGATGACGACCATGTCGCAGCCCGAGCGCTCGATCATGTCCACCAGTGTGTGGGCCACGTCGCCCACGCCGATATCGGTTTCATACGGTACGCCCGCCGCATCGAGCAGTGCACGCGCCGAGGCCATGAGGTGCTCGCCTGCCTCCAGGCTCGCGGCGGCGATGAGGTCGGGGTCGCGGGTGGTCACCAGTTCATACAGCGTGGCGGGCTCCTGCACATTGGCCAGCACTACGCTCGCCTTCAGCCCCTGCCCCACCAGCGCCAGCGCGTGGTGAACACCGTCCAGGGAGAGTTCCGAGCCGTCCACGGCGATCAGGATCTTGAGCATGGGGGGTCTCCTTCTTGGAACATGTTGACGATCTCGCAGAGGTTGTCCGCAGCTTGCGCATTCAGTGTAGCCACGCGCTGCATCGCTGCCAGCCCTTGTCCCTGCATGCCGGTGGGAGAGCGGTGGACCGTCTGGGACAATACGGCCCATCATGCTGCAGTTTGACCTCCTCACCACCGACCCCTCCAGCCACGCACGCCGCGGCACGCTCACGCTCAACCACGGCGTGGTGCAGACCCCCATCTTCATGCCCGTGGGCACCTATGGCACCGTCAAGGGCGTGATGCCGCGCAGCCTGCACGACATGGGCGCGCAGATCATCCTCGGCAACACCTTCCATTTGTGGATGCGCCCCGGCCTGGATGTCATGCAGAGCTTCGGCGGGCTGCACGGCTTCGAAAAATGGGACAAGCCCATCCTCACCGACTCGGGCGGCTTCCAGGTCTGGAGCCTGGGCGCGATGCGCAAGATCACCGAAGAGGGCGTGACCTTTGCCAGCCCCGTGAACGGCGACAAGCTCTTCATGTCGCCCGAGGTGAGCATGCAGATCCAGACCACGCTCAACAGCGACATCGTGATGCAGCTCGACGAGTGCACCCCTTACGAGACCAAAGGGCACCTCACCACCGAGGCCGAGGCCCGCAAGAGCATGGAGATGAGCCTGCGCTGGGCGAAACGCAGCCAGGACGAGTTCCACCGCCTCGCCAACCCCAACGCGCTCTTCGGCATCGTGCAGGGCGGCATGTACAAGAACCTGCGCCAGGAGTCGCTCGAGCGCCTGGTGGAGATGGACTTCCCCGGCTACGCCGTGGGCGGCGTGAGCGTGGGCGAACCCAAGGACGAGATGCTCGACATCATGGCCCACACGCCGCACCGCCTGCCCGCGAACAAGCCCCGCTACCTGATGGGCGTGGGCACACCCGAAGACCTGGTGCAGGGCGTGGCCGAAGGCGTGGACATGTTCGACTGCGTGATGCCCACGCGCAATGCGCGCAACGGCACCATCTTCACCCGGTACGGCGACCTCAAGATCCGCAACGCCCGCCACAAGGCCGACCACCAGCCGCTCGATACCAGCTGTACCTGCTATGCCTGCGCGGGCACATCGGGCGTGTCATGGGACCAGGGCGGGCGCGAGGGCTTCAGCCGCGCGTACCTGCACCACCTGGACCGCTGCGGCGAAATGCTCGGCCCCATGCTCACCACCGTTCACAACCTGCACTACTACCTGAACCTCATGCGCGAGGTACGCGAGTCGCTGGATGCGGGGGCATTCGCGCAGTTCCGTGCACGGTTCAAGACCGAACGGGCGCGGGGCGTCTGACGGCCTCCGAACCCCTGTCATCCGCCCATGGCAACGCTTCATCCGATGGCCGCGCTCTCGCGCCTGGTGCGCAGCAGCAACAGTAGCGGCAGCAGTCACAGGCCCCGCCGCACAGGGCCTGCGGTGCTGTGCGCGCTCATCGCAGCGGCGGCGTCCACCAGCGGTTGCGCCACGCGCATCGGCCGCGACACAGACAACGGCCTGCCCACCCTGCAGGTGCAAAGCAGCAGTCTGCTCACACCGGCCAATGGGGGCCAGTCCATCGGCAGCCAGGACTTGCGCCCCGGGGACATCATCCTGTCGGCCACCCACGGCATCAACTCGCTGGGCATCCGCGCCATCACGCTGTCTCCGGTGAGCCATGCAGCGCTCTACCTGGGCGATGACAGGATCATCGAGGCGGTGGGCTCGGGCGTGCGCACCCGCAGCACGGCGGAATTCGTGGCCGATGAGGCCACCATCGTCGCCTTTCGCCACCCGGGCATGACCGACGATCACGCCGTGGCCATGCGCGCCTTCGCACAGGCGCAGGACGGCAAGAAGTACAACACCGCCGGCATCGTGCTGCAGGCGCCGTTCACGCTGCAGCGCAAATACTGCGAGCTGCCGCTGGTGCCCGGCAGCGTGCGCGATGCCTGCATCCGCGGCATCGCAGCCATCCAGCTCGGCGCCGCGCGCAACGACCGGTTCTTCTGCTCCCAGCTGGTGCTGGAAACCTACCGCGCGGCCGACCTGCCGCTCACCGATGCGTCGGCACTGCTGATCAGCCCTGCCGACCTGCTGCACATGCGCGAAGGCGATGTGCCGTCGGTGCAGATCAAGCAGGCACTGCAGTACGTGGGGCACCTCAAGGGCGGCCACGTGTCCACCGATGTAGCGGCCACCGGCCAGCCCGCCCCCTGACGGACCGCGTCAGCCGCCCACGTGCATCGTGAACACCGCGCCGCTGGACAGGCGGCACGAGCCGGTGCCCATCGATGGCGAGTTCATCGAATACTGGCAGCTCAGATAGCCGCCGCGGGTGCCTGCGCCGCTGGCCAGTCCCTCGCGCGACGAGCCCGCCTTGCGCGTCGCTTCGCCTGCAAAGCTCTCGCCCTGGATCGTGGCCTGGAACGTGCCTCGGCCATGCAGATCGTTGGTCACCACCGCATACACGACCCCCAGCGCGCTCGCCTGGTCATTGGCCGGGTACAGGCGGGCTGAGAGGGTGACCGGCGCTGGCGCCACAGGCGAAGCGGCCGCCGGCGCATGCACCACGACGGGCGCGGGCTGGATGGGCGCCACATAACATCCGCTAAGAGCTGCAGCAGCAGACGCAAACACTCCCGCCACAATGCGGCGGCGGATCGATGACGAAGACAGCAAACCCATAGGGTTCCTTGGGGCCCAAGCACATGCTTGTGGCGCCAATGGTTCGGGCAGCGCATCCGGCATCCTGCGGATATCTGCACCGGTGGCGTTTCAAGAAGCCTCGGGTATCGCTGACGGATACTCCATGCGACCCGAGCACGGCGCGCCCGTATGGGCATGTTCCGTGGCCCAAATCGCCGAAGGTGCAGATGGCTTGCCCTGTCGCGCCCGGCGGTATGCTGCAAGCCGGTGGGGGCATGGCCCTGCAACCGTTGCGCAATCACTATTAATTCGATAGCTGCTTTCGCTGACCCAGCAAGCACTGGAGGGCCAGATCATTCATAACCTGCTGCATCAGCTGTTGCGCTGGCCGGGGCGCATGCTCGCCGGACTCGGGAGCGGCCTGCTGGCGCTGGTCATCCTGTTCGAGGAATGGGGCTGGGTGCCGCTGCAGCAGCTGCTGGCCCGCATCGGCCGCTGGCCAGGGCTGCGCTGGATAGAGGGCTGGGTGCGCTCGCTGCCGCCCTGGGGGGCGGTGGCGCTGTTCGCGCTGCCCACCGCTTTGCTGCTGCCCGTGAAGCTGCTCGCACTGTGGGCCATGGGACGCGGGCACGTCGTGCTGGGCATGCTGGTGATCGCGCTGGCCAAGGTGGTGGGCACGGCCGTGGTGGCACGGCTGTTCACGCTGACCCAGCCCGCGCTGATGCAACTGCGCTGGTTCGCCTGGGCGTACACGCACTGGATGGGCTTGAAGCACCGCATACTGGAACGCGCCCGCGCGTCCTGGGCCTGGCGGGTAGCGCGTGTGCTGCGGCGCCAATGGTCGCAGCGCTGGAGCCGGCGTTGATGCCACGCGCCAGCACCATTGCATCTGAAGGATCAGCCTCGGCCTTGACCCGGCCCCCTACCGCGCTCACCGGGTGCCGGCAACCCCCATTTCTGATTGCTACATATTGTTGGTAAACGTCAACAAAAGTATCTGAATGGAGGCGTGCGTCACGGCGCGCAGAGCCTGTGCACGGACAATCGAGCAGACACCCTTGTCCTGCCGCGCCCCGAATCCTGCACGCATGATCCGCACCCTTGCACCTACCCGGCCCCTGTCGCCGGCGCTAGTCTGGTCTGGCTTGGGGATGCTGGTTTTCACGGCCTGCCTGGTGGGTATCTTTGCGCGGCCCATCGGCTTTCTGTCGGCGTTCTGGCCGGCCAATGCACTGGTGCTGGGCCTTCTGGTGCGCTACCCCACCCTGGCACGCCCCCCGGCATGGATTGCTGCGGGGCTGGGCTACGTGGCGGCCGACCTGGTCACCGGCAGCCACTGGGGCATGGCGCTGTGGCTCAACGCGGCCAACCTGCTGGGTGCCACCGTGGGCTGGCTGGTGCTGCGCCGCCTGGACGAGAGCATCCTGCGCCTGCGGCGCACGGTATCGGCGCTGTACCTGCTGCTGGCGGCACTGGCAGCGAGCGCGGTGGGCGCACTGGCGGGCTGTGGCGCCGCGCCGGTGTACTTCAATGCGCCGTGGTCCGACCTGCTGTCGCTGTGGTTCAGCACCGAGCTCATGAACTACATGCTCATCGTGCCCGTGGTGCTGGCCCTGCCGCGTGCTGACGACCCGCCATCCGGCCACCCCAGTGCGCAGGGCGCGTCGCTGTTGTGGCGCGCGGCGCCCCTGGGCTCTCTGCTGCTGGCAGAAGGTGTGCGCACCTTCGTCGGCGGGCCCGGGATGCTGGCATTCGTCGTGCCCGGGCTGCTGTGGTGCGCGCTCAGCTACAGCACCTTCACCGCCTGCCTGCTGTCGCTGGTGGTGTGCCTGTGGACCATGGCCGGAGTGGCCACCGGGGTGCTCAACTTCACGCCCGCGCATGCCGGCGACGTGTTCTCGCTGCGCGTGGGCGTCACACTGCTGGCCCTGGGGCCGCTGGCCGTGGCCTGCGCCAGCGCCGCGCGCGCCGAAGCCTTGCGCCGGCTGGCCCACGCCAAGCGCCACGACGACCTGACCGGCGTGCTCGCGCGCCGAGCGCTACTCAAACAAGGCGAGAGGGTGCTGGCCCAGCACCAGCGCGGGTGCGCCGGTGCAGCGGTGATGGTCGTGGACGTGGACCATTTCAAGCAGGTCAACGACCGCCACGGGCACCGCGCAGGGGACCGACTTCTCATCGGCATTGCACAGACCATCGCCGGCACCTTGCGCGGCGAGGACCTGCTGGGGCGCATGGGCGGCGAAGAGTTTGCGGTGGTTCTGCCCGGCGTCTCGCCGGCCGAGGCCCACGCCATGGCCGAGCACCTGCGCAAGGCCGTTGAGCAGCAGGCCTTCAGCGTCGGCGACGATGGCCCGCGCGGCCCCCACGGAAACACGCCTGGCGGGCCGCAGAACGCCACTGTGAGCATCGGGCTCGTGCACAGCGCCACGCTCGGCGGCGACGCGGACATGGAAGTGATGCTGCTGGCGGCCGACACCGCCCTGTACCGGGCCAAGGCCGAGGGGCGCAACCGGGTGGTGGTGGGGTAGGGACGACTCCCCTTGAGCCGCTGCGCGGCTTCCCCCCAGGTGGACGCAACCCGTGACCCGCCAGAGCCGGTTCCTCGGGTGCGCTGGCTTGCGGCGTGCTTGTTCTCAGGTACTGGGGAATGAAGCCCCTTCGGGGCAGCCCCGGCTTTGTTAAGCATCGCTATTCCAACGACCAGCTCCTTGGGGTCGAAGCTGCCGTCGCCGCCACCACCGCAGCGCTTACTCCTGCGCCAGCTTCACCCCGGCCCCCGTGCCGCACGCATGGCAGAACCTGGCGAAGGCGCTCTTGCGCGTGGTGCAGGCGCCGCAGTGGTCGAACAGGCCGATGCCGCAGTGCGGACAGAAATCGATCTTTTCGTTCTTCAGATCCACCGGCCGCTCGCAGCCGGGGCACACGTTCTTGGCCAGGCGGGCCAGAGCGACGTCGTAGCTCAGCTCCTTGCGGCGCTCCTGGTCGGGCAGGGCCTCGGCTAGCTTCTGGCGCTCCAGGTAGCGGTTGAGCGCGAGGATGGCGTAGCGCCCCACCAGCGCCGTGACGCCAATGCCCACCACGTAGCGCACATAACCGCCGTAACTCGGCAGGTAGGGCACCAGCTCCACAAAAAACGCGAACAGCGCGAAGAAGATGAAGCCCCACACGAACGGCCAGTACGTGCCCTTGCGCTTCTTGGCGAACAGCCAGCCCGCGATGGCCAGCAGGGGCAGCGTGAGCGCCAGGCGGTACAGGAACACGCGCAGCTCGACCTTTCGGCGCTCGGCCTCGAGCTTTACATAGCCCTCGGCCTCCATCGCGCTCAGGCGCTCCTGTGTGGCGGCAGCGGCCTGGCGGGCGTCGAGAGCCGCCTGCTGTTGCTGCTCGACCGCCTGCTGCGTCTTGCGCTCGGCGAGCTTGAGCTCGTCAAGCGCCAGTGTGCGGGCCAGCACCTCGGGGTCCTGCTCGGCGCGCTGGGTGACGCTGCGCGCTGCCAGCCAGTTGTTGAAGGTCTCGCGCGCGCCCTGGGTCTCGCTGCGGGCCTTGCTGCGCTGCAGCTGGGCCTGCTCCAGCGCGGTCTGTGCCTCCTGCTCGGCCTGGCGGGCCGCCTTGACCTGGGCGCGCAACGCCTCGGCGGCAGCGCGGTCCAGGAAATCGTCCACGCGCAGCGGCGTCTCGACCTTGGGCAGGTCGCCCACGATGGTGCCGCCCAGCCCGATCAGGAAACTGGCGAAAACCACCGCCACCAGCCACAGGCCGCGGCGAAACCACTTCTCGGACAGGCGCAGGGATTTGCTCATGCTCGTCTTCTCCTCATGGTCTTTTGAAGCGCAATGCTTCATTTTCGATAGCACCTACCGCTTGTCAATCAAGCGGTAGCGGCACTTTTCATTCAATTTTTGATGATCACGGGCGCCGATGCCAGCTGCGCGCGCTGCAGCCACGCCAGCACCGAATCGACCGTGACGGTCTCGATGCGGTCCGAGAAGCGCTTGTCGTTCGGGTGATCATCGAACGCGATGTTGGCCGAGCCCACGCGCCCGCCCATCCGGGTCAGCGGCCCCAGCTTGAGCGTGGTGGGCTCGTACCCCTTGAACTGCAGCCAGGCCTGCGCCTGCTCGCGCGTACGCACAGTGGCGGGTTCCATGGCCACGGCCAGGGTCTCCAGCGCCCACTGGTTGGACTGCTGGTACTTGCGGCCCCACACGTAGCTGACCATGCTGTAGGGCGGATGCTGCAGCACCTTGGTGCGGGCCGTGTCCTGCAGCACGGCAAGCAGGCGCTGCTGCACCTCGGGCGTGGGCACGGCGTAGACGGCCTCGTAGCGCCACAGGTCGTCCAGAAAGAACTCGCCCAGTCCCTGGCGGTACAGGTAGCCCACGGCCGTGCCGCATTCGTTGAGCTTGTGGGCCACGCGCCAGGGGCCCTCGGGCGTCTTGTAGGCCCAGCCCAGGTGCGAATAGCGCAGGCCGTACTTGGAGAGGTCCTGCCCGGCCCTGCCGAGCACCACCACCTGGGCACCGGACTTGGCATGCTCGGCATCCAGCGCGGCCGAAGTCTGCTGCGCCAGTTGCATCCCGCGCTCGATCACCTTGGCCGGCACGGGTTTGGCGGCCTCGCACGAGCGGCCCGCACGGGCCTGCGGCGCCGCCAGCAGGCCAGCGCCTGCGACCAGCGCCACGCCCAGCATGGCGGGGTTGAAGAAGGCGCGCACGCGGGCGTGCGCCGGAGTCGTCATCGTCATCTGCAGCACAGCCATCGCGGAGCCCTCCTTACAGGCGCTCGTTGTGCAGCAGCGCACGGCCGATGGCGTTGGGCACAAAGGCGATCGCCTCGCCCGCCACCGACAGCACCACGCCCGTACCGATCACGCTGCAGGTCACCACCGTGCCCACGGCATGGGCAGAGGCACCCACGCTCCGGCCCGCCACTTCGACGCTGACCTGCGCGCCATCGGACGCGCGCTCCAGCAGGTACACCGTGCCGGTGGCCGATGCCTCCACCGTCTTCACGGTCAGCGCCGCGCCCGCCACCGAAAGCGCAGCAGGCACCGCCACCACAGCACCTGCTGCGGCGGACGCGACGGACGCCGTGCCCACCACCGAGGCGATGGGCAGCAGCGACAGCGCTGCCGAAGCTTCGCTCTGGGCCCGTGCGGGCGTGGTAGCCAGGGTGCACAGCAGGCCGGCGGCCAGCGCCAAGGCCAGGATCTTCGAGACTTGGTTTTTCTTCATGGTTTCACTCCTCAGAGAAGGTGCTGCACGGGTTGTCTGCAACACCGGATTTTTCAGGGCAACCTCCGAGCATCCGCCATGGCTTCATGGCGGGCGCCGGAAACTCAGCTGGCGTTGTTACCAGACGTAGCAGGATGTGCTGCGGCCGCTTCGCGGCGGCCCTGCAGGCGCGCTTCGAGCAGGTCCGCCTCATGGCGGTCGCGCAGCATCTTGGCCAGCGTGAAGGCGGTGGTGATCAGGTACAGCCAGCTCACGCCCAGGAAGGCCTTGTAGGTCACGTTGATCTCCATGCCGAACAGGCCCCATCCGGTGAGGCCCATGGCCACCACGAAGCCGCCCCAGACCACCAGCTTCCACATCGGTGTGTCGCCAGCGCCACGGCGAGTGGCGCTCTCGTTGTCCCGCACGAACTTGGCCAGCACGAAGGCGGCCGAGAGGCAGAACACATAGCCCATCACCATGAACGCCTGCTCGAGCTGCTCGCCCGGCAGCCAGGCCAGCCCCACGGCGCACAGGAACACGGCGATACCGAACGAGACCCACACCTGGAGCTGCCATGCACGGGTGTCACGCTGGATGAGGGTGGAAGAGGACGACATACAGGGGGTGGCCAGACAAGGCCGTGGTTGAACACGGAGCGGATAGTGCTGCCCCGACCCGCCGCCCGCCCCCACCAGTTGCGCCAGTGGCAGTTGCACGGCTCCCGGGTATCGTCTGGCGATACTTTTATCACCCCAAACGCGGAACCTGGGCGACATGACAACACCTGCTTGTCTTTGACAATCGCAGCCATTGATTGCAAAGCCTGCACGGAGACCCCCCATGACCACCGCCAAACCCTTTGACATCGTCGTCCACGGCGCCACCGGCTTCACGGGCCGCCTGGTCGTTGAATACCTGCTGCAGCGCTACCCCGCCGGCAGCGGCCTGCGCTGGGCCATGGGCGGGCGCAGCGCCGACAAGCTGGCCGCCGTGCGGGACGAAGTCGGCGCGCCCGCCGACACCCCACTCATCGTGACCGACAGCACCGACCCGGCCAGCCTGCAGGCCCTGATGGCCCAGACCCGCCTGGTGCTCACCACCGTGGGCCCGTACCAGCTCTACGGCAACGAACTCGTGGCCGCATGCGCCGCCGCCGGCGTGGACTACGTGGACCTGTGCGGCGAGCCCGCCTGGATGCGCCACATGATCGACGCGCACGAAGCCACAGCCAAGGCCAGCGGCGCGCGCATCGTGTTCTCGTGCGGGTTCGACTCCATCCCGTTCGATCTGGGCGTGTTCCTGCTGCAAAAGGAATTCCGCCACCGCTTCGGCCACCCTGCGCCGCGCGTGCGCGGCCGGGTGCGCAAGATGAAAGGAACGTTCTCGGGCGGCACCGCGGCCAGCCTGAAGGCCACCATGGCCGCAGCCGCCACCAACCCCGCCGTGCTGGACCTGCTCAAGAACCCGTTCTCGCTCACGCCCGGCTTCGAAGGCCCGCGCCAGCCCACCGGCCACAAGCCCATGGTGGACGAGGCCCTGGCAGGCCCGGGCGGCGAAGGTGTCTGGGTTGCGCCATTCGTCATGGCCGCCATCAACACGCGCAACGTGCACCGGTCCAACTTTCTGCTGCAGCACGCCTACGGCGCCGACTTCGTCTACGACGAGATGCTGATCACCGGCACCGGCGAGAAAGGCGAGGCCATCGCCAACGCCGTGGCAGGCGACAAGTCGCTCGGCTCCGACAAGGGCCCCAAGCCTGGCGAAGGCCCCTCGCGCGAAGAGCGCGACGCCGGCTTCTACGACGTGCTCTTTCTCGGCACCGACGCGGACGGCCACAGCCTGCGCGTGGGCGTGAAGGGAGACCGCGACCCGGGCTACGGCTCTACCTCCAAGATGATCGCCGAGGCAGCCGTGTGCCTGCTGCTGGAGGCCACGGACACCCCCGGAGGCATCTGGACCACGGCGCCCGCCATGGGCGACAAGCTGATCACGCGGCTACAGGCGAACGCAGGGCTGAGTTTCGCGGTCGAGGCCGGCTGATCGCGCCCCTCGGACACGTGCAGGGCGTGTCCGTTTCTGACCGAAACCCGGCCGGCCACGCACGGCGCGCGCCCTGAGGCTGTCAGACAATCAGGGCCCCTGTTGTTGCCGCTGCCCACCTGCCATGAACACCTCCTTGCGCCCCCGCGACCTCTGCCTGGCATTGCTCGTCATCCTGGTCTGGGGCCTGAACTTCGCCGTCATCAAGGTGGGCGTAACCGACATTCCGCCCATGCTCCTGGGCGCGCTGCGCTACCTGCTGGCGGCATTCCCGGCGCTGCTGTTCGTGCGGCCGCCCAAGGTTCCACTGCGCCTGTATCTGCTGTACGGAATGACGATGGCCGTGGGCCAGTTCGCGCTGCTGTTCACCGCCATCCACATCGGCATGCCCTCGGGCCTGGCGTCGCTGGTGCTGCAGGCACAGTCGTTCTTCACACTGCTGCTGGCCGCGTGGTGGCTGCGCGAGCCGTGGCATGGCAACCAGGTGGCGGGCCTGGCGCTGGCGGCGGTAGGGCTGGTGCTGATCGGCAGCGCGCACGGCGCGTCCATGCCGCTGGCAGGGTTTGCGCTCACCGTGGCCGCAGCCGCGATGTGGGGCTGCGGCAATATCGTGACGCGCGCCGTGGGCCGCCACGGGCCGATGAACCAGTTCGCCTTCATCGTGTGGTCCAGCCTGGTCGCACCGCTGCCCTTCGTGGCACTGTCGCTGTGGGTGGACGGGCCCGGCGCGGTGCTGTCGGCGGTGCAGCACCTGTCGTTGAAGTCGATGGCCGCCGTCGCGTACATCGCATGGATCTCCACGCTGCTGGGCTTCGGGCTGTGGACGTACCTCATGTCGCGCTACCCCGTGAACCGCGTGGCGCCGTTCACACTGCTCGTGCCCGTGGTGGGCCTGACCACCGGCTGGCTGGTGTTTGGCGAGGCGCTGCAGGCGGTGCACTTTGCGGGGGCCGGGCTGCTGATGGCGGGGCTCGCGGTGAATGTGTTTGGAGGGGCTGTGTGGGAGAGGCTCAAGGGCCGGGGGCGGGCGCAAGCACGCTGACAAACTCTGCAACCGTTCGGGCTGAGCCTGTCGAAGCACCCGCAAGGCTTCGACAGGCTCAGCCCGAACGGTTGGTGTGGCCGCCGCATGAGAACTCTCGCAAGCCGTGAACGCAGGCGAATCACACCGCCAACGGCAACTCCGTGGTCGACAGCACATTGCGCAGCACCATGAACGAGCGCACCTGGCGCACGCCCGGCAAGTACAGCAACTGCTCGGCGTGCAGGCGGTTGAAGCTGTCGTTGTCGCGCGTGCGCACCAGCATGAAGTAGTCGAACTCGCCGGTGACCACATGGCATTCCATGCAGCCGGACACCTTGGCCGCGGCCTTCTCGAACGCCGCGAACGAGTCGGGCGTGGAGCGGTCCAGCACCACGCCGATCATCACCAGCATGCCCGCACCCACCGCGCGCGGGCTGAGCAGCGCCACGACCTTGTCGATCAGCCCCAGGCGCTTGAGCCTCTCCACGCGCCGCAGACAGGCGGGCGGGCTCAGGTGCACCTTCTCTGCCAGTGCCACGTTCGACAGCGAGGCGTCGCGCTGCAGCAGCCGCAGGATGGCCTTGTCGGTGCGATCCAGGGTCTCCATCGTTTCCGCTGTGGCATCCACATTCTTTGCACGAACTTTTGTTGCGCTCATTTGCTCATCACCGAAATTTGTATCACTCATTATTCATTGATCAGCATCAAAACGCCAACTTTCACGCAGAGTTCACAACCACGTTAAGTGCTTGTTTTCCTACGATGGATGCACGGCAGACGCCCCGGTCTGCGCTCCCATCACCGCTTGAGGAAACCGCCATGAACCTGCAGAAATTCGCCCGCCACCCGCTGACCTTCGGGCCCTCGCCCATCACCGCGCTGCCGCGCCTGTCGGCCCACCTGGGCGGCAAGGTGCACCTGTATGCCAAGCGCGAGGACTGCAACTCGGGCCTGGCCTTTGGCGGCAACAAGACACGCAAGCTTGAATACCTGATCCCCGAGGCGATTGCCGGCGGCTACGACACGCTGGTCTCCATCGGCGGCATCCAGTCCAACCAGACGCGCCAGGTGGCTGCCGTGGCCGCGCACCTGGGCATGAAGTGCGTGCTGGTGCAGGAGAACTGGGTCAACTACTCCGACGCGGTGTACGACCGCGTGGGCAACATCGAGATGAGCCGCATCATGGGCGCCGACGTGCGCCTGGACGCTGCGGGCTTCGACATCGGCATCCGCCCCAGCTGGGAGCAGGCCATGGAGGACGTGAAGAAGGCCGGCGGCAAGCCCTTCCCCATCCCGGCCGGCTGCTCCGAGCACCCCTACGGCGGCCTGGGCTTCGTGGGCTTTGCCGAGGAAGTGCGCCAGCAAGAGAAAGAGCTGGGCTTCCAGTTCGACTACATCGTCGTGTGCTCGGTCACGGGCAGCACGCAGGCTGGCATGGTGGTGGGCTTTGCGGCCGACGGCCGGGCGCGCAAGGTGATCGGCATCGACGCATCGGCCAAGCCCGAAAAGACCCATGCCCAGGTGCTGCGCATCGCGCAGAACACGGCCAAGCTGGTGGAACTGGGCCAGGAGATCACGGCCGAGGATGTGATCCTGGACACCCGCTACGGCGGCCCCGAATACGGCCTGCCCAACGAGGGCACGCTCGAAGCCATCCGCCTGTGCGCACGCCAGGAAGGCATGCTCACCGACCCGGTGTACGAAGGCAAGTCCATGCACGGCATGATCGACATGGTGCGCAAGGGCGAATTCCCCGAAGGCTCCCGTGTCCTGTACGCGCACCTGGGAGGGGTGCCGGCGCTCAACGCCTACAGCTTTCTTTTTCGCAACGGCTGACGCGCCCAGCGAGGAGACGGAGCAGCAACGCCTGTGCCGGCTGGCCGGGCTGTCGATGATCTGAGCGTCTCTCATTCCCCTTGACCCGCGCGTGCCGCCGGGTCGCCCCGCCATGGCCCGGAAGCTCCCGGCCGTGGCGGCCTTGCAGAGTTCCGTGGTAGCGACAGGCCTCCCGAGGCCAGGGCGAGACGAAGACTGGCACGCCCTGGCCCCTTCCTGTCCGCAGGCAGCAACGGCTGGCTGGCCCAGCCCTCACCCGAAGGATCGCCGAATGAAGCACTTGCCTCTGTCACGACGCACGAGCGTCGCCATGTCCATCGCTGCCATCGCAGCCGCTGCCGCAGGCGTGGGCTTCGCGCCGCTGGCCCATGCCGACAGCTACCCCGCCAGGCCCGTCCAGCTCATCGTGCCCTTCCCGCCCGGCGGCGCGGTGGACATCGTCGGCCGGCTGATCAGCAAGAAGCTGGGCGAACGCCTGGGCCAGGCGGTGGTGATCGAGAACAAGGCGGGCGCGGGCACCATCGTCGGCGCTTCCTTCGTGGCCAACGCACCAGCGGACGGCTACACGCTGCTGATCAGCTCGGGCTCCACCTTCACCGTCAACCCGGCACTCAACAACAAGCTGCCCTACGACCCGGTCAAGAGCTTCGAGCCGGTAGGCATGGTGGCGCGCGTGCCGCTGATCCTGCTGGCCCACCGCGATGTGCCGGTAGGGAACCTCAAGCAGCTGATCGCGGCGGTGAACCGAGCTCCGGACAAGTTCTCGTACGGCTCGTTCGGCGCTGGCACCACCGGCCACTTCGCGGCCGAGCTGATGTGGTCGGCCACCGGCATCAAGCTGATGCACGTGCCCTACCGGGGCAGCGCACCGGCCATGAGCGATCTGATCGGCGGGCAGATCCCGTTCACCATCGATACGGTGGCCGCCGCGCTGCCGCAGCTCAAGGGCGGCAAGATCAAGCCCATTGTGGTCACCGGCGCCGCGCGGGCCACGCAGTTGCCCGATGTGCCCACAGTGGCCGAAAACGGCTTTGCAGGCTTTGCCGCCGATTCGTGGCTGGCGGTGGTGGCCCCCCGCGGCCTGCCCGCCGATGCCAAGGCCAAGCTCGGCAAGGCACTGTCCGAAACCATGGCCGATGCCGAGATACGCAGCAAGCTCATCGCCAGCGGCCTGGAGCAGGCCTACGCTCCGGGCGATGCGGTACAGGCGCAGATCGAGGACGAACTGCCGCGCATGCGGGCCATTGCGCAGCGCGCAAACATCCGGGCGGAATAAGCCTGCCTGCCGCTGCGCGGCAACCACCAATTCCGGATCAAAGCGCCCAGCTCGCCTGCAGCGATGGCCGCTGGGAGAACGCTTCGTACCAGGCCGCCACGGCCGGGTGCCGGGCGCGCCAGCCGAAGTCCGCAAAGCGCAGGTCCAGGTACCAGAGGGCGCACGCCACCGTCAGCGTGCCGATGTCCACACGCTGCGGCGCGATGAGCTGCGGATGGTCCGACAGGTGCGCCAGCGACGTCTCGGCCTTGTCCAGTTGCGCGGTGCGCCACTCGGGCCAGCGCAGCGGCTCGGGCCGCGCCACATCTTCGTAACGGGCGATCAGGGCACCGTCGAGGATCCCGTCGCCCAGCGCCTGGAGCGTGAGCGCGTCCCAGCGCGCATCGCCGCTGCGGGGGTGCAGCGAGCCATTGCCCAGCACATCGAGGTACTCGCAGATGACGCGGCTGTCGAAAAGCACGGCGCCCTCATCGGTGATGAAGGTCGGCACCTTGCCCAGCGGGTTCCTGGCGATGATGTCCCGGTCGCGCTGCACCGGATTGGCGTTGGACGGCAGCAGCTGCACGCGGTCGCTGAGGCCCAGCTCGTGCGCCGTCACCAGGCACTTGCGCACGTAGGGGGAGAACGGAGAGAAGTAGATCTGCATGGAAGTTCACCGGTTCATGGATGGGAAGGCGCAGCCTGCGCAAGCTGTCGGCCGGCGATCCACCCGAAGGTCAGAGCCGGCCCCAGGGTGATGCCGGGCGCGGGGTACTCGCCCCCCATCACCGAATGCATGTCGTTGCCCGCCACGTACAGGCCCTCAATGGGTTGGCCGGCCGCATCGAGCGCCTGGGCATCCTCGTTGCAGGCAATGCCCACGGCAGTGCCGATGTCGCCAGCGAACACCTTCACGGCATAGAACGGTCCCTGGCCCAGCGCACCGATGCAGGGGTTGGGCTGGTGCGCCGCATCCCCGAGGTAGCGGTTGTACTCGGTGCTGCCCTTGCCGAAGTCGTCATCGCGCCCCTGCTCGGCCTGCGCGTTGAAGCGCGCGGCGGTGGCCGCAAGCGCGGCGCCGCCGATGCCCAGGGCATCGCCCAGCGCCTGGAGCGTCGGGGCCTTCACCAGGTAGCCCGCCTTGACGAGGTGATCGCGCGGGCGTCCGCCAGGCAGCGCCAGACCCATGCCCCACTGCTCCATGAAGTCACTGTCGCACACCAGGTAAGCCGGCAGGGTGGGCACTGTCTCGTGCGAGCGGTACATCGCCCGCACGAACTCGTGGTAAGACGTCGACTCGTTGACGAAGCGCTGGCCTGCACCGTTCACGGCCATGAGGCCGGGCTTGGCACGGTCCCAGACCAGGTGCGGATAGCGCACGACCGAGCCATCGGGCCGCTGCAGGATGGAGACCGGCGCCCAGAACGCCGGGTTGGTATGGCCCTGCCCCAGCACCGCGCCGGCTTGGCGCGCCAGCGCGATGCCCTCGCCCCGGTTGCCCTGCGGCGACATGGACCAGGGCCCCGTCGGCGCGGGGTAGTGCGCACTGCGCAGTTCTTCGCCCCAGGGGAATCCGCCCGTGGCCACCACCACGCCGCGGCGTGCCCGCACCTGCACCGGCTTGCCCGCGCGCACCAGTGAGACGCCCACCACCGCGCCATGGGACACGTCCAGCTTCTGCACCGCTGTGTCCAGCCAGTAGTCGATGCCACGGTCGATCACGCTCTTGAAAAGCCGGGCCGCCAGCGCATTGCCCAGCACCAGGCGCGTGCCACGGTGGTAGCCGCGCAGCCGGTCGGAAAAATAGCGCAGTACGAGCTTCATGCCTTCGCGCCAGGACGTGAACGAGCGCGTGACCGCCAGCAGGTGCTTGGCATCGGTCATGGTCACCATCATCCCGCCCAGCACCATGAATTCGGGCAGGGGATCGCGCAGTTCCTTGAAATGCGCGCCCAGTTCACGCCCGTCGAACATCGCCGGGTCGAGCGAGCGGCCGCCGAAGGCCGCGCCCTCGCGGTCGGGGTAGTAGTCGGGCGAGTAGCTGCGCGCGACCAGCCGCACCGCGGTGTGCTTCTCCAGGTAGTCGACCATGCCGGCGCCGTGGCGCACGAAGGCCTGCTGCATCCCTGCCGGCGCGGCATCGCCCACCGTGTTGCGCAGATAGGTCCAGACCTTCTCGAAGCTGTCGGGGTGGCCCACCTGCGCCGACTGTGCATTGAGCGGCGCCCACACGGCCCCGCCGGAGATGGCGGTGGAGCCGCCCACGCGGTCGGTCTTCTCCACCAGCAGCACGCTGCAGCCTTCGATCTTCGCGGTCAGCGCGGCGGCCATGCCACCCGCGCCCGCACCGATGACGACGACGTCGTACTCGGCGTCCCAATGCGGCGCCGTCATGCGCCCGACCCGCCCAGCGACTTGCCGCCATCGACGAACAGCACCTGCCCGGTGATGAAGCCCGTCTGCGGCGACACGAGGAAGGCCACCGCCTGGGCGATGTCTTGCGGACTGCCGGCCTTGCCCGTGGGCTGCAGCGCGAGCTGCGCCGCCAGCCGCTCGGGCGTGAGCGCGCGCAGGATGGGCGTGTCGATCAGCCCCGGCGCGATCGCGTTGACCAGGATGCCGCGCGGCGCCAGTTCCATGGCACTGGCGCGCGTGTAGCCCACCACGGCCGCCTTGGAGGCCACGTAGTGCGGGTGGTTCTTCGCCCCCAGGTACGCGCGCGAAGCGATGTTCACGATGCGGCCGCCCTCGGGCATGGTCTTGGCTACTTCCTGTGTGAGCGTGGCCACGGCGATGAGGTTGACCTCGTAGGCACGGCGGAAGTCGTCGTTGCTCACCTCCAGGAACTTGCGCTCGTCGAAGATGCCGGCGTTGTTGACCAGAGCGCGCACCGGGGGCAGGGACTGCACCAGGCCACGCACGGCCGCTTCGTCCGTCAGGTCGAGCACGCGGCACTGCACATCCAGGCCCAGGCCCTTCAAACGGCCGGTCTCGCGCTGCGCCAGGGCTTCATCGCGGTCCACCATCACCACGGCGTAGCCGTCGCGGGCCAGGCGTTCGACGGTGGCCAGGCCCATTCCACCGGCCCCGCCGGTGACCAGGGCAATCGGTTTGCTGTTGTTGTCGTCCATGTTTTTTCCGAAGATTCCGATCAAGCCGAGAGAAAGCCGCCATCGACCGGCAGCACCACACCGTTCACGTAGCTGGCCATGGGGGAGCACAGGAAGACGACGGGACCGACGATCTCCTGGACCTCGCCGCCGCGCGCAGCAGGCACGCGCTTCATGTACCAGTCCGTGCCGCCGGGCACCGCCAGCTGGGGAGCCACCATCTCGGTCAGCATCAGCCCGGGCGCCACCGCGTTGGCACGCACCCCAAAAGGCGCCAGGTCGCGGGCCAATACCTGCGTCAGCGAGCGCACGGCGCCCTTGGACGCGACGTACCCTGCCGAGGAGATGCCGCTCACGAAGGCGACGATGGACGACAGGTTCACGATGCAGCCCCGGGTCTCCTTGAGCGCAGGCACGAAGGCGTGGGTGACGTTGAACAGGCCCTGCAGGTTGACGTCGATCAGGCGGTCCCATACCTCGGGCGCCTGCGGATCATCGATGCACGCGCGGCCGGAGATGCCCGCGTTGTTGATCAGCACGTCGATGGGGCCGAGCCGCGCGCGCAGGTCTGCCGCGCAGGCCTGGACCGCCGCCCTGTCGCACACATCGATCGCCACGCCGAAGGCCTCGCCCCCGGCATCGCGGATGCGCTGGGCCGTGGCCTCGGCCTTGCCTGCATCGATGTCGGCGCAAACCACCCGCGCCCCCTCGTTCGCAAAGCCCAGCGCAATGGCAGAACCCAGTCCGCCGCCCGCGCCGGTCACCAGCGCGAGCTTGCCTTTCAACAAGTCCATCCGATTACTCCTCAAATTGAAGGGCGCCGTTCAGACGCCGAGGTAGGCCCGGCGCACGGCCGGATCGTCCATGAGCTGGGCTGCAGCACCTTGCAGCGTGATCTCACCGTTTTCGAGGATGTAGGCATGGCTGGCGACCGTGAGCGCCAGGCGCACGTCCTGCTCCACCAGCAGGATGGTCAGGCCCTGCTCCCGGTTGAGCCGCAGGATCGCCTCGAAGATCTGTTCCACGAGCAGCGGCGACAGCCCCATCGAAGGCTCGTCGAACATGATGAGCCGTGGGCGCGACATCAGCGCCCGGCCGATGGCCAGCATCTGCTGTTCGCCGCCCGACAAGGTGGCGGCGCGCTGCTCCGAGCGCTCCTTGAGCCGCGGGAACATCGCGTAGACCTTGTCCAGGTCTTCGGCAATCGCGGCGCGGTCGCGGCGCAGGAAGGCGCCCAGCTCCAGGTTCTCGCGCACGCTCATTTCCTTGAACACCTCGCGGCCCTCGGGCACCTGCACGAGTCCCTTGCGCACGATGTCGTCGGAGGGCTGCCGGTGGATGGCTTCGCCTGCAAAGAGGACCTCCCCCGCGGTGGGCTCGATCAGATGCGAGATGGCGTTGAGCGTGCTGCTCTTGCCGGCGCCATTGCTGCCCAGCAGGGCCACGATGGAGCCTTGCGGTACGGACAGGCTCACGCCAGACAACGCCTGGATGGCGCCGTAGGAAGCGCTGATGCCGCGAACTTCGAGCAGCGCGCCCTGAGTTGCTGGCTGCAGGGAGTCAGGCATGGGCGGCTCCCTTGCCGAGGTAGGCTTCGATCACGGTGGGGTTCTCGCTGATTTCCTTGGGGGTGCCCTCGGCGATCTTCTGGCCGAAGGACATGACGGTGATGCGGTCGGAGATCGACATCACCAGCTGCATCACGTGTTCGACCAGAAGCACGGTGATGCCGTCCTTCTCGGCCAGCTGCGTGAGCAGGCGGTCCAGGTTCTCGATGTCCCGGTTGCGCAGGCCGGCCGCCGGTTCGTCGAGCAGCAGCAGGCGCGGCTTGAGCGCCAGGGCGCGCGCGATCTCCAGCAGCTTCTGGTGGCCAAAGTCGAGCTCCTTGGCGCGGGTGTTGCGGTCGTGGGTCAGGCCCACACGCTCGATGAGGCTGTCCACCAGATCGCGGATCTCGCCGCCGGGACGGCGCAGCAGGCGGCCAAGAGTGTTGGCGCTGTGCGAATGGCAGCCCAGCAAAACGTTCTCGTACACGCTGAGGTCGCCGAACAGCTCCAGGTTCTGGAAAGTGCGGGCGATGCCCATGCCTGCCATGCGCGAAGGTGCATGGTGCGTCACGTCCTCGCCATCCACAACGATGCGGCCCTCGGTGGGCTGGTAGTAACGCGAGATGCAGTTGAAGGTGGTGGACTTGCCCGCCCCGTTGGGACCGATCAGTGCATGGATGGAGCCACGCGCCACGTCGAAGGAGAGGTTGTTCACGGCCACCAGGCCGCCAAAGCGCACGGTGATGCCCGACACTTCGAGGAAGGGGCGCGTGCTCATGCCTGCACCCCATTGCCTGGCTTGCGGGCGACCCGGCGGTTGCGGTCTGCGAACAAACCCTTGGGCATGAACATCATGAACCCCATGAGGATCACGCCATAGATGATTTCCTGCACCGACATCAGCTGGCGCAGCAGCTCGGAGATCAGGCCAAACGCGATGGCACCGGCCACCGCCCCGCGCACCGAGCCCATGCCGCCCACGACGACCATGGTGAGTACCAGGATGGTGGTCTGAAAGCCCAGGCTTTCCGGGTGGATGAAGGAGGTGAACAGCGTGTACATGCCGCCAGCGATGCCGGCAAACGCCGCCGAGATGGCGAAGGCACTCTGCTTCATGGCCTTGACGTTGATGCCCATGGCCATCGCGGCCACATCGCTCTCGCGCACGGCCCGCAGCGATGACCCGTACTGCGAGCGCGCCAGCGCCACGGTCAGCCACAGCATCAGGCCGGTCAAGACCACCACGAATGGGTAGGCCTGCAGGTCGTTGGTCAGGCGGTAGCCGAACAGGTCGGCCGGGTCCATCTTCATGCCGTTGGAGCCGCCTGTGACTTTCTCCCAGCTCAGGAAGACCCATTGCATCGCCTCGCCAAAGGCAAAGGTCGCCAGGGCCAGGTAGATGTCGCGCATGCGCAGCGCCAGGTAGCCGATGAGGTAGCCCAGCACGGCCGACAGGGCGCCGCCAGCCAGGATGGACAGCACGAAAGGCGGATGCCAGGCCGTGTTGATGATGCCGGCCGTATAGATGCCGATGCCGAAGAAGGCGGCGTGCGCCAGCGCGAACTGGCCCGACTCGCCGATCACGACGTGCATGCCCAGGGCCAGCACCACGAAGACCATCAGCAGGTTGACCACGTACAGGACATAGCCCGACACGGCGAAGGGGAGGATCAACAGAACCAGGGCGGCAGCGAGCAATGCCCAGTGATCGCGGGTCATGGTTTTCATACTTTCTTGACTTGGGGCTTGCCACCCAGGATGCCCTGCGGACGCAGGATCAGCGTGACCAGGATGGCCAGGAAGGGAGCGACCACGATGGCATTGGTGGAAATGAAAAGGCCCACCAGGTTCTCGACGATGCCGATGATGAGACCGCCCAGCACGGCACCCGGCAGGCTGGTGAAACCGCCCACGATGGCTGCCGCATAGGCCAGGATGGCGATGTGCGCGATGTCCGGCGTGATCAGTATCTTGGGCGTGATGAGCAGTGCCGCCAGCGCGGACAGCAGGCCCGCCATGGCCCACACCAGCATGCGGATGCGCGACAGGCGGATGCCGACGATCTGCGCCGCGCGGGGGTTCATGCCCACGGCCCGCATCGCCTTGCCGATGCGCGTGTGGTTGAACATCAGGTAGATCAGCACCATCGCGATGAGGGATGCGACAAAGATCGCCACGTCAAGCCGCGTAAGGAAGGCATCGCCGATGATCACCGGGTCGTTGGAGACGAGGGACGGCAGCGAACGCGGCGTGTCGCCCAGCCCGGTCTGGCGCACCAGGCCCTTGAGCATGTAGGCCAGGCCGAGCGTGGCGATCACCAACTGCGGCCCCACCCCCTTGGAGCGGGTCACGCGCTCCATCACCACGCGCTGAAAGAGCGCGGCGCCCACCGCCACGGCGACCACCGTGACAGGGATGACCACGGCGTAGGACCAGCCCGCGATCAGCAACAGGGACAGCGCCACATAGCCGCCGATCATGAAGATCTCGCCCTGGGCGAAGTTCGGCACGTCGGTGGTCTTGAAGATCGCGACGATGGCGATGGCCAGCAGCGCATAGACGCTGCCCGTCACCAGGCCGGACAGGACGCCCTGCTGCAGGAACAGCCAAATCTCACTGAAACTCATGTCAATGGAGGGGCGGCGCGCACGCGAGTTGCGTACCGACCCCTTCTCCTGGTTGGTTGCTTACTTGGGCTGGTAGGTCCACAGGCTGCGGTAAGCGCCGGGGACTGCGGTCATGTTGGTGCCATCGAACTTGAGGTAGATGGCCGACTTCTGGCCTGCATGGTCGGTGGGGGTCAGCTCGATCGGGCCAGCCATCACGTTCGACTCGAACTTGGTCTGAGACAGCGCCGTGAGGAACTTCTCCCGCGTGAGCTGGGGCCCTGCTGCCTTGAGTGCATTGACCACCGTCATCGCCGAGGGGATGCCGTAGGGCATGTAGGTCTGGGGATAGCCTGGCTTGGCGGCCAGCTCGGGGTAGTAAGCCTTGTACATGTCGTAGACCCACTTGAGCTTGGGGCCGCCGGCCACGTCCGCCATCACTTCCTGCAGATAGACGTTCTTGAACGCTTCCTTGCTGCCCACGTTCTCGACCAGCTGCTTGAGATCGGCCGTGCCATTCACGGCAATCACGATGGGCTTGGTCCAGCCCAGCTCCTGCGCCTTCTTCACCAGCAGGCTGACGGGGCGTGCGTAGGTGGTGATCAGCAGCACGTCGGGGTTGGACGCGCGGATCTTGAGCATCGGCGCGGTCACATCGGTCAGGTTGGGCGCGACCGACTGGACCTGCAGGTCCACGCCGAGCTTCTTGGCCTGGAACTCGGCGGCCTCAAGGTTCCAGCCGCCGTAGGCGTCATCGTGGTTGATGTAGCCGATCTTCTTGCCCTTGAGGTGCTCCGCGGCGAACTGCACCATCGAGCCGCCCACAGCGCGCTGCGAGATGGAGAACGCGCCGTAGATGTACTTGGAGGGGGGGTACAGGGCTCCGTCGCCCGATGCGTTGAGCATCACCAGGGGAATCTGCGAGCGCTCCACGTATTCGCGTGCGCCTACCACTGCGGCAGAGCAGGAACCGCCGTTGAGGGCGAACACCTTGTCCTGCTCGGTGAGCTTCTTCACGGCCGCCAACAGGTCGTTGGCATTGCAGCGGTCGTCCTCGACCACCAGCTCGATCTTGCGCCCGTGGATGCCGCCTTCCTTGTTGACCTTGTCGTAGTACATCTTGGCCGCGTTCATCACGTCGAAGCCGTAGGCCATGGAGTTGCCCGACAGCGGCCCGAACAGGCCCAGCTTGATGGTCTTGTCGGTCAGGCCCGGATCGGTCTGCGCCTGGGCACAGAGGGTGGAAAGCGCGGCCACGCAGGCCACGAGCAAGGACTTGGCTGGTTTCACGAGAGTCTCCTTTTTATGGTGGTGAGGTGAGGGGTGCGAACGGCGTCAGGCGGTCGGCTGGGCTGCCGTGTCCTTCTTCTCGAATCCGGGGCGGGGAATCATCCCCAGCCAGGCCTGCGTCAGGCCGCCGTCGATGAGGAGCTCCTGGCCGCTGATGTAGCTCGCCCGGTCGCTGGAGAGGAAGAGCACGGCGCCGGCGATGTCCGACGGCGTGCTGATGCGCCCGGCCGGCACGATCTGTTCGCGCCGCTGGCGCACGGCGGGGTCCTGGTAGATGCCCTCGCTCATGGGCGTGCGGATCATCGCGGGGCTGACCACGTTGCTGCGCACCCCGTGCTCGCCCAGTTCGACGGCCAGCAGTTGCGACAGCATCTTCACGCCCGCTTTGCTCACGCTGTAGGAGCCGCTGTAGGGCTGCGGAATGCTGGCGGAAATGGAGGCGATGTGGACCATCGCGCCACCACCGTGGGCGATCATCTGCCGCCCGAAGGCCTGGGCGCACAGCAGGTAGCCCGTCAGGTTGACCGACAGCAGCTGGTTCCACTTGTCGATGGCGATGTCCATCAGCGCATCGGCATACAGGGCTGCGGCATTGTTGACCAGCAGCTCCGCAGCCCCCCAGGTCTTTTCCACCTGGTCCGCCGCAGCCTGCACGCTGAGGGGGTCGGTCACGTCGCAGCGGATCGCCAGCACCCGGCCCGCATGTTCCGGCAGCCCGGTGGCAAGCTCCTCCAGGCGCTGCGCGTCGCTGTCAAGCAGCGCGACGCGCGCCCCTGCGTCCAGCAGTTGCGCGGCGATTTCGAAGCCGATGCCGCCACCGGCGCCCGTCACCACACAGATGCGATCCGCCAGTCCCAACCAGCCATCGTCGCCACTTCCAAGCCTTGCCATGTTCACGCCTGCCCCTTGATTGATCACTGTCACGCAGAATGCGCGACGGGGGCAATTATGTATACATGATCACCATGCAATCTCAGGGATAACCCCTAAAACGGCAATTTTCAGCTTCACATGTATACTTGACAAAAACTTCCACCGGAGCGGCAGGGATGAGAACTTTGGCCCAGGACGTGACCGAGACGCTGCGCAACTGGATCCTCAACGGGGAGATACGGCCCGATGAGCGGCTGGAGGAAATCCCGCTGGCCGAGAAGCTGGGCGTCTCGCGCACCCCTGTGCGCGCGGCCCTGAGCACCCTGGCCGGCGAGGGTCTGGTCGACCACCAGCCCAAGCGCGGCTACCTGGTGCGTGGATTCAAGATGGAGGAGATCGTCGCGGCGTACGAGGTGCGCGCCGTCCTGGAGGGCCTGGCCTGCCGCAACGCAGCCATGCGCGGACTCACGCCCGAGCAGGAACAGCGGCTGCGCGACGCGCTGGCGGATGGCGACCGCATCCTGTCGCGTGGCGAGCTGCGCCCCGAGGACCACGAGCCCTACCAGCAGATGAACGTGACAATCCACGACACGCTGCTGGAGGCTTCGGGCAACCCCTGGGTCACGCGCTTCGCGGAGCAGGCGCAGAACATTCCCTTCGCCTCGGACCGCATCATCCTGTGGGACGACCATCCCATCATCCTGCGCTCGCACGGCGACCACCACCGCATCGTCGAAGCCGTTATCGCGCGGGACTGCGTGCGCGCCGAGCAGTTGATGCGCGAGCACGTCTACTACGCAGGGCTGATCCTGCGCCGCAACTACGAAAAGCTGCTCTCGGCCGGGGACGAGGCACCGGGCGCCAAACCACCAGCCCGCCGGGGTGCGCCCAAGGGCTGACCCGGTCGGCCGGGCCAGGCCGCCGGCAAGCGGCCGCCCTGGCCATGTATCCATGCGCCCGGAAATGCGGCTCAGCAGGGGGGCGGGACCCGCCTGTGCACGGCTCAGGCCTGCAGCAGCGCGGCCACTCGCGAACGCAGGTCCGCCGGCTGCACCTGTGACGCGGAAACAGGCTGGCCCACATTCAGGCCCACGCGGCTGTAGAACCCGCGGCGGAACGGCCGCACCATGGCACCGCCCTTTTCGATGCGGCTGAAGTACGAGCCCCACAGGTTGGTCAGCGCCATGGGGATCACGGGGGCTTCGACACCCTCTTCGCGCGCACGCTCGATGATCTTCATGATGCCGCCCTTGAACTCCTGCAGCTGACCATCCTTGGTGATGCCGCCCTCCGGGAAGATGGCCAGCAAGTCCCCCTCGCGCAGCACCTGGGCCGCACGCTCGAAGGCGGCGTCGTAGGTGGCGGGGTCTTCCTTGTACGGGGCGATAGGGATCGCCTTGGCCAGGCGGAACAGCCAGCCCAGCACCGGCACGCTAAAGATGCGGTGGTCCATCACGAAGTAGATGGGCCGGGGACTCGCGGCCATGAGCAGCACCGCATCGACGAAGCTCACGTGGTTGCAGGCCAGGATGGCTGCGCCGGTGGAAGGCAGGTGCTCGTCGCCCTGCACCTTGAAGCGGTACACGAAGCGCGACGACACCCACGCCACGAAGCGCAGCAGGTACTCGGGCACCAGCATGAAGATGTAGAACGCCACCACCGCATTGGCCAGGCCGGTGAACAGGAATATCTGCGGCACCGAGAAGCCCGCGCCCAGCAGGGCCCCTGCGATGAGCGAGCTGCCGATCATGAACAGCGCGTTCAGGATGTTGTTGGCCGCGATGATGCGGGCGCGGTGCGTGGGCTGGCTGCGCATCTGGATCAACGCATACATGGGCACGCTGTACAAGCCGGCGAACAGGCTGAGCAGCGCCAGGTCGAGCATCACGCGCCAGTGCTGGCTCTGCGCCAGGAAGGCCGACAGCCCCATGATCTCGGACGGCGCAAGGCTGCGCGACGCGAAGTACAGATCGATGGAGAACACGCTCATGCCGATGGCCCCGAGTGGCACCAGGCCGATCTCGACATGCCGGCGCGAGAGCACCTCGCACAGCAGCGAGCCGATGCCAATGCCAATGGAGAACACCACCAGGAGCAGCGAGGCCACCTGCTCGTTGCCGTGCAGGACCTCCTTGGCCAGGCTCGGAAACTGGCTCAGGAACACCGCGCCGAAGAACCACATCCAGCTGATGCCCAGGAGCGAGCGGAACACCACCACGTTCTGCCGCGCCAGCTGCAGGTTGCGCCAGGTTTCGGTGAAGGGGTTCCAGTTGATGGTGAGACCCGGGTCGGTGGCCGGCACCGACGGGATGAATTGCGCCACCAGCCGCCCCGCCAGCGCAAGCGCCACGCATGCGATCGCCACCGTGGTGTGGCCGATGCCGGGCAGGGCCACCAGCAGGCCACCCGCCACGTTGCCCAGCAGGATGGCCACGAAGGTGCCCATCTCGACCATGCCGTTGCCGCCCGTGAGCTCTCGCTCGCTGAGCACCTGGGGCATGTAGGCGAACTTGACCGGCCCGAACAGCGTGGAGTGCACACCCATCAGGAAGGTGCACAGCAGCAGGATGGGCACGTTGCCCGCGATGAAGCCGCCCGCCGCCACCAGCATGATGGCGATCTCCAGGTTCTTCACGAAGCGGATCATCTTCGTCTTGTCGTACTTGTCGGTGAGCTGGCCCGACGTGGCCGAGAACAGCAGGAACGGCAGGATGAACAGCGCGCCGATCACCAGCCCCGCCATCGCTGGTGGCAGCCACGACACGCTGAGCTGGTAGGTCACCATGACGGTGAAGGCGAACTTGAAGAGGTTGTCGTTGGCCGCGCCCGAGAACTGGGTCCAGAAGAACGGCGCGAAACGCCGCTGGCGCAGCAGCGCGAACTGGTTCGGGTCCTCATGCCCCAGGGCGGGGCCGTGCGTGGCGGCGGCCGGGGCCTGCGCCGGCAAGGCGGGCGCCTGCGGCACGTTCGGTGAGGTGGTCTCGGGGTTCATGCGTTTCTCCTCGTGTCCGATGGGTCGGCGGTAGCGGCCGCGGCCGTGTGTTGGTATGGACCGGCGCGCACTCTGCGCGCGGCACCCCCGGTGTGGGCGCCATTCTGCCCGGACACGGTGACGAACGCGGCCCCCGGCGTTGCTTTGTGGCGCAAAGCCCCCACCGCCATCAGCACCGGCCACGCGGCGCCCGCGGCCAGCAGGTGCTTGAGGCTGTGGCCCGACACCCACTGCGCCGTGGCGTCGAACACCGCGTGGTCGGCCGCCTCGAACAACTTGGCCAGGCCATACATCGCGATCACGGCCCCCAGGTGCACGGGCAGCGTGCCCGCACGCCGCGGCAGCAGGGCCAGCACCACCACCACGAACATGCCGCCCAGCTGCACCACGGCCCAGGGCAGCAGGCTGCCGGCATGCGCCCACCACAGCACGGCTGCAGGGCCCGCCAGCAGCACGGCGCCCATCGCGGCCCAGCCGGCACGGCCGCTCACGCGGCCCGCAGCCGCCAGGCCCAACAACCCCGCGAATGGCAGCACCATGCCCAGGCGGTCCCACAGCAGGCCGGCATCGTCGGGGCGCAGGTGGTACAGCGTGGAGCCAACGGCCGTGAAGACCAGGCCGACAAAGAACAGGTACGCGCCGGCGCGAGAGACCGCGTCGACAGCTTGCCGATCCACGCCGCGCAGCCACAGCAACCCCCACAGCCCTGCGGCGGCGAACGGCAGGTTGCTCAGCACATCCAGCGCGCACGGGATGCCCCACAGCACGCGCTGGTCGGCAAAGCCATGTTGGTGCACGCTGGCGGGCAGCACCGGACCGAAGAGCGCCAGCGCGGCCAGCAGCACCGCCAGAGCGAGCAAGGCCGCTTCGGTGGCGGGCAGGCCGGACCCGCGCGCGGTGGAAAACAGGTAGGAAGAGGACATGCGGGACCGTCTTTCAGGGCGTTGTGAACGAGATGGAGCGCAGTGTGGAGAGCGGCTTTGCAATCGCCCCATCGAAAGTCGCGCAAGGCGCCACCCGGGAAACCGTGGGTATTGATAATCGATACCCAGGAGAGCCCCCGCATGAGCACCACTGCCGACCTCGTCACCGCCCTGAAAAAGGAACTCAAGACCGCGCAGATGACCTACGCCGACCTGGCGCAGGCCCTGGGCATGGCCGAGTCCAGCGTCAAGCGCATGCTGGCCAAGGGCGACATGCCCCTGTCGCGCATCGACGCCATCTGCCGCGCGCTGGCGCTGGATTTTGCCGACCTGGCGCGCCGCGTGGCCGAGAACCAGCCCCTGCTCAAGGAGCTGACGCAGGAGCAGGAGCGCGCCGTGGTGGCCGACAAGAAGCTGTTGCTGATGGCGATCTGCGTGCTCAGCCAGTGGACGCTGGAGCAGGTGACCACCACCTACCGCCTGTCCGAGGCCGACGGCATCAAGTACCTGGCGCAGCTCGACCGTATCGGCATCATCGATCTGCGCCCCCTGAACCGCTACCGCCTCAAGCTCGCCAAAACTTTCCGCTGGCGGCCCCACGGCCCGGTGATGAACTACTTTCGCGAGCACGCGCTGCTCGACTACTTCGCGGGCGGCTTCGACGGCCCGGGCGAAGGCGTGCTGCTGGTGCACGGCACCATCAGCCGGGGCCTGGCGCCCGCGTTCATGGAACGCATGCAGCGCGTGGCCCAGGACTTTGCACAGCAGCATCTGGCCGACCAGAAGCTGCCGCCCCGCGAGCTGGAGGGCTACACGCTGCTGCTGGCCATGCGCAGCTGGGAGTTCGAGGCGTTCACCACGATGAGGAGGTCCCCCTGAGCCGCTGCGCGTGTTCCCCCTCAGGGGGACGCACCCCCTGCCCCGGCAAAGCCGGTTCCACGGGAAGGATTGCCAGCCCCCTGCGCGGCTGCGCCGCTTCCCCCGAAGGGTGACGCACCCCCTGGCCCGGCAAAGCCGGTTCCACGGGTGCACTGGCTTGAGGGCGCGCCGGTTTTGTGGGCTGGTGAGCTGGTGAGCCGGTGGGTGGCGGCTGGTATTGCTATATTTTTAGTAGCTGCTTGCGTCGACACAGCGCGCACCGGGGGCCGAAATGACTGAGAAATTCTGTAATTTCTGGCTCGTCACGCTCCTGGCAAAAGTAAAAGAAGCTTGACATCGAGAAACGCTCTGCACGAGAATTTTGTCAAGCAAACTTTACTTTCAGGGGTGCGCATGGACGAACTTTCTTCTCCCGTGGAGCAGATCAGCTACCTGGCCAAGGTGCTGGCGGGGCTGCTGGTGATCATTCTGCTGGGCTTGGCCAGCCTGGAGCTGGCGCATCTGCCGGGCACATCCGTGCGTTGGGCGGCGGGGTTGCTGGCGGGGGCGTGTGCGCTGCTCGCATGGCTGGGGTGGCGCAGATACCGGCGGCTCGATGAGCTGCAGCGGCAGATGCATGGCCGCGCATGCCAGTGGGCGGTGGGGCTGGTGCTGGCCAGTTTGCTCGTGGTGTCGGCGCTGCAGGCCCTGGGCCTGGCACCGTCGGTGCATCCGCTGGCAGTTGCTGCAGGGCTTGTCGCCGCGTGGGGCCTGGGGCTGTGCATCACCCACCACCGGGTGAACTGAACATGGCGCGCGTTGCCGTGACCGGCGCAGCCGGGTATCTCGCATCGTGGGTGGTGAAGCTGCTGCTCGAACAAGGCCATACCGTGCACGGCACGGTGCGCAGCCTGCAGGACGGCCGCAAGCTGGCGCACCTGCAACGGCTGTCGGCGGAGCACCCCGGCCGGCTCGTACTCTTCGAGGCCGATCTGCTGAAAGCCCAGGGGTTCGACAAGGCCTTCGAAGGCTGTAGCGCCGTGGTGCACACCGCCTCGCCCTACCGGCTGGGCACCTCGGCCGACCCAGAGCGCGAGCTGATCGCACCCGCCGTGGTGGGCACCCGCCATGTGCTGGAGGCCGTCAACGGCGCGGCCAGCGTGCAGCGCGTGGTCGTCACTAGCAGCATCGTGGCGATGTACGGGGACAGCGACGAGCTGCACGCACGGCCCGGGCAGGCGCTGGCCGAAACGGACGTCAACCGCACGTCCACCGCACAGAGCAATGCATACGCACTGTCCAAGACCCGCGCCGAGGCACTGGCCTGGGACATGCAGGGGCGCCAGAACCGCTGGTCGATGGTGAGCGTGCACCCGGGCGCCATCTTCGGGCCGTCGCTGTCGCAGCGCGACGATGCCACCAGCGTGCAGCTGCTGCGCCAGTTTCTGAACGGCTCCTTCCGCCAGGGCGTGCCACAGCTGTGGCTGGGCACGGTCGACGTGCGCGACGTCGCGCAGGCCCACGTCAGCGCCGCGCTGCTGCCCGGCGCTTCAGGACGCTACATCGTCGTGGGCGAGAGCCTGCGCCTGCTGGAAATCGCGCAGCGCCTGCGCCAGAGCCACCCCGCCCGCAGCGCCCGGCTGCCTACCAAGGAAGTGCCCAAGTGGCTGATGTGGCTGATCGCGCCCGCAGCCGGCATGGCGCGTCGGTATGTGCAGCACAACGTCGGGCACCCGTTGCAGTTCGACACCAAGCGCAGCCGCACCGAACTCGGGGTGGCGTACCGACCCGCGATCGACACACTCGGCGAGCACGTGGAGCAGCTCATGGCTGATGGCCTCGCACCCACGTAAGGCCTTCCCATGCGCAACCATCTCAAAGCCCTGCGGCAGGACCGCGGCATGACCCAGCAGGCGCTGGCCGACGCGCTGGGCGTGAGCCGCCAGACGGTGCACTCCATCGAAGCGGGCAAGTACGACCCCAGCCTGCCCCTGGCTTTCAGGATCGCCCAGGTGCTGCAGCGGTCCATCGAGCAGATCTTCGTGCCCGAGGACTGAGCCCGGCCCCCCCGCGTGAAGCCCTGCCGCGCAGCGGGGCGCACGCCGAGCCTGCACATCCTTGTTGACGCCACAAAGTAAATTAACTATCCTTTAAATTAGAAATTTAACCAATTTAAAGATAGTAAATTGAAAACCACCCGCCAACAGCAAGACGCCACCCGCCGCCAGATCGTGGCCAGCGCGGTGGATCTGATGACCCGCCAGGGCTTCGACGGCACGACGATGAAGGACATCGCCCGCGCCGCCGGCATCGGCGACGCCACGATCTACAAGTACTTCCCCACCAAGGACCGCATCGTGCTGGGCTACCTGGACGAGGTGGTGCACACATCGCTGGCCGACACCCTTCAGGCGCCAGGCTTTGCGACCTACAGCCTGCAGGAGAAGCTGCAGCGCCTGACCGATGCCGTGCTGGAGCGCCTGCTGGCCGACCGCGAGTTCGTGGCCGAGATGCACAAGGTGGCCCGGCGCTCGCCCCTGGCGCTGATGGCTGAGCCGCTGCCCGCGCGCGCGGCGCTGCGTGATGCGGTGGTGAGCTTCCTGGAAGCCGCCGAGGCCAGCGGCGAGATCGAGCCCTGCGACTTCAAGGGCGTGGCAGGCGGGCTGTATGCCGACTACCTGGGCGGCGTGGTGGCCTACTGGCTGGCCGATGATTCCGAGGGGTTTGCCGACACCACCCAGCTTGTGGATCTGTCGCTGGGCGTGCTGGTGCTCACGCTGCGCACCGGCCTGGTGGGGCGCGCGCTGCAGCTGGGGGGCTTTGTCCTGCGCAGCCAGATGGCGCGCTTCATGCAGCGCGGCAGTGGGCTGGTGGGCGTGCTGCGCGCGGCGCAGCAGACGCTGGACGGCATGGGCTCCGTGCCCGTGCGCCGTACCCATCCCACGACCCCTGCAGCCCCGCCCCCGCCCGAGGAGGCTGCCGAGCCGAAGCCCCGCATGGCGCGCAAGAAGGCCGGTGGTCCCTCACCCGCTGCAGCCCCCCGGGCAGATGCCCCCCCTGTAGCCGCCGCCCCGGGCCGCCGCGCCCGCAAGGCCGCACCATGAACGCCACCACCCTGCGCACTGTGCACGCGGTGCCGCTGCCCGAGGGCACGGTGATCCACGCCGCCCTGCCCGGTGCGCAATACGCCGACGCGTACCAGACACCCGACCCGCACCCCGACGCCAGCGCGCTGCAGGCCTGGCTCGACGTGGTGGCGCGCACGCCCCGCTGGACGCGCGCACTCATGGCGCTGCGCAACCGGCTGGTCCGGCTGGTGGGCCTGAAAGACGTGGGCCAGTTGCACGATGTGCACGGCCAGGTCGCGGACCCGCGCAATGCCGCCAGCTACCGCCCGGGCGACCGCGTGGGCATCTTCATCCTGCGCCACCTGGGCGAGCGCGAGGTGGTGATGGGCCAGGACGACAAGCACCTCGATGTGCAGGTGTCGCTGTGCAAGCGGCTCGTGGCCGGCCACCCCATGCTGGTCCTCAGCACCGTGGTGCACATCCACAACACGCTGGGACACGCGTACATGGCGGTCATCACGCCGTTCCACTGCGCCATCGTGCGAAGCATGCTGCGGCGCGTGGCGGCCGGACACCGCTGACATGGCCCGCAACACCCCGCCCCGCACCAGCCGCCTCGCGCGCGGCGCCATCTCCGGCGTGGCGGTGGCGCGCATCGGCCTGGCACGCATCGGGCACAGCGTGCGCACCCCGTCGGAGCAGGCCCAGGCCGATCACGAGGCCGCGCTCGGCCGCATCCTCTTCGGCGCGCTGGCCCAGTTGCGCGGCACCGCGCTCAAGGTATCCCAGATGCTCAGCATGCACCCCAGCCTGCTGCCCGAGGGCATTCGAAGAGAACTCGCGCGCGGCCAGCACCAGGCGCTGCCGCTCAACCGTGCGCTCGTGGGCCGTGTGTTCCGCCAGGCGTTCGGACACGAACCCGAGGCGCTGTTCAGCCGATTCGAGCCCACAGCCTTCGCAGCCGCCAGCCTGGGCCAGGTGCACCGCGCCGAACTCGCGGGCCACGGCACGGTGGCGGTGAAGGTGCAGTACCCGGGCATTGCCTCCACCATTGCCAGCGACATGCAACTGATGCGCGCCGCGCTCAAGGCGCTGGCGCACACCGGCATGCCCCTGCCGTCGGCCGCCATTGTCGACAGCGTGATGGACGAGATCGAAGCCACGCTGCTGCGCGAGGTGGACTACCTGCAGGAGGCCGAGGAGCTGGCCTGGTTCGCCCAGCATGCCGCCTGGCCCGGTGTGGCCATGGCGCAACCCATCGCATCACACACGCGCGCCCAGGTGCTCACGCAGCAACATCTCGAAGGCCTGCACCTGGACGCCTGGCTTGCCACCGGCCCCACGCAGGCGCAGCGCAACCAGGCCGGCCAGCGGCTGTGGGATTGGTACCTGCACTGCATCTTTGCGCTGGGCCGCGTGCATGCCGACCCGCACCCTGGCAACTTCCTCTTCCGGCCGGTGGGCGATGGCGACTGCCACCTGGGCGTGCTGGACTTCGGCTGCACGCGGGCGCTGTCCCCCCACTTTCGCGCCTGCGTGGCGCAGGCCTGGACGGCGCTGCTGCAGCCTGCCAGCCCCGCGCGAGACCTGCAGGTGATGCAGGCGTACCAATCACTCGGTCTCGTCGGTCCGGACCTGGGGGCAGAGGAGTTCAGCGCCACCCTGCCGCTGCTCTCGGCCATGCAGGACTGGCAGCTCGAACCTCTCACGGCGGAAGTGTTCGACTTCGCCGCGAAAAAGCCCCCGCCCTTGCCCGACGCAGACCAGCAGCGCGTGCTGGGCCGCCACATGGCGGGCGTGCCACCCGAGATGCCATCTTTCGAGCGCATGTGGCTCGGGTTGATGCATCTGCTCACCCGCCTGGGTGCGCAGGTGCGCACCACCAATCCCTGGGTGCATCGCCACCCCCTCGCCACAGGCCATACCCATGCGACATCCGCCCGCTGATGGGCCCAGGTCCCATCCGTTTCGCCGCTGGAAGGGCCTGTGGCTGATGTCCGTCGCTGCCGTGCACACGGCTTATGCGCTGCTCGCCTTCACCGAACCGCTGCGCGAGATGCTGCGGCGCGGCGTGTTCGACAGCGTGGGGCTAGACCCGATGCGCGGCGCTGTCGTGTGGTTCGTGCTGTTCGGCGCAGTGTTTGCACTGCTGGGATGGGCCGTGCTGCAACTGGAGCGCCAGGCGTCGGCCACGCCTGCGACGCTGCGGCCGCTGGGCTGGGGTCTGCTCGTGTTGACGCTTCTGGGCATCGTGCTGATGCCCGCCTCCGGCTTCTGGCTTGTGATGCCGCCCGCGCTGGCACTGAGCCTGCAGCGTCGATTGCCGCCTTCGGCACCTGATCCACACCCTTCACCAAAGGCCACACCATGAACCCGCTTTTCATGATCGCTTCTGCCATGCTGGCCGCCGTTGCCCTGGCCCATTCCGTGTTGGGCGAAATCCTGGTGTTTCGCAGCCTGCGGACGCATGGCGTGGTGCCCACTGCGGGCCGGCCGGTGCTGCGCGAGGCCCATGTGCGCATTCTCTGGGGCAGCTGGCATCTGGTCAGTGTGCTGGGCCTGGCCCTGAGTGCGGTGCTGTGGCGACTGGGCACCATACCCTGGACAGACACAGCCCTGGCCGCCTGGATCGCGGACACTGCAGGCATGGCCACGCTGGCCAGTGGCCTGCTGGTGTTCTTCGCCACCCGGGGCAGACATCCCGCATGGATACCGCTGATGGCCGTGGCCGCACTGGTGTGGTGGCGCTGACCACTCCTTGTTGCACAGCGCGGCCTGAAGGCTGACTGCCTTTGATGCTGCCCACTGCAGCACAAAGCACCGTTCCACGGGCACCCACCATATCCGGCCTGGGCCGTGCGCAACGTGCTCATCGCTGAGGGCCTGATCCCCTCGGCATGACTCGCCGTATTCGACCGATATCTTTCCCAAAACGGCATATTGCTGTGCCGGCGGCTTTGTTTCGGCACATTCAAAACATCATCGGCCAAGACAATCTGTCCGCGGCGCCGGCCCCCCGCGGAAGACAGTCAACGCGTTTCGGATGGACTCCTTGAAGCGCGGTCTCTCTCATTGATTCAGTTGGATCTGCAGGCGCGAACGTCCACTTCCCGCCTTAGGAATGAAACTGAACGAAACCCTTCTCGACATCGAAGCGCTGAGTATCCGTGCGTTCCCTCGGTCGCCAGGGCTGCCTGCTCGGTCGGTCTGTCCACCGCTGCGTGGGCGCTTTGCGTGCCCAAAGCTGTACCACCGAGCCCTTCCGCCAGCGCGTTGCGCAGCCGTCGGCAAAACCACCGGAGCACCGGCAGAAGGCTTCACCGCGAAGAACGCCCCTCACACCCCGGGCCTGTACACGCCCCGGCGCGGCGAGCGCGCCGCCTCCACCGATCCATTGCAAAGCCCCTGCCAGCCCGGCACAGACCGAAGCGCCACTGAAAAATGACCCGCCTTCCAAGCCTGCACGCACAGCCTCCCGCCGCAACAGACCAACCTGCTCCTTCCCACCGGCCACTGCCATCCTCGCCCCGCGCCGATTCCATCGGCCCTCGTACCCACCCCTTCATGCCCGGGCCTGGCCATGCTTGAGGGCGTCTTTCACTTCTGGTTCTACTTTCCGATCATCATGGTGTTGCTGCAGTTCGGCGGCGGGCTGCTGGTTCGCCTGGCCACGCGTGCGGGCAACCCTGTGCGTGACTACGGCTACCAACCGATGGTGAGCGTGCTGCTGCCCGTCTACAACGAGGGCGAGCATGTGCTGGCCACCATCGACAGCATCCTGGACTGCGACTGGCCTGCGGCGCGTCTGGAAATCGTCGCGGTGGACGACTGCAGCGCCGACGACTCATGGCACTGGCTGCAGGTGGCTGCGCAGCGCTGGCCGCAGCATGTGCGCATTCACCGCAACGCGGTCAACAGCGGCAAGCATGTGTCGCTGTCGCACGCGCTCGGCCAGTCGTGCGGGGACGTGCTGATCTGCATCGACAGTGACTGCATTTTTGACCGACAGGCCGTGCGCGAACTCGTGGCCTGCTTTGCCGATCCGCAGGTGGGCGCGGTGGGGGGCAACATCGGCATCACGAACGTGAACGACAACGTCCTCACGATAGGCCAGACCATGGTCTATTACATGAGCTTCCAGTTCGGCAAGATGCCGCAGAACCTGTCGGGCCATGTGTTCTGCATCAGCGGCTGCCTGTTCGCGGTGCGCCGCCCGCTGTTCGAACAGGTCGAGGCCGAGGTCAAGGGCCGCAACTGGTTCGGACTGGGCGTTCGCGACGGCGAAGACCGCTACATGACCCACGCCATCATGATGCGCGGATGGAAGACCATCGTGAACCCGCACGCCACGTGCTGGACGGCGGCTCCCACACAGCTTGCGCAGTTCTTCTCGCAGCAGGTGCGCTGGCGCCGCTCAGGACTGCGTGACCTGTTCTGGACCTGGCGCCGCATGCCAGAGCACCTGCGCCTGATCGGCATGCTGCCGCTGCTGGCGGCCCTGGTGCCCGAGACCTTCACGGCCATCTGGTCGTTCCTGCTGATCGCCACCTTGCTCGCCAACGGCATATCTCAGGCTGCCACCGCTCTGATCGCAGCCATCCTGACGTTCTCGGGGCTCTTCGTGGCTGCTGCACTGCTCTACAACCTCACATGCCACAGGCTCGCGCCGGGCTCCATCCGCATCCGCGCCCCGGTGCTGGCGGCTGTCTCGGGCGCCTGGTTCTTCGTGGACGCGCTGTTGATCACGCTCGTGGCCCTGTTCACCTTCGACGTGGGCACCTGGGGCACTCGCGAAAAGCCGGCCATCCAGCCTGAGCCCACCTCGCCACCCGCCCACGCCTGCGCACCTGTCACCCCACCCCCATTCCCGGAGCAGCAGGCATGACCCGCACGCAGAAGATCATCGTCACGGCCTACCGCTACCTCGCCATCGTGGTACTGGGCGCCGTGCTGTCCACCGCTTTGGCCTACGCAGCGCTCACCCTGTTCTACACCGTCAACGAGAGCTGGGCCGCGCCGGTCGTCATCTCGCGGACCAACGAGAAAATCCTGCGCCTCACCGCCGAGGTGTTCCGCACCCGCCAGGCAGCCGACGGGCTCGACAGCGCATGGAAGGCCCTGTCGCGCGAATCCGAGGCATTGCGCGAGCAATCGCGCGTGTTCGAACAGCTCGTGGCCAGCGCCGAGCGCGCCGCGTCACAACAGCAGCGGGCCGATCTGCAGCTCTCGCACCAGGTCGAGGAAATTGGCACCGCCAAGCGGGGCGACATCGCAAAGACCCGCAAGGTGCTGTCGGAGATCTCCACACTCGAGGACACCATCGAGCGCGACCTGCAAGCAGGGCTCATGACGCGCGAAGACGCAATCCGCATGCGTGCCACCATCAATGGCTACAAGACATCGGCCACCGATGCCACCGCGACCGCGGTGGCGCTGGAGCGCCAGCTGTCAGACCTGCGACGCTCGGCCACCACACTGGCCGGTGGCCCCGCGCAGATGCCACAGGCGCTGGAGGTGCTCGCCCGCACCGCAGGCTACCGCATGCAGCTGGACAACCTGCGCCTGAAACTGCAACAGAACATGCAGGACACGGCCAGCAAGCAGCGCGAGGCACAGCAACTGCGCCAGATCGTCACGACGCTGTCCGACAGCCCGTACTTTCGCGTCACGCAGGCGGACGAGCCTCTGTTCTTCGCCTTCGTGCCGTACGACAACGAGGCCGTGGCCCAACCGGGCCAGCCCGTCTTCGACTGCATCCTGCAGGTGCTCCTGTGCAGCCGCGTCGGCACCGTGACGCGCGTGCACCGTGACGAGGAGCGCGCGCAGCACCCGCTTTTCAAGCTCGAGACACGGGGCTTCCTCGTCGAACTCGACCTCGCTGCCCCCCAGGCAGCCAAATCCCGCGTGCTGTTCATTGGTCGCGCTCCTATGTTGTTCTGAAAGGCCACCATGCGTTCCCCTCTCCTGTTGTGCAGCCTTGCGTTGCTGCCCCTGCTCAGCGCTGCTGGCGAAGCTGAAAGCTACTGCGCGCTGGCCACCGCGCTGGGTCGCGTGCAGGCCGCCACGCTGTCCGCCCCTGAGGCCTTTGCCAGCCTGGGTGACCCCGCAACCGACAAGCGCAGCGTGGTGGTCGGTGTGCGCAAGAGCTTCTCGCGCGACCGCCAGGGCCGCCTGGCCACTGAGTTGGCCGAAGCCCAGTGCGCAGCCTACCGCTCGCAGCAGCGCCTGGGCCTGCGACTGGCCAGCGTGGAGGTGGTGACCGAGCAGCGCGGCCTGGTCGCTCTGACCGCGGCTCTGGAGACCGCACTGGCCGCCGCCGATGCGCACCTGCGCCAGGAGCGCCTGCTGCTCGCGCGCAGCCAGGCTACCTTGCTCGATGTACGCAGCGCCTTCGAAGCACGCGACCGTCTCCAGGAAAAACGCGCCCGCGCCGCGCAGCGCTTGAACTATCTGGCCGCGCACGCGCCCATCGAAGAAGCGCCGCTGCTGCCTGACGCCGAGCGCGCCATCACCGACCAGGCCCGTGTGACGGAACTGGGCGCGCTGCTGCAGGCCGAGTCGGGATGGGACGTGAGTGTCGCGGTGGGCATGCGGCGGGGACTTTCCGACGGCGGGCAGTCTGCCTTTGCCAGCGTGGCGCTCTCACGCAGCTTTGGTGAAGGCGCATCGCGCAGTGCCGCGCAGGAGACGGGCGCGTTGGCCGCACGCTGGCTGGCAGACCAGCAGGAGGGCCCGTTGTACAAGCTCCAGCGAACCCGCGACGCCGTGGCAGGCGCGCACGCGGCCGGTGAGATGGTGCGTACCGGGCTGCTGGAGCGGCGCCGCGTGCTGCGCGAGACGCTCGACACCCTGCAGGGCAGCGACACGGCAGCCGCCGCACGCCTGGCACGCAACCTGCGCACCGAAATCCTGGCCACCGACGCCGAACTGGCAGACACGGAAGCGCGCCAGAGCTACCTGCAGTCCTGGCTGGGACTCAACGGCGGCCAGCCATGAGCCGCATCGCCATTGTGGGCCTGGGCTATGTGGGCGCTCCGCTTGCAGTGGCGCTCGCCGCGCACTTCGCGGTCACCGGCTATGACGTGGACCCCGAACGCGTGGCCCAATTGCAGGCTGGCAACGATCGCACGAACGAGATCGCACCCGACCTCCTGGCCCACACCACGGCGCGGTGGACGGCGCAGCCCGACTGCATCGGCCAGGCCGACGTGATCATCGTCACCGTGCCCACGCCCATCGACGAATTCCGCGTGCCCGACCTGGGCGCCGTTCGCTCGGCGACGCAGACCATCGGGCAGTGGATGCGCAGGGGCGCCACCGTGGTGTACGAGAGCACGGTCTACCCTGGCGTGACGGAAGACATCTGCGCCCCGCTGCTGGCCCGCACTTCCGGGCTGCGCTACCCAGGTGACTTCCATGTGGGCTACTCGCCCGAACGCATCAACCCGGGAGACCGCGTGCACACGCTGACCACCACGACCAAGATCGTGGCCGGCGACACGCCCAAAGTGCGCGACGCACTGGCCGCCATCTACGGGCGCATCACGCAGGTGTACCCCGCACAGGGTATCAAGGTGGCCGAAGCGGCCAAGGTGCTCGAGAACACGCAGCGCGACGTGAACATAGCGCTGATGAATGAACTGAGCCAGATCTTTTGCCGGCTGGGCATCGACACCTGCGACGTCATCGATGCGGCACGCAGCAAGTGGAACTTCATGGACTTCCGCCCCGGCCTGGTGGGCGGCCACTGTATTTCGGTGGACCCTTACTACCTGAGCCACAAGGCCGCATCCCAGGGCATCGTCGCGGACGTGATCCTGTCGGCACGCAAGCTCAACGAGAGCATGGCCTCCTTCGTGACCGAGCAGCTGCTGCATCGCCTGGTGCGGCACGGGCTGCTGAGGCCCGACACCGTGGTCACCATCCTGGGCGCTACCTTCAAGGAGGATGTGCGCGACGTGCGCAACTCTGGCGTGGTCGCCATTCACCGCCAGCTGTCAACGCTTGGGATCACCGTCCAGCTCATCGACCCCCTGGCCGACGCCGACGCGCTGCAACGCGAGGAAGCCCTGTTCATCACGGAACCATCCAGGGCCATACGCGCCGACGCGATCATGCTGGCAGTGCCCCACGCGCCGTTTCGCCAGCAGGGCTGGCAACTGGTTCACCAGTTGGCACGGGCAGATCAGCCCATCGTGGTGGCCGACGTGAAATCCATCCTGCAGCGCAATGAACGGCCTGCGCATGTCCACCACTGGAGGCTTTGAGGCAAATTGCTATATTTGTGATAGCTACCTACAGAGGCATCAAGAGCCCCAGGACCGATTTTTCCGGGTATTTTCAAGGGCCATCACAAAGCCCGCGCAGGCGGTTCGTCCCGTCGAAACACCCGTTCACAATACTTAGCAAACCGCCTACACCCGCTTGACGCAGGACGAGCACCATGAAGTCTCCGGTTCCGCAAGGAGCCTTTTCCAGGAGATCCATCATGGCTCGCAATGCACTCGCCGCTGTTTCCATCGCCCTGCTGTCGCTGGGCGCCGCTACGGTAGCGCAGGCACAGACCAGCGCCACCGTTGTCATCCAGTCGGGACAGCCGCAGTACCAGTACCACACGGCTGCGCCCGTGCGGGTCCAGTACGGCCCGCCCCCTCCACCCCGCTATGAAGCCGTGCCCCACCCACGCCGAGGCATGGCCTGGGTTCCCGGCCACTGGGAATGGCGCGGCAACCGCCACGTGTGGATGCAGGGTTACTGGGTAAAGGCCCGCCCTGGATACGCGTACCGCGAACCCCGCTGGGTGGAGCGCGACGGGCGCTGGGAAATGCGCCGCGGCGGCTGGGACCGCGACGGCGACGGTGTACCCAACCGCCATGACCGCCGTCCGGACAACCCGTACCGCAACTGACCGCCATCCCCGGTCAGGGCCCGGCGATACCGCCCAGCCCTGACCAGCCACCCGGCGACGTTCCGACCACTGAACGCGCCGGTCGGTCTGCCACAGCACTGCGGCAGGCACGCCAGCACAACAGGAGAAAAAAATGAACAACCATCGTCTCACCTTGACCGCCGCTTCGCTCGCCTTGGCAACGCTGCTGCCCTTCGCTGCCGCACACGCCGCGCAGCCGGGCATTGTGGTGGTGCCTTCGGACCGCGGAATCCACCAGACCCAGGCCTATCAGGTCATCCCCGCGCCACCGCCCCCACGCCATGAGCCCGTTCCCCGCGCACGCCGTGGCCAGGTCTGGGAAGAAGGCCATTGGGAATGGCGTGGGAACCGCTATCAGTGGGTGCGCGGCCATTGGGTGCAGGCCCGCGCCGGCTATCAATATCGCCAGCCGCACTGGGCCGAACGCAATGGCCGCTGGGAATTCCAGCGCGGCGGCTGGGACCGTGATGGCGACGGCGTCGTCAACCGCCACGACCGCGACCGCGATGGCGACGGCGTGCCCAACCGGCGCGACCAGCAGCCTGACAACCCGCGCCGCAACTGACCGTCCCCAACGGTGGGCGCGCCCGCCTACGCCCATCGATCGACGGCCCCGGCATGGCGGCACTGCACGCCATGCCGTGTCATCGAGAGGGCATGCGGCTGCCCCGCCGTCGAGGCCAAAGTCAAAGCCGCCATATGCATATACGGCACCGCGCATGTGGGGTTTCCCACAATAGGGCATCCCTGCAGACCACACCCAAGGATTTCCCATGCGCGCCCTGTCCTTTTCCCGCTGGATTCCAGCTGTCGCACTGGCCTGCGCCTCGTGGCTTTGCGCCACGGGCGCCCACGCCGCCGGTCCCGCCACCTGGCCCCAACAACCTATCACGCTGATCCTCGGCTTCCCGGCCGGTTCGGGCGTGGACGTGATCGCCCGCGCCGTGCAGGAGCCCCTGGCCCAGCGCCTGGGCCAGCCGGTCATCATCGACTACAAGTCCGGCGCGGCCGGCAACATCGCCAGCGAATATGTCGCCCGCGCCAAGCCGGACGGCTACACCTTTGCTTTCGGTACCGCCGCAACGCACGGCAGCAACGCCGCGCTGTACAAGAAGCTGCCGTTCGATGTGGAAGAGGACTTCGTGCCCGTCGCGCCGCTGATCGACGTGTCGAACGTGCTGACCATCAACCCGACCGTCATCGACGTGAAAACGCTCAAGGAGTTCGTGGATCTGGTCAAGGCCAACCCGGGCAAGTACAACTTCGCGTCCACCGGCAACGGCGCGGGCACGCACATGGCGTTTGCCGAATTCAACGCCCGCCTGGGCCTTAACATGGTGCACGTGCCCTACAAGGGCGGTCCGGAAGCCATTGCGTCGGTGGTGCGGGGCGAGACCTGCTGCATCATGAACCAGGTGCAGACGGTGCTGCCGCACTACAAGGCCGACAAGGTGCGCCTGCTGGGTGTGACCACCGCCAAGCCGGTCAACGCCGTGAAAGAGGTGCCGACCATCGCTTCAAGCGGGCTGCCGGGCACCAAGGGATTCGACAGCTCGATCTGGTTTGGCATCTTTGCGCCCAAGGGCACGGATGCGGCCATCGTGAAGAAGCTCAACGCCGCTGTGCGTGAGGTGCTGGAGCTGCCCGACGTGCGCGCCCGCTTCGAGGCCAACGGCAACACCGTGCGCATCGAAACGCCCGAGCAGTTCCGCCAGACGGTGCACACCGACCGCAACAAGTGGGCGCAGGTGGTGAAGGACGCGAAAATCAGCATCGACTGAACTGCTGGCTTCGCACCGCGGCACCATTGCCGCGGGGGAAACCTCCGACCCCATGCCACTGAACGAAGAAACCAACCACCCCTCCCCAGCCAGCACCGGCCTGGCTGCGCTGGAGCAGCGCCTGAAGGACGACCTGTCCATGCTGGGCTGGCCGGCACGCAGCTGGGTGCCGCCGCGCACCCACGCGGGCCATGCCGTGGTCGACGTGCTCATCATCGGCGCGGGCCAGGCGGGCCTGGCGGCCTCTGCAGCGCTGGCGCAACTGGGCATACGCGCCGTGCTGCTCGACCGCGCGCCGCGCGACCATGAAGGTCCCTGGGCCACCACAGCGCGCATGGAAACCCTGCGCTCGCCCAAGGAGCTCACCGGCCCTGCACTGGGCCTGCCCAGCCTGACCTTTCGTGCCTGGTTTGAAGCGCAATGGGGGCGTACCGCCTGGGCTGCACTCGACAAGATTCCGCGCCTGCAGTGGATGGACTACCTGCGCTGGTACCGCCGCGTGACCGGGGCCGACGTGCGCAACGGGCATGCCGTCACCGCCCTGCGCCCGCGGGCCGATGCGCTGGTGGAGGTGGACGTGCAAAGCCCCGGCGGCCCCCGCACCTGGCTGGCGCGCCGCGTCGTGCTGGCTACCGGCCGCGACGGCCTGGGTGGCCCGCAGATTCCGGCCTTCATGCAGGCAGTGGACCGCAGCCGCTGGGCGCATTCGTCGGACGTGCTCGACTACGCCACGCTGCGCGGCCTGCGCGTGGGCGTGGTGGGCGCGGGTTCATCCGCCATGGACAGCGCGGCCACGGCACTCGAGAGTGGCGCCGCCAGCGTCGACCTGCTGGTGCGCCGCACCGATCTGCCCCGCATCAACAAGTCCAAGGGCTCGGGCGTGCCGGGCCTCACCCACGGCCACTACGACCTGCCGGATGCCTGGAAATGGCGCCTGCGCCACTACATCAACGTGCAGCAGGTGCCGCCGCCGCACGGCAGCACGCTGCGCGTATCGCGCCACCCCAACGCGCACTTTCACCTCGGTTGCCCGGTAGAGCGTGTGGAGCAGCAGGGCAGCACCCTGCGCGTGGCCACGCCCCGGGGCACCTTCGTGCTCGACTTCCTCATCGTCTCCACCGGCTTTGCCATCGACTGGCTGCAAAAGCCCGAGTTCGCGCACATTGCGCCCCACGTGCGTGCCTGGGGTCACCGCTACCAGCCACCACCGGGCGACGAAGACCAGGAGCTGGCTGACTCGCCCGACCTCGGCCCGGTGTTCGAGTTCCAGGAAAAAGAGCCCGGCGGTTGCCCGGGGCTGGATCGCATCCACTGCTTCTGCTACCCGGCGGCGCTGTCGCACGGCACTGTGTCGGGCGACATACCGGCCATCAGCGACGGCGCGCGGCGCCTGGCGCAGGGCCTGGCCAGCCTGTTCTACCGCGAAGACATCGAGCAGCACTTCGCCAACCTACAGGCCTATGCCGAGCCCGAACTGGTGGGCGACGAATGGACGGTGGCCGACACCGCGCAACGCGTCGAGCAGCCAGCCCCCGGGCCCGCGCACCACCCCGACCGAGCCTGACGCACCCGGGCCGCCTGCGCGCGGCCCCCTCTTCTGGACATCACCTTCATGACCGCCTCCACACCCGACACCATCGACACCTTGCTCGGCCTCACGCCCGAGCGGCCCGCATTCGCCACGCGCCACGCGCGCGACAAGGTGGCCGTGGCCACGCAGGGCTGCTACGAAGCCCTGTTCAGCCCCGAGCTGCCCGGCACCCTGACCCACACCGAGCGCCTGTGGGTGGCCAGCGACATCGCCGATGCCAGCGGCCTGCCGCAGCTGGCAGCGCACTACCGCGATCAGTTGCTGCGCAGCGCCGCCCACACCGTGCTCTCGCAACCGCTGCAAGCGCTGCTGCAGCACCCCGGCAGCGCGCCCACCGATGCGCGCCTGCAGGCCGTGGCGCAGTTCACCCGCACCCTCGCCACCCACCCGGACCGCAGCGACCGTGCCGCCCTGCTGGCCCTGCCTGCCGCCGGCCTGTCGGTGCCGGACACGGTGCTGCTGGCGCAGCTCATCGGTTTCGTGACCTACCAGTTGCGGCTGGTGGCCGGCGTGGCGGCATTGGACGCGCTGGGCGGCGAAGGCGATGCGCCTGCAGCGCCTGCAGCAGCCGCAGCCGCAGCAACTGACTCTGCCCCTTTCGTGCACCCCGCCAACCTGCCCGCCCCCGGCGAGCCGCTGCGGCTGAACGGCTACACCAGCGAGACGCTGGGCTGGACCGCCTGGCTGCCCGTGGTGGACCCCGCCACGGCCACGCCGGAACAGCAGGCCGTGCTGGACCTGAGCCACCCCAAGGCGCGCAGCTCGGACTTCTACCTGCTGCTGGTGCACCACGCCCGTGTGCTGTCGGAGCGCTCGCAGGCCTTCAACGCCATCATGTACGCGCCCGGCGGCCTCTCCCGCGCCGAGCGCGAGGTGGCCAGCACGGCGGTGTCGCGCGCCAACGGCTGCGTGTACTGCGCCTCGGTGCATGCCCAGCGCTTCGAGCAACTGGCGCGGCGCAACGATGTGATGGCGCAGATCTTTGCCGACCCCGACCAGGCCGGCACCAACGCCCGCGAGCGCGCCATCGTGCAGGCCGCCCTGGCGCTCACGCGCAGCCCCGGCAGCTTCGGAGCACAACACCTGCAGCCGCTGCGCGCCGCCGGTTTGTCGGACCTGGAAATCCTCGACGCTCTCCACGCCAGCGCACTGTTCGCCTGGGCCAACCGGCTCATGCTCAACCTGGGCCAAGCCGTCTTTCCGCAGAGCGCCTGAACCGCCACAGGCCGGCTGCCGCTACGCGCTGCATCAGCAAACGTTGCGGTGCATTAGCGACTGCGGCGCGGCCACGGGCGCGGGGCCGCGCCTAGAATCCGCCCAGCAGGAGAGCACGGCGGGCACCACCCGCTGCTGCACCGAAGGCGCAAACTCCCATACACGCTCAGGTCCCGTACTGCCCATTCATCAAAGCCGTCTGGAGAGCCGCCACGCCACGTGGCGCACCGAAGGAGCAAACCGCACGCCATGTGGGCGCGGCGGTGAATCTCTCAGGTACCAAGGACAGGGGGAGCGGCAGCCTGGCAAACGCGCGCCAGCTGCTTGCTATTGAAAACATAGCTGTCAGCGCACGTCTGCCGGGCGGTAGACCGTCAAAAGGTTCTGAACCATGCGCGTGATTGTTCTGGGCGCCGGCTTGCTCGGCGTGACTTCGGCTTATTTCCTCTCGCAACTCGGCCACGACGTGACCGTCATCGACCGCCAGGGCGCGCCCGGCGCCGAAACCAGCTTTGCCAACGGCGGGCAGATCTCGGTGAGCCACGCCGAGCCCTGGGCCAACCCGAGCGCACCGCTCAAGGTGCTGCAGTGGCTGGGCCAGGAAGACGCGCCGCTATTGTTCCGCCTGCGCGCCGACATGCGCCAGTGGCTCTGGGGCCTGGCCTTTCTGCGCAACTGCACGCCGGCGCGCACGCGCCACAACATCGAGCAGATCGTGAGCCTGGGCACCTACAGCCGCAGCGTGCTGCAGCAACTGCGCGCTGCCACCGGACTCCAGTACGACCAGCGCACGCAGGGCATCCTGCATTTCTACACCAACGCCAAGGAATTCGACGGCGCCCTGGAACCGGCCGAGCAGATGCGCGCCCTGGGCTGCGAGCGCCAGGTCATCAGCGCCGACGAGGCCGTGCGCATCGAGCCGGCCCTCGCCCACATCCGCCCACAGCTGGCGGGCGCCACCTTCACCGCCGAAGACGAATCGGGCGATGCGAACCAGTTCACGCGCGTGCTGGCCGCCCTCTGCGAGACGGCGGGCGTGCAGTTTCGGCTGGGCCACCACATCACCGCGCTGCGCGAGGCAGGTGGGCGCATCGACCATGTGGAGGTGACCACGCCCGAGGGCCGCTTCGAGCGCGTGCAGGGCGATGCCTTCGTGCTGGCCATGGGCTCGTTCAGCCCGCTGCTGACGCAGCCGCTGGGCATTCGCCTGCCGATCTACCCGGCCAAGGGCTATTCGGTGACCATGCCGGTCAAGGACGCGGCCCGGGCCCACCAGGTGAGCCTGACGGACGACGAGTTCAAGCTCGTGTTCTCGCGCTACACCAGCGCGCAGGGCGACCGCCTGCGCATCGCCGGCACGGCGGAGTTGAACGGCTACGACCGCCACCTGAACCAGGTGCGCTGCGACGCCATCGTGCGCCGCGTGGAGCAGCTCTTCCCGGGTGCGGGCGACGCCAGCCAGGCCCAGTTCTGGACGGGCCTGCGCCCCGCCACGCCCAGCAATGTGCCGCTGATCGGCAAGACGAAGCTCGCCAACCTGTTCCTCAACACCGGCCACGGCACGCTGGGCTGGACGCACGCCTGCGGCTCGGGCCAGGCGCTGGCCGACATCGTGAGCGGGCGGGTGCCGCAGGTGGACTTCGATTTCCAGGGGCTGGAGCGCTCGGGCCGTCCGGCGGCGCTGCTGCCGTCGAGAACCACGGCCTGAGCAAGACCCCAGACCCCGGGGGAGGCCTACTTGGCAGCCCCCGTGGCATGCGCCACAAAGCTCGCCACGGCCTGCATGTCCTTCTCGCTCATGCGTTCGGCATACGAGGGCATGACACCGATGCCCGCCTTGAGCGCCCGCAGCACGCGCGGTGCATCGGGCTTGAGCTCATCGAGCACCGGGCCCACCTGGCCTTCGGCACCGGCCGCCTGCAGCGTGTGGCACACGGCGCAGGCCGGCTGGATCGTGGTGAACAGCTCCTTGCCCCGCGCCAGTTCTGCCGCGTCGGAGGCCCAACTGCCGCCTGTCGACAGCAACAGCAGTGCCAATGCGAGGGCACGCCCCCAAGCCAGTGCCACCGTGGATCTGGCTGCGCCAGTCCGCCGGTGGCGTCCCCCCCCAGGGGGGAAGGCGCGCAGCGCCTCAGGGGGGAGCCTTGTCATGCGACGGTGATCGTCACGGCATGGTCGCGCCAACTGGCGTTGTTGTAGCCGCCCAGGTTTTCCTCGCGCTGCTCGGCCTGCACCGTGCCCGCTGCGTCGGTGGCGCGGCTGGCCAGCACATGGGTGCCCGCGCCGAGCTGCACGGGCAGCACGAACTGGCGCCAGGCGAACTTGCCCAGGTCGGGCCCGATGAGGCGCGCGGCCTGCCAGGTCTTGCCGCCGTCCACCGATACCTCCACGCCCTTGATGGCCTGCGTGCCGCCAAAGGCCACTCCGTGCACCTGCACCAGCCCGGGCTTGAGCGTGCCTTTCTCGGGCAGCGGGCCGTTGATCCAGGACTTCACGCCCATCTCCCACACCGAGGGCTGGTCGGGCGCTGCCTTGGTGCCAGGGGGCGACATGCGGTAGCCGTGCGACATGATGCGCGCCTGCGATTGCGCGCTGGAGAACGCCACGCGCTTGACGTACTTGATGTTGTTCACCCCCTGGTATCCCGGCACCACCAGCCGCAGCGGGCCTCCATGGGCCAGCGAGATCGGTTCGCCGTTCATCTCCCAGGCCAGCAGCGCATCTTCGGTGGCCTTGACAGGCACCGAGCGCTCCACCAAGACCGACAGCGGGTCTACGCCCTCGGGCAACTTCTCGCCCCCAGTGCCCGTGAGGTACGCGGCGCCATCAGCCAGGCCGCCGAGCGCTGCCACCACGTTGCGCAACGGCACGCCGCTCCACACCACGCAGCCTGCAGCACCCACGGCCCACGGCGTGCCGCTGGGCTTGCTGGGGAAGAAACCACGCCCGTTGCCAGAACACTGCAGCACCGTCGCCACGGTCTCCACGCCCAGGCTCTTGAGCTCGGCAAGCGTGAGGCTGCGCGGATTCTTCACACCTTCGAAGGCCACCGTCCAGGCGTCGCGGTTGTCCAGAATGGCCGCGTCCGGTGCGGGCAGGTTGTTGCGCACATACAGCTGATTGGACGGCGTGATCACGCTGGTGCCGAAGGCCGAGCGCTTGGTCTCCAGCGTGCTGCTGCTGTGCACGATGAGCGCATCGGATGTCTTCCACCCCGCATACGCGGGCAACGGCTTCGCGGCAGCTGGGGCTGCAGCGGCCTGTGCGACGGCGCGGCCGCTCCAGCCTGCGAGGCCAATGGCGCTCAGCGCCGCGGCGCTTCCGGCCAGCAGGTGACGGCGCGGCAGGGCGAGGGAATCTTTCATGGGCTCAGTCTCCGGGAAGTTGTAAACGAATCAACACAAACAGCTACATGCCGGGCTCCGCGCAAAACCCTGCCGTTGCGCGCCCGTACCGGCGCAAGCCGCATTCTGTGCGTCAAGATCCCCTATTCACCCCTTTCAAGTTTGTCATCAGATGTAATAGTAATAAGCATATGGAAACATTCGTGCGCATGGCGGTGAGCTGCGGCATATTGCCGCTTCCAGGGAAAGGGGGTTGCCATGAACCGCTGCAGAAGATTTTTGGGTGCGAGGATCGGCGCTGCGCTGCTGGTCGCTGGCGCGCCCTGTGGCGCGCAGGCACAGCTCAGCGCGCTGGTCGCGGTGGAGCCCACGGCCAAGAAAGCGGCGCACACCATCCTGCGCGGCGCGGCCGAGTCCGGTCTTTCCAAGGCAGCCGGCCAGTCCGTCACCGTCAGCACCAGCGAGGACCTGTCGGATGTGATGCGGGCCACGCGCAGTGCCGGCTTCGACATTTTCATCGGCCCGCCGCAGGTGGCCGCCTCCGCCTTGCAACGGGGCTACGAGCTGGTGGGCGCGACGCAAAAGTCCGACAGGTACCTGCTGGTGGGCGCGCAGCAGATCGATGCCTTGGGCGCCATGAAAGGCCGGCGCCTGTACCTGCCGCAGCAGGACTCGGTCTACACGTACATGGCGCGCGGCATGCTCAACGAGGCAGGCCTGTCATTCCAGGACCTGCGCAGCGTGCAGTACGAGAAGTTTCCGCAGGCCGGCCTGACAGCACTGGCCCTGGGCTCCGCCGACGCGACGGTGGTGCGCGAGGACGAATGGGCCGAGTGGTCCGCCGCCCACCCCAAGACAGCGCGCGTGCTGGCCACATCGCAGCCGGTGCCGGGGGGCTTTTCCGTCGTGGTGAAGAAAGACCTGCCCGCAGAGACGCGCGGCAAGCTCGCCCAGTGGTTCGGCACATCCTCTACAGGCGTCGGCCTGCCGGCCGTGGCCGTGAAGCCGGAAAGTACCGAGTACAAGCGCCTGGCGGAGCTGGGCCTGTTCACGCCCAGCAGTCTGCCGGGCGTGAACCGCGTGAGCGCCAAGGAAGCGCGCGACCTGCTGGCGCGTGGCGCCACGCTGGTCGACACCCGCACCGAAAAGGAATACAAGGCCAAGCGCATCCGGGGCGCCGTGTTCGCGGCATACGTCGAAAAAAGCCTCAAGGACGTGGCCTTCAATGCGGCGCAGGACGACTTCCAATCACTCGACAAGGTGCCGCAGCTCGACAAGGCCAAACCGGTGATCTTTGCGTGCAATGGCGCCGAATGCTGGAAGTCGTACAAAGCTGCCAAGGTGGCTGCCGCCAAGGGCTTCACCTCGGTGCACTGGCTGCGCGGCGGCCTGCCGGAGTGGGATGAGAACGGGCTGCCCACCGAAGGGGGCTAGGCCCGGCCCGGCCCCAGGAAGGCACTTGATCAGACGCGCGCCGAGTAGCCGCGCAGCCCCAGGCCCGGCGCGGCGCGAAGCCAAATGCCCACGGTCCCGCGCGTGCCTGCGACGGGTGTTACCGCGTGTGTCCCTACAATCATCAGCTTCTCAACACCCAAGGGCGCGCAAGGCACCCTTTGTATGGAAATAGCAATACTGTTCGCCCTCATCTTTCTCAACGGCCTGTTTGCCATGTCGGAGATCGCTCTGGTCACGGCGCGGAAGGCCCGGCTGCAAAAGCTGATTGACGAGGGCGATAGCGGTGCCGCCGCCGCCGTGAAGCTGGGCGAAGATCCCACGCGTTTTCTCTCCACCATCCAGATCGGCATCACGTCCATCGGCGTGCTCAACGGTATCGTGGGCGAGGCCGCACTGGCCGCACCGCTGGCCGCGTGGCTCGGTTCGCTGGGCGTGCCGATGCAGTACGGCAGCTATGCCGCCACCGGCCTGGTGGTGGTGCTGATCACGTACTTCTCGATCGTGGTGGGCGAGCTGGTACCCAAGCGCATCGGCCAGTCGTACCCCGAGACCTTTGCCCGCCTGGTGGCACGCCCCATCAACTTCCTGGCGCTGGCCACCAAGCCGTTCGTGCTGCTGCTGTCCACGTCCACCCGCACCCTGCTGCGCCTCCTGGGCGTGAAGGAAACCAGCGGCAGCCCCGTGACGGAAGAGGAGATCCACGCGATGCTGGTGGAAGGCACGACGGCCGGGGTGATCGAGTCGCACGAGCACACCATGGTGCGCAACGTGTTCCGGCTGGACGACCGCCAGATCGGCTCGCTGATGCTGCCGCGCGGTGACGTGGTGTGCCTGGACATCGAAGCCCCTTTCGAGGAGAACCTGGCTCGCATCGAGGAATCGGACCACGCCCGATTCCCCGTGGTGCGCGGCGGCATGGACAACATCCTCGGTGTGATCAACGCGCGCCAGTGGCTGTCGCGGGCGCTGCGCGACCGCCAGCAGGGTCTTGCCGACCAGGCGCTGCAGGCCGCGCTGTACGTGCCCGAGACCATCACGGGCATGGAGCTGCTGGACAACTTCCGGCTGCAGGACGTGCACATGGCGTTCGTGATCGACGAATACGGCGAGGTGCAGGGCATCGTGACGCTGCAGGACCTGATCGAGGCCATCACCGGCGAGTTCCAGCCGCGCGACCCCGAGACTTCCTGGGCGCTGCAGCGCGACGACGGCAGTTGGCTGCTGGACGGCCACATCCCCGTGCCCGAACTCAAGGACCGCCTGAACCTGGACACCGTGCCCGAGGAAGAGCGCGGCCGCTACCACACCTTGAGCGGCATGATCATGCTGCTGACGGGCCGCCTGCCCAAGGTGACCGACACCGTGCAGTGGGAGAACTGGAAGCTCGAAGTGGTGGACATGGACGGCAAGACCATCGACAAGATCCTGGCCACCAGGCTGTCCGACGAAGAACGCAGCGAGCCCGAAAGCCTGCCTGCAGCATAGACGAGGGCGCCCCCGCCGTCACAGGCGGGGCCCCTCGGAACAAGGCGGCCCGCAGCCGCCTTTTTCTTTCCAAGGTGCGTGGCGAGAGCCTCAGGGCGCCACGAACACCGTCAGCACGCCGGTATAGCCGTACAGATGGTGGTGCGCGATCTCTCCGCCCGCAAAAAAGCCCGCCAGCGGCACGTCGCCCAGCGCATGGCGCACGATCTGCAGCTCGGCGCTGGGCCCGCCGAAGTGCGGCCCGCCACGGCCCGAGCAGCTCACGTAGAGCGCCCCGCAGATGCGCTGGCCGGCCCTGGGCGGTGCGGCAGTGCTGGGCGCCAGCGACGCGGGCAGGGTGTCGCCGTCTGCGTCTGACACCACGTGCAGCGGCTCCAGCTCTTCGGGCTCCAGCTCCTCGCGGATCTCAGCGCAGATGCGCATGAGGTCGGCACGGGCGGCGGCCACGTTGCGCTGGCAGAACGCCAGGTGCATGCCGGTCTCCACGCGGTCGGCCAGGGCCACGCCACGGCGGGTGCCGTCAAGCCCCACGATGTGGCGCACGCGCGTGTCGGTACCGAAGTGGCCCGTGCGGCGCTGGCTCTGGGGCTGCTCGCCCGCGTTGACCAGGCCGGCAAGCGTGGCGCGCACTTTGCGCAGCGCAGGCTGCGGGTCGCCTTCCAGCGTCACTTCGAGGGTGTCGAGCAGCACGTCGAGCGCAGGCTCGCCATCGAGCTCGAGCACCACGTTCTCCTGCGCGGCCGTGACGGCACGCAGTGCCCCCACCGGCTGGCAGCCCTGGGTCACGCGCGAGACCAGCGCCACGCCAGGCCCGAAGGCCACGCCCGACAAGCCGCCGTCGAACACTCCTGACGCAGCGCCATGCCCCGCGATGTTGCCGTTGCCGCCCACCGCGAACTGCACGCTCGCATGGCGGCTGGCGGTGAGGCCGCCAAAAAGATAGCCTGTGTCGGTGCGCTCAGCCATCTCGTGGATCAGCTCGGCCAGCTCCGGCGTGTGGCCGTCCGCGTGGACCAGCGCCGTGTGCGCGGTGAACCCGCCGTCGCCGTGCAGCGGGTGCATTGGATGCGTCGGCAGCGGCGCCACGCCCGAGAACACGCGGTACTGGTCGGCGGGGATGTCGAGCAGCATGACCGACAGCGCGGGCTCGTCGAAGTATTCGGCATTGTTCGCCGACACACCCACGCCCACGGTGCCGCTCCAGTCGGTCACCTCGGGCAACTCGCCCGCCACGTACTCGAGCAGCGCCTGGGCTTCGTCAGCGTAGTGGTCGGTGATGTACATCAGGCCCAGCGTGGGCGCTGTGGCGTAGCCTGGCAGCGCCATCTGCGCGCGCAACTGCGCCAGCACCAGGGCCGCAGCCATGCGCCACTGGGGGTGGGTGGCGTGGCCGGAAGGAAATAGCTTCATCGTGGTCTCTCGTGGGCGGGCGCGTGGCAGGCGGAACTGCGGCGCAGGCGGCCTCCTGCCAGCCCCTTCAGCCCGCGCGCTTGCGCGGCGAGGCGCTGGTGCGGGAGGTGGTTTTCTTGGCCGCCGTCTTGGCGGCTGTCTTGCGGGGAGCTGCCTTCCTTGCAGACGCTGGAGCGGATTTCTTGCCCGCGCCAGAGGCCGATGCAGCGCGCTTGCCCGCGCCCTGCACGGTCTGCATGCCCTTGGCAGCGAACTGGCTGGCCATGCCCGAGGCCGTCTTGAACGCCTCCTTGGCCAGGCCCGTGGCCATGTTCTTGGTGGTGTCGATGGCAGTCTGCTTGGCTGCGTCCTTCATCGCGTTGGCGGCGATCTGCTGGAACTGGCTGGTCAGCGCGCCCCACCACTGCATGGGGTCCACCACCGTACCCTCGGCTGCGCTCACGGCCTTGGCCTTTCCGGCCCGGGCCTTGGGCGCAGGGGCCTCCTCTGCCGCCGGATCTTCTTCTTCCTGCGCTCCGGCATCGCGGCCCGTCACGCGGGCGGCGGCGCTGGTCACGGCCTCGGCGGCACCGGTGACGGTGTCGGCGGCCTTCTGCACGCCGCTCATCACGGTGTCGGCGGTCTTGAGCTTGAATGCGTTGGCCACATCGCCCATGCTGAAGTTCATGCCCTTGAGCGTGGCCAGGGTCATCTTCTGTACTTCCAGCGCCTGGATGGTGGCGGCCAGCGCGCGCGAGTTCTGCTCCAGCCAGAACTGCACGGCCTTCAGCTCCTCGATGCGCTTTTCCAGCTCTTCCACGCTGATGGTGGGGGCCACCCAGTTGGAGAGATTGGGCAACTGCGGAATGCTGCTGGACGCCCCCTTGGCCAGGCTTTGCAGAAAGTCAAAACCGGGGACGAATTTGCCGAAACCGAAGTTGTTGGATGTGTCGCTCATGGCCGCTCCGCAAGAGATCTGGGTGGGTCTGTGATGGGGTCACAGCTTACTCCAATGTGTTGCGGACGGAAGGGGCAGATTCCCGCCCCTGCCCCCTCAGTGCTTGTGGCCGTGCCCGTGGCCTGCAGCGGCCGGTGCCGCAGCGCCGCCAGGCGGCGTGGTGGCCACGGGCACGCTGAGGTTGAGCTTGCTCTCTGCGCCCTTGGCGTCCTGGAACACCAGGGTCAGGGGCACGGCGGTGTCCTTGGCCAGCGGGGCCTTCAGGTCCAGCAGCATGATGTGATAGCCGCCGGGTTTGAGGTCCACCGCCTTGCCAGCGGGCAGTTCAAGCGCGGGGATGGCGCGCATCTTCATCACGTCGCCTTCCATCTTCATCTCGTGCACCTCGGTCACGCCCGCAGCAGGTGACTCGGCGCGCACCAGGCGGGCGCTGTCCTGGGCCGTGAGGCGCATGAAGGCGCCAGTGCCCTTTTGGCCCTGCACGCTGGCACGGGCCCAGGCGCCCTCGACCTTGACGGCTGCGGTCTGCGCCCAGGCGGGGGCGCTGGCGACTGCGGCGACGAGCGTGGCAGCCAGGGCGGCGGTATGGAGCATTTTTTTCATGGAGAAGGTTCCTTGTTCAGCGGAGGACGGGGATGTGTGCGGGCTGAAGGCCACGCTGGGTCAGTGATTGTGGGCACCGGCGCCCGCGCCGGGCAGGATTTCCAGCGCTGCGGCTGGGGACTTCAGGTCCGACAGTTTCTGCCCGGCCTTGGGCATGTCCACCCAGTCGTTGCGGCCTTCGGCGCAGACCTGGCGCACGGGCCAGTACACAGTGCCCGCTTGTTCGGGGGCTGTGGCGACCAGCACGAACTCGTCGTAGTGGGCGCTCTGCAGCATGTCGTCTGCGGTCTTGGCCGTCCAGGTCACCCGCACCACGTCTTCGGTGATGCTGCGGCCGTGGCTGGTGTAGGGCTGGGCGAGTTTTTCGCGCTGCACCTCCAGAGCCCACCCCGGCTTGGGCATGGGGCGCGCGCCGCGCATGCCTGCAGGAATGTCCACCGCGATCTGCCGCGTGGGCGATGCCCCGCAGCCATGGCCGACCTTGAACGTGGCCTTGTAGCTGGCGCCTGCGGGGGCGACCTGGTATTCGAGCACCACATGGGCGAATGCAGAGCAAAAAAGACCTCCTGCGCCTGACAGCAAAGCGATTGCAGCTATCTTTTTCATAGTTTTGAGAGACATGAGATGTGTTCCTTTCAGAGGCTGACCTTGAGTTCAGCGAGATAGCTGCGCTGTGGATACGGGTGGAAGTTCCAGAACTTGTAGTTGTTGAGGTTGTCGATGCCCACGGCGGCGCTGACGTGTTTGCTGATCTGGTAGCGCACCCGCACATCGGTGGTGAAGTAGCGGCTCGCGCCCTGGTAGGCAAAGCCGTTGGGGTCGGAGTTGTCGAGCGTGCTGTACTGCTTGCCGCTATAGCGCGCGCCCAGCGTGTACGACCATTTGTCGTCGGGCCGGTAGGTGGCCACGGCGCTGGCGCGCCACTCGGGGATGCGCGGCTGCCATTTGCCGACGCTGGCCGGGAACTTGTCGTTGCGCGTGATTTTGGAGTCCGTCCAGGTCAGGCTGCTGCCCAGCTCCAGCCCGCGCACAAAGACGTTCGCGGCCTGGTAAGACAGCTCCAGGCCACGGGTAGCGATGGCGTCCACGTTCTGCACGTTGGTCACGTTGGGGGTGACGAGCACATTGGTCTGCGAGTACAGCGCGTCTTTGGTGCGCTCAAAAAACGCGGTCAGGCGCAGCAGCCCATTGCCCAGGTCGCGCTCTGCGGTCAGCTCGGTGGTCCAGCTCTTTTCGGGCCTCAAATTCGGGTCGTTGTTGATGAGGGTTCCGCTGCCGCTGATGCCCCCCTGGTACAGCTCGGACACCGTGGGCATGCGCACGGCGCGGCCGGTGGATGCCTTGAGCACCCACAGATCATTGGCCTGATAGGCCACGGCGGCCTTGGGCGAGAAGTAGGTTTCGCTGCGCTCGGCGTGGTTCACCGTGGTGGTGGCGTTGCCGGTCTGGCCGTTGCTGGCACTCCAGCGTTCGGCGCGGGCGCCCAGCACGGCCTTCCACTTTCGCGCGACTTTCCAGGTGTCTTGCGCCCACAGGCCCAGCAGTTGGGTGTCGCCGTTGAAGGCCTGGCTGCGGGCGCCTGCCGCGCCGTTGATCCAGTTCGCCGTGGCGTTCTCGATGGTGCGCAGCTGGTAGCTGTCGCGCTGCAGGCCAAAGTCCACAATGTGCGCGCCATGCACCCCATCGGGCCGCCAGGTGCCCTTGGCGGCCAGGGTGTTCCAGCCCGTGCCCTTGCTGTCGACGATGCGGCCCGCGCCACCGTTGAGTGCGGCGGGCAGCGCCACGGTGGCGGCACGCAGGGTGTCGGTCCGGTAGTCGTACAGGCTGGCGGCCACTTCCCAGTCGAACACGCCCTTGGTGTTGCTCTTGACCGAGAGCCCATGCATGAAGTGCGTGAGGTCTTCGTTCGAGACGTTGAAGTCGGTGGGGGTGAGCGCAAACGAGCGGCCATTGATGTTGACCGTGCCGCTGTAGACCGCATTGCCATTGGCGTCGCGCAGGTAGCTGGTGGGCCGCCCTTCGGATTCGTTGTGCCACCAGCCGAACGTGTAGGCGGCCCGCACCGTGGGCGAAAGGTCGTAGGCGAGCTTGGCCTTGATGTGGTCCTGCTGCGTGTGGTACTGCGTGGCGGTGCCCAGCAGGTACCAGGGCTGGTTGCTGCGGTTGTTGCCCAGCACGGCGCCCGTCACGGGTGTGCCCGCGTTACCCACGGTGCCTGCGGACACGAGGCGCGTGGGGAAGGTGAGCGGCTGGCCTTCGCTATCGGTCTTGTTGAAGTGTAGGAACCAGGACCAGTCGCCGTTCTTGTTGCCCACCGAGGCGCTGACCTGTTTGCCCGCATAGCTGGTGCTGGTGCCGTACAAGTCAAACGGCTGGTGCTGGAAGCTGACCTTGCCGTGGGCCTCGAACTGGGTCGGCATGCGCGTGACGTAGTCCACCACCGCGCCCACCGAGTTGCCAGCGTAGGCGGCGGAGAAAGGGCCGTAGAGCACGTCCACGCGCTCGATCTCCTCGGGCGTGACCAGCATCCAGCGCGGCGCGTTGGTGGGGCCGTTGCCCAGGTAGTTGGAGAGCAGGATGCCATCGGCAAACACCATGGACCGCGCCGGGTTGCCCGTGCCCGAGGCGCGCGTGGACAGCACCGCATGGTTGTAGTCGCCGATGTAGCGCTTGCGCACCAGCAGGCTGGGCAGGTACTTGAGCGCGTCTTCGCTGTCGGTGGCATTGATCGAGTGCTCGATCTGCTCGCGCGTCACGCCTTCGATGGTGGTGGGGATCTGCGTGGGCAGCGAAGTGGGCTGGCCGCCGGTGATGGTGACGACGCCCAACTCCTTGACGGGCGCGCCATCGGCGGTCTGGGCTGGCGCGGGCGCAGCCCCCAACAGGGCGAGAGGAAAGGCACCGGCCACGGCCAGCACCCTGCGGCTTTTGCGCATGGAAACTCCTGAAATACAAGCCAAACAGGCTGCTACCGCTTGATGGACAAGCGCCAGCAGCTATTGAATCAATAGCAATTCAGGAGAATGCAGGCGGCCCGCGCGGCGGCAGCGGCGCGGCGGTGCGCGCGGCGATGTGCGCGGCGGGGATCGGGCGCAGGGCGTGCGCCAGAGGATGAACGACCGGCAGCGGGCCCTGCGCGGCGGGCGGCGGCGCGCCGACATGGGCGCACAGCGGGCAATCGAGCGCGTGGCTCGTCACTTCCTGCACGCCGTCGTCGGTCTTGACCAGCAGCTTGATCGCGCCCGAGCCCGAGCAGATCAGCTCCATGGCCTGGGGGCTGACCAGCGGCGACGCCACCGCCACCCCGATGGACACCACAAACCACGCCAGCACACAGCGGGCGAGCCAGCGAAGGCTGCGGAGGGTTTGCAGGGACGGCACCATGGAGGCCCGATTGTAGATGCCGCACCTGCCGCGGCGTTGACGGGGGTCATCTGGGCGACGGGCGCCCTGGCGGGCCGGGCCTAAGCTCCGGTCTGGCGCCTGCCTGCACCGCCCCCCCTTCAACGACAACAACGGAGACACACCATGCTCACGCTCTGCGGATTTTCGGCCAGCAACTACTACAACAAGGTCAAGCTCGCCCTGCTCGAAAAGGGCCTGCCCTTCACCGAGGAGCTGGCCTGGGTCGGTGAGACCGACCGCAACGCGTCGCCCCTGGGCAAGGTGCCGTACCTGCGCACGCCCCACGGCCCGCTGTGCGAATCGGCGGTGATCGCCGACTACATCGAAGCCGCCCACCCCGAGCACCCCCTGATCCCCGCCGACCCCTACCAGGCTGCCAAGGTGCGCGAACTGATCACCTTCCTGGAGCTGCACCTGGAGCTGGTGGCGCGCAATCTGTACCCGCAGGCCTTTTTCGGAGGCACGGTGAGCGACGCCGCCAAAGAGAAGGTGGGCGCGCAGCTCACGAAGAACATCGCCGCCTTTGCGCAACTGGCGCAATTCAGCCCCTGCGTGGGCGGTGACACCTTCACCCTGGCCGACTGCGCCGCCATCGTGCACCTGCCGTTGGTGAGCTCTGCCACCAAAATCGTCTACGGCCGCGACTACCTGGCGGACCTGCCAGTGCGCGAGTACCTGGCCCGCATGTCCGAACGCCCGCACGTGCAGCGCGTGAATGCGGACCGCAAGACCAATACGGTAGAAATGCTGAGCCGGGGCAAGTAGCGCCCAGCGCAGCATCCGACGCCCTCGGAGCCGCTGCTATCCTGCCGGCATGCGCAGCCTCTTTCATCTCGCTTTTCACGTCACCGACCTCGACGCCGCGCGCCGCTTCTATGGCGGCGTGCTGGGATGCCAGGAAGGCCGAAGCACCGACACCTGGGTGGACTTCGACTTCTTCGGCCATCAGATCTCCCTGCACCTGGGCGAGCCCTTTGCCAGTGCGCGTACCGGTCACGTGGGCCACCATATGGTGCCCATGCCACATTTCGGCGCCATCCTGGAGTTGCCCGACTGGCACGCCCTGGCCGGCCGCCTGCGCGCCGCACAGACCGAGTTCGTGCTGGAGCCGCAGGTGCGCTTCGAGGGCCAGCCCGGCGAGCAATGGACCATGTTCTTCCACGACCCGAGCGGCAATCCGATCGAAATCAAGGGTTTCCGATCGCTCGACGCAGTCTATGCGGCCTAGGAAGTCATAAAGCGGCCTCGAGCGCGCCAGAGCGTGGTCTTCTCGCTTCTGGCGCGGTCAATCCGGCGGGTCACAGGTGTGGCCCGCCAGTGCAAGGCGCCAGCTCTGGGCTCCGGCGTGGCGGCCATCGGCCACACCCGCCACGCACGACTGCAAGTGCGGGCCGCCGAGGGCCAGTCCCCGGTGCTCAGCGGCGCTGCAGCAGCGGAATCGTTCCGAGCGCAAACACCGAATTGGGCACACCAACGCGTGCCATCAGCGGGCGCGGTTTGGCGCTCAGTTTGGGGCGTGGCGCAGCTGCGGGTGCCGGCTCTTGCGCGACCACGCCCTTCTCCAGTTGCTGCGCCACGAGATCCTGCAAGGTCACGGACTGCAGGTAGTCCATCACCCGCGCATTGAAGGTGGACCACAGGTCGCCCGTCATCGACTTGACCTGCGCCGCCTGGCCTTCACCCAGGTTCTGCAGGTCGTCGGCCTTGAGGTTTTCCACGGCGAGAATGATCTCGGCCACGGACACCTGGTCGGCGCGGCGGGCCAGCGTGTAGCCGCCGCCAGGGCCGCGCGTGCTGTCCACCAGCCCCGCTCGGCGCAGCGCGCTGAACAGCTGCTCCAGGTACGACAGCGAGGTGCCCTGGCGCGCGCTGATCGTCGACAGCGCCACCGGTCGAATCTTCTGGCGCAGCGCGAGATCGGTCATTGCCGACACCGCAAGTTGTCCTCTGGTGGTGATTCGCATCGTTGCTACTCCTTGTGAACACGACAATTTCCAGTCCCGGCGCTCGCCGTGGAATGGGGCCAAGCGTTCAATGTAGAGAGTTTGACACTTCGCGTATATTCGTTTTATCGGCGCAAATACTTCGCTTTTTTCGATACATAGGGGTCCATCATGAATTTCAAGCACTTGCGCTACTTCTGGACAGTGGCCAAGGCGGGCGGGGTGATGCGAGCCGGCGAGCAGCTGCACACCACTCCCCAGACGCTGTCGGGACAAATCAAGCAACTGGAGGAATGGCTGGGGCACGACCTGTTTCGCAAACGGGGGCGGGGCCTGGAGCTGACCAGCGAAGGGCGCGTGGCCCTTGGCTACGCGGAGCAAATCTTTGCGCTCGGCGACGAGCTGGAGAAGTCCGTGCGACTGTCACGGGGCCAGGCCAAGCCGCTTGAGTTCCGAGTGGGCGTTGCTGACTCCATTGCCAAGTCGGTCGCCTATCACCTGCTTGAACCCGCTCTGGGCATGCCGCAGCAGGTGCACATGACCTGCCAGGAAGGCAAGTTTCCCGAGCTGATCGCCCAGCTGAGCCTTCACAAGCTGGATCTGGTGCTCGCCGACGAGCCGGTGTCCAAGAAGATCGGCGTGAAGGCGTTCAACCACCCCCTGGGCACCAGTGGCATGAGCTTCCTGTGCGCCCCGGGCCTGCGCGCCGAACTCCAAGGCGATTTCCCCGGCTGCCTTCAGGGCGCCCCGATGCTGATCCAGGGCCCCATGTCGTCGGTCCGGCAGCAGCTTGACCACTGGTTCAACAAGTACCAGCTGCAGCCCCGCCTGGTCGGCGAGTTCGACGACAGCGCGCTCATGAATGCATTCGGGCGCGAGGGGCGCGGGGTGTTCACCTCGCCCACTGTGCTGGACGACGAAACCACGGCGCAGTTCGGCGTCGAGGTGATCGGAAGATCGAGCGAATTGGTGGAGGAGTTTTTTGCGATCTCGGTGGAACGCCGCATTACGCACCCCTGCGTGGCAGCGATCACCAAGGCGGCGAAGGCGGATCTGTTCGCGAAATGACGCCTACTCTACTGTCCGTGGGTCACAGGACTGCGGCACAGCGCCCGCCAGCGGGCAGCAAACCCAGAGCATCGGCATGCGGGACACGCATGTGAGCCGCAAAAACAAAAACGCCCGCATTGCTGCGGGCGTTTTGCTTATTTTGGTTGCGCGAGAAGGATTTGAACCTCCGACCTTTGGGTTATGAGCCCAACGAGCTACCAGACTGCTCCATCGCGCGGTAAGAAATAAATTATACCCTATTATTCAGCGGCTGCCGAATTATTTTCGGTTTCTGCAGCGCGGTCGACCAACTCGACCAGGGCCATGGGTGCATTGTCGCCCACGCGGAAACCCATCTTCAGGATACGGGTGTAGCCGCCAGGACGCACCTTGAAGCGGGGACCCAGATCGTTGAACAGCTTGGTGACGCTGTCGCGGTCGCGCAGGCGGTTGAACGCCAGTCGACGGTTGGCGACGGAATCTTCCTTGGCCAGGGTGATCATGGGCTCGATCACGCGGCGCAGTTCCTTGGCCTTGGGGACCGTGGTCTTGATGGCCTCATGCTCGATGAGCGAGTTCATCATGTTCTGCAGCATCGCGAGGCGGTGCGAGCTGGTGCGGTTGAGTTTGCGGAGGCCGTGTCCGTGGCGCATGGTGCTTTCCTTCTACTGTCTATGTAATTAAATCGGGCAGCCGTGTCAGGTACTGTCCGAGGCACTGTTCCCTTTCGGCGTTATCGCCTGTGGGAACGAAAAGTCCCCTCGCGGGGGACTTGGAAACCGGGCTTCCCGTTTAGCGGGAAAGCCTGCGATTATAAAACGGCAGCTCAGCGCTTGTCCAGGCCAGCCGGTGGCCAGTTCTCGAGCTTCATGCCCAGCGTGAGGCCACGCGAGGCCAGCACTTCCTTGATTTCGTTGAGCGACTTGCGGCCCAGGTTAGGCGTCTTGAGCAGCTCGTTCTCGGTACGCTGGATCAGGTCACCGATGTAGTAGATGTTCTCGGCCTTCAGGCAGTTGGCGGAACGCACGGTCAGTTCCAACTCGTCCACGGGGCGCAGCAGGATCGGATCGAACGTTGCATTGCCACGTGGGCCTGCAGGTGCGTCGAACGCAGCCAGCTCGCCACCTTCCAGCTGCGCGAACACAGCCAGCTGCTCCACTAGGATCTTGGCCGAGGCGCGCACTGCGTCTTCGGCAGTGATGGCTCCATTGGTCTCGATCTCTACAACCAGCTTGTCCAGGTCGGTACGTTGCTCGACACGGGCGCTTTCCACGGTGTAGCTCACGCGCTTCACGGGGGAGAACGAGGCGTCCAGCACGATGCGGCCGATCGACTTGGTCGATTCGTCAGCATAACGACGCAGGCTGCCAGGCACATAGCCACGGCCCTTTTCCACCTTGATCTGCATGTCCAGCTTGCCGCCTTGCGACAGGTTGGCAATCACATGATCAGGGTTCACGATTTCGACATCGTGGGGGGTCTGGATATCACGCGCTGTCACCACACCTTCGCCATCCTTGCGCAGGCTCAGCGTGACTTCGTCGCGGTTGTGCAGCTTGAACACCACGCCCTTGAGGTTCAGCAGGATGTTGACCACATCTTCCTGAACGCCATCGATGGACGAGTACTCGTGCAGAACACCTGCAATGGTGACTTCCGTCGCTGCGTAACCCACCATGGACGAGAGCAGGACGCGCCGAATGGCATTGCCCAGCGTGTGGCCGTAACCACGCTCGAACGGCTCCAGCGCGACCTTGGCACGGTTGTGGCCAAGCTGCTCGACATTGATCGCCTTGGGTTTCAGCAAATTGGTTTGCATTCAGACTTCCTCTCAATACCCCCAGCTCGTTACACCGGTAAGGCTGGTGAAGCGCCTAAACCGCGATGCCTCGCGGTTCAGGGACGGTTTTCTTGATCTACTGACTCGACCGATTAGCGCGAGTACAACTCAACGATCAGCGATTCGTTGATGTCGGCACCAAACTCATCACGGTCAGGCGCCTTTTTGAAGATGCCTTCTGCCTTGTCGGCATTCACTTCCACCCATGCAGGCATGCCAACCTGGGCAGCCAGTTGCAGAGCTTCCACGATACGGGCTTGCTTCTTGGACTTTTCGCGAACGGCCACCACGTCGCCGGCCTTGACCAGGTAGGAAGCGATGTTCACGGACTTGCCGTTCACCGTGATGGCCTTGTGGGAAACCAGCTGGCGCGCTTCAGCGCGGGTCGAGCCGAAACCCATGCGGTACACCACGTTGTCCAGACGCGATTCCAGCAGGAACAACAGATTGGCGCCGGTATTGCCCTTCTTGCCGTCAGCGGCTTCGAAGTAACGGCGGAATTGCTTTTCCAGCACGCCGTACATGCGCTTGACCTTCTGCTTTTCACGCAGTTGCAGTCCGTAGTCGGACGTGCGCGCACCGGAGGTACGGCCATGTTGGCCAGGCTTGGAGTCGAACTTGGACTTGTCGGCGATCGAGCGGCGGGCGCTCTTGAGGAACAGGTCCGTGCCTTCACGGCGGGAGAGTTTGGCCTTGGGGCCGAGGTAACGTGCCACTTGAGCTTCCTTTGTGTCATCTACCGCAAACCATTGCGGGAGCCGCCTGAGGCGCTTGCGCGTTCACAGGCGGCGGTGGGCTTATGAAGAATTAGATACGACGGCGCTTTTGAGGGCGGCAGCCGTTGTGGGGCACCGGGGTCACATCAGAGATCGACGTGATGCGGATGCCCAGTGCGCCGAGAGCGCGCACCGAAGACTCACGGCCAGGACCAGGACCCTTGATTTCGACGTCGAGGTTCTTGATGCCTTGGTCGATGGCGGCGCGGCCAGCCACTTCCGATGCCACCTGGGCAGCGAAAGGAGTGGACTTGCGCGAGCCCTTGAAGCCTTGGCCACCGGACGATGCCCACGACAGCGCATTGCCCTGACGGTCGGTGATCGTGATGATGGTGTTGTTGAACGAGGCGTGCACGTGGGCAATACCGTCGGAAACGTTCTTCCGGACCTTCTTGCGGACGCGCTGGGCTGCGTTGTTGGCAGGAGACTTAGCCATGATGATCTTTCAATCTCTTTATTTCTTCAGTGCAGCTGCGCCCTTGCGCGGACCCTTGCGGGTGCGGGCATTGGTACGGGTGCGCTGACCACGCATTGGCAGACCGCGGCGATGGCGGAAGCCACGATAGCAGCCGATGTCCATCAAACGCTTGATGTTCATCGTGGTTTCGCGGCGCAGGTCACCTTCGATGGTGAACTGCTCGATTTGCTCGCGAATTTTTTCCAGATCGCCGTCCGTCAGATCCTTGATCTTCTTGGAGTAAGCGATACCAGTCGCTTCGCAAATCTTGCGAGCGCGGGTGCGACCAATGCCAAAAATGGCGGTCAAACCGATTTCCGCGTGCTTGTGCGGCGGAATGTTAATGCCAGCGATACGTGCCATATGCGTCCTCTAATACTTTCCAATCAACCTTGGCGCTGCTTGTGACGCAGGTCCGTGCAGATCACGCGCACCACACCCTTGCGGCGGATGATCTTGCAGTTGCGGCAGATTTTTTTGACCGAAGCCGAAACTCTCATTGCATTCTCCTAAAACTTTTCCATCCGTCCCGGCTGCTTCGCACGGAACACAATTTGTGCCCGCAAAACCGTGGGGCGTCGACTCAACCGATATCCAGCTTGCAGGCAGCGCTCGCGGTGCGATCTCTGCCTTCCTGACCATCAACCGCCCGCGTTGCCTTTGAAGTTGGCTTTCTTGAGCAGCGATTCATATTGCTGCGACATCATGTAGTTCTGCACCTGGGCCATGAAGTCCATGGTCACCACCACGATGATCAGCAGCGACGTTCCACCAAAATAGAACGGTACGTTGTACTTCAAGATCAGGAACTCCGGCAGCAGGCATACGAAGGTGATATACACCGCGCCAGCCAACGTCAGACGAACCAGGATCTTGTCAATGTAGCGTGCAGTCTGCTCACCCGGGCGAATGCCTGGAATGAATGCACCGCTCTTCTTCAGGTTGTCTGCAGTCTCGCGGCTGTTAAATACCAGAGCCGTGTAGAAGAAGCAGAAGAAGACGATGGCAGCAGCATAGAACATCACATAGATGGGCTGGCCAGGGGTCAACGCACCAGAAATGTCCTTCAACCAGCGCATCGACTCACCAGCACTGAACCAGTTGACCACCGTAGCGGGCAGCAAGATGATCGACGACGCGAAGATCGGGGGAATCACACCCGCCATGTTCAGCTTCAGGGGCAGATGTGACGACTGACCGCCATACACCTTGTTCCCCACCTGCCGGCGAGCGTAGTTCACCAATATCTTGCGCTGACCGCGCTCTACATACACCACGAAGTAAGTCACCAGACCCACGACAGCGACGATGAAGATCGCAGCCAGGATGCTCATCGCACCCGTACGGACCAGTTCCAGAAGACCACCGATGGAGCTCGGCAGGCCAGCCGCGATACCGGCGAAGATCAGGATCGAGATCCCGTTGCCAAGACCGCGCTCGGTGATCTGCTCACCCAGCCACATCAGGAACATCGTCCCAGCCGTCAGGCTGACCACTGCCGTCAGGCGGAAACCGAAGCCAGGGCTGATCACGAGGCCCGCAGAGCTTTCCAGCGCCACTGCAATGCCCAGCGACTGGAACAGAGCCAGAGCCAGTGTGCCGTAACGGGTGTACTGCGTGATCTTGCGACGGCCCGCTTCGCCTTCTTTCTTCAACTGCTCGAAGGTCGGCACCACGTAGCTCATCAGCTGCATGATGATCGATGCCGAGATGTACGGCATGATCCCCAAGGCGAAAACCGTGAAACGCGACAGCGCACCACCCGAGAACATGTTGAACAGGTTCAGGATCCCGCCTTGCTGGCCACTGAACAGCTGCTGAAGTTGGGCTGGATCGATACCGGGCACCGGGATATGAGCCCCGATGCGGTACACGACCAGCGCCAGCAACAGAAAAACCAGACGACGACGCAGGTCGCCGAACTTGCCGGTCTTTGCGATTTGAGCCGCGCTAGTAGCCACAGATGCCTTCCTTCGGAGTCAAACTCAGGCGACGCTGCCGCCGGCAGCTTCAATGGCCGCCTTGGCGCCAGCCGTGGCACCGATGCCATTCAGCTTGACAGCCTTCGTGAGGGAGCCGCTCTTGATGACCTTGACCACCTTGGCCAGCTCGCCGATCAGGCCGGCTTGCTTGAGGGCCAGCACATCCACTTCGGCCAGACCGAGTTGGTCCAGTGCCGTCAGCGTGACTTCTGCATTGAACTTGAGCAGGTGCGACTTGAAGCCGCGCTTGGGCAAGCGACGTTGCAGAGGCATTTGACCGCCTTCGAAGCCTACCTTGTGGTAGCCGCCGGAGCGAGACTTCTGGCCCTTGTGACCACGGCCAGCGGTCTTGCCCAGGCCGGAGCCGATACCACGGCCTACGCGGCGCTTGGCATGCTTGGCGCCGTCGGCGGGCTTGATGCTATTGAGTTCCATGATCTATCTCTCAGACGATTTTGACCAGGTAGCTGATCTTGTTAATCATGCCGCGAACTTCGGGCGAATCCTTCAATTCGCTGACGCTGTTCAGCTTGCGCAGACCCAGGCCACGGACGGTGGCGCGGTGCGATTCCTTGGTGCCGATAGGGCTGCGCACCAGTTGAATCTTGACGGTTTGTTGCGTAGTCATTTCCAGCTTCCAATCAGGCGAAGATGTCTTCGACCGTTTTGCCGCGCTTGGCTGCCACTTGCGAAGGCGTCGTGGAATTCACCAGCGCGTCGAACGTGGCGCGGACCATGTTGTAGGGGTTGGAGGAACCATGGCTCTTGGCCACGATGTCCGTGATACCCACAACTTCGAATACAGCGCGCATCGGGCCGCCGGCGATGATGCCGGTACCCTTGGGAGCGGGGTGGAGTTCCACCGATGCCGCACCGTGATGACCCTTCACCGAGTGGTGGATGGTGCCGCTCTTGATCGCGACCTTCACCAGATTGCGACGGCATTCTTCCATCGCCTTTTGCACGGCAGCTGGCACTTCCTTGGACTTGCCCTTGCCCATGCCAACGCGGCCATCACCATCGCCAACCACAGTCAGTGCGGCGAAACCGAGAATACGGCCACCCTTCACGACTTTGGTCACGCGGTTGACCGCGATCATTTTTTCGCGCAGACCGTCGTCCTGGCCTTCGCTCTGCACCTTGGGTTGAAATTTAGCCATTTTGTATTCCGCTCCGCTTAGAACTGCAGGCCGGCTTCACGGGCTGCGTCGGCCAGAGCCTTGACGCGACCGTGGTAGGCAAAGCCTGAGCGATCAAATGCAACCTTCTCGACGCCAGCAGCCTTCGCCTTTTCAGCGATGCGCTTGCCGATGATCTGGGCTGCAGCGGCGTTGCCACCCTTGCCCGAGCCGCCGAGCGACTTGCGCACATCGGCTTCTGCCGTGGATGCACTTGCCAGCACCTTGCTGCCGTCTTCGGAGATCACGCTGGCATAGATGTGGAGGTTCGTACGGTTCACCGTGAGACGGGCCACGCCTTGCTGTGCAATGCGGATGCGGGTCTGGCGCGAACGACGAAGACGCTGCTCTTTCTTGGTCAACATGTTGCAGCTCCTTATTTCTTCTTGGTCTCTTTGATCGTGACTTTTTCGTCCGCATAGCGGATACCCTTGCCCTTGTAGGGCTCGGGTGGACGAACAGCACGGATCTCAGCAGCGATCTGGCCGACGCGCTGGCGGTCGGCACCCTTGATCACCACTTCCGTGGGGGTCGGGGTGGCCACCGTGATGCCGGCGGGCATTTCGATGTTGACCGGATGCGAATAGCCCACTGCCAGGTTCAGCTTGGCGCCGGAGGCAGCAGCCTTGTAGCCCACGCCGATCAGCGTCAGCTTCTTCTCGAAGCCCTTGCTGACGCCGACCACCATGTTGTTGACCAACTGGCGAATCGTGCCGCTCATGGCATTGGCTTCGCGGGATTCATTGGCAGGCTCGAAGCTGAGCTTGCCGTCGTTGCTCGACACCTTCACCAGCACGTTTTGTGCGAGCGACAGGGTGCCGCCAGAGCCCTTCACGGAGATCTGGTCTTCTTTCACGGACACATCCACGCCTGCGGGGATGGTCACGGGCATTTTTCCTACTCGGGACATTTCAGTGTTCTCCTCAATGCCGCGGGTTAGGCCACGTAGCAGAGCACTTCGCCACCGACACCGGTAGCGCGCGCCTTGCGATCGGTCATCACGCCCTTGGGCGTCGTGACAATTGCCACACCCAGACCGTTCATGACTTGTGGAATGGAATCACGGCCTTTGTAGACACGCAGACCAGGGCGGCTGACGCGTTCGATGCGCTCAATCACGGGACGGCCTGCGTAGTACTTCAGGGCAATTTCAAGTTCGGACTTGCCGGCTTCGGTCTTGACCTGGAAGCCGTCGATATAGCCTTCGTCCTTCAGCACCTGGGCGATGGCAACCTTCACTTTGGAAGAAGGCACCAGCACCGTGGCCTTGGAGACCATTTGTGCATTGCGGATGCGGGTCAGCAAGTCAGCGATGGGATCACTCATGCTCATGTTGTATCTCTCCTGCCTGCTTACCAGCTGGCCTTGGTGACACCGGGGATGTCGCCTGCAAAAGCCAGTTCGCGGATCTTGGCGCGAGCCAGACCGAATTGACGGAAGGTGCCACGTGGACGACCGGTGATTTCGCAACGGTTGCGCTGACGCGTGGGGTTGGCGTTGCGGGGGAGCTTCTGCAGACCCAGACGGGCTGCATCGCGCTCTTCATCGCTACGCTTGGCATCGCCAGCGATCGCCTTCAGTTCCGCATACTTCGTTGCGTACTTGGCGGCCAGTTTTTCGCGCTTCAGTTCGCGCTGGATCAAAGCTACTTTAGCCATGCTTCGCCTCAGTTCTTGAACGGGAAACGGAAACCAGCGAGAAGCGCCTTGGCTTCTTCGTCGGACTTGGCCGTCGTGGTGATGCTGATATTCAGACCGCGCAGTGCGTCGACCTTGTCGTACTCGATCTCAGGGAAAATGATCTGTTCCTTGACACCGATGTTGTAGTTGCCGCGGCCATCGAAGGCGCGGCCGGAGATACCACGGAAGTCACGGACGCGGGGCAGTGCCACGGTCACGAAACGGTCCAGGAACTCATACATCTGCACGCCGCGCAGCGTGACCATGCAACCGATGGCTTGGCCTTCGCGGATCTTGAAACCGGCGATAGCCTTCTTGGCCTTGGTCACCACGGGCTTCTGGCCAGCGATCTTGGTCAGGTCGGCAACGGCGTTGTCCATGACCTTCTTGTCCGACACAGCTTCGCTCACGCCCATATTCAGGGTGATCTTGGTCAGACGGGGCACCTGCATAGGCGAGGTGTAACCGAACTGCTTGGTCAGTTCGGGAGCGATCTTGTCGCGGTAGATTTCTTGGAGTCGTGCCATGTTTACCCCTTAGGCCGCCTTGATTTCAGCGCCGCTGGACTTGAACACGCGAACGCGCGAACCGTCAGCCTGCACCTTGATGCCCACGCGATCAGCCTTGCCGGTGGCAGCATTGAAGATGGCCACGTTGGACTGATGGATCGGCATGGCCTTTTCAACGATGCCGCCCGTCGTACCCTTCATGGGGTTCGGCTTGGCGTGCTTCTTGACGAGGTTGATGCCGTCGATGACGAGATACGAGTCGTCCTTGCGCAGCGACACAGTGCCGCGCTTGCCCTTGTCGCGCCCGGTCAGCACGATGACTTCGTCGCCCTTGCGAATCTTGTTCATGGCGCGTCCTTAGAGAACTTCAGGAGCCAGGGACACGATCTTCATGAACTTCTCGGTACGCAGTTCACGCGTCACGGGTCCAAAGATGCGGGTGCCGATAGGCTCCAACTTTGCATTCAGCAACACTGCTGCGTTGCCGTCGAATTTGACGAGCGAGCCATCGCCACGACGAATACCCTTCGCCGTACGGACCACCACTGCGCTATAGACCTCGCCCTTCTTGACGCGGCCGCGCGGAGCAGCTTCCTTGATGCTCACCTTGATGATGTCGCCAACGCTTGCATAGCGACGCTTCGAGCCACCCAGCACCTTGATGCAAAGGACGGACTTGGCGCCGGTATTGTCGGCAACCTCTAACCGAGATTCTGTCTGGATCATTTCAATATTCCCAACTTGCACCAGAAGACAACAGCCCCAGAGAACTTCTCAAGGGCTGCAGATCAGCCAGTCAGTCTTGGGCCCGTCGTCCGCACCGCAAACCATTTGCAGCACTTCCCGCTGGGCAGAAACTTCACGTAGGAAACGCGAAGCCCTCGATTATTGCAAAGGCACTATGCGAAGTCAAGCGCCTATCACACCGGAGCGTGCAAATATTGCTCGGCGAGCGACAAAAATGCATTCAACTGCGGATCGCCCCCCAGCTCCTCCTGCAGGATGGCTGCCACCCGGGGGGCGGTAGCGATCGCCTGCCGGGCATCCAGAAACAGCATGCGCGAGCGGCGGGCCAGCACGTCCTCGACGGTGCACGCGTACTCGAAGCGTGCTGCGAAGCGAACCATGGCCTCGGTCAACCCGCCACCCAGCGCCACGTCGGCGCCCGGCAGCGACTGAACCGACTGCGCCTCGCCGCCATAGGAGTGCAGCCCCTGGGCATCACTGATGCGGTGGCGCACGGGCTCGGAGGGCGTGCCGACCAAGGGCAGGCGGTTGGTGACACCCGCAGCCTTTTCCGGCAGCAGGCCGACGGTGAAGCATTTTTGCAACACATCCTCCGCCATGGCACGGTAGGTCGTCCATTTCCCCCCGGTCACGGTGATCAGGCCGCTCTTGCTGGCCAGCACGGTGTGCTCGCGGCTGATCTTCTTGGTGTTGTCGCCGTCGTCGTCCTGCGGCTTGACCAGGGGGCGCAGGCCCACCCACACGCTGCGGATGTCTTCGATCTTGGGCGCGCGGGTCAGGTACCGGGCGGACTCTTCCAGAATGAAGCGGACTTCCTCGCGGAAGGGCTCGGGCTCGCGCACGATGTCCTGGCGCGGGCTGTCGGTGGTGCCCAGGATCAGCTTGCCCAGCCACGGCACGGCGAACAGCACGCGGCCGTCCGCGGTCTTGGGCACCATCAGGGCGTGGTCGGACGGGAGAAACTCACGGTCCACCACGATGTGCACGCCCTGGCTGGGCGCCACGATGGGCTTGACCGGCCGGCCGATGGCCTCGCCGTCCATCTGGCGCAGGGCATCGACCCACACGCCCGTGGCGTTGACCACCGCGCGGGCGCGCACGGTGAATTGCCGGCCCGACTCCACGTCTTCACAGATGAAGCCGGCCACCTTGCCGTCTTCATGGATGAGCGAACGCGCCGGGCAATAGTTGACCAGCAGTGCCCCACGGCTGGCGGCGGTGCGCGCCAGGGCGAGGGCCAGCCGCGCGTCGTCGAATTGCCCGTCCCAGTACTTGACGCCGCCCTTGAGCCCTTCGGTGCGGGCGGTGGGCAGGCACGCCAGGGTGCGGTCGCGGCCCAGGAATTGCGTGGCGCCCAGGCCGGCCTTGCCTGCCAGGGCGTCGTACATCATGAGCCCGATGCCGTAGAACGGTGTCTCCCAGACGCGGTAGGACGGCATCACGAACGGCAGCGGCTGCGCCAGGTGGGGCGCGTTGTTCAGCAGCGTGGTGCGCTCGTGCAGCGCTTCGCGCACCAGCGCGATGTTGCCTTGCGCCAGGTACCGCACGCCGCCGTGCACCAGCTTGGTCGCACGCGACGATGTGCCCTTGGCGAAATCGTGCGAATCCACCAGGACCACGCTGAAGCCACGCGCCGCTGCGTCCAGCGCCACTCCCAGCCCGGTCGCCCCCCCGCCGATCACGGCGAGGTCATAGTCGTGGGGCTGGGCCAGACGGGCCAGAAGATCGGCGCGCCGTGTGGCAAGAGGAGCGGAAGCGGATGCTGTGGTCATAGGGCGATTGTCCATGGGTGGGACAAAATTCAAGGGTTAACCCTTAAATTCTTGACATATCGGCGGGAAACAGCTCCGTGCACTCCGGGGATGCCGAAGGTGTTGCGCGCCAGTAAAAAAGGCAGCCGAGGGCCTTGTGGGCTCCGGCTGCCGGTGAAACCGCCGCGATCACCGCGGCGGCAGGAGAGCCGGATCAGCGCGTCTTGCCGTCCTTCCAGGCCTGCAGCAGCTTGTCATAGGCGATGGTCTCGCCCTTCGGCTTTTCGTTGGCCAGCTTCTTCCAGGGGGCCTGCTTGTCGCTCAGCCACTTGTTGGGGTCTTCCTTCTTGTTCAGCTTGGGCGCGCAATGGGCCATGCCGGCGCGCTCCAGGCGGGCCATCACCTGGTCCATCTCGTCGGCCAGCGTGTCCATGGCGCCCTGGGGCGTCTTTTCCCCCGTGACGGCCTGGGCCACGTTCTTCCACCACAGCTGGGCCAGCTTGGGGTAGTCGGGCACGTTGGTACCGGTGGGCGACCAGGCCACGCGGGCGGGGCTGCGGTAGAACTCGACCAGGCCGCCCAGCTTGGGGGCCATGTCGGTCATGGCCTTGGACTGGATGTCGCTTTCGCGGATCGGCGTCAGGCCGACGATGGTCTTCTTGAGCGAGGTGGTCTTGGCCGTGACGAACTGGGCATACAGCCAGGCCGCTGCCGTCTTGTTGGCGTCATGGCCCTTGAAGAAGGACCACGAACCCACGTCCTGGTAGCCGTTCTGCATGCCCTGCTTCCAGTACGGACCGTTCGGGCCGGGGGCCATGCGCCACTTGGGCGTGCCGTCGGCATTCACCACGGGCAGGCCGGGCTTGACCATGTCGGCCGTGAAGGCGGTGTACCAGAAGATCTGCTGCGCGATCTGGCCCTGGGCGGGCACGGGGCCGGCTTCACCGAAGGTCATGCCCGTGGCTTCCTTGGGCGCGTACTTCTTCATCCAGTCGACGTACTTGGTCAGCGCATAGACGGCCGCAGGCGAGTTGGTCGCACCGCCCCGGGCCACCGAGGCGCCCACGGGGGTGCACTTGTCGTCGGCCACGCGGATGCCCCATTCGTCGATGGGCAGGCCGTTGGGCGCGCCGATGTCGGCGGTGCCCGCCATGGACAGCCAGGCATCGGTGAAGCGCCAGCCCAGCGACGGGTCCTTCTTGCCGTAGTCCATGTGGCCGTAGATGGCCTTGCCGTCGATGTTCTTCACGTCGTTGGTGAAGAACTCGGCGATGTCCTCATACGCGCTCCAGTTCAGCGGCACACCCAGGTCGTAGCCGTACTTGGCCTTGAATTTGTCCTTGATGTCCTTGCGGTCGAACAGGTCGGCGCGGAACCAGTACAGGTTGGCGAACTGCTGGTCGGGCAGCTGGTAGAGCTTGCCATCGGGCGCCGTGGTGAACTTGGTGCCGATGAAGTCCTTGAGGTCCAGGCCCGGGTTCGTCCACTCCTTGCCCGCGCCGGCCATGTAGTCCGTCAGGTTCATCATCTTGCCGTAGCGGTAGTGCGTACCGATCAGGTCCGAGTCCGAGATCCAGCCGTCATAGATCGACTTTCCGGACTGCATGGAAGTCTGCAGTTTCTCAACCACGTCGCCTTCCTGGATCAGGTCGTGCTTGACCTTGATGCCCGTGATTTCCTCAAACGCCTTGGCCAGCGTCTTGGATTCGTATTCGTGGGTGGTGATGGTTTCGGACACCACGGAGATCTCCTTGACCCCCTTGCCCTGGAGCTTCTTGGCCGCCTCGATGAACCACTTCATCTCGGCCATCTGCTGGTCTTTGCTCAGCGTGGATGGCTGGAACTCACTGTCGATCCACTTCTTGGCTTCGGCCTCGCCCGCCCAAGCGGCTTGCCCTAAAGCCAGAGTTGCGGCGGCGAAAGCGATCGCCGTGAACTGCATCTTCATTGTTGTCTCCTCAGATGAAACCCCCGTGGTGGATGAACACCGGCCCGGGGGGAAGTCGGGCCGGCGCTTGTCATCATCAAAAACGATAGCTGCCAGCGCTTTCTGCTGCTTTGTTTGGATTTCTTTTCATGCCCAGATCCTTGCCCACCATGCGCCAGCTGCTATCTTTTTCAGTACCGGTCGCGGGCTAGCTAGCCCTTGCGCAGGATGAGCGCCAGCAGCGCCATCGACAGCACGAAGCTGATCCACACCGATGGCTCGGCCGACAGGCCAAACCACTGGGCCAGCTTGCCGCTGATGCCCACGAAGATCAGGTTCACGTAGGCTGCCGACAGCAGCCCGATGAAGAGCCTGTCGCCGCGAGTCGTCTCCAGCGGCAGGAAGCCCTTGCGCAGGGTGGTGGGGGATTTGATCTCCCACACCGCCATCCCCACCAGCATCAGCACGATGCATGTGAAGAACACTGCCACCGGCAGCGTCCAGGCCATCCAGTCAAGCATCGGTACCCCCATGAGCGCCTGCGGCGCTTTCCCCCAGGCGGACGCAGCCGATGGCCGGGCAAAGCCCGCTCCATGGCTGCTGGTGGCCGGGAGCGCGTCGCGCGCGCTGCTGTGAATGTGTGTAGTTCATGGTTGTGCTCCCTCTCTCGTCAGACGCGGCCCATCGCGAAGCCCTTGGCGATGTAGTGGCGCACGAACCAGATCACGATGGCGCCGGGCACGATGGTCAGCACGCCGGCGGCGGCGAGCGTCGCCCAGTCCATGCCGCTGGCGCTCACGGTGCGCGTCATGGTGGCCACGATGGGCTTGGCGTTCACGCTGGTCAGCGTGCGCGCCAGCAGCAGCTCCACCCAGCTGAACATGAAGCAGAAGAACGCCGCCACACCCACGCCGGCCTTGATCAGCGGCAGGAAGATGGTCATGAAGAACCGCGGGAAGCTGTAGCCGTCGATGTAGGCCGTCTCGTCGATCTCGCGCGGGATGCCGCTCATGAAGCCTTCCAGAATCCACACCGCCAGCGGCACGTTGAACAACAGGTGTGCCAGCGCGACGGCAATGTGCGTGTCCATCAGGCCCACCGTGGTGTACAGCTGAAAGAAGGGCAGCAGGAACACGGCCGGCGGCGTCATGCGGTTGGTCAACAGCCAGAAGAACACATGCTTGTCGCCCAGGAACTGGTAGCGGCTGAAGGCATAGGCCGCAGGCAACGCCACGGTGAGCGATATCGCCGTGTTGATGGCCACGTAGATCAGGCTGTTGATGTAGCCCGAGTACCAGGACTCGTCAGTGAAGATGGTCTTGTAGTTGTCCCAGGTGAAGTGCTGGGGAAAGAACGAGAACGTCGACAGGATCTCCGCGTTCGTCTTGAAGCTCATGTTGACCATCCAGTAGATGGGCAACACCGCGAACACGAGGTAGACGACGAGGAAGATCGACCGCTTCTGGAAGCGCTTTTCATTCATGGCCGGCCCCTTCGTTGCTGGCGGTGCCCACGCGCTGCATCCAGTTGTAGAGGATGAAGCACAAGAGCAGGATGATGAAGAAATAGATCAGCGAGAACGCCGCAGCAGGCCCCAGGTCGAACTGGCCGACCGCCTTGGTCGTGAGGTACTGGGACAGGAACGTGGTCGCATTGCCCGGCCCGCCGCCGGTGAGCACGAAGGGCTCCGTGTAGATCATGAAGCTGTCCATGAAGCGCAGCAGCACCGCGATCATGAGCACGCCGCGCATCTTGGGCAGCTGGATGTAGCGAAACACCGCGAACTTGCTCGCACCATCGATGCGCGCGGCCTGGTAGTACGCATCCGGAATGGAGCGCAGCCCGGCGAACGCCAGCAGCGCCACCAGCGGCGTCCAGTGCCACACGTCCATCAGCAGCACCGTGAGCCACGCCTGCGTGGCATTGCCGGTGTAGCTGTATTCGATGCCCGCCTCCTGCAGAAGGCGCCCCATGAGGCCGATGTCGGCGCGGCCGTAGATCTGCCAGATGGTGCCCACCACGTTCCACGGGATCAGCAGCGACAGCGCCACCACCACGAGCACGGCGGACGACTTCCAGCCCTGCGCGGGCATGGACAGGGCCAGCATGATCCCGAGCGGGATCTCCACCGCCAGCACCGCCAGCGAGAAGGTCAGCTGGCGCAGCAGCGCGGCGTGCAGCTCCTCGTCGCGCATCACCTGCACGAACCATTCGGTGCCCACGAACACGCGGCGCTCGGGCGAGATGATGTCCTGCACCGAGTAGTTCACCACCGTCATCAGCGGCAGGATGGCCGAGAAGGCCACGCACAGGATCACCGGCAGGATCAGGAACCAGGCCTTCTGGTTCACGGGTTTGGTTGTAGAGCTCATGGTGCGACCTCCGCGGTCAGCAGCTGTTCGTTCTGGTAGAAGCAGGTGTGGGTGCCCAGCACCTGCAGCCACACCGGGTCACCGGCGGAAGGCAGGCGGGCCTCGGGCGCAAAGCGCGCCTTGAGCGTGTGTTCGCCCACCTTGGCGGTGAGCATCAGGTAGGTGCCGATGTCCTGCACCTGCACCACCGTGCAGGGCAGCGCGCCGGGCTGCTGCGGCTGGGCCAGGGCCAGGTACTCGGGCCGTATGCCCACCTGCAGGGCGCCATCTGGCAGCGCGCGGCCCACGGGGCTGGCCAGGCGGTGCCCGGCCACCGAGAGTTGCGCGCCATCGCCGTGCGCAGGCAAGAAGTTCATGCCCGGCGAGCCGATGAAGTGCCCCACGAAGGTGTGCGCGGGGCGCTCGAACAGTGCATCGGCCGAGCCGACCTGCACCGCCTTGCCGCGTGTCATCACCACCACCTGGTCGGCGAACGTGAGCGCCTCGACCTGGTCGTGCGTCACGTAGATCAGCGTGAGCTTGAGCTCGTGGTGGATCTGCTTGAGTTTGCGCCGCAGTTGCCACTTGAGGTGCGGGTCGATCACGGTGAGCGGCTCATCGAACAGCACCGCCGCCACGTCCGCACGCACCAGGCCGCGGCCCAGCGAGATCTTCTGCTTGGCGTCGGCAGCGAGGCCCGCCGCGCGCTGGTTGAGCTGGCCGCTCATCTCCAGCATCTCGGCGATCACGCCCACGCGCTGCTTGATCTGCGCCTCGGGTACCTTGCGGTTCTTGAGCGGAAACGCCAGGTTCTCGGCCACCGTCATGGTGTCGTAGATCACGGGGAACTGGAACACCTGCGCGATGTTGCGCTCCTGCGGGCTCGCGCGCGTCACGTCGCGGCCGTCAAAAAGCACCTTGCCGTGCGACGGAACGAGCAGGCCCGACATGATGTTGAGCATGGTGGTCTTGCCGCAGCCCGAAGGGCCCAGCAGCGCATAGGCGCCGCCGTCCTCGAACTCCATCTTCAGGGGCAGCAGCGCGTAGTCGCTGTCCTGTTGCGGGTTGGGCTTGTACGAGTGCGCCAGGTCCAGACTGATACGGGCCATGTCAGCGGCCTCCTTGTGCGATGTGCCGCGCAGGCGCCCAGGCCAGCCGGCCGTCGGCGCCGAACACGTAGACCTGCGCAGGGTCCAGGTGCAGCGTGATGGCCGCCCCCAATTCGAAATAGTGCACGCCCGTGAGCTGCGCCACCAGGTCGCCCCAGGGCGTGGCGGCGTGCACAAAAGTGTCGGAGCCCGAGATCTCGGCCAGCTCCACCACGCCGTCCACGCTCACATCGCCGGGCCGGGCGTGCACGCGCAGCGCACTGGCTCGCACGCCCACCGTGAGACCGCTGGCCTCCAGGCCCTCGGGCAGCGGCACGGCAAACTCGGCACCCCCCTGCAGGCGCACGCCCTGCGGTGCGGCAGTGGCCGGCATCAGGTTCATCGGCGGGTCGCTGAAGGCACGCGCCACGCGCAGCGAATTGGGCGCGTGGAACACCTCGGCCGTGGGGCCGTACTGCAGCAGCTCGCCCTCGTCCAGCACGGCGGTGTAGCCACCCAGCAGCAGCGCCTCGCCCGGCTCGGTGGTGGCATAGACCACGGTGGACTGACCTGCGGCGAACAGCTGCGTCAACTCTTCGCGCAGCTCCTCACGCAGTTTGTAATCCAGGTTGACCAAGGGCTCGTCCAGCAGCATCAGGGGCGCGCCCTTGGCGAGGGCACGCGCCAGCGCCACGCGCTGCTGCTGCCCGCCCGACAGCTCGGCCGGGTAGCGGTCCAGGAACATGTCGATGTGCAGGCGGCTGGCGATCTCGCGCACCCGGGCGTCGATGTTCTTTTCGCCGCGCAGCTTCAGGGGCGACGCGATGTTGGCCGCCACCTTCATCGATGGGTAGTTGATGAACTGCTGGTAGACCATGGCGACGTTGCGCTCGCGCACGGGCATGCCCGTCACGTCCACGCCGTCGACCGTCACGCGGCCGGCTGTGGGCACATCCAGCCCCGCCATGATGCGCATCAGGCTCGTCTTGCCCGCCTGGGTGGCGCCCAGCAGTACCGTCACGGCGCCGCTGTGCAGTTGAAGGCTCATGTCGTAGAGCCAGGTCTGCGCTCCCACCTTCTTGCTGATGCTGTCCAATGCCAGCTGCATCCCGCAACCTTTCTTTTGTAGCCCGGGGGCCTGTGAATCCTGCGCCACTGCGCCCACGGGACACAGCCAGCCCTCTCGGTTTCGATTGCGTTCATTTTTGTTCTTTTCTGATCGTATTGAATCAAGGTTTACCCTTAACAGGTTCCTTTTTGTTCGATTTAAAGTATTCGCACTCTCTAGCCGATTAATACGCGTGAATACGAATCCCCGACAACTACTGCTTCTGGAAGAGGTCCGCGCGCGCAAGTCCGCTACCGTGGAGCAACTGGCCGACACATTGGGCGTGACCCTGCAGACTGTGCGCCGCGACGTGCAGCGCCTGGCCGAATCCGGCCTGCTCACCCGCTTTCATGGCGGCGTGCGCGTGCCCAGCTCCACCGTGGAGAACCTGGCCCACACCCAGCGCGAGACCCTGCACGCCGAGGGCAAGGCGCGCATCGCGCGCGCCGTGGCAGCCCAGGTGCCCAACGACTGCTCGCTGATCCTGAACATCGGCACCACCACCGAAGCCATCGCCAAGGCCCTGCTGCACCACCGCGGCCTGCGCGTGATCACCAACAACCTGAACGTGGCCGCCATCCTGAGCGGCAACCCCGAATGCGAGGTCATCGTGGCCGGCGGCGTGGTGCGCACCCGCGACCGGGGCATCGTGGGCGAAGCGGCGGTGGACTTCATCCGCCAGTTCCGCGTGGACATCGCGCTCATCGGCATCTCGGGCGTGGAGCCCGACGGCTCCCTGCGCGACTTCGACTACCGCGAGGTGAAGGTGGCCCAGACCATCATCGAGCAATCGCGCGAGGTCTGGCTCGCTGCCGACCAGAGCAAATTCAACCGCCCGGCGATGGTGCAACTGGCCACACTGAACCAGATCGACCGCCTGTTCACCGACGCGCCCCCGCCGGAGCCCTTCCCGGCCCTGCTGCAGGATGCAGAGGTGCTGTGCACGGTCGCGGCCTGACCCGGTCTCACCCTTTGCTTTCAACCAAGCAACCAACCGTTCACGCTGAGCCTGTCGAAGCGCTGCGCAAGGCTTCGGCAGGCTCAGTCCGAACGGTCTTCATGAGTTGAACGCAAGCCCCCGCCACCCCTTTGCGGCAGTGCGCTGCTGACTTATCCTTGCCCGCCATGACCTACCTGCTCGCACTCGACCAAGGCACCTCCAGCTCCCGCAGCATCGTCTTCGACGAAGGCGGCCACATCGTGGCGCAGGCGCAGGTGGAGCTGCCGCAGATCTACCCGCAGCCCGGCTGGGTGGAGCACGACCCGCTGGAGATCTGGCGCACGCAGCTGGCCACCGCGCGCGATGCGCTGTCCAAGGCGGGCATCGCCGCGAGCAGCGTGCGCGCCGTGGGCATCACCAACCAGCGCGAGACCACGGTGCTGTGGAACCGCAAGACCGGCAAGCCCGTGCACCACGCCATCGTGTGGCAGGACCGGCGCGCCGAGCCCGCCTGCGCGCAGCTGCGCGAACAGGGCCATGCCGGCACCATCCAGGCCAAGACCGGCCTGCTCGTCGATGCCTACTTCTCGGGCACCAAGCTGCAGTGGCTGCTGGACAACGTGCCCGGCGCGCGCGACGCGGCCGAGCGCGGCGAGCTGGCCTTCGGCACCGTGGACAGCTGGCTGATCTGGCAGCTCACCCACGGCCAGGTGCACGTGACGGACGTGAGCAATGCCTCGCGCACCATGCTGTTCAACGTGCACACCAACCAGTGGGACGATGAACTGCTGGCCCTGCTGCGCATCCCCAGATCGCTGATGCCGCAGGTGCAGCCGTCGAGCTCGCACTTCGGCGACATAGCCCCCGACCTGCTGGGCCACGGCATCCGCATCGGCGGCGTGGCGGGTGACCAGCAGAGCGCGCTGTTCGGCCAGGCCTGCTTCACGGCGGGCATGGCCAAGAACACGTATGGCACCGGCTGCTTCATGCTGATGCACACCGGCCAAAAGTTCCAGACCAGCCAGAACGGACTGCTCACCACCAGTGCAGCGCAGACATCGGCCACCCCCGAGTTCGCGATGGAAGGCAGCGTCTTCGTCGGCGGCGCCGTGGTGCAGTGGCTGCGCGACGGCCTGCGCGCCATTCCGTCGAGCAGCGAGGTGCAGTCCCTGGCCGAGAGCGTGCCCGACTCCGGCGGCGTGATGATGGTGCCCGCCTTCACCGGCCTGGGCGCGCCGTACTGGAAGCCCGAGGCGCGCGGCACGATCACGGGCCTCACGCGCGGCACCACGATTGCCCACATCGCCCGCGCCGCGCTGGAAAGCATCGCCTACCAGAGCGCCGCGCTGCTGCAGGGCATGAGCCGCGACGCCACCGCCGCTGGCGGCGCGCCTGTGAGCGAGCTGCGCGTGGACGGCGGCGCCTGCGTGAACGACTTGCTGATGCAGTTCCAGGCCGATCTGCTGGGCATTCCGGTGGTGCGCCCTGCCGTCATCGAGACCACGGCGCTGGGCGCCGCGTACCTGGCGGGCCTGTCCTGCGGCGTCTACAGCAGCACGGCGGAACTGTCGAAGCTGTGGCGCGCCGACAGACGCTTCGTGCCCACGCTGGGCAGTGCCCGCGCGCAGGAGCTGATGGCCAAGTGGGAGCATGCGGTGCGCCAGACCACGGCAGAGTGATCCGGAACACCCCCTGAGGCGCTGCGCGGCTCTTGCGCGGCAGGCCTGGTCCGGGCAGCGCCCGTTGCGCACGCCATTCGGGCAACCACAGGCCCACGGCGCTACCATGGCGCCTCCCTTTCTTGCCTGACCGCAGCATGACCTCCTCCGCTTCCGCCGCAGCAACCCCCCCACTTCCCACCATCGCCTTCATCGGCGGCGGCAACATGGCCAGCGCCATCATTGGCGGCCTGATCGGCCAGGGCCACCCGGCCAGCCAGATCGAGGTGGTCGAGCCCTACGCTCCCACGCGCGAGGCGCTGCTCAAGAACTTCGGCCTCACGGCACACGCCGAGGCAGGCCCCGCACTGCAGCGCGCCAGCATCGTGGTCTGGGCGGTCAAGCCACAGACCTTCAAGGACGCCGCCGCGCAAGCCAAGGCACATACCCCGCAGGCCCTGCACCTGAGCGTGGCCGCAGGCATCCGTTCGGACAGCATCGCCCAGTGGCTGGGCACCGAGCGCGTCGTGCGCACCATGCCCAACACGCCCGCGCTGGTGGGCAAGGGCATGAGCGCGATCTACGCGCGCCCCGCCGTGGCCCCGGCGGAGCGCCAGAGTGTGGAGGCCATCATGGCGTCCACCGGCGAATTCCTGTGGGTGGAGAGCGAAACCCAGCTCGACGCGGTCACCGCCCTCTCGGGCTCGGGTCCGGCCTATGTGTTCTATTTTCTCGAAGCCATGGCGCGCGCGGGCGTCAGCATGGGCCTGACAGAAGCACAGGCGCACCAACTGGCAGTGGGCACCTTCGTGGGCGCCTCCGAACTGGCCCGCCGCTCGGACGAGCCCCCGGCCGTGCTGCGCGAACGCGTCACCTCCAAGGGCGGCACGACCTACGCCGCCCTGCAGTCGATGCAAGCCAGCGGCGTGTCGCAGGCGTTCGAGGCCGCCATGCGCGCCGCCGAAAAACGCGCCAACGAACTTGGCAACGAGTTCGGGGCCTGACCCTGGGCATCCTGTTCACGGCGCCATGGGGAGCCGTGAACATTTTTCAGAGCCTTTTTGGCCTTCCACGCACGCGCATCAAGCGCCGACAGCTATCAGTTTGAGAGCATTGACCGCACCACATAGCTGCCCGCAATACCCGCAAACACCGTGGCGCCCAGCCAGTGGTTGATGCGAAACGCCTTGAAGCAGCCCTCGCGGGTGCGGGTGCGGATCAGCGTGAAGTGCCACACAGCTTGCGCCAGCGCGGCAGCAAGCGCTACATAAAACAGAGCACCCAGCGCATAGGGGGCAAGGGCCACCGCCCAAATTCCGATGAAGAGCAGGTAGAACAGCACAATGCCCGCCACATCGAAACGCCCCAGCGTGATGGCGGAGGTCTTGATGCCGATCTTGAGGTCGTCGTCGCGGTCCACCATGGCGTATTCGGTGTCGTAGGCCAGCACCCAGAACATATTGCCCAGCCACATCCACCAGGCCACCGCAGGCACGCTGCCCTGCACGGCGGCAAACGCGATGACGATGCCGAAATTGAACGCAATGCCCAGCACCGCCTGGGGCATGGAAATGATGCGCTTGGTGAACGGGTAGGCAATGGCCACCAGCACGGCGGGCACCGACCAGGCGATGGCGGCGGTGTTGGTGGTCAGCACCAGGCCAAATGACACCAGCGCGAGCGCGGCGCCAAGGCCCAGCGCTTCCTTTACGCTCACGGCGCCGGTGGTCACCGGGCGCTGCGCGGTGCGCTTGACGTGCTTGTCGAAGTCGCGGTCGGCCACATCGTTCACGCAGCAGCCGGCGCTGCGCATCAGGACGGTTCCCAGCACGAACACCGCCAGCAGATGCCAGCCAGGAAACCCGTCCGCCGCGATCCAGAGTGCGGACAGGGTGGGCCACAGACACACCAGCCAGCCAGCGGGGCGGTCCCAGCGGATGAGGTCCAGGTACAGGGCGAAGCGGCTGCGGGAAGCGACGGTGGACATGCGGGGGAGAGTGCAAAAAAGGGGCCAATCCAGCCCGCCGGTAGCGCGGGCTGTGCGAATGTAGCAGCCACCCGGCCCCGGGGCATGGGCCCCCGGCCGCCCTTGCCGGCACAGGCACCGCCACATCGACCTGGTTCTGCCTGCAACGAGCGGCCCAAACCCGGTAAAGTCCCCAGGTCACCCCATCCCAAGGACCTGCACCGCATGCCCAGATCCTCCAGCACCCAGTCTGCCGCCCGTTTTGCCATTCCTCGCACGCTCATGGCGGGCTTCGTCGTGGCGGCTCTGGCCACACTGGTCATCGCCCTCGTCAACTTCCGCGCCTCCGAAACGCGCGGCGACGCCGTGGCGGCCATGGACCGCACGACGCTGGCCATGCGCCAGCTGAACCTCTTCAACTCGGCGCTCAAGGATGCCGAAACCGGTCAGCGCGGCTTTCTGCTCACAGGCGAAGCGGCCTACCTTCAGCCCTATCAGTTGGCGTTGACGACGCTGGAGCGGCAGATGACGGCGCTCAAGGCCAGCAGCGCCGGCGAAGCCATCCACCTGCGCCTGATCACGCAGATCGATGACCTCTCGCGCCAAAAGCTGCGCGAACTGAACGACACCATCGATCTGTACAAGGCCGGCAACAGGGAGGCCGCCATGGCGGTGGTGCGCACCGACGCGGGCAAGAACCTGATGGACCGCGTGCGGGATTTGTCGTCCGACCTCTTCACACTGCAGAGCCAGCAACTGGAAACCCGCCGCCAGGCCTGGGTGGACGCGGCCACCATGTCGGCCTACTACTCATGGGGCGGCTCGCTGCTGTTGCTGGGGCTGATCTGTGCGTCGGCCGCGATGACCTCGCGGGAGTACCGATCCAAGTCCCGGCAATCGTGGGTATCCGCCGGCCTCACCGGTCTGGGCCAGCGCCTGCAGGGCGACCACCGGCTCGAAGACATCGGCCGGCTCGCGCTCGAATACCTGGCCGGTTACCTCAAGGCCAACGTGGGCGCGGGCTACGTGGCCGAGCAAGGCGGCGGCTTCTCGCTGTTCGGCGGCTATGCGCTGCCGCGCGAGCGGCTCACGCAGACCCTGCTGGCTGACGAGGGTCTGGTGGGCGAGGCCGCTCGCACGCGCACGCTGCTGCATGTGCGCGACGTCCCATCCACCCACCTGCTGGTGTCGTCCAGCACCGGCCAGTCGAGCCCGGCGGAGTTGCTGGTGGCCCCGGCGGTCGAAAACGGCAAGGTGTATGCCGTGATCGAACTGGGCTTCTACCGTGCGCTGGATGACGCCGAGCGCAGCCTCATGGAGCGTGCCTCGGAAATGCTGGCGATCGCCATCCGCTCCGGTGCCGACCGCACCCGCCTGGAAGCGCTGCTCGAAGAAACCCAGCGCCAGTCCGAGGAACTGCAGACGCAGCAGGAAGAGCTGCGCGTGAACAACGAAGAGCTGGAGCAACAAAGCCGCATCCTGCAGGAATCGCAGGCGCAAATGGAGGTGCAGCAGACCGAGCTGGAGCAGACCAACGCCCACCTCGAAGAACAGACCCAGCAGCTCGAATACCAGCGCGAGCAGCTGCTGCGCGCCCAGGGCGCGCTGACCGACAAGGCCCGCGAGCTGGAAACGGCCAGCCAGTACAAGAGCGAGTTCCTGGCCAACATGAGCCACGAGCTGCGCACTCCGCTGAACTCCACGCTGATCCTTGCCAAGCTCCTGGCCGACAACAAGCCCGGCAACCTCTCCGGCGACCAGGTGAAGTACGCACAGACGATCTACTCGGCGGGAAACGACCTGCTGGCGCTGATCAACGACATCCTGGACCTGGCGAAGATCGAAGCCGGGCAGGCCACCGTGTCGGTCGAGCCGGTGCACGTGGGCAAGGCCGTGCAGGCCCTGGTGGAGCCGCTGCGCCTGCTGGCCCAGGAAAAGGGCCTCGCGCTGTCGGCCAGCGTGGCCCCCGACGTGCCCACCATGGAAACCGACCCGTTGCGCCTGGGCCAGGTACTCAAGAACCTGCTGTCCAACGCGCTCAAGTTCACCGAGAAGGGCTCGATCACGCTGCAGGTGTCGCGCGGGGCGGGCGACACCGTCGCCTTCGCCGTGCGGGACACTGGCATCGGCATCCCCGCGCACCAGCAGGAACTGATCTTCGAAGCCTTCCGCCAGGCCGATGGCAGCACGCACCGCAAGTACGGCGGCACCGGCCTGGGCCTGTCGATCTCACGCGACCTGGCGCAACTGCTCGGCGGCGCGATCACGGTGCAGAGCACGCCCGGCGAAGGCAGCGTTTTCACGCTCACGCTGCCTGCACGGCTCGCGGCGCTGCAGGGGCAGCCCGTGGCCACGGCGACGGCCTCGTACTCGCAGCAGCCCGCCCTGGCTGCGCCGGCTGCAGCCCTGGCGCCCGGACATGCACAGGCCGGATCCGCACTGCCCCCCCTGGACGCAACAGGTGGCGCGGACACCCATGGTGCGGCGCCTCCTGCCCCGGTGCGTGCCGGCGCGCGCAGCATCCTGGTGGTGGAGGATGACGAGCGCTTCGCCCAGATCCTGAGCGACCTGGCCCGCGAGATGGACTTCGAAAGCCACATGGCGCACAACGCTGCCGACGGGCTGGCAATGGCTGCGCGGCTCTTGCCCAGCGCCATCGTGCTGGACGTGAACCTGCCCGACTTCTCCGGCCTGGGCGTGCTCGACCAACTCAAGCGCAACCCCGTCACGCGCCACATTCCCGTGCACGTGGTGTCCGTGGCCGACTACTCGCAGGAGGCCATGGGCCGCGGTGCCGTCGGTTATGCGCTCAAGCCGGTCAAGCGTGACGAACTCGTGCAGGCGCTGCACCGGCTGGAAGCCAAGTTCACGCAGAACCTGCGCCGGGTGCTGGTGGTGGAGGACGACGAGCGCCAGCGCGAAAGCGTGCGCCACCTGCTCAGCCGCGATGACGTGGAGATCGTCTGCGCCGGCACCGCCAGCGTGGCACTCGACCATCTGCGCGGCTCCACGTTCGACTGCATGGTGATGGACCTGAACCTGCCCGACCTCACCGGCTTCGAGCTGCTCGAGCAGATGACCGAGCAGGACGGCGTGTCCTTCCCGCCCGTGATCGTCTACACCGGCCGCGCACTCTCGCGCGACGAAGAGCAGCAACTGCGGCGCTTCTCCAAATCCATCATCGTCAAGGACGCTCGCTCGCCCGAGCGGCTGCTCGACGAAGTCACGCTGTTCCTGCACCAGGTCGAGTCCGAGCTCTCCGCAGAGCACCGCCAGATGCTGCAGGCCGCGCGCAGCCGCGAGACGGCTCTGGAAGGCCGCAACGTGCTGGTGGTGGAAGACGATGTGCGCAACGTGTTCGCGCTTTCCAGCATCCTGGAGCCCACCGGCATCAAGCTGCAGATCGCGCGCAACGGGCGCGAGGCGCTGGAAGCCCTGGAGCGTGCCGACGCCAACGGCCCTGCGGTGGACCTGGTGCTGATGGACATCATGATGCCCGAGATGGACGGTTACACCGCGATGCGCGAGATCCGCACGCGCCCCGCATGGCGCCGACTGCCCATCATCGCGCTCACGGCCAAGGCCATGAAGGACGACCAGGAGAAATGCCTGGCCGCCGGTGCCAACGACTACATCGCCAAGCCGCTCGACGTGGAAAAGCTCCTGTCGCTGGTGCGCGTCTGGATGCCCAAGTAGCACGCCATCAAGCCAGAACGACCGGCCCATGTCCCACCCCAAGAGAGTCAAGACCGCAGACATCGAGCAGCATCTGCTGATCGACGCGATCTACCACCGCTACCACTACGACTTCCGGGGCTACTCGCCGGCGTCGCTCAAGCGCCGGCTGAACACGGCGCTGATCCAGTTCGAGTGCAAGACGCTGTCGCAGTTGCAGGACCGCGTGCTGCACGAGCCAAGCGTGTTCCCCGCGCTGCTCGAATACCTCACGGTGCAGGTGAGCGACATGTTCCGCGACCCCACGTACTTCCGCGCGCTGCGTGAAGAGGTGGTGCCGCTGCTGCGCACGTATCCGTCTCTCAAGGTCTGGGTGGCCGGCTGCAGCGCGGGTGAAGAGGTGTATTCACTGGCCATCCTGCTGCAGGAGGAGGGCCTGCTGGAGCGCACCCTGATCTACGCCACCGACATCAATCCGCAAGCGCTGCGGCTGGCCGAATCCGGCGTTTTCGACCTGGCGCGCGTGGCCGCCTTCACCGAGAACCACGCCCGCTCCGGCGCCCGCAGCTCTCTGTCGGACTACTACACGGCACGCTACGGCCGCGTCGTGTTCGACAAGTCGCTGCGCGAACACGTGGTGTTCTCCGACCACAGCCTGGCCACCGACAGCGTGTTTGCCGAGGTGCACTTGGTATCCTGCCGCAACGTGCTGATCTACTTCGAGCGCGACCTGCAAAACCGCGCGCTCGGGCTCTTTCGCGAGGCGCTGTGCCACCGGGGCTTTCTGGGCCTGGGCTCCAAGGAATCGCTGCGCTTCTCGGCCGAGGCCTCGGCGTTCGACGACTTCGTGCTCGAAGACCGCATCTACCGCAAGAAGGCCGGCCTGTGAGCGCCGCAACCACCGCTGCGGCGGCCGTCCCCCGCCCCGCCTACGACGCCATCGTGGTGGGCGGCTCCTCGGGTGGCGTGGAAGCCCTCGTGGCCCTGCTGCCGGCCCTGCCGGCCACGCTGCAGGCCCCCCTGGTCGTGGTGCTGCACCTGCCGCGCGACCGGCGCAGCCTGCTGGCGGACATCTTCCGCCAGCGCTGCGCCCTGCCATTGCAGGAGGCCGGGGACAAGGACGATCTGCAGCCCGGCACCGTGTACTTCGCGCCGCCGGACTACCATCTGCTGATCGACGAAGGACCGCGCCTGTCTCTGTCAGTGGACACCCCGGTCCACTTCTCGCGGCCGTCCATCGACGTGCTGTTCGAATCCGCCGCCGACCTGTACGGCCCGCGCCTCGTGGGCATCCTCTTGTCCGGCGCCAACGAAGACGGAGCCAGGGGCATGGAAGCGATTCACGCCGCCGGGGGCCTGACCATCGTGCAGGACCCGGCCAGCGCCCCCATGCCGGCCATGCCCCTGGCGGCGCTCGCATGCGCCCCCATGGACCATACCCTGCCCCCTGCGGGCATAGCGGCCTTGCTTGCACGGCTGCACCAACAACGCTTGCTGTGACGATGATGTACCCGGACCGCCCGATGACCCCCTTCCCATCGCCACCCCCTCCCACAACCCGCATCAAGTGCCTGCTGGTCGATGACGTGCAGGAAAATCTGATCGCGCTGGAAGCCCTGCTGCAGCAGCGCGATGGCATCGAGATCCTGAAGGCCCAGTCCGGCCCCGAGGCCCTGGAGCTGCTGCTCGACCACTCAGATGTTGCCCTCGCGCTGTTGGATGTGCAGATGCCCGAAATGAACGGGTTCGAATTGGCCGAGCTGATGCGCGGCAGCGAGCGCACCCGGCACATACCGCTGATCTTCATGACCGCCGGCTCGCGCGAGCAGAACTGGCAGTTCCGTGGCTACGAAAGCGGTGCAGTGGACTTCCTGTACAAGCCGATCGACCCGCATATGCTCGCCACCAAGGCCCAGGTGTTCTTCGAGCTGCACCGGCGCAAGCAGGCTCTGGCCCATGAACTGCACGAGCGCACCGAGGCGCTGCGCATCAACGAGATGTTCATGGCCGTGCTGAGCCACGACCTGCGCACGCCCCTGATGTCGATCACGGCGGCGGCCAGCCTGCTCAAGCGCCAGCCTGAGGTCGACAAGATCGAGGCCATGGCCGACCGCGTGCTCAGCAGCAGCCAGCGCATGGCCGGCATGATCGAGGACCTGCTGGACATCACGCGCATCCGGCAGGCGGGTGGGCTGGCGCTGCAGCCTGGCCCCGCCGACATGCAGGCGGTTGTGACGCGCATCCTTGACGAGATACAGACCGGACACCCCGAGCGCCGCATCGAATCCACGCTGCAGGGCGACCTGGCCGGCACCTGGGACGCAGAGCGCCTGTGCCAGGTGGTAACCAACCTCGTCGGCAACGCCGTGCACCACGGTGACCAGGACAGGCCCGTGCAGGTCCTGCTGGACGGCCGCAGCTCCGAGACCCTGGTGCTGGAGGTGGCCAACGGCGGCACCATCGCGCCGGATCTGCTGCCCCACCTGTTCGACCCTTTCCGCGGGCGCGAACGCTCCGCGGGCCGGCAGCAGGGACTGGGCTTGGGCCTTTTCATCGCCCAGCAGATCGTGCGGGCGCATGGGGGGTGCATTGAGGTGACGTCAAAGGACGGCATCACGCGCTTTCGGGTGGAACTGCCCCGCGTGTCGCCTTGCCCCCTGGCCGAAAAGCGCGGCTAGATCGCTTCCTGTGCCTCGGGGCGCCCCTGGGCGGGCCAGGGCCGACTGGTGTGGGTGCCTGCGCGGTGCGACAGGACTGGCCAGCGGTGAAGGTGCAGAAAAGCCGCGCTCAGACGGCAGTGCCGTGGACGGCGGCACGGATCGAGCCGAGCAGGCTCTCCAGATCCTCCAGCTCGAAAGGCTTGAGCAGCGTGCGCACGTTCGGCCCCCAGGCCGAGGCGTAGTCGCCCAGCTCATAGCCCGTGCACAACACCACCCAGCGCTGCGGATCCTCGGCCAGGACCTTCTTGGCCAGGTCCGTGCCCGACATGCCGGGCAGGCTGACGTCCGAGACGAGCAGATCGAAGGGGTCTGCGGCATCCAGGAGCAAGGCTTCCTCGGCCGTGGCGCAGGATGTCACCGTCTGGCCGTCGCCTTCCATCAGCATGCCGATGGTCTCGCGCAACTCGGGGTTGTCTTCAACGTACAGGATTCGCATAGGTCACCGGTGGTTCCAGCCGCCATGCCGCCATCCGCACGGGGCGGAGCCAGCATGACCAAAGGTCGCATCATCCGTACAACTGCTCACACCTCTTGTAGGACAAAACGCACTTTGCAGACCGCGCCCCCCGCAGTGCTCACTCTTCCAGCAGCGAGCGCAGCATCCAGGCGGTTTGCTCGTGCACCGTGAGGCGCTGGGTCAGCAGGTCGGCCGTGGGCTCGTCGCTGGCCTTGTCGGCCAGGGGGAACAGGCTGCGCGCGGTGCGGGCCACGGCTTCGTGGCCTTCGACCAGGATGCGCACCATCTCCAGCGCCTTGGGCGGCTGGCTGGGCGCGTCGGGCACGGTGGCCAGCTTGCCGAACTCGGCGTACGAGCCCGGCGCCACATGGCCCAGTGAGCGGATGCGCTCGGCCACGGGGTCCACCGCGTTCCACAGCTCGGTGTACTGCGCCATGAACATGGTGTGCAGCGTATTGAACATCGGGCCCGTGACGTTCCAGTGGAAGTTGTGCGTGGTCAGGTACAGCGTGTAGGTGTCCGCCAGCAGGCGCGACAGGCCTTGCGCGATGGCGGCGCGGTCCTTGTCGCTGATGCCGATATTGATGCGGGGTGCTGCGGTGGTGAGGGTGGTGGTCTTGGAGGCCTTGGCCATGGGGAGCTCCTTCGTTGGGATGGCGGTCAATCGATGGAATCCGCCGTGCGCAGTGGTCCGGAAGGCTCCGGAGCCGCGGCGCACGGCGGCTGGTGGTCACTGTAGCGCAGGCGCCGCGGCCATCACTGCATCTGGCTCAAATTCCCGATGCGCACGAGCATCTCGGTGAACATCTGCATGTCCGCGTCCAGGTCCACCACTTCCTTGAACTCCTTGGCATTGTGGGCCGTGTACTTCTTGCCAGGCATGGCGGGGCCGAAGTTGATGGCGTTGGGCATGAGCTTGGCCGTGGTGCTGCCGGCCGTGGGCACGGGCTTGGCTTCCAGGCCCGTGGTGTCGCCGAAGGTGTTGAGCAGCGTGGAAAGCCAGGCGCCCTTGGGGTCGCGCGCCATCCAGTTGCCCTGTTGGTGGTCCACCTCCACCGCCACGCCGGCCTGGGCGCCCCAGGCCTTGATCTTCGCGGTCGTGGCCTGGGAGAGCGCCTCGGGCGTGCTGCCCCGGGGCATGCGCACATTGACCAGCACGTCGACCTTGCCATCCTTCTCGCGGATGAGGTTGGGCGACATGGTCAGCGGGCCCATGAAGTCGTCGGCATACGCCAGGCCCAGGGTGCGGCCCAGGTAGTCGGTGCCGTACAGGTCGCTGAGGTAGCGCACGGCCTGTGCGTAGCCGTTGGGGGCCAGCGCGACGCCGGACTCCTTGAGGAACAGCGCCAGGCGCGGCAGCGGGTTCACGCCCTCTTCGGGGCGCGAGCCGTGGGCCGATGCGCCGGTGACCTTCACCTGCACGGCGGCCCCGTCCTGCGCCACATCGATGCTGAACACCCCACCCTGCGGCTTGTACTTCTCGATGAACGCCGATTTCGCGGCGTTCAGGCGCGCCGCCACCTCGGCGGTGTTGCCGCCCTGCAGCCGGGCCGTGGCGGTCTGCGGCACGGCGTTGGTGGACGCGGCGCCGGCCATGGCGGTGATGGCCGTGGCGCCTGCAGCGGCCGGCGTGCCCAGCGCGAAGGATGCGCGCAGCGCGCCGGAACCCTTCTCGGCCACCACGGCGGGGTATTTGCTGTCCAGCACGATGTTGTATTCGGGCAGCGCGGTCTTGGCGCGGTAGTACTTCATCGCGTCGCCACCGGTTTCCTCCGTCGTCTCGATCATGAGGCGGATGGTGCGCGACAGCGGCAGGCCGCTGTCCTTCACGGCCTTCATCGCGTACAGCACGGCAGCGATGGAGCCCTTGTCGTCGATGGAGCCGCGGCCGTACAGGTTGCCGCCCACGCGCGTGAGCTTGAACGGGTCCAGGCGCGTGCCGTCGTCCAGCACCCATTCGTCGGCCACCACAGGCACCACGTCGGCGTGGGTAAGGATGCCGAACTCTTCCGCACCGGTGCCGGGCAATTTCACCTCGAAGATGCGGTTGTCCACGTTACGGTACACCAGCCCGAAGTCGCGGGCCATGCCTTCGACCAGCGCACCGAAGGCGATGATGTTCTTGTCCTCGTGCGGCGCCACCTTGTCGGCGCGCACCGTGGGAATGGCCACCATCTTCGCCGTGGCGTCGATCACCGCGGACTGGTTGTGCAGGCGGTTGTACAAGCCCAGCAGGCGGCTGATGTTGACGAGGTCATCGCCCGCCAGCGGCTGCTTGGCCGCATAGGCCGCGACGCTCGCGCGCAGCAGCGGGTTCTCGCGCGCGGCCTGGGCCAGGAACTCTTTGAAACTGCCTTGCGCCGAGGCGGGCAGCACGGCCACCAGACGATCCATGTCGGCCTTCTTGAGCGTTCCCGCCGAGGGTGCGTTGGTGGGCATGCTGGTGCACGCGGCCAGGCCCACTGCCAGGCTGGCGGCCATCAGAATCTTCTTCATTGCTTGTTTTCCTTGGGTTGTGGAGTGCGCACGGCGCCTGCGGGCCGCCTGTGGCTCGGCCTACGGTCCAGGCGGCATGTTGTGGCCACCTGTGGCGTGCCTGAAAACACTGCAACGCCATGCGGGGCGAGAGTGTAGCCCTTGCCACCCTGCTCCTGCAGGGTCGGCGCCCTGGTCAGGACAGGCGCTTGACGCCCGGCAGTTCGCAGGCATACACCGCGTTGCGCAACGCGGCGATCGCCTCGTAACGGGTGAAACTGCGCCGCCAGGCCAGCACCACCCGGCGCATGGGCGGCGGACCGCCGTCTTCCTCCCGGATGGGCAGGTAGCGCACATAGGTCTCGTCGCTCTTGCGGCGGCGCGACACGGTCAGCAACGCATCGCGCGGCACCGACAGACGCGGCACCAGCGTCACACCCATGCCAGCCGCCACCATGTGCTTGATGGTCTCGAGCGACGATCCCTCGAACGACTTGCGAATACCCTCGGCATTGCTCGCAAAGCGCGCGAACTCGGGGCAAACCTCAAGCACGTGGTCGCGAAAGCAATGGCCGGAGCCGAGCAGCAGCATGGTCTCGCTCTTGAGCTCAGCCGCCGTCACCGACTTCTTGCCTGCCAGCGGGTGCGAGCTGGGCACGGCGGCCATGAAGGGCTCGTCGTAGAGCGGTGCCATCGCCAGGCCCGTATCCGGAAACGGCTCGGCCAGGATGGCGCAGTCGATCTCGCCCGTGCGCAGCATCTCCAGCAACTTCACGGTGAAGTTCTCCTGCAGCATGAGCGGCATCTGCGGCGAGCGGCCTATGGCCTGGCGCACCAGGTCGGGCAGCAGGTAGGGGCCGATGGTGTAGATCACGCCCAGGGTCAGCGGCCCGGCCAGCGGGTCCTTGCCGCGCTTGGCGATTTCCTTGATGGCCGCAGCCTGCTCCAGAACGCTCTGCGCCTGCCGCACGATCTCCTCACCCAGCGGCGTGACCGACACCTCGCCCGCGCTGCGCTCGAAGAGCTTCACATCGAGCTCTTCTTCCAGCTTCTTGATCGCGACCGACAGCGTGGGCTGCGAGACATAGCAGGCATCGGCCGCATGACCGAAATGCTTCTCGCGCGCGACGGCGACGATGTACTTGAGTTCGGTGAGGGTCATGGTGTCAAGCCTTGAGATAGTCCGATTTTCCACCCAACCAGCGCGCCACATGCCGCGCCGCCAATTCAGGGTGGTGGTCCAGCATCACCGGAGCCAGCTCGCGCGCCCACTCCAGCAGCATGGAGTCCGTGGCCAGGTCGGCAAAGCGCAGCAGCGCGTCGCCCGACTGGCGCGCGCCCAAAAATTCGCCGGGGCCACGGATCTCCAGGTCGCGGCGGGCGATCTCGAAGCCGTCGTTGGTCTCGGCCAAGGCGCGCAGGCGCTCCTTGGCGGTCTCGCCAACGCGGCCGCTGTCATTGGTGGCATACAGCAGCACGCAGGCCGACGCCGCCGCGCCGCGGCCCACGCGGCCACGCAGCTGGTGCAGCTGCGACAGGCCGAAGCGCTCCGCATGCTCGATGACCATGAGGGACGCATTGGGCACATCCACACCTACCTCGATCACCGTGGTGCTGACCAGCACACCCATCTGGCCGCTGGTAAAGAGCGCCATCACCGCCTTCTTCTCGGCCGTGGGCATGCGCGAGTGCAGCAGGCCCACCATGCACCCCGGCAAGGCCTCGCTCAGGTCGGCGTGGGTGGCGGTGGCGTTGGAGAGGTCCAGCGCCTCGCTCTCTTCAATGAGCGGACACACCCAGTACACCTGCCGGCCCGCCTGCACCTGCGCGCCGATGCGCTCGATCACCTCGTCCTTGCGGCTGTCGGCGATCAGCTTGGTGACGATGGGCGTGCGCCCCGGAGGCAGCTCGTCGATCACCGAGACGTCGAGGTCGGCGTAGTAGCTCATCGCCAGTGTGCGTGGAATCGGGGTCGCGCTCATCATCAGCATGTGCGGCTCCATGCCGTGCTCGGCCAGTTTTTGCCGCAGCGCCAGCCGCTGCGCGACGCCGAAGCGGTGCTGCTCGTCGATGATGGCCAGCGCCAGGTTCTTGAACCGCACCTGTTCCTGGATCACGGCGTGTGTGCCCACCACCAGCGCCGCCTCGCCGGTCTCGACCAGTGCCAGCATGGCGGCGCGGTCTTTCTTCTTCTGCCCCCCCACCAGCCACGCCACCTTGCGGCCGCGTGCGGCCAGCAGGGGTTCGAGCCAGCCGATCATCTTGGCGAAGTGCTGCTCGGCCAGGATTTCGGTGGGAGCCATCAGGGCGCACTGCCAGCCCGCATCCATGGCCAGGCAGGCCGCGAGGGCCGACACCACCGTCTTGCCCGACCCCACGTCGCCCTGCAGCAGCCGGTGCATGGGCACCTGGCGCGCCAGGTCGGCCGCGATTTCCTCGCCCACGCGGCGCTGCGCGGCGGTCAGGCCGAAGGGCAGCACGGCCATGAGCTGCTCGTGCAGCGGCAGCGCGCCGTCCCTGGACCGGGGCACGCGCAGCACCGGCGCGCGCAGCATGTCCCGCGCGCGCCGCGACTGCTGCTGCGACAGTTGCTGGGCCAGCAGCTCCTCGGCCTTGAGGCGCTGCCACGCGGGGTGGCTGTGGTCTTCGAGCGTGGACAGCGCCACATCCGGCGTGGGGTGGTGCAAAAAAGTGAGCGCCTCGCGCAAGCTGAACAAGCGCGGGAGGCCGTTTTGACTCATAAAACGCGCATATGGCGGCTCGGTGCCGGGCGGCAGCGTGTCCGACAGGTCCACGCGCGCCAGCGCGCCCACCACGGCACGGCGCAGGTAGGGCTGCGGCAGGCCGGCAGTGGTCGGGTAGACCGGCGTGAGCGCGGCGGGCAGCTCGCCGCCCGCCAGGCGGAACGCCGGGTGCAGCATCTGCCGGCCCCAGAAACCGCCCTTGACCTCCCCCCGGATGCGCAGGCGCGCGCCCACGGCCAGGGTCTTCTGGTGCGATGGGTAGAAGCTGAAGAAGCGCAGCTCGCAATTGCCGGTGTCGTCCTCGACCCGCACGACCAGCTGGCGGCGCGGGCGCAGCTGGATCTCGCTGGCGGTCACCGTGGCTTCGATCTGCACCATCTGGCCGTCGCGTGCGTTGGCCAGCGGGACGATGCGGGTTTCATCCTCATAGCGCAGCGGCAGGTGCAGCGCCAGATCGATGTCGCGCTTCAGGCCCAGCTTCTGCAGTGCTTTCTGCGCGACCGATGCGCCGCCCTTCGCGCCGCCAGGGGAGCTTGCGCCCGGCTTTTTGGCACTAGGGGAAACTCTGGGGGCGGCGGCGGGCATGAACGGCGATTCGGGGATCAACAAAATGGAGCAAAAAGGCTACCATGGTTAACGCCATCCCCAGCCTCAGGCTGCGCTTTTCCCCAGGCTCCAGGCCATGCTCAAACGCATTCAAATCCAACACCTCACCCTGGGCATGTACCTGCACGAGTTCTGCGGCTCGTGGATGGAGCACCCCTTCTGGCGCGCCAAGTTCCTGCTCAAGGACCCCAAGGACCTCGCCCGCATCCAGTCCACCGCGATCCACGAGTGCTGGATCGACACCGACAAGGGCCTGGACGTGGCCCCCGGCACCTCCTCGGTCTCGCGCGAGGAGGTCGATGCCCAGATCGAGACGGACTTCAGCCGCCTGGAGGACCTGCCCCCCATCAAGGTCACCCTGCCGCCACCGCCGCCGCCGCCCAAGCGCGACCGCGCTCCGGCGGACATGAAAAGCGAGCTCAAGCGCGCGGCCGCCATCTGCGTGGAGTCCAAGCAGGCTGTGGTCTCGATGTTCAACGAAGCGCGCATGGGCCGCGCGGTGGACGCCGCCGGCGCGCAAAGCCTGGTCGAGGAAATCACCGACTCCGTCACACGCAACCCCGGCGCTCTCATCAGCCTGGCGCGCCTGAAAACTGCAGACGACTACACCTACATGCACTCGGTGGCGGTGTGCGCACTGATGGTGGCGCTCGCCAAGCAGCTCAAGCTCAAGGACGAGCAGCAGCGCCTGGCGGGGATGGCGGGGCTGCTGCACGACCTTGGCAAGGCGGCGATCCCGCTGGCGGTGCTCAACAAGCCGGGCAAGCTGACCGACCAGGAGTTCACCGTGGTGCGCAGCCACCCCGTGGAGGGCTACCACATGCTCAAGGAAGGCGCGGGCGTGCCCGAAGCGGTCATGGATGCGTGCCTGCACCACCACGAGAAGGTGGACGGCTCGGGCTACCCGGACAAGCTCAAGGGCGAGGGCATCAGCGTGATCGCGCGCATGACGGCCATCTGCGACGTGTACGACGCCGTAACGTCCGACCGGCCGTACAAGCGTGGCTGGGACCCGGCGGAGTCGCTCAGGCGCATGGCGGAGTGGACGAGCGACCATTTCGATGCGCGCATCTTCCAGGCGTTCGTGAAAAGCATTGGCATCTACCCGGTGGGCTCGCTGGTGCGGCTGACCTCGGGACGCATCGGGGTGGTGACGGAGCAGGTGCCGGCGGCGCTGACGATGCCGATGGTGAAGGTGTTCTTCTCGACGAAGTCGGATTTGCGGATACCTCCGGAGCTGGTGGACCTGGCGGCGCCGGGGTGCAGCGAGAAGATCGTGGCGCGCGAGGACCCGGACAAGTGGAGGTTTCCAGACCTCAACGAGCTGTGGTCCGGGTTCACCGACAAGGCATGGTGATCTTGTGAGGGGCGGCCCCGCATGCCCAAGCGCGTGGGACAATCACGCCATCCTTCCCTGACTTTCGCCTTTCTTGGCACGGGCCCGTCCGGCCCTCAAGCACCATGACCGACCTTTCTTCGGGCGCGCAGCGCGCCCACACTCTGAGCGACTTCGACTTCTCGCTGCCCCCCGAACTCATCGCCCAGCACCCCGCCGCAGAGCGCAGCGCATCGCGCCTGCTCGACGGGCGCGCCATCGAACCCGCCGACCGCATCTTCCGCGACCTGCCCGGCCTGCTGCGCGCGGGCGACCTGCTCGTGTTCAACGACACGCGCGTGGTCAAGGCGCGTATCTTTGGCGAGAAGGCCAGCGGCGGCAAGCTCGAGCTGTTGATCGAGCGCGTGCTGCCCGCCGAGGCTGCCACCGGTGGGGCAGCCAACGAAGTCGTCGCCCACATGAAGGTCAGCAAGAAGCCCCTGCCCGGCAGCACCGTTCACATGGCCGGCGGGCGCGACGGCGGCGGCTTCGACGCCACGCTGCTGTCGCGCTGGCCGAACGAGGACGGCCCGCTGTTTCGCTTCGCGCTGCACGGCCCCGCGGGCGAATCGCCCTGGGAGCTGATGGAGCGCCACGGCCACCTGCCGCTGCCGCCCTACATCGAGCGCCAGCAGAACGCAGGCCACGACCCGGACGAGGCCGAGGACACCCAGCGCTACCAGACCGTGTTCGCGCGCAATCCCGGCGCCGTGGCCGCTCCCACGGCGGCGCTGCACTTCGACGAAGGCGTGCTGGCCGGCCTTGCTGCGCGCGGCATCGAGCGCGCCAGCGTCACGCTGCACGTGGGCGCTGGCACCTTCCAGCCCGTGAAGACCGAGAAACTGTCCGAACACCAGATGCACAGCGAGTGGTACGAAGTGCCGCTGGCCACGCTGGCAGCCCTGGAGCGCTGCCGCCAGCGCGGGGGTCGCGTGGTGGCCGTGGGCACGACCACGGTGCGCACGCTCGAATCGTGGGCCCGCTCGGGCCAGGCGTCGGGCGACACCAGCATCTTCATCACGCCCGGGTTTGGGTTCAAGGTGGTGGACGTGCTGATCACCAACTTCCACCTGCCCAAGAGCACGCTGATGATGCTGGTGAGCGCATTCGCAGGCTACGCGCATGTGATGGGCCTGTACCGCCACGCCATCGCGCAGAAGTACCGCTTCTTCAGCTATGGCGACGCGATGCTGCTGGAGCGCACGCGCAGCACGCCGTGAGCCCCGCGCCCCCGGCCACCGACCACCCGCAGGCCCGCCGCACCCGCGCGCGCTCTGCCCTGGCAGGGATTGTGCTGACCGTGGTGGCGTGCGCATGTTTCGCGCTGCTGGACACCGCCACCAAGCTGGTGAGTGTGGGCGTTCCGCTGCTGATGGCACTGTGGATGCGCTATCTGTTCCAGTCCGTGCTGACCACGGCCTTTGTGCTCCATCGCGAGGGGTTGGCCGCACTGCGCACCACACAGCCGCGTTTTCAGGCACTGCGCGGGGCACTGTTCACGGCCACCAGCCTGTTCGGCTTCATCAGCATCACGCACATGCCCCTGCCCGAATTCACCGCCGTGGTCGCGACCACGCCGCTGTGCGTGACCGTGGTGGCCGCACTGTGGCTCCACCAGCGCGTGAGCGGCTGGCGCTGGCTGCTGGTGGCCATGGGCCTTGCGGGCACGCTGGCGATCATCCGCCCGGGCAGTGACGCATTCACCTGGGCGCTGTTGTGGCCCCTGTGCCTGCTGGCCTCGGGCACGGGCTACCAGGTCATCAGCAGCAAGATGGCCGGGCACGAAAGCCCAGCGACGACCCAGCTCTACACCAGCTGGATCTCCACGGCGCTGGTGTCGCTGGGAGTGCCCCTGGTGTGGCAGCCCATTGCCGACCCGTGGATGTGGGTGGGGATGTTCACGATGGGACTGTCAAGCGCGGTGGGCCACATGCTGCTGCTCAACGCCTATGCGCGCACGACACCGGTGACGATCGCGCCGTTTCTGTACTCGCAGATCGGCTTTGCGATGCTGGCCGGCTGGCTGGTGTATCGACACGTGCCGGACGCGTGGTCGATGGCGGGCATCGCAGCCATCGTGCTCAGCGGTGCGGCCAGCGCATGGCTGACCGTGCGCGAGGCGCGCTGACCGAGCAAAGCGGCTCCCGCGCTACTGCGGAATGCCCCGGTAGCTATCAATTTCAAAGCATATGACAGCGTTTCAGGCGTGCACGCGAGCGCCTGTCAGAACGCCACCGCGTGCCCGTCCTTGCGCGGGTCGGACCCAGCGATGTAGTGCCCGCCCTCGCGCAGCACGAGTTGCGCGCCGCCGAAGGCGAACACGCCGTTGCCCTCTTCCACCGTGACCTCATGGCCCCGCGCGCGCAGCGCCGCCACAACAGCGGGGTCGAACGCGGGCTCCACGGCCACGCCCTTGCCGCCCGTCACGCGCCAGCGCGGCGCGTCGGCCGCGGCCTGGGGGTTCTGCCCGTAGCGCAGCACGCGCAGCGCCATCTGGGTGTGGCCCTGGCTCTGCATGGGGCCGCCCATCACGCCGAAGGCCATCTGCGGCGTGCCGTCAGCATGCATCGCAAACGCCGGGATGATGGTGTGCGAGGGGCGCTTGCGCGGGCCCACTTCGTTGGCGTGGCCGGGCCTGAGGTTGAAGCCGTGGCCCCGGTTCTGCAGGCTGATGCCGGTGCCCGGCACCACCACGCCCGAGCCGAAGCCCATGTAGTTGGACTGGATGAACGACACCATCATGCCGGACGCATCGGCCGCAGCCAGGTACACCGTGCCGCCCGCGCGCGGCGCGCCGTGGCCCGGGTCGCCGGCGCGCTCGGGGTCGATGAGCGCCGCGCGGCTGCGCAGGTAGTCGGCCTGCAGCAGGTCCTCTGGAGTCACCGGCATCGCGTCGATGTCGGCGTTGTACTGGTCGAGGTCGGCCAGCGCTAGCTTCATGGCCTCGATGCTCGCGTGCACCGTCTCCACGCTGTCGAGCGGGTGGGTGCCGATGCCATGCGCGTCCAGCATGCCCAGCGCCATCAGCGCGGCGATGCCCTGGCCGTTGGGCGGGATTTCGTGGATCACCGAGTCGCCGAAGCGCTGCTCGATGGTGCCCACCCAGTCGGCCTGGTGCGAGGCCAGGTCATCGAGCGTCATCGCGCCGCCGTGGGCCTGCGCATGGGCCACCATGCGCTCAGCGATGACGCCGCGGTAGAAGGCCTCGCCCTGCGTCTCGGCGATCAGCTCCAGCGTGCGGGCATGGGCCTCGCTGCGGAAGATCTCGCCCGCCTGCGGCGCACGGCCGCCGGGCAGAAAACACTCGGCAAAACCCGGCTGCGCGCCGAGCTTGGCACCGCCCAGCGCCCACAGGCGGGCGATGGTGGGCGACACGGGAAAGCCGTTCCTCGCGTAGTCGATGGCGGGCTGCGCCAGTTGTGCGAAGGGCAGCTTGCCCAGCCGCCTGGACAGTGTCACCCAGGCCGAGACGGCGCCTGGCACGGTCACCGCGTTCCACCCCGTCTCGGGGATGCCGCCCAGCTTTTCAAAATACTCCGGCGACCACGCGGCCGGCGAGCGGCCCGAGGCATTGAGGCCGTGCAGTTCCTTGCCGTCCCACACGATGGCAAACCCGTCGCTGCCGATGCCGCAGCCCGTGGGCTCGACCACGGTGAGCGCCATGGCGGCAGCGATGGCGGCATCCACCGCGTTGCCACCCGCCAGCAGCATGCGCAGCCCCGCCTGCGCGGCCAGCGGCTGCGAGGTGGAGACCACATTGCGCCCCATGACCGCGCTGCGGTGGGAGGCGTAGGGAAGGGACCAGTCGAGGGTTGGGTTATTCATGGCGTTCTGAATGGGTTGCCCACAAGGGTTCGCTGCGCGTGAAACTGGCGCGGCACAAAGCGAGGGACGCCGGGGAAGGGCCGCCCCGCACCGAGGGTGCCGTTCACTCGGGGAGGGGACCGACGGCGGCTCCTGCCCAAGCCGTCCGGGCTGAGCCCGTCGAAGCCTTGCGCGGCGCTTCGACAAGCCAAGCGTGCACCGTTATTTATTTCTGAAAGCAATCGGGCATCAGGGGGATGTCACTCAATCGTGATTTTGTGCTGGCGAATCACCGTCGCCCAGCGGTTGCTGTCGGCCTGCACCATGGCGGCGAACTGCGCGGGCGTGCGCGGCGCTGCAGGCTCCACGCCCAGCTTGGCCAGGCTCTCGGCCACTTCGGGCGCCTGCACCGCCTTGGCAAAGGCCTTGTGCACCTTGTCGACCAGCGCGGGCGGTGCCCCGGCGGGCAGGTACACGCCGAACCAGGTCACCGACGAATAACCGGGCAGGCCGGACTCGGCCAGCGTGGGCAGCTCGGGCGCCAGCGTGCTGCGCTTTTCGCTGGTCACGGCCAGGGCCCGCAGGCGGCCAGCCTTGGCGTGCGGCATGCCCGTAGGCAGCGAATCGAACAGCACGTGGGTCTGCCCGGCGATCAGGTCGGGAATGGCCAGCGCCGTGCCCTTGTAGGGGATGTGGGTCATCTCCACGCCGGCCTGCGCGCTGAAGGCCGCCGTGTTCAGGTGCACGATGGTGCCGTTGCCGCTGGTGGCGTAGTTGAGCTTGCCGGGATGGGCCTTGCCGTAGGCGATCAGCTCGGCCACGTTCTTGACGGGCAGGGAGTTGGTCACCAGCAGCACGCTGGGTGCGTCGGCCACATGGGCCACGGGCGTGAAGTCCTTGCGCGGGTCATACGCCAGGCGCGGCATCAGGTGGGGCGAGATGGCGTGCGTGCTGCTCGTGGTCAGGAGCAGCGTGTAGCCGTCCGGCGCGGCCTTGGCGGCTTCGGCCGTGCCGATGGTGCCGCCCGCGCCGGGCTTGTTGTCCACCACCATCTGCTGGCCCAGGTCGGCCGCCACGCGCTGGGTGACCACGCGCGCAACCAGGTCGGTCGCCCCGCTGGCCGGAAACGGCACGATCACGCGCACGGGCTTGTCGGGCCACGCGGTCTGTGCCTGTGCGGCTGCGCCCCACACCATCAGCGACGCCAGGCATACGGCGCCACGGCCCCAGGAAAAAAGACGCATACAGATACTCCAGAAGAAAAGGAAGCTCGAAAGCCGGCACTGCGGCGCACCCCGGAGTGCGTGCAGCAGAGCGCCTTGGGCAGCGGATAGGCCATCTTAGAAACCCTGTGCGCCCGTGACCACCGCCAAATAGGCAAGCAGCTTTGCCGCAACGGCAAACCACTTCATACTTTGCACCTTCGTCGGCAATACGTGCTCCGCTTACCCCCTCCCTGCCCCATGCGCCCCCAACTCTTGCAAGACACCGCCCTGCGCTACTTCCTGGAAGTGGCCCACAGCGGCTCGCTCACCGAGGCATCGACCCGCCTGCACGTGGCGGCCTCGGCGCTGAGCCGCCAGATCGCCGGGCTGGAGGCGCAGCTGGGCACGCCGCTCTTCGACCGCCACCCGCGCGGCATGGTGCTCACGGCGGCAGGCGAAATTCTGGCGGTGCATGCTCGCCGCACGGTGCTGGACGCCGAGCGGGCCTTGGGCGAGATCGGTGCTCTGCAGGGCCTGCGTGCGGGGCAGGTGCGCCTGGCCACTTCCGACGCGTTCGCCAACGAACTCGTGCCGCGCCTGTGCGTGGAGTTCCAGCGCACCCACGCAGGCATCCAGTTCAGCGTGATCTCGCTGCCCACCGCCCAGGTGCCCGACGCCGTGCGCAGCGGCGCGGCCGACATCGGCCTGTGCTTCAGCCGCGCGCCGCACAAGGACATCGAGGTGGCCTATCGGCAAAACGCCCCGGTGCTGGCGCTGATCCCGCCCGGCCATGCGCTGGCGGGCGCGGCCAGCGTGATGCTGGCGCAGATGGCCGCCTACCCCTTGGCCCTGCCGCCGGCCGAGACCACGGTGCGCCAGATGATCGACATCGTCTGCAGCCGCCAGGGCCTGCAGCTAGAAGCCGTGCTGATCAGCAACCACGCCAAGACGGTGCTCAACTTCGTCGCCCACGGCGGCGGGCTGTCGGTGGCCAGCGAGATCGCCGCGCGCCACCTGGTGGCCGCCGGGGCCGTGGTGGCCGTGCCCATCAGCGACCCGGGCATGGACCTGCGCGACCTGGAGGTGCAGACCCTGGCCGGCCGCAGCCTGCCAGTGGCCGTGCAGGCGTTTCTGGACCTGCTCAAGGAGCGGCTGCCCGAGCGCTGGTGAGCCTGCCTGGGCAAGGCCTCGGCAAGGCGGGCAGACAGGCCCCCAGGTCAGTGCGGCTCCTGCCACAGGTGCGCGATCCGCGGAAAGCCGCTGGCGTGCGGGTCTTCGCGCGCCACGATATGGTCCGCCTCGCCGGGGAGCGACAAGTCCACCACCCGCTGCTCGGTGTGCGAGCTGGAGCGCAGGGAAAAGAACACGCGCACCTTGGGTGCTGTCAGTGCCGCGGGGTTGTGCTCGACCACCACGGCGAGTCGGCCCGACGCCAGGCGCACCAGCGACCCCACGGGGTAGATGCCCACCACGCGCACGAAGGCATGTAGAACTGCGGAATCGAAATGCCCCTCCCACTGCGCCATGCGGGCCAGGGCGATGGCCGGGTCCCAGGCATTCTTGTAGGCGCGCTCGGAAGTCACCGCGTCGTACACGTCGCAGACTGCCGCCATGCGCGCGAACAAGCTGATCTGCGCCCCGGCCAGCCCATGCGGGTAGCCGCTGCCGTCCAGCTTCTCGTGGTGATGAAGGCAGACGTCGATCACCGAATGCGGAACGGCGCCGCCGCGGCGCAGGATGTCCACCCCATGCCGGGGATGCGCCTGCATCACGCGGAACTCTTCGGGCGTGAGCTTGCCGGGCTTGTCCAGGATGTGCCGGGGCACCATCAGTTTGCCCACGTCGTGGAGCAGGCCGCAGAGCCCGGCCTCGCGCACCTGGGGGGCACTCAGGCCCATCTGGTGCGCCAGGGCGATCATCAGCGTGCACACGGCCACGGAGTGCGCGAAGGTGTAGTCGTCCTTGCGCTGCAGCCGCACCAGGCCGACCAGCGCGCCCGACTGACTGGCCAGCATGGCGGCCAGCTCATCGACGATGGCAAGGCTCTGGTCCAGGCAGACCGCCTGGCCCGTGCGCGCCTGGGTGAACAAGGCGCGTACCGCTTCCCGCGCCCGCACCGCCAGGCGCTCGGCGTGCCGGGGCTCTGGCGGGCCAGCCGCCGTGCGCGGATGCGGCCCCATGCGCTGCCCGCGCCCGCGCCCGTGCTCGTACTCGTGCCCGAGCAAGGTGGCCACCCCGTGCTGCGCTGGCCTGTCCTGCGCGGCATCCGCCGCAGATGCAGAGCCGGCAGCAGCGTTGGCAACCGAGGTCGTGACAACATCCGCCCCCCGCGATACGTCGATCCAGCAGTGCGCAACGCCACTCGCGCGCAGGGCCCGCACATCGGCCGTACCTTGCAGCGCGAAGCGGCTGCGCCAGAACGGGTGGGCCACCCAGGGTGCGTCCAGGGAGTGAATGAACATGCCGGGCACGGCCTGCTCGACAGGAATCCGTCTCAGTGACATGCGCGGTCTCTCCGGGCGCTCGGCCAGGGCGCGCAAAGCTGGCGCCCGGCGCGGAACGTCAGAACTGCTTCCAGGCGTCACCCGCCAGGGCCACGCGTCCCGCGCCCTGCGCAGCCGGCGCGGGACGCAGCGCCGCTGCCGGCCGCTTCGCGGTAGCGGTCACCGCGACATGCCCGGCCGCGGCGACGGTGCGCTTCGCACCATCGCCGAGGTCAAACACCGCGACGGCCTGCACCAGTTGCTGCGCCTGGTGGTTCAGGCTGTCCGCCGCGGCCGCAGCCTCTTCCACCAGGGCCGCGTTCTGCTGGGTCACGGTGTCCAGCTGTATCACCGCTTCGTTGATCTGTCCGATGCCCGCGGTCTGCTCCTGCGTCGCCGAGGTGATCTCGCCGATCAGGTCGGCCACGCTGCGCACCTGGGTGACCAGCGCGCCCATCACCTGGCCGGCATCGTTGACCAGCTGGCTGCCTTTCTCCACCCGGCCCACGCTGTCGTGGATCAGGTCCTTGATTTCCTTGGCCGCCAGCGCGCTCTTTTGCGCCAGGCTGCGCACTTCCCCCGCCACCACGGCGAAGCCGCGCCCCTGCTCGCCGGCCCGGGCCGCTTCGACTGCCGCATTCAGGGCCAGGATGTTGGTCTGGAAGGCAATGCCATCGATGACACCAATGATGTCGGAGATACGCTGGGACGATGCGTTGATCTCCTGCATCGTGGTCACGACCTGCCCCACCACCCGGCCGCCGTCCTGGGCCGCAGCGCTGGCGGTGCGCGCCAGGTCGGCCGCCTGGCGCGACGCGTCGGCGCTGCTTTGCACCGTGCTGGTCAGTTCTTCCATCGACGCGGCGGTTTCTTCCAGGTTGCTGGCCTGCTCTTCGGTGCGCTGGGACAGGTCGGTGTTGCCCACCGCAATCTGGCTCGCGCCCGTGGCGATGCTGTCGCTGGCCTCGCGCACGGTTCCGACCACCTCGCGCAGGGAGCGCTGCATGCCGTGCATCGCCGCCACCACGCTGCCGGCACCGGCGCGCGAGGTATCGATCGGCAGCGACAGATTGCCGGCGGCAATCGCGTTGGCGGCGTGCGCCACATCCGCGGGTTCGCCCCCCAGGGACCGCGTGAGGCTGCGGGTCAGGGCAATGCCCACGAACAAGCCCACCAGCACACCACCGGCCGTCAGCGTGATCAGCAGCACGCGGATGTGGCCGTAGATCGCATCGGTTTCTTGGTTCAACGCCTTCGCGTCGCCGCGCTTGCGCTCGACCAGTTGGCCCAGCAGGTCGTCGGCCTGGTCAGCCAGTGGGCGAACAGCCTGCATCTTGTCGATGGAGGCGCGGGTGCTGTTGAGCTCCTCGCCTTGCAATAGCACGGCCACCTGGTCCAGGCCGGAGGCATATGCACGCAGCGCCGCGCCGGCATCACGCGCCAGCGCCTTCCCGGCGTCGCTCACAAAATACTGGGTCGAGCTCTCCAGCTCGCTCTGCGCCAGGGTCAGGCGGCGCGTGACGGACTGCAGGTGCCTTGCGCGCTCCTGCTCGGTGGCCGACAGGACCGCACTGCGCATGGACCGCCCTGCGGCAATGAGGCTGATGTTGGCTTCGGTGGCGTGCAGCATGCCGGCGATCTCGCGCTCGTACATCAGTTGGGCGAGGTCGTTGATCTGCGAAGACTTCTGAATGCCGTTGACACCGATCAGCGCGCCGATGGCCGCGACAGTGAGGAAGCCTCCGATCAGCTTGCTTCCCACCGTGAGTTTCTTGAACCATTGCACGACGACGTTTCCTTTTCCGGGTTGATGGCAGCGCGGCGGGGGTGCTCTGCGCGCTGCGCGGGGGCTGCCGGTGCCCCCGGCCTTGCGGGATTGTCCGTAAGGGGTTACCCGTGCGTATACACGATTCGCGCAATTGCCTGCGCGTTTAACGCAAAAGTGTGATCATGCGTGTGCGTTGAGCGCTGTTGGCTGCGCAGCTCGGCGGTACACTGCGAAGCCCGAGGACCGGGCCTGACACCCCAGGCACTGCCTCTTCACGCACCGACCCTCTTGCATTCAGCGGTATTGCTCCCTGCCTCACACGCCAGTACCACCCCCTTGCTCTTCGGCGACGACCGTTGCGTGACGTTCTCCGCCCCGGCCGCATTCGGAGCCGCTGTGCTGCCGCTGTGGCCCCGGCTGCAGGACTGCGATGCCAAGCCGCGCGACGGGAGCTTTGCGGGGCGGACCGCGTCCATCCTGCTGCCCGGCATGTCGGTGATGGCTGCGTCGTTCACATCGCTTCGGGTGTCCGTGTCCGACAACACGCGCACGTCCGTCGCCTTCCAGCTGCAAGGGAACAACCGGCTGCGCATCCAGAACCGCACGCTGGAGTTGAACGGCACCCGGTGCCTGTTCGTTCCGGTGGGCTCCGGCCCGCAGGAGGCCGTCGGCCAGGACCAGAACGTGCTCATGATGCAGATCGATCCGCAGGCGCTGCACGCGGCGGCGCGGGCGCTGCGGGGGCTGGAGCCCGACCACCCGGTGGACCTGGACTGCGGCCATGCGCGCTTTCTCACCGCGGCGACCGGGCCGTCCCTGGAGGCGCTGGCACGCCACATCGGCGCCACCATCAACCTGCACGCGGACCATCCGCATCTCTTGCACCAGCTCGGGTTCCAGGACGTCGTGTACCGCCAGCTGGTCCTGCTGTTCAGGCCCGACTGGCTGACCGACGCCCCCCCGCTGCCGCGCGCGGGCAGCCTGCGGGAGCGGCGCGCCATCGACAGGGTGTGCGATGCCATGCTGGCCGACCCGGGGGCCCGCTTCACCATCAGCGGGCTGGCCGAGCTGGGAGGCCTGTCGGTCAGAGCCCTGCAGTACGCGTTTCAGAGCCGTTTTGGCCAGTCTCCGATGCAGTGGCTGCGCGATCAGCGGCTGGACCATGCCCGCAGGCTGCTGCTGCAGGGCACCTCGCAGAGCATCGCGCGGATTGCGCTGGACTGTGGCTTTGCCACGGCCAGCAGTTTCTCGGCGTTCTATCGCGCGCGCTACGGCGAATCCCCCGCGCAATCCCGCGCCCGAAGCCTTTGACGGCTGGGCGCATCCTGGCCCGTCAGTAGCCGTGCTGCGCCCGGAAGTCCCGCGCCTGGCTGAAATGCCCGTTGCCGATGAACGGCACGGGCGGGCGCAGGGCGGACAGGGGCGAGGGGTGGTTGGACATGAGCAACAGGTGCCCCCGGCCCTGCGGGATGAGGGCCCGTTTGGACTGGGCATGCGAGCCCCAGAGCATGAACACCACGGGCCGCTCGCCCTCGGCCACGTGGCGGATGACCTCGTCGGTCAGCGCTTCCCAGCCCTTGCCGGCGTGGCTGGCGGGCTGGCCCTCTTCCACCGTGAGGCCGGTGTTGAGCAGCAGCACGCCGTTTTTTGCCCACTTCACCAGGCTGCCGCCGGGCTGCGGGAACGGCGGGAAGGCCACGCCCAGGTCGCGCTGCATTTCCTTGAAGATGTTCTGCAGAGAGGGCGGCAGGCGCACGCCCGGCGCCACCGAGAACGCCAGCCCCTCGGCCTGTCCGCGCCCGTGGTACGGGTCCTGGCCCAGGATGACCACGCGCACCTCTTCGGGCGGTGTGAGCTCCAGCGCGCGCAGCGGGCGCGGCGGGAAGATCACCGCGCCGGCATCGAGCCGCGACTGCAGGAACGCGCGCAGCGACTGCCCCCGCGCCCCGGCGAAGAAGGCATCGACCAGGGGCTGCCAGCCTGGGGCCACCGACCAGTCTGCGGGGTCGGCAGCCTGCAGCTGGGTAGGGTTCGCACCGGCGTCACTCATAGTCAAAAAGACCTCTACCGCTTGATGGACAAGCGCAATAAGCTATCAAAAACAGAGCATTCGCACAATCAGGCGAACAGCTTGGCCAGCGCTTCGCCCGGCTCCGGCGCACGCATGAACGCCTCGCCCACCAGAAACGCGTGCACGCCGGCATCGCGCATGCGCTTCACGTCGTCGGGCTTCAGGATGCCCGACTCGGTGACCAGCAGCCGGTCGGCCGGCACGTCCTTGAGCAGGCCCAGGGTGGTGTCCAGCGTGACCTCGAAGGTGCGCAGGTTGCGGTTGTTGATGCCCACGAGCGGCGTCTTGAGCCTGAGCGCGCGCTGCAGCTCGGCGCCGTCGTGCACCTCCACCAGCACCGCCATGTCCAGGCTGCGCGCAATGGCCTCAAAGTCGGCCATCTGGGCGTCGTCCAGGCTGGCCGCGATCAGCAAGATGGCATCCGCCCCCATCGCCCGGGACTCGTAGATCTGGTACGCATCGACCATGAAGTCCTTGCGCAGCACCGGCAGCTGGCAGCTGGCGCGCGCCTGCTTCAAGTAGTCCACGCTGCCCTGGAAGAACTGCTTGTCCGTCAGCACCGACAGGCAGGCCGCGCTCACCTTGCCATCGCCATCGGCATAGCTTTGCGCGATGTCGGCGGGGATGAAGTCGGCGCGCAGCACGCCCTTGCTGGGGCTGGCCTTCTTGACCTCGGCAATCACCGCCGCCTGGCCCTTGGCGATCTTGGCGCGCAGCGCGCCTTCGAAGTCGCGCGTGAGCACACGGCTCTCGGCATCGGCGCGGATGGCGTCGAGGGGTGTGCGCTTCTTGGCAGCGGCCACTTCTTCGTGCTTGACGGCCACGATCTTGTTGAGGATGTCGCTCATGGGAAACCTGCCTTTTCAACCCCGGCGGGGTTGCGATTGAACGTTGAAACATGGCGCGAGCGCAACGCCCGCGCGGCCCGAAGCGGAGGACACCGCAGCGCTGGCTTTGTCAGGCTGCGGGTGTCGTCCCCCTTTGCGCAGGAGAAGGGGGAAGCGGCACTGCCGCTCAGGGGGTTGATCTTCATGCAGCCAGCGCATGCGTGCGCATGACCATCTGCTCAAGTTTGGCCAGCGCTGCGCCGGAGGCGACCGCAGCCCGCGCTTTGGCCAGACCTGCGGGCACCGAGTCGACCACGTTGGCCGCATACAGCGCCACGCCCGCGTTCAGGCAGACGATGTCCTGCGCGGCGCCGGGTTCGCCCTTGAGCACGCCGATCAGCATCTCACGCGACTGCTCGGGGGATTCGACCTTCAAGGCGCGGTTGCTGGACATGGACATGCCGAAGTCCTCGGGGTGGATTTCATACTCGGTGATCTGCCCGTTCTTCAGCTCGCCCACCAGCGTGGCCGCGCCCAGGCTGACTTCGTCCATACCGTCGCGGCCGTAGACCACCATGGCGTGCTCGGCGCCCAGGCGCTGCAGCGCGCGCACCTGGATGCCCACGAGGTCGGGGTGGAACACGCCCATCAGGATGTTGGGCGCGCCCGCCGGGTTGGTCAGCGGGCCCAGGATGTTGAAGATGGTGCGCACGCCCAGCTCCTTGCGCACCGGGGCCACGTTCTTCATGGCAGGGTGGTGGTTGGGCGCGAACATGAAGCCGATGCCCACCTCTGCAATGCACCGCGCAATCTGCTCGGGCTTGAGGTTGATGTGGATGCCCAGGGCCTCCATCACGTCGGCGCTACCGCTCTTGCTGGACACGCCGCGCCCGCCGTGCTTGCTGACCTTGGCGCCCGCCGCTGCGGCCACGAACATGGAGCAGGTGGAGATGTTGAAGGTGTTGGCGCCGTCGCCGCCCGTGCCCACAATGTCCACGAGGTGCTTGCTGTCCGGCACGTGGACCTTGGTGGAGAACTCGCGCATGACCTGCGCGGCGGCCGTGATCTCGCCGATGGTTTCCTTCTTCACGCGCAGGCCGGTGACGATGGCTGCCGTCATGACGGGCGACAGCTCGCCGCTCATGATCATGCGCATCAGGTGCAGCATCTCGTCGTGGAAGATTTCGCGGTGCTCGATGGTGCGCTGCAGCGCTTCCTGAGGGGTGATGGACATGGGAAGAGGTCTCCGTCTCTTGGTTTTCAGGGCGCCGGGCGGTCTGAGAACGCCAGCTTGAGGCCGAAGCCGATGAACATCGCACCCGCGACGCGGTCGAGCCAGTGCATGCCGCGCTGGACCGCGCCCACGCGGCGCGCCATCCAGCCCGCCGCCAGCGCCCAGGCCGTGTTCACAGGGATGGCATTCACGTTGAACAGCACCCCCAGCAGCACGAAGGCCAGCGCCTTGTTGTCCGTGCCCGGCGCAATGAACTGTGGCACGAAAGCCAGGAAGAAGATGGCGACCTTGGGGTTGAGCACGTTGGTCCAGAAGCCGCCCATGAAAATGCTGCGCAGCGAGACTGGAACAGCCGGGGCCGCCTGGGCTGCGGCAATCGCCGCACCGCTGCCGCCGTCGCACGATGCCTTGGAGAACAGCATGCGCACGCCCATCCACAGCAGGTAAGCCGCACCCACCCACTTGAGCACGGTGAACGCCGTGGCCGATGCGGCCAGCAGCGCGCCCACGCCCACCGCAGCGGCGAAGATGTGCACGAAGCACCCGGCGGTGATCCCCAGGCCCGCCACGATGCCCGCACGTGTGCCGGAGCGCAGCGCGTTGGAGACGATGTAGAGCACGTCGGGGCCGGGCGTGAGGTTGAGCAGCCAGCCGGCGGCGACGAACATGAGCAACTGGTGCGTTTCGATGATCATGCGCGCTGCTCCAGGAAGTTCTTGAGCATTGCGTGGCCATGCTCGGTGAGGATGCTCTCGGGGTGGAACTGCACGCCCTCTATGGCCAGTTCCTTGTGGCGCACGCCCATGATCTCGCCGTCATCCGTCCAGGCGGTGACCTGCAGCATCTCGGGGCACGAGGCGCGCTCGATGGCCAGCGAGTGGTAGCGGTTGACCGTGAACTTCTCGGGCAGGCCCGCGAAAACGCCCTGCTGCGTGGTGGTGATGACGCTGGTCTTGCCGTGCATCAGCTCCTGCGCGCGGATGATGGTGCCGCCGAAGGCCGCGCCGATGCTCTGGTGGCCCAGGCACACTCCGAGGATGGGCAGCTTGCCCGCGAAGTGCTGGATCGCCGCCACCGAGATGCCGGCCTCGGCGGGCGAGCACGGGCCGGGCGAGATCACCAGGCGGTCGGGGGCGCGCTGCGCGATGCCTTCGAGGGTGATCTCGTCGTTGCGGAACACCTCGACCTCGGCACCGAGCTCGCCGAAGTACTGCACGATGTTGTAGGTGAAGCTGTCGTAGTTGTCGACCATCAAGAGTTTCATGCTGCGCTCCCTGCGGCGTGCGCGGCCGCGTCGCTGGCGTGCCCGGCGCGCAGGCGCGCGAACTCGCGGTGTTCGTGGGCAATGGAGGCTTCCATGATGCCGCGGTAGATGGCCTCGATGAGGTCGCTGTGGCCGCCGTCGGCCTGGGCTGCGGCACGCACGCGCCGCACGATGGCCTCGATGCGCGCTTCGTCGCGCACCTGCGCGTCGCTCTGCTTGATGCGCGCGGCCTGCGTCATGTAGCCGCTGCGCTCCACCAGCAGGGGCACCAGGACGTCGTCGAGCGCGTCGATGCGCGCACGCACCTCGGCCATGGTGGTGCAGTGCTGCACCCTGTCGATGGCTTTTGTGGTGAGGGTGCTCATTCCAGGCCCTCCTCGACGAGTTCTGCCGCGCGCAGCAGGGCGCGGGCCTTGTGCTCGGTCTCCTTCCACTCGAGCTCTGGCACCGAGTCGGCCACCACGCCCGCCGCAGCCTGCACATAGAGCGTGCCGTTCTTGATGATGCCGGTGCGGATCGCGATCGCCACGTCCATGTCGCCCGCGTAGCTCAGGTAGCCGCAGGCGCCGCCATACAGGCCGCGCTTGGTGGGCTCGAGCTGGTCGATGAGTTCCATCGCATGCACCTTGGGCGCGCCGGTGAGCGTGCCGGCCGGAAAGGTGGCCTTGAGCACATCGATGGCCGTCATGCCGTCGTTCAGGATGCCTTCCACGTTGCTCACGATGTGCATCACGTGGCTGTAGCGCTCGATGGCAAAAGCCTCGGTGACCTTCACCGTGCCGGTCTTGGCGATGCGGCCGATGTCGTTGCGCGCCAGGTCGATCAGCATCACATGCTCGGCGCGCTCTTTGGGGTCGTTGATGAGCTCGACCTCGGCAGCCTTGTCCTTTTCCTGCGTGGCGCCGCGCGGGCGCGTGCCGGCCAGCGGGCGGATGGTGACCTTCTGGCCGTCGGGTGTGTTCTCCTGGCGCACCAGGATCTCGGGGCTCGCACCCACCACGTGGAAGTCGCCGAAGTCGTAGAAGTACATGTACGGCGACGGGTTCAGCGAACGCAGCGCGCGGTACAGCGAGAGCGGGCTTTCGGTGTAGCGCTTGTGGATGCGCTGGCCCACCTGCACCTGCATGAAGTCGCCCGCGGCGATCAGCTCCTTGGCGCGGTCCACGGCGGCGAGGTAATCGGCCTTGGAAAAGTCACGCTGCGCGGGGTGGCTTTCGGTGGGCTTGACGATGGGCGCGCTCACCGAATACTTGAGCTGCTCCTTCAGGTCGCGCAGGCGCTTCTTGGCCTTGGCATACGCCTCGGGCTGGGCCGGGTCGGCGTAGACGATGAGGTAGAGCTTTCCCGACAGGTTGTCGATGACGGCGAGTTCCTCGCACTGCAGCAGCAGGATGTCGGGGCAGCCCAGGGTGTCGGGCGGGCAGGTGTCTTCGAGCTTCTTTTCGATGTAGCGCACCGCGTCGTAGCCGAAGTAACCCGCCAGGCCGCCGCAAAAGCGCGGCAGGCCGGGGCGCAGGGCCACCTTGAAGCGCCTTTGGTAGGCCTCGATGAAGTCGAGCGGGTTGCCCGCAGCGGACTCCACCACCTGCCCATCGGTCACCACCTCGGTCTTCGCGTTGGCGCCGAAGCCGCTGGCGCGCAGCAGCGTTCGCGCCGGCAGGCCGATGAAGCTGTAGCGCCCGAAGCGCTCGCCGCCCACCACGGATTCGAGCAGGAAGCTGTGCTTGCCGCCGTCCTTGCTGTGGGCCAGCTTCAGGTACAGGGAGAGAGGGGTTTCAAGATCCGCAAAGGCTTCGGCCATGAGCGGAATGCGGTTGTAGCCTTCGCCGGCCAGGCTTTTGAATTCAAGTTCTGTGATCACGGGGAGAGCTCCCAGCATTTCGCAGCGCGTGTCCCGGCTTTGTGAGCAAGCAGATAGATCAACGGGGCGCTACGGTCCATTCGGTCGGCCTGCCGCTGCAGGCTGCAGGGCGAGGGCCACGGGTGCACGCTGGGGCAAGAGCCCAGGTGCCATCAGGCGTTCAGGCAGACAGGCGGACGCCAGGGCCAGGCTCCCCGGTCGCTGCAACCTGTGATGAACACGTGGTGAATGAACATGGGCCAAAGTGTAGCAAAGGTTTTTTGCAGCGCCCTTTTTGATCAGCCTCCGGGCCGCGCCGCAACCGCTCGAAAACCCTGTTGCGGCAAATTCCGAGCACAGCAACAATTTGAAACGAACGACCGTTCTTTTTTAGGAGTTGCGCATGAAGTTTCTCAAGCGGTGCGCTGTGGTGGCGGGTGCCTGGATGCTGGCAGCCAGCGCCACCGCCGAGCCTGTGACCGTGGCCGACGTGAAGTACGCGGAGAGCGCCGCCGTGAGCGGCAGCACGCTGCAGCTCAATGGCGCCGGTGTGCGCTACAAGGCCGTGTTCAAGGTCTACACCGCCGGCCTGTACCTGGAAAAAAAGGCCCAGTCTCCCCAGGAGATCGCCGCCCTCAAGGGCCCCAAGCGCGTGAGCATCACCATGCTGCGCGAGATCGATTCCGCCGAGCTGGGCAAGCTGTTCTCGCGGGGCATGGAAGACAACATGGACAAGGCCGCGTTCTCCAAGCTCATCCCGGGCGTGCTGCGCATGAGCCAGATCTTCTCGGAGCACAAGAAGCTGCGCGCCGGCGACCAGTTCATGATCGACTGGGTGCCTGGCACCGGCACCGTGATCACCGTCAAGGGAGAACCCCAGGGCGAGCCGTTCAAGGAGCCTGAGTTCTTCAATGCGCTGCTGGGTATCTGGCTGGGCAACGCGCCTGCGGACTGGAAGCTCAAGGACGCTTTGCTGGGCAAGCCAGCAGGCTGACCCCATGGCCGGAGCGCCCGGTCAAGCCCCGGGCAAACCCCCACGCGAACATGCCATTCCTTGTCGCGCGGCCGACAGATGCCCGCACCACGGGCGCGTAACCTTGATTCAGCACCGCCACAGCGCTGAAGCACCCTCTGGTCCTGCCGCAGCCACCACCTGCATCGCGGCACGCCGCAGCCTCGCACGCTTGCCACCCGCACCCCGGACGAGACGCCTGCAACCTGCTTGATTTGAGCTTTCGACGACGACCCTCTTGCGCCAGACACCACCATGAAACTCAGCAACCTCTCCGTTGGCCGGCGCCTGGGCGCCTCGTTCGGCGCCATCCTGCTCATCACCGCGCTCATTGCCGCCATGGGCATGTGGCGCATCGGCAGCCTGCAGCGCGCCAGCGAGCGCGTGGCCACGCAGGAGATCGAGCAGCAGTTGCTCGTCGAAGACTGGGCGGCCGACATCCGCCTGAACTGGGTGCGCACCGAGGCCTTCCTCAAAGCCATCGACCGCGACTACATGGACAAGCTCACCACCGACACGGCCGCCACCGCCAAGGGCATGGACGCCAAGGTGCAGCGCATCGAGGCGTTGGCGCAGGGCGAGCAGGCGCGCACGCTGCTTGCGGCCATCGCCACTGCCCGCACTGCCTACAACGACAAGCTCGCGGAAATCCGCGAGCTGCACCGCGGCGGCGAGCCCAACGTGCCCGCCCTTGTGGACAAGGACCTGCGCCCGCTGGCGGACAAGTACCTCCAATCGCTGGACGACCTGCGCAAGGCCATGGCCCGCCAACTGGCCGAGGGCCAGGCCGACACCGGCACCCTGGCCACGGCCAGCCAGGTGCTGCTGGGCGTGGGCACGCTGGTCGCCGTGGCGCTTGGCGCGCTGCTGGCCTTCACCGTCACCCATTCGATCGTCGGCCCGGTGCGGCTGGGTCAGCGTGCCGCAGAGAACATTGCCGATGGCGACCTGACCCACCCCATCGACAGCGGCCGCAACGACGAAACCGGGCAGTTGCTGCAGGCGCTGGCCACCATGCAGACGCGCCTGGCCACCATCGTGGGCAACGTGCGCCACAGCGCCGAGGGCGTCGCCACCGCCAGCGCCGAGATCGCCTCGGGCAACAACGACCTGTCAGCGCGCACCGAGCAGCAGGCGTCGGCGCTGCAGCAAACCGCTGCGTCGATGGAGCAGCTCGGTTCCACCGTCAGCCAGAACGCGGACAACGCCCGCCAGGCCAATCAGTTGGCGATGACCGCATCGACAGTGGCCGTGCAGGGCGGCGAAGTGGTCGCCGAAGTCGTGGACACCATGAAGGGCATCAACGACAGCAGCAGGAAGATCGCGGACATCATCAGCGTGATCGACGGCATTGCGTTTCAGACCAACATCCTGGCGCTCAACGCGGCAGTCGAAGCCGCCCGCGCAGGAGAGCAGGGCCGGGGCTTTGCCGTGGTGGCTGGCGAGGTGCGCAGCCTGGCAGGGCGCAGCGCCGAGGCGGCCAAGGAGATCAAGGGGCTCATCAACACCAGCGTGGAGCGCGTGGAGCGCGGCAGCGCGCTGGTGGATAAGGCGGGCGCCACCATGGACGAAGTCGTCAGCGCCATCCGCCGCGTGACCGACATCATGGGCGAGATCAGCGCCGCCAGCGGCGAGCAGAGCCAGGGCGTGTCGCAAGTGGGCGAAGCCATCACCCAGATGGACCAGACCACGCAGCAGAACGCAGCCCTGGTGGAGCAAAGCGCAGCGGCGGCCGACAGCCTCAAGACGCAGGCCGGGCTGCTGGTGGACGCGGTGGCCGTTTTCAGGCTCGCAGCGGGCGCCTCCGCAGCGGCCATGGTGCCGGCAGCATCGCCCCCGCCGCCAGGGGCCGCGCGACTGGGCTACCAGGCGGGTGCTGCGCCTCGCAGGCTGGCGGCTGGATAAGCGCCAAGGACCACCCCGGCGGCGGTTTCAGGCTTGCGGCACCGTCACCGCAGAGCGGCCAGCGCATCGAGAAAACCGTCGGCATCCACCCCACGCACCGGCTGGCCGTGGTTGTAGCCGTAGGTCACCAGCACCACGGGGCAGCCCGCCGCACGCGCTGCCTGCGCGTCGTTGCTGGAATCACCCACCATCAGCGTGCGCGCGGGCGCGGTGCCCAGGGCCTCGCAGGTCTTGAGCAGCGGCAGCGGGTCGGGCTTCTTGCGCTCGAATGCATCGCCGCCGAACACTTTGTCGAAGAAGCCGCCGAGCCCCTTGGCCTGCAGCAGCGGGACGGCGAAATCCGTGGGCTTGTTGGTCAGGCAGGCCAGTCGCAGGCCCGCAGCGCGCAGGGCCTGCAGGCCCTCCACCACCCCGGGGTAGACGGCGGAATACTGGCCGTTGATGGCCAGGTAGTGACGCTGGTAGCTTTCCCAGGCGGCAGGGTAGAGTGCATCGATTTTGATAGCACCCTGCGCTTCATCCACAGGCCTCAGGATGTGTTTCAGCACTGAACGCAGCAGATTTTCGGACCCCTTGCCCACCATGGGTTCGATGCGTGCGGCGTCGATGGATGGCAGCTGCAGGTCACGCAGCATGCGGTTGAGAGCCTCGGCGAAGTCGCCGATGGTGTCGACCATGGTGCCGTCCAGATCGACGATGGCGGCGTCCAGCTTTTTCTGGTCTATCGGAATAAAGTTCACAAATGCGAAATAGAGTTTGCAACTTTTCGGATCGTAAGGCCTAGCGCCTCGGAATAGAGTTTGCAATCGATGGTCACGTTGCCCGCAGCCACGGCACATGCTGGCGCAAGCTGATCTGCATGTGGGGCAGGCCGACGGCTTTGCAGCGATAGCAGTCATCCAGACTTGGCCGTCGAACGCGTACTATCGGCCAGAAGCGGACACTGGAGAGGCGGTGAACAGACTCGACGAAAATCAGCTGCTGAAGGCACATGGTGAAGTTGTCGCGACCGCTTCGCGCTTGATTGCAGGCCGAATCAGTTTTGTCGAAGGAGTCCGCACGCTGGCTGGATTGCGCGCACTGGTCTCGCCACTAGACCATGATCCAGATTTCATGCTGTTCGTCGCAATCGACAGTGAATCAGACCACTTGCCCGGCCGTGAACTGCGCCAACACTGCGCCGCCGAATGGCTCGACCGATGCGATAGCGAAGCAGTTGCACTAGAGAAGCGCTGGTTGGGTAGCGTTCGGCCAGCATGCGAGGTCCTGATTCGGCGATTCACCGCCTGATGCGATGTCTGCAATGGGCCCAGAGCCGACAAAGCGTCAACCTCCAGTTGTCCAAGTAGACGACAGCGGCAGCGCTTCAGGGTGGGTTCGCAAATACCTATCGGCTTGCTCTTGAGACACGCCTACCAAGAGCGTGGCAGAGGAATCACAGCAAACAACCTCAAAGCACGCGCCGGGAAGCTGCGGACGGACGTCCGGCGACCTCCAAAAGGCGGGGTTTCCGTCAGCACTCGGCGCCTTTTCCACGGCAACACGTACTCCGGGTGGGAATGCGCTGAACACCCCCCACATAAACTGCGTTGGCTCTCCAAGCAAGGCCTTCGCAAGATCTTCACCCGTCACCCAGAGATTTCCTTTGTTGAGGACTGGGAACGGCGCACTAGTCTCCACTAGACTCTGGAAGATTCAGGACAGCTGCAACTTTGAAATGTTCGCATACGATGATGGTCCCGTCGCCGAATGTTTCGTCACGCTTTCTATACCAATCTCCGATATGTTCGCGAAACCATTCATGGGTGCCGTCGCCCTCCCCATAGGCTCCTACAAAACTAGCTGAGACGTCACCAAAGGCTGTGAGCGCAACTTCGGTGGTTTCAACAATCACTCGCCCTCGACCGCAGCCATCTTCCAAGACGCTTAGAGCGCCGACAAAGGGAAGACGAACGCCGCAGAAGTCCGAGGGCAACGATGACGTTGCGGTCTTGACTCCTGAAAGCACGGCGTCGACACCAGCATCTCTGCTTGCCGTTTCGTCTCCGATGGCAAATCTGCCGAAAAGGTCGCGCGTCCGCCCCGGCAGTTTTTCGACAATCAAGCGATTTGCTTCAATATCGGTCATTGAATTGTTTGGACTGTGGGCCCCGCCCCAGGCATGCGTGAGGTTCGTCGCCACTCTTGCATTCTCACGCGCCAAGCCTCCGCGCACCACCTTTTAAACTGTCTCCACGTTAAAACAATACATCGCGAAAAACGGTTGAGCAGTCAGACTGGTGTGCGAAAGAGTTGCTCCAGTTCCATCTGGACGCGCCAGTGAATCTCATCCATGCGCGCTCACGCCACGCCCGGCGCACCGTGCAACGTAGAACATCTCGACGTGGCCATAAGGTCGGCAAATCCTGCCACCTTGCGATTGCTGGACGCGGGTAGCCGCGGCGCATGTGCGCTTTCTGCGAGCCAAATCGCCAAGTTTCTCGAACGAAGTCTGCGATCTGGATCATTTGCCCATTTCTTTTTCATATCCCATAGGCGTCATACGCAGACTTTAATATCAATGCACCGACGACGCCTAAGTACAAGCGCCGCACAAATCCTGCGCCATAACGCAACGCCACACTAATGCCGACAACTGTGCCAATGATGTTGGCCAGTACCAGCCAACCAGCGACATGCCACCAGACGTGGCCTTTCGCAGAAAAGATGATCACCGCAGCCAGGTTCGTCGCAGAGTTCACGACTTTTGCTGATGCTGATGCATGCAAAAAGTCGTAGCCGAGGGCGCGGACAAAAAAGAAGATCAGTAAGCTTCCACCACCTGGACCGAAAAACCCGTCATAAAACCCAATGGGCAGGCAGGAACAGCATGCCACTCGCAATTCGACATTGGCGGCGAATCGCGGGCTGTGGTTGTGTCCCAACTCCTTCTTCGCGGCTGTGTACAGAAACACGCCCAGCAATAAAACCGGGAGCAGAAGTCGAAACGCCTGCTGACTGAAGGCCGATGCTGCCCAAGCACCTGCGCATGCGCCGCTGAACCCACCCGCGGCAGCGCCCGAGAGGCTCGACCATCTCAAATTAACCCTACTGGTGTACTTCCACGCCGCGAAGGCCGTTCCCACACTCCCAGCAATCTTATTGGTTCCCAGAAGGGTTGCGGGGGTGGCGAGGGGAAAGATAGCGAACATAGCCGGCACCATCACAAGGCCCCCGCCTCCAACGATCGAGTCCACAAAGCCGGCGAGCAAAGCAGCTGCCGAGACAGCAAGGATGTCCATGAGAAAGCTTGCGGTCAGTCCGCCCTGATACCGTTCGCCCTGATGATCGACGCCCATTTGTCCCGTTCTTTCGAAATGAAACGCGCGAGATCAGCCCGAGAGCCGGGGCCTTGTTCGATGCCCAGCATTTGGGTACGGGTCACGACATTGGGGTCGGCGAGCGCCCCTAAGAAGGCTGCGTTTAAATTGTTAAGCACTCCCGTGGGCGTTCCAGCTGGTGCCATGATCCCGAACCAAGGCGTCACGGTAAAGCCCGGCAAACCAGCTTCAACAAACGTCGGGACATCGGGCAGGGCCGCAATGCGCTTCTCGCTTGCGACTGCCAACGCACGCAACTTTCCCGCCTTCACATTCGCTTGGGCGGTTGTCAGGTTGTCGAAAAGCATGCTGATGCGCCCTGAGACCAGATCCACGGTGATGGCTGCAACTCCTTTGTAGGGCACATGCGTGACATCAATGCCTGCCTTTGCCTTGAAAAGCTCTAAGCCCATGTGGGGCGAGCTGCCGACGCCGGCCGAACCCGCCATCAGCTTGCCTGGATGCGCTTTTGCGTAAACGATAAGCTCTTGCAAGTTCTTCGCCGGCACCGAGGGACTGACGACGAGGACGCTTGGCACCGTGCCAAGCATAGCGACAGGCTCGAAATCGCGAACGATGTCGAAAGGCGCTGGCGTATAAAGTGCCGGTGCCACTGCGCAACCAAAGGAGCACATCAGCAAGGTGTAGCCATCGGGCGCGGCTCGTTTAACGAACTGCGTCCCGATGTTGCCACCAGCACCTGTGCGGTTGTCGATGGTGATTGGTTGGCCGAGCGTCTTTGACGCTGCCTCGGCCAAGGCTCGTGCGAATACGTCCGTAGATCCGCCGGCGGCATACGGCACGATCAACGAAAGTGGACGCTGGGGAAAGCTGTCCGCCAAAGAGGCGGAGCAGATTAACGAGCACGCCACACCGAAGCGGATGCGGCTTGCAGCGCTGCGGCGCGTGCCGCTATCTCGCCCCTGCAAAGGCCGAGTCCATCGCGCGGCGATCCTGCGAACGGCTACAAGGAATTTTTTGAGCATATAGGTCCTTATCTGAGGAAACACGGTCTCACTCGCTTTGCAAAATGGTCGCGCGATCAGGCGCGCGGACTAAGATTGGCGGTGATTTGAACTTCTACCAACCCCCCGGCAGGCAGCGACACCACGCCGACTGCTGTGCGCACGTGTCGGCCGGCGGCCGGGCCGAAGATCGCGAGCAAAAGTTCGGAAGCGGAGTCCATGACTGCCGAGTGCCCGACGAAATCGATTGAACAGGCGATGTAGCCTGTCACCGAGACGATCTGGTTGATGTCGTCGAGGTCCACCACGCCAGAGATCGCGGCCACAGCGCGCGCCGCCGCCAGCCTGGCCGCCTCCTTCATTTCTTCAAGACCGTTCGTTCGCGACGAATTGGCGCGCAACACACTGCTGCCGTTTCGCGAAACCTGACCAGCGCTGTAGACCATGGATCCAACGGCAAGCGCAGGCTGGTAAACTCCATTCGGGCGAATGCCCTCGACCGCAAAACCGTATTGGCGCAAGCGTCCGTAGCGTTGTGACTCGTCAGACGATCGAGACTTCTCAGTCAAAGACAAGCTTCATTCCTTCATGTGTGGGAGCGAAGCCAAGGGCCTCATAAAAATCATTAGCGCGACGCCGACGTTTATCGGTGGTTAGTTGCACCAGACCGCAGCCTTGGGCTTTGGCAAGACCGATTGCGGCACCCACAAGGTCGCGTCCAATCCCATGTCCTCGCCGTCCCCGCTCCACGCGAATCCCTTCGATCTGCGCGCGTTTCATGCCGCTCCGACTAAGGCCTGAAATGTAGGTGAGCTGCAGCACTCCAACCAGTTCGCCGTCGACTTCTGCAACCAGTAGTTTGTTGAACTGGTCTTTTTGCATGTCCTCCCAAGCATGGAGGTACACGTCGCGCCTCTCTTCTTCCGGCGTCTCTCGCAACAAGGCGATGACGTCATCAGCCAACATGTCGATGATGAGCGGCAAATCAGCTTTGACAGCAAATCGATGTACCGTGTTCATGAGGTCCCCTGCTCAGTCCCTTGGGAACCGTGGTCTAACCGTTTGCTGTAAATCATCGAATGATCGATGAAGAGATTTGCTGCTCGCGAGAGGTGTGCGCCTTTCTTGGTAACGAGAAAAGGGTCCAGGCGCGGCAGACGCGTTGCAGGGACAAAGTCAAAAACGCCATGCTCGATGTCATCCGAAAAAACGTGTCTGGAAACAAATGTGAAGCCCTGACCCAGCTTCAGCACTGCATGCAAGATCTCGACTGAACCCAGCTCCTGAAAAATCGGCATGGACGGTACTGTCTTTGCGTCTTGAAAGAGCTGACGGATTGAGCTTTCGTACAGTGCGCCCTTTCTCGTCGCGTAGATCGGCAGGGAGGACAGGCGCTCCAGCGGGCTGCTTGCGACATCGGGTAGGAGACCGCGCTTAAAGACCCAACCGAACTCGTCTTGAATGTGGACATGGGCGGTGATGCGGGTGTCAAGACCCACCCCTGCGATGAATGCGCAGTCGAGCTGCCCGTCAATGAGCATCCCTCTGACTTCTTCCGTGCTCGCGACGCTCACTGCAAGCCGGATGCCTCTGTTTTGACTCATGAAAGAGGCGAGCAGTCCCGGCATCAGGTGGCTTGCGAGCGTGAAATAGCATCCGAGCCGCAGCTCCTCTTGGGAACGCTCAATGACTCTCACGCCCGCGTGAGCTGCTTCTGCGACTTGCACCAGTTGCTTGCAATATGGAAGCAATGCCACCCCCGCGCTTGTTAACACGACACCGCGGCTGTGACGGGTGAACAGCAAGGTACCGAGCTGCTTTTCAAGCGCTTTCATGCGGGCTGTCGCGCTGGACTGGGTGATCCCCAGTTCAGTTGACGCGCGTGAGATGCTCTTTGAATGAGCGACACGCACGAAAATTTGTGCGGTATGCGTCTCGATCAACGGGGCTGCCATCGGGATCTCTATTCTTCTGCCGTTGTCCGATCGCGCTGCGCGCGCAGCGCCCGCGCGAGTTGTTCGATGAGATGCACCTCTTCCTCATCGTCCACATGCGTAAGTTCAATGTCCAGCACCCCCGACGCTTTTCGAGCGGGGTTTAAGACAATCGGCTCTGGCAATGCCAGCAAGGTTTCGAACAGCTCGGTCGCGAGCGCACTTGAACCCAGGTGGAGCGCGATTCGAGGATACGGTCCGTGCTCAGTTCCCGACTCGACAAGGACGTCTGCAACGACGTCTCGCAGCAAGCGCTGTGTGAACCTTTCCGCCCGCCCCCTATTGCCCTCGCGTTCCGCATCCAGTGCGTGCCAGTCTCTTTCCCGAATTGCTGCAAGTACGCCCATCAGGGCATCCTTTGTCGGCTTCATGGGGCGACCAATGCATTTCAGGTTCGAGTTGAAGGCGGCAATTGCCAGTTTTGTCCCCACCACGATCCCGCAGGTAGGTGCAGCTAAGTATTTTTGTGCGCTGAAGATGGCCAGGTCCATGGATTTCAAGAAAGCGGGATCAGCCAACTTCCAGTCTTTTGCCGCCGCGTCCACGATCAACCAAGCGTTGAAATGATGCGCGGCCGTAGCGAATTCATTGCGATCTAGCGGCGGTGGCGTCTGTGCGAGTAGTGACTCGACCCACAAAGCAGCCTTTAGAACTCCGGCCCGGCCAAGCTCCGCCAACTTGCTCAGGCGTTGTTCACGCGTGCCAGTGAGAATTTCGACCAGTGAACCTGTCGTTCGGACGGCTTGAAGTATTGAGTGGCCATAGTCAACGCAGTGCTCCACATTAATTACGGTCACGCCGTCCTCATGCACCCGCGGAAGGTCTCTGGCAAGTTCGGTTCTGCCATTGGTTAATGCGGCCGCAACTGATATGAGAATGCCTGCTGCGGAGCAGTGACAAAACGAGGCTGCGGGCGTGTTCGATAGCGAGCGCACCTCAGCCGCAACGCACTCTTGCAACTCGGCCATATTAAAGTGCGTCTGCAAAGCGGCTGCCGCAGCCTTTGCCACCGCAGTCGACGACCGCGAGACACCGTAGAGGGTCGGCGTGCCCCAAGCGTTGACTAGCCGGGTTGTTGTAAAACGGTCCGCTTTCATATTCTCGCCTGCATGTAAAGACTGCGCTGGATGGTGACAGACTACGCGCCTTGCCCTGTGGTCGGGATAAGGTTGCCAGGGGCCCCGTTCGCTCCTGCAAACTCGTCACGCGTTCACAATTCTAAATTTCGCAGATAACTCAGCACACGTGTACGCGATGGCTGACATCGTTAACAGTGATAGCAAAAGCACGTAGTCTGGGCTCGCTCCTGCAAATGCTTAAGTGTCACATCCCGGACGATCATATGGCCGCTTGTGAAACAGATCCGGGTGCTCTTGGTACCACTCTTTCATGGCCTGCATTGGCGTACTACTCTTGAGCGCTGACTGTGGCAACTGGTGGTTGTACAA
>NZ_JAHUWH010000012.1 GCF_019219095.1 Acidovorax sp. sic0104
TGCGGTCGCGGTTGTAGACGATGACGCCGAATTTGACGCTGTTGCAGACCTGGGCGACGTGCTCGATGAGGCCCTCCTGGCCGGCTTCGGTCAGGTAGTGGGGCAAGAGCAGGATGCCGTGGGCGCCCAGGCGCTCGGCTTCCTGGGCATGGGCGATGGCGGTGCGGGTGGGGCCGCCGGCGCCGGCGATGATGGGCACCTTGCCACGGCAGGTGTCCACGGCGGTCTTGACGACCTGGCTGTACTCGGGGCCGCAGAGGGAGAAGTACTCGCCGGTGCCGCCGGCGGCGAACAGGGCGCTGGCGCCGTAGGGGGCGAGCCATTCGAGGCGCTCGATGTAGGTCTTGGGGCGGAATTCACCCTGCTCGTCGAAGTCCGTGATGGGGAACGACAGCAGGCCGGAGCCCATGATGGATTTGAGTTCTTGCGGGTTCATGTGAGTCCGATGGGGAAAAAATCTTGAAAGTGCACAAAACGCAGTGAAGGCGGCGGCTCGCGCTGCAGATGTCATACAACATAGTGCTTCAGCCCACCATCGCCTTGGCCACTACCTCTGAACTGCTCCTGCAAGCAGCGTGATGCCAGAATGTTAACGTTAACAATTCTGGACGGCATTGTGGTTAATACCTACTCATAGCATGAGTATCTCGCTGAGTCTGCGGGCTTCAACGACTCCCGCCGTGGCTGGGCATACGCGCCCCTCCTCAAGCTGTCAAAGCCTGATGCGAGCCGCCCCCTGAAGTGACGCCTGTCTCGGCATCAAAAAACTGGTGGCCGCCATGACACTGTCCGCTGCCTTGGCCCGCAGTCGCTTCAGCACGCCAACGCAGATATTGTTCCCTGCATACACCCCATCACTTACCACAGCCCCAATCGCTCATGCCGGGCAGAGCCTTCGAATAAAGATTCCTCCACTGCATTCGCAAGAAGGCCACGTGGCAAGCCTATGAAAGAGCGGGCACAACTGCAACACGCTGCAGCCATCGTTCGCAGAGTGCAACCCACTCGCGGACGGCAGGGTTTCCTGGGGCAAGGCCCAATCCATGCTCGCCGTTCGGAAACACGTGCAACTCGACATCAACTGCTTTTCGCGCCAATGCCTCGGTGTATCGCAAGGCATGTGCAGCATGCACGGATGCATCATCAGCAGTCGTCCAGATAAAGGTCGAAGCAGTATGCCCGCTTGCATTGGCGTCCACTGAGACCGCGCGCCGCACGTCCAACGGAGCATCTCTCCCGATGAGGTTATCCAGGCTCTCCATGTGAACATCGGATTCAAACGAAATCAACGGATAGCACAGCACCTGAAATGCAGGACGCAGATTCGCCGTAGCCGCCCCATGGACCGGGTCCACGCTAGAGAGCATTGCAGCCAGATGCCCTCCCGCAGAGGATCCCATGACCCCAATGCATTCAGGGTTCACCGGCAACCCGTGCTCTCCAGCAGCGATCCAATTCAAAACCGCCTGGGCCTCGACAAGCGCAGTGGGGTATTTATGCGGCGCTACCGCATAGGCAAAGACAAAAGCATGGAACCCCAGGGAATTGAGCCACTTGGCGTAATCAACGCCCTCATGAGGAGCGTGACGACCATACGCACCGCCGGGTAACACAAGAACAGCAGGGCGCAATTTCGAAGTGTCATCAGCCGCATGAATCTCCACACGCTCCAGCAGATGACTGAGCTGTGATTCTTTGGATATGGTGTCTTGGTACATCAGGAACCCGATACAAAGCGTGAAATTTCTGTAATGGAGGTCTCAGCGGGCTTCATGCGACTGACGATTTCACCCTGCCTCACGATGACGATCTGATCCGCTATCTCCATCGCATGATTGAAATTGTGGGTGATCATGATGACCGCCTGCCCCCTGTCTCGGGCTACGGCAATGCTGTCCAGCACTTTTCCCGCCTGACGCACCGCCAATGCGGAGGTGGGCTCATCCAGCATCAAACACGACGCACCGAAGTGAACTGCGCGTGCAATGGCGACAGATTGGCGCTCCCCACCCGACAGCCGTGCGGCCAGTTCCGTTTCGTCACGAGATATGTTCACGCCAAGCTGGCTGAGCGCCGCGCGAGCTTGTCTACGCGCTTCTGGCATATCCAAGAAAGTCAGCGGGCCAACACGTCGCTTTGGTTCATTGCCAAGTACGATGTTGCGTGCAATCGAAAGCATCGGACAGATCGCCAGATCCTGGAAAACAGTGGCAATACCAAGTTCGCGAGCAATTCGCGGACTCCGCATCTCAATGCGGCTGCCCTTAAAGAGGTAGTTCCCCTCACTGATCCTCTCTACACCCGACAGTATTTTTACCAATGTCGATTTTCCGGCACCGTTGTCTCCCAGTATCACCAATACTTTTCCGGCATTTGCCTGTAGATTGATACTCTTTAAGACCTGCGTGGGCCCATACCACTTCGACACGTTTTCAAGCTCCACCACTGGCGCGCTGCTGGAGTCACGCGACATAACGGCGCTCATACGCTCACACTCCGCTCTTCTGCAAGAGCCTTGATTCTTTTTGGCGCCGGCGCCTTTGCGGAGGCCAATCGTTTGATTGACCACGTATTGATCAAGACAGCCACAACCAGAACCACCCCTACTACCACGTTGAACCAGAATCCCGGAACACGAGCCAGAATCAACCCGACTTGCGTGGCCGCAAAAACCAGGGACCCGATGACTGTGCCAACTATGCTTCCATATCCACCCGTCAGCAATGCTCCGCCAATTACAGCAATCGCAAGTGCATTGAGTTCATAACCTTGACCACCTGCCGTGTCCACGGCTTGATATTGGACAGCTTGTATGATCCCTCCCAGTCCAGCGAGTACTGAGGTTGAAACGAAGCAGATGATCGTTGTTCTCTTTACCGGCACTCCCATATTTGCTGCACCTTGTGGATTTTGGCCAATCGCATAGAACCAATTTCCGGTTTGCGTTCGCACCAGCAGTAGGGTGGTGAAAAGTGCCACAGCCGCATACCAGACGATTCCAATGTGAAATCCCCCTGGCAACTCGTAGGCAAAAAGGCGGACGAGTTCTTCTGGGAACTCGGCAGTCTGAGCACCGCCCCCTTGGGTCCCAGCCGTCAACAATCCACGAAAAATCAACGCCGTTCCCAGCGTTACGATAAAAGAATGAAGCCCCGTCGAAGTGACGATCACTCCGTTCACCAACCCCGCGACCGCAGATACACACAGCGGCAAGAGCAATGCCAGCCACCATGGATGCCCCATCTTCACGGAATCAACAACCAGAAATCCTGCAATACCGAAAACAGCCCCCACTGACAGATCAAAGTGACCAACGATCAGTAACAAAGTGACCCCGATAGCGACCATCCCCAATTGAGACATCTGGTCGCTGATACTCACCCATGTCAAATTTGACCAAAAGAGATTCGGAGCCAGAAAACTTATCAAGATGAGAATAAAAACCAGTCCGGCAGCAGGCGCCGCCTCAGGACGCAGGGCCATGGCCCGAAAAGCGCCAAATATACTGAGTGTATTCAGTGGGTTGGTCATATATTTTCTCGCAGGATGCGGTGTAAGCCACCAGTCACGGGTACCATGACTGGCAACTCCGAGGTCAAATTTCAACGAATATTTTTTGCGGACAATGCGAGGATTTGGTCCACATTGTCTTTCGTTACCAGACTCGGACCCGTCAGAAAGTAATTGGCTTGGCTGAGGCCATAGCGCTTGTAGTGGACCAGCGCCAGCACCGACATATAACCGCGCCACCAGGGTTGCTGATCCACCACGGCAACCAGTCGGCCTTGCTTGATAGCGGCAAGCGTATCTGGGTCCAGATCAAACCCGGCCGCCATCACCTTGTCCTGGGCCTTCAGTTCGTTGATTGCCTGCGTGGATCCAACATTCAACAATCCGCCAAGCGTCACGACTGCGCCCGTCTCTGGATGAGCGCGCAAATAGTTGGATACAAGTGTTTTGGCCGCAGATGAACTGCCGTCGTTGTTCGGTGTGAATTGCACATCCATCGTGACATTGACGGCCTTGAGAGCGTCTTTGACACCATTGCAGCGCTGCACCAGTGAGTCGTTGCCGTTTTCCTGGATTACGCAAAGCGCTGCGGACTTCAATCCCTTGCTGAGCAGCAACTTTCCAAGTGCTTGACCGCCAGCATATTCAGCCGCACCAATCCGGTTTACGTAGGGATCGTCGGCCGGACGAATCTCCAGTTGCCCCTTGGGTGGCGAAGGGTTTGCAACAACAACGATACCGGATGCCTTCGCCTGTTTAGCAATGGCAACTTGCCCTGCTTCGATATCCATGATCACAATGCCATCTGGTTTGGATGCAATGATTTGCTGTAGTTTCTGGTTGTAGTTGCCTACAGTGAACTTATCTGGATAGGCCCAATCCAGCTGCACATCCAAATCTTTGGCGGCTTGTGCTGCGCCTGAATACATGATTTTCCAGAACGGGGCATCCGGCCCTGCAAAGGCAGCAAACGATATCTTCAGATCGCCTGCGTTCGCAGGAGCACCCACCACGGACCCGACAATTGCCAAAGCAGCGACAAGCGCGCGGACAGCTCGGAAATCTTTCATCTGAACACCTTTAAGTTGGCGAAGAATTGATTCCGATCGGCCTGACGGAAACGTGCCAAGCCTGATCGGAATTTAATTATTACCAACCTAGTATTAATAGAATCCTGGTGCTTTCCCTATCTGTTTGGCTCATTTTTTGTGCTTAAGCCCTAGCCTTTCGGACATCTGCAACGGATGCAACAGGCACTGATCGATGGCACCTGCCAGCGCACCGAGAGCCACAGCTGCCTCGGTGGGCTCGATTGCAATGATCTTGGTTGACCGAAACGAAAGGTAGTGCGTTACGGCTTCCACCCGCCTCGTGAGCTCCGGAAGCAGGTATTCCTGCAATGTGCTGAGATAGCCGTCCAGCAAAATCATGTCCGGATTCAAAATGCTCATTGTCGAATCAACAGCCGATCCGAGAAAATGACCCGCTTCTCTCAACGATTCGAGCACCCTCGGGTCTCCATTGGCGGCGGCTTCTTTGAGACACGACACGACACCTGCCGGGTCCGAAAAAGCTCTTTCTGCTGCAGCATCTGGACTCGTGGCGAGGCCTGAATCCAAGATGAGCGATTCAAGACCGATTCTGGTTTCGAGACATCCCGTGCGACCACAGCGACAGATGCGACCACCACGTTCAACCGGGATATGGCCAAACTCAGCGGCACCACCGTGTGAACCACGGAAAACATTGCGTCCAAAAAGGATGCCCCCCCCCACTCCGCGGACTGCTGCCAGATAGGCTGCGGACGAGTTTCCCATGGACAAGGCGGGGTTTCGCGCAGCCAAAAGCCCCGAAAAATTCATGTTGTTGTCCACGCCGATCACGGGCAGTGGGCGCCCCAAGGCGTGCAATGCGGACGCAACCAATCCACATATCGGCACATCGCGCCAACCGATGGGAAAAGCCCACCCCACCGTGCCTGCGTCCCTCGCAACCGACCCAGGCACGGCAATCTCGATCGCAGCCAGAACCTTGGATGGATCCACCTTGGATGCGGCCTCAGTGATCACCGACAAAACTGTCGCGATCATTTCACTGGTGCGTTGATATCTGAAGTCCGCCGTGTGAACGCTCGTGTAGTAGGGTGCCCCATCGAGGGTACTCATCCGGATGGAGACCTCATCGACGTCGACGCTGACACCCGCGCAAACCATGTGCGACCCATCCAGGCTCACCAGCTTGACGGGGCGCCCTACAACATGCGTGGGATCCGAGACCGTTTCCCGTATGTAGCCCAGCTGAAGAAGCTCCGTGAGCTGGACTGTGAGGGACGATTTCGCCAGGCCACATCCTTGTGCGATATCGGACCGGGGACTGGGGCCGTGTTCACGCAGGTAAGCCAGAATGACCGAGAGATTGTGCTCACGCAAATCAAGCACATCGCCACCACGGCCACTGGTAGTACGAAGGCCACTTCCCAGCCAAGTCAAGCTGTTGCTTTGATATTCCTGGTTCATTCTTCCTCTTGAGGATGTCCTGAATAACTCGGATTCGCGGTTGCCACAAGGCCGATGTTTTCAGGTGACGCGATGCATACCGCTTTGTCGGCGGCTGCGCTCAGCAGTGCGGCGCTGCCGGCATCGATTGTGCCGCCTTCACGCCTTCATGCTTGCTGGACTGCTCACAGACAAACACGCATGCGCGCCCTCGCTGCCAATGGCCAACCATTCCAGGTGATCGTCCAGAAAATGGCGACCCACGCAGGCCCTGCTCGCGCTCCCGAGCAATAGGTGGAGTATCCGCCGCTCCAGTCGCTAGACTCGAAGGCATGGACGCTGAATCCACCTCCCCTGCCCCCACGGCCCGCGACCGCCCTGCCGTCACACTGCGCGAAGTGGCCGAGCGGGCGCGCGTGTCCATGATCACCGTCTCGCGTGCCATCAACGCTCCGCACCAGGTGTCGGAAGCGACGCGGGCGCGCGTACAGGAAGCCGTCTCCAGCATGGGCTACGTGCCCAATCTCGTCGCGGGGGGGCTGCGGTCGGCCCGCAGCCACGTGGTCACCGCTCTGGTGCCTACACTCACCGGCCCGCTGTTCGGCGAGATGGTGCAGGCACTCACCGACGGGCTGGAGCTGCGAGGCTTTCAGGTCATGGTGGGCCAGGTGGGCTACGCGCACTCGCGCGAGGACGAATTGCTGCGCGCCATCGTCGGCCGCCGGCCGGACGGCATCGTGATCACAGGCGTCATGCACTCCCCAGAGGGGCGCCGGATGCTCACGGCGTCGGGCATTCCCATCGTGGAGACCTGGGACTTCACCGACACCCCCATCGACATGCTGGTGGGCCTGCGGCATGAAGAACTGGGAGCAGCCGTGTGCGAGCACCTGGTCGCCCAGGGGCGGCGGCACCTCGCGCTGCTCAGTGGGGGAGACGAACGCGCCGCCCGCCGCGCGCGCGGCTTCCAGGCCGCGGCGGCACGCCTGGGCCTGCGCGAGCCCGCAGTGCGGCTGGGCAAGTCGCCCACCACGCACGCAGACGGCCGCGATGGCCTGGGCGCGCTGCTGGCTGACGCATCGGACATCGACGCAGTGTTCTGCAGTTCCGACATGCTGGCGCTGGGCGTGCTGACCGAGGCGCGCGTGCGCGGCATTGCCGTGCCCGGCCGGTTGGCCGTAGTGGGCTTTGGCGATATCGATTTCGCCCAGACGGTGAGCCCCAGCCTGACCACCGTACGCATCGACGGCACGCGCATGGGACAGACGGCAGCCCAGCTGATTGCCGACCGCGCCAATGGCAAGGCCGTCACCAATCCTGTGGTGGACATCGGCTTTTCCATCGTCGAACGCGAAAGCGCCTGATACCCCTTGCTTTTTTCGAAAGCAGGAACTGTTCACGCTGAGTCTGTCCAAGCGCTGCGCGAGGCTTTGATTGGCTCAGCCCGAACGGTACCGGGTATTGAATATCCGCATGAAAGCACGTGAAGCAACTCGCCGTGCCGCTCCCGGCGCACGGTAGAGTGCGGCGCCTCAGGCCTTGTAGATCAACGCTGCGGCCCGCGCCTCCATCGCCAGCCCCTGGCCCACGGGCCCCAGGCGCTCTGCGGTCTTGGCCTTGACATTGACCTGGCCGGGCTCCACTTCAAGCGCGCTGGCAATGCATTCGCGCATGCCCGGTATGTGCGCAGCCAGGCGCGGGGCCTGGGCCACTACGGTGCTGTCCACATTGCCAATCGTGTAGCCCGCAGCGCGCACACGGCGCGCGGCTTCCGCCAGAAGCACCGCCGAGTCGGCGCCGCGGAACTGTGCGTCGGTGTCCGGGAAATGGGTGCCGATGTCGCCCAGCCCCGCCGCCCCCAGAATGGCGTCGGTGATCGCGTGCAGCAGCACATCAGCGTCCGAATGGCCCAGCAGCCCCATGGTGTGCGGGATGGTCACACCGCCGATCACCAGGGGGCGGCCCGGCACCAGCGCGTGCACGTCCCACCCTTCTCCAATCCTGAAATTCATCTTTACCCTTTGTCCGAGCAGTTCACGGTTCATGGACCCATCTGCGGCCCACGCCGCTGAATGAACGGGCTCTCGCTTCAAAAAATCGTCTTGCGCCCCGTCTCAATCACTCCGTGGCCGCGCTCCCCGCCAAAGCGCGCCAGCGTGGTGCCGTGGCCGCGCTGGGCCAGCACGGCCTCGGCCAGCGCAAAGTCGTCGGGGTAGGTCACCTTGAAGTTCTGCGCACCTCCGGGGACCAGGCGCGGATGCAGGCCCATGGCCTCCATGGCGCTGGCCTCATCGGTCACGTTGGTGCCCACCTTGGCCAGGGCATCGAGCAGCGGGCCGATGCGAAACATCTGCGGAGTCTGCGCCAGCCATTTGTTGCTGCGGTCCACCGTGGAAGCCACGCGCACGCCGCCAGGGCCGTCGATGGAGGTCTTGAGCGTGTCCGCCAGCTGGTGCGCCAGCAGTCCGCCCACGCTGTCGTGTGCGCAGACATCGATGAGCCGGTCGATCTGCTCGGCCGTGACCAGGCAGCGCGCGGCATCGTGCACCAGCACCCAGTCATCCTTCTGCGCACCGCGCTCCTGCAGCGCCTTGAGCCCGCCCTGCACCGTGGCCGCACGCGTGGGGCCGCCGCAGCCGACCACAAAAAACGACGGATGCACATGGGCGTCCAGAAAGTGGTCGCCAGGCGCCACGGCCACCAGCGTGCCGGCCAGGCGGCCGACGCCCGCAAACGCAGCCAGGGTGTGCATCACCATGGGGTGGCCCGCCACCAGGTGGTACTGCTTGGGCAGGGGCGGTGGTGGGGGCTCGCCCGCAGCCCCTGCCAGCGCACCAAAGGCAGAGACCGTGGAGCCCCCGGATGCTGTAGATGGTGCGATGGCTGGTGCGGAAGGTGGTGCGGCCACCGCACGCGAGCCCGTGCCCGCGCAGGGCACCAGCGCCCACAAGCGCCCCGGCACCGCGGCAGGTGCGTGTGGCGTGGCGAGCGAGGGTTGCAGCAGCGGGTCTATGGTCATGAGGGTGCCATTTTAGGAGGGCTGGGCCGGCGCGGCGCCAGACACCGGCACGGTGGCGCGACACGCCCTAGAATGCCCCGTTGCCCCCGAACCAGCCCACGTGCGCGCCGCACGGGCGGGATGCGGCGGGCCCACCGACGCCCCCTACCGTCCCGCATGGAACTGCCCAAACTCTCCCCCGGAAAACGCTTCACCCTGCCCCGCCCCGTGGGCAGCGCCGATTCGCTGCTGCTGGCACGCCTGGCCGAACGTGACAAAGCCGCCGGCCGCACCACCGCCATCGTCACGGCCGACGCCACCGACGCGCAGCGCCTCATCGAGGAAATGGCCTTTTTTGCGCCCACGCTGCGTTGCGCGCTGTTCCCCGACTGGGAGACGCTGCCGTATGACACCTTCTCGCCGCACCAGGACCTGATCAGCGAGCGCCTGGCCACGCTGTGGCGCATCAGCCAGAAGGACAAGGACACCGGCGCCGATGTGGTGCTGGTGCCCGCCACCACGGCGTTGTACCGCCTGGCGCCGCCATCCTTCCTGGCGGGCTACACCTTCCACTTCAAGGTCAAGCAAAAGCTCGACGAGGCGAAGTTCAAGGCCCAGCTCACGCTGGCCGGCTACAGCCATGTATCCCAGGTGGTGAGCCCGGGCGAGTACGCGGTGCGCGGCGGGCTGATCGACCTGTTCCCCATGGGTTCGCTGGTGCCCTTCCGGGTGGATCTGTTCGACGACGAGATCGACAGCATCCGCACCTTCGACCCCGACAGCCAGCGCAGCCTGTACCCCGTGCCCGAGGTGCGCCTCTTGCCCGGCCGCGAGTTCCCCATGGACGACGAGGCGCGGGCCAAATTCCGCAGCCGCTGGCGCGAGATGCTGGAGGGCGACCCGACCAAGAGCCGCATCTACAAGGACATGGGCGCGGGCGTGGCCACGGCGGGCATCGAGTACTACCTGCCGCTGTTCTTCGACGACACGGCCACGGTGTTCGACTACCTGGGCGGCGAGGCCACGGTGGTGCTGCACGGCGACCTGGAGCCCGCCTTCCAGCGCTTCTGGCAGGACACGAAAGACCGCTTCCGCCTGGTGCAGGGCGACCCCGAACGCCCCGCGCTGCCACCAGAAGCGCTGTTCCTGTCGGCCGACCAGTTCTACACCCGCTCCAAGGAGCATGCCCAGCTGTCCATCCGCCCCGGCGTGGAGGATGTGGATGACAACCCCCACTTCCAGAAGCTGGGCGACCTGTCGGTGGTGCGCGGCGCCGAAGATCCGCTGGCGCGCCTGCACGCCCACATCCGCAACACCCAGCACCGCGTGCTGCTGCTGGCCGAAAGCGATGGCCGGCGCGAGAGCCTGCTCGACTTTCTGCGCGCCAGCGGCGTGAACCCGCCCGCCTTCGACTCGCTGGCCGAGTTCCAGGGCACGGCCGACGAAAAGGTGGGCATCGCCACCGCCGGCCTCACCGTGGGCTTCAGCTGGATCGAGGACGGCATCGACTTCGTCACCGAGACCGAGCTGTTTGCCGCCGGCCCCACCACGCGCCGGCGCAAGAAGCAGGAGCAGGTGAGCGATGTCGAGGCGCTGATCAAGGACCTTGCCGAGCTCAACGTGGGCGACCCCGTGGTGCACAGCGCCCACGGCATCGGCCGCTACCGTGGCCTCATCAACATGGACGTGGGCAACAAGAACCCCGACGGCACGCCCGCCATGCAGGAGTTCCTGCACCTGGAATACGCCGACAAGGCCGTGCTGTATGTGCCCGTGAGCCAGTTGCAGCTGATTAGCCGCTACACCGGTGTGAGCGCCGACGAGGCGCCGCTGCACAAGCTCGGCAGCGGCCAGTGGGAAAAGGCCAAGCGCAAGGCCGCCGAGCAGGTGCGCGACAGCGCGGCGGAGCTGCTCAACATCTACGCCCGGCGCGCCGCGCGCGAAGGCCATGCCTTCCGCTACAGCCCGCAGGACTACGAGACCTTTGCCAACGACTTCGGCTTTGACGAAACAGCCGACCAGAACGCCGCCATCCACGCCGTCATCCAGGACATGATCAGCCCCCGCCCCATGGACCGCCTGGTCTGTGGTGACGTGGGCTTCGGCAAGACCGAGGTCGCCTTGCGCGCGGCCTTCGTGGCCGTCACGGGCGGCAAGCAGGTGGCCTTCCTCGCGCCCACCACGCTGCTGGCCGAGCAGCACTACCAGACGCTGGTGGACCGTTTCAGCAAGTGGCCTGTGAAGGTGGCCGAGGTCTCGCGCTTTCGCTCGGGCAAGGAGATCACCTCGGCCATCAAGGGCATCGGCGACGGCACGGTGGACATCGTGGTGGGCACGCACAAGCTGCTCTCCGAATCCACCAAGTTCCACAACCTGGGCCTCTTGATCATCGACGAGGAGCACCGCTTCGGCGTGCGCCACAAGGAGCAGATGAAGGCCCTGCGCGCCGAGGTGGACGTGCTCACCCTCACCGCAACCCCCATCCCGCGCACGCTGGGCATGGCGCTCGAAGGGCTGCGCGACCTCAGCGTCATTGCCACCGCACCGCAGCGGCGCCTGGCAATCAAGACCTTCGTGCGCAACGAAGGCACGGGCGTGATCCGCGAGGCGGTGCTGCGCGAATTGAAGCGCGGCGGGCAGATCTACTTCCTGCACAACGAGGTGGAGACCATCGAGAACCGCCGCCAGAAGCTCGAAGAGATACTGCCCGAGGCCCGCATCGCCGTGGCGCACGGCCAGATGCCCGAGCGCGAACTGGAGCGCGTGATGCGGGACTTCGTGGCCCAGCGCTACAACATCCTCCTGTGCTCGACCATCATCGAGACCGGCATCGACGTGCCCACGGCCAACACCATCATCATGAGCCGCGCCGACAAGTTCGGCCTGGCGCAGCTGCACCAGCTGCGCGGGCGCGTGGGCCGCAGCCACCACCAGGCGTATGCCTACCTCATGGTGCCCGACACCGAGGGCCTGACCAAACAGGCCGCGCAGCGCCTGGACGCCATCCAGCAGATGGAGGAACTGGGCAGCGGCTTCTACCTGGCCATGCACGACCTGGAGATCCGCGGTGCCGGCGAGGTGCTGGGCGAGAACCAGAGCGGCAACATGCTGGAGGTGGGCTTTCAGCTGTACAACGAGATGCTGAACGAGGCCGTCAAATCGCTCAAGGCCGGCAAGGAGCCGGACCTGCTGAGCCCGCTGAGCGTCACCACCGACATCAACCTGCACGCCCCCGCCCTGCTGCCCGACGACTACTGCGGCGACGTGCACCTGCGCCTGTCGTTCTACAAGAAGCTGGCCACGGCCAAAACCCCCGACCAGATCGACGGCCTGCTTGAAGAGATCGTGGACCGCTTCGGCAAACTGCCGCCGCAGGCCCAGACCCTCATCGACGTGCACCGCCTGCGCGTGCTGAGCCAGCCCTACGGCGTGGTGAAGGTCGATGCCGCCCCCGGCGTCATCCACATCACCTTCAAGCCCCAGCCGCCCATCGACCCGATGCGCATCATCGAGCTGATCCAGAAGAACAAACACATCAAGCTCGCGGGCAACGAGAAGCTGCGCATCGAGCGCGAGCTCAAGGACCCCAAGGACCGCGCGCAGATGGTGCGCGATGTGCTGCGCTCGCTGGGGCAGCCGGTGGTGGCGTAGCGGCTCCGGGCGTTCCGGCATGCATCAAATCAGCTTGCAACGCTTATCCAACATGCGCCGTAAGCTATTAAAAATATAGCAATCTCCATGGAAGCCGTCCTGGCCCTGATCGCTCTTGCCGCCGCGCTGGCCGCACGCCCCTGGCGGCTGCTGGCCAGCCGCAAGCCGCTGGCACAGGAGCGGCACGGAGCCGCCGCCGCACTGTGGACGCCCCTGCTGGCCACCCTCGTCCTGCTGCCGTGGGCCTGGGCCCTGCCCACCCTGCACCGCATGCCGCTGCAACTGCAGTGGTCGGGCGCGTGCCTGGTGCTGCTCATGCTGGGCTGGCCGCTGGCAGTGCCCACGTTGCTGGCGGTGGGCGCCATTGCGGCGCTGGTCTCGCCTGGGCTGGGCTGGCAGGAGGCGCTGGGCATTGCCGTGTGGCAGGGCGTGGTGCCGTCCACGCTCGCGCTGCTGCTGGGCGTGGTGCTGCGCCGCCTGGCCAGCTTTCAGGCGCTGGCCGGCGTGCGCGCATTCGTGTACGTGCTGGGCCGGGGTTTTCTGGGCACTGCGCTGTGCCTGTTCCTGGCGGGCACGCTGTCGCAGTGCAGCGGCCACACGCTGCCGGGCGTAGGCGAGCAGCTTTCGCTGGTGGCTCGATGGCTGATGGCCTGGGGTGACGCGGTGGTCACCGGCATGCTGTGCGCGGTGTTCGTGGCGTTCAAGCCCGAATGGCTTGCCACTTGGTCGGATGAACTCTACCTGCACCAGGAAACGAGCTGAAGCGTCTTGCCAACGGACGCAAGCGCTATGAAAAGAGAAGCACTCAAGGGCTGAAAGACGCCGCATCCCGGCCCGCGAAGCGCGTGTGGTGCAGGAATTGCTTGAGCCCCGGGGCACGCGGCATACCGCTACCCGGCCACGCGTGCTGCCTGCCGCTACTGGCCCGTCCGTCCACCTTTGGGAGCTGTTCCATGCAATTTTGGCGTCTCATACCGGCCCTTGCCGGCACCTTTCTTGCGCTGTGTTCTGCCGCCTCTGCCTGGGCGCAGGGCAGCTACCCCGACCGTCCCGTCAAGGTCATCGTGGCCCTGCCCGCCGGGGGCAGCGCCGACATGATCGCCCGCGTGGTCACGCAAAAGATGGCGGCCGAGCTGGGGCAGCCGTTCGTGGTGGACAACAAGGCCGGCGCATCGGGCCAGATCGGCACGCCGCTGGTCTCGCGCGCTGCGCCGGATGGCTACACGCTCATGGTCTCGCCGGCATCGTTCCTGACCACGAACAAGAGCATCTTCAAGACCCTGCCCTACGACCCCGAGGCCGACTTCGTGCCCGTCACCAAGTTCGTGAACCAGCCCATGGTGCTGGTGGTCAAGGACAAGCAGAAGTTTCCCACCGTGGCCTCCGTGATCGCGGCCGCCAAGGCCGCACCGGGCAAGCTCACCTACGCCTCGTCGGGCGATGGCAGCCCCCAGCACCTGGCCGGCCTGATGTTCACCACCCGCACCCGGACCGACCTGCTGCACGTGCCCTACAAGGGCGGGGCCCCGGCCATCAACGACGCCCTGGCTGGCACGGTGGACATGCTGTTTGCCGTGCTGCCCGAGGCGCTGCCGCACATCCAGTCGGGCAAGCTGCACGCCTTGGGGCTGATGGCCGCACAGCGCACGGGCACACTGCCCCAGACACCCACGATGGTCGAAGCCGGCGCTCCCGAAATGAACCTCTCGGCCTGGGTGGGCCTGCTGGCACCCGCCAAGACGCCCCAACCCGTCATCGACAAGTTGCAGCGCGCCGCACACGCCGCCCTGGCCGATGCCGACATCCGGAGCAAGCTGGCTGCCAGCGGCATGGAGGTGGCGCCCGGCAGCAGCCAGCAGCTCAAGGATGCGATCACACAGGAGATCAGGATCCATGCAGACCTGGTGAAAGCTGCGGGGCTGGTGCCGCAGTAGGGCAAGCGGGGCGCACTCCCCGCACCGCGCGCGCATTCACTTTTTCCTCTTCGCCTTGTCGCTCGAGGTGGAGCGCTGCGCTCGAAGTTTCGGAATCGTTTCCTGGGCTTCCTTCCTCACTATGGCCCAGGCCGCCGAGTGAGGGCTGCCGCCCCGTCAACCCAGCGCCAGGCTGCCCGCATCCAGGGCCGGAGGGCGCAACAGGTCTTCGTCGATACCCATCACCCGGCTGGCACGCTCCACGGCCTGCCACAGAGGCGCGGGCATTTGAAGGATCTCCTCGGGGGAGGCCGAGCGAGCGATCCAAGCGCTGATCTCTCCATGCTGCTCGGGGGTCAGCAGATCCAGGTTCAGCATTTCGTCAATGGTCTTCATCGGGTTCCGTCTGTGGGTAGTGGCCAGCCCGCAAGGGCCGCAGCCAAGGCTACCCGACAAACATGCCGCCTGGAGCGACTATTTCAACAGCCCCGCCGAAGCAGTGAGCTCCACACCAGGGCACCGAACACACGGTGTCCATGCGCTCGCCCAGCGTTGCGCAAGCACCGCGTGCCCCGTCTCCTGGGGGCTTGGGCGTGGGCGATACCATTGCGGGTTTGCGGCCACGCCCAGAACCTCCTTTTTTGCAAGCCATGACCCATCCCACCGAATTCGCCCCCGGCCTCGTCGTTCAGGGCATCGAGCCGCCGCTGTCCCTGTCGGCGTACAAGCTCATCGCCTTCGACATGGACTCCACCCTCATCAACATCGAGTGTGTGGACGAGATCGCAGACGCCGCAGGCCGCAAGGCCGAAGTGGCCGCCATCACCGAGGCGGCGATGCAGGGCGTCATCACCGACTACAAGGAAAGCCTGCGCCAACGCGTGGCCCTGCTCAAGGGCGTGACGGTGCAGCACATGGAGCAGGTGTTCACCGAACGCCTGCGCTTCAACCCCGGCGCCAAGGAACTCATCACCGCCGCCAAGGCTGCGGGCCTGACCACGCTGCTGGTCTCCGGCGGCTTCACCTTCTTTGCCGACCGCGTGAAGGCGGGCCTTGGCATCGACTTCGCCCGCTCCAACATGCTGGAGGTGGACGGCGGCCTGCTCACCGGCCGCATGGTGGACCAGCCCTGGGGCGACATCTGCGACGGCGCCGAGAAGCGCCGCACCCTGCTGGAGGTGGCCTCGCTCATGGGCATTGCGCCTTCGCAGGCCATTGCGGTGGGCGACGGCGCCAACGACCTGCCCATGATGGGCGTGGCCGGGCTGTCGGTGGCCTACCACGCCAAGCCCGCCGTGCGCGCGCAGGCCAAGGTGGCCATCAACCAGGGCGGGCTCGACCGCCTGCTGGAAGTGCTGAAGTAACGCAGCCTCCCCGGGGTATCCATACCCCGGATTGCTACATTAAACATAGCAAATGACGCTTGCCACATAAGCGCTGCAGGCATTTTCATCTAAGAAAACGCGCCACCAACCTGGCGCGGATCTTCAAGACCGTCTCCCGCCGCATCCGGACACTGTGCGCACCACATGCCACAGGAGCGCCGGATGCATATCACCATCAATCAACAGCCCCACGCCGTCCCCCCCGGCTGGGAAGACGAGCCGCTTCTGTGGCTGCTGCGCGAGCCCCTGGGCCTGGTGGGCACCCGCTTTGGCTGCGGCGTGGGCCAGTGCGGCGCCTGCACCGTGCTCGTGGACGGCACCGCTCAGCGCGCCTGCCTGCTCACCGCCCGGGCGCTGCCGGCCGGCGCGGCCGTCACCACGGTGGAGGGGCTGGCTGCTGCCGATGGCACCCTGCATCCGGTGCAGCAAGCCTGGCTGGATAGGCGCGTTCCGCAGTGCGGCTACTGCCAGAGTGGCCAGATGATGGGCACGGTGGCCCTGCTGCGCGCCACGCCCCGCCCCACCGACGCGCAGATCGATGCCGCCATGGCGGGCCACCTGTGCCGCTGCGGCACGCAGCACCGCGTGCGCGCCGCCATCCATCAGGCGGCGGGCAAGGTGGCGCCATGATGCGGCGGCGCCGGTTTCTTGCCGCCGCGGGCGCAGGGGTGCTCACGGTCACGCTCGCCGGGTGCTCGCTGGTGCCGGTGATCCCCAAGCGCCCCACCTCTACCGCCGACGATGCGCTGGGCTGGATAAGGCACGAGGACGGCCGCTACACCCTGTGGCTGCCCAGCACCGAGATGGGCCAGCAGGTCAGTGCAGCACTGCAGGGCCTGGCCGCCGCCGAGCTGGGCGTGCCGCCCGCCGACGTGCACCTGCGCCTGCCCGCCACCAGCGACATCGCCCGCGTGCGTGCCACGGTCGGCAGCGCCAGCGTGCAGGACTTTGCCCTGCCCCTGGCACGCGCATGCGCGACGCTGCGCGAAGCCCTGGCCCATGGGCAGGCCAGCGGCACGCTCGCCGCGCGCGACATTCCGGCCAGCGCACTGCGCAGCCTGCAGCCGCGCACCGGCCCACCGCAGCCACCCGCCCCCGGCCAACTGCAGGCCATCGTCACGGGCCAGCCCCTGTTCGCGAGCGACACCCGCCTGCCAGGGCCGCCGGGCATGCTCTATGGCCGCGTGCTGCGCGCCCCGGTATCGGCCGAGCTGCCATCGCGCCCTGCCGCCTTCGACGAGGCCGCAGCGCGTGCGGACCCAGCCTGCGTGATGGTGGTGCAGAGCGCGCTGCTGCAGCAGATGAACAGCCTGGGCCTGGGTATCGTCGCGCGAACGCCCGCAGCGCTTGACCGCATCGAGGCGGCGCTGGCCGTGCAGTGGCAGGTGGACGGAGCCTTCGAGCAAGCCCACGTCGACGAGCGCATCGACATCGACCGGCATCTGCAGCGTGGGGGCTTGCAGCACACCTTGCGCAAGGACAGCATCGCGGATGATGGAACCGCAGGCGCACCCTGGACACTGGACCTGCGCATGGACATCCCGCTGGCCGCCCACGCCCCCATCGAGCCGCGCAGTGCCACCGCCCGTTGGACCGCCACGGACAGCGCCGGCCCCACCCTGCAGGTGTGGGCGGGCACGCAGGACATGTTCTACATCCGCGACGTGCTCGCCCGCCAGTTCGGCCTGGATGCGGAACGCATCACCGTACAGGCCTGCCGCGTGGGCGGGGGGTTCGGCGGGCGCACGCTGTGCACCGTGGAGCTGGAGGCCGCCGTGCTCGCGCAGGCGGCAGGCGCCCCGGTCAAGGTGCAGTGGAGCCGCGCGCAGGAATTTGCCCAGGGCTTCCAGCGCCCGCCCTCCAGCCACCGCATCCGCGCCCGTGTGCAGGACGGCCGCGTGACCCACTGGTGGCACGCCTTTGCGAGCAGCCACATCCTGTTCACGCCTGCGGCCATGCCGGTGTGGATGCAGAACCTGGCCGACCTGGTGGGCGACAGCGGCGTGGCGCGCGGCGCGCAATTGCCCTACGACGTGCCCCGCCAGCGCATCGAGTTCACCGCCAGCCGGCTGCCCGTGCACACCGGCCCCTGGCGCGGCCTGGGCGCGGGCCCCAACACCCTGGCGGTGGAAAGCGCCATGGACGAATGCGCGCGCCTGGCGGGCGCCGACCCGCTGGCCTGGCGCCTGCGCCACTGCACCGACACGCGGCTGGCCAGTGTGCTCACCCAGGTCGCCCACCAGTCGCGCTGGAGCGACCGGCCCCGCAGCGACGACACCACCCTGCGCGGGCGCGGCATCGCAGGCGGCATCTACAAAGGCGTGAGCTATGCCGCCGCGGTGGCCGACGTTGAGGTCCACCGCGCCACTGGCCGGGTGCGCGTGACGGCCCTGTGGTGCGCCCACGACTGCGGGCTGGTATTGCAGCCCGACGGCGTGCGCGCGCAGACCGAAGGCAACCTCGTGTGGTGCCTTGGCATGGTGCTGCACGAGCAGGTGCCGGTGGCACGCTCGGGCGTGGCCGCCGCCACATTCGCCGACTACCCACTGCCGCGCATGGGGGACGTGCCGCCGCTGCACGTGCACCTGGTGGAAAGCCGCGAGGCCCCGACCGGCGCGGGCGAAACCGCCATGGTCGCCGGTGCCGGAGCGCTGGCCAACGCGCTGCGCGATGCCACCGGCACGCGCTTCACCCGCCTGCCTGTGCGCAGTGCGGACATACAGGCCGCGCTGTCCGCTCCACCCGTGACGCGCTGACCACAAGGACTGGGACACAATCCGCCCGATGCAAGACTTTGCCAGCGCCGCCATGGTCCGCCTGCTGGTGCGCGCCCTGCACCCGCACGGCCTGGCGCCGCCTCCCGGGCTTGACGCCTGGCGCGACGGCCCGCAGGGCAGCCACGTGCCCCTGGCCTGCAAACGCGCCGTGGTGCAGGCCATCCTGCAGCACGGGGGGCCGGCCATGCTGTTGCGGCTGGCCGGGCGGGTGGACCTGCTGCAGGGCGACCCTGTTCACCGGGCATTGATCGGCGCGGCGGACATGCCCGCGCTGCTGGCCCGCTGGCAACGGTTGGAGCGGTATGTGCATTCTCGCCACCAGGTCAGCGTGCTGGACCTGGGGCCGCGCCACATGGCGCTGCGCCACCACGCACGTGCCGGTATTCCCGAGCCGCCCCAGCCCACCGAAAGCCTGGCCGTTCTGGGCGTGTTGCTGGGCACCGGGCGCATATTGGGGGTGCAAGGCCTGAGCGTCGAGTGGACCGGCGCCGGCACCCTGCGATGGCAGGCCGACACACCCGCAGGGTTCGACGCGGATTCCGCGCTGACCGCATCGCTGGCGCAGCCCATGGCCAATGGCAGCGCCGGGAATTGGACGCTGCGCTGGCACGCCACCCGCCAAAGCCCGAGCCTTGCCATGCCGCACCGCCCTGGGTTCCAACAAGCCACCTCCGGCCTGTGCGACGCCCTGCCCTGGCCCGCCCTGGCGCACCAGCTTGCCCGCCATGTGCTGCATGACCCGGCGGCCCCGCACACCGTGGACGCGCTGGCACGGCACGCGGGGCTGGCGCGCCGCAGCCTGCAGCGGGCCTTGTCAGGCAGTGGCCTGAGCTGCCGCAGCATCGTGACCGAAGCCCGCGCCCGCGCGGCCGCGCAGTGGCTGCTGCAGGGCCACCACGGCCTGGCCGAGATCGGGTTTGCCTGCGGCTTTGCGGACCAGCCGCACTTCACGCGGGAGTTCGCGCGCCATGTGGGGCTGACCCCGGCGCGCTACCGGCAGGCCTTCACCGGCGCAGCGTGATCGACCGCCAACGCTTCAATTTTCATAGCAACAGATCAATACAGGCAAGCGACCGCAAGGATTTTCATTCGAGGTACGGCAGCGGCAGCCCTGCCACCAGCTGCGCCGCACGCCGCGCCGTGCCGGCGCGCGGCGCGGCCACGGTGGACACCGACCCCGCGCCCGTGGCGGGCGCCTGGCCCACCATCAGGTCCGCCAGGGTCACCCGGTCCAGCTCTGCCAGATAGGCCTGCATGGCGCGCCCGAGCACGCCTTTCAAGCGGCAGTGGCTGCTCAGGCGGCAGCGGTTGGTCTCGGGGTCGAAGCACTCCACCAGGTTGAAATCCGTCTCGGTGGCGCGCACCACGGCGCCGATGTTGATCTCGGACGCCGGGCGCATCAGCCGCATGCCGCCGCCGCGCCCGCGCGTGGTCTCCAGCAGGCCCTGGGCGCTGAGCTGCTGCACGATCTTCATCAAGTGGCTGCGTGATATGCCATAGCCCTCGGCCACCTCGACGATGGTCACCGGCTGCTCGCGCCCCTCGGTGGCAGCGCAGTACATCAGCACGCGCAGCGTGTAGTCGGTCCATTGGGTCAGGCGCATGGAATTTGCCCCAGGTCAATCAAAAGATACATAGCGGCTGAATTTTATTGGATAAAATATTCACAACAAATGAATCTTTAAAAAGGACCACCATGAACGCCCGTGCAGACCATCTGGACATCGCCCCCACCGCCACGTTCGTGCCAAGCGCAGACCAGCAGATCGGCCAGATCGCCGTGCAGTTGCCGGGCGCCACGGCCGTATTCCGTCGGCTCAAGCTTGATTTCTGCTGCGGCGGCCAGGTGCCGCTGGCACAGGCTGCAGCCGACAGGGGCCTCGATGTGTCGGCCGTGCTGGCCGAGCTGGCAGCCCTGCAGCGCAGCGACGCCGCACCCGAAGCCACCTCGCCCAGCGCGCTGATCGACCACATCCTGGCGCGCTACCACGAGGTGCACCGCGCCCAGCTGCCCGAGCTGATCCGCATGGCCCGCCGCGTGGAGGCCGTACACCGCGACAGCCCCGACGTGCCCGCCGGCCTGGCCGACCTGCTGGAAGACATGCATGAGGAGCTGCTCTCGCACATGCGCAAGGAAGAGCAGGTCCTGTTCCCCCTGATGAAGGCCGGCGGCAACCCCTTCGTGGCGCAGCCCATCAGCATGATGCGCGCCGAGCACGTGGACCACGGCGCAGCGCTCGACAAGCTCAATGCGATCACCCATGACGCCACCCCGCCGCTGGGCGCCTGCAACACCTGGCGCGCGCTCTACGCCGGCATCGCACAGCTGAACGACGACCTGATCAGCCACATCCATCTGGAGAACAATGTGCTGTTCCCGGCCTTCGAAGGCGGAGCTGCCGCGTCGCAGGGTTGCGGCTCATCAGGCTGTGCGTGCAGCTGACAGGGCACACTGCCGCCATGCCGCGCACACCATCTACCCCTGCTGCGCCCACCGCCGTGCCCAGCCCCGACAGCATCACGCGGCTGGTGCACGGCTTCTATGCCGACGTGCGCGCCGACCCGCTGCTCGGGCCGGTGTTCGAGAAGGCCCTGCACGGCCACTGGGACGCCCACCTGCAGCGGCTGGTGGACTTCTGGAGCACGGTGGCACTGGGCACGCGCAGCTTCAAGGGAGACGTGTTCGGCAAGCACATGGTGCTGGAAGGCGTCACCCCGGCGCACTTCGCGGCCTGGGTGCGCCTGTGGCAACAGCACACCAGCGCGCTTTTCACGCCCGAAGCCGCCCTGCAGCTGCAGTTGGCGGCACACGGGATTGCGCGCAACCTGTTCAGAGGCTACTTCGGCGAAGCGCCGCCTTTCGAGACCGCCCCGGACGACGGCGGCCACGGACACCTTCGCGGCTGAGAGCGCCTACTTGTCCTTCTTCGAGCCCGGCGTGAAGAACAGCGCCACGCCCACGGCAATCAGCGCCACGGGCCACCACACGCGCAGCAATTCGCGCAGGCTGATGCTGATGAGCCCCAGGTTGGTCAGCAGAAAAAACACGCCCAGCACGACCAGAACGATCGCAGCGATATTGCCCTTCATGTGCATTCCCTCGGAGTTGTTGGTGTGGTCCGAGCGATTATGGCGGCGGCCCGGGCGTTGCGGCTACCGACCGGGGCGCACTGTTGCTGCGGCGCGCAACGGCGTGAGCAGGTCGGACAGGCCGTTGTGGTCGATCTCATGCATCAGCGCCAGCAACTGACCCAGCTCGCCCTTGGGAAAGCCCTCGCGTGCAAACCAGTTCAGGTAGTTGCCCGGCAGGTCGGCCAGGAGCGTGCCCTTGTGTTTGCCATAGGGCATCGGCATGCTGACCAGGCGCTGCAGCCTGTCGGGGTCGATGGCGTGCTGCATCAGCCGCCCGCCCGCTTGACCTTGTGGCCCAGCTTCTGCAGCGCGGCCATCACGCGCTCCACGTGATCGCCCTGCACTTCGATGACGCCATCCTTCACCGTGCCGCCGCTGCCGCAGGCAGCCTTGAGCTGTTTGCCTAGCTGATCGAGCGCGGCCGCGTCCACCAGCACACCCTTGACCAGCGTCACGGCCTTGCCGCCGCGGCCCTTGGTCTCGCGCGAAACGCGCACGATACCGTCGCCAGCGGGCAGCGGCTTGTTCTGCTGGCAGGTGCACTGCGCCACGGGCTGGCGGCAGCCGGGGCACATGCGGCCCGCGTCGGTGGAATAGACCAGCCCGCCCAGGTCGGCAAAGGACTTCATCGCTTGTGCTCCACTTCGTTTTGCAGCATGTGGAAGTCCAGCAGGCGCGTGGCCAGCAGCGTTTCGGTGAGAAAGCACACCAGTGCCAGCAAGAACGACGCCACCCCCGCCAGGAACCCCGCCACCGCCAGCCGGTTGGACTGGAAGTTGGTCGTCTCGCCCAGGAACAGCAGGATGATGGTGATACCGATGAGGAAGGCGCAGAAGGTCAGCAGCCCGATGCAGCCGTTGGCCAGCCGCCCGCGCAGCCGCAGGTCGGCCAGCTCCTTGTAGGCGCGGGCCAGGAACTCGGGCTCCGTGTTGGCGCGTGCGCGGTCTTCCACCACGCGGGCGCGGTCGATGATGCGCGCCAGGCGGCCGGCCACGGCGCCGATCATGCCGGACACGGCCGTGAGCAGGAACACGGGGGCTACCGCGAGCTGGATGCCGTGGGTGATGTTGGACGGATCGAGGGTCAGGGCCATGGAAGCAATCGGGAAGAACGCGAGGAAGCAGGCGCCCGATTATCGGTGCGCGGCGCACCCCTGGCCACCCGTGAGGCGGCGCGGCAACGCGACTGCGGCGACAATGGGGCCTTCCCGTCACCCACGCAGCGCCAGCGGCCCCGCCGCCCGTGCGTCTGCCCTGCGCGTTCCCGCCCATGCCCTTTGCTTCCCTCGGCCTGTCCCCGGCCCTCGTCCACGCAGCCCACCAGCTCGGGTTCTCCGTGCCCACGCCCATCCAGGCCGCCGCCATCCCGGCCGTCCTGCAGGGCTCAGACGTGCTGGGCGCCGCACAGACGGGCTCGGGCAAGACGGCCGCATTTGCGCTGCCGCTGCTGCAGCAACTCCAGCTGAGCGCCACGGGCGGCCCCCGCCGCGTGCGCGCCCTGGTGCTGGTGCCCACGCGCGAGCTGGCCGCACAGGTGGGCGAGGTGCTGCGCAGCCTGGCCCAGCACCTGCAGCAGCCGCTGAAGGTGGCCATCGTGTTTGGTGGCGTGTCCATCAACCCCCAGATGATCGGCCTGCGCGGCGGCGCCGACATCGTGGTGGCCACGCCCGGGCGCCTGCTGGACCTGGTGGAGCACAACGCGCTGCGACTGTCCGCCGTGGCGCACCTGGTGCTGGACGAAGCCGACCGCCTGCTGGACCTGGGATTTGCCGACGAGCTGCAGCGCGTGCTGGCGCTGCTGCCCGCGCAGCGCCAGAACCTGTTCTTTTCCGCGACCTTCCCGGACGCCGTCCAGGCGCTGGCCGACGGGTTGTTGAAGTCGCCCGTGCGGGTGGAGGTGCCCCACACCCCGGGCAGTGAGCCCGCCATCGAGCAGCGCGCCATCGCGGTGGATGCCAGCCGGCGCACGCAACTGCTGCGCCACCTGGTCAAGCAGCACGAATGGTCCCGGGTGTTGGTATTCGTGGCCACGCAGTACGCCGCTGAACATGTGGCCGAAAAGCTCTACAAGGCCGGCATCTACGCCTCGCCCTTCCACGGCGGGCTGAGCCAGGGCGCCCGCAACCAGGTGCTGCAGGAGTTCAAGGACGAGCGGTGGCAAGTGGTCGTGACCACCGATCTGGCCGCACGCGGCATCGACATCGCGCAGCTGCCCGCCGTGGTCAACTATGACCTGCCGCGCTCAGCGGTGGACTACGTGCACCGCATCGGCCGCACGGGCCGCGCGGGGGAAAGCGGTGTTGCGGTGAGCTTCGTGACGGCGGATGCCGAGGCGCACTTCCGCCTGATCGAGAAGCGCCAGCACCTGAGCCTGCCGCGCGAGCATATCGCAGGCTTCGAGCCCAGCGAGGCCGCCCAGGGCCCCGTACCGGACGTGCAATCACCGGCTGGCACCGGCGGCATCAAGGGCAAGCGCCCGAGCAAGAAAGACAAACTGCGTGCAGCTGCCGCTGCATCCACGGGCTCGCCGGGCGCAGGCCCCGATACCGGCAAAGCTTGAAAAAGTGCCCCGGGCAGACAGGGGCACCCGGGTAGGGGTTCAGGCCTCGTCGCCCACGTCGCCGTCGTCGCCATCCTCGGGTCCGGCACCCGCAGGCCGCGCCTTGCGCTGGGCGGGCCTGGCCAGGATTTCCACATAGAACTGCGGGCCACCCTCGGCAGCGACTTCGTTGATGCGCTCGGTCAGCGCTGAAAGGTGCACCACTTCGGCGGTTTCCTGGGTGCGGCCGAAGCGGCAGTCGAAGTCCCAGTAGTCGGCGCCTTGGGGCAGATCACGGCGGCGTTCGCGCTTGATGTACTTGCGGATTTCGTGCTTGACGGCGTCCAGGATGCGGTCGGGGTTCTTGCCTTCGGCGTGGAGGGGGAAAGTTTTTCTCATGGGTGATGGTAGCGCCCCTGACACAAATCCATTTCCAGGCAAAAACCCCGGTGCCACAATGGCGCATTACGTTTGGTGACTGCCACATCCATGCCCCACGACATCGACCTGCTGCAAGCACTGCCGGCGGCGGTACTGGTCACCCAGAACGGCGTCGTCCGCTTCGCGAATGCAGCAGGGGCGCAACTGCTGGGGTTTACGGAGCCGGACAGCCTGCGGGGGCAGATGCTGGCCCACTTCGTGCACCCGCTGGACCAGCGGCGCTCTCACCGCCGCGTACAAGAGGTTGCCGGTGCGGAACAGGCCGGGCGGCCCAACAAGGCGTCGGAGTTCAGGGTGCGCACGCTGCAGGGTCACCTGCGCATGGTGCTGGTCAGCAGTGTCGCTATCGACTGGCACGGCGGGCCCGCAGTGCTGATGACTGGCATGGACATGACGCACCAGAGCGAGATAGAGGCCGAGCTGCGCGAGAGCGAGCAGAACTTCCGTCGACTGTTCGAGACCATGCAGGACGTTTACTACCGCACCAACGCCCAGGGCGTGGTGCAGCAGGTAGGCCCTGGTGTGCGGCGCGTGCTGGGCTACGAGCCGCACGAGATCGAAGGCCGCACTGCCGAGTCCTACTATCCGCACAGCTCCGACCGCGACGCGTTCAAGGCCGCAATCCTCGCGCATGGCGAAGTGTCGGACTTCCCCGGGCAGATGGTGCGCCGCGACGGGCAGGTGATCGACATCTCCATCAGCAGCCACGCGCTGTACGACCCTGCGGGCAACTTCGCGGGCGTGGAGGGGATCTACCGCGACGTCACACAGCGCAAGAACCTGGAGCGCGAACTGCAGCGCCTGGCCACCACCGACATGCTCACCGGCATGGCCAACCGCCGCGCATTCCTTGAATGCGCCGAGTCGGTGTACGCGCACTCCCTGGGCAACGGAGAGCCGCTCACCCTGCTGATGCTGGACCTGGACCACTTCAAGTCCATCAACGACCGCTTCGGCCACCTGGAGGGCGACCGCGCGCTGGTGGAGTTCGCCCAGGCCGTCAAGAGCCAGCTGCGCGCGAGCGACGTCGTCGGACGCCTGGGTGGAGAGGAATTCGGCGTGCTGCTGCCGCTCACGGCCATCGAAGAAGGGCTGGAGGTGGCGGCGCGCATCCTCGCCAGCATCTGTGCGCTGCGGCTGACCGACGATACCGGCCAGGCCTACGGCATCACCGCCAGCATGGGTCTCGGAGCCTTCCGGCACACCGACCGCAGCCTGCGCGATGCACTGGACCGTGCGGACCAGGCGCTGTACCTGGCCAAGCACCGGGGCCGCAATCAGGTCGCCTCACTGGAGCCCACCGGGCCGCAGCCGCAAACGCCCACTGGTTGACCGCCCCCCGCCTGCGGCAGACCCCGATGCAGGCGACCAAGCCGACGACCCACATCAGACCCGCAGGCGCTCCTGCTGCAGGTTCCACAGGCAGGCCGCGATGCGCAGCAGCATCTCCATCACGTGCTCGGCGCCGCCGTGCGACAGCTCCAGGTCGTCGATGATCATGGCCAGTTGCGCGATGGCGTCTTCGGGCGTGGCGGCGCCGCCCGTGTGTGCGATCTCTGCAATGGCGATGAGTACGTCCGTCCGGTTCATGGGGATGGGCGCGGGGGGGTCGGCGCGGGTGTTCACCGGGGCGCCATGGACAGCCGGGGCTGCGCTACGGCGTCCGTGCTGGCCAGGCGCAGCGGCTCGTCGCCGGCCGCGCCGGCCTGCGGGCCCAGCTGAAACTGGCGGATCACGTCCAGCAGGCGCCGCGCCTGGTTTTTCATTCCGGCGGAAGCCGACGAGCTATCGTCCACCAGTGCCGCATTCTGCTGCGTGGCCACATCGAGCTGGCGCACGGCCTCGCCGATCTGCGCGATGCCCCGCGCCTGCTCCTGGCCCGCGCCCTGGATCTCGCTGATCAGCTCCACCACCTGGTCCACATGGCGCACGGTGTTGGCTACGCGCTCGCCCGCCTGGCCGACCAGCGCGGAGCCGCGCTCCACACCCCGCACGCTGGCGGTGATGAGGCCGCGGATTTCACGCGCCGCAGTGCTGCTGCGCTGCGACAGGCCCCGCACCTCGCCGGCCACCACCGCAAAGCCGCGCCCCTGCTCGCCCGCGCGGGCCGCCTCCACAGCGGCGTTGAGCGCCAGCAGATTGGTCTGGAAGGCGATGTCGTCGATGACCTTGATGATGTCGGTGATCTTGCGCGACTGGGCGTTGATCTCCTGCATGGTGGCGATGACGTCCTGCATCACGCTGCCGCCTTCGTTGGCGACCTTGCTGGCCTCCTGGGCCAGCCGCGTGGCGCGGCCGGCGTTGTCGGTGTTGTGCTGCACGGTGGCGGTCAATTGCTCCATCGATGCGGCCGTCTCCTGCAGGCTCGATGCCTGCACCTCGGTTCGGCGGGCCAGGTCCTCGGCACCGCCTGCGATCTGCACCGCATCCCGGGCCACGGTCTCGGTGCTGTCGCGCACCTCGCTGATCACGCGCACCAGCTGGCCGTTCATCTCGCGCAGGGCGCCCAGCAGCTCGGCCGTCTCGTCGGTGCCCTGCACTTCGATGCGCGCGCTCAGATCCCCGCCGGCCACCGTGCGCGCCACGGCCACGGCCTGCTGCAGCGGCCGCGAGATGGACCGGGTGATAACCACCGCCATCGCGGCGCCCGCCAGCAACGCCAGCGCGGTGGCGGCCAGCATCCACACATGGATGGTCTCGCTCATGGCGCGTGCGGCGCCGAATTCCTCGGCCGCCACGCGCACCTGCAGTTCCACCAGCCGCTGCACGGCGTCCTGAACCTTGGCTGCGTGGGGTCGGATCTGGTTGATGTAAAGCTCGGAGCCATCGTCGTATTTGCCGCCCACCAGCGCGGCGGCGGCGGGGATCAGCCCCTGGTCGAGATAGGTGGCATTGGCCTGGGCGAACACACGGGCCAGCGCGTCTTCTTCTGCGCCGAGCGGCTGTGCGGTGTAGGTCTTCCACAGGGTACGGATGCGCTCCAGGTTGGCCGTGAGCGCCGCGTGGGTGGCCTGGTTGGCGGTGCCAGGGTCCATGAGCATGTCCATCACCAGCATGCGGTTGCGCTGCGTGAGGTGGCTGATCTCCGCCAGCACGCCCAGCGGCACCGTGCGGTCGCCATACAGCGCCGCGCTGCGCTCGGTCAAGCGCTTGGCGCCGCTGATGCCGCCTGCGGCCAATGCCGATAGCAAGAGCAAAAGCACCGCGAACGCCAAGGCCAGGCGGGTGCCGATTTTCATGGTCTGCAGCATGTGAACTTTCTGATCGACCCGGCGGGCCGGCAGCCTTGGGATGCGGCTACCCGTGCGACATATCCGCCGGTGCGCAGATACTATTTGTTTCAAATGACAAAATCATGACTTGGCATATATTCACACGCCATTTAATCCATTGAAAATAATTTCAATATCTTTATTTTGATTATCTGCAACCCGCAAAAGCCACCGCACCCGCGCATCCAGGTCGCTTCGGATCCGGCACAGGCCGCAGCTCAACGGCCAACGCCTGGCCAGCACCGCACGCCCCGATAATTCGAACACAGCGAAAATACCGGGCACCATGGAAATCGAATTCAAGTTCTGCATTCCCCCAGCACAACTGGCCGCAGTCACCGCCGCCGTTCGCCGCGGCCGGCACACGCCCATTCGCATGGAGGCGCGCTATTTCGACACGCCCGATGCCGCCCTGTCGTCGCGCGGCATCGCGCTGCGCCTGCGGCGTGAGGGCGACCGCTGGGTTCAGACCGTGAAGGCGCTGGGCGACGGCCCGCTGGACCGCCACGAGCACAACGTGGAGCGCGGCCCGGCCAGCCCGGCTGGCGCACCCGCACTGCAGCCCGGACTGCATGCGGGATCGCCGGCCGGAGACATCCTGGTGCGCGCGCTGCAGGGCGCGGCCGGCCCCCTGGCAGAAACCTACGGCACCGAGATGGACCGCATCACCCGCGACATCCGCTTTGCCGGGGGCATGGCCGAGCTGGCGCTCGACACCGGCCGCGTGGTGGCCCGCCGGGGCACCCCGCAGCAGCAGGAGGCCCGCATCTGCGAACTGGAGTTGGAACTCAAAAGCGGCCCCGTGGCCGGCCTGGCCCGGCTCGCCGACACCTGGGCGCAGCAGCACGGCCTGGTGCTGAGCACCATATCCAAGGCCGAGCGCGGAGAACGGCTGCTGGCCCCCCAGTGGGTGCGCCCGGCGGTGTCGGCACGCCCGCTGCGCGCGGGCAGCGCAGCGCCGTTGTTGCTGGATGCGGCCCACCTGCAGCGCGCCGTGCTGTCCCACTGCCTGGTGCAGATCCTGGGCAATGCCAGCGAAATCGTCGAAACCACGCTGCCCACCACCGACCTGGCCGAGCACGTCCACCAGCTGCGCATCGGCATCCGCCGCCTGCGCACCGCGCTGCGCGAGTTGGACGCCCTGGCCCCCGGGCGCTTTGCCCCGCACTGGGAGCCCGCGCTGCGGGACGTTTTTCAGCGCCTGGGCAGCCTGCGCGACCGCGAGCAGATCCTGCGCGCCATCAACGCCGAACTGCGCGATGCGGGCGCACCGGCATCGCTGCTGATGCCGCTGGGTGATACGCCAGAGCATGCCGCGGCCGACATCGTGCGCACACCGGCGTTCCAGTCCGCGCTGGTCGATCTCATGGGCTTCACGGCCGACAAGGCGGAGCCCACCGACGGCGCACAGGCCCTGCCCCCGAAGGACGTGCGCCGCACGCTCCAGAAGAAGCTGCAGTCGCTGCGCACCCAGGTGCTCGACGACGGGCGCCGCATCGACACGCTGGCCGCACCCGCGCAGCACCGCCTGCGCAAACGCCTCAAGCGCCTGCGCTACCTGGCGGAGTTTCTGGTGCCCGCCTTCGATGGCGACGAGGGCGATGCCTTTTTGCAGAGTCTGCGCCCCGCTCTGGCCGCGCTGGGCCGGCTGCACGACGAACGCGTGGCCAGCGACCTGTACACCGAGATCGCCACCCGGGACGCCCGCGCCTGGTTCGGCGTGGGCTGGCTGGCGGCCCGGCGCCAGCGCACCACCACGGTCAGCCGCAAGGCCCTGGCGCGCATTGGCGAGGTCCCGCGCCTGCGCAAGGCCAAGGTACCGAAGGCCTCCAAGGCAGCGAACGCAGCAAAGGCGGCAAAAGCGCACAGAGCCTGACCGGACCACCGGGCACCGGGCACAATGCCCCGCATGACGGCCTCCACCCCACCCCGGCGCGCAGGCGCGCGCGGGCAGACCCAGACCCCTGCCCCCTCTCCAGCCGCCACCGCCCCCCACGGCCGCTCACACCACCGTGCCATCCCCGGCAAGGAGCAGATCGCGCTGCTCGACGTCTTCGAGCGGCTGGGCACGGACCGCATCACGCTGGTGCGCACGACCGAGCAGGCCGACCGGGCGCGCGAGGCGCTGTGCGCCGCCACGGCCTGGGGCTTCGACACCGAATCCAAGCCCACCTTCGTGCAGGGGGAAGCGTCGGACGGCCCGCACATCGTGCAACTGGCCACGCTGGACCACGCCTGGGTCTTTCAGCTGCAGGACGCAGGTTGCCGCGCGCGTGTGGCCGATCTGCTGGCGCTGCACGGCGTGACCAAGGCAGGTTTTGGCCTGGGCGACGACACCAAGCGCATCAAGGCCAAGCTGGGCGTGGAGCCCGCCGATGTGCTGGAGCTCAACACCATGTTTCGCCAGCGCGGCTACCGCAAGGACATGGGGGTGAAAGCCGCCGTGGCAGTGCTGTTCCACCGGCGCTTCCTCAAGTCCAAGAAAGCCGCGACCTCCAATTGGGCCAATGAGCGCCTGACGGAGGCGCAGGTGCTCTACGCGGCCAACGACGCCTGGGCCGCGCTGCGCGTGTTCCACGCACTCCAGGGGTCTGAAGCCCCCATAGCAGACGGAGAGGACAAGCGTTCGCTATAAAAATGAGAGCCACTCGCGCTTAACCAGCAAGAGACCGAGCCACTTTTAACCTTAAAACTGCGGCCTGACGCTTGCCGGATGCACCCGCGGGCCGCAACCCAGGCCCGCTTACAGCCGCGCAGCCAGCCGCGCCGCCTGGTCGATGGCGCGCTTGGCATCCAGCTCCCCTGCCTCCAGCGCGCCGCCGATCAGGTGTGGCTTGCGGCCCTGGGCCTGCAGCGCCTGCGCCAGGCCGGCCAGGGGCACCTGGCCCGCGCACAGCACCACGGTGTCGCAGGCGATCCAGGTGGGGTCCTCGCGCTTCTCGCCGTACGACACCAGCAGGCCCTCGTCGGCAATGCGCTCGTAGTTCACGCCACCCACCATCTGCACGTCCTTCATCTTGAGCACCGTGCGGTGGATCCATCCCGTGGTCTTGCCCAGGCCGCCACCGAGCTTGCCCTTCTTGCGCTGCAGCAGCGTCACTTGGCGCGCCGGCGGCATGGCGTGCGGCCCGGCGGGTGCCAGGCCGCCGCGCGCCTGGGCGGGGTCCGTGATGCCCCATTCGGCCTGCCACGCGCTCACGTCAAGCGTGGTGGACGGGTGCTCGCCGTGGGTCAGGAACTCGGCCACGTCAAAGCCGATGCCGCCCGCGCCGATGATGGCCACGCGCTCGCCCACGGGCTTGCGGTGGCGCAGCACGTCGATGTAGCTCAGCACCTTGGGGTGGTCCTGCCCGGGGATCTGCGGGTCGCGCGGCAGCACGCCCGTGGCCACCACCACTTCGTCGAAGCCCGCCAGGTCCGCCGCCTCCACCGCGCGGTTCAGGTGCAGTTGCACGCCGGTGTCCTCCACCCGCGTGGCCAGGTAGCGCAGCATCTCGTGGAACTCCTCCTTGCCAGGAATCACCTTGGCCATGTTGAGCTGGCCGCCGATGGCCGGCGCCGCGTCGAACAGGTGCACCTCGTGCCCGCGCTCGGCCGCCACCGTGGCCGCCGTCAGGCCAGCAGGCCCCGCGCCCACCACGGCAATGCGCTTGCGGGCCGACGGTGTGGCGATGGGGCGGTAGACGAGTTCGGTCTCGTGGCAGGCGCGCGGGTTGACCAGGCAGCTGCTGGTCTTGTTCTGGAACACATGGTCCAGGCAGGCCTGGTTGCAGGCGATGCAGGTGTTGATACGGTCGGCCCGGCCCTCGGCAGCCTTGTTCACGAAGGCGGCGTCGGCCAGCAGGGGCCGTGCCATCGACACCATGTCGGCGCAGCCATCGGCCAGCACGGCTTCGGCCACCTCGGGCGTGTTGATGCGGTTGGAGGTGACCAGTGGCGTGGCAATGCCTGCCGCCGCGAACTCGGCCTTCATCTTCTGCGTGACCCAGGCAAACGCCGCGCGCGGCACGCTGGTGGCGATGGTGGGCACCCGCGCCTCGTGCCAGCCGATGCCGGTGTTGACGATGTTCGCACCGCCCGTGGCGACGGCCTTGCCCAGCGTGACGATCTCGTCCCAGCTGCTGCCGCCCGGGACCAGGTCGATCATCGACAGGCGGTAGATGATGATGAAGTCCGGCCCCACCGCCTCACGCATGCGGGCCAAAATTTCCACCGGCAGGCGCATGCGGTGGCTGTAGTCACCGCCCCAGGCGTCCTGCCGCTGGTTCGTGGTCTGCGACAGGAACTGGTTGATGAAGTAGCCCTCCGAGCCCATCACCTCCACGCCGTCGTACCCCGCCTCGCGCGCCTTGACGGCGCAGTTGACGAACGCGCGGATCTGGCGCTCCACCCCGCGTGCCGACAGCGCAAACGGCGTGAACGGCGATATGGGCGACTGCAGGCGCGAGGGCGCCACGGCCAGCGGGTGGTAGGCGTAGCGGCCCGTGTGCAGGATCTGCAGCGCGATCTTGCCGCCCGCTGCATGTACCGCATCCGTCACGACCCGGTGACGCCGGGCCGCGCCCGAGGTGGCCAGCGTGCCAGCGAACGGCTTGGCCCAGCCGGCGATGTTGGGTGCAAAACCGCCGGTCACGATCAGGCCCACACCGCCCTCGGCCCGCTCGCGGAAGTACGCCGCCATGCGCGACAGGTCGCGCCCGTCTTCGAGCCCCGTGTGCATGGAGCCCATCAGCACGCGGTTCTTGAGCATGGTGAAGCCAAGATCAAGCGGCGCGAGCAGGTGCGGGTACAAGGCCGCGCCGGGCATGGCTGCAGAAGAGGCTGTGGGTGCTGTGAAAGAGGAATGCATGGAGGCCATCGTGGACTAGAAATGTTTTCTAGAACTTTATTCTAGAATCGAGTGCCATGGCAAGCCGCACTTCCCCCACCCCGCCCACCGAAGCCACTGCAGACCGCCGCCAGGACATCCTGAGCGCCGCCCTCGCCTGCGCGGCCGAAGGCGGTGTGGACGCCGTCACCATCGACGGCGTGCGGGCCCGGTGCGGCGCCAGCGTGGGCAGCATTTATCACCACTTCGGCAACCGCGACGGCATCGTGGCGGCGCTGTTCTTCGACATCTTTCACGATCAGTCACGCAGCGTGCAGGCGCAGCTCGATGCCTCGAGCGGCGTGGAAGCCGGTGTGCGCGCCCTGGTCACCGGCTATCTCGACTGGGTCGTGGCGCAGCCCGAGCGGGCGCGCTTCTTGTTCCAGGCCCGGGGCGCCGTGGCGGCCGGCCCACGCTCGCCCGACCTGGCCGAGGTGGCCCGCCGCCGCAACCAGGCCCTGGTGGCCTGGTTCGAGCCGCAGCGCCGTGCGGGCGCGGTGATGGACCTGCCTTGCGAGCTGATGCCCTCGCTGGTGATGGGGCCGGTGCAAAGCTACTGCCGCGCCTGGCTGTCCGACCGCGCCGGCACGGGCACGCTGCCATCGCCCGAGACGTACCGCAGCGAGCTGGCAGCGGCAGCGTGGCGCGCGGTCAGGGTGTAAGGCGCAACGCCTCCGATTTCGCCATCCGATACCCAAAGACCGTTCACGCTGAGCTTGTCGAAGCGCCGCGCAAGGCTTCGACAGGCTCAGCCCGAACGGTGGTGGGTGGTGTCACGCGCCCTGTAAGCGTCGTCGATCAAATCGGTCATTGGCTGACAACTCGTGCTGCCACAGAGCCCAGCGACCGGTCAGTAATGCGGCGGCAGTTCGTCGCGCAGGTTGCGCGGCGCCGCCGTGCCGCCGCCTTCGGGCACCTGCCGGCGCAGCTGGATGACTTCCTGCGCCAGCCGGTCGATCAGCTCCTGCTGGCGGTAGATGGTCATGTTGAGCTGGTCCAGCAGGTCCTCGGTGAAGCTGGCCTTGATCTCCAGACTCTCCAGCCGCTCGATGATGCGCCGCTGCTCAGGACTGGGCTCAGAGGTAGATTCCATAGGTTTCCAATACAACCGTGAACTCATTGGTGGGCACCGCCCTGCCAGCAACCGCCGCGCAAGGGCCGCCCCGCCGCGCTGGCGGTGTCCCCCTTCCCGGATTGCAAAGCAATTCGAGAGAAGGGGGAAGGCGCGAAGCGACTCAGGGGGTTGTCACCGCTTGCCCCAGGCGCGCCACGCCTTCGCGGATCTTTGCCACGTCGGCCGTCGCGAACGACAGGCGCAGTGTGGCGTGGTCGGGGTTGGCGCAGAAGAACGGCGTGCCGGGCACGAAGGCCACGCCCTTTTCGATGGCGCGCTTGGCCAGCACATTGCCGTCGGCCACCTTGCCGCCCGCGCCGGTCAGGCGCGCCCACACGAACAGGCCGCCCTGGGGCTGCACGAACTCGATGGCGTCGCCCAGGTCCTTGCGCAGCGCATCGCCCATGGCCTGGGCACGCTCGGCGTACACCTTGCGCACGTTGGCCAGGGTGGCGGGCATGCGGCCGGCCTTGAGGTACTGCGCGGCCGTGGCCTGTGCGAAGGTGCTGGTGTGCGCATCGCTGAACTGCTTGCACATGGTGGCCTTGGCCAGCAGCTCGGCCGGAGCGATCATCCAGCCCACGCGCAGGCCGGGCGAGAGCACCTTGCTCAGGCTGCCGCAATGCACCAGCAGCTCGCGACTGCCGGGCACGCTGGCCGACAGGTTGAGCAAGCTGGGGGGTGGCGCATCGCCAAAATACAGGTCTCCGTAGGGGTCGTCCTCGACGATCAGGGTGTTGTGCTTCACCGCCATTTCCAGCACGGCCTTGCGGCGCTCGGCGCTCAGCATGGCGCCGCTGGGGTTGCCGAAGGTGGGGATCAGGTACACGAACTTGGGCTTGTGCTCGGCGATCAGCTTTTCCAGCTCGTCGGTCTTCACGCCGTTGGCGTCGATGGGTGCGCTGATGAGTTCGGCGCCGTACAGGCGAAAGCACTGGATGGTGGCCAGGAAGGTCGGGCCTTCCACGATGACCTTGTCGCCGGGGCTGATGAGCGTCTTGCCCAGCAGGTCCAGCGCCTGCTGGCTGCCGGTGGTGACGATGAGGTTGTCGGCGGCGACCGCCGTGGCGCCCTTGGATGCCATGAAGGCGGCCAGCTGCTCGCGCAGCGGGTTGTAGCCCTCGGTCGCGCCGTATTGCAGTGCGGCGCCGGGTTCTTCGGCCAGCGCGGCGTTGCTGGCAGCACGGATGCCATCCACATCGAACATCGCGCTGTCCGGGAAGCCGCCCGCAAAGCTGATGATGCCGGGCTTGCCCAGCAGCTTGAAAAGCTCGCGGATGGCGGAGGTTTCTACATTGTTCAGGCGGTCGGCGAATTGCATGGCGTCAACAAGGTGGGTGGCGAAGAATCTGCCATTGTCGCCAATTGCCGAGCAGGTTTCCTGCGACGGGCAAGGTGTTTACGATGCAAGGCGCCGCGTTGTCGGCCACCACCCGCCTGAAAGACCTGCCCCATGCCCCTCGAAATCCGCCAATTGCCCCGCATGCGCCTGGCCTACATGCGCCAGACCGGCCCCTACGGCCCGTCGCTCACGCACCTGTGGGACCGCTTTGGCCGGTGGTGCCAGGCCCATGGCCTGGCCGAGCCGCGCCCCAAGTACTACGGGATCAGCCTGGACAACCCCGCCTGCACCCCGCCCGAGCAGTGCCGCTACGACGCCTGCGTGCAGGTCGGCGTGGGCTTGCGCACGGGCACCGAGGCGATGGTGCAGGACTTTGCGGGCGGCGACTACGCCTGCCTGCAGTTCGTGGGCACCGGGCCGGAGATCGGCGCGGCCTGGGCGGGCATGATGGCCCCGGGGCAGATCCCCGCGGGCTGGGAAGTGGCCGCGCGGCCGGCGGTCGAGGTGTATGACGAGCACTTCGCCGTCAACCCCGCCACGGGCGCGTTTGCCTGCTGGCTGTGCCTGGCGGTGCAGCGCAAGGCCTGAGCAAGCCCCCCCCGCGCCCCAGCGCGCCGCCTTCTTGTTCAATCGACGCGGATATCCGCCCGCGCCGCCACGGCGCGCATCAGCGGCAGCTCGCGCTCGATGCGGGCGCGCAGCGCGTCGCCGTTGCCCCAGGCGGGGGTCATGCCGATGTCCACCAGCTTCTTCTTGAACTCGGCGGACGCCATGGTGTCGGCCAGGGCCTTCTCCAGCTTCTTGTGCACCGGTGCAGGCAGCCCGGAGGGGGCGACGAACGCGAACCACGAGCCCATGTCGAAGCCCGGGTAGCCGCTCTCGGCCACCGTGGGCACGTTGGGCAGCAACGCCAGGCGCTGCGGGCTCAGCACGGCGATGGGCTTGATCTTGCCGGCCTTGATGAGCGGGGTGGATGCCACCACCGTGTCCACCGCCAGCTGCACCTGCCCGCCCATCAGCGCAGTCAGGTTGGGCGAGCTGCCGTTGAAGGGCACGTGCAGCATCGGAAAGCCTGCGGTGGCCTTGAGCATCTCGGCGCCGAAGTGCACCGACGAGCCCGTGCCGTAGGACCCGTACGAGAACTTGTCCGGCGCGGCCTTGGCCTGCGCCACGATGTCCTTGAGCGTGCTGCCCTGCACATCGTTATGGGCCACCAGCAGCAGCCCCATGTCGGCCACCATGCCAATGGGCGTGAAGCTGCGCACCGGGTCGTACGGCAGGTTGGTGCGGATGGCGGGGTTCATGGTGAGCGTGGTGTTGGCGCCCAGCAGCAGGGTGTAGCCGTCGGCCGGTGCCTTGGCCACCAGCGACGCGGCCACCACCGTGCCCGCGCCCGGCCTGTTTTCGACCACCATCGGCTGGCCCAGCCGCTCGCCCATCGCCGTGGCCAGCAGGCGCCCCAGGATGTCCGTGGCACCGCCGGGGGCGAACGGGACGACCAGCTTCACGGGCCGGTCGGGATAGGTCTGCTGCGCCCACGACACGGCGGGCGCTGCCAGCACGAATGCGCTGGCCAGGAGACACGATACGAAGCGGGAGCGCGGCAGGGACATGGGGGGTTCTCCGGTCAAAAAATGCGTGAAGGGCGGGATGGCGAAACGATGGGGAAAAACAGCGCGCATCAACCCAGCAACGGGCTCGGCACCCGGGCATGGTCGCTGGCCTGGTCGTATGCATGGCCGATCTGCAGCACGGCCGCATCGGCCTGCGCCGGGCCGATGATCTGCAGCCCCGCCGGCAAGCCGCCGGGCCCGAAGCCCGCAGGCGCAGCCAGTGCGGGCAGGCCGGCCATGGTGGCGGGCACGACGGTTTCCATCCAGCGGTGGTAGGTGTCCATGGTGCGGCCACCCACCGCATGCGGCCAGTCCAGGTCGGCATCGAACGGAAAAACCTGCGCAGCCGGCAGCACCAGAAAGTCGAACTGCTCGAACAGGCCGCGCAGCACCTGGTACCAGGCACTGCGAACGCGGGCCGCGTCGTACACCTGCAGGGCCGACAGGCGCACGCCGCGCTCGATCTCCCACACCGCCTCGGCCTTGAGCAGTGCGTGCGTGTCCGGGTTGCGGTACAGGGCCGCATTGGCCCCCGCCACGCTGAAGCTGCGCAGGTCGATCCAGGCGCTCCACAGCTGTGCCATGTCGAACGCAGGCACCACGGATTCCACCGCGCAGCCCACCGTGCGAAAGTGCGCGAGCGCCTGCTCGCAGGTGGCCAGCACGCCGGGCTCGGTGGGCAGGTGCCCGCCCAGGTCGCCCAGCCAGCCGATGCGCGCACCGCGAAAGTCGCGCTCCAGCGGCTGCCCCAGCAAGGCAATGTCCTCGTGCCGGCGCGTGAGCGGCAGCCGCGCATCGAAGCCCGCCTGCACCGACAGCAGCAGCGCCAGGTCCGGGATGTTGCGCGCCATGGGGCCGGCCACGCTGAACTGCTGGAAGAACACCTCTTCGGTCGGGCCGTGCGGCACCAGGCCGAACGAGGTGCGCAGCCCGTACACGTTGTTGAACGCCGCCGGCGTGCGCAGCGACCCCATCATGTCCGAGCCGTCGGCCACCGGCAGCATGTGCAGGGCCACGGCCACCGCCGCCCCGCCGCTGCTGCCGCCCGCCGACACGGCCGGGTCGAACGCATTGCGCGTGGTGCCGTACACGGGGTTGTAGGTGTGCCCGCCCAGCCCGAACTCGGGCGAGTTGCTGCGGCCGATGAACAGCGCGCCGCCCGCGCGCATGCGCTCGAACACCACGGCGTCGGTGGTGGACACCTGCCCCGCGAAGATGGGTGAACCGCGCGTGGTGACCATGCCGGCGGCGGGCATGATGTCCTTGGGCGCCTGCGGAAAGCCGTGCAACGGCCCCAGGCTCTGGCCACGCGCCAGTTGCGCATCGCGCTCCGAGGCCTGGGCGCGCAGCACGTCCCGGTCTGCCAGGGACACGAGCGCATTGACCACGGGGTTCAGGCGGTCGACCTGTGCCAGGTAGGCGTCGAGCACCTCGGCGCACGACACGTCGCGGGCGTGGATGGCGCGCGACAGGCTGGTGGCCGTGTGACCGACGATGCCGCCCGGTGCGCTGCAGCTCTGGGCAGGCTGCGCGGGTGTGGTCGATGTGGCGGAGCTGGAGGATTGTGTCATTTGCAAGTCAGCATAAGCAGCCCCTTGCGTTTCGACAATCGACGATTTCTGAGGTTATCGTTGCGTTTTACGCAACCCACACCCCAAGGCGGCCCCATGCTTTCGACCCGGCTTCAGGACACGGCACTGCGCTACTTTCTGGAGGTCGTGCGCAGCGGCTCGGTCAGCGAGGCCGCCACGCGCCTGAACGTGTCGCCCTCGGCCGTGAGCCGGCAGGTGGCCGCGCTCGAAGACCTGCTCTCCGTGCCGCTGTTCGAGCGGCGCCCGCGCGGCATGGCGCCCAGCGCCGCTGGCGAGCTGCTGGCGGCCTACGCCCGGCGCGGCGCGCTGGAGGCGGACCGCGTGGTCTCGGACATAGCTGCGCTGCAGGGTCTGCACACCGGGCTGGTGCGCGTGTGCAGTTCCGCCGGTTTTGCCATCGAATTCCTGCCCCGGGTGATGGCGCAGTTCCGCACGCAGTACCCCGGCATCCAGTTCCACCTGCGGGTGGTCAGCCCCGCGGCCGTGACCACCGCCGTGCTCAACGGCGATGCCGACATCGGGCTGACCTACAGCCGCTCGGCCGAGCGCGATATCACCGTGCAGCACCGGCAGGCATCACCCGTCATCGCCATCATGCGCAAGGATCACACGCTCGCGCGTTTCGCGTCGGTCACGCTCGCGCAGATGCATGGCTACCCCATCGCCCTGCCCGAGCGCGACAACACGGTGCGCCAGCTGTTCGACATCGGCTGCAGCCAGCGCGGCCTGGTGTTCGAGCCCGCGCTGGTGTGCAACCACTTCGAGACCCTGATGCACTTCGTGCTGCACGGCGGCGGACTGTCGATCTCGGGCGAGGTCACGGTGCGCGACCGCGTGCTGCGCGGTGAACTGCACGCCGCGCAGATCCGCGAGCCCGGCATGGGAGCGCGCCATACCGAGCTGCAGACCCTGCACGGCCGTACCCTGCCGGCCGCCGTGCGCATGTTCCTGGAATTCCTGCGCGGCCAGCTGCGGGACAATGCGGCGGCACCACCCGTGCCGTCCAGAAAAAAGACATCCCCACCCAAATACAGATGAAGACCTCCGACATCGAGCCCTTCTTCGCCACCCTCAAGGCGGCCAACCCCATGCCCAACACGGAGCTGGAATACACCACCCCGTTCGAGCTGCTGGCCGCCGTGCTGCTGTCTGCCCAGGCCACCGACGTGGGCGTGAACAAGGCCACGCGCAAGCTGTTCCCGGTGGCGGGCACGCCCCAGGCCATACGGGACCTGGGCCTGGAAGGCCTGGAGAGTTACATCAAGACCATCGGCCTGTACAAGAGCAAGGCCCGCCACCTGCTGCAGACCTGCCAGATCCTGGTGGAGCAGCACGGCGGCCAGGTCCCCCGCACCCGCGAAGCCCTGGAGGCCCTGCCCGGCGTGGGCCGCAAGACGGCCAACGTGGTGCTCAACGTGGCGTTCGGCCAGCCCACCATGGCGGTGGACACCCACATCTTCCGCGTGAGCAACCGCACCGGCCTGGCCCCGGGCAAGAACCCGCTGGCCGTGGAGCTGCAGCTGATGAAGCGCGTGCCCGATGCATACGCCGTGGATTCGCACCACTGGCTCATCCTGCACGGCCGCTACGTGTGCCAGGCGCGCAAGCCGCACTGCTGGGAATGCGTGGTGGCACGGTATTGCGATTTCGAGCCGAAGGTGATGGCGCCTTGATCCATCCGGCCTGCCGCTACAGATTCGATAGCTGCTGACGCATACCAGTCAAGCGGTAGAGACCCAAAATGCTTGAAACCCCGGTGCGGAAGCACCGAACATCGTCAAGCCGCTGCAGCCAACGCCCCCATGTCCGCCGAGACCCCGCTCCACACGACATCAAACCCCGCCACCCGACGCTCCGGCGGCACCGGGTGCACCCGCAGCGCCCAGGTCGCCCCCGCTACCACGCTGTCGATCACCGGCACGCCCACCTGCGGCTGCACGGCGGCGGCCATGCCGGCCAGGCCTGCACCGCCCAGGATCACGGCCTGCACACCCATCTGGCGCACCACGTCGCGGCAGGCCTGGGCCAGCAGGGCGCGGGCGGCGTCCGGGTCGGCGGCCAGTTGGGCACCTGTGGGCGCCACGGTGTGGATGCCAGCCAGCCCGTGCGCATGCCCCAGGGCCTGCGCCAGGCGCTGCAGCATGGGGCCCCAGCGCTCGCCACCGGTGACGATGGCAAAGCGGCCGTGGCGTGCGGATTCGATGAAGGACGCTTCGGCCAGGCCGGTCACGGGCACGGGGCTGCTTTCCCGCAGCGCCATCAGGCCCGGGTCGCCAAAGCAGCCGATCAGCACGGCGTCGGGCGGCTGCTGCCTGCCCTGCGGCTGGGCCAGGTCGTGGGCCCAGGCGTCGAGCGCGGCGTGCGCGGCCACCGCGTAGCTGGCCTCGCAAGCGATGTACGGCGCACCGAAACGCGCCGTGGCGGTGCGCACCGCCACGTGCGAGCCCGCAGCGGCCTGCACGTGGTGCTGCAGCAGCGCGCTCACGCTGGCAGAGGTGTTGGGGTTGATGACCAGCAGTTGGCGCACGGTGTAAAAAATGATGTCCGACAAACAGCAGCGCTCAGGCCGCGCGTCCCAGCAGCAGGCCGATGAGGTCGGGCGCATCGCTGGCGGGCGGCGTGAACTCCAGCTGGGACTCGATGCGTTTCAGATGGTCCAGCATCAGCCGCGCCGCCTCGCGCGCGTCGCGCAGGCGGATGGCGTCGATCAGCGCACGGTGCTCGCGGCAGCCGCAGGCCGTGGCCTCCTCGCGCTCGCGGGCGTGGCTCGGGCTGTAGGTCATGAGGATGAGCGAGGTGCGCGAGACCAGTTCGCGCAGGATGCGCCCGAGCGTCTGGTGGCCTGCGGCCTGGGCGATGTGCAGGTGAAAGTCGCCCGACAGGCGGATGGCCCGGCGCATGTCGCCACCGGCGCGCGCAGCCTCCTCGTCGTCGATGCAGGTGCGCAGCGCGGCGATGTCGGCGTCGGTGGCGTTGGCGATGAAAAGCTCCACCAGGCGCGGCTCCAGCAGGCGGCGGACCTCGAACACCTCGAGCGCCTCTTGCGGTGTCGGCTGGGCGATGGACGCGCCCCGGTTGGGTGTGAGCGTGACCACCTGCTCATTGGCCAGCCGCACCAGCAGCGGCCGCACGCGCGTGCGCGACACGCCAAAGGCCGCTGCCAGCTTGTCCTCGACCAGCTTGGTGCCGGGCGGCAGGCGGTGGTCCAGGATGGCCGACACCATGCGGTCGTACATGTCGTTGTCGCTCAACTGGCCCGGGACGTCGGCCATGGGCGACTGAACGGGCGACTGAACGGGCGATTCAGCGGGCGCGGAGGCGGGGGCAGAAGCGGCAGCTTGGGCTGCGCGCCGGGGTTTCTTGGCAGTCGTGGTCATAGATGTGCCGTTTTTACCCCGAACGGCCCTTGCGCCCGCGGCCCAATGCCCACACCAGGGCGAGCGTGATGCCCATGACCACGAACGACACCACCGTGGTCAGGGTGCCGAGCGCGTAGATCGACGGCGTGGTGACGGTGCTGGTCAGGCCCTGCAGCTCCAGCGGCAGCGTGTTCACGTCGCCGATGGCCTGCGAGGTGCGGGCGATCTCGTCCCAGCTGAGCGTGAAGCCGAACATGCCGATGCCCACGACCGAGGGCGCGATCAGCGGCAGCACCACATGGGCAAAGCCCTGCCAGGGCGTGGCGCCCAGGTCGCGCGCGGCCTCTTCGTACGCCGGGTTGAAGCGGTTGAACACCGCGAACATGATCAGCAGGCCGAACGGCAGCGTCCAGGTCAGGTGCGCGCCCAGGGCCGAGGTGAACAGGCCGAGCGACGTTCCGTAGCCCTCCAGAGCACCCTCCATGCCCAGCCATTCGAGCGCGGCCTTGATGCCGTTGTCGATGAGCCGGAACTCCAGCCCGATGCCCAGCGACACGATGATGGACGGCATGATCAGGCTGGCCACCACGATGAAGAACAGCGTATTGCCGCCCGCCAGCCGCTTGCGAAAGGCCAGGCCCGCCAGCACCGACAGCACCACCGTGCACAGCATCACCGCCACACCCAGGCCCAGCGAGCGCCACAGCGCCGCGCCGATGTCCACCACGCCCAGGCCTTCGGCCAGCTTGTGGAACCAGTGCAGCGACACACCGCGCATGGGAAAGGTCAGCCCGCCCTCGGGGCCCTGGAAGCTCAGGATGAAGATGACGAACATGGGCCCGTACATGAACAGCACGAACAGGCTGAACACGATGGCCAGCAGCCAGAAGCTGGCGGGGCGGGATTCGCGGATGCGGTTTGCCATCACAGCTCCTTTCGGATGTCCACGAGGCGCGTGAGGCCCCAGATGATCATGAGCACCACCGCGAGCAGGATCACGGCATTGGCCGCGGCCAGCGGGAACTGCAGGTAGGACGTCTGCACCTGGATGATCTTGCCGATAGAGGCGATCTGCTGGCCGCCCATCACGCCGATGGTCACGAAATCACCCATGACGATGGTGATCACGAAGATGGAACCGATGATGATGCCGGTGCGCGACAGCGGCACGATCACGTTCCACAGCGTCTGCCAGCCGCTGGCCCCGCTGTCGCTGGCGGCCTCGATGAGGCTGCGGTCGATGCGCATCATGCTGTTGAAGATGGGCACGATCATGAACATGGTGTACAGGTGCACGAAGGCCAGCACCACCGAGAAGTCCGAGAACAGCAGCCATTCGACGGGCTGATCGACGAGCCCCGCCCCCACCAGGGTCTGGTTGACCAACCCGTTGCGCCCCAGCAGCGGCACCCACGAGATCATGCGGATCACGTTCGACGTCCAGAACGGAATGGTGCACAGCACGAACAGCAGCGTCTGCATGCCCGACGACCGCACATGAAAGGCCAGGAAATAGGCCACGGTGAAGCCGATCACCAGCGTGATCAGCCACACGAGAAAACTGAACTTGAGCGTGGACCAGTACGTCTTGAGCGTGACGCACAACCCATCGGAAACATCGCTGCAGCCATCGAAGATCGACACGTAATTCTTGAACGTAAAGCCCGGCAGCAATTCGTACTCGTTGAAGTCCCAGAAGCTGACCATCACGATCAGCGCGAGCGGCACCAGGAAGAACAGCACGAACACCAGCGTGAACGGCGCGGCCTGCCACCAGGCGGCAATGCCGCGCCCGGGAGTGGCCGCTGCAGGCATGGTCGGAGTGTGGGTAGTGCTCATGGTGTTTTCAAATCAAATATCCATCGCATCGGGCAACGGTCGTCGAAACTGACGCTGCCAGAGGCCAGTGCCCCCGTGCAAGGGCCGCCCCGCCGCACCGGGGGCGTCCCCCTCCCGAACCGCGCAGCGGTTCGAGAGAGGGGTGAAGGCGCGCAGCGCCTCAGGGGGTGAAACCTCTACGCCGCGACGAATTCATTCCACTTCTGGACCATGTAGTTGTTCTCGTCCATCAGCGCGTTCCAGCAAGCGATGCCGCCCATGCGCGACTCATAGCTGCCGCCGTCGCGCACCGCGCCGGACTTGGCCAGCACGTCGCCGTTGGGGCTCTTGATGTCCTGCGTGGCGGGCTTGCCTTCCATCCAGTAGGCCCACTCGTAGGCTTCCATCTTGGACTTGGCGGTTTCCAGCACGGCGCTGTAGTAGCCCTGGCGGTTCAGGTACGCACCGGCCCAGCCGTCCAGGAACCAGTTGATGAACTCGTACGCGCCATCGAGCTTGCGGCCGCTCAATGTGGCCGGCAGGCCGAAGCCGGCGGCCCAGGCGCGGTAGCCTTCCTTGAGGGGCTGGAAGTTGCAGGCGATGCCCTTGGTGCGCACGGCGGTGACGGCCGGGCTCCACATCGACTGGATCACCACCTCGCCCGATGCCATCAGGTTGACCGACTCGTTGAAGTCCTTCCACAGCGCGCGGAACTGGCCCTGCTTCTTGGCTTCGATCAGGGTCTTGATCGTGAGGTCGATCTCCTTCTTGGTCATGTTGCCCTTGTCGGGGTACTTGTAGATGCCCATGGCCTCGACCACCATGGCGGCGTCCATGATGCCGATCGAAGGAATGTTCAGGATCGCGGTCTTGCCCTTGAACTCGGCGTTGAGCAGCTCGGCCCAGGAGTTGATGGGGCGCTTGATCAGGTCGGGGCGGATGCCCAGCGTGTCGGCGTTGTACACGGTGGGGATGAGCGACATGTACTGCGTGGGCGCGGTTGCAAACTTCTTGGATTTTTCGCCCTCCAGGTAGATCACCTTCTTGGGCGCCGTGCCCTGGTCGCCCACGGCCTTGCCGGCCACCATGCCGGTGGTGAACAGCGTGGTGATCTTGTCGGCGTTCTTGATGCGCTTGGTGTCGATGCCCTTCAAGTTGCCCGTGGGCACGATCTTTTTCAGCGAGAAGTACTCGGTGTCGATCAGGTCGAAGCTGTTGGGCGCGGTCACCGCGCGCTTGGTCACGTCGTCCGTGGTCACGGCCACGTACTGGATCTCGATGCCGGTGTCGGCCTTGAACTTCTCGGCAATGGCCTTGTCCTGGTTCACCGCCGTGCCCAGGTAGCGCAGCACGATCTTTTCCTGCGAGTGGACAGCCGGGAACACGCCGGCGGCCAGGATGCCTGCCGTGCCCTTGAGCAGTGAGCGGCGCTGCATGCCGCCGGTGGTGTCGGAGGACGCAACAGCAGCGGGGGAATCAGCACGAGAATCGTCGGACATGGGAAAGCTCCTTGGTTGGCAAAGTGGAGGGGTTGGAACAGCGGACAACGAAATAAAAAACAACCATCAAGCCGGCACGGCCTGCGCAGTGGCCGCAGCAGCCACATGGGCGGACAACGGAGCAGCACGTGGGGACAGGGGATGGGCCTGCTCAGGCGTCCAATGCAGCTGCACGCCCTGGCCCACCGCATAGGGTTGCGCAGCAAAGGCGGCCTCGGACACCATCACCGAATACGCCGCCGTGGCGTTGGCCGACAGGGCCACGCCCTGCTTCTGCAGGCCCAGCAGCACATAGGTGCCCTGATACTCCACGTCGGTCACAACGGCCTGCATGCGCTGGGCGCCCCAGGGCAGCTCGGCACTGGCGGGGGCGATCTGCAGGTGGTCGGTGCGCACGCCGACCTTGCCACCCTCGGTATCGATCACGTTGTGGCCGCCCATGAAGCGCGCCACGAACTCGCTGGCCGGCCGGTTGTAGACCTCGTGCGGGCTGCCCACCTGCTCGATCACACCGTGATTCATCACCACCATGGTGTCTGCCAGCGCCATGGCCTCTTCCTGCGAGTGGGTCACGTGGATGAAGGTCAGGCCCAGCTCCTTTTGCCAGCGGCGCAACTCGGCGCGCATCTGGATGCGCAGGAAAGGGTCCAGCGCGGAAAGGGGTTCGTCCAGCAGCAGCACGCGCGGCTGGGTGATCAGCGCGCGCGCCAGCGCCACACGCTGCTGCTGCCCACCCGACAGCTCGGCCGGCTTGCGCTCGGCCAGATGGCCCATGGCCACGCGCTCGAGCAGGTCGCGCGCCTTGGCTTGGCGCTCGGCCCGGGCCACGCCCTTCATCTTGAGGCTGAAGGCCACGTTGTCCAGCGCCGAGAGATGGGGAAACAGCGCGAAGCTCTGGAACATCATGGCCGTGCCGCGTGCAGCGGCGGGCAGGTCGGTGATGTTGCGGTTCTCCAGCAGGATGTCCCCGCTGGTCACCGACTCGTGGCCGGCAATCATGCGCAAGGTGGTGCTTTTGCCGCAGCCCGAGGGCCCGAGCAGGCAGCAGTAGCTGCCACTGGCGATGCGCAGGTTGATCGCGTCCACGGCAGGCTTGCCGCTGGCATATCGCTTGGTGAGCGCGACGATTTCAATAGCGGCTGGAGCGTTGGTGGAGGCAGTGACTTGCATGGACTTGCCAATGCAAGCGCCATGCCAGTTTTGTACACAATCTTTATTTCACTTTGAGTACAAAACGCACCAGCATCGTGCGCATACCGCACCAAGTGAATGACGCTACAGCATATGTACCGCGCTTGGTAGGCGATTTAAGCCTTTTATTGGTGCGAAAGCGCTTGCTACGGTGCAACCTGACCAGGGTTCGCCATCACATGGCTATACTGAATCTCAGATACAAATTATTACTTTCACCGCGCAGCACCTTTCCCAGACGGATGACGCAACTCGACCCGCGCTCCATGATCGCCATGGCGGGCTTCATGTCCGCCGTGATGGCCATCGTGCTGCTGTTCATGCGGCGGCATTACCCGCCGTCCATCCGTGGCGTCGGCGCGTGGGCTGCTGCCCCGCTGCTGTGGCTGGCATCCACCGTGCTTTTCAGCGTGCGCGGCTTTGTCCCCGACTGGCTGAGCCTGGTGCTTGCCAACGAACTGCTGGTACTGGGCTCTGTGACCTACTACATGGGCACGCGCAGCTTCATGGGGGCCGCGCCCACCTGGCGGCGCTGGGCCTGGGTCATGGCAGCCAGCACGGGTGTCTTCATCTTGCTCACCTACGGGTTTGCGCACTACGCGTTGCGGGTGGCCTTCTTCTCGGTCCTCATGGGCGTGGTGTATGCCGTCCAGCTGCGCTTCATGATGCGGCACGGCGAGCAGACCTTTCCAGTGCGGCTGGTGCAGGTAGTGCTCGGCCTTCACATGGGCGTGCTGGCCATGCGCCTTGTCTCCATCGCCACCGGGTATGCGGGGGCCGACCTGATGGAGCCGTCGGTGTTCCAGACGTTCTACATCGGAGCCTATGTGCTGACGGTACTCATGCTGTCCATCGGCGCGGTGCTCATGGCCACCGACCGCCTACGCACGGAGCTGGAACACCTGGCCACTCATGACTCGCTGACCGGCACGCTCAACCGCCGCGCCCTGCTGCAACGCTGCGAGGACGAACTGGAGCGCGCCCGCCGCTACGGAGAGGGGCCGTCCATGATGATGCTGGACCTGGACAACTTCAAGGCAGTGAACGACTCGCGAGGACACCAGCACGGCGACGCGGTGCTGGTGCACTTCGCGCAGTGCACGAAGCAGGTGCTGCGCCGCGCCGATCGCCTGGGCCGCTACGGAGGTGAAGAATTCATGGTGTTGCTGCCGGGCGCCGATGCCGCGGCGGCAGCAGCAGTGGCAGGGCGCGTCCACGCGGCCCTGACCGCCGGCCACCCCCTGGACTGCCAGGTCAGCATTGGCGTGACCAGCTGGCACGGCCCCAGCGAGACGCTGGACGCCATGCTCTCGCGCGCTGACGCAGCGCTGTACCGGGCCAAGGAACAGGGCCGCAACCGCACCGTGGCGTCCTGACCCGGCCGGCCGGTCCTGCTCGCGCAGCGTTCAGGCCGTCTGCGTGGCCACCCCGGCCGACTCGAAGCTCGCCATCTCGCCCAGCACCACACAGGCCGACTGCAGCAGCGGCCAGGCCAGCGCTGCGCCCGAGCCTTCGCCCAGGCGCAGGCCCAGGTCCAGCAGCGGCTCGGCCTGCATCTGCGCCAGCATGAGGCTGTGGCCCCGTTCGCCCGAGCGGTGGGCGAACACGCAGCGCTGCAGCACATGCGGCTGCAGGCGGCTGGCCACCAGCACAGCGGCACTGGTGATGAAACCGTCCACCACGATCACGCGGCGCTCGGCAGCAGCCTGCAGCACCGCGCCGACCAGCGTGGCCACCTCGAAGCCCCCCAGGGCCGCCAGTGCATCGAGCGGGCTGGTGGCATCCGCGTTCGCATCCAGCGCCTGCTGCAGCACGGCGCGCTTGCGCCCGATGCCGGCGGCGTCGAGCCCCGTGCCCGCACCCGTCACCTCGGCCAGCGGCAGGCCGGCCAGGCGAGCGAGCAGCAGCGACGCCACCGATGTGTTGCCGATGCCCATCTCGCCCAGCAGCAGCGCATTGCCGGGCAGACCGCGCACAACCTCCGCGCCGTGGGCCAGGGCCTCGCCGCACTGCGCTGCGGTCATCGCAGGCCCGACCGACGCATCCTGCGTGCCCAGAGCCACCTTGCGCAGCAGCAACTGCGGCTGGCCCGGCGCGGCATCACGCGCCGCGATGGGCTTGGCCACGCCGCAGTCCACCACCGTGAGGCCCAGGCCGTGCTGGCGCGCCAGCACGCTCACGGCGGCGCCACCGACCAGGAAGTTCTCGACCATCTGCCAGGTCACATCGCTCGGAAACGCCGACACGCCCCTTGCGGCCAGCCCGTGGTCGCCCGCGCACACCAGCATCTGCGGCGCATGCAGTGCAGGCGTCTCGGTGCCCTGGATGACGCCCAGGCGCAGCGCCAGGCGCTCCAGCGCGCCCAATGAACCGAGCGGCTTGGTCTTGTAATCGATCACGTGCTGCAGGCGGGCGGCCAACGCGGCATCATGCAAATCATCAACGGACGGTAGAACGAAAGGTGCAGTCATGGTGGTAGTGAACACAAAGAATGACGCTGTGCACGCTGCGGCACAGCAGGGTTACGCGAAAGAGGCCCAGGCCTACGCGCGCGGCCGGCCGGACTACCCGGCGGCGCTGTCGGACTGGCTGGCGCACACCCTGGGCCTGGGCCCGGGGCGGCAGGTGGCCGATGTGGGTGCGGGCACGGGCAAGTTCACCGCGCTGCTGGCGACCACCGGGGCCGATGTGGTGGGCGTGGAGCCGGTGGACGCGATGCGCGCCAAGATCGACGCACTGCAGTTGCCCACGGTGCGCACGCTGGCAGGCACGGCGCAGGCCATCCCCCTGCCCGATGCCACGCTCGACGCGGTGGTCTGCGCGCAGTCGTTCCACTGGTTCGCGGGCACCGACGCGCTGGACGAGTTCCACCGCGTGCTGCGTCCCGGCGGCAAGCTCGGCCTGGTGTGGAATGTGCGCGATGAATCCGTGGACTGGGTGGCCGAGCTGACCACCATCATCACGCCCTTCGAAGGCGATGCCCCGCGGTTCTACAAGGGCGACTGGAAGCAACCGTTCCCTCACCCCGGCTTCAGCGCCCTGGCCGAGACGCGACTGCAGCACGAACACGTGGGCCCGCCAGAGCAGGTCATCATCGACCGCTTCATGTGGGTGAGCTTCATCGCCGCGCTGCCCGATGCCGAGCGCCAGCAGGTGCGTGCGCAGATCGAAGAACTCATCGCCCGCCGTCCCGCGCTGCGCGGGCAAGACACCGTGCGCTTCCCGTACACCACGCTCGCGTACCACTGCGAGCGGCTCTGAGGTGGCGCGCACCGTCATGCCGCAGCAGGCGTAGTGCCGGGCGCCGGGTGCGCGATCAACGCCGCCAGCACACCGGGCGCAAAGCAGGCCTCGGCGGACTGTGCCAGGCCGTCGAACACACTGTCGAGGGTGGGGGCGCGCGTGCCGAACAGCGCGTGCAGCACCGCCGTGTCTTCGAACATCCCGTGCAGGTACACCCCCAGCACATTGCCCGCCGCATTGGTCCAGGCCAGGCCCGGCATCACCTCGCGCGCCACATCGCCCCTGGCGGCCATGGCCGGGTGCTGCGCGGTCTGCCCGTGGTGGATCTCGTAGCCTGACACATCCACCCCTGACAAGGCGCTCCATGGCCCCGCCAGCGTGCCCCAGCGCGTTCGCGTGAGCCGCACCGTCTTGTCGCGCGCAAACGCGGTCACCAGCGGCAGCAGGCCCAGGCCCGGCGCGTTGCCGTCGATGCCGTCGGTGTCGATCAGCGCTTCCCCCAGCATCTGCAGGCCGCCGCACACGCCCAGCACCCGCCCGCCGCGCGCGGCATGCGTGGCGATGGCCCCGTCGAGCCCCTGTGCACGCAGCCAGGCCAGGTCCGACGCGGTGGCCTTGGAGCCGGGCAGCACCACCCAGTCCGCAGCGCCCAGCGCCGCCAGGTCGGCCGGGCTGCGCACCCACTGCAGGCGCACGCCGGGCACGTTCTTCAAAGGCTGGAACTCATCCAGGTTGCTGATGCGCGGGTAGGCGATGACGGCCACCGTGGTGTACACCGCGCCGGCAGCGGTGCTGCGGCCGGCGAGCGGCGACGGGCCGCCCCTAGCCGCGAGGGCCCCCTCGGGGGGCAGCGAGGACACGCCAGTGCCGAGCGTGGGGGTCATATCAAATACACCATCCTCTTCGGGCAAGCCGTGGTGCCATTGCAACGGGATGGTGGCCACCGTGGGCACGCCGGTCAGCTCCTGCAGCATCTGCGGCGCAGGGGCCAGCAAGGCAGCGTCGCCCCGGAACTTGTTGAGCACAAAGCCGTGGATGAGCGCCCGCTCGTCTTCGGGCAACAGCGCCCAGGTGCCGTACAGGTGCGCAAACGCGCCGCCCCGGTCGATGTCGGTCACCAGCAGGCAGCGCGCATCGCTGTGACGGGCCACGCGCATGTTCACGATGTCGCTGGCGTGCAGGTTGATCTCCGCGGGCGAGCCCGCGCCTTCGATCACCACCACGTCGTTCTCGGCGCGCAGGGCGTCCAGCGCGGCGGCAATCTGCGGCCACACCCGCTCGCTGCGGCCGCGCCAGGGCAGCGCGGTCAGCTCGGCGCTCACCTGCCCCATCAGCACCACCTGGCTCTTGGTGTCGGCCTCGGGCTTGAGCAGCAGCGGGTTCATGCGCACCTCGGGCACGGCGCGGGCAGCCAGCGCCTGGAAGTACTGCGCGCTGCCGATCTCGCCCCAGGCGCCGAAGCCGCCCGCGTCAGCGCCCATGCCGCCAGGGCCGGGCACCACGCGCGCGTTGTTGCTCATGTTCTGCGCCTTGAATGGCGCCACCTTCAGGCCCTGGTTGCTGTACCAGCGGCACAGGGCGGTGGTGAGCCAGCTTTTGCCGGCGCCGCTGGTGGTGCCCAGCACCATCACGCAGCGGGCCAGTGGAGGATGTGTCGAAGACTCGGTCATGAAAGATGGGGACGGCAGGCCGCGGTCAGCGCAGGGTCAGCGCGGTGGCAAAGGCCGCACCATGCGGTCCATGATGTGGTCGAGCGCCGCTGCCGCATCGGTGCAGCGGCCGGTGTGCACCGGTGAGGTCTGGATGATCGCGCTGCGCCGCGCCGTCAGCCAGTGAAAGCGCGAGCGGAAGGGCAGCTGCGCAATCGGCCCGCAACCTGCCTCGCCCGCGCAGATGGAGACGATGGCCGACAGGTGGCGGCGCACGGTGTCGATGTCCACCTGCGGATCCATGGCCAGCAGGCGCGCCTCATCGAGCGCGATCGCCGCCTGCAGGAAGCCGCTGCGATGGCACGACAGGATCACGCCGGCGTTGATGAATTCTTCGCGCTCCACACGCGGCACCACGCGCACGACGGCGTAGTCGTACACATCCATCTCAGCGCTGCGCATCGAAGGCTCCCTTCAACGCGTCCACCCAGGCGGCACGGCCTTCCAGGCGCGCGCAGAAATGGTCCACATAGGCCTGGCGGTGGCTCGCCGGTGCCGACAGCGGACCCTCGGTGTGCTCGGCCCCGGCGATGGCCAGGAACTCATCGGGCACATCGGCCAGGATATGGGTGAGCACATCGCGCGTGAGCAGCGCAGCCAGTTCGCCATCGACCTGCGCTATGGCGGTGGCGCGGTGCAGCAGCACGTGGTCGGCGATGGGTGCGAACGGTTTGGCAGGCTGGGCCACCGCGCCGTTCCAGGCATGGTGGAATGTGAGCGACGCGCCATGGTCTATGAGCCAGGGCTTGCGGTGCCACATCAGCAGGTTGGTGTTGCGCGCGGTACGGTCCACATTGCCCACAAGCGCGTCGAACCACACCAGGCGCGAGGCGAAGTCGTCGGTCACCTCGTCCACGGCCGGGTCGAAGTTGAGCGCGCCCGATAGGTAGTCCAGCCCCACGTTCAGCCCCCCGCTGGCGCGCACCAGGTCCTGGATCTCCGGGTCGGGCTCGGTCTGCGCGAGCGCCGGGTCCAGGTCGGCCAGCACGATCTCGGGCACAGGCAGTTGCAGCGCGCGCGCGATGCCGCCCGCGATGATCTCGGCCAGCAGGGCGCGCACGCCCTGCCCTGCCCCGCGGAACTTGAGCACGTACAGGCCCAGGTCGTCGCCTTCGACGACGGCGGGCATGGAGCCGCCTTCACGCAGCGGCGTGACATAGCGGGTGACGGTGATGGTTCGCACGAAGTGGCGCTCCTCAGGGGTTGGATGGATCGGGCATGGTAGCGGCGGCGCGCTGCACATCGTGGACGGCGCGGGCCAGCGCCTGCTGCGCAGCGGGCGCGAGCACCCCCAGCCGCACGTGGCCGGGCAGGCCGAAAGAGTTGCAGTCGCGCAGCTTGATGCCCTGAGCGCGCAATTCATGCAGGACACGCTCCGACTGCTCCGCGTGGGCGAAAGGCCACTGGGCCACGACATAGTTGGCCAGGCTGCCGGGCACCACGCGCCATCCGAGGGCTGTGCACAGCGCCTGCTGGGCAGACTTCCACTCACGCAGCGTGTCCAGGCTGTGCTGCAGCCACTGCTGCACGGCGGGCTGCGCCCAGGCGGTGAGCATGGCCACGCCATGCGCGCCCACGGGCCACGACGGCGCCATGCCCTGCAGCGCGGCGATGCGCCTGGGGGTCTCGTGCGCCGGGGCTATCGCGTAAGCGGCGCGCACGCCGGTCAGGCCCAGCGCCTTGTTGGGCGTCCACAGCTGCCAGGCCGACGGGGGCGCGTGGGTGGGGTGGCCGTCCAGGCGCAGCGGCGCGTAGGCGCAGTCCAGCACCTGCAGGGCGCCGGCCCCGCAGCCCTGTGCGTGCCACAGGGCCAGCGCCGGGTCCACCTGGCCCAGCGGGCTCGACGGTTCGCACGCCCAGTGCAGGCCTGCAGCGGGCCGCAAGCCGCCAGGTGCGGCACGCAGCACCTGCAGGCCCCAGGCCTGCGCTGCGTGTGCGTAGTCGCCGTAGCTGTGCGCCGGCACGGCCACGCAGGTGGCGCCGTGGCGCGCTGCCCAGGCCGTGGCACGGTGAATGAATTCGCTCGCGCTGCCGGCCAGCACGATGCGGCCCGGGTCCACGGCATGCAGGCCGGCCAGTTGGGCCCGCAGCGCCGTGTAAGCAGGGTCGGGATAGCGGCTGGCATCGGCCGCCTGCACGCTGCGCAGCGCCTGCGGGCACGGGCCGCAAGCATTGCTGTTGGTCGAAAAATCGTGCAGCGGGACGCCCCCAGCGTCCGGCCCGCCGTGCAGCGGCAAGGCAGAGACACCAGTGTCGATCTCCATGGGCGTGACCGCGTTCATGGCTTGGCTCCGCCCATCAACGCCATGGCTGCCAACGCCACCAGCACCTGCAGGGCCACCACCACCGGCAGCAGCATCAGCACGACCCTGTCACCCTGGCGTGCGGCGCGGCGCGTGTCCAGCGGGCCAGGCGAGCGCGCCGCACCGTTGAGCGCATAGACGCCCGGCTTGGCCAGACGCACGTTCAGCGACAGCGCCATCGCGGCCATGGGCCAGCCGCTGTTGGGCGACGGCGTCTTGCGCGCCTGCCGCGCCAGCGTGCGCAGCGGCAGACCGCCCGCGCCCACCGCCAGCAGCAGCGCGGCGATGCGCGCAGGCAGCCACGACAGCACATCGTCCGCCCGCGCCGCCCATTTGCCCGCCCACTGCCAGTAACGCCCGCCGCGCATGCCCGGGTAGCCCCACATGGCGTCCGCCGTGTTCGCCAACCGGTACAGCGCGGCGCCCGGCAGGCCCAGCAGCGCGAACCAGAACAGCGGCGCCACCACCGAATCGTTGAGGTTTTCGGCCAGCGACTCGATGGCCGACTCGCGCACCTCCTCGGACGTCAACGCGCTCACATCGCGGCTCACCAGCCTCGACAGGCGCTCGCGCCCTGCGGGCAGCGACTGGCCCAGCGCGACCTCCACCGCCAGCACTTCGTCGCGCAGCATGCGCCAGGCCAGCAGAGGCTTGAGCAGCAACGCCAGCAGCGCCGCAGCCACGAGCGGGTACACCGTCAACGCAACCTGCTGCAAGACGCCCGACACTACAAAAACAATAGCTGCCAGCGCGCACCAGACAATCGCTGCAAGCCAAAAAGATCTCCAATCCCGGGCCACCGGCGCCAACGGAGCCACCCGCTCGCCGCCCCGCTGCAGCGCCCGGCCCATCCAGACCACGGGGTGCCACGCGGCAGGCGGCTCACCCAGCCGCCAGTCCACCGCCAGCGCGAGCGCAGGCACGCCAAGGAACACGGGCAGCAGCTCCCAGTGAGCGGCGGGAAGAAGAATGGTGGTCAGGGCGTCCATCGATGCGTCGAAAGGGGTGCCTCAGGATACCGAGGGCGGCAGGCGCACCACGATGCCGCTGCGCAGGCGCTCGGGGCGTTCGTTGCGGTTGAGCATGCCGTCGCTGGCGCAAGCGTGCATCGCGCCGCAGGCGAGCACATGGCGCGCCGTTTCATCGTCGGGCGTGAGGTCGCCAAACACGAAGGTGTACTTTCCCTGCGCCTGGAAGGCCACCGAGCAGGCACGCGAACAACTGCTCAGGCACGCCACGCCGCGCACACGCACCCGGGCCCAGGCTCCCGCATCGTCTTGGAGCTGCGCCGTCTGCACGGCCTCAAACAGCAGCGCGCCGTCGGCGGGAAGGTCGCGGGATGCACCGGCCGGACGGCAGGTGGTGCACACGATCACGTCGGTGGGGTGGGAAGGCGGCGGGAAGGCAATAGCGTCGGACATCGCGATGTGTGAAGAAGGCTCTAGAAAGACAGGGATTCGGGCGTGCGGTGCTCGGCCTGCCACCGGGCGGCCCAGGCAGCGCAGCGGCCCACGGGTCGCAGCGGGTCGTCGAAATCCACGACCACCACGTGCGTGGCCGCGGCGGGTGCGGTGGGCTGCTCCAACGTGCGACCGTCGGTCAGCAGCCACAGACAAGAAGGTGCAGCCGTGCCGCGCCGTTGGCGCGCGGTGCGCAGAAGGCGATCGGCCTCGGCCAGGCCGGCTGCAAGCGGCGTGCCCCCACCGCCGCCCAGCGGACGCACACGCGCCGCGCCGGCCGTGCGCGCGGGACCCGGGGGCAGCAGCAGTTGCACGCCCTGGCCGCCGAAGCCCAGCAGCGCCACCAGGTCTCCCGCGCGCGCGGCTTGTTCGATGACGCGCGCGGCGTAGCCCTTGGCCCTTGCCAGGCGCCCGCCCTGGCGCATCGACCCCGAGGTATCTAGCGCGATGACGTGCAGGCAAGGCTGCACAGCGCTGGCCGGCTGGCGGCGCAGGTGCTCGGGCTGCAGGCGTGCCGGGCCCTTGGCCAGCAGCGTGGGCAGCCAGACGATGCCGGCACCCTGCGCGCCGGCGGGCCGGGCCACGGCTTGCGGCGTGCGCAGCCAGGCATTGCGGGGAGCTTGCCACCGCCAGCCTGCGCTTGCCTTGGGAGTCTTCAGCGAGCGCGGGCCGGGGTGGCTCAGGCTTTTTTTGGTGGCCATGCTCCGGTGCTGCGCACGCGCGCCATGGGCTGGGGTTCGGGCGGCAAGGCGCCCCAGTCGCCCTCCGGGGCATCCTGGGGCGCTGCGCCTGCGCTCTGCCGGTCGGCGGACGATGGCGATGAAGGTGGCGAGAAAGACGGCGGTGGCGGCGCAGGCCTTGAAGGCGGCGCCGCGCTGGCCGGGTGGTCGCTGCGCCGGTGCGCCAGCGCCAGCTCGGCCACTGCATCCACATGCGACACCTGCACGCTGCCATGCTGCTGCAGCGCGGCCAGCGCGCGCGCGGCGCGCAGCATCACCAGGTCGGCGCGGATACCGTCCACCCCGGCGGCCAGGGCCAGTTGAGCGGCATGGTGCACCACGGAATCCGGCCACTCCAGCCCCGCCAGCGCTGCACGCGCACGGACCACCGACGCTGCGACCTCGGCCTGCGCAGCGGCATGGCGCGCAGCTACGGCGGCCGGGTCGACCTCGAAGGCCAGGCGGGCCCGCACGATGGCCTGCCGCACAGCGGCATCCGCCGGGTTGTGCAGCGCCACCGACAGGCCGAAGCGGTCCAGCAGCTGCGGGCGCAACTCGCCCTCCTCCGGGTTCATGGTGCCCACCAGCACGAAGCGCGCGGCATGCTGGTGCGACACGCCGTCGCGCTCCACCGTGTTCACGCCGCTGGCAGCCACGTCGAGCAGCGAATCCACCAGCGCATCGGGCAGCAGGTTGACCTCGTCCACATACAGCACGCCGCCGTGCGCACGCGCCACCAGGCCGGGCGCCAGGCGCACTTGTCCGTCGCGCAGCACGTCTTCGATGTTCAGCGTGCCCACCAGTTGCTCCAGGCTGGCAGCCAGAGGCAGGGTGACGAAGGGCGAGTCGGGCAGCAGCGCAGCCAGCGCACGTGCGGACGTTGACTTGGCCGTTCCGCGTGGGCCGCTGATGAGCACGCCGCCCATGCCAGGGTCGATGGCGGCCAGCAACAGCGCGCGCTGCAGGGCTTCGTGGCCGATCAGTGCGGTGAAAGGGAATGTGGTGCCAGGCACGGGGGCCAAGGAAATCGTGGTCATTGCAAGGGACCCTCTCCGTAGGTTTCGAGCCGGTGTTCAAGGGCCAGCAGGTGCTGCTCGATGCGCTCGCGGTGCTCGCCGGGCTCGGTCCACAGGCCGCGCTGCATGGCCTCGAGCAGGCGCTCACCCACGCTGCGCAGAGCCAGCGGGTTGTGCTGTTGCAGAAAATCGCGTGTGTCGTCGTCGTGCAGGTAGGCATCGGCGAGCAGCGCGTACTGGTGGTCGGCCACCACGCCGGCGGTCGCGTCGAAGGCAAACAGGTAGTCCACCGTGGCCGCGATCTCGAAGGCGCCCTTGTAGCCATGGCGCTTCACGCCGGCTATCCACTTGGGGTTGACGGCACGGGCGCGCACCACGCGGGCGACTTCTTCGCTCAGCGTACGGATGCGCGGCGCGCCGGGCGTGCTGAAGTCGCCGTGGTACAGCGCGGCCGGCGCGCCGGCCAGGTGCTGCACGGCCGCAGCCATGCCGCCCTGGAACTGGTAGTAGTCGTCCGAGTCGAGGATGTCGTGCTCGCGGTTGTCCTGGTTGTGCAGGACGGCGTCGACCGCCGCCAGGCGCTGCTCGAAGGCGGCGCGCGCGGCCTCGCCGTGGCCGCCCTGCCCGTAGGCGAAGGCGCCCGCGCGCAGGTAGGCCTGGGCCAGGTCGTCCGACGTGCTCCAGCGGCCGGAGGCCATCACCTCCTGCAGGCCCGCACCGTAGCCGCCGGGGCGGGGGCCGAACACACGCCATGTGGCGCGGCGCTCAGCGTCCTCGGCGGCCATGCCGCTGGCTTCACTCTCGGCCGCCTCGCGCCGCACGCGCACGCGGATCGGGTTCACGTCGTCGGGCTCATCGTCTGGCGAAATGGCGGCCACGGCACGCACGGCCGTGTCGAACAGGTCGATCACGCCGGGGAAGGCATCGCGAAAGAACCCCGACACGCGCAGCGTCACGTCGATGCGCGGGCGGTTGCGCATCGCCATGGGCAGCACTTCGATGTCCACCACGCGGCTGCTGCCGGGCGCCCATCGGGGGCGCACACCCAGGAGCGCAAAGGCCTGCCCGATGTCCTCGCCGCCCGTGCGCATGGTGCTGGTGCCCCAGACCGACAGGCCCACTGCGGTGGGAAAGCTGCCATGGTCCTGCAGATGCCGCTCCACCACGCGGTCGGCCGCCAGCGCGCCCATGCCATAGGCCGTGGGCGTGGGCACGGCGCGCGTGTCCACCGAGTAGAAGTTGCGCCCCGTGGGCAGCACGTCGGGCCGGCCGCGCGAAGGCGCGCCGCTGGGGCCGGGCGGCACGAACCTGCCCGCCAGGCCGCGCAGCAATTGGCCCATCTCGTTGGGGCCGCAGGCATCGAGCCGAGGGGCCAGCACCGTGCGCATGCGCGCCAGCACCTGGGCGCTGTGCGGCCGCTGCGTGGCGTCCATGGGCAGGCCCACGATGTGCCCGGCCTCGTCCACCGCCAGGTGTTTCTGCACGCACTGCGCCGCCAGCTTCTCCAGGCGCTCCCGCGTGTGGCCCACGTGGCGCCAGGGCTCGTCGCCCAGGGCCTGCAGCGCGGCAGGGCGCGGGCCTGTCCACGGTGCGGCCCACTCGGGGTTCAGCGGGTCGAAATCACCCAGTTCCAGATCACGGGCCAACGACACCAGCAGGCTGCCCAGCCCTGGGGCCGCGCCGCCCGGAAAGCGCGCCAGCGCCACCAGCGTGTCGGTCCGCTGGCGGTCCCGCGGCGAGCGGCCCAGGATGTGCAGGCCGTCGCGGATCTGCGACTCCTTGATTTCGCACAGGTAGGCGTCGAGCCGGCCGAGCAGCGCCTCGCGCTGTACATCGTCGGCCGGCGGGGCAAAGCCCAGTTCCTGGTGCAGGCCGTTCTTCAGCACCTGGTCGAGGATGCTCTGGCGCAGCAGCTTGGCGCGGCGCGGGTCGAGCGGCAGCGCCTCGTAGTACTCGTCCATGGACCGCTCGAGCTGCTGCAGCGGGCCGTAGGTCTCGGCGCGCGTGAGCGCGGGCATCAGGTGGTCGATGATGACGGCCTGCGTGCGGCGCTTGGCCTGGCTGCCCTCGCCCGGGTCGTTGACGATGAACGGGTACAGGTGCGGCAGCGGGCCCAGGATGGCATCGGGCCAGCACGCGGCGCCCAGCGCCACGCTCTTGCCCGGCAGCCATTCGAGGTTGCCGTGCTTGCCCACGTGGACCACCGCGTCCACCGCGAACGCGCGGCGCAGCCAGAAGTAGAAGGCCAGGTAGCCGTGCGTGGGCACCAGATCGGCATCGTGGTACGTGGCCACCAGGTCCAGGTCGCGCCCCCGCGCGGGCTGGATGCCCACGAAGACGTTGCCCAGGCGCACGCCCGGCACCATGAAGCGGCCGCTGCGCACGATGGGATCGGCGCCGGGCGGGCCCCACAGGGCATTGACCGCGTCCTGGCTGGCCTGCGGCAGCGCGCCGAAGTCGGACAGGTAGTCGGCCATGGCCAGGCTCTGGCCCGCGGGGCGGTCTGCGTTGGCGTCGAGGTTGTTGGTCACGCCCGCCACCAGCTGCGCGATCAGCGCATCGCCGCCCTCGGGCAGATCGCCCGTGGTGTAGCCCGCGTCGCGCAGCGCCTGCAAAATCAGCACGGTGGAGGCCGGTGTATCCAGGCCCACGCCGTTGGCCAGGCGTGCATCGTCGTTGGGGTAGTTGGCCAGGATGAGCGCCACGCGCTTGTCCACCTGCGGCTTGCTGCGCAGCACGCACCAGCGGCGCGCCAGTTCGGCCACGAAGGCGATGCGTTCGGGCTCGGGCTGGTAGCGCACCACATCGACCTCGGTGCGCTCGCAGCGCCACGCCAGGCCCTTGAAGCTGATCGCGCGCGCGCCGATGCGCCCGTCCACCTCGGGCAGCACCACCTGCATGGCCAGGTCGCGCGGCGCCAGGCCATGCGGGTCGTCCTGCCACTGCTCCAGCGAGCAGCCGGCGGTGATGACTTGCAGCACCGGCGCATCGCCGGCCAGGGCGACCGCCTGCGCACCGTCGTCGTCACTGCCGTCGATGGAGGCCACGGCAAAGCTCGTGGCGTTGAGCACGATGCCCACGCCCTGCGCGGCGGCCATGGCCTGCAGCGCGGCCAGGCTCTCCGGGTTCTTGAGCGAGTCCACGCCCACGGCCAGGGTGTTGAGACCCGCGTCTGCCAGTGCCGCGTGCACGGCATCGAACACCGCCGTGTTGCCCGACTGAATGTGCGCGCGGTAGAACACCAGCATCGCCACCGGCGCGTCGGGAATCCACGGCGCCGCGGCGGCCGGGGTGTAGGCCATCACCGGCGGCAGCGGCCGGGGTGGCGGCGGGCGCGGGCCGATGCCGAAGGCCGCATGGCCGATGAGCGCAAAGAACGCCAGCGCGTTGTCGCGCCCACCCTCGCGCAGGCAGCGCCAAAGCTGGTGGCAGTCCTCGGGGCTTGCGGTGCTGCGCATCAGAAGCTGCGGGTCTTCGATGTTGTCGCCCGAGAACAGGGCCAGCCACTGGCGGTGCTTGCCGGCCAGCGACATCGCTTGCTCCACCACATAGGCCCAGTCGCTGGGGCTGCCCAGGTGGTCGATGACGATCACGCGCGCATGGCGCAGCACGTCGTCGACATACATGTCGGTGGACGCGGGCTGGCGCAGCCACATCAGGTTGGCCAGGCGCACGCTGGGAAAGCCCGCGCACAGGCTGGCCGCTGCGTCGGACAGCAACGACAGCGTGGTGTCGGCCGCGCTCAGGATGACGATGTCGCCGGGCGTCTGCTCCACGCGCACCAGGCCCTGGCCCCCGTCCTCGACGTAGCCACCCGGGCGTGTGGAAAGCAGATGCATGGGTGTCGCCTCAGACGGTGGTGGCAGCAGGTTCGGCCAGTGCCGATTGCAGTTCGGCCTGCAGGGCCGCAGCGTCCAGGTGGTCGCCGATCACGACCAGTCGCGTAGCGCGCGCATCGCCTGCGCGCCAGGCGCGGTCGAAGTGGCTGTCGAAGCGCTGGCCCACGCCCTGCACCACCAGGCGCATGGCCGCACCCGGCAGGGCCACGAAGCCCTTGATGCGGTAGATCTCGTGGCGCTGCACCAGGGCGACGAGGGCCTCCACCAGACGGGCGCGGTCGGTCACGTCGAGCGTGACGTGCACCGATTCAAACTCGTCGTGGTCGTGGTCTTCTTCCTCATCGTGGTGGGTCTTGCGGTCATCGATCACGTCTTCCACCGCATGGCCCAGGCCCAGCAGCACGCTGGGGTCGATGCGGCCGTGCTGGGCGTGCACGAACTTCACGCCCGGCAAGGTCTCGCCGCGCACGATGGCTTCCACACGGGCCAGGGCGTCGGCGTCCAGCCCGTCGGTCTTGTGCAGCACCACCAGGTCGGCGGTGGCAAGCTGGTCTTCGAACAGCTCGTGCAGGGGCGATTCGTGGTCCAGGTTCTCGTCGGCGCGGCGCTGGGCATCCACGGCCACAGGGTCGTCAGCGAATTGGCCGGCGGCCACGGCGGGCGCATCCACCACGGTGATCACCGAGTCCACGGTGAACACGTTGCGCAGCGCGGGCCACTGGAAGGCCTGCACCAGCGGCTTGGGCAACGCCAGGCCCGAGGTCTCGATCACCAGGTGGTCGATCTGGTCGCGGCGTGCGGCCAGTTGCTCCATCACGGGAGCGAATTCTTCCTGCACGGTGCAGCACAGGCAGCCGTTGGCCAGCTCGAACAGCTGGCCATTTTCTTCGCCGTTCTCATCGCAGCCGATGCCGCAGCTGCGCAACAGCTCGCCATCGATGCCCAGCTCGCCGAACTCGTTGACGATGACGGCGATGCGCTTGCCCTGCGCGTGGGTCAGCAGATGCCGCAGCAGCGTGGTCTTGCCGCTGCCCAGGAAGCCGGTGACGATGGTGGCGGGAATCTTGTTCAATTGCATGGAAGGGTTCTCCAGTCAGAAAAATCGATAGGGAAGGAACTGCGGTTCAGCGCAGTACCTGGGGCAGGCCCATGAGGCAATCGACCAGCATGTGCGCCGCCTCGCCCAGGCGCGGGCCGGGGCGCGACAGCAGGTCCATGCGGTCGGCGTCGAGCTGGCAGACCTGGTGCTGGCGCAGCGCCTTCATGCCGGACCAGCCGGGCCGCTCGGCCAGGTTGATGAGCGAAGCGGCCGGACCGATGACGAGATCGGGCGCCCCGCGCACCACCATCTCGGCATTGACGCGCGGGAACAGCCCCATGTCACCCGGCACGATGTTCACCAGGCCCAGGCGCGCGACGGTCTCGCCAATGAAGCTTGACGCGCTGGCGGCTGTGGGGCCCACGCCCACTTCGACATACACGCTGCGCCCGCGCAGGTGAGCGGGCATGCGGCGCGCTGCGGCCTCGAGCTCGCGCTCGATGCGTGCCACCAGCTCGGCCGCGCGCGCGGATTCGCCCAGCGACTGCCCCACGCTCTGCAGCATGCGCTTGAGGTCGGCATGCGTGCGCGCATCGAACACCTGCACCGGCACGCCCAGCGCCGCAAGGCGCTCGCCCGCACGGCTGCGCGGGCCCAGCAGCACCATGTCGGGCCGAAGGGCCACGATGCGCTCGATCTGAGCGTCCTGCAGGCCGCCCACCTTGGGCAGCCTGGCCACGGTGCCGGGCCAGCTCGAATAGCGGTCGGTGCCCACCAGCTCGGCGCAATGGCCCAAAGCGCAGACGGCCTCGGTCAGCGAGGGGGACAGGGTGACGATGCGGTGCTGCTGTGCCTGCGCGACGGGCGCCGCCAGGCCGCCCAGCAGTCCGAGCATGGCCAGCGCCGGCAGCGTGGGGCGCAGGCGGGTGCGTGCTGCCAGGGGCATTGCCACGGAGGGATTCACCGTCAGTCCTCGATGCCGCGCTGCGCAGGCACGCCGGCCTTGAAGTGGTGCTTGATGAGGGTCATCTCGGTGACGGTGTCGGCCAGCTCGATGAGCTCGGCCGGCGCGTTGCGGCCGGTGAGCACCACATGCACGTGCGGCGGGCGTTCACGCAGGCAGGTGAGGATGGATTCGAGCGGGATCCAGCCGTAGCGCAAGGGGTACATGATCTCGTCGAGCACGACCATGAAGTGCGCGCCCGCGCGAATGGTCGCCTCGGCTTTGGCCCAGCCGTCCAGCGCGAGTTGCGCCGAGTGGTCGAGGTCGCGGCTCTTCCAGCTGAAACCGTCGCCCAGGCCTTCGATGGGGATGCCGAGTTGCTCGAACAGGCGGTGCTCGCCGAAGCGGGCGGTGGGGACCTTCATGAACTGGTAGACCTTGATGGTCTTGCCACGGCCGTGGGCGCGCAGGGCGAGGCCGAAGGCGGCTGTGCTTTTGCCTTTGCCGGTGCCGGTGTGGACCAGGATCAGGCCTCGGCGTTCGCCTTGGGGTTTGGGGGTGTCGCGGAGGATGGGAGGGGATTCGATTTGCATGGGGTCTCGTTATTGACCTGGGGCCATGGTTACTTCGGTTGCGGCTTTAAGGGCGGAGGCCGGGGTGTGCGCCCGGCGGCGCAGTAACTTTCTCTTGCTTCGCCAAGAGAAAGTCACCAAAGAGAAGGCGACCCCCAGTCTGCGTCCCCCGTTCGCCCTGTCGGGCGAACGGGGGCAACCTGCGATGCTCGGGCCGGGGGTGGCGTCGCAGAACTCGCTGCGCGGGGCCGTTGGCCCCGCTCCGCTCAAACATCTGCGACGAGCTAGATCACGAAGCGTGTGTGTCCTGCGGCACACACGCCCACCCCCGGCCCTGCGCTTCTCGGCGCAGCCAGCAGGGGGTGAATACCACCCGGCTGCTGCCTGGGCAGCTGCGCCGGGGGTCGGGGACGCGCTGCGCGCTGCCCACAGGGTGGGTGCGGTCGCACTGCCCGAGCCGAAGGGCTGCGGGTTGACCAATGCTCCGTAGATCCATGCTTGGTCTCGAAATGACTCCCCGCCGCCACTCCCCACCAGGCCGAAGCGCAGCGAGGCAACCCGGGCCGAGCGGAGCCATGGCCCGTGTGGAGCCCGCTCCCCACCCCTGCTGGCTGCGCCGAGAAGCGCAGGGCGTGGGGTGGGTGCGTGTGCCGCAGGACACACGCACTTCGTGATCTGACTCGTCGCAGTTGTTTGAGCGTAGTTTGGCCTGCGGCCAAACGCAGCGAGTTCTGCGACGCCACCCCACGACCGAGCATCGCAGGTTGCCCCCTTCGCCCAACGGGCGATGGGGGTCGCAGACTGGGGGTCGCTTTTTCTTTGCCTTCTTTCTTTTGGCGACGCAAAAGAAAGAAGGTGCGCCGCCGGGCGCACATCCCGGCCTCCGCACTTGAAACAACAACCGAAGCAACAACGAGTCACGATCACAAATCAAACAGCCTGATGCAACCGACGCTCAACGAACGCAGAGCCCTCGAAACGACGCAAAGCCTTGGCCCCCGCCAACACACCCAGATCCACCAGCGGCTCCAACAACACCACCATCATGTAAGCAGCACCAAACGTCGCAATGCTCTCCAGATTCGCCGACCCAACCCCCGCACCATAAATAGCCCAAAAAGCCACCCAGGCCACGATCCCGCCCTGGTAAGCCACCGACAACTTGAACGTCTGCGCATACGTCATGTCCACATACGCCATGCTCTCCGGCACGATGCGCTTGGCGATTGCAGCCGTGGCAAACAACGGCACCAGCAACGTCGTCACATTCATCCCGAACTGCGGCAAATCCTGCTGCGCAAAAAACACGCTCTGGATCAACAACCCCGCAGCCAGCCCGATACACGCAGGCGCAGCCCCAAACAGCAACAACAAGGTCGTGCCCAGAATCAAATGCACCTCCGACACCCCCACCGGGTGGTGCGGCAGCAGCTCGAAGAACGCAAACACCAGCGCCGTGGTAAACACCGAGCGCAACAGCAAAGCCACCACCCCCTCCTGCTTCACCATGTCGACCGCCAGCTTGGCCGCATACAGCAGCGCCGTGGCACCCGTCGCGTAGCTCAGGAAGATCTTGGTGGTGTCCACCAGCCCAGGTTCGATGTGCATGTCAAGACTCCTTGGTTGAAACAAAAACAAAACAAAAGCCAAACAGAAAAAATCATCAGCGCGGCAACGCCACCCACTGCCCCAGCAGCGCGTGCACCGCGATGCGGTCGTCAAACACGGCCTCCAGCGCGCGGTGCGTGGCGGCCTCATCACAGCCGCCCTGGTGCGTGACGCGGCCCTTGGCCATCACCACCATCTCATCGGCCTGCAGCGCCAGCGACACCTCGTGCAGCACGCTGACCACTGTGGCGCCGTCGGCCACCAGGGCGCGCACCGTGTGCAGCCAGTCCGTCTGGTGCGGCGGGTCCAGGTTGGCCAGGGGTTCGTCCATCAGCAGCACCTGCGCCCGCACCGCCAGCGCACGCGCCAGCAGCACGCGCTGGCGCTCGCCGCCCGACAGCTGCGACAGCGGGCGGTCACGCCAGTCCCAGGCCTGCGTGGTGCGCAGCGCTTGCTCCACGGCGGCGTGGTCGGCGGGCGACGGCGGGGCCAGCCAGGGCTGGTGCGGCAGGCGGCCCAGCATGGCCACGTCGTAGCTGGTGAGGTCATCGGCCGAGCCTTCGTTCTGGCCCAGCCAGGACAGCGTTCGCGCCCGCTCGCGCGCCGGCACCTGGGTGAGCGGGCGGCCGAGCAAAGCCACTTTGCCATCGACCTGGTGGCGTGGCAGCAGCCCGGCAAGCACCTTGAGCAGCGTGGACTTGCCCGCTCCGTTGGGGCCGACGATGCTGGTCCAGCGACCCTGGGGCAGATGCAGGTCGATGCCGTGCAGTACGTCCACCCCGCCGACACGCGCGATGACGTGGTGGGCACTCAGTGCAATGGCCTTCACAGCGCCCCCCCACGCGCGGTGCGCCGGTGCATCAGCCACAGCAGGTAGGTACCGCCCAGTGCGGCGGTGAGCACGCCCACGGGGAGCTCCTGCGGTGCCAGCATCCAGCGCGCGAGGATGTCGGCGGCCAACAGCAGCACCGCGCCCATGAGGCTGGACAACAGGATGTGCCGCTCATGCGTCACACGCACGATGGAGCGCACCAGGTGCGGCGCGGCCAGGCCGACGAACGCGATCAGCCCGGTCTGCGCCACGGCAGTGCCGGTGGCCAGCGCCATCGCGGCCACCAGGCCGGCGCGCATGGGGCCGAGCGGCAGGCCCAGGCTGGCGGCGGTGGACTCGCCCAAGGTCAGGCCGTCGAGCGCGCGTGCCAGTACCCAGGCCAGCAGTGCGCACAGGGCCCAAGCGGCCAGCATCAAGGCGCAGGCCATCCAGCCGACGAAGGCCGTGCTGCCCAGGATGAAGGCCTGCATGGCCTGCAGGATGTCGGGCGAGGCCAGCTCCACCAGGTCGCGCACGGCGCCCAGCACCACGCCCACGATCACGCCGGCCAGCAGCAGCCGCAGCGTGTGCTGCACGCCCTGGGCCAGCACCAGCGTCAGCACCACGGCCCCGGCCGCGCCCAGGAAGGCCATGCCGGTGATGCCGATGCGCGCGATCCACTGCGCCGCCACCGGCGACACGCCGAACATCGCCATGGCCACCGCACCGCCCAGCGCCGCGCCCGAGGCGCTGCCCAGCAGGTACGGGTCGGCCAGCGGGTTGCGGAACAGGCCCTGCGCCACCGCGCCGGCCAGGCCCAGCAGCGCGCCGGCCAGCCAGGCGCCCAGGGTGCGCGGCAGGCGGATGTCCCACACGATCTGGCGCGCCACGGGGTCGTCGCCCATGTGCACCAGGCTCTCGAGCCCCGTGCTGCCGACGGCGGTGCCCAGCACCAGCAGCAGCGCGCTGGCCAGGCCCAACCACAGCGCGCACCACACGGCGCGGCGGGCGCCTGCGGCAGTGGGCATGGCCGGGTGGGGGGAAGGCGTCATCGGGCCTTCTCCACAAGGCACCGGGCCATGATGCGGGCGGCCTCGGCCATGCGCGGGCCGGGGCGCACGACGACCTCGGCGTCGCCAGGGCCGAACACGCACACGCGGTTTTCGCGCACGGCGCGCATCGTGGACCAGCCGGGGTACGGCACCATGGTCTGCATGCTGCTGTTGCCGATCATCAGCACGTCGGGGTTGGCGCGCACCACGTACTCGGGGTTCAGGCGCGGAAAGGGACCGAGCGATGCGGGCACCACGTTGCGCACGCCCAGGCGCGTGAGCGATTCGCCGATGAAGGACGACTCGCTGGCCGCATACGGTCCGCGGCTCACCTCGAAGTACACCCGCAGGTTGCGCGCCTTGGGCGGCAGCGATTGCGCGGCGGCCTGTACGGCCGCGTCGATGGTGCGCCACTGCCGGTCGGAGCCTTGCGCCCGGGGCACGCCCAGCAGGTCGCTGATGGTGCCCAGCACGCGGCGCACGTCGGCATGTGTCTTGGGTTCGAGCTGCACGACGGTGATGCCCAGCGCCAGCAGCCGGTCGCTGGCGCGGGAGCTGACGGACATGAGCACGACGTCGGGCTTGAGGGCCACGATGGCTTCGATGCTGGGGTCCAGGCCGCCGCCGACCTTGGGCAGCTTGCCGATCACCGCCTCGGGCCAGTTGGAATAGCGGTCCGTGCCCACGATGCGGTGGCACTGGTCCAGCTCGCACACACTTTCGGTCAGCGACGGCAGCAGGCTCACGATGCGCTGGGGCGGCTGCGCCAGCGCGATATCGCGGCCCCGGTCATCCTGGATGCGCACGGGCTGCGCACGCGCCAGGCCCGCCATCAGCAGGCACAGCGCGATGAGGATCGCCACCACCCACAGGATGCGGCGCACGGGGGTCGGCTTCATGCGGCGGGCTCCTTCAAGGTGAGGGGCAGCCCCGCGGCCATCAGCGTGACGCGGGGGCACACCTGCGCCACCTGCTGGTTGAGTGCGCCCAGCGCATCGACAAAAGCTCGCACCTCGCGGCCCAGGGGGATGACGCCCAGGCCGATCTCGTTGCCCACCAGGATGATGGGACCGGGGGAGGCGGCGATTGCTCCTAAAAACATAGCTACTTGCGCTTGCCAGTTGAGCGACAGGGCCTGTTTTTGCTCCAAATTCATGCTCTCGGCGCCCAGGGGCATCGTCCACTGGGTGAGCCACAGCGTGAGGCAGTCCACCACCAGCAGGGTGCGCGCGGTGCTGCGCTGCGCGATGGCGGACGCCACATCGAGCGGCTCTTCCACGGTCACGAGGCCCGGCACGCGCTCGGCGCGGTCGCGCTGGTGGCGCTCGATGCGCTCGCGCATCTCGTCGTCCCAGGCCTGGCCGGTGGCGATCAGCACCGCGCGGTGGTCGGCGGACTGCGCCAGCCAGTCGCGCGCCAGCAGTTCGGCGCGGCGGGACTTGCCGCTTTTTTGGCCCCCCAGGATGAGCTCGGTGGTGATGGCTTTCGAAGGGTGCTGTGCGGACATGGCCGTCATGATGCCTGCGTCCCCAGCAGATGGGCCACGGCCTCGGGACTGGAAGGGAACCAGGCGTGGAAGTAGCTCGCGTGGATGCTGCCGTGGTGGTACAGCGCCTCGCCGGCATCCGCCGCCACGGCCTCGCCGGAGCGGGCCGTGCGCGCCACCACCGGCGCAGTGCTGGCGGCGGTCGAATAGTGAAACGTGTGCCCGCGCAGCGTGTGTTTCCCCGCGACGGTGAGGTGCTGCGGCCCCAGTGCGGCCAGGCGCTTGTGCATGGTGACGTGGCCGGGCAGCAGGCCCCACAGCGGCGCCGTGCTGCCATCGGCCAGCGTGATGGTGTCGAACAGCGCCATCATGCCGCCGCATTCGGCCCACAACGGCTTGCCGGCCGCGACGTGCGCGCGCAGGCTGGCCTGCATGGCGGTGTTGGCGGTGATCTGCGCGGTGTGCAGCTCGGGGTAGCCGCCGGGCAGCCAGACCGCGTCGCAGTCGGGCACTGCGGTATCGTGCAGCGGCGAGAAATGCACCACGCGCGCACCCAGTTGCGCCAGCGCGTGAAGGTTGGCCTCGTAGATGAAGCAGAACGCCGCATCGCGCGCCACGGCCACCGTGCGGCCTTGCAGCAGCGGCGGCGGCACCGCAGGCGGCTGCACGGGAGGCGCAAAGTCCTTCACCCACCGCTGCAGGTCGGATGCCGTCATCTGGCCCAGCGGTGTCTCGGCCAGGGCATCGGCCGCGGCGTCCAGCCGCGCCAGGCTGTCGGGCAGTTCATGCGCCGCGATCAGGCCCAGGTGGCGCTCTGGCAGCAGCGCGCCGGGCTTGCCGGTGCCCGCGGTCGCTGCTGTTGCGCCGGGCTGCACGCGCATCACGGCGCCCAGCCAGTCGGCGTCATCGCGCAGCCCCCTCTGCAGCATGTCCGCATGGCGGGCGCTGCCCACGCGGTTGGCCAGCACGCCCGCCCATCGCAGGCCCGGCCGGTAGTGCTGCAGGCCGAACGCCAGCGCGCCGAAGGTGCCCGCCATGGCCGATGCGTCGATGACGGCCAGCACCGGCAGGCCGAATCGCTGGGCCAGGTCGGCAGCGCTCGGGTCGCCGTCGAACAGGCCCATCACGCCTTCGATCAGGATCAGGTCGGCCTCTTGCGCCGCAGCATGCAGGCGCTGCGCGCAGTCGTCCGCGCCGTTCATCCACAGGTCCAGCTGGTGCACCGGCGCGCCACTGGCCAGGCGGTGCCAGTGGGGGTCCAGAAAGTCGGGCCCGCACTTGAAGACCCGCACCCGCCGGCCCTGGCGCGCATGCAGGCGCGCCAAGGCCGCGGTGACGGTGGTCTTGCCCTGGCCTGATGCAGGGGCGGCGATCAATATCGCCGGACAGCGTGCCGGGGTGACCATTCTTCGGGCTTCTCTCTCTGCTCTCTCTCGTTGATTTTTGGGCTTACTGCGGCGCCCACTTCACCCCGATGTAGCCTGTGCGGCCTGCGGTGGCGTAGGTGCGAGCCAGCTCGTAGTGCTTGTCGCCCAGGTTGTCCACGCGCGCCACCAGCGTGAAGTCGCGGGCGATGCGGGTGCTGGCGTACAGGTTGACCAGCGTATAGCCGCCCAGAACGTAGTTGTTGGCCACGGTGTCGAAGCGGCGGCCCGAGACCTGCACCTCGGCGCCCACGGTCCAGCCCGCGAGCTGCGTGTCGGCACCCAGCGTGCCGTGGCGCTTGGCGCGGCGTGCCAGTTGCTTGCCGGTATCCAGGTCGCGCGGGTTCTGCAGGTCCAGCGAGCCGCGCAGCTGCACACCACCCAGCACGCCTGCCAGACGGTAAGAGCCCGCGAAGGTCACGCCCTTGTACTCGGCACGCGCGGTGTTCGCGTAGCAACCGAAACTCGACAGGCAGGGGCCCGCGCCGCTGAACGAGATCAGGTCCTGCACCCGGTTGCGGTACACGGTGGCAGAGAAGCTGTTGCTGCCCTGCGCCCAGCGCAGGCCCAGCTCGGCGTTGCGGCTGCTCTCGGGCTTGAGCGAGCCCACGCCGTATTCGCTGAAGCGCTGGTAGAGCGTGGGCGCGCGGAATGCCGTGCCCACCGATGTCGTGGCACGCCACTGCGGCGCAAACGCATAGCCATAGGCCAGGCTGCCGGTGCCCTTGCCGCCGAACTCGCTGTCGGAGTCATGCCGCACATTGGCTTGCAGCGTGTGTCCGCCGGCGGTGTAGCCATAGCCGAGCGCAATGGCATCCTGCGAGCGCGACCTGTCGATGGGGGCGTTTTCGAGGTGGTCTTCGCGCCGCTCCAGTGCAGCCGTGACCAGGTGCGGTCCCTGGCGCCACTCGTTCTGGAAAAGGTAGCCGCGCAGGCGCGTCTCGCTCAGGTAGGGGGACGGTCGGGTCTCGTAGCGGTCGCGCGAGTCGGTGACCTGCAGGCGCGTCTTGTATGCAGTGGTCCACTGCGCCTGCCAGGTCAGGCCCAGCGCGTGCAACTGGTGCTGGTTGCGGTCGTCCTTGCCCAGGCCGTTGTCGTAGCCGCTGTCCAGGTCGTTGGCGAGCAGCGTGGCGTCCAGCCGGTGCGCGGCATTGATCTGCAGGCCCAGGCGCGCGTTGGCTGACGTGCTCTCGTAGCCGTCGCGGTCGGGGTTCTGCGTAGGCACCGTGCGGGCGTTGAAGCCCTTGCTTTCCTCGCGGGCGATGCCCAGCGCGTAGTCGATGGTGCCGGTGGCACCACTCACGCCGGCTTCGAGTTTGGTGGTGCTGTGGCTGCCCACGCCGATGCCCACGTACGGCGCCACACCGTTTTCACCGCGCTTGGTGAAGATCTGGATTACGCCGCCCATGGCGTCCGAGCCGTACACGGCGCCCGCCGGGCCGCGCAGCACTTCGATGCGGTCGATCTGCGCCAGGGGAATGGCCTCCCACGCAGCGCCGCCGGTGGACTGCGAGTCGATGCGCACGCCGTCGATGTACACCGCGGTGAAGCGGGATTCCGCACCGCGCAGGAACACCCCCGTGGTCGTGCCCGGCCCGCCGTTGCGCGAGAACTCGATGCCCGGCACGCGCGCCAGGACGTCGGCCAGGCCTGTGGCGCCGCTGGCCTCGATGGTCTCGCGGTCAAGCACCGTCACGTCGGCCACCAGGTCGGACAGCGGCTGGGGCGTGCGGGTGGCGGCCACGACGGTTTCGGTGAGCGAAGGTGCGCGCAGGTTCTGCGCAACCTGCACCGGTTCACCGGCATCGCTGCTCGACACCGGCTGCGCCTGTGCCTGCGCAGCGCAGGCGGCCACGACGGCCATCGCGGCCACGGCCGGCTGCAGGCGCAGCGGCGCCGCAATGCGCGCACGAGGGGTACGGATTTTCATGGGGATCATCGTCAACAAACAAAACCCGAGCCGGCCTCCCCGCCAGCAGATGGGTGATACGGCTGCGCTTTGCCAAAAGGCGTGGGCGCAGCCACCGTGTTGGCCGGTATCCGGGCTGGCGGAACGCCCTCCAACGCCTTCCCACGCGCTTGTTCAAGGCGCACAGTGGCTTGTGATGGAGAGAGAATCTTGGGGATTCGTCCGCTGACCGTTGCGGGGGCAGCGCAGGCTCGGCGTGCCATGCGTGGCACGCCTCCCTGCTTCCCGTTGAACTGCGGCATGTGAACCACACCGCGAGCACCAACCACGGGATTTTACGGCCGATTACAAACCGCCACCCTACAATCGGGGGCTGTATGGCAACACCATCGACCACCGACCAGATCGCCGAGCGTGTAGAGCGGCTGCTGCTGCGCCACGCTGAACTACAGCGCACCAACGCCCTGCTCGCCGATCAGGTGGCAGCCCTCACGCAGGAGCGTGACTCGCTCAAGTCCCGTCTCTCCGCCGCACGGGCCCGCGTCGACGCCCTGCTGGAACGCCTGCCTGCCGCAGCCCCCGCCACGAAAGAATCCGAATGAAGCAAATCGAGGTGCAGATCCTGCAGCAAAGCTACCTGCTGACCTGCCCCGAGGGCCACGAAAGCCGCCTGCTGGACGCCGTGGAGCGCGTGGACACGGCCATGACCCGCATTCGTGACGCCGGCAAGGTGCGCGCCCGCGAGCGCATTGCCGTGCTGGCCGCTCTGAACCTTGCATTTGAAATCGCGGACCGCGAAGCGGCCGACCTTGCAGCGTCCACCACAGCCGTGCGTACCGCGACAGAGCCCCCCCCGAACCGGCCTGCACCGGCCGCGTCGGAATCCTCCCCCCTGCCCGCCGATGACCACCAGCGCCTGCAGTCGCTGGTGCAGCAGCTGGACCACGTGCTGGGCGAGGACGGCAGACTGCTCTGAGCCGCGCGCCAGCCGGGCCGGCTTGGCGGTTCAATGGACGGCCTCGCACATCGCCCTTGCGGCCTTTGCATGGTTCTTTTGGATCCTGCACACGTTCCTGGAACGTGTTCCCGACGCAGCGGCCCGACAGCGCCTACAATGGAAGTGTCTGCGATGCCGCCGGGCTTTATATTTCCTTGAACCAATGCTCAATGAGCTCGGGCTTGGTACATCGTCCGGTGAGCGTGATCATCTCGCGTCAGATGAACCCAACACTTGGCTGCCCTCGCCCACCTGAACCCCCGGTTCAGGATGAGGGTTCGGTGGCAATCGCAGACACCTTCTTCCCCATGCACCTACCTGCGCGCCGCCTCGTTGCAGCGACGCGAGCGTAAGGGCGCAGGCCTTCTTGCGGCGGTTTCGGCCCCCTTTCTCTTTCTGTTTGCCCATGCTCGACCCTCTGCTGATCGTTGAACTCGGTGTCCTGGGCCTGGCAACCGGCTTTCTCGCGGGCCTTCTGGGCATCGGCGGCGGCATGCTGCTGGTGCCTTTCCTCACCTACATCCTGGGCGCCCGGCAGGTATCTCCCGACCTGGCCGTGAAGATGGCCATCGCCACGTCCATGGCGACGATCATGTTCACCTCGATCTCCAGCGTTCGTGCGCACCACAAGCGCGGCGCGGTGCGCTGGGACATCGCGCGCCGGCTGGCGCCCGGCATCGTGCTCGGCGGCTTCATCGCAAGCCTGGGGGTGTTCGCCCTGCTCAAGGGTTCTTTCCTCGCGATCTTCTTCGCGCTGTTCGTGAGCTTCTCGGCCACGCAGATGTTTCTGGACAAGAAGCCCGCCCCCTCGCGCCAGATGCCGGGAGGCGCAGGCCAGGTGGCGGCCGGCGGCGTGATCGGTTTCCTGTCGGGCCTGGTCGGGGCGGGCGGCGGCTTCGTGAGCGTGCCGTTCATGACCTGGTGCAATGTGCCCATCCACAACGCGGTGGCCACCAGCGCGGCGCTGGGCTTCCCGATCGCTCTGGCCAATGTGGTGGGCTATGTGATCGGCGGGCAGAACGTGGCGGGCCTTCCTCCTGCATCGCTGGGCTACATCTGGCTGCCGGCGCTTGCCGTGATCGCCACCTGCAGCGTGCTGACCGCCCCGCTGGGTGCCAAGGCCGCGCACAACCTGCCCGTCAAGCAGCTCAAGCGCGTGTTCGCCACACTGCTGTTCGGGCTGGCCGCGTACATGCTCTGGAAGGGCCTGGCGGCCGCCTGAAGGTCTGCAGGCGCGCCCCCAAGCCACGCTGACCCTCGGGGCCGCCCCCCCTCAGATCTCGATGCCGTTGCGCCGGCCCTGCGCCCTCAGGGGCAGCGGCTTGGCGAGCATGGCGCGAAACTGTTCGGCGGGCAGGCCGGGGGCGCACAAGAACCCCTGGTAGTGATCGCACTGCATCTGCAGCAGCACGGCCTGCTGGGTTTCGGTTTCGACTCCTTCGGCCACCACTTCGATGTGCATGGCACGGCCCATGCTGATGATGGCACTCACGATGGCGCGGTCGCCGTCGTCATCCGGCAGTCCCCGCACGAACGACTGGTCGATCTTGAGCTTGTGGATCGGTAGTTTCTTGAGATAGGCGAGGCTTGAGTATCCCGTGCCGAAATCGTCGATGGCCAAGCCAATGCCCAGTCCCGCGAGCACGCGCAGCCGCTGCTCCATCTCCTGCGCGTCCTGCAGCAGGATGGTTTCGGTGAGCTCCAGCTCCAACAAGGTGGGGGGCAACTGGTGGACGGCCAGCAGCCGCGTGATCCGGTCCACGAAGTCCGGCTGGCGAAACTCCAGCGCCGACACGTTCACCGAGATCATGATGGGTGTCCCGCCATGCATCCACTGGGCAGCCTCGCGCACAGCCTGTTCCATGACCCATGCGCCCAGCGTCACGATATAGCCCGACTCCTCGGCCAGCGGAATGAACTGCCCGGGCGATACCGCGCCAAATTCTGGGTCGGTCCAGCGGATGAGCGCCTCGGCCCCGGTGATGCGCCCAGTGGCCATGTTGACCTGCGGCTGGTAGTGCACTGCCATGCGGTCCTGGCCCAGCGCCTGACGCATCGCGTGTTCCAGCTTCATGCGCGACAGCAGGTTGGCATTCATCTGCGGCTGGTAGAAGCCATAGCTGCCACGACCGCGTTCCTTGACCCGGTACATGGCCGTGTCGGCCTGCTTGATAAGCTCATCAAGCGTGGTGCCGTCCTGCGGGTACAGCGCCATGCCGATGCTGCACTGGATGGAGAAGCCCATGCCGTCGAGCATGAACGGCTTGAGCATGTCGTCCAGGATGCGACGGGCCACGCTCTCGGCCACCACTGCGTCGCCGCCATGCAGGTAAATCACGAACTCGTCGCCACCCAACCGGCACAGCATGTCCGTCTGGCGCAGGCACGCCTGCAGCCGCTCGGCCACCAGCTGCAGCACACGGTCGCCGAAGGGGTGGCCCAGAGAGTCGTTGATGATCTTGAAGCGGTCCAGGTCCAAAAACAGGATGGCAAAGCCCGTGTCGCTCTGCCGCGCGCCCTGGATGGCCGTGTCCACGCGCTGGGACAGCAGCAGGCGGTTGGGCAGGCCCGTGAGGACGTCACTGTAGGCCAGCTCTTCGATACGCCGCTGTGCGGCATGCTGCAGCGTGAGGTCGCGCATGAAGCCGATGCTCTGCAACAGCCGGCCTTCGTCGTCGCGCAGCGCCACCCACGACAGCTGCACCGCGCAGTAGGCTCCGTTGTCCCGTGGCAACCACAGCTCGCCCTCCCAGAAGCCCTCACGTGACCATCCTTCGATCACCTGCTCCATGAAGCCCGCATCGGTTCCGCCGCCGAACAGCGACGCGGCCATGCAGCCCTCGAACGACTTGGCCGATGGCCCCACCAGGCGTTCGCAGCCGGGGTTCATGCGCAGTACGCGGTGCTGGCTGTCGGCAATGAAGATCGCATCCAGGCTGGACTCGAACACGCGCGCAGCAAGGCGCAGGCTGGCCTGAATCTCGCTCTGACGGGTGATGTCGCGGTACGAATACACGCGCCCCACCGGCCGGCCCTGGCTGAATTGCGGCACGGAGCGCAGCTCCAGCACCACGCCACCGTGCAGCGCCAGGATGTCAGTGCTCTCCTGCATCGGCTCGCGTGCAATGGCGGCCAGGCGGTCCCTGTACAGGGCGGGGTCCAGCACCTGCGCTGCCATGTGGGCGTACACCGCATCGTCGTTGCGCTCGAGCAGCAGGTCGCGCGGAATGCCCCACAGCTGGGCCAGGCGCTGGTTGAATGCCCTCACCCGGCCGTCCAGGCCGCACACCAGCATGCCGTCGGCCGCGGAATCCAGCGTGGCGCGCAACTCCGACAGCAGGGTCTCCAGTTCGCGCTCGGTAGCAGCCTGCCGGCTGCGGTCCAGCATCGTGACCATGAAGATGGTGCCTCCGTGCGCGCCGTTGGGCACGCGGGCCACTTGCCGATCGACCGGCACCAGGATGCCATCGGCGCGCAGCACGCTCGTGTGCGAATGGATACCGTCAGCGATCACATGGGCGGGCTCGCCCCAGAAGGCGATGTCCTGCGGAGTACAGGCGAGCGTCAGCACCGAAGCACCCACCATGGACGCTGCCTGCGATCCGGTCAGTCGCTCTGCGGCGGCATTGGCCCGCAGGATCAGCAAAGTGGACTCATCGACCAGCCAGACAGCTTCCTGCAGCCCGTCGAGCCAGCCGTGGGATTGCACGACGGTCACTGGCTCGCCTCTTCGGGGCCAGGGCTCACCGCACGTTCAAAGAAGTAGCAGATGCGCTGCCGAGGCGACAGGTAGTCCAGCGCATCGCGGGGCAGCTGCGCCGGCTTGAGGCTACGGCGGATACCCAGCTCGGGCACGGTCTCCAGGTCAAGGATGGGCGCCTCTTCCTTGGGAATGCGCGAGTCGTACACGATGACCTTGGGCCGCAGTGGCCGCGAGGAATTGACCGACGCCACGATCGCATACCGGTCGTTGACCAGTTGCACGATGGAGCCTGGCGGATAGACCCCCATCATGCGGATGAAGGCGCCCAGCACCACGGAATCGAACTTGGACTTGAGCTGCGCGAAGATGACCGAAAGCGCCTCGTGGGGCGTGAGCGCGTCCACACCATTGGCGGGATTGCACATCCGGTCATATCTGTTGACCAAGGCCAGCACCTGGCTGGTCCGCCCCAGGTCCGGCCCCGACAGGCGCAGCGGGAAACCGCTGCCATCCGCCATTTCATGGTGCCGCGCGACCGCCGTGAGCACGGTGTCCGGCAGGCCCATGCGCATGGCGAATGCCACCGATTCACCCACATGGGTCTCGTAGCGCGAGCGCTCCATCGGGATCATTGAAGGCGTCACCTGCCGCAGGTTGGGCGGCAGCTTGAGCTTGCCCATGTCATGGATCAGCGCGGCGATGCCCAGGTCGTGCAGCTCGACGCTCTTCATCCCCAGAGCGCGGCCCAGCAGCAGGGAGATGACCATCACATTGATGGGATGCAGGGCATTGCGCTCGCCCACCCCTTCGGACAGCAGCCGGATCACCGAATCGCCGTTCTCCAGCAGTTCGGACACGCATCCCGAGACCAGCGCTTCGCCCTTGGTGCGGGCCTGGTCCGGATGTTCGCCCACCACGCGCTCCATGGCCTGGTACTGCCGCGTGGCCTCGCCGAAACGCTGGTCGCATGCCGCCAGCGCGCGGTTTTGCGCCTCCAGCAGTGCGCGCCTGCGCAACGCCTCGGGGTCTGCCCCAGGCGCCTTGCTGCCGGAATCCAGCGCCTTGCCGTCGGGCTTGGCCATCTCGGGCACGCTCCAGGCGGCGGGCACCAGTTCGCGCTGGTCCGGGTCGCTCTTCTTCGGGACGTAGCGCACCTCGGTCAGGCCCAGTTCGCGCAAGGTGGCGATCTGCTCCGTCGACGCGACCCGGAAGCTGCTGACCGGGAAGGGATGGTGCATCCAGCCCACATCGAGCTGGATGTACATGCCGACCCGCAGTTGGCTGATGTCGATGAGGATGGAGGAATTCACTTCGGGTGCGCGAAGAAACATGGGGACTTGAATGCCACCAATGGTTACACAGATTATCGCCCCTGCACCTGGTGATCAACGTGAACCTGCCATACAGAGGCGACAGGGCAACACTTCGTGGGACGCGCCAGCTACCGGGTGTTTACCCTGATGCCAGGGTCCATAGTGCTCCCAAACGCACACGCCGGCCAGACGCGCCCACCGCCAGCCGCCTGCGCCAAGCGCAGGGCCCCGCCGCGCGCGGTGCCGCTAACGACACCAGAGAGAGGGCTTGTAGACAAGGTCCATCCACAGCGCCCAACTGGCTACGGCGCACAGCAGTGCCCCGGCCACGCGCGTGCCCCAATCCGGCCGCAGCCCGTTGAGCCGCGCCTTAACCCGGCCCCAAGCCCAAGGGCCCGCTGCCAGCCAGAGGCCGCTGCCCAGGCCGAACAGCGCCATGGTCAGCGCTCCTTGCAGCGGCCCGCCACTCAGCGCTGCGACCAGCAGGGCCGAGTACAGCAGCCCGCATGGCATCAGTGCCCAGAAGAAACCGGCCCACAGCACGCCAGCGGGCGCGTTGACCAGCGGGCGCACCCGCGCCCAGACGGCACGTCCCGCGCGCTCGACCCACTGCGGCTGGCGCGCCTGAACCATGAGCATCAGGCCCCAGGCCATCACGGCCACGTGCGCGAGTGTCCATGCCGGGCGCAAGGCCATGGTTTGCTGGGTGAACCATGCCAGGCCGTCCATGGCGAATGCCGCCAGGGCACCCGCCAGCGCATAGCCCGCGAGTCGCCCGGCATGAAAAGCCGCAGTGCGCTCGATCACTCCGCCGCGCGCTATCCACCGCACCGGCACGACGGCAGGATCGCCTGTGCGTCCCCCATCCCCCCCCTCGGGGCCTGGCCCCTGCCCCACCAGTGCCCCGCACGGTGCGGAGCACATGGCCAGGCAGTGGGACCCGCCGACGAGTCCCATGAGCAATGCGGTCGAAGCTACCGTGAAAAGCATGATCGGTGAATGCCCGTGAACGCCAGGGTTGCCGGCATGAGCTGCGTACCCGGCTCAGATGATGCGCGAAAACCGCGCTCGGTTGCGATCCGCCTGCAGATAGCGGTCGAACACCATGGCGATGCCGCGCACGAAGAACCAGCCCATCGCGGTGACTTCGATGCCGTCCGCCCGCACCTGTACCAGCCCCTGTCCTGCCATGTCTTCCAGTTGCTCCATTTCCGCAGCGAAGTAGCGGCGAAAGTCGATGAGCCACGCCTGCTCCAGCGGTTCGAACAAAAGTTCGCCCTGGCACATCAGCGCCATGATGACGGCGCGGCGCACCAGGTCGTCACGGGTCAGCGCCAGCCCGCGCACCACCGGCAGGCGGCCCTGGTTCAGGAAGTCGTAGTACTCGTCCAGGGTCTTGGCATTTTGGCTGTAGGTGGCGCCCACGCGCCCGATGGCAGAAACGCCCAGGCCGATCAGATCGCAGTCGGGCTGGGTGCTGTAGCCCTGGAAATTGCGGTGCAGCCGCCCCTGCCGCTTGGCCACGGCCAGCGCGTCGTCAGGCAGCGCGAAGTGGTCCATGCCCACGTACACGTAGCCTGCAGCCATGAAGGCTTCGAGTGAGCGCGACAGCATCGAGACCTTGGCCCCGCCCATGGGCAGCTCCGCCGGCACGATGCGCCGCTGCGGCTTGAAGCGCTCGGGCAGGTGGGCATAGGCATACAGGGCAATACGGTCGGGCCTGAGCTGCACCACCTGGGCCAGCGTGCGGTCGAACGACTCGGGGGTCTGGCGCGGCAGGCCGTAGATGAGATCGACGTTGATCGACTCGAAGCCCAGGGCCCGGGCTGACTCCACCAGCGAGAACACCTGCTCGGCGGGCTGGATGCGGTGCACCGCCTTCTGCACCTCGGGGTCGAAGTCCTGCACCCCGAAACTCAGCCGGTTGAATCCCAGCTCGGCCAGCACGGCCAGGCGCTGGGCATCCACCGTGCGCGGGTCCACCTCGATCGAGTACTCGCCGCCGGGCGCCAGTGTGAAGCTGCGCTTGAGCATGGCCATGAGCTCGCGCAAGCCGTCGTCCGTGAGGAACGTGGGCGAGCCGCCGCCCAGGTGCAGTTGGCTCACCACCTGGCCCGTGCCGCAGTGTGCGGTGTGCAGGTCGATCTCGCGACTCAGGTAACGCAAGTAGACGTCGGCACGGTCATGGTGCTTGGTGATGATTTTGTTGCACGCGCAGTAGTAGCACAGCGACTCGCAGAACGGAATGTGCACATACAGCGACAGCGGCAGCGCCTTGGCGGCCGTGCCCATGCGGCGCTGCTCCAGCGCCAGGATGTAATCCTCGTGGCCGAAGGCTTCCACGAAACGGTCGGCCGTGGGGTAGGAGGTATAGCGGGGCCCTGGCACATCGAAGCGGCGCAGCAGCTCGGGCGAAACAGCGGTCATGGGGAGTATCCTTGCTTAGAACCTGTTCGAAGCCTTTTCCGGGTCGTGCTGCGGCGCAATCAGGATGAGTTGATGCTTCGGGTGCGCCGCATGGGCTCATGCCCTTGCAAGCAACCGAGGCATTCAATCGCCCGATTTCGCCCCAACCCTTCGCGCAAGTGCCTTGCCGGGCGGTCTGCGGCGTTGCGGCGCCTGTGGATAGCCTTGCTATCCATGGCGCACCTCGCCTAACATCCCATCCCGGCAAGGCACTTGCGCGACCCCGAAAAGGCTTTGAACAGGTTCTTACCGTTGACTGTGCCGTAAGCCGCCCCCCACGTCCTTGATCCACGTCAAGTGATTGATCAGGCCGACCAGCGACAATTTGATGCATGTCAGTCGCCGATCCCCGCTCCGAAGGTGATCCCTCGCCATCCATCGGGCAGCACGCCCGGTACCTAACCTGCAAGTGCCTATGAACCCGCTCACCATGAAAGTCGCCTGCTCCAATTGCAATCTGCGGGAGCTGTGCATGCCTGTCGGCCTGAGTGATGACCAACTGCAACGCATCGATGATGTCGTGGCCACGCGCCGCAAGGTCAAGCGCGGCGCCACGCTGTTCCGCAATGGCGAGACCTTCACCTCCCTCTACGCCATCCGCACGGGCTTCTTCAAGACCTGCGTGGCCACCGAGGACGGGCGCGACCAGGTCACGGGGTTCCAGATGGCCGGGGAGATCATCGGCCTGGACGGCATCGTGAACGACCACCACACCTGCGATGCCGTCGCGCTGGAAGATGCCGAAGTCTGCGTGATGCCGTTTGACCGCATCGAGGAGCTCTCGCGCGAGGTCACGGCCTTGCAGCACCACGTGCACAAGATCATGAGCCGCGAGATCGTGCGCGAGCACGGCGTGATGCTGCTTCTGGGCAGCATGCGCGCCGAGGAGCGTTTGGCGGCCTTCCTCTTGAACCTGGTACAGCGCCTGCATGCACGGGGCTTCTCGCAGTCCGAGCTGGTGCTGCGCATGACACGCGAGGAGATCGGCAGCTACCTGGGCCTCAAGCTTGAGACGGTGAGCCGCACATTCTCCAAGTTCGTGGAAGAAGGCATCGTCGAAGTCAAGCAGCGCCATGTGCGCATCCTCGATACCGACGCGCTCAAGCGGATCGTGAACAGCCAGCAAGCCTGCCACTGAGACGTCCCCATCTGCACTTTTGCGCCGGCTTCGAGCCGGCGCTTGCCTTTGGGCCCTTGCATTTCTCCGGGCAAGATCCGCTGCCCATCAGGAGCAGGACGTCTTGCGGCAGTCGTCCGGGCGCTCCCCCTGTGGCACGGGGCAGCGGTTCAGTTCGAACGGCGACATGGCCAGCAGCGTGGTCAGGGCGCTCGAGGCCATGGTGACGGCCCAGAACGCGAAAAACGCCAGCGTGTAGACGCCCTCCCGCGACAGCGCCAAGGGCTGGCCGAACCAGTGCAGGTCGTGCGGATCGACCATCGCGAACACCAGCATCTCCAGCAGACCGGCCATCAGAAAGGCGGGCCAGGCAATCCACATCAGGCGTTGCGTCCACATCGTTGTATCTCCTCGTCGGTGCAGGAGCGCCCAGCTGGACACATCCAGCATGCGCGCCGCGCGGGGTCGGTCTTATCGTGGTTGATCCTGGACAGGAGTGGCTGCATGGTTGCGGCCCTTGACCGCCGGCGCCAGACTCTTCTCGGGGTTGGCCAGTGTCTTGTTGATTTCGATGCCCTGCCGGTAGTAGTCCTCCGCCACCACCGGGTCAGGCCGCGAGATGGCCAGCCACAGCGTGACGAAGCCGGCCACGATCACGATGGCCGGGCCGGCAATGATGAGCCAGACGTGGCCGAACCTCCACCACGGAGCGGCAGCGGGCGCGGCACCGGGGCCTGTGGAAGCGGCGGGGCCCATGGCGGGATTCGATGGCATGTCAACACTCCTTGAAAATCTTGTCGGTCGTCGCACAGGCTCAGCGCGGCACCAGAAAAACGGACTTCTCCGTCACGTGGGCTGCCGCGCCCAGGGCCTGCACATCGAACTGCACCGCATGCGAGCCAGGCGGCGCCGACCCATACGGTATCTGCAGCCGCACCGCCACCCAGCGGGATTCGGCGGGCCCTATGTCCACCTCGGCATCCGAGGCCACTTCGAGCGCGGTCAGCCCGCGGGCGGTGATGCGGTAGCGCTGCAGCCCCTCGGTCGCATTCATGATCTGCAGGCGGTAGATGTTCTCGAGCTTGCCCCCCGCCACGATGCGCGAGAGGGCTGCACGGTCGCGCACCACATCCACTTTCAGTGGCGTGCGCGTGACCAGGCTGGCCAACATGACAAGGCACAGCGCAGCCAGGACGGCGGTGTAGACCAGCACCCTCGGGCGCAGCACCCGGCGCAGCATCTGCGACTGGCTCCAGCGCCCGGCCACGCCGTTCTGCGTGGAATAGCGAATGAGCCCGCGCGGGTATTGCATCTTGTCCATCACGGTGTTGCAGGCGTCCACGCAAAGACCGCAGCCGATGCACTCGTACTGCAGCCCGTTGCGGATGTCGATGCCCACCGGACACACCTGCACGCACAACGAGCAGTCGATGCAGTCGCCCAGCCCCTGGGCCCTGTAGTCGATACCTTTCCTGCGCGGGCCGCGCGGCTCGCCCCGCTCGGGGTCGTAGCTCACGATCAGCGTGTCCTTGTCGAACATCGCGCTTTGAAAGCGCGCATACGGACACATGTACTTGCAGACCTGCTCGCGCATGTAGCCAGCATTGCCATAGGTGGCAAAGCCATAGAACAGCACCCAGAAGATCTGCCAGCTGCCCGTGAACGCCAACAGTTCGCGACCCAGTTCGCGGATGGGCACGAAGTAGCCCACGAAGGTGAAGCCGGTCCACAGCGCCACGGCAATCCACACCAGTTGCTTGAGGGCCTTTTTGCCAACCTTCTCGGCCGTCCAGGGGCCTTTGTCGAGCCGCAGCCGCGCACTGCGGTCGCCTTCGATCTTGTGCTCGATCCACATGAACATCTCGGTGTACACGGTCTGCGGGCATGCGAACCCGCACCACAGCCGCCCTGCCACCGCGGTGAACAGGAACAGCGAAAGCGCCGAGATGATGAGCAGGCCCGTGAGGTAGATGAAGTCCTGCGGATACAGCACAAGCCCGAAGATGTAGAACCTCCGCGCGCCCAGGTCGAACAGCACCATCTGGCGCTGCCCCCATTCGAACCACGGCAGCCCGTAGAAAACGATCTGAGTGAGGAACACCATCGCCCAGCGCCAGCGCGCGAACACGCCGCTGATGGAGCGGGGGTAGATCTTCTTTTGCGCTTCGTACAGCGAGACGATCTCGCCCTGCGACGAGGCATCGGCGGCTATCGGTGCGATGGGGATGACCTTGCGAGCGGGCTCGCTGGGTGGCTTCATGGTGGGGCTCGTAGTGCTGGCTGCTGGGACTGGAGGGTTCTGGCTGGCTGGAGGAAGCTTTCAAGTACCGGGCAGAGCCAACGCTCCGCCCGGTGCCCGGATGGACAACGCTACTTGGCCGCAGCTGCCACCTGCTTGCCCGACAAACTCCAGACGTACGCCGAGAGCACGCCGATCTGCGCTTCGGTCAGCTTGTCCGCCTGGGCGGGCATCTGGTTGGCCTTGCCGTTGTTGATCATGGCGGTGATGGCGGCTTCCCCCCAGCCATGCAGCCAGATGTCATCGGTCAGGTTGGGCGCGCCCAGGGCCTGGTTGCCCTTGCCATCCATGCCGTGGCAGGCCGCGCAGGCGCCGAACTTGGACTTGCCCAGCGATGCACGCAGCGAGTCGTGCGGGCTGCCCGACAGACTCAGCACGTAGTGCGACAAATTGCGCACATCCTCCGGCGTGCCCACTGCAGCTGCCATCGGGGGCATGGTGCCGATGCGGCCCTGCGCGATGGTCTCGCGGATCTTCTCGGGCGTGCCGCCGTGCAGCCAGTCGCCGTCGGCAAGATTGGGAAATCCCTTGCTGCCCCGTGCGTCCGAGCCATGGCACTGCGCGCAGTTGTTCATGAACAAGCGCTCTCCGATGGCCTGGGCCTGCGGGTCCTTGGCAACGTCCTCCGGCTTCATCGAGGCGAAGCGGGCGTACAGCGGCTCCAGCTCGGCCTTGGCCTTGGCCATCTCGGCCTCGTACTCGCCCTTTTGCGTCCAGTTGAGCTTGCCATTGAAGCTGCCCAGACCCGGATAGGCCGCAAGGTATGCCAGGCCGAACACGATGGTTATCACGAACAGCCACACCCACCACCTCGGCAGGGGGTTGTTCATCTCGACCAGGTCCTCGTCCCAGACGTGGCCGGTGGTGTTGTCGGCGGTGGCCACGACCTTCTTGCGGCCCGCCATCCACAGCAGGATGCCGCAGGCGACGATGCCGACAAGGGTCAGCGTGGTCACAAAGACCGACCAGAAATTGCTGGTGAAGTCACTCATGGGTTGTTCTCGTTCTGGTGAAGGTCAATCTTGGTCGAACGGCAGCCGCGCTGCCTCGTCGAACCGGGCCTTGTTGCGGCCCATGTACGCCCAGACCCAGATACCGATGAAGCAAACCATCGATGCCAGGGTGGCGACGATGCGCATGGTGGTGATGTCCATGGCGAATCTCCTTGGGTTCTGAGTTGCTTACTTGAGCGCGCGGCCCATGACTTGCAGGTAGGCGACCAAAGCATCGAGCTCGGTCTTGCCCTTCACATCGGCGGCGGCGGCAGATATCTGCTCGTCGGTGTAGGGAACACCGACTGTGCGCAGCGCCTTCATGCGGGGTGCCACGCTGGCGGGCTCGACTGCAGTCTTCTCCAGCCAAGGATAGGCGGGCATGTTGGACTCGGGCACCACGTCGCGCGGGTTGTTCAGGTGGATGCGATGCCACTCGTCGCTGTACTTGCCGCCCACGCGGTGCAGGTCGGGGCCGGTGCGCTTGCTGCCCCACTGAAAGGGGTGGTCATACACGAACTCGCCGGCTACCGAGTAGTGGCCGTAGCGCAGCGTCTCGGCACGGAAGGGGCGGATCATCTGCGAGTGGCAGTTGTAGCAACCTTCACGGATGTAGATGTCGCGCCCCACCAGCTGCGTGGCGGTGTAGGGCTCCACGCCCTTGACGGCCTCGGTCGTGGACTTCTGGAAGAACAGTGGGACGATCTCCACCAGGCCGCCAATGGCGATCACCAGCAGGATCAGCACGATCATCAGGAAGTTGTTGGTCTCCACCTTCTCGTGGGAGAAGCCGGTGGAAGAAGAAGAGTTGTTGTTGTTGGACATGAATAGACTCCTTCGGCTCAGGCGTGGGCGGCATTCACGGCAGGAATGGCCACCTTGACCGAACGGCCCGAGATGGCGGTGAGCCACACGTTCCAGGCCATCACGACCATGCCGCCCAGGTACAGAAGGCCGCCAGCGACACGGATCACATAGAAGGGATAGGTCGCCTTCACGCTCTCGACGAAGGTGTAGGTGAGCGTGCCGTCAGGGTTGATGGCGCGCCACATCAGGCCCTGCATCACACCGGCGATCCACATCGCGGCGATGTACAGCACGATGCCGATCGTGGCCATCCAGAAGTGCAGCTCGATCGCCTTGATGGAGTGCATCTTTTCGCGGCCGAACAGGCGGGGCACCAGGTAGTACAGCGAGCCCATCGAGATCAGGCCCACCCAGCCCAGCGCGCCGGAGTGCACGTGGCCCACCGTCCAGTCGGTGTAGTGGCTCAGGGCATTGACGGTCTTGATGGACATCATCGGGCCTTCGAACGTGGACATTCCGTAGAACGACAGCGACACGATCAGGAAGCGCAGGATGGGGTCATCGCGCAGCTTGTGCCATGCGCCGGACAGCGTCATCACGCCGTTGATCATCCCGCCCCAGCTGGGGGCCAGCAGGATCAGCGAGAAAACCATGCCCACCGATTGCGTCCAGTCCGGCAGCGCGGTGTAGTGCAGATGGTGGGGGCCGGCCCACATGTAGGTGAAGATCAGCGCCCAGAAGTGCACGATGGACAGGCGGTAGCTGTACACCGGGCGGCCGGCCTGCTTGGGGATGAAGTAGTACATCATCCCGAGAAAGCCTGCCGTGAGGAAGAAGCCCACCGCGTTGTGTCCGTACCACCACTGCACCATGGCGTCCTGCACGCCGGCATAGGCCGAATAGCTCTTCATGAACCCCGCCGGGATGGCCGCGCTGTTGACCACGTGCAGCAGCGCCACCGCCAGGATGAACGCGCCGAAGAACCAGTTGGCCACGTAGATGTGCTTGACCTTGCGCACACCGATGGTGCCGAAGAACACGATGGCATAGGACACCCACACCAGCGTGATCAGGATGTCGATGGGCCATTCGAGTTCAGCGTATTCCTTGCCGGACGTGTAGCCCATCGGCAGGCTGATGGCCGCCGCCACGATGACCAGTTGCCAGCCCCAGAACGTGAAGGCCGCCAGCGGCCCCGCGAACAGACGCACCTGGCTCGTGCGCTGCACGACGTAGTAGCTGGTGGCGAACAGCGCGCAACCGCCGAATGCGAAGATCACCGCGTTGGTGTGCAGCGGGCGCAAGCGTCCGTAGCTGAGCCAGGGAATGCCGAAATTGAGCTCGGGCCAGGCCAGCTGGGCGGCGATCACTACGCCCACCAGCATGCCAATCACCCCCCAGACCACGGCCATGATCGAGAACTGCCGCACCACGGTGTCGTTGTAGTGCGCAGCCACTGTTTTTGGAGAATCCATCGGGCACCTCTTATTAATGCAGTCAGAGTTTGTTGCAGCCGGCCTTCGGGGGCATTGACACAAGTCAATCGTCCCGGAGAATCCGCTCGCCTTCCTGTTCGACGCTCTCGAATTGGCCGTGGTGGACGGCCCACCACAGGCCCGCCAGCACCATCAGCACAAGCACCACTGACAAGGGGATCAACAGGTAAAGGATGTCCATCAGGCGGGCTCCAGGGTGTGGGAGGCCCGGGGCACGGCCGATTGCCCCACGGCCCCAGGTGCATCAATGCCAAGTTCGGCCAATGGCGGCAGGCCCCGCGCCAGCCGCGCGGCGTTGAGCACCACCAGCAGCGAGCTCAGAGCCATGCCCAGCCCGGCCAGCCATGCAGGCATCCAGCCCGCCACTGCCAGCGGCACACACAGCGCGTTGTAGCCCGCCGCCCACCACAGGTTCTGGCGCACCACGCGCAGGGTGCGGCGCGCCAGCAGCACGGTCTGCGGCACCAATGCCAGGCTGTCGCCCAGCACCACGAAATCGGCCCGCGACTGCGCAAGGGGCACCGCCCGCCCGAAGGCGAACGACACGTGGGCGCCGGCCAGTACCGGGCCATCGTTCAATCCGTCGCCCACCATGGCAACGTGGCGGCCCAGGGACTGCAGCGCCTGCAGCGCTCCGAGCTTGCCCTGCGGCGTGCATTCGCCCAGCGCCTGCGCAATGCCCGCCTGCTCGGCCACGTGCCGCACGGAGGCAGCGCGGTCGCCCGACAGCAGCTCGACCGCTACGCCTTGCCGCGCCAGGGCACGCACCACACCGGCCGCCTCGGGGCGAAGGTCTTCCACCAGATCGAAGCGCGCCAGCACCTGCGGCGCGGCGTTGTCGCACTGCGCGGACAGGACGACCTGGAGCCCCTCACCCGCCAGGTGCGGCAGCGCCACGCCCGCATGCACGGCCGAGCCCAGGCGCAGCATGCGCGGTGGCTGGCCTTTGGCGTGCAAGGTGGCCGTCAGCCCCCGGCCAGCCTCTTCCTCGATGGCCTGCACGGCCCACGGGCCAGGCTCGGCCTTGGCGGCGGATGCCGCCGCCACCAGCGCCCGCGATGCCGGGTGCATGGACTGGGCGGCCATGGTGGCCGCCAGGCCCAGCACCTGCTCCACCGTCCAGCCCGGGGCAGTGTGCACCGCAGAGAGCGCCATGCCGTCACGGGTGAGCGTGCCGGTCTTGTCGAACACCAGCGTGTCCACCGCCGCCAAGGCCTCCAGGCCCTGCAGATTGCGCACCAGCACGCCATGGCGCGCCAGGGTGCCCGCCGCCGTCAGCATGGCCACGGGCGTGGCCAGCGACAGCGCGCAGGGGCAGGTCACGATGAGCACGGCCACACCGACCATGAGTGCGTGGCCCGGGTCCGACGGCCACCACCACGCCACAGCCAGGCCTGCGGCCAGCAACACCGCCACCAGAAAAGGACGTGCGATGCGGTCAGCCAGTTGCGCCAGGCGCGGCTTCTGCAGCGAAGCGCTTTCCATCAGTGCCACGATCTGCGCGAAGCGGGTCTGCGCCCCCGTTCCCTCCACCAGCACCTGCACGGGCGACTGCAGGTTGTAGCTGCCCGCGGTCACCGTGCTGCCCCGTGGGCGTGCCACTGGGGTGGACTCGCCGGTGATCAGCGCCTCGTCGGCGTGGGTGCTGCCTTGCAGGATGCGTCCGTCGGCCGGAAACGCCTCGCCCGGCAGCACGCGCACCACGTCGCCGGGCACGAGGCGGCGCGTCGCCACACGGGTGAACGTGCCGTCCGCACCGCGCCGCTCCACGCTGTCGGGCAGGCGGTTCATCACCGCCTCCAGCGCACCGGCCGTGCGGTCGCGCAGGCGCAGTTCCAGCCAGCGCCCAGTGAGCAGGAAAAACACGAACATCGTGAGCGAGTCGTAGTACACCTCGCGCCCGAAGATGCCTGCGGGGTCGAACGTGCCCGCCGTGCTGACCAGGAAGGTGATGGCCATGCCCAACGCCACCGGCAGGTCCATGCTCACGCGGCGCCGGCGCACGTCGTGCAGGGCGCTGGCAAAGAACGGCCCGCAGGAGAACACCACCATGGGCAGGGTGATGACCCAGGACGCCCAGCGCAGGAGCTGCTCCATCTCGCCAGTCAGGTCGCCTGGCTCGGCCACGTAGGCCGGCCACGCATACATCATCACCTGCATCATGCAAAAGCCAGCCACAAGCCAGCGCCACAGCGCGCGCCGGCTTTCGCGCTGGCGCTGCTCGCGTGCGAATGCGTCCATGGCAGGCATGGCACGGTAGCCCGCCCTGTCCACCGCTGCCATCCACTGTGAAGGCCGCGCATGGGCGGGGTGCCATACCACGCGCGCCCTGCGCGTGGCGGCGCTCACGTCGGCCTGCTTCACGCCCGGCACGGCGCGCAATGCGTCCTCGATGGTCAACGCGCAAGCCGCGCAGTGCATGCCCTCGAGCACCACATGCGACTCCCACGCACAGGTGGCGGGGTCTTGCGCAGCGCCGCCGCCCTCGGTGCACGGCCGGCCGAAGGCCGACCACTCCTGTGGATCGTCCAGCAACAGCGTCGGCGTTGCAGACACCGCGCTCGTGGCGTTGGGCGGATGCGCCGGGGATGAAGCCTGCGCATCGGGTCGAAACATTGACATGGTTCAAGCCTATCGCCCGGGTCCGACAGGCACATTGACCTGGATCAAGCCCCGGAACATGATTCATCCTAAGCTCATTGCATCACTTCGAGGAGCCTTTTATGTACAAACGCATCCTGATCGCCACCGATGGGTCGCCACTGTCGAACAAGGCGGTGGACCATGGCCTGGCCCTGGCTGCACTGTCGGGCGCTACCGTAATCGCCCTCAAGGTGGTGCCCCGCTACCCGCGCAGCTATTTCGAGGGCGGCGTGCCGGTGGACCTGAACGACGCCAAGCGGATCGAAGCGCAATGGGCATCTGCCGCCCAGGTGATGGTGGATCGTGTGAAGGCCGAGGGCGGCGCCCAGGGCGTCACCGTCAAGCCGGTGGTTGCCAAATCCGACCTGGTGGCAGAAGCCGTGATTTCCGCCGCCAAGAAGCACAAGTGCGAGCTGATCGTGATGGCCTCGCACGGCCGCAAGGGAATCAAGCGCCTGCTGCTGGGCAGCGAGACCCAGCACGTGCTGACGCATTCGCACATCCCTGTGCTGGTGCTGCGCTGAAGGCAGCTGGCAGCCCGGCTCACGGGCCGGGCTTTGCGGACAAGGAACCGAGGGTCAGGCGAACAAGCCCTTGTGCTGGTCGCGCAGCAGGTTTTTCTGAACCTTGCCCATGGTGTTGCGCGGCAGCTCGGTGGCGACGAAGCAGCGCTTGGGGATCTTGAAGTTGGCCAGCTGTGTCTTGAGCTTGGCCACGATGGCGTCTCCGTCGAGCTGCGCACCGGGTTTGGCAATCACCACCGCCACGCCGACTTCACCGAAGTCCGGGTGGGGCACGCCCACCAGGGCGCTCTCGGCCACGCCGGGCATGTCGTTGATGTAGCCCTCGATCTCCGCGGGGTAGACGTTGTAGCCGCCGCTGATGATCAGGTCCTTGCTGCGGCCCACGATGCTGATGTAGTCGCGCTCATCGACCTTGCCCACGTCGCCGGTCTTGAACCAGCCGTCGGCAGTGAACTCTTCGGCCGTCTTCTCTGGCATGCGCCAGTAGCCTTTGAACACGTTGGGGCCTTTCACTTGAATGGCGCCGATCTCGCCCACGGGCAGCGGCTTGTTGGCGTCATCCACCACGCGCAGGCCCACGCCGGGCAGCGCAAAGCCCACGGTGGCGCCGCGCCGCTCGGTCTGCCCGCCATGGCGTGCATCGGCCGCATAGGGGTTGGACGTGAGCATGATGGTCTCGCTCATGCCGTAGCGCTCCAGGATGGTGTGGCCGGTGCGCTGCTGCCATTCGTTGAAGGTCTCGATGAGCAGCGGCGCGGAGCCCGCGACGAACAGGCGCATGTTCTTGGCAGCGTCCCGGGTCAGGCCCGGCTCGGCCAGCAAGCGCACGTACAGCGTGGGCACGCCCATGAAGACGGTGGCGCGGCGCATGGCGGCCAGCACCGCCCTGGGGTCGAACTTGGCGAACCAGATCATCTTGCTGCCGTTGATGAGCGCACCGTGGATGGCCACGAACAGGCCGTGCACGTGGAAGATCGGCAGTGCGTGGATGAGCACGTCCCCGCTCTTCCAGCCCCAGTAGTCCTTGAGCACCTGCGCATTGGACAACAGGTTGCCGTGGGTGAGCATCGCGCCCTTGCTACGGCCCGTGGTGCCGCTGGTGTACAGGATGGCGGCCAGATCGTCGGCCGACTTGTTCACCGGCGTGTGCGCATCGCTGTGCTGCGCGGCGCGCTCCAGCAGACTGCCCGTGCGGTCGTCGCCGAGTGTGAACACATGGCCTGTGCCCTGGGTGAACGCGATCTTGCTGACCCAGCCGAAGTTGCCGGGTGTGCAGACCACCACGGCAGGCTCGGCATTGCCGATGAAGTATTCGATCTCAGCGCTCTGGTAGGCAGTGTTGAGCGGCAGGAACACGTAGCCCGCGCGCAGCGTGGCGAGGTACAGCAGCATGGCCTCGACCGATTTTTCGACCTGCACGGCCACGCGGCTGCCCTCGGGCAGCTTCAGCGATGCGAGCAGGTTGGCAATGCGGGCGCTCGCGCGCTCCAGGTCGTCCCAGCTGTAGACCAGCTCGGTGCCGTCCGGCGCCGTGGTTTCCACGGCGGCGCTGGCAAGGTCGGAGGGAAAGGCGGCGCGCAGCGCGCAGAAAAGGTTGTTTTGGCTCATGGCAGTCTGTCAGGCTGGTTGATCGTTTTGGGTTCGGTCAGAAATCAGGGGAAAGCGCATGCCATCCGGTGGCATTCAGAACGCTGGCGGACGCTTTTCCAGAAAGGCGGTGATCCCCTCCCGGTGTTCGGAACTGTCGGCATAGGCATACGGGCCGGGCAAGCCATTCACTATTTTTTCGATAGCTGATGGCGCTTGTCCATCATGCGGTAGCGGTACTTTCAATGCCCGAAACGTCTGTTTGTTCATGCGCGCGGCGAGGGGTGCCAGGGCGGCAACGCGCACCGCACTGGCCAGGGCCTCGGCGGCTACCGTGTCATCGGCCACCACGCGGCTCAGAAAGCCGCGCGCGAGCATGTCGGCAGCACCGAAGGTGGCGGCCTCCAGGAGCATCTGGCGCGCCGTCACATCGCCCACCGCCCCGGCGACCAACTGCGCCTCGCGCGGGGCCATCGGAAAGCCCAGCTTGGCAATCGGCGCCCCGAAGCGCGCGGCCTGGCCGGCGAAGCGGATGTCGCAGCAGGCGGCGATCTCCACCCCCGCCCCCATGCACGCCCCGTCGATGCGCGCCACGATGGGCACGTCGCATGCCAGCATGGCGGCCAGCCCGCCCCAGACATCGTTCTCATGGAAGTCGCGCAAGGCAGCGGTATCGAAGCGGAACGCCGGGTACTCGGAGATATCGCCCCCCGCGCAAAACGCCCCGCCCTCCCCTGCGATGAGCACGCAGCGCACGCCGGTGTCGCCTGCTTCGGTCCGTTGCTGGATGCCCTCAAACACGTCGCGCAACTGCCGCCACATGGCGCGCGACATCGCATTGAGGCGACCGGTGTGCCGCAGCGTGACCTGCACCACACCCTGCGCATCCGCATCGGCCAAAACTACTTCACCCGCCATACATCGCATCCATTTACTTCATACCGCCAGCAAACACCCCTCGTGACGCGGCGCCATCGCGAGCGCCACCGTGGAACCGGCTTCGCCGGACCACGGGTGGCGTCCCCCTTCAGGGGGAAGGCGCGCAGCGCCACAGGGGGCTAGTCAAGCTTCGCGCCAGAGGCCTTCACCACCGCAGCCCAGCGCTTGACCTCGCTGCTGACCATCGCAGCAAACTGCTGCTGCGACAGGCCACCGTAGTCTGCACCGTTGTTCGCCCAGATGGTTTTCAACTCGTCGGCCGTGCCCAGCTTGCGCACCTCGTCCACGATGCGCGCCTGCAGGTCGACAGGCGTGCCCTTGGGCGCCCACAGGCCGTACCAGGTGGTCACGGTGTAGTCGGGCAGGCCCACCTCGGCCGCGCAGGGCACGTCGGGGAAGGCGGGGTTGCGCTTGCCGCCCGAGACCATGAGCGCCTTCACGCGGCCGCCCTTGATGTGGTTGGCCGAGGAGCCCAGGCCGTCGAACATCATGTCCACCTGTCCGCCGATCAGGTCCTGCAGCGCGGGGCCTGCGCCACGGTACGGGATGTGCGTGATGAAGGTATTGGTCTGCTGCTTGAACAGCTCGCCCGCCAGGTGGTGCGAGGTGCCCGCGCCCGCGGAGCCATAGTTGAGCTTGGCGGGGTTGCGCTTGACATAGTCCATGAACTGCTGGAAGTTGCTCACCGGCACGTTCTTGGGGTTGACGACCAGCACCTGCGGCACGTTGGCCAGCAGGAACAGCGGGACGAAGTCTTTCTCGATGTCGTAGTCGAGCTTGGGGTACATCGACGGCGCGATGGCATGGTGCACGGCGCCCATGAAGAGCGTATAGCCATCCGGCGCGCCCTTGGCGGCAAAGCTGGCCCCCACGGTGCCGCCCGCGCCGCCGCGGTTGTCGATCACCAGCGTCTTGCCCGTGGCCTTGGCGAACTGGGCCGCCAGAGGCCGCGCGAACGCGTCGGTGCCACCGCCGGCCGGGAACGGCACCACCAGGTTCACGGGCTTGGTGGGCCAGGCGGAGGCCTGCGCAAAGCTCCTGCCGGCACCGGTCAGGCCCAGGCCCGCAGCGGCGGCGCCTGCCAGCAGGCTGCGGCGCTGCACGTTCACCGCTCGGGCCTCGATTCGCTTGTTGTGGTCTGTCATTTCCTTGTCTCCTGTCGTCGTTGTAAAAATGGAAAAACGAAAAAACCGTCACCAGGCGCGCCGTGGGTGCTGCGGCCACAGACCTGGCTGGCCTGCACTTCTACCAGAAAGTAACCGTGCCGCGCGGCACGGCGAATTCAGGCAAGTGCTCAGTCCATCCAGGCGGGCGCGCAAGCCCCGCGTTGTCGACGCCTGGGGTCAGCTGCGGCACAGCGTGTCGATGTCCCCCGACACCGGCACCTTGCCCTGCGCGAGCAAGCTGCGATGCTTGTCGATGCGCTTCAAGTCGTACAGGTAATTGACCATCAACCCGTACGATTGTTTGACCCCCTTGGTGGACGGATCACCAGCCCAGTTGAGCCGCTCCACCCGCGCACCGTTGCCCAGGTGGAAACGTGCCACCGGGTCCACGGGCTTGCCTTCCAGCAACTCGCGTCCCAGGTAGTGCGCGGCGCATTCAAGCAGCATCTGGCGCACGGGCGACTTGGCGTCCAGCTCCAGCGCCTTGTCGATGGCCGCCAGCAAGTGCGTGGGCTGCGGCGGCTCGAAGCCCACCGCACGGCCCAGTTCGCTGCGGCGCTTGTCGTCCAGGCGCTCCAGCATTGCGCCTGCATGCTTGCCCAGCCAGGCGCGAAAGCCGGGGATGGGCGACAGCGTGGCAAAGGTGCGCAGGCGCGGGAACTCGGCGTTCAGCGTCTCCACCACGTGCTTGATGAGCGAGTCGCCGAAGCTCACACCCCGCAGGCCCGTCTGCGTGTTGCTGATCGAATAGAAGATGGCCGTGGTGGCGCGCGTGATGTCCGCAGGCGCGGCTGCCTCGTCCAGCAGCGGCGTGATGCTGGACGACATCTTGTCCAAGAGCGCCACCTCCACGAAGATGAGTGGCTCGTCCGGCAGGCGGGGGTGGAAGAAGCCGTAGCAGCGACGGTCGCTGTCCAGCCGGTTCTTCAGGTCCGCCCAGCTGCGGATGTCGTGCACGGCTTCGTACTTGATGAGCTTTTCGAGCAGCGACGCGGGCGAGTCCCACGACAGGCGGCGCAGTTGCAGGAAGGCCACGTCGAACCAGGTGGAGAACAGATGCTCCAGTTCGGCGTCGAGCGCGAGCAGTCGCTTGTCGGCCTTGAGCAGCGGCAGAAGTTCGGCCCGCATGTCCACCAGGAAGCGCATGCCTTCAGGAAACACCGCAAAGCGCTGCAGCAGACGCGTGCGGGGCGACACCAGCGCGCGGCGCAGGCTGATCTCTGCCTGGCCCTCCTCGGCCGTGCCGGCCGCTGCCTCGTAGCGCTGACGGGCCGACTTGAAGCGCGTGGCGTCGGGCGCGAACTGCTCGCACATCAGCAGCCACATGTCGCGGCGCTCTTCCAGCTCGGCCTTGGCATACCACTCGGCCACGGCCTGGGCGCGGCGCCCGCCTTCGATCTCGCTCACCTGCGGGGCGATGACTTCCTGCAGGTCGGCCAGCAGGCGGCGCAGCGCGCGTGGCGACAGGGACTCCTGCCCGCGCCGCAGCGTGGCCTGCAGCCGCTCGTGCGTGGAGCGCGGCGGCACGACCTTGGCGACCACGTCGGTCACGGTCTTGTCGATCGCGGACTTGGCCGTGGTCTTGTCGGCAGCCTTCTCAGCGGCCTTGCCAGCCGCAGGGGCCGTCGTGCGCAGGCGCGAGACGCTGCGCGCAATCCATTCAGGGGTGGTATTCATCATGGTGTGAGCCTCGATTGCTGGTTACGGGCTACGTCGCGCAGCGCATCGCGCTGGCGCAACAGGTGGGTGCGCATGGCCTCTTCGGCGGCGTCGCTGTCGCGGGCCTTGAGCGCGGCGAACACGGCCAGGTGCTCGGCCAGGCTTTGCTGCAGGCGGCCGGGGGCATGCAGCGTCTGCAGCCGGGCCAGGCGCAGGATCTTGCGCAGGTCGCCGATCACCTGGGCCAGCCAGCGGTTGTCCGCCAGGGTGATGAAGGCCTCGTGGATGGCGTAGTTGGCCTCGTAGTAGTCGGTGATCAGCCCGTCGGCGGCGCACTGCTGCAGCCGCTGGTGCAGCACGTCGAGCGCCGCCACATCTGCGGCCCCGGCCTTGCGCGTGGCCTCGTGCGCGGCACGCCCTTCCAGCAGTGCGATGACCGGAAACAGGTCGTCCAGGTCGCGCTCGGTGATCTCGGCGACGAAGCAGCCGCGGCGCGGCTCGTGGCGCAGCAAACCTTCGGCCACAAGCACCTTGAGCGCTTCGCGCAGCGGGGTGCGGGAGATCTCGAGCCGCTCGCACAGCGCGGCCTCATCCAGAAAGCTGCCGGGCGGCAACGCACCCGCAAAGATCTGCTCGCGCAGCCGCGCAGCGGCTTCGTCGTGCAGGGAATTGGGAGTGGGGCGCATGGTGTGCGGTGCGTGAAGTGCGGAGCTGCGGCCATCAACCGGCCTGGGCCCGGCACAGCCTCGATATCTGGGAGCTATCGTCCTTTAACAATCTGCCAACCTGTGGTTTCATGCGTCAATTCGCATAATTTTTCATAATTATGGGAACTGGCCATACAAAAAGCCAGCAAAAAATGCATGAGGGAACAAAAAAGCGTGTCGGGGGTGAAAAAGAGACATCGGCGCCCGCGCGGCGCGTTCAGTTTCTTTGTTTGTGCGGGCCGAGGCAGGCACCAAGCCCCTCCCCCGGGCGCGCAGCGCCGCTGTCCGGCCCTTCACGCTACCTGCGCGAACCCCTGCACCAGGTGGTCGATCCAAACCCGCAGCTTGGCCGGCAGGAACCGGTTGGGTGGGTAGAGCAGCCACGCCATGCCCGCATAGGCTGTCTTGTGCTCCCAGTCGGGCAGCACCCGCACCAGCGCACCGCCTTGCAAGGCTGCACGCGCCGCAAAACCCGGCAGGCTCGCAATGCCCAGGTGCTGCAGTGCGGCCTCCAGCCGCACCTCGCTGTGGTTGGCCACATAGCGGCCGCGCACGGCCACGGTGGCTGCCTCGCCGCCACACTCAAAGCGCCAGTGGCGGTCGCGCTCGTCTTCGCCCAGGTAGATGCAGGCGTGCCGCTCCAGGTCGCGAGGGTGCGCAGGATGGCCGTGCGTCGCCAGGTATTCGGGACTGGCGCACACCAGGTGCCGCAAGGGAGCCAGAGGGCGGCCCGCCAAACCGGGGGGCGGGGTATCGGTCACGCGCAGGGCCAGGTCGATAGGACCTTCGAACAGGTCCACCACGCGGTCCGTGATGAGCAGCTGCACGTCTACCTGGGGATACTTCCTGAGGAAAGGCAGCACCAGCGGGTGCACCAGTTGCCGGCCCACGGCCTTGGGCATGCTCATGCGCACCATGCCGGTAGGCTCGCCGGTGTGGGTATCGCTCAGCGCCCAGACCTCGCGCGCCGCAGCCACCAGCGACTGGCAGCGGCTGTAAGCCGCAGCGCCTGCATCGGTGAGTTTGAGCTTGCGGGTGGTGCGCTCGAGCAGCCGCACCCGCAGGGCGCCCTCCAGCCGCGCCACCTGGCGGCTGACGGCAGATGGGGTGATGCCCAGTTGCCGGGCTGCGGCGGAGAAGCTGCCGGCCTCGACCACCCGCGCAAACACGGCCATGTCGGAGAGGCTGTCGAGGGATTGATTGATGCTCACGGCGCACAAGTGATGTTCTGCTACAGCGATTATCAATGCACAGGCGCAAATGAATAATCGCCCGAGCGTCTTGTTTATCTGCCCGCCTGCGTAGCCTCCCTGCCCCATGACCACTCTGACCGCCCCCACCCCGTCCCCCCTTGCACCCCGGCTGGCCGATGCCGCGCTGTTGCTGGTCGCAGTCGTCTGGGGCACCAGCTACGGTGTGGCCAAAGGGGCCCTGGTGTTCTACCCGGTGCTGGGCTTTCTGGCGGTGCGGTTCGGGCTGACCTTTGTGCTGCTGCTGCCGGCGCTGCTGCGCGCCAACCGTGCGCAGCAGCTGGACGCGCTGGCGGCCGGGCTGCCGTTGGGCGGGCTGCTGCTGGGCATCTTCCTGTGCGAGACGTTTGGGTTGGCCCTCACCCAGGCCAGTAACGCGGCCTTCCTCATCAGCCTGTGCGTGGTGTTCACGCCGTTTGCCGAATGGGCCCTGCTGGGCCAGCGGCCGGCGCGGGCGATGTTCGTGTTTGCCGGGGTGTCGCTGGTGGGCGCTGCGCTGCTCAGCGGCGGCCTCAGCGGCTACTGGGGCTGGGGCGACGCCCTGATGCTGTCCGCCGCCGTGCTGCGCGCCATCACCGTGTGCCAGACCAGCCGCCTGACCCGTCGCCGCAACGCACCGGTACTGGCCTTGACTGCCGTGCAAGCCGGCGTGATAGCGCTGGGCAGCGTGGCTCTGGCCTTGGCACTGCCCGGCGGCCTGCCCTCCCTGCCTGGCGACGCAGGCTTCTGGCTGGCCTGCATCTACCTGGTGCTGGGCTGCACGGTGTTCGCCTTCGTGGTGCAGAACTGGGCCCTGCGCCACAGCTCTCCGTCGCGCGTCGGACTGCTGATGGGCAGCGAGCCAGCGTTTGGCGCGCTGTTTGCCGTACTGTGGCTCGGCGAGAGCCTCAGCATCGCGGGCTGGGCCGGGGGGATGCTGATCGTGACGGCGGCGTTTTGGACCATGGTGCGGCGGGGGGCTTCGACCCCGAACTGATCACGTACCGACCGCTGTACCTGGCCCCCACGTATTGGCCGCAGGCCTGCAAAAGGACTCCGCGGCTTTGGGGGAAATGCTATCCATTTAATAGCTTCTGGCGCTTTCCCATCAAGCGGCAGAGAGCATTTTTACCTCGAACCAAGCGCCACTGCGGGCTGTCGCTGCGCCCACAGCCACATCCCGATGCCGCCCACGATCATGGGCACGCACAGCCACTGGCCCATGCTCATGCCCAACGACAGTACACCCAGGAAGGCGTCGGGCTCGCGGAAGTACTCCGCGATGAAGCGGAACACGCCGTAGCCGAACAGGAAGGCGGCCGCCACCTGACCTGGGCGTCGCTCCTTGCGGGCGTAGAGCCACAGCAGCACGAACAACAGCAGGCCTTCGAGGAGGAACTGGTAGACCTGCGACGGGTGGCGCGGCTGCATCGATCCGCTGTGCGCAAAGACCATGCCCCAGGGAAGGTCCGGGCTCGCGAAGCGGCCCCAGAGTTCGCCGTTGATGAAGTTGCCCACCCGCCCTGCGGCCAGGCCCGTGGGCACGCAGGGCGCCACGAAGTCGGCCACCTGCACCCAGGAGCGCTGGCGCGAATGCGCAAACCAGATCATCGAGGCGATCACGCCCAGCAGCCCGCCATGGAAGGCCATGCCACCTTGCCACACGGCAAGTATCTCGAGCGGATGACTGAGGTAGTAGCCCGGCTTGTAAAAAAGGCAGTAGCCCAGCCGCCCGCCAATCACCACCCCCGCCACGCCCAGAAAGAGGATGTCCTCGACATCCTTGCGCGTCCAGGCGCCGGGGCCGGTGATGGACGCAAATGGCTCGTGGCGCAGGCGCCGGATGCCCAGGAACATGAACAGGCCGAAGGCCGCGAGGTAGGTCAGGCCATACCAGTGAATGGCCAGGGGGCCGAGCTGCAGGGCGACGGGGTCGATGTGGGGGTAGGTCAGCATGGTGGCCGGTATTGTGCCCGCCCTCGGCATCACCCCGAGGTCTCGAAGACAAAGTCCTGGGCTCAGGTCCTTGTGGCCTATGCCGCCCGCGCCTCACGCACGCGGGCCGGTCGGCGCAGCCCGGGGGCTGCGTGCCACCTTCGCCTCACAGATCACCACACCCAACAAAATGCCTGTGGTCAGCCAGCCCATGGCCAGCAGGTTCACCGCATACCCCACAGGCACCAGCGCCAGCATGGCCGCGGCCCCCGCAACATGGGAGAGCGGAAAACTCCCGTACACCACCCGCTTGTAGACCGTGCTACCCAACAGGTAGGCCACAGGCCCCAGGACCAGCGTGAGCACTTGCGCCGTCTGCAGCCGGTCATGCGGATGGGCTAGCACGAGGTCGTTGGCCACAGCACAGCCAATCACGCCCGCCACCAGAATGGCATGCACGTAGTGCAGGTGTGCGCCTACCCGTCCGGGGTCGGCAGAAGCGGTGATGACGGCGCTTGCATCCTTGCTGGAGGTGCCGAAGTACAGCCACCACATGGCCAGCGTGCCGACAAAGGTGGCCAGCAGCGCCAGAACGCTGGACATGTCCCACAACCGGGCGTCCGCAAATGTTGCCCCGCTGACCAGCAAGGTCTCGCCCAACGCCACGATCATGAACAGCTGACAGCGCTCTGCCAGGTGCCCGCCTTCAATGGTCCAGTCACGCGTGCTGGAGCGGCCCATGCCCGGCAATGCGAAGCCGAACATGGGAGAAAGGTACTCGCAGGCAGCGGCAACAATCCACAGCGCAATGCGCCACTCATGCTGGGCCAGCCCACCGGCGATCCAGAAGACAGCAGCAATCATCAGCCAACCCAGCATGCGCCGGTAGTTGGGCGCCAGTGGATGGCCAGGCCCCAGCTCCCACACCAGGAAGGCCGTCCGCCCCACCTGCAAGGCCGCGTAGCACATGGCGAAAATCAGCCCGCGGTCGCCAAAGGCTTGCGGAATACTGGATGCCATGACCAAGCCCAGCAGCATGGCGGCAAACAGCAGACAGCGGATCCGCGGGTTCTCGGGGTTGAACCAATTGGTCACCCAGCAGGTGTATTGCCACCCCAGCCACACGGCGAACCAGATGACCAGCGCTTCCACGAGCCCCAGCAGGCTCAGGTGGTGCAAAAGCTGATGGCTGACCTGGGTGACGGCAAAAACATAGACGAGGTCAAAGAACAGCTCCTCGTAAGTCACGCGGGCATGGTGCCCATCACGGTGGCGCAGTACAACTCGGTGGCCGGAAGCGGGCGAAGTCATGGGCACAGGTCCCCATCAGCGCGAGAGTTGCCAGGCCGCAACGGCCGCCACAACCGATGGAACCGCGAACACCAGCAGCAGGATCGGCAGCTCCTGGCGCACCGTGTAGCCCGCGTGGGTCACCCCCACCCACATGTTGGCGACTGCAACCAGCAGCCACACCGGCACAAAAACCTTGGCGGCGAGGGCCACGCCTGCGCCGCTGGCCCCCCACAACCATCCAAACAGGGCGAACACCGCCAGAAGCAGGACCCCGGCCACCATCACCATTGCCATGTGCATACACCCTCCTTGCTGTGGATCTGAGACAAGCGCGTTGCGTCTGCTTATGAGCACGCTCGGCCATTGTGTCAGGGCTGGCACGCCGGACAAAATCGTCCGGCCCCGGCGGACACCTACGCGCGCGCCGCCTGCCGCAGGCGACCACGCCTGGAAATGCGAACGCGTCTGATGCCAGTGCGTATGCAGACCGGCGGCTCGGGGGCAATGGGCCGCACCGGGCTCTATTGCGGCACACTCTGCCCCCCAAAACAACAAGAGGAACCTCATGCAGGGCAATACACAAGTCATCGACTATTTCAGGCATCTGCTGCGCGGCGAGCTGGCCGCGCGCGACCAGTACTTTGCCCATTCGCGCATCTACGAAGACCAGGGTTTCACCAAGCTCTTCACCCGCCTGGACCACGAGATGCAAGAGGAAACCCAGCACGCCGACGCCCTGCTGCGCCGCATCCTGATGCTGGGCGGCCGCCCCGACATGCGCCCCAACGAGTTCACCCCCGGCGAGACCGTGCCGGAGATGCTGAAGAAGGACCTGGCCACCGAGTACGAGGTGCGCGCCGCCCTGCAGCAGGGCATTGCGCTGTGCGAGAGCGTGGGCGACTACGTGAGCCGCGACCTGCTGCTGGTGCAACTGCGCGACACCGAGGAAGATCACGCCTACTGGCTGGAAAAACAGCTCGGCCTGATCGACAAGGTCGGTTTGCAGAACTACCTGCAATCGCAAACGGCCTGAACCCCCGGGCGCCCCGCCCGATGATTGCCCCAGGCACCTTGCGAGGTGCCAATTTCAAATGGGGCACCCATGGGATGATTTGGCCAGATGTGTGGGATGGTTGTCATTGCAGCCAACCGGGCAAACGCCGACACTGCCCCCATGGCCTCACCCCTTCGCACCGTGGCGTGCCTTATCTACCCGGACGTCATGAGCCTGGACGCGGTCGGGCCGCTGCAGGTCTTCGGCTCGGCCAATGCCGAGCGCGCCGGTCACGGCCTGCCGCCCGCGTATGCGCTGCATCTGGTGGCCGAGGCCGCAGGGCCCGTCACCACATCGGCAGGATTCGCGTTGCTGGCCGATACTGGCTGGCCCACGCTAGACCCCGCGCAGTTGGACACAGTGCTGGTAGCAGGCGGCGATGGCGTCATTGCGCAACTGGATAACACAGCCTTGCGACAGTGGCTGCGCCGCGCAGAGCCGCAGGTGCGCCGCATGGGCTCGGTGTGCTCGGGGGCGCTGCTGCTGGCGCACGCCGGGCTGCTCGACGGGCTGCACGCCACCACCCACTGGTGCCGCACCGACCTGATGCGCCGCAACTACCCCGCGGTGCAGGTGGACGATGACTGCCTGCACACCTACGATGCAGCCAGCGCGGTGTACAGCCACCTATTCACCTCGGCCGGCGTCACCGCCGGCATCGACCTGGCGCTGGCGCTGGTGGAGGCCGACCTGGGCCGCCCCATGGCCTTGGCCGTGGCGCGCCGGCTGGTGATGTTCATGCGCCGCCCGGGCGGACAGGCGCAGTTCAGTGCCCTGCTCGCGCCCGAGACACGCCACGCGCCGCGGCTGGCGGCGCTGCTGGAATGGATTCCCACGCAACTGGGGGGCGACCTGTCGCTGGATGCGCTGGCCGAGCAGGCCTGCATGCCGACACGCACATTGACCCGCGTGTTCCAGCGCGAGCTGGGCACCACGCCCGGCCGTTATGTGGAGCGGGTGCGGGTCGAGGCGGCGTCCACCCTGCTCGCACAGGCCCAGGCGTCTGTCTCGACCGTGGCGCGGCTGTGCGGCTTCGAGCATACCGAGAACCTGCGCCGCAGCTTTCACAAGCACCGCGCGGTGAGCCCGCAGGCCTATGCGCAGCGCTTCGGCGCGGGCGCGTTGCTGGACTGACCTTCCCTTCCGTTCCTTTCGCGCCGCCCGGCGCACCACCGAAAGCCACCACCATGCTGCTCGTGCGCAATGCTTCCGTTCGCCTGCTGTTCGCCGGCCAGGCCCTGTATTGGGGCTGCTCCATCATCGGCATCACGCTGACTTCCATCGTGGGCGCGCGGCTGGCGCCATGGCCGTCGCTTGCCACGCTGCCGCTGGCGCTGCTGGTACTGGGCAACCTGGTTTCAGTGCAGCCGCTGTCGCTCTTCATGCAGCGCCGGGGCCGGCGCGCGGGTCTGCAGGCCGGCGCGCTCTTCGGGGTGGCTGGCGGACTGGTCAGCATGCTGGGCGTGCAGTGGGGCAGCTTCGCGGTGTTCTGCGCGGGCACGCTGGCCATCGGCGCCTACCAGGCATCGTCGGGCTACTACACCTATGCCGCGCTGGAGGCGGTGGACCCCACGCAGAAGGGCCGCGCCGCCGCGTGCGTGGTGGCCGGCGGGTTGTGCGCCGCGGTCTTCGCGCCGCCGCTGGCGCTGTGGTCCCGCAACCTTCTGCCCACGCCGCTGGCGGGTGCCTACCTGGCGATCGCGGTGCTGGCGGCGCTCGGCTGGGCGGTGATGGCTCTGCTGCGCGAAGGGGTGGCGCCCAAGCCAGCGGCGGGTGGCATGGCGGCGATGGCCGCCTTGCTGGCCCGGCCCGGCCTGCGGGCTGCCGTGGTCATGACCGCCATCGGCCACGGCCTGATGATCCTGGTGATGAACGCCACCCCGCTGGCCATGGAGGTCTGCGGCTTTTCGGCCGCATCGGCTGCGCAGGTGATCCAGTGGCACGTGATCGGCATGTTCGCGCCCGCGTTGTTTTCTGGCGCATTGGTCGACCGCTTCGGCAGCCGCCCCGTGGCGGCCGTGGGCGCAGCGTGCCTGGCCGTGAGCGCAGTGGTCGCGCTGTCGGGCCTGTCGTTCACGGAGTTCCTGGCGAGCTCTTTCCTGCTCGGCACGGGCTGGAATCTGATGGTGATCTCGGGCACCACGCTGCTGGCCGAACACCACGCGCCCGAGGAGCGCGGACAGGCCCAGGCGCTGATGCAGCTGGCCAATGGCATCGTCGCCGCCCTGATGTCGTTCGCCTCGGGCGCGCTGCTGACCGGCGTGGGCTGGACGGCCATCAATGGGGTGGCGCTGCCGCTGCTGGCGATTGCAGCCGGGTTGTTGTTCGTGCGCAGGCGCAGCGCCGCTGCGGCAGCAGGGTGACTACCGGGCAGCCGCCGAACGCTCGCGCACGAAGTCGATGAACCGCGCCAGCGCGGGGTTGTTCAGCGCGGCAGGCCACACCAGGCTGGTCTCGCACACGGGCAACAACGGCCCGGGGTTGGCTTTGGGCACCTTGGCCCCTGCCCGGCCCGCAAATGCAGGGCCGAACGCATCCGCTGCGCGGTAGACCACGCCATCGCGGCGGAACTGGGTCACGCTCTCGGGCACCCAGGCCACGCCCAGGCCGCCCCACACCAGATTGACGATGGTCTGCATCTGGATGGCCTCCTGCGCCACCACAGGCACACGGCCTGCCGCGTGGTACAGCGCAAAGACCGCGTCGTGCAGCGACGGCACGATGCGGCGCGGAAAGATCACCAGCGGCTCGGCCAGCACTTCGGGCAGATGCAGGCGCGGCGCCAGCGCCAAAGGGTGGCTGGCCGGAAGCGCCAGCACCAGGGGCTCCTCCGCCACGGCCAGGCGCGCGAGCTCGGGCGGGGCGAAGCCGGGTGAATGCAGCATCAGCCCTGCATCGAGTTCACCGCGCGAGAACAACTCGCGCTGCACATCGCCCGTGGCCTCCACCAGCTCCAGCGCCACCTGGGGACACAGAACCCGAAAGTCGCGCACCCATTCGGGCAATCGCTCGAAACCGATGGTGGAGACAAAAGCCAGCCGCACCCGCCCCACCTCGCCCGCCGCTGCCGCACGCGCGCGCACCGGCAGCGCCTGCGCCCGTTCCAGGAAATCGCGCACATCGGGCAGCAGCGCCTCGCCGGCCGGGGTCAGCGCCACACGGCGGCGCGTGCGGTCGAACAGCACCACGCCCAGCGAGCGCTCCATCTGCGCAATCGCCTGGGTGAGCGGCGGCTGCGTCATGTGCAGGCGGATGGCAGCGCGGCCAAAGTGCAGTTCCTCGGCCACGGCAATGAACTGGCGCCAGGCGCGCACGTCGATGAATGCTTCTTTCATGGCAGAGGTGATCGATTGATATGTTTTATATATTACTGAAGCAGACGAAAGGGATTGGAAACGCCAGTCCAAACCTCGCATACTTGCACCCCGACAGCCGAAGACCCGTGTTCCCCCTGCGGCGTCTTCCCACTACAACGACTCCCCACCAGGAAACCCGCCATGGCAGACAGCAAAACCATCCCGATCCAGCCCATCAACCGCCGCAGCGCCAACATCACGCAGGGCAAGTCGCGCGCCCCCAACCGCTCCATGTACTACGCCATGGGCTACGAGGAAGGCGACTTCGTCAAGCCCATGGTCGGCGTGGCCAACGGCCACAGCACCATCACCCCCTGCAACAGCGGCCTGCAGAAGCTGGCCGACGCGGCGATTGCCGGCATCGAGGAAGCCGGCGGCAACGCCCAGGTTTTCGGCACGCCCACCATCTCGGACGGCATGGCCATGGGCACCGAAGGCATGAAGTACAGCCTGGTGAGCCGCGAAGTCATCAGCGACTGCATCGAGACCTGCGTGGGCGGCCAGTGGATGGACGGCGTGCTGGTGGTCGGCGGCTGCGACAAGAACATGCCCGGCGGCCTGATGGGCATGCTGCGCGCCAACGTGCCTGCCATCTATGTGTACGGCGGCACCATCCTGCCGGGCAGCTACCAGGGCAAGGACCTGAACATCGTGAGCGTGTTCGAAGCCGTGGGCGAGAACGCCGCCGGCAAGCTGAGCGACTTCGACCTGAAGGAAATCGAAAAGCGCGCCATCCCCGGCACCGGCTCGTGCGGCGGCATGTACACCGCCAACACCATGTCCAGCGCCTTCGAAGCCCTGGGCATCAGCCTGCCGTACTCGTCCACCATGGCCAACCCGCACGACGAGAAGATGAACTCGGCCAAGGAATCGGCCAAGGTGCTGATCGAGGCCATCAAGAACGACCTGAAGCCCCGCGATATCGTGACCAAGAAGGCCATCGAGAACGCCGTGGCCGTGATCATGGCCACCGGCGGCTCCACCAACGCCGTGCTGCACTTCCTGGCCATCGCGCACGCCGCAGGCGTGGAATGGGACATCGACGACTTCGAGCGCATCCGCAAGAAGACGCCCGTGCTGTGCGACCTGAAGCCCAGCGGCAAGTACCTGGCCGTGGACCTGCACCGCGCAGGCGGCATCCCTCAAGTGATGAAGGTGCTGCTCAAGGCCGGCCTGCTGCACGGCGACTGCATCACCATTCAAGGAAAGACCATTGCCGAAGTGCTCAAGGACGTGCCCGATGTGCCGCGTGCCGACCAGGACGTGATCCGCAACATCGACAACCCCATGTACGCGCAGGGCCACCTGGCCATCCTGAAGGGCAACCTCAGCCCCGAAGGCGCGGTGGCCAAGATCACCGGTCTGAAAAACCCTGTCATCACCGGCCCGGCCCGCGTGTTCGACGACGAACAATCGGCCCTGGAAGCCATCCTGGCCGGCAAGATCAAGGCCGGCGACGTGATGGTGCTGCGCTACCTGGGCCCCAAGGGCGGCCCCGGCATGCCCGAGATGCTGGCCCCCACCGGCGCGCTCATCGGCGCCGGCCTGGGCGAGAGCGTGGGCCTGATCACCGACGGCCGCTTCTCCGGCGGGACGTGGGGCATGGTGGTGGGCCACGTGGCGCCCGAGGCCGCTGCCGGCGGCACCATCGCCTTCGTCAACGAAGGCGACAGCATCACCATCGACGCGCGCCAGCTTTTGCTGGAGCTGAACGTGCCCGAGGAAGAAATCGCCAAGCGCCGCGCCGGCTGGACGGCGCCCGCACCGCGCTATACCCGCGGCGTGCAGGCCAAGTTTGCATTCAATGCATCGAGCGCGAGCAAGGGTGCCGTGCTGGACGCGTATTGACCCGTGTCCCACGAAAAGGCGCGCCCCCGCCCGCCTTTTCGCACAATGCAAAACGCCCGCAGCGACATGCTGCGGGCGTTTTTTCTTGGGGCCAGTGGCAGTTTCAGCGGGCGGGCAGCGCCGCGCCTTCACGGCAGCAAGGCCTGCTTTCGGGCTGTACTCAGCGCGGCTTGCGCGGGCGGATACCCAGGGCTTCCTTGTGCTTGTTGATGCGGTCCTGCTTGCGCTGCTCCATCTTTTCCATGGCTTTACGTTTGGTATACCCGGTGGAATCAGCCCAGGCCCACCATAGAGCCGTAGCGGCAAAAGCGCCCAGCACCCACCACCAGGACATGTTGGCAAAGGGCCCGGTTTCGAGGTACTTCAGCGCCGCCAAGAGGAGTGAAAGGCCCAGCAGATACATCGCAGTCTCCAGAAATTACCGTCCAAGGGCTCGGGGGCCGGGAACACCGGCATGTCAACCCGAGTCACTACAATCACATTAAAAGAACTGTAACCCAACCCACAGGAAAACCCACCATGAAGCGTACCCTGATCACCCTTGCCATGACACTGTCGGTTGCGGCCCCCGCGATGGCCGATCAGGCGCTGGCCACCGCCAAGAATTGCATGGCCTGCCATGCGGTGGACAAGAAGCTGGTGGGGCCATCCTATAAGGACGTGGCGGCCAAGTATGCGGGCCAGAAGGACGCCGTGGACAAGCTGGCCGCCAAGATCATCAAGGGCGGCGCTGGCGTCTGGGGCCCTGTGCCCATGCCCGCCAATGCCCAGGTCAATGACGCCGATGCCAAGAAGCTGGCAGCCTGGGTGCTGACGCAAAAGTAACGACGGCGGAACTGGCCGTATCACGGCCACCGCACAGCACCGGCACCCAGTCGCCGGCCTTCATGAGAAACAGCCGCATCACCCCGCGTGATGCGGCTGTTGCTTTTTTGGTTTGTCGATTCTTTCTACGGCCTGGCGACGGGCGTCGCCAGCCTGTGACGCGGCTACACGAGGGGCGTGACGACCTGGCGGGCCTGTTCCCGGGTGCGCAGTTGGTGCTCCAGTTGGCCCACGTACGCGGCCGTGGCGTTGTCCGACTCCTCCACCCGCTTGGCCAGGCGCTGCTCCAGGGCATCGATGCGCGCCAGCAGCGCGGTGTGGGTCTGGCCTTGCTGGATCTCCAGGAAGTGGCGCAATTCAGTGAAGCGCGACGCCTCCGCCTTGTCGGCCAGTTCGCGTTGCACCTGCATCTCCTTGGTGTGGCGGCGGGTCTCCAGCAGCACGGAGCCCTGCAGGGACAGCACGTAGGCCACGAAGAAGATGGTGAGCAAGGTGGTCAGGCCCAGCATCAGCAGGCCCAGTGGCGCCTCCACTGTGGTCAAACCCAGCGATACGGTAGTGGGCGTGGCCAGCGTGGGCCAGTTCAGGAACGCCAGTGCTGCGATGGCGAGCACGACCAGAAACAGGACGGCGGAACGAAAGTGCATGTTGAAATCTCCGTTGGCAGCGCGTGGGCCTTGCCAGGATGGGCAGGCCGGCCGCGCAATGCCGCCGTTGTAACGCATGCCAACAGGGTTGGCATGGCCGGGCCGGCGATTTCAGATGGTGTCCTACAGGGGCAGCGGGATGTGCCGGTTGTGAAGCTCCGACATCGCACTTTTCGATCCATGGGCTGCGGCTTCGATCACCGTTGGTGGGTGATCGAGCCGGGTTTTGTGGCCACGTCACATCGCTACGCGATATGAGTGACCACGAACCCTGCAAGCGCTTCGCGCGGGCGCCTTCGGCGCCCTTCTCGATCAGTTGGCTTTGGCCAACTGGTCGAGAATTGCAGGATTCTCCAATGTACTCGTGTCCTGCGTGATGGCCTCGCCCTTGGCAATACTGCGGAGCAGCCGGCGCATGATCTTGCCGCTGCGGGTCTTGGGCAGGTTGTCGCCGAAGCGGATGTCCTTGGGCTTGGCAATCGGGCCGATTTCCTTGGCCACCCAGTTGCGCAGCTCATTCGCGATCTGCTTGGCTTCCTCGCCGGTGGGGCGGGCACGCTTGAGCACGACGAAAGCGCAGATGGCCTCGCCGGTCACGTCGTCGGGGCGACCCACGACGGCGGCCTCTGCCACCAGGTCGGTCTTGGCGACCAGGGCCGATTCGATCTCCATGGTGCCCATGCGGTGCCCCGAGACGTTGAGCACATCGTCGATGCGGCCGGTGATGCGGAAATAGCCGCGGTCTGCGCTGCGCACAGCGCCATCGCCGGCCAGGTAGTAGCCCTTGAGCTCTTCGGGGAAATAGGCCTTCTTGAAGCGCTCCGGGTCGTTCCAGATGGTGCGGATCATGCTGGGCCAGGGCTTCTTGATGACCAGGATGCCACCCGCGCCGTTGGCGACGTCGTTGCCGGTTTCATCCACGATGGCAGCGGCGATGCCGGGAAGCGGCAACGTGCAGCTGCCGGGCACCAGCGGGGTGGCGCCGGGCAGCGGGGTGATGACGTGACCGCCGGTCTCGGTCTGCCAGAAGGTGTCCACGATAGGGCAGCGCTCGCCGCCCACATTCTTGTGATACCACATCCAGGCTTCGGGGTTGATGGGCTCACCCACGCTGCCCAGGATGCGCAGGCTCGACAGGTCCGAGCGCGCAGGGTGCACCGCGGCGTCGCCTTCGGCGGCCTTGATGAGCGAACGGATGGCGGTGGGCGCGGTGTAGAAGATCGTGCACTTGTGCTTTTCGATCATCTGCCAGAAGCGGCCGGCGTTGGGGAAGGTGGGGATGCCCTCGAAGATGATCTGCGTGGCGCCCGCCGCCAGCGGGCCGTAGGCTACGTACGTGTGGCCGGTGATCCAGCCGATGTCGGCGGTGCACCAGAACACGTCGTCGGCCCGCAGGTCGAAGGTCCAGTCCATGGTGAGCTTGGCCCACAGCAGGTAGCCGCCGGTAGCGTGCTGCACACCCTTGGGCTTGCCGGTGGAGCCGCTGGTGTACAGGATGAACAGCGGGTGCTCGGCACCCACGGGCACGGGGGCGCACTCGGTGCTCTGGCCGGCCAGGATCTCGCCAAAGGTCTTGTCACGGCCTTCCACCATGCTGCAGGCCGTGGCGGTGCGCTGGTAGACGAAGACGTTGCGGATGGTGTCGCACCCGCCCATGGCAAGGGCTTCGTCGATGATGGCCTTGAGCGGCAGTTCCTTGCCGCCTCGCATCTGGTAGTTGGCGGTGATCACGGCCACGGCGCCCGCGTCGATGATGCGCTCCTGCACCGCCTTGGCGCTGAAGCCGCCGAACACCACGCTGTGCGTGGCGCCGATGCGCGCGCACGCCTGCATGGCGATCACGCCCTCGATGGTCATGGGCATGTAGATCAGCACGCGGTCGCCCTTGGCCACGCCGTGGGCCTTGAGCGCGTTGGCGAACTGGCTCACGCGGGCCAGCAGTTCCTTGTAGGTGATCCGGGTGACCGTGCCATCGTCGGCTTCGAACACGATGGCGGTCTTGTTCTCGGTGGGGGTGCCGATGTGGCGGTCCAGGCAGTTGGCGCTGGCGTTGAGCTCGCCGTCGTCAAACCACTTGAAGAACGGCGCGTTGGACGTGTCCAGTGTGCGGGTGAAGGGCCGGGTCCACTGCACGTTCTCGCGTGCCAGGCGGGCCCAGAAGCCTTCGAAGTCCTTGTCGGCCTCGGCACACAACGCGTCGTAGCCCGCCATGCCCGACACGCGGGCGGCTTTGACGATGGCCTCCGACGGCGGGAACACGCGGTTCTCAACCAAAACGGACTCGATCGCGGATGTGGGCGCACTCATGGTTTGTCTCCTGGTTTTTGATGGAATCGGGGCCTGAAGAACAGGCCACGCCGGACCGCTCGGCCTGCGGCCCCCAGAGGCCGCGCTTTGCGCAGTGTCGTTGCCCGTCCTGTCGAATTTGTGCGGTACTGTCGGCGGCAGCACTTACAAGCCACTGACTGGCGCGAAGCTTACAAGGTGCGCGTTTCTCAAGGCCTGACGTCCTTCTGCACAGTATGCGCTGGGGCGCAGCGCACCCGGCCCAGGAGGGTGTCATGCGCTTCTTCTAGAATCGTGCGACCTGATCTCTCCCCACCCTGCCCATGTCGCTTCCCCCCAAATCCGGCACGCCTGCCGCGCTGCGCCCGCTTCCATCCCTGATCTTCGCCAGCCGCTGGCTGCAGTTGCCGCTGTACCTGGGGCTGATTCTTGCGCAGGCCGTCTATGTCTTTCACTTCTGGGTGGAACTCGTCCACCTGATCGAGGCGGCGTTCGGCAACACGGCAGCGCTCAAGTCGCTGGTCTCCAGCATCGGCTACAAGAGCGACTTCGAGGTCACCGCCCTCAATGAAACCATCATCATGCTGGTGGTGCTGGCGCTCATCGACGTGGTGATGATCTCCAACCTGCTGATCATGGTGATCGTGGGCGGGTACGAAACCTTCGTCTCGCGCCTGCACCTGGAAGACCACCCCGACCAGCCCGAGTGGCTGAGCCACGTGAACGCCTCGGTGCTCAAGGTCAAGCTGGCCACCGCCATCATCGGCATCAGTTCCATCCACCTGCTCAAGACCTTCATCAACGCGGCCAACTATGACATCAAGGTGCTGATGTGGCAGACCATCATCCACGTGGTGTTCCTGCTGAGCGCGCTGGCCATTGCGGCGACGGACCGGCTCATGTCGCACTCCGCCCCCCCTGCGCGCCACTGAACACCAAGGCAGGCAACGTCGCCCCATCGCTCCCCCAATGCAAAAAGGCCGCCCCGTGCGGCCTTTTTGCATGGTGGGGCGGATCGCCAAGCGCGTCGAGGCTCTCTTTTATGGAGTGAAAATAGCCTCTTCCGCTTGATGGGAAAGCGACAGCAGCTATTAAATCTATAGCGTCCCGAGGCAACGCGGGCACTCCCCAATTTCTCCTCAATCGGCCGGCACAGTGCAGTCCATACCCACCTGAAGGAGAACCCATGGACCGCACCACCGACATCGCCGCCACCGTGCAGGCGCCCGCCAACCGCCGCTTTGCGCTGAACGCGCTGGGCTCACTGGGCGTTGCCACGCTGCTGGGCTGCGGGGGCGGAAGCAGCGACAGCGAGTCCACCGACACCAGCGGCACAACCACCGGGACAACCACCAGTACAGGCACAGGGACAACCACCGGCACGGGAACAGGCACGACCACCACCAACACCTGCGCGGTCGTGCCCGAGGAAACCGCCGGCCCCTACCCCGCCGACGGCTCCAACGCCAGCAACAACAGCTACAACGTGCTGGCGCTCAGCGGCATCGTGCGATCGGACATCCGCACCTCCATCGGCTCGTCCACGCAGGTCAGCGGCGTGCCCTTCACCATCACCATCACGCTGACCAACACCAATGCCAACTGCGCGGCGCTGTCCGGCTACGCCATCTACCTGTGGCACTGCACGCAGGACGGCAACTACTCGGTCTACAGCTCCAACAACATCGCCGACAACTACCTGCGCGGCGTGCAGGCCACGGACGCGAACGGCACCGTCACCTTCACCACCATCGTGCCGGGCTGCTACGCCGGCCGCATGCCCCACATGCACCTGGAGGTCTACCGCAGCCTGGCCGCCGCCAGCAATGCCAGCAACAAGATCAAGACCACCCAGCTGGCCTTTCCCACCGCGCTGCTGAGCAGCATCTACAACGCCAATTCCGGCTACAGCGCCAGCGTGCGCAACCTGGCCTCCATCACCTTCGCCACCGACAACGTCTTCAGCGACGGCACCGCGCTGGAGATGACCACCATGCAGGCCAACAGCGGCGGCGGGTACTCGGCCCACATCACGATCTCTGTGGCCGCGTAGGCGCCACAGGCACCACAGGCACCTTCGACAGCCCGGCGGCGCGCGCCGGTTCTGGCCAGTGCGCCGCACCTTCTTTCCACCAACCCCAGGAATACACACCATGATTCTTAACGCCCTTGCCCGCCGTGCACAGGCCTTCGCTGCGCTCGCAGCCGTGCTGGCCGCCATGTCTGTCCGCAGCACCCGCGCTGGCACAAGCCCAGGGCCGCCAGGGCCCGCCCGCACCGCCGCCCGAGGCATACGCAGCCTGCAAGGGCCGGGCGGAAGGGACCAGCGTCACGCTGACCATGCCGGACGGCAAATCGCTCCCGGGCACATGCCGCACAATGGACGGCACCCTCGTGGCCATGCCCGCAGGCGGGCCCGGTGGCCCCGGCGGTGCGGGCGGCCCGCCCCCTGCCCGCTGACCCTGCCGACACGCTGCCGCAGCCCCGCTGACCGATGCCCCACCTCACCCTGCACCGCAAAGCCTTCCTCGCCCTGGCCGCCCTGCTGGTGGCCTTGCTGCTGATCTTCGCGGGCTTTTCGCGGCTGGGGCTGCAGCGCGGCCTGGGGCCGTATGTGGCAGAGATCGAGCTGGCCCGCATGGACTGGCTGGCCGAGCGGCTGCAGGCCCACCACACCCAGGTGGGCGGCTGGGAGACGCTGCGCAACCAACCCGGCCTGTGGGGCCGGCTCAGCCACCCGGGCGGCGGTCCGCGCAGGCCCGGCAGCAGCGACACTGGCGGCGGTTTCGGCCCCCCGCCCGACGGACCGCCGCCCGAGCAGCGGGGCAACGGGCCGGGCAGCAATGGAAGCACGCCCCCCCGCATGGGCGCAGTGGCCGACGACCGTCCGCCCCAGCCCCCAGAGCGGCATCCCAATGACCTCTACCCCCGGCTGGGCCTTGTGGACGCGCAGGACCGGCTGGTCGCTGGCAGCGCACCGCAGCCCGGAGGCGCACGGCTGGCCTTGCGCGGCGCCGACGGGCACACCCTCGGCCACCTGGTGCTCGCGCCACCGCAGGGTGTGCGCAGCGAGGCCGACCAGGCGTTCCTCGCGCAGCAGCTGGGCTTCGTCGTATGGACCGGGCTCGCGGGGCTGGTGCTCGCGCTGCTGCTGTCGGGCTGGCTCGCGCGGCGCTGGCTCGCCCCCGTCGAGGCCCTGGCCCACGGCGCGCGCGACATTGCGCAGGGCCACCTGCACACCCGCGTGCCCGTGCACGGCAACGACGAGCTGGCCCACCTCGCCCGCACCTTCAACACCATGGCCGAGCAGCTCGCCAGCATCGAGGCTTCCCGCCGCCAGTGGCTGGGCGACGTGGCCCACGAGCTGCGCACCCCCCTGGCCGCCATGCGCGCAGAGATCGAGGCCGTGCAGGACGGCGTACGCCCCTTCGACGACAAGACCGCGCTGCGCCTGCACCGCCAGGTAATGCGGCTCATCCAGTTGGTAGGGGATCTGCGCGCCAGCCTGGACGCCGCGGGCACCAGCGCACCGTCGGCCCAGGTGCCCGTGCACCCGCTGTCGCTGCTGGCCGAGGCGCTGGCGTCCATGCGCCCGCGGCTGGCACAGGCCCGCATCGCCGTGGACACCGCAGGGCTCCATGCCTTGGCCACGCAGTCGCCCGCACCGCTGGTGAAAGGCGACGCGCAGCAGTTGCACCAGGTGTTCCTGAACCTGCTGGAAAACAGCCTGCGCTACACCGACGCGGGCGGGCAACTGCGCATCGCCGCATTCGAAGCACAGGCGCCGGACAGCGCACCGCTGCTGCGCGTGCAACTGGACGACAGCGCCCCCGGCGTGCCCGCGCATGAGCTGCCCCGCATCTTCGAGCGCCTGTACCGCGCGGAGACCTCGCGCAACCGCGACCATGGCGGCTCGGGCCTGGGCCTGGCCATCTGCCGCGCCATCGTGCTCGCGCACGGCGGCACGCTGACGGCCGACGCATCGCCCCTGGGCGGGCTGCGCATCACGCTGGACCTGCCGCTGCTCGACAACCCGCCCCCCACCCCGTGACATGAACCACCGCATCCTCGTCGTCGAAGACGAACCCGACATCGCCGCCATCGTGGTGGACTACCTGCGCCACGCGGGCTACGCCGTGGAACACCAGGCCGACGGCCGCGCGGCCCTGGCCAGCATGCTGGCCGCGCCGCCTTCGCTGACCCTGCTGGACATCATGCTGCCGGGCATGGACGGCCTGGAGGTGCTGCGCCAGGCCCGCCGCCACACCCAGCACCCCATCATCATGCTCACCGCCCGCGTGGAAGAGGTGGACCGGCTCATCGGGCTGGAGCTGGGCGCCGACGACTACATCTGCAAGCCGTTCTCGCCGCGCGAAGTGGTGGCGCGCGCCAAGGCCGTTCTGCGCCGCACCGCCGCCGCGCAGGAACCCGCGCCCGGCACGACCACCACCGTGGCCGCGCTGGTGCTGGACGAACTGCACTGGCAGGCCACGCTGCACGGCACGGCCCTGGGACTCACACGGCGCGAGTTCCGGCTGCTGCAGGTGCTGGCGCGGCAGCGGGGGCGCATCTTCTCGCGCTCGCAGCTGCTGGACCAGGCCTATGACGACACGCTGGACGTGAACGAGCGGGCCATCGACAGCCACATCAAGAACCTGCGCAAGAAGCTCAAGGCGGCCAGCGCGGACGGCAGCGACTGGATCCGGTCCGTGTACGGCGTGGGCTTTGCGCTCGACCCGACGCCCCCCGAGCAATGACGGATGAGGCCGGGTGATGCCGGATGACGCGGATTTGCAGTCGATCATTCAACACCTTCAATACCGGTCGGGCTGAGCCTGTCGAAGCCCTGCGCAGCGCTTCGGCAGGCTCAGCCCGAACGGTTTTGTGTGCCCATGAAAATCCTGGAGTGCAGTGCGGGCAGGCTTCCCAGGCAGCCCGGCTGGCCTATTCTTGAACGCTATATTTTTTATAGCTAATAACGATTTACCAGCAAGCGTTAGAGCACATTTTCAACGGATTCTCGGCCCCTGTGCAAACCCGGCCTTCGGGCGGCGTCTCACCCGTTGGCTCGCACCGCACCTACACCGGCGATGCGCATTCGCGGTTGTGATCGAAAGCCTCTTCCCCACGGCTTTGCACACTGCCCATGTCCCGCCCGTCCAGCACATCCCGCACGATCGACACCGCCACGCCAAGGCCTCCAATCCCCCGGCCCACCCGGCTTCCCGGAGGGATGGTGTACGTCACGCCCGCGCTCCCGGGGCTGACCCGTGTGGCGGCGGGCGACAAGAAATTCCGCTACCGCCAGCCGGACGGCCAGTGGCTCAGCGACGAGGAAGAGATTGCACGCATCCAGCGCCTGGCCATTCCGCCTGCCTATACCGATGTGTGGATCTGCCCGCTGCCCAACGGCCACCTGCAGGCCACGGGGCTGGACGCACGCGGGCGGCGCCAGTACCGCTACCACCCTGAATGGCGCCTGCAACGCGACGAGGGCAAGTTCGAGCACATGCAGGCCTTCGGCCGCGCGCTGCCCCGTATCCGCGCCCGCGTGGCGCGCGACCTGGCGGCGCAGCGCAAGGGTGGACCGCTCACGCGCACCATCGTCCTGGCCACGCTGGTGCGGCTGCTGGACACCACCTTCCTGCGCGTGGGCAACGAGGAGTACGCGGCCACCAACAAGTCGTACGGCCTGACCACGTTGCGCACCCGCCATGTGAAGGTGCAGGGCAGCCAGCTCCGGCTGCGTTTTCGCGGCAAGAGCGGCGTGCAGCAGGAGGCCGAGCTGGACGACCCGCGCGTGGCCCGCGTGGTGCGCCACTGCCAGCAACTGCCCGGGCAGGAGCTCTTCCAGTACGAGGACGAGGACGGCGCTCTGCACACCGTGGGCTCGGGGGACGTGAACGACTACTTGCGCGAGATCACGCACAGCGCCGCCGATGCACAGGGCGACCCGTTCACCGCCAAGGACTTCCGCACCTGGCACGGCACCACGCAGGCGCTGGAACTGACCCGCCTGGCCTGCACGCGCACCGGCACGGCAGATACCGACGATGCAGGCCGCAAGAGCGCGCGCTTCAGCGCAAAGGCCATCCTGGCGGAGGTGGCGCGCCAGCTGGGCAATACACCCGCAGTGTGCAAGAAGTCCTACGTGCACCCCGCGGTGCTGGAGCTGGGCTCGCGCCTGGCCTCGGATGCAGGGCCGGGCATGCAGGAGGTGTGGGAGCGCATCGGCGGCGCCGCATCCCCCCGGGGCCTGAGCGCTGCCGAGCGGCGGCTGCTGGCCTTTCTGCGCAAGCCCCGCGGGCCGCGCCGGTCCCGCCGGGCGCGGGGCAAGGCCAGGGACTAGGCACAGGTTGCACCACGTCGTGGTGTCGCGCACGTGCCGCGCCAGGATGTCGCGCCAAGGGATGCCTCGCTAAACTGGCCGGCTGCGCTCACCTCCAGTCTGCCGCCATGACCTTTGCCGCCCTTGCCCTGCCTGAGCCTGCCAGCCCCTTGGCCGACCGCCACCAGCAGCGCCCGTTTCTGAGCCAGACCGAGCGCGAGGCCATCAACCGGGGCCGCTGGTTCGCCGCGCTCACGCCTTCGCTGCGGCACGACATCTTCCGGCTGGGGCGCGTCACGCGCTACGCGCACGGCCAGATGATCGTGGAACAGGGCGACCTGGCGCAGGACTGGTTCGCCTGTGCCAGCGGCGCCATCCGGTTTCGGCGCACCACGCCCTCGGGCAAGCAGGTGACGCTGGCCTATGTGGAGCCCGGCATCTGGGTGGGCGAGGCCGAGGTGCTGCACCGTGGTCCCAACACCTACGACGCGCACGCTCACGGCCCCACCACGGTGCTGAGCGTGGCCGAGGGCGTGTTCCGACAGCTGCTGCGCGAGCACCCCGAGTTCGGCGAAGCCCTGCTCACGCTGCAGGCGCGGCGCATGCGCTACCTGTACTGGATGATGGAAGACATGGCCACCCTGCCCCTGCGTGCGCGGCTGGCCAAGCAGCTGCTGCACGTGCTGCGCCGCTTCGGCGAGCGCGCCGCCGTGCCCGGCCAGCGCGGCGCCATCGGGCTGTCGCTGGTGCAGGACGAACTCGCGCAGCTGCTGGGCGGCTCGCGCCAGCGCATCAATGTGGAGCTCAAGTGGATGGAGCGCGAGGGCATCATCGGCATCCACCAGCGCAGCATCGTGGTCTACCAGCAGGAGCAGCTCGAGGCGCTGGCACAGCAGGAAGTGACGCAGCACGGCGACTGAGCCCGGGCCACATCCGTGGCGCGGGCCATGGCGCCGGGTGGGCGTGTCTGCCTGCACACGCCCACCCTCGCAACGCCCTCCCCGCCCTGGCGTCTTCTCCCCCGCTCTCTTCCTCTCTCTTTTTTGACTTCCTGCATCGGCTGCACTTTTCGCCAGCCCTGCGCGCCAGGGATCTTCTGCACGAATCGAGCTGCCAAGGGTGCGCTGCGGATAGGGATGGACTGCAAGGCGCACAACGCAGCAATAGCTGCAGCCATTGCGAGTGTTTGCAACGCCGCAGGCCATCCGAAACCGCAGATGCACACGGGGCGATGATTCGTGCAGAGAGTCCCTGGAGCCGTGCCGCCCTACCAGCGGTAAGCCGCCGACAGCGTGGCCGAGCGCGGGTTGCCGTGGCGGCAGAAGTTGCCGTTGCAGGTGAGGAACTCCTTGTCCGCCACATTGCGCACGTTGAGCGCCACGCGCCACGGCCCGTCCTGCCAGGCCAGCATGGCATCGACAAGGCCGTAGCCAGCGACACGCGTCGCGTTGGCCGTGCCGTCCACCATGTCTCCCGTGTAGCGCACGCCGGCCCCCACCGTCCAGGCCGGCAGGCCCCACGCAGCCAGGCGGTAGTGGCCCCAGAGCGACGCCTGGTGGTAGGGCACCTCGGCCGCGCGGCGGCCTATCTCTGCCGGGCGGTTGCTGCGGGTGATGCGCCGGTCGGTGTAGGCGTAGGCGCCCACCACCTCGAGGTGGCGGGTGACCGGGCCGCGCACCTCCAGTTCGGCTCCGCGCGAGCGGGCCTGGCCGGTCTGCACGCTGAACTGCGGGTTGACAGGGTCGGTGGTGAGCACGTTGCTCTGGCGCAGCTCATAGGCGGCGGCGGACAGCAGCAGGCCGCCTTCGCCCTGCGGCTGCCAGCGCACGCCGATCTCCATCTGTTCGCCCTCGGTGGGCTTGAAGCGCTGGCCCTGCGCGTCCTTGCCGCCCTGCGGCTGAAACGATTGGCTGTAACCCGCAAAGGGGGCCCAGCCACCCGGCGCGAGGTAGACCACGCCGACGCGGCCGGTGAAGGCGTCTGTGCGCTCGGCCGACCAGGGGCCAGGAGTGAAGAAGGGCCGCGAGCGGTAGTCGCTCCAGTCGTGGCGCAGGCCGGCGAGCGCCACCCAGCGCTCACCGAACTTGATCTGGTCCTGCACGTACAGGCCTGCCTGCCAACGCCGAGACGTCGACGAAAACGCCTGCGGCACCGGCGCGCCGGGTACGGCACCGTACTGCGGCTGGTACAGGTCGAGCGGCGCCAAGGTGCGCGAGTACCACTCGGACTCGGAACGAAAGCGCGTGTAGTCCAGCCCCGCGATCAGGGTGTGCGCCACATCGCCGCTGCGCCAGCGCTGCTGCCAGCTGGTGTCCGAGGAGAAGCCGCGCACGCGCTCGAACTCGTCGATGGCGCGGCGCTCCAGGCGCGTGGGGGCGGCAGGGTCCAACGTCGCGCTGGTGAAGAAGACATCCGCCTCGGAGTCGAAGAGCCGCACGCCCTGGCGCAGCGTGGCCTGCTCGTTCACCTGGTGCTCGAACAACGCCGTCAGCGTGGTCTGCTGCACGTCCTGCCGGTCGTAGGCGGGCTCGCCCACGAATCGGAAACGCGCCACGCGCTGGCCGCCAGGCCCGGGCAGCAGCGTGCCCGCCTGCGGCAGCGGGAACGAATAGCCCAGGCGGCGCTTCTGGTGCTGCAGCAGCAAGGTGAGCGACGTGGCGGCCGAAGGCTGCCAGTGCAGCGCGGGCGCGATGTACACCGTGTCGTTCTGAAGCTCGCGCACGGGCGTGTCGCTGTCGCGCGCCAGGGCCGTGAGGCGCCACGTCCAGTCGCTGCCAGGCGCCACGACTCCCCCCAGGTCCACGCCGATCTGCTTGTGCGCGTGGGTGCCGGCCTCGACCACCACTTCGCGCACCGCGTCGGCCATGGGGCGCTTGCTCACCGTGGCGAGCACGCCGCCCGGCGCCGACATGCCATACAGCACCGACGCGGCTCCCTTGACCATCTCCACCCGCTCCAGCCCATAGGGCTCCTGCTTGCCCGAGGCCCAGGAGTTGTCGGACACCTTGAGCCCGTCCGCGAACAGGCTGCCGCTGCCCGCATTGGCCTGGAAGCCCCGGCTGACGATCGCATCGTAGGAGCCGCTGTAGCCCGACACCGGGCGCACGCCGGCCGCGTACTCGAACGCCTGCTCCAGGTCCCGCACGCGCTGCACCTGCATCTGCTCCGCAGTGACCACGGTGATGGTCTGCGGGGTCTCCATGATGGGCGTGTCGGTCTTGGTGGCGCTGGCGCTGCGCCGGGCCACCAGCCCGCGCACCGGGCCCGTGGCGGTTTCCACCTCGGCCTCGGCGGCCACACGCACCTCGGGCAGTGCGGCGGCGCCGTCGGCCGGCACCCGCTCCAGCACCAGTGTGGCGCCGTCGCGGCGCATGCGCAGGCCGCTGCCGCGCAGCAGTTCGGCCAGCGCGGCGTCGGTGCTGCGGGAGCCCTGCACAGCCTGCGCCCGGCGGCCCTGCACCAGGTCCGGCGCATAGACCAGTTGCACGCCCGACTGCCGGGCAAACTGGGCCAGGGCGTCCGCCAGCGGCTGGGCCGGGATGTCGAACGACGCTGCGGCAGGCGCAACCTGCGCGATGGCCGGTTGCATCTGCATCTGCGCCAGCGTGGCCATGGCCAGCACGGCGGCGGCAAGTGCGTGGCGGGGAAGACCGATGCCGGAATCTGGCAAAGCGGATGGAGCGGGCTGACTGGGCTGACTAGGCATGGTGTCTGCCGCACGGGGCTTTTGTCGGTTCATGGTGAAGTCCTTTCCCCGCTACAACGAACCGGGCAGGTCACTTCCTGAATGGAGGGGCGCATTGCACACGTCGTCGCCACTCAAGCGATACAAAAACGATAGCAACCAGCGCTTGTTGGAAATGCCGCAGGCCCTGTTTTCATGCTTGAAACACCAGCGGCGCAGGTGTCGCTGGCCGATCACGCGGCGCCGATGTGCCACTGCCCCGCCACCAGCCGCACCCGCACGGGCATCACCGCAGGCAGCGTGCGCACGAAGTCTTCGGCCTGCGCGATGCGCACCTGCCCCGACAGGCGCAGCGTGGCTACGCTGGCATCCAGCTGAACGCGGCGCGGCAGGTAGCGGCGCAGGCGCTCCACCGCTTCGGCCAACGGCGTATCCGCAAAGGCGACCAGGCCATGCCGCCAATTCGCGGCCTCATGCGCCGGTGTGCGTGGCGGCTCCAGCAAGCTGCCGGGCGATACCCGCAACGCCTGGCCGCCGCTCAGCTCACGCACGGCGCCCACCTGCCCCTGCGGGTCCAGCGACTCCACCCGCACGCGGCCGGACTCCACCTGCACATCGACCGTCATGCCCGCCCCACCTTGGGCGCGCTCAATGCCGAACCGCGTGCCCAGCACGGTCACCCGCACCGCGCCGCCCGCGGCGCCCCCGGGCACATCCACCACGAACGGGCGATCGGCATCGCGCACCACGTCGAAGAACGCAGCCCCCGCCAGCAGCTGCATGCGCCGCTGACCGGCGTAGTACGCCATGTGCAAGCGACTTTGCGCGTCCAGCATGATGTGGCTGCCGTCGGGCAGCGGGTGGCGCAGCGTCTGCCCTTGACCCGTGGTGGCCACCTGCTGCCACTGCGCCACGGCCACGCGCCACCAGTGCCATGCGCCCGCGCCACCGACTGCCATGCCTGCCAGGCTGAGCAAGGCGGCCAGCGAGCGGCGGCGCCCGGCGCGCCGTGCCCCGCTCGGCAGGGGGGCAGCTGCAGGCGCAAGGCGGCCTGCCGCATGCCACTGCTCCATGGCAGCCTGAACATGGTCCATGGCCAGCATCATGTCGCGCTCGACCATGTTGCGCGAAATGCCGTATTCGGTCGCCAGCGCCCCCTGGCCCTCGCCATGGATGCGGTGGCGCAGGAAGATCTGCCGCGCCCGCTCGGGCACCGCTGCAAGTGCGGACTCGACAGCATCGACGGCCTGCCGGTACATCAGCGCCTCGCACTCGTCGGGACCGTGACGGCCAGGCACTGCGCCATCGCGCTCGCCAGGGCCATGCCCTTGCGCATGGCGCGCCACCACGCCTGCGTGCCGCTGGCGGTCGATGACGAGGTTGCGCGCCATGGCAAACACATAGGCACGCGCTTCGCCCCCGCACAACGCGGGCTGCTCGCCGCGCTGGTCCATGTCGGCCAGGCGCAGCCAGGTGTCATGCGCCACGTCGCGCGCATCGTCGGCATTGCCGGTGCGGCGCGACAGGTACCGCAGCAGGTCGCGGTAGCTGTCGCGAAAGCTGGCCAGCAGAACGGATGAAGGCGAGGACGATGGCGGCGCGGCGGTATCGCTGCCGGAGGTCACGTCAAAGGCCGACCATGTTGCCCGGCACCACCCACTGGTCAAACTGCTCGCCCGTCACGTGGCCCGAGGCCACGGCCGCTTCGCGCAGGCTGGTGCCTTCCTTGTGCGCCTTCTTGGCGATGTAGGCGGCCTTGTCGTAGCCGATGTGCGTGTTGAGCGCGGTCACCAGCATGAGCGAGCGGTCCACCAGCTCGGTGATGCGTTCGCGGTTGGGCTCGATGCCCACGGCGCACTGGTCGTTGAAGCTCACCATGCCGTCGGCCAGCAGGCGCACGCTCTGCAGGAAGTTGTGCGCCACCATGGGGCGGAACACGTTGAGCTCGAAGTTGCCCGACGCCCCGCCGAAATTGATGGCCACGTCGTTGCCGAACACCTGCGCGGCCAGCATGGTCACCGCCTCGCTCTGGGTGGGGTTGACCTTGCCGGGCATGATGGACGAGCCGGGCTCGTTCTCGGGGATGCTCAACTCGCCGATGCCGCTGCGCGGGCCGCTGGCCAGCCAGCGCACGTCGTTGGCGATCTTCATCATGCTGGCGGCCAGGGTCTTGAGCGCTCCGTGCGCATGCACCAGGCCGTCCACCGAGGCCAGGGCCTCGAACTTGTTGGGTGCGGTCACGAAGGGAAGGCCCGTGAGGCGCGCCAGCTCGGCGGCGGACTGCTCGGCATAGCCCTTGGGCGCGTTCAGGCCCGTGCCCACGGCCGTGCCGCCCAGGGCCAGCTCGTACAGGTGGGGCAGCGCGGCGCGCACGTGGCGCTCGCCGTGGTCCAGCTGCGCCACGTAGCCCGAAAACTCCTGGCCCAGCGTGAGCGGGGTGGCATCCTGCAGATGGGTGCGGCCGATCTTGACGATGCCGTCAAAGTCCTGCGCCTTCTTGGCCAGCGTGGCGCGCAGCCTGGCGATGGCGGGCAAGAGCCTGTGTGTCAGCGCCTCCACCGCGGCCACGTGCATCGCGGTGGGGAACACGTCGTTGCTCGACTGGCTGCGGTTCACATCGTCGTTGGGGTGCACCAGACGGCCCTCGCCGCGCTCACCGCCCAGCAGTTCGCTCGCGCGGTTGGCCAGCACCTCGTTGACGTTCATGTTGGTCTGGGTGCCCGAGCCGGTCTGCCACACCACCAGCGGGAACTCGCCCGGGTGCTTGCCGGCGATGACCTCGTCGGCGGCGGCCACGATGGCATCGGTCTTCTTCGCGTCCTGCAGGCCCAGGGCCTGGTTCACGACGGCGGACGCGCGCTTGACCTGGGCCAGCGCCTTGATGATCTCGCGCGGCTGCTGTTCGCCGGAGATGTCGAAGTTCTGCAGCGATCGCTGCGTCTGCGCGCCCCACAGTCTGTCGGCCGGGACGTCGATGGGGCCAAATGTGTCGCGTTCGGTACGGGTGGTCATGGGCAGCGGATCTCCAGGTAAGGCATGAGGCGGACAGGGGCGCACGGGCGGCAGGCTCCCGCACGGTCAGGGCGGCGGGGCGGGGCCGGCGTGCAGCGGCAATCAACGGTTCAGCAGGCAAAAGCCGGCGCGCCCGGCAGCATAATGCAAAAACAAACCATTCTCATTTACAAGACTGCATCCCACCATGAGCGCGCCCTGCAAGGGCTGTGCAGCCAGTGTGCGGCAGCCCGTCCAAGCGCGCGGCGCACAGAGGCGCCACCCTTGCAGGCGAGGGGCCTTCGGACACCCGGAGCTGCCGCTAAAGCCCCACGCCGGCGCACTTTGGTACCGATCGATACACTCGCGGCGCGTTCTGCATGCCAGCAAGCCGTTTTCGCCCGCAACGCCACCGCGCTCCCGGGCCTCTTCTTGACGGCGCTGCGCGCCCGATGCACCCTGCCCTACCTACCCCAGCACTCCTCGCACCATGAACACGTTCATGCCCTCCAGCTACAACCTGTTCGTCGTGGCCGCTTCCTTCGCCATCGCCATGCTCGCGTCGTACGTGACGCTGGACCTGGCTCGCCGGGTGCGCACCGCGCACCGACGCGTAGGACTTGCCTGGTGGGCCGCGGGCTCCATCGTGATGGGCACGGGCATCTGGTCCATGCATTTCCTGGGCATGCAGGCTTTCAGGCTACCCATCGCGATCGGTTTCTCGGGCGGGCTCACGCTCGCATCGTGGCTTGCGGCGGTGGGCGCGTCCGCCATGGCCCTGCAGCTGGCGAGCCGTGAAACCTTCGGGCGCGCGCCTTTGGCCCTGGGCGCGCTGGTGATGGGCGCAGGCATCAGCGCCATGCACTACATCGGGATGGCGGCCATGGAGATGGCGCCGGGCATCGTGTGGAACCCGCTGCTGGTCGCTGCGTCGGTGCTGATCGCGGTGCTGGCATCGGCCACGGCGCTGCTGATCTTCAAGCTGCTGCGCCAGGTGCAGCCCGCCCAGCGGCTGCCCTACCAGCTGGCGGCGTCGTTCGTGATGGCCGTGGCCATTTGCGGCATGCACTACACCGGCATGGCCGCAGCCAGCTTTGCGATGGGGTCGGTCTGCCTGAGCGCGGGCGAGCTGGGCGGCACGGGTCTCACGGCGATGGTGATCATCGCTACGGGCATGCTGCTCGTGAGCACGCTGTTCACATCCATCCTGGACGCCCGCCTGCAGGCCACCGCCGAGCGCCTGACTCTGTCGCTGCAAGACAGCAACACCCGCCTGCAGGCAGCCAACGACGAGCTGCAAAAACGCGCATTTGCTGACGCGCTGACCGGCCTGCCCAACCGGCTGCTGTTCGAGGACCGGCTGATCCACGCGCTGCTGCGGCTGGACCGCACCAACCACCATCGGGTGGAAGACCGCCTGGCCGTGCTGTTCGTGGATCTGGACGGCTTCAAACCCATCAACGATTCCTTCGGCCACGCGGCCGGCGACGTGATCCTGCGCAGCGCGGCCGAGCGGCTGCAGCGACAGGCACGCGAGTCCGACACCGTGGCGCGCGTGGGCGGCGATGAGTTCCTCATCCTGCTGGAAGACGTGACCGACGTGGCTGCCTGCGTCACCATGGCCAACAGAGTGCTCGCCGCGCTTTCGCAGCCCTTCGATGTGTCGGGCAAGAAGGTACAGATCGCGTGCTCCATCGGCATCGTGGTGCACCCCGACCATGGCGAACGGGGCAAGCTGGTTGCCAACGCCGACGCGGCCATGTATGCAGCCAAACGGGCCGGTGGTGGCTGCTACGCGCTGTTCGAACCCCACATGGGATCGGATGCCTCTGAACAGCTGGAGCTGCAGAACGACCTGCGCCAAGCCATCGACCGCGGCGAGCTGGCCTTGCACTACCAGCCCAAGATCGACGGCACGCGTGGCCAGATCAGCGGCGTGGAGGCCCTGCTGCGCTGGAACCATCCCAGGCACGGCATGGTGAGCCCGCTGGTGTTCATCGCGCTGGCCGAGCGCTTCGGGCTCATCGGCCGGCTGGGCAACTGGGTCATCAACGAAGCGTGCCGGCAGACGGCCGAATGGGCGCGCAGCGGCCTGCGCATGCGCGTGGCCATCAACCTGTCGGTGCACCAGTTGCGCGAAAGCGGGCTGGCCGAGCGCATCGAGCAGGCCCTGCTGCGCCACGGACTCGATGCCTCGCAGCTGCTGTGCGAGATCACCGAGTCGGTGGCCATGGAGGACATCAAGGCCACGCAGCGCACCTTCGAGGGACTGGCGCGCATCGGGGTGTTCCTGTCCATCGATGATTTCGGCACCGGGTACTCGAGCCTGAACTACCTGCGCCAATTGCCAGCCCAGCAGCTCAAGATCGACCGCAGCTTCGTGAACGACCTGGAGAGCAGCGACGATGCCCGCGCGGTGGTGGCCGCGGTGGTGAGCCTGGCCCACGCGCTGGGCCTGCGCGTGGTGGCCGAGGGAGTGGAGACCAGCGGCCAGCGCGACATCCTGCTGGGCATGGGCTGCGATGAGCTGCAAGGCTTCTTCTACGCCCGGCCGATGCCGGCCGACACCCTGCTGGCCTGGTCGCAGGGTGAAAAACCCGCTGGCAGCGCGGACTTCACACCGTCTGTGATCGGGTCGCTGCCGGATCTATGACCCGCGATACCCCGATCTGACAGGGGCTGCGGCGAAGATGGACGACGTCCATGTCAGCGGCGCCTGACATGGCACAGCGCGCCGCATGCCGACGATGTCGTGATGGCGGTTCTCCCGCCCCGCCGCACGGCCTGACCGGGCCCGCAGCGCATCATCCATCCACCGGAGCACACCATGGCCACCAGCAGCCTTCTCGGCATCGACAGCGACAACCTCCCGCCCGCCCACAGCGCGACCGGCATCGACAGCCTGGGGCCCAGCGATGCGTCCGATTCCGGGAGCGACAGCGCAGGCGCCTACAGCGCCGATTCCGACAGCGATACCGACCGCTTCGGCACCGGTGAGCGCAGCAGCGTCAACCCTGACACCCAGCCCACGGCCCGCGACATCCTGCCCGACCATGTGGAATCGATGGCCACCGGCGGGCCCGGCGAAGACGACGCCGATCCCGATGACGGCATGGTCGGCGACGACGAGGTCCGGGACGTGGACACCGAACGCGGCGGCCGCGAGACCCAGGCCCCCATCCGTTCCCCCTTGGGCGCTGACGACCTGCCCGGCGGGAACGACACCGATGACGCCGTCGAGGCCGACGAGGACGAGGCGAACGGCACTGCATAGACGCCCGCCCGGCCCTTCGGGAAGCGCAACCCGTGGGCGTCGTGGGAGGGCACCAAAGGCCGATCACAGGCGGCGGCCTTTGGACTACAGGGGGCCGGGGTCCGTGGCGGTCTGTCAAAATACGGTCCGCCTGCCTTCGGCAGTGCGGTCTGCGGCCCAGCGCTGGTTGCCGGACGGCGCATGCGGGGGGTGGGACAGGGACGCGCCAGCGTCCTCCACAAAAGACTCCCCCACGAACCGCCATGACCACCTCCATCCGCCAGGACGATCTCATCGAATCCGTAGCCGCTGCGCTGCAGTACATCAGCTACTACCACCCCACCGACTACATCGCCCACCTGGCGCGCGCCTACGAGCGCGAGCAGAGCCCCGCGGCCAAGGACGCGATCGCCCAGATCCTGACCAACAGCAAGAAGAGCGCTACGGGCCAGCGCCCCATCTGCCAGGACACCGGCATCGTCAACGTGTTCCTGAAGGTGGGCATGGACGTGCGCTGGGAAGGCTTCACGGGCAGCCTGGACGACGCCATCAACGAAGGCGTGCGCCGTGGCTACAACCACCCCGACAACACCCTGCGCGCGAGCGTGGTGGCCGACCCCCAGTTCGACCGCAAGAACACCAAGGACAACACGCCCGCCGTGATCTTCACCGAGATCGTGCCCGGCAACACCGTGGACGTCACCGTGGCAGCCAAGGGCGGCGGCTCGGAAAACAAGTCCAAGATGTACATGCTCAACCCCAGCGACAACGTGGTGGACTGGGTGCTCAAGACCGTGCCCACCATGGGTGCCGGCTGGTGCCCACCCGGCATGCTGGGCATCGGCATCGGGGGCACGGCCGAGAAGGCGGTGCTGATGGCCAAGGAAAGCCTGATGGACGACCTGGACATGTACGAACTGCAGGCCAAGGCCGAAGCCGCGAAGAATGGCGGGCCTGCGCTCGACAAGGTCGAGGCGCTGCGCCTGGAACTGTTCGAGAAGGTCAACGCCCTGGGCATTGGTGCGCAGGGCCTGGGCGGCCTGACGACCGTGCTGGACGTCAAGATCAAGATGTACCCCACGCACGCGGCCAGCAAGCCCATTGCGATGATCCCCAACTGCGCCGCCACGCGCCATGCGCACTTCGTGCTGGACGGCTCGGGCCCCGTGTACCTCACGCCGCCCAGCCTGGACCTGTGGCCCGACGTGAACTGGACGCCCGACTACAACAAGAGCAAGAAGGTCAACCTGGACACGCTCACCAAGGAAGAAGTGGCCAGCTGGAAACCCGGCGACACGCTGCTGCTCAACGGCAAGATGCTGACCGGCCGCGACGCCGCGCACAAGCGCATCCAGGACATGCTGGCCAAGGGCGAGAAGCTGCCCGTGGACTTCACCAACCGCGTCATCTACTACGTGGGCCCCGTGGACCCGGTCAAGGACGAGGCCGTGGGCCCGGCCGGCCCCACCACCGCCACGCGCATGGACAAGTTCACCGACATGATGCTGGAGAAGACCGGGCTGATCGCCATGATCGGCAAGGCCGAGCGCGGCCCGGTGGCCATCGAGTCCATCAAGAACCACCAGAGCGCCTACCTCATGGCCGTGGGCGGCGCCGCCTACCTGGTCAGCAAGGCCATCAAGACCGCCAAGGTCGTGGGCTTCGAAGACCTGGGCATGGAGGCCATTTACGAGTTCGACGTGGTGGACATGCCCGTGACCGTGGCCGTGGACTCCGGCGGCACCAGCGCCCACATCACCGGCCCGGCCGAATGGCAAAAGCGCATCGCCACGGGCGAGTTCAAGGGCATCGGGGTTGCAACGGCGGCTTGATGGGCCAGTCATTGCCGGGGAGGTCGCACCAGCTGGAACGGCGCCTGCGCCGGCCTGCCGCCCTTCCTGCAAGCCGCCTCAGGGCGGCTTTTTCATGGACGCTTGGCGGGGTGTCTAAAGCTCCCGCCCGCCCGTCCCCTGGCCTGGCCTGGCCTGCCCTGGATCGATCGAAATCGGCGCTGAGCGGATTCGGCAGCGTTGAATCAGGTAGTGCGTGTGCGCCGCGACGGGTTTGCTCCCTCTCCCCTTGCGGGAGAGGGCTGGGGAGAGGGGGCCTCTAACCCATTTCAATGGCCGGCCACCACCCCCCCCTCTCAACAGCCCCACCGACTGCACAACCGCCCACCAGCAACCACCAGGACTTCGCCGTTTTCCTACAATCCACGCTTTGCCCAACCCATGCGCTCCTTGATGCCGCTGCCCTCTTCTCCCATCGGTGTGTTTGACAGCGGCGTGGGCGGGCTGAGCGTGCTGCGCGCGCTGCGCGCCGCCCTGCCCTACGAGCGCTTCGTGTACCTGGCCGACAGCGCCAATGCGCCCTACGGCGAGCGTGGCGATCCGTATGTGGGTGCGCGCACGCATGCCATCACCCAGTACCTGCGCGAGCAGCACCACATCAAGGCTCTGGTGGTGGCCTGCAACACCGCCACGGCGGCCGCCATCCACGAAGTACGGGCCAGCCATCCCGACCTGCCGCTGGTGGGCCTGGAGCCGGCCGTCAAGCCGGCGCTGGCGGTTACGCGGACCGGCCGCGTGGGCGTGATCGGCACCCGCGGCACGCTGACGAGCAGCAAGTTCGCCAAGCTGCTGGCATCGCTGGAAAGCCAGGCCGATTTCGTGGTGCAACCGTGCGACGGGCTGGCGCACGCCATCGAGCGCAGCGTTAATTTGCCCGAGCCTCCGGCCGGCAACGCGGTCACCGTGTGCGCAACAGAAACCGGCGCGCTCTGCGAGCGCTACATCCGTGCCATGGGAGATTTCGGCACGGCCCCCGGGCAGATCGACACGCTGGTGCTGGGCTGCACGCACTACATCTTCGTGGCCCACGAGTTGCGAGCCCTGGTCGGTGCCGGCGTGCAATTCATCGAGACCGGCGAAGCTGTCGCACGGCAGACCCGCCGGCTGCTGGAAGCCGCGGGCCTGCTGCGGGCATCCGCCTGCACCCTGGTCGGCACGGGTGATGCCGGCTCCGACGACACTCCATCGGCCGCGCCCGACACCCTGCTGCTGACCACCGGCCCCGTGGACATGCTGCAGGCCGCCGCACATCGCTGGCTGGGGCTGCCGGCCGATTGCTGCGCCACCGTCGCAGTCCCCTGAGCCGGAAGCAACGGCGCTGGATATGATGCCTTTTTGGCATCTACCGCTTTACAGGCAAGCACCAATAGCTATCAAAACAAGAGCAAATTCATCCACCAAGCGCTGCGGCTCAGCGTTTCACCCGGGCTCGAGACCCCACAGCCGCTCACCCGAACTTTCCACGTGCGTGAGGTACAGGCGCAGGTCGAATTCGTACTGGTGGTAGTTCGGCTCCATGTGCGTGCACAGCTGGTAGAAGGCCTTGTCGTGGTCCTTCTCCCGCAGGTGAGCCAGTTCATGCACCACGATCATGCGCAGGAATTCGTCCGGCGCCTGCTTGAACATCGCGGCGATGCGGATCTCGTGCTTGGCGGATAGCTTGTTGCCTTGCACGCGGGACACCGCAGTGTGCAGGCCCAGGGCGTGGCGGACCACATGGATCTTGTTGTCGAACAATACCTTGTTGATCGTCCCGGCATTGCGCAGGTAGCGCGCCTTGAGGTCCTGCGTGTAGTCGTAAAGCCCCTTGTCGCCGCGCACCGAGTGCGGATGCGGGTACTTGCGCAGCAGCACCGCGCCCAGGCGCCCCTGCGTGAGCAACACCCGGGCTTGGTCCTGCAAGGATTCAGGGTAGGCGCGCAGGTAGGGAAGATCGGTGGTCATCAGTTTTCCACGGTGTTGCGCAACCCCGCAGGGCATTCAACGAGCACTGCCAATACCAGTGCACCCATGGAACTGGATTTGCAGGGCCACTGGATGCACCCCCATCAAGGAAAAGGCGAGGCGCGCAGCGCCTCAGCGAGTGCTTCGCTTCAATTTCAGTGCAGATGGCGCGGGCGGCGACCGCCACCCCCCCCGTGCCCGCTTCCCGAACCACCCGGCCCCCGCGGCGGCTTTCCGATCTCCAAGGAATTCACCAGCGCATCGAAACGCTGGCTGAACAGCTTGTCGATCTCTGCCACCACGCCGCCGAGCTCGGCGCCGTCGAAGTGGCGCTCCATCATGTTCACGACATCCTGCACCAGCAGATCTCGCTGCACCTGCATGATGGCGGCGGGCGTAGGCCCCACGAACAACATAACGAAGTCGTCGCGCGACTCGGCGCCTTCGCCTTCCTCTTCCTCATCGAAATCGGTGTCGTAGAACGTGACTTCGATGGCGGCACCCTGCTCGGCGAGTTCGTTGAGACTCATGCACATCTCGTCCAGCGACTGGCGGAAGTCCTCGTCGCCCCTCACCGTCCAGCAAACCTGCAGCAAGTGTTCCTGTGCATCGAACTTGATGCCGGGCTCCTCTTCGTACGCGCTGGCGGCGCCGTCGGCCAGCGACCGGGCGCCAGCGTACTTCCACAAGGGCTTGAGCGCCTCCTGCAGCTGCTCGAAGCTGGTATCGGCACGCAACTGGACCTGCCCGTGGACGTGGATTTCAAAGGGTGCGTTGTAACTTGACATGGATTCAGCCTAGAAACGGCAGTGGGATGCGCGAGCCGGGACGGCTATCGGAATGCAGGCGAGGCGGCCCGGCAAACATGCGGGCCGAAGTGCACACGTGCGGGCGACACCGCGAGGCGCTGCGCGGTTCATGACCGGGGCAATGGAAACAGGCGAAGTGAGCATCATGCGGCCTGTGAGAAGTTAGCAAGCAAGCAGTGAACGGCCATTTCCAGGTTCATGTTCGTGGTGCCCCGAGCCGGGGTCGAACCGGCACGCCCCTTTTCAGGAAAGCGGCGGATTTTAAGTCCGCAGTGTCTACCAATTTCACCATCGGGGCGCCGGCTGGGGCCCAACGCACACCTGCGTTGCAGCGTAACCCGGGCGGCGCATGCACGCAATGCCCTGTCTTGTAGGGTTGCGGGGCCACGGCAACAAGCCCCGCCCTGCAACGCCCAATAAAAAAGGGAAGCCGAAGCTTCCCTTTGGAATATGGAGCGGGAAAAGAGTCTCGAACTCTCGACCTCAACCTTGGCAAGGTTGCGCTCTACCAACTGAGCTATTCCCGCATTTGCTCCGATTCCTGATGTTGCCATCAGCGCGAATCAGCAAGCCTCAAATTATAGCGCCATTTTCTAGCACTGCGAGATTGCAGGCCAAAAAATTCCAACTTCTCACTTTCCGCAAAGCCAGCTTCTTACCGAAGAACGACTGCGGCGGACCGACAGCACGCGAATGCTGCACAACCCGGAATGTCTGGAGGCGCGGTCCGGAGTCGAACCGGACTAACCGGATTTGCAATCCGGGGCATAACCGCTTTGCTACCGCGCCAGGAATTCACATTCCTCTGACAAAAAAGGGAAGCAATTGCTTCCCTTTTTGTGGAAATTGGAGCGGGAAAAGAGTCTCGAACTCTCGACCTCAACCTTGGCAAGGTTGCGCTCTACCAACTGAGCTATTCCCGCATTTACCGAAGCCTAACATTCTACAACGTTTGCTGCGATGGAGTGAATTGTAGCGCATTTTTTGGGTCTCTCCAAAAAAATTGCATCAATGTTTGAGTCCATCGCCAGCGGGTACCGACGCACGGGCCTTTTCGGCCGCAGCGGCGGCCACTTCGGCCACCTCTTCGTCCGTCAGGGCCACTGGCTTGCGCTCCAGGGCGACCTCCAGAACCTTGTCGATCCAGCGCACCGGAACGATCTCGAGGCCGCTCTTCACGTTGTCCGGAATTTCCTGCAGATCCTTCACGTTTTCTTCGGGGATCAGTACGGTCTTGATGCCACCGCGCAGCGCGGCCAGGAGCTTTTCCTTGAGGCCGCCGATCGCGGTGACTTCGCCGCGCAGCGTGATCTCGCCGGTCATCGCCACATCGCCGCGCACCGGGATACCGGTGAGCGCAGACACGAACGCCGTGGTCATGGCGGCGCCAGCGCTCGGGCCATCCTTGGGCGTCGCGCCATCGGGCACGTGGATGTGAATGTCGCGCTTCTCGAACATGTCATCCTTGATGCCCAGCATCCGTGCACGGCTGCGCACCACCGTGCGCGCGGCCTCGACGGACTCCTTCATCACATCGCCCAGCGAACCGGTGCGCGTGATCACGCCCTTGCCGGGCATGGTGGCGGCCTCGATGGTCAGCAGGTCACCGCCCACCTCGGTCCATGCCAGACCCACGACCTGGCCCACCTGGTTCTGCAGCTCGGCACGGCCGTAGGTGTACTTGCGCACGCCCAGAAAGTCCGGCAGGTTGTCGGCCGTCACCACGACCTGTGGTTCCAATTTCTTGAGCTGCAGGCCCTTGACCACCTTGCGGCAGATCTTCGACAGCTCGCGCTCGAGAGACCGCACGCCGGCTTCGCGGGTGTAGTAACGCACCATGTCGCGCACGGCGGGCTCGGTGATCAGCAGTTCCTCGTCTTTCACACCGTTGTTCTTGAGCTGCTTGGGCAGCAGGTACTTCATGGCGATGTTGGTCTTCTCATCCTCGGTGTAACCCGACAGGCGGATCACCTCCATGCGGTCGAGCAGGGCCGGCGGGATGTTCATCGAGTTCGACGTGGCGACGAACATCACGTCGGACAGGTCGAAGTCCACCTCGACGTAGTGGTCGCCGAAGGTATGGTTCTGCTCGGGGTCCAGCACCTCCAGCAGTGCGCTCGACGGGTCGCCACGGAAGTCGGTGCCCAGCTTGTCAATCTCGTCCAGCAGGAACAGCGGGTTGCGCGTGCCCACTTTCGACAGGCTTTGCAGCACCTTGCCCGGCAGCGCGCCGATGTAGGTGCGGCGGTGCCCGCGGATCTCCGCCTCGTCGCGCATGCCGCCCAGGGCCATGCGCACGTACTTGCGGCCGGTGGCCTTGGCGATGGACTGGCCGAGCGAGGTCTTGCCCACGCCTGGAGGGCCGACCAGGCACAGGATGGGCGCCTTCACCTTGTCCACGCGCTGCTGCACCGCAAGGTATTCAAGGATGCGGTCCTTGACCTTGTCCAGGCCGTAGTGGTCTTCGTTCAGCACGCCTTCGGCATTGAGCAGGTCGTGCTTGATCTTGGTCTTCTTGCTCCAGGGCAGCCCCGTGAGCACGTCGATGTAGTTGCGCACCACCGTGGCTTCGGCCGACATGGGCGACATGAGCTTGAGCTTTTTCAGCTCGCCATCGGCCTTCTTGCGCGCCTCGGCAGACATCTTGGCGAGCTTGATCTTCTTCTCGATTTCTTCGATGTCCGCGCCTTCATCGCCCTCGCCCAGTTCCTTCTGGATGGCCTTGACCTGCTCGTTCAAATAGAAGTCGCGCTGGTTCTTCTCCATCTGACGCTTCACGCGGCCGCGGATCTTCTTGTCGACATTGAGGATGTCGACTTCGCGGTCCAGTTGCTCGAACAGATTTTCCAGGCGCGCCTTCACGTCGGACAAATCAAGCACCACCTGCTTGTTCTCGAGCTTGAGCGGCAGGTGGGCGGCGATCGTATCGGCCAGGCGGCCCGGGTCGTCGATGCTGGAGATGGAAGTAAGGATCTCCGGTGGGATCTTCTTGTTCAGCTTGACGTACTGGTCAAACTGCTGCATCACGGCGCGGCGCAATGCCTCGATCTCGCTGGGCTTGTTCGCCTCTGGCGTGGCCTCGACGGGCGTCACCGTCGCGGTGAAGTGGGTCTCCCCATCTTCGATGGACGTCACCAGGGCGCGCTGCTGGCCTTCGACCAGCACCTTCACGGTACCGTCGGGCAGCTTGAGCATCTGCAGGATGGTGGAGACGCAGCCCACATCGAACATGTCCGATACGGACGGCTCGTCCTTGGCGGCAGCCTTCTGGGCCACGAGCATGATGCGGCGATCAGCCTCCATGGCCATCTCGAGCGCCTTGATGCTCTTGGGACGGCCCACGAAAAGCGGGATCACCATGTGGGGGAACACCACCACGTCGCGCAGTGGCAACAGAGGCAGGTCAAGGGGGGTGGCGGGAAGGGGGGTATGTCCGGACATGGAAATCCTCAGTTAACTCTGTGGCATATGGTCCACACGCGGAGATTTTCAACCCCTTCCCACAGCCGCGCTGCAAAAGGGGTTGAAGGGCAGCATATGCAGCGCCCCGAAGCGGTGCCGGGCAAGGAATGCACGCACCGTACCAGCATCTTATTCGCCCGATTGCGGCACGTTATCCGAAAAGCACAAGCCTGGCACGGGCAAGGCCAGCGGACGCTGCACCCCGGCCACCTGGCCGCGCTGGCAGCCGCCTCCACGAGGAAGGTCGCTCGGGGCGGCTCGGGGCGTGCGCCATGGCTTCAGGCCTTCTTGGCCGCTTCGCGGTACACGAGCAGTGGCGGCTTGTTTTCCTCGATGGTGGACTCGTCCACCACCACCTTCTCGACATTGCTCGTGTTGGGCAGGTCGAACATCGTGCCGATCAGCGATTGCTCCAGGATGGAGCGCAATCCGCGCGCACCGGTCTTGCGGGCCAGCGCCTTGCGGGCGATGGCCTTGAGCGCCGCGGGACGGATCTCAAGGTCCACACCTTCCATGGACAACAGCTTGCTGTACTGCTTGACCAGCGCGTTCTTGGGCTCGGTCAGGATCTCGACCAGCGCGTCCTCGCTCAGCTCGGCCAGGGCAGTCACCACCGGCATGCGGCCCACCAGCTCGGGGATGAGACCGAACTTGATCAAATCCTCAGGCTCGATCTCGGTGAACACTTCGGTCAGCGAACGCTGCTTCTTGCTCTTGACCGACGCGCCAAAGCCGATGCCCGACGCCTCGGTACGGTTCTCGATGACCTTCTCCAACCCAGCAAAAGCGCCACCGCAAATGAACAGGATGTTGGTGGTGTCGATCTGCAGGAAGTCCTGGTTCGGGTGCTTGCGGCCGCCCTGGGGCGGCACGCTGGCCATGGTGCCTTCGATCAGCTTGAGCAAGGCCTGCTGCACGCCTTCGCCCGACACGTCGCGGGTGATGCTGGGGTTGTCGGACTTGCGCGAGATCTTGTCGATTTCATCGATATAGACGATGCCGCGTTGGGCGCGTTCAACCTCGTAGTTGCAGCTTTGCAGCAGCTTCTGAACGATGTTCTCCACATCCTCACCCACATAGCCAGCTTCCGTCAGCGTGGTGGCATCGGCCATCACGAAGGGCACGTCCAGCATGCGCGCCAGCGTCTGGGCCAGCAACGTCTTGCCCGAGCCGGTGGGCCCGATCAGCAGGATGTTGCTCTTGGACAACTCCACGTCATCCTTGTGGGCCTTGTCCTTGTGGCGCAGACGCTTGTAGTGGTTGTACACGGCCACGGCCAAGGTGCGCTTGGCCACGTCCTGTCCGATCACGTAATTGTCCAGGTTGTTCTTGATCTCCACCGGCGTGGGCAGGTCGCTGCGACCTTCACGCGCCACGTCACCGGCCGGAAGCTCATCGCGAATGATTTCGTTGCACAGGTCAATGCACTCGTCGCAGATAAAGACGGACGGACCGGCGATCAGCTTCTTCACTTCATGCTGGCTTTTGCCGCAGAAAGAGCAGTAAAGGGTTTTTTCGCTGGAAGAGCCTTTTTTCTCGGCCATGGGGGCAATGCCTTGTTACGTACGGAAAGTTGTCGGGATGATAACCAAATAAAAAACGGCGTCTTCCCCGGGGGAAAACGCCGCCGCGGCCACCTGGCGTGATCAGGAACGCTTGTTGATCACCTGGTCCACCAGGCCGTATTCCTTGGACTCTTCGGCCGACAGGAAATAGTCGCGCTCGGTATCGCGCTGGATCTTCTCAAGGGGCTGGCCCGTGCGCTCGGCCAGGATCTTGTTGAGCTGCTCGCGGGTCTTCAGGATCTCGCGCGCATGGATCTCGATCTCGGTCGCCTGGCCCTGCATGCCGCCCAGGGGCTGGTGGATCATGACCTTGGAGTTGGGCAGCGCAAAACGCTTGCCCTTGGCGCCCGCAGCCAGCAGGAAGGCGCCCATGCTGGCTGCCATGCCGGTGCACAGCGTGGACACGTCGGGCTTGATGAAGTTCATCGTGTCGAAGATCGCCATGCCGGCGCTCACCGAGCCACCGGGGGAGTTGATGTAGAAGGAAATGTCCTTGTCGGGGTTCTCGCTCTCGAGGAACAGCAGTTGCGCCACCACGAGGTTGGCGGTCTGGTCGTTGACCGGACCCACCAGGAAGATCACGCGCTCCTTGAGCAGGCGCGAGTAGATGTCATAGGACCGTTCGCCACGGCCCGACTGCTCGATGACCATCGGGACCATGCCCAGGCCTTGTGTTTCCAATGCGCTCATGTTTTCTCCAGTCAAGCAGGTACTGTACCCAGAAATGAATTGGGGCTTGTGCCCGAAAGCACAAGCCCCTGGTGTGTCCACCAACCGCCGCACGAACCCGAAGGAAGCCGCCGGCGTGGCAAAGGCCTATCAGCCCTGTTGAGCCATCAGTTCGTCGAAGGATACGGCCTTTTCCACGACCTTGGCCTGACCCAGTACGAAATCGGTCACGTTGTTTTCGATCACGACAGCTTCGACTTCCGCAAGACGCTGGCGGTCACCGAAGTACCAGCGCACGACGTCTTCGGGCTTCTCGTAGCTGGCGGCCAGCTCGTCGATGTGGGCCTTGAGCTGCTCGGGCTTGGCCTGCAGGTTGTTGGCGCGCACCAGCTCGGCCACCACCAGGCCCAGGCGCACGCGGCGCTCGGCTTGGGGGCGGAACACGTCTTCAGGGATCTCGGCCTTGTCGGCGTCCTTGATGCCACGCTGCTTGAGCTCGGCACGGGCACCTTCCAGCAGGCGGGCGATTTCAGCCTGCACGCTGGCGTTGGGCAGATCGAGTTCGGCCTTGGCCACCAGCGCATCCATGACGGCCTGCTTGTTGCGGGCCAGCAGGCGGAACTTGACTTCGCGCTCCAGGTTCTTCTTGATGTCGGCGCGCAGGCCGTCCACGGAACCGTCGGCGATGCCCAGCGATTTGGCCAGGGCGTCGTTCACTTCGGGCAGATGGGCGGCTTCGATCTTCTTGACCGTGACGAGGAAGTCAGCCGTCTTGCCGGCGACATCCTTGCCGTGGTACTCCGCGGGGAACGCCAGCGGGAAGGTCTTGCTTTCGCCAGACTTCATGCCGCGCACTGCGTCTTCGAATTCCTTGAGCATCTGGCCTTCGCCAACCAGGAACTGGAAGTCTTCGGCCTTGCCGCCGTCAAACGGCTCGCCGTCGATCTTGCCTTCGAAGTCCACGGTCACGCGATCTCCGTCCTGGGCAGCGGCGTCCATGGCGCGCTGGGCGAAGCTGCGGCGCTGCTTGCGCAGGATGTCAACGGTCTTGTCGATGGCGGCATCGGTCACTTCGGCCGACAGCTTCTCGACTTCGGCATCCGACAGGTCGGCGATCTTGACTTCCGGGAACACTTCGAAGATGGCATCGAAAGTGACCTGGCCTTCGGGAGCGCCTTCCTTTTCGGTGATGCGGGGCTGGCCGGCCACGCGCAGGTTGGCTTCGTTGGCGGCCACGGCAAAGGCTTCGCCGACCTTGTCGTTGAGCACTTCGTACTGCACCGAGTAGCCGTAGCGCTGGGCGACGACGTTCATCGGCACCTTGCCGGGACGGAACCCGTCCATCTTGACCGTGCGGGCCAGGCGCTTGAGGCGCGTGTCGACTTCGGATTGGATCAGGGTGACGGGCACGCTCAGCGTGATCTTGCGCTCGAGCTTCTCAAGGGTTTCAACAGTAACGGCCATGGCTATTCCTCTTATGGATGTGGATCGTGCTGGCTGCAGCGCAGCAGCGCCGTGTTCCGCAAAGTCTCACAGGGGTGGTGCGCGGGGGGGGACTCGAACCCCCACACCATTGCTGGCGTCAGGACCTAAACCTGGTGCGTCTACCAATTTCGCCACCCGCGCGGTTCTACAACAAACAAACAGGCGGCAACCCAAGGCTGCCGCCTGCGTGAAATCGGTCAACCTTCTATTTTACCCTGATGCGGGAAGGCTGGGAATCATCTCCCTCCAAGAAGCTCCGGCGCAGGCCGTTTCACACGGAACCACGCAGCGTACATCGCAGGCAGCGCCAGCAGGGTCAGCACGGTGGCCACCACCAGCCCGCCCATGATGGCCACGGCCATCGGCCCCCAGAACACGCTGCGCGACAGCGGGATCATCGCCAGCACGGCAGCGGCGGCCGTGAGCACGATGGGTCGCAGGCGGCGCACGGCCGATTCAACGATGGCATCCCACGCGGGGATGCCCTTGGCTCGGTCCTGCTCTATCTGGTCGATCAGGATCACGGAATTGCGCTGGATCATGCCCATGAGCGCAATCACACCCAGCAGTGCGACGAAGCCGAACGGCCGGTTGAGCAGCAGCAGGGCGCCCGATACCCCTGCGATCCCCAGGAAGCCGGTGATGTACACCAGGAACGCACGGCTGAAGCTGTGCAGTTGCAGCATCAGGAGCGTGAACACCAGGAACAGCATGATGGGCACACCCGCGACGATGGAGCTGGTGCCCTTGGAACTTTCCTCCACGGCACCGGCCACTTCGATGCGATAGGCGCCCTGCCCCGCGTTGCGCCATTTGTGCTCGATCTCATTGAGCGCCGGCCGCAGCGCCGCCGTCACCGTGGCACCCTGCAGGCCCTCCGTCACATCGCCCTGCACGGTGATGGCGTAGTCGCGGTTCTCGCGCCACATCACGCCCGGCTCCCACGTGAACACGGGCTTGGCGATCTGCGTGAGCGGGATCGACTTGCCCGAGGCGGTGGGCAGGTAAGCGTTGGCGATGTCCGTGATGGCATTGCGTTCGTCCAGCGGCTGGCGCAGCACGATGTCGATCAGCTTGTCGCCCTCGCGGAACTGACCTACCTGCGTGCCTGACAGGATGGTCTTGGAGGCCTGCGCGATGGACTGGCTCGTCACGCCCAGAGCGCGGGCCTTGGCCTGGTCAACCTCCAGGCGCAGCACCTTCACGGATTCGTTCCAGTTGTCGTTCACGCCACGCATGTCGGCGTTCTGGCGCAGCACGGCCTTGACCTCGTCAGCGCGCTCGCGCAAAACCCGCGGGTCCGGCCCCACCACGCGGAACTGCACCGGGTACGGCACGGGCGGCCCGTTGGGCAGCAGCTTGACCCGGCCGCGCACCTCGGGAAATTCCTCGGCCAGCAGCGTGGGCAGCTTCACGCGCAGGGATTCACGCACCTTCAGGTCCTGCGGCAGCACGATGAACTGCGACACGTTGCTTTGCGGGAACACCTGATCCAGCGGCAGGTAGAAGCGCGGCACGCCAGAACCCACCCAGGTGCTGACAGAGCTCACGCCCGCCTCGGCCATGAGGCGCTTTTCCACGCGCTTGGTCACTTCCTCGTTGCCCGCGAAAGAGGTGCCTTCCGGGAACCAGATGTCCACCAGGATCTCGGGGCGGCTCGAATCCGGGAAAAACTGCTGCTGTACCTTGCCCATGCCCACGATGCCCAGCACGAAGATCAGGATGGTGATGCCGATGGTGATCCAGCGGTGCGCCACGCACCAGTTCACCAGACGGCGGAACGCGCGGTAGAACGGGCTGTCGAACACTTCGTGCGCGCCTTCGGCGGTGCCGTGGTGCTCCTGGGCATGCAGCACATGGGCCGGCACCTTGAGCAGCAGCGTGCCCAGGTAGGGCACGAAGTACACCGACACGATCCAGCTCAGGACCAGCGCGATCACGGTCACGGCGAAGATGGCGAAGGTGTACTCCCCCGTCGTCGATTTGGCCAGGCCGATGGGCAGGAAACCCGCGGCCGTGATCAGCGTGCCGGTGAGCATGGGCATGGCGGTGATCTCGTACGCGAAGGTGGCTGCGCGCACCTTGTCGTAGCCCTCTTCGAGCTTGAGCACCATCATCTCCACCGCGATGATCGCGTCGTCCACCAGCAGGCCCAGCGCGATGATCAGCGAGCCCAGCGAAATCTTGTGCAGGCCGATGCCCCAGTACCACATGGCCAGGAAGGTCACGGCCAGCACCAGCGGGATGGTGATGCCCACCACCATGCCGGGGCGCGGGTCGATGTACCAGCGCTTCCACAGCGGCTGCTTGCCCGGACGGCGGTGAAAACCCAGCGCAATGAAGCTCACGGCCAGCACGATGACCACGGCCTCGATCAGCACCTTGACGAACTCATTGACCGAGGTGGACACGGCCTTGGGCTGGTCCTGCACGTTGACCAGGCTCACGCCCGCGGGCAGCGTGCCGGCAATGCGGTCGGCCGCGGTGCGCAGCGCCTTGCCCAGCGCGATGATGTCCCCGCCCTTGGCCATTGACACACCCAGCGCGATCACCTCACGGCCCTGGTGGCGCACCTTCACGGTGGCCGGATCCACATAGCCCCGCTTGACTTCTGCGATGTCGGACAGGCGCAGCTGGGCGCCCGAGGGTCCACGGATCGGCATGGCGGCAAGGTCTTCGATCGCGTTGAACTGGCCTTCCACCCGCACCTGCACCTGGTCCTGCGGCGTCTGGATGGCGCCCGCGCTTTCCACCGCATTCTGCTGGCCCAACTGGGCCAGCACCTGGTTCATGTCCAGGCCCAGCTGCGACAGGCGCTTTTGCGAGATTTCGATGAAGAGCTTTTCGTCCTGCACGCCGAAGAGTTCGACCTTGGCCACGTCAGGCACGCGCAGCAGTTGCTGGCGCGCGTCGTCGGCGAACTGTTTGAGTTCGGCGTAGCTGAAGCCTTCGGACTCCAGCGCGTAGATCACGCCGTACACATCGCCGAAGTCGTCGTTGAAGAACGGGCCCTGGATACCCTGCGGCAGGGTGTAGCGCATGTCGCCCACCTTCTTGCGCACGCTGTACCAGACATTGGCCACATCGCCGGGCTTGGAGGAGTCCTTGATCTGGAAAATGATCTGCGACTCTCCGGGCTTGGAATAGCTGCGGATCTTGTCCGCGTACGGCACTTCCTGCAGCGTGCGCTCAAGCTTGTCGGTGACCTGCTCGGCCACCTGCTGCGCCGTGGCGCCGGGCCAGTAGGTGCGCACCACCATCGCGCGGAAGGTGAATGGCGGGTCTTCATCCTGCCCCAGCTGGAAGTAGGCGACAAAGCCCAGCAGCATCAGCACCAGCATCAGGTAAAGCGTGAGCGCCGGATGGTCGAGCGCCCACTTGGAGAGGTTGAACCCCTCTTTGGGTTGTACTTGCGTCATGGCAGCGGCCTTTTTTACTTGGCGTTCGCGCTGGCGGCCGCGGCAGGAGCAGGCGCTGCAGCAGATGCGGGACTTGCTGCAGTATTTATAGCTGCTTGCGCTTTACTGGCGGTCTCTGTAGCCGTTTTTGCCTGGTAAACCACCACCTTCTGCCCAGGCGAGAGCACGTGCACGCCCGTGGCCACTACCTGTACGCCCGGCGCGAGGCCGCCGGCCACCACGGCCTCGTTGCCGTCGGCGGTGGCGATCTGCACCACTTGCGACTTCACGGTGCTGCTGGCGGGGTCGTACACCCACACCGCCGTGGCCTGGCCTTCCTGACGCAGCGCACTGGTGGGCAGCTTGATGGCAGGTGTGCCCGCATGGCTGAGCACCTTGGGCTTCACGTAGACGGTGGCTCCCAGCGGCGGTACGTCCGCACCATCGATGGCGACCTTGACCTGGTAGGTGCGGGTGGCCGCGTCGGCACTGGCGGCCACTTCGCGCACACGCCCGACCAGCTCCGCCCCGCCGGACCAGCCGCGCACCGTGACCTCGGAGTCCGGAGTGATCACGCCGACCTTGTCCTCCGGGACCGCGAACACCACATCGCGCGGCCCGTCCTGGGCGATGCGCACCACCGGCGTGCCGGCTGCGACCACCTGGCCCGGCTCGGCGTCGATGCCGGTGACCACGCCCGACACATCCGCCACCAGCGTCGTGTATGCCGCCTGATTGCCCTGCGATGACAGTTGCGCCCGCGCCTGATCCAGCGTGGCCTGCGCGGCCTTGAGCGTGGCGTCACGGCGCTCCAGCTCGGCGCCGCTGATGAAGTTCTGGTCCTTGAGCGCCTGGTAGCGCTTGTAGTCGGCAGCCGCCAGGTCGCGCTGCGTGGTGGCCGATGCCAGTTGCGCCCGCGCGGCATCGGTGGCCAGCTGGTAGTCCTTGGGGTCCAGTTGCGCCAGCACCTCGCCGGCGCGCACTCGCTGGCCCAGTTCGGCCTGGCGTTTGACGATCTTGCCGGCCACACGGAAGCCCAGGCGCGACTCCACCCGCGCGCGCACCTCGCCCGAGTACTCCAGGCTGGTCTGCAACGCGCCCACGCCCACGGTCAGCAACTTGACGGAGCGCACAGGCTCCTCAGGAGGTGTGGGGCGCGAGCAGGCGGCCAACAAGGCCACGGTGGCCAGCACCAGCAGCGGTCTGGAGGGCCAGTAGGAAGACCGCTTGGCGGAGGGTGTGCGCATGAGAGATCCGATGAAATTGATGTGAACCGTCAGGAACTGCATGAACAAACGCAGGCGGCGGGCAGGCCACGCAAGCCCGCGCCGAACGCGGATGAACCGCACGCTCCAGATTTGTGTATTTGTTTAATGACTGACCGGTTAGTAATCTATGAGAAGCCCCCCCGTGTTGTCAAGCGACAATTCGGGCGTGAACGACCCCACAAGCCCCCCCTCCCTGAACACGCCTGCTCCCGCTGGCACGCCGCCGGCGGCTGCAACGACAGCATCCACCGAAGCCCCGCCAGTCACGCACTACGAGAACTTTCCGGTCGCGTCCTTGTTGTGCCCGCCCCACCTGCGCCAGCCCATTGCCGCCATCTACGGCTTCGCCCGCACGGCGGACGACATTGCCGACGAAGGCGATGCGCCGCCGGCAGAGCGCCTGGCCGACCTGGCCGCCTACCACGCCGACTTGATGGCGGTCGCCCTGGGCCAAGCCCCCTCGCCGCGCTGGGCCAGCGTTTTTTTGCCGCTGCAGGCCGTGCTGCGCAGCCACCAGTTGCCCGTGCCGCTGCTGGCCGACCTGCTCAGCGCCTTCGCGCAGGACGTGGAGAAAACGCGTGACGCCGAGGGCTACACCGACCGCGCGGAACTCCTGGACTACTGCCGCCGCTCGGCCAACCCCGTGGGCCGCCTGCTGCTGCACCTTTATGGCGTGCACGGCGACGAGGCGCTGCGCGAGAGCGATGCCATCTGCACCGCGCTGCAGCTCATCAACTTCTGGCAGGACCTGTCCGTGGACATTCCCCGGGGCCGCCACTACCTGCCGCGCGCCGACTGCGTGACCCACGGCGCCAGCCAGGCCGACCTGCTGGCGCTGCGCGGCACGAGCGAGAACGCCCGGCTCATCGTCAACTGCGCCCGGTGGGCTCGCGCCACCATGCAAAGCGGCGCGCCCCTGGTTCACCGCCTGCCCGGGCGTGCTGGGTGGGAGCTGCGCCTTGTCGTGCAAGGCGGCCTGCGCATCCTTGACAAGGTCGACGCACTGCAGGGCGGCAGCCTGCACACCCGTCCGCGCCTGCACGCGTGGGACTGGTGCGTGATGCTGGCGCGCGCCCTGGTGATGTAGCTGTGCGATGGATGGCGGCGCGCGAAGTGGCGCTGCAAAGGCCAGCCGCACAACTCAGGGCGCCGACAGCCAGTCGCAGAATGCCATCGACACCGGGTCCTGCGCAGCGCGCGCGGGCCGCAGCCAGTAGTACTGCTTCTCGCCCGACAGCAGCTCGGCAAACGGCATGACCAGCAGCCCGCTGGCGAGCGCCTCGCCCATGAACCGGGGATTTCCCAGCGCCACACCCAGACCCTGGATGGCCGCCTGCACGCTCAGGTGGGCATGATCGAACACCAGATCGCCAGCAGGCTGCAGACCGGGCGCACCGGCTTCTTCCAACCACTGCTGCCAGACAAGGGGCGTAGACCGGCTGTGCAGCAGCGTCAGACGCGCCAAGTCCTTGGGCGTCTTCACGCTCCGGCCGCCTGCCAGCAGCGCGGGGCTGCACATGGGCGTCAACTGGTCCGGCAGGAATGCGCCCAGGCTGACGTCCCGCCACCCCGTGCGGTCGGGCAGCGCCGCCACGTCGGCATCGGCAAAGCAGCGGATCGACACGTCGTACTGCGCGGGCTCGAAATCCAGGTAGCCCACCGTGGTCACCAATTGCACATCCAGCCCCGGCATCTGCGCGCAAAAGCCCGACAGGCGAGGGATGAGCCACTGCGAGGCGAGCGTGGACGTGGCGTTCACCACCAGCGTATTGCGGCGTGTCAGCCGCTCGATGCCCGCCGTGGACTGCGCCATCAGGTCCAGCGCACTGGTGATGCCTGGCAACAGTGCCGCTCCGGGCGTGGTCAGCGCCAGGCGCCGGCCGTCGCGCGCCACCAGAGCAACACCCAGCCACTCTTCCAGCGCCTTGATCTGATGGCTCACTGCGCTTTGCGTCACGCTGAGCTCGCGCGCCGCGTGGGTCACGCTCAGCAGCCGGCCTGCGGCCTCGAAGGCGCGCAGCATATTCAGTGGCGGCAGCCGGCGCGGCGCGCTGCCCGCCATCGCGGGAGCGGGCGACGCGCCATTTTTGGCATGAGCTGGTTTCATGATTAGCGGAAATATTGTCGATAGTCGTACGGAACAGCCCCTCGTACGATGCGGCACATGCACGGAAGAACACCGCCCGACTGGATAGATTTACTCATTATGTGCCGCATCTGCACGCCCCCGGTCCAGCGCGATTGCCGCCCGCCTCCATGCGTACCGTCACCGCCCGGACCCGACCGGCGCTCGCCGGCCCTGCGGTCTTTTCAGGTGGGGTGGCACGCGGTGAAGTCGGCCTGGGGCCCGCGGCCCCCGCAGGATCGCAAGGCATCCGCCGCATGAGCGCAGTCTGCCCCCGCCCAGCCACCGCGCCGGCGCAGGAAACTCGCTCTCCATCACCGGGCCCGTCGCCGCTGCGCGTGGCGGTTCGGCATGCGCTCGCCACCTGGTCCCTCCGCGTGGCCTATGTGACGCAGGGAGCTGCAGCAGGACCGGCGCATGACGCACGGCACCAGCTGCGCCATGTTTTCGCCACCGCCGAGCGCCTGCTGCGCGAGGCCGACGCCCACCTCGACCAGGTCGTGTCGTGCGAGGTGTTCGTGCGTGAACCCGAGGCCCGCCGCACCATCGAAACCCTGCTGTGCGACGGGGTGGCTCACTGGCCGGGCCGCGCGCGCCTCGTGCGCCAGCCCCCTGGCGCCTCCGTGCCCGTCGACGTGGCCGTAACCTTGTTGGTCTCTCAGCCCGACCCGGCCGCCCACGCACTGTAAGAAACATTCATGGGTGGCAAGCGGCGCCATGCCAGGCATGCCAATCAGCTTTCCATATCAAGCCAAAATGGCCGCAAACGCCCTACCATATTGCGCCAAATGCTATAAATACTGAAGCAATCGCTGCACGCAAAGCCTGCGGCGCCTGGCCATTCGGCAGCGCGCTCAGGGTTTGCGCGTGTGCGGCCAAGGGTCTGCGCGGTTAGCCTCGCGCCCACCCCGGCTCCAAGAGCGCCGGGGCTCACGGATGTCTGCTTTGTTGCCGTCGTCGACAGACCAGCGGCGGCGCCACCCGCGCCGCCGCTGCCTCCCAGGCACGCCATGGATTGCATCCGCGCCACCACGGACCTACCCGGACACCCGCCAAGCACGCCACCATGTCAGTCAGCGTATTCGACCTCTTCAAGATCGGCATCGGGCCGTCGAGCTCCCACACGGTGGGCCCCATGATTGCGGCGCGTCAATTCGCCTGCCATCTGCAGGCCGGCGCGGGGCTGGCGGCGGTGCACGCCATCACGGTCGAACTGTTCGGTTCGCTGTCGGCCACCGGCGTGGGCCACGGCACCGACAAGGCGGTGCTGTTGGGCCTTGCGGGCCATGAGCCCGACCGCATCGACCCCGATCAGATCGAGCCGGCCATTGCCGCGATCCGCGCCAGCCGGACACTGTGCCTGCTGGGGGAGCGCACCGTGCCCTTCGTCGAAAAAGACCATTTGCTCTTTCGCCGCAAGAGCCTGCCCCTGCACCCCAACGGCTTGAGCTTTCATGCCTTTGATGCCCTCGGCGCCGAGATCACCCAGCGCGACTACTACTCGGTAGGCGGAGGCTTCGTGATCGACGCTGCTGGGGAGCGCGTACTCAACCAGGCCGCCAGCGCGCAGGCCGACAGCGCCGGCCATGCCCAAGGCCTGCCCCACCCCTTTCGCACCGGCGCCGAGCTGCTCGCCCAGTGCCAGGCCACGGGCTTGTCTCCCGCGCAGGTCATGGCCTCCAACGAAGAGCACTGGCGCAGCGCCGCCGAGGTACGCCGCCAGTTGATGGCCATCTGGCGGACCATGGCCGGCGCGGTGCAGCGCGGCTGCGCCAGCACCGGCCACCTGCCCGGCCCCCTGCAGGTGCGCCGCCGCGCCGCCGAACTGCACCGAAACCTGAAGGCCCAGCCCGAGGCCGCGTTGCGCGACCCCCTGTCAATGCTGGACTGGGTGAACCTCTACGCCATGGCGGTGAATGAAGAAAATGCCGCCGGCGGCCGCGTGGTGACGGCGCCCACCAACGGCGCTGCCGGCGTGATCCCCGCCGTGCTGCACTACTACGTCAATTTCCTGCCCGGGGCAGATGACGACGGCATCGCCACCTTTTTGCTCACGGCCGGCGCCATCGGCATCATCTACAAGGAAAACGCCTCGCTCTCGGGCGCCGAGGTCGGCTGCCAGGGCGAGGTGGGCGTGGCCTGCTCCATGGCCGCCGGTGCCCTGGCCGCCGTGATGGGCGGCACGCCCGAACAGATCGAGAACGCCGCCGAGATCGGCATGGAGCACAACCTGGGCATGACCTGCGACCCCGTGGGCGGCCTGGTGCAGATCCCCTGCATCGAGCGCAACGCCATGGGCGCCATCAAGGCCATCAACGCCGCGCGCATGGCGCTGCGCGGTGATGGGCAGCACGTGGTGTCGCTCGACAAGGTGATCAAGACCATGATGCAGACCGGCGCCGACATGAAGGTCAAGTACAAGGAGACTTCGCGCGGCGGCCTGGCGGTGAATGTTGTGGAATGCTGACGCGCGCCACCGGCCACGCATGCAACTGACCCGGTGCCGGTACACAATCCGCGCTCCACACACCGGCCCACAAGGCGCGGCTGTTTTCCCTGCGTCCTGCGGCGCCACTCCAAGCCTCGCTCTCTTTCTTCATTTTCCCTTTCATGAAAATCTCCTCGATGCTGCGCCCGTGGGCGCTGATGTCTGCCCTGGCATGTGCTGCGCACGCGCCCGCATTGGCCGAAGACACCCTCGCCCGCATTGCCAGCGCGGGCGAACTGCGCCTGGGCCACCGCGAAAAATCCCTTCCGTTCTCGTACAAGGACGCCAACTCCGGCAAGGTGCAGGGCTACACGGTGGACATCTGCCTGCAGATCTTTGAGGAGATCAAGAAGGAGCTCAAGCGCCCCGACCTGAAGCTGAGCTACCTGCTGGTGGACGGCAAGAACCGCATCTCCGACGTGAAGAACAACATCGTGGACCTGGAATGCGGCGGCACGGCCAACACCGCTGCGCGCCAGAAGGAAATCGCCTTCAGCCACCACATCTTCGTGGCCTCGTCCGCCTTCCTGGTCAAGAAAAGCTCCGGCATCAAGACGCTGGACGACCTGCAGGGCAAGAAAATCGCCGTCCAGGGCAAGACCACCAACGAAAACCTGCTCAAGGCCAACGAACGCACCTTCGCGCGCAAGTTCAACTACGTACCGGTCGACAGCACGCTCGACGCCGTGAACGCCCTGGCCAAGGGCGAGGCCGACGCCGCGTTCGCAGACGACGCGGGCATCTGGATCCCGCTCACCCGCCTGGGCAAGGCCATGGACGAGTACCAGTTTCTCGAAAAGCGCCTTTCCGTCGAACCCTACAGCATCGGCCTGCGCCGCGACGACCCCAAGTTCAAGGAACTCGTGGACCGCGTCACCCGCCGCATGATCCAGAACGGCGAGATGGCCGCGCTGTACAAGAAGTGGTTCAGCTCCGAGCAGGGTACGCTGCCCATGAGCGTGTTCATGAAGGAAGCCCTGCGCCGCCCGAGCGACATCGGGGTCGAGCAAATCGCGTTCTAGCCCCCAAGGCTTTGACTCCCCCTGAGTCGCTACGCGCCTTCCCCCTAAGGGGGACGCACCCGGTGGCCTGGCGAAGCCAGTTCCACGGGTGCGCTGGCCTGGAGCGTGCCAGTTTCGCAGGCAGCGCGCTGAACGAAGAAGTTCGCACGCCGTCAAGAGGCCTCCATTTCCCACGAGACCACGGGCTGCCGGCAATTTGGCTCGCCAGCCAGCGCGCCGGCCCATGGGACAATCGCGCCCCATGACCCCACAGCAATACGTACAGCAAAAAGCCGTGGCCTCGGGCAGCAGCTTCTACTACGCTTTCCTGTTCCTGCCGGCCCCTCGCCGCGCAGCGATCACGGCGTTTTACGCGTTCTGCCGCGAAGTGGATGATGTGGTGGATGAAGTCTCCGACACCGGCGTGGCGCGCACCAAGCTCGCGTGGTGGCAGGGCGAGGTGGCCAAGGCCTATGCCGGCCAGCCCACCCACCCGGTGATGCAGGCGCTGATGCCGCACACGGGCGAATACGGCATAGAGCAGCACCACCTGCAGGCCGTCATCGATGGCTGCCAGATGGACCTGGAGCAGACGCGCTACCTCGACTTTGCGGGCCTCAAGGGCTACTGCCACCTGGTGGCGGGCATCGTGGGAGAAGTCACGGCACGCATCTTCGGCCAGACCGACGAGCGCACCACCCAGTACGCCCACACCCTGGGCCTGGCTTTCCAGCTCACCAACATCATCCGCGACGTGGGCGAAGACGCCATGATGGGCCGCATCTACCTGCCGGTCAGCGAACTGCAGCAGTTCGACGTGAAGGCGCACGAGATCCTGAAGCGCACCTACTCCGACCGCTTCACCGCGCTGATGCGCTTCCAGGCCGAGCGCGCGCACCGTCTCTACGAAGAGGCCCTGACCCTGCTGCCCGCAGCCGACCGCCGTGCGCAAAAGCCCGGCCTCATGATGGCCAGCATCTACCGCACCCTGCTGCGCGAGATCGAACACGAGAACTTCCAGGTGCTGCACCAGCGCATCCGCCTCACGCCGCTGCGCAAGTTCTGGCTGGCGTGGAAGGTTCAGGCACTGGGCAGGATGTGAGCCAGGCCGCCTCGCACGCGCACACCCCGCGCCGCCCCGCATCCGAACGACTGGACGTGCCGAGATGAAAGTCGCAGTCATCGGCGCCGGCTGGGCGGGCATGGCAGCGGCCATCGCACACGCGCAGGCCGGGCGCGAGGTCACGGTGTTCGAAGCCGCCCGCACCGTGGGCGGCCGGGCGCGTGCCGTGCCCGCCACGCTGCCGGGGGGCGAATCGGTCACGCTCGACAACGGCCAGCACATCCTCATCGGCGCCTACGCCGAAAGCCTGCGCCTGATGCGCCTGGTGGGGGTGGACGCCAGCGCCGCACTGCTGCGCCTGCCGCTCACGCTGCAGTTTCCAGACGGCCAGGGGCTGCAGCTGCCCGACCTGCCGCCACCGCTGGATGCCCTGCTGGGCATCGCGCGCGCCAAGGGCTGGAGCCTCGGCGACAAGCTCGCGCTGCTGCGCACGGCCACAGCATGGCAGTTGAAGGGCTTCCGCTGCGCGCCCGCGACCTCGGTGGCTGACCTGTGCGCGCCACTCACGCCCCGCCTGATGGCCGAGTTCATCGACCCGCTGTGTGTATCGGCGCTCAACACCCCCGCGCACCAGGCCAGCGGCCAGGTATTCCTGCGCGTTCTGCAGGACAGCCTGTTCAGCGGTCGCGGCGGCTCCAACCTGCTGCTGCCGCGCGCCGACCTGGGTGCGCTCTTTCCAGAGCCTGCTGCGCAGTGGCTGGTAACGCAGGGCCTCCACCAGGTCGTCACCGGCCAGCGGGTGCAGCGGCTTCAACCCCAGCCGGGCGGGCGCTGGCAGGTGATCTGCGCAGGCTCCGCCGAAGACGCATCACCCGTGTTTGACCACGTGACCCTCGCCTGCCCCTCCTGGGAGGCCAGCCGCCTGGCGGCCGGCGTGGCCAGCATCGCCGGACTTGCCGAGGCCGGCCGCTGGAGCGCCCTGGCAGGCGCCCTGAAGTTCGAGGCCATCACCACCGTCTACGCCCATTCGCAGGCCGCACGTCTGGCCCAGCCCATGCTGGCGTTGCGCAGCGGCCCGCACCACCCCGCACAGTTCGTCTTCGACCGCGGCCTGCTGGACGGCAACCAGGGCCTGCTGGCCTTCGTAGTCAGCGCCAGCGACGGCGAGCGCACCCGGATCGAGCAGCAGGTGCTGCAGCAAGCCGCCGCGCAACTGGGCATCAGTGGCCTGCAGCCCGTGCAGACCGTGGTGGAAAAACGCGCCACCTTTGCCTGCACGCCGGGCCTCGTGCGCCCTTGCATGCAAGTACTGCTCGGGCTGTCGGCCTGTGGCGACTACGTGGACGGCCCCTACCCCGCCACACTGGAAGGCGCCGTGCTCAGCGGCACCGCGGTAGCCGCCATTGCTTGACACCCCTTCCCCGGGAAAACCCCAGGGCGACTGACAGCTTTCCGAAAGCCCGTGGCGCGCACCATCACGGTCTGTCACGCCTACATGGCCTTCACGGAGACACACATGCCCATCGACCCGCAATTTCCCCACTACCTGCCCGCCACCCGGCGCCACCTGCTGGGCGCTGGCGGCGCCCTGGCGCTCGGCGGCATGCTGCCCACCCTGGCGTCGGCCCAGGCCGCCTGGCCGGCCAAGTCGATCCGCTTCGTCGTGCCTTTCGCACCGGGCGGCAGCTCCGAGATCGTCGCGCGCTCCACGGCGGCCGAGCTGACCAAGACGCTGGGCCAGAGCGTGTTCGTGGACAACAAGCCCGGCGCCGCCGGCAACATCGCCATGTCGGAAGTAGCCCGCGCCGACGACCAGCACACGCTGATCCTGGGCCACATCGGCACGCTGGCCGTGAACCCCTACATCTTCGACAAGCTGCCCTACGACGCCAACAAGGACTTCAAGCCCGTGAGCCTGCTGGCCAAGGTGCCCAGCCTGTATGTGGTGCACCCCGATGTGCCGGCCAAGAACCTCAAGGAGTTCATCGCCTATGCCAAGAAAAACCCCGCCAAGCTCAGCTACGGCTCGGCCGGGAACGGCAGCGCGGGCCACCTCGCGTTCGAATACCTCAAGATGACCGCCGAGATCTTCATGCTGCACGTGCCCTACCGCGGCACCGGCCCCATGATGACCGACCTGCTCTCGGGCCGCCTGGACGCGGCCGCCGTGGGAGCCGCTGCGCTGCTGCCGTTCATCAAGTCGGGCAAAGTGCGCTGCATTGCCACCGGCTCGGCCCAGCGCTTGCCCCAGCTGCCCGACGTGCCCACCGTGGCCGAGCAGGGCTTCCCGGGATTTGAGATGACGCAGTGGTACGGCATGCTGGCCCCCGCCACCCTGCCCAAGGAACACCTGGACAAGCTGGCCATCGAAACCGCCAAGGCTGTCAAGGCGCCCGACTCGCTCAAGCGCCTGAACGGCGACGCGGCCGAAGCCATCGGCGGAACCCCGGCCCAGTTCGCGCAGTTCATTGCGGCGGAACAGACACGCTGGCAAAAGGTGCTCAAGCGCGCACAAGTCAAACCGAATTGAGAAGCCCCCTGAGCCGCTTCGCGTCTTCCCCCCAAGGGGACGCCACCCGTGGCCTGGCAAAGCCAGTTCCACGGTGGCGCTGGCATGGATCGCGCCCGTATCAACCTCTCGCGTTGAATGGAAATATCCACCAACGACGGTAGCATCCCCTCATGCGCATCCTCCTGGCCGAAGACGAACACAGCCTGGGCACCTGGCTCAGCCGGGCGCTGGAGCATGCGGGCATTCAGGTCGAGTGGGTGAGCGATGGCCGCGTGGCAGACCGTTCGCTGCAGGAGCACGGCGACTACGACGCGCTCGTTCTCGACCTGGGACTGCCCGGCCTGGACGGCCATGCCGTGCTGCAGCGGCTGCGTGACCGCGACCAGCGCCTGCCCACGCTGATCCTCACCGCGCGCGATTCGCTGGACGAGCGTGTGCGCCTGCTCAATGCGGGGGCGGACGACTTCCTGGCCAAGCCTTTCGAGCTGGCCGAGCTGGAGGCCCGCCTGCACGCGCTGGTGCGCCGCGCGCGCGGCTCCGACCCGCCCCGCCTGGCCTGCGGGCAGTTGGCCTACGACACCGCGCGCAAGCAGTTTGTGCTGCAGGGCGAGCCCCTGGCGCTCTCGCCGCGTGAGCAAGCCGTGTTGCGCGTGCTGGTGCAGCGCAGTGGCGAGCCGTTTTCCAAGCAGCAGATCCTGGACCGCGTGTTCGTGGGCGATGAGGACGTGCACCCCGAGGCCGTGGAAGTGTTCGTGCACCGCCTGCGCAAGCGGCTTGACGGTAGCGGGGTGCGCATCGTCACGTTGCGCGGCCTGGGCTACGCCCTGGAAGCCTACTGAACATGGGCCTGGTCGCACGCTTGCGCCGCGCCAGCCTGTGGCGCTTGCTGGCCTGCCTGCTGCTGCCTTTGCTGGCCGTCGTGACGGGCGTGGAGTTGTGGATGACGCGGCACGACGCGCTGGAGGCCGCCAATGCGGCGTACGACCGATCGCTGCTGGGGGCGCTCAAGTCCATCGACGCCAACATCTCCACCGCATCGGGCGGGCTGTCGGCCGAGCTGCCCTACAGCATGCTCGAATTCTTCGAACTGACCGCCAGCGGGCGCGTGTACTTCCGGGTGGCTTCCTCCGACGGGCTGGTGGAACTGGGCAATGCCGACCTGCCGCTGCCGACAGGCGCCCTGGAAACCGGAGTGCCGCGTTTCTACGACGCCACCTACTTCGGCGAATCCGTGCGCCTGGCCGCTTACCGCCGCGCCATGCAAGAGCCGGACGCCGGCGCAAGGCCCGCGGCCGGCTTGCCCACCGACACCGCCACCGTGCTCGTGCAGGTCGCCGAAAGCACCCAGTCGCGCCAGGACTTCACGCGCCGCTTCGTGCACCGTGCTGCCCTGCGCGACGGCCTGGTTCTGGGGCTCATGGTGCTGGGCACGGCAACCACACTGGCCCTGGCGCTGCGGCCACTGGGCCGCCTGGCCCGCGAGGTGCAGGCCCGCAGCCCCGACGACATGACGCCCGTCGCCGGCGCCGAGCTGCCCGCCGACATCCGCCCTCTGGTCACGGCGGTCAACGCGCAGATGGCCCGCACGCAAGACCTGGTGGCGCAGCAGCGCCAGTTCCTGGACGACGCCTCGCACCAGCTGCGCACCCACCTGACCACCCTGCAGATGCAGATCGACTATGCCCGCCGCGAACCCGACGCGGCCCAGGTGCAGGACGCGCTCGCCGCGATCGGCAACGAGATAGCGCGCGCCACGCGCAGCACCCAGCAACTGCTGGCGCTGGGCCGCAGCGACACTGCTGCCGTGGACCTGGCCCCGTGCGACCTGGCCGCACTGCTGCGCACCGTGGCGCTGGAACTGCTTCCGCAGGCGCGTGCCCGGCAGATCGACTTCGGCATCCACAGCGCCACCCCCGAGCTGGCCGCCGTGGGCGACAGCGGGCTGCTGCGCGAGGCCCTGACCAACCTGGCCGCCAACGCCATTGCCTACACGCCGAACCACGGCACCATCACCGTGTCGGCAGCGGCCGACAGCCTGGGCTGGAGCCTCAGTGTGGAAGACAACGGCCCCGGCCTGTCGAGCGAAGAGCGCGATGCGCTGGGCCACCGCTACCGGCGCGGCTCGCAGGCCGTAGCGGGCGGCTCGGGCCTGGGCCTGGCCATCGCCCGGTCGATCGCCGAACGCCACCGGGGCCGCCTGCGCCTGGAGGCGCGCGACGGTGGCCCCGGTCTTCTGGCCATACTGTGGTGGCCGCGCCCATGACATACACACCGCCCCACTCCCCTCTCACCGCTCTGCAGGCCCCGGCGCTGCTGTACCGCCGCCAGATGCTGGTGGCGCTGGCGGCCGCCACGGGTGCGGGCGGCGCGTTGCCGGCGATGGCGTCCGATGCGTCCACGGAGCCCGCCGAATGCGTGGCCCCTTCGCGCCCAGGAGGCGGGTTCGACCTGACCTGCGGCCTGACCGCCCAGGCGGTGCAGGCCGTGCGCCCCGCGCGTGCGCCGCTGCGCACCCGCTACCTGCCGGGCGGCATCGGTGCGCTGGCTTTCGACCAGGTGGCCACCGGGCGCCTGGGTGGGCCCGGGACATTGGTCGCGTTCTCCAGCGGCTCGCTGCTCAACATCGCGCAGGGCCGCTTCGGGCCGCACCCGGTGACCGCCGTGCGCTGGATTGCCACGCTGGGCACCGACTACGGCATCGTGGCCGTGCGCCGCGACGCGCCCTACCAGCGCCTGCAGGACGTAGCTGCAGCGCTGCGCAAGGACACCAACCGGGTGGTATTCGGCGCGGGCGGCACACTGGGCAGCCAGGACTGGATCAAGGCGGCCCTGCTGGTGCGCGCCGCAGGGCAGGACCACAAGCGCATGCGCTTCGTGTCGTTCGAAGGTGGCGGCGAGGCGCTCAAGGCGCTGCGGGGCGGTCACATCGACATCTTCACCGGTGATGCGGCCGAGGCCATGCAGGCCGCTGCCCAGGGTGCGCCGCTGCGCGTACTGGCGGTACTGTCGCAAGCGCGCCTGGCGGGCAATCTGTCGGGCTTGCCCACCGCCCGCGAGCAGGGCATGGATCTGGTCTGGACCACCGTGCGCGGCCTGTACATGGCCGCCAGCGCTCCCGAAGCCGCCGCGCGCGCATGGACCGCAGCGCTGCACGACGCCCTGGCAGCCCCGGGCTACGCAGCCCTGTGCGCACAATACGGCCTGTACCCCTTTGCGTTGACGGGCACCGCGCTCGACGAGTTCGTGCAGCGCAGCCTGGCGGAATACCGCCGACTGGCGCAGGAACTGGGCCTCAGGACCTGGGCGCGCTGAGAACGTGTCGAGGATATTTCAAGGCCGCGCAAGCGCCTGGCCCGAGGGCTTGCCGCATGCGAGGGCGGGGAGCTCTGGCTGAAGGACTCCGCCTGCAAGGCCGTACAGGCTTGTCCTACCTGCGGCGTTCACCCACAAGGCGAGGCTGCAACACAGTCCTTCGCACCGCGCAGCCACCGGCCATGCTCCGATTCCGTTTCATGCCACCCCCTCTGGCCCCGTGCCACCGGCCCACAGTCCATCGCCGCTCTCTGGCGCGCAGCCAGGCACCGCAGCCGCATCTGGGCGCGGGCTGGTGGGCGCCGCGCACCACCCAGCTGGCCAGGCACGCGGTGCATGCGGACGGCATGCCCGCCAGCGCTGACTGGCCCGACCCGAGCGGCTGGCGAGGCCCTGCGCAGCCACGTGTTTCGGCATCCGCCGGGTTGTTGCGACAGGCAGCCCGGCAAGCCAGAAAACGCCGCACCGCCGCCCGACGGCAGATTGCCGGCCAACCGCTGCAGACAGCACGGCCTTGGCCGAGGCGGCACGGACGGTAGCGCAACGTAAAGATCGGGCTGAGGAACAGCGGGCGCTGCGGGCGGCGCGGCGCATCACCGCTCAAGCCACCACTGGATGACCACCTTGGCCAAAAAACCGATGAAACCCACGCCCAAGCCCAGGAACAGCACAAAGGTTCCGAACCGGCCGGCCTTGGACTCCCACGCCAGCTGGCCGATGATGAACAGCATGTACGCGATGAACGCGCCCACGCCATAGGTCAGGAAGAAGCCCGAGATCTGCGCCTCGGTGAAGCCAAAGATCACGGTGCCACCCCGCTGCCCTGGGTTGCAGCCAGGGCCGCATCACGCTCGGGCAAGCTCGACGCATCGACCAGGTCCCGGTACGCGTGCCAGCTGGCATGGCCCAGCATGGGCATCACCGCGATCAGGCCCAGCAGCAGCGAGCCAAGCCCCAGCAACGTGAACCCCAGGATCAGCGCTGCCCAGAACGCCATGGGCAACGGGTTGCCCAGCACGGCTTGCCAGCTGGTCAGCACCGCTTGCAGCAGCGTGGCACGGCGGTCCAGCAGCAGCGGCATGGCCACCACGCTGGACGCAAAGATGGGCGCGGCCATGAGGCTGCCCAGCGCCAGCCAGATCTCGAACAGCCAGCCCTCGCGCGCCAGCACCACGTGGCGCAAAAAATCGAGCGGCGTGGCGATGGGCACGGGGGCCAGCAGCGTGATGAGCGCGGCGGAAGTCATCACCCACCCCGTGGCCGCCAGCGCGAGCAAGGCGCCGAACTGCAGCATGCACCAGTAGTCGCTGCCCCATTTGTTGACGTGGTGGTTCTGCCAGTTGAGCCAGGTCTTGAGCACCACGCCCAGGTTGGCCGGTTCTCCCCGCTCCAGCGCGCGGCTGATTGCGTACAGGCTGGTGGCCAGCACAGGCGCCACCACCAGGAAGCCCGACAGCGCCCCGGCCAGCAACCAGAAACGGTGGTGGCCCACGGCAAAGATGGCGGCGCCGAACAGCGCAAGCGCCAGGCCATGCGCAAAACTCACCCAGCCTGCGCGGGCCATGTCTCGCCAGGCCAGCGCCAGCCAGGTCATGGGCTGCATGAGCCCGATGGTGCGCACGGCAGGCAGGGCGGGAGGTGTTCTCGGCATGCCTGCAGTGTGGCCGCGCAGGTGACCGAGATCAAGACCGCACTGGCACCGTCATGCCCGGTTCTTGATCTGGGACAAGAAACAACCTATGCCGTAAGCAGCCGGCAAAGCTCGGTGAGATTGCTCACCGTGGCATGTGGCGGCGTGTCATACGGCCAGGCGGCCTCGGCAGGGTTCAGCCACACGGCCTGCATGCCCGCGTCCATGGCGCCACGGGCGTCCAGCGTTGCATCGTCGCCCACGTGCAGCACCTCGTGGGGCGCCACCTGCAGCGCCTGCGCGGCCGCCTGGAAGATCCGCGCATCGGGCTTGGCCACGCCCAGCACCGAGGCGCTCAGGCTGTGCTTGAAATAGTGGCCGATGCCCACCTTGTGAACGTCGGCATTTCCGTTGGACACCGCCACCACTGGGTAGCGCGACGACAGGAAGGCGAGCGCCTCGTGCGCATCGTCGAAGAGCGTCACGCGCTGGCGCTCGGCGAAGAACAGGTCGAACGCGGGTTCTGCCAGCGCACCGTCATCGCCCGCCTGGGTCAGCGCCAGGCGTATGGATTCGCGGCGCAGCGCGCTCAGGTCATGTTGCAGGTCGGGCCGCAGGTTCACCATCTGGTTGCGTATGGAGCGCAGTGCTTCGGTGCTCTGGAACAGGCTCGCCGTGGCGGGCGCATGCTCGGTCATCCACTGCAGCAGGACGGCTTCGGCGCGTTCGATGGTGGGCCAGATGGGCCAGAGCGTGTCGTCCAGGTCGATGGTGATGGCACGGATGCGGGGGATGTCCAGGGAGGGGGTCAGCACGAGGGCGCACCTGCAGAAAATCAGCGTGAGTGGAGGGCCCGGCGGCGGGCCGGACTGCGATGGAACAGCATAACGCAGCGATTTGCTGCGGCGGATGGACTGCGCTGTGCGAGGCTCCGACAGGCTCAGCCCGAACGGAATGGGGTGGACGGTATGCAATCGAATGACGAACCGCCGGTCCCGATCACGCGCCCACTGACGAACCCCGCACGATGAGCGTGCCCGGCAGCAGGTTCTCACGCGCGGCGCCCTGCAGCCCACCGATGCGCTCCAGCAGGCAATGGGCAGCGCGCTGGCCGATGGCGTCGGTCGGCTGGGCCACGGTGCTCAGCCCCGGGCGAATCAGGGGCGCCCATTCTGGATCGTCAAAACCCACAAAGCCCAATTCCTGCCCAAAAGTCCACTGCAGCCTTGCCACCGCCGCTGCCACGCGCAGCGTGACGACCGAGTTGCCGGCCACCACGGCGCAGCGCCCCTTCGCCCCGGCACGTTCGCGAAAGTCCACAAGCGCCCGGGCCAGGGCGTCCTCGCCCTGCTGCGCATCGATCTCCAGCACCCGCCCCCGCACCTTTGGGCCCTGCGCTGCCATGCACGCCCGGAAGGCGCCCGTGCGCTCCAGCCGAGAGCTCACGCCATGCAAGGGCTGGGTGACATACAGCAGGCTCTTCCAGCCCTGCTCGACCAGGTGCGCGCAGGTCTCGCGCATGGCAGCCTCGTTATCCAGCGCCACAAAATCCGCGTCCAGTCCCGCATGCCGGCGGTCCACCAACACCGCCGGCTTGCCGTGCAGCGTGTTCACATCGGCCAGGCCCTCGCCCTGCCCCAGCGTGTTGAGGATGAATCCGTCCACCTGGTAGCTCGCCAGCGCATCGATGGCCGCGCGCTCGCGTTCACGGTCGTTGCCCAGGTTGAACAGCATCACCAGGTAGCCCGCTTCCTGGCACGCCTTTTCGGCGCCGCGCAGCACGGCCACCGAATACGGATTGGTGATGTCAGCCACCACCAGGCCGATGAGGCGCGAGCGGCCGTGGCTGAGCGCCTGGGCCATGGGGCTGGGCACGTAAGCCAGCTTGGCGATGGCAGCCTCGACGCGCGCGGCAATGTCGGGGCTGAGCAGGCGCTCGCGGTGGTTGAAGTAGCGCGACACCGTGGCCTTGGACACGCCGGCCTCGGCAGCAACGTCGGCGATGGTGGGGCGGGCGCGGGCGGCAGAGGGGGCGGGTGAGTTCATGCTTGCGCGGCGTTATACACGGCGGCGGGCCGCTCGCCCCCCAGCGCCTGCAGCAAATTGGTGGTGGCCAGCACGGCCATGGCGTGGCGCGTGCCATGCGTGGCCGATCCGATGTGCGGCAGCGGCGTCACGCGCGGGTGGGTGCGCAGGGGCGATTCGAGCGGCAGCGGCTCGGTGGCAAACACATCCAGGCCCGCTGCGCGCAGCGTGCCATGGTCGAGCGCGTGCAGCAGGTCCTGCTCGAGCACCGTGGCACCCCTCCCACCGTTGATGAAGATGGCACCGGGCTTCATGGCCGCGAACACGTCGGCATTGACCATGCCCCGCGTACTGCCCGACAGCGGCAGCATGGCCACCACAAAGTCGGACCGCGCCAGCAACTCGGCCAGCGGCACATGCGCAGCCTTGCCCACCAGTTCAGGCGCCGTGGCGGCCAGGTCCACAGGCCGGCGGGCGTGGTAGACCACCGGCATGCCGAATCCCAGCGCCGCACGGCGCGCGATGGCCTGGCCGATTCGGCCAAAGCCCAGCAGCCCCAGCGTCTTGCCATGCACATCGCTGCCGAACAGGTCTTCGCCGATGTTCTTCGTCCACCGGCCCTCGCGCACCAGTTGCGCCAGCTCCACCACGCGGCGGCTGGTGGCCATGAGCAAGGCGAACACGGTGTCGGCCACCGTTTCGTCCAGCACGCCGGGCGTGTGGCACAGCACGATGCCCCGGGCCTGCAGTGCGTCGAGCGCGTAGTTGTCCACGCCCACCGACACGCTGGAGACCACCTCCAGCCGGGGCGCCCGCGCCAGCAGCGCGGCATCGACGGGGTAGCTCGACCCGATAAGCCCCTGGGCGTGGCCCAGCGCCTGGTCGAACAGCGCGCGCTCTTCAGGCTTGCGGGGGTTGGCCACCGTCACATCGTGCACGGCCGCCAGCCGCGCCAGCTGGTCGGGCGGCAGCTCGCGGAACACCAGTACCTTCTTGCGCACGGCGTTGCGGCCATCCGCCATCGATTGCAGCACGCTCACAGCCCGGCCTCCCGCAACTGAGCCCGCGTGGGCAGGCCTTCGGTGTCGCCAAGCACCTGCACTGCCCGCGCGCCAATCCAGGCGCCGCGGCGCACGGCCGCGGGCACGCTCAAGCCTTCCAGCAGTGCGCTGATGATGCCCACCGCAAAGCCATCGCCCGCGCCCACGGTGTCCACCACCTGGGCCACGGGCACGCCGGGCACGCGGCCGGTGCCGGCCACGTCGCTGTCGTAGTAGGCGCCCTCGGGCCCCAGCTTCACAACCACCAGCCTGGCGCCCCGCTCGCGGTAGAAGCGCGCCACGCCTTCGGCCGTGGTTTCGCCGGTCAGGAACACGCCCTCTTCCAGGCCCGGCAGCACCCAGTCGGCATAGCCGGCCAGGGCGTTGATCCAGTGGCGCATGGCCTCGGGCGATGCCCAGAGCGTGGGGCGCAGGTTGGGGTCGAACGAGATGGTGCGGCCTGCGGCGCGCGCGACCTCGAGCGTGCGGATGGCTGCCTGCAGGCTGGTTTCCGAGATGGCCGCGAACACGCCGGTGGCGTGCAGGTGGCGCGCAGACCGCAGCCAGGGTTCGTCCACATCGGCCGGGCCCATCTGGCTGGCGGCCGAGCCCTTGCGGTGGTATTCGACCTGCGGGTCGCGCCCGTCGGTCACGCGCTCCTTGAACTGAAAGCCCGTGCGCTGAGCCGCATCGCACACCACGTGCGAGCAATCGATGCCCTCGCCGCGCATGGCGGCCAGCAACGCGCGGCCCATGGAGTCGGTGCCCAGGCGGCTGGCCCAGCCCACCTTCAGCCCCAGGCGCGCCAGGCCAATGGCCACATTGGTCTCGGCCCCCGCAGTGCGCTTGTGAAAGCCAGTGGCGTTCTCCAGCGGTCCTGGCTCGTTGGCCACCAGCAGCAGCATGGCCTCGCCGAACAGGGCCACGTCGAATGCGGTGTCGCCGGATTTGGAAACAGCGTCGCTCATGCAGCACCTCGCACGGCGCGGATGAAGTCCACCTGCTCACGCGTGACGGCCACCAGGTCGTCTCCCACCAGCGGGTATTCGATGGCATGCGGCACATCCCCAGGCAGCGCGCGCAGCACGGCTCGCCAGGGCGCAAGCGACTCGGCAAGGGGCACGGCCACCCACTTGCCCGGCAGGCGCTGCACGCCCTTGCAGTGCACATAGCGCACATGGGCCGCAAGGGCCTGCGCTGCCTGCAGCGGACATTCGCCCAGCCAGTGCCAGTTGCCCATGTCGAAGGTCATGCCCAGGTCGAGCCCCGCCTGCGCCTGCACGGCAAAGAAGGCCTGCATGGCGGCCAGCGTGCCGGCGGTGGTGGTCTGGTCGTTCTCGATGACCAGTTCCACCTGCGGGGCCGCCGCCAGCAGAGCCTTCAGCTGCTGCAGCGATGCGTGCGATGGCCCACCAAAGCCGCCGATGGACATCTTCAGCCGCGGCGCGTGCAGCTCCTGCGATGCGTGAATCCCGCGCCGCAGGGCAGCCTCGTCAAGCAGGCCGTCGTGGGTCCACAGCCCTTCGGGGCTGGAGTACACCGCGGCCCGGCCGGCCAGCGCGGGCAGCTCGGCAACCGAGTCGCGCAGCAGCTCGCCACGCACCTCCACGCCGTCAGCGCCGGACTGGGCGGCCAGCTCGGTGCACCACAGCTGGCCGTGGCGCCCGGTCTCGGCCGCGCCGAAGGAGGACAGGGAAATCAATACCTTCATGGGTGTTCTTTCAAGCCCATGGATCGGGCTTTCACAGGACTTGGTGTCTGTCGGGACTTGCGCCGCCAACGCTCAGCCCATTCAGTGGGCGTTGTGCGAGCTCAATATCTGGCCCAGGAACTGGCGCGTCTTCTCATGCTGCGGCTGGCCGAAGAACTGCGCAGGCGGGGCCTGCTCCAGGATCTTGCCTTCGGCCATGAAGATCACGCGATCGGCCACGCTGCGCGCAAAGCCCATCTCGTGCGTCACGCACAGCATGGTCATGCCGTCCTCGGCCAGGCCGATCATGGTGTCCAGCACTTCCTTGACCATCTCCGGGTCCAGCGCCGACGTGGGCTCGTCGAACAGCATCACCTTGGGGGCCATGCACAGCGCGCGGGCAATGGCCACGCGCTGCTGCTGCCCGCCCGACAGCTGACTGGGGTGCTTGTGCGCCTGCTCGGGAATGCGAACGCGCGTGAGGTACTTCATGGCCACCTCTTCAGCTTGCGCCTTGCCCATGCCGCGCGAGCGCATGGGCGCCAGCGTGCAGTTCTCGAGGATGGTGAGGTGCGGGAACAGGTTGAACTGCTGGAACACCATGCCCACCTCGGCACGCACCGCGTCCACGTTCTTGCCTCCGGCGGTCAGGTCGATGCCGTCGACCACGATGCGCCCCTTTTGCACCGTCTCCAGCCGGTTGATGCAGCGGATCAGCGTGGACTTGCCCGAACCCGACGGCCCGCAGATCACGATGCGCTCGCCAGCGCGCACCGACAGGTCGATGTCGGTCAGCACCTGAAAGCTGTCGTACCACTTGTTCACACCCTCCATCGTGATGATGGGGGGTGCACCGGCGGTGGTCGTCGTTGTGACTGCGTCCGTCGTCATTGTCAAGGGCTCCTGGGATGGCTGGGGTTCACGCTCAAGCGATATGGGTTATTGCAGCTTGGGAAGATCCGCGCCCAGCCACTTTTGGTAGAGCTTGTTCAGCTCGCCGTTGGCCGTGTTGCGGGCGACGAAGTCGTTCACCGCGCGGGTCAGCTCGTCCTGGCCGGGGCGCAGGGCGATGCCCATGGCCTGCTGCAGCAGGTTGAACTTGTTCTCGAAGGTGTTGGCGGGCACGCGCTTGGCGATCTGCGCCGCGACAGTGACCGAGCAGCCGATGGCATCGACCTGGCCGGAAATCAGCGCCTGCATGGCCGATGCGTCGTCGTCAAAGCGGCGGATTTCGGTGCCCTCGGGCGCGGCCTTGGTCACGGCCACATCCTGCGTGCTGGCACGGGCCACGCCCACGCGAACGCCTTTCAGGTCCGCCGCGCTCTTGATGGCGCTGCCCGTCTTGCCATACAGCACGATGGTGGCGGCCGCATAAGGCTGCGAGAACTGCACCTGCTTGGCGCGCTCGGGCGTGATGGCCAGGGACGCGACCAGCACATCGACCTTGTTGGTCAGCAGGAAGGGAATGCGGTTGGGGCCGGTCACGGGCACGATGTTGGCCTTCACGCCCAGCTCCTTGGCCAGCAGCTTGGCTACGTCGGCGTCGTAGCCGTCGGGCTGGTTCTGCGCGTTGGTGGTGCCGTAGGGCGGAAAGTCCACCAGCATGCCGATGGTCAGCTCGCCCTTCTTCTTGATGTCGGCCACGGACTGCGCGGCGGCCAGCGGCGCAAACGCCGTGAGGGCTGCGCCCAGGCCCATTGCGGCCAGGGCGGTGGTAACGGTGCGGCGGTGCAGGGAAAAGGTCATGGCATGTCTCCTGGTAGTTGGTGTGTGAACGAGAGAAAGAATGACAACGGACGTGCGGGCCTGCGCTGGCGACCTCAGCGCGCCAGCGCGCGGGCCCGCTTGCGCTCCATGTGCGCGGCCAGCAGCGACAGCGGCCAGCAGATCACGAAGTACAGCGCCGCCACGGTGGTGAACACATGCAGCGGCTGAAAGGTGGCGTTGTTGATGATCTGCCCGGCCCGCGTGATCTCGGTGAAACCGATGATGGCGGCCAGCGATGTCCCCTTGATGATCTGCACCGTGTAGCCCACCGTGGGCGGCAGCGCGATCTTGAAGGCCTGCGGCAGCACCACGAAGCGCATGCGGTTGACGTAGCTCAGGTTGAGCGCCTGCGCGGCCTCCCACTGGCCGCGCGGCACCGCCTCGATGCAGCCGCGCCAGATCTCGCCCAGGAAGGCCGCGCTGTTGAGCACCAGCGCCACGCCGGCGGCGATCCATGGGTTGATGTCGAACCCCAGCACCGGCGCGCCGAAGAAGATCAAAAACAGCTGCAGCAGCAGCGGCGTGCCCTGAAACACCTGGATGAACACCCGCGACGCGTTGCGCGCCACGACGCTTTCAGACGTGCGCGACAGCGCCACCACCAGGCCCAGCAGCGCGCCGCCCACGAACGCGATGGCCGACAGCGCCAGCGTCCACTGCGCGGCCTGCACGATGAAGAGGAATTCGGAGAGTCCGAAGGTACGCATGACTTGATTTCCTCAGCGACGGTCGGGGTAGTTGAGCGCGCGCTGGTAGATCAGCTTGAACAGCGCCGAGAACGACAGCGCCAGCGCCAGGTAGATCACCGCCACCACGATGTAGATCTCGAAGCTGCGGAACGTCTGCGACTGCAGGTTGGCCGCCACCGACGTCAGGTCGTCCGCCGAGATCACCGACACCACGGCCGAGCTGAGCATCAGCAGGATGAACTGGCTGGTGAGCGCGGGGTAGATGGCCTTGAGCGCGGGCTTCAGGATGACGAAGCGAAAGATCTCCCAGGGCTTGAGGTTGAGCGCCTTGCCGGCCTCGATCTGCCCCTTGGGGATGGACTCGATGCCCGCCCGCACGATTTCGGCCGCGTACGCCCCCAGGTTGACCACCATCGCCGTGAGCGCCGCCGTGTAGGGCGACCAGCGCAGGCCGATGGACGGCAGCGCGAAGAAGAAGAAAAACAGCTGCACGATGAACGGCGTGTTGCGGATGACCTCGATGTACGCGTTGATCAAGAACCGCAGCCACGCCGGCCCGCCCGTCTTGCCCCAGGCGCAGAAGATGGCCACCACCAGCCCCAGCACCGTGGCCGTGAGCGAAAGCTGCACGGTGATCCACGTGCCCTTGAGCAGCAGCGGCCATGCGGCAAAAACGGCGTCGAACTGGAACTGGTAATTCACGGCGTGGGTCGTTCGGATAGGATGCGCAGAGTTTATGAAACCGGTTTCATAACCGCATCGGGGATTACCCGACTGCCGTCAAAACGGCCCCTGCGATGACGTTGAAGCCCTGTTGGACACCAGGCACCACGCGTGGGCGAAAATGCCGCATGCCCTCCTTCCGCCCCGAACCCCCTTACACCCACGGCCAGGCCGAGCGCACCGCAGTGCTGCTGTGCAACCTGGGCACGCCCGACGCAGCCACCGCCCCCGCCGTGCGCCGCTACCTCGCGCAGTTTCTGGGCGACCACCGCGTGGTGGAGATCCCCAAGCTGGCGTGGTGGCCCATCCTGCACGGCATCATCCTGCGCACCCGCCCTGCCAAGTCGGCCGCCAAGTACGCCAGCATCTGGACGGCCGAAGGCTCGCCCCTGGCGGTGTGGACGGGCAGGCAGGCCAACCTGCTGCGTGGCTGGCTGGGCGAGGCCGGGCACGCGGTGCTGGTGCGCCACGCCATGCGCTACGGCAACCCCTCCATCGACAGCCAGCTCGACGCGCTCAAGGCCGAGGGCGCCACGCGCATCCTGATCCTGCCGCTGTACCCGCAGTACTCCGGCACCACCACGGCCAGCCTGTTCGACGCGGTGTACGCCTGGGCCGCACGCACCCGCCACGTGCCCGAGCTGCGCTTCGTGAACCGCTACCACGACGCCCCCGGCTACATCGACGCGCTGGCCCGCACCATCGAAACCCACTGGAAGCACAACGGCCAGCCCGACCAGCTGGTGATGAGCTTTCATGGCGTGCCCGAGCGCACGCTGCACCTGGGCGACCCCTACCACTGCGAGGCGCGCAAGACCGGCCGCCTGCTGGCCGAGCGCCTGGGCCTGCGCGAAGAGCGCTACCGCATCACCTTCCAGTCGCGCTTTGGCAAGGCCAAGTGGCTGGAGCCCTATACCCAGCCCACCATCGAGGCGCTGGGCAAGGCCGGCACGCGGCGTGTGGACGTGGTGTGCCCGGGCTTCACCAGCGACTGCCTGGAGACACTCGAAGAAATCAACATGGAAGTGCGCGAGGCTTTCCTGCACGCGGGCGGCCAGGAGTTTCACTACATCCCGTGCCTGAACGACAACAACCACTGGATCACCGCCCTGTCGCGCATCGCCCAGCAGCACCTGGCCGGTTGGCCCACCGAGATGCCCGGCGCCGCAGCCCTGGCCGACGCCAAAAGCCGTGCGCTGGCCGGTGGCGCCCCTGCGGGCCAATGCCCGGTGGCGCGCGGCTGAGCCGCCTGCCCACACCCCACCCCAACCCGCCCCGGTTTGAACATCACCCGTTCAGATCACTATTATTTTGATAGCTGCTACCGCACTACCATCCAGCGGTAGGCAGCGATTTTGCTGAAAATTTACGTGCCCCAGATGCACCCCCCTCCGTTCGGGCTGAGGCCGTCGAAGCCAGGGCATGCCCCCAGCGTGCAAGGCTTCCACAAGCCTGTCGTGAGCCTGTCGAAGCGCTCGGCCCGAACGGGTGGGGACGTGAAGTCTGAGGTAAGTCGCCCACCGGGTGATTTGACTTCATCACCCCAAGCAGGCACCGTGTGACGCACCCGCCTGCCCCCCGCCAGCCCCCATGCCTGCTTTGCCCCTTGCTCCCCACCAGCTGCGGCTGACCATCGACCCCGCCACCCTCGGCTTTGCCAGCACCGCCGAGCTTGCGGGCCTGCCCCTGCCCTGGATCGGACAGGAACGCGCCCACGCCGCCGCGCAGTTCGGGCTGAACATGCTGCAGCCCGACTACCACCTGTTCGTGCTGGGCGAAGTCGGAAGCGGCCGCACATCGCTGTTGCGGCAGGCCATGCAGACGGCCGCCGCCGCACGGCCCGTGCCGCCCGACCTGTGCTACCTGCACAACTTCGACCAGCCCGACCGCCCCCGCGCCCTGCGCCTGCCGCCCGGCCAGGGCCGCGTGCTGCGCCAACGCATGGCCGACATGGGCAAGAACCTGCAGGCCGACATCCCGCGCCGCCTGGCCAGCCCCGACTTCAAGGCCGACGCCGAACGCATCGAGCAGGCCTGGCAAGAGCAGGAGCGCAGCGCGTTCGCCACGCTCGACGCCTTTGCCGAGGCCCGCCAGATGCGCCTGTCGCGCGAGAACGGGCACATGGTGTTCACCCTCATCGGCCCCGGCGGGTCGCCGCTGTCCGAAGCCGACGCCCGCGCCCTGCCCCTCGAGCGCCGTGCCGAGATCGATACCGCCGAATTCGCCTTGCGCGCCGAGATCACCCGATTCATCGAAACCACCCGCCCGCTGGAGCGCGCCCGCGACGAAGCACTGGCCAGGCTGCGCCGCCAGACGGTCAAGCCCCTGGTGGAGCACGCGCTGCACGACATCCGCCAGGGCCTGGGTGAGCAGGTCAAGGATGCCGTCAAGCTGGGCCTCTGGCTCGATCAGGTTGAACACGCCGTGCTGCAGAACATCGACCTTTTCGAGGGCATCGATGACGAACAGGACGGTGACGACGATGATGCCGCGCAGGACCGCAACGACGCGCTGGACGAACTGCTGGCCCGCTGCAGCGTGAACCTGGTGGTGGACCACCACGGCCAGACCACCGCCCCCGTGCTGGTCGAAGACCACCCCACCCTGCGCACCCTGTTCGGCAGCATCGAGCACGGCAGCGAGTCCGACACCATGCAGGCCGACCACGCCGCCATCCACGCGGGCAGCCTGCTCAAGGCCCACGGCGGCTTCATCCTGCTGCACCTGTACGACCTGGCCGCCGAAGAAGGCCTGTGGGCGCGCCTGCGCCGCTTTCTGCGCTGCGGCCGGCTGCAGATCGACGAGGGCAGCCCCGGCGCCCACGCGGTCGGCGGCGGTGGCGGCGGTGCTGCCGCAGCCCTGCAGCCCGAGCCCGTGGATGTGGACGTCAAGATCGTGCTCATCGGGTCGGTGGACGAGTACTACGCCATGCAGGAGTCCGACCCCGACGCCGCACGCCGCTTCCGCGCCAAAGTGGACTTTGCCGAGCGCTTTGCCGCCACGCCTGCCACACGCCAGGCCACAGCGATCTTCGTGGCCCACAGCTGCCAGCGGCGCGGCCTGCCCCACTTTGCAGCCGGCGCCGTGGCCCTGCTGCTGGAACAGACCCACCGCGACGCCGACGACCAGCGCCGCCAGAGCGCGCTGTTCGCCCACACCGAGGCACTGCTCATCGAAAGCGCCGCCCTGTGCCGCGCCCGCGGCGGCGCGCTGGTGGAGGCGCCAGACGTCGCGGCCGCACTGGCCGCCCAGCGCCTGCGCCACAACTACCCCGAAGAGCAGCTGCACGAATCCATCACCGAAGGCGAGCGCCTGATCACCCTGCGCGGCGCCGTCACCGGCCAGATCAACGCCATGACGCAGATCGACCTGGGCGACTACCGGTTCGGCTTTCCGGTGCGCATCACTGCGCGCACCTTTGCCGGGCAAGAGGGCCTGCTCAACATCGAGCGCGAGGTCGACATGTCGGGCCCCATCCACGACAAGGGCGTGCTCATCCTGCACAGCTACCTGACCGCGTTGTTCAGCCACGTGGCGCCGCTGGCGCTCAATGCCTCCATCGTGTTCGAGCAGGAATACAGCGGCGTGGAGGGCGACTCCGCATCGTGCGCCGAGCTGTACGCCCTGCTGTCCAGCCTGTCGGGCCTGCCCCTGCACCAGGGCATTGCCGTGACCGGCGCGCTGAACCAGCACGGCGAGGTGCTGCCCGTGGGCGGCATCAACGAGAAGATCGAAGGCTGGTTCCAGGTCTGCGCAACCGCCGGCCTGGACGGCACCCAGGGCGTGCTGATCCCGGCACGCAACCAGCACCATCTGATGCTGGAGCGGACAGTGCTCAACGCGGTGGAGCGCGGTCTGTTCCGCGTGTACACCATGGGGCATGTGAGCGAGGGCATTGCGTTGCTGACCGGGGAGGCTTCGGGAATGAGCCCGGCAGAGTTGCTGGAAACCCTGGCGGATGCGAATGGGGGTGCTGACCCGCGTGAGGGCGCTGCGAGTGGGCAGGCGACGGCAGTGGAAGCCACGGTGCTGCAGCGGGCCGAGCAAACGCTGCGGGCGTATCGAAGGGCTTGCCAGAGTGCGGCATACACCCGGCGTGCAAGGGGCCAGAGATGATGAACGAATGCCCGGCGAGGTGGCCTGGGTACTTGATGTCGAAGCCACTGGCGCCAGAGAACATTCCAACGTTTCTCTGCACCCACCGGTTGGGAAATCTGCTTTCCGCAGCCGGCAGCTCACCCCGACCTCAGGGCCCAAGAACGTGATCGCCAAGGGCCGGCGTCGCTCGGCCGCACACGCAAGGGCTTCGGCAGGGATTGAGACTCAGATCCACTGATCGTTTGCCACGGTGCGTGCCCCCGGCGCGCCGTCGCCCGTGTTCACCACGCCCTGCGGTTCAATCAGCAGCATCTTCACTTCGGCATCTGCGGATGGCTGATGCTCCACACCCCTGGGCACCACCGCCATCTGCCCCGCGCGCAACACGATGACCCGTTCGCCGCCCTCGCCACCGCCTGCGCGGGTCGCGATCTTCAGCTCGCCTTCCAGCACGACGAATGTCTCGTCGGTGTCGGCATGCACATGCCACGGAAAATCGCCCTTCACCTTCACCACCTTGAACTGGTAGTCGTTCATTTCTGCGACGACGCGCGGCTGCCAGTGGCCGTCGATGCGGTCGATCTTCCGGACCAGGTCAATGGCCTGGCTTTGACCGCGCCCGGCCGGAGCCGCCGTGGGGTTGAGGGGCATGAACATGGGTCGCTCCTTCGCTGGAAAAAGAAGCCGAATCTACGCAGCGTGGTTCACCCTGTATTGAACGTTCGTGGCTCACCCATCCATCGCTGCGCAACCCGCCCACCGGAGGCCATGCGCAGCCATCGTCCAGGGGTCAGCCCGAAGGTCTTGGTGAAGTGGCGGGTCATGTGGCTCTGGTCGGCAAACCCGGCGGTCGCGGCAGCGTCGGCCAGCGACGCACCACCCATCAACATGCGGCGCACCACATCGAGCCGCCTCATCGTCTGGAAGCGATAGGGGCTCGTGCCGAAGAAGATGCGAAAGTCGCTCGACAGACTCCACCGGTCACGCCCCGTGGCGGCCTCCAGCTCGTCCAGCGCAATGACCTGGGCCTGGTGCGTGTGCAGATAGTCGTAGGCACGCTGCGCGGCCAGAAAGTCGCCCTTGGGCAGCCGCGCAGGGCCGCCCGCCACGGCTTGCAGTGCATGCGCCAGCTCGGCCACGACATGGCTGAGTTCCAGCGGCTCCGGCACCGTGTCGATGTGCCGCAGCAGGTGGTGGGTGGCCATTGCCAGGCGCGGGTCGGTGGTCACGCCCCCTTCGATGAACGGCAACGCGCGCCCCTGGAGCACCGCCTGGATGAGCGCGGGCTCCACATAGACCATGCGGTACTGGAAGCCCTCGTCGGTACCGGCCTGACCATCGTGGACCTCATCGGGGTGCAACACCATCGTGTGGCCCGGCAGGCTGTCGCGCCGGCTGTGGCGGTAGTTGAAGCTTTGGACACCTGCCAGCGTGCTGCCGATCGCGTAGGTGTCGTGGCGGTGCATGGCATAGGCCTTGCCGTGAAAGCGCGCCTCGATGCGCTTCATGCCGTCGATGGGCTCGGCGTGCCTGACCCACTCGAGGGGTGCGGATGCAGGGAGCCGGCTCATCACGGCATTGTAGGCAGGGCATGGCAGCAGCGAGATCGACAAAACAACGCGTACCGAGCAGGGTCAAAGACGGCACATGCGCACAGTCATGCACGCATGCACAGTCGCCTGTCAAGCTTGAACAGGAAGATGGTTACCGCCACGTCACAGGCCGGTGCACCACCGGTATTCGACACGGGGCGGCTGCGCGCGATGCACGACGAACCACACCCTGCACAGGCTGCGCGTGCTGCTCAGTCTGGAGCCGCGTGTGGCCGCGTGCGAAGCGTCGAAGGCCCGGTGGCGCGCTTCATAATCCTGAGCCGCCCCCGCCCGATAGAGATGCCGACCTTTGATGATCATCATGGATAAATTCTTGCTGCAGCAACAGGTACTGGAACGCCTCGCCGAAGACCTGCTGCAAGCGGAAGAGGCCGTGCGGGCAGCCCATGAAACGGCGACCCACGAAGAAAACATCGCCGAAAACAAATACGACACACTGGGCCTGGAAGCCGCCTACCTGGCCACCGGCCAGGCCCGCCGCGCCGAAGCCATCCGCCAGGCAATGGCCCATTGGCGCCAGTTCCGCCCGCACCCTTACGACGCCAGCAAAGGCATACAGCTGGGTGCACTGGTCTGCCTGGTCGATGCCGACGACCAGCAACAGCAGCAGCTGCTCTTTCTGGGCCCGCAGGGAGGCAGCATGAAGCTGGCCTGCGGCGGTCACACCGTGCAGGTCGTCAGCAGCGATGCCCCGTTGGGCAGGGCCGTGTTGGGTAAGTGCGAGGGTGATGGAGTGTGGGTACAGGTTGCAGGAATCCGGCAGGAGTTTGAGGTGCTGCGGGTTGATTGAGTGGACGGCACGTTCGCGCCTAGTTCTTCAGCTACGACCTACCTGGTTGTGATGGGAGCGTGAATTCAGCCACCTCCCAGAGAAGCAGCAGACCTTGGTCGGACTGAAGCGCGCGAACTGAAAATCGACCGCGACGATGACTGCAATGCAGCGTCTTCCGACCTTCGGTGCTCCGCGCCGTACGCAGCGCTAAACGGAAACAAGCAGTCATTCGACTCGACGACTCTGACCTGCATTAGTGTCAGACGTTTAAGGTGTACCAACAGCAGGATGCGCGATAGCCGCTGGCTGGCGGAGCCTCCAGTGAACGTGGGGGCGATCGAGTTACCGGGAGTTCAACGTTACTCGCGCCGCAGGATGTCCGTGGACATGGCGCAGCAGGTCGCAAACAGGGCGTCCAGCACGGTTTTAAGGTTGCGGACGTCGTACGTGCCGGTTGCGATGGCCTCTACGCTCGCTTCGTAGAAGGCTTTGGCGTAGCTTTCCTTGAAGTCCAGCGATCCTTGATAGATGCCCATTGACTCCTTGAAGTTGGTCCACGTTACCCGCGCTTCGGGTCGACCGGCTAGGCGTAGATCCAAATAGCACTCGATGGCCGCGGCCCGACCGTTGATGTCGGTGCGCACAACACCGCTTGGGCCGCGTGCAGGGAAGTCGCGCAGTTGATCGAGGTCGGGCAGCAGCATCGACCGCATGTTGACTGGGAAGCTGAACCTCTGCAGGCTGCGATACGCATCGGCGCCCTCGGCGTCGTTGTCGAAGACGAACACCACGCGGTTTTGGACGTCGATCTTGACGAGGCCTTCGGCGAACTTGGCTAGATTGCCGGTACCCGAGAAGGGGTGCCGCTCCTCGATGTCGATGAACCTGAAGAAGTCCTCGACGTCTGGCCGGAGCAGCGAAAGGCCTCGCTTCAGGATGTGTGTGTCGGACGTCCCCTCGGTGGCCAGCAAAAAGGTCTGTGCACGGCGGGCGCCGGCGACGAACTCTTCGTTCTTTGCCCAGCCGGCATCCACGAAGTTCCCGTAATCCCAGACAACGTCCAGCGTCAGGTTCGCCGGGTTCTCGGCGAGGACGCGCAGCACTGAATAAGGAGATAAGAAGCCGATGAGGCCACCGAAGTGGCTGCGTTCAGAGTAGCCGTCGACGTCGCGATCCTGGTCACCCTGAGGCAATAAAGCCACGGCGGGATCGGCCGCCAATCGGGCGCGCCATTGCTCAGACCCAGACTCATTATCCGGCCGGTATTCGTCGTCAAGGTCGGATACCGGATACCTGCGGATGAACTCGACGAACTTCGCGAATTCCAGTCGCTCGGGCCGAGTCGGCGACGGCGTGCCATCGTCCTCGTCGTACCGCTCCGTGTCCTGCGTCACCTGCATTTCGTACTCGGCCTTGACCGTGGCCAGCGTGTACCCGAGCAGCTCGAGCCGCGGCAACATCGAGCCGAGCGAACGGCAAAAGCAAGTCTCGCTTTGCGCAGGATCCTCCTCAGGGTGCTCGTCGTAGTAGCTGTAGTCGATGTCGGGGTGGCGGCGACGCTGGCGATCAGATTCCTGAAATAGCATGCCGTGGTCGACGCCGATTTCCCACTTGTTGAAAGTGAGGGTGATGGCACCCACAGTCAACGTGATTGGTGTCGTCATTGGCGGCTGAGTTTTTGAAGGAGAGATAAAAGCAGACTATCGCAGATTAAGCTTGGGCAGCTGGCCCCCGGCGCCAAGTGACGGTGACCGCGTTGCCGGCAGCCACGCTGGTGTAGAAGCGAGCGGCGCTCAAAAGCAGGAGTCGGCCGATGACCGCTTCCGTATCGCTCACTCCAGTCGCGCCTGCTGAAGCGCAGCTGCTGGACGGCACCTTGTGGATGCCCGCGGGTGGAGTCCAATGTGCAGCGGTGCAGTCAGCCGATGGCCCTTCGTCAGTGCACGCTCTCGGCCGCACTTCGGGCATTCACATGGTCACAAACTCTATCGGTCGGCCGCTGCTCCAGGGCAGCTGAGCAACAACTTCTCTGACGCCTTTTAACGGCAACGTGACGAGATGTATCTATGATGGGGAGAAGAGGGCGAAGAGACGTTCCATGCTGTGCATGGGAGAGCATTGATCGGGAGTAGCCCAGTTCATAGATGATGTTCTGGAGGAACTTGCTCGGTGAAGATCAGAAAAATAAAAATCAAGAACTTTCGGGGCGTGAAAGAACTTGACTGGAGCCTTCCCAACGCCGACATCTTCTGCCTGATTGGCAAAGGGGATTCTTCTAAGTCCACCATCCTTGAGGCCATCAGGTATGCCTTCTATCCTCAGTGGAACCTGACCCTAAGCGACGCCGATTTCTACCAATGCAAGGTAGCCGACTCTATCGTCATAGAAATCACTATTGGCGCCTTGACCGAAGCCTTCTGCGCCTTGGACAAGTACGGTCAGTACCTCCGTGGCTGGGATTCAGCGGACCTCAAGCTCACTGACGAGCCTGAAGATCACCTGGAGAGTGTCCTGACCGTGCGACTGACGGTTGAATCGCCCCGGTTTTTGAGGAGGCTCAACACTCTGAGAGGATTGAGCCATGAAGAAGACGAACAAGTTCTCGCCCGAGGTGCGTGAGCGCGCGGTGAGGATGGTGCAGGAGCAGCGCGGGGAGT
>NZ_JAHUWH010000013.1 GCF_019219095.1 Acidovorax sp. sic0104
CGATATTGGCGCTGGCGCGGAGCCTGGACCTGGACGTGGTGGCCGAGGGGGTGGAGACGACGGGGCAGCTGAGCTTTTTGCGGCTGCATGGCTGCGAGGGGTTCCAGGGATATCTGTTTGGGCGGCCCGTGCCGGTGGACGTGTTCGCGCGCGAGCACAACCTGTCGGCGGCTCCCGGCGCCGCACCCATGGGGTCCGGCGCATGAGCGGGCCCGGTGTCCTTTGGGTGGACAGCGACACGCAGCATGCGGCGCTTGCGCGGCGGCTCATCGCCGTCAATCACCCCGACTGGCGCCTGGTGAACAGCCCGGCCCCCGAGACGGCCGTGGCACCCCTGGCCTCCCAGGCATGGGATGCGGTGGTGTTGTGCCTGAAGCCCTCGGTGCAAGAACTGCCCGACGTGCTGGAGCTGTGCGCGGGTCGGCCCGTGCTGATGTGCATCGACGCCCAGCAGGAGGCCCTTGCCGCGCGCGCCTTCCGCTGCGGCCTGGGCGACTACGTACTGCGCGACGCCGACGGCACGGCCCACCTGGGCGAGTTGCTCCACCGCCTGGCCGCGCTCATGAAAAGCGCCAGCGTGCAGGGCCAGCAGCCCGTGCGCATGGTGGATGTACGCATCTGGCAGGATGCGCTCGCCTTGCTGCAGGAGCAGCGGACGGCGCTGCAGGCCACGTTGGCCAGCATGAGCCAGGGCATCTTCAAGACCGGTCAGGACGGGCGCATCACGGTCTACAACCAGCGCGTGCTGGAGCTCCTGAACCTGCCCGAGTCCCTGATGGCCGCGCGCCCCACGATGGCTGACCTGACCCGCGTGCAGGCCGAACGCGGAGATTTCGGCCAAGGCTACAGCCTGGTGGACCGGCGCGGCCACGACTACGTGGCTGGGGGCGCCGTGGCCCCCGCACCCGCGCTGTACTGGCGCACAACGCGCGAAGGGCACACACTGGAGGTGCGCACCACCACCTTGCCGGATGGCAGCCTGGTGCGCACCTTCACCGACGTGAGTGACTACGTGCGGGTGGAAAACGAACTGCGCGAGAGCGAGATGCGCTTTCGCTCGCTCTCCGACCTGTCCTCCGACTGGTACTGGGAGCACGATGCCGAAGGCCGATTCGTGCAGCTGGCCGGGGACTTGAGCGTCAATGGCCTGCCGCTGTCGGACGTGCTGGGCCACACCCGCTGGGAACTCGGTGCCCTCAACATGTCCGAGACCGACTGGGCCGCCCACCGCGCCGTGCTGCGGGCGCGCCAGCCGTTTCGCGACCTGGAGCTGCAGCGCCAGCGGCCTGACGGCAGCATGCACTGGATCTCGGTCAGCGGCGTGCCTGTGGTGGATGCGCAGGGCACGCTGCGCGGCTACCGCGGCGTGGGCCGCGACATCACCGAGCGCAAGGAGGTCGAAAGCCAGATCGAGCGTCTGGCGTTCTACGACGTTCTCACCGGCCTGCCCAACCGCCGCATGCTGGTGGACCGGCTGCAACGCGCCATGGCGGCCGTCGCTCGCTCGGGCGCGCAGGGCGCGCTGCTGTTCATCGACCTCGACAACTTCAAGGATCTGAACGACACCCTGGGCCACGACACCGGCGACCAACTGCTGCTGCAAGTCGCGCAGCGCTTGAGCACCTGCGTGCGGGAGGCCGATACCGTTGCGCGGTTTGGCGGCGACGAATTCGTGGTGCTGGTGGAGGGGCTGAGCGCTGACGGCGCCCACGCCAGCGCCGAAGCCGCCCTCGTGGCCAGCCACATCGCCACCACGCTGGGCGCGCCCTACGTGCTGGGCGAGACCAGCCACCACAGCACGCCCAGCATCGGCATCGCGCTGTTCGGCCAGCAGACGGGCAGCGTGGACGAGTTGCTCAAGCATGCAGACCTGGCCATGTACCAGGCCAAGGCTGCCGGGCGCAACACCCAGCGCTTCTTCGATCCGGACATGCAGGCCGCCGTAAGCACCCGCTCCGCCTTGGAGGCCGACCTGCGCCGCGGTCTGCAGGAGAAGGAATTCGTCCTGTACTACCAGCCCGTGGTGGACGGCAAGGGCCGATTGCTGGGTGCAGAAGCGCTGGTGCGCTGGAGGCACCCACGCCGCGGATTGGTGTCGCCGGCCGAATTCATCCCGCTGGCCGAGCAGACGGGGCTCATCCTCCCCATCGGGCACTGGGTGCTCGAAGCCGCCTGCGCGCAGTTGGTGGCCTGGTCGCGCAGCTCGCTCACGCGCCAGTTCTTCCTGTCGGTGAATGTCAGTGTGCGGCAGTTCCGCCAGCCCGACTTCGTGGAGCAGATGCTGGGCATCCTGCACAAGAGCGGCGCGAACCCCGAACGCCTGAAGCTCGAGCTCACCGAGAGCCTGCTGCTGACAGACGTGGAGGACGTGATCTCGCGCATGGAATACCTGCGCCGCTACGGCGTAGGCTTCTCGCTGGACGACTTCGGCACAGGGTACTCGTCGCTGTCCTCGCTGAAGCGGCTGCCTCTGGACCAGCTCAAGATCGACCAGGGTTTCGTGCGTGACCTGCAGACCGATCCCAACGACGCGGCCATCGTGCGCACCATCCTCGCCCTGGCGCACAGCATGGACCTGGCCGTGGTGGCCGAAGGCGTGGAGACCACGGGCCAGCTTGAATTCTTGCAGCGCCACGGATGCCAGGCTTTCCAGGGCTACCTCTTCGGCCGCCCCATGCCGGCCGAGGTGCTCGAGCGTGCGCTGCGCCCCGCGCTGTGACGGCGTGACAGGGGTTTGCAGCACGCTTGCGCAATGACAAGCCCGAGTAAGCGCCCGCACGGCACAATCGCCGCATGAAGAAGCAGGTATTGGTCGCCGGAGGCGGCATTGGCGGCCTGGCAGCAGCCCTGGGCGCGTCGCGCGCGGGCTGGGATGTGCGGCTTTACGAGCGCGCCGCCGCATTCAGCGAGGTGGGCGCGGGCGTGCAGATAGGGCCCAACGTGGTGCGCCGCTTGCAGGCCTGGGGCCTGCAGCAGCCGCTGCAGGCCGTGGCGGCTTTCCCGAGCCGCCTGCAGGTGCGCAGCGCCGTCAGCGGAAGCGAGTTGGCCGTGCTGCCGCTGGGTCCGGCGGCAGTGCAGCGCTACGGCGCTGCCTACGCCACCATCCACCGCGCCGACCTGCACGACCTGCTGCTCGTGGCAGTGAACAAGTACACCGACACGCAATTGCACCTGGCGCAGGCCATCGACAGCTTTGCCGACGACGGCAGCGCCGTCACCGTGCGCACCAGCCTGGGCAAGGAGGTGGAGGGCGATGCGCTCATCGGCGCCGACGGCCTGTGGAGCCGCACGCGCATGCAACTGCTCGGCCCTGTTGCGCCCCGCGTCACCGGGCACCTGGCGTACCGCGCCCTGGTGCCGCAGCATGCGCTGCCCCAGGCGCTGCGCACGGGCCAGGTCACGGCCTGGCTGGGGCCGCGCCTGCATGCCGTGCAATACCCCGTGCGCCGTGGCGAGCTGCAGAACATCGTCGTCATCGTGCAGGGGGCCGCGCCGCAGGATCTCGAGAACTGGGACCACGCGGCCAACGCCGCAGGCCTGGACCACGCTTTGCAAGGCACGTGCGGCGCGCTGCAGGACTTGCTGCGCAGCGTGAGCGACCGCAGTCCTGCCGGATGGCGCCTGTGGCCGCTGTGCGACCGCCCACCGGTGCGCAATGCCGACGAGATGGCGCGCGGGCTGGTGGGCCTGCTGGGCGACGCAGCCCACCCCATGCGCCCATATCTCGCCCAGGGGGCCGGCATGGCCATCGAGGATGCGGCCGAGCTGCAGCGCGCACTGGCCATGCACGACCTGGATGTGCCGCTGCGCCTGCGCCGCTACGCACTGAACCGCTGGCAGCGCAATGCGCGGGTGCAGGCGCGCTCGACGCGCAACGGGCGCATCTTCCATGCGGTGGGGCCTGTGCGCTGGGGGCGGGACTGGTCGCTGCGCCTGCTGGGCGAGCGGGTGCTGGATGTGCCCTGGCTTTACCGGGGCGACGGCTCCAGCGCGAGTTCGCTGTAGCACCACTCAACGGCCAACGGCAGGCGCTGGATGACCGGCAATGGCCCGGTGAATCCTGCTTGAAATCATGCTGAACTTATGCAGTGTGCCACGCTCTATCCCATTGCGGGCATGGTTGTAAAAAGCACGTCTTGCGCACACAAATACCCTGTTCAAGGGCGGACCGTGGTGCTACAAAGAGATGAGCCGGTAGCGAGTCTCACTGCAACACCGTGGCATCTCCTGAGCCCGCCAGGAGACCACCACAGGAGGTCGTATGGATGCCATCAGCAATTTCGCCGCGCGCTACGCCCGTGGCCGCGAAGAAGAGATGTCGATCGACGAGTACCTTGCCGAGTGCAAGCGCGATCCCATGGCCTACGCCACGGCCGCCCAGCGCATGCTGGCCGCCATCGGCGAGCCCGAGATGGTCGACACGCGCAATGATCCGCGCCTGTCGCGCCTCTTCGCCAACAAGGTCATCAAACGCTACCCCGCGTTCGCCGAGTTCTACGGCATGGAAGACTCCATCGAGCAGGTGGTGAGCTTTTTCCGTCACGCCGCGCAGGGGCTGGAAGAGCGCAAGCAGATCCTCTACCTGCTCGGCCCCGTGGGCGGTGGCAAGAGTTCCATTGCCGAGCGGCTCAAGCTGCTGATGCAGAAGGTCCCGTTCTACGCGCTCAAGGGTTCGCCGGTGAACGAGTCGCCGCTGGGCCTGTTCGATGCGCTGGAGGACGGCCCGGTGCTGGAGGAGCAGTTCGGCATCCCCCGGCGTTATCTGCAGCGCGTGCTCTCGCCCTGGGCCGTCAAGCGGCTCGACGAGTTCGGCGGCGACATCCGGCAGTTCAAGGTCGTCAAGCGCTACCCCAGCGTCTTGAAGCAAGTCGGCATTGCCAAGACGGAGCCGGGCGATGAGAACAACCAGGACATTTCAAGCCTGGTGGGCAAGGTCGACATCCGCAAGCTGGAAACCTTTGCTCAGGACGACACCGATGCCTACAGCTACAGCGGCGGCCTTTGCCTGGCCAATCAGGGTTTGCTCGAATTCGTGGAGATGTTCAAGGCGCCCATCAAGGTGCTGCATCCGTTGCTCACGGCCACGCAGGAGGGCAACTACAAGGGCACCGAGGGCTTCGGCGCCATCCCGTTCGACGGCGTGGTGCTGGCCCACAGCAACGAGAGCGAGTGGAAGGCGTTTCGCAACAACAAGAACAACGAGGCGTTCCTCGACCGCATCTACATCGTCAAGGTGCCCTACTGCCTGCGCGTGAGCGAGGAGATCCGCATCTACGACAAGCTGATCCGCGAGTCGTCGCTGGGCAATGCGGTGTGCGCCCCCGGCACGCTCAAGATGATGGCGCAGTTCGGCATCTTGACGCGCCTGAAGGAGCCCGAGAATTCGAGCATCTTCAGCAAGATGCAGGTGTATGACGGCGAGAGCCTGAAAGACACCGACCCGCGCGCCAAGAGCTACCAGGAGTACCGCGACTACGCGGGCGTGGACGAGGGCATGACCGGCATTTCCACGCGCTTCGCGTTCAAGATCCTTTCGCGGGTCTTCAACTTCGACAGCGCCGAGGTGGCGGCCAACCCGGTGCACCTGATGTATGTGCTGGAGCAGCAGATCTCGCGCGAGCAGTTCCCGGCGGAGCTGGAGACCAAGTACACCAGCTACATCAAGGAATTCCTCTCGCCGCGCTATGCAGAATTCATCGGCAAGGAGATCCAGACGGCATACCTGGAGAGCTACAGCGAGTACGGGCAGAACATCTTCGACCGCTACGTCACCTACGCCGACTACTGGATCCAGGACAACGAGTACCGCGACACCGACACCGGCGAGGTGTTCGATCGCGGCGCGCTGAATGCCGAGCTCGAGAAGATCGAAAAACCGGCGGGCATCGCCAACCCCAAGGACTTCCGCAACGAGATCGTCAACTTCGTGCTGCGCGCGCGCGCCAACAACCAGGGCCACAACCCGAGCTGGACCAGCTACGAGAAGCTGCGCCTGGTGATCGAGAAGAAGATGTTCTCCAACACCGAGGAACTGCTGCCCGTCATCAGCTTCAACGCCAAGGCCAGTGCCGAGGAGGCGCGCAAGCACGAGGACTTCGTCACCCGCATGGTGGACAAGGGCTATACGCCCAAGCAGGTCCGGCTGCTGTGCGAGTGGTACCTGCGCGTCAGAAAGAGCAGCTAGTTAGCCGCGCAGCGGCCCACGCAGCAGCGCTTGAGGTTTTGCCAGTGCATCCCCGCCGGGGCGCTGGCCCATGATGGGAGCAAGGGATGGCACTGCAAATCATCGACCGCAGGCTCGCCGGCAAGAACAAATCGGTAGGCAACCGCGAGCGCTTCGTGCGCCGCTTCAAGGAGCAGATCGCCGAAAGCGTGCGCCGCGCCGTGTCGCAGCGCGGCATCCGCGACATCGAGCAGGCCGAGAGCATCACCATCCCGAAGAAGGACATCGGCGAGCCGGTGTTCCACCACGGCAGGGGCGGCATCCATGACCGGGTGCACCCGGGCAACGCAGAGCATGTGCGCGGCGACCGAATAGAGCGGCCGCGCGGCGGTGGCGGTGGCGGCGGGTCGCAGGCCAGCGACAGCGGGGAGGGGGAGGACGACTTCACCTTCACGCTGACCAAGGAGGAGTTCATGCAGCTCTTCTTCGAGGACCTGGCCCTGCCCAACCTGCTGCGCACCCACATCGGCGAGAACCCGAAGTACAAGTCACGCCGCGCCGGCTACAGCCAGAACGGCATACCCAACAACCTGGCGGTGCTGCGCACCATGCGCGGGGCGCTCGGGCGGCGCATCGCCCTCGGGCAGTCGGCGCACCGTGAGCTGCAGGCATTGCAGGCGCAGCTTGAGGCGCTGCTCGCGCAGGACGACGGCACCAGCGAAGCGGTGGCCGAGCTGCAGGGCCGCATCGACCTGCTCAGGGAGCGCACGCGCCGAATACCGTATCTCGACCCCATCGACTTGCGATTTCGCTCGCGCGTGCAGGTGCCCGTGCCCAGCAGCCAGGCGGTGATGTTCTGTCTGATGGATGTCTCGGGCTCCATGGACCAGGCGCGCAAGGACCTGGCCAAGCGTTTCTTCATCCTGCTGTACCTGTTCCTCACGCGGCACTACGAGACCATCGACATCGTCTTCATCCGCCACCACACCCAGGCGGCAGAGGTGAACGAAGAGCAGTTCTTTCATTCCACCGAGAGCGGCGGCACGGTGGTCAGCAGCGCGCTGGTGCTGCTCGACCAGATCATGCGCGCGCGCTACCCCTCGGGCGACTGGAACATCTATGTGGCCCAGGCCAGTGACGGCGACAACTTCAACAATGACAGCGGCAACTGCCGCAACCTGCTGGTGGACCGCATCCTGCCGCTGGTGCGCCATTTCGCCTATGTGCAGGTGGCGCAGGAGGAGCAGAACCTGTGGACTGAGTACAGCCAGCTGCTGCCGCTGTTCGCCCACTTCGCGATGCGCAAGGTCTCCGAGCCGGGGGACATCTACCCCGTGTTCCGCGACCTTTTCAAGAAGGAGGGGGTGCAGGTATGAGTGCCGCGCCCAGCCTCTCAAGCCCCGCTCGCACCGCAGTGCCGAGCACGGAGGTGACCCCATGACCAACATGGCCCAGTACCCGGTCCTGGAGCGCCGCATGCGCGACAACCCCTGGAAGACGGCGGTCGTCGGCGAGCGGCGCCACCCCACCGTGCCCGAGCAGCCGAGGCCCGCCGGAGCCCGCCCCGCGCAGCCGCTGCCTGACCCGAGCGACTGGACCTTCGAGCTGATCGAGCGCTACCACGCGGCCATTGCCGCCACGGCCGAGCGCTTCGGCCTGGACACCTACCCCAACCAGCTCGAGGTCATCACGGCCGAGCAGATGATGGATGCCTACTCCAGCGTGGGCATGCCGGTGAACTACCGCCACTGGAGCTATGGCAAGGAGTTCCTCGCCACAGAGCGGCGCTACCGGCGCGGGCACATGGGGCTGGCCTACGAGATCGTCATCAACTCCAACCCCTGCATCAGCTACCTGATGGAGGAGAACACCACTGCCATGCAGGCACTGGTGATCGCCCACGCGGCGTACGGGCACAACAGCTTCTTCAAGGGCAACTACCTGTTTCGCATGTGGACGGATGCGTCCTCCATCATCGACTACCTTGTCTATGCCAAAGACTACGTGGCCCAGTGCGAGGAACGCTACGGTTTCGACGAGGTGGAGCGGCTGCTTGACTCGTGCCATGCGCTGGCCAACTTCGGGGTGGATCGATACCGGCGGCCTTCCAAGAAAAGCCTGGCGCGCGAGCGGCTGGAGCGCGAGCAGCGCGAGGCCTACGCCCAGCAGCAGGTCAACGAACTGTGGCGCACCCTGCCCACGCGCCCCGGCAAGGACGGTGCCACGCAGGACCACAGCCGTGTTCCGCAGGAGCCTCAGGAGAACATCCTGTACTTCATCGAGAAGAACGCGCCGCTGCTGGAGCCTTGGCAGCGAGAGGTCGTGCGCATCGTTCGCAAGATCGCGCAGTACTTCTACCCCCAGCGCCAGAGCCAGGTCATGAACGAAGGCTGGGCCACCTTCTGGCACTACACGCTGCTCAACACCCTGTACGACGACGGCTACCTGAGCGACGGGGTGATGATGGAATGGCTGGGCTCGCACACCAATGTGGTCTTTCAGCCGCCCGTGGGTCACCGCGCCTACAGCGGCATCAACCCCTATGCGCTGGGTTTTGCCATGTACCGCGACATACAGCGCATCTGCCAGAACCCCACGGACGAAGACCGCCACTGGTTCCCCGATATCGCGGGCGCACCGTGGCTGCCCACGCTGGACCATGCCATGCGCAACTTCAAGGATGAAAGCTTCATCGGCCAGTACCTGAGCCCGCACCTGATGCGCGAGATGCGCCTGTTTGCCCTGCACGACGACCCCGCCCTCAATGACCTCCTGGTCAGCGAAATCCACGACGAGAACGGCTACCGCCACCTGCGCCAGATCCTGTCGCAGCAGTATGACCTGGGCACGCGCGAGCCCAACATCCAGGTGTGGAACGTGAACCTGCGCGGCGACCGCAGCCTGACCCTGCGCCATACCCAGTACCAGGGCCGGCCACTGGGCGACGACACCCAGGAGGTGCTGCGCCACGTGGCACGCCTGTGGGGCTTCGGGGTGCAGATCGAGAGCGTGGATGCCTACGGCAACCACCCGGTGCTGCTGCACACGGTGCCGGGGCCTGTGGGATAGGCAAGGTCGGGCTGGGCGAGCGCAGTGCACTGCAGCGAAATGCGCCGGGCGAAATGCAAGGGTGTCGCGCCAGCGTTCGGATTGCTCCTGTATTGATAGCTTCTGGCGCTTGATGGGTAAGCTTTGGAGGCTTGGAAATTGTTCACGATCTTTTTCGGAGTCGCACAAGTACCCTGCCGGGATGGAATGCAAGGCGCGGTGCGCAGTCAATAGCTCTGCTATTCGGGACGCACCTGAACGCTGAGCCATTTCGATCTGACCACTCCGCCGACACCGATGACATCTCGGCAACCCGCTGTCCTGGGGCACTTGTACGGCAGAATTCGGCCAGCAGCAGACTTTCAAATTAAAGGCAGGCTCCCAGGCATGAGCAACCACTTCAATGACGCGCATCCATGGGATATCGCCCTTGCGATGCAGCTCCCAGGGAAAATTGTTCTCGTCGGACTGGCCTATTTTGAAGCGGGGGCAGAGGAGCCTTTCGAGCAGCAACAACTGTTCGGTCGCGTCGTCCATGCAGATGAGCACAGCGGAATCCTGCTATCGCTGCAAGGCCTACGGGACGGCGAGCAATACAACCTACCTCCTGATACGCGCTCGTTTCGAGAAGCGCCACCCGGTGAGTACCGCCTTCGGAGCACCGGAGAAGTGGTGGTCGACCCCAACTTCACGGTCACGTTCTCAATTCGAAAGCAAGCGAACACTCAGCACGAGGGCTGAAAATGGCCAGGAGCTGTCGGTTACCTTCAATGAAAGCGGACGCTCAACGCTAGCACTGCGAGGGCGAAACAGACGGGCCGTGAGGAGCCACTATCTATTGCAAAGCAGTGTGCGGTCAGCTGGTGAGGTCCACTCATGCAAGCGGGTTAAGTGTCAGCTTTCCAGTGCTTGAGAAGTTTGGGCCGTCTCGCTGATCTTGGCCAAAGGTACACGATGTACTTGTCATTCGCTGGGTCCCACTCGTTTTGGATACTCCCAATGCCTGTCATAACCGCCAGAGCCCGGTATGTGCCTGGATGGACATGCAGTCGCGGAGCGTCTGGAAAGTACTCTGTGCAGCCCATGACGACGAGTCGACCAGATTGCACTTCAATACTGCCTTCAACGGCATGGTCAACATCACCTAAGGAAATGTGCGGATCGCTATTTTCAACGACGATCTCAACGGGTACCTCGACGTTCCTGAGCGTACCGGGGCAGACAGCGGACTTCCCGAATGCTGTCTGAATAGCAAGGGCTTCTTCCGTCCAAATGGAAGCGAAGTCATCTTTCGACTCTTCATCTTGAACGACGAATTGAAAGTAGTCGGCAAAGACGTTGAATGTGTGAACGGAGGGCAATGGAATCCCAAACGTGAAAGTTAGCGGCCGCCGTAGACGGCTTGATGGACTGACATGTTAAACATCACGTCCTGCCAGGGTAGTCAACTCACCGTCCAGGAAGCTAACGAAAAGACGGCTCTGGGCCCTAATCAGCCAGTGGACGAAACCACCGCAAAGCTACCGTTGACTCAGTACCCACTGGCTTGACGTCCAAACCGCGCTGTCTCAGTGCCTGGTGCCTGCCTGCTGGCAAGCTATAGTTTGTTGAGTTGTTGCCTGCCGGGTTTGTCGGAAATTTGACCTGTGCTTTCGAACAGCGCGCTGACCGCAAGCCCAATCTGCGAGCCATTTTCAGGAGAAATCAGTGTCCAGAATATCCCGCAAGGTCCAGTTCATCCTGCAAGTTTTGCGGGATACACCACGTTAGGCCGCTTGGTATGTCTACGTCGCTCCGTGCGCTTCGCTCTGACATAACAAAGCTGCAGATCGAGGCAATCGTCAACGCCGCAAACTCTTCGTTGCTTGGCGGTGGCGGAGTTGATGGCGCTATTCATCGAGCTGCAGGCCCGGAGCTCATCCACGAATGTCGGCTTCTAGGCGGGTGCAAGACGGGCGAGGCTAAGGTCACCAAGGGCTACCGCCTACAAGCGAAGTACATCATCCATACAGTCGGTCCAGTTTGGCGTGGTGGAGCCAACGGTGAAGCCGAGTTGCTCGCTAGTTGCTACCGCCGCTCAGTGGAGTTGGCGGCCGAGAGAAGCCTCACATCCTTAGCCTTCCCAAGCATAAGTACAGGTATCTATGGCTATCCCATTGCGCTTGCCGCCAGAGTCGCTATTGGTAGCGTGCGTGAGAGCCTCAAGCAAGGCTCGTCCATTCAAGAGGTTGTCTTCTGCTGCTTCTCGCCGGAAGATCTGCTGCACTACGAAAGCATCCTCAGTGAAACAGCGGCCTAGCCTCTCATGTCAAAAGTTAGGCGCCCCTTGAAAGCGTCTGTGGTGATCTCGATTGGCGTCTTGTGCGGCCTGGTTCTGCTGGGCTATTGTTCGCGGTACTCGGATGCCAGGAGCTCCTTGTGCCTGGCGTCCTTGTGTTGCTTGCACTTGGGGTGTTTGCTTCACTTCACTCAAGGCTGTTTGTGCGCATGGGGGCCTCGGTGTTGATGTTTGCTATCGGTGTAGCTCTTGCGCCGCAAGCGATGTGCAGGTCTGACTCTGAGCCCAAATCCGTACCTAGTTCAGAGCCTAGTCAACGAGGTACAACTAACCCCTCCATTGAGCGGGCAGCTGTCGGCAAGCGACCAACTGCCGCTCATGTCGAACGTCAAGCGTCCGCTTTCGCTAGCCGCCACCGACTGCTCCTGGCAGCCTGCGGCTGCTCACTCACGATACCTGCCGCGGGTGTTCATGCTGCTGGACTGACCGGTCATCATCACAGGGATGCGCATTTGCCCGAAGGGTTCGAGTGCAATCCCCTATAGGATTTTGGGCAGGTCATTGGCGGGCAGATGCCGCCCGCAGCGGGCAGTCGGTGGCCACGCGCTCGGCCAGCGTCTGGCGCAGGGCCTGCAGTGCGGCGATGCGTGCGTCGATCTCGCCGAGCTTGGCCGACAGCACTTCGGCCAGTGCCGGTGCGGGGTCCGGCGCGTCTCAGATGCCGGGCAGGCGGTCGCCGATCTCGGCCAGCGTGAAACCCAGTTGCTGTGCGGTGCGGATGTACTGCACCAGCATCACCGCCTCGGGCGGGTAGTCGCGGTAGCCGTTGCCCAGCCGGCGGGCGCGGATCAGGCCCTGCTGCTCGTAGAAGCGCAACGCCTCGCGGGTGAGGCCCGATGCGATGGCGAGTTCACCGATCAGCATGCGGCCCCCCGTTGCCGGCCTCGGCCGATGCAAGCACCCAGCGCACGATGGCTTTTTGCACGGGCAGCAACAGCTCCTTTTGTGCATACCCCACAAAGCCCGGGTATCCCACCGGGTCCACCGCCAGCTCGCGGCCCAGCGTGAAAGGGGGTGTGGGCAGCAGGGCGGGAGAGCCCATCGCTGCCAGGTGCTCCTCGGTCAGGGGCGCCAGGTCGGATTGCGTGGCGGCGTCTGCCTCGGCGCTGGCCGGCCAGCTGTCGGTGATGACAACGTCCGCGTCACCCGGCAGTGCCGAGGGTTCCACGAAGGTGACGTGCGGCAGCGCTTCGTGGAAGCGACGATGGCACACCTGCACCAGCTCGAACCCGAGCACCTGCGCCAGTTCATGCCACGAGCGGAACACATTGGTGCTGGGGCCCCACAGGCACACGCGGGCGTCCTGCAGCGGCTTGACTTGCGTGTCCACGTAATACGCGTCGGTGAGGACCTCGCACGGGTGGCCCTGGGCCGACATCGCGTTGATCACGGGGTGGCGCGATGCGGCCGCGAAGGCCGACAGCCGGGGGTGGTCGGACTCACGCACCACGTACAGCGCGTAGAACGGGTCCAGGTAGCCCGCCAGGTCCTCGGGCCGCTCCCCGGTCTTGAGCAGGTGTGGCAGCTCGGTGAATGCCAGCCCCAGTTGCCGGAACGCCTCGATGAAGGTCGTGCGCGTGCGGATGCCGTTGCCTTCGAAAGACCACGCCACGGTGCCGCCCGGAGCAGGTGCCTGCGCGTCGTTCACCAGCGACCAGATGCGGCGGATGTCGCCAGGTTGCAGGTCGGTCAGCTGGATCAGGTTCATCGTGGAGCCCTCAAGAGAAGTGGTGAACGTGTGGAAAGCGCTTGACCCTGAAGCGTACTTCAGGCCTGAAGCTCGGCGCTTCATCCACTTCGAAGACCCCTTGCCATGGCCACCTTGCCTGCTTTTTCTGAGCCCGACTACCTGCGCATCGTGCGCGCCAGCGGCTGGTACGACCTGCTCGTCACCTGGCCGTTCGCGCTGCCCTGGACCTTTGCCTGGCTGTACGCGCAGTTGGCCGCGCTGGCCCAGGCACTGGCCTTGTCGGGCACGCTGCACCCGCTGGATGCCACGCACATGCTGCTGGCCAATCTGCTGGGGTCGGTGGTGGTGGTGTGGTCCATCGCGCGCATTGCGGCGCCTACGCTGCTGCTCGGGCGGCTCGATGGCGTGGCGCGCTTGCTGTTCGCCGCGTGGCAGGTCTACGCGGTGGCCCAGGGGGCCAATGCCATCGTGCTGGGCTTTACCGCGTTCGAGCTGCTCTTTGGCGTGCTGCAGTGGTGGCGCGTGCGGGGTGCAGGGCTGGCGCTGTGCCCTCCCGGCCCGTCGATCAACGCGGGGGCGCGGGCAGCAGCCTGAACGCCGCTGCGCCCGCCGCCAGCATGCCCGCGATGGTGAGCATCACGGCGACATAGGGGTCGGCACCGCGTGCGCTGGCCACCGATGCAGCCAGGCCCGTGGCCCACTGCATCAGCGCCACGCCCAGGAACAGCGCCATGGTGAACACCGCCATGGCCCGACCCGTCATCGCTGCCGGGTAGGCCGAGCGCACGTCCGCGTACTGCAGCACCATGTAGCCTGACAGCAGGCACACGGCGATGGAGCCCGCCACGTCCAGCCATTCGGCGTGCAGCAGGCCGATGGCGGTGAACAACGCCGCCAGCAGCACCGTGAAGCCCAGCAGCCAGCGGCGTCGGCGCGCCGGACCCGGGTCCATGCGGCCGAACAGCGCGGGCGTGAACAAGGACACCAGCGACGCCAGCATCGCCACGTTGCCGCTGGCCACGAGCGAGTAGTCGTGCCGCTCGATCAGCAGGGGCCCGAGCCACAGACCGCGCAGGGTCAGGAACGATGCATACGTCATCAGCGCCAGCAGCATGATCCCGGCGGTGTGCGGCACAAGGAACAGCGCGCCGAACCCCCGCACCGCCTGCCCGACCGATTCACGCGGCTGGGTGCCGTGGCCTGCGTGGGCGGGCTCGTGCACCTTCCAGAAAATCAGCAGCCAGGCCAGCGCAGCCAGCCCCGCCAGCACGGCAAACCCCATGCGCCAGGACGACTGCTGCACCAGCCACGCCAGCGGCGTGCCGGTGAAGAGCATGCCCAGCCCGCCCACGCCCATCGCCACGCCCGACACCATCGCAAACCGGCTGGCCGCGAAGTAGCGCGCAATGAACACCGTGCACACCAGAAAGGCCGGGGCACAGCCCACGCCGATCAGCACCTGGCCCAGCAGCACGGTGCCGTAGCCGGGCGCGAGCGCAGACAGCAGCGAACCCGCGACCGCCAGCGGAAAAGTCACCAGCAGCGTGCGCCGCACGCCATACAGGTCGATTCCCACGCCCATGAAGAGCTGCATGGTGCCGAAGGCGAACGCAAACGCGCCGGCGAAAACGCCCAGGGCCTGGGCCGACAGGCCGAACTCCGTACGCAGCCCGGTGGCCATGATGGCGGTGATGGTGCGAAACGCCTGGCTCAGTGCAAAGCCGGACACCAGCGCCAGCAGCATCACCCATGCGGTGCGCGCCGGCAGCAGCAGGCCGGGAGGCGGGGAAGACGGTGCGGCAGGCGAGGGCGGGGCGACGGCAGTCAAGGGGCGGGTCTCCATGGCGGCGGATGTGCAGCGAGCGTACCTGCAGATCGCCACAGGCGCTGTCGCCGGGGTGGACAACCGGTCTGCCTGCGCGAAATGTCCTTCCGGCAGGTCCTAAGGGTATGTCCCGATCTGCAGCGTGGTGTGCCCCGCGCACCGCCCTGGGGCTGCTTTCTTTGCAACATCTGCTTGCAATCCAGCAGTCCAAAGGCCGATTGGGCCGGCCCGTGATGGCAATGAAACGGTAATCCAGGGCTTTCGGTGCCGTCATGGGGACGCCACAGACCGGGAGCAGACTTTAGAGGCGGCTCTCGATCTGGGGATCACCCCAATGACGGGCCTCTGGCCCTGGGGCACTCTTGTGTACATGCCTCGCCGGGTGACGGGAAAGTTCTGAAGTCGATGGTTTCGGTCTCTCGCAAGCAAGTCTGGACGAAGGGTGCAACCCGGTGATACCCCCCGGGCGGCGCAGGCAGGTGGCAGTGGCAAGGTTTGTGCTTGGTGCAACCAGGGGCAGCCAAACCGCAGGCCCCGAGGTGTTGGAACTGGAAGGTTGTTGTCGGGTGCGCGCAAGGCACACCGCGATGTCAGGAGTGACCGATGAAGAAGATGGTTTTGCTGGGTTCGGGTGCGCTGGCGACCCTCATGCTGGCTGGGTGCGCAACCCAGCCTCCCGCGATGCAGGCTTTTTCGGAGCCCGTGGACCGCAGCAGCATGCAGTTCGCGTGCGGCAACGGAGAAAAGGTCGAGATGCAGTTCTACCCCGAGCAAGGCATGGGTGTGCTGCTGCGCAGCGGCTGGACGGTCGATCTGCCCAAGCAGGCCGCCGAGTCCGGTTACGCCTACAGCAATGGTCCGACCACGGTGCTGGGCAAAGGCAATGAGCTGACCATCCAGATCGGCCATCTGGCACCCATCTGGTGCCGCAGCAGCCGCCCGATGATGGTGGCAGGCGGCTCGCAAGGCAGCGTGCGGTAGTCCGTCCGTATCGCTCCTCCCCCGCCTTGTAGACTTTTTCCACGGGCCGCGCCGCACCCTGCGCAGCCCGTCCGCGTCTTTCCCCTCTTCTCCAGCCAGGCCCTAGGGACCCTCTGCACGAATCATCGCGCCGTGTGCATCTGAGGACTCGGGCGGTCTGCAGCGCGCCCTTGGCAACTCGATTCGTGCAGAGGATTCCTAGCCGCCCGGTGCACACGCCTCGGGCGACGTGGCTGCGGGCCGCTGCTCCAGCGTCAGTGGCGCCACCAGATGGTTGCCATTGGCATCGCGCACCGTGACGGCCACTTCCTGGCTGTCGGCCCGCGCCTCGCTGAACTGCAAATGCATGACGGCGGGCACCGAGCGGGCCTGCGCCACGCCGTCGACGAATTCCGTGGTTTCGAAAGCGCCGTTCACGACGGCCAGGCCGTCGGCGTCGATTTCCCACGGGTCCGTGTGAATGAAGCGACGGCAGGAGATGGTCATCTCGACCCGTTCGTTGTCCAGTTGAAGGTTGGCCTGACCACAGTTGGTGCAAGGCGCGCCGGCCGAAAAGCCCGAACCTGCGAAGTGGAACACGCCGTTGATCGGCCCGGTGCCCGTGCCCCCGGTGCCGGGGCCGCACGCGGCCAGGGCCAGCAGAGGGGCCAGGAGCAGCCAGCGGACTGCGCGGGCGAGGATGTCAGGAAGGGCGTTCATCGTTGTCTGCGGCATAGAAGTAGCTGCCAAAGCGGGCGCGCCGGTTGCGCTCGCCGGGCGGGGTGTGTTGCCGGTCGTGGTCGTAGCGGGCCTGGGCCTCGGTCATCACCGTCTTGAAGGCCTGGCGCCACGCCTTGGCGGCCACGGCATGCAGGCGCCGGGCGGACTCCTCACTCAGCTGGTCCACGAACACCGCCTGCTCCAGATAGTTGTGGCCGCCCTGCAGGTTGAGGCTGGCGGCGGCGAGATGGTCGTGCAGGTTGTCCTGCATGAGCTGGGCCATTTCTGCAAACCCCTGGCGCGGAACGAAACCCGCGGCCAGCAGCCGGATGTGTCCGTCGCCGCTTTCTTCGGCCATGCCCAGGCGCACGAGCTCATCGAGCACGGCGCGGGGCCGCACGTCGCTGCTGATGCCGGCCACCAGCGCATCGAAGCTGGGTGCATCGCCGTCACTGCCGGGACCGCTGCCGCGTGGCAGCGCGCGCGGCTGGCCTTCGTCGTCCAGGCAGTCGGCCTGGCTCAGCCAGCGCGCGGCGACCTGGCTGGCCATGTTCAGCGGGGTTTCTGCGGGCTCGTCCTCGGAGGCGGGCTCCGCCAGGCGCCCCAGGTTGCGCACGTCGCGCCGGTGCACGCCGGACATCAGGCTCACGGCGCTGTCGGTGGTCTTCTTGCCGCTGGCAAGAAGCTCGTCGTGGGCCGCCTCCAGAAACACCTTCTTCATGGCCGTGGCAAAGGCCGGATAGGCCACGCCATTGCGCAGCAGCAGCCGCGCCAGAGGGCGCAACACATGCAGGGCGGAGGCCAGGACGATGGCAGAGCGGGAGGGCATGCGGTCGATCAAAAACGAAGAGTCTGTGGCGTGTGGCCATTGTCATCTGGTTGACCGGTTTGAATTGTGTGGGATATTATCCCACTCAGTTCCAATGAACGCATTTTCAGCGCAGCAGGTGGCGAAACCGGCGCGCGGGATGTTCAAAAAAACCTCAGGGAGAAATCAATGGCGTACAAGGAGTTGGCGCGAAGGGTGGCGGGGGCATCGCCCGCCTGGCTGGCCGTGGCGGCGACCGCGCTGGCGACCGGCTGCGGGGGCAGTGGCCCCGAGGGCGGGGGGCCGGGCCCGTCCAACGAGGCGAGGCTGCAGGCCGCGCGCCCGGGTGACCTGGTCGCGTACTTCAAGGCCCGGATCGCGCAGCGTGCGGCGCTGGGTTTCAGCGCAACCGCCATCACCGTGCCCACGGTGGGTGCCCTCAGCGCCGCCGGCAGCGTGGTCACGAACACGGGCACGCCGCTGGTGGGCGATGTGGTGGAAGAGGACGGCCTGCTCAAGAGCAACGGCAAGATGGTCTATGGCCTGCACCGGGGCTACCCCACCGGCGCGGGCCGTGAGCCGCCCCGTCTGTCGGCCATGGCCCGCGCGGCCGATGGCAGCCTGGGCAGCGTGGGCCGCGCCACGCTGGACGCCCAGTTCATCCCGCACGGGTTCTATGTGGCCGTTGGCGGAACGCGTGCCGCAGTGCTGTCGCAGCAAGACCCGTATGCAGGCCGGCAGCCTGTCGTGGCTGCAGCGGAAGCGCCTGATGCAGCAACTACCGTGCTGCCCGAGTACAGCCGCACGCTGTCCCTGGACGTGTTCACCCTCGGCAAGGACTCTGCGCCCGAGCCGGTCAAGCGGATGCGCATTGACGGGCTGTTGGTGGGCAGCCGGCTGATTGGCAACACCCTGTACCTGGTCAGCACGTGGTCGCCGGATCTCACGCGGTTCAACGTGCCTGCGGGCGCCTCGGCATCGGCGGTGGAGGCGGCGTTGAAGGACCTGACGGCGGCTGCGCTGATTCCCACCTTGCGCGTGGACGGCGGCGCGCCGCAACCGCTGGTCACCGAGGGCGACTGCCTGGTTCAGCCGGGCAATGCATCGCTGGCCCTGCAGCTGACGTCCATCACCGCCATCGACCTCACATCCTCGGGCCTGGCGCGGACCAGCCGCTGCTTTGCCGGTGGCAGCGAAGCCTTGCACATGGGCGCGCGCAGCGTGTATGTGGCCAGCTCGCGCCAGTACCGCATGGGCGGCGATGTGGCCAGCGCGGCGTTCCCGGCCGCCAGCCGAACGGACATCCACAAGTTCAGCTTTCGCGGTTCGCAGGTGGACTACGACGCGTCCGGAAGCGTGGACGGCCACCTGGGCTGGGACCTGCGCCGCATGCCGTCGCGTCTGAACGAGTACCAGAACGATCTGCGCGTGCTGACCTTCACCGGCACGGTGGGCCAGAGCGGCATGCCGCCCGTGAGCATCCAGGCGCAGCCGGCCTCGCCGGCGCTGCTGACCGTGCTGCGCGACAGTGGCAGCGACAGCCGCCTGGGCGTGCAGGCCCGGTTGCCCATCAAGCTGCGCACATCGCGCGGGGACCAGCAGGTGGACGTCGTGCATTTCGCAGGTGTTCGCGCATATGCCACCACCTTGGCCACCAACTCTGCCACGGCAGAGCCCGTGTGGGTGCTGGACCTGGCCAGTGCCGCCGCACCGTCCTTGGCAGGCGAGCTGGCAGCAGGCGGCTTTGCGGACCAGATGTTTCCGCTGCCCGGTGGCTTGTTGCTGGGCGTCGGCAGGGACAGCGCGCAGGGCGGGGTGGCCGATGGCATCCAGCTTGCGCTGTTCGATGTGCGCAACGCGGCGCAGGGCCGGCTGCTGGCGACCCAGAAGCTGGGCGGGCGGGGCAGCATCACCACGCTCGATGGCGTGCGGCCCGTGCTTGACGTGCTGAGTGTGGACGGCCTGGTGCGCATCGCGTTCCCGGCCCGGGTCTACATGGCACCGACGATGATCGGCACGCCGCCCCCGCTGAGGGGCTACCAGGGCGCGGCGCGCCTGGAAGTGAACACCCGCAATGGCACGCTGGGCTTGCGGTCCATGGTGGTCTCCACGCCCCTCCTCGACGGCGACTCGCCCGAACTCTACGGCCGCTTTGACATCGCCAGCGAGCGCAGCCTCCAGGTGGACAACGCGGCATACCAGCTGTCAGGGGGGCTGGTGTTCACCAAGATGGGCGACTGAGGCGAAGGCGTCGCCGGGCCTTGCGCGGGCCTGCGGCCCTTTATCCTCAGCGATATTGATCGCTATAAAAAAAGTAGCTTGCTGCGCATGTACAGAAAGCGTTGGCAGCCATTTTGGTGTCTGCCCATGAGTGGTCACAGGTCCGTGCGCAGCTTCCAGATCTCGGGGAACAGCACCACGTCCAGCATCTTGCGCAGGTAGCTCACGCCGCCGGTGCCGCCCGTGCCGCGCTTGAAGCCGATCACGCGTTCCACGGTGGTCACGTGCCTGAAGCGCCACAGGCGGAATGCGTCTTCCAGGTCGGTGAGCTCCTCGCCCAGCTGGTACAGGTCCCAGTGCTCCTTGGGGTTGCGGTACACCACCAGCCAGGCCTGCTCCACGCCGTCGCTTTCTGCGTACGGTTGCGTCCAGTCCCGCTCCAGGTGGCTGGCGGGCACGGGGATGCCGCGGCGCGCCAGCAGGCGCAGGGCCTCGTCGTACAGCGAGGGCGCCTCGTACGCGGCCTGCACCTGGGCCAGCAGGTCGGCGCGGTGCTCGTGGGGCTTGAGCATGGCGCGGTTCTTGTTGCCCAGGGCAAACTCGATGCTGCGGTACTGGTAGCTCTGAAAGCCGCTGGACTGGCCCAGGTACGGGCGCATGGCGGTGTACTCGGGCGGCGTCATGGTGGCCAGCACGTCCCAGGCGTGCACCAGCTGCTCCATGATCTTGGAGACGCGCGCCAGCATCTTGAAGGCCATCTGCAGCTCGTCGTTGGCGATGTGCGCAATGGCCGCGCGCAGCTCGTGGAGCATGAGCTTCATCCACAGCTCGCTGGTCTGGTGCTGCACGATGAACAGCATCTCGTCGTGCGCGGGCGACAGCGGCTTTTGCGCGGTGAGGATGGCGTCGAGCTGCAGGTAGTCGCCGTAGCTCATCGACTGGCTGAAGTCGAGCTGGGCGCGCTCCTCGTGCACGATGGATTCGGGCAGGGCTGTGCCGGAGGTTTCGCTGATGGTTGCGGGGGTTTGGGAAAAGGGGCACATCGTGGGTCTCCTGCGTTCGCGTGGCGTCGTGCGTATTCGCGTTCGATCAAACAAAACCGTTCGGGCTGAGCCTGTCGAAGCCTCGCGCGGCGCTTCGACGGCGCTCAGTGAGCGGGTTGAAGTTCTTGATTGCTGATACGTATCAGGTCACCGCATGCGTCTGGTTGAACTCGGCCTTCTGCCACTCGCCGCTTTCCAGCACCTGGCGCAGATGCTCCACGGCGTTCCACACGTCTTCAAAGCCCAGGTACAGCGGCGTGAAGCCAAAGCGCAGGATGTCCTTGTGCGGACCCTTGCCGCCGTCTCCCTTGCGGAAGTCGCCGATGACGCCGCGCGCGATCAGTGCCTGCACGATGGCATACGCCCCGCTGCCCTGGCCGTTCACGCCCTGGCCTTCGTCGCGCGTCAGGCACACCTGCGAGCCGCGCTGGGCATGCTCGCGCGGAGTGGCCAGGCCCAGGCCGTGGCCCGCGCAGCGCTCCTCCACCAGGCGGATGAACAGGTCGGTGAGCGCGAGCGACTTGGTGCGCAGCGCGGCCATGCCGCCCAGCGCCTGCGCGGCGGTGAACACGTCCAGCCCGCACTGCAGGGCCGACAAACTGATGATGGGCTGCGTGCCGCACAGGTAGCGCGTGATGCCGGCCGCAGGCTGGTAGTCGGGCGTGAACTGGAACGGCGCCGCGTGGCCCCACCAGCCCGACAGCGGCTGCCAGAAACGGCTGGCGTGGCGCGGGTGCACCCACACGAAGGCCGGTGCGCCGGGGCCGCCATTCAGGTACTTGTAGCCGCAGCCGATGGAGAAGTCTGCGCCCGCGCCGTTCAGATCGACCGGCACCGCGCCCGCGCTGTGCGCCAGGTCCCACACGCACAGAATGCCCTGCGCATGCGCGGCGGCGGTGATGGCGGCCATGTCGTGCATGGCGCCGGTGCGGTAGTTCACGTGGGTGAGCATCAGCACGGCGACGCCGGGGGTCAGCGCGGCGGTGATCTCCTCGGGCTCCACCAGCACCAGCTCCAGCCCGCGCTCCTTGCACAGGCCTTCGGCGATGTACAGGTCGGTCGGGAAGTTGCTGCGCTCGCTCACGATGCGCTTGCGCGCGGGGCCGTCTTCGCGGGCAATGTTCAGGGCCGCGCTCAGCACCTTGTACAGGTTGATCGAAGTGCTGTCGGTGCAGACCACTTCGTTCGGGCCGGCGCCGATCAGCGGGGCCAGCTGGTTGCCCAGGCGCTGGGGCAGGTCGAACCAGCTCGCGGTGTTCCAGGATTTGATGAGGTCGGTGGCCCACTCGCGCGTCACCACGTCGGCCACGCGCGCGGCGGCAGCCTTGGGCGCCACGCCCAGCGAGTTGCCGTCCAGGTAGATCACGCCCTGCGGCAGCGTGAAGTGATCGCGCAGCGGGGCGATGGGGTCCTGCGCGTCGAGTGCGCGGCAGTCTTGCAAGGTGGTGGTCATGGTGATGAGATCGTTTGCTTCTGTTTTGGTAGCTATCGGCGCTGATGGGGAAAGCGCTGGAGCCTTGTAGGGCTTGAAATTCGGGCGCTACAGCGAGCGCAGGATGGCACGCACCGGCGACGCGTCGGCGGTCGTCAGCTTCAGCGGCAGGGCGATCAGCTCGTAGTCGCCCTCGGACACGTTGTCGAGCACCAGGTTCTCCAGCACGCGCAGGCCGCGGCGGCGGATGACCTGGTGGCTGTCGAGCGTCTTGCTGTCCGCCGGGTCGATGCTGGCGGTGTCGATGCCCACCAGCAGCACGCCCAGGTCGGCCAGGCGCTCGATGGTGTCGGGCGCGTAGGCGGCCAGTTGGCCGTCCCAGCGGTCCTGCGGCATGTGTTCGTAAGTGCGCACCAGCACGCGCTGGGGCAAGGTCGAGTCCACCGCATGGGCGATGTGGTCCCAGGTGATGAGCGGCCCGCGTGCGATGGCGTGGATCACGCGGCAGGGCCCCAGAAATGCGTCGAGCGAAACGTCGCCGATGCTGGCGCCGCGCTCGTCGTAGTGCAGCGGCGCGTCAGCATGGGCGCCCACATGCGGCGACAGCGTGATCGCGCTCACGTTCACCGGGCAGCCGGGCCCGATGGTGGCGCACCACTGCTGGCTGTACGCCGTGTCGCCCGGGAACACGGGGCTGCCCGCATGCACGGGCGGCGAGATGTCCCAGAGCCTGCGGGTGGTGGAAGAAGAGGGGCTGGTTGGCATGGGACAAAGTTTGCATGTCCCGGAAAAACCATGGTGTCGGTTATTTCCAACATCGTTCATATTTTGTTGAAGCCTAAACGATCTGGCGAGTTCTCATGGTGCCGTGGCTCACCCGGGCTGCGTGTACTGCTGCGGAAGTCTTGACCGACAAGCCACGGTACTCGACGCGCTGGGCCTTGGCGAAGAGCCACCACCTGCCATCGGCCCCCACAGGCGGATGGATAGCCTGGAAGCCTGCAAAGCGGATTCCCCGGAGTTGCATGATTTCCGTGCCAAAGGCGACTGACATTGGCGCCAAAGCGGGTGTGCATCCCTGCCAGAGCAAGCAGCGAGCTGACCGACAGCAACCCCTGGCTCGACTTGCGCTGCATCAATCGCAGTCCCCGAGGGAACCAATCCGCGAAGGTAGCATCATTAAAATGAGAATCAATAACATTCAAACAATCAAACTCCGATGACCTCTCCGCACGATGGCGCCGCTGTCCCGCAGCAGCTCTCTCCTGGCCCTGCGCCATCCACTGCTCTTGACCGGCTGCCCCTGCACACCCCCGCGCTGGTGACAGGGCTGCGCAGTGCCAGCGGCGACCAGGAAGAAGGCACGGTGCTGCGCCTGATGGAGATCGGCTTCCTCCCGGGTGAGGCGGTGCGTGTGATCGCCCGCGGCGGCTTGGGGGTGGACCCGATCGCGGTGCGGGTGGGGCAGGCGACGTTTGCCTTGCGCCGCAGCGAGGCGTCGATGGTGCAGGTGGAGGTGCGGCCATGAGCGGGCAGGGCACCGCTGCCGCCGCGCCGCTGCGCATCGCGCTGCTGGGCAACCCCAACTGCGGCAAGACCGCGCTCTTCAACCTGCTGACCGGCGCGCGCCAGAAGGTGGCCAACTACGCCGGCGTGACCGTGGAGCGCAAGGAAGGTTCGCTGCAGACCGCCAGCGGCCGGCGCGTGCGCGTGCTGGACCTTCCGGGCGCCTACAGCCTGCATGCGCAGAGCATGGACGAGGCCGTCACGCGCGACATCGTCACCGGCCGTCGGGCGGGCGAGCCCGCGCCCGAGGTGCTGGTCTGCGTGACCGACGCCACCCACCTGCGGCTGAACCTGCGCCTGGTGCTGGAGGCGCGCGCGCTGGGCCTGCCCATGGTGCTGGTGCTGAACATGAGCGACGTTGCCGAGCGCCAGGGCATCGTGATCGACCGCGAGGCGCTGGGGCGCGAGCTGGGCATGCCGGTGCTGGCCACGGTGGGCGTGCGGGGCGGCGGTGCGCAAGAACTGGTGCAGTGGCTGGACACCGCGCAGCCCGCGGCGCTGGCCGCCGCGCAGGTGCCGCTGGCGATGCCCGAAGGCAGCGCGCAGCAGCAGGTGATGCAGCTGCACCAGCAGGTGCGCCGCATCATCGACCTGGCAGTGCGCGCGCCGCAGGTCAGCCTGCACCGCGACGACCGCATCGACGCGGTGGTGCTGCACCCGGTGTGGGGCATGGTGCTGCTGGCCGTCACGCTGTTCCTGATGTTCCAGGCCGTGTTCAGTTGGGCCGCCGCGCCCATGGACTGGATCAAGGCCGCCACCGAGGCCGCTGCTGCGTGGGTGAATGCGAACATGGGCGAGGGCACGCTGCGCAGCCTGCTCACCGACGGCATCATCGCCGGTGCGGGCGGGGTGGTGGTGTTCCTGCCGCAGATCCTGATCCTGTTCTTCTTCATCCTGGTGCTGGAAGACTCGGGCTACCTGCCGCGCGCGGCGTTTCTGCTGGACCGGGTGATGGGCGTGGTGGGCCTGTCGGGCCGCTCGTTCATCCCGCTCCTGTCGAGCTTTGCGTGCGCCATTCCCGGCATCATGGCCACCCGGTCCATCCCGAGCTGGCGCGACCGGCTGGTGACGATCATGATCGCGCCGCTCATGACCTGCTCGGCGCGTTTGCCGGTGTATGCGCTGCTCATCGCGGCCTTTATCCCGGAGCGCACGGTGGCCGGTGTGTTCAACCTGCAGGGCCTGGTGCTGTTCGCGCTGTACGTGGGCGGCATCGTCAGCGCCATGGCCGTGGCGGCCGTGGCCCGGCTGGCGCGCACCAACACCGGCGCCGCGCCGCTGCTGATGGAGCTGCCCACCTACCGCTGGCCCAGCCTGCGCAGTCTGGCCATCGGCCTGTGGGAGCGCGCCAAGATCTTCCTGCGCCGCGTGGGCGGCATCATCCTGGCGCTCACCGTGCTGCTGTGGTTCTTGTCGTCGTTCCCGGCGCCACCGGTGGGCGCCACCGGGCCCGCCATCGAATACAGCCTGGCGGGCAAGATCGGCAGCCTGCTGGCCGTCGTCTTTGCGCCCATCGGTTTCAACTGGCAGATCTCCATCGCCCTGGTGCCCGGCATGGCCGCGCGCGAGGTGGCCGTGGGGGCCTTGGGCACCGTATACGCGCTGTCTGCCACGGGCGAGGAGACTGCCGCGCAGCTGGGCCCGCTGATCGCCGCCCAATGGTCACTGGCCACGGCGTTGTCGCTGCTGGTGTGGTTCATCTTTGCGCCGCAGTGCCTGTCGACCATCGCCACCGTCAAGCGCGAGACCAACAGCTGGCGGTACCCGTTGATCATGACGGCGTACCTGTTTGCGCTGGCCTACCTGGCCAGCTTCGTGACGTACCGCATCGCACTGGCGATGGGTGGAGGTTAGACAACCATGGCCCAGGACATCATCGTCGGCCTGATCGTGGCCGTTGCCATGCTCTATGTGGCGTGGCGCTACATGCCCCAGGGCTGGCGGCAACGCCTGGGCCGGGTGCATCCGGCGCTGGTGCAGGCACCGGGCTGCGGCAGCGGGGACGGCGGTGGGGGGTGCAGCACCTGCAGTAGCGGTGGCGGTGGCTGCGGTCCTGCAGCATCGTCGCCGGGCGAGGCTGCGGAGAAAACAGTGGCCATGCCACGCTCGCGGCATTGATATGGTTTGCTATATTATTTGTAGCTGCTTGCGCTTGTCCATCAAGCGGTAGCGGGCGCTGGAGCATCTAGGAGGCTTGGGTGGCTTGGGTGGCTTGGGCGGCCTTATTGGCCACATGCGTCACATACCCCCAATCCGTTCGCTGAGGCTTAAGCTCATCAGGCCGATGTCCAGCGGTTGTCATGACGGCCATGGCCCGCTCGGATCAGCGCTGCATCAGCTCCGGCGCGCAGCCAGCGGTATCTCCACGAAGAAGCCCACGCCCCGCCCACCCAGCCCCTGGCCCAGCCGCACCTGCCCGCCCATGCGCAGCGCTGCCTGGCGCACGATGGCCAGGCCCAGGCCGGAGCCGTTGGTGGCATGGCCTGCATCGTTGTGGCCACCGCTGCCGGTGCTGGCCGCATGGCCCGGGCCCCGGTAGAAGCGCTCGAAGACCTTGCCTTGCTCGGCCGCCGGAATGCCGGGGCCGTCGTCCTGCACCGCCAATTGCAAGGTCGTGCCGCTGTTGTCCGCCCGCAGGCCCACCGCCACGGTGCCTCCCGCCAGGGCGTAGCGCACGGCGTTGTCCAGCAGGTTGTGCACCACCGATTCCAGGGCAGGCAGGTCCAGCCGCGCGGGCAGACTGTCGGGCGCGTCCAGGGACAGTTCGATCTGCCGCGCCATCGCCTGCGGCACGGCCTGCGCCAGGGCGGCGCGCAGCCACTGCGCCACGTCCAGGTCGCGCGGGGCCGGGCGCTGGGCTTCGTCGAGCGCGGCCAGGTCCAGCAACTGCTGCGCCAGGTGCGAGGTGCGTGCAATGGCCTGCTCCAGATGCGCCTGGGCCTCGGTGCGCTCGTCCTCGCTTTGCGAGCGCGCCATGACATGGGCTTGCGCTGTGATCACGGCCAGCGGCGTGCGGATCTCGTGCGCGGCGTCCTGCACGAAGGCGCGCTCGCGCTCGACCTTCTGGCGCAGCTGCGCGAAGAGGTGGTCCAGCGACTGCTCCAGCGGCTTGAGTTCGCGGTGCTGGGCATTGAAGCCTACGGGCTGCAGGTCGTCCTTGCCGCGCTGCGCGATGCGGCTCGCCAGTTGCTGCAGGGGCTGCAGGCCGTTGCGCACCGACAGCCACACGGGCAGCAGCACAAAGGGTGAGGCCAGCAGCAGGTAGGGCAGCAGTGCGCGTCCGCTGGACTGCAGGAAGTTGGCGTCCATGCGTTTGGGCTCGATCACACGCAGGGCCCAGCGCGCGTTGCTGCCGGTGTAGATGCGGTGGATGGTCTCACCCAGCGGGGCTTCGGTGATCACACCCACCGCTGCTGGCGTGGTGGGTGGCGGCGTCAGCTGTCGCAGGCTGGGCGATGCGAATACCAGCTGTCCGGTGGCGGCGTCCTTGAGCTCGTGCAGCAGGGTGCCCGGCAACACCCCCACCTGGCGGCGCCGGATGTTGGTCCATTGGTCGGTTGATGCCAGGGCAGCAGCCGCCTGCGCGGGGTCTGCAATGGGCGCGAGCGACTCCAGCACTGCATCGCCGTACTTCGCCAGGCCCGGGTCGTAGGTGATGGCCTGTTTGTAGTTGATGTAGTTGTAGCTGAGCAGCACGCCCCACACGATCACGAATGCCGCCATCACCGAGGCCACGCTGCGACGCACCAGGGTGGGTTCTGCCAGGCGCTGCCATGCGGTGCGCACGCTGTGAGGTTCGCTTCTCATTTCAGTGATTCATGGCGGCGGGCGCGGAGCGATTCAAGGGGCGCCATGCCCTGCCTGCAGCAAATAGCCCACGCCCCGCACCGTGCGAATCAGCTCCGGCCCGATCTTGCGGCGCAGGTTGGACACATGCACCTCGATCGCGCCAAAGTCCACCGGCTCGCCCAGCGGGTCCAGCCGTTGCGCGATCACGCCCTTGGGCACGACGGCGCCGGGCTCGCGCGCCAGCTCCAGCAGCAGCTGGAATTCACGCGGCGACAGGTCCAGCGCTTCGTCGCCACGCAGCGCCAGGTGGCGGCGCGGCTCGATGACCAGCTCGCCCAGCACCCAGCGCTCGCTGGCCTGCCGCGCGCTGCGGCGCAGTACCGCGCGGATGCGCGACATCAGCTCGGCCGTGGCAAAGGGCTTGATCACAAAGTCGTCCGCGCCGCCGTCCAGCCCCGCCAGCCGGTCCTCCACCGCCGAGCGCGCGGTGATCACGATGATGGGCACCTGTTCGCCCTGCGCCCGCCAGCGTGCCAGCAGGTCGAAGCCGCTTCCGTCCGGCAGCGTCAGGTCCAGCAGCACGCAGTCCACGGTGGTGGCATCCACTGTGGCGGGCGCGTCCACGGCGCGGCGCAGCCACTCGCTGGTCAGGCCCTCGACCTTGAGCGCGGACTGCAGCGCGCGGCCCAGGTCCAGGTCGTCTTCGATGAGCAGGATGTGCATGGGGGGATTGTGGGGGTTGGCAATGCGATGCAGCCTGTGGCGTGCGCGATCGCCGGGCCTTCTTTGGCGTGCCTTAAGCTGGGCCCTTTCACAATCCCAAGCACATCAACCAGCAATATCGGGAGCGGGTGGCATGCAAATGAAACGGTTCTGCACATGGGCTGGTCTGGCGGTGTGTGCGTTGTGGCTGGCGGGTTGCGCCAGCGGCCCTGCGCACCCTGCGCTGGTGGGCGGTCACTTGCCCGATCTGGTGCCGGTGCGCGACTTCGTGGCCAGCCGGCAGTCCACCGGTGGTTACCGGGTATCGCCGGACGGCCAGCGCATCGCCTGGTTCGGCGTGGATGGCGTGGTGCCCGCGATCTGGGTGCAGCCTATCGACGGTGGCAGTGCCAAGGCCTTCCGTATCCGGGCCCGGTCAATCCGCTTCAGTGCAGACAGCCGCTGGCTGGGCATCACGGCAGACCTCAGGGGCGATGAGAACACGCGCATCTTTGCGGGCGAAGTGGAAGGCCCCGGCACGGACTTGCGCGAGCTGATGCCAGCGCCCCGTTCGGTGGCGCATTTTGTGGACGCCGTGGAGGGCACTGGCGACTTCACCGTCACTTCCAACCAGCGCGACAAGAAAGTCTTCGACCTGTACCGGGTCAGCGCTGCAGGCGGCGCGCCGGTGCTGTTGGCCACCAACCCTGGCAACGTCAACTGGTGGGGCGTGGACCCCAGCGGCCAGCTGCGGGCGCGCACGCAGTTGCGTGGCGACGAGGCCCTGCTGGAGCGTCCAGGCACCGAGGCCGGTAGCTGGGTCACCGTAGCGCAGCGCAGCCGCTGGGACACCCTCAGCATCTTTGGCCTGCACGACGAGGGGCGCAAGGCGTGGGCTCTGTCCAACCGTGGCCGAGACAAGCTGGCGCTGGTGCGGCTCGACATGATCACCGGCGCCGAGGATGAGTTGTTCGCATCGCCCGATGTGGACCTGGACAGCGTAACGCTGAGCCGCCGAACGCGCGAGCCTTTGGTGGCCAACTTCATGCCAGGCTACCCGGCGCGCCAGGTGTTCGACCCCGCGTTGGCCGCGCGGCTGTCCGCACTGGCGGGCGAACAGCCAGCAGAGGTGTTCGTGACCAGCATGGACCGCACCGACACTGTGTTGGCGGTATCCGTCTCGACGGACCGAGGCACGCGCAGCTATCTGCTGCGCGAAGGGCAAGAGCCACGGCTACTGGGGGAAAACCGCCTGAGCCTGATTGCCAAGGACCTGGCACCGACCAGGCCCATCACCTACGTCGCTCGCGACGGCTTGACGGTGCATGGATACCTCACACTGCCTCAGGGAGTGGTGCCGCAACGCTTGCCGATGGTGCTGCTGGTGCATGGTGGTCCGTGGGCGCGCGACCGCTGGGGCGATGGGGCCACAAGCCGTGCGATGCAGCAGTTTCTGGCCAACCGGGGCTATGCCGTGCTGCAGGTCAACTACCGGGGTTCCAGCGGCTATGGCCGCGCGCACATGGAAAGAGCCATGGGTGAATTCGCGGGACGCATGCACGATGACTTGGTGGACGGTGTGCGTTGGGCTGTGGAGCAGGGCGTGGCCGACACTAAGCGCGTGGCGATCTACGGCGCAAGCTACGGCGGTTACTCGGCGCTGGTCGGCGCGACCTTTACCCCAGAGGTCTTTGCCTGTGCCGTGGACGTGGTGGGCGTGACGGACATCGCTCGCCTGCTGGAGTCCGCGCCGCCGTATTGGGAGCTGGGCCTGCCCTGGTGGCATCGCTATGTGGGCAATCCGGCAGTGACTGCGGACCGAGCCCGCATGGATGCCAAGTCGCCCCTGTACCACGCCGAGCATGCGCAAAAGCCCATCCTCATCATGCATGGCGTGAACGACCCTCGGGTGAAGCTGGAGCAGTCTGAATGGATGGTGGCCGCTCTGCGCAAGGCGGGCAAGGAGGTGGACTACGTCACCTTCACCGGCGACGGCCATGGCAACCAGAAGTGGAGCAACAACCTCACCATGTACCGCAAGACCGAAGATTTCCTGGCCCAATGCCTGGGCGGGCGCACAAGTGGGTTCGACTACTACCAGTTGGGCGCGTGGGCGTTTTGACCATGCTGCGCGGTGTTTGGTTTCTGGCGGCCTGGGCGATGATCGGTGCTGGCACTGCCACCGCTCAGGCAGCTGATCAAGGGGCCACAGAGGCGGTCTACACGCGAGCGCGTGTGGTGTCCGTGGACCGTGAAAGCGGGAGCAGCGGCGAGAGGCTTTTTGTGCGCCTGAAGTTGCTGCCCCGCGCGAAGATTCCGTTCGCGACGCAGACCTTTCGCGTGGTCGACGCAAGCCTTCTGGCCGGCATCTCCGAGGGCGCATGGGTCAGGTTTCAGGCCCGGCGCATGGACGGTGAAAACACGCTGACCGCCATTCACATTGCTGACGAGTGCAAGCGATTCGAACCCTGCAACTGATACGGGTGCTCAGGCGTGGATCTTTCCAGCTTGCAGCGCTGCCAAGGCGTTGCTCAAGTTGATGCGCGCCTGCGTTTCATGGCGCTCATGGAACCATTCCGTGCCGTAGATGCGCGGCCGCTCCAAGAAACCCCGTAGCACTGCGCTGCGCCCCGCTACATACCGCGGCCAGCGGACAAAGAAGTACTCACGCCGCACGTTGCGCTCGAACTGGCGGTACACCGCATCACTCTGGCCGAGGATGGCCAGGTCGATATCGACGACCCATTGCGCGTCACCGGCCAGGGTGCCCGGGTTGTGGCGGGTGTCGAGGATGTGCTGGTGCACGCTGAGAACCATGGTTTCGGGCAGTCCCTGGCTGCGCAGAAAGCGCACGGCCCAGTCAGCGCTGCGCTGCTCGTTGTGGCGGCTCCAGGGCCAGTAGACCGCGTCGTGGTACCACAGCGCCAGGGCCACGGCATGGGGGTCTTGCAGGACACCGGGCTGCGGGTCCTGCACGGCCTGCAGGTGCCGAAGGCAGGCCCACAGGTGCGTGGTGTCGTGGTACGCGCGGGGCCAGTGGGCCCAGCTCAGGATGAGGCGGCGGCCCTCGGCGCGCCAGGCGGGGGTGTCGCGGCCCAACGCCTGGCCCAGCGCGTTCCAGTGCGCCTGCAGTTCGGCGCTGTGGACGGGCTGGCGGCGCCAGGGCATGGTGGAGCGGTGGATCAGGCCACGCGGCCGAGCAGAAGGTACTCCATGAGTGCCTTCTGCACGTGCATCCTGCTGTGGCTTCGGCGCGCGGCCTGCGGCCGCTTCATGTCCGCTGTGCGGACATGAGCCTGCGCCGAAACAGGCTGCTGGCGCTGGCGCGCCACCGGATTGCATGTCATGCAATCCGGCCGAGCAAAAGGTACTCCATGAGTGCCTTCTGCACGTGCATCCTGTTTTCCGCCTCGTCCCACACCACTGATTGCGGCCCGTCGATCACATCCGCTTCGACCTCTTCGCCCCGGTGGGCGGGCAGGCAGTGCATGAAGAGGGCATCCGGCTTGGCGGCGGCCATCATCTCGGTGTCCACGCACCAGTCGGCAAAGGCTAATCTGCGCTCTTCGTTCTCGGCCTCGTAGCCCATGCTGGTCCACACGTCGGTGGTGACCAGGTCGGCACCCTGGCAGGCATCCAGTGGGTTGCTAAAGAATTGATAGCAGCCTGCGCTGATCCCGCGGGCGCCAGCGGCCAGTTTCTCGTCCACTTCGTAGCCGCGCGGTGTGCTCACATGCACCTTGAAGCCCAGCAGTGACGCCGCCTGCAGCCAGGTGTTGGCCATGTTGTTGCCGTCACCCACCCAGGCCACGGTCTTGCCGGCGATGGAGCCACGGTGCTCGATGTAGGTGAAGATGTCCGCCAGGATCTGGCAGGGGTGGTACTCGTTGGTCAGGCCGTTGATGACGGGCACGCGCGAGTTGGCGGCGAAGCGCTCGATCTTGCTCTGCTCGTAAGTGCGGATCATCACCAGGTCGGTCATGCGGCTGATGACCTTGGCGCTGTCCTCGATGGGCTCGGCGCGGCCCAGCTGGCTGTCGCCCGTGGTCAGGTGCACCACGGAGCCGCCCAGCTGGTACATGCCGGCCTCGAAGCTTACGCGGGTGCGGGTGCTGGCCTTCTCGAAGATCATGGCCAGGGTGCGGTCCACCAGGGGGTGGTGCTTTTCGTAGGCCTTGAACTTCTTCTTGATGAGCGCGGCGCGCTCAAAAAGGTACGCGTATTCGTCGGCGGTGAGGTCGTTGAACTGCAGGTAATGTTTCAGCGTCATGGCGTGCTTGCTCTTCATTCAGCCAGGATGGCCTTGACCAGCGGGGTCAGCTTGGCAACGATCTCGTCGGCCTCGGTGGTGGTGAGGATCAGCGGCGGCACCAGGCGGATCACGGTGTCGGCCGTGACGGACAGCAGCAGGCCAGCCTCGGCCGCGCGGGCGATCAGGGCGCCGCAGGGCTTGGCCAGTTCGATGCCCAGCATCAGGCCCTGGCCGCGGATTTCCTTCACGCCGGGCAGGCTGCCCAGCTCGCGCTGCAGCGCTGCGCGCAGGTGGTCGCCCACCTTGGCTGCGTTGGCCAGCAGGCCGTCTTCTTCCATGATGCGGATGGTCTCGACCCCGGCGCGCATGGCCAGCGGGTTGCCGCCGAAGGTGGTGCCGTGGTTGCCGGGCTGCAGCACGTTGGCGGCCTTGGGGCCGGCCACCACCGCGCCGATCGGCACGCCCGAGCCCAGGCCCTTGGCCAGGGGCATCACGTCGGGCACGATGCCCGCCCATTGGTGGGCAAACCACTTGCCGGTGCGGCCCATGCCGCACTGCACTTCGTCGATCATCATGAGCCAGCCGCGCTCGTCGCACAGCTTGCGCAGCTGCTGCAGGTATTCGATGCGCATGCCGTTGATGCCGCCTTCGCCCTGGATGGTCTCGAAGAACACGGCCACCACGTTGGGGTTGCCCTCGGTGGCCTTATTGATGGCCTCGATATCGTTGAGCGGCACGCGGATGAAGCCTTCGACCAGCGGGCCGAAGCCGTTGTGGATCTTGGGGTTGCCGGTGGCCGACATGGTGGCGATGGAGCGGCCGTGAAAGGCCTTCTCGTACACCACGATCTCGGGCTTGGCGATGCCTTTGTCCACGCCGAACTTGCGTGCGATCTTCAGGGCTGCCTCATTGGCCTCCAGGCCCGAGTTGCAGAAGAACACGTTCTGCATGCCCGACAGCTCCACCAGCTTGGCGGCAAGCTGCTCCTGCAGCGGCACGTGGTAGTAGTTGGAGGTGTGGATGAGCTTGGTGAGCTGGTCTTGCAGCGCGGGCACGAGCTTGGCGTGGTTGTGGCCCAGCGTGTTCACGGCGATGCCGCCCAGGCCATCGAGGTATTCCTTGCCGTTGACATCCCAGACTCGGCTGCCCTGGCCACGGGCCAGCGCGATGGGGACGCGGCCGTAGGTGTTCATCACGTGGGGCGAAGCTGCCGGGGTGGTAGCGGTCATGCAGAAATCTCCTGACGGTGCGGTGAATGGGCTGCCCTTTTGGGGGATCGAGCCCGAGGAAACGAAGCACGATTCTAGGGGGAGCACGGTGAACGGCTGTTGACGATTGCGCATTACTGCAATGCAGTGCGTTACCAGCAATCCGGGGCGGATTCCCGATGACGGCGGTGGATTAGGGGGCTAGCTCTTATATAAGAGTTAGAATGTCGCGTTGCGGTGCAGCATGCAGTGATCCTGCATCCGGACGCGCTCATTACCACTCCAATCCCCCGATGGTTTCCCCCTCCTCCAAAGAAGTCTTCATTCAGGGCATCACCCATGACGGGAAGACCTTTCGCCCCAGCGACTGGGCCGAGCGGCTGGCCGGGGTGATGAGCAGCTTTCGCCCGGGCGGAGCGCGGCCTGGCAGCCATCTGAGCTATTCGCCCTGGTGCATTCCGACGACGATGAATGGCGTCAAGTGCGTGGTGGTGCACCGCGACCTGCAAGGGCACGAGCCCATGGCGTGGGATTTCGTCATCAATTTCGCACGCGACAACAACCTGCAGGTGGCCGAGGCCTGCCTGCTGCCCGACCCGCCGCCCAAGGCCTGAAGGGGGCGGCGCACCCCGCCGTTGTCGGGGCTCAGCGCCCCTGGGGCTGGTTGTAGAGCCGGGGTGGGTCGCCCGCAGGTCCTGCGCGCAGCAACTGGTCCGCCTGCAGCCGGTTCATCCAGGCCTTTTCCACGAACGGGTCGGTCACGCCGTAGTGCCCGTGCTTCACGCGCATGAGCAGATTGGCCGAGGTCAACATGCCGATGATGCTCTGGACTTCCTGGGCCGTGACGTCGCGGCCGATCTGGGCTGCGTAGGCTTTGAGCGCTTCGCCGGTGAAGACGCCCTTCACGTCGCCGCCGATGCTGCAGATGCGCGAGAACACCGCTTCGGCCAGCGGGCCCATGGCTTCCACCTTCTGCAGTTCCACGTCGGCCGCCGCGGCGCCCAGCGACTGCGCAATGGTGGGCAGGTGCTCGTCTGGCAGGGCATCGGCGTGCAGGCTGCGCAGCACGTTGAGCGCCTTCATCAGTTCTTCCGGCCGGCTGCCCATGCTGCGAAAGGCCGATTCTGTGACGTCGGCCGAAGGCAGCATCGCGCCCAACTGCGGGCGGACCTGCTCCAGCACGTAGTCGATGAAGTCCCGACCCAGCACCGGGAACTCATTGGTCACCGCGCCGTTGAAGGCCTGGTTGCCCTTGAGCGTGAGCTCCTGCACGCGCGCCCGGTGCGAGCCGGTGCCGATGAACAAAAAGTAGCCGGGGGTGCCGGGGCGGGTGTTGATGGCGTCGCGCGCAGCCTTGAGCGCGTGCAGCAGGTGGTCGCCGTCGGCGCTGCCCAGGGCGTGCTGTACCTCGTCGATGATGAGCACCACGTTGGTTTTGGCCTGGTCGATCAGTGCTTCGAAGGCGCGGGCCAGGCTGGTGCCGTCGTCCTTGCCCACGTCGGCCAGCTTGAAGCCGAACTTGAACCCCGCCGCACCGGCCTCGACACTGGCGACCTGTTGGAGGCGCTTCAGGATGCCCGAGCCGGGCGTCTGCAGTTCCTTGAGCGTCTTGCGGATGGCCTCGTGCACCAGGTCGGCCGGGTTGGCCTGCGGCTGGCTCCACAAATCCACATAGACCACGATGGCGCCCAAGGCCTCCAGCGCCGGGATCAGGTCCGTCGCGAGGAACGTGGTCTTGCCCACCCGCCGCTGGCCCGACAGGAACAGGCCGGAGCGCAGGGACGTGTCCAGGAACGAGGGCCTGAGCAACTGCGTGGCCATCTGCTCGGCAAGGGCGGTGCGGCGGAACGTCATGGTTTATGGTTTTTTATGAAATTTCAATAATTATGATCAATCCATAATTGACCGTAAAGCCTGACGGAGTGCATTCTGGCGCGACGGTTCAGGATACGGCGCGCCGAATCGGCACAAAGCATTCGGAAACGAAAAAACCGCCCGAAGGCGGTTTTGTTCGTTTGCTGGCAGCGCACCCGTTACAAACGGCGAACGGCAGGTGCCGTTCGGGCTGTTTGCCTGAAGTGAATCAGGCGGAGAATGAAATTAAGCGGCTGCCAGAGCCAGGGTCTTCACCTTGGCGGACAGACGGCTCTTGTCGCGAGCAGCCTTGTTCTTGTGGAAGATGCCCTTGTCGGCCACGGAGTCCACCACGGCTTGCATCTTGGCGAAAAGTTCGGTTGCCTTGGTCTTGTCGCCAGCCAGAACAGCCTTCTCGACGTTCTTGACAGCGGTACGGTACTTGGAGCGCAGCGAGGTGTTGGCTGCGTTCAGCTTGGTGTCCTGACGGACGCGCTTGCGGCCCGACGCCAGGCGTGGGTTCTTCTTCTTGGGTTTAGCGGATGCCATTGTTTAGTTCCTTGGGTCTGAGGATGATGCCAGCAAAGCCCGCGATTATAGCCCAGGGCAGATTTCGAGGCTACAACCGTCAAAACTGGCGCCGCGCCATCGCCAGCGCACCAGGGCGTGGGCTTCGCCAGGCCACCGGCTGCGTCTCCCATGAGGGGGAAGGCGCGCCGCGGCTCAAGGGGGCTACACTCCTTCAGTGTCACTGCTCAAAGCCGCCTCCACCGTATCTCTGTTGACCCTGGCCTCCCGTGTGACGGGACTCATGAGCCAGCTGCTGATGGCCTCGATGTTCGGGGCCAACGCCTTGACCGACGCCTTCCAGGTCGCCTTCCGCATCCCCAATCTGTTCCGACGGCTGTTTGCCGAAGGGGCATTCAGCCAGGCCTTCGTGCCGGTGCTGGGCACCGCCAAGACGCAGCACGGCGAGGAAGCCACGCACAAGCTCATTTCGGCCGTGGCCACCGCACTGGCCTGGGTGCTGCTGCTGGTCTGCATCCTGGGCGTGGTCGGCGCGCCGCTGCTGGTATGGGCGCTGGCCAGCGGCCTGCGCCAGAACGCCGAGGCCTACGACGCAGCGGTGCTGATGACGCGCTTCATGTTCCCGTATATCGGCTTCATGTCCATGGTCGCGCTGGCGGCCGGCATTCTCAACACCTGGAAGCACTTCGCCGTTCCCGCCGCATCACCCGTGCTGCTCAATGTGTGCATGATCGCTGCCGCCTGGCTGGGCGCGCCGCAACTCGAGGCACGCGGCATCGAGCCCATCTTTGCCATGGCGGGCGGGGTGATGCTGGGCGGCGTACTGCAATTGGCCGTGCAGGTGCCGGCGCTGGTGCGCCTCGGTCTCATGCCGCGCATCGGCGTCACCTGGGGCACGGTGCGCGCAGCCTGGGCCGACCCCAGCGTGCGCCGCGTGCTCACGCTCATGGGGCCGGCGGTGCTGGGCGTGGGTGTGGCGCAGATCTCGCTCATGATCAACACGCAGATCGCCTCGTACCTGGCGCCGGGCAGCGTGACCTGGCTGTTCTATGCGGACCGGTTGATGGAGTTCCCCACCGCGCTGCTGGGCGTGGCGCTGGGCGTGGTGCTCACACCGCAGCTCACGGCGGCCAAGGCGGCGGGCGACGCCGAGAAATACTCGGCCATGCTGGACTGGGGCCTGCGCATCGTGGTGCTGCTGGCCGTGCCCTGCGCGGTGGCGCTGCTGACCTTTTCCACACCGCTGGTGGCCACGCTGTTCCACTACGGCAAGCTCACCGATGGCGATGTGGGGCAGATCGCGCTGGCGCTGTCGGGCTATGGTGCGGGGCTGCTCGGCATCGTGGCCATCAAGGTGCTGGCGCCCGGGTACTACGCCAGCCAGGATGTGCGCACCCCCGTCAAGATCGCCATCATCGTGCTGGTGATCACCCAATTGCTCAACATCGCCCTGGTGCCCTGGATCGCACACGCAGGGCTGGCCTTGTCGATAGGCCTGGGCGCGCTGGTGAATGCGCTGTGGCTGCTGGCGGGCCTGCTGCGGCGCGGCAGCTACCAGCCCCTGCCGGGCTGGGGCTTGTTTGCCTTGCAGGTGATCGCCGCCAGTGCCCTGCTGGCCGTGCTGCTGCTCTGGGGTTCGCAGCATTTCGACTGGGTGGACATGAAGGGGCAGGCCCTGCAACGCATAGGGCTGTTGGCCGCGCTGATGGCGGCTGCCGCCGTGCTGTACTTCGGCGCGCTGTGGGCGGCGGGGCTCAAGCTGCGCCAACTGCTGCGGCGCTGACCCTGGCGGTATCGGCAACAGCCCGGTAAAACCTGGTTTTCTGCAGCTTGACGCCAGGGCAGGGTGCACTTACAACCGTGCCATGCCTTTGAGTCTTTCCGTGCCCACTTCGCTGGAGTACTTTGCATCGCTGGTGCAAAGCGACGACCACTTTCCGCTGCTGGAAGCCGCCGCCAGCCTGGCCCAGGACGAGTACCCCGAATTGGATGTGCAGCTGCTGCTGGGAGACATGGACCAGCTGCTCGCGCGCATCAGGCGCCGCCTGCCGGCCGATGCGCCGGCGCTGCAGCGTCTGCGCACGCTCAATCAATTCTTCTTCGCCGACATGGGATTCGGCGGGAACGTCAACAATTACTACGACCCCGAGAACAGCTACCTCAATGCCGTGCTGCGCACGCGCCGGGGCATCCCGATCTCGCTCGCAGTTCTATGGATGGAGCTGGCCCAGGGCCTGGGCCTGCATGTGCGCGGGATTGCGTTTCCCGGGCATTTCATGGTCAAGGTGCTGCTGCCCAAGGGCCAGGTGGTGCTCGACCCCATCTCCGGCCAGTCGCTCAGCCGCGAGGAGCTGTCAGAGCGGCTGGAGCCCTACAAGCGCCAGAGCGGCCTGGTGGACGACTACGACGTGCCGCTGGGCCTGTATTTGCAGGCCGCCACGCCGCGCGACATCATCGCTCGCATGTTGCGCAATCTGAAGGAAGTGCACCGTACCCAGCAGGACTGGCAGCGCCTGATCTGCGTGCTGGACCGCCTGATCGTGCTGCAGCCCCAAGCCTGGGGCGAGTGGCGCGACCGGGGACTGGCGCATGCCGAGAGGGGCAACACCGCCGAGGCCGTGGCGGACCTGGAGACCTACCTCGACCATGTCGAGGACGGGCTTGACATCGACCTGATCTCCGACCGCCTGAGCGCCCTGCGCAGCGCGAACTGATCTTCTGCAGCGCAGGCAGACCTGCCGCCTGCGCCCGCGCTCTGGGAACGCTGGGGTCGGGGCCGAACGTGGCGTGGCCCAGTGCCTAGAACGGCGCGCTGTCCGCTGGCATGGCGGCCTGCAGCTGCGACAACTGCCGGCGCAGTTCGGTGTTTTCGGCCGTGAGTTCGGCCACGCGGTGGCGCAGCGCCTGTAGTTCGTCGGCGCCTGCGCCAGTGTCGGAGTCAGCGCCTTCGATCTCTGGCGATGGGGCATCTTCCTTGGGCTTGCGCTTGCTCTGCTCGCGCACGCGCTTGGCGGCCTGCTTGAGCTCGTCCTTCCCGGCGGCGACGGCGGCCACCTGCTCCTCGGCGGGCAGTGTGGCCACGGCGGCGGCGGCGTTGATCGAGATGGTGCCGGACTTCACCGCAGCCACCAGCTCGGGCGCGGCCTGCTTCTGGATCTTTTCGATCATCACCACCTGGCTGCTGCTCAGCCGGGCGGCCTTGGCGATGGCCTCGCGGCTGCTCAACGGGTCCGGCGCGGGCAAGGCGGCCATCGCTTCGGGGGCGGCTGCCGGCAGCACATCGGGCGTGGCTGCGGCGGTTGATTCGGCGGGTTCGGCCGCCGTGGCGGCCCGCGTCTTGCGGTCCGCGATGATCTCGCGCTTGCGTAGCGCCAGCACGCCGCGCTGGAAGTCGGACACGCTGCGGCGCCCCAGGTGCTGGTCGATCATCCACAGGTGCACGTCTTCCATCGACTGGAAGCGCGGGTTCTGCACCGTCTGGAAAGGCAGGCCGTGCTTCTGGCAGATGCCGTAGCGGTTGTGGCCGTCCACCAGCACATCGCCCCACAGCACCAGCGCGTCACGGCAGCCTTCGGCCAGGATGCTGCGCTCCAGCGCCTCGTGCTCGTCGGGGGTCAGGGGTTCGATGTAGGCTTTGAGTTCTTCGTTGACGACGATGTTCATGGCAGGAGGCGCGGGGCAGGGGAGGGCGAATCGGATGCGGGCAAGGGGCGGCATTGTAGACATGCCCGGCCTCAGCCCCGGGGAGAGCGCCGCTTTGCCTACCGCTCGCGTGCGTCCCGCAGTGCCAGCCAGCCCGCCACCGCCGTGAAGGCCACCACCACCGCCACGATGATCCAGAAGCCGTGGGGCTCATCGGCCAGCGGCACGCCGCCCACGTTCATGCCGAACAGGCCCGCCAGAATGTTGATGGGCAGCGCCAGCACCGTGACCACCGTCAGCACGAACAGGCTGCGGCTGTTGGCCTCCTGCACGCTCGCGGCGATCTCTTCCTGCAGCAGCTTGATGCGCTCTTGCAGGCCCTGCATGTCGCGCAGCACCACCGAGAACTCTTCGGTGGAGTCGCGCAGCTCCTGCGCGTCGTCCGCACTCATCCACAGGGGCGGATGCTGCAGCAGCCGGAACAGCGCCGCAGGCTCGGGCGCCAGCAGCCGCTGCAGGCGCACCAGCAGCCGCCGCAGCACGCCCAGGCGGGCGCGCTTGTGGTCCAGGCGGCCGGCCAGCAGCTCGTCCTCCACGTCGTCGATGCGCTGTGTCACGCCGCGCACGATGTCCACCAGGCCCTCGGCCTGCGTGCGCATCAGCTCAGCGAGCAGGCCCACGCTGGAGCGCGGCGCCTGGCCACTGCGCACCGCGGTGCGCAGTGCGTCCACCGAGCGCAACGGGCGGGTGCGCCCCGTCACCATCAGGTGTGGCGCGACGCTGGTCCACAGCGTGGCGATGTCCGAGGGCTCGAATGCAAAGTCGAAGTGTGCGTCGTTGAGCACGGCGATCAGCGTGTCGTCGTCGCGCTCGATGCGCGTGGAGACGGACCGATCCTTGAGCGCATCGAAGAACGCCTCTGGCAGATCCGCATGCCGCTCCATCCAGCGCACGGCCTGGGCCTGGCTCAGGTTGAAATGCAGCCACAGGAATTCGCCCCGCGGCTTGGGGGCGTCGCCCGGCCCGGCTGCTGCCAGCCACTGCGCCGCCTGCACCGAGTCGACCCCGCGCGGCGGTCCGTCCTCGCCCAGCAGGTAGCCGCAGATGAGTCCGGCGGCATCACCCCCATAGTTGAGGCTGGTATTGAGTCCGGCCATGGCGGGCGGGCCAGGAGTAGGATGGGATGCGGCTGGAGTGGACACGGACATGCATGGTGGCTCTGGGGTATGACGCTGCCGTGACACATCACGCGCCAGTCATCTCTTTGTCACGACAGCGTCATCGGCCCTGGCGACCATGGCCGTCTTTTCGACGCCCAATTTTCAAAGCCATGCTCTACAACAACGCCCTCGACACCCAGGAACTGATGCAACGCATTGCCAATGACCTGATCGACAGCTACGACGAGGAGCTGGAGCTGGAGATCGAAGACCGCGAGGTGGACGACATCGGCGCGCCCACGGCCGCAGACAAGCTGGCCCGCCAGCAGTATTTCAAGGACCTGTTCCGGCTGCAAGGCGAACTGGTCAAGTTGCAGGACTGGGTGCAGCACAGCCGCGAGAAGGTGGTGATCCTGTTCGAGGGTCGCGATGCAGCCGGCAAGGGCGGCGTGATCAAGCGCATCACCCAGCGCCTGAACCCCCGCGTGGCCCGTGTGGCCGCACTGCCCGCGCCGAACGACCGCGAGCGCACGCAGTGGTACTTTCAGCGCTATGTGGCGCACCTGCCCGCTGCGGGCGAGATGGTGCTGTTCGACCGCAGCTGGTACAACCGCGCGGGAGTGGAGCGCGTGATGGGTTTTTGCTCCGACGACGAGTACGAGGAGTTCTTTCGCACCGTGCCAGAGTTCGAGAAGATGCTCGTGCGCTCGGGCATCCGCCTCGTCAAGTACTGGTTCTCCATCACCGACGAGGAGCAGCACCTGCGCTTCCTGGGCCGCATCCACGATCCGCTAAAGCAGTGGAAATTGAGCCCCATGGACCTGGAAAGCCGCGTGCGCTGGGAGGCCTACACCAAGGCCAAGGAAACCATGCTCGAGCGCACCCACATACCCGAGGCGCCGTGGTGGGTGGTGCAAGCCGTGGACAAGAAAAAGGCGCGCCTGAACTGCATCGCGCACCTGCTTTCGCAGATGCCCTACCAGGAAGTGCCTCACCCCCCCGTCGTGCTGCCCGAGCGCGTGCGCAACCCCGAATACCTGCGCCAGCCCGTGCCCGCGTCGATGTACGTGCCCGAGGTGTACTGAGGCCCACCCAGACGACGTAGCTGCGCTGGGGCACCGTGGTGCCACGCACCAGGCGCCCCGTCGAGCAGCTCCTGTTTTTGTAGCTACTCGCGCTAGGGAGGCAAGCCGCAGAGCCCTGAAAAGGCAAGATTCAGGGCCTCTGCGCCGCGCCCTTGAGCATCTGGATCGTCGAGATCACATCCCGCACCTTGAACGGCTTGAGCAGCACGCGCCGCACTTGCAGGGCTTTCATCTGCACGGCGGTGGAGGCGTCGACCCGGTCGGTGGTGACGGCCACGGGCACCTGGGCGTCCACCGCGAACTGGGCGTTGCGCAACTGCTCCAGCAGCCCCACAGCCTCGGCGGTCTCGTCCAGCGAGACGATGACGCCCGAGAAGCCCTTGTTCGTCAACTGCTGCTGCGCGTTGCGCACACTGTTGACCTGGCGCACCGGCGGCAGGTTCAGCTGGCGTGCGGTGGCCACGATGATGCTGCCGGTGAGCGAGCTGGGCTCGACCAGCAGGATGTCTTGCTGCGAGGTGGCGCTCATGGGGCCGCCTCCTCGTGGGCGCGGCGCACCAGCTCCTCCACCGCCAGGTCGCGCAGCGACGCGAGGATGGCCAGGTCGACCTCGTCGAGCTGGCGCGGTGCGCGGTCGATGAGGCACAGCGTGCCGATGTTTTGCCCGCCCGGCATCTTGAGCGGCGCACCCGCGTAGAAATGGATGTGCGGATCGCCCGTGACCATGGGGTTGTCGACAAAGCGGTCGTCCAGCGTCGCATCCGGCACCACCATGGTCTCGTCCTGCAGGATGGCGTGGCCGCAGAACGAGATGCCGCGCCCGGTCTCGCACACGTCCAGTCCGACGCGGGCCTTGAACCACTGCCGGTCTTCGTCGATGAGCGACAGCAGCACGATGGGCATGTCGAACTCTTCGGCGGCGAAGGCGGCGAGCCGGTCGAAGCGCTCTTCGGGCGGGGTGTCCAGGATCAGCAACTGCCGCAGGGCCTGCAGGCGGTCGTCCTCGTTGGCGGGGCGCGGGGGCTCTTTCATGGCGGTGGGGAGGCAGTCGCGATGGGCCTTGATTATGGGCTGGGCCGCAGCCCCGGCAGCCCATTCCTGTCAGCGCGGCGATTTGCGCGCCGGGCTCTGGGAGGGCGTGCCGCCCCGGCCGAACTGATGCCAGGCGCGGCGCAGTTGCGTGTCGGAGCTGAAGCCGGCCAATTGTGCCGCCTGCGTCACGTTGCGCCCGGACTGCAGCGCCGCCTCGGCCGTGGCCAGGCGGATGCGGCGCAGGTAGGACAGCGGCGCGATGCCCGCATGCTCCAGGAACAGCCGTGTCAGGTGGCGCGGGGACGTGTGCGCGATCTCGGCCATGGCTGGCACGCTCCACTCGGCCTGGGGCTGCTGGCCCACGGCATCCTGCACGCGGTGCAAAGCCGCATGGAGGTGGTTGCGGTGGTGCAGAAAGGGGGAGAACTGCGGGTCGTCGGGTCCGCGCCGCAGCCCGATCACCATGGCCTGCGCCACCTGCACAGCCACCGTGGGGCCGCACAGGTCCGAGATGCGGTGCAGCAGCAGGTCGATGCCGGTGGTCACGCCCGCGCTGGTGTACACGGGCCCGTCAGTCACGAACACGCGGTTGGCAGCCACGTCGCAGCGCGGGTCCACCTCGGCCAGCTCATCCAGATGAAGATGGTGCGTGGTGGCGCGGCGGCCCGTCAGCAGCCCTGCGTGCGCCGCGAGCACCGCGCCAGCGCACACCGTCACCAGTTCCAGTTGCCCGGCCGCCAGCCGCAGGCCGCGCAGCCAGTGCAGCAGCGCCTGTGCTTCGGTGCCGGCCACATCGATGCGCTGGCCCGCCAGGCCCACCAGCACCACCCAGGCGGGGCTGGGCAGGGTGTCGGGCAGCGGCGCGAGGCCGGAGAGGGCGACGCCCACCGAGGACATGGCATCGGGCGTGGGGCTCACGAAGTGCTGCACGAAGCGCTCGGGCAGTCCGCGTGCGCGCAAGGTCTGGTTGGCGATGCGCAACGCTTCAGCGGGGCCTGCCCAGTCCAGCACCAGGCTGCCGGGGAGCAGGGCGAAGTAGACGTGGATGGCGGCGAGCGGGGTGTCGGGCATCGCAGTGGGATGGTTGTTGGTTGATGGCAGGCGGCGGCATCGTTTTAACCGTTCGCCCCCACTGGTGAAAGGGCTGAGCGCGTGCAGTGCCCTGGCGTCGACAGGCTCAGCCCGAACGGGTGGGTTGGTTCACCGCCCGTCAAAACCGGCGCGCCTGCAGGCCAGCGCCATCGGGGAACCGGCTTTGCCGGGCCACGGGTGGCGTCTCCCTCGGCGGAAGCCGCGAAGCGGTTCAGGGGGCTTCACTCCTTCCATGGCGTGTCCATCTGGCGGGCGGTACGCTGCGACAGCCCGGCACCCGCCAGGCGCGTGACCAGGTGCAGGCTCATGTCGATCCCGGCGCTGATGCCGGCGGAGGTGACGAGCGTGCCGCGGTCCACCCAGCGCACATTCTCCTGCACCTGCAGCGCCGGAAACTGCGCGCGCAGGTCGGCGATGTCCTCCCAGTGCGTGGTGACGGGCCCGCCGGTGACCACACCGGCCGCCGCCAGGATGAACGCCCCGGTGCACACCGACGCCGTGATCTGCGCGCCCTGTGCGGCCCGGGCCACCCAGGCGCGGGTTTCGGCGCAGGCCGCTGTGGCGTCCACAACGCCGCCGGGCACGACGAGCACGTCGGGCGCGATGGCAGTGGCGAAGTCGGCGTCGGGCAGCACGCGCAGGCCGGCACGCGCCTGCACGGGGGCCAGGCTGCGGGCCACGCACTGCACGGCAAACGGCGCGGGTGCGCCAGGCTGCAGGCGCTTGTGCATGCGGGTGGCGGTAGTGAACACCTCGTAGGGGCCAGCGAGGTCCAGGGCCTCCACTTCGTCGAAGACGAGGATGGCTATGTTCAGTGTGTTGGCAGTGAGGGTACGGGCTGCAGTGGCGTCGGTCATGGTGCGGGAGCGGGTTGCGATGGGGCAGTGGCAGAAAAGACGTAGCGCGGGTAGGTGGACTGCGCTGCGGCCGGGGCCTGCAGGTCCAGGTCCACGGTGACGAACGGCTGCGTGGGCGAGGTGCGCGCCAGCAGCACGCCGTCGGGGCTGATGGCCCAGCCCGTGCCGCCGTAGGTGCCGGCTGTGCTGTCCACACGGTTGGATGACAGGCTGTAGGCGCCGGTGCGCACAGCGGCGACGGTGCCCACGGCCAGCCACTTGGCGGTGGTGGCGGCGGCCGTCGCGCGTGGCGAAAGGATGGCCTGCACGGGTGCTTGCGCGGCGTATGTGCCGTAGGTCTCCAGCGCCCAGAGCTCGGAGCAGATGTTGAGTCCGAACGCCAACTCCCCGGCTTCGAAGCGGGAAAAGGCCGCATCGCCGCGTTCGAACCAGCGCGCCTCCCAACCCCCCGGTTCGTCGGGCAGGTGGAACTTGCGCCGCAGTGGAACATGGCCCCCTTCGGGCGACCACGCAAAGCCTTCGTTGAAGCGCCGAGCGCCATCGGTGACCGGGCGCGCACCCACCACCCAGCGGGCGCCCAACTCGTGCAGGCGGGTCTGCCAGGCGTCGCTCAAGGCCACGGCGGCGTCCCAGCGGGCGGGGTCCATGGGCAAGGTTTCCCACACGGGTTCGGCAAACGCGAACTCGGGCAGCAGCACGAGTTCGGAGCGTTCGGCGCGGGTGTGCGCGCACAGCGCGGCCCAGGCGGGGTCGAGCAGCGCGGGCTGGTAGGGGAGTTCGCAGACGGTGATGCGCATCGGGGTGTCCTTCCGGCGGGGCGGGTAGCTTCAACTCACTTGAATCCATCACTATCGGACGAAATCAGTTGCTGGCCGCATCGTCCGGCGTGATGCCATGGCGCTTATCTTGCCTCTCACCGCAGTGGGTGTCCGAACCCGGCAGGACAAATTCCGATCAAATTGCGACATCGATCAGGAGCGCTGCTGCAACAGGTAGGCAACCAGGGTCGGGCGAGCGAGGCAACGTTGTGGAGCAGCACCCTCCGGACTGAAAATACCAGCCGAAATTGCTATCAGCGCATACTGGTAAATGGCGGATAGCTATTAAATTGATAGTGTTCGTGCGTGGTGGCCTGGATGCTGTTATGGTGGCTAGGGTTTTCCCTTATTCGGTGGGCGCATTCCGCAAAGCCGGCCTGCCCCGCACAAGCTTCAACGACCGGCTAGCAACCTCACATCTCCATGGCCCGACGCTCTCGCATGTTCTCCCTGTCAGCGCTGACGCGGGCGTATCAGCGCAACCTGAAGGCGCTGGTACGTGCCACACGTCCTGTGCGTCCGGCCAAGGCGGTGGCACCGCTGCGCAAGGCATCGGCGCCAGGCGCCCTGCCGGCCGCCGTGCGTGGCGCACGCAAGCCGCGCAACCCCGTTCGGGGCGACTGGCTCGCCGGCGTTGCGCCGGGGCCGGCCGGCGCGCGGCGCTACCACCTCTTCGTGCCGCCGGGGCTGGGGCCGCGCCCTGGCGAGACCTTTCCACTGCTGGTGATGCTGCACGGCTGCGGGCAGACGGGCTGGGACCTGGCGGTCTCGTCGCGCATGAATCGTCTGGCAGCGCGAGAGCGCTTCCTGGTGCTGTACCCGGAGCAGGAGCGCGTGGCCAACGCGCACGGCTGCTGGAACTGGTTTGAGCGCCGCAACGGCAAGGCGGATGCCGAGGCAGCCACCTTGCTCGCCGCAGTCGACAAGGTCGCGCGGCGTCAGCCGGTGGATCTTGCGCGTGTCGCGGTGGCCGGCCTGTCGGCAGGTGCCAGCATGGCCGTGCTGATGGCGGGCACGTACCCGCACCGATTCTGCGCCGTGGCCATGCATTCGGGCGTGGCACCTGGCACTGCCGAATCGGCAGCTACTGCCCTGGCCGCGATGCATGGGCGGCGCGACGCGCAACTGCCTGAGCCCCGGTTGCACCGGTTGCCCGGCCTGCTGTCGAAGGCGGCGGCTGCCGCGTCCGCCGCGGTGCCTTCTGCCTCCCCGTCAGGCACGGGCCCCGCGCTGCCCCCGCTCCTGGTCCTGCATGGAGATGCGGACAATGTGGTGTCGGTGCGCAATGCTTCGGCCACGGCGGCGCTTTGGGCCGAGGCGCTGGGTGCCCGTGCCGGGGCCGTGCGCACCTTGCAACGGGGCCAGCGGCATGCCATGCAGGTGACGGAATTCAAGGCCCGGGGGCGCACCGTGGTGGCCCTGCGCGAGGTGGCGGGCCTCGCGCACGCCTGGAGCGGCGGCGCGGCCCATCAGCCCTACAGCGACCCAGCGGGGCCGGACGCCTCGGCGCTGGTCTGGTCGTTCGTGGCCCGGCAATTCGACCGGCGGAGGATCTGAGGAGAAAAGCGCTCTTCCGCTGGATGGGTAAGCGCTGCCAGCTATCAATAGAGTAGCGTCCAGCCGCACGGTCGCACGCTGCTGTGGTGGGACACCGCGTTGTGCCCGGCAGGGCGTTATTGCGCCAGCGCAGCCCCGTGTGCCATTGTCCTCAGCGGAGCTGGCGCGGCGCCCCTGTGGTGGGCAGGGCGGGTGCGCCATGGTCGCCCCCATGCCCGGCCTGCAGGTGGAAGGCCGCCACCACCTGCTGGAGGTCGTGTGCCTGCTGCTGCAGCGCGGCGGCAGCGGCGGTGGCCTGCTCCACCAGGGCCGCGTTCTGCTGCGTGCCCTGGTCCATCTGCGCCACGGCCTGGTTGATCTGCTCGATGCCGTCGGTCTGCTCGCGGCTGGCCTGGCTGATCTCCTCGATCACCGAGGACACGCGCTGCACGCTGTTCACCACGTTCTGCATGGTGGTGCCGGCCTCCTGAGCGAGCTGCGTGCCCTGGCGGACCTCGTCGGCCGAGCGGCTGATGAGGGCCTTGATCTCCTTGGCCGCCTCGGACGAGCGCTGCGCCAGGTTGCGCACCTCGGTGGCCACCACCGCGAAGCCGCGGCCTTGCTCGCCGGCGCGCGCGGCTTCCACGGCGGCGTTCAGCGCCAGGATGTTGGTCTGGAACGCGATGCCCTCGATCACGCCGGTGATGTCCGACACCTTGCGCGAGGACGCGTCGATGGAGCCCATGGTCTGCACCACCTTCTCGACCACCGCGCCGCCCTGGCGCGCCACCTCCGAGGCAGACTGTGCCAGCACACTGGCCTGGCGCGCGTTGTCGGCGTTCTGCTTCACGTTGGAGGTCATCTCCTCCATCGACGCGGCAGTCTGCTCCAGCGCGCTCGCCTGCGACTCGGTGCGGCCCGACAGGTCCTGGTTGCCCAGGGCGATCTCCTGCGAGGCGCTGGCGATGTGCTCGGTGCCGTCGCGCACGCGCTGCACGATGCGGTGCAGGTTGCCCTGCATGGCCTGCATGTCCACCAGCAGGCTCGAGCGGTCGCCCTGGCGGGTGGCCACGGCCACGGACAGGTCGCCCTCGGAAATGCTGCGCGCGATACCGCGTGCATAGTCGGGCTCGCCGCCGAGCTGCCCGAGCAGGTTGCGCGAGATCAGCGTGCCCACCACCAGAAGCGCCACGCCCAGCACCAGCGCGATGGCGCCAAACCCCAGGGCGCGCTTCCAGATGGCCGAGTCCACGGTGTCGATGTACACGCCCGACCCGATCACCCAGCCCCAGGGCGCGAAGCCCTTGACGTATGAGGTTTTTTCTACCGGCGTGTCACTGCCCGCCTTGGGCCACAGGTAAGGCACGAAACCCGCGCCGCTGGACTGCACGGTCCGCACGAACTCGACGAACAGCTGCTTGCCGTTGGGGTCCTTGTTGGCGGTCAGATCCTGGCCGTTGAGCTCAGGGCGCACGGGGTGCATCACCATGCGCGGGTGCATGTCGTTGATCCACACGTATTCGGTGCCGCTGTAGCGCACGGCCTGTATCGCGGCTGCCGCGCGCTTGCGCGCCTCTTCATCGGGCATGCCGCCCTTGGTGCTCAATTCATGGAAATGCGTGGCGATGCCATGCGCAGCCTCCACGACCTGGCGCACGCCGGTCTGGCGCTCCTCCAGGATGAGTTTGCGCTCGGAGACCAGGAACCACGCGGTCATCACTGCGATGCCGAGAACGGCACTCAGCACCAGAAGGGCCAGTTTTCTTGCGATCGTCATCGAGAGCCTTCTGTCCGCGGCAAGGGGCGCCGCACCGCGTCAGGTTACTGCTGGATACAGTGGGGCTCGCTTGGCACAAACCCGCAGGGATGCTGGCTGCGCGGGCAATCCCGGGGGAACCGGGCGCGCAATGAACGGTGCGCGGGGTGCCACGGCACCAGGGGCTTGAGACGTCTACACCAGGCGCGCAGCCACCAGCTCTTTCTTGAGGTAGGCGTAGAACAGCGGCGCCGCCACCAGTCCTGCAGGGCCGAAGACGGCCTCGGCGACGAACATCACGGACAGCAGCTCCCACACGCCCATCTGCGTGCGGCGGCCGACCACCTTGGCGTTGATCACGTACTCGGCCTTGTGGATCAGGATCAGAAAGCCCAGGCAGGCAGCCGCCGCCAGCGGTGAGACCGACAGGCCCACGATGGTGATTACCACGTTGCACACCAGGTTGCCCACGATCGGCACCAGACCCGCGACGAAGGTGAAGGTGATGAGCATGGGCGTGTAGGGCAGCTCCAGGTCCCACAGCGGCAGGACGAACAGCAGGAACATCGCCGTGAGCAGGGTGTTGAAAGTGGCAATCCAGAACTGGGCGGCCACGATCTGGCGGAAGGCTTCGCCGAACAGCGTGATGCGCAGCTTCAGCTGCTGGGCCAGCGGTCCGCGCGCCAGTGCCGGGGGGCGAACGGCCGCCAGCGCCCCGATGAGCAGGCCCACGTAGGCGAACAATACGCTGCCGAGCCAGGCGCGCCCCGCCATCGCCAGCGCTCCCGCCTTGGCGCCCAGATAGCTGGCGATGATGCGCTGGATGTCGGCCGCTCCCTCGGGCAGGTGCGAGGCCATGTCGGCCGGCAGCTTCAGGCGCAGTTCCAGTACCGTGCGGGCCATGTAGGTGAGGAGTTCCTGGTACTGCTGTGGTGCACTGACGAGGTAGCCGCGCGAGTGTGTCAGGCCGGTTGCCAGGAGGGCCAGCGGCAGCAGCATCACCAGGGCGGCTGCCGCCACCTGAGCCACCCGCAGGGTGGCGGGCGATGGCATGGCCTGGCGCTGCAACCGTCCCAGTCCGCCCGCCATCCAGCGGGTGAAGGCCCGGGTGACGAGAAAGCCCAGGCACACGCACAGCAGGCCCGGCAGCAGACCGCGCCACATCACCAGCAGCAGCACGCCCGCCACCAGCAGGTAGCTGGCCACGACGATGCCCCGGCTCAGCGGCCGGGGCGGCAGCGTGACAGGCTCAGGCTGCGGAGCGAGGGCGGGCAGGGGAGGGCGCTGCGCCATGCGCGGGGCGTGACGTGGGTTGCGGTCTCGATGAGGGCCGCCCGTCAGGCCACGACCACGGCGGCGCCGTCGCCGCGTGCGGCGATCTTGCCGATGGCGTACACCTGCTCGCCCGCAGCCTGCAGCGTGGCGGCCACGGCCTCGGCAGCGGCGGCATGCACCACCACCACCATGCCGATGCCGTTGTTGAAGGTGCGGTTCATCTCGATGTCATCGATGCCGGCCGTCTTCTGCAGCCATGCGAACAGCTCTGTCTGGGGCCAGCTGCCCTTTTGGAGGTGGGCGGCGGTGCCTTCGGGCAGCACACGGGGAATGTTCTCCAGCAGGCCGCCACCGGTGATGTGGGCCAGGGCCTTGATCCCGCCGGTCGCGTCGGCATCCCCAGAATGAGGATGCTGTGCCAGCGCGGCCAGCACATTCTTCACATACAGGCGGGTGGGCTCCATGATGGCCTGCTTGAAGGGCTTGCCGTCCAGTGTGGCGGGAGCGCTGGCGCCTGCGCGCTCGATGCACTTGCGCACCAGGCTGAAACCGTTGGAGTGCACGCCGGCGGACGCCAGGCCCAGCACCACATCGCCGGGCTTCACGTCCCTGCCGGTCAGGATCTTGGACTTTTCCACCGCACCCACTGCGAAGCCGGCCAGATCGTATTCACCGGCGGGGTACATGCCGGGCATTTCTGCCGTTTCGCCGCCAATCAGCGCGCAGCCCGACAGCTCGCAACCCTTGGCGATGCCGCCGACCACTGCGGCAGCGGTGTCCACGTCCAGCTTGCCGCAGGCGAAGTAGTCCAGGAAGAAAAGGGGCTCCGCTCCCTGCACCAGCACGTCGTTCACGCTCATGGCCACCAGGTCGATGCCCACGGTGTCGTGCATGTTCCATTCGAACGCCAGCTTGAGCTTGGTGCCCACACCATCGGTGCCGGACACGAGCACGGGCTCCTGGTAGCGCTTGGGCACTTCGAACAGCGCGCCGAAGCCGCCGATGCCCGCCAGCACGCCTTCGCGCATGGTCTTCTTGGCCAGCGGCTTGATGCGCTCGACCAGCGCGTCGCCCGCGTCGATGTCGACGCCGGCGTCTTTGTAGGAGATGGGGGTGGAGGAGGCAGAGGAGCTCATGGAAAGGCTTTGGTGCTGGTAGACCCGCCGGGCGGGCTGGAATCCGGCGATTTTAAGGGGCACCGCAAGGGCGCCCTGCCTCAGCCCTGTCTGGGCGGGGGCTTTGAGGTCGGAAAGGGCTGCGCTACCCACTCGATCGCCATATTCTCGTGTCGCCGCACACATATAAGTTCACTCATCAAACTATGTCGGGTTTGCACGGATGCGGGCCCTCGCGTGAAGATTCCATAATTTGTTCGTCGCTCGCACTATGTCGGTGGCTGGCCCCTGGTTGCCGGGGGCGGCGAGAGGGGTCGCGGCGCGGCAGGCAGTCAGCGAATCGTTCACCAAAACCCAAGGCCCGCACGAGGCCGTCCTATGGAGACAAGAATGAAACTGAAGACAACTTTGGCCGCACTGGCGTTCGGCCTGGCCAGCGCCGGAGCGTGGGCCCAGGTCGTGGGCGTGAGCTGGTCCAACTTCCAGGAAGAGCGCTGGAAGACCGACGAGAAGGCCATCAAGGATCAGCTTGCCAAGCTGGGCGCCAGCTACATCAGCGCCGACGCGGGCGGCTCGCCCGAAAAGCAGTTGTCGGATGTGGACTCGCTCATCGCCAAGGGCGCCAAGGTGCTGATCGTGCTGGCGATGGACAAGGACGCCATCCTGCCCGCCGTCAATAAGGCCGCGCAGCAGAAGATTCCGGTGCTCGCCTACGACCGCCTGATCGAGGCGCCGGGCGTGTTCTACATCACCTTCGACAACGTCGAGGTCGGCCGCATGCAGGCGCGCGCAGTGTTCGAGGCCAGGCCCAAGGGCAACTACGTGATGATCAAGGGATCGCCCACGGACCCGAACGCCAACTTCCTGCGCGGCGGACAGCAGGAGGTGATCGAGGCGGCCATCACCAAGGGCGACATCAAGATCGTTGGCGAGGAATACACCGAGGGCTGGAAGCCCGAAGTGGCGCAGAAAAACATGGAGCAGATCATCACCAAGAGCGGCGGCAAGATCGACGCCGTGGTGGCCTCCAACGACGGCACGGCCGGTGGCGTGGTGGCGGCGCTGACGGCCAAGGGCATCAAGGGCATCCCCGTCTCGGGCCAGGACGGCGACCACGCCGCGCTCAACCGCGTGGCGCAGGGCACGCAGACCGTGTCGGTCTGGAAGGATGCCCGCGACCTGGGGCGCGACGCCGCAACGGCCGCAGTGTCGCTGGCCAAGGGGCAGAAGGTGGCCGGCGCTCAGACCTGGAACGGCGGCGAGAAGAAGGTGTCGCTGCAGGCGCAGTTTCTCAAGCCCGTGCCCATCACCGCCAAGAACCTGGACCTGGTGGTCACGGCGGGCTGGATCAAGAAGGATGCGCTGTGCAAGGGCGTGGACGCGGCCAGGGCGCCTGCCGCCTGCAAGTGACGGCGCTCTGCTGGTAGTCGCGCCGGGGGGCTGTGTGTCCCCTTGTTGATCAGACACGAACCTACTCAAACCGTTCACGCTGAGCTTGTCGAAGCGCCGCGCAAGGTTTCGACAAGCTCAACCCGAACGGATGTTTCAAGTTCGAAGAAGATTTCTCAATGAGCAGAAAGCCCGCAGCCCGCGGGCTGCCCTGATCTCTTCTCATATCTCTGGCGGAGTGCGCTTGTGAGCCCTGTTCCCAATGCCCTGAGGCAGCTGTCCATCGACTGGCGGCTGGTGTTGATGGGTGCCGTGCTGGTGGCCACCGCCATCGTGTTCAACATCCTCTCGGGCGGGTTGTTCCTGTCGCCCGAGAACCTCTACAACATCGCGCAGCAGACAGCGGTGGTGGGCATCGTGGCCACGGTGGTGGTGCTGGTCATCGTGGCGCGGCACATCGATCTGTCCGTGGGCTCGGTGATGGGTTTCGTCGGAGTGCTGATCGCCACGCTGATGTACACCGCCGGCTGGCATTGGGTCGAAGCCTCGCTGGCGGGCCTGGCCGTGGCCATCGGGGTGTCGCTGTACCAGGGCGCGCTCACGGCGATGCTGGGCGTGCCGTCGTTCGTGGTCACGCTGGGCGGGCTGATGTCGTTTCGCGGTGCTGCGTTCCTGGTGGCTGACGGAAAGACGCAGCCGGTGAGCGATGCGTTCTTCCAGCGCCTGGGCGGCGGCTTCGACGGCGCCATCGGCGTGCAGGCCGGCTGGGTGCTCGCTGCAGTGCTGGTGGCGCTGCTGGGCCTCAAGACCTGGATGCGCCGCCGGGCCCAGGCTGCGTACGGCGTGCCCAGCCCGCCCCTGTGGCTGGATGCGCTTGTGGCGGCGGTGCCGGCCGTCATTGCCGTGGGCTTTGTCGCCACCATGAACGCCTACCAGATCCCGACCAAGGACACGCCCCAGGGCGTGCCCATCCCGGTGCTGATATGGGGCGGGGTGGCTGTGGTGCTGTCCTTCATCGTGCGGCGCATGCGCTTCGGGCGCTATGTGTTCGCCATTGGCGGCAACCCCGAGGCGGCGGCGCTGGTGGGCATTCCGGTGCGCAAGGTCACGCTGATGCTTTTCGCGCTGATGGGAGTGCTCATCACCATCGCCGCCATGGTGTCGATCGCACGGCTCAATGCCGGCACCAACTCGCTGGGCACGGGCATGGAGCTGTTCGTGATCGCGGCCGCCGTAATCGGCGGCACGGCGCTGGCCGGCGGCAGCGGCTCCATCCTGGGGTCGGTGCTGGGCGCGCTCATCATGCAGAGCATCGACAGCGGCCTCCTGCTGCTTGATATCTCCATCGGCCTGCGCTACGTGATCATCGGCCAGGTGCTGATCGCGGCGGTGGTGTTCGATGTCGTATACCGCCGCGTGACGGGAGATGCCGCATGAGCGCCCCGCTGGTCGAGATGCGCAACATCCGCAAGGCCTTCGGCGGCGTGCGTGCGGTGGACGACGTGAGCCTGACCCTGCACCCCGGCGAGGTCGTGGCCCTGCTGGGCCACAACGGCGCGGGCAAGTCCACGCTGATGAAGATGCTGGCCGGTGCCTACCCCATCGACAGTGGCGAAGTGCTGGTGCAGGGCGAGGCCGCGAACATCCGCACGCCGGCCGACGCGCAGCGGCGCGGCATCGAGTCGATCTACCAGACGCTGGCGCTGGCCGACAACCTGGACGCGGTGGCCAACCTGTTCCTCGGCCGCGAGCTGCTCACGCGCTGGCGCACGCTGGATGACCATCGCATGGACGCCGAGGCCCGCAAGGTCTTCGAGCGGCTGAACAAGAACTTCCGCAACGTGCGCACGCCGGTGCGGCGCCTGTCGGGCGGGCAGCGCCAGGTGGTGGCGATCTCGCGCGCCATCTACTTCAACGCCCGCATCCTCATCATGGACGAGCCTACCGCTGCGCTCGGCCCCGAGGAGACCGCCATGGTGGGCCGCTTGGTGCGCCAGCTCAAGGCCGAGGGGGTGGGCATCTTTCTCATCACCCACGACATGCCCGACGTGTTCGGCCTGAGCGACCGGCTGGCCGTCATGAAGAACGGCCGGCTGGTGGGCGCCTACCGCACCGCCGACGTCACCGAGGACGAAGTCCTGGGCATGATCATCGCTGGCAAACAACCTGAAGGAAAAGCGCAGTACCACGGCCTGTGAGCCCGCGGTCCGCGCCTTTCAACCCACTTTGCATGAAAACCACCGGCGACCAGCAACTTGTCAAGCGCATCAACCGCAGCGTGCTGCTGCGGCTGCTGCGCCAGCGCGGCAGCCTCTCGCGCGCGCAACTGGCCCAGGAGAGCGGCCTGACCAAATCCACCGTCAGCCTGCTGGTGCGGGAGCTGATCGAAGAAGGCTGGTTCGCAGAGACCGGGCTGGCAGCCGCGCAAGGCATGGGCCGCCCGTCCACCCCGCTGCGCCTTGATGGCAGCCGCCGCGCCATGGTGGGCGTGGAGATCGGCGTCGAGTCGCTGCGGGTGGTGGGCGTGTCGGTCACCGGCGAGGTGCTGTGCTCCGCCGAAGAGCCCCTGGCTGACCGCGACCCCGCCGCCGTGTGCCGCGAGGTGGCGGCCCTGGTGGTGCGCGCGCAGGCCGAGCTGGCGGCCAGGCAGGCCACGGTATCGGGCGTGGGCATCGGTGTGCCCGGTGCGTTCGACGAGGCCACCGGCACCATTCGCTTTGCGCCCAACCTGGGATGGCGCGACGTTGCCTTCCTGCCGCTGATCACGCGTGCGCTGGCCGACGCGGGCAGCCCGCCGGTGGCGGTGCATGTGCAGAACGAGGCGGACACCGCCGCGCTCAGCGAGTACGAGTTTGCAGACGGTGAAGCGATGGACTCGCTGATCTTCGTGACCTGCGGCGTGGGCGTTGGCGCGGGCATCGTGCTCAACGACCGGCTGTTCACCGGGCTGCAAGGCATGGCCGGCGAAATCGGCCACAGCATCCTTCAGATCGACGGGCCACCTTGCTCGTGCGGACGCAAGGGCTGTGCCGAAACCTTCTTCGGCGCCCGCGCATTGGGCCGCGATGCGGACGCTGCGCGCGGCGGTGTCTACCTGGGCGTCGTGCTGCAGAACCTCTGGACCACATTCAACCCCGGTGCCCTGGTGGTGGGTGGCCCGTCGTGTGAGCGGTATCCGGCCCTGGTGCGTACTGCGGGCGACACGCTGTCGGCATACGCAGCCAGCGCCGGCGTGGCAGCGCCCCCGGTGCGCGCAGCCCGCTACGGCCTGCTGGCTTCCGCGGTGGGCGCTGCTGCTCTGGTGCTGCACCACGAATTGCGGCCCATGCATGCACCGGCTGCCGTGGGCGCATCGGGTGCCTGCGCACCTGCGGAAACATCCAGAGTTTCATTGCGCAATCTGCCCTCAGCCGCTTCCCACTGAAATTTTCCATCCATCATCCATGTATATCGGCATCGACATCGGCACCTCGGAAGTCAAGGCTCTGTTGCTCGCCCCGGACCAGCGTGTCGTCGGGTCTTCGGGCGCGGCCCTGTCGGTGTCGCGCCCACACCCGGGCCACAGCGAGCAGGATCCAGCCGACTGGTGGGCCGCCACCCTGGCGGCACTGGCCGGCCTGCGGGCCGCGCACCCCCGCGAATACGCGGCCACCCAGGGCATCGGCCTGTCGGGACAGATGCACGGTGCCGTGCTGCTGGACGCACACGACCGCGTGCTGCGCCCCGCCATCCTGTGGAATGACACCCGCAGCGCCGACGAGTGCGCAGCCATGATGCGCGAGCTGCCGGCCCTGAGCGCCCTGGGCGGCAGCCTGGCCATGCCGGGCTTCACCGCCCCCAAGCTGCGCTGGGTGGCGCGCCACGAGCCCGAGGTGTTCCGGCGCGTGCACAAGGTGCTGCTGCCCAAGGACCACGTTCGCTTGATGCTGACGGGCGAGCATGTGAGCGACATGTCGGATGCGAGCGGCACGCTGTGGCTGGACGTGCAGCGCCGCGACTGGTCGGATGAATTGCTCGCGCTGACCGGACTTGCCCGCCGGCACATGCCGCGCCTGGTGGAGGGCAGTGCCGCCAGCGGCACATTGCGCGCCGATGTGGCGCAGGCGCTGGGCCTGCCAGCCGGCACGCTGGTGGCGGGCGGTGCGGGTGACAACGCAGCCAGCGCCGTGGGCATGGGCGCAGTAGCGCGCGGCCAGGGCTTTCTCTCGCTGGGCACCAGCGGCGTGCTGTTCGTCGTCACACCCACCTATCAGCCCAACCCCGCCAGTGCCACGCATGCGTTCTGCCACGCCGTGCCGGGCCGCTGGCACCAGATGAGCGTGATGCTTGCGGCCGCCAGCGCGCTGCAATGGGTCGCCCAACTGCTCGGGTCCGCGCACGCGGGAGAGATTGCGGCGCGCGCGCAGGCATTGAGCGCCAGAGACCGCGCAGCGGCGCCGCTGTTCCTGCCCTACCTGAGCGGTGAGCGGACCCCCCACAACGACGCCCAGGTGCGTGGCAGCTTTCACGGCCTGGACTTCGACACCGACGCCGCGCGCCTGGGCTATGCGGTGATGGAGGGCGTGAGCTTTGGCCTGCTGGATGGCCTGACCGCGCTGCACGCCGCAGGCAGCCAGGTGCACCGCCTTTCGCTGGTGGGCGGCGGTGCGCGCAGCGCCTTCTGGGCGCAGATGCTGGCCAGCGCGCTGAACGTGGAGATCGCCACGCACGGCGATTCGGCCGTCGGCGGTGCTCTGGGCGCGGCCCGCCTTGCGGCGCTGAGTACGGGTGCCTCGATGGAGTCCATCTGCCTGCCACCGCCCATCGACACCGTCTACCAGCCCGACGCCGGCGAGCGCGTGTTGCTCGCGCCGCGCCATGCCCTTTTTCGCAGCCTGTACCGCAGGTCCTGATGTCCCTCGCCGAGAACCTTCATGAGCACTTACTTTTCCGAAATGGCCCCCATCGCCTACGAAGGGCCGCAGTCCACCAACCCGCTGGCCTTCAAGTGGTACGACAAGGACCGCCTTGTGCTGGGCAAGCGCATGGAAGACCACCTGCGCTTTGCGGTGTGCTATTGGCACAGCTTCTGCTGGAACGGGTTCGACCCGTTCGGTTACGACGGCACCTTCGAGCGCCCCTGGCAGCAGGTGGCCAACCCCATGGCCGCTGCGCGCCTGAAGGCCGATGCAGCGTTCGACTTCTTCGCCCGTCTGGGCGCTCCGTATTACTGCTTCCATGACCGGGACGTGGCGCCCGAAGGCAGCACGCCCCGCGAGAGCGTGAACCACCTGCACGAAATGATCGACGTGCTGCAGGCCAAGCAGGCTGCCACCGGCATGAAGCTGCTATGGGGCACGGCCAATCTGTTCAGCCACCGCCGCTTCATGTCGGGCGCGGCCACCAACCCCGATCCCGAGATATTCGCACTGGCCGCGCTCCAGGTGAAAGAGGCGATGGACGCGACGCTCAAGCTCGGCGGTGAGAACTACGTGCTCTGGGGCGGCCGCGAAGGCTACGAAACCCTGCTCAACACCCGCGTCGGGCAGGAGCTGGACCAGCTGGGGCGCTTTCTGAACATGGTGGTGGAGTACAAGCACAAGATCGGCTTCAAGGGCACGATCCTGATCGAGCCCAAGCCGCGGGAGCCCACCAAGCACCAGTACGACTTCGACACCGCCACGGTCTATGGCTTTCTGGCGCGCTACGGCCTAGACAAGGAGGTCAAGGTCAATATCGAAGCCAACCACGCGACGCTGTCGGGCCACAGCTTCGAGCACGAGATCGCCACCGCCATCGACCTGGGCATCTTCGGCTCCATCGACATGAACCGCGGCGACATGCAGTGCGGCTGGGACACCGACCAGTTCCCGAACAGCGTGCCCGAGACCGCGCTGGCGCTGTACCTGATCCTGCAGGCCGGCGGCTTCACCACGGGAGGGCTGAACTTCGACGCCAAGGTGCGGCGCCAGTCGATTGACGCCGAAGACATGTTCCACGGACACATCGGCGGCATGGATGTGTCCGCGCGTGCGCTGCTGGTGGCCGAGAAGATGCTCGCCGACGGGCGCCTGGCCCGCCATGTCGATGCGCGCTATGCTGGCTGGGGCGGCGAGTTCGGCCAGGACCTGCTGGCCGGCCGGCTGGGGCTTGGCCAGGTGGCAGAGCGGGCACTGGAGCGCAACCGCGACACGCGCCCCGCGTCGGGGCGGCAGGAGCTTCTGGAAAACCTGCTCAACAGCTACCTGTGATCCGCCTCTGGCCGCCATTCGTTGGAGAGAACATGAAACCCGTCGCATGGGGTGTGTTGAGCACCGCCAGGATCGGCCTGCAGCAGGTGATCCCTGCGATGCAGTCCAGCCCGCTGGTCGAGGTGCGGGCGATTGCCTCGCGCTCCTTGCCGGCCGCGCAGGAGGCGGCGCGGACCCTGGGCATCGCTCAGGCCTATGGAAGCTATGAAGCGCTTCTGGCCGACCCGCAGATCGAAGCCATCTACAACCCGCTGCCCAACCACCTGCATGTGCCTCTGACCTTGCAGGCAGCCGCAGCGGGCAAGCACGTGCTGTGCGAGAAACCGGTGGCGCTCAGCGCCGCCGAAGCCGAGACCCTGCGGGCTGCATCCGCCCAGGTCCTGATCGAAGAGGCCTTCATGGTGCGCCACCATCCGCAGTGGCGGCGCGCCCGTGAGCTGGTGCGGGCCGGGCGCATCGGCGAGCTGCAGGCGGTGCAGGTGTTCTTCTCGTACTTCAACGACGACCCGGGCAATATCCGCAACCAGCCCGGCATCGGCGGCGGGGCGCTGTACGACATCGGCTGCTATGCCGTGCTGGCGGGGCGCTATCTGTTCGAGGCCGAGCCGCTGCGCGCCGTCTCGCTCGTGGATCGCGACCCGCGCATGGGCACCGACCGGCTCACCAGCGCCCTGCTGGATTTCGGCGCCGGTCGGCAGCTGAACTTCACCGTCTCGACCCAGAGCGTGCGTTTCCAGCGGGTGCAGGTGGTGGGCACCCTGGGCCGCATCGAGCTGTTCATACCCTTCAATGCGGCCCGGGGCGAGCCCATGCACCTGGCGCTGGATGAGGGGGGCCGGCTCGACGGCAGCAGCGTCACGGTCGAAACCCTGCCTGCGGCCGACCAGTACCGGCTGCAGGTGGAGGACTTTTCCCGGCGGGTGCGCGACGCAGGGCACGGCCCGCAAGGCGCCGGCGTGGAAGATGCGGTGGCGCAGGCGCGGGTGATAGACGCCCTGTGGCGGTCCGAGCGCACCGGCCGCTGGGAAGCTGTGGCCTGACGACGCGGTGTCGAGCGGCCGCACGGCATCGCTCCCGCGCCAGGCGGGTGCCGGTTGGCGATGTGCGGGCGGGCGACGAGGGCTCGGCGGCGGGTCGCCCGCACCGGGCCGGGCCGCACGGCCTGTGGGGCAGTCTAAAATCGCTTGATGTCGTTCGGCCTCTTCGCAAGAGAAGGGTGCCCCGACAATGCGCCCCAAGCCACTTTGCCGCCGCGTGCCGCCGCAGTCACCTACGGCCAGGCGCCTTCCCACCCACATGTGATGCCGCTGCTGATTCCTTCCCTGTCCGCCGCTCCCGCACCCCTCGCCAAGCGCCAGCCGCGCCGTGCGGAGGGCTGCGCATGATGAAGCAACTGGCGCTGGACATCGGCCTGGCCACGGGGCCCACCCTGGCGCGTTTCTTTGCCGGCCCCAATGAGGCGGCCCTCCAGCATCTGCGCCTGGCAGCGGGCGACGGCAGCAGCCAGGCCACCCGCTCGCCGGTGCCCACCTACCTCTGGGGCGAGCCCGGTAGCGGCAAGACCCACCTGCTCAAGGCCGTGCGCCAATCCCTCAAGGAGCAGGGCGCGAGCGTCGGCTGGCTGGACCCGTCGGTGGCCGAGCCCCCGGATTTCGACGAGGGCTGGGCCGCCATCGTCATGGACGACGTGCACCTGTACGACACCGCCCAGCAGGCCACCGCCTTCAACTGGTTCGTGAATGCGATCAGCCCTGCCAGCGGCAGCCAGCGCTGGGTGCTGGCCGCCGGCAACCTGCCTCCGGCCGACCTGCCTCTGCGCGACGACCTGCGCAGCCGCCTGGGCTGGGGCCATGTATTCCAGCTGCAGCTGCTGGGCGAGGCCGAGCGCCGTTCGGTGCTGCGCCAGGAGGCCGATGCGCGGGGCGTGTTTCTGGGCGACGACGTGATGGACTACATGCTCAATCGCTTCTCGCGCGACCTGGGCAGCCTGATGCTGCTGCTCGACCAGCTTGATGCCTTTGCGCTGCGCACCCAGCGGGCCATCACCATACCCTTGCTCAAGACCATGCTCGAGTCGGAATGACGAGGCGCCCTTCTTTGCCTTTTGTGAACCTGAATGACCTCTGATACCCGCCGCCTGCGGCTTGCGCTGTTCGATCTCGACCACACGCTGCTCCCGCTCGACTCCGACTATGAATGGGGCGAATTCACCATCCGCATCGGCTGGAACGACCCGGTGGAGTTCGCGCGCCGCAACGGCGAGTTCTACGCCCACTACCAGGCCGGCACGCTCAATGTGCACGACTACGTGCGCTTTGCGACCGAAGCCGTGCGCCTGCGCGGGCCCGAGGCCTCGGCGGCCGCCCATGCGCAGTTCATGCGTGACGTGATCGGCCCGGCGATCAAGCCCCAGGCGCTTGACCTCATCCGCCAGCACCAGGATGCGGGCGACACCGTGCTCATCGTGACCGCCACCAATGAGTTCGTGACGCGCCCCATCGCCCAGGCGCTGGGCGTGGCCGATGATGCGCTGCTGGCCGTGCAACTGGCCCGCGACCCGCTCACCCACTGGTATACCGGCGAGATCGAAGGCGTGCCCACCATGCGCGAGGGCAAGGTTCGCCGCATGGAGGCATGGCTGGCGGAGCGCGGGCTGGCCTGGGCGGACGTGGACAGCACTTTCTACAGCGACTCCATGAACGACGTGCCCCTGCTCGAAAAGGTGGACCGTCCCGTGGCGACCAACCCCGACCCGCGCCTGCGCGCGATGGCCCAGGAGCGCGGCTGGCGCATACTGGACCTGTTCTCCCAGACTGAAGCCCACGAGGACCCCGCGTCCTGACCCCCGCGCCCTGGCGCCAGACCTTTTGCTTCACTCGCACCCATGATCAAGAAGTTCATCGACAAACTGCTGGGCAAATCGACCCCCGGCACCTCGGGCGGCAAGCCGCATTTCGGCAAGCGCGAAGAGGTGTCCGCCGCCGTGCACGGCATCAATCCCGAACTGGTGGACCGCCGTGCCGCCGATGTGGTGGCCACGCTCAAGCAGGCCGGCTACGAGGCTTACATCGTGGGGGGCGCCGTGCGCGACCTGCTGCTGGGCCTGCGGCCCAAGGACTTTGACGTCGCCACCAACGCCACGCCCGAGCAGGTCAAGGGGCTGTTCCGCCGCGCCTTCATCATCGGCAAGCGCTTTCGCATCGTGCACGTCGTGCATGGCCGGGGCCGTGAGCATGAGGTGATCGAAGTCTCCACGTTCCGCGCATACCTGGACAACAGCGCGGCAGGGCAGGTCAGCGGCAATGAAAAGACCTCCAAGGCAGCGCTGGCGGGCATGCAGCATGCGGTGGATGCTTCCGGCCGCGTGCTGCGCGACAACGTCTGGGGCCCGCAGGACGAAGACGCCACGCGCCGGGACTTCACCGTGAACGCGATGTACTACGACCCCGTTTCCCAGGTTGTGGTGGATTACCACAAGGGCATCCAGGACGCGAAGAAGAAGACCTTGCGCATGATCGGGGACCCGGCCACGCGCTACCGCGAAGACCCGGTGCGCATCATCCGCGCCGTGCGCTTTGCCGCCAAGCTCAGCGGCCTGGGCTTCACCATCGACGCCAAGACCGTGGCGCCCCTGGTGCAGTCGCAGGCCCTGCTGGCCGACGTGCCGCAAAGCCGCATGTTCGACGAGATGCTCAAGCTGCTGCAGACCGGGCACTCGATCGCCAGCGTCGAGCAACTGCGCAAGCTGGGCCTGGCCAAGGGCATCTACCCGCTGCTGGATGTGGCGGTGGAGCGTGCGGACACCCCGTTCGTGAAGGCCGCGTTGCTCGACACGGACCGCCGCGTCAACGAGGGCAAGCCTGTGGCCCCCAGCTTTTTGCTCGCCTGCGTGCTGTGGGAAGACGTGCGCAAGAGCTGGACGGAGCGCCTGGCCCAGCGCCAGCACCCTCTGCCCGCGCTGCAGGATGCCATTGACGACGTGTTCGACAAGCGCATCGGCGATGTGTCGGGCCGTGGCAAGCTGGCCGCCGACATGCGCGAGATCTGGGTCATGCAGCCCCGCTTTGAAAAGCGTGTGGGCAGCACGCCGTTTGGCATGGTGATACAGCCACGCTTCCGTGCGGGCTTCGACTTCTTGCGCCTGCGCGCCGATGTGGGCGAGGTGGACGAAGCCCTGGCCGAGTGGTGGCAGGACTTCCAGGGCGCTGACGACGAGCGCCGCGAAGACCTGATGGATCAGGCCAAGGAAGAGCAGCGGGCTCGCCAGAAGGCGCAGCAGCCCGTGGTCAAGCGGGTGCCGCGCCCTGCGCCGGTGCCTGCGTCTGCGTCTGCTGCCACGCCGCGCGAAGATGGTGCTGCGAACGCTGCCGACCCAGGCGAGGATGCGGCCGAATTCTCGGGCGACGCAGCCGCCGCGCCCAAGAAGCGCCGCCGGCGTCGCCGCAAGCCGGGTGGCGGTGGGGGTGACAGCGCGGGCTCCGGCCCCGGCCCCGCCACGGATGCCTGAATTCCTTGCCTACATCGGCCTGGGTGCCAACCTGGGCGACGCCCCTGCGGCGTTGCGCGGCGCCGTGCAGGCCATGGAGGCCCTGCCGGGCGCGCAGGTGCTGCAGTGCTCGGCGCTGTACCGCAGCGCACCCGTGGACGCCGCCGGGCCCGACTTCCACAACGCCGTCGTAGCGCTGCGATCGACTCTTGCGCCCGAGGAGTTGCTGGCAGCGCTGCAGGCCATCGAAGCAACGGCCGGGCGTGAACGCCCCTATCGCAACGCACCACGTACGCTGGACCTGGACATCCTGCTCTGCGGCGACCTGGCCATCAGCACACCCACGCTCACGGTGCCCCACCCACGCATGCGGGAGCGGGCCTTCGTCCTTGTGCCCCTGGCCGAGATCGCACCGGGGCTGGTCGAGCCCGCCTGGCTGGACGCGGTGCGCAGCCAGCACATCGAGCGCCTGGACCAGGCCTGGTAGCGACCATCGATTTGCTATTTATTCAGTAGCTGCCGGCGCTTTGTGGGTAAGCGCTGTGGCCCGAATTCACTGTAAATAGTGCGGTCTGGGCGCAATCAGGCGGCCTGCCGAGCGCGCAGGTTCGATGCGTACACGTTGTCCTTGGCCAGCGGTTGTCCGGCCTGCACTGCGGCAACCCAGTCGGCCGTGGACACCGCGGCGGCAAAGTTGCTGTGGAACACCACGCTGAACACCCGGTGGATCTCTTCGGCGCTCGCGCTGCCCGCTGCATTGGTGTAAGGCAGGGCACCGGTCGCATCGGCCAGGAACTCCACCGCCAGCCCGCGGTGCGACGCTTCGTAGATGGTGCTGGCATCGCAGTTGTGCGTCATGTAGCCCACCACCGTCAGCGTGTCGATGCCGCGCTCGGCCAGCCATTGGGCCAGGCCGGTGTGGGTGAAGGCGCTCGCGAGGCTCTTTTCGATGCGGTGGTCTGCGGGGCGCCGCGCCACTTCGGGGTGCAACTGCCAGCGCTCGGTCGCCTTGTCGAACACGGGGGCGCCGGGTGGGGCGGTGTGCTGCACCACGATCACCGGCACACCGGCAGCGCGGGCAGTGTCCATGGCCTGGGTGATGCGGGGCAGCGTGTCGGCCACGGGCGGGAATTCAATGGGCAGATTGCCGCCTTCGAAGTATTCGTTCTGCACGTCGATGACGATCAGGGCGCGGCGGGGGGTGGAGGGGGCTGCAGTCATGGATGGGGCCTTGAAGTTGGATGGAGGAACGGGTGCGGGTTGAAATGGATGGGGTGATTGTTCGTGCTGCGCGCGTGGGCCGAAAGTGGCCTGATTGCCACTGATCGATAAAATCAAGCCATCATGCAAACCGCTACCCCAGCCCCAGGAAGGCCCACCGCAACCCCCGCTGCAATGCCTCCCGCGCCGGGCACCGTGGCGGTCGTGGCTTTCGACGGCATCAGCCCCTTTCACCTGTCGGTGCCGTGCCTGGTCTTCGGCGAGGACCGCACGGACAAGGGCGCGCACCGCTACCGGGTGGTGGTGTGCGGCGTGCAGCCCGGGCGGCTGCGCACCTCGGCCGGCTTCGGCATCGACGTGGAGCACGGCCTGGCGGCGCTGCGGCGCGCGCAGGTGGTCGTGGTGCCGTCCTGGCGCGACGATCTGGCGCCCGCGCCGGCCGCGCTGCTCGCTGCGCTGCGGGCCGCGCACGGCCGGGGCGCGCGCATCGTGGGCCTGTGCCTGGGCGCCTTCGTGCTGGCCGAAGCGGGGCTGCTCGATGGCCGCGCAGCGACCACGCACTGGGCGCTGGCGCAGGAGTTCGCGCGGCGCTATCCGCGGGTCGTGCCGCGCCCCGAGGTGCTGTACGTGGAGGATGGCACGGTGCTCACGTCGGCCGGTACGGCTGCGGGCATCGACTGCTGCCTGCACCTGCTGCGCCAGCAGCATGGCGCCGAGGCCGCCAACCGTGCCGCGCGCCGCATGGTGGTGGCGCCCCACCGCCAGGGCGGCCAGGCACAGTACATCGAGAAGCCCGTGGCCCCATCGGTGCGCGGCGACCGCCTGGCCCCGCTGCTGCAGTGGCTGGGCGAGCACCTGCACGAGACCCATACGCTGCAGTCGCTGGCCGAGCGCGCGGTGATGAGCCCGCGCACCTTCACGCGGCGCTTTCGCCAGGTCACCGGCACCACGGTGGGCCAGTGGCTGCAGAACCAGCGCGTCGCGCTCGCGCAGCAACTGCTGGAGGGTGGCGACCAATCCGTCGAGGCTGTGGCCATCGAGGCCGGCTTCGGCTCGGCCGTATCCCTGCGGCAGCACTTCGCGGCCACGCTGGGCATTGCGCCGTCGGCGTACAGGCAGCAGTTTCGCAGCACTGGGTAGCGGCGGATGCTATCGACGGGGTGGAGTCGGGCCGGGTTCAAAAGATCGCTCAGTTGCAGTTGCAGGGTCTTGCTGACCGGTACCGCCACCGCTCATGCGGAACACGCGGCCTGCGGCCAGGCGCCGCCCGTCTCCAGCATGGTGACGATGCGGTCGACCTGGCCGCGCAGGTTCTTGTGCTTCTTCATCTTCTGAGCGTTCCGTGCCAGGTCCAGGAGGGGCTGGCCGTACGAGGCCGGTGTGGACGGGTCGGCACCGCAGGCCAGCAGTGCACCTACGGCAAGGTCGCTGCAGGAGACGACGGCCATCCACAGCGGCGTGCGCAGCGGGTCGCCGGCTTCGGGGGCATGCACGTCGCGCGACAGGCGGATCAGCTCGGGCACATAGCGGTTGTTGCCCTGGCAGATGCGGTGCAGCACCCGCGAGCTGTCGTCCCAAGGTGCGTCCACGTCGAGCACGCCGGCGTCCAGGTGAGCAGGGCCCGTCGTTCGTTTCTATTCATGGTGATGTGTGCGGCCCCTTCCAACAGGTTCTTGGAAGGGCCAGGGTCGCGGCGTTGCAGGAGCCGCCTTTTTGCAAGCGCAAGGCAGTTTGGCGGCTGACAACTTGTCCACCGGCAAACGCCTGGAACGGGCGCCATTCTCCGTATATTTCCTGGGTCCTGGCCGACTGCAAAAGTGTCCCTTGCAGCCAGGACGTCATGAGGAGAAGTTTTTCTTGACGCGAACCTTGACGCAAACCTTGACGCGAGAGCCCCTGCGGAGCTGCCTGGAGGGAGAAGATTGCTTTGATGGGCGTGCCCGGCACGGAAAACCATGTTGATCAACATCGTCGGCAACTTCACTTTCGAGCAGCGCGGCGATGCGATGTTCATCGGCACCGAAGAATCGGCGGCGCTGATCTGCAACGGCCACGCACGGCTGGTGCCCCCGGAGCCAACCTTCCTGCGCTTCAGCGCGCCGGGCGTTGCTGCCCGCGTGCACTACGCCGAGGGCCCGCCGACCATCGTCCGACATGGCGACAAGGAATGGCACCTTCACGGCGTGCTGCTGGGGGGCTCGGATGCCTATTGCGCGGCGTCCCCGCGCAATGAACGCCTCGTCATCCTGCACGATTGGAATGGCGAACGCCTGGCATCGCTACCCCAACGGCTGGGCCCCAAGCACTTCGGCCGTGCCGCCATCGTGATGACCGACACCTACACATATCCCGAAAGCGAATACTCGGAGATCTATCGCCCGGATGGCGAACTCCACGCCCGCTACACCTTGCAAAGGCACGGAGCGGGGCGACAGGAACTGGCGCACTTCACGGACGCACTGGCTTTTCTGCGCACGGGCAACGCCCCCTCCACGTACCAGCTCTTCGACCTGCGCAGCCTGCAGGCCCGCGGCCTCCTGCCCGTCGCGGGCGCGATCCTGGGGGTCTGCGCATTGCCGGATGGCAGCAACCTGTGGGTGGATGCCGAGGGCATGCACCGGCTGGCGCCGCAAGGCCAAGACCCGTCGCCGCAGACGCTCCATCGCTTCGCCGAGCCCCTGGACGTGGGGCAGGCCAAGCTGCTGCTGTGGCACGACACGCAACGCATCTATGCGGCGATCGACCATGATCGGGAGCGACAGAGCCTGATCGCCCTGCCGCTCGACGGTGTCAACGCCACGGTGCAGGAGATGGAGTGGTCCGATACCTGGATCATCACGTTCCAAGGCGGTTTCCTGGCGGGGCAGAACTATCTGCAGCTCAAGCGCAAGACGCTGCTGGCGGACAACGCGGTGGTGCTGTGGCAGCCCGGCGATGTGCTGAGCCCCGCTTTGCTCCAGACGGATGCGAGCCCGGTCGTCGAAGTCAGCCAGACGCGCTCCACCGTCAAGGGCAAACACGGTTACCGCCTGCGCATCCAGGATGCTTGCCCCAACCGTGCGATCCGCTGTGCCGCGCTGGAGCTGGGCCGGTTGTTGGGCGACACCTGCAAAGGCGCGTACCAACAGGGCGATGACGTGCCGGACCGCAAGTTCGACGGGTGCTTCACCATCGACATCGCCACTGCCAGCGCGCCCACTGCGTTCGAGCAGGCCTTCCTGCCGGCCTATCTGGCCTATTACCGCGACATCGGCGACCTCTCGCCGGAAGGCAGCAGGGCACGGCTGGCGCCGCTGGCAATCACCTGGGCCATTGACGAAACGCTATGCAAAACGTAGCGCAAAGCGCTTTCCAGAGTAAGCAGAGAGACTGTTTTTGATGACCAAAACGTCCCAAACCATTGCCGCCATCTTCAAGAAAGCTGGCATCGCCTTTCAGCCCCTGCCCAAGGACTGGGACGGCGCCCACCTGGGCCAGATCTTCCATCACATGGTTCCCGAGCGGATCTGCGAGCTGGACCCGAAGTGCATCGCCGAGGCGGCCGACTACGTGGGGGTGCTCCAGGAATTCGCACAGGCCACCCAGGGAGAGTTCGCCCCCGAAAACGCGCGAGCCGAAGGGAGCGTCGGCGGCAAGATGGTGCTGGAGTTCCTGCATGCAGGGCAGGCCATCCGCTTCAAGTTCACGCAGGAAGGCCGCTGGGTGGCCGACGACTTTTACGAGCAACTGCGCAAGTTCTGCAAGAAGCACCTCAGCGGCAGTTACCTGAGCGTGGGCAGCGATCTGGCCACCGAGGTCTATTTACCGCACAAGGTGGTTGCGCAGATTCAGAAGAAGACGCGCACCTTTGATAGCGTCGAGGCGCTGGTGCAGTTCGTGGTGGAGGGCGCATCCCAGAGCGACCTGATCAAAGCAGGGGAGAGCCTGCCTTGGCAGTTGAAGGCGGGCTATACCCGCGACGGCGACAGCCTGCTGACCGCGCTGCTCAAGTCCGAGGCGGACACGGACAGATGCATGAGTGCCTATGAGCTGCTCGAAGCTCCCGCACTGCCCAGTCGCCATGGCGAATCGCCCCTGGAACTGGCGCAGCGCCTGCGGGGGCTGGACCTCCGAGGCGAGTACGGCGGCGAGGCCAAAGCCACCCTGGGCTATGCCGAGATCCGCGAGAAGTGGAGCCAGCGGCTCTGGCACAGCTATCTCCCCGAATACATGCGCATCGTCGATGCGCTGGAGGCGGACCTGGCATCCATGCGCTTCTCTGAAGCAGGCAACTTGTACGGCATCGCCATGTGCCATGCGCCGCTGCTGGACTGCGGGTCGGAAGTCGCGCAAGTGCACTGCTACGAATACAACGGCGCGTACACCCTGAATCTGCTCACCCAGGGACCTGGAGGCGGCGCCTTGCACCTGCAACTGCCCCTCGATCAGGTCGACACGGTGATCGACCTGCTGCGCAGGTATTGCCGCCGTACGTTGTGGACAACGCCCGGCCAGGATGGCGCGTGGCTTGCCGCTCAAGCATAGCCTGCGGCCCCTGGCGCAAGGATGGGGGCCGTCGGTGTGGGCGGTCCGTCTCCGTTGAATGAAATGCTATATTAATGATAGCAACAAGCGCTTTCTGGGAAAGCGCCAGAGGCCGGTGGAGATCGAAGTTCTCAATCCACCTTCGCGCCCGAGGCCTTCACCACCTGCTGGTACTTGGCGCGCTCGGCGGCCATGAAGCTGTCGAACTGCGCGGGCGTGGTGGCCACGGGTTCGGCGAGCAGGGCGCCAAAGCGGGTCTTGGTCTCCGGCGCGTTCAGGGCGGCCACGAAAGCCTTGTTCAGCTTGTCGATGATGGGCTTGGGCGTGGCCGCGGGCGCTACGAGGCCCCACCAGGTGTCGATGGAAAAGCCCTTGAACGTGGCCGACAGCGGCGGCACGCCGGGCAGCGAGGGCGATGCGTCCAGCGAGGTCACGGCCAGCGCCTTGAGCTTGCCCGCGCGGATGTTGGGCGCGGCGGCGGCCAGGTTGTCGATGTTGAAGTCCACCTCGCCCGCCAGCAGCGCGAGCTGGGCAGGGTTGGCGCCACGGTAGGGGATGTGCAGCGCGAAGATGCCCGCGCGCTGCTTGAACATCTCGCCCGCCAGGTGGCCGGCGCTGCCGTTGCCGCCACTGCCGTAGTTCAGCTTGGCGGGGTTGGCCTTGGCGTAGGCGATCAGATCGGCCACAGTGTGGATCTTGAGTTGCTCGGCCTTTGCCGCGTTGATGACCAGCACATTGGGCACGCGCACCATCTGCGTGATGCCTGCAAAGTCCTTGGCGGCGTCGTACGGCATCTTGGTGTACAGCCAGGGGTTGACCGCGTGCGTTGCGGTGGCCGCGATGCCGATGGTCAGGCCGTCCGGTGCGGCCTTGGCGATGGCGTCGGCACCGATGTTGCCGCCCGCTCCGCCCTTGTTGTCGATGATCACCGTGCCCAGCGAGTCGCGCACGCGCTCGGCCAGCGCACGGGCCGTCACGTCGATGGGGCCGCCCGCTGCATAGGGAACGATCAGCCGGATGGGCTGGCCCGAGTCCTGCGCGAGCGCGCCGTGGGAGAAGAAAGCCGCTGCGGTGGCAGTGGCGCTGGCGATGAGGATGTTTCTGCGGTTCATGGGTGCCATTGTGCAAAAAAATCGTAAGAAGGCTTACGAAAACCTTCGGGCAGGGCGTTCATTGGGGTTATGGCGGGGTTCTGGAGAGCCCGAGGTCTTCCACGAGCATGCCCAGTTCGTGCGACGAGCGGATGTCCAGCTTGAGAAAAATGGCCGAGCGGTGCGTGTCCACGGTGCGCGGGTCGATGGGGCGCTCCGGGTCGCGCTGGGCCAGGGCTCGGGCGGCCTCCTTGCTGCTGATGCCGGTGGCCAGCAGGCGCGCCACCTCCTGCTGGCGCGGGCTCAGGGCGGTCCACCGCTCCATCAGCAAGGCGCGCCGCTGTGTGTGGACGGCCACCTCTTGCGACAGGGTGGCCGCGCGGTGCACCGCCGCCAGCAGCGTGGCTTCGTCGCAGGGTTTTTCAAGCCAGTCCACCGCACCCTGTTTGACGGCTGCGACGGCGGAGGCCAGCTCGCCGTGGGCGGAGAGGAACACGGTCTTGAGCACCGAGCCTCGTTGCCGCATCGCGTCGAAGACCTGCAGGCCGCTCATGCCGTCCATGCGCAGGTCCAGCAGCACGCAGCCGGGACGCGACAGGTCGGCACGGGCCAGAAAGTCGGCACCGCTCTCAAAGGGCTCGGCCACATGGCCGCCGGCCAGCAGCAGCGCGGCGAGCGAATGGCGCACGCCTTCGTCGTCGTCCACGATGTAGACGTGCAGCGCTGGTGCGTCAACGACTGCGGTGGGGGTGGGGCGATGGTCTGTCATGGCAGGTCTGAGGGCGGCGCTGTTTGCAGAGGAAGCCGGATCTCGAAGATCGCGCCGCCGCCTTCGCGGTTGCGGGCCAGCAGCTCGCCTCCCATGCTCTCGACGATGGAGCGGCAGATGTTCAGGCCCAGACCCAGGCCGTCGGAGCGGGTGGTGAAGAACGGCTCGAACAGGCGGTCGGCGATTTCGGGCAAAAGGCCCGGGCCACGGTCCAGCACTTGCAGGGACGCACGGCCCGCTTCGGTGGTGGTTCGCAGCAGCAGCTCGTGCCCTGCAGGCGGCGTCGCATGCGATTGCATGGCCTGCAGCGCATTCAGGCCCAGGTTCATCACCACCTGTTCCAGCAGCACGCGGTCAGCACTGACCTGCACCGGTTCGCGGGCCAGGTCGAGCCGCACGGCCACGCCGTGCCGGCGGGCTTCGGCGCGCAGCAGCAGGGCGAGCGATTGGTCCACGGCAGCATTGAGGTCGCAGGCCTCGCGCGCCTGGGGGTGCTGGCGTACCCAGCGGCGGATGCGCCCGACGATGTCGGCCGCGCGCAGCGCCTGGGTCGAAAGGGCGGCCAGGGTGTCGTGCAACAGTTGTGCCTTGCCCTGCGCTGCCAGGGACTTGGCGGCGGCCGCGTAGTTGACCAGTGCCGCCAGCGGCTGGTTGAGCTCGTGCGCCAGCGTGGAGGCCATCTCGCCCACGGTGATAACTCGCTGCACGCGCTGCAGTTGGGTTTCGCGCTGCTGCTGCTGCTCTTCGGCCCGCTTCTGTGCCGTGATGTCCACCACCGAGCTCATCCAGCCGATGTGGTGGCCGCTGCCATCGATGAGCCGTGTGGTGTAGAACATGGTGTGCACGTCCGAGCCGTTGCGGTGCCGCAGCCGGTTTTCGCGGCCCTGGGGTGAGGCCTTGCCGGCCTGGACGGTATCCACGTCGTGCCAGTGGCGGTCCAGATCGTCGGGGTGCCAGTAGGGATAGGGTGGGCGCTGGCCGATGAGCTCGGAAGCTGTGTAGCCCACCATGTCGCACATCGCGGCGTTCACATAGACGATGCGGCCGTCCAGGTCGCGTGCCCGCATGCCCACCAGCAGCGAGTCTTCCATCGACTGGCGGAACGCCTGCGCCTGCTGCAGCGCGTGGGTGCGTTCGTGCACCCGCTGCTCCAGCTCGATGCGCGCCTGGCGATTCTCGGCGAGGCGACGTTCGCGCAGTTGCCAGTACAGCGCGCCCAGCACCAGCAGGCCCGAAGCCAGGCTGGCCAGCGCCCAGGCCTGCTGGCGGGCCACGGCCACCACCTTGCTGTCGGCCGTGATGGTCAGCGACCAGCCCAGGTCGGGCAGGGGCTCCTCGTACGCCAGGTATTCCTTGCCGGTGTCCGGCACGCGCAGCTGCCCGCCGGGCTGGTCGGCAGGCAGCTCCAGCTTCCAGGGCACCGGCTCCGGCGACCATTGAGCGCCGTACTGCTCGTCGTGCTGTACCTGCTGCACTGCATCGTGCGGCAGTGGCCGGGTGGTCTTGTAGAGCCAGGGCGCCACCGAGCCCAGGAACACGATGCCGCGCTCATCGGCCACGAACACCGGGTCCCGCAGCTGCGACCAGGTGTCCACGATGGGCTGCATGCGCACCTTCACGGCCACCACGCCGATCACCTTGCCGTCGGCCTGCTGAACGGGTGCGGACGCAAAGAGGCCGGGCTCGCCCGTGGTCTTGCCCACGCCGTAGAAGCGGCCTGTCAGCCCGTGCAGCGCGTCGCGAAAATACGGCCGGTTGCCATAGTTCTGGTCGACGAAGCTGCTCGGGGTGTCCCAGTTGCTCGACGCCAGGGTCATGCCCTGGACATCCATCACGTACAGCGTGTCGGAGCCCGCGCGGGTGTTGACGGTCTGCAAGTAGGCGTTGGCAGCCTCGCGCACCTGCGGCGAGGTGGGATTGCGCAGTAACTGCGCCACCAGGGGCTGCTGCGCGGCGGTGAAGGGCAGATAGCTGTAACGCGTGGCCACGCCCCGCAGCGCCAGCGCCTGCACCTCGGCCGAGCGGCGCAGGTTGTCCCATTGGCTATCGAGCTCATTGCGCGTGGCCCATTCCCCAGCCCCCAGCACCATCAGCACGGCCACGCACAGAACAGTGACCGTGGAGCCCGCGCCCCGCAGCGCACGGCGCAGCTTGATCATTTCAATGGTCCAGGGTGTTGCTCGACAGCATCCCCGGCCCGAAAAACGGGCGCGGTCAAGGCCAGTGCACCCGTGGATCTGGCTGCGCCAGTCCACCGGGTGCGTCCCCGCTCGGGGGCTGAGAAGCCGCGGCTCCGAGCTTGCCAGTGCAGGCTTGGACGTCTTCGCAGAGTTGACGCCTCTGGCGGAAACCCCAGGCGCAGCGCCTCAGGGGGGACCATGCTTATCCGCTTCGGAAGTGAAGGCGTCGGCGTAGAACTCTTCGGGCGGCAGGCCGCGCTGCGCGCTGTAGCTGTCCCGTGCGGACTCGACCACGATGGGCGCGCCGCAGGCGTACACCTGGTGGCCCGAAAGGTCGGCGAAATCATCGAGCACGGCCTGGTGCACGAAACCCGTGCGGCCCGTCCAGCCGTCTTCGGGCTCTGCGTCGGACACCACGGGCACATAGGTCAGGTGCGGCATCTCGGCCGCGCGGGCCAGCACCCAGTCATGCATGTACAGGTCGCCGGGCCGGCGACCGCCCCAGTAGAGCACCGTGGGCCGCGTGGTGGCCTTGAACTGCATGTGCTCGATGAGCGCCTTGATGGGCGCAAAGCCTGTGCCCGACGCCAGCAGCACGATGGGCTTGTCGGAGTCCTCGCGCAGGAAGAAGCTGCCGAACGGGCCTTCGACCCGCAGGATCTCCCTTTCCTTCATCGCGCCGAACACGTGGTCGGTGAACTTGCCGCCCGCCATGTGGCGGATGTGCAGCTCCACGCCCGGCGCCTCGGCCTGCGTGTGCGGCGCGTTGGCCATCGAGTACGCACGGCGTGCGCCGTCGCGCAGGATGAACTCGATGTACTGGCCCGCGTGGTAGCGGAAGGTGTCGGCTGCGGGCAACTGCAGCCGCACCTGCATCACGTCGTGCGATGCCTTGGTGAGGGTGGACACGCGCACTGGCATCTTCTTGATGGGGTAGGCGCTCTCGTCGGTGACCTGGCGCGATTCCAGCACCACGTCGGTCAGTGGCTCGGCGCAGCAGGTGAGCACCAGGCCAGCGGCCTCTTCGTCGGCTGTGAGTGCCTTGGACTGGTGGGCACCGTGGTGCACGGCACCACTGATCTTCTTGCACTTGCACGAGCCGCAGGCGCCGTCCTTGCAGCCGTAGGGCAGGCCAACGCCGCTGCGGATGGCGGCGGCCAGGATGGCTTCGCCGGCGTTGGCGGTGAAAGCGCGGCCGCTGGGCTGTACGGTGATCTGGAAGGCTCTGGGGCTCGCGGTCTCGGCGCTGGTCATCTTGTGGGTATCCTTGGGAACGTACTTCTTCAAGAACCGGTGTTCTTCGCATTCACCCGGCTGAGTAAACGGACCGATTTTGCCTTCAAACCAAAACCCCCTTGGCGCCCTGCCGGCGCGTTTCCGCCGCGAGCGCCTGCTGATCGTGGGTTGCGGTGACGTGGGTCAACGCGTGGCGCGCCAACTGCACACCGGCCCGGGAGCCGAGCGCATGCAGTTGCTGGCGCTCACGTCGAGCCCCGAGCGCACTGCAGCCTTGCGCGCCCAAGGCATCCGCCCGCTGCGCGGCAACCTGGACGACGCGGCCACGCTCAGGCGGCTGTCGGGCATTGCCACGCGGGTGTTGCACCTGGCACCGCCGCCCGGTGAAGGCGCTGGCGGCCAGGGTTGGTGGCGCGATCCACGCACCGTGGCACTGGCCCGGGCGCTTCGGCTGCGCAGCCTGCCGGTGTCGTTCGTGTACGCATCCACCACCGGCGTGTACGGCGACTGCGGCGGCGCCCTGGTGCCCGAGACGCGTGCCGTGGCCCCCGGCACGCCGCGTGCACAACGCCGCGTGAACGCCGAGCGCGCAGTGCGCCACCTGGGCCGTGCGGGCGTGCGCGCCAGTGTGCTGCGCATTCCGGGCATCTACGCCCCCGACCGCGAAGGTGGCACGCCGGAGGCCCGCCTGCGCCGCGGCACCCCGGTGCTGGTGCCGGAGGACGATGTGTTCACCAACCACATCCACGCCGACGACCTGGCGCGCGCCTGCCTGGCTGCACTGTGGCGCGCCCGGCCGCAGCGCATCTACAACGTGAGCGACCAGACATCGCTCAAGATGGGCGACTACTTTGACCTGGCGGCCGACCTGTATGGCCTGCCGCGCCCGGCGCGCGTTGAGCGCAGCGCAGCGCGGGAGCAGCTGTCTGTGATGCTGCTGAGCTTCATGAGCGAATCGCGCAGGCTGGACAACCGGCGCATGCTGTCAGAGCTGGGGCTGGTGCTGCGCTATCCGACGGTGACAGAGGGCTTGCGCGGGCGCTAGCGGGCCCGTCGCTGGCCCCCGTAGGTCCCCTCGGGCGCGGTGGCTGCTTGATGCGGCCAGATCTGCTTCAGCAAGGGGCCTGGCCGCCGTTGGTGCGGCACACGCCGCCTGGGCCGGGAAAGCGCCCCGGCCCCACGCGGGGATAGCTGTTGCCCTGGTTGTCGGTGCACCGGAAGTCTCCGCAATGCGTCAAGCGCGGGGGGGATTGAGGCGGCAGTTGAACGGGCGGATAGCGCGGGGGCACGACCACCACGCGGGGCTGGTTGGCGCGCGCCCGTTCAACGTCGGCATAGCCCTGTGGGCCCAGGCAATCAAGGTCCACCTGGCGCTGGGCGGTTTCCAGGCGCACGTCCTGCTCGTAGTTGGACCGGGACAAGCCCGATGCCACCATGTCCAGGTTGCGCCGCGAGCGTGCGCATTCGGCGGAGCGGGCGTAGTCTTGCGGTTGGGGAACGGCTGCGGCGGCCTGCGCTGCCCTGGCGCGGTCGCGTTCGGCAGTGCGGCGGGCGTCCGTCTCGGCGGCGAGCGCTTCCGCCTGCTGGCGCTGCTGCTTGCGCTCCAGCGCCTCGGCGGCCTGTTCGCGCTCTTGCTGGATCTCTTGCGGGGTCTTGCGCGCCTCGACCTCGCGGGCCGCCGTACCCCCCGCGCATTCACCGTCGGTGTATGTCACCTTTCCGGTGCGGGCATCGGTACAGCGCAGCACCTGCGCCTGCACCGTGGTCCCCAAGGTGGCTGCACACAGGCACAGCAGAAGGTGTTGCAGGCGGATCGTCATGGCGGTGACCTGAGAAAGAAGGCGAAGGGTGCGCGGATTTTCGCTCCAAAGCTGACCGCGCGACAGCATGGCGGTGGCCGGTGCGCCTGCGCAACCCGCAGGCGCTCAGCGCGCTGCACTCATCACACAGGCCACAGGTGCAAGGCGAACCCGTGCAGCGGGTCGCCGGTTGCAGTCACTGCGTGTCCTGTGCATCAGGGCTTGTCAGGGTTGTTGGAGCCCTGCCGCGCGCGCCAGTCATGGCCGTCAGGCGTGTAGCTGCCAGGCGCGATGCGACCGGGGCGGGACTCGCGGTTGCGGCGGTCTTCCGCGGCGCGGCGGTCGCGCTCGGCCTGCTCGCGCATGGCCTGTTCACGGTCACGCTGGCGGCGGTCTGCATCGCGGGCCTGCTGGTCGCGGCGGTCGCGTTCACGCGCGGCACGGTCGCGTTCAGCGCGGTCCCTCTCGCGTTCGCGTTCCATGCGTTCCCGGTCGCGTTCGCGCTCGCGCCAGTCGTTGCGGTTGCGGTCCCGCTCCCAGCGGTCGTCGCGGTCACGGCCACCATAGTAGATGACCGAAGGAGGCGCCGAATACGCGGGGTAGACCGGCGGGGGGCTGGAGTACACGGGCTGCGAGGTGTAATACCCAGGCTGCTGGTAGGACGGCTCATAGTACGGGTCGCCCGGCACAGTGGCGCAACCGGTCGCTGCGGCGCCCAGGACCGCGATGGAGATGATGCGGGCGAATGTGTTTTTCATACTGTTCAGACCCCCGGCAGGGCGTGGGCGTTCCAACCTGCTCGTAAAGCCCCCGAAAAGCACCCCGGCGGGATGTTACAAATTCGTGGACTGCGTGTTCACGCGTCGTAACTTTAGCGTTCGAGGGAGGGGTTTGGTTGACCGGACTGCGATCCTGCAGGTAGGACAGATTCCCATGCTGCTGGACATCGCAGCAAGTGTCGCCGGCGCCATCATCAAAATGCATAGCACCCACCGCTTGACTGGCAAGCGGTGGGTGCTGAAAAGTGCTTCGATGACAATCCAGCGCATGGCAAAAGCGCCGGATGGCAGACGCCGCTCTTTACTTGGGCAGCACGCGCCGAATGGTTTCAGCCAGGTCTTCCGCCACGAACTTGGCGACGTAGCCGTCGGCACCGACGCTGCGCACGTGGTCTTCGTTGGCCGAACCTGACAGGGATGAGTGGATGACGACTGGCAGGCCGTGAAAACGCGCATCCTGCTTGATGTTGCGGGTGAGCGTGAAACCGTCCATCTCGGGCATCTCCAGGTCCGTCAGTACCATGGCGACGCGGTCGAGCACCGTCTTGCCTTCGGCTTCTGCGTTCTTGGCGATGACGTTGAGCCGGTCCCAGGCTTCCTTGCCGGACTTGACCATTTCATAAGGTGCCTTGAGCGCCTTCAGTTCCTGCTCGATGAGCGAGCGGGCGACAAAGGAATCATCGGCCGCCAGGATCATCGTGCCAGGCTTGAGCTTGAGCTTGGCGCCCACCTTCTCTTCGGTGACCTCATGGCCGTCGGAAGGCGACACCATCTGCAGAATGGCTTCGACGTCCAGCACCTGGGCCAGGCGCGATTCGTCGGTATTGCCGTCCAGGCGGGCGATGCTGGTAACCAGCTTGCCCTTGGCGCCGCTGGTTTCGGCCGAGAGCACCTGCTTCCAGTCCAGCCGCACGATGTCTTCCACCGATTCGACCGCAAACGCCTGCGTGGTGCGCGCGTACTCGGTCACCAGCATGATGTTCAGGCCCGTTTGCGGCTTGCACCCCACGATGGAGGGCATGTCCAGCACCGGGATCACCTGGCCGCGAAGATTGACCACCCCGAGCGAGTGGGCTGTGGTGCCCGCGATCGGGGTGATGCTGGGCATGGCCACGATCTCGCGGATCTTGAAGACGTTGATGCCAAAGAGCTCGGATTTCCCGAGAACGTTGTCGACCCCCAGGCGAAACAGCAGCAGCTCGAACTTGTTGGTGCTGGTGAGATTGGTCCGCTCGTCGATGTCCTGCTGCACTGCTTTCATGATGGATCCTTCGCGCAGAAAAAAGATACGCGCTTTTACAAATTCTAGGAGGAGAACGGGGTGCGCAGTACGCTAAATCTTCAGGCAATACCCGAATAGTGCGCTGCAGCATCGTGCCGTCGCGGCGCCGACACAGACAGGGCTCCATATCCCTGCCCACGGCAAGGCCACACGCCCTGGATCCGCAACGGTGGGGTCTGCCCCAGGCTTTGTACCCCATCGTGCGGGCTGGCGGCCAGAAGTTTTCGTCCACCGCCTGTGGCGCGGCCCGCTCAGTCCGTGACGCCCGGCACCTGGCGCAGGTAGGCCTGCAGTGCGGCGATGGCCTGGCGCACCTTGGCCGGCTGGGCGTCGCGCTGGGGCGTGACCGCCCAGATGTCCATGGTGCCGAACGACCAGTCCGGCAGCAGCTGCACCAGCCGCCCGGCCTGCAGCGCGTCGTGCGAGTCCATGCTGCCCACCAGCGCCAGGCCCAGCCCCGCCTCGCACATCTGCTGGATCGACAGCTGGTTGTTGCTGGCGATGCGCGGCTCCACCCGCAGCGCGCGGGGCTCGCCCGCAGGGCTGCGCAGGTCGATGACGAGGCCGCCGTTCTCGCGTGCAAAGCCCAGCCAGCTGTGCGCGAGCAAGGCGTCAGGGTGTTCGGGCCGGCCATGCGCCGCCACCCAGGCGGGGGATGCGCACAGCCGCCACTGCATGCCGCCCAGGCGGCGGGCGGCCCAGGTGGAGTCGGCCAGGCGGCCGTAGCGCACCGCCAGGTCGATGCGGGCATTGATCAGGTCGATGGTGGCGTCATCCACCAGCAGCCGCAGGCGCAGCGCCGGGTGCGCGGCCAGCAGGTCGCCCAGCGCGGGGGCGATGTGCCGCGCGAAGCCCACCGTGGCCGACAGCCGCAGCTCGCCGCTGGGCGCGTCGCGGGATGCTGCCAGCTCGGCCCGCGCCTGCTCGGCCGCCGCCCACATGGCGGCGCAGCGCGCGTGGTAGCGCTGGCCGGCTTCGGTGAGCGCCAGTTTGCGTGTGGAACGGTGCAGCAGCGTTACCCCTCCATCGCTCTCGAGCTTGCGTACCTGCTGGCTTACCGCCGATGTGCTCATGCCCAGCGCCCGCGCTGCGCCGCTCATCGAGCCATGCTGCACCACGGCGGCGAAAACCGCCATGCGTTTGAGGTCGTCCATCCGTCAATCTGGCTTCATTGTGAAGTGGGGCTTCAAGGATAAGGCGTTTTATGGCCTCTACCGCGCACTTTGACAAGCCCCTATTCTCACTGCATCCCAACTTCTGACTTCAAGGACCATTCCCATGAACATCGCCCTGATCGGTGCCACCGGCTTTGTCGGCTCGGCCGTGCTGGATGAACTGCTGCAGCGCGGCCACCGCGTGACCGTGCTGGCCCGCAATCCGGCCAAGTTGACTGCGCGTGAAGGCCTGACGGTCGTCGCGGCCGACGCCCAGGATGCCGGCCAGATCGCCAAGGCCGCTGCCGGCCATGACGCCGTGGTCAGTGCTTACAACCCCGGCTGGACGGTGCCCGACATCCACGACCAGTTCCTCAAGGGCACGCGCGCCATCATTGATGGCACCAAGCAGGCGGGCGTGCGGCGCTTGCTGGTGGTGGGCGGTGCCGGCAGCCTGTTCGTCGCGCCCGGCGTGCAACTGGTGGACACGCCGGAGTTTCCGGCCGAATGGAAGCAGGGCGCGCTGGCCGCCCGCGAGGCCCTGAACTGGATCCGCACGGAAAACACCCTGGACTGGACCTTCCTCTCGCCCCCCATCCTGCTGGCGCCCGGCGAGCGCACCGGCAAGTACCGCCTGGGCACCGAAGCGCCCCTGATGAACGGCGAACAGCCCGGCGGCATCAGCGTGAAGGACCTGGCCGTGGCAATCGCCGACGAACTGGAAGCCCCGCGCCACGTGCAGCAGCGGTTCACCGTGGCGCATTGAGCAATGTAGGCGCCGGGACCCGGCAGCGCCACTGCGTGGAGCGACCGGGTGCTCACGGGGATTGAAAAGCGCTTGTCCTACAGAGCGCTAACCTGCAGCAGCGGCACGATATGTCGGAGGCGGTAAAAAATTGCAAGAAGACTCCAACGGCTGCCCGAACCTCGTGGCTGGACGCCAGTGCCAGAGTGTCCACGCGCGGTCGGTGTACTGGGGGCGGCTTGCACAGTCCGCCGGCAACCCAGTGCTTTCGGAGTCCCTGTGCACACTCTTTCTTTGCCGAACGCTCGGCACACCCCCTTTTCAACCCGCTCGCCCGCACTCCAGCGCTCATGGCGCCGGCTGGTGCCATGCGCCTTGGCGGCTGCGCTTGGCTTGGCATCCGCCATGGCCGACGCGCAGCAGGCGCCGCCGGAGCCGCGCCGTATGTTCATCGACGGGGCCCGCGCAGCAGGGGATGTGGGCCTGGCATCGTTCGGGGTGCAGCTGCCATGGGACTGGCGCCGGTCGTTTCTCGGGGGCGCTCTCTCGGGGCATTGGGACGCGCACATCGCGCACTGGCGGGCCCCGGCGGGCACGGCAGCGTCCGAGCGGCGGAGTTGGACCCAGCTGGCGCTGGTGCCCACGCTGCGTCTGCGCTTTGATGGCGGGCGGTCCGCGTGGTTCATGGAAGGGGGCATCGGCGTGTCGGTGCTCGACGGGCACTACGCCACACGCCATAAGACCTTCAGCACGCGCTTCAACTTCACCGACCACCAAGGCGTCGGCTTCAACTTCGGCGCGCGCCGGCAGCACGAGGTGATGCTCATCGTGCGGCATGTCTCCAACGGTGGCATCCGCAAGCCCAATCCTGGCGAGGACTTCGTGCAGCTGCGCTACGGCTTGGCGTTTTGAGTCACAACGATTGCTCTATTTTTGATAGCTATTGGCGCTTTGTCAGAAAGCATTGAAAGGCGTTTTGAAGGGGAAACGCCCCCGCCGCACTCGGCCTGCCGGCTCAGCCGTCGATCAGCTTCGGGTCCCACGCGAACACGGTCTGCTCCTGCTCGCCCAGCTTCTCGATGCCCAGGCGCATGACGTCGCCGGGCTTGAGGAACTGCGCCGCAGGCTTCTTGCCCATGCCCACGCCGGGGGGAGTGCCGGTGGTGATCAGGTCGCCGGGCTCGAGCGTCATGAAGCGGCTCAGGTAGCTCACCAGCTGCGCCACGGTGAAGATCATCGTGCGGGTGTTGCCGGTCTGCTGGCGCTCGCCGTTGACGTCCAGCCACATGCCCAGGTTCTGCGGGTCGCCCACTTCGTCGGCGGTCACCAGCCAGGGGCCGATGGGGCCGAAGGTGTCGCAGCCCTTGCCCTTGTCCCAGGTGCCGCCGCGCTCCAGCTGGTACTCGCGCTCGGAGATGTCGTTGATGGTGCAGTAGCCGGCCACGTGCTGCAGTGCGTCCGCCTCGCTCACGTAGCGGGCGCGCGTGCCGATCACCACGCCCAGTTCCACCTCCCAGTCGGATTTGACCGAGCCTTGTGGCAGCACCACGGGGTGGTTGCAGCCCACGGCGCAATCGACGGTCTTGGTGAAGACGATGGGCTCCTGCGGGATGGCCATACCCGCCTCGGCGGCGTGGTCGGCGTAGTTCAGGCCGATGGCAATGAACTTGCGCATTCCCGTCCACGGCACCGCCAGGCGTCCCGGGGGCACCACGGGCAGCGTGCCGGCGTCGATGGCGGCCAGCGCTGCCAGGCCCTGCGGTGCGAGGGTGGCGGGGCCGATGTCGGGCAGCACGCCGCACAGGTCGCGCACCGTGCCATCAGTGTGCAGCAGGGCGGGTTTTTCATGGCCCTTGGGGCCGTGGCGAAGCAGCTTCATGGTGTTTGCCGTGAGTGGTGGGGTGATTGGGGGGGAGAAACGCAGAGCGTAGATGAAATCAGTTGGACCAGCCGCCGTCGATGACCTGGGCGGTGCCCGTGGTGAACGATGACTCGTCGCTCGCCAGGTACACGGCCAGCGCCGCGACCTCCTCGGCGCGGCCAAGGCGGCCCATGGGCTGGCGCTCGACAAAGCCGGCCTCGACGGCGGCCAGGCTCTGGCCGGTGGCGCGGGCCTGTGCGGTGATGCGGTCCTGCAGCGACGGCGACATCACGGTGCCCGGGCAGATGGCGTTGCAGCGGATGCCCTGGGCCACGAAATCGGCGGCCACCGACTTGGTCAGGCCCACGACCGCCGCCTTGGTGGTGCCGTAGACAAAACGCCGGGGCGCGCCCTTGATGCTCCCCGCCACCGAAGCAACATTGATGATGGACCCTGCGCCGCGCTCCAGCATGCCGGGCAGGAACGCCCGGATGGTGCGAAATTGCGCGCGCACGTTCAGCTCGAACGCAAAGTCCCACTCATCGTCCGTGCAGTCGAGCAGGCTGCCCGCATGCACGAAGCCAGCGCCGTTGAAGAGCACGTCCACCGGCCCCACGGCCGCTGCGGCATCGCGCACGGCCCGGGCCTGTGTCACGTCCAGAACGCGGGTTTCACAGCCGGTGTCGGCGTGCAGGCTGGCCAGAGCGGCAGCGTTGATGTCGGTGGCGATCACGCGCGCGCCCTGGGCGGCGAAGGCGATGGCGGTGGCGCGCCCGATGCCCTGGCCGGCGGCGGTGAGAAACGCGGTCTTTCCTGCAAGTCGAAGTGTCATGGTCGGATGGGCGTGATAGGGGTTGAACAAGAGCGCTGCGTGGCGTGGGTGCATGCGTCAGCCAGTGAACCAGCGCAGCGGCGCCAGCACCGTTTGCGGGAACAGCACCATGATGAACATCACCGCGAATTCGGCCGCCATGAAGGGCAGCACACCGCGCGTCACCTCGTCCATCTTCATGCGCCCCACGCCGGCCACCACGTTCAGGATGGTGCCCACCGGCGGCGTGACCAGGCCGATGGAGTTGTTGATGATGAACAGCACGCCGAAGTACACCGGGTCGATGCCCGCGGCCTTGATCACGGGCATCAGCACGGGAGTCAGGATCAGGATGGTGGGCGTCATGTCCATGGCCGTGCCCACCAGCATCACCAGCACCATGATCGCGATCAGCAGCAGCGTCTGGTTGCCCATGAAGGGCTTCAGAAGCTCCACCATCTGCGCGGGCAGGTTGGCCACGGTGATGAGCCACGACGACACCATGGCCGCAGCGACCAGGAACATCACCACCGCCGTGGTCTTGGCGGCGGTGGTCAGGATGGGCAGCAGCGCGCGCAGCGGCAGCTCGCGGTAGATCACGCTCGCGACGAAAAGCGAGTACACGGCCGCCACCACGGCGGCCTCGGTCGGCGTGAAGACACCTATGCGCAGGCCCACCAGGATAAACACCGGCAAGGTCAGCGCCCATATCGACTCGCGCGCGGCGCGCCAGACTTCGACCGTGCTTTTCTTCTCGGGCAGGGCCAGCTTTTCCTTGCGGCCCACCCACCACCACGTCGCGGCCAAGCCCGCACCGATCATGATGCCGGGCACGATGCCCGCGATGAACAGCTTGCTGATCGACACGTTGGCCGCCACGCCGAAGATCACGAAGCCGATGGAGGGCGGAATGATGGGGCCGATGACCCCCGAGGCCGCGATCAGCCCGCCCGATACCTCCTTCTTGTGCCCGGCCTTGATCATCATCGGCAGCAGCAGCGCCGTGAGCGCTGCCGCATCGGCCACGGCCGAACCCGACAGCGACGACAGCAGGCACGCAGCGAGGATGACGACATAGCCCAGGCCGCCCTTCACATGCCCCACCAGGGCCAGCGCGAAGTTGACGATGCGCTGAGACAGCCCGCCCACGTTCATGATTTCGCCGGCCAGCATGAAGAAGGGCACGGCAAGCAGCGGAAAGCTGTCGGCGCCGTTGATGAAGTTCTGCGCGAGGATCTGTGCGTCGAACAGGTCCAGCTGCCACATCAAGGCGACGCCGCTGGCCAGCAATGCATAGGCGATGGGGATGCCCAAGGCCATGGCGCCGATCAGGCTGCCCAGGAAAATCAGCACGGTCATGTTGTTGTCTCCGTTCTTTTTGTGCCGTCTCAGGATCCGCGGTCGCTGCGTGGCGGTGTCTGGCCCGACGCCTGCGCAGCCGCGTTCTCGCGCGCCAGCTCGGCCTGCAGCGCCTCGAGTTCGGCCTGCTCTTCGGATTCCTTGACCATCACCAGCTCGTCTTCGCTGGCCTTGCCGGTCACCACGCGCAGCAGCTGCAACACCAGCAGGAAACCGGCGCACACCGAAAACACCACACCCGAGGCGTAGAAGATGGCCATCGACGCGCCGGTGACCGGGGCCTCGACGTCCCAATTGATCTGCGTCTGCTTCCAACTGCCGTCGAAGAACAGCCAGGTGATGTAGAGCATCAACACGTGGCCCGCCACCATGCAGGCCTTCTTGCCCCGCACAGGCAGGCGCGACACCAGCATGTCCGTGCCCAGGTGCGCGTTTTCCTTGATGGCAGCGACACCGCCCAGGAAGGTGATCCAGACGAAGAGCCAGCGCGACAGCTCCTCGCTGACCGTGATACCCGAGTTGAAGGCATAGCGCAGCACGACGTTGCCAAAGACCAGCACCACCATCACGCCCAGCGCCAGCGCGATGAAGAGGTTGATGGCCCGCACGTAGCGGTCGATGAGGGTGTTGAGCATGGCGATCTCCGGAGACGGTGGTTTTTGCGGCGGGCGGTTGCAGGGTCTGGTTGCTGCGCGCTCACAGCGCCGCGCCTTGCAGTAGCCCCCGCGCAGCCAGGTTGCTGATGAATGCCCGCAGGCCGAATCGCCAGGGCGGCGCCGTCTCGCTGTGCGTCACGGTGTTGTGCAGCGCGCCCAGCCAGGCGCTCTGGATGGTGACCACGTCGCCCAGCTTGTGGGTGAAGCCGCCGCCGGGCTGGTCGCGGTCTTCGATGGGCGCGAACAGCGTGCCCAGGAAGAGCATGAAGCCGTCCGGGTACTGGTGCGCGGCCAGCGTCTGGGCCACCAGGTCTGCCGGGTCGCGGCTGATGCTGGCCATGGTGTTGATGCCGCGCAGCGTGAAGCCGTCGGTGCCCGCCACGCGCAGGTGCACCGTCTCGCGGCGCACATCGGCCAGGCCGAAGTCCGCGTCGAACAGCCGGATGAACGGGCCGATGGCGCACGAAGCGTTGTTGTCCTTGGCCTTGCCCAGCAGCAGCGCGCTGCGGCCCTCGATGTCGCGCAGGTTCACGTCGTTGCCCAGCGTGGCGCCCACGATGTCACCCCGGCTGTTGACCGCCAGCACCACCTCGGGCTCGGGGTTGTTCCACGCCGAATCCGCGCGGATGCCGATGTCCTCGCCCGTGCCCACTGACGCGAGAACCGGGGCCTTGGTGAAGACCTCCGCGTCGGGGCCGATGCCCACTTCGAGGTACTGAGACCACAGGCCTTTCGCCTGCAGCAATGCCTTGAGTTCCATCGCCTCCGGCGAGCCCGGGCGGATGTTGGCCAGGTTCTCTCCGATCAGCCCGACCACCTGGTTGCGCAAGGCCTGCGCACGGCTGGCGTCGCCCCGGGCCTGCTCTTCGATCACCCGCTCGATCAGGCTGGCCGCGAAGGTCACGCCTGCGGCCTTGACCACCTGCAGGTCGCAGGGAGCGAGCAGCCAGGGGCGCGTGGCATCGCGTGTGCCCGGCAGGCTGTGGCCCAGCAACTCGTCCACGCTGCACAAGTACTGGCCTGGCGCAGCACGTGCCGCATCGGCGGGGGCCGGGGTGTCGAGCAGCGTGCTCATGGTGGGGTAATGGCGGCTCAGGTCGAACACGCCGTCGGTGCGCAGGGCGATCACTGCGGGGCCCGGCACATCGCCGGGCACCCAGGCGCGGCCGACCAGCGTGCCGGCCAGGCCGTCCTCGGGGAGGGTGTCGCGGGGCAGGGCTGGCGCTTGCGTCGCCCGTTGTGGGGCAGCGGATGCGGAGGTGTCGCTCATTGGATTCCTTGAAGAAAAGTTCTCGTGCTGTGCTCGATGTGTTCACGGTCGCGGCTTGGTGAGGGTTGCGCCAGATGTTCGGCATCCAGTCCCTGCATCACCCCCCATCCGTTCACGTTGAGCTTGTCGAAACGCTGCGCAAGGCCTCGACAGGCTCAGCCCGAACGGGTGGGGCCGAGTTGGATGTGGAGTGGCGGTGGGTATGAGGTCACACGCTTTGCACCGCACGCCCCCATCAATGGTTGTGCCGCGGCGTGTGTTCCGAGATGCGCCGGTAGTCAAGCGCAAAGTCGAGCGTTGCGCCATCGACCAGCTGCCCGGTCTTCTCGCGGTAAAGCGCCTCCCAGGGTGACTGGCTTTGGGGGATGGGCGGCGCGGGCAGCTCGCGGCGGCGGCGCTCGATCTCTTCGGGCGCCACCAGCGCATCGCAGCGGCCAGCGTTCAGGTCGATGCGTATCGTGTCGCCGCTGTGCAGCCAGGAGAGGCCCCCGCCCACCGCGCTTTCGGGCGAGACGTTCAGGATCGACGGGCTGTCCGCCGTACCCGACTGGCGGCCGTCGCCCAGCGTGGGCAGGGCGGTGATGCCGCGGCGGATCAGCGCGTCGGGCGGCTGCATGTTGACCACCTCCGCCGAGCCGGGCCAGCCGATGGGGCCCGCGCCGCGCATCACCAGGATGCAGCCCTCGTCGATATGGAGCGACGGGTCGTTGATGCGTGCGTGGTAGTCGTCGGCGCCCTCGAACACCACGGCGCGCGCTTCGAAGATGCCTTCAGCGCCCGGTTTGCTCAGGTAGCGCTGGCGGAAGGACTCGGAGATCACCGATGTCTTCATGATGCCGAAGTCGAACAGGTTCCCGTGCAGCACCAGGAAGCCGGCTTTTTCCATCAGCGGTGCGTTGAACGGGAAGATCACCTCGCGGTCGCGCGTCTCGCGGCCCTGCAGGTTGTCGGCGATGGACTTGCCGGTCACGCTCAAGGCATCGGCATGCAGGCGGCCGGCCTGCTGCAGCTCCCACATCAGCGCGGGCACGCCTCCGGCGCGAAAGAACCGCTCGCCCAGGAATTTGCCGGCGGGCTGCATGTTCAGCAGCAGTGGCAGGTCGTAGGCATGCTGCGTCCAGTCCTCGGGGCGCAGGTCCACGCCCGCGTGACGGGCCATGGCCATGATGTGCACCTGCGCATTGCTGCTGCCCCCGGCCACGCTGATCACCGACAGCGCGTTGAGAAAACTCTCGCGGGTCAGGATGCGCGAAGGGCGCAGGTCCTCGAAGGCCATGTCCACGATGCGCCGCCCGGTCTCGTACGCCATCTGCCCGCGTTCGCGGTAGGGGGCCGGAATGGCGGCGCAGCCCGGCAGCGACAGGCCCAGCGCCTCGGCCACCGCGTTCATGGTCGATGCGGTGCCCATGGTGTTGCAGTGGCCGGCCGACGGGGCGCTGCTGCAGGCGCGCTGCAGGAATTCTTCTTCGTCGATCTCGCCCGCGGCGAGCTGGCGGCGGCTGCGCCAGATCACCGTGCCCGAGCCCACCAGGTCACCGTCGTGCCAGCCGTCCAGCATGGGGCCGCCCGAGAGCACGATGGCCGGGATGTCCACCGTGGACGCCGCCATGATGCCGGCCGGCGTCGTCTTGTCGCAGCCGGTGGTCAGCACCACCGCGTCGATGGGGTAGCCGTACAGGATCTCCACCAACCCCAGGTAGGCGAGGTTGCGGTCCAGCGCGGCCGTGGGGCGGCGGCAGTTCTCGAAGATGGGGTGCACCGGAAATTCCATCGGGATGCCCCCGGCATCGCGGATACCCTCGCGCACGCGGCGCGCCAGCTCCACGTGGATGCGGTTGCAGGGCGACAGGTCGCTGCCGGTCTGCGCGATGCCGATGATGGGGCGGCCCGAACGCAGTTCTTCGGGCGTGAGCCCGTAGTTCATGAAACGCTCGAGGTAGAGCGCGGTCATGTCCGAGCGCGCAGGGTCGGCGAACCATTCGCGGGAGCGGAAGGGGCGGCGGGGTGTTTTGGTCATGGATCGCGATGTGTCAGAAGGCGGGAGGCGCGCAGCGCCAGGGCGTTGGCATGCTTGAAATCGAACCCCATCCGTTCGGGCTGAGCCCTTCGACAGGCTCAGGACAGGCTTGTCGAAGCTCTGCACGGCGCTTCGATCAAACCCAACCCGTTCAGGCTGAGCCTGTCGAAGCCTTGCGCAGCGATTCGACTGCGCTCGGTGAACGGTGGGGCAGAGCCGAAAAACTACTTTCCGCCGCGCACCTTGGCCAGCTCGGCGTTCATTTCGCCCGTGGTCTCCTCGCCGAATTCCTTGGCGTACTTGGCCAGCACCGGCTGCAGCTTGGCGCGCATCTTGGCCTGCTCGGCCGGGGCCAGCTCGGTCACCTGCATGCCCACTTTCTTGAGCTCGCCCAGCGCCTTGTCGCTGAAGGCGCGGATGGTCTTGCGCTCGAACAGCGTGGCCTCGCGTGCGGCCTCCTGCACGATCTTCTGCTCCTGCGTCGACAGGCCATCCCAGGTCTTCTTGGACATCAGCAGCACCCAGGCGCTGTACATGTGGCGCGAGAGCACCAGGTGCTTTTGCACTTCATAGAACTTGCTGGACAGGATGGTGGCGGGCGGGTTCTCTTGCCCATCGACCGCCGCCTGCTCCATGGCCGAGTACAGCTCGGTAAAGGGCATGGGCGTGGCGTTGGCGCCCAGCGCGTTGAAGGTGTCCAGGAACAGCGGGCTTTGGATCACGCGCAGCTTCAGGCCGGCCAGGTCTTCGGCCTTGGTGATGGGGCGGCGCGAGTTGGTCACGTGGCGAAAGCCGTTTTCCCAGAAGCCCAGGCCCACCAGGCCCTTCTCGGGCAGCTTGGCCAGCAGCTTCTGGCCGAAGGGGCCGTCGAGCACGGCGTCGGCTTCTTGTTCGTTGTTGAAGGTGAGCGGCAGGTTCAGCACGCCGAATGGCTTGATCAGCGACATCAGCGTGGAACTGTCGGGCACCGTCATCTCCAGCGTGCCGCCACGCAGTGCCGAGGTCATGCTCACGTCGTTGCCCAGCGAGCCGCTGGCGTACAGCTTGGCCACCAGCTTGCCGCCGCTCTTGGCCGAGAGCTGCTCGGCAAAGTGCTTGACGGCCTGCGCCTGGGGGTGGTCGTCGTTCAGGCCGATGCCGACCTTGAACACATGGTCCTTGATCTGCGCCGACACGGGGGCGGCCACGGCGGCCAGGATCGTGGCCGCCAGGGCCAGGGCTTTGAATTGCATGGTGTTTGTCTCCGGATATGGAATGGCTGGGGCACGGTGGCGCATGTCAAAGAAGACGGCCCACCGGCGCCATCGGGTCTCTGCGGGACCCTCCCGACGCAGGCGAGAGATTAGGTTTCGACAGGCCCTGGGTCCACTCACTTTTTTGCTAGCATCCATTCCAAATGCTGATGAGTTGCCGTGGCCTCTGTTCCAGTTTCGGGTAAACCCTTGTCGATGGCGCAGGCCTGCGCGCGGCTGCGCTTTCGGCATCTGCAGTTCCTGGACATCCTGGGCCAGACGCGCAACCTGCGCCTGACCGCCGAGCAGATGCACATCACGCAGCCGGCGGCCACCAAGATCCTGATGGACATCGAAGAGATCCTCGAATCGCGCCTCTTCGAGCGCCTCTCGCGCGGCATGCGGCCCAACGAGCTGGGTCTGTTCACGCTGCGCTACGCGGCCAGCGCGCTCGCCGGCCACCGCAAGTTCGTCGATGAATTCAATGCGCTGAAGGAGGGAGGCCATGGCCACCTGACGATTGGCGCCATCACGGGGTCGGCCGCGCACGTGCTGACGGCGTCGGTGGCCGAGATCCAGCGCCTGCGCCCGCTGCTGGTGGTGAAGGTGCTCGAGCAAAGCAGCGACCAGCTGATCGTGTGGCTGGCCGAGCGCAAGATCGACCTGATGATCGGCCGCTTCACCGACGAGGCGCAGCGTGCGCAGTTCCACTACGAGCGCCTGTCGAGCGAGCCGCTGCTGGCGGTGGGCGGCCTGCACCACCCCTTGCGCGGCGCGCGCGACCTGGACATGGCGGAGCTGTCGCACTGGCCGTGGATCCTGTACCCCACGTCCACCGCGGTGCGCAAGGTGTCGGACGACATCTTCGGGCAACGCGGCCTGGCGCTGAGCTCGGGCGTGGTGGAGACCCCGTCGTTCCTGTTCGCTCTGGAATTGATGCAGACCACCGACATGCTGTCGCTGCAGCCCCAGGCGCTGGTGGAGCGGTACATCGCCAAGGGCCTGCTGGCACGCATTCCAGTGGACCTGCCGGACCGCATGCCCGACTACGGCCTCATCACCCGGCTGGGCGAGCCGCCCACGCCCGCGATGCAGGCCTTCACCGACGTGCTGCGCGAGGTGGCAAGCCCTGCCGCCGATGGACCCTGACCGGAATGCATCTGGAGTCTGCGAGCACACGGTTATCGATAACCAGAGGTTATTGAAAATGCCTTGCAGAGGGGCCCGCCCCGGGCCGTTATGCTCTGCGCCCTTTCCCTTGAACCTTCTGTGACCCCCTCTCCATGCAAGACACCCCTGACACGCCCGACACCATCCAGGAGCCCCGCCTTTGGAGCGACGGCCAGTGGACCGCGCAGGTCATCAAGAACGAGGACGACGACGGCTGGGCCGTGGCCATGACACTCAAGGGCGAGGCCGAGCCCGCGCTGGTGGGCCCCTGGACCATGGGGCGCGACAAGAAGAACCCAAAGCCGCTCGACGTCTCGGCCTTCCACACGCTGGTCAAGACCGCCAGCGAGGTGCTGCGCCGCCACGAGCAGCAGCTGCATGCGCAACTCCACAAGAACGTGTCGGTCACCGTGAACGGGCAGCGCCTGAAGGTGGCCCTGACCATCGTGCCCGACGAAGAGGGCGCCACGGCCACGCTGAGCGCCCAGAACGAGCTGGGCGAAGAACTGGCGCGGGCGTCTGCGCCGCCGACCTTCAAGCTCACGCCCGCCAGCGCCACGGCCTGGGTCGAGGGCGGCTGCGAGAAGGTGCGCTGAAGGGTGATGTGCGTAAACAGTGGCAACAGGGCCATCGCCTGAGCGACTGCAGGCGCTACGGGTAACCCCCTAAAATGCGTCGGCCGGCCTGCACGATCGTGAAATCGCTCTGCAGGCCGGCAGCGTTCTCAGGGCGGGGCGAAATTCCCCACCGGCGGTATCTGCAGGCGGCTGTGTTCACAGCTGTACCGCAGCAGCCCGCGAGCGCCTGGGCCTTGCCAGAAGTGGCGGCGGCCCGGGGTCAGCAGATCTGGTGAGATGCCAGGGCCGACGGTCACAGTCCGGATGAAAGAGACCGCGAAACCATGGGCTGCCCGCAAGGGTGGTGCCGTGCGTGCGCCTGCGCGGCGTGTCCGGTGTTGTGTGCTTCGGGGTGGTGATCCGTCACCGTCCCCGTTGGCAGGCCGGTGTGGCGTGGGGTGGTGCGCGTGGTGCTGCCGGCGTGCGGCAGTCCTGTTCGCGCGCCCTGATTCTGGTAATCCTTCCTCGTTTTGAGACAAGTCCATGAATCAGTCCATTCCTTCCCAGTCAGCCATTGCCGCAGCCACGGTGCGCCGCAGCGAGCGCGTCGCGATCATCTGCGCGGGCTGGCACCGGGACATCGTCCACAAGTCCCGTGATGCCGCCGTGGCCGAGTTCGCGCGCAACGGGCTGCCCGCCGGGCAGATCGAGCAGTTCGAAGTGCCCGGAGCCTTCGAGATCCCGCTCCTGGCCAAGCGTCTGGCGCAAAGCGGCCGTTATGACGCCATCGTGGCCTGTGCGCTGGTGGTCAACGGCGGCATCTACCGGCATGAGTTCGTGACCACCGCCGTCATCGACGGCCTGATGCGCGTGCAGCTCGATACCGAGGTGCCCGTGATGTCCGCCGTGCTCACGCCGCGCGACTTCCACGAACACGAAGACCACCTGAAGTTCTTCCGCGAGCACTTCGTGAAGAAGGGCACCGAGGTCGCCGATGCCTGTCTGCGCACCATGGCGCAGTACAAGGCGCTGGAGCCGGCGCACGGCGACTGACGTGCCTGCGGGCGCTGGTGCGCCGGCGCTTCACAAGCACTTCAAGTACCGAATGCTATGAAAAATGTAGCTACTGGCGCTTGATGGGTGGGCGCTGGCGGCAGTTTTTGCTTCCACCCAGGCTCTGCGCCGATGCTCAGGCCGCCGCCAGCCGCGGCGCCCGCGCCACCCGCCCTTGTGCTGCTGCGCCCGGCTCGCCCGGCGACAGGCGGAACACCGACACCGCGTCCACCAGCTGCTGCGCCTGCACCTTCAGGCTGTCGGCCGCTGCGGCGCTTTGCTCCACCAGCGCCGCGTTCTGCTGCGTGGCCTGGTCCATCTGCATCACGGCTTCGCCGACCTGGGCCACGCCCGCGCTCTGCTCGCTGCTGGCGGCGCTGATCTCGCCCACGATGTCGGTCACGCGGCGGATAGAAGCCACCACCTCCGTCATCGTGGCGCCGGCCCTGTCGACCAGGGCTGTGCCTTGCTCCACGCGCTCCACGCTGGTGTGGATCAGGCTCTTGATCTCCCGAGCCGCCTCGGCGCTGCGGCCGGCCAGGCTGCGCACTTCGCTGGCGACCACGGCAAAACCCCGGCCCTGCTCACCCGCACGGGCTGCCTCGACGGCGGCGTTGAGCGCAAGGATGTTGGTCTGAAAGGCAATGCCGTCGATCACGCTGATGATGTCCGCGATCTTCTTGCTGCTGTCGTTGATGCCTTTCATGGTGCTCACCACCTCGGCCACGACGTCGCCGCCCTGCACGGCCACGGAGGACGCACTCACCGCCAGCTGGTTGGCCTGTCGGGCGTTGTCGGCATTGGCCTGCACGGTGGAACTCAGCTCTTCCATCGACGCCGAGGTCTCCTCCAGCGCGCTGGCCTGCTGCTCGGTGCGTGCGCTCAGGTCGTTGTTGCCCTGCGCGATCTCGGTGCTGGCGGCGGCCACGCTGTCGGCGTTGTTGCGCACGTTGCTCACCACGCGCGACAGGCTTTGCTGCATGGCATGCAGCGCGTTGAGCAGCAAGGCGATCTCGTCCTTGCCCTGCACATGCCGCGCCACGGTCAGGTCACCCCCGGCCACGGCCTGCGACACGCGCACAGCGTTGTCCAGCGGGTTCACCACGGTGCGGCTGAAGGCCACGGCCCCGGCGATGCCCAGGGCACACACGACCAGCATCACGCCCAGGCTGATGGTGGTGGCGCGCTGCGCGGTGGCGGCGGCACGCTCGGCCACCTCGCTGCTGGCCTTGGCGATCAGCTCACCTGCCTGGTCCAGCAGCTGCGAGGGTTCGCGGTCCATGCCTGCCACGGCCCTGTCGCCCGCTTGCGGGTCGTGATCGGCGGCCTTGAAGGCTTCAAATCCCTTGCGATAGGCTGCACCCATGCGCTCGTGCGCCTGGGCAAACTGGCTCACCCGCTCGCGCCCATCGCCCGGGGGCAGGGCGGCGATCAGCTTCTGCACCCCGTCCTTGATGGCCTTTTCCTGCTTTTCAAACGCTGCCCAGTAGCGCGTCAGCTGGGCCGGGTCCTTGCCGCGCAGCAGCACGTTCTTCCACTCCTGCACCTGCACCTTGAAGTCATTGAGCATGCCGGACGCCAGCCGCTCGTGCTCGAAGCTCTGCGCCACAGTGGTCTGGTAGGTGTCGAGCGCCTGGTTCAGGCGGCTGATGCCGAACAGCGCCGCCGCGAACAGCAGCAGCAATGCGGCGGTAAAGGCCAGGGGGAGCTTGAGGCTGAGCTTCATGGCGGACTCCTTGGTCTCGTGGCAACCAACGCGGGGGGAGCGAAGAAGACTGCAGATGCGCACCACCCAGCCCGTGGGGAGGTGCAACAGGGGTCTCGGACCCGTTCTCGTGCATTGTGGGCCGTTTGTAATTTTTTGTACAAGCATTTTGGTGGACGGCGCGGGTAAGATCCCGCCCAGCGCGGAAGCAAGCCGCGCCCGGGCCTGCGGACAGGGTGCAACCCACTTGCCGACTCCTTGAGTTCGTTCCCCCCTTTGTGCTGCCGGAACTGCAGGCCGTCGGCGTTCCATGCACGGAGGTTCTCGTGAAACGTCTTCCCCCCCGGCCCGACTTGGGCCACCTCAAGAAACAAGCCAAAACGCTGCTGGCCGAGGCGCGTGCGGGCGATGCCGCTGCGCTGGCACGCCTGCAGCCGCTGGGCCTGCCTGCAGGCACCGACCTGCGGCTGCACCACGCGCAGTGGTGCCTGGCGCGCGAGCACGGCTTTGCTTCATGGCCGCAGTTCCAGGCTTTTGTGCTGGCGCGCTGCGCGCTGGCGGATGATCCCGCGCGCGCCGCGCTGCTGTGGCTGCGGCTGGTGTACGCAGGCGATATTGCCGGTGGCAATCACACCGCACGGCCCGCGCTGGCCGAGCAGCTGTGGGCGCAGGGCGTTGTGCCACAGCCGGACCAGGACATCTGGCTGGCCTGCGCCGTGGGCGACGTGGCCCGGCTGCGCGAACACGTGGCGCGCGACCCGACCTGGGTGCACCGGCACGGCGGCCCGCTGCAGCTGCCACCGCTGATCGCCGTCACCCATTCCAGCCTGGCGCGGCTGCCCGCGTTTGCCGACGGTTTGCTGGCCTGCGTCGACCTGCTGCTGCGCGCGGGCGCCGACCCCCATCAGCGCGTGGGCAGCCGCTGGCCGCCAGCATCGCTGCAGGCGCCCGATGCCTCGCACCCGCTGTCGGCCCTGTATGGTGCGGCCGGGGCGCACCACCACGCGGGCATCACCCGCCTGCTGCTGGCGGCGGGGGCAGACCCCAACGATGGCGAGTCGCTGTACCACGCGCTGGGCAGCCTGGAGTGCTTGCAACTCTTGCTGGCGGCGGGTGCGCGGGTGCCGGGCACGCACGCGCTGCACCGCGTTCTCGACATGGACGACCTGCCCGCACTGCAACTGCTGCTCGCCCATGGCGCGGACCCCAACGAGCCCCTGGGTGGTAGCGCCTCCGGCGCGGCGCCGCTGCAGTGGGCGTTGCGCCGCCGCCGGTCGCTGGCCCATGTGCAGGCGCTGGTCGCGGCTGGGGCCGACGCTGAGGCGGTCACTGCCGAGGGCACGCCTGCGCACATCCAGGCGCTGCGCTACGGCCTGCCAGAGGTCGCGGCCTTTCTGCGCGGGGTGCTGGGCGTGGGCGACATACCCGCCGACGAAGCTTTTGTGGCGGCATGTGCGCAGGGCGACGAAGCGCAGGCGAATGCTTTGCTGGCCGCCCAGCCGGTTTTTGTGCGGCGGCTGACGCCCATCCAGCAGCGACTGCTGCCCGAGCTGGCGGCGCAGCCGGACTGCGGTAGTGCCGTGCGGCTGATGGTGCGCCTGGGCTGGCCCATCGACACGCCGGGCGGCGACTGGGAGGGCACGGCGCTGCACCACGCCATCTTCCGGGGCGATGCGGTGCTCACCCGTTTCCTGCTGGAGCACGGCGCGCGCTGGCAGGCACGGCATGGTTTTGAGGACAACGCCTGCGGTGCGCTCGCCTGGGGTTCCATCAACACGCCGGAGCCAGGCGGCGATTGGGCAGGCTGCGCACAGGCGCTGCTGGACCATGGCTTGCCCCCTGCGGCGCCGGACACGAGTGGGTCAGATGCCGTCTGGCTGGATGGCCGCCTGATGCACTTCTCGGACGAGGTGACGGACTGCCTGCTGGCGGCGGCAGAACTGCCGGTGCAGTCCGCGCAGCCCGTGCAGTAACCCCGGAAGCACCAACGCCCCGCATCCTGTCGGAGCGGGGCGTTGCGGCGTGGATGGAAAAGCGTGCCGCTACACCACGCCCTGGGCCCGCAGCGTGGCAATGCGCGCCGCATCCAGCCCCATCTCGGCAAGCACTTCATCCGTGTGCTGCCCCAGCGCCGGTGGTGCATTGCGCAGCACGGGCGGCGTGGCCGACAGGCGCAGCGGGCTGGCCACGCCGGTGATCTGCTGCACCTTGTCGGTGGCTGCCTCGCCGTCCTTCCAGCGCGGCAGCGTCACGGCCAGGCCACGGGCCTGCACCTGCGCGTCGTCAAACGCCTGGGCGATGGTGTTGATGGGGCCGCAGGGCACGGCCTTGTCTTCCAGCAGCGCGATCCAGTCGGCGGTGGTGCGCGTGCGCGTCACGGCCTCCATGGCGGGGATCAGGTCGGCGCGGTGCTTCACGCGCAGCGTGTTGGTGGCAAAGCGCGGGTCGGCGGCCCACTCGGGCTGCTCGGCTGCGGCACAAAAGCGCTGGAACTGCCCGTCGTTGCCAATGGCCAGCAGCATGTTGCCGTCCTGCGTGGGGAAGTCCTGGTAGGGCGCGAGGCTGGGATGGCTGTTGCCCATGCGGCCGGGTGCCTTGCCGGTGGCGAGGAAGCCCGAGGCCTGGTTGGCCAGCACGGCCATGCCCACGTCGAGCAGCGCCATGTCGATGTGCTGGCCCTGGCCCGTTCCGCTCACGGCGTTGTCGCGCACGTGCAGCGCGGCCAGGATGGCGTTGCTGGCGTACAGGCCGGTGAACAGGTCGATCACCGCCACGCCCACGCGCATGGGGCCGCCGCCGGGCTGGCTGTCGGCCTGGCCGGTGATGCTCATCAGGCCCGTCATGGCCTGCACCATCAGGTCGTAGCCTGCACGCTCGGCGTAGGGCCCGTCTTGGCCGAAGCCGGTGACGGAGCAGTAGATGAGGCGCGGGTTGAGTGCACGCAGGCTGGTCTGGTCCAGGCCGTACTGCTTGAGGCCGCCGACCTTGAAGTTCTCCACCACGATGTCGGCCTCCAGCGCCATCTGCTTGATGAGCGCCTGACCCTCGGGGGAGGCCATGTCGATGGTGACCGAGCGCTTGTTGCGGTTGCAGGCGGTGTAGTAGCTGGCCTGGTCCGTGTCGTTGCCCTCGGCGTCTTTCAAAAAGGGCGGGCCCCACTGGCGCGTGTCGTCGCCCACGCCGGGGCGCTCCACCTTGACCACGTCCGCACCCAGGTCGGCCAGGATCTGCGTGCACCACGGCCCGGCCAGCACGCGGGAGAGGTCGAGCACCTTGATGCCCGCGAGGGCGCCTGCGTTGGGGGAGGGTGTGGTCATGGAGGATCGATGTGCTATTAAATTAATAGCTATTTGCGCTGATCTATCAAGCGCTAGTAGCCAAAAATACTTGAAATATGCGTATGAGAACCCCGCTCAACACCCTCTCCCCTCGCGGGAGAGGGTGGGGAGAGGGGAGCTGGTGCAGGGGTCAGTTCGAGAACGCGGCGATGCCTGTCTGCGCGCGGCCCAGGATCAGCGCATGCACATCGTGTGTGCCTTCGTACGTGTTCACCACTTCCAGGTTCACCAGGTGGCGGGCCACGCCAAACTCGTCGCTGATGCCATTGCCGCCCATCATGTCGCGCGCCAGGCGGGCAATGTCCAGCGCCTTGCCGCAGCTGTTGCGCTTGATGATGGAGGTGCCTTCCACGCTGGCCGTGCCCGCGTCCTTCATGCGGCCGAACTGCAGGCAGGCCTGCAGGCCGATGGCGATCTCGGTCTGCATGTCGGCCAGCTTCTTCTGGATGAGCTGGTTGGCGGCCAGGGGGCGGCCGAACTGCTTGCGGTCCAGCGTGTACTGGCGGGCCGTGTGCCAGCAGAACTCGGCCGCACCCAGGGCGCCCCAGGCGATGCCGTAGCGGGCGCTGTTCAGGCAGGTGAAGGGGCCCTTGAGGCCCTGCACTTCAGGAAACGCGTTTTCTTCGGGCACGAAGACGTCGTCCATCACGATCTCGCCGGTGATGGAGGCGCGCAGGCCCACCTTGCCATGGATGGCGGGTGCCGTCAGGCCCTTCATGCCCTTTTCCAGAACGAAGCCGCGGATGGTGCCCACGGCGCCGCCTTCGGAGACTTCCTTGGCCCAGACCACGAACACGTCGGCCACGGGGCTGTTGGTGATCCACATCTTGCTGCCCTTGAGCTTGTATCCGCCATCGACCTTGTAGGCGCGCGTGGCCATGCTGCCGGGGTCGGAGCCGTGGTCGGGCTCGGTCAGGCCGAAGCAGCCGATCCACTCGCCGGTGGCGAGCTTGGGCAGGTACTTCTGCTTTTGCGCTTCGGTGCCGAATTCATGGATGGGCACCATCACCAGCGACGACTGCACGCTGGCCATGGAGCGGTAGCCCGAATCCACACGCTCGACTTCGCGGGCGATCAGGCCGTAGGCCACGTACGACAGGCCGGGGCCGCCGTACTGCTCGGGGATGGTGGGGCCCAGAAGGCCCACTTCGCCCATCTCGCGAAAGATGCTCACGTCCATCTTCTCGTGGCGGAAGGCGTCCAGCACGCGGGGCGCCAGCTTGTCCTGGCAATACGCTGCGGCAGCATCGCGGATGGCGCGCTCGTCGTCGGTCAGTTGCTGGCTCAGAAGGAACGGGTCATCCCATTGAAAAGCGGCGTGGGCCATGTGCGTGTCTCCAGGTCGAAAGAAAAGGGTGGCAAGAAAGGTGATCTGGGCTGCATCGTAGGCTCGTGCCCTACCGGTAGCAAGCGAGTTGTTTTCATCCAGACATGCGCTTTTGGAATGTATGGAATACTTTGCCCTGCACCCGGCCTTGTAAGCTGCCGGATTAAAAGTTCACATCCATCATGCGTCGCAACATCCCTTCGACCCAGGCCCTGGCGTGCTTCGAGGTCGCTGCCCGCCACGAAAGCTACACGCGCGCGGCGCAGGAACTGTCGCTCACCCAAAGCGCCGTGTCCCGCCAGATCCAGGCGCTGGAGGAATTCCTGGGGGTGCAGCTCTTTCGCCGCACGCGCCACGGCGTGGTGCTGACCCCCGCGGGCGCGCATTACGGCCGCCAGGTGGCGCGCTGGCTGCAGGGGCTGGAGCGCGACACGCTGGATGTCATGGCCCACCAGGGTGAAGGCGGCACCATCTCGCTGGCCGCCGTGCCCACCTTTGCCACCCGCTGGCTCATCCCGCGCCTGCCGCAGCTCGCGCAGTTGCACCCCGACATCGTGGTGCACATCGACACGCAGACGCGGCCCTTCCTGTTCGCCGACACCACCTTCGACGCCGCGCTGTATGCCGGCACGCCCGAGCAGGTGGCGAACTGGCCCGGGGTGCAGGCGCAGCTGTTGATGCACGAGGACGTGGTGCCCGTGTGCAGCCCCCGCATGCTCGAATCCACCGCGCCGCGCGGGCGCGGCCGTGCCCACCAGCCCGTGGCGGCCGAAGCGCTGGCCGAGTTGCCCCTGCTGCAGCAAAGCACCCGCCCCTATGGCTGGCGCCAGTGGTTCGACGCGATGGCAGTGGAGGCGCCGCACGCGCTGGACGGTCCGCGTTACGAGCTGTTCTCCATGCTGGCCGTGGCCGCCAGCCATGGCATGGGTGTGGCGCTGATCCCGCCATTGCTGATCGAGGCTGAGCTTGCCAGCGGCGAACTGGTGGTGGCCTGCGCCCGGCCCCTGCGCGGCGAGCGTGGCTACTACCTGGTCAGCCCAGCGCAGCCAGCCCAGTCCCCGGTGCTGGCGGCGTTTTCGCGCTGGCTGCAGGATGTGGCCGAGGCAGGGAGCAGTCCCATGCCTGCGCCAGGTTAATGCGCTTGCACGCGCCACCGGGCTGAACTAATCTGGCGCTCTGGGAGTCAGTTGAACATCACAACCCGGGAGTGCCTTCCATGACGACCTACCATGCACCGCATTTCGATCCCACCGTCGACGAGATCGAGACCTTGAAGCAACTCGAAATGGGCGAGACCCTCACCATGCCCCATGCGCTCAAGGAACACGTGTCCGCGCGCTTGCTGGAGCGGGGCTTCATCTCCAAGGGTGCATCCGGGGATCTGGTCATCACGGCCAACGGGCGGCAGCTGATACGACGGCAAGACAACTGACCGTTGTGAACGAGTCCGATCAAGCGCTCCAGCGGCGCCCGGCAGCGCTGGGCAAGGCCGCGGTCGCGCGCGCCGTGGGGGCTATCGTTCTGGGCGCCGCGATGGCGCTGCTGCTCCAGGGCTGCAGCACCGTCAAGCTGGCCTACAACCAGGCGCCGCAGCTCATGGCGTGGCAGATCAACCGCTACCTGGGCCTGTCGGACGCACAGAGCGAACGCGTGCGCGACGAGCTGGATGACCTGCACCAGTGGCACCGCGACACCATGCTGCCCCTGCATGCCCAGGTGCTGCAAAAGGTCCAGCGCCAGCTGGCGGACGACGTGACCGCGCAGCAGGCCTGCAGCACCTACGCCGATATCCGCACCCAGCTCGACCAGGTGGTCAGCCAGGCCGAGCCCAAGATGCTGTGGCTGGCCTCGCAGCTGACGGACAGCCAGATCCGCCAGCTCGAACGCAAGCAGGCCGACAGCAATGCCGACTGGCGCAAGGAATGGCTCGACCCCACGCCCGAGAAACTTCGTGAACACCGCTTCAAGGAACTGCTCTCGCGGGCCGAAGGCTTCTACGGCCGGCTGGACGAGCCGCAAAAGGCCGCGTTGCGCGAGTTCATCGCTCGGTCATCCTTCAACCCCGAGCGCGTCTACAACGAACGCTTGCGCCGCCAGAAAGACCTGGTGCAGGTGCTGCAGGCCATCGCCCGCGACCGGCAAAACACCGCCCAGGCAAAGAAGCTTTTGCGCGAGTACCTGGCCCGGTTCGACCAATCTCCCGACCCGGCCTATCGCAGCTACGCGCAGACGCTGGTGTCCGAAGGCTGCGCCGGCTTTGCCCAGGTGCACAACGCCACCACGCCTTCGCAGCGCTTGAAGGCCGTGGCGTCCGCCAGATCCTACGAACAGGACTTCATGACCCTGGCCGCGCAGTGACCCTGTGCGGACAATGCGGTGCCGCAGTTGCGCTGCGGGCGGAGTCCTGGCAATTCCCCCTGGCGCCCTTTGCGCTTTTGGGTAGATCATCGGGGCTCTTGGCACTTGCAGGAGACCCCGATGGACAACGCTGTCTATGTGAAGCTCAAGGGCATAGTGATTCAGGATCTGCAGAAGGACCCGCACCGCGCCCACTTTCACGAGCGCGAACTCAAGACCGAGGATCTCACGCCGGAGTACCGGCGGGCCGTCGAGGAAGCGCTGGAGGAACTGCGCGCCGCGCAGGCGGGCAGGTAACTTTGCGCAAGGCGGGCTTACTTCCTGGGGATGGCAGGCTTGCCCAGGCCCACTGAAGGCAGCCGCGCAAGGAAGAACTCCGCCAGGGCTTTCTGCGTCTGAGGATGCAGGCGCCAGGCCGTCCATCCCAATGCCGTGCTGCGCAGGTACATGGTGACATGCGGGTCGCGGGCAGGGTGCTCGAAGGCCAGCGCGGGCTCGTTCTGGGCGATGGCAGGCGCCTGGCCTTCCCCGCCTTCGTTCGGCGTCATGCGCACTTCCGGGGTCATCTGCGAACGCAGGATGGCCAGCTCCCGGATCAGGTTCTCGATTTCAGCTGCGGTCAGCGTCTGGTTGATGGCCAGGGTGGCTTGGCTGCGGTCATCGTTCAATTGCATGGGCGTTCTCTCTGTCTTTTCAAGAAGGTCGATGGTCTGGGGACATGCCTGCATGTGCGCGATGGCCGCTCCCGCAAATGAAAAAAGGCCCCTCCACGTCAGGTGGAGGGGCCTTGCTGGCTCGCTTCGCTGGGCCGTCACCAACATGACGCTGACCAGACGCGAAAAGCCGTGGTGCCCGGGGCCGGAATCGAACCGGCACGCCTTGCGGCGGGGGATTTTGAGTCCCCTGCGTCTACCAATTTCACCACCCGGGCGGGTATCTGAGTGAAGCCGGGAATTATGGCACAGTAGGGATCATGAAATATCCGACGATCGAAGACGCGGTAGGCCGCACGCCGCTGGTCGCGCTGCAGCGCATTGGGGCCCAGGAAAATGCCGCGCGCGGCAACGTGGTGCTGGGCAAGCTCGAGGGCAACAACCCGGCGGGATCGGTGAAGGACAGGCCGGCGCTGTCGATGATCCGCAGGGCCGAGGAGCGCGGCGACATCCGGCCCGGCGACACGCTGATCGAGGCCACGTCGGGCAACACGGGCATTGCGCTGGCGATGGCGGCCGCGATCAAGGGCTACCGCATGGTGCTCGTCATGCCCGAGGACCTGTCCATCGAGCGGGCGCAGACCATGAAGGCCTTTGGCGCAGAACTGGTGCTCACGCCCAAGAGCGGCGGCATGGAGCACGCGCGCGACCTGGCCGAAGCCATGCAAAAGCGCGGCGAAGGCAAGGTGCTCGACCAGTTCGGCAACCCCGACAACCCCCGCATCCACTATGAAACCACCGGCCCGGAGATCTGGGAGCAGACCGGCGGGCGCATCACGCACTTCGTGAGCGCGATGGGCACCACGGGCACCATCACCGGGGTGTCGCGGTTCCTCAAGGAAAAAAACCCAGCCATCCAGATCATCGGCGCGCAGCCCGAAGAGGGCTCGCGCATCCCCGGCATCCGCAAGTGGCCGCAGGAATACCTGCCCAAGATCTACGACGCAAGCACCGTGGACGAGCTGGTGTACGTGAACCAGGACAACGCCGAGGACATGTGCCGCCGCCTGGCGCGCGAAGAGGGCATCTTCGCGGGCATCTCGGCGGCCGGCGCCTGCTGGGTGGCCCAGCAGATCGCCGCGCGCGACAGCAACGCCACCATCGTTTTCGTGGTGTGCGACCGGGGCGACCGCTACCTGTCGACAGGCGTGTTCCCCGCGTGATGTGGGTGAGAGGAGGGCGGGTTGTGTGCCGCTTTCTTGAGATGAAAATGGCCGCTGCCGCTTGATGGACATGCGCTGATAGCTATCAAAAAAAGAGCATATGCACTACGAGACCCGCTTTTGCACCCACTGCGGCACCGCGCTGCAGCCCATCACCCTGGCCGAAGACGGCGGTGACAAGGAGCGCCTGCGCTGCCCCGCCTGCGGCTGGACGCACTGGAACAACCCCACGCCCGTGCTGGCCGCGATCGTGGAGGTGGATGGCAAGGTGCTGCTGGCACGCAATGCGGCCTGGCCGCCCAAGATGTTCGCGCTGATCACGGGCTTCATGGAGGCGGGCGAGTCGCCGCAAGAGGGCATTGCGCGCGAGGTGAAGGAAGAAACCAACCTCGATGTGCTGTCCACCACGATGGTGGGGGCGTACGAGTTTCTGCGCATGAACCAGGTCATCATTGCCTACCATGTGGTGGCCCGGGGCGAGGTGCGGCTGTCGCCCGAGCTGGTGGACTGGCGGTTCTATGACCTGCACGAACTCAAGTGCTGGCCCGCCGGCACCGGCTATGCGCTGGCCGACTGGCTGCGCACGCGCGGGCATGAGCCGGTGTTCTTCACGGCAGAGGAAAATGAGGAGCGCCGCCGCGGCCTGAACCTGCCGCCCAAGGACTGACGCACAAGAGAAGATACGGACACAACACCATGGACATCCACAAAGAAGTCGACACGCGGGGCCTGAACTGCCCACTGCCCATCCTCAAGGCCAAGAAGGCCCTGGCCGACATGGCCAGCGGCCAGTTGCTCAAGGTGGTGGCGACCGATAGCGGCTCGCTGCGGGATTTTCAGGCGTTTGCCAAGCAGACGGGCAACGAACTGGTGGAGCAGCAGACGGTGGGCGAGGAGTACATCCACGTGCTGCGGCGGCGCTGAGCTGACACGCCACACGTTGCAGGCAGCTCAGCGGTGTCCTGCAAGGCAAAAAACAAAACCCTCCTGCAGCGTTCATGCACTGCGAGAGGGTTTTTTGCTGTCGAGGCTCCGCTCCGATATCGCCTTGACATCGCGGGCCTGTCGACGGCGTAAGGGCCGTGGCTGGCTTCGACAAGCTCAGCCCGAACGGGTGGGGTGATGGACCCCGATTCCCGAGCCCGCCCGATTCTCGAATCCCCGCTTACAGCTCCAGCGTCTTCAGGTATTCGCGGAAGTGCTTGCTCACCTGCGGGTGGCGCAACGCCAGTTCCACCGTCGCCTCCAGAAAGCCTTCCTTGCTGCCGCAGTCGTACCGCTTGCCCTGGTACTGGAACGCGTACACGGCTTCGTTCTGCATCAGGCGGGCGATGCCGTCGGTGAGCTGGATCTCGCCGCCCACGCCGCGCGGCTGGTTGCGGATCTCGTCGAACACGCCGGGCGTGAGGATGTAGCGGCCGGCCACGCCCATGCGCGACGGGGCCACGTCGGCCTTGGGTTTCTCGACGATGCGCTCGATGCGGATCAGCGGGCCCCCGGCGGATTCACCGGCGACGATGCCGTACTTGTGCACCTGGTCTTCCGGCACTTCCTGCACGGCGATGACCGAGCGGCCCTGCTGGCGGAAGGCGGTCGCCATCTGGGCCAGCACGGGCTGGCCGCCCTGGGGGCCGACCATCAGGTCGTCGGCCAGCAGCACGGCAAAGGGCTCCTTGCCCACCAGGGGTTCGGCGCACAACACGGCGTGGCCCAGGCCCAGCGAGCGGGGCTGGCGCACGAAGGCGCAGTCCATGTCGTCGGGCTGGATGGAGCGCACCAGGTCCAGCAACTCCTTCTTGCCGGCGGCTTCGAGCTCGGCTTCCAGTTCGTAGGCGGTGTCGAAGTGGTCTTCGATGGCGCGCTTGCTGCGGCCCGTGACGAAGATCATGTGGCGGATACCGGCAGCGTAGGCTTCTTCCACCGCATACTGGATGAGCGGCTTGTCGACCACGGGCAGCATTTCCTTCGGAGATGCCTTGGTGGCGGGCAGGAAGCGGGTGCCCAGGCCGGCGACGGGGAACACGGCTTTGCGGACGGTGGTGGCAACGGACATGGAGATTTACCTTCGCGGATTGGAATGGGGTGAGGCCGGCCGGGCCGCCGCTGGGCAGGCCCGTGGTGCCGGACAGTATGGCGGTAGTTTCTAGCCCAGCCGTGTCAGCTGATCGCGCAAGCGGCCCAGCGTGGCGCCGAAGTCGGCGATGCGTTTCTTTTCCTGGTCGATCACGGCGGGCGGTGCCTTGGCCACAAAAGCCTCGTTGGAGAGCTTGTTGGTGGCCTTGGCGACCTCGCCCTCGATGCGGGCGATCTCCTTGGCCAGGCGGGCCTTCTCGGCCGCCACGTCGATCTCCATGTACAGGCACATGCGGGCGTCGCCCACCACGGCCACGGGCGCGGCCTGCGCTGCGGCGGCCCAGGCGGCCTCGTCGTCGAAGACCTTGACCTCGCTGAGCTTGGCCAGCGCCTGCAGCACGGGGGCCACGCCGCGCATGAAGTCGGTGTCGCCCACCACGTACATCGGCAGGCGGGTGGAGGGCGAGACGTTCATCTCTCCCCGCAGGGCACGGCAGGCGTCCACGAGGCCCTTCACGCGGCCCATGTGGGCGATCGCGGCTTCGTCGATCTTTTCCAGTTGGGCCTGCGGATAGCGGGCGATGCTGACCGACTCGCCAGGGATGCCGGCCACAGGCGCCACCACCTGCCACAAGGCTTCGCTGATGAACGGGATGATCGGGTGGGCCAGGCGCAGAATGGCTTCGAGCGTGCGGATCAGCGTGCGGCGCGTGGCGCGCTGCTGCGCTTCGGTGCCGTTCTGGATCTGCACCTTGGCGATCTCCAGATACCAGTCGCAGTACTCGTTCCAGACGAAGTCGTAGATCGTGTTGGCCACGTTGTCCAGCCGGTACTCCTCGAAGCCCTTGGCGACCTCGGCCTCGGTCTTTTGCAGCAGCGACGTGATCCAGCGGTCGGCCTGGCTGAACTCCATGTAGCCGTGGGCGCTGCCGCCGGGCTGGCACTCTTCCTTGGTGTGCTCTTTCAGGCCGCAATCCTGGCCTTCGCAGTTCATCAGCACGAAGCGGCTGGCGTTCCAGAGCTTGTTGCAGAAGTTGCGGTAGCCCTCGCAGCGCTTGCTGTCGAAGTTGATGCTGCGGCCCAGGCTGGCCAGCGCCGCGAAGGTAAAGCGCAGCGCATCGGCACCATAGGCCGGGATGCCTTCGGGGAATTCCTTTTGCGTGTTCTTGCGCACGGTGGGCGCGGTCTCGGGCTTGCGCAGGCCGGTGGTGCGCTTGTCGAGCAGCGGCTCCAGAGCGATGCCGTCGATCAGGTCCACCGGGTCGAGCACGTTGCCCTCGGACTTGGACATCTTCTTGCCCTGCGCGTCGCGCACCAGGCCGTGGATGTACACATGCTTGAACGGCACGCGGCCCGTGAAGTGCGTGGTCATCATGATCATCCGGGCGACCCAGAAGAAGATGATGTCGTAGCCCGTGACCAGCACGGTGCTGGGCAGGTACAGGTTGAAGTCGTCGGTCTCGGCGGTGCCTTGGTCAGGCCAGCCCATGGTGCTGAAGGGCACGAGGGCGGACGAGTACCAGGTGTCGAGCACGTCCTCGTCGCGGCGCAGCTGCTTGCCCGGGGCCTTGGCCTGGGCCTCGGCTTCGGTGCGGGCGACGATCACGTTGCCGTCTTCGTCGTACCAGGCCGGGATCTGGTGGCCCCACCACAGCTGGCGGCTGATGCACCAGTCCTGGATGTTGTTCATCCACTGGTTGTAGGTGTTCACCCAGTTCTCGGGCACGAACTTCACATCGCCGCTGGCCACGGCATCGATGGCCTTTTGCGCAATGCTCTTGCCCGTGGGGTCCTGCTCGGACACCTTGCTCATGGCCACGAACCACTGGTCGGTGAGCATCGGCTCGATCACCTGGCCTGTGCGGGTGCAGATGGGCACCATGAGCTTGTGCTTCTTCACCTCGACCAGCGCGCCGAGGGCTTCGAGGTCCGCCACCACGGCCTTGCGGGCCACGAAGCGGTCCATGCCCTGGTACTTGGGCGGCGCGTTCTCGTTGATGGTGGCCTGCAGCGTCAGCACCACGATCATGGGCAGCTTGTGGCGCTGGCCCACGGCGTAGTCGTTCTGGTCGTGCGCGGGGGTGACCTTGACCACGCCCGTGCCGAATTCCTTGTCCACGTATTCGTCGGCGATCACGGGGATCTGGCGGTTGCACAGCGGCAGGTTGACCATCTTGCCGATGAGGTGCGTGTAGCGGGCATCCTCGGGGTGCACCATCAGCGCCACGTCGCCCAGCATGGTCTCGGGGCGGGTGGTGGCCACCGTGAGGCTGCCGGAGCCGTCGGCCAGCGGGTAGGCGATGTGCCAGAGCGAGCCGTCTTTCTCTTCGCTCTCGACTTCCAGGTCGGACACGGCGGACTGCAGCTTCGGATCCCAGTTCACCAGGCGCTTGCCGCGGTAGATCAGGCCCTGTTCATACAGCTTCACGAAGGTGTCGGTGACCACGGCGCTCAGCTTGTCGTCCATGGTGAAGTATTCGCGGCTCCAGTCCACGCTGTCGCCCATGCGGCGCATCTGGGTGGTGATGGTGTTGCCGGACTTTTCCTTCCACTCCCATACCTTGGAAACGAAGTTCTTGCGCGCCTCGGGCGGGGTCGGGCCCATGTCGTAGCGGCTGATGCCCTGCTCCTGCAACTGGCGCTCCACCACGATCTGCGTGGCGATGCCGGCGTGGTCGGTGCCCGGTACCCAGACGGTGTTGAAGCCGCGCATGCGGTGGTAGCGCGTGAGGCTGTCCATGATCGTCTGGTTGAACGCATGGCCCATGTGCAGCGTGCCCGTGACGTTGGGCGGGGGCAACTGGATGGAGAAGGCCGGTTCGCCCGCCTGGGGCTGGCCCGTGCCACGGTGGCCTGCGGTGCCATAGCCGCGCTTTTCCCATTCGGGGCCCCAGTGGGCTTCCAGTGCGGCAGGTTCAAACGACTTGGACAGGCTTTCGAGGCCGGGTTGTTGCAGGGGCGAGCTCATGGGGTATGGGGCGGTGGGACCCGGCGGCCACGGTGTGCGGCGCCGGGTCGGACAAGATGGACCGGGCATTTTACGGGACCGCTGGTGCCTGCCGGGCGCCCGTGGCGTACGGCCCCACATGCCGTCTGTCCAGTCCTTCTCGCCAATGGTGACCTTGAGCCTGTGGCGGCTGGCTGGGGTGTGCCGATAATCCCGCCGCAAGGAGCGAGGGGCGGCCGCTGCGCAGCGGCCCGGGCTCCTGTCGAGGGCGCACGGCGCCCGTCGGATCACCACCTATAACAACGGTGGCGTGACCCATGAAAGAAGGCGCGCCGGGCGCCGGTTTCGGGGCCGCGCTGCCATGACAGCCATCCGAACCATGACCGTTTCATCTGATTTCCGCAAAGGCCTGGCCAAGGTCTTCGTGTCTGCGCTGCTCGCACTGTTCCTGGTGCCGGCAGTGACCTTTGTCTTCAGCGGCTACGTGCAGCGCGACCAGGACGCCGGCTTCCTGGCGGGCGTCAGCGAGCGCATCGATGCTGAAAGAGGCATGTCGGCCGCCGAGAAGCAGGCGCGCAAGGACTACTTTCGCCTCAACCCCCCGTCCACCATCTGCCGTGGCACCGATCCCGCAGCACAGCACTACCGCGACGCGCTGTGCGACCGGTTCTCGGACAACTGGCAGTTCGACATGGCGCGCAGGGCGTCGCTGTGGACCATCGTGGCCAGCGCACTGCTGCTGCTCGCGGTGCTGGGCCTGGGGGCGCTGGCCTTCGCCGACCGCACGCTGCAGTACGCCAGCTTCGTCGCTGGCTGGCGCCTGACCACCTGGGCCAGCGCTGCCGCGCTTGCCGTGCAGGGCGCGATGGCGGCATGGCTGTCATTCTGGGTCACTGCGTTCTTCTTTCACCAGTATTCGCCGAAACTGGTCCTCTTCGTCGGCTTCGCGGTGCTGGCGGGCGTGCTGGTGGCGGTGGCGGGCATTTTCAAGCGCGTGCATTCCCAGAGCCGCGCCGTCGGCGAACTGGTGTCCGAGGAGGATGCGCCCCTGCTGTGGAAGCGCATCCGCCACATGGCCGAGCGCCTGAAGACTGTGCCGCCCCGGCACATCGTGGCGGGCATCGATGCCAACTTCTTCGTGACCGAAGCGCCGCTGGCGGTGGGCGACAAGCTGCTCACCGGCCGCACGCTGTTCGTCAGCCTGCCGTTGCTGCGCATCCTCGACCAGGCCGAAGCCGACGCGGTGTTTGGCCACGAACTGGCCCACCTGCGTGGCGGCGATACAAGGAACAGCGCGCTGCTGGGCCCCAAGCTCGTGCAGTTCGACCACTACCGCCAGGCCATTCGCGCGGGCGGGCTCTCGGCCGTGGTGTTGCCGCTGCTGGACCTGTACCGCATGATCTTCGAGATCGCGCTGGCCCGGGACAGCCGCGAGCGCGAGTTCAAGGCCGACCGCATCGCCGCCAGGCTGATCTCGCCCGCAGCCATCGCGCAGTCGCTCGTCAAGATCGCCGCCTACGCCCAGTACCGCGCCAAGATCGAGGACGAGCTGTTCGGCCGCAACGAGCGGCACGACAACGCCACGCTGGGGATCGCGAGCTTCGTGGCCCAGGGCCTGGCGCCCTATGCCGCGTCGGACGATTTCGTGGCTGCGATGAAGACGGCCAACGTGCCCCACCCTTACGACACCCACCCGGCGATGCCCGAGCGCCTGCGCAATGTCGGCATGGCCCTCAAAGAGCAGGACTGGGGCGGCATCGCCGTGCGCGTGCCGGCGGCCACCTGGGTGCAGCAGATCCTCACGGCCGATGCCATTGAGCAGCGCCTGTGGAGCGACTACGAGCAGCAGTTCGCGCAGGACCACGAGCGCAGCCTGGCCTACCGTTATGAGCCGGCCACTGACGCCGAGCGCGCCGTCGTATTGCAGTACTTCCCGCCCGTGGTGTTCCCGCTCAAGGGCGACGATACCGTGGAGGTGAGCATCGAAGGCATCCGCACCAGCGCCGACGAGACCACCGTGTTCTGGGACGCCGTGAAGGGCCTGGAATTCAAGGAAAGCAGCTTCGGCAACGCGCTGATCGTGACCCACCCCGAGAAAAACGCCCTGGGCCTGGGCGCCAGGACGAGCAAGATCAAACTCGGCGGCCTGAAGAAGGACAAGGACCGGTTCAACGCCACGGTGAGCCACTACTGGCAACGGCATCAGATCATGCGGGCGCAGCAGCAAGGCGGCTGATGGCCGGGGGGGGGGTACGCCATGCGCCCGCAAGGGCGCACAGCGTTGATCGTTTGCTATGCTATTTGTAGCTGTCGGCGCTTGTCAGTCAAGGCGGAGGTCACCGAAAACCTGAAAATCCGCCCGGTGGCGCACCGCGCACCGCGCCCCTGAGCCCCCAGGGTCAGCCCCGCGCGTACTCCGGCCGGTCGTTCTGCTGCGGCTTGAGGGGCTGGGCCGCCTTGCCTTCGGCGCGCTCCTTGCGCCATTGCTCCTTGCGCGCGGTCCACTCCTTCAGGCGCGCATGCGCCACCGTGCTGTCCTTCTCCATTGCCTCCTCATTGGCCAGCTGGGCCGACAGCTCCAGGCGGATGCCGTTGGGGTCGAAGAAGTAGATGCTCTTGAAGATGTGGTGGTCCGTCACGCCCAGCACCTCGATGCCGTGGGCCTGCAGGCGCTGCTTGGTGTTCTCCAGCTCTTCGATGGTGTTCACGCGGAAGGCGATGTGGTTGACCCACAGCGGCGTGTTGGGCGACGGCTCGGCCTTCACGTCGTCGCCCAGGTCGAAGAAGGCGATGAACGAGCCGTCCTTCAGGCGAAAGAAGAAGTGCGTGTACGGGCAGTACTCGCCCGTGCTGGGCACGTAGTCGCTCTGGATGATGTGGTAGAGCGGAAGACCCAGGATGTCCTCGTAGAAGTGGCGCGTTTCCTCGGCGTCGCGGGCCTTGTAGGCGTAGTGGTGCAGTTGCTGGATGGCAGCGGGCGCGGGCAGCGCGGCCAGGTCGGGCTTCAGGACGGCGTTCATGCAATGTCTCCTCAGATGGATGGAGGTAATTCTACTATTCGTAATTGGTTTACGTTAAGTTAATTTGTGTGCGCGCGAATTCGGGTACATTGCGCCCTTCCTGTTTTTTGCCGAGGCTCGACTCCCATGCGCCTGTAAGCCCCCTCCAAGCCGTTCCCCCGCCTGCCCCTGTGGCCGGGCGAGGGCTGCATGTCTTGTCTGGAGTGCTTTTGTATGGCGATACCACCACGGGGCCAGTGCGCCCTTCGCAGCGTTGCCGCAGCCCCTGCTGCAGCGTCTTCCTCTGATTCTTCATCATCATCTTCTTTCGACTGCCGGGCCTCGGGGCTGGCGGGTGGTGCGGATTCGCACCGAGACCGCTGCGTGCTTCAGCTGCGCGATGTTTCCTGGCACACGCCTGATGGACAGCCGCTGTGGGCCCGGCCTGTCACCGTGGCGTTGGGGCCTGGCGTGACGGCCCTGGTGGGTGCCAATGGCAGCGGCAAGAGCGTCTTGCTGCAGTTGGCCGCCCGCACGCTGCAGCCGGCTGGCGGCGTGGTGCAGGGCAGTGATTCGGTCCACGCTGTGGCGCAGGAGGTGGCTGCGGCGCCCCACGCCACCGTGGCCTGCATCGCCGGCCTGGGCCCCGTGCTGGGGGCGCTGGCACGGCTTGCGGCGGGGCAGGGATCGCCCGGGGATCTGTTGCTGGCCGATGGGCGGTGGGACCTGCCCACACGCTGGCAGCAGGCTCTGCACGCCATCGGTCTGCCGCAGCTGTCGCCCGGGCATGCCGCCGCGCGGCTCAGCGGCGGCGAGCGCATGCGCGTGGCGCTGGCGGGCGCATTCCTGTCCGGGGCCGACCTGTTGCTGCTGGACGAACCCACCAATCACCTGGACCGGCCGGCCCGCCGCTGGCTCATCGCCGCGCTGCGGCAGTGGCGGGGCAGCGTGTTGGTGGCCAGCCATGACCGCGAGTTGCTGGCCGCCGCCGACAGCATTCTCGAGCTGTCTCCCGCGGGCCTGCAGAGCTACGGTGGCAACTGGGACCTGTACCAAGCGCAGCGGCAGGCCGAGACCGATGCTGCGCAGGCCGCGCTGGACCATGCCCGCACCGAGCGTGGCCGGGGCCTGCGCGCGCAGCAGCGCGAACACGATGCGCAGCAGCGCCGTGCGGCACGGGGGCAGGAGGCTGCGCGCGCGGCCAACCAGTCGCCCATCCTGCTCGGCCGCCAGAAGAACAACGCGCAGGCCCATGCTGGCCGCGAACATGAGCGCCGGCAGCAGGAGCGGCAGCGGCTGAACGACGCGGTGCGCGACGCGGCGCTGCGCCTGGCTGCGCCATCGGCGACCGCCCTGGTGCTGCCGCAAAGCGCCGTGCCGGTGGGGCGGCAGGTCCTGGCGTTCGATGGGGTGCAGGTGCCCCACGCGGCACCGGGCCAGCCGCTGCTCGACGGCGCATGGTGCGGCCCCGTTCGCATCGCGGTGATAGGTCCCAATGGCTGTGGCAAGAGCAGCCTGCTGCGCCTGATCGCATCGCCCGGGGCCGCCCCGGCCGGCCGCGTGGCGCGCGGCGTGCGGGCCGCCTGGCTGGACCAGCACAACACTGCCCTGCTGGCACCGGAAGGCAGCGTGCTCGATCGCCTCAAGGCACTGGGCTCGCCATTGCCGGATGCTGCCTTGCGCACGCACCTGGTGCAGCTGGGGCTGGGGGCGGACAAGGTGCACCGGCCGTGCGGCGTGCTCAGTGGTGGCGAGCGCATCAAGGCCGCGCTGGCCTGCGCGCTGTGGTCGGGCGAGCCCGCGCAGATGCTGCTGCTCGACGAGCCCACCAATCACCTGGACCTGCAGGCCGTCGAGGCGCTTCAATCGGCGCTGCAGGCGTTCACAGGCGCCCTGGTGGTGGTGTCGCACGACCTTGCCTTCTTGCGAGCGCTGCGGCCGGATGTGGTGTGGGCATGGCGGCCGAGCGGGTGGGACCTGGACGCCTCGCCGGACGATGCCCGGGACTACCCATGAAAAAGCCATCCGCTGCGCTGAGGCGGCGGATGGCTTGCTGGGCAGGCGGCATCGCGGCAGCCAGCCTGAGGGTTGCGCGCCGAGGCGGACGGTGAGCTGTTACTGCTTCACGGCTTCGATCTGCACCACCAGGCGCACGTTCTTGGGGAAGCCCCATTCCACGCCGTAGTTCATGCCCCACTGCGTGCGGTCGATCGTGGTTTCGAAGTCGCCGCCGCACACTTCACGCTTGAGCATGGGGCTGTCGTAGCAGTTGAACTGAGTGGCCTTGAGCGTCACAGGCGCGGTCTTGCCCAGCAGCGTGAGCTGGCCGGTCACTTCGCTGACCTTGTCGCCATTGAAGCTGAACTTGTCGGAAACGAACTTGATCGTGGGGTGCTTGGCCGCGTCGAACAGGTCGGCGCTTTGCAGGTGCTTGTCGAACGGAGGCGTGCCCGAGTTCACCGACGTGGTGTCGATGGTGATATCCACCTTGCCGGTCTTGGCCGCGCGGTCGAACTCCACCGTGCCTTGCTTCTTGTCGAAGCGCGCACGGTTCGTGGTCGTGCCGAAGTGGCCGATCTCGAACGTCACGAAGGTGTGCGTGGGGTCGATGGCGTAGTTGGCGGCCTGGGCGGCGCCAGCGGTCAGGGCGGTGGCAGCAGCCACGGCCAGCAGGGAGAACAGGGACTTGCGCATGCGAAAACTCCTTAAAAGGAAAGGTTCAGGGACGAAGGAACACGAAAAAGTTTGAGTGGTCAGCTCAAGCTCGAAACAGGCATGGCCGAGGCCAGCGCTCCCGCGCAAGGGCCGCCCCGCCGCGCTGGGAGGGGGAAGGCGCGGAGCGACTCAGGGGGAGCTTCATTCAAATCTTGCCTACGCCAGTGAGCGCGAGCTTGAACTTGACGGTCACGTCGTCGGCCACCATCGACGTGTCGGCCCACTCGTTCTCGCCGATCTTGAAAGCCAGGCGCTTGATGGGCAGGCTGCCGGTGGCGGTGGTGGTGGAGCCGCTTTGCGTGAGCGTCACGGGCACGACGACGTTCTGCGCGTTGCCCTTGATGGTGAGCTTGCCCGCCACTTCGAACTTGCCGCCGCCCAGCGCCTTGATGGCGGTGGACTCGAACTGCGCCTGCGGGAACTTGGCCACGTTGAACCAGACGGGCTTGGGCAGCTCGGCGTCCGTTTCCTTGGAGCCCAGCGTGGCGCTGCCGGTGTCCACCGTGAGCGCGATCTTGCTGGTGGCCAGCTTGGCGGGGTCAAAAGCCACCTGGGCGCTGAACTTCTTGAAGTGGCCGTCAAGTGGCACGCCCATCTGGCGCGCGGTGAACTGCACTTCGCTTTGCGCAGGCACCAACTGCTGCTGGGCCATGGCGACCTGGGTGCTCACGACAAGGGCGGCACCCAGCACGATGCGGGAGAAGGCGGAAGACACGTTCATTCGAAAACTCCGATCAAGAATTGGAAGAGGCCGTTGCGGCGGTATTTGCAGCGGTCGGCTGATTGGGGCGGGCATTTGCCAGCGCTCCCGTGGATCCGGCTGGGCCGGTCCACGGGGCGTCTCCCCCTCCCGTAGGAGAGGGGGAAGACGCGAAGCGGCTCAGGGAGTGCTTCGCCCCCCCGGCAGCATCCGCGCCAGCAAGCCGTCGCGGTCGATGATCTGGTGCTTGAGCGCGGCGGCCACGTGCAGCAGGACCAGCCCCGCCATCGCAAAGGCGGTGTACTGGTGCCAGGGCTTGATGGCCTCGGCCAGCTCCTTGCTCACGGGCACGAAGTCGGGCAACTGCCACAGGCCCAGGAACACGATGGGAAAGCCCGCCGCAGAGCTGTAGGCCCAGCCGATCAGCGGCACGGCGAAGAACAGCAGGTACAGCAGGTGGTGCGTGCCGTGGTGCGCCAGCTTCTGCCAGGCAGGCATCGCGGCTTCCACGGCGGCTGGAAGGGCGGGTGGGCGGTGCGTCAGGCGCCACAGCAGGCGCAGCAGCGACAACGCCAGGATGGTCACGCCCGCCCACTTGTGCCAGTTGTAGAACTTGAGCCGCTGGGGAGAGAACGGCAGGCCGGTCATGTACAGGCCGAAACCGAACAGTCCGATCAGTGCCAGGCCCAGCACCCAGTGCAGGAGGATGGCGGTGCGCGTGTAGCGGCGGGGCGCTGCGGCAGCAGGGGCGTGGGCGGTTGCAGTCATCAAAGAGGTGGCGAAGGAATGGGGGCGCCGGACGCACCGCAGCCACGGCTGACGGGCGTCAGGCAATAGGGCAGTGTAGGAAGCCGAAGCCGGACCCGGCTTCAGGCAGATTGACCACTCAGTTCAAAAAAAATGAATTGAGAGGGCTCTAGCGATCAAAGTTCCCCAATGTTCGGAAAACCCTGCGCAGTCCCGGGAATGGCCCGACCCGGGCCTGGCGGCGCGCATTGCGCCCGTCCGCGCTACCGTCCGAGCGCCGCCTTCTTCCAGGCTTCGGCGGCGGATGCTTCGTCGCCGCGCTGTTCCGCCAGTTCCGCCAAATGGCGCCAGGCGCTGGCGCGCAAGCCGGAGTCGGCCAGTTGCTGTGCCGCCTGCGTGAGCAACTGCTGGGACTTGCCCCACAGCTGGCGCTTGAGGCAGGCCATGCCCGCCAGGTACTGCAGTCGCGCATCGCGCGGATTGGCCTGGTGTGCGGATTCGATGCGCGCCAGCCAGGGAGCGTCCAGCGCGTCCAGACCCGCCTCGAGGGCTCGCACCAGCTTCAGGGCATGGTGTTCGGCCAGCGCATCGGGCTGGCCCACCATGCGGTCCCACACCGGCAGCAGCCAGGCGCGCACCTGCGTGGCGTCGCCGCCCAGTGATGCCAGCCGCTGCGCCGCATGGATGGCCAGCTCGGGCATGTTGCGCTCGGACGATTCCAGCGATAGCCAGATCTGCTGCAGCTGGGCGGTGTCATGCGCGCTGTTGATGAGCTCGGTGGCCAGGCCCCGCACGATGCTCTGGGCCGCACTGGGCGAAAAGGCGCGGTGCTTGCCCAGCAGCCGTGCGGTGTCGAGCGCCTCCTGCGTCTGCCGTGCCAGGCGGGTGGCCTTGAGCTTGATGCGCAGGGCCAGCGTGCGCCGCGCCGCACCCTGGGGCAGTGCGGCCAGGCGTTCAAGTGCTGCGCTCGGGTCGCGGTCGTCCAGCGACCAGCGGGCGGCGCGCATCTGTGTGCCTTCGCGCATTTCCTGCTCGTTCACGGTGCCGCGGGCCGGGGCCTCTTGCAGCGCGTCCTGCAGATGGCTTTCTCGCGTGGCGCGGTCCTGCAGCGCATGGGACGCTTCGGCCGCGATCATGTGCGCCAGAGCACGCAGCTGTCCGCCGTGGGGCACGCCTTCGCCGGAGGCCGCCAGGGCGCTCTCCTGCGACAGCGCGGCCACGGCGGCCTTGCGCGAGCGGATGAAGCGCCCGCCGAGCATGTGGGTGAGCGCGTCGAGCAAGGCCGCGTGCATGGCGCGCTCCTTTTGCTGCACCCGCCAGCGGCGTGCCTGGTGGGGCAGCTCCAGCAGGGCGGCCAGGGCGCGCAGCGCCGCGTAGACCGTGACGAACCCGCCCACCAGCAGCAGCACCACCATGTTCAGCGACAGGTCGATGCGGTACGGTGGCCAGTACAGGGTCACGGTGCCCTGGTTGTTGCCCGCGAACAGCGCTGCCGCCACGGCCACGCCAAACAATGCCAAAAGCCAAAGTGCTGCGCGCATTTCAATATTGCTCAGTGATCCGCTGCACTGCGCGCCTGCCCGTGAAACTGGCGCGGCCAGAGGCGAGTACCACCGTGGAACTGGCTTCGCCAGGCCGCCGGTGGCGTCCCCCTCCCGCAGAAGAGGGGGAAGGCGCGAAGCGACTCGGGGGGTGATTCATTTACCTACCAGCTGCTGCAGTGGCCAGGGCAGACAAGGTCTCGTCCAGGCGCGGTTGTTCGGCCGCCTTCATGCTGGCCTGCGCGGTCTGCAGCGTGCTGGCGGCGTTCTGCGTGCGGCGCGAAGCCGGGTCGAAGTACTTGTTCAGGGCCAGCGTGGCGGAATTCAGGTCGGCGCGGGCCGACTCGAACTGTCGCGCGAGCACGCCCAGCCGCGCGTTGAGCAGCTTGAGCTTGAGGTTCTCGCGCAGGAAAAAGGTCTGCTCGGGCGCCAGCAGGATCGCCTCGGGCTGGTCGATGCGGCTCACGCGCACCAGGCCCCGAGCCTCGTCGCGCACCACTTCCCAGCTGCGCTGCAGGGTGGCCTGCCACCAGGCCATGCCGGCCGTGGGGGCGGGTGTGCTGCCAGGTGCCGCGGGGCCGGTCGACAGGCGCTTGGTGGACGCGGCCTGGGCCACGGCGTTGAGCACGGGCAGCTCGTCCACCTGGCGCACCAAGTCGTCCAGGCGGGCGAGCAGCCCGGCAGTGTCGGTGACGGCGGCGCGCGTCAGGCGGTCCAGGTCGCGGCCGATGGCGCGCTGCACGGGCGCCAGCCGCGGTTGGGCTGCCCGCTCGATGCGCTGGTTGGCGCTCTTGAGGGCCGCCACCAGGGGCTCCAGGCTCCCAGTGAGCTGGGACTGTTGCTGGGCCAGGCGGATGGCGGACTCGATGTCCACCACCAGGTTCTCGTCGCGCGAACGCGAAAGGCTTTGCATGAGCTCTTCGAGCTGGCTGCGCTGCAAGGCGACCTCGCTCACGCGGGCTTCGGCCACGGACAGGCGCGCGGCGGTGTCGCGCACCAACTCTTCCGCCTGGCGGGCCATGGTGCGGGCCTCGATCGCCTGCGCGCCGGAGTCTGCCGACTGCCGGGCCAGCTGTTCCTGGATGGCGCTCAGGCGCTGCCACAGCAGGGCGCTGCTGATGAGCGCGGCGGCGGCCACTGCGCCCAGCAGCAGCGTCAGCCCGCCGCTGCGGCCGGTGGCGGCGGGCGGGGTTGCTGCCACCGCAGGGCTGGCTGCCGGAGCAGCCGCAGAAGCGGCGGCGGGTGCGGAAGGCAGGTCGTTGGGGGGCGCAGAACTCATGCGCCCGATTCTATCGACGCCACCACGTCCGCCAGCGCTGGACGGCATTCCCGCACCGTGCCAAAGCCCACTGCACGGGCCGCCTGGGCGATGCGCGGGTGGGTTGCGAGAGCCTGCGCGGCAGCCCACGGCTGGCCGGGCAGCGCCTGTGCCAGATGGGCCACCGCCTCGGAGCTGCTCAACAGCCACACCGAACCGTCCCGCGCCGCCTGTTGCGCCAGCGCCATCTCCACCGCATTGAAGTGGGGCGCGCTGCGTTGGTATGCCGCCACAAAATCCACGTGGCCACCGGCTGCGGTGATCTGCTGCGCGAGCCAGTCGCGGCCCGTGCCCAACGCGGACTCGTGCGCGCCGTCGGGGGTGGCCGATCGGCCGCGTACGATGAGCACCCGATCGCCGGGGCCGATCTGGCCGTGCACCTGCTGCCACAGCGCTTCCGAGTCGAACTGTGCTGCATCGGGCGCCGGGCCGTCGATCTGCCCTGGAGGCATGCCCGCCTGCACCAGCGCGGCGGCTGTTCCCGGGCCGGGTGCCCATGCTCTTGTTTTTATAGCTGTCAGCGCTTTGTGGGCGGGTGTCAGGGGCTCTTTTGATTCAAAAAAGTAGGTGGCGGCATTGCCACTCACGAACATTAGCGCCCGGTAGCTGGCCAGCCGGGCATGCGCCTGGGCCAGGGCCTGTCGTGCTGCGGTGTCGGTGCAGGGGCCGATGCCTATCAACGGCAGCGCCACGGCGTCCAGCCCGTGCTCGCCCAGTTGCTCCACCCAGTGCGCGGCCTCGCGGGCCGGCCGCGTGACGATCACCCGGGGCAGGGGCATGGCGGCCTCGGCTCAGTCCTGCGGCAGGTTCGCAGGGCTCACACCGCGCGCACCGCCAGCGTGCAGGCGTTCGGCCACCGCGTTGCCCAGGGCTTCGGCCTGCGCATGCGTGGCAACCGGGCCGCCGGCCTGTGCGCGCACCAGCGGCGCCTGGCCGTCCGGGTCACCCCAGGCCGCGTCGATCTGGAGCACCCCGCCATGCAGTGTTCCGTGTGCGGCCAGCGGCATGGAGCAGCTGCCGCCCATCGCACGGCTGACGGCGCGCTCGGCCGCTACGGTGAGCCAGGTGTCCTGGTGTGCGAGCGGCGCCAGCGCATCGACGAGGTCCTGCCGCTCCCCGCGCACTTCGATGCCCAGCGCGCCCTGGCCGGCCGCCGGCAGCATGGTGGCAGGGTCGAACGTGGCGCGGATGCGGGACGCGAGGCCCAGGCGCTTGAGGCCCGCTGCAGCCAGCACGATGGCGTCGTACTGGCCCTCGTCCAGCTTGCGCAAGCGCGTGTCGAGGTTGCCGCGCAGCGGCTCGATCCGCAGGTCGGGCCGCAGAGCCTGCAGCAGGACCTGGCGGCGCAGGCTGGACGTGCCCACCACCGCGCCCTGCGGCAGTTCATCCAGGGTGGCGTAGCGTGGAGAGACGAAGGCATCGCGCGGGTCTTCGCGCTCCATCACGCAGGCGAGCACGAAGCCTTCGGGCAGCTCCATGGGCACATCTTTGAGCGAGTGCACGGCGATGTGCGCGCGCCCTTCTTCCAGCGCCACCTCCAGCTCCTTGACGAACAGGCCCTTGCCGCCCACCTTGGACAGCGACCGGTCCAGGATCTGGTCACCCTTGGTGGTCATGCCCAGAAGCTCCACCGTGTGGCCCTGCGCGCGCAACAGGGCTTGCACATGCTCTGCCTGCCACAGCGCAAGGCGGCTTTCCCGGGTCGCGATGACGATGTGTAGCGGTGCTTTCGTCGCCGGGCCGCCCCAAGGCGAAAGGCGCCCCCCTTGGGGGGGCAGTGACCCGTGAAGCGGCGGAGCGTGGGGGGCGTTGGAGCTGCTCAAGTTCGTAACCTGTTTGTAATCTTTCAGGGGCGGGCGATGCTAGCATGCGCCCGCACCGGGGCTGTGGTGTGGCCCGGCGTGCCCGGGCGGGCGGCCCCAGGCCACCCCTCTTCCATTCCCGGAGACACCTGCATGAAACGATCCGACAAGGACCAACCCCTGATCGACGACATCCGCCTGCTCGGCCGCATCCTGGGCGATGTGATCCGGGACCAGGAAGGCGTGGCCGCCTATGAACTGGTCGAGCAGGTGCGCAAGCTCTCCGTGGCCTTCCGCCGCGATGCGGACCAGGAGGCCGACCGCGCGCTCAAGAAGCTGCTCAAGTCCCTGTCGGGCGACCAGACGGTGAGCGTGATCCGCGCCTTCACCTACTTCAGCCACCTGGCCAACCTGGCCGAAGACCGCCACCACATCCGCCGCCGCGCCGTGCATGAACGCGCCGGCGACACGCAGGAGGGCAGCATCGAGGTTGCCCTGTCGCGTCTGCGCTGGGCGGGCATTGCGCCCAAGGCGATCTCGCAGACGCTGGCCGGCAGCTACGTGGCGCCCGTGCTCACCGCCCACCCCACCGAAGTGCAGCGCAAGAGCATTCTGGATGCCGAGCGCGGCATCGCCCAGCTGCTGGCCACGCGCGACGACATCCAGGTGCGCGCCCAGCTGTACAACACCGCCAAGGACGCGCTCACGCCGCGCGAGCTGGCCGCCAACGAAGCCCAGCTGCGCGCCCGCGTCGCCCAGCTTTGGCAGACCCGCCTGTTGCGCTACAGCAAGCTCACCGTGGCCGACGAGATCGAGAACGCGCTGTCGTACTACGAGGCTACCTTTCTGCGCGAGATCCCCAAGATCTACGCCGACCTGGAGGCCGAACTCGGCCAGTACCCCGTTCACAGCTTCCTGCGCATGGGCCAGTGGATCGGCGGCGACCGCGACGGCAACCCCAATGTGACCGCGCAGACGCTGCGCTACGCGCTGGGCCGCCAGGCGGAGGTGGCGCTGCGCCATTACCTGACCGAGGTGCACTACCTGGGCGGCGAGCTGTCGCTGTCGGCACGCCTGGTGCAGGTATCGGCCGAGATGGAGGCACTGGCCCTGCGCTCGCCCGACACCAACGAACACCGTGTGGACGAGCCCTACCGCCGCGCGCTCACGGGCATCTACGCACGGCTGGCCGCTTCGCTCAAGGAACTGACAGGCGGCGAGGCCGCGCGCCACGCCGTGGCGCCGCAGAACCCCTATGGCAGCGCCGAGGAGTTTCTGGCCGACCTGCGCGTGATCCAGGCGTCTCTTCAGTCGCACCACGGCGAATCGCTGGCCGCCGAGCGTCTGCACCCCCTCATCCGCGCCGTGCAGGTGTTCGGCTTTCACCTGGCCACGGTGGACCTGCGCCAAAGCTCCGACAAGCATGAGGAGGTGGTGGCCGAGCTGCTGGCCAAAGCGCGCATCGAGCCCCAGTACGCGAGCCTGCAAGAAGCCGCCAAGCGTGCGCTCTTGGTCAAGCTGTTGAACGACGCGCGCCCTCTGCGCGTGGTGGGTGCCGACTACTCGGCCCATACGCAAGGCGAGCTGGCCATCTTCGAGACCGCCCGCGTGATGCGCGAGCGCTTTGGCCACGAAGCCATCCGCCACTACATCATCAGCCACACCGAAACGGTGAGCGACCTGCTGGAAGTGCTGCTGCTGCAAAAGGAAGTGGGCCTGATGAGCGGTACCCTGGATGCCGAGTCGCGCAACCACCTCATCGTGGTGCCGCTGTTCGAGACCATCGAAGACCTGCGCAATGCGGCGCCCATCATGCGCGAGTTCTACAGCCTGCCCGGCGTGGCTGCGTTGGTGCAGCGCAGTGGTGGGGAGCAGGACATCATGCTGGGCTACAGCGACAGCAACAAGGACGGCGGCATCTTCACCAGCAACTGGGAGCTGTACCGCGCCGAGATCGCGCTGGTGGAGCTGTTCGACGAACTCGCCACCCACCACGGCATCCAGCTGCGCATGTTCCACGGGCGGGGCGGCACCGTGGGGCGGGGCGGCGGCCCGAGCTACCAGGCCATCCTGGCACAGCCCCCGGGCACCGTGCGCGGCCAGATCCGGCTGACGGAGCAGGGAGAGGTCATCGCATCGAAATACGCCAACCCCGAGATCGGCCGGCGCAACCTGGAAACCCTGGTCGCCGCCACGCTGGAAGCCACGCTGCTGCAGCCCACCAAGCCCGCAACCAAGGCCTTTCTGGAAGCCGCCGCGCAGCTGTCCCTGGCCAGCATGGGCAGCTACCGCGCCCTGGTGTACGACACCCCGGGCTTCACCGAGTATTTCTTCAACTCGACTCCGATCCGCGAGATCGCCGAGCTCAACATCGGCTCGCGCCCGGCCAGCCGCAAGGCCAGCCAGAAGATCGAAGACCTGCGCGCCATTCCGTGGGGCTTCAGCTGGGGCCAGTGCCGCCTCACGCTGCCCGGCTGGTTCGGTTTCGGATCGGCGGTGGATGCGTTCATCAACGCCGAAGGCAAGGATGCGAAGGCCCAACTGGCCCTGCTGCAGAAGATGTACCGCCAGTGGCCGTTCTTTCGCACGCTGCTGTCCAACATGGACATGGTGCTGGCCAAAAGCGACCTGGCCCTGGCCTCACGCTACAGCGAACTCGTTACCGACGCGCGCCTGCGCAAAAAGGTGTTCACCGCCATCGAGGCAGAGTGGCAGCGCACGGCCGACGCCCTCACTCGCATCACCGGCGACAAGCAGCGGTTGATGCACAACGCGGCGCTCGCGCGCTCCATCAAGCACCGCTTTCCGTACATCGACCCGCTGCACCATCTGCAGGTCGAACTGGTGCGCCGCTGGCGCGCGGGGCAGGGGGATGAGCGGGTGCAGACCGGGATTCACATCTCCATCAACGGGATTGCGGCGGGGTTGCGCAACACCGGTTGATGCATGGCGAGGCAGGTGCGTGGGCGTCGCATGCCCACGCAGCAACGCCGTGGTCGAAACGCCTCGCGCGCAAGAAAGAGGCGGGCTGTTGCGATGTCAAGCGCGGCTATTCGCGCACCAGCTGCATGTACCGCCAGTACGCCCACACCAGGCCCACGGCGAGGCCGATGCCCAGCCCCCATCCCACGGGGAGCCCGAGGCCGAAGATGAGCAGGCACGTCAGGCCCACGCTCACCAGCGCAATCCAGAACATCGTGAAGAAGTCGAATCGGGCAAGCTCGACCGCGTCTTCACCCACGCTGCGCGTGGTGCGGCCGTGCTTCTCACGCTGGCGCCTGAACACGAAGAGGTCCGCAGCAAACTCGGCAATGGCGGACAGAAGATCGGTCACGATGCTCATGATGGATTGGCACCTTTGCAGTGACGGAGGGGCGCGGTCGTTGGTGGCCGCTCAGTGGGCAGCGACCCGCGCAGAGGAGGAAGCCAGGGCAATGTGTGCGAAATGTACCCTGCTTCAGGCGCGGCAGGCGCTTTGACTTTGTGCTGTGGAAAGTGGCGGCTTGCACGCAGTGAAGGTGCCGGCTACAGCACAACTTTTGATTGGGGGCATCGCCCCGCCCGCCATGGCGGGCCGCAGCGGCGTTGCTGGCCGGTATTTCCGCCACTGGCATGACGTGAAATCGAAATCTTGGGCGGTATCGAGCCTGCAATCCGGCATGGGCATCAGGGCGACGCTCACTACCATCTGCCGGGATGCAGGCGCCTTGCTGGGGCGCTGCAGTATCGCTCTGGTGACCTGTCGATTCATTGCGAAGCGCTGGCTCGCTTGTTGCGCAAAGGTGGCTGCAGCCAAGCGGCTTCATACGTCCATTTGTTTGATCATGAATAACTTTGTCCTGCTGCGGCTTTTCTGGTTTGCCGCCGTGCTCACGTTGTGGTTTTCAGTCGGGGCCCCGGTCGCCCACTCGATTGCCTGGAGCGGTGTCGAGAACGAAGCAGCAGCCCTTGAAGCTGCTGTGCAAAACGATGAGCGAACCTCAGCCGTCGTGGTCTACAGCACTATTCGCCGCATGGAGGCCAAGGCGGCCGAACTCGAGAATTCGATTTCGGCCGCAGCACTGATCACGTTGTGCTTCGTGGTGCCCATGCTGGCATCGATCAGGCAGCGCCGGCCAGAGCCCCACATGGCGATCAACTGATGGGCTGGGCGCGCAGCCCCGCGACGCGGCAAGCCCCGAGAGGCTCAATGCCCGTGCAATCCGGCGGCGAGTTTGCGGCCCTTGGAGCGACGCTGGCGTTGACGTGACCCAGCCGTTTCGGTCCGTTCTCAGTCTCCCAGCAACTCCCCGATAGCCTTCAGGTCCTCCACCCGGTCGCAGATCGCCTTCACGGCCATCATCACCGGTATGCCCAGCAGCAGGCCCCACAGGCCCCACAGCCAGCCCCAGGCCAGCACGCTCACGAACACAGCCACTGGGCTCATGCTGCTGGTGCGGCTGGTAAGCCATGGCGTCAGCAGATTGCCGATGAGCGTATGGATGACCAGCGATGCACCGCCGATGGCCAGCGCCATGTCGATGGTGCCGAACTGCAGGAATGCGACCAGGGCTGAAGCACCCGTGACCAGCGCCGAGCCTATGTACGGTGCCAGGTTGAGCACGCCGGCCGCCACGCCCCAGACAGCGGCGTTTTGAAGCCCCAGGGCCCAGTAGGCCAGCCCGGTGGCGACTCCCACGAGTACGCTGGTGAAAACCTGCACCAGCAGGTAGCGCTGGATCTGGTTGGTGATGTCTTCCAGCACATGGATGGTGACCTTGCGCCGTTCCAGGCTCGTGCCGGCGATGCGCAGCAGCTTGTTGCGAAAGAGGTTGCCGGAGGCGAGCGAGAAGAAGGTGAGAAAGATCACCACCGTCAGTTGCCCCAGAGCTGACATGAGGCCCATGGTGCCGCTCCAGAGGTAGTCGCGCACGTTGAAGGGCGGGCGCTCCACGATCACGCGCTGCACCCCGCGCCGGGCCGGGGCTGCCGCCGTGTTCTCGTTGGCTGCCTGTTCGATCTGGGCGGCGGCCTGTTGAACGGTGTCCAGGGGGCTGGAGGTGTTCGAGCGCGACCGGATGTTGTCGCGCACCTTCTTTGCTGCCACCGGAAGGGAGTCGACCAGTTGTGCGGCCCCATCGCTCAGCGACCATGTTGCGGTGGCGAGCCCTCCTACGATGGCGATCAGTAGCACGCCCGCTGCCAGCCAGCGGGGTACGTGGGTGCGGTGCAGCATTTCTACCGCGGGCCTCAGCGCCGTGGTGAGCAGCAGGCTCAGCATCACCGGGATGAACACCGCGCTGGCCCAATGCAGCAGGGCTACGCTGGCAAACAGCGCCAGCAGGGCGAGCGACAGGTTGCGCACGTCCACCGGCATGTGGAGCATGAGGGGTCCGCCGAAGGGCGTGCGGTCGCCGGTGGAGGCCGCTTCTTTGTGTGTTGTTCCCGGGGTATGGGCACCAGCCGCATCCGCAGCCACCCCCATGCCTTCGGCAGAAGCGTCTTGGGATGATCGGCCTGCGTCCACCTGGGCTGGCTCAGGCGCACCCTTGGGTTGTTCGGCAGGGACCGCCTCTGCCAAGGACGGTCGAGGAGGCTCGGGGGTGGGCTCTGTGGTCATTCAAGGATTGTGGTGCGGCTTGGCCTGTGCAATTTGTAGTGGTATTTCCATACACACTTGCAGAGATCCGGCTGCGCCGCACGTCTGTGCGCCACTGCGAGGGGCTCAGCACAAGGGCAGCGCGCGCTCCTTGTTGATCGCATCCACGGTGCCCAGCAGTTGGGGCCAGTACGTGGGCAGCGCGGACCATGAGGCTCCGATGGCCAGGTTGGTCACGTACACCATGCCCGTGTTCAGGCGTGGGCGGTTGGCGTTCCTGACGGCTGCCTGCATGTCGGTACAGGTGCTGGCGGTGTGCACCAGCATGGCCTGGGCGCTGTTGTCCTTGGCGTAGACCCAGGTGCTTGACGGCTGAGGGTCGACGGCCTGGTACGCGGCGGCATTGCCTGCATAGGTCACCAGGGTGTCGGCCACCCCTGCGTAGGCGGCCACGGGGTAGGCGCCAGGGTTTCCGATGACGATGGGTGCGGCAGCTGGGGTCGCTGCAGCAAGCCCCGTGGACAGCGCCTTGACGTAGTTGAAGATTTCCTGGAAGTACGCCACCCGTGCGCTGTCGGTCCCCATGCCGTCCACGAAGAATCCGTCCAATTGCCCGGGGTAGAGCCGGATGTAGTTGTCGATGGTCGCCTTGACGTCGGCCACGGACAGGCTGCCGCTGGCGCCGGACGTGGCCAGGTAGCCGAGCAGCTTGTTGCTGGTGCCCGCCGCCGCCTTGAAGTCCTTGAGCGCGGTGCTGAGCGTGTCGTCCACCTTGGACGCTGCCGTGACGACGCCGTTGCTGGCGTTCACCACCGCAGTGATTTGTACATCGGGGTAGCTCGCCGCGCCGCTGGTGAGCGTGGCCCAGGGAGACGGAGTGGCACTTGCACTGAAGTAGGCGGGCACGATGACCTGCATCTTCTTGTGCGCTGGTCGCACGTAGTAGGTGAGCGTGTCGCCGGCCGTATTGGCGGCACTGACCGCCGTGGCGCTGACCTGGAAGGTGGCGCTCGGCGGCAGGCTGCTCACCGTCAGTGTGGTGCTCGCCACGCCGCCGACGGTGGTGGGTGCCACGGGCGCCAGTGCGCCTGCGGCGGCAGGACTGACGGTGAACGTGGTGACCGTGCCGTTCGGTGCCGCGCTGCCGTTGACGGTGACGTTGGCCGACACAGGCTCGGACGCCCCTGTTTCGAGCACGTTGTTGGCCGGTTGCACGAAGCTCAGGCCGATGGGCGCGGTGGGCACGGGCGCAGGGGCTGGCGGCGAAGGCGACGGCGCCGGAGCTGGTGTTCCTGCCGTGTCGGACGTCGTGCCACCGCAGCCTGCCAAAGCAGCGGTCAAAGCCATCAAGGACGCTATTTGGATTGTCTTGGTCGTGGTGAGCATGGTCTTCGCGGAGTGGGGAAGGGGAGTGCGGCCATTGTGATGGCCCTCGTCGGCGAATCCAAGCCCTGAAAAGCCGGCATTGGAGCGGAAACACGCCTTTGTTGCGCCCATTGGCGCGCGCCGCCCTCGTTAACATGCGCCGTATGTCATCCCTATCCCATCGCATACCGGCCGCCGCTGCACTGCTGGCAGCGGCGCTGCTGGCGGGCTGCGGCACGCTGGACGTGCCGCGTGCAGACAACTACCCAGCCACCGGACAGAAGAAGGCCCGCGCGGTGCACCATTGGGATGTGCTGGCGGGCGATGTGGCCGGCCGTGTCGCCGAAAAGATCGCGCTGTGGCCCCAAGGCGAGCACCCTATCTACGTGACGGTCGCGGACAACTCCAGTTTCAACCAGGGGTTTCTCAAGCTGTTGAGGGTCCATCTCCTGAACCGCGGCGTCGTGGTCTCCGCCGTCCCCACCGACGTGCAACTGGAAGTGCAGACGCAGATCGTGCAGCACGAAGCGGATGTGCCCCGGAATTTCCCGATTCCCATGGCTGGAACCGTGCTGGGCACGGGTGTGGGCGTGTGGCGGGACTGGAAGGTGCACTACTCCAACCGCACTTTGCTGCCTGGCGTCGCCACGGCTTTGGGCATTGGCGCGGGGGTGGCGCTGGACATGGCGCATTTGTATTCGCAGGGGGCTGCCGCAGGCGGGCCGACCCGCACAGAAGTGCTCATCACGAGCTCGCTGAAGGCGCATGACCGTTACCTGGCCGGGTCGGCGGACCTGTACTACATCGAGCGTGCGGACGCGGTGCTCTATCAGCCCGAGTTGCCGCCGGTGGCCCCGCCGCCGACGCCCGTCAAGACCTGGCGGGTGGTGTCGCCATGATGCCCGGTGCCCACCCTTGCCGAGGCCGCGCGTCGCGCGCTCTGCCTGCGGCCTGCCTGACGCTGGGCGTGACGCTGGGCGCCATGCTGCAGGGCTGCGCGACCAGCCCGATGCACAGCTACTACTACGGCGACCGCTCGGGCGGTCTCTCGCGCAGCGACCTGATCGAGACCAACGAACGCGCCGCCGACGCACTGCTGCAGTACGCGCCCCTTGATGCCAGCCAGCCGGTGCTGGTTGCCACGCTGGTCAATGTGGACCGTCTGACCGAGTCCTCGCGTCTGGGCCGCATTTTTTCCGAGCAGATTGCCGGACGCATGGTGCACCGCGGTTTGCGGGTAACCGAGGTGAAGCTGCGCGACAACCTGTTGCTGCAGCGCGACCAGGGCGAGTTGCTGCTGTCGCGCGAGGTGCGCGAGGTGAGCCAGGCGCAGGACGCACAGGCCGTGGTGGTGGGAACCTACGCCGTGTCCACGACCGTGGTGTACATCAGCCTGAAACTGGTGAACCCCGCAGGCAACACCGTGGTGGCCGCGCACAGCTACGCGGTGCCGATGGACGAGAACGTCCGGGCGCTGCTGGCAGGGCGCTGAGCGGAGTGCTTGACACGCCAGCCTGGGGCGGGCCCGGCTGCTCGCAAACCAAAAAGCCCCGGACGGGGCTTTTTTTGGTTTGCTATTGAAAAAATAGCTGTTGGTGCTTGTGGAACAAGCGCCAGAGGCAGTATTTGTTCGAAGTATTGGCTGCTTGCTCTGTGGGCGGCCGGCCAACAAGACCGGTCCTGCCTCCGCCACTGGCGGCAAGCCAATGCACGCCCGCAGCAGGCCTGCTCAGGGCGATGCCCTCCTCAATGCAGCATCAACGCGCCAGCGGTCTTGCTCTTGCCTGCGCGTGCGGGTGGGTTGCACAGACCGCAGGTGAAGTGGCGGTTCTCGTACAACTCGGTCACGAACTGGCCGCTGCATTGCGCGCACTTGGTGCGGGTGAGCATGCCTGCGTCCACGAACTTCACCAGGCGCCAGGCGCGTGTGAAGGACAGCAGCGGTTCGATCTCGGCGGTGGCGACCTGCTCGTTGTACAAGCGGTAGGCCTTGGTCAGCAGTTCCACCGCATCCAGGTCCACGCCCTTGGACAGGTACTCGTAGATGTTGAGGAACAGCGAGCTGTGGATGTTCTCCTGCCAGGTCAGGAACCAGTCGGTCGAGAAGGGCAACTGTCCCTTGGACGGCGACTTGCCCGCGATCTCCTTGTACAGGCGGATCAACCGTTCGTACGACAGCGTGGTCTCCGACTCCAGCACCTGCATGCGGGCGCCCATCTGGATCAGCATGGCTGCGCGTTCGATCTGCTTGGATTCGTTCAGAACGCTCTTGGCAGGGGCTTTGGCGGCGGCGGTGGTGGTGGACGACATGGCAGGCTTTCGGCGTGGGTGTGCGGTGGGGCGGGGCGGGCGAAGCGCTGGGTCAGAGCACCTCGGACACGCGGCTGGCCATCAGGATGTTGGCGTGCAGCGTGTTGGTGGCTTCGTTGCCCACCTTCTTGGCCGAGTGGTTGGTCAGCAAGCTCCACACCAGGTTGTCGTCCACGCGGAAGCTGCACAGCAGCGTGTTGCGGGAGGCCAGCTTCATCACTTGCGCTGGGGACAGGGAAGCGAGAATATCAGCGGACTCTTCGTTCATGCCCAGGCGGAACACGGCTTCCGCCTTGTCCTGGCGAATCAGGGTCTGGGCCAGCATCAGGTAAGTGAGGTTGGCTTCGCGGATTTCGGCGAGGAGTTGTTCGTTGGTCATGGCGGCTTCCTTTGTTCCAGTGCCCGGATCCTGCGTTTTGCTGCTGGTTGCAGGCTTTGCGTGATCCGTTGAAATGGATTGTGAAACCGCCCCAATCAGAAATTAAGTCGGGGTTTGGATGTGCCGCGTGTCTGGTTGTGCGGTGGGCTGTGTAGGAATTTGCCTTACACGCCGCTCAGGCGCCGTCCCGCATTTTCATAGGTGCAGGTGTGCTGTCGCCGTGCACACCCTCCGCCCGAATCTGCTCATGGTTTTGATAGCGCCCTCAAAACCGTCTTTTTTGCGGTTTTACATTTTGCGCAGGCGTTGCTGTGGCGCGGATCAGCCTTTTTCGACCGGTCGCGCTGGGTCGGAGCACCATTCGCTCCAGCTACCGGCAAACAGTGCGGTGTGGCCCAGGCCCGCCACTTCCATCGCCAGCAAGTTGGGCACCGCGCTCACGCCGCTGCCGCACTGGTGCACCACGCTGGCCGGGTCACGGCCTGCCAGCAGGGCATCGAACTCTGCGCGCAGCGTGGCCGCAGGCTTGAAGCGTCCGTCTGCGCCGATGTTCTCGGCGAAGGGGCGATTGAGTGCGCCGGGGATGTGGCCCGCCACCGGGTCCAGCGGCTCCACCTCGCCGCGGTAGCGGGCGCCCGCGCGCGCATCGATCACGTTCTGCGAGGGGCTGCCCAGGCCGGCCAGCACATCGCCGGCCGTGGCCAGCCGCCGCAGGGGCTCGCCCAGTTCGAAGTTGGACTGGAAATGCCCTGCCTCCTCGCCGCTGGCCACTGCGCCGCCTGCGTCCTGCCACGCCTGCAGCCCGCCGTCGAGCACGGCCACGGCGTCGTGGCCGGCCCACTTGAGCATCCACCACAGGCGACCGCAATAGTTGGCGCCCTGGCGGTCGTACACCACGGCCTGCATGTTGTTGGCAAACCCTACGCTGGACAGCCACATGGCAAAGCGCTCGCGGCTGGGCAGCGGGTGGCGGCCGCCGGACGCTGGCTTGTCCGCCTCCTGTGCGGTGACCGTGCCGCCGGCGCCTGGCGCGCCATGTTTGGCGCTCAGATCGTTGTTGAGGTCCGCATACACGGCGCCCGGGATGTGGGCCTGCGCGTACTGCTGCGCGCCTGCCGATGCCTGCATCAGGTCGAAGCTGCAGTCGAACACCATCAGCGGCGCACCGCTGTCGATCAGTGCCTGAAGTTCAGAAGCGGAGACGAGGGTCGTGTAGGTCATGGTGTGAGCCGGTGCAAAAGAATGACGGAAATGACGGACTCCATTGTGTCCAGTTGCGCGGGTTGCCGTGCATCCACTTCGTATCAATGTTCTTCCGCCGGTGTTCCCGGCGCGGCGCGGGCGCGCAGTATGGTGGCCGCGATGCCGCTGCCCACGATGAGCACCATGCCCACCCAGGCGATGGGCGGCAACTGGTCGCCGAACAGCGTCACGCTGAAGATCGCCGCGAACACGATGCCCGAATACTGCAGGTTGGCCACCACCAGCGTGCCGCGCTGGGTCTTGGCGCTGGCATAGGCCTTGGTCATGCACAGCTGCCCGCCGGCGGCCAGGATGCCGATGGGCACCAGCCACAGTGCGGGCCAGCCCGGCCAGTCCGACGTGCCGGTGAACAGCATGGCGCCCCCGCCCGCCACAGCCGAACCCAGCGCGAAGTAAAACACCGTGCGCGACTCGGGTTCGCCCAGGCGTGACAGGGCCACCACCTGCATGTAGGCAAACGCCGCGCACAGCCCCGACATCAGCCCTACCAGCCCGGCAAACGCCTGGTTCTGGTCGAGGCTGGGGCGCAGCATCATGATCACGCCCACGAAGCCGGTCAGCACCGTGACGATCAGCGTGCCCTGCAAGGCGGGGCGGGGTGTGGCGGCAGAGGGGCGCCAAGCCAGCAAGGTGCCGCCCACCAGGAAAGCCGCGATCCACACGCTGCTCATGTAGTTGAGTGTCATGGCGGTGGCCAGCGGCAAGTGGGCAATCGCGTAGAACCAGGCGCCCAGCGACACCACGCCCACAGAGCTGCGCCAGGCATGCATCCCCGGGTACCGCGTGGCGAGCGACACCTTCTGTGAGCGGGCCAGCAGCCACAGGATGGCCATGCCTATGAGGCCGCGGTAACACACCAGCTCGGCCGAATTGAAGTGGCTGGATGCGAGCTTCACGCACACGCCCATGCTGGCAAACAAGAACGCGGCCAACACCATCCAGAGGGCTTGCATGGGAATGAGTCTCGAAAGTAAAAATAGCTGCCGCGCTTGATCGCCAAGCGCTGGCAGCTATTGTAATGAGAGCACTGCGTGTGAATCCACGGATTCACGCGGCTTTGCGCCCCAGTTCAGCGCTTAGGCACAGCATTGCCCATCGCGTCGCGGTACCACTCGTGAAAGTGCTGCATGCCATCTTCCATGGGGCTCTGGTACGGCCCCACCTCGTTGTCGCCGCGCGCCAGCAGCGCCTTGCGGCCGGCGTCCATGCGTTCGCCGATCTCGTCGTCCTCGATGCAGGTCTCCATGTAGGCGGCCTTCTGCGCCTCGACGAACTCGCGCTCGAAGGCGGCGATCTCTTCGGGGTAGTAGAACTCCACCATGTTCATGGTCTTGGTCGGGCTGATGGGGTGCAGCGTGGACACGGTCAGCACGTGCGGGTACCACTCCACCATGATGTGCGGGTACAGGGTGAGCCAGATGGCTCCGTGCTTGGGCGGCTTGCCCTCGCGGAAGGCGAGCAGCGCCTCGTGCCAGCGCTCGTACACCGGGCTGCCGGCCTTGCCCAGCCGGTTGGCCACGCCCACGGTCTGCACCGAGTAGTTCTTGCCGAATTCCCAGCGCAGGTCGTCACACGTCACGAAGCTGCCCAGTCCCGGGTGGAAGGGGCCGACGTGGTAGTCCTCCAGGTAAACCTCGATGAAGGTCTTCCAGTTGTAGTTGCACTCGTGCAGCTCCACATGGTCGAGCACGTAGCCGTCGAAGCTGAGGTCTGCGCGTGGGCCCATCTGGGCCAGGTCTGCGGACACGTCGTAGCCGTTGTCCTCGAACAGGAGGCCGTTCCACTCCCGCAGCCTGTAGTTGTTCAGGTCGAGGCACGGGTCGTGCGAGAAATGGGGCGCGCCCAGCAGTTCGCCCTTCGGGCTGTACGTCCAGCGGTGCAGCGGGCACACGATGTTGCCGCCCGCATGGCCCTTGCCCTGGCCTTGCAGCGAACCCTTGCCCTTGAGCATCACCGCCTGGCGGTGGCGGCAGACGTTGGAGATCAGCTCGATGCCGCCCTGGGCGTTGCGCACCAGGGCGCGGCCCTCGCCCTCCTGGGGCAGGGCGTAGTAGTCGCCGGCATTCGGCACGCTCAGTTGGTGCCCCACATAGCGGGGCCCGCGCTGAAAGATGGTGGCTAGCTCGCGCTGGAACAGCGCATCGTCAAAATAGCTTGAAACTGGTAGTTGGCTTGCGGCCTGCTGCAGTTGAAGACTTAAATCAGACATGGGTGACCTGACCTAAAGACTCCCCACAGGGAAGTGCGGGAGGTGCGCCAGAGCGCATCCAGAAAAAAAAGAAACCGGCTAGAGATGCTGAGCCGGTGTGCGGGAATGGGATTATAGGCGGTGGGGTTATTCCCGCATCCCAGCTACGTGTATTGAAAAGCGCAGTCCTGGATCCAGATCAAACCCGCTGTGCGGCTGGCTGCGATGGCGTGGCCCCCGGGTGCCGATCTGGAGGGCCGCATCCATTGCGCCGGCTCTGCCCCCTGCGCTGCGGTGGTGCGCCTAAAATGACCGGTTTTTTCACCCGCGCTCAGCCGCCCCGTCCATGCCCAAGGCCCCCTCCACCCCCGCGCCACCTTCCGAACCCGCCAGCTACGAGGCGGCGCTGGAAGAGCTGGAGCAGCTTGTGGCCCGCATCGAGTCGGGCCAGTTGCCGCTGGACCAGATGCTGGCCGGCTACCAGCGCGGTGCCGCGCTGCTCGCGTTTTGCCGCCAGCGGCTCGAAGCCGTGCAGGACCAGATCAAGGTGCTGGACGAAGGCCAGCTGCAACCATGGAGCCAGGAATGAGTGCAGTGCCCGCGTCGACCGCCGCAGCGATGAATCTTTCGTCTTCCTCGCCGCCATCCCCTTCTTTTGATGCCGCTTCCTGGAGCCAGAACCACCTGGCCCGCGTGGAGGGGGCTCTCTCGCAGTGGGTGGGCGATAGCGCGCCCGCAGGCCTGGGCGACGCCATGCGCTATGCGGTGCTCGATGGCGGCAAGCGTTTGCGGCCTTTGCTGGTGCTCGCGGCCTATGAGGCGGCTTGCAGCAGCGCAGGCGCTGGTGCTGCTGCGTTCGACGATGCCGCCCTGCGCGCCGCATGCGCGGTCGAGCTGATTCACGCGTATTCGCTGGTCCACGACGACATGCCCTGCATGGACAACGACATCCTGCGCCGGGGCAAGCCCACGGTGCATGTGCGGTTCGGTGAGGCGCAGGCCCTGCTTGCGGGCGATGCGCTGCAGGCGTTTGCCTTCGAGCTGCTCACGCCTGACGACAGCACGACGCCAGCCGCGACGCAGGCAGCGCTGTGCCGCCTGCTGGCGCGCGCGGCAGGTTCGGCGGGCATGGCGGGCGGGCAGGCCATCGACCTGGCCAGCGTGGGCATCGCCCTGACTGAAGACCAGTTGCGCCATATGCACCGGCTCAAGACCGGCGCATTGCTGCAGGGCAGCGTGCTCATGGGGGCCGTGTGCGGCCATGCCGCGCAGCCCGCATACAAGGCGCTGTCGGATTACGGCGCGGCCATGGGCCTCGCGTTCCAGGTGGTCGATGACATCCTGGACGTGGTGGCCGATTCCGCCACGCTGGGCAAGACCGCTGGCAAGGACGCCGCTGCCGACAAGCCCACCTATGTGTCCCTGCTGGGCCTGGAGCGCGCACAGGCCTATGCGCAGGAGCTGCTGCACGAGGCGCAGGCTGCGCTGACCCGCAGCGGCTTGCCTGATACGCGCGCTCTGGCGGCGCTGGCAGACATGGTGGTGCGCAGGTCGCACTGAGCACCGCCGGACCCGCATGTGCCGGTCACGATGAAATTCATCTGAAACCAGCCCCTGGCGCTTTACCATGAAGCGCCGGCAGCTATCAAAAAAATAGTAAATGTCCACGACATCCTTTCCCCTGCTGCAGACCATCAACGACCCGGCGGACCTGCGCCAGCTCTCGCGCGCAGACCTCAAGGCGCTGGCCACGGAGCTGCGCGAGTTCGTGCTGCAAAGCGTCTCCCAGACGGGGGGGCACCTGAGCTCCAACCTGGGCACGGTGGAGCTGACCGTGGCGCTGCACCACGTCTTCAATACCCCCGAAGACCGGCTGGTGTGGGACGTGGGCCACCAGACCTATCCGCACAAGATCCTGACCGGCCGGCGCGACCGCATGCAGACCCTGCGGCAGTTCGGCGGCATCTCAGGGTTCCCGCAGCGCGCCGAAAGCCCGTACGACACCTTCGGTACGGCGCATTCGAGCACCAGTATTTCCGCCGCACTGGGCATGGCGCTGGCCGCCAAGCGCAAGGGTGAAAACCGCCACGCGGTGGCCATCATCGGCGACGGCGCCATGACGGCAGGCATGGCCTTCGAGGCGCTGAACAACGCGGGCGTGGCCGACTGCAACCTGCTGGTGGTGCTCAACGACAACGATATGTCGATCAGCCCGCCCGTGGGCGCGCTCAACCGCTACCTGGCGCAGCTCATGAGCGGCCAGTTCTACGCGGCCGCCAAGAACGTTGGCAAGACCGTGCTCAAGCCTGTGCCACCGCTGCTGGAGCTGGCCAAGCGCTTCGAGCAGCAGGCCAAGGGCATGGTGGTGCCCGCCACGCTGTTCGAGAAGTTCGGCTTCAACTACATCGGCCCCATCGACGGGCACGACCTCGACTCGCTGATCCCCACGCTCGAGAACATCAAGAGCCTCAAGGGCCCGCAGTTCCTGCACGTGGTGACCAAGAAGGGCCAGGGCTACAAGCTGGCCGAGGCCGACCCCGTGGCCTATCACGGCCCCGGAAAGTTCGACCCCAGCGTGGGCCTGACCAAGCCCGCCACACCGCCCAAGCCCACATTCACCCAGGTGTTCGGCCAGTGGCTGTGCGACATGGCTGCGCAGGACATGCGCCTGGTAGGCATCACGCCAGCCATGCGCGAAGGCTCGGGCATGGTCGAGTTCGAAAAGCGCTTCCCCGACCGCTACTACGACGTCGGCATTGCCGAGCAGCATGCCGTGACCTTTGCGGCCGGCATGGCCTGCGAAGGCGTCAAGCCCGTGGTGGCGATCTACTCCACGTTTTTGCAGCGCGGCTACGACCAGCTGATCCACGACGTGGCGCTGCAGAACCTGCCGGTGGTCTTTGCGCTGGACCGCGCGGGCCTGGTGGGGGCCGACGGCGCCACGCACGCGGGGGCCTACGACATCCCGTTCGTGCGCTGCATTCCCAACATGGCCATGGCCTGCCCGGCGGATGAGCGGGAGTGCCGCCAGCTGCTGTCCACGGCCTTTGCGCAGAACCACCCCGTCGCGGTGCGCTACCCGCGGGGCAGCGGTGCCGGCGTGGCACCCCTGCCGGGCCTGGAAGGCCTGCCCTTCGGCAAAGGCGAGATCCGCCGTGAGCGCCAGGGCGCGGGCATGACCACGGATGAAGGCGCGGGCGCTCCCCGTATCGCCATCCTTGCGTTCGGCACGCTGCTGTACCCTGCGCTGCAGGCCGGCGAGGCACTCGATGCCACGGTGGTCAACATGCGCTGGGCCAAGCCCATCGACGAAGCGCTGCTGCGCGAGGTGGCAGAGCGCCACGATGCGCTGGTTACGCTGGAGGAGGGCGCCATCCAGGGCGGAGCAGGCAGTGCAGTGACCGAGGCCCTCAACGCCATGGGCATCGTGCGTCCCATGCTGCAACTGGGCCTGCCCGATGTGTTCATCGAACATGGCGACCCCGCCAGGTTGCTGGCATTGCAGGGGCTCGATGCCAGGGGCATCGAGCAGTCCATCCGCGATCGCTTTCTGGCGTCCTGATCTGTACGCCGCCAGGGGTGGTGCGGCACTGACTGTTGGAACTGGCCGGGGCGGCTCGCATGGGCCGTGCGATGATGGCCCGCCGCATTCGCCGCGTCGTGGCACGTGGCGCCATTACTTTGGCACCAAGTCGCGCTGCGCTCGGCCAGGGTGGGGAAGGTGCTGCCCCGTGCCCGGGAAAACCTAGAGGGCAGCCCGCACCTCTGCCTCCTACAATTGCGACAAAAAGCAACGGGCCACCAGCCCGTGCGGGCGCTGCAAGGGCGCCCGGGGCTACTCCCTTCCGGCACCACCACCCCTCTGGAGACTTTTTGTATGGATCGCCGTTCGCTCATCAAGCACTCCGGTCTGGCGGGTGTACTGGCCACAGGCGTTGCTCCGGCCGTGCATGCCCAGGCCACGCTGCGGTGGCGCATAGCATCCAGTTTCCCTCGCTCTTCGGACAACATCTTCGGCGGCGCCGAAGTGTTCGCGAAGGCCGTGCGCACCCTGTCCAACGGCAAGTTCGAGATTTCGGTCCACCCCGGCGGAGAACTCATGCCCCCGTTCGATGTGGTGGACGGCGTGCAGAGCGGCGCGGTGGAGATGTGCCACGCCGTGCCTTATTACTTCTATGCCAAGAACCCGGCGTTCGCGCTGGGCTGCGCGGTGCCTTTCGGCTTCAATGCCCGGCAGATGAGCGCCTGGATGCTGCATGGCAACGGGCGCAAGCTCATGAACGAGTTCTATGCCGGCTACAACATCGTGAGTTTTGCCTGCGGCAACACTGGCACGCAGATGGGCGGCTGGTTCCTGCGCGAGGTCAAAACGCCTGCGGACTTCAAAGGCCTGAAGATCCGAGTGGGTGGCGGGTTGGTGGCCGAGGTCATGCAGCGGCTGGGCGCCATTCCGCAAAGCCTGCCGGGCGGCGAGATCTACCAGGCACTGCAAAAGGGCGTGATCGATGCGGCCGAGTGGATCGGTCCTTACGATGACCAGAAGCTGGGCTTCAACAAGGTGGCGCCTTACTACTATTACCCTGGCTGGTGGGAGGGCGGCCCCGAAGTCGACCTCTATGTGAACAAGAAGGCGTACGAGTCGCTCACGCCCGACTACCGCTTCATCATCGAGGCTGCGGCATCGATCGCGCACACGGACATGCTGGCCCGGTACGACGCGCTCAATCCCAACGCGCTCAAGCAGTTGGTGGCTGCCAAGACCAAGGTGCTGCCTTACTCGCAGACCGTGATGGACGCAGCCTTCAAGGCATCGATGGAAGTCTTCGCGCAGAACGACTCCAAGAGCCCCGAGTGGAAGAAGATCTACGGCGACATGCGCAATTTCCAGCGCGACCAGATCCTGTGGTTCCGGTTTGCGGAAGCGCGCTATGACACGTTCATGTCGGCGCAGAAGATCTAGCTCCCCCTGAGTCGCCTGCGGCGCCTTCCCCCTGAGGGGGACACACCCAGCGGCCTGGCAAAGCCAGTTCCGCGGGTGCACTCGCATGGGGCGCGCCAGTTTCTGAGGCTGGCGAAGACGCTTGCCCAGCGGGCGTCGCACGCTTCTTGAATGGCTTTTGGCCGATGCTTGCAGAACCCTGAAGCCCGTATGCGCGCACCGGGCTTTCACGGGAAAACCCCCAAATCCGCGGGGGGGCATGTTCCTACAATCAATCGGGCTAGAAGGTCCTTGGCAGCGGGCAACCCGCTTGCTTGCCAGGGTGTGCAATCACAAGTATTTCGGAGAGAACCCATGGATCGTCGTTCCATCATCAAGCAGGCAGGTATTGCCGGTGTGCTGGCTGCCGGTGTGGCACCAGCAGTGCACGCGCAAGCCGCAGTGCGCTGGCGCCTGGCATCGAGCTTCCCCAAGCCCCTGGACACCATCTACGGTGGCGCTGAAGTGTTCGCCAACGCCGTCAAGGCCATGTCCGGAGGCAAGTTCGAGATATCGGTCCACGCGGGCGGCGAGCTGATGCCCCCCTTCGGCGTGGTCGACGGCGTGCAGCAAGGCTCTGTCGAAATGGCCCACACGGTGCCTTACTACTTCTACGGCAAGAACCCGGCATTCGCCATGGGCTCGGCAATTCCTTTCGGTCTGAACGCACGCCAGATGAACGCCTGGATGTTGCACGGCAATGGCCGCAAGCTGATGGACGAGTTCTATGGCGGCTACGGCATGCTGAGCTTTGCCGGCGGCAACACGGGCACGCAGATGGGCGGCTGGTTCCGCAAGGAAATCAAGACCCCTGCCGACCTCAAGGGCTTGAAGATGCGCCTGGGTGGCGGTCTGGTGGGTGACGTGATGACCAAGCTGGGCGTTGTGCCCCAGAGCCTGCCTGGCGGCGAAATCTACCAGGCACTGGAGAAGGGCACGATCGATGCGGCCGAGTGGGTGGGTCCGTACGACGACCAGAAACTGGGCTTCAACAAGGTCGCTCCGAACTACTACTACCCCGGCTGGTGGGAAGGCGGTCCTGAAGTGGACTTCTTCATCAACAAGAAAGCCTTCGACGCACTGTCGGCTGAGAATAAGGCCATCATCGCCGCCGCAGCCGCCCAGGCTTCGGTCGACATGCTGGCCAAGTACGATGCCCGCAACCCCGTCGCCCTGAAGCAACTGATCGGCGCCAAGACCAAGCTGTTGCCTTTCAGCAAGGAAATCCTGGATGCTTCGTACAAGGCATCCCTGGCCGTGTACGAAGAAAACAGCGCCAAGAGCCCCGAGTGGAAGAAGATCTACACCGACTTCGCCACATTCCAGAAGGACCAGGTGGCATGGTTCCGCGTGGCAGAAGGCCGTTTCGACAGCTACATGCAGACCGTCAAGCTCTGATTTGGTACGACACCAGTCACAGCCAACCAAAACCGCGCCTCGGCGCGGTTTTTTCATGGGCGCGACCGGCGCGCGCTCTCCCTGGTCAGCCTCGGGCGCGCCGGTAGTGCACTGCGATTGCGCCGTTGCGCAGCGGGGTCGCCGTGATCAGCTCAAGCCGCCGCGTGTCGGGCAGCCCGCCTTCGTAAAGGGTGGGGCCGTGGCCGGAGATGCGGGGATGGATGAGGAGCCGGTACTCATCGATCAGGTCCAGCGCGTCCAGCGCCGCCGCGAGCTTGCCACTACCGAGCAGCACGCCGCCACGGGTCGCGTCCTTCAGCGCCCGCACCTTCGTGCACAGGTCTGTGGCACCGAGGTGGCGGCTTTGGGCCCACGAAAACCGGGTGCGAGTGGATGACACCACGTACTTCGGCTTGGCGTCCAGCTTTACCGCCCATTCGTGCACAGCGGGCGGTGCCTGCACATCGCCGCGCGCCACGGCCGGCCAGTAGCCCTCCATCATCTCGTAGGTGACTCGGCCCCAAAGCAGTGCTCCGTGCTCGTCCATGAGATGGGTGAAGAACGCATGTGTCTCGTCGTCGGCGATGCCTTCCTGGTGGTCGATGCAGCCGTCCAGTGTGAGGTTGAGGCTGAAGGTGAGACGTCCCATGTGAATGCTCCGCGTGTTCGTCGTTCAGTTCTTTGCTGCAGCGCTCGGGTCGCCTCAGAGCGCGTGAGTTCAGCACTCCGTGTCCCTGGCACGCGAGACAAGATGTCCAGCGCTGCAGGCACACTGGCTTGCCGCCATCCGGTGGACAGTGTGCAGCAACAAGCCGACAGGTGCTGGCCAGGAAATGCTCCAAGTTGGATTGGGTTCAGGTAGTCTTCATTGTGTCAAGGCTCTCGTGTTCGGCTCGGGCATCTTCCTTGCCATCAATTGGCATTGCGACCGGGACAAGAAGAAAAACGAAGACGGCGAACGGTTCAGCTGAGCGCTCGCCACATACACCCCAGGGGGCGCCTCGGTGCGGCGTTGGCCGGACGTTCCCGGAAATGCTGCTGCAATCAAACGGCAAGAAAAAACCGCGCCTCGGCGCGGTTCTTGTTTTGGCAGAGACAGGTGTCATCGCCGGCGCTGTGGCGATCAAAACTGCCGAAACGCCTTGAGTTCCGCGCCAATGCGCTCAAACTCCGCCATCAGCTGCGGCGTAGCGCCATAAAACACCGTGAACTTGCCCGCCAGCGTGCGCACGTATAGCCGCGGCGCGATCAGCCAGCTCAGGCCCGGCACGCGGATCAGGCGCACGTAGGCCAGATCGTCGAAGGCCATGGATTTGTCCCACACCCAGCGCTGGTGCAGGCCGCTGGGGGTGATGCGGGTGCGGCTGACCATGATGCTCCACCAGGTCCAGGCCATGAGCGCCAGGCCGGCGATGAACCAGCCGGTGCCGTTGCTCACGCCGCTGCCCAGGGCGCCGCGCGACCAAAGCTGGGCGAACCACAGGGTGCAGCCGCCCACGATCACCGTGGCAAAAGCCCGGAAGGTGGGCGAGAACGCCGCACCCACCACTTCGCCGTCTTTGGGGGCGAAGCGGAAGGGCTCCATCAGGGGCTGGGGCGCAATGTTCATCAGCATGCGCGCGCCACCATGGTTTGCAGTGCTGGGCAGGACGCACGCGCCATCACGGGATCACAGGGTCTGCGGGTCACTTGGCAGGCTCGGCAGGGGCTGCTGCGGGTTCTGCGGGAGGCGTGGCGGAGTCGCCAAAGGGGTTTTCACCGCCGGAGGATTCTTCGTTGCGCATGTCGTCCACGGGCACTTCGATCTGCACCTTGTCGGTGTCGATGACCTCGGCCTTGGGCAGGAACATCGTGACGGTCTGGGGCACGAAGATCACGATCGCCACCAGCAGCAACTGCATGATCACCCAAGGGATGGCGCCCATGTAGATGTCGCTGGACAGCACCGGCTTGGGAATGCGGCCTTCCTTGAACAGCGTGTTGGCGATACCCCGCAGGTAGAACAGCGCAAAGCCGAAGGGCGGGTGCATGAAGCTCGTCTGCATGTTCACGCACAGCAGCACGCCGAACCAGATCAGGTCGATGCCCAGCTTGTCGGCCACCGGGCCCAGCATGGGCAGGATGATGAAGGCGATCTCGAAGAAGTCGAGGAAGAACGCCAGGAAGAAGATGAAGAAGTTGACGGCGATCAGGAAACCGATCTGGCCGCCGGGCAGGCCCGAGAGCATGTGCTCCACCCACTTGGCACCGTCCACGCCCTGGAACACCATCGAGAACACGCGTGCCCCGATCAGGATGAACACGACCATGGCCGTGAGGCGCATCGTGCCCTGCATGGCCTCCCACATGAGCGCCAGGGTCAGGCGCTTGTGGATGGCGGCCAGCAGCATGGCGCCGACCACGCCCATGGCGCCGGCTTCGGTGGGGGTGGCGATCGCAGTGTCGATGCCGGGCAGGCCGCCCATGGAGCCCAGCACTGCGAAGATCAGCAGGGCCGACGGGATGATGCCTCGCAGGCACTTGAGCCACAGCTTGGCGCCCGACATGGTGCGCGCTTCCTTTGGTATGCCCGGCAGGTAGTGCGGCTTGAACACGCCCAGGAAGAAGGTGTAGCCCGCGAAGATCAGCACCTGCAGGATGGAGGGGCCCCAGGCACCGCGATACATGTCGCCCACCGAGCGGCCCAACTGGTCGGCCATGACGATCAGCACGAGCGATGGCGGCACCAGCTGCGTGATGGTGCCCGAGGCGGCCAGCACGCCGGTGGCGTAGCGCATGTTGTAGCCGTAGCGGATCATCACGGGCAGCGAGATCAGGGCCATGGCAATCACCTGACCAGCCACGGTGCCGGTGATGGCGCCGAGGATGAAGCCCACGATGATCACCGAGTAGCCCAGGCCGCCGCGCACGGTGCCGAAGAGTTGGCCCATGGAGTCGAGCATGTCTTCGGCCAGGCCGCATTTCTCGAGGATGGCGCCCATGAACGTGAAGAACGGGATCGCCAGCAGCAGTTCGTTGGAGAGGATGCCGAAGATGTTGATGGGCAGGTTGGCCATGAACACCGGTGGGAACCACCCCATCTCGATGGCGAAGAAGCCAGAGGCGAGCCCCAGTGCGGCTAGTGAGAATGCGACGGGGAAGCCGATCAGCATCACCACCACCAGCCCCGCGAACATGATCGGGGCGAAGTTTTCCATGTGCATTTTGTTGTTCCTGAAATTCCGGGAGTGAGAGCGCGGCGGGACCGCTCAAGCGGGGCCGTGTTGCCGCGGGTCCTTCTTCATGGCGCGTCGCTTGGCGGCCAATGGTGCTGGCTGCTTACTGCACCGGCTTTTCGTAGTGGGTGTTCATCTGGTAGATGCCGCGAAGGTAGGCCACGCGCTTGATGATCTCGGCGATGCCTTGCAGGAACATGAGGCTGAAGCCCACGGGCATCAGCACGATGGCGGGCCAGCGGATCAGGCCGCCGGAATTGCCCGACATTTCGCCCGAGATGAAGGCGCGCTCGAACAGGGGCCAGCTCAGGTACGCGATGAGGGCCATGGCCGGCAGCAGGAACAGAGCCAGGCCAGCGATGTCCACATACACCTGCTTGTTGCCGCGCAGCTTGCCGTAGATGATGTCCACGCGCACATGTTCGTTGAGCATCAACACGAAGGGCGCGCCCAGCATCACGGTGGCGGCAAACAGATACCACTGGATCTCGAGCCATGCGTTGGAGCTCATGTCGATGCCGTAGCGCACGAAGGCATTGCCAGCGGAGATGAGCGCTGCGGCGAGAACGGTCCAGGTAGCGATCTTGCTGAGCTTGCTGGAAATCCAGTCCATGCCCAAGGCCAATTTGAGAAGTGCTGACACGTTGTGTCTCCTGAAGATATAAAAACGGTAACGGACCCAATGCGCTGCCGGGTCCGAGGGTGTCTGAAAGTAACGCGCATCCTACTCTCCAAGCGCTGAAGAAAGCCTGACGCGCCGACATGGGGTTTTCCTCAGGTTGTATCTCACGAGGCCGCGCCGGCCGGCGCTTTGCGGCAGCTTGTGGGTCTGACCAGGCCCTGCACGGCCCGGCGGCGCTTGCCGTCAGGAGGTCTTGGCGCCCGGCGCGCGTTTGGGCCTTTCAAACCGCCACCAGGGCAGCACCGTGCTCATGGCCAGCACCTCGCCGCAGCGCAGCGGGGTGTACCCCGGCAGCGCGGCCATCTGCTGCAGCCAGTCCGGCGTCTGCAGCAGGTTGCGCAGCGCGAGGGTGGCAGGCTGGTCCAGGCTGGCCTTCAGGCAGGCCAGGTGGTAGCGCTCGTGCACCAGCGGCACGAACCCCAGCCCCCGTGCGCGGGCAGCCAGCTCGATCCCCATGCCCACGTCGGCAGCGCCGGCGGCAACCGCCTGGGCCACGGCAGTGTGGGATGTTTCATGGGTCGCGTAGCCCTGGATCGCGCTCGGTGCCAGTGCGCCCTGGGCCAGCAGGTCATCCAGCAGCACCCGGGTGCCGGTGCCCAGAGGGCGGTTCACGAAGCGTGCGCCGGTGCGGGCCACGTCGTCCAGGCTGTGCAACTGCAAGGGGTTCCCCGGAGCGACGATCAGGCCCTGCGTGCGCTGCGCAAAGCCGATGATCTTGTGCAGGCCCGGCTGCAGCAGCGGCTGGTAGGTGCGAGCCGTCAGGGAGCCGGCCTCAGCCTTCTCGACCGTGTGGAAGCCCGCCAGGGTGCAGCGGCCCTCGTTGAGCGCGCGGATCGCGTCCACGCTGCCGGTGAAACGGATGTCCAGGTGCAGTCCACCGGCGCGGCCCGGCGTGGCGGCGTGTGCGCGAAGCGCGGCCAGCGCGTCGTCATGGCTGGCGTACAGGGTGAGCACATGGGCACTGGGGTCGAACGCCACGGCAAATGCGCGCTCCAGGTCGGCGTGCAGCGCGGCGATCTGCGGTGCCAGGCGGGCCTGGGCCTGGCGCTCAGCCCACAGCAGCTTGGTGCCGAACTCGCTGAGCTGCGCCGACTGGCCCTTGCCCCAGATGATGAGCTCGCCGCCCAACTGTTCTTCCCAGCGCTTGAGTGCGCCCCAGACGTGGCGGTACGACAGATCCAGCGCGCGCGCGGCTCCCGATATGGAGCCGTGTTCCGACACGGCTTGCAGCAGCTCCGGCAGAGGGTTGCGGATGAGCGCGGTGCCCGCATCGCGGCTCAGTGTGTAGTGGAGTTGGACCCTATGCACAGGATTTCATATGGCTGGATATTGGCAGGGTGCCTACGATAGCCCAATCCAATGGAAGAACCATGTCCACGCTGACCGAAAGCGCGAGCACAGCGCTGCAACTGACCCTCTCCCTCGACCCCGTTCTGTGGACCATCGTGGGCCGTTCGCTGTCCGTCAGCGCGACGGCCTGCCTGCTGGCCTGCGGCCTGGGGCTGGTGCTGGGGGCCTGGCTTGGCGTGGCTCGCTTTGCGGGGCGCGGGGCGGTGCTGGCGGTGCTCAACACCTTGTTGGCCGTGCCGTCCGTGGTGGTGGGCCTGGTGGTCTACCTGCTGCTCTCGCGCAGCGGGCCGCTTGGCTCGCTCGGCTGGCTGTTCAGCTTCAAGGCAATGGTACTGGCCCAGGCCGTCCTGGTGCTGCCCGTGGTCACCGCGCTCACGCGTCAGGCGGTCGAAGACGCCGAGCGTGCGCACGGCGAGCAGTTGCGTTCGCTGGGCGCGGGCACCTTGCTGCGCAGCCTGCTGCTGGCCTGGGACGAGCGCTATGCGCTGCTCACCGTGCTGATCGCATCGTTCGGCCGCGCCATCTCCGAAGTGGGTGCCGTGATGATCGTGGGCGGCAACATCGACGGCTTCACGCGCGTGATGACCACGGCGATCGCGCTGGAGACCAGCAAGGGAGACCTGCCTCTGGCGCTGGCGCTGGGCATGCTCCTGCTGGCTGTTGTGCTGGCGCTCAACGTGGTGATTGCCCTGGTGCGCCGCTGGCGCGAGCGCGTGGACGGCGCGTCTGACAGCATGCCGGTCGGGGTGGCGGCATGAGTGCCATGCGCCATACAGAAACTGCCGCCGCGGACACCGCACCCTGGATGGACCTGCGCCAGATCACCGTGTGCTACGGCAGTGTGCAGGCCTTGCGGGGTGTGAGCCTGCGCATCGTGCCTGGCGAGCGCGTGGCCCTGGTGGGAGCCAACGGCAGTGGCAAGAGCACGCTGCTGCGCGTGTTGCACGGCCTGGCGGATGCGAACGGCGGGGGCGGCTTGCAGCGTGACCGTGCGCTGCGCCAGGCCATGCTGTTCCAGCGCCCGCACATGCTGCGCACCAGCGCGCTCAACAACGTGGCGCTGGCACTGTGGCTGCGCGGCATGCGCTGGCGCGATGCACGGCTGGCCGCACTCACTGCGCTGCAGCGTGTGGGTCTGCAGGGCATTGCTGCGCAGAACGCGCGCACGCTCTCGGGCGGGCAGCAGCAGCGGCTGGCGCTGGCGCGCGCCTGGGCGCTGCGGCCCGATGTACTGCTGCTTGACGAACCCACCGCCAGCCTGGACCCGCACGCCAAGCGCGAGGTCGAGGCGCTGATGGCCGACTTCGCCGCCAGCCATGGCTCTGGCGGCCCTGCCCATCCGGTGACCATGGTGTTCAGCAGCCACAACCTGGGTCAGGTCAAACGCCTGGCCAGCCGCGTTGTGTACATGGAGCATGGCCGCCTGGTGGCCGACCTGCCCGTGCACGATTTCTTCAACGGCCCCCTGCCCGAGGCCGCCCGTTTGTTTGTCAAAGGAGAACTGGTATGACAGGAACTGACCCCCACGCCCCACGCTTCATGTGGTCGCAGTCTCCCAAGGGGACCGCATTTTCATCCTGGGGCGGCCCGGCGATGAAGAATTTCAAGCTTTTTGGCACTGTATCGCGCATTCAGCCAGCGTTGGCAGCTATTATTTTTGTAGCGTCTGGCGCGGCGTCCGCACAAAGCATCACGATGGCCTCCACCACGTCCACCGAGCAGTCGGGCCTGTTCAGCCATTTGCTGCCCGAGTTCAAGAAGACCAGCGGCATCGACCTGAAGGTGGTGGCGCTGGGGACGGGCCAGGCGCTGGACATGGCGCGCCGTGGCGACGCCGACGTGCTGTTCGTGCACGACCAGGCTGCCGAAGAAAAGTTCGTGGCTGATGGCTGGGGCGTCAAGCGCTACCCGGTCATGTACAACGACTTCATCCTCGTCGGCCCCAAGGAGGACCCCGCAGGCACTCGCGGCAAGGACATCGTGCAGGCGCTGCAAAAGCTCGCGGCCGGCAACGTCAACTTCATCTCGCGCGGCGACAAAAGCGGTACGCACGCGGCCGAGCTGCGCTACTGGAAGCTTGCGGGCGCCGATGCCGCCAAGGGCAGCGGCTACAAGGAATGCGGCTGCGGCATGGGCCCCGCGCTCAACATCGCGGCGTCGAGCAACGCCTACGTGCTGGCCGACCGCGGCACCTGGCTCAACTTCAAGAACCGTGCCGACCTGGCCGTCCTGGTGGAGGGCGACACCAGGCTCTTCAACCAGTACGGCGTGATGGTGGTCAACCCCGCCAAGCACCCGCACGTGAAGGCGCAGGACGCGCAAAAATTCGTCGACTGGGTCGTGTCGCCCGCCGGCCAGCAGGTCATCGCCAGCTACAAGATCGGCGGTGAGCAGCTGTTCTTTCCCAACGCTGGAAGGTAGCCCCCTGAGCCGCTTCGCGTCATCCCCCCAAGGGGGACGCCCCCGGCGGCCCGCCGAAGCCGGTTCCTCGGGGGCGATGATTCGTGCAGAGTGTCCCTCGCGGTAGGTTGGTAAGCCCGGCAACAGGTTGGCGACGCACCGGTGGGATACGGGCCCTGGTGTCACTCGTCGTCCCGGTGGTGTGAGCTGCGCCAGATCGCGCGTACCAGCCACAGTCCGCAGACCACGGCGCCGAAAAAGCCGAGGAAGCCGAAGGCCGGCAGGCCGAACAGCGTGGGACCGCCCTTGACCGTCATCACGATGGATGAGCCGATGATCAGCGCCGCGATCACCAGCGCCATCGCCAGCCGGTTGGCTGAGCGGTCGATCTGGTCGCCCACGCGCTTGAGGTGCGCCAGCTCGATGCCGACCTGCAGGCGCCCCCGCCGCGCATTGCGCAGCAGCCGCGCCATGTCGTCGGGCAACTGCTCTACGGTGGAGAGCGTGCGGCGCAGCGTCCACAGCGCGCGCCCGGCCAGTGCGCGGGGCTGGTAACGGTCCCGGGCCACCTGCCTGAGCAGCGGCAGCGCCTGCGTCGCCATGTGAAAGCCCGGGTCCAGGTTGCGGCCCATGCCCTCCAGCGCGATGAAGGCCTTGATCAGCAGTGCCAGATCCGCCGGAAGTGCCAGGTGGTGCTCGCGCAGCAGGGCGGTCACGTCTGCCAGCATCTGCGCCAGGCTCAGTTGCGCCAGTGGCACGCCGTGGTACTGGTCCACGAAGGCCTCGATCTCGGTCTCCAACTGGCCCAGGTTGATGCCGTGCTCGTCGCCCGTCCAGTCCAGCAGCACGTCGGCCACGGCCTGCGGCTGGTGCTCCACCAGGCCCAGCAGCAGCTGCAGCAGTTCGTCGCGGCGGCGCTGCGACAGCCGCCCCACCATGCCGAAGTCGATGAACGCGATGCGGTTGCCAGGCTGGTAGAACACGTTGCCCGGGTGCGGGTCTGCATGGAATAGGCCGTCTTCCAGGATCATCTTGAGCAGTGCCTGGGCGCCGCGCTGTGCCAGGACCTGACGGTCGAAGCCGGCTTCGGGGGTCAGTGCCTCCAGCGCGCTGCCGGGCACGCCGGTGACGAGGTCCTGCACGTTGATGCGCTCGCACGTGTGCTCCCAGTGCACGCGAGGGATCAGGACGTGCGGCAGCTGTGCCATGTTGGCGGCAATGCGTTCGGCCTGCCTGCATTCGCCCGCGAGGTCCAGTTCGCGGCGCAGCGAGCGTGCGAACTCGCGCACCAACTGCTGCGGTCGGTAGGGCTTGACCGCGGGCAGCTCGGCCTCGGCCAGCGCTGCCAGTCGGTGCAGCAGGCGCAGATCGGCATGGATGATGTCGGCGATGCCGGGACGGCGGATCTTGACCACGACCTCGGCGCCGCCCTGCAGCCGGGCGCGATGTACCTGCGCGATGGACGCGGCGGCCAGGGGGTCTGGGTCGAACCACGCGAATACGGCTTCGGGCTCCGCGCCCAGGTCTTCGCGCAGTTGAGGGCGCAGAACCTCCAGGGGCACGGCCGGCACTTGGCTGTGCAGCTTCTCGAACTCGGCGATCCACTCCGGCCCGAACAGATCGGCTCGGCCCGCGAGGATCTGCCCGAACTTGACGAAGGTCGGACCCAGCTCTTCCAGGGCGAGCCGAACCTGGACTGGAGGCTCCACGCGTGCCAGGTCGGCAGCATGCGTCCAGTGCAGGGCCTGGCCGGCACGCTCGAGCTTGTCGGCCAGGCCCAGTCGGCGCACGGTGTCACCAAAGCCATGGCGCACCATCACACCCAGAATTTCCTTGAGGCGTCCGAGGTCGCGCGCGGTGTCCAGGGTCTCTATGAGCATGTGGGCATGATATGGCGCGCTGCCGGTGCCTGGGCCGTTTCAGCCCCAAAGCGTGGGCTTGGCCGCCATGAGGTAGAGCACAAATGCCATGGCCGCGAAAGCTGGGTACCCCAGTGCCTCCCACCAGCGCGCATGCTGCCAGTATTTCGGGGGCAGGTCCGTGCCGGTGCGGACCGCCTGGGCTGCCATGTCGCGCATGCGCAGCTGCAGCCACACCACAGGCAGCCAGCAGGCGCCCGCCAGCGCATACAGCCCCAGGGACGTCGCCAGCCACGGCGTGGCCAGCGGCAGTCCCGCCAGGTGCGCCATGGCCAGGCCCGTGGCCGGCTGGATGAGCACCGTGGGCGTGGTGAACCACCAGTCCGCGCGTACCACCAGCCGCGTGACCACGGCCTGGGCCTGGAGGTTGCCGCTGCGGTTGGTGAAGAACATGTAGAACGCCGACCCCAGGCCCGTGCCCACCAGCAGCATGCTGGACAGGATGTGGATCCACTTGAGGACGAGGTACAGGCTCATGGTCGATCCGCGCGCCGTGGGTGCGGCGTGTTTTGCAGCAGTACCCAAAGAATGGCGGCGATGGGCAGGTTCTTGGTCAAGGGGCCGAGCGGGTGCAGCCACAGGTCGGGCTGGATCACCGTGGCCAGGGCGGTCATGGCGGCCATCAGCGCCAGCGCGGTGGCATACGCGGCGCGGCCCGGGCGACATGCCATCCACAGGCCCAGCACAGCATCGGCAGCCGCGCCGCCCAGGATGAGCGCAGTGGTCCAGCCAGCAGCTTGCAGCGCGTCCGGCACGCCGGCCAGCAGGTCGCGGCTTTGGCCGTGCAGCTCCCGCACACTGACAACGGCCGTGATGAGCCACACTGCCACAAGGCTGTAGCGCAGCAGGCGCTCGGTGGCTGTTGGCAGGGCGCTCACGCGGGCTCTTCCACCACATCGGTCACCATGCCCCAGCGGGCGAATTCGGGCGCGAAGGACTCGAGCGCGAGCAAACCGGTGCTGGTGTGCGCACCTACGGGAAGCGGGTTGCCTGCCGCCAGGCGCCGCGCCAGCAGGATGGTTGCCATGCAAGGGATCTCCGGGCCGTGGTCGTTGTCGGCCGCGATGTGCCATGCGCGGCGACGCGTCGTGCCATGCGCATCCATGCCCGCCACCCGCACCACCATGCCGCCCAGCGGCGTGCCCAGCACGTCCAGGACGCCCCCTGCGCGGTGCAGCAGCCCGGCCAGGCGCTCGGGGTGCGGCAGCACGCCCCGGTGGCGCAGTGCAGCGATGGCGGCGAAGCAGCGCTGTGCCAGGCCCACTTCCAGCGCGGCCCTGAAGACCACCCGGTCGCGCACCTGATAGCGCTGCGGGAACAGCTCCAGGTCCGGGATGTCGCACACGGCGGCCAGGCGTGGGCGCAGGCGCTTGAAGTGCACCGGCACGGGTTCGGCCCAACCGCGCCGGGGTTGCCACTGTCCGCCTTCCCACACGGGAATGGGCAGCCCGCAGTAGCTCAGCACTGCCTCCAGCGTGGCCTGTCCGCGCGGCGCGCGCTGAGCGGGGGCGATGCAGATGTCGATGCTGTCGATGTGCTGCCACCCCGCACACAGATGGTCGATGACGGCCGACGATAGCGCGGGCACGGTGCTCGCGCCGGTGATGGCCGTGCGCTGCGCCGCAACGAAGTCGCCGTGCACCGATGCCGGAAAGTCGCACACGAATCGACGGCCGTCGGCCAGGTCGATGTAGTGCGCGCCGGCCTCGGCCGCTGCCTGCGCCACCGCGTAGGCCTGCGCCTGGAACGGGCCGGCCGTGTGGATCACCAGGCCCACGCCCAGAGCGCGCAGCTGGTCGGCCAGGCCAGGTGCCTGGTGGTCCAGGGCCACGCCGCGCGCGCCGTGGTTCAGCGTGGCTGCAAACGCTTGCGCACGGGACGCGTCGCGCCCTGCCACGAGCACGGCCATGCGGTGGTGATGGGCCGGATCGCACGCGAGCGCACGGCAGATGCGTGCGCCAAAGTTGCCATAGCCGCCAAGGACCAGTGTGGTGAGTGCTGTCACGGATGGGAAGGGTGGACGGAGTGCAGGAAGTCGGCGCCTGGTGGCTGGGAGGAGAGCAGCGCGGGGGGCGTAAGCAGTGCCTGCAGGGCCTTGCGGCGCGGCGGCATCTCGGTGTTGTACCAGCTGGGTACGCTGGCCGATGCAATGGGCCTGCTGTACAGGTAGCCCTGGATGGCGTGCAGGCCCGCTGCCGCCACGGCCTGCAGTTCGCCGGTGGTTTCCACGCCCTCCACGACCACCGACAGGCCGAGCTCGCGTGCCAGGGCGCCGATGTGCCGCAACAGCGACTGCCTGCGGGCATCGCTGGCCAGTTGCTGCACGAAGAGCCTGTCGCACTTGACGCCTGCGACGGGAAGTTCCGCCAGCATTCCCAGCGACGAGTATCCGGTGCCGAAATCATCCAGCACCACCGCGATGCCCAGCGTGCGCAGCGCCTGCAACGCCTCCACCATGGGAGCGCCCAGGGCGATGACGGAGTGTTCGGTCATCTCCAGCCGCAGCGTGCGGTGGGGCAGGGCACGCTGGGCCAGCTCGATGTGAAGCCAGTCGGCAAAACCTGGGGCCATCAGCGTGACCGGCGCCACGTTCACGCTGATGGTGACCTGCAGCAGACCTTGCCCGCGCCACGCAGCCAAGCTGTCCAGAGCGTTGCGCATGATCATCCGGTCCACGTCGGCCGTGCGGCCCTGCAGTTCGCAGGCCAGCAGGAAGATCTCGGGATTGAGCGGGCCCAGGGCAGGGTCCTTCACGCGCAGCAGCGCTTCGAACTGCGCGCCGGGCTGGCGCAGGTCCACGATGGGCTGGAAGTGCAGCGCCAGCCGGTCTGGCTGCAGCAGGTCGGGCAGCCGGTCTGCGATGAGGGACAGCTGCAGGTCGCGATCGGGGTTGTGCGCCATGCTCGAGCCTCGCATCATCGACAGTCCCCTGCGCAGCAGTTGCTGGCGGCCTGCGTCGAAGTGCATGTTGCGCATCTGCTCCACGGCCAGAGCGGTGCCGAACACCAGCACGCTGATCAGCAGCGCACCGTGGCGTGCAGTGTCGCCGGCAGGGGCGCTGGACAGGGGGAAGGTGTTGATCAGCAACCAATGCAGCAGCAGGATCGCGGCGCCGCACACGGCCTTTTCTTCCCAAGAGCGGCGCAGGATGTGGGAAGTCAGCACGCTCAGCTTGGCGGCCCGGTGGCGAATGGATGTCCAGGTGGCCAGGCACAGCGCGATGGCCGCCGCCAGCACGATGGCCATCCAGTTCACAGCGGCGAAGCTGCGCACCTGGTCCTGCGTGATGGCGAAGTGCGCCAGCAGCATGCCTGCCGCCAGGCCAGCGCCCGCCACCGCAATGTGCAGCCGGTTGGCGCTGGTGCTCAGCGTCGGGATGGTCAGCCGCGTGCTCACGGCCATGATGATCAGCCCGCTGAGCGCGGGCACCAGGTCGAGCGCCACGGTGTGGTGCGCAAGCTCGTCATACATGAAGAGGCCCACCACATCCAGCGCCCAGACGATGCACCCGATGCCCAGCGATGCATGCGATGCGCTCACGCGCCGGCTGGGCGGGTCCACCGAGAAGGCGGTGTGCTCCACCAGCCGCTGGCACACGTGCACCACCAGCGACGCCGTGGCCCAGAACAGCAGGCCTTGGAGCGGCGCAGGAAACGCCACCGCGAACGCCTGCGCGGCGTCATGCCAGATTGAAACCATGTCCCACCCTCTTTGTGAGCGGTCATCATACGACCCGCACCGCCGCTGGCGCCCATTCCGCGTTTCAGTTGACGATGGCCACGCCCTTGATCTGCGCGTACACCGGCTTGCCCGGTACCAGGCCCAGCGCAGTGGCCGAGCGCTGCGTGACCCGCGCGAGAAGCCGCGTCGACCCGGCGTCCAGGGCCACCATCAACTGGCCCGGGCTGTCGTGTGCGAGCTGCACCACCGTGGCGGGCAGGATGTTCAGGATGCTTGTATCGGCGGGGGGCGCGAGCGCCAGGCTCACATCGCGGGCCTGGATGCGCAGCCGGATCGTGTCGCCCACGGCATGCTCGCCGGGGCTGACCAGCAGCAGTTGCCCGCCCGCGAAGGCCACCGTGGTCACGTGATCGTGGTCATCGTGCAGGGTCACCTGGCAGTCGATCACGGTGGCCGCAGTGTCGCCGTGGGCCAGCGGCAGGTCCAGCCGCACGATGAGCTCGGACGTGGGCCCCTGGGCCCTCACGCGGCCATCCTCCAGCAGCACCATGTGGGCCGCCAGGCGGGCTACTTCGTCGATGGCGTGGCTCACGTACAGCACCGGGATGTCCAGCGCTCGGTGCAGTTTCTCGAGGTAAGGCAGGACCTCGGCCTTGCGCGGCGCGTCGAGCGCGGCCAGCGGCTCGTCCATGAGCAGCAAGCGCGGGCTGGTGGCCAGGGCGCGTGCCATTGCCACGCGTTGGCGCTCGCCACCTGACAGGGCCTGGGGTTTGCGGTCCATCAGGTGGCCGATGCCCAGCAGCTCCACTGCCTGCTCCAGCGCCACCTGGCGGCGTGCGGGCGGCGTGCGCTTCTGGCCGTAGCCGATGTTGCCCTGTACCGTGAGGTGGTCGAACAGGCTCGCTTCCTGAAACACATAGCCCAGCGCGCGCTCGTGCGTGCCACGCCAGACCTGCAGCGTATCGTCCTGCCAGACCTCATCGTTGACCTGCACGCGGCCCGGCCGGGCGCGTTCCAGGCCGGCGATGGCGCGCAGACACGTGGTCTTGCCGCAGCCGGATGGGCCGAACAGCGCGGTCACGCCGCGCCCGGGCAGGCGCAGGTCCACATCCAGCGTGAACCCTGGCCGCGCCAGGTGCAGCCTGGCGACGATCTGTTGCGAACTCGGTGGGCTGGCGCTCATCAGGACACCATCGATGCACGACGCCGCGTGAGGTTCAACCCCAGCAGCACCAGGAAAGAGAAAACCACCATGCCCCCGGCGAGCCAGTGCGCCTGCGTGTATTCCAGCGCCTCCACATGGTCGTAGATCTGCACCGACACCACGCGCGTCACGCCGGGGATGTTGCCACCCAGCATCAGCACCACGCCGAACTCGCCCACCGTGTGCGCAAAGCTCAGGATCGCCGCCGTGATGAAGCCCGGGCGGGCCAGTGGCAGCGCCACGGTGAAAAACCGGTCCAGCGGCCCCGCGCCCAGAGTGGCCGCGGCTTCCAGCGGTCTTTGGCCGATGCTCTCGAACGCATGCTGCAGTGGCTGCACCGCGAAGGGAAGCGAATAGATGAGCGAACCCGCCACCAGCCCCCAGAACGTGAAGGGCAGCGTCCCCAGCCCCAGCCCCTGGGTGAACTGCCCGATGGGACCGTGGGGGCCCAGCGTGACCAGCAGGTAAAAGCCGATCACCGTGGGCGGCAGCACCAGCGGCAGTGCCACAAGGGCCGACACCGGCCCGCGCCAGCGCGAAGGCGTGTGCGCAAGCCACCAGGCCAGCGGCGTGCACAGCACCAGCAGCAGCGCCATGGTGGTGCCGGCCAGGCGCAGGGTCAGGCCGATGGCCGCAAGATCGGCGCTGGAAAAAGGCATGGGCAATGAACCGGGTCGGTGTGAAAGGGCGCCAGCGCGCCCCGCGCATGGTCAGAAACCATAGCCGTAGGACGTGATGATGGCCCGGGCCTTGTCGCCGCGCAGGAAGCCGAGCAAAGCCTTCGCAGCGGTGCTGTCCTTGCCGGGCATGAGCAGGGCCGCATCCTGGCGGATCGGCTCGTGCAGGTTGGCCGGCACCTGCCATGCCGAGCCGCTGGCGAGCTTGCCGTCGGCCATCACCTGTGACAGTGCGACAAAACCAAGTTGCGCATTGCCGGTTGCAACGAACTGGTGCGTCTGGGCAATGTTCTCGCCCTGCACGAAGCGCGGCTGCAGCTGCGCGGTCACCCCCAGCTTGTCCATGGCCTGCATCGCGGCCAGACCGTACGGCGCGAGCTTGGGGTTGGCGATGGCCAGATGCTTGAAATCGCCTGTCTTGAGTACAGCACCCTGCCCATCCACATAGCCAGGCTGCGCGCTCCACAGCACCAGCGTGCCGATGGCGTAAGTGAAACGGGAGTTGGCGACGGCCTTGCCTTCCCTTTCCAGCTTGGCGGGCGTGGTGTCGTCGGCCGACAGCAGGATCTGAAACGGTGCGCCATTCGTGATCTGCGCGTAGAACTTGCCGGTGGCGCCAAACGACAGCTCGGCCTTGTGCCCCGTCTCGGCCTCGAAGGCGGAGGCTATCTTCTGCATCGGTGCGGTGAAGTTGGCTGCGACTGCGACGGCTACGGTGTCGGCTTGCGCCGCATGCACAGAGGCCAGGGCGAACCCGACCGATCCAACGAGGTTGCGGAGCACAGGAACTGGGTGGCGGAGCATGGCGGTGGGCGCGGCGGTGCGCTATTCATGATTGGAATAGCGAGTATAGGCCCCGCAAGTGGCCTGTGACCCAATCCGCCCTGTACGGAGCGATCCGTTGCGGCCGCGCCCTGGGCAAGCGGGGTTCCCGCAGGTTCGTGAGACTCCGGACAGCTTGTTGCGGCTGTTAAGGCTTGCGCGAAGAGCCTTGTCGCAGCACCAGGAAGACCAGGACAAGCGAAGCAGCGTAAATGCCGGCCAGGAAGTACAAGGCGGCCATGGATTCTGATGCGGGTGCCTGGCCGCGTGCCAGGCTGGAAAAATCCCACAGTGCGTGCGCCACCATGGCCACCCAGATGTATCCCGTCAGGCGGCGAACCAGGTAGAGTCCAGTGCCCGCGCAAAACGCAAGCACCACCTGCACCAGGGCGGCACTGCCCAGGCCGAAGAATGCATTGGTTGCGTGCAGCAGCCCGAACAATGTGCTTGACCAGAACCACGCCCACGCCTCTGACTTCAGTGAGCCACGCAGCGACACAAGCAAGACGCCGCGTGTGACCATCTCCTCACAGAACCCCACCAGAAGCATCGCCACCGCCAGTATCAGGGTGTGCTCAACGCCGAGCGTGGCCCAGCCCGTGGCATAGAGGTTGAGGCTGACGAAGCCCACAATTGGCAGAGCCAGTATTGCAAGGAAAAGTGGCGCACGCAGCCTTGGCTCATGGGTCGTTTGCTTCCACCATCCTGACCACCAGTTGAAGACCGTCAGCGCAATGGCTGCTACGCCCAGCGGCAGGATGATGGCGCGCAACAGATTTTCTTGCGTTCCGAGCGCTGCATAGTCGATGCCCAGGAAGGTCCACACCGCCATCAACCAGGCTGCATAGGCCAGGAACGCCGCCACTCCAATCCACCACCGAGGTTGAAGGCGCATGATTTCTCCAGATCCTAGAACGTTGCGAGAAGCAAGGCGACAAGAAAAACACAGACAAAGGCCCACGTCAACAGGCTCACGCCGATCGCCATGGCTGCCAATGTGCTGATTCCCAACCTGATGCGAAACCAGGCTGCCTGTACACCCAACATCCAGACCAAGGCCAGTGTGCAAGCAACGGCGCCACCTGTTGCGAAGCCTGTGCGTGGCGTCTGCATGGCAATAAGGCCCAGTGAAATGAGCAGCGCGAATGGCGAGGTCAGGTAGCACTGTGCAAAAAATGGCCCCCGCAAAGCTGTGCGCGAGGTCGCCTGCCCACCACGGTGCAATAAAAGCACCGCAGCCGTCAGCGGGATCAGGCTGAACAGCAGGCTGCGGAACATCAGCAAGTTCTGGGGCGAGTCCAGGAGCGCGCGTGCCAGATGTGAAGCATCTGTTGCTTGCGGCACATGCAATGCCAGTCCCACGCCGTTGGCAATCAGGAGTGTGATGAGCAGCAAAAGGGGTGGGCTCACCGCGTCGTCATAAGGGGTTGTCTTGGCCTGTGCCTCTTCCTGCTCGGCGTATTGCATGGCCCGCAGAGGTCTGAACATGATCCTGAGCAGAGTCTTGGGATAGAACAGCAAAAGCGCGATCGCCTCGAAGACGAACTCCTCCAGGCTGCGAAGCAACTTCATCGGATCCACAATTCCCTCCCTTAAACCCTGCTCAAGAAAAAGAGCGAGGTGCCACGAGATATCCGCTCGGCGGATTCTGGCACCATTGAGTGCCGCGCCCCATAGTCCAGAGCAGTGAATGGTGCTTGCATCAAGCTGCGTGTTTCGGCCGCACCTGAACGCTCAGTCCATCGCGACTTGACCAATGCGCCGGCAGCGATGACAGGCTGCCGACACCCGATCGCGCCCCCTGGCAGGGCTGAATTCGGCCAGAAATCCGCAGTGCAACCTGCATGTCCTGAATGACCGCTTTGCGAAGACTTGGAAGACTGTAGCGGGCCCGCTAGGGCCCCTCAAAGTGGGGCTGAATTCGGCCAGGAGGGGTCGGTTGCAGCAAGGAGAAGCGGACGTTCAAAGTTGGAGTTACTGCCGCCCACGAAGCGTGTCGGCGTTAAAAGAATTGTTGAGACGCATACCCACTTACCACTAGCCCTGCTGAGGTGATCTGG
>NZ_JAHUWH010000014.1 GCF_019219095.1 Acidovorax sp. sic0104
TGGAGGGCGGGCGCGTGCGGCTGGACTTCCACATCGAGGACGGGGGGCAGTTCGATGCGGACGGCAAGGTGGACGGGGTCATCACGGACCCGGGGGCGCCGGCGTACGTGCCGCTGTCGATCACGGGCCAGGCGCCTGATGTGCCGCATGGGTTCTGGTTCTGAGGAAGGTCCAGAGCGCCCCTTTGCAGCTAGTGCAGGCCCCGCCGCCGCCAGGCCTTGCGAATGGCGGCGGCGCGCCAGCGGGCCTTATCCGTGATGCCGAATCTTGAGATCCATCGTGCGCCAGCAACGCGCTTCACGGCGCTGCCACGAGATACTGCGGCACTCCATCCGCCGCGTGCACCGGCGTGCAGTGCACACCCCACACCTGCTCGATGGTGGCGGATGTCAGCAGGCGGTCTGTGGCGTCCGCGCTGCGCGGGCCTGTGAGACCCGGGGCCAGCAGCAGGCTGTCGTGCGCATAGCGAAGCGCCAGATTCAGGTCATGCAGCACGGCCACCACCCCCACGCCCTGCTCCACGGCCCACCGGCGCACCAGAGCCAGGGCGTGGTGCTGGTGCGCCAGGTCGAGCGCAGCGGTGGGCTCGTCCAGCAGCAGCCAGCGCGTGGCGCCATCGGGCCGGGGCTCCCAGATCTGCGCCAGCGCCCGGGCCAGGTGGGCGCGCGCGCGCTCGCCGCCTGACAAGGTGTTGACGCCCCGCCCGGCCAAGTGAGCCACGCCGGTGGCCTCCATGGCATCGCGTGCGATGTGTGCTTCGTTCCGGCTGGGCGACTGGCGGTGCGGAAAGCGCCCCATCTCCACCACTTCCTGCACCGTGAAGTCGAAGGCCACCGCCGTTTCCTGCGGCAGCACGGCGCGCAGGCGCGCCAGCTCCAGTGCGCCCATGGACGAGAGCGCCCGGCCCCCCAGGCTCACAGCCCCCGACCGCGGCGCGCGCTGGCCCGACAGCATGGACAGCAGCGTGGACTTGCCCGCCCCGTTGGGCCCGAGGATGGCAGTGACGCGCCCGGGCGCCAGGCGCGCATCCACGGTGGCCAGCAAGGGACGGCCTGGCAGGCCCACACCGAGCTGGTCGCACACCAGCGGATCGCCGGGTTGCGTGTCCTGCGCCGTCATACTTTGTTCCTGAACTGGCGCAGCATCGCCAAAAACAAGGGCACGCCGATGAACGCCGTGAGCACGCCCAGCGGCAGCTCGGCGGGCTTGACGATAGTGCGCGCCACGACGTCGGCCACCAGCACCAGCGTGGCGCCCAGCAGGGCCGAGCCCGGCAGCACCACGCGGTGGTCGGGCCCGGCCACCAGGCGCACCCAGTGCGGCGCCACCAGACCGATGAAACCGATGATGCCGGTGGCGGCCGTCACGGCCCCCACGGCCAGCGCTGTGACCAGTACCGCCAGGCGTTTGGTGCGCTCCACCCGCACGCCCAGCAGCGCGGCCTGCGCCTCGCCCAGCGCAATCGCGTTGAGCGGGCGCGCCAGCGCCAGGCCGAGGCCACAGGCCACCGCCACGATGGAGCCGACCAGGGCCACTGCGCTCCAGCGCGCACCGCCCAGGCTGCCCAGCAGCCACATCTGGATGTTGCGCAGTTGCTCGTCGGTGGAAATGAAGTTGAGATAACCCAGGCCCGCCAGCGCGAGGGCATTGACCGCCACGCCCGCCAGCAGCATCAGCCCCATGCGCGTGCCGCCATCGGCCTGCGCCAGGCCATAGATGAGCGTCGTGACCAGCAGGCCTCCACCAAAGGCCATGCCCACCAGCGTCCAGCTGCCCAGCGTGCGCGGCAGATCCGGCAGCCAGTGGCTGCCCAGCACGATGGTGAGTGCGGCGGCCAGCGCGGCGCCGCTGCTCACGCCGATCAGGCCCGGGTCGGCCAGCGGGTTGCGGAACAGCCCCTGCATCAGCGCACCAGCCAACCCGAGGCCCGCGCCTGCGGCCACGCCCATCAACAGCCGGGGCAACCGGATGTTGATGAACACCAGGTATTGGGGCGCCTGCTCTGCGGAGGGCGCGGCCCCCAGGGCCTGCAGCAGCACCTGCCACAGCTGGGCGGGTGCGATGGCATAGGCGCCCTGCGTGCTGGCCCAGGCAAACGCCAGCACGACGAGCACCGCCCCCACGGCCAGCGCGGCGCGGGGCGACAGGCGCCCCAGAGTCCCGCACGCACCCGGCAGCGACACGGCCAGGCCGCTCACGCGGTGATCGCCTGCATGCGTGCGTGCAATTCGCGCACGGCAGCGGGCAGCCTCGGGCCGAAGCCCAGCAGGTGGCTGGCCTCCATGGCCACCAGCGCCTTGCGGCGGAATGCAGGCGTGAGCGCAAGTTCGGGCCGCTGCCAGAACGCGGTCTCGCCGCCCAGCGCCTCGATGCCCTGCGTGCTGTTGAGCAGCACGTCCGGCGCGGCGCTGGCCATGGCCTCGGCCGTGAGGGGCCGGTAGCCCGCGAACTGGGTGATGGCGTTGGTGGCGCCCGCAAAGCGGATCAGCGCATCGGCCGCCGTGCCGGTGCCCGCCACCATCGGGCTGCCGCTGTGCGACAGGATGAAGATGGCACGCGGGCGCCGCGTGGAGGCCGCCACGAGCTTTTGCACCGCCGTCCACTGCGCATCCAGGTCCGCCTGCAAGGCCTGCGCCTCGCGCTCGCGGCCGACCACGCGGCCTACCGTGGCCACCTTGCGCTGCACTTCGTCCCAGGTGTGGTCGGCCTTGACCAGCTCCACGCGCACACCGGCGCTGCGCACCTGGTCCAGCACCACCGGCGGCCCGGCCTCGGTGGTGCCCACCACCGCGTCGGGCTGGAGGGACAGCAGCCCCTCGGCCGAGAGCTGGCGCATGTAGCCGACCTTGGCTGTCTTGAGTGCGGCTTCGGGGAACAGGCTGGTGGTGTCGGTGCCCACGAGCTGGCCCTGGGCGCCCAGCAGGTAGACCACCTCGGTCAGCGCGCCGCCCAGCGAGACAATGCGCACCGGGCTTGCCGCGAGCGCGCTCCCCGCGCCCACCGCAGACAACAGCGGCAGCGCCGCCATGCCGCGCAGCAGCTGCCTGCGCCCCGTGTCGGTCAGGCCGTCACGCAGCATGGGACACCTCGTCCTGCTGCGCCTGCGGCAGCCGCGCCACCAGGTCGCGCCAGCCCTGCAGCTCGGGCTTGCCGGGCTTGCGCGCGCCGAAGAACATGGCCATCAGCTCGCCCGCGTGGTCGAACGCCTCGACGGAGGTGACGACGCCATCGGCCGTGGGCTTTTCCACCACCCACACGCTGGCCACCATGTCGGTGCGCAGGTGCAGGTTGAAGCCCGCATCCAGCACGTTGATCCACTGCGCATGCGGCGTGTCGAGCGGCTGGATGTTGCGCACCGGCCCGGTGTGGATCTGGATGCAGCCTCCGCTGCCCACGAACACCATGATGGGCAGTCCGTCCACCGCGGCCTCGTCCAGCAGGCGCGGCACGGCCTCCCGCGTGGCACGCCATGCGAACTGGCCTTCGACGAGACGAAAGCTTTGCTGGCGCTCAACGCCGAACTTCTTGGTCAGGCCGAAGAATTCGTGCGTGTCTTTCATGGCACGCCAGGCCTCGCGCAGGCCGTCGGCGTCGATGTCGGCATCGGGCCGCACCGCTTCCGGCGCAGGGGCCTTGCCGAACACATAGCCCGCGCTGGGCTGTGCGAACCGGTTCACCACGGCGTCGAACGCGGCCAGGTCGGTCGCTTCGCGGGTAAAGATCTTGTGCATGGCGCGGCCGCTGGCGTTGTAGAACTGCAGGCTGCGCGACGGCGGCCTGGCCGGGTCGTTGGCCAGCTCGGTCACGGCAAAGCCGGCATGCCACTGCGCAAAGAAAAGGCGCAGGTCGATGTCTTCGCCCAGCGCAATGCCCACCGGCCCGGTGGCCGATACGTGCGTGTACACGCCGGTCTTCTCGTGCACCGTGCCTTCGTTGCGTGTCAGCGCCATCAGCGGGCCGCAGGCCTGAAGCGACTGGAGCAGCTCCAGCCACGATCCCTGCAGCGGAACGACCTTGAGCGGGTGGCCGTGCTCGCCCGCATGCGCGGCGACCACTGCGCCTTCGGACAGCCCTATGCTCTCGGCCGATTCCTTGGCGCGCTTGCCCGCTGCGCGCGCTGCGGCGAATTGCGCGCGAATGTCCGGCGCGGCGATCGGAGCGGAGGCTGCGGCGCCTTGTGCGACTGCCATGGCGGCGCTCATTGCATGGCCTCCGGCGCGGTATGCCACAACACGCGGCGCTGCTCGGCGGCCACCAGCGCTGCACTCGCAGCGGTGTCCTGCCGCACCTTGCACTGTTGCTCCCAACGGCCCTGCAGGCTCCACACCACGGTGCGGAAGTGCGCGGTGAAGCCTTCTGCGTCGGCCAGCATCTGCAGGTTGGCCGATATCTTGCGGCCCATGGCGTCGCGATGGCTGTCGCAGCAGGCCTGCACGTAGCCCGTCATCAGGGCGAGCGTGCCGGCCAGCAACGCCTCGGCGCAAGGCAGGCTGTATTCCTCGTCGGTGTGGCTGCCGGCGTCGGGCAGGTCGGGAGCGTGGCTCATGGTGGTCTCCTGGGGTGGGTGCCTGGGGGATGAAAGCGGAACTCAGAAATCGGCCACCAGCGACACCCGCACGGAGCGGCCGGGCTGGCTGTAGGCGTCGATGAAGTTGGCATTGGCGGCCAGGCCGCGCACGTCGGCCCAGCGCCAGTGTTTCTTGTCGGTCAGGTTGTAGATGCCGAGGTTCAGGCGCAGGTCCTTGCGGATGCGCCACTGGCCTGACAGGTCGAGCACTGTGTACGACGGCGTGAGGTACTGCGTGCTGCCCGTGGCCACGGTCACGTCGCTGGCCTTCTTGGCCGCAGCGTGGGTGGCGTCCAGGCGCGCCATCCAGCTGCCGGTGTCGTAGCGCAGGCCGGCCGACAGGCGGGACGGGTCCACCGTGTTCACCGGCCTGCCGGTGGCGGTGTCGCGGCCGCGCGTCTGGCCGTAGCTGAAGGGCGATGTCCATTGCCCGCCGACCCACTGGCCCCAGCGCATGTCGCCCTTGACCTCGAAGCCGTTGAGCTTGACGCGGCCGATGTTGACGGACTGGAACACCAGCGGGTTGCCCGGCGCGCCGGTGCCGCCCACCTGGCGCAGGTCTTCGATGAAGTCCTTGTAGCGGCCCGTGAAGGCCGCAGCCTCGATGGACAGCGCGTCCAGCCGGCCGCGCACGCCCAGCTCGAAGTTCTGGCTCTTCTCCGGGCGCAGGTTGGCGTTGGGCACGGTCTTGTAGTTGCTGACCGGGTTCTCGAAGAACGCGTTGACCTGGCCCGCGTTGGGCGCACGGAAGCCCGCCGCGTAGTTGCCGAACACGCTCCACTGCTCGGTGGCGCGGTACAGAACGCCGAACTTGGGCGAGGTGGCGTTGCCCGACAGGGACACGGCCTGCGCGCCGAAGCCCGCCTGGTCGGCCTTGATGCGGAAGGTGTCGAAGCGCACGCCGGGTGTGATGCTCCAGGGGCCGGTCACGAACTCGTCCTGCACATACAGGGCGGCGCTGGTCTCGGTGGTGTCCGGAAAGCGCTTGAGCGGGAAGGTCTCGCCCACCGGCGGAGTCACGCCGGTCTGCAGGTTCTCGACCTTGGCGGAGGTGTAGTCAAAGCCGTAGGTGATCTTTTGCACCAGGCCGCCAGCGCCCGCGCGCAGCACCTTGCTGCCCTGCAGGTTGGCCTGCCAGGTGCGCTCGTCGTAGGTCACGTCGCGCACGCGGTCGGCAGCGGTGTTGCGGTCTTCGGTGACGTATTCGCGCGAGTGGGAATCCTGAAAGCTCAGCGTCGCCTTCAGGTCGTCGGCGAACGCCGAGTTCACGCGCCACGCGCCCTCCCACGTCGCACGGCTGCGCTGCATGTCGGTGAACGATGTGGAGCCCAGCACAGACGTGGCGGCCAGCGGCGGCTTGGACCGCGCCGTCAGCAGCTCGTAGTCGGAGGTCTTGTCCACATGCTCCAGCGTGAACACATGGCGCTGGCCGCCGCCGGGCGTGAGGATGACCTTGCCCAGCAATGCACCGCTTCGGTCCTTCTGCGGGTTGGGGCGGGTGCGGTCGGCATTGGCCGCGCTGTTGGTGCCCATGTTGTCGAGCTCGCTGGCACGCGTGACGTTGCCGCCCAGCAGCCACTGCACCGTGTCGCCCGCCTTGCCCGCCACCGTGGCGCCCACGCGCTTGCCGTGGTCGTCGCCGTCGTAGCCCAGGCTGACCCGGCCGCCGATGCGCTTGTCGCCGTCGAGGAAGGCCGATGGTTCGGCCGTGATGAAGTTGACCAGGCCCGCCATGCCGTCCGACCCGTACAGCGCCGACGTGGCGCCGCGCACGACCTCGATGCGCTGCAGCAGGCCGATGTCCAGGTAGTCGCGCCCGAAGGCGTTGGCGCTGAAGACGTAGCTGCGCGGCAGGCGGATGCCGTCCACCATCATCAGCACGCGGTTGCCGTCCAGGCCGCGGATGTTGAAGCCCGCGTTCTGCTCGCGCCCCGTGGAGCCGCTGGCCAGCGTGAAGCGCGCGGGCGAGCGCGTGACCGACACGTTGGGCAGCTCGCGCGCCACATCGCGGATGTCGCGCACCTGGCCTGCTTCGATGGCCTGCGCGTTGATCACGTCGATGCTCATGGGCAGCTCGCCCGGGTCCTGCTCGCTGCGCGAGCCGCTGATGACCACCTCCTTGAGCGCCGGGCCGGCAGCGATCAACTGCCCTGCGCCCAGCGGGCCTGGCGCGCCCTGGGCCTGGGCGTTCCAGGCGGTGCAGAGCGCACAGGCCACGAGCCAGGCCACGGGGTGGAGGTTGAACGTACGGGAGCGGAATGCGGATGCGTGCGCCACGGGGGAGCCCTTCTTCTCTGGTCGGAGTCAATGACAGGAAGCTGGCTCTGCGCGCCCTCTCACCGCTCGGGTGCTGGCACGTCCGCTGGCAACGAAACACTCATTCTATATGAGAATAATTATCAATACACATGTTGCAAACTATTCCTTGTGGCGGCTTGGGGTTTGAGGGACCTCTCAGAGCGCAGCAGGTTGCGCCCGGGCTCCATCACTTGGTCGCGCCATGAAAAAGGGAGCCCGTAGGCTCCCTGGATCTGCACGGCGACGACTGGCGATCTGCTATGCAATCAATAGCTGCTAGCGCTTATCCATCAAGCGGTAGCGGCCATTTTTATGCCTGGTTTCACACGGTTTCTGCCACCGCCGCGGCTGCTGGCGCCGCAGCCACAGGCTGGGCCACTACCGGCATGCGGATCAGGTGGTCGAAAGCGCTCAGCGCAGCCTTCGACCCATCGCCCGCAGCGATCACGATCTGCTTGAACGGTACCGTCGTGCAGTCACCCGCCGCGAACACGCCGGGGATGTTGGTGCGGCCGTGCGAGTCGACGATGATCTCGCCAAACCTGGACAGTTCCACCGTGCCCTTGAGCCATTCGGTGTTGGGCACCAGGCCGATCTGCACGAACACGCCTTCGAGCTGCACCAGGTGCTCCACGTTCGTCGCACGGTCCTTGTACTTGAGGCCGTTGACCTTGCCGTCGGCGCCGGTGATCTCGGTGGTCTGCGCGTTGGTGTGGATGGTCACGTTGTGCAGGCTTTTGAGCTTGTTGACCAGCACCGCGTCGGCCTTGAGCTGGTCGGCGAACTCGATCAGCGTGACATGAGCCACGATGCCGGCCAGGTCGATGGCGGCCTCCACACCCGAATTGCCGCCGCCGATGACCGACACGCGCTTGCCCTTGAACAGCGGGCCGTCGCAGTGAGGGCAGTAGGCCACGCCCTTGTTCTTGTACTCGGCCTCGCCGGGCACATTGACATTGCGCCAGCGCGCGCCGGTGGACAGGATTACCGTCTTGGACTGCAGCAGGCCGCCGTTGGCCAGTTGCACGCCGATCAGGCCGCCGGGCTCGGCAGCCGGGATCAGCTTGTCGGCGCGCTGCAGGTTCATGATGTCCACGTCGTAGGCACGGGTGTGGGCTTCGAGCGCGGCAGCGAACTTGGGGCCGTCGGTCTCCAGCACCGAGATGTAGTTCTCGATGGCCAGCGTGTCGTTGACCTGGCCGCCGAAGCGCTCGGCCGCCACGCCGGTGCGGATGCCCTTGCGGGCGGCATACACCGCTGCGGCTGCGCCCGCGGGGCCGCCACCGACGATGAGCACGTCGTAAGGCGCCTTGGCAGACAGCTTGGCGGCGTCGCGGGCGGCGGCCCCGGTATCCAGCTTGGCCACGATCTCCTCGACCGTCATCCGACCAGAGCCAAACACCTGGCCGTTCAGGAACACCATGGGGACGGCCATGATCTCGCGCTCGGCCACTTCCTGCTGGAAGGCGCCGCCTTCGATCACGGTGGTCTTGATCTTGGGGTTGACGATGGCCATGAGCGACAGCGCCTGCACCACGTCCGGGCAGTTGTGGCAGGTCAGGCTCATGTAGACCTCGAAGTTGAAGTCGCCGTCGAGCGCGGCGATCTGCTCGATCACCTCGGGTTCGACCTTGGGCGGGTGGCCGCCCGTCCACAGGAGGGCCAGCACCAGCGAGGTGAATTCGTGGCCCAGGGGCAGGCCCGCGAAACGCAGGCTGTTGGAAGCGCCCACGCGCTGCAGGCTGAACGACGGCTTGCGGGCATCGTTGCCGTCGGTGCGCAGCGTGATCTTGTCGCTGCGCAGGGATTGGATGGTCGTGAGCAGCTCGCGCATTTCGCGGGCGGTCTCGCTGTCGTCCAGGGACGCCACCAGTTCGAACGGCTGCTGCACGCGCTCCAGGTAGGCGGAAAGCTGGGTCTTGAGTTGTTCGTCGAGCATGGTGGTGTCCTTTCGATTCTTATGAGGTTGGGGGCCAGGGCCGCTGTTGGCAAGCCCCGCGCCGCAACAGGGCGCAAAAAACAGGCGAAAAAAAGCCGGACGGCATGGCGCACGCGCGCCACGACGCTGTCCGGCTGGGAGCGGCCCGCAGGCCGCCGTGCCGATGCAATCAGCCGATCAGATCTTGCCGACCAGGTCCAGCGAAGGCGTCAGCGTCTTGGCGCCTTCCTTCCACTTGGCGGGGCACACCTGGCCAGGATTGGCGGCGGTGAACTGGGCAGCCTTGAGCTTGCGCAGGGTTTCGGACACGTCGCGGGCAATTTCGTTGGAGTGGATTTCCAGGGTCTTGATCACGCCGTCGGGGTTGACCACGAACGTGCCGCGCAGTGCCAGGCCTTCTTCAGGGATGTGCACGCCAAAAGCGTTGGTCAGCTGGTGGGTGGGGTCGCCGACCAGGGGGAACTTGGCCTTGCCCACGGCGTCGGAGGTTTCGTGCCACACCTTGTGCGAGAAGTGCGTGTCGGTGGTGACGATGTAGACCTCGGCGCCCGCGGCCTGGAATGCTGCGTAGTTGTCGGCAGCGTCTTCGATTTCGGTGGGGCAGTTGAAGGTGAAAGCTGCAGGCATGAAGATCAGCACAGACCATTTGCCCTTCAGGTCGGCTTCGGTCAGATCGATGAACTCGCCCTTGCCGGAGCGGTTGACGAAAGCGGTGGTCTTGAAGGGTTGAACTTGCGTGTTGATCAGGGACATTGCTGTTTCCTTGGTGGTTGGTTGACTGAACAAGGCTGAAGTCTAGGCCCAATGAGCCCATGAATCCAATTAATTGATTGCATTGAATCAATTGTTTATGACTATATACAAGGCTTTGATGGCAAGGGGATGAAAAGGTCAAAGAGCCTGGGAAACTGCGCCAACTGTCTTCAGATGCGAACACAACTCAGCATCACACGCAGACAGAGCGACTGCGCGGGGGTTTGGCTTGCAGTGGCGGACTGAGGTCACGACAATCAAGCCCGAACCACATAACAAGGAGCCCCCATGAAAGGCGACGCACAAGTCATCGGCCACCTGCAGGCCCAGCTCAAGAACGAACTCACGGCCATCAACCAGTACTTTCTGCACTACCGCATGCTCAAGCACTGGGGCTTCGACAAGCTCGCCAAGAAGGAGTATTCGGAGTCCATCGGCGAGATGAAACATGCCGACTGGCTCATGGACCGCATCTTCACGCTCGACGGCCTGCCCAACCTGCAGGACCTCGCCAAGCTCCAGGTCGGGGAAGACGTGCCGGAGATTCTGGCCTGCGACCTGCGCTCCGAACAAGGCGCCCAGGCCACGATCAAGGAAGGGATTGCCCACTGCGAAACGGTGCGCGACTATGTCTCTCGCGACCTGCTGCAGAAGATTCTGGACGACACGGAGGAGCACATCGACTTCCTCGAAACCCAGATCGACCTGATCGACAAGGTCGGCCTGCAGAACTACCTGCAGTCCCAGATGGGTGAGGCAGAGTAAGCAAGACCTCAAAGACTTCAGTTTCTCAGAGCGCTCCACGAAAAAAGCAAAGAAGAAATCAGAAAAACGGGCTTCGGCCCGTTTTTTTGTGCCTGGTCCAACGGCGCCAGTGGCAGGGCTCATTCACCCGCGCAACACACGACGGCGAAGGTCAACCCGGCGAAGGCCCGGCGCCCAGCTCGTCACAGAATGTTGCAAGCGCACATCAAGACGGCAAAAGTCTGGATTCAATGAATGCGAATGCTTCTCAACAAAAGTAGAATGCATTCTTACGACCAGCGTTGACCCCGCGACGCCCGCCTGACGCTCAGGCCATGGGCATCCAGTGATCGCCGCACGCTGGCCCGAATCTCCTGAACACCTAGCCAGCCAGTCAGCCGGGGCCTTGCCGCCCCACCGCTGCAGCCAGCGTTTGACCGTTTTCGCCTGCAAACCTGCCTGGAGCCATCCCTGATGCTGCGCCGCACCGCCAGCCCCTGCCTGCCCGGGGCCTCCCCATCGTTCCAATTGACCGGATCAACTGCCCGCTGCCGCCCCGCGGCAGGCACGCCATGAAGGCCGCGCGCGTCGATTGGCGCTATCGGTTGGCCATCACCTCCCGCGCCGTGGCGGCCATTGGCGGCGGCTATGCGCTGGCGGCGGGGTTCGCGGCTGCGTTGTCGCTGGGGTTGGCGCAGTTCATGCCGCGGGTGGAAGCCGTGCTGACGGCCACCATGCTGGCCTGGCTGGCCTACGCCATGGCCGCAGGCTGGGCGTTCTATGCCCGCACCGCTTTGGGTGCCTGGGCGGGCACGCTGCTGCCGGCGCTGGTACTGGGCGCCTGCGCCATGGCGCCGCAATGGATGAAGGCCGCCGCATGAACACCACCACACTGACACCCGACGCGTCCGCAGACATTGCAGCGGCCACGCCGATGGCTGCCACGGTCAACGCCAGCGACAAGGCCAAAGCCGCCAGGACACCCAACGACCGCGAGGGCTTTCGCCAGGCGATGTCGTGGCTGCACACCTGGGCCGGCCTGATCCTGGGCTGGCTGCTGTTTGCGATCTTTCTCACCGGCACGCTGTCGTTCTTCAAGAACGAGTTCAATTTGTGGATGCGCCCCGAGATGCACGGCCTGCCCTCGGCCGATGCGCAGGTGGCCCAGAAGTCGCTGGACGCATTGCAGCGCAAGTCGCCCGAGGTCACGCAGTGGATCATGCACCTGCCCGATGAGCGCGACCCCGCCGTCAACCTGCTGTGGCGCGGCACCGGCAATGGCCGGTTCGAGACGCTGCGCATGAACCCGCAAACCGGCGAGGCCATCGAGGCGCGCCAGACCATGGGCGGCGACTTCTTCTACCGCTTCCACTTCGAGCTGCGCACGGCCCAGAAGGGCCGCTGGACCCTCGAAGGCCGCTGGGTGGTGGGCGTGGCCACGATGCTGATGTTCGTCGCGCTGATCACGGGCGTGATCACGCACCGCCGCATTTTCAAGGACTTCTTCACCTTCCGCCCCACCAAGGGCGGGCAGCGCGCCTGGCTGGATGCGCACAACGTCACCGGCGTGCTGGTGCTGCCGTTCTATCTGATGATCACCTTCAGCGGGTTGATGATCTTCCACACGCTGTACATGCCCGCCGGCATCGCCACCACGTACAAGAATGAAAAAGGCGTGGACTCCAACGCGTACTTTGCCGACCTGCAGGGCGAGAAGGCCGAAAGCCGCCCCCGCCGTGGCGCAAACGACAAGGTCGAGCCCCTGCCCGCCATCGCGCTGCAGCCCATACTGACCGAAGCACGCACTCGCTGGGACGGCGGGCGCATCGGCAGCCTGCAGGCGCGCCGCGATGCCAAGGGCCGCGCCGTGGTCGAGGTCACGCGCCACGAGGGCGACCGCCTGCAGTACCGCCCGCCGCGCCTGTTGTTCGACGCCACCACCGGCCAGTGGCTGGACCAGGCCGACCCCACCGGCCCCGCCGCCAAGACCTACGGCGTGCTGTACGGCCTGCACCTGGCGCGCTTTGCCGACGTGGGCATGCGCTGGGCCCTGTTCGGCTTTGGCGTGCTGGGCAGCCTGATGATCGCCACCGGTATGGTGCTGTGGACCGTCAAGCGCAGCGCCCTGTCGCAAACCAAAGCCGGCCGCCAGGGCGCAGCCACCGCTGCAGCGCGCACCAAGGCACCCTTTGGCGAGCGCCTGGTGGCCGCCATCAACATCGCCACGCTCGCGGGCCTGCCGCTGGCCTGTGGCGTGTACGTGGCCTCCAACCGCCTGATCCCCGTGGGCATCGAGGGCCGGGCCGATACCGAGCTGGGCTGGTTCTTCAGCGCCTGGGGCATCGCGCTGCTGTGGGCGCTGGCCTGCGCCGTGGTGCGACCGAGCCGCATGGGCTGGTCCGTGCCGCTGGGCGCCGCCGGTGCCGTGTGGACGGCCCTGCCGCTGATCAATGCGCTGACCACCCACACCCACCTGGGCGTCACGCTGCCCGCGGGCGAATGGATCTGGGCCAGCATGGACCTGTCGTTCCTGGCCACGGGTCTGCTGCTGTGCTGGCTGTCATGGCGGCTGCGTCCGGGTCGTGTTCCCAAGGGCCGGGCCGCTGTGTCCCAGGCACTGCGCCACGCCGCCGCAGCCGCCAACGCATCCGCTCCGCAGCCCGCTGCACCGGCGCTGTCGGCCACGCCCGACGTCTCCACTACGGGAGCCTGATCCATGTCCGCATTTCTGCTGTGTTTTGCCGCGTGGTCGGCCATTGCGCTGGGTATGGACCGCCACCACGAAGACGCGCTGGGCCGCGAGGGCACGGCGCGGCGCCAGATGCACCTGCGCCGCGCCGGCTGGCTGGTGCTGGCGCTCTCGCTGTGGCTGGCGGCGCGGCCGTCGGGCGAGGTGCCTGCATCGCTGGGCGTGACGGCCTGGACGGTCGCCCTGTCGGTCGCGGCCCTGGCGGTGACCGCCATGGTGACCTGGCAGCCGCGGCGCACCCCAGTCGCGGCCGGCGTCGCACTGGCCGCCGGCCTGCTGGCGTGGGCCGGCGGCTGGTGATGGCGCCCAGCGCCGTGCGGGCTGCCTGAACGCAACTGCGGCGCAGCGGCGGCGCTGCGCACGCCCGGTCCATACCGCGTGCTGCCCCGTCCAGTCCAACGCATTCGTTTCGCTTCACCGCTTCGCACACCTCCCAGCCAGGGCCGACCACCGGCCCGCGCCAGGCCCGGTGTGCGGGTTGTCTTCACCTGCGCTGCGCACACACCATAGGAAAAACCATGCACGCATTCCGCCAGTCCCACACGCTCAGGCCCCTGTCGGCCGCCCTGTTCGCCGCGCTTTGCAGCGCTGCGTGGGCGCAGAGCCCACCGCCGGCCACCGCACCGCAGACGCTGGGCGAGGTCACGGTGCAGTCCACCACGGGCGACGACGGCTACTCGCCCGCCGCCAGCACTTCGGCCACCAAGGGCAGCGCGCCGCTGCGCGACGTGCCCCAGGCCGTGAACGTGGTGCCCGAGCAGCTCATGCGCGACCAGGGCGCGCGCTCCATGGAAGACGTGCTGCGCAACGTGCCCGGCGTGGCGATGAGCCACGGCGACGGCCAGCGCGACCAGGTGGTGATCCGCGGCTTCACGGCCATCGCCGACCAGTTTGTCGACGGCGTGCGCGACGATGCGCTGTACTTCCGCGACCTGGCCGACATCGAGCGCGTGGAAGCGCTCAAGGGTCCCGCCGCCGTGCTGTACGGGCGCGGCTCGTCGGGCGGCCTGATCAACCGCGTGACCAAGAAGCCCAGGTTCGGCGAGACCTCGGGCGAGGCATCGCTGGGCCTGGGCAGCTTCGATTACCGCCGCGCCACGGCCGATGTGAACGTGGGGCTGAGCGACACCGCGGCCTTTCGCATCAACGCCTCGGTGGAAGACTCGGGCAGCTACCGCGACCAGCAGTTCGTCAAGCGCCACAACTTCGCGCCATCGCTCGCGCTCAAGCTCGCCGCGCAGACCGACCTGCTGCTGCAGTACACCAACGCCCGCGACCAGCGCCTGACGGACTTCGGCATTCCGGCGCTCAACGGCCGGCCCGTCAACGTGTCGCCGCGCACGTACTACGGCTCCAGCAACGCCGCGCAGGACGACACCACCACCAGCACCATGCAGTCGCTCGCGGCCACGCTGAACCACCGCTTCAACGGCGACTGGTCGGTGCGCAACGTCACGCGCCTGTACGACTACGCGCTGGACCGCTACAACACCCTGCCCGGCGGCACCACCGACCCGGTGAACCTGACGGTGGGCCGCACGCGCTCGTTCGTCCTGCGCGACGAAAAAGGCTTCTTCAACCAGACCGACGTCACCTGGCGCAACCGGCTGGGCGGCTTCCAGCAGGAATGGCTGATGGGCGTGGAGCTGGGCCAGCAAAAGAAGCGCGCCGAGTCCGTCTCGGGCGGCGCGGACCGCGTGCCGATCTACAACCCCGGCAACCGCCCCGCCCCCGCCAGCTTTGCGGCCGACGGCGCCATCCCCAGCCACACCACGCAGGACACGGCCGCGCTGTACTGGCAAAACCAGATCACGCTGGCGCCCCAGTGGAAGGCGCTGGTCGGCGCCCGCTACGACGTGTTCGGGCAGGAGACCACGTTCGACCGCAAGCTCGCGGGCCTGTCGCGCACCGACAAGAAGTTCAGCCCCCGCGCGGGCCTGGTGTGGCAGCCCAGCGAGGCGCTGTCGTACTACGTGTCGTACAGCAAGTCGTTCCAGCCCTCGGCCGAGACCTTTGCGCTGGCCGCCAACAACACCGGCGCCGAGCCCGAGATCACCGAGAACAAGGAGATCGGCGTGAAGCTCGACGTGCTGGACGGCCGGCTGAACTTCACCGGCGCGCTCTTCAACCTCGAGCGCACCAACATCAAGAACACCGACCCGACCAACCCGTCGCGCCAGATCAACGTGGGCACGCAGCGCACCAACGGCCTGGAGCTGACCGCCAATGGCCGCCTGCCCGACCGCTGGGACGTGAGTGCCGGCTACGCATGGCTGGATGGCCGCATGACCCGGTCGCTGGCCACCACGGGCTCGCTGCAGCTGCCCACGGCGGCCATCGCGGCGCAGGGCAAGGTGGCGGCGCTCACGCCGCGCAACTCCGCGTTCCTGTGGGCCATGAAGGACCTGGGCCACGGCCTGCGCGCGGGCGGCGGCGTGAACTACGTGGGTGCGCGCTTCACCTCGCTGACCAACCTGGTCACCCTGCCCGGCTACACCACGCTCGACGCGGCGCTGCAGTACACGCTGGGCCAGTGGGACCTGGACGTGAACATCAAGAACCTGGCCAACCGCAAGTACTACGTGTCCGCCCACGGCAGCAACGACAACCTGATCCTGCCCGGCTCGCCCCGCGCACTGCAGGTGACGCTGCGCACACGGTTCTGAACCGCCAGGCCATCTACCTGCTGCGAGTTCTCAATGGAAATGGCTGCTACCGCTTGATAGACAAGCGGTAGCAGCTACCAAAACCATAGCATTTTACACACCGAGGAAAAGAAGCACCATGCGCATGCACCCATTGGCCCTTGCGGCCTCGCTGCTGGCCACGCTGGCCACAGCCCAGGCCCAGACCACCGCCACCCCCGCCGCCACCGCTGCCCTGCCCGAAGTCAAGGTGACCGACGGCGCGGACGGCGCCACCACCGAGGGCAGCGGCCAGTACACCGCCCGCGAAGTCAGCGTGGGCAAGCTGCAGCAGACGCCGCGCGAGACGCCCCAGTCCATCAGCGTGGTCACGCGCCAGCAGCTCGACGACCGCAACCTGACCAAGGTCGAGGACGCCATCAAGCTGAGCACTGGCATGACCATCACGCGGCTGGACGGCGCGGGCAACTACAACTCGTTCCAGTCGCGGGGGTTCGATCTGGGTGCGATCCAGCTCGACGGCGTGCCCATTCCGCAAGGCAACTACAGCACGCTCGATACGGCCATGTACGACCGCATCGAAGTGCTGCGCGGCCCGGCCGGGCTGCTGCAGGGCGCGAGCGAGCCCGGCGGCACGGTGAACCTGGTGCGCAAGCGCGCAACGGCCAAGCTGGCCATCGGTGCCGACGCGGCAGTGGGCTCGTTCGGTCTGCGCCGCGGCACGGTGGACGTGGGCGGCGGCCTGAACGCCGAAGGCACGATCCGCGCGCGTGCCGTGGCCGTGGTGGAAGACCGAGACAGCCACATCGACACGCTGTTCAACAACAAGCGGCTGGGCTACGGCACGCTGGAATGGGACATCGCCCCGTCCACCACCGTGTCGGTGGGCGCGGCACAGCAGCGCGTGCGCGCCGCCATCGACCAGGGCCTGCCCACCTATGCCGACGGCCGCCTGGCCGACCTGCCCCGCAGTTCCTTTGCCGGCCTGCGCGCCAACCGGCAGGACCTGGAGACCACCGACGTCTTCGCGGAGCTGGAGCACCGCCTGGCCGGCGGCGGCGTGGTGCGCCTGTCCGCGCGGGACATCGACCGCACGGCGTACTACCGCTCGGCCCGCGCCAACAGCGCGCTGGCCCCCAACGGGAGCTTCACCATGGAAACGGTGGACGGCGACTTCCACGTGCGCACCCGCAACTACGACGCCTTCCTGGCCACGCCGGTGCAGGTGGCAGGCCGCACCCACAAGCTGCTGGTGGGCGCGAGCCACAACGAAGGCAAGACCTGGGACGGCAATTACGCCTACGGCCAGCCCCAGCCGTTCAATTTGCTGCGGCCCAACTACGACCTGGCCTATCCCGACATCCCGCTGCCGGGCTTCACCTCGCTCATCACCCGCCGCGAGAACGCGCTGTACGGGCAGGCCCAGGTCAGCCTGGCCGACACCGTCAAGCTGCTGGCCGGCGGCCGCCTGTCGTGGGCCGAGGTGGTGACGCGCAGCACCAGCACCGGCGCCGTCACTGCCGCCGCAGACCCAGGCCGCCAGTTCGTGCCGTCGCTGGCGCTGATGTGGGACTTCCACCCGCAATACACGGCCTACGCGAGCTATGCTGAAACCTTCGTGGTGCAAAGCCAGCTCACCACCGCCAAGCAGCTGATCGAGCCGCGCACCGGCAAGCAGGTCGAGCTGGGAGTCAAGGGCGAGTTCCTGCAAAAGCGCCTGCAGGCCCATGCAGCGCTCTTTCGCATCATCGACGAGAACCGGGCCATCCCCGACCCGGTGGTGACCAACGCATCGATCGCCGGCGGCAAGGTGCGCGCACAGGGCTTCGAGGCCGAGGTCAGCGGTCAGCCCCAGGCAGGCTGGGATATCGTGGCGGGCTACGCCTACAACGACACCCGCTACCTCAAGGCCCCCGTGGCCCAGCAGGGCCAGGTGTTCAGCCCCATCACCCCGCGCCACAGCGTGAACCTGTTCACCCGCTACGCCTTCACCCACCCCGCGCTGCGCGGCTTCAGCGTGGGCGGCGGCATGTCCTGGCGCAGCGAGTTCTTCGCGCAAAGCGGAGCGCTGCGCATCAACGCACCCGGCTACGCGGTGTTCAATGCGCAGCTGGGCTACCAGATCAACGACCACCTGTCGATGAACCTGTCGGTGGACAACCTGCTGGATAAGACCTACTACGAGAAGGTGTCGGGCGTTTCGCGCCAGAACTTCTACGGCGAACCCCGGCGCGTGACACTGGCGCTCAAGGCGCGGTACTGATGCCACTCGGCGCGCTGCCACCCAAAGCAGCCGGCAATAAAGCGAACCCGAAAAAATGCGTACGGAGTTCGCCGTTGCAACGGCGCGGCCGGTATCTGCCGCGCTTTTATGTGTGCGCCTACATCGACTGCAGATGCTGGCGCGCATGCCAGCCCGACAGATAGCGCATGACCGCCTCATGCAGCGCGTCCATGTCCATGCCCTTCACCTTCGCCGTGCCCACGATCAGCTTGTTCTTGGCCGGGCGGTAGGTGATGCGGCGCAGATTGGAATGCGGTGCCTGAAGGCGCGGCGCGGCAGGGTCCAGGTCGAACGTCATCACCATGTTGGAGCCGTTGACCACGGTGCACGAGTAGTCGCTGACACACGACCACGGGACGATCTGAGGCCAGCCCGGCACGACCATGCCTTCGGACGTGAGCTGCATCACCATCACGGACGAGCGCCGCCAGAACCACCAGGCACACGCCAGCAGCGCCACAGTGGCCCCCAGGGTGATGAAGATCAGTTCCTTGAAGCTGCCAAAAGACTTGCCCGGTGAAAAACTGTGGACGATCAAGGCAACGCATGCGGCCAGCGCCACGGCCGCCAGGCCGCCGAACAGCCAGACGTTGCCCTTGCGCTCGAAGAGCTCGACCGAGCCCCGCGTCTGCTGGACCACCTCGGTCAGGTCCTTGCGCACCTGCTCGTTGTGCTCGCTGGCCACGCCCTTGAAGTCGGCCAGCAGACGTGCCTGCAGGCCGTGGCTGTCGGTGAACAGCGAGCGCACCCAGTCCAGGGCCTGCGCGTCTGGCGGCGTGAGGGCGGACTGCACCATCGCTTCGGTCACCGGCGCATTCACGGCCTTGGCACGCTCCAGCGTGGGCGGGTGGGTGTCGGTCGGGTGCGTCGTGGCCACCTCGGTCGCAAAGTCGGGGGCGCTCAGGCCTGCCTTGCGCACGGCGTCGTGCAGCATCTGCACCACATCGCTGCCCGCATCCTGCGGTCGGCGGCCGATCTCGTTGAGCACGTTGTGCACCACCTCATGCAGCACCGTGACGCGCACCAGGGAGCGTGCCACGGCCTCTCCGCTGACCAGCCGCTCGGCCACCCGGTCGGCGGCGAACTCGCGCTCGCGGCTCCAGTGCTTGACGGCCAGGTCGAACCGCTCCAGCAAATACTCGATGAAAGAGATCGCTGGCAGGTCCCCCCAGCGGCCGCCGCTGTCGTCACGCCCATGGATCGCCTGCAGGCTGACCAGCAGGCCCTGGTAGATGGGTGAGAACTGCAGGCTGTAGGCGGTGTCCGCACCCGCGAAGTGGCCCAGTTCGTGGGCCAGGATGGCACTGATCTCGTCGCGCTGCAGCAGCGTGAGGTAGGTCAGCGGCAGGTACATGGTCTCGCCCGTCAGCTGCTGGCCGCCCGGCACCAGCTGCATGGGATGCGCCGTCACGTAAAAGCCGTCGGTCAGCCCCACCACCAGGTGGCCCGGCACGGGGGCGCCAGCGCCCTGGGCCAGCGTGTCCACGTAGGCCCACAGCGCAGGGGCCTCGCTGCGCGACACGGCCACGCCCATCACTTCATTGGGCTCGTCATGCAGCACCTGCAGTGACTTGTACAGGGCCCGCAGCAGCGTGACACCGCCCCACAGCACGCTGGCGGCCATCAGCAGGATGAGCAGCTGGAACTTGGCTTCGCCCGAACCTGCCCGCCCCACTATCACCACCTGGTAGGCCACGCCCAGGCGCACCACCAGCAGGGCTGCCACAGAAACCATCATCAGGCCCATGTGAACGGAGAGGTACATGGGCAGCAGATTGCGCCACCGCGCGAACAGGCGGATCAGCGCATCGCGAGACTGCAGCGCTTGGCGGCCGGCGGTGCTCACGCCCCACAGCCCTGCCAGCGCCACCAGTGCGGCCAGCACACCCGCCGCCATGGCAACGATGCTGGCCGGGCGCACCACGGCGCCCACCTGGCTCTGGGATGCGCTGTCGCCCCGGATGGCCTTGGCGATCTTCTCCAGCCGCATGGATGCCGCAAACCCGCTGTACTTCGTACCGTCGATCTCGATGGTGGTGCGTGGGTTTTCGCGCAAGGCGGCCTGGGCATCGGCGATTTCCGAGAGCTGTTGCTGCTGCTGTGCCGACAGGTCCGGTGACGCGTACTGCCGGTACTCCCACAGGGCGATGGCCGAGAGCAGCAACGGAATGCACACCGCCCACAGGACCAGACGGGCACTGCTGGGCAAGGTGTTCCAGACCTTGAGAATCTTGGGACCGATCGAAATAGCCATGGATTTTTTGGATGATTCGTTTTTGACGGGCCGCGTGCCAGCTGCGACCCCGGTGCTGGCTGCGGATCTGAAGGCCACTGCCTCCACGTCAGTGACCGCACCGCAACAGCATGGCGCCCTGGGCCTTGGGCTGCAGGCGGGGGCCGTTTCGGGCGGAGCGATTCTGAGCCCGCGCAGGTCAAAACCGCGTGATCGGGGCGGTCAAAGAAGCAACCATTTGTGTGATTTCGCACGGCGGTGATGGGCACGCTGCGCTCGGCCTTGTCATCGATGCCACGGCTGGCAACCCACGCTGTTGCAAAAAAGCATCCGCCACAAGAAAAAGAACCATTCTCATTTAGAATGTAACCATTCATACTGCAAGCCCGTCGCGCAGGCATCCGCCTTCGCACCAGCCAGCATTCGCCGTCGCCCCCGGTTTGAAGGGGCGGCACTCTGGATCAAGCCCATTGGGCTCGCCGCAAAAACCGCCCCTGGTTGCTGCCCCGCAGCAGGATCAGGCGGACGCCTTGCCCGCGAGAGGATGGGCTCCAGTTCCTCCTGCTGGACTGCCCCCGCCATGCTTTCGCCGACTGCCTTGCGCCGCTGGTCATGGACCCACAAGTGGTCCAGCCTGGTGTGCACCCTTTTCATGCTGCTGCTGTGCGTGACCGGCCTGCCGCTGATCTTCCACCACGAGATCGGTCACCTGCTGGGCACCGAGGTCCAGGCCCCTGCCATGCCCGCGAACACGCCACGCGCCAGCCTGGACAAGGTGCTGGCCGCCGCGCAGGCCCTGCACCCCGAGCGCGTGGTGCAGTTCGCCTCACAGCCGGAGGACGACGACGCGCTGTGGTTCGTCACCCTCACGCCCACGCCCGCCCCCACCGAAGACTTCAAGTCCATCGCCGTGGACGCGCGCACGGCGGCCGTGCTGTCGCAGCGGCCGGTGGACGAGGGATTCATGTACATCATGTTCCGCCTGCATGTGGACCTGTTCGCGGGCCTGGCAGGCAAGCTCTTCCTGGGGTTGATGGGCCTGTTGCTGCTGGTGGCCATCGTGACCGGCGTGGTGCTGTATGCGCCCTTCATGCGCAAGCTCGCCTTCGGTCAGGTGCGGCGCGACCGCTCCACCCGCGTGAAGTGGCTGGATCTGCACAACCTGCTGGGCATCGTCACCCTGGTGTGGGCCCTGGTCGTGGGCGCGACGGGCATGATCAACACCTGGGCGGACCTGATGATCAAGTACTGGCAGTACGACCAGCTGTCCATCCTGCTCAAACCCTACGAAGGGCAGCCCACCGTGCCCGTGGCCGAGCGCGGCCCGCTGCAGCAATCCCTGCAGGCGGCGATGGCGCACGCGCCGGGCATGAAGCTGTCGTTCATTGCGTTCCCTGGCACGGCGTTTTCGAGCCCCCACCACAACACCTTCTTCCTCAAGGGCAACGAGCCGCTCACCTCGCGGCTGCTGCAGCCCGTGATGGTGGACGCACGCATCGCGCAGGTCACCGCAGCGCCGCAACTGCCCTGGTACCTGACGGCGTTGCTGGTCTCGCAGCCGCTGCATTTTGGCGACTACGGCGGCATGCCGATGAAGATCCTCTGGGCCCTGCTCGACATCGCCACCATCGTCGTGCTGGGCAGCGGCCTGTACCTGTGGCTGCGCCGCGGTGCGCAGGCGGTTGGCAGCAACACGGCGGCGCTTGCGGCCGGTCAAGGCAGCCTGCCCGCTGCGGGTTCTGCGCGAGCGCAAGGCGCTGCATGAAGCGCGCAAGCCCGTTTCTCGCCCTCTGGGGCTGGCCCATTGCGCTGGGCGTGCTCTCTGCCACGGGCCTTGGTACCGCCCTGGTGTCCGACACCTGGGGCGACTGGTGGTCGTGGGTGGGCCTGGGCGTTCCCGTGGCGGTGATCGCCTGGTTCTCCTGGCCGCGCACCCCTACCACGGCTACTGCCGCCCCCGCGGATACCGACGCGCGCATCGCCGGCACCACCGGCGCACCCCGCTGACACCCCATCCTTTCCATTCACACTGCACACCACTACCATGCGCCAAGCCAACTCCTTCCAGCCAGCCCCGCTGCAACCCGCTTTTACCGCCACGCCCGTGGCACTGGCCACCGCCGTGATGCTCGCGCTGAGCGCGCCCGCCGCGTTCGCGCAGCAGGCGGCGGCAGCACCTGAGGGCCAGACCCTGTCCACCGTGACGGTGAACGCCAGCGCCGATGCATCGGCACAGGGCCTGTCGCCAGCGTATGCCGGCGGCCAGGTGGCACGCGGCGGCCGCGCAGGCGTGCTGGGCACCAAGGATGCGATGGACACCCCGTTCTCCGTCACCAGCTACACCAACGAGCTGATCCAGGACCGCCATGCGCGCAGCGTGGGCGATGTGCTGCAGAACGACCCCACGGTACGGGTGGCACGCGGCTTCGGCAACTTCCAGGAGGCGTATTTCATCCGCGGCTTCATCCTCGACTCGGACGACACCGCCTACAACGGCCTGTACAGCCTGCTGCCGCGCCAATACATCGCCACCGAGCTGTTCGAGCGCGTGGAGGTGCTGCGCGGCGCCTCGGCCTTCCTCAATGGCGCCAGCCCCAACGGCGGCGGCATTGGCGGCTCGATCAACCTGCTGCCCAAGCGTGCGCCCAACGAGCCTTTGAGCCGCGTGACCTTCGGCGTCTCCAGCGGTGGCCAGACACAGCTGGCCGCCGACATCGCGCGCCGCTTCGGCCCTGACGGCAACACGGGCATCCGCGTGAATGCGGCCACCCACAACGGCGGCACGGCCGTGGACCACGAAGACGTGAAGCTCGGCCTGGCGGCCGTGGGCCTGGACTGGCGCAGCCGCGACGTGCGCCTGTCGGGCGACATCGGCTGGCAGGATCACAAGCTCAAGAGCACGCGCACCAACGTGACCCTGGGCGGCGACGTGACGAAGATGCCTGCCGCACCCAACGGCGATGCGAACTTCGCCCAGCCCTGGACCTACTCCAACGAGCGGGACACCTTCGGCACGCTGCGCGGCGAGTGGGACATCACCCCTGACGTGACCGGCTGGGCCGCTGCCGGCGCGCGCCGCAGCTCCGAGGCCAACTCGCTGGCCAATCTGACGGTGAACAACAGCACCACCGGCGCCGGCACCACCTACCGCTTCGACAACACCCGCAAGGACAGCGTGAACACCGGCGAGCTGGGCCTGCGCGGCAAGCTGCAGACCGGCAGCGTGGGCCACGAATGGGTGCTGGTGGCATCGCACTTCAGTTCCGACAAGAAGAATGCCTATGCGATGGACTTCGCCAACACGCAGGCCACCAACCTCTATAACCCCGTGTACACGAACGCCCTGCCGGGCTTCAGTGCAGGCGCCTTCCGTGGCGGTGACCTGGCCGACCCGCGCCGCACCGGCAGCACGCGCCTGAGCAGCTTCGCACTGGGCGACACCATGTCGCTGCTGGACAACCGCCTGCTGCTCACGGCCGGCCTGCGCCACCAGTCGCTGGAGATCGCCAACTACGCCTACGGCACGGCCCTGCAGACCGACCGCTATGACCAGAGCCGCACCAGCCCGCTGCTCGCGGCCGTCTACAAGCTCGACAAGAGCCTGTCGGTGTACGGGAACTACGTGGAAGGCCTGAGCCAGGGTGCGACCGCGCCCTCCACCGCCGCCAACCGCGGCGAGATGCTCTCGCCCTACGTCTCCAAGCAAAAGGAGGTGGGCGTGAAGTTCGACGGCGGCCGCTTCGGCGGTAGCGTGGCGCTGTTCTCCACCACCAAGCCCCGCGCCTACGTGGGCAGCGACAACATCTTCCGTGGCAACGGCAAGGACCGCCACCAGGGCATCGAGCTGGCCGTGCAGGGCGAGGCCACCAAGGGCCTGCGCCTGCTGGGCGGCCTGACCTGGCTCGAAGCCAAGCAGCTGAACACGGGCGCTGCCAGCACCGATGGCCGCCGCGTGATCGGCGTGCCCAAGCTGCAAGCCAACATCGGCGCCGAGTGGGACGTGCCGGGCGTGAACGGCCTGGCCGTGGACGGCCGCCTGGTGCACACCGGCTCGGTGTATGCCAACGCCACCAACACCATCGCAGTGCCCGCCTGGAACCGCCTGGATCTGGGCGTGCGCTACCTGACCGAAGTGCAGGGCCGCCTCGTCACGCTGCGCGCCCGCGTGGACAACGTGAGCAACCGCAGCTACTGGGCGTCGTCGGGTGGCTACCCTGGCGCCGGCTACCTCGTCGTGGGCGCTCCGCGCACGCTGTCGCTCAGCGTGGGCGTGGACTTCTGACCGCACCATCTGACACAACCCCGAGGGGCGTGCCAGCCTGAACCTTGCACGCCGCGCGACCCGCTTCGCTGTCGCCCACCTCGCAGCCACCCAGCGCCTGACCACCAGGTGTAGGCAGCCACTCCCTTTCGCACCGCGTTCCGCCCCCCTCACCGCAGGGGTGCGGAGCGCTGCGTGCTCGCCGATTTTTGTTGAAAACCACCGAAAGGAAACTGCCATGTCTTCGTCCTTGTTCCTGAAAGCCGCCCTGATCGCTGCCGCATCCGTCAGCGTCGTGAACACCGTCCACGCCCACCAGGTGTGGCTGGAGAGCGCCGGCGGCCAGGCCCGCCTGCACTTTGGCGAGTTCAACGAGAACCTGCGCGAGACCTCGCCAGGCTCGCTGGACAAGTTCAAGGGCGTGCCCGCGCTGGAGCAGCGCACCGGAACCGCCGCGCAGCGCGTGGAAGGCCAGCTGGGCAAGGATGGCTTCAACTACACCGTGGCCGGCACACCCGACACGCTGTTCGCCGCAGCCACCTACCCGCTGATCGACCGCAGCAAGCGCAACCTGCCCGCGATGTACTGGCAGCCTTCGGCCCGCTGGGTGGCTGGCCTCGCCCAGCCCGTGGCGCCCACCGCGCCGCTGGACCTGGTGCCCACGGGCAAGCCCGGTGAATTCAAGGTGGTCTACAAGGGCGCGCCGCTGCACAAGGCCAAGGTGCAACTGGCCGCGCCCTCGGGCTGGACGCGCGAAGCCGAGACGGCCGAGGACGGCACCGTGACATTCGTCACCCCCTGGAAGGGCCAGTACGTGGCCGAGGTGAAGCACAGCGACAAGACGCCCGGCGAAGCCCAGGGCGAGAAGTACGGCGAAGCCAGCTACGTGACCACGCTGACCTTCGTGCTGGCTGACGGCATGGCATCGCCCGCCCTGCCCGCTCCGCCCAAGGCCCACTGACCACACACAGCGGGCCGCCGGCCCGACGGCATCGCGCACACACGGCTGCTCGCCGCGCCAGGCACCGCCGGCGCTGGCAGGCGGCTGCCCGCCCGCCCGCCATTTCAGCATCTTTTTGCCACCTTCCGCTTGACGGCAAAGCGCTGGCAGCTATTAAAAACATAGCATCATGACCCAACCGAACTTTCTGCGCACGTCCGTGGCGCATGCCGCGTTCCTTGCACTGTGCGGGACCGCCCTGGCTCAAACCAGCACCGGAGCGGCCCCCACCGATACGCCCGTGCCCGCGCCCTCCCTGCGCCAGGTGGATGTCGTGGACTCCACCGCCGGTGCAGCCGCAACGCCCGCGCGGCGCGCCCAGTCCAGCTCGCGCCTGGGCCTGTCGGTGCTGGAGACGCCCCGCGCCGTGAGCGTGATCGACGGCGCGCTGCTGGAGCAGCAGATGGCCACCACCGAGCGCGACGTGCTGCGCAACGCCTCGGGCGTCTCGTCGCGCAGCGAGTACTACGGCTCGTACTCGCAGTTCTCCATCCGCGGGCTGTGGGCCAACAACACCTACAACTTCCTGCGCGACGGCGCGAAGTTCGTCCACCTGCTGGACCCGCCGCTGTTTAACATCGAGCGCGTCGAAGTCATCAAGGGCCCGGCGGCCCTCGAATTCGGCCAGGTCGCCCCTGGCGGGCTGGTCAACTACGTGAGCAAGCGGCCCCAGGCCGAGGCACTGCGCAACGTGAAGATCGGCGCGGGCAGCGACGGCTGGCGCAATGCCGAGTTCGACCTCACCGGCCCGCTCAACTCCGACCGCACGCTGCGCTACCGGCTCGATGGCGGTGCCAGCCGGGGCGGCAGCTTCGTGGATGGCAACACCCCGCGCAAGCAGGGCATTGCCGGCAGCCTGGAGTGGCAGGTCACGCCCGACACGCTCTGGCGCGCGCAGGCCGAGTACCAGAGCATGGACGGCACCTCCACCTCCGGGTTGGCCGTGCCAGACCCCAAGAACCCTCGCAGCGCGGACGCTCTGCCAGTGGGCGCGTTCTACGGCGAGCCCTGGCTGAACACCGACGGGCACCTGCGCTTTTACTCCACCGAGCTGCAGCACCGTTTTTCTGACCGGCTGGAAGGCCGCGTGCACCTGTCGCGCAACGAAACCTTCCGCAACGTGAACATCGTGTCGCCGATGGGCCCGGTGACCAATGGCCGCGTCGCGCGCAGCTACTGGATGGCGCCGGGCCAAAAATACACGTCGGACACCGCGCTGGCGGAACTGCGCGCCCAGGTGCAGACCGGCGCAGTCAAGCACACGTTGCTGGCGGGCATGGACTGGCGCGCCATTGCAGGCTTCTATGGCGCGCGCACCACGGGCAACCTGGGCTCCATCGACCTGTACAACCCTGTCACGGGCCAGGTGCCCCCCGTGGCCTCCACGGGCGTGGGCCGGCTGTCGTCCGACGCGCGCAATACCGGCCTGTTCGTGCAGGACCGCCTGACGCTGGGCGACTTCGGCCTGCTGCTGGGCCTGCGGCATGACAGCTTCAAGGACGCCTACACCACGCCCGTCACCGACCTGAGCAAGACCCAGCCCAGCGCCGCGATCAGCTGGGAGCCCCGCACCGGCACCATGCTGTACGCCAGCCATGCGCGCTCGTTCCAGGCCAACACCGGCACGCTGCTGTGGGGCGACCGCGCGGCGCCGCCGTCGGAAGGCAAGCAGTTCGAGGTGGGCTGGAAGCAGGAATGGCTGGACAAGCGGCTGATGACCACCGTGTCTGCCTTCGACCTGCAGCTCACCAATGCGCCCGCCACCGACCCGCAGCACGCCGGCTACTCGGTGCTGACCGCGCGCCAGCGCATCAAGGGCGTGGAGCTTGAGCTGCAGGGCCGCATCACCCCCGGCTGGACGGTCACGGCGCAGGCCAGCTTCCAGAACCCCGAGGTGCTGGCCGACACCGCCGCCGGTGCCAACGTGGGCAACCGCGTCGCGCTGGCCACGCGCCGCAATGCCTCGCTGTGGACGCAGTACCGCGTGCCGCAACTGCCCGGCCTGTGGGTCGGCGGGGGCCTGGTCCACCAGGGCGACAAGTTCATCGCCAACGACAACAAGTGGCGCCTGCCGGGCTTCACCACGGTGGACCTGGCCGTGGGCTACCAGTTCGCTGGCGGCGTGCGCCTGCAGGCCAACCTCAAGAACGCTGGCAACCGGCGCTACTACCTGGACGGCACCACCACCGCGGTGGGCTTCGGCTCCGTCGTGCCCGGCCAGCCGCGCACCGTGCAGGTGGCGCTGGACTACACGTTCTGAGCGCCGCGCAACCCGCCCCCCTTTTTCAAAACCTTCGGAGGAACATCACCATGAGACCCCGCATCAAAGTCTGCCGCACCGCGATCGCGCACGCGGCCCTGCTCGCACTGTGCGGCGCCGCGCAGGCACAACAGCCTGCGCCTGCCGCCACCCCGGCACCGACGGCGGAAAAAACCCTGGCCCCCGTCACCGTCAATGCCGGCCCCGAGCAGCAGAGCCCCACGGCACCGGTTACCGGCTTCGTTGCGCAACGCGCACTGAGCGCCACCAAGACCGACACGCCGCTGATCGAAACCCCCCAGGCCATCAGCGTCATCACGCGCGACCAGATGGAGGCCCAGGGCGTGCAGACGCTGCGCCAGGTCACGGCCTACACCGCAGGCGCCGTGTCCAACTACTTCGACAGCCGCAGCGACTCCTTCAAGGCCCGAGGCGGCGATGTGACGCAGTACCTGGACGGCATGGTGCGCTTCATCGGCTACTGGAACGACACCCGGCCCGACCCGTACACGCTGGAGCGCGTCGAGTTTCTGCGGGGTCCATCGTCCGTGCTGTACGGCCAGGGCAGCGTGGGCGGTGTGCTCAACCTCACCTCCAAGCGCCCTCAGGCCGAGCCGATCCGCGAAGTGCAGGTGCAGCTGGGCAACCACGCACGCAAGCAGATCGCCGCCGACATGACGGGCAAGCTCACCGAAGACGGCCAGTGGCTGTACCGCCTTGTGGCCGTGGGCCGCGACAGCGACACGCAGGTGGACCATGTGCGCGACGACCGCCTGGTGATCGCCCCCACCGTGACATGGAAGCCCAGCGCCGCCACGTCGCTCACACTGCAACTCACTCACCAGAAGGACAAGAGCGGGTCGCTGATCGGCTTCTTCCCATGGCAGGGCACGCAGCTGCCCAACCGCTACGGGCAGATTCCGACATCCACCTTCATCAGCGAGCCCGGCTGGGACCGCTACAACTCCGAAGGCACGTCCTGGGGCTACCTCTTCAGCCACCAGATCGACAGCGCCTGGACCGTGCGCCAGAACCTGCGCCGCAGCGTGAGCGAGGTGGACTACCGCACGCTGTACACCAGTTTTGCGGCCAATGCAGCCCTGGGCCGCCCTGCTCGCCCCGTATTCAACGCGGACAACCGCACCGTACTGCGCGATGCCTCATGGACGCTGGGCAACGCACGCATGCTGCTGGTCGACACGCAGGTCGAAGGCAAGCTGCGCTGGGGCGATGCCGAGCACACCGTGCTGGGCGGCCTGGACGTGCAGCGCAACCACTGGGGCCAGCAAAGCTGGCGTTCCGTGGCGCCCGCCATCGACGTCTACAACCCCGTGTACGGCAACTTCACGGCACCATCGGCCTCGGCCCTCGCGCGCGTGCCCAGCGTGGAGCAGCGCCAGCTGGGCTTCTATGCCCAGGACCAGATCAAGTGGGGCCGCTTCACGGCCACGCTGGGCCTGCGCCACGACAACGCCAAGAGCGACACCGAAGGCCGCCCTGCGGCCGCTGCAGACGACAAGGCCTGGACCAAGCGCGCTGGCGTCACCTACCAGATGGACGGCGGCTGGGCACCGTACGCGGGCTACAGCGAATCCTTCCAGCCGCTGGGCGGCGCCAACGTGTACGGCGTGCCGTTCAAGCCCCAGCGCGGCGAGCAGTGGGAGGCGGGTGTGAAGTGGCAGCCCCCGGGCCAGGGCATCAGCGCCTTCGCCGCCGTCTACCAGCTGCGCGAGAAGAACCGCAAGACCACCGACCCGACCAACCCGCTCAACAGCCTGCAGATCGGTGAAGTCAAGGTCAAGGGCTTCGAAGCCGAGATGACCGCCAGCCTGGCGCGCAACTGGGACTGGACCGTGGGCTACGCCTTCACCGACGCCAAGATCAGCCGCAGCAACGCGGGCGACCAGGGCACCCCCGTGGCCAGCACACCGCGCCACACGGCATCGACCTGGCTCATGCACCGCTTCGCCGGCGAAGGCCGTGGCGGCTGGACGGTGGGCGCAGGCGTGCGCTACACCGGCTCGCAGTGGAGCGGCACCAGCGCGATCAGCACGCCGGCCGCCACGCTGGCCGATGCCATGGTGGCGTACGACGCGGGCGACTGGCGTGTGGCGTTCAACGTGGTCAACCTGGCCGACAAGGTGCACATCACGCAGTGCCTGGCGCGGGGCGATTGCTTCTATGGACAGGCGCGCACGTATACGTTGACTTCGACGTACCGGTTCTGAGGACTGCGGGGGCAGGCCCCCGCACGGACGCCGTCGCGCATCCTGTCCAGAAAAAAAGCCTGGGGACCGTCCTTGCGAAGAATCTCCGCAAGCCAGCCCCCAGGCTTCGCACCAGCAGCCAACCGGCAGCCAAGCGGCCGCCGGAGAGCGTGAACGTTCTTACACGTTCATGATCGACACCAGGCGCGTGTTCATGTGCGCCTCGACCGCCTCAGACCCGCCTTCGGAGCCATAGCCCGAGTCCTTCAGCCCACCAAAGGGCAGCTCTGCGGCTGGAGCGGCGGCCTGGTTGATCCAGAGCATGCCCACTTCGAGGCGCTGTGCGAGCAGGTGTGCGTTCTTCAGCGACGTGGTGAAGGCATAGCCGGCCAGGCCGAACGGCAGGCGGTTGGCTTCGGCGATGGCGTCCTCGATCTTCTCGAAGCCGCGCACGGCGGCCACGGGGCCGAAGGGCTCTTCGTTGACGATGCGGGCCGACAGGGGCACGTCATTGAGCACCGTGGGCTGGAAGAAGTTGCCTTCGCTGCCGATGCGCTCGCCGCCCGCCAGCACCTTGGCGCCCTGCTGAACCGCGTCGGCCAGCAGGTCGGCCATGGCAGTGATGCGGCGGGGGTTGGCCAGGGGGCCCATCTGCGTGCCGGCCGTGAGGCCGTCGCCCACCTTCAGGCCCTGCGCGTACTTGGCGAACGCGGCGACGAAGTCGGCGCGGATGCTTTCGTGCACCAGGTAGCGGGTGGGCGAGATGCAGACCTGGCCGGCGTTGCGGAACTTGGCGCCGCTACCGATCTTGATGGCCAGCTCCAGGTCGGCATCCTCGGCCACGATGACCGGGGCGTGGCCGCCCAGCTCCATGGTCACGCGCTTCATGTGCTTGCCTGCCAGGGCTGCGAGCTGCTTGCCGACCGGGGTAGAGCCGGTGAAGGTGACCTTGCGGATCACGGGGTGCGGAATGAGGTAGCTGGAGATCTCGGCCGGGTCGCCGTAGACCAGGCCCACGGTGCCTGCGGGAACGCCGGCGTCCGCAAACGCGCGGATCAGCTCGGCCGGGCTGGCCGGTGTTTCCTCGGGCGCCTTGACCAGGATGGAGCAGCCCGCGGCCAGCGCAGCTGCGAGCTTGCGCACGACCTGATTGATGGGGAAGTTCCAGGGGGTGAAGGCCGCCACCGGGCCCACCGGGTCCTTGAGCACCATCTGCGTGGCCTTGAGATTGCGCGAAGGCACGATGCGACCGTACACGCGCAGCGATTCGTCGGCAAACCATTCGATGATGTCGGCGGACGCCATGGTCTCCACCTTGGCTTCGGCCAGGGGCTTGCCCTGCTCCTGCACCATGATGGCGGCGATGGCATCGGCACGCTCGCGCATCAGTGCGGCGGCGCGGCGCATGGTCTTGGCGCGCTCGGCAGCAGGGATGTCGCGCCAGGCTTCGAAGCCCTTTTGCGCGGCGTCCAGCGCGCGGTCCAGGTCGGCCTTGCTGGCATGGGCCACGCGGCCGATTTCCTTGCCGGTGGATGGGTTGAACACGGCGATGGTCTTGCCGTCAACTGCGTCCTGCCATTGGCCGGCGATGAAAAGTTGGGTGCTGGGGTAGCTCATGCAAAGGCTCCTGTGTCGAAACGGGGGGACGAAACGAGCACGGCCCGCACGGGGCCGCGCCGCGCGCGAAACCAGACACTATAGGCGCCAGCGCGCAGCCCCGCTGGCACAGCGCGGGAACCCCGCCCTGCGGGTCTGGCTATTGGTCAGACCCGGTCGCTGGGACTACCGGGACACTGCAGCGACCCTGGCCGGCGCGTCATCGCCCCAGCCGCCACCCAGCGCGCGGATCAGGCCCACCGTGGCCACGTACTGCGCGGTGCGCACCTGCAGCTCCTGGCGGCGGTTGCGCAGCTCGCTGCGGCGCGCGTCCAGCAGCTCCAGCTGGCTCACCAGCCCGTTGCGATAGCGCGCGTCGGACAACTGCGTTGCGCGTCGTGCGGCGGCCACTGCGCGGACCTGCGCTTCGGCCTGGCCGGACAGCAGGCGCAGCGAAGTGAGCTGGTCTTCCACGTCGCGGAAGGCATTGAGCACCTGGCCACGGTGGTCCGCCAGCGCGGCCTCCAGCCGTGCCTTCGCGCCTTGCACCTGCGCATCGCGCTGGCCGCCGTCGAAGATCGGCAGCGACAGCAGCGCGCTCACGCCCCACGCGCGGGCCGACCACTTGAACAGGTCGGAGAGTTCAGACGACGCATGCCCCGCATTTCCGGTGAGCGTGACGGCCGGGAACCACGCCGTTTGCGCCACCCCGACGCGGGCCTGCGCGGCCAGCACGGCGGACTGAGCGGCCGAGACATCGGGGCGCCGCGCCAGCACGGTGCCGGGCACCCCCGGGGGGATGACGGGCAGCGCCGCATCGGTGGCGGCCGATGGCAGCGTGAAGGTGCTTGCCACTTCGCCCACCAGCACGGCCAGCGCATTAGCCAGCAGGGCCTGCTGGCGCTGCAGCGCCAGAGCCTCGGACTCGGTGGACGCCACTTCGGTCTGCACACGGGCCACGTCCAGCTCGGCCACATCGCCGGCCTGCAGGCGGCGCTGCGTCAGGCGCAGCGTGTCCTGGTAGGCGGCCAGGCTCTCGTTGACCAGCACCTGCTCGGCCTGCACCGAGCGCAGTTGCAGGTAGGTCTGTGCCACATCGGCCTGCACCATGAGGCGCGTGCTTTGCAGCAGGGCGTCGCGAGACTCGGCGTCCAGGCGCGCTGCGTCGCTGGTCTGCGACAGACGGCCGAACAGGTCCAGCTCGTAGGACGCATTGAGGCCTGCCGTGCCCAGCGTGGACGGCGCTGCGCTGCCGGTGCTGCTGGCGCCCGCCTGGCGCGACACGCCTGCGGATGCACCTATCTGCACCGACCGAGCCGCATCGGCCGAGCGCAGCAGAGAGCGCGCTTCAGCCAGCCGTGCTGCTGCCTGCTGGATGCTGGTGTTGGCCTGGCCCGCACGCTGCACGAGATCAGCCAGCACAGGGTCCTGAAAGCCCAGCCACCATTCGCCGCGCGGCTGCGATTCGGCCGGTGCTGCCACGGTCCAGGGAGCTGTGGGGAGCGCTGCGCCGCCAGCGCTGAAGCTCTGGGGCACGGCCACGCCTGCATGGGGCGCGGGGGCGACGGGCTGGGTCATGCAGCCCGCCAGCACCAGCGCTGCAGCCAGGGGCGCCAGCAGGCTGCGCCGGCGCGCGGGCACCAAGGCCTGCGCCAGGTCCGCCGCGCTCGTGTTCGTCAAAAAATCCATCATGGTCGGTCTCCTGCCCGCCCAGCCGCCAGGGGCAGCGCGGTGCGGGTGATTGAGAAAAAGAAGGCTGTGCGCACGATCACTCGTGCTCCTTGCGGGGCGCGGCCAGCACGGGGTGGGCGGTGCCGCCGCCCTGCGGGTTGTGCGAGATGGGCGCCACGTGCGCGCCGTGCTCCACCAGTGGGCGGTTGCCAGCCAGCTTGCGCAGCAGCACGTAGAACACGGGCGTGAGGAACAGACCGAAGGCCGTCACCCCAATCATCCCGGCGAACACCGCCACGCCCATGGCGCTGCGCATTTCGGCGCCCGCTCCGGTGGACAGCACCAGGGGCAGCACCCCCATCACGAAGGCCAGGGAGGTCATCAGAATGGGGCGCAGCCGCAAGCGGCTGGCCTCGATGGCGGCCTGCACCGGTGTGCGGCCCGCAAACTCCAGCTCGCGCGCGAACTCCACGATCAGGATCGCGTTCTTGGCCGACAGCCCCACCAGCACGATGAGCCCGATCTGCGTGAACACGTTGTTGTCGCCGTTGCTCAGCCACACCCCCGTCATCGCGGCCAGGATGCCCATAGGGACGATCAGGATGATGGCAATCGGCAGCGTCAGGCTTTCATACTGCGCGGCCAGCACCAGGAACACCAGCAGGATGGCCAGCGGGAACACCAGCACGGCGGAGTTTCCGGCCAGGATTTCCTGGTAGGTCAGCTCAGTCCACTCGAACGTGATGCCCTGGGGCAACGTCTCCTTGGCGATGCGTTCGATGGCCGCCTGCGCCTGGCCCGACGAGAAGCCGGGCGCGGGTCCGCCATTGATGTCCGCGGCCAGGTAGCCGTTGTAGCGCATGGCACGCTCGGGGCCGAAACTCGGCTCCATCTTCATCAGGGCCGACAGGGGCACCATCTCGCCGGTGGCGGAGCGCACCTTCAGCAGGCCCACATCTTCAGCCCGGGCCCGGTAGGCCGCGTCGGCCTGCACACGCACGCTGTACGTGCGGCCGAACTGGTTGAAGTCGTTGGCGTACAGGCTGCCCAGGTAGATCTGCAGCGTGTCGAAGATATCCGTCACCGGCACACCCAGCTGGCGCGCCTTGGTGCGGTCGATGTTGGCGTACAGCTGCGGCACGTTGACCTGCCAGCTCGTGAACATGCCCGCCAGTTCGGGCGTCTGGTAGGCCTTGCCCATGAAGGCTTTCACGGCGTTGTCCATGGCTTCGTAGCCCAGCGATGCGCGGTCTTCGATCTGCAGCTTGAAGCCGCCGGTGGTGCCCAGGCCCGCCACGGGGGGCGGCGGGAACATGGCGATGAAAGCGTCCTGGATGCTGCCGAAGGCCTGGTTCAGCTGGCCCGCCACGGCGCCGCCGCTCTGGTCGGCGCGGGTGCGCTCGGCGAAGGGCTTGAGCGTGGCGAACACGATGCCGGAGTTGGAGCTGTTGGTGAAGCCGTTGATCGACAGGCCGGGGAAGGCAATCGCGTCCTCGACGTTCGGGTTCTCCTTCATGATCTCGCCCATGCGGCGGATCACGTTCTCGGTGCGGTCCAGCGTGGCGCCGTCGGGCAGCTGTGCAAAGCCGATAAGGTACTGCTTGTCCTGCGCCGGCACGAAGCCGCCGGGCACGATCTTGAACAGGCCCATGGTGGCGCCCACCAGCGCGAGGTAGATCACGAACATCAGCGCCTTGCGGCCGATGACGCGCTTGACGCCGCCGCTATAGGCCTCGGACCCCCGATGGAACAGGCGGTTGAAGCCTCGGAACAGGCCACCGAACACCTTGTCCATGCCACGCGTGAGCGCGTCCTTGGGCTCGTTGTGGCCCTTGAGCAGCAAGGCGCTCAGCGCTGGCGACAGGGTCAGCGAGTTGATGGCCGAGATGACGGTGGAGATCGCGATCGTCACCGCGAACTGGCGGTAGAACTGGCCCGTGAGCCCGCTGATGAAGGCCAGCGGCACGAACACCGCGACCAGCACCAGCGCGATGGCGATGATGGGGCCGGACACTTCACGCATGGCGCGGTAGGTGGCCTCGCGCGGGGTCAGGCCGGCTTCGATGTTGCGCTCGACGTTCTCCACCACCACGATGGCGTCGTCCACCACGATGCCGATGGCCAGCACCAGGCCGAACAGCGAGAGCGCATTGATCGAGAAGCCCAGCAGGTGCAGCACCGCGAACGTGCCCACCACCGACACCGGCACTGCCAGCAGCGGGATGATGGAGGCGCGCCAGGTCTGCAGGAAAAGTATCACCACCAGCACCACGAGAGCGATGGCTTCAAGCAGCGTGTGGATGACCGACTGGATGGACGCACGCACGAACTGCGTGGGGTCGTACGCAATGCGGTACTCCACGCCTTCGGGCATGTTCTTCTGGATCTCGTCCATGGTCTTGCGCACGTTGGACGAGATGTCCAGCGCGTTGGAGCCCGGCGCCTGGAACACGCCCATGCCCACGGCCGGGTCGTTGTTGAGCAGCGAGCGCAGCGAATAGTCGGCCGCGCCCAGCTCCAGGCGCGCGATGTCGCGCAGGCGCGTGACCGCACCGTCGGCACCTGTCTTGACGATGATGTCGCCGAACTCTTCTTCGGTCTGCAAACGGCCCTGCGCGTTGATGGACAGCTGCAGATCCACGCCCGGCAGGCCGGGCGATGCGCCCACTACGCCCGCGGCGGCCTGCACGTTCTGGCCGCGGATGGCGGTCACCACGTCGCTGGCCGAGAGGCCGCGCTGCGCGACCTTCTGCGGGTCGAGCCACACCCGCATGGAGTAGTCGCCGCCGCCGAAGATCTGCACCTGGCCCACGCCGCCGATGCGGGCGAGGCGGTCCTTCACGTTGAGCACAGCGTAGTTGCGCAGGTAGTCGATGTCGTAGCGGTTGTTGGGCGAGACCAGATGGACCACCATGGTCAGGTCGGGCGCGCTCTTGACGGTGGTGACGCCCAGGCGGCGCACTTCCTCGGGCAGGCGCGGCTCGGCCTGCGAGACGCGGTTTTGCACCAGCTGCTGGGCCTTGTCGGGGTCGGTGCCGAGGGCAAAGGTCACCGTCAGCGTCATCACGCCGTCGGTGGTGGCCTGGCTGCCCATGTAGAGCATGCCTTCCACGCCGTTGATGGACTCCTCCAGCGGAGTGGCCACGGTCTCGGCGATCACCTTGGGGTTGGCGCCCGGGTACTGGGCGCGCACCACCACGGAGGGTGGCGCGACTTCAGGGTATTCGGAGATGGGCAGACCGCGCAATGCGATCAGCCCTCCGAGGAAGATGAGCACCGACAGCACCCCGGCAAAGATGGGGCGGTCGATGAAGAAGCGGGATAGATTCATGGATGCAAATTCCTGGTGTCGCTCTGGCCCGTGCTCACGCGGCAGGCGACTTGGTGTTGTTCTTGGCTTCCTTGCGATCACCCGCAATCTCGGCCTTGGCAGTCATGGGGACGGACTGGGGTGCCACCACGGCACCGGGGCGCACGCGCTGCAGGCCGTTGACGACGATGTTCTCGCCCGCCTTCAGGCCGGACGTGACCACGCGCAGTCCGTCGATGGGCGCGCCCAGCGTGACTTCGCGGTACTCGGCCTTGTTGCCCTCGCCCACCACCATCACAAACTTCTTGTTCTGGTCGGTGCCCACGGCGCGCTCGTTGATCAGCAGGGCCTGTGTGTCACGCGCCTGTCCCATGCGGATGCGGGCGAACTGGCCGGGGATGAGCGCGCCGTCTTCGTTGTCGAACACCGCGCGCACGCGCACCGTGCCGCTTCGGGCGTCCACCTGGTTGTCGATGAGCTGCAGGCGGCCGGCGTGTGGCGTGCCGCCCGAGGTGCCCGTGCCCATCTGCACAGGAATGCGCTCGATGAGCTGGCGGGCGCTGTGGCCGCGCTGGCCGCTTTGCAGGTCTTGCAGCGCCTTCACCACGATCTGCTCATCGGTGTCGAAGCTGGCGTAGATGGGGCTCACGGACACCAGCGTGGTCAGCACAGGAGCACCTGCGCCAGCAGCCACCAGGTTACCCACGGTGACCTCGATGCGGCCCACGCGGCCTGCCACGGGTGCGCGCACCTGGGTGTAGCCGAGGTTGAGCTTCGCGGTCTGCAGGGCGGCCTGGGCAGCGCGCAGGTTGGCGTCGGCTTCGCGCTGGGCGTTCAGGCGCTCGTCGTGTTCGCGCTGGGCAATGGCACGTTCTTCGAGCAGGCGCGTGGCGCGCTCCATTTCGCTGCGGGTGTACGACACGCGGGCCTGGGCGGCGACCACCTGGGCCTCGGCGCGGTCCACCTCGGCCGCATGGGGCGCGGGGTCCACCGTGACCAGCAGGTCGCCCTGCTTGACCAGCGAGCCTTCGCGGAAGTGCACGGCCTGCACGGCGCCCGAGACGCGCGGGCGCACGTCCACGCGCTGCACCGCTTCGAGCCGGCCGGAGAACTCATCCCACAGCGAGATGTCCTTTTGCACCACGGCAGCCACCGACACCGGCATGGCGGGCGGTGTGGCGCCTTCTCCATTGGCCTGCGCCGTGGGCGCCTGGAAGACGAGGATCAATGCAGCCACGGCAGCGGTGACGGCGGTGGCGATGGTGGCCAGGCCCAGAGGGCGGTTCTTGGAGAGCGGGTTGGTGGTCATGGTGGTTTCAATCGATCGTTGAGGCTGCCGTTATGGGCAAGCCGGTGGAGGTGGTGCCTGAGCCCCGGGGCTGCAGGCGGTGTGTGTCGGCAAAGGTCAAGCGAAGCGGATGGGCAGTCTCGGCAATGACACGGTGGAAGGGTCAAGGCCCCTGACACCGTCAGGGACATCGGTCCGCCTGCGTCAGAAGACGCGCCGGCGCACAGACTTGTGACAGATGGGATTGCCGCAAGCAGCCGTTGACAATGGCGTTGTGTTGTTCACGTTGTTATTTCCTCCGTATCGTTGACATCAGTGGCTCCGCGCGCCGTCCAGCCCCTCACGGGCACGGCGTGCAGAAATGCGCGGGCAAAGCCTCTCCCTCCGGCATGGCATGCCGGAAAAATCAGCGTTGTAATCCTGGGGTTCGTTAAAAGGGCTGCAGTATCGAACCTCAACTTAAGTTGAGGTCAACACCTTTTTTGCAGCCTGGGGTGTTGTCAGGAAGGCACCGGACATCGGGTGGCCTCGAAGAACAACCGGAACTGCTCTTGCGCACCCGCAGCGCAAGGGCACTCGTGCGGACCGGTCTGCAGCAGAGCGTCGGGCCACTGCGCAGCCTTGGCAAACACGTGGCAAGTGACCTGCAGCCCGGCGGCCTCCAGCCGCGCCGCATAGGCCACCGCCTCGTCGTGCATGGGATCGGTATCGCCCACCAGCACCAGCGTGGGCGGCAGGCCCGCCAGACGGCGCGCGGCCCCCGGCACGGCATAGGGGTGGTCGGCATCGCGCGGGCAACTCAGAAAGTTGCGCCATCCCTCGGACCACTTGCACCCGGTGGCGTTGCCCGTGGCTTCGCGCAGCGATGCCGTGCCCACGCACGGGTCCAGCATGGGCGACAGCAGGATCTGCCCGGCCAGCGGCGGGTGCGACTGATCACGCGCCACCAGGCTCACGGCGGCAGCCAGGTTGCCGCCAGCCTCTTCCCCGGCCAGATACACCAGCGAGCCCTGCCCGCCGAGCTTGACCCGGTTGCGGTGCACCCACTTGAGGACGTTGTAGCCGGTGTCCACCGGCTGCGGGAACGGCGTGAGCGGGTAGGCCACCGACACCACCACGGCACCCACGCCTTCCAGCAGGGACGCCACGGTGCAGCCATTGTCCAGGTCGCCCGAGGTGAACGCGCCGCCGTGAAAATGCACGACCACGGGAGACACCTTGCCCGTCTTCTTGCGGCCATACATGCGCACGGCCACGTCCTGCCCCTTGGCCACCTCAATGGTGGAGTCGGTGCACACGGAGGCCACCCTGGACGTGTTGGACACCTTGGCTGGTGCGGCGTCGGGCTGCGATGTGGAAGATGGCGTAGACGGTCTGTCGGGCTGCATGGCATGTACCCAGTGAATTGAGGATGGAAGAAATGTAGCGGCTGCGGCCTGCGGGATAAACAGGTCAAACACCACCGCACTGTTTCCAAAAGCTCAACAATCAAAACGTGGCTTGCGTGTGAGAATTCCTCAGCACCCACTGGTGGGTGCTGCAGTTCCAGAATTCAAGGAGAAGCCATGGACCAGATACAGGCCATGCGCATATTCGTGCGGGTGGTGGAGGCCGGCACGTTTACCCGGGCGGCGGATTCGCTTTCGCTGCCCAAGGCCACGGTCACCAAGCACGTGCAGGCGCTCGAGGAGCGCCTGCGCGTGAAGCTGCTCAACCGAACCACCCGCCGCGTGACGGTGACGCCCGACGGCGCGGCCTACTATGACCGCACGGTGCGCCTGCTGACGGACCTGGACGACATCGAGGCCAGCATGACCAACGCCCGCGCCAACCCGCGCGGGCGGCTGCGCATCGATGTGGGCACGTCGGTGGCCCAGCTGCTGCTGATCCCGCACCTGGCGGATTTCCATGCCCGGTACCCCGACATCCAGCTGGACCTGGGCGTGAGCGATCGCATCGTGGATTTGATCGGCGACAACGTGGACTGCGTGATCCGGGGCGGCGAGCTGAGCGACCAGTCGCTGGTGGCGCGGCGCATCGGCAACCTGGAATTCATCACGGTGGCATCGCCAGACTACCTGGCGCGCAAGGGCACTCCCACCCACCCGCTGGAGATCGAGGAAAAGCACACCAGCCTGCTGTATTTCTCGCCCCACTCGGGCCGGCACTACCCGCTGGAGTTCCGCAAGGATGCTGAGTCCATCGACATCTCAGGGCCCTACCAGCTGAGCGTGAACGAGGCCAATGCCTATGTGACGTCGCTGGTGGCAGGCCTGGGTATCGGTCAGATCACGAGCTTTCAGGCCGAGCGGCACCTGCAAGGCGGCACCCTGGTGCAACTGCTGCCGGAGTGGACGCAGCCCCTGCTGCCCGTGTACGTGGTCTACCCGCCCAATCGCCACCTGAGCGCCAAGGTGCGCGCCTTCGTGGACTGGGCGGCCGAGTTGTTCCAGCGCGAAGCGCAGATGCAAAGGAAGGGCTAGTCCCGAGCCGCCTTGCGCCATGTTCCGAGGGGAAGCCATCGGTGGCGCTGGCCGTGAACATGGGCGTGGGGCGGGACGCGGGCAACTGGCGGTCTGTATGCTTCGGGGGATGAGCACCCCTGAGACCCCGCCAACCCCATCTGCGGACGAAGCCCCCGCCACACCGCCCAAACCCGCCCAGCCCCGCAACCCCCTGCACGGCGTGACGCTGGAGGCCATGGTGGTGGCCCTGGCGGACTACTTTGGCTGGGCCGAATTGGGTCAGCGCATTCCGATTCGCTGCTTCCAGAGCGACCCCAGCGTGGGCTCCAGCCTCAAGTTCCTGCGCAAGACGCCCTGGGCGCGCGAGAAGGTCGAAAGCCTCTACCTCTTCATGCTGCGCGACCAGAAGCGCAACGGCGAGGGCTGAGCCGGCCGGCGCGCCCACAGCCACGCGATGGCCGCGTGCAGCCCCTGGCGAGGCCGCCGCAGTGCGGCAACGCGCCCTTTCAGTCCCCGGCCGCCACCAGGAAGTCGCGACTGATGCCGCCGCCCAGATCGTTCACGCGGTCGAGGAACTGCGTGAGGAACGCGTGCAAGCCCGTCGAGAGGATCTCGTCGATGCGCCCGTACTGCAGGTCGGCGAGCAGGCGGCCCGCACGGCGTTGCGTTTCGGCCGACTGCTGGTTGGCCACCACACTGAGGTTGTCCACCACCTCGCGCATGCAGGCATGCAGCGACCGGGGCATGTCGCGGCGCAGCACCAGCAGGTCGGCCACACGGCCCGGGGTGATCACGTCGCGGTAGACCTTGCGGTACACCTCGAAGGCCGAGACGCTGCGCAGGATGGCGCTCCAGTGGTAGAAGTCGGCCTCCTGGTTGCGCTCGCTGGCGCGGCCGAAGAAGTCGTTCTCGACCGCGTGGAACTTCACGTCCAGCAGCCGCGCCGTGTTGTCGGCGCGCTCGAGGAAGGTACCCAGGCGCAGGAAGTTGAAGGCCTCGTCCTGCAGCATGGTGCCCAGCGTTACGCCACGCGAGAGATGCGAGCGGTACTTGACCCATTCAAAGAACTGCCCGGGTTCACGCTCAAAGGCCCCGCCTTCGAGCAGGCGGTTCAGCTCCAGCCAGGTCTGATTCTGCGTTTCCCAGACTTCTGTGGTGAGCGCGCCGCGCACTGCGCGTGCGTTCTCACGCGCGGCACGCAGGCACGACAGGATGGACGAGGGGTTGTCTCCGTCGCGCACCATGAACTTCAGCACGTTCTGGGGCATGACCTTTCCGTACTTGGCGGTATAGGCCGGGATCAGTTCGCTGATGGACAAGAGTCCTTCCCAACCCTCTTCGACCACGTCGGCGGACTGGGGAAGCAAGGAGGTCTCGTAGCTCACATTGAGCATCCTTGCGGTGTTTTCTGCCCGCTCTGTGTAGCGGGACATCCAGAACAGGTGATCGGCAGTGCGGCTCAGCATGCGCCCTCCTTGGGCAGAAAACCCCACGCGTGCTGCGCACGCGCGCTGTGTTTTATAGAAAGCTCGCTCACGGCGGTCTTTTCTGCCCGCTCTGTGTAACGGGACATCCAGAACAGGTGATCGGCAGTGCGGCTCAGCATGCGCCCTCCTTGGGCAGAAAACCCCACGCGTGCTGCGCACGCGCGCTGTGTTTTATAGAAAGCTCGCCCACGGCGGTCTTTTCTGCCCGCTCTGTGTAGCGGGACATCCAGAACAGGTGATCGGCAGTGCGGCTCAGCATCTCAAAATCCTCCCTGTGTTTGCGTCATCCCGCCCATCGACTGGGACTGCGGTGGAAACGCCGGCCCCGCAGCGTGCTCGCCGAGCACCCAGGTGTCCTTGGTGCCCCCTCCCTGGGACGAGTTCACCACCAGCGATCCTTCCTGCAGCGCCACACGTGTGAGGCCGCCAGCGGCCATCTGCACCTCGCGGCCGCTGAGCACGAAGGGGCGCAGGTCGATGTGGCGCGGCGCGATGCCGGCATCCACGTAGGTGGGGCAGCTCGACAGGCTGAGCGTGGGCTGCGCGATGTAGCCGGCCGGGTTGGCCAGCAATGCGCGGCGGAAGTCCTCGATCTCGGCCTGCGTGGCGGCGGGGCCGATGAGCATGCCGTAGCCACCTGCGCCGTGCACTTCCTTGACCACCAGGTCCTTGAGGTTCGCCAGCACGTGCTGCAGATCGTCCTGCTTGCGGCACATCCAGGTGGGGACGTTCTTGAGGATGGGCTCCTCGCCCAGGTAGAAGCGGATCATCTCGGGCACGTAGGGGTAGACGGACTTGTCGTCGGCCACGCCCGTACCCACGGCGTTGCAGATACCCACATTGCCAGCACGGTAGGCCTCCATCAGGCCATAGCAGCCCAGTGTGGAATTGCGGCGGAACACCTGCGGGTCAAGGAAGTCGTCGTCCACGCGGCGGTAGATCACGTCTACCCGCTGCAGGCCGCGCGTGGTGCGCATGTAGACAAACTTGTCCTTGACGACCAGGTCCTGCCCTTCGACCAGTTCCACCCCCATCTGCTGCGCGAGGAAGGCGTGCTCGAAATACGCGCTGTTGTGCATGCCAGGCGTGAGCACCACCACGGTGGGTTCGTCGGCGGCTGCGGGGGCGCTGGCGCGCAGGGTTTCCAGCAGCATGTCGGGGTAGTGCGCCACCGGCGCCACCTTGTGCAGGCTGAACAGCTCGGGGAAGAGCCGCATCATCATCTTGCGGTTTTCGAGCATGTAGCTCACGCCGCTGGGCACCCGCAGATTGTCTTCGAGCACGTAGTACTCGCCCTCGCCCTGCGCATTGGGCGCGCGCACGATGTCGATGCCGGCAATGTGCGCGTAGATGTTCTGCGGCACGTGCAGCCCGGCCATCTCGGGGCGGTACTGGGCGTTGTTGACGATGAGGTCCTGGGGCACGATGCCGGCACGGATGATGTCCTGGCCGTGGTAGACGTCGTGGATGAACCGGTTGAGCGCCGTGACCCGCTGCACCAGCCCCTGCTGCATGCTGGCCCACTCATGGGCCGGAATGATGCGGGGGATCAGATCGAACGGGATCAACCGCTCGTTGCCAGCCCCGCCCTCGTCCTTGGCGCCGTAGACGGCGAAGGTGATGCCCACGCGGCGAAAGATCATCTCGGCCTCGGCACGGCGGGCCTGCATCACGTCAGGGGGCTGTTTGCTCAACCACTGCGCGTAGCGCTTGTAGTGTTCCCGCACATCGCTGCCATCGAAAGGCAGCATGGCGTACATCTCATCAAATTTCTGCATGAACGGGCCTCCTGCGTGCAGGATAGCAAGTTGTGAGCCCACCACCGGCATTGCTCCCCCCCGGCGCGGCGCTCCAATGCAAAAAGTCCGTTCAACCAGGCCGTGGCGCGATGTTGTGCTGCCAGTAGTGCCGTGCACGGTCACGTTCGCACCCCACACCGTCCGGCTGCGCCGACGACCATGCGGCAGCGCCGCAGCGGGAGGACTCCACGACGCGGATGCCGCGCTCGCGGTACCGGTCGAACACGTCGGGCGCGGGGTGGCCGAACCGGTTGCGGTAGCCAGCCTGCACCAAGGCGGTGCGGGGCTGCACAGCCTCCAGAAAGGCCGGTGTGGAAGACGTCTTGCTGCCGTGGTGGGGCACCAGCAGCACGTCGGCCTTGAGGGGCGCGCCGCGTGCGAGCAGGGCATCTTCCTGCGGCGCCTCGATGTCGCCGGCCAGCAAGGCCACGGACGCGTGCGGTCCAGCGGCCGCCACGCGCAGCACGCAGCTGAGCGCATTGGGGCGCCGGGCCTGCGCGTCGTCCCCGGGCCGGGGGTGCAGCACCTCGAATGCAACGCCGTCCCACTCCCACCGCTGACCCTGCACGCAGGGCTTGACGGGGCGCAGCGCCTGCAATGCGTTGTCGGCTTCGATGGAGCCCGTGAGCTGGGCCTGCGGCTGCTGCGCCAGCACAGCGGCTGCGCCACCTGTATGGTCCATGTCGCGGTGGCTGAGCATGAGCACGTCCACTCGCTCGCCCAGGGCCCGCAGCAGGGGCACCAGCACCCGGTGGCCCGCATCGCTCTCGCGGCTGAAACGCGGGCCGGCGTCGTACAGCAGCGTGTGCGTGGCCGTGCGCACCAGCACCGCGTTGCCCTGGCCGATGTCTGCCGCCAGCAGCTCGAACTGGCCTGCCGCGGGGCGTGCAGGTTGCCACCACAACAGCGGCCACAGCAAGGGCAGCGCCAGCCACCGCACGCGCCATGGCAGGCGCGTGGCCAGCAAAGCGCCGCCGGCCACCGCCGCCACCCCCGCCCACAAAGGCGCGGACGGCAGGAACACCACGGCCCACGGCCACTGCGCCAGCCATTGCAGCAACGCCGCCAGCGGCTGCAGGGCGAGCGCCGCCAGGCTCCACAGCGGGGACCACAACACCCCGCCCAGCGCCAGCGGCGTGGCCACCAGTGTGACCCACGGGATCGCCACCAGGTTGGCGGCGATCCCGACCAGCGAGACCTGGCCGAACAGCAGCACGCCCAGGGGTGTGAGAGCCAGGGTCACCACCCATTGCTCGCGCAGCAGTGATCGAAAGTGCCGCCAGGCGGCCACCCCTTGGACGTCTTCAGCTACAGAATTAGTAGCAAATAGCACCCCGACCGCCACGAAGCTCAGCCAGAAGCCGGCCTGCGCCAGCGCCCACGGGTCGGCCACCACCACGGCTGCGCACGCCAGGAGCCACACCTGCGGCCACGGCCACCGCCGCCCGCCAAGATGCAGCAGCGCAATGGCCGCGAGCATGATCACCGTGCGCTGCGCAGGCACGCCCCAGCCACTGAAAATTGCATACCCGGTGGCCAGCAACACGCCGGACACCAGCGCGACCGACTGCGCCGGCGCCATCAGGCACAGCCGGTCTGACCGGTGCCAGAGCGCCCGCACCGCCCATGCCGCCAGCCAGGCGAACAGGGTGATGTGGAGCCCCGAGATGCTCATCAGGTGGGCGACGCCGGTGGCGCGAAAAACATCCCAGTCGGCCCGGTCGATGGCACGCTGGTCGCCCGTGACCAGTGCCGCGACCACCCCCGCGATGCGCGCACGGGCCGGGTCGTCACCCTGCGCATCGCGCACCAGGCGTTCCAGGATGGCATCGCGCACCGACTGCCGGGCGCGCTCCACCGGGTGCTGCCACGTGTCGGCCAGCAACACCGGGGCCTCGTCCTTGGACCCGGCGCGCACATAGCCGGTGGCCTGCACGCCCTGTTCCCACATCCAGAGTTCGTGGTCAAAGCCGTGGGGGTTGCGCAGCCCGTGAGGTGCTTTGAGGCGCACCGTCATCTCCCAGCGCTCGCCGGCGCGCAGCGCGGGCGGCGGGCGCTGCAGATCCACCACACCCGCCGCATCGCGGAAACCACCACCGTACCACGCAAGCTCGATGCGCGGGGGCAGTTGCACCAGCACACCCTGCAGCCGGGCAGACTCCACATCCATGCGCAAACGCATGCCCGCCTCATTGCTCTGGGGCATGGCGGCGACCATGCCGGCTACGCGGATGTCGCGGCCCTCCAGCCCGGGCGCGAGGGCCTGGCCCGCGAAGTCCACAGACCGCAGCCCAACCACGGCGAACAATGCCAGCGCGCCCGCCGCCACCGTCACACCCCACACGATGAAGGCCCTCCAGGCGCCGGCGCGCGGCTGAGCATGGCGGCCCCAAGCCCATGCGCACACCGCCATCGCGGCGACCGCGAGCAGCAAACCCCAATACGCCGGACGCCCCCAAAGGACGGGCTGCTGCAGCTGCGCGGCGGCCCCCACGACAGCGCCCAGCAGCAGTGCCGGGATCGACCAGGTCCGCACGGGTTGCGGGGCGGTGTGCTTGTCTGTACCGCTGTCCGTGCACTTCCCAGCGACTGCTTTCACATGCTCGGGCGCCTGCGCGCCCTGCCCATACCCCAGGGCTCCGGATGGCGGCGCATTAGATGGGCTTATGTGAGGCATGGGCTGATGCTAATGCCCCGGCAGCGCGCCAGGCGAGGCGCCGGCAGGGCTGGCTGTGTAACACTCCCGCCCATCGCGGCGCCGTCTGCGGGACGCAACGCCCCTGCCCAGACACGTGCCATAGCCCAAGCCCTCTCATCCCCAAGGAGCCATCATGAGCGTTTACGACAAGCTGAAAGAACTCGGCATCACCCTGCCCCCCGTCTCCGTCCCGGCTGCGGCCTACGTGCCCTTCGTACAGACCGGCAACCTGGTGTTTCTCTCGGGGCACATCGCCCGCAAGGATGGCAAGCCCTGGGCCGCGCAGTTCGGCCGCGACATCGGCACCGAAGAAGGCAAGACGGCAGCGCGCGCCGTGGCCATCGACCTGATGGGCACGCTACAGGCGGCCTGCGGCGGCGACCTGAACCGCGTCAAGCGCATCGTCAAGCTCATGAGTCTGGTGAACTCCACCGGTGACTTCACCGAGCAGCACCTGGTGACCAACGGCGCGAGCGAGTTGCTGGGCCAGGTCTTCGGTGACAAGGGCGTGCATGCGCGCAGCGCATTCGGCGTCGCCCAAGTGCCCATGGGCGCATGTGTGGAGATCGAGCTCATCGCAGAGCTCGCCTGACCCCCTGCTGTGCCGCCTGCGGCGCCCTCCGGTGAAGGGGGCGCCACCCGGGCCCGGCAGAGCTGCCCCCCCTGCGAGCGGCACGTCACACGCCGCGCCGCGAGGTCAAGATTCAGAAGGATTCCCAGTCTTCATCGGCACCCTGGGCCACCTGCGGCTTGCGGGGTGCTGGGGCTGGAGCGGCGGACAGCCGTGGCGCGGCCGCAGCCTTGGCAGCCAGCGGCTTGGCAGCGGCCCTGGCCGCAGGTTTCGCTGCGGGCCGAGCAGTGGCCGCCGACGCGCGTGCAGCACCAATGGCGGCCTGGGCGGGGACATAGCTCGCCGCATTCACCTTGAAGCGGGACACGACCTGCGCCAGTTGATCCGCCTGCTCGCGCAGGCTTTGCGCGGCGGCCGCGCTTTCTTCCACCAGGGCGGCATTCTGCTGCGTCATCTGGTCAAGGTTGCCGATGGACTGGTTCACCTGCGACACGCCCGCGCTCTGCTCTGAAGATGCGGCCGTGATCTCGCCGATCATGTCGGTCACGCGCTGCACCGACTGCACGATGTCGGTCATGGTGGTGCCGGCATCGGACACCAGCCGCGAGCCGGTCTCCACCTTCTCCACCGACGCGTTGATGAGTTCCTTGATCTCCTTGGCCGCAGATGCAGAGCGCTGCGCCAGGTTGCGCACCTCGCTGGCCACCACGGCGAAGCCCCGGCCCTGTTCGCCCGCCCGGGCGGCCTCCACAGCGGCGTTGAGCGCCAGGATGTTCGTCTGGAAGGCGATGGAGTCGATCACGCCGATGATGTCGGCGATTTTCTTGCTGCTGTGGTTGATGTCCTCCATGGTGGCCACGACCTGCGTGACCACGTCCCCCCCCTTGCGGGCCACGCCCGTGGCGCCCGCAGCCAGACTGCTGGCCTGCTGCGCGCTGCCCGCACTTTGCTGGATGGTGCTGGTGAACTGCTCCATGGCCGCGGCGGTTTCCTGCAGGTTGCTGGACGTTTCCTCGGTGCGGGTGGACAGGTCGTGGTTGCCCGTGGCGATCTCGGCGCTGGCGATGGCGATGCTGTCGGTGCTCTGGCGCACCTGCTGCACCATGCGGCCCAGCGCATCGCTCATGGTGTACAGCGAGCGCAGCAGATCGCCGAATTCGTCGCCCCGGGTCACCGACTCCTGCATGCTCAGGTCGCCGCTAGCGATACGCTCCGCCAGGCCGCTGGCCTGCTCCAGGGGCCGCTGGATGCTGCCGATCAGGTAGTAGGCCCCCACGATGATGGCCAGCAGCAGCAAGCCCACGGCCACGGCGGCGATCTTCACGGTGAGCATGCGCGATGCCCCCATTTCCGCCTGACTGGCGGCGGCGGTCTCCTGCTGCTGCTTCACGAAGTCGCGCAGGGTCTGCAGGTACGCCGCGACGGCGGGGTTGTACGACTGTTTGACCAGCACGACCGCCTGGTCCTGCTGGCCTGCGCTCTTGAGCTTGCGCGCCTCCCCGCGCAGGTCGATCATCTTCTTGCGCGCATCCGCGATCTTGGCCATCTGGGCCTTGTCGGCATCTGACAGGGCCATGGACTCCAGAGACTTCTGCACCTCGCTGATCTGCGCCGATGTCGCCGCGATCACGTCCTTGAATTCTTCTTCCACCGAGGTGTCGCTGCTCACAATCAATGCCTGGGTGCGGGCTGCGTTGGTTTCAGTCAGGCCCGACCAGCGGATGGCGGCTTGCACGCGGGCTTCCATCTCCTTGGCCACGGCATCGGCCTGGGCTTGCACCTTGGCGGAGCGGTAGCCCGAAAACCCCACTACCGCAGCCAGCAGCACCACGATGAGTATCACTGCCAACCAAAGTTTATGGGCCATCCGGACTTGCTTGGGCAGCATGATGTTCTCCAGGAGTGTTGTCTTTGTGTGCAGATGTTGCGCGCTTTCCGAAAGCTGCACAAGCCGGAATGCCCCGCATAAGGGTCATCCCCATGACCCCTCGCAAGCCCTCGCGCGGCGCAGCACGCCATTGGCACAGCAGCATTTCATAGCAGGGCCAGCGACGATCGTCGGTCAGAAGCTGGCAGCCAAAGAGTCCGCAGACTGGGTCGCGCAGCAATGCCGCCGCACCCACCAACAGGCGGATGGGCGAGCGCGAAGCACACTCGAAATGTGACCGCAGTCGCCCGAGAGCACGACAGGACGACAGGACGGGGGACCGTGGGGGCTGGAAGGGCGCCAGCGAAGGGGCCGGCGACGCCCCCACTCCTGGCATCACTCCACGCGCGTCACGGCAGACGGTTTGAAGCCCAGGTCTGCGGCCTTGCCCTTGCGCCCGCGCACTGCGCGGGCGTTGTTCAGCGACCGGATCTCCAGCGTCTCTTCACGCTCCTTGCCGCCGCGCCCTATCCCGCCGATGCGGATGCTGCGCGTATAGGCCGCCGCGCCCGCCAGCGTGTCCTTGGCTTCCAGATCGATCAGCATCAGGCCCCGGCCGCCATTGGCCATGGTCTTGAGCTCGGTGATCTCGAAGGTCAGGATGCGCCCGCCCACCGATGCGCAGGCGACATGCGTGGCAGGGGCCAGGGGCTGGCCGCCCGTGCTGCCTGCGGCGTGCGATGGCGGGCAGACGGTCTCGCCCTCGCCCAGCGACAGGAAGGCCTTGCCTCCCTTCTGGCGCGACACCATATTCTCGACCGAGGCCAGGAAGCCATAGCCGCCCGAGTTGGACAGCAGCAGGCTGGCGCTGGCAGGACCGGCGAAGTAGTGCAGCAGCTGCGTGCCCGACTCCAGCTCGATCAGCGTGGTCACAGGCTGTCCGTCTCCTCGCGCACCCGGCAGCACCGACACGGGCACCGAGTACACGCGCCCGTTGCTGCCAAAGGCCAGCAGCGTATCGACCGTGCGGCATTCGAAGGTGTTGTACAACCCGTCGCCGGCCTTGAAGGCAAAGCTGGCGGACTCATGGCCATGGCCGGTGCGTGCACGCACCCAGCCCTTTTGCGAGACGATCACAGTCACCGGCTCATCCACCACCTTGACCTCGGCCACGGCCTTTTTCTCGGCCTGGATCAGCGTGCGGCGCGCATCTGCAAAAGTCTTCGCGTCGGCTTCGATCTCCTTGCCCATGGTGCGGCGCAGCGAGCCGGGGTTGTTCAGGATGTCCTCGAGCTTGCCCTGGCTTTCGCGCAGTTCCTTGAGCTCCTGCTCGATCTTGATGGCTTCGAGGCGCGCCAGCTGGCGCAGGCGGATCTCAAGGATGTCTTCGGCCTGCCGGTCGCTGAGGTTGAAGCGCGCGATCAGCGCCGCCTTGGGCTCTTCGGCCTGGCGGATGATGGCGATCACCTCGTCGATGTTGAGCAGCACCAGTTGCCGCCCTTCCAGGATATGGATGCGGTCCAGCACCTTGGCCAGGCGGTGCTGGGTGCGCCGCGTGATGGTGGTCTGGCGGAAGGCAATCCACTCTTCCAGCATCTGGCGCAGCGACTTCTGCACGGGCCGACCGTCCAGCCCCACCATGGTGAGGTTGATGGGGGCCGAGGTCTCCAGGCTGGTGTGCGCCAGCAGCGCGGTGATCAGCTCCTGCTGCGGGGTCTTGCCCGTCTTGGGCTCGAACACGAGTCGCACGGGCGCATCCTTGCTGGATTCGTCGCGCACCACGTCCAGCACGGCCAGCATGCTGGCTTTGAGCTGCGTCTGGTCCTGCGACAGCGCCTTCTTGCCTGTCTTGACCTTGGGGTTGGTGATCTCCTCGATCTCTTCGAGCACGCGCTGCGTACTCACGCCCGGCGGCAGTTCGTTGACGACCAGCTGCCACTGGCCGCGCGCGAGTTCTTCGATCTTCCAGCGCGCGCGCACCTTGAGGCTGCCCCGGCCGGTGCGGTAGGCATCCGCGATGTCCGACGCCGCGCTGATGATCTGGCCGCCGCCCGGGTAGTCCGGCCCCGGCACCAGCGCCATCAGGTCGTCCTGGCTCAGCGCGGGGTTCTTGATCAGCGCAACGCAGGCATCAGCGATCTCGCGCAGGTTGTGGCTGGGGATTTCGGTGGCCAGGCCCACGGCGATCCCGCTGGCGCCGTTGAGCAGAGCGAACGGCAGCCGCGCGGGCAACTGGCGCGGCTCCTGTTCGGAACCATCGTAGTTGGGGATGAAATCGACCGTGCCCTCGTCAATCTCATCCAGCAGCAAGCTGGTGATGCGGGACAGGCGCGCCTCGGTGTAGCGCATGGCTGCGGCGCCATCGCCGTCACGGCTGCCGAAGTTGCCCTGGCCGTCGATCAGCGGGTAGCGCTGGGCGAAGTCCTGCGCCATGCGCACCATGGCATCGTAGGCCGCCGTGTCGCCATGCGGGTGGTACTTGCCCAGCACGTCGCCCACCACCCGGGCGCTCTTGACCGGCTTGGCCGCCGTGTTGCGCGTGGGGCCGCTGTAGCCCAGGCCCATGCGGTCCATGGAATACAGGATGCGCCGCTGCACGGGCTTGAGGCCGTCACAGACATCGGGCAGCGCGCGGCCCTTGACGACGGACAGCGCGTATTCGAGATAGGCGCGTTGCGCATAGCCCGCCAGGCTCTGGGAGTCACCTGCGTCGTCACCAGCGGTGGTGAAGTCCAAATTCGGTTGATCGCTCATTCGTTGGGTACAACAGTTTCTTGAATCAGGTTCGAGGATGTGCCGGGCGTCTGCGCCACCTGGGTGGGCGGCAGGTTGCCCCGGTTCATGGCGCCACCCGACAGCTCCATGCGCACGCGCCCCCCCGGCGCGGCGCGGTGTGCCAGCACGGGCGCTGGCGGCTTGAGCTGCGCGTACAGGCCCAGCACCGTGCGCACGTAGTTCTGCGTTTCCTTAAAGGCCGGGATCTGGTTGCCCGCCCTTTGCACCGCACCCTCGCCCGCGTTGTAGGCCGCCACGGCCAGGTCCATGCGGCCAGGGAACAGGTCCAGAAGGTGGCGCAGGTAGCGTGTTCCGGTGGGCACATTGACAGCCGGGTCGGCCAGCTTTTGCTCCACCGTGCGCTTCGCGTCGGTGCTCACGCCAAATCGGCTGGCGGTGGCCGGCATGACCTGCATGAGGCCTATGGCGCCCTTGGGTGAGACTGCCTTGGCGTCAAAGCCGGACTCGGCGGCGATGACCGCCTGCAGCAATTCGTAGTCCACGTCGTGCTTGGCCGACGCCGCGCGCAGATGGTGCTTGACGCGCTTGTAGTCTGGCGCGATGTCGAAGAACGCCAGCAGCCGCGCGCCATCCGCCGGCAAGGCGCCCGGAATCGAGTTGGGCGCGGCCCTGGGGCCGCCGGGGCCGTCTCGTGTCGAGTCGAATTCGTTCCCCTTGAAGAACAGCTGGTAGCCCGGGTCCACCTGCTCGGACGCAAAGTGCGTCACGCCGCGCGCATCAACGAACGCCCACAGGTCGGCACGGGCCGCCGTGTGCGCCAGGCACAGCAGCAGGCCCGCGCACGCCAGGCGCAGGCGCTCAGATGTCGATATCGACCGCATCGCCGTGCAGCTCCATCAGCTCGCGCCGCGAGGCCGCCTCACCCTTGCCCATGAGCTTGGTGATCAGGTTCTCGGTGGCGGCGAAATCCATGTCGCCCAGCTGCACCGGCATCAGGCGGCGCGTGTCGGGGTTGAGCGTGGTTTCCCACAGGTGCTCGGCGTTCATCTCGCCCAGGCCCTTGAAGCGGCTGATCTGGCACTTCTCGCGCGCCACGCCGTCCTTGGCGCATTTGTCGAGGATGGCGGTGAGCTCGCCGTCGTCCAGCGCGTACATCTTGGCCGCAGGCTTCTTGCCACGCGCGGGCACGTCCACCCGGAACAGCGGCGGGCGCGCCACGTAGATGTGGCCGGCCTCGATGAGTTTTGGGAAGTGGCGAAAGAACAGCGTGAGCAGCAGCACCTGGATGTGCGAGCCGTCCACGTCGGCATCGGACAGGATGCAGACCTTGCCGTAGCGCAGGCCCGAGAGGTCGGGCGAATCATTGGGCCCGTGCGGGTCCACGCCGATGGCCACCGAGATGTCGTGGATCTCGGTGTTGGCGAACAGGCGGTCGCGCTCCACCTCCCAGGTGTTGAGCACCTTGCCGCGCAGCGGCAGGATGGCCTGGCTTTCCTTGTCGCGGCCCATCTTGGCGCTGCCGCCGGCCGAGTCGCCCTCGACCAGGAAGACTTCGTTGTGCGTGATGTCACGGCTTTCGCAGTCGGTGAGCTTGCCCGGCAGCACGGCCACGCCCGAGCCCTTGCGTTTTTCGACCTTCTGGCCGGCCTTCTGGCGGCTCTGGGCGGCCTTGATGGCCAGTTCTGCCAGTTTCTTGCCGTAGTCCACGTGCTGGTTGAGCCAGAGCTCCAGCGCCGGGCGCACAAAGCCACTGACCAGGCGCACGGCATCGCGCGAGTTCAGGCGCTCCTTGATCTGCCCTTGGAACTGCGGGTCCAGCACCTTGGCCGAGAGCACATAGCTAGCGCGGGCGAATACGTCTTCGGGCAGCAGCTTGACGCCCTTGGGCAGCAGGCTGTGCAGCTCGATGAAGCTCTTGACGGCGTTGAACAGGCCGTCGCGCAGGCCGCTTTCGTGCGTGCCGCCCGCGCTGGTGGGGATCAGGTTGACGTAGCTCTCGCGCATGGGCTGGCCGTCTTCGGTGAAGGCCACGCACCACGAGGCCCCCTCGCCTTCGGCAAAGCTTTCGTTGTTGCGGTCGGCAAACCCTTCGCCCTCGAAGAGCGGGATCACTGGGTCGCCGTTCAGCGTCTGGGCCAGGTAGTCGCGCAGGCCGCCCTTGTACTGCCAGGTCTGCGTGTCGCGCGTCTTCTCGTTGACCAGCTGCACCGTCACGCCCGGCATGAGCACGGCCTTGCTGCGCAGCAGATGGGTGAGCTCGCCCATGGGCAGAGCACTCGACTCGAAATACTTGGCGTCTGGCCACACACGCACCGAGGTGCCCTGCTTGCGCTCGCCCACTTCCAGCGGCCGCGCCACCAGGGGCTCCACCACGTCGCCGGCGGCAAACACGAGGCGCGCCATCTTGCCCTCGCGGTAGCTCGTGGCCTCCAGCCGCGTGGCCAGCGCATTCGTGACGGACACGCCCACGCCGTGCAGGCCGCCCGAGAAGCTGTAGGCACCGCCCTTGCCCTTGTCGAACTTGCCGCCTGCATGCAGGCGGGTGAACACGAGCTCGATCACGGGGGCCTTTTCCTCCGGGTGCATGCCGAAGGGAATACCGCGCCCATCGTCCTCGACGCTCACCGAGCCATCGGCGTGCAGCGTGACACGGATCTTCTTGCCGTGGCCGGCCAGTGCCTCATCGGCGGCGTTATCGAGCACCTCCTGAATGATGTGCAGAGGGTTGTCGGTGCGGGTGTACATGCCCGGGCGCTGCTTGACGGGCTCCAGCCCCTTGAGCACGCGGATCGACCCTTCGGAATATTCACTACTGGTGGACACGGAAGACGGTTTGGCAGACATAGCGGCGGATTGTAGTGCGGCAGCAGGGCAACAGCTGGATGAAAAAACAGTAGCCATCAACACCAGCAGGGCCTGGATGGCGATCATCGGTCGCCTGGATGGCAGGCAGCAGGGATGCGGTGGCGGCCGTTGGAAGTGTGGCAGGGACGGTGACACAGTGGGGCCGGCGGACGAACTTGCAACATATCCTCGCTGCGCGTGCAGACGGGCGGAGGCCAACCCCGCTGCCAACTGTATTGGTCTGCGGTGTATCAGCGCGTTTCATCCAATCTCGCTACATTCCTGCGCATGCATATGAATACTCCCAAACTGTCCATGTTCCAGGTCCTCGCCTGCGGCGCGGCCATCGTGACGCTGTCCATGGGCATCCGTCATGGGTTCGGTCTGTGGCTGCTGCCCATCACCCAGGAGATGGGGTGGACGCGCCAATCCTTCGCGCTAGCCATCGCGATCCAGAACCTGTCATGGGGCCTGATCGGTATCTTCGCGGGCATGGCGGCGGACCGGTTCGGGGCGTTTCGCGTGCTCATGGGTGGCGCGGTGCTGTACGGCCTGGGCCTGGCCGGCATGGCGCTGTCGCCCACGCCCACGCTGTTTGCGCTGACTGCGGGGGTGCTCATCGGTGCGGCGCAGGCCGGCACCACCTATGCCGTGATCTATGGCGTGCTGGGACGGCAGATTGCGCCCGAGCGCCGGTCCTGGGCGATGGGAGTGGCAGCGGCAGCGGGCTCGTTCGGCCAGTTCCTCATGGTGCCCGTGGAGGGCTGGCTGATCGCCGGGCTGGGCTGGCAGCAGGCGCTGCTGGTGTTGTCGATGGCGGTGCTGCTCATCGTGCCGCTGGCCTTCGGCCTGCGCGAACCGGGCTTCAAGGGAAGCGCGCCGGTCAAGCGCGAGCAGACCATCGTGCAGGCGCTCTCCGAGGCTTTCCGCTACCCCAGCTTCAACCTGCTGATGGCCGGGTATTTCGTGTGCGGGTTCCAGGTGGTGTTCATCGGGGTGCACATGCCCAGCTACCTCAAGGACCATGGCCTGTCGCCCCAGGTGGCCAGCTACGCGCTGGCGCTGATCGGCCTGTTCAACGTGCTGGGCACCTACGTGGCCGGCACCCTGGGCCAGCGCATGCCCAAGCGCTACATCCTGGCCTTCATCTACTTCGCCCGTGCCGCGGTGATCACAGTGTTCCTGATCGTGCCGCTGTCGCCGCTGTCGGTGTATGTGTTCTCCGCCGTGATGGGCACGCTGTGGCTGTCGACCATTCCACCCACCAACGCCACCATCGCCCAGATCTTCGGCGTGCAGCATTTGTCGATGCTGGGCGGCTTCGTGTTCTTCAGCCACCAGATCGGCAGCTTCCTGGGGGTCTGGCTCGGGGGGTATCTCTATGACGCCACGGGCAGCTACGATATCGTCTGGTACATCGCCATCGCACTGGGTGTGTTCGCCGGTCTGGTGAACCTGCCAGTCAAGGAAAGCCCCATCCAGCGCTCTGCGCCCCAGCCCGCCTGACCGCCATGACGCCCGACACCACCGCCACCCACCGCGCTGCCAGCACCGCACGGCTGGGCACGCACGCCCTGCGGTGGGCGGTGGGCGCCGGCGCCGTGCTGGCCTGCCTGCTGGTGTTCGGCCTCTACACGGCCCCTGACTTCATGGTCATGCTGGCCGACCAGATGTGGGCCTGCTTCTGAGCCTGGGTGCGTTTTCAGGCCATTTTAGGGCTCTCACGCGCTCCAGCAAACCGCCAAAAGCTATCGAATTCATAGCATAAGCATGCACACTGAAGGATCTGCTTCCGAATGGGTTCGCCGCTGGAGCCATCTGATCCCCCCCGCCAGCAGCGTGCTGGACGTTGCCTGCGGCGCGGGGCGCCACCTGCGCTGGCTGCGCGGGTTGGGGCACCGGGTGGTGGGCGTGGACCGCTCTGCAGAAGCCATAGCCGCCTGCGAAGGGCTGGGCGAACTGCTGCTGGCGGACATTGAAAGCGGACCCTGGCCCCTGCAGGGACGCACATTCGGCGCGGTGGTGGTCACCAACTACCTGTGGCGGCCGCTGCTGCCCGTCATCGTCCAAAGCGTGGCGCCGGGCGGCCTGCTGATCTACGAGACCTTTGCCGAGGGCAACGAGACCGTGGGGCGCCCCGCGCGGCCCGAGTTCCTGCTCAAACCCGGCGAACTGCTTGCCGCATGCGCGCCTTTGCGCACCGTGGCGTATGAGAGTGGCTTCCTTCAGAATCCGGAGCGTTTCGTGCAACGCATCACGGCAGTGCGGGAACACCCCCATGATGGCAATCCAGCCCGGCACCGTTTGGTCGCTGGGCCTAGTTAGAATGCTCTTTTACCGTTTTTCAATGCGGACATGACCCTTCCCAGCGCCCCCCTCACCGGCAGCATCGTTGCCCTCGTCACACCCATGCACGAGGACGGCAGTGTGGACTACCCCACCCTGCGCAAACTGATCGACTGGCACATCGCCGAAGGTACCGACTGCATCGGCGTGGTGGGCACCACGGGCGAATCGCCCACCGTCAATGTGGAAGAACACTGCGAGATCATCCGTGTCGCCGTGGAGCAGTCGGCCAAGCGCGTGCCGATCATGGCCGGCTGCGGCGCCAACTCCACCGCAGAGGCGATCGAGCTGGCCAAGTTCGCGCGCGGCGTGGGGGCAGACAGCCAGTTGCAGGTCGTGCCTTACTACAACAAGCCTACGCAAGAAGGCCAGTACCAGCACTTCAAGGCCATCGCCGAAGCCACGGGCGACCTGCCCATCGTCCTGTACAACGTGCCCGGCCGCTCCGTGGCCGATATGCTGCACGACACCGTGCTGCGACTGGCCCAGGTGCCCGGCATCATCGGCATCAAGGAAGCCACCGGCAACATCGAGCGGGCGCAATGGCTCATCCGCGACGTACCCAAGGGCTTTGCCGTCTATTCGGGCGACGACCCGACCGCCGTGGCACTGATGCTGTGCGGCGGCCACGGCAACATCAGCGTGACGGCCAATGTGGCGCCGCGCCTGATGCGCGAACTGTGCGTGGCCGCGCTGGCTGGGGATGCCAAGCGCGCGCTGGAGATCCAGTTCAAGCTGATGCCCGTGCACAAGAATCTGTTCGTCGAAGCCAACCCCATCCCGGTCAAGTGGGCCATGGCCCGCATGGGCCTGTGCGGCAGCACCATGCGCCTGCCCATGACGCCGCTCTCCAGCGGCAATGAAGCCATCGTGGAATTCGCGCTGCGCTCCAGCGGCCTGATCTGATCCGGGCCGCGCCCGCTCTCCCTGAGACATTTTTTCCCAAGGATTTTCGCGTGAACGCTGCTACCACCCGCCTGAGCCTGCTGACCCTTGCCATGGCCCTGACCGCCTGCGCCGCCCTTGAAGGCGACAAGATCGACTACAAGAGTGCGACCAAGGGCTCGACCCTCGAAGTCCCGCCGGACCTGACCCAGCTGTCGCGCGATTCGCGCTACGCCGTTCCTGGCGGCGGCCCCGTCTCGGCAGCAGCCATGCAGGCTGGTCAGGCGGCGCGGCCATCGGGCACGGCCAACGCCGCGGCCCTGCAACTGGGCGACGTGCGCATCGAGCGCGACGGCAATCAGCGCTGGCTGGTGGTCAACCGCCCCGCCGACAAACTCTGGGAGCCCGTGCGCGACTTCTGGCAGGAAAACGGCTTCAACCTCGCCCAGGCGGAAGCCAACGTGGGCATCATGGAAACCGACTGGGCCGAGAACCGTGCCAAGCTGCCGCAGGATTTCATCCGCTCGACCCTGGGCAAGCTGCTCGACTCGCTGTATTCCACCGGCGAGCGCGACAAGTTCCGCACCCGGCTGGAACGCAATGCCAATGGCGGTACCGAGATCTACATCACGCACCGCGGAATGATCGAGGTGTATGGCACAACCACCAAGGACAACACCGTGTGGCAGCCCCGCCCGTCCGACCCGGAACTCGAAACCGAATTCCTGCGTCGCCTGATGGTCAAGCTGGGCGTGAGCCAGGAACAGTCCAAGGCGGTAGCAGCAGCTCCCGCTCCGCGCAACCAATCTGCCCGCATGGCCACCGTGGACAACAGGCCCGTGGTCCAACTGGACGAAGGCTTTGACCGCGCATGGCGCCGCGTGGGACTGGCACTGGACCGTACCGGCTTCACGGTGGAAGACCGCAACCGCAATGAAGGCACGTACTTCGTGCGCTACGTGGCCCCCACCGCCGAGAAAAAGGAACCCGGTTTCTTCGGCAAGCTTTTCAGCGGCTCCTCGTCGGCAACGCCACCCCTGAAGTTCCGCATCGTCGTGCGCAGCCAGGGTGAAGCCAGCACGGTGTCGGTGCTCAACGAAGCCGGCGCACCCGAGTCTTCGGCCAACGCCGAGCGCATCGTGCGCGTGATTGCGGACGACCTCAAGTAATCCGCAGTTTTTGCGGGAAGGGAGCAGGAGCAGGCGGGCGCCACCACGGGCCGTCCGCTCCTTCCCTGGCGTGTACCAAACGCGCGCCGATCCCGCAGAAAAAGCCAAAACACTAGCCTCCCCATGCTGCGTTTCAAGAACCTGGGGAGCGGCAGCACCGGCAATGCCACCGTGGTCGAAGGCCGCAGCGGCGTTCAAGTTCACCGCCTTCTGGTGGACTGCGGCTTCGGCATCCGCCAACTACAGAGCCGCCTGGCGCAGGCCCAATTGCAGATCGAAGACCTGGACGCAGTCTTCATCACCCACGAGCACTCCGACCACATCGGCTGCGCGCAAGCCGTGGCGCTGCGCTATGGAATTCCCGTCTGGATGAGCCAGGGCACCTACGACGCGATCGGCCAGCCGGACTTCGGCGGCATGCTGCGCGTCGCACGCGACCTGGAGCCCATCGACCTGGGAGCGTTCGAAGCCCGTCCCTTCACCGTACCGCACGATGCCCGCGAGCCGCTGCAACTGCGCTGCTCCGACGGTGCCGCCCACCTGGGTGTGCTGACCGATCTGGGCCACGGCAGCGACCACGTGCTTGAGCAACTGCAGGGCTGCCACGCCTTGATGATCGAAGCCAACCATGATCCGGCCATGCTCGAAGCCTCACGGTACCCGCTCTTTCTCAAGCGCCGGGTGGGTGGCCCGTTCGGACACCTCGCCAACCGGGTCACCGCGGACATCCTGCGGGCAGTGCGGCACCCGGGGCTGCGGACCGTGGTCGCGGCGCACCTGAGTGCCAAGAACAACCTACCCTCCATGGCCCAGGAAGCCCTGGCCCCTGCCCTTGACTGGCCGGCGCAAGCCATCCACGTGGCCAGCCCTGCAGCGGGCACACCCTGGCTGTCGGTGGAGCACACGGCAGCCTGACAGCCGAGGTCCGCGAGGGCATCACGCCCAAACACTCAGCCGCCCCACAAACAAAAAAGCCCCGGACCTTTCGGTACGGGGCCTGGCGGCATTGACTGGTCTCAGAACCAGCCAGGGCCTGCAGCAGATTACTTGGCTGCGGATGCGCCGGTAGCAGCAGCGGCGGCAGCGTCAGCAGCGGCCTTGGCAGCGTCAGCTGCAGGAGCGGCAGCGTCGGAGGCGGCTGGTGCTGCAGGAGCGGCGTCGGAAGCTGCAGGAGCGGCTTCGGAAGCGGGGGCTGCGGGTGCTGGAGCAGGAGCTTCCACGGGGGCTGGTGCTGGAGCAGGAGCGGGTTCTTCCTTCTTGCCGCAAGCGGCGAGGGCTGCAGCAGCGATCAGGGCGGCCAGAACGAGGGAGTTCTTCATTGGATTTTCCTAGTTGGACAAAGTATCTTGAAAAGCCACGGCGTCAGGCTCCTGGAAGCCGCTGTACGCGTTGGCACAATGCACTTGGCTTGCACCTTTTTGGCGCAGCCGCCGATTATATTGGTATTTAGTCAATACTGACTAACACTGACGAAAGCTTTACAAGCCATTGACATCGATCACGGCTGGGTACGGATTCACAAGCCGAGCGTGGAAGCGGGAAAGCCGGGAGCGCTTTTGCTGCGCAACCATTCGTTGAGCGTTTCGCGCAGAAGGACGCGGCGGTCAGGCTCGAAGCCCGTCACACCTACGCAGCGCTCGGGGTCAAGCCGGTGCATCACCCACTGCGGCGACCATAGCACGCTGGGGATGTCCACCGGGTCAGCTGCCGGGCTGCGCCGGCAGGTGATGATGTGATCCCACGTCCCACGCCAGCGCACGAAGCGCGCATGCCGGCGGATCACGTCGTCATAGCTGCCCGCCAGCATGGTGAACCGGCGGCTGCCATGAGACCATTCCTGCAGCAGGTCCGCAACGACTCGCTCCCCCAGCGGCCAATCATGAAAATTGGCATCGCTGATGATGATTTCCTGCCACCCCTCTCGCACCGCAGTCGCCAGCGCGTCGCGCACCATCTGCTGGAAGCCTTCGCGGCTGCTGAAGCGCCCCGAGGGCAGGCTGGGCAGCAGTGCGCCCGAAAGCATCGACGAAGAGGAAGGGGCATCGCTCATGGCGTTTCTCCAGAAAGTGGCTCAGTCGGCCTGCTCCAACCACGCATGCGCCCAACCGGCCTCGCACCAGGAGGACAGCAACTCCAGCGCATCGTCGCTGGCCCTTGCCAGCTCGCGCGGCGTCAACTGGCGCTGATCGGCCAGGTGGCGCATCAGCGTGGCATCGCGCCCTGCCGCCCGGTAGCTTTCGCCGTTGATGAACACATGGTGTGCGTCGTACATCATGCGGCTCTTGCGGTCCAGGCGCACGCCTTCCAGCATCACGCGCGTGTCGCCAGGCTCGAACCACACACTGGCCTTGGGCTCGGTCAGGTACTCGCCCAACGCGCGCTCCAGCACGAGCGGCTCCGCCAGGGCCTTTGAGAGCGCCTCGCGCGCGAAGTCGGTCAGGCCGGTCGGAATGGCTGCGGGTTGTGCCACCGCCTCCTGGCCGGCATCGCGGTACAGCACCGGATTGCCGTCCACATCGGCAGCATCCTCTGCGAGGCGCACCAGCAGTTCCTGCGCCAATTCGGCCCGCGCGGGCGCCCTGAAGCCGATCGAATACGTCATGCACTCGCCCTCGGCAATCCCGTCGTGCGCATAGCGCGGCGGCAGGTAGAGCATGTCGCCGGGCTCCAGCACGAACTCCTCTTCAGGCTCGAAGTGCGCCAGCACCTTCAGGGGAATGTCGTCGCGCAGCGCCAGGTCTTTCTGGCGCCCTATGCGCCAGCGGCGCCTGCCGTGGGCCTGCAGCAGGAAGACGTCGTAGCTGTCGAAGTGCGGCCCGACTCCGCCGCCATTGGATGCATAGCTGATCATGAGGTCGTCCAGCCGCGCCTCGGGCACGAACCGGAACTGCTGCATCAGCGCGTGCACTGCATCGTTGTGCAAGTCCACGCCCTGCACCAGCAAGGTCCAGTCGGGTTGCTGCAATGCGGGCAATGCCCTGCGGCTGAAGGGCCCGTGGCGCAGCTTCCAAGTGTCCTTTACCAATTGCACCAGACGGGACTCCACGCCGTCCTGCGCCGCCAGCGCGAAGAGGTCGGACCGTTGTACCGGGGCCTGAAACCCGGGGATGGCCTGGCGCACCAGCAGCGGCTTTTTTTGCCAGTGACGGCGCATGAACTGCGCAGGGGTCAGACCGCCGAGCAGAGAGAGAGGTTGCTGGATATCCATGAAAGCGGTCCGCCCCGATCGACAGGGCCTTTGGTCAAACTGCGACAATTCTCCTATGGAAATTACCCAACAATGCGTGGTCGCGCTGACCTGGACACTGAAAGACACCCTGGGCGAGGAACTCGACGTTCTGGACGAACCGGTGGAATTTCTGGTGGGCGGCGACGACCTTCTGCCCCGTATCGAAGAAGCGTTGCAGGGCCATGGCCCCGGCGCCACCCTGCAGTTGCACCTGGAACCCGAAGACGCCTTTGGCGACTTCGACGACCAGCTTCTATTCCTGGAGCCGCGCTCGCTGTTCCCCGCGGAGATCGAAGAGGGCATGACATTCGAGGGCACCGCCCTGCCCGAAGGGTGCAATCCAGATGCCCCTCGCAACACGCTGTACACCGTGGCTGAAATCTACCCCGAGCACATCGTGCTCGATGGCAACCACCCTCTCGCAGGGATTGCCCTGCGCCTGCAGTTGACGGTGCAGGCAGTGCGCGAAGCTACCGAAGAGGAGATCGGCCGAGGCAGCGCAGGCACCGGGTTCTTCAGGGTACAGCCGCAGGCACCCGGCGGGTCCCTGCTGCATTGAGGTAAAAATTTCGCCCGGGCACCTGAGGCATTCAAGTTCCCGGGCGTCGCAGAGGGCGATCTCCGCGTCAGCTTACACGCGCGAAATCTGGCCGTTGTACAGGCGAACGCGATCACCGATCCGCAGGTCGCCTGGCGTACTCACGTCATAGACGCGGTAACCACCCTGGTCCAGTTGCACTGACAAACGGTAGCCCTGCACTTCCTGGCTGTTGTTTCGGCCTTCAATGGCATTGCCCGCGACCGCTCCACCCACGATACCGACACCTGTGGCAGCGGCGCGGCCGGAGCCCTTGCCAATCTGGTTGCCCAAAACGCCGCCCACCACGGCGCCGATCACGGCACCGGCGCCCGAGGTTCCTTGCGAACGGCCCTGCAGCACCTCAATGTTGGAAACCCGGCCATATTCCGTGCCCGCCGGGTTGTTGGGATAGGCGGGAGCCGTCTGGTAACCACCGCCGTAGCCGCCGCCGTACTGCGGCGCAGGCGCCGAGCGGTTGTGACCGCAGGCCGTGAGGGAAGCGGCCAGCACAACGGCACCGGCGATGGCGAGGGAACGGGTCATTTGCAGCATATTCATCTCCTTGGGAATCAGGCAAAAACGGTTGTGTTCATGTCTTCGCGCAAAGCCAGCCGAACCCAAGGAGGACGGCCGACTTGCGATACACACCTTCATTGGAACAACGTTTGATGCGTGTGAAGCGTAGACACAAGCACTGCGCCCCTGTGCGTAACAGACCCTTAGAAAGGTAAGCGCCGTCTTACAGTGCGCCACAGCCGCAGGCCGTGACACCGGCCGCTGCCCCAGCCTCACTCCGTTCGGCGTCAGGCCTTGCCGGTGGAGCCGTAGCCGCCCTCACCCCGCTCGGTGGCGGCGAATTCGGTGACCACGTTGAACTGCGCCTGCACCACTGGCACGATGACCAACTGCGCCAGGCGCTCCATGGGCTCGAGCGTGAAGGCCGTGCCGCTGCGGTTCCAGGCGCTCACCATCAGCTGCCCCTGGTAGTCGCTGTCGATCAAGCCCACCAGGTTGCCCAGCACTATGCCGTGCTTGTGGCCCAAGCCCGAGCGCGGCAGGATCAGCGCGGCATAGCCCGGATCCTTGATGTACACCGAGATGCCCGTGGGCACCAGCTGCCACGCGTTGGGCTGCAGCGTGAGCGGCGCATCCAGGCAGGCCCGCAGGTCCAGGCCGGCACTGCCGGGCGTAGCGTAGGCGGGCAACTGGTCCGCCATGCGCGGATCAAGAATCTTGACGTCGATCTTCACTGTGGTTTCTTCTTTCCTGTCTTGTTGCGCTGCTCGGCAACCTGCCGCAGCCGCTCCTGCAATGCACCGCTTCCGAGGCCCTGTGCCCCTTTTGTCGCTGCAACGATCTTTGGAACCGATTCGATCAGCCAGCCAGCCCCCCACCACAACGAGGCCATGACGACGAGCACGAACATGGAACCCTGGCTGAAGATGAACAGCGCGACGGCCTGCGCGAAGATCAGCAGCAGCAGGACGGGCCGCGCCAGGCGCAAAAAACCCAGCAGCGGCAAAAGCGCCTGCGCCAGATCCGGCGGCACCGTCTGCCCCGGCGCGAGCGCAGCGTCCGATGCGGACTTCGCCGCCACACCTGTCGGGCCAGCAGTACTGCGTGCCGCTGCCACGTGGGCCGCTTTGGCGGCCCTGGCGGGGGCAGGCGCCGTCAGGCGCTCCACATAGCTTGCGAAGTCGCCGTCGGGCGGCGTGTCCCACTCGGGCTTGGTGGCTCCGGTTCTCATACGGCCTCCTGGATGACGGTGTCAGGCGTGCGCTGGCAGCAGACGGGTCGCGATGTCCGCAATGAGCTGCTGCGCCAGCACGCGCTTGGAGGCGCGGGGCAGTTCGCGGTGCCCCTCGGCATCTACCAGCAGCAGGGCATTGTCGTCCTGCCCGAAGGTCGCCGGGCCGATATTGCCCACCAGCAGCGGAACGCCTTTGCGAGTCCGCTTGGCAGTGGCATGGGCCAGCAGGTCATGGCTTTCCGCGGCGAACCCCACGCAGAAAAGCCTGCCGTCCTGGGCGCGCGCAGACTGCGCCACACGGGCCAGGATGTCGGCATTTTCGACAAAACCCAGCGTCGGCGTCTGGCCAGAGCCGTCCTTCTTGATCTTCTGGGCAGACGGCTCGGCAGGCCTCCAGTCGGCGACAGCAGCAGTTGCTATGAAAACAGAAGCATCCAGCGCTTGCTGCTCCACAGCTACCAGCATTTCCTGTGCAGACTGCACGTTCACGCGGCTCACGCCGCGCGGCGTCGGCACGTGCACAGGCCCGGCCACCAGGGTCACCTCGGCCCCCGCCTCGCGGGCAGCCCGCGCGATGGCAAAGCCCATCTTGCCGCTGGAGAGGTTGGTGATGCCGCGCACCGGGTCGATGGCCTCGAAGGTGGGGCCGGCCGTGACCAGCACCTTGCGCCCGGCCAGCACCTTGGGCGCGAAGAACGCGATCACTTCCTCCAGCAACTCGGCAGGCTCCAGCATGCGCCCGTCGCCCGTCTCCCCACAGGCCTGGTCGCCATTGCCCACGCCCAGCACCACTGCGCCATCCTGCGCCACCTGGGCCAGGTTGCGCTGGGTGGCAGGGTGGGCCCACATTTCGCGGTTCATCGCGGGCGCCACCAGCAGCGGCACGCGCTGCACGGGGCGTGCGAGGCACAGGAGGCTGAGCAGTTCGTCCGCCCTGCCCTGCACCAGCCGCGCGATGAAGTCCGCACTGCACGGCGCGATGAGGATCGCATCGGCTTCGCGACTCAGGTTGATGTGCGGCATGTTGTTGGGCTCGCGCGCGTCCCACTGCGAGCCGTACACCGTGCGCCCGGACAGTGCCTGCATGGTCACCGGGGTGATGAACTGCTCGGCCGCTTCGGTCATCACGACCTGCACGGTGGCGCCTGCCTTGATGAGCTGGCGGCACAGGTCGGCCGACTTGTAGCAGGCCACGCCCCCGCTCAGACCCAGAACAATGTGTTTGCCAGCAAGCTCATTCATGCGGCGAATTTAGCAGACGGTATGGTCCCATGGCTGCGAGGGGCTGACGGGGGCCCATCTATAATCCCAATTTCCCACCACCAAAAAAGACATGACCAAATTTGTCTTCGTCACCGGCGGTGTGGTGTCTTCCCTCGGTAAGGGAATCGCCTCAGCCTCCCTTGCCGCGATCCTCGAATCGCGGGGACTCAAAGTCACCCTCATCAAGCTTGACCCGTACATCAACGTAGATCCGGGCACCATGTCGCCGTTCCAGCACGGCGAGGTGTTCGTGACCGACGACGGCGCAGAAACCGACCTGGACCTCGGCCACTATGAGCGTTTCATCGAAACGCGCATGAAGAAAACCAACAACTTCACCACGGGCAAGATCTACCAGTCCGTGCTGGAGAAGGAACGCCGCGGCGACTACCTGGGCAAGACCGTTCAGGTCATCCCGCACGTCACCAACGAGATCCAGGAATTCATCAAGCGCGGCGCCGGCATCGGCACGCCCGATGCCGTGGATGTGGCCATCGTCGAGATCGGCGGCACCGTGGGCGACATCGAGTCGCTGCCGTTCCTGGAAGCCGTGCGCCAGATGAGCCTGCGCATGGGCCCCAACAATGCGGCCTTTGTACACCTGACCTACCTGCCCTGGATCGCCGCGGCGGGTGAGCTCAAGACCAAGCCCACCCAGCACACCGTGCAGAAGCTGCGCGAGATCGGCATCCAGGCTGACGCGCTGCTGTGCCGCGCTGACCGCCGCATCCCTGAAGAAGAGCGCGCCAAGATCTCGCTGTTCACCAACGTGCCCGAATGGGGCGTGATCAGCATGTGGGACGTGGACACCATCTACAAGGTGCCCCGCATGCTGCACGAGCAGGGCCTGGACGGCCTGATCTGCGACAAGCTGCGCCTGAACACCCCGCCCACCAGCCTCAAGCGCTGGGACGACCTGGTGCACGAGACCGAGCACCCGCAGGGCGAAGTCACGATCGCCATGGTCGGCAAGTACGTGGACCTGTCGGACAGCTACAAGTCCGTCAATGAAGCCCTGCGCCATGCCGGCATGCGCAACCATGTGCGCGTGAAGATCGACCACGTCGACTCCGAGACCATCGATAGCGCCGACGCCGCTGCCAAGCTGGCCCAATACGACGCCATCCTGGTGCCCGGCGGCTTCGGCGTGCGCGGCGTGGAAGGCAAGATCGCCACCGCCCAGTTCGCGCGTGAACACAAGGTGCCCTACCTGGGCATCTGCCTGGGCATGCAGGTGGCCACCATCGAATACGCGCGTCACGTGGCAGGCCTCAAGGGCGCCAACAGCACCGAGTTCGACGCCAGCACCCCCCACCCCGTGATCGCCCTGATCACCGAGTGGAAGGATGCCGACGGCACCATCAAGACCCGCAACGAGAACTCCGACCTGGGCGGCACCATGCGCCTGGGGGCGCAAAGCTCCGATGTGACGGCAGGCACGCTGGCCCACACCATCTACGGCGACGTGGTGACCGAGCGCCACCGCCACCGCTACGAAGCCAACGTGAATTACCTGGACCAGCTGCGCAAGGCGGGCCTCGTGATCTCCGCGCTGACCCAGCGCGAGCAGCTCACCGAGATCGTCGAGCTGCCCCAGGCCGTGCACCCGTGGTTCATCGGCGTGCAGTTCCACCCCGAGTTCAAGTCGACCCCGTGGAACGGCCACCCGCTGTTCAACGCCTTCATCAAGGCGGCGGTGGAACACCAGCAAGCGGCGAAAGCCTGATCGGAGCGACCATGCAGTTGTGCGGATTCAACGTCGGCCTCGACCAGCGATTCTTCCTGATCGCGGGAACCTGCTCCATCGAGGGTTTGGAGATGTCGCTGGACGTCGCCGGCCAACTCAAGGAAGCCTGCGCGCCGCTCGGCATACCGCTGATCTACAAAGGTTCGTTCGACAAGGCCAACCGCTCGTCGGGCAGCAGCAAGCGCGGCGTGGGGCTGGATGCGGGCCTGAAGATCCTGGACGAAGTGCGCCGCCAGCTGCAGTTGCCCATCCTGACCGACGTGCACGACACCTCGCACGTGGCCGAGGTGGCCAGCGTGGTGGACGTGCTGCAAACGCCCGCATTCCTGTGCCGCCAGACGGATTTCATCCGCGCCGTGGCGCAGTCCGGCAAGCCGGTGAACATCAAGAAGGGCCAGTTCCTGGCGCCTTGGGACATGAAGAACGTCATCGACAAGGCCCGCGCTGCCGCGCAGGAGGTGGGGCTGTCTGAAGACCGCTTCCTGGCCTGCGAGCGCGGCGTGAGCTTTGGCTACAACAACCTTGTGGCCGACATGACCAGCCTGGCCGAGATGCGCAACTCCGGCGCGCCCGTGGTGTTCGACGTGACCCACTCGGTGCAAAAGCCCGGCGGCCTGGGTTCGGTGAGCGGCGGCGCGCGCGACATGGTGCCCGTGCTGGCGCGTGCAGGTGTTGCCGTGGGCGTGGCGGGCCTCTTCATGGAGACCCACCCCCGGCCTGCCGAGGCGTGGTCGGACGGCCCGAACGCCGTGCCGCTCAAGCACATGAAGGCGCTGCTCGAGACGCTGGTGGCGCTCGACGACGTCACCAAGAAAAGCGGATTCCTCGAAAACAACTTTGGAGCCTGAGACATGAGCAGTGGTTACGTCATCGCATCCGTCACCGTCACCAACCCCACGCAGTACGAGGAGTACCGCAAGTGGAGCACGCTGGCCATGCAGGCCCATGGCGCCGAGGTGTGCGTGCGCGGCGGCAAGGTCGAAGTGCTGGAAGGCGACTGGAACCCGGGCCGCACCGTGATCCTCAAGTTCGCCAGCTTCGATGCGGCCCGTGCTTTCTACGATACGCCCGAGTACCAGAAGGCCAAGGCAGCGCGCGAAGGCGCAGCCATCATGCGCATGGTGTGCGTCGAGGGCGTCTGAGCGTCGGTCGGGTTGTACCCTGTTCGTACCCAGCCTACAGATTACTATCAAATCAGTAGCATAAAATGACTACAGACGTGCGCTAGCGCCCTTCTTGAGCTACCGGTAGCCCGTCGTGCCCGTCAGAACGAATTTCAAAAACCTCAAGGAAAATCATGAGTGCCATTGTTGACATCGTAGGCCGCGAAGTGCTGGACAGCCGCGGCAACCCCACCGTCGAATGCGACGTGCTGCTGGAGTCGGGCGTGATGGGCCGCGCCGCCGTGCCTTCGGGTGCCTCCACGGGCAGCCGCGAGGCCATTGAAATGCGCGACGGAGACAAGAGCCGCTACCTGGGCAAGGGCGTGCTCAAGGCCGTGGAGCACATCAACACCGAGATCTCCGAAGCCGTGCTGGGCCTGGATGCCTCCGAGCAGGCTTTTCTGGACAAGACCCTGATCGACCTCGATGGCACCGAGAACAAGAGCCGCCTGGGCGCCAACGCGATGCTGGCCGTCTCCATGGCCGTGGCCCGCGCCGCCGCCGAAGAGTCCGGCCTGCCTCTGTACCGCTACCTGGGCGGCATGGGCAGCGTGCAACTGCCCGTGCCCATGATGAACGTGATCAACGGCGGCGCGCACGCCAACAACAGCCTGGACCTGCAGGAGTTCATGATCATCCCGGTGGGCGCTCCCACCTTCCGCGAAGCCGTGCGCTGGGGCGCCGAAGTGTTCCACGCCCTGAAGAAGATCCTGCACGACAAGGGCATCAGCACCGCCGTGGGCGACGAAGGCGGCTTTGCCCCCAGCGTCGAGAACCATGAAGCGGCCATCCGCCTCATCCTGCAGGCCATCGAAGCCGCAGGCTACACGGCTGGCGAACAGATCGCCCTGGGCCTCGATTGCGCGGCCAGCGAGTTCTACAAGGACGGCCACTACGTGCTGGAAGGCGAAGGCGGCCTGAAGCTCACCGCCCAGCAATGGACGGACATGCTGGCCGCATGGGTCGACAAGTACCCCATCATCAGCATCGAAGACGGCATGCACGAAGGCGACTGGGATGGCTGGAAGCACCTGACCGAACGCCTGGGCGACAAGGTGCAGCTGGTGGGCGACGATTTGTTCGTGACCAACACCAAGATCCTCAAGGAAGGCATCGACAAGGGCATCGCCAACTCGATCCTCATCAAGATCAACCAGATCGGCACGCTGACCGAAACCTTCGCCGCCATCGAGATGGCCAAGCGGGCGGGCTACACCGCCGTGATCTCGCACCGCTCGGGCGAGACCGAGGACAGCACCATTGCCGACATCTCGGTAGGCACCAACGCCGGCCAGATCAAGACCGGCTCGCTGTCGCGCTCCGACCGCATCGCCAAGTACAACCAGTTGCTGCGCATCGAGGAAGACCTCGGCGAGATCGCCCAGTACCCCGGCCGCGCCGCGTTCTACAACTTGAAATGATGCTCCCCCCGAGCCGCTTCGCGTCTTCCCCCTCTTCTGCGGGAGGGGGACGCACCCGGTGGCCCGGCCAAGCCGGTTCCACGGGTACGCTGGCGTGCAGCGCGCCCCGCGCACCGGCATGGCCTGTGGCAACCGGCCCGATGGCTCGGCAACACGCAAAAGGCTGACCACAGAGCCACGCCATGGGTTCACGCATCGTGCCCGTCATACTGCTGGCCCTGCTGGCAGCATTGCACGCCCAGCTTTGGCTGGGGCGTGGCAGCGTGCCGCGCGTCAATGAGATGCAGCGCCAGATCGACGTGCAGAAGGCCGCCAACGACCAGGCCCGGCAGGCCAACGAGCGCCTGTCCTCGGAGGTGCACGACCTCAAGGAAGGCCTCGACATGGTGGAAGAAAAAGCGCGCAGCGAGTTGGGCATGGTCAAGCCCAACGAGGTGTACGTGCAGTTCACACCCCGCTGATCCAGGACGCACCGCGCCGATGCCGGCTCTGCGCCCAGCGCCAGCTGCCTGTTAACCGCAGCGCCAGCTGCCTGTTAACCGCAGCGCCACGAACGTGCCATCCCATTCCATGATCATCCTCATCGGCGCACCCGGCACCGGCGCGCAGGCACTGTGCGCCGCGCTGGAGGCACGCTTTGCCGCCAGCGAGCAGCGCCCCCGCCTGGACTGGAGCCACACGTTGGACAACCTCGCGTTCACAGGCACACCCGCCGCTGACGAGATCCCGACCACCTGGCTGCTGATGGGGCTGGACGTGCCCTGCTCCGCCATCGACCGGCCAGTGCAGGAAGCGCACGATGCGGCGCTGCGCGCGGCGCTTGCTCGCGCAGGCGCCAGCTATCGTGTTGTGTACGGCCAGGGCGAGCAACGGGTGGCGAATGCCCTTAGCGCTATTAAAAATATAGCTATCAGCACCCATCCACCAAGCGTCAGCAGTGATTTTCATGCCAATTCAGAAGATCACACGGGGCGCGCAGCCCCCTCAGCCCGTCTACGGGCTTGGAACTGCGAGAAATGCAGCGATCCGGAATGTGAACACCGCCTTTTCACGGCCTTGACAGGGCGGGCTCACTAGACACCGGACAACCGTCCAACGTGCCTGTCCGACGCAGGTCGGCGGGCACGCTGCGCCTGTACGCGCACCGCCCGCGCCACGACGATCAAACTGGCGGCAGTGGCACGAGCAACCCCGTCTGAGCTCCTTGAGCAGCAACAACACCGGGCAGGAGCCATAGCGGTAGCCGCCGTTGAGCATCGCTTTGTCCCACTCGCCTGCTGGGCCCATCGCTCCAGCAGTGCTGCTTGCTCGTGGAAGTAGTCGCGGCGAGCCATCAGGACGGCGAAGGGAGGCTGGTCGCCCAGCAGTTCGCCGCCCAGTCCATGCTGCCACCGCCGCAGTGTCCCACGGTCGCTGCGGCGGACCTCGGTGGGGTCCAGGCCATGGGTCGTGCGCCTTTCGAGGTAGTCCATGAGGTGCGCTTTCCACCGCTCGTGGGCGTTGATCGCGGCGTCGGTGTCCAGGGCCGTCCGCTGCTTGTCGGCGCGCAGGCAATCGCGCCCAGATGCTGTAGCGTCCCCCTGCTCCAGCCACTGCGCAGCACAGCACGGTTCCGCTTTCGTTCCAGGTTCCAGGTTCCAGCCCCCAGCACCCGGCGAAAAATAACCATGGCCCCTCTTGCGGCATCGGCCAAAAGATTCCGCTGAGCTGCCGTGATGCCCGGGCCCGCCCCTGAACATCCGCGCCCCACCCGCCCCAAGAAAGCGATACCAGGTGGTGGCTTGCGTGCGGGGCAAGACAAAAAGGCGCGCTTGCCGATGACGGTCCAAGCACGGTGCAGGCGCCCAGCCGGCCCGCCAGGGCGGTGCCCGGCGATGGCGTGGACCGCTCAATGGCCGACGCGGACTACTGGATACCGCTCGGCCCCGGAGGCTGGCTCGCGTTGGGCGAGACAAAGATCTGCGCGGCGTCCACGGCATCGAAGCGATACTGCTGGCCGCAAAACTCGCAGCCCACCTCGATATCGTCGCGTTCGGCAAGAATGCTCTCGGCCTCTTCCGAACCCAGGTTCCGAAGCATGGCGCTCACCCGTTCGCGGCTGCAGGTGCAGGCGAAGCGCGGATCCTGTGCGCCTTGCTGCGGCTCAAAGCGCAGCAGCTTTTCTTCCCAGAACAGCCGACGCAGGATGGTGTCGACGTCCAGCGTGAGCAGTTCCTCGCGGGTGAGGCTGGAGGCCAGGTGGGCAATGCGGTTGTAGTCCTCGTTGCGACCGATCTCGTCTTCGTTCTCGCTGTGGCTCAGACTGGAGGCCAGGTTGCCCTCGCCCTTGATGGGCATGCGCTGGATCAAGAGGCCTGCAGCCACCTGCTCGTTGGCGCCGAGCACCAGCACGGTGTCGAGCTGCTCGGACTGGAGCATGTAGTGCTGCAGCACGTCCGACAGGCGCTCGAGCTTCTCGCGCTGGTCGCCGTGCAGCGGCACCACGCCCTGATAGGGCTGCTGCCCTGGGTGGCGGTCCTTGGGGTCCAGCGTGATGGCGCAGCGCCCGCCGCCGCCCACGTTGACCATCTGGCTCAGTGTCGCCTGCTCGGGCACATCGCCGCTCAGGGTGGCGGTGGCGCGCAGGCTCAGGTCCGACTGGACCTCTGCGACGGCCAACTTCACCGGGCCGTCACCGAAGACCTGCAGCACCAGGGCGCCATTGAACTTGATGTTGGACTGCATCAGCACGCCGGCAGCAGCCATCTCGCCCAACAGCTCGCTCACCGGGGCAGGATAGGCCCCTGTGCTGGTGTTGTTGGCGCGGCGGCGAAGGATTTCGGTCCATGCATCGGTCAGCCGCACGATCATGCCGCGCACTGGCAGGCCGTCAAAAAGAAACTTGTGAAGTTCAGACACGCAAAAAATTCCCCAAATAACAGGCACTCAGAAGGTGCGATCCATCGCCTTCAGCCGATCTTGTGCAGGCCGTTCTGGAAACGGCGAGCGTTGTCGATGTAATGCTGGGCGCTTTGGCGCAGGCCCTCGATCTGTTCGGCAGTGAGCTCGCGCACGGCCTTGGCGGGGCTGCCGATGATCATGGAGCCGTCGGGGAACTCCTTGCCTTCAGTGACCAAGGCGCCGGCGCCCACCAGGCAGTTCTTGCCGATCTTCGCGCCGTTGAGCACCACCGCCCCGATGCCGATCAGCGTCTCATCACCGATGGTGCAGCCATGGAGCATGACCTGGTGGCCCACCGTCACACGCTCGCCCACGAGCAGGGGCTTGCCGATGTCGGCATGCAGCACGCTCGCATCCTGGATATTGGAGCCCGCCCCGATGGTGATGGTCTCGGTGTCGCCGCGAATCACGGTGCCGAACCACACGCTGGAGTCTTCGCCCAGCACCACGTTGCCCATGACCTGCGCGCTGTCAGCCACCCACGCCGACGCCGCGAGCTGGGGCACCATGCCATCGAGTTCATATATCGCCATGCAAGAGTCTCCAAGAGGGGCGGCCGGCCCGGCCGCCCGTGGGTATGTGTGTCGGTTCAGGTGCGATTCACCCGTGGGCGGCGTTACAAACGCACGCGCCCTGCGCCCAATCGCAAGGCCTAGAATTGTAAGGATGGAGCTTCGCCACCGTGCACTGCAGGTCTTATGCCTTGCAGACCCTGAACAAAAAGCGGCCGCCGCACTTGACCTGTATGCGCAGTCAGCTACCCTTTCGATAGCAGACGACACCCCGGCCGTGCCAGAAGGCGCCAGCGACCTGCCCGGCCGGCCCGCGCGGCCCGAATTGCGGCGCCACACAGACGTGGCACGGCGCTCACCCGCTACCCCCGAAGGCCGCGCCGTGCTGATCCACGCCATTGCGCACATAGAGTTCAACGCCATCAACCTGGCGCTGGACGCCGTCTGGCGCTTTGGCGGCATGCCGCGCGCGTACTACCTCGACTGGATGCTGGTCGCGTCCGAGGAGGCCCGCCACTTCCGCCTGCTGCGCGACCATCTGCGCACCCAGGGCTTCGACTACGGCGACTTCCCCGCCCACCAAGGCCTGTGGACGATGTGCGAGAAAACCGGCCACGACATCCTGGCCCGCATGGCCCTGGTTCCGCGCACTCTGGAGGCCCGGGGCCTGGACGCCACGCCCCAGATCCAGGCCAAGCTGCGGCAGGTGGGCGCGCCCGATGCCCTGGCCGCAGTCGCCATCCTGGACATCATCCTGCGCGACGAGGTCGGCCACGTGGCCATCGGCAACCACTGGTACCGCTGGCTGTGCGAACGCGCAGGGCATGACCCCGAAACCCACTACGGCGCACTGGTGGCGCAGTACGAAGCACCGCGCCTGAAACCCCCTTTCAACGAAGCCGCTCGCCGAAAAGCCGGCTTTACAGACAACGAACTGCGCTGGCTGCAGCAGATCTGAACCCGGCACAGCGGGCGCAGCGGGCGCTCCTACAATCCGCCCGCGCCGACTGCCGCTGACACCCTTCCCTCTTTCTTCCATACTCTAGCCATGACATCACCCTCAGCCCCCGGTGCCAGCCTCACCCCTCCGCCCCCAGGCTCCCAGTCATCGGTCGCGATGATCGCGCGGCAGGCCATCGTGAACGCGCAGCAGGTGGTGGTGGGCTACGAGCTGTTCAACCGCTCGCGCACCGGTGCGGCCCACACGGCGGCGACCGACGTGATCCTCGTGTTCACCGCACTGTCGCATGCCGGCACGGAAGAGCTGGTGGGCAAGAAACAGATCTTCGTCAACTGCACCCACGAAAGCCTCTCGGGCGGGCACCTGGAGCTGGTGGACCCTGACAAGGTGGTGCTGGAGATCCCGCCGCTGGGCCACACGGCCGCCGAAGAGGTCGCCACGCGCATGCCCATCCTGGCCGAGCTGCGCGACCGGGGTTTTCACCTCGCGTTCAACCACACGGTGCTGCAGTCCGCCTACGCGCCCTGGCTGCCGCTGGCCGACTACATCAAGCTCGACCTCTCCGTGCTGGCGCCCGACCAGTTGGCCGTGCTCATCAGTTATGCAGGCCGCCATTCCAAGGCCGAGCTGATCGCAGAGAAGGTCGAAACCGCCCAGCAGTACGACATGGTGTCCAGCCAGGGCGTGCAGATGTTCCAGGGCTACTGGTTCGCACGGCCGGCGCTGGTCGAGGCCAAGTTGCTCACGCCCTCGCAGGCGGCCATCATCGAACTCATCAACCAGGTGCGCAAGCAGGCCAGCACGGACGACATCGAGGAGACGCTCAAGAAGGACGCGGGCCTGGCCTTCAACCTGATGCGGCTGATCAACTCCGCCGGCTTCGGCCTGTCCCGCGAGATCACCTCCTTCCGCCAGGCCGTGATGCTCATGGGCCTGAAGAAGCTGTTCCGCTGGGCGGCGCTGCTGCTCACCGCCTCGCGGGCCGGCGGCACGCCATCGTCCGTAGGCCAGACCGCCGTGGAGCGTGGCCGCCTGATGGAACTGCTGGCGCTCGAAACCCTGCCCCCTGAAGAAGCCGACCAGGCCTTCGTGGTGGGCATCTTCTCGCTGCTCGACGTGATGCTGTCCATGCCCATGGAGTCCGCGCTCGGCCTGCTCAACGTGCCCGAGCCCGTGGCCGCGGCGCTGCTTCGCCGCGAGGGCTTCCTGGGCGACCTGCTCACGCTGGCCGAGGCCTGCGAATCCAGCGACGACGCCGCCTTCGACCGCACGGCCGGCCTGTTGCACCTGACCAGCCAGCAGATCAACTTCGCCCACCTGCAGGCGCTGGCCTGGGCTGACCAGCTCACGGCATGACGCTGGCCCGCAGCACGCGCGCAAACCAATGCTGGGCCGTGGCGGCTGTGGGGTCTAGAATCAACGCAGCCCCGTAAACACTACTGCAGACCCCATGTCCAGCTCAATTGAACAAGACACCCCGGAAGCAGTCGCTCCAGCGGTTGAACCCGTCGACGAGAACATCGCGATCATCGCGCGCCAGGCCATCGTGGACGAAACCCGCGCGGTCTATGGTTATGAGCTGTTCGACCGCTCCACCGCCTCCGATGCGCACACCGCCGCCAGCGACGCCGCGCTGCTGTTCAACGCCCTCTCGTACGCGGACACCGAGGCCCTGGTGGGCAAGAAGACGGTGTTCATCAACTGCACGCACGACAGCCTATCGGGCGGCCACCTGGAATTGATCCATCCCGAGAAGGTGGTGCTGGAAGTCCCCCCCCTGCCGGACGGCGCCACGCCCGAAGAGATCGAAGGCCGCCTGCCCACGCTGGAAGCCCTGCGCACCCGTGGCTTTCGGCTCGCGTTCGACCAGCAGGCCCTGCGCCGCGCCTACACCAGCTGGCTGCCGCTGGCAGCCTTCATCAAGCTGGACATGATGGCCTTCAAGCCCGAGCTGGCCACGCCGCTGGTCAAGTTCGCCACCACCCACAGCAAGGCCACCCTGGTGGCCGAGAAGGTGGAAACCGCCGAGCAGTACGAACTGATGCGCGGCCTGGGCGTGAAACTGTTCCAGGGCTACTGGTTCGCCAAGCCCGCGCTGGTCAAGGCGACCACCATCCGCCCATCGCAGGCCACCATCATCCAGCTGATCAACCTGGTGCGCAAACAGGCCACCACGGCGGAGATCGAAGACCTGCTCAAGAAAGACCCCACGCTGTCTTTCAACCTGCTGCGCTTCATCAACTCGTCCGGTTTCGGCCTGTCGTGCGAGATCACGTCGTTCCGCCACGCGGTGATGATCCTGGGCCTGAAGAAGCTCTTCCGCTGGGCCGCGCTGCTGATGACCACGTCGCGCGCGGGCGGCGCGCCGCCGGCCGTCGGCCAGACTGCCGTGGTACGCGGCCGCCTGATGGAACTGCTGGCCGCCGAACTGCTGGCCCCCGAGGAATGCGACAACGCCTTCGTGGTGGGCGTGTTCTCCCTTCTCGACACGATGCTGGGCGTTCCGCTGGAGAAAGCCCTGGAGTCCGTGGCCCTGCCCGAGCCCGTGATGGATGCCTTGCTGCGCCGCACGGGCGTGTTCGCACCGTTCCTGGAGTTGACCATCGCCTGCGAAAGCGGCGACGAAGTGGCCTTCGCCAAGAATGCGGATGCCCTGCACCTGTCCAACCGCCAGGTCAACTGGGCCCACTTGCAGGCGCTGACCTGGGCCGAGAGCCTGAACGAGGAGTAAGAGCGCCTGCAGGTGCGCCAGCGGTAGCTGCAGCCCCCAAGGACGAACCCGAAGGCCCTGATCTCAGGGCCTTTTGCCTTTCAGGGCCGCAGGTGCCGCCACCGCAGCCACCTTTGCTGCGCGCTCTGGGTTGGCGCGCCCCGGGCCACGCCCGGCATCAGTTGGGCTGTATTCCCGCAGCGCGGATGATGCGCGCGTTGTTCTCCGACTCCTGCGCGATCTGGCGCGCGAACTCGGCCGCCGTGCCGCCCGTGGGCACGTTGTCAGTGGCGTCCAGCTTGTTGCGGATGTCGGGCTGTGCCAGCGCCTTGTTCACCTCGGCATTGAGACGCGCGACCACGGCAGCCGGCGTCTGTGCCGGCGCATACAGGCCGAACAGCGACGACAGGTTGGCAGCGGGCTGGCCCAGCTCGGCCAGCGTGGGCACCTGGGGCAGCGAGTCGAGCCGCGCGGGCGCGCCCACGGCCAGGGGCCGGAGCTTGCCGGCCTTGATGTGCTGCAGCACGGCGGGCCCGGCATTCGTGGACAGCACCTCGAACTGCCCGCCCAGCGCGTCGTTCATCTGCTGGCCGCCGCCCTTGTAGGGCACGTGCGTGATCTGCACCTGGCTCTTGCCCACGATCTGCTCCAGCATGATGTGGCCCAGCGACGCCAGCCCCGATGTGGCCCAGCGCACCTGCCCCGGGTGGGCCTTGGCACCGGCGATCAGCGCAGCAAAGTCGCCCGCCTGGCTTGCGGGCGTCCCCAGCAGCAGCACCGGCGAATACATCACGCTGACCACCGGCGCGATGTCCTTTTGCGGGTCGAACGGCGACTTGGACAGGTGCGGGTTCAGCGCCAGCGGGCTGATGGCCGCAAAGCCGATCGTGTAGCCGTCGGGCGCGGCCTTGGCCACGGCGTCCACGCCGATGCTGCCGCTCGCGCCCGCCTTGTTCTCGATGACCACCGGCGTGCCCAGCTGCACTGCCAGCTTGTCGGCCAGCGCGCGGGCCACCGTGTCGCTCACGCCGCCGGCCGGATAGGCGACGACGATGCGGATGGGCTTGGCCGTGGGCCAGGACGGCGCCTGCGCAATTGCTGCGGCAGGAGCCAGGGCCAGGGCCGCTATGGCCAGGAGATATCGGCGGGACAGGGGTGAAAAAGTGGGCATCGGAACAATCCGTCAATCAACTCGCACATCGGCGGGCCACACGGGCCTGCCGCCATCGGGGGCCCAATGCGCCAACGCATCAGTCCAGCTCAAGCTTGCGCTCCCGGATGAGCTTGGCCCATTTTTCGTTCTCGCCTTTGACAAAGCCGAAGAACTCGACGGGGCCGAGCGAATGTACTTCGGAACCCGTCGCCGCGAACTTGGCCTTGGTGTCGGCCTGGGCCAGCACTTTCGCCAGCTCGGCTGCCAGCTTGTCCACCACGTCCCTCGGCAGGCCCGCAGGGCCCACCAGGCCCTGGAAACCGACCGACTCCATGCCCGCAAACCCCAGCTCGCCCACCGTGGGCACGTCGGGCAGTTGCGGGTCGCGCCGGGGCCCGGTCACGGCCAGCGCCTTGAGCTTGCCGCCCTTGATCTGTGGCAGCAGCACCGGCCCCGCGTCGATGAGCAACTGCGTCTGGCCGCCGATCAGGTCCTGAACCGCGGGTGCGCTGCCCTTGTACGGCACGTGCGTCACATCAAGGCCCGTGGCCTGGTTCATCAGCTCGCCATTGAGGTGGGTGGAGGTGCCCGCGCCCCCGGAGGCGAAGTTCACCTTGCCGGCGTTGGCCTTGGCCCACCCCACCCAGTCCTTGAGGTCCTTGGCGGGGTGGTCGGGCCGGGTCACGGCGATATAGCTGCCCTGGCTGATCTGGCCGATGTACGTGAACTGCTTCAAGGGCTCGTACGGCATCTTGCGCTGCAGGTAGGGCGCGATGGCGAACGGGCCGGTATTGGCCAGCAGGATGGTGTAGCCGTCCGGCGCGGCGCGCGTGAGTTCGGTGGCTGCCAGCATGCCGCCCGCGCCGGGTTTGTAGTCCACCACGATCTGCTGCTTGAGTGCATCCTGCAGCGGCACCTGCACAGTTCGCGCCGCGAAGTCGATGCCTCCGCCCGGCGGGTAGCCCACGATGAGGCGGATGGGCTTGGCCGTGGGCCAGCTCTGGGCCATGCACAGGGTGGCCAGCCCCAGCAGCAACGCGCCTGCAACCAGTTTCTTCATGCTCTTGTCTCCTTGTGTTGTTGTGAGGAATTGTCAAACCCGGGCTGCCAGGCGGACCCGGCATCAGCCGCCCATCAGCCGCGCGGATGGTGCTCCGAGTGCAGCACCTTGAGCCGCTCGCGCGCGACGTGGGTGTAGATGGTCGTCGTCGAGATATCGGCATGCCCCAGCAGCAGCTGCACCACGCGCAGGTCCGCGCCGTGGTTGAGCAGGTGGGTGGCGAATGCGTGGCGCAGGGTATGGGGAGACAGCGGCACGGTGATGCCCGCCGCGGCCGCCCATTTCTTGACGATGACCCAGAACATCACGCGCGTCATGCCGCTGCCGCGCTGGGTCACGAAAAGGTCGTCCGTCTGCTGCCCGCCGAGGATGGCGCCGCGCGCCTCCTGCAGGTAGCGCTCCAGCCACTGGCGGGCCACTTCGCCGAAGGGCACCAGGCGTTCCTTTCCGCCCTTGCCCATCACGCGCAGCACGCCCTCGGCCAGGCCCAGCTGGAAGGTCTTGAGCGTCACCAGCTCGGTCACGCGCAGGCCGCTGGCGTACATCAGTTCCAGCATGGTGCGATCACGCACGCCCAGCGGGTTGCCCAGGTCGGGCGCGTTCAGCAGCGCCTCGACCTGCGCCTGCGACAGCGTCTTGGGCACGCGCAGGGGCTGGCGGGCTGCCATGAGCCGTACCGTGGGGTCGGCCGTGATGCGGCGCTCGCGCAGCGCCCAGTGGAAGTAGCGCCTGAGCACCGTGAGCCGCCGGTTCGCCGACGTGGCGCGGGTCTCTGCGTGCCGCGCCGCGAAGTAGCCGTTCAGGTGGTGCTCTGCCGTCCCGTCCAGCGCGACGGCGGGTTGCTGCGCCGCCAGCCACTGCGCATACAGGGTAAGGTCGCGCCGATAGGCCGCCAGGGTGTTGCGCGACAGTCCGTCCTCCAGCCACAGGGCATCGACAAAGGCATCTATCGCAGTCAGGCTCGCATCGGACATGGAAAAACGATAGCACGTAAACAAGCCTGCCGCAGCGCCAGGGCCCAGGAAACCCAAGCCCCCCCAAAAACAAAGCCGCCCGGGGTCAGCGGGCGGCTTGTGATGGGATGCGGTGTGCTTATTCCAGCGTCAGCTTCTGCTTGACGACCACTTCCTTGTACACGGCGAACTCGGCCTTGATCTGCTCGGCAAATTGCTCAGGCGTATTGCCGATCACGATGGAGCCCGTCTCTTCGATGCGCTTCTTCACGGCCGGGTCTTCCAGCGCCTTGCGCACGCCGGCATTGATCTTGTCCACCACGTCCTTGGGCAGGCCCTTGGGTCCGATGATGCCGTAGTAGGCCATGCGGTTCACCGGCTCCAGGCCCAGTTCCTTGAAGGTGGGCGTGTTGGGCAATGCCGCCACGCGCTGGGGCGCAGCCACCACGATGGGCACCAGGCGGTTGTCCTTGATGAAGGGCAATGCCGAGGGCAGGTTGTCGAAGATCATCGGCACCTGGCCTGCCACGGTGTCATTCAGTGCGGGGCCCGCGCCACGGTAGGGGATGTGCGTGACGAAGGTATTCGACAGGCTCTTGTACAGCTCCATCTGCAGATGGCCGATCCCGCCCGTGCCCGACGACGAGTACGAGTACTTGCCCGGCGCCTTCTTGAGCTCGGCCACGAAGGCCTTGTAGTCCTTGGCGGGGAAGTTGGGGTTCACCGCGATGATGTTGGGCGTGGCCGCGATGTTGATGACGGGCGTGAAGTCCGTCAGCGGGTTGTACGGCGTCTTGGGGTTGATGGCGGGGTTGGCCGCCGTGGTGGACACGGTGGCGATGCCCAGCGTATAGCCGTCCGGCGCCGAGCGGGCGGTTTCGGCCGCGCCGACGATGCCGCCGCCACCGGCCTTGTTCTCCACGATCACGCTCTGGCCCAGGGCACGGCCCAGCGGGTCGGCGATCACGCGCGCAATGATGTCGGTGGTGCCGCCGGGTGCGAAAGGCACCTGCAGCTTGATCACCTTGTTGGGGTAGCCCTGGGCGGCGGCCGATCCGGCGGCGGCGGCCAATACCGTCAGAGCAAGCCATTGACGACGATGCATTCGAGTTCTCCTTCGTGCGGGATAACGGACAAACAGACAGGCGCCGATGGTATGCGCAATGCACGCCAAGGCGCTCTGCGGATTCCACATAAGGGCTAACCCCAAGGCCTTGCCGCACATCAAGTATTCTCCGCCGGTGAATTACGCCCAGCTCCTGCTTCCTGACTTCTCCCTCATCCTGTGCGGCTACCTCATTTGCCGGTTCACCGCCTTGAACAGGACGGTGTGGCAACCCGTGGAGAGCCTGGTGTACTACCTGCTCTTTCCGGTGCTGCTGTTCCAGTCCATCGTCAAGAGCCCCGTGGACGTGGGCGCGGCGTCGGGCCTGATCGCCGCGGGCCTCCTCTCGGGCCTCATCGGCATTGCGCTGGCCTACAGCCTGCCGCACTGGCCGTGGGTGGGCAGGCACATCGACGCACGCGACCATGCGGCCAGCGCGCAGGTGGCGTTCCGCTTCAACTCCTTCATCGGGCTGGCCATCGCCGAAAGGCTGGCGGGCTCCGAGGGCCTGCTGATGATTGCGGTGCTGATCGGCGTGTGCGTGCCGCTCTTCAATGTGGCGGCCGTGTGGCCCATGGCACGCAACGGCAAGCACAGCTTCGTGCGCGAACTCGCGCGCAATCCGCTCATCGTCGCCACGCTGTCGGGGCTGGTGGCCAACCTGCTCGGCTTTCAGATCCCCGAGTGGGCGGCGCCCACCGTGGGCCGCATCAGCGCTGCGTCTTTGGCGCTGGGGCTCATGGCCGCCGGCGCGGGCCTGGAGTTCGGCCTGCTCACCCGGGGCAAGGCGCTGAGCGTGGCGGTGCTGTCCATCCGGCACCTGGTGCAGCCGCTGATCGCCTTCGGCATGGCCCGCCTGTTCGGGCTGAACCCGGTGCAGACCACCATGCTGCTGGCGTTCTCTGCCCTGCCCACCGCATCCACCTGCTACGTGCTGGCCGCCCGCATGGGCTACAACGGGCCGTATGTGGCGGGGCTGGTGACGATGTCCACCTTGCTCGGCATGGTGAGCCTGCCATTTGCCTTGGGGTTCTTGCGATGAACGATTCTTGCCGTGTCATCACTGGCGACAGTGCAAACGCGACCCTCGCGCGCCGCCGGGCATTGCTGGCCGGGCTGGCCATGGTTGCAGCCGCGCCCCTTGCCGCCTGTGGCCGCAAGGCCCCGCGCGGCCAGGCCGTGCCGTCCGACGCCACCGTGCTCGCGCTGGGCGACTCGCTCACCTCGGGCGTGGGCGCATCCACCGAGGCGGCCTACCCTGCCGTGCTGCAGCGCCTGACCGGCTGGAAGGTGGTCAATGGCGGCGTGTCGGGCGACACCTCGGCCCAGGCGCTGGAGCGCCTGCCTGCCCTGCTGCAAAAACACCAGCCCGCGCTGGTGATCGTCGGCATCGGCGGCAACGACTTCCTGCGCCGCCACAGCGCCAGCGCCACCCGCGCCAACATCCGCAGCATCTGCACGCAGGCCCGCGCCAGCGGCGCCCAGGTGGTGCTGGTGGCCGTGCCCGAGCTGTCGATCCTGGCGGCGTCCGCCGGCCTTCTGAGCGACCACGCGATGTACGAAGAGATTGCCGGCGAGCTGAAGATCCCCCTGCACGCCAAGGGCTGGTCCACGGTGCTCGCCGACGCGAGCCTGCGCTCCGACCAGATTCACGCCAACGCGGCGGGCTACGAGCGGTTTGCACAGGGCCTGGCTGAAACGCTCAAGGGCGCCGGGCTGCTGCTGCGCTGAATCGAATACTACTGTTTTGATAGCTACTGGCGCTTTGCCATCAAGCGCCAGAGGCCCATTTCATTCAAATTTTTCGCCCAGCGCCCAGGCCACGTGCTCGCGCACCAGCGCGCTGTCGTCCTGCGCACGGGACTTCAGCGCCACGCGCAGGGCATCGTCGTGCGTGGCCGCCAGCGCATTGCCCAGCGCCACCGCCACGTTGCGCAGCCATCGCTCATGGCCGATGCGGCGGATGGGGCCGCCCTCCGTCATGCGCAGGAAGGTGGGCTCGTCCCACGCGAACAGGTGCACGAGCTGCTGGCCCGACAGCCCCTTGCGTTCGTCGAAGTCGGGCAGCCGGCTGACCTGCGCGAACTTGTTCCAGGGGCAGATGAGCTGGCAGTCGTCGCAGCCGTAGATGCGATTGCCCAGCAGCGGCCGCAGCTCCAGCGGGATGGGACCCGCGTGCTCGATGGTGAGGTAGGAGATGCACCTCCGTGCATCGATGCGGTGCGGCGCGATGATGGCCTGCGTCGGACACACGTCGATGCAGGCACTGCAGCTGCCGCAGTGCGCGGTGACGGGGGCGCTCTCGGGCAGCGCCATGTCCACGTAGATCTCGCCCAGGAAGAACATCGACCCCGCCTCGCGGTTGAGCACCAGCGTGTGCTTGCCGCGCCAGCCCTGGCCGCTGCGCGCGGCCAGTTCGGCCTCCAGCACGGGGGCGGAGTCGGTGAACACGCGGTGGCCGAACGGACCGATGGCCTCAGCGATGCGGTCGCTCAGCTTCTGCAGCCGCGCGCGCAGCACCTTGTGGTAGTCGCGCCCCCGGGCGTAGACCGAGACGATGCCCTCGTGCGGCCGCGTGAGCCGCGCCAGCTCGTGGGCCTGCCAGCCCGGCCCGGCGCCCTGGGCCGCCCCCTGGCCGGTGTCGCGCGGCAAATAATCCATGCGCGCCGTGATCACGCTCACGGTGCCGGGCACCAGTTCGGACGGGCGGGCGCGCTTCAGGCCGTGCGATGCCATGTAATGCATCTCTCCATGGAACCCTTGCGCCAGCCAGGCCGAAAGCCCGGGCTCTGCGGCGGACAAGTCCACCCCCGCCACGCCGATTTGGGAAAATCCCAGCTCGCGGGCCCACTCCTGCATTTGAGGAACGAGTTGACTGTTGCACCACATACCGGCCAGATTGTAGAAAGCGGCGCCCCCGCAGCGCAGGCCGCCGCCCGCCCCTTCACCTGGCACGGCGAAGACGACACCGCCGACTTCGCGCGCCGCCTGGCCGCGCAGCCGCAGCTGGCCAATGCCTTCGTCACGCTGCACGGCGACCTGGGCGCCGGCAAGACCACGCTGGTGCGCCACCTGCTGCGCGCCCTGGGCGTGCAAGGCCGCATCAAAAGCCCCACCTACGCCGTGGTGGAGCCCCATGAGGCGCCGGGCATGGCGATCTGGCACTTCGACTTCTACCGCTTCGACGACCCGCGCGAGTGGGAAGACGCCGGATTCAGGGACATTTTTGCCAACCCGGGCCTCAAGGTGGCAGAATGGCCGGAAAAGGCTGCAGCGCTCACCCCGCCTGCAGACCTTGCTATACACATTGAAGCAATTGACGACACCGAAAGGGCTGTCACGGTGCACGCCCCCACGGCCCACGGCCTCCAGCTGCTGCAAGGACTCTGAACGAATGAATCTGCCACCCCGCCCGGCGCTGAGCCAGCCGTCCCGCCGCACGCTGCTGCAGACGGGAAGCCTGGTCCTTTTGCTCGGCACGCAGCAGATCGCCCGTGGCGCCACCATCCTGGCCGTGCGGGTGTGGCCCGCCCCTGAGTACTCGCGCGTCACCATCGAGTCCGACGGCGCCCTGGTGGCCAAGCAGTTCTTCGTGACCACGCCGCCGCGCCTGGCCGTGGACATCGAAGGAATCGATCTGAGCCCCGAGCTGCGCGAGCTGGTGGCCAAGGTCAAGCCGGACGACCCGAACATCGCCGGGATCCGCGTGGGCCAGAACGCGCCTGGCGTGGTGCGCCTGGTGGTGGACCTCAAGCAGGCCGCGCTGCCCCAGGTGTTCACCCTGCCGCCCGTGGCCGCCTACCAGCACCGCCTGGTGTTCGACCTGTACCCAGCCGCACCGGTGGATCCGCTGGAGGCCCTGATTGCCGAGCGCCTGCGCGAAGCGCCCGCATCCGGCACACCCCTGCCCGCGCCTCCCACCGCCACGGCACGCACCGGCCCGCCGCCGCCCGCAGAAACCGACCCGCTGGGCGACCTGATCGCGCAGCGCAGCCAGCGCCCCGGCCCGGCCGGCGCACCGCCGCCCGTGGTGGCGGCAGCGCCGTCGCCGGCAGAGCCCGCCCGGCCCACTCCCAACCGTGCCACGTCCACGCAGACCGACCGCATCATCATCGTGGCGCTGGACCCCGGCCACGGCGGCGAAGACCCGGGCGCCATCGGCCCGGCGGGCACCCGCGAGAAGGACGTGGTGCTGCGCGTGGCCCACCTGCTGCGCGACCGCATCAACGCGACCACCGTGGGCGGCAACCCCATGCGCGCCTTCCTCACCCGCGACGGGGACTTCTTCGTGCCGCTGGGCGTGCGCGTGCAAAAGGCCCGGCGCGTGCAGGCCGACCTGTTCGTCTCCATCCACGCCGATGCCTTCACCACCCCGGCCGCGCGCGGCGCCAGCGTGTTCGCGCTCAGCCAGGGCGGCGCCTCCAGCACCGCCGCGCGCTGGCTGGCCAACAAAGAGAATCAGGCCGACCTGGTGGGCGGCATCAACGTGCAATCGAAAGACCAGCACGTGCAGCGCGCGCTGCTGGACATGAGCACCACCGCGCAGATCAACGACAGCCTCAAGCTCGGCAGCGTGCTGCTGGGCGAGATCGGCGGCATGGCCAAACTGCACAAGCCCCGCGTGGAGCAGGCGGGCTTTGCGGTGCTCAAGGCTCCGGACATCCCCAGCGTGCTGGTGGAAACCGCCTTCATCAGCAACCCCGAAGAAGAGCAGCGCCTGCGCAGCAGCGCCTACCAGGAAAAGCTGGCCGATGCCCTCATGCGCGGCATCACGCGCTACTTCGCCAAGAACCCGCCGCTGGCGCGCAGCAGGTCGGTGTAGACCCGCAGCAGCTTCCAGCGTGCAGGTGCCTTGCCTTGCGCGGACAGCCAAGTACAGGCAAAGTAGGCTGCATCATCGACACCGCCCGTGCAGCCCCGCCCCTGCGAGCAGGCCGTGCGCCGCGGACGCAAGGAGAAATGCCATGGCACTGCCCCACGCCCAATCCGGCCAGATCGTCAGTGTTCGCCCCCTGGGCGACCGCCTGCCCGAAGCCATCACCACCGCCATCCTGAAAGCCGGCCAGCTCGAGGTCATGCGCGTGGTGCTGCCCGTGGGCAAGTCCATGAAAGAGCACCAGACCCCGGGCGAAGCCACGGTGCAGTGCATCGAAGGCGTGGTGGAGTTCATGAACGAAGGCGCGGTGCAGCAACTGCATGCCGGCGACTTCGTGCACCTGGCACCGCGCATGCTGCATGCGCTCAAGGCGGTGCAGCCGGCGTCCCTGCTGGTCACACTGTGCCTTCAGCCCGCAGAGCGCTGATCAGAGTCAGCCGCGCGGCCCTTGGGGCACCCATCATGTCCACGCGCCCGTGTGGGCGCGCGGGGCCGGCCCCGGCCCGCGCGGCCCTGGCTACAGGCGAAACACGCTCACCACCTCGGCCAGCCGCGCCGCCTGGTGCTTGAGGCTGTCGGCCGCAGCGGCGCTTTGCTCCACCAGCGCGGCGTTCTGCTGCGTGACCTGATCGAGCTGCGTCACCGCCTCGCCCACCTGGCTGACGCCGATGGTCTGCTCGCCCGTCGCGCTCGATATCTCACCAATCAGGTCGCTCACGCGTTTGACCTGCGTGACGATGTCTTCCATGCTCTGGCCCGCATTGCTCACCAGCTGCGTGCCGTCTTCCACCCTGGAGACGCTGGCGTTGATCAGGACCTTGATTTCCTTGGCGGCGTCAGCGCTGCGCTGCGCAAGGTTGCGCACCTCGCTGGCCACCACCGCGAACCCACGGCCCTGCTCGCCCGCGCGAGCCGCCTCCACCGCAGCGTTCAGCGCCAGGATGTTGGTCTGGAAGGCGATGCCGTCGATCACCGCGATGATGTCGGTGATCTTGCGCGACGCGGCCGAAATGTCCTGCATGGTCGCCACCACCTGGCCCACCACCTCGCCGCCCTTGACGGCCGCTGCCGATGCGGTGCCCGCCAGCACGGCGGCGCGCTGCGCGGTGTCGGAGTTGTTCTTCACGGTGCTCGTGATTTCTTCCATCGACGCGGCTGTCTGCTCCAGGTTGCTGGCCTGCTCTTCGGTGCGCTGGCTCAGGTCGGCGTTGCCGGCGGCGATCTCGCTGGAGCCGGTGGCGATGCTGTCGCTGCTGTGGCGCACGTCGCCCACGATGCGCACCAGCGATGCCTGCATGGTGTCCATCGCCTGCATCATCCGCGCCACCTCGCCACGTCCCTGCACCTGGATGGGCTGCGACAGATCGCCTTCACCGATGCGCTGGGCCACCGTGGCCACTTCGGTCAGCGACCGGCGGATGCGCTGCACCACCACCATCGACAGCAGCACCAGCAGCGCCAGCCCGGCCACACCGGCCACCAGCACCGTGGTGCGGTACGAGCTGATGAGTGCCGCAGCCTCTGACGCCTGCTCGGCCGAGCGCTGCACCTGGTAGGCCACCATCTTGTCCGCCACGGTGTTGTACTGGTTGAGTGCCGGCGCGAAGCTGCCCAGCGCATAGCTCCGTGCCTGCGCCATGTCGCCCGCTTTCTTGAGGGCCAGGGCCTTGTCGCGGGTCTCCAGGTACTTGGTGCGCACGGCCGCCAGCTCTTCCTGGATGCGCAGCCCCTCCGGGCTGTGCTCCAGCTCGGTGTAGCGCTTTTGCACCGTCGTGGTATCCGCCGTGGTCGCGGCGACCATGTCCTTGAAGTAGTTCTGCAGGTCGTCACCATCGCTCTGCGCAATGGAGAACACGCGCGTGGAGTTGACCGCGATGTTGCTGCGCCAGCGCAGGGCCAGCTGCAGCCGCTCGACCTGCTCGGTGGCCAGGTGGTCCACGGTGCGGCCCAGGGTCTGCACCCGCACCAGGCTCAGCGCCAGGATGACGACCAGCGCCAGCACCGCCACCCCGACGATGAGGCTGATCTGCTGCGCTACGGTGAGCTGGGGGCCTTGGCCCGCGTGGTTGGTGTGCTGGCCCATCTTGGTATCCCCTCGGTTGCCGCGCTCTGGTCGCGTCGTGTGTTCATGGCCAGTCAATGATCAGTCTGCACCGCAGGCTTGGCAACGGGGACGATGCCACGTAAACCCTTAGAAGTGCCGCAAATCCGCCACCGGCAAGACGGCCCGGCGCAACCCGCGCAAGCCGTCCCGAACCGGGGCCGTCCCCACCACGTCCGGCCTTCAGCGGCGGCGCGGCATGTCCTACAGGCTCAGCCCCAGCTTGCCTACGCCCGTGGCGCGGAGCGGGATGGATAGTTCAGTCACAGGTCGAGTCCATCAGCACCCGCTGCTGGGCTGCAAGGCCTGAATCCACAGCACAAAGGACTCTTGCCATGAAAATCCGTCACATCCTCCTTGCGACCACTTGCACTGCAGCCCTTGCCCTGGGTGGTTGCGCTTCCAACCCCACCAATGCCCAGGTCGGCACCGGTGTAGGCGCCGTGGTCGGCGGTGTGGCCGGCAACGCCATCTTCGGCGGCCCCGTGGGGACCATCGGCGGTGCCGCAGCCGGCGCTCTGGTGGGCCATGAGATCGGTGAAGACCGCGACCAGCGCCGCCCCTATCGCCGCTGATCAGCCGCCACCTGTTGCCAGCTTATTGCCAACCAGCCTCCCACGCACCTTGCGGCGTGGTGGCCAAAAAAAACTCCTGCCGCTCGTTCACGGGCGCCAGGAGTTTTGTCTTGGGGGGGCCACCCGGGCGAGGCCTCAAGCCGCCTTGGCAGCGCGGCCTGCGCGCCAGGCGCCAAAGATCGCGATGAGTCCGGGGATGAAGATCATGGCCCAGATGATCTTGTCCAGGTTTTCCTTCACCCATGCAAAGTTGCCGAAGAAGTAGCCCGCAGTGCAGATGCCCAGCACCCACAGCAGCGCGCCGCCGACGTTGAACGCCGTGAACTTTGCGCGGCCCATCTCGGCCACGCCCGCCACGAAAGGCGCGAACGTGCGGATGAACGGCATGAAGCGCGCCAGGATGATGGTGATGCCACCGTAGCGCTCGTAAAAATCATGCGCCTGATTGAACGCGCGGCGGTTGAACCAGCGCGAGTCTTCCCACTGAAACACCTTGGGCCCGAAATACCGCCCGATCGAGTAATTGCACTGGTCCCCCAGAATGGCCGCGGCGATCAGCACGACGCAGGCGATGGGAAAGCTCATCATCCCCGCCCCGCACAGCGCTCCGACGATGAAGAGCAGCGAGTCGCCCGGCAGGAAGGGCATGACCACCACGCCCGTTTCCACGAAGACGATCAGGAACAGCAGCGCGTACACCCAGGGGCCGTAGGCCTGCACGAACGCTTCAAGGTACTTGTCCACGTGCAGGATGAAGTCGATGAGAAAGGTGACAAGTTCCATGGGCTGGTGTTGGCAAAAAAGCAGCGGGCATTATCCCCACCCCGCCGCGATGCCCCGCAAAGCCCCTGCGCGGGCCCGGCACTCATAAAATCCACTTGGTGAACGACACCACCGCCCCTATCGCAGCCGCCGTGCCGGCCGACGCGCCCCCATCCCCTCGCCGCCCCATCCGCGACCTGCCCGACGAGCTGATCAGCCAGATCGCCGCGGGCGAGGTGGTCGAGCGCCCCGCGTCGGTGGTGCGCGAGCTGGTGGACAACGCGCTCGATGCGGGTGCTTCGCAGATCACCGTGCGGCTGTCCGCCGGTGGCGTGCGCCTGATCACGGTGGAAGACGACGGCGGCGGCATACCGCACGAGGAACTGCCCGTGGCGCTGCGCCGCCATGCGACGAGCAAGATCACCAACCTGAACGACCTGGAGACCGTGGCCACGATGGGCTTTCGGGGCGAGGCGCTCGCGGCCATTGCGTCCGTCTCGGAGATGGCGCTGCTGTCGCGGCCGGCCGCTCAATCCAGCGCCTTCCTGCTGGATGCCCGCAGCGGCGAGCTGCGGCCCGCTGCGCGTGCCACCGGCACCACGGTGGAAGTCAAGGAACTCTTCTTTTCCACACCCGCGCGCCGCAAGTTCCTGAAGACCGACGCTACCGAGCTTGCGCACTGCATCGAATCCGTGCGCCGCCACGCACTGGCCCGGCCCGACGTGGGCTTTGCCATCTGGCACGAAGGCAAGCTGGTGGAGCAGTGGCGCGCCACCTTCGTGCCGGGCCAGGGCGCGGCCGACGGCCTGCAGGACGCACTGGCGCGCCGCCTGTCGGACGTGCTCGGCGAGGACTTCGTCGCGCAGTCCGTCGCCGTGCAGCACCGCGTGGGCCCGGTGGTCGTGACCGGCCGCGCCGGCCTGCCGGACGCCGCGCGCTCGCGCGCCGACCACCAGTACTGCTACGTCAACGGGCGCTTCGTGCGCGACAAGGTGCTGACCCACGCCGCGCGCAGCGCCTATGAAGACGTGCTGCACGGCCACAAGCAGCCCGTGTATGCGCTGTATGTGGAGATCGACCCCGCCCGCGTGGATGTGAACGTGCACCCCACCAAGATCGAGGTGCGCTTTCGCGACAGCCGCGAAGTGCACCAGGCCGTGCGCCACGCGGTCGAAAACGCCCTGGCCGCACCACGTGCCGCAGCGCTGGCGGCAGCAACAGCCGCCGCGTCTGCCGAGGGCGGTGCCAGCCCCACGGGCGACAACGCGCCGGGATTCCCATCAAAACAGGCGCCAGGGCGCACCTGGCAAGCGCAGTCTGCTATCAGATTTGAAGAACGCGGCCACCAGGTGGCCGACCTTCAGGCACTATGGGGGCCCCGCAAGGACCCCGCTGCTCCAGGCGCAGCCGCAGGCCCGGCCCCGTGGCAAGCCGCGCAGCCGCAGTCGCAGCAAGGGCAAGAAGGGCCCGCTGGCAACGCCGCCGAGGTGCCGCCATGGGACTCGCCGGGAGCGGCAGCCCCCCTTGCCGCCGCACCGGGCCTTTCAGCAGACACCAGCGCCATGGCCCACGCCGGCAGCACACCGGCCACCCGCAGCGATGCCACCTGGCCCCTGGGCCGTGCCGTGGCGCAACTGCACGGCGTGTACATCCTGGCCGAGAACGCGCAGGGCATGATCATCGTGGACATGCACGCCGCACACGAGCGCATCGTGTACGAACGCCTGAAGGCCCAGGTGGACAGCGGGGCGCGCATCGCGAGCCAGCCGCTCCTGATCCCCGCCACCTTCGCCGCCACGGCCGAAGAGGTCGCCACCGCCGAGGAGTCCACCGACGTGCTGGCGCTGCTGGGGCTGGAGGTGGTGCCGTTCTCGCCCAAGACCCTGGCCGTGCGCGCCGTGCCCACCACGCTGGCCACGGCATCGGGCTTCGGCGATCCGGTGGAGCTGGCCCGCAGCGTGCTGGCCGAACTGGCCGCGCACGACGCCACCACGGTGGTGCAACGCGCCCGCAACGAGATCCTGGGCACCATGGCCTGCCACGGCGCGGTGCGGGCCAACCGGCGCCTGACCATCGACGAGATGAACGCGCTGCTGCGCCAGATGGAGACCACCGACCGCAGCGACCAGTGCAACCACGGACGCCCCACCTGGCGGCAGCTGTCGATGAAAGAGCTGGACGCGCTGTTCCTGCGGGGCAGGTAGCGCGCCAGGCCCGCCTGCCCGGCATCTCTCGTGGCCGCCGGCTATCAACCCCCTTCGCATAGCCAGATTCCTTCCAGCCAAATGCAATCCTCACAGCTTCGTACACATCCCCTCGCGCCCGCCCTGCTGGCGACTCTGTGCATGGCCGTTCCTTGCGCCCACGCGGGGCGCCCGCTCACCGTGGACGACGCGGGCGTGGACGAGGTGGGCCAGGGCCATGTCGAAGTCTGGTGGGAAGGCCTGCGCGGACAGCGGGGCAGCCTGTACGCAGCGCCCGCCTTCACGCCCGTCGAAGGCCTGGAGCTGGGCGCCTTGCTCGCGCGCGATGTGGGAGAGCGCCACACGCTGCAGGGCGTGCAGGCCAAGTGGCTGTGGAGCCCCGCGCAGGCAGACGGCTGCAACGCGGCCACGTCAGCCGGCATCACGCACCGCAGGCTGCCGCAGGGCCACAGCGGCGGCAGCGTGGTGGCGCTGAACATGATCGGCACCTGCGCGGCGCCGTGGGGTGTGGCCAATGCCAACCTGGGGGCGCTGCGCGAGCGCGGACAGCCGTGGCGCGGCACCTGGGGAGTGTCCCTGGAGCGCAACTGGGGCGCGGTGACGCCGCATGTGGAGGCCTTCGGCGTCCAGCACGGCGCGCCCGTCTTCCAGGCCGGTGCGCGGTGGGAATGGGCGCCAGACCGGCAGGTGGACGCCACCGTGGGCCGCCAGCAGGGCCGCACGCTGCTGAGCGTGGGGTTCGCCTTCGGTTTCTGACCGGCGCGGGGCATATGGCCCGCTGCACCTTTGGCTGGCGTTAAGCCACAAAGTTGCCGTTGGCGGCACAATCGCGCGCCTTGCTGCACGCACACGCCGCCATGATCGCCCTCGACCCCCACTCCATCGCACAAACCACTCCCACGGGCGAGGCCATCGCGCGTGCCGTGGAATCCGGCTGGCTGCTGGGCCCCGTGGCGCACTGCGTATTGCTGCGGCGCGGCTTCAACCAGGTGTACGAGCTGCGCCTTGCCAGCGGGCAGCACGCCATCGCGCGGCTGAGCGCCGAACGGCCGCGCGGCGAGCCCAACATCGCCTACGAAACCGCCTTGCTCACCCACTTGCGCGCGCACGGCATTCCGGTTGCAGCGCCGCTGCCCGCGGCAGATGGCTCATTCGGCGCGAGCTTGGCGCTGCCCGAAGGGCCCCGCGCGCTGGTGCTGTTCGACTTTCTGCCGGGCGACCCTCCCGGCGAGTCGCTGGCGGACATCGAGGCCACGGGCCGGGGGCTCGCGCAGTTGCACGCTGCGGCGCAAAGCTACCAGGGGCCCGAAAGCATCTACACACTGGATGTGCCGCAGCTGCTGGGCGCATCGCTGCAGCGCATGCTGGCCGCGCCCACCGTCGATGACGCCCTGCGGCGCGAGTTCTCGGACCTGGCCGAGGTTTTGCGCGCACGCCTTGCGGCCCTGCCGCCCCTCACGCGCGTGCATTGCCATGGCGACTGCCACGGCAGCAACAACTTCATGGCCGACGGACCGGAAGGAGCCGGACACCACCGGGTGGCGGCGTTCTTCGATTTCGACGACGCAGGCCCGGGCCTGCTGGCGTATGAACTGGCCGTGTACCTGTGGGTGCTTCTGCCACGCAGCCCCGAGACGCCCGCCACGCCTGCCGTGCTGGAGCGGTGGCAGCACTATCTGGCCGGCTACACCAGCGTGCGCGCGGTGCCGCCTGCGGACATGGCGGCCGTCGCCCTCTGCCTGGCGCTGCGGCAGTTCTGGTTGATGGGTGAATATGCCGGCCGCATCCCCGTCTGGGGCACACAGGCCATGCCCACGCACTGGCTGCGAAAGCAGCCCGCGCTCATGCGCGCCTGGATGGACCTGCCCCCTGCCGACCGGTTGCAGTCGGCACACGAACCTGCCCAGGCTGCAACCGCAGCAACATGACGGCGCTGCTTCGCCCCACGCCCACCCCTCGCCGCCAAAAAATCAAAAGCCCGCAGTCGCGGGCCTTTGACTTGGCGGCTGGGCACGGCCTTGCGAAGCCGTGCCCCTCCAGATCGGCAGCTCAGTTGTCCCGCGCCGCCTTGGCGGTGTCCGGGAAGTCGCTGAACACGCCGTCCACACCCAGGTTGTAGAACAGCTTGTACTCGGCCTTGGGGTCGCCCTTGAAGTCCGACGCCAGGCGCTTGGCCTCGCTGCGGAAGGTGTAGGGGTGGACCATCAGGCCGACGGCGTGGGCATTCTTCACCACATCGGTCGGGGCCATCATCACGCGGTCGCGCTCGTCGATCACGCCGTCGCCATTGAGGTCGTCGGCCTTGCCGTCCTTGTTGGCGTCCACCTGTTTGGAAGGGATCAGGTACGGCTTCCAGGGGCCGATGCCGTCGGCGTAGGTCTTGACTTCCTTGAGGCCGTCGGCGGTGAGCAGGCTCGCGAAGGTGCGCTTGTCGCCCGCCACGGCGAAGTCATACGGCTTGTCGTACGGCGCTGTCAGGTCCATGCTGCCGTCGGGGTTCACGTCGTTCGCGTCCACCAGCTGCACCAGGCGGATCTGCGTCTTGGTGCGCAGGTACTTGAGGTTAGACACTTCGAAGGACTGCACGATCACCGGCGAGGCCTTGGTGGTGTAGCCGTACTTGGCCAGCACGGCCAGCAGGCGGTCTTCCAGCGCCAGGCCCAGATTGACGTGGTAGGTGGGGTGCTTGGTCTCGGGGTAGACACCCACGGTGCGCCCGGCCTTGGCGCCTTCATTCTTGGCCAGGTCCAGCACTTCCTCGAGCGTGGGGATCTGGTACTTGCCGTTGTGCGACTGGTCGCGGTCGGACAGGGGCTGGATGGCGCGCAGCGTCTTGATCTCGGCCAGGGTGAAGTCCGAGACGAACCAGCCTTCTTCCTGCACGCCGTCCACCATTTTCTTGGTCTTGCGGCTGGCGAACTCTGGCCGGGTGGACACGTCGGTGGTGCCGGTGATGTTGGGTTCGTGGCGGGCCACGAGCACGCCGTCCTTGGTGGCGACCAGGTCGGGCTCGATGAAGTCGGCGCCCATGTCGATGGCGCGCTTGTAGCCTTCGAGCGTGTGGTCAGGCAGGTAGCCGGCGGCGCCGCGGTGGCCGATCACCAGCGGCCTGTCACCGCTCAGTGTGGGGTAGGGGTTGTCGTTGTCCCCGCCGCAAGCCGCCAGCATGGCCACCAGGGCCAGCGCTCCCAATTTCGCACCAGAAATGTGCATGGTCTTCTCCTCGTCGTGTTGTAGAACGTGTTTAAAACCGCCGAACTGTGGGCTTGCCTTGTGACAAGGCCGTGACGCCCGTCTTGCCAAACGATGACGACCCGCAGTCGCCATCAAATGCACCAATTTGTGGCAAATCCCTGCCACATTCCCCACCATTGTGCATAGCCTTGCGCATGAACGTATAACTTTTGAACATAATCCGCGCTGAACCTTTTTTGCAGCGCGCTTGGCTGCTCATCTTTTACGCACAAATCTGGAGAACCATGAAATACGAGTCCGCAGGCAGCTTCCTGTCCCATGTCGCCCAACGCAATCCGGGTCAGCCCGAATTCCTGCAGGCCGTCACCGAAGTCATGGAGAGCCTGTGGCCTTTCATTGCCGAGCACCCGCGCTACGCCGAACACGGCCTGCTGGAGCGGCTGGTGGAGCCTGAGCGCATCGTGATGTTCCGCGTGTCGTGGGTGGACGACCACGGTACGGTGCAGGTCAACCGGGGCTACCGCATCCAGCACAGCATGGCCATCGGGCCGTACAAGGGCGGCTTGCGGTTCCACCCCTCCGTGAACCTGTCGGTGCTCAAGTTCCTGGCGTTCGAGCAGACCTTCAAGAACGCCCTGACCACGTTGCCCATGGGTGGCGGCAAGGGCGGCTCCGACTTCGACCCCAAGGGCAAGAGCCCCGGTGAAGTGATGCGTTTCTGCCAGGCCTTCGTCTGCGAGCTGTTCCGCCACGTAGGTGCCGACACCGATGTGCCGGCCGGCGACATCGGCGTGGGCGGCCGTGAGGTGGGGTTCATGGCGGGCATGATGAAGAAGCTCTCCAACCGGGCGGACTGCGTGTTCACCGGCAAGGGCCTGTCGTTCGGCGGCTCGCTGATCCGCCCCGAGGCCACGGGCTACGGCACCGTGTACTTCGCGCAGGAGATGCTCAAGCAGCAGGGCCGCTCGTTCGACGGCCTGCGCGTGTCCGTCTCGGGTTCGGGCAATGTGGCGCAGTACGCGGTGGAAAAGGCCCTGGAGCTGGGCGCCAAGGTGATCACCGTGTCGGACTCCAGCGGCACCATCGTCGACAAGGAAGGCTTCACGCCCGAGAAGCTGGCCGTCCTGATGGACGTGAAAAACCACCGCTACGGCCGCGTGAGCGACTATGCCGAGCGCACGGGCCTGCAGTTCGAAGCCGGCGTGCGCCCCTGGCACATCCCCGTGGACGTGGCCCTGCCCTGCGCCACGCAGAATGAACTGGACGCCAGCGACGCCGCCACCCTCATCCGCAATGGCGTCGTCTGCGTGGCCGAGGGCGCCAACATGCCCTCGACCATCGACGCCGCCAAGGCCTTCGAGGCCGCCGGCGTGCTGTACGCCCCGGGCAAGGCCAGCAATGCTGGCGGCGTGGCGACGTCGGGCCTGGAGATGAGCCAGAACGCGGCCCGCCTGTCGTGGCCGCGCGAAGAGGTCGACGCCCGCCTGCTGCAGATCATGCAGGGCATCCACGCCGCCTGCCTGCGCTACGGCAAGCACGCCGACGGCCGCGTGAGCTATGTGGACGGCGCCAACATCGCGGGCTTCGTGAAGGTGGCCGACGCCATGCTGGCGCAGGGCGTGGTGTAAGCCACCGCCAGACGCATCGCGCAAGCGATGACAAAGGGGAGAGTTGCGCGCCAATTGGCGGCTTCTCCAGGCAGATGGGCACAAACCCTGCTTGGCCGTGTCAGAACTTTCCGACACGATCGCAGTCAGTCCCTGTCATGAAACGCACCCCTCTCCTTGTCTCCCTGGCGCTGGCCATTGCCGTCTCGGCGGGCTGCGCCACCCTCGACGCCAAGCAGCGCGAATGGATCTTCCAGCCCAGCGACCGCAGTTGGGGCGGCGCGCAGTCCACCGACGACATGGCGGACGTGTGGATCGACTTCCAATCCCGGGACAGCGGCAAGGCCGAGAAGCTGCATGGCCTGTGGCTGCCCCACGACCGGGCGGATGCGCCGGTGCTGCTGTACCTGCACGGTGCCCGCTGGAACGTGGCGGGCTCGTCCGGCCGCATCCGGCGCATGCAGGAGCTGGGCTTCTCGGTGCTGGCCATCGACTACCGGGGCTTTGGCCGCAGCAGCGCGGGCCTTCCGTCCGAATCCACCGCCGCCGAGGACGCGCGCGCAGCCTGGAACTGGCTGGCAGAGCACCAGCCGGGCAAGCCCCGCTACATCTTCGGCCATTCGCTGGGCGGCGCCATCGCCATCGACCTCGCGCGCCAGGTCGATGATGAGCAGGGCACCATCGTGGAAGGCACCTTCACCAGTATTCCCGAGGTGGTCAGCACCTTCAAGTGGGGCTGGCTGCCGGTTTCCGCCCTGATCACCCAGCGTTTTGAATCGGTGCGCAAGGTCTCGGAGATCGGCTCGCCCCTTCTGGTGGTGCATGGCAGTGATGACAGCCTGATCCTGCCCAGCCTGGGGCGCAAGCTGTACGAGGCGGCTCAGGAGCCCAAGCAGTTCGTGCTGGTCGAGGGCGGCTCGCACCACAACACCAACTCGGTGGGACAAAGCCTGTACCGCGAGGCCATGGTCTCGCTGTTCAAGCTCAAGTAGGCTGGCCCGCCAGCGCATCGGCAAGGGCCGCTCGGCGCGACTCCAACCTGGCAGGCGCCGGGCCATCGGGCGCGGGCCGGGACGGCCCATCTGGTACCCTCAGACAGATATGTCTGCCCCCTCCGCCACCGCCGTGCCCACGGCTTCCAACACCACGGTTGCGCCTGGCCTGGCCATCCTGGTGCTGGCCCTGCTGCTGAGCATCCAGCCCGTCACCACCGACCTGTACCTGCCCGCGCTGCCGGCGCTCACACGCAGCCTGGGTGCGCCCATGGCGTCGGCCCAGCTCACGCTCAGCGGGCTGCTGCTGGCCTTCGGCTGCTCGCAGATGGTGTGGGGCCCCCTGTCCGATCGGTTCGGGCGGCGCCCGATCCTGCTGGCGGGCCTGGCGATCTACACCGTGGCATCGCTGGGCAGCGCGTTCGCGCCCAGCATGGCGCTGCTGATCCTGTGGCGCATTGCGCAGGGTGCCGCGATGGGCGCCGTGGTGATGTGCGCACGCGCCATCGTGCGCGACCTGTACACGCCGCTCGAGGGCGCCCGGGCCATGTCCAAGGCGCTGACCGGGCTGGGCATCGTGGCCTGCATCTGCGCACCCATGGGGGGGCTCCTCAGCGAATGGCTGGGCTGGCGTGCAGCGCTGCTGGCGCTTACCGTGTATGCGGTCGTCACGCTCGCCCTGGTGGCACTGCGCATGCCCGAGACGCTGGCACGCCGCAACCCGCAGGCACTGCAGCCCCGCGTGCTGGTCGGCACCTGGATGCAGGTGCTGCGCCACCCCACGTTCTGGGCGTTCTCGCTGCAGACCACGGCCACCTACAGCGGCCTGTTCACCTTTCTGGCGGCGTCCTCGTTCATCTACATCGACGTGCTGGGCCTCACCCGCACCCAGTACGGCTGGACGATGGCGTCCGCCTGCCTGGCCTACTTCGGCGGCACCTTCCTGTGCCGCAGCCTGCTGGGGCGCTTTGGCCTGCAGCGCACGGTGGCGATCGCCGGGGCCCTGAGCATCAGCGGCGGCACGCTGATGGCGCTGGTGGCGCACCTGGGCTGGCAGCAGCCCTGGGCGCTGACGCTGCCGTTCTATCTGTTCATGCTGGGCCACGGCATCCACCAGCCCTGCGGGCAAAGCGGTGCCGTGGGGCCGTTTCCGCAGGCTGCGGGGGTGGCGTCCGCGCTCAACGGTTTCATGATGATGCTGGCCGCCTTCGCCATTGGCGGCTGGCTGGGCGCGCGCCTGGACGGCACCGTGTGGCCATTGGTCAACGGCATCTGGTTCTGGTCGACGGTGCTTGCCGTGATCTCCTGGACGCTGGTACAGAAATTCGGAGCCCGCGCGTGAGCACGCCGCTGCAGCACCACCGCCTGCCCGCCATCGCCCTGGCAGGCCCCACCGCCTCCGGCAAGACGGCCGGGGCGCTGGCGCTGGCCACCGTGCTGGGCCGGCAGGGCCTGCCGGTGGAGATCATCAGCGTGGACTCCGCCCTGGTCTACCGCGGCATGGACATCGGCACCGCCAAGCCCACGCCCGAGGAACGCGCCGCGGTGCCGCACCACCTCATCGACATCCGCGACCCGCTGCAGGCCTACAGCGCCGCCGAATTCGTGCAGGACGCCACGCGGCTCATGGCCGACATCCGCGCACGGGGCGCGCTGCCGCTGCTGGTGGGGGGCACCATGCTGTACTTCAAGGCGCTGTTCGATGGCATCGACGACATGCCGCCCGCCGACCCCGCCGTGCGCGCACGCATCGAAGCCCGGGCCGCCGAGTATGGCTGGCCTGCGCTGCATGCAGAACTGGCCCTGGCAGACCCCGTCACGGCCGCACGCCTGGCGCCGGGCGACAGCCAGCGCATCCAGCGCGCGCTGGAGGTGTGGCATCTCTCCGGCCAGCCGCTGTCGAGCTTTCACACTACAAAAAAAGGAGCTGGCGGCGCCCTGCCAGCGGGCGATAGCGCCCTTTATTCATTGGAACCCAACGACAGGGCATGGCTGCACGGGCGCATCGCCCAGCGCTTTGACGCCATGCTCTCCGGCGGTCTGGTCGAAGAGGTGCAGGCCCTGCGCGCGCGCGGCGACCTGCACCCGGACCTGCCCTCGATGCGCTGTGTCGGCTACCGCCAGGTGTGGGACGAACTCGACTTTCAGGCCGCACGCGGGCAGGGTGCACCGCTGAATCTGGCCCACCTGCGCGAGCGCGGCATTGCCGCCACGCGCCAGCTCGCCAAGCGCCAGATCACCTGGCTGCGCAGCATGCCGCAGCGCCACGCCATCGCCTGCGACCAGCCAGACGCCGTGGCCGCCCTGGTGCAGGCCGTGCTGCAGCGGCTGGGGCAGCACACGGCATGACGCAGGCGGCCAGCCACGCACCGCAGGCCGCAGCCGCCGGTCTGCGCGTCGAGCAACTGGGCAAGCACTATGGCGACGTGCAGGTGTTCGCCCAGGTCGATTTCAGCGTGGCGCCCGGCGAATTCGTGGCCATCGTGGGGGACTCGGGCGTGGGCAAATCCACGCTGCTCAATTGCCTGGCGGGGCTGGACACCTGGGACGCCGGCCGCATCGCGCACGGCAGCACGGACCTGGGCCCGCTCGACGGCACCCAGCGCGCGCTGTGGCGCCGCGCGCATGTGGGCTTCGTCTTTCAGGCCTTCCACGTGCTGCCGCATCTGGACGTGGCGCAGAACATCGCACTTCCGCTGATGCTGCTCTCTCGCCCCGACGCGGCCCGCGTCCGGCACATGCTCGATGCGGTCGGCCTGGCCGAGCTGGGCAGCCGGCTGCCGCAGCAGCTCAGCGGCGGCCAGCTGCAGCGCGTGGCCATCGCCCGCGCGCTCGTCCACCGTCCCGCCCTGCTGCTGGCCGACGAACCCACCGGCAACCTCGATCCCACCACCGCAGCCCGCGTGATGGACCTGCTGCTGGCGCAGACGCGCGAGCACGGGGCCTCGCTGGTGCTGGTCACGCACTCGGATGCGGCGGCTGCACGGGCCGACCGGGTGCTGCATCTCACGGCGCAAGGGATTGCGGTGCGCTGACCAGGCCTGGCCCATGCTTGCGCTGCTTCGCACCTTCTCCTGGCAGGAACTGCGCCACCATCCCTGGCGCAGCGCAGCCGCCGTGGCGGCGGTGATGTTGGGTGTCGCTCTCGGGTTTGCGGTGCATGTGATCAACGCGTCGGCGCTGGATGAGTTTGCGCAGGCCGTGCGCTCCGTCAATGGCCAGCCCGACCTGGAACTGCGCGCCGCGCAGGGCGCGCTGCCCGAGTCGCTCTACGCCACCGTGGCCGCGCACCCCCAGGTGGCGCTGGCCAGCCCGTGGCTGGAGCTGACCGCCCAGGCCAGCGCTGCGGTGTCCGCAGACGCCGCGCAGCCCGGTGCGCGCGTGGCCCTGCGCGTGGCGGGTGTGGATGCGCTCGTGTTGCCCGCCATGGCCCCTTCGCTCATGCCGCGTGCATTCGACGTCGCCGATCGCCTGGCCATGCTGGCACCGGGGCAGGTGTTCCTCAACGCGGCGGCGTTGCAGGCGCTGCGGCTGGCAGGCGACGGCAGCGGGCCCTTGGCCGATCTGCGCCTGCAGTACGGCCTGCAGGCGCTCACCGTACAGGTGGCCGGTACCGTGGCCGCCGGGGGCGCACCGCTGGCGGTGATGGACATCGCCGCGGCGCAGGACCTGTTCGGGCGCGGCGGCCAGCTCAGCCGCATCGACCTGCAGCTGCGCCCTGGCGCCGTGCGTGCCACGGTGGAGCACGAACTGCAGGCGCTGCCCGGCTGGCCGCGCGGCGTGCGCATGAGCGAGCCCGGCGACGCCGCGCAGCGCGTGAGCAACCTCTCGCGCGCCTACCGCGTCAACCTCACCGTGCTGGCGCTGGTGGCGCTGTTCACGGGCGCCTTCCTCGTCTTCTCCGTACTCGCGCTCAGCGTGGCGCAGCGCGCGCCGCAGTTCGCCCTGCTGGCCGTGCTGGGCGCCACGCCGCACCAGCGACTGGCACTGGTGCTGATGGAGTCCGCCGCGCTCGGGCTGCTGGGCAGCGTGGCCGGCATTGCGCTGGGCACGGGCCTGGCAGCGCTGGCGCTGCAGGTGCTGGGCGGCGACCTGGGCGGCGGCTACTTTGCGGGCGTGCAGCCCGGCCTGCAGTGGAGCGCAGCCGCCGCAGCGGTCTACGGTGCCCTGGGCGTGGCCGCCGCGCTGGTGGGGGGCTGGTGGCCCGCACGCCAGGCCCAGCGCCTTGCGCCCGCGCAGACGCTCAAGGGGCTGGGCACCCACGGCGGGCGCCAGCGAGGCGGCATCGCCGGTATTGTTTTGATAGCTACCAGCGCTTTACTGGCAAGCGCTCCACCGGTTTTTGGCATACCGCTGGCCGCCTATGTCGCCGTGGGCATGCTGCTGGTGGGCGGCATTGCGCTGTTGCCCTGGGCCGTGCAAGCGCTGCTGCATGCGGTGCAGCCGCTGGCCGCGCGGCATGGCGCAGCCACTTCGCCGCTGCCCCTGCTGGCCGTGGAGCGCGCCCGCCGCATGCATGGCACGGCCGCTGTGGCCGTGGGCGGCGTGGTGGCATCGCTCAGCCTGGCCGTGGCCCTGACGGTGATGGTGGCCAGCTTTCGCGGCTCGGTCGTCCAGTGGCTGGACGCCGTGCTGCCCGCTCCGCTGTACGTGCGCCTGGCCGGCAACGCCGCGGCCGACGACGCTGCCGCCTTGCCCGCCGGCTTTGCCGACCGCGTGGCGCAGCTGCCCGGCGTGGAGCGGGTGCAGACCCTGCGCACCAGCAGCCTGCTGCTCGACCCGGCACGCCCCGCCGTGGCGCTGATCGCCAGGCCCCTGGCGGGCGGCCCGGCGCAGGCCCTGCCCCTGGTCGGCAACCCCGTGCCCGTGCCGCCCGGCCGCGTGGGCGTGTACGTGAGCGAGGCGGTGGCCGAGCTGTACGGCGCGCGCCCCGGCGCCGACTGGCCTGCGCTTGCCGAATCCTTTGGGTCGCTGACGCAATCAGGACAAGCGCAGGCAGCTACATTTTTCGTAGCAGGCGTGTGGCGCGACTATGTGCGCCAGTTCGGCGCGGTGGCAATGGACAGCGCGGACTTCGTGCGCCTGACGGGCGATGCGCGCACCAGCGACCTGGCGCTGTGGCTGCGCGAGGGCGCCGACGAAGCAGCGCTGCGCGAGTCCATCGCCGCCCTGGCCCGGTCGGCCTCGCCCGGGGCGGCGCCGGGCGGCAGCGCGCTTGAATTCACCTCCGCCGCCAGCATCCGCGCCCGCTCGCTGGCCATCTTCGACCGCAGCTTCGCCGTCACCTACTGGCTGCAGGCCGTGGCCATCGGCATCGGGCTGTTCGGCGTGGCCGCCAGCTTCAGCGCCCAGGTGCTGGCCCGCCGCAAGGAGTTCGGCCTGCTGGCCCACCTGGGCCTGACCCGCAGGCAGATCCTCACCGTGGTGGCCAGCGAAGGTGCGGCATGGACGGCGGTCGGCGCCGCAGCAGGCACCGTGCTGGGGCTGGCGGTCTCGGTCGTGCTGGTGCACGTGGTCAACCCGCAGAGCTTTCACTGGACCATGGACCTGCAGGTGCCGGTGGCTCGGCTGCTGGCACTGGCTGCCGCCGTGGTGGCCGCAGGCACGGTGACGGCGTGGCTGGCCGGGCGCGCTGCGGCCGGGCGGGATGCGGTGATGGCGGTGAAGGAGGATTGGTAGGCGCACAGCCTGTGCACGAACAAGCGTTCCCGCATAGACAGCCGTCAATAGGCCAGCTGCACGACAATCCTCCCATGACCCTTCCGACCCCCTGGCTCCACGAAGCCATCGCCCGCATCGAAGCCGACTACCAGCGCAGTGCCGACACGCACCTGATCCCCCTGCCCCTGCCGGGCTACGCCGAGCACGGCATCGACCTGTACCTCAAGGACGAATCGACCCACCCCACGGGCAGCCTCAAGCATCGGCTGGCGCGGTCGCTGTTTCTGTACGCGCTGTGCAACGGCTGGGTGCATGAGGGCTCGACCATCGTGGAGGCCTCCAGCGGCTCCACGGCGGTGAGCGAGGCCTACTTCGCGCGGCTGCTCGGGCTGCCTTTCGTGGCGGTGATGCCGCGCAGCACCTCGGCCGAGAAGATCGCGCTGATCGAGTTCTACGGCGGGCGCTGCCACTTCGTGGACAGCGCGGGCGAGGTGTACGACGCGGCGCGCAGCATCGCGGCCGACACGGGCGGGCACTACATGGACCAGTTCACGTATGCCGAGCGCGCCACCGACTGGCGCGGCAACAACAACATCGCCGAGAGCATGTTCTCGCAGATGCAGCGCGAGCGGCACCCGGTGCCGCGCTGGATCGTGGTGGGCGCGGGCACTGGGGGCACCAGCGCCACCATCGGCCGCTATGTGCGCTACCAGCAGCACGCATCGCAGGTGTGCGTTGCTGACCCTGCGGGCTCGGTGTTCAGCGCCTACCACCGATCGGGCGATGCCACGCTGACCGCGCCGGGCTCGCGCATCGAGGGCATCGGCCGGCCGCGCGTGGAGGCCAGCTTCATCCGCACGCTGGTGGACCGCATGATCGACGTGAGCGATGCGGAATCGGTGAGCGCGATGCAGGCGCTGTCGCAGTTGCTGGGCCGCCGCGTGGGGCCATCCACGGGGACCAACTTTGTCGCGATGCTCACGCTGGCGGGCGAGATGCGCGAGCGCGGCGAGCAGGGCTCCATCCTCTCGCTGCTGTGCGATGCGGGCGAGCGCTATCTGCCCACCTACTTCGACACGCACTGGGTGGACGAGCGCTTTGGCGACTGCTCGTCCGCGCAGCAGCGCATCCATGCGCTGATTGGCTAGGCCCGCGCAGGCACGAACCCATCGAACCGGCATGGACCACACCACCGCACCCCACGGCGTTCCGGGCGCGTTGACGCGGCGGCGCTGGCTGGCGCTGGGCAGCGGCGTCCCCATGGTGGTGGCGGGCTGGGGATGGGGCGCACGGCCGGCCCACGCCCTGCCCCCGCGCACGCTCGCGTTCCCGCGCGACCACGGCAGCCACCCCGATCTGCGCACCGAGTGGTGGTACATCACCGGCCACGCGAGGGCCGAGGGGCGGTTGTGGGGTTTCCAGGTCACGTTCTTTCGTTCGCGGGTGGAAGCGACGCAAAGCATGCAGTCGAAGTTTGCAGCCAGGCAGCTGGTGTTTGCGCACGCGGCGTTGACGGATGTGCAGGGTCGGCACCTGCACCACGACCAGCGCATTGCGCGCACGGGCTTCGGCATCGCCGAAGCAGCCCAGGGTGACACGGCCGTGCACCTGCGTGACTGGCACCTGGTGCGCACCGCCGCCGATGCGCCTGGCAACAGCCGCTACACCGCGCAGGTGCAGGGTGGCGGCTTCGCGCTGGACCTGCGCTTTGACAGCACGCAGCCCGTGCTGCTGCAGGGCCGCGAGGGCCTGTCGCGCAAGGGGCCGGACCCGGCACAGGCCAGCTACTACTACAGCCAGCCGCAGTTGGCCGTGTCGGGCTTGCTGACGCTGGGCGGGCGCCGCATGGCGGTGCAAGAGAACAGCGGCCGCGCATGGATGGATCACGAGTGGAGCGAAGCGCTGATGCATCCGGACGCCGTGGGCTGGGACTGGATCGGCATGAATCTGGACGATGGCCGCGCGCTCACGGCCTTTCACCTGCGCCGGCAGGACGGCAGCACTTTGTGGGCCGGTGGCTCCGTGCGCGCGGCGGGCCAGCACACCCCCGAGGTCTTCGCACACGATGCCGTCACTTTCACGCCCACCCGCCACTGGACCAGCGGGCGCAGCGGTGCGCGCTACCCGGTGGATTGGAGGGTGCAGACGCCCGGGGGCACGTTCAGCGTGCACGCGCTGCTGGACGATCAGGAGCTGGACAGCCAGGGCTCGACCGGCGCGATCTACTGGGAGGGCCTGAGCGAGTTGCGCGACGCCGCCGGCCGCGCGGTGGGCCGGGGCTACCTGGAGATGACGGGGTATGCAAAGCGGCTGCGGCTGGGCTGAGGCCACCCGCAGCTGCAGTCAAGTTTGATAGCTGTCAGCGCTTTACAGCAAAGCCTTTCAAGCAAATTTCAACCTGAAATCCGCCTGTACACAGCGCGGAGCGCTATCGTATCGAGAGCAGCACAGCAGCCACGGGCCCACGCCGGGTGTCGGATCAATGCGGGGTGCCCGTGCCGCCGCCCGCTTTGCCGCCACCACCGCGCCGCCGGTCCATCCAGGCGATGATCTCGCCCATGATGCCGCGGCGGAAGGCCAGCACGCAGATCACGAAGATCAGGCCCGTGACCATGGTGACGGACTCGCCCAGGGTCTTGAACCATTCCACGCTGGTCAACGCCGCCAGCAGGTTGCCGAACTCGCCGATCTTGTTCTCCAGCAGCACCACCACGGCCGAGCCGATGAGCGGGCCCGAGAGCGTGCCCAGGCCGCCCACCAGCGTCATCAAAATGACCTGGCCCGAGGCCGTCCAGTGCACATCGGACAGCGTGGCAAAGCCCAGCACCAGGGTCTTGAGCGATCCTGCCAGGCCCGCGAGCGCGGCCGACAGCACGAAGGCCAGCAGCTTGAAGCGGTGGGTGTCGTAGCCCAGCGAGATGGCGCGCGGCTCGTTCTCCTTGATGCCCTTGAGCACCTGGCCGAACGGCGAGTGGATGGTGCGCACGATGACAAGGAACGCCAGCACCACGATCACCAAGGCCACGTAGTACATGACCAGGTCGCTCTGCAGGCTGATCAGGCCGAACAGCTTGCCGCGCGGCACGCCCTGCAGGCCGTCTTCGCCGCCGGTGAAGGGCGCTTGCAGGCAGGCAAAAAACAGCATCTGCGCCAGCGCCAGCGTGATCATCGAGAAGTAGATGCCCTGGCGGCGGATGGCCAGCCAGCCGAACAGCAGGCCCAGCAGCGCGCCGCCGGCCGTACCCAGCAGCAGGCCGACCTCGGGTGTGAGGCCCCAGACCTTGATCGCATGGCCGGTGACGTAGGCCGCGCCGCCCAGGAAGGCCGCGTGGCCGAAGGACAGCAGCCCGGTGAAGCCCAGCAGCAGGTTGAAGGCCGAAGCAAACAGTGCAAAGCACATGAGCTTCATCACGAAGACGGGATAGGCACCCAGAAACGGCGCGGCGATGAGGCCCAGCAGCAGCAGGCCGTAGCCGATGGGGGCGATGTTCTTGAGGTTCATGCGAGCGGCCCCTGCTTACTTTTCTTTGCCGAACAGGCCGGCGGGGCGGATGAGGAGAACGATGACCATGATGACGAACACCACGGTGGAGGACGCTTCGGGATAGAACACCTTGGTGAAGCCTTCGATGACGCCCAGGCCCAGACCGGTGAGGATGGAGCCCATGATGGAGCCCATGCCGCCGATCACCACCACCGCGAACACCACGATGATGAGGTTCTGGCCCATGAGCGGCGTGACCTGGTAGACCGGCGCGGCCAGCACGCCCGCGAATGCGGCGAGCGCTGCGCCGAAGGCGTACGTCAGGGTCACCATCACGGGCACGTTGATGCCGAAGGCCTCCACCAGGCGCGGGTTCTCGGTGCCGGCGCGCAGGTAGGCGCCGAGCTTGGTCTTTTCGATCACGTACCAAGTGCCCAGGCACACGACCACCGACGCCACCACGACCCAGGCGCGGTAGTTGGGCATGATCATGAAGCCGAGGTTGGTGGCGCCCTCCAACAGCTCGGGCGTGTCGTAACCCAGGCCCGACACGCCGTAGATGGAGCGGAACACGCCTTCGATCAGCAGCGTGAGGCCCAGCGTGAGCAGCAGGCCGTACAGATGGTCGAGCTTGTAGATCCAGCGCAGCAGCAGGCGCTCGATCACCACCCCGAACAACCCCACCACCAGCGGCGCCAGCACCAGCATCCACCAGTAGTTGATGCCGAAGTAATTCATCGCCATCCAGGTGATCAGGGCGCCGGTCATGAACAGCGCGCCGTGCGCGAAGTTGATGACATTCAGCAGGCCGAAGATGACGGCCAGCCCCAGGCTGAGAATTGCGTAGAACGACCCGTTGACCAGCCCCAGGAGAAGCTGGCTGAGCAAGCCGGGCAATGAGACACCAAAGAATTCCATGGGAGGCAGGGCCAGGTGGAGAGGAAAGGGTTCAGAGCAGAAGGCGGGGCGGTCCGGCAGGCAGCAGCAGCAGCACTGCCGGAATCAAAAGGCCAGGGGCCGTGGAGGCCCCCGGGCTTGCGTCCGCGCTCTCAGGGGTTGGCTACTTCCAGAGCGCGCACTTGCTCTCGGCCTTGGTGGTGAACACCGTGTCGCCGGGCAGCTTCTTCACGAGCTTGTAGTAGTCCCAGGGCTTGGTGGATTCCGAAGGCTTCTTCACTTCCATCAGGTACATGTCGTGCACGTAGCGGCCATCCGGGCGCAGCTGGCCGGAGCCGAAGAAGTCGTTCATCTTCATGCCGCGCCATGTGGTCATGACCTTGTCGGCGTCCACGCTCTTGGCAGCTTCCACGGCCTTGAGATAGTTCATGGTGGCGGAGTAGTCGGCGGCCTGGATCTCGGTGGGCATGCGCTTGGTCTTCTCGAAGAAGCGGGCCGAGAACTTGCGCGTCTCGTCGTTCAGGTCCCAGTACCAGCTGGTGGTGAACTGCAGGCCTTCGGTGTTGCGCAGGCCCAGGCTGTGCACGTCGGAGATGAAGATCAGCAGGCCGGCGAGTTTCATGCTCTTGCCGATGCCAAACTCCTTGGCGGCCTTGATGGAGTTGATGGTGTCGCCGCCGGCATTGGCCAGCCCCAGGATCTGGGCCTTGGAGTTCTGCGCCTGCAGCAGGAAGGACGAGAAGTCCGACGCATTGAGCGGGTGGCGCACGGCGCCCACCACGTTGCCGCCCTTGGCCTTGACCACGGTGGTGGTGTCGGCTTCCAGCGCGTGGCCGAACGCGTAGTCTGCGGTCAGGAAGTACCAGCTCTTGCCACCGGTGTCGACGATGGCCGAGCCCGTGCCCTTGGCCAGCGCCACGGTGTCGTACGCATAGTGCACGGTGTAGGGCGAGCACTGCTCGTTGGTCAGCGCCGAGCTGGCCGCGCCGTTGTTGATGTACACGCGCTTCTTCTCCTGCGCGACCTTGGCCGTGGCCAGGGCGGTGCCGGAGTTGGTGCCGCCGAAGATCATCGTCAGGCCCTGGGTGTCGATCCATTCGCGCGCCTTCGACGCCGCGATGTCGGCCTTGTTCTGGTGGTCGGCGCTCATCAGCTCGATGGGCATGCCCAGCACCTTGCCGCCAAAGTCGTCGATGGCCATCTGGATGGCCACGGCACCGTTCTTGCCTTCGACGTCGGCATACAGGCTGGACATGTCGGTGATGAAGCCGATCTTGACCTTGTCCTGCGCGTGCGCCGCCGAGGTCGCCAGGCCCGCTGCGGCCAGCACCAGTGCCAGCGCGGTGAGTTGGTTCTTCTTCATGGATTGTCTCCTGTGGGTGTGGTGGTTGAAGAAAGGAAATGGGAGGAAGCGCCGGGCATCGGCCCCTCAGACGCCCAGCAGTTCGTTGAGCACGGGCATCTTCTCGGTGAGCTCGGAAGCGCCGAACTTCTCGACGATGCGGCCGTGCTCCATCACGTAGAAGCGGTCGGCCAGCGGCGCGGCGAAGCGGAAGTTCTGCTCCACCATGACCACCGTGTAGCCCTTCTCGCGCAGCATGGTGATCATGCGGGCCAGGGCCTGCACGATGACGGGCGCCAGGCCTTCGGAGATCTCATCGAGCAGCAGCAGGTTGGCCCCCGTGCGCAGGATGCGGGCCACCGCCAGCATCTGCTGCTCGCCGCCCGACAGGCGCGTGCCCTGGCTGTTCTTGCGCTCGGCCAGGTTGGGGAACATGGCATAGATTTCTTGCACCGACATGCCGGGCGTGTTGGTCTTGAGCGCTGGCGGCAGCAGCAGGTTCTCTTCGCACGACAGGCTGGAGAAGATGCCACGCTCCTCAGGGCAGTAGCCCACGCCCAGGTGTGCAATGCGGTGCGTGGGCATGTTCACGGTTTCCACGCCGTTGATCTTGACCGAACCCTTGCGCGCGCCCGTGAGGCCCATGATGGCGCGCATGGTGGTCGTGCGCCCAGCCCCGTTGCGGCCCAGCAGCGTGACGACCTCGCCCGGCTGCACGACGATGTCCACGCCATGCAGCACGTGCGATTCGCCGTACCAGGCTTCGAGGCCCTTGATTTCTAGTGCGGGCACACCGTTCTTGATTGGGGTATTTGCCATTTCAGTTATCCATTGCCCCGCACGCTGTCCGCCGCAACCGTCGCGATCGAAGCCAGCGCCCCCGCGCAAGGGCCGCCCCGCCGCGCTGGGGGCGTCCCCCTCCCGACTCGCGCAGCGAGACGAGAGAGGGGCTGAGGGCCGAGGCTCCAATCCTGCCTGCGCAGGATTGGACGTGCCCGAAGAGACACCGCCTCTGGCGGTGGCACCGAGGCGCGAAGCGACTCAGGGGGAGCTTCATCTAATGCGCTCCCTGCAGCTGGCCGTCGGTGGTGCCCATGTAGGCTTCCATCACCTGGGGGTTGCTCGACACTTCGGCGTACGGACCTTCGGCCAGCACGGCGCCGCGCTGCAGCACGGTGATGCGGTCAGCGATCGTGGAGACGACTTTCATGTTGTGTTCGACCATGAGGATGGTGCGCCCCGCAGACACTTTCTTGATGAGCTGCGTGACCCGGTCCACGTCCTCGTGGCCCATGCCCTGCGTGGGCTCGTCCAGCAGCATGAGCTCGGGCTCCATGGCCAGCGTGGTGGCGATCTCCAGGGCGCGCTTGCGGCCATAGGGCAGGTTCACCGTGACTTCATCGGCCATGTCGGTCAGGCCCACTTCGGCCAGCAACTGCATGGCCCGGTCATCGAGCTGGTGCAGGCTGCGCTCGCTGCGCCAGAAGTGAAACGACGTGCCGAGCTTGCGCTGCAGGCCCAGGCGCACGTTTTCGATCAGCGTGAGATGAGGGAACACGGCGGAGATCTGGAACGAGCGGATCACCCCACGCCGCGCGATCTGCGCAGGCTGCTCGCGGGTGATGTCGTGCCCGTTGAACCGGATGGTGCCCGAGGTGGGTGTGAGGAACTTGGTCAGCAGGTTGAAGCAGGTGGTCTTGCCTGCACCATTGGGGCCAATCAGTGCATGGATGGAGCCGCGGCGCACGGCCAGGTTCACATCACTCACCGCGGTGAATCCCTTGAACTCTTTGGTCAGGCTGTGGGTTTCGAGGATGACGTCGCTCATTGCGCCAGGGTCGCTCCGTAAGGGGGCTGAGAAAGAAAGCCTGGCAGGCCAAGGCTCCCGTGCGTACGTTGTGTCGCCGTGCATCGTATGCCTGCTTACCCTGCGGTAGATACTGGGACTAATGCCTATGTATTTACGCCTAAGCGACGTCCCGGATACCGGGCCCGCAACTGCGGCACACGCCGGCACGGGCTGGCCGCCTCCAACAAGGGTGCCGGCTGGCGACAGCGGCCATCAGCACATCGCACCCACATGCCAGCGCTCCGCCAGACCGCGCAGACCCGGCGCCTCGCTGGCGCCCCTACACTTCGCCCATGGCAACCCCTACCTCATCGCCGGCACGCGGCGCGCCCCGCTCCCTTGGCGGCCTTCTCCCGTTTCTGAGGCCCTACCGAGGCCGCATCGCACTGTCGGTGGTGTTCCTGGTGCTCGCGGCCCTGGCCACGCTGGCGTTTCCGCTGGCGCTGCGCAACCTGGTGGATTCGGGCCTGGTCAGCACCGACAAGGGAGCGCAGACCATGGCGCTGCGCAACCACTTCGAGGCGCTGTTCGCCGTGGCCGTGGCGCTGGGCGTGTTCTCGGCGGCGCGCTTTTACATGGTGAGCTGGCTGGGCGAGCGCGTGACGGCCGACCTGCGCAATGCCGTGTACGGCCACGTGCTGCGGCAAAGCCCGCAGTTCTTCGAGACCACGCAGACGGGTGAAGTGCTTTCGCGGCTCACGGCCGACACGACGCTGGTGCAGACGGTCGTGGGCTCGTCGCTGTCGATGGGGCTTCGCAACGCCGTGATGGGGGTGGGCGCACTGGCCATGCTGGTCTGGACCAACCCGTACGTCATGTCGATCGTTCTGGCGGCCGTGGTGCTGGTGGTGCTGCCCACGATGTGGATCGGGCGGCGCGTGCGACGCCTGTCGCGCGACAGCCAGGACCGGGTGGCGGACTCGAGCGCTATCGCGGCCGAGGTGCTCAATGCCGTGCCGGTGGTGCAAAGCTACACGGCCGAGCCGCGCGAGACGCACCGCTTCATGCAGGCCACCGAGAACGCCTTTCAGGTCGCCATCACGCGCAGCCGGGCCCGGGCACTGCTTGTGGCCTTCATCATCGTGGCCAACGCAGCGCTGCTGCTGTGGGGGCTGTACCGTGGCACCGAGGCCGTGCTGGCCGGCAAGATGACCGCCGGGCACCTGGGACAGACCGTGGTCTACGTGATCCTGCTGGCGGGTGCCGTGGCCGTGCTGGGCGAGGTCTACGGCGACCTGCTGCGCGCCGCAGGCGCCACCGAGCGCCTGATGGAGCTGCTGTCCAGCCGATCCCCCGTGGCGGACCCCGCGGCCCCCCGGGAACTGCCGCTGTCGGGCCAGGGCCTGGCGGTGGAGTTCGACAACGTGCAGTTCCATTACCCGTCGCGGCCCGACCAGCCTGCGTTGCATGACTTTTCACTGCACCTGGCGCCTGGCGAGACCGTGGCGCTGGTGGGCGCCAGCGGCGCCGGCAAGACCACGGTGTTCCAGCTGCTGCAGCGCTTCTACGATGTGGACACCGGCCCGGACGGCCGCCCGGCGGGCCGGATACGCCTGAACGGCGTGGACATCCAGGACCTGCGGCTGGCCACGCTGCGCGCCAGCACAGGCACCGTGCCGCAGGACGCGGTGATCTTCTCGGCATCGGCGATGGAGAACATCCGCTATGGGCGCCCGGATGCCACCGACGAGGAGGTGATGGCCGCCACGCGCGCCGCGTTTGCGCACGACTTCCTGGTGGCCCTGCCCGAGGGCTACGCCACCTTTCTGGGCGAGCGCGGCGTGCGCCTGTCGGGCGGTCAGCGCCAACGCATCGCGATCGCGCGGGCCATGCTCAAGGACCCGCCCTTGCTGCTGCTGGACGAGGCCACCAGCGCGCTGGACGCAGAAAGCGAACGCATGGTGCAGGCCGCCCTGGACACCGCCATGCAACGCCACACCGGTCGCCGCACGACCCTGGTCATCGCCCACCGCCTGGCCACCGTGCAGAACGCGGACCGGATCGTGGTGCTGGAGCACGGGCGGATCGTGGAGCAGGGAACACACACCGCCCTGCTCGCGCAAGGTGGCGTCTATGCGCGGCTGGCAGCCTTGCAGTTCACGGCCTGACCACGGGGCGGCGCCAGGCACAACGCTACTGAATTTATAGCTTTCAGCGTTTGCTGCTCAAGCTTCGGCGGCCAAAATAGCCCAAAAACCAGCCCACTACAGGCCGTGAGTCTGGCTGAACGACACCGACAGCGGTGGAGATACGGCGACGGCGACTGTGAAGCGAACCCGCTCGCTGCGGCAGCCCGCTACGCTACTGCAGGGTTTCCTTGGCGGCGGCAGGCAGAGGCAGCGGCATCACCGCAATGCCTTCTTCCAGCAGTTGCACCGCTTCATGGGGCGTGGCCTGGCCGCGGATGGCGCGCTCCTCGACCTCGCCATGGTGCATGCGCCGCGCTTCCTGCGCAAACCGCGAACCCACGTCCTCGGTGTTGGCGACGACCTTGCGGGCCAGCTCCAGCCAGGCGGCCTGCAGGGCCGGAGGCAGCATGCCCGCGTCGATGGGGGCTGCGTCGGACGGCGCCATCGAGCCTGCCTGCGCGCTTCTGGCAAGAGCCGATCCCGATGCTGCGGGTGGTGTTGCCGCAGGTTCCCGCGCGCCAAGGTTCAGGCGCGGCGCGCTCAGGCGCTTTTCGATGCGGTCGTCCGCGCACATCGGGCACTGCACCAGGCTGCGCTCCCGTTGGCTCTGAAAATCGTCCTCCGACGCGAACCAGCCTTCAAAGACATGGCCATGGCGGCATTGGAGATCAAGCACCTTCATGATGATGAAAGCAATGGCAGCAGACGGAACGGAACCGGGATCTGGATGCTATCGGTACCGCTGAATCAGCCGTGGCGCCGCAGCAGGTAGCGGTAGACGAAGCCCGGGAAGGCGAGCGTCAGGAACAGGGTGCCGGTGATGGCGTAGAACTCCCATCCCTGCGGCGCGATCTGCCCGGCACGGCGCTCCAGCAGCAGCGCAAGCCCGCCCACCATGAAGTACATCAGGACCAGCTCGGCCACCCGACCCGCCAGGGGCTTGTGCTGCGGGGCGGCAGGCCCCACCACCAGCCAGCGATGATTCACGAAAGGCAGGTTCGCGGCGATGAGCGCCGCGATGATGACCAGCCAGACCGACCCGGTAAGAGACACGGTGCGAAGAATCAGGCGCGAAACGAGCGGGCGCTCAGGTCGCCAGGGCGCGAACCACAGCGTCGGCGCACAGGGCCATCAAGCCGCCGGGCAGCAAGCCCAGCACCAGCAGCAGTGCACCGTTGAGCGTCAGTACCACGCGCACATCGGCAGGAGCCGACACGCTGGAGGCCGTGAGGGGTGCGTCGAAGTACATGACCTTGACGACGCGAAGGTAGTAGAAGGCACCAATGAGCGACATGATCACGGCGAAGACGGCCATGGCGATGTACAGGGTCTGGCCCGAGGCCACCAGCGCCTGCAGCACGGCGAGCTTGGCGTAGAAGCCCACCAACGGAGGAATGCCCGCCATGGAGAACAGGCACACGGCCATGATGCCGGCGTAGAGCGGGCTGCGTTGGTTGAGGCCGGCAAAGTCCGAGATCTCTTCGCTCTCGAAACCTTCGCGGGCCAGCAGCAGGATAACGCCGAAGGCGGCCAGCGTGGTCAGCACGTAGGTCACCACGTAGAACATCGAGGCGCTGTAGGCATTCTCGACAGCGGTGGCATCCACATTGCCGTTGACCACACCCGACATCAGGCCCAGCAGCACGAAGCCCATCTGCGAAATGGTGGAGTACGCCAACATGCGCTTGAGGTTGGTCTGCGCGATGGCGGCCAGATTGCCCACCAGCAGCGAGCCGATGGCCAGCACCGCCAGCATCTGCTGCCAGTCGATCGCCAGCGGCAGCAGGCCGTCCACCAGCAGGCGGATGGTGATGGCAAACGCCGCCAGCTTGGGCGCGCCGCCGATCATCAGCGTGACGGCCGTGGGGGCGCCCTGGTACACATCGGGAATCCACATGTGGAAAGGCACTACGCCCAGCTTGAAGGCCAGACCGGCTACCACGAACACGAGGCCGAACACCAGCACCTGGTGGCGGATCTGGCCGGAATTGACGGCCTTGAAGACCTGGCCGATATCGAGCGAGCCCGTGGCGCCATAGATCATCGACAGGCCATACAGCAGGAAACCGCTGGCCATGGCACCGAGCACGAAGTACTTCATGGCCGCTTCGGTGGCGGTGGCGTTGTCGCGGCGCAGGGCCACGAGCGCGTAGCTCGACAGGGTGAGCAGTTCCAGGCCCAGGTAGATCACGAGGAAGTTGTTGCCCGAGATCATGATGAACATGCCCAGGAGCGCGAACATCGACAGCGTGAACATCTCGCCGCCGCGCATCATGCCGCGGTCTGCGGCATAGGGCCGTGCGTAGACCAGGGTGATCATCATCGCCACGGTGGCAAAGCACTTGAGCCAGTTGCCCATGGCATCGCTCACGACCATGTTGCCAAAGCCGTAGAAGGTATTGCCGCTGCTGGCATACATGGCCTGCAGGGCCGCAACCACGGCCAGTGTGAGCATGGTCAGCACGTACGTGCCGGTGCGGCGGGCGCTGTGCACGCCCAGGTCGACCAGCGCGATCACGCAGGCCATCGTCAACAGCACGATTTCAGGGTAAATCGCAAGCCAGCTGATGTTGTCAATCATCTTCTTGAATCTCTCAGTTCAGCTTGGACAGCGCAACGTGCTTGAGCAGTTCCGCCACCGAGGTGTCCATCACGTCCGTGAACGGGCGGGGATACAGGCCCATGGCCAGCACGGCGATGCCCAGCACGGCCAGTACCAGGAACTCACGGCTGTCGATATCGGTCAGGCCCTTGACGTTGTCATTGGCCACGGGGCCCAGGTAAACGCGCTTGAACATCCACAGCGTGTAGGCGGCACCGAAGATCAGTGCAGTGGCCGAGGCCAGGCCGATCCAGAAGTTGGCCTTGGTCGCACCCAGGATCACCATCCACTCGCCCACGAATCCGGCCGTGCCCGGCAGGCCGCAATTGGCCATGGCGAACAGCAGCGCAAAGGCCGTGAAGTTGGGCATGGTGTTGACCACGCCACCGTAGGCTGCGATTTCACGCGAATGCACGCGGTCGTAGAGCACGCCGATGGACAGGAACATCGCGCCCGACACGAAGCCGTGGGCAATCATCTGCACCAGGCCGCCTGAGACGCCCAGGTCGTTGAAGATGAAGAAGCCCAGGGTCACGAAGCCCATGTGCGCCACGGACGAATACGCCACCAGCTTCTTCATGTCCTTCTGGACCATGGCCACCAGACCCACGTAGATCACCGCGATCAGCGACAGCGCGATCATCAGCCAGGCCCATTCGCGCGATGCGTCTGGCGCGATGGGCATGGAGAACCGCAGGAAACCGTAGGCCCCCAGCTTCAGCATGATGGCCGCCAGCACGGCGGAGCCGCCCGTGGGCGCCTCCACGTGCACGTCGGGCAGCCAGGTGTGTACCGGCCACATCGGCACCTTGACCGCGAAGGCTGCGAAGAAGGCGAAGAACAGCAGGGTCTGCGCACGGCCGCTCAGGGGCAGTTGGTGCCAGGTGGCGATGTCGAAGCTGCCGCCCGACTGGTTGTACAGATAGATCAGCGCGATCAGCATCAGGAGGGAGCCGAGCAGCGTGTACAGGAAGAACTTGAACGCCGCGTAGATCTTGTTCGGACCGCCCCAGATGCCGATGATCAGGTACATCGGGATCAGCGTGGCCTCGAAGAACACGTAGAACAGCATGCCGTCCAGGGCCGTGAACACGCCAATCATGAGACCGGAGAGGATCAGGAACGCGCCCATGTACTGGTTCACGCGTTCGGTGATGGACTCCCACGAGGCAATCACCACGATCACGGTGATGAAAGCGGTCAGCGGGACGAACCAGAACGAGATGCCGTCCACGCCCAGGTGGTAGTGCACGTTGAAGCGTTCGATCCAGGTCGCCTTTTCGACGAACTGCATCGCGGCGGTACCAAGCTTGAAACCCTCGTACAGCGGCAGCGTCACCACGAAGCCGATCAGGGCGCCGACCAGCGCCAGCCAGCGCACCGCGCGGGCGTGCTCATCCCGCCCAATGGCCAGCAGCAGCACACCGAAGGCGATCGGTGCCCAGATTGCAAGACTCAACAGACCCATTTGTTGTTTTCCTTATTTGATGAGCTGCAAGAAAGCGTCGCCCCAGACGAACCAGGTCATCAGCGCGAAGACACCCAGGATCATCACCAGCGCGTAGTGGAAGATGAAGCCGGATTGCATCCAGCGCACCACGCCGGAAACACCGCGCACGACCTTCCAAGAACCGTTCACCAGCGCACCGTCGATGATGGCCTGATCGCCCACCTTCCACAGGCCCACGCCCAGGGCGCGCGCGCCGCGCGCCAGGATGTTCTCGTTGATCCAGTCCAGGTAGTACTTGTTCTCGAACAGCGTGTAGATGGGCATGCAGATGCGCTTGATCGCAGCAGGCAATGCAGGGTTGACCATGTACATGTAGTACGACAGAGCCACGCCGGCCGCTGCCAGCCAGAAAGGCGCCGTCTGCAGGCCATGCACGGCCATGGCGACGGGGCCGTGGAAGATTTCGGCCAGCTTGGACATCGCGGGGTGCTTGGCGGCGTCGACAAAGATCACGTCCTTGAAGAAGTCGCCGAACAGCATGGGCTGGATGAACATGAAGCCCACCACCACCGACGGAATGGCCAGCAAGACCAGTGGCACGGTCACGACCCAGGGGGATTCGTGCGGCTCGTGGTGGTCGTCATGGCCGTGGCCATGGTGGTCGTCGTGGTGCGCATCGTGGTGCGCGTCCGGGTTCTGGTCGAAGCGCTCCTTGCCGTGAAAGACAAGGAAGTACATGCGGAACGAATAGAACGCCGTGATGAACACGCCGGCGAGCACCGCAAAGTGCGCGAAGTGCGCCGCCGGCAGGTGGCTGAAGTGCACGGCCTCGATGATGCTGTCCTTGGAATAGAAACCCGAGAACAGGGGCGTGCCGATCAGTGCGAGCGAGCCCAGCAGCGAGGTGATCCAGGTGATGGGCATGTACTTGCGCACGCCGCCCATCCAGCGGATGTCCTGGTTGTGGTGCATGCCCATGATGACCGAGCCGGCACCCAGGAACAGCAGCGCCTTGAAGAACGCGTGGGTCATCAGGTGGAACACGGCGACCGAATAGGCCGAAGCGCCCAGGGCCACGGTCATGTAGCCCAGCTGCGACAGCGTGGAATACGCCACCACCCGCTTGATGTCGTTCTGGATGATGCCCAGGAAGCCCATGAACAGCGCGGTGATGGAGCCGATGATCAGGATGAAATTGAGCGCGGTGTCCGACAACTCGAACAGCGGCGACATGCGCGACACCATGAAGATGCCGGCGGTCACCATGGTGGCCGCGTGGATCAGCGCCGAGATGGGGGTCGGGCCTTCCATCGAGTCGGGCAGCCACACGTGCAGCGGGAACTGTGCAGACTTACCCATGGCGCCGATGAACAGGCAGATACAGATCACGGTGATCAGCATCCAGTCGGTGCCGGGGAAAGGCAGGCCACCCAGCTCGCCGGCCTTGGCGAAGATCTCGCTGTAGTTCAACGTGCCGGTATAGGCTGCGATCAAACCGATGCCCAGGATGAAGCCGAAGTCGCCCACGCGGTTGACCAGGAAGGCTTTCATGTTGGCGAAAATCGCCGTGGGCTTGTTGAACCAGAAACCGATCAGCAGGTAGGACACGAGGCCCACGGCTTCCCAGCCGAAGAACAGCTGCAGCAGGTTGTTGCTCATGACCAGCATGAGCATGGAGAACGTGAACAGCGAGATGTAGGCGAAGAAGCGGTTGTAGCCGTCATCCTCTTCCATGTAGCCGATGGTGTAGATGTGCACCATCAGCGACACGAAGGTCACCACCACCATCATCATCGCGGTGAGGCTGTCGATCAGGAAGCCCACTTCCATCTTCAGGCCGCCCACCACCATCCAGGTGTAGAGCGTCTCGTTGAAGCGCGCACCATCCAGCGCCACGCTCTTGAGCGTCATAGCGGACAGAATGAAAGCGACGAGCACGCCCAGGATGGTCAGGGTGTGCGAGAGGCGGCGGCCGATCCAGTTGCCACCGAAGGTCGTGCCGAATATGCCGGCCAGCACGGCGCCCGCCAGCGGGGCCAGCGGCACGGCCAGGAGCGTTGAAGCAGAGAGGGTTTGACTCATTCTTGAGAACCTTGGGAATGCTGGTGACCCATCAACCCTTGAGGGTGTTGAGGTCTTCCGCGTTGATGCTGGACTTGTTGCGGAACAGGAGCACCAGGATGGCCAGGCCAATGGCCGACTCGGCAGCTGCCACGGTCAGGATGAAGAACACGAACACCTGTCCGTGCATATCACCCAGGTAGTGCGAAAACGCCACGAAGTTCATGTTGACCGCCAGCAGCATCAGCTCGATCGCCATCAGCAGCACGATCAGGTTCTTGCGGTTCAGGAAGATGCCGATCACGGCCAGCGCGAACAGCATCGCGCCCAGCGAGAGGAAATGGCCCAAAGTCAATGTCATGCTTTTTTCTCCTCGGCGGCAGGCTCGGCAGGCGCCTCGGGCGCTGCCTTCTGGGTGGCTGCAACCTTGACCACTTCCAGGCGGTCACCAGCGCGCACGCGGATCTGCTGCGACGGATTGATGGCCTTGCTGTCCTTGCGCTGGCGCAGGGTCAGTGCAATGGCGGCGATCATCGCCACCAGGAGAATGACAGCCGCGATCTCGACCGGGTACAGATACTCGGTGTAGAGCAGCTTGCCCAGTGCCTTGGTGTTGGAGTACTGCACCACCTGGCCAGCGGCGTCCACCGTGGCAGCGACGGCCTTGGGCTCGTCCATGCCGCGGAAACCGCTCATGAGCACGGCAGCCATCTCCAGGGCGATCAGCGCGCCCACGAAGGCCGCCAGCGGGAAGTGCTTCCAGAACCCCTTGCGCACGGTGTCGATATGGATGTCCAGCATCATCACGACGAACAGGAACAGCACCATGACCGCGCCCAGGTACACCAGCACCAGCGCGATGGCCAGGAACTCGGCCTTGAGCAGCAGCCACACGGCCGCAGCCTGCGAGAACGCAAGGATGAGGTACAGCACCGCGTGCACAGGATTGCGGGCGGTGATCACCCGGAAGGCCGCGAACAGCAGCACCACCGAGAAGAGATAGAAGAAACCAGTCTTGGCGTCCATGAATCGGGTCTTTATAGAAAGTCTGGCAAAGAGGCCGCGCTCGGCACCGCTCAGCGGTACTTCGCGTCCGCAGCCTTGGCTGCCGCGATTTCGCCTTCGTACCGGTCACCCACGGCCAGGAGCATGTCTTTCGTGAAGTACAGGTCACCACGCTTTTCGCCGTGGTATTCCAGGATGTGTGTCTCGACGATGGAATCAACCGGGCAGCTTTCTTCGCAGAAGCCGCAGAAGATGCACTTGGTCAGGTCGATGTCGTAGCGCGTGGTGCGGCGCGAGCCATCGGCGCGCACATCCGATTCGATGGTGATGGCCATGGCGGGGCATACGGCCTCGCACAGCTTGCAGGCAATGCAGCGCTCTTCACCGTTTTCATAGCGGCGCAGTGCATGCAGACCGCGGAAACGGGGCGACAGAGGTGTTTTTTCTTCCGGAAACTGGACAGTCACCTTGCGGCGGAAGGCGTACCGGCCGGTCAGGGCCATGCCCTTGACCAGTTCCACGAGCATGAAGCTCTTGAGGAAGTCTTTGATAGAGAAAGGTGCAGCAGCAACAACGGCAGTCATTTGTGTGTCCCCGCTTATTTCCAGATGTTCCAGGGCGAGAGCAGCCACCCGCCCACGAAGAGCAGATAGACCAGCGTCACCGGGATGAAGATCTTCCAGCCCAGACGCATGATCTGGTCATAGCGGAAGCGCGGGAAGGTGGCGCGGATCCAGATGAACATGGACACCACCAGGAAGGTCTTGAGGCCCAGCCAGATCCACCCCGGAATCCAGTTGAACAGCACGCTGTCGATGGGCGACAACCAGCCGCCCAGGAACATCAGAGCGGCCAGGATGGACACGAGCCACATGCTGGCGTATTCGGCCAGGAAGAAGATCGCAAAACCCATGCCCGAGTACTCGACCATGTGGCCGGCCACGATCTCGGCTTCGCCTTCGACCACGTCGAAGGGGTGGCGGTTGGTTTCGGCCACGCCGGATATCAGATACACCAGGAATATCGGCAACAGCGGCAGCCAGTTCCACGACAGGAAGGTCAGGCCCTTCTCGGCCGCCATGCCGCGGCTTTGGGACATGACGATCTCGGTCAGGTTCATGCTGTTGGAGACCATGATCACCACGAGGAAGCAGAAACCCATCGCGATTTCATAGCTCACCATCTGGGCCGAGGCACGCAGCGCACCCAGGAACGCGTACTTGGAGTTCGATGCCCAGCCGGCGATGATCACGCCGTACACCTCGATGGAGGTGATGGCCATCACCAGCAGCAGGCCGGCGTTGACGTTGGCCAAAGCCACATCAGGGCCGAAGGGAATCGCCACCCACGCGGCCAGGGCCGGCATGATGGCCATGACAGGTCCGAGCACGAACAGGCCCTTGCTGGCGGCGGTGGGCTGGATGATTTCCTTGGTCAGCAGCTTGAGCGCATCGGCGATGGGCTGCAGCAGGCCCATGGGGCCCACGCGGTTCGGGCCGTGGCGCACCTGCATGAAGCCGAGCAGCTTGCGCTCCCACAGCGTGAGGTAGGCCACGGCACCCATCAGGGGTGCCAGGATGCAGACGATCTTGATCAGCACCCAGAGCACGGGCCAGACGACGCCCGTCCACCAGCCGAAGGACAGCAGGTTCAGACCCGCGTTGTAGATCGCGTCGATCATGCGGCCGCTCCTTCACGTGCCAGGCGCGCGTCAGCGGTGAGCTGCAGCGACGTGGAACGGCGCACGAGGCCGTCGAGTTGATAGATGGACGCGACCACGGGCTCAGCGCTTGCAGCCTCGGTAGCAGGCACGGCCGCCGTCACCGCGTTCGACAACTGGGCTGCGGGCACCTGCGTGACCGTGCCGGCAGCAGCGTTGGTGGCGCGGGCCAGCACGTCCTGCGAAGCCTCGAAGTCGAAACCTGGCACGCCCAGCAGATTGGCCAGCACACGCAGCACCTTCCATGCAGGACGCGTATCTCCGAGCGGGCGCACGACTGCGTGGAAGCTCTGCAGGCGGCCTTCGGCATTGATGAAGCTGCCCGATGTTTCGGTGAATGGAGCAATTGGCAACAGAACGTCACTGAACTCCATGTTGGCCTTGAAGGGGCTCATGGTCACCACCATGTCAGCACCAGACAGCGCAGCAGCGGCGCTGGCACCGGCAGCCGAGTCATATACCGGCTCGGTGTTGAGCAGCACAGCCGCTTTCAGACCACCGGAGAGCATCTGGCCCGCATTCAAACCACCGTTGACAGGATGAGCACCCGCAAACTGCGCACCCACCGTATTGGCGGCTTCCGTCAGGTAGCCCACGGAAGCTCCCGTGTTCTCGCCGATCCAGTTGGCCAGCGCCAGGAGTTGCGTCGCCTGCGCGTGGTGCGCGGCAGCATTGCCCAGCAGCACGGCCTTGCGTTCGCCGCCGAGCAGCGAGCTGGCGATGGTCTGGGTCGCTTCAGTGGCTGCAGTGGCGCCTTGCGGAGCGGCTACGCCCTTTTCCTGGGCGATGGCTGCAGCGATGCCCCCCAGCGTGTGCAGCCATTCGCTCGCATCCTGCGCGACGAACGATTGCACGGGCATGGCCCAGTCGTAGGCCACGGCCGCGATGGCGCTGACCTGGCCGCCATGGCGCGCGGCTTGGCGGATGCGCTGCGCGAACAGCGGATGGTCCTTGCGCAGGTTGGAACCCACGACCAGAACGCGCTGCAGCGTGGACAGCGAAGCGATCGATGTGCCGAGCCAGCGGATGCCTTCAGGGGCAGCGAATTGGGCGTTGCGCAGGCGGTAGTCGATGTTGTCGCTGCCGATGCCGCGCACCAGGGCGCTGGCAAGGTACAGCTCTTCCACGGTGCTGTGCGGGCTCACCAAGGCGCCGATGCTGTTGGCGCCGTGGTCGTTCTTGATGTTCTTGAGGCCGTTGGCCACGTACTCCAGCGCCGTCTGCCAGTCGACTTGCTTCCACACCCCGCCCTGCTTGAGCATGGGCTGGGTCAGGCGGTCGTCGCTGTTGAGCGATTCGTACGAGAAGCGGTCGCGGTCGGCGATCCAGCATTCGTTCACGGCTTCGTTCTCGAGCGGAACGACGCGCATGACCTTGTGGTTCTTGACCTGGACAATCAGGTTCGAGCCGGTGGAGTCGTGCGGGCTGACGGAGCGGCGGCGCGACAGTTCCCAGGTACGGGCGCTGTAGCGGAACGGCTTGCTGGTCAGGGCACCTACAGGGCAAATGTCGATCATGTTGCCCGACAGCTCGGAGTCGATCGTGTCGCCCACCACGGTGGTGATCTCGGAGTGCTCGCCCCGGTGGATCATGCCCAGCTCCATCACACCGGCCACTTCCTGGCCGAAGCGCACGCAGCGGGTGCAATGGATGCAACGGCTCATCTCCTGCATGGAAATCAGCGGACCCACGTCCTTGACGGGCACCACGCGCTTCTCCTCCTCGTAGCGCGAGGAAGAGCCGCCGTAGCCCACGGCCAGATCCTGGAGCTGGCACTCGCCACCCTGGTCGCAGATGGGGCAATCCAGCGGGTGGTTGATCAGCAGGAATTCCATGACCGACTGCTGGGCCTTGATGGCCTTGTCGCTCTTGGTGCGCACGATCATGCCTTGCGTCACGGGCGTGGCGCAGGCGGGCATGGGCTTGGGAGCCTTCTCGACGTCCACCAGGCACATGCGGCAGTTGGCGGCGATCGAGAGTTTCTTGTGGTAGCAGAAATGCGGAATGTAGGTACCCGCCTTTTCGGCTGCATGCATCACCATGCAGCCTTCGGCGACTTCCACTTTCTGACCGTCCAGTTCAATTTCAACCATATGTCTTCTCGCGATCAGGCGGAGGTCGCGGCCTGGGAGGCGCTGTTCCGGATCAGTGCTTCAAACTCGGGACGGAAATGCTTGATCATGGCGCGCACCGGCATCGCGGCAGCGTCGCCCAGCGCGCAAATCGTGCGGCCCTGGATGTTGTCTGCCACCGAATTGAGCAGGTCCAGGTCGCCCGTGCGGCCCTGGTTGTGCTGGATGCGGTCGATCACGCGCCACATCCAGCCCGTGCCTTCGCGGCAGGGCGTGCACTGGCCGCAGGATTCGTGCGAGTAGAAGTACGACAGGCGCAGCAGGCTTTCGACCATGCTGCGGGAATCGTCCATCACGATGACGGCGCCCGAACCCAGCATGGAGCCGGCCTTGGCGATGGAGTCGTAGTCCATCGTGCATTCCATGATGATGGACGCAGGCAGCACCGGGGCGGACGAACCGCCGGGGATCACGGCCTTGAGCTGGCGGCCCTTGCGCACGCCACCGGCGAGCTCGAGCAGCTTGGCAAAGGGTGTGCCCAGGGGCACTTCGTAGTTGCCGGGCTTTTCCACATCGCCCGAGACCGAGAAGATCTTGGTGCCGCCGTTGTTGGGCTTGCCGCACTCAAGATACGCCGCACCACCATTGCGGATGATCCACGGCACGGCCGCGAAGGTCTCGGTGTTGTTGATGGTGGTGGGCTTGCCGTACAGACCGAAGCTGGCCGGAAATGGGGGCTTGAAACGTGGCTGGCCCTTCTTGCCTTCCAGCGATTCGAGCAGTGCGGTCTCTTCACCGCAGATATAGGCGCCGAAACCATGCGCAGCATGCAGCTGGAAGCTGAAGTTGCTGCCCAGGATCTTGTCGCCCAGATAGCCCGCCGCGCGTGCTTCTTCGAGCGCTTCCTCGAAGCGGTCGTAGGTCTGGAAGATCTCTCCGTGGATGTAGTTGTAGCCCACGGAAATGCCCATCGCGTAGGCCGCGATGATCATGCCTTCGATGACGATGTGCGGGTTGAACTGCAGGATGTCTCGGTCCTTGCAGGTGCCCGGCTCGCCCTCGTCGGAGTTGCACACCAGGTACTTCTGGCCGGGGAACGAGCGGGGCATGAAGCTCCACTTGAGTCCGGTGGGAAAGCCCGCGCCGCCGCGGCCGCGCAGGCCCGATTCCTTGACGGTGGCGATGACCTGATCCTGCGTCAGTGGTTCGCCGCCGTCAGTGCCCAGGATCTTGCGCAGTGCGGCGTAGCCGCCACGTGCTTCGTAGTCCTTGATGCTCCAGTTCGTGCCATCCAGACCCGCGTAGATCTGCGGGTTGATGTGGCGTTCATGGAAGCAGGTCTGGACGCCGGTGGCCTGGAACTGAGAGAGGATTTGTGCTGCGGTGGTCATGCTTGCCCTTCCGCTGCCTTGAGGCCATCGACGAGCTGGTCGAGCTTGTCGTTGTCCATGAAGCTGCACATGGTGCGGTCGTTCACCAGCATCACGGGCGCGTCGGCGCATGCACCCAGGCATTCGCATTGCTGCAGGGTGAACAGGCCGTCCGGCGTGGTCTCGCCCATGGTCACGCCGAGCTTCTTCTCGAGGTGGTGCAACGCCTTCTGGCCGTCGCGCAGCTGGCAAGGCAGGTTGGTGCAGACGTTGAGCTTGTACTTGCCCGTCGGCTGCTGGTTGTACATGTTGTAGAACGTGGTGACTTCGTGCACCGCGATCTGGGCCATGCCCAGGTAGTCGGCGATCACGGCCTCGCTCTCGACACTGACCCAGCCCTGCTCCTGCTGCACGATGGACAGGCAGGCCATCACGGCGGACTGCGCTTGCTCAGGGGGGTACTTGGCCACTTCGCGCGCAAAGCGGGCGAGCGTGGCGTCGGTGATCTTGGTATTGGTGCTGGTGCTGCTCATCGGTCGATCTCCCCGAACACGATATCCATGGTGCCGATGATGGCCACGGCGTCGGCGATCATGTGGCCGCGGGCCATTTCGTCCAGCGTCGCCAGGTGCGCGAAGCCCGGCGCGCGGATCTTCAGGCGGTAAGGCTTGTTGGCGCCATCGCTCACGAGGTAGATGCCGAACTCGCCCTTGGGGTGCTCGACGGCCGCGTAGGCTTCGCCTTCGGGCACATGGAAGCCTTCGGTGAACAGCTTGAAGTGGTGGATCAGCTCTTCCATGTTGGACTTCATGGATTCGCGTGCCGGCGCAGCCACCTTGTGGTTGTCGGTGATCACGGGACCAGGGTTGGCGCGCAGCCAGTCCACGCACTGCTTGATGATGCGGTTGGACTCGCGCATTTCCTGCACGCGCACCAGGTAGCGGTCGTAACAATCGCCCGTCTTGCCCACCGGCACGTCGAAGTCCATGCGGTCATAGACGTCATAGGGCTGGGTTTTGCGCAAGTCCCAGGCAATGCCGGAGCCGCGAATCATGGGGCCGGTCATGCCCAGGTTGAGCGCGCGCTCGGGCGGTACCACGCCGATGCCGACGGTGCGCTGCTTCCAGATGCGGTTGTCGGTGAGCAGGGTTTCGTACTCGTCCACGCAGCCAGGGAAGCGCTGGGTGAAATCGTCGATGAAGTCGAGCAATGAACCCTGGCGGTTCTTGTTCATGGCCTCGAGGGCCTTGGCGTTCTTGATCTTGCTGACCTTGTACTGCGGCATGGCGTCCGGCAGGTCGCGGTACACGCCGCCCGGACGGAAGTACGCCGCGTGCATGCGCGCGCCGGAGACGGCCTCGTACATGTCGAACAGGTCTTCACGCTCGCGGAAGGTGTAGATCAGGATGGTGGAGCTGCCGCAATCGTTGCCGTGCGAACCGAGCCACATCAGGTGGTTCAGCAGGCGCGTGATTTCGGAGAACATCACGCGGATGTACTGCGCGCGCATGGGCACTTCCAGGCCCAGCAGTTTTTCGATGGCAAGGCAGTAGGCGTGCTCGTTGCACATCATCGAGACGTAGTCCAGACGGTCCATGTAGGGCAGCGACTGGATGTAGGTCTTGTGCTCGGCCAGCTTTTCGGTGGCGCGGTGCAGCAGGCCGATGTGCGGGTCGGCGCGTTGCACGACCTCGCCGTCGAGCTCGAGCACCAGGCGCAGCACGCCGTGCGCTGCGGGGTGCTGCGGACCAAAGTTCAGGGAATAGTTCTTGATTTCAGCCATGATGGATCACGTGAGGCGCGGACGCCTTAGTGCAGGCCTCCGTACTTGTCTTCGCGGATGATGCGCGGCGTGATCTCGCGCGGCTCGATCGAGACGGGCTCGTAGACAACGCGGCGTTGCTCGGCGTCGTAACGCATCTCGACATGGCCCGAGAGCGGGAAGTCCTTGCGGAACGGATGGCCTATGAAGCCGTAGTCCGTCAGTATGCGGCGCAGATCGTTGTGGCCGTCGAACACGATGCCGAAAAGATCAAACGCCTCGCGCTCATACCAGTTGGCGGAATTCCAGAGGTCGGACACCGACGCCACGACGGGAAAGTCGTCGTCCGGGCAGAACACCTTTACGCGCACGCGCTGGTTCAGGCTGACGGACAACAGGTGGGACACCACGCAGTAGCGTGCACCTTCGTGCACCTGGTCACCGTAGGAGGAGTAGTCCACCCCACACAAGTCCACCAGTTGCTCGAAGCGGCAGCCTTCTGCATCGCGCAAAGTGCGCATCGCATCGAGGTAATCGGCAGCGGCGACCACCACGGTCACCTCGTCCAGGGCCACCGAGATCTGGCGCACCTTGGCGCCCAGCGCCGCGGCGATTTGGTCCTTGAGCTTTTCAGGGCGAATGGCAACAGCAGTCATCATCAACCCTTCAGACGCGAGCAATGGTGTTGGTGCGGCGGATCTTCTGCTGCAGCTGGATGATCCCGTAGATCAGCGCTTCTGCCGTGGGCGGGCAGCCAGGCACGTAGACGTCCACAGGCACGATGCGGTCGCATCCGCGCACGACGGAATAGCTGTAGTGGTAGTAGCCGCCGCCGTTGGCGCAAGACCCCATGGAGAGCACCCAGCGGGGCTCGGACATCTGGTCATACACCTTGCGCAGAGCCGGAGCCATCTTGTTGCACAGCGTGCCAGCAACGATCATGAGGTCGGACTGGCGGGGACTGGCGCGGAACACTTCGGCGCCGAAGCGGCCAATGTCATAGCGCGCTGCCGCGGCGTGCATCATCTCCACCGCACAGCAGGCCAGGCCGAACGTCATGGGCCACAGGGAACCCGTCTTGGCCCAATTCACCACGGAGTCATAGCTCGTGGTGATGAAGCCTTCCTTCATCACGCCTTCAATCATTGCATCATCCTTGCTTGCTGCAAAAGCCAGCTCATTCCCAATCCAGCGCGCCCTTTTTCCACTCGTAGGCAAAGCCCACGACCAGGATGGCCAGGAAAATCACAACCGCCACGAAGCCTGCAATACCCACCTCATGCAGGGTGACGGCCCACGGGAAGAGAAAGGCGATTTCGAGATCGAACAGAATGAACAGAATGGCCACGAGGTAGTAGCGCACATCAAACTTCATGCGCGCGTCCTCGAAGGCTTCAAAGCCGCATTCGTAGGGAGAGTTTTTTGCGGCATCCGGGCGATTGGGGCCCAGTATGTAGCCTAGCACCAGGGGGACAACGCCGACAGCGATGCCAACCAAGATGAACAAGAGGACGGGGAGGTACTGATCGAGGTTCATCTTGTGGATGTGCTCACCGCTGTGAGCCTGGCCCGACACAACCCAGGGCGGGTCATGCGGGGAGGCCTTTGTTTTGGTGCCGTCGGCGAGACTCGAACTCGCACAGCTTTCGCCACTACCCCCTCAAGATAGCGTGTCTACCAATTTCACCACGACGGCTGATGTGTGCATCTGGATGGCATGAGGAACCTTGCGGTTTTGGCTTTCCAGACAATCGAGAATTCTACTCCGGAAAAACCCTGGTTCGGCTTTGCCGAACCAATTTTGTGCAGATTATTTGGTCGGAATCTGCGCAGCGCCAGAGGCTGGCACGACGGGCGCCGCGGGCGCGGCAGGTGCCGATGCGGCTGGCGCCGAGCCGGCAGGAACTGCGGCAGCTGGCGTCTCCAGCACGCTGCCCGCGCCTGCAGGGCGCGAGTTGCCGAAGTAGGCCAGCGCCAGGGTCGCCACGAAAAACACAGCCGCGAGGACTGCCGTGCTGCGCGACAGGAAATTGGCACTGCCGCTCGCACCGAACAGGCTGCCTGAGCTACCGCTGCCGAACGCAGCACCCATGTCCGCACCCTTGCCATGCTGGACAAGGACCAGGCCGATCATCCCCAGCGCCGACAGCATCTGCACGGCCAACACCACATTCACGATCACGTTCATTCTTAGTTCACTCCTGATTGAATAGCTTCTTGGGCCACCACCTCAACGGGCGGCAGCGATGATTTGTAGAAAGTCGGGGGCCTTCAAGGACGCGCCGCCGACAAGGCCGCCGTCGATGTCAGGCTGCGCCAGCAACTGCGCGGCATTGGCTGCATTCATGCTGCCGCCGTACAGCAGGCGGATGCGGTCCGCATGCTCGCTGGCAGCAGACAGCTGGGCCCGCAGCACCGCATGCACAGCCTGCGCCTGCTCCGGCGAGGCCGTGCGCCCGGTGCCGATCGCCCACACGGGTTCGTAGGCGACCACCACTTCGCTGATGCAATGGCCGTTCAGATGGATCACGGCAGCCAGCTGGCGCTTGACCACGGCTTCCGTCTGGCCGGCTTCTCGCTCCTGCAGGGTTTCACCCACACAGATGATGGGCGTCAGCCCTGCCGCCAGTGCCCGCTGGGCTTTCTCCGCCACCACCACATCGCTCTCCCCGTGGTACTGACGCCGCTCGGAATGCCCCACCAGGGCATACCGCACACCAAAGTCCTTGAGCATCGCCACCGACATCTCGCCGGTGAACGCGCCTGCCTCGTGCTGCGACACATCCTGCGACGCAACAGCCACCGCCGACCCGAAAGTGAGCGACTGCACCTGCGCCAGGTAAGGCGCCGGCACGGCCACCGCCACATCGCAGGCAGCGCCATCACCAAGGCCGGCGATGATGGCCTTGAGCAGGGCCTCGTTGGCAGCCAGGCCGCCATTCATCTTCCAATTGCCGGCAATGAGTTTCTTCTTGCTGTTCATGATCACCACGTCAAAACGATCTTGCCAATGTGCTGGTTCGACTCCATCAACGCATGCGCATCGGCCGCACGCGCCGCTTCGAAGGTGCTGTGGATGACAGGCCGCACCGCCCCTTCGGACAGCAAGGGCCACACATGCTCACGCAGTGCGCGGGCAATGGCACCCTTGAATGCCACGGGGCGGGGTCGCAGCGTGGAGCCGGTGATGGTGAGCCGTCGGCGCAGGACAAGCCCCGCATTGAAGTCACCCTTCACTCCACCCTGCACGGCGATGATGACGATACGGCCATCCTCCGCCAGACATTCCACCTCGCGGGCCACATAGTCGCCCGCCACCATGTCGAGCACCACGTCCACACCCTTGCCGCCAGTGATGCGCTTGGCTTCGACCACGAAGTCTTGCGACTTGTAGTTGATGGCATGGTGGGCACCCAACTCGAGGCAGGCCGCGCATTTCGCATCGCTGCCCGCGGTGGCAATCACCGTGGCGCCCAACGCGCGCGCCAGTTGCACCGCCGTCACGCCAATGCCACTGGTGCCGCCCTGCACCAGCAGGCTTTCGCCTGGCTGCAGACGCCCCCTGTCGAAAACATTGCTCCAGACGGTGAAGAAGGTCTCGGGCAGCGAGGCCGCCTCGACGTCGCTGAAGCCCTCCGGCACCGGCAGGCACTGCACCACGGGCGCCACGCACCACTGCGCATACCCGCCCCCGGCCACCAGGGCGCACACACGGTCACCCACCCGGATGCCCGCTGCCGCCATGGCTGCAGCATCACCCGACTCCACCACGCCAGCAACCTCCAGGCCCGGCAGATCCGACGTTCCCGGCGGCGGAGCGTAATGCCCCATGCGCTGCAGCACATCCGGGCGGTTGATGCCACTGGCGGCCACACGGATCAACAGCTCGCCTTCGCCAGGCTGCGGCACCGGCCGTTCGCCCAGTTGCAAAACCTCGGGTCCGCCGAAAGCGGTGATCTCAACAGCACGCATGTTGCGGTTCATCAAAGAGCAGATATGTGAATGATTTTGGCCACCACCGCCCGACTGGCAAGCGGCAGCAGCTACAAAATCAATAGCAATCGATCAATCAGCCCAGCACCTGCCCGGATGCACCATCCGAAGGCAGGGATTGTTGTTGCTGTTGTTGCTGTTGCTGCTGGTCCGCCGGCTGGCGGCCACCATCGCGGCCATGGTCGCGGCGCGGCTCACGATCGCCCCGCTCTGCGGGAGCGGGACGGTCGCTGCCGCCGGCAGGACGGTCAGCCAGCACCTTCATGGACAGCTTGATGCGTCCCTTTTCGTCGGTTTCCATGACCTTGACCTTCACGATCTGGCCTTCGGTCAGGTAGTCGGACACCTTCTCGACGCGCTCGTGCGCGATCTGGCTGATGTGCAGCAGGCCATCCTTGCCGGGCAGCAGGTTGATCAGCGCGCCGAAGTCCAGGATCTTGGTCACTGGGCCTTCGTAGATCTTGCCGATCTCGACTTCGGCCGTGATCTGCTCGATGCGCTTCTTGGCCTCGTCGGCCTTCGCCGCATCGGTGGCTGCGATGGTGATGGTGCCGTCTTCCTCGATATTGATCTGGCAGCCGGTTTCCTCGGTCAGCGCGCGGATCACCGCACCACCCTTGCCGATCACGTCACGGATCTTCTCGGGGTTGATCTTCATCGTGTAGAGCTTGGGCGCGAAGTTGGACACTTCGGTCTTGGCTTCGCCCATGGCGTCCTGCATCTTGCCCAGGATGTGCATGCGCGCTTCCTTGGCCTGCGCCAGGGCGACCTGCATGATTTCCTTGGTGATGCCCTGGATCTTGATGTCCATCTGCAGCGCGGTGATGCCGCTGGTGGTACCGGCCACCTTGAAGTCCATGTCACCCAGGTGATCTTCGTCACCCAGGATGTCGGTCAGCACGGCAAAACGGTTGTCTTCCTTGATCAGGCCCATCGCGATGCCGGCCACGTGCGCCTTCATGGGCACGCCAGCGTCCATCATGGACAGGCAGCCGCCGCAGACGGAAGCCATCGACGACGAGCCGTTGGACTCGGTGATCTCGGACACCACGCGGATGGTGTAGGGGAATTCTTCCTTGGTCGGCAGCACGGCGACCAGGGCGCGCTTGGCCAGGCGGCCATGGCCGATTTCGCGGCGCTTGGTGGAGCCCATGCGGCCCACTTCGCCGGTGGCGAAGGGAGGCATGTTGTAGTGGAACATGAAGCGGTCTTCGAACTCGCCAGCCAGCGCGTCGATGCGCTGCGCGTCGCGTTCCGTGCCCAGCGTGGAGATCACCAGCGCCTGGGTTTCACCGCGCGTGAACAGCGCCGAGCCGTGCGTGCGGGGCAACACGGAGTTGCGGATTTCGATGGGGCGCACGGTGCGCGTGTCGCGGCCGTCGATGCGGGGCTCGCCGGCCAGGATCTGGCTGCGCACGATCTTGGCTTCGATGTCGAACAGCAGGCCTTCGACCTTCACGGAGTCGAATTCCACGCCTTCGGCCTTGAGCGACGCGAACACGGAGGCGGTGGCTTCGCGCAGGGCGTGCGTGCGGGCTTGCTTGCTGCGGATCTGGTAGGCAGCGCGCAGCTTTTCCTCGGCCAGGCCAGCGACCTTGGCGATGAAGGGCTCGTCCTTGGCGGGAGCTTGCCAATCCCACACGGGCTTGCCGGCGTCGCGTACCAGTTCGTGAATGGCGTTGATCGCGATCTTGCCTTGTTCATGACCGAACACCACGGCGCCCAGCATGATGTCTTCAGGCAGTTGCTGCGCTTCGGATTCAACCATCAGCACGGCGGCCTCAGTTCCGGCAACGACCAGGTCCATCTGCGAGCTCTTGCGCAGGGTCTGGCCGGGGTTCAGCACGTATTCGCCGTTGATGTAGCCCACGCGCGCGGCGCCGATGGGGCCGTTGAACGGGATGCCGGAGATGGACAGCGCGGCGCTCACGGCGATCATGGCGGCGATGTCAGCATCCACCTCAGGGTTCAGCGAGACGGTGTGGATGACCACATGCACGTCGTTGTAGAAACCTTCCGGGAACAGCGGGCGGATCGGGCGGTCGATCAGGCGGCTGGTCAGGGTTTCGAGTTCGCTGGGCTTGGCTTCGCGCTTGAAGAAGCTGCCAGGAATCTTGCCTGCGGCGTAGGTCTTCTCGATGTAGTCGACCGTCAGGGGAAAGAAGTCCTGGCCTGCCTTGGCGATCTTGGAGCCGACCACCGTGGCCAACACCACCGTGTCGTCGATGTTCACCAGCACGGCGCCGGAGGCCTGGCGCGCGATTTCGCCCGTTTCCATGACGACGGTCTTGTCGCCCCACTGGAAGGACTTGGTCACTTTGTTGAAGATGGTCATGATGACTCCTTTTGCTTCGGTTTATGTAGCTGGCTGCACAGAGCCAGCAAGGGCCGGAGGCAATTCAGAACACGATGCCATTCCAGTGGTGCTGTCGCCCTCGGCCAGGGCATCAGGACCAATGGAATGACACAGCTTCGCTCTGTTTTGCGTCTCCGAAGTAAAAAACGCCTGAGCTAGCGTGCTAACCCAGGCGTTTTGACATGCGAATGCGCTTACTTGCGCAGACCCAGCTTGGCGATCAGCGCCGTGTAACGGTCGGCGTCCTTGGCCTTCAGGTAGTCCAGCAGCTTGCGGCGGCGGCTCACCATGCGCAGCAGGCCGCGGCGACCGTGGTGGTCCTTGGCGTGCGTCTTGAAGTGAGGGGTCAGTTCGTTGATGCGAGCGGTCAACAGGGCCACTTGCACTTCCGGGCTGCCAGTGTCGTTGGCAGCACGGGCATTGGCCTTGACTACTTCGGCCTTGATGGAGGATGCGATCATTGGATTTCCTTGGATTGGGCATGCAGCAACGCTGCCAGCCGTGGTTTTACTTGCGCCGACAGCTGGAAGGGCCAGCGGCGTGCGTCTTGCACCATGCAAAACCCGGCAATTATAGCCCGCTGGAAAACATGGCCCTATTTCCGTGTTTCGCCCCTGAAAAACAGCATCTTTGACTGGGCCGTCCGGTGCACCATCCAGCCCACCCGTTCAAACCACCCCTGTCGGGTGTCAGGTCACAGCAACGGGGGTCAACAACGTACTTCCATGACCCATTCACATTTCCCGCTTGCCAGAAACTCCATGGCTTCGAAGACATTGGGAGTTTTAAGCCTCGTTCTATTCATCAATACCATGCTCGCGCCCAGTGCTGCCGACGCCAAAACGCACAAGACACAGCCCGGAAAAAGCAGCCGCAACAAGGCTGGCGGAGCCACCCCGAAAAGCCCGTCCGAGGAGACCACCGCGGAGCGCGACCGCCGGCTCTACCGGGAATGCAAAGGCATGCACAACGCCGGCGCCTGCCTCGGCTACACCAGGTAGGCGGCTCACGCGTTGATTCAGCGCCTCAGCGTTGTCAGACGCCGGGATATGCCGGAATGGAAAGGCCCTCTGCGCTGGCACCAGCCGAAGCCCTCATTGCACAAGCCTCTGCCAAGTCGCGCCCAACGAGTGCGCCGGATTCAATGGCCCGGCTGTCGCGCAGTGCGCCCAAAAAGGAAAATCCCCGCGACCACCAGCACAGTGCCCGCCGCTATCCAGACCGTAAAGGGCTCGCCCAGGATCCAGATGCCCATGAAGATGGTGGACAGCGGACCGACCAGGCCCACCTGGGCGACCATGCCGGCGCCGATGCGCTCAATGCCCATCATCACCATCAGCACCGGCGCCGCCGTGCACAGCGTGGCATTGAGCACCGACAGCCAGATCACCTCGGGCGCCACCAGGGCCGCGCTCCACGGGCGCAGTACCGCGAACTGCGCCAGGCACAGCAGACACGCCACCGTGGTGGCCAGCCCGACCAGGCGCAACGCACCCAGCCGCCGCACCATCTCACCGCTGTACACCAGGTAGATCGCATAGCTTGCCGCACTGAGGAACACCAGCAGCGCACCCCAGGCCACATTGGAGCCCTGCAGATTGGCCTCCAGCCCGAACACCAGCACCACGCCGCAATAGCTGACGAGCATCGCCAAAGCCTGCGACCACCGGATGCTGCGCCCATAAAGCGCCCAGCCCAGCATCACGACGAGGGTGGGGTTGAGATACAGAATCAGCCGCTCCAGGCTCGCGCTGATGTATGCCAGGCCCGCAAAATCCAGAAAACTTGCCAGGTAGTAGCCGGTGAAGCCCAGACCCAGCACACCGAGCCAGTCCTGGCGCGTCAACGGCGGCTTGCCGCGACTCGCCCACCAGGCCATCACGGCGAAGATGGGCAGAGCGAACAGCATGCGGTACATGATGAGCGTGACCGCATCGACCCCGTGGCGGTACGCCAGCTTCACGATGATGGCCTTGCCGCTGAAGGCGATCGAGCCCAGCAAGGCAAGCGCAAGGCCAGACGCTACATTTTTTGTAGCTATTTGCGCTTGTGTGGATTGGGTTGGAGCCACTTTTTCTTCAATATTCAGTTAATCATCGCGCCACACGGCAGCACGGCCCGACACCGCCCATGAACCGGCACGCCATGGGACAAGGCAGCCGCGGAACCGGCTTTGCCAGGCCGCCCCCCTAGCGCGCAGCGCACAGAGAGAGGGAAAGTCCGGCCCAGGGGGCATTTCATCAATACCCGGCCGCCTGGCCATCGCGCCGGGGATCGCTGGCAGCCACGTAGCCGTGCACCTTGGGGTCGCCCATGCGCCAGATGAACTGGCCGGCCCCGAAGTCCTGGTAGGAGCCCTGCATGGCCTCCGTGATATGGCCCAGGTCCCGCAGCCCCTGCACGGTAGCGGCGGGCATGTCCGGCTCCACATTGATCGCCAGACCCGCATTGAAGCGCCAGCGCGGCGCATCGCACGCGGCCTGCGGATTCTGGCCGTAGTCAACCATGCGCACCAGGGTCTGCAAATGTCCCTGGGGTTGCATGTTGGCGCCCATCACGCCGTAGCTCATCACGGGCTGGCCGTTTTGTGTGAGAAAGGCGGGGATGATGGTGTGGAAAGGCCGTTTGCCCGGAGCCACGAGGTTCGCCGGGTTCTTGCCGCCCGGGTCGGTGCTGAAGGCCTGGCCCCTGTTCTGCAGGCTGATGCCGAACGTGGGCTCCACGCAGCCCGATCCGAAACCCATGTAGTTACTCTGGATGAAGCTCACCATCATGCCGTCCTCGTCCGCCGCTGTGAGGTAGATCGTGCCGCCCCTGACCGGGTTGCCCGCACCAAAGTCCTGCGCCCTGTTCATGTCGATCAGTCTGGCACGGGATGCAAGGTAGGCGTCATCGAGCATCTGCGCGGGCGCCACCTCCATCGACGATGGCTCGGCCACGTAGCGGTAGACATCGGCGAAGGCGAGCTTCATCGCCTCGATTTGCAAGTGCTGAGAAGCCGCGCCGTCCACAGGCAGGCTACCCACGTCGAACTGGTCGAGGATGCCCATTGCGATCAAGGCCGCGATGCCTTGCCCGTTGGGCGGAATCTCGTGCAGCGTGTAGCCCCGGTAGTTGCACGCAATCGGCTCCACCCATTCCGGCCGGTGCGCGGCCAGGTCGGCCAGAGAATGACTGCCGCCATGGGCTTGCGAAAACGCCACCAGGGCCTGCGCAATCTCGCCCGTGTAGAACGCCTGCCCCCGCGTGGCCCCGATGGCGCGCAGCGCGCGTGCCGCAGCCTTGAACCGGAACAGCTCCCCCACCTGCGGCGCGCGGCCCCGGGGCATGAAGCTCTGCGCGAAGCCCGGCTGGGCCTGAAGCTCATCGACCGCCGCGGCCCACTTCTGCTGCACGACCACCGGCACCAGATAGCCGCGCTCGGCGATCTCGGCGGCCGGCTCCATCAGGTCGGCAAAAGGCAGCTTGCCAAAACGCTCCGACAGCGCAGCCCAGGCGCTCACTGCGCCAGGCACCGTGACGGCATCCATGCCACGCGTCGGCGGCGAGGCCTGCCCCTGACCATACCGCTGGTGAAAATACCCCGGCGTCCACGCTGCCGGCGCACGCCCGGAGGCGTTGAGCCCGTGCAGCGCCTTGCCATCCCACAGGATGCAGAACGCATCGCTGCCCAGTCCGTTGCTCACCGGCTCGCAGATCGTCATGGCCGCCGCGGCGGCGACTGCGGCATCGACCGCATTGCCGCCCTGCTGCAGCACGCGCACCCCGGCCTGTGCAGCCAGCGGATGCGAGGTGGAAACGACATTGCGCGCAAATACCGGCAAGCGGGTGCTGGCATAGGAGGGGGTGTAGCTGAACGGCATCGGAACATTATGGGCCGGTGCGGTTGCCCAGGGTTCGATGGCGAAGTTTGTCAAAGCCTTGCGCAGCCGTGGTGGCAACATGCCGTGCGCTAAATCTTGCCGCCGTCACGAGTGAACTGGGTCGCCAAGTCTCACAACCAGGATGACGGCTACCGGCCAGGGAAGGCAAGTTGTGCTACCCGGGATCTGCCGTTTTTGATGGTTTCCAAAGTGTCAGCACGCACACCAGGGGTACAAGAAGAAACGCTGATCCTGCCAGATAGTGATTTGGATAGAACCAACCGCAGGCTAACGCAGTGCCAAGTAAGCCAGCGACTACCAGCAATAGGTAGTTCGCAATGCGCCATCCAATCCGCCGTTGGGGCAACAGGGCCCCCGAGACCCCAAAAAGCAGGACCAACATTGAGTCCATTAGCGCGAACCCGATAGGTATGCCTATCGAATCAGCGTCTGCAGGATAAATTCCCATTGTTAGATTGGCACTCAGCACAACCCACAGGGTGGCATTGGCATACACGACGGCTCCAAGGATAGCCAGTGCAGATTGGACACGGGATAGCGGCGTGAGCTTCGGCATGAAAGGCATAGTAGAAGCCTTTCGTGTGCAGAAAATGAGCCCAGTTTGAACTGAGTGTGAAGTAGTCTGTTGGCTGGCTGCGAACCAGCGACAGATGAATACCGGGTCAGCTCAATTGACCCGCCCTGTGTGCAAGAGTGCAAGCCTGCAAAGGACTGCTCAGGGCCCTGAGCCGAAAGTGGGCGCCGTTCCCCAGAGCAGTCATTGATTCGTATCCACCTGCTTGCAGCTGAAAACGTGACTGTCGAGAGCCCCGGCTTTGCAGGTTCGCAGGCTATAGTTTGTCTCCGTGAACTTTTCGGAGGGGGCCGGAATGTTTGTATGGAATGCGGTGGCAGCCCAGCGCTTACAAATCTGGGCTCCAAGCCGTTTCAGGAAGCAATCAGTGTCCCAAAGTAGCTCCTATCGTTCAGCTTGTCCCGCAGGTCCTGCGAGATAGATTGTGTTTGGGTTCAGCTAGGCAGAGCAATGAAAGAAATGATTGGGCTAATGTCCAACGCCAAATGGAAAAAGCTCTTTGCCCACCTGGCACAAGCAGGGGTGGCTAGCTTTTGCACATGGAAATT
>NZ_JAHUWH010000015.1 GCF_019219095.1 Acidovorax sp. sic0104
GAGGACGGGGGGCAGTTCGATGCGGACGGCAAGGTGGACGGGGTCATCACGGACCCGGGGGCGCCGGCGTACGTGCCGCTGTCGATCACGGGGCAGGCGCCTGATGTGCCGCATGGGTTCTGGTTCTGAGGCCTCTGGTCGGCGTACGTGATCGCTGCGCTCCCACCGGCCGCCACGGGTGGTTCAAGTGACTTGGCTGGAACACCCACCGACTGGTTCGTCCCATAGCAACGGGACGCCCGCCCGTGTTCTTTTCTTGAGACTTTGTTCTGCGCCCCCACCTGGTGGGACTTTCTAACAAAGTGTCGACCTGCGATTGCCTCTAGTAGGCCACTAGCTGAGACCGATCGAGTCCTCAAATACAGCAATGAACGGATTTTCTGTGTCGCGCTGCGCACGTGCCAACAGAGAGGGGACCTACTGGCACGCGAGCGTTATATGCCGTTGACGATATCTATTCATGCGTTCGTTCCCCGACCAGTCAATGCAATTGGGGAAGCTAAGTGATGCAGTAGGCGCATATCGACATCGAACTAGGTAGTTCTAGTTGGGTCTATATACATTGACACCGACGGTAGCCAAGATTTGCAAGGCCCTATGAAATCAGGCAGGACCTGCGGCTGCACCTTCTGAGCCAATACGGGCAAGTTGAGGCTCTGGCGTGAACACCTACCTTTCCACTCCTACCAAAGAACGAGACGCAGCGAAGGCGTCCTGATAGAGCGCCATCAATTGCTCATAGTCCGGGCTTCCAAGCACGCGGCCGACAGGGGCATCGTCAGGCCAACGAAAATCTTCACTAGCTCTTAAGTCAACGGACTGATCCGATGATGCAGTGCAGCTTCTTCGGTGGCGTTCGCATCCGATTGGTCGACCTAATCCGCCGCACTCGCTATACGAAAGCATCCGCGACGCACCAAGCATGGACTCCACTCGGCGCACACGCAGCGCAATCCACAACCAGTTCTAGGAATTGGGACCAAACCAACTCAACAGCGCAACTTCGTTGACTGGATTGATCACCGTTTTGTTTAGCTGCTTGGACGCCACACGTGGGGAACCAAAAAGCCAGTTCTCGTCTTAAGTTGAGGCCAATATTGCGTCCGCTGAATCACGAAGTCGTAAGTGTGACTTGAGCCCCATAGCTTCATTTCGGACCCATCACAAAACACCACGGGGCTCTCTCTTAGAACCTCAACTTGAATCTCCACTTGGAATGAGAACCCTAGCAACTCACAAATTTTCCGGACCAGCTCAGTCATCGTGCAGCTTCCTGCGCTCTTTACCAATATCCCAGGCGGTTTTGCCAGCTTCCCACTGTTAATATTTAACCTCGATAACCGATTCCCAAGAAATATCGTGCGGCGCGCATTGATAGCAAGTTGCTGCCAGTGTTCCAGAGTAGAGACAAATGTGCGAACATTTTTTAGGGCATAGCCAAGCTTACGAACTGAAGCCCAGTCACCAACCAGCAGCCAGTAGATAACACGCATAGGCATCCCAAATTCATGGGCTCGATATCGAATATCCCAGTGCTCAGGGAACTCACATCTAAATTTCCATTTAGCCACACACGATGCGGGACCATTAGGCAATGTGATATCACTCGCTATGCGAGCGTTAAAGAAGCTCGCAACAACATAAGTCGAAATCACACAAACCGGCGGCACACCCAAAATTAATGCCCTTCGAATTTCACGGTATTTAGCACCGATATCCTTGCAAACATCCCGCCAGTCCTTGCAGGCCCAGAATTCAGCAAAAATTGAGAGTAAGTCAACATCATGTTCCAGACTAAGCTCAGAAAATCGATCCAACGCAACTTTCATCTGTTGCGGTCCGACTTCACATGCATTCCCTTCCAAGCCACGCGCAAACAATTTAGCGAATGCTACGTAACCATTCGAAAAATTATGAGACAACGCCTCCTCATTTTTCGCACCGCACTGCCGACAAACTTGAAGCTCCCCTCTATATGGGTAAAATTTCGGTAAAAATTCGAACCCTGCTCCACAGGCAGAACACTTTTCCTCCAGCAAAACGTCGTGGCTAGGACAGGTGCGGATGGATGCAAACTGATGCAGTGTCCGCCCAAAAGAAAATCCATAGTCACGGAGATCCTCAATTATGCAGCGTGGACAGCGCTTATATCTAGAACCACTTTTTGGCTTCAAACGTCTAAAAAGCAGAACCATCTCAGCATCTGCTTCATTAGCCGAAATTCGCTCAATCACCTCCTTCTTCGAAGATTCATGTAGCGTTTCGAGTATAAGTGGCAAAACGGTAAATCTCATTAGCACTTGGAGCAAGCTCATAGTACCGCCAAGTATTTCTTCTGCAAACTCTCTTGCTCGCCAAACAATACAGCTTCTTTTAAGCGGGTAATCTCTTCTCCCCCTTAAATATTGCAGCACGTTCACATAAGATTCAAGTGCCACACCTTCCGGTGCGATTGGAATCATCGCCTAAATTTCCAGTGCTGAGTAATTAAAAAAATTTCTGGATGCGTACACACCCATCTTCGGACCGTTGGAGCAGTCACACCAAGTTCCGCAGCAGCCTGTTTAAGATTCGTCGCAGTCGTGAATGCGCGTAGAATTTCATGAGGAATACCCCCCATATCAGCCCATAGCGAGATTTGATTCGAATGCGGAACTGTGGCGTCAGTAAAAAATCCATCAATAGATGTCCACGACTGCTCACAAAAATAGGCAATTGCAAAAGCCCACCTCATAGGGTTTCTTTCCGAGCGCCGCCCCCTTATAACGTCTGTAAGCCAAAGGCGAGGAAAAGCCTTAGCTACACTAATTGAGCGAGCGCACCATTGATACAAAATCGAGCATCTCCAATCGCGCTCTACACGCTCTGGGTCCAGCCTTTTCGCGTCGAGCGCTCCGTAAGCTTCGCAGAGCACTTTCCGTGCGCTACCGCGGAGCGCATTGACGTCCAATGGCGCATTCTCGAAAATCTTCCTCGCTACTTTCGCGACTGCAACCATAAGCTGCAACTCGTTTGACGAAACCATCCGAATTTCTCTTCCAATTGTGGAATGAGGCGATGCCCAAATTTGCCGTCCTTCCATGCATTCGACCAATGGTCGACAATGCTCTATGCAGACACCAGCACCAGGAAGCTGATGCGTGATACGCCAGATAGCTACACCGTGCTCTAGAAAATGCTGCGATGCACACGTCTCGCAGTACCTAAGAGACGCGCCTACGCCTGATTTCGCACTGAACAAATAGGCCGGCGGTATTTGACCAAGCTGCACACGTTGCCGGTCAATTTGCTGAGCCAGCGATAGATATGAGCCAGCGACCGTTCTGTGTTTCAGAATCGAACTAGGAGCACCCAACAGCCCCATGGTCACGCGATCAAACCACCCAAAGGGATTAGGTGCATGCCAGACTTTGGCAGCACTTGGAACTCCAAACAACGCCACGCCGGTGGTGCGCGTGCGATTTAGTGTGTGTAGGTGCCAACGACAGCACCATGAGTAGAGAGATTCATCATCTATCCAGGAGGGAATGATTTGAAGGCGCCTTTCTTGCTCAATGAGCATGGACCTTTTATACATCGCCTTCATCTCGCCTGCTCTGCTCTCGCGCCCAAATGTCCCGCAGAAATGCAATTGGCTGATCCGTGAATGATTGGGCCAGGGTTTGGAGATCTTTCTTCACATAAGCTTCGATAAGCCCATGCATACCAACCATCGCTGGAGACCAAAATGCCGCGTCTACATGATCACGCGTCACTCGCCTAGCTCCAGCACGGAAAGCCTCCACCAAGCACTCTCGCCGATACAAGCTGAGGGCAGCAGGAATCCCACCAGTCCTTTCAAAAAGAAACTGGGATAAATTATCTATAGGCTCATCTGCCTCTGGGAAAACAGACCATCCCCAGACACCGGGAACCAGATCAAGCCCCCATTCCTCGTCGGCATGATCAAACGCAGGGACGAAGTCGAACTGTCCACCTGAAGTTAGTCTTCTCTGATCCTGCGAGAAACTCATAATTCGAGCGAATGACATTGGGTTTCCTACCAGTGCGAGAGGTACCCCTGAGTTCATGATTTTTAGGAATACCGTAGAAAACTCGCTGCCCCACCCGCTGGAAGAAACATTGCGCTCCTGCACCTCTTCAAGAATTAGGAGGCCACAACGATGGATGGCCAGCAGTTTGATTACCTCTACGAGAAGCTGCTCTTGCGTGATACGGTTGTTCACTTCGCCGCCATATGTCGTACCTAGCGCTTCATCGATCTTCCAAATGATGTTCAGTAACAAGCCCTTGCGACTGAAGTCTGCAGGCATGGGCACCCGCAAGTAAATCAACTGCCGGAGCTTGATCCACCCATATTGGTCATTGGCATCGTGATCAATATACTGGGGTAGCAGTCTGAGATATGCGTCGCAAGAGTGGCTTTTAGAACTGCCGGTGGGCCCTTGCAGAATGACACCTGGCGCGCCCTCCCCAAGCCACGGTATGTCATTCAGGTTGTACTTGTTGACCTTGTCAGAATACTGCGCTAGCCGATACTGGTAATGTCGATTCGCTGGAAACCGCGGGTCACGGCGTCGCAAACTAGAGATCATTAATGCGGCAAGACTCATAGCTAGCACAATGGAGCGCTGGCTCGGGATGAACACCTGCTCAACAAGGTGGAGATGGCTCTCAGAGATCTGCAGTTCTGTTGTTGACCGATTCGAAATGGGATCAAAGTACAGGTCCTCCGCCCATTGATTAAAACTCCGCTCAGGTAGAAAGGGGGTGAGAAGCGGATTTCCTTGGTCTATTAGGAACAGTTGATTCGAATTTTGCATTCTCATTCCCTCCGTGTTTTTCTTAGTTGAGCCATTAGGTCTGCGGTTACGCTTCGAACTGCACCGCGGCGTGATGAGCCTGGCGCTCTGCCGATCGCATCGCTATCTGTTGGAATCGGAGAATCTTGCTCAAGCACTGAGAGCTGACTTACGCGAAGGTCAGGAGATTTATGCGGCGAAATGCTTTGACTTGGCGCACCCGAGTCGCCCAGCCCCAGCTTAATGAGCTGCTGCCGGTTCATTTCCTCGTCTAAATTCTTTCGTTTTTCGTATCCAGAGCTTCGTGATGACTTGCGCTCGCCCGCATCTGCCAAGGCCTTAGCTTTGACCGCCTTTGCAGCCTTGTTCTCAGCTTGATTGCTCGAATGAAAGTACGCGTCCCGCGACTCTTGATCAGACTGCATGGCGTCCACCGTATGCTTGTCTTCATCAGTCATTTGCAGATACTCGAACAGCGTCAGCTCCTTCACTAAGGGGTCTGTAGTCTTGAGACTGAGCTCACGAAGCCCCTCGCGCATCACGAAGGCTTCCGAGATATTCTGAGGATCCAGTTGCAACTCACACGGAATACGACCACTAGTCGCTCGTTCGCACAGTCCTGATTCCGCTAACCAGGCGCCGACATAAACCATGCCTGGAATCAGCCTGCGTTCGTCCCTAGGGTCAAAAACGTGGATTCCATCCCGATGAATCACGGCTTTGAGTTTTGGAAGGCAATGCGCTCTGAGGGTATCCATGTCTATGGGCTCGCTCGCCACGTAACCCTTATCCACACACCACTCATAGATCGAACGGCGCGTAGGTTGCACACCATCCTTCCGCATCTCAACCGTAAGTAGGTGGGGAACGGGTTGTTCATTGTTGATGTGGAGCACCCCTTCTATTACGTACTTCATGTTCTGCTCAAAAGTACGGCAGGCTTCTTCTTCACGGGACGGCTCACCTCTCTCTTTCGCACGACCTTGGGTGGATCCCGCGACGTGATGGTCAACATGGCGATGCATCATGAGGTGAGTAGCCTCAACCAAGCTTTTCATGTCGCCTGCATACGAGCGCACAAATTCAAGACCGACCTCGGAGGCGGTCATCGTCTTGATTCCTTTTTCGCTCTTGAGCTCTCCGTTGTCTGCGCGGATTCGCTTGGGAACACGAGAGTGCCAGTCGCCAACGCTGATGTAGACCCCATGCTGCGCACAAAAGGACACCTTGTCAGCGGCACAGTTAAGAATCGCGAGGAGTGACGTCAGCGTGCTGGGGGACTCAAATCCGCAGTAGATCCCCAAGATGTATTCACTCTTTACATCTACGACGAGAGTGCGATTTGACGAGGGCAGGACCTTAAGGCTATTGACTGCAGAAACTAGCGTTTGGTCCTCACTAGTGCAGTCGATTACCCCAAGTTGTCCCACCGCAACGACGCCATCCGCACGTGAGCCCATAAGAGCGCGTCTGACCGCTCGATGTACAAGCTCACCCATGTTGATTCGCGAGGCGGATCGCAGTGATCGTGCGGCCCATCGGAACGCAGCCTCTGTAGGGCGCTGACTTGCGGGAAGCAGAAAATACTTGCGCTGAGAACGATGAAGGATCGCCTCGTTTCCTGGCCAGTACTCCTCCATAGTTCGGAGATATGCAAGATGAATCGAGACTCGCTTACGCTTGTGCTTTCGATATCCTTCCCTCAGCTTCCACCGATCCTGCTCGTCGGAAACATGCTCGGGCACGGCATGCGGAAGAGAACTTCTTCTGCTAGGAGCCCCCGTTTTCTTCTTGGTGAATTTTTCCGTTCCTCTTCCCCCGATCTCGCCCCAATTTGGCAGTAACGCGTTGGGGTGCCCGCATCCGAGTAAGAACCGCAGCATTGTTTGCCGCACCTTCTTGGTGGTTGAATAGCCCAATGCCTTAGACCTCGCTTGAACTAGCTCTCGCAACAGTCCAAGTTCGAGAAGTTCAAACTCGCCAAACTCACCAATGATGGGCTCGATAAGCTCCTTCTGCTGTTCTCTATGCTTGAGCCATTGGGGGAGATTTCGGCGATTTCTCTCTAGCGACGTGGCTTCTTTTTTAAGTTGGTCGTCAGTGAGAAGCCACTCGGCCGGCGGAGTGAAGTCGACGAGCGAAACACTCTTTCCTCCTCCCAACAGGGGAATCGTCGCCCGACGAAGACGCCGGGGCATGCCGAGGTAAGCAGATCTACGTTTCTCGTTCTTTGGTGCCTTTGCGTCAGTGATTGAATTCACTTCCCCAAACGCTTTCTTGGGTGATGACGGGAATGCGATGTAGAGAACGTCATCGCTCTCTACAAAGTCGTAAATGATCCGGCCGAAATCGTCGTGTCCGTCGTCACTATGGATTCGGATCACCTTTCCCTTTAGTGACTCACGCATACCTGCGCCCCAAGTAGTTCTTTGCGTAGCCGCTCCTTGAACTGAGTGGAATCGCGGCGCAATGGCCGACTTAGGATGATGGGCACGCTCAGGTCAATGTTTATCAAACCTAGCCAGGCTGCGGTTCTGAACAAAGCCTCGGAATCCAACTTTGAAATCATCATTCTTTCCGCCGCGAAGCGTATCGCTCGCTCGATTGAGTCTTGCGCGCAGGACATGAAGAGACCGCTGAACTCAGGTAGCCGATCACGGTGAGCAGGGCACCGCATCTCAGATCGAAGCGGTCGGCACCAATCGAGGTTGGCAATCAAATCGCGAGTGAAATGGGTGCCGTCAATCACTACATGAACCGCGTACACCGCATGGCTATACATTCGCTCAAGCTCAATGCGTTCCAACATGCGCTCACGATTCGGGGCACTGTCCAGCAAACTTCTCGGTTTACAACTCCAATGGGTCAACCGCGACGCATGCCACGCGCCTGTGGCCACAGTGAAATCAATGGTGGCAACGAAGGGGAGACGAGTTCCTGGATAGACGCCATGCTTGATGCCCGCCTGTTTAGCAAGGTCGAGTAAACCAGGCGCCGGACCGAACTCACGATCCAAGTCAGGATGACGACCTGTACTTGGATGAACATGCTCTTCCGGCCAAAATGGATGCTGCTCTCGCACCTCGTTAGCTCCCAGCCAAAGAGCTACATTCGCAGCAGAGAACTCCAAACCGGAGAGCAGGTTGAGCGACCTCCGATACAACGGATTGGTCATCGAATGCAGGTTGGAGACCGGCGAGCTCAGCTTACGGCGAATGCGGATCCAGGCCTGGTAACCCTCGTCACGCCCCGTCCCACACCCGTCTCGGCGTAGCTGCGCCAGCCGGGCCTCTGTCATCACTGTCGCCATGTCAATGCAAGCTCAAATGGCTATAGGTATGTGATCTCCTGGTTTCGGCTGGTCTACTCCCGCCCGCGAGGGCAACTCTTATGCGCGGGGAAATGCAAGTACCCTCGGTTGCCAGACAACAGACCAGATGAGGCACCTGATGAGCTGCAAGAATGGGAGAGAAGCGCGCGGATGTCTTTGCGTTCATGATCTGAATAGGGGATTCGCGTTGTAGAGACGAATAGCTTCCCCCGGGCATTCAGATCTGATAGTCTTGCAACGCGACTCGCGAAGACTGAACGGTCTGAGCAACCTGGGCGGCGGGGCTTCGAAAGGGGCTTCGCCGTTTCTTATTTCATGGCAAGGTCCTTTGCATAAAGTTGCAGGCTCCGCGTCTCCGTTGGAGACAGTCGGTGGCTAAGGCCCGCCAATTCGCGCAGCAACTGAGCCACGTGGGCTGGCATAGTTCGGCTTACCCGTACGCCAATTCCTGCCCGGGCCTCGTCAGCAAGTTGGATGAGCATTCGCTGCTCTTCTGCGCTCGCTTTGAGCGCCTGACTCAGCGCCAACACTGTCGACTCCGGCGGTGGAGGGCGGCGACGATTTTCCAGCTCGGATAAGGTTGAAGCCGCCACCCGTGCCTGAAAAGCAAGCGTCTTCTGGCTCATTCCTCGCGCCTGTCGAAGCTCCGCAAGAAGCCTTCCAAAGCTCAACGGAGCGATGCGCGCACCATTCATACGCGATGGCAAATTTGCAGAGATGAACACTGAATTCTTTCCGACGGGCATGGCATGGACCTTAAGAGATTCGCCCCGTGCAGTCGATGCAATTCAGTTTGATATGCGTCGTGTCCAATTGACTTGACAGGATTGGATTCCAAATCAAATTCTTGGCATCTCGACAATCAATCCAATGCCTTCCTATGAGTAGCAATTCAAGTCTTCATAAAAGACTACCCCTCGTGCGAGCGCGCTTTGGTGCGAGTCATTTCAAATCATTCCTACTGGGCAACGACCACGTTCCGGGCGCGCATCAAGCGCGACAGGTGATGGATTCAATGGAATCACTTTTGGGTCCCGAGTGCCTGGACGCTAGAACGTGGCGAAGTTGGTTTTCATCCAAGCCGCCGCGTCCAAGAACTGACGCCATAGAAGCTCTTGACCGATGCGTATTCGCTATGAAGAGCGCCGCACAGCAGGGTGCATGGGACCTGAACTTTTACAAAGAGATGATGACAGGAGGGCTTGTGCGGAAGCTGCTGGAGCCTACAAAAAGCCAGACACCAGAAAGCGTCATGAGCCTTCGAGCTGCAGCGTACTCACCGCTGAGCCACTGGCACCTGCACCTCGATGCGCTTGACGTTGCAACTCTCGCTGAGGGAAAGGAAGCACGAGAATGTATGGCCCTACTCCAGATAGCCCTAGCTCATCTGGCTGAGGTGCTGCACGAACAATGGAATGTGACGAACGGCAGGGTGTACACGACTCTTTCTTCTGATTTCGCGCTCTGTTGGGCAGAAAAGAGCGAGCAGGAAAAGACTGAAAGTCGACGCGCTCTGAGTGGTTTTAGGCCCCCGGTTTTTGACTGGTTCATGAATCGCCCTCCTCGCCCAATGTTCGACTCTGATCTGCATACGCCGGAATTCACGTCACGGCACGTCCATAAGACATTGCTATGTCTAATCGAGGACGTCGGATTTCTGCGTGCGGATCGACTGGAGGCTTGGACACTTGCCCTAGCGAGTTCCACACTGCTGCTGCGTGCGCAGATCCGAGTCGATCAACAAACGCTAGTTCCTTCAAACCCATCTGACTACCTGTATGTGAGCTTACTTGAGCGAGTTCTGTTTCAGATAGAGGACGATGATGAAGAGACACTTGAGCTGCTGGAAGAGGTTCAAAGAAGACAAAGCTATTCCTGGTCGCCCTTTTCTATCGAAAAACTTTTTGAAGCCAGATCAGTCTATGAACACCAACTGCTGCTCCACGGGATACCAGTGAGATTGGTCGAAACAATCATCAGCAGCCGAAATTGATCGTTGGTCACAACACAGGGACCACTTTCAGTGCTGGCGCCGGTAAAATGAATCCATAAGCAAGCCCCCGGTGTGACCTCTGCGAAAGCATGCCCCCGGGGGCGACGTTTTTTGCGGTTGCGCAGCGGCGATCCTCGATGACGCGTGCCACTTAGTGGCTTCAGCAGGTTGCGCGAGTTTGGTCATCTGCGGCACGTCATCAATCCGTCGGTCCCGATGCCTATCTGAACCCGGCTTGCAGATGCCGTTTTCGTGGCTGACACGTCGCCCCATGCAGAATACGTACGGCTATGTCACACGGTCAAAGCGCCCCTTATCTCCCCGCGTCCCCTCCACGCAGCGCGGATGTCGTTCTGTACCTCGACCTCGACGGCGTTGTTCACCATGAAAAAGTGCTCTGGCATCCACGCAGGGGCATCTACATGAGCCCATATGAGGCTGCAGGACATTCTCTTTTCGAGTGGGTTCCTATCCTGGAGTCGGTGCTTGAACCCTACCCGGCAGTTGCCTTGGTACTAAGTAGCACCTGGTGTATCCGCCCCGGATACAGCGCAACCCTCAAACGCCTTCCGGCCTCCTTGCGTACCCGGTTTATCGGTGGGACGTACCACGGGCGTGTGCATGGCGTGGATCCCTGGAACCTGTCCATGTTCCGAACCACACCCCGAGGTGTGCAAGTTCAAGAAGACGCGCTACGCAGGAAGCCCCGGCAGTGGGTAGCACTAGATGACGATCTGGAGGGGTGGCCTGAGTCCTGTCGGCAAAACCTGGTCGCATGCGAAGGAACTACAGGCTTGTCCAACCCCGAGGTCCAGCAAGAATTGAGGGAGAGGTTGCGCTGCAGCTGGGCGGCTTTGTCGGCCAAGCCTTCATAGTCTCTTGAAGCAACCAACTGGATGGCGAGGCGCCTCAACAGTAGGTTTCCACGCAGCACACTGCAATCAGGACGCCCCTGCTGCGCGATGAGTTTGTCGTCGGGGGCGAGCGTACTCATGACAAGCGTGAACACGCTGACGTTTCGGCTTGGACCCTTGCGTATGCCGAGGTGGCTGCAATGCGATGCCTTGCTCCAAATGCGCAGCATCGCTCCGCAACGACTGGCTCTCGACTGTGCGAACTGTGTGGATCCTTGCCAAAGGAACGCGTATCGCAGGGCTCAGTGAGTCGCCTGTGCGCGGCCGAGATGACTGCGATCGCTTATCGCTGTTGCATTGGTTCCAGCACGATGAGACAATCGAACTTTACGAAATACACCAACTAATCAAACTATCATGATTGTGTTGAAGGCAACCCAAGACAAGGTCCTCGCGGTCTTGCAATCTGTCGCTGGCATCGTGGAACGGCGCCACACTCTCCCAATCTTGGCCAATGTGCTCTGCCGTCGGACAGCGAGTTTCGGCTTCATGGAGTTGGATATCGGCCCGTCGGCTCTCGAAGCGCCAGCTCGCCACAGCGCCGAGGTATTCGCCTTGTTCTCACGGCCGATGACCAAGCTCAAGCAAGCTCTTGCATTGAACTTGCCCCGCACTTCCTATTTCAGCAGCAAGGTCAACGGCCGCAACGCGCCATAAGGCGCCATTGATGAAGTCCCCATGAAAACAGCCTCGACAACATCAACCTCAACGACTCGCCACCACACAAACAACACCCCAAGCGCAGTTGCAAATCCGTCTCCCTACGCGTCTGCTGCTCAGACCAAGGACTTACTGGCGGGCAGCTTGGCTTTCCGGAAGGCCCGCTTGGAAGCCGATGACATGCTCAGCACAGACATGGCTGCCGATCTGGTTGGTACCACCCGAGTGACGATCAATGCGTGGATCGCCAAAGGACGGGCTATCGGATTGACCCAAACCCGGCGGGGATTCAAGCTCCCTAGTTGGCAGTTTGAGCCCGTTCTCTGGGATGCCGTGCCCAAGCTTTCTAAAGCCTTGGGAACCACTGAGGGCTGGGCGCTGCTCGCCTTCTTGGAGACGCCATCGGGCGCATTGGGCGGTCGAACACCGCGCCAGGCCATAGAGCAAGGTCATTTGACCCGTGTTGTTGAAGTGGCGGGTGCTGAGGGCTATTGACCCCTCTACGCCCCATGAAACTCGCAGATCTTCAGTACATCCCTCACTTCGATCTTCTAGCCCCTCAGCTTCTTTTTCGTGTTCAGCGCTCCAGCGCCCGCGCTGGCACGGTGAAAATTGGTACGCGGCTGCTTCTATTGCCTCCATCGAATCTGCTTTCGGGGCGTTTTGATATTGCTGGCCAGCCAGTGGCCTACTTTGCAGAGCGGTCTGAAACTGCCCTCTATGAGGCTATCTGCCGTCGTGAAGCCGTCGGCATTTCGTATGCACTGATGGCCAAGCGCTCGCTGCTGAGCGTACAAACCACCGCCAACCTTCCCCTTCTTGACCTGCGTCCGCATGCTTCGAGCTGGCCGGTGCTTCATTCTCTGCGCTTTGATCAAACACAAGCCCTGGCGGCCGAAGCTCATGCGGCAGGGTTTCTCGGCGTTGTCTACAAGTCAGCCCAGCAGTAGGACAACGACTGTTTCGCGCTGTGGGGGCAGGCTCTCAGGGCGCTGCGCCGGATGTCCATTGAAAGCCTGGTTGAGTCAGGGTCAGGCAATCTGCATGTCGCTTTGGCAACCGCTTTGAAAGGATCGCGGTTGCCGCTACTGCCGTAGATGCTGCGGACCTCCAGCTGATGGCGCCTGGAGTCTCGTCAGCAGCAGTTGCGGTCATCTGCTTCTCCTCGTCGAAAGCATACTGTCGGCCGGACACATACGGTGCAACTGCCAGCATGGAGTCGATATGCCGATGGACCGTGCCAACTACCTCAGGGTGCCGAAAGACTTTCCAATGAACGCGGTGGTGTCTGCCACTGTGGGCGCCCAGCCCAATATTGGTAGTGGCACGGCCTTGGCGCTCCTACCTTCACTCATCAAAGCGTTTGGCATCTCTTCGGACCAGTACTTGAAGCTGGAAGCGATCGTTGATGGTGAGATCCTGCTGACAAAAAGCAAGTATTTCCTGTGCGACATGATTGCGCAGCGCGACCTAAAGGCATCACCTCCCGTTGACTTGGCTCTTTGGGGAGTCGGACGCCCTGAGGGTGAGGAGATTCTTTGACTTCGGCGCGGGCCAAGCGGATGTCCAATTTTCTGGACAAATTCAACCTAGTTGTCCAAGATTGCAGACATCTGATGTGCTGGCAGAGCCAGCACAAAAGGAAAGAAACCGCTGGACGCTTTTATAGACCGGCTTTTACGCTCCCATCGACCAACTGCCTGAACACATTCAAATCAAGTGGGGTGCTACGGGAACGTCAACGTGAGTTTTTAGCCCGACGACATCGGCCACGTTGATGCTCTCGTCTACGAGAAGAGTGGCAAGAGGTCTGCGAGGGTCAAATGTAGATTTTTCTGTGGCGCGAATGGCAGTCACCGTTTCCATTCACTCTCTAATGCGTCGCAGCCAACACAGACACCCAAAAGTCGTCACTTACATCTGACGCTAGTTGAAGCCCTGCGTGTTCCAGCGCGGCGGCAATCCTACGGCGCTGAAAAGAGTCCTCCGTTGGCCCGCATTGCAATTCGTACACACGCCCAGAAAAGGTCCTGGCCTGCCGTGTCACTGGATCAAAATAATCCAACGCAGACGTTGTGCGCACGGCCCCCGATGACAGCGCGACAACCAGAATTAGCTCACCCTCGCCAACGCAAAGAAGCCTCCACACTGCAATCTGTACTCGCGGCTCTTCCCCTACCGATGGCGCAAACCGCTTGCTGCAGGCGAGAAATGGAATTTTGATCACTTGGTCCATTCTCCTTGAGGAGGAGTTTGTTTGAGCAAGGCAACGTTCGCGTGCAAAAACGCAAGGGCGCTCTGGGAGAGCCCGCTTCTCTATCTTCTGTATGGGGCGCATTACGCAGTTTTGAAACCGTCGAGGAAACTGCGGCAAATGAAGAAAGGGCTCTTCTAGTCCAAAGTCTGTTCTGCAGCGGTTGCGGTCAGTCGCTCGCAAACCGCGAGATCACGGAGTCGGCCACGTCGCGGTCATTGACGCAACCGGGCGGGCGCCGCGTGGCTGACCGCTTCTAGAGGTACAGATGACCTTGCCCCAGTGCCTGCGGGCGCATTTGCCCAAACGACCGCTGACCGATGGCGCGAACTGGTGGAGCCGACCCACAGCAGAATTTCTGGCGTTCTCATTCAGCACCCTGACCCGGTCACTTGGGTCAACTGGGGCTGCAATCGCGTTCCTCTTCAACCCTCGGAGGAACCGCCTCGTAATCACCATGCGCCGGGAGATGACGCGTGGGTCGCTGCATTTGCGTCCACCGAAAGCTCGAAAAGAGCCGGGCCAGGCGCTTCCGCATCGCGGCATCTCTCACGGCTCGGCAACCATCACGTGCAGCGCATGTATGCATCGAAGCCGCCATGCTGCCGACAGTACATCTTCCACTCGGGCAGGCGGAGTCTCCGAACCGGGAAAAAGTTGTCCAATCGGTCAGCCAGTCGGCGCTGCTCGACCTCGTGAAGGCCGCGGCGACTGAGCCGCTTGCACGCGAACGCGCGGATTTCGCCGACGACCGGCGTATCGACCAGCCCGTTATGTCGCTCACTCGTGCCGCACCGCAACACGCTATAGGTAGCGTCTACACTTGACCCACACCACAGATATAGTGGTTACACGTGTTAGATTTCGTACAATCGCGAACTGATTCCACGCCATGCACCCACTTCTAGGTCTCGGACTCCTCGCGGCGGTCGTGGCCTGGCTCTTTGATGACAGGGACAAGAAGATGCCTGCAGTGCAAAAGCAGTTCGAGGACTTCCACAAGGCCATCTGCTTCGATGAAGACGACGAGAAGGCCGCCTTGCGCGAAAAGCGCGACATCATCATCAAGGCGTTGGGGGACAACCTCGGCGACGACGTGCCGACCTTCACCAACTTCAACCAGGGCAGCTACTCCATGCACACCGGCGTGGTACCCCTGGACGGCAACTTCGACATCGATGTCGGCCTCATCTTCGACTGCAACCAGGACAAGTACCCCGACCCGGTCGTGCTCAAGAAGAAGGTGCGCGACGCGATAAACACGAACTTCCGCACGGTCGAGATTCGCCGGCCTTGCGTGACCGTCAACTACATCAGCGGCGGTAAAACGGCCTATCACGTTGACCTGGCTGTCTACAGCCAGGATGCGAGCGGGACGCTCTACCTCGCCAAGGGCAAGGAAAACTCCGCCGAGGAGCACCGCATCTGGGAGGCGTCTGACCCGAAGGGCCTGACCAAACTTGTGTGCAGCGCGTTCGAGGACTCGGAAGAGCAAGCGCAGTACCGCCGTTGCATCCGCTACCTGAAGCGCTGGCGCCATTGGCAGTTCTCGGGCCCTGGCGCGCCGCTCAGCATCGCTCTGACCGTGGCGGCGCTAAAGTGGTTCAAGCCGAACTTCAACACGTCTGGCAAACCCGTCGACCTGCTGGCGATGCTCGACTGGGTGCAGGCGATGCTCGACAACTTCGTTAGCGAGTACCGCGAGGACGGCGGGTGGCACATGCGGCTCAGTGTGCCGCTGCCGGTCCAGCCGTACACCGACCTGATGTCCAAGCGCACCGCTGCCCAGATGAAGGACTTCAAGGAGCGGCTCGAATCACTACGCGACGCTCTGCAGAAGGCCTACGACGAAGAGCTGCCTGAGGATGCCTGCAAGGTTCTGAAGAAGCAGTTCGGCGACGACTTCAAGGTGCCTGAGAAGGCTGAGACGGCCAAGATGGTCGCGCCCGCTGTCATCAGCACCGGCAACTCCGCTTGACTGACAAGGTCTCCGCCGAGGTTGGCGGCCCCGTGAAGGTCGATGCCGCGTTCGACGCGGTGAAGTCCGCCTGTTCCATACGCTGCATTGAAGTCGTGCGGATGGAGGAACCGAGGCCAACCATCCTTGCCGTTGAGCTTACGGGCGCGACGCGCAAGTGGCACCTCTACATCGACTGCGACGAGGCGCGGCTGCGCCTCCCGTGGGTCGCGACGCAGCCGCCGACCTCACCGCTCGCGCACGTCAGCTATTCGGGAGCCGTGTGCATCGACGATGGCCAGGGTCTGTCGCTGGACCCGAGCCGCCCCGTCGAAATCGTGGCACACGCCGCGCTGAAGGCCTACGACCTGCTCGAGAAGTCAGCGGTCGATGCAGCTTCCGGTTACGTAGAGTTCTTCAATGAACTCGAAGGGTACTGGCTACACCTGCCTGGTTCGCTGCGCTCTCGCGCCTACTTCGAGGTGGACGGGAAGTCGCGGATGGTCAAGGGGTTCGTCAACTCCAGGCTGAAGACGCCGAACTGGTACTTCGTTGAACCTGATGCCGACCAGCCCTGGGACGTCCGGCAGGAGAAGCTTGCCGGACAACGGGCACTGTACGTGCATCTTGGCGCGCTGGAGCTGCCCCCTGCAAAGCCCGACAAGCTGACGCCGGCCTTCATCGAGGCGGTTCACCAACGGCTGACGCTTGAGCAGTTGAAGCTCTGGGACCAGCTCCTCGGTCCGTCGAAGAATTCACCCAAGACGCTGGTGCTCCTGGTCTCGGTGCCGCGCCAAGCCGGCGGCCTCTCGCTTGTCGCAGCGGTGTTCGGCGCCCGTGCTGGAGGCATTGATAAGAGTGCGCCCGTCACACCGCTGACCATGCGCCGGCATGCGCCCCATTACATGCGCGAGCGCGGCGGCGCCTCGCTGGAGCTGTTCGGGAAGCATGTTGCCGTGCTCGGAGCAGGCGCCGTCGGCTGCGTTGTCGTCGATACATTGGCCGCGGCTGGCGTCGGAAAGCTCACGGTGGTCGACTACGACGAGTACTCGGCGGACAACGTCTTCCGCCACCTGCTCGAGCCGCTCTACATCGATACCCCGAAGCCCTTCGGACTCAACTTCGCGTTGGAACGGCGGTACCCCGGCCTACGCATTACCCCGGTCACTTCGACCGCGCAGGAGTGGTGGAAGACTGCCGACCTCCGCCACTACGACGGAATCGTATTCGCGTTTGGTGCCCCCTCGGTGGAGCGTTCGTTCTCGCGAGTGCTCAAGGGCCGGCAGCACGACATCCCGGTGGTCTTCACGTGGCTCGAGGCCATGGACCTCGGTGGTCATTCTGTGCTGATGTGGACCAAGGGTGAGGGTTGCCTCGACTGCGCCTATCGGGATGACGAGGGTCTGCCCTCTCAAGCGTCTCGTACTTCGTTCCTCGAGCCGAACCAGCCGGTTACTCGCAATTTAACGGGGTGCGCCGGGGCGTTCGTTCCGTTCGGGCCCATCCAGGCGCGCAAGACAGGCCTCTTGGCGGCCGAGCACCTGCTTTCGGTAATGACCTCAGTGGCTGCGGGAGACGAGGCGCCCAAGCCCTCCTATCGTTTTTGGGCTGGTGATGGAACGGCGGCCACCGAGCACGGTTTGCGGACTGCGCCGTGGTTCCAGACAGCCCGGACGACGTCATTCGAGGAAGCCACTCGCATGGTGTTCGGTCGGCCTTGCCGTCACTGCCGCACGCCGAAGGACCCATCGGCGTGAAGCTGGTCTATCGCGTTACGCCCAGTCAGCGGCTCATCATCGTCGAGCATGCAATCAAGCAGATGCAGGCGTTCGCACAACGCCGGTGGTGGGATAGAGAAGCCGGCGGCGTACTCATGGGACGGCACCTCCTGGACTCGCATGACGTCGTTGTCGATGAGGTCTCAACGCCCCAGAACACTGACCGCCGCGGTCGATGCAACTTTTTCCGGTCGTACGAGCACGAGCAGGTGGCTCATCAGCGGTGGCTACACGAGCACAGCACATCCGCTTACCTCGGCCTCTGGCATACCCACCCTGAGCGCGACCCCACGCCATCAAGCGTGGACCATCGCGACTGGGAGAACGCCGTAGCGAACGACGCGTACGAAGGCAGCCGACTCTTCTTTCCGATTGTCGGAACGGAGTGCATCAGGGTTTGGACCAAGACACGTCGCGGCACCATCAAGGAGCTCGTTGAAGTTCGACGCGTGGATGGGCAGCCAGCTGGCCGGGGAGAAGCACAAGAATGACATTTGCCACTACTGCGGCATCCGCCGCGTACCTTGAGCGCGTTGCAACTGAACTCGACGTGCCGCCGGGTCGCTATGAAGAGGCGACAAGGCGCTACAAGTCGGTTGGCGAGTGGCTCGGTCGCGAGGAATCCACCTTGAAGGACCTCTCTCCAGAAGTCTACGTTCAGGGGTCATTTCGGTTGGGAACCCCAATCCGGCCGGTCAACGAGGATGAGCACTACGACCTTGACCTCGTATGCGAGCTTGATGCTTCGAAGTCGAACGTGACTCAGCAGGAGTTGAAGCGCCTGCTCGGCCGCGAGATGCAGCTCTACGCCAAGCATCACGGAATGAAGGATGTGACCGAGAGCAGGCGCTGCTGGACGCTCGACTACGCCGAGGGCGCGCAGTTCCACTTGGACGCGCTCCCGGCGATTCCAGACGCTGGCCGCAAGCGCGCGCAACTAGAGGCCCGTAGCCTTAGCACGACTTGGGTCGAGACCGCCATCGCTATCACGGATGTCGACCATCCCTTGTACGAGGTTCATTGCGACGATTGGCCTCATAGCAATCCGAAGGGCTACACGAACTGGTTTCGCAGCCGCATGAAGGAGGCCTTCGAACGACAACGTGCGGCTATGGCGCTAGAGGCGAAGGCAAACGTCGAGGATGTCCCTTCGTATCGGGTCAAGACGCCGCTGCAGCAAGCGGTCCAAATCCTCAAGCGCCACCGTGACATCCGGTTCGCCAAGGACCCGGACAACAAACCCATCTCTATCATCATCACCACGCTGGCCGGGCTCTCTTACGGTGGAGAGTCGAACGTTGCGTATGCCCTACAGGCAATCCTGGCAGGCATGGACTCTCACATCGAGACCCGAGGTGGAGTTACGTGGATTCCGAATCCGACCGACCCCGAGGAGAACTTTGCCGATAGATGGGCGACGCACCCTCAGCGCAAGCAAGGGTTCTTCGAGTGGCTAAAGGTAGCCCGCGACGACTTCTTGCGCATCGGGACTCTCGCGAACCGTGAACTTCTGGTTGAACAAGCTGCCCCGGTCATTGGTGACCGCGTGGCGCGCGCTGCGTCTTCTGCACCCAGTCGGCCTGCTCGAACCAGCGCGTCCTTGTTCCAACGTGCCGCATTGGTGTTCCTGGCCACCCACAAGAAGCCGGCCCCCTGGCAGCACGTTCGAGGCGGCACCGTCACCATTGTCGAAGCCATCGTCTCTCGGAGCGGCTTCCGAACGAGGCGCTTCTACCACGATGGCACGCCTCTGACAAAGGGTGCGTCTCTGTTGTTTAAGGCAGTCACCGATGTGCCTTGGCCGTATGACGTTTATTGGCAGGTGGTGAACACCGGGCCCGAGGCTGCTGCTGTACGGGGCGGGCTTCGAGGCGGGTTTGATGCTGGCAACGTTGACCGAGGTTCGATCATGAGACAGGAAAGTACCTCCTACAGCGGAACGCACACGATTGAGTGCTTCATCGTTAAGAACGGGTACCTTGTCGCTCGAAGCGGTGCCTTCGTCGTCAACATTGCTTGAGCAAGCCACATGACCAACTTCATACAGACCGTTGTCCTCCGCCTACTCGATTGGGTCACCAGGCCGCGAACGGTAGGCTTAAGGCTCGTTGTCACTGGAGGGGCGCTTCTCGCGGCTCCGTTTTCACTGGATTGGCTCGGGCAGCTCGACCTCTTTGACGGGAAACACTGGCTCTCCATAAAGGCTGCGACCGGGTCTAGCCTTCCGCAGTGGATGGCCCCGACCGCTTACGCGGTTGGTTGTCTCTTAGTCGCCGCTGGACTTGTCCTGCTCTACGTCGACCACAAGCGCACGTCGCGGAAGGTGGCAATCGTTATCGAACTCAGGGGGCTTCACTCAAGTCCAGACACCCCCGCGAAGGACACAGACCTCCGCCTGCCTGGCCAGCGCCTTCCGCTCCTGATGGACTTCCGCCCTCAGAGCGAGACAGAGCTGGTGAACCCTTCGCTTGCCCTGCAGAAAGTGACCAGCCTTAAGAGCTTGCTCCAGACTCATGCCGATGGTCGGGACCCTAGTGACGTGGCGGTAGCCGTTGGCGGATTGGCAGCAGTGCCCGCGCTGTTCCTTGCGGGGATGTTGCTCGATGACGAATCCGCAGTCACGCTTTATGACTGGCACCGAGACGGCAAGCGCTGGCGACTCATTGATGGCCCTGACGATGGCAAACGCCTGATGCCCGTGGACTACAGCTCGCTATCGACTGGAGCCACCGAGGCCGTGCTTGCGGTCTCGCTTTCGTACGCAGTGAGCCTGTCGGCGGTCAAGGCCTCGTTCCCGACGCTCGAAGTGGTGGAGTTGCGAGCTGAGGAAGTCGTGGCGGACAAGTACTGGTCAAGCGAGAAGCAGCAAGCCGTTGTTGCTGCGTTTCGAACTGCTATACAGGAGCTCCTGCACCGAGGCGTGCATCGAATTCATCTCGTACTCGCTGCCCCGGCTAGCCTGTCCCTACGGCTGGGAATGTCCTATGACCGGCGGCTTATGCCTGAACTGCTGGTGTATCAGTACGAGAGGACCTGCACGCCTCCATATCCGTGGGCATTCGCCATGCCAACTCATGGCAAGCCAGACGCGATCCTAGTCGTGACGACGAAGGCGGCAGCGGCTAGCTAACCGCTGCGGGAAGGCCCCTCATGGCCTGCCCGCTTGGACTTCTCGACCGGTCGCTTGGAGTTCAGCGGTTGCTGGTGGCAAGCGCGTTCGAAGGGCTGGTCCCAGAGACTGCCGACATTCGGCAGTCGAGGCGAGTGACTCTCACCAGCCTGAAGCAGTCGGGGCTCCTGACGCACCCTGTGATCACCATATTTCCGTGCACACTTTTTAGTTGCCTAAAACCGACTTCCATCTAGAGTGCGTCCGTAGGAGAAGACATATGCAGGCCGCAAACGACAAGACAGCAGTTCATAGACATAAGTCTTCGTATTCAATGCGCTCTGTTGCGCGTCATTTGGCGGTCGCTGCGGTTGCTCTGACTCTTTCAACTGCCGCCATGGCCTTCCAGATCGCCCCCATGGGCTCCGCCTTCAAATCCAAGATGACCAACGAAACAGAAAACTCTTTGGCCACGGTGGCTGGAAGACTGGGCGTTCTGATCAAGGGCCGCGTCCATGAAGAGATCACCCAGATTGGCATGGGTTGTCCGGTAGAGCCAGGCACCCTGGCTCAAGACGTCAGCTGCAGCTCCCGGGATCTGCCCTTTGCCACGCCCTATGTCATCTACGGTGTGCGTTGGAACGATCTACCCCCGTTCAAGCTTTCATCCGATGAGGGCAACTGCACCTACCTGGGCAAGTCCTGCAACGTTTCCCAGACCATACGGTTCTCCACGCAGCCGCTTTGTTGGTACTGCCTCTTCAAGGATGCAGAGAAGAAAGCACAGACCCAGCCGATCGTTGGGTGCAGCAAGACTAAGGGTAGTCTTCACGGCAATGTGATGACCCGCTCGCACTTCGGCGACTTGCAGTTCCTGCATGCCATGGCCAGTGAAGAAGGAGTACACCCAGGCGCAACCCGCGCCAAAGTGCTGGACTGGCTGGAGTTCGCCTGGAAAGTGTCCTCGCGCGAAATCAAGCCCGACACCTTTCTTCGAGACATCGACAACGCCACCTTGAGAGAGCACTTTGGATGCACACAGTGGCGGGTCTCGGACCTCTACATCTTGGGGCGTCAAGACAAACTACTTCCGTACCTGCACCACGTGGCATTCGGCTCGGTGCTCCACACGGTCCAGGACTCGTTCGCCGGAGCCCATGCCTCGCGTGAGAGCTCACAGCCAAGCGGCATGTGTCAGGGCACTGACCTTACGCAGCCCAGGCGGATCGTGGAGTTCCACACCTATGGCGCTCAAGACGGAAGCCTGCACGACGAACAAGACAGCCGAGAAGCTATGACGCGCGTAAGCGCTGCAGACCGTTGGCCAGATGCGGTAGAGGCGACGCGCAATCTGTCGCGCTTCTATGAAGACCGCGCCCGTTGGAGCGAAGTCCAGCCTTACATGCAGTGCCTATTCGAACTGGCGGACGAGCGCAATGACTCATCACCGGGAGAGCCCTACCGTCGCCGTTGAGTGCGTGGTGGGGCAGCCCAGCTCACCTTTCACTGCTTACTGTGGATCGAGCAGTGCCAACGCCTTGCGCTTGCCCAGTTTGAGCACTTCAGCAATGCGCTCCAGTTGCGCTGCGCGGGGGTGAACGTGGCCTGTCTCCCACTTATAGACGGACAGTGAGGAAGCACCCAGCAGTTGAGCCATCTGCTTCTGTGTGATGCCAAGTACCGCGCGTTTCTCGATCAACACCCGAGCATCAAACTGGATCTGCTTTGACTTCTTGGGAATGACCTCTTCAGTCACGGTCTTGGCTTTGGGCGCATCCGTTGCTTTGACCTGGCGTTGAGTGGCCTTGAGCTGGGACGTCAGGGCCTTGACCTCACGCTTGAGTGCCGCGATCTCCGAGCGATGGCTGGTGATCAACTTGCGCATATCCTGAAGTTCGGGCTTGAGCTCCTTGCGCGCCATGCGAACAACTTCAGCGCGAAAGGCATTAGAAAACGTATTCATAGGCCCAATGGTAACTTTGGCCGCTTATGGCGTACTTATGGACTGGTGCACAGCCGGTGTCGTACATCTTCTACGTTCCTCAAAAACAAAACCGCCAGAGGCCTGAGCCCATGGCGGTTTTGCTTTGGTGGTACCCGATTTGGTCGGACTTACTTCCCAGCCTTGTCCGCCTTGCGCTTCGCAGCCTTGGGATCCACCACGGCCTTGAACTTGGCCCCCGCCACAAACTTGGGCACCGTGCTCGCTGGAATCTTCAGGGCAGCACCGGTCGATGGGTTCTTGCCCGTGCGCGCTGCACGTTTGGCCGACTTGAAGGTCCCAAAACCCACCAGCTGCACGGCATCACCCTTCTTGACGGCCGTCTGGATGGTGTCGATCAGCGTTTCCAACACTGCATTGGCTGCGGTCTTGGACAGGTCATTCTTGGAAGCCAGGATTTCAACGAGTTCTGCGCGGTTCATGGATGCTCACGAGTAGAGGTTGGAAAGGACCGATTTATACCCCCGCCGCTGACATGGCCCTTGCTGCCACTCAATGCTGCAGTGCACTTCTTGGCAAAAACTCCACGCCTGTGCGTTTCACTAGCTCCTGGTAACTGATCGGCCGACCCACCGTCTCCCCCTCGCGGTTCTCCTGCCAGTGCGCCCAGGCCTTGTTGGTCGTGGCGTCGTACACCAGCTTGTACAGATAGGTCGGCACCTTCACTCCGTTGGCCCCAATGCGGGGCCCCGCATCCGTGAACACCGGTCCGGTGATCAGAAACACATCCCCCTTGGCCCGCTTCACGTAGTGCCGCGTGTCCTGCTCGATCTTGTTCCAGGCACCCCGTTGTGCTGGGCGTTTTGGGGGACCATGTTCGCCAAACTGAAGCTCTGGGCCATGGAATTGGGGGTGGCCATATCTCCCGCCGGCGCCATGTGGCCTCGGGAGTAACCTGAGTTCTTGTAGTCCTCCAGCTCCGCCCGCTCCCCGCTGGGCAAACGTGCATCCGCAAAGAAGCGCTTGGCCTGCTTCTCATCGGCATCCTCGATGAGCTTGCGGTTCAGCCGCTGAGCCACAAACACCGGTGGTCTCCCAGATCGCCGGAACACTGTGCGCTGAGCCTTGCGGGCCATCCACGATGGTGTGGACCAGGCCCAGGCTCCTGAGTAGGCCCAAGGTGTCTGCCGTCACCGCATCGTTCTCCCACCAGCTCGGATGCCGGAACTCGATGCTCAAGGTGTGACCCAGCAGATGCTCCACGCAGTGCTCGATGTGGGCCATGGCAGCCGGGTGGCGCACCACCTTCGGTGAGAACTGGAAGTGCACCAGGCCCAGCTTGCCGTTGACCTGCAATGGCACCAGGCAGGCCACAAAGCGTTTCCAGAGCTCCTCCCTAAACTCCGCTGCCAAGTCTTTGTAGACCATGCGCCGTCCAGGCCCCAATGCCTCCTTGATGTCGTTGGGCAAAACGTCTGTGCTGGTCCGTTGCCCGGTGAACAGACTGAAGGCCTTCACGTTGAACACAAACCCGGGCGGGGTGCGTTCTGCCCAGTGCTGGGCGGTAGCGACCGCAGGGATGGCGTAGTAGCTGGTGTCCACCTCCACCAGGTTGAACTGCGAGGCGTAAAAGCGCAGCCGCGCTTCAGGTGTCTTGGCGGTGGGCGGATAGAACTTGCCGCAGTCGAGCAGGGTCTTGTCCGACCAGGAGGCGGTCCCGACCAAGGGATTGAAGCCGGAAACATGGGGGGAGAAAGAGTGCTCCATGGGGAGGCCTCCTTGGGTTCATCCTACATGCGCATTTGTGCCAAAAGCTGTATATTCATCCAGTATTCAACCACATGAGCAGCAGCACCATGCAAGTCATCGAATCCACCTATGTCGTCACCCTGCGCGACTACCCCGAAGAGATCCCCGCCAAGGAGCGGATTGCCGCAGAAACCCGGTATGCCCAAGCCCTGGAAAAGCAGCTCGGAGGCCCCGAACAGGTGGCCGCCGCGCTGGACACCATGCACAGCTTGGAAGAGTCTCCTCCCGAGGTGGTGTCGCTTGGCGATCTCACCTTGCTCAAGGCCTGGGGCAAGGCCAGTGCAGCGGCCAAGCAGGCGGGGTTCCGGGATTTGGGCGAAGGGGACGGGGCCTACTTTGAAGTGCGGCTGGTGTGAGGGTGGAGATCCACTGAGGACACGCCATGCTGATCAACGCGCCCTGGAACTACCCGACGTTGATGCGCACACCACCGGGCGGAGCCGGTGGTGTGTTCCCTACGGAGACCGTGCTGCCGCTGGAGGCTGAGGCGTATGCGGTCACGCAGGAGGATGAGATCTGGCGGGTGACGGTGAAGCACTCGGGTGAAATGCTGTATGCGGGATCGGGCCCTGTGGTGCTGGTGGAGTCGCCTGCGCCGTTTTGAAGCAATTTGATTGCACCGCACCGGCTACCGGTTGTATGGTGCAACAGCCAGCAAGGAGTCGATATGTCGATAGACCGTGCCAACTATCCCGGGGTGCCGGAAGACTTTCCGGTGACCGCCGTACCTTCTGCCGTTGCGGGTGCTCAGCCCAAGATGAACCTGGTTGAGGAAGGTGGGAAGTTCTATGCCCCTGGCGCCTCGCCAGGCGAGGTCATGGCGGCCTTCCAGATGTGTGACGATCTGGTCTCGCAGATGGTCGCGTACTGCCAGAGAAAACTTGCCACCTACGAAGGCAACCAAGAGGCGACAGTGAAGGCTGCGTTGAAGGGCCTGCTGGCCAAGCGGTGGTGCACTGATGCGCAGTGCGTGTGGATCATGCGCAGGGTGGTGGATGAGCTGCAGTGGACCGTGGGTGATGACGCTTGGGCAACCTGATGCCCTGAACTGGCTATTGATCGGATCGTCATGACCAACCCATCTTCCGATAGTCGCTACGTTGCGCCGGGCTTGCGCGGGTTGACGGTCAACGACGCGGGTCCGCAACGAGAGTGGTCCAGGGCTACGGACCTGGCGATGGGCCGCTATCTCCTGCGCAGATATCGGTGCTTCAGGCAGTTGCCGATGAGGATCTGCAGAAGGGGGCAGTTGTTCGCAGAAGCAGTCTTTTTCCTGGAGGATGACATGCCGAAAAAGCACTCTACCAACCCTTTGCTGACAGGCCGCATCGGCTGGAGCAATGGTTCCCAGACGGTAGGCCTGCCGCCCGGATTCAGGTTTGCCGATTCCGTCCGTGAGGTATTCATCCGCCGCGATGGCGAGAGGCTGGTGTTGATCCCGCGTCCGACCGACTGGTCTAGCTTCTTTGCTTCGGGTGTGAAGACCTCAGCCGACTTCATGGCGTTGCGCGAGCGCTTGCCGATTCAGGAACGTGTGGTTTGACGTCCAGCCTGTTGAGCCCGAGGTAGTGCGCGGATTCACGACTCCTTGTCGTTCATGCGTCCGTATGAACCGCTTCCGGTGATGGGCGCGGAGCTGTCTGGTTTGCAGCGATTGCGGCCCCAAGGGGGGCGGATTCGTATGACCGGATGCGCGCGGCCTGCGGTCATTCAGTGCGCGCTCCCTTATTGGCGGTGCCGGATATCTCGCAGGGCCCTGAGCAGGTGGCAGGTATCGGTATTCACTATTAAGTTTCAAGTTGGCGTGATGGACGCGGGACATGAACTCAAGGTTGAAGAAGCGGGTGGTCGGGGCGCGGTAGGCGCCGCAGTTTCCAACCGGAGGTGGGCTCATAGGCCGGCCGCTTCATGCAACTGCGCCAATTGCCGACAGGCCCGGATGTTGATCGCCACGAACTCAGCCCAGGTGCACTGGGTGTGAAATCGCAGTACATACTGCCGGTCTACCCGACAAATGTCGGGCCGCGACGCATAGATGGTGCAAAGCCGGCCGGCCGCGTCGAAATGCCTGCAACTGCCGTTGCCACCGTCCAGGAATGCGGTCTCAGGCGAACGATGCACCTGCTCGCAACATAGCCCGCACCCGTTGCATGGAAATGGGAGGCTCTTGGCGTCCGACATGGCTTCGCTCACGTTTTGGAGATTGACGCCAGCCACTGGCGCGTGCTGGCCGGCTTGCCCATGTCGAATGGCAACTCAATGCCGCGCGTTTGAAGCTCCGCCTTTAACAAGCTCCCGCGCTCGAGTTCCGTCGTGCAACGGGACAGCGCTTCCACAAAGGCCTCCAGTTCGACCGGATCGAGGTTGAACTCAAGGCGGGCCAGTTCGCCCAGGTAGCGGTCCAGTTCGGCATTGACCGCCTGAAATTTCAATACGACGCCGTTGTGCGGCATCAGACCCTGCGCGAAGTCCCAAACCCTGTGGGCCACGGAGCTGTGGAGAATGAAATAGTTCAACCCGAGCGTGAAGACCCCAGTCACAAGCGCGCCGCAGAACGCGGCCAACTCGCCACCAAACGGAAATTGACAGATGGCCGCCAGTTCGGCATACACGATGGCCCCGAGCACGGTGGCTACGCCCGTATTGAGCACCATCACGACGGCCTTACACAGTTCGACGAACGGCAGTTGCTCCGGGTTGAACGCCAGAAGCTTTATGGCCTTGACCAGTTGTCCCCACATTTCCCGCAGGATCTTGATCACGCCCTTGCTCGTGGTTGCGAAGATGTTGAACAAGGTGGTCATGACACTGGAAAGAATGCCCGCGAACATGCCTTCCCGGAAGGTGGTGAGGAAGTCCTGGAAACGCGACTGCAGACGCGTCCAGATGTTGCGCATCGTCCGCTTGATCCGCGCTAGAAAGGCGGGAAAGCGGAAGTCGCCGCGCACCCTCACTATGATGTGCGGAAGACTGCTGCGCAGCTCGAACCAGAACTCGGCCGCCAGCATGCCCAACATCTGCCGCGTTCCCATCCGCCAGCCGGCCGAACTCGCCGCCAAAGCGCTCGCACCGAGGAATTTGCTGCTGGTGTAGTAGCTCTGGTTGACCTCGGCATCGTAGGCCTTACGAGCCGCCGCGTCCTTGGTCAACATCGCCTCGGTGTCGATGGATTTCAGGGCGTCGACTTTCTGTTGGTTCTTGCGGATGCGGTCCTCAATCTCACGTGCCCGGTGGGCCTGCTCGGGGGTGTCGCGCGGCATGGCAGCCAGCCGAGCGGCGTCCTTGGCCAAGCCGGCCTCGTGCGATGCGATCAGGTCCGGAAGCCTTCTGACGTATTCGGCAGTGGGTGTCTGCTTTTTCGACTTGTTGATACTTTCATGCGTGGTCTGCAGGTTGCTGCCTTGGTTCGCCAGCGCCACGCCATCGAGTTCGGTCAGCACGCGACCGGCGTCGTTGTGGACCTCGCTGGCTGAAATCACATGGTCAAGGTTGCGCTGCTCGTGCGCCGCCATCGTGGTCGACCGGTAGGCGTCATGGAGCTTGCCCTGCTGCTGGAGGCCTTTATCGCGCGCACCGGTAGCCTGATAGTTCTCGTGCTGATGGTACGCTGCGGCGTGGTCGGCATAGGTGCCACGCTGATCGTAACGATGCTTCTCTTGGTCGGTGGCCCACACGTTCTGGCGTACGTTATGAAGGGTGTTGACGTCCCCTCCGAGCTTGTCCTTGAAAAGCAAAAAGTCCAGGCCGAAACTAGTCACTAGGCTGTTCACCACGGTCTTTTCCAGTTCGTCGGCCCAAGGGTAGTTGGCGGCGGTTGCTTGCATGATGTCGATGGCGGGTTTGCGTTCGCAGAGAGTGAAGGAGGGGCGAAGCGCCCCTCCTCTGAAGCGTTGCAACGTCAGGCAACGGCGTATCTATCGGCGTCGTCTCGTGCTTTGGCGATGGCGCCGTCCAGGCCTGCGTCGTTCAGGATCATGGAACCGTCTGCATCCTTCTCCATCTGCGGAACGCCGTCGGCATCGCGGACCACTTCGCCATTTTTTTCCTGGACCTTGAAGATCGGCGTAGTGATGAGGTCAGTTAGCAAGGCCGCCAGGGCATAGCCGTTCTCTATCGCGTGAATAATGTCGTCACCATGCTTGGCCAGTTCGGCGTCAACGTCGACGCTGCGCCCTTTCAGGTCTTCTACAAAGGTGTTGATGTTCTTCAGATTGTCGAAGTACTGGTTGAACTGGCCAAAGATGGCCGTCAGCGTGCGCTTGATTCTGCGCGCGTAGTCCTCGACGTCGCCCAGCATCTTGCCGGCCTTAGCCAGCTTGGCGGTCGCACTGTCGACTTCGCGGTCGGCACGGCGGGCGTTCTTCAGCGCTTCTTCGCCGTGGCTGTCATATGCCCAGCCAGCGATGGCCAGTACCGGGGCTGCTACGGCAGCACCGAGAATGGCCGTGCCACCGGCAATGCCAAGGCCCCCAGTCGCGAGCGAGCCGCCGCCGATGGCAGCCAGCGTGGCGTTGGTGGCAGCAACACCCGCCAGCGATGAAATCGCGGTTCCGGTGGACGCCGCGCCCAACGCCATGACACCACCGTACACCGCGAACCCAGCGGCCGCACCCGCGGCGCCAGCGCCGACCGCACTACCCAGCACGCCGATGGCAGAGTAGCTGTAGTTTTCGACTCGCTGCAAGGTTTGCCGTGGCACATTGATGGTCAGGTCCTTGCGGCCATCCTGCCGGAGTTTGTCTAACAAGGAGTCAGCGAGCGTTTTGAAGTCTCCAAAGCTCTCGCCGATGCTCAGCTCTAGCGTGCCTAGGCTGGCCAGTGCCGTATGAGTGTCCCTTTCCTGGTCGTCGAATTCGGTCTTCTTTCGGTCATAGCGGTTCTGTGCGCTTCTGACGATTTCATCAGCTTCGGAGTGCTTCTGGTAGCCGTCGTAGCCTTTTTTGGCGCCGTAGGCCCCAGCGGCGAGAACCGCAGCGCCGATGATGAATGGAATTGGCATGTGATTTATTCCTGAGGGTGGTGGAAGAAAGAGGGTGGGAAGGTTTGCGGCGAGTTCAGGTAGCCGATGCTGCTCGCTGCATCAGCTGGTGCTTCAGCGCTTCGAATTCACGATGAGTCAATGCACCGCACTGCTGGAGTTCGAACAACCTGTCGAGATCGACGATACATTGCCCGAGGGAATCGTCCGCCGCCCTGCGGCCGGCAGTCTGCACAATAGGGCAGGCCGCGCCAGTGGGGCCCGTACTGCCCCGCGAAAACAACCGCAAAACTGCGCTCACGCCCAGTGAGATGCCGTAGAGCGCACAGAAGATCAGGAAGAGGCAGATCGAGAAAAGAATGAATGGCATGTTCGACTCCTGGTGGGCGCGCTCAGTGGCCGGTCTCGGGCGAATCCCAGAGCTCCAGAGCCTGTTTCAGTTCGGAGACCAGATGCTCGTGCCACGGCGTCGGCTGCACGATGCGAACATGAGGCAGCCAGTAGCGCACCATAGGGAGCAACTGCTGCGGGTGGCTGATCTGGGAGGTGACGGTTAGCGTGCCACCAGCGTCCATGCAATGTCGCTGCTTGGGCAGGAGTGCGCGGCGGGTGAAGTAGTGGGCCACGACAGGCGCGACCCGCAGGATCACTTCGACGGTGTCGGGCGCGAACCAGACATCATCTTTGCCGTCGATGTAATCGTGGTGCTCGGGCTTAGGAGTAAAGCGGGATCTGTCGTCGACCGCCAATCCCGTGACCAGCGCCACGCTGAAAATCTTGAGCCTTTCGCCTTCGGTAGCGGCCAAGTACCAGATGCCTTGTTTGTGGACTAGACGATAGGGCTGCACCCGCCGGACCTTGCCTTTGTATTCGAAGCGGCATTCAAGGCAGTTTTCGATCGCAGCTTCGAGGCTAGCGAAGTTGGGCGCCGTGGCCCCCAGGTCCTCGTTGGCCGCAAGCTGGACCTGCATCGTCCGGCGATTGCCCGGTTTTTCGAGTCGCTGCAGAAGATACGGCAGGCTGCTGTCAGGGAACAGGTATTGCGTACCGCTCAGGCGAGCATATTCGTTCAGGAGCCGCGCCGGGATCGCGCCACGCGCCGCGTGCATCAACTGCCAGCGGCCCTGCGCGTTGCGCTCCACGATGCCATCCAGGCGCTCAGCCAAATCGCGTTCGATGGTCCGTACATCAACCTGGAATCTTTCGGCCAGCAGGTGCTTGTCAAGATGATCGCCTTGATGCAGCAGGGCTAGGATGCCGGAGAGGCGTTGGGCCAGTTTTTCGCCTTTTGAACTCGCCTTGCGTACGGAAAATTCGGTCATCCTGGGAAGGTTTATGTTGAAAGTGAACCGACTTTAGACAACTATTGCGACAGGTTGTGTCGCAATGGTCTCAGCTCCCCGAATTTCGCCCTCCCGACTTGATTTCGCAAATTCGCGGCGTTCAACGTAATCCAAAGTAACGGTATGTGAGTCTGTCGAAGATTGTGCCGCTGTTTCCTCGATTTAGTGACTTTCATTTGAAGCCACATTCAGAGCCTCTCTGCATACGGATCGAGCTTGCTCGGGCTCACCCGGCATATCGTCGGTGCCCTATCGACCGGCTAAATCGCGAAGTGAAGCGTCAACTGCATTTACTGCCCGAAGCGCAAAAAAAAAGTGCAGGACCTGCTGCACCACAACCGCGGCATCTGACCCAGCGCACCAAGGAACAGAACAAGCTATATCCCTTGCACGCGCCCAAGGTTGAGGATGCGTGGCTCCGCAGGTCACACCATAGGTGGCGCCAACAGCGAACATGGGTGGCCGACCGCTTCTAGCCGATAGAACTCATTTGTACGCGGAAGACGTATGTCAGCAACCAGCCTGAACCAGTCAACGAGTGCACTCGATGTTCACCGCGACACATTCTGTCGCACGTGACTTTATAGTGAGCCCTCCACCAAGCTCATATATGCCATCCAGCGCCAGCCGCCACACGATCGCCCGCCAATGGGAACTGCTCCAACGTCTGCCATCTGCAGGCGCTGGAGTCACAGCAGCCGAATTGTGCGCGGATCTTGGTGTCCGCGGATTTCCCGTCAGCAAGCGACAGGTGGAACGGGACCTGAGGGATCTCGCAGAGATTTTCCCCCTGGAGCGCAATGACATCAGCACCCCCTTTGGGTGGCGCTGGGCATCTGGCGCCCATATCGGCTTTCCCGGCATGGACGTCGCACAGGCGTTGTCCCTGAAGCTGGTCCAGGCAACGGTCCGGCCGCTGTTGCCCGCATCCTTGCTGCAAGGCATTGACCAGAGCTTTGCGCAGGCCGATAGGAAACTGGCGGACCTAGGCCGCACCAACGCGCTATGCCGGTGGCAGGACAAGGTCCGTCACCTGCCGGCGCAACTCACGTTGTTGGCCCCCGCCATCGATACGGTGGTGGTGCAAGCCGTGCATGAAGCGCTGCTGGCAGACGAGCAACTCGACATTGGGTACCGGTCCATGGAGGCGCAAGCGGCTTCTGCCTTGCGGCTACACCCTTTGGCGCTGATCCAACGCGGGCCCCTGTCCTTTCTCGCGGCCACGGCATGGGAGTACGCAGACGTTCGAATCTATGCACTGCACCGCATGTCCCATGCGCAAAGAACCCATGAGCCGACGATGCCGCCTCAGGATTTTCAGGTGGATGCATGGCTGGCAAGTGGAGCAGCGCAGTTTGGCGGGCAGAAGTCCATCCAACTCCGCGCGAAGGTTTCCAGCGCGCTGGAGCGCATCCTGACCGAAACCCCATTGGCACCAGGCCAGCGCATCCGCAACGGACTGCTCCACGTAGCGCTGTTCGACAGCTGGGAGTTGCGCTGGTGGATCCTCTCGCAGGGTGAGAGGATCGAAGTGCTCCACCCCAAGTCGCTGCGTCGCGACATCGCTGCAACCCTCAGCAATGCCGCAGCGCAGTACGCAAATACCTGATACCTCCAGCAACCACACACTTTCGAAGACGACCCATGGCGCCGGATACCTCGCCCATCGACCAAGCGCAGCAGTTCACACGAATGCGCTCCCTGCTAATGCATCCGTTGATTCGTGACGATCTCAGCAAGCGCAGGGCATTGCGCTGCCTCACCGCCGCGCGCCACAACGTGTTCGATGCCCTGGGGCTGGGGCGCAAAGAAAACTACCACTCCCGATTCATGGGCTACTTGCTGGATCCCACGGAGCGGCATGACCAGGGTGCGGTGTTTCTCTGCAGTTTCCTGGACTGGTTGCGCGAGCACCATGGCTTGCCTTCCTCCACCGCCAAAGGGTGGACGGCTGGCCAGGTACAGGGAACGCTGGCGCCCAAAGCTCTCGTCACGGCGGAAAAAGACACGGGAGGGAGTGGGCGCATTGACCTGGTGCTGGAGCTCAGTGATGGAACCACCATTGCGATCGAGAACAAGGTCGATGCCCAAGAGCAGGAGGACCAGTTGGGGCGTTACTGGCATTGGCTGCGCTCTCTCGGCAAAAGGGCCGACCAGCTGATGCTGGTTTTTCTGACGCCCGATGGCAGGGCCGGCACGACGGCAGGCGCGCGAGACCACATCGTGCGCATGTCCTACGGACAGCTGGCGGAAGTGCTGGAGCGCGGCATGGCGCGTTGCCCTGAAACCGCGCACGCACTCATCGCCACCACCCGCCAATACATCCAACTGTGCCAAAGGATCGCGCAAGGAGACCCACAAATGAGCCCACCCAACCCTGAGATCGTGACGTTTCTACAAGACACCAGGAACCTTGAGGTGGCACTGGACCTGCAGGAACACCTCAACCGCTACGTGCTGGAAGACATCAAGCGGGTATTTCGAGGCCAGGTGATGGTGGCACTGCAAACCAAACTGGCCCTAACGCCAGCCGCCGACACCTGGGTCGCAGGCTCCCGAAAGGGTGATGACGCAGTCATAGGGCTCCTGCCCAAGACAAGCGTCCCCAGCTACCCTGGCTACAGCTGCGTCGTGGAGCTGCGCTTTGCCATGTGGAAGAACTATGTGGGATGGTACAGACCTGCCTGGCTCAGGACCCAGGATGGAGGGAGAACGACGGCAGAGGTCGAAGCGAAGATGCAAGGCAATGCCTTGGGTACGACCGAAGGCTGGTGGGTGGTCTGGAAGCACCTCAACGACTTCGCTTGGGCCAAGTCCTTGCAGGAATGGACTCCCGAGAACATTCTGGAAATCCATAGAGACAACCAGAGCGAATCGCACGAGCTCGCCAACCGCCTGTCGGACCTCATTTGGTCTTACTTCGAGCCCTACCACAAGGAGATGGAGACGCTGCCGGATTTCTCCGTGCCTGCAGGTTCCTAGCCCTCCCCCTGCAGCCTTGAAGCGATCTGGAGTCCCCGATGTCCCCGACATACACCGCGAAGATTGATCACCAGGCCGTCAAGGTCTTCGACGTCCGCACTGGCAGCCTGAAGCGCACCATCGGGTGCAGCGGCTACAAGGGAGCGCAGGCGGCCAACGTCGCGGGAGATGTGGTTTCCGTGGCCTGCGGGGACGGTCGTGTGCGCGTGTATGACATCCGGACGGGGTCGCTCAAGCGCACGTTGTGAGGCGTACAAAGCTCCATCCCATTCCCTTCTGACAATGACCACATACGGCCTGTCCAAATCCCGCATTGCCACCTGGAGGCAGTGCCCCAAGAAGCTGTGGTTGCAGATACATCGGCCTGAGTTGTTGCAGGTGTCCGAAGAAGCGGACCGCGGCCATCAGATCGGCTACGAGGTTGGTGATGTGGCCCGATCGCTGTTCCCCCATGGGGTGCTGGTCGACGGCGAGCAAGGCCTGTCATCGGCTTTGAGCGCCACTCAGGAAGCCATGCGCCTGCATCCGCAGCATCCCATTTACGAGGCCACCTTCCAGCACGATGGTGTGCTGGTACGCACAGATATCTTGACGCCCTCGCCCGGGGGCTATCGAATGATCGAGGTGAAGTCTTCGACTGCCGTCAAGCCGAGCCATGTGGAGGACTGCGCGCTGCAGGCCTGGGTGCTCCAGCGTTGCGGCGTACCGCTGAGCTCCGTGGAACTGGCCCACATCGATACCGACTTCGTTTACCAGGGCGACGGGGACTATCGGGGATTGTTGCATTCCGAGCCCTTGGATGCAGCTCTCGCACCTTTGCTGGAGCAAGTGGCGACGTGGGTTGCTCATTCGCGATCGGCATTGGCAGGGTCTGAGCCGGATGTGGCCATGGGAGCCCAGTGCAATGACCCTGTGGAATGCCCCTTCCAGCCATACTGCGGCGCCCGCACGGCCTCCCCTGAGGCTCCGGAGTTTTCACTGGACGTCTTTCCCCGCATGCGCTCAACGCTCAAGGACGAGTTGCGGGCACAGGGAATTTCCGATGCGTTGCAGGTTCCTGCGGAGCATCTCAACGATGTGCAGCTGCGGGTGCAGCAGTGCAGCCGCACAGGCCAGGTATGGCTCACGGATGCCGCAGCCCTGGTGCTGGAAGCCCTGCCTTACCCTCGCTACTACCTGGACTTCGAGACCGTCAAGCTGGCTGTGCCGCGCTGGGCCCACACCAGCCCGCATCGCACACAGGTTCCGTTTCAGTGGTCCTGCCACGTGGAAGAGGAGACAGGCGCGCTTCGGCATGCCATGTTCCTCGATGTCTCGGGAGATGACCCGCGCCGGGGCTTCGCGGAGAGCCTGTTGGAGGCGGTGGGCGATCACGGCCCTGTACTGGTCTACTTCCAAGGGTTTGAGAAGAGCCGGATTGCAGAGCTCGCGGCGCTGTTCCCCGATCTGGCGGAGGCCTTGGAGGCAATCAACGACCGGGTCATCGATCTCCTGCCCTTGACCCGCGAGAGCTACTACCACCCCAAAATGCATGGCTCGTGGTCCATCAAAGCCGTTCTGCCCACCATCGCTCCAGACCTGGACTATGGGCAGGTCGCGGTGAGCAACGGTACGGCTGCGCAGACAGCCTATTGCGAAATAGTGCACCCCGAAACGCCCGATGCCAGACGCCAGCTACTGACACAAGGGCTACGCGAGTACTGCACGCTCGATACGTTGGCCATGGTTCGGCTGGCAGAGTTTCTGCACAACACTACGTCATGGCGCTACTTCTTGCCAGAACTCGGCGCAGAGCTGACGGGCCTGATCTTTGACGGCATTCGAACACCGCAGGCCGATTCACTGCTGCCTACCGCGGCAGAACTGCTGCGCCGCCGATGCGGCACGGCAAAGAACCGCGTGGTTCCTGACCCGGTTGCTTGGCTGCAGCGCAAGCTGAAGATCGGATACTCCCCGGCTCTATCACTGGTCCAGACGCTGGAATATATTGGCATACTGTCCGCTCTGGAGCATCGGCTTGAAAGCCGCCGGGCAACTTGATCTGCCCTCGCCAGCCGGGGCAGATCAACCAGGTTGCTACAAGCGCTCCGCGTCCAATACCCGCCTCTACGTTATTTGGTCGACGCTGGAAAGCGTCTGCCCAGTGTGCGAAGTCATCACAGCCACGGCAAATATCCTGAGTTGTCTCAACGTCGACTTTGCAGCGATTCCTGCCGGTCAGTAGGGCGGCGGCAACCGACCGTTCTCGGCTAAGGAGCGGGCGTTGACGAATGACTGCTTCCCGACAGTCGCGGCTCTACCGCGAAATCGTGTACTGCTGCCGACCTAGTCAAAGCTTGCGTGAGACAATTGTCCCGCACCATTCTTCGGTGATGCTCCAACCCTCGACTACCAGTGACCACTCCCGCGCTTTTCACCTTCGGCTACGAAGGTTTGACTATCGACGGGTTCATCTCCCGTCTGAAGGACGCGCGCGTGAACCTAATCGTGGACGTGCGCGAGCTGCCGCTCTCACGCAAAAAGGGGTTCTCGAAAAGCGCATTCCGCGATCATCTGGCCGCGGCAGGCATCGGTTATGAGCATCGGCCCGCCCTGGGTTGCCCCAAGCCCGTGCGCGACAAATACCGTGAAAACGGCGACTGGGCTGACTACACCCGTGGTTTTCTGGCCCATCTGGATACCGTGAAAACCGAGGTGCGGAACTTGGCCGCCACAGCCCGCGACAACCGGGCATGCCTAGTCTGTTTCGAGGCTGATTTTTCTGCCTGCCACCGCTCCTACGTGGCTCGCGCCGTGCGAGGTGCTGGTGGCCCGGCAGTGCACCACCTTACGGCTAAAACAGTGTTTGCTGACGCACCAGCATCTCTGGCAGCTTAGGCGGGTACAGCACGCTCACGATCAACCACTGCCCCGGAAAACGGTGTATGGTCCCTAAGAGGAGCATTACATCCAGCTCGCTGAACTGGGTGACAAACTTGTGGCGCATCGCCTCCTGCCAGTCAGCGCGGCGGTGCACGTTCCAATAGAGGGCTCCGGCTTCCCAGTCCACCAGCTTGTGCTTGAACGGCTTCATGCCCTCCGGGGTCTGGCATTCGTAGCGGTAATGGAAGTCGTAAGGGAGTTTCTTGAGCGTCTTGAGAGAGCGCTGGTCCTCCACCGCGTCGAACAGGCTGCCCTGCTGCTGCTCCTGCAACAGCTTGGCCAGTTCATCCTCGGTCCAGTCTGGAGACTCCACAGCCTTGATGTCCAACCCCAGCAAGCGGCTCGGCCGCACCAGCCCCAGGGTGGTCCCGCTCGCCTGACGTGAAGCCTCCAGTGCATCGAACGAATCAAACACCGTTACGCCCTTGATCGCCTCGCGGCGGGTGATCCAGTGGTCGCGTGTGGGAAGCGGATCGCCCTCCACCTCGATCGTGTCCACCGAAACGCGGTGACTCTCGGGCCGGGCATCGTCCTGTGCGCGACGAACCCGGGCTGTGATCCACTGCCACTTCTTGAACTGCTGGTCGTCCTCGACCAGCCGGAATGGCACAGGAAACAGCCGGATCAAGCGCCCGTCGTCGGTCATCCCAGCGACGCAGGAGGTTTCAACATACCGAGCGCTGGGCGAAGGGTAGGTCTTGCACAGAATCAGCATGCGTTGGTGGTCTGATGCCACGTGAGTTCCTCCCTGAAAAGACTGCGTCAAAGCAGCCAATTGACCAGCACATCAAGCCACAACCCTACCTTCCAATCACGCGTCGGCAGCGGTAATGTCATTCCATCCACTTGTCTGGTCGAGACCTAAGGGTCTCCGCTCAAGGGAGTAATTCCACCTCCGGGTGGATGGTGCGTGCGAGGCGACTCCAGTTTAAATCTGAAGTCGCTTCTGCAGCGTTTGGAGCAATACGAGTGTTGAGGTCGAACACGTACCATGGGCCAAAAGGAACCTGCGCCGGCAGGCCCCCTTGACATAAGGGTTAGCCATCACCCGGGCCTCACACCCATTGGTTTTCATAGATTGTTCGGCGCAACACTCTCGCTGCAAAGAGCGCCATGTCTTCGAGCTCGCGCTCTTTGACTTCAGGTTGTTCCAGCAGCTTTGCGTCGTTCCAAGGGTCATCGACGTGCACCCACCGATTGCGGTACTGTCGCAATGCATGTAGATCGCCCTTAAGACCAGTATCGATTGACGACCTGTCGATCAATTCCACGAGGCGTTCCTTCCCCGTGGCGGCGTGCTCTGACCGTAGGTACGTTTCAATTGCTGAAACGGCAGTGAGAATGGAGGCCAGGTGTGCGCCGTTGGCAAAGGCCGTGTCGGCCTCACGAACGATGAAGGCGCACCACTCCGAAAGAATCACTCCGCCACGGAGCAGCTCTTCATCGAGGGCAACCAGGAGTGCCCAGCGCTCGTCAGAGTTCATGGTGGCTAAGGAATGAAAGGGACTTCCCGGTCCCGAGTGAACCGCGCAGTTGCGGGATAAGGCATCCAAGTGCCACGATGGGAAGCTCGATCTCTCATCAACTCACTCGTTTGTTGGAAGGGGAAGTCCATGACTACCATTGTCACTATCGGAATCGATATGGCAAAGAATGTCTTTGCTACACACGGCGTTGATGCCACAGGCAAGCCTGTACTTTTGCGTCCCCGTGTGCCGCGTGCCACGCTGCTCGAACTCATCTCATTGGCATGGAAGCGTGCTCTGGTGCCCATCACTGGGCTCGCGAATTCCAGAGGTTCGGCCAAAACGTGCGCCTGATAGCGCCCAAGTTCGTCGTCCCCTAGCGAGATTTATTGATTCGGCGGAGTTGACAGCTGTGCAGCGGGCGCAGAAGTTCGGTTTCCGGTGGCGCACGTCCGATTTTTTTGAGCTGAGCGGTCATCGAAAGCGCGAAGGTCACGCTTGTGAGGGGAATAACGAATATTTGCTAGCGCCCCGCAGCTGGTGTCAGCAATGGCGTCGGAGAGCAAACCACGATTTGCCTCGCGCCTCGCGTGAGAGCCACATAGAGATGCTGCGCAGTCATACGCTCGGGCTCAAGAATGACTGCGACGTCAGCCTCCAGTCCTTTCAGAAGAAGCGTGCTTCCAACGGAGCGCCGGCCCAGCGGCCGACCCAGATGGCGGTTCCGTTCGCGGGCCAGCATCACTGCGCCGATAAAGCCACCTTCGCCCTCGGCTGCCCTAAGCGCTGAGATGCAGCAGTGCAGAACTTCGGGTCGGTAGACACGCGCACCTGGTTGGTCTGCGAGTGACTGGAGCAGGTCAATCGAGGTCGCGTGGCTTGGTGCGAGCATGAACGCCACTGCTGCGGCTTCTGCGGGTGTCGCCGGCGTTCGGGCTCGGCCGCCCCGTATCGTCTCGACCCGTGCGAGCAAGTTTGCAGTACCTACCCCGGTCATCATTGAAGCGGCGAACTCCGCAAGTTGTCGCAGCACGTTGGGACTCGTCAAATCGAACTGGCGGGAGAAGCTCACTAGGTCTCTCAGGTCAACGGCCTCGACGGATGTGGCGCCGGGTGTTTGCATTGTGAGTTGATGGCGGCTGGTGGCATTCATGGAGTCGCCAATCACCAAAACGCTGCCGTCTCGGTTTGGCGCTTCCTTCCGGGCGGCCATGAGTCGCTGCTGCACTTCCATGCCTTGGGTCAGCTGAACCCATTGGACGCCCTCAGGCGCCCCTCTCAGGTCCACAGGATGACCAGATTGCAGCGATGCTCTGGCTTGGAGTAGCCAAGCACCCAGCGCGTCCATGCCTGCGAGGCGCCATCGCCAAGGTGTTTGCAGCGCACCGATGGGTGGGAATGCGGATAGAGCCTCTTGCTCCCAGTGGACCAGCGGGTCGCGGAAGCCGAATATTGCCTGCATCGGGTCCCCAAGAATGCAGGTGGGTATCGTCTGCGCGATGGAACAGACGATAGCGTGCTGCACCTTGTTGCAGTCTTGGTACTCATCCACCAGCAAGCGCGAATACGTCGAGGCGATGGGGTCATTAATGTGACCTGCCTGAAGGAGCGCTTGAACAGCGACTCGGATGGCTGGGTAGTCGGCGTTCGGGTTGGCCAGCTCGAGAACATGCGCGTTGAGCCCCGCGCGAAGGGGAAATTTTGCCGCCAAGCGCATAGCGAAACCATCGATGGTCGAAACTCTGTACGCTGAGTTCGGGACGCCACCACGCTGGAGTCTGGTGCGTAAAGCGGTGACTCCAGCGTTGGTGTGCGTTAGTACCAAGACAGGCTTAGTGTTGGTGTGCTGACTTAGCGCGTCCGCGATAAGTTGGGTCTTGCCACATCCGGCTGGGGCTGTAACTGAGCCTAGGCGCGCTTGAAAGATGTCGATTTCAGGCGGCGGCACTCGTCCACCCCCAGAGTTGGTTATTCACGATGTGCACGAAACCCGGTTCTGCATTCGCAATGTGTGGGCCGACGACATCCTTGGCGATTTCCTGGAAACCAGTTACTGATTTGAACCAGCCATTCTTGTTGTTGCGGGCGGCAAGTCCGAGCAATTTCCGGCTCGCAGGTGTGTAGCCGCCATTCAGCCGTTCTGCCTCAATGGCGTCCAATGTGACTTGTCCATGCGACTTCGACTTGAAGTGCTCAGCCATGAGTTCCCGGTCGACCATCTCGTCCGCCTTATTCAGCAGAGCATGCACGGCGTCACTGCTTAAATGTAGGAATAGCTCGTCCTCAAGTGCCAAGCCGGGGCGCCACGTGATGTACTGCCCGCCCGACGCCGTGAATCTCTCGATGAGTCCGACGGTGGAAACTGGCTTGTCAGCGTCGACAAACACGAGGACGCGATAGCCTAATTTGAGGAACGCCTCACCTCGTGTGAAACACTGGTCGGGGCTTCCTCCGCCTGCATCCACGTATGAGCCTCCCCGGGCTAGGAATGAGGGCGCGCCACAGTGGACCCACCACTGGTCCATACCGCGAGCGAATCCAACCTCGCTGGCGCCTTCACAGACTATGACGGATTTGGACAAGAAGGCCTCGGCTGCCTTGCGCAATGTGCCCTGAATGCCGTCGTCCGTACCGGCACATGTGGCCGTGTGGATGTCCGAACTCCGACGCACAACGAAAAGCTGGTTGCCAGATAGCTCCCTGAGCGTAACCGGCGAATGGGTGGTCATAAAAACCTGCAGCGGCTGGGTCGCGTCTTTCGCTCCGAGCGAGTCGAGCAGCCGCATGAGCCGGTGCGGTTCAAGCCCGTACTCGACCTCGTCTACCAAGGCGACAGTGGCTGCCGCTGCTGCAGCCCTCTGCAGCCCTGCGACAAGGAGCCGCCCCGAACCGGTGCCCAGCGACCTAAGAGGAATGCCGGTCTCGCTGTGGAGCGCGATAGCACCGTCGCCAATCGACACCGAGTGAGCATCGAGTAACGCCTGAGCACTCGCACCGATGGCTACGCCCAAGCCTGTAGCCGTCTGGGTAACCACTTGCAGAGTCTGGGCGAGCTGAGGGCCGGCTTGCGCGCCGAAGGTGGCCCGGGCGGCGCGTGCTGCGCCGGCGAGTTCCGAGCCGAGGTTCGCGCGCTCTTCCGTGAGCCGGTTCAAGACCGAGCCTCTAGCCCACGAAAGGTTGGTGTTTGCGTAGGTGCCAATTCGGGCTGGTGCAAGGAGGCTACGGTCCTTCCAAGATAAAGAACGTTCTAGCTGCTGGAGGGCGGCGCGGTCGGAATAAAGCGTCCAAGTCGGCTCGAGGTCGCCCCCGACTTCAAGCTTCAGCGTCAGAACCGTTTCTAGACCTGCGCGGGGTTCGTCTTCGAACAGCCCGGTACGGAGGTCAAATCCACGAAGGAAATCTCCGTAGGTGTCGATGTTCTTCAACGCGTCGGGCAGTGCGCCAAGCGTGACCGCAATCACGATGGTTCGGGCAACGTCCAGGCCGAAGAAGTCCGTGTCGCCGAAAGGTGCGCTCCTTCTCGCTCCAAGGCACAGGTCGATGGCATCGAGAATAGTCGATTTGCCGCTATCACCCGGGCCAATAAGGCAGTTCACGCCGTTGGATGGCATCCAATCGAGTGCCTGTATCGAGCGAAAGTTGCGAATCTCAAGGCGACGAACGCGCGTCATGTTTTCTCCCTGTCTGTATGGAAAGTATCCTTGCGCGACGCGCCGCTGGCGAAGGCAAGCACATGATTTCGCCGGAAATCCGCTACGTCAACTCTCGAGCAAACCGGCTATCGGGCATCTGTATGGTGACCGACCGCATACAGCCTGTAGCTACCACACCGGACGCCGGTTCTGCAGCGGTTGCAGCCGTTCGCATCTCAGTCGCGAATGGGTACTATCGGCCAGAAGTGGACCTCAGTGAAGGGCTGCTTTCGGCTGGGCTATCCTGATCAGGCGGTTTGCTGATTGCCGTGAACTGACTTCATCACCGTCGCGGAAGCTCCACGACGACCCGGGTCGTATTGGTGTCATCGAATACCTCTAGCCCTACGCTGCCATGCTGGGCCTCGGTGAGCAATTTGGCGGAATATGTGCCCAGGCCTGTCCCCCCCTGTTTGCCCGCAGTCACGAACTTGTCGAAAAACCGGTCGCGGATCGCGATTGGCACAGCTCCAGTGTTGCTGATGATGATGCGCAAGGGGTTCTGATCCTGGAGCTGCACCGACACCCGCGACCCGTGCGGCGCTGCTTCGCACGCGTTCCTTAGTAGGTTCTGGAAGATCGAGTAGCACAGGGTTGAATCCGCAAGCGCTACAGGTGGCTCCGCTCCGACCGCCACGTCCGTGTCCACCGCGATAGACAGGTCCTTCTCCGCGAAGGTCACCCGATTCATCTCGGCTATGCGGCGCAGCAGTTCGCCGATAAGCACGGGCTGCGCTCGTAGCACGAAGCGACCCGATTCAATTTTGTACAGTTCGGATGACAGGTTGATCATGTTGAGCACCTGCATCACGCTCTCTTCCATCAAGCGCAACTGCTCCACTTGTCGGCGACCGACCGAGTCATCCTCAATCAGCGCCTGCACAAGACCCAGTGCCCCGGCCAGCGGCGCCTTGATGTCGTGCCGCGTGATGCGCTCAACGTCTTCGCGCAACTGGGCTGCCTCGACCATGCTGTCGAACTCGGCCTGCAGGTCCTTGCGCAGCTGCACGTAGCGCATGAAATTGCGCACGCGCGGCTTGAGCGTTTCGGGGTCGATGGGCTTGGTAATGAAATCGACCGCGCCGAGATCGAGCCCCCTGATGCGTGCGTCCGCCGACGCCATGGCAGTGACGAAGATGATGGGAATGCTCTGGGATGTGGGATGCTCGCGCATCATCCGCGCTACTTCGAAACCATCCATGCCGGGCATCATGATGTCCAGCAGTACCAAGTCCGGAGGGTCGTCGGAGGTCACCACCTCCATCGCCTTGGCGCCTGTCTGAGCCAGCCTGATCCGATACTCGCCTTTGAACAGCTGGGACAGTAGCAGCAGGTTGTCGGGCGTATCGTCGACGATCAGTATCGTCGGTCGAGGAGCTTCCTGCTCTTCGGCTGATGGCGTGCTCGCGGTGTCCTGCGTCGCCGGAGCATGCGCATTTTGCGCTGGCAACCCCTCCCCAGCAAAATCGCCAGGAGCGCGCGGCTTCCATTGCAAGGCCTTCTCCAGCCTTTGAGCCAATTGCTTGGGGGAGTAGGGCTTGAGCAGCAGGGAGGTCACCCCCATCGAAATGGCCTCCTGAACACGGCTGCGCTCCGCCTCGGCGGTGATAAGAACAAACGGTATTGCGAATAATCGTTCGTCTGCACGCATGGCCTGAAGCAACTCCACGCCTGTCATCACGGGCATGTTCCAGTCCGAGAGCACCACATCGAAACGCTGATTCTTCAGAAGGCGCAGGGCTTCGGCACCGTTGCGCGCGGATTCAATGCGTTCCACTCCCATCTGCCGGAGCTGGTTGATGGTGACCTTGCGCATCGCCTCAAAGTCATCAACGACCAGACAGCGTGCGCCTCGCCCAATGGCAGATGGGCTCGAAGCAGCAAAAACACTCATGCAGATACCTTCTTGTCTTGCTGGGTGAGGTCAAGAGCCACATCGGCCTCTTCACGAACGAAGCGCAGGATACCCACAGCGATGATGGGTTCCATGTCCACTAGCAACTGGCGGCGCTCTGGCCTGATCGACTCAGTCGCGGCTAACTCAATGACGGCCACGACACATCCAGCGTGCTTGATCGGCATCAAATAGATGGCGCAGGGAGCGCAATGCCCAAGACCTGACTGGACACGCAGGTAGTCAGTCCCAGGCGCTTCGATGAGCACGGACTCGCCCGTTGCGATGCATCGCTCGATCATGCTGGCTGTTGTGGGCAGCTCAGAGAGCGTTTGTTCCGCACTAGCACCCGAACCCGCATAGTGCGCAACTGCCTGCATCGCGCGCGCTTCGTTTACTCGCACCAGCAGGGCTTGCCCCATCGGCAAGTGCCTCGCCAGTTCGTGCAGGACTGTGCGGGCAAAAGCTGCAAGAGTGTTGGCGTGTTGCAACTCGAGCAATAGGTCGGACACTGCCTTGCGCCGGTAGGCCTCGCCGGTCAACTGGTCGTGGCTTTGCTGCAGCGCTTTTAGGGTCAGTTTGTGCCGGGCCGCTTCGCGCCTGAGCTGCGTTGCCCAAAATAGCATGGCCAGCAGCACTCCCGCAATGGCGGCCCCGCCAGGGATTCCCCAGGCCATCCAAACCCGGTGCCATTTCCCGCTATTGTCGAAAGAGGCGGAGAAGAGCTGGTACTCCATCAGCGACACGCCATATTTGCGTCGCCAGGACAGATCGAGATCTGACCCCATCCGACGACTGTCGGTGAAATAGCGCTGTATGGCGTGCTCGAGGTCCGATGCTTCAAAGGAAATACCCCAGCCTACCGAGATCGCCTCGCCCACCGGAAACAGCATGTCCAGGTTCTCCAGGTCGTTACGCACCCAGTGGAAGGCAGATTCGGCCGCGATCACGGTGAAATCTGCGCGACGCTGCGCGACGGCCTGCATGGATTTGGCGGTAGGTACGTTCTCAATGACGATCGGTGAGTGCTCTCCCGCTCCAGCGTTGAATCCCTGGATCCATCCTTCGTAAGCGGTTCCCGCCTGGACCGATGCAGTGCGCCCTGCAAGATCTACCTCGGCGCGCAAAACGGATCGCATCTCCGGTCGCGAGACGACGACATTGCGCGTGGTGAAGTACGGCACCAGTATCATCTTTTGCTTGCGCCATTCGGTGATGTGCAGGTCATTCGGGTACAGATCGCATTTTCCAGTGGCCAGAGGAGCGGCTTCGTAGCGATCTCCCTGAACTGTCACGCCCTGCGCGTTGTGAAACTGCTGATCCCACTGCGAAAGCGTCACGGTTTTCGCTTGAACACCAAGGTATCGGGCGAAATCCTCCCCATTGGTCCGATAGTAGTCGGCGCTGGAGCCAGCGACGCAGATGCGCAACTCTTGGCTGTCCTTGATTTGCACCAGCGAGCGCCCCAAGGCGCTGCCCGCGGCCATCGCAAGGCCCACAAAGCAGGCAAAAAATCGCATTTGGCGCTTCATGGACCAGATTCAGCCGGGCTGAGCAGGAGCCTGAACTTCGAGCGCTGAGAGCGCAGCATCGAAATCGATGCGATCAATGGCTCGGCTCACGGCAGACAGGGACTCAGCAAGCGGGTCGCCATCCGCCGCCAACCGAGCGACCAAGTTCTCCAGCGCGTCGCCCGCATCCGCGTCGCTGTCTCTGAGCAACTTGCGCAATCGGCTCAGCAGAGCCTCGGTTTCGGCGGAGCGCGCCTTGGAAACAACAGGTTCCGATCGGGCTTGCACAGTGCCAGCCCCGCTGCTCGCCGTGGACTCCTGCAGAGCCTTGATAAGCGGGCGTAACAAAACTCCAATCTGGGACAACATTTCCAGCGCTGCCGGCACGCGGGACTCGTGGGCGCCCTCTGCCTCCAGCGCCCCTGCTGCCGATGCGACGTTGGTGGCGCCGATCGTGCCCGCAGCGCCTTTGAGGGTATGAGCCAGCCGCGTGGCCAGAGGCCAGTCGCCCTGATGCAGCGCCTCAGCGACGGCTGTTTCAAAGCCCGTGTACTCCTGCAGAAACATGCCCAGTAGTCGGCGGTAGAGCCGCCGGTCGTTTTGAACTATGCGAAGTCCAATCGCCTGATCCACGCCGGGCAATTGCGGCAGATCTGGATCGGCCACGCTGCCTCCTTGATTGAAAGCCTGTTCAGGCGTCGTCTGGGCGGTTGTGGCAGCAGGGTTGATCCATCGAGCCATGCACGCAAACATTTCCTCTACCCGCAGCGGTTTGGGGATGTGGTCCACCATGCCGGCATCCATTACCTTCTCCCTGTCACCGGCCATGGCGTTGGCTGTCATGGCGATGATGGGCAGGTTGGCAAACTGCGGCAGCGAGCGCAGGTGGCGTGTGGCCGTATAGCCGTCCATCACGGGCATCTGGCAATCCATGAGGACGCCATCGAATCGAGGGTCCGCGGCCAGCAGGTCCAGCGCCTCCTGGCCGTTGTTGGCCAGCACCACCTCCATGCCGGCCTGGCGCAGCAGCTCCATAGCCAGTTCCTGGTTCAGTGCATTGTCTTCAACCAGCAGCACCCGCGCGCCCTTGAGCTGCTGCAAATGCTCGGTTCGCCCGTCGGCCTTGGCTACCACGCGATCAGATACCAGGCGACCTTTGCCCAGCGCCTCAGCCACCGCTTCTAGCAATGTCGATGCCGTGACCGGCTTGGTGAGCACCGCATTCACCCGGGCGCCATGGCTCTGCACCGCAGTCATGGCTTCTTCCCGGCCGAAAGCAGTCACCATGATCACCGCCGGTGCAGCCCCACCCTTGAGCGCCTGCATGCGGCGCACGGTCTCGGCGCCGTCCATGCGTGGCATCTTCCAGTCCATCAGCACTAGGTCGTAGGCGAGCGAGCGGCTGTCGGCGCCCTCCACCATGCGCAGCCCTTCCTCGCCATCGCGGGCCATGTCCACCTCCAGGCCGAAACGGCGCGCCATGGTCGACAGGATCTCCCGGGCCGCAGCATTGTCATCCACCACGAGAACTCTCAGGCCCAGCAGTTCGTTGGCATCAAACATGCGCCGGGGCATGGGCTGCGCCTGCAGGCCAAAGTGCACATGGAAGTGGAAGGTCGAGCCCTGCCCCTCGGTGCTCTCCACCCAGATGCGGCCTTTCATCAACTCCACCAGGGTCTTGGAGATCGCCAGGCCCAGGCCCGTGCCGCCATAACGCCGCGTGGTGGAGCTGTCGGCCTGACTGAACGACTGAAACAGCCGTTGGCATTGCTCTGGCGTCATGCCGATGCCCGAGTCCTTGACCCAGAAGTGCAGCTCGACGTCACCACCTGGCTTGCCTTGCTGGCCGGCCAGCTCGATCCCCAGCACGATCTCCCCCTGCTCCGCGAACTTCACGGCATTGCTGCCCAGGTTGGCCAAGATTTGGCCCAGTCGCAGCGGGTCTCCTACCAGCGCCGTCGGAACGTCGTCCGCTGTGCTGAACAGCAACTCCAGACCCTTGTCCTCGGCCTTCATACCGATCAGATTGGCTACGTGGTCGAGAACATCCTCCAGCCGGAAGTCGACTTGCTCCATGGACATCTTGCCGGCTTCGATTTTGGAGAAGTCGAGGATGTCGTTGATGATGCCCAGAAGGCTCTCGGCAGCGCGGTTGACTTTCTCGATGTAGTTGCGCTGCTTGTTGTCCAGCGCGGTCTGCAGAGCCAGGTGCGACATGCCGATGATGGCGTTCATCGGCGTGCGGATCTCGTGGCTCATGTTGGCCAAGAACTCGCTTTTGGCCCGCGTCGCTTCCTCGGCCATTTCCTTGGCCCGCCGTATATCTTCTTCTGACGTCTTTCGGATCGTCACGTCAAGCAGCATCCACACCGTCCCCTTGCTCAGGTCGTCCGGATCAATGGCTGCACCGCTGAGTTGACACCAGAAACGCGTGCCATCGGCGCGCACCAGCTCTTCCTCGCGTTGGTGTTTTTCACCGCTTGATAGCTGTCCGTATATCTCATTGAGGGCATGGGCAAACGCGTCATCAGATGCGTACCAGGCACGGGGGGACTGGCCAAGTTGCCCGGTGCCGAACAGCGTGTCAAGCTGTGTGTTGCCGCGCACAACCACGCGGTCCTTGATGAACGCGATGCCCAGCGTGGTGGCCTCGAACATGGCGGTCTGCTCGGCATGGGCCAGCTGCATGGCCTCCTGCGACTTCTTGTGCTCGGTGATGTCGGTGGCGATGCCGCAGATGCCGTAGATTTCACCTGCTTCGTTGATCAGCGGTGTTTTCGTGGTCATGAACGAGCGCTGCTCTGATCCATCGGCAGTGGGGATGATCTCCTCGTAGGTGATGGCTTCGCCCCTTTCGAGCACGCGGTTCTCCACCTCCCAGATCTTGTCTGCCATCTCTTTGGGCCACAGGTCGTGTGCGTTTTTACCGAGAACCTCATGCTCGCTGGTGCCTGCGTACTTCGCATAGGTGGCATTCAATAGCTGGTAGCGGCCTTCCCTGTCCTTGAGCGTAATGATGGAGCCGATGCCATCCACCAGGGTGCGGATCTGACGTTGGCTGTTGCGCACTTCCTGCTCTACCCGGTTGCGCTCGGTCACGTCGCGCACCGAGGCGCATACACAGACGCCATGGCCGCCAATGGCAGGCAGGCGTGACAGGCCGACCTCCACCGGAAACTCGCTGCCATCCTTGCGCACGCCTTTGAGGTTGGCATTCGTACCCCCCATGTTTCGCGGCAGTCCGACTGCCAGGAAGCCCTGGCGCAAGCCCGGGTGCCGGTCGCGGATGGCGGATGGCACCAGTATTTCCATAGGCTGGCCCACCAGTTCATGTTCCGCATAGCCAAACAGATCGAGCATGCGCGGGTTGACCATGATCACCGTGCCGTGCTCGTCCGTGACCATCAAGCCGTCGGGTGCAGATTCGATGATGCCGTGATACCAAGCCTCGGTGGCGGCGATGGAATCTTTTTGCGTGGCGAGCTCGTGCGCCTGCTGTTCCAGCGTCTTCGCCTGGGCCTGCGTTTCCTCAAGCAGCCGATGGGTGGCCACGTTGCGCTCCAGAATCTCCAGATTGGCAGCCAGCGCAGGCATCAGCGCGTCCAACAGGGCCTGCTGTGCAGGCGAGAAGATCTGAAAGCTGGCAATCTCCAGCACACCCAGCAACTCGTCACCACGTTGGATCGGCAGCACGCAGATACACCGGGGTGCGGCATCGCCCAACGCCGATCCGATGCGTACGTAGTCTGGGGGAGGCTGAGTGAGCGTGATGGCGCTGCGCTCCAGTGCGCACTGTCCCACCAAGCCCTGGCCCAGCTGAATGTATTGATCCATCGTCTTGCGTTCGCGATGGGCAAAACCGGTTAGCAGACGCAGGTGGCGCTGGCTTTTTTCGTAGATGTAAAGGACGCCGTGCCCTATGTCCAGCAAAGGCGCCGAGAGCGTGAAGAAGCGTTGCGCCAGCTCGACGAAGGACTGGGTCGACTGCAGTTCGGCAGAGACGCTGGCCGTATGTGTCTTGACCCAGCGCTGCACCTCCAGTTCGCGGGCTCCCCGCTGTAGCACCGCCACTGCACGCGCCAGCGCGCCCAGGTCGTTGAGGTACGAGGTATGAGGCACCTCCTGCAGCAGATCTCCTTCTGCAATCCGCTCCACAGCCGTGCGCAGTTCGAACGCTGGTACACGAATGGACCGCGCGATAAGCCACGCAAAAAGCACACTGAACAAGCCGCCCATGACCAGCAGGGTGCTGCCGCGGATCCTGGTCTGCTGCGCAAGGTCCTGCACGGAGCGCAGCGTAGCCCGGGCGCTGTCCTCTTTCGTGGCTGCCACAGCTTCCATAGACTGGGCCACGGTATCCCCAACGACAGCGAACTCCCGACTTGAGACCTGTCTGCGCGCTTCTTGAAGTTGCCCCTGCCTGGCGAGCTCAAGCAGACCTTCAACTCTCTTGCGGTACTCCGCATAGTTCTGGTCGAACGTCAGAAGGTTGCGTCTGTTGTCGTCGCGAACAATGCGCCCGCGAAGCTCACCGACCTCGCGCAAGATATCTTGGTGCGACTGATCAAGCCTCTCCAGCGCCTGGGCCCTGTCGTCTGTCTCTACGGTGAGCAGCGCATTGCGCAAATGGCGCCCCATGCTGGCATAGTGGAACTGGATCGCCCGGGCGTTGGAAACGCCCTGCAGGTCCCTTTCATACATGTCCTGAATCTCGTCGTTCACGCGGCTGACCGCCTGCATGCCCAGCACGCTGAGCACGATTGCCATGAGGAGGATGACGAAAAAGGCGAACGCGAGCTTCGCCGTCAGGGAGGAGCGGTGGTAGTGCTGAACAATAGCGTTCATGAAACGCGTTCCTCTCTATTCCGGGGCGAAGTGATGCAGGCCAGACGGTCCCGGCAATGGAGGCTGGCTGCCTGGGAACCTATTGAGCTCAGGAAGAAGGCTGAATGACCGCAGTCGCCAATTCCAGGTGCTTGGCCTTGTCGGCCATTTCCGCGTCGCTGTCGGCAAATTTTTGAGCAATGCGCTGAAACTCTTCGAGCATGCCGAGAAAGGCATCCAGGATGTCGGGGTCGAAATGCGAGCCTCGGCCTTCGCGCATGATGTCCACCGCTTTCTCGTGTGGCATCCCGTCCTTGTAGACACGACGACTGATCAGTGCATCGTAGACATCGGCCACGGCCATGATGCGCGCAGACAGGGGAATTGCCTCGCCCGCCAGGCCCTGTGGGTAGCCGCTGCCGTCCCATTTCTCTTGGTGGCCATAGGCGATCTCCTTGGCGTATTGCAAGAACTCAACCGGCATGCCCAACTGGTCCTCGGCATGCTGTATCGCGTCTCGGCCCAGGGTCGTATGCGTCTTCATGATCTCGAACTCATGCGGCTCAAACCGCCCGGGTTTGAGAAGAATCCGGTCCGGGATGCCAACCTTGCCGATGTCGTGCAACGGCGCCGACTTGTACAGCATGTCGATCACGTGATCGCTGAGTGCAGTGCTGAAGCGCGGATGCGTCTTTAGCGCTGTGGCTAGCGCCTTCACATAGTGCTGCGTGCGGCGGATGTGGTTGCCGGTCTCGTTGTCGCGGGTCTCTGCCAGGGACGCCATGGCCAGGATGGTGACATCCTGGATAGCGGCGAGTTCGCGCGTGCGCTTGTGGACTTCCGTCTGCAAAAACTGATTTTGGTCGCGCAGGAAATCGGCACCCGCCTTGGCCTGAAGCTGGGTCGCCACACGGGCAAGCACGATTGGAGGGTTGATTGGTTTAGTGATGAAATCGGCAGCGCCTAATGCCAGCCCGACCTTCTCATCCTCCGTCCCCGTCATGGCCGTCAGGAAGATGATGGGAATATCCCGCGTGGCCGGAGCCGCCTTGAGCTGGCGGCATACCTCATAGCCGGAGAGGTCCGGCATCATCACATCCAGCAGAATCAAGTCTGGTGCTGGGATGCTGCGCGCGATCTGCAGCGCTTTTTCGCCAGACCCTGCCAATTTCACCCGGTACTGATCTTTGAGGAGGCCGGAAAGTACCCAAAGATTGTCTGAAGAGTCATCGACAGCAAGTACCAGTGGACGCGGAGAATCCTCGGACTGTTTGAGCATCTTTAATCATCCCTCCAAGGCGTAGGCCCCTCATCAGCCTAACTATTCCTTACACGGGACAGTTTGACAAGTGCTCAATTGACCTAAGTTGGATCGAAGGGCAGCACTCCGAGTTCAGGGGTGATTTAATGCCTGCCCCCAAGGGCTGTCTCGCTATGGAAATACGGTGCTCTCTCAACTCAGATTTCGGTCTGTTCGGATAGCTCAAGAGCATCGTCAACCTCAATGCCAAGGTAGCGGACAGTTGATTCGATTTTTGAGTGGCCCAGTAGTAGCTGGACCGCACGTAGGTTTTTGGTTCTCCGGTAGATGAGCGTAGCCTTGGTGCGCCGTATGGAGTGCGTTCCATACTCTGCTGGATCGAGCCCAAGCTGCACCACCCAGTGCTCGAGAATCCGGGCGTACTGGCGCGTCCCGAGGTGCGGAGACTTGTGAAGTCGGCTCGGAAAAAGAAAGTCTTCTGATTTCAGTCCGGCTGCCTTGATCCATTGCTGAAGTGCTTCACGGGTGGTCGCCGTTATCTCGAATTGGACGGGGCGCTGGGTTTTGTGCTGCAAGACCATTGCTCGCGAGGCGACTTGGTCGCCATGGCAAACATCGCGAACCTTGAGGGCGACCAGGTCGCATCCGCGCAGCTTGCTGTCTATTCCCAGATTGAAGAGTGCAAGATCGCGCACCCGGCTCTCCATCTGGAGGCGCACGCGTAGCGCCCAGATGTCTTTAGGCTTGAAGGGAGCCTTCTGACCAACGATTTTCCCTTTGTTCCAAGGCTCGCGATGAACGACGACTGGAGCGGATTCCATGATGGTCTCCCATCGAGTAGAGGGGACAAATACGATGCGCCTTTTAGATGCCGTTGTCCACGAGTGACCACGGTAGATATGTCAGTTCTTGCGGTTCAGAAAACGCCCAGTGATGTTCTTCACTGTCTGCTCTCGATCGCAGCAGTCGTTCAACGACTTCGGGTCGAGCGACAGCAACCAGCCTAAAGCGGCCGGGCAGTAGGGCTGCAGTGCAGCGGTTGCCGTCGGCGGTATCCAGCTTTTGTATTGGCATTAATCGGGGCAAAGCAGTCGTTGTCCGGATTGAGTGTTCCGTTAGTCCGGGAGGCCTAACCAGCTACCGGCATGGAGATCCGTGGAGCGCGCCGTAAAACCACTCAAACCCAGAGAAGGAGACCACCGCCTCCCATGAATCACAGAGTCCTATCTATGACGAAAAGCCTCCACTTCAAGAAAAAATCCAAACCATCGCTTTACTCGTAGCGAAACATCGCTCAGACGCAGTCTTGGGCCACGGCTACTACTACATGACCAGTGAAGTCACCCAAAAATTGCGCGGATTCACATCCTGCTTGAAGTCGGCCCAGCCGTATGAGGCCGGTCGAAAGCTGGCCATCCCTGTAGAAGATCGCAAGGTTGCCCCATGGGGCGTAGAAGCAAAGGTCGCCAGCGACCGGTAAGCAGGCGGCAGGCGCTCCGTCGGTGGTCAGCGTCCTGGGGAGGCTTGCGATCTTTTCAGTCCCCTCATAGTCTTCCAACGTCAGTCGTAGCGGGAGCAGCGACGCGAAATCGTTGGAAGTCGCGTTGTCATAAAGCATCGCCGTCGCGATCACTGCACCATCCCGAAGAAACTCGATTTTCATATGCTGCCCTACCTCACCGACAAGGCAGAGCAGACGATATCGACACTGCGCCGGTCCCTGCGGCGGCCACAGGCAGCACAACCGCATAAGTCACGACAGGCTGGGGGAAAAGGCGAAGAGAAGCTCATTACGACGGAGGGGCTGCAGCGGAGGAACCTGCGGAAGTCGGTCGAGCGGTTCGCGTGGTCACAGCAATTTGTCGGGCGTGATCGGCAGATCGCGGATGCGTTTGCCGGTGGCGTGGAACACCGCATTGGCGATGGCAGCGGGAATGCCCACCATGCCGAGCTCACCCATGCCCTTCACACCCAGCGGATTGACGATGGTGTCCTCCTCCTCGACGAAGATGGTATCGATGGCATGGATGTCCGCATTCACGGGCACGTGGTAGTGCTGCAGGCTGGCCGTCATGATCCGGCCGTAGCGGTGATCGATTTCGGTGGCTTCTTCCAAAGCCATGCCGATGCCCCACACCACGCCGCCGATCTCCTGGCTGTGCGAGGCCAGCGGGTTGAGAATCCTGCCGCAGGCGGTCACCTCGATGACGCGGGTGACCTTGATGGTGCCCAGGTCGGGGTCGACCTTCACCTCGACGAACTGGGCCCCGTGGGCCAGCGATGCGTACTTTGCGCGCTCTGGCGATGGCGTCGAGTCGTAGGTCTCGGCGATCTCGTGCGTGCCGGTGCGCCGCATCACGTCGGCAATGGCCACCGAGCGCGATGCATCGCCCTTGGGGCGCAAGAACCCTTCGAGCATCTCCACCTCTGCCGCAGCCTTACCCCTTAGGGGCGATGCGGCATCCCGGTTCGCCAACTCCAGGAGTTTGGCGGTGACGGCCAGGGCAGCGCCCCGCACGGCAGAACCCACACTGGATGTGGTCCATGAGCCGCCTTGCGCCGGTGCCCTGGGCTGGCGCGTATCGCCCAGCTCGAAGTGCACCTGGTCCAGCCGCAGCCCCAGGAATTCGGCCGCGATCATGGTCATGACGGTGTAGGTACCTGGCCCGATGTCGCTGGTGGCGCTGGTGACACTTGCCGTGCCGTCGGCGCGAAACACAATGCGCGCGCTGGCAGGCTGCTGAAAGGCGCCCCAGACACTGGAGGCCATGCCCCAGCCGACGAGCAGACGTCCATCGCGCATCGAGCGCGGCTCGGCCTTGCGGTTGCCCCAACCGAACTTCTCTGCGCCCAGGCGGTAGCACTCGCGCAACGCCTTGCTTGAGAAAGGCTTGCCGCTTTCCGGGTCGACCTCGGCGTAGTTGGCCAGGCGCAGCGCCAACGGATCCATCCCGAGCGCGTACGACAGCTCGTCCATCGCGCTTTCCAGGGCGAACATGCCGCTCACGGCGCCCGGTGCGCGCATCCACGTGGGCGTGGCAAGGTCGGTGGCGGAAACCTTCAGCGGCGCATGCAGATTCGGGCACGCATACACCTGTTTCAGGAAGCTGGTGGTGGCGTCCGAGAACGGCTCGAACGAAGAGGTGTTGTGAAAGGCTTCATGGATGATGGCCGACAGCTTGCCGTTGCGGTCTGCCCCCAGCGCCACCTTCTGAATGGTGTGGGGCCGGTAGCCATGGCCGGTGAACATCTGCGCCCGCGTGTAGACCACCTTCACCGGGCGCTTGAGCTCTCGTGCGGCCATCGCAGTCAGGGAGGGGTAGTAATTGGGCTTGAGCGATGCGCCGAAGGCACCGCCAACGAACGGGGACACCACGCGGATGTTCTCGGCCGACACGCCCAGGCCCGCGGCCAGGTGTTTCTGTACGCCGAAGACCTCCTGGGTCTTGTCGAAGATGGTGAGTTGATCCCCCTGCCAGAAGGCGATGGCTGCGTGCGGCTCGATCGGATTGTGGTGGTTGATGGGGATGCAGTATTCCGCCGCCACCTTAATCGGCGCTACCTGCATGGCGGCCACCGGGTTGCCGCGAGGCACGGCCTTGGCCGAGGCCGGGTCAAGCTGCGCACTTTCCAGCACCGTGGCGAGGTCGGTGTTGTGGGGTTCGGCCTGGTAGCTGACCTTCACCAGCCTTGACGCGTGCCGGGCCTGCTCGTAGGTCTCCGCGACAACTAGGGCGATGGGCTGGCCGTTGAAGAACACCCGGTCCGACTGCAGCGGCCACGACCACCCGGGCGCCGTTCCGGCGGCCGGTGGCGACCCCAGCCTACCCGCGTTCAAGTGCGTGAAAACGCGGATCACTCCCCCAGCCTGCTCAGCTTCTCGCGTGTCAATCGCAGAGATGCGTCCCTTGGCCACGGTGCTCAACACGATGAAGCCGTAGGTGACATTCGGGATCTGGAATTCGGCGGTGTATTTCGCCTTGCCAGTGACTTTGGCCAGTCCGTCGACGCGGGTGGTTTCTTTGCCAAGATGGCGTGCCATAGCGATCTTCTCCTCAAGCCAGTCGCGAGGCGCGCATCAGCGCCCGCACGACAGAACGACGACCCAGTTCCACCTTATAGGCGTTGTGCGCCAGTGGCCGCGCATCGCGCAACGCGGCTTCGGCCGCACGCTGAAAGGTGGCCTCATCGGCGCGCTGGCCGACCAGCACGGCCTCGGCCTCCGCACTGCGCCAGGGCTTGTGGGCGACGCTTCCCAGCACAACGCGCGCCTGCCGTATCGTGCCGCCGTCCAGCTGCAGCGCCGCGGCCACCGAGACCATCGCAAAGGCGTACGAGGCGCGGTCGCGCACCTTCAGGTAGTGCGAATGGCGCGCAAAGTCGCCCGACGGCACCGGGAGCTCGATGGCGAGGATCAGATCGCCATGCTCCAGGTTGTTGTCGCGCTGCGGCGTATCGCCCGGCAGCCGGTGGAAGTCGGTGATGGCGATCAGCCGCTCACTTCCGTCCGGTGCGCGCACACGCACCTTGGCATCCAGCGCATACAAGGCCGTTGCCATATCGCCAGGGTAGGTCGCCACACACGATTCGCTCCAGCCCAGGATCGCGTGGATCTTGTTCAGGCCCTCCCGCGCTCCGCAGCCGCTACCACCCTCGCGCTTGTTGCAGGGCATCGACGTGTCGTAGAAGTAGTTGCAGCGCGTGCGTTGAAGCAGGTTTCCGCCATTGGTCGCCATGTTGCGCAACTGCCCGGAGGCACCTGCAACGATCGCCTGCGTCAGCAACGGGTAGCTCTCCCGGACCAGCGGGTGATTGGCGGTCTCGCTGTTGGTTGCCAGCGCGCCGATGGACAGGCCGGAGCGCGTGCGCTGGATCTCGCGCAGCGGCAGCCGCGTGATGTCCACCAGCCGCGTGGGCCGCTCGACGTCCTCCTTCATCAGGTCCAGCAAGTTGCTGCCACCGGCCAGGTACTTGGCCTGGGGCACGGCCGACACCGCCGCAGTAGCGGCGGCGGAATCGGGCGCGCGAACATACTCAAACGGTCTCATGGCCATCCTCCTTCGAACGGCTTGTAGCGGTGGATGCCATCGCAAGTTGCGCTTCGGTGGCAAAGCCCCAGGTCTGGGCTGCCTGCCGGCCCGAATGGACTTCTTGAATCGCGGCGACGATGCCTGGGTACGCGCCACAGCGGCAGATGTTGCCGCTCATGCGCTCGCGGATCTCGTCGTCCGTGAGGCGGGTCGTTGTCCTGCCAATGTTCTCTGTGACGTGGCTGACCTGGCCGCGCCGGGCCTCGCCCAACATGCCGATGGCAGAGCAGATCTGCCCCGATGTGCAGTAGCCGCACTGAAATCCATCATGCTTGATGAACGCGGCCTGCATCGGATGCAGCTGGTCGCCCTTTGCCAAGCCCTCGATGGTCGTGACTTCCCGGCCTTCGAGCGTGGCGGCCAGAGTCAGGCACGAGAGCACGCGCTGCCCGTCGACCAGCACCGTGCAGGCGCCGCACTGGCCCTGGTCGCACCCCTTCTTCGAGCCGGTGAGCGCAAGCCGCTCGCGCAGTGCATCGAGCAGCACCACGCGCGAGTCGAGCTGCAGCGTCTGCGGTGTGCCGTTGACCTTGAACGTCACCACCACGACGTTATGCGCGACGATGGGCGCGGACGCCGCACCCGGCACTGGCGGCAGCTGTGCCAGCGCGGACTCCGTGGCCAGTAAGTTGGCGGCAAAGAGGCCGATGCCGCCGCCACCGGTTTGCACCATGAATGTGCGCCGCGCCTGGCCAACGCCCTTGAGCTCAGGCATGTCTTGCACTAGGGCGGCCTCGTCGGCACTGATTTCCGTTGGCAGATCGTTGTGTGTTTCGTGGGGCATGGACTGTGTCCTTGTTGGAAACCGCATTTGTGGAGGCCATGCAGGCGTGCTGACCGATGCGGCGTGTTGTTCTGTTCGTCTTGCCGCGCATTGAGTTTGTCGGGCAAGCAGGCCTTTGACTACCGAACGATTGCTTATTGCTGCTATTACCTTAGCTAATAATTTCCCCGCAATGCAAGGTAGGCGCGCAATGGGGAGTGACGGCTACCAACGCGAGAAAGTGATGCGAGCTGTACCCTGGCCGAGCGCCTGCGCCAGGCCGCTCGGGTCATCGACACGGCCAAGGCGCGTGTATGAATAGGCCGACTCGAAACCCAAGTAGAAAAGGACCAGGGTGTCTGAGCCGTACAGCATGAGGTCGCCGTTGCTTATCGTGCCCGGTCGAATTGCATTTGCGGGCAGTGCTTTGGGCAGCTTGGCGTGCTTCTCATTGCTGTTGAGGTCCGGCATGTCCAGCGTCAGCGGCAATTGACTGACGAATGCGCGAGCGGCATCGGTGTCAGCCACCGTGAGAGTGAAACGACGGTTTCCAACGGTGAGCTGCATGCGCGTTGCCTTTGAAGTGTCGGATGCCAGTGCTACGTCTTTCTGGCTTGCCAACGGCACGCTGGGCAGCGCCTGTCCAGCAGCGTTGCCCAAGCTGAACACAAGGAGTGCGGTGGCCAGAAACACGGTACGCAGCTGGCAGGATGGGTGAGCTCGTGCCGTGTTGGCGCACAGGGAATGGTGTTGCGTCATGTGGGTCTCGCGTGGCTCGCACGCGCCGTCAAGATCACGAAGAATGCGCCGATCAGCAGCAGCGCAGCGCTGAAGAGGAAAGCAGCCCGGTAGCCACTGCCGTCGAAAAGCAGTCCGCCGAAAGTGGACCCCAGTGCAATGGACAGCTGGACCACCGCCACCATCAGCCCGCCGCCCGCCTCGGCGTCCTGCGGGAGGGTCTGCGCGATCCATGTCCACCAGCCGACCGGGGCCGCAGTGGCCACCATGCCCCACAGCGCCAGGAGCACCGTGGTGGCGACAACAGAACCGCCCAGGGCCGTGAGCAGCACAGCGATGGCAGCCATCACCACCGGGATGATGGCCAGGGTGGCATAGAAACCTGCTTTCAAGAAACGCCCGATGAACAGGGTGCCGACGAAGCCTGCGGCGCCGAGCGCGAGCAGTATGACGGACAGCATGAATACATCGACCCCTGTCACCGCCTCAAGGAACGGCCTCAGGTAGGTGAACAGCGAAAGCTGCCCCATGAAGAAAGTGCCCACCGCCAGCATGCCAAGCACGACCGGCCGGCGCTTGAAAAGCCTGAGCACGTTGCCAGACCCTGCGCGCGGCAAGGCCGGCATGGCTGGCAGGCTGAACCACTGCCAGGCGAATGCGACCACGGCGATGGGCACCAGGCACAAGAAGGCCCCGCGCCAGCCCATGATGGACGCAAGGTAGCTGCCGAGCGGCGCGGCGATGACCGTTGCCAGTGCGTTGCCGCCGTTGAAGATGGCCAACGCACGGGGCACCTTGGACGGTGGAACCAGCTGCATGGCGGTGGCAGCCGACAGGGACCAGAAGCCGCCGACGACCACGCCGATCAGCGCCCGACCCACCATGTACGTGAGGTAGTTGGGCGCGAGGCCGACAATGGCACCGGAAAGACACATCATCGCCGTCAGCGAGAGCAGCAGCGCCTTGCGATGGATTCGCCCTGCAAACGCTGGGATCGACAGGCTGGCGAGCACCGCAAACACGCCGGAGATGGCAATGCCCTGCCCGGCCATGCCCTCCGTGACCTGCAGGTCCGATGCCATCGGCGTCAACAGGCTCACGGGCATGAACTCCGAAGCAATCAGCGCAAAGATGCACAGCGTCATCGCGAAGACCCCGCCCCAGTGCGCAGGGCGATCACCGTCTTCCTTGTCAAGCGGGATGCCGGCGCTCGCGGTGATGGCAGGGGCCGCCATCAGGCCCGTGCCTTGATGAGGTGGCGGTCGAAGAACGATGCCAGCTTGTCCCATGGGATCAGGGTCACCCGGTCGTACAGGTCGACATGGCCGGCACCGGGCACGTAGTGCAGTTCCTTAGGCTCGGCAGCACGCTTATAGGCGTCTTCGCTGAATTCACGGGAGTGCGCCTGGTCGCCGGTGATGAACAGCAGCGGCCGGGGCGAGATCGTCTCGATGTCGTTGAACGGGTAGAAGTTCATGAACTTCACGTTGCTGCTCAGCGTTGGCATGGTGGTGGTCTGTGACGAAGCGCCCAGCGGCGTGAACTCACCGCGCGGGGTGCGGTAGAAGTCGAAGAATTCGCGCTGGATGGGGTGCGTGTCCGCTTGCAGCCTGAGCACTGTGCCGCCGGTGTACTGCACTGCACCGCCGTTGAACTCCACGTCGCGCTGCGCCGCGGCGGCAGCGATGATCTGCTTGCGCTGCGCCAGCGTTTGCGAGTGGTTGAGCGCATTGCGGTTGGCCTCTCCCATGTCGTACATGCTGACGGTGGCAATGGCCTTCAGGCGCGGATCGATCTTGGCGGCACTGATGACAAAGCTGCCGCTGCCGCATACGCCGATGGCGCCGATCTGCTGCCGGTCCACGAACGCCTGGCTGCCCAGAAAGTCAACTGCAGCGCTGAAGGTTTCGGCATACATGTCGGGAGACACCGCGTTGCGCGGCTGGCCCTCGCTGCCGCCCCAGAACGCCAGATCCACCGACAGGGCCACGAAGCCCCGCTCGGCCATCTTCGTTGCGTAAAGATTGGCGCTTTGCTCCTTCACCGCACCCATGGGGTGGCCGACGACGATGGCCGGGGTGCGCTTCTTCGGATTCAGCGTGCTGGGTACGAAAAGTGTCCCTGTCACGGTCATCTGGTACTGGTTCTTGAAACTCACTTGCTGCACGACGACCTGGTTGCTCGTGTAGAAGTTGGCAGCGCCAGTGGGCAGTGTTGCGCCCATCTTCGGCGCTGCGGCGAATGCCGTGCCGCCCGCCGTCGACAGCATGCCGGCGGCGGCTGCGCCGGTGCCGGCGATCCTCAGGAATTCGCGCCGGTCGGGCGATCGGTCGGTCTGCCCGACTGAGAATGGATGGGCGGGGTCTGCGTGGTGTTTCATGGCCGGAGTTCCTTTTGCTGTGGGAGTGCAGCGCGCTGCCTGTGCTGTTGCCCTGGGGCTTGAAGGCAAGTGTGCCGGCCAGGGCATCCATTGACTAGGTAATCAATGCTTAATACATTTATTAGCCTGGATAACAAGTCGGACAACAAGTTGCAAGGGAGCGCCATCGATGCCGCGACGCAATTTCAACGATCTGCTGGCCTTTGTGACGGTCGCGCGCGAGGGGAGCTTTACGCGCGCGGCGGGCACGCTGGGCGTCACCCAATCGGCCCTCAGCCAAGCCATCCGCGGGCTCGAAGAGGGCCTGCAGATAAGGCTGCTGACGCGCACCACCCGCAGCGTCGCACCGACATCAGCTGGCGAGCGGCTCATGAAGGCCATCGGGCACCGCTTCGAGGAAATCGAGGCCGAGCTCGACGCGCTGACTGAGCTGCGGGACAAACCCGCAGGCACGGTCCGCATCACCTGTGGCGACAACGTGCTGCACACGGTGCTGCTGCCCAAGCTCGCGCCGCTGCTGCGCGAGTACCCCGAGATCAAGCTGGAGTTCGACGTGAACTACAGCTTTCGCGACATCGTGGCCGACCGGTTCGACGCCGGTGTCCGCATGGGCAACACTATCGACAACGACATGATTGCCGTGCCCATCGGCCCGCCGCTGCAGATGGCGGTGGTCGCCTCTGCCGGGTACTTCGCGGCCCACCCCGTTCCCAAGACGCCCGCAGACCTCACCCGGCACCAGTGCATCAACCAGCGTATGCCGACATCGGGCGGTCTTTATGTCTGGGATTTTGAAAAGCGCGGCCGCAAGATGAACGTGCGTGTCGATGGGCCGCTGATCTTCAACACCTCCGCGCCGCAGGTCGACGCGGCGCTGGCCGGGCTGGGCATCTCCCTGCTGCCAGAAGATGAGCTGATGCCGCACATCACGTCCGGGCGGCTGGTGCGCGTGCTGCAGGACTGGTGCCCCAAGTTTGCCGGCTACCACCTGTACTACCCCAGCAAGCGCCAGCCCTCGCCCGCGTTTTCTCTGGTGGTGAAGGCGCTGCGCCTGAACGGTTCGCGCGCCGCCTAGTGCGCCAGGCGAGACACCCGATCTGCCAAGACTTGTGTTGTGCGCTGCGGGGCGACTCGTGGGGGTGATCGTGGCATGGTCCATGCCGCTGCTGCACTGGTCACCTATTCACGCCAGCGCAGTGCCTCGATCACCAGGGCCAGCGCGGGCGCTGTCTGGCGGCGGTTGGCGTAATACAGGTGATAGGGCGAGAAGCTCGGCCACCAGTCCTGCAGCACCGGCACCAGGCGGCCATGCGCGGAGTGCGGCTGCACCATCTCCAGCGGCACGTAGCAAAAGCCCAGGCCGTCCAGCGCCGCCTGCAGCATCAGCTGGGTGTTGTTGAACACCACCTGGCCCTGCACGCGCACGGCCAGGGCCTGCCCGTCCTTCTCGAAATCCCAGGCATACAGGCCGCCGTGCGTGGGCAGGCGCAGGTTCACGCACTGGTGCCCTGTCAGATCGTGCGGCGTGGCCGGCAGCGCCTTGCATGCCAGGTAAGCCGGCGAGGCCGCCACGGCCATGCGCAACGGCGGCCCGATGCGCACGGCAACCATGTCCTTGTCCACCCGGTCGCCCACGCGCACGCCCGCATCGAAGCGCTGCGAGGCGATATCGGTGAAGGCGTAGTCCACGCTGAACTCGATGCGGATGTCGGGGTACTCCAGCAGCAGCGGCTGCAGCCGGGGCCAGAGCACAGTAGCAATGGCGTGGTCGTGCGCGGTGATGCGCACGGTGCCGGCGGGTTTGTCGCGCATCGCGCTCAAGGCGCCCAGCTCGGCCTCGATCTCCTGCAGGCGCGGGGCCACCGTGGCAAGCAAGCGCGCGCCCGCCTCGGTGGTGGAGACGCTGCGCGTGGTGCGGGACAGCAGGCGCACGCCCAGGCGCGCCTCCAGCGCCAGCATGGCATGGCTGAGTGCCGAGCGCGACAGGCCCAGTTGCGCCGCGGCGCGGGTGAAGCTGCGCTCGCGCGCCACCACCACGAAGGCGCGCAGATCGTTGAGGTTTTCGCCAGAGGCCATGGATTGGTGAATGTGCTGCACAAGTGCATGCCGATTTTGGCATCTTCTCAGCCCAATCACCCCTGTCTACAGTCACTGCACCGGCTTGCGGTGTCACAGCCCGCCTGCCGCCCCCTTCCAACCTTCAGGAGCGCCAGATTATGAACCCCACCCTCATGCGAACAGCCTTCGCCCTGGCCGTGGCCCAGGGCGGCGCGGCCGCCGCGACCGAGGCACCCGCTTTGGCCGCCACCAGCACTCAGCAGATTACACGGGCCGGCGCCCAGGCCTCGGCCGCCGGGCCCGATGCATTCTTCACTGGCCGCGTGCGCGTCGATCCCATCTGGCCTGCCGACAAAGGCATCAGCGCATCGGGCGCGCATGTCACCTTCGAGCCCGGCGCCCGCTCTGCCTGGCACACCCACCCCGCAGGCCAGCGACTGGTGGTGGTCTCGGGCACAGGCCGCACGCAGGAATGGGGCAAACCGGTGCAGGAAATCCGCCCCGGCGACGTGATTTGGTGCCCGCCCGGCGTAAAGCACTGGCACGGCGCCGCGTCCAGCACGGCCATGACCCATCTGGCCGTGACCGGCACGGCAGATGGCAAGAACGTCGAATGGATGGAGAAGGTCAGCGATGAGCAATACAACAGCAACACCACGGCGCGTTGAGCGCATGGCCCGGCTTGCAGCGATCGGCCTGCTGGCGTGCCTGGCACTTGTACCGAGCCATGCATCCACCAGCCCTCAGGAGCTCAAAGCAATGCAACCCACCGCCGCGCAGACCAACGAGACGCTCTCGCCACGCCAGCAGGCCATCGTGCCCATCGCCGCCTTCGCAGCGGCCGGCGACATCGCGCGCCTGGGCCCTGCGCTGGACCAGGGCCTGGACGCGGGCCTGACAGTGGGCGACGCGCGCGAAGTGTTGGTGCAGGTGTATGCCTACGCGGGCTTCCCGCGCAGTCTGAACGCGCTGGGCGAGCTCATGAAGGTGCTGGAGGCCCGTCGCCAGCGCGGCCTGCAGGACGCCCCCGGGCGCGCGCCCAGCCGGCCCATCCCCCAAGGCGATGCCCTGCTGGCAGCCGGCACCGCCAACCAGACGCGCCTGGTGGGTGCGCCCGTCAAGGGCCCGCTGTTCGACTTCGCACCGGCCATCAACCAGTACCTCAAGACCCACCTCTTCGGCGAAATCTTCGAGCGTGACAACTTGGATTGGCAGAGCCGGGAAATCGCGACGGTGGGCATGCTATCGGCCCTGGCCGGCGCCGAATCGCAGCTGCAGTCGCACATGGGCATCAGCATGAACGTGGGTCTTACGGCTCGTCAGCTTCAACAGTTGGGACAGATCCTCGCGGAGCGGGTGGATTCGATACATGCAGCACGAGCAAGAAGCGCACTTACGAGAGCCTTGGCGGACCTAGCGGTCAAGTAGTACTGTCATGTTTTGGCACACGCCGTTCGATCATCGTCGTGAACTGGCATCCTTACCGACGCTAAGGACGCCGCATTGGAGAGCTGTATACGGTGGGACTGCCTAGCGCACCCGATGCTGCGCCCTACCGTCCGCTCTTGATTGCAGCAGTCGTTCACTTACTGCCGGTTGAAAGACAGCATCCAGCCTCTTGCAGTCATTGGAGCCTTTTTGGGGGCCACTCGGACCACAAGAACTTCTAGAAAAACCAAAGAAAAAGAGCGCTCAAACTGGGCGCTCTTTTTTATATAGCAACAAGCCCAAACAGGGCTGCAGGTTGCTTCGTATTTCTAGGTCGCCGGTACCAGTCAAGTTCGAGTTTACGACTTTACTGTTACAAATGACCACCCCGCAAACCCGCGTGAATGCTGGAGGCTTGTTTACGACTTTATTCGCGTGTTTACGACTTTAATTACCCAGAATAATAAACGCGGACGCAAACGAAAGCAGCCCTGCTGTGAGTCACGGACTTAGCCAAATCGCAAAACTTACCCACTAGCCCAGCACGCTGCTCCGTGCGCATGTCGGCAGAGAGTGCCAACCGTAAGTCAGCAAGGTCCAGTCTATGTTCGCAAAGTCCACTCTCTGTTATCAACAGATCCACATTCTGTTTGCAAAATCCACTCTCTGTTAGCAACAACCACCTGGATTGCCATGCTCCGCTATCTCACCGTCCCCGTCACAGCGTTCCAACAGAACTGTTCCATTGTCTGGTGCGACGCCACGCACAAGGCCGCCGTCATCGACCCGGGCGGTGATCTCGACACCCTGCTCGCCGAGGCTGAGCGCCTGGGCCTGGCCCTGGAGCAGATCTGGCTCACGCACGCGCACATCGACCATGCGGGCGGCACGGGGGAGCTGGCCGAGCGGCTGGCGCTGCCCATCGTGGGGCCGCACCCTGGCGATCAGTTCTGGATCGACGGGCTGCCGCAGCAAAGCGCGATGTTCGGGTTTCCGCCTGCGCAGCCGTTCACGCCCACGCGCTGGCTGGCCGATGGCGACTCGGTGCAGATCGGCCACGAGACGCTGCATGTGCGCCACTGCCCAGGCCACACGCCTGGCCACGTGGTGTTCCACGCGCCGCAGATCGACCGGGCCTTCGTCGGCGACGTGCTGTTCGCAGGCAGCATCGGACGCACGGATTTCCCGATGGGCAACCACCAGGACCTCATCGACAGCATCACCCAGCGCCTGTGGCCCATGGGCGACCAGACGGTGTTCATCCCGGGCCACGGCCCGGAGAGCACCTTTGGCCGCGAGCGCACGAGCAATCCCTACGTGGGCGGGACCTGAGTCGCGGCCCGCACCATGCTTTGAATCTTTTCAGCCTCTTGCGCTTGATGGGCAAGCGCCAGCAGCTACTACATTGATAGCATTCGCACCCCGCATGGGTAAGCCGGCGCGCCCACCAGGTCACACGCCAGCCACCCGTCAGGGCGATGTCGCACCGCCTCAGAAGTCGAACGATGCCGACACGCGCACGGCGCGCGGTGCGCCCACGTTCACCCGGCCGGCGCCCCAGAGGCTGTCGAAGTACGCGCGGTTGGTGAGGTTGGTGACCGTTGCGCGCAACACCACCGGCTGCGACCCGAAACGCGTGGCGTAGCGGGCTCCCACGTCCAGGGTGGTCCAGGCGGGCAGTTTCACGCTGTTGTCGCCCGTGAGCCATTGCGCGCCCGTGTGGTTCACGCGGCCGTTGACCGACAGGCCCTGCACGCCGGGTATGGCCCAGTCCGCCCCCAGGTTCAGCGTGAGCCGGGGCACGCCGAACTGCGCGCGGCCCTGGTTCACGCCCTTGGCGGTCTTGGTCTGTTTGGCCTCGGTGTAGGCCGCACCGCCCAGCAGCGTGAGCGTCGGGCTCAGCTGACCAAACACGTTCCACTCCACGCCCCGGTTGCGCTGTTCGCCGTCGAGCACCTGGCGGTTGTTGGCTTCGATCAGCGCCGGCTTGCTGATCTGGAACAGGCTCACCGTCTGCGTCAGGCTGCCCATCGCCCACTTCACGCCCACCTCGGCCTGCTTGCTCTTGTAGGGCTTGAAGGTCTCGCCTTCGTTGGCATAGGGCGCCTTCACCGTGGTGCCTGCGCTCAGGCCTTCCACGTAGTTGCCGTACAGCGAGATGTTCTCGCCCCAGGGCTTGGCGACCACGCCCACCAGCGGCGTGACGGCGCTTTCCTTGTATTTGTTGAGTTTCTGGTTCACCTGCTGCGCGCGCAGGCCCAGGGTGACCTGCACCCGGTCGTCGGCCCACGACAGCGTGTCCACCACGCTCAATGCCGACATGGCGTCGTCGTTGAGCTTGTTGTAGGTGGCCGCCGCCGCGCCGGCCGGCATGGTGATGGGCCGGGGGTTGTAGATGTTGCTGTTGATGGCGGCCGTACCGTTGGCACGGCTGCCGCCTTCGTAGTTCATCACGTTGGCCGCCAGGGTCAGCTTGTGGGCCACGGCACCGGTGCTGAACTGGCCGCGCAGGCCCAACTCGGCCGTGGTGGTGTCGTACTCGCCCCAGGAGTTGTAAGCCGTGCCCGTGGCATTGCCCGAGGCCGCGTTCGCTGCTGTCCACACCGGGCGTGTGCCGAAGATGAAGCCATCGTACGAATGCTCAGCCTTGCCGGCCGATGCGAACGCCGTCCAGCCCGCATTGATCCGGGCCTGGCCGCGCACGATGAGGCCCTGTGTGAGCGTGTTGCTGTACACGCCTTCGCCGTAGAAGAAGTTGGTGGAGCCATCGGGCGCCTTGGGCACCGTGGTCCAGCCCGTGATGATGGGCTGCATGGGCGAGCCCTTGCGCACCTTGTTCTTGAGCGAATAGGCATCGGCCTCCACATTCCAGCCCTCGCCCTGGTAGTCCAGCGCCAGGTGGCCGATCTCGCGCGCCTTGGTCTGGTGGTCCAGCCAGGTCTCGCCGCCCGACAGCACGCCGTTGACGCGCACGCCCAGGCGCTGGCCTTGGCCGAAGCGGCGCGACACGTCGGCATGCACGCCCAGGTTCGACTTGGACGAATAGGTGGTGGTGACGCGCGTCAGCGCCTCCTTGCCCGCGCGCTTGGGCACCAGGTTGATGGCGCCGCCCACGTCGCCGGACGGCGGCAGCCCCATCATCATGGCGCCTGGGCCCTTGAGCACTTCCACGCGCTCGAACATCTCGGTGGGCGTGTTCTGCTCGGGCGCGAGGCCGTAGGCGCCGTTGATCGCCATGGCGCTGGCGCCCAGCGAGAAGCCCCGGACGATGAAGTTCTCGACGATGTGGCCTTCATTGGTGGTGGTGCGCACCGAAGGGTCGTTCTTGAGCACCGCGCCCACGGTCTGGGCCTGCTGGTCGGCAATGCCTTCGGCGGTGTAGCCCGTCATGTTGAAGGGCGTGTCCATCACGCCGACATTGCCCAGCACCCCCAGCCGCGTACCCTTGGCCACCTGGCCGCCGGGCGCTGCGGCCGGAAGGCTTTCGGGCGTCTCGGCTGCCGCATTCACCGTCACTTCCTTGAGCGCCACCGCAGCGGCCGGACTCTGCGCCCAGGCCGCGCCGGCACCGGCCAGCAAGGTCCACGCGCAGGCCTGGGCCACCTGGCGCAAGGCAAAAGGTTGGGCCCGGGAAACACCCGGGAATGGGCGGCGAGTCTGCATAGAAGTCCTGAAATAAAAACGAGGGAAAAGGGAGTACGCCCCACCGCAGGATTGCAAACAAGAATGAATGCGATTCCACCCAGGACACGCACGGACTTCAGAGAAAAAATCAGTGAAGACGCAGTGCCCGAAGCGTTGTGCAAGGCGTGCCGATGGATCACATCGGGCATGGCATCGATGATTTCACGCAGCCCTGCCGTCTGTGTTTGCACGCCCAACAAAGACGTTTGCCACACCCCCGCCACCCGCACAGGGCGCAGCACCCGCCAGGCCACGGGTGGCGTCCTCCTTGAGAGGGGAAGCGGCGCAGCCGCTCAGGGCGGCATCAAACCCTCGCTCGGGCCAGCTTGGGCGGCATGCCAAAGCGCTTGCGGTATGCCGTCGCAAAGTTGGCGGCACTGTTGTAGCCCGCCACCAGCGCCGCCTGCCCCACCGTCAGGCCGTCGCGCTCGAGCGCGTGGCGCGCGCGCTGCAGCCGGGTTTCGCGCACGAAGTCGAACACCGTCGTGCCATACACCGCGCGGAAGTGCCGCTGCAGCGTGTTGGCATTGGTGCCCGCCTGGCGCGCAAGCGCGTCGAGCGACATGTCCATCGCGCCGTCGGTCTGCAAAAAAGCATGCAGCGCGCGCATGCGCTGGTGCTCATGCGGAAGCAGGCGCAGCGCGGCGGCGGCCGGTGCGGGGGCAGGCGCCGGCGCGGGGGCCGGCCCGGGGGCATGCTGGGCCAGGCTGCCCAGGGCTTCACCCACCAGCTCCAGCGCGCGGCTTTCCAGGTAAAGGTGCAGCAGCAAGGGACTCAGGTCCGGCGCGTGGGTGATCTGCTCGGCCAGCGCGGCGATGCGGGGCGATGGCTGCCAGTGGTGCATGGCCAGGTGCTGGCGGCGAAACGCCTCGATGGCGTCGGACGCTGCGGGCCCCGCCACCTGCTCCAGCCATTCACCGCCCAGGCCCACGCTCACGCGGCGCGCATACGTGCCCCGGCGCGCGCGCCGCTCGAAGCGTTCGGGCTCGGCCACGGAGACCAGCAGCGCCCGCGGCAATGCAGGCTCGCGCGCACGCTGGGCCGTGCTGCTGGACAAGGCCACGCGGCGCGGGCCGTAGCTCACGTCCACCGAGCCCTCCAGCAGCACCACGATGCGCAGCCCCGTTTCCATGTCGCCGCTGGCCGTGAAGTCCTGCACGTCGGCCGTGTCGTCGGCGTGCAGATGAAGCCCCGGCCGCAGCACCCGCACCCGCTGCAGATGGCGCAGCAGCGACGCCCGCATGCCTTCCGACGGAGGCGCCGCAGGCTGGACGGTCAGGGGGCTCACGGCGGACATGGGAATGGGGTGCGAAGAGTGCGGCGAAGAAGTGCGGAAGTACGACGAGATGGATGCCGAAGACGGAACGCCCCGCACCACCCCGGCCGCGCCAGACGTTTGCGCAAAGGTTTTTCTCCATGAGGCAAACACGCCGGACACCAGCACGTGGGATGCTAGCAACTTGCGATAATAAATGCAAATGATTCTCAATAGTGCTCATTGCCGGCCGCTCCATCGGCTCGCGTGTCCTGCACCTTGCATCCGCCCATGACCCTCACACTCCCCCGTTTCCTGGCCCCGCTGGCAGCCGCGCTCTGCGCCCTGCTCTTTGCCGCCCCCGCCCAGGCCCAGGGCGCCTCCCAGACGGTGACCGACCTGGCGGGCCGCACCGTCACCCTGCCGGCCAGGGTGGACCGCATCCTGCTCGGCGAAGGCCGGCTGCTGCCCGCGCTGGGCGTGTTCGAACGCGAAGACGTCGCCCGCCGCCTGGTGGGCGTGATGGGCGACTACGAGACGCTGGACCCGGCCGGCTACGCCCAGTGGCGCAACCGCTTTCCGCAGCTGGACAAGGTGCCCCGCGTCGGCCGTAACAACGCTGGCAGCTTCAGCGACGAGCAGGCCATTGCGCTGCGCCCGCAGGTCGCCATCCTGGGCCTGGCCGGCGGCCACGGGCCGAGCAAGAACGACCGCGAGACCCTGGCGCGGCTGGAAGCGGCAGGCGTCGCCGTGGTGTTCATCGACTTCCGCCACGACCCGCTCAGGAACACGCCGCGCAGCATGGAGCTGCTGGGCGCCGTGCTGGGCAAGCGCAAGGAGGCCGACGCCTTCAACACCCTGTGGCGGGCCCAGCTCGAACGGGTCGAGTCCCGCCTGCGCACGCTGCCCGCAGGCACCCGCCGCCCCAGCGTTTTCCTGGAGAACCGGGTGGGCTTGGCCGACGACTGCTGCGCCACCATGGTGGGCCTGGTGGGCGTGCTGCTGGATGCCGCTGGCGCCGACAACGTGGCGCGGGGCCGCATTCCAGGCGAGCACGGCACGCTCAACCCCGAGTTCCTGATCGCCACGCAGCCCCGGCTGTACATCGGCACCGGCATCGGGAGCATGGCCACCACCGAGAAGTCGCCGCTGCGCATCGTGCTGGGTGCCGACGCGACGCCCGAGGCTGCCCGCGCCTCGCTGGTGCGCGCCACGCAACGCCGGGGCATCGCCCAGCTGGAGGCCGTGCACCAGGCGGGGCGCGCCCACGCCATCTGGCACCACTACTACAACTCCCCCTTCAACGTGGTGGCCGTGCAGGTGTTCGCCAAATGGCTGCACCCCGAGCTGTTTGCCGACCTGGACCCGCGCGCCACGCTGCAAACCATGTACACCCAGTTCCAGCCCATACCGCTGACCGGCGTGTACTGGACCAGCCTCTGATGCCCGCACTGCGCCTGCCGCAGGGGACGCCGCCGCGCCGCGCCATGCTTGCCGCCAGCGCCGGTGCGGGCCTGGGCCTGCTGGGCATGTTGAGCGGCTGCGCCAGCGGCAGGCCCGGGCAGCCCTCGCCGCCGCTGAACCGGGCACCACCCGCCATGTTGCCGGGCACGCACCAGCAAGACCTGCGCGACCCGGCCAGCGGCCGCACCTGGCGCATCTGGGTGCAGCGCCCTGCAGGGCCGATGCCGCCCACCGGCCACCCGGTGCTGTATGTGCTGGACGGCAATGCCGCGTTCGCGCTGGCCTCGCAACTGGCGCGCAACGATGCCGAGCGCCCCCCGGAGATGCGCCCTGACGCGGCCATCGTGGTGGGCATCGGCCACCCGGGTGACGCGGTGATCCACCCCGCCGAACGGCAGCGCGACTACACACCGCCGCCCCCGGGCAGCAGCGGCGGCAGTACAAGCGACCAGGCCGGCGGCGCACCCGTGCTGCTCGACTTCATCGCGCGCGAGCTGCAGCCGCGCATTGCGGCTGCCTTTCCTGTGGACCTGCAGCGGCAGACCCTCAGCGGCCATTCCTTCGGTGGACTGCTGGTGCTGCATGCGCTGTTCACGCGCCCGGCGCTGTTCACCCGCTACGCCGCCACCAGCCCCTCGGTCTGGTGGAACCAGGGCCAGGTGCTGCAGACGGCGGCGCAGTTCGCGCAAGCGCACGCCCAGGCGCCACGCGCCTTTCACGCGCAGTTGCAGTTGCGCGTGGGAAGCCTGGAGCATGCCCGGGCCGCCGCCACGCCCGCCCGCGCTGCCGTGCAGGCCGAGCGCCGGCTGCTGGAGCGCACGGAGGCGCTGGCGCAGCAGCTCACCGCCCTGCAGTGGCCCGAGCTGCGCGTGCACCTGGCCGTACTGCCCGGCCTGGACCATGGCAGCGTCATGGCGCCCGCTCTGATCGATGCCCTGGCACTCGCCCAGCAGGCCCGCTGAGCCCGCGCACCGACGACCGCCCTCCGCCCTTTACAGCAATGCCCACCGTGCCTGATACCGCAACCGCCCTGCCCCCCCACCCCCACGGGACTGCCCCGCTGCCAGCGGGCCCGCTGGCGCAGCGCTACCGGCAGTTCGTGCGCCTGCGCCTGCTGCTGCTGGCAGGCCTGCTCACGGCGCTGTGCGCCAGCGTCGTGGCAGACATCGCGCTCGGCCCGTCCAACTTTGCGTTCGGCGATGTGCTGCGGGGCCTCCTCGCTCCCGCCAGCCTGCCACAAGCACAGCAGGTCATCCTGTGGGAGGTGCGCCTTCCCTATGCCGTCATGGCGGTGCTGGTGGGCGCCAGCCTGGGCCTGGCCGGGGCCGAGATGCAGACCGCGCTCAACAACCCACTGGCCAGCCCGTTCACGCTCGGTGTGTCGGCCGCCGCGGCGGTGGGTGCTTCGGCCGCCGTGGTCAGCGGCGTGACGCTGCTGGCCTGGGGCGAGAACCTGGCGGTGCCGCTGTGCGCCTTTGCCGGCGCGGCCTGCGCCACGGCGCTGATCCAGCTGCTCGCCTGGCGCCAGGGCGCCACGGTGGACACGGTGGTGCTGTTCGGCATCGCGCTGCTGTTCAGCTTCGAGGCCCTGCTGTGGCTGCTGCAGTTCATCGCCGACAGCAACGCGCTGCAGCAGATCGTGTTCTGGACCATGGGCAGCCTGGGCCGCGCCACCTGGACCAAGATCGGCATCGTGGGCACGGTGCTCTCGCTGTGCCTGCTGTGGTCGGCGCACCAGGCCTGGGCCCTCACGGCGCTGCGCGCGGGCGAGGACCAGGCGCGCAGCTTCGGGATCGCGGTGGAACGGCTGCGGCTGTTGACGCTGCTGCGCGTAAGCCTGCTGGCGGCCACCGCCCTGTCGTTCGTCGGCACCATCGGCTTCGTGGGCCTGGTGGGGCCGCACATCGCGCGCATGCTGCTGGGCGAAGACCACCGCTACTACCTGCCGGGCAGCGCGCTGGCCGGAGCGCTGATGCTGTCGCTGGCCTCCATCCTGAGCAAGGCGCTGGTGCCCGGCGTGGTGCTACCCATCGGCATCATCACCGCGCTGGTCGGCGTGCCGCTGTTCATGGTGCTGGTGCTGCGCCAGAGAAGGGCCGTATGAAGCACCCCCTGAGCCGCTGCGCGTCTTCCCCCTCTCTCTCTCGCATTGCTGCGCAATGCGGGAGGGGGACGCCCCCAGCGCGGCGGGGCGGCCCTTGCGCGGGGGCGCTGGCTTGGGCCGCGCCAGTTTCCTCGGCCGCCGGGGACGCACGGCGCCATGGAGGCTTGACATGACAACAGGCTTGAGCCTCCAACAACTCAGCGCCGGCTATCCCGGCCGGCCCGTGCTGCAGAACGTGGACCTGCCTGCCGTGCCCGCCGGCACCCTCGTGGCCGTGGTGGGCCCCAATGCCGTGGGCAAGTCCACGCTGCTCAAGGCCGTGGCCGGGCTGCGGCCCGCGCAGGGACGTGTACTGCTGGAAGGGACCGACCTGACCACGCTGGCCCCGCGGGAGCGCCTGCGGCGCGTGGGCTACCTGCCCCAGGCACTGCCGCAGAGCACCTCGCTCGTGGCCTACGAGACCTGGCAGAGCGCCCTGCGCGCCGGCCGCAGCGAATGGAGCACCGCGCAGCGCGAGGCGGCGATCGAGTCGGTGGTGGCGGCGCTGGGCCTGCAGGCGCTGGCGCTGCGCCGGCTCGACGAACTCTCGGGCGGGCAGCGCCAGATGGTGGGGCTGGCCCAGGTCATCGTGCGCGCGCCGCGCCTGCTGCTGCTGGACGAACCCACCAGCGCACTCGACCTGCGCTGGCAACTGCAGGTGCTGCAGGCCGTGCGCGCCATGGTGCAGCAGCAGGGTGCGACCGGCCTGGTGGCCGTGCACGACCTGAATCTGGCCCTGCGCTTTTGCCAGCATGTGCTGGTGCTGGGCGGCGGCACGGTGCTGGCCGCCGGCGAGCCCGCGCAGGTGCTCACCCCGGCGCTGCTGCAACGCGCCTATGGCGTGCGGGCGCGTGTGGAACGCTGCTCGCAAGGCAACCTGCTGGTGCTGGCCGATGCGGCACTGCCTCTGTCCGAGCCCTTTTCTCCCACAACAACCTCTCCCCACCCATGATGCGACGCCAGGGCCAGGTGCCCACGCCCGAAGCCAGCCGCTATCTGCAGCGCCTGTGCTTCCACTTCACCCGCAAGATCAACGTGACCTACGACGAGCACCGGGGCGAAGCGCACTTCCCGTGGGGCCTGTGCGTGCTGCGCGCCGACGAAAGTGCCCTGCACTTCGACTGCAGCGCCGACGACGATGCCAGCCTGGCCCGGGTGCAGTTCGCGATCGACTCCCACATCGAACTGTTCTCGCGCAAGAGCCCGATGGCCGTGGAGTGGCGGCCCGTGCAGGCGCTCTGACTGCCTGTACCCGGGTCCTACAGGGCGGGATTCCGGGCAACTGGCCTGTTTTCGCAGGCCTGATCTGCGGATGCCCTGCGCGGCCGGCGCCTAGGATGTGACATTTTGTTAACAACCGGGGGCCATGGGGCACCCTTCGGCGGCCCCTCCATGGATTCCTTCGCAAGCTCTCCGGCCCACCCCGCGCGTGCCCCACGTCCTTACGAGCCCGCACAGCGGGGCTCCAGCGTCGCCGGCAAGGCCTACTGGGCCATGGCACAGCGTGTGGCGCTCACGGCGGCTGCCATCGACGGGCTGTACATCGTGCTGTTCCTCTGGCTGGGCTCGGTACCGCTCGCGGTGGTCAACGTGGCCAGCATCGCGATGTACCTGGGGGCCTATGCGCTCATCCGACGGCGGCGCAACACCGCCGGCATCCTGCTCATCTGGCTGGAGGTGATCGCGCACTCCGCGCTGGGGTCGCTGCTGGTGGGCTGGGACAGCGGTTTCCACTACTACCTGTGGCTGTTCATTCCTGCCGTGGTGATCGCCAACTCGGGCCGCTACGCCGTTCCCGTGGTGCTGGCGCTGCTGGCCTACTACCTGGGCCTGCGCTTCGTGTGCGACCAGCTGGGCCCGCTGGCGCCGCTGGCCGGCAAGGGGCAGCAGATCGTCAATGCCATCCACGTGTGCGTGGTCTTCGGCATGTTCGCGGCCCTGGCTGCGTTCTACCGCCGCACCATCCTGATTGCCGAGAACAGGCTGCTCAGGCAGGCCACGCTCGACGGGCTGACGGGCCTGAACAACCGCGCCCACTTCCAGACGCTGGCCGGGCACACGCTGACCCGCATCCAGCGCACGGGCGAACCCGTGGCGCTGATGCTGTGCGACATCGACCACTTCAAGCAGGTGAACGACCGCCACGGCCATGCCACGGGAGACCGCGTTCTGGTGGCGGTGGCGCAGGTTCTCAGGCACCAGCTGCGTGAGAGCGATGTGGTCGCGCGCTGGGGCGGCGAGGAGTTCCTGGCGCTCATGCCCGCCAGTTCGCGGGCGTCTGCCGCCGAAGCGGCCGAACGCATCCGCGTGGCCATCGAGCAGATCGCGCTGGAAAACCAGGGCACGCCGGTACCGCTGAGCATGTCGTTCGGCGTGGCGCAGGTGACGGGCAGCGACGATCTGCCGGCGGCCATCGCGCGGGCCGACCAGGCGCTCTACCAGAGCAAGCACACCGGCCGCAACCGCGTGAGCGTAGGCTGAAAAACAAGAGAAATCAGGCCTTTGCGCTTGCCCCATCACCGCAAACAGCTATCGATTCAATAGCAAATCAGCCGTTGCGCCGTGCCGCTTCGTAGAGCTTCTGCACCTTGGGCACGTTCAGCTCCAGCTCCTTGATGCGCGCGGGGCCCGAGGGGTGTGTGGACAGGAAGGCCAGCCCGCCCTGCTTGCTGCCCGTGGCATTGCCCATCTTCTTCCACAGGCTCACCGAGGCCGCGGGGTCGAACCCGCCGCGCGCGGCCAGCTCCAGCCCCACCAGGTCGGCCTCGCTCTCGTCCGAGCGGCTGAACTGCAGCGTGAGCAACTGGCCGCCCAGGCCGGCCGCCGCCTGCCCCAGGTCGCCCAGCCCGAGAAGCTGCGAGCCCAGGCGCAGCGCGAGGTTGGTGCCCTGCGTCTTGGCCAGCCGTTCGCGGGCGTGCTCGCGCAGGGCATGGGCCATTTCGTGGCCCATGATCATCGCGGCCTCATCGTCGGTGAGCTTGAGTTGATCGAGGATGCCCGTGTAGAAGGCGATCTTGCCGCCGGGCATGCAGAAGGCGTTGATCTGCTGGCTGCCGATCAGGTTGACCTCCCAGCGCCACTGCCTGGCGCGGTCGTTCCAGGGCGCTGCGTAGGGAATCAGGCGCTTGGCGATGGCATGCAGGCGCTGCAGCTGCGGGTGCCCTTCGGGCGCCAGGGCCCGCTTGGCCTTGGCCTGCTCCAGCATCTGGCGGTACTGCTGCGCGGCGGAGTTCTCCAGCGTTTCTGCCGGAATCAGCTTGCGCACGCTGGAGGCGGTGCCCACATCCACCTGCGCCAGCACGGGCGCGGCAGCGGTGGCTCCGGCGGCCAGCAGGAAGGCGCGGCGCGCGGACCAGGGCGACGAGGGCGCAACGGAAGGCGTGGGGCACAGAAGGCACATACCGGATCACCTGAAGGGAAGAGGGCAAGGGAATAATAGGCGGTTGCACTGACGCGGGACCGCAAGGCACAGGCCGTGTCCCCGAGCAGCGGCACTGCCAGCCAGATGGAGGCTGGAGCGCCCGCTGCAAGGTGTCAGCGATGATAGACAAAACCTCCGGGCGCCCATGTCAGACACCTCCGCCAACCATTCCCGATCCAACAGCCCGGCACTGCCCACGCAACCGCCCGCACGCACGCCCTGGCTGCAGACCCTGCGCGTGTACCTGGAGCCTGCCAGCCTGCGCATGCTCACCCTCGGCTTCGCGGCGGGCCTGCCGCTGCTGCTGGTGCTGGGCACGCTGTCGTTTCGCCTGCGCGAGGCGGGCATCGACCGCAGCACCATCGGGTATCTGAGCTGGGTCGGGCTGGCCTATGGCTTCAAGTGGGTCTGGGCGCCCCTGGTGGACCGCATGCCCATCCCGGTGCTGACGCCGCTGCTGGGGCGGCGGCGCAGCTGGCTGCTGCTGTCACAGGCGGTGGTGGTGGCGGGACTCGTGGGCATGGCGGTGTCGGACCCGCGCCTCACGCTCGGGCCTATCGTGTGGTGCGCGCTGGCCGTGGCTTTCGGCTCGGCCACGCAGGACATCGCGCTCGACGCGTTCCGCATCGAGTCGGCCGACGCCAACCACCAGGCAGCGCTGGCCGCGTCCTACCAGACGGGCTACCGCCTGGCCATGATCTGGGCCGGCGCGGGCGTGCTGTGGATCGCGGCGCGTGCCGAGGCAGCACCTGCCGTGGGCCAGGCCGTGCTGCAAGGCGCGGCCGCGTATCAGAACGGGGCCTGGCAAACGGCCTATCTGGTGATGGCGGCATCGATGGCCGTCGGGGTGGTCACCGTGTTGTTCTCCCGCGAGCCTGCCCCCGTGGCCCTGCCCCCGGCCAAGAACGCTGCCGAATGGATCCAGGGCGCGATGGTGGAGCCGTTTGCCGACTTCCTGCGCCGCTATGGCTGGCACGCGGTGCTGATCCTCGCGCTGATCGCCGTCTACCGCATCAGCGACGTGGTCATGGGCATCATGGCCAACCCGTTCTACGTGGACATGGGCTTCACCAAGGACGAGGTGGCCGCCGTCACCAAGGTCTACGGCGTCATCATGACGCTGGCCGGCGCCTTCGTGGGCGGCGTGCTGTCCATGCGCTTCGGTGTGATGCGCATCCTGATGCTGGGCGCGATCCTGAGCGCGGCCAGCAACCTTCTGTTCGCATGGCTTGCGGGCCACGGGCACGACGTGACGGCGCTGATCGCCGTGGTCTCGGCAGACAACCTGGCCAGCGGCATCGCCTCGGCCGCGTTCATCGCGTACCTGTCGAGCCTGACCAACGTGAGCTACTCGGCGACGCAGTACGCGCTGTTCAGCTCCATGATGCTGCTGCTGCCCAAGTTCGTGGCGGGCTTCTCGGGCGACTACGTGAACGCGTTCGGCTACGCTCAGTTCTTCACGTCGACGGCTCTGCTGGGCCTGCCTGTGCTGGTGCTGGTGTGGCTGGCATCGCGGGTGCGCCAGGTGCAGCAGGCGCAACCGGCAGAGCGATCCGCACGCACGTCCCCTGGCCCGGCCCAGCCGTGATCGTGAGCTGCGCACCGATGGCCTGGGCCCGGGCGCGCATGTTGGCCAGCCCCTGGCCCCGCGCCTGGGGCGATCCTTGCAGGCCGACACCGTTGTCGGCAATCTCCAGCACCAGGCACGGCGGCGGGTGCTGCGGCTCGGCCTCGTGCCGCGCGCCCACCCGCACGCTGGTGGCCTGGGCATGCCGCAGCACGTTGGTGAATGCTTCGAGCAGGATGCGCTGGATCTGCAGCACCATGTGGGGCGTGAGGCTGTCGAGCGTGGGCAACTCCTCCACTTGCCAATCGACCTGGATGCCCGTGGCCGCCAGGCGCGGCTGCAGCCGGTAGCGCAGCGTGGCCAGCACGGTGGCCAGGTCGCCATCCACGGGCTGCATGGCGTCCACCGCCATGCGCAATTCATCGAGCGCGGCGTTGGCATGTTCGCGCAGTTCGTCCCGGCTGGCGCGGCCCTTGCCGATGAGACTGAGCAGGCCTACCAGCTGCGCCCCCACCCCGTCGTGGATGTCGCGCATGATGCGCTGGCGCTCCTGCAGCGCGGCGTGCTCGGCATGCTCCTGCTGCAGGAGCGCATAGCTGACCCGGAGCTCCTGCTCGCGCTGGCGCACTTTTTCGTCCAGCGAGCTGCTCAGCTTCTGGTAGGCGCCCGCCTGCCGCGCATAGCGGCTCACGATGATCCAGCCCATGAGCAGCACGAACAGCATCGTGGCCAGGGGCAGGTAGGACGACCGGCCCACGCTCTCGGTGGACAGGCGTATCTCCAGGAAGTCGTACAGGCCTGCACCGATGGGAATGAAGCTCGCAAGGCACAGCGCGATGGCTTCGGGCTTGCGTGAGACGAATGCCTGGCGTCCGGCCACGGAGTAGGCCCACAAGGCCGGCAGAAAAAGCAGGGCCAGGCCAGCGGTCCAGTACACCGGCCGGCCCAGGCCGAACGCCATGCACACCAGCACGGCCTCCAGCAGGGCGAAGCTCCAGAAACCACGGCGCACGGCAACGCCATCGCGGCCCAGCAGCGCCAGCGAGAAACGCACCAGCAGCAGCATATGCGCCATCAGCGAGAACGCAACCACCCCGCCCCAGAGCGGCCAGTCCAGGGGCTGCCCCCACAACCGGTCGCCGTAGCGAAGCACCCCGAACGGGGCGCACAGCGCAAAGTAGCCATAGACCGGCTCGCGGCTCAGGTGCCAAAGCCCCGCGGCTATCACGCCGGTGAGCGCCAGCGCGAACACCACGGCCACCGCCCCCCATTGCCGCCAGACATAGCGCTCGCGGTACTGCGGCCACAACACCGCCTCAGGCCCCAGACGCGGCGCCGCCAGGCCACCCCACCGCACGGGCTGCACGGTCAGGCGCACCTCCAGCACCGTGGGCCGCGAGGGCGACAGGAAGCGCGAAGGCACGGGCACCCACAGCGGCGACTTGGTGGCATCGTGGCGGCTGTCACCCAGCGTGCCGCGGTGGGCCACCAGATCGCCGTCCAGGAATATCTCGACCTGGTTGCCCACGCGCGGAAAGTAGATTCCCCACAGCGTCCCGTCCGAAGAAACGGGCGGTAGCTCCAGCCGGTAGCTGGCGCGTCCCGCGCGCCCCGGATACGCCTTGTCCCACAGGTGAGGCAGCTGCACCGGGCCCGCCCAGGCAGCCGCGCCTTCCGGCTCCAGATAGGCCTGCGCGACAGAGAGGGTGTGGACAGGCCCGGGCTCCTGCGCCTGGGTGATTGCGCAGGCCAGCATCCACAGTGCGCACGCTGCGAGCCGCAGGAAGCATCGCCACGCACCGCCAGGCGCAAGGGCCCTAAAGGATCCCCATCTGGCGGGCCTCGAAGATCGCCTCAGCCTTGGAATGGACAGCCAGCTTGCTGTAGATGTTCTTGACATGGGATTGGACTGTGGAAGGCGCAAGGCCCATGATCTCCGCGGCCTCGGCATAGGTGAATCCCCGCGCGAGCTTGGCCAGGATGTCCCTTTCCCGCGCCGTCAAGGCAGCCGCCGCCGGAGGAACCCTCGACGAGGATGGTACGGGGGACAATCGGGTCAGCAGTTGCCGCGCAATGATGGGCGTCATGGGAGAGCCGCCCGCGCTGAGGCTCAGCACATGTTCCGCCAGATCGTCTTCGGTGCCGTCCTTCAGAAGGTAGCCGCGGGCACCCGCCTCGAACGCGCGCATCATGTGGGCCTCATCCCCGAACATCGTGATCACCATGATCTCGGTGTCGGGGCGCAGCGCCCGGCATTGCCCGATCACTTCCAGCCCCGAACCGTCCGGCAGGCCGAGGTCGACCAGCAGCACATCCACGCTGTGGACCTGCAGCCATTGAACGGTCTCGGCCACCGTCGCCCCCACATAGTCCAGTCGCAGCTTCGCCGCGCGGGCGAGCGCCAGCCGCAGCCGCTCCCGCGTCCCGGGGTCGTCTTCCACGAGGCCGACCGAAATGGCCGCTCCGTCTGCTCCGCATGCAGCGTGCACATGCCCGTCGGCCCGGGCCGGCGGCGCGTGCGCGGGGGAAGCAACATCCACTGATTTGGTCATCGAAGCGCAAGACCCGGAAAAAGAGGCAGCACAAGAAGGCTCTGCCCGCTTCGGGGCAAGAGAGGGCGACCCGGGGATTATGTCGCGGGCGCCGCCGGGCGTGCCTGGTTGCTTTACGGCAGCTTTACGTCTGAGACAAAGCGGAGTGACGCTCTGCGGCCACGATGGACACGACGACCGCCACTAAACTGTCCCCATGAGCTCCCAACTGCTGATGATCGAAGACGACGCCCGCCTGGCACAAATGGTGGGCGAGTACCTGGGCCAGTCGGGCCTGCAGGTCACGCACCGCGCGGACGGCAAGAGCGGCCTGGCGCAGCTGCAGGGCCCCGAGGCCGGCGCGCTGCCCGACCTGGTGATCCTGGACCTGATGCTGCCCGACATGGACGGCCTGGAAGTGTGCCGCCGCATCCGGTCGCTGCAGGGCAGCGCAGCGCAAGTGCCGGTGCTGATGCTCACCGCCAAAGGCGACCCGATGGACCGCATCATCGGTCTGGAGCTGGGCGCCGACGACTACCTGCCAAAGCCTTTCGAACCGCGCGAGCTGCTGGCGCGCATCCGCGCCATCCTGCGCCGGCGCACCGACGGCGGTGCAGCACCGGCCACACAGGCTTTGCGCTTCGGGACGCTGGAGATCGACCGCGATGCGCGCACCGTGAACGTGGGCGGCCAGCTGGCCGACCTGACCTCCTACCAGTTCGACCTGCTCGTGGCATTGGCAGAGCGCGCGGGCCGCGTGCTCACCCGCGACCAGATCATGGAAGCCGTGCGCGGCCGCGAACTGGAAGCGTTCGACCGCAGCATCGACGTGCACATGGGCCGCATCCGCGCGGCCATCGAGGCCGACGCCAAGAACCCGCGCCGCATCCTCACGGTGCGTGGCGTGGGCTATGTGTTCGCCAAGCAGCAGGACTGAATGCATGCGCCCTGAGTCGCTTCGCGCCTTCGCCCTCAGGGAGACGCCGCCAGCGCGGCGGGACGCCCCTTGCGCCCCGGCCGCCGGCCTGGGCCGCGCCAGTCCCCTGCAGTGCGCCTCTTGCTCTTGATAGCCATGTCCCTGTCCACGCCCTTTTCCCGCCGCCTGTACCTGCGCATCTGGCTGGCCGTGGTCGGCGGCATCGCGGTGCTGACGCTGTCGGTGGGCTGGGCCTGGCGCATGGCCGAAGAGCAGAAGGCCCAGAACGCACAGCCCTTCGTTCCGCCCTCGCGCGAGATGGTGCTGCGCGACAACACCGGCAACGTGGTGCTGCGCGGCCTGGCCACGCGCCAGCCCAGCGAGCCGGGCGAAGGCGCGGAATTCCACATCGAATCGGGAGACGGCCAGCCTTTCGTGCTGCAGATGGCCCCACGCCAGCCCAGGGGCGAGCGAGGCGGTGGCGGCGGCCGGCCCGGCGACGCCTTCTGGACGCGCCCGCCCTTCGGCTTCCTGTGGCTGCTGGGCATCGTGGGCCTGGCCGTGGCGATCGGCGTGTACCCCATCATCCGCCGCCTCACATTGCGGCTGGAAGCGCTGCAGCGCAGTGTGCAGCGCTTTGGCGAGGGCGATCTGTCGGTGCGCGTGCCCGAACAGGGCCAGGACGAAGTTGCCGACCTGGCGCGGCAGTTCAACGCAGCGGCCGAGCGGGTGGAGAACCTGGTGAAGTCGCACAAATCGCTGCTGGCCAATGCCTCCCACGAGCTGCGCTCGCCGCTCACCCGCATCCGCATGGGCATGGAGCTGATGGGAGGCCAGCAGCCCTCGCCCGCATTCCGCGAGGAAATCCTGCGCAACATCGCCGAACTGGACCAGCTGGTGGACGAGATCCTGCTCGCAAGCCGCCTGGACGCGCGCGAAGCCGACGTGGGCACCGTGGAACTGGTGGACCTGATCGGCCTGGCCGCCGAGGAGTGCGCCCGCGTGGACGCCGACCTGGACGTGAGTTCCAGCCCCGACTCCGTGGATGTGCGGGGCGTCTCCAAGCTCTTGCGCCGCGCCATCCGCAACCTGCTGGAAAACGCGCGCCGCTACAGCACCGGCGAGATCACGGTGGTGGTGCACCGCCGCCAGGGCCACGCCGAAGTGAGCGTGTGCGACCGCGGCCCTGGCGTTCCGCTGACCCAGCGCGAACGCATCTTCGAGCCGTTCTACCGCCTGCCCGGTGCCAGCGAGCGCGCCGGCGGCGTGGGGCTGGGGCTGGCGCTGGTGCGCTCCATCGCGGGGCGCCACAACGGCACCGTGCACTGCGAAGACCGACAAGGCGGCGGCGCGTGCTTCGTGCTCCGGCTTCCGCTATCACATTAGTAGCATTTAGCGCTTGATGCGCGGCCGCTGCAGGCCTCTCAGGCCCTGATCCGTGAACGCCAGCGCCACGCCATGAAGGCGTACAGCACGGCCCCCAGCAACAGCACCGAGCCCGCCACCCCCAGCGCCCAGTCGAACCCCTGCGCGCGCGTACCGGCGCGCGCCAGCAGCGCAGCCGCCATCGGCGGCCCCACGATCTGCCCGATGCCGTACAACGCCGTGAGCAGTCCGGTGAAGCCCGCAGCCGCCTGCGGCCACTGGTGGCGCGCCTCCTGCAGTGCGAAGAAGGTGATGGCCGTGAACGGCAAACCCAGCAGCAGGCTGCCCAGCGCAAAACCGGCCGGCCCGGGCCACAGCACGCCCAGCGCAACACCCACCGCTTGCAGCAAGTAGGCTGCCGCCAGCAGCCAACGGCGGTCCCGCGTGGGAGCGATGCGGGTGGACAGCAGTGCGCCCAGCGCCACGCCGGCGCCAAAGATGGGCCAGAACAGGTCCGGCCACACCGAGCCAGCCGCTAGCGCCGCCCGCGCGATCACCGGCAGGAAGGTGGCGGTGACGATGTAGCCCAATCCCGCCAGACCATAGGCGGCAGCCAGCAAGGCACGCTCGCCCACCGGGCGCGGTGCGGGCATCAGCGGCACAGCCGCAGCAGCCCCCGAGGCCGCAACCGCAGCGGGCACCTCGCTGCCCCGAAACACCGTCCAGGCGCAGGCACAGAGGATGGCTGCCAGCAGGCTGAACGCCGCCCACCCTGCCGCCGCGCTCCAGCCTGCAGCCACCATGGCGCTGGTCGGCAGGCCGGTGATGACGATGCCCAGCCCCGGGCCGCAGAAGATCAGCCCGCCCCACGCAGGGCGCCCGAGGTGGGCCAGGCGCCCCATGCACCAGTTGGCCGTGCCCAGGAACACCAGCGCGCTGGCCACACCCGCCAGCAGACGCAGCAGCGGCCACGACGCGGGCCAGGGCAGCGCCAGCAGCCCCGTGAGCAGCACGGTAGCTACCAGCCCGCCGCGCACCAGCGTGGCATTCAGTGCGGCATTGCCGGGTTCGCGGCCCAGGCGCCGCGAGAGCCACGGCAAGGCCATGTAAAGCAACGCCCCCGCCAGGTAGCCTGCGTAGTTGGCCGTGGCCAGCCAGCTGCCGGTGGCAATGTCCACCACCCCGTCGTGCAGCATCATGGGCAGGAGCGGGGTGAAGGCGAACCGGCCGATGCCCATGGCCGCCGCCAGCGCGGCCATGCCGGCCAAGGCAATCCGCAGCGCCGACGCGCCGTCAGTGGCCTGCCCTGGGACGGAGGAGGAAGACATGGACACGTGGTTCATGGGATCAAGCGTGGGGGTTGCCACGGGGGAAGCTGCTGCTTATCATCTTATCAAGAGATTGAATTTCTGTAATTCATACTTTTTCAAGATGGAAAAAACCTCGCCCTTGCTGGATCTCGCAGCGCTCGACATCTTCCGCACCGTGGCGGCGGAAGGCAGCGTCACGCGTGCTGCCGAGCGGCTTTCGCGGGCGCAATCCAATGTGACCACGCGGGTGCAGCAGCTGGAGGCGGGCCTGGGCACGCCGCTGTTCCTGCGCGAAGGCAAGCGCATGGCGCTCACGCCCGAGGGCCAGGTGCTGCTGGGCTATTCCGACCGGCTGCTCGCACTGGCCGAAGAGGCGCGCCAGGCGCTGCAGCCAGGGCCGCCCGCCGGCCGCCTGCGCCTGGGCTCCATGGAAAGCACCGCTGCGAGCCGATTGCCCGCGCCGCTGGCCCGCCTGCACAGTCAGTGTCCAGGCGTTGCACTGGAGCTGACAACGGCCGCGACCCGGGTGCTGGTGGACCGGCTGCGCGGACACGCGCTCGATGCCGTGCTGGTGGCGTGGCCGCCGGGGCAACCGCCGGACCCGGCGCTCGAAACCAGGCCTGTGTTCACCGAAGAGCTGCTGCTGGTCTTGCCCGCCGACCACCCGCCCGTGATCGGCCCGCAGGATGTGGTGCCCGGCACGCTGGCGGTGTTCGAGCCTGGCTGCACGTACCGGCGCATCGCCCAGGACTGGTTCGCCCCCCGGCCGGAGCCCATGAAGTTGCTGGAGCTGGGCTCGTACCACGCCATCCTGGCCAGCGTCTCTGGCGGTGGCTGCGCGGGCATCGTGCCGCGCTCGGTACTCTGCCTCTCGCCGCACGCGGATCTGCTGAGCCAGCACCCGATCACCACCATCGCCACCTTGCTGATCTGGCGACAGGGCTATCACTCGCCCGCGCTTGATGCGCTGCAGCAGGTGCTGAAAACTTGAGATGACACCTCCGGCGCAAGCTCTGGATACGCCGCCTTCGGGGCGGCGCGGCCCTTGCGCGGGGCGCTGGCTTGGGTGGCGCCGGTTTCAAGCATCGCGCTACAGCGCACCGCAGCGCACCGCAGCGCGCTGTAGCGGGTGTGTCGTTGGTCGCAGTTCAACCCCCCGCCAAGTCTCCTTTTATTGTCACGGACCACACAAAATGCCCCACCACAGCCTGCGCACTACCCTCTCCCTTCGCCTGCCCATCGTGCAGGGGCCCATGACCGGGGCGGACACGCCAGCGCTGGCCGCCGCCGTGTCCGCCGCGGGCGGGCTGGGCACCCTGGGCTGCGGCATGCGCTCGCCCGCCGCCATGGCGCAGGCCGCAGCCGAGGTGCGAAGCCGCACCGACCGGCCTTTCGGGCTCAATTTGTTCGTGCAGAACACGCCCGCGCCGGACGACGCCACCGTGCAGTCGGCGCTGGCGCGGCTGGCACCGCTGTACGCCGAGTTCGGTCTGGAGGCTGCCGTGCCCGCGCGCTGGTGCGAGGACTTCCAAGCCCAGTTCGAGGCGCTGATCGAGGCCCGGCCCGCCGTCGCCAGCTTCACCTTCGGCATCCTCAGCGCCGCGCAGGTAGAGCGACTGCACAGTGCCGGCAGTTACGTCATCGGCACGGCCACCACCGTGGCCGAGGCGCTGGCCTGGGCCGATGTGGGAGCGGACGCGGTGTGCGCCTCGGGCATGGAGGCCGGCGGCCATCGCGGCACCTTCCTGCCCACGGGTCGGCCACAGGCGGAAGGCCTTGCCCCCGCGGATTGCGCCGTGCGCACTGGCACGCCGTCGCAGGCGGACTTCGCCGCCGCGATGGTGGGCACGATCGCGCTGGTGCCGCAGTGCGTGGACGCACTTCGCCCACGCGGTGTGCCGGTGATCGCGGCCGGAGGCATCGTGGACGGGCGGGGCATCGCCGCAGCGCAGGCGCTCGGGGCGCAAGCCGTGCAGATGGGCACGGCCTTCCTGGCGTGCGACGAATCGGGCATCGGCCGCGCCTATCGCGACGCCATGGGCAGCGCCATCGCCACCGACACGCGCACCACCCGCGTCTTCTCGGGCCGCCCCGCGCGCGGTATCGTCAACCCCATGCTGCAGAAGCTGCACGCGCACGAGACCGACGTGCCCGCTTACCCCGTGCAGAACGCCCTGACCGGCGCCCTGCGCCGTGCCAGCGCCGACGCGGGACGCGCCGACCACCTGTCCCTGTGGGCCGGCCAGGGCGTGGCGGCCGTGCGTCCCATGCCGGCCGCTGCGCTGGTAGCGGCGCTGGAGACGGAATGGCGGGCCGCGCTGGCGGCGCAGGCGGCGTTGTTGCAGGCGCAATAACGCTATCTATTCAATAGCTGACTGCACTTGCTGGGCAAGCGCCAACGGCCGATTTGAATCCGAGCTTGTGTGCTTCGTGGCCCATGGAGGCTCGGTGCGCGCCCTGGCTTCGACAGGCTCAGCCCGAACGGATGGGGTAGAGCGACGCCGGCTCGGACCGTGGGGCCGCTCTCTGCAACGGGTGCAGCATCCAGGACAGGATTCGCGCCGTGTGCGCCCAGGCTTCGACAAGCTCAGCCCGAACGGTTGAAGGGCGACGCGGGCGGCAGGCGCAGGATCAAGACGGGCCCCCGCCAAGGGCGCGGGTCCCCACCAGCGCACCCGTGGATCCGGCTTTGCCGGGCCACCGGGTGCGTCCCCCTGGGGGGAAGGCGCGCAGCGCCTCAGGGGGGCCTCAGTTCTTCCAGGGCAGCTCGCGTGCGGGGCCTTGGATGACCGGCGGCTGGGCGTTGATCTTCTCGCCCGCCAGCACGCGCTCGTACATCCGCAGGTAGTTGCGGGCCATGCGGTCGGCGCTGAAGTGGTCCACCACATGCTGGTGGCATGCACGCGCGTCGAAGCGGTTGTTGCGCACGGCCTCGGCCAGCACGCTCGCCTCGGCCGACAGCACCCCGCAGTGCAGTGGCACCAGTTCGGGCAGCGCACCATACGGTGTGGAAAACACCGGGCATCCGAAGTACAGGCTTTCGATCACCGCCAGCCCGAAAGGCTCGTGCCAGCGCACCGGGAAGATCAGCCCGCGCGATGCGTTGAGCAGGCCCGTCTTCTCTGTGCCGCCCACCATGCCGTGGAAATGGATCTTGCGCGACAGCGTCCATCGAAAGCCGCGCTTGAAGTTGATGCGCGTGCCGCCCAGCACATCAAGCTCCACACCCGCCCGCAGCGCCACCTTGATCGCGCCGCGCACGTTCTTCACGCCCCACGCCGCCTTGCCCAGGAAGTGGTAGCGCGGGCGTGGCGACTGGAAGTCCACCGGGCCGTAGCCGCCCCAGTCCAGCCCGTTGTAGACGAACTCGGTGGAGCCATACCGCGCCGCGTGGTCGCGCGAGAGAAACACGGTGTTCAGCGGCAGCGGCTTGGGCTTGCGCGCATTGCCGTGCTCCGTCACCAGATACGGCTTGGCCAGCTCGGTGCGCGGGTTGAACTGGAAGTGCGTGATGTCCACGCCCTTCGGGATCTGGCGTTCCCAGGGTTCGTCGGGGCGGATGGGCAACACGTCGCCGAAGTCGCAGGTGGAGCCCTCGGGCACCAGGTAGCTCACGCGGTGGCCCTGTTGCACCAGGGTCTTGCCCAGGTCCCAGATCACGCGCTCGGTGCCGCCATAGCCGTAGACCGGGATGGGAGAGTTGTTGACCAGCAGGATGTGCATGAAGAAGCCTTTCGTCTCAGGAATCCATGGCGCTGGACACCGGTCGCAACGATCGAAACTGGCGCGGCCCCAGCGAGTGCCGCCGTGGAACTGGCTTCGCCAGGCCACCGGTGGCGTCCCTCTCCCGCGCAGCGAGAGAGAGGGAAGACGCGAAGCGGCTCAGGGAGTGTCGTCTCATCTAGAACGGCCGCCCGCAGCCGATGCGCGCACGCCGCTCGTGCAGGGCAGCCAGCAGCAGCGGGCACATGAACAGGTAGAACATGTTGCCGCTGTTGTGGGCCAGGAAGACCTGCGTGAGCCCGAAGCCGATGTAGGACAGCGGCAGCAGCACGCCCATCAGGCACAGGGACAGCGACTCGCGGTCCATCTTGCCGGCGCCGTCGCGGATGCGGCGGGCCGTGGGCCAGAACATCACGAGCGGGATGCCGTAGAACGACAGCAGCAGCAGCACCCCCGGGATGCCGCGCTTGGCGAACAGGTCCAGCACCTCGTTGTGCGCATGGCCAAACTCCAGCACGACCGGGTGCGCCTGGCCGGCGGCCACGCGGCGCGCCTTTTCTTCGACATAACCCGCGCGGCCCCAGCCGGTCAGGGGACGGTCCCAGCCCATCTGCCAGGCCAGGTGCCAGTGGGCCAGGCGCTGGCCGACCGAGCTGCGGCCATCGCCGCGCTGCTGGTAGGTCTGCACCTCGGCCCGCGCCTCGTCCACCCGCTGCTCCACCGCCGGCACCTGCGACAGGGCCGCGGCCACCAGCGCCAGCGCGCACAGGCCCCAGTACACGCGCCGCTGGCCGGTGGTGCGCACCAGAAGCCATGCGCACACCGGCAGCAACAGCACCAGCGCCAGCCAGCCGCCGCGCGACTGCGAGAGCACCGAACCCGCCGCACCGAGCGCGATGGCGGCGGCCAGCAGCGCCCGCTGCCACAGCACCCATCGCTTCCACTGCACCACCAGCAGCAGCCCGCTCATCACGGCCAGCAGCATGCTCAGATTGCCGTACTGAATGGCATTGGTGAACCCGTTGGCGCGCGGCAGCGCCATCACGAAGGTCTGGTACAGCCCCACGATGCCGCTGCCCACGGCGCCCACGGCAACCCCCATCCACAGCCAGGCAGCGCGCGGCTCGAAGGTCATCAGGTAGAAGATGCACGGCAGCACCAGCAGGTACTTGGCCGGGCGGTCCATGCTGCCCCAGCCCCAGGAGGCGCCCACATCCAGCAGCCACAGCGCCGCCATGCAGGAGAAGGCGGCCGTCAGCCACCATGCGGCGCGCGGCGCCGGCCGCCGCCACCACACCGGCGCGCTGGCCAGCGCGGCCAGCAGCAGCACGACGGCACCATAGGAATAGCCCGAGGGCAGCCAGAGCGCCAGGCCCGGCACCATGAACGCACCGAGGCTTGCGCAGCGCCCGAACCAGCGGTAAGTCTTCATCACATCAACGGATCACACGGCCAGTCAGGCTGTCTCGGTCATAGTGCAGTGCGGCATACCGAAAGAACCCCTCCAGCGCCACGAAAAAGCAATACAGAAAGCCCGCCCCGCCGCAAAGAAAACCCAGGCGAAACACATACAGGCGCAGGAACATCGACCCACCCGAGGCCAGGCCGCGCAGCACGCCGCCGCGTTTTCCGCTCTCGGCCCGCTTGGCGGCACCCAACATCACGTACTGCGTGAGCTTCTCCAGGCTGCCACGCACCGTGGTGCGCGAGTAGTGCAGCAACCGTGCGCGGATCAGCCGGCGCGGCACCGCCCCGCCGCCCGGCAAAGTGTGCAGCTGGGCCTGTTCGTGCACCACGCCGGCGTACTCCTTGACAAGGCGGCGCACGAAGAGACGCTCGATCTGCGACTGCGACCGAAAGTGCGTGAGCTCATGCCCGAAAGCGACCATGCGCCAGCGGATCGTCCATACGGCCTGCTCGCCCGAGCGCACGATGGCTTGCAGCTCCTGCGCGAACGCGGGTGTCATCACCTCGTCAGCATCGAGAAAGAAGATGTAGTCGCCGCGCGCATGCGCCAGCAGCCGGTTTCGCTGCACGGCAAAGCCCTGCCAGTCCGGGTAGCTGTGCACCTCGGCGCCCAGCCCCTTCGCGATGGCCACGGTGTTGTCCGTGCTTCCGCTGTCGACCACCAGCAACTGGTCGGCAAAGGCGGCACTGCGCAGGCAGGCCTCGATGCGGAGCGCCTCGTTGTGGGTCAGCACCGCCACGGTCAACGTGGGCTGCGGCGTGCCGCCCCCGGCTTCAACTGGCATCAATCAGTGACCGGCGTGCACGTGCTCGCCGGCCTTGAGGCGGTAGACGGTTCCGCAGTAGGGGCACTTGGCTTCGCCGGAGCGGGCCACGTCCAGGTACACCTTGGGGTGGGTGTTCCAGATCTTCATATCGGCCTTGGGGCTGGGGCAGAAAACCCCGCCTTGGGGGTTCAAGTCCTTGGCCAGCAATTCAACGGCAGCAGCAGCTTGCGACATAGTTATTCGTTCTCCGGGGCGCACCGCCTGGGTGGCGATGCTTGAAACTGGCGCGCTCCAATCCAGCGGGCGCCGTGAAGCGGGCTTGGCCCGGCCACCGGCGCCGCCCCCTTCCCGGCGCAGCCGAGAGAAGGGCAAGCCGCGCAGCGGCTCAGGGGCTTGGTCACACTTTCGAGAGCCAGTGGGCGTACTGGGGGTTGCGGCCGTTGACGATGTCAAAGAACGCGCTCTGGATTTTTTCGGTGATGGGGCCGCGCGAGCCCACATAGTCGTCTTTGCCCAGCTCGATGCGGTCGAGCTCGCGGATGGGCGTCACTTCGGCGGCCGTACCGGTGAAGAAGGCCTCATCGGCGATGTAGACCTCGTCGCGCGTGATGCGCTTTTGCACGATCTCCAGGCCCAGGTCCTTGGCAATGTGGAACACGGTGTTGCGGGTGATGCCGTTGAGCGCGCCGGCCGACAGGTCGGGCGTGTAGATCACGCCGTTCTTGATCACGAAGATGTTCTCGCCCGCGCCCTCGGACACAAAACCGGAGCTGTCGAGCAGCAGGGCTTCGTCGTAGCCGTCGTCCAGCGCTTCCATGTTGGCCAGGATGGAGTTGGTGTAGTTGCTCACCGCCTTGGCCTGCGTCATGGTGATGTTGACGTGGTGACGGGTGTAACTGCTGGTCTTGACGCGGATGCCGCGCTTCATGCCCTCCTCGCCCAGGTAGGCGCCCCAGGCCCAGGCGGCCACCATCAGATGGATCTGGTTGCCCTTGGGGGACACACCCAGCTTCTGCGAGCCGATCCAGGTCAGCGGGCGCAGGTAGCACGACTCCAGCTTGTTCTCGCGCACCACGGCCTTCTGGGCCTCGTTCACTTCGTCCTTGGTGAACGGGATCTTCATGCGCAGGATCTTGGCGCTGTTGAAGAGGCGGTCGGTGTGCTCTTCCAGGCGGAAGATGGCGGTGCCGTCGGCGGTCTTGTATGCACGCACGCCTTCGAACGCGCCGCAGCCGTAGTGCAGGGTGTGGGTCAGGACGTGGATCTTGGCATCGCGCCAGTCCACCATCTGGCCGTCCATCCAGATCTTGCCGTCACGATCGGCCATCGAGGGAACTACGGGGCTCATGGGTATCCTTTGTTGCTGTGGGTCGCAAAGGCGGGATTTTAGGCGACGGCGGGCTGGTGGCCAGCGCGCCGGCGGCCCGGCCCAGGCCCGGCGAGCAGTATCTAGCGCGTGCCCTGCCCGCTCTGTTCAGCCAGACGCCGCAGGCGTGTCGGCGCCGGCGGCAACCGCCGGCTCGTCGCTGGGTGGCCTCACCAGCGTCCACTTCACGAGCTTGCCGTGGCGGAATTCGCAGGTCACGTGCGAATTTGTCCCGTCGGTCCAGCGGTACAGCTCCGGCTCGGCGCCTTCCGCCGAGAGCTGCTCGCCCAACGCCTGCGTCATGGCGACCACGTGCATCAGGTTCACGCCCTCGCGCAGGCGCGCGTTGAGCATCACCGCGCTACCCACATAGCCCATGGGCCGGTTGGCCGCCTTCTTCATCACGTTCATGAGCCGCGTGAAGTGCAGCAGCGCCCACATCACCAGGCCGCCGATCACCGCGGCAAGGCCGGCCCAGCCATAGGCCATGAAACCAAAGGCGATCAGACCGACCACGCCCAGCGGTACAAAGATATTGCGCAAATTCATGGACGCTATTGTCTTATGAGTGCCAGGCCCGCCCGCCCAATTCCCCCCACATGCGGGCTGCTTGCCAACCCAGGCAGCGGTGAACCTGGCTGCCCCCCCGGGGACCACGGCCAAGCGCCGGGTCCGGCGTCGGACGCACCCTGGCGTGTTCGCCCCTCCAGATGCTTCGCCGCAAATGTTTCGTTGTGTAAGCACTACATTAATCAAAGAAGCTGGCAACCTCCCGCCAACTTGCGCTGCAGACTGTTTACGACAGTCGCCGAAGCACGAAAAATGCAGGCTCGTCCTTCTGGAGATCATGGAATGAAACTGGATAACGTGCGCCTGGCGCCCAAGCTGTGGGGTTCTATCGTGGGTCTGTTGGGTGCCATGCTCCTGGTGTCGATCTGGGCGCAGTACCAGGCGGCGCAGGTGATGGACAGCACCCTCGCATCGATGGCTTCGTTCGAGAACCGCATCACGCTGGCCGTGCAGTGGAAGGGCGCCACCGAGACCACCGGAGAGCGCGTGTTGGCCAGTAACTCCACCCCGGACGCGGACCTGACCACGCTTTTCGATGGCCGCGTGAAGTCGGGCATCGCCGGCATCTCGGCCATCCAGGCCAAGGTGCTCGAACTGGCCACCACGCCCGCCGACAAGAAGGCGCTTGAGCGCGTGGCCAGCGAGCGCACCGGCGTGCTGGCGCTGAACAAGCAGGCGCGCGAGATCAAGCAGGCCGGCGATGGCGCCGCCTTCAAGGCCTTCATCGAAACCAGGTACCTCGCGGCCATCGGCAGCTACGTGGACAGCCTGGAAGCCTTCGTGCAGCTGCAGCAGAGCCAGCGCGACGCGGCGCGCCAGGAAGCACAGGCCGCCCGCACCCAGGCCAGCATGCTCGCGTGGGTGACGCAAGGCATTGTGTTCGCCCTGGGCCTGGTGCTGTCCTTCCTGCTGGTGCGATCCATCGCGCGCCCGCTGCACCGCGCGGTGGAGCTGTCGGATGCCATTGCCGGCGGCAACCTGACTGTGTCGGCCCACGATGAGCGCCAGGACGAGTTCGGCCACCTGCTGCGCTCTGTCTCGCAAATGGCCGCGCGCCTGCGCAGCCTGGTGTCGGAGGTGCGCAGCGGCGTGGACTCCATGTCCAATGCATCGGTGGAGATCGCCACCGGCAACCACGACCTGTCGGCACGCACGGAGCAGACTGCCGCCAACCTGCAGCAGACCGCCGCCAGCATGGAAGAGCTGACCGCCACAGTCACCCAGTCGGCCGACACGGCGCGCCAGGCCAACCAACTGGCTACTACCGCCGCGCAGGCGGCCGCCCGTGGCGGAGAGGTCGTGGCACAGGTGGTGGAAAGCATGCAGGGCATCAGCCACAGCTCGCGCAAGATCGCCGACATCATCGGGGTGATCGACGGCATCGCGTTCCAGACCAACATCCTGGCGCTGAACGCCGCCGTGGAGGCTGCACGCGCCGGTGAACAGGGACGGGGCTTTGCCGTGGTGGCCAGCGAGGTGCGGGGCCTGGCGCAGCGCAGCGCCGAGGCCGCCAAGGAGATCAAGAACCTCATCGGCGCGTCCGTCACCACGGTCGAGACCGGCTCCAGCCAGGTCGCGCAGGCCGGCCAGACCATGGACGAGATCGTCGCCAGCGTGCGCCGCGTGTCCGACCTGATCGGCGAGATCACCGCGTCGTCGAACGAGCAGCGCGACGGCATCGGGCAGGTCAACCAGGCCGTGAGCAACCTGGACCAGATGACCCAGCAGAACGCCGCACTGGTCGAAGAATCGGCGGCGGCCGCCGCCTCGCTGCGCGACCAGGCTCAGCGCCTGTCCGAAGTGGTGTCGGTGTTCAATGTGGGGCACACGCCGGCAGCCGCCAGCGCAGTGCCTGCGCCGACAGCCCTGCCTACGGCGGCGCGTGTGGCATCCACGGTGGCAGTCCGTGCAGCAGCACCTGCACTGCGCCCGGCCACTCCGACCGCTGCCAGGGCGACGGGGCCCGCTGCAGCCCCCGCTGCGGCCCGCAAGCTCCAGGCCCCGAAGCCGGCCGCAACGCCCGCAGCCGCGCCGAAGGCGGCCAAAGGGTCAGACGACGACTGGGAGTCGTTTTGATCGGGCGGCACGCCGTGTCGCGGCGCCGTCGCTGCGTGCTGATCTAATCACGCTGTCTTCCATCAGTCCCGCCTCTCGCATGCGCAACGTTCTTCTCTTGCTGGCCACCCTGGCCGCCGCCGTGACCACGTCCACGGCATCCGCCCAGCACATGTTCAAGTGCACGAACGACAAAGGGCAGACGACCTACTCGGACCGGGCGTGCGAACAGGCGCCGAGGCCTGCCCCACCGGCGCCCAGACCCGCGCCGGCAGCCAAGGCCGGCCCCGCCGCGGGCACCGCAGCCGCCGCCCCGGCGCCAGCCGGCCCGGCCAAGCCCGAGAGCGTTGCCAAGCTGACGGCCGCCATCGTCGAGGGCGTGCTGCAAGGCGCACTGGAACTGGCCGACCGAAGGGACTACCGCGCACAGTGCGCGCTGGCAGCCCCCGACCTGAACTTCAAGCTCACGGACCACAGCAGCAGCCCGGCAGGCGTCTACACCGGCGGGCGCGCCGAGATCTGCGCACTGCAGCAGGAATCCGCCCAGGCGATGCAGGCCGGCGGCCTGCGCTCCAGCAGCCGCATGAACAAGGCCGACATCCGTGTCAGCGCAGAAGGCACGCAGGCCACGGCCAAGTACGAATCCAGGGCCGCGATCTCCGTTGAGGGACAGCATGCGGTGACCATGCTCTGCACGCGCGACGAGGTGCTGGGCCTGTACAGCGGCGTGGTCCTGTACAAGCGCGTCACCGCCGTCTGCAGGCCCGTGGGCTGAACACGCTCCCGCTCCTTTTTCGTACCTTTCTCTTCTCTCCTAGCCGCCCTCTTCAGCCCATCTCGCGCACGACGTTCATCGCTTCTTCCACGCGCTCCACGGCGTGGATGGTGAGGCCCTCGATGGGCTTCTTCGGTGCGTTGGCCTTGGGCACCACGGCCACGCGAAAGCCGAGCTTGGCGGCTTCCTTCAGGCGCTCCTGGCCGCGCGGCGCTGGCCGCACCTCGCCCGCCAGCCCCACTTCGCCGAACGCCAGAAAGCCCTGCGGCAACGCCTTGCCGCGCAGGCTGGAAGTGATGGCCAGCATCACGGCCAGGTCGGCCGCGGGCTCGCTGATGCGCACGCCGCCCACCGCGTTCACGAACACGTCCTGGTCCATGCAGGCCACCCCCGCATGCCGGTGCAGCACGGCCAACAGCATGGCCAGGCGGTCCTTGTCCAGGCCCACGGACAGGCGCCGGGGGCTGGGGCCCGCGCTGTCCACCAGCGCCTGGATCTCCACCAGCATGGGCCGCGTACCCTCCAGCGTCACCATCACGCAGCTGCCGGGTACCGGCTCGCTGTGCTGCGACAGGAAGATCGCGCTCGGGTTGCTCACGCCCTTGAGGCCCTTTTCCGTCATGGCGAACACGCCGATCTCGTTGACGGCGCCAAAGCGGTTCTTGATGGCACGCACCAGGCGAAACTGGCTGTGCGTGTCGCCTTCGAAATACAGCACCGTGTCCACCATGTGCTCCAGCACCCGCGGCCCGGCCAAAGCACCCTCCTTCGTCACGTGGCCCACCAGCACGATGGCCACGCCCGAGGCCTTGGCCGCGCGCGTGAGGTGGGCCGCGCATTCGCGCACCTGCGCCACCGAGCCTGGGGCCGAGGTGAGCTGGTCGGAGTACACGGTCTGGATGGAGTCGATCACCGCCACCGAGGGCTGCATGGCGTCGATGGTGGCCAGGATCTTTTCGAGCTGAATCTCGGCCAGCACGTTGACCTGGCTGTGATCGAGCCCCAGCCGGCGCGAGCGCAGCGCGACCTGCGCGCCGCTTTCCTCGCCCGTCACGTACAGCGTGGGCAAACCCGCGCGCTGCAGCGCATCAAGCGCCTGCAGCAGCAGCGTGGACTTGCCGATGCCCGGGTCGCCGCCGATGAGCACCACGCCGCCTTCCACGATGCCGCCGCCCAGCACGCGGTCGAGCTCGTCGATACCGCTCGGGGTGCGCTCCACATCGCTGGCCTCGATGGCCGACAGGGGCATCACCGCCTGCGATTGCGCCAGGCCCGCAAACTGCGGCGCGCTGTAGCGGTTCTTGCCCGGCCCCGCGTCTGCCACGGCTTCGATCAGGGTGTTCCAGGCGCCGCAGGCAGGGCACTTACCCAGCCAGCGGGGGCTGGTGCCGCCGCACTCGGTGCAGGTGAAGACAGTTTTTTCTTTGGCCATGGGGGAGTTGAAAACGAGCGATCGGCGGGGCGGGCTGGAGACTATAGCGGCGCCGATGTGGCGCAGCATCGCACACAGGCTTGCCATCGTCGGCAAAATGCATGCATGCACACACCCACCAACCGCTTCAAGGCGGCCATGGCCCAGGGCCAGGCCCAGATCGGCCTGTGGCTGGCCCTCGCCGACGCGTACACGGCAGAAATCGTTGCCGGCACGGGCTATGACTGGCTGCTGGTCGACGGCGAGCACGCGCCCAACGACCTGCGCTCCATCCTGCACCAGCTGCAGGCCATCGCCAGCGCCACCAGCGCCCTGCCCCCCGGCGTTGCACCGCCCCATGCCATCGCCCGCGTGCCGGTGGGCGACACCGCGCTGATCAAGCAGTACCTGGACATCGGCGCACAGACGCTGCTGGTGCCCATGGTCGACACGGCGCAGCAGGCTCAGGCCCTGGTCAGCGCCACGCGCTATGCGCCCGAAGGCGTGCGCGGCATGGGCAGCGCCCTGGCCCGCTCCTCGCGCTGGCAGGCCTTCCCGCAGTACGTGCACGAGGCCAACGAGCAGGTCTGCCTGCTGGTGCAGGCCGAGACGATGGAGGCCATGCGCAATCTCGATGCGATCGCCGCCACGCCCGGCGTGGACGGCGTATTCATCGGTCCGGCCGACCTGTCGGCGTCGATGGGCCACCCGGGCAACCCCGGCCACCCGGACGTGCAGGCCGCCATCCTGGGCGGCATCGCGAGCATCCTGCGCGCGGGCAAGGCGCCCGGCATTCTGGCGACCAGCGAGGCCCAGGCACGCCAGTGGCTGGCCGCTGGCGCGTTGTTTGTCGCGGTCGGCGTGGACACCATGCTGCTGGCCAGCGCGGCGGCCGATCTGGCAGCCCGCTTTCGCGCCCCGGGCAGTGCCGCTGCGAGGCCGCTGGGCTACTGACGCGGCCCCTTCTTCTTTTTAGTGTTTCTCTCTCAACTGACCTGAAAGCCTTGACGATGAAAGCATGTATCTACGGCGCTGGCGCCATCGGCGGCTGGCTGGGCGTAGCACTGGCAGAAGCCGGCTGCGACGTCAGCCTGGTGGCGCGCGGCGCCACGCTGAGCGCGCTGCAGTCCGACGGCCTGCGCCTGCGCCGGCCCGACGGTTCCCTGGCCCACACGGCAGTGAACGCGCAGGCCAACCCTGCCGCGCTGGGCGTGCAGGACCTGGTGGTGGTGGCAGTCAAGGCACCGGGCCTGCCGGAGGTCGCACAGGCCATGGGGCCCTTGATAGGCCCTGACACCATCGTGCTCACGGCCATGAACGGCGTGCCCTGGTGGTTCCTGGACGGCTTTGGCGGCGCGGCCCAGGGGCGGGCGCTGGAGTCGGTGGACGCGGGCGGCGTGATCGCCGGCGCCATTCCCGCGCAGAACGTGGTGGGCAGCGTGGTGCACACCAGCTGTTCGCTGGACGCGCCCGGCTTCGTGCGCCAGCATTTCGGCAACCGGCTCATCGTGGGCGAACCAGATGGCAGCCAGAGCGCGCGCCTTCAGACACTGGCCGCCACGCTGCAGCGCGGCGGCATCGACGTGGAGGTGTCCGGCTGCATCCAGCGGGACATCTGGTTCAAGCTCTGGGGCAACCTCACCATGAATCCCATCAGCGCACTCACCGGTGCCACCACCGACCGCATTCTGGACGACGACCTGGTGCGCGGCTTCGTCTCTCACGTCATGCTAGAAGCCAAGGCTATCGGCGAGAAGTTGGGCCTGCCCATCGACCAGCAACCCGAAGACCGCCACGCCGTCACACGCAAGCTGGGCGCTTTCAAGACCTCGATGCTGCAGGACGTGGAGGCCGGCAAGCCCATGGAGATCGACGCCCTGGTGGGCGCCGTGCGCGAGCTGGGCCAGATCACCGGCACGCCCACGCCGCACACCGATGCCCTGCTCGGGCTGGTGCGGCTGATGGCGCAGACGCGCGGCCTCTACTAGACCCCCTTCCATTCAACCTTTTCTGCACCTTCCACATGCTCAAGCTTTTCTACGCCCCCGGCACCTGCGCCCTCGCCGTCCACATCGCTCTGCACGAGGCCAACGCGGGCCACGAGGTGGCGCGGCTGGACTTTGCCAACAGCCAGCAGCGCAGCCCCGAGTACCTGGCCATCAACCCCAAGGGCCGCGTGCCAGCGCTGCTCACAGACCGTGGCGTGCTCACCGAGACCCCGGCGCTGCTGGTGTACGTGGCGCAGCACTTTCCACAGGCTCGCCTGGCGCCGCTGGACGATCCGTTCGCACTGGCTCGCCTGCAGGAGTTCAACAGCTACCTGGCCTCCACGGTGCACGTGGCCCATGCGCACGGCCGCCGTGCGGCCCGCTGGGCCGACGAGCCCGAGGCCATCGCCGCCATGCAGCGCAAGGTGCCGCAGACCATGACCGAGTGCTTCGAGGTGATCGAGCAGCACTATCTGCAGGGCCCGTGGGTGCTCGGCGAACACTACTCGGTGGCGGACGCATACCTGTTCACCATCGCGGGCTGGCTCAAGAGCGACGGGGTGGACATTGCGCGCTTCCCCAAGGTGGCCGACCACTACCAGCGGGTGGCGGCGCGGCCTGCGGTTCAGCGCGCGCTGGCCTGACCAAGGCCGTCCCCACATAGAAAAGGCCCCGGTCGTCTTGCGGGACGACCGGGGCCTTTCTTTCCCGGCTGCTGCGCCGAACGGACGCAGGGGATCAATTCACCTTCAGATACCGCCAGTCGATGCGGTTGTCCGCACGGTGCGGCAGGTCCACCTTCTGCGTGGCGGCCCACGGGATCACCTGGTTGTACAGCGGGATGTGCGAGATGGCTTCGTGGTCCTGCACCAGCACCTTCTCGATCAGCGCGTTGCGCGTGACGGCATCGGTTTCCTTCTTGATGCGCTCGATCAGGGCGTCCTGCTGCGGGTCGGAGTAGCGGCCCAGGTTGAAGTTGCCGTCGCCGCCCGCGCCCGGCGAGCGGATCAGCGACTGCAGCGAATAGAACGCGTCGAACGTCGGCACGCCCCAGCCCAGCAGGTAGATGCTGGCCTCGTTGCGCTGGATCATCGGGAAGTACGTGGCAAACGGCAGCGAGCGCAGCTTGGCCTTGATGCCCACCTTGGCCCAGTGCGAAGTGATGGCCTGGCACAGCTGCTCATCGTTGATGTAGCGGCCCGCGCTGCAGGCGAAGTCCACCTCGAAACCGTTGGGGTAGCCCGCGTCGGCCAGCAGCTTCTGCGCGGCTTTGGCATCGTAGGGCCAGCGTGCATCGGCCTTGGGCGTCCAGCCGTTTACCTGGCGGGCGATCAGCGTGCCGGTGGGCTGTGCCAGGCCGCGCAGCACCACGCGCTGGATGGCGTTGATGTCGATGGCCTGGTAGAGCGCCTTGCGCACGCGCACGTCCTTGAGCGGATTCTTGCCCTTCACGTCGGAGCCCGGGAGCTCCTCGCGGAACTGGTCGAGGCCCAGGAAGATGGTGCGGTACTCGGCGCCTTCGAGCACCTTGAGCGCGGGCGTCTGGCGCACGCGCGCCAGGTCCTGCAGGCTCGGGTCGATGATGAAGTCGATCTCGCCTGACAGCAGCGCCGCCGTGCGCGTGGCGTCCGCCTTGATGGGGGTGTAGACCACCTCGGTCACGTTGGTGGGGAACTTGCCCTTGCCCCACCAGTGCGGGTTGGGCTCGAGCACCACGCGCTGATCGGGCGTCCAGGACTTGAGCTGGAAGGGGCCGGTGCCCAGCGCATTGCGGTGGGCGAAGGTCTCGTCCTTGGTCTTGATGTCCTTGGGCTCCACCGACTTGTTCTTCTCGGCCCAGGCCTTGCTCAGGATGCGCAGCTCGGTGAGCTGGTTCACCAGCACGGGGTTGGGCAGGTCGGAGAAGATGTCGATGGTGTGCGAGTCCACCTTTTCGATGCGGTCGATACCCAGCGCATACACCGCGTAGTTGGAGCTCTTGGCCTTGGCGCGCTCCAGCGAGAACTTCGCGTCGTCGGCTGTGAAGTCGCTGCCGTCGCTGAACTTCACGCCCTTGCGCAGGCTGATGCGCAGCTGCGTGGGGCTCACGCGCTTCCACTCGGTGGCCAGGGCCGGCTCGGCCTTGAAGGTCTTGCTGTTGTATTCGACCAGCGTGTCGTACACAGCGGCGTGCAGCGTGTTGTTCACACCCACGTTCTGGGCATGCACGTCCCACGAGGACACGTCGACGGCACGGGACCACCGGAAGGTCTTGGCCTGGCTGGCCAGGGGCACTGCGGCGGCGACAACGGCGGCAGCCAGCAAAAGAGTCTTGAAACGCATGGGGGGAATCACTCCGGGTCAATCAATCCCCGCACTATGGCCCAAAGCGCGCCCTTCGCTAACGAACTTATCCTTCTTAGCTTAGGCAGACAGGCACAAGAACAGTTGGGCAGAAGGGCAGCGCCTCATCCCCACGCCATCACCCCGGCCAGCACCAGCATGGTGGCGGCCGTGGCACCGTCCAGCACGCGCCACGCACCGGGCGAGGCGAACAGCGGCGCTAGCCAGCGCGAACCGAAACCCAGGCTCAGGAACCACAGCGCGCTGGCCAGCGAGCCCCCGGCTGCGAAGGTGGCCCGCCCCCAGGCGGGATAGGGGCTGGCCATGGTGCCCAGCAGCACCACGGTGTCCAGATAGACATGCGGGTTGAGCCAGGTCAAAGCCATCACGGTCAGCAAGGTGGTGCGCAGGCTCGCGCCCGCGCCGTTGGCCGACACCAGAAGGTGGCCGGGCTTGAACACCCGCGCCGCGGCCTGCAAGGCGTAGGCCACGAGAAAGATGGCACCGGCCCAGCGCATGAGCTGCGCCCATTCCGGCCGGGCAACCAGCACGCCCCCCATGCCCCAGATGCCCGCCTGGAGCAGCACGGCGTCGGACAGCGCACAGAACAGCACCACGGGCAGCACGTGCTCTCGCCGCAGACCCTGGCGCAGCACAAAAGCGTTCTGCGCGCCGATGGCCATGATCAGAAGGGCGGTGGAAGTGAATCCGTGGACGAAGGCGGTGCTGCTCATGGCACGGATTCTGGGCATTCGTCACTGTTGACGCCAGCTATACTTTTTAACTATCCGTCAGAATTTCTAACCAGCTTGGCAGCATTAGCCATGACCCTTGACTCTGCCCAGCTCAGCGCCTTCGCCGCCGTGATCGACGAGGGCAGCTTCGAGCGCGCCGCCGCTGCGCTGCATGTCACCCGCTCGGCCGTGTCACAGCGCGTGAAGCTGCTGGAAGAGCGAGTGGGCCAAGTGCTGGTGCGCCGCGCCACCCCGTGCACGCCCACCGAAGCCGGCCAGGCCCTGTACCGCCACGCCCGCGAAGTGGCCCTGAGCGAGGCCGATGCGCTCGACGCCATCGGCGGCGGGCAGCGCACGTCCACGCGTCTGGCGATCGGCGTGAATGCGGACTCGCTGGCCACCTGGTTCCCGGCGGCGATGGAGCGTGCGCATGCCGCCGACGGCCCCGGCCTGACCTTCGACATCCATGTGGAGGACCAGGACCATTCCGCTGACCTGCTGCGCGAGGGTCGCGTGATGGCCGCAGTCACGGCCGACCCGCAGCCCGTGCAGGGCTGCCAGGTGTTGCCCCTGGGCACGCTGCGCTACCGGGCGCTGGCCAGTCCCGCGTTCATGCAGCGCCACTTCGCGCAGGGCGTCAACGCGGCGTCGCTCGCGCAGGCCCCGATGCTGGTATTCAACCGCAAGGACGCCTTGCAGGGGCGCTTCGTGCGCCGCATCACGCGCCGTGCCATCGCGCCGCCGGTGCACTGGCTGCCCGAGGCCCATGCCTTTGTCATCGCGACGCACGCCGGGCTGGGTTGGGGCATGACGCCCGACCCGATGGTGGAGCGCGACCTCGCAGCCGGCACGCTGGTGGAGCTGACCCCCAACAGGCCCGTGGACGTGCCGCTGTACTGGCAGTACTGGCGCCTGAACGTGCGGGCGCTGCACCGCATGACGGAGGCGGTGCGGCAGGCCGCCGCACTCACGCTGATCACGTGACCACCTGACCGCCCTGTCCTGGTCGGGCCTCCACAGCGCTTGGGCCGGGACCTTGCTGCCTCAGGCCGTCGCCAGATCTTCGTGGTGATCTGCGACGCCACGCTTCCAGTACGCCGCGATGCGCATGCGCTTGGCGTCCGCGCCCGGCTTGGCAAGCACGGCTTTGCGCACCGTGGCCATCTCGGCGTGCTCTCCGGCAGCCCAGATGTAGCCCGCGCCGGGCGGCAGTGCCAGGGCATCCACCGCGGCCGGCAGCGAATCGACCCACGCGACGTCCAGCTGCGCCGCGCTGGCCAGCGCGCGCCGGTCCGCCGGGTTGCGGACATGGATGCGCACCGTGGCCGCCGTGGTGGCCGGCAGCTCGGCCAGCCGGCGCGCGATGGCCGGCAGCGCCGATTCGTCGCCGATGAGCCAGTGCCAGTCGAAGCCCGTGGGAATCACCAGGCTGCCGCGCGGGCCTGCAATGCCCACCCACTGCCCGACGAACGCGCTGGCCGCCCAGTCGGTCGCAGGACCGGCGTCGTGCAGGGCCACTTCGATGTCCAGCTCGCCAGCGGCGGCGTCGAAGCGTGCGGGCGTGTAGTCGCGCAGCACGGGGCGCGGGTCGGGGAACACCGGACGGCCGTCCTGCAGCGATGGCAGCGAGGGGCGCTCCTGCCCCGGCTGGGGCAGGATGAGCTTCACATGGTCGTCAAAGCCCGCGCTCACGAAGCCGGCCAGCTCAGGCCCGGCCAGGGTGAGCCGCACGAAGCCGGGGCTGACGGCGGTGCGCCGCACCACCTGGAGGTGACGGGCTTGCAGGGTGTGGCGCACACGTTCGACGGTGAGGTGCGCAAGGGCGGTGGCAGGCAGGGGTGCGTTCATGATCTAAAATGTTGACAAAGTCCACCAAATGATCCGCCATTTGGTTGATTTTGTCAACAACATGCCGCGATGAAATCCCGTACAGCCCCCCACGCAGCCTCCGAGGTGTTCGAGGCCATGCACGACCTGCTCCACGTGTACAAGGCGCACATGGTGCGCACGATGGCGTCCGTCCACCCGGAGCTCACGCTCAATGAAGTGCGCGCGCTGATGTTCGTGGGCCGCCATCCGGGCGCCACGCAGAAGGAACTGGTGGCCCACAGCGGCGCCGACAAGGCCCAGGTGGCGCGCATGGTGGCCATGCTGCAGGACAAGGGATGGCTGGAGAGCGCGCCCAACGCCGACGACAAGCGCAGCCGCTGCCTGAGCCTGAGCGAGCAGGGCAAAGCCCTGCACCAGGCGCTGCGCGAAGCCCGCCGGGGCGTTGCCGCCACGCTGCTGCAGGACTGCGACAGCGCCACGCAGTCTCAGCTCCTGGACTTGCTGGCGCAGGTGCGCAGCAGCATGGAGGCGCAAGGCACTGCGGGTTGCGCCGAGGGCCGGCACGGGCGGCACGGACTCCGCTGAGTGGGACGGGCCTGGGGGCTTGCATTTCGCAGGCCCTATGAGGCTCTAGCGCTTTATGGGAGAGCGCCCATCGCTACTATATGCATAGCAAATAGGAGATCTTCAGCGCCCCTGGATGGCCCGCACCGCCTGGGGCAAGGACTGCACATCCGGCAGGAAGTGGTCGATGGTGGCGCCCAGCGCCACGGCGCACAGGAGCGCGCCGAGCAGCGGTTTCCAGGTGAGCCGCACGGCGGCGCCCAGCCAGCCTTCGCGCTCCACACCCACCGCCACGCGCGCGGTGGCGACCGAGAAGGCCAGCTCCACCGCCACGGTCAGCAGCACGTCCCAGCCGAAGAACAGCATGGCCAGCGACCCGGCACCGAAGATGAGCGCGGCCCCGATGAGGAAGATGGCCACGACGGGAACGACCACCACGGCCCCCTCGTCCGCACTGCCGATCGCATCGGCGGCGCCGCTGGCCAGATCGCCCAGGGCGCTGCCTTCGCTGCCGCTGCTGCTTGCGGAGCCGGCGTTGGACAGGCCGGAGGTCCACCCGCCCCCATAGTCCCCCGACGCACCGCCCCCGCCGAAGTTGCCGCCACCCGTGCGCGGCAGCGGCACACCGCCGCCGCCGCCGGATGACGAACCACCGCCGTTCGGCCAGGACACATCGGGCAGGTCCAGGCCGGCGTCGCCGCCGTCGTTGTGCTCACGCCGGTCCACCAGCCGCGCGGCCCAGGCCCGCAGCACCAGCAGGTAGGCAAGGTAGCCGACCGACAGCGTCACCGCATAACGCAGCGCGAGCGAATCGACGCCCACCAGCATCTGCACATGCGACGTGCACCACATGAGCAGCAACGTGAAGCTGCCGATGAGCAGCCCGTGCAGCCGCAAGCTGTAGCGCTGCTGCAGGGTGCGCGCCACGCTGCCTTGCTGGGGCATGCGCACGGAGCGCCAGCTGGAGCTCTTCTTCCGGGGCTTGGTGCTGTTGCCGCTATTGCTTCTGGTGCCGTTGCTTCGGGGAGTGGCCATACAAGGAAACGCGTTGTGGATGTGGGGCAGCGCCCATTTCACACCACTTTCACGCCGTGCCGGTGCCCCACGCTACCCGGCAAGCCGCAGGGCGCGTGAACTTGTCGACGAATCTGCACCCCGTTGCGCCCGAGCGGTCGCAGCGAAGGCGGGTGTCAGCGCTCGCCGTCCACCGACACCGGCACGCGCTGGGCCAGCGCGCACATCAGCTCGTACCCCACCGTCCCGGCAGCGCGCGCCACCTCGTCGATGGACAGCACGGCGCCGTTGCTGGCGCTGCCCCACAGCGTGACCTCGGTGCCGAAGCCCACCGCCATGCCCTGCGCGATCAGCGGCGTGAGGTCCACCGTGACCATGTCCATGCTCACACGGCCCACGAGACGGGTGCGCACGCCGTTGACCAGCACGGGCGTGCCGGTGTCGCAATGGCGTGGGTAGCCGTCGGCATAGCCGCAGGCCGCCACGCCGATGGTGAGCGGGCCGTCGGCCGTGAAGCGCGAGCCGTAGCCCACGGTGTCGCCCTTTTGCAGCTGCTGCACCGCCAGCAGGCGCGTGGACAGCGTCATGGTGGGCTGCAGCGCCCAGTGGCCGGCGTCGTTCTCTGGGAAGTCCGGCGCGCTGCCGTACACCACGATGCCGGCGCGCACCCAGTCCGAGCGCAGGCGCGCGTCGGCGTGGTGGCGCAGCGTGGCGGCACTGTTGGCCACGCTGCGCTCGCCCGGCAGGTCCTGCGTGGCCTGGTTGAACACATCGATCTGGTGGTCGATGCCACGCGATCCATCGGCGTCGCTGAAGTGCGTCATGACGGATATCTCGTCCACCTGCGGCAGCGCATCGAGCCGCGCCCAGGCCGCGCGGTAGCGCTGGGGCGTGAAGCCCAGGCGGTTCATGCCCGAGTTCATCTTGAGGAACACGCGGTGCGGCACCTGCGTCTTGTGCGCGGCCAGCATGTCGATCTGCTCGTCGCAGTGCACCGCATGCCAGAGGCCCAGGCGCGAACACAGCTCCAGGTCGCGCGGCTCGAACACGCCTTCGAGCAGCAGGATGGGACCGCGCCAGCCGAGGTGGCGCACGCGCTCGGCCTCGGCCAGGTCGATGAGCGCAAAGCCGTCGGCGCTGCGCAGGCCCTCGAACACCCGCTCGATGCCATGCCCATAGGCATTGGCCTTCACCACCGCCCAGACCTTGGCGTCCGGGACCGAACGGCGCACCCGCTCCAGGTTGTGGTGCAGGGCGGCGGTGTGGATGGTGGCGGCGATGGGACGGGGCATGACAAAGGACCTGTTCGGGCGAGGGATTTACCGGGGAATACGCGGAGGATTCTGGCACTGCAGCCGTTTATCCGCGTGATATAACCGCCTGTCACTCGCCAGGGTTCCCCACTTTTAACAGTGCATCAGCCGAACTGATGCACCCAACAGCCATTCGATGAAGCGCGGTTTCTACACCATCATGTCGGCGCAGTTTTTCAGCTCGCTGGCCGACAACGCACTTTTCGTGGCCGCCGTGGAACTCCTGCGCTCAGAAGGCGCCCCGGAGTGGCAGCGCGCGGCGCTGGTGCCCATGTTCGCGCTGTTCTATGTGGTGCTCGCGCCTTTCGTGGGGGCCTTTGCCGATGCACTGCCCAAGGGCAAGGTCATGTTCATCAGCAACGCCATCAAGGTGGTGGGCTGCCTGATGATGCTGTTCGGCTCGCACCCGCTCATTGCCTACGCGGTGGTGGGCCTGGGCGCCGCGGCGTACTCACCCGCCAAGTACGGCATCCTGACCGAGCTGCTGCCCGCGTCGCAGCTGGTCAAGGCCAACGGCTGGATCGAAGGGCTCACCATCGCATCGATCATCCTGGGCGTCCTGTTCGGCGGCCAGCTCGTGGGCCAGCACCTGTCGGGCATGCTGCTGGGCTTTGACTTCCCGCTCATCGACACGGGCGTGGACACGCCGGCCGAGTCGGCCATCGCCGCGCTGATCGCCGTGTACGCGCTGGCCGCCTGGTTCAACACCCGCATTCCGCACACCGGCGTGGAGATGCGCCCGCTGCGCGCCGACCCGGCCCGCGGCATCCTGTCGAACGCGCTGAGCTTGCTGCCCGACTTCTGGGCCTGCAACAGCCGCCTGTGGCGCGACAAGCTCGGCCAGATCTCGCTGTCCACCACCACCCTGTTCTGGGGCGCGGGCGGCAACCTCAAGTTCATCGTGCTGGCCTGGGCCGCCGTGGCATTGGGCTACAACACCACGCAGGCATCGGCCCTCACCGGCGTGGTCGCCATCGGCACCGCCGTGGGCGCAGTGGTGGCCTCGATGCGGATGCGGCTGGATGTCGCCACCAAGGTCATCCCGCTGGGCATTGCGATGGGGCTGCTGTTGATCCTGATGGTGTTCATCAACAACATCTGGGTGGCCATCCCGTTCCTCATCATCCTGGGTGGCCTGGGCGGCTACCTGGTCGTGCCCATGAATGCGCTGCTACAGCACCGGGGCCACAACCTGATGGGCGCGGGCCGTTCGATCGCCGTGCAGAACTTCAACGAACAGGCCTGCATCCTGGCGCTGGGCGCTTTCTACAGCCTCTCGCTCAAGCTGGGTCTGTCGGTCTTCGGTGCCATCACGGCGTTCGGGCTGGTGGTGGCCGCGGTGATGTGGGTGATCCAGCGCTGGCACCAGAACAACTGCGTCCAGCACCGCGAAGAGGTGGAGCACCTGCTGCACATTGCGCGGCACGATACGCATCACTGAAGCCCCACGGAGTGCCCCCCTGAGCGGCTGCGCCGCTTCCCCCGGAGGGGAACGCACCCGGTGGACTGGCGGAGCCAGATCCACGGGTGCACTGGCTTCAGGGCGCGCCGGTTTTTACGCTCGGTGCGAATTACTATCGTTTTTGTAGCTGCTTGCGCTTTTCTACCCAGCGTTGGCGGCCATTTTCTTATGCAATCGCCTTTGCCTTTCGCTGCCCTGCTGTTCAACGCCTTTGTCTGGGGGCTGGCGTGGTGGCCGTTTCAGCACATGCACCAGGCGGGGCTGCATCCGCTGTGGGCCACGGCGTTCATGTATGCGGTGGTGCTGCTGGGGCTGCTGGCGTGGCGGCCGGGGATCCTTGCGCAGGTGCGGGCGCACCCAGAGCTGTGGCTGCTGGCGCTGAGTTCGGGGCTGAACAACGTGGCGTTCAACTGGGCCGTGACGATCGGCGACGTGGTGCGCGTGATCCTGCTGTTCTACCTGATGCCCGCCTGGGCGGTGCTGCTGGCCTGGAAGGTGCTGGGCGAGCGGCCCACGGCGTCCGCGCTGCTGCGGCTGGCGCTGGCCTTCACGGGTGTGGTGCTGGTGCTGCTGCCCGAGGGCGCGCCCGCCGCACGGCTGCTGCAGAACCTGTCGCTGGCCGACGGTCTTGCGCTGCTGGGCGGGTTCATGTTCGCGCTCACCAACGTGACGCTGCGGCGCCTGCACGCCGTGCCGGGGCCCGCGCGCATGTTCTCGATGTTCGGCGGCTGCATGCTCATGGCGCTGGCCGTGGCCTGCGTGGGGCTGCAGCTGGGCGTGGTCGATCCGTTCCCCGCCGTGAACGCCACCTGGCTCACCACCGGCCTGCTGCTGGCGGGCGTGCTCATGCTGGGCAACTGGGCGCTGCAGTTCGGCGCCGCGCGCCTGGCCGCAGGCACCACAGCGCTGGTGATGCTGTCGGAGGTGATGTTCGCCAGCGTGTCGTCGGCCCTGCTGGGCGCGGCCACGCTCACGCCGCGCACGGTAGCGGGCGGCGCATTGATCCTGGCGGCGTCGCTGCTGGCCGCGCTGCAGTACAGGCGCGGACGAAGCACTGCCTGAGAACATCCCGCAGCTGCAGCACGCACCACGGACAACCACTACCATCGACGGTCATCCACCCTTTGAGGAGCCTGCGCCATGCCCGACAGCATCTACGACTTCGACGCCCAGCAGATGAACGGCCAGACCGTGCCGCTCTCGCAGTACAAAGGCAAGGTGCTGCTGATCGTCAACACCGCCAGCGCCTGCGGCTTCACGCCCCAGTTCGGCGGACTGGAAGAGCTGCACAAGCAGTACGCCGGCCAGGGCCTGGTGGTGCTGGGCTTTCCGTGCAACCAGTTCGGCAGCCAGGACCCCGGCAGCAACGACGAGATCGCAAGCTTCTGCCAGCTCAACTACGGCGTGAGCTTTCCGATGATGGCCAAGATCGACGTGAACGGCGCCAGCGCATCGCCCCTGTACAAGTGGCTGACCGCCGAGGCCCCGGGCCTGCTGGGCAGCAAGGCCATCAAGTGGAACTTCACCAAGTTCCTGGTCGGCAAGGACGGCCAGGTGATACGGCGCTATGCACCGCAGGATGCGCCCAAGAAACTGGCGGGGGACATCGAGGCCGCGCTGGCCTGACCGAGGTCACGGAAAGCGCCCCTGCTCAATCGATGTCCTGCGGCGCCCAGCGGCACAGCACCCGCTCCCGGCCGGTCTGCGGGTGCCTGTCCACTGCCTCCTCCACGAGCCCGCACACCGCATAGAACCGCCGCGCACGCTGGTTGGCGGTGGCCACATGTAAGAACCTGTTCAAGATCTTTTCGGGGTCGCACAAGTGCCTTGCCGGGATGGGATGCTAGGCGCGGTGCGCAGTGGATAGCCCTGCTATCCACAAGCGCCGCAACGCCGCAGACCGCCCGGCAAGGCACTTGCCCGAAGGGTTGGAGTGAAATCGGGCGATTGGACGCCCCGGCTGCTTGCATGGGCACGAGCCCATGCGGCGCATCCGAGGCATCCACTCATCCCGATTGCACTCCAATGCGATCCCCGAAAAGATCTTGAACAGGTTCTAAGGTCCAGCCGGCGGGGCACAGCCGCGCGCAGATCTCCCGCACCATCGCGGCGCCCAGCCCCTGGCCCTGCGCGGCGGGGGCTACAAACAGCTGCTCCAGATGGCTGCGCCGAAGGTCCAGCACCATGAACGCCAGCAGCGTCCCATCGGCGCGTTCGGCCAGCAGTGCCGTGTGGGGCGCACCGAACTCGGCACGCACCCGGGCCTCCCAGTGAGGCAGCGGCGCGACGGCAGGTGCCGACGGGTTGGCAGAGCTCCAGGCGTCACGCCACAGTCGGGCCAGCCGGAGCACGTCATCGGGGGCTGCGGGGCGCAGCGCCACGGCAGGCGCAAGGTCGAGCAGGCAAAGGGTCATCGGCGCATTGTGCAGGTTGCGCTGCGGGGCAGGCCGAAGTGCGGCCGCAGCTCGATGCCTTGGGGCCGCCGCTGCCGGCACGCCCCGGCGCCGCGGCGACATCGAGGCGGCAGGCTGGGTCTGCCTGCTCAGACATTCAGGCCGGGAGTGTCCGAAGGCGGCCATTCGTGCGGGCGCGAGCCCATCTCCGCCTCCACCTTGCGCAGCATGTCGGCCAGCGTCTTGCCGGGCTCCTGGCGGAACTGCTCTTCCAGCACCACCAGGTCCACGATGCGGTCGATGCGAAAGCCCCGGAAGTCGCCGCGCAGCTCGCACCACGCAGAGAGCGTCCACACCTTGCCCCAATAGAAGCAGCCCAGCGGGCGCAGGCGCCTCAGGCTGGGCCGGCCTTGCACATCGGCATAGTGGACCTGCACAACGTGGCGGCTGTGCACCGCTTCGCGCAGCGCCTGCAGCGTGGCCTGTGCCTGCGGGCCCAGGCCCACCGACGGCGCGTACAGCGCCTGCGCCTCGGCTGCCACGCGCGCTGCGGGGGGCAGCACCGACAGGATCTTGCCCAGGGCGCCCTCCACTTCGCGCGCCAGGCCCGCATCCAGCCAGGCTTGCGCCAGCCGAGCGGCTGCCACCAGCGCGTTGGCCTCTCCCTGGCTGAACATCAGCGGCGGCAGGTCAAAGCCCGCACCCAGGCGGTAGCCCACACCGGCTTCGCCCTCAATGGGCACGCCCTGGTGCTGCAGGTCCGCCACGTCGCGGTAGATGGTCCGCGCCGAGACTTCGAGCCGCTCTGCCAGGAAAGCCGCCGTGGACAGGCGCCGGCCCCGGATGAGCTGGACGATCTGGAAAAGGCGGTCAGCGCGGCGCATGGACGGGGCTCATTCTCTCAGCATTTGGGGCTGCAGCGCCTGATCAGAAAGCGTCGTCAGCTATCAATAATATAGCAATTGCAGCTTGCCGGGCTCCGCTGCCCGACCGTTGGCTATGGCTTCACGCCGATGTGGATGGCCACCTGGTCCGGGCCTTCGTAGGCCTCGAAGTCGGTGCCGAAGCGGCGCTGCACCTGCGGATTTTCGGCAAAGTATTGCCAGATGCGCACCCAGGTGTCGATCACCATCTGTGGCATCTCGCCTGCGCCGGTGAACACGAGGTAGTCGCCCGCCTCGATGTCGACGCGCGCCGCGCCTGGCACGGCCGCTGCCTGCGCCCTGTCCGCCTCGGCGACGGCCACGCCAGCCGTCACGTCGAAAGCGCCATGTTCGTTGGATTCGTAGCCGCTGTAGACGCCGAAAACCCGGCCGTCGTCACCCCGGCTGGGCAGCTTGTGTTCCCAGCTCTGGCTGAAGAAGCGGTTCCACAGGCCTCCAAGGCGCGCGATGGCAGGGTTCATCTCTTCGCTGTTGCGCGTGCGCACGGCGATGCCGGCCACGCTGAAAGCAGGGATGCGGACGATAGCGGGGGTGGTCATGGCAGGTCCTCTCTCTCTTTGTTCGATGGTGGAGCCGATCGACGGATCGATCGTTGCCGCGTGTGTGCAGCTGCAGGCAACGGATGGTGGGGGCCTGCTGCTGACACCCTGATGTCAGTAGCCTGCTGCGGGCATTGGGGTGGGCAGCGCCGGTTGCTGACAACGTGCGCCAGCAGCACCGGACGGCCAGGCCGGGAAGGCCTCCAGCCAGGACAGCGCCCAGGCGCTCAGTGCCCCGCCCGCAGGTGGCGGTCGATGTGCGCGGCCACCGCCTCGGCGTGCGTCTGGGACACGTCGTGGGCGCCGCCTGGCAGCACGTGCAGCTGCGCCTGCGGCAGCAGGCCCAGCAGGCGCTCGCCCACCGCCACGGGGCTGATGGGGTCGGCGTCGCCCCACAGCAGCAAGGCGGGCGCACGCACCGAGCCGAGCTGCGGTGCGAGGTCCCAGCGTTCACGGGCCATCCATGGTGGGAAGGCGCGGTTTGCGCGGATGAAATCAGGGCGCCAGTCGTGGGGGCGCAGGTCGTCGATGGGCACACCGCCGGACGTGGCCACAAGCACCAGGTGCGTGAGATGTTCGGGCCGCTGCAGGGCGGCCAGCGCGGCCACCACGCCGCCCATGGACTGGGCTATCAGTGCGCAGGGCTGGTCCATGTGCGGCGTGACCGCATCGACCAGGTTCTGCATGCGGTCCGCCGTGCCTGGCGGCATGTCCGCCGCCGATGCCGCGCCAAACCACGGCCAGCCCAGCAGCACCCGCTCTGACTCGAACACGATCGCGTCCGAGGCAGGCCGCCAGAAAGCCGGGTTGCCGCCCACGCCGGGCAGGAAGATCAGGCGGCCGGGTGCTGCGGACACAAAGCTGGTGACGGGCGGCGTCAGCTGTCCTGGGCCGGCGCCGTCGGCGGCACCACCGCTGCATGACCATCGCCATCCTCAGCGGATGCGACAGGAGCGGCGGCGGCATCCGCAGCCTGCTGCGCGCGCGCAGCCGCCAGGCGGCGCGCGCGTTCGAGCTGCTGGCCCACCGTGCGCGGCACCAGGCCGTACATGTCGGCAAAGGCTTCCAGCGTCTGGCCGCTGCCCTCGAAGGCGCGCAGCAGGGCCTCGTCCTTCGCATTGCGGGCAGACCATTCGGCAAACGCTTCTTCCAGGATCGCGTTGGCAGCGTCGTCGCGGCCCTGCACGAGTTCGGTGTACGCCTCGCGCGCCAGGCCCGATGCCTCGAACGCGGCCATCATGCGATTGCGCAGCTTGGGCAGAAGGTCTTCGGTGGGGCGGGTCTTGCTGTTCTTGCGGCGGCGGTAGACCTCCAGCAGCGCGTGGTGCACATGCTCGGGCGCCATGTCTTCCACCGGCTGGCCCGATAGGTCATGCCGCTTGTCGCCGGCCGCCACGCTTTGCAGGTAGCGTGTGGAGCGGGTGTGGATACCCAGCGCCACCTTGAGCGCCTCGCGCTCAAAAGCGTCGGGGTGCGCCGCCAGGATGTCCTGGAAGATTCCGCGCTTGAGGGGGCGGAACACCGCACCGAACAGTTGCGGGTACAGGCCGGCAAGCTGCTCCAGCGCAGGGTGCGTGCGCGGCGGCGTGCGGGCCGCAGCGCCCTGGGCGATCAAGGGCTGCGCTGCATCGCCGTTGCGCGCGGCGCCCTGGCGCGGCGCATTGCCGCGGTTGCTGCGGCGCTTTCCGTCCGAGCGGCGACCGCGCTCTGCGGCGTGCTCGCCAGCGGGTGCATCGGGCACGGCGGCTGCCACGCCGGCAGGGGCGGCAGTAGCGGTGGACCCGGCCGGGGCCGCAGCCGTCGTTGCTGCTGCTGCGTTCGGTGCTTGTTGTTCTTGTGCGGACACGGAATCGGTCATGGCGTGCAAAAGGGTGAGGTGGGGGGCGACAAAGCCCTCCATCATGCCAGCGTTGGCAAAAATGTCCGACAGCGAGCCCTGTGTGCGTCAGCGCATGGCCTCGTCCAGCACCTCGATCCAGTGCCGCACGGGTGTGCCCGTGCCGCTTTGCAGGTGGGTGATGCACCCGATGTTGGCCGACAGGATCACATCCGGCGGCTGCTCGCCGAAGGCCTCGCCCAGCACGCCGAGCTTGCGGTCGCGCAGTTGGTAGGACAGCGTGGGGTTCAGCACGGAATACGTGCCCGCCGAGCCGCAGCACAGGTGCGCCTCATTGCGCGCAGCCCGCAGCTTGAAGCCCAGGCGCGCCAGGTGCACCTCCACCCCGCCACGCAGTTGCTGGCCGTGCTGCAGCGTGCACGGCGGGTGGTAGGCGTACAGCACGTCGGCTGCGGGCTGCGCGCGGCCGGCGAGCTTGTCGGCCAGCTCGGGCAACAGCTCTGGCAACAGCTCGGAGAGATCACGCGTGAGCTCACTGATGCGCTCGGCCTTGGCCGCGTATTGCGCGTCGTCCTTCAGGATGTGGCCGTACTCCTTCACGGTGACGCCGCAGCCCGAGGCGTTCATGACAATGGCCTCCACCCCGGCCTGCTCCACCAACGGCCACCAGGCGTCGATGTTGGCCCGCATCTCGGCCATGCCGCCCGCCTGGTCGTTGAGGTGGAACTTCACCGCGCCGCAGCAGCCCGCCTTGGCGGCGACAACGGTCTGTATGCCTGCCGCGTCGAGCACGCGTGCGGTGGCACTGTTGATGTTCGGCATCATGGCTGGCTGCACGCAGCCTGCGAGCATGAGCACCTTGCGCGCATGGTTGCGCGTGGGCCATTCACCCGCAGTCTGCGGCGCCGGGACCTTGGCCTTGAGCGCTGCGGGCAGCAGGCCGCGCACCAACTGGCCGGCCTTCATCGCGGGGGCGAACAGGGGCGAGGGCAGGCCCTCTTTCAGCGCCCAGCGCAGCGCCTTTTCACCCAGGGGGCGGGGCACCTTCTCATCCACGATCTTGCGGCCGATGTCCACGAGGTGGCCGTACTGCACGCCGCTCGGGCAGGTGCTCTCGCAGTTGCGGCAGGTCAGGCAGCGGTCCAGGTGCACCTGGGTGCTGCGCGTGGGCTCTGCGCCTTCGAGCACCTGCTTGACGAGGTAGATGCGGCCGCGCGGGCCATCGAGCTCGTCGCCCAGCAACTGGTAGGTGGGGCAGGTGGCGGTGCAAAAGCCGCAGTGCACGCACTTGCGCAAGATGGCCTCGGCTTCCAGGCCATCGGCGCGGGCGCGGTATTCAGGAGAGAGTTGGGTTTGCATCGAGCATGCCTGACGAAAGGGAGCGAAGGACCGGGTGATCTGGGTGCCGGCCGCCGCTACACGGCCGGGGGCGGCGGCAGCGGCACCACCTTGCGCTGCGGGCGCAGCAGCCGTGCGCGGTCGACCCACAGCGGCGGCAGCGAGAGCACCAGCAGCACCAGCGCCAGCGGCACCACGAAGACAAAACCCACGCGGCTGAAGCCCGCTGCGCCCGCGATGCCGCCCACCAGGAACATGCCGAGCAACCCCGCGAACAGGCGCAGCCGCATCTGGTTGGCACGCACCTGCGACTCGGGCGCGGTGCCGGTGCGGTTCCAGTAGAGCATCTTGCCCAACTCGATGCCCAGGTCGGTGACCACGCCGGTCATGTGCGTGGTGCGGATCTGCGACGACGACATCTTGGTCACCGTGGCGTTCTGCAGGCCCATGATGAAGGAGAGCAGCAGCACCGTGACCGGCACCGCGAACGGCGTGGGCCAGCTGAGCGTGATGGCACCCACCAGGCCGAACACCAGCATGAGCGCGGCCACCAGCAGCAGCGGCAGCGCATAGCTGCTGTGCAGGCGCCGCTGCCGCGCCCAGTTCACCATCACCGACGTGGTGGCCGCGCCGCACAAAAAGGCCAGCAGCGCGCCCACGGCGCCCAGCACCAGGGCCATGTTGCCCAGCACGAGGCTGTCGGCCAGCATGGAGACGAAACCCGTCATGTGCGAGGTGTACAGATGCACCACCAGGAAGCCCCCCGCATTGACCGCCCCTGCATTGAAGGCCAGCAGCAGGCCCAGCACGCGGTTGCTCGCCACCGTGCGGTGGTGTCCGGTAAGGTGGCGCAGATGTCGTCGCATGGATGGGCCGCCAGCAGATTCCGGGCCTACCAGGCCTGCGCCATGCGCCCGGGGTTGAAGATGCCCGCCGGATCGAAACTGTGCTTGAGGCGTGCGTGGATCTGCTCCAGCGCGCTGGATTGCAGATCAAATTGGCCGCTGACGCCCGTCGAATCTTCGCGAGGAGCTATGAAAACAGTAGCGCTACCACCCGCGGCGCGAGCGGCTTCACGCAAGGCCGGGCCGGCGGACTCGGGTGCCTGCACCCAGCGCAGCGCACCATGCCATTCGATGAGCGGCTGGGCAGCTGCGGGCAGGGTGAGCACGGGCGCGGTCTGCGGCAGCGACAGGCGCCACAGCGCGTGCGCGGGGTGCTGTGCGCGGTCGGTGAACCAAGGCAGGGTCTGCTCACGGCAGGCGGTCCAGTCGGGCGCCACCGTGGCGTTGTCCAAGCGTGTGCCACCCATGGTGCGGCAGGCCGAGTCCACGGCCGCCACGGCGCCGCGCAGGCGCACGTAAAGCGTGCCGGCGCTGCCGTCCTGCACCCAGCAGCTGGCGTTCAGCGGCAGCGGCTGCCCGCCCCAGGCGTGCAGCTTGCGCAGCGCATCGGCCTGGTTGCATTCAAAGCGCAGCGTGGCCTCGGCCGGCGCCACGGGCAGCACCTTGAGACTGACCTCGGTGAGCAGCCCCAGCGTGCCCCAGGCACCCGCCATCAGGCGCGATACGTCGTAGCCCGCCACGTTCTTCATCACCTGGCCGCCGAAACTCAGCGGTTCCGCCCGGCCGTTGAGCAGCGTGACGCCAAGCAGGTAGTCGCGCACTGCGCCCACGCTGGCGCGCGCAGGGCCCGACAGGCCCGCGGCCACCATGCCGCCCACGGTGGCGGCGTCAGACGGTGCTTTGGAAAAATGCGGGGGCTCGAAGGGCAGGCACTGGCCCTGCTCGGCCAGAACGGCCTCCAGTTCGGCCAGCGGGGTGCCGGCGCGCACGGTGACGACCAGCTCGCTGGGCTCGTAGCTCACGATCCCATGCAGCGCGCGGGTGTCCAGCACCTCCCCGTGCAGTGCCAAGCCGTGAAAGTCCTTGGTACCGCCACCCCGGATGCGCAAGGGCGTCTGGTCGGCAGCGGCGGCGCGCACACGGTCGGCAATCTGGGCGAGGGCTTGGTCCATGCCCAGGATCGTACCGGCAGGCCCCTGCTGCGCAATGGGCCTGGGGTGTGAATTTTTTGAACAGCGCGCTGCAAATTGACTGCGAACGCCAGCCACTGCGGGCCGAATAGGGCGGGTACAGCGCTGGCCGCCAGCGCTCGGGGCCGCCACAACCCTCAGGGCATCAGGTCCCGCCGGACGCGAAAAAAGCCCGCCAGGGCGGCGGGCTGAAGAACCAAGAGGAGTAGCTCGCTTGTTCTTGTTGCAACGCTGCGGTGCCACCAGACACCGCAGCGCATCAGGTGCAAGCGCAGATCAGCGGTTGTACGCCGTCTCGCCGTGCGAAGTGATGTCCAGACCTTCGCGCTCGGCTTCTTCCGAGACACGCAGGCCCACCAGCAGGTCGGCGATCTTGTAGGCGATGAACGCCACCACGCCGGACCACACGATGGTGAACAGCACGCTCTTGACCTGGATCCACACCTGGGCACCCATGGAGAAGGTGTCGGGCGTCAGGCCGCCGGTGCCGCCCAGGCTTTGCGATGCGAACACACCGGTCAGGATGGCACCGAGGATGCCGCCCACGCCGTGCACGCCGAACACGTCGAACGCGTCGTCCACATTGAGCAGGCGCTTCAAGCCGCCCACACCCCACAGGCAGACCACACCGGCCAGCAGGCCCAGCACGATGGAGCCCATGGGGCCCACGAAGCCCGCAGCAGGCGTCACGGCCACGAGGCCGGCCACGGCGCCGGAGGCGGCGCCCAGCATGGAGGCCTTGCCCTTGTGCAGCGCTTCGCCGGCGATCCACGACAGCGTGGCGGCAGCGGTGGCCAGCACGGTGTTCACGAAGGCCAGGCCGGCACCGGCGTTGGCGGCACCTGCGGAGCCGGCATTGAAGCCGAACCAGCCCACCCACAGCAGCGAGGCACCCACCATGGTCAGCGTCAGGCTGTGGGGGGTGAGGGCTTCCTTGCCGAAGCCGATACGCTTGCCCACCATGTAGGCACCCACCAGGCCAGCGATACCCGCGTTGATGTGCACCACGGTGCCGCCTGCGAAGTCCAGCGCACCGTCAGCCGCCAGCAGGCCGCCGCCCCACACGATGTGGGCCATGGGGACGTAGCTGAAGGTGAACCACAGCACCGAGAAGATCAGCACGGCGGAGAACTTGATGCGTTCTGCGAACGAGCCCACGATCAGCGCCACGGTGATGGCCGCAAACGTGCCCTGGAACGCGATGAACACGTACTCGGGGATGGTGATCAGCGCGCCGAAGGTTTCCTGGGTCACGCCCTTGAGGAAGATTTTCTCGAACCCGCCGAAGAACTTGCCCTCGCCGGAGAACGCCAGGCTGTAGCCGTAGATGGCCCACAGCAGGGAGACCAGCGAGAACACCACGAAGACCTGCATCAGCACCGACAGCATGTTCTTGCTGCGGCCCAGGCCACCGTAGAAAAGGGCCAGGCCCGGGATGGTCATCAGGATCACGAGCAGTGTGGAGGTCAGCATCCAGGCGGTATCGCCGGAGTCGATCTTGGGCACGGGCGCCGCGGCGGCAGCGGGCGCTGCCTCGGGGGCAGGTGCGGCAGCCGGTGCGGGTGCAGCGGGCGTCGCGGCGGCAGGCGCGGCTTCGGCCGGGGCAGATGCTGCGGCGTCGGCGGCTGGGGCCTGGGCCAGCACGGCCGAGCCGGCGGACAGCAGGCTCAGCCCTAGAACAAAGGAAGCAAGCAATTTTTTCATGGCGTTTCTTCTCTGGTGTCTGTTGCAACCGGGCCCTTACAGGGCTTCCTTGCCGGTCTCGCCGGTGCGGATGCGCACCACCTGCTCCAGGTGGGTCACGAAAATCTTGCCGTCGCCGATCTTGCCGGTGCGGGCGGCGGTTTCGATGGACTCGATCACACGGTCGACCAGGTCGTCGGCCACGGCGGCTTCGATCTTGACCTTGGGCAGGAAGTCGACCACGTACTCGGCACCGCGGTACAGCTCGGTGTGGCCCTTTTGGCGGCCAAAGCCCTTGACCTCGGTAACCGTGATGCCTTGCACGCCGATGTCCGAGAGTGCTTCACGCACCTCGTCGAGCTTGAAGGGCTTGATGATGGCTGTCACCATTTTCATTTTGGATTCCTCCGGAATGGGCGCGCGCGGCGCCCATTGAGACTTGCTGACGAGACTGGCTTACAGAGTTTTGGTGAGCGTGACAATCACGCGCGACTTGTTCACGTGGCCAAAGAAGGCCTTCTTGTTGGCGCCCACGACGGCAGCGCCCAGCGAGAGGCCGCCGCCGAAGTCATACGCGCCGCCCACGCTGTAGTCCACGTAGTTGGGCACGCCCGTGTCCTTGATGTCGCTGGCAAAGCGGGTGAAGCCCACCGACGCCTTCAGGGTGATGCTGGGGGCCACTTCCTGCGCGAACGCCAGGTTCAGGTAGCCGGTGTTGGTGCCCTTCAGGCCCGAGCCCGCCTTGGCGCCGGCCCAGCCAAAGTAGTCCTTGGAGATGGTGTGCGAGTACTTGGCGGTGAAGGGGCCCATGGTGGCGGCGCCGTACAGCTCGGTGGTGTTGCCGTTGGCGTTGCCGGGGTAGATGTAGGTCAGTGCGCCCACATCGAAGTCGGCGCCAGCGGCCTTGAACTTGTAGCCGCCGTACAGGTCGGATTCGAGCGAGTTGTTGGCCAGCCAGTCCACGCTGGAGTTCCAGTTGCCCACGTACCAGCCGGTCTCGCCGAACGTGTAGTCAAAGCCGCCCTGCAGCGCAGGCTTGACGGCCTTGGACTTGGAGGCGTCCTGGTCCTGGCCGCGGAACTTGTAGTTGGTGGTCAGGCTGACGTTGCCGGTGAGCTGGGCGCTGGCCAGCATGGGAATGGCTGCAACAAGGGCAACGCCCAGGGTCTTGATGATGGCGCGGGTCATGATTCCTCCGGTTGGACAAAGTAGGGGACGAGCGCTTTAAGCACGGACCGTGCCATTGGCCCTGGCCACCGTTCGGCGCGGTTGCTTCGCGTTACAAGCATCCCCCGGTACAGTGGCGATATGTTCGACGAGCGGAATGCACAACATTGGTGCAACGGCCGGCATATACCCACGCAAAAGCCATAAAACGCACCCATCTGGGGAGAAAACACTTCATGAGTCTTGCTTTGGTGCAAAGCCGCGCACTTCTGGGGCTGCAGGCACCGTCGGTCACGGTCGAGGTGCATCTGGCCAACGGTTTGCCCAGCTTCACGCTGGTGGGTCTGGCCGAGGTGGAAGTGAAGGAGGCCCGCGAGCGCGTACGTTCGGCGCTGCAAAACGCGGGGCTGGAGTTTCCCCACAACAAGAGAATCACCGTCAACCTGGCGCCAGCCGACCTGCCCAAGGACTCGGGCCGCTTCGACCTGCCTATCGCCCTGGGTATCCTGGCCGCGAGCGGCCAGGTGGATGGCGGCAAGCTCCGGGGCTACGAATTCGCGGGAGAGTTGTCGCTCTCCGGCGAACTGCGCCCCGTGCGCGGCGCGCTGGCCACCAGCCTGGCCCTGCAGGCACAGCAGATCGACGTGCAGTTCGTGCTGCCGCCCGGCAGCGCAGAAGAGGCTGCACTGGTGCCCGATGCCCGGGTGGTGCGGGCCCGCCACCTGCTTGACGTGGTGCGCGCTTTTCTTCCGCCCGGCACCCCCGCCGGCGGCGATGCCGAGGTGGACAACGACGGCTGGAGCCGGCTGGAACCCCGGCCGCTGACCGCCACCACGGCAGGCCCGGACATGGCCGACGTGAAGGGCCAGGCCACGGCCAAGCGGGCGCTGGAGATTGCAGCGGCGGGCGCGCACAGCGTGCTCATGGCCGGCCCCCCGGGCTCGGGCAAGTCGATGCTGGCGCTGCGCTTTGCGGGTCTGCTGCCTGCCATGACGGTGCAGGAGGCGCTGGAGAGCGCGGCCATCGCCAGCCTGGCAGGAAGGCTCCAGCCCGAGCGCTGGGGACAGCGCCCGACAGGCAGCCCGCACCACACGGCGAGCGCGGTGGCGTTGGTGGGTGGCGGGTCGCCGCCCAAGCCCGGCGAGATCTCTCTGGCCCACCATGGCGTCCTGTTCCTTGATGAGCTGCCGGAATTTCCCCGCGCCGCTCTGGAAGCCTTGCGCGAGCCGTTGGAGACAGGCCACATCACCATTTCGAGGGCCGCTCAGCGCGCGGACTTCCCCGCGCGTTTCCAGATGGTCGCGGCAATGAACCCCTGCCCCTGCGGCTTTCTCGGCTCCACGCAGCGCGCCTGCCGCTGCACGCCGGACCAGGTCAGCCGCTACCAGGGCAAGCTCAGCGGGCCGCTGCTGGACCGCATCGACCTGCATGTCGAAGTACCCGCCCTGCCTGCCGAGCAACTGGTGCAGGCACCCGCCGGTGAGTCCACCGCAGTGATCCGCGAAAGGGTCCAAGCGGCGCGCGCGCTGGCCCTGGGACGCCAGGGCAAGGCCAACCAGGCGCTGCAGGGCCAGGAGATCGATACCCATGTGCAACTGGACGACACGGCCGCCAAGTTCCTCAATACCGCTGCGGCCCGCCTGGGATGGTCGGCGCGCAGCACGCACCGCGCGCTGAAGGTGGCGCGCACCATTGCCGACCTGGCAGGCGCCGCCACCACGCAGGTCAGTCACGTGGCCGAAGCCGTCCAGTACCGCCGCGTTCTGCGCAGCCCCACCTGACGACTGCCACCGTGATGCACTACAAAACAAATAGCATCCAGCGCTTGCACCGTCTGCGGTAGCGTCTGATTTACATCAAAATCCTGCCACGCCCCGGCCCCTCGCCCGCACCACCCTTTGCACAATCGCCCCATGTCCCGTGCCCGCCTTTCCAAGAACACAGCCACCGCAGCCGCCACAGCGCCAGCACCGCAGCCCACCCAGCCCGTGCCGTACCCGGAGTCTGTGGACACCGGTTTCCTGCGCACGCTGGTGGGCTACAACGCGCGCCGCGCGTCGCTGGCCGTGATCGAGGTCTTCATGGAACGCATGGCGGTGTATCGCCTGAAGGTGGTGGATTTCTCGGTGCTGTCGCTGGTGGCGCACAACCCGGGCATCACTTCGCGCCAGCTGTGCGCCACGCTCAACGTGTTGCCGCCCAACCTGGTGGGTTTGATCGCAGCGCTGGAGCGGCGCGGCCTGATTGAGCGCCGCCCGCACCCGAGCGACGGCCGCGCCATGGGCGTGCACCTCACGCCCGCAGGCATCGAGCTCACGGCACAGGCCGAGCAGACCGCCGCGCAACTGGAGGTGGACGCCACCTCGCGCCTGACCTCGGCCGAACGCAAGACGCTGATCCGGCTGTTGCAGAAGGTCTATACCGACAGCGAGCAGTAGACGCAGCGCAAAACACCGGCTGCGGGCCCTCCTCAGGCCTGCGCAGCCTTCGACGCCATCGCCTGCGCCAGCCCGCCCCACTGATCGCGGAACAGGCCCGGGTCCATGGTCTTCACGTTGCGCATGATGGGCTGGAAGCCCATGTGCGCCAGCACGTCGCGTTCCAGATCGATGCCGGGCGCAATCTCTGTCAGCTCCAGGCCCTCGGTGGTCAGGTGGAACACGGCGCGTTCTGTCACGAAGAGCACGTTCTGCTCGCGCTGCGCAGCGTCCAGCCCGTTGAAGGTGATCTGCTCGACCTTCTCGATGAACTTGCGCGAGCGGCCTTCCTTGACGATGGAAAGCTTGCCGTCGGCCACCTTCACCTCCAGGCCACCCGCCGTGAAAGTGCCGCAGAACACCAGATTCCTGGTGGACCGCGTGATGTTCACAAAACCACCGCAGCCCACGGGCCGGCCGTTGAACTTGCTCACGTTCACGTTGCCGTGGTTGTCGGCCTGCGCCAGGCCCAGGAAGCTCGCGTCCAGTCCACCGCCGTCATAGAAGTCAAACTGCAGCGACTGCTCGATGATGGCGTCGGCGTTGTAGGCAGTGCCGAAGTCCCCGAGCTGCGCCGGGATGCCGCCCGTGATGCCGCTTTCCACGCTCAGCGTGAACTGCTCGGAAACGCCCTCTTCCGCCGCCACCGACGGCACGCCGGCCGGGATGCCGATCCCGAGGTTGGTGATGGCGCCGGGCGTGAGCTCCAGCGCCGTGCGGCGCGCGATCACCTTGCGCTCGTCCAGCGGCATGGGCGCCAGCGAGTTGAGCGGCACGCGCACATCGCCGCACAGCGCGGGGTTGAACTGCGTGGTGATGGTCTGCATGTGGTTCTCGGGCTGGCTGACCACCACGTAGTCCACCGACACGCCCGGCACCTTGACCGACTTGGGGTGCAGGCTGCCGGCCTTCACGATGCGCTCCACCTGCACGATCACGATGCCGCCACTGGCCTTGGCCGCGTGGGCGATGTTGATCTGCTCGAGCAGCACGCCTTCCTTGTCCAGGGTGATGTTGCCGTTCTCATCGGCCAAGGTGCCGCGGATGATGGCCACATCGACCTTGGGCGCGGGGTAGAACAGCCATTCCTCGCCGTTGAATTCGACGAGCTTGACCAGGTCTTCGGTGGACTTGCTGTTGAGCTTGCCGCCTTCGATGCGGGGGTCCACGAACGTGCCCAGGCCCACCTTGGTCAGCAGCCCGGGGCTGCGGCTGGCAATGTGGCGCGTGAGGTGCGACAGGCTGCCCTGCGGGAAGTTGTAGGCCTCCACTTCGCCGTCAAACACCATCTTCATCATCTCGGCACCCGTCTGGCCGAAGTGGCCCGCCACGGTGCGCTTGATCATGCCGGGGTGGGCAAAGTGGACCATGCCCGCGTCCTTGCTGTTGCCGATGGCGCCGCAGGCCCAGGTGGTTACGCTCTTCGGGTGACCAGTCTCCAGAAAGTTCTTTTCCACGCCCTTGAGCACTTCCTCGGGCAGGCTGGAGACGGCCAGGCCGCCCAGGAAGATGGTGGCGTTGTCGGGAATCAGGGCGCCGGCCTGGGCTGAGGTGATGATTTTCATGGTGTGTAGCTCGTGCGATTAAAGGGGGTGGCGCGGTTCAGACGTCGGTGTTTTCGATCAGCAGTGCAATGCCCTGCCCACCGCCCACGCAGGCGCTGGAGATGCCATAGCGCAGGCCACGGCGGCGCAGCTCGCGCGCCAGGGTCACCGTCAGGCGCACGCCGGTGGCGGCCAGCGGGTGGCCCAGTGCAATCGCGCCGCCGTTCACGTTCAGCTTGTCGCGGTCCAGGCCCAGCTCGCGCTCCACCGCGATGGTCTGCGCACCCTGTGCTTCGTTGATTTCAAAAAGGCCGATGTCATCCAGCGAGAGCCCGGTGCGCGCCAGCAGCGCGCGGATGGCGGGCGCCGGGCCGATGCCCATGGTTTCGGGCGCCACGCCGACGGCTGCCGCGCCACGCAGGCGCGCCAGGGGTTTGAGGCCGCGCCGCTGCACATATGCATCGCTGGCCACCACGGCGCCCACGGCTGCATCGACCAGCGCCGAGCTGTTGCCCGCCGTCTGCACGCCGCCGGGGTACACCGTGCGCAGCCCCGCCAGCGCTTCGACGGGCGAGGGGCGCGGGTGCGTGTCGCGGTCGAGCTGCGCCACCTTGCGCGGCAGTGTGATGCCGCGCGTGGCGTAGCCTTCGAGCGCGAACTTCTCGCTCGTCACCGGCACGATCTCGCCGGCCAGAAAGCCGTCGGCCTGGGCTTGCAGCGCCCGCTCGAACGAGCGCGCCGCGTAGGCGTCCACGTCTTCGCGGGTGATGCCGTACTTCTTGGCCAGGTTCTCGGCGGTCTCGATCATCGTGACGGGGCCTGCGGTGTCGATCAGCGCCTCCATCAGGAAGTCCTTGAACTCCACGGGCGCGCCCAGCTTGAAGCCGGTGCGGTGGGTGTAGGCGGCAATCGGGTTGCGCGTCATGGACTCGGTGCCCACCACCAGCGCCACGTCGGCATAGCCCAGCGCGATCTGGTCGGCGGCCTGGCGAAACAGCTCGAAGCCCGTGCCGCAGATGCGCTGCACCAGGATGGCCGGCACCGCTTGCGGCACGCCCGCGTACAGGCCGATGTGGCGCGGCAGCACGAAGGCGTCGAAGTCGGCCTGCGCCATCGACCCGGTGATGACCGAGTTCACGTCAGTGGCGGGCACGCCGCTTTTCTCCAGCACGGCCCGGGCGACCTTGATGCCCATGTCGGTGGGCGACACATGGCCCAACGGGCCGCAGTAGTCGACCATGGGCGTGCGCACGCCGTCCACCAGCCAGGCGTTCAAGAGGGCGGAGAAAGAGCTTGTCGAAGCGGTCGTCATGGTCAGGCCTTGGAAGTGGTTTTGCTGTCCGTCACGCGCAGCACGGTGGCGTAGCCGGTGTCGCCTGCCGCGCAGCCGGTGAACAGGCCCACGCCGCCGCCGCGCAGCACGAGCTCTTCGATCAGTTCGATGATGGCGCGCATGCCGGTGGGCGCCTGCGGGTGGCCCCAGATGATGGAGCTGCCGTAGTTGTTCATGCGCTCCCAGGCAAAGCCTGTGTCGCGCGCCAGGGCGATGTCGTTCACGGCAAAGGGGTTGTGGGTCTTGATGGCCGCCACATCGCTGATGGACAGACACGCGTTCTTGAGCGCGTTGAACGCAGCGGGCGACGGCGCCATGGGCATGTAGCCCGCCTCCACGCGCGCCATGCCAAAGCCCAGGATCTCGACTTCAATGCCCGGGTCGGTGGCCACAGCGCGGGCGCGTTCGCGGGTGGTGACGATGGCGCCCGCATTGCCGTCTGCCGGGTGCGTCTGGCCGCCAAAGGTCACGGTACCGCCTTCTTTCACTGGTTTGAGCCGGGCCAGGCCTTCGGCGGTGGTGGGGAAGATGCCTTCGTCTGCGCTGAGCGTGCCGGTCTGCTTGCGGAATTTCGAGTCGGTGACGGGCACATCGGCCATGTAGCGCTTCTGGAAGGCACGGTCGTTGGCCAGCGCCTCCTGGTACTGGTGGTAGCGGTGCAGCTTGAGCGCGTGCTGCTCTTCGGTGCTGATGCCATAGCGCGCGGCCACGTTCTCGCCGGTCTGCAGCATGGGGTTCTTGGCGTAGGGGTCGTGGCCCATGTTGTCGGGCACCCAGTGCTCGGTGATGCCGTAGCCGCCAGTGCCGCTCGAATCCGGGTAATACACCACCGGGCCGTTGGACTGGCGGTCGGCCATCACCAAGAGCGCGCTGGTGGCCGTGCCGCAGGCCACTTCCTGCGCGGCCATCTGCAGCGCGCGCACGCTGGTGGCGCAGGCCTGCTGCACCGTGGGCCCGGCCACGCGGTCGATGCCCATGAGACCGGTGACCCAGGGCAGGCCGTAGAAGCTGCCCTTTTGCGGGTTGGTGATGCCGAGGATCGCCAGGTCCACCGCCGCCAGGTCGTACCCCCGCACGGCCAGCGCCTGCTTGCCCACCGTGGCCGCCAGCGGCAGCGCATTGAGGTTGGCCAGCGAGCCCTGCCACTTGGCGAACGGGGACGACCAGTAGATGCCGTAGGGGATGAAGGCGTTCATGACGGTTCCTTGCTGTGAATCGGTGCCATTTTAGTTATTTATCATAATCATATGATCACCCGGAAATGCTAGGGAAAGCCCCTAGCAAAGACCGCTGGAATGGCCTTGTTTTAGTTATTTTTGATAACCATAATTTCCCCAACTCACCTCGACAACCATGACCAAGCACTCCGACATCTCCCTCGAAATCCGCGGCGAACGCGAGGACATCGCGGTCATCCGCCTGGCCCGCCCCGCCAAGCGCAATGCCTTGAACGACGGCCTGATCCTGGCGCTGCGGGATGTGATGGACAACCTGCCCGCCACCGTGGGCGCAGCGGTGATCGATGGCGAAGGCGAGCACTTCTGCTCGGGCCTGGACCTGTCCGAGCTGAAAGAGCGCGATGCGGGCCAGGGCCTGCACCACTCGCGCATGTGGCATGCGGCGCTCGACCGCGTGCAGTTCGGCCCCGTGCCCGTGGTGGCCGCGCTGCACGGCGCAGTGGTGGGCGGGGGCCTGGAGCTGGCCAGCGCCTGCCACATCCGCGTGGCCGATGAATCCACCTTCTACGCGCTGCCCGAGGGCTCGCGCGGCATCTTCGTGGGTGGCGGCGGCGCGGTGCGCATCCCGCGCCTGATCGGCACGGCACGCATGACCGACATGATGATGACCGGCCGCGTCTACAACGCGGTGGACGGCGAGCGCGTGGGCTTCGCGCAGTACCTCGTGCCCACCGGCACGGCGTTCGACAGGGCTTTCGAGCTGGCCCAGCGCATTGCGCAGAACGCGCCGCTGACCAACTACGCGCTGATGCACGCGCTGCCGCGCATTGCCGAGCAGCCGTCGGACCAGGGCCTGATGACCGAAGCCATGATGGCCGCCATCGCCCAGAGCGCCCCCGAGGCCAAGGCCCGCGTGCGCGCCTTCCTGGACGGCAAGGCTGCCAAGGTCAAGAAGGACTGACACGCGCGGTCCGCCACTGCGCATCCAGCCAGCCCCACCGAGACGCTTTTCCATGACGGCAACCAACCCCTCTCCCCGCTACCGGCCGCTGCGCTTCGGCGTGACCGAAGTCAGCACCCGCCGGACAGACGACGGCGTGGTCTACGTGCGGGCCACGCAAGATCTGGCGCCCTACCCCGTGCGGCTCACGGACCGCCTGGCGCACTGGGCGCACGCGGCGCCCGACCGCACCTGGATGGCCCAGCGCGTGAAGAACGCCGACGGCAGCCTGGGCGACTGGCGCCACATCACCTACGGCCAGGCCTGGCAGGCCGCGCGCAGCATTGCCCAGGCCCTGCTCGACATGCAGCTGAGCGCTGATCGCCCCGTGGCCATCCTGAGCGAGAACGACCTGGACCACGCGCTGCTGTCGCTGGGCTGCCTGGTGGCCGGCGTGCCGCAGTGCACCGTGTCGACCGCGTACTCCACCATCAGCCAGGACTTCGACAAGCTGCGCCACGTGCTCGACACGCTGACCCCGGGCCTGGTCTTCGCGAGCGACGGCCAGCGTTTTGCGCGGGCCATCCAGGCCACGTTGGCCCCCGACGTGCGGGTGGTGCTGGGCTCGGGCGCCATCGAAGGCCGCAGCACCCTGCCCTTCAGCCACCTGCTGGCCACCCCCGCCACGCCCGCCGTGGATGCGGCGCATGGCGCCATCACGGCCGACAGCATCGCCAAGTTCATGTTCACCTCGGGCTCCACCAAGCTGCCCAAGGCCGTCATCGTGACGCACGGCATGTGGGCCGCCAACCTGCAGCAGATGAACCAGTCCATGCCCGTGCTGGCCGAGGAGCCCCTGGTGCTGGTGGACTGGCTGCCGTGGAACCACACCTTCGGCGGCAACCACAACTTCGGCATCGTCATCTACAACGGCGGAACGCTCTATCTGGACGAAGGCAAGCCCACGCCCAAGGGCATGGCCGAGACCATCCGCAACCTGCGCGAGATCGCGCCCACGGTGTACTTCAACGTGCCCACGGGGTTCGAGGTCATCGCGCAGACCATGAAGACCGACGCGCAGCTGCGCAAAAATCTGCTCAGCCGCGTGAAGATGTTCTTCTTTGCCGCTGCTGCGCTGTCGCAGCCCATCTGGGACTCGCTGTTCGAGAGCGCCGAGCGCGAGGTGGGCGAGCGCATCGTGATGAACACGGGCCTGGGCATGACCGAAGGCTGCCCCTTCTGCGTGGCGGTGAACAGCCCCGACGTGCAGGCGGGCGACATCGGCGTGCCCACGCCGGGGCTCGAACTCAAGCTCGTGCCCGTCGACGGCAAGGTCGAGGTGCGCTACCGCGGCCCCAACATCACGCCCGGCTACTGGCGCAATGCCGAGGCCACGCGCGATGCCTTCGACGAAGAAGGCTTCTACTGCTCGGGCGATGCCGTGAAATGGATCGACGAGACCGACCCGAACAAGGGCCTGAAGTTCGACGGCCGCATTGCCGAGGACTTCAAGCTCAGCACCGGCACCTTCGTGAGCGTGGGCCCCATGCGCGCCAAGATCATCGCGGCCTGCGCGCCCTACGTGCAGGATGCGGTCATCACCGGCATCAACCTCAAGGAGATCGGCGCGCTGCTGGTGCCCACGGCCACCATCCGCACGCTCAGCGGCCTGCCCGAGAGCGCGAGCCTGCAGGAGGTGCTGGAGAGCGCGCCCGTGCAGCAGCACTTCCAGCAGGTCATCGACCGGCTCGCCGCCGAGTCCACCGGCAGCGCCACCCGCGTGGCCCGTGCGCACCTGATGGCCGAGCCGCCCTCGCTCGACAAGGGCGAAGTCACCGACAAGGGTTCCATCAACCAGCGCGCCGTGCTGCAACACCGCGCGCACGTGGTGGACGCACTGCACGGCGGCACGCTGCCCGGCACGCTGGTGCCGCGCCACTGAACACCAAAGACACAAACCATTTTCATCAAGGACACATAGCATGGATATCCAAGGACAAGCCGCCATCGTGACCGGCGGCGCGTCGGGCCTCGGTGAAGCCACCGCCCGCGAACTGGCGCGCCTGGGCGCCAAGGTCGCCGTGCTCGACCGCAATGCCGAGCTGGCCGAGCAAGTGGCTGCCGATATCGGCGGAGTGGCCTGCGCCTGCGACATCACCGACACCGCCAGCGTGACCGCCGCGCTGGAGAAGGCCGCCGCCGCACACGGCCCGGCGCGCATCCTGATGAACGTGGCCGGCATCGGCAGCGCCAAGCGCATCGTGCAGCGCGACGGCAGCGCCGCGCCGCTGGAAGACTTCACGCGCGTGGTGACCATCAACCTGATCGGCAGCTACAACGTGAGCCGCCTGTTCGCCGCCGCCTGCGCGAAACTGCCCGCCCTGCAGAGCGGCGAGCGCGGCGTGATGATGTTCACCGCCTCAGCCGCCGCGTTCGACGGCCAGGTGGGCCAGCAGGCCTACAGCGCCTCCAAGGGTGGCCTGGTCGGCATGACGCTGCCTATGGCGCGCGACCTGGCGCAGCACGGCATCCGCGTGTGCACCGTGGCGCCCGGCCTGTTCGCCACGCCGCTGATGAAGGAGCTGCCCGAAGCCGTGCAGCAGTCGCTGGCCGCGAGCATCCCCTTCCCGCCACGCCTGGGCAAGCCCGAGGAGTTTGCCGAGCTGGCCTGCCACGTCGTGACCAACGGGCACCTGAACGGCGAGGTGATCCGCCTGGATGGCGCCCTCCGTATGGCACCAAGATGAGAAGCCCCCCTGAGCCGCTTCGCGTCATCCCCCCAGGGGGACGCCACCGGTGGCCTGGCAAAGCCAGTTCCACGGTGGCGCTGGCTTGCGCAGCGCCAGTTTCAAGCGCCGTGGGAGGCGCAGCCCAGTCGATAACGAGAGGGTGTGCAAACACCCCAGTTGATTATTGAAATTTCCGTCAGATTCACATCAGGAGACAAACCATGAGCACCACACGCCGTCAATTCGTTCAGGCCCTTGGCGCCAGCGCCGCATTGGGCGCCCTGCACCCCTTCGCCGCCCAGGCGCAGGTGGACCAGGTCAAGGTGTATTTCGGCTTTCCAGCCGGCAGCTCGGGCGACACCGTGGCGCGCCGCGTGGCCGAGAAGTGGGGTGGCTCGGCTTTCAGCAAGAACGCCGGCGTGGTGGAGAACAAGCCCGGTGCAGGCGGACGCATCGCGCTGGAGACCCTGAAGTCAGCCCCTGCCGATGGCTCCGTGCTGGCCGTGGCGCAGGTGTCGGCCCTGGCCAACTACCCGCACATCTACAGCAAGATGAACTACACCGACAAGGACTTCGCGCCCGTGTCGATCGCGGCCATCATGCACCACGGCCTGGCCGTGGGTCCCATGGTGCCCGCCAGCGTGAAGACGGTGAAGGATTTCCTCGCGTGGGCCAAGGCCAACCCCAAGGACGCGAGCTACGGCTCGCCCGGCGCGGGCTCCACGCCCCACTTCCTGGGCGCGCTCCTGGGCATCAACAGCGGCGTGGACCTGCGCCATGTGCCCTACCGCGGCTCCATCCCCGGCGTGACGGACGTGGTGGGCGGGCAGATCGCCGCCATGGTCACGCCGCACGGCGACTTCATCGCCAACTACAAGGCCGGCAAGCTGCGCATCCTGGCCACGTCCGGCCCCAAGCGCTCCATCTACGTACCCGACGTGCCCACGTTCGCCGAGCAGGGCTTCCCCGAGCTGACCACCGAGGAGTGGTTCGGCTTCTACGCCCCCGCCGCCACACCCAAGCCGGTGATCGCCGCCGCCAATGCCGCGATCAACGCGGCGCTGAAGGAAAAGTCGGTCATCGACAGCCTGGCCATCGTGGGCCTGATGCCGCACGGCTCCACGCCCGAGGAACAGGCCCGCTGGCAAAAGGCCGAGTACGACACCTGGGGGCCGCTGATCAAGAAGATCGGGTTCACGGCAGATTCTTGAGTACCCCCCCTGAGGCGCTGGCGCGCCTTCCCCCCCAGGGGGACGCCGCCAGCGCGGCGGGGCGGCCCTTGCGCGGCGGCCCTCGCCTGGGGCGCGCCGGTATCGGCGGGTGGCGGGCGCAACCCTCGCCCCACCCGTTCGGGCTGAGCCTGTCGAAGCCAGGGCATGCCCCCCGCAACCCCTTCGACCGGATCAGGGTGAACGGTCAGCCGCCGGTTGACCAGGATTTCAAGCAAAAACAGCCGTTACCGCGCTTCCACCATGCGCCAATAGCTATTAAATCAAGAGCAATCCATGCAAGCACGCCAGGCCCTCACCGACATCCAGTTCCTGCTGACCGAGGTGCTGCAGGCCCCCGCGCAGTGGCAGGCGCTGGCCCCGTTTGCCGACACCGATGGCGAGCTGGCAGCGCAGGTGCTGGAAGAAGCCGCCAAGTTTGTGGACACCGCCGTGGCCCCGCTGCAGCGCACGGGCGATGAAGTGGGTTGCCGGTTTGACGCAGGCAAGGTGCACACGCCCCCCGGCTTCCGCGATGCGTACCAGGCCTTCTGGCAAGGCGGCTGGCCCGCGCTGGCCTGCGCACCCGAAGACGGCGGCCAGGGCCTGCCTGCGGTGCTCGAATGTGTGCTGTTTGAATGGCTGGCCGGTGCCAACCACGGCTGGACCATGGCGCCCGGCCTGCTGCACGGTGCGTACGAATGCATCAAGCACCACGCCAGCGACGCCCTCAAGGCGCAGTACCTGGAGAAAGTCGCCACCGGCGAATGGCTGGCCACCATGTGCCTGACCGAAGCCCACGCGGGCAGCGACCTGGGCCTGGTGCGCACGCGCGGCGTGCCGCAGCCGGACGGCAGCGTGCGGGTGAATGGCAGCAAGATTTTTATCTCGGGCGGTGAACACGACCTGACCGACAACATCGTGCATCTGGTGCTGGCGCGCCTGCCCGATGCACCGGCAGGGCCCAAGGGCCTGTCGCTGTTCCTGGTGCCCAAAGTCTTGCCCGACGGCACCCGCAACGCCGTGGTTTGCGAACGCATCGAAGAAAAGATGGGCCTGCACGGCAGCCCCACCTGCGTGATGCGCTTTGACGACGCCACCGGCTGGCTGGTGGGCGAGCCGAACCGCGGCCTTGCCGCCATGTTCGTGATGATGAACGCCGCACGCCTGCACGTGGGCCTGCAGGGCATCGGCCTGCTCGAAGCAGCGTGGCAAAAGGCGAGCGCGTACGCCGCCGAGCGGCGCCAGATGCGCGCACCCGGCGCCAAGGACACCAGCCTCATCCAGGACCACCCCGCCATCCGCCGCATCCTCGCCACGCAGCGTGCCTGGATCGACGGCGGGCGGGTGCTGGCGTACCACACGGCGCTGCAACTGGACGCAGCAAAACACAGCACCGACGCAGCCGCGCGCGCCGCAGCGCAGCGCTGGTGCGCACTGGTCACGCCGGTGCTCAAGGCGGCGCTGACCGATCAGGCGTTTCATGGCGCCAGCGCCTGCCTGCAGGTGTTCGGCGGCCACGGCTACGTGCGCGAATGGGGCATAGAGCAGATCGTGCGCGACGCCCGCGTGGCCATGATCTATGAGGGCACGAACGAGATCCAGGCCATCGACCTGCTGGTGCGCAAGGTGCTGGCCGATGGCGGCGATGGCTTGGCCGCACTGCTGGCCACGCTCCCCGGCGCAGCGCCCAGTCCCGCCGCCAGCGCGCGCTGCCATGCGCTGGTCGAGATCACGCAGACCCTGGCGGTTGCCGCGCAGACCGACCCCGAGCTGCCCTACTGGGTGGCCGATGACTACCTGCGCGCCGTGGCGCTGGTGCTGCTGGAATGGGCATGGCAGCGCATTGCCACCGCCAGCAACACCCCGCGCTGGCAAGCGCCTGCCAACGCCTTCGCGCAATGGGTGCTGCCAGAGTTCGGGATGCGCACGGCCATCATCCGCCAGCGCATCGCCCAGGTGTCCGAATCCTGGCCCAAAACGGCCGCTACCGCCTGACAGACAAGCGCCAGAAGCTATTGATTCAGTAGCAAACAGACGATTTCCCGCTTTCCTTCCCACAGCGCGTCGAGGCCGCGCTGCGGGCTGTCCTGCGCCTCGAAAAAACGGAGACAAAGACCATGAAGTTGAGAGGAAAGACCCTGAGCTGGCGCGCCGCACCGCGCACCCTTCGCCTGGCAACATTTCCCGTGTTGCCGCTGGCCCTGCTGGCGGGCTGTGGCGGCTCGTCCGACTCCGGCCTGCCGCAGCTCGCGGCTGCCAGCCCCGCCGCGCTCAAGTCGTGTAGCGACCTGGCCAGCCGCATCAACTTTGCCAACACCACCATCACGGCGGCCACGCCGGTGGACGCGGGCAAGCTGACCGTGGCGGGCAAACCCGTGCGCGCGCACTGCCAGGTCACGGGCAAGATGTTCCAGCGCGTGAGCCCGGTGGATGGCAAGAACTACGCCATCGGCTTTGAAATGCGCCTGCCCAACGACTGGAACGGCCGCTTCTTCTACCAGGCCAACGGCGGCATCGATGGCAGCGTGGTCACGGCCACGGGCGCCGTGAACGGTGGCGGCGGTCTGGACAATGCGCTGAACATGGGCTTCGCCGTCATCAGCTCGGACGCCGGACACGAAGCCGCTGGCGGCCCCACCTTCGGCATCGACCCGCAGGCGCGCCTGGACTTCGGCTACCAGGCCGCGGCCAAGCTCACGCCCATGGCCAAGAGCGCCATCCAGACGGCCTACGGCAAGGCGCCCGACCGCTCGTACTTCGGCGGCTGCTCCAACGGCGGACGCCACACCATGGTGGCCGCCACGCGCATGCCCGACCAATACGACGGCTACCTGGTCGGTGCCCCCGGCTACAACCTGCCCAAGGCCGCCATCGCCAACATCGCGGGCGGGCAGATCTATGCATCGCTGGCCAGCACGCCCGGCGACATCTCCACCGGCTTCACCGAAGCCGAGCGCAAGCTCGTCTCCAACGCCGTGCTGTCCAAGTGCGATGCGCTGGACGGCGCCACGGACGGCCTGGTGCAAGACACCGGCGCCTGCCAGGCAGCCTTCAACCTGGAGCGCGACGTGCCCACCTGCAGCGGCGCGCGCGACGGCAGCTGCCTCTCGGCCGCGCAGAAGACGGGCATTGCCAAGATCTTCAGCGGCCCCACGGCACGCAACGGCTCGCGGCTGTATGCCAGCTTTCCGTATGACGCGGGCCTGGCCGGCTCGGACTACGGCTTCTGGGAATTCACGGCGCCACTGATGCTGGACTCCGGCGGTGTGGCCTTGATCTGGGCAGCCCCGCCAGACGATGCAGCCACCTTCAACGGCCCCGCCTTTGCGCTGACGGGCGACCCCACCACCATGTGGGAGCGTGTGAACGCCACCACGTCGGTCTACACCGAAAGCGCCATGTCGTTCATGACGCCGCCCAACCCCAGCAACCTCTCGGCCATGAAGAACCGGGGCGCCAAGATGATGGTCTACCACGGCACCAGCGACGCCATCTTCTCCAGCGACGACACCACCGCGTGGTACGACAGCCTGCGCACCGCCAACAACGGCGACGCCAGCAACTTTGCGCGCTTCTACCGCGCGCCGGGCATGAACCACTGCTCGGGCGGCCCCTCCACCGACCAGTTCGACATGCTGACCCCGCTGGTGAACTGGGTGGAAAAAGGCCAGGCGCCTGAAGGCCTGGTGGCCAGCGCGCGCGGGGCTGGCAACGCCGCAGGCGCGAACCCCAACGTGCCAGCCAGCTGGGCCGCCAACCGCACACGCCCCCTGTGCGCCTACCCCCAGGTGGCGCGCTACAACGGCACGGGCGACATCAACAGCGCCAGCAGCTTCAGCTGCAAGTAGCTTCAGCCCCACGCAACGTAACGCAGCCCCAGGCCCCGGCCTTCGCAGGCCGGGGCCTGCATCGAATGCCTTATTTGCCCTGCACCCCGGAGCGTAGGAAACCAGCCATGACCACCTCTTCATTCCGCCCGGCCCCTCACGCCACACTGGCCGCCAGCGCGCTGGCCGCGGCGGCCCTGCTGGCGGGCTGCGCCAGCGCACCCCGCACCACGCCCCCGCCGCAGCTCAGCGCCGCCATACCCGCCACGCTGAAGAACTGCGCCACGCTGGCCCAGAGCCTGGCACTGCCCCACACCCGCATCACCTCGGCCGAGACGGTGGCCGAAGGCCCGCTCACGCTGCAGGGCAACACCATCCAGGCGCCCGCGCACTGCCTCGTCAAAGGCAGGATGAAAGAACGCACCAGCCCCGTGGACGGCGCGGCCTACGCCATCGGCTTCGAGATCCGCATGCCCGTGTCGTGGAACGGCCGCTTCCTTCACCAGGCCAACGGAGGCCTGGACGGCAGCGTGGTGATGGCCCTGGGCGCCGTCAGCGGCGGCGCCCCCGTGGCGCCCGCGCTGGTGCAAGGCTTTGCCGTGCTCAGCTCGGACGCGGGCCACGGCGCGCCCACACCCTTCTTCGGGCTGGACCCCCAGGCCCGGCGCGACTACGGCTACCAGGCCGTGGGCACCCTCACCCCCATGGCCAAAGACCTGATCAAGGGCGCCTACGGCAAGGGCCCCGACCGCTCGTACATCGCAGGCTGCTCCAACGGCGGCCGCCACGCCATGGTGGCCGCATCGCGCTATGCCGACCAGTACGACGGCGTGCTGGCGGGCAACCCCGGCTTCAGCCTGCCCAAGGCCGCCACGGCCCAGCTGTGGAAGGCCCAGCAATACGCCAAGGTGGCGCCCAAGGACGCGAACGGCCAGCCCGACCTGACCAAGGCCGTGAGCCCCGCCGAGTTCCAGCTCATCAGCCGCAAGATCGTCGAACGCTGCGACGCGCTGGACGGCGCCACGGACGGCCAGGTGAACGACGTGCAAGCCTGCCAGGCCGCCTTCAACCTGCAGCGCGACGTGCCCACCTGCACCGCTGCCAACACCGCGCGCGATGGCACCTGCATCTCTGCCGAGCAAAAGAGCGTGCTGGCCAGCATCTTTGCCGGGCCCCAAAACAGCAAGGGCGAAGCCCTGTACACCGGCACCTGGTTCGACCCCGGCGTGGCAGGCAGCAACTTTGCGTTCTGGCACTTCAACGCCCCCACCACGCGCGATGCGGGTGCCGTGGCCTTTTTGTTCACCACGCCGCCCTCCACGATGGACGCCTTCAAGGCCACCACCGGCCTGCAGTACGCGCTGAACTTCAGCATGGACGCGGACTACCCCAAGATGTTCGCCACCACGCCGGTCTACACCGAGTCATCCTGGTCGTACATGACGCCCCCCAACCCCACCGACCTGAGCACACTGCGCAACCGGGGCGCCAAGATGATGGTCTACCACGGCGTGGCCGACGGCGTGTTCTCGCCCATCGACACCGCCCAATGGATGGACCGCGTGCAGGCCCACCACGGCGGCAAGGCCGATGACTTTGCCCGCCTGTACCTGGTGCCCGGCATGAACCACTGCTCCGGCGGCCCCGCCACCGACCAGTTCGACATGCTGGCCCCGCTGGTGGCGTGGGTGGAACAAGGCAAGGCGCCCGACAGCGTGACGGCGAACGCGCGCGGCGAGGGTGCCAAGGTGGTCAACGCCGAACTGCCTTCCAGCTGGTCTGCCAACCGCACCCGGCCGCTGTGTGTGTACCCGAAGGTGGCGCGGTACAACGGGACGGGGGATGTGGAGAGTGCGGGGAGTTTTAGCTGCAAGTGAGGGGGATTAAAAGTGGGAAGCCCGGCTTGTGCCGGGCTTTTTCTTTGCTAGGTCTCATTCCCGACTATGCATCCCAAAAGCTTGGTTGCACTTCAGGCCAAAGAAGTACTTCCGAGCCAATACGCTTTGTTGCCTTAACGCCACCATCAGACGAAACAATAAAAGCGATCCCATCTTCATATGTGGAGCAAAACCTAAAAGCAGATCGATGTCGCGTTCCATAGGTTTCGATCGAAACTGGCTGCTTAGTCGTCGCTTCAGGATTCATAGCTATCTGCACGTCCCGAAGAGTTGGCGATTGTGCGATCACTTCAGCACCAAAACCAAGAACTCGAAAGCGATCAGTGATAACGAGTGCCCCATCCACTGCGGAGAGTGAAGCGATGAAGCGGACTGCATCTTTTAAGGCTTCGTCATTGTCAATCTTCGCGGATTCAAGAATAGAAATCTGTTGATACTTCTCCGGATCGATAGGCACTTCGGAGTCCCAAAGTGGAAAGTGTAGGGCGTAGTACTTGTGATGAAGCTCAAGGTGCTGAAGCATCAACTCCCACAAATAGTCGTAATCGCACGGGTGCTTAATGTTTACGCGATCTGCTAGGCGAGGATCTGATGCCGACAGTTGAATCGCCCCGGTTTTTGAGGAGGCTCAACACTCTGAGAGGATTGAGCCATGAAGAAGACGAACAAGTTCTCGCCCGAGGTGCGTGAGCGCGCGGTGAGGATGGTGCAGGAGCAGCGCGGGGAG
>NZ_JAHUWH010000016.1 GCF_019219095.1 Acidovorax sp. sic0104
TGCAGGGCTATCAACATGGCTTCACTCCCTGGGTGGATTGAAACGACTCTATCAACTCTTGCAGAACGGCTCGCGCCATGAAGAGTGGATAGCGTTTAGAGTCTATGCAATCATCCGGGATGCGACAGGTATGTCACTGGGAATCCGCTGAGCTATACCGATCCGACGGGGCTGATCCGCGTCTGCTCTGTTCTAACAGGACAGTGTTGGGATACAAATCCGCCCCCTATTGATCCTGAGCCCCCTGTGCCTCCTCCCGTCGATCCCTACATTCCGCCTCCAACGCTACCTGACCCAACTCGCACGCTTTGTATGGTCATGCCTTGGGCTTGTGTGATACCGCCGGTGGTTGATACATGTGTGAATTTCTTAACTGGGCGCTGCAAAAAAGTTTGGCAAAAATGTGCGGATTTTTGTAGAGATGAATATGCGGAGGGGCGCGTCACTGATGGATTTAATGGCATTCGTCTTTGTATCCGGAAATGCATGCGAGACAACAAATGTAATGACTATTAATGTGGGCGAAATGGCCTGTTTAAAGGATTCTAATGAATATCGATGAGGCGAAAAATATTATGAAATGCGCGCAAGAGCTTGGCGAATTTCTTAGCGAAATCGGTGATATTGCAAGTGCAATTCCAGACCCAGAGCTTGAAAAAAGGATAAGGCAGGAGATTGGAGTGGCGATGATTAAAGTGTTTCGCGATTTTATGCATCCCATCATGATGCAATTTCCAGAGCTGGATCCTGATGTCGAGGATCCTCGGTTAAACCCTTCTAGATCTTGATGTCGGTTGAGGGGTTTTATAAGATTTATCTTTAGCAGATGGTATTGGATCTCATTTTAGGGCGTGTCTGTGACAAAGGCTTGCCATAAATTCATAATCTTCCGACGCTGCTCGAGTAGATCGGTGCGATGGTAGGCTGCCTCTACCTTGTCTTTAATTGAGTGCGCCAATGAACGCTCTGCGAGGTCGCGAGCTACACCTTTCTCGCTGCACCAATCCCGAAAGCTTGATCGGAATCCATGTGCTGTTGCCACTCTTCCAGGGGTGTCACTGCGAGCATTCAACCGGCGCAGAAGCGATGTCAGTGCCATGTCGGAGAGCTCGACCTGATCTCGTACCGAAGGGAACACGAGGGTTTTATGCAAGTCCATCTGCTCTCCAAGGATTGTCATCACACGTGGCGAAAGCGGGACGCGATGGGGAAACTTTGCCTTCATGCGCTCGGGCGGGATAGTCCAAGTTTTGTTCTTGAGATCGATCTCGTTCCAGGTTGCCCCCCGTGCCTCGCCTGAGCGGCAGGCTGTCAAAATCACAAATTCAAGCAAGGTGCGCGTCACCTCAGGTCGGTCGCCCGGCCGGAGGTGTTTCTGCACGAACTCTGGAACTTCTCGCCAGGGCATGGCGGGATGGTGTTGAGTACGCACAGCCTTGCCTGGCTGCTGCGGGAGCAAATGGCCAACCACATCAGCGGGATTGGATTGGCAGTATCCGTGGGCCAAACCCCAGGCAATCACGGCATGAATGCGCTGTTTGATCCGACCGGCTGTTTCTGCCTTGATGAGCCAGATTGGCTTCAGCACCTCGGCAACGTCGCTAGGTTGAATCTCGTGCAAACGTTTGGTCCCCATCTTTGGGAAAACGTACTCCTGCAGGGTGTTGAGCCATTGCTGGCCATGCTTGGGGTTCTTCCAGCCAGGAAGAAGGTTTCCATGAAGTGTGAGAGCCGCTTCCTTGAAGGTGGGGACCGTAGGCTTGGCTTTAGTCTTTGCCTTCTCTTCCAGCGGATCCTTGCCCTCGGCCAGCTCGATGCGCATTGCGGTTGCGCGCTTGCCCACTTCCGCGATGCTGATCTCAGGGTAGGAGCCCAGGCCGGCATTTCGACGTTTGCCCGAGATTGGGCTGACGTATCGCAGGACCCATTTGCCGTGGCCCTTGGTGCTAGAGGGGTGTAGGGCAAGACCGGTGATGCTGCCATGAGGCATTGCCGGGTCCGCTGGTTTGATACTTCGCGCCTTAGTGTCAGTGATTGCGGCCATCGTGGAAATCTGATTGGGTGTGCCAATCAGTATGCCACTGTCAGCCTGTTCCTATCGGTAGTGCTTGGATGTTGTTGGACATTTTCTTTATATAAAACAACAATGTAGAGCAAGTTTTTGGATCCTGTTGATCATTGCTGGATGTATTTTTGGCAGACACCCTCTCCGCCAGTAAGCAAGCAAAGACGGGCCCTCGTGGCCCGTTTTTCATTTCTACCCATCAAATTCCCCCCCCCGCTACCGGCGCTCGAATCGCCCCCCCTCGTGCAGTTTCACAAATTGTGAGCTTCCCGGGGAGGCTACTAAAGCGTCCGTATCAGCACGCATCGCTCGGTGCATCAACCCCAGCTAGGGGTAGAGCTGATCAGGGAGGGACTGCAAAGCCCATCAGGGGCCTGCTTGAGACCGCGCCAGTTCCAGATGGCTTAATTTTCAGCGTGAATCAACAACCACGCGGTAGCGAGCGACCGCGGATGCCCGTGGCGGGCGCGGCGAAGCCTTCAGATCAGCAGGAAGGCCGCACCCAGCGAGGCGGGGTGGGTCGACACGCCCAGCAGCGCGATCTGGACTGCGGGGTCTCCGGCGGCGCCGTCGGCGTCATAGGCCAGAATGCCTGTCGTGCTGTTGTAGGTGAGGTTGGCGCTGAGCCCGACTGTGTTGCCGGCAGCCCCCAGCGCAGAGTACACGCTGGCAGACAACGCGATGACATCGACGCCCGACTGGAAATCCGTGATCGTGTCCACATTGCCAGCGCTGGGCGCCGTGGAGAAAACGAAGCGGTCTGCGCCCGCACCGCCGGTCAGCGTGTCCTTGCCCAGCCCGCCCACGAGGGTGTCGTTGCCGCCCAGGCCGCTGAGCAGGTTGGCGCCATCGCCCCCTGTGAGCAGGTTGGCGTCCGCATTGCCCGTCAGGTTGACGTTCAACGCGTTGGTGACAAGAGCGTTCTCCACGTTGGCCGACAGCACATAGGTGCCGGCTGCCGTGAAGCTCACGTCCACGCTGTCAAGGCCCTCGGAGAGGGCTTCCACGATCACATCGCTGGCCATGTTCACGATGTACCTGTCATCGCCCGTGCCGCCCACCAGGCGGTCGCCGCCGGCGGCGCCGTCCAGCGTATCGTTGCCGCCGCTGCCGGTGAGGGTGTTGGCCATGGCGTTGCCGGTGAGCAGATTGTCCAGCGCGTTGCCGGTGATGCCCACGGCGGCGGCAGAGGTGACGATGGCGTTCTCGATGTGGTCGGCCATGCTGTAGGTGCCGGAGGCCAGGGCCACGCGCACCAGGTCGATGCCTTCGTTGAGGGCTTCGTTGATCACGTCGCCGGCCACATCCACGTCATAGGTGTCGTCGCCCTGGCCGCCCACGAGGGTGTCAATGCCGGCGCCGCCGATGAGGGTGTCGTTGTCGCCCAGGCCGCTGATGCTGTCATTGCCCGCCAGGCCGTTGATGGAGTCGTCCCCGGCCGAGCCGACCAACTGGTCGGGACCGGATGTGGGTACGGTACCGATGAGCTCTTCGAGGTTGCGGGTGACATCGGTGAACTGAAAACGCTCGCCGTCACTTACGGTGACCGTCTGCCCATTGCCCGTGAGAATCACTTCCGTGGCGGTAGGCCGGGCGACGCTGTATGTCCCTCGCGCACCCGCCAGGATGATGGTGTCCGTGCCCAGCCCGCCTTCGATGGTGTCGTTGCCCAGCCCGCCTTCGATGGTGTCGTTGCCCGAGCCGCCCACCAGGGTGTTGGCCACCGAGTTGCCGTAGATGAGATCGGAGTAGGCGGTCCCCGTGGCGTTCTCGATCACCGCGCCGTAGGCGATGCCCAGCGTGTCGCGGATACTGGTTTGGCCATTCCAGATGGATGCGCCAATGGAAGAGAACGTGCCAGGCTGCAGGTTGATGACGGCGCCCTGAGTCTGGTTGGAGGCGTCGATATGGTCGATGCCGCCCGCATCCCAGATGGTCTCGAAGATCTGGGCTCCCGCTGCCCACGAGTAGACCGTGTTCGTTGCCCTGTAGGACATGTTGGCGCCGTACATGGCCTGCAGCGCCGCGACGTCGTCGATCATCGGCGTTGTCGGGTAGTAGCTCAGGCTGTAGCCCGAGTTCAAGGGCTGGCCCACGTAGCCTCTGTAGCTCATGATGGAGTACTGCAACACGTCATGCCCAGGCACGGGCGTGTTCGTCGTCGACGTGTGCGGATGGTTCAGGCCCATCGCATGCCCCAGCTCGTGGATGAAGGTCTGGTATCCATACCCGCCCGCCACGGGGTTCTGGTAGTCGGAGTAGTTCGTCCCGAACCAGACGTTCCCACCGACGCCGCTATTGGATGGGAAGTACGCCATGGCGGTGGAAATGCCGGTCGAGTTGCCCCAGCGGATGTCTCCGGCCAGTGCGGCCGAGTCAGTCACCTGCGCGAAGGTGATGTTGGCCACGTTGGCATACTTCTGCATGGCCGACTGAGCGCCCGCCTTTTGTGATGCCGAGAAGGAGGATGTGACAGAGCTGTTGCCTTCGCTCTCGTTGAATACCGACACGCCCTGCACCAGGAAGCTGTAGGTCAGCGATACGCCATTGCCGAGCCCATCGGTTCCCCACTTCACCCCGCCTGCCAGATTGCGTACCGACAGCCCCTGCACGGAAGAGTTGCCGATTTCCGAGGACGAGAAGGTGTATACCCCCACGACGCTCGCACCGATGCCGTTGCCGCCGCCGGAAAAGGCTTGGCCGAAGTTATCGCCCTGCGGCTCGGATGCCGTCCGCGCATCATCGTCGTCCGTACGATACAGCGGAACATAGAAGAGGGATAAGGACGGACTGCTCATGGCTGCGATAAGGTTTGGGAGATACCCAAATTATCGTGCCCCGGTCAGAAATGTCGGTCCTGTCCTACGAAAGTCAACAAATATATGTGCATTCGTTGACGCTTCTCCTGGGCCAGGGCTGCCTGCAGGTACCTGCTCCACCCCCTCAATCTCTGGCCAGCCGGATTCCAACCAAGGTGTAGCGGGTTTGGGGGCTGTTCCAGTTGCGATAGCCGCAGCGTGCATAGAACGACCATGTGTGCCAGGAGCCCCCTCGGCGCACGCGCACCGAGCCTTCTGCGGGGCCCTGCGGGTCGTAGCTCGGCGACTGCGCGTAGTAGTCGTCGCCATGCCAGTCCGCCACCCATTCCCACGCATTGCCCAGCATGTCGTACAGGCCGAACGCATTGGGCGCATAGCTGCCGACGGGGGCCGTGAAGGCATACCCATCGTTGCCCTTCAGGGCATGCTGCTGCCAGCGTGCCCACAAGGGTGCCGCAGCCTGGTCGAAGACATTGGCCATCTGTGCGAGGCCCTTCGGGTCGTCACCATGGGGGTAGCGTGTGCGGGTGCCCGCGCGGCAGGCGTATTCCCATTCGGCCTCGGTGGGCAGGCGGTAGCGGTGGCCTTCGGTGCGGCTCAGCCACGCTGCCAGGGCCTGAGCGTCGTTCCAGGTGACGTTGACGACAGGATGGTCGTCGCCCTGCGCAAAGCCGGGGTTGCGCCAGGAGTAGCGCGGGTCGCGCCCTTCGAAAGCGTCGCCGCGCCGCGTGGTGGCCGGGTCGTATTGCGCGTTGTAGCCGTAGCCGCCAGTGCCGTCCGCCACCGACTCGGGCACGTAGCCCGAGGCGTCGATGAAACGGCGGAACTGGCCCACGGTCACTTCGTGCCGGCCCAGGTAGAACGCGCGGCTGATGTGCACGGTGTGCGCGGGTTGCTCGTCCGCGAGATCGGTGAAGCGCCGAGGCTCCAGCGTGGGATAGGCCTGGGCGAGCGCCTCGGGCGACTCCACGCCGCCCATGGAGAAGGTGCCCGCAGGCACCTGCACGAACGCCATGCCGATGCTGTTGGTCCAGGCAGCGGGACGCCCATGGGGCGGGGCCGCGTCCTGCGTCGGCGGCGATGGCGCGGCGCAGCCCGCGAGCAGGGCCGCCAGCGCAGCGAGGGCGCCAGCCGGCACTGCGCTGCGCGCGCGGCTCAGGGCTGGCGGTCTGGCGCTTCGCTCACGCATTCGAAGACCAGGCGCGAGCCGTCATTGCGCAGCAGTTTGGGAAACAGCATCAGCTTCTGGCATTCGCGGGTGGCGACGCCATAGGCCGGGGCGGTGTCCGCACCATACACAGGCACGCTGAACGTGCGGTCGCGCCCCGAGGCCATCGCGGCGGACGGGGGCATGGTGGCGGTATTGCACCCCGCCAGCAGGCCGGCCAGCGCGCCGGCCAGCGCCCCGACAGAAACAGTCGACAGCTTCATGGCATCTCCAGAAAAGAACATGCAGATGCGCCCAGTTTAAGCACAAGAACGCGCGGGACACCATGGCCCCTGGCGCTTGATGCGACGCGTCTCAGGGTGTCTACGCAGTGCGGATTCGATCGATCGAGATACAGTGTGTTACACGCGGTCGTGCAAAAAACATCGTTGTCGGCCGAGCGTTTCGAGAGAGGCGCAGATGACGGCCAGTCTGGCACCGAACGGGTTGGAGGGCGCATGGCAGTCCTGGGGGCTGCGGGTGCTGGCTGCGCTCTTGCTGCTGGCTTTCCTGTGGCTGTTGCCGCTGTGGACGCCGCTTGCGCGGCTCGAGTACGACCTGCTCAGCAGCCTGACCGCGCCGGTGCGTCCCGATGCCGGTGTGCTGGTGGTGGGCATCGACGAACCCAGCCTGGCCGAACTGAACCTGTCTCCACCGCTGCCGCGCAGCCTGCACGCGCGCATGCTGGGGGCGGTGTCGGCCGCAGGTGCTGCCGCAGTGGGAGTGGACCTGCTTTTCGCCTCCGCGCAGACTGCGGCGGACGATGCGGCCCTGGGCAGTGCCCTGCAGGGCCGCATGCCCGTCGTGCTGGCCAGTGCCGAGGTCACGGTGCAAAGCTCGCAGGTGGCGCATTACCGGCAGGGCGTGCCGTCCCTATTCACCCAGGCGCGCCATGGCAGCGTGGCCGTGGATGTGGACGACGACGGCGTGCTGCGCCGCGCGCCCGCCCAGGGCGATGCTTTCTGGCGTGTGCTCGCGCAGAGCGCGGGCCGCCCCGTCACCGCACCGCCGCCCGGTGCGCTGATGCGCCACTACGCACCGGAAGTGCCGCTGCCCTATGCCCACTACAGCCAAGTGCTGGAGCCCGGGCAGAGCCTGCCGCCCGGTGCGCTGAAAGGCCGGCTGGTGCTGGTGGGGCAGAACACGCCGGTGGGCGGGGTGGACCAGTTCACGACACCGCAGCGCTTGCGGGGCGCCGGCACGCAGTCGGGGGTGTTCATGCATGCCACGGCCCTCATCAACGGCTTGACGGGCGACTGGATCGTGCCGGCGCACCCGGCGGGCCCCGCGCTGCAGGCGGTGCTGGCGGTGGCGTTCGCGGCGTGGGCCACGCGCGTTTGGCGCGGGTGGCGTGCGGGCTGGCTCACTGTGGCGCTGTCGCTGCTGGCCTTGATCGGCGCCTTCTGGGCCTATCTGGTGGGCGTGTGGTGGAGCGCGCTGCCCACGCTGGCGGGCCTGCTGCTGCACCTGAACGTGGGGGCGGCCGGCAGCTACTGGCGCGAGCGCCGCCGCCGCGAGCAGCTGCGCAGCGACTTCGCGCGCTACGTGCCGCCTGCGGTGGTGGACGCGCTCGCCGCCGCGGGCACGGCCCCTGCCGCCGTGCAGGGCGAGCGCCGCGTTCTCACGCTGCTGTTCTCCGATCTGGCGGGCTTCACCGCAGCCAGTGAAAACCTGCCGCCCGAGGCGGTGGCCCAGGCGCTGAACGCGTATTTCACGCGCATGACGCGCTGCGTGCACCAGCACGGAGGCACGCTCGACAAGTTCATTGGCGATGCGGTCATGGCGTTCTGGAATGCGCCGCTGCCCGAGCCAGCCCACGCTGCACGCGCACTGGCTTGCGCAGAGGCCATGCAGGCCGACATGGTGGCGCTGCGCACCGAGTGGCAGGGCACCCCTTTCGGCCGGGTGCTGTTGCGCATTGGCCTGCACACGGGCGAGGCGGCGGTGGGGCATCTGGGCTCGCACGAACGCTTCACCTACACCGCGGTGGGCGATGCGGTGAACACCGCCGCGCGGCTGGAAGGCGCGAACAAAGCTTTCGGAACCAGCATCCTGCTTTCGGCTGCCATGCGCGACGCACTGCCTGCGGGGGGCAACGCACTGGCGCACCTGCTCTGGGTGGATGCGGTGGTGCTGGCAGGGCGCAGCGCGGGCATCGACGTCTACACCCCGTGCGATGACGCGGTGCTGGTGGAGATCAGCCTGGCGCTGCGAGGCCACCTGCATGCGGGCGACTGGGCGCAGGCCCTGCAGTGCTGCGTGCAGTGGCACGCGCACGCGGGGCAGCACGCACCGCAGTGGCTGGCGCACACCGTGCAACTGCGAGACCGGGTCCAGGCGAGGATGAACGAGCCGCCGTCCGCTCAGGTCCCCACCGTGTTTGGCGCCCGAGCGCTCGACAAGTCCTGACGCTTGAGTTTCATGAAAGACCGTCCCATGCGCATACGCCGTTTTGTCTGGATGACTCCCGTGGGCCTGGTGGCGGCGGGGCTGGCCGGCCCTGCTGCCTGGGCCCAGTGCACAGGCGCCCCGGCAGCGCCCGATGCCCCGGCCGCGCAGATCGTGGCGCTGACCGGGCAGGGGCAGACCCGCGCGCCCGGCGTCGAGCCGTGGTCCAGCGCCGTGCTGTCGCAGCAGCTGCGCCCGGGTGCCGACATGCGCACGCTGGCGCTGTCGTCGGCCGCGCTGCTGCTGGCCGACCGCACGCAGATCCGCATGGCGGCCCAGGCGCAGGTGCGCCTGTGCGAATCGCAGCCCGCGCGGACCGTGCTGGAGCTCGCAGCCGGCCGCCTGTGGGCCCGCACCAAGAAGACGCCGGCAGCGCTGCAGCTGCAGACCCCGGCGGCCCTGGCCGTGGTGCGGGGCACCGACTGGGATGTGGAGGTGGATGCGGCCGGCCGCACCACGCTCACCGTGCTGTCGGGGCTGGTCGAGCTCTCCAACGCGCAGGGCAGCGTGCAGCTGGGCCCGGCCGAGCAGGGCACCGCCGAGCCAGGCCAGGCGCCCGTCAAGCGGCTGCTGGTCAGCCCGCGCGACCGCGTGCAATGGGTCATGGCCTACCCGGCCCGCGTGGCGCGCTGGGCCGAGTTTCAGCGGGCAGACATCTCGCCCGCGCTGGCGCAGGTGCGGGGCGATCTGCAGGCCGGGCGTTGGGCCGGTGCGCAGCAGCGGCTGCAGGCGATGGCCGTGCAGGCAGAAGGCGGCGCGGTGGTCGATCTGGCCTTGGCGGACCTGGACGTGCTGGATGGCCGGATCGATGCCGCGCAGACCCGCCTTGCCACCGCCTGGCGGCGCACGCGGGATGTGCGCACGGCGGCGCGCCGCGGCGAGCTGCTGATGGCGCTGGACCGCTCCGCCGAAGCGCGTGCCTGGATCGATGCCGCGCGCGCCCTGGCGCCGCAGGCTGTCGAGCTCCTGCTGGCCGATGGCGACTGGCACCGCCTGGACGGGCAGGGCGAAGCGGCCCTGGCCCTGTACAGCGAGGCGGTGGACCGTGCACAGGCCGATGCCGGTGCTGCGGCGGAGCTGCGTGCCCAGGCGCTGTGGGCCTGGGGCCGTGCGCTGCAGGAGCGCGGCGACGCGCGTGCGGCCCGCGCCGCACTGGAGCGCGCCGTGGCGCTGGCCCCTGGCGACCCCACCTACCACGGCGAGCTGGCCACGGCCGCCACCGAGTCGCTGCGCCTGCCTGAAGCGCGCGCGGGCGTCGATGCGGCCCTGGCGCTGGCGGGTGACGACTACGTGGGCCTGGCGGGCGCCGGGCTGCTGGCGCTGCGGCAAGGCGATGCGCAGGCTGCGCGCACCCAGTTGCTCAAGGCCCTGGTGATCGAGCCGCGCCACGCACGCGCCCAGGTGTGGCTGGCGGTGGCCGAGTACACGCTGGGCGAGCGCGCCGCCGCGCTCGACGCGCTGGACCGCGCACGCATCGCCGACCCGCGCGACCCCTTGCCCTGGCAGATCGAGGCGATGCTGCGCAACGACAGCGGCGAGCCCGTGCTGGCCATCGCAGCGGCGCGCGAAGCGCTCGTACGGCTGCCGTACCTCAAGTCCATGAACCCGCTCGCGTCGGACAGCCAGGGCTCGGCCAACCTGGGCAAGGCGCTGGGCGACTTCGGCATGGAGCACTGGGCCCGCGCCTATGCCAGCGCCTCGTACTACCCGCTGTGGGCCGGCAGCCACTTTTTTCTGGCCGACCGGTACGAGAGCGACTTCAACCGCCGCTCCGAGCTCTTTCAGGGCTACCTCACCGACCCCACGGTGTTCGGTGCCAGCGACAAGCGCGCACCGCTGATGCTCACCACCGGCAGCGAATGGACGGCCGGCGCGAGTGCCGAGCGCAATCCGCTGCGCCACAACGCCACGGTGGACGTGGGCCACCGCGGCCTGGCTGCCGGCAGCCTGCCCGTGTCCTGGCTGGTGCGTGCCAACGATGTGCAGATGTGGCCGCGCGAAGGCCCGCCCGGCTCGCGCTACCGACTGTCGTCGCCCGGCATCGACCTGGCGGTGGGGGCCCGGCCCACCGAAAGCCTTGCGCTCTTTGTGCTGCACGGCGACGCCACGCTGCGCTACCGGTTTCCGGACGGCCTGGACTTCGGCAACGGCATCACCTTCACCGGCGGGGCTGAAACACGCACTCGTCGCACCGACGTGGGCGCATCGTGGCGCTGGTCGGCCGACAGCCAGACCTGGGCCAAGGTGCATACCGGCCGCCAGACCGTGGGCCTGGTGCTGGACGACGCGCGCTACGGCCCGCAGGACTATCGCTACGCGAGTGACGAGAAGGGCGTCTTCCTGCGCCACACCATGCTGTGGGGTGCACACCGCCTGAGTACCGGCTGGGAGCGCGTGGACCGCGACAGCGGCAGCGCCATCGCCGACCCGGTGATCACCACGCCCAACACCAACACCGAGCGCTACAGCATGCCGTGGGTGGCGGGCGAGTGGCGCACCGGTGCCTGGAGCTGGATGGCCGAGGCCTACTGGCCGCGCCTGGCCCTGCAGCAAAGCAACCGCTACACCGACACCGCGACGGGCCAGGACCTGCTGCGGCCCATCGACGACAGCGCGACGCACCGCCGCCGTGTGCTGCCCCGACTGGGCGCCAGCCTGCGCCTCGCGCCCGGCCGTGCGCTGCACTGGGCCTACCAGGAGAGCCTGCGCGCGCCCGGCACCCACACGCTGGCCCCCGTGTCCACCGGCGCCATCGCCGTGGACAACCAGTACCTGCTGGCCGGCAGCTACGCGCGCAAGCACGCGGTGCAGCTCGATTGGGAGCTGGGGGCGTCCACCTTCGTGGGGGCCAGCCTGTCGGGCCAGCGCATCAGCAACCCGGCCACGCGCAGTGGCAGGCTGTTTGCGCAGAACACCGGTGCGCTGTTCGACAACGTGGCCACCATCGCGCCCGTGGTGCTCAACGCGCAGACCACGCTCAACACGTACGAGGAAACGCCGGTCTTCGGCCAGGGCCACCTGGCGCAGGCCAGCGTGTCCGTGAACCACCTGCTCGGGCCGCGCTGGAGCGTGCTGGGCAGCTACATCCACACCGACTCGCGCAACACCGGCACAGGCTTTGCAGGCCATCTGCTGCCCGGCTTTGCGCGGCATGTGGCGCTGGCCCAGACCACCTGGCGGCACGAGGGCCGCAGCTTCTCGCTGCTGCGCATGACCTGGCGCGGCGCGCGTTACAGCGACGAGGCCAACACGGTACTGCGCCCGCCCGGCTGGAGCCTGGCCCTGGCCCACGGCTGGGAGTCGCTGGACCGGCGCTGGAGCCTGACCGGCACGGTGCAGACCGGGCTGCGCACCGGTGAGCGGCCGACGCTGTGGGCATTGGTGCGCTACCGCGATTGATATGTTTTTGGCCGCTAACGCATGATGAGTGTGCGCTATTTGCTATCAATAAAGTAGCAACGAAAAAGCCGGCCTCAGAGGCCGGCTTCGGGGGCGAGCGGGGCGATTCGCTCAGGCTGCGGCGGCCGCGTCTGCCAGGGCCTGCAGCGCTGCGGCCACCTCGTCGGCCTGCACGCCATCGACGGGTGCCAGGCGAGCAGATAGCGCCTGCAGAGCACCCGCATCCTTCTGCAACTGGCCGATGGCCTGCCCCGCCTCCTTCGGCGCATCGAAGCCGGTGCTCTGCAGCAGCAGCCGTCCGTCCGCCGCCACCAGCTTGAAGTAGAACTTTCCATCCGCCTCGCGGTACTGCTTGAAGGCAGGCAGGGCGGCCTTGGCCGCCTTCACAGGCTTGGCAGCCGTGGCGGCCTGGGCCAGGCTGCGCAGGCCCACGGCCGAGCGCAACTCGCGGATGAACGGCGTGGCCAGCGCGCGGGCCCGCTCGGCACCCGCCAGCAGCGTGGCTTCGATGCGGGCGGGGTTGTGGATCAGGTCCTCGTACTTGGCGCGCATGGGCGCGATCACCTCGTCCACGCGCTCGAACAGCGTGTTCTTGGCGTCGCCCCAGGCGATGCCGTCGGCATACGCCTTGCGCAGCGCCTCGGTCTCGGCGGGCGTGGCGAAGGCCTGGTAGATCTGAAACAGCGCGGAGCCTTCGACCTCCTTGGCCTCGCCGGGCGCGCGCGAGTCGGTGAGGATGGAACCGATGAGTTTTTTGAGCTGCTCGCGAGAGCTGAACAGCGGGATGGTGTTGTCGTAGCTCTTGCTCATCTTGCGGCCGTCCAGGCCGGGCAGTGTGGCCACGTGCTCGTCGATGGCTGCTTCGGGCAGCACAAAGTGCTCGCCGTACAGGTGGTTGAAGCTCGCGGCCATGTCGCGCGCCATCTCGATGTGCTGGATCTGGTCGCGCCCCACAGGCACCTTGTGCGCCTTGAACATCAGGATGTCGGCGCCCATGAGCACGGGGTACATGAACAAGCCCGCTGTCACGCCGTCATCGGCCTCACGCCCGGCAGCCAGGTTCTTGTCCTGCGATGCCTTGTAGGCGTGGGCACGATTGAGCACTCCCTTGCCGGTCACGCACGAGAGCAGCCAGTTGAGCTCGGGAATCTCGGGAATGTCGGACTGGCGGTAGAAGGTGACGTGATCGGGGTTCAGGCCCGCCGCCAGCCAGCTGGCCGCGATCTCCAGCGTGGAGCGCTGGATGCGCACCGGGTCTTCGCACTTGATCAGCGCGTGGTAGTCGGCCAGGAAGTAAAAGCTCTGCACGTCGGGCGACAGGCTGGCCGCCACCGAGGGGCGGATCGAGCCCACGAAGTTGCCCAGGTGGGGCGTGCCCGTGGTGGTGATGCCGGTGAGAAAACGCGTAGTGCTCATGGGGACGAAATCAGCAAATGGAGGACAAGGAGACGGTGGGACATTGCACGATGCCAGAGGTGGAGTGCGGCACGCGAGACGGGCGCCGCGCCCGCCAGTGCGCCCGTGGAACTGGCTCTGCCGGGCCACCGGTTGCGTCCCCAACCCGAAGGAGAGAGGGAAGGCGGCACAGTCGATTCAGGGGAAGCGTCATTTCAACAGCGCCGTGAGCGGTGTGAGCAGGAACTGGATGACCGTGTAGCCCACCGACATCAGGGGGCGCAGCCAAAGCGTTCCCACCACCCCTGCCACCACCAGGGCCAGAACGATGAAGAAGCCATAGGGCTCGATGCGCGAGACCATGTGGGCCTGCTTCCAGGGCAGGAGGCCGACCAGGATGCGCCCGCCGTCAAGGGGCGGCAGCGGGAACAGGTTGAACGCCCACATCACCAGGTTGACCAGCACCCCGGCGCGCGCCATCTCTATGAAGAAGCGTTCCTCCACGCCCGAGCCCACCAGCGCCACCAGCAGCACGGCCCAGCCGATGGCCTGGAAGAAATTGGACGCCGGCCCGGCCAGCGCGACCCAGATCATGTCGCGCTTGGGGTTGCGAAGGTGGCCGAAGTTGACCGGCACCGGCTTGGCGTAGCCGAACAGGAATGCGCCGGAGGTGGCGAAGTACAGCAGCAGCGGCATCAGGATCGTGCCGACCGGATCGATGTGCTTGAGCGGGTTGAGCGTGATGCGCCCCATCATGTACGCGGTGTTGTCGCCGAAGTGGCGCGCGGCATAGCCATGGGCTGCCTCGTGCACGGTGATGGCGAACAACACCGGCAGGGCGTAGATCAGAACGGTTTGGATGAGATTGGAGATGTCCACCCGTGGATTCTCTCAGACCCTGGCGTCCGTCCCTGTCACAGGGGGAAGTCTGCCGGTGGCGGCGCGGGTGATGCAGTTGTACGACAGCGTTACACCCTCGGTGCCCAATCGTTGATAGCATGTGGCAACGGAGTAACAAAATGCATCGCACACGGCTGCGGTTTTTCGTTGCGCTGCGTCCCATACTCACACAGAACACCCTTCGGAGACATCCCGTGCCCCTGGATCACCTCAAAATCGGAACCCGCCTCGTTCTTGCCTTCGGCGGCATTGCGCTGCTGATGGCGCTGATCATGGGCATGGGCCTGTCCCGTATCAGTCGTGCCGAAGATACCTACCGCAGTGCGGTCTCCACCACCACCGACGGCGAGCGCACGTCCAAGGCCCGGGACGCGCAAGAACAGTTGTCCGGAGCGCGTTCCTGGATCGTGGGTGGAGGCATCGCGGTGTTTGCGCTGTCGCTCGTGGCCTTTCTGACGCTGCGCAGTGGCATCGTGAGCCCGCTCAACCAGGCCATCCTGATCGCCGAGACCGTGGCGTCCGGCGACCTGAGTCAGGAGTTCAGTTCTGACCTGGAGGGCGACTTCGGCCGTCTGCTCGACGGTCTGGGCACCATGGAAGACACGCTCACGGACCTGGTCTCGCGCATCAAGCAAAGCACCGATTCCATCACCGCATCGGCCGCCGATATCGACCGGGGCAACAGCAATCTGTCGCGCCGCGCGGAAGACCAGGTGTCGTCCCTGACGGAAACCGCCGCCAGCATGGAGGAACTGACCGCCACCGTGCGCCAGAACGCCGAACGTGCGCATTCGGCCAGCGGCCTGGCTGTCAAGGCGTCGGCCATTGCCGAGCAGGGTGGCGCGGTGGTGGGCGAGGTGGTGCAGACCATGCAGGCCATCAGCGGCAGCTCGCGCAAGATCGTGGACATCATCCAGGTGATCGAAGGCATCGCCTTCCAGACCAACATCCTGGCACTCAACGCCGCTGTCGAGGCCGCGCGCGCGGGCGAGCAGGGCCGCGGCTTTGCCGTGGTGGCCAGCGAAGTGCGCAACCTGGCCCAGCGCAGCGCCGTGGCCGCGCGCGAGATCAAGGCGCTGATCAGCGCTTCGGTCGAGCAGGTGGAAAGCGGCGCGGGCCAGGTCGGCAAGGCTGGCAAGACCATGGAGGAGATCGTCACCGCCGTCGGCCAGGTGAGCACCCTGCTGGGCGAGATATCCGTGGCCCTGCGCGAGCAGAGCGAGGCCATCAGCCATGTGAACACCGCCGTCTCGCACATGGATGGCGCCACGCAGGAAACGGCGGCACTGGTTCAGAACGCCGTCGCCACGGCCTCGGCACTGTCGGCGCAGGCCAGCGATCTGGAGCAGGCGGTCGGGGCGTTTAAGCTTTGAGCCCCCTGAGCCGCTGCGCGGCTTCCCCCTCAGGGGGACGCCACCCGTAGCCTGGCAGAGCCAGTTCTACGGTGGCGCCGGCGTTTGGGTCGCGCCAGTTTCGGGCGCTGCGTTCCGAAAAGCTTTTCTGGTGCGCCTGCCCTGATCTGCGCAGGCTCAGAATGCCCCGAGACTTTGGTTCTACAACCCCAGCGCCTGCAAACTTCCGCGGCCTTCGCGGATGACTTCGGGGTCGCCGCCGGTGCCCATGGGGGTCAGGTCCACCACGGTGGTGGGCTCCAGGGGGCAGGCGCCTGCGTCGACGATGGCGTCAAGCAGTTTTTCATAGCGCGCGCGGATTTCCTGGGGGTCGTTCAGGGGCTCGGTCTCGCCTGCAGGAATCAGCGTGGTGGCCAGCAACGGGGCGCCGTGCAGCTCCAGCAGCAGCTGCAGGCCCTTGCGGTCGGGCACGCGCAGGCCGATGGTCTTGCGCGAGGGGTGGCTGACGCGGCGCGGCACTTCCTTGGTGGCTTCGAGGATGAAGGTGTAGGGGCCGGGCGTGCCCAGCTTCAGCAGGCGGTACTGCCGGTTGTCCACGCGGGCGTAGTTGGCCAGCTCCGACAGGTCGCGGCACAACAGGGTGAGGTGGTGCTTCTCGTCCACCTGGCGGATGCGGCGCAGGCGGTCCACCGCGTCCTTGTCGTCCAGGTGGCAGACCAGCGCGTAGCTCGAATCGGTGGGCACGGCCACGATGCCGCCCTTTTGCAGCAGCAAGGCGGCCTGCTTGAGCAGGCGCGGCTGGGGGTTGTCTGGGTGGGCTTCGAAGTACTGGGCCATGTCATCTCACGATTCTGTCGGCCAGCAGCTCCCACACCGGGGTGAGCTGGCCGGGCAGCATCGGCAGCGTGCCCAGATCGGTGTGGGATTCGTCGGGGCTGTGGAAGTCGCTGCCGCGCGAGGCGGCCAGGCCGAATTCCTGGGCCATGGCGGCGTAGGTCACGTATTCGGGGGCGCTGTGGCTGCCGGTGACAACTTCCACGCCGCGCCCGCCGTGCTGCTTGAACTCGGAGAACAGGGCGTACTCCGCATTGGCGCTGAACTTGTAGCGGGCTGGGTGGGCAATCACTGCCATGCCGCCGGCCCCGGTGATCCAGCGCACGGCATCGCCCAGAGCCGCCCAGCGGTGGGGTACGTAGCCGGGCTTGCCCTCGGTGAGGTACTTGCGAAAGACTTCGGGTGTGTCGCGGCAGACGCCGGTCTCCACCAGGAAGCGCGCGAAGTGCGTGCGCGAGATCAGCGCCGGGTTGCCCACGAACTGCAGCGCGCCTTCGTACGCGCCCTCTATGCCCACCTGGGCCAGTTGCTCGGCCATGTCCTTGGCGCGGTCGCCACGGCCTCCGCGGGTGGCGGCCAGGCCTTCGGTCAGTTGGGAGTTGTCGGGGTCGAACCCCAGGCCCACGATGTGGACGGTGGTGTCGGCAAATGTGACGGAGATCTCGACACCCGTGAGGTAGGGCATGCCCAGTGCGCGCGCTGCGGCCAAGGCGCGGTGCTGGCCGCCGACCTCGTCGTGGTCGGTCAACGCCCACAGCTCGACCCCGTTGGCTTTGGCGCGGGCGGCCAGGTCTTCCGGGGTCAGGGTGCCGTCGGATACGACGGAATGGCAGTGCAGGTCGGCGTTGAGAATGGTTGTCACCAGTTCATTTTAGGGCTTGTACCGATAACGCGCGCTGCCGAACCAAGCAACACTGACAGTAGGGGCATGGGCCCGGCTGCGTTACCGGTGCCTTTTGGCACAGCCGCAGCGGCAGCCGGTCATCGGGGGCTGTTCCAAGGAGCGAGCATGAAATTCAACGACCTGCGTGTGGCCCACAAGATGTGGAGCGTCATCCTCGGTTTGCTGGCCTTGATGCTGGTGACCACGGTCTGGACACAGTGGTACGGCCGGCAGGTGACCGTCGCCACCGAGGAGGTGGTGGACAAGCACGAAGAAGCGATCACCACTGCCGTGACCTGGCGCGGCCTGGCCGAGGTGGCCGTGACGATGTCCATGGCCAGCTTCGTCACCACTGACCAGGCCCTCAAGGCGGATTTCGATGCCCGCGTTGCAGCCCTCACGGCCCGCATCACGCCGGTTCAGGAGCAGATCAGCAAAACCTCTGTGTCGGCGATGGACAAGGCTGCGCTGGCCGAGGTCGCCGCCACGCGCGCGGACATCCGCGGTCAGAGCGACAAGCTCAAGGAACTGACGGACGCCGGCGATGCCGCTGCCAAGCAGGCGTACCTGGTGAGCACCTACAGGCCCAAGGCGGTGGCCTACCTGGCGTCCATCGACAAGTTCGTGGCGGCGCAGCAGCGCCAGCGCGACGAGGCGGTGAAGGCATCGCGCGACACCCGCGGCAACCTGGTGCTGGTCGGCATGGCCGCGATAGCGGTGGTGATTGCGTTGGGCATGGTGCTGGCCGCCATGCTGGTGCGTTCCATCACGCGGCCGCTGGACCGCGCGGTGGCGCTGGCCGAGGCGATCTCGGCGGGCGACCTGACGCAGAACATCCACGACGACCGCAAGGACGAGCTGGGCACCCTGACCCGCGCGCTGTCGGCGATGTCCGACCGACTGCGGGGCGTGGTGGGAGAGGTGCGCACGGGGGTGAACTCGGTGTCCTCGGCGTCGGTGGAGATCGCCAACGGCAACCATGACCTGTCGGCGCGCACGGAGCAGACGGCCTCGAACCTGGAAGAGACGGCGGCGAGCATGGAGCAGCTCACGGCCACGGTGAGCCAGTCGGCCGACACCGCCCGCCAGGCCAACCAGCTGGCCAGCACCGCCGCGCAGGCCGCAGCGCGTGGCGGCGAAGTGGTCGGCCAGGTGGTGACCAGCATGCAGCAGATCACCGACAGCAGCAAGAAGATCAACGACATCATCGGCGTGATCGACGGCATCGCGTTCCAGACCAACATCCTGGCGCTGAACGCGGCGGTGGAGGCGGCGCGGGCGGGAGAGCAGGGCAGGGGCTTTGCGGTGGTGGCCAGCGAGGTGCGCAGCCTGGCCGGTCGCAGCGCGGAGGCGGCCAAGGAGATCAAGGCGCTGATCGGCGCGTCGGTGCAGAACGTGGAGTCGGGCTCGGCGCAGGTGGCGCAGGCGGGGCAGACCATGCAGGAGATCGTGGCGAGCGTGCAGAGGGTGAGCGATCTGATCGGAGAGATCACGGCGTCCTCGACGGAGCAGCGGGACGGGATAGCGCAGGTGAACCAGGCGGTGACGCACCTCGATCAGATGACGCAGCAGAACGCGGCGCTGGTGGAGGAGTCGACCGCTGCGGCGGCGTCGATGCGCGACCAGGCGCAGAGGCTGGCGGAGGTGGTGTCGGTGTTCAACGTCGGCGCTGCCGCGGCAGTGCGTGCACCCGCTGCGGCACCACGACCCGCTCCGGCTGCTGCCCCACGGCCTGCACCCGCCGCCAACGCGCGCGTGGGCAGCGTGGCCGCCAAGGGGGCCAAACCCCCCGTCTCATCGGCATCTCCATCCGCCGCAAAGGCTGCCGCAGCCCCCCGGCTGGCCTCTGCCAAGCCTGACGCAGCCGCCAATGCAGCGGCGGGATCGGCCTCACCATCCCCAGCACCCACACCCCGGCCCGCAGCAGGAGGCAACGACGATGAGTGGGAAAGCTTCTGATCCCGGTTGGCGGCCCTGGCCGCTCCCGAATTGATAGCTGATGACCCTTGTTGACAGGTCGTTAGGTGCCGCTTTCATCCCGGTGCGCGGTGCGCGGTTGCCGAGTGTGGCCTTTGCAGCGGTGCGCGATGACGGGTTGGGCTACCGGCCGTGCCGTCAGCCGCATACCGGCAGCTCCTTCGATTTCTGAATGCGGGTTTCTCCCGGGGACCGGCGGGCGCGGCAGCGGGCCGGGCTGGCGTAGGCTATGCCAGTTGCTGATGTAAACGAATGTTTCCCGGGCGAGCCTCGCCTTGCATGAAAGCACTACAGATCCACGAGGAAAAACAAACCATGCAACTCGACAATATCCGCGTTTCCCGCAAGCTGTGGGGCGCCTTTCTGGGCCTGATGATCGGCATGCTGCTGCTGTCGGGCTTTGCGCAGAACCGGGCCAACACCTCCATGTCTTCCGCCATCGATGCCGTGGTGGAGATCGAGGCGCGCATCTCTTCGGCCGTGCGCTGGCGTGGCGCCACCGAAACCGCCGTCACCATGGTCATGGGCGGCGCGGTGACCACCGACGCGGTGCTGGCCGAGCAGTACGGCGCCAAGGTCAAGGAGATCATCGGCGCCATCAACAAGGTGCAGGAAAGCATCGTTGCGTCGGCCACCGCGCCCGAGGAAAAGGCCTCGCTCGACAAGGTGCTGGATGCCCGCAAGGCCGTGCTGGCCGCCACCGCCAAGACCTGGGAGCTCAAGGGCGCGGGCGATGCCGTGGCCACCCAGAAGTTTGCGGACGATGAATTCGCGCCGCTGGTCACCAAGTACCTCAAGGCGCAGGACGACTTCGTGGCCACGCTGGAAAAGCGCCGCGACGCCATCCGCGCCGACGCCACGGCACGCCGCGTGGAATACGCCATCTGGGGCGTCGTGACCTCGCTGGTCCTCATGGCCGTGGGCTTGTTCCTGGCCTGGAGGCTGGTTCACTCCATCACCGTGCCGCTGGACCAGGCGGTCGAGACCATCGACGCCATCGCCGCTGGCGACCTGACCCGCGAGCTGCAGTCCACCCGCAAGGACGAGTTCGGCCACATGCTGCGGTCGCTGTCGGCGATGTCCGAGCGACTGCGGGGCGTGGTGGGCGAGGTGCGCACGGGGGTGAACTCGGTGTCCTCGGCGTCGGTGGAGATCGCCAACGGCAACCATGACCTGTCGGCGCGCACGGAGCAGACGGCCTCGAACCTGGAAGAGACGGCGGCGAGCATGGAGCAGCTCACGGCCACGGTGAGCCAGTCGGCCGACACCGCCCGCCAGGCCAACCAGCTGGCCAGCACCGCCGCGCAGGCCGCAGCGCGTGGCGGCGAAGTGGTGGGGCAGGTGGTGACCAGCATGCAGCAGATCACCGACAGCAGCAAGAAGATCAACGACATCATCGGCGTGATCGACGGCATCGCGTTCCAGACCAACATCCTGGCGCTGAACGCGGCGGTGGAGGCGGCGCGGGCGGGAGAGCAGGGCCGGGGCTTTGCGGTGGTGGCCAGCGAGGTGCGCAGCCTGGCCGGTCGCAGCGCGGAGGCGGCCAAGGAGATCAAGGCGCTGATCGGCGCGTCGGTGCAGAACGTGGAGTCGGGCTCGGCGCAGGTGGCGCAGGCGGGGCAGACCATGCAGGAGATCGTGGCGAGCGTGCAGAGGGTGAGCGATCTGATCGGAGAGATCACGGCGTCCTCGACGGAGCAGCGGGACGGGATAGCGCAGGTGAACCAGGCGGTGACGCACCTCGATCAGATGACGCAGCAGAACGCGGCGCTGGTGGAGGAGTCGACCGCTGCGGCGGCGTCGATGCGCGACCAGGCGCAGAGGCTGGCGGAGGTGGTGTCGGTGTTCAACGTCGGCGCTGCTGCGGCAGTGCGTGCACCCGCTGCGGCACCACGACCCGCTCCGGCTGCCGCGCCAAGGCCCGCTGCGGCTGTGAAGGTCTCCCCGAGTGCGGCACGCGTCGCCGCACCACCCAAGCCCGCCAGCGCCAAGGCGCCTGCCGCCCCACGGCTCGCATCATCGGCAGCCCCCGCACCCCGTGCCGCAGCCGCCCATGCGCCAGCCCCGTCCCCTGCACCCCGTGCTGCGGCCCAGGGAGGAGATGACGACTGGGAAAGCTTCTGACCCAGCCCGCAACAAAAAACAAAGGCAGCCCTGGCTGCCTTTTGCTTTGATACCGCACCGAAAGAAAGAACGAAGGACCCGCCCATGCCCCTGGTCAACATCCGCCTCGCCAACCGCGACATTCCCACCACATCCGCCCAGAAGGCCGCCCTGATCGCGGGCGTCACCCGCCTCATGCAGGAGGTGCTGGACAAGAAACCCGAGACCGTGACCGTCATCATCGACGAGATCGACCCCGACAACTGGGGCGTGGGCGGCGAGCAGGTCACCGTGGTGCGCCAGCGCAGCAAAGGGCCCCTGCAGACCTGAGCTGCGGGCACCAGCCTGTGCAACTGTCGCAGCCCCAAGCCAGCGGCGCCTCTGGCGGACGCACCGAGGTGCGAAGCACCTAGATCTCGGCGCCCTCGACGAGGAACTGCACCTTCCGCTCGCCCCGCCATTCATTCACATCCAGCCGAAACGCCAGCAGCACCCGCGCGGGGAGCTGCTCGGTATGGCCGAACCAGATCGCATCCACGGGATTGCCCTGGTGGATGAGCTTGATCGACAGGTGGTTCTTCGCCTCGCCCACCAGGCGCTGGCTCACGATCTGCACCTCCTCGCTGAACGTGGGGGGCAAAAAGCCTTGGCCCCAGACCTCGCGGTGCAGCGTGTCCACGATGTCGGCGCGGCAGTACTCGGGCGAGAGCGGGCCGTCCGTCTCGATGCGGCGGGTGAGGGTGGAGGCGTCGAGCCACTCCTGCGCCACCTGGGCCAGGGCCTGCTCGAAGGCCGCAAAGCCCTCTTCGGTCACGGTGCAGCCCGCGGCCATCGCATGGCCGCCGAACTTGAGGATCACGCCCGGGTGCCGCTTGGCCACCAGGTCCAGCGCGTCGCGCAGGTGAAAGCCGGGGATGGAGCGGCCCGAGCCCTTGAGCTCGTGCTCCTTGCCCGGCGCGCTGCTGGCCGCGAACACGAAGGTCGGGCGGTGCAGCTTGTCCTTGATGCGGCTGGCCACGATTCCCACCACGCCTTCGTGAAAATCCGGGTCGAACACGCTGATGGCGGGCGGCGGCTCCTCGCCGTTGTCGAACAGGCTCTCGGCCATCAGCATCGCCTGCTCGCGCATGCCGCCCTCGATCTCGCGCCGCTCGCGGTTGATGCCGTCCAGCGTGCTGGCCAGTTCGGCAGCGCGGCCGGCATCGTCCGTCAGCAGGCATTCGATGCCCAGCGTCATGTCGGCCAGGCGCCCCGCTGCGTTGATGCGCGGGCCCAGCGCAAAGCCGAAGTCGAACGTGGTGGCTGCGGGCGCCTTGCGGCCCGCCGCGTTGAACAGCGCGGCCACGCCGGCGGGCATCTGGCCGGCGCGGATGCGTTTCAAGCCCTGGGCGACCAGGCGGCGGTTGTTGGCATCGAGCCGGACCACGTCGGCCACGGTGCCCAGCGCCACCAGGGTGAGCAGCGGGTCGAGCTTGGGTTGTGTGGCCGCATCAAACACGCCCCGCGCCCGCAGCTCGGCCCGCAGGGCCAGCAGCACATAGAACATCACGCCCACGCCGGCGATGGATTTGCTCTCGAACGTGCAGCCGGGCTGGTTGGGGTTGACGATGGCGTCGGCCAGGGGCAGTTCGGGGCCGGGCAGGTGGTGGTCGGTGACGACCACCTGCAGACCCAGCGCCTTGGCCTCCGCCACGCCTTCCACGCTGGCGATGCCGTTGTCCACGGTGATCAGCACGTCGGCGCCGCGCTCCTTCACGCGGCGCGCGATGGGTGGGGTCAGGCCATAGCCGTCGGTCACGCGGTCGGGCACGAGGTAGTCCACATGCTGTGCGCCCAGCATGCGCAGGCCCCGCACGCCCACGGCGCAGGCGGTGGCGCCGTCGCAGTCGTAGTCGGCCACGATGATCAGGCGCTTGTGGTGCGCCATGGCGTCGGCCAACTGGCGTGCGGCGTCGTCGATGCCCTTCAGGCCGCTAGGCGGCAGCAGCCGGGCCAGGCCGTCGTCCAGCTCATCGCTGGCGCGCACGCCGCGCGCCGCATACAGGCGTGCAAGCAGCGGGTGCACTCCGGCCTGCTCCAGCGCCCAGGCGGCGCGGGGGGGAATGTCTCTTGCTACTATTTTCATAGCTGATGGCGCAGGTCCATGAAGCGGGAGGGCCTGAAAAGGCCTTGAATGCGCTGGGCGAGGCTGCGCGGGGCCGTGTGAAACGCCCGCACGCTGCGCTCGCCACACAGTGTGAGCTGAACGTGCGCGCCGGCCTCGGCCTGCCTCAGCAGATCGGCCACCGGGCCCGCGTCCAGCGCCGTGAAGGCCTGCGCCCAGGCACGCCAGTCCTCGCGCAGCGCCGCGTCGCGCAGCGTGGTGGGCATGGTGGGTGGCACGGCATCGGCATCCGGGGCGGGCTGGGGCAGCAACCCCGCGCCGTGCACCCAGAACGAGTTGACCACGGGCAGTCCGCGCGCCGTGCGCTCGTCGTTGAAGGCGTGGGTGTACAGCAGCATCTGCATCTCGCTGTGCAGGCGGTGCAGGGTGCGCGCGGCCGGCTCGGCCCGGGCGTCGGGCATCCAGGCGCGCACATCGCGCAGCAGCACGCGCTCCAGCGATGCGGTGGCGAGCTGGTCGAACAGCTCGCCATGGGCCAGCCAGCGGGTGGGCGTGTCGTAGTGCAGGGTGATGCCGTCCTCGGCAAACCACGGCGCCACGATGGCCAGCAGCGCGCGCGAAGCGGCCTCGTCCAGGCCCAGCAGTTCGGGGTCGCGCAGGGTGACGTGGTCGGTGGTGACCTGCCACTGGCAGGGCGTGAAGAAGGCCCACGCCTGGCCGCCGTCGGGCAGGCCCTGCTGGTGGCGGTGCCACGCAGCCCAGGGAATGCGGCCATCCTGGGCCGGCAGGCCCAGGGCGCGCGCCAGGGTGCGTTCGTGGGGTGGGGTGAAGCTGGTGTCCTCGCCGTTGTCGCTCGATGCGGGATGCAGGCTGAGCCGGGCCAGGAGCCGGTCCAGATGGGGCAAGGGGAGGTTCTGCAGGGCTTGCTGGCATCCCTCGGAGGCGCTCGCAGCGTAGGGGATCAGCAAATGGGTGGTGTCCGACATCCCCCTATTGTCCGGGATGCCACAATCTGCCCCGGCCCGGGCCCGGCATTCCGCTGGGGCACAAGGCCTTCTTTCCTCATCCATGAAAATCCCCTACGAACTGGCCCTGGGCTGGCGCTACACCCGCGCCGGCCGCGCCACGCGGCGCAACGGCTTCATCTCGTTCATCTCGGGCGTGTCCATGCTGGGCATTGCGCTCGGGGTGGCGGCGCTCATCATCGTGCTGTCGGTGATGAACGGCTTTCAAAAGGAAGTGCGCGACCGCATGCTCAGCGTGGTCTCGCACATCGAGATCTTCGCGCCCCAGGGCGCCGCGCTGCCCGACCCGGCGCGCACGCTGGCCGAGGCCAAGCAAAACCCCAACGTGGTGGGCGCTGCCCCCTTCGTGGCCGCGCAGGCCCTGCTGGCGCGGGGCGAGGACATGAAAGGCGCCCTGGTGCGCGGCATCGACCCCGCGCTGGAAGGCGCGGTGACCGACCTGGCCGCCACCAATGAAAAGACGCTCAATCTGTTGGTGCCCGGCGAATTCCGCGTGGTACTGGGCGGCGAGCTGGCCCGCGCGCTGGGCGTGCGGCCCGGCGACGTGGTGACGCTGATCGCCCCCGCAGGCCAGGTCACCCCTGCGGGCGTGGTGCCGCGCCTCAAGCAGATGACGGTGGCGGGCACGTTCGACTCGGGCCACTATGAATACGACTCGGCCCTGGTGTTGCTGCACCACGAGGACGCGCAGCGCATCTTCCGCCTGGAAGGCCCCACGGGCGTGCGCCTGAAGCTCAAGGACCTGCACCAGGCGCGCGAAGTGGCGCAGCAGCTGGCCGGCAGCCTGAGCGGCATGCTGCTGATCCGCGACTGGACGCAGCAGAACCGCACCTGGTTCGCGGCCGTGCAGCTCGAAAAGCGCATGATGTTCATCATCCTCACGCTCATCGTGGCGGTGGCCGCGTTCAACCTGGTCTCCACCCTGGTGATGACCGTGACCGACAAGCGTGCCGACATCGCCATTCTGCGCACGCTGGGCGCGAGCCCCCGCAGCATCATGGGCATCTTCGTGGTGCAGGGCGCCATGGTGGGCGTGATCGGCACGGCCGTGGGCCTGTTGCTGGGCCTCGGGATCGCGTTCAACATCGACGTGATCGTGCCCGCCATCGAGCGCGCACTGAACGCGAGCTTTCTGCCCAAGGACATCTATCTCATCAGCAAGATGCCCAGCGAGCCGCAGAGCAGCGACATCGTGCCCATCGGGCTCATCTCCCTGGTGCTGGCCTTCGTGGCCACGCTGTACCCCAGCTGGCGCGCCAGCCGTGTGAACCCTGCCGAGGCGCTGCGCTATGAGTGACGACAAGAACAACAACGGCAACGAACGCGGCCAGGCACATGGCGCGGTGGTGCTGGAAGCCAAGGGCCTGACCAAGCGCTTCACGGAAGGCCGGCTCGACGTGACGGTGCTGCACGGCGTGGACCTGCAGATCTGCGCGGGTGAAACCGTGGCCATCGTCGGGGCCTCCGGCTCGGGCAAAAGCACCTTGCTGCACCTGCTGGGCGGCCTGGATGCACCGACATCCGGAACGGTCCGCCTCCAGGGCGAGACGCTGTCATCGCTGTCGGCAGATCGCCAGGGCCAGCTGCGCAACCAGCACCTGGGCTTCATCTATCAGTTCCATCACCTGCTGCCCGAGTTCAGCGCTCTGGACAACGTGGCCATGCCGCTGCGCATCCGTCGCATGCCGTACGCCCAGTGCCAGCAGGAGGCCGAGCAGGTGCTGGAGGCCGTGGGTCTCAAGTCGCGCGTCCACCATCGCCCCGCCGAGCTGTCGGGCGGCGAGCGCCAGCGGGTCGCCATCGCCCGTGCGCTCGTGACCCGGCCCGCATGCGTGCTGGCCGATGAGCCCACGGGCAACCTGGACCGAAAGACCGCGGATTCGGTGTTCGAGCTGATGCTCAAGTTGGCGCGGGACCACGGCACCGCGTTTGTGATGGTGACCCATGACGAATCCCTGGCGGCACGCTGCGGGCGGGTGGTGAGGCTGGTGTCGGGCGTGCTCGGCGAGTGATTCGCTGGCGCTGCGAATGCCTGCCCCGGGGCGTTCGCGGCGGGCGTGCAGGCTGTTGGAGCTGCTGCGCCAAGTCCGCACCGGGGCTGGCGCTTCGGCCGCCAGCCCGATGCCGTCAGAACGGGTAGTGGCGGGCCGTGGTCTGCACCGTGATCCAGCGCAGTTCGGTGAACTCCCGCACGCCGGCCAGCCCGCCAAACCGCCCATACCCCGAGCTTTTCACGCCGCCGAACGGCATCTGCCCTTCGTCATGCACCGTGGGGCCGTTGACATGGCAGATGCCCGACTCGATGCGCGCCGCCACGTTCCAGGCCTTGGCCACGTCGCGGCTGAATACGGCGGAGGACAGGCCGAACTCGTTGTCGTTGGCGCAGGCGATCGCTTCCTCGACACCGTTCACGCGCACCACTGGCTTGACGGGGCCGAAGGACTCTTCGCGGTAGATGTCCATCTCGGCGGTCACGTGGTCGAGCACCGTGGCCTGCATCAGCGTGCTGTCGCTCTTGCCGCCGCAGACCAGCGTGGCGCCCTTGGCCAGCGCGTCGTCGATGAGCGCATTGCAGCGGTGCACCGTGGCCATGTCCACCACCGAGCCCAGCACCACAGGGCCCTTGCGCGGGTCGCCCAGGGGCAGGGCCTTGGCGCGCTCGCCGAGCTTGGCCACGAAGGCGTCGGCCACTGCGTTGTCCACGATGATGCGCTCGGTGGACATGCAGATCTGGCCCGAGTTGGCGAACGAGCCGAACACGGTGCCGGCCACGGCGGCGTCCAGGTCGGCATCATCCAGCACCAGCAGCGGAGCCTTGCCGCCGAGTTCCAGCACCACAGGTTTCAGGTACTTCGCGCAGGTCTGCGCAATGATGCGGCCCACCTTGGTGGAGCCCGTGAAGTTCACGCGGCGCACGGCCGGGTGGGCCACGATGGCCTCCACCACCGCACCAGCATCGGCCGGCGCATTGGTCACGAAGTTGACCACGCCCGGCGGCAGGCCAGCCTCCTGCAGGGCCTCGATGATCAGACCGTGCGTGGCGGGGCTGAGTTCCGAGCCCTTCAAGATGACCGTGTTGCCGCAGGCCAGCGGCGTGGCGATGGCGCGCACGCCGAGGATGATGGGCGCGTTCCATGGCGCTATGCCCAGCACCACGCCCGCGGCCTGGCGCACGCCCATGGCCAAGCTGCCCGGCACGTCGGACGGGATCACCTCGCCAGCAATCTGCGTGGTCAGGGCTGCGGCCTCCTGCAGCAGGCCGGCGGCCAGGTGCACGTTGAAGCCGGCCCACAGGCCCGAGGCCCCGGTCTCGGCCGCCATGGCGGCGGCAAAGGCCTCGCCCTTGGCTTCGAGCGCATGCGCGGCCTTGAGCAGCAGCGCGCGGCGCGCGTTGGGCCCCAGCGCCGACCAGGCGGGGAAGGCCTGGGCGGCGGCATCGGCAGCCGCCTTGGCGTCGGCCACCGTGGCAGCCGGCGCGGTGGTGGCCACGGAGCCGTCCAGCGGATTGCGGCGCTCGAAGGTGGCGCCGCCCGTGGCCTGCACGCGCTCGCCGTTGATCAGCATGGAAATGGCGGTCATTGGAAATAGTCTCCTGGGCAACAAGAAAGAAGGAAAGAAGAGGGCAATCAGGCTACGCCGAGGTAGGCCTGCCGGACTGCATCCGATTGCAGTAACGTCGACGCTTCGCCGGACGCGACGATGCGCCCGCGCTCCAGCACATAGCCCCGCTGCGCCACCTGCAGCGCCTTGCGCACGTTCTGCTCCACCATGAGCACGGTGACGCCCTGGGCCGCGATGCGCTGCACGATGGAGAGAAGCTCGTCCACCATGCGCGGCGCCAGGCCCAGCGATGGCTCGTCCAGCATCAACAGGCGCGGGCCGCTCATCATGGCGCGGGCCACGGCCACCATCTGCTGCTCGCCGCCGCTCATGGTGCCGGCCAGCTGCTGGGCGCGCTCCTTCAGGCGCGGAAAGTCCTCGAAGGCCTGGGCCAGGCGCTCGGCGCGCACGCGCGAGGGCACCAGCCAGCCACCGAGCTCCAGGTTCTCGGTCACCGTCATCTGCGGGAACAGCTGGCGCCCTTCGGCCACCAGGGCCAGGCCGCGCTGCACGCAGGCCGTCGCATTCATTGCGGGCACGGCCTGGCCATCCAGCAGTACTGTGCCCTGGCGCGGCAGCAGGCCCGCCAGCGCCTTGAGCAGCGTGGTCTTGCCCGCGCCGTTGGGGCCCACGATGACCGTGATGCCGGGCCTGGCCTCCAGCGACAGGTCCTGCAGCACCTGGAAGCCGTTGTAGCCCGTGGTCAGGCCCTGCACGGTGAGGTGTGCGCCGCTCATGCCGTGGCTCCTTCGCTGGTGGCCGTCATTTCATCGCCCAGGTAGGCCTCGATCACCTCCGGGTTGCGCACCACCTCGGCGGGCGTGCCGTCGGCGATCTTGCGGCCCTGGTGCAGCACCAGCACCCGCTCCACGTATTTCAGCAGGGTGGTCACGGCGTGCTCGATCCACACCACAGTGAGGCCCCAGTCGTCGCGCAGGCGGCGGATGCGCTGGGCCATGGCATTCACCTCGGCCTCGGTCAGGCCGGCGGCCACTTCGTCGAGCAGCAACAGGCGCGGGCGCGTGCCCAGCGCCATGCCGATCTCCAGCAGACGCTGCTGCGAGGGCGTCACGTCGGCGGCGGGGCGCTCGGCCAGGGCGGCCAGGCCCAGCATGGCCAGGATCTCGTCCTCGGTGCGCAGGCCCACGGGCCCCTGGCGGTGGCGTCCTGCGAACTGCATGCCGAAGCGCACGTTGTCGCGCACCGTCATGTCGGGGAACACGCGCGGCGTCTGGAAGGTGCGTGCAATGCCGTGCGCCGCATAGTGGTGCGGTCCCTTGCCGGTGAGGTTGTCGGTGCCGCTCACCAGCGTGCCCGAGGTGGGCGGCTGCACGCCCGAGATGGCGTTGAAGAAGGTGGTCTTGCCTGCGCCGTTGGGGCCGATGATGCCGATGAGTTCACCCGCCTGCAGCGTGGCGCTCACGCCGTCCACGGCGGTCAGGCCGCCAAAGCGCACCGTCACGGCGTCGATGGTCAGCAGGGTCTCAGCCATGGGCCGCCTCCTGCTGCGCTGTGGCAGTCCGCTTGCGCTGCCACAGCGTGGCCAGGCCATTGGGCAGGTACATCACGCACAAAATCAGCAGCAGGCCGAGAACCATCATGTAGCCATAGGGCAGCTGCAGGCGCAGCGTTTCTGCCAGCAGGCTGAACACGATGGCCGCCAGCACCGGCCCGCCGATGCTGGCCGCACCGCCGATCAGCGCGATCAGCACCGTCTGGAAGCCGATGAAGGGGCTGAACACGGCGGCGGGCTCGATGTAGGTCCAGCGCACGGCCATGGCCGCGCCCACGGCCCCCGCGAACGCGGCGGTGATGCCGAAGCCCGCGATCTTGGCAAGGCGCGTGTCCACGCCCAGGGTCTGGGCGCGCTGCTCGTCGGCGCCAATGCCCGAGAGCGCCAGGCCGAAGCGGCTGCGCTTGACGGCAATCGCGGTGGCGATGGCGCCTGAGGCGATCAGCAGCACCGTGAGGTACACCGTCTCGTTGCTGGGCACCACCGTGAGCACGCGGCCCACGGTGCCCGAGACCTGCTTCTCGACAAAGGTCACCGCGTGGCGGATCAGCTCCGTCATGCCGAAGGTCAGCACCGCGAAGTAGGTGCCGCGCAGGTGCAGCACCGCCGCCCCCATGACCACGGCCACCGCAGCGGCGATCAGTGCTCCCGCCACGATCACCAGCGGCCAGGGCAGCGTGCCCAGCAGTGTGGCACTGGCATACGCGCCGATGCCGAAGAAGGCCGAGGTGGCCAGCGACAGGTAGCGCGTGGCGCCGCAGAACAGCGACCAGTTGGTGGCCAGCGCGATGTACATCAGGCAGCTGAGCAGCACCGAGGCCGCGAATTCGGACACCAGCCAGGGCAGGGTGCCGACCACGGCCGTGCCCGCCGCGAGCGCGAGCCAGGGCTTGTTGGAATGGAAGGATTTCATTTCTTGGAAAAGAGGCCGTTGGGGCGCCAGATCAGCACGCCGATAAACACCGCATAGCTCAGCAGCATCTTGAGAGACGGGCTGCTGAAGTGCATGCCCAGGGCTTCGACCACGCCCAGCAGCAATCCGCCGGCCAGGCTGCCCGCGAGGCTGCCGAAGCCGCCCAGCGTGATGACGATCAGCGCCGTCACGGTGTAGGGCTCGCCCATGGAGGGCGAGATCTCGTAGGTCATCGACAGCAGCGCTCCCGCCACGCCCGACAGGCCGAGGCCGATGCCGAACATCATGGGGTGCAGGCGCCGGGTGTTGATGCCCACCAGCTGCGCCCCGGTGGGCGACTGCATCAGTGCCCGCACGGCCTTGCCCAGCAGGGTCAGCTTGAGCAGCGCGATCAGCGCGGCCGACAGGGCCAGCGCCACGCCGAACAGCACCAGCTTGTTCTCGGTGAAGCGCATGCCCGCCACCTGTATCGGGTCGGCCAGATATTCGTAGCCGCGCAGGTCGCCGCCCCAGATCACCAGGGCGGTGTTCTGCACCAGGAACATCAGGCCGAAGCCCACCATCAGGCTGCGCGCCTCGAACACGTCCACGTTCGGTGCGCGCGCTGCCAGGCGCTTGAAGCACAGCGCATGCACCACCACGCCCAGCACGAACAGCGCGATGAAGGCGATGGGCATCAGCAGCAGGGGCGACCAGCCCCACGCCGTGTGCGCCCACCAGGTGATGAAGGCGCCGAGCATCAAAAACTCGCCATGCGAGATGTTCATGATGCGCATCAGCCCGTACTGCAGGTTCAGGCCCATGGCCACCAGCGCATAGATGCCGCCGGTAATGAGGCCACTGGCGACCAGTTCGGCCCAGGAGGTCAGGGACATTCCGTGTTACTTCCAGGCAGGCTTGTTGGTGTTGAGCTGTGCTGTGGCGCGATCCTTCGGCCAGACCACCTCGAAGTCGCTGCCCTGCCACTGGCTCACGGTGCCGGGGATGGACGCGTTCTCGCTGCCCGCAAAGCGGATGCCGCCCAGAATGGTCTTGAATTCGTTCCTGGCGATGTGCTCGCGCAGCGCCTTGCGGTCCAGGCCCGCCTTCTCCACGGCCTGCTGCAGGATCTGCAGGCCCGCCCAGGCATGGCCGCTGGCCCAGCGGTCGGGCTCCTTGTTGAACTTCTTCACGTGGGCGTCGAAGTACGCCTTGGCCTCGGGGCTGGTCTTCACGCTCCACGATCCCATGCCGATCACACCCTCGGTGTTGGCCTGCATCACGTTCTTGTAGAGCTGGAAGGCCGTGCCCACCGAGGCGTAGAAGAACTTGGGGTTCAGCCCCACCTCGCGCGCCTGGCGGCTGGCCAGGATGGTGTCGGGCGGGTAGGTGATGCCGATGAAGGCGTCGGGGTTCAGGTCCTTGATGCCGCGCAGCACGGGCGCCAGGTCCTTCACGCCCAGCGGGTAGCTCTTCCTCTCCACCACCTGGATGCTGGTCTTCTTGAGCGCGTTGTTCAGCGCCGCGAAGTTCTCAAGGCCAAACAGGTCGTCCATGTAGACGATGGCGACCGACTTCACGCCGTTGGCCACCAGCATGTCCACCAGCGCGCCCATCATCTTGTCGGGCTGCTGCAAGAGCGAGAAGAAGTAGGGCAGGTTCATGTCGATCAGCTTGCGCGACAGCGCCGTGGGCGCCAGGAGCGGGTAGCCGAAGCGGTTGGCCAGCGGCGCGATGGCGAAATTGGCGCCCGAGCCCCAGGGCGGCAGGATCAGGTCCACCTTGTCGCTGCCCATGAGCTTTTCGAAGGTGCGCACGCAGGTCTCGGTCTCGCTGCGGTCGTCGTAGCCGATGAGCTCGATGGGCCGCTTGGCGCCCTTGACGGACAGGCCTCCCGCCGCATTCACCTGTTCGGCCCACAGCAGGTAGTTGGGCTCCTGGCTGACCTGGGCGCCCGCAGCCCAGGGGCCCGTGCGGGCGATCGCGTAGCCGATGCGCACGGGGCCCGACTGGGCCAGCAGTTGCGGCGCCACGGCCAGCGCGCCCACGGTGGCGGCGGCCCCCTTGATCCATTGGCGCTTGGAGGGTTGGTGGTGCTTTGTCATTGTGTGTCTCCACGGATGGGAGGCCCGCGCAGCGCAGGCCGTACCGGGATCGTAGGAAGACACCGGCCTGCACGCTGCGCTCTGCGTGCACAAAAGCCTTGTCCGAGCGTGCACGGTGCAGGGGGTTTACCCGGATTTCCGCACCCGCCGCAGGAATAGGGCTGCGGTCGATAATCCAGCCAGAGACAGGCGGCACCGTCTGCATGACGACTGGAGACACCCATGGCCCACCCTCTGACCGAGGTATCGACCGACACCGTGCCACCGCGCGACCGCCTGCACCTGTGGGGCGACGCGGTGTGGCGCCTCATTGGCGGGCTGGAGTCCGATGCCTTCGGCGACGAGGCCTTCGCGGGCCACATCACCTCGGGCCAGGCAGGCTACGTCAACCTGTGCCAGCTGGACGTGAGCCGCCACCGCGTGGTGCGCACCCCCAGCCTCATCCGCAGCAGCGACCGGGCCTACATCAAGGTGGTGGCGCAGCTCGAAGGGCGCGCCTGCTTCGAGCAGAACGGCCGCCAGGTGTGGCTGTCGCCCGGCGAATGGAGCGTGTACGACACCACGCGCGCCTACGCCGTGAGCAACCCCGAGGCCGTGCGCCAGATGGTGCTGATGATCCCCAAGGAGCAACTGCCCGAGCGCAAGCTCAAGCTCGATGACCTGATGGTGCAGCGGTTTTCAGGCACCACGGGCGTGTCGCGCCTGGCGTGGGACACCATGCGCGCGGCGTTCACCGAACTGCCCAGCATGTCCGACGCCGCTGCCGACGGCGTGGCCGACGTGATCACGCACCTGGTGCAGCTGTCGCTGCTGGAGCGCAACGGCCAGCACAGCGCCGTGTCGCAGCGCGAAGCCCTGCGCGACCGCATCGGCCAATTCATCGACCGCCACCTCGCAGACCCTGATCTCACCATCGACCGCATGGCCCAGGCGCTCAACTGCAGCAAGCGCCACCTGTACAACGCGGTGGCCGACGATGAGGAAACGCTGGCCGCCATGATCCAGCGGCGGCGCCTGGAGGCCTGCCTGCGCGACCTGCGCAGCAGTGCGCAGGCGCAGCGCTCGGTCACGGACATCGCGCTGTCCTGGGGCTTTGCGAGCAGCGCGCATTTCAGCCGCGTGTTCCGCGCGCAGGTGGGATGCAGCCCCAGCGAGTACCGCACGCGGGCGAGTGCGCCGGCGCTGGCGCACTGAGGAGCGGGTGTGCCCGCAGGCCGCGGTGCAGGCCTGGCAGCCGATTTTTACAATGAAAAACGCCCCTGCCGCTCGCGGCAAGGGCGTCTCAAGCTATTGAATCAATAGCAAAACTGCTGTCTGAAGACGACCCGCCCAGAGCGGACGGATGCGTTCTCCAAGCAGGTGCTTTACTGAATGCTCAGCTGCGTGGCCCGGCTCACGGGCTCCAGGCGGGCCAGCGTGAGGGTCAGCACGCCGTTTTCCAGCCTGGCGCTGCTGTTGGCCACGTCGATTTCAGTGGCCAGCTCCCAGGCGCGCTGCACCTGGCGGGGCGCGCCTTCCACGCTGTGCAGGCGGACCTGGTTGCCTTCGATCTGAATGGACAGCTGCTCGCGCGCCAGGCCGGGCACATCGAGCTGCAAGGTGGTGGTCTTCTCGTCCTGGGTCACGCTCACGCCAGCGGAGCCGGCAGGGGCGGCATTGGCAAAGCTGCCCAGCAAAAAGCGCTGCAGCGCCAGGTCTGCGGAGCGGGGTGCGTTGAAGGCGGAACGGCGGGCGACGGGGGCGAAGATCATGGAAGGTACTCCTTTACACTGCGCGGCTCTCGACGTGGTCGCCGCATGGACAGGAGTTATGTACGGCCGCATCGCTTTTCAAGGGAAAAAGTGGCATGAATAAATTGCGATCCGGGGGCTTGAAAACAGGCGCCAAGGCACTACGTCCTACGGTTTTTGCGGCGCTTCTCGGCATGGCGGGTGCCTTGTTTTCAATGGCACCAGCGGCTGCGCAAAGTGCGAATCCTGCAGCAGCCAGCGCGCCGGCCAAGCCGGTCAAGGTGGCCCTCATCGAAAGCCTCTCGGGCGCGTTTGCCAACACCGGCGAGGCCGTCTACCGCAACGTGTACTGGGCCATGGAGCGCGTGAATGCGCGCGGCGGCGTGCAGCTGCCCGCCAGCAGCGGCGGCCCCCGTCCGCTGGCGCTGGAGCGCTACGACAGCAAGGGCCAGAACGAAGAGGCGCTCTCTGCGCTGCGCGCCGCCATCGACGACGGCGCGCAGGTCATCCTGCAGGGCAACTCGTCGGCCACCGCAGCGGTGCTGATCGAGGCCATCAACAAGCACAACGAGCGCGAGCCGAACAAGCGCGTGATCTTCCTGAACTACTCGGCGGTGGACCCCATCCTCACCAACGAGAAATGCAGCTTCTGGCACTTCCGCTTCGATGCCCATGCCGACATGCGCATGGCCGCGCTCATGGAGGTCATGCGCGAGGACAAGGCTCTTAAGAGCGTCTACCTCATCGGCCAGGACTACAGCTTCGGCCAGGCCGTGCTTCGCGAGGCGAAAAAGCAGCTGGCCGCCCAGCGCCCCGATGTGGCCGTGGTGGGCGACGAGCTGCACCCCATCGGCCGCGTGAAGGACTTCGCGCCCTATGCGGTCAAGATCAAGACCAGCGGCGCGCAGGCCGTGGTCACCGGCAACTGGGGCAACGACCTCACGCTGCTGGTGAAGGCTGCGCGCGAGGTGGGCTACGAAGGCAGCTTCTACACCTTCTACGGCAACGCACTGGGTGCGCCCGCCGCCATCGGCGATGCAGGCATCGGCAAGGTGGTCGCGGTGGCCGACTGGCTGCCCAACGTGCCGGGCGCGCAGAGCGAGGCGTTCTACCAGTCGTTCCGCACGCGTTTCCCGAAACCGCAGGACGACTATGTGCACATGCGCATGCAGCTCATGGTCGAGGCGCTGGCCCAGTCGATCGAGCGCGCGGGCAGCACCGATGTCGTGGCCATCGCACGCCAGATGGAGGGCGCCAACGTGCAGCTCTCCGGCCAGGGCGGCAGCATGCGCGCGGCGGACCACCAGTTCCAGCAGGCGCTGGTGGTGGGCGTGATGGACAGGAAGGGCGCACCGGGCGTGAAGTTCGACGTCGAAGGCTCGGGCTACGGCTTTCGCGTAGTGAGGCAGATTGCCGCCGCCAAGGCCCAGCAGCCTCACAGCTGTGCAATGCAGCGTCCCTGACGCGCGACTTGGGGATGTGCGGCCCAGCGCGCGCCGCATATCGATATGAAAAGTTAGCGCAACCGGTGGAGGCCCCCGGGCCACAGAATTTGCCGCATCGATCACTCATGCGCGATTCGCTGCCTCCACCGTGTCCTACGCCCTTTCCCTGCTCGACAAAAGTCCCATCCCCGACGGGGCCACGGCGGCCGAGGCGCTGCAGCGCACCGTAGCGCTGGCCCAGCGCGCCGAGCAACTGGGCTACCGACGCTTCTGGGTGGCGGAGCACCATGGCAACCCGGGCCTGGCCGGCTCGGCGCCCGAGGTGCTGGTGGCGCATCTGCTGGCGCGCACCTCGCGCATCCGCATCGGCTCGGGCGGCGTGATGCTGCAGCACTACAGCCCTTTCAAGGTGGCCGAGGCTTTCAAGGTGCTCGCCTCGCTGGCGCCCGGCCGCGTGGACCTGGGCGTGGGCAAGGCGCCCGGCGGCCTGCCGCTGTCCACGCGGGCGCTGCAGGCGCTGCACGACAAATCCAGGCCGTCCGATTTCAGCGCGCGCTTTGCGGAGCTGGACGCCTTCCTGCACGGCACGCTGGACCCGGACCACGCGCTGGCGGGCGCCGTGGCCTACCCCGCACCGCCCAGCCTGCCCGAGCGCCATCTGCTCGGCGGCAGCCCCGACAGCGCTGTGCTGGCGGCGCGCCACGGCTGGCATTTCACGTACGCGGGCCATTTCAACGGCGACCCCGTCAACATCGAGCGCACGGTGCGCGTGTACCGCGAAGCCGCTGGCCGGGCCCCGTCGCTGGCGCTCTATGCGCTGGTGGCCCCCACGCAGGCCGAGGCCGAAAGCCTGGTGGGTGCCTTGCGCGTCTTCAAGCTGCATTTGTCCACCGGACAGAGCGTGAACCTGCCCAGCGCGCAGGCGGCCGCGGAGTTCGCGCGCCAGGCCGGCGTGGCGGATTACCGGCTCGAAGAAACCCGGCCCCACGTGATCGCCGGCTCGCCCGAGCATGTGCGCGAGCAGCTCGATGTGCTCAGCGAGCGCTACGGCATCGAGGAGTTCGTGGTCGACACGCCCGTCACGGGCTTTGCCGAGCGGCTGGCGTCGGTCGAACTGCTGGCCGGTGCCTACGCCACCGCCGAGGTCTGAGCTGCCGGGCGCGGCCATTACTTTCCCTGGAAAAGACACCATGAGCTACACCCCATCCCCCATCCGTTTCGGCGTCATGCTGCATGGCGCAGGCGGCCACATGAATTCGTGGAAGCACCCCGCAGGCCCTGCGGACGCGAGCGTCAACCTCGACTTTTACATCGAGACCACGAAGAAGGCCGAGGCCCATGGCATTGCCTTCGCCTTCGTCGCCGACGGGCTGTTCATCAACGAGAAGTCCATCCCGCACTTCCTGAACCGCTTCGAGCCCATCTCCATCCTGTCGGCGCTCGCCGTGGCGACGTCGAAGATCGGGCTGGCGGGCACCATCTCCACCTCGTACAGCGAGCCTTTCACGGTGGCGCGGCAGTTCGCTTCGCTGGACCTCATCAGCAAGGGGCGCGCAGGCTGGAACGTGGTGACCACGCCGCTGGAGGGCACGGCCAGCAACTACAGCCGCAACCACCCCGAGCATGCGCTGCGCTACGAGATCGCCGACGAGTACCTGCAGGTGACGCAGGGCCTGTGGGACAGCTGGGACGAAGACGCCGTGGTGCGCAACCGCGCCACTGGCCAGTTCTTCGACCCGGCGAAGCTGCACACGCTGAACCACAAGGGCCGCTTCTTCCAGGTGGCGGGGCCGCTCAACATCGGCCGGTCGCCGCAGGGGCAGCCGGTGATCTTCCAGGCCGGGTCATCCGACGCAGGCATCGGACTGGCAGGCAAGTACGCCGATGCGGTGTTCACCCACTCGCCCTCGGTCGATGAGACGCGCAGCTTTCTGCGCAAGGTCAAGGCCAGCGCCGTGGTGCACGGCCGGCAGGCCGACGATGTGAAGATATTCCCCGGCATCGGCCCCGTGGTGGGCGCCACGCAGGAAGAGGCGGAGGCCAAGTACCAGGCCATCCGCGAGCTGCTCACGGTCGATGAAGCGCTGGCCTACCTGGGCCGCTACTTCGACCACCACGACTTCAGCCAGTACCCGCTCGACGAACCCTTCCCGGAGCTGGGCGAGATCGGCCGCAACAGCTTTCGCTCCACCACCGACCGCATCAAGGCCGACGCCAAGGCGCGCGGCCTGACCCTGCGCGAAGTGGCGCTGGAGGCCGCCACGCCGCGCTCGCAGTTCGTGGGCACCGGCGAGCGCGTGGCCGACGAGATCATCCGCTGGGTGGACGCAGGCGCGGCCGATGGCTTCATCCTGGGCTTCCCCGTGCTGTCGCAGGGGCTGGATGATTTCATCACCCACGTGATCCCGGTGCTGGAGGCGCGGGGCCGCTACCAGCGCACGCTGCCGGGCCACACCCTGCGCGACCACCTGGGACTGCCGCGCAAGGCCAGCCGGTACGCGCAGGTCGCGGCTGACGCAGGCAAGACGCCTGAGAAGAAGGTCGCGTGATGGGAGCGGCATTGCCGACAGCGGCTCCAGAGCAGGACGTGCAGCGCGTGAAATGTGTGGAAGAGGGCATTGCGGCCTTCATCGGCGAGTTCCAGGCATTGCGCCGGGACCTGCACCAGCACCCCGAGCTGTCGTTCCAGGAGCACCGCACCTCGGCCATTGTGGCCGAGCGCCTGGGGTCCTGGGGCTACGCGGTGACCACCGGCATCGCGGGCACGGGGGTGGTGGGCACGCTGCGCAAAGGGCAGGGTACCAAGGCCCTGGGCATCCGTGCCGACATGGACGCACTGCCCATCACCGAGGCCACGGGCCTGCCCTATGCCAGCCGGAACGCCGGGGTGATGCACGCCTGCGGGCACGACGGGCACACCACAGTGCTGCTGGCCGCCGCGCGTTTCCTGGCCGAGTCGGGCCGTTTTGATGGCACGCTGAACCTGATCTTCCAGCCCGCCGAGGAGAACGGCGGCGGTGCACAGCACATGATCGGCGAGGGCCTGTTCGAGCGCTTTCCGTGCGACGCGGTGTTCGGCCTTCACAACTGGCCCTGCGTGGGCGCGGGGCACTTCGGCTGCGTGACGGGGCCTGCCATGGCCTCGGTCGACCAGATCACCATCACCGTGCGCGGCAAGGGCGGCCACGGCGCGGCGCCGCACGAAACGGTGGACCCGGTGGTCGCCAGCGCGCACATCATCACCGCGCTGCAGACGGTGGTCTCGCGCAATGTCGATCCGCTCGACATGGGCGTGGTCACGGTGGGCTCCATCCACGGCGGCAACGCGCCCAACGTGGTGCCCGAGAGCGTGGAGCTCAAGCTCACGGCCCGCGCCTTCAAGCCCGAGGTGCGCGAGGTGCTCAAGGAGCGCATTCCGGCCATCGCCCGCGCGCAGGCCGAGAGCTTCGGCGCCACGGCCGATGTGTTGTACCGGCCCGGCTATCCGGCGGTGCTCAACCACGATGCCGAGACGCAGCTGGCGCGCAGTGTGGCCATCGACACCTTCGGCGCCGCGCGCGTGGACGCCGGGTTTCGCCCGCGCACGGCCAGCGAGGACTTCGCGTTCATGCTGCTCAAGCGCCCCGGCAGCTACGTGTTCGTGGGCAATGGCGATGGCGCATCGCTGCACAGCCCGTACTACGACTTCAACGACGCCATCCTGGCGCCATCGGCCACGTACTGGGTGCGGCTGGCCGAGCGGTTTCTCGCTTGACCCGGAGCCCACCATGAGCGACAGATTCATCTACACCACGCCGCAGGACCCGCTGGCTCGGCCCTTGATCGACGAGCTGACTCAAGAGTACGAGAGCCGTTATGGCGATTTCTACCAGCAGGAAGGCGGCCTGCGCGAAATGGACAAATACGCGCCCGGGTTGTTCTCGCCTGCCCAAGGCGGCAATTTCTTGCTCCTGCTGCGCGATGGGCGGGCCATCGGCGGCGGCGCCTTCAAGCGCCATGACGACCCCGACACGGCCGAACTCAAACGCGTGTGGACCCACTCGGCCCATCGCCGCCAGGGCCTGGCGGGCCGCGTGCTGCAGGAACTGGAGGCGCAGGCGCTGCGCCAAGGCTACGCGCGGCTGTACCTCACCACGGGCTTTCGCCAGCCCGAGGCCGTGGGGCTGTACCTGAGCCATGGCTACGCCGCCTTGTTCGATACATCGTTGCCGCACGAGACCTACCGGCACCTGCCGTTCGAGAAGTGGCTGCGGGCGCAGGAACTGGCCCGCGCAGCCTGATTTCACCCTGTCCGACGCATTGTTTCGGGAGTTCTTGCCACCATGTCCACAACCACCATCCTGGATGCCGCTGGAGGTCTGCCACGAGGCCCAGTGCATCCCGCTGCAGCCGTTGGCAGCCATGCATCCAGTGCGTCCCCTGCCACGCCATCGTCCGCGCCCGCCAAGGGCGACTTCTCGCACTACCGGGTCGTGCCTGCGCGACACCGGGCGCGGGCCGTGGGCACCGTGTTTGCAGCTGTTGTCATTGCGCTGGTGCTGTACTCGGTGCTTGCCAACCCGCGCTGGGGCTGGAGCATCTTCGGCGAGTATTTCTTCTCGGAACCCGTGCTGGTGGGCCTGGGCCGCACGCTCCTGCTGACGGCGCTCGGGGCGCTGTTCGGCTTCACGCTGGGCACGGCGCTGGCGCTGGCCCGCGTGTCGCGCTCGCCGCTGCTGGCGGGGCTGTCGTGGGCCTTCATCTGGATATTCCGGTCCATCCCGGTCATCGTGCTGCTGCTCATCATCAACAACCTGGGCTACCTGTACGAAACCGTGAGCCTGGGCGTGCCTTTCACCGGCTGGACGTTCTTCTCGTACCCCACCACGCAGCTCATCAGTCCCTTCGTGGCGGCGCTGATCGGCCTCACGCTGAACCAGGCGGCCTTTGCGTCGGAGATCGTGCGCGGCGGCATCCTATCGGTGGATCAGGGGCAGCTGGAAGCGGCGGCCGCCCTGGGCCTGCCGCGCCGCCGCCAGGCGTTTCGCATCGTGCTGCCGCAGGCCATGCGGTCCATATTGCCGGCGGGCTTCAATGACATCATCGGGCTGGCCAAGGGCACGTCGAACGTGTACATCCTGGCCTTGCCCGAGCTGTTCTACACCATTCAGATCATCTACCGCCGCAACCTGGAGGTGATTCCGCTGCTGATGGTGGCGACCGTGTGGTACCTGGTGATCCTCACGGTGCTGTCGCTGCTGCAGTACTACATCGAGCGCCACTTTTCCAAGGGCGCGCTGCGCAGCCTGCCGCCGTCGATCTTCAGCGGCATGGCGCAGCGCCTGTGGCCTGCGCGGCGCGTGGCCGTCCAGGGAGATGCAGTAGCTGAACGCACCGTGGCGGCGCCCGCGCCCGCCGTCGCCACCGTGCCGCGCTGGACGGGCGAGCGCAACCGCGGTGGTGAAGTCACCATCCACGGCGTGTCCAAGAGCTACGGCGCCTTGCGCGTACTGAAGGACGTGACGTTGACGGTTCCCCCCGGCAGCGTCACGGTGATCCTGGGGCAGTCCGGCTCGGGCAAGTCGACCTTGTTGCGCACCATCAACCACCTCGAACGCGTGGACGACGGCTTCATCGCCATCGATGGCGAGCTGATCGGCTACCGCCAGGACGCGGACACCCTGTACGAGCTGGGCGAGAAGGACATCCTCAAGCGCCGGGTGGACGTGGGCATGGTGTTCCAGAACTTCAACCTGTTCCCGCACCTCACGGTGCTGGAGAACATCGTCGAGGCACCGGTGAACGTGCGCAAGGTCGCGCGTGCGGAGGCCGAGGCCCTGGGGCTGGAGCTGCTGGCCCGCGTGGGCCTGTCCGACAAGGCGCACAGCTACCCCCGGCAGCTCTCCGGCGGGCAGCAGCAGCGGGTGGCGATTGCCAGGGCACTGGCGCTCAAGCCCAAGGTGCTGCTGTTCGACGAGCCCACCTCGGCGCTCGACCCCGAACTGGTGGGCGAGGTGCTGGATGTCATCAAGGAACTGGCGCGCACCGGCACCACGCTGATCATCGTGACGCACGAGATCGGCTTCGCCCGCGAGGTGGCTGACACGGTCGTGTTCATGGAGCAGGGTCGGATCATCGAAACGGGCGCGCCCGCCAAGGTGTTCAGCCGGCCGGACCACCCGCGCACGGCCGAGTTTCTGGCCAAGGTGCTCTAGAAAACCTCTTTCCCTGCCCGCTGCCGCCGGCCTGCACCCAGGCCGGGCGTCAGCGTGGACGCAGCACTCATTTTTCTTTCACACCCACCCACGCAACCTGCTTGTTATTCCGGAGCCCCTTCATGACCCTTGTGAACAAGACCCTGGCCGCGCTCGCGCTGGCCGCCGCCTCCGTCGCCGCGCTGGCGCCCCTCCATGCGTCGGCGCAGGCCATCGACCTGAGCCCCGAGCAGCCGGGCAGGCCGCGCTCGCAGAAGGTGGACGATGCCTTGAAGCTCGTCGGCAAGGACTTCAAGTTCGCCAAGGACGGCGTGCTCACCGTGGGCACCACCACGGGCCGGCTGCCGTTTGGCGCCTATGCCACCGACAACAAGACGCCCGTGGGCAATGCTCCCGACATCGCACAGCTGGTGGCCGACAGCCTCGGGCGCAAGCTGGAGCTGGTGTCCGTGGCCTGGGCCGACTGGCCGCTGGGCCTGCAGTCGGGCAAGTTCGATGTGGTGATCTCCAACGTCACCGTGACCGAGGAGCGCAAGGAAAAGTTCGACTTCTCGACCTACCGCAACGACCAACTGGGCGTGTACGTCAAGGCCGACAGCAAGATCACCTCCGTCAAGGAGCCGAAGGATGTGGCGGGCCTCAAGGTGGTGGTGGGCGCGAGCACCAACCAGGAGCAGATCCTGTTGCGCTGGAACCAGCAGAACATCGCCGCAGGCCTCAAGCCCGTGGAGATCCAGTACTACGACGACGATGTGGTGCTGTATCTGGCGCTGGCCTCGGGCCGTGCGGACGCGTACCTGGCCCCCAACGGCATCGCCGCGCACAACGCGCGCGACGGCAAGACGAAACTGGTAGGCACCTTTTCAGGCGGCTGGCCGCAGGCGGCCGAGATCGCCGTGACTTCGCGCAAGGGCTCGGGCATTGCCGACGCGATCACCACGGCACTGAATGCGCAGATCAAGAACGGCAACTACGCCAAGGCGCTGGAGCGCTGGAACCTGCAGTCCGAGGCCATCCAGGTCTCGCGCACCAACCCTCCCGGCCTGCCCAAGAAATAAGCCCGCGGCCTTCAAGGACGATCCATGACTCTCCATTCCCTATTGCGCCGCAGCCTGGTGGCCCTGGCCTCGGCGTGCGCGCTGTCCTGCGCGTGGACCGTGGCCGGTGCTGCCACCGCGTTTGACTTCAGCCCCGAGCAGAAGGGCCGCATCCGCACCGAGAAAGACGCAGCGGCCGTCCAGGCCATTCCGAAGACTTTCAAGTTCGTGAAGGAAGGAGTCTTCACCGTGGCGATCGCGCCGTTTGCGCCGCCCATCGCCACGTATGCCAGCGACGCCAAGACGGTGGTGGGGTTCGACCCGGACTATGCGCAGCTGATTGCCGACGCCCTGGGGCTCAAGCTCGAACTGCTGCCGATTGCCTGGGCCGACTGGCCGCTCGGGCTCACCTCGGGCAAGTACGACGCGGTGATCTCCAACGTGGGCGTGACCGAGCTGCGCAAGGAGAAGTACGACTTCTCCACCTACCGCCTGGGGCTGCACGGCTTTTATGTGCGCGCCGACAGCAAGATCACCTCCATCAAGGAGCCCAAGGACATCGCCGGTCTCAAGGTCATTACCGGCTCGGGCACCAACCAGGAGCGCATCCTGCTGGAGTGGAACAAGCAGAACGTCGCCGCGGGCCTCAAGCCCGTGGAGCCTGTGTACTTCGACGACGACGCCGCGCGGCTGCTGGGCGTGGTGTCGGGCCGGGCCGACGCCAACTTCAACCCCAACGCGCCGCAGGCCTACCACGCGGCCAAGGACGGCAAGATCAAGCTCGTGGGCACGGTGAACGCGGGCTGGCCGCTCAAGTCCGACGTGGCCATCACCACGCGCAGAGGCTCGGGCCTGGCCGATGCGCTGACGCTGGCCACCAACGGGCTCATCAAGAACGGCAAGTACACGCAGGCGCTGCAGCGCTGGAGCCTGCTGGAAGAAGCCTTGCCCAAGTCTGAGACCAACCCCCCTGGGCTCCCGAAGTTCTGACCATGGCCATTGCGCACCTTGCATTTCTGACACCCGGCAACTATGCCGAGGACGGTCCCTTCCAGGGCCTGGAAGACACCTTGCGGCTGTTCGAGCACGGGGAGGCGCTGGGATTCCAGGGTGCCTGGGTGCGGCAGCGGCATCTGGAGAGGGCGGTGTCGTCCGCGGCCACGCTGCTGGCCGCCGCCACGCAGCGCACGCGGCGCATTGCGCTCGGTGCGGCGGTGATCCAGATGGGGTATGAGAACCCCTTTCGGCTGGCCGAGGATCTGGCGACGGTGGACGTGTTGTCGCGCGGGCGCCTGCAGGTGGGGCTGAGTGCAGGGGCGCCGCCGTACGGGCCTCTGCTGGGCGGGCACTTGTTCGACGGCGATGCGCAGGGCATCGACTTTTCGCATGCGCGGGTGGAGCGATTGCGCAGCAACTTGCGCGGGGATTTCTTCGGCGACGATGACTTTTTCGTGGAGTCGCCCGCAGGCCGCCAGCGCCCGCGGGTGCAGCCTCATGCCCAGGGCCTGGTGGAGCGACTGTGGTACGGCGGCGGCTCTTTGCGGTCAGCCCACTGGGCGGGTGCGAGCGGCCATCACCTGTTGATCGGCAATCTCAACCGAGGTGAGCAGACTGACGACTTCTTCGAGGCGCAGCGCAGCCAGCTCGACCTGTTCCACGCAAACTGGTCGGCGCCCTATGCCCCGCGCGTGGCGCTGGGGCGGGTCATCGTGCCGCTGGACGGTGCCGACGCTGCCACGCGTGCCCGCTACCGCGCCTGGGCCGCGCTCAGGCTGCCGCGCACGCTGGGGCCGCAAGGAGATCGCCGCACGCTGTTCGCGCGCGATCTGGTGGGCACGTCCGACGAAATCCTGGAGAGCCTGCGCAAGGACCCCATCGTGCCGCGGGTGCAGGAACTGCGTCTGGAGCTGCCGTACGACTTCAGCGTCGACGAATATGCGCAGATCCTGCGCGACACCGCGCGGTATATCGCACCGGAACTCGGCTGGTCACCGGCTGCTGCGGAGCCCGGGGCCCCCGGTGCTCACTGCCCGGCGCGCGCGGCGGACACTTCGCGGCCCAGCTCGATCACGGCCATGGCGTAGTAGCTCGACCAGTTGTAGCGCGTGATGGCGTAGAAGTTCTCTGTGCCCGCCACGTAGCTGGCGGCATCACCGCCGTTTTGCAGTTCGATCAAGGCCAGTGGGCCTGTGTGCTGAACGCCTGCGGCGTCCAGCACCGCGCCCTTGGCCTGCATGCTGGCCACGCTGAAGGTGGGCAGGATGTCGGGGGCCATCAGGTCATCGAGCTGCAGGCGTGCGGTGTCGAACTGCACGCCGAAGTGTGTGGGCATGCCGGGCGTCCACCCGTGGCCGCGAAAGTAATTGGCCACCGAGCCGATGGCGTCGGCCGGGCTGTTGAACAGGTCCACACGGCCGTCGCCATCGAAGTCGATGGCATAGCGCACCCAGCTCGAGGGCATGAACTGGCCCAGGCCCATCGCGCCGGCGTAGCTGCCGCGGGCCTCGAACGGGTCGGTGTTGCTGCGGTTGGTGAAGCTCAGGAACTGCTCGAGCTCACGTCGGAAGAACTCGGTGCGCTCCTTGGCGCGTGGGTGGGCCGAGGGGAAGTCGAAGGCCAGCGTGGCCAGCGCGTCCATCACGCGGAAGTTGCCCATCTGCTGGCCGTAGATGGTCTCGACGCCGATGATGCCCACGATGATCTCGGCAGGCACGCCGTACTCGCGCTCGGCCCGCTCCAGCGCCGCCTGGTTCTGCTGCCAGAAGCGCACGCCCGCACGGATGCGGATGGGCTCGACGAAGCGACTGCGGTACACGCGCCAGTTCTTGGCCGTGCCTTTGGCCGGTGGCAGCATGAGGCGCGGCACCTGCGTGAGGAACTGCGCCTGGCCGATGGCCTGGCGCACCCATTCGCGGTCCAGGTCGCGGCGCGCGGCCAGGTCGTCGGCGAACTGCAGGGCCTCGGGCCGGGTGGCGTACAGGATGGCGGGCTGCCTGGCGGGCGCAGCGCTGCCTTTGGCTGCGGATTTTGGGGATTTTTGGGGGGTTGCGCTGACAGGGCTTGTGCTGATTGCTATTAAAGTGATAGCTATTGCAATGGCGGTCCGGCTCAAGTTCTTCTGCATGTCCGATATCGGTGTGTTCAATCAATGTCTGGCGGGCTTGGGCCACGGCAGGGCGCGGAACTGGCGGCGCAAGGCGCCCAGCTCTGCACCAGGCTCTGGGGCATAGCGCAGGCGCTCCAGGCGCAGCAGCCAGTCAGCCACCCCTGCGGCCGGAAGTCCAAATTGTGCCTGCACGCGTTCGGCCATGGCGCGGGGCGGCAGGTTGTCCGGCAGCACCAGGCCTGCACGTGCCAGCCGCTGGCGTGTGCGCGCGAGCAGCCGCAGCCAGGGGTCGTGCTGGCTGCGCTCCCACAGGCTCCAGGCACCGGCACCCAGTGCCGTGGCAATGACCAGGTAGCCCAGGACCGTGGTCAGGTCCTGCCAGCTGGGGGACTCGAACCCCAGGGCCTTGAGCAGGTCCATCTGGCGGCTCTGGGTGTAGTTGAGCACCCACTGGTTCCAGCTGTTGTTCACGGCCTCCCAGACGGCGCGCAGGTTCTGGGCCAGGCCGGGGCTGAGCGTTCCGATGGCGGCGCCGAAGACACCTTCGGGTGGCCGCAGGCGCTGGAATTGGCCGACGCGCCCGGGAGACACAGCCCCCGTGGGGTCCACGCGCACCCATCCGCGATCCTCCATCCACACCTCTGTCCAGGCATGCGCGTCGGCATTGCGCACGGTCCAGTAGCCATCCACCGGGTTGCGCTCGCCGCCCTGGTAGCCGGCAACGATGCGCGATGGCACATCCATGGCCCGCATCAGCACGACGAAGGCGGAAGCGATGTGCTCGCAGAACCCTTGCCTGCGGTCGAACCAGAATTCGTCCGCCGTGTGTTCGCCGTAGAGGCCGGGTGCCAGCGTGTAGGTATAGCCGCCGGTTCGCAGGCGCTGCAGTGCCGCGTCGACCAGGGCCTGGGTGCCACCTGCCGACAGCTTTGGGTCCGCGCGAATTTGCGCGGCCAGCTCCAGGGTGCGGGGGTTGAAGCCGGGTGGCAGCTCCGTAAATGCACGCAACTGGCGCACGGATTTCTGCGGCCCGTGGCGAAACTCCGGATAGCTCACGGCCTGGTAGCGCAGTACCTCGGTGATCGGCCGGTTGGTCATCCACTGCAGGTCCTGGGTCATGTGGGCCTTCATGCTGGACAACTGGGGAGCATCCGGCGTGGCCTCCAGCACCATCAGCCAGGGCTGCCGCTGGGGCTCGAGCGTGACCTCGTAGCGCAACTCCCTGCCACTGACCTGCAGGTTGGCCGGCAGTGCCGCGCTTGCGGCCCAGGTGCTGTCCTCGCGGTACGGCTCGGCCTGCCACTGGCGGCCGTCGAAGGCCGTCAGTACGGGGCCTCGGAAGTACAGCATCGACTGGGGCGGCATCTGATTCGGGTTGCCTTCAAAGCGCAGGCGGATCGCCACCCGATCATCGAGCGCGATCTCGGCCATGTCCCCGATGCGCATGTTGCCCGACAGCCCGCTGCGCCCGATGGGGTCGTCGCTGGGCAGGCCCCACAGGGGCGCCATGCGGGGGAAAAGCATGAACAACGCCACCATGATCGGTGCGCCCAGTAGCGCCATCGCCCCTGCGATGCGGAACGTCTGCCACAGCGGCGGCCTTCCCACCGGCATGTGTGCGTTGACCAGCGCCATGAGCAGGCCCATCAGGCCCACCAGCATGGCGGCAGCAGTCGTCAGCGACTGCGAGAAAAAGAAGTTGCTGAGGATGGTGAAGAAGCCCAGGAAGAACACCACCATGGCATCGCGCCGGGCACGCAACTCCAGCATCTTGAGGGCGAGCAGCAGGACGATGAGCGTCACACCCGCATCGCGTCCGAGGATCGTGCCGTGCGTGAACACGGTGCCCGCCACTGAGGCCACCAGCAGCGCGAACACCATCCAGCGGCCCGGCAGCGGCCGGACCTTCAGGGCCATATGGCCCCGCCACAGCAGCAGCGCGCCCGCAAGCACGCTCGTCCACAACGGAAGGTTGGGCGCCTGCGGCGCGATCACCCAGACGATGACCAGCAGCAGAAAGATCGTGTCGCGGGCGTCGCGGGGCAGGGAGGAGAGGGTCTGGCGCAGGTTCATCGCGGGGACGCGGGCCGGTGGGAGTCGGTTGACGGCAGGGGCGGTGCGCAAGGGGGCGCCTGGCGCGGGTGGGGGGTCAGCACAGCGCGAGCGCCTCAAGGCAGTTGCGTTTGTGCACGGGCCCCGAATCCGGGGCCAGTTCCGCGTTGGGCAGGCGCAGGCCATAGTCCAGGCCCAGCTGGTCGGCCTGCAGCACCCAGGCTGTCAGGCGCGATACGCGGCCTTCGTGGTCTGCCAGCGTGGCGCGCGCCAGGTCCAGCCACAGCTCCTGCCGCTGGGCCTGCTGCGCATCGCGGCTGACCAGATCGTCGGTGCCTGTGCCCAGCGTCTTGGCGGCTTTTTTCCAGACCACCAGCTTGAGGGGATCGCCGCGCCGGTAAGCGCGCACACCATCGAATTCGCCGATGCCCTGAGTCGGCGTGCTGCCAGCTCCGCCAGTGCGCGGCTCGCCAGGCGGCAGCGGCGGGGCAGGTGTCTCTGGTGCGGGGTACACCATGACCTGCGATGCGGGGCGCCAGTAGGTCCACACTCGGAAGGTGCCCAGCGGAAAACGCGTCTCCGCTGTCAGCGTCGGCACCCGGTGCAAGCCTCGGCGCTCGGGCTTGAAGGCCACCATCACGCTGGTCTGGCCCTGTGCGGGCACGTCCGTCCAGGCCCAGTGGTGCGCCTCCTTGCCCGTACCGTGCACCGACAGCGCGATGCCGTAGCGCGGCGTCTTGCGGGCGCTCGATATCTGGATCTCGAATGCGGTGCTCGTGCCCATGAAGTGCGCATCGGGCGCCTTCAGGTGCAGGGTCAGGCCGCGCAGGTTGGCGTGGCAGATGTGCATGCCCACCACGGAGCTGCCGGCCAGCAGAAACGTCAGCAGGTAGCCGAGGTTGAGTTCGTAGTTGATCGATGCGATGAGCAGCACGATCAGCGTCAGCGCCAGCATCCAGCCCGAGCCAGTAGGCAGGATGTACACATTGCGCTGGGTGAGCGTGAGCGTGTCGTTGAGGGGCAGCCGGCCTTGCCACCAGCGCTGAAAGCGCCGGCGCAACGGAGCGAGCGGGCTGAACCGCGCCGCCAGGGCGCGCCAGCGCGCCAAGGGTGACTGGGGGAGCGATGCAGTGGAGTCCATGGGTCACTGCAGTGGGACGGCGTCCACCATCGCACGCACCTGCTCCACCGCGCCGCGCCCGGCGTCTCCCACCGGTACCAGGCGGTGGGCGATGGTCTGCGGCAGCACGGCCTGCACGTCGTCGGGGGCCACGTAGTCGCGCCCGCTGATGAGTGCCTGCGCCTTGGCTGCGCGCACCAGCGCGATGCCGGCGCGCGGCGACAGACCCTGCAGGAACCAGCGGCCCGAGCGGGTCGCGGCGATCAGGTCCTGCACGTAGTTGAGCAGCGGGTCGGCGGTGTGCACGGCCAGTACCTGGCGCTGCAGCTCGGCCAGTTCTTCGTCGGACAGCAGCGGCAGCATGGTGTCCACCATGTCGCGGCGGTCGGCGCCCGCCAGCAGCACGCGTTCGGCCGCACGGTCAGGGTAGCCGATGGAGATGCGCATCAGGAAGCGATCGAGCTGCGACTCGGGCAGCGCGAAGGTGCCCAGTTGGTCGTGCGGGTTCTGCGTGGCGATCACGAAGAAGGGGTGGGGCAGGGCGCGCGTCTCTCCTTCCACCGAGACCTGCTTTTCCTCCATGGCTTCGAGCAGCGCGCTCTGGGTCTTGGGGCTCGCGCGGTTGATCTCGTCGGCCAGCAGCACCTGGGCGAACACGGGGCCGGGGTGGAACACGAAGGACTCCTTGCCCCGCTCGTACACCGACACGCCGGTCAGGTCGCTGGGCATGAGGTCGGCGGTGAACTGCACGCGCGAGAACTGCAGGCCGAAGGTGCGCGACAGCGCGTGGGCCAGCGTGGTCTTGCCCACGCCGGGTACGTCCTCGATGAGCAGATGGCCGCCGGCCAGCAGGCAGGCCACGCAGTCCTGTACCTGGGCCTGTTTGCCCACGATCACCGTGTTAAGCTGATCCAGTAAGGATTTGATCTTGTGCTGTGCATTCATGGCGTGACGTTATCCGAAAAACACCAGAAATTGCGAGAGACGGGGACAAGACTGTGAGCAAGACGGGCTATTTCACCCATCGGGACTGTTGGAAGCATGAGATGGGTCCGGGCCACCCCGAATGTCCCGAACGGCTGGACGCCATCGAAGACCGCTTGCTGGTCACCGGTGTGGGCGATGCGCTGGAGCGCTACGACGCCCCTGAGGCGTCGCTCGCCGACATCGAGCTGGCCCATGGCCGCATGCACATCGCCGCCTTGCGCGGCCTGTCCGACCGGCTCAACGAAGAGCTGGTGGCGGGCGGCCCGAATTACGCGCAGATCGACACCGACACCTCCATCAACGCGCACACCTGGAAGGCATCGCTGCGCGCCGCAGGGGCCGCGCTGGCGGCCACCGATGCGGTGATGGCCGGGGAGATCGAGAACGCGTTCTGCTCCGTGCGTCCGCCGGGCCACCATGCCTGCCGTGACAAGGCCATGGGCTTTTGTTTCTTCAACAACGTGGCGGTGGCGGCCAAGTACGCGCTGCAGCGCTACAACCTGCAGCGCGTGGCGGTGGTGGACTTCGACGTGCACCACGGCAACGGCACGGAAGACATCCTCGCCAACGACCCGCGCGCGCTGATGGTCAGCATCTTTCAGCACCCGTTCTACCCTTACAGCGGCGACCAGGACCCGGCACCGAACATGGTCAACGTGCCTGTGCCGGCATACACGCGCGGCATGGACATCCGCGAGATCATCGAGATGATGTGGATGCCCCGGCTGGAGGCCTTCAAGCCCGAGATGATCTTCGTGTCCGCCGGCTTCGATGGCCACCGCGAGGACGACATGGGCCAACTGGGCCTGACCGAGCAGGACTACGCCTGGATCACCCAGCGCGTGAAGGACGTGGCGCGCCGCTTTGCCAAGGGGCGGATCGTCTCGTGCCTGGAGGGCGGCTATGTGATGGGGCCGCTCGCGCGCAGCGTGGAGGCGCACGTGCGGGTCCTGGCTGATCTTTGATTCCCCCTGAGCCGCCTGCGGCGTCTTCCCCCGGAGGGGGACGCCACCCGTGGCCTGGCGGAGCCAGTTCCACGGTGGCGCTGGCAAGGCAGCGCCCGCTGGTGACGCTCGCTGCCACTGAAGAAGTAAGACATGACGATTTTGAATCCTGAAAATTTCTTGATGAACACCCGCGATGCGCGCGGCGTGGTCACCCTGACACTGAACGACCCGACCCGCTTCAATGCGCTGGGCACCGAGATGCTGTTCGCGCTGCAGCAGGCGCTGGACGACGCGGGCCGTGACGAGTCCGTGCGGGTTGTTGTGCTGGCTGCAGCCGGCAAGGCTTTCTGCGCGGGGCACAACCTCAAGGACATGGCGGCGAATCCCGAGCTCGCCTACTACCAGAAGCTCTTTGCGCAGTGCAGCCGCATGATGCTCACCATCCAAAAGCTGCCGGTGCCGGTGATCGCGCGCGTGCAGGGCATGGCCACGGCGGCGGGCTGCCAACTGGTGGCGCAGTGCGACCTGGCGGTGGCGGCGGACACGGCGAGCTTTGCCACCAGCGGCATCCACTATGGCTTGTTCTGCGCCACGCCGAGCGTGCCGCTGGTGCGCAATGTGCCGGCCAAGCGGGCGATGGAGATGCTGCTCACGGGGGACTTCATCGATGCGCGCACCGCACTCGCCCAGGGGCTGGTCAACCGCGTGGCGCTGGCCGATGCCCTGGATGCCGAGGTGGAGCAGCTCGTGGCATCCATTCTTGGCAAGCCCCGTGTGGCGGTGGCCATGGGCAAGGCGCTGGTCTACCAGCAGCGCGAACTGGGCATGGAGGCCGCCTACCAGCTCGCAGGCCAGGCCATGGCTGTCAACATGATGGATGCCGCCGCGCAGGAGGGCGCGCAGGCCTTTGCCGACAAGCGCCAGCCCGCCTGGAAGCAGTGAGCGCCATGGCTATCGATACGACCCTGATGCTGGATGGCGTGGGCCGCTGGGCCCAGGCGTTTGTACAGCCCGCCGTCCTCGTGGAACTGGCGGCGCTCGCCGTCTGCGTGGGCGTGGCGTGGTGGCTGGTCTCGCTGCTCAAGCGCGGCCTGGGCCAGGACGACCCGCGCTCCATTCTGTTCGGTGCCCGCGTCATCGATGGCGCCTTGTTCCCGCTGGCGCTGCTGAGCCTGGCCTACGTGGCCCGTACGTTGCTGATGCACTGGATGCCGCTCGCGGTGTTCAAGGTGGCGATCCCCGTGTTGGTGTCGCTGGTGGTGATACGCATCGGGGTGAAGGTGCTGCAGGCTGCGTACCCGGATGCCTCCTGGGTGCGGCCCATCGAGCGGTCGATTTCGTGGCTGGCATGGCTGGGCATGGTGCTGTGGGTCACCGGCTTGCTGCCGCTGGTGCTCGAGGAGCTGGACCAGATCCATTGGAAGGTGGGAGGCTCCAACCTGTCGGTGCGCACGATGATCGAAGGTGCACTTACGGCAGGCGGCGTGCTGCTGATCGCGCTGTGGATATCGGCCGCCATCGAGTCGCGCCTGCTGCGCGCCGCCACAGGGGCCGAGCTGTCGCTGCGCAAGGCGGTGAGCAATGCGGTGCGGGCGCTCCTGATCTTCGTGGGGCTCATCATGGCCCTGTCGGCCGTGGGGATCGACCTGACGGCGCTGTCGGTGCTGGGCGGGGCCATCGGCGTGGGGCTGGGCTTCGGCCTGCAGAAGCTCGCATCCAACTATGTAAGTGGCTTCGTGATCCTGGCCGAGCGCAGCATGCGCATCGGCGACAACGTGCGCGTGGACAACTTCGAGGGCCGCATCACCGACATCAGGGCGCGCTACACCGTGGTGCGCTCCTCCACGGGCCGCGAGTCCATCGTGCCCAACGAGATGCTGATCATCCAGCGCGTGGAGAACCTGTCGCTGGCCGACACGCGGGTGTGGCTGTCCACCGTGGTGAGCGTGGGCTATGAGACGGATGTCGAGCTGGTCACGGGCTTGCTGGCCGAAGCGGCCCTGGCCAGCAGCCGCGTGCTGCGCGACCCTGCACCCAGCGTGGCTTTGTCGGCCTTCGGTGCCGACGGGCTGGAGTTCACCGTGGGCTTCTGGATCGCCGACCCCGAGAACGGCTCGCTGGGCCTTCGGTCCGAGATCAACCGGGCCATCCTCAAGGCGCTGCGAGCCCACAAGATCGAAATTCCCTTCCCGCAGCGGGTGATGCATGTGCAGGTCGATGGCACCGTGCCCACTGCACTGGCGGCGGGAGTGCCCCCGGCGGCCCGATCCAATGAAGCGCCTTAGCCAGATGTCTGGGCCAGGTTGCCGCATGCGACAGCAAACTCTGGACAGGCGCGCCCTTCAGTCGCCTATAATTCATAAAAAGCACGATCGTTCTTTTTTCGATCTGGCACCCTGTGACCCGGCTCCGCAGTCCTCGCGCTGCAGTGCGGCATAGAATGTTCTAGTTTACGTAAACGTCAATTCAACCAACTCTATCTAGGAGCCGCTGCAATGAAGGTCTTGGTCCCTGTCAAGCGCGTGGTGGACTACAACGTGAAGGTCCGCGTGAAGTCGGACAACACGGGTGTGGACATCGCCAACGTGAAGATGAGCATGAACCCCTTTGACGAGATCGCCGTCGAGGAGGCCGTGCGCCTGAAGGAGAAGGGCCTGGTGACCGAAGTCATCGCAGTGTCCTGCGGCGTGACCCAGTGCCAGGAAACCCTGCGCACCGCCATGGCCATCGGCGCCGACCGCGCCATCCTGGTCGAGACCGATGTGGAACTGCAGCCGTTGGCCGTGGCCAAGCTCTTGAAGGCCCTGGTGGACAAGGAACAGCCCAGCCTCGTGATCCTGGGCAAGCAGGCCATCGACGACGATGCCAACCAGACCGGCCAGATGCTGGCGGCGCTGGCCGATCTGCCCCAGGCCACCAACGCCAGCAAGGTGGACCTCGCGGCCGACAAGGTGAACGTGACCCGCGAAATCGACGGCGGCCTCGAAACCCTTGCCCTGACGCTGCCCGCGGTCATCACCACCGACCTGCGCCTGAACGAGCCACGCTACGTCACCTTGCCCAACATCATGAAGGCCAAGAAGAAGCAGCTCGATACCGTCAAGCCCGAAGACCTCGGCGTGGACGTGGCGCCCCGCCTGAAGACCCTGAAGGTCAGCGAGCCCGCCAAGCGCGGCGCAGGCGTGAAGGTGGCCGATGTGGCCGCACTGGTCGAGAAACTCAAGAACGAAGCGAAGGTGATCTGACATGTCGGTACTCGTTATTGCTGAACACGACAACGCGTCCATCAAGGGCGCGACGCTGAACACCGTGACCGCTGCCGTCGCCTGTGGCGGCGACGTGCACGTGCTGGTGGCGGGCCACAACGCGGGCGCCGCTGCGGCCGCCGCCGGCCAGATCGCCGGTGTTGCCAAGGTCATCCATGCCGATGCAGCAGGCCTGGCCCATGGCCTGGCGGAGAACGTGGCCGCGCAAGTGCTGGCCATTGCTTCCAGCTACAGCCACATCCTGTTCCCCGCCACCGCCGGCGGCAAGAACGTTGCCCCTCGCGTGGCCGCCAAGCTCGACGTTGCCCAGATCAGCGACATCACCAAGGTGGTGAGCGCCGACACTTTCGAGCGCCCCATCTACGCCGGTAACGCGATTGCCACCGTGCAATCGGGCGATGCCGTGAAGGTCATCACCGTGCGCACCACGGGCTTTGACGCCGCTGCCGCCACCGGTGGCAGCGCCGCCGTCGAAACCGCCGCTGCCATTGCCGACGCCGGCAAGAGCAGTTACGTGGGCAGCGAGATCGCCAAGAGCGACCGGCCCGAACTCACCGCCGCCAAGATCATCGTCTCTGGTGGCCGGGCTCTGGGCAGCAAGGAAAAGTTCGACGAAGTCATCACGCCCCTGGCCGACAAGCTGGGCGCCGCCATCGGCGCATCGCGCGCCGCGGTGGATGCGGGCTATGCACCGAACGACCTGCAAGTGGGCCAGACCGGCAAGATCGTGGCACCGCAGCTGTACATCGCGGCCGGTATCTCGGGCGCGATCCAGCACTTGGCCGGCATGAAGGACTCCAAGGTGATCGTCGCGATCAACAAGGACCCCGAAGCGCCGATCTTCAGTGTGGCCGACTACGGCCTGGAAGCCGACCTGTTCACGGCCGTGCCGGAACTGGTGAAGGCGCTGTAAGGCGCTCAGGCCCACCAGCCGCCACAAAAGGCATCGCTTGCGATGCCTTTTTTTTGACGAGTTTTGCTTTTTCGGAGACAACCATGAGCTACACCGCCCCCGTCAAGGACATGCTGTTCGGCATCGAGCACCTGGCCCGTATCGATCAGATCGCACAAATTCCTGGCTTCGAAGACGCGGGCCTGGACACGGCCGCTGCCGTGCTGGAAGAGTGCGCCAAGTTCAACGAGGGCGTGCTGGCTCCACTGAACTTCGAAGGTGACAAGAACCCGTCGAGCTGGAAAGACGGTGTGGTCACCACCACCGCCGGCTTCAAGGACGCCTTCCGCCAGTACGGCGAAGGCGGCTGGCAGGGCCTGCAGCACCCAGCCGACTTCGGCGGCCAGGGCCTGCCCAAGACCATCGGCGCGGCCTGCATCGAGATGACCAACAGCGCCAACATGAGCTTTGCGCTGTGCCCGCTGCTCACCGACGGCGCCATCGAGGCGCTGCTCACGGCCGGTAGCGACGAGCTCAAGGCGACCTACCTTGAAAAGCTGGTGACCGGCGAGTGGACCGGCACCATGAACCTCACAGAGCCGCAAGCGGGCTCGGACCTGGCCCTGGTGCGCACGCGCGCCGAGCCTCAGGCGGACGGCAGCTACAAGGTCTTCGGCACCAAGATCTTCATCACCTACGGCGAGCACGACATGGCCGCCAACATCGTGCACCTGGTGCTGGCCCGCGTGGCGGGCGCGCCCGAAGGCGTGAAGGGCATCAGCCTGTTCGTGGTACCCAAGTTCGTGGTGAACAAGGACGGCTCGCTGGGCGCGCGCAACGACGCGCACTGCGTGAGCATCGAGCACAAGCTGGGCATCAAGGCATCGCCCACGGCGGTGCTGCAGTTTGGCGACCATGGCGGTGCCGTGGGCTATCTCGTCGGTGAAGAAAACCGCGGCCTCGAATACATGTTCATCATGATGAACGCCGCGCGCTATGCCGTGGGCATGCAAGGCATCGCTATTGCCGAGCGCGCGTACCAGAAGGCCGTGCAGTACGCCAAAGACCGCGTGCAAAGCCGCCCGGTGGATGGCTCCATTGCGGCCAGCGCGCCCATCATCCACCACCCCGATGTGAAGCGCATGCTCATGACCATGCGCGCCTACACCGAAGGCTGCCGCGCCATGGCCACGGTGGCCGCCGCCGCATTCGACGCCGCGCACCACCACCCCGATGCCGACACGCGCAAGCAGAACCAGGCGTTCTACGAATTCATGGTGCCGCTGGTCAAGGGCTACAGCACCGAGATGAGCCAGGAAGTCACCAGCCTGGGCGTGCAGGTGCACGGCGGCATGGGCTTCATTGAAGAGACGGGCGCCGCGCAGTACTACCGCGACGCCAAGATCCTTACCATCTACGAAGGCACGACCGCCATCCAGGCCAACGACCTCGTGGGCCGCAAGACGGCGCGCGACGGTGGCCAGACGGCCAAGGGCATTGCAGCGCAGATCGAGAAGACCGAAGGCGAGCTGGCGGCCAGCGGCACCCCCGCCGCCCTGGCCGTGGCCAAGCGCCTGACGGCCGCGCGCAAGGCGCTGCTCGACGTGATCGACTTCGTGGCTGGTGGCACCAAGGCCCAGCCCAACGCCGTGTTCGCGGGCAGCGTGCCCTACCTGATGCTGGCGGGCAACGTGGTGGCGGGCTGGCAGCTGGCGCGCAGCCTGCTGGTGGCGCAGGAGCTGTTGCACAAGGGACAGGACCAAGCCTTCATGCGCGCAAAAATCACCACGGCGCAGTTCTACGCCGAGCACATCCTCGTGAAGGCCCCCGGCCTGCGCGACAGCATCGTGGATGGCGCCGCCAGCGTGACCGAGTTGGCCCTGGAAGCCTTCTGAGGCCCGAGCGTGGTGTGAGGAGACGCATTCCTGCAGTGCAGGGGTGCTATAAAAATAATAGCTGCTGGCGCTTGATGGATAAGCGTTAGGGGCTGATTTGATTCAATTTTCTGTCCTGGAAGTCGTTGCCATGTCCAAACTGCCTCCCGTGTTGCAAAACCTGTCGTTGCCCGTCATCGGCTCGCCGCTGTTCATCATCAGCAACCCCAAGCTCGTGATCGAGCAGTGCAAGGCCGGTGTGGTGGGCTCCATGCCCGCGCTCAATGCCCGTCCGGCCGAGTTGCTCGACGAATGGCTGGCCGAGATCACCGAGACGCTGGCGGCCTACAACAAGGCCCACCCCGACAAGCCCGCCGCGCCCTTTGCCATCAACCAGATCGTGCACAAGAGCAATGACCGCCTGGAGCACGACATGCAGGTGTGCGCCAAGTACAAGGTGCCGATCATCATCACCAGCCTGGGTGCGCGCGAAGACGTGAACCAGGCCGTGCACGACTGGGGCGGCGTGGTGCTGCACGACATCATCAACAACAAATTCGCGCACAAGGCCATCGAGAAGGGCGCCGACGGCCTGATCGCCGTGGCAGCCGGTGCGGGCGGCCATGCGGGCGTGAAAAGCCCGTTCGCGTTGATCCAGGAAATCCGCCAGTGGTTCGACGGCCCGGTGGCATTGAGCGGCTCCATCGCCAGCGGCGGCGCCGTGCTGGCCGCGCAGGCCATGGGGGCGGACTTCGGCTACATCGGCTCGGCCTTCATCGCCACGCACGAAGCGCGCGCCAGCGACGAGTACAAGCAGGCCATCGTGGCGGGCAACTCGGACGATATCGTCTACAGCAACCTGTTCACGGGCGTGCACGGCAACTACCTGGCGCCTTCGATCCGCGCCGCTGGCATGGACCCCGACAACCTGCCCGTGTCCGACCCCAGCAAGATGAACTTTGGCGGCGACGCCAAGAAGGCCTGGAAGGACATCTGGGGCTGCGGCCAGGGCATCGGCGCCATCGACGCGGTGACCAGCACGGCAGACCTGGTGGCGCGCCTGCGCGCGGAGTACGAGGCAGCCCGCGCCCGCCTCAAGCTCTGACGCCGCGCCACAAGGGCCTGGCCGGCAGGCTGCCGGCCGGTTGCGTTTCTCCCCCGCGCCCGCAGCGTGCACAGCGCTGCGGGCGCTGTCGTTTGTGGCGTGCCCTGGCAGTTGTGTGGGCAGGTCGCGACAGGGCAAACCCCCAATAGACGGCGCGGCATGCCCTGCGCAATGATGATGATTAATAACCAGATGGGCGCCGCGTGCCGTGGTGCCTGCCATCATTGTTGCGGGGGAAAGTGCCATGCTTCGTTCGTGTTTGCTGGGGCTGCTGATGGTGGCCCTTGGCGCCAGCCAGGGTGTGCATGCCCGCAATGAGGGGGTGACCAACGACGAGATCCGCCTGGGAGCCTCGGCCGTGCTGTCGGGCCCCCTGGGGCCGCAGACGGCGCAGTACGGCGAAGGCTCGCGCCTGATGTTCGACGCGGTGAACGCGCAGGGCGGCGTGCACGGCCGCATGATCCGCTACACCACGCTGGATGACGGCTTCGACACGGCCAAGGCGGTGGAGAACACGCGCCAGCTGCTGGAGACCGACAAGGTCTTCATGATCTACAACAGCACCGGCACTGCGCAGACCGCCGCCATCCTGCCGCTGATCAAGGAGCACCGCACGCTGCTGTTCGGCCCTGTCACGGGCGCGTCGGCGTTTCGTGAAACTCTGAACCCGCTGGTGTTCCACGTGCGCGCGGGCTATGCCAGCGAGGCGGCCAGGATCGTGTCCCAGCTGCGCCAGCAGGGCATCACGCGGGTGGCGGTTTTCTACCAGGACGACGGCCTGGGCAAGACGCTGCTGGCCGAGCTCAAGAAAGCCTCCGAAGAGGAAAAGCTCGCATTCGTCGCCGAGATCAAGGTCGAGCCCAAGCAGCCCGACTTCGCGGCCGCCGCGCAGGCCGCCGAGAAGGTGCAGCCCCAGGCCGTCATCGTGGCCACGGCGGGCACCACGTTCACCAGCTTCGTGAAGGCCGTGCAGGCCACGGCGGCGCGGCCGGCGTACTACGGCTTTTCAGTGGCCAGCATGGACGTGATCCAGCGTGAACTCAAGGACAAGGCGCGCGGCATCATCCTCGCGCAGATCATGCCGTCGCTGCGCAACACCACCGTGCCCGTGGTGGCCGAGTACCTGGCCCTGCTGCGCGCCAAGTCACCCAGCGCCCAGCCCTCGGCCTCGCAGTTCGAGGGCTTCGTGCACGCCCGGCTGCTGGTGGAGGGCCTGCGCCGTACGGGCCGCAACCTGACCACCGAGTCCTTCACCAAGGCCATGGAGGACGCGGGTGAGATCTCGTTCGGGCGCTTCAATGTCAAGTACTCGCCCAGGAGCCACAACGGGTCTACCTATGTGGAGCTGGCCATCGTGGACGCGGAGGGGAGCTTGCGGTATTGATATTGAGCTGGCTGCAGCGGTGGGGTGTTGGGCGAGTCTATGAGGTAGCGAGATGGAGCAGCTTCTGCAGCCTCCATCCGTTCGGGCTGAGCCTGTCGAAGCCCTGCGCAGCGCTTCGACGGGCTCAGCGTGAACGGTTGGGGGTGTCAGGGTCTGGGGTGCAAGCGGTCTGCAGTGTGATCGGTTGGAGGTGCGATCGGTTGGAGGTGCGCGCGGACGAGATGTATGCCGTGAAGATGTGAGCGTGGCGTTGCCGGTCGTAGCCAGCGGCCCAGGCTTCTCCCCAACCGTTCGGGCTGAGCCTGTCGAAGCCTTGCACGGCGCTTCGACAGGCTCAGCGCGAACGGTCTTGGTGGTGTGCGGCCTGCATCGCTGACCCTTCACAACCCATACGTCAGCTCCCGCGCCTTGCCCCAGAACACCCGGTACATGAAGACCGTGTACACGATGATCGCCGGCAACGTGATGGCCATCCCGATGCCGATCACGGCCAGCGACTCCGGCGCGCTGGCAGCCTGCCACACCGTTAGGCGGTCGATCACGATGTACGGATAGATGCTGTAGGCCAGACCCAGGAAGGCCAGCACGAAGATCAGCACCGTGGCCACGAACACGATCCAGCCGTAGCCTGCCTGCACCACGCGCGGCGTGCCCAGCACGTGGCGGATGGCAAAGAATGCCGCCACACATGCCAGCGGAATCGGCAGCAGCGCGAACAGCTCGGGCAGCACGAACCACTTGGCGAACACAGTGTGGCTGACCAGCGGTGTGGCCAGCGAGATGCCGAGCAGCGCCAGGCCCATGGGCCACAGCACGCGCTGGCCCCACTTGGCGGCCTTGGTCTGCAGGTCGCCATCGGTCTTCATCAGCAGCCAGCCCACGCCCAGCATGGCGTACGCCGCTGGCAGCGTGAGCGCGATGCCCGCCGAGAACAGCAGGCCCCAGGCGTCGTTCTGGAAACCGGTGACGTACGCGCCCAGCATCCAGCCCTGCGCCAGCGTGGTGACCAGCGAGCCCCCGGCGAACAGCTTGTTCCAGGTGGCCTTGTGCGCATCGCGCGCCTTGACGCGAAAGTCGAACGCCACGCCGCGAAGGGTCAGGCCCAGCAGCATCGCGGCCACGGGCAGGTACAGGGCCGACAACACCACGCCGTGCGCCATGGGAAAGCAGATCAGCAGCACCCCCACGCCCAGCACCAGCCAGGTTTCGTTGGCATCCCAGAAGGGACCGATGCTCGCGACCATCACGTCCTTTTCGGCATCGGTGGCCAGGGGCAGCAGGATGCCCACGCCCAGGTCGTAGCCGTCCAGGATCACGTAGGCAAGCAGGGCCAGGCCCATGATGGCCATGAAGGCCAGGGGCAGGGTGTGGGCCAGGGTCATTTCCATGGTGTTCTCCTCAAGCCGCAGGGTGTGTGGGCAGCGGCGCCTGCCCCGGCGGTGGCACGGCCGGTACGGGCATGGCCGGGTGCTCGGACATGTACTTGAGCACGCCGATGTAGGCCACGAGCAGCAGCACATAGACCGTGAGGTAGGCCGCCAGCGTGGTCGCCACCATCCCCGGCGGGTGCGCGGCCACGGCGTCCGCTGTCTTGAACAGGCCGTAGACCAGGTACGGCTGGCGGCCGATCTCCGTCACGTACCAGCCGGCCAGCGTGGCCACCCAGCCCGAGAAGGTCATGCCCACCAGCGTGAGCAGCAGCGCGCGGGGCAGAGTGCTTTTGGCCTGTCTGCGGCGGCGGTACAGCACCCAGGCGCTGGCCCAGGCCACCGCCAGCATGAGCACGCCCATGCCCACCATCACACGGAAGGCCCAGAACACCGGCGCCACCGGCGGGTGGGCGCCCGCGAACTCGTTCAGGCCCTTCAGTTCCGCGTCGATGTCGTGCGCGAGGATCAGGCTCGCGGCCTTGGGGATCTGCAGCGCGTAGTCGGTGCGGCCTTCCTTTTCGTTGGGCAGGCCGAACAGCGTGAGCGGGGCGCCTTTCTCGGTGTGCCAGATGCCCTCGATGGCCGCGATCTTGGCGGGTTGGTGCTGCAGCGTGTTCAGGCCGTGCATGTCGCCCATCAGGATCTGCAGAGGGATCGCCACGGCCACCGCGGCGACGGCGGTGCGCAGCGCCTTGTGCGTGCCCTCGGTGGTCGTGCCCTTGAGCAGTTGCCAGGCGCTCACCCCTGCGATCAGAAAGCCAGCCGTCAGCGCCGAGGCCAGCAGCTTGTGCCCCAGGCGGTAGGGGAACGACGGGTTGAACACGATGGCGAACCAGTCCACGGCGTGGAACTTGCCGTCGATGATCTCGTAGCCCTGCGGTGTCTGCATCCAGGAGTTCAGGCTCAGGATCCAGAACGCCGACAGCGTGGTGCCGAACGCCACCATCAGCGTGGCGACCAAGTGCACCCGCTCGGACACGCGGCCCCGGCCGAACAGCATGATCCCGAGGAAGGTGGCCTCCAGGAAGAAGGCCGTGAGCACCTCGTAGCCCAGCAGTGGCCCGGCGATGTTGCCCACGTGTTCCATGAAGCCTGGCCAGTTGGTGCCGAACTGAAAGCTCATCGTGATGCCCGAGACCACGCCCAGCGCGAAGGTGAGCGCGAACACTTTGGTCCACAGGTAGTAGGCGTGCTCCCAGCCCTTGGCCTGCGGCGTGCCGCGCGTGGCCGTGTACCGCAGGCGAAAGAACACCAGGAACCAGCACAGCGCGATCGTGATGGTCGGGAACAGGATGTGAAAGCTGATGTTGGCCGCGAACTGGATGCGCGACAGCATGAAGGTGTCCATGGCCTCACGTCCCCTTGTTGTCCTTGGCCGGCGAGCCCTTGCCCGTCAGCCGGTCCTTGAACTCCAGCACCCGGGTCACCGCAGTGCCCATGCCCATGAGCTGCATGGCGGTCTCGGGCGCCAGGCGCTGCACGTCGTCGAACCAGGTCATGAGCCGGTCGATGAGCTCGTGCATCTCCCGCATGCGCTCCTGGGCGTGGCGCTCCGCGTCGGTGCCGGGTTCTTCGAGCAGCGCCATGCGCAGCATCGACAGCGTGGGCTCGATCTCGCGGCGGCGGCGCTCTTCGGCCAGCACGCGGAAGATCTCCCACACGTCCTTGGGCGCCTCGAAGTATTCACGCCGGTCGCCGGGCAGATGGCTGAGCTTGACCAGGCGCCAGGCTTGCAGTTCCTTGAGGCCCATGCTCACATTGGAGCGCGAGAACTCCAGCGTCTCGGCGATCTCGTCGGCATTGAGCGGGCGCGGGGACAGGAAGATGAGGGCGTACATCTGCCCCACCGTGCGGTTGATGCCCCAGCGGCTACCCATCTCTCCGAAGTGGGCGACGAACTGGCGGTTGAGTGGCGGCAAATGGTTGATGTAGGTCATGGGGAGGATTGTGCCTGTATTTACTGAAGTTTCAGTATTTACTGAAAATTCAGAACAATGTGCTCGGGTAACCCAACCAGATGCGGCGCGGCATATGGGAAAGACGCCTGTGCGACGAGCATTCGGCCTGCAAACGGTGAAAATAGAAGGTTTTGGCCTGTGTCCTTGTAGGCGCAGGCGCAACCTGCGCCATACGGCCTACCTTTTCCAGCATGTCCTCACCCACATCCCGCACGCCTGTCATCGATATGGCCAAAGGCTTGGCGTGCATCGCCATCGTCTGGCATCACCTGGCTTTCTACGGACCCATGTCGGACATCGCCGAGCCACTGGCACCGGATTTCATGGCCTGGCTGTATGACTATGGCCGCATGGCGGTTCAGGTGTTTCTGGTACTGGGCGGCTATCTGGCAGCGGCCAGCCTGGCGCCACTGGGTGTGGCCCGCTTCGACTTCGCCGGCCACGTGATCGCCAAGCGCTTCGTGCGGCTGGTCGTGCCCTATGCCGTGGCGTTGCTGCTCACGGTGGTGGTGGCTGCCCTGGTGCGCCCCTGGATGGATCACGGCTCCGTGCCCGACGAACCCACCCTGTCACAACTGCTGGCCAATGCCCTGCTGCTGCAGGATATCGTGGGCGAGAGCGCACTGTCCGCCGGCGTGTGGTACGTGGCCATCGACTTCCAACTGTTTGTGCTGAGCGTGCTGGTCTGGGCGACCGTGCGCGCCGTGCCGGGGGCCCGCAGGCATGCGGCGCTGCTGGCTCAAAGCGCCATCGTCGCGGGCATGGCCGCGTCGCTGTGGGTGCTCAACCGCATGCCCGAACTCGACATGTGGGCGGTCTACTTCTTCGGCTCCTACGGCCTGGGCATGCTGGCCTTCTGGGCCGTGCGCGCTCCGCGGGCCCATGGCTGGGTGGTGCTGATGCTGGCGCTGGGGGGCATTGCCCTGGCCATCGACCACCGCGGCCGCATCCTGGTGGCGCTGGCGACGGCGCTGTGCCTGGTGGCCGCGCTGCGCACCGAAGGCGTGCGTTCATGGCGAGGCGTGGAGCCCCTGGTGCGGTTGGGGCAGATGTCGTATTCGGTGTTCCTGGTGCATTTCGCCGTGTGCCTGCTGGTCAATGCGGTGGTGAGCCACCTGTGGCCGGATTCGCCCGTACCCAATGCCCTGGGCATGCTCCTGGCGTTTGTGCTGTCGCTGGCGGCAGGGCGGCAGCTCTATCTGCGCGTGGAGCGCCACGTGCCCTCGTGGACCACAGCGCTGCGCTGGCAACTGGGCCTGGTGGGGGCCGGCATGCTGGTGGCCATGTCGAGTCACTGGGCCTAGCAGGGTCAGGCGGGCGGCAGCCGCTCGCGGCGCTTGCGCTGCCGGTCCAGGAACCACGCCATGAAGGGCAGGATCAGCATCGAGCCTGGAATCACCCAGATGAAAAGATAGGGGCTGACGGACGACGCCGACCGCATCACATCGCGCAGATGGGTGCGCTCGGCGGCGGTCCAGTTGCCCTGGCGGCGCTGCTGCACCAGCCACACCACCGACCCCCTCATTGTCGCCATTTCACGTTTGAGACGGCTTTTCTCGCGGCTGTTGCCGGCGAGGAACGAGCAGAACCATTCGGGAGCCCTCTCCATGCGGCGCTGGAAAGCCAGCGTCGAGTCGGGATCGAAGGTATCGATGGACGGGGGCGTGTCAAGCGGGCGCGGTGGGGGCGGGGTGGTCATGGCAAGTGTCATTGTCCATGTTCACCGCGTATGCACCAAACCGCGTGTGGCGCATGGCCATCAAGCCATGGCGGCAGCGCTGCATCAGAGGCAAGTCACCGGTGCAATTCGCCGGCGCTTTCGGGCTGGTACAGCAATTCCTTCACCCGCACCGTCATGGACTTGCCGCCTGGGCCGGGCCATGCCAGTTCGTCGCCGACCGACAGGCCCAGCAGGGCGCTGCCCACAGGTGCAAAGATCGAGAGCCGGTCGGCGCTGCCGTCGGTGTCGCGCGGGTAGACCAGGGTCAGGCAGAACTCCTTGCCCGTCTCCAGGATGGAAAACTGCACGGTGGAGTTCATGGTCACCACGTTCGGGGGAATCTCTTCGGGCGGCACCACGTCCGCCCGGTCGAGCTCTGCCTGCAGATCCGCCTTGCCAGGAAAGACGCTGGCCGGGATCGCGGCCAGCAGGGCTTCGATGCGGTCAACGTCAAGAGACGACAGGATGATCTGGGGCTTGCGCGCCATGGCAGTACCTCGGGGTGGTTGTGGCAAAGCGCGGGACTGTAGACCATCGCGAATCTCGCACTGCCGCGCGCGGGCATTCGGCAGGGTGCTGCCGGCGTTCAGTCCCCCGTGATGTTGCGCGCCTTGATCAATGCGCCGAAGCGCGTGCTGTCGATGGCTGCGCGGGCATTGAAGTCGGCCGGCGACATGGGGGCGGGCACTCCGCCCAGTGCGGTGATGCGTTCCTTCACGGCGGGCGAGGCCAGCACTTTGTTGATCTCGCGGTTCAGGAGCGTGACCACCTCCGACGGCGTGCCGGCCGGGGCGTAGAAGCCAAACCACGTGTCGGCATCGAAACCCTTGAGGCCCACCTCTTCGAGCGTAGGCACGTCCGGAAACAGGGGCGAACGCCTGGAGCTGCCCACGGCCAGCAGCTTGAGCTTGCCGGCCTTCACGTGCGCGAGGCCGATGCCGGGATCGAACATGAAGTCCACCTGCCCGCCCAGCAGGTCCTGCATGGCGGGCGCCGCGCCGCGGTAAGGCACGTGCACCGCGAACACGTTGGCCTGGGCCTTGAGCATCTCGGCGGCCAGGTGTGGTGAGCTGCCATTGCCCGGCGTGCCGAATGTGAGCTTGCCAGGGTTGGCCTTGAGGTGCTTCATGAACTCTTCGATGTTGTTGACCGGTAGCGTGGGGCGCACCTCCAGGAACACCAGCACCCGCGCGGCGGCGGCCACGGGCACCAGGTCCTTGGTCGGGTCGAACGGCATCTTGGGGTACAGGTGCGGGTTGACCGACACCATGCCGCCCGAGCTCATGAGCAGCGTGTAGCCGTCTGCCGGTGACTTGACAACGGCCTCGCCGCCGATATTGCCGCCAGCGCCGCCGCGATTCTCGACCACGACCGGCTGGCCAAGCGCGGCCTGCAGCGGGACCGTCACCGCGCGGGCGATCTGGTCCGCGGCACCGCCCGCCGGGAAGTTCACGATGACCTTGATAGGCTTGCTTGGCCATGTGTCCGCCAGGCTGGCTGCAGGCAGCAGCATCGCGGCTGCGGTGCCTGCCAGTGCGAGCGCGGCGCGCAGTCGGCGGATGGTGCTATGGGGTGTGGAATGCATGGCTTGTCTCCTGTGATGCCCGGGTGCCCCGGGTCTTGTGCATTGAACTCTCAGAGAGTGGCAACGCGCTGCGCGCCGCCGGCATGTGGTGTCAGGCCACGTCCACCTCCACAAGGATGGCGCGCGAATGGGCCAGGGCTTGACGCAGCACTCCGGGCAGTTCGGCGGCTTCGCTCACACGCACGGCGTCGCAGCCGTGTCCCCGCGCCAGGGCGAGAAAGTCCAGGTCGGGCAGTTCGGTGCCTTCGAGCTTGTCGTTTTCGTGAAAGCCGAAGGTGGGCGCGAACTCCTGCAGCGCCGCATAGCGGCGGTTCTTCAGGATGATGAAGGTGATGGGCAGTCTGAGTTGCGCAGCGCTCCACAGCGCCTGGATGGAATACATCGCCGAGCCGTCGCCGATGAGCCCGATGACCTTGCGGCCAGGTTTTGCCAGTGCCACGCCCACCGAGGCCGGCAGGCCGTAACCCAGGCCGCCGCTGCACATGGTGTAGAAGGTTTCGCTTTGCACAATGGGCAGGTGGGCGTGCATGGCGGCGCGGGAGCTGGGCGCCTCCTCCACCACGATGGATGCGGCATCGCGCACCTCGGCCAGGGTCTGCATCACGTAGGGCACGCTCATCAGCGCGCCCGGTGCCGACGGTTCGGCGCGCGGGCGTGCTGCGCGGGGCGGGGGCAGGGCGCGCACTGCGGGGGCGGGCCGTGCCAGCAGGTCCTGCACGCCCAGGCGCACGCTGCCCACGGCCGAGGTGCCCTCGGGCGTCCAGGCGGCGGTGCCCGGGTCGTCGATCAGCTGCACCAGTTGCGCGCCCGGCGGCACGTGGGGTCCAAAACCTTCCACGTGGTACGTGAAGGCCGCAGCACCGAGCGCAAACACCAGGTCGTGTCCGCCCAGCAGCGCCACGATCTTCTCGCGCATGGCGGGCAGCACGCCTGCAAACAGTCGGTGGTCCTGCGGAAAGCCGCAGCGGCCGGACATGGGTGCGATCCACACGGCGGCGTTGTGCCGCTCGGCCAGGGCCAGCACATCGTCCCAGGCGCGGTCGCGGTCCACGGCGGCGCCGACCACGAAGACCGGGCGCTGTGCGGCGTCGAGTGCGTCGCCGATGGCCTGCAGCACGCGCGGCTCGGGGCGCGTCTCGCTGCTCACGGTGCGCGCCTGCAGCGGCTCGCAGGGCTTGTCCCAGTCGTCCGCAGGAATGGACACCAGCACCGGCCCGCGCGGCTGCTGCATCGCGATGTAGTAGGCCCGCGCGATGGCCAAGGGCACGTCTTCGGCACGGGCGGGCTCGATGCTCCACTTCACATAGGGCTTGGGCAGCTCGGTGGCCTGGCCCGAAAACAGGAACGGGTCGAACGGCAGGATGGACCGCGCCTGCTGCCCGGCTGTGATGACCATGGGCGTGCGGTTCTTGTGCGCCGTGAAGATGTTGCCCATGGCGTGGCCCACGCCAGCGGCGGAGTGCAGGTTCACGAAGGCCGCGTTGTGCGTGGCCTGGGCATAGCCGTCCGCCATGCCCACCACCACCGATTCCTGCAGGCCCAGGATGTAGCGGAAGTCCGCAGGGAAGTCGAGGAACAGCGGCAGCTCGGTGGAGCCGGGGTTGCCGAAGATGGTGTTGATGTGAAAGCAGCGCAGCAAGTCGAGCACGGCCTCGCGCACGGTGGGGAGCAAGGTTTCTGAAGGCATCCCTGGATCATCGGGGCGGGTGATTCATCCATCAATACAATGAAGTGACTAAGCGGTATTCATTTCATGCATATCAAGGACATCGATCTCAATCTGCTGCGCCTGTTCGATGCCGTCTATCGCACGCGCAACGTCAGCCGCGCCGCTGAGCTGCTGGACCTGACGCAGCCTGCAGCCAGCCAGGCGCTGACGCGGCTGCGCCTTCTGATCAAGGACCCGCTGTTCGTGCGCGCAGGTGGCGGCGTGGAGCCCACGCCCAAGGCCGACCGGCTGGCCGATGCGGTGCGCAGCGCGCTGGGCCTGCTGGAGGAGGCCCTCAACGAGTCCGCGCTGTTCAATCCGCTCGACTCGCGCAAGGTGTTCCGCATTCACATGAGCGATATCGGAGAAGGGCGCTTTCTGCCGGACCTGATGGTGGCGCTGCGGCGCGAATCACCGGGCGTGCGCCTGGAGACCCTGCCCGTGCCGCGCAGCGAGATCGCGCAGCGGCTGGACAGTGGCCGCATCGACTTCGCCTTCGGATTTTTGCCCACGGTGAAGGACACGCAGCGCGTCGAGCTGATCAAGGACCGCTACGTGGTGCTGCTGCGTGCGGGCCATCCGTTCGCGGCGCGCAAACGCAGTGGTTCAGCCCTGCTCAAGGATCTGCGGCAACTGGAGTTCGTGGGTGTGCGCACGCATTCGGACACGCTGCGCATCCTGGAAATGCTGCAGCTGCAAGACCGGCTGCGGCTGACCACCGAGCATTTCATGGTGCTGCCCGCCATCGTGCGGGCGACAGACCTGGCGGTGGTCATGCCGCGCAACATCGCGCGCACCTTTGCCACTGACGGCGGCTATGCCCTCATCGAGCCGCCCTTCCCGCTGCGCGACTTCACCGTGTCGCTGCATTGGAGCCGCCGATTCGAAAGCGACCCCGGCAATCGGTGGATGCGCGGGCTGATCGAGACGCTCTTCAGGGAATAGGGCGGCAGGGTCATCCGGTGGCCGATGGTTTTGCGGCCTCGGAAGCCTGGACAGGTCACTGCATGCACGGCGTTTCAAAAAACTGTATATTTATACAGTCATGACGCCAAAACCCGACTTCGACCCCGACCAGGCTGAGATGCCGGTGGAGGTGCGTGTCCCCATCCAGGCCATTCGCGGCCGGGGTACCGCCACCGCCGTGCCGCACAGGTTCACGCGCTATGTGCGGGAGGCGGCGGACGATGGCTGGGGGCGTGTCGGCCAGGGCTGCAAAGGGTGGGGCGACGAAGAGGGCGGCGGCGCGTCGGCACCCGCCACCATCGTGCACCTGGAGACCGCGCGCAGCGCCATCTGCGCCAATGATTCGCCAGACATCTTTTTCGAGCTGTCGGTGAACCCCTACCGGGGCTGCGAGCATGGCTGCATCTACTGCTACGCGCGGCCCACGCACAGCTACCTCAACTCTTCGCCCGGCCTCGATTTTGAGACCCAGATCGTGGCCAAGCAGAACATCGCCGAGGTGTTGCGCCACGAGCTGGCGCAGCCGCGCTATGTGCCGCGCCTTCTCAACATCGGCTCGGCCACAGACTGCTACCAGCCCGTGGAGCGCGAACTCCGGCTGACCCGCAGCCTGATCGAAGTGATGCGGGACGCGTGCCACCCGTTTTCGATCATCACCAAGTCGAGCGGTGTGGAGCGTGACCTGGATTTGCTTGCGCCCCTGGCGGAGCAGCGCCTGACGGCGGTGTACGTCACCATCACCACGCTCGACCCGGTACTGGCCCGCCGCATGGAGCCGCGTGCCGCAGCGCCCCACCGGCGCCTGCGCACCCTGCGCACGCTGGCCGAAGCTGGCATCCCGGTGGGCGTGAGCGTGGCCCCTCAGATCCCATTCATCACGGAAGACATGGAGCAGGTGCTGGAGGCCGCGCGCGAAGCGGGTGCCCGTAGCGCGTTCTATACGGTGCTGCGCCTGCCCTGGGAATTGGACGCCGTCTTTCAGGAATGGCTCGGGGTGCACTATCCGCAGCGCGCCGCCCGGGTGATGGCCCGCGTGCAGGATCTGCACAACATCGATTCAGCACAGCGCGGCGCGGGCAAGAGCTATGACAGCAACTTTGCCACGCGCATGAAGGGCAGTGGCTTGTGGGCAGACCTGCTGCGCCAACGCTTTGCCGGGGCATGCCGGCGACTGGGGCTCAACCGTGAGCGGGTGGAACTGGACCTGTCCCAGTTCCGGCCGGGGTTGGCGCGGGGGCAGGGCAGCTTGTTCTGATCCGCTGTCGCGGCTGGGCTGGGTTGCTGCCCTGCGGAGGGTTCGTTGTGGAGGGCGCCTGTGCTGTAGCCCGGGGGCTGAGCTTGTCTCCCAGGCCGACGATTTCTGGCTTGAGAACGCTATTTGTTGTGGATGCACGCGCGCTTTTCAGGGTTGGCTTTAGATTCCTCGGTCCGAGGCTGAGAAGTTCAGCGTACGCGTCAGGCTGGCCCTGTTGCTATCTGCACGCATGGCGCGCGACGCAAAGGAATACCCCCGCATGGCTTGGCGCGATTTTCGGGTGTTGACTTTCGATGCGGTCGGAAAACTGATCGGCCGCGAGCGAGGAATGCTCGCCTACCCCCACATGCGTTGCCGGGCACGTCAGTGGCGGACGGCGTGTTTCTTTATGCCTGACGGGGGGGAGCGCCAGCAATTGTGTGCGAAGCCCTACCCGGAAGACCTCGAGCGCTGCCGGCATGGGAGTGCAATGCAGTTGGGTCTGCCAGATTCTGAGGGGCTTGGTGGTGGTTTGAGGTATTCAGCAGCGTTCTGGCCAGCGTTTCCCGACTCTGTTCGGGCCTGCGGCTGTTGGGCATGCTCTTTCGTATGGTGACCGTGGTCAAGGCCCAAGCTGGACTCCCGCGCACTGTGACAAGACTCCGGGCCATCCGTTCGACATGCTGATCAGTTGCGACCATGCGCTGTGTGAAAAGCTTGGCCCCTCCTACTTCGTACATGCGCGCGGTCGCTGTGAGGGCTGCTGCGGCCATGGGCAGACTGACAATCTTCACGTGGCGCAAAGTCACCGCTTGTACATCGGCATCGCAAGACGGCTGGGCATCGCCACTTGCGGGATCGATCTACACCGAGACCAGAGTGAGCAGGGCTGTCTGCTGGAGATGGAGCCGAGCATGCCGACTACCATTTTCGCAGGCGGGCGCAAATGGCCGACGCTCTCGAGGCTGGTCCATGACGATCGGTGCCGCAATGCGGTGCGATCGGCCCAAGTCTTTGGGTTGCCATCGTTGGAGCGCGCGCAACGTGACGATGGTCGCTCATCGCTGTGAGTGCAGACTTTGATCGCGAGGCTCAAGGCTGGCGGCAGAGTGGCTTCCACATCCATTCGCATAAGCAGCCGGGCTGTGCTGGAGGCCGCGCGTCGGTCGACGAAGCTGCCGCAGGCAAGCCGGGAGGGCACGTTGCAGGGCCTCAGCGGTGGCTGGGGAAGAGGCGTTCCACAGGACAGTATGTCTTGATGAACGGTGACTTGATGACGATGTAGCTGGAGTAGTTGGCGATGCCCAGGTTGCGTTCCAGCAATTCATCGATGATTTCCTGGTATTGGGTCACGCTGCGGGTGATGAAGCGCACAAGGTAGTCGTAGCCGCCGCTGACCAGATGGCATTCCAGAACTGCGTCCACTTCGCGCATCGCAGCCTCGAACCGCGTGAAGTCTTCCCGGCGATGGTCGGCCAGGGTGATCTCGGTGAACACGGTGAGCGTGTCGCCAAGTTTCTCCAGGCGCAGATGGGCGCCATAGCCTGCGATGTAACCGGCCTGTTCCAGGCGGCGCACGCGGATGAGGCAGGGGCTTGGTGAAAGGCCTACGGCATCTGCCAAGTCCACATTGGTTATGCGCCCGTTTTTTTGCAGTTGCGCCAGGATGCGCAGATCCAGTCTATCGATCTTGAATGCTTCGTTCATCTTGATGTGCAGGCGAGAGGGAGATTGCGTCACCTTGCTGGGCGACGGCTGGTTGAGATCATTCCGTGGGCGCAGCGCAAACGATGGCGGCAGGCACAACCTTGGCCAGCACTGCGTAAAACGGGAAAATTTCAGGGCAAAGCGAACGGCCGACGGCGCAAGCCTTGAAGACCATTCCAGGGAGTGCCCTTTGCCACTGCACGATCCTCCCGCCCGTAGGGCAAGTTGCAGGGGCCCTGTGAGCCGGAGAGAGCCATGGTGGCGGTGCGGTGGCCAGGATTTGCAGCGAGCCAGTTGATGGACCTAGGCGTGCTGGTTGATGTCGACATGGGCTTTGGCCTGCGCGTCGGGCGAGCGCGGCACATGGTCTGCAGCGGCCTTCAACACGTGGGGCCGCTTGCAGAAAGTGTTCCCCAGATCGATGGAAGCTTTGGGCACATTTTGGCCAATCCGCTGTTGCCTGAGTAGGTGTTGTTGTCTGCAATTGGTACAGGTGGCGAAGGGTGATGACAGCGGTCCGTGAAAGCAATAGACCGAAACGAATGTGCAGACTGGTTACAACCGTTGCTGACGCCAAGATTACACCCTACTCTTGACAAGGCAATGCTATTTTTTTCAGTGCGGTCCGCGCAGGGCAGTGGTTGTTGGATGTCTGGCGGCATATCGTGCTGTTGGATCCACTTTGGTGCGCACGAGATTGGTGCGCAGGCTCTTCAAGCGGCTTTCTGGATGAATGCTCCGTGCATCTGAGCAACGCTCAGAGCCCCGCGATGGCATCGCGGAATCTCCCGCGGTGCGATGCGTTCCTTGGTCAGTACAGGCCAGTGCCCTAGGCCCGGTTGACGGCTCCTGCCGGCCGCCAGTGGCTCACGGGCGGCACATGTCCTGGATGCTGTCATCCGCTGCCGCCCTGTGCCCGTTCTGGCTTGCCCCCATGCCAGGTAGGGCACGTGGAATGTGCCTTGACCAAGGTACTCTTGGCCACGAAGAGCGCCCTTGTCACCGAACTGTTCAGAGGACAGCAAAAGTGCAGATTCGGAGCGGCGCAGCTATCGAATCACTTGTGACAAATCGGGCCGAGTGGTCGCCAGTGCAAGACCTGCATGATTCGGGCACACAGGAAATCTCTGGGTTGGCTACTAGACACTACTGCGCCGTATCAAATTCACAACTTGTGGTCAAAGGGCGCGGTTGCTGCCGCCAGGGACAAAGCCTTTTGCCGGCAGGCGGTGAACATGTCCAGGTCCGGGTTGTAGGCCCCGGTTGTCACATCCATGAGGCCGAGCACCGAGTGGAAATAGTTGTCGTGGGTGATGCGCCGTTGGGCCAGGTCCTGCTGCAGGCAGCTTGTGGGCGTGCCGGCGCGCGACTGCATGGCGGGAGACAGCCAGGTGATCCAGGGCACGTGTTTTTGCACATCGGGTGCGATGGCGTAGGGCAGACCGTGCAGGTAAATGTTGTTCTCACCCAACGATTCGCCGTGGTCTGCTACATAAATCATAGCGGTCTGCGCTTGTTCAGCGCGTGAAGAAAGCCATTTGAGCACCGAATCGAGAAACAGGTCCGTCTCCAGGACGCTGTTGTCATAGGCGTTTACCACTTGCTGGCGCTGGCATTCCTGCAAGGCGGTGGATGTGCATTCGGGCAGGAATTTCTTGAGCTCTGGGGACGAACGCTTGGAGTACGCGGGGCCATGGCTGCCCAGCTGGTGCAGCACCACGACCGTTCCGCGCTGACGCTGCTCAGCTGGCAGCGCAGCGATGTTCGCGTCCAGGTCCTTGAGCATGATGCGGTCCAGGCATTCGCCGCGGGTAGCGCACAGAGCAGGGTCCTTCAGTGCCGAAGTATTGACGTCGCCCAGGCGGTCGCACACACCCTTGCAGCCCGATTGGTTGTCCACCCACAGCACGGCCAGGCCGGCATGGTGCAGCACATCGATGAGGCTCTCGAAGTTGGCCGCGCGCGCTTCGTAACCGCTGCGTCCCAGATGCGAGAACATGCACGGCACCGATGCGGCCGTGCTGGTGCCGCAAGACCAGGCGTTTCCGGCGCTTGCGAGGTCGGTGCGGGCCGATAGCAGCGGGGTGGTATCGCGCTCGTAGCCGTTGAGCCCGAAATTGCTGCTGCGACCCGTTTCGCCCAGCACCAGCACCAGCAGAGGTGATTTTTTTTGCCCCGCGTAGCTCGCGCCCAACTGCGCGTCGCGCCCTAGCGGCAGGAGCTTGCTGGTGTCTATGCGCAAAGGCTTGGTGGCGATGTTGCCCAGCGCATAGACGCTGTTGAGCGGATTGATGAGATAGCGCAGCTTGGTGTGGTTGCGCATGGTGGAAGCGAAGTCCTGGAACACCATCAGCAGGCACAGCACGATGACTGCGATGGATCCCAGCACCAGTGCGCCGTTGTGCAGCGCCTGGCGCGCCGCGGGCAGGGCACGCACGGGCGTGCGGTACAGCCACACGAGCGCAGGCGCCAACAGGGCGAGCACCGTGCCGGCCATGCGCCAGTTGAGCAGGTCGGCGGCCTCGTGGGTATCGGTCTGCAGCACGTTCACGAGCATGCTGGCGTCGATGGTGATGCCGTAGGCCAGCATGAAGTAGGCACCGAAAGCAGCCATCACGACAAAAAGCGCCGCCGCGGGTTTGAGCGTCCAGCGCCACGCCAGCAGGCTGAGCAACGCGGCGTTGCCAGCGGTCACGACAGCCATGAAAGCCGCCATGAACAGCCAGCCGCGCGGGCTGCCCTGCCCGGGCAACTGCATCACCTCGCGCCACAGGGGGGCATTGCACACTGTGGCCAGCCACACGCTGATCAGCAGCACCACTTTGGCGGGATGGATGCCCTGCAGGCTCGCAGCGCGGCTGCGGGCAGGATTGGCGGGGCTGGAGGATGCGAGATGCGATCGAAGCAGGATGAAGGCCATGGTTGCAGTCTCCTGCCCCAGGCTTAAATGCACATTAACCCGCGAATGGGCCGGGGGAGCTCCCATGCATTCCCATGCTGGCGCCCCTGTGCAGGCACCGCAAGCCAAATTTGGCAGCAGCCAACTTCAATGCGCTGCCGCCATGCGATGCACCTGCTGTGCGCGTTCGATCAACGCTCAGTCAGCCGCGCCGCGTGGTGCGCCAAGTGGTCAGCCATGAATGTCTGGATGAAGTAGTACCCGTGGTCGTAGCCCTCGTGCCGGCGCAGCGTCAACGGTTGACCGATGGCCTGGCAGGCGGCGTCAAGCAGGTGGGGGTGCAACTGCGTGGTCAGGAACTTGTCGGCCAGCCCCTGGTCGATGAGGATGCCTGCAGGGTAGGGCGCCACCGGCTGGTGTTGCATCAGCACCGTGGCATCGTGCTCGATCCAGCCTGTGCGGTCTGCGCCCAGGTAGCCGGCGAAGGCCTTTTCGCCCCAGGGGCATTGCGTGGGCGCGCAGATAGGTGCAAAGGCCGACAGACTCTTGAAACGGCCAGGGTGGCGCAGCGCCAGCGTCAGTGCGCCATGCCCGCCCATCGAATGTCCGAAGATGCCCAAGCGCTCGCCGTCCACGGGCAACTGCGCCGCCACCTGCGGCAGCAGCTCCTCCATAAGGTAGCTTTCCATGCGCCAGTGGCGCGCCCAGGGCTGGGCCGTGGCGTCGAGGTAAAAGCCCGCACCCACGCCAAAGTCCCAGCTCTCAGCCTCGCCCGGCACGTTGGCGCTACGCGGGCTCGTGTCGGGCGCGATCAACGCCAGCCCCAGCTCGGCCGCAAGGCGCTGGGCCCCAGCCTTGACCATGAAGGTCTCTTCGGTGCAGGTCAGCCCCGCCAGGTACAGCACGGCTGGCACGGGCCCCTGCTGCGCCGCTGGCGGCAGAAAGACAGAGAACTTCATCGGCAGCCCGATCTCGGTGGAGGCGTGCTGGTAAAAGCGCTGCACACCGCCAAAGCAGGCGTGTTCGCTGAGCAGTTCAAACGACGTGGACATGGTCAGCAGATCCTCAAGCGGCGTACTTCACGACCGAGCGAATCGATTTGCCCTCATGCATCAGGTCGAACGCTTCGTTGATGTCCTTGAGCCCCATGGTGTGCGTCACGAACGGCTCCAGCTGGATCTTGCCGGCCATCGCGTCCTCCACCATGCCGGGCAGCTCGCTGCGGCCCTTCACGCCGCCAAAGGCCGTGCCCATCCACTTGCGGCCCGTGACCAGCTGGAAGGGGCGGGTGGAAATCTCCTGCCCCGCGCCTGCCACGCCGATGATCACCGACTGGCCCCAGCCGCGGTGCGCACACTCCAGCGCCGCGCGCATCACATTCACATTGCCGATGCACTCGAAACTGTGGTCCACGCCCCAGGTCGTCATCTCCACGATCACCTGCTGGATCGGCTTGTCGAAGTCCTTGGGGTTGATGCAGTCGGTGGCGCCGAAGGTGCGGGCCAGGTCGAATTTGGAGGGGTTCGTGTCCACGGCGATGATACGGCCCGCTTTGGCCAGCTTGGCGCCCTGGATCACCGCCAGGCCGATGCCGCCCAGGCCGAACACTGCCACCGTATCTCCCTCCTGCACCTTGGCCGTGTTCTTCACCGCGCCCAGGCCCGTGGTCACACCGCAGCCCATCAGGCACACCTGCTCGGGGTTGGCCTTGGGGTTGATCTTGGCCAGCGACACCTCGGCCACCACCGTGTACTCGCTGAAGGTCGAGCAGCCCATGTAGTGGTAGATCGGCTGGCCGTTGTAGCTGAAACGCGTCGTGCCATCGGGCATCACGCCCTTGCCCTGAGTGGCGCGCACCGAGACGCACAGGTTCGTCTTGCCGCTCTTGCAGAACAGGCACTCTCCGCACTCTGCGGTGTAAAGCGGGATCACGTGGTCGCCGGGTTTCACGCTGGTCACGCCTTCGCCCACCTCCACTACGATGCCCGCGCCCTCATGGCCCAGCACCACGGGGAACAGGCCCTCGGGGTCGTCACCGCTCAGGGTGAAGGCGTCCGTGTGGCACACGCCGGTGTCGGTGATGCGGATCAGCACCTCGCCCTTCTGGGGCGGCGCCACGTCGATCTCGACGATCTGCAGGGGTTCTCCGGCCTTGAAGGCCACGGCGGCTTTGGATTTGATGGTCATGGTGTCGGGGTATAGGTTGGTAGAGGGGAGGGCGAGCGGGCTCTGTGTCCGGCATCGCGTGCGAATTGACCGCGTGACTGTAGGTCATCTGAACAGTCCGCAGAAACGCATGGCCGCAGACCTTGGGGGTATGGCCGAATTCCATCGTTCATGGTCTTGGCGGACATCCCCTCCCGTATAGTCCATTGCCTTTCCCTGCACCCGTTCGCCCATGGACAACCACCATCCGCACCGCCACCCCGCCGGCCAGCCCCACCGCATCGATCTCGTCGTCTACCCCGGCTTCAAGGCGCTGGAGGCCGTGGGCCCCATGTCCGTATTTGACTACGCCAACGTGCACCTGCAGCAGCACGGGCGGCCCGACGGCTACGCCGTGCGCGTGGTGGCGGCCCAGGCCGGGGCCGTGCAGTCCGACACCCTGATGGCCCTCACGGCCACCCACACCCTGGCTCAGTTGGAACAACAAGAAGTAGCGGGAGAAGAATGCGAGGGTGGCCCCGGCTGCACCGTAGTGCTGGTCGGCTCGCGCAACATCGAACAGGTGCTGGCCGCCTCGCCCGACCTGGTGGCCTGGGCCGCCCGCGTCGCACCGCGCGTGGATCGCATGATCGCCCTGTGCTCGGGCAGCTTCTTTCTGGCCGCGGCTGGTTTGCTCGACGGCCACCGCGCCGCCACCCACTGGAGCGTGGCCGCCCTGCTGCGCCAGCGCTACCCTGCCATCGACGTGGACCCAGATGCCATCTACGTGCGCGACGGCCCGCTGTGGACCTCTGCCGGTGTGACGGCCGGCATCGATCTGGCGCTGGCCCTGGTGGAAGACGACTTTGGCCACGCCCTGGCGCTGGAGGTGGCGCGCGATCTGGTCATGTACCTCAAGCGCCCCGGTGGCCAATCGCAGTTCAGCGTGCAACTGGCCAGCCAGGGCACCGCCCATCGAGACATCCAGGCCGTGCAGACCTGGATTGTGGAGAACTTGCAGGAGCCCATGCCCCTTCCCGCCCTGGCTGCGCGCGCAGCGATGAGCGAGCGGCACTTTCGGCGGGTGTTCGTGCAGGAGACTGGGCAGACGCCGTCGGCGTTTGTCGATGCGGCGCGGCTGGAGGGGGCGCGGCGGCTGCTGGAGTCGCAGGCCGCGCTGCCGCTCAAGACCGTGGCCGCGCGCGTGGGCATGGGGTCGGAGCAGGCGCTAAGACAGTTGTTCGTGCGGCATGTGGGGGTCACGCCGCAGGCCTATCGGGAGCGGTTCGGCGGCCAGGGGCGGCGTTGACGGCTGCGAGGTCTGCCGTCGCCCGCTACCGCTTCGAACCCGCAACTCGTGAGCTTGCCAGCGACTGAAGCCCTTGGGTCGCGGCTTTCTGGATCGGCAGCACGGCGAACACCAGGGCGGGTGACAGCCATGGGTCCCAGAAAAGTCCGGTGGCGATGGCCAGGCCGAAGACCAGGCCCACAAACACCAGCGCGCTCATGCACTGCGAAAGCTCCGATCCCGCGCGGATCAGCACCAGGCCAGCGCCCAGGACGACGACCAGGGACCAGCCGATGAACGGGTTGCTGACCAGCCGGTAGGGCGTGGTCTTGGGCTTCCACCCTGCAGCGATACCCAGCTCCGGCAGCACGAGGATGACCGCGAGCAGCACGGCAAGGGCCAGCAGGGCCACCGAGTTCAGGTGATTGATGCGCTTCATGGGGTGCATGGGGTGGGCTCCGTCGGCCATGTGTACCGTGTCGGGAGGGGCCACGGCGTGGGCCCCGTGCCCATCCTACCGGCTCGCTGGCTGCTGCGTCGCCCGCAGGCCCGCGATGCAAGGTAAAAGCGGGCCACCATGGAAAAAGCCCGCCGAAGCGGGCTTTCCGGAGCAGCACCCCGAAGACCGGAGCCTTCGAGGAACCAGGCTGCCGATCAACGCTTGCTGATAGGCGGCACATCACGGCGCTCGGAGCCCGTGAACAGCTGGCGGGGGCGGCCGATCTTGTACTCGGGGTCGCCGATCATTTCGTTCAGCTGGGCGATCCAGCCGACGGTGCGGGCCAGGCTGAAGATGCCGGTGAACAGGTTCACGGGGATGCCGATGGCGCGCTGCACGATGCCGGAGTAGAAGTCGACATTCGGGTAGAGCTTGCGCTGCACGAAGTAGTCGTCTTCCAGGGCGATCTTTTCCAGCTCCTTGGCCAGCTTGAAGAGGGGGTCGTTTTCCAGGCCCAGTTCGGCCAGCACTTCGTTGCAAGTCTCTTGCATGAGCTTGGCGCGGGGGTCGTAGTTCTTGTACACGCGGTGGCCAAAGCCCATCAGCTTGACGCCGGAGTTCTTGTCCTTGACCTGCTTGATGAAGTCGCCGATCTTCTCCACGCCGCCTTGGGCCTGGATGTCGTACAGCATGTTCAGGGCTGCTTCGTTGGCGCCGCCGTGGGCGGGGCCCCAGAGGCACGCCACGCCGGCGGCAATGGCCGCGAACGGGTTGGTGCCCGACGAGCCGCACAGGCGCACGGTAGAGGTCGATGCGTTCTGCTCGTGGTCTGCGTGCAGGATGAAGATGCGGTCCAGCGCGCGTTCCAGCACGGGGTTGACCTTGTACTCTTCGCAGGGCGTGCCGAACATCATGCGCAGGAAATTGCCCGCGTAGCTCAGGTTGTTCTGCGGGTACATGTAGGGCTGGCCCACGCCGTACTTGTACGCCATGGCCACCAGGGTGGGCATCTTGGCGATCAGGCGGATGGCAGCGATCTCGCGGTGCTGCGGGTTGTTGATGTCGGTGCTGTCATGGTAGAAGGCCGACAGGGCGCCCACCAGGCCGGTCAGCACGGCCATGGGGTGCGCGTCGCGGCGGAAGCCACGCAGGAAGAACTGCATCTGCTCGTTGACCATGGTGTGGTTGGTCACGCGGCTGGTGAAGTCGGTCTTCTGCGCTTGGTTGGGCAGGTCGCCGTACAGCAGCAGGTGGCAGGTTTCCAGGAAGTCGCAGTTCTGCGCCAATTGCTCAATGGGGTAGCCGCGGTACAGCAGTTCGCCCTTGTCGCCATCGATGTAGGTGATGGCCGACTGGGTCGCCGCCGTCGACAGGAAGCCCGGGTCATAGGTGAACATGCCCGTTTGCGCGTACAGCTTGCGGATGTCGATGACGTCCGGGCCAATGCTGCCCTGGTAGACCGGCAGGTCCACGCTGGGGCTGCCGTTACTGAACGACAGGGTGGCTTTGTTGTCAGCTAGCTTCATTGTTACTTTCCTTGGGTAGGTTGCCGGAATTCCGGTGGTAAGGGGCCCTGTCTCCAGGTCAGGCCCTGGGCCTCGCTGCGCCACCACTGAGCCGCAGCATGCCGAGTACTTCACGCACTTCTTCTGTATCGAGCGGACCCTCGGGCTCGCGGCGGGCGAGCACCAGGTCCAGTAGGTCGTTGTCTGCCAGGTTCATCAGCTCATTCATGCCATAGGCCTGGCGCCAGTTCAGGCGCGCCCCGTGCAGTGCGAAGAAGTTCTCGATGTAGAGATCGTTCTCCAGCAGGCCGCGCCGTGAGCGCCAGTGCAGCTTGGCGCGTTCGCGATCGTCCAGCAGGTCAGTCGGCGCCGGCGCGTGGGCGAGGGGGGGCGAGGTCTCGGACATGGCAGTGTTGCGGTCTGAAGAGGGTCAGACGGCGCGGCGCACCATCAGTTCCTTGATCTTGCCGATGGCCATCGTGGGGTTGAGGCCCTTGGGGCACACGTCCACGCAGTTCATGATGGTGTGGCAGCGGAACAGGCGGTACGGGTCTTCCAGATTGTCCAGGCGCGCACCCGTGGCTTCGTCGCGGCTGTCGGCGATGAAGCGGTAGGCCTGCAGCAAGCCGGCGGGTCCCACGAACTTGTCGGGGTTCCACCAGAAGCTGGGGCAGCTCGTGGAGCAGCTGGCGCACAGAATGCACTCGTACAGGCCATTGAGCTCTTCGCGCTCTTCGGGGCTCTGCAGGCGTTCCTTCTCGGGGGCCAGGTCCTCGGTGATGAGGTACGGCTTGATCGAGTTGTACTGCTTGAAGAACTGCGTCATGTCCACGATCAGATCGCGGATCACCGGCAGGCCGGGCAGGGGCTTGAGAACGATGGTGCCCTTGAGGGTGTTCATGTTCGTCAGGCACGCCAGGCCGTTCTTGCCGTTGATGTTCATGGCGTCCGAGCCGCACACGCCTTCGCGGCACGAACGGCGGAACGACAGACTGGGGTCTTGTTCCTTGAGCTTGACCAGGGCGTCCAGCAGCATGCGCTCGTGGCCATCGAGCTCGATCTCGATGGTCTGCATATAGGGCTTGGCGTCCTTGTCCGGGTCGTAGCGGTAGATTTGAAAGGTGCGCTTCATGTTGTTCTTTCGTGAGGCTGCTGAGTCATCAGAACGTACGGACCTTGGGAGGCACGCTGTCCACCGTCAGGGGCTTGAGGTTGACGGGCTTGTAGGTCAGGCTGTTGTTCGCGCTGTGCCACAGGGTGTGTTTCATCCACTCCTTGTCGTTGCGGCCCAACGGGAACTCGGCGTGGTCGGCCGGGTGCTCGTAGTCGTACACGGTGTGTGCGCCACGGCATTCCTTGCGGGCAGCGGCCGAGGTCATGGTGGCCTGGGCCACTTCGATCAGGTTGTCGACTTCCAGGGCTTCCATGCGGGCCGTGTTCCAGACCTTGGACTTGTCCTTCAGCGTCACGCCGCTCACGCGTTCACGGATGGCGTTGATCTTGACCGTGCCTTCATCCATGCTGGCCTGCGTGCGGAACACGCCGGCGTGCAACTGCATGCTCGAGCGGATGTCGTTGGCCACGTCCTGGGCGTAGATGCCCTCGGTGGAGTCCTGCAGCTGGTTCAGGCGCGCCAGCGTGCGGTCTGCACCGTCGGCAGGCACGGGCTTGTGCTCGCCCGATTCCTTGACGAAACTCACGATGTGCTTGCCGGCCGACTTGCCGAAGACCAGCAGGTCCAGGAGCGAGTTCGTGCCCAGGCGGTTGGCGCCGTGCACAGACACGCACGAGCATTCGCCCACGGCGTACAGGCCGTTGACGACATGGTTCTGCTGGCCGTCGTGCACCACCACCTGGCCGTTGATGTTGGTGGGGATGCCACCCATCTGGTAGTGGATGGTGGGCACCACGGGGATCGGTTCCTTGGTGATGTCCACGTTGGCGAAGTTGTGGCCGATCTCTTCCACCGATGGCAGGCGCTTGCGGATCGTGTCCGCGCCCAGGTGGTCCAGCTTCATCAGGATGTAGTCCTTGTTGGGGCCGCAGCCACGGCCTTCCTTGATTTCCTGATCCATCGAGCGCGATACGAAGTCGCGGGGTGCAAGGTCCTTCAGGGTGGGCGCATAGCGCTCCATGAAGCGCTCGCCATTGCTGTTGAGCAGGATGGCGCCTTCACCACGACAGCCTTCGGTCAGCAGCACGCCCGCGCCAGCCACGCCGGTGGGGTGGAACTGCCAGAACTCCATGTCCTGAAGCGGAATGCCGGCACGTGCCGCCATGCCCAGGCCGTCGCCGGTGTTGATGAAGGCGTTGGTCGATGCCGCGAAGATGCGGCCCGCGCCGCCGGTGGCCAGCAGCACGGCCTTGGCTTGCAGCTCGTACAGGTCGCCGGTTTCCAGCTCCAGCGCGGTCACGCCGACCACGTCGCCTTGTTCATTGCGGATCAGGTCCAGCGCCATCCACTCCACGAAGAAGTTGGTCTTGGACTTCACGTTCTGCTGGTACAGCGTGTGCAGCATGGCGTGGCCGGTACGGTCAGCTGCGGCGCAGGCACGCTGCACGGGCTTTTCACCGTAGTTGGCGGTGTGGCCGCCGAAGGGGCGCTGGTAGATGGTGCCGTCGGGATTGCGGTCGAACGGCATGCCGAAATGTTCGAGCTCGATCACCACGTTGGGTGCTTCACGGCACATGAACTCGATGGCGTCCTGGTCGCCCAGCCAGTCGGAGCCCTTGATGGTGTCGTAGAAGTGGTAGTGCCAGTTGTCCTCGCTCATGTTGCCCAGCGATGCGGACACGCCGCCCTGCGCCGCCACCGTGTGCGAACGGGTGGGGAACACCTTGGACAGGCAGGCCACGTTCAGGCCTGCGCGAGACAGTTCCAGCGATGCGCGCATGCCGGAGCCGCCGGCGCCTACGATGACGACGTCGAACTTGCGCTTGGTGATGTTAGCTTTGGTGTAGCTCATTGTTGTTTGCCTTCAGTCGCGGGGGATTCAATCAGAGACGCCACAGAACCTGGACGCCCCAGCCGGCACAGCCGACGAGCCAGACGATGACGAACACCTGCAGCGCAAGGCGCAGGACCACGGGCTTGATGTAGTCCATCAGGATTTCGCGCATGCCAACCCAGGCGTGCCAGGCCAGCGAGATGATCAAGGCGAAGGTCAGCACCTTCATCCACTGGGCCGAGAAGATGCCGGCCCACTTGTCGTAGCCGATAGGTCCCTTGGAGAAGATCACCTGGGCCAGCAAGGCCAGGGTGAACAGGGCCATCAGGATGGCGGTGACGCGCTGGCTGAGCCAGTCGCGCAGGCCGTAGTGGGCGCCGACGACGACGCGCTTGGAACCGTAATTGACGGACATGGATGTTTTTCCTTTTGTCTTGTTCTGCGTGGAGCACTTGGAGCAGCGGCCGCTGCTTTTTTGGGGGGTAGTTGTTCGGTCAGTACAGGCCGAACAGCTTTGCGCCCAGCACCACGGTCAGCGCGATGCTGATTGCCAGCACGGTCAGCGCGGAGGTCTTGCCGAATTGCTTGTTCACGGCGCTGTGGCTCACATCCATCCACAGGTGGCGCAGACCGGCCGTGAAGTGGTGCAGGTACGACCAGATCAGGGCGAGCACCGCGAGCTTGACGAACCAGCCGGGCACGAAGCCGATGCCGGCGGTGAATGCCGACGTGAAGCGGGCAAAGGAGATTTCGGACGACACCGAGGTGTCGAACATCCAGATGATGAAAGGCAGCAGCAGGAACATGATCAGGCCGCTGGCGCGGTGCAGGATCGAAACCCACGCGGCTGGCGTCATGCGGTAGGTGGTCAGGTCCTTGAACGCATTGATGTTGCGAAATTCAGGCCGTTTTTTGGCGAGCTCGGTCATGTTGAGTGCTTTCGTGGATGTAACTTCTTTGTAATTCGGAGATGCAAAGAACGCAAAATTCTATTGCAACGCAACAAGAGGGGTTATGAGCAGGTCGGTATTTTCGACATTAACGCTCGGGTGCCAGCTTGCAGTCAGCTCAATTCATTACGGTAGTGGTGGGTGTCGGTCAGGTACAGGCCGCGCCGTAACTCCATCGGAACGTCGTTGTAGGTATAGGCAATGCGCTCCACGCTCAGCAGGGGCGTGGCGGGCGCGATGCCCAGCAGGCCTGCCTGTTCGGCGTCGGGCAGCACTGCCCGGATTTTCTCCTCGGCCCGCACCATTCGCACGCCGAAATCGAGCTCGAACATTGCGTAGGTCGGACCCTGGTAGCTGGCCAACTGGTCGGCCGTCAGTCCTTTGAAAGCCTGGCCGGGCAGCCAGATGTCTTCCAGGATGGTGGGAACGCCCGCAAACGCCAGGATGCGTCGGGCCTGCATGACGGCGTCACCCGTGCGCAGGGCTAGCACCCGCGCCACCTCGGCATTGGCGCGCACCCTGCGGCAGTCGATCACGCGGCGCTGGGCCGGGCCTTCCACGCGTGCATCGCCAGTGTCGGGCAGCAGCTTGAGGAAGCGGTACTGCACGTGCTGCTCGGCATGCGTGGCCACAAAGGTGCCCTTGCCCTGGCGGCGCATGACGAGGTTTTCGGCTGCCAGTTCGTCGATCGCCTTTCGCACCGTGCCCTGGCTGACCCGAAAGCGCGCTGCCAGCTCCATCTCGCTGGGGATGGCCTCGCCGGGCTTCCATTCGCCCTGTTGCAGGCTCTGCAGGATCAGCCCCTTGATCTGCTGGTACAGCGGGCTGAAGGCCGGCGTGGCGCTGCCCGCAGCGCCTTGGGGCGCGGCTGGGTTGTCAGCGGCGAAAGGAAGGGACGACATGGTGGGCGAGCGCGGTTCGCCCCGCGTTGCAGCAGGGGCTGAGGTACGACGAAGAGACCTCAATCATATCTTATATAAGACATAAGACAAATTGACCGGGGCTTCCAATCGGCGGTACACTCCAAGGCTGTTTTGCGGGGCACAGGCTGCTGGTAACAGGGCTGGTGCTTGTTTGCATCACCTTCTGTTTTTTCACTTCCTGGAGTTTTCACCATGAGCAAGAAGCCTGTTCGCGTTGCCGTCACCGGCGCCGCCGGCCAAATCGGTTACGCCCTGCTGTTTCGCATCGCCTCCGGCGAAATGCTGGGCAAGGACCAGCCCGTCATTCTTCAACTGCTCGAAATCCCCGACGAGAAGGCCCAGAACGCGCTCAAGGGCGTGATCATGGAGCTGGAAGACTGCGCATTCCCCCTGCTGGCCGGCATCGAAGCCCACAGCGACCCCCTGCAGGCTTTCAAGGACACCGACTACGCCCTGCTCGTGGGCGCCCGTCCACGCGGCCCCGGCATGGAGCGCGCCGACCTTCTGGCCGCCAACGCCCAGATCTTCACCGCTCAGGGCAAGGCCCTGAACGCCGTGGCCTCGCGCAACGTCAAGGTCCTGGTGGTCGGCAATCCAGCCAACACCAATGCCTACATCGCCATGAAGTCCGCGCCCGACCTGCCTGCCAAGAACTTCACAGCCATGCTGCGCCTGGACCACAACCGCGCGGCTTCGCAACTGGCCGCCAAGACCGGCACCAAGGTCGGCGACATCAAGAAGCTGACCGTGTGGGGCAACCACTCGCCCACCATGTACGCCGACTACCGCTTCGCCACCACCAACGGCAAGTCGATCAAGGACCTGGTGAACGACCAGGTCTGGAACGCCGAGACCTTCCTGCCCACCGTGGGCAAGCGCGGCGCGGCGATCATCGCAGCACGCGGGCTGTCGTCGGCCGCTTCGGCTGCCAACGCCGCCATCGACCATATCCGTGACTGGGCCCTGGGCTCCAATGGCGAGTGGGTCACCATGGGCGTGCCATCGAACGGCGAGTACGGCATTCCTGCCGGCATCGTGTTCGGGTTCCCCGTGACCACCGAAAACGGCGAGTACAAGATCGTCGAAGGCCTGGAGATCGATGCCTTCTCGCAAGAAGCCATCAACAAGACCCTGGCCGAGCTGCAAGGCGAGCAGGACGGCGTCAAGCACCTGCTGTAAACCTGGCACACCATGCAGCCGACGCCACAGGCATCGGGCCTTCGGGCCGCCCCGGCCTCTGCACAGGGGCAGGGCGCTGCGCAACCCCATCCGCGCGATGTGCTGCTCGGCGCCCAGGCGCAGGCCGGCTTCCTTCCGGTCTGCGACCACTACAGCGGCGTCGAGGCACGCATGCGCAAAAGCCTGCAGCTGCAGGCCGAGATGGCGCAGGAATTCGGAACCTGCGTCTTCGACGTCACCCTGGATTGCGAAGATGGCGCGCCTGTAGGCCTGGAGTCGGAGCACGCGCGGCTGGTGGCTGAACTGGCCGTTGCCGCGGCTCCCGGAGCCCGTGTTGCTGCCCGTGTCCACCCGGTGGACCACCCTGCGTTTGCGAACGACGTTGCCGTCATTGCTGGTGAGGCTGGCCACCGGCTGTGCCACATCATGGTGCCCAAGGTCGAGTCGGTGGACGATGTCCTGCTGGTCGAGCGCGCCATCGACCGCACGTCGCCCTCGCAACTGCCGATTCATGTGCTCATCGAGTCCCCGGCGGCCGTCCACCGCGCCTTCGAGATCGCGGCCCACCCCCGCGTGCAGAGCCTGAGCTTCGGGCTCATGGACTTCGTGTCGGCCCATGCCGGTGCGATCCCGGCCCATGGCATGACGTCGGCCGGGCAGTTCACGCACCCGCTGGTGGTGCGCGCCAAGCTCGAGATCGCCGCAGCCTGCCACGCCCATGGCAAGGTGCCGTCGCATTGTGTGGTGACGGAATTCACCGACACGGCAGCCATGCAGAGCGCTGCCACACGCGCTGCCAATGAGCTGGGCTACACGCGCATGTGGAGCATCCACCCCGCGCAGATCCGCCCCATCCTGCAGGCGTTCGCGCCGCAGCAGGACGACATCGAACATGCTTCCAAAATAATAGCAGCTGCCGCTGATGCTGATTGGGCTCCGATCAGCCTGGATGGCACGCTGCACGACCGCGCCAGCTACCGTTTCTTCTGGCAGGTCATAGAGCGCGCGCACAGCACGGGACGCGCGCTTCCCCTGGCCGTGCGCCATTGGTTTGACGCCCCGGCCGTTGCTTCGTCGTGAACATCATCGCCAACACCTTTTTCCCCACGCAGGATCTTCCATGAAATTCGTTATTGCCTCTGCCCTGATGCTGCTGGCCCCAGCCTTTGCCCTGGCGCAGACGCCCGCCAAGACCGAATCCAAGCCGGCGGCCAAGTCGGAGTCCAAGCCTGCAGCCAAGTCCGACTCCAAGGCGGCCGCCAAGCCTGCGGCCAAGCAGGACGCGAAGTCCGCCAAATCGTCCGAGAAAGCCCCTGCCAAGAAAGCAGTGGCCAAGAGCGAGCCCACCAGCAGCCGCACGCAGCTCAAGAGCGCGACCAACCAGGTGGCGGCGGGCATCATGGCCGCAGAGGCCGCGCTGTCGCCGGCCGAGCTGGCCATTGCCGATCGTGTGCACACCGGCCGCATTGCCTGCGAGCTGGGCGCGTTCGTTACCGTGACGGCGGAACCCGCCTCGCCCGGCCACTTCCATGTGGAAGGCAAGGGCTTCAAGTACTTCATGTCGCCAGTGGCCACCACCACCGGCACCGTGCGCCTGGAAGACCAGAAGGGTGGCGCGGTGTGGCTGCAGATCGCCAACAAGTCCATGCTGATGAACCAGAAGCTCGGCCAGCGCCTGGCGGACGAGTGCATGAGTCCCGAGCAGCAACTGGTGGCCGAAGCCATCAAGAAAAACCCGCCCGTGAGCGTGCTGGAGCCCATCTCCAAGTAGTGCCCGGCCGAGCGAGCCACCTCAGAACAACAGATACAAAAACTGAACTGCGTGCAGCCTGGCTGCGCCGTCGGAACGACGGCAACCACCACACCGCACGCCGCCCCACTTTAGAACGCAACCGGAGAAAAATGATGTTGAAAGCCTACCGTGACCACGTGGCCGAGCGCGCCGCCCTGGGCATCCCCCCGCTGCCGCTGACCGCCTCGCAAGTGGCCGAGCTGATCGAACTGATCAAGAACCCCCCTGCGGGCGAAGACGCCTTCCTGCTGGACCTGCTCACGCACCGCGTGCCCCCTGGCGTGGATGACGCCGCCAAGGTCAAGGCCAGCTTCCTGGCGGCCGTGGCCCACGGTGACATCCAGGTCGGCCTGATCTCCAAGTCCAAGGCCACCGAGCTGCTGGGCACCATGGTCGGCGGCTACAACGTGCACCCCCTGATCGAGCTGCTGGACGACGCCGAAGTGGCGGGCGTCGCGGCAGAGGCGCTCAAGAAGACGCTCCTGATGTTCGACTTCTTCAATGACGTCGCCACCAAGGCCAAGGCAGGCAACGCCAAGGCCCAGGAAGTGATGCAGAGCTGGGCCAACGCCGAGTGGTTCACCTCGCGCCCCGAAGTCGACAAGAAGATCACCGTCACCGTGTTCAAGGTGCCAGGTGAAACCAACACCGACGATTTGTCGCCCGCGCCCGATGCCTGGAGCCGTCCCGACATCCCGCTGCACTACCTGGCCATGCTCAAGAACACCCGTCCCGACGCGGCATTCAAGCCCGAAGAAGACGGCAAGCGCGGCCCGATGCAGTTCATCGATGACCTGAAGAAGAAGGGCCACCTGGTCGCCTACGTGGGCGACGTGGTGGGCACCGGTTCTTCGCGCAAGTCGGCCACCAACTCCATCGTCTGGGCCACCGGCCAGGACATCCCCTTCGTGCCCAACAAGCGCTTTGGTGGCGTCACGCTGGGCGGCAAGATCGCCCCCATCTTCTTCAACACGCAGGAAGACTCCGGTTCGCTGCCCATCGAAGTGGATGTGTCCAAGCTGGAAATGGGTGACGTGATCGACGTGCTGCCCTACGACGGCAAGATCGTGAAGAACGGCGCCACCGTGGCCGAGTTCCAGCTCAAGAGCGACGTGCTGTTCGACGAAGTGCGCGCCGGCGGCCGCATCAACCTCATCATCGGCCGCTCGCTGACGAGCAAGGCTCGCGAGTTCCTGGGCCTGCCAGCGTCCAACGCGTTCCGCCTGCCCACCGCCCCCGTGGCGACGAATGCCGGCTTCACGCTGGCGCAGAAGATGGTTGGCCGCGCTGTCGGCCTGCCCGAAGGTCAGGGCGTGCGCCCCGGTACCTACTGCGAACCCAAGATGACCACCGTGGGCTCGCAGGACACCACCGGCCCGATGACGCGCGATGAGCTGAAGGACCTGGCCTGCCTGGGCTTCTCGGCCGACCTCGTGATGCAGTCCTTCTGCCACACGGCCGCCTACCCCAAGCCTGTGGACGTGAAGACGCACCGCGAACTGCCTGCGTTCATCAGCAACCGCGGCGGCGTAGCCCTGCGTCCTGGCGATGGTGTGATCCACAGCTGGCTCAACCGCCTGCTGCTGCCCGACACCGTGGGCACCGGCGGCGACTCGCACACGCGTTTCCCCATCGGCATTTCGTTCCCCGCAGGTTCTGGCCTGGTGGCCTTTGGCGCCGCCACCGGCGTGATGCCGCTGGACATGCCTGAATCCATCCTCGTGCGCTTCAAGGGTGAAATGCAGCCTGGCGTGACCCTGCGCGACCTGGTGCACGCGATCCCGCTGTACGCCATCAAGCAGGGCCTGCTGACGGTGGCCAAGGCCGGCAAGATCAACGCCTTCTCCGGCCGCATCCTGGAAATCGAAGGCCTGCCAGACCTGAAGGTCGAGCAAGCCTTCGAGCTGTCGGACGCCTCGGCCGAGCGCTCTGCCGCCGGCTGCACCATCAAGCTCAACCCCGAGCCGATCAAGGAATACCTGACCTCCAACATCGTTCTGATGAAGAACATGATCGCCGACGGCTACGCCGATGCCAAGACGCTGCAGCGCCGCATCGAGAAGGTCGAAGCCTGGCTGGCCAAGCCCGACCTGCTCGAAGCCGACAAGGACGCCGAGTACGCCGCCGTGATCGAGATCGACCTGGCCGACATCAAGGAACCCATCGTCTGCTGCCCCAACGATCCGGACGACGCCAAGTTCCTGTCCGAAGTGTCGGGCACCAAGATCGACGAAGCCTTCATCGGCTCGTGCATGACCAACATCGGCCACTTCCGCGCTGCAGCCAAGCTGCTGGGCGGCCAGCGCGACATTCCCGTCAAGCTGTGGGTGGCACCGCCCACCAAGATGGACGAGAGCGAGCTGATCAAGGAAGGCCACTACGCTGCGTTCGGCACGGCCGGTGCGCGCACCGAAATGCCCGGCTGCTCGCTGTGCATGGGCAACCAGGCGCAGGTGCGTGAAGGCGCGACGGTGATCTCCACCTCCACCCGCAACTTCCCCAACCGCCTGGGCAAGAACACCAACGTGTTCCTCGGCTCGGCGGAACTCGCCGCCATCGCCTCGCGCCTGGGCTACCTGCCTTCCAAGGAAGAGTACCTCAAGGAAATGGGCGTGATCGATGCCGACAAGGCGAGCGTGTACCGCTACATGAACTTCGATCAGATCGAAGAGTACGCGGAGGCCGCCAAGGCTGCACCTGCGTCGGCGGCCGTGGCCTGCTGATACCGCGGCGGCGGCCAGTCCGTTGCCTGCCAAGCGGCCCTTCGGGGCCGCTTTTTTTATGGGTGCCCGCGTTGTGGGAGGGGGGGCTCGTGACAGTGGTTTGTCGGCAACATGACAGTCACTGATTTGTCATATGTTGGCAGCTAAGCTCGCGGCATAACAACAACCACCACGACAAGGGAGGGATTCATGAAAAACACAATGGGGCGCGCAGGGGCGCTGGTGTTCAGCGCGATTTTTGCCGTCGCCTTCGGTCTGGGGGGCTACTTCTTCGGTTTGAAGCCTCTGGCTCAGACACTGTGGACCGCCTGGCAGGTGGGGCAGTGGCAGCAGGCACCCGCGCAGGTGATCAGCGCCGAGCTCAAGCAGCACCCGGGCAGCAAGGGCGGCACGACGTACGAAGTGCAGGCCCGCTACCGCTACGAGTTCAACGGCGCGAGCCACGAGGGAACACGGGTGGGGCTGGATGCGCAGAGCGGGTCCGACAACATCGGCGACTGGCACCAGCAGTGGCACGGCCGGCTGCAGCAGGCGCAGGCCCGCAACCAGCCCATCACGGTGCGGGTGAATCCGGACAACCCTGCGCAGTCGCTGATCGATCCTTCCATCCGCTGGCGGTTGCAGATCTTTCGCTTGCCGTTTGCTCTGATCTTCACCGCAGTGGGGGTGGTGGCGGCCTGTGTCTTTGTGCTGCTGCTCATTGGTCGCGGCGAGTCCATGGGCATGGCGCAGCCAGCGCACGGCGAACCACCAGCCAGCGGGCCGGCCCCGCGCAATTCACTGCACGGCACGGCGGTCGGGGCCTGGATTTTCAGCCTGCTGTGGTGCGGCCTGTCGTTCCCGATGGCGGCCCTGCTGTGGTCCGACCGCAATGCGTCGGGCTGGGCCCAGGCGTTCATCGGCGTGTTCGTGGTGGTCGGTGTGCTGATGCTGACACTGGCCATCCGCCAGACCCGCATGGTGTGGCGCTACAAGGGCGCGGGCTTCACTGCACTGCCTTACCGGCCCCAGGCCGGCCGCATGGTGGAGGTGACATTGCTGCTGTCGCACCGCGCTGCGGCACAGCCCGGCGCCCAGGCCCTGCGCTTGAGGCTGGCGCAGTACCGGGTGGATGAATCGAGCTCGGGCTCCCCCGAGCGGCAAGTGGAAGTTGTAGATGCCCGGGCCGCGCTGCAGCCCACGCCCGACGGCGGCCTGCGGCTGGTCGCACGCTTTGATGTGCCCCAGGACGCGCCCGCCCATGGTGCACAACGGTCCCGGGAGCGGGTTGACTGGCGGGTCGAACTGCTGGGCCCCGACGGTTCCGTCGAACTGTCCTACGACCTGCCCGTGCAGGCCGCACCCCTCAGACCTGGTGATTCGCTGCCCGAGGACCGCTTTGACCCCCGCGCCGTGTGGACGCGTGAGGAGCCCATCATCCCGCCAGAAGGTGCGCAAAGGGGCGGTGCTGTCCCCGCGTGGCCTGCAGGCGCTGTATTGCAGGAGTTGCCCCAGGCGGTGCAGATCAGCTTTGCGCAGCAAGCCTGGCGCTGGGGAGCCGGCATCGCGCTGGCCGCACTGGCCATCGAATGGCTCGTCAACGACCGCATCGGCCTGCATGGCGTGGTGCTGCCCCGGTCGTGGGGCGGGCTGGCCGTGACGGCGGGGCTGCTGGCCGTGGCGCTGCACGCGGCAACGCGCAATTGGGTGACCCGGGTGCAGGACGATGGCGTGGTGGCGCGCTGCAGCTCCTGGATGTGGACCACCGTGACATCGGTGGCGGGCGATGCCAGCCAGTCGCTGGTGCACAAGGTCGTGTATGCCACGGGCAGCGGCAGCGCACAGAACAACCACCATGCGGTGTACGGCCGCAACGCGCAGGGCACGCTGGTGCAGCTCACGCCGGCGTTGAGCGGGCCCGAGGCTGCGGCCGGCGTAGGCCGGGCCATTGCCAAGGCCTGGCAGGACCGCCGCGGCCGCTTCACGCCGGGCGCACGGCGTTCGCAGCGCCATGATGTGTCGCGCCCCGCCTGGGGCTGGTTGTTCATCGGCGCAGTGCTCGCCGCCCTGTGGTGGGCGCCACGCAGTCCCGTGGGCGTCGCCACCATCAACGCAGCCGGCGGTGCCGCGTCGCACCGGGTCTGGTCGGGCCCGGACGGCCGGCTGATGGATGCGCAGAACGCGGGCGATGCCGTTGCGCTGGACCAGGCCCTGCGCGATGGCGCCGACCCCAACCTGCTCGCGGACAACGGGTCTTCCATGTTGATGCTGGCGGCGCACCGGGGGCAGATGGCCCACGTGGACCTGCTGCTCAAGGCGGGCGCGCAGCCGGACCTGCGCCAGACGCAGAAAGACAGCGAGCGGGGCGACACCGCGCTGCTGCGCGCTTTTTGGGGCGGCCATCTGGCGGTGGCGCAGCGGCTGGTTCACGCCGGTGCCAGCCTGCAAGCCCGCAACCGCTGGGACTGGGGCCCCGTGCACATGGCTGCGCAAAGCGGGTGCGTGCCGTGCCTGCAATGGCTGGCCGACCAGGGCCAGCCGCTGGACGAGCCCGCTCCCGCCAGCCGCGGCGAGACGCCCGCCATGCTGGCGGCCGCCAAGGGCCGGGTGGCGGTGCTGCAGTGGATGGAGGGCCGCGGCATCGACCTGTGGCGCCGCGACCCGCAGGGCAAGACGGCCCTGGACTGGGCACGCTTTGGCCAGCAGGCCGACGCCGAGCGCTGGCTGCTGGAGCGCCAGCGCTGACGCGGCTCGATGTGGTGCGATGCGATCTTGGGCCGACGCGATGGAAATGCAGGCGTAAAGAAGGTGCAGGCGTAAAGAAGGTGCAGGCAGCGAGGCCGCGACAGGGACACAGGCCTGGAAGGTCCGAGAGCAAGCCACGGAACGTTCGCGCGACGCCGCGATCAGAGTCCGCAGAACCATAACAACTCGGCATCCACGATGTTCAAGTCCTTCTTTTTCTCCCGCCGGTGGTGGGCCTGGTCGATCCTGGGCTCCATCGTCATCCTGCTGGCCACCTGGTACCGCGTCGAGCTCGACGTGCAGATCAACGACTGGTTCGGCAGCTTCTACGACCTGGTGCAAAAGGGGCTGAGCCAGCCCGGCAGCATCACGATGCAGGAGTTCTGGCGCCAGCTGTCCACCTTCACGCACGTGGCCATGCTGTATGTGACCACGGCGGTGCTGGTGGATTTTTTTTCCAAGCACTACATCTTTCGCTGGCGACAGGCCATGAACGAGCACTACATGGCCGCCTGGCCCCGGCTGCGCCACATCGAAGGCGCAGCGCAGCGGGTGCAGGAGGACACGATGCGCTTCGCCCGCATCATGGAAGACCTGGGGCTCAGCTTCATGCGCAGCCTGATGACGCTGGCCGCGTTTTTGCCCATCCTGTGGATGCTCTCGGACAAGGTCACGGCGCTGCCCGTCCTCGGTGCCGTGCCGCATTCGCTGGTCTGGGTGGCGCTGCTGTGGTCGCTGGGCGGCACGCTGCTACTGGCGCTGGTGGGCGTGAAGCTGCCGGGGCTGGAGTTCCAGAACCAGCGCGTGGAGGCGGCCTACCGCAAGGAGCTGGTGCTGGGCGAGGACGACGCTGCCCGCGCATCCCCGCCCACTGCCGCCGCGTTGTTCCAGGACGTGCGGCGCAACTACTTCCGGCTGTTCTTCCACTACCTGTATTTCGACGTCGTGAAATGGTCGTACCTGCAGGTGAGCGTGCTCGTGCCGCTGGTGGCGCTCGGGCCCACGCTGGTGGCCGGGGCCATCACGCTGGGGGTGATGCAGCAGATCGCGCGGGCTTTCGACAAGGTCCTCGAGTCGTTCCAGTTCCTTGTGCTGAACTGGAGCACGGTGGTGGAGCAGATATCGGTCTACAAGCGCCTGCGGGCCTTCGAGCGGCAGATGACGGCGCCGCTGGCAGAGGAGGGCCTGGCAGGCTGAGTGGGAGCGGTGGCGGTGAATGCCGCCACGGGATCGCGTTTCACTCGTCGTTGCTATATTTTTGGTAGCTATTTGCGCTTATCCATCAAGCGGTAGAGCCTATTTTTTTGTTTGAAATCCTGGGTCGCCGGCCGTCTTCGGGGGCTCATGCCGGGTCGTTGGGCGTCGCCGTGCGGGGCATCAGGTGCTGCAGCAACTGCAGTGCATGTAGTGGCAGCTCGTCGGGGCTGCGGGTGCACAGCACCAGGCTGCGCCGGGCCCAGCCATCCGTCAGGCGCAGCGCCTGGATGCCGTGGGCTCGGCTGTGCCGCCGGGCGGCCGCCAGGGGCACGATGCCCACGCCGACGCCCATGCCCACCAGCTGGCAGACCGCCTCGAAGTGGCGCAGCCGCACCCTGAAACGCAGCCGTTGGCCTGTGCGCTGCGCGTGCCGTGCGACATGGCTTTGCAATGCGCTGCCTTCGTCCAGCCCCACGAAGTCCAGGTGTGCCGCGTCGGCCAGCGCCATGCGCCGCAGGCTGGCCAGCGCATGGCCGCGCGGCACGACCAGCACCAGCGGGTCCGGTTTCAGCGTCCAGGCGGCAAGCCCCTGCAGGTCCGCCGCATCCGAGGCCAGGCCCATGTCGCACAGGCCGGAGCGCACGGCGTCGGCCACGTCCTGGCTCGGGGCTTCCTGCACATCGACCGAGATGCGCGGGTGCTGCTGCAGAAAGCCCGCCATCGCTGCGGGCAGAAATTCGCTCAGGGCCGACGAGTTGCAACGCATGCGCACATGGCCGGCCAGGCCGTTGCCGAAGTCGCCCAGGTCGCCGCGCAGATGCTCCATCTGGCGCAGCACCAGCCGGGCGTGGTGCAGCAGCGTGTGGCCCGCTGGGGTGGGTTGCACGCCCCGCTGGGCGCGCACCAGCAGCGGTACGCCCAAGGCGTCTTCCATGCCGCGAATGCGCTCGCTGGCGGATGCCAGCGCCATGTGGCTGCGCTCGGCGCCGCCGGTGATGGTGCCCGCTTCATGCACGTGCACGAAGAGCCGCAAGTCTGTCAGGTCAAAGCGCATGGGCGCGAACCTACCACATCGACCCACCGCGGGTGGCTTCGGCTGTGCCTGAGGCTGGCTGCGCAGCTTCCGCATTTCCAGGCACACCCGCGTTGCGAAGAATGCGCTCGTGGCCCGCCGCGTCGAGCGGGCAGGAGAAGGGCCAGCGATGGATCGGACACGAAGGACATGTCGGCAGGGGGGGCGTACGGGCGTGAAGATGCGTGCGGGGTGGCGGCCATGACGGGCGGCAGCCTGGGTGACCAACCGTGGGCGTGGCTGGCGGCGGCAGCCATGGTGTTTGCCCTGGCGGGTTGCATCAAGGGGGTGGTGGGCCTGGGTCTGCCCACCGTGTCGATGGCCTTGCTGGCCCTGCTGGTGGTGCCGGCCGAGGCGGCCGCGCTGCTCATCGTGCCGTCGCTGGTCACCAACCTCTGGCAGTTGCGCCCCTTTGCCGCGCTGCGCCCGCTGCTGCGGCGCCTGGGCGGCATGCAGCTGGGTGTTTGCGGGGGCACCTGGCTTGGGGCCTGGCTGCTGGGAGCGCCTGCGGGGGCATGGTCGCGTGCCATGCTGGGCGTGGCGCTGATCGCCTACGGGGTCTGGGGACTGATGGGGGCGCGGCTCAGTGTGCCTGCGCGGGCCGAGCCGTGGCTGTCGCCCGCGGTGGGCCTGGCCACCGGCTGGGTCACGGCCGCCACCGGTGTGTTCGTCGTGCCTGCCGTGCCCTACCTGAAGGCCCTGGGCCTGCAACGCGACGCGCTGGTGCAGGCAATGGGCCTGTGCTTTACCGTGTCCACCCTGGCGCTGGCGGGCGGGCTGGCGTTCAATGCCAGCTATCCGCTGCCCACCCTGATCCTGTCGGCCTGGATGCTGGTGCCCGCGCTGCTGGGCATGGCCCTGGGTGCGCGCATCCGCCAGCGCATGTCCGCCGTGTGGTTCAGGCGCTGCCTGATGGTGGGGCTGCTGGCCCTGGGCGTCTACATGGTGGCAGATGTCCTCGCCTGGCACGGCTTTGCGTCTTCGTGACGGCGGCTGGCAAAGCTCTCCTGGCGTCGTTGTCGGGTCTTGCCGTACTTGCAGTACTGTCTGCGACCCAACGCCTAGCCAGGACCGCTGCGCTGAGCTTTGCCAACCGCTTGACGGGCGGGGGACTGGCGTCTTTGCAGAACCTGGACATGCTCGCAGCCCTGGCTGTCCAATGTCTCAAACCGGGCCGGGCAACACCGGCTTGGCCGCGCTCTCCAGCACCCACAGCGCGGCGCGTGCTCGGGTCGTGGCTACATAGAGCATGTTCCGCTCGCGGTAGGCCTCCTGCTGGGGGGCGGGCGCGGGGAACCGGCCGCGTTCCACGAAGGGCACGGCCACGAAGGTGAATTCGCGGCCCTTGCAGGCCTCCACGGTCAGCAGGCGCAGGCTCACCGGTTCGTTGCGCTGGTGCATGGCAATGCTGCCGGTGGCCATCAGCGTGAGGCGGCCCAGAAACTCCGCCACCGGGATCTGCCGCGCTAGCCGGTCCAGGGCGTGCAGGCTGGCCAGGCACGCGCGCCGCTCGCGCTCGTTGATGGGAGCGTCGGCAAAGATGCGCTGCACGAGCGGGTGCCGGCAGAACAGGCCCGCATCGGCCAGCACCTCGGCCCGCGCCCCGGGCGCGAGCGCCAAGATCAGTGCGCAGGCATCCGTGAGCTCGGGCGCTGTGGGGGCCAGCCCGCCGTGTGCGATGTAGCGCCGCATGCGGGCGCTGCTGCCGTGCAGCGTGGCTGCGAGCTTCTGACCTTCGTCGGCGCCAGGCAGGTCCGTCCAGCCCGCGCTGTCGAACTGGCCCTGCGCCAGCACGTCCATGTCCACCGCATCGGTGCGCGGTGCGCGCCGCCCGTAGTGCAGCAGGCCCTCCACTGCCGCGCCCACGATGCCGGGGGTGAGGTAGGTCTCCCCGCCCGCAGGGCCGTCCTGGCCGCCGGGTCCAGCGTGCAGCGCCCACATCAGCACCAGCGCCAGCGCCACCTCGCGCCGCAGGTAGAAGGGGCTCATGCCCTGAGTGCCGTAGTGCACGCCTTCATGGCCGAACACCCACTCCAGCAGGATGCTGTCCTGCGGGTTGCGCAGCACCACGTTCAGTGAGCTGTGCTGCGCGCCCAGACGCTGTGCGCCGTTGCGGGCTTTCGCTTCTTCCTGCCTTTCCTGTCCTTTTTTCTCCTGCAGTGCTCCCCAGCCATTCACTATCTGCGCGTGCAGCTCCACCAGTTGCGCGGCGCAATGTTCGTCGCTGTCGTAGGCCAGGTGCATGAACGCGTCGGAGCTGCCCGCCACCGGCGCGAACTCCACGCCGAACAGGGGGTTGAGCGCCGCGCAGATATCGGCGCCGAAGCGGCGCGTGGTGTTGATGCTGAACACCTCGGTCTCTGCGGGCAGGCAGGCCAGGATGTGCTGCATGCCCCCGCCAAACACGGAGAACGAACCTTCGTGGATGTGCTGGTTGAAGTCCCCGGCGCCCACGAAGAAACCGTTGTCGCCCCGCACCAGCGCGCGAAGCACGGTGAGCGCGCCTTCGTCCAGGTCGTGCAGCTCGTCGAACAGCACCGCGCTGTAGCGCCTCTCCAAGCCCTCGAACGCTTGCTCCCAGCCCAGCTCTCCCAACTGGCGGCACAGCTCGAAGGTGCAGTCGCCCTCCGCGTAGAAACGCGGTTCGTGGTTCATGCCCACACGCATGCGCTCGTACTGTCCATAAAGGCGGTAGAGGCCGTAGTCGATGTCGCGGTCTTCACAAAACGCGCGCAGCGACAGCCCCGAGTCCTGCGCCTCCTGGTCCAGGAGCTTTTTCTTGGCCAGTGCCTCGAAGGCCAGGAACGCGTCGATGTCCACACTGTGCGGGAACAGCTCCTCGCCCAGGTCATCGCTGCCAGCGCTGCGCTCAAGCTCCTGGCGCAGCGCCTGGTGGGCCTGCAGGATCAGAAAGCGCCGGCGCACCGGGTCGTCCAGCGTATTCACCGGGTCGCCCTGCTCGCGCAGCAACTGCTCGCACAGCTGCTCCATGGTGAGGATCTCCAGGCTGCGCGGCACGGTGCCGTGCAACTGCATCATGCGGTCGCGGATGGCGGTGACGCCTGCGCGGGAGTAGGCCAGCACCAGGATGCGCGCGGGCCGCTTGGGGTCGCCCAGGCCCGCCAGCAGGTTGCAGGCCTTCATGCACAGCGTCGTCGTCTTGCCGGTGCCCGCCAGCGCGCTGATGATGCAGGCCGCAGCCTTGGAGTCGAGCACGCGCCGCTGCTCGGGGGTGGCGATGAAGCGCTGCCGGGCCCAGCTTCTGGGAGTTGTCGGTGAGGAGGGTGTCGGGGCGAGGGGATGTGGCACGGGCATGTCCGCAAGAGGGGCAGTCATTGTCCCCGAAGGCGCGATGGTGGCGGCCGCCGGCCCTATCGGCTGACCTGCTGCTTTTCCAGCTTGCGCGCCAGGGTTCTGCGGTGCATGCCCAGCCGCCGCGCCGTCTCGGAGATGTTGAAGCCCGTCTCCGCCAGCACCTCGTGAATGCGCTCCCATTCCAGGGTCTTGAGCGAGCTGGAGCGATTGGTCACATCCACCTGGGTGTCACCCTCGCGCAGTCCGAAGGCGGCCTCGATGTCGTCCGTATTCGACGGCTTGGCTAGGTAGTGGCAGGCACCCAGCTTCACCGCCTCCACGGCCGTGGCGATGCTGGCAAAACCGGTCAGCACGACGATGAGCATCGCCTCGCTGGCCGCATGCAGCCTCTGCACGCACGCAAGGCCAGAGGCATCGCCCTTGAGCTTGAGGTCCACCACGGCGTAGCCGGGGATGTGCTCTACCAGCAGTGCCTCGACCTCGGCCAGGCTGGCCGCGCGCAGCACGCGGTAACCGCGCCGCTCGAACGAGCGGGTCAGCGTGCGCGCGAAGGCTTCATCGTCTTCCACGATCAGCAGCAGCGGCTTGTGGGAGGCCTCGGCTTCGGGGCCGCCGGGTGCGGAAGTTGCCGCATTCGGCGGGTTGGGGCTGTTGTTGCTGCGACTGATGCTGCTGCTCGTGTCCATGGCGGTGCTCCGGTGGCTCCTGTCTCTGCGGTGCGGCCTGGGACTCAGGCCGGGCGGTGCGCCTTGGGCAATGCGATGGCCGCCAGGGGCAGCCGGATGCTGACCTGCGCCCCCCCTTCTGCGGCGCGGTTGCGGGCGCTGACGCTGCCGCCCAGCGTGCGGGCCACGTTCATCACCAGATACAGGCCCAGGCCGCTGCCGGGGCGCTGCTTGGTGGACTGGTAGGGCTCACCCAGGTGATCGAGCATGCCGGGCGCAAAGCCCGGGCCTGCGTCGTTGACGGTGATGCACAGAGCGGGCGTCTCCGACGCTTCATCACGGGAGATGACCAGCTCCACCCACTGCGGCGATGCGTCCCGTGCATTGTCCAGCACATTGAAAGCCATCTGCTTCAACGTGGTGTCCGACACCATGGGCGTGTCGTCCCCGAATTCGTTGCGGTATGAGAATGCAGGAATGGGGCGCGTGGTGCGCCATTCCTCGGCCAGGGCGTCCACGAACCTGCACACAGTGGTCTGCTCCGAATGCTCGCCGCGCGCCTCGCCGGCCGACAGGAGGATGCCGCTCACGATGCCTTTGCAGCGCTGCACCTGGGTGCGCATCTCGTCGATGTCTTCGCGCAGCACCGGGTCGGCCATCAGCTCTGCGTCGTGCTGCCAGTCGCCCAGGATGACGGCCAGCGTGGACAGGGGCGTGCCCAGCTCGTGCGCGGCGCCCGAGGCCAGCAGGCCCATGCGCACGATGTGCTCTTCTTCCACACGGCGGCGGCGCGCCGCCGCCAGGCGGGCATCGCGCTCGCGCAGGTTCAGGTTGATGCGGGTGATGAACACCACGACCAGGATGGCGTTGAGCACGAAGCACACCAGCAGACCGATGACGTACAGGCTGGACAGGCCCTGGTGCAGGTCCTGCGGCAGCTCCAGCGGCAGGTGGTAGGTGGCCAGCGCGCCAAAGCACACGGCCGTGATGGCTACCATGGTCCAGATGTAGGCGCCGCGCAGCAGGATGGCCCCGAGCGCGATCTGCAGCAGGTACAGGAACACGAACGGGTTGCTGGTGCCGCCGCTCAGGTACAGCTGGGTGGTGAGCACGGCAACGTCCACCAGCAGCGCCAGGAACACCTCCACATTGCGCACCGCCACGCCCATGCGCAGGCGCAGCAGGCTGACCACGTTGAACACGGCCAGGCAGGCCACCACCAGCAGCATCGGCACCAGCGGAATGGTCAGTCGCAGGCTGTGGTGCGCCACCTCGATGGTGAAGATCTGGCCCATGACGGCCATCCAACGCAACTGGATGAGTTGCTGCAGGTTCTTGATGCCGGCGGCGGCATCGGCAGCGCGTGGGCTGCCGCGCAGGATGTCGTCGCTTTTCGCGATGCGTGGCAGAGGCATGGTGGCGGGAGTCTACCGGCCCGCGCCGTTGGGGCCTGCGTCGGGGACGCGGCCGTCGTTCAGGTCTGTGCGGCGCTCGTGGCGCACCACCAGCCAGGCCGCGCCCACAACCATCAGGGCCAGGCCGTACCAGGTGATGGCATAGACCAGGTGGCTGTTCGGAAAGCGGATGGTGGTCATGCCTGCGCGGGGCCACGTGGTGCTGGCCGCTGCAGCGGCGCCTGCCACCTCGACGGCCTCGGCGGTCAGCGCTCGCGTGCCGGCGGTGGGCAGTCCGGCATCGATGTAGAAAGGGGCCGCCCGGCCCAGCTGCAGCGCCTGGGAGATGGCCGACACATCGCGGGAGAACCAGCGCTGCTGCGGCGGGTCATTGGTGCGCAGGAATCCGCCCTTGGGCTCGGTCATGCGGATCAGGCCTTGTACGGTGACGGGGGAGGCGGAGTCAGTGGTAGCGGGGGCATTGGGTGAAGCCGCAGCCGGAGCGACCTGCGCGGCCCATTCGGCGCGCTTCTCCTGCGGGATGAATCCCCGGTTGATCAGCACCGTGGTGCCGTCGTCCTGCTGCAAGGCGCTGACCACCCAGAAGCCCGCGCCCAGCGCCGTCACGGCCTGGGTGAGCACGGTCTTGCCCGGCAACCAGTGGCCAGTCACGGTGACGGGCAGGAATTCGTGGCTGTCGGCGTGGATGCCTGGCCATTCGACCGGTGCGGGCAAGGCCACCGGTGCGGCGTGCACCCGCTGGTCCACGCGTTCGATCAGATCGAGCTTCCATGCCCGGCGCTGAACCTGCCAGGTGCCCAGGGCCACGAAGCCCAGGAACAGCGCGATGCCGACCACCAGCAGCACGGCGCGTCGTACAAAGCGCCGCTGGTCCGCAGGGTGCTGGGTGGCCGGGGCTGCGGTCAAGGCGTGACGTGCCCGGCAGCCTCGTGCTTGGGCGGGGTGGGCGTGGGGTGGTCGGGCATCATGTTGCTGTTCATGTGGAACATGACCCACAAGGTGCCGCTGATCGCAATCGCCACGAACACCACGGTGAAGATGGTGGACAGCAGCGTCCAGCCGCCCTCGACCTTGCCGTTCATGTGCAGGAAGTACACCATGTGCACGAGGATCTGCACCACCGCGAAGCCGCCCAGCACGAGCACGGCGGTGTTGCGGTCGGCGATCACCTTGGCCATCACCAGCCAGAAGGGGATGGCGGTGAGGATGACCGACAGCACGAAGCCGATGGCGTACTCGCGCAGGCTGCTGTGAGGGCCCACGTCGCCATGGTGGTCGTCGTGGCCGTGGCCGTGATCGCCCTGCGATGGGTGGGAGTGAGTGTGTGTGTGTTGTGCGCTCATTTACAGCACTCCCATCAGGTACACAAAGGTGAAGACGCCGATCCAGACCACGTCCAGAAAGTGCCAGAACATCGACAGGCACATCAGGCGGCGCTTGTTCTCATGGATCAGGCCGTGCTTGCCGATCTGCACCATCAGCACCACCAGCCAGATCAGGCCGAAGGTCACGTGCAGGCCGTGGGTGCCCACCAGCGTGAAGAAGGCCGACAGGAAGGCGCTGCGCTGGGGCGTGGCGCCCTGGTGGATCAGGTGGTGGAACTCATACAGTTCCAGGCCCAGGAAGCACAGGCCGAAGAAGCCCGTGACGGCCAGCCACAGCAGCGTGCCCTTCACGTCGTTCTGCTGCTTGCGCAGCATGGCAAAGCCGAAGGTGATGGACGACAGCAGCAGGAAGGCCGTGTTGATGGCCACCAGCGTGAGGTCGAACAGCTGCGCGCCGGTGGGGCCGGCCGCGTAGCTGCGGCCCAGCACGCCGTAGGTGGCAAACAGGGCAGCGAAGATGAGGCAGTCGCTCATCAGGTAGAACCAGAAGCCCAGCGCTGTGCCGTTTTCGGGGTGCGGCTCGTGCGCGGGGTGGTACTGGCGCAGCGGGAGCGCCGCGCTCGCGGCGCCGGCCGCGACGGGGGTGGTACGGATATCAGACATGGCTGGCGCGCAGTTGTTGGGTGCGAAGGTTTTCCGTCTCCGTCACTTCCGAGACGGGGATGTAGAAGTCGCGCTTGTAGTTGAACGTGTGGATGATGGACACCAGGATCACGGCGGCGAACGACGCTCCGGCCAGCAGCCACATGTGCCAGATCAGGGCGAAGCCCAGCACCAGCGACAGCGCGGAGATGACCGCACCCGAGCCGGTGTTGGCCGGCATGTGGATGGGGGCGAAGCCGGTGAGTGGGCGCTGGTAGCCGTGCTTCTTCATGTCCCACCAGGCATCGATCTCATGCACCACGGGCGTGAAGGCGAAGTTGTAGTTGGGGGGTGGCGAAGACGTGGCCCATTCGAGCGTGCGGGCATCCCAGGGGTCGCCGGTCACGTCGCGCAACTGGTCGCGCTTCAGGTAGCTCACCACGATCTGGATCAGGAAGCAGGCGATGCCGGCAGCGATCATCGCGGCGCCAATGGCGGCCACCACGAAATAGGGCTGCAGCGATGCATCTTGGAAGTGGTTGGCACGGCGCGTAACGCCCATCAGGCCCAGCACGTACAGCGGGCCGAACGCCACCCAGAAACCCACGACCCACAGCCAGAAGGAGCGCACGCCCCAGGTGCGGTCGAGCTTGTAGCCGAAGCCCTTGGGATACCAGTAGTTGATGCCGGCGAAAAGGCCGAACAGCACGCCGCCGATGATCACGTTGTGGAAGTGGGCGATCAGGAACAGGCTGTTGTGCAGCACGAAGTCGGCCGGTGGCACGGCCAGCAGCACGCCGGTCATGCCGCCGATGGCGAACGTCACCATGAAGGCCACCGTCCACATCATGGGCAGCTCGAAGCGGATGCGGCCCTTGTACATGGTGAACAGCCAGTTGAAGATCTTCGCACCCGTGGGGATCGAGATGATCATCGTCGTGATGCCGAAGAAGGTGTTCACGCTGGCGCCCGAACCCATCGTGAAGAAGTGGTGCAGCCACACCAGGTACGACAGGATGGTGATCACGACCGTGGCGTACACCATGGAGGTGTAGCCGAACAGGCGCTTCTTGCAGAACGTGGCCACCACCTCGGAGAAGATGCCGAAGCAAGGCAGGATCAGGATGTAGACCTCTGGGTGGCCCCAGATCCAGATCAGGTTCACGTACAGCATGGCGTTGCCGCCCAGGTCGTTCGTGAAGAAGTTGGTGCCGGCATAGCGGTCGAGCGACATCAGCACCAGGGCTGCGGTCAGCACGGGGAACGACGCGACGATGAGCGCGTTGGTGCACAGGGCCGTCCAGGTGAAGACGGGCATGCGCATCAGGTTCATGCCGGGTGCGCGCATCTTGATGATGGTGACGATCAGGTTGATGCCCGACAGCGTCGTGCCCACCCCCGCGATCTGCAGCGCCCAGATGTAGTAGTCAAGCCCCACCCCCGGGTTCTGCGCCCCCAGGTTGGACAGCGCCAGCCAGCCGGCCGTGGAGAACTCGCCCAGGAACAGCGACACCATCACCAGCACGGCGCCGGCGGTGGTCATCCAGAAGCTGAAGTTGTTGAGAAACGGGAACGACACGTCGCGCGCGCCGATCTGCAGCGGCACCAGGTAGTTCATGAGGCCGGTGACCAGCGGCATCGCCACGAAGAAGATCATGATCACGCCGTGGGCGGTGAAGATCTGGTCGTAGTGGTGCGGGGGCAGATAGCCCAGGTTGTCGCCGAAGGCCATGGCCTGCTGCAGGCGCATCATCACGGCGTCGGCAAAGCCGCGCAGCAGCATCACCAGGCCCAGGATCATGTACATGATGCCGATGCGCTTGTGGTCGATGCTGCAGATCCAGTCGCGCCAGAGCGGGCCCCAGAGCCTGAATTTGGTGATGCCGGCCAGAACGGCCAGGCCACCGAGCATTGTGGCGACGAAGGTCCACAGCACGATGGGTTCGTGCGCCATGGGCACGGAGTCCCAGGTGATTCGGCCCAGGGCCCAGTGGGTGTCAGTAACAGTGACGGAGGACATAGAGAGTCTCTTTGGAGAGCGCCGACGCAGCCGTGGTGAACGGCGCGCCAGCACGGCAGGTCAGGGGCGGATCATTGGGCGGCGGGGGCCGTGCGGGGCGCGGCGTGGCGGGCTTCCAGGCTGGCGACCACCTGGGCGGCGTTCTGCGAGGTGCACACGTCCTGGGGCAGGTTCAGTCCCATGGCGCGCACATAGGCGTCGCCACCGTTCTCGTCGATGGCCATCATGTGGTGCATGCACATCTTGCCCTCCTCGACGCAGCGGTTGAGCACCTTGTCGTACAGGCCTTCTTCCACGCTGGCGAAGCGCTGCACGGGGTCGCGCTCGCTGGGCTTCGCCAGATCCATGTAGGCCTGGCGCGTGAGCGGCTTGCCCTCGGACCGGTTCTTGGCTACCCATTGCTCGAAGTCTTCCTGGCTCAGGCCGTGGAACTTGAACGTCATGCCCGAGAAGCCCGAGCCGCTGTAATGCGTGGCCATGCCAGGGAAGACGCCGGGCTTGTTGATCACCGCGTTGAGTTCCGTCTGCATCCCCGGCATCGCGTAGATCATGCCGGCCAGGTCGGGCACGTAGAACGCGTTCATCGTGGAGGTGGCCGTGAGCTTGAAGAGAATGGGGCGGTCCACCGGCGCCGCCAGCTCGTTCAGCGTGGCGATGCCCAGCTCGGGGTAGAAGAAAAGCCACTTCCAGTCCATCGCCACCACCTGCACTTCCAGGGGCGTCGATTGCGCGTCGAGCGGCTTGGATGCCGAAATGCGGTCCAGCGGCCGATAGGGGTCGAGCTTGTGCGTGCCGATCCAGGTCAAGGCGCCCAGCGCGATGATGATGAGCAGCGGCACCGTCCAGATCACCAGCTCCAGCGTGGTGGAGTGGTGCCAGTCGGGGTCGTAGTCGTCCTCGGTGTTTGCCGTGTTGTTCTGCCGGTACTTCCAGGCGAACCACAAGGTGAGGGCGATCACCGGCACGATGATGATCAGCATCAGCAGCGTGGCCTGGATGACCATGTGGCCTTGCTGCGCGGCAACGTCGCCGGCCGGATTGAGGACGACCGCCTTGCTGCAGCCGGCCAGGCTGCCCAGGGCAGCGATGGCGGCGAGCCAGACAGGCACGCGAGAGAGAGGAGTTTTTGGCATGGAAGAACGCAATCTGGGCGTTTGCTTCAGGGTAAACGCGGATGACGGAGTGCCGCCGAATGTAATAGCTCTAGCTTTTTTGTACATTGGACATTTTGTCCAAGGTCAAAAAACATCTGCCCCAGCATGGTGCGAAAGCAGATGGTTACGGCTTCGTCCTGCATCCGTCATAGTGAAACCGCACTTGTGGGCGGCTGAAGTTGGGTGTAGAACAAGGCTGTCTTATCCAAACAACGAAGGAGCCCTGTTCATGAGCAGCCCCGCCACTGCCACTTACCCTGCGGCCGGCTTTGAAGAAAGCGCCGCCTCTCTCTCGCGGGCTGATACGCATGAGGACGTCACCCCCAGCGAAATCGCCGTGGGCGTGATCATCGGACGCTCGTCCGAGTATTTCGACTTCTTCGTCTTCGGGATCGCCTGTGTCCTGGTCTTCCCTTCGTTCCTCTTTCCGTTCCTCACGCGCCTGGACGGCACGTTGATGGGCTTCGCGCTGCTGGCCGTGGCCTTCGTGGTCCGTCCGGTGGGCACTGCGGTCTCCATGGCGATCCAGCGGCGCTGGGGACGGGGCACCAAGCTGACCATCGCGCTGTTCCTGCTGGGCGTGTGCACGGTCGGCATGGCGTTCCTGCCTGGCTACAAGGACGTGGGCATGGTCGCCATCGTCGCCCTGCTGATCCTGCGCATCGGTCAGGGCCTGGCGCTCGGCGGCTCGTGGGACGGCCTGCCGTCGCTCCTGGCGATGTCGGCCCCCAAGGAGCGACGAGGCTGGTACGCCATGATCGGCCAGCTGGGCGCACCGCTGGGCTTTGTGCTGGCGGCAGGACTGTTTGTCTATCTGTACAGCAACCTGTCCGTGCAGGAGTTCCTGGCGTGGGGCTGGCGTTACCCGTTCTTCGTGGCTTTCGCCATCAATGTCGTGGCGCTGTTCGCACGCTTGCGGCTGGTGGTGGGGCAGTCCTACACGGAACTGTTGCAGGAGCGCGAGTTGCAACCCGTGTCCGTGAGCCGCGTGGTGCGCGACGAGGGCAGCAATGTCCTGCTGGGCGCGTTCGCTGCGCTGGCGAGCTTTGCGCTCTTCCACCTGGTCACGGTGTTCCCGCTGTCGTGGATCACGCTTTACTCCGACCAACCCGTTACGCAGATCCTGGGCGTTCAGATCGTGGGTGCCTTCCTCGCTGCTGGCGCCATCATGGTGTCGGGCTGGTTGTCGGATCACCTGGGCCGCCGCAAGCTCCTGGGCGGCATGGCAGTTCTGATCGGCGTTTTCAGCTTCATGGCGCCGGTGCTGCTCAATTCGGGCGAGGTGGGCAGCACCATGTTCCTGCTCCTGGGCTTTGTGCTGCTGGGGCTGTCCTATGGCCAGGCCTCCGGCACGGTCACGGCCAACTTCTCGCCGCAGTACCGCTACACCGGTGCTGCCCTGTCCGCTGACCTGGCCTGGATCATCGGTGCCGCGTTCGCACCGCTGGTCGCGCTGTACCTTTCGTCGCAGTTCGGCCTGCTGGCCGTGACGGTGTATTTGCTGTCCGGCGTGGCCTGCACGCTGGGTGCCCTGAACCTGAACCGCCGCATGGAGCGGAGGGACCGGTAAAGACCTGGCGGAGGACGTTCACGCGATTTGCTACTGTTTTGATAGCTTCTGGCGCTTGTCCAGAAAGCGGTACAGGCCAAAAAGAAACCAAGAAAATAGCAAAAAACGCCCGGTAGACACCGGGCGTTTTTTGTTTTTCAAGCGGTGCTTCTGCAGGGCTTGGTCCCAGGTACAAGATCCGTTCAGGCCGAGCACAGTTGCGACCCATCACGGCCCTCATCGGGTTGAATGGCCGGCGCGCGATCCCGTATCAGTCCTGGGGCCTGAAACCAATGGTCAGCGAAGACGGCACGCGCCCATCCACATCGCGCGGCAAGGTTTCGGTCTTGTCCAGTGCGCGCAGCACAGCGTCGTCCCAGGCCTTGTTGCCGCTTGATTGCACCAGGCGTTTGCCGACGATGGTGCCGTCGGGCGACAGGCGCACTTCCACTTCGGCGCGTGGGTTGCCTGAAATCGCATCGGGGTAGACGATATTGGGCTTGACCTTGGCTGCGACCTTGCCGCCGTAGCTGCCGGAAGGGCCTGCGCTGCGCTGCGCCGTACCGGTGGCGGTCTCGCCACCCGTCGCGCCCGCAAGGCCCTGCATGCGGCGCAGATTGTCTTCGCGCAGCTTGGCCAGTTGCTTGTCGTCCGCTTCCTTGCGCTTGGCCGCTTCTTCTGCCTTGCGCTTGTCTTCGGCCAGCTTCTTTTGCTTGTCCTGCTCGGCTTTCTTTTGCTCGGCCAGCTGCTTTTCGCGCTGTTCCTTTTCCTTGTCCTTTTCCTTTTGCAGGCGTTCCTTCTTTTCCTGCTCCAGGCGGTCCTTGCGCTCTTCTTCCTTGCGGTCGCGTTCGCGCTTTTCGCGCTCTTGCTGCTGCTCGCGTGCTTTCTTCTCTTGCTCCAGGCGCTTCTTTTCGCGTTCGATGGCGATGTCAGCCTCGCGCGTGTCCGGCGGCTCCACGGCGCGTGGTGCTGGCGGTGGCGCCGGAGGGGGGGGCGGACGAACTTCGGTGGGCGCCGGGGCCGGGGGGGGCGGGGGCGGCTCCACGGCGCGCGGCGCGGCCTGCTGGGGCACTGCGGCCCAGAGTTCGGCTTCCACTGCGGGCTGGTCGGCGCTGCTCTTCCAGTTCACGCCCCAGGTCAGGGCGCCGATCAGCACCGCGTGGGCCAGGACGGCCAGCGTGATGGCGCGCAGCCGTGCGGGCGGGCGCGGCGGGGCAAACTGGTCGCGGTCGTTGTGGGCTTGCATGGACGTGAGAGAGTTGCGGGCGCGGGTTCGGTTCAACCGCCCTGCTTGACGGAGAGGCCCACACGCTGCACGCCCGCCTTCTGCAAGGCGTCCATCGCCTTCACCACGCTCTCGTATTGCACGCCCTTGTCGGCGCTGATGACCACGGCGCTGGCGCTATCGGCGCCCTGAGCCTTCTGCCAGCGGCTGGCGGCATCGCCGATTTCGCGCTGGTTCAGGCTTCGCGTGGCCTCTGGCGTCTTGAACTGGAGCGTGCCATCCTTGTTCACGATGACCTGCGCGACGACCTTGGGCATGTTCTTGCCCTTGCCGACGCTGGGCACGTCCACGACGCCCGGCGTAAGCATGGGTGCCGTCACCATGAAGATGATGAGCAGCACCAGCATCACGTCGATGAAGGGCACCATGTTGATTTCGTTGATGGTGCGGCGGCCTCGGCCGCGGGATGCCATGGCGGGCATGTGGCGCCTCCCGGATCAGTGGCCCGAGGCCGTGTGGCCGGTGGGCGCGGGTTGTGCGCCGAGGTTGCGCTGCAATATGTTGGAGAACTCTTCGATGAAGGTCTCCTGGTGCGTGGCCACCCGGTCGATGTCGCGGGCAAAACGGTTGTAGGCGATCACGGCCGGGATGGCGGCGAACAAACCGATGGCCGTGGCCACCAGTGCTTCGGCGATGCCGGGCGCCACGGTGGCCAGCGTGACCTGCTCCATGCCGGCAAAGCCGGTGAAGGCGTGCATGATGCCCCACACCGTGCCGAACAGGCCCACGTAGGGCGACACCGAGCCGACCGATGCCAGGAAGGACAGGCTCGATTCGACGACGTCCATCTCGCGCTGGAAGCTGGCGCGCATGGCACGGCGCGCGCCGTCGAGCAGGGTGCCCGGGTCCACGATGCGGCGCTCGCGAAGCTTTTGATATTCGCGCATGCCGCTGGCGAAGATGCGTTCCATGGGGCCGGCCTGCTTGGCGTTCTGCGCAGCGCTGGCGTACAGGTCATTCAGGCTGGTGCCCGACCAGAACTCACGCTCGAAGTCGTCGTTGAGCGTCTTCACGCGCTTCAAGGCAAACAGCTTGCGGAAGATGGCGGCCCAGCTGGCCACCGATACCCCGAGGAGCAGCAGCATGACGAGTTGCACCACCCAGCTGGCGTGCAGCACCAGGGAGATGATGGACATGTTTTGGGAGTTCATGGTGTGAGTTGTTCCAGAAGGGTGCTCGGTATTCTTGCAGGGCGCATCGTCGCTGCGTCCACCCATCCGATGCGGATGGTGCCTTCGGTCAGCAAGGTCGGGCTTTTGTCGGTCATCTGCTCTGGTTTCAGGAGCGCCTGCTGCACTATTGTCAACGATGCCCGGCCTGCGGCCTGCAGGCCGGCGGTAACAATGAGTTCGTCATCCAGCCGGGCGGGGCGGTGGTAGCGCAACTGCGCATCGGTTACGACAAACATGCCGCCGGTTTGTTCCCGCAGAAGCTGCTGGCCCACGCCCAGCGAGCGCAGCCACTCGGTGCGCGCGCGCTCGAAGAACTTGAGGTAGTTGGCATAGAACACGATGCCGCCCGCATCCATGTACCGGCGTGGTACTCAACTGTGGACATGTCGTAAAGCATTGAAAACACTCACTCCTCACGATTGTAGGAAAGTCCATAGTGTTGTCTGGATTGCGATTTTTACTGGACGGTGATGTCCATGGCTTGCGGTGTGATTTCGACTGAGCATCCTGATGCTGGGGAGGCACATTCCGGCGTTTATGTTCCACGACCTGTGCCCAACTCGGATGTCCCAATTCATTAGCCGGGTGTGATCTGGCTTGAGCAGCAAAGCTCTAAACGGGATCGCTTTTTAAGCGAATCTTCCTCATCCCCTAAGCTTGGCAAAGGGTTTCATGGGCAGGATACTAGCGCTGGGCTGGAGGTCTTCTAGTCTGGCTTCGAGGTCACGGACGCGGTTCCAAAGATTGACGATCAGTTCGTCTGATTCAACCAGTCGCGAAACAGCATCGTCTCGTTGTGCCTTGAGGTTGGCGATGGTCTCGATTTTGCTTCGTGAGGCTTGGCGGGCTTTAAGACGCAGCTGGCGTTCAGAGATTGGGCGCTCTTGGCCGCTTGTCGCAAGGTAGGCTTGAATCTCCTTTACCAAGCCCGGGAATCTTGCCTTGCGAAGCGCCGAGGGATCGCAACCGGCCTCCTTGGCAACATTGTTTTGGCTTACCAGACTGCTGGCTGGCAAGACGTTGGGCACGCCAGCCTTCAGACGCTCAAAGGCCTCTCGGAAGTTGGCTTCAGCGGTTTTGGGCTTGAACGTGGGCATGGTACTTTTCGATTGAACGCTTCTCGGATTGGAGCGCACGGTAGCGCGGCGAGTCAGGGTGAACTACAGCAAGTTGAGCATCCAATGACTTATCGTAGCGATTGATGTCGTCAACTTTAGTCACGTCAAGCAACAGGTCGGGGCAGCCCTTGCCGTTACTGCCGCCGAGGCATTGCGTGATGGACTCAACTCCGCCATACGGGCAGGGACGTGCATTGAAGCAAAATCCCGCTCGGATGCTGCGGGCGCTGACTTCGCCTCTTTTGAAAGACTTGATGAGGGTGGCGGCATCTTTCTCGCTTATCAAATTGACGATGGAGGCCTTGCGTGTCTCACCCAGGGGACTGGCGAACTGGGGGCCTGAGATGGATTGCATGGCACGTGCTTGCTCCTCGTATATGGTCTGGATATAGAGGATTCGCACTTCTTCATTGAGCGCCAAGCGCGAGTGGTGACGGCCGTAGTAGAGAGTCATTTCACGGCTCTGATGTTTGAGTTGCAGTTGCAACGATGAGTCATCAACCTGGCCCGAGCTCTGCATGTTGACTGCCCCAGTGCGGCGCAGCTGATGCCAACCGAAAGGCCAGATGGCCCCTACCTTGAAAACATCCGGATTTAAGGTTGGCGTAATCATTCGCGCGATTCGCAAATCCTCTTCGGTGATGGTGATCTGCGCCGGGTCCAGGAGCATGGGATTAGAGGACAACACTTCTTGGTACGACCTTGGCACTGGCCTTGTGCCGTAACTTTTGTGCTTGCCCGAGCTCCAAGGCTCGTACTGGTAGGAGATGAGATAAGGGTTGGCTTCGTCTTCTTCTGTGATGCCAAGGCCGCCGCGCTCTCGGCCGCAGAGCATCCTCAAGGCGGCAATGTGCTTCATGGCGTCGATAGCAAGTGTCGCGCTCTTGGACATCCGACAAGCTGCGTACGCGCATGAGGTGCACTTCCTGGAGGACACCGCAGTCACGATAGGAGGCGTGCGTTTCCTGAGCGCCACTCTTTGGACCGACTTCGAATACTTTGGCGAGGAGCTTCGCCATACCGCCACGCTGACAGCGCAGCGCTACATGGCCGACTATCGACTGGTCACGAAGAACTGAGAGAGGTCCCCACGCTTCGCCCCCTCTTTGGCAACGACCGCCCGGCGCCTGATGTGCAGACGCAACCTATTGTCGAACTGCAGCACTGGCGCATCTTGCAGGGCGGCAGCGGCTCGCTGCACATCGCCGCACGGCTTGCATCTGGGTCCTTCCGATTGACCTCGATGCTGATCGCCATCGATCTTCAGCGCGCCCAGCTTAGGACGGAATCCGGTCGCTGCTATCACCTCATCGTTGTCAGACCGGCAATCCGTACTGATTTCGAAGACTCTTGTCGAACGCGGATTCAGGGACGAAACGGCGCAGGAGACTGACCCGTCGCGCCATTTTTCCCGCCGCGTAGCGTGTCTTTGGAACGATCGTGGTCGCCGCTTCGACAATCGTCCCGGCGACGACTTCCGGGGCGTCGCCGGCTTCTATCGCTTTCTTATTGATCACATCCATGCTGGCGCGCGTGGCGTCATAGATGTCAAGCAATAGGTCTGGCTTGGCGAGGTTGTCTTCAAATGCCGTCCTTGTATAGGCGGGTTCGACCAACACGACACGAATGCCAAAGGAGCGAAGCTCGTGGTCAAGCGATTCAGAATAGCCTTCGATGGCATGCTTGGTCGACGCATACACGGCGGAATAGGGAGCCGGGATCAAACCCAACACCGAACTCACATTGATGATTCTGCCTTTTCTCTGCTGGCGCATGGCCGGTAGCACCGCCCTGGTCACGCGTAGAACCCCGAAGACATTGACATCGAATAGCGCCTGCGCCTGGGCCGTCGAGGACTCCTCTGCGGCGCCAAGCAAACCCATGCCGGCATTGTTGACGAGCAGATCGATGCGGCCGGCCTCGGCCATGACCCGCTCGACCAGTTTCGCCACGGACTCATCGTCGGTAACGTCACAGGCCAGCATAGTAATACCGTCGGATCTCTCCGCGGCGGCGCGGCGGCTCGTTCCGAACACCCGAAAGCCCGCATTCCGCAAGGCTTTGGCAGTGGCGAGACCGATGCCAGAGGATGCGCCGGTCACCAGGGCGACGCCAGGATTAGTCGTATTCATAAGGATTGCTTCCTTTTTCTTTACTTTCAGAGGGATGGACGTTTCTTTAGTGAGGCCGAGCATCAGCCCGGTCACTTCCCGTCGTGGAGGGGCTTCGTTCGAGGCTTCTTTTCGCAGGGCTGAAAGGACACTACTCGCCCCATGCCGCGATCCGTTGTGCGATCGTCTCGGGGGCCTCGATGTGCAGGAAGTGACCGACGTCAGGGACGACTTCCAGCGCGTGCGATGCGGCGAACCGATGTCGGTCGTCGACCTGCTGGGGGAGGATGCAGCCGTCGTCTGCACCGTGGAGCTGCAGCAGGGGCACCGCGATCGGCTGAGACAGGCGGCGCATCGCCCCAAGCATGCCGGGCCGCAGCAGCCCTCGGTAGTAGCGCAAGGGCGCAGGCATGCTCGCCCGCAGGGTCTCGTGCAGCTCCGCCTGGACAGCTGGATGGAGCGAGAGGCCGGGCGACCACTGACGCCATAGGTGGTCGATGAGGGCGAGATCTCGGGCGCTGACGATCCAGCCGCTTCCCGGCAGTTGGAAGAGCCCCATGTACCAGCTGCGGCGTAGCTGAGTGAGGCGCGGCTGGCTCAGAAACGTCAGTGGATGGGGGAATGCCATCGTGACTGCGCGGTCGATCCGCTCCGGCGCGGTGACGCAGACATCGTAGGTGATCGCGCCGCCCCAGTCGTGGCCAATCAACTCTACGGCTCGCCCGGAAGACCAGCGGTCGATCAGCGCGAGCACGTCGCCGGTGAGGGCTGCCATGTCGAACGGCCCCGCAGTCGGGGACGGGGCGTAACCGCGAAGCCAGGGGGCGAGGACGCGACGTCCACGGCGACCGAGCTCGGCAAGAAAGGGCTTTGCGGTCGGCGGATGGTCCGGGAAGCCGTGCAAGACAAGTGTCGGCCGACCGTTGGGATCACCCCCCTGCAGCGCGTGAAAGCTGCCGTGCGGCAGGTCGAAGGTGACGTGTTCGAACTCCATGTGTGTCTTCTCAAACCAGCATCGACTGCTGGGCGAAGATGCCCGCCATCGCGCCCTGCGAGGACGCCTGGGTGACCGAAGGCAAGAAGGGGGTGGTGAGGTCGCCGGCGGCGTAGATGCCGGGCGTGCTGGTCTGGCGGCGCTCGTCGACCTTGAGGACGATACCGGTGGGCGTATCGACCGTGGCCAGTCCCAGTGATGCATGCAGGCTTGCGGACGGCTTGTTGCGCGGATGCGCGAACAGGACGTCGACCGCGATATGGCTACCGGTATCGAGATTGACAGTGGCGATATGGCCCTTCTGATGGGCGATCTCGACGATCCGGCCAAGGGCGATGGGGATGTTGCGGCCCGCCAGGTCGGCCTGGACATCCGCTGGAATGTCGTGGCCATCGGCGAAGACAGTCAACTTGTCGGTCCAATCGAGGAACAGCCTGGCCTGATTATGAGATTGCGGGCCGGACCAGACGAGGCCCCAATGCTGGCCGGCGACTTCGAAGCCGTCGCAATAGGGGCAAGGCACGATGGACGTGCCCCAGCTTTCAGCAAAGCCTGGAACAGCGGGCATCTGGTCGACCACGCCATAGCTCAGGATCAGGCGGCGCGCCTTGAGGGTTTCGCCATCGCCCGTGAGGACGGAGAAATCGTCGATGGCGCCGGAGATGCTGTCGGCCCGGGCGTTGACCAGCTTGATCGCGGGATAACGCGCCAGTTGCTGCCGCGCCTCGGCCAGGATGTCCAGCGGCGGCTTGTGATCGTGGCCCAGCAGGCCATGCGAGTGGCCGGCAAAGCGATTGCGTGGCAGGCCGGTATCGAGAACGGTGACCTTGCGGCGGGCACGGCCGAGCTGCAGGGCGGCGGCGAGGCCGGCAAAGCTGCCGCCGATGATGATGACGTCATTCATGGTGATTGGCTCCATGTGGTTGATTGAAGGGAGTGGGCTGTGCTTTGCCGTGGGCTGTGCGTGACCGAGGCTGGCGGTGGAAAGCGCGGCCAGTGTCAGCAGGGCTCGTCGTTGCATAAAAGCCTCCTTGTGATGCAGGCCGGCGCGCCATCGTGCATCGATATGCGCCAGAGACGCGCAGCGCGCAGGGTTTCGGCATCGGCCGGAAAGTCGCCCCAGAGCGTATTGACTGGCCGGACGATGCGGCATTCATCAAATGCCCAATCTTTGCCAAACAGCCGGTCACCGTGCCCAGGCCCGCGCTGCCGGCCACGCCTTTCCATGCGAAAACGTGAAAGACAAGACCGCCGAGGCCTTCGTCCAGCGTGGTGATACTTATGTCCAGTGTTCATGTCAATCCCCCCTTGCGGTGAAAGAGATGCATCGATGATCCGCTTAACGTAGTTGTCAGGCGGGATCATGCTCAGCGCCCAGTGATACTTGACTCGGTTTTCGAGCGAGAACTTCAATCGGGATGATTCGCCCTTCGGAAAAGCCGCGAGACGAGTTCGCCATGGCCTGGGCCGCGATCTCGCGGTCCATCAGCGCCGCCGCGCGCCTGGGCGGCTTCCCGCCGCGCTCGGCGAGCGCGCGAGCGCGCGCGCCGGCCGCCAGGGTTTCCTCCAGCGTGCTGTGCAATCGAACGATGTCGAATCCTGCCTCCAGCAGGTCGCGCCGCGTCTCCTCCGGCGTCGCGAGGAAGCTGGTGCTGGCGCTGCGAGCCCAAGGCGCTGGATAGTCGAGTTCTGCGCCTTCGCCCTTGGCAACCTCCGAGAGCACCAGCCAGCCGCCCGGCTTGAGCACCCGGAGAATCTCTCGATAGAACGCGCCCTTGTCAGCGATGTTCATCGACACATTCATCGAGTAAGCGCCGTCGAAGCTGCGATTGGCGAAGGGCATTGCCAGGGCATCGCCCACCTCGAACGTGATCCGGTCGTCGAGGTGGAGCCGCTGCGTGAAGTGGCGGGCTACGTCACAGAATTCCGGCGTCAGATCAATCCCGGTGACCCTGCAGCCGAATCGGTTGGCAAAGTAGCGTGCGGGCCCGCCGATTCCGCTGCCAATGTCCAGAAGGTGGTCAGAAGCGGTGACATGGACCAGGTCGGCAACTTCCACGGTCGCCTCCAGGCCGCGACCATGAAATTGGTCGTATTGCGCAAGCGCCCCCACGCTGAGGTGATCGGGGTCCAGACCGTCCTTCGCCAACGCTGCATTGAGACGTGAGAGAAGGTCGCCTGTGCCGTAGTGTCCGGAAACTTCGCGATGGGTGCTCATTGAAATCGTCCTTTAACGGTGACGTTGAACGTTACGTCGATGCAGTGGCAAGCCACTTTGGATCGGCGTTGTTGATGACTGCCATAGACACGGCAAGCGTTGCGTCGACGTGCTCAAGCATGATGCTCTCCGTCCGCGAGCCGTGCGGCGAGCGCTGGCGTCGCTTCAGCACGCGCTTGCGCCGGGGTGTCGCGCGGGATGCGGAACCAGGCGGCATATAGTGCAGGCACGAAGACGAGGGTCAGCCCCGTAGCCACCACCAGGCCGCCCATGATCGCGATGGCCATCGGCCCCCAGAACACGCTGTGCGTGAGAGGAATCATCGCCAGCACCGCGGCCGCGGCCGTCAGCACCACCGGGCGCGAGCGGCGCACCGTGGCGTCGACGATGGCGGCCCAGGGCGCGATGCCGCGCGCGATGTCCTGATCGATTTGGTCAACCAGGATGATCGAGTTGCGCATGATCATGCCGCTCAGCGCGATCACGCCCAGCAGCGCAACGAAGCCGAACGGCGCGTTGAACAGTAGGAGCGCCGGCACCACGCCGACCAGCGCCAGCGGCGCCGTCATGAACACCATGAACAGCCGCGAGAAGCTTTGGAGCTGGATCATCAGCAAGGTCAGCATCACCGCGAACATCGCGGGGAACACGGCGAACAACGCCACGTTGGCTTTGTCGCTCTCCTCGATCGCGCCGCCATCCTCAATGCGGTAACCCGCCGGCAGGCTGTCGATGATGGGCTTGAGCGATGGCCGGATCTTCGCGGCGGCGTCCGGGCCTTGCACGCCATCGACGACGTCGCTGCGCACGCTGAGCACCATGTCGCGGTTTCGCCGCCACAGCACCGGCTCCTCGAAGCTCGGCTCGATGCGCGCGAGCTGCGACAAGGGCACGCTCACCCCGCTGCGCGTGAAGACCTGCAGATCGCCGAGCTGGCCGATGCTCCTGCGCTCCTCGGGCGTAGCTCGAACGACGACGTCGACGAGTTCTTCGCCGCGGCGGATCTGCGTGACCGGCGCGCCATCGAGCGTCGTTTGCACCAAGCTCTGGATGTCGGCGCTGGACAAACCGAGCAGGCGCGCCTTGTCCTGGTCGACATGGACCTGCACGGAGCGCACTTGTTCGTTCCAGTCGAGCTGCGTGTCGCGCACCAGTGGGCTCTGGCGCACCGTGTCGCGCACGCGGTAGGCGATCTCGCGTACCTGGGCCTTGTCGGGCCCGATGACGCGAAACTGCACCGGAAAGCCCACCGGCGGTCCGAACTCCAGGCGCTGCACGCGCGCCCTGACGTCCGGAAAGGCCTCGTCCTTGTCGAACAGATCCCTCAGGCGCGCGCGAACGCGCTCGCGCTGCTCGGTCCCCGCCGTCTTGATGACAAACTGCGCGAACCCCGGGTTGGGAAGTTCCGGATCGATCGACAGATAGAAGCGCGGCGTGCCGCCACCGGTATAGGCGGTGAAGAACTCGATGTCGGGATCCTTGGCGAGCCGGGTCTCAAGCAGCTTCACCTGGGCGGACGTGGCGGCGAACGACGCCCCTTCGCGCAGGCGCAGGTCCACCAGCAGTTCCGGCCGCGAGGCGGTGGGGAAGAACTGCTGCTGCACCGCCAGCATGCCGGCGCCGGCCATGGCGAAGACCAGCACGGTGATGGCGAGCACCCACGCCCGGCGATGCACCGCCCAGTCGACGATGCTGCGCAGCCGGCGGTAGACAGCCCGGTCGTAAGGGTCGTGGTGGGCGCCCTGACTGTGTCTGGAGGCCAGGTTCTTGGGCAGCAGCAACACGCCCAGGTAAGGTGTGAAGATCACGGCCACCAGCCAGGACAGGATCAGGGCCGTTCCCACCACCCAGAAGATGCCGCCCGCGTATTGGCCGGCGATCGACTTGGCGAAGCCCACCGGCATGAAGCCCGCGGCCGTGACCAGCGTGCCGGTCAGCATCGGAAACGCCGTGGAGGTGTAGGCGTAGGTGGCTGCGTGCAGCCGGTCCCAGCCTTCTTCCAGCTTCACCACCATCATCTCGACGGCGATGATGGCGTCGTCCACCAGCAGCCCCAGTGCGATGATCAAGGCCCCGAGCGAAATGCGATCGAGGTTCCAGCCGGCGGCATACATCACCGCTGCGACCAGCGCCAGCACCAGCGGAACCGACGCGGCGACCACGATGCCGGTGCGCCAGCCCAGGAACAGGAAAGAGACGGCCAGCACGATCGCCAGCGCTTCCAGGAACGAGCGCTCGAACTCCCAGACCGACTCCTCCACCACGCGCGGCTGGTCGGCGTATTGCTGGATCTCGATGCCGGCCGGGATCTCTTGCTTGATCTGGGCGAGCCGCTGTTCCAGCGCCTTGCCGAAGTCCAGCACATTGCCGTTTTGCTGCATGGTCACGCCGATGGCCAGGACCGGCACGCCGTTGTGGCGGATGCTGAAGCTGGGTGGGTCTTCATAGCCGGTGCGCACGGTGGCGATGTCGGCCAGCCGCAGCAACTGCCCACCGACTTCCAGCGTCACCTTGGCAACGTCCGCGGCGCTCTTGAGCCCTCCGTCCACGCGCACTTGCACTCGGTCGTGCGTGGCGTCGGCCGAACCGGCCGGTGTCACCAGGTTCTGGCGCGCCAGCGCCTCGAACACCGCCGTCGGCGCGATGCCGAGCGATGCCAAGCGCCGGGTCGACAGCTCAACATACACGCGCTCGGCCTGCTTGCCCAGCACGTCCACCTTGCCGGCACCGGGCACGCTCTGGAAGCGGCGCTTCACGTCCTCGGTGATCGCCAGCAGTTCGGCCATCGACAGATCGGGGGCGCTCAACGCATACAGCACGCTGTAGCGGTCGTTGTACTCGTCGTTGAAGAACGGCCCGCGCACGCCCTCGGGCAACTCCTGGCGCATGTCGCCGATCTTCTTGCGCGCCTGGTACCAGGCGTTGTCCAGCTCAGCCTTGCTGCTGCCGCCCTTCATCCACAGCGTGATGGCGCCGTAGCCCTGCCGCGAAAAGCTGCGCACGTACTCGAAGTGATCGAGCTCTTGCAGGCGGCGCTCGATGCGGTTGAGCACCTGGTCCTGTACGTCCTGCGCGGTGGCGCCGGGCCACACGACAATGGCCGTCATCTGCGGCACGTCGAAGTTCGGGTCTTCCAGCCGGCCCAGGCGGCTGAACGAGATGCTGCCGACGATGAGCGTTAGGATGATCAGGAACAGCACCATCGGCCGGTGCGTGACCGCCCACTCAGAAAGGTTGAAACGCTTCATCGCTGGCTCGTCTCGGAGGAAAGTGTCGGGTCGGTGCCGGGAGCGCGATCAATGGCGCGCACGACCATGCCCGCATCAAGCTTCTGCGCGCCGCTGCTGACCACGCGGCTGCCTGCGGGAAGGCCGGTGACCTGTACCGAGGCATCGTCCGAGCCCACCACCTGCACGGGGGTGAAGACCAGGCCCGTGCCCTCGGCATTCAGGGCCCACACGCCCGCCGAGCCGCTCGCCTTCACGACTGCGGTAACGGGCACGATGACGGAGGCTGGCCCCGCAGAGGGAGGAGCGGACAGATGCAGCTGGATCGTGCTCCCCAGGGGCAGAGCGGCGAGGGAGGCCTGCGCTGGCGGGGCGGCAGCGTAGCGCACGCGGAACGTGCGCCCCTGCGCGCGGGCCAGCGGCGAGGCTTCGCGCAGCACCAGTGGCAAGGGGGCGGTTGCGTCGTGCCAGGCGGCGGCTGTGGCAGTCAGCGTTCGCACCCGGCCGATCCATTCCTCGGGGAGGTCGGCGACGACCTCGCGTGCGCCATCGCGGGCCAGCGACATCACCGACTGGCCTTCGGCCACAACCTGGCCGTTCTCGAAACGCACGGCCGTGACCACGCCGGCGTAGGGCGCCAGGAGCGTCGCGTAACCGGATCGATTGCGCGCCACCTCGAGTTGCCTGCGTGCCTGGTCCAAGCGCGCCGCAGCCGCGTCCGCGCGCGCCTTTTGCCGCTCATGGTCTGCGGTTCCCACCGAGCCGTCCGATAGCAGTCTGCGAAGCCGCGCCTCGTCCGAGGCTGCCTGCTGCGCATCCACCAACGCGGCCTGCACGGCATCGCTGGCGGCGCTCGCTGCCAGTTGATAGTCGGCCGCATCCAAACGGGCGAGCGGCTGGCCGGCCTTCACGGTATCGCCGACGTCTACCAGCCGCTCCACCACCTTGCCTGCGGTGCGAAAACCCAGATCGGTTTCCACCCGGGCTCGCACGGTGGCTGTGAATGTGCGCGTTTGTGCGTGATTGGACGGCGAGACCGTTGTCACGAACACGGGCTTTGCGGCTGCGGCCGGCGCGGGTGGATCGCCGCACGCGGCGAGCAGCACGGAGGCAGCAATCGCTGCAGGCAGTGCGAATGAGGAGATGCGATTCACTTAAGGGGCCTTTCTGGCGTTGGATGCGATGGCGGCATCGGCGACAGCTGGCGTGAAGCCGCCGCCAAGTGCCTTGTAGAGCTGAACGTCCGCCAGCGCCTGCTGGAGGCGGCTGTCTGCAAGGGCGAGCTCGCTGGCGAGAACGGAGCGCTGCACGTCCAGCAGTGCCAACAGATCGGCCTGCCCTTCGCGGAGCAGCGACTGGGCACGCTGCAGAGATCGGCGGCGGTGCTCGACCGTGCCGGCCAAGGCTGCGGCGCGCTTGGCTTCTTCTGCTCGCAGGAGCAGGCTGTCTTCCACCTCCTGCACCGCGACGAGCACGGACTTCTGCCAGGCCAGCAAAGCCTCGTCAGCCCGCGCCGACTGCGCGCGGATGCCGGCGTCGATGCGGCCAGCATCGAAGATCGGCGCTGCAAATGCCAGTGCCACGTTCGAGAAACGCACCGGTGCGAGGTCCAGGGCATTCAGCTGAAGGTCTTGGCGGCCCGTCAATGCGCTCAGGAACAGCTTGGGCCACCACTGTGCGCGGGCTTCGCCGGTGCGCAGTGTTTCGGCGGCGACACGCGCTTCCGCGGCAATCAGGTCCGGGCGGCGTTTCAGGAGCTCGCTGGGCTGGCCGCTGCCGATGTCGCGAACCGCTTGCCAGACGAACGCGGGGTCGACCTCGACAACAGAGATCGACGGACTGCGCCCCAGAAGCACGGCCAGCCGTGTCTGGGACGTCCCGGCCAGCATTTCCAGCGGCGGGATTTGTGCATCGAACGCGTCGGCCTCGGCGCGCGTGCGGTCGAGGTCGAAGGCGCTGGCCAAGCCTTCGCGCAGCCGGCTCTCCACGCGGCTGGCGGTGTCTCGTTGCGCCTTCGCCAAGGCCTGCACGATGCGCAGCCTCTCCTGGGCGCTGCGCAGGACGAAGTACTGGCGCGCAACTTCGCTGGTTACCAGCAGGCGAGCGCCTTGCACTCCTGCAGCCGCCGCCGTGGCGTCGGCCTGCGCTGCGTCGCGCGCAGCCCGCACGCCCCCCGCCAGGTCGACCTCCCAGGCCACGTCGATTCCGGCGCGCAGCGCACGCGTGTCGGGCATCCCTTGCTTTACGGAATCAGGCAAACCGCTGCTGCTGCGCGATGCGGAAGCCTGCACGCCCACCGTCGGCCACAGGCGGGCGGCCTGGGCATCCGCGCCTGCGCGGGCCTGGGCGACGCGCTGGAGCGCGATGGTGATGTCGTGGTTGGCGCCAAGCGCCTCCTCAACCAGCGCGGTGAGAGTGGAATCTCCCCAGACGCCCCACCATGCAGCGTCGGCGTCCGTGCCTTCCGCCTGTGCCGCATGACCGTGAGCGAAGCCGGCCGTGAGGGGCACCGAAGGCGTGGGAGCTTGCACGGTGGGGGTCGAGCACGCTGACAGCACGGTCAACGCCGCGAGCGACAGGAGACGTGTTGCCGGGAGGGTCGGCATGCGGTTACGCCAGGAGGAGGAATTCATGAGTCGATATTTATTGGACTTTCAGGTATAGTAATGTGCGATTTATTTATTGAACTGTCAAGTACAGCAAATTTCATGGCAGTGCCTCCATGCCTAGTGACCCGCTGCGGCAAGCGCATACGGCCATGTGCTCAGCGGATTGCGTCGCTTGATGAGATGCACTGGCTACTTGATCACCCCGGCAAGCCAGGGATCCGACGAGACGCCCCCGTACTGTTCGACGAGAAAATCTATGAAGGCCCGCGCGCGCCGGGGCAAATGCGCACGGCTTGGAACAGCTGCATAAAGCCGGTAGCCCGCCGCTGACCAGCCCGGAAGAACCCGCTGTAAGGTGCCCAAGCGAAAATCCTCGAACACGTTCAGTGACAAGGCGCCGGCGATACCGCAGTGACCGCGAGCCGCTGCGATCATGACCTCGGGATTGGGCGAGCCCACGGGCGCGCGCCGCACCCGAAGTGATATCGAGGTCCTGGTGCCATCTTCGCGAGTGGAATGAAAAGTCCAGGCCTTGCGTTCCAAGGCAGTATCTGGAACGAGCAAGGTGTGCAGGTCCACGTCCTCGGGATTGACAATCGGAGGATGCCGTGCGAGGTATTCCGGCGTTGCGCACAGTACGACGTCCGTATGCGCCAGTAGCCTGGCGACAAAGTCACCTTTGAGCGGCTCCGGGCCGGGGATCAAGATGGTGACGTCCGCTGCGTCGTCAGGTGCCAACGCCCACGGCTGCGAGAGGGTCAGGTGGATATTCAGCGCAGGGTGGCGTTGTGTGAAGCGGGACACAAGCCGCGCGAGACTGGCAGTGAGGAATTCCTGTGGCGCTGCCACGCGCAGCAGGCCGCGGATCGTGTCAGTCGCTTCCGTTGCTTGGTTGTTGGCGTCATCAATTTCTTCAAGGATGGGGCGCACGCGCTCCAGGTACTGGGCACCCGCACTCGTAAGCGACAACGCGCGGGTGGTGCGAGTTAGAAGGCGGCAGTTCAGCGCCTCCTCTAGTTCACTGACTAGGCGGGTGACCACCGACTTGGCGACATTCAGGGAGCGCGCGGCACCAGCGAAGCTGCCTTCGTCCACAACCTTCACGAAGGTGCGCATGCTTTTGAGTTCATCCATCGTTGGTCCTTTCCTGCTGCGGCGCGCGGTTGTCGCGCGTACGAAAACGATTCACTGGTTACGCACTAGACTTATCCGGACGCGACGCCAAAGCGCAACCCATTCCGCAAATCTTCCGCTGCCTGGGAGACGAATCACCACCTCAAACACTGCGAAGGAATCCAGCCTTCAGGTCAATTCCATTCGCCTTGTCGCCGCTTTCGTTGCTGTCTGTGGGGGCGCCGCCCGGGTCGATGGAATCGCCGTCGATCCTGTCAAGGCTGGGAGCACGCGCACACCCGAGGAAATCCTGGCCGAAGCCACAGAGGTTTCTGCGACGTCCAGAACGAATCCGGCCGTCTCGCGTGCGATCGCCGCCCCGAAGTACTGAACTATCAAATCGCAGCACCTGCGCCGTGTGACCGTACAAGCCGTCCGCAGCGGGCGGACTCCTTGAGTGAGATCAGCCGCGTGCAGCGCTGCGTTCATTGTCAGGAGTGGGGCGAAAGGCCGATGCGGAGATTCGCAATGCCTCCAGCCTTTCTCTTTTCGCCGAAATTCCGCTTCGTGAGTCCCGACGGGCGGCTGCAGGGGTGGGTTTGATGCGTTCATTCGACCAAGCCGGACGAGGCCTTTCATGCAGACGAGCTCGTTTCCGGAGGTGGTTCCCGGGCCGAAGTAGACCGTGCTCATCGCCTCTCGCGCAGCCCGTTGCTGCGAGGTCCAGGCGATCGCTCTTTGCGTCATAGAAGTTCCTCGGCGCGTGTCAATTTACCAGACTACATGTCCAATAATGTGTATGAACTATAGTGGACTGTCAAATCCAATAAATCTGCTCATGGCCCGACTTATAGCTCCCACCCCCACTCTCAATCCCAAGCCTCAACGCGGGCGGCCACGCGATCCCGAGCGCGTCCGGCGCATCTTGGCAGCGGCTCAAGCGCACTTCAACGAACATGGCCTGGAGCGTGCAAGCGTAGATGCCATAGCCGCAGACGCCGGTGTTGCCAAGATGACCGTTTACAGCAATTTCGGCTCCAAGGAGAGGCTGTTCCAGGCTGTCGTGCGTGACAGGACGGATTCGGTGGTGGCTGGTGTGCCTGGCGGGGCGTTGGACCCGGACCAACCGGAGAAGGCACTGCTGGCGATCGGCACCCGGTTTCTCGCACTTGCGCGCGGGGACGACGCCCTGGGCGCGATGCGCTCTGTCTACGGCGTAGCGGGGGCGCAGCCGGAGGTCTGCCTTGGGTTCTACAAGGACGGCCCTGAGCGTGTGAACGGCGAGCTGGCTGCATATCTGCGCCGTGCCCACTCGGCAGGCACGCTGAAGGTGCGGGACCCGCTGCAGGCGGCGGACTTGTTCCTGTCGATGTTTCTGGGCTCTGGGCACATTCGCGGGCTACTGAAACTCGATATGCCGGATACCCGAGAAAACAAAGCTCTTCTGCGTGAGGCCGTGCGGGTCTTTTTGGCGGCCTACGGCGCTTAGACTGCACCATTTGGCCTGAGGTTGCGAGCAGACGGCGGAGGCAAAGATCTCTGCATGTGTGCGGCCGACCTCGCGATTGGGGGCAGCCTGCTGGTGCTCTCGGTGCACGCTTGGTCATCAATTGGAAGCACACGGCATTTTGGTCAGCGACTCCCTAGCGCCGGTCGCGGTCCTGCACTCGTTGAACACGAGCTTGGATCTGAAACCAGCAGAGGACAAACGCTTTCCTCCAACTCAATCAAGTGAGGCGTTGGCCGTTTTGATGAGGCCAGCGAAGCGCACTGATTCGGATTGGATGTACTGGGTGAATTGATCACGGCTTGGGGCGAATGCTTCGTAGCCGAAAGAGAGAAACTTCTCGCGCACATCGGGCTCGGCCAGAGCCCTTTCGATGTCCCGCTGAATCTTGTCTGCCACGACCTTGGGTACCCCCTTGGGCGCGGCGATCGCGGTCCAGCCGCTGACCTCGAAGCCGGCGGGGCCGCCGGCTTCTGCAACGGTGGGGACATCTTTATATGCGGGGAGCCGGCTGGGGCCGGCCACCGCCAGGAACCTCAGCTTGCCCGCGCGGTACAACGGCCCTGCAGTCGCGCTGCTGCCCAGTGCGTAGGCCAGTTCGCCGGTGGCCACGCCCGTGTACAACTGGCTGGTTTCCTTGTAGACGATGTGCTGCGTCTCGATACCCGCGACGGTATCAAACAACGCCGAGCCCAAATGCACCGGATTCCCAATCGACCAGGAACCATAGTTGAGCTTTCCAGGCTTGGCCTTGGCATCGGCTATGAGATCCCCTACGTTTTTGTACTTGCTGTCCGCTGCTGTGGTGACGAAGAAGTATGTCTTGAACAAAGGAAGCAGCGGCTCGAAATCCTTCTGGGGGTCGTAGGGCAGCTTCTTGAACAGGTGTGGGTAGGCCGAGAGGTGGACGTTGTCCAACTGGATCAGGTCGTGACCATCCGTGGCCCCCCGCTTGAAGGCATCGATGGCGATGAAACCATTGCCGCCCGGCCGATTTTCCACAACCACCGGCTGTCCCCAAGCACGCGTCAGTTTATCGGCCACCAGGCGTACCACCCCTTCGGGACCGCTGCCAACTGGGAAGGGTGTGATGATGCGAACAGGCTTGGTGGGGAAGTCCTGTGCTTGCGAGAGAGCGGGTAGCGCGATTGCCGCGCAAAGGAGGAGCGCGCAGCGGCGCAGCAGAGAAATGCGGTGGTTCATGGGTAAGTGATCGAGAGGGGACTGGTGAAGGCGCTTGAACCGGTCGGCTTCGTCGGTTCAAGTGCCATGGCTTGTCTGTCGCCCGGTCTTGCCGTCAAGGCGCCGAGCAGGTGAAGTTTGCTGCGTCATCCGTGCTCCCGGCGCCCTTGTACTTGGCCACCTGCGGGTAGGGACACAGGGGACGGGTCTGGGTCACGGCCCCATTCACGATCTTTGACGCGGTGATATCGGCAGGTGCCAACCCTTTCTCAGACCAGGCCATGAGGGCACGGAAGATGTCTGTCTTCGCCTCCATGGGGACGGCTCCGCTTGCCCTTTGTCCAAATTCGGAGGGACCGGCGCCACCGCTGCAGTGGTTCATGCCAGGGACCATGTACAGCCTGGAGAAATCGCGAGAAGCTCTGACGGTCTGCTGGACTCGTTCGTAGTACCGCACAGTGCCTTGCGGCATGATGAGGTTGTCGCTCCAGCCGTGGTACATGATGAGCTTGCCACCTCGCTGTTTGAACGCGGAGATGTCCGGGTTGTCGGTCGCCATGACCGGCCCCACCATTTCGGCGTTCTTGTTGAAGAATGCCTCGTAGTTGGCAAGATTGAGCGTTCTCCAATCCCAGGTGGGGTCGAAGTACACCCAGTACCGAGCCTGCTCGATGGGAATGGGGAATGACTCCGCTCCGGCCAATGCAGTGAGGTCGGCCCCCCGCTCTACACCGGGCCAAAGCAACTGGCCCGCAGTGTTGCGTGCGCCGCCCCAGATTTTCTGCAGTGCGGTGGCTTCGCCGAGGGCCAGGCAGGTTCCGTCGGCGGAAGAGCAGTCCGCCCGTGTGATCTGGTTGTCTTGCGCCGGGTCGTAATTGCACGAGCGTGGATCGCGGATCACGCCATCCGTCACGCCGTCCGCAGCGTCACATGCGGCGACAGCGCGCTGGGTGGCCAATTCGCGTTTTGCTGCGGACAGAGGCCCTGCGGCTTCGGCCTGCATCACCACCTGTGGCCAGATCTGATAGGCCTGGAACCTGTCCCAGTGGATCGCGGGCGCGCCCGCAAGGATAGCGTCGTAGTCTGCAGGGTAGCGCTGCGCCATCATGAGCCCTTGGCGTCCACCGGTCGAGCAGCCGTACCAATATGTGCGGACGGGATCCTGGCCATAGAAGGCCTTGACCAACTGCTTGCCAACCACCGCCATCAGGTGTTCCGACCGATGGGCGAAGTCATTTTGCAATTGAACGTTGGGCTTACCTGGCGACTCCATGCCGAAAGCGCCGGAGAGAAAGAACCCCGTATGGCCGGTGTCCGTGGTCGCTCCAGCGAACCCCTGCCGGACAGAATCAACCGCCGGGACGAGCTGCGAAGACCCCGCATAGACACCGTTTCCTTCAGCCCGGAACCGGCCGTTCCAGGAAGTAGTAGGCAACGAGACCCAGATATTGACCTGCGGATCCACTTTCACTTTGACAAGGCAATACGGCTTGTCCGATGCGGCAGTGCCCGTCGTGCCGGTAGTCACCTCCAAAATGCTCACGGGCGCATCGGCAGTCAAGAGTGTGGATCCGATACCCTGCATGCTGCAGGCTCGGATGGGTTGAATGGAAATGTTGTTGCTGACGTTGGGAAGACTGTCGCCCTCGCTGCCGCTGCCGCAGCCGCCCAGTGCAGCGGCCGCAAGGCCGACGATCCCTGCGCGCGTCTTCCATGAATTCGGGTTTGTCTTCAAAGTTGCCTCCTGTGCAATAAGGGGCATTGCACAGCGAGGCGCTTGGCACGTCTTACAGATTCCAATCGCAATTTCACAAAATGCGCATCGTCCAGGGGAAACACGGATGGGGCATTGCGTATAGCAGCTATCTAAAATCGGTATGCGCGAACAGGAGCATCGGCGCAACAATGAGCGCCCTGGCTTCACCGAAAGAAAGTGGCGTCCATGAGCGACATTCCTCGCGAGAGAGTGCAGGTCAATCCCCACGGGGAGCGCAGCCTGCTCACGGCGCGATTGGCTACGCAATGGCAGGGCTTCGCGCTGGGATGGGTGGAGGCGCCCCCCAAGGTCGAGGCGGGTCGTTCCGAGGTGGGTAGGACGACGCTGGCGATGCTGGATTGCGGCTACGCTCAGGCCGAATTCGCCTCAGGAAGGAAATCCTTCCAATACGACCTAAAACCCGGTGCCATGGGCTTGTTTGTTCAAGGGACCCCGATCAACCGGCTTCGGTGGGAATGCCGAAATGTTCGCAGGATCATGGTGGAGGTGGACCTGGCCGCCCTGTCCGAGTTGGGCATGGAAATTCCTTCGCGAATGCCACCTTGGCAAACAGAGTTTGAATTTCACGATGATGGCCTCGCGGCGGTCCTTCGCATGATGGCCAGCGAAGCCGCCAACGGGTCACCGAATGGTCAGCTCTACGCCCAATCCCTCTCCGTGGGGGTGGCAATGCGGCTGCAACAGCGGGCAGCCAACCGGGGCAGTCTTCACGCTGAACGTGGAAAACTCAGCGCAGCGCAGGTACAGCGGCTGGACGAGTGGATCCACACCCATCTAGGCCAAGACATCTCGTTGCCGCAGCTCGCGGAGTTGGTAGGACTCAGCCCCGCACACTTTGTCCGGCTGTTTCGAAACACGGTTGGCTATGCACCGTACCATCATGTCCTCAGGAGCCGACTGGCCTGGGCTCGCCAGCAGCTGCAGGCAGGCGATCTACCTATTACCGCGATTGCTGCAGAAGCGGGGTTTTCGAGCCAAAGCCATCTGACAACCGCGTTCAGGCGCGCATATGAGGTTACGCCAGCGCAAATACGGCGCCAGAAGCAAGTTTTGTCTGCGCAGCATGAGATTCGATAGGTCCCGCGGCCGACATATGGCATATGCGCGACGCTCAACAAGTACTCATTGGCATGATAGTTGGGGTGCCCCACGGTCACGCCTTCGCGCGCTAGTTGCCGCCATACCTTGTCGGCGCCATAAACCTGCATGTTGGCCTGCCAGACTCGTTGAATCTGCGGCACCAGCAATTCGTCGCGTTTCGCTCTAGCGCAGCGTTTGTGAGGCTCGCGCACCAGCGCGGCGTGGCGCCGATACGCCGACGGGGCAACCTGCAAGACCTTGCAGAGCGGCTCGACCCCGAAAGCATTGCGCTGCTGGTCGATAAAGGCCCTCAAGACTTGAGCCGGCGGTCGAGCTCCGCCTGGGCGAAAAACGCGCTGGCCAGCTTCAATATCTCGTTGGCTCGGCGCAATTCTTTGACCTCGCGCTCCAGCTCCTTGACCCGCTGGGCTTCGGCTGTGGTGACGCCTTCTCGCGTGCCTGCATCAACTTCGGCACGCTTGACCCACTCGTTCAGGGTCTGCGGCACGCAGCCAATCTTGGGGGCAATGGATTCGATGGCAGCCCACAGGGATGGGTACTCCCCGCGCTGCTCCTGCACCATTCTCACTGCGCGCTCACGCACCTCGGGCGAGAACTTGTTCGTCTTCTTCATGGCTCAATCCTCTCAGAGTGTTGAGCCTCCTCAAAAATGAACTGACCCCCAGAAGTTGGACAAACTTCAAGGGGCTTCATGAAGAAGTATCAGACAGAGTTCAAGCTCAAAGTGGTCAAGAGTTTTTTGGCTGGGGACGGTGGGGCAAAGCTGCTGGCGCGCCAATGGTCTGTGCCTGAGGAGAAGATCCGCACTTGGGTGAGCCACTACCGCCTGCACGGCATTGACGGGCTGCGCCCCAAGCGCAGCACGTACAGTGCGCAGTTGAAGCTGCAAGTGCTGTCCCATCAGGATCGCGAACAGCTCTCCAGCCGCCAGGTCGCGGCGATCTATGACATCCGCAATCCCAACCAAGTAGTGGTCTGGCGACGCAATCTCGATCAAGGCCGCCTGCAAGCTATTGAGAACGAGAAAGAAGAGCGTCCCAAGATGAAGCTGGAAGGCCGCTGCGCAGCGCCGTCGGACAAGGTTGCCGCCGACGCAACGCAAACCCTACGAGAAGAGAACGAACGACTGCGCGCCGAGGTCGCGTACCTAAAAAAATTGCAGGCCTTGATTTGGTCGAAGAGATCAGCTGCGCCGACAAAGCGCGTCTGATTGCCGGGTTGAGGCATCACCATAAATTGGCATACCTGTTGCAGGTCGCAGGCCTGCCACGCAGCACGTTCTACTACCAATGCCAAGCGAGCCAGCGCGCCGACCAGCAAAGCGCCTTGGAGGCCAGGATTCGTACTGTCTATGACGAGCATAAAGGACGCTACGGCTACAGACGGATCACGGCCGCGCTATGCAATGCTGTGGTGGAACCGATCAACCACAAGTGCGTGCAGCGTCTGATGCGCAAGATGGGGCTGCGCGCGTTGATTCGGGTGAAGAAGCGATCCCGGCATGTTCTAGGCGTCAGCGATGCGCACGTGCCGAACGTTCTACAGCGCGACTTCCGTGCGACCGCACCAAACCAGAAGTGGGCAACCGATGTCACCGAATTCAATGTGAATGGCCACAAGCTCTACCTGTCAGCTTGCATGGACCTCTACAACGGCGAGATCGTCGCGTACCGCATGGCAAGGCGTCCGGTCTTCGAGATGGTTTCCAGCATGCTCGAGGCAGCGCTGGCACGGACCGCTTGCACGGGGGAACTGATCGTCCACTCGGACCAAGGTTGGCACTACAAGATGCAGCCCTATCGAGCGATGCTTGTGCAACGGGGAGTCAAGCAAAGCATGAGCCGAAAGGGCAACTGCTTTGACAATGCGGCAATTGAGAGCTTCTTCGGCACCCTCAAGGCCGAGTACTTCCGGCTTGCTGCGCCCGACAGCCTTGATACGCTCGAAGCGGGCGTGCATGATTATATTCACTACTACAACCATGAGCGCATCAAGCTCAGATTGGGCGGACTCAGCCCGGTGGGATACCGACTGAGAAACAGCGACTGATTGGCGGCAAGGTAACCGTCCAACTTCTGGGGGTCAGTTCAAAACCGGGGCGATTCAATATGACTTTTCACTGGCGCTAGAGCTCGGGGTGTCAACGAAGCCATCAGGGCCGCCATTGCGCTTGATCTCTCTGCAGATCGTCGACGGTGCTCGCCCGAGCCGATTTGCGATGGAGCGAATCGATTCGCCTGACACCATTGCCCGCGAGATATCCTCGCGCTCTGCCAACGTCAATGCAATTGCTGCACGTGATCGCTCAGGTGGTCGGAATCCACCTGTCTCTGCGAGTATCCGATGGATCGATGAGTGGGCACGATCGAAGAGCTTGCCGATCTCATGCAGCGTCCAGCCTTGTTTCCAGCGCTCCCACATCAGCGCCTTCTGGGCATCTGAATAGTAGATTCTTGGTCGCTGTTTCATTTGCAACACTCCTTGCGCCTAGGCGGTGGTTAGTGTGTTGCATCGACCGGTTGAATCCGCACTGCAAAGCCGTCACTCGCCATCACTCTCTGTACCACTCCCTGGGTTTTCCAAACCCCGCACTTGCCCCTCTTCCAACTGCGATTTCAGCGTTGCAAGTCCCTTGGCAGCCCGCCGCCTCATGACAAACCCGGCCAGGGGAAGCAGCAGCCAGCGAACCCCACGGCTGCGATTGCGGCTGAACAAGCGCCAGGTGAGCGTGCAAGAGGCCTGCGGGGTGGCATTGATCGAAATTTCCATTCTTGGTAGCAATGGCTGTAACTGCCCCTCGGTCGCAAAGAAGTGCGGTGCGCGCGCCTCGCGCACCCTCAGGGTGATCCGACGGCGGCCTCTGAGCGGTATGCGCACCGTCTCAAGATAAACCTTGCCCCGCTCGCCGTGGGCCAGTGCGTTCAGCGACGTGATGGCAACAACGCCCGGAAACCATTCGCTGAAGCGCTCCATGTTCGATATGTGCGCAAACACCTCGTGTGCGGAGCGGCCCACAGTGACAGTCTTTTCCACCAGCAAATACATAACTGAATCCTCCTTGAAAACCCATGCTAGGCTGTAGAGCCAGGTCTACAGTCAAGGAAAATTTCATGCGCATTTCCGAGTTGGAGGCTCGCACCGGCGTGGGCCGCCATGCGCTTCGTTTCTATGAGCGCGAAGGCGTTCTGGTGGGTGTGCAGCGCGGGGCCAACAACTACCGCGAGTATTCCGAGGCGACAGTCCGGGATGTGACCGTGCTGCAGCAGCTGCAGTCGCTGGGCTTTTCGCTGCAAGAGATTCGTCCGGTGCTTGGGGCGATGCGCGCCAAGAGCATCGACTGCGCGAAAGGAGCGCAACTGATGGCAGACAAGCGTGCGGCCATCCAGGCGCAGATTGCCCAACTGCGAAAGGTGAGCAAGGTGCTGCTGCGCGAACAGCAGCGCTTGCAGGACCGCGCGACGCGGCACCTGCAGTCCTAGCGGCGAAGGTGCGCGCTGGTTGCGGGCGGGGATCTGCACGCCCCGGATGCCGTCCAGCCCAGCGTTCTGGCAGGCCTGACAGGCTCGACAGCAGCGCGCACAGCTCGGCGCACGAGGCCGAATCGCCTCCCACGCCGTTGTACTCCTGTTCGAACACGATGGAGGCATTGAGCGCGAGGAGCCAGCGATAACGCCACATGGGTTGACTGACAGCAGGCGAGCGGTGCCGCCGACGGAGAGTGTGGGGCGACCGCCGGGACGTGGTCGAAGGGGTATGGCTGAGTGCGGTTACCGACTGCATGCCGCAATATCGGTTTCACCCGCGCTGCATCGGCAACGGAGGTCTGCGGAAGTCGCTCCCACGCCAGTTCATGCGAACAGCTCTGCCACCCTCTCCAGGAATGCCTGCATGTTCAGCTCGGCATCCAGCGTTTCGCGGGCGATAACGTCGGCGTTCCCGTGGCGCACGCCGTACTCAATGCGCAGCTGCATTTGGCCGTCGTCGTCCAGCCCGTTTTCGTAGCCCATGCGGAACATGCGTGATATGTCGCCACGGCGAGCCAGTGCCAGGAATCGATGCTCGTCAAGGCCCGTGATGGGTGGAAAGCAAAGGCACACCACAGCTATTGCGCCCTCGCCGGCCTTGCCGGGCAGAGTGACCACATGGCATCTGAGGCCGTCCGGGGGGATGCGTTCTGCGACAGGCAAGGTGGAGGCCTTGTCTTGCCACACGCGCGTGAGCTCGGATGCACCATCCGGACCTCCGAACCGGCCCCAAAAGCCACCTGGGTCTTTGCGCAGGTCCTGGTGCAAGGCTTCGGTCACTTCATAGTGGTGACAGCGCCGCCCGCGCGGGTCGGGGGTGTGGGACTGCAGCGATGCAGGAATAGGGCGCAGTGCGGCCCGCCAGGCAGCTATGTCGTTCCAGCGGACCAGTGGCGGCGTGTGGGCCAGCGTGGCGCGCACGGCCGCCAGGGTCTCGCGTTCCTGAGGCGCGCGCCAATGGTTGCTGTGCTGCCAGTGGTCCTCCAGCTCGCGGGCGATGTTGGCTGCCTGTGGGTTGCCATAGAGGTGGGCGATGACGAGGCGCTGCGCATGCGGGAATACCTCTTCACGCAGGCTGCGCGAGCCGTCGGAGCCGTCCGGGCGGCCCGACCAGGTGTAGGCGTTGCGGTAGGGGGTACGCACCGTGTCGGCGCTGGCGTCATTGAGCAGTTGGTCCAGCCCATGCAGGTCATTGCACAGACCCGCCAGGGGCAGCACGCGACCACATACCAGCGCGAGGACCGCAGGCAACTGCGCCAGGCGTTCGAGTGTCCAGCGGTGCAGGGATCCCGGCCCGGGCTCGAAGAACGCCATGCCCAGCTCGAAGGCGGTGTCCTGATGAGGCGCAGGACCGAGGGCTTGTGCCAGCACAGCGGTGCAAGCGTCATGCCACACACGCAGGGTCAGGTTCAGCGCTTCATAGCGCATCAGATTGACGGTCAGCACCTGGCGCACAGCACCAAGCTGTCGGGCGAGGACGATGGGCGCGTCGGGCTTGTCGGGTGGTGCAGCTTCCAGCTCAAAACCGCTGCCTGCCATAGCGCGCGCCAGTGCAGGGGCCAAAACTTCTCGCACCTCGCTCTCGCCGCGCAGCGCGTCTGGCGGGAGCGCCCCCCAGGGCAGCTTTTCGGCGGGCGCCACAGGCGTGGCGGCTTGCGCGAACTCGGTCGGCACTACCCGGCCGTCGGGCAGAAAACCTACGCCCAGCGTCGCGTCATACGCAACCAATCCCAGTGCACCGGCAATCTCCACAGCCGCCCGGTATGCAGGCATCTCATCCACGTTCGGGAGGTCAAACTGCCATGCCGCGCGACGGCAGGCGTTGGCCTGCTGCAAGGGCGTGGTGCGGCCCGTGTTCTTGAAGCGATCCTCGAACCGCAGCGCGAACTCGACAAAGCGCAGGTTCTTGCCATCGGCACGCGCGTGCAGTAACTCGCGCATGGCCTCCAGCGCCGCAAAGCTCTCAGGCAGCGGCAGGGCATGGCGCTGGGGGTCGAAGAGGTGAAGGCTAGAGGGCATTGCGGAGCTGGTACATAGTGATAGAGCGCTGGCTCTCGCAGCTTAGCCGCTATCACGGCCTGGCAGATTCGCCGCAAGAGATGGACTGCACGCTTGCGTCGCGTGGCAGCATGCCGGCCTCCCGCCCTTCCTGTTCGTGCACTCCCTGGGCTAGTTCGCAGCGCAGGCGGCGATTCTGGACCGAGCATCCACCTGGTCTGGTGCCGTCCTGTCAGGCTCCACCGCTCTCGACCTGTTCGCCGCCGCCGTGGCCAACGCCCCCGCCGACGCGCCCGCCGGGCTCGCGGCATTCAATGCGGACTTTGAGCACCGCACCGGCTACGAATGGCTGTCGTGCGACGCTGCGGAGGTCGATGCCTACGTCGCAGACCCTTGGTGCGGCTGGGACATGCCCGACGACGTGATCCCCTCGCTTTTCGCGCCTGCGCCCTGGCTGGCCGACCCCGCGCAGCTCGCGCGCATCCGCAGCGACCTGCCCATCCTCATCGCATCTGGCGACGCAGACCCGCTGGTCGCAAGCGGGGTGTTGATTCAGCAACTGGGGCAGCGGTGTCGGGATGCCGGTGTGACCGATGTGATGGTCAAGCTGTACCGCTGCGGCGCGGCATGAGATCTTGAATGAGACGAATCGGGATGAGGTGACGGGGGATGTTGTGGCGTGGCTGTGGGAGCAAAGTGAAGCGGCGTAGTCAGTGCTCGATGCCTGTTATAGGCTGGTTGCAGTCATAGGCTGATCGCAAACGAATGAGTACTATCGGCCAACACCAGCCGGTGGCAGCTAAAGAAAGCGGACGCTCAAATTCAGCGGCAGGCGAAGCCAGTCCGCTGCAATGACGGGTTAGGCCTCAGTAGCACCGTTGAAAGACCGCAGCCTTGATTAGGGACATGCCCTAGTGAATTCATGGTTTCGCTTCTAGCCGTTAGAGAGGTAGTAGCAAACGGCGCGCATATTCACGAATTTGAAGTAGTCGTTCAGACTCAATGCTGCCAATCTCCAGCAGCTCTTCAACGGGGATGTACGCGACCTCTTCGATAGAAGTTATGCCAGATATTGCAATGGCGGTAGCCTCTTCTCTCGCTAATTTGAGCCTATTCATAAGCAGCTCGACTGTCTCCTGCTCCTCGCTATTCATGACACCTCCCAATTTTCTACTCGCCGTTGGGCTGAATGACTGCTTCGCAGCTTTTGTCTGGATGGCGGCTCGGGGCCCAGAGCCGCCATACAGCTAGAAGCTCCAAAGCCGCCACTCAGCCAGCTGCAAGTGCTTAGGCCGGCGAGTCCAACGGACTGGGGGTTCCTGGGGCA
>NZ_JAHUWH010000017.1 GCF_019219095.1 Acidovorax sp. sic0104
GGCTATCAACATGGCTTCACTCCCTGGGTGGATTGAAACGACTCTATCAACTCTTGCAGAACGGCTCGCGCCATGAAGAGTGGATAGCGTTTAGAGTCTATGCAATCATCCGGGATGCGACAACTAGCTGGCTAGCTCGATGGAAGCGGGTAGTGTCAGACCGTCCGCCTGATCGGCGGGTGTCAGATACCGCAGATCCCCGCAGTTGAGCGTCCGCTGCGTCAAAGCGGCCGCAGGCTGGCCCATCCGAATCCTGAGGTACCTGCCAGCCATTCACCGCTCAATGCGCCTTGTCCCAGTTCGGCCCCACGCCCACTTCGGCCAGCAGCGGCACCTTGAGCTCTGCCACCTCCGCCATCAAACGCGGAATGTGCGTGCGAAGCCACTCCACCTCCCCTTCGGGCAGCTCGAACACCAGTTCGTCGTGCACCTGCATGATCATCTTGATGCCCGGCTTGTTCGCGTCCAGCTCCTGCTGCACCGCCACCATCGCCTTCTTGATCAGGTCCGCCGCCGTGCCCTGCATCGGCGCGTTGATGGCCGCGCGCTCCGCGCCGCTGCGGCGGGGGCCGTTGGGGGAGTTGATCTCGGGCAGGTACAGGCGGCGGCCGAAGACGGTCTCCACATAGCCCCGCGCCTTGGCGGACGCCTTGGTTTCGTCCATGTACTGCTTCACGCCAGGGTAGCGCTGAAAGTACCGGTCGATGTAGGCGGCTGCGGCCTTGGTCTCGATCCCCAGGTTCTTGGCCAGGCCGAAGCTGCTCATGCCGTAGATGAGGCCGAAGTTGATGACCTTGGCGTAGCGGCGCTGTTCGCTGCTCACCTGGTCGACCTCGACGCCGAACACTTCGGCGGCGGTGGCGCGGTGGACGTCCAGGCCGTTACGAAACGCGTGCAGCAGCGATTCGTCGCCGCTGATGTGGGCCATGATGCGCAGCTCGATCTGGCTGTAGTCGGCGCTCGCGATCACGCTGCCCGGCGGCGCCACGAAGGCTTCGCGCACGCGGCGGCCTTCCGCCGTGCGGATGGGGATGTTCTGCAGGTTGGGGTCGTTGCTGGACAGGCGGCCCGTGATGGCCACGGCCTGGGCGTAGTGGGTGTGCACGCGGCCGGTGCGCGGGTCGGCCAGTTGCGCCAGCTTGTCGGTGTAGGTGCCCTTGAGCTTGGACAGGCTGCGGTGCTCCAGCAGCTTGGCGGGCAGAGGGTAGTCCTCGGCCAGTTTTTCCAGCACCTCTTCGTCGGTGCTGCGGGCGCCGGTGGCGGTCTTCTTGACCACGGGCATGCCCAGCTTGTCGAAGAAGATTTCACCGAGCTGCTTGGGGGAGCCGAGGTTGAAGGGCTGGCCCGCGATCTCGTACGCGTCCTGTTCCAGCTTCAGGATGCGCTGGCCCAGCTCGTGGCTCTGGCTGGCCAGCGTGGCGGCATCGATCAGCACGCCGTTGCGCTCGATGCGGAACAGCGCCTCGCTGCTGGCCATCTCCAGCTCGTAGATGCCGCGCAGCTTGTCCTCGGCTTCGAGCAGTGGCCAGAGGACGCGGTGCACGTCCAGCGTCTGGTCGGAGTCCTCGCACGAATAGGCCGCCGCCTTGTCCACTTCCACCTGGGCAAACGGAATCTGCTTGGCGCCCTTGCCGCACAGGTCTTCATAGCTGATGCCGCTGCGGCCGGTGTGGCGCTCGGCCAGGCTGGCCAGGCCGTGGGGCTTGTGCACCTCGAGCACGTAGCTTTGCAGCATGGTGTCGTGCGCATAGCCACGCACGTCGATGCCATGGTTCTTGAAAACATGGCGGTCGTACTTGATGTGCTGGCCCAGCTTGGCGCGGCTCGCGTCTTCGAGCCAGGGCTTGAGTCTGGCGAGTACCTCGTCGAAAGGCAGTTGCTCGGGCGCATCGGGCCCGGCGTGGCGCAGAGGGATGTAGGCGGCGGAACCGGGCTCGGTGCTGAAGCTGATGCCGACGATCTCGGCACGCAGCTCGTCCAGCGACGTGGTCTCTGTGTCGATGGCTGCCAGCTCGGCCACCTGCAGCTTGGCAAGCCAGCGGTCGAAGTCGCTCCAGGTGAGAATGGTTTCATAGGCCACCTCGCGGCCCTGCGCGGCTTCCGCGACGAAGGTCGCCTCGGGCGATGCGAACAGATCACCGCTGGCGCCGGGCAGCGCAGCCGTGGTGTTGGCAGGGGCCGAGGGTTCCAGCGCGCGGGCCAGGCCCTTGAAGCCAAACTTTTGATAGAAATCCCGCAGGGCGACCGCTTCTTCCTGCTTCATGGCGATTGCATCCATGGCGGGCAGGCCGTCAACATGCCCCGCCAGGTCGCAGTCGGTCTTGATGGTGACCAGTTGCCGCCCAGTGGGCAGCCATTGCAGCGCACCGCGCAGGTTCTCGCCCGCCACGCCCTTGATCTCGCCAGCCCGGGCGATCAGCGCGTCGAGCGAGCCGTATTCGCCGAGCCACTTGGCCGCCGTCTTGGGCCCGACCTTGGGCACGCCGGGCACGTTGTCCACCGTGTCGCCCACCAGGGTCTGGTAGTCCACCATGAGCGCGGGAGGCACGCCGAACTCGGCGGTCACGCCGGCCACGTCGCGTTTCTTGCCATTCATGGTGTCGATGATGGTGATGTGCTCGTTCACCAGTTGCGACAGGTCCTTGTCGCCGCTGGAGACGATCACCTCCACGCCCTGCGCCGCCGCCACGGCGGCCAGCGTGCCGATCACGTCGTCCGCTTCGACGCCCGGCACGCAGACCACGGGCCAGCCCAGAAGGCGCACCACCTCGTGGATGGGCTCGATCTGCGCGCGCAGGTCGTCCGGCATGGGCGAGCGCTGCGCCTTGTATTCTGGGTAGAGGGCGTCACGAAAGGTCGGGCCGCTCGCATCGAACACGCACGCGGCATAGCCCGCCGGAAACTCCTTCTTCAACGCCTGCAGCATGTTGATCATGCCGCGGATGGCGCCGGTGGCCGGGCTCGTGGGGTCGCCAGGCACGGCACGCAGGTCGGGCATCGCATGGAATGCGCGGTAGAGATAGCTGGAGCCGTCCACCAGCACCAGGGTCTTTTTGTCGCCGGGCTGCTGCGCGGTGGAGCCGGGGGTCACAGAGGAGGATTCTTCGGTCATGGGCGGATTGTGCACGCGCGGCCCCGCAACGGCCGGCGCTCTACAATCCCGCCCATGCGCGCTGTACACCTCCTTTTGCTGCTGGGCATGGCCTCCAGCACCGTCCTGGCCCAAACACCCAGTCAAAATGCCCCGCAAGGCACGGCAGAAAAGCGCGAGGCGCTATCAGAACCAGAGCAACTGGGTGGCCGTGGCAACCAGCGCACCCAGCGCATCCAGATCGAGGACGCGGGCAGCCGGGTGGACGAGCTGCGCGTGGGCGGGCAGACCCAGACGATTTCCGTGCAGCCCAAGACAGGCAACCTGCCCGGCTACGAAGTGCAATCGCCCGATGGCGCCCGCAGCCGCGCTGGCAGCAACAGCGGCGCAGAGACAACCACCGGCCCGCGCGTCTGGAACGTGCTGAAGTTCTAATCCCGGCCGCACCGGCTGCGCCGCTGCGTCCCGTGAGGGCCTGCGCGCCCCGCAGTTGCCTTCTTTCTCGTCAGTCCTTTCCCCTTACGCACCCCTGAGCGATGGCCGTTTTTACCGAAGTCTCCAATACCGAGGCGCAAGATCTGCTGCGCCGTCTGCAACTGGGTGAGCTGGTGGAGCTGCGCGGCATCGAGGGCGGCATCGAGAACACCAACTACTTTCTCACCAGCGAGCAGGGCGAGTTCGTGCTCACGCTGTTCGAGCGCCTCACCGCCGAGCAGTTGCCGTTCTACCTGCACCTGATGAAGCACCTGGCGCACGGTGGCGTGCCGGTGCCCGACCCGCGCGCCGACAAGGACGGCGACATCCTGCTGTCCGTGTGCGGCAAGCCCGCCGCGGTAGTGAACAAGCTGCGCGGCAAGAGCCAGCTGGCGCCGCAGGGCGCGCACTGCGCGGCCGTGGGCACGATGCTGGCGCGCATGCACCTAGCCGGGCGCGACTTCGAGCGCCGCCAGCCCAACCTGCGCGGCCTGCCCTGGTGGAACGAGACCGTGCCCGTGGTGCTGCCGCACATCGGCGATGCGCAGGCGGCCCTGCTGCGCTCCGAGCTGGCCTATCAGAACCATGTGGCCGCCAGCGCAGCCTATGCGGCCCTGCCCTCTGGGCCCGTGCACGCCGACCTGTTCCGCGACAACGTGATGTTCGAGGGCGACGAACTCACCGGCTTCTTCGACTTCTACTTCGCCGGCGTGGACACCTGGCTGTTCGACCTGGCCGTGTGCCTGAACGACTGGTGCATCGACCTGCCAACAGGCCGCCACGATGCCGCGCGCGCCGCGCGCATGCTCGACGCCTACCAGGCCGTGCGCCCGCTCACGGCCGCCGAGCGCGAACTGCTGCCCGCCATGGCGCGCGCAGGCGCCCTGCGGTTCTGGATATCGCGGCTGTGGGACTTCTACCTGCCGCGCGAAGCCTCCATGCTCAAGCCCCACGATCCCACGCACTTCGAGCGCGTTCTGCAGGACCGCATAGCGCACCCCTTGCATCCCTGAGGACGGGCCGCGCGGGCAAGGCCAGCGCACGCCCCCCCGCAGCCACCGGGCACCGTCCCCCTCCGCTGACACCCTGCGCGGCGCCTGGAATGGGGCACTGGGGTAAATTCAGCACTGTGGCCCGTCCATCACCGCCGTGCCGCCACGGGGCCCGGCCAGGGACCGTGGGGTGGAACACCCCGGGCGCAGGCACACTTTTCTTCCCGAGTCATCCATTCATGAAACTCCACATCGTTCCCGCCAGTACCGGCATGACCTGGGTCAAGCAAGGCATCCGCGCGTTCTGGCGGCAGCCCCTGGCGCTGGCGGCGCTGTTCTTCATGTCCATGGCGGCCATGTCGCTGGCGGCAATGATCCCGCTGGTGGGCCCGGCGGTCGCGCTGGCGCTGCTGCCGTCAGCCACGCTGGCGATGATGGTGGCGGCTGCCGAAGCCACACAAGGACGCTTTCCCACACCGGCGCTGCTGCTGGTGGCGTTTCGCACGGGCCAGCAGCGCCTGCGCGACATGCTGACGCTGGGGGCGCTGTATGCGGTCGGGTTCCTCGCCGTCATCGGGCTGTCGGCCCTGGTGGACGGCGGGCAGTTCGCCAAGGTCTACTTCGGCGGCGCGCCACTGACCAAGGAAATGGCCGAGCAGCCGGCCTTCCAGAGCGCCATGTGGCTGTGCATGATGCTGTACCTGCCGCTGTCACTGCTGTTCTGGCACGCGCCGGGGCTGGTGCACTGGCACGGCGTACCTCCGGTCAAGGCATTGTTCTTCTCCATCGTGGCCTGCATGCGCAACTTCGGTGCGTTCTTCGTCTACGGACTGGGCTGGCTGGGCGTGTTCCTGCTGGGCGCCGTGGTCGTCACGCTCGCCGCGGCGCTGCTCGCGGCCCTGGGGCTGGGCGGCGCTGCCTCCGGCGGCATGGTGGTGGGCTCGGCGATGATGCTCGCCGCCATGTTCCTGACCTCTGTGGTGTTCACCTTCCGAGATTGCTTCGAGCCGCCCTACCATCCCTCTGACGAAGCACCCCATGATGCCGCGCCCCCCTCACCCTCCGGCCCAACTGCTGGGCCGCACTGAAGACGAGTTGAACTGGCACCGGCGCCGCAGCCTGCTGCAGGCGGCGGCGCTGTGGGTGGCCGGCGGCGGCTGGACGGCCGCCCATGCCCAGTCGCGCAGCAACATCGTGGAGCTGCGTGGCGACGTGCTGCGCAATGGCGAGGCCCTCACAGCGCAGCACAGCATCGCCGCAGGCGACCGCATCGAGACCGGCCCGGGCGCCACGGTGGTGTTTGCGGTGGGCGACGGCGCCTTCATGGTGCGCCAGAACTCCAACGTGGCGCTGGAGGGCGACACGCCCAGCGCGGTCAAGGTGCTGCGCCTCATCAGCGGCGCGGTGGCCAGCGTCTGGGGCCGGGGCGCGGACCGCAAGGTCATTCTGCCCACGGCCACCGCCGGCATCCGAGGCACCGGGGTGTATGCCGAGATCTTTTCAGACCAGGGCGACCGGGGCTACTTCTGCAACTGCTATGGCACGGTGGACCTGGCCACCGGCGGCGAGAGCGTGGTGAGCGAAGCCTCGTACCACCAGTCGTTCTGGATAGAGAACGCGCCGCGCAACGGCCGCCTGCTCACGCCCGCTGGGGCCATCAACCATACGGACGAGGAGATGGAGTTCCTGGCCAGCCTGATCCAGCAGCGCACCGCCTGGCAGATCGCGGGCCGCAAGGGCACGAAGGACGGACAGGGCCAGCTCTACAACACCCCGAGCACGCCTGGCGCGCCGGCCTCGGCACCCGCGCCATTCCCCGCCGCGCCGGGCAGCACGGCGCCCCGCCCGGGCGGGGGCTACGGCGAGCAGCCCTACGGCTATGGCGGCTGACGCCACGCTGGACGGGCCATCCCCATGAAAAAAACCGGGGGACACGCCCCCGGCTTCATACATTGCCCTGCGGGCAATCCGGAACTCAGACGCCGATCAGGCCGCCGTCGCTGCGCGTGATGACCACGGTGGCCGAGCGGGGACGGGCGTTGCCGCCATCGGGCCAGTGGCTCTCAAACTTCGTCGCGTCGCCGATGTTGGCGTCGGCGGTGTTCTCGCCCGGATGCTGGATGTTGATGAACAGCGCACGGCCGTCACCCGACTCGGCGATGCCCGTGATCTCGCAGCCCTTGGGGCCGACCAGGAAGCGCTTGAGCTGCGTATCCTTCTCGCCGGGCTTGGCACCGACGATGGTCTCTTGCGTGCGGGTCGTGTCGCCGCTCTTGTTGGTGATGGTCTTCTTGCCACCATCGCCCACCTGGCCGGGCACGGCGGCCAGCAGCATGCAGTTGGTCACATCGGTGTAGGCACCATCGTCCGTCTCGAGCCACGCCAGTCCCTGCGTGGCCTGGCTGAACCACAGGCCGTCGGGGCTGGAGAAGTCGTTGTCGGCGCCCAGGCCCGAGATGTTGATGTCGGCCGCTGCCGTGGAGCGCGCACCGAACAGGTACACGTCCCAGGCAAAGCTCGCGCCCGCATTGCCGGCCTTCTCGGCAAACCGCACGATGTGGCCGTTGGGGTTGCCGTTCTGCGCCGTCTGTGCCGTGCCCTTGGGGTCGTTGTAGAAGCGCGGGTTGGCCGCATCGGTCTTGTCGATGGGGCGCGAAGACGCATTGGTGTTGGTCAGCGTCACGTACACGTCGCCGGTCTTGGGGTTGACGGCCGTCCACTCGGGGCGGTCCATCTTGGTCGCGCCCACCACGTCGGCCGCCAGGCGGGCATGGATCAGCACGTCGGCCTGGCTGGAGAACGCATAGTTGGCCGAGGTTTCGCCGATGCCGTTCTTGCCGAAGGACAGCTCCACCCACTCGCCCGTTCCGTCGGCCTTGAACTTGGCCACGTACAGCTTGCCGTCGTCCATGTACTTGTCGCCGGCGGCCAGGCCGCCGGTGGCGTCTGCAGCGTCCCAGTTCTTGTTGGAGACGAACTTGTACACGTACTCGTTGCGTGCGTCGTCGCCCATGTACCACACGAGCGGCTTGCCGGCCTCGACGCGGCCCAGGCAGGCGCCTTCATGGCCGGCACGGCCCAGGGCGGTGCGCTTGCGCGGCGTGCTGGTGGGGTTGAACGGATCGATCTCGACCACCCAGCCATAGGTGTTGTGGGCGTTGCGGTAGTCGGCCGAGGCGTCGGCGCCCTTGACGTCGAGCACCCAGCGGTCGAAGGTGTCCTGCTCGGCGGCATCTGCGGCGCCCTGCGTGGTGCCCCACAGGCCGTAGAAGTCCTGCGGGCCGACGCCGTAGCGCTTGATGGCGGCCAGTTCCTTGGCCGTGCGCTTGGCATCGTCGGTGGCCGCAGTGCGCGAGAAATAGCCGTACCAGTTCTCTTCGCAGGTCAGGTAGGTGCCCCACGGCGTGGTGCCGTTGGCGCAGTTGTTCACGGTGCCGCGCGTGGCGGTGCCGGCCGGCGAGTACTTGCTCTTGACGAAGTCCGTGCCGCGCACGGGGCCGGACAGCTCCATCGGCGTGAGGGTGTGCACGCGGCGGTTGAAGCTCGAGTCCTGCTTGTAGCTCCACTTGCCGTCGGCGCCCTTGGTCGTCTCGATGATGCTCACGCCGTGCAGGTAGAACTCGCGCTTGACTTCGCTGGGCACGGTGCGCTTGCCGCCCACCACGGTGCGGCCCGTGGGGTGCAGGAACACGGGGGTCAGCGATTCGTGGTTCATCACCAGCAGACCGCGGCTGCCGGCCTTGGCGTCCCACTTGCCGCTGCCATTGGCACCGAACCAGGTCATGCCGTCGTGGTGGTCGCCAGCGCGGCGGTCGTAGGTGGCAGGGTCGTCCGTGCCATCGTTCTTGTACGCAGGCACGCCAGCGGCGATCGGGTCGCCCAGACGGTACAGCACGCTGGCGGTGTAGCCGGCGGGCACGACAACGGCGTCGCTCAGGCTCTTGGCAACAGCGTTGAAGCCCAGCTTCAGGCCGGCCGCCGGATTGGCCGGATCGTCGCTGCCGCCGCAGGCGGCCAGCGAGATGCTGCCCAGCATCGCGCCACCAGCGGTCGCCACGGTACCGCGCAGCAGGTTGCGGCGGCTCAGGCGGGCTTCGACCATCGTCGAGAACGATGGGTTGCTGGTGGTGTTGTAGCCGATGTCATCGGGGTCGGTCATGGATGTCCTCATGGGGTTGTTGTGCAAACCACGGGAGCGTAGAAACGCTGCGTGACGCCGGCATGAAGGTTTCGTGACGGGTTGACGACAACGCTGCCGGACACGTCCACCCGCCGCACCCGCGCTATCCCCTGAGATTCGCCCGGCCAATAAGGATGCGAATTAATCTCATTCATATAATCAATCGTTCTTTGGATTGACCGGCTGCCTGGCCCGGCGCCCCCTCTCTGAGCAAGGGGCGTGATGCCCGCCAGCCCACAACTTCCCATCCAGACCCAACGGCCTTCGGGCCTGCCACCCGCCTTGCGCCAGCGCAGGGCGGCCGTCATCGTTCGTTTCAGGAGAAAGCGCAGTGAAAACCCACTTCCTCAAGGCCGCCGCCATCGGCGCAGCACTGGCCGCCAGCACCCTGGCCCCCCTGGCCATCGCGCAGGCGCAGCAGCCGCAACAGCAGGGCGCCGCGGACCAGCAGCCCGCGCAGGCCATCAACGCGAACGCCGTGGCGGCCCACTACGCCGTGCTCGTGCACGCCAACTATGCGGACACCCTCGCCAGCGCCCAGGCGCTGCGCGAAGCCGTGGCGGCCTTCACGGCCAAGCCTTCGGCCGAGACCCTGGCCGAAGCCCGCAAGAAGTGGCTGGCCGCGCGCGAGTTCTACGGCCAGACCGAGGCCTTCCGCTTCTACGGCGGCCCCATCGACAACGACAACGGCCCTGAAGGCCGCATCAACGCCTGGCCCATGGACGAATCGTTCGTCGACAGCGTGCAGGGCAAGCCCAACGCGGGCCTGGTGAACAACCGCAAGTTCGTCATCAACAAGAAGAATCTGTCCGCTCAAAACGAGCGCGGCGGCGAAGAAAACATCGCCACAGGCTGGCACGCCATCGAGTTCTTCCTGTGGGGCCAGGATCTGTCCGAGACCGGCCCGGGCGAGCGCAACTTCGAGGACTTCGTGGACGGCAAGGCCAAGAACGCCGACCGCCGCCGCCAGTACCTGAACGTGGTGACCGACCTGCTCATCGACGACCTCACGTCGCTCGTGAAAGCCTGGGCGCCCGATGCCAAGAACAACTACCGAACCCGCTTCGCGCGCGGCGGCCAGGAATCCGTGCGCAAGATGCTCGTGGGCCTGGGTTCGCTCTCGCGCGGCGAGCTGGCCGGCGAACGCCTGGAAGTGGCCCTGAACAGCCAGGACCAGGAAGACGAGCACTCGTGCTTCTCGGACAACACCCACCGCGACGCGGTGACCAACGCCCAGGGCATCCTGAACGTGTGGCTGGGCGAATACAAGCGTGCAGACGGCAGCATGGTCAAGGGCGCGTCGCTGCGCGACCTGGTGGCCGCCAAGGACGCGGCGCTGGCCGAGAAGACCACCAAGCAGATCGCCGCTTCGGTGGCTGCCGCCGAAGGCATCCAGGCGCCGTTCGACCGCGAGATCATCGGCGGCAAGGACGCCCCGGGCCGCCAGCGCATCCAGAAGACCATCGACAGCCTCACGCAGCAAAGCAAGGACCTGGTGGCCGCGGCCAACGCCATAGGAATCACCAAGCTCACCCTGGTCCAGCCTTGAGCATGCAGAGACCGCAAGCCAATCGCCCCCGGCGCGCCCTGCGCCTGGCGGCAGCCAGCATCGGCATCGCCGCCGTGGGAGGCCTCGGATTTGGCGCCCTGACGGCTGCGCCACAGCCCGACCCGCAGGGGGAGAAGACCGGCGGCGAGACCACCGTTTTCGCCACCGGGCGCAACGCCTTCTCGTTCCCGGCCGCCAACCTCACCGACGAGGAGCGCACGCGCTTCGTCATCGGCAACTCGTTCTTCCGGCGCAACTGGGTGGAGGCGCCCGCCTCCACCAAGGCGCGCGACGGGCTGGGCCCGCACTTCATCGCGCGCTCGTGCGGCGGCTGCCATGTGCAGGACGGCCGGGGCGAACCGCCGGAAATCTTCAACCGCCTGGGCGAGACCAAGGACCCCACGGTGGCCCTGCTGATCCGCCTGTCCATCCCCGGCACCGACGCGCATGGCGGGCCGGTGCACGACCCCGTGTACGGCGACCAGTTCAACAATGCAGCCATCCAGGGCGTCAAGCCCGAAGGCCGCGTGACCCTGCGCTACGACACCATCAAGGGCAAGTTCGCCGACGGTACGCCCTACACACTGCAAAAGCCCACCTACGGCTTTGCCGACCTGGGCTACGGACCCATGCACCCCCAAGTCATGACCAGCCCGCGCATTGCGCCGCAGATCATCGGCGTGGGCCTGCTCGAAGCCATTGCGGAGGCCGACATCCTGGCCAACGCCGCCGATCAGGCCGCCGCCCCCGGCCCCATCAAGGGCGTGCCCAACAAGGTATGGGACGCACAGGCGGGCCGCATGATGACGGGCCGCTTCGGATGGAAGGCCAATGTGGCCACCATCGCGCACCAGACGGGCGGGGCCTTCCTGGGCGACATGGGCATCACCTCGCGCCACTTCGCGCAGGAGGCCTGCACGCCCACGCAGAAGGACTGCCTGGCGGCCCCCAGCGGCAAGAGCGGTGGAGAACAAGGCCAGCCCGGCGTCGAGATCGACGACAAGACCCTGGCCGACGTGATCTTCTACCAGGCCACGCTCGCCCCCCCCGCACGCCGCAACATCAACGATGCGCAGGTGCTGCGCGGCCAGGCGCTGTTCAGCCAAGCCCAGTGCGCCACCTGCCACCGTCCGAGCTACGTCACCAAGGAAGGCCCCTTCCCGCACCTGACCAGCAAGGCGCTGAGCGGGCAGCGCATCTTCCCCTACACCGACCTGCTGCTGCACGACATGGGCGAGCGGCTGGCCGACGGCCGGCCCGACTTCGGCGCCAGCGGCCGGCAATGGAAGACCCCGCCGCTGTGGGGCACGGGCCTGATCAAGGACGTGAACGGCCACACGCGCCTGCTGCACGACGGGCGCGCGCGCGGCGTGCTCGAAGCCGTGCTGTGGCATGGCGGCGAAGCCGAAGCGGCCAAGGACCAGGTGCTCAAGATGAAAAAGGCCGACCGGGATGCGCTCGTGAAATTCGTGGAGTCTCTATGAACAGAACTAGCCCCCACGCTCCGCCGCTGCGCGGGGCGCTGCCCCCCGAGGGGGTCGCGTTTTCATCTTGGGGCGGCCCGGCGATGAAAACATCCCTCATCGCAGCCGCCCTGCTGCTGGCCGCCCTGCTCCCCCTCGCTGCGCAGGCTCAGCCTTCTGCATCCGCGGCATCCACCGTCCCTGCCTGGCAGCGCAATGCCGTGCCGTTCTACGACACGGTGCACGCCCTGCAAGGCATCTACGGCCACTGGGCCCTGCCCCGCGCACAGGACTTCGACCGCAACGCGCGCGCGCTGGTGCCCGCTGTGGCGGCCTTGTGCCAGGCGCCGGCGGCGGACGGCAAGGCAGCGCTCGAATCCGCCCGCACCGCCTGGCAGGCCACGGCCCGCGCGTGGGAGCAGCTGGCCGCCGTGTCCGTGGGCCCCGTCATCGCCCGCCGCAGCCAGCGCGCGATCGACTTCACGCCCACGCGCCCGGCGCTGATAGAAAAAGCCATCGCCGCCCAACCCCAGGGCGCCAAGGCCTTCGAGCGCATCGGCACGCCCGCCAAGGGCCTGCCCGCGCTGGAATGGCTGCTGTGGACACGCCCGGCCCAGCCCGGCAGCCCCGCCTGCAGCTACGCCCACGAGGTGGCGCAGGACGTGGCGCGTGAATCGGCGGCGCTCACCAAGGCCTTTACCGACGCCGCCGCGACCGATTGGGGCGCCGAAGACGAACAGGAAGGCTCCACACAGGCCATCAGCGAATTCGTGAACCAGTGGGTGGGCGGCATCGAGCGCCTGCGCTGGGCGCAGATGGACAAACCCCTGCGCGCGGCCCAGGGAACGCGCACGCCGGACTACCCCCGCACCGCCAGCGGCAACACGCTGGCCGCCTGGGCCGCGACCTGGGGCGGCCTGCGCAGCGTGACCACCCTGGCCGCCAGCGCCGACATCCCCGCCGCCGGCGAGGCCTTGGTGCCGCTCGAGATGTACCTGCGCGGCAAGGGCCTGAACCCGCTGGCCGACAAGCTGCGAGAGGCCACCGACAAGGTCGACACGTCGATGGCGCAGGTGCAGAAGTCCGGCCTTCAGAACAAGGCGGCCGTCCAGCAGACGGCCAGGGACCTGGCCGCGCTCAAGTTCCTGGCCGAGTCCGAAGTGGCGCCTGCGCTGCAGGTGAGCATCGGGTTCTCGGATGCCGATGGGGACTAGGCCAGGCAGCCCCGCTGAGGCGATGCGCGCCGTCCCCCCGGGGGGACGCCACCCGCAGATCGCCCAGGCCGGTTCTGCGGCGGCGCTCGCCTTGGCCCCGGCCCTCGGCATGCCGCGCGGCGGTCGCCGCGATGCGCTGCTCGCCCTGGCAGGCCTCGGCGCATGGGTGCTGGCCCCTGGCGCGGCGCAAGCCAAAGCACAGGGCCGCGCCATCCGTCTCGCCGCCGCCTGGGAACACCAGGGCAGTTTCCACATCGGTGTGCTGTCCACGCAGGAAGGCGCCGGGCAGGCGCTGCAGGTCCACGCATCGCTGGAAGTACCCACACGCGCCCACGGCCTGTGCATGCTGCCCGATGGGTCGGTGCTGGCCACGGCCCGCCGGCCCGGCGACTGGCTGGTGCGCTGGCGGCCCGGCGCGGGCAGCGAACCGCATTGGTTTTGGCAGGACGGCGAGCGCTCCTTCAACGGCCACGTGCTGGCCAGCGCCGATGGCCAGCGGCTTTACACCACCGAGACCGATGCCGAGACCGGCGCGAGCTGGATCGTGGCGCGCGATGCGGGCACGCTCGCACCCGCCGCCGAGTGGCCCACCCACGGCATTGATGCGCACGAACTGATCTGGGACACACGCGGTGGCGGCGGCCAGGGCAACGCCCCCACGCTCATCGTCGCCAACGGCGGCGTGCCCACGGCCCCCGAAACTGGCCGCGTCAAGCGCGACCTGGGCACCATGGATTCATCGCTCGTGCGGCTGGATGCCCGCACGGGCCGGCTGCTGGGCCAATGGCGCCTGCAGGACAAGCGCCTGAGCCTGCGCCACCTGGCCTGGAGCCCCGACGGCCAAGTGCTGGGCATTGCCCTGCAGGCGGAGCACGACGATGCCGCGGCAAAGGTTGCCGCCCCCGTGCTGGCCCTGTTCGACGGCATCGCGCTGCGCGTGGTGTCGGCGCCCCCGCACATCGCCCCCAGCCTGAACGGCTACGGTGGCAGCACCGCCGCCACGCCCGCAGGCTGGGCCGTGAGCTGCCCGCGCGCCCACGGCATCGCCACGTTTTCGCTCCAGGGCGAGTGGCAGGGCCTGGTGCCACTGCCCGAGGTGTGCCCTCTGGCCGTGCGCAGCGGCGCGCTGTGGGCCGGCGGCCTGGCCGCCAGCCTGCAGGACGCACTGGCGCCGGACCCGTTGAATCACCCGCACGGAAGCCAGCTGCAAGGCGTGCGGCTGGACAACCATTGGGTGACTGCATGAACGCCCGCTTTTTTTTGATCAAACAAGGCCCTGGCGCTCTCCAGCAAAGCGCCGTTAGCTACTAAAAGTAGAGCGTTCGGGCATTGGATTGCCGACGCATGGCAGCCCGTCCAGAACGAACCCGGAGGCCCTGGTCGCCGCGTGGCCCGGGTTGTCAACGCCCCGTGAACATGAAGTACGCCAGCACGCACACCGCCAGTGCCACGATGAGCTTGGCAATCCATGGCGTCACCAGCCACCCGCCCAGCGCCACGGCCACGCGGCCCCACACATGCGGGGATTGCAGCGCGTTGTGCGGCTGCGCTGGCGGCGAAGGCCCCCGGTCCTGCAGCGGATAACCGCAGGACGGGCAGGACGGTGCGTGCGATGAGATGTCACGCCCGCATTCGGGGCAGCGGATCAGGGCCATGGGTCTATCTCCCGTCCTTGCTCGGAACGCCGATCAGTATCTGCACGCGGCGGTTCAGTTGGCGCCCCTGCGGGTCGTCCCGGCCGTCTGGCAAGGTGTTCGGCGCCACCGGCTCTCGCTTGCCCCGGCCATCGGTGCGTGCCTGCCGGCCGGTCTGCTGCTGCAGCGCCCGCGCCACGGCCTCGGCACGGCGCAGGGACAGCGGGTCGTTGTAGGCGTCCGTGCCCTTGCCGTCGGTGTGGCCCAGCACCGTGAGCGGCGCGCTGGCGTAGCTCTTGATGAGCTCGGCCGCCTTCGCGATCGAGGGCGCCGCATCGGCCCGCAACTCGGCCTTGTCGAAATCGAAGAGCACGTCGGCGGGCAGGTCGATGGAGATCGCCTGCTCGGGGGTGGAGCGGGCCTTGAGTTCAGCCAGCAGGGCGCGGGTCGCCTGCAGCCGCTCCCTGGGTACCTCGGCTTCGCGCAGGATGGTCTGCGGCCCACCGCTGCGCTGCAGCGTGGTGTCCTGCGAGCGAGCGGCCAGGCCGCCCCCCTGCTCCTGCAAGCGCAGCGTGGTGGACGGGGCCCCCGACGCCGGCTCCAGCCGGGTGGGAACGCCCGCCAGCGCCCTGCCGCTGCGCACCACCTCCTGCGCTGCCGCAGGGGCCGTGATTGCCATTGCCAGGCACGACAGGCTCAGCCCAAGCCAAAGCCGGCCCTGCAGCGTCCGGTGCCGCATCAGCCGCCTTGCAGGGGCAGGTCGACCACCAGCCCCGGCGCCACGATGTTGTCGTCCTGGTTGCCGTCGTTGAAGACCAGCTTGAGCTTGCGCGCCGACGGTGACACCGCGCCCATGAAGACCAGTTGGCCGTCCAGCGTCTCGCCTTCGCGGATGGTGATGTCGCGGTTGTTGTCCGGGCGCTTGATGTGCAGGCGCGCGCCGGTCTCGTCCTGCAGGTAGGTATCGGCCAGCGCCAGCATGGTGGTATTGGTGATGCGGTTGGCGAAGGAAATGCTCACATCGAGCACCGTGGCGTCCGCGCCGATCTCCACGGCCTTGATGCGCACCGTGACGCCGGCAGCGGCAACGCCCTGCACGGCCAGCGGGACGCGCTTGGGTGACGCCGCTGCCACGGGTGCGGCCGGCGGCGCGGCAGCCACCGCAGACGTCGTTGACGCGGCCGGCGGCGTTGCCACGGCAGGAGCCGCAGCGGGCGCGGCGCCCACGGCGGGCGCCTCGGGCGCCCGGTCCTTGCACGCGGCCAGGAGCAGGGCCGCCGTGGCAAGGCCCAAGGCGGTGGCCTTGCGCACGGCCACCCGGGTCCGGCGGATCGAAACCACGGTGTGCAAGGCGTCGGATGGAGTGTGCATGGTGTACTTGGAGATCACTGGTGATTGGTTTTGTGTGACGGTGGTTGAAGGCTCGCGAGCGATGGGTGCCAGGGTCGCGCCGTCAACGGATGCGGATGCTGTTGGTCTGGCCAGTGGCGCCTTGCCCGGGGGCCGCTGGCTGCGCGCCCCGCGAGCAGTCGCGCGTGCGCACATCGTTGGCATTGCGCCCCTGCACGATGACGGTGCGGCCCTCCAGCCGCGCGCCCGACACGTCCACGCTGTTGACGGACGCGGACCCATCCTCGGCGCAGCGCGTGCCCGCAGCCGTGTTGCCTGACACCTCGATGCGATTGCCTTCTACGGAAGCTCTGGGCGCACGGCCGGGATGGCCTGCAGCGCCGGCAGGCGTGCCAGGCCGGGCCACGGGGCTCGCGCGGTGGGTGGGGGGCGGCGGGCTTGCAGGCTCTGTGCCGGTGGTGCCTGTAGCCCCTGTCGGTCCCACCGGCCCCGTCGGCCCCGTCGGCCCGACAGGACCCACTGGGCCGCTCGGACCGGCAGCCAACGCCGCCGAGCCTGCTGTCAGCACCCCGCACAACGCGACCGCCACGCACCGCAGCGTCGCGCGGCATGCCAGACCGTGGAGTCTTGCCCACCCTGGGTATGGCGACATCGCTCTCTTCATCATCAGATCCTCCGCATCAGGGCGGCGCCTTGCCCGGAACGCCCGGCAACGTGCTGCCGGGCGCCGCTGCGGAGGCGGCAGCCGCCGGCCGGGGCACGGCCGTCATGCCTGGCAGCCCCGACCCCGGCCGCGTGGCCGCGGCAGCGGCGGGCCGGGCGTCGCCGCCGCGGTCCGTGCCATCCCCCGCAGCCTGCCGCTGCACGCGCGCCTCCAGCTCGGACGCAAAGCGCTCGGCCAGCGCGACTTCCTCCACGGCCATCTCCGCACCCAGCTCGTTGATGACCGACAGCACATTGCGGTGCGTGCCGGTGTCGGGCTGGGCCATGCGCTCCAGCAGGCGGGCATAGCCCAGGGCGCGCACGTTGTCCTTGGGAACGCCCTGGCCCTTGCGGTTCATCTCGGACAGGCGCTGCATGGCGCGCGGGTCGCCACGCACGGCGGCCAGCAGGTACCAGCGGTAGGCCTGCCCCATGTCACCCAGGCCAGAGCGCGGGTTCTGGTAGGCATCGCCCACGAAGGAGAGCAACTGCGGGTTCTGCGTGTTCAAGGCCTCGCGCTTGAGACGCTCCAGCTCGTTGCGGTAGATGGGACCCTGGCAGCCCAGCTCGGGCACGCCGCGCTCCAGGGCCTCGTTGCACGATTCGATGAAACGCGCACCCACGGTGGCCCCGGGCGCAGTGGTCTGTTGCGCGGGGGCAGGCGTTGGGGTGCCCGACGTGGCTGCCGCAGCCGCACCGGGACTGGCGGGCGCTGGGCTGGCGGGTGGCAGTTGCGCGAACGCCGGCACTGTCAGCGCGGCATACAGCATCCAGGGTGCACCCCGGCGCAGGGGGCTGGCAACACGCATCATGTGCCCGCCTTGGCGCCTGCGGGCGCTGCGGCGCCGGCCGGTGCCGCACCGGGAATCTGCGCCTGTGCGGTATCCCAGGACATGGGCACCCCGAAGAACAGCGGCTCGAAGCCCTGCCAGGTCATCACGTCCACGGCGCCCAGCGACGCAAAGCGTTGGGCGTAGACCTTCTCGAGCGCCTGGCGCGTCTGGTCGTCGTACTGCTGCGTGACCTGCACCGGCTCGCCGTACTTGCGCAGCGTGACCTGCACGAGGCCGAGCTTGAGCTCTGGCGTGAGGCCGTTGTAGGCCGCGCGCATGTTCTCGATCACCACGGGGTCGGGCGTGCCGTTCGGGATGCAGCGCCAGTACGGGGTGTTGGTGGCCTTGCCGACCAGCTCGAGCACGCTCAGGTCCACCAGCGTGCGGATCGCCGAGTGGCGCCCCTGCAGGTATTTGCCTTCGAGCTTGAAGCCGAAGGCGTCGCCATAGAAGCCCAGGCTGGCGTTGTCTTCGGAACTGAAGTTGAGCACCTTGACCACGTTCGATGCCTGCACCTGCGGCACCATCTGCTGGGTGGAGAAGCTCACCAGATTCAGGTCCAGCGCCAGGGCGGAATAGATGGCCGTGCGCTTGACGTCGCCGCCCAGTGTGGTCTTGCCGTTGCCCTTGCCGAACTCGATGCCCGCCGAGTTCACGCGGCCGGCGCCGGCGATGGCACGGTCGAACTCCGTGAGCGCGCCGGTGATGAGAAAGTCGGGCATCGTCACGCCGAACTTGGCGCCCAGCTGCGCCTGCGACACCAGGTAGTCGGGGTGGTAGGGCACGTACACCACGCGCGCGCCGATGCGGTTGACGGCGGTGCGCACCATCTCGGTGATGTCCCCGGGGATCTCCGCCCCCACCAGCGGACTCGACAGGTTGGTGGCATCCAGGATGCTGCGGGTCTGCATGTAGATGACCGGGTCGCCCTCCTTGTAGACGTCCAGCATGCGCCCGAAGCGGCCCAGCGCCAGTGAATAGGGGCTCAGGTTGGTCACGGGCAGGAGTTTGTCGGCCTCGCGCTCCTGCAGCAGGGTATTCGCGTCCTTGAGCGCGTTCTCGGTGGTTGCGCAGCCCGCGAGGGCAGCCAGGGCCAGGGCCATTGCCCCCCAGCGCAATGTTTTCTTCTTCGTTGTCGTCTTCATGGTTCTTTGTTTTCGTGGTGTTGTGAAAGCCCCGCTCTCTCGGGGCTGCAAGGCGCTTGGGCCGCTGCGTCAGCGGCCTGAATTGAGGACTGTGATGTTCTCCACCCCCTTGCCTTCCACATAGAGCGTCACGTTGCCGTTGACGTTGCCCTGGATCACCGGGCTGGCGATGCGCAGCGTGCCGTCGGCGCCGCGCTGCACGTCCGAATAGGTGGAGCGGATCACGATGTTCTTCTGCCCTTCAGGCAGCTTGAGCGTGCCGTCCGGCTGCACCAGCGCGCTCTGGTCCACCAGCGTGTTCTGCGAGATGGCGCGGTTCACGCGGGCCTTGGCGCTGACGGATGGGTAGACGCCGTCGTTCAGCCGCACACCGCTTTGCGCCATGTCCTTGTAGGCGCCCAGCTGCTCGCCGTAGTTCACCAGCTGCGCCTGCGCGCCGGTTGCCGTCAGCGCCAGCACACCGGCTGCGCAAGACAGCCACCATGCCCGCGCGGCACGCCCGGGAAATTTCCTTGTTTCTCTGTTTTCCATTGCTGCTCCTTCATCCACTGAAATCGAGAATCCGCTGCGCGGCGGGCCGTTGCGGGGCCTACATGCTCAGCAGGTTGACCGCCGGCAGCACCGTGACCGACTGGTTCACCACGCCGGTCGAAGGGATCGTGTAGGTGTAGCCAGGGTTGGCCGCGAACGGTGTGTTGCCCGCCACGCCGACGACCCCCGTGACGGCGCCGCCCAGGTTGCGCACGCTGCCCGATGTCATGCCCGCCGCTGCGGCGGTCATGTTCCCGACGATGGTCACCGCGCCGGTGATCACGCCCTGGTTGATCACGGAGTTGGACACGCCGCCCACGGCCGCGTTGCCCTGGTTGCCCGCGATCACGACAGTGCCCGCCATGACCCCGTGGTTCACCAGCGAGTTGACGGTGCCACCCATCGTGGCGCTGCCCCGGTTGCCGGCGATCAGCACCCGGCCTGACAGTTGGCCGCGGTTGTCCACGCTGTTGACCGTGCCGCCGCCCGTGGCGTTGCCCTGGTTGCCGGTCACGACGATCTGCGCGCCTGCGACGCTGCCGCTGTTGTGCAGCCCGTTGACCAGGCCACCGCCGCTGGCGCGGCCCGTGTTGCCCGCGATCAGCACCTGGCTGCCCTTGATGGAGCCGGAGCCGGAGACGCTGCTGACCTTGCTGCTGCCCCCCTGGGCGCTGGCCTGGTTGCCCAGGATGGTGATGTTCGAGCCCGTGATGCTGCCTTCGGCGCGCACGCTGTTGGCCAGCGCGCCGGAGTTTGCCGAACCCGCGTTGCCGATGATGGTGATCTGGCTGCCGGTGACGCGGCCGTTGCCCACCACGCTGTTGATGGCGCCGCCATCGCGTGCCGAACCCTGGTTCCCCAGGATGGTGATGCTGCCGCCCTGCAGCGTGCCCGCCACGTCCACGCTGTTGGCCGCGCCCTGCTGCGCCGTGCCCTGGTTGGCCGTCACAGTGACGTTCGAGCCTGTGATGCGTCCACGGCTTTGCGCCCGCACGCTGTTGGCCACGCCGTCGCGCCCTGCGGCCCGCGCACCGCCCTGGTTACCCACCACCTGCACCGAGCTGCCCTGCAGCGTGCCGTCCACCTGCACGCTGTTGGCCAGCGCAGTGCTGCCCTGCTCGGCCTGCGTGGACACCGCGGTGTTGGCCGCGATCAAGGCCTGCACGCCATCCACGCGGCCGCCCGCGCCTTGCGAGAAGCTGTTGGCGGCGGCCAGGCCCTCGGTGGCCTGCACCCGGCCTGCCGCGTTGCCCATGAGCTGCAGGCTCGCCGCGCGCATGTCGCCCAGCACCTGGACCGCGTTCGCGTTGGCTTGCCCGATGCCCTTGCCGAAAGCGGCAAAGCCGGCCACGGTGCCTTCGCGGCCCTCGCTGCGCACGTCGGACGCGGTGTTGCCCGCCAGGGTGAGGTTGCTGCCCTGCACACGGCCCTGCGCATTGATCGACAGCGCGTTGGCGTTGATGCGGCCGCCATCGGCATTGAGCTGCCGCGCGGTATTGCCCGCCACCAGCAGGCCGGTCTGCGACAGCGCCGTCGCGCCCGACCCATCCATGTACAGGCCGTTGGCAGCCAGCACGCCGTTGGACTTGCTGCCTACACCGAGCGCCTGCGCACCGCTGCCGGCTGCACGGATGTCCTCGCCGGTGTTGCCCACGATGGTGACGGGACTGCCTTGCACGGAGGCACTGCGGTAGCCAGCCAGTGCATTGACCAGTGCCGTGCCCCCCGTGGCGTGCACGCCGCGCGCAGTATTGGCCGCGATAAGCCAGGGCGAAGAGGCATCCACCCGCGCGCCGTCGTGCAGCACCAGGGCGTTGGCGGCCGCGCGTGCGCGGGTTTCGCGCCCGACCAGCCCGCCGGCGCCTGAGACCGAATCGGCCGTGGTGGTCATGTCCGTGGCGGTGTTGTTGCTCAGCACGCCATCAGCCGACAGCCTGGACGGCGCACCCGCCCCGTTTTCGATCGCAATGCTGTTGGCCTGCAGCGCGCCGCCGCGCGCTGCCAGGCGCGAGGCCGTGTTGGCCGCCATCGTCAGCGTGGCAGCATCAAGCTGCGAACCCGTGACGGACAGCGTGTTCGCCAGCGCGGCGGACTGCTGGCTCGCTGAAAACAGCAGCCCGCCACCTGCCTGCGCGGCGTAGCCGGTGGACTGCACGCCGTCGGCACGATTGCCCGCCAGCGTGACGGCCGTGTTCTGCACGCGGCCTTCGCTCACCATCAGAGCGTTGGCGGCGGCCAGGCCGCCCGATCCGGTCACGGACTCGCCCCGGTTGCCCGACACGGTGACTGCTGCCCGCTCCAGCGTGGACTGGTGGTCGGCCACCACAGTGTTGGCCAGCGCTCGGCCGTTGCGCTCCAGCGCACCCACCGCGCCGCCGCCGATACTGCCCGCACCGCCCGCAGTGCGCACCTTGTCGGCCACGTTGCCGGACAGCAGCACCGATCCCCCGCGCACCGTCGCGTTGTCCAGCCACAGGCTGTTGGCGGCGGCGCCGCCGCCCGTGGCGACCACGTCGCGGGCCTCATTGCCGGCGAGCCGGTGCACCGGACCTTCAGCCAGTTCGCCGCGCGTGACGGAAATGGTGTTGGCCAGGGCCGATGCCGACACCCTCACATCGGCCAGCGCACCGCCCAGGATCGAGCCTTCTCCGCCCCACGCCTGCACGTTGCGCGCCTTGTTGCCGGACACGCCCGCCTGGTAGCCGGCCGAGCCCGCGAGCTTGTGGTCGGTGAAGCTGATGCTGTTGGCCAGAGCGCTGCCGCCGGTGGCGATGACTTCGGCGGCCTCATTGTCTGCAAGCACCAGCTGCGCGCCCTTGAGCTCGCTGGTGGCCAGCGTGACGGCGTTGGCCGCGGCCACGCCGGTCAGGTTCACTTGCGCGATGGTGCCGCGCCCCACCGCGCCGCCTCCGCCACCCGCACGCACGTCCTGCGCGCGGTTGCCGGTGTGCAGCACCCGCGTGTCCACCAGCACGGAGCGCGCTGCGGTCAAGGCATTGGCCAGCGCCGAGCCACCGATGGAGGTGACGCGCCGTGCATCGTTGTCCGTCAGTGCGATGTCGGAATTGCGCACTTCTGTCGCGTCCAGCAGCACGCTGTTGGCCGTGGCGCGACCCGGCATCTGCAAAGAGCCGGTGCCCAGCAGCACCTCGGCCTTGGCACCGAAGGCCGCGACGTCGGCTGCGCGGTTGCCCTGCACCAGCAGGCGGCTTGCCGTGAGCGGCTTGACGCCCTCCGAACTCGCAGCCAGCACCATGTTGGCCGTGGCCGCACCGCCCAGCGCGTGTATGAAGCCGTTGACCTGATTGCCCAGAACGTACACCCGCGACTGGCGCACATCCATGGCCGCCAGGCCAATGCCGTTGGCCTGCGCCGTGCCGGCCAGGTCCACCCGCATGCCGGCATTGGCCAGGGCAGAGCCCTTGCCGCCTGTGGAGACCACCGGGCCCGTGGACTTGTTGTCCAGCACCTGGAGCTGGCTGTTGCCATCCACCTGCGTGCCGGGGCTGTTCTTGTGCCAACCCAGGCCGCCCAGCATGGATTCCTGGGCGCCGGCACCGGCAGGCGCCACGGCCACCGAGATGCCCAGCAGCCACAGCGCGGCCTTTTCATGCGGTTGCGTCTTGCGCTTGATGTGCACTCAGAGCCCCTGTCGACGTGAAAGGATGATGGCCAGGCTGCCGGGCGCGCGCCCGGCCTGCCTGCAGTTGGTCACTGGGCCCATGGGCTCAATTGATGTTGACGCTGTTGACGTTGGCCGTGCCGCCGATGGCCTTGATGTCGGTGGCCTCGTTGCCGCTCACGGTGATGTCCGAATTGCGGATCTTGGAGCCCGTGATGTTGATGCTGTTGACGTTGGCCACGCCTTCCATGGAGATCTCGCCCACCTTGATGCCAGCCTTGCCGCCACCGGCGATGACGTTGGTCGCCTTGTTGTTGGTCACCATGATCCGGCTGTTGGTCACTTCCGATCCCGCCGACCCCTTGCCCGAGAACAGGCCGGGAATGGTGACGTTGCCGCTCTGGGCAAAGGCTGCGCCGCACGTGAGGGTGAGTGCAGCAGCGGCGGTAATGGCAATTTTGCGCATATCAATAATCCTTGTGAAATTGGAAATAATCGATGAGCAGCCCCTTTGCGGCCTGCCAGCGGATTCTTGATGAGCACGTTTGCCGCGACAGTAAATAAATGTTGCCGCTCAAATACCAAGAGAAAAGAGCCCCTGCGCGCAGCCCCTCACGCACTGCAGCACCCTCGCAGGGCGCATGGCATTTCGTTTTGTAGGACAAGGACTTACGAAGAACATCCGTGTGCACCGACATGCGCGGCGGCCCAATGAAACCAGTTTCAAGATCCAAAAAACTAACAAGTCTTCACACTTCGTATAACTATGAATCTCAAACCAACATCTTGAAATCTGTTCTCCAAGGAAAATAATTGTTAATGCCTCGGATTATTGTCATAAATATGAAATCAAATACCATGCCTCGTATTGCATTCGTGGCCGCCGCACTGTTGATGGCGGGCTGCTCGCCTTCGGCACCTCCGCCTGTCGCCTACCCCAGCGACGCACAGATTTCCGCGGCCCTGGAAACGCAGTTTGCGAGCGACCGCAACAGTGCGGCTGCGCGGGAGCTGATCCGCACCCTGGGGGGAGACAAAGGCAAGCTGCGCTTTCAGATCCACCATGTGATCTATCGCCAGGGTGCGTACGAGGCGCGCTACGACGCGGTGCTGGTGATGGGGCAATCGGGAGCACAAAGCCTGCAGGCGTTGTACGCCAGCATGATTCCGGAGGCAGAGCGCACCAAGCTGCCCGAGGCCAGCGTGTTGGCCTACGAGACCTGGCTCAAGCAGCAGGCAGAGGCGCTCAAGAAAACATCCGCGCCCCAGGCTGCGGCGTTGAACAACACGCTGGAGATGCTGGGCAAGTGCTACCGCGACCTGCAAGCGGGCGCCGAGGTCCCAGTCATGCTGGGCCTGGGTGCGCTGATATCGCCCGAGCGCAACGGCTTGTACGCGGAAAAGCTCGCCCTGCCGGACACCACGGCGCGCTGCCTGCCCGCGTGATGAGGCTCCCGCGCAGGGCCAGCGCTGCCACTGCTCACGGCCGCGCCGGGCCGGAGATGCCTATGGCGCGGCAACCCTCGAAAGGATGAGCGTTGCCGCGGCCTCGGCGCTACAGCGGGCACTGTCTATCGCCAGCAGGCCGGCCGCTGCGGGCCACGGTGCATAGGCGTGCTGGCATACCGCCGCCCAGGCAGGCGGCACATGGCCCGGCACGTCGCTCGTCCTTTGCTCTACGCGCCTTCGATGCTCCGGCACATCCGAGCAGACCACTTCCACATCCAGGCACCGCGCCTGTGCATCGTGCGCCACGCCGTGCCAGGCCTTGCGGGTGACAGGCAGCGGGTTCACGCAGTCCACCAGCACGGGCAAGCCCAGCGCCAACTGGGCTCCTGCCAGGGCGTAGGCCACCATGTAACCCGCCGGTCCCACATCGCCACCTTGCAGGGCATCGCTGTCCCGCAGCGCCTGCTCGATGGTGTCGATGCGCAGGTAGACCGCCGGCCACCGCGCTAGCAGCGCGCGGGCGATGGTGCTCTTGCCCACGCCGGGCAGGCCCGCCAGCACCACCAGCACGGGGGCCCTGAGCGCGGGTGCGTCGTCCAATCAGTCCACCACCGTGAGCTTGGCCACCGACAGCGCCAGCCACTTGGTGCCGTGGCGCGGAAAGCTGACCTGCGCGCGCGCATCGTCGCCCGCGCCTTCGATGGCCAGAACCTTGCCTTCGCCGAACTTGGTGTGGAACACCGCAATGCCCGCCCGCAGCCCGTGCGACGGTGCGGCCTTCTGCACGGGCACCGGGGGGCTTGCAAAGGTCTCTGATTTGAAGCCGAAAGTGCCTCTACCGCCCGCCCCATAAGCACTACCAGCTCCTGAATTAGGAGCATACGTACCGAAGCCCTGCTGCTTGGGCGTGATCCACTTGAGGGCAGCTTCAGGCAGTTCGTCGAAGAAGCGGCTCTTGATGTTGTAGCGCGTCTGGCCGTGCAGCATGCGCGTCTGTGAATGGCTCAGGTACAGGCGCTTGCGGGCGCGGGTGATGGCCACGTACATCAGGCGGCGCTCTTCTTCCAGCCCGTCGCGCTCGTTGGCGGAGTTCTCGTGCGGGAAGAGGCCCTCTTCCATGCCGCCGATGAACACCCCGTCGAACTCCAGGCCCTTGCTGGCATGCACGGTCATCAGTTGCACCGCGTCCTGCCCCGCCTGGGCCTGGTTGTCGCCGGCTTCCAGCGCGGCGTGGGTCAGGAAGGCGGCCAGCGGCGACAGCGTCTCGCCGGTGTCTGCGTCGACGATGCCGGGCGTGGGCTGCTGCTGCAGGGCCTCGTCCAGCACGGGTGCATTGGGGTCCAGGCCCTGGCTGACCGCGCTCTGCGTGAGCGCGCTGCCGTGCTCATCGAGCGGCAGGGCCACTGCGTCGCGGCCAAAGCCCTCCTGCGTGACGAAGCTCTCGGCCGCGTTCACGAGCTCTTCCAGGTTCTCGATGCGGTCGGCGCCTTCCTTTTCGGTGCGGTAGTGCTCCACCAGGCCCGAGGATTGCAGCATCTGCTCGATGATGCCGCGCAGGTTCAGGCCCTGGGTCTGCTCGCGCAGCACATCCACCATGGCGACGAACGCGCCCAGGTTGGCCCCCGCCTTGCCGGGCACGGCGCTCACGGCATCGTGCAGCGAGCAGCCGGCGGTCTTGGCGGCGTCCTGCAGCACCTCGATGCTGCGCGCACCGATGCCGCGCGGCGGGAAGTTGACCACGCGCAGGAAGCTGGTGTCGTCGTGCTGGTTCTCCAGCAGGCGCAGGTAGGCCAGCGCGTGCTTGATTTCGGCGCGCTCGAAAAACCGCAGGCCGCCGTACACGCGGTAGGGCACGCTGGCGTTGAACAGCGCCGATTCGATCACCCGGCTTTGGGCATTGCTGCGGTAGAGCACGGCGATCTCCTTGCGCTCGAAGCCATCGCTGCGCACCAGTTGCTTGATCTCATCGACCATCCACTGCGCCTCGGCCAGGTCGGTGCTGGCCTCGTACACCCGCACAGGCTCGCCCGGGCCCTGCGTGGTGCGCAGGTTCTTGCCCAGGCGCTTGCTGTTGTGGCTGATGAGGTGGTTGGCCGAGTCGAGGATGTTGCTGTAGCTGCGGTAGTTCTGCTCCAGCTTGATCTGCCGCTGCACGTCGAACTCGCGCACAAAGTCGGCCATGTTGCCCACGCGCGCACCGCGAAAGGCGTAGATGCTCTGGTCATCGTCGCCGACGGCGATCACGCTGCCGCGCGCCTCGAAGCGCCCGCCCACCTCATTGCCCGCCAGTTGCTTGAGCCAGGCGTACTGCAGCTTGTTGGTGTCCTGGAACTCGTCCACCAGGATGTGCGCGAAGCGGCGCTGGTAGTGCTCGCGGATGGGTTCGTTGTCGCGCAGCAGCTCGTAGCTGCGCAGCATCAGCTCGCCGAAGTCGACCACGCCTTCTCGCTGGCATTGCTCTTCGTACAGCTGGTAGACCTCGACCTTCTTGCGGCTGTCGCTGTCGTGCGTGGGCACGTCGCCGGGGCGCATGCCCTCTTCCTTGCAGCTGGCGATGAAGTACGACAGCTGCTTGGGCGGAAACCGCTCCTCGTCCACGTTGTACTGCTTGCACAAGCGCTTGATGGCAGAGAGTTGGTCTTGCGTGTCGAGGATCTGGAAGGACTGCGGCAGGCCCGCAGCCTTGTGGTGCGCGCGCAGCAGGCGGTTGCACAGGCCGTGGAAGGTTCCGATCCACATGCCGCGCACGTTCACCGGCAGCATGGCGGACAGGCGTGCCACCATCTCCTTGGCGGCCTTGTTGGTGAAGGTCACGGCCAGGATGCCGCCGGGCGTGGCGTAGCCGTTTTGCAGCAGCCAGGCGATGCGGGTGGTGAGCACGCGCGTCTTGCCGGACCCCGCTCCCGCCAGGATGAGTGCGTGGCCCGCCGGCAGCGTGACGGCGGCCAGTTGCTCGTCGTTGAGGTTCTGAAGCAGAGGCGGCATGGTGGCTGGCGTGCCGGCCTGGGGGGGCACCAGAGAGTCCGGGGCAGTCGAAAACGGGTCTTGTGGGAACATGTGCCCATTGTAGAAAGCGCCCCCGGCGCCTCACCCCCGACCATGAAAAACATTGTTCCTGCATCTGCCGGCTTGCTGCTGGCCCTTTTTGGCGCCGCGCAGGCGCACGCCCAGGCCACCTGCAGCAGCGATCGCCAGGCGCGCCCGGCGGCAGTGCTCGAACGCTTCATCAGTGCCGACTGCGAGGCATGCTGGGGTGATCAGGCCACGCCAGCGCCGTCTGCGCAGTCAGGCACCGTGGTGCTCGACTGGATCGTGCCCGGCGCGGCGGGAGAAGACGCCCCGCTGTCGGCAGCGGCCACGAACGACGCACTCGCGCGCTTGCAGGCACTGCGCAGGCCCGTGCCCACCCGCACCGATGTGTACGCCGCCACCACCACGGACGCCCCCGCGCCCGGCATGCTGCGCGTGGCGCACGGCCAGCCGTTCAACGACTACCTGGGCACGGCGATTTCGCTCAGTCCGCCGCGCGGCACCGCGCAGCGCAGCGCAGCGGAGGGGCCATGGAGCTTCTATCTTCTGCTGGTGGAATCCGTCCCTGCTGGCACCGACGGCACCGCCGTGCCGAGAAATCTCGTGCGAAACATGCTCCAGGGCACGTGGGACCAGCGCAATCAGCTATCAAAAAGAGAGCTGTTCGGCTGGAAGGAGATTCGCCCCATGCGCATCCCCGAAGGCTCCAGGCCCGAGCGCCTGCGCATGGTGGGCTGGGTGCAGGACACGCAAGGGCGCGTGGTGGCGGCTGCACAATCCGCCTGCCGCTGAAGCCGTCACGCATGCCCTGCGAGCGCTCGGGCCAAAGCCCATACCGGTCATACCCCCATCGTTATAGGGTCTGCCAGACAGGCGGGTAGAATCAATCACCGGGCCCAAGTTTCTTGACGCCCGGTTTTTTGTGCCCGCGCAGTGCGGGGTTCGGAGCGGCCACCACGGCCCCGCCCACAAACCAAGCCGGGGCCAGGCCAAGCGCCCACCGCAGCAGAAATCGTTTTGCTGCGTCCTTTGATGGAGCTTGGAATCTCATGGAAATCTTCGATTACGACAACGTCCTGCTGCTGCCGCGCAAGTGCCGCGTCGAAAGCCGCTCGGAATGCGACGCCGGCGTGGAGCTGGGCGGGCGCTCGTTCCGGCTGCCGGTGGTGCCGTCCAACATGAAGACAGTGGTGGACGAAAAGATCTGCACCTGGATGGCGAAAAACGGCTACTTCTACGTGATGCACCGCTTCGACCTGGACAATGTCCAGTTCGTGAAGGACATGCATGCGCAGGGTTGCTACGCCTCCATCTCGCTGGGCGTGAAGCAGCCTGACTACGACACCGTGGACCAGCTGGTGGCCCTGGGCCTCACGCCCGAATACATCACCATCGACATTGCCCATGGCCATGCCGACAGCGTGAAGAACATGATCGGCTACCTCAAGCAGCACCTGCCCGGCGCCTTCGTGATTGCCGGCAACGTGGCCACGCCCGAAGCGGTGATCGACCTGGAAAACTGGGGCGCAGACGCGACCAAGGTCGGCGTGGGGCCGGGCAAGGTGTGCATCACCAAGCTCAAGACCGGCTTTGGCACGGGCGGCTGGCAGCTGTCGGCGCTCAAGTGGTGCGCCCGCGTGGCCACCAAGCCCATCATTGCCGACGGTGGTATCCGCAGCCATGGCGACATCGCCAAGAGCATCCGCTTTGGCGCGAGCATGGTGATGATCGGCTCGCTGTTCGCGGGCCACGAGGAATCGCCCGGCCAGACCGTCGAGGTGGATGGCGCGCTGTTCAAGGAGTACTACGGCTCGGCCAGCGACTTCAACAAGGGCGAGTACAAGCACGTCGAAGGCAAGCGCATCCTGGAGCCCGTCAAGGGCAAGCTCGCCAACACGCTCATCGAAATGGAGCAGGACGTGCAAAGCTCCATCAGCTACGCGGGTGGCAAGAAGCTGATGGACATCCGCAAGGTGAATTACGTGATCCTGGGCGGCGACAACGCGGGCGAGCACCTGCTGATGTAGCGGCGCACGCCACGCGTCTCCATACCCCTGCGGCCCGCTCCCGCTACATCCGCAGAAGGTTCTGCGCCATGTGGTGCAGGTCCTTGCCGGGCTGCGCCAGGGTGTCGAGGATGCTGAAGTGGTGCAGCCCCGGCAGCACCTGGCAGCGCGGCACCGAGTGCTCGCCCCAGGCCTGCTGCACCAGGCCGTTCTGGCGGCGGAACTCATCGCTCTCGTCCCCGCCCGCCACGCAGTAGAGGATGCCATGCTCGGGCGCCAGCAGGCGCGCCGGGCTGTCCTGCAGCACGTGCTGGTCGGTCAGGCGCAGGGTCTCCTGCAGGAAGGGCGTGTGCTGGAGCGGCTCCAGGTCATGCACGCCCGAGATCGACAGCGCATTGCGCACCAGGCCGTCGGGCAAGCCCGAGCCGATCAATGGCCACACGCTGGTCAGCAGCATGGCCGCCAGATGCCCGCCCGCGGAATGCCCGGCCACCGTGATGCGCCGCGGATCGCCGCCATGGCCCTCGATGTTGCGCGCCACCCAGGCCAGCGCCTTTTCCATCTGGCGCACGATGTGCGGGATGGTGACGGGTGCATCGGGCGTGCCGGGGCACAGCGCGTAGTTGACCACCACCACGCAAAAGCCCGCCTGCGTGAACGGTGGCGCAACGAAGGAATGGTCGGACTTGTCGAGCGCACGCCAATAGCCGCCATGGATGAAGACCAGCACCGGGACACCACCGGACGCCGCTCGGGCTGACGGGAAGATGTCCAGCGTCTCGCGGGCCCCGGTTCCGTAGGCCACATCGAGCACACAGGGCTGGCTGGCACGCACCTCGGCAGATACCCGGGCCCAGCGCTGCAGGTAGTCCATGTGGTCAGGAACCAGGGCGCGGTTGTTGTACATGCGCTCCAGCCACGCGGGGTCGTTCAGGGGCAGGCTCATGGTGTTGTCTCCTTCGCTGCAGAATCATCTGGCCAATCGCGCTGGGCTGCAAGCTCCGTGACAGGGATATGCACCAAAAAGGAACATGATGTCCGACGAGACAATCCACACAACGGACACGCCATGACGCCTCCCCCACCGCTTCGCATCGCAGTCCTCGGCATTGGCATGATGGGCCGCCCGATGGCGCGCCGCCTGCGCGAAGCAGGGCACCAGATCCACGCGTGGAACCGAACCCGCGCCAAGGCAGAGCCGCTGGCGGCGTTCGGCATCACCGTGCACGACACCCCCTCCAGCGCAGTGCAGCATGCCGACATCGTGGTCAGCTTGCTCGAGAACGGCCCCGTGGTCGGGCACGTGCTTTTCGCCAGTGGGACCGCTGCCGCCATGCGCAAGGGAGCGCTCTTCATCGACATGGCGTCGATCCAGCCCCGCGAGGCGCGCGACCATGCGGCCCGGTTGGACGAACTGGGTGTCTCGCATCTGGACGCCCCAGTCTCCGGTGGCACCGTGGGGGCCGAGAACGGCACGCTCGCCATCCTGGTGGGCGGCCGCCATGAAGACTTCGCGAGGGCCCAGCCCATGTTTGCCGCACTGGGCCGAGCAACCCATGTGGGCCCGCACGGCGCCGGTCAATTGACCAAGCTGGCCAACCAGATGATCGTGGGCATCACCATCGGCGCCGTGGCAGAAGCGCTGCTGTTCGCCGCCAAGGGCGGGGCCGACATGGCCAAGGTGCGCGAAGCCATCAGCGGCGGCTTTGCCGACAGCCGCATCCTGCAGTTGCACGGCCAACGCATGGTCGAGCGAGATTTCGCGCCCCGCGGCCGCATGGCAGTGCAGCTCAAGGACATGCGCAATGCGCTGGCCACCGCCGGAGAGATCGGCTTCGATGCGCCCATCACGGCCTTGTTCGAGCAGCTCTACGCCGAAGGCGTGGAACACGGCCTGGGAGAGCTGGACCACAGCGGCCTCTTCATCGAGCTTGCCAGCCGCAACGCGCAGCAATAAATTTCACGCCCCGACTTGCGCAGTGCCGAAAAATTAGTGCATAATTCGAGGCTCTGCAGCAATGCAGACAGATTTACAAAAGTTTGGGTTCTTAGCTCAGTTGGTAGAGCAGCGGACTCTTAATCCGTAGGTCGAGTGTTCGAGTCACTCAGGACCCACCAAACTTAGCCCTCACGGGCAGAGAAGCCGCAGCTATCAAACCGATAGCAGCGGCTTTTTTCTTTGGCGCGGATATGTGATGTTTTATGTGATGCATCTCATATCCAGTAGTTCGGCGGCACCCTATGCCGGGGCCGTTCGCTATGAGACATGCAGCTGCCCGCCGCCCTCTCGATAGCGTTTCATGAGCCAGGACGAAAGGTCATTCAGCACCAGTTGCGCGACTTCGGCCGAGGGGGCGCACAGCCACGACTGGGGCCAACGCTGCAGATAGCCCTCGTCCCATTGCAATCCGGACAACACAAAGGTTTGCGCGTTGCGCTTCTTCGCAATGCGCGGGCTGGCCAGACCCAACAACAGATACCGGTCGCCGGCTTGGTCGCACAAGTCCGAGCGCCAAACCCTGTCGTATGAGGTGCTGACCAGCAGCCCGGCCAGCACGGGCCGAGTGCGAAGCAACGGGGCCGGCAGGAATACACCGGCAAAGCGCAGTTGAACGACGCATGATTGGAGCCCATGCGCCCGCCGGTTCTCTTTGTGCGCCGCGCTTCCCACCGAGGCGCAGGAGGATGGGGTGATGCCTGGTAAGTCCATTGCCGTCCTTGATACTGTATAAATATACAGCACTCACCGCCCGACCGGTTCTCCCGGCCAGCGATAAAAGCCGTCAAATCCCGTCATGTGGAACCGCACCAAAACCGGGCGCGAGCCCGCACCGGGCCTTGCGCTGCCCGGGGTCGGCAGGGTCGGCAGAAACGGCCTATCAAGAGGGTAGGCGCGGCGGGGTCTCGACTGCGCGCCGCCGCCCCTGGGTGGGGTCCGAGAGCGGCCGGGCGCCCACCCTGCCCTCTGCGGCGTGCGGTCAGGGCCGTGAAGGGGCGCAGCAGGTTCGGCCAAGGGGTGGGGAGACGCTGGAGGGCGGTGCGCTGCACGGGCGTAAAAAAGGCCACCTCGTGGGTGGCCTGGTCATGTCGCGGGATATCTACGCTGCGGTGTGTGGCGCCTCGGCATCCGCGAGCCGCTGGGCGGCAATGTCGAAGTAGTGCCCGTCCTGTTCAATTCCGATGAACTGATAGCCCAGCTCGAGCGCCGCTACCCCAGTGGAGCCAGACCCCATGAACGGGTCCAAGATGATCCCGCCTGGGGGCACTGCCTGGCACAGCTGGCGCATCAGGTCCACGGGCTTGCCAGTCATGTGGAATTTTTTGCGGTGGTCTACCCGTTCGCGCACCACGCCCGGCCACGGGCCGCCATGGACGGCCGGCGCCAGGGGACCATTCGACCCCCACACCACGTATTCCGCCTGGTGACGGAAGTAGCCCTTGTGTGGTGCGCGCGAGGCTTCGGTTTTGTCCCATGGCACCAGACCACGCCAGACCAAGCCGCCCGACTGGAACGCATCCGTGAGGGTGGGCATCTGACAGGTACAAGATGAAACCGGCGTGGGAGCCGTTGTTGTAGTACTTGCGGCGGAACAGGGTTGCGGACTCGTTGAGCCACGCCGACTGCAGCGCTGCCAGGTACTCGGGCAGGCCGTACACCTCCTGATTCACGTCTGGCTCCATCAGGTGGAACACCGCCCCGCGGCGGAATTCGTGCTCCTGCCGGTAGCCCTGGATGAAGAAATAGCGGTCCAGCTCGGCGCCGCGCCGCATGAACTTGGACAGCGAGTGCCGCAACTGCATCGAGCCGCCCAGCCGGTTGCGGGGCATTTCCAGATAAGCATTGCCGAACGTGAGGAAGTCCAACGCGAACTTGCTGAAGGTCGCGCGGTCCAGCAGCTTGTGCGGAATGAAGGTGCTGGCCAGCACATTGCGCTTCACGTAAAGCGCGCTCGCGTGGTGAGGGCTCGCGCGGAAAGACTTGGCCAGGCCGTCCCAGCTCAAAGGCGGCTCGTACCATTTGCCGTTGAGCCAGCTTTCCACGTAGTCCAGCATCTCGCCCTGCATTACGGGTGTGGGCTCCCCGAAGGTGAAGGCCTCGAAACGTGAGGCCGGGCCGGCGGCCACGGCGGCGGCGCCATCGGCCGGGGTTTCTGCGACGGTCATCCAAAAATCTCCATAATTGATTGGTTGGCGCTGGAACTGCCTTCCAGCGGCTCGTTATCGAGGGCGTGCATGCAAGCCCAGGCCAGGTCCGCATGTCCGGTTTGTTCGGTGCGGCCGGCGGTGTAGGTGGCCTGGCTACCGCTGGCCGTGAGGGTGCGTTTGATGGACATGAACGCTTGCGCCAGGTCGATGCCAACGGCGCCGTTGTCGAACTCCAGCCGGCCTTTGCTGATGATGCTTTTGGCTTTCAGCACCAGCATCGTTTTGACTTCGACCGAGTAATTGATGGCCTTGGCCGCAGGGAAGAACTTGCTCACCAGCTCATACACACCGCGCCCCATGGGCTTCACACGCACGGAGGATCCCGTGAGCTTCAAAACAAGGCACCCCATCTCGAATGGGATCTCTGCAAGGTACACGGATTCCTTGCCGTTGCCCTTCTCGTTCAAAGGGCCGTTTTTGATGCAGAAGGGACGCAGCTCTTCGAGGTGATTCTTCGGCACCAAAGGACATGGGATGTCTTGCCACTGCACGGGCATGTGGCTTGCGGGCACCCCAATTGAGCAGATTCAGCTGCTTTGTGGGCATTCAGACAAGTCGACCACGGAGAAGTACATCAAGGCGCGATGGAACGCTCTAGCGCAGCCCAACCAGCTCCACATCTGAGTTTGCAGCAACACGTTGCGCGTTGTTACGAGACGTCACTCCCCGGTAGGACAAGGCCGCGATTCACGCCAGAATTTAACATCTGTGTTAACCTGCAGCCTATGATGCTCTTGAAGCAGGTCACCATTGACGCTATCTACAGCCATACCCAGAAAGGCGCAGAACGGGCTCTCACCCCGGGACGCAGCTATGGGAAGGTGTGGGATGTCTGCACGCCTGCGGGCACCGATGTGGATTTGTCGAAGTCAAAATTTTTTAAGTCAATCACTGCAGATATTTCAGACGATGTCGGCAAAAAGAAAAATTTCTTTGATCTCGTCAACGGCGTTTTTGAAGCATCCAATATTGATAATTTTAGAGAATACTACAGCGAATCAACTACCACGCAATTCAAAGAAGCTCATGCCTTTGATTACGGGGGAAGAAAAATAAAAATCCACGAAGTGAAAAATCTCAGAAAAAAGGAGCGACTCTACATTTACTGCGGTGAGCTTGCCGGCAAAAAGCGATGTGTATTGCTTCTTGCGATTCATAAAAAAGATGAGACCACGCCAGAAAATGTGAAGACCTACTGCGAAGATCAAGTTAAAGAATTTCTCAAACATACGCAAGGCCGATAAATCATGACCAAGTCCACACTCAACATTAAGATCAAGAACGAAATCAAGGAAAATTCCGATTTGTTCTGCTCCATTCGTAGAAGTGAGCTTGCGCATCACCTTAAAGGTTGCATGATTAAAAAGGGATTGAGAATTTCCGATATCGCCGAGCGTCTTGAGGTTTCTACGGCAAATATTTCTCGGATGCTGAATGGCAGGCAAAATCTTACGCTGGACAACATCTATGCGATTGCCGACGCCCTGCAAGAGCGAATCATTTTTTCACTCGAATGCAATTGGCAAGAGGACATCAAGGCGAGAGTTGAAAGCGAATTTTTCAGAAATGAGGATAAGTGGTGTCCGAGTGACAGACACCCGTCTACCAATTTGCGATATTACAAGGGCATTAATATTGAAGCAGCAAATGAGGACACACTACCCGACTTCCAATGGTTAGGATTTTGTGAATCATCCTTTCTGGAGCAGAGAGCATGACATCTGAACTCGGCCTTGACAGGCTGGAATTTCATGAGATAAAGATTAGGGCAAACCAAAAGGCGAAATCCGCCTTGGAGAGCCATGTTCCGCAGCTGCAGATCGACTTTGAGAAATACAACCTTTACCACCGGTCGAAAATTGCTTTCCCCGACTCAGAAGTAGAGGATCCGCGTCACTTCGCAGTTACCTATGGTGTCAAACTGGAGAGTAAAGCAGGTGAACTCATGCCCTACGAGATTGAAGTAGAAGCAATGGCGCTGTTGAACTACATGGGCGACGATCTCACAGGGGCGGATCGATTTAGAGCGGTGCGCTTTTCGGGCTATCAAATGCTGCACGGAGCTATTCGAGAGATGGTAGCTAATGTCACGGCGCGCAGTCGGCACGGGCTCTTACAAATTCCGTCACGCAATTTCAATGGCCTCGCAAAGCGGGAAGCCAATGAGGATGAAGCGGAGAGGGTCGCGCACTTGGCTCGCCTGAAAGACGGAGTGAAAGCTGATCTGATTACGGCGGACGTTTTGCCGAAGAGGGGCCGGCGTATCACCACTGAGGCACCGCCAAAGAAGAAGCCTCCCACAGCAAAACGAAAGCCCTCGACTGACAGTTGAGTTGTTCTGCGGCTCCTGTCCTTCGTGGCGGGGGCGCTATACATTGCTCAATTTGGCCCAGTTCGCGGACGAATTCCCCCAAAGCTACAGAGCACTCGGGTCGCGAAGCGTCCATTTCTATCATCCGCTTCGCGGCCCGGGTGCTCTGCTGGTGGTGCCCGCTCAGCTCAAAAGTTGAGCGTCCGCTTTCATCTTCTACCCCAGGCTGCTCCTGGCCGAGCACAGTCGGCGGCTAGAGTTGTAACCTCACATATACAGTACTGTACCGGTAGATTACCAAACATAAATCACCGACTCCTGATTGAAAAGTATGTGACACTACAGAGTCAGAAAGCTAGGAACGGCGCGGTATAGAGGCCTGAATGCCCGGGGGCCTCTTAATCCGTAGGTCGAGTGTTCGAGTCACTCAGGACCCACCAAACTTAGCCCTTACGGGCAGAGAAGCCGCAGCTATCAAACCGATAGCAGCGGCTTTTTTCTTTGGCGTGGAGATGCGACGTTTTATGTGCCGCGTCATATACGCAGTACCCGCCGCCCCCACCGCCTCTTGCGCGTGAGATAAATAGCGCGCGCAAGCCACCCGACCGCGGTGCCCGCTGGCGTCTTTCGGACCGACCATGCACAACCAGTTCTATCGGCGGCAGCTTGACAGGCGCTGGCGCTTGCTCGCTGGTCCCCAGAGCCCGCCATGCCAGTCGCCTCTTTCCAGCGCCACCAAGGTGCGCTTGTCCTGCATGTGGCCCGCCCGCATCGGATCGGGCTGGTGCATCAGCGTGAGCCATGCAGTATGCCCGTTGTCCTGTCAAAACGTCTCCGCGCAGCTCCGAGCGGAGTCGATGCAGCGCTGGTCAGTGCGCCGCAGGCCCTCGATTTCGCCCGCGCCGCGCGTTGGCCGTAGCCAGGGCGCAGGGATCCTCTGCACGACTCATCACTCCGTGCGCATCTGCGGACTCGGGCAGTCCGCTGCGTGCTTTGTTGGCCGCAAAAATGACGCCTTGCGGCCTGTCCCGATCCGCACTACCACGACTCCCCGGGTTATGCAGAATATTATCAAGCCATTTATTAATGACGGCCTTGCAAAAAGCAACTATCAAATCTTATACCGATCATTCCCCATATAATCCCTCAAATGATACATCTCTAACAAGCAGTTTCAAATTACCCCAAAGTGCAAAGATAGACTGAACCTCCCTTTGATCGGAGGTGAAATGAATAAATTCATGCTAGCGATAGCTGTTTTGGTTAGTTCTCACGGCGCGCTTGCTGCCGGAACTGGGTATATTGATAGTGCATCGGCGTGGACATATAACGGCTGGGCATGTGATTTGGCGGCCCCTGGTTATCAGGTACCTGTACATGCCTGGCGAGACGATGGAAAATTCCTTGGTGGCGTAGGGGCCGTCATTCCACGAGAAGCGGCTGTCGGAGCCGCATGTGGAAGCCCGCATAGCGCCCACGGCTTTAGCCTCAATATCGAGCAAAAGCCCGAATTCATGGATGGAAAAATCCACAACGTCACGCTTTACACAATCGACCAAGCGGGCAATCCAGCGCCATTTCCAGGCGGCCCGGTGAGAGTGCAGTTTCCCGGCTCCTCCAACAATGCAGCAGCTCCAAGAGCGCCCGGCGATGTTGTTGGACGAGAACTTGCACAAACCGGTCTTGGATGGACGGGCCACATAGGCATATGGGACGGCTCTCAAATTATTGAGATGCTGAACGAAGGCTCAGGGAACCGTGTTTTCGCCAACACCTGGGAAAATTTCAAATCCCGGGATGCAGTGACATGGAATACCGCCTATCCAAATTTCCCAGGCCATACGATTAAGTCCTGCTGGATTGCAAGCTGCGATATCAATTCAAATCGCCCAGACCAGCAGCAAGTTGCCGCACAGCAAGCCGTGGTGAGACGAGCATTTCAAGTCTATTTGATTGGATCGGACTATACGCTGACATCCTTCTACACCAACGCTGAGCCATCGATGACTGATTACACGTCACCAGGCTGGCGGCGACCAGCTATCCGAGGGCAATACCGTTGCGACACCTTCGTGTATGACGCGTTCCGTGCAAGCACCGACATCCTTCTAAGCGGAGTTTTCCCGTATCGCGATGTATACAACCAGCCTTCGAGCTGGAGGGATAAGGTTAGCAGCCTTACAAGCGGCGTAATTCTCCCTTCCAATATCTTGGAAAAAATCCGGGGATTTTGATGAAAAAGGCACCCATCTTTGCTGTCATACTTATATTACTCATGATCGGGATAGGTGCCTATTCCCTTCCGAACAGGGATACAAATCCACAGGCCATGCCAACCCAGCCCATCGAATCTCGGGCCAGGGCATTGAGCGAACCAGAAATTCAATCAATGCTTTTCGAGATCGACAAGTCATTCTCCGGAGGCACTCTGGAACACAGGAAACAACTGGCAAGGACATTGAACGAGGCATATTTCAAAACCAAGTCCGTGGATCTTAGAAGAAAAATATCGAACACACTAACACGGCTGCTGAAATCCGAAGCTGATACGAGCGTGGCGCGAGCAATAGCGATGAGCCATTCCAGGCTATACTTTGACGACAATACCCTAGCAAATCTAAAAGATGCCTACGAACGAAAGGTCTTGTCATTTGACGACTACTATGGAGAGTTGGCGCACGTTTTTCCAGGTGCACCACCGGAAGTCCGCGAGGGTATCATCCGTGATATTGCAGCCAGCCATAACAGATATGCAGTAGATATTGTTGCAAGCAATATAAATGGCGACAACAAGATGGTTCTTTCGGAATACGAAACAACAGAGCTTCAAAAATTCTTGAGAACAAACGAGCCAATTTTTTCCGGTACCGCAGACGCTTATGGCCAGTTTGAAGCCATCAGGTATGAACAATGGATTCTTGCAGGGGCAAACTTGGCAAAAAGTACAGGATCAACAAGCGCCGAGCAATTCATGGTAGACAAGCTTCTGGATTCAAAAACAGACCCCCGAGCTTTGGTAGCGATTGCCACATCACCTTTCATGAATTCGCTTCCCCCCGAGCAGCGCAACTCTGGATCTTGGGCACTCATACAGTCAAAGGCCCAGGATTTCATCAATAAAAATCCTGCCAATCCAAGCCTGCAGTTGGCGGGTCAACAAATCGTCTTGAACAGCAAGTGATATCGGCAGCAACCACACATGCGACTTTCAAGGCAGTGGGGACAAGGCCTCCCAACCCGCAGGTCGAGTTTTCAATTCACTCAGCCCCCAACCAGATTGCGAAGCCACTACGGCGGAGGTTGTGGCGGCTTTCTCATTCTGATGCCGCAGTACCATAGCCCGGCGTCCTACAACCTGCACCTCGCGCAAGGCCGCACACTCCCCATCCCGACGGTGGCGGAGCGCGCCACCACCACAATGCCACGCGCGCAATCCGGCCCGCGCGGTGTGCCGCCTCCATGCCCCGAGCCCATGTCCCAAGGAGATTTCGCCATGCCACCACCGCTGCACCGACGAAAGGCTTTGCTGATCGGGGCCAGCGCGCTGACGCCGGCATTGTGGTCGCCCGCTCGCTCGCAGCAGCCTGCCGTCGTCCCCGTTGCCCCCGCATCCGCCCTGCCCCCCGGTGGGCACTGGCCACAATGGGACGCCTTCAAGGCGCAGTTCGTGAGCAGCGAAGGGCGCGTGATCTCGGACGACGGTGAAGGCGGGCGCACCTACTCCGAAGGCCAGTCGTACGGGCTCTTCTTCGCACTCGTGGCCAACGACCGCAAGGGCTTCGATACGTTGCTGCGCTGGACCCAGAACAATTTGTGCGGCGGCGACCTGGGTGCGCGGCTGCCCGCATGGCTTTGGGGCAAGCTGCCCGATGGCAGCTGGGGGGTCCTCGACAGCAACGCTGCATCCGACGCCGACATCTGGATCGCCTACATCCTGGGAGAGGCTGCGCGGCTGTGGAAAGAACCTCGCTACCAGGCGCTGGGCGCGCGCCTGGCGCAGCGCATTCTTGCCGAAGAGACGGCTGACATCCCGCAGCTCGGCCTGACCTTGTTGCCCGGCCCGCGCGGCTTCGCCGAGGGCGACAGCCGCTGGAAGCTCAACCCCAGCTATATGCCGCTGCAGGTCATGCAGCGGCTGTCCACGCTCTATCCGCAGGCCGGCTGGAAGCAGTTGGCGCAAAGCTCCCAGAAAATCATCGTGGGGTCGGCACCCAAAGGTTTCTCTCCGGACTGGACACTGTACGACGCGCAGCAGGGCTTCCTCATTGACGCGAAAGGCAAGGAAAAAGGCCAGGGCGGCTACAACGCCATCCGCGTCTACCTGTGGGCCGGCATGCTGGCGCCCGGGGCGCCTGGCCGCAAAGCTCTGCTGGTCGCGCTGGCGCCCATGGCCAACCACGTGCGCGCGCAGGGCCAGCCACCCGAATCCATCGATGTACTCACGGGCCAAGCCTCCGGCGCCGGCCCTGCAGGGTTTTCTGCAGCCCTGCTGCCATTCCTGCAGGCGCAAGGGGACGTTGCGGCCCTGGATGCACAGCGCAGCCGGCTGGCTGCCACCCCCATTAGGCCCACTGCCTACTACGAACAGACGCTCTCCCTGTTCGGCCAGGGGTGGATGGACGGCTGGTACCGCTTTTCTCCGTCAGGCCAGCTCGACCCTCACAAGCGCAAGGCGCGCTGAACAACCAGCACCCCGCCAAAAAGCCAGGTCGCCGACGCTCCGCACGCCTTAACATCGCGCATTCCGCACGCGCATCCACGTTGCCCGCAAAGCACCATGCCTTTGCCGTGGCACCACCCACCCGCCCTGCCTGCCCATGAATCCCAACGCCCACACGCTCTGGCGCGCCCCCCAATGGGCCCTGGCGGCCCTGCTCGCCGTCCTGGGCATGCTGGGGCCGTTTTCCATCGACACCTACATTCCCGCTTTCACCGGCATCGCCTCCGCGCTGGGCGCCACGCCGGTGGAAATGCAGCAGACCCTGTCGGCCTACCTCTTCGGCTTTGCATTCATGAATTTGTTCCATGGCGCCTTGGCCGACAGCTTCGGCCGGCGCCCGGTGGTGCTGTGCGGGATTGCCATGTTCACCATCGCTTCGGCGGGTTGCGCGCTGTCGCAGAGCATCGGACAGCTCATCGCCTTCCGGGCGCTGCAGGGCTTGTCCACCGGCGCCGGCATCGTGGTGTCGCGCGCGGTGATCCGCGACATGTTTCCGCCGGCGCGCGCGCAGCAGGTGATGAGCCAGGTCACGATCTATTTCGGCGTGGCGCCCGCTATCGCGCCCATCGTCGGCGGCTGGCTGTTCGTGCACACGGGCTGGCACAGCATCTTCTGGTTTCTGACCTTCGTGGGCGTCGCGCTGTGGATCGCCAACTTCAAGCTGCTGCCCGAAACCCTGCACGCCGACCTGCGCCAGCCCTTCAACGTGCCGCACCTGATGCGCGGCTATTGGCAACTGGGCTCGAGCCCGCGCTTCGTGCTGCTGGCCCTGGCCAGCGGCGTGCCGTTCAACGGCATGTTCCTCTATGTGCTGGCAGCGCCGGCCTTCCTGGGCGAACACCTGGCCTTGCCTCCCACCCAGTTTTTCTGGTTCTTCGTGCTGACCATCTCGGGGATCATGGGCGGGGCATGGCTCAGCGGGCGCCTGGCGGGCAAGATCGCACCCAAGCGCCAGATCCGGCACGGGTTCGTGATCATGTTCACGGTGGCCGTGCTGAACCTCGCTGCCAATCTTCTGTTTCCGGTCCACGTGGCCTGGGCGCTGGCACCCATCGCCGTGTTTTCATTCGGCTGGGCCTTGATGGTGCCTGTGGTGACCTTGCTGGTGCTGGACCTGCATCCGGAGCGGCGCGGGATGGCATCGTCGATGCAGGCGTTCGTGGGGTCCACCGCCAACGGGCTGGTGGCCGGGGTCATCGTGCCGCTGGTGATGCACTCCACGGTGCTGCTGGCCCTGGCCTCGCTGCTGATGATGTGCGTAGGCCTTGGCGCCTGGATGTACCTGCACCATCGCTGGCCCGAGATCGGCCGCACGGCAGCTGCCGGCTAGCCGCCACCGCATGCAGGGCTCGCCACAGACCCTCGGCTACGGGGCACCGGCCGGGCCGAGCCCGTCCCTGCCCGGCTGGCGCCGGTCCACGCTCTTGTCCTGGTAATAGCGCAGCTTCTCGGCGTACATGGCCTGGTCCGCGCGGTGGATGGCGGCCTCCACGGCATCGCCCGAACGGCACGATGCAACCCCCATGGCCAGACTGAGCGGCTGCCCCGGGTAGAACTGGTTGTTCAGGTCCACCATCGACAGGATGCGTTCCTGCAGTGCGTAGGCGCTGCGCTCGTCCATGCCCGGCAGCAGCACGGTGAATTCGTCGCCGCCGATGCGCGCTGCGCAGGCGGGCAGGTCTACCGCCTTGGCCAGCACCTCGCCCACGCGGCGCAGCATGGAGTCGCCCGCCGCATGGCCCTGCTCGTCGTTCACCACCTTCAGGCCGTTGAGGTCGATGGCGATGACCGACAGCGGCCACGGGCCTTTGCGGGTGATGCGGTTGAGCTCCTCGGCGTAGAACGCACGGTTGCGCAACTGGGTGAGCACGTCGTGCTTGCCCAGGTATTCGAGGTAGGCCTCTGCTTTCTTGCGGGCCGTGATGTCCACGAGCGAGAGCAGCACGAGCCCCCAGTCGGCCAGATGGTCCGCCAGCACCGAGAACTGCATGTGGATGTGCACGGCATCGCCCGAGAGCGCGTAGTTCACCACTTCACGCTGCTGGAATGTCTTGCCCTCCCAGAGGTCCAGCAGTTGCTCCGCGAAAGACTCGTGCATCTCGCCGCGGAACACCCGGCTGATGTTGTTGAGCAGCATCTCCTTGCTGCTCGCACCGAACATGCGCAGCGTTTGCTGGTTCACGTCGATGACGCGAATCTCCTGCATGCAGCGCGAGACGAACTCCGGGTGCACCGTGATGAAGGTCTTGAAGTCGGTGATGCCCTGCGCACGCGCGCCATCCAGCAGGCTTTTGACAGCGCTGAAATCCTCCACCCACAGAGATACGGGCGAATGCTCGAACAGGTCACGCGCATATTGTTCGCTGCGGCGCAGTTGGCGAGCGCCGTGCACCTCGGGGGTCGTGTCTTCCAGCGAGACGAGTACGCGGCTCCAGTTGTCTTCGTAGCCCGGCAAGATGCGGGCGCGGATCTTCACATCCAAGCGGCGTCCGTCCAGGGCATAGTTGACGGTCTGGTTCGAGAATTCCTGGTGCCCCGCCCACAGCTGTGCCAGCTCATGCGACACCGCGTCGTGCATGTCGTCGCGAAAGACCTTGTCCAGGTTGGCCTCCAGAACCTGCTGGCTTTCGGCGGCAAACAGCTCCAGCGTGCGTTGGTTGACCTTCAGGACCTTGAGCGAGCGGCTGCACTGGCGCACCCGTGCAGGGTCTGCGGCCAGATGGGCCCGGATGTCGGTCACGCCGTCGGCGCGCCAGTGGTCGAATATCTGCTTGAGCGCGCTGTAGTCTTCAAGCCAGAGCGACACGGGCGCCAGCTCGAACATGTGCTCAAAGTCTGCACCCGATGAAAAAGAAGACGACACGGCTGATTCCTCCGGCACCAATTATTGTCGAGCCGCCGGAGGATCGACACTGATGTGGCTTCATCGCGCACAAAAAAGGCCGGCGCCCTTCGGCGCCAGCCTTCTTGCCTGCATCGCCTGACCTTGCGGCCAGAACCTGCAGTGAGGTCCCGACGGACGACCCGCTCAGCGCGCGGGACGCGCCGGACGCTTACGTGCGTCGTGGGGCACGAACGGCTTGCCACCGCCCGCACCGGCCGGCTTTGCGAAATCAGGCCTGCGGGGCGCGAAATCGCCACGGGGTGCGCCAGCACCTTCGCCGCGCGGAGCAAAACCGCCACGACCGGCATCGCCGAAGCCAGGCTTGCGGCCGTAGCCTTCGCCGTCGCGGCGCGGGGCGCTCGAGGCACCACGGTAGCCGCCGCCGTCACGGCCGGCAAAACCACCGCCGAAACCGCCCCGGTCATTGTTGTTGTTACCGCCACCGAAACCACCGCGGTCGTTGCCACCGAAGCCGCCACGGTCGCTGCTGTTGCCGCGTGCCGGGCCGCCGAAGCGGCGCTCACGGCCGTAGCCACCGCCTTCACGCCCTTCGAAACCGCCACCGGAGCGACCACGGCCGCCGAAGTCGGCACGGGGCGCCTGGGGTGCACGCTGTGCAGGCTCCATGCCCGGGACCACTTCCGCCTTGAACTGCTGCCGACTGTACGACTCAATGTCGTAGATCTTGCGGCGATCGCGGAACTCCGCAAACGTGACGGCCAGGCCGTCGCGTCCGGCACGGCCCGTACGGCCGATGCGGTGGGTGTAGTCCTCGGCCTTCATGGGCAGGCCGAAGTTGAACACGTGGGTGATCGTGGGCACGTCGATACCGCGTGCGGCCACGTCGGTTGCCACGAGGATCTGCACCTGGCCGTTGCGCAGCGCCATCAGGCGACGATTGCGCAAGCCCTGGCTCAGCGCACCGTGCAGCGCCACGGCCGAGAAGCCCTCCTGCTGCAGGTCGTTGGCCAGGCCGTCGCATTCCACCTGGGTGCTCGCAAACACGATGGCCTGGTTGATCGACGTGTCACGCAGCCAGTGGTCGAGCAGCTTGCGCTTGTGCTGTGCGTTGTCGGCCCAATGCAGGATCTGCTTGATGTTGGCGTGCTTGGCCTGCGGCGTGTCGATGGTGACCTTCTGTACGGACGAACCGCCATCGTGCATCACGCGCATTGCCAGTTGCTGGATGCGCGGCGCGAAAGTGGCGCTGAACATCATGGTCTGCTTGCGCTGGCTGGTCAGCTGGTTCAGTTCGGCCAAATCGTCCGAGAAGCCCAGGTCGAGCATGCGGTCGGCTTCGTCGACCACGAGGAACTGCACCTTGTCGAGCTTGATCTGCATCGAGCGCTGCAGGTCCAGCAGACGGCCGGGAGTGGCCACCACCAGGTCGGCGTTCTGCAGCTTGGCGATCTGGAGTTGGTAAGGCATGCCGCCCACCACGTTGGCAACACGCAGGCCTCGGCAGTGCTTGACGAGGTCGATGGCGTCGTGCGCCACCTGCTGCGCCAGTTCACGCGTGGGGCACAGGATCAGGGCGCCAGGGGTGGCTGCCTTGAAGTTGCGCGAGCTGGTGGGGTCCTTGCGCTTGGCACGCTTGGGAGCGGGTTCACCACGGGCTGCAGCCTCGGCCACGGCGCGCTCGAACGCAGCACGCTCTTCGGCTTCTGCAGCCGCTTGCTGATTGATCAGCGTGTGCAGCACGGGCAGCAGGAAGGCGGCGGTCTTGCCGCTGCCTGTCTGGCTGGAGACCATCAGGTCGATGAACTTGGTGGCATCGTTGCCGCCACCCATGGCCAGTGGGATGGCCTTGAGCTGTACAGCCGTGGGCTGGGTGTAGCCCAGGTCTGCCACGGCCTGCACGAGTTCAGAGGCCAGGCCCAGCTCGACGAAGCCATTGGGCTCGGGCGTCACGGCAGCGCTGCCTTCGGCGGCGACGGCCACTGCCGCATCAAGGGGAGAAGACTGCACGGAAACGTCGGCAGCAAAGGAAGTATCGGCAGGCGCGAATTCGCCCTGCACCAAGGAGGTGTCGGTCATGATTTTTCTCTCACGAAGACGGTCGCGGGCGCAGCCCGCGATTGGCTTCGTCAAATGGTTAAAAAACATCAACCATCAAACGAAACCTGCGCCGGCGCCAAGGGCCTGAGCGGGTGGGCGTTATTCGCCAGTCCTGCACTGTCTGGGACAGTCGGCTGGCAAGCCCGGTGTGTGAGGGGAGATGCACAAACTGCGAGGGATTCCTGCGCAGCCAGCGATTATGGCACGTTTAAGGGTTTCCCCGCAATACCCCTCTGGTTCACTGCGCGGGGCGGGCGCCGATCTCGCGGCGGCAGACCCGCCAGAACGCTCAGGACTCCTTCGCATCCACCGACAGCAAGTGTTTGCGGTAGTGGGCCAGCTCTTCGATGGATTCGTGCACGTCGGCCAGCGCGGTGTGCTTCTGGGCTTTCTTGAAACTGGTGTAGGCCTCGGGTTTCCAGCGCTTGGCCAATTCCTTGAGGGTGCTCACATCGACATTGCGGTAGTGGAAGAAGCGTTCGAGCTTGGGCATGTAGCGCACCAGGAAGCGCCTGTCCTGGCCGATGCTGTTGCCGCACATCGGCGCCACGCCCTTGGGCACATACTTGGACAGGAAGGTAATGATCTCCTGCTCGGCGGCTTCCTCTGTCACGGTGGAGGCTTTCACCTTGTCGATGAGGCCGCTCCTGCCGTGCGTGCCCTTGTTCCATGCATCCATGCCGTTGAGCAACTCGTCGGACTGGTGGATGGCAAACACGGGCCCTTCGACGCGGGGCTCCAGGTGGGGGCCGGTCACGACGACAGCGATTTCCAGCAGGCGGTCGGTATCGGGCTCCAGACCGGTCATTTCGCAATCGAGCCAGACGAGGTTCTGGTCGGACTTGGCAAGCACGGGTGTCGGGGTGGGATGGGCTTCGGACATGGCGCGCATTGTCGCCGATGCCCACGCCGTCAGCAGGTGCAGCGGCTCCCAGCAGGCGTCCCCCGGTAAACTCCGCCCACATGCCATCGACCGACGTCCTCTCCCCCTCCCTGATACTGACTTTGGCGTTCGCCGTGGCGCTGTCGCTGGGCCTCGTGCTGAAGTTCTGGCTCTCCACGCGTCAGATCCGCCACGTGGCACGCCATCGCGGCGCAGTGCCCGCGCCTTTTTCGGAGCGCATTGCGCTCCCGGCGCACCAGAAAGCCGCCGACTACACCATCACCAAGTCGCGCCTGGGCCTGCTGGAGATGGCGCTGGGCGCTGCCGTGCTTCTGGGCTGGACGCTGCTCGGCGGACTGGACGCACTGAACCAGGCGCTGCTGGCGCTTCTGGGCGGCGGCATGTGGCAGCAGATCGCACTGCTGGTGGCCTTCGTGGCCATCAGCGGACTCATCGACCTGCCCCTGTCGCTGTACCAGACCTTCGTGGTGGAAGAACGTTTCGGCTTCAACAAGATGACTTGGCGCCTGTGGCTGGGCGACGCGGTCAAGGGCCTGCTGGTGGGGGCCATCATCGGTCTGCCCATCGCCGCGTTGATCCTCTGGCTGATGGGCGCTGCAGGCCCGCTGTGGTGGCTGTGGGCCTGGTGCTTCTGGATGGGCTTCAACCTGCTGTTGATGGTGGTCTACCCCACCTTCATCGCGCCGCTGTTCAACAAGTTCCAGCCCCTCGAAGACGAGTCGCTCAAGGCCCGGGTGACGGCGCTGATGCAGCGCTGCGGCTTCTCGGCCAAAGGCCTCTTCGTGATGGACGGCAGCCGCCGCAGCGCGCATGCCAACGCCTACTTCACCGGGTTCGGCGCGGCCAAGCGGGTGGTGTTCTACGACACGCTTTTGCGCCAGCTCGCGCCAGGCGAAGTCGAGGCTGTGCTGGCCCATGAACTGGGCCACTTCAAGCACCGCCACATCGTGCAGCGCATTGTCGTCATGTTCGCGCTGAGCCTGGCGGGCTTTGCCCTGCTGGGTTGGCTGTCCAACCAGGTGTGGTTCTACACCGGCCTGGGCGTGCGCCCCAACATCTCGCTGGACCCTGCTGCCGCAGCCGCGCCCAACGATGCCCTGGCATTGTTGCTGTTCATGCTGGTGGTGCCGGTGTTCACCTTCTTCATCTCGCCGCTGTTTTCTCAGCAGTCCCGCCGCCACGAGTTCCAGGCCGATGCCTACGCCGTGGCCCAGGCCAGCGGTGCCGACCTGTCGTCTGCGCTGCTCAAGCTGTACGAGGACAATGCCTCCACACTCACGCCCGATCCGGTGTACGTGAAGTTCTACTACTCGCACCCTCCTGCCACCGAGCGGCTGGCGCGCATGCAAACACCTGCCCATTCATGACGACGAACTCCATGCTCAAGAAAAAAGACTGGTCCACACAGACCCGGCGCGCGCTGACCGCTACGGAAGTAGTAGCAAACCTGGCCAAGCTCGAAGGCTGGAGCCTGAGCGGCGACGGTGCTGACGTGGCCATCGAGAAGACCTACCACTTCGCCAACTACTACGAAACGATCTCCTTCGTGAACGCGCTGGCCTTCGTTGCCAATGCGCAGGACCACCACCCCGACCTGTCGGTGCACTACAACCGCTGTGTGGTGCGTCTGAACACGCACGATGTGCACGGCATCTCTTCCACCGACTTCGAGTGCGCAGCCCAGTTCGATGCGCTCGTGGCCTGATCGCTGTCGCCCCACCATGACCCGTCACCCGCACCACCATGGCTGAGCGCAGCGCCCTCATGGAAGGCACGGTGGTCGCCAGCCACGGGCGCCACTGCATGGTCGAGACGCCAGACGGCGAGCGCCGCATCTGCCACCCACGCGGCAAGAAGAACCAGTCCGTGGTGGGAGACCGGGTGCTGTGGCAGGCCCCCCCACCCGGCCAGGGCGACGAAGGCACCATCGAGAAGGTGCAGCAGCGCCGCAACCTCTTCTACCGCCAGGACGAGATCCGCACCAAGTCCTTTGCCGCCAACCTCGACCAAGTCCTGATCCTGATCGCGGCGGAACCTGTTTTCTCCGAAAGCCAGCTTGCACGCGCGCTGATTGCCGCCGAGGCCGAGGGCATCAAGCCCCTCATCGGCCTGAACAAGAGCGACCTGGTCGAGCCGTTTGCCCGCGCCTGGGAGCGCCTGGTGCCCTACCGCCACATGGGCTTGGGCAGGCACTACGGCGTGCTGCCGCTGTCGCTGGCCCTGTCCAGCGAGGTGGACCGCGCCTTGCTGATGGAGCACCTGAAGGGCAAGACCACGCTGGTGCTGGGCCCTTCGGGCTCGGGCAAGAGCACACTGATCAACCTGCTGGTGCCGGGCGCCACGGTGCTGACGGGAGAAATCTCGCAGGCGCTCAACTCCGGCAAGCACACGACCACCAGCACGCACTGGTACTGGATGGACAAGGAGCGCACGACCGCGCTCATCGACTCACCGGGCTTCCAGGAATTCGGCCTGCACCACATCGCCCCCATGCAGCTTGCCGCCTGCATGCCCGACATCGCGGAGCACGCCACCGACTGCAAGTTCTACAACTGCACCCACCTGCACGAACCGGGCTGCGGCGTGTTGGATGCAGTCAAAAACGGCCCTGACGCAGGTGGAATAAGCGCAACGCGCTACAAAATTTATAGCGATCTGTTTGAAGAGCTGAGCCACACCCGGTATTGACCGGCATGGGTAATTGCAAGGCGCAGGAGACGAATAGACACGGGCAGTGAAGCGCGCCGCACTTCGCACAGGCACACCCCACACCAGCGCACCCGTGGAGCTGGCTTTGCCAGGCCACCGGGTGCGTCCCCCTCCGGGGGAAGCCGCGCAGCGGCTCAGGGGGGCTTTTTTCCACTACCCCAGCAGCCGCGCAAGGGTCAGAAGCGCCAGCAGCAGCATCCACACCACCACCGAGCGCCACACCAGTCCCACCACACTGCGCAAGTGACCCACCTCCGGCTCGCGGCCGGGGGTGGAATCGCTGTCGCCCAGGTCTGCATCGATCTCCAGGCCCGGCGGTGCATGCAGTTCGGTACGGGCTTTCAGCGCCTCGCCACCGAGTCGCACGTTGATGGCACCGGCTGTGGCGGCCAACACGACGCCATCGTTGTCATTGGGAAACCGCTGCGCATGGAAGCGCCAGCCCTCAATGGCTTCCTCGAAACTGCCCACCACCGCGAAGCTCAGTGCCGTGAAGCGGGCCGGGAGCCAGTCGATCACCGTCCATGCCTGCGCCGACGCCTGTTGCAGCGAGGCGCTGGCCGGCTGCGTGCCGGTGCGCTGCCTGTAGTGCCAGTAGCGCGATACGAATTCGGCCAGGCGGTACAGCACGGCGCCGGTCGGCCCCAGGCCCAGTGCGGCGAGCACAGAGAACCAGGCCAGCACGCCGAACACATGGCGGTGCGCCGCCAGCACCGAATACTCGATCACGTGGCGAACGATCTCGCTGCGCGGCAGGGCGCCCACATCCACCTGCTGCCAATGGGCCAGACGCTCGCGCGCGGCATCTTCGTTGCCCTCCTCCAGCGCGTCGCGGATGCCGGTGAAGTGATGGCTGAACTGCCGAAACCCCAGCGTGATGTAGAGCACCGCCACGCTCCAGAGGACCGCGAAGGGCCAGCCCAGGCCCCACAGCAGCAGCCAGTGGATGGCCAGCGTCACCAGCGCGGGCACGATCACGGCGAGGCTCCACGCCACCCAGCCGTGGTGCGGCTTGCCTGCATCGAAGTTGCGGCTCACGGACAAGGCCCACGCACGCAGGCCTGCGTGGATGGGATTGCTGCGGGCCAGCGGGCGGGCCTGCTCGATCAGCAGAGCGAACAGGATGGCGAAGAAACTCATGGGCGCCAATGATACTGGCGCTGCGCATGCACAGAGCAGGTTTGCGCGCGATGGCAGACCCATCGGCCGCCAAGCGCGCTGCACTGCACTGCTCTGGCCAGAGCCCCTGCACGCCGACCGCGGGGCGGCGCACGCAACGCACCTCTCTTCGGGATGGCCCGAAGCCGCCTGGGTGGATCAACCCGCCATCATGAACCGGTAGAAGTTGCGCAGCATGCCCGCCGTCGCGCCCCAGATGTAGTGGGTCTTTTCCCCATCCTGAAAAGGCATGGAGAACCATTCGCGGTGGATGCCATCACGGTCGAACACATGGCGGCGGTGATTCGCGGGGTCGAGCACAAACGCCAGCGGCACCTCGAACAAATCCGCCACTTCGTAGGGGTTGGGCGTGAGCACGCAGTCGGGCCGCACCAGCGCCACCACCGGGGTGATGATGAAGGACGAGCCCGTCACATAGGTGGGCAGCGAACCCAGCACGTCAACAAACTCTGGCGCAAGCCCCACTTCTTCCTGCGCTTCGCGCAGCGCCGTACGGGCGGGCGTGGCGTCCTCGGGGTCCGCGCGCCCTCCCGGGAAGGCGACCTGTCCCGAGTGGGTGGACAGGTGCGCCGTGCGCTCGGTCAGCAGCACCATGGGTTGCTCTCGCTGAATGATCGCCAGCAGTACTGAAGCGTGGGCAGGCTCGCGGTTCATGAACCTCTTTTCCATCACCACCTCCGGCTCCCACTGCGGCGGGTGCGCAAAGCGTGCGCGCAATGCACCGGGCGTCTGGTCCTGCAGTGGTACCGCAGGCAGGTGCGTGTCCACGCCCACGACCGGCACCAGGCGCGGGTCGAAATCGGGCAAGCTGGACAGCGGCGCGATGACCGACGAGACAGCAGCAGGAGGAGGCGGCGGCGAAGAGTTCACGGTCGGCGACTGGAAAGGGATGGGGAAGGCCTCAAAAGCAAAAAGCCGCTACAGGCAGTCGCTGTAGCGGCTTGTCGGGACTGGGCCACGCCCAATGGGTCCGATCAGGCGGCAGTAGCGGCTGCGGCAGCAGCCTTGTTGACGCGCTGTGGCAGCTTTTCCTTGATACGTGCCGACTTGCCGCTGCGGTCGCGCAGGTAGTACAGCTTGGCACGGCGCACATCGCCACGGCGCTTGACTTCGATGCCGGCGATCAGCGGGCTGTAGGTCTGGAACGTACGTTCCACGCCTTCGCCGCTGGAGATCTTGCGCACGGTGAAGCCGCTGTTCAGGCCGCGATTGCGCTTGGCAATCACCACACCTTCGTAGGCCTGCACGCGCTTGCGGGTACCTTCCACCACATTCACGCTCACGATGACGGTGTCACCGGGGGCGAATTCGGGGATGGTCTTGTTCAAGCGGGCAATTTCTTCCGCTTCCAGGGTCTGGATCAGGTTCATGTGAGTTTCCTAGTGATCTTGTCCGCGCCAAAAATGGCTGCGTCGGGATTGACGTCTCAGTGTGTCAGAGGGAAAGCTCCCTGTTGAAACGGCCGGCCAGAGGATCGAAAAGCCTTTGATTATAGCAAGTCAGGCGAGCTTGGCCAATACCGCTTCGTCCACGGGCGCCAGACGGCCTGCCTTTCGCGCGACGTCGATCAGGTCCGGGCGGTGCCGGGCCGTGATGGCCAGGCGCTGGTCACGCCGCCAGCGCTCGATCTGCGCATGGTGGCCGGACATCAACGCCGCCGGCACCGGCTGCCCGGCCCATTCTTCGGGGCGGGTGTAGTGCGGGCAATCGAGCAGGCCGTCGAGCGCCGGGTTGAAGCTGTCGAGCTGGTGGCTGCCTTCGTCGTTGAGCACGCCGGGCTGCAGGCGCGCCACGGCATCAAGCAGGGCCATGGCGGCAATCTCGCCGCCAGACAGCACGAAGTCGCCCAGGCTGATCTGCACATCGACGTGGGTGTCGATGAAACGCTGGTCGATACCCTCGTACCGGCCGCACAGAAGGACGGCGCCGCTGCTCGCGGACCAGCGCTCGACCGCCGCATGGCTGAGCGGTTCGCCAATCGGCGAAAACAGCACCACCGGGGCACGGCCCGTCTCGGGTTCCGCCCGCTCTGCCCGGATGGCGGCCAGGCAACGTGCCAGCGGCTCGGCCAGCATGACCATGCCCGGGCCGCCACCGAAGGGGCGGTCGTCCACGCGGCGGTAGTTGCCTTCGGCATGGTCGCGAGGGTTCCACAGCCGCACATCCACCTGCCCGCTGGCGTACGCGCGGCGGGTCACGCCGCTGGCCAGGAACGGCGCGAACAGCTCGGGGAACAAGGTGATGACGTCAAAGCGCATGGTGCGCGGCGCTACGGCAAGCGGTACCGGGTCAGTAGTCGGGCTGCCAGTCGACAGTGATGCGCTTTTCGGGCAGCTCCACCTTGTCGATGAAGGCCGAGACAAACGGGATCATGCGCTCCTGCGCCTTGCCGTCCTGCTCGTAGGCCAGCACCAACACCGTCTGCGGCCCGGTGGCCATGAGCTCGCGCACCTCGCCCAGGGCCACGCCTTCGCGGTTGACGACCGACAGGCCGATCAAATCGACCCAGTAGTACTCGTCCTGCGTGGTGGACGGAAAACTCGACCGGGGCACGAAGATGCGCGCACCGCGCAGCGCCTCGGCCGCGTCGCGGTCGTCGATGCCCTCGGCCCACGCAACTACCGTATCGGAATGATCCTTGGCCTGGCGGATGGAGAGCAGCACGGTACCGGCAAACGCCTTGGCGCCGCGCTCGGAGGGCTGCAGATACCAGCGCTTGGCAGAGAAAAGCGCCTCGGGGCTGCTGCTGTGGGAAAGCACCTTGAACCAGCCCTTGACCCCCCAGGCGTCGGCGATGCGCCCCACCTCGACGGCGTCGGCGGGCAGCTGTGCGGGTTCAAGGGTGAGGTTGGCAGCCATGGCGGTGATTCCAGAATAGGAAAAGGGCGGGTCCCGCCGGCATGCCGAACGGAACCCGCCCTTTTCAGGGAGCTTTAAGCAGCCTTCTTGGCGGCTTGCTTGATCAGGCGGTCCACGGTAGGCGAGGACTGGGCGCCCACGCTCTGCCAGTACGTCAGACGGTCTTGCACGATGCGCAGGCCTTCTTCGGATTCCTTGGCGGTGGGGTTGTAGAAGCCGATGCGCTCGATGAAGCGGCCATCGCGGCGCACGCGCTTGTCAGCAACGACGATGTTGAAGAAAGGACGGCCCTTGGAGCCGCCGCGGGAGAGTCGAATGACGACCATGATTTATCCTTCGGGTGGTGAACTTCCGGCATCTGCCGCAAGCCACAGTGTTCGCAACCATATTCGCAACGCTTGAGACACGCGACATGGCCACCCGGCCAGCGACACGCTGCAAAGCCCGCGATTATATCCATTTCCTCACAAATGCCCATCATTCGTCCCAGCACCGACGGCGACCTGCCCGCGATCACCTCCATCTACAAGCACCACGTACTGCACGGCACGGGCACCTTCGAGATCGATCCTCCCTCGGAAACCGACATGGCGGGCCGCCGCGCCGACGTGCTGGCCAAGGGCCTGCCCTGGCTGGTGGCCGAGCAGGACGACGGCCGCGTGCTGGGCTTTGCCTACGCCAACTGGTTCAAGCCGCGCCCCGCCTACCGCTTCTCTGCCGAGGACTCGATCTACATCGCCGAAGACGCGCGGGGTATGGGCCTGGGCCGGCAGTTGCTGTCCGAACTGGCGGCGCAGGCCGAGGCGGCCGGCGTGCGCAAATTGCTGGCCGTGATCGGCGATTCGGCCAACGCGGGCTCCATCGGCGTGCACCGGGCGCTGGGCTTCACCGATGTCGGGGTCATGAAGTCGGTGGGTTGGAAATTCGGTGCCTGGCGGGACATCGTGCTGATGGAAAAGACCCTGGGCGCGGGCGACACCACGTCGCCCGAATGACAATGGCCCGCATGAAGAACAAGACAGCGGCGGCCTGGCTCGCCTTTCTGGGCGGTCCCCTCGGCCTGCATCGCTTTTACCTGCACGGCCTGGGCGACCTCATTGGCTGGCTGCTGCCCATCCCCACCGCGCTGGGCATCTACGGCATCCAGCGGGTGCAGCAGATGGGGCAGGACGATCACACCAGCTGGATGCTGATCCCGCTGCTGGGCTTCACCATCGCGGGCTGCGCGCTGCAGGCCATCCTGTTCGCGCTGAAGACGCCTGAAGTGTGGAACGCGCGCTACAACCCCAGCGCCGCACCCGACGCTCCGGCGGGTCGTACGCAGTGGATCACCATAGGAGCCATCATCGTGGCGCTGATGGTGGGCACTGCGGTGCTGATGGCCAGCCTGGCGTTCAGCTTCCAGCGGTACTTCGAGTACCAGATCGAGGAAGCCCGCAAGATCTCGCAATGACCTGACCGGCGTGGCACCGCGGGGCGCTTCGCCCGCAGGCAGGCACCACGCGAAACGCCCCGTGAAACTCTGGTCCCACGGGGCGTTTGCACTTTATCAGCAAGGGTCTATTGCTACCAATTCAGGAGCAATCATCGCGAGTGGTCAGAATATCTGCAGGCTGATCCAGTACGCCACGGCAGCCACGAATGCACTGGCCGGAATGGTCAGGATCCAGGCCCAGATGATGTTGCCCGCCACACCCCAGCGCACGGCACTGGCGCGCTGCGTGGAGCCCACGCCGACGATGGCGCCGGTGATGGTGTGGGTGGTGGACACGGGGATGCCCAGCGCAGTGGCCAGGAACAGCGTGAGCGCCCCGCCCGTCTCGGCGCAGAAGCCGCCCACGGGCTTGAGCTTGGTGATCTTCTGGCCCATGGTCTTGACGATGCGCCAGCCGCCGAACATGGTCCCCAGGCCGATGGCCACGTAGCAGCTCACGATGGTCCAGGTGGGCGGCGACGCATCGCTGGCCGACGAGTACCCGGTGGCGATCAACAGCAGCCAGATGATGCCGATGGTCTTTTGGGCGTCGTTGCCCCCGTGTCCCAGGCTGTAGGCCCCGGCGGATACGAGCTGCAGCCGGCGGAACCACTTGTCCACCTTGCTCGGTCGCGTGCGCCGGAAGATCCAGGCCACCCCCACCATCATGAGCGAGCCGAGCGCAAAACCCAGAAGCGGCGACACGAAGATGAACGCCACCGTCTTCAGGATGCCCGCGGAGATGAGCGCGCTGGCGCCCGCCTTGGCGATCACCGCGCCCACGATGCCGCCGATGAGCGCGTGCGACGAGCTGCTGGGGATGCCGTAATACCAGGTGATCACGTTCCAGGTGATGGCGCCCACGAGGGCCCCGAACACCACGTGCGTGTCGACGATGCCGGGCTGCACGATGCCCTTGCCCACGGTAGCCGCCACGCTCAGGTGAAAGATGAAGATCGCGATGAAGTTGAAGAACGCCGCGAACAGCACCGCCTGCGCGGGCTTGAGCACGCCCGTGGAGACCACGGTGGCAATCGAGTTGGCGGCATCGTGAAACCCGTTCATGAAGTCGAACAGGATCGCCAGCGCCACGAGCAGAACCACAACCCACAGGGCCGTCTGTACGGTTTCCATGCTGGTCAGCCTGCCCGGATCAGGAGTTCTCGAGGACGATGCCCTCGATGCAGTTGGCCACGTCCTCGCACTTGTCGGTGATGGTCTCGAGCAGCTCGTAGATGGCCTTGAGCTTGATCACTTCGCGGACATCGGGCTCCTCGCGGAACAGCTTGCTCATGGCGCTGCGCATCACGCGGTCGGCGTCGGATTCGAGCTTGTCGATTTCCTCGCAGGTCTTGAGCGCGGCCTCGGCCACGGCCGGGTCGGCGATCTTGTCCAAGAGCTTCACGGCATCGCGCAGGCGCTCGCAGCACTTGAGGCTCAGGTCCGTGAGGCGCGTGATTTCCTCGGTCATGTGGCGCACGTCATACAGCGCCATGGTCTCGGCGGAGTCCTGGATCAGGTCGGCCACGTCATCCATCGTGTTGATGAGCGTGTGGATCTGCTCACGGTCGATGGGGGTGATGAAGGTCTTGTGGATGGACTTGTTCACCTCGTGCGTCACACGGTCGGCGGCGCGTTCGGCGTTGTCCACGTCCTGGTTGTACTTGTCGCGCAGGTGCGGATCGTTGTAGTTGGCCACCAGTTGCGAAAACGCCCGGGCCGCCTCGACGATCCGGTCCGCATGCTGGTTGAACATCTCGAAAAAATTGCCTTCGCGTGGCAACAGCTTGGCAAACAGCATGGAGGCTCCTGCAGGGGGATCGGTTTTTTGAAAAGAGACAAAGCCATGACATTCACATGACTTTTTGGTGACTCCGGGAGTTTAACCGCCCGCCTTCCTGCGCTCCTGCCTTCCGCACGCCCACGCCAGCGCGGACCGCCGCACGACGCCTGCAGGCAGGCACCACGTTGCTGATACGGGGGCGAAATTGGCCGTCTGCGCCCTACCAGCAAGCGCCAACCGCTATCCAATCCATAGCAATTGCAGGGATGACTGCCGCAAGGCGCTGCGCAGGGTCGGCGCGCTCCTACAAATAAGCGCCACGAGCTCCCACAGCATGCGGCTCGCAGCGCCGTAGATTGGACCGACGCCCCGAGCGGAGCGGCCCCTGCGCACCTGCGCAGGCCTTCAAGACCCACGACTTCAGCAAGGACATCCTCCATGAGCACTTTCTTCACCCGCCAGGTTCCGCTGGCCCTGGCCATCGCAGCCTGCACCCTGGCGAGCGCGCAGGCCCAATCCAGCGCATCGTCCTCCGCACCGCCATCGACCGCGGCAGCGTACGACGGGGGTTCCGGCCGCGGGTCCGTGCTGCCCTATACCCAGGACGGCTACATCGGGCTGAACGGCGGCCGCTCCAACTACAGCCTGAGCAACGGCCCCGCAGGTCTGGGGCTGAGCCAGGATGATTCGGGCAATGCCTACAAGATCTACGCCGGCGGCTTCTTCCACCGCAACGTGGGCGTGGAACTGGGCTACCTGAACGCCGGTACGGCGCACCGCCTGGGCGGTGACACCAAGGCCCACGGCTTCAACCTGAGCCTGGTCGGCCGTGCGCCGCTGGGCGAGCAGTTCGACGTGTTCGGCAAGATCGGCACCACCTATGGCCGCACACGCACCTCCGGCCTCGCGGCCACGGGCGTCTCGCTGGGCAAGGAAGACGGCTTCGGGCTGTCCTACGGCCTGGGCGCGCGCTGGGCCTTCACGCCGCAATGGGCGGCAGTGGTCGAATGGGAGCGCCACAAGTTCAAGTTTTCGGACGGCGACGATTCGGTGAACCTGACGACCGTGGGCCTGCAGTACCGCTTCTGAGGCCCGTGCCGGGCAGCCTGCCGGCCACGCAGGCACCGCTCCCCAAAACAAAAAAGCGCAGCTCGAAAGCTGCGCTTTTTTGATTCTGCGGACTGGCCCCGCCCCGGCGGATGGGCCTTGCGGCGCGCGGTAGCTGCTTACTCGCCCAGGTAGGCCGCGCGCACCTTCGGATCGTTCAGCAGACCCTGGCCGGGGCCCGTCATGGTGATCAGACCGGACTCCATCACGTAGCCACGGTCGGCAATGGCGAGCGCGCGGCTGGCGTTCTGCTCCACCAGAACGATGGTCACGCCCAGGGCGTACACATCGCGCACCACTTCGAAGATCTTGTCCACCATGATGGGCGACAAACCCATGGAGGGCTCATCGAGCAGCAGCACCTTGGGCTGGCTCATCAGCGCGCGGCCCATGGCCAGCATCTGCTGCTCGCCGCCGGACATGGTGCCGGCCAGCTGGTCCTTGCGCTCGCGCAGGCGCGGGAAGATGGTGAACATCTTCTCGATATCGGCCAGGATGCCGGCCTTGTCCTTGCGGATGTAGGCGCCCATCTGCAGGTTCTCGGTGATGGTCATGCGCGCGAACACGCCGCGGCCTTCCGGCACCATCACCAGGCCTTCCTTGACCAGGTCCCAGGCGCCCTTGCCCTTGATGCTCTTGCCCAGGTATTCGATGTCGCCATCGTTCATGCCCAGGGTGCCGGTGATGGCCTTCATGGTGGTGGTCTTGCCGGCGCCGTTGGAGCCGATGAGCGACACCAGTTCGCCCTCACGCACTTCGAAGTCCACGCCCTTGACGGCCTGGATACCGCCGTAGGCCACCTTCAGGCCCTTGACCTGCAATAAAACTTTGTTGGATTTTTCGGCCATTTGTTATGTCCTTCAGTGCCCGCCGGTGCCCAGATAGGCCTCGATCACTTTTTCGTTCTTCTGCACTTCGGCCGGGTTGCCCTCGGCGATCTGCTTGCCATAGTCGAGCACCGTCACACGGTCGCACAAACCCATCACCAGCTTCACATCGTGCTCGATGAGCAAGATGGTGCGGTTGTCGTTGCGGATGCGGTCGATGAGTTCGCGCAGCTGCACCTTCTCGGTGGCGTTCATGCCGGCCGCGGGCTCGTCCAGTGCGATGAGCTGGGGGTCGGTGGCCAGGGCGCGGGCAATCTCCAGGCGGCGCTGGTCGCCGTAGCTCAGCGTGCGCGCCTTGTAGTCGGCGAACTTGCCGATGCCCACGTAGTCCAGCAATTCCTGCGCGCGACGGCGGATGGCGGCTTCTTCTTCCTTGAAGCCCTTGGTGCGGAACACCGCCCCCACCAGGCCGGACTTGGTGCGGATGTGGCGGCCCACCATCACGTTCTCCAGCGCCGTCATCTCAGCAAAGAGGCGAATGTTCTGGAACGTGCGGGCAATGCCGGCCTTGGCCACTTCATGCACGGCCGTGGGCTCGTAAGGCTTGCCAGCGAGTTCGAACGAGCCGGCGTCCGGCGTGTAGAGGCCGGTGATCACGTTGAAGAACGTGGTCTTGCCGGCGCCGTTGGGGCCGATCAGGCCGTAGACCTGGCCGCGCTGGATGGTGATGCCCACGTCGGACAGGGCCTGCAGGCCGCCGAAGCGCTTGGAGATACCGGCGACCTTCAGCACCACTTCATTGGATTTCTCTGTCATTGCTAACTTTCGGTGGTGTTCGGCTTCAGGTCTTCTGCGTCAGGCTCTTGCCGTGCTCGGGCGAAGGCCACAGGCCGCGGGGGCGCAGCAGCATGATGATGATCATGGCCAGGGCGATCAGCAGCTGGCGCAGGATGGCGGAGTCCAGGCGGCCGTCCGTCATGGCCTGCAGCGGCCCTGCCACGTAGCGCAGCACTTCGGGAAGCGCCGACAGCAGCACGGCACCCAGGATCACGCCGGGGATGTGGCCGATGCCGCCCAGCACCACCATGGCGACGATCATGACCGACTCCATCAGGCTGAACGACTCGGGGGAGACGAAGCCCTGGAACGCACCGAACATCGCACCCGACACGCCGCCGAACGACGCGCCCATGGCAAACGCCAGCAGCTTCATGTTGCGGGTGTTGATGCCCATGGCCTTGGCAGCGATTTCATCTTCGCGGATGGCCATCCAGGCGCGACCGACGCGCGAGTCCTGCAGGCGATAGCAGATGACCACCGAGATCACCACCAGCACCAGGAACAGGTAGTAGTACAGCGTGACGGAGTTGATGTCGAAGCCGAACAGCTCCAGGCGCTTGCCCAGGTCAAGGCCGAAGATCTTGACCGAGTCGATCTGGCCCAGGCCCTTGGGGCCGTTGGTCAGGTTGACGGGGTGGTCCAGGTTGTTCAGGAAGATGCGGATGATTTCGCCGAAGCCCAGCGTGACGATGGCCAGGTAGTCGCCGCGCAGCTTCAGCGTGGGTGCCCCTAAAAGCGCCCCGAAGAATGCCGCCAGCAATGCCGCGACCGGTATGACCAGCCACAGCGAGGTATGCAGACCGTTCGGGAACATCGCAGCGAACGCGGCGAAGGTATCGGCCAGGTGCGGCGACGCCATCAGTGCGAACAAATAGGCACCCACGGCGTAGAACGCCACGTAGCCCAGGTCGAGCAGGCCGGCGTAGCCCACGACGATGTTCAGGCCCAGGGCCAGCATCACGTACAGCAGGGCCAGGTCGGCAATGCGCACCCAGGCGTTGCCGAAGAATTGCAGGATCAGTGGCAGCACCAGCAGCGCGATCGCGCCGATGACCCAGTTGGTTTTGGTGTTCTTCATGGTGTGGTGCTCCTCAGGCTCGGTCCGCCACACGCTCACCCAGCAGGCCCGAAGGGCGCAGCGTCAGGATGATGATGAGCACGATGAACGCAAAGATGTCGGTGTAATGGCTGCCCAGGAGGCCGCCCGTGAGCGTGCCGATGTAGCCCGAGCCGATGGCTTCGATGAGGCCCAGCAGGATGCCGCCCACCACTGCGCCGGCCAGGTTGCCGATGCCGCCGAACACGGCCGCCGTGAAGGCCTTGAGCCCGGGCAGGAAGCCCATCGTGTGCTGCGCCGTGCCGTAGTTGGATGCGTACATGATGCCGGCGATGGCCGCCAGGATGGCGCCGATGATGAAGGTGGCCGAAATCACCATGTCGGGCTTGACGCCCATCAGCGAAGCCACGCGGGGGTTTTCTGCCGTGGCGCGCATGGCGCGGCCCAGGTTGGTGTGGTTCACCAGATAGACCAGCGAGGCCAGCGCGACGGCCGTCACACCCAGGATCAGGATCTGCGTGGGGGTGATGAATGCGCCGCCGATCTGGAACGGAGAGCTGGGCAGCAGCGTCGGATAAGGCTTGTAATTGGGCTTCCAGATGATCATCGCCAGCGTCTGCAGCAGGATCGACATGCCGATGGCGGTGATCAGGGGAGCCAGGCGCGGGCTGCTGCGCAGCGGCCGGTAGGCGATTTTCTCGATCGTGAAGTTCAGGGTGGCAGCCACCACGCACGCAATGATGGTGGCCAGCAGCAGGATGACCCAGCCGGGGGCGCCGGGCATTGCGCCCTGCATCATCCCTATGCAGCTCCAGCTGGTGAGTGCACCGATCATCAGCACTTCGCCGTGGGCGAAATTGATCAGTTGAATAATGCCGTACACCATGGTGTAGCCCAAGGCTATCAAGGCGTACATGCTGCCGAGAACCAGACCGTTGATGATCTGTTGCAGCAAAATGTCCATAAGAGAAGTCCTTCGTTTGTGACGCACCCACCGCTTTGGCACCGGAATCGGTACAGCCTTGTGGGCCCGACTGCCATCTAGCAAAAAACCCGCCAGAAATGCAGCTGTGCGGGTTTGTGGTCGGGATTGTAGCGAGTAGTCACAAGCGGCCCCCACCAAGCCGGGCGGGGTTTTCCCTCGGGTTCGGGCCACATCAGCGCGGAACGCGATTCATAAGCCTGCATGATGCAAGCAGGAATATTGATGTGCAAACTTATTACCAATCCGATGCAAAATCAGCATGACGATGTGTGCCGCACCCCGTTTTGCGCGGCGTCAAGAATCGTCGCCCAGCCCCTGGGGTGGCTCGGCTGACGCATTGCGTTCGCGCAACTCGCGCAATTTCTGTGCAATCTTTATTTCGAGGCCTCGCTCCACCGGCTGGTAGAAGCCCGGCTCGGGCATGCCATCGGGGAGATAGTTTTCGCCGGCGGCAAAGCCGCCCTCCTCGTCGTGTGCGTAGCGGTAGCCCTTGCCGTAATCGAGCTCTTTCATGAGCTTGGTCGGTGCATTGCGCAGGTGCATCGGCACCGGGCGGGTGCCGTCCTTCTTCACCCAGGCGCGGGCCGCGTTGTAGGCCTTGTAGACCGCATTCGACTTGGGCGCCACGGCCAGGTACACGACGCACTCGGCCAGCGCCAGCTCGCCCTCGGGCGTACCCAGGCGTTCGTAGACCTCGGCGGCGTCGAGCGCCAGACGCAGCGCGCGCGGGTCGGCCAGGCCGATGTCTTCGCTGGCCATGCGCACCAGGCGGCGTGCCATGTAGCGCGGGTCGGCCCCGCCGTCGAGCATGCGCACCAGCCAGTACAGCGCGGCGTCGGGATCCGAGCCGCGCACCGACTTGTGCAGCGCGCTGATGGTGTCGTAGAACTGCTCGCCGCCCTTGTCGTAGCGGCGCATGCGCTCGCCCAGCACCTTGAGCAGCCAGGCGTCGGTGATCTCGGCAAGCTTCTCCTGGGCAGCGGCCATGGCCAGCGTCTCCAGGGTGTTGAGCAGCCGGCGGGCGTCGCCGTCGGCATAGGCCACCAGGCGGTCGATTGCTACATTTTCAATAGCTGGAAGCGCTTTCTCCGTCTGCGCCAGAGCCACAATCTGCTTCAAATCCTCTTCCGACAGCGGCTGCAGCACATACACGGCAGCGCGCGACAGCAGCGCGGAGTTGACCTCGAACGACGGGTTCTCGGTGGTGGCGCCGATGAAGGTGAACAGGCCCGATTCGACATGCGGCAGGAAGGCGTCCTGCTGGCTCTTGTTGAAGCGGTGCACTTCGTCGACGAACACGATGGTGCGCTGCTGCATCAGCCCGTCGCGCGCCGCCTGGGCGCGCTCGACCGCCTCACGGATGTCCTTGACCCCGCCCAGCACCGCGCTGATGCTGATGAACTGCGCATCGAACGCATCGGCCATGAGCCGCGCGATGGTGGTCTTGCCCACGCCCGGCGGCCCCCACAGGATGCAGCTGTGGGGCCGGCCCGACTCGAACGCCAGGCGCAGCGGCATGCCGGGGCCCAGCACATGCTGCTGGCCTATCACCTCGCCGAGCGTGCGAGGGCGCAGCCGTTCGGCCAGGGGCTGGTGCAGGTGGGGCGATGGAGGCGCTTCGGTCATGCTCCGATTCCATCACATCCGCCTGGCCCGCAGGCCGCAACGGGCATGGCGTGCGTGCAGGATGCGGCCCTGCCCGACACGAGCTTCTTGCGCCGCGCCGACGGCACTGCCGGCGGCTGCCAGCCCGGTACGGCCCCCAGGTGACAGACATGGAGCAACCCAGCGTCTAGTATCAGGCCGGCCAGTTCACACATTCCCGTCCATTACCGGAGCCTGCCAGCCATGTCCCTTGCAGCCAATATCGTCGTCGGCCTGATCGGCGTCCTGCACGTCTACATCCTCGTGCTCGAGATGTTCCTGTGGGAAAAGCCCGCCGGGCGCAAGGCCTTCGGCCAGTCCAGGGAGCAGGCCGCAGCCACCAAGGTGCTGGCTGCCAATCAGGGCCTGTACAACGGCTTTCTTGCCGCAGGGCTGTTCTGGGGCCTGTACCTGGGCGACGCCGCAGGCCTGGGCGTGAAGGTGTTCTTCCTGCTGTGCGTGCTGGTCGCCGGCCTGTACGGCGCGGCCACAGCCAGCCGCAAGATCCTGTTCATCCAGTCCGTGCCCGCCGCCATCGGGCTGGCTCTTTTGCTGCTGGCCTGAGCCCCAGTGCGCGCGGAGCAGGACTGCGCCGCTCTACTGCTTGACCACATCCGCCCCTGCAGGCGGCTTGAACTGGAAGGTGCCCGCCGGCAGCGATGCGTTGGTCTGCATGCCGTTGAAGCGGATCTGCGAACGCTGGCCGAAACTGTCCAGAATGTCCAGGGCTGCCAGTTGCTCGCTGGCAAAGCCCACGCGCACGCTCTTGAGCTGGCCTTCCTTGGTCTTGGGGGTGGCCAGCACCCACTGCAGGCCGTCCTGGTCTGGAGCGTTTTCAAGCGTGAATTCGGCCTTCAGGGCCGACAGGTCCGGCGCCGATGCCAACAGCGCTGCCGGCGTGGTGCCAAGCGCCTGTGCCTGGGCGCGCTGCGTGACCTGGTTCAGGTCCACGTCGTAGAGCCACAACGTCTGGCCGTCGGCCACGATGGTCTGCTCGAAGGGCTTCTTGTAGACGAACTTGAAGCGGTTGGGACGCTGGAACTCGAAGCTGCCGCTCGATTGCTTGGTGCGCGCTGCCTGGCCGTCCTTGGGCGGAGAGGTCACGGTCTGCGTGAATTCCGCCTTGCCCGTCTGGCTGCCCTTCATGAAGGACTCCAGGTTCTTCAGGCCGTCAGCGCTTGCTGCGCCTGCGGCAACTGCTATCAAAATTGTAGTGGCGATCTTTTTCAACAGAAACTCCTGGGGGGTGCGGTCCAGGCCGGCACGATGGCCCGGCCTGTCGGCCTTTCACTCGCTGCGGTTGGGAACCAGCACTTCGCGCTGGCCGCTGGCCGTGAGGCCGCTCACCAGGCCCGCCTTTTCCATGTCTTCGAGCAGGCGCGCCGACCGGTTGTAGCCAATGCGCAGCTTGCGCTGCACGTACGAGATGCTCGCCTTGCGGTCCTTGAGCACCACTTCGACGGCCTGGTCGTACATGGGGTCCTTCTCGCCCCCATCGCCGCCGCCGCCTTCTCCTGACAGATCACCGTCACCGTCCACAGTTCCGCCCTCGAGCACGCCCTCTATGTAGTCCGGCTCCCCTTGTTCCTTGAGGTAGCTGACGACACGGTGTACTTCTTCGTCCGACACGAAGGCGCCGTGCACCCGTATCGGCAGACCCGTGCCGCTGGCCATGTAGAGCATGTCGCCCATGCCCAGCAGCGCTTCGGCGCCCATCTGGTCCAGGATGGTGCGGCTGTCGATCTTGGAGCCCACCGAGAACGCGATGCGGGTCGGGATGTTGGCCTTGATCAGGCCGGTGATGACATCCACGCTGGGCCGCTGCGTGGCCAGGATCAGGTGGATGCCGGCCGCCCGCGCCTTCTGCGCCAGGCGGGCGATCAACTCTTCGATCTTCTTGCCCACCACCATCATCAGATCGGCCAGCTCGTCGATGATGACCACGATGTGCGGCAGGCGTTGCAGGGGCTCGGGCTCCTCCGGCGTCAGGCTGAAGGGGTTGTAGATGAACTCCTCGCGCGCCTTGGCTTCGTCGATCTTGGTGTTGTAGCCCGCCAGGTTGCGCACCCCGAGCTTGGACATCAGCTTGTAGCGGCGCTCCATCTCGGCCACGCACCAGTTCAGCCCGTGGGCCGCCTGCTTCATGTCGGTGACCACGGGCGCCAGCAGGTGCGGGATGCCTTCGTAGACCGACATTTCCAGCATCTTGGGGTCGATCATCAACAGGCGCACATCGCGCGCCTCGGCCTTGTACAACAGCGACAGGATCATCGCGTTGATCCCCACCGACTTGCCCGAGCCCGTGGTACCGGCCACCAGTACGTGCGGCATCTTGGCCAGGTCGGCCACCACCGGGTTGCCCACGATGTCCTTGCCCAGGCCCATGGTGAGCATGCTCTTGGCCTCGTGGTAGACCTGCGAGCCGAGGATCTCGGACAGCCGGATGGACTGGCGCTTGGCGTTGGGCAACTCCAACGCCATGTAGTTCTTGCCCGGAATGGTTTCCACCACGCGGATGGACACCAGGCTCAGCGAACGCGCCAGATCCTTGGCCAGGCCCACGATCTGCGAGCCCTTCACGCCCGTGGCGGGTTCGATCTCGTAGCGCGTGATCACCGGGCCCGGCATGGCCGCGACCACGCGCACCTCCACGCCGAAATCCTTGAGCTTCTTCTCGATGAGCCGGCTGGTCATCTCCAGCGTCTCGGGCGCCACGGTTTCCTGGCGCTGCTGCGGTCCGTCGAGCAGGTCCACCAGGGGCAGCTTGCTGTCGGGCATCTCGGTGAACAGGGGCTTTTGGCGCTCCTTGACCACGCGGGTGCTCTGCGGAACGTCCACCAGGACCGGCTCGATGATCTGGATGGGCTCGGGGTGCTGCACCTCGCTCTCGATGCGCTCTTCCAGCACCACCACCTCGCGCTCGCGGGCCGCCTTGCGGCCCACGGCCACGTCCTTGGCGACTTCGCGCTTGGCCAGGCGCGACTGCACGAGTGAATCGATGCGCGACCCCAGCGTCTCCGCCACGTGCCCCCACGAGAAACGAAACACCAGCGCCGCGCCCAGCACGGCGATCACGATCGACAGCAGGGCCGAGCCGGTGTAGCCCAGCCACTTCACGCTGGCGGGCCCCACCACATAGCCCAGCACGCCACCGGCGTGCCCGCCCGGCAGCAGCGATTCGAAGCGGTACAGCCGCGACCATTCCAGGGCCGTGCTGGCGCACATCAGCAGCACCAGCCCGCCCCAGAACAGCGCGCGGCGCTGCATAGGACTGGCGGCACCCGGCACCTGCTCGCCGCCGCGCATCCAGCGCGCGAGCGACGACAGCCAGGCGCGCACGCCCGCCGCCACACACCACCACACGGAAAAGCCGAGCGCGAAGTAGCTGCCGTCGGCCAGCCAAGCGCCGAACCTGCCGGCCCAGTTGGCCACCATGCGGGCATCCCGCGCACCGGAATTGGAAAAAGCCGCATCCTGCGCGGAGTAGCTGACGAGCGCCAGCAACCAGAAAACCAGGGCCAGCAGGCCCACCATCAGGCCGATCTCATGGCCGAAACGGGCAGCACCCGTGCGGGGCGGCGACTTCGCCGCGGACGATGCGTTCAGGGTATTGAGGGAATAGGTCATATGCGTGCGCAGCGAGCTTAACGCAACCACCGGCAGCAGCCGCCACCGATCCCCGCCAACAGCTCCCTGCGCGTCAACCCAGTGCGTTCAACCGGTCCTTGAGCAGCGTAGCGCCGCTGGGCAGCACCTCGATGAAGCCGCGCTCTTCCAGGTCCTTCATCACGCGGCTGACCATCTCGCGGGAAGCGCCCACCATCTTGGCCAGGTCCTGGCGGGAGATCTTGTCCTTGATGATCAACTGGCCCTGCGCATCGGGCGTGGCGAAATCGAGCAGTGCATGCGCAACGCGCCCATACACGTCCAGCAGTGCCAGAGACTCTATCTTGCGGTCGGCATGGCGCAGGCGCTTGACCAGCCCGCGCATCACCACCAGCGACATGGAGGCGTTCTCGGTCAGGCAGCGCGCGAACTCGGTGCGGCCGAGCATGAGCACGTCGGTCTGCACCTCGGCGCGCACGGTGGCCGAATGGGGTTCGTTGTCGATGATGCTCATCTCGCCCAGATAGTCGCCCTGCGAGAGCGTGGCCAGGATCACCTCGCGGCCCCGGCTGTCGGAAGTCATCACCCGGGCTCGCCCGGTCAGCAGGATGAACAGCGCGTCCGACTTGTGCCCCTGCTCCACCAGGGTTTCGCCGCGCTTGAAGCGGCGCTTGATGACCGCGCCGCTGATCACCTCGGCCTGCGTCACCGTGAGCAGCGAAAACAGGGGCACCCGGCGCAGCAGATCCAGGTTGGACAACATCGTCGACATAAAAAGCTTCTCCTCTCGATGTGGCATGCACTTTCGCGGACCCGTGAAAGACCTGGCGCGCAAGGTGCGGTTGCACCTGAACCGCAACGGGACATCCATCGGTTCTTACAATCGCCGTGATTGAATTTGGAGCAGCTTGCACCGACCGTGAGCGGTTGATACTTGGCGCCCTGCCCCCCAGCTTTCCCAACAGCGCCCCGTGTAGCGGGCGCAAAACACAGGCTTTTACCATGTCCACCACCCAACACGCGAAAGTTCTGATTCTCGGCTCCGGCCCCGCCGGCTACACGGCCGCCGTCTATGCGGCGCGCGCCAACCTGAATCCGGTGCTCATCACCGGCATGGCCCAGGGTGGCCAGCTGATGACCACGACCGAGGTGGACAACTGGCCCGCCGACGTCCACGGCGTGCAGGGCCCCGACCTGATGCAGCGCTTCCTGGAGCACGCCGAGCGCTTCAAGACCCAGGTGATCTTCGACCACATCAACAAGGTCGACTTCAGCCAGCGCCCCTTCACCCTCACCGGCGACAGCGGCACCTACACCTGCGACGCGCTGATTCTCGCCACGGGCGCATCGGCCAAGTACCTGGGCCTGCCCTCGGAAGAAGCCTTCATGGGCAAGGGCGTGTCCGGCTGCGCCACCTGCGACGGATTCTTCTACCGTGAGCAGGATGTCTGCGTGGTCGGCGGCGGGAACACCGCCGTCGAAGAAGCGCTGTACCTGTCGAACATCGCCCGCAAGGTCACGCTGGTGCACCGCCGCGACAAGTTCAAGGCCGAGCCCATCCTGGTGGACAAGCTCAACGAGAAGGTCGCCGCCGGCAAGATCGAGCTCAAGCTGTTCAACACGCTCGACGAGGTGCTGGGCGACAACACCGGCGTGACCGGCATCCGCATCAAAAGCACGAAGGACGGCAGCACGGAAAACATCCAGCTGCAAGGCTGCTTCATCGCCATCGGCCACGCGCCCAACACCGAGATCTTCCAGGGCCAGCTCGAGATGGAAAACGGCTACATCATCACCCAGGGCGGACTCAAGGGTTTTGCCACGCAAACCAGCGTGCCCGGCGTGTTCGCCGCCGGCGACGTTCAGGACCACGTGTACCGCCAGGCCATCACAAGCGCAGGCACGGGCTGCATGGCCGCGCTGGACGCCCAGCGCTTCCTGGAACAGGAAGCTTGATGGAAAAGCAGTGGCCAGGCTATAATCCGTGGCTTTGCTGAATTCGGCTTCGCCTTTGCGCGGCAGTTCGGGCAGCAAAACCGGGTTACCGCCACCCTTTCTGGCGAGGTGAGGCCGCCAGCGAGCCCTCGGCAAGGATTGCCCAGGGCGCCCGCAAACGGCCGTTAAAAAGTATCGGAGTGTCCTCATGGCACGCGTCTGCGACGTAACGGGCAAGAAGCCCATGACCGGGAACAATGTTTCCCACGCCAACAACAAAACCAAGCGCCGGTTCCTGCCGAACCTGCAATACCGCCGTTTCTGGGTCGAGAGCGAAAACCGCTGGGTGCGCCTGCGCGTTTCGAGCGCTGCCCTGCGTTTGATCGACAAGAACGGTATCGACTCGGTGCTCGCAGACCTGCGCGCACGTGGCCAAGCCTAAGGAGAAGCACCATGGCAAGCAAAGGCGGACGCGACAAGATCAAGCTGGAATCCACTGCGGGTACCGGCCACTTCTACACCACGACCAAGAACAAGAAGACGATGCCCGAGAAGATGCTGATCATGAAATTTGATCCCAAGGCTCGCAAGCACGTCGAATACAAGGAAATCAAGCTGAAGTAATTCAGCCTGCCTTCCCCAAGAAGCCGCCCTCCTGGGCGGTTTTTTTATGGCCGTACGGAATCCGGCCTCCCGCAGGCCGTCAACACGTTCTCAGGCGGCCTTGCGAACGGCCGGCAGTTCGGCGCACTGCGCCGCCAAAAGCGCGCCGAGCGTGCGGTAACCCGCCTCCACCTCGGCGGTGAATGGCATCCCGCAGCTCAGCCGCAGAAAGTGCTCGTAACGCCCCGTGTTCGAGAACATGGGACCCGGTGCCACGCGGATGCCCTTGTGCAGCGCCTCGTCGTACAGGCGCGTGGACGACAGCCCCTGCGGGAGCTCCAGCCACAGGCTCAGGCCGCCCGGTGGCAGGCTCAGGCGAGTGCCCGGCGGAAAGTACCGCGCAACAGCCCGGGCGGCCTGCTCGCGCTGCAGGCGCAGTTGCGCACGCATGCGGCGCATGTGGCGCTCGTAGGCCGGCGAGTCCACGCTGCGCGCCGCCAGCAGCTGCGACCATGTCTGCATGTTGCGCGTGCGGGCGAACTTGATCATCTGCACACGGGCCTGCCAGCGCCCGGCGCTCATCCAGCCCTGGCGCAGGCCGGGCGCAAAGCTCTTGCTGAGCGATGCGCAATAGATCACTTGCCCTGCATCGCCCGGCCGGTCCCATGCCTTGGCGGGGCGCAGTACATGCGGCGATTCCACGAATTCCCGGTAGATGTCGTCCTCGATGAGTGCCAGCCCATGTTCCACACACAGTGCCACCAGGCGCTGCTTGTGTGCATCGGGCATCACGCTGCCCTGGGGCATCTGCAGGTGCGGCACCACCACCACGCCCTTGAGCCGGGGCTCGTTGCGCGCGGCCAACTCCAGCGCCTCCAGCGACATGCCGGTGTGCGGGCTGCTGGGAATCTCCAGCGCGCGCAGCCCGCGCACCTCGATGGCCTGCAGGATGCCGAAGAAGGTGGGGGACTCGACGGCGATCACGTCGCCTGGCTCCGCCACCGCATCCAGGGCCAGGTTCACCGCTTCGGAGTTGCCGTGCGTCGCGCCGATGTCTGCCGGCGCCACGCACACACCGAAGGTCAGCGCGTGCCGTGCCATGGCCTGCTGGAACTCGGGATGGGTGGTGGGCGCCGACGGCCCGTACACCAGGATATCGGGCTGCTCGCGCAGCAGTGCGTGGGCCATCCGGTTGAGTGCGGCCGCGTCGAACAGGCTGGGCGCCGGCATGGCGCTGCCCAGGTCAAGCGGGAGCGGGCCGGCACGGCGGGCTTTCTCCAGAAACCCCGAAATTCGCTCATTGATGCCCGCAAAGACGTGCGGATCCTCAGCCAGGGGCTCGTGCAGCTCAGGCTCGCGGGCCTGGGGCAACGCCACGCCGCCCGGCTCGCGTACGAAGTAGCCCACCCGCTCGCGCGCATCCAGACAGCCTTGGGATTCGAGATGGCGCAACACCTGCAGCGCCGTGGTCAGGCTCACCTGGTGGCGCTGGCATAGCTCGCGCACCGACGGCATGCGCATGCCGGGCGCCAGGCTGCCTGCTGCGATCGCCTGTTCATACAAGGCCGCCAGCTGACGGTACAGCGGGGCTTCCCGTTTGTCGGAGGAAGAAGAAGGCATGGCAGGCTCTCAGTGCGACCGTGGGCTCAAACGCGGCAACAACAGGTCAAGGCGACATCCTGCCGCAACACCCTGGACCGGTACAGATACAGGAAAGGCAAGATGCAACCATAACAGGACACCAGGAATCGATGCTGTTCTAGCCCGCATTGCGGCCGCGTGTACCTAGTGGGCGAGGCCTGCTTTTCCTACGCTAAAGGCCTTCTGCAGCCACCCCGTTCAGGAACACCGCACCATGCCACAGCCCAGTCCATCCAGCATTTCCCCCACCACAACCACCATGGGTCTCCTGCCCGGCCAGAGCCTCTGGCTATACCTGCCGCCAGGAGGTTTCCTGCGCGCGACGCAAGGAGAAGTGTGCGTGCGCTTCACCCCGGACAACTGCGGGCACGCCCTGCACACACCTACCCACGCCAGGCTCAAGGCCGGCGACTACCTGCCGCGCGATGTGAAACAGGCGCAGGCTGCATGGGTCCTGGTGGACAACGCCCTGCACTGCCGCGCGGAAATCCAGGTGACCGAAGGCACGCCGGCACCCAGGCTGCGGCACGTGGCCGCACGGTGGATGCGCGCCTTGGCAGGCCGATTGGGGAAAAAAGGCCGCACATACGGCGGCGCGTTGCACGCCACGCGGTGACCAGGAGCGCCCAAAGAAAAAGGCCTTGCCCGGGAGGCAAGGCCTTGGCGGACCGCAGAGGTCTGCCCGGTCGCTTCAGGCCTGGGCCGCACGCAGCCGCAGCGAGAACTCGCGCAGTGCGGCAATGCCACTTTCCTCGGCCCGGCGGCACCAGGCCTGCAGGTCGGCCGTGAGCTGCTCGCGGGACTGCGATGTATTGAGCCACAGTTGGCGCAGCTCTTCGCGCATGGTGACCATCTTGTCGAGCGCGGGGTGCGCAGCACGCGCCTGGGCCAGTTGCGGCAGCGCGACGGCGGGCACTTTCTCGGCATCGCGGTGCAGCCAGCGCTTGGCGGCCTTGAGTACCGAAACGTCCGCCTGGCGCGCCTTGAGCGCGGCGATCTCTTCCTTGCAGGCCTGGCGCACGCCGCGCGCATAGCCGGCCATCACCTCGTAGCGGTTGGCGATCAAGGCCTCTAGCGTCTTCTCGTCGGCCACGGCTTTCACGTCGCCCAGTTGCAGCTTGGGCGGCACCTTCTTGACGGTAGCCCAGCCCACCTTCCGCATCAGGCTGATGTAGACCCAGCCGATGTCGAACTCGTACGGCTTGACCGAGAACTTGGCCGACGTGGGGTAAGTGTGGTGGTTGTTGTGCAGCTCTTCGCCGCCGATGATCACGCCCCAGGGCGAGAGATTGGTGCTCGCATCGGTGGCTTCGAAGTTGCGATAGCCCCAGTAGTGGCCGATGCCGTTGACCACCCCCGCGGCCCAGAAGGGGATCCAGAGCATCTGCACGGCCCAGACAGCCGCCCCCAGCGCACCGAACAGGGCCAGGTTCAGGACCAGCATCAGGCCCACGCCCTGCCATCCGAAACGCGTGTACACGTTGCGCTCCATCCAGTCATCGGGCGTGCCGTGGCCGAACTTCTTCATCGTCTCCAGGTTCTTCGATTCGGCACGATACAGCTCGGCGCCGCGCCACATCACGGTGTCCAGACCCCGCGTCTGCGGGCTGTGCGGGTCGTCCACCGTTTCGCACTTGGCGTGGTGCTTGCGATGGATGGCCACCCATTCCTTGGTGACCATGCCTGTGCCGATCCAGAGCCAGAATCGGAAGAAATGTGAGGGAACGGCGTGCAGGTCAAGAGACCGGTGAGCCTGCGCACGGTGCAGGAAGATGGTGACCGCCGCAATGGTGATGTGGGTGGTCGCCAGGGTGTACAACACGATCTGCCACCAGGCCAGATTCCACAATCCATGGCCAAGCCAGTCGATGGCAGCGTTCAGTACAGCCCAATCGGGTAACAGCATAGTGAGAAAAACCTTGTACAAGACACCCGGCCACCAGCGGTGGCGGGTCGGAGGATTTTAAAGGGAGGCTCCCTGTTTTCGATCAGAGGTTATCCGCAGTAGCAAGGGTGAATTGGCACCTGCGTCGCCTGCACGACAAGGCATGCAACCCCTGTGCCAGAGCGGACGAAGCGACGCAGCGGCACGCCGCTTCAAGGTATGTTTCGTCGCTCGCCCCTTGAGGGAAGACGCGCAGCGGCTCAGGGGGGTTACTTCCTCTTCCAGACGGCGGCAAAGAAGCCATCGGTCTGGTGCACATGAGGCCACAGGCGCAGATATCCAGTGCCCATCTCGCCGCCGCTGCACAGTCCCTGCGCGCCCTCCACCTTGAGCTGCGTGAGCAGCTCGGCCGCATCCAGAAGTTCGAAGTCCGGGTGCGCAGCACTGAAGGCCTCCGCGATGGCCTCGTTTTCCTGCGGCAGGATGCTGCAGGTGGCATACACCAGACGGCCGCCGGACTTGAGCAGCCGCGCGGCGCTGGCCAGGATGGCGGTCTGCTTGGCCACCAGTTCCTCCACCGCCTTGGGCGTCTGGCGCCACTTCAGGTCGGGGTTGCGGCGCAGCGTGCCCAGGCCCGAGCACGGCGCATCGACCAGCACGCGGTCGATCTTGCCCGCCAGGCGCTTGACGCGGTCATCCCGCTCGTGGGCAATGGCCGCAGGGTGGACGTTGGACAGTCCGCTGCGGGCGAGCCGGGGCTTCAAGGCGTCGAGCCGGTGGCCCGACACGTCGAACGCGTACAGGCGCCCGGTGTTGCGCATGCTCGCGCCAATCGCCAGCGTCTTGCCGCCCGCGCCGGCGCAAAAATCCACGACCATCTCGCCGCGCTTGGCATCCAGCAGCAGCGCCAGCAGTTGGGAGCCTTCGTCCTGCACTTCCACCGCGCCGCGGGTGAAGACCTCGAGCTTGGTCAGCGCAGGCTTGCCATCGATGCGCAGGCCCCAGGGGGAATACGGAGTAGGCAGTGCCTTGATGCCAGCCTTGGCCAATTCCTTCTGCACATCGGCGCGCTTGTCGTTCAGCGCGTTGACGCGCAAATCCAGCGGCGCAGCGCTCGACAGGCTCTCTACCAGCGGCCAGAAGCCCGTGCCCAGCTGATCCTTCAGGGGCTGCACCAGCCATTCGGGCAGGTTGTGGCGGTGGCGCTCCATGAGGTCGTCCACCGTGACGGCGTCGCACTGCTCAAGCCAGTTCCTTTCCTGGTCGGTCAATGCGCTCTTGAGGAAATCACGCGGCCCGTAGAAGCCCAGGATGGCCAGACGCCGCTCCTTCGGCCCGGAACCCGAAGGCGCCATGTGGTCGAACAGCAGCTTCTTGCGCAGCACGGTGTAGACCGTCTCGGCCAGCGTGGCCCGCTCGCGGGGACCCAGGCCCCGGTTGTCACGGAAAAAACGCGACACCACCGCGTCGGCAGGGTGTTCGAAGGTGAGGGTCAGGCGGACGAGTTCGGCGCAGGCGTCGAGAAGAACTTTGGGGTGCATCCCCCTATTGTCCCATTCTGAAAGCCCCCCTGTGTCGCTTCGCGCCTTCCTCCCAAGGGGGACGCCACCCGTGGCCTGGCAGAGCCAGCTCCACGGTGGCACTGGCTTGGGGTGCGCCAGTCTCTGCCTGCGCGCCCCGCCTTTGAGTGAGGACACTATGCGGCTCAGGAGGCCTGGCTTACCTCGTGAAGATCGGATCGAACGCGTAGCGCTGGATTTCCTTGAGCGTGGGCGATTCGCCCGCCCACAGCGCGAGGGTGGGCCCCGGAATGCTCAGATTGCGCTCCAGCGCTCGGCACAGGTGATAGCGGCCGTCATCGTCCATGCCGGGGAGTTCCACAAAGAGCAGGTAGGCGCGGCGCTGGGGGTACTCGCGCAGGTTCTTGCGCACCAGCCAGCAGCGCGACAGCGGCGTGCAGCGGGCCAGCTCCGCCTTCAGTTCGGCCAACTCGAATTCGCTCAGGTCGTGGCGTGAGATCTGACCGAAGAATGACGTGCCCGAGAGTTCCTCCCACGCACGATCCTCGGACTCCTGCGCGCGCTCGAGCCGCTTGCGCCACTGCTTGAAGGCGGCGGCATCGTGGTCCTTCCCCAGCCGCGGGGTTTCCAGCTCGGCCAGCGCCGTGCGCGCCGCCCAATAGCGATCGCCGCTGCCGGTGTCCCACAGCCGGTGCAGCAGTGCGAGCTTGCCATCGCGGTCGTCCTCGGCAAGGCAGGTGACCAGCCCGCGCAACGCGGCGGGGTGCTCGGGGCTGCGTGCCAGCGCGGTCTCGTACAGCGCGCGCACATCGGCGCGCGGGTCCAGGTGGCGTTTCAGGCGCGCCAGCTCCACCAGGTCGGCTGCGCTGCTCTGGGCGGTCGATGCGCCCAGCACCTCGGCACGCGCGCGCACACGCTCCAGCCACGCGTGGTGCTGCTTCCACTCCGTGGCGTTCTCACGGCACCACTCCTTGTCGAAATGCGCCACCCAGCGCTTGGCCTCGGGGCCCAGCAGGCTCAGCGCGTTGCCGCGCGACCAGTCGGGCACGGTGGGTGCGGCGTCCAGCGCCTCGATGCGGTCGCGCAGGCCGGGATGTGTGTCGTCCACGCTGCTGATGCGCTTGAGCGCCTGGCGCATGGCATCGTTGGCAAAGGCCGCGTCCGGCGGCTCGGCCAGGCGGCGGCGCATGCTGCGAAACGGCCCCACGGGCAGCGGGTTGCCAGCGGCAGCGCACCAGTGGTTTCCCCAGAACTCCTCCTGCAGCCAGGCCCCGCGTATTTCGATCTCGGCCAGCGCGGCCGCCGTGACCTCGCGCCCCAGCAGACGGCCGGCGATGCGGTCGGCCTCGTACTCGTCCTGCCTCGCCAGCGCGAAGGTCTTGGCCGAGAAGCGCGGGAAGTACCAGCGCATGAAGGCCTGCGTGGCAGCTCCCGCCACACCCTCGTCGTCGGACAGACTGTGGTTCAGCCGCATCCACGACAGCCGGGTGCGGTAGATCCAGGCGGCGAAGCGGCCATGGTCGCCGCGCAAGTGGCCGTATTCGTGGGCCAGCACGGCCAGGAAGCGCGGACGGTCCAGGGCCATCAGCAGCGGCAGGCCGATGGTGAGATGGTTGACGGCGCCTCCCAGCAACCCGTAGCGTGGCAGCTGCTGGATGCTGGCATTGAACTCGCTGTCGAGCCGCACCTTGTGGATGGGCGGGCCCTTGATCTTGCGGCGAATGCGCTCGAGCGCCTCGAAGAGCTCGGGCGCCTCCAGGGGGGTGATCTCCACGCCCTCGGGCTCGTCCAGCCGCACCCACAGAGCGCGCAGGCTCACCCACAGCAGGCCGCCCGCGCCCAGCAGCAGCCACACCATGGCGAAGCGAAAGCGCCCGTGCAGCAGTTGGGGCACCACCCACACCACGATGGCGCCAGCGAGCACAAGGCAACCCAGCACCCAGGCATAGCCCAGTGCCGCAAAGGCGGCCACGCTGCGCCGGTACGCACTGCTGTTGTCGGCACTGGCATGCTCGCTCATGCGCACTAGGTGCACAAAATCTGCCTGGTCCACGGTGTCCCTCTCACTCGGTACGGTTGGTTTTGTTCTGCTGCCGGGCGGTCCGCGCATGAATCTAGCGCCGAACACCGCCTTCGCCGCACAAAATACTGGCGCAGCCCGCCATCCTAACGAACCACCTGCCAACCACCAAAACGCCCCCTCATGACCGACGACGATCTTCCCGACCTCATCCGCACTCCGCCGGGGCTGTACCGCCACTACAAGGGCATGCTCTATGAAGTGCTCGACACCGTGCGCCACAGCGAGACGCTGGAGCCCATGACGCTGTACCGCGCGCTCTACGGCCAGCACGGCCTGTGGGTACGGCCTGCCGCGATGTTCGAGGAGCCGGTGCTGGTGGACGGCGTGCTGCGCCCACGCTTCGAGAAATGTGCGGACGATACGCCGCCGGCTGAACCTGCCGCACTGTGAGCGACCCGGGCTCTCCGGTCGCCTCCCGGCCACAAAATGGCCGCCAACGCTTTACTGACAAGCGTAAGAAGCTACCAAAAAGATAGCAATCGAGCGCTGGAAAAATGTCTACGGCCGCTGCACCAGAGCCCGCACGGCCCGTGGGTAGATCAGGTGCTCCTGCGCGAGCACCCGGGCCGCCAGCGCGTCGGCCGTGTCGCCGGGCAGAACCGGCACCACGGCCTGGTCCAGTATGGGGCCCACATCCAGTTCGGCCGTCACCTGGTGCACCGTCACGCCAGCCACCTTGCAACCCGCATCGATCGCGCGCTGGTGGGTGTTCAGGCCGGTGAAGGCCGGCAGCAGAGACGGGTGGATATTGATCAGGCGCCCCGCGTACCGCGCCACGAAGCCCGACGTGAGGATGCGCATGAAGCCCGCCAGCACCACCAGCGCTGGCTCGTGCCGGTCGATCAGCGCGGCCAGTTCGGCATCGAACGCCTCGCGGCTGGCGAACCCCCTGTGGTCCAGCGCTTCGGCGGCAATGCCCTGCTCTCGCGCGAAGGCCAGGCCGGCGGCCTCGGGCTTGTTGCTGACGACGGCCACCACGCGCGCGCCGTAGCGCTGCTCCCAGCCCTCTTGCTGCGCGGTGCGGACGATGGCCGCCATGTTGGAGCCGCCGCCCGAGATCAGAATGACGATGTTCTTCATAAATTGCACCGGATTATCCCAGCCATGCCCTTCGACCCCGCCATCCGCCCCCTTACCCTCCACGAAGCCCGCGTGCTCGCCACCCTGATGGAAAAAGCCCGCACCGTGCCCGACAGCTACCCCATGTCGCTCAACGGCCTGGTCACCGGCTGCAACCAGAAGACCAGCCGCGATCCGGTGATGAGCCTGAGCGACGCCGAGGCCCAGGAAGCGCTGGATTCGCTCAAGCTGCTGACGCTGGCCTTTGAGACCAGCGGCAACCGCACCACGCGCTGGGAGCACAACTTCCAGCGCGGCGTGGGCGTGCCCGAACAGTCGGCCGTGCTGCTGGGCCTTCTGATGCTGCGCGGGCCGCAGACGGCGGGCGAGTTGCGCATCAATGCCGAGCGCTGGTACCGCTTTGCCGACATCTCGTCGGTGGAAGCCTTCCTCGACGAGCTGCAGGAGCGCAACGCTGAAAAAGGAGGCCCGCTGGTGGTGCTGCTGCCCCGCGCGCCCGGCGCGCGCGAGCAGCGGTGGGCCCACCTGATGTGCGGGCCAGTGGATACCAGCGCCGCAGCGCCCGCCACCAGCGGTAGCGGGGGCACCGCCGCCGCCGCACTGCAGACGCGGGTGGATGCCCTCGAAGGGCAGGTGGCCGCCCTGCAGGCCACGGTGCAGCGCCTGTGCGCCGAGCTGGGCATCGCCCACGAAATGTCACCACCCGGACAGGACTAAAACGAACGACCGTGCTACAAATGCGGGATCACTTGGAGACAAACCGCATGGATCTCGCATTCACCCCCGAAGAGCAGGCCTTCCGCGAAGAGATTCGCGCGTGGGTACACGCCAACCTTCCAAAAGAAATCTCCCACAAGGTGCACAACGCCTTGCGCCTGACCCGCGACGATCTGCAAGGCTGGGCCAAGATCCTGGGCAAGAAGGGCTGGCTGGGATTCGGCTGGCCCAAGGAGTTCGGCGGCCCCGGCTGGACGGCCGTGCAAAAGCATTTGTTCGAGGAAGAGTGCGCCCTGGCCGGCGCGCCCCGCATCGTGCCTTTCGGCCCGGTGATGGTGGCCCCGGTGATCATGGCCTTTGGCAGTGCCGAGCAGCAAAAGCGCTTCTTGCCCGGGATCGCCAGCGGCGAAGTGTGGTGGAGCCAGGGCTACAGCGAACCCGGATCGGGTTCGGACCTGGCCAGCGTCAAGACCCGCGCAGAGCGCGTGGGCGACAAGTACATCGTCAACGGCCAGAAGACCTGGACCACCCTGGGCCAGCATGGCGACTGGATGTTCAACCTGGTGCGCACCAGCACCGAGGGCAAACCGCAGACCGGCATCTCGTTCCTGCTGCTGGACATGAAGTCCAAGGGCGTCACGGTGCGCCCCATCAAGCTGCTGGACGGCGAGTGCGAGGTCAACGAAGTGTTCTTCGACAACGTCGAGGTGCCCGCCGAGAACCTGATCGGCGAGGAGAACAAGGGCTGGACCTACGCCAAGCACCTGCTGAGCCACGAGCGCACCAACATCGCCGACGTGAACCGCAGCAAGCGCGAGCTGGAGCGCTTGAAGCGCATCGCCAAGACCGAAGGCATGTGGGACGACACACGCTTTCGCGACCAGATCGCCCTGCTCGAAGTGGACATCGTGGCGCTTGAGATGCTCGTGCTGCGCGTGCTGTCGGCCGAGAAGTCGGGCAAGAACTCGCTCGACATCGCCGGCCTGCTCAAGATCAAGGGCAGCGAGATCCAGCAGCGCTACGCCGAGCTGATGATGCTGGCCGCCGGCCCGTTCAGCCTGCCCTTCATCGAAGAGGCGATGGAAGCCGGCTGGCAGGGCGACTTCCCTGGCGGCGTCACCGCCAACGCGCCGCTGGCGTCCACCTACTTCAACCTGCGCAAGACCACCATCTATGGTGGCAGCAATGAAGTGCAAAGAAATATCGTCGCGCAGACTGTGCTGGGCTAAGGAGACAAGAACATGGATTTCGATTTTTCTGACGACCAGGAACAACTGCGCGACGCCGTGCGCAAGTGGGTGGACAAGGGCTACACCTTCGAGCGCCGCCGCGCCGCAGTGGCCGCCGGCGGCTTCGACCGCGCCGCCTGGGGCGAACTGGCCGAACTGGGCCTGACCGCGCTCACCGTGCCCGAGGCCCACGACGGCATGGGCCAGGGCGCCATCGATGCGATGGTGGTGGCCGAGGAACTGGGCCGCGGCATGGTGCTCGAGCCCATCGCCCAGGCCTTCATCGCCAGCAGCGTGCTGTCGCACTACGCACCCGCCGATGTGCAGGGCGCCTGGCTGCCCCGCGTGGCCAGCGGCGAAGCCCTGGTGGTGCTGGCCTACCAGGAGCGCAAGGCGCGCTACCGCCTGGACGTTTGCGATGCAAAAGCGGCTCCAGCGCAATCTGGATATGCGCTGACAGCTACTAAAAGCATAGTACCCGCCGGTGACCAGGCCGACGCCTTCATCGTGCCCGCGCAGTTGGAGGGCAAGATCGCCCTCTTCCTGGTCGAGCGCTCCGCATCGGGCGTGACCGCCAGCGGCTACGTCACGCAGGACGGCAGCCGTGCGGCCGAACTGCGGCTGGCCAACGCGCCCGCCACGCTCATCACCACCGACGGCCTGGCCGCGCTGGAACTGGCCGTGGACACCGGCATCGCCGCCACCTGCGCCGAGGCCGTGGGCGTGATGGACAAGACGGTATCGCTCACCGTCGAATACATGAACCAGCGCAAGCAATTCGGCGTGTTCATCGCCAGCTTCCAGGCGCTGCGCCATCGCGTGGCCGACATGAAGATGCAGCTCGAACTCGCCCGCTCGATGAGCTACTACGCCAGCCTGAAGCTCGGCGCCCCGGCGGCCGAGCGCCGCGCGGCCATGGCCCGCGCCAAGGTGCAGTTGGGCCAATCGATGCGCTTCGTGGGCCAGCAGTCCGTGCAACTGCATGGCGGCATCGGCGTGACGGACGAGTACATCGGCAGCCACTACTTCAAGAAGCTCACGCAGCTGGAGATGACGTTCGGCGACACGCTGCACCACCTGGGCGAAGTGTCGGCCCGCATGCAGGATACGGCGGGCGTCTTTGCCTGACGCAGGCGCGTAACACCCTTGAACGATGCTCGTGGATTCCCCGGTCCACGGGCATTTTTTCTTTTCTGGAGCTCTTGCGATGAATACGTTTTCACTGCCCCGCCGATCGCTTCTGTGGGGCGCCGCTGCGGCCGCCGCACTGGCCCTGGCGGGTTGCGCAACCCGCGCACCGAGCCTCGCCGAAGCGCCGCCCATCGTCTTCGTGCACGGCAACGGCGACACCGCCGCACTGTGGCAGGCCACCGTGTGGCGCTTCGAGTCCAACGGCTGGCCGCGCGAGCGCCTGCACGCCATCGACCTGCCCTACCCGCTCTCGCGCGATGACGACGCCAAGCCGCAGCCGGGCCGCACCTCGGCGGCCGAGCACATGGCCTACCTGAAGGCCGAGGTGGACAAGGTGCTGCAGCGCACCGGCGCCCGCCAGGTGGTGCTGGTGGGCAACTCGCGCGGCGGCAACGCGATCCGCAACTACGTCTACAACGGCGGCGGCGACCGAGCGGTGAGCCACGCCATCCTTGGCGGCACGCCCAACCATGGCGTGTGGGCCATCCCCGGATTTCGAGAAGGCAATGAGTTCTCGGGCACCGGCCCCTTCCTCACCGGCCTGAATGCGCCCAAGAACGCCGCCGGCGACGAGGTGGGCGGCCCGGTGAAATGGATGACCATCCGCTCGGACGGCAACGACAAGTTCGCGCAGCCCGATGGACTGTGGATCGGCCAGAAGGGCACGCCCACCAACGTCACCGCCGCAGGGCCCGAGCTCAAGGGGGCCACCAATGTCGTGATCCCGCGCATCGATCACCGCGAGACCTCGTATTCGGCCGCCGCGTTCGAAGCCACCTACCGCTTCATCACCGGCAAGGCCCCGGCGCGCGTCGACATCGCCGCTGAAAAATCCGTGGTGCTGAACGGCAAGATCACGGGCCTGGGCGTGGATTCCGCCGACGCGAAGACCGGCAACTTCAGCAACAACCTGCCCCTGGCCGGCGCTCAGCTGGTGGTCTACGCCACCGACCCCGCCACCGGCGCCCGCGCCGGCGGGCCCCTGCTGCGCAAAACGGTCGGCGCGGACGGCACCTGGGGACCGCTGGCCACCCAGCCCGGCGTGCCGCACGAGTTCGTGGTGTCGGCCCCCGGCTATGCCACCACCCACATCTACCGCAGCGGCTTCCCGCGCAGCAGCGATCTGATCCACCTGCGCCCCGAGCGCATCGCCGACGCCGACAAGGGCGCAGACGCCATCGTCACCCTCACCCGGCCCCGTGGCTACCTGGACCCCGCGCGGGACAAGATGCTGCTGGACGGCGCGGCGCCCGCAGGCGTGCCGGCCGGCGCCGGTGTAGCGTCCGCCAAGGTCAAACCCGCAGGCGGACAGCGCCCGATTGCCGCCGAGTTCAACGGAGAGCGCGTGGTGGGACAGACATGGCCTGCGGCGAGCGGCCATGTGGTGCTTCTGGAGCTGACCTACTGAAGTGACGAAGTGACGGGCGCAGTGCGGTGTCTGTACTCCGCGCTGCGCACCACCCAGAGCGGCCAAGACGGCCCCGATGGCTAGGCGCCCGGTCGCGGGCAGTACTGAGCGCCTGCCTACCCTCTTTTCGGGGTCGCGAAGGCCATTGCCCGCTTGCCAATCTAGGCGCGCGACGCCGCGTGTGCCTTTTGCACACGCACGCAGCGCAACGACGAGTGGCGCGCCGGCAAGGGCCTTCCCTCCGGGTTGCTCGGCCTGGGGACTGCCTGCGGCGTTGCCCGCACTTGCAAGGTGCCTGCCTTGCTGCGCACGCGCGCCTTGCAACCAGCCCCCAGGCCGGGCAACGCGATGCCCGAAAAAGGGTAGGCAGGCCCCAGTACGGCAAGACCGAGCAACGACGCCAGCGGGGTCGTATTGACCGCTGCCCTAAGCAAGAAGACGGGACGACTTGGGGACATGGGCCATCAAGAATTCCATCTGGTCGGCCAGGATGCGCCGGTTGCGCAGGATGAAGTCCTCCCAGAGGCTGGGCACATAGGGCGTGTACAGCAGCGGCATGTGGGCCTGCTCGGGGGTGCGCGGGCCCTTGCGGTGGTTGCATGGCCGGCACGCGGTCACCACGTTCATCCAGTGGTCCTGCCCGTTGCGCGCAAAGGGCACGATATGTTCGCGCGTGAGGTCTTCTTCGTGAAAGTGGCCGCCGCAGTAGGCGCAGACATTGCGGTCGCGGGCGAAGAGCTTGCTGTTGGTCAGGCTGGGTTTCAGGCCGAACGGGTTGATGCCCGGCACGCCCTTGGTGCCGATGATGCTGTTCACCGCGATCACCGACTGCTCGCCCGTGACGGCGTTGTGCCCGCCGCGGTACAGGGCGATGTGGGCGCCCGATTCCCAGCGCACCTCGTCGGCGGCGTAGTGGATGACCGCCTGTTCGAGCGAAATCCAAGATTGGGGCAGCCCTTGGGCCGACAGCTTCAAGACCTTCAAAACACGCCTCCTGGAACAAGAATGAACACCAGGAAACCTCTGCACGAATCGGCGCGCCGTGTGCATCTGCGGTCTCGGGCGGTCTGCGGCGTTGCAAATGCTTGCAATAGCTACGGCTATTGCTGCGCTTTACGCCTTGCAGCCCATCCCAATCCGCAGCGCCCACTTGCCGCCCGATTCGTACAGAGGCTCCCTAGCAATCGGAACGCGGATGTCTCGCGGGCCACCCTGCTCTGGAAGGCCCCTCGGTCACAATATACTCCGTTTCGATGACATATTGACGTCCTGCGCTTGATGGATATGCGCGTGCTGCTATCAAAAAGATAACAAACCAATGAAGATCTTCCGCGGATTCCACCACCGAGGCATCGCCAACGCCTGCGCGCTCACCATCGGCAACTTCGATGGGGTGCACCGGGGCCACCAGGCGATGCTGGCCTTGCTCAACAGCGAGGCTGCGCACCGGGGGGTGGAGAGCTGCGTGCTGACCTTCGAGCCCCACCCGCGCGACTACTTCGCAGGCGCCCACAACAAGCCCGAGCTGGCGCCCGCGCGCATCGGCACGCTGCGCGACAAGCTCACCGAACTGGCGCGCTGCGGCGTGCAGCAGACCGTGGTGCTGCCGTTCGACGCGCGGCTGGCGGCCCAGTCACCGGCCGAGTTCATCGACGAGGTGCTCATCCGCGGCCTGGGCGCGCGCTATGTACTGGTGGGTGACGATTTCCGGTTCGGGCGCCAGCGCGCGGGCGACTACGCCATGCTGGACGCCGCCGGCCAGGCCCGGGGCTTCGACGTGGCGCGCATGAACAGCTACGAGGTGCACGGCCTCAGGGTGTCGAGCTCGGCTGTGCGCGAGGCGCTGGCCCGTGGCGACATGGAATCGGCCGCGCGCCTGCTCGGGCGGCCCTACACCATCTCCGGCCACGTGGTGCACGGGCGCAAGCTCGGCCGGGAGCTGGGCGCCACCGGCGCAGGCGCCGGCGACGGGTTTCGAACGTTGAACCTGCGCTTTGCGCACTGGAAGCCCGCCGCCAGCGGCATCTTTGCGGTGTTGGTGCACGGCCTGGGAGAAGCCCCTCTGCAGGGCGTGGCCAACCTGGGCGTGCGCCCCTCGCTCGATCCCGACGACGTCAATGGCGGGCGCGTGCTGCTGGAAACCCATTGCCTGCAATGGCCCGCCGAACTGGGCCCGGAAGGGGCGTACGGTAAAATCGTCCGCGTGGAACTGCTGCACAAACTGCACGACGAGCTCAAGTACGACGGTCTGGATGCCTTGACGAAGGGCATCGCCAAGGACTGTGCCGATGCGCGCGCCTACTTCGCATCGGCCCACGCAGCCACCAACCACACCGAGACCCGGCGCCAGACCACGCGCGACCGAATTTAGGGGGCTGCCTGCGCAGCGCCTGCCCTGCAGGCCGGAAACCGTTCGCCCCTCCTTGTTGCTTCCCGCATTTGCTCCGGGCCTGCCCCGGAATGCCCCGTTTTAAGGCTCCCCCATGTCCGACAACGCCAGCCCCGAATCCACCGCACCGGATTACCGCAGCACCCTGAACCTGCCCGACACCCCGTTCCCCATGCGCGGCGACCTGCCCAAGCGCGAGCCGGGCTGGGTCAAGGAGTGGGACGAAAAGGGCATCTACAAGCGCCTGCGCGATGCGCGCCGGGGCGCGCCCAAGTTCATCCTGCACGACGGCCCGCCCTACGCCAACGGCCAGATCCACATGGGCCACGCGGTCAACAAGATCCTGAAGGACATGATCACCAAGGCGCGCCAGCTCGAAGGCTTCGACGCGCTGTACGTGCCCGGCTGGGACTGCCACGGCCTGCCCATCGAAAACGCCATCGAGAAGAAGCACGGCCGCAACCTGTCCCGCGACGACATGCAGGCCAAGAGCCGGGCGTTTGCCACCGAGCAGATCGCGCAGCAGATGGGCGACTTCCAGCGCCTGGGCGTGCTGGGCGAATGGGACAACCCCTACAAGACCATGAACTTCGCCAACGAGGCGGGCGAGATCCGAGCGTTCAAGCGCGTGATGGAGCGTGGCTTCGTGTACCGGGGATTGAAGCCCGTGTACTGGTGCTTCGACTGCGGCAGTTCGCTGGCCGAGTTCGAGATCGAATACGCCGACAAGAAGAGCACCACGCTTGATGTGGCATTCAAGGCCCATGAACCGGCGAAGCTGGCGGCGGCCTTCGGCCTGCCCGCGCTGACGAAAGACGCCTTCGTGGTGATCTGGACCACCACCGCCTGGACCATCCCCGCCAACCAGGCGCTCAACCTGAACCCCGAGATCACCTACGCGCTGGTGGATGCCGGCGAGCGCCTGCTGCTCGTGGCCGAGCCGCTGGTGGCCTCGTGCCTGGAGCGCTACGGCCTGACCGGCCAGGTGCTGGCCACCACCGCCGGCAAGAACCTGGGCGGCCTGGATTTCGAGCACCCGCTGTACGACGTCGATGCCGGCTACCGCCGCCTCTCGCCCGTGTACCTGGCCGACTACGCCACGGCCGACGACGGCACCGGTATCGTTCACTCCTCGCCCGCCTACGGGCTGGAGGATTTCAACTCCTGCGTATCGCACGGCCTGGCCCTGGACGACATCCTGAACCCCGTGCAGGGCAACGGCACCTATGCGCCCGACTTCCCGCTGTTCGGCGGCCAGCACATCTGGAAGGCCGTGCCCGTCATCATCGAGGCGCTGCGCAATGCCGGCCGCCTGATGGCCACCAAGGAGATCACGCACAGCTACCCGCACTGCTGGCGCCACAAGACGCCGGTGATCTACCGCGCCGCGGCGCAGTGGTTCATCCGCATGGACGAAGGCGAAGGCGTGTTCACCAAGGCCGGCGAAAAGCCCGCCAAGACGCTGCGCCAGATCGCGCTGGACGCCATCGAGCACACCAGCTTCTACCCCGAGAACGGCAAGACCCGCCTGCACGACATGATCGCCAACCGGCCCGACTGGTGCATCTCGCGCCAGCGCAGCTGGGGCGTGCCCATCCCCTTCTTCCTGCACAAGGACTCGGGCGAGCTGCACCCGCGCACCATGGAGATCATGGACCAGGCGGCAACAATAGTCGAGAAGGGCGGCATCGAGGCCTGGAGCCGCGTGACGCCCGAGGAGATCCTGGGCGCCGAGGACGCCGTCTGCTACACCAAGAGCACCGACATCCTGGAAGTGTGGTTCGACTCCGGCTCCACCTTCTTTCACGTGCTGCGCGGCACACACCCCGATGTGCACCACGACAGCGGCCCCGAGGCCGACCTGTACCTGGAAGGCCATGACCAGCACCGCGGCTGGTTCCACAGCTCGCTGCTGCTGGCGAGCGCCCTGGAAGGCCGTGCGCCCTACAAGGGCCTGCTGACCCACGGCTTCACCGTGGACAGCCAGGGCCGCAAGATGAGCAAGTCGCTGGGCAACGGCATCGACCCGCAGGAGATCAACAAGAAGCTGGGCGCCGAGATCATCCGCCTGTGGGTGGCCGCGAGCGACTACTCGGGCGACATCGCAGGCGACGAGAAGATCCTTGCGCGCGTGGTCGACGCCTACCGCCGCATCCGCAACACGCTGCGCTTCTTGCTGGCCAACGTGAGCGACTTCGACCCGGCCAAGGATGCCGTGCCTTTCGACCAGATGCTGGAGATCGACCGCTATGCGCTCACGCGCGCGGCCGAGTTCCAGGCCACCGTGCTCGCGCACTACAAGGTCTACGAGTTCCACCCCGTGGTGGCCAAGCTGCAGCTGTACTGCTCCGAAGACCTGGGCGGCTTCTACCTGGATGTGCTCAAGGACCGCCTGTACACCACGGCACCCAAGAGCCTGGCGCGCCGCAGCGCGCAGACCGCGCTCTACCAGATCACGCACGCCATGCTGCGCTGGATGGCGCCGTTCCTCTCGTTCACGGCCGAAGAGGCTTGGAAGGTGTTCGGCTCGTCCGACTCCATCTTCCTGGAAACCTACGGATCCATCGCCGGTGCCGACGAAGGCCTGCTGGCCAAGTGGAGCCGCCTGCGCGAGATCCGCGACGTGGTGAACAAGGAGATCGAGGCCCTGCGCGCGGGCGGCCAGGTGGGCTCGTCCCTGCAGGCCAACGTGGTGCTGACGGCAGCCCCCGAGGACCACGCGCTCTTGGCCAGCCTGGGCGACGACCTGAAGTTTGTGTTCATCACCTCTGCTATCGAATTGGTAGCTGGCAGCGCTTTGCAGATAAGCGTCAAGCCCAGCTCCGATGCCAAGTGCGAGCGCTGCTGGCACTACCGCGGCGATGTGGGCCAGGATGCGGCGCACCCCACCATCTGCGGCCGTTGCACCAGCAACCTGTACGGCACGGGCGAGAACCGGAGGCACGCGTGATGGCGCGCGGCACCTCCCCCTCGAGGCGCTCGGGCCCCAGCATCTGGCCCTGGCTGGCCTGGGCCGTGTTCCTGCTGGTGGCCGACCAGATCACCAAGACCCTCATCCTGGACAACTACCGGCTGGGGGACTCCACCTTCATCACCGGCTTCTTCAACATCGTGCGGGCGCACAACACCGGGGCGGCGTTCTCGTTCCTGGCGGATGCGGGGGGCTGGCAGCGCTGGCTGTTCACCGGCATCGGCGTGGCGGCGACGATCTTCATCGTGTGGCAGCTGCGCGCACACCCGGGGCAGAAGCTGTTTTGCTTCTCGCTGGCCAGCATCCTGGGCGGCGCAGTGGGCAATGTGGTCGACCGGCTGATGCACGGCTACGTGGTGGACTTCCTGGACTTTCACTGGGACTTCCTGTCGGGCATGTTCCCTGGCGGCCACTTTCCGGCGTTCAACCTGGCCGACACGGCCATCAGCGTCGGGGCAGCCTGCCTGATCCTGGACGAGCTGCTGCGGATGCGGCGCGAGCGGGCGCACGCACGCTGACAGCGCGCGCCGCCACCGGACTGCGCACCGCGCATTCGCTCCCGGCCCGCCCCGTGCGGGCCGTTTCCTTTTGGGGCTTGCCATTGCAGTCTGTTGCCGTCCCCGCCACGGCTGCCCGCCCGTACCCCTGGCGCAACATGGGCATCCCCCCACGCTATGGAATCAGGAGTATGCTTATGTGTCAGTTTTGTGACAAAGGCCGGCGCGTGCAAGGATTTGTGCCCGCCTGCCCCGGAAGTCGCGCAGCCCGGCACCGCAGACCTGCACCTGTCTGCCACCGCCTCCGGGCACAAAAATGTAAACGTCGCCCTCTGAACAACCGTTCAGATACCACGTGACATGCACCTTGTGTCCTCAGCGGGCCGGGGGCATGCTGTTTGCGAGCGCAACCAACAAGAAGAAGAAAAGAAACGACGGTCTTTCGATGAAGCATCTTTTGAATCTGCTGGCAGCCGTGTCGCTGCTGATCTGGGGCACCCACCTGGTGCGCACCGGCATCCTGAGCGTGTTCGGCGCCAACCTGCGCCAGTTGATCGCCCACAGCGTGAGCAGCCGGTTCACCGCCGTGCTCTCGGGCATCGGGGTGACGGCCGTCGTGCAGTCGAGCACCGCCACGGCGCTCATCGTGTCCTCGTTCGTGGGCCAGGGGCTGGTCAGCCTGCCTGCGGCGCTGGCCGTGATGCTGGGCGCCGACGTGGGCACCAGCGTGATGGCGGTGGTGTTCTCCATGGACCTGTCCTGGCTCTCGCCGCTTTTGATCTTCGTCGGCGTGGTGCTGTTCACCGCGCGCAAGGGCACCGCCGTGGGCCGCGTGGGGCGGGTGCTGATCGGCCTGGGGCTGATGCTGCTGGCGCTGCGCCTGATCACCGAATCGACCACCGTGCTCACCCAGTCGCCCACGGTACGCACCCTGCTGGGGGCGCTCACCAGCGACCTGCTGCTGGAGATCTTCACCGGCGCGCTGCTGGCCATCGTCGCGTACTCCAGCCTTGCCACCGTGCTGCTCACCGCGGCGCTTGCCGGCTCGGGCGGCATCCCGCCCGACGTGGCGCTGGGGCTGGTGCTGGGAGCCAACCTGGGCAGCGGCGTGCTGGCGGTGCTGACCACCATGAAAGCCAACGTGCAGACGCGCCAGGTGCCGCTGGGCAACCTGTTCTTCAAGATCATCGGCGTGGTCATCATGACGCCGCTCACCGGCCTGTGGCTGGAGCATGTGCGGCCCTACGTGCCCGAAATCGCTTCGCTGGTCGTACTGTTCCACCTGGCTTTCAACCTGGTGGTGGGCATTGTCTGCATCAGTCTCACGGGCACCGTGGCGCGCACCGTGCAGCGCCTGCTGCCGCAGGAAAAGGCCGAGGCCGCCGCCGGCGCGCGGCCCCAGCATCTGGACCCGTCCGCGCTGGCCACGCCGTCGCTCGCCATCTCCTGCGCCGCGCGCGAGGCCCTGCACCAGGCCGACGTGGTCGAGTCCATGCTGCTCGGGCTGCACAAGGTGATCCGCACAGACGACATCAAGCTGGCCGAAGAGCTGCGCAAGCTCGACGACGAGGTGGACGGACTGTACTCGGCCATCAAGTACTACATGACCAAGATCTCGCGCGAGGCGCTGGATGAGCGAGAGGGCCGGCGCTGGGCGGACATTATCAGCTTCACCATCAACATGGAGCAGATCGGCGACATCATCGAGCGCGTGCTCATCGACATCGAGGACAAGAAGATCAAGAAGGGTCGGCGCTTCTCCGAAGCCGGCATGGAAGAGATCAACGAGCTGCACGCTCGCCTGATCGACAACCTGCGGCTGGCGATGAGCGTGTTCCTCAACGGCAGCGTGCGCGACGCGCAGAAGCTGCTGGAAGAAAAAGCACGCTTTCGCGACCTGGAACACGCCTACTCGGCCACCCACCTCGCACGCCTGTCGGACAACACGGTGCAGAGCATCGAGACCAGTTCGCTGCACATCGACCTGATCAGCGAGCTCAAGCGCATCAACTCGCTGCTGTGCTCGGTGGCCTACCCCATTCTCGAATCCGCAGGGGCGCTGGCACCCAGCCGCCTGCGCGCGCTGAACGACCAGGCCTGAGCCAAAAAAGGCCTGCAACGCTCTCCCATCAAGCGCTGACAGCTACGTTTTCAGTAGCATCATTCGGCTGCACACTGCGCCGAGCATAGCGCTGGGCCAGCACGGCGCACACCATCAGCTGCATCTGATGGAACACCATCAGCGGCAGCACGATGGCCCCCACGGCGTGCGATGCGAACAGCACCTTGGCCATGGGCACGCCGCTGGCCAGGCTCTTCTTGGAGCCGCAGAACACCAGCGTGATCTCATCCTCGGTCGAAAAGCCCATGCGCCGCGCAGTCCAGGTGGTCAGGCCCAGCGCCAGGGCCAGCAGCACCGCGCACACCACCACCAGGCCCAGCAGCGCGGGCAGGGGCAGCTGCCGCCACAGCCCCTGCACCACCGCAGCGCTGAACGCGGTGTACACCACCAGCAGGATGGAGCCCTGGTCCACATACTTGAGCACCGCCGCCCGGCGCTGCACAAAACCGCCGATCCAGGGCCGCAGCAGGTGGCCGGCCACGAAAGGCACGAGCAACTGCAGCATGATGCGGCCGATGTTGGCCAATGTGCCCTGCTGCGCCGCCGCACCGTGCGCCTGGGCCTCGGGCAGCAGCAGCCCTACCAGCATCGGCGTGATCACGATGCCCAGCAGCGTGGAGGCCGACGCGCTGCAGATGGCCGCCGGCATGTTCCCCCGCGCCACGGCGGTGAACGCAATGGCCGACTGCACCGTGGCCGGCAGCACGCACAGGTAGAGCACGCCCGTATACAGCTGCGGTGTGACCAGCGGCAGCAGCACCGGCCGCAGCGCCCAGCCCAGCAGCGGGAAGAGCACGAACGTGCTGCCCACCACCATCAGGTGCAGCCGCCAGTGCGACAGCCCCGCCACGATCGCATCGCGCGAGAGCTTGGCGCCGTGCAGGAAGAACAGCAGCGCGACCGCCGCCAAGGTAGCCCCCTCCAAGAACTGGGCCGCAGCCCCTGACGCGGGCAGCAGGCTTGCCAGGGCCACCGTGCCGAGCAGGGCGAGCGTGAAGTTGTCGGGGAGAAATCGGGAACGGGCCATGGAACACCACCAAAAAAGCAGAACAAGCAGATCCGGCCCGGTAACCCCTGCCCAGGCGGGCAGAACATCGGGCGGTTCGGCTATTGGAAAGGTGGCAGATTGAAAAGAGAAATGGATTTCTCTGATGGATTTATGATTCATGCGCATGAATGTCACCCTGCGTCAACTGCATGTCTTCCAGTCCGTGGCCACGACACGCAACTTCAGCCGCACCGGCGACGCCGTGGGCCTCACGCAGCCGGCCGTGAGCCGGTCCATCACCGAACTGGAAGGCCAGCTGGGCCTGCAGCTGCTCAACCGCACCACCCGCGAGGTCACGCTGACAGCCGCCGGCCAGCGCCTGGCGGCCCGCCTGCCCCGGGTGCTGGAGGAGCTGGAGAGCACCTTGCAGGATGTGCAGGACATGGCCACCGAACGGCGCGGGCGCGTGCGCGTGGCCAGCAGCCCCACCCTGTCGGCCAACCTCCTGCCCGACTGCATCGCACAGGCCCAGGTGCGCCTGCCGGGGCTGGAGCTGGTGCTGCTGGACCGCATGCAGAGCGCGGTGCTGGCCAGCGTGCTGTCGGGCGAGGTGGACTTTGGCGTGGTGATCGACCCTGGCGAGCGCGACGCGCTGCACTGCGAGAGCATCCTGACCGAGCCGTTCTGCCTGGCATGCCTGCCCGGCCACCGCCTCGCCCGCAAGCGCCAGGTGCGCTGGAGCGACCTGCAGGGCGAGCCCCTGGTGCTGCTGGACCACGACTCCGGCAGCCGCCGCCTGATCGACCGCGCCCTGGCCGAACACGGCGTGGCCCACACCGTGGCGCAGGAAGTGGGCCACCCCACCACCATCTTCCGCATGCTCGACGCGGGCCTGGGCATCTCGGTCATCCCCACGCTGGCCCTGCCCCCGGAAGGCCTGGCCCGCCTGGCCGTGCGCCCGCTGGTGCCGCGCGTGGACCGCGAGGTGATGCTGGTGCACCGCCGCAACCGCGCGCTGTCGCCCATCGCGCAGGCCGCGTGGGATCTGGTGAAGGCGGTGGCGGCGCAACGCACGGGCGCCGGGTAGCCGTGGCCACCCCGGCGGGTCACAGCCCCGTCATGGCCCCGTCACTGCCCCGCGGAGGCGGCGCCGTCGATGTACTGCTGCAGCCCCCGCGCCAGCGCCTCGAAAGTGCGCTGGCAGCGCGGGCTGCTGCGCAGGTCTTCGTGCATCACCACCCAGGTCTGCAGCCCTACCGCGAACTGCGGCCCCAGCACGCGCAGCAGCTCGGGCGCGCGCCGCGCCAGCGCCACCTGGCACACACCGATGCCGCACCCCGCCCGCACCAGGGCCAGTTGCGCCAGGTCGCTGTCGCTGCGCAAGGCAAACGACTCGCGGCGCCAGGCTGGCACGGCCTTGCGGGCTGTGCGCAGGAACGGGGTTTCTTCGTCGAACCCGATGAGGCGGTGGTGCTGCAGGTCCGCCAGCGATGCAGGCATGCCGTGCGCCTGCAGGTAGCGGGAATGCGCGTAAAGCCCGATGTCCACCACGCCCACGCGCCGGGCGATCAGCGCCTCCTGGCGCGGCTCGGTCATGCGGATGGCGATGTCAGCCTCGCGGTGCAGCAGGTCCTGCACGCGGTTGCTCAGTACCAGCTCGATGCGCAGTGCCGGGTGGTCGGCCTGCAGTTGCGCCAGGATGGGGGGCAGCACCTCCACGCCGATCACCTCGCTGGCCGTCACGCGCACCGTGCCGCGCACACCGTCGCCGTGGCCGCTGGCAGCCCGCACCAGGGCGGCCGCCGAATGGCCCATGGCCTCGGCGTGCGGCTGCAGCGCAAGGGCCGCCTCCGTGGGCAGCAGGCCTTGCTGCGACCGGGTGAACAGCGTGAGGCCCAGCGCTTGCTCCAGCGCGGCGACATGGCGGCCCACCGTGGGTTGGGTCACGCCCAGTGCGCGGGCCGCGCCGGAGAGCGAGCCCTCGCGCAACACACCGAGGTAGGAGCGGTACAGCTCCCAGCCAACCGGATCATGGGATGCTTGAGTCATACATAAATGTATAGCCTCGCACCTGTTTTCAGTAATTTCATTTTGCCGACACCCCGCGCACACTGCCCTGCATCGCAACAGTTTCGAGGAGTGGTCTGATGGCACACGGCAACAAGGTTCTGGTTCTGGGCGCCACGGGCGGCATCGGTGGCGAGGTGGCGCGACAGTTGCGCGGCGCGGGCTGGCAGGTGGTGGCGCTGCACCGCAGTGCACCGCATGCGGGCGAGCAGCGTGACGGCATGGCGTGGCGGCGCGGCGACGCCATGCGCCCCGAGGACGTGCTGGCCGCCGCCGAGGGCTGCGCCGTGATCGTGCACGCCGTCAACCCGCCGGGCTACCGGCGCTGGGGCGAGCTGGTGCTGCCCATGATCGACAACACCATCGCCGCCGCCACCGCCGTGGGCGCTTCGGTGGTGCTGCCCGGCACGGTCTACAACTACGGGCCCGATGCGTTTCCGGTACTGCGTGAAGACGCGCCGCAACGCCCCCTGACCCGCAAGGGCGCCGTGCGTGTGGAACTGGAACGGCGACTGCAACAGGCCACCGTGCCGCACCCGCTGACGCCTGCGACCTGCCGCGTGATCATCGTGCGTGCGGGCGACTACTTCGGGCCGCAGGTGGGCAACAGCTGGTTCGCGCAGGGCCTGGTCAAGCCCGGCAGGCCCGTCGCCATGGTCTCGCTGCCAGGCAATGCCGGCGTGGGCCACCAGTGGTCCTACCTGCCCGACGTGGCGCGCACCATGGTGCAGCTGATCGAGCGACGTGCCGACCTGCCGGGGTTCGCCCCGTTCCACATGGCCGGGCACTGGGACGCGGACGGCCAGCAGATGGCCGGCGCGATCCGCCGCGCCGTGGTGACCAGCGGCGGCGCGCAGCCCGCTGTGCGTGCGTTTCCATGGTGGCTGGTCGCGCTGGCTTCGCCGTTCGTGGCCACCTTGCGCGAACTGCGCGAGATGCGCTACCTGTGGCGCGAGCCCGTGCGCATGGCCAACGACAAGCTGCGGGCCGTCCTGGGCACCGAGCCCCACACGCCGCTCGACGAGGCCGTGCGGACCACGCTGCTGGGGCTGGGCTGCCTGCCCACGGATCCATCCGTCAAAGCCCCAGAAACCCCGCAATCACCAGCCCGGCTTCCAGCGTGAAAAGGCCTTGCGCCACCTGATCGCGCACGGCATCGGTCGGCAACAGGTCGAACCGCTCGACCTCGCCGTCCTGGTTGCAGGGCTGCATGCCTTCGGGCACCTCGGCGCGAAACCAGTCGATGCGCTCGAGCATGTAGCCCGCGCCACCGCCTTCGCGGCTGGGGCGGCTGAAGTCGACATGGCCGCCGTGCCGCAGGGCCGTGAGCGCCCCTACCCGCAGTCCCGCCTCTTCCCAGGTTTCACGCGCGAGCGCCTCGGGCAGCGTGTCGGCGGCCGACACCATGCCACCCATCAGCGTGTCCCACAGGCCGGGGTTGTTGGGCTTGGTCATGGAGCGCTTTTGCACCCACATGCGACCATCAGGCGCCAGGCCCACCAGGTGGACCGCGCGGGTGGTGATGCCCAGCACGCGCACGGCGCCGCGCTCCACCGTGCCCACGACCTGGCCCGCCGGGTTGCACACAGCCAGTTGCTCGTCGCGCCAGGGGCCGCACAGCCCCGCGTCGCGCACAGCCGCCGCCAGCGTGTTGAGCGCATCGGTCGTGGCATCGGCAGGCACATCGAGGCACCATGCCATGGCACCCGAATGCTCCTTATTTGATAGCTTATAGCGCTTATCCAGCAAGCGCTGGTGGCTGATCTGGTTCAAAAATCCTTCCGCCAGCGACCCCACCACCTGCCCCGCCGCCACCAACGGCTGGCGGGGCTGCGCAGGCGGGCGCCGGGCGGACTGCCGCGCGCCCGCCACCCAGGCCTCGAACGACAGGTTCTGCACAACAGCGCTCACAGCGTGAGGATGGTGCAGCCAGTGGTCTTGCGGGCTTCGAGGTCGCGGTGCGCCTGCTGCACATCGGCCAGCGGGTAGCGCTGGTCGATGTGGATCTTGACCTGGCCGCTGGCCACCACCGCGAACAGGTCGTCGGCCATGGCCTGCGTGCTCTCGCGCGTGGCGATGTGGGTGAACAGCGTCTGGCGCGTGACGTAGAGCGAGCCCTTGGCACCGAGGGAGCCGGGCGCGAACGCCGGTGCGGGGCCCGAGGCATTGCCGAAACTGGCCATCAGGCCGAAGGGCCGCAGGCAGTCGAGGGACTTGTCCCACGTATCCTTGCCCACCGAGTCGTAGACTACCTTCACGCCCTTGCCGCCGGTGATCTCCTTCACGCGGGCCGCGAAATCCTCTTGTTGATAGTTGATGGCGTGCGCCGCGCCGTTGGCCAGGGCCAGCTGGCATTTCGCGTCGGAGCCTGCCGTGCCGATGAGCTGCAGGCCCAGCGCCTTGGCCCACTGGCTGGCGATCAGGCCCACCCCACCCGCAGCAGCGTGGAACAGCACATGGTCGCCGGGCTGCAGGCCTTCCACCGGCAGCGTTTTCTTGAGCAGGTACTGTGCTGTCAGGCCCTTGAGCATCATGGCCGCGCCGGTCTCGAAGCTGATGGCGTCGGGCAGCTTGCACACCGTCTTGGCGGGCATCACGCGCACTTCGCAGTAGCTGCCGGGCGGCTGGCTGGCATAGGCCGCTCGGTCGCCCGCCTTCAGGTGCGTGACGCCCTCGCCCACCGCCTCGACCACACCGGCGCCTTCCATGCCGATGCCCGCAGGCATCTTCAGCGGGTACAGGCCCGTGCGGTGGTACACGTCGATGAAGTTCAGGCCGATGGCGTGGTGGCGGATGCGGATCTCGCCGGGGCCGGGCGCGCCCACGGTGACATCGGCCAGGTGGAGTTCTTCGGGACCGCCGTGCTGGCGGATCTGGACGGCAAGGCTCATGGACTGGGTCTCCTGGAATGGGGGATGCAAAACAACGGCGGCCATCCTGCCACGAATCCCGTCCCCTTGCCGCCCGCGGGCAACCGCCATTCGCCAAGGACTTTGGCACACCGGGCAGCACTGCCGGCAGCGCACCGTTACAGTGCAGCCCCATGACACAAAAACTGACGCCCGGCACGGCGGCGATGCTGGTGATTCCGCCGATGCTGTGGGCCGGCAATGCCGTGGTGGGACGGCTAGTGCACGAGCTGATTTCGCCCATCGCCCTGAACTTCATCCGCTGGGTCCTGGCCTTCGGCGTACTGCTGCCGCTGGCGCACGGCGTGCTGCGCAAGGACAGCCCGCTGTGGCCACATTGGCGCCGCTATGCGCTGCTGGGGCTGCTGGGCATCGGCCTGTACAACGCGTTCCAGTACATGGCGCTGCAGACCTCCACCCCCATCAACGTGACGCTGGTGGGCTCCAGCATGCCGGTATGGATGCTGGCCGTGGGCAGCCTGTTCTTCGGCGTGCGCGTGACGCAGCGCCAGTTGCTGGGCGCGCTGCTGTCGATCTGCGGCGTGCTGCTGGTGCTCAGCCGGGGGGAATGGGCGCAGTTGCTGGCCTTCCGCCTCGTGCCAGGGGACCTGTTCATGATGCTGGCCACCATCTCATGGGCGTTCTACAGCTGGCTGCTCTCGCGCACCACCGAGCCCACCCGCATTCGTGGCGACTGGGCTGCTTTCCTGATGGCGCAGATGGTGTTCGGCCTGGCGTGGTCCGGCAGCTTTGCGGGCGTGGAGTGGGCCACGGGCCACTTTCACGCGACATGGGGCTGGCCGCTGGTGGCCGCGCTGGTGTTCATCGCGGTGGGGCCCGCCGTGCTGGCCTACCGCTTCTGGGGAGTGGGTGTGCAGCGCGCAGGGCCTGCGGTTGCGGGCTTCTTCGTGAACCTCACGCCGCTGTTCGCCGGCATCCTGTCCGCCGCGTTCCTGGGAGAGACTCCGCAACTCTTTCACGGCGTGGCGTTCGCGCTGATCGTGGGCGGGATCGTCGTCTCTTCCAGAAAGGCCTAGCGCGCGGCCGCCGACGCTGCACGGGCCCCTTCGACACCGGCAGCAAGGCAGCTGCCGAACCAGGCATGCTATGAGCGAGCCTCCGGCGAGGCAGCGTCTTCTTCGCCCGCTGCCGTGCGCAGCAAGGCCTCCAACGTGGCCACCGGCCCCGGCATGCCCAGCAGATAGCCCTGGAACAGCTGGCAGCCGTACTCGGCCAGCACGGCCTTCTGCGCCGGTGTCTCCACGCCTTCTGCGATCACGTCCAGCTCCAGGTTGCGGGCCATGCCGATGATGGTCTGCACGATGACGTCGTCGGTATGCCGCACCCCGAGGTTGTGCACGAACGACTGGTCGATCTTGAGCTGGTCGAGCGGCAGCCGCGTGAGGTAGGCGAGCGACGAGTAGCCCGTGCCGAAGTCGTCCACCGAAAAGCGCACGCCCTTGGTCTTGAGCAGGCCCATCTTGGCCACCGTGTCGTCCACGTTGTCGAGCACCAGCGACTCGGTGAGCTCCAGCTTGAGCAGGTGGGGCCGCGCGCCGGTCTCGCGCAGCACCTCGACCACGCGGGCCACGAAGTCGCGCTGGCGGAATTGCCGTGCGCTCACGTTGACGGACAGCTGCACGTGCCGGTAGCGGGCGTCGTTCTGCCACTGTGCCAGTTGCTCGCACGCGGTGCGCAGTACCCAGTGGCCCATGGGCACGATGAGCTCGCTCTCTTCGGCCACGCTGATGAAGGCACCGGGCGCGACCAGGCCACGCTCGGGGTGCTGCCAGCGGATCAAGGCTTCGGCGCCGACGATGCGGCCGTCCAGATGGAACTGGGGCTGGTAGTGCAAGACGAACTGGCGTCCCGTCAGCGCCAGTTGAAGGTCGCTTTCGAGTTGCGCGCGCACGCTGATCGCGATCTGCATCTGAGGGTCGAAGAAGCACAGCGCGTTGCGGCCCTGTGACTTGACCTGGTACATGGCAATGTCCGCCTGCTTGAGCAGATCGACCGATGGCTGCAGCGTGCCGCCCATCAGGGTGGCGCCGATGCTGGGGGTGCTGTGGTGGGTGTGCCCGTTCAGCGAATACGGCACGTTGAGCTTGCGCAGGATCTTCTGGCCAACGCGGCGGGCGTACGCGGCGGCCTCTTCGCTGTGCAGCGACAGCTCGTGCAGCATGACCACGAACTCGTCGCCCCCCAGCCGCGCCACGGTGTCCTCGCGGCGCACGCAGGTCTTCAGACGCTCGGCCACCTGGCGCAGCAGCATGTCGCCCACTTCGTGCCCCAGGGTGTCGTTCAGCGTCTTGAAGTGGTCCAGGTCCAGGAACAGCAGCGCGCCGTATTGCCCGCTGCGCACGCTGGCAGCGATCACCTGCTGCATGCGGTCCATCAGCAGGCGGCGGTTGGGCAGGTTGGTCAGCGGGTCGTAGAACGCCAGGCTCTCGATCTCGGCGCTCGCGCGGCGCAGGGCCGTCACGTCGTGGTAGGTGATCACGAGCCCACCTTCGGGCGTGGGGCGCTCGGTGATCTGGATGGTGCGGCCGTTGGGCAGCACCTGCTCGTGCGGCTCCAGGTGCTGGTTTTGCTTGAGAAGGCGCTGCTCCACCCAGCGCATGCGCTCATCATCGCTGGCACGCGGCATATGGTGCCTGGAGGTTTCCTCCATCACGCGGCGAAAGGGCACCGTGGGCGCCATCACGGTGCGCATCCACGGGAAGATCTCTTCGAACCGGCTGTTCCACTGCACCACTCGGTTCTGTGCATCGAGCAGCAGAAATCCGCTCACCATGGACTCGAGCGCCTGGTCGAGCGTGGCCTTGGACTGCGCGATGGCGATCCGCGCCTGCGACAGCCGGTCCAGATACCGCAGCGCCAGCCAGCCGGCGGCCAGGATCATGGCGGCGAACAGCATGCCCGTGAGCCCGATCGCGGTGCTCTGCTGGCGCCACCCAGACAGCGCATCGCTGCGCGGCACGCTCGCCGAGATGCGCAGGTCCTGGTACAGGATGGGCCTGTAGACCACGAACGCAGGCTCACCACTGAGGCGGGCCGGCGCGCTCCAGGACGGCCCGTCAAGCGCCGCTTCCGCCAGCGGCGGGCTGAGTGTGGGCGCCACGTTTTCCTCGCGGTGGGGCACGCTCAGCAGCAGCTGCCCGCCCGCGCGCTCCAGCGTCACCTGCAGGCCGCTGATGTCCACGCCCTGGACCAGCACCGAGCTGAGCGCGCTCACCGGCAGCTCGGCAATGGCGATCACGCGCGCGCTATCGGCCATGCGCAAGTGGCGCGCGAAGTACAGCACGCGCTCGGCCGTCGCAAAGCTCACGACCGGCGGGCTGATCATCAAGGTGGAGACCGGCTGCTGGAGCACCGATTCAAGGAAACCGGCGGGCAATTGCACCGCCAGCGCGCTGCCAGAGGCGTCGGACGAGGCGATGATCTTGCCCTGGGCATCGAGCAGCGCCACGTACCGCACCATGAGGTTCTGCCGCGCAGAGCTGCGCAGCCGCTGGCTCGCGGACTCCGGATCGATCCAGTCGCTCATCGCGCCCGAGAGGCCCAGCAGTTCATCCAGGCTCGCCAGCAGCACATCGACGGAGAGCAGCGAGCGGTTGAGCGCCGCTTCGGCCCCTGCCACGAACCGTGTGGCCTGCGCCGCGTTGTCGTCCAGCGCCACCTTGCGGGCGTTCCACACCAGCGCTGCAGACACGGCAGCCACCGCCAGCATGAACACCGCCACTGCGGCCCAGACGAAGGCCTTGATACGAAGCGGGGTGGTGGACTCGCTCATTCAGTGCATGCGCCGGCAACGCGGATGCAGTCTTGCCGCGGGCGCCTTGGCCGGGGTGTGCGGCCTGTCGCCGTTGTCCTTGCGCGTGGGTTGCTCGTCATGGCTTTGCAGGCACCGCCGTCAGGCCCCGCACTGGACCGATGGTCTGGTTCCAGACCTGGGCGCACCGCGCGCCACAGCGCTGCACCCATCGCGGCAGCACGGTGGAGGCCAGTATCTCCTGCCGGCTGCGCTCGTCCTGCGGTGACACGGGCACCACCACCATGCTGCCCTTGCGGCCGCCCACGCAGGCAGGGGCACCACGGTTGCACGCCATGCCGTTCGAGGTTTCACGCTCGGACTCGTCCCAGATGGCGGCCTCCAGCCGCGGCAGCTCACGCCGCAACAGCGCCCGCAGGTCTGGCGGCAGGGCCTCCCAGGCGGCCTGATTGGCACCGAAGATCGCCAGGCCCCAGGTCACCGGCAGCGCATGCACATGCGAGGTGACAGTGGGCAGGCCCAGTGTGTTGCCGGACATGGTGCCGGTGATCGCGCACTCGGTGTTTCCGGCCGTGAGGCTGGGCATGATCTGCGCAAAGCCCGTCAGCACCGGCACGCCGCCCAGGGCGCCGACGAAATCGGCCTGCGTGGACGATGACACGCGCGTGCGCCGCCCCGCCAGGTCGGCCAGCGTGCGCAGCGGCTTCTTGCAGAACACCACCTGCGCCGGGTAGACATACACCGCCAGCGCCTCCACGCCGTGCTGGTCACGCAGGGCTTTTTCCAGGTAGGGGCGGAATGCGGTCAGCGTGGACTTGAGCGTGGCGATGTCCGGGTTCAGGCCCGCCAGGTCCGGGGCGGTGTACTCGGGATACTGGGCGGTGAAGGAGCTCATGAGCGTGGTGCCGAAAGGCACGACCCCCAGCTGCAGCAGGCGCAGCATCTCCGCGCCCGGAACACCCGCCCGGTCAAACGGCACGATCTCGGCCTCGAACCGCCCACCGCTCAGGCGCGAGAGCTCCTTGCTCCAGAAGGGCTCCTCCTGCCGCGTGTACTGGTTGATGCCCGCCAGGCCGCCGACGATGCGCAGGCGGTAGGGCGCCACCGCGCTGGCGCCACCCGGAGCCGCAGGGCTTTGCGCCTCGGCCTGGGGCAGGCAGCACAGCGCGGCCAATGCAAGACTGGCGAACGCAGGGCGAAGACGATGGGTCAGGAAGGGCCTTGAGTACATGGCAACGGGTAGGCCGACATTTTTCACCAAGTTTTTCCACCTAGCGAAAAGATTGTCGGCAAAAAGCCACGAAGACAACAGGTGCTGCCGCGGCCCTGTTTTGTTTATATCAACCCAACGGTGTACCTGACCACAGAAGAACCCCCACTGCCGACAGGACTGGCTGCACCCGCAGCACTGGGCCACGAATCACCAGCCGCGGCACGGGTCAGAAGGTGCCGGGGTAGGCGCCGCCGTCAGCCAGCACGTTCTGGCCGGTCATATAGCCTGCCTGCTGGCTGCACAGGAAGGCACAGATGGCGCCGAACTCCTGCGCCGTGCCGTAGCGCCCGGCAGGGATCTGTGCCTGCTGCGCGGTCCGCAATTCGTCCACGCTCCTGCCGGCCTTGGTGGCGGCGGCGTTCACGGTGGCCGCGAGCCGGTCGGTGTCGAACTTGCCCGGCAGCAGGTTGTTGATGGTCACGCCCCGCGCCGCGATCTTGCTGCGCGAGACCCCCGCCACGAAGCCCGTGAGCCCGCTGCGCGCGCCGTTGGACAGGCCCAGGATGTCGATGGGCGCCTTCACCGCGCTGGAGGTGATGTTGACGATGCGGCCAAATCCCCGGGCCGCCATGCCGTCCACCGTGGCCTGGATGAGTTCGATGGGCGTGAGCATGTTGGCATCCACCGCCTTGATCCAGGCGTCGCGGTTCCAGTCGCGGAAGTCGCCCGTCGGGGGCCCGCCGGCATTCGTCACCACGATGTCGAAATCCCGGCCGGGCCCGCCCGCCACAGAAAACACGGCCTCGCGCCCCTCGGGCGTGGTGATGTCCGCAGCCACGGCCAATACCTTGGGAGCGTCTTTGCCCCTACCGCCGGCTGCACGGCCGCCTTCCGCTATCAATTGAGTAGCAGCGTGCGCCAGTGCATCGCCGTTGCGCGCATTGATGACCACGTTCACCCCTTCCTGAACCAGCGCCAGCGCGCTGCCGTAGCCCAAGCCCTTGCTCGCGCCGCACACCAGTGCCCATTTGCCTGCAATACCCAAATCCATAACAATCTCCTGTTCTGACGCTGCGACTGCAGCATGACCGAATCATCATAAATTGGGGAGTTGAAGATGGACTGGCTGCATCGCGGAGCCCTTGCCGCTGGGCTGGCATTGGCCGCAATGGCGTTCACGGCCGGTGCCGTGCACGCGCAGGAAGCTGCCGTGGTCAAGCGCGCCACGCAATTGCGCGACTCCCCCGCCGACACCGGCGCCAGCGTGGCGCCGCTGGACGCCAACACGGTCGTCACGCGCAGCAACGAGCGCAAGGGCGCGTGGACCAAGGTCAGCACCCCGCAGGGCGCCACGGGCTGGGTGCACATGTTCGATCTCGGGCCGCAGTCCGGCTCGGCCACCGCCAGCAACAATTCGGCCACCAGCGGCCTGCGCGGCGTGGGCAGCATCTTCGGCGGCAGCAGCGGCCCCACCACCACGGCCACATCGACCGTCGGTATCCGAGGCCTGGGTGCAGAAGACATCGCCAATGCTCAGCCCAACCCAGCTGCCGTCGGTCAGGCGGAAGCGTTGCGGGTGAATGCGGACCAGGCACGCCAGTTCGCGTCCAACGCCGCGCTGCAGCCGCGCACGGTGCCAACGCTTGCGGCGCCCGCCCGCCCGACCTCGGGAGGGGGAGCCAGCGGCTCGTCGTCCAACCCGTCCGACCCCAATTTCAGCCCCAACTGAGGACCGCACCGATGCGATCACCGAACTTCATGAAGCCTCAGCGGCTGGCTGCGGCGTGTGCCGCCCTGGCCTTGTGCCTGCTGCCTGCCGCAGGGCACAGCCAGAACGTGATGAACCTGCTCAACTCGCTGGGCGGCGGCAGCAGCAACAGCAGTGCAGGCGGCCTGCTGGGCGCCGTGACCGGCGGCGGCAATGCGGCACGTGGCGATGACCTCGTCAGCCTGCTGACCCGCTCGGTAGAGAGCATCGACGAGCCCCGCGAGATCGAGATCGGCCGTCAGCTGGCCGCCGTGCTGCTGGGCAGCAAGCCACTGCATCCGGACATGGCGCTGCAGCGCTATGTGAACCAGCTCGGTCGCTGGATCAGCCTGCAATCGGAGCGCCCCAACCTGCCCTGGACATTCGTCGTGCTGGACGACGCCGGCTACAACGCCTTCGCCGCGCCCGGCGGCTATGTGTTCGTTACCAAGGGGCTCATCGACCGCTGCGCGGACGAAGCCGAGCTGGCCGGCATCCTCGCGCACGAGATCACGCACGTGACCGCCAAGCACCACTTGCACGCAATGCGCAAGACCGCGCAGTCGGGCATGTTCACGCAGCTCGTGGCGTCGCAGATCAAGACCAACGCCGTGGGCAACCTGGTGGCGTCCCAAGTGCTGGCACTCGGTCGCAACCTGTACGCACGCGGCCTGGACCAGGCCGACGAGTACGATGCCGACCGCACCGGGGTGGCACTGGCCACCCGCGCGGGCTTCGACCCCTACGGCCTGGTGGCGGTGCTGCAGCAGCTGCGCACAGCCACGCCCGACAACCCCATGTTCACACTGGCCCTGGCAACCCACCCGCCTGCACAGGCACGCCTTGAGCAGCTGGAGCTGGCCATGGGCAAGAACCTGGAGAGTTTTGCCGGCGGCGCCCCAATGACTGTGGCCCAGCGTGTTCACCCCAAACCCGCCGCTGCCGCTGCACCCGTTGCCGCGCCTGCAGCCCCGGCGGCGGCGCCAGCGCGCAAACCCGCGCCGCCGCCCAAGAAGAAAACATCCTGACCGGGCGCCCGCCAGGCAAGGCCACGCGCAGCCCGGCAGCTTGCGTCACGGATTGACAGACAGCCTGCGCAGCAGCCCCTCTTCATCGTCCGGGTGGAAGAAGTAGGGGTAGAAGCTGCGCTCCTCCTTCGACATGGCAGGCCTGCCGCCAAACTGGTCGATGAGCCGGCGCGCTTTCTCCGCGCTCATGTGCAGCAGCACCGCAGGCGCCCCCACGCGCTGGCAGATGCGCTCGGGCCCGAGCTGGTCGAAGCGCAGCATGCGCTGGTAAAACGGTGCATGGCGCGGATTCACCTCGACGATGATGTCCGTGGCCCTGCGGGCGCGGAAGGCCACGATGCACCCGATGTGGAAGATCGCGCCCAGCACCTGCTTGGAGCGCACACCGGGGTCCATGGCCAGCTTGCCGATCTCGCAGATGCGGGCACCGCGCTCGCGCATGGCCTGGACGTATTCGGGGTACTGCTCCTCAGCTCCCAGATGGCCATCGTCCATGTGCACCGACAGCGTCCCCTGGGCCTGCCCGTCGATCTGCACCACGATGCTGCTCAGGTCGCAGTCATGCGACAGCGTGGCCTGCATGTGATAGCCCCGGCTGGCGTACATGCGGGCAAGCAATCCTTGCCCCTTGCGAGACAGGCGGATCTTGCAGGTCTTGGTTTCGACAGCGCCCAGACGGCTCAGATACTCCCCAGGGTAGGCGAGCTCGACGATGGTGTGTCCTTCGGCATGCATAGGCGGCCTCCGTGGGCGCAGAGCCAGTCCAAAGGCGGTGTGGACAGGCTCCAGGGGCTGGCCATGTGCAATGCGCGTGAAGGCTCAAGGCCAGTCCTGTGGGTGGTTGAGGCTGTCAGCTTACCGGCATGCACAGAAGATGTCGTGACAGGATTTGTGCAGCGCGACGAACGGCAGCCTGCCGTGCGCGAGCGGTGGGAGGCGCGCGCCAAGGTGTTGTTCACTGGACCATGAAAAACGCCGCAGCGCGCTGCGAAAGAGCGCTCTGCGGCGAATGAGTTGCCCTGCGGGGGCGGCTGGATCAGAAAACGCCAAGCAGCATGAGCAGCAGAACAACAGACAGTGGGACGCCGAGAAGCCAGGCAATGATGGGCATGATGAACTCCTTGATAAGGGGGGTGAAGTGCTGAGGTGTTTCCACCTTATCGCTGCACTGTCAGCCCCTCTGTGCGCCAGCACTGCGCGTGCGCGTAGTCCCGTGCCTACCGGGTGTCGGCCCCACGCCCACCCCGGAGCAGCCCGCCATCAAAGGCCCAGTTCGAGCGCCAGCAGTTCGTCCACGGTCTGGCGGCGGCGGATCAGGCGGGCCTGGCCGGCGTCCACCAGCACTTCCCCGATCAGCGGGCGCGTGTTGTAGTTGGAGGACATCGATGCGCCATAGGCGCCCGTGTCGTGGATCACGAGCAGGTCGCCCACCTCGGCCGCAGGCAGATCGCGCGGCAGCACCACGCCGCCGTCGCCCTGGGTGAACACATCGCCCGATTCGCACAGCGGACCGGCCACCACCGTCGGTTGCGCAGCGGCAGCAGCGGCGGAGCCGTCGCGGCGCAGCAGCTCCATGGCGTGGAAGCTGCCGTACATCGACGGGCGCATGAGTTCATTGAAGCCCGTGTCCACCAGCACGAATCGGTTGGTGCCCGCATTCTTGGCGGCACGCACCTCGCCCAGCAGCACGCCGGATTCGGCCACCAGATAGCGACCCGGCTCGATCTCCAGGCCCAGCTTGTGGCCCACCACCGCTTCGGCCTGCTGGCGGGCCGCGTCCCACAGGCCGTGGTAATGCTGCGTGTCCACCACCGGGTCGCCGCTGCGGTACGGAATGGACAGGCCGCCACCGGCGGAGATGGCGTGCAGGTCGTGCCCCGCCGCATGCGTGGTGCGCACCAGGTTGACCATCGCGCCGCAGACCTCGGCCAGGTGGCTGTAGTCCACGCCGGAGCCGATGTGCATGTGCAGCCCCACGAGCTTGAGGCCATGCTGCGCGATGGCCGCCAGGGCGGCTGGCAGGTCGGTGTGCCAGATGCCGTGCTTGCTGTGCTCGCCGCCCGTGTTCGTCTTGTTGCTGTGACCGTGGCCGAAGCCCGGGTTGATGCGCAGCCAGACGCCATGGCCGGGCGAGCGGCGGCCCAGCTGGTGCAGCATGTCGATGGAACCGGCATTGACCGGCACGCCGTGTTCGACCACGCAGTCAAGCGTGGCCGCGTCGAACAGGTCGGCCGTGAACACGATCTCGGACGGCTCGCCGCCAGCCACATAGCCCGCCGCCAGCGCACGCAGGATCTCGCCACGCGAGACGGCGTCCACCTTCACGCCCTGCTCGCGCATGAGGCGAAGGATGTGGATGTTGGAGCAGGCCTTCTGCGCAAAGCGCACAGTCTCGAAGTTGGACACCTGGGCGATGCGCTGGCGGATAGTGGCCGCGTCATACACCCACAGGGGGGTGCCGAACTGGTCGGCCAGGGCCCACAGCTGGGCGGGGGAAAAGGGGTTGGACATGGGAAGGACTCCGGCTCGTGGCGGCAATGACAAGCCCAGCATGATGCCTCCCACAGAGTATTTGATCAAATACCAAAATTTCCGCCAACCATTCACATTCGATATGCTTCAGACATGCAATCCATCCCGGCCTCGCGCATCACCCACCGGCACATCGAAGTCTTCCGTGCCGTGATGACGGCAGGCAGCGCCACGGGCGCGGCCGACCTGTTGCACAGCTCGCAACCGACCGTGAGCCGGGAGCTGGCCCGGCTCGAGTCGCTGCTGGGCTACGCGCTATTCGAGCGTGTGCAGGGCCGCCTGCGCGCCAATGCCCGCGCGCTGGTGCTGTGGGACGAAGTGCAGCGGTCCTGGCAGGGGCTCGAGCGGGTGGTGGACCGTGCCGTCACCCTGGGGCGCGACGGGGCGGTGCAGCTGTCGGTGCTGTGCCTGCCCGCGCTGGCGCATGCCCTGCTGCCCGGCGCTGCCGGGCGCCTTCTCAGGGCCCGCCCCCAGACGCAGTTGTCGGTCACCCCGCAGGAGTCGCCGCTGCTGGAAGAGTGGATGAGCGCCCAGCGCTTCGACGTGGGCCTGTCCGAACAGACCACCGCGCCGCCGGGCACGCGGGCCGAGGTGTTGCTCACGCTGGACGAGGTCGCGGTCGTGCCTGCCGGCCACGCGCTCGCGCAGCGCTCCGTACTTTTGCCGCAGGACTTCGCCGGACAGCCGTTTGTGAGCCTCTCCGCGGACGACCCCTATCGCCGCCAGATCGATGCATGCTTTGAGCAAGCCGGCGTGTCACGCCCCCTGCGGGTGGAGACCCACAGTGCCGCCGCCGTCTGCGCCATGGTGCAGCACGGCCTGGGCGTCGCCATCGTGAACCCGCTCACCGCCTTGGCCGAGGCCGATGAGCGCCTGGTGCTGCGCCGGCTGGCCTTTTCCATCCCGTTCAGCGTGGCTGCACTGCTGCCGCTGTACCGCCCGCCGCTGCCGGAAGTGGCACCCATGCTGCAGGCCCTGCGCGAGGAAGCGGCCTCGGTCACCGCCCGGCTAATGCTACCTATTTGATAGCTGAACGCGCCCTGCCATAGGACCCTGGCGATCGATTTGATGAATTCCTAACGCCTGGACCGCATTGTGCGGCCCCGGTACACCGGCCAAAGCCGCTCAGGGAGGCGTGAGCGACCTCACCTTCACCGCCAGCCGCTCCTGCACCGAGGGCGAGACGAACTTGACCACCTCGCCGCCCAGCACGGCGATCTCGCGCACGAAGGTGCTGCTGATGAACTGGTACTTGTCGCTGGGCGTCAGAAACACCGTTTCCACCTGGGGCATGAGGCTGCGGTTCATGCCCGCCAGCTGGAACTCGTAGTCGAAGTCGGTCACGGCGCGCAGGCCGCGCACCATGGCCTTGCCGCCGCGTGCCACCACGAAGTCGCGCAGCAGGCCCGAGAAGGCCTCCACCTGCACCTGCGGGTAGTTCTTGACGGCTTCCTTGACCATGTCGATCCGCTCTTCCAGCGAGAACAGGGTTTTCTTGTGGTGGCCCGCCGCCACCGCGACGATCACACGCTCGAACAACTGGGTGGCCCTGCGCACCACGTCTTCATGACCCAGGGTGATGGGGTCGAAGGTTCCGGGGTATACGGCGAGCACGTTCTGGGCCATGGCTGGTTGTCTCCTGTCTGGCGAATGACGTTGGCCCCGGCCCTGGGGAGCCTAGCTCCCTGCGGCCTGCCGGGCCGCGTGCGCGCATTATGCAGTGCAGTGCAACATGGAAGGCGGGGCGCCTTCTTGGGCCAGGGCCGGTCAGGCCAGCGGCTGGCCGCCGGGCGCCAGCAGCATCAGGCGCGCCACCAGCGCCACCAGATCCTGCTGGCGGGCGGTGCGGGTCTTGAACAGCAGCGCGCTCAGTTGCGTGCGCACCGTCGTGATGCGCACCCCGCGTGCGTCGGCAAAGTCCTGCGGGGTCTGCCCGCGCATCAGCGCCAGCAGCAGGTCGGCTTCCGCAGGGCTCAGGCGGTAGGCCTGCCGCGCCAGGGCCACCGCGGCATCGCAGCCCAGGCTGCGCTCCATCACCACCCAGGCCACGCCGGGGGACTGGTGCAGCATGCCCAGCGAGGCCAGGTCGCTCAGCGACAGCGCGACCAGCAGCAGCCCGCCGTCCAGCTCCACGCAGCCGCTGCGCCCCTGCAGCGACTGCATGAAGAGCGCGCGCAGCCCGGGCTCCGACGTGCTCGCCAGCACCGACCCCCGCTGCAGCGTGTGCAGCAGGCTGCCCCGCCCAGCCCCCGCCCACAGCGCCCGCACACGGGCGTTGGCATGCAGCAGCCTGCCGGCGGTATCGAAGAACAGGATGCCCATGGGCATCTGCTCCATCAGCGCCTCCATGCCGCGCGTGCGGGCGCGCAGCGCCACCATCTCGCGGTGCAGGTAGGCGGCGCGCTGCACGGTGGAGAACTCCGCTTCGAAGCGGGTGACCTCCTCGCGCGTGAAGCCTTCGTCGTCGCCATGGCGAAACACCGACATGAACAGATTGCCCACCGGGCTCGATGCCCCCTGGCTGCCGCCGAACATCCGGGTGCCAATGCCGTACTGGCGCAGGAAGTCGTTATAGATTTCGGTACTGCGAAATCCGCGCGCGGCTTGCTCCGGCGCATCGGTCGCCACCCACACGCCCGAGAGCCCCAGGCGCGCGCGCCGCGCCATGGCGTCGTCCCACAGCGGGTCGTTCAGCCGGTAGTGGGTGGCATAGCGCTGCGCCGCCTCCGGGGTCACGCCCATGGCCAGCAGCGCCGGCGCGCCGTCGCTCGACGGGGACTGCAGCCAGTAGTCCACATGCGGGTGTTCGGCGAACTGCGCACCCCACTGCGCCAGTTGATCCAGGCCGCTGGCCAGGAACGCGCCCCCCAACAGGTCGGCGCGAAAGCTCGCCGCATAGCCGGCCAGCGCCTGGCTGAACCGCTCGCCGTCGGCCACGGATCCCATCAGTTCGCCCAAGGCAGGGTTCAAGAGAAGTCCTTTCGGGAAAGGGGCGGATGGTAGGCACGCGCCGCCGGGGCGTCATCGTTCAGGTGAACGACGTGCCGCCTTTCGCGCAAGCCTGTGCGGAACATTGTCCTCCAGACGGTGGGCGGGCTGCCTGGCGGCGGGCTCATCATTCACCTGAACGATGCCAAGTGCGGGCTGTCCGCCCTACCATGCGCGGCCCTTGTTGTCCTGCCGGCCAGTTCGTGACACACACCACCTCCGACGCGCTTTTCGACACCCCAGAGTGCCTGAACTGCTCCACCCTGCTCACAGGCCCCTACTGCGCGCAGTGCGGCCAGAAGAAAGCCACCCGCATGGGCGCGGCCACGGTGCGCAAGGAGGCCTGGGCGCGCTTTCGCTGGTTCGAATGGGACGTTATCCGCAACGCACTGCGGGTGCTGCCGCAGCCCGGCACGCTGGCGCGCGAATACGTGCTGGGGCAGCGCAAGGACCATCCGCACCCGCTCACGCTGCTGTGCCTGGCCATCGGACTGCTGCTGATCGTGCTGGGCCACACCGACTACCTCAAGCCCCAGTTTCCGAGCGAAGCCGCTGCCAGCATGTACGCCCTGGTCAGCGCCTATTCGAAGTGGTCGTTCTCGCTGGGCGCGGCGGCGGCATTCGCCAGCGCCTGGCTGCTGTTTCGCGGCCGCCTGGGCTACAACGCGACCGAACTGCTCACGCTGGCGCTGTACTGCCAGGCCGTGTTCATCGCACTGCAGATGGCCAACCAGCTGCCGCTGGTACTGGCCCACTCCGCGGGCCTGCTCAAGTGGCACAAGCAGTGGTCGCCCTGGTACATGACCGCATTGCAGTCGCTGGCCTTCATGGTGGCGCTGCGGCAGTTCTACCTGCTCGATGCGCGCCGCGACGGCTTGCGGCTGCTGCTGGCCGGCGCCCTGTTCGCCCTGCTCAAGTGGCAGGCCACGGCGCTCTACGCCCGGGGCGTGGTGGAGTTCGTGCTGTGGCAGATGGGCATGTAGAACCCCCACCCGCGCGGCCGGGAACCCGTTCCGGCGCCGCATATGCGCGCGGAATGTGTGCGGAATGTGTGAAAAGTCCGTCACATCATTCACCTGAATGATGTGACCACCGCCAGCCCGCTCCTACCATCCGGCCCATTCATCCACCACCGACCGCGGAGAGCATTTGAGCAGCAGCAAGGACTGGCACGGGCAGCACCTGGGGATCCCCGGGTTCGAAACCCTGATGGCCGAAAGCCTGGAATCCCTGGGCGAGCCCGACATGGCGCCCCGCCTGTTGCGGCACCTGGGGGAGGCGCTGGGCAGCCGCAAGCTGGTGCTGTTCTGCCCGCTGCCCGGCGAGGGAGACCCGCTCGCCGCCAGCCAATGGGGCATGCCCGACGACTTCCTGCAGCGCTATGCGGACCTCATCCAGGTGAAGGACGCCTGGAGCGACGCGCTCGAACGCCAGCATGCCCAGGCGCTGGGGCGGGGAGGCTCGCTCAGCCAGCAGCTGATCGCCACGAGCGACCTGCGCAAGAGCGGCTTCTATGCCGACTACCTGCGTCCGCTGGGCATAGACGCCATGGTCAACAGCATCGTCGAGGCCTCCCCCGAGTGCGGCATGCACGTGCTGGCGCTGTACAACGAACTGGGCCAGCCCGAGTTCACCCCCGCGCAGTTCGCACAGCTGCGCGCAGTGACGCCCTGGGTCCGCAGCCTCATGCGTGCGCAGCGCCGCCTGCGGCTGGCCGAGCGCCACACCGCCGCGCTGGAGCGCACGCTCGACCAGCTGCCGCTGGGCCTCGCGCACGTGAACCCCCACGGCACCGTGCGCTACCTGAACGACCATGCGCGCAACTGGCTGGGCGTGGCGGACGACTGCAGCCTGCTGCTGCGGCATGCCACCGGATGGCATGCGCGCCAGCCGCTGCAGCTGGGCCAGGTCCATGCCGCATTGCCGCCTTTGCTCGCCGCATGCCTGAGCGCGCGAACCCCGGTGTCAGCGCGGCTGCACACGCCGCACAACCATGCGCTGGTGGCCCTGGCCGCACCGCTGCGCGCGCAGCCGGGCGCAGCGATGCGCGATCCGCTCGTGCAGTTCGTGCTGGTGCCCGAGACGGTGCAGGACACCCGCGCCGCCATGCCGGTGTGCAGCGCTCTCTACGGCCTCACGCCCGCCGAAGCCGCCCTGGTGCCCCTGCTGCTGCAGGGCATGACGCCCCGCGAGATGGCCGAGAACCAGGGCGTGAAGATGCCCACGGTGCGTACCCAGCTGGCAAGCCTCTATGCCAAGACCGGAACACGCGGCCAGACCGAACTGGCCCAGCGCGTGCTCCGCGTGGCGGCCCTCGTCCATCCCTGAACTTCCGAATCGCCACTTGAGGAGCCTGACTGCATGAAGCACACCCCGAACGCCAACATCCGTCCCGTCGCCATCGCCTGCGCAGCACTGCTGGGCCTGGCATGCGCTGGCGTCGCTCTGGCCCAGAAGGCCGCCGCCACCGCCGGCCCCAAACCCACCAAGGCGCAACTGGTGGCCGAGCTGGCCGCGACGCTGCAGGCCTGCTCATACGACGGCAGCCCCGTGGCGTTCTCGCCGCCCGATCTGTCCAAGGGCGGCGGCACAGGCAAGCAGGTGGTGGCCGAGATCATGAAGTACACCGGCCTGCCCGCCAACTTCGTGGTGGTGGAGGGCCAGGTGCCCAACGCCGCGGCAGTCATCATGGCGGGCCCCGACAAGCTGCCGCGCCGCGTGATCGCGTACAACCCTTCGTTCATGGGTGACGTGATCCGCGCCACCAAGGCCAACAACTGGGCCCCCGTGAGCATCATGGCGCACGAGATCGGCCACCACCTGTCGGGCCACACCATCGTGCCCGGCGGCAGCCAGCCGCCCATTGAGCTGGAGTCCGACAAGTTCAGCGGCTTCGTGCTCTTCAAGATGGGCGCACCGCTCAAGGACGCGCAGAACGCCATCGCCACGCTGATTCCCGAGAAGGACGGGGAGACCCACCCCGGCCGGCGCAAGCGCCTGGCCGCCATCGCCGCAGGCTGGACCGAGGCCTGCGAGCTGCAGGGCGGCGGCGCTGCCTGCCAGGGTGGCACCGCGCCCGGCAAGGCCATTGCCGTGGCCCAGGCGCCCGCAGCCGCGCCAGCCCCGTCCTCGGCACCGGCGGCCAAGCCCGCACCTGCACCGTCCGGCACGCCGGCCACCGCGCCCGCCGTCGCGGCATCGCCCGCACCGATGCCCGCCACACCTGCCGCCGTGGCCCAGGTCCTGCCCAAGGCGGACGCGGGCGCCCTGCCCTCCAAGGGCGGCCAGTTCATCTACGACGAATTCGGCATCCTCGACCCCGCGATCCGCGCGCAATTCGAAAAGCAGATGCACGACCACGCCCAGCAGACCGGCGTGGAGATCGTCACCCTGCTGGTGAAAGACCTGGATGGCAAGACCGCCGAGGAATACGCCCACGCCATGATGCGCCAGTTGCGCGTGGGCAAGCTGGACGTGGGCAACGGCGCGGTACTCGTGGCGGCCCCCGAGCAAGGCCAGGCCGCTGCCGTGCTGGGGGCGGGCGTGGCGCTGGAGATGGGCGGCCACGACAAGGCCGAGCAGCTGTCGCGCTGGATCAAGACCGCCTGGCCCCTGTGCAAGAAGAAGAACGCATGCGGCAACTGGACCGAGAACCTGATGCTCGCCGCCGACCACATCCGCCGCGACACCCGCCTGGCCGACTGGACCATCGCCTACAACTCCCTGGGCGACCTGCAGAAAGCCGACGCGGCCGAAAGCAGCCAGAAGACATCGCCACAGCAAAGCAAGACCTGGAAGAAGATCCTGCGGCTGTCGGGCACTGTGGAAAGCCTGAACCCGCCCGCCGGGGTCAAGTCCGCCTGGGTGAGCGATGTGAAGGTGAAGAACGGCAAGAAGGCCGTGCTGATGCGCAGCGCCGAGGGCCTGACCACCATGCTGTATGTCGACCCGCGCACCGAGGCCCTGATGCCCGGCGGCAAGATGGAGCAGGGCAAGACCTACACCATCATCGCGCGCTCGGACTTCCTGTCCTGGAACCCCAAGGACACGCAGTCCGTGGACCTGCTGAGCTACGCGACGGCAGAGTGACCACGCATGCGCGCAACCACCCTTGCCATGCTGCTGTCGGGCGCCGCCAACCTGCTGCCCGCGCTGTTCTTCATGTTCACCGTGCTGCTGGGCAGCAACGGCATGAACTCCACGCAGGGCGGCCGCCTGCTGGGCGCGATCGCGCTGCTGCTGGCGCTGGGGTGGGTGGCGGGCCTGTTCCTGGCGCGCCACATGGCCCAATGGTGCATGGAGCGCGGCTGGTCGGGCCTTGCCTGCGTAGCGGCGGCGGGCGCCGGCACCGTGGCGATCTACACCGTCATGGCGGTGCTCGCCACCTTCATGGTGCTGCTGTGGGTGGGGGCATGAGCGCCGTGCCGGGCCGCCCCCAACAAGCTCGCTCCCGCTTGGCGGGACAGGCCGCAGGCCGAAGGGTGCACCAGTGACCCAGGACGCGGGCCTTTTGCCAGGCTGGCGCCAGCGCTTCGGGTTCCTGGAGACGGACTTCGGCTTCACGTTGACCGATTTCTGCGACTCGCCCACCGCCTTCGACAACTGCGTGGCGCAGTACGCGCGCTCGCCGTTTGAACTGCGGCTGGCACGCGAGCGCGGCCAGGTGTTTGTCGAGCTGCGCTGCGGCACGCGCCCCTGGCAGGACAAAGAGCCGCTGCTGGACCGCCTGGGCGTGGCCTGGGGCCGTCACCCCACGGCCGATGACGGCAGCTGGAGCGGCTACCACACCGCCGTGCAGGCCCAGGACCTGCGGCGCCACCTGCCGCTGCTGCTGCAACACATGTCGGCCTTTGCCTGAATACACGAACCGGACAACAACCCTGCGCCCCCTCGGCTCCACCATGCACCGAACCTTGCACAGCACCCTCACCACCGTCGCTACCATCGCCCTGCTGCTCTCCGGCACAGCGCACGCGGCAGAGCACTTCTGCGGCCAGAGCAAGCCACACCCCATCGACCAGGCACTCGCCAAAGCCGTAGAGCGCAGCGCCGGCGTGACCGTGGACCTGAGCGACGCACAGTCCGCCGCGTATGACGCCTGGGACAAGGAACTCAACCGCATCTACGCAGAAGCGCTCAAGGCCGCCGGCCCTGCACGCCGCGACGCGCTGCGTGCCGCCCAGCGCGCGTGGCTGGCGTTCGACGGGGCACAGTTCCGGTGGGAGACGCAGCTCTACGCCGACCAGGGCACCTCCAGCGCGCTCAACACGGGCGGCGGCGCCCTTGCGCGCCGCCGCGCGCGGGTGTGCGAGCTGAGCAACGACCTGCAAAGCCTCAAGGAATGAGCCCGCCATGGTCCGCCGCATGTTGCTGACCCTGGGGTGCGCCTGGCTCGCCGCGCCGGGCTGCGCGCACGCCAGCCGCACCGTCTGCCTGCGCATCCGCAACGACAGCACCGAACCATTCGAGCATGTGTGGCTGGGCCTGCCGCAACGGGGCAGCGACGCGGACCTGGGCCCGCTGGCGCCCGGCCAGACGAGCCGATGGCATGCCCTGCCTGCCGACCCCGCCGCGCACTACCGCAAGACGCGCATCCAGCTCGCCCGGCGCCAGATCATCCACGTGAACGATGGCGCCTACCCGCATGCCCGCAACACACTGTCGCCAGGCCGCCGCTACACCTTCGCCTACACGCTTGCGGGCACCCAGGCCCGACTGGATGTGATCGACGAAGGCACGCAGCAGCCAGCACGCTGAATACCGATCGCTCCTGAAAACATAGCTGCCTGCGCCGTACTTGCGGGCGCAGAGGCTCTTTTGACTCATAAAAACCCATGAACACGGCACTCCGGCCCCCCGATGCTCCTGAATCCACCGCGTCCTTGACCGCCCGCGCCGCCAAGCTGTGTGCCCTGGTGTCTGCTGCGGCCCTGATGAGCGCCTGCGGCGGCGCTGGCGACCCGGACGACGGGCAGGCGGTTCCATCGGCACCCGCACCCGCACCAGCCCCAGGCTCCGCGTCGCCCGCGCCCAATGCACCGACCACGCCCGGAGCGCCGCCCGCCACGGATCCAGGCACAATGCCCCCGCTACCCACGTCGCCTACGCCGCCACCGGCACCCGCGCCCACGCCGGCGCCTGCACCCGGTCCCGCACCCACGCCCGCTCCGGCATGGCAGCTCACCACACTGCCGCTGGGTGCCGCCCTTCCCGCCGCCAGCGACACCACGCGCAACCCGGGGCGCGGCTACCACCGGTGGCGCGAGCAGCCCCTGGCCGTGCCCGCGCCCCAGGCGCCCGCACCGCTGGAGTCCTTCCAGCGCTACACCTGGGCGCAGCTCGAAGACTCCACGCCGGGCAGCTACAAGATCGCCGCCACGCTGCTGGCCGACCGGGCGGCAGCGCGCGCCCGGGGAGAGCGCTTTGCGTTCCGCATACAGCCCATGCGAGGGTATGGCACCGGTGTCGCCGACGTGCCCGCCTACTTGTCGGCCACCTCGACCCAGCCCGAGTGCAACGCTCCACACCCCGTGTGCATGTGGTCCACCCAGCCGGGCAACCCCGGCGTGGGCACCTATGTGCCCAACTGGAACCACCCCTACGTGCTGGCCCGCATGCAGGCCCTGCTCACGCAGGTCTCTCAGGCGCTGGCAGACACCTCCGACATCGCCTGGGTGGACGTGGGGCTTTATGGGCAGTACGGCGAATGGGCCCTGTCCGGCACCCAGGTCGACTACACCAACTCCGCCGTGGTGCCGTCAGGTGTGGCACCGGCCAGCGACGCCACCAAGCGCGCCATCGCCCGCATGCACTTCGAGGCATTCCCGCAGGTGCGCCAGGTGATGTTCGTTCCGCACAGCAACCTGGACACGCTGCGCTACGCCTTCTTCGAGCAGGCCATCACCGCCCTGCCCGTGGGCCTGCGATGGGACTGCCTGGGCAAGGCCGGCTACATGGACCAATGGCTCCACCGCCCCGCAGACTGGGCCCTCATCAAGGACCGGTGGCAGATCGCCCCGTGGGTCGCGGAGTTCTGCCCCTTTGGCGCGGGCAGCGCAGACCCTTCGGCTGCCACCGCGGCCCAGCAGGTGCGCGACTTCCATGTGGGCATGGTGGGCAATGCGAACCTGAACTCCATCTGGCCCGCGTTCTCGCCCGCCGAGCAGCAGGCGCTTGCGGCGGTAGGGCGCGAGTCCGGCTACCGCCTGGTCGCGACGCAGGCCGGTGTGACCCAACCGACCCACGGCACGCTGCGGCTGACCCTGCAGGTGGGCAACATCGGCCATGCGCCGGTGTACGAACCGTGGGCACTGCAAGGACAGGTGCGGGATGCCGGGGGGCAGGTGCTGGGCTCGCAGGTGCTGCTGAACGCCGCGCAGGTGCGCAGCCTCATCGCGGGCCGCCCTGCGCAGATCGATGCCAGCTGGGCGCTGCCTGCTGCAGCTCCGGCGGGAAGCTACGCACTGCACCTGGCCTGGGTGCGCAGCCCGGCGCTGCCGGCAGCAGTGGCTCAGCCGATGCGCTGGAACATGTCGGGTGCGGAAACCGACGGCAGCCTGCGGGTGGCCACGTTGCTCAGAAACTGAAGGAGGCGTTGCCTTCAGGACCCCGCCGTCGCCAGGCGCAGCAAATGCGCGTGCACAGCCCCCGCCTTCAGATGGCGGTGCACCACCAGGCCTGCGTCCTGCAGCTCGTCATCCGACCACGCCCGTGGGGCCTCCAGGTAGACATGCCCATCGGCCGCCACGGCACGCGCAGCGGCCTGCAGGGCCTTGCCGAAGATGTCGCTGCCGAACGGCGGGTCGAGCAAGATCAGGTCGAGGCTGCCTGGGCCGGCCTGCTGCAGCGCCGACAGGCCGTCACCGCGGGTCACGCGCACGGTGGCGGCCTTCAGGCGCTGCTGCTGGGTGTTCAGCTGCGCGACCAGGGCGGCATCGTTTTCCACCAATTGCACGGCTGCTGCGCCGCGCGAGGCGGCTTCCAGGCCCAGGGCGCCGGTGCCGGCGAAGGCGTCCAGGCAGCGCCAGCCGGTCAGGTCCTGGCCCAGCCAGTTGAACAGGGTTTCGCGCACGCGGTCGGGCGTGGGCCGCAGACCGGGGTGGCGGGCCACGGCCAGGCGGGTGCGCTTCCACTGCCCACCGATGATGCGGATCTCGCCCGCCCCCTTGTGTGCGGCGGCTGCCGCTGGGGGCACAGCGTTGCCCTTCTTGGCGGGCGCGGCGGCCGCAGCGCCTGCCTTCTTGCCGCCGGGCAGCTCGCCCGGGCGCAGGGTGGATCGGCTCATGGCTTGCCCCCGACCACCACGGTGACCATGCGCTCGGGCTGGAGCTTGCGGGCCATGGCGGCGCGCACTTCGGCGACCGTGAGTGCCTCGACCTTCTTCGTCCACTGGTCCAGGTAGTCGAGCGGAAGTTCGTTCCAGGCGATATTGGCCACATTGCCCAGGAGCTTTTTGTTGCTGTCGATGCGCAGCGCGAAGCCGCCGATGAGGTTGTCCTTGGCGGCGCGCAGTTCGGCTTCGGTGGGGCCTTCGGCGACAAAGCGTGCGATGACGTCGCGCGAGACCTTGACGGCCTGCTCGGCCTGGTCGGGCCGGGTCTGCAGGCCCACGGTGAATGCGCCCGCATGCATGCCAGCGGCGAAGTAGCTGTACACGCTGTAGGACAGGCCGCGCTTTTCGCGCACCTCGTTGGTCAGGCGCGAGACAAAACCACCGCCGCCCAGGATGTGGTTTCCCACCAGCAGGGCGATGAAGTCCGGGTCGCGCCGCTGAAAGCCCGGCTGGCCGATCAGCACATGGGCCTGGGCCGACGCGAAGGGGATGGCCTGCTCTGCCGGCGCCGCCAGCACCTGGATCTCTCCCACGGGGGGCAGCGGGGCACAGCCCGAGGCAGCGGGCAGGCGCGACAGCAGCGTGGTCACCAGCGCCTGGGCCTGGGCCCGCGACACGGCGCCCACGATGCTGACCTTGGCACGGCAGGCGGCGATGTGCTGCATGTGGAAGGCCTGCATGTCTGCCACGTTGATGCGCGAGAGGCTTTCTTCCGTGGTGCGCAGGCCGTAGGGGTGGGTGCCGTACACCGCCGATGCAAACGCATAGGCCGCCACGGTGGCGGGTTTGGTGTTGGCCTCTTTCAGGCTGGCGCTCCATCGGGCGCGGTCACGCGGCCATACGTCGGCGGGCCAACTGGGCTCGCCGATCTGGCGGGCGGCCAGGCGCGCAGCCTTGTCGAGCAGCGGCGGGTCGGTGAGCGAGCGCAGCGAGTAGTGCATGGCGTCGTTCTCGGCCCCCGCTTCGAAGCTCGCGCCCAGGTCGGCCCAGGCCTCTCCCAGGCCGTTCTCGTCCAGCGCCGGCTCTCCACCCAGGGCCTTCACGCCCTTGCTGGCCATGGCGGCCACGGCGCTGGCCAGGCCTGACTGTCCAGCCGGGTCGCGCCGGCTGCCGGCGTCGAAGTCGATCTGCACGTCCACCATGGGGATGACCGGGCTTTCGACCAGATAGACCTTGGCGCCGCTGGGCTCCGTCCAGTGCTGGATGGGCAGGAGCGCCCAGGCAGATGCAGAGTAAAAAACTGCCCCAGCGCTCACCACCAAAGCGCGAGCAGCTATGTTTTTGATAGTAATCATGTGCTATGTCCCAGTGCGGGGGTCAACGGATGACGGCGCCGGCTGGCAGCGCGGGGCGGGCGCGCAGGCCCTCCAGCGGCTGGGGCAGCAGCGTGCCCACGGTGAGCTGGTCATCGCCGAAGTACTTGGCCGCCACGGCCTGCACCTGCGCGGGCGTCACCGTGCGCAGCAGCGCCAGCAGGCGCTCGTTGGCATCGAGCGGAAAGCCCTGGATCCAGTTGCCGCCCAGTTCCTGGGCCTGGCTCATGACCGAGTCGCGCTCGTACACGGTGGAGGCGATCCACTGGGTCTTGACGCGCGCAAGTTCGGCCTCGCTCACGCCATCGCGCGCCACGCGCGTGACTTCGGCGCGCAACGCATCTTCGACCTGCTGCGCGCTCTTGCCCGCAGCGGGCACGCCGCTGAGCATGAACAGGCTGGGCCCGCGGCCCGTGACCATGGCGCCGCTGTTGGCGCTGTCTGCCACGCGGTTCTCGCCCTGGGTCAGGGCGCGGTCCAGGCGGGCACCGTCGTAGCCGCTGAACACGGCGGAGAGCACCATCAGCGCGAGCGCATCGTTGTCGGCGTCGGTCAGCTTGTCCAGCCGCTCCAGGCTGGGCGTGCGAAAGGCCAGCGCCACGTAGGCCTGCTCGGCCGGCGCCTTCACGGCGATGCGACGCATGCCCTTTTGCTCGGGCTCGATGCGCGGCTTGCGCTCGGGCAGCGCGTGGGCGGGAATGCTGCCGTAGTACTTCTCGGCCAGGGCGCGCACCTTGGCGGGCTCCACGTCGCCGGCCACCACGACCACGGCATTGGTGGGCGTGTACCACTGGCGGTAGAAGGCGCGGGCGTCGTTGGGCGTGAGCGCATCGAGGTCGCTCATCCAGCCGATGATGGGGCGGCGGTAGGGCGACGCGATGAAGGTAGTGGCAAAGAGCTGCTCGGACAGCACGGCCCGGGGCTGGTCTTCGGTGCGCAGGCGGCGCTCTTCCTTCACCACCTCCAGCTCCTTCCTGAACTCCTCGTCCGCCCACTGGTTGTGCGCGAAGCGGTCGGACTCGAGCTTCATCACATCCTCGAGCCGGCTGGACGGGATCTGCTGGTAGTAGCCCGTGTAGTCGCGGCTGGTGAAGGCGTTCTCGCGCCCGCCCAGGGCCGCCACGCGGCGCGAGAACTCGCCGGGGGGCAGGGTCTTGGTGCCCTTGAACATCATGTGTTCGAGCACATGGGCCACGCCGGTGACACCATCGACTTCGTCCATGGAGCCCACGCGCACCCAGACCATGTGCACCGCCGTGGGAGCGCGGCGGTCGGGCTGCACGATGAGTTGCATGCCGTTCTTGAGCGTGAAAAGCTCTGCGCCAGAGGCCGTGATGGACGGCGTGGCGGGGGTTGGAACAACCGGGGTGGTCGCCGCAAAGGCAGCCCCGCACGACAGGCAGGCCAACAGGCCCAGGAGGGTGAAAGCGCGTTTCATAGAATGGGGTGATTCTAAGAACCCGCCAATGTTCAGTTTTTTCAAGAAAAAGCCCACCCCCGAGTCCAACCCGGCCCCGGAAGCCGCCGCACCTGCGGCAGTGCCCCCCGCGCCTGCCGTCCCGGCCGCCCCCCCTGCTCCAGCCGCGGCATCCCCAGCCCCCGCTGCAACGCCGGTTGCACCGCCTGTCCAGGCGGCCCAGCCTGCCGCCGCGCCGGCGCCTTCGGCGTTCGGCTGGCTGCGCAACCCGTTCGGCAACAAGGCGGCGGACCCCGCCACGCCCGCCCCGGAGGCCGCGCCTGTGGCCGCACCGGCCCGCGCACCAGCGCCTGTGGTTATGCCCGCAGCCGCGCCCACCCCGGCGCCATCGCCCACCCCTCCAGCACCGGCACCGGCACCCGCACCGGTGCAGGCTCCTCACGCTGTGGCCCCCGCCGCGCCGTTCGTGCCCACGCCGGCACCCACGCAGGCCCACACTCCGGTCGCACCCCCCGCGCCGGCACCTGCCGCCGTGGCCCCGGCCGCCGAACGCAAGGGCTGGCTGGACCGCCTCAAGAACGGCCTGCGCAAGACGGGTACGAGCATCACCACGGTGTTCACCGGCACGCAGATCGACGACGCGCTGTACGAAGAGCTGGAAGAGGCCCTGCTTATGGCAGACACCGGCGTGAAAGCCACCACGCACCTGCTGGCCGACCTCAAGCGCCGCGTGAAGGAGGCCAAGGCCACCGACCCCGCCGCCGTTAAGGGCCTGCTGGCCGATGCGCTGGCCGACCTGCTGCGGCCCCTCGAAAAGCCCCTGGTCATCGGCGAATACACGCCCACCGTGATCATGGTGGCGGGCGTGAACGGCGCGGGCAAGACCACTTCCATCGGCAAGCTCACCAAGCATCTGGCCGACGAAGGCGCGGCGGTGCTGCTGGCTGCGGCCGACACCTTCCGTGCGGCAGCGCGCGAGCAGTTGGGCGTCTGGGCCGACCGCAACACGGTGGAGATCGTGAGCCAGGAAGGGGGCGATCCGGCCGCCGTGAGCTTTGATGCCGTGACCGCCGGCAAGGCACGCGGCAAGGACGTGGTGCTGGTGGACACCGCCGGCCGCCTGCCCACGCAACTGCACCTGATGGAAGAGCTCAAGAAAATCCGCCGCGTGGTGGCCAAGGCCGACGCCACGGCCCCGCACGAGGTGCTGCTGGTCATCGACGGCAACACCGGCCAGAACGCGTTGGCCCAGGTGCGCGCATTCGACGATGCACTGCAGCTTACCGGCCTGATCGTGACCAAGCTCGACGGCACGGCCAAGGGCGGCGTGCTGGCCGCCATCGCGCAGGAGCGCCCCGTGCCGGTCTACTTCATCGGCGTGGGCGAAAAGCTGGAGGACCTGGAGACCTTCAGTGCCCGCGAGTTCGCCCAGGCGCTGCTGGCCTAGCCCCGCCTGGCCGCAACTGCCCTCGTCATGGCCCCATCCGGGGCCATTTTCACGTTTACGGCAGCCCGCAATTCCTCCATGATGGGTGCTCGGAACGTGTTGACGATCTCTCAGGGGTCGCGTTGGAGCGCAATCTGGATCGTTCTTAACCCCACTGTGCGGATGCCATGTTCATTGAGCTGGTCAAAGGTCTCGCCTTGCTGCTGGCTCTGTGCTTTCTGCACAGCACCAGCATCCGGCTGTGGCGCCTCCACCCGCTGACGGGGCAGGCCGTCTCGGGAGTCCTGTTCGGCGGGATCTGCTTGGTCGGCATGTTGACCCCGGTGGTGCTGATGCCGGGCGTGATCTTCGATGCGCGCTCGGTGGTGCTCAGCATGGCCGGCCTGTTCGGCGGCCCGGTGGTCGCCTGCATCGCGGTGGCCCTGGCGGCGGCGGGGCGGCTGTGGGTGGGCGGCGTCGGCACCGAGGTGGGCCTCATCAGCATCGTGCTGTGCGCGGCGCTGGGGCTGCTCTACCGCGAAGCGCGCACGCGGGGCCGTCTGAGCGTGCAGCCGCTTCCACTGGCGCTGTTCGGGCTGCTGGTGCACACCGCTTTGCTGGGCGTGTTCCAACTGCTGCCCCCTGCAGCCGTGGCGCGCGTGAACGAAACGCTCGCCCTGCCCTTTCTCATCACCTTCACGCCCGCCACGGTGGCGCTGGGCCTGCTGTTGCGCGACGTGGAGCAGCGCCTGGTGACCGAGCAGGCGCTGGCAGGCACGGCTGCCCGGCTGCGGGCCATCGCACATGCGATCCCCGATGTCCTGCTGGTTCTGGATGCGCAGGGGCGCTATGTGGAGGTACTGTCGCCGGACGATGCGGCGCTGGCGGCCAGCCCCTCACAGCTCATCGGCAAGCGTCTGCACGATGTTCTGCCGGCCGGGCAGGCGGACGCCTTTGTGCGCCTGGTCCGCGACACCTTGCAGTCGGGTCAGACCCACAGCATGGAATACGAGATGCAGACCCTGTCGGGCCTGCGGCAATTCGAAGGGCGGGCGCAGCCACTGGGGGCCAGGGTGGGCGGCCAGCCTGCCGTGGTGTTCCTGGCCCGCGACATCACCTTGCGCAAACAGGCCGAGAGCGCGCTGCGCGAGTCGGAACTGCGCTTTCGCTCGTTGCTGCGCAACATCCCCTCCATCTCCGTGCAAGGCTATCTGGAGGACGGCACTACGAGCTACTGGAACAAGGCCTCCGAGCACCTGTACGGCTATCCGGCCGAAGAAGCACTGGGCAACAACCTGCTGGACCTGATCATCCCGCCGCCCATGCGCGAGACAGTGCGGGAGCACGTGCGCCACATGTTCGCCACGGGCGAACCCATTCCCGCGGGCGAATTGCAGCTGCGGCGCAAGGACGGCACGCCCGTCCACGTGTTCTCCAGCCACGCCTACATCAAGGTGCCCGGGCAGCCGGCCGAGATGTTCTGCATCGACATCGACATCTCGGGACGCAAGGCTGCCGAGGATGAAGCGCGGTACCTAGCCTTCTACGACGCGCTGACCCAGCTGCCCAACCGCCGCCTGCTGGTGGACCGCCTGCAGCAGGTGCTGGCCTCAGGTGCTCGCTCGGGGTTGACCACCGCCGTGCTGTTCGTGGACCTGGACAACTTCAAGACCCTGAACGACACCCGGGGCCACGAGGTGGGCGACCTGCTGCTCAAGGAAGTGGCCCGGCAGCTGCGCAGCTGCGTGCGCGAACAGGACACCGTGGCCCGCCTGGGCGGCGACGAGTTCGTGGTGGTGCTGCAGGGCCTGAGCATGGATGCTACAGAGGCGGCGGCCCAGGCCCGTACGCTGGGCGAGCTGATCCTGGCCCAGTTGCGCCAGCCCTCGGATCTGGCGGGCCACGAGCACCATTTCTCTGCCAGCATCGGCATTACGTTGCTGCGCGGCCACCATGACTCGGTGGACGAGGTACTCAAGCAGGCCGACATGGCGATGTACCGCGCCAAGGAGGCCGGGCGCAATACGCTGCGCTTCTTCGACCCCGACATGCAGCAAGCCGTGAACCGCCGCGCGCAGTTGGAGACCGAGCTGCATGCGGGGCTGCGCCAGTCGCAGTTCGTGCTGCTCTACCAGCCACAGGTGGACAGCCACGGACAGGTCACGGGCGCGGAAGCCCTGGTGCGCTGGCAGCATCCGGTGCGGGGGATGGTGCCGCCGGCCGAGTTCATCCCTCTGGCCGAAGAGTCCGGACAGATCCTGCCCCTGGGCCACTGGGTGATGGAAACCGCCCTGCGCCAGCAGGCGCACTGGCGCGAAGACCCCGCCCTGGCGCGGTTGGCGCTGGCCATCAATGTGAGCGCACGCCAGTTCCTGCAGGACGACTTCGTGGCACAGGTGCTCAGGTTGCTGGAACGCACAGGTGCCGACCCTGCAAAGGTCAAGTTGGAGCTGACCGAGAGCCTGCTGCTGGACAACGTGGACAGTGTCATCGCCACCATGCGCGCCCTGAAGGCCCACGGCGTGGGTTTTTCCCTGGACGATTTCGGCACGGGGTACTCGTCGCTCAGCTACCTCAAGCGCCTGCCGCTGGACCAGATCAAGATCGACCAGGGCTTTGTGCGCGGCGTGCTGCAGGACCCGAACGATGCTGCGATCGCGCGCTCCATCATCGCGCTGGCCGGCAGCCTCGGGCTGGACGTGATCGCCGAGGGCGTGGAGACCCGCGCGCACCACGAATTCCTGCTGGAACACGGCTGCAGGTCGTTCCAGGGGTATCTGTTCGGGCGGCCTTTGCCGCTGAAGACTTTCGAGGAGCAGGTCCTCAAGCCGCGCTCCGGCTGAACCTGTCTATGCAGTCAGGCCAGCGCTGCCGATGCGTCCGCCATCTGCGCATCGGCCCACGCGCCATATTCGAGCGAGACCTGCAACGGCTGCACCGCCAGTTGCGGCAAGGTGTAGGGGTGCTGCGCCCGCAGCAAGGCCAGCAGCGCAGGCACGGCGCGCGGCATCGTCTTGCAGGCCACGCGCAGTTCCCGGTCTTCCTGCAGCGCGCCCTGCCATCGGAAGTAGGCGGTGATCGGCTCCACCTGCACGCAGGCCGCAAGGCGTGCCTGCAGCACCGACTGGGCCAGTCGGCGGGCCTCGGCTTCAGTGGCCACCGTGGTCGTGACCATGAGGATCTCGCGAAGAGCTGCGGACTCGGCCATGCTTGTCTCCCAAAGGCTCCGGGCTGGGCAGTCTGCCATAGCGCACCGCGCAACGCCAGACGTCAAACGCACACCCCACCCTACGCTGGGCCCGCCGCGCTGCGCGGACGAAAAAAAGGCGCCAAAGGCGCCTTTTTCGGTCTCGGCTGCTGGCAGCACCCCGGTTACAGGGCGCTGATCTCACCCGAAGGAATCTGGCCGGTGCGCACGGCTTCGGCGGCCTGGGCACGCACGGCAGCGCGGTCGGCGGTGGACTTGTAAGTCACGACGCGCGAACCTGCGGGCTTGATGCTGCGGGTCTGGGCAACGCTCGATGCCTCGGCAGCCACTTCGGCGCGGGTGCGGTTGGTTTCGAACTTCGTGGCGAATTGCGAAGCGTCGGCTTCGTCGGCGTGGGCGCCAAAAGCTGCGAAAGCGGACACGGCGGCGATGGACAGGAAGCGTGCGGTCTTGTTCATGATGATTTCCTTTGAAGTTAAAAAGCGTCTCAAAAAAGCCGGAGAGAAGACGAACAGGTGAAACCGCTTCTGACCGGGTTCGGTGAGTCGCCTTGCGGGTTCGGCTCATCGATGGGTTGAACTGTACGCCGCGGGTGTTCAAAGAAAAACCACTCAGTCGCGAACTGACTGTTCTGTAAATGGCAACAATCGACGAGCCGGTTGAAAATGGCGCATCCATTGCATGAATCATGAGCTTTTAGATGGATAGTCACGATTTTTTGCAGCAATCAATGCAGTGAAAAACCCATCCGCATTGCCCGCGATCCAGCCGCCTCATCCCGGCGAAGGCTATACAAATCAATGACCTGCGTGCGAAATAACCGACACGACCAGACTCTTGCACCCTACCTGCCGCTCGCTGTCGATATGCGCTGAGTGTTGTACTGCCCAATTTGAGAAATCAACGACTTGGAACAACACAGGGGGCATGCCTTTGTACTTTTTATTCCTTCAGTGTTGTACTTTTCCGGGCGTTTCTCACTGAGTCTTGTATTTTTTCCAGCCGGGCTGTTTGGCGCACCATCAGCTCAGGATCTTTCTACTCAGCGCCGCACGCAAACGCTTGACGCAAAAGACAGCGACTTGGCCATGCGGCGGCTTCAGGCTGGTTGCGGCCAGTGATCCTTCGCAGTTGAACGGCTGCTGCGTTCAAGAGCAGACCGTGAAGAAGATCACCGCGCGCTTTCCGAACTTCATGAACTGATACACCCAGCGTGGGCAGGAAGCATGCAGGACGAGCTGCATGCAGCGGCGCTCCTGTGCTCTGAATCCAAGGCCGCCATGATTTCCATGTTCCAAGAGGCGCGCATGGGAAAAGCGGTCGATTCAAGTAGTGCTCGTGAGTTGGTGGAGGAAATATCCGACTCTGTAACCCGCAATCCCAGTGCCTTGATCAGTTTGGCTCGACTGAAGACTGCGGATGACTACACCTATATGCACTCGGTAGCCGTGTGCGCTTTGATGGTCGCCCTGTCCAAGCAGATCAATCTCAATGAGGAGCACACGCGAAGCGCGGCAATGGCGGGGCTGTTGCATGATCTAGGCAAAGCCGCAATTCCACTTGAGGTTCTTAACAAGCCCGGAAAGCTCTCGAACGGTGAGTTTGCAATGGTTCAAAGCCATCCGTTGCGAGGGTATGAGATGCTCAAGGAAAGCGGTGCCGTAGAAGACGCCGTGCTTGATGCCTGCCTTCATCACCATGAGAAGCTCGACGGTTCCGGCTACCCTGACAAGCTCAAGGGCGACGAGATCAGTCTGATCGCACGCATGACGGCGATCTGTGATGTGTACGACGCCATCACCTCCGATCGACCCTACAAGCGGGGATGGGACCCAGCGGAATCCCTGCGCCGTATGGCGGAGTGGACAAATGGTCACCTCGACCCACGCCTATTTCAGGCGTTCGTCAAAAGCATCGGCATTTTTCCGGTGGGATCGCTGGTGCGGTTGACTTCCGGCCGCATTGGCGTGGTTGTCGAGCAAGGGCGGCAGTCATTGGTCGCTCCTAAAGTCAAGGTGTTCTTTTCGACGAAGTCCAGCCTGCGCTTCACCCCAATATTGGTGGACTTGGCGGAACGCGGATGCACGGAGAAAGTGGTCGCGCGTGAAGACCCTCACAAGTGGAATTTTCCGGATCTCAATGACCTTTGGTGCGGCCAACCTTCGGCTCTAGCCGCGTGAAAACCTTACTCAGCGACCGACTGTGACGACGGAAGCGACAGTGTAAAAGTCGAGCCGTTTCCTACGCTGGACCTAACCGTCAGAGATCCGCCAAGCAGTTCGGCAAGGGCCCGTGAAAGTGAGAGGCCAAGGCCGGTTCCACCGTGTTGATAGCTTATTCGACTGTCACCTTGGCTGAACTTCTCAAAAATCACATCGTGCAAGTTTTCTGGAATCCCAGGTCCTGTGTCGACGACATGAAACAGCAGCGCACCGTGATCTGGACTGGTTTCTACAATGAGTTGAACAATGCCTGTCGTCGTGAATTTGATGGCGTTCGACAGCAGGTTGTTCAGGATCTGCTTGAGCTTCAGGGCATCGGTCGTCAGATACCTCGGGACGTCATCGGCCCCCTTTAAAGAGAGACCGAGCGACTTGGCCGCTGCACTGACGCGAAACAACTCGATCACTTCTTGCAGTAGTCGGGGTAGCTCCACTGGCTCAAGGTGTGCAGGCATGGCGCCCGCTTCAATTCGCGCGAGGTCCAGTATTTCCGTCAGCACGGCATTTAGGTGTTCGGCCCCTTGGCGAATGAGACCAGATTGCTCTCGCGTGTGAGGCTCATTGCTGCGCATCTCGATGAGTTCGGAGAACCCTCTGATGCTCGTCAAAGGCGTTCTCAGTTCGTGCGACACCGCAGCCAAGAACTCGCTCTTTGCGCGGTTTGCCCGCTGAGCGTCCGCTTCGCTTCTAATCAGTGCATCGTGACTTACAGCTAGCTTTCGAATGCTGGTAAGAAGAACGGCAACGAAGGCAATGACCGCAAGCGTTAGCTGTCACATCCCGGACGATCATATGGCCGCTTGTGAAACAGATCCGGGTGCTCTTGGTACCACTCTTTCATGGCCTGCATTGGCGTACTACTCTTGAGCGCTGACTGTGGCAACTGGTGGTTGTACA
>NZ_JAHUWH010000018.1 GCF_019219095.1 Acidovorax sp. sic0104
CACTTGTTCAACAACGGCCAGTTTGAAGGCCATCGTGTAGTCACGCTGCGTTCTCTTGATGCCTGTATCCATGGCGTTTCTTCCTTTCGAGCATGGAAAGGTGTCAACGCTGGGCAGGACGGGTCAACGTCAAAAAAAAGGCCTCCGCGCAGGAAGCCTTTCTTTCCTGGCTCGGCACTATGTGCCGCGCCAAAAGGAAGTCGCTCTGGAGAATTACAGAGGCGTCTTCTTGCCATCCTTGTAGTTGTACAAAGTGATGGCGGGGTTCTTCATTTCGCCGTTGGGTTCGAAGGCGATCGTGGAAGTCACGCCCTTGAAGTTGGACTTGAGCAGCTCGGGGGTGTAGACCTTGGGGTCCACCGAGTTGGCGCGCTTCATGGCATCCACAATCAGGTACGTAGCGTCATAGGTGTAGGGGCTGTACACCTGGAACTGGTTGGGGTACTTGGCATCGTACTTGGCCTTCCAGGCCGTACCGCCAGGCATCTTGGCCAGCGAAGAGCCGCCTTCAGCGCAGATCACGTTGGCCAGGGTCTTGGCACCGGCAGCCAGCTTGGCGATTTCAGACGTGCAGACGCCGTCACCGCCGAAGTACTTCACATTGCCCATGCCCAGCTGTTCCAGCTGGCGCAGCATGGGGCCGGCTTGTGGGTCCATGCCGCCGAAGAAGATGGCGTCGGGGTTCTTGGCCTTGATGGCGGTCAGGATCGCCATGAAGTCGGTGGCCTTGTCGGTCGTGAACTGCTCGTCAACCACCTTCATGCCCTTGGCGGCTGCAGTCTTCTTGAACACGTCTGCCACGCCCTGGCCGTAAGCGGTACGGTCATCGATGATGGCGACGGTCTTGAGCTTCAGGGTGTCCACGGCATAGAACGCCAGGCCAGCGCCCAGGGCGTTGTCGTTGGCGATGATACGGAACGTGGTCTTGTAGCCGGGCTTGGTCAGGTTGGGGTTGGTGGCGGCGCCGGTCACGTGCGGGATACCGCAGTCGTTGTAAACCTTGGAAGCGGGGATGGTGGTACCGGAGTTGAGGTGGCCCACAACGCCTGCAACCTTGGAGTCGCACAGCTTTTGTGCGGCGGCCGTGCCCTGCTTTGGATCAGCAGCGTCGTCTTCGGCTTGCAGCTCGAACTTGATCTTCTTGCCACCGATGGTGATGCCTTGAGTGTTCAGCTCTTCAATGGCCATGCGGGCGCCATTTTCGTTGTCCTTGCCGTAGTGGGCTTGGGCGCCGGAAACCGGAGCCACGTGGCCGATCTTGACCACCTGCTCTTGTGCAGAGGCCACACCAGCTGCAGCTGCGATAGCAGCAACCACGGTCAGTTTCAACTTCAATTGCATATCAATCTCCAGTAAAGATAAACGCTGAGAATGGTTCTTGTGTCTCAACGCAGGGGAACATATCGCAATTTACGGGCCAGATCATTAGGGAACACGATTAAATGCGAGGGAAACCACAGGGGAATACCCTGTTAACCCTTTCGCATCGGCGGCGTCCCGCTCGCCAGTTCGTCGGCCACGGCTTCGTAGACCGCGTGCCGCACCACCGACTCGATCTCTTCGCGCAAACGCGGTAGCACCGATCTTGTCTGTTCCTGCACCACCGTGGCGATCGCTTCGCGCAATCGTTGATCCAGCACAACGTCCACGCGCTGCATGACGCGGTGCACCATGTATTCCTCGAATCCATCGGGGACCGACGCAGTGCGTGTTGCAGTCGGCGCAGGCGCGGGGGACACCGGTGCACTGTGCAATGCCGCAGCAGGTGCGGGTCCGGCGATGGTTGCAGCAGCAGCAGTTGGGGCGACGACGGCCGGCGCGGCGCGCAGGCTTGGATCGACACGAGCTGCCGACGGCGGAGCACTCGAAGCCGGGCTTGCGCTTGCGGCCGGCGCGAGCCCCGCACCCGCCGCCACGCTGGCTCCCGCCCTGATCTCCGCTTGACCTCCCGACGGGATGGCCGTTGTTGCAGCGGGGCGGTGCGCCATCACCGCCGGTGGCTGCGCGCTCGGCAGTGGCGGGCGCGCGGCAGACACCTGAACCGCCGACGTTGCGGTACCCGCCACCGGCCGCACGATGGGCGGCAGTTGCGACGGCGACATCACCGTGGTGCGACCTGGTGCAGCCGACGCTCCTGAAGAAGGCGCAGGGTCAGTTGTTTGCACCACTTCGGTGAGCGTAGGGACGAAGCGCGGCGGGGTGCGGGGAGGTTGCGCCATCAGCCTGCCTTCAACACCAGGTCGTGGCGGGTGATGGCATAGCCGCGCGACGCATAGTGCTTCCAGCGCGCACGCGCCTTCGCCCGATCGGACTCATCCTGCGCGCTCACCACTTCAACGAGCTTGTCGAACCGGCCAAAGCCTTCCGGCACGTCGGCATGCAGGTTCAACAGGACCTCATGTTGTGGCGCGGAACGGGAATCGGCAGCAAGCAGCACCGGAGACGCGTGAACAAGCTCTTCGTCCGCGTCATCCCGGCAATGCGCCACGAAGTCTTGCGCAGCCAGGGTCCACAGCATGCGGTCGAGCGTGACCAGCGTTTCTGCGGGCGCAGAGATCACCAGTCTGGCGCCGCTGCGCTGCACCTTGCGTGCAAAGCGGCATGCATAAGCCAGTCTGTCCGGCGCGTTGAAATGAAAGGCTATTTCGGTCATCAAATTGCAGTCGGCCAAATGCCTCAGGCTGCGCCGGACTTTGGAGCGCGCACGGCCGGTGCGGCCTTGCCAGTCCTGGCACGCAATGGAGAGAGCGAAGGCGAGCCAACGGCAGTCGCCGGTCGGTCGGCCTTGGGCAGCTTGGGGGCCTTAGGCGCTTTCGCCTGCGACTGTTTGAGCAGGTACTGCACCAACAACCCGACGGGGCGACCGGTCGAGCCTTTGGCGGCGCCACCCTTCCAGGCCGTGCCGGCAATGTCCAGGTGCGCCCAGGGCAGCTCGCCCACGTACTTCTGCAAGAACTTGGCCGCGGTGATCGAGCCGCCGGCGCGACCAGCCACGTTGCCCATGTCCGCAAAATTGCTCTTGAGGCCGTCCGCGTAGTCATCGTCCAGGGGCATGCGCCAGCAAGGGTCCTGAGCGGATTCGCCGGCTTCCTGCAGCGCCGCGGCCAGTGCATCGTTGTTGGCGAACAGGCCGCTGCGCACGCCGCCCAATGCAATAACGCAGGCCCCTGTCAGGGTGGCGATATCCACCACGGCGGCGGGCTTGAAGCGGGCGGCATATGTCAGCGCGTCGCACAGCACCAGGCGCCCTTCGGCGTCGGTATTGAGAATCTCGATGGTCTGGCCGCTCATGCTGGTGACGACGTCGCCGGGCTTGACCGCGCGGCCGTCGGGCATGTTCTCGCAGGCGGGCACCAGACCCACGACATTGATCTCGGGCTGCATCTCGCCCAGCGCGCGAAACACGCCCAGCACGCTGGCGGCACCGCACATGTCGAACTTCATCTCATCCATCTCAGGGGCCGGCTTGATGGAGATTCCGCCCGTATCGAACGTGATGCCCTTGCCCACCAGCACCACCGGAGCCTTGTCCTTGGCCGCGCCGTTGTAGCGCAATTCGATGAAGCGCAGTGGCTCTTCGGACCCGCGGGCCACCGCGAGGAAGGCACCCATCCCCATGCGGGCCACTTCGGCCGGCCCATGCACCTTGCACTGGATTCGCGGCAGCTTGGCCAAGCCCTTGGCGGCGTCTGCCAGCAAGGTGGGCGTGGCGTGGTTGGCGGGGCGATTGCCCCATTCGCGCGCGAACTCGATGCCGGCCACCAGTGCCACTGCGGTATCGAAAGCTTCGCGCACATCGGGTGCGCTGTGCACGCCCACCACGCAGCGGCTCAGGCTGCGCGCTTCCGCCTTGGACTTGGTGGTGGTGTAGACATAGCTGGCCTCCGCCACCGCCTGCACCGCGGCGCTCACAGCATCGGCCTGCGCCTTGCCTGCAAAACACACCACGACGCGCTTGGTCTGCGGCGCCTTGATCGCGCCCGCTACGGCCAGCAGCGCCTGGCGCACTGCGCGGGCCGCTCCGTCGCCAGCGCCCACCAGCGCGACCCGGCGCGCCGCGGCGCCACCAGGTTGGTACAGCTGCAAGCTCTTGCCCGCCTTGGTGGCCAGATCTCCATTCTTGAGCGCCTGCGCAGCCAGGGTGGACAGGGGGTCCTTCCCGGGCTTGAACCCCTCGGGTATCAGCGCGATCAGCAGATCGCATTTTTCCGACGCGGCCGCAGTGAGTTCAAGGGTCTTGAGATCAAAGTTCATAATCGATGTTTTCCTTTTTCAGCGTGCTGTACAGGCTCTGAGCCAATGTTATTCGATTCATCCATCCGCAAGGAGCTGGCGCGCAGCTTCGGTGCGACGCTCGTCGTGCTGGTGACCGTGGTCATGACCATGATGCTCATTCGCACCCTGGGGCAGGCATCGCGGGGCAGCGTCAGTCCGTCCGATGTGATGCTGGTCATGGGCTTCACCGTTCTGGGACAGTTGCCCACCATCCTGAGTCTGAGCCTGTTCATTGCCGTCGTCGGCACGCTCTCGCGCATGTACCGTGACAGCGAGATGGTCATCTGGTTTGCCAGCGGCCGCGGCCTCATCAGCCTGCTCAGGCCGCTGGTGCGGTTCGCCTGGCCCGTCATGGTGGTGATCGCCGTGCTGTCCCTCCTGGTCTGGCCCTGGGCCAACTCGCAGATCCAGGAATTGAAGACCCGCTACGAGCAGCGCAGCGACATCGACCGCATCGCCCCGGGTGAATTCCAGGAATCTTCCAACGGCAGCCGCGTCTTCTTCATCGACAAGGAAAGCGCGGACACCCAAACCGGCAACAACATCTTCATCGCCGCCACCGACAACCAGCGGGAGTCGGTCACCTCGGCGCGCAGCGCCCGGCTGGAGACACAGAACGGTGAGCGCATGGCGCTGCTGACCGACGGCCAGCGGCTGGAGACGACGCGCGACAAGCCGGGCATGAAGGTGAGCGAATTCTCCGAATACGGGACGCGCATCGGCTCGGCCCCACCGGGGTCCGCCGAAGAGCTGTCTGTCAAGACCCGCGCCACGCATGAACTGGTGATGAAGCCGCTGCCCGCCTACCAAGCCGAACTGGGCTGGCGCATCGGCCTGGCGCTGGCCGCCCTGAACTTCGTGGTGCTGGGCCTGGCCGTGGCCAGCGTCAACCCGCGCGCGGCGCGCAGCACCAGCCTGGTGTTCGCGCTGTTCGCCTTCATCGTTTACTACAACCTCATGACCCTGGGGCAAAGCTGGGTCGGGGCTGGCAGGCTGGGCCTGGTCAGCTTCATGGTGCTGCTGCATGGCGGCATGCTGCTGATGTCGCTGCTGGTGCTGGCCGCACGCCACAACCAGTGGACCATCCGCCGACTGTGGCAGGCCAGCCCACCGCCCGGGAGCGCTGCATGAAAACCATTCGCCGACTCATCCATCGCGAGGCCCTGCTGGCCGTCACCTTCGTGACCGCGGGCTTCCTTGCGTTGTTCTTCTTCTTTGACCTGGTGGACGAACTGCGCTGGGTGGGCCGCACGGGTGCCGAGGGCTACCAGCTCTCTCACGCGTTCCTGTTCGTGGTGCTGAGCATTCCCAGCCATCTGTACGAACTGCTGCCCATCACGGTGCTCATCGGCACCATCTTCGTGATGGCACGGCTGGCGCAAAGCTCCGAATTCACCATCATGCGCACCAGCGGCATGGGGCCCTGGCGGGCGCTGCGCACCTTGCTGACCCTGGGCGGCGTGTTCGTGCTGTTCACTTTCGCGGTGGGCGACTACATTGCACCGCTGACCGACCGTGCGGCGCAGCTGGTGAAGGTACGCTACCTCGGCCGACTGACCACGGGCGCCACGGGTGCCTGGCTCAAGGAGCGCCAGGAAGACCACTCCTTCGCGGTCAACGTGCGCGCCATCACTCCCAACGGCGGCATGCTGGACGTGCGGATCTTCGAGTTCGACGCCAAGGGGCGCCTCGCGTCGCAGACGCGCGCAGCATCGGGCCAGTTCGGCACCGACGGGGCCTGGAGACTCGAGCAAGTGCAGCGCAGCAAGTTCGAGCAGCGGGGCACCAATGAAGCGCGCGTCGAGCACCTGGACGCTCCCGCGCTCGAATGGCCCACCCGCATCAGCGCAGACATGGTGGCTGCATCGCTTCTCAAGCCCGACCGCATGGCCACCATCGACCTGTTCCAGTACATCCGCCACCTGGACGCCAATGGGCAGTCCGCCCAGCGCTACGAAATCGAGTTCTGGCGCAAGGTGTTCTACCCCCTGTCGTGCCTGGTGATGGTGGTGCTTGCGCTGCCCTTTGCCTACCTGCACTTCCGCTCGGGCGGCATTGCGGGCTATGTGTTCGGAGGCGTGATGGCGGGCATCAGCTTCTTCCTGCTCAACAACGTGTTCGGCTACGCGGGCAACCTGCAAAACTGGTCGCCGTGGTTGACGGCCGCCGCGCCCGGGCTGATCTACTCCGTGCTGTCCCTGGCCGCGTTCGGCTGGCTGGTGCTCAGGCGCTAGTGGGCCATGCTGCGACAAGCCACCCTGCCATGAGCCTCAGCGCCATCATCCTGTTCTCCCACGGATCACGCGACCCCCTGTGGCGCGCGCCCATGGAAGCGGTCGCCACCCGCATCGCGGCCGCCCACCCCGAGCGGCCCGTGGCCTGCGCCTACCTGGAGCTGTGCACACCGGGCCTCGCCGAGGCCGCTGCCCAGCTGGTGGCGCAGGGCGCCACAGAGGTCACCGTGGTACCTATGTTCCTCGGCACCGGAAAACATGCTCGGGAAGACCTTCCGGTGCTGGTGCAGGCTCTGCGCGGCGCCCACCCTGCCACGCGGTTCCATGTACAGCAGGCCATCGGCGAAGATCCGCGTATGACTGCGCTGATGGCAGACATCGCCTGCGAGAGCCGGGCCTCGCGATAAATCCCGCCCGGTTGTCTGATTTCTTTAGATGGTTGCAGCATAATGATGCAACTCTTTAGGCGATATCAGATATGAATCTGCACCAATTCCGTTTTGTGCAAGAGGCCGCGCGCCGCAACCTCAACCTCACCGAGGCGGCCAAGGCCCTGCACACATCCCAGCCCGGCGTCTCCAAGGCCATCATCGAGCTGGAAGAGGAACTGGGCGTGGACATCTTCGCGCGCCATGGCAAGCGCCTCAAGCGCATTACCGAACCCGGCCAGCATGTGCTCAAGAGCATCGAGGTCATCATGCGAGAAGTGGGCAACCTCAAGCGCATCGGCGAACAGTTCAGCGCGCAAGACAGCGGCACCCTCAGCATCGCTACCACCCACACCCAGGCCCGCTACGTGCTGCCGGTGCCGGTGGCCCGCCTGCGCGAGGCCTACCCCAAGGTCAACGTGAGCCTGCACCAGGCCACTCCGCACGAAGTGGCCCGCATGATCATCGACGAGGTGGCCGAGATCGGCATGGCCACCGAATCCCTGGCGGACTACCCCGAACTCGTCACCCTGCCCTGCTACGAATGGCAGCACGTGCTGGTGGTGCCCAACGACCACCCTCTGGCGCAAAAAGAACGCATCGGTCTGGACGACCTCGCGCACGAAGCGCTGATCACCTACCACCCCTCGTTCACCGGGCGCGGCAAGATCGACCACGCCTTTGCGGCGCGCAAGCTCACGCCCCGCATCGTGCTCGAAGCCATCGACTCGGACGTGATCAAGACCTATGTGCGCCTGGGCCTGGGCATCGGCATCGTGGCCGAGATGGCCATGCGCGACGACCCGGTGGGCGACCTGGCCGTGCGCCCCGTAGGCCACCTGTTCGGCCAGAGCGTGGCCCGCGTGGCCTTCAAGCGCGGCGCCTACCTGCGCAACTTTGTCTACAAGTTTGCCGAGCTGCTCAGCGACCGCCTGAGCCGCGAGCTGATTGCCCGCGCGATGACGGGCCATGTCAACGACTACGAACTTTGAAACACCCCCTGAGCCACTTCGCGACTTCCCCCTCCAGGGGGACGCCGCCGGTGGCCTGGCAAAGCCAGTTCCACGGCGTCCGCTGGCTTGGCCTGCTCCGCGGCCCTCGGGCCGACAAACGCCGCGCTGATTTTCCATGATTGACACCACGCGATGAGCACTCCGTCCTTCCCCAGCAAGCTGCCCAACGTCGGCACCACCATCTTCACCGTGATGTCTGCCCTGGCCACCGAACACAAGGCCGTCAACCTGGGCCAGGGCTTTCCGGACTTTGAATGCGCCCCCGAGCTGGTGAACGCCGTCACCGCTGCCATGCAGGCCGGCCACAACCAATACCCGCCCATGCCCGGCGTGCCCGCGCTGCGCGAGGCCGTGGCCCGCAAGATCGAGGCGCTGCACGGACGCGCCTACAACCCCCACACCGAAATCACCATCACCGCAGGCGCCACGCAGGCCATCATCACCGCGATTCTGGCCATCGTGCACGCAGGCGATGAGGTCATCGTGCTCGACCCCTGCTACGACAGCTATGTGCCCAACATCGAGCTGGCCGGTGGCAAGGCCGTGCGCGTGCCGCTCACACCCGGCAGCTTCCGCCCCGACTTCGCCAAGATCAGCGCCGCCATCACGCCCCGCACCCGCGCCATCCTCATCAACAGCCCGCACAACCCCAGCGCCACCATCTGGACGGACGAGGAAATGCGCCAGCTCGAAGACCTGCTCGCCCCCACCGACATCCTGCTCATCAGCGACGAGGTGTACGAGCACATGGTGTTCGACGGCGCCGAGCACCAGAGCGCCGCGCGCTTTGCAGGCCTCGCCTCACGGGCCTTCATCGTCTCGAGCTTTGGCAAGACCTTCCACGTCACCGGCTGGAAAGTCGGCACCGTGGCCGCCCCCGCAGCCCTGACGGCCGAATTCCGCAAGGTGCACCAGTTCAACGTGTTCACTGTCAACACGCCCATGCAGCACGGCCTGGCCGCCTACCTGCAAGACCCCACGCCCTACCTGCAGCTGCCCGCGTTCTACCAGGCCAAGCGCGATCTTTTCCGCGAAGGGCTGGCAGGCTCACGCTTCAAGCTGCTGCCCAGCACGGGCAGCTATTTCCAGTGCGTGGACATTTCGGCGATCAGCGATTTGAACGAGGCCGATTTCTGCCAGTGGCTCACCCGCGAGGTGGGCGTGGCGGCGATTCCGCTGTCAGCGTTCTATGGCGACGGGTTTGACCAGCGCGTGGTGCGGTTCTGCTTTGCCAAGAAGGACGAGACGCTGCGCGCTGCGCTGGAGCGTTTGCGCAAGCTGTGAGGGGCTGACCGTGGGTGCACTGAATTTTTCGGCCCCGCGCATCGTCGCGCCGACGCCGGCCAACAAGCTGTTGCCGTTTGAAAAGGCGCTGCTTGATGCCACGGCTGCCGCACTGCCCGCCGCCGATGCCCGCCTGCTGGCGCAGCAGGTGCTCTGCATCAACAACATCCGCCGCGTCTCGGACTGGAAGCAGATCGAGCTCTACAGCAAACGCTGGCTGTGGCACCGGTGGCCAGCGGGCGTGCTGTTTGTCCGCAAGGAAAAGTTTCGCTTGGCCACCGTGTCGTGCAGGTTCGGCGTCCAAGACGCGCACATCGAGGTCTGGGCGGTGGATGGCCATGTGTCTGCGCTCAGCGCCTCCACGGGCCTGAGCGGCCTGTCCATCGCCGGGCCGCTGAGCATCCTGGCGGTAGATCCGGGCGTTCAGAAAACCCGCATCTCATAAAAATGGGCTGTACCGCGCTCCCAATGGGCGCCAACAGCTACTAGATAGATAGCAAACACCTGCACAGCCCGCAGGTGCCTGCAGCGCCGGCCCCCTCACCGGGCAGTCTGCCTGGCCAGCCACACCCCCGCAGCCGCCAGCGCCATGCCCGCCAGCGCCCAGCCGCTGAGCGTCTCTCCAAACACGGCCCAGGCGATCAGCGCGGTCGTGGGCGGGGTCAGGTAGAACAGGCTGGCCACGTTCACCGCGCCGCCGCGGCGGATCAGCACATTCAGCAAACTGACGGCGCCCAGGGACAGCACCAGCACCAGCCAGCCCAGTGCGAACAGGAACTCGCCGCTCCATGTGATCGCCATGGTTTCGGTGGCATAGGCCAGCACCGCCATGGCAACCGCACACGGCAGGTACTGGATCACCGAGCCCGTGCGCAGGTCGAACGAGGGGCAGAACCGCTTTTGGTACAGCGTTCCCGCCGTGATGCCCAGCAACGCCACCAGGGCGGGCAGCAGCATGCCCGCCAAGGCACCGGCGGGCACGGTCGCCACCTTGCCCGCCACCACCAGCGCCACGCCGCTGAACCCCAACCCCAGCCCAACCCACTGCGCGGGCCCCACCTTCTCGCCCAGCAAGGCGCCCGCGACCAGCGCGGTCAACAGAGGCTGCAAGCCCACGACGAGTGCCGTGATGCCCGACGGCAACCCGTGGCCGATGGCCATGAACACCCCGCCCAGGTACAGGCCATGCACCAGCAGGCCCGACATTGCGATGTGCCCCCAGGCCCTGCCTGCCGGGGGCCAGGGCGCGCGCGCCAGGGCCACCACGGCCAGCATGAGCACGGTGACGATGGCAAAGCGCAGCCCCAGGAAGGTCAGCGGCTCGATGTAGGGCAAGCCCAGCTTGGCACCGATGAAGCCCGTGCTCCAGAGCGCGACAAACAGCAACGGGGCGATTGAATCCAGCGGATTCGAGACGGGGGACTGGTGCGGTGTTGCCTGGGTCATGGGGTGTGAAGATGAAGCGCCTGCCTGCGGCGGTCACACCGGACTTGGGAGAAGACCAAGGCAGCGGGAGTACGGCTGAGGGCCAGCCAATCATCGCACCGTCTGCCCGGTCACTGGGGCTGCGCCCGCATGCACTGGTCGCACACCCATTCACCATCCAGGCACAAGCAACTGCCAGAACGCCGTGATGAACCGGCCCAATGCCCCCGCCGGGCCCACACATGTGCAGACTGCGCGGTATAAAGGCGCAGGACCAGCGCTGTGGGTGAGCGCGGCACAGGCACAAGCCAAAAAATACAAGAAAAAACACTGCCTTGCGCGCATCCGCAAAGCGCCGAAAGCTACTTATTTGATAGCGCATCAATAGCACACTTCCGCGTCCCCAGCAGAAAGAGCGGGTGTGAACAGCCCCACCATCTGCCCACACCCTCCCTTTGCAAACGAGCCAACGGCAGGTGCCGACGCGCCAACGGACAACACGCGCTAGCCCGCAGCCACCGCCAGGCCCAGGGCGGGCTGGTGATCCAGGCCGCCCATCACGCGGCTGTTGCTGAAGCGCTGCTCCACCTGCCTGAGGAAATGGGTGAGCAGCAAGCGGTACAGGCCATCGCCCAAGGCTGCGTCCTCCACCCCCACATCGAGGTTCGGGTTGTCATTGATCTCGATCACGTACACCCCGGACGCCGTGGCCTTCAGGTCCACGCCATAGAAACCATGGCCCACCAGGCGGGCAGAGCTGACTGCCGCCGCCAACACCTGCGGGGGCACCTGGTCCAGCGGCACGGCCTGCACCCGGCCTTCGGTGTACTTGCCGTTGGCCGTGTGTTGCAGGATCTGCCAGTGGCCGTCGCACATGAAGTACTTCGCTGCAAAGATGGCCTGGCCTGCCAGCACGCCGATGCGCCAGTCGAAGTCGGTGTACATGAACTCCTGCACGAGGATGATTTCCGACTCCTTGAGCATCTCCCGGGCGATGCCATGCAGCTGTTCAAAGTTCTCCGCCTTTTTCACACTGCGGCTGAACGCGCCGTCCGGCACCTTCACCACCACCGGGTAGGCCAGCCGGTGCTGCATGTCGGCCAGCGTGCGGCGGCTGACCATGTGCGTGAGCGGGGTGGCAATGGCATGCTCGCGAAGCAGCTCCGCCAGAAAAGCCTTGTTGGTGCAGCGCAGGATGGACGCGGGATCGTCGATGACCGGCATGCCCTCCGCCATGGCTTTGCGCGCGAACTGGAAGGTGTGGTGGGTCACGGCCGTGGTCTCGCGGATGAAGAGTGCATCAAACTGGGTCAGCCGCGCCAAGTCCTTTTTTTCGATCAGCTCCACGGCAATGCCCATCTCCTGCCCCACATCGACCAGCTTGCGCAGGGTCTTGAGGTTGGACGGCGGCAAACGATCGTGCGGGTCGTGCAGCACCGCCAGGTCCATGCGCGGCTGGGGCATCGCGATCATGGGGCGCCAGCTACGCCGTGTGTACTGGAGCAGGGCTTGCACAAAGACCTCGTCGCGCGCGGCATCGACATCGCGCAGGTCCAGCGCCTGCAGGCCACCGATCTGCCAATGGGCCGAGTGCTCCTGCCTCTCCAGCGTGACCTCCATCAGCGGGCAACGGAACAGCTCGAAGCTTTTGCGAGCCAGCGCGGCCAGTGCCGGGTCGTCCATGATCCCGAAGAAGACATGCAGCGTCAGTGTGTTCACCGAGCGCGGTATCTCCTTGAGAGGGCCAATCAGCCGGTTCAGCTGCGCCAGCGCCGACGGCTCGATGCGTTTGCGCTGCAGGCTCAGGATGGTGTCCACACTCGGCGTTACGCGGTCACCACGCGCCTCGGCCAGCAGCGAGCAGTAGTAGCCCATGCTGAGGTAGCCGTAGCTCCTGCACAGGTTGGTGACCTTGCGCACGCGCCCACGGTGCAGCGGCTGTTCTGCAACGAATTGCTCTGCCGTGATGACCTTGATGTCGGGCTGGCTCCATCGAAAGTCGGCCAGCTTCTCCACCACGATGACATGTTCTGAGGACAATTTATTTCTTTCCAGAAAGGATGACGGCCGCAGTGCGCCCACGGCGCCCATACCTTGCGACTTTCTTGAATTCGCTCCAGCTGATGGACACACCGCCGTCCGGATCACCGGAACGTGCCATGGGGTCCAGCAGGCGAAACACCGCACCGTCGAAGCCTGTGATGACCACCCAGTGCGGCGTCTTTTCCCGGTGCAGGCGCCACAAGCTGATGGGCACAATGGGCAGGCGCCCCGCCCGCAACTGCTCGATCACGCTGTCGGGCGACACCGGCCGCGCATGGATAGGCACCTGGCGCGCCTCCAGCGCCGCCCTGAAGTCGTTCTCCACCAACTGGATCACGTCCTTCTTGCGGGGGTCGCGCACGCTGTCCATGAACAGCGAGGCACCGGCAGCCGCATACACCGACACCTCAAAGCCGTGGGCCAGCGCGGCATGCGCCAACCCAAAAGGCCCACACCCGCCATGGCCTGCGGCCATGAACACCGTGGTGGCCTCGCGCCACAGGCGGATCTCGGCCGCCTGGTTCACCGGCATGGCCGGGTCCATGGCGGACATCGCCATCAGCAGCGCACAGGGGCCGCAGGTGAAGTCCAGCGTCTGCGCATAGTGGCGCACCTGGAGCGACGCCGCTGCCTGGGCCAATGCGCCATCGAACAGGTCCTTCTGAAAGCACAGGGCCTGTTCGCCATCCTCGTAGTAAGCGGTTTTGCAACCGGTGTGCACAAAGCCGTGGCGCGCAAACAGACGGTGCGCCGACAGGTTGCGAGCCCTGCTCTCCAGCCGCAGCACCGCGCAGCCCGCATCACGCGCACCCTGGATTGCCGCCGCCAGCAGCCGGCTGGCCACGCCCGCGCGCCGCACGGACGGTGCCACTGCAATGGAGTACAGGCGTGCCACGGACGATCCTTCGCGGCGCAATACCACGCAGGCTCCACCCAATGTCTGCCCCGATCGGACCACCAGCACGCGGGCCGAGGGGCTCAACAACAGATGCCCCCAGCTCCTGCGCGAAATCCTGTCGCTGGAGAACGCGGCGTTTTCCAGCTGTTCCAATGCCGGCAAATCCGCAGGGCACGCCGTTGAGACGCCCCGCACATCGGTCGATGGTTGACGCTTCACGGGCAGTCCTCACGGGGCCGCTGCGCCTTGCGGTCAGACAGCTTCAATGCCACCCACCCCACCCCGATCGGAACCACGAGCACCAGCACGGCCATCAGCAATGCGATCCAATCAGCCATGGCGCACCAGCTCCGGGCCCATGCCACGCAGGGCGCTGCGCACAAAGCCAGCCTCAATGGTTTGGCACCTTTGCGCGCTGCAATCGTTCAATGACATGAAAGCGCCCCCGCGCAAGAACCGCTGGCCGCGCAGCCAATCTCGAGCTGCGGCAGGCCAGAGGCCAGGCAACGCTTGGCACTCTCCAGGTCGCGCCTCAGGATGTACAAGGTGCCCTTGGCCGTGTGGCGGGGCACGTCGAACGCCAGGCTGTATCCGCGCAGCTGTCGCCCCAGCACGGCCTGCAGCCTTGCACGCAGGCTTTGCCCATCGGCAAACGGCGTGGTGAACGCAACGAGCACCAACGCGGTGGGCTCGCCATCGCTCTCGCCCAGAGGCAACAGGGATATCCGGTGCAAGCCCATACTGGGACAACTCTTCATGAGCATGTTTTCGCCACACGGAGCCCCCGGCGGGGGCGCTTGTGGCCGGTGTTGAACATGCTTTCAGTCTAGGAAATCCGGCGTAAATCGTTCGTAAAAAATGCGGGGGCCAACATCAAATCGCTGTCAATCCAGCGGGGCTCCCCACGCATGTGCGCGGGTGCGCAGGGCTGGCGCCAGCCCTACACCGCCAGCCGGTATCCCACCCCCGACTCGGTGAGCAGATGGCGGGGCTGCGCGGGGTCGGCCTCCAGCTTTTGGCGCAGGTGCCCCATGTAGATGCGCAGGTAGTGGCTCTGGTCCGACCGCATGGGCCCCCACACCTCGCGCAGCAGCTGCTTTTGGGTGATGACCCGCCCCGCATTGGCCACCAGCACCATGAGCATGCGGTACTCGGTGGGGGTCAGGTGCACCTCCACACCCGCCTTGCGCACCAGGCGCGCACTGCGGTCCACCTCGACATCGCCGAAATGGAACAGGGGCTCCGCCGCCTCCTGCACCAGCCCGTTGCCGGTGGCGGCGCGGGGCCTGCGCAGGTTGGCCCGCACCCGCGCCAGCAACTCGCCGGTGCCAAAGGGTTTGGTGAGGTAGTCGTCAGCACCCGCGTCGAGTGCCGCGATCTTGTCGGTCTCATCGGTGCGTGCGGACAGCACGATGATGGGCACGGCGGACCAGCCCCGCACATCGCGGATGAGCTCCACCCCATCGCCATCGGGCAGCCCCAGGTCCAGCACCAGCAGGTCGGGGTGGCGGGTGCCTGCGGCAGACAGGCCCTCGCGCAGGGTTCCCGCCTCGTGCACCTGCCAGCCCTCGGCCTCCAGCGCGCTGCGCACAAAGCGCCGGATCTGCGGCTCATCCTCGATCACCAAAACGGTACGTATCTGCATTGTTTTCTCAAGGGGCAGAAACGCCCCGCTCCATCTCGCTCAAACCGGGGTCGGGCGGCGGCTCGCGCCGCGCCAGGGTCACCGTGAATTCCGCCCCGCCCCCTTCCGCACTGGCGGCAGAGATCGCACCGCCATGCGCTTGCACGACGGCCTTGCAGATCGCCAGCCCCAGGCCCACGCCCGGGGTGGCGGATTCCGCCTGGCCCCGGGTGAATTTTTCAAACAGGGTGTGCTCTTTGCCACGCACCGAGGCGGGCAGGCCCGGGCCATGGTCCCGCACCTTCAGCACCAGCATGTTGTCGGTGGTGGATGCTTTCACCACCACCGGTCCCGCGCCGTATTTGGCCGCATTCTCCAGAAGGTTGACCAGCACGCGCTCAATGAGCACGGGGTCGAACTCCACCAGCGGCAGGTCGGCGGGCACCTCGGTGCGCACAGGCATGTCGCCCAGTGCTGGTCGAGCGGCCCGGATGGCGGAGCCAACCACCTCCTCCACGGACTGCCAGTCCCGCCGCAGATGAACGCTCTGCCCCGACACATCGCTCTCCAGGCGCGCCATGTCCAGCAGGTTGCTGACCAGCGCATTGAGCTGGTGCGCCTGGCGCACGATGGCCTTGGCCACGGTGTTTGTCTCTTGCGGCGGCGCGACCTGCAACGATTCGGCGAGCGTGATCAGGGCCGTGAGGGGGGTGCGCACATCGTGCGATACCGCGCCCAGCAGGGCATTGCGCAGGCGTTCAGACTCCATGTCCACCACGGCCTGCTGCGCAATGTCCACGTAGTGCACACGCTCCAGGGCAATGGCGATCTGCCGGGCGAGGGTGTCGAGCTGCTGCGCCTGTTCCGGGATCAGCAGCCAGCGGGGCTGTGCAGGCTCCAGCGCCAGCACACCACGCACGCGCATGGGGGCCTTCAGGGGCTCATAGCGCCAGGCCTGCGCGGCCAGGGTGTTGGTGGCCAGGCCCGCGCTCTGCCCCTGGCGCAGCGTCCAGTCCGCCACGCTTTTGTCGAAGCCCGGCGGCACATCGTCGGGGTACTGAAGACGGTCCGACGCGTCCAGCGCCACCACCACGGCGCGGCCCCCAAAGTGCCCCTGCACGGCCGCCGCGCCGATCTCGATGACCTGGCTGGTCTCCAGCGCCGCTGACAGCTCGCGCGTCAGCTCAAACAGGGACTGGGCCCGCCGCTCCCGGCTGATCGACACCCCGGCGGCAAACCGCAACCCGGCCGTGAGCTGCCCCACCAGCAGCCCCACGCCCAGCATCACCGCAAAAGTGACGACGTACTGCACATCGCTCACCGCGAACGACAGGCGCGGCGAGACGAAGAAGAAGTCGAACGCCAGCACATTCAGCAAGGCCGCCATCGCTGCGGGCACGCGCCCAAAACGCATGGCCACCGCGACAACCCCCACCAGGTAGAGCATCACGATGTTGGTGAGCTCCAGCACACCATGCAGCGGTGTCGCCAGCACCGTGACGGCAACGCTGGCGCCCAGTGCCCACAAAAACCCCTGCCAGCGATAGCGCCCTGCGCCGGGCTCGCCCACATCCCCGTCATCGTCCAGGCTCATGTTGCGGTCCCACAGCGCCCGAGGCAGGCGCCGCGAGCTACCCGCATGCGCTGCCTCGACGATGTCGAGCGAAGGCGCCCGTTCGGCCAACTCGCGCGCAACACCCTTGGAAGCGAGAAGTTTGCGCCAGCCCGCCCGCGCGGCGGGGCGCCCCAGCACCAGGGTGGCGCAGTTCAGATGCAGCGCCTGGGCCGCCAGGGCCGGCGCCACGCGGTCGCCCGTGAGCACGGCCGTTTCGGCACCCAGCTCCTGCGCCAGTTGCAGCACGGCCAGAATTCTGTCGCGCTGGGCTGCGCCCAGGCGCTGCAGCCTTGGCGTCTCCACATAGGCGGCATGCCACTTCACATTGAGCTGCCCCGCCAGGCGGGCAGCTGTGCGCACCGTCTGTGCCGCGTCTTCGTGGGGCCCGACACAGGCCAGGATGCTGCCCGAGGTGTTCCAGGCACTGGCCACGCGGCTGCCGGAAGCACCCGACTGCTCCACCCGCCAGCCCAGCACATCGTCTTCCACGTGCTCCGCCGTGCGCCGCAGCGCAATCTCCCGCAGGGCGATCAGGTTCCCCTTGCGGAAAAAGCTCTGCGCCGCACGCTCGGCCTGCTGGCGCACGTAGACCTTGCCAGCGTCCAGGCGGGCGATCAGCTCGTCGGGCGTGGCATCGACCAGCACCACTTCGTCGGCGTTGTCCAGAACGGTGTCGGGCACCGTTTCGTGCACGCGCACGCCGGTGATGGCCCCCACCGTGCCGTTCAGGCTCTCCAGATGCTGAACATTGAGTGCGGTCCACACGTCGATGCCAGCGGCCAGCAGCTCCTGCACATCCTGCCAGCGCTTGGCGTGGCGGGAACCCTGCACGTTGGAGTGCGCAAGTTCATCCACCAGCAAGATGGCAGGCTTTCGGGCCAGGGCCGCATCCAGATCGAACTCGGAGAGCGTCCGGCCCCGGTACTCCACCTGCTTCAGGGGCAGCGACTCCAATCCCTCCAGCAGCGCAGCCGTTTCGGCCCGGCCATGGGTTTCCACCACGCCGATGAGGATGTCGCGCCCGGCGCGCCGCTCGCGCTGCGCGGCGCTGAGCATGGCCCAGGTCTTGCCGACCCCGGCATTGGCACCAAAGTAGATGCGCAGCTTGCCCCGCTGGGTCTGCTCTTCCTGGGCGCGCAGTTGCGCAATCAAGGCATCGGGGTCGGGGCGCTGGATGTCAGTCATGCATCAACAAGTATCGGTGCCAAAAGTCAGAGCATGTCAGCGCAAGCCGTCGAGCGCCAGGTTCAGCGCCAGCACGTTCACCCGGGGTTCGCCCAGCAGCCCCCACAAGGGTTGCTCCGCGTACTGGCCAATCACGGCATTCACGCTGGCCACCGGCAGGCTGCGGGCCCGCGCCACGCGCCCTGCCTGGTACTGCGCCGCAGCCAGGCTGATGTGCGGGTCCAGGCCACTGGCCGAGGCCGTGACCAGATCCACCGGCACGGGGGCTGTGTTGCCGGGGTCGGCCGCGCGCAGGGCTTGTACGCGCGCTTTCACGGCATCGGCCAGCGCCGGATTGAGCGGCCCCTGGTTGGAACCGCTGGACGCTGCCGCGTTGTACGGCATGGGTGCCGTGGCCGATGGGCGGCCCCAGAAATGCCCGGGGTCTGAAAAGTTCTGGCCGATCAGCGACGAACCGACGGTCTGGCCATTGCGCTGTACCAGGCTGCCCGCTGCCTGCTGAGGGAACACCGCCTGGGCGGCGCCCGTCACCGCCAGCGGATAGAGCAGCCCGGTCAGCACGCTCAACAAGGCAAACAGCACCAGCGCGGGGCGAAGAATGTTTTTCATCAGAATCTCCTCAGATCAGCCCGACGGCCACAAGTATCCAGTCAATCAGCTTGATGCCCACAAACGGCACCAGCAGCCCGCCCAGCCCATAGATGGCCAGGTTGCGCCGCAGCAGCGCAGCCGCACCCACCGGGCGGTAGCGCACGCCGCGCAAGGCCAGGGGAATCAGGAACACGATCACCAGCGCATTGAAGATCACGGCCGACAGGATGGCGGACGACGGACTTGCCAGCCGCATGACGTTGAGCGCCGACAGCTGCGGGTAGGTGGACACGAAGATGGCCGGCACGATGGCGAAGTATTTCGCTACATCGTTCGCGATGGAGAAGGTGGTGAGCGAGCCGCGCGTCATCAAGAGCGCCTTGCCGGTCTCCACCACTTCCAGCAACTTGGTGGGGTTGGAGTCCAGGTCCACCATGTTGCCCGCCTCCTTGGCGGCCTGCGTGCCGCTGCCCATGGCCACAGCCACGTCGGCCTGGGCCAGCGCAGGGGCGTCGTTGGTGCCGTCGCCGGTCATCGCCACCAGGCGGCCTTCGGCCTGGTACTTGCGGATCAGCTGCAGCTTGTCTTCGGGCGTGGCTTCGGCCAGGAAGTCGTCCACCCCCGCCTCGGCCGCGATGGCCGCTGCCGTGAGCTTGTTGTCGCCGGTGATCATCACGGTCTTGATGCCCATGCGGCGCAGCTCGATGAAGCGCTCCTTGATGCCCGCCTTGACGATGTCCTTGAGCTCGACGATGCCCAGCACATGGCTGCCCTCGGCCACCGCCAGGGGCGTGCTGCCGCGCAGGGCCACCTGGTCGGCCGCGCTCATGACGTCCTGGGGCATCTTGCCGCCCAGGGCTTCCACATGCTTGGCCAGTGCCAGCACGGCCCCCTTGCGCAGCATGGTGAGAGCAGACTCCGGCTGCCCCTCGCCTGCGGGCAGGTCCACGCCGCTCATGCGGGTCTGGGCTGTGAAGGGCACCAGCTTGACGCCCTGCGGGTTCTGGCCATCCACGCCAGCGCGGCGGGCCAGCTCCACAATGCTGCGGCCTTCCGGCGTTTCATCTGCCAGCGACGCCAGCAAGGCGGCGCGCGCAAGGCGCTCCTTGGACACACCCGGCGCAGGCAAAAATGCGCTGGCCTGGCGGTTGCCATGGGTGATGGTGCCGGTCTTGTCCAGCAACAGCACGTCCACGTCGCCTGCGGCCTCCACGGCCCGGCCCGAGGTGGCGATCACATTGGCCTGCATCATGCGGCTCATGCCAGCCACCCCCACGGCAGACAGCAGGCCGCCAATGGTGGTGGGGATCAGGCACACCAGCAGGGCCACCAGCGCGGTCAGCGAGACCACCGTGCCCGCGCCCGACGCCTGCACGCTGAAGATCGAAAACGGCAGCAGGGTCACGGTAACGACCAGGAACACGATGGTCAGCGCCACGAGCAAAATGGTCAGCGCGATCTCGTTGGGCGTCTTCTGGCGCTTGGCGGCTTCCACCATGCCGATCATCCGGTCGAGGAACGACTCGCCCGGGTTCACCGCCACGCGCACCACCAGCCAGTCGGACAACACCCGGGTGCCGCCGGTCACGGCAGAAAAATCGCCACCGGACTCACGCACCACGGAGGCCGATTCGCCGGTGATGGCGCTCTCGTCCACCGAGGCCACGCCCTCGATCACCTCGCCGTCCAGCGGGATCACATCGCCAGCCTCCACCAGCACCACATCGCCCCGGCGCAGGTTGGTGGCCAGCTCGGGCAAGAACGCAGAACCGTGCACGGGCTCCTTGAGCTTCTTGGCCCAGGTTTCCTTGCGCAACCCGCGCAGCGATGCGGCTTGCGCCTTGCTGCGCCCTTCTGCCAGCGCTTCGGCAAAATTGGCAAACAGCACGGTGAACCACAGCCAGACCGTGATGGCCAACACAAACGCTGGACGCATGCTCGCATCCTCAGGCGCATTGAGTGCATGCAGCCACAGCAGCGTGGTGAAGATGCTGCCGATATACACGATGAACATCACCGGGTTGCGCCACTGCACCAACGGACTGAGCTTGGCCAGCGCGCCCCAGAGCGCGGTCTTGATCAACGCTGCATCCAGCAGCGAAACGGAAGAAGTTTTTTTCTTGGTCATTGCCATACCTCACTGAACCCGGAGCATCAGGTGCTCCACCATCGGACCCAGGGCCAGGGAGGGCACGTAATTGAGAAGACCCACCAGAAGCACGGTGCCGATCAGCAGCGTGACAAACAAGGGACCGTGTGTGGGCATGGTGCCCGCCGTGACTGGCAAGCGCTTCTTGGCCGCCAGCGAACCCGCAATGGCCAGCACCGGCACGATCACGCCGAAACGGCCCAGCCACATCGCGAGCCCCAACAACACGTTGTAGAACGGCGTGTTGGCCGACAGGCCCGCAAAGGCGCTGCCGTTGTTGTTGGCGGCAGACGTCAGCGCATACAGAATTTCAGAGAACCCGTGCGCACCCGGGTTGGCGATGCCCGCCCTGCCCGCGTCCGTGGCCACGGCAATCGCCGTGCCCACCAGCACCAGAATGGGCGTGACCAGGATGGCCGCCGAGGTGAGCTTCATCTCACGCACCTCGATCTTCTTGCCCAGGTACTCCGGCGTGCGGCCAATCATGAGGCCCGCCATGAAGACGGCGAGGATGGCAAACACCAGCATGCCGTAGAGGCCCGTGCCAACGCCACCAAACACCACTTCGCCCAGTTGCATCAGCACCAGCGGCACCATGCCGCCCAGGGGCGTGAAGGAGTCGTGCATGGAGTTCACGGCACCACACGAGGCGGCAGTGGTCACGGCAGCGAACAGTGCCGACGCATTGATGCCGAACCGTACCTCCTTGCCTTCCATGTTGCCGCCCGCTTGCAGGGCACTGGCGGTTTGCTCCACGCCCAGTCCCACCCATTGCGGATTGCCGACTTTCTCGGCGGAAACCACAGCGATCACGGCCACCACGAACATCACCGTCATGGCCGCCAGGATCGCAAACCCCTGGCGCTGGTCGCCCACAACGCGGCCAAACGCAAAACACAGCGCGGCGGGAATCAGGAAAATCGCCAGCATCTGCACGAAGTTGGTCAGGGCCGTCGGGTTCTCATAGGGATGGGCGGAGTTGGCATTGAAAAAGCCACCGCCGTTGGTGCCCAGCATCTTGATGGCTTCCTGCGATGCCACCGGGCCCATGGCCAGGGTCTGGGTGTTGCTTGTCTTGGCTTCCATCACCGGCGCGCCATCGCTGCCCACCACCGGCTGGCCCGATGCGTCGAGCTTGGGCACTTCGTAGGCTGTAGGCTCCAGCGTCGCCACGTCCTTGTAGGCGTCAAAGTTCTGGATCACGCCCTGCCCGACCAGCACGATGGAAATCACAAACGCGATGGGCATGAGCACCCAGGCCGTGATGCGCGTGACATCGGCCCAGAAGTTGCCCACAAAACCCTGGCCATCGGTGCTGCGTGCTGCAAAGCCGCGCGCCAGCGCAAACGCCACGGCGATGCCGGTGGCCGCCGAGAAGAAGTTCTGCACCGACAGGCCCAGCATCTGCGTGAGGTAGCTCATGGTGGACTCGCCCCCATAGCCCTGCCAGTTGGTGTTGGAGACAAAGCTGATGGCGGTGTTGAACGAAGAATCGCCCGACACCCCGGCCATGCCCTGCGGATTGAGCGGCAGCAGGTGCTGCAAACGCTGCAGGCCATACACCGCAAAAGCGCCGATGGCATTGAAAGCCAGCAGCGCCAGCGCGTAGCTGCGCCAGTGCATCATCTGATCCGGCGCAACCCCGGCAAGTTGGTACAAAGGTTTTTCGATGGCATGCATCCACCTTGGCAGGCGGCCATCACAGACTGCAGCCAGCCATTTGCCAAGCGGCCACGCCAGCACGCCCAGCACGATCAGGAAGAGCCCCAGCAGGCTCCAGGCAGAGGTATCCATCTCAGAACTCCTCCGCGCAGATCAGCGCAAACACCAGGTAGGCCAGCAGCACCAGGGCCACGATGGCGCCAAAGCCGTAGAGCATTTCCATGCCGATCATGAACGCTCCCCCTTGGCCGGACCGAACTTGCCCAGCAAAACCACGGCTTCGGCCATGACCACCCACAACGCCGCCAGTGCGGCAATCCATAACACGTCCATCGACAACTCCTGCATCAAAACGTATGTTTGATTCTCAGAAGGTGGCCGTAAAAAGTGTGCACAGGTTGTGGAGGGCGCCGTAAAAATGGCGTAAAAATGCCTGCCCGGTCAGCAGATCGCACACGGGCCTACAACCAGCCTGCCTTGCGAAAGCGGTAGTACAGATAGCCACAGGTGCTGGCGATGAGCGCGAGCGCAGCCGCGTAGCCATAGCGCCATTTCAGCTCGGGCATGCTGTCAAAGTTCATGCCCCAGATGCCCGCAAACGCCGTGCACACGGCAAACAGGCTGGCCCACGCCGCCAGGCGCTTGACGACCTCCCCATCCTCGATCGTGACCATGGAGAGGTTGACGTGGATGGCGGTGCCGATCGTGTCGCGGATGGAATCTATCGAGGTGTTGATCCGGCTCAGGTGGTCCACCACGTCACGAAAGTACTCCTGCGAGCCCATGCAGATCTGCGGAACACGCCCGCCATGCAGCTTGGCCGCCCCTTCCAGCAACGGGGCGACTGCATGCTTGAGCACCGTGAGGCGCTGTTTGAGTTCGTACAACCGCCGGATGCTGGCTCGGGCAGCGCCCTGCGTAAAGATCTGCTGTTCGATGGTTTCCAGCTCCACCTCCAGCGCATCGATGACCGGGAAATAGCGGTCCACCACCGCATCCATGAGTGCGTACAGCACGAAGCCCGGCCCATTGCGCAACAGCTCGGGTTCCTGCTCGCAGCGCGCACGCACATCCACAAAGCCACGTTGACTGCGGTTGCGCACCGACACCACATAGTTCTTGCCAACAAAAACATTGAGCTCACCAGGCCGTGACACCGGATCGGCAGCACCGCTGGATTCAAGCAAGTGCAGCACCACGAAGAGAGAGGACGCGTACTCCTCGACCTTGGGCCGCTGATGGCCATGCCGGGCATCTTCTACCGCCAGTGGGTGCAGGCCGAACTCGGCCTGCAGTTCATCCAGCTCCTGTGGAGTCGCATCCTGCAGTGCCACCCACACGAAACACCCTGGCAGCGAAACGTGCTCGCTGATCTCGCTGACGGCGATGTCGGCCAGCTTGGTGCCGTCCTCGTACACAACACAATTGATCAACACCGCAGCACCCCTTGCAACACTGAAATGGAAGATACAGGCAATCTTGCCATTGCCACAGTGCCCCAGATCCACGGGCTTGCGCAACATTTACGGCGTGGGCTGCAATTTTTGCGAACTTTATACGCGGGCTTTTCTACGCTTGCGCTCTTGTCTTTTTCTCAACAATTGTTGCCATGAATCCCGCCTCTCACAAAGTACTTGCCGTCGCCGTGCTGGCCACGCTTCCCATGCTGGCCAGCGCCCAGCTCACAGGCAACGTCAGCCTGACCACCAACTACAAGTTCCGCGGCCAGGACCAGGACGCCTCCAAGTCCAAGGCCGTCAAGCCTGCGCTGCAGGGCGGCTTTGACTACACGTTCGGCGAGACCGGCTGGTACGTGGGCAACTGGAACTCCAGCGTGGACTGGCTGGCCAACAACTCGCTCGAATCCGACCTGTACGGCGGCTACAAGTTCAAGGCCGCCGGCGCCGACTTCGATGTGGGCGCACTGACCTACATCTACCCCGGCAACAGCAACGGCAACACCACCGAGCTGTATGGCGCGGCCACCATGGGACCCTTCACCGCCAAGTACTCGCACACCATCTCCAAGGACTACTTCGGTTTCGCAGGCGCCAAGGCGGGCTCGGGCCTGAAGGGCACCAACACCGGCTACCTGAACCTGGCGTTCGCGCAGGAAGTGGCCCCCAGCATCACGCTGAAGGCATCGGTGGGCTTCACCCGCTTTGCCAGCGACATCAAGGACACGGGCGTGCCCAACTACATGGACTACAGCGTGGGCGGCGCGTATGACTTCGGCAGCGGCCTGTCGCTCGGCGCTGCCGTGGTGGGCGCCAACAAGAAGGCCTTCTTTGGCCACGTGAACAAGTCGCGCGTGATCGTCACGCTCACCAAGACCCTGTGAGCCCGTCCTCCAAGGACGAGCAACGGGCCTTCAGAGCGCGCACCGCGTCGCCCGCGCGCCCGCTACCCGCAGCCGCTCTTTCAGCGCGGCGGGTGCCAGCACCTCGAATTCCACATTGAGCGCCATCAGCCAGTACACCAGCGAATCGCTGGCCGCGCATTCCAGCTGGCTGCGCTGGCCACCGTCGACGCTGGACACCACGCCCGCGAACTGGGGGATACGGCGCGACATCACCGCATAGGGCGCGTGCAGCACAACGCGCGCCTGCTCAGCGTGAGACGGTGCAGAGATCGAGCGGGATACATAGCCCTTCAGGTCGCCACCGTCGGGCGATGCCCGCGGCGCGAAATGCGCGCCCACCTGCGGGCTGCCCACGATGCGGTCGATGCGGAAGGTGCGCCAGTCGCCCCGCACGCAGTCCCAGGCCACCAGGTACCAGCGCTCGCCGGTATGTACCACGCCTTGCGGCTCCACGCTGCGCTGCGCGCTGCGGCCCTGCGCGTCTTCATAGCTGAACTCGGCGCGCAACTGGTCGCGGCATGCTGTGGCGAGCGTGGCCAGCACCGAGGCCTCGACCACGGGGCCGATGCGGTCGAGCGGCAGGATGGCCGAGCGCAGCGCGTCCACCCGCTTGCGCAGGCGCGCGGGCATCGCCTGCTCCAGCTTGACCAGGGCGCGCAGCGCGGGCTCTTCGATGCCGCCCACCGCACCGGCCGTGGCGGTGCGCAGCGCAATCGACACAGCCAGGGCCTCGTCGTCGTCCAGCAGCAGGGGCGGCAGCGCCTGCCCGGCCCGGAACGCGTAGCCGCCCGCCACGCCGCTGCTGGCATGCACCGGGTAGCCCAGTTGGCGCAAGCGGTCCACGTCGCGCCGCACGGTGCGCGGGTGCACCTCCAGCCGCTCGGCCAGCTCGGGGCCCATCCAGTGGGTGCGGGTCTGCAGCAGGGAAAGCAGCCGCAAAAGACGCGTCGATGAACTCAACATGGCGCCACTGTACTTTTTATTGAGGACCAAAACTGTCCGCAATGGTTTCTACAGTGGAGACACCTTTTCTTTCACCCCCAACCCAAAGGAGTTCTCCATGTCCATCGTCCTCTACTGGCACCCCATGTCCAGCGCCAGCCCCATCGCCTGCGCACTGGCCGAACTGGGCGTGCCCCACGAACGCGTGAAGGTAGACATCCGCACTGGCGAGCAGCACCGCCCGGAATACCTGGCACTCAACCCCAACGGCAAGGTCCCCACCCTGACGGTGGACGGCGCCCCGATGTTCGAGACCCTGGCCATCCATATGTGGCTGGGCCACCGCTTTGGCATCGAGCGCGGTCTGTGGCCCGCGGCGGGCACGCCCGAGGCGCTGCAGGCGCTGTCGTGGTGTGCATGGTCGTATGTGACCTACGGCGCCTTGATGGTGCGCCTGAATGTGGCCACGCGGGGCGACGAGGCCTTGCACAGCGACATCCATGCGCAGGCCGCCAAGGCGGGCCTGAATGACCTGCTGGCGGTGCTGGACGCGCGCCTGGCCGCGCAGCCCTGGATGCTGGGCGCCGACTACTCGCTGGTGGACCTGGTCGTCGGCTCGGTGCTCGGCTACAGCGTGTTTCTGGGCGCACCGGTGAATGAGCACCCGCACGTGCAGGCCTGGTTGGCGCGGGTGCAGGCGCGGCCGGCGATGCAGATCGAGTCCTGAGACGGATTGGCGGTCGCCCCGCCGATCCGCTGGGACGGGCCGTTCAACAGACTTGCCGAAGCGTCGCGCGGCGCTTCGACAAGCTCAGCGTGAACGGACTCTTTTTTCTCCGAAGCGCTGCGACAGCGCCGACCGTCAGCGTGTGCGCAGGGCCGTGGCGATGCTGCGGCGCTACAGCAGCACGATGTCGTACTGCTCCTGCCCCACCGCGCTCTCGGCCTGCAGGGAGATGGGCTTGCCGATGAAGTCCGACAGCCCGGCCAGGTGCTGGCTTTCTTCGTCCAGGAACAGCTCCACCACCCGCGCCGATGCAACCACGCGGAATTCGCGGGGGTTGAACTGGCGGGCCTCGCGCAGGATCTCCCGCAGGATGTCGTAGCAGACACTGCGCGCGGTCTTGACGCTGCCCTTGCCCTGGCAGGCCTCGCACGGTTCGCACAGCATGTGGGCGAGCGACTCGCGGGTGCGCTTGCGCGTCATCTCGACCAGGCCCAGCTGCGAGAATCCTCCCGCCATGGTCTTCACGCGGTCGCGCGAGAGCTGCTTCCTGAATTCGGTGAGCACCGCGTCCTGGTGGCCCGCCTGCACCATGTCGATGAAGTCCACGATGATGATGCCGCCCAGGTTGCGCAGCCGCAGCTGGCGCGCGATGGCCTGCGCTGCCTCCAGGTTGGTCTTGAAGATGGTGTCGTCGAAGTTGCGCGCACCCACGTATCCGCCGGTGTTCACGTCGATGGTGGTGAGCGCCTCGGTCTGGTCCACGATGAGATAGCCGCCGGACTTCAGGTCCACCCGACGGCCCAGGGCCTTGGCGACCTCTTCGTCGATGGAATACAGGTCGAAGATGGGGCGCTCACCTTTGTAGTGCTGCAGCTTGGGGGAGGCTGCGGGCATGAACTCCTGCCCGAAGGCGCGCAACCGCTGGAACTGCTCCAGCGAGTCGATCCGGATGGTCTGGGTATGGTCACCCACCAGGTCGCGCAGCACGCGCTGCAGCAGGTCCAGGTCCTGGTGCAGCAGCGACGTGGCGGGCAACTTGAGCGATGCCTCCTTGATGCGCGCCCAGGTCTTGCGCAGGTAGGCGATGTCTTCGGCCAGTTCTTCGTCGGTGGAGTCTTCGCCATTGGTGCGCAGAATGAACCCGCCGCCACCGCCCGTGGACTTGTCGCCCACCAGCGCCTGCAGGCGCGCGCGCAGGGCGTCGCGCTCTGCGCCGGGAATCTTCTGCGACACCCCCACGTGGTCGTCCTGCGGCAAGAACACCAGCAGCCGGCCCGCAACGCTGATCTGGGTGGACAGGCGCGCACCCTTGGTGCCGATGGGGTCCTTGATGACCTGCACCATGAGGGACTGCCCCTCGAACACCTGCTTTTCGATGGGGATCTGCGGCTCGGTCTTGCGGGCGAATGCGGGCGGCTCGCCATCGGGCTGGCGATGCCACACATCGGCCACGTGCAGAAAGGCCGCGCGCTCCAGGCCAATGTCGATGAAGGCGGACTGCATGCCGGGCAGCACGCGCGATACCTTGCCCAGGTAGACATTGCCAACCAGGCCGCGCTCCAGCGTGCGCTCGATGTGCAGTTCCTGCACCGCGCCGTGCTCCACGATGGCCACGCGCGTCTCCTGCGGGGACCAGTTGATCAGGATGTCTTGTTGCATGGCTTCTTCTTTTCCGGATTGGGTCGCGTTCTTGCTGCCGTTGGAATCACCGAGGCACCAGGCCAGGGCCCCCGGGGAACTGGCGTTGCCAGGCCCCTGGCAGCGCCCCCTTCAGGGAAAGGCACCGCAGGCGACTCAGGAGGGTCATATCTGAAACCCAGCTGCGCGCAGCAACTGCGCCGTCTCGTACATGGGCAACCCCATGATGCCCGAATAACTGCCCGCAAGGTGCTCCACATATGCAGCTGCACGCCCCTGGATGCCGTAGGCGCCGGCCTTGCCCAGCGGCTCGCCGGTGGCCACGTAGGCATCGATCTGCGCCGCCGTCATGGGCGCGAACGTGACCCGCGATACCGACAGCGCCGCCAGCCGCTTGGTGCCCACCTGCAGCGCCACGGCGGTGAGCACGCGGTGCTCGTGCCCTGCCAGCTCGCCCAGCATGCGCGCGGCGTGCGCGGCGTCGTCGGGCTTGCCGTAGATGGTGCGGCCCAGGGCCACGGTGGTGTCGGAGCATAGGATGGGCGCATCGGGCAGCTGCCGCCGTGCGCGCCGCGCCACGGCAGCGTCGAGCTTGAGGCCGGTCACGCGCTCGACATAGGCCGTGGGCGCCTCGCCGGGCAGCACGGCCTCGATGGCTTCGGCGTCCTCGGGCTCGTCGCCATCGACATTGGGCAGCAGCAGTTCATGGCGCACGCCCAACTGTTCGAGCAGTTGGCGGCGGCGCGGGCTCTGGGAGGCGAGGTAGAGGAAGTCAGGCATGAACGGATTCGATCAAAAATCGGCCCCAGCGCTGATCCATCAAGCGCTGGCAGCTATCACATCAATAGCAAAGGACAGGTAGGCCATGGTGCGCTCTGGCCTGCTCATTCGCGGTGGTAGGGGTGGCCGGCGTTCACCGACCAGGCACGGTAGAGCTGCTCGATGAGCAGCACGCGCACCATGGCGTGGGGCAAGGTCAGGTCCGACAGGCGGATGCGTTCGTGCGCAGCCTGGCGGAAGGCCGGGTCCAGCCCGTCGGGGCCTCCGATGACCAGCGCGACGTCGTCGCCGCCCAGCTGCCAGCCCTTGAGCCGCTCGGCCAGGGCCTTGGTGGTGAGGCTGGTGCCGCGCTCGTCCAGCGCCACCACGCGGGTGCCTCGGGGAATGGCGGCCTCGATGCGCTCACGCTCGGCGGCGTACAGCGTCTCCAGCGTCTTGGAGCCCCGCGGCTCGGTCTTGACGGCCTTGAGCTCGACCTTGAGCTCCGGCGGAAATCGCTTGGCGTAGTCGTCGTAGGCGGTCTGTGCCCACTCGGGCACGCGCTGGCCCACCGCCACGATCAGCAGTCTCATGGAAATGCGTTACCGAAAAGGGTTGCGCCCGTCCGTTCAGCCGTGCCGCCTGGCGTCAGGCCCGACCGCTGCCGCGCGATGGCGACTTCTTGGCGGCGGGCTTGGCGCCTGCCTTGGCCGGGGCGCTGGCCGCAGGCTTGGCAGCAGACCGGGCACCCGCACCGCGTGCAGGTGCTGCAGCACCCTTGGCGCCGGTCGACTTGGCGGCTGCGGGCTTCTTGGCGCCACCCGGCTTCACCACCACGGTCTTGATCGGGGTCTTGGGGGCCGATGGTTTCTTGGCGGCTGCGGTGCTGCCGGTGGTCTTGGCTGCCGGCTTGCTGCCGGCGCGGGCCGCAGGCTTGGTCGCGCTGGTCTTGGCGGCCGGCCTTGCCGATGGCTTGGCGGTTGCCGACTTGGCGGGCGCTCCTGCCGCTGCGGTCTTGGCCGCAGTCTTGGCCACAGCCTTCACGGTGGCCTTGCCGGAGCGGGCAGCCACGGACGGAGCTGCAGCAGCCTTCTTGGCCGGAGCCTTCGCAGCGGCTTTGGCACCCGACTTGGCCGCCTTCTGGGCCGACTTCTTTTCGGCCAGATCGGCGGCGGCGCTCGACGCCGGCTTGGCGGCACCCAGCTTCAGGCGCACGGGGGTTTCGCCCCACAGTTCTTCCAGGCGGTAGTACTGGCGGATGGCGGGCTGCATGATGTGCGCCACGGCCGGGCCGCAGTCCACGATGATCCATTCGCCGTTGTCTTCACCTTCGATGCGGGGCTTGGAGAAGCCTGCCTCCTTCACCGCGTCACGCACGCTGGCGGCCAGCGCCTTGGTCTGCCGGTTGGAGGTGCCCGATGCCACGATCACCCGTTCAAACAACGGCGAGAGATTCTCGGTGTTGAAGACCTGGATGTCTTGCGCCTTGACGTCCTCCAGCCCATCGACGATGGCGCGCTGCAGCTTGGTAACGTCTTTCTTGGCGGCGGATTCCGATTTGGTGGAGGTGGTCATCAGGTGGTGAATAGAAAGGGAATGGAATCAATATAGCGTGCAACGCAGCGCGCAGCCAGTGGGGCCGCGCCTTGGGTGTTGCGCCGGTGTCGCGCTGGGGCGCTGCGGCAGTTCGAGATGTTTTGGGCCTCTGGCGCTTTTGTGAAAAGCGCACACAGCTATTGAAATTATAGCTTTGGTGCCTTTCGAGCCATCTGTAGCAGCATCTTCGCGGCGTCAGGCGCCTGCCTGCGCCCCGCTGCCCAGCCAGTCGCGCCGCACCAGGAACCGCTGCGCCAGCTGCGCTTCGGCAGAGTCGGCGGCGTCCGATCGCTGGTACGACCACGCCACCAGCGGCGGCATGGACAGCAGAATGGACTCGGTGCGCCCGCCGGACTGCAGCCCGAAATGCGTGCCCCGGTCCCAGACCAGGTTGAACTCGACATACCGGCCCCGGCGGTAGAGCTGAAACTCCCGCTCGCGCTCGCCAAAGGCCATGTGCTGGCGCTTTTCCACGATGGGCAGGTAGGCCGCCAGGAAGGCGTCGCCCACCGACTGCGTCATCGCCAGGCTCTGCGCGAAGCCCAGCTCCGAGAAGTCGTCGTAGAACACGCCGCCCACGCCGCGCTGCTCGCTGCGGTGTTTCAGATAGAAATACTCGTCGCACCACGCTTTGAAGCGGGGGTACTTGTCGTCGCCAAAGGGCGCCAGCGCATCGCGGCAGGTGCGGTGAAAGTGCACCGCGTCCTCCTCGAAGCCGTAGTACGGCGTGAGGTCCATACCCCCGCCGAACCAGCAGGTGGGCGCCTGGCCCGGGTGGCCGGCTGCGATCATGCGCACGTTCATGTGGACCGTGGGCACATACGGGTTGCGAGGGTGGAACACCAGCGACACGCCCATGGCCTCGAACGGCGCCCCGGCGAGTTCGGGCCGGTGCTGCGTGGCCGACGGCGGCAGCTGCGGGCCGCGCACGTGGCTGAAGCCGCATCCAGCGCGCTCGAACACGCGGCCGTTCTCCAGGATCTTGGTGATGCCGTCACCCTGCAGCGCCTCGCCGGGTGCCTTGCGCCAGGCGTCGGCCAGGAAGCGCGCGCCGCCCTGCTCCTGCGCCCCTTCCACAGCCTCCAGCGCACCGGTGATGCGCGCCTGCAGGCCTTGCAGATAGGCCCTCACGCGTTCCACCGTATCGACCGTGTTCAGGCTTTGCGCGCTTGCCATCAGCTCTTCAGCGCCCGAAAGCCGATATCGCGGCGGTACTGGGCGCCATCGAAGTGGATGCCGCGCGCCACGTCGTAGGCACGCTGCTGCGCCTGCTTGACGCTGTCGGCCAGCACGGTCACGCACAGCACGCGACCGCCGGTCACGCTGACCACGCCGTCCTTGAGCTGCGTGCCGGCGTGGAACACCACGGCATCGTCCGCGTCCTGGGGCAGGCCGGTGATGGCGTCGCCCTTGCGGGGGCTTTCAGGGTAGCCGTGGGCGGCCATGACCACCCCCAGGGCCGTGCGGCGGTCCCACTGCAGTTCGATCTGGTCGAGCTTGCCGTCCACGGCGGCAGTCATGACGTCCACCATGTCGCTCTTGAGGCGCATCAGGATGGGCTGCGTCTCCGGGTCGCCCATGCGGCAATTGAACTCGAGCGTCTTGGGGTGGCCCTTGGCGTCGATCATGAGGCCCGCGTACAGGAAGCCTGTGTAGGGAATGCCGTCTTTTTCCATGCCGCGGATGGTGGGCAAGATGATCTCGCGCATGGCGCGGGCGTGCACGTCGGCCGTGACCACGGGCGCGGGCGAGTACGCGCCCATGCCGCCGGTGTTGGGGCCTTCGTCGCCGTCTTTCAGACGCTTGTGGTCCTGGCTCGTGGCCAGGGCCAGCACGTTCTTGCCGTCGCACAGCACGATGAACGAGGCTTCCTCGCCCTCAAGGAACGCCTCGATCACCACACGCGCCCCGCCTTCGTTGTGCGTCACGCCGTACTTGTTGTCCACCAGCATGAAGTCGACCGCGTCATGGGCTTCCTGCAGCGTCATGGCCACGACCACGCCCTTGCCCGCCGCCAGGCCATCGGCCTTGATGACGATGGGCGCCCCCAGGCGGTCCACGAAGGCGTGGGCCGCGGCCGGGTCGGTGAAGGTGTCGTAGTCCGCCGTGGGGATACCGTGGCGGCGCATGAAGGCCTTGCTGAAGGCCTTGGAGCTTTCAAGCTGGGCGGCAGCCTGCGTGGGACCGAAGATCTTGAGACCATGCGCGCGGAATTCATCCACCACGCCAGCAGCCAGGGGCGCCTCGGGGCCGACCACCGTGAGGGCGATCTTCTGCTCCTGTGCCCAGACGCGCAGGGCCTGCACGTCGGTGATCGCCACGTTCTCCAGCTTGGCGTTGAGCGCCGTGCCGCCATTGCCAGGCGCGACAAACACCTTGTTGACCTTGGGGGACTGGGCCAGCTTCCAGGCCATCGCGTGTTCACGGCCGCCGCCACCAATCACAAGTACTTTCATAGGGACCTTTGTGAACCCCTGGCGCAGCGCTGGGCCACGTGCAGGGGTTCGGGGAAAACATCTCGATCGCAGTTATTCAACATTCTTTGCGCCGGGCCATGAGCGCCAGCAACCGGCGCGGCCCATCGCCAGTGCACCCGTGGATCTGGCTTTGCCAGGCCACCGGGTGCGTCCCCCTCCCGCGCAGCGAGAGAGGGGGAAGGCGCGCAGCGCCTCAGGGGGTGATCTCAAAGTGCCGCGTTGTGATACACCTCTTGAGCGTCATCCAGATCTTCCAGCACGTCCAGCAGTTTTTGCATGCGCACGGCATCGTCGCCAGTCAGCTCGATGGTGTTTTCGGCCCGCATCGTGACCTCGGCCAATTCAGGCGTGAGGCCCGCGGCCTGCAGGGCGTCCTTGACGGCTTCGAAGTCCGTGGGGCTGGTCAGCACCTCGATGGCGCCGTCCTCGCCGGTCACGACGTCGTCCGCCCCCGCCTCCAGCGCCACTTCCATGACCTGGTCCTCGCTCGTGCCGGGCGCAAAGATCAACTGGCCGCAGTGCTTGAACTGGAACACCACCGAACCTTCGGTGCCCATGCTGCCGCCGTGCTTGCTGAATGCGTGGCGCACTTCTGCCACAGTGCGCACGCGGTTGTCGGTCATGGTGTCGATCATGATGGCCACACCGCCGATGCCGTAGCCTTCGTAGCGGATTTCCTCGTACGTCAAGCCTTCGGCGTTGCCCGTGGCCTTGTCGATGTTGTACTTGATGCGGTCGGCCGGCATGTTGGCCGCCTTGGCCTTGTCCACCGCCAGGCGCAGGCGGGGGTTGGCAGACAGGTCGCCGCCGCCGGAGCGGGCAGCCACGGTGATTTCGCGAATGATGCGGGTCCAGATCTTGCCGCGCTTTTCATCCTGCCGCCCCTTGCGGTGCTGGATATTCGCCCATTTGCTGTGTCCTGCCACGAGAAGTCCTTTTGTATTGATTTAATCTAGCCATGCTTGTTGGGGCCCGGCGCGGCGGCAAACCGTGTCTTTCGCGCCACGGCGCCAGCGCAAACCGGTGCCAACGCCCGAAAAATCGCGTGCCGCGGCAGGAGTTTCGGCCCCGCAGTGGCACAAAATCCGGCCGTTTCGCCCTTGCCGCACCTTTGCCGAGCACCGTGCCGAACAAGTCATCTGCCGATTTTACTTTTTGCCGACCCCGCCCCCGAGGAAACCCGAAATGGCCGAACCCCTTCTGATCGCCAAGCACGACACCACCGAATGCCACCTGCTGCCCGGCCTGGCCAACCGCCACGGGCTGATCACCGGGGCAACCGGCACGGGCAAGACCGTCACGCTGCAGACCCTGGCCGAAAACTTCTCGCGCATCGGCGTTCCGGTGTTCATGGCCGACGTGAAGGGCGACCTCACCGGGGCCAGCCAGCCCGGCAAGATCGGCGACAAGCTGGCCGGCGTACTGAAAGAGCGGGGTCTGGACCTGCCCACCCCCCTGGCCTGCCCCACCACGCTGTGGGACGTGTTCGGCCAGCAGGGCCACCCGGTGCGCGCCACGGTGTCCGACATGGGTCCGCTGCTGCTGGGCCGCATGCTCAACCTGAACGAGACGCAGCTGGGCGTGCTGAACATGGTGTTCAAGATCGCCGACGACAGCGGCATGCTCCTGCTGGACCTCAAGGACCTGCGCGCCATGCTCACTTTCGTGGGCGACAACGCCAAGGAGTTCACCACCGAGTACGGCAACGTGAGCGCCGCCAGCGTGGGCGCCATCCAGCGCGGGCTGCTGCAGATCGAGCAGCAGGGCGGCAGCGAGTTCTTCGGCGAGCCCATGCTCAATATCCAGGACTTCATGCAGACGGTGGACGGCCACGGCGTGGTCAATATCCTGGCGGCCGACAAGCTCATGAACTCGCCGCGCCTGTACGCCACGTTCCTCTTGTGGATGCTGTCCGAGCTGTTCGAGCAACTGCCCGAGATCGGCGACCCCGACCAGCCCAAGCTGGTGTTCTTCTTCGACGAGGCCCACCTGTTGTTCAACGAGGCGCCCAAGGTGCTCATCGAGCGCATCGAGCTGGTGGTGCGCCTGGTGCGGTCCAAGGGCGTGGGCGTGTACTTCGTCACGCAGAACCCGCTGGACATCCCCGACAGCGTACTGGCCCAGCTGGGCAACCGCGTGCAGCACGCGCTGCGCGCCTTCACCCCCCGCGACCAGAAGGCCGTGAAGGCCACGGCCACCACCATGCGGCAAAAGCCGGGCCTCGATATCGAAACCGCCATCACCGAGCTGGCCGTGGGCGAGGCGCTGGTGAGTTTTCTGGACGCCAAGGGCCGCCCCAGCGTGACCGAGCGCGTGTTCGTGCTGCCCCCGGGCAGCCAGCTCGGGCCCATCACCCCGCAGCAGCGCCAGGCGCTCATGGCGAATTCGCTGGTGGCCGGCGTGTACGAGACCACCGTGGACCGCGAGTCCGCCTACGAAAAGCTCAAGGGCCGCGCCGAAAGCGCCCCTGCCGCACCGGCCGGTACGCCCGCTGCACGCAGTGGTGGTGGCACGCCCGTGGGCACGGCGGGCGGCGCCCAGCCGCAGGAAAGCAGCTTCCTCAACGACCTGCTCTTCGGCACCACCGGCCCGCGCGGCGGACGCAAGGACGGCCTGGTGCAGACCATGGCGAAGTCGGCGGTGCGCACCGTGGGTACCAACGTGGGCAAGGAGATTCTGCGCGGGGTGCTCGGTGGCATCTTCGGTAACAAAAAGAGGTAGCTCGCCCTGAGGTGCTGCCTGCCCTCTTCCTGGCATCGTTGTCGAAGCGGCAGGCCACGGCGAGCAAGAACAGCCGTGTCCGCTGATGCCGGTGCTGAGCAGCGCCTCTCCAATTCAGCCGTTCGGGCTGAGCTTGTCGAAGCCTCACGCGGCGCTTCGACAAGCTCAGCGTGAACGGTTGTTTTGTTTTTGACTGGCGGTGGACACACGGCGCCAGGCTTTCTTTGCGGCCTGAAGCAAAGAACATCATCGCCGACATTGAAAATAGCCTCTACCGCTTACCCACCAAGCGCCAGGCGCTATCAATTGGTGAGCAAATTGCATCCTCGCCACAGCCTTCAAATTCTTCTCCCGCTGTGCGTGCAGGCATGGCACCATGCGCGCACAAAACAACACACAACAGGAGGATGGGATGGGTCGCATCGACAACCTTCTCGTGCGCTGGGGGCCGCGCACGGTGATGCTGGCCACGGGCATCTGGATGCTGGTCTTCGTGGGCATGCTCGCGGGGCTGTGGCGCATGCACTGGACCTGGGCTGTGTACGTGGTCGCCACCGTGGTGCTGGCCGCCGTCGTGATCCAGTGGACCAACGCGGTACGCGAGCGCTATGTGCGCGAGGCCGCGCTGCCCCAATTCTTGAAGCGCAAACTGCGCGAGGCGTACCCCCACCTGAACCAGAAGGACTGCGAACTGGTCGAGCGCGGGCTGCGCCAGTTCTTCATGGCCTGCATGCGCAGCCGCAAGCAATTCGTGGCCATGCCATCCAAGGCGGTGGATGCCATGTGGCACGAATTCATCCTGCACACCCAGGCCTACAAGACCTGGTGCGAACGTGCGCTGGGTTTCTTCTTGCACCACACGCCTGCCGAGGCCCTGGGCGCCCGGGCCAGGAACAACGACGGCCTGCGCCGCGCGTGGTACTGGGCGTGCAAGGATGAGGGCATCAACCCCAAATCGCCCTCGCGGCTGCCCCTGCTGTTCGCGCTGGATGCCAAGCTCGCGATTGCCGGTGGCTTCAACTATGTACCCAACTGCGGCGACATCGCCCGCAAGAACGAAGCCGGCGGCGACGCCAGCGGCACCTACTGCGGCACCCACTTTGCCGACAGCGGCTACAGCGGCAGCGCGGGCGACTTCGGCGGTGCAGAAAGCTCCAGCTCCAGCAGCGATGGAAGCAGCAGCAGCGACAGCGGCGGTGACGGGGGCAGCTGCGGTAGCGGATGTGGTGGCGGGGGCGGCGACTGAGCGAGCGCGCCACGCGCCTCAACCCGCAGCCCGGCGCCCATCGACGCCGCACCGGATGGCCAAGTCGCCCACGCGACGACATGGCGCCCCCTGCCGGGTCTACAGTGACTGCCCATGAACACCCCCTCCCTGACCTGCTTCTCGCTCAGCATCACCGACCATGTGGCCCACCTGGTGCTGAACCGGCCCGAGGCCATGAACACCATGCACCCCACTTTCTGGCGCGAGCTGGACGAGGTGCTGGCCCAGCTGAACAAGGCGGGCGATGCGCGGGTGCTGGTGGTCAGCAGCACCGGCAAGCACTTCAGCGCGGGCATGGCGCTTGAAACCTTCGGAGGCGCCATCACCCTGGACGACCGGAGCCCCGAGGGGCGTGCCGCCGTCTTCGACCTGCTCACCGACATGCAGGCCACCTTCAGCCGCATCGAGAGCCTGCGCATTCCCGTCATCATGGCCATTCAGGGCGGCTGCATCGGCGGCGCGGTGGATTTGGTCACCACCGCCTGCGTGCGCTACGCCACGGCCGACGCGTTCTTCTGCATCCAGGAGATCAACATCGGCATGGTGGCCGACGTGGGCACGCTGCAGCGCCTGCCCAAGCTCATCCCGCTGGGCGTGGTCAAGGAGCTGGCCTACACCGGCCGTCGCCTGGGGGCGGACAAGGCCCTGGGCTATGGCCTGGTCAATGAGGTCTTCGACACGCCGCAGACCATGCTGGCCGCCGCGCTGCAATGCGCCCGCGAGATCGCTGCCAAGCCCCCTGTGGCCATCTGGGGTACCAAGCAGGCCGTGAACTATGCCCGCGACCACAGTGTGGAAGACAGCCTGCGCCAGATGGGCTGGCTGCAGGGCGCGATCTGGAGCAACCGGCACGTGCGCGAGTCCGTCACCGCGATGAAGGAAAAGCGCACCGGCGAGTTCCCGCCGCTCGCGCCACTGATCCGGTTCAGCGAACAGGGCTGACCACCGGCTGCGCGGCCGACCCCTTGCGCCCGCAACCCGTTCGGGGCTGAGCCTGTGGAAGCCAGGTCGCTGGGCCGCCGCATCCACCACGTCTATTCGCTACTTATTTGATAGCTGCTGGCGCTTTCCCAACAAGCGCCAGCAGCCCATTTCACCCCAAAATCAGGGCCGACGGGCTATCATGTGGCAACCAGGGGCAGGCCGCGCCCCGCAGCGAGGACGCCACCATGACAGTGACCAGCCTGCCTCTCCCCACCTACCACGACGTGGCCGCCGCAGCCGAGCGGCTCGCAGGCGTCGCGCACCACACGCCCGTGATGCGCTGCACCACCATCGACGAGCAGTTGGGCGCAAAGCTGTTCTTCAAGTGCGAGAACCTGCAGCGCACCGGCGCCTTCAAGTTCCGCGGGGCCTACAACGCACTGGCCCAGTTCACCGATGCGCAGCGTGAAGGCGGCGTGCTCACCTTCTCCGCCGGCAACCATGCCCAGGCCGTCGCCCTGTCGGCACGCCTGCTCGACATGCCGGCGCTGGTAGTGATGCCAGAGGATGCAGCGGTCTCCAAGATGACGGCCACGCGCGACTTCGGCGCCCAGGTCGTCACCTACAACCGCCACACCGAAGACCGCGAAGCCATCAGCCGCCAGCTTGCACGCGAGCGCGGCATGACGCTGGTGCCGCCGTTCGACCACCCCCATGTCATTGCCGGCCAGGGCACCGCCGCGCTGGAGTTGCTGCAGGAGGTGCCCGACCTCGACTACCTCTTCATCAGCCTGGGCGGTGGCGGCCTGCTGTCGGGCGCGCTGCTCGCGGCGCAAGTGCTGGCACCGCGGTGCAAGGTCATCGGCGTGGAGCCAGAGACCGCCAACGATGCCCAGCAGTCCCTGCGCGCAGGGCACATCGTGCGCATTCCCCACCCGCAAACCATCGCCGACGGCGCCCAGACACAGTCGCTGGGCGAGCTCACGTTTCCCATCATCCGCGACCATGCCGAGGACATCATCACCGTGAGCGACGAACAGCTGATCGATGCGCTGCGCTTCTTTGCGGGGCGCATGAAGATCACCGTCGAGCCCACCGGAGCGCTGGGCCTGGCGGGGGTGCAGGCCTTTTCTGGAGAAGACAGCGGCGCCAAGCTGCTGCACGGCGAACGCGTGGGCGTCATCGTGAGCGGAGGCAACGTGGACCTGGCCCGCTACGCGCGCTTTCTGGCGGACTAGACCCCCGCTCCACCCGATGCGGCGGACCGGACCGCCGGTTTCACGGCGGCGTGGCACGTGTGCACGGCAGTTTCCGCGCACCATTGCGAAGGGAGGCGAAAATACAGCCACCGCCATTCATTCACCCTTGTAGAACCAACACAGGCCGCGCCATGAGCACCGCTACCAACAACAACGTCACCGTCATCACCCACCCCCTGGTCCAGCACAAGCTCACGCTGATGCGCCGCAAGGACGCCAGCACCAACAGCTTTCGTCGCCTGCTCGGTGAGCTGTCCACATTGATGGCCTACGAGGTCACGCGCGACATGCCGCTGCAGGACTTCGAGATCGAAACCCCGCTGGAAACCATGACCGGCAAGGTCATCGACGGCAAGAAGCTGGTGCTGGTGTCCATCCTGCGTGCCGGCAACGGCTTCCTGGACGGGATGCTCAACGTGGTGCCCGGCGCCCGCGTCGGCCACATCGGCCTGTACCGCGACCCCGCCACGCTGCAACCCGTGGAGTACTACTTCAAGATGCCCTCCGAAATGGAAGAGCGCGACATCATCGTGGTCGACCCCATGCTGGCCACCGGCAACTCCGCCGCCGCCTGCGTGGACCGCCTGAAAAAGCTCAACCCCCGCTCCATCAAGTTCGTCTGCCTGCTGGCCGCCCCCGAAGGCGTGGCAACACTGCAAAAAGCCCACCCCGACGTTCCGATCTTCACAGCCGCCATCGACCGCGAACTGAACGACCACGGCTACATCCTGCCGGGGCTGGGAGATGCGGGGGACCGGATCTTTGGCACAAAGTAAGGGAGCTGCCTGGCGCAGACACGCAGCCCGCGCCACCCTGCCCACGCAGCCAGCCACCCTTAGGGTGGCTTTTTTCATGGGCGCCACGCGCGCCGCACTGATTTTTACCACCTGGTGGCTTTCCTCTGGCAGACTGGCGCGCAGTCTGCCGCCGTGCTGGCACCGACTGGCGCGCTCCTTGCTTGGGAGCCAAGCATCCAAGCACCCTCTTGCTGGCCATTCTTTTCTGAACTGAAGGAACCCCACCATGACCACCCGCCGCATCTTCACCGGACGCCTGCTCTGCACCTCCATCGCCCTCTCAGCCGCATTGGCTATTGCGCCGTCGATGGCGGGGGCGCAAACCAAGCTCAAGGTGGCAGCGATCTACACGGTGCCTTACGAGCAGCAGTGGGTAAGCCGCATCCACAAGGCCCTGAAGGCCGCGGAGGCGCGGGGCGAGATCGAATACAAGTCGAGCGAGAACGTCTCCAACGCCGACTACGAGCGCGTGATGCGCGAGTACGCGACGGGGGGCAACCAGTTGATCGTGGGCGAAGCTTTCGCAGTGGAGGCCGCCGCGCGCAAGGTGGCCAAGGACTTCCCCAAGACGTCCTTCCTGCTGGGCTCGTCGGGCAAGCCCCAGGCGCCCAACTTCAGCGTGTTCGACAACTACATCCAGGAGCCCGCCTATCTGTCGGGCATGGTGGCGGGGGGCATGACCAAGACGAACAAGATCGGCATGGTGGGTGGCTTTCCCATCCCCGAGGTGAACCGCCTCATGCACGCTTTCATGGCGGGCGCCAAGGAAACCAACCCGAAGGTCGAGTTCACCGTGAGCTTCATCAACAGCTGGTTCGACCCACCGAAAGCCAAGGAAGCGACGTTTGCCATGATCGACAAGGGCGCCGACGTGCTCTATGCCGAGCGTTTCGGCGTGTCCGATGCGGCCAAGGAAAAGGGCAAGCTTGCCATCGGCAATGTGATCAACACCCAGGACAAGTACCCCGACACCGTCGTGGCGTCGGCCCTGTGGCACATGGAGCCCAGCATCGACCGCGCGCTCAAGCTGGTGAAGGAAGGCAAGTTCACTCCGGAGGACTACGGCCCGTATTCGATGATGAAGCACAAGGGCTCCGAACTGGCGCCGCTGGGCACGTTCGAGAAGAAGGTGCCTGCCGACATCGTGGCCAAGGTCAAGGCCCGGGAGGCCGACATCCTGGCCGGCAAGTTCACGGTGAAGGTGGACGACAGCCAGCCCAAGTCCACGGCAAAGTGAGCCGGCGCCGCGTGACGGTGGTGGACCACCCGCCACCGTCACGCACCGGGGGGGTGCACAGGCCCTTGCAGCCGCCCGCGCCTCATCAATAAAAAAGCCGACGGCGCCCTGCCCCGCAAGTGCTTGCTTGCCAGGGGCCTGCGTGCCTCTGCCACGAACTTCGCACTTGCGCTAGGCTGCAGCATTTGCGCCATCTTCACCAGGACTTGACCATGCCCTCTTCCCGCCGCACTGCGATCCGCACCACCACCCTCGCCCGGCATGGGCTGCGCGTGGTGGCGACGTTCGCACTGGCCGCTGCACTGGCAGCGTGCAGCACCGCGCCCAACCGGCCATCGGGGGCGTCGGTGGTGCAGCTCGATGCCACACCGCGCATCGCCGTCATCTCCGCCTTCGAGCCCGAGCTGACGGTGCTGCTGCCACAGGTGCAGCAGCCAGTGAAGCACCGCCTCAATGGCGTGGAGTTCACCACCGGCACCTTGTCGGGCCAACCGGTCGTGGTGTTCCTGTCAGGCATCAGCATGACCAATGCGGCCATGAACACCCAGCTGGCGCTGGATCGATTCAACGTGAGCCACATCGTCTTTTCGGGCATCGCGGGCGGCGTGAACCCGCGCCTGCACATCGGCGACGTGACGGTGCCCGCGCAGTGGGGCCAGTACATGGAGTGGCTGATGGCCCGCGAGGACAAACCCGGCCAGTACAGTGCCCCGGCGTGGATGAAGAGCGAGCTGACCCTGCCCTCCTTCGGCATGATGCACCCGCGCCCGGTAGAGGTGCGCAGCGCCGCGAACCCCGCCCTCACCAAGCAGTTCTGGTTCGCGGCCGACGCCCGCATGCTGGCCGTGGCGCGCAGCCTGGGCACCAGCGTCGCGCTGGACCATTGCCATGCTGACAAGTGCCTGAAGGAGCGCCCCCGCATGGTGGTGGGCGGCAATGGCGTCTCGGGCCAGGCCTTCGTGGACAACAAGGCCTTCCGCGAATACGCGTTCAAGACCTTCGACGCCAACGTGCTCGACATGGAGACCGCCGCCACGGCCATGGTGGCGCACAGCAATGGCGTGCCCTACATCGCATTCCGCTCGCTGAGCGATCTGGCCGGTGGAGGCGATGGCGAGAACGAGATGGATACCTTCATGCACCTGGCCGCAGCCAATTCGGCCAAGGTGCTGCAGGCGTTTCTGGCCAGCTGGAAGTGATGCCATGAACCTGGGGCGTGCACTGGGTGCCTGGAGCCCCTCTCCTCTCGCGCGAGAGGAGAGGGAGTGGCGTGCATTGAACAGGCATTGCGAATAACGCACACCATCGCACCCCACCATGCCCGACGCCGTCCTCCACCTGAAGAACATCACCAAGCGTTTTGGCAAGCTGGTCGCCAACGACGGCATCAGCCTGACCCTGCAGCCCGGTGAGGTGCTGGCGCTGCTGGGCGAAAACGGCGCGGGCAAGTCCACGCTGATGTCCATCCTGTTCGGGCACTACGTGGCGGACGCAGGGCACATCGAGGCCTTCGGCCAGTCGCTGCCGCCAGGGCAGCCGCGCGCAGCGCTGGCGGCAGGCATCGGCATGGTGCACCAGCATTTCGCGCTGGCCGACAACCTCTCTGTGCTCGACAACGTGCTGCTGGGCACCGAGCCTCTGTGGCAGCCCTTCTCGCGGCGCCGCGAGGCGCGGTCCCGGCTGCTGGCGGTGGCGGGGCAATTCGGTCTGCCTGTCAACCCGGATGCGCGGGTGGGCAGCCTCTCGGTGGGCGAGCGCCAGCGGGTCGAGATTCTGAAGGCGCTGTACCGGGGCGCGCGCATCCTCATCCTGGACGAACCCACCGCCGTGCTCACCCCGCAGGAGAGCGAGGCGCTGTTCGCCACGCTGGCACACATGGTGGCACAGGGCCTGTCCATCATCTTCATCAGCCACAAGCTGGCCGAGGTGCTGCGCGTATCGCACCGTGTGGCCGTGTTGCGCCAGGGCAAGCTGGTGGCCGAAGCCGCGACGCGGGACACGACACAAGGGCAGCTTGCGCAATGGATGGTGGGCCATGCGGTCCAAGCCGCAGAGCGCAGGCCGGCGCGCAATGTGGGCGGAGCGGTGTGCGAGCTGCAAAGTGTCAGCACCGCCGCAGAGGGGCAAGACCGGCTGCGTGATGTCTCGCTGACCCTGCGCGCGGGCGAGATCGTGGCCATTGCGGGTGTGTCGGGCAACGGGCAGGTCGCGCTGGCCGATGTGTTGTGCGGCATGCGCCGGGCCACGGCAGGCCAGGTCACGCTGCGCGGTGCACCGCTGCCAGCGCGGCCTGCGTGGCTGGTCAGCCAGGGCGTTGCCCGCATCCCCGAAGACCGGCACGCCGTGGGCGTGGTGGGCGATCTGCCCGTGTGGGAGAACGCTGTGTCCGAGCGCCTGCGCAGCCACTGGTTTGCGCAACCCTGGTTCAAAGGCTTGTGGATCAAGCGCCGCGCTGCCCGCGCACACGCGCAACGCCTGGCCGAGATGTTCGATGTGCGGGGCGGAGGGTCTGACACGCCGGCGCGTGCGCTGTCCGGCGGCAACATGCAAAAGCTCATCCTCGGGCGGGCGCTGATGCCTCCGCAGGACGCATCGCTGGCAGCACCGCATCCCCAGCTGATCGTGGCCCATCAGCCCACCTGGGGCCTGGATATCGGCGCGGTGAGCTTTGTGCAGCAGCAGCTCATCAATGCTCGCGATGGCGGTGCGGCCGTGCTGCTGATTTCGGACGACCTGGACGAGGTGCTGTCACTGGGCGACCGCGTGGCGGTGATGCACGCGGGCCATCTGAGCGAGGCACGGCCTGCCGAGAACTGGTCGCGCGAAGCCATCGGGCTCGCGATGGCGGGTGCGGGTGCGGGTGCGGGTGCGGGTGCACAAAGCCCAGCCGGAGACGCGCCATGAACCACGCGGAGCACAGCGCGCGCCACCCAGCCCCATCCGTGCGCTACTTGCCCGCGCCCTGGTTCGCCAGCCCCGCCAAAACGGAGAACACGGTCCACAGCCCCCCGGCAGCGCACACGTACAACGCGGAGGCGGTGCACAGTTCCCGCCAAGACAGCGCCCTCGTCCACCACACCCACAACAGCGCGGGCGCCAGCGCAATGGCCGCCAGCAGCGATGGCGGAAACCACCAGGCACTCGCCAGCAGGAAACACGGCGCCCACAGCACCACGCGGCTGCGCTTGAACACCGGCGGCCGCTCGCTGCGCCAGGTTCGCCACACCAAGGTGACGAATCCCGCCGCCAGTGCCAGAAACACCGCTGCCGAGACCCATCTGTCCCGCACCCTCGATGCCTCCTGCGCCGCGCGTTTTGCATCCAGCCATGCGTTGATCTCGGCGGTGCGCGCCAGCTCATCGGCCGTCGGGGGCGGCATCAAAACCGGCTCCGGGCTGTTGGCTGCCATGGCCGTCTGCCACGCCAGCAGCGTGGCGACCAAGGCAAGAATGGCGGCGAAGTGTTTCATGCAAGACGGGCGGCAAATACGGGCTGCGCGCATTCTCTGCCGCCCGCCTCTGGCGCACAACCACCGGCACCCTGCCAATCTGTCCACCGCACCATGCGCCTAGAAAAACGCAATCACACCTCCACCATCGCCTACTTGCTGGCGCCCGTGGGCGCGGTGCTCTTCACACTGCTCATCAGTGGCCTGCTGGTGCTGTGGGCCGGCGCGCCGGTGGCGCAGACCTATGCGCTGCTGCTGCAGGGCGCGTTCGGCTCGGTGTTTGCGCTGACCGAAACGCTCACGCGGGCTACGCCGCTGATCCTGACCGGGCTGGCGGCGGCGGTGGCGTTTCGGGCGCGGCTGTTCAACATCGGGGCGGAAGGCCAGCTCTATGCCGGCGCGCTGGCCGCCGTGGCCGTGGGTGGCATGCATGGGGGCACGGGGCTGGAATGGTCACCCTATGTGCTTTTCCCACTGATGATGCTGGCGGCTGCGCTGGCGGGCGCCGCGTTGTTGCTGGGCCCAGCGCTGATGAAGGCGCGGCTGGGGGTGGACGAGGTGGTGACCACGCTGCTGCTCAACTTCATCATGCTGCTGCTGGTGTCGGCCCTGCTCGACGGACTGATGAAAGACCCCCTCTCCATGGGCTGGCCGCAGAGCGTGGCGCTGCAGGGCGAGCTGGAGCTGTCACGGCTGGTACCGCAGACGCGGTTGCACACGGGGCTGCTGTGGGCCGTGTCGCTGGCGGTGATGCTGTGGGCGCTGCTGGCGCGCACGGTGCCGGGCTTCGACATCCGCGCGGCGGGGGCCAATGCGCGGGCTGCGGCGTTCGCGGGGGTCCCCGTCACGCGCACCGTGGTGCTGGTGGCCCTGCTCTCTGGCGGACTGGCGGGCCTGGCGGGGGCCATCGAGGTGGCTGGCCGAACCGGCTATGTCACGCTGGACATGTCGCCGGGCTACGGCTACAGCGGCATCGTGATCGCCATGCTGGCCGGGCTGAACCCGCTGGGCGTGGTGGCGGCGGGGGTTTTTGTGGCCGGCGTGCTGGTGGGGGCCGACAGCATGAGCCGTGCGGTGGGCGTACCCACCTACATGGCGGACGTGATCGTGGCCACCTCGCTGATCGCAGTGCTGGTGGCGGGGCTCCTCACGCAGTACCGGGTTCGGTGGAAATGAACCCGTCATGAACTCAAAATTTGAACAAAAAGTGCCTCCACCGCTTGCCTATACAGCGCAGACAGCTACTTATTTCATAGCAACCACCCGGAGAGCAGCCCCATGACCGAACTGCTCGACATCCTCGCCAACCCCGCGTTCTGGATCGCGACCCTGCGCGTGGCCACGCCGCTCATCCTGGGCACGCTGGGCGTGCTGCTGTGCGAACGTGCGGGCGTGCTCAACCTGGGAATCGAAGGGATCATGGTGGCGGGTGCGTTCACCGGCTGGCTCACGGTGTATGCCGGGAACGGTCTGTGGACGGGTGTACTGGTGGCGGCGCTCACGGGCGCTGTGTTCGGACTGCTGCATGCCTGGCTGACGGTGGGCCTGGCGCTCTCGCAGCACGTGTCGGGCCTGGGGATCACGCTGCTGGCCACCGCGCTCAGCTACTTCGGCTACCGCGTGAGCTTCCCGAAGGTGACCACGCCGCCCACCATCGAGCCGTTTGCGCCCATGCAGTGGCTGGGCCTGCCCATCCTGTCGGCGCAGACGCCGCTCACTCTGCTGGCGCTGCTGCTGGTGCCGCTTCTGGCCTGGGCGCTGATGCGCACCCCGCTGGGCCTGGCCGTGCGCATGGTGGGCGAGAACCCGCAGGCGGCCGAGGGCCAGGGCATTCCGGTGGCGGCGACACGCACCGGCGCCATCGTGGCGGGCTCGGCGCTGATGGGGGTGGCGGGCGCGTTTCTCACGCTGTCGGCGTTCAACGCGTTCTTCTTCAACATGGTGAACGGGCGCGGCTGGATCTGCGTGGCGCTGGTGGTGTTTGCCTCGTGGCGGCCAGGCAAGGCGCTGCTGGGCGCGCTGCTGTTCGCCTTCTTCGACGCGCTGCAGTTGCGGTTGCAGCAGGCGGGCGATGCGTGGCTGCCTTACCAGGTCTACCTGATGCTGCCGTACGTGCTGTCCATCGTGGCGCTGGTGCTGGTGGCGCGCAAGGCGGCGTATCCTCAGGCACTGATGAAGCCCTACCGCAAAGGAGAACGCTGAATGCCGACCCTGCAGACACTGCTGATGTTCGCCGCCGCCTCGCTGGCGCTGGCCGTGATCCCCGGCCCCACGATGCTGCTGGCGCTGTCCAACGGCATGGCCGGCGGCATGCGCCGCGCGGCCTGGGGCATGGCGGGCGCGGGGCTGGGGGCGGGCATCCTGATCGCCGTGGTGGCCGTGGGCCTGGGCTCGCTGCTCAATGCATCGGCCACGCTGTTCAACGTGGTGCGCATTGCCGGCGTGCTCTACCTGCTGTGGCTGGCCGTGCAACTGTGGCGCAGCCCGCCGGTGGACATGCAAACGGCCCTCGCCCAGGTGCCGGGCCGGCAGGCCGTGGGGCGCGCGGCCTTTGTGCGCAGCCTGGGCGTGGCGCTGTCCAACCCCAAGACGCTGTTGTTCTTTGCGGCCTTTCTGCCGCAGTTCGTTAACCCAGCGCAACCGCAGGCGCTGCAGTACGCCGTGCTGGGCTCTCTCTTCGTGGGGCTCGACACCCTCGTCATGGTGGCCTATGCCGCCGCAGGGTGGCAGGCCGTGCGGTGGCTGTCGCAGCGCGGGCTGCGCTGGCTCAACCGCAGCTGTGCGGTGGGCATGGGCGTGCTGGCCGCATTGCTGGCGGGCTACCGGCGCCACGGCGCCTGAACCGTGGCGGAGCCTGTCATCTCCACGCAGCCCCGCACACCGATGGCCGCGGCCATCGCCGGTGCGGCCCTGGGCGCCGTACTGGGAGGCCTGGGCCTGTGGCTGGTGCTGTACAACAAGCCTGCGGCGCCCCTGCCCCCGCCGGCCCTGCTGGCGCTGGAGGACATGGGCCACCTGGTCTCGGTCAAGGTGCGGTATGCCAACGTCATCGAGTTCACGCAGAAGATCACGCAGGGCATTCCCTGGACGCAGTGGGAGCTGCGGCTGGGCGGCACGCAGGTGCTGCTGGTGGCACGCGGCGACTGCCTGGTAGGCGCCGACATGCGGCAGGCGCGGTATGACGCGGTGGACCCCGCGGCCCGCACCGCAGTGCTGTTGCTGCCCGCGCCCACCACGCTGTCGGCCCGGGTGGACCATGCCCCGCGCGAGCAGGGCGGCTCCTACTTCTACGCCGTGCAGGGCACGGGCATCGAACCGCTGATTCCGGGCTCGGCCAATCGCACGCAGGCCATCGACGCGGCCCTGCAGCGCGCGCAGCAGGATGTGGAGCGTACCTGCGAGGCCGCCAGCACCGTGGCCACGGCCAAGGAGAACGCCGAGGCAGTGCTCAAGCCCCTGTTCTCTGCCACCGGGTGGACGGTACAGGTCCGCTGGCAATCGTGAGCAAGCCCGTGCCGAGCCCTGCGCTGCCCCGATGTCTGGCCGTCGTTTGCGGCAGCGTGGCGTGGGTTCTTGCCGTGGCAGGCAATGCGCATGCGCTGGGCACCGACATGCCCTACAGCGCGTTCGCCACGGCGCCGGATGTGGACTGGCTGCAGGTATGCGGCGAATGGCCGGCGCCGCCCGCGCGGGACGGGAGCCAACGGGGCACGTACCGCATCGTCCATGCCAGCCGGTACGCGCAGTCGTTCCTGTTCGTGCAATGGCTGCGGCATGACGACACCGACAGCGCGCAAGAAGTCAAGACGCTAGGCGTGCCCGCGCTCAACAACGACCACGCCGCCATCTCACTGAGCCAGATGCGCTGCCAGGCCACGCCCCGGGGCATCCGCCTGACGGCCCGGGCCGCCTCGGGGCACGACGGCTCCGTCTTTCGCATCACCATCGACGCAGGGCACAAGCCCGGCGACCTGCGCTATCGCAGCACGGGCAGGTAGCACGGCCGCCTGCCCGGACACGCAAGGCAAAGGTCAGCTGATCCGCCGCCCGTTCTCCGCGTACACCGCCAGGTAGATCGCGTCCGACCCGATGTAAGGGGCCTTGTTGCCAAAGCCCACGTTGAAGTCGCCGAACGACAGCGAGCGGATGCCTGCCAGGCCAGCGCGCAGGCGCTCGCGCGTGAGGTCCTTGCCCGCGTTCTTCAGGCCTTCGATCATGATCTGGCCGTTGAACCAGCCTTCGAGCGCGCTGCCGCTGTTCAGGTAGGCCGCTTCGGCGCCCACGGCCTTCATGGTGGTCTGGAACTTGCGCACCGCCACCGATTTCTGCGAATTGGCGTCCGGGAACACCTGCACCAGCGCCAGGCCGCGCGTGGAGGCCGCGAGCTTGGGCATCTCGGAGGCGATCACCGTGACCGATAGGCCCGCCAGCGGCACGCCCTGCGCCTTGGCGCGGAAGGCCTGCACAAAGGCGGTATTGGCCGTGCCGGTGGTGGCCAGCAGCACCGCACCTGGACGCTCGGCAGCCACCTTGTCGGCCAGCTCGGCACCGTTCTTGCCGTCCACCGCCAGCGCGAACTCGCCCCCGCGCTCGACCTTGATCTCATCGAGCGCTGTGGACATGTCCTTGAGCACTTCCTTGCCGAAAGGGTTGTCAAGGTACACCACGGCAATGCGCTTGAGGCCCATGTCCACGATCTGCTTGACCAGGCGCTGCGTCTCTTCGCGGTAGCTCGGGCGCAGGAAGAACACATGGCGGTTGCCGGCCGCGCGCAGCGATGTGGCCCCCGTGACGGGCCCCACGGTGGGGATACCCTTGGACTCCACCAGCGGAAGGATGGACGCGGTGTTGGCCGTGCCCAGGGGCGAGATCAGCGCGAACACCGATTGCGCGTCCACCATCTCCGTCACGTTCTTGAGCGTGCGGGCGGCCACGTAACCGTCGTCCTTGACCTCCATGCGCACTTCGCGGCCATGCACGCCGCCGGCGGCATTCACCTCGGCAAACGCGGCCTTCATGCCCGCCAGCTGCTCGATGCCCGCCTGGCCCAGAGGGCCCGTCAGGGCAATGGAGCACCCCAGCGTCACCGACCGGGCCGTGAGCGCCTCTTCGGCCGCCATCGCGGTATGGGCCCATGCAGGAAGCCCGGTGGCAGCGACGGCCTGGGTGGCGCGCAGGAGGAATTGACGACGGCTCATGGTGTGAAAGACCCCAAGGTAGGCAGAAACAAAATGTGAAAAGGTGGCGCAGGCTACAGGCAAGGCCAGGCGCACCGTGTCAGCTTTGCGACAGAAAGCGGCGTTGCCGCCACGAAATGGCTAGGGGTTGCTCTCTAGCAAGGAGGGGGCGCCGTCCGCCCGATGTCAGCCCGCCAGCAGGTGCGGCAGCAAGGTGCCCGCAGCACCGCGCAGCACGGCGTGGGCGGCGTCGTCCAGCTCGCTGGGCGCCGGGTTGAGCACCACCACCCGCGCACCCGCCGCCCGGGCCTGCCGCGCCAGGCCCGCTGCGGGGTAGACCGCGCCTGCCGTGCCGACGACCAGCATCAGCGCGCACTGGTGGGCGGCTTGTTCGGCGGCCTCGAAGGTGGCAGAGGGCAAGGCCTCGCCAAACCACACCACGCCAGGGCGCACCAGGTTGCCGCAGCGGTCGCAGTACGGCGGGTGGCCCGGGGCGGCATGCTCGATGCGGCAGCACGCCCGGGGGGCATCGAGCCAGCGGTTCTCGAAGATGCCGCCATGCAGGCACAGCACGCCGGTGCTGCCGGCACGCTGGTGCAGCCCATCGACGTTCTGCGTGATCAGGGTCAGCCGGCCAGGGTGGCGCTGCTGGAACTCGGCGAGCGCCTGGTGGGCGGCATTGGGGTGCACGCCGGCGAGCAGGTCGCGCCGGTACTGGTACCAGTCCCACACGCGCTCAGGGTGCGCGCGAAACCCCTCTTCCGTGGCCATGTCCTCGGCGCGGAACTGCGCCCAGTAGCCGGTCTGCGCGTCACGGAAAGTGGGCACACCCGACTCGGCACTGACACCGGCCCCCGTCAGCACCGCAATGCGCTGCGACTGCTGCACCCAGGACCTGGCGATATCGAGCATGTCATTCCTTTGCGACACGAAGCACTGGCTGGCCCATTGACAATCCCCTGCGCCTCAGGCCCTCAGCGGAAGGTGCCGCAGGCGGGCCAGCAGGGGTCACGTCCTTTGCCGCAGCGCCTCGTACAGGCACACGCCGCTGGCCACCGAGACATTGAGGCTTTCGACCGCGCCCTTCATGGGGATGCTGACCAGCTCGTCGCAGGTCTTGCGGGTGAGCTGCCGCATGCCGTCGCCTTCGGCGCCCAGGACCAGCGCCACAGGGCCTTTCAGGTCCACCTGGTAGATGGTCTTGGGCGCATCGTCGCTCGTGCCTATGCACCAGATGTTGCGCTCCTTGAGTTCGTTCAGCGTGCGCGACAGGTTGGTCACCATGAAGTACGGCATGGTCTCGGCAGCACCGCTGGCCACCTTGGCCACGGTGGCGTTGATGCCCACGGCATGGTCCTTGGGGGCTATCACGGCGTGCGCGCCCGCGCCATCGGCCACGCGCAGGCAGGCGCCCAGGTTGTGCGGGTCGGTCACGCCGTCGAGCACCAGCAGCAGGGGGTTTTCGACGCCGGCGGCTTCCAGGTTCTCGAGCAACTCATCGAGCGATGTGATCTGCGCCACGGGCTCGACGCGTGCGGCCACGCCCTGGTGGCCGTGGCTGCCCGCCAGCTTGGCAATGCGCTCGCTGTCGGCTTCGATCAAACGGGCACCGGCCTCGCGGGCGCGGTCGAGAAACTGGCGCATGCGGGCGTCGCGCCGCGTGACTTCGTAGTAAATCTCGATGACGGATTTCGGCGCGGTCTTCAGACGCACGCCCACGGCGTGAAAGCCGAAGAGAACTTTGGGGCTGGACATGCAGCGATTATCCGCCGCGACTGGATGCTATTTTTTCGATAGCTTGCAGCGCTTATGGATCAAGCGGTGCGGGCCAAAAACATCCGCAAATCAGGCAACCCGCCCGGCTTCGATGGTGATGCGCCGCTCGCACTGCGCCGCGATGGCGCGGTCGTGCGTGACCAGCACGAGGGTCGTGCCCTGCTCGCGGTTCAGGTCGAACATCAGCTGCATGATGGTCTCGCCGGTGGCGAAATCCAGGCTGCCCGTGGGCTCGTCGGCCAGCAGCACGGCCGGGTGGACCACGAAGGCCCGCGCCAGTGCCACGCGCTGCTGCTCGCCGCCCGATAGCACCTTGGGGTAGTGCGACAGGCGCTGGCCCAGCCCCACGCGCTCGAGCATGTCGGCGGCGGCCTTGCGCGCGTCGCGGCGGTTGGCCAGCTCCAGCGGCAGCATCACGTTTTCCAGTGCAGTCAGGTTGCCCATGAGCTGGAAGCTCTGAAAGACAAAGCCCACCTTCTGCGCCCGCAGCGCGGCGCGTGCGTCCTCGTCCATGGCGAAAAGGTCGTGCCCGTCCAGCCGCACGGTGCCGCGCGTCGGGGTGTCGAGCCCCGCGATGATGGACAGCAGCGTGCTCTTGCCCGAGCCCGATGCGCCCACGATGGCCGCCGTTTCCCTGGGTGCCAGGCGGAAATCGATATCCCGCAGAATGTCGAGCGTGCCCGTGGAATCCGTCACCGACTTGAACACGTGCTCGACGGCAATAATCGGTGTCGCAGATGGAGCCGCAGTGGCCGAGGCCACGGAAGATGAGAGGGGTTCGGACATGAAAGGCTTTTTACTTTGATCGTATTGACGCACCGGCGCCACTTTATCCTGAGCGCCACTCTCGGCCTTGCGGTGGGGATTTGCGCCCCTGCGGCATTTGCCCAGTCCTCCGCCAAGTCGCCTGTCGCCCCGGCGGTCGCCAAACCGCGCACGCAGCCACTGATTCTCGTGCTGGGGGACTCGCTGAGTGCCGAGTATGGCCTGGCCCGAGGCACCGGCTGGGTCGCGCTGCTGGAAAAGCAACTGGCTCAGGACAAGCTGCCTGCCACCGTGGTGAATGCCAGCGTGAGCGGCGAGACCACATCGGGGGGCCGCTCGCGCCTGATGTCGCTGCTGGGGCAGCACCAGCCCACCCATGTGGTGATCGAGCTCGGTGGCAACGACGCACTGCGGGGCTTGCCACTCAAGAACACCGAAGAGAATCTGATGTGGATGACGGAGGCCGCCCAGAAAGCGGGCGCCAAGGTCCTGCTGGTGGGCATGCAGGTGCCGCCCAACTACGGCACCGACTACGCCAACAAGTTCGCGGGACTGTTCGCCACGGTGGCGCAGGCCCGCAAGGCGGCGGTGGTGCCGTTCTTCCTGAAAGGCGTGGCGGATGGGCCGGACCCCACCCGCCTTTTTCAGCCCGACCGCATCCACCCGCGCGCCGAGGCACACCCGCAGATGCTGGCCAACGTCTGGCCAGAGTTGAAGAAGCTGCTGAAATGAAGCTTGGCGCCTGAACTCAAACGGCCGGGCCCTGCTGCTGCGCGTCCGGTGCCTGCTCGCCAGGCTCCTGGCCATCTTCTTGCTGGGATGCGCCTGGGTCGTCATGCTGGCGCTGCGCTTTGGCGCGGGCCTTCTCTTCCTTCTTCTGTTTCTTGGCCAGTTCGCGCTGACGCTTTTCGTATCCGTAGTTAGGTGTTGCCAAGATCGCTGCTTTCTAAAGTTGAAACCACTGTAACAGCATAGACAGCCGCCTCAGGCGGCCGCGAGGATTTCGCGCGGCGGTGCCACACAGGCCCGATAGGCATGCCAGCTTGCATGGCCGAGCAGCGGCCCGGCCAGCAACAGGGGCAAGCCCCACAGCCACAGCGACAGCCCGACGATGGCCGTGATGAGAGCGCCCCACACGAGCATCGCTGCCGGGTTCTCCAGCACCACGCGCACACTGGTGATGCCGGCGGTCAGTGCATCGGTGTCACGGTCGAGGATCATCGGGATGGACACGACCGAGGTGGAAAAAACCAGCGCGGCAAACACGCCTCCCACCACAGCGTACACCGCCACGAAGCTCCAGTTCTGCGGGTTGAACACCGCCTGCAGCACGCCGGTGGTCGAAGGCATTCCGGTGTTGAAGAACACCGCAAACACCACGAGCGATGCCCGGCCCCACAGCAACTCCAGCACCACAAGGACCAGCACGAGCATGCCCATGCTGCCCATGTGGCTGTCCCAGCAGGTGAGGGACTCGCTCAACTGCGGCGCGAGTCCCTCCTCCCGGCGGCGGCTGGTGTCGTACAGCCCCATGGCAAGGAACGGCCCCACCAGCAGACACCCGCTGGCCAGCGACATCGTGTACTCGGGCCGCGCGCGGAATACCCACCCGAGCACCATCGCCATGCCCCAGAAGCACGCCCCATAGAACACCGCGATGCCCGGGGCCGCACGCACGTCCTGCAGTCCCCGCAGCAGCCAGCGGAAAGGATCGCCCGGATGCAGCCGCTGCAGCGTGACCGGCCGGGCCGTCTCGCGCAACACGCGACCTGCGATCGCTTCTGCGTTCTGGGCTTCCGATGGCTCGGCCCCTTCGGTCACGGGCTTGGGAGATGTGGCGGTCATGCCACCACACTAAGCCTGCCGACGCAAAGATGCCACTGAGGAAACTACCACCCCGCCGCCCTGCGTTGCCGCGATGGGGCGCGGCGCGGCCAAGCGGTACGCAGAATGCACATCTCAGGCCGCGAATGCCCGGTCCATAGCCTGCAGAAGGTCCTGGCGCAGGTCCTGCACTGCCTCCAGCCCCACCGAAAAACGCACCAGCGTGCCTGGCTGCAGGTGCGTAGCGGCCTTGCTGCGCATGCTGGGCAACTCGTACGGCACCACCAGGCTCATGGGTCCGCCCCAGCTGTAGCCCAGCTTGAACAGGCGAAGCCCGTCGCAGAACGCATCAACCTGCTGCTGCGTGTAGCGCGCATCAAACACCACGCTGAAAAGTCCTGCCGCAGCGCCCTGCCCGCCCTGCGCTGCGCCGCACAGCGCTTTCCAGTGCGCGTGTCCGGGAGACTCTTCCAGCGCCGGGTGCAGCACCTGCGCCACCGCAGGTTGCTGTTGCATCCAGCGCGCCAGCTGGCGCGCGGCTTCATCGTGCGCCCTGTAGCGCAGGCCGATGCTGGGCAGCGCACGCAGCACGGCTTCGGCATCGTTGCCGGCCACACCGAGGCCCAGGCGCATGTGGGTGAGCTTGAGCTTCATGTGCAGCCCCGCATCGCGCGTGATCACGCTGCCCATGAGCACGTCGCCCCCGCCGCTGGGGTATTTGGTGAGCGCATGCGCCGAGATGTCCACACCCAGCGTGCCCTCGCCCTGCGTTCCGTCACCCAGCAGGTCGAAGGGCGAGAACGCCAGCCCGGCGCCCCAGGTGTTGTCGAGCGCCGTGGTCACGCCACGGGCGCGGCAGATGCGGACCTGCTCGCACAGGTCCGGGAACTCCAGGGTGACCGAGCCCGCAGCCTCCAGCCACACCAGCTTCGTGGCGGGCGTGATGCGCGCCGCCAGGTCCGCAGGGTCAAGCGCGTCGTAGAAAGCATGCGTGATGCCAAAGCGGCGCAGCTCGCCATTGGCCAGGTCCTTGTTGGGCCCGTAGGCGTTGTCGGGGATCAGCACCTCGTCGCCAGGCTTGAGCAGTGCCAACGCGACGTTGGCGATGGCCGCCAGGCCGCTGGGCACCAGAAGACACTGCAGCCCACCTTCAAGCGTGCACAGGCGTTCTTCGAGGATGAAGGTGGTCGGCGTGCCGTGCAAGCCGTAGGTATAGCCGCTCTTGTCCTTCCACTCGCGCGAGCGCATGGCCGCGACGGTGGGAAAGATGACGGTAGAGGCCTTGAAGACTCCAGGCTGTGGGGCAACGAAGTCGGCGGGCGGAAGGTAGTCGTGGTGGACGATGCGGGTCGCCAGTTGCGAAGGTTGTGCTTCTTTCATCCACCCATGGTAGCGCGCCGCGCGGGGCAGAAACCCCGGGCGGCGCGTGGTGCCTGGCATGCCAGCGGTCGCTGGCATTGCGCGAGTGCCTGGCGGTCGTTTAACTGGCGCTGACCACCAGCTGGTTGTTCACGGCGGTCACGCCGTCCACCGCCTTGGCGATGGTCTCGGCACGGTCCCGGGCCACGGTGGTCGGTGCTGGGCCGTTCAAGGTCACCTTGCCGTTGACCGTGTCCACGTTGATCTTCAGGGCGCTCAGGTCAGGGTCCTTGGCCAGGCTGGCGTTGACCTTGGCGGTGATGGCGGCATCGTCGATGGCGCCCTTGGCGTCGGTGGCGGCCTGCTTGGCAGAAGCTTCCGCATTCGCAGCGCTTTGCTCCATCTTGTTTTCGGCGTTCTGCATGGTGCCTTCAGCCTTCACGCGGGCCTCTGCGGCCGCCTGTTCGGTCTTTTCGACAGCGGAATCCAGGCGCTGGCCCACGGTGGGCTCTTCGTTCTTGCCGCAGGCCGACAGGCCCAGTGCCAGGGCGCTCACGGCCAGGATGCTGGCGATGCGGTGTGCGGGACGCAGGGTAATCGCGGTAGTGTTCATGGTCAGACTCCTTGGGTTGGGATATGGAACGAACTGTAGGCAGCTGTCCGCGCCGCCCGGGTCGGACGGAGCCGAACTGCATGTAGGACGCACCCGCCCGGGCCCGCAGGCCAAAACAGCCACCGCCAGGGGTGACAATCGCAGGATGTTGTCCACGTCCCTGGCCCGCTGGCTCCCGTTTCTCTCCTGGCCCCGCCCCGACCGCCACTTGATCAAGGGGGAGTTCTGGGCCGGCATGACGGTCGGCCTGATGCTGGTGCCGCAGGGCGTGGCCTATGCCGCGCTGGCCGGCATGCCCCTGATCACGGGTATCTACGCCTCGCTCATCCCGGCGCTGGTGGCGGTGCTGTTCAGTTCCTCGACCCGGCTGGGCGTGGGGCCCACCGCCCTGACCAGCCTGCTGATCGGCGCTTCGCTGACCGGCCTGGCTGAGCCCGGCAGCGCCCAGTGGGTAGCGATGGCGGCCTGGATGGCGCTGCTGTCCGGCCTGCTCCAACTGGTGATGGGCCTGGCGCGCTTCGGCTGGCTGCTCAACCTGGTCACCTCGCCCGTCCTCAGCGGGTTCACGCAGGCTGCCGCGCTGCTGATCCTGGGCTCGCAACTGGCATCGCTCACCGGCTTACGGGCCGATTGGGGGGCCCTGCTGTCCACGCCGTCCCCGGGGTTGTTCGATCTGACCGCAGCCGCGTTCGGCCTGGGCAGCCTCGCGCTGCTGGTGCTGGCACGGCGCTGGCGGCCCAACTTTCCGGCCGCCATCGTCGTGGTGGGGGCCGCTGGCGCGCTGAGCTGGGCGTTGGGGTATGCGGACGCGGGCGGCGCCGTAGTGGGCGCGCTGCCGTCCGGCCTGCCGGCGCCTTACTGGCCTGGCGCCCTGCCCTGGTCAGGGTTCGGCGCGCTGGTGATGCCGGTGCTGGTGGTCACGCTGGTGAGCTTCCTGGAGACCGCGTCCAGTGCCAAGGTGGAGAGCCAGCGCTCGGGCGAGCGGTGGAACGAGAACCAGGACCTCATCGGCCAGGGCCTGGCCAAGATCAGCAGCGGGCTGTGCGGCAGCTTCGCCACCAGCGCGTCCTTCTCGCGCTCGGCCATCAACCTGTATGCAGGTGCCAAGAGCGGCTGGGCGACGCTGTTCGCCATCGGCCTCGTGCTGGTGGTGCTGCTGTGGCTTACGCCCGCCCTGTACCACGTGCCCCAGTCGGTGCTGGCGGCAGTGGTGGTCACGGCCGTGACCAGCCTCATCAAGCCCGGCACGCTGCTGCGCCTGTGGCGCGTGTCCCGGGTGGAGGCGGCAATCGGCGGGGTGACCTTCGCCCTCACGCTGGCCACCGCGCCGCGCATGTACTGGGGCGTGCTGGTGGGGCTGCTCATGAATCTGAGCCACTTCCTGTACCAGCGATTGCACCCGCGCATCATCGAAGTGGGCCTGCACCCCGACGGCAGCCTGCGCGACCGCCACCTGTGGCACCTGCCGCCGCTGGCACCTCATCTTCTGGCGCTGCGCATGGACGCCGAACTCGACTTCGCGTCGGCCAGCGCGCTGGAGCGGTGGGTGACCGAGCACCTGGCGGCCCATCCCGATGTGGTGCATCTGTGCCTGCTGGCCCAGCCCATCAACCGCGTCGACGTGACGGGCGTGGAGACCTTCGCGCAGTTGCTGGCGCTCATGCGCGGACGCGGCGGCACGTTGCACCTGAGTGGCCTGAAGCTGCCGGCCGAAAAGGTGCTGCGCCAGGCCCGGCTGCTGGAGCCGGGTTCCGGGCTGGCGATGTACCGCACGGACACTGAAGCGTTGATGGCCCTGCAGCAGCTCTCCCACGCCGAGAGCGGCGCCTGACGCGGGTTTTACCTATAACGAGGCCAGGCACGCTGCGGGCCGGGGCACTGGTACACTTGCCCAACTTTTCTTGCTCCGATTTGTGTCTGATTCTGCAGCCTCCCATCTTGTAGATCTGCGCGACCTCCGCCTGGATACTGCACACGCGCTGGTGGCCCAGGCCGGCGGCAGCGAAGCAGCGTTGCACCGGGACGTGCCGTCGCGTTACCTGCAAAGCCTGATCGACGGGCTGTGCGAACTCTCCCTGAAAGACCCGCTCACCGGGCTGGCCAATCGTCGACATTTCCGGGCCGTGCTCGAGCGGGAGATCGACCGCGTGACGCGTTCCGGCGAAGCCGCCCTGCTGCTCATGCTGGACATCGACCACTTCAAGAAGGTCAACGACACGCACGGGCACCTGGCGGGTGACATCGTGCTGCAGTCCGTGGCCCGCACCCTCAATGCCTGCGTACGGCCGATGGACACCCTGGCCCGCTACGGTGGCGAGGAGTTCGCCGTGGTGCTTCCGGCCTGCCAGGCCGGTTTCGGCAGCGTGGTGGCTGAGCGCATCCGCCGGGCGGTGGCCAATACGCCCATCAAGGTGTCCGGATCGGTCGAGCTGAACATCACCGTGAGCATCGGCGGCGCATTCGCGATGCAGTGGATCCGCTCCACCACCTTGCTGTGGACGGACCGCGCCGATCACCAGCTCTACCAAGCCAAGGAGGGTGGGCGCAACTGCATCAGCATCGAGGAGCAACCTGACAGCACCGTCAGTGCGGAAGAGAAAAGCCTGTTGTTCGGCCCGCTCTACACTCCTTCGGGCTGGGGCGACCTGCCCCCGCTGGATCCACCAACAGGCAGCGCCTACTGAAAGTTAGAAGATGAGCGACGCGCTGTCCCCCCAACCCACATCGCCAGCAGCACCTGCTGGCTCCGCCACGCCCCAGGCCCCAGCGCCCGGGGGTGCCCGCATCATCGCCATCACCAGCGGCAAGGGCGGTGTTGGCAAGACCTTCGTTTCGGCCAACCTCGCGGCGGCCCTCACCCGCCGCGGCCACCGTGTGCTGGTGCTGGACGCCGACCTGGGCCTGGCCAACCTGGACGTGGTGCTGAACCTGCACCCCAAGATCACCCTGCATGATGTCTTCACCGGCAAGGCCACGCTCGACCAGGCCGTGATCCAGGCACCCGGCGGCTTCAACGTACTGCTGGCCGGCTCGGGCATGGTGGAGTATTCGCGCCTCACGCCCGAGGTACGCGGCCAGTTCCTGAACGTGATCCAGGCCCTCACCCCGCAGTACGACGTGGTGCTGCTGGACACCGGTGCGGGCATCTCCGACGTGGTGCTGTTCTCCATTTCGCTGGCCTCCGAGGTGCTGGTGGTCGCCACGCCCGAACCCACCTCGCTGACCGATGCCTACGCCGCCATCAAGGTCCTGGCCATGCAGCAAAAGCGCCAGCACGTACGCATGGTCATCAACCAGGCCGCGCGCGCTGGTGACGGCCGCGCCATCACCAGCCAACTGCAGCAGGTGCTGGACCGCTTCGTGAGCACCGAGTCCGGCCGTCCGATGCGGCTCATCCACATGGGCGACATTCCCGCCGACGCCTCCGTGCGCGACGCCGTGATGCGCCGCCAATTGCTGTTGCTGCAAACGCCCGGCTGCCCTGCCGCCCTGGCGATCGCCCAGTTGGCCAACAAGATCGAAGGCGCGCTGCTCGCGCCCGTGACCTGACAATCCGACCCGGCTGCAGGCGCACGGGCGCCAATGCCATGTGCCCCTTGCCGTGGTGCGTCGTGGCCGGATTCCTGTCCGCGCAGGCCCGCCAGCGCCCGCAAGGCCGCCACACTCACCGCAGCCTCCATGTCCCATTTGCCGTGAACGCCACCGACACCATCCTCAATATCTCGTGCTACAAATTCGTGCCCCTGCCCGATGCGGCAGCACTGCGCGAGCTGCTGCACGCCCGCGCCACGCAGGCCAGCCTGAAAGGCACCATCCTGCTGGCCGAGGAAGGCATCAATTTCTTTCTGGCCGGGCCCGCCGATGCGGTGCGCGGCTTCGTCGATGCGTTGCGCGCCGACGCGCGCTTTGCCGACCTGGAGCCCAAGGAGAGCTGGTCTGCCGCCGTGCCCTTTCGCAAGATGCTGGTCAAGGTCAAGCGCGAGATCATCCGCATGGACCACCCCACCATCCGGCCCGCCGCCGGCCGCGCGCCCTCGGTGGACCCGGCCACGCTGCGCCGCTGGCTGGATCAAGGCCACGACGACCAGGGCCGCGAGGTGGTGACTTTGGACACGCGCAATGCCTTCGAAGTGGACCAGGGCACGTTCGACAACGCCATCGACTGGCGCATCGACAAATTCACCGAATTCCCCCCGGCCTTGCGGGCCCACAAGGACGAACTGCGAGACAAGACGGTGGTGAGCTTTTGCACCGGCGGCATCCGCTGCGAGAAGGCCGCCATCCTGATGCATGAGGAGGGCCTGCCGCATGTCTACCAGCTGGAAGGCGGGATCCTCAAGTACTTCGAGCTGACCGACGGCGCCCACTACCATGGCGGTTGTTTCGTGTTCGACGAGCGCGCCGTGCTGACCAGCGATCTTGCAGCCGATGCCACGACCAGCGTGCGCGACATCGCCAGCAAGGCCGGCCAGGCAGCCGTCAAAGAAAAGCTATGAAAATATGAGCATCTGGCGCCCTGCCATCAAGCGCCAGAGGCTGTTTTGACCCGAAATCGCGGGCTGTTTGGGCACGGCCAGGGCACCACGGCACGCCCCTGGGTGCGGGGCTGGCCCTGCATCAGGGCTTGAAGCGGCGCTCTGGCAGCGCAATCCACTCCACCTCGCCCGGCACCTGGCCCATCGCCTGGGCCTCCCAGTCATCCGCCGCCTGCACGATGCGCTCCTTGCGGCTGGAGACGAAGTTCCACCACATGTGGCGCGGGGCATCGAGCGCATCGCCGCCGATCACCATGAGGCGTGCGGGCGCCTGGCCGGGCACCGACAGATGCATGGCCTGGCCCGCGTCCATCACCGCGAGCAGTTGGGCGCCCACGGCCTCGCCGTTGAGCTGCACCGGGCTGTCCACGGCGTACACCGCCATCTCCTGCGCCAGCGCGGGAATCTCCAGCGTGGCCCCGGCGGGCAATTGCACGTCCAGGTACACCGTGGGCGAGTAGGTCGCCACTGGAGAGGTCTGGCCGAACGCGCTGCCGATGAGCACGCGCACCGTGGCGTCGCCCACGCGCACTTCAGGAATGGCGGCCGATGGCGTGTGCACGAACGAAGGCTCGGCCTCTTCGTGCGCCTGCGGCAGCGCAGTCCACAGCTGGATGCCGTGGTTCACATAGGTCTTGTCCGTCAGGCTCTCGGGGCGGCGCTCCGAATGCACGATGCCTCGGCCGGCCGTCATCCAGTTGATGGCGCCCGGCTCGATCTGCTGCACATAGCCCAGGCTGTCACGGTGCATGATCGCGCCCGAAAACAAATAGGTCACCGTCGCCAGACCGATGTGCGGGTGCGGGCGCACATCGTGGCTGTCGCCCGGCACCACGGTCACCGGGCCGAAATGGTCGAAGAACAGGAAGGGGCCGACCGCCTGACGCTGCACGGCGGGCAGCAGGCGGCGCACGGTAAAGCCGCCGCCCAGGTCCTTGGCATGGCCCTTGAGTTGCAGGATGGCATCGGTCATGGTCTGAATCTCCACGCTGCACCCGCAGGTGCGTTTTTTTGTGTTGCTCAGCGGTTCGGCGCGGCGCTCAGGCCACGCGCTCCACGGAGGTGCTGATTTCGGTGGTCACCGTGGTCATGAGCTTGTGCACCGGGCATTTGTGGGCCACGGTTTCCAGCTCGGCGATCTGCGCATCGGTCAGGTCACCACTGATCTGCAGGCGCGCCGCCAGGCGGTAGGTGCCGGCGCGCTCGGCCGAGGCATCGCGCTCGATCACGGTCTTCACGTCCTGCACCGGCAGGCCCTTGCGCCGGGCGTACCACAGCACCGTGAGCGCCTTGCAGGCGCCCAGCGCCGCGTCGTACAGGTCGTGCGGGCTCGGGCCGCCATCGGCACCGCCCTCTTCCACGCTGCCGTCCGCCACGAATTCATGGGCACGGATGTGCACGGCCTGGGCCATGGGCGCGCCGGGAATGCGCTGCAGTTCGATCGCCATAGGTATCCTCTGTGGGTCTTTCAAGACGGTGGCACTGTAGCGCGATTCGACGCGCTCCCGATGCCGTTGCGGCACTCCAGCGGTGCGTCGGTGTTCAGCGCGCCCAGCGTTTGGCGGCGACGGCCACGCGCTCGCCGAACTGGCGCCCGGTTTCCAGGTCGCCCGGGGCCATCTCTGCGGCCGACGCGTCGGAGGGCGACTGGGACATGGCGCCGCTGAACGAACCGATCCAGTTCACATCGTTGCGCGTAGCCGCCTTGGAGTTGGCCGGCATCATGCCGTTGCCCACCCACAGGCCGCCGTGCTGCATGGCCAGGTGGTACAGGTAGTCCAGCGTGACCTGTTTGTCGCCATTGGTGCTGGCGCTGTTGGTAAAGCCCGCGAAGAGCTTGTCCTTCCAGGCCTGGCCGAACCAGGCCTTGGACGACGCGTCGGCAAATTTCTTGAACTGCCAGCTCGGGCCGGCCATGTAGGTGGGCGTGCCGAAGATGATGGCGCTGGCGCCGGCCAGCGTCTCCCAGCCGCCCTCGGGCAGGTTGCCATCGGGATCAATGGCGATGAGTTCGGCGCCTGCGCCTTCCGCCACGGCCTGGGCCAGGCGTTGCGTGTGGCCGTAGCCGGAATGGTAGACAACTGCGATGTGTGCCATGGAGGCGCTCCTGGATATTCAGTGGCGAAGAAACGAAAAAATGAAAGCGGTCGGCAGGCCGGCGGGACGCGCGGGCGCCCTGCACGGGCATTGCCGTGCGCGCCAGGCCGCCCCGGAATGACGTCGAAGATCTCAGCGCTCGCCGCGGCGGGCGTCCAGGCTCCAGGCGCCCGCGCCAAAGGCCACCAGGGCCAGCAAGCCGCCGCTGATGGCCACGTTCTTGAAGAACATCAACTGCTGCATCATTTGCTTGTCCGCTGGCAAGCTCCAGTACGCGTGGAAGAAGAAGCTTGCCACCAGCGTGAACACCGCCAGCGCCAGAGCGGCAAAGCGCGTGCCGAAGCCGAAGATCAGCGCCAGGCTGCCCAGCACCTCGACAGCGGCGGCCAGGGCGGCCGCCACGGTGGGCATGGGCAGGCCGACGGAGGTGATGTAGCCGACCGTGCCGGCAAAGCCCGTGATCTTGCTGATGCCGGCGGGCAGGAACAGCGCAGCCAGCAGAAAGCGGGATGCCAGGGCGAACGGGTTTTGCAGATTGGCGAACATGGTGAACTCCTCAGGTTGACGTGTGAATGAAGCGAAAGAAAGACAGGCGGTTGCGAAAGGGCGGCGCGTGAAGAATCGTCAGGCGGCCAGGTCGAACACCAGCACCTCGGCGTTGCGGCCCTGGGTCAACGACAAGGCGGTTTCGTTGTCCATCAGCGCGGCATCGCCGCCCGACAGTGGGTGGCCATTGACCTGCAGTGCGCCCCGGATCAGATGCACATAGGTCTTGCGCGCGGGGTTCAGCGCCAGTGTGACGGCCTCCTGACCATCGAGCAAGGCCGCGTAGACAGCGGCGTCCGCGTGGATGCGCACGGAGCCCCGCGCGCCATCGGCGGAGGCCACCAGGCGCAGTGCGCCGCGCTTGTCGGCGTCGGCAAAGCTCTTTTGCTCGTAGCTGGGCGGGATGCCGCGCACGTTGGGCTCGATCCAGATCTGCAGGAAATGCGTGCTCTGGCCGTCGGCATGGTTGAACTCGCTGTGCATCACACCCGAGCCCGCGCTCATGCGCTGCAGGTCGCCGGGCGGTATGGCCACGATGTTGCCCATGCTGTCCTTGTGGGCCAGTTCGCCCGACAGCACGTAGCTGATGATCTCCATATCGCGGTGGCCGTGTTCGCCGAAGCCCGTGCCCGCAGCGATGCGGTCCTCGTTGATCACGCGCAGGTTGCCAAAGCCCATGTGCTCGGGGTCGTAGTAGCCCGCGAACGAGAAGCTGTGGAAAGACTGGAGCCAGCCATGATCGGCGTGGCCGCGGTCCTGGGATTTGCGAACAGTCAACATGGCGGTGCTCCTTTCCTCAAGCCCTCACTGTAGAACTGCAGGCTGGCGCACGGGCCCAGGTGGATTGATGGCATTGTTCAAAAAAATTGAATTACCATGGCACGACCATGCAAAACGCACGCGATGTCCTGACCCCTGACGCATTGACCATGCTGCAGGTGATTGCCGAGGCCGGCAGCTTCGCCGCAGCGGCGCGGCAGCTGGGCCTGGTGCCCAGCGCCCTGACCTACCGGGTGCGGCAGATCGAGGATGCGCTGGACGTGCTGCTGTTCGACCGCAGCGCACGCCAGGCCAGGCCCACCGAAGCGGGCGTGGAGCTTTTGCGCGAAGGCGCGCGGCTTTTGCAGGATATCGACGCCGTGGCCCACCGCGTGCGCCGCGTGGCCACCGGCTGGGAGCCGCAGCTCACCATCTCGGTGGACGGCATCATCTCGCCCCACACGATGCTGGAGCTGGTGGACGCCTTCTACGCCATGGCACCGCCCACCCGCCTGAAGCTGCGCGACGGCATCATGACCGGCACGCTGGAGGCGCTGACCTCGGGCCGCGCGGACCTGGCCATCGGCGTTTCGGTGGCCGGTGCGAACGTGGCAGGGCTGCAGCAGGGCACGCTGGGCGACGTGCTCTTCATCTACGTGGTGGCGCCACACCACCCGCTGGCCTCGGTGCCCGAGCCCATCACAGACGCCACCTTGCTGCAGCACCGCGCCGTGGCGGTGGCAGATTCGGCGACGCGCGGCGGCGCCACCATGGGGCTGCTGGGCGGACAGGACGTGCTCACCGTGGACACCATGCAGGCCAAGGTGCGCGTGCAGTTGCGCGGCCTGGGCGGCGGCTTTCTGCCCGAGCCCATGGTGCGCCCATACCTGGAGGCGGGCCGCCTCGTGGCGCGTCGGGTGGCGCGCCCTGAGCGCAACGTGCGCGTGCACTACGCCTGGGGCGGCCCCGGCTTCACAGCTCCCGGGCGCGCGCTGCAATGGTGGCTGAGCCAGTTGCAAAGCCCTGCCACACGGCGCGCCCTGCTGGAAAACCACCATCACTTCTGATCCCGATCAGGCTCCGGGAGGGCAGCACCGCGTGTAGAGTGGTTCCTGTTGGTTTTGTCCTGTTGGTTTTGCATTGCATTTCACCTGTCGACCGTCACCGAAAGGCTTTCCATGAGCAAACCTGATCCTCTCCCCGCCAAACGGCTCCGACGCACCAGCGCCCCTGCATCCGCCCCCCAGGCCTCTCCCGCCCCCGCCCCAACCACTTACTCCGGCAAGCCCCAGCGCCATTTCGCCATCATCGGCGCTGGCATGGCGGGCATTGCCTGCGCGCGCACGCTGGTACAGGCCGGGCACCGCGTGACGGTGTTCGAAAAATCCTCCCGTGCCGGCGGCCGCACCGCCACCATTGAAAGCCCGTTTGGCAACTTCGATGCAGGCGCCCAATACTTCACGGTGCGCGACCCACGCTTTGCCCGTGCGATCGACACCGTCCCCGGCGTCTGCAAGCGATGGAGCGCCAACTCGGTGCAGGTGCTGGACGCCGCAGGCCGCGTGGCCGCTGTCGGACTGCCGCACCGCGAGGCGCATTGGGTGGCCAGCCCAGGCATGCAATCGCTGGTGGCCGCCTGGGCCGAGCCACTGCGCCTGGCCGGCCAGTTGATCACCGACACCCGCGTCTCGCGCATCGAGCGCGACGCAGTCAATCGCTCGGGCTGGCAATTGCGCACCGAAGGCGCGGGCGGCTCGCAGCATGTCTTTGCCGGCTTCGATGCCGTGCTGCTGGCCCAGCCCGCCGTGCCTGCGCAAGCCCTGCTGGCCAGTTCGTCCGTGGACACGCCCCTGTCCGAATCCCTGTCCACCGTGGCCATCGCCCCCTGCTGGACACTGATGCTGGCCTACCCTCAGGCGGTGCGTCCCGACCTGACCACGCTCGGCCCCCAGTGGAACGCCGCACGCAGCACCCACCACCGCATCGCCTGGCTGGCCCGCGAGTCGTCCAAGCCCGGCCGCAACGTGGTCGAGCGCTGGACGGTGCAGGCCAGCCCCGCCTGGTCCGCCGAACACCTGGAAGACGACGAGGCGCGTGTGCAGGCCAAGTTGCTCAAGGCCTTCTCCGAGGTCACCGGCATCCGGGCCCAGCCCGCGCACACCGACACGCGCCGCTGGCGCTATGCGCAGACCACGCACCCGCTGGGCAAGAGCCACCTGTGGGACGCCGGCATGGGCCTGGGGGCCTGCGGCGACTGGTGCCTTGGGCACCGGGTGGAAGACGCCTTTGTGTCGGGCCTGGAACTGGCGCTCGCCGTGGCATGACAGGAGGTGCGCCCGCGGAGCGCCACGTCATCGACTACATCGGCCGCTTTGCGCCTTCGCCCACGGGCCCGCTGCATGCGGGGTCCCTCGTGGCCGCGCTGGCAAGCTGGCTGGACGCACGCGCACACCACGGCCGGTGGCTGGTGCGCGTGGAAGACGTGGACACGCCGCGCTGCATCCCCGGCGCCGACGCCTTCATCCTGCAGCAGTTGGCCACCTGCGGGCTGGTGCCCGACGCACCGCCCCTGTGGCAATCAACGCGCGGCGCCGCCTACCAGCAGGCGCTTGACCAGCTCATCGAGCAAGGTGACGCCTACCCCTGCGCCTGCTCGCGCAAGGACATCGAGGAGGCCCAGGCGGCCCTGGGCCATGCACGCGAGCGGCATGCCGCACTGCCCTACCCCGGCACCTGCCGGCACGGCCTGCAGGGGCGGGCGGCGCGCTCGTGGCGCTTCAAGGTGCATGAATTCAAGCCAAAACAGCCCCTGACGCTGGATGGAAAAGCGCAAGCAGCTACAAATTCAGTAGCAAATTATTCAACGACCAACGGCATGGTGCGCTGGCACGACCGCCGCCTTGGTCCGCAGCAGCAGGACACGGCAGCTGAGGTGGGCGACTTCGTGCTGCGCCGTGCCGACGGCCTGTGGGCCTACCAGCTGGCCGTGGTGGTCGACGATGCCGCGCAGGGCATCACCGACGTGGTGCGGGGCGAGGACCTGGCCGACAACACGCCGCGCCAGATCCTGCTGCAACAGGCGCTGGGCGTGCCCGTGCCCCGCTACCTGCACACGCCGCTGGTGTGCGGCGACAACGGCGAAAAACTCTCCAAGCAGAACGGCGCGCAGGCACTGGACCTGTCCAGCCCTCTGCGGGCGCTCGGAGACGCGGCGAAGTCGCTCGGACTTCCCGTGCCGGCCGATGCAAACACTGGTTGCATTTCGGACGCTTTGCATACATGGGTTTCAGCGTGGCGACGAAACTACAATGGCGCACCGTGATTGAACAGAACAACGCCTTAGCCCCCGCCGACGCTGCCGCTGCTGCTGCCGTCGCCCCCGCCACGACCGGCACGGTCCCTGCCGGGGTGACGCACCCCAAGACCATCAAGAGCTTCGTGCGCCGCGCAGGACGCACGACCACCGGCCAGGCCAAGGCCTTCGAAGATTTCGGCCCCCGCTTCGTGCTGCCCTACACCCCCGCCCCCCTGGACGCCCCGGCCGCCTTCGGCCGCAGCGCGCCCCTGGTGCTGGAGATCGGTTTCGGCATGGGCGAGGCCACCGCCCACATCGCCCGCGTGCGGCCCGATGACAACTTCCTGTGCTGCGAGGTGCATGAACCCGGCGTGGGCGCGCTGCTCAAGCGCATCGGCGAGCAGGAACTGACCAACATCCGGATCCTTCAGCACGACGCCGTGGAAGTCATCGACCACATGCTGCCCGAGGGCAGCCTGGACGGCGTGCACATCTTCTTTCCCGACCCCTGGCACAAGACCAAGCACAACAAGCGGCGCCTGATCCAGCCGCCGCTGGTGGCCAAGCTGGCCGCGCGCCTGAAGCCCGGCGGCTACCTGCATTGCGCCACCGACTGGCAGCCGTATGCAGAGCAGATGCTGCAGGTCCTGAGCGCCGAGCCCCGGCTACAGAACACCGCGCAGGGCTACGCTCCACAGCCAGACTATCGACCCCTCACCAAATTCGAGAACCGCGGATTGCGGCTGGGACACGGTGTATGGGATGTTGTGTTCACAAGACGCCATTGACAACGTGTCCTCGCTGGCCCAACGTACATCCCCGATGAAACCCATTCTCCAGAACCTGGTTGAGATGACCGGCCACCGCGACCACCTGCGGTTGGAAGTGTCGGTGTTGTCCACGTTGCAAAAGCTCAGCAGCATCGTCGAGGTCCGGGCCCTGGAGCTGTTCACGCATGCAGGCGTGCCGCACGTGCGGCCCCGCACCTGGGTGGACAACGGAAACCTCGTGTCCACAGACTCCGAAGCTGCCGCCGACCCGCGGCGCGAACCGCTGGATCAGTACCCTGCTTTGCGCGAATGCGTGGCCGCGCATGGCGACAGCGCGCTTTCATCGCCCCGCAGGGGCCGCCATGTGCTCTGGCTGCCGGTATGGATGCAGGACAAGGTCAGCACCTGCCTGGAAATCACCCAATCGCGGCCGTTTTCGGCCCACAAGCTCGACGTTCTCAAGGGCGTTTTCCAGGTCTACCAGAACTACCAGAGCCTTCTGGATTACAGCGAGCGCGACGCGCTCACCGGCCTGTTCAACCGCAAGACCTTCGACGAGCAGTTCTCCCGCCACGCGAGCGCGCTGGCCAGCAGCAATACGGCGGCCATCAGCGAGTCCTTTGCCCCCGAAGACGGCCCGCTGCCCAGCGAGCCCGTCCAGCAGTGGCTGGCCGTGGTGGACATCGACCACTTCAAGCAGGTCAACGACCGCTTCGGACACCTGTACGGCGACGAGGTGCTGATCCTGATCGCCAACATCCTGCGCAGCTCGTTCCGCAGCCATGACCGCATCTTCCGCTTCGGCGGAGAGGAATTCGTGGTGCTGCTGCGCTCCACCACGCTCAGCACGGCGCATCGCGTTTTCAACCGCTTTCGCATGGCGGTGCAGGAATACAACTTCCCCCAGGTCGGCGCGGTCACCGTGAGCCTGGGCTTCGTGAGCACCGCCCAGGGCTCGCCGGTGGAGATCCTTGGCCAGGCTGATCAAGCGCTTTACTACGCCAAGGAACACGGCCGCAACCAGGTCTGCTTCTACGACGACCTGGTGTCCAGCGGCCATCTCGCGGCCAAAGTCGCCAACGACGACGTCGAATTGTTCTGAGCGTGGTTCCACCGGCCTGCGGCTGATACGCGGCGCTGGCCTGTGCTGCAGGCGCTCAGCCCACCTTCGCCAGGATCGCCTCCACGTCCACCACATCGCGCTGCGCCTCGGGCAGGAAGCGCTCCGCGTACTCGCGCCACACGCCGCTTTCCAGGAAGAACCTGAACACCTGCGGGTCGATGTGCCGCTCGCGCACCATCTGCGCCATGATCCCCAGGGACTCCGACAGGGTCTTCGGTGGCTTGTAGGGCCGGTCAGCGGCGGTCAATGCCTCGAAGATGTCTGCCAGCGTCATCACGCGGTCCGCCAGTGTCAGCTCCTCTTGCTTCAGACGCCGTGGATAGCCGGTGCCGTCGAGTTTTTCATGGTGAGACCCCGCAATCGACGGCACGCGCGCCAGGTGCGGAGGAAACGGCAAGCCGCTGAGCATCACGATGGTCTGCACGATGTGGTCGTTGATCCTGAAACGGTCCTCCGCCGTGAGCGTGCCGCGCCGTATCGACAGGTTGTGCAGCTCGCCCAGGTGCGCCTGCTGCTGCGGCAGCACCATGTCGAAGCCCCAGCGGTTGGCCGGGTTGCCCGCCTCCACCGGCGGGCGCCGCTCGCCCCAGGGCACGATGTGCTCTGGCCGGTCCGCCAGCAAAGGCTCGTTGGCGGGCAGCGGCCGCACCGGCACTTGGGCCAGGCGCGCCGCCTCGGCCGTGGACAGGCCCAGCCGATCGTCGAAGTGGCGCTGCCACACCTGCCGCGCGATGCCCGCCAGCCGCTGCACGTCGGCATCGCCCATGAACTCGCCGCCCACATTGCAGCGTGCCACGAAGGCGAAGTCATCCTGCAGCCGATCGCGCCGCTGCAGGAGCTCGCGCTGCAGCCGCACCGGGTCCACCCCCGCCACGTGCTGCTTCCAGTAATCCAGCTCCGCGTCGCGCCATAGCACCTCAAAGCGCATGCGCACCTCGTGGATGCGGTTGTGCAGCGTCTCCAGCTTGGTGGCCTTGTCGATGATGTGCTCGGGGCTCGTGACCTTGCCGCAGTCGTGCAGCCAGGCACCCAGGCGGAACTCGTACCGCTCGTCATCGGTCATGCCCACGTGGGCGAACGGCCCCTGCTGCGCATCGCACATGCGCTGCATCAGCGATTCGGCCAGTTGCGGCACCCGCTCGCAGTGCCCGCCCGTATAGGGGCTCTTGGCATCGATGGCGTCCGCCAGCAGGCGGATCACGGCGTCGAACAGCTTCTTTTGCCCCTCGATCAGGTTGCGCGTCTCGATCGCCACTGACAAGGTGCCCGAGAGCTTCTCGACGAACGCCCGGAAATGCACGTCCTCGTGCCGCCCTGGGGTCAGAACAAAGCGCAGTACCAGCAGGCCCAGCGGCTGGCCGTCGCGCGTGCGCAGCTGCACCCGCAGCACACGGTGGGGCTCTGCTGCGTCGTCATCTTCGTGCTCATCGCCGGGCTGCGCCACGCCATGGTTGATGAAATGCACCATCGGCAGGTGCTCGGGATAGCGCGACTGGTGCTCCTCGTCCTCGCAGTAGCGGGCAGCGCGCAGCAGCCCGGCGCGCTGGGGTTCCACCAGGTACACCGCTCCTGCGGTGCAACTGGTGGCGCGCACCAGCTCGAACAGCACGCTGGACAGCATCAGGTCCAGACGGGACTCTGCGCTGATGTGGTGCGTGATGTGAAGGAACTCCTGAATGGTCTCGGACATGCGGTCCATCACCTGACCGAGCTCGCGCACCTCGCGCACCGGCGAGCTTCGCAATGTGGCCCTCCGGAAGTCGAACCGTGCCAGCGCCTGCGCCTGCACAGCCAAGCCCGACAGGCTGCGCCCTACCCTGCGCCCGGCCAGCCACCCCAGCGGCAGCATCAGGGCGATCAGCCCCAGTGACAGCCAGACCTGGCGGCGCAGGTTGTCATTCACGCCTGACAGCAATTCACGGGTGGGAATCGCCATCAGGATGTGCAGGCCCTGCCAGCGCGCAGACGTGAGCGGCAACACCTTGGCCAGCCACTCCTCGCCGCCGGCCATGAAGCGGTGCGAAGGCCCTTCCTTCAGACCCCGCGACTGGATGGCCTGCAGGCTCGGCACACCAAGGGCATCCAGCGTGCGCAACTGCAGGCTGCGCGCGCCGCCCCCGTCGGTGTCCTGCTCGCCGCGCACCAGCACACGGGACATGTCGGGATAAGCCAGTACGCGGAAATCCGGGTCCACCACGGCAATCTCGGTGCGCGGCATCAGCCGCAGGCTGCCTATCTCGGCGCCCAGGTCGGTCAACGCCACATCCAGGCCGATCACGGCGCGGCCGTCCTCGCTGGGCTGGCTCAGTGTCACGCCTACCTCCTGCGTGGTGAAGAACACATACGGCGCCGTGAGCACCTGCGCGTTCTGCAGCGCTGCCTCGGCGTACCAGGGCCGGCTGCGCGGGTCGTAGCGGTACTCGGGGCGCACGGCCGTGTCGATGACCCGCAACTGCGCATCGTAGTAGCTCCAGCGGCCCACCATGCCTGCCGCGCCGCGTTCGCGCGCCATGGACTGCAGCAGATAGGCCGCATCGGGCGGCGCCTGCAGCCGAGCGTGCAGCGCTGCGTTGCGGATGGGGCGCAGCAGCAGAAACTGCCCGTCCGGGTAGCCGATGAACACGGCGGACAGCAGCTTGTTCTGCTCCAGAAGACGGGCCAGCACCGGCAGGCGCCGCAGGCGCGCAGGCAGGTTGGTGGCCGATGCCAGAGGATCGAAGGCCAGCAGTCGGATGGTGGCGTCCGCCGGGTCCACGATCCGGTGCACCCTTTCGCTGATCAACTGGCTGATGTGCTGAGCGCTGTCATCCGAGGCATCGATCATGGCCTGGCGAGCGCTGGTGCCCACCTGGTAGACCAGCAGCGCCGTGAGCAGCAGCATCGCCAGCACCACCACAGAGGCGATGAGCACCTCGAAAGGGATGGTGACGCGGCGCCACCAGGCCAGCCCGTCTCCCGTCAGGGCCGCGCGCGGCATCGTCCCATCGCGCGGTGGGGGGCGCATTGTGTCCATGCGCCGCAATGTAGGACGAAAGACGGCGCTACGTCACCCACTTTTTGGCAGCGCAGCGGCGCTGCTTGGGGGAGAAAGCTGAAGGTGGCCGCAGGAAGGCCACCCTCACCCGCCAACCTCAACCGAGCTGCTGCGTCACCCAGCCCGTCACCGAAGCCAGCGCCGCGGGCAGCTTGGAAGCATCGGTGCCGCCGGCCATGGCCATGTCGGGTTTGCCACCCCCCTTGCCACCGACCTGCTGGGCCACGAAGTTGACCAGTTCGCCGGCCTTGAGCTTGCCGACGCTGTCGGCCGTCACGCCCGCGGCGATCTGGACCTTGTCGCCATCCACAGCAGCCAGCACGATGGCGCCGGTCTTGAGCTTGTCCTTGAGTTTGTCCATCGTGTCGCGCAGGGTCTTGGCGTCCGCACCGGGCAGCGCAGCAGCCAGCACCTTGAGGCCCTTCACGTCCACCGCCTGGTTCACCAGTTCGTCGCCCTGGCTGGATGCGAGCTTGCCCTTGAGCGCAGCCACTTCCTTTTCGAGGGCGCGCACGTTGTCGAGCGCCTGCCCGATGCGGCCATTGAGTTCGGTCGCGGACGTCTTGAGCGTGCCTGCCGCCTGGTTGACGGTGCTCTCGAGCTGCTGCAGGTAAGCGAGCGCATTGGTGCCGGTCACGGCCTCGATGCGGCGCACGCCTGCGGCCACGCCGCCTTCGGCCACCACCTTGAACAGGCCGATGTCGCCGGTGCGCTGCACGTGGGTCCCGCCGCACAGCTCGCGGCTGGAGCCGATGTCGAGCACGCGCACGGTCTCGCCGTACTTTTCGCCAAACAGCATCATCGCGCCCGTCTTCTGGGCGGACTCGATGTCCATCAGCCGGGCCTGTGTGGGTTGATTGGCCAGGATTTCGTCGTTCACCAGGCGCTCGATCTCACGCACCTGCGCATCGGTGACCGGCGCGTTGTGCGCGAAGTCGAAGCGGGTGCGCTCGGCGTTCACCAGACTGCCCTTTTGCTGCACGTGGCTGCCCAGCACTTCGCGCAAGGCCTTGTGCATCAGGTGGGTGGCCGAGTGGTTGCGCACCGTGGCGGCTCGCAGGGCCGTATTCACCTCGGCCTGCACCGTGTCGCCCACGTTCAGCGTGCCCTCTTCCAGCGTGCCGTGGTGGCCGTACACGTCGGCCTTCACCTTGAGCGTGTCGCCCACCGCAAAGCGCGCCGAGCCGCTGGTGATGGTGCCCTCGTCACCCACCTGGCCGCCGCTTTCGGCGTAGAACGGCGTCGTGTCGAGCACGACCACGCCCGTTTGACCAGCCTTCAAGGCAGCAGAGCTTGTCCCATCGACGTAGATTGCTACGATTTTTGCAGTCTCAGCCAGCTTGTCGTAGCCGGTGAACTGGTTGACGGCGCCGGTGTACTCCAGCGCCTTGTCCATCTTGAACTTGCCGGCAGCGCGGGCCTGGGCCTTCTGCTTTTCCATGGCGGCCTTGAAGCCTGCCTCGTCCACCTCGACATCGCGCTCGCGGCACACGTCGTTGGTCAGGTCCAGCGGGAAGCCGTAGGTGTCGTGCAGCTTGAAGGCCACGTCGCCGGGCAGCACCTTGGCACCACCGCCCAGGGCGGAGTCCAGGATTTCCATGCCGTTGGCCAGCGTCTCGAAGAAGCGCTCTTCCTCGGCCTTGAGCACCTCGGTGATGCGCTGCTCCTGCTCGCGCAGCTTGGGGTAGGCGTCGCCCATCAGGCGCACCAGTTCGGCCACCAGCTTGTGGAAGAACGGGGTCTTCTTGCCCAGCTTGTAGCCGTGGCGGATGGCGCGGCGCACGATGCGGCGCTGCACGTAGCCGCGGCCTTCGTTGCTCGGGATCACGCCGTCGCTCACCAAAAAGGCGGTGGCGCGGATGTGGTCGGCGATCACGCGCAGGCTCTTGTTGTTCAGGTCCTCCACGCCGGTCTCGCGGCCTGCGGCCTTGATCAGCGCGTCGAAGAGGTCGATCTCGTAGTTGCTGTGCACGTGCTGCAGGATGGCGGCCAGGCGCTCCAGGCCCATGCCCGTGTCCACGCAGGGCGCGGGCAGCGGCGTGACCGAGCCGTCTTCGGCCATGTCGAACTGCATGAACACGTTGTTCCAGATCTCGATGAAACGGTCGCCGTCTTCATCAGGGCTGCCAGGAGGGCCGCCAGCGATGTGCGGGCCGTGGTCGTAGAAGATTTCCGAGCAGGGGCCGCAGGGGCCGGTGTCGGCCATCATCCAGAAATTGTCGGACTTGTAGCGGCCGCCCTTGTTGTCGCCGATGCGGATCACGCGCTCGGGCGGCAGGCCGATTTCCTTGGTCCAGATGTCGTAGGCCTCGTCGTCTTCCTGGTAGACGGTGGCCAGCAGGCGCTCCTTGGGCAGCTTGTAGACCTCGGTCAGCAGCTCCCACGCCCACTTGAGCGACTCGCGCTTGAAGTAGTCGCCGAACGACCAGTTGCCCAGCATTTCGAAGAAGGTGTGGTGGCGCGCGGTGTAGCCCACGTTCTCCAGGTCGTTGTGCTTGCCGCCGGCCCGCAGGCAGGCCTGCACGGACACGGCCCGGTTGTACGGGCGCTTGTCGGTGCCCAGGAACACGTCCTTGAACTGCACCATGCCCGAGTTGGTGAACATCAGCGTAGGGTCGTTGCCGGGCACCAGCGGGCTCGACGCCACGATGGTGTGGCCCTTGGAGGCAAAGAAGTCCAGGAAGGACTTGCGGATGTCTGCGACGGAAAAAGTGGGAATGCTCATGGTGTGTAGGAGTGGTTTCACACAGCAGGCCGCCCTGCAGGCCAATGCCTGGGGGCCGCCCATCGGGACCAACCTTTCATTATAGGTTTGCTGCCCTTCGCGCCGTGGCTGGGGAGCCACACGGCTGACGCCACCACCCGGCACATCCCGCTTGCGCAATTTAGATATGTTGTTAATATATTTATAAATCAACGGAGCCGCAGCGCTTCACCCTCAGCCCAGACCGCAAGGAGCACCCGTGAACCCCCAACCCCGCTGGCAAGGCATCTTCCCCGCCATCACCACCAAGTTCCACGCCGACGAGTCCATCGACGCCGAAGGCACGGCCCGCCACATCGACTTTCAGATCCGCAACGGCATCCATGGCCTGGTGACCTGCGGCTCGCTGGGTGAAGCCAGCACGCTCACCCTGGAAGAGAAGCTCCAGGTCGCCCAGATCGCGCTCGAAGCCGCCGACGGCCGCATTCCCGTGCTGGCCAACGTGTCCGAGACCAGCACCCGCGAGGCGCTGCGCTACATCGACGGCGCCAACCGGCTGGGCGTGGCGGGCTACATGGTCATGCCCTCGGTGATCTACGTGGCCGACGCCCGGGAGGCCATGGCCAACGTGCGCGCCATGGCGGGCGCCGCCCAGCGCCCGCTCATGGTCTACAACAACCCCGTGGCCTACCGCGTGGACCTCAAACCCGAACACATGGTCGAGCTGGCCGACTGTGAGTGGATCGCCGCCATCAAGGAAAGCACGGGCGACATCCGCCGCATCACAGACCTGCGCAACACCGTGGGCAACCGCTACCAGCTCTTTTTGGGCGTGGACGACCTGGCCTACGAAGGCCTGGCCCTGGGCTGCGACGGCCTGCTGGCCGGCGTGGGCTGCGCCTTCCCGCGCGAGACCGTGGCGCTGTACGACCTGATGAAGGCCGGCAAGTTTGCCCAGGCGCTGCCGCTGTACCAGTGGATGACGCCCATGCTGCACCTCGACGTATCGAACAAGCTGGTGCAGAACCTCAAGCTCATCGACGCACTCGTCGGCGTGGGCACCGAGCACATGCGCCGCCCTCGCCTGCCGCTGGTGGGCGAAGAGCGCGCATTCGTCGAGCGCGTGGTGAAAAAGGCGCTGGAGACCCGCCCCACGCAGTACCAGTCCGTGGCCTGAGCAGGCCCGACCTGCCAGACCGCACCGCCGGGCCGCAGGAGACAGCGGCCCTTTCATTCACCGCACACAAAAAAGGTTTGCCATGACACGTGCTTTCGGATTTCGCGCCCTGACCCCTGCCACCATCGCCGCGCTGGTGCTGGTTGGCCACGCCCACCACGCCAACGCGCAGGAGCAGGTCGTCAAGATCGGCCACAGCGGCCCGCTCTCGGGACCCAACGCCTTTGCAGGCAAGGACAACGAGAACGGCGTGCGCCTGGCCATCGAGGAGCTCAACGCCAGGAAGATCACCATCGAAGGCAAGACGATCAAGTTCGAGCTCGTGTCCGAAGACGACCAGTGCGACGCCCGCACCGGCGTCAGCGTGGCGCAAAAGCTCGTGGACAGCGGCGTGAAGTTCGTCATGGGCCCCTACTGCTCGGGCGTGGCCATCCCCGCGTCGCGGGTCTACAGCGACGGCGGCGCCATGGTGTCCACCGTGGGCACCAATCCCAAGGTGACGGAGGGCGGCTACAAGAACCTGTTTCGCATCATCGCGAGCGACACCCAGATCGGCTCGAACATGGCCGTGTATGCCGCCCAGGTGCTCAAGGTAAAACAGGTGGCCGTGATCGATGACCGCACTGCGTTCGGCCAGGGCGTGGCCGACCAGTTCACCAAGGAAGCCAAGAAGCAGGGCCTGACCGTGGTGGGCCAGGAGTTCACCACCGACAAGTCCACGGACTTCCTGTCCATCCTCACCAGCCTCAAGGGCAAGCAACCGCAGGCCATCTTCTTTGGCGGCTACGCACCGCAGGCCGCCCCCATGGCGCGGCAGATGAAACAACTGGGCCTCACGGCCAAGCTGCTGGGGGGCGACACCCTGTGCAGCCCCGAGGTGGGCAAGCTGGGTGGCGACGCCGTCAACGACACCGTGTTCTGCGCGCAGGGCGGCACCATGCTGGACAAGGCGGCCAGCGGCCCGGCCTTCAAGGCCAAGTACAAGGCACGCTTCAAGCTGGATGCGGACGCGTATGCGGCTTCCTACTACGACCAGGTGATGTTCATGGGCGAGTCGATGCAAAAGGCCAACTCCACGCAGCCCGCGAAGGTGGGCGCGCAGATGTACAGCGCCAGCTACCAGGGCGTCGCCGGAACCTATGCCTACGACGACAAGGGCAACCTCAAGCAGGCGCCCATCACGGTGTTGACCTTCCGCAACGCTGCGCCGTTTCCCCTGGCGAGTTATTGAAGCACCCTGACGAGCCTCTGCCCCCTAGAAGCCGTTTCTTCACAATGCAACCACCGTTCACGCTGAGCCTTTCGAAGCGCCGCGCAAGGCTTCGACAGGCTCAGCCTGAACGGTTTTGAATGATTCATTGAAAGCACATCCGCACCAGCTGCCGGCGGCGCCCTCCCACCCGAATCGCCCCGACTCTCCGACCATCTGTCACGCACTGAACTACGCCACACCATGAAACGCATCCAGATCATCGACTCCCACACCGGCGGCGAGCCCACGCGGCTTGTCGTTGGCGGCTTTCCCGACCTGGGTGCGGACAGCATGGCCGAGCGCCGAGCGCTGCTGGCCAGCCAGCACGATGCATGGCGTGCCGCCACGGTGCTGGAGCCGCGCGGCAACGATGTGATCGTGGGGGCCCTGCTCTGCGCGCCACAGGACCCTGCCAACACGGCGGGCGTCATCTTCTTCAACAACACGGGCTACCTCGGCATGTGCGGCCACGGCACCATCGGCCTCGTTGCATCGCTGGCCTACATGGGCCGCATCACGCCGGGCGAGCACCGTATCGAAACTCCCGTGGGCACCGTCACCACCACGCTGCACGGCGACGGCTCGGTCAGCGTGCGCAACGTGCCGGCGTACCGCCTGCACCACCAGTTGGCCGTCGACGTGCCGGGCTACGGGCGTGTGGTGGGCGACGTGGCCTGGGGCGGCAACTGGTTCTTCCTGGTGGCCGAGCACGGCCAGCGCGTGGCCAGCGACAACCTCGATGCCCTGACGGCCTACACCTTCGCCATCCAGCAGGCGCTCAAGGACCAGGGCATTCGCGGCGACAACGGCGGAGAGATTGACCACATCGAACTCTTCGCCGACGACGACCGGGCCGACAACCCCGCCGACAGCCGCAACTTCGTGCTGTGCCCCGGCAAGGCGTATGACCGCTCGCCCTGCGGCACCGGCACCAGCGCCAAGGTGGCGTGCCTGGCGGCAGACGGCAAGCTGCAGCCGGGCCAGCTCTGGCGCCAGGCCAGCATCATCGGCAGCGAGTTCGAGGCCAGCTATGCGCTGGCCGAAGACGGCGGCGGCAAGGTCATCCCCACCCTGCGCGGCCGCGCCCACATGAGCGCCGAGGCCACGCTGCTCATCGAAGACAGCGACCCCTTCGGCTGGGGTATCCGGCTGTAGTTCGTCGCTCACCCAGAACCTTCCAGTCATGCAGCACACCGATGTCCTTGTGATCGGCGCCGGCATCATCGGCGCCGCCTGCGCGCACGCGCTGGTGCAGGCCGGGCTGTCGGTGCGCATCGTCGATGCGCGCCTGGGTGGCGCCACGGCCGCCGGCATGGGGCACCTGGTGCTGATGGACGACAACCCGGCAGAGCTCGCGCTCAGCCAGGCATCGCTCAACCTGTGGCACAGCTGGGCGCCCCGCATGGATGAAGGCTGTGCCTTCACCGCCTGCGGCACGCTATGGCTGGCCGCCAACGACGCCGAGCTGCAGGCCGCGAACGACAAGCGCGCTACGCTGCAGGCCCACGGCGTCGCCTGCGAGCTGCTGGACGCCGCCGAACTCGCGCGCGCCGAGCCCGCGCTGCGCCCCGGCATGGCCGGCGCCCTGCGCGTGGCGGGCGACAGCGTGGTGTACGCCCCCCGCGCCGCCCAGTGGCTGCTGGATGAGGCCACAGCGCACGCCGGCCCTGGGCGCCTGGCCATCGAGCAGGCGCAGGTCGTGCAGCTCGACGGCCCACGCGCAACGCTGCAGGACGGCAGCACCCGCCAGGCCGGCGCGGTGGTGCTGGCCAGCGGCATCCACGCCGCCGCGCTGTGCCCCGGCCTGCCCCTGCGTCCCAAGAAGGGCCACCTGCTCATCACCGACCGCTACCCCGGCACCGTGCACCACCAGCTGGTGGAGCTGGGCTACATCACCAGCGCGCACCACAGCGACGGCACCTCGGTGGCCTTCAACGTGCAGCCACGGCCCACGGGACAGTTGCTGATCGGCTCCTCGCGCGAGTTCGACACCACCGACCCGGCCGTCAACGACGCCGTGCTGGCGCGCATGCTGCAGCGCGCGCTCTCGTACCTGCCGGGCCTGGCGGACCTCAACGCCATCCGCACCTGGACCGGGTTTCGTGCCGCCACGCCCGACGGACTGCCCATCATCGGCCCCCACCCGCACCGCCCGCACCTGTGGCTGACGGTGGGGCACGAAGGGCTGGGCGTGACCACCGCGCCGGCCACGGCGCAACTGCTGGCAGCGCAGATCACCGGCGCGCCGCTGCCGCTCGATGCTGCGCCGTTCGGGGCCCACCGATTCGCATCGCTGCAGACATGAACGACCCAGCCACCATCACCCTCACGCTCGACGGCCAGACCGTGCGCGTAGCCCTCGGCACCACGGTGGCGGCGGCCCTGGCGCAAGCCCTGCCCCCTGGCGCCACGCACCGGTCGGTGCGCGGCGAAGTGCGCGCACCACTGTGCGGCATGGGCATCTGCCACGAATGCCGCGTGCAGATCGATGGCGTGCGCCGCCTGGCCTGCCAGACGCTGTGCCGCGATGGCATGCAGGTACAGACCGGCCTGCAGCCCCTGGAGGCCGCGCCATGAGCGGCCCTCACCCCAGCTCGCCAGGCCCCGCGCAAGGCCCCGTGCGGGAGTGCGATGTGCTCATCGTGGGCGCGGGCCCTGCCGGCATCGCCGCCGCGCTGGCAGCCGCGCCCAGCGGCGCACGCATCGTGCTGCTGGACGACAACCCCGCCCCCGGCGGGCAGATCTGGCGCGACGGCCCTGCCGCCCACCTGCCGCCCGCCGCCCTGCAGCAGCGCGAGGCCCTGGCACGGCACGCCAACGTGCACTTGCGCTGCGGCACGCGCGTGGTGGGCCTGGCCCGCATGACCCACGCGAACCCCGGTCTGCACGCCCTGCTGCTCGAAAACGCCGAAGGTGGCTGGGTGCAGCAGGCGCGCCACATCATCCTGTGCACCGGCGCGCGCGAACTGCTGCTGCCCTTTCCCGGCTGGACGCTGCCGGGCGTGACCGGTGCCGGCGGCCTGCAGGCGCTGATCAAAGGCGGTTTGCCCGTGGCCGGCCAGCGCATCGTGGTGGCCGGCAGCGGGCCGCTGTTGCTGGCCGCCGCCCACACAGCGAGGCGGGGGGGCGCACAGGTGGTGGCCGTGATGGAGCAGGCGCCGTGGTCAGCGCTCGCACGGTTTGGCGCCGGGCTGGTGCGCTGGCCCGGCAAAGCGGTGCAGGCCGCATCGCTGCTGCCCGCTGCCTACCGGGCGGACAGCCACGTGGTGCGTGCCCACGGCGCCGGCGCGCTGCAGTCAGTCACCCTGCGCCAGGGCGGGAACGACCGCGAAGTGGCCTGCGACCGGCTCGCCTGCGGCTTCGGACTCCTTCCCAACACCGAACTGGGACAGATGCTGGGCGGCCGGCTGAACGAGCGCCAGGGCCTGGCGGTCGACAGCGCCCAGCACCTGCTGGGCGAGGCCGGGCTGGACGGCCTGAGCGGCGTACTGGCCGCGGGCGAATGCACCGGCTTCGGCGGGAGCGAACGCTCACGCGCCGAAGGAGCCATCGCCGGCCACATCGCGGTGGGCAACGTCGCCGCGGCCCGCGCCCTGCACGCCGAGCGTGCGCGCTGGCACGCATTTGCCGATGCACTGCACCGCCATTTCGCGCTGCAGCCCGCGCTGCGGCACCTTGCCGAGCCCGACACCCTGGTATGCCGCTGCGAAGACGTGCGCTACGCCGACTTGAAGGAACGCACGGGCTGGATCGACGCAAAGCTGCACACCCGCTGCGGCATGGGCGCGTGCCAGGGCCGCATCTGCGGTGCCGCCACGCGGCACCTGATGGGCTGGACGCCGGCGCCGCCGCGCCACCTTCTGGCTCCCGCGCGCATCGCCACGCTGGCCGCGCTGCCGTCTTCGCCTGAATGACATGCGGCGCCCCGCAGCAGCGGGGACTTTGGCCCAAGCCACTAAGATGCGGTCCGCAAACAGCCTTCACCCACACGCCACCCTGCCATGACCACCCGCAGCGCCCCCACCCCGCGAGACCCCGCCCCCAAGCGGCGCGCGGCCGACGTGGCCTATGACGCCATCGAGGCCATGATCTCCACGCTGCAGCTGCAGCCCGGCTCGCCGGTGGTGGAGGCCGAGATCGTCGACAGCACGGGCCTGGGCCGCACGCCCGTGCGCGAGGCTCTGCTGCGCATGGTGTCCATCGGCCTCATCGCGCAGCAGCCCCGGCGCGGGCTGCTGGTCTCGCACATCGACCTGGCCGACCACCTGGACGTGATCCAGACCCGCCGCGTGCTGGAGCGCCTGATCGCCTCCTGCGCCGCCCGCCGCGCCACGTCGCCGCAGCGCCAGGCCATCGTGCTGTGCGCAGAAAAAATGGTGGACGCTGCAGCGCGCGGCCACCTGGACGACTACATGCAGGCCGACCACGCGCTCGACGTGGTGGTGCACCAGGCCAGCCAGAACCACTCGGCCGTCAAATGCGTGCAGCCCCTCATCGTGCAGTGCCGGCGCTTCTGGTACGCCTACCAGCACGAAGGCGAGGTGTCCGAAGGCGCCCGCGCGCACATGCACCTGGCCCAGGGCATCGCCAGCGGCGACGAGGCCCAGGCCATGGCGGGCGCGGAGCAGCTCATGGAATACCTGGAGCGCTTCGCGCGGCGCATCATCGACCAGTGAAGCCCGGGCCCGCGGTACACCGCCCACGCTTGTCTGCTATTTTTTCAATAGCAATCCGCGCTTGCGCATCAAGCGCCAGCGGCCCGAAAGGCTTGTAAAAAGGGGCTGCAGGCGGGGCCACAGCCCAGCCTCACTCGCCCGCCTGCTGCCCCATCAGGATGCGCTGCTCCAGAAAGCGCCACATGCGCTCGTCCTGGCTGAACGACACATTGAAGCGCAGCCAGCCGGTGGGGCGTGGCTCCACCAGGAACAACTGGCCGGGCCCGAGCATGATGCCCGCGCCCGTGGCCTCCTTCGACAGCTCCGCGCTGTCGGGCAGGTCGGGGTGGCGCGCCCACAGGTACATGCCGGCCTCCGGCTCATGGAACAGCTCGAACCCCAGGCTCAGCAAGCGCCGGCCCACGGTGCGGTGCGCCTCGGCCAGGCGTTCGCGCAGCGATTTGAGGTGCTTGCGCCAGCGGCCGTCCGTCACCACGCCGAAGGTGACGCGCTCGGTGATCTCGGACGAGGTCAGGCCCGAGATCATCTTGAGCTGCACCAGCTCGTCCAGCAGCTCGCGCCGCGCCGCCACGTAACCCGTGCGCAGGTTGGGCGAAATGGTCTTGGAGAAACTGCCGATGTAGATCACGCGGCTGAGTTGGTCCAGGCTCGCCAGCGACGGGCGCACGCCGCTGTCCATGTCGGCATAGATGTCGTTTTCGACCAGCACAAACCCATGCTGCTCGGCCAGCTGCAGCAGGCGGTGCAGGTGGGCCGCCGACGCCATCGAGCAGGTCGGGCTCTGCAGCCGCGGCTGCGTGAAGAACGCCGTGGGCTTGTGCCTGGCCAGCAGCGCCTCCAGCGCGGGCAGGTCGTAGCCGGCGGCCGTGCGCGGCACGCCCACCAGTTGCGCGCCTGCAAAGCGCAGCATGAACAGCAGGTTGGGATAGCCCGGGTCGTCCACCAGCACCACGTCGCCGGGCTTCACGATTCGCCGCGCGATCAGGTCCAGCGCCTGGCTGGAACCCTGCGTGAGCAGCACCTGGTCCGCATCCACCGCCAGATGCTGCTCTGCCAGCGACTCGGCCACCACCATGCGCAGCGCCATGTGGCCGTGCGGCAGGCCGTAGCCGTCGAGCTCCGGCCCGTCGGCCGACAGCTGGCGCATGCTGCGGCGCACCGCGTCGCCAAACAGCCAGTCGTGCGGCAGCCAGCCGCAGCCGGGCTTCATAGGCAGGTTGCGATTTTCAAAAATTTGCTTGAGGTACCAGCGTGCATCGAAACGGGGCACGGGTCGCGCCTGCGCACCGGCACTGGGCACAGCGCCATCGGTGTCGCGCCGCTTCACGAAGAAGCCGGCGTTGGCGCGGGAGACCAGCCAGCCTTGCGCCACCAGGCGGTCATAGGCCTCGACCACCGTGAACACGCTCACGCCATGGGCCGCCGCGAACGCACGGATGGAGGGGAGCTTGCTGCCCGGCTTGAGCACCTGCCCGGTGATGAGGCCCCGCAGGCCGTCGACGATCTGGCTGACCAGGGGGGTCTGGAGATCGGGGCTGAGAGTGAGCATCAAGAGGGCCAAAAAGGGGGCGAATTGTGCACCGTCCTGGCGCACACCCCATCAGGGATTGCCTGTACAGGATTCTAGACCTGCACAGTGCGCGCCAAACAGCGCCCCGGTGTACATGGACGGTCCGCGGGGCGGCTTCCAGAATTCGCCGCATCCGTTCACTGATCCGTTCTCACCGACACCCGACGCCATGCAACAAGACCGCCACTTCACCAACGCCGCCCTCCTCGCCCGCCGCCATGCCGCCGTGGCGCGGGGCGTGGGCCAGGCCCACGAACTCTTCGTCCAGAAGGCCCGCAATGCCGAGCTGTGGGACGTGGAGGGCCGCCGCTTCATCGACTTCGCAGGCGGCATCGCGGTGCTCAACACCGGACACCTGCACGCGGGCGTGATCGACGCCGTGCGGGCGCAACTGGAGCTGTACACCCACACCTGCTTCCAGGTCGTGGCGTACGAGCCCTACGTGGAAGTGGCCGAGCGCCTGAATACGCTGGCCCCCGGCGCCTTCCAGAAGAAGAGCCTGCTCCTGACCACCGGCGCCGAAGCGGTCGAGAACGCCGTGAAGATCGCCCGCGCCTACACCAAACGCCCCGGCGTGATCGCCTTCACGGGTGGCTACCACGGCCGCACCAACCTCACGCTGGGCCTCACGGGCAAGGTCGTGCCATACAAGACCGGCTTCGGCCCCTTCCCCGGCGAGGTGCACCACGCGCTCTTTCCCAACGCGCTGCACGGTGTGAGCGTGGAGCAGGCGCTGCAGTCGGTGGAGCTGATCTTCAAGAACGATGTGGAGCCCGAGCGCGTGGCCGCGTTCATCGTGGAGCCGGTGCAGGGCGAAGGCGGCTTCTACGTGGCGCCGCCCGAGTTCATTGCCGGCCTGAAGGCGCTGGGCGACCGCCACGGCATCCTGCTGATCGCCGACGAAGTGCAGACCGGCGCAGGCCGCACCGGCACCTGGTTCGCGTGCGAGCAGTGGCCCGTGGCGCCGGACCTCATCACCACCGCCAAGTCCCTGGCGGGGGGCTTTCCGCTGGCCGGCGTGGTGGGCCGGGCCGACGTGATGGACGCCCCCGCCCCCGGCGGCCTGGGCGGAACGTACGCGGGCAGCCCCGTGGCCTGCGCGGCGGCGCTGGCCGTGATCGAGGCGTTCGAGAAAGAGCAGCTCCTGGCCCGCAGCCAGGACATGGGCGCGCTGCTGGTGCGCAGCCTCAAGGACCTGGCGGCCCAGGTGCCGGCCATTGGCGATGTGCGCGGCCTGGGTGCCATGGTCGCCATCGAGCTCTTCGAGGAGGGTGACGCGCACCGCCCCGACGCTGCGCTCACGAAGAAGGTCGTGGCCGAGGCCGCGCGGCGCGGGCTCATCCTGCTGTCGTGCGGCACCTACGGCAACGTGATCCGCATCCTGGTGCCGCTCACCGCCTCCAACGAGCTGCTGGACGAAGGCCTGGCCATCCTCGCGGCCAGCTTCGCCGCCGTGGGCTGAGCCCCGGATTTTCATCTGCCCGCATTCAACCCATGGCCACCACGATGACCCCTGCAGAACCCCTGGTCCGCTTCAGCGGCGTGCAAAAGACCTACGACGGCGAACAGCTGGTCGTGCGCGCGCTGGATCTGGACATAGAGCGCGGCGAGTTCCTGAGCCTGCTGGGCCCTTCTGGGTCGGGCAAGACCACCACGCTGATGATGCTGGCGGGGTTCGAGTCGCCCACGGCCGGCGACATCCTGCTGGAGGGCAAGCAGATCACCCGCACGCCGCCGCACAAGCGCAACTTCGGCATGGTGTTCCAGAACTACGCGCTGTTCCCGCACCTCACGGTGGGCGAGAACGTGGCCTACCCGCTGACGGTGCGCAAGGTGCCCAGGACCGAGCAGGCCGAGCGCGTGAAGAAGGCGCTGGACATGGTGCGCCTCGGAGGCATGGCCGACCGCCTGCCCACGCGCCTGTCGGGCGGGCAGCAACAACGCGTGGCCCTGGCCCGCGCCCTGGTGTTCAACCCCGAACTGGTGCTGATGGACGAGCCCCTGGGCGCGCTGGACAAGCAGCTGCGCGAGCACATGCAGATCGAGCTGAAGGAGCTGCACCGCCAGCTGGGCGTGACCTTCGTCTACGTCACGCATGATCAGGGCGAAGCGCTGACCATGAGCGACCGCGTGGCCGTTTTCAACGAAGGCGTGATCCAGCAGCTGGCCGACGTGGAGACCCTGTACGAAACGCCGTCCAACCGCTTCGTGGCCGGCTTCGTGGGCGACAGCACGGTGCTGACCGGCACGCTGCACGGCACGGGCGGCAGCGACGCGGCCATCCAGATGCCGGGCGGCCACCTGCTGCCGGGCCTGAACGTGAACCGCAGCGCTCGCGGCGCCCGCGTGCAGGCCTGCGTGCGGCCCGAGCGCATCGTTCTGCACCCGCGCACGGCCTACCCCAAGGTGTCGGCCGTGCCTGCCACCGTGGCCCGCACCATCTACCACGGCGACCACCTGCGCCTGATCTGCGACATGGGCCACGGCCAGGAGCAGGCCACCGTCAAGCGCGCTCTCGCGCAGGCCGGCGACGCATTCCCGCCACCGCAGCCCGGCGATGCCGTTCTGCTGGAGTTTCCCGCCGATGCCACGCGCATCTACGCGGTGTGAGGCACATCACTGCCGTCGATTTCCGTCCCGCGTCTGTTGTCCCCTTCCCTTTTCAACCCAAGGAAACCTGCACCATGAAAAACAAGCGCCTGATCGCCTGCGCATCCCTGGCCGCCTGCCTCGCCCTGCCCAGCATTGCGCAACAGCCGCAAACACAGCTCACCGTCGTGAACTTCGGCGGCGCCAATGCCAACGCCCAGAAGAAGGCGTTCTATGAGCCCTATGAAAAGGCCGGCACCAAGATCGTCGCCGTGGAATACAACGGCGAGCAGGCCAAGGTCAAGGCCATGGTGGAGGCCAAGAAGGTCACCTGGGACGTGGTCGAGGTCGAGTCGCCCGACGCTGCGCGCGGCTGCGACGAGGGCCTGTACGAAAAGCTCGACTACAGCAAGATCGTGGACAAGTCGGTGCTGCTGCCCGCCGCAGTGAACGAGTGCGCCGTGGGCATCTTCGTGTGGTCCACCGTGATGGCCTACAACGGTGACAGGCTCAAGACCGCCCCCACGAGCTGGGCCGACTTCTGGGACACGAAGAAGATCCCCGGCAAGCGCGGCATGCGCAAGGGCGCGCGCTACAACCTCGAATTCGCGCTGCTGGCCGACGGCGTCAAGCCCGCCGACGTGTACAAGGTGCTGGCCACCAAGGACGGTGCCGACCGCGCCTTCAAGAAGCTGACCGAGCTCAAGCCCCACATCCAGTGGTGGGAAGCCGGCGCCCAGGCACCGCAGTTCCTGGTGGCTGGCGATGTGGTGCTGACCACCGTGTTCAACGGCCGCATCGACGCTGCCAACCGCGAGGGCCGCAACCTCAGGATCTACTGGCCCGGCGGCATCTACGACCTGGACTACTGGGCCATCCCCAAGGGCACGCCCAACAAGGATGCTGCGGTGAAATTCATTGCCTACACGCTGCAGACCGCCAACCAGGCGGCCTATGCACAGAACATCGCCTACGGCCCGGCCAACACCACGGCCCTGGCCAAGCTGGACAAGAAGGTGCTGGACGACCTGCCCACATCGGCCGCCAACGCCAAGGAAGCGCTGCAGTTCGGCGTCGCCTTCTGGTCGGACCAGGGCGAAGCGCTGGAAAAGCGCTTCGCCGCCTGGGCCACGCAGTAAATCCGCAAGCCCGCAACAAGCCCCCCAGCGCAAAGCCCCGCCATGCACGCCACTGCTGCCGCCGCCCCCTTCGCCACAACCCCCGGCGCACCCACTGCGGCTGCCCTGCGCCAGGCCCTGTCGCGCGCCGAGGCGCGGCGCAAGTGGCGGGCATTCGCCCTCACGCTGCCGCTGCTGGTGTTCCTGCTGCTCACGCTGCTGGTGCCCATCGCGGCACTGCTGCAGCGCGGCGTGGAGAACCCCGAGGTGGCCAACGCCTTGCCCGCCACCGTGAAGGCACTGCATGGCTGGGACCGACAGGAGCCCCCGGGCCCGGCCGCCTACGCTGCGCTGATGGCCGACCTGGCGCGATTGCCCGATAGCTCGGACGCTGGCGCCCTGGCGCGCCGGCTCAATTCGGACATGCCCGGTGCGCGTTCGCTGGTGATGGGCGCCTTTCGCGCGCTGCCGATGCAGGGCTCGCCCGAGGGGGTGCGTGAACAGCTCATCGCCAAGGACCCGCGCTGGGGAGAAGCGCTGCTGTGGCGTGCCATCGCCAAGAACGGCGCACGCTGGACGCCGGACTACCTGCTCGCGTCGGTGGACCTGCAGCGCGACGCGCTGGGCCACATCGAACGCATGCCCGAGGAGCAGCGCGCGTTCGGCGGCATCCTGCTGCGCACCTTCCACATCAGCCTGGTGGTCACCCTGGTCTGCCTGCTGCTGGGCTACCCGCTGGCCTGGTGGCTGGCCCAGTTGCCGGCGCGGCAGGCCAACGTGCTGATGATCCTGGTGCTGGTGCCGTTCTGGACCTCCATCCTCGTGCGCGTGGCGGCCTGGATCGTGCTGCTGCAGTCCGAAGGCCTGGTCAATCGCGGCCTGATGGGGCTGGGCGTCATCGATCAGCCGCTGGCGCTGCTGTTCAACCGCACGGGCGTGGTGATCGCCATGGTGCACATCCTGCTGCCCTTCATGATCCTGCCGCTGTACAGCGTGATGAAGAGTGTGCCGCCCACCTACCTGCGCGCCGCCGTATCGCTGGGCAGCGCGCCGCTGGCCGCGTTCTTTCGGGTGTATGTGCCGCAGACCTACCCGGGCATCGGCGCCGGGGTGCTGCTGGTGTTCATCCTGGCCATCGGCTACTACGTCACGCCCGCGCTCCTGGGCGGGGCCGACGACCAGATGCTCAGCTACTACATCGCCCGCTATACCAATGTGGAGGTGAACTGGGGCATGGCCTGTGCGCTGGGCGCACTGCTGCTGGCCGCAACACTGGTGCTGTACGGCGTGTACCGACGGTTCGGCAAGGCTGAACTAAGCCTCGGATGACCTCCACCTTCTGACGCAGAAAGCCGCTGACCATGCTTCGCCTTCCTCAATTTCCTCTCTACGCCACGCTGGCCGACAAGCTCGGCTGGTGGGCCGTTCGCGTGCTGTGCGTGGCGGTGCTGGTGTTCCTGCTCGCCCCCATCCTCGTGATGGTGCCGCTGTCGTTCTCCGAGAGCTCGTTCCTGGCCTACCCGATCCACGGCTGGTCGCTCAAGTGGTACCGGCACCTGTTCGAGTCGCCCGAGTGGGCGCGCGCCACGCGCAACAGCTTCATCGTCGCTCCTGCCGCCACGCTGGTGGCCACCGTGCTGGGCACGCTGGCGGCGGTGGGCCTGTCGCGGGCGAACTTCCGCTTCAAGGGCCTGCTCATGGGCATCTTGATCGCGCCCATGGTGGTGCCCATCATCGTGGTGGGCGTGGCCACCTACCTGTACTTTGCGCCGCTGGGCCTGGCAGACAGCTATGCGGGCCTGATCATCGTGCACGCCGCTCTCGGGGCGCCCTTCGTGCTGACCACCGTGCTGGCGACGCTGGCGGGCTTCAACCACAACCTGGTGCGCGCATCGCTCAGCCTGGGCGAGACGCCGCTCAACACCTTCTTTCGCATCACGCTGCCGGTGATCGCGCCGGGCGTGATCTCGGGAGCGCTGTTCGCTTTTGCCACATCGTTCGACGACGTGGTGGTCACGCTCTTCCTGGCCGGCGCCGAGCAGGCCACGCTGCCGCGCCAGATGTTCACCGGCATCCGCGAGAACATCTCGCCCACCATCGCGGCCGTGGCCACGCTGCTCATCCTGTTCACCACTGGCCTGCTGCTGGTGCTGGAGTGGCTGCGGGGGCGGCGCGCTTGATGGCCGCCCTTCGCTTCAAACCCCTGTTGCCAATGCCGCCTTGGTGACAACCTCGACGCGGCTGCGTGCTAGCCTTTGCCGATGCCATCGGTGGCGTGGCCGAAAGCGCCGCCACCCGCAGACCACGGCAACCGCTGACGCCCCTTCTTCACACCCTTCACCCTTCCCGGAAGCACTCCCATGGACATGAAGACATCCCCCCTCGCCCTGCTGAATGACCCCAGCCTGCTCAAGACCGACGGCCTCATCGACGGCCAGTGGGTGGCGGGCAGCAGCCGCTTCGACGTGAACGACCCGGCCACGGGCCTCAAGCTCGCCGACGTGGCCAATCTGGGCCCGGCAGACGCCGAAGCCGCCATTGCCGCCGCCAACAAGGCCTGGGGCCCCTGGAAGCGCAAGACCGCCAAGGAGCGCAGCAATATCCTGCGCAAATGGTTCGACCTGCTGATGGCGAACCAGGACGATCTGGGCCGCATCATGACCGCCGAGCAGGGCAAGCCGCTGGCCGAGGCCAAGGGCGAAGTCGCCTATGGCGCCAGCTTCGTCGAATGGTTTGCCGAAGAAGCCAAACGCGTGAACGGCGAGGTGCTGCCGCAGTTCGACAACAGCCGCCGCCTGCTGGTGCTCAAGCAGCCCATCGGCGTGTGCGCCGCCATCACGCCCTGGAACTTCCCGCTGGCCATGATCACCCGCAAGGTCGCGCCCGCCCTGGCCGCGGGCTGCCCCGTGGTCATCAAGCCGGCCGAGCTCACGCCACTGACTGCCCTGGCCGCGGCCGAGCTGGCCATCCGCGCGGGCATTCCGCCAGGCGTGTTCAACATCCTGCCCGCCGACAGCGACAACTCCATTGCCATCGGCAAGGTGCTGTGCGCGAGCGACGTGGTCCGTCACATCAGCTTCACCGGCAGCACCGAGGTGGGCCGCATCCTGATGGCGCAGTCCGCCCCCACGGTCAAGAAGATGTCGCTGGAATTGGGCGGCAACGCGCCCTTCATCGTTTTCGACGACGCCGACATCGACAGTGCCGTGGAAGGCGCGTTTGCCAGCAAGTACCGCAACGCGGGCCAGACCTGCGTGTGCACCAACCGCTTTTACGTGCAGGAAGGCGTGTACGACGAGTTCGTGGCCAAGTTCGCCGCCAAGGTGAAGACGGCCAAGGTGGGCAACGGCTTCGAGGCCGGCGTGAACCAGGGACCGCTGATCGAGGAAGCCGCGCTCGTGAAGGTGCAGCGCCACGTCCAGGATGCGCTGGCCAAGGGCGGCAAGGTGGTGGCCGGCGGCCAGCGCCTGCAAAGCCTGGGCTCGGGCCAGTTCTTCGAGCCCACGGTGGTGGCCGATGCCACGCCCGACATGCTGTGCGCGCGCGAGGAGACCTTCGGCCCGTTCGCGCCGGTCTTCAAGTTCAAGACCGAGCAGGAGGCCATCGACGCCGCCAACAACACCGAGTTCGGCCTGGCCAGCTACTTCTATAGCCGAGACGTGAGCCGCATCTTCCGCGTGGGCGAAGCGCTGGAGTACGGCATGGTGGGCGTCAACGTGGGCCTGCTGGCCACCGAGCATGTGCCGTTCGGCGGCGTCAAGCAGTCGGGCCTGGGCCGCGAGGGCTCGCACCACGGCATGGACGACTACGTGGAGATCAAGTACCTGTGCCTGGGGGACATTCAGCAGTAGTCACGGACTCACCGCAGCGCAGGCTGCATTGCTGATGAATCTTGCGCTGCAAACTATCATTTCGATAGCTACCGCCGCTCGCCCATAAAGCGCGAGCGGCATTTTTTATTCAAATTTTCAGTCGTCACCGGCCGGGGACCGGTTGGTGTAGCTCGCGTTGCCGAGCCCCGTGCCCACGGTCAGCACCGCCCAGCGCTTCACATCCTGCGTGAAGGGCAGCTGCGACAGGCCCTGCACCACCGCGTCGTTGTGCAGGCACACCTGGGTGCGGCCGTGGCCGATGGTGGGCAGGCGCTCGCACAGGTCGCGCGGCAGGTGAAAGCGCGTGCTCTCCCAGTTGCCGGGCAGGTTCTGCGTGCCGCCCGCAATCGAGCCGTCCTCCACGATCAGGCCCGGGCAGGCCACGCCGATGTAGGGCGCCAGCGCGATCTTCTTTTTCTCGGCGTGGGCGATCAGGTCCTCCAGCCGCTCGGCGATGCCTTCGACCAGTTCATCGCGCCGGGGGCTGTCGTCCCTGTGCGCCCACTTCTCGCGGCGCAGCACCTCGGCCAGCGACATGTCGGGCGCGCGGTGCAGGTGCGTCTGCACGATGCCGCAGCGCACGTTGGTGCCGCCGATGTCCACCGCCAGGATCGCGTCGTAGCTTTGCAGCAGCGCCGGCGGCGCCAGGTGCACCCAGCCAATCAGGCCGCCCTCGTCGGCGTGGTGGTGCAGCGTGTGCAGCTCCACCGGCACCTTGCCGGCCTTGAGGATCTCGCGCACACGATCAACGGCACGCCCGCCGAACTCGCTCTGGTGAAAGCCGCCGCCCAGGATGACGCGCTCCACGCCCCGCCAGGTGGGCTGCTTCATGAAGCGCTGCACGACGCCTGCGAGTTGCAGCGCATAGTCTTCACAGGCCTGCTCCAGGGCGTGCGCCGCCTCGTCGCTCTTGTCGGCCAGCTTGTCCAGCTGTTTCTTGGAGAAGTCGCGAGTGGCCTTGCTGCCGAAGGGGTCCTTGCCTGACATGGAGGTGACGAGCTTTCGCCAGGCATCCAGCATGTGGCGAAATGCGGTGCCGCTGGCCACGTCACCCACGAAGCCGTCACCTTCGCGGTCGCGCAGCTCCAGGCTGTAGCCATCGATGATGACGGAGGCCAGCCTCATGTCGCCGTGGGGGCCGAGGATGCCCAGCTCGCGCTGTGCCTTGGCGTCCTTGGCGTCTTTTTTTTCGCTCCCCTTGCCGTTGCGGGTTTCCTTGCTGCCAGTGTCCTTCGAAGCCATTCGTGCCCTCTTGCGGTAGGCCCTCACGCGGGGCCGAGCAGGCATCGTGCCGCAGCGCCCGGCATCCGCGCGTCAGCCAACGCCGTGACCGCACACGGGACCACAGGCCGCAATGGCCCTGCGGCACGCCATGGAATGCCGCCTTTGGCGGCCAGCCCTACCGTGCGCCAAAGCCTCGCCGCAGGGCCACGCGCTTGACCCACAACCCCAGCCACACCGCAAGGAACACTGCAGCGCCGAACACCCAGCCCGACAGCGCCCCCGCCATGCCGCCCGACAGCAAGGTGCCGATGGTGCAGCCCAGCCCCGTCATCGCGCCCCACCCCAGCAGCACGCCGCCCGACAGGCCACGCGCCGCATCGCGCCAGGTCGGCCAGCGCGGTGCGAACTGGCGGCTGGCGAACGCCGCCACAAACGCTCCGCCCACCAGCCCCGCCAGCAGCAGCGCGTTGGGCGTGAGCCAGGTGGACGGTGGCAGCGTGGCGCAGCCCGCAAAACCGTCCAGACCATCGAGCCGCTCCGGTATCCACCCCTGCCCTTGCGCCCATTGCCGTGCCGCACCACCCAGCGTGGCCGTCACGCCCAGGGGCCGCATGCGCACGATGGCAAACGCGCCGATCAGGCCCACGGCAAGACCGCCCACCCAGTAGTGCCAGCGCCCCGTCCAGAGGCTGCGCCATGCCTCGTGCAGCGGGGGGACGCCACCGGTACGCTGCCGGCCAGCCTCGCGCGCGAAGCCGCGCCACAGCCAGGCGGCCACCACCGCGAGCACGCCCAGCTGCACCAGCAAGGCGCCGCCGTATCCCAGGTGCGCCGGCAGCCACACCACGGGTGCATCGGCCACGCTCGCGCTGTACAGGGCGTTCCACGTCTTGAAGCCGAGAATGAATCCGAGCGCAGATCCCACCAGTGCGAAGGGCGACACCACGGACCCTTCGGCCAGCCGATACCAGTGCGCGCTGATGCACGAGCCCGACACCACCATGCCCGCGCCGAACGACAGCCCCGCCACCACCAGCACCCAACTTACCGGGCCGATGTGCATGTCCGGTGGCAGCTTGCCAGGCTGCGGCACGGGCAGCCAGCTGCCCAGCACCACGGTGTAACCCACAACGCCCACCGCCAGCGCCAGCGTGATCGCCAGCAGACCGCGGGGGTTGCGGTCTTCGAACCAGTCGCGTGCGTGGCAGTAGAAGCAAAAGCGCGTGCGCTGCAGCACGATGCCCAGCACCGCGCCGCAGGCCAGTGCAAACACCAGGGTGCGGCCGCCAGGCTGGCCCTGCAGCCACTGGGCGGCGCCGACCAGCGCGGCCAGCAAGATCAGCGCCAGCCATGCCGCTGCCTGGGGAAGTCGAAGGGATGAACTCATGGATCGATGGATGGATCGGTGGCTATGGCAAGGCCGCGCGGCGGTGCGCGCTCTCGCAAAAAAAGCCCGCACGAAGCGGGCTGTAAAGGAGACCCCCTACCAAAAGCCGTGGACTGGTCGCGGACTTTCGTCGTCTCTCGCTCGTCGCTTCACTCTCTCACTCGAACTTACTTGGCCGCCCACACGGTGCCTGCCGGGTTGGCGATGGGCACGCCGACCGCGTTGCCGTATTCCGTCCAGGAGCCGTCATAGTTCTTCACGTTGTAGCCCAGGATCTTGGACAGCGCGAACCAGGTGTGGCTGGAGCGCTCGCCGATGCGGCAGTACGTGATGATGGGCCGGCTGCCGTCCACGCCGGCACTGGCATAGAGCTTCTTGAGTTCGTCGGCGGACTTGAAGGTGCCGTCTTCCTTGACGGCCTGGCCCCACGGCACATTGGCCGCGCCGGGGATGTGTCCGGCGCGGATGCTCAGCTCGGGCACGCCGGCGGGCGCAAAGATCTTGCCGCTGTATTCATCGGCCGAGCGGATGTCCACCAGCTTGGCATTGGTCTTGCCCTCGGCGGCGGCCAGCGCGTCCGACAAACGTGCGCGCAACTGGGTGTTGACCTGGCCGACCTTGTAGCTGGTGGCTGTGAACTCGGGCACGCGGTTGTTGAGCGGATGGTTCTCGGCCTCCCACTTCTTGCGGCCACCGTCGAGCAGCTTGACGTTCTTCACGCCGTAGATGTCGAACACCCATGCACCCCAGGCCGCGAACCAGTTGTTGGTGTCGCCGTACAGCACCACCGTGGTGTCGGGCGAGACGCCGGCCTTGGACAGCAGGGCCTCGAAGCCTTCCTTGCTCACGATATCGCGGCGCACGCGGTCATTCAGGTCCTGGTGCCACGAGAAGTTGACGGCACCGGGCACATGGCCCCGCTCATACAGGCCCGGGTTCACGCTCACCTCGACGATGCGCACCTGCTGGTTGTCCAGGTTCTGCGCCAGCCACTCGGTGCTGACGAGCGGGCCGGCAGGGATGGGCGTGGCGGCCATCAGGGCCCCACCGAACAATGCCAGACTGCCCGCCACACAGGTGCGAAGCCATGCGCGCCAGATGGTTTGCGTTGAGGGGGTGCGTTGTGTTGCCATGGGCGTCCTTTCCGTGTCTGTGAAGAACCTGCGCCGTCGTGCAGCAGGTGAAAGGAATTTAGGGCGCCCGGCCCGGGCACCCAACCAACAAGATCGGCTATGGATATGCGTTTTGCGCGCTTGCCCAGGCCAGGGGCCGGAGCCTGCGCGGATGCTGCCTATAATCGCAGCCTTCGCGGGTGTAGTTCAATGGTAGAACGGCAGCTTCCCAAGCTTCATACGAGGGTTCGATTCCCTTCACCCGCTCCAAGATTCCCCGGTACTCACACTCCCCCCAGCGCAAAGTCCACCGCCGCCTGCGCATGCAGCCGTGTTGTGTCCAGCACCGGCAGGGCGCTGTCCTGCGGCCGGATGAGGAGCGTGATTTCCGTGCAGCCCAGCACCACCGCCTGCGCTCCGCGCCGTGCCAGCGATTCGATGATGCGCTGGTAGGTCTTGCGGGACGCTTCGCAGACCACGCCGGTGCACAGCTCTTCGTAGATGACCCTGTGCACTTCGGCACGGTCCGCCTCGTCGGGCACCAGCACCTGCAGCCCGTGCTCGCGCTCCAGGCGTTCGCGCATGAAGGGCTGCTCCATGGTGAAACGGGTGCCCAGCAGCCCCAGCACCTGCACCCCGGTCCGCGCGGCCTCGCGCCCCACGGGGTCGGCGATGTGCAGGAAGGGGATCGATACCGCCCCGGCGACCCGGTCGGCGACCTTGTGCATGGTGTTGGTACACAGCACCACGCAGTCCGCGCCGCCACGCTGCAGGCGCAGGGCGGCGTCCTCGAGCATGCCCGCCAGGTCATCCCATCGCCCCGCATGCTGCGCCTGCTCGATGGGTCCGAAATCGACGCTGTACATGAGCAGCCTGGCCGAGCGCAGCGGCCCCAGGCGGCTGCGGACATCCTGGTTGATGAGTTTGTAGTATTCGGCGCTGGACTCCCAGCTCATGCCGCCGATGAGGCCGATGACGCGGGCCGTCTCGCTCCCCGGGTGGTGTGCGGATGTGTTCATGCGGGCAGTATCAATGTGCCTGATGCCGGCGTATATCATGGAATTTCAGCCTGCGGCCTGCACGCAGGCCTCGGCAAACGATGACCCAGCCTCCTCCTTTTCTCCTCCCCACCGTTGCGCCTGCGGGCCTGCAGATTCAGCTTTTGAGCCGCAGCCCCTATAGCGCCAGCGACCCGGTGCGCATGCACTCCCTGGGCATTGCGCTGGAGCGGCAGCAGGGCGTGCACGCGATAGGCTCCAGCCGGCGGGAGGACTTCGACACCTGGCCGGGCACGCTGGCCTACACGCCGCCCGGCGTGGATGTGTTCTCCGAGTCCGGGACAGGCGGCGAATACCTCGTGGCCCGCTGGAGCGACGGCGGCATGGCGCCAGGCGGGCACTGCGGCGCGCAACGCCGCATCCATTGGACGGGCCACGCGCAGGCACTCGCGGCTGCCAGGCATCTGCGCCGCCTTGTGCTGGCACCCGTGCCCGACGCGCTGGCCATCGAAGAGGCGGCCTTGGGCCTCGTCGGCGTGGCGGGAATGGGCGAAACCGCACGCAGCTCGGCCAACGCCGACCTGCAGTTGCGCCCGCTCTACGGGCGCGTGCTGGAGCGCATCGCCAGCGACTTCGCGCAGCCTTTGACGATTGCGCAGCTGGCACAGGCCGAGGGCAAGGAGCCGCTGCGTTTCCTGCGCGAGTTCACGCGGCTGGTGGGGATGACGCCCCATGCCTTCATTGTGGAAACGCGTGTGCAGGCCGCCCGTGCGATGGTGCGGCGCGGCGCCGAGCCCCTGGCGTCGATCGCGCTGGACTGCGGCTTCACCCACCAGTCGCACATGGGTCAAGCCTTTCGCAAGGTGCTGGGGCAGACGCCCGGGCAGTACGCGGCAGCCTTCAAGGCCGGCGCTACGGCATATTGAACGAGGCTGATCCGGGCGGCGCCCCGTTCAGCGCTGCGGCTTGGCGGACGATGGCAGCGCCAGTGCCGACGAGCTGCCCATGTGCCCCGCTCCGCCCAGATTGAACTGGGAGATCGCAGACACCATCTGCTGCGCCTGCGTGCGCAGGCTGCTGGCGGCAGCGGCCATCTCCTCCACCAGGGCGGCGTTCTGCTGGGTGGTCTGGTCAAGCTGGGTGACGGCTTCGCCGACCTGCCCCACTCCGGCGGTCTGCTCGCGGCTGGCCGAGCTGATTTCGGCCACCATATCGGCCACGCGGCGGATGGCGCCGACCACCTCCTGCATGGTGGTGCCCGCCTGGTCCGCCAGGGCCGAACCCTGCTGCACCATGGCGCTGCTGGCACCGATGAGTTCCTTGATCGACTTGGCCTCGGCCGCCGTGCGCTGGGCCAGGCTGCGCACTTCGGCGGCCACCACCGCGAAGCCCCGGCCCTGGTCCCCCGCGCGGGCGGCTTCCACGGCGGCGTTCAGCGCCAGGATGTTGGTCTGGAAGGCGATGCCGTCGATCACGCCGATGATGTCGCTGATGCGGTTGCTGCTGGCATGGATGTCCTGCATGGTGGAGACCACCTGCGAGACCACTTCGCCGCCGCGCGTGGCGACCTGGCTGGCGCCTACCGCGAGCTGGTTGGCCTGGCCCGCGCTGTCCGCGTTGTGGCGTATGGTCGCGCCCAGTTGCTCCATGCTGGCGGCGGTCTGCTCCAGCGAACTCGCCTGGCTCTCGGTGCGGCCCGACAAATCCTGGTTGCCCTGGGCGATTTCGGTGCTCGCGGCCGAGACGCTGTCGGCGCTGGTGCGCACCGTGCTCAGGCTCTCGACCAGGCGCAGGCGAAAGCCCTCCATGGCACCGGCCAACGTGCCGATCTCGTCGCGCGATCGCACGGACACCGCGTGCGACAAATCGCCCTGGGCCAGGTAGCCCAGCGCGGTGCTGAGTTGCTGCACCGGAGCACCCACCAGGCGGCGCGTCACGTACACCAGCACCACCGTGAGCAGCGCCAGCGCCACCAGCACGCCCAGCCACAGCCAGGTGAGCACGGCGCGCGCCTCTTCCATCATTTCACTGAGCGGTGCTTCGGCCACGATGCCCAGGTTCCAGGGCTTGTAGCGCTCCACCGCCACAAAGCGTTTCGCGTTGTCCCCGGCACTGGCACGGCGGGGAGACCAGGTGGACTCGAACGAGCCGGTCTGCTCGATGCCTTCCAGCGAGGCCATCCACGCCTTGGCTTCGCCATCGTTCTCGTCGACCTTGGCCGCCGGGCCGGCCAGCCCGAACACATTGCCGCGCGCCGGCCCTGCAGCAAGGCTTACGGAATACACGGCGCCGGTGGAATAGAGTTTTTGCGCGGCCATCACGGCATTGAGCTTGGCCAGGATCGGCCCCATGTCGGAGCCGATGAACAGGATGCCAATGGTGCGATCGCCCTCACGGATGGGTTCGTACACCGTCATGTACTCGCGCCCGAAGAGGCTGGCACGGCCGATATAGGTCTTGCCCTCGTTCATGAGTGCATAGGCCGGGTGCTTGCGGTCCAGCAGCGTCTTGTAGGCGCGCTCGCCATCCTGCTTCTTGAGCGATGTCGTGACGCGGATGAAGTCGTCGCCGGACCGCGCGAAGATGGTGGCCACGCCGCCCATGCTGTCCTTGGTGAAACGGTCCACCGCCTGGAAATCGCCATTGAGCGAAACCCCTTCGAGCGACAGCACCGCCTCGGGCTTGCCATCGGCACCGGCTGCCTCGCTCACAGCGAACTTGCCCGACAGGCTCGACTTGAAGAGGCTGAAATCTCGCTTGGCCTGGTCCTGCGCGGTTTCGTCGAACGACTGCACCAGCGTGCGCACCTGGGCCGCGTACTGCACGCCGTCGTCGCGCGACAGCCGGCCGAAGTCCTTCCACAACAGTGCACTGACCAGCCCCATGGTCGCCAGCAGCACCACCAGCAGGCTGAGCAATGCCGTCAGCGAGAGCTTGAAAGCCACGGAATGGCGAATGTTTGAGGTGGTCATATTGTGCTTTTCTGTAATTTGTGCAGCGGTGTGCATATCGCCGCCAAAAGTACCCTATCTGCCCGCAAAGACAAAACCACGGTCGCCGCAATGGCCTTTGGAGACATAGGGAAAACCCTTGTATCAATCGGACTGCTGCGGCAGGCGGACCACTGAGCAGGGCATCCGCCCGGCGCCCACCCAGCACGTGCTCAGCGCAATTGCAGGGTCTGCACGCTCTCGAACACCCGCGCCTGCCCGGTGAGAGGGTCGACGAACTCCAGGGACTGGGCCAGCAGCTGAAGGGGCCGCGAATAGTCGCCTGGCGGCGGGTCGTTGACGACCGGGTAGAACGGGTCGTTGCGCAGCGGCAGTCCCAGCGCAGCCATGTGCACGCGCAACTGATGGCGTTTGCCGGTCACGGGGGACAGCCGGTATCGCGCCCAGGGCTGCGCAACTTCCAGCACCTCGATGCGGGTCAGGCTATTGGGCTCGCCAGGTACCTCGTGCATCCGGAAGAACTGCGGGCTTTCCTCCAGGCGGCTGGCATGCTCGCGCGGGAAAGCCATGTCCGCACGCCAGGGCGCTATCGCGTCGTAGTGCTTGGTGATCTGCCGGTCCCTGAACAACGCCTGATAGGCCCCCCGGGTGCGCTGCTGCACCGACAGCAACACCAGCCCCGCCGTGTCACGGTCGATGCGGTGCAGGGGGGACAGCTCTGGCAAGCCCAGCTGGCGCTTGAGGCGCACCAGCAGCGTCCCATGCAGATAGCGGCCCGACGGTGTCACCGGCATGAAGTGCGGCTTGTCGGCCACCACCAGATGCTCATCCTGGTAGAGCACGGTTTCCGTGAAGGGCAGATCGGGCTCGTCCTCCAGGCTGCGGTAGTAGTAAAGCCGCAGCCCGCCTTCGAAGGGCCTGTAAGGCATCGCGGGCTCACCACGCTCATCGATCACCTCGCCCGCTTGCATGCGGCGCAGCCATTCGGCCCGGGTGACCACCGCCAGCCGCTGCGCGAGGAAATCGAGCAGGCTGCCGTCTCCCCGGCTGGGCAGCACCACGCAGCTGGGCCCCACGCCGTCGCGCGGGGGCGGAGCGTAGGGGTGGCGGGGGTTGTGCATGGCGCGCATTCTAGGTGCGGCGACGGACACGCTGACCCTGTAGGACAAGGGCGGCAGTTGGCCGCGCAGCGTCACAGTCTGCGGTGATGCGGTCTAGCATGGCGCCACCGTGGCCGTACCGGCGAGCAGGACTATGCCCTGTGGCTGCCTCCTCGTTCCAGCCCACGCCCACATTGCCCACCACCCCTCGCGCATGCCTTCCGACTCCATCCATCCGTCCGCCGACACATCGCCCGCAACCGGCTCTTTCGCGCAGCGCCCGTCCTCCAGTCCCACGCGCCGGCTCGTCCGGTGGGGTCTGTGGCTGGTGGCGCTGCTGGTGGCAGCGCTGGTGTTGCTGGCTGTGCTGGTGGCCGTGATCGACTGGAACCGTGCCAAGCCCTGGGTCAATGCCAAGGTGAGCGAAGCGACGGCCCGGCATTTCGCCATCGAAGGGGATCTGTCGGTAGCGTGGCGCTGGCCCCACCCTCTGGATGAAGGGTGGCAGCGATGGATACCCGGCGTGGTCGTGAAGGCGGACCGGATCGTGATGGCCAACCCCGAAGGATTCGTGCAGCCGTTTCGGCGCAAGGACGGCACGCCTGCGGCGGGCAAGGCGGGCCCGTCCACCACAGCCCTGGCATCGGACACGGGCAGCATGGCGCGTATCGACAGCGCCACCGCCTCTGTGCGGCTTTGGCCGCTGCTCGGAAAGTCCCTGTCCATCGACACGGTGGACCTTACCGGCCCCGACATCGCGCTGGCGCGCACAGCGGACGGCAGCAACAACTGGACTTTCGAGCGCAAGGACAGTCCCCGCAGCGGCTGGACGTTCGATGTGGACCGGCTGATCGTGCACCAGGGCGTACTGGCCTATGCCGATGCGATAAAGGACCTGGACCTGCGGGCCCGGCTGGATACCACTGCACCCGAGATGCCCACGCGGGTGCCCGGCACGGGCAAGGCCTCCGGCAAGGCCGCCTCGAAAGCCTCGGCCCCCACCGACCCGGCATCGTCCACCAGTAGCGCCGCAACGGCGGCCGGCGCCGTCCCGGACGGCGCAGGCGCGCGCGTCCCTTATGGCCTGAGGTTCGAGTTGGAGGGCCGCTACGCCAAGGCCCAGATCAGGGGCCAGGGGCGCGCAGGCCAGGTAATCAGCCTGCGCAACAAAGTGGTCAACTACCCCTTGCAGATCGATGCCGGCGCTGGCAGCGTGGCGCTGTCTGCCGAAGGCATTCTGGCCAATCCGGGGGCGCTGTCCGGCCTGGACTTCCAGGTACGGCTCAAGGCGGACAGCATGGCTGACCTGTACGAACTGACCGGGCTGGTGCTGCCCAGCACACCGCCCTTCGAGACCAACGGACTGCTCACCGGCAGCCTGGAGCCCGAGCGCGCCGTCTGGCAGTACGACGACTTTGATGGGAAGGTGGGCCAGAGCGACCTGCACGGCTCGCTCAGGTACGCATCGGGCAAGCCGCGCCCCCGGCTCACCGGCACCATGACGTCCAACCAGCTGCGCCTGGCCGACCTGGGCCCTACCCTGGGCACCAGCAGCCCCGACAACTCGCACCGCGGCCGGGACGGCGCTGGCAAGGGCCGGGGCAAGGTGCTGCCCGACTCCAAGTTCGCGGCCGAGCGATGGAATGCGATGGACATGGACATCGTGTTCAAGGGCCGCCACATCATCCGGCCCCAGAGCCTGCCGCTGCAGGACCTGAGCGTGCATGCCGTGATGGAAAACGCGCAGCTCAAGCTCGCGCCGCTCACATTCGGCGTCGCGGAGGGCAAGATCGAGTCGCAGGTCAGCATCGACGGCCGCACGCCCCCGCTCAAGGCGCAGATACGCGGCACCGTGCAGGGCCTGCAGCTGTCGGCCCTGTTCCCCAAGGTGCAGCTCATGAAGAAGAGCTTTGGCCGCATGGACGGCGCCATTGCGCTGGAGAGCACCGGCAACAGCGTGGCCGGCCTGCTGGGCAAGGGGACGGGCGAGATGCGGCTGTACGTGCGCGAAGGCACCCTCAGCAAGCAGATGCTGGACCTGGCCGCGCTCAATGTGGGCAGCATCATCGTGGGCAGGCTGTTCGGCGACACCCAGGAAGTGCACCTGCGCTGCGCGGTGGCCGACTTCACCGTGGTGGAGGGCCTGGCCACGGCACGCGTGGTGAAGATGAGCACCGACGACGCCATCGTGGAAGCGACCGGCACCATCGATCTGGGTACCGAGGAGATGAACATGCGCATCAAGCCCGAGTCGCTGGAGTGGAAGTTCTTCTCGCTGCGCTCGCCCCTGTACGTGAAGGGCACCTTCGGCAACCCCGACATCGGCGTGGAGGCAGGCCCGTTGCTGCTGCGCGCGGGCGCCGCAGTGGTGGCGGCCGCCGTGGCCCCCGCTGCACTGGCGCTGGTGCCCATCACCGTGCCGGCCGCCGATGACGACACGCACTGCAAGCCGCTGCTGGACCTGGGCAGGCAGCCGGTCAAGCCTGGAGCGCAGGGCGCCGCAGGCACGGCATCGCAGCCGGCGCGGCAAGCGGCGAGCAAGCCTTCGCCAGCACGCTGAGATCCAGGCAACAGCACGTCTCCTCCACGGATAGTCCGTGAGCACCGCGGGATGGCACCACGCAGGCCACAAGAAGGGGCTTTTTTCCATCGCCCCCCGCACGCGCGCCTGCTCGAACGTGCAAAGCCCGGAATCCAGCCAGGCTTCAATGGAAATCCCGGCTGCCCTGCAGCGCCTGCGCCATGCGCCCGAGCAGCGGGGTCAGGTCCTTGAAGCGCTGGGCCACCAGGTGCCGCACCACCATGGGTGCCCGGGCCTCTGACGACGGTGACGAAGTGCGCACCTTGCCAGCCGCGCCGTGCGCCCCTCCCTCAGGCACGCTGCACTGCCAGGTGCCCTCCACTGCCAGCAGCTGCGAGCGCAGCAGCGCATTGCGCCACGCGTCCACCATCGAGGGCCACACGATCACGTTGACGGGGCCGGTCTCGTCTTCAAGCGTGACGAACATCGTACCCTTGGCCGTGCCGGGGCGCTGCCGCACGGTGACGATGCCGCAGGCGCGCACCTTGCGGCCATGGGGCATGGCGCTCAGCTCCAGCGCGGTCAAAAGCCGCCAGCGCGCAAGGCGCGGCCGCAGCAGGGCCAGCGGGTGTCGGCGCAACGTGAGGCCGGTGGCGGCGTAGTCGAACAGAATCTCTTCGCCCTCCGGCGCGGCAGGCAGCACCAGCGGGGCCTCGTGCACCGGCACGTCGCGCAGCAGGGCCGGCGCGGCATGCTGCGCGGCGGCTTCCCACATCTGCTGGCGCCGGTGGCCCGACAGGCTGGCCAGCGCATCGGCCGCGGCCAGCGCCTGCAGGTCCTGCTGGGCCAGCTGCGCGCGCAGCGCCAGGTCTTCGGTGTTGGCAAAGGCAGGGCCGGCGTGTCGCGTCTGCACCAGGCGTTTGGCCGCCTCTTCGTGCAGGCTGGCCACCAGGCGCAGCCCCAGGCGCACGGCGGGCTGCGGCAGGGGCGGCACGGGCAGGCCCTTGTGGGGGCGCAGCGGCTCCAGCCCACCTTCCAGCGTGCAATCGACATCGCTCACGGTCACATCGATGGGCAGCACGCGCACGCCGTGGCGGCGCGCGTCCTGCACCAGCTGCGACGCAGTGTAAAAACCCATGGGCAGCGAGTTGAGCAGCGCGGTCAGAAAGGCTGCAGGCTCGTGGCACTTGAGCCAGCTGCTGGCGTAGGCCAGCAGGGCAAAGCTGTGGGCATGGCTTTCGGGGAAGCCGTATTCGCCGAAGCCCAGCATCTGCTGGAAGATGGCCTGGGCGAACTCCGTGCGGTAGCCGCGCGCCTCCATGCCCCCGATGAGCGGGCGCTCGAAGCGGTGAACCCCGCCCCGCCGCTTCCACGCCGCCATGGACCGCCGCAGGTCATCAGCCATGCCAGCACTGAAGCCTGCAGCCACCATGGCGATTTGCATCACCTGCTCTTGAAAGATGGGCACCCCCAGCGTGCGGGCCAAGGCTGCTTCGAGCTCGGGCTTTTCCAGCTCCAGAGGCAGGCCCTGGCGCCGGCGCTCCCGCGCCTTGAGGTAGGGGTGCACCATGCCGCCCTGGATGGGCCCGGGCCGCACGATGGCGACTTCCACCACCAGGTCGTAGAACTCGCGCGGCTGCAGGCGCGGCAGCATGCTCATCTGGGCACGGCTTTCAATCTGGAACACGCCTACGGTGTCGGCCGCGCAGATCATGTCGTAGGTGGCCGGGTCTTCGCGCGGGATGTCCTTGAGGCCCCAGCGCCCGCCGCGCAAGGCGGCCCGCAGGTTCAGGCAGCGGCGCAACGCGCTGAGCATGCCCAGGGCCAGCACATCGACCTTGAGCAGGCCCATGTCATCGAGGTCGTCCTTGTCCCACTGGATGACGGAGCGGTTTTCCATGCTGGCCGGCTCCACCGGCACCAGCCGCGTGAGCTTGCCCTGCGTGAGCACGAAGCCCCCCACGTGTTGGCTCAGGTGCCGTGGAAAGTCGATGAGGTCGCTCGCGATCTCCAGCCACAACCGGGCCGTGTGCCGGTGCATCGGCGTGCCCACGGCATCGGCCAGTTCCTGCAGCCGGTCGGTCGCGATCTCGGTGTCGAACCAGTGGTGGTCCTTGGCGAAGGCATCCACCAGCGCAGACCCCACGCCCAGCGCCTTGCCCACGTCGCGCAGGGCACTGCGGGTGCCGTAGGTGGTGACGACGGCGGCGATCGCGGCGCGGTCGCGCCCATATTTTTTGTAGATGTACTGGATGACCTCTTCGCGCCGGTCGTGCTCGAAGTCCACGTCGATGTCGGGCGGCTCCTTGCGCTCCTTGCTGATGAAACGCTCGAACAGCAGGTGCGATTCCTGCGGGTTGACCGCCGTGATGCCCAGCACGTAGCAGATCACGGAGTTGGCCGCCGACCCCCGCCCCTGGCACAGAATGTCCACGCTGCGCGCGAACTCCACGATGTCGTACACGGTGAGGAAATACATCTCGTAGCCGCAGTCCGCGATCAGCGCCAGCTCCTTGCGGATCTGGGCCGCGATCTTGTCGGGTACCCCTTCGGGATACAGCTGGGTGCCACGGGTCTCGACCAGCCTGGCCAGTGCCTGCGCCGGTGTCATGCCCGACGGCACCGTTTCCAGCGGGTACTGGTACTTGATCTCGTTCAGGTTGAAGGTGCAGCGCCCGGCCACGGTGAGCGTGGCCGCCAGCAGCTCTGGCGGGTAGATGCCCGCCAGCCGCACGCGGCGGCGCAGGTGGCGCTCGGCATTGGGCTGCAGCGCAAAGCCGCATTCGGCCACGGGGCGCCCCAGGCGCACGGCGGTGATCACATCCTGCAGCGGTTTGCGCGAGCGTGCGTGCATGTGCACGCCGCCCGCAGCCACCAGCGGCAAGTCCAGTTCGGCCCCCACCTGCTGCAGCGCAGCCAGCCACAGGCCATCATCCGCCGCCAGGTGCAGCTCGACCGCCAGCCAGATGTGTCCTTGTAAATTGGCATCGAATTGGGCCTTCGCGCTTGCTACACAAGCGCGAATAGCTATCAAATCTGCAGCATCAAGACACGATCGGCTGGGCGCCAGCAACAGCTCGCAACCTTGCAGCAGCGCGAGCGGGCTGCCCGGACCGACGTGGTACTGGCCCTTGGGCGCGGCGCTGCGCGCCGCCGTGATGAACTCGCACAGGTTGCCCCAGCCCTGGACATCGCGCGCCAGCGCCACCAGGCGCAGGTCGCCCCAGAGGAATTCGCTGCCCACGATGAGGTGCAGGCCCAGCGCCTGGGCCGCGCCATGCGCCCGCACCACGCCGGCGACCGAGCATTCGTCGGTCAGCGCCAAGGCTTGGTAACCCAGCTTCGCGGCCCGATCGACCAGCTCCCGGGGATGCGACGCTCCCCGCTGGAAACTGAAATTGGACAGGCAGTGCAGCTCGGCATAGTCGGGCAGCCCCGGCGTGCCGGCGCTTGGAGGCACGGGCGGGCTCATCGGAAGGCTCCGGCAGATGCAAGGGGCGCCGTGAAAGACAGGAAGGTGAACACCATGGGAGCGCTCCCAGCCACATCACCCGAAGATTCCATGCAGAAACCAGCGGTGCGGGCGCACAGAGGCCTGGGTGTCTTGCGACAGCCTTGCCAGGTGCTCACGAAACACCCACACCAGGCCGGCGACCTCGTTGTAGGCCACGAAGTAATCGCGCAGCGCCAGGCCGGCGTCGGGATGGGCCGGGTCGGCACCGTCCTGGGCAGCAGTCCACCACCCGGCTTCGAACCGGTGCGGCCCGTCCAGCAGGCGCAGCCGCCCGTGGTGGCAGGGCCGGTTGCCCTGCACGGCCAGGCGCCTGGGAGGGTTCAGCAGCCAGGTGGGCTGCAGTGCGGCATCGGGCGTGGCGTCCAGTGCCGCGTCGGTCGCCGCCGCCCTGGCTGCTGCCGTGGACACACGCCGGGCCGCCGTGCTGTCCGCAGGCGTGGCCACGCGCAGCACCTCGGCCGCCGGACGCCACTGCTGCATGCGCTCTGGCCGGTGGTCGGCCTGCAGGACCGGGGCAAGCACCCGGTCGGTGCCCAGGCGGGCCGACAGGCGCTCGACCAGCTGGTGCAGGGCTTCGGCCGGCGGTCCGCCTGCGCCGCCGTCGCTCCTGCGGTCATCGGGCGGCAGCAGGCTGGCGCTGCGGTGCGGCAGCGCAGCAGACTCCAGCAGCCGCAGCGCGATGTGGTTGGCCGGCGCGGCCAGCGTGGTTCGCGCCAGGTTTTCGGACAACAGCCGGCGCAGGTGGGCCATGTCCTGCGTGGCCTGGGCCGTGCGCACCTGCACCATGCCCGTGGGCGGCACGGCCACGCCGTCGATGCGGCGCAGGTCGTGCCGCCAGGTCAATTCCACCCCCTGTACTCCCTGCTGGCGCGCTTGCAGCCAGCCCTGCAGTGCCGTGAGGCAGCGACCCGCGCTCCAGAGCAAGGCATCGGCGGACTCTGCCAGCGCTGGCAGCTCGACGGACAACCCGAACGACTCGGGCAGCTCCAGCCAGGTGTGGGCCTGCGGCGCATGGCCCAGGGCCTGGTCCAGCGCCTGCAGCACGGCCGCACCGAAGCGCCGCGCCACGCCGGCGCGCGGCAACGCCTGCAGCGCCCCCCAGGTACGGCACCCCATCCGCTCCAGGCTGGCCACGTGGGGGCGCAAGGCTGTCAGGGTGTGCAAGGGCAAGCCCTGCGGCATGCGGGATGGCAAGGCACGCCCCGCCAGGGCCATGCGCAGCACGGCCTGCGCCAGCATCGCCGTAGGGCCAGAGCCCCAGACCAGGGCCGGACCATGTGGATGCGCGACCGGCCCACCAGGGCCCGTGCGCGTTCCAGCACCCGTGGCCGGGCCGGCCAGCGCCCAGGCCTCGCACACTTGCGCCAACAAGGCGTCGCGCCCGCCCCAGAGCCGCTCGGTGGTGGACACCTCCAGCAGCAGGGCCTCGCCATCGACGAGGGCAACGCGCGGTGTGAAGCGCAGCGCCCACCAGCCCAGCGCGCCCAGATCGGCGGGAGGCTCATCCTCCCAGCACGGCAGCGGCAGCGCGATCCAGTGCATGCCCCCTCCCCTCTGCCCCAGTCTCCTCGGGCAACGATGCGGCCGCATGGTGCCGTGCCAGCCCTTGCGCGGGTTGTACCGCCAATCCCATGCCGTGCGCCGCCTCGTGCAGGGCCTGACGGCGTGCGGCCTGGGCCGCAAGTTCCAGGGCCAGCCGGGTGTGGCATGCGGGCAGGTGAAGGTCCTGCACCAAGGGAGGTCCCCGGCGTTTGAGAATGTTCACCTCCATCGCCGGAAATGCAACGGCCTTGCCCTGAGCGCCCTGCCCTTGCCGCGAAACGCGTGTCGGTGACTGCACCTGCAGCCGCAGCAGCGCCGGCAATGCCTTGGGCGCTGCTGCCAACGGCCGAAACACCCACAACAGCTGTTGCTGCTGCGCAGCCGCCAGCTGCAGCCTGCGCAGTGCAGCCGGCTGCACCTGCGGAAGCCAGGCCATCACGGCCAGCACGTCGCGGCACCGCAAGGCCTGTTCCACCGCCCACAGTGCCGATGCGCCCTGGGCCTGCACCAGGCACAGCCGCCGGGCGGTCAACCCGCGCGCCTGCAGGACCGGACCAAAGGGTTCATACGGCGGCGCCACGCCGACCACCGCGCCAGAACGCGTCGCCAGGGCTTGCGCCAATGCGGGAAGCACCAGTTGCCATTCGTGCAGGCCCGGCAGGGGCTGCAGCACCTCGCTCAGCGCACCGACCGGCCAGCCGCCGCCAGGGAGCTGCTCATCCAGCAGCGCATAGCCTGAAGGCTGCGTCCGCTGCTGGTCCGCACTCAGCGAGTCCGCGTGCCATACGCCAGGGACGGCGGACGGCAGGTCGGATGTGGCCACCCGACGGGGAATACGCAGCGCAGACATGGGGAAAAGCGTCTTTCAACAACATTGATACTGTAAATATACACAGTATTTGGCTGTGTCTGCCAAAAGTTGCTGAAAGACCGTTCGGACAGCAATCCCCCGCGGCTGCGGGGGCAGGTTTCAAGGAACGGCCGCGCAGGCAGGCGCGCAGTCCTGCTTGATGCGCCAACCGCCACTACGCGTGGGCAGCAGCCGCGCCACTTCCATGAAAGACCGCCTCGATGTTGTAGCCGTCCGGGTCCAGCACGAAGGCCGCGAAATAACGTGCGTGGTACTGGGGACGCAGGCCGGGCGTGCCGTTGTCGCTGCCGCCTGCAGCCAGTGCGGCCAGGTGAAATGCGACCACCTGCGCCTCGCTGTCTGCACGAAACGCGATGTGCGACCGGGGCGTGAATGGCGGCCCTGCGGAAATCCAGAAATCCCCTCCAGGATCATCTCCGGGCGCAAGCTCACGGGCGCCGAAGCCCACGGCATCGTCCAGCGCCAGCCGCACGCCGTAGCCCAGCGTCGCCAGGACGGATTCGTAAAACTGCCGGCTGCGCGCAAGCTGGGATACCGTGATGCCCGTGTGGTCGATCATTCAGAACCTCCAATGTCCATGGCTGCCGCCCGCTACAGCTTGCGAATGGCCCAGTCGCACCAGTCCGCCACCGCCGCGTCTTCCGGTGTTGAGCGGTCAGGCAGCAGGGGCCACCGGCGGTGGCAGGCGTTCAGGATGCTTCTCAACTGCCACAGCGCTTCGCGGCCCACCAGGGCCACTTCGGCCAAGCCGATGGCATCGCCTTCGAGCTGGGTCATCAGTTCGCCTTGCTGCTGCGGGTGGGCGCCGGACTCCAGCAAGGTCTTTTGCAAGGCCAACAGGCGAGCGTCGGCAAATGCGAAGGCGCTTTCCGGCGACGGCTTGGCACCGCCTGGCACCGCCGCCTTGAGGCTGTTCCAGCAGGAAAAGGCCTCGGCCAGCAGATCGATCTGGCGCGGAGCGTCGTTGCCCAGGGGCATGAGCGACGACTCGCGGGCCACCTCCTCCTGCAGCAAGGGCAGGATGCAGGCCACCAGCGCCGCAGGAAACTTGCGGTGGTTGAGCCGCAGAACCAGCGACAGGCGCTGCGCCGGCATGTCTTCGTATTTTTCATAGAAGGCGGCCACCACCTCGGCCAGCAGCAGGATGCGCCCCAGCGGCGTGATGTCGGCGCCTGCCAGACCGCGCGGGTAGCCGCTGCCGTCCATGCGCTCATGGTGTTCGAGCACAGCCACTTCAGCCGCCTTGGCATACGCCCCGGTGTCGCGGACCATGAGCATGGCCGTGATGGGATGCGCCACCAGGTGCTTGCGCTGCACGCCCACCACCTTGTGGTCCGGGTCGCTCCAGGCCGGGTCCATGTGCAGCACCCCCAGATCGTGCAGCAGGGCCGCCGCCGCCAGGGTGGCGCAGTCGCGCTCGCTGAGGCCAGTCTTGAACCCCAGGAACAGTGCCACGGTCATCATCTGCAGACTGTGCTGAAAGAGCTCAGGGCGCTGCTAGCGCATCACCGTGAGCTTGCAGGCCATGGGAGCCGGCAGCGGTATCGACCGCAGCGGCGACAGCAGCCGTGCGCCCGAACCCAGCGCCTGGGCCAGCATGTTGGGCAGCGGTTCCTGCTCTATCAGCGCCTGGGCTGCGGCCATCAAGGCGGGCACGCCCACCGGGTTCTCTATGGACAGGTGGCGGTCGATGGGCTCGCGCAGCTTGTGCTGCACGAGTCGGTCGTACAAGCGGCTGTCGATGCGCGCCCCTTTCTCCACCAGCTTGATGCCGTTGTCGGTGTAGATGGCGGCATCGGCCACCACGGTACGCCGGTCGGCCATGTGGGTCAGGGCACGCAGGTAGTGGGGACTGTCTGCAGTATCGGTATCGGCCGGTACGGAAATGTCGGTCATGCAAAAGGCGCAAAAGCTTGCCTTCGAATATAAGACCTTCGGATGCCCGCGTTGCCGACAAGCGCCTCCAGCGCCGCCCAGGGGCTTGAGCCACATCAAGGGCGGCGATCAAGGCACAAGACCGTGGAGGCTGCCCAGCTTTGACCGCCGGCCGGACGGCAGGACGGCTTGTTGTGTACGATTTCACTGTCCCGAAATCGCATAGGTGGTTTCCAGCATAAAACGCCTTCCAGTGCCGCCACCAGCCTTATGGCATGGGTAAACCCTCAAAAGTTCCGCATTGATTGTTTCCAATACTGGAACAGTTAGTTTGCGACTCAGTGGTTTTTCTCTCGCTTCCACCCGCGTACAGTTCAACCCATCGATGAGCCGAACCCGCAAGGCGACTCACCGAACCCGGTCAGAAGCGGTTTCACCTGTTCGTCTTCTCTCCGGCTTTTTTGAGACGCTTTTTAACTTCTAAGGAAATCATCATGAACAAGACCGCACGCTTCCTGTCCATCGCCGCCGTGTCCGCTTTCGCAGCTTTTGGCGCCCACGCCGACGAAGCCGACGCTTCGCAATTCGCCACGAAGTTCGAAACCAACC
>NZ_JAHUWH010000019.1 GCF_019219095.1 Acidovorax sp. sic0104
ACACCTGTCGCAAAATGCCGCCCAACCCTTTCATCGAGAGGACTCGCCCCTGCGAGCCGGGTCGTGCCTCTCATGTCAAACGTTGAATGTCTGCTTCTTGATTCCATCAGCGACGGCTCCTGGCCGATAGTACTCATTCATGACCGATATGCGAACGACTGCAACCGCTGCATTGCAGTCTCTTAGTCGCGTTGCGAAACCCGGAGGGTCTACCGTCGAGTCCTGAAGGTTATGGACCACCGCAGCTCGCCCGTCGGAGCCACACTGTGCTGCCACCCCCACCGCGCTTCCCCTGCGAGCTTGTAGATGGATCTCGGTGCCACATCCAACTGCACCACTTTGCGCGCAGCGGGAGCATCCGGGTACGGCCTGAGCCGCAGCGTCGCGTGCCCGCTCAGTGATACCCCCACAATCGTCTCAAAATCGGGCACGTCCCGGTGCCACCCCAGCGGCGTCCCCGGCGCGTACTCCGCGACCAAAGCATGGACAAGATCGCCGGGCGGCACCCCCAGCCATCCCGCCACGCGATCCCGCAGCCCAAGCAGGCGCTCGTCGAGCGCGATACCCGGCTGCATCTGGTTCGCATCAAAGTCATACGACCCACCAAAGCTCACCACCCGTCGTCTTGCAAGGTACTGTTTGTACCGCGCCGCATGCAGCGGCAGTGTCTGGATGATCCCGATCAGCTCCTTCTCTTCGTCAAGGCTCAGGAACTCAGGCTCGTAGACCAGCCCCTCGATGGAGGACTTGATCGGCCCTTCATCAAACAGAGTCGCTTGTGTCATCCCGCTTCTCCTAACGGAAATCCCGACTCTCGGTTGCCAGCCGTCCCAGCATGGGCGACAGATCCGCCAGCCGTTCCGCAATCAGATTGCACACCTCCCCCTCGCGCTGCCAGCGCCCCTTCACCGCCATCAGCCGCGACCCCAGCAGCACTTCCCGCTGCGCCTCTTTGATGTGCCGCCAGCAGATCACCTGGGTCGCACCATGCTCGTCTTCCAGCGAAACAAAGATGGTCCCCTTGGCCGTCTCCGGCTGCTGCCGCAACGTCACGATGCCCGCCGTACGCACAATCCGGCCATTGGGAATGCGCCGCAGTTCTTCGGAGGTCTTGAGCTTGTACTTGTCGAGCTTCTTGCGCAGCAGTGCCATGGGGTGGGAGCGCAAGGTAAGACCAACAGAGGCGTAGTCCCAGAGCACGTCTTCTCCCTCCGGCGCTGCAGGCAGTTCCAGAAACTCCTCATCTACCGGCGCCTCCTGCAGCAGTTCGGGCGGCGCATGCAGCGCGGCAGCATCCCACACTTGCTGGCGCCGATGGCCGGACAGCGTGGCCAGCGCTCCGGCGGCCGCCAGCAGCTTCATCTCATGCTGTTCCAGCCTTGCTCTACGGGCCAGCTCCTCGGCGTTGTCGAATGGACATTTGCGTCGAGCAAGCACGATGCGCTCTGCGCTATCGGTCCGCAGCCCGCGAACCATGTGCAAGCCAAGACGCACAGCGGGTGTCGTGGGCAGGTCCTCTAGAGATGACTCCACATCGCTGTACATCACATCCACCGGCCGCACCTCCACGTCGTGGCGCTTCGCGTCCTGCACGAGCTGACTTGGGCTGTAGAACCCCATGGGTTGCGAGTTCAGCAGTGCCGCAAGGAATGCCGCCGGCTCATGCCGCTTGATCCAGCAAGAGGCATAGACCAGCAGCGCAAAGCTGGCCGCATGGCTTTCCGGGAACCCGTATTCGGAGAACCCCTTGATCTGCTCAAAAATCTGTTCCGCGAAAGCCCGGTCGTACCCTCGCGCGGTCATCCCGTCCACGATCTTGCTGTAGTACTTGCCCAGGCCAAGCGCGACTTCACCAAAACCTCCGAGCCAGCGGGCGTCGCAGCGAAACCACCTCGTCGCGCAAAGGGCGCGGCGGAGCCGCTGCAGTTCGTGATCCAAAAACACTGGGCGTCCCGCTTGCACTACGACTTTCGACTGGAGATGGACGGCGTGATGGTGAGCTGGGCAGTGCCCAAGGGACCATCGTTCGACCCCAAGGTCAAGTCCATGGCCATCCATGTCGAGGATCACCCCATCGACTACAACACCTTTGAGGGAACCATCCCCAAGGGCGAGTACGGCGCTGGCAAGGTCATCATCTGGGACCGCGGAACGTGGGAGCCCGTGGGCGATCCCCGGGATGGCCTGGCGCAGGGCAAGATCATGTTCCACCTCCACGGCCAAAAGCTCGCAGGCCTCTGGGAACTCGTGCGCATCTCCAAGCCGGGCGAGAAGAAACAGGACCAGTGGATGCTGTTCAAGAAGCGCGGCGACGCCTGGGCGCGCCCGAGCACGGAGTACGACGTCATCGCCGCGCTGCCCGACAGCGTTGTCGAAACGCCGCTCGGTCTCGCGGAGGAGCGCGAGGACGCTATCGGCGCGACAGCATCAGGCGCCGCGGCGACACAACCGCTGGCCAATGCGCGCAAAGCACGCCTTCCCGCCAAGTTGGAGCCGCAGCTCGCCACGCTGGTGTCGTCGGTTCCGCAGGGCGACTGGATCATCGAGACCAAGTTTGACGGCTACCGCATTCTTGCCCGCGTGGAGGACGAAGAGGTCCGTCTGTTCACGCGCAACGGCAATGACTGGACCGAGAAGCTGCAACAGGTCGCAGACGGCATCGCCGAGCTTGGCCTGACCCGGGCATGGTTGGATGGTGAGATCGTGGTCCTGAACGACGCTGGCATCCCGGATTTCAACCGGCTTCAGAACGCGATCGACAACGCGCGCACGCGGGACATCGTAATGTTCGTCTTCGACATGCCTTACCTGGGCGACCAGGATCTGCGCGGCGTCCCGCTCGCAGCGCGGCGGCAGTTGCTCAAGGAACTGTTTGATGAACGCGAGAACGGCATCGTCCGGTTCAGCCAGACCTTCGAGGTGGCACCATCGCAGCTGCTGGGCGCCGCGTGCGATATGGGTCTTGAGGGCCTGATCATTAAGCGGGCGGATGCACCGTATGTATCTGGAAGAACCGAAACATGGATGAAGCTCAAGTGCCAACACAGGCAGGAGTTCGTGGTGCTCGGCTTCACCAACCGCACCGGCGCCACCAAGGAGGTGGGCAGTCTGCTGCTGGGCTATCACGAGGAGGGAGAGCTTGTGGCGGCCGGATCCGTCGGCACTGGCTGGGATTCCTCGACGGGGGCCGAGCTGCATGCCCGATTGGTGAAGCTCGAAGTTCCGGACCCGCCTCTGGACGCCGCCGAGTTCAAGCCGGGCCGATGGTCCAAGCGCAAGGTCGGTGCCGAGCGGTGGGTTCGTCCCTCCCTGGTGGTCGAGGTGGCTTTTGGGGAATGGACACCTGACAAGCGCATTCGCCACGCGGTGTTCCGGGGTATCCGCACGGACAAGCCCGCCAGGATGATCACACTCGAGCGCGCCAAGACTCCTGCACCCACGGCCGCGCCCCCTATGGCGACGAAGTCAAAGGCAGCGGCCGCTATCTCCAAAGTCAAGATCACCCGTCCCGACCGGGTGATTGACCCCAGCACCGGATTGCGCAAGATTGATCTTGTGCGCTATTACGAGAGCATCGCCGAATGGATGCTTCCCCACCTCAAAGATCGACCGACATCGCTAGTCCGAGCGCCGACCGGGATCACGGGACAGCTGTTTTTTCAGAAGCACCCGGAGAGCAAGATGCCGGGCCTCAAGGAGCTGGACCCGGCTCTGTGGCCTGGACACGAGGCGCTGTTGGCTGTGAACTCCGCAGACGCGCTGATTGCGGCAGCGCAGATGAACGTGGTTGAGTTCCACACCTGGAACTCCAAGGTCGCGCGCATCGACCAGCCGGATCGGTTCGTGCTCGACCTTGATCCTGGAGAAGGTGTGACCTGGCCCATGCTGCAAGAGGCGGCAGAGCTCACCCGCGTGATGCTCGCCGAGCTGGGCCTGGAGTGCTGGCTCAAGACCAGCGGCGGAAAGGGCCTGCATGTGGTGGTGCCGATCACACCGAAGCGGGATTACACGGAGGTAAAGGCGTTCTCGCAAGCGGTGGTTAAGCACATGGCGCGGGTCATCCCGAACCGGTTCGTCGCTGTGATGGGCGGCAAGAATCGCGTTGGGAAGATCTTTATCGACTACCTGCGCAACGGCCATGGGCAGACAACAGCCTGCGCGTTCTCAGCGCGCTCGCGGCCCGGGATGGGGGTTTCGATGCCGGTGGGGTGGGAGCAGCTCAAGGAGCTCAAGGGCGGCGCACAGTGGACGATTGCGACGGCGCGGGAGTATATGAGTTTTCAGCAGGAGGATCCGTGGGCGGGCTTTTGGAAGAAGCGGCAATCAATAGAGAAGGGGCGAAAAGCTCTGTCGCTCACCTGAGCGCTTGAACCATTTCTGGGCCGGCAACGCGACGGCCGAATCATCTGCTTGCCAACGTCTTGCAGTTATCGCAGCTTCAACTGTCTTGCCAAGAGTCTCTGAGGTGCAGGAGCGGGAAAGGTCTGCCGGTTCCGTCGAGTTCGGAGCGACCTACCACTTCGAAACCTTCGGCAAGGTAAAACTGAAGTGCGTGGGGGTTCTGTTCATTGACATCGACGGTAAGGGGGCCCTTCAGGGATCGAGCATGGTTCAAGAGCAGTCGGCCACCACCGCGGCGCCTTTGCTCCGGGTCGATGAACAAGGCCTCCAGGGACGCGTGATACAGCGCCATGAAGCCCATGGGGGTGCCGCCGTTTTCAAGGACCCAAACCTCCAGCTCACCGAGGACTTTGTCGCGAACAATTGGCAGCAGGGCTTCCACATCGCTCATCGCCAAAAACGTGTGCGTTGCCACCACGGAGCGGCGCCACAAGGTCACCAATGCGTCGGTCTCAGTGCTACGTGCAAGTCGAATGTGCATAGGTTGATACGGATGAAGGTGGGTGGCGATCTTTTGAAGTACGTTGCTGGAGTTGTGCGCGTGGGGATAAGCTGAATCGCCTTGGCGCGCGACGGGCTATGGGAGCGCTGACTCGATTAAGAGTTGGCTTGGGGCTTCGGCCCTCAGCCGCGCCGATGAAACGATCGGAGCACGAAGCGTAACCCTGCCACCACTCATCCACGCGTTCTTGTGAGAGTTCGCCTATCAGGGCGCCTAGCTGTGCCTTGTAGATGCAGGACACCTGGGTCGAAACGACAACGCTCTGCCGCGCAAGCCCGCCCTCACCAGGGTGGAGCAGCACATTGCCTGGCTCTGCGGCCTTGCGCAGGTTGGAGCTCAACGCGCACACGATGACTGTGCCGATGCGCGAGTGATTGACCACATCGTCCTGTACCACCAAATGGGGATGCGGCACCCCGGGCACGGCTCCCTTCGTCGGGTCGGCCGCGATCCAATAGAGTTCCCCTCGGTTAACTGCTCGGTCGCAGGTTTGGGTTCCGGTCTGTCTGTCCACGGGGTATCGTTAAAGGGACATTGAAGATGGCGGTAAACTGGTGGGAGCACCGCAATGCCAGGGACTATTGGCGCGCTGGCAGAGGGCCACGCGCTTACAGCTGGTTATTCCCTCCTGCTGGGCTACTGCAGGAGTACATGTCAACAACACTTAGGCGTCTGTTCTCCGAGCCACTGTGTCACATTCCCAGAAGCTTTGCAGCGCACTGCAGAATGCGGCCGGTTGTTCATCTGGCCACATGTGATCGGCGTGGTCCACCACAAGATGGCGTGCTTGGGGCATGGCCTTCGCTGCTGCGTTGCAGACTACGCTGAACACTGGACGCGTCTGCGCGCCCTGAGCCACGCACACCGGAACGCACACGGAGCGCAACTGCTCCGCAGTGATGGCGGGCGGGGGCGTTTGCGTCATCAGCAGCGGGATTGTGTGCGCGTTGTCGCGCTGAATCTGCCGCCGGTGCGCGGGCTGCTCACGGAAGTACCCCTGCCGCTGGCCCGAGGCATCCATCAGCAATTCCACGGCACCTGGCAGATCGCCGCTGTGCAATGCTGCGCCCATGGGTCCGTACATCCGCGCTGCGTCTTCGCCGAACACTTGCAAGGCTTGGGCGTCGGTGACATAGGTGGGAAAGCCGGGTTCATACACGAACACGCTGCGAAGAAGATGTGGGCGGTGACAAGCGAGGTACAGCGCTGCATGGGCGGAATAGGACCATGCCACCAGGTGTACCGGGCCGCGGTTCATCCCTTCGATGAACGCGGCCAGGTCTTCCGCGTGCGTAGCGACGCCAAACGGGGCTGAGTCTGCGCGGCGGCGCAATGGGTCCGCGTCCTCCGAGCCAAAGTGATAGCGCAGGGTCACTGCGGTCGTGCGCCATTGCTCGGCTAGCAAGGCTTGGTGCGGTCGCCACATGCGTGCGTCGGCCAGGGCGCCGTGCACCAGCACGGCTGCATCGCCACTACCGGCCTGCGCGTATGGCATGCCCGTCACAGTGTCGATGCCGTGGTGGATCCATTCAATCATGTTGTTGTCGTTCCAAAAATAGCTCTGTGGTGAGACCGGCGTGCGCGCAGCTTGGGCCGCTTCGGCCTCATCGCTGCACGGCGTCATGACAATCAGTGAGTGGCCGATCGGATTGCTTGCACATAGGCAGAGAGCTTCGCGGCATCCAGGCGTCCCTCCGTCCTGACGCCGGAGCAAATGTCCAGTCCAAAGGGCCGCACGGTGCGGATGGCCTCTGCAACATTGGCCGGCGTGAGCCCGCCCGCAAGAAAAACCGGCCGGCGCGCGCGGCGCACAAACTCAGCGCTGACGCCCCAGTCGTGCACGCGGCCCGTTCCGCCGAGTAGGGGAATGGACGCGCCGGGCGAGCCGGAGTCCAGGAGAAACGCGTGCACGAATGCTTCGTACCGGCCCAGCAGGTCTAGGGCCATCGCGTCCTCCACATGGATCACCTGGACGATGCGCAAGGACGGCAACATTTCGCGCAGGCGCTCCAACTCCTGCGGCGCAATATGGTTCACGATCTGCACGGTGGATACCGCACAGCGCTCAACGTGGGCCGCGATGGCCGATGCAGTGCACTCCCGGGTCAGCAAGAAGACGGAGATGCCTGCGGGTACCTCCAGCGCAATGGAGCGGATCGCGGCGTCTGCGATGATTCCCGGCCCGCTGGGCATGTCGCCCACCAGACCCAGCGCGTCGGCGCCGGCCTGGATGGCGACGTCAGCCTCGGAGAGGCTGCTGATGCAGCAAATTTTGATGCGTGGGGAGGATAGGAACATACTGCGAAAAAGCGCTGAACTGCGAGAAGCTACCGGGACGCACTCGGCGGTCTGCCAACGGAGCAGGCCGATGCCGGTCGGCGCCGCATGCGCGCTCACTCAATGGGTGCGTCAGGATTGAGCGGGGTACGTGCAAGGCCGGAAAGATCCAATGTGCCACCGGTGACCTCGTGGACTACGGTAGTTTGCGGCGCTGCTAAAGCGCCGGTGGCCAGAAAGCTCTGGACGGTTTCGGCGTACAGGGGGTTGCTCTCCAGGGCGTCGATGGAGGCTTGATCAAGCCACAGGCTCAAGACACAGCGCGTGTCACCCGTTCCGAAAAAAACGGCGCCCAGGCATCCCGGCAAGGACGCAAACATGGACCGCGAGCGTTGGGCGGCGAAGGTGTCGTAGGTCGAGCTCGCGCCCGGCGAGACTCCTGTGGTCCATAGTCTTGCAAACAACATGTACTCCTGATGGTTAAGCGCCTTGGACCCCGCGTGTGGCTAGACCCACAGCGGCCGGGCGAAGCAGCGCGCTGTCCGGTTCGGCGGGCCAAACGCAGCCCCCGTGCCCTCACGGCCACAAAAAAAGTGAATTTGCCCGAGTGTGGGGCAGTCCGTCCAGGCTGTCTTGTACGAGATTGCTGCCTAACTGCGGCGCTCGCCCCTGTCACGATCACTCAGCGACTTGGCGCTGGTATCTCGCGGGCGCAACACCGTAGCGCTGCGTGAAGGCACGCGTCAGGTGCGCCTGGTCGGCCAAGCCGGCGCGTACAGCGACCTCGGCGGAGGGGGTTCCCTTGGCAAGCCAGCCTTTGGCTGCGTGAAGCCGCAGTGCCATCAGCATTTTGTGGGGGGTGACATGGTACTGCGCGCTGAACTGACGCAAAAAATGAAAGCGGCTCAGGCCCGCCACCGCAGCCAGATCGTCCAGCTGGATGGCTTCGTCCATGTGGGCCTGCATGTAGTCGATCACCTGCGCAAAACGTCCTGGCGCGGCCTCCTTGCGCGCAGGTCTGCATCGCGCGTGCGGACGCAGCGTCTGCAGAAACTGAAGCAGGAGACCGTCCAGCTCCAAGGCGTCCTGCGATTGCCAGAGCGCCTGCAACTGCGCGCCCAGCAGCCTGGCGGTGCTCAGATCGCCGTCCACCAGCACATCGCGGAACGACCAGCCTGCTTCATCCACGATCTCTTCCAGAGTGCCAGGTTCCAGGTACAGCATGCGGTAGCCCCAGCCTTGCGGGCACTCGGCACGACCGGCGTGTAGTTCATCCGGGTTCATCAGAATTATCGAGCCTGGCGCCGCCAGGTGGTCAGCTCCTCGGTATCTGAACCGTTCCACACCCTCATGGACGATGCCCAGGCCAAAGGCTTGGTGCGTGTGGGCTTCAAAAGCGAGGCGCACAAACCTTCCCTCGACAATTTCGACCCCGGGCCGGTGGGCAGGCCTGCGGTATTCCGCGCGATCGCGGGGGTCTTCAAACGAATAGCGGATCGACTGCAAGGTACGCCTCATCCGGGAAGAGCGTTGTTCGGAATCACCTGCACGCTGCCGTCAGTGGCCGTTGCGTAACTGAAGAACTGGTTGGTGGAACCGTCGTCATTGACGCGGATTTCGCCGCGCGCCATGCCGGCCTTTAGCAGCACGGCCTGGGACGGCAGGTTTTCGGGCGCGACGGTGGCGATGACGTGCCGAATCCCGAGGTGAGGGGCCGCCGCCAGCAGAGCCTGAACCGCCTCCGTGGCAAGGCCACGGCCCCAGTGGTTCCGGTGCAGTGCATACTTGATTTCCGCTTCCGGCTGGCCGCCGGGGTGCACGATCCCGCAGAAGCCGATAACCGTGCCGGATGCCCGGCACGCCAACGCAAACATCCCGTACCCCTTTTCTGCATAGTTGCGCTCTGTGATGGCGATCCAATCGCGGCATTGGGCCTGGTTCAACGCTTTGCCATCTCCAACCCAGCGCATCGCCTCGGCATCGCCATAGACGCGGAACATGGCTGGCGCGTCGGCTGGCGCGTCGGCTGGCACGATGCGCCGGCAGAGGAGCCGCCGGGTTTCAAAGACACGGGAACGCTCGCCCGGGCTTCCACGGCGTTGTGCACTTACGCTCCGGAGCTATGGTTTGCTGAGAGCGTGTGGGCGTTCGCGTACTGGCGCGGGGTTTGCCCGAGCAGCTTCCGAAACGCCGTCCCCATGTGCGATTGGTGGCTGAAGCCACAGTCCAGGGCGATACTGGCGAGCGACTCCGCGCCGTGTCGCATCATGGCACGCGCGGCTTGCACACGTGTCTCCACGATGAAGGCATGGGGCGTCACGCCGACTAACCGCGTGAACTCCCGCAGGAACTGCAAGGGTGCCCTGCCTTCTGCCTGGGCCAGCTCCGCAATCGTCAAAGGTTGCGCGAAGTCGCTGCCAATGCGGTCCAGCACGCGCCCGTATACGGTGCGCAACCGCGCATCGGCTTGGCCAGTCGGACAGGCGGGAGCGAGTTGTTCCATCTGGCCTACGAAATCCAATGTGGCCTGCTCGATGGCCAGAGCGTCGGGCGATGGCGCCATCAACAGCAGGGCCCGCAGTCTCCGTGCCGCCTGAAGCGCGCGGGCGTGCCCGGTCCAGTAAAGCCGCTGCCCGCTGCTGCTGTGGCTCGTAGTCAGTGGCGCGCCTTCGTCGCTCCAGCGCACGACCAAGTACTCGCCGCCCGTTTCGGATTCGCTGAAGACATCGATGCCAGGGGGCGTGTAGGCCAGGGTGCCTGGCCAAGTGTCGAAGTCCTCTCGCCGGTCGGACCCAATGGCATGAACGCCGCTGCCTCTCCAGCGCGATGCAGAGCGCGTGGGTGCGCGCCGGGTCCACGGTGCTGTAAGGACTGCGGCTCAACAGCCGCGCCTGCGGCGTCGCCGCGCTTTCGAAAACCGTACTGCGGAAAGCTGGGTCGTTGCGTCTCATCGTGAAAGGCTAGGTAGCGTCGCGCTGAAATTTCTTGATATACGCGTGCATCGCGCAGATCGATACTGCCTGCATGAACAACACCTCTGCAAACCAAGGCAGCGAGACTGCCCGCGTCATCGGCCTCATCGGCGGCATGAGCTGGGAGTCCAGCGCCGAGTATTACAAATTCATCAACCAGGAGGTGCGCCGCCGGCTCGGACCGTTGCGCTCGGCCAAGCTGCTGATGTACAGCGTCGACTTCGGACCCATCGAACAGGCACAGCATGCCGGAAGATGGGACGAACTGGCCGGCATGCTGGAAGATGGCGCGATACGCCTGCACCGCGGTGGCGCTGACTGTGTGGTGCTGTGTACCAACACGATGCACAAGGTGGCCGACCGTGTGGCCGCGGCCGTGCCCGTTCCTTTTTTGCATATTGCCGACCCGGTGGGGCGCCATGCCGCGCAGTCCGGCGTCAAGGTGCTGGGCCTTTTGGGAACCCGTTTCACCATGGAGCAGCCCTTCATGCGGGAGCGGCTGGAGCAGGAGTTCGGCCTGCAAGTGCTGGTGCCGGATGAGGAAGGCCGAGCCGACGTGCACAGGATCATCTACGAAGAGCTGTGTGCCGGTGTGGTGAGCGAAGCCTCCCGCAGCACATACCAGCGCGTCATCACATCGCTTGCGCAGCGCGGCGCCCAAGCGGTGGTGCTGGGCTGCACAGAGATCACGCTCCTCATCCAGCAGAGAGACAGCGTGCTGCCGGTGCTCGACACCACCCAGCTGCACGCACAGGCGGCAGTGGACTTCGCACTGGGCACCGACTGATTGCTGCCAGTGCAAAGGGGGCGGAAGCCCGGCAGCCCGGTTTCATCCACGGGCTGTGATCTTTAAACCAAGTCAAACCAAGGAGTGAGGCCAGTGAAAGCCATGGGATTGGAACGGCACGGGGATGCCTCTGAATTGCGGCCGCTGGAGATTGCGCAACCGGTGCCTTCGGCGCACGATGTTTTGGTGCGTGTGGTGTGCAGCAGCGTGAACCCCGCCGACATTCGGGCGCGCGCGCCCTCCTCGCAGCGGGTGATCGCGCGCACTTTCCCACTCGTACTGGGGTACGACGTGTCGGGCGTCGTGGAAAGCATTGGAGACAGCGTGCAAGGGTTCCAGGTCGGCGATGCCGTCTTTGGATCGCCCTCTCTCCGGGGGCAGGGGGCCAACGCTGAATACGTCCTGGTGGACTTTCGATCTTTGTGCCTCAAGCCTGCGAGCTGGTCCCATGCACAGGCCGCCGCGATGTCGTTGGCGGGAGTCACTGCCCTGGAGTGCCTGGAGCGCGCGGCAGCATGCAGTGAGCGGCGTTTGGTGCTGGTGCATGCCGGCGCGGGCGGAGTGGGTCATCTGCAAATCCAGTTGGCACGGGCACTGGGATGGCGCGTCTGGTCCACGGCCGGGAACTCAGATTCCATCGCCACTTGCCATCGCCTGGGCGTCGAGCGAGTGATCAACTACCGGGAAGAAGATTTTGTTGCCGTGTGCCTCGCCGATGCGGGGTACCAAGGAATGCCCACCATCATGGACAACGTGGGTGCGGAAGTGTTTGCGCAGTCTATGGAAGCGCTCTCGCCGCTGGGAACGCTGGTCAGCATTGTTCCTGCGCCCCATCCGGGCAGCAACGTGCTGTTCGCCAAGGCGGCCACCCTGAACCGACCCAGCAGTTCGCGCCTCCACGTGGGTCAACGAATCATCATGTGGAAGTGTCCCTTGCCGCCAGCGCAGGTATTTGTTGGAAGGTGAGGAATCCACATCTTCCTGAATCGCCCCGGGTTTTGGGGAGGCTTCAATTCTTGAGAAGATAAAGCCATGAAGAAGTCGAACAAGTTCTCGCCCGAGGTCCGTGAGCGCGCGGTGAGGATGGTGCAAGAGCACCGTGGGGAGTACCCGTCGTTGTGGGCGGCAATCGAGTCCATCGCCCCCAAGATTGGCTGCGTGCCGCAGACGCTGAACGAATGGGTCAAGCGCGCAGAGGTCGATGCTGGCGTGCGAGACGGTGTGACGACGAGCGAGGCCCAGCGCGTCAAGGATCTCGAACGCGAAGTGCGCGAGTTGCGCAAGGCCAACGAGATCCTGAAGCTGGCCAGCGCGTTTTTCGCCCAGGCGGAGCTCGACCGCCGACTGAAGTCGTGAGAGCCTTCATTGACCAGCATCGCAAAGCCTTCGGGGTCGAGCCGCTCTGCAAGGTTCTGCAGGTCGCCCCGTCGGCGTATCGGCGCCATGCAGCGCTGCTGCGCGAGCCCCACAGGCGCTGCGCCCGCGCCAAACGCGACGAGACACTGATGCCGCAGATCCAACGCGTCTGGCAGGCCAACATGCAGGTCTACGGTGCGGACAAGGTGTGGCGGCAACTGGCTCGTGAAGGCGTGACAGTAGCCCGCTGCACGGTCGAGCGCTTGATGCGCAGGATGGGGCTTCGCGGTGTGGTGCGAGGCAAGGTCGTGCGCACCACGATCGGCGATGCCAAGGCACCATGCCCGCTGGACCGGGTGAACCGGCAGTTCCGTGCCGAGCGGCCCAACCAGTTGTGGGTCAGCGACTTCACCTACGTCTCGACCTGGCAGGGCTGGTTGTACGTGGCTTTCGTCATCGACGTGTTCGCCCGGCGCATCGTGGGCTGGCGAGTAAGCAATTCAATGCGAACGGACTTCGTGCTGGACGCGTTGGAGCAAGCCCTGTACGCCCGGCAACCCGGGCGCGATGGCAGCCTGGTCTGCCACTCGGACAGGGGCTCGCAATACGTCAGCATTCGCTATACCGAGCGGCTGGCCGAGGCCGGCATCGAGCCGTCTGTGGGCAGCAAGGGCGACAGCTACGACAACGCTCTGGCCGAGACCATCAACGGCCTGTACAAGGCCGAACTGATTCACCGTCGGGCCCCATGGAAAACCAGGGAAGCTGTTGAGTTCGCCACGCTCGAATGGGTGTCCTGGTTCAACCACCACCGCCTCCTCGAACCCATCGGGTACATCCCGCCTGCCGAGGCCGAGGCAAACTACTATCGGCAACTCGCCAGTCAGACTGCCGCGGTGGCCGGCTGACTTAAACCAAACAGCCTCTGCGTAACCCGGGGCGATTCAACTCGTAGGTTTCAGCGGTGAGATGCAAGTTCTTGAGTCAGCTCGGCTATGCCGTCGTCTCCGCAGACAAACTGGCGCCAGCAAGTTTTTTCTGTGCGATATCGTTGCGCAGTGCGACCTGAAGGCATCACCTCCGTTGACTTGGCTCTTTGGGGGGAGACGCCCTGAGGGTGAAGAGATTCTTTGACTTCGGCGCGGGCCAAGTGGATGTCCAATTTTCTGGACAAATTCAAACTGATTGTCCAAGATTGCAGACATCTGATGTTCTGGCGCAGCGAGCACACAAGGAAGGAAGCCGCCGGCCGCTCTCGTGTGGACAGCTCTTTTGCTCCCTCCGCCTGCCTACCTGAACACGTTCAAATCACGTGGGGTTCTACGGGAAAGTCAACGTGAGGTTTTAGTCTGACGACATCAGCCGCGTTAATGCTCTCGTCTATGAGATGAGTGGCAACTGGTCAGTGGGAGTCAAATGTAGATTTTTCTGTGGCGCAAAATGGCAGTCGCCGTTTCCATTCACTCTCTAGTGCGTCGCAGCCATCACCGACGCCCAAAAGTCGTCACTCACATCTGACGCTAGTTGAAGCCCTGCATGTTCCAGCGCGGCGGCAATCCTACGGCGCTGAAAAGAGTCCTCCGTTGGCCCGCACTGCAGTTCGTATACACGCCCAGAAAATGTCCTAGCCTGCCATGTCACTGGGTCGAAATAATCCAACCCAGACGTTGTGCGCACAGCACCCGACGGCAGCGCGGTAACCAGAATTAGCTCACTCTCGCCAACGCGAAGAAGCCTCCACACTGCAATCTGCACTCGCGGCTGTTCCCCTACCGATGGCGCAAGGCGCTTGCTGCTGACGAGAAATGGAATATTGATCACTCGGTCCATTCTTCTTAAGGATGAGTCTGTTTGAGCAAGGCAACGTTCGCCAAGTGAGCTCTGGGAACGCCCGCCTCTTCAACTTCTCTAGGGATCCTCTGCACGAATCGAGCGGTAGGTGTGCGCTACGGATCGGGAGGGGCTGCCAGGCGCAAGACGCAGCAATAGCCGTAGCTATTGCGAGTATTTGCAACACCGCAGACCACCCGAGTCCGCAGATCCAGACGGCGCGGTGATTCGTGCAGAGGGTCCCTAGGGGGCGTATTGCGCAGTTTTGAACCTGTCGGGAATTTTGCGACAACTGAACAAAGGCATCTTCTAGCTCAAAGTCGGCTCGGCAGCGATTGCTGTCGCTCAATTCGGCCAACCAAACTCTCGCTAGCTAGCACTAAGCGGTCATTGGGCTCGGGCGTTCGGCGCCTATTCTGGCCGCCGCTCCCCGAGGTCTGGCGGCCATACCCCCTCCTGGGGGTTAGTGGGTCACTTCTGCGTGGAAATCAACACATTGGTAGTAGAACGTGCTGCGTGGCAGGCCTGCGACATGCTCCAGGTATGCCAATTTATGGTGATACCTCAACCCGGCAATCAGATGCGCTTTGTCGGCGCAGCTGATCTCTTCGACCGAATCAAGGCCTGCAATTTTTTTAGGTACGCGGCCTCAGCGCGCAGTCGTTCGTTCTCTTCTCTTCGGGTTTGCGCTGCGTCGGCGGCAACCTTGTTCGACGGCGCTGCGCAGCGACCTTCCTGTTTCATCTTGGGACGCTCTTCTTTCTCATTCTCAACAGCCTGCAGGCGGTGTTGATCGAGATGCGTCGCCAGACCACGACTTGGTTGGGATTGCGGATGTCATAGATCGCCGCGACCTGGCGGCTGGAGAGCTGTTCGCGATCCTGATGGGACAGTACCTGCAGTTTGGACTGCGCACTGTACGTGCTGCGCTTGGGGCGCAATCCGTCTATGCCGTGCAGGCGGTAGTGGCTCACCCAAGTGCGGATCTTCTCCTCAGGCACCGACCATTGACGCGCCAGCAGCTTCGCCCCACCATCCCGAGCCAAAAGCTCATAACCACTTTGAGCTTGAACCCTGTTTGGTACTTTTCATGAACCCCTTAAAGTTTGTCCAACTTCTGGGGGTCAGTTCAACACTGGGGCGATTCAAACGTCTGCCAGTGAAGCGACGCGCGTCCACAGCGCGCCGCTAACTCACTTAATGGTGCTGCGGACTCATCGCAGCCCCCCTACCAGCAGTATCAGCTCGCGAGGTCAGCCAGTGCCTCTTTGACACCTTCCTCTTGCAATGGACGGTCCGCACCGGGAAGGTGCAAAGCTGCTTCAAAGGGCACTGGGGTGGCACAGTCCTTATGGATGGCGCCATCCTTCATCACCAATTGCACCTTGGCAGGGTCCAGCAGCAAGGCCAGGTTTTTCAGCGGATTGCCATCCACCAGCACGATGTCAGCGAGATAGCCTGGCTTCAACATGCCCAGCTCGTTAGGCCGTTGCATGATCTCGCCGCCCAGTTGGGTGGCCGAGCGCAGGGCCTCGGCTGGCGTCATGCCGATGTAGTCGACAAAGTATTGCAAATCGTTGGCGTTGGTGCCGTGCGGCATCCAGGCAAAGCCGTAGTCGCCTCCGGGCAGGATGCGGATGCCACGCTTGTGCATCTTGCGCAGGGTTTCCGCGGCAATCTCCAGCTCGCGCTTGTAGCCCATGGCCTCGGCCACTGCCGGGCTGATACCGTACTCCGACGCATTGAAGTTGGTGCGGACCAGCCAGGCTATACCGGGTGCGACGAAGTGCTTGTCCTTGTTGGCTTCCAGCAAATCCAGTGCTTCTTCGTCCGCAAAGCTGGCGTGGTAGATCAGCTCGATGCCGTGACGCACACACTGCTTCACCGATTCGGCCGAGCGGGCATGCGCTGCGATGCGCTTGCCGTACCGGTGGGCCTCAGCAGCCAGCATCGCCACCTCGTCTTCCGCAAACGGGGATTGCTCGGCGGCAATGCCGGCGATGTACTCGCCCGAAAGGTTGATCTTCAGGTGGTCAACGCCGTACTTGATGAAGGTGCGGGCGGACTTTCGGATTTCCTCAGGGCCTGTGCAAACGCTGCCGAAGCTCAATTCGTCGAACTTCATGTGCGGCAGGCTGTTGTCGCCCAAGGCCCCGATGGTGGTGATCTCCTGGCTGCCCGCCAAATAACGTGGGCCAGGGAACTCGCCGGCGTTGACGGCATTGCGCAGCACGACATCCAGTCGCGGCTTGGCGGCAGCAGCGCCGATCGCGGAGGTCCAGCCCATGTCCAGATAGCGTTTGGCCACTCGCACGCACCACAGGATGTGTTCTTCTGGCGGCATGAACTGGATCGCAGCCAGCGAGGGTTGATCATTCCACGAGAAGTGCGTGTGGGCCTCTGTCATGCCCGGCATCAGGAATCGCCCCTTGCCATCGATGACGCGGGCGCCATCGGTGTTGACGTGCTGCGGTGCGCGTACCACGTTGACGATGCGCTGGCCTTCGACCAGCACCTCGCCCAGGAAGGTGTCTTCGCCGCTGCCGTCGAAGATGTTGACGTTGGTGAATGCAATTTTGGACATGACAGTCTCCTACGGCTCCTCAAAGGGGGTCGTTTTTTGTGGTTGAAAAAGGAAATCGAAAAGGACTAGCAAACTTCGGCGTAAAACGCCTGCAGGGCCTGTACGCAGGCCTGAGACTGCTCGAACGGTGTCCAATGGCCGCAAGCACCGAACACGGTCATTCGGCTGCCGGGGATGCGCTGGTGCATCACCGTCACGTTGGCCATCGGCGCCACGCCATCTTGGTCACCGGTGAGCAGCAGCGTGGGCACGTTGAGGCTTTCGATGGCAGCGGACTGGGCCTCGGCCAGCGCCTGGCAGCTCTGTGCGTAGCCTTCAGGAGGCTGGCGCATCAAGCTTTCGCGTACCAAGGCCAGCACAGCGGGCTGCTGAGCCTTCGTCTCAGCGCTGGTCGCACCTTTGACGATGGCATCTGCGATCTCCTGCATCGCAGCCATGCCGGTACGCGCCAAGGCGGCACGCGCAAGGATGTTCGGGCGCGCCGCCTCAGGAGGCGCCACCAAAGGGCCCAACAGCGCCAAGGACTTCACCCGACCAGGGTGTTGCACCGCGAGGTGTTGTGCAACGATGGTGCCCAGCGAATGGGCGACCAGGTGCACGGCGCCGATCCTCAGCTCGTCCAGTATCTGCGTCAGCGCTGCAACATACAGATCGATCGACAACGGTTGAACCGTCAGAGCTGAACGGGCACTGCCCGGCAGATCGGGTCGAATCACCTTGCAGCCTTTGAAGGCTTCTAAAAGAGGCGTCCAGGTGTTTGACGATCCGCCCAGGCCGTGGATGCACAGCACGGGGGTGCCGTCACCATCGACCTCGACCGCCAGGCCGTGAATGAACTGAGTGCTCATGGTGTCAGCCTCAAACGAACTTGTTTTCGATGGCGCCGATGCCATCGATCTCGACCCGCACCACATCACCCGCCTGGAGGTAACGCGGTGGCTTCAGACCCATGCCCACACCGGCAGGCGTGCCGGTGGCGATCATGTCGCCCGGAAACAGCGTGATGCCACGCGAGACGGTTTCGATTAACGCGGGGATGTCGAAGATCATGTTTTCTGTGGGACCGTCCTGGCGCAACTCGCCATTGACCCAGCAGCGCACCCGGGTCCGGGTACCGTCAAGCTCATCGGCTGTCACAGCCCAGGGGCCAGTTGGGCAAAAGGTGTCGAACGACTTGCCCATGTCCCACTGTTGGTGGCGCATCTGAACATCCCGAGCGGTCACGTCGTTGACGATGGTGTAGCCCCAGACATGGCCCATGGCGTCTGCTCGGCTGATGTTCTTGCCCCCCTTGCCAATGATCACCATCAACTCGGCCTCGTAGTCAATCTGGTCGGACACACCCACCGGCAATTGAATATCATCGAACGGGCCCACCACACAGTCGGGCACCTTGGTGAAAACGATGGGCCAGGACTCAGGGTTGGCGTCGTTGTCCTTGAACACCGAGGCCTGCAGCTCTTTGGCATGGGCGTGGTAGTTGCGTCCCACACACCAGACGTTGCGGCGCGGCGTGGGGATGGGGGCGTCCAGGGTCACGTCGTTGACTGGAATCGGGGCACCGCCGGCCTCTGGCAGCGCGTGCCCTTCGTTCAGCAACTCAATGATGGCCAAAACACCCTGCTCAGCCTGTTGTGGTGTCAGCGCCAAAGGCGTGATGGATTGACCATCGGCTGATACGGTGCCCACTTGCCGTAGCCCACCAGAAAAATAGGTTGCGATGCGCACGGAGTTCTCCTTCGTTTGAACCTTGAGGAACGACCTGCTGAAGTAGCGAGTCACGATGGCTTGACTGTAGGAACTCAAGCTCCTGCGCGCTTATCGTCCAATCCGTTGACTTATCGCAAAGTCTGATCCGGTCCTTGGTGCTTTCCCTAAATTGAATATTTCGGGCCTTTCATGCGAAGCATCGCTCTGCGATAGTCCACTCCCAGGAGACCCAACAAGATATGAGTGAAGCCTATGCCCTGCGCGAAGGCGCCTTTGGGCGTGCAGTCGTGCTCGACCTGCGCGGCGATCTCGTGGCCCATGCACACGCAGAAACCCAGTTCGCCTTTTGGCTGGGCGGCGGCCGCGTGCAAGCCCATTTGGGGGCAGAACTTGTGTCCTACAGCGAGAACGTCGCATTGGGAACCAACGCCTACGAATCGCACGATGCACGCCTGCTGGACAAGAACCAACCCGCCATCTTCCTGGTGCTCTACATCAGCAAGCCGTGGCTGGACGAGCGTCGCGCTGCCAGCGGCCGACCGTTCTTCTTCCCATCGCCTCGGGTTCCTATCAGTCCGGCGCTGCGCCAAGCCTGCTGGCGTTTGCTGGACCTGATCATCTCGGTGAACGCCAACGCCCTGGACAGGCTGGAACAAGAGGTCGAAGCGCTGATCATCACCGCGATCGATGCCACGCTGGCCCCCGTGATCGAGCCACCACGCAGTCGCTCGCCCATGTTGGATCACCGCTTGCGCGCCGCCATCGCCTACATGCGGGAGCACGTGGCCAACCCCATCGCGGTGGAAGACGTCGCGGACAAGGTCGGTCTGTCACGCGCGCACTATTTCTCGCTGTTTCGGGATCAGTTGCACACCACACCCCAAGTGTTCTGGAGTGCGGTGCGCGTGGAGGAGGCCGTCAAGCGTCTGGTGCTGCAGGACGAGCCGCTGACCTCAGTCGCCATGGAACTGGGGTTTTCATCGCCGGGTAATTTTTCACGCTTTTTCCGGGAACACATGGGAGTGACGCCTTCCAAGTTCAGGCGGGTGGCCTCTGGGCCGGATCAGCATCCACTGACCGGCATCGCAGAGAGCTAGCGCCACGAGGCTGCCGAACCCGCGAGCAAGCCTGGGCAGCTCGCATCCAGCGCCAGGCGCCTGGCGCCTGGCGCAACACCGCACCCTGGCTCAGCTCAGACGACCGCCACCATCCACGTGCAGCACTTCACCCGTCAGATAGGCGTTGCCCAACACGAAGAGAGCAGCCTGGGCCAGGTCGGCCGGAGCACCGAGCCAAGCGCTATCGGAATGTATTGGTTGACTTGACTAGCATCGGACCTCGAAGTGCCGTCTTGAGCCGTAAGCACTTTTCCAAACTCTTAGCAGAGCACTTTGGGTCGATTGCGCCAATTTGCGGTCGGTGTGGACAGCCATTGACCCATGCCGAACTTCGGGGCACCGCGACCGCTCGTCCGCACACTTTGAACGACCGATCCTGAGTCCGCACCAATCAGGTGGGCACGAACAGTTCAATGACCAGTCTTGGAATGAACTGTCATACAGGTGCCAATACTGAACGACTGCATCCAGCCTGAAGCTGCCCTCATCTGCTCGACGGCTGCTTCGCAGCGATAGCAGACACTCCGCACGCCAGTGCGAATGACGCTTCTCCGCCCACATGCAGCCCAGGGTGGCACGAGGCGGCCGCTCAGCCTCTCGCATTCATTAGATAAAAATGAAGTCAAACTTCCTGTTTTTTAAACTCATTTGCGGTATGATTTCAGGAAGCTTAACTTCCGGAAGCCACGATGAATTCGATCCTGCAAGCTGAACCTAACTCTGTCCTCTCACGCCTGCAGCAGCTCGGCTTGAGCGAAGCGGCATTGTTGCGCGCGGTCATGGCTGGCTATATCGCCAAGTCCAACTGCACCGAGAACCACCCACCGCTGTTCCCGCCCATTGCGGCGTGGAGCGAAGCTGTTCGTACGCTGCGTGACGTGCTGAAGCCCGAGGGTTGGACGCGCTTCAACGACCAGAACTCGCCGAAGACCGTGAGCCCCGACGGCTCGATCTCGATTATTGTCTCCACCGGCAATGAGGCGACTGGTATTCCGCATGCTGAGCCTTCTACGACCTCTTCAAAGGGTCCGAACACTGCGGGCGCCATCGAGATCAACCGGAGTATGCAGCTGTACTTGCCGGGCATGGAACTGCCCGTGCCGCTGCAGGATGAAGACGAGAAGGTGACGACCTGGATCTTGTTGGCGCACCACGCGAAGAACGAGTTGCGTGCGGAGCTGTCGTTGCCGCTGGACGTCGGGAGCGATGGCCGGGTGTCCGTTTGGCAGGAGCGGATCATCTTGCGGGCTCAGCCGCTTGATGGCGAACAGGTGGTGATTACGCCCCCTGTCCAGCCTGACATCGACGTTGCAGTTCGGCGGAAGGCATGAGCTACGGTGCAGAGTTCAACCCGAATCGCCTAGGCCTTGCTCGTCGACGTCGAGGGCTTACGAAGAGGAAGTTGGCAGAGCTCATTGGCGCAGATGTGCGGGCGGTTACCGCGTACGAGAGCGGAGAGTACAAGCCCGAAAGAGAAAGGCTCCTCGCTCTAGCTGACCAACTGCACTTCCCAGTGCAGTTTTTTGTTGGATCGGACGTAGAGGAGGTGACGCCTGATGTAGTTAGCTTCCGGTCTATGTCGAAGATGACCGCCGGCCAGCGGGATGCAGCGCTAGGCGCTGGCGCGGTCGCGCTCATGCTGAACGAGTGGATTGAGCAGCGCTTCGAGTTACCAGCGGCGCAGTTGCCTGACCTTAGTCACGAGTCCAGCCCTGCTGCGGCTGCAGCCGCATTGCGCCGGATCTGGGGTCTTGGCGAATTGCCGATCAAGAATATGGTGCATCTGCTGGAAGCGCGTGGCGTGCGGGTGTTCTCGCTGTCGCTGGACACGGCCCACGTGGACGCCTACTCCATGTGGCATACGTCTACGCCGTTCGTTTTCCTCAACACGATGAAGTCCTGTGAACGCAGCCGATTCGATGCCGCCCATGAACTTGGGCATTTGGTCCTTCATCGTCATGCTGGGCCGAAGGTCAAGGACGCTGAGCGCCAGGCAAACGAGTTTGCATCGGCGTTTCTCATGCCGGAAGGAAGCGTTCTGGCCAACGCGCCTGTTATGGCCACCGTAGACCAATTGGTCTCACATAAGGTGTTCTGGACAGTCTCAGTCGCAGCGCTTGCCTACAGGCTGAAAGACCTGAAGCTTGTCAACGAGTGGCACTACAGATCGCTGTGCATCGAGATAGCGCAACGTGGCTACCAGAAGTCAGAGCCAAATAGTGCGCCCCGAGAGACGTCACAGGTCTTCCAAAAGGTGTTCGCCGCGCTGCGCGAGGATGGCCTGACGCGCGCAGATATAGCGGATCAACTCGCCGTACACGTCAACGAAGTCGACGAGTTGGTCTTCGGCTTGGCGCTGACCGCGCTGGCGGGTGATGCTCAGACGCAGAGCCGCCCGCGGCGGCCGGTGCTGCAAGTGATCGAGGGTGGACGCGATTAGACATCCCCCATCGGTCGGAATCGGCACACAGGCTGGAACGCTGCCGTCCGTACCGAGTTTCCCGGGGAAGCTCTTCGCTCGCGATGAGTCGGCGGGAGTAAGGGGGCCCTCGGAGTCCGGTTCTACAACGTAGGGCTCAAGAACACGACTTTCAATTCCCAAAGCGAGACATATCGCATGCTCACTGGTCCCGCCGCCGAGCGCGCGGTGACCGTTGGCGACGGCCGTGCATACGTACAAGGGCACTTCTTCGGTAGTGGCTTGGCAGGGGATGCTAAGGAAACGATTGGGGCGAGCAGCAGCTCCAAAATATGGAGCAATCAAACTTTGACGATCTCTGAGTTTGTATCCTGGGTCGCTCAACTCGATGCACGGCTGGTCGGCACTGCTCCGTTCGCTCAAACCCAGTTCGACATCGTCAAGTCTGCGACGACGCTGCGCCGGCTCCCTGACGTGGTCATCGCAGGAGCATGGGCAAAGGCTGGATTTAAGACAAACCCACGCGTTCGCTTTCGCACTGAGGGCGCAGCCCGGTTCGACTACAAGAGTCTGACCGACTGGGAGCTGTGCGATTTCGCGCCCCAGCCTGCTAACGGCGTTATGGACTTCAAGGTTAGTTTGGAACAGTTCTCGGTTCTGATGCGCTTCTCACTGGGTCACGGACGCATGGTGACGCAACGAGACGACACCGTCGTCATTGAGGTGGAATCAGCGACGGACTCTTGGATGCACTTATCCGAATGGCTGGCCGAGCATCCACCAATCTTCTATGCTGCCGACAAGTCGTCCTTTGAAGGGATGAATCAAATGTCGGCCACACAGTTGCAAGTCGCAGTTCTCTCCCATGGGGATGCTGAGGTGATCGATTGGACTGGCTGCGCCATTGACGTCGAGTTCGTACCGAACAACGGCTCTGCATCTGCTGCACAACTGCGACAGCGATTGGCAGGCCAGACAACAGTTCAAGAGCACCTTGAGCGGTACTTGCTGCAGGCTCCTGGCCTCACCGCTCTCTTCTATGACCACCGCTCGGGCGAAGCGGCTGACTACATCGCGATTACTTTATCTCCACAAGGCGAGGTCGAGATTGCGCTTTATCACTGCAAAGGCGCCGGTGGGGCACCGAGCGGTGGTCGAGTCGGAGATGTGTACGAAGTGGCTGGCCAATTGGTGAAGTCGGTGTACTACTGCGATGTCACCACCCTCCTGGAACACATGCACGACCGCATGCATGCTCGGCATACGAGCCCGTCCACATTCATTTCCGGCACCCTTGGCGATCTGAGACAGCTTATTCAATCGACGCCCGCGACGAAGCTTGGTTTCACAGTGGTCGGCGTCCAGCCCGGCATCAGTCGGCGTCAAGTAGGCGCCCACTTGGCAGACCTGATGGTGTTCGGTGTCGACTATGCCAAGCGAGGTGGAGTCGCGAAGGCGTATTGGCTCGTCAGCGAATAACAAGAGTATCCCCGGGGATCGACTGCTATCGGATAGTGAGCTGCCTTTAGTTAAAGAAGTTCGAATGTCGGAGACCAGCCTGTACCTGCCATAGCAGGGGGCAGAAATCGGTCTGGAAGCGTCTCAATTGGGACTTGCAGAATACCCGGACGTAGCGCTACAGCCGATCGAAGAGTCCTCTCTGTGGTCCACCGCGACTCGGCAGAGACTTGAGTAGCTGGCGCAGTCGCTCGGGCTCGTGGTCGCGCAGCCATCGAATCTCAGCACTGCAACGACCTTCGAGCTGGGTTCTTGATATGTCGGGGTCCGCTAAGACAGCCTCCCTGACTCGCTCTATGCATACGGCTTCTCGCCCTTCTTTGAGACGTTGGCGCCACCTGATTCGCAAACCGTCATCCATCTCGAGCCAACGGACAAGTGCTCGAGCGGGAGAGCGCTTGCAGTGGATGAATCGGCTGTCAGCCATTCAACTATGGGCAACCGCGATAACAAGACCAGACATTAGCTCAGATCCTAACCGCGCGGACAGCTTCTCATCCCCGACGGAGGTGTACGACGAGTTTTTGAAGGTCCGTGAGGAGTTCACCGGTGAGGACAGCGCAATGCTCGTCGGCCTGCAAGACGAGCTCCCATGCGCATTGATTCAGCTCTGGCCAGAGGACTCGTCGCCGGCCCTTCAATGGGCCCGGGATTACCTCATCGAGACAAACGCACATAAGCCGGACAAAGACAAATGGGTACTGCGTGGGACGATGGAAGGTGAGCTCAGAGTTCGTACCTTGCTGATACTCGCGGGTAGAAGCCCCTCACTGCCCAACATGCCGAAGGCACTGGCGAACATCGTCACCGAGCCGGTCTGGAAGGTAAGGCGCGCCGCGGCCAATACCATTTCTGATGTCGTGAGAGCACGGCAGCCAGAGCTGGCCGCCGTACTCACCTGGGGCCTTGCTCACCACGCGAAGACCCTGGAGACGATGATTTCGCGGCCACGTTGCCGAAGGCGAGACCTGGTCGGCATTGCTCGAGACGCAAGCGTTAAGGCTCTGCTTCGCGCCCTTGCAAACGGCAGACCTGGTGAAATGCCGGTTCCAACGAGTCTTGTTGCAGCCAAGGAATGGACGATCGCGCTAGATGCCGCCAGGACTGAGTCAACGGGGACATGGCGGGTTAGGGCGCTCTCAGCGCTGGTGCACCTCATGGCGGATCAGGAAGGAAAGCCTCGAGTCGATCGCCATGACCCAGAACATGTTGACTTTGACGCTCGTAAGGAAACGGGGGAGCTTCTAGCTTCTGAACTTCTGGCGCAGCCGTCTAGGGAGGGCCCAGCTTTCGAACTGCTGGCTTACTGTTTGAATCGCGCTCCTGAATTGAGCGAGCGAGTACTCATTTCGTCCCTCATGGCGAGCATGAAGCAGGAGTACGCAAACGCTGAAGCATTTTGGCGAGTCTGGGATTGGGCCATTGCCATCGTCCTTGCCGATCCAACACTTAGGACTCGCTCGAGGCAGTCATACAGCAAATTCGACAAGGTCCTTCGAACCTTGCTGTTCTGTTCGGTACCTTGGCTGAACACGCGGTACGACCTGCCCCTTCTGCAGCGCCGCCCCGACTTCATTGCGCACTGCCTCCGGGTGGCAGGTGACAGCCTGCCGGCGCTAGAGAACTTGCTGAGACTGATGGCGGGGATTGGGCAGACACAAGCAGTCCCTGCTGCCATACCTCAGCTTCGTGATGCGATTCGCAGCGCTCCAGCCGACCTGTTCGATGATGGGGATTGTCTTTGGAATGCGGAGACTATCTGCCGTGTGGCAGTGCATGAGCACCGTCCAGCGCTCATGCGAGATGTCACCCTGCGAAGGGCTGCGCTCGATGTACTTGATCGGCTCGTAGATGCAGGGTCCTCTCTAGCCTTTCAGCTCAGAGACTACCTCGCATCTTCCGCTGCGACATCCAGTGCCGCCATCGAATGATCGTCGATAGCAGTCCTGAAGCCTCTTGATCGGTGGCAAGAGAAAACGAGATCAACGTCGGGTGGCAAGGTCATGGCCTGATCGTTAAAGCAGTTCAGCATGCTATGGAAGGCATGGCTCGAGCGTTAAGCGACGGCTTTAAGGCAGTGAATTCTTGCCTACCGATGACCGCAACGGGTCGACAGTGTGAATTCAGCCCGAGGAGAAGCGGTTGCCGGTGCGGCTCAAACCGCAAAGGCCAGGACCTATGACCGCTTCACTTCGGATCGCAGACCGTCATGCGGGCCGGGGCCGTCAGGGGCTGTGACCGATTTACGGCGGTCAGCGCGAGTTCGACCGGCGATGCCGACAGTCCGCAACCGCTGCATTGCCGCCGTACCTGTAAATCGAGTCTGCAAGAGCCGCAGCGCGCATCAGACCACGATCACATTGCTTCGCGCAGCGAAGCCCTGAGGATTTTGCCCACCGGCGACTTGGGCAGTTGATCGCGGAAGACGATCTGTCGCGGCACCTTGTAGGCCGTGAGCTGGGTGCGGCAGTGGCGCTCCACGTCCTCGACCGTGAGCGTGGGGTTGCGCGGCACGACGAAGGCGCGTACGGCCTCGCCGGTGGCGGCATCCTGCACACCGATGACGGCGGCCTCGGCGATGCCGGGGTGGGCGGCCAGCACGTCCTCCACCTCGTTGGGGTAGACGTTGAAGCCCGAGACCAAAATCATGTCCTTCTTGCGGTCCACGATGCGGATGTAGCCACCCTCTTCCAGCTGCGCGATATCGCCCGTGTGCAGCCAGCCGTCCTTGATCGCACTGGCGCTGTCGGCCTGCGCATGCAGGTAGCCGGCCACGACCTGCGGGCCCCGCACCAGCAGCTCGCCGCGCTCGCCCTGGGGCAGGTCGCGCCCCTGATCATCCACCACGCGCACGCGGCAACCAGGCATGGGCACACCCACGGTGCCCAGGCGCGGCGTGGCCGAGGGCGGGTTGCACGAGACGATGCAGGACGTCTCTGTCATGCCATAGCCTTCGATGATGGGGCAGACCAGCGCCTGCCAGGCCTGCGCGGTCGATGTACGCAAGGCCGTGCCACCCGAAAACGCGTAGCGCAGCTTCGGTGGGCTGGCCTGGAACCAGGGCTCGGCCATCAGGCCAGCGAACAGCGTGTCCACCCCGGCGGTCCACTGCACGTCGAACTGCTCGAAGGTCTTTTGCAGGTTGGACATGGGGCGCGGGTTGGGCACCAGCAGGTTGCGCGCCCCCACCTGGAAGAACACCAGGAAGTTCACCATGAAAGCGAACACGTGGTACATGGGCAGCCCGGTGAGCATGGTCTCGCCGCGCTGGGGGCCGTCGTAGGCATCCAGAAAATCGCGCGTGATGCGCAGGGTGGCCAGGATGTTGCCGTGCGTGATCACCGCGCCCTTGCTGCGCCCGGTGGTTCCGCCCGTGTACTGATACACCGCCACGGGGTGGCTGCGGTGGTCGACAGGTGCCAGCGCCTTGCCCTGCGCCAGCGCATCGACCATGCGCGGCAGCGGCACCGCGGCGGGGTCGGCAGGCCCCGCCATCTTGGCGCGGATGGCTGAGGCCACGGGTTCCTCAAAAAAGTCCCACAGGCTGGCCGTCAACACCGGCAACCCCAACTCTTCTGCAACAGGCCGCGCCACCGGCAGGAACATGTCGCACACCAACAGCAGCCGCGCGCCGCTGTCTTCGAGCTGCAGGCGCAGCTCGCGCCCGGTGTACAGCGGGTTCACGTTGGTCACGATGACCCCGGCCTTCCACGCACCGAACACCGCGATGGGATAGTGCAGGCTGTTGGGCAACTGCAGCGCGAGCACATCGCCCACCTGCAGGCCCTGCTCGCGCACCAGCCAGACGGCGAAGGCGTCCGACAGGGCATCGATCTCGCGAAAGCTGCGCACCACGTTCGCGCCCGTGGGCAGTACGAATGTGAATGCGGGCTGGTCCCCGTGGTCCGCCGCGGCCTGCGTGGCCAGCTGCGCAGCATTGGCGGGCAGCGCCGCCAAGTCGAGCTGGTAGTTGCGCAGGGCTGGCGGGTAGGAACTCTCCCAAGGCGCGAAAGTTGGCGGTGCGGTGGTGGCGGTCATGGGCTTTGTCTCCTGTCTTTTCTTTTACGAACGCTTCAAGCCTTTGCCTTGAAGGCCGGAAGCTTGTCGCCCAGCCGCGCCCCCATCTCGGCACCCAGGGCCTGCAGGCCGCTCAAAGGGCGCACCATGACTTCGAACTCTGTTATCTGGCCTTGCTCGTTGAAGCGCACCAGGTCGATCCCCTTGAGCTGCTTGTCGCCCACGCGGGCGCTGAACTCCAGCACGATGTTCAGGCCGTCGTCGGTGGCCAGCTGGCGGTGGTAGGTGAAGTCCTCGAACACCTGGATCACCGTGGACAGGGCCAGCATCAGCGCCGGGGCCGAGGTGTAAGCCGTGTTCGCCATGGGCGAGCGGAACACCGCGTCGGGATGCACGATGGAGAGCAGGTTCGACAGGTCGCGGCTGGCCACCATGTGGTGCCAGGTGTCGAGCGAGCAGGCGACGGCGGGGTGGATGTTCTTCGGTGCTTCGGTCATGGTGTGTCTCCTGGGGATAAATCGAAAATCAGTCAGATGGATGCGGCGAGCGTCGTGCCCTGCAGGATGGCGCGCTTGGCGTCGAGTTCGGCCGCCACGTCGGCACCGCCGATGAGGTGGGAGCTCTGGCCCGCGGCCACCAGCGCGTCGTACAGCGCGCGCAGCGGCTCCTGGCCGGCGCAGACTACGATGTGGTCGACGTCGAGCACCTGGGGTGCGCCGCCATCGATGGTGATGTGCAGGCCCGCATCGTCCACGCGCTCATAGGCCACGCCCGAGCTCATGCCCACGTTGCGCGCCTTGAGCGAGGTGCGGTGGATCCAGCCCGTGGTCTTGCCCAGCTGATCGCCGACCTTGCTGCTCTTGCGCTGCAGCAGGTGCACCTGGCGCGCGGGGGCTTCCACCTGTGCAGGGCGCAGACCGCCGGCCTGGGCATAGGCGGGGTCGATGCCCCACTCCTCATTGAACTTGGCAGGTGCCAGCGCGCCGCTCTCGCCTTCGTGCGTGAGGTACTCGCCCACGTCGAAGCCGATGCCGCCCGCGCCGATGATGGCCACGCGCCGGCCCACCGGCTTCTTGTCGCGCAGAACGTCCAGGTAGCTCAGCACCTTGGGGTGGTCGATGCCTTCGATGTCCGGGGTGCGCGGCTTTATGCCTGTGGCCACCACCACCTCGTCATATCCCTGGCCCGCCAGGTCGGCCGCTTCTACTCGGGTGTTCAGGCGCACCTCCACACCGTGCAGCTCCAGCTGGCGGCGGTAGTAGCGCAGGGTTTCGTAGAACTCCTCCTTGCCCGGCACCTGCTTAGCGATGTTGAGCTGGCCGCCGATCTCGCTGCCCGCATCGAACAGCACCACTGCATGGCCGCGTTGGGCGGCCGTGACAGCAAAGCTCAGGCCGGCCGGACCGGCGCCGACCACGGCGATGCGCTTCTTGGCGGCGGTGGGGGCGATGACCAGTTCCGTCTCGTGGCATGCGCGGGGGTTGACCAGGCAACTGGTGATCTTGCCGCCGAAGGTGTGGTCCAGGCAGGCCTGGTTGCAGGCGATGCAGGTGTTGATCTCGTCGGCCCGGCCCTGGCGCGCCTTGCGCACGAAGTCGGCATCGGCCAGCAGGGGCCGCGCCATGGAGACCATGTCGGCAAAGCCCTCGGCCAGAAGGCGCTCGGCCACCTCGGGCGTGTTGATGCGGTTGGAGGTGATGAGCGGTATGCCCACCTGCCCCATCACCTGCTTTGTCACCCACGCATAGGCCGCGCGCGGCACCTTGGTGGCGATGGTGGGGATACGTGCCTCGTGCCAGCCGATGCCGGTGTTCAGGATGGTGGCGCCCGACGCCTCGATGGCCTGGGCCAACTCGATCACCTCGGCCAGCGTGGAGCCGCCCTCCACCAGGTCGAGCATGGACAGGCGGTAGATGATGATGAAGTTCGGCCCCACGCGCTCGCGCGTGCGCCGCACGATCTCCACCGGAAAGCGCATGCGGTGGGCGTAGCTGCCGCCCCAGGCGTCATCGCGGTGGTTGCTGCGCGCAGCGATGAACTCGTTGATCAGGTAGCCCTCGGAGCCCATGACCTCCACCCCGTCGTAGCCCGCGTGCTGGGCCAGCGCGGCGCAGCGCGCGAAGTCTTCGATGGTCTGCTCCACCTCATCAGCGGTGAGCGCATGCGGCACGTGGGGGTTGATGGGTGCGCGCAGCGCGCTCGGGGCCACCAGGTCGCGGTGGTAGGCATAGCGACCGAAGTGCAGGATCTGCATCGCGATCTTGCCGCCCTCAGCATGCACGGCCTGGGTCACCTTGCGGTGCTGCGCGGCCTCGTGCTCGTTGACCAGCATGGCCCCGCCCTGCATGGGCCGACCGCGCTCGTTGGGTGCAATGCCGCCCGTGACGATGAGCCCGACCTCGCCGCGCGCGCGCTCGGCATAGAAAGCTGCCATGCGCTCGAAGCCGTTGGCCACCTCCTCCAGCCCCACGTGCATGGAGCCCATGAGCACGCGGTTCTTCAGCGTGGTGAAGCCCAGGTCCAGCGGGGCATGCAGGTGTGGATAGGGGCTATTGCTGTCAGCCGGAGATTTCAGCGGGGCCGGGGCGGGTTTCAGGATGGCGTTCATCGCAGGTCTCTTTCTTGTTTATGCAACCAGTTGCACAAATATAGCCAGTATCCCGCATTTATGCAACTGGTTGCATAAACAATGAAGAACCCTCCCGATTCAGGCAAGATGGCGGCCTTTGCAGTTTCCTCCCGGCGCACCCTTTCGATGTCCCTGCCCCACGCCCTTCTCACTGCCCTTGTCGAGCACCCCTGCTCGGGCTCGGAGCTCGCCGAGCGCTTTGACAAGTCCATCGGCTACTTCTGGCACGCCACGCACCAGCAGATCTACCGCGAGTTGGCACGGCTGGAGGAAGCAGGATGGATCGAGGCTTTGCCCGCGGAGACGGGCCGCGGCCGAAAGCGCCAGTTCCGCCTGCTGCCTTCAGGTCGCAAGGAACTCCGGCGCTGGATCGCCGAGCAGCAGGACCCCACGCCCCTGCGCGACGAGCTCATGGTGCGCCTGCGCGCCGAGGCTGCGGTTGGCCCCACGGGGCTTGAGAAGGAAATCGCCCGACTGCAGGCGATGCACCAGGCCAAGCTTGACATCTACCAGCGCATTGAACGGCGCGACTTCATCGGCAAGGAGCCTAGTCGCGAACGTCGTTTGCAACACTTGGTGCTAAAGGCTGGGATTCTTCATGAGGAACTCTCGCTGGCGATTGCGAAAGAGGCTCTGGAGATTCTGGAACAGCAGTAGGCAGCTTAGGCAGTCCGAGACCAACGATCCTAGGAAGTGCCATGTCAAGTTGCTGTACGGCATCGAACATTGCCCAAGCTTCGATGTTGCTCAGGCCGGATTGGCTCGTCTTAGTCAGCTAGAAAGTTTCGTTCGAATGCAAACAGAAGTTGACGACATCCAACCCTGAACCTTCAGGCGTGGCGGCTTTAGGCTGGGAGCGGAAGTTCACCATGGACTGCTTTGCGGTAACTCAACATTCGGAAGGGCGTCCAGGGGAGAGAACGGCATTGCCACGCACCCATGAGCCGCGTCAAAAGGACGAATGAACTCAAACCATAAATGGCATCTAGTTAGGTTGTTTGGTGTCGCAAGCTCCAATCGTCAGCCCGAGTTCGCACGCAGCCTGTCCAGCCATCTGAAACACTGCACGATCGCTGGCATAGCCGTCTGGATCGCCACTCCATCCATCGTACTGATGGCAAGCTCCTGATCCAGGATTGCGTCTTCGCCCTTTTCATCATGGCCGGTAACGTTTTCTATGCAGCCTGCCTTCCAGATCCAAACGTGCTGCTCGAGAAGCGCGTCATGCAGGCTTGCGGAAATTTCAATTCCCTCAGCGTCTTGGGCAAACACCGCCCAAGTGTCGGCAGCCTGCCAGCCCGTATTCTTGTCCTTTGTTGGCAGCTCGTTGCCGCCCAGCAGGTAACCGTGTTGGGGTTGCAAACGTTTGAGGGCAGCCTTGGTTCGCGCCAACGTCTCGTCGTCCTTCGGAAGCATGGGCTTCTGACCCTTGCGGGCTTCCGTGAACGCAAAGTCGAGATCGGCGATCCCGCAGGCTTGAATACCCATGGCGGCCAATACAGCAAGCGCCTTCGGAATGTCGGAGCACGCGCCAACGGCGACGAAGGCGACTTGGTCAAGCTCTGGGTGGCGCCCGCGCAGACGCTCATAGAGCAGTGGCAGAAGACGTTTCTCGGTCTTTCCCTCACACAACACGACAAGATCACAGAAATAGATCTCGGCGAGGTTGCCCAGCTCGAAGAGTGTTCGAGACTGGGCCTGAGCATCATCAAGGGTGCTAGCCACAGCATGTCTGAGAGGCAGTCGCGCAAGGGTTCCCAAGGCCTTGTCCTTTCGAATTATTACTGCGTCGGCGGCGTTCTCCCTGCTCAACATTAACGGAGAGTGCGTGGCATATATCACCTGGAAGCCCTTCTGCGATAACGCGGCGAGGGCTTGGCGAAGGCGTTTGACGCCCTGCGGGTGAAGGTAGAGCTCAGGCTCGTCGATAAGCAACAGGCGGCGGGCGGCGGTCGGCTTCTCGCCGATCTTGAGGTCCGCGAGATGTCGGATCAATGCCATCTGGATCGCACGTTGTGACCCGGATCCCAATTGGTCGAAGGTCCTGCGGTCCCCCGTCTCTACGTCGGTGACGTTCAGACTGCCGGCCTTGAAAAACTCCTTCACTTCGACAGTCTGAAGGCCTAACTCGATCGCGAGACCAGGGAAGAAGTCGGCAAGGGCCTGCGTCGCCCCCTGATCAAAGGTCTTCAAATGACCCGACCGAGATTTTCCCTCAGTGCTGAGGATGTTCTGAACGGTCTCCATCGCAGTGGCCAGCTCGGCATGGGCTTCGACTATTGGGCCCATGATCAAGTCGAGCAGCGACTTCAGCGTGCTGCCAGCCTTGGCCTTTCCTAGATCTTCGCCGAGATCCTCCATGGCATCGATCTGCAATGCATCGGGCAGTAGCGCCGACACCGCCTGGGGCAACCCCGTCGGGTAGGCTCTCCAAGCCTGTGGGAGGCCTTCCCCAGAGTATTTCTCTACGTCAAATACCTCGCAGTTGATCCCCCTGGCGCCGGGCGCCGTACAGACGACGCGAATCCACATTGAGCCTGTCTTGCAGAACGGGGCAATGGCCGCCTGGTGCTTCGCTTCCGGTATCAGTTTCAGGATCTCCTCGGTGATCCCATCAATTCGCGCCGTGACTACAACGGGCTCACCAGCGTTCGCGAAGTCGGAGGCCTCCAGGGCGCTGGGCTTCAATACCCACGCAAGCGCAAAAAGGATAGTTGACTTGCCCACGTTGTTCTGCCCAACCAGCGGCGTGAAGGCCTCCACCGGCATGGCAACGTGACGACAGGCTCGCAGGCCGACGATATCGATGTATCCGATCTTGTGCATGGCTCCCTCCCTCATCTTTGTGCATGGCTCTCTCTGATCTCTATGCCACAGTGCCGGGGAGCTACTCAAGCGCAACACCGGCGTTCGAGGCAAGAATATCTCGAAACATTCGTTACATAGTATCGGAGGGGACACTACATGCAGAGCATTGCCAACGGGCCTTGATCTGAGCCGAACCCCAAAAAACGCGCATGGCTGCTTCGTGATCCAGCGCAAGTACACCCCGAATCACTCAAGCCTTCTGAACCCACCGATGAGTTACACAAGGTAGAGAAACTCGTAGTGCGAGGCCTGTACGACGTCTATGCGCTCATGAACCAACGCCGGAATATCCGTTACTCAAGCCGCTCACATCGAGAAGATATTGATCATCGGCTCGACTTGGATCAGTCAGCAGATCCAGGAGACCAGAGACCTGCACATGCGCGTGCCGCGGTTGCAGACGACCGCTATTGGCTCGCAGACCTCGGCAAGGTGAAAGACCGCTCTCGCTGCGTCGCGGTCGCACGACTGTCCGAGCGCGTAAATAAATGAGACCGCCGATGACATGAAAGGCATTGTCAAGGTGCCCAAGCGTCGACGGTTGGATGCTGAAGAACGCGCCCTGATGATTGCCGCTCCTGTCGAGAACCACTGATCTGGTGAGCTGGCGCTCAGGAGGAGCAGCGGAACTCCAGCTCAATCTTCCCCGGCCGTTGCCGGACCGTTTTGGTCACCAGGATCGTCACATCGTGGCCGAGCATCGAAACAGGAGTAGCCGTCTCCCTTTCTTCACCGTGCCCGCAGGGGCGCTTGATTGCCAACACGGAATAGAAGCTGCGGAGCTAGGAGCTAGGAGCTAGAAGTAACGGATGTACTGAAGATCTGCGAGTTTCATGGGGCGTAGAGGGGTCAATAGCCCTCAGCACCCGCCACTTCAATTGCACGGGCCAGATGACCCTGCTCTATCGCCTGACGCGGTGTCCGGCCGCCCAAAGCGCCCGATGGTGTCTCCAAGAAGGAGAGTAGCGCCCAGCCCTCAGTCGTTCCCAAGGCTTTTGAAAGTTTGGGCACTGCATCCCATAGGGCAGGTTCAAACTGCTAACTGGGCAACTTGAAAGCATGCCGAGTTTGAGTCAATCCGATAGCCCGCCCTCTGGCGATCCACGCATTGATTGTCGCTGGGGTGGTACCGACCAGATCCGCAGCCATGTCTGTGCTGAGCATGTCATTGGCTTCCAAGCGAACCATCCGGGCGGCCAGGCTGCCAGCCAGAAAGGCCTTGGTCTCAGCAGCAGACGCGTAGGGCGACGGATTTCCAACTGCGCTTGGGGTGTTGTTTGTTCGGTGGCGAGTCGTTGAGGTTGATGTTGTCGAGGCTTTTTTCATGGGGACTTCATCACTGGCGCCCTATGGCGCGTTGCGGCCGCCGACCTTGCTGCTGAAAAAGGAAGTGCGGGGCAAGTTCAAGGCAAAAGCCTGCTTGAGCATGGCCACCGGACGTGAGAGCAAGGCGAAGACCTCGGCGCTGTGGCGAACTGGCGCTTCGAGAACCAACGGGCCGATATCCAAATCCATGAGGTCGATACTGGCTGTCCGACGGCTGACCAAATTGGCCAAGATCGGGAGTGCGTGGCGACGCTTCACGATGCCAGCGACAGATTGCAAGACCGCGAGGATGTCTGAGTGGCGTCGCATCATCGGTTAGTTGTTTTCAGAAACTACGAGAGTTGGGCGGACAACCCCGCATGGCAGCCGCGCAGTTTTTCCCTCAGCTCGTGTTGAACTACAGGGTTGGACAAGCCGGTAGTTCCTTCGCACGCGACCAAATTTTCCCGACACGAGTCGGGCCACCCCTCCAAATCGTCATCGAGAGCTATCCACTGCCGGGGCTTTCGGCGTTGCGCGTCTTCTTGAATTTGCCTACCCCGGGGTGTGGTGCGAAACATGGACAGGTTCCAGGGGTCCACGCCATGGACACGCTTGTGGTACGTCCCTCCAATGAACCGAGCACGCAGGGAGGCCGGAAGCCGTTTGAGGGTTGCGCTGTATCCGGGGCGGATGCACCAGGTGCTACTTAGCACCAGGGCAACTGCCGGGTACGGTTCAAGCACCGATTCCAAGATAGGAATCCATTCGAAAAGAGTGTGCCCTGCAGCCTCATACGGGCTCATGTAGATGCCCCTAGTTGGATGCCAGAGCACTTTTTCATGGTGGACAACACCATCGAGGTCGAGGTACAGCACCACGTCCGCGCTCCGGGGAGTAGACGCAGGGAGATACGGAGAGTTCTGGCTACAGGGCATAGCCATAGGTATTCTGCATGGTGTCAATTGGTCAGTGGGGATGGCGACCGGTCCTGATCAGACACGTGACTAGCCAACTCCCTGCCTTTGCTCACGAGTACGCACCAGATTGGGCTCGCGAGAGCAAGCTCTTCACTACCTCCAGGCCATCGGGCTCGTTGAGCACATCGATGGGTCTCCGATTTCCCAATGCTGGGACCATACCAGTAAGCCAACGGTCCAGCCACGCCCTTGCATCAAAACCGGCTTTCTCTCCTGACTCAGCGAGCATGCCCTGTACGAGCACGGTGAGAGTGGCGATGTCGTCTTCAAGGGCCATGGCTTGCTCCGTGGAAATGGATGGGGATCAGTACGCAACACTGATAGTGCAATTCTTGTGATCGAGCGTCAAATTTCGGCCTCTGCCAAAGGCTTGTCCGAACGGTACTTGTCATTGACGAGACCTACCGGCGATTTCAAGAACGACGCCTTCCTTCAGTTCACGGACTTCTTGGAGGATGCGTTTTCGGACCTCTGGTGGCAGAACAGCGGTCATTGGGGACGCTTGCCTCAGTTCCTGCGCTCGGTGGGTTCTCCCCAGTGCCTTACGCCACTTGCGATGCTCCAGGATGTCTTTCCACTCAAGCCACAGGCTTGCCGAACGTAGGTCTCCAGCATCCAACCACTTTTGAAGAACTGCCTGGGCCTGCTGCAACAACGCAGGCTCAGCGCGAACGCGTCGCACCGCTTCTTCATGGAGGGCGAGACTTTGCAGATCCTGGATCCGGTGACGGGAGGTGTCGGCGGAAACGACGATTCGAGCCAACGGCGCTTCAAGGCTTACGCCAGCCGCCCGATTGTTTGGCGTGACCGGTTGTGTCACTTCATCCACCAGCAACGCCAAGTCACCCAAGATGCCTAACGCGGACATGACTATTAAGTAGGTGCCGATGGACGGCGTGGGATCTCCCGCTTCGACCGCTCTCAGTGTTGCCCGCGAGATTCCCAGGCGGCTCGCCGTCTCCACCGTGCTCAGGCCTTGGGACTCTCGGAGGCGCCGGAACCTGTCGCCCAATTGGAGGAGCAAGTGGAGCTGTATCACGGAGGAATTGCTTGAGACGAGCATCTGTTCGGTTTACTTGGCAACACGAGTATTAATAAAGCAAGCTGAACATGGAATGACATTTCGTCAGATTGAGTACTTTGCCGCACTTAAGGATGTCCTGCCACTTCCCTCAGAAGCCGGTCGATCGCTCAAATGACCACCTTTCGGCCGTCACGCTTCTGTTTCATCCTGCGTACGCGCACTGAGAGCATTCGCCTCCTATACAAATGCAAGGGGCGCTCCCTAAATACACACTGCCCTTCCTTCTCATCTCGAACCGAGAAGTATGCGCGTTTTTCGCCCTTCTAAGAATTGGGAACCTGAAGGGATCATCTATCACGATGTCTGCGGAACAAAGGGCTCCGCAATCGAGGTTCCTGGGTTCAATGGCACGGCGAGTACCTTGCAAATTGGTCACAGCAAACTATATGGCGGCGGAATCTGAACTCCATGCCTCCCAAAGTAGGACATAGCGCTAGCGAAACCCGCTCCGGCGGCAGAAGTACGCATCTCGCGATCACCCCTGAAACGCCCATGGGCCATACTCACATAACCGCTTCCGGCAACCGATCTCAACAGCCCCAGAACCAAATGCTGCAAGCATTTCACACATCCAGAGAATTGACGTGTGAGCCCGATCCCCAGGAGGCAATGAAAGCCTTTCGCCGAATTCAGTAAAAGCGACGAAATTGAACAAAGCAAGCCTCCTGTGCGACCTCTGCGCAAGCATGCTCCGGGGCAACGTTTTGGCGCATGCTCTGGCGTATGTGCCGACGCAACTGATTTACTAGGAATGTGGTCGACAGCAAACCTTGATATCGCATGGAAGAACTTTCTTCATTGCGTCATACACAACGATTTTTTTCCATGTGGCAGAGGAGTTGTATCTGTCCTTAACGACTAAGCCAAGAACTTCGGGCACCGAGATGGCCCAACCCCAAGCGCTCCCAATCGACTCAGCAAACGGCAACTCCCAATCCTTGCACAGTTGCTTCTCAATAGCATCGATTGCTCTGGCTTCCGATCCAAAACAGCCAACAAATTCCAAGACGAATCGGGTCCAATTTTCGTGGATGAAAGTCGATGGTTGCTCATGAAAAGCTTCCGCGCATAGTTTCACAAATCGGCGGTAGGCGTTTCCTGTAGGGACTGCCAGCTCGACTGGTTCAATTTTGTGGCAGGTATGACATCTCTCGCCTGGAAGTCGCAGCTTGATAGGGTCGCGGTCATAGCATTGACATAGGCCGTCTACGGTGACGAGCGGAGTGCAATGTGTGGGGCACATCAACACGAACGGGAGCTGATGAAACACATGCCATGAGGCAAACCCAAGCTCACCGGACTCCGCATCAGCGCAAATTGGGCACCAACGTAGCACAGCACCTCGCACGTGTACTTGAGTGCTTGCTTGAAGCTCACCGCAAAGTCGGCGCCCCCCTATAAGGCTACTGCTTGCCCTTTCGGCATCCAAGCTAGACAACCCCAATCTGGCGAAGCCAAAGACAGTGTGCTTGACCAGAACGTCTTGCGGCGTGACTTTGCCAGCAAAGTAGTTTCTACTCACCCAACCAGCCCCGACTCCAAAGGCGTTAATTGAGTGTGCGTTAAACCCGTAGAACTCACGTCTTGTGTAAACCCTTGTCCTCGCAGCTTGCGTTCGAAGAGTTAGTACAAACGCCGTGTGAAGGCTAGCTCCTACCGGTAGACAGGTTCCTGAGCTTCTCAGATTATTTCGCAACTCTATTCCCTTGGCACTGCATACTCGCTAAGCTCAAATTCCAGTTTTTGCAAACTTTGCATGGCTTTCTGAAACCCTGTTCACAACGGCCTGCACAGGTAAAAATGACAACTCCAATTCAAAACTCTATTCAGGCACACCATTTTCTGGTTCAGGGGAAGAAAGTTCAAGGCAGCGGCAGGAATGGTTGGCGATGCACTGGATGGTAAGGCGAATGCCGGGCCACGACCGGCTTCTCCTACAGCTCGCTACCGGTCAGGCGTGCAGGGGCGCGACGGGCTGCCTGTCGCTGACGCTGCCGGGCGCCCCATCGGCACCCGTTGCCGCCGGGCGCAGCGGGGGCGGCACTCGGGCGGCCGGGAGGGCCCGGGGGCAGGCCGTGTGGCACGCGGTCAACGCCCGAAAGCTGTCGCACACCAGCAGTTGGCTCGAAAAGCATTGGTATTGGAGAAGGCTTTGCATGGACGCAGACCTGGGGGAAAGTCGATTCCGCCCAGGCCATTCCGGGCGGCGGATTCATAGCGTCGCGCACGCTGCAGCCATCGCACGTAGGCTGACGGCTCTACCGCTGTAGGCCGGCGCCGGGCGTCGCCCACCGTCAGCGCAGGCTCAGCGTCTCGCGCTTCCAGCCCGCGTCCTGCCAGCGCTGGAACACCGGCAGCGCAGCCACGTCGCCCGTCACGCGTTCGGTGGACAAGCCATCGATGCGCACCACCTCGAAGCTCTTGCGGTAGCGGCCCTGGCCGCGCGCCTCGCGCGCCACCAGCATCTGTTGCCCGCCGGGCACCCAGCCGGCCCATTCGGCATAGCCGGTTTCGGGCGACGTGGGCGCGGGCGGCAGCACGTCCACCACCCAATCGCCGCCCGCCTTGCGCAGGACCCACAGCTCGCGCCAGCCTTCGAGCGGCTGCACGGCCAGCGCCACGGCATTGCCTTCGCGGTTGACGGTGGCGGAGGCCGTCCACACCACGCCATAGGTGCAGCGGCGCACCAGCGGCTCCCTGGCGCCGTGCTGGGCATCCACCAGCAGCACGCAGGTCTCTCCTGGCGCGCCCGGCTGCACCACCACGGCGGGCCGCTTGGCATCGACCACAGGCACGGCGGCCGGGACCAGCGCCCAGCGCACGGCGCTCACCCGCATGGCGGCGTCGTTGTAGGCGGGCTGGTCCTCGTCGGGCAGATCGCTCTTGCTCACGCCGGCAAACTCCGCCAATGCCCGGGACGCGGCCGCGCCTGCGGCCTGCGCGCCGTCCTTGCGCGCCTGCTGGAAGGCCACGGCGCCCCACAGGCCCGCGCGGCGCATCTGCACACGATTGCGCAGGTAGCTCGGCAGCCCGGCAACATCGACCTTCTCCAGCACCTGGGCCTGCCAGTCCTGCAGCCTGGCGCGCTCGTGCGCGGGCAGGTCGGGGTTGGTGCATTCGGGCCGCGTGAGCGCCAGGGCGGCGCGCGCGCGCTGATCGGCGCTGGCGGCGGGCATGGCCAGCAGGCGGCGGAAGGCCTCGCCGTCATAGCAGACCTGCATGCGGCCTTCGACTTCGTAGGTGGTGAAGCGCACGCCGTAGCCGCTGGCCACGTCCAGGTGCGCCGACAGCGCGGCGCCGCCGGCCTTGCCCGCAGCCGTGCTGGCGGGCGGGGCCGATGCCCTGCGGGCCAGGCGGTCGGCGAAGGTGCCCAGGGCATCGAAGGCCAGCGCGCCCTGCTCGCCCGCAATCGCCGCGGCGGGCGCCGCTTGCAGGTAGGCGGCCGTGAGGCCTATGCCCATCGCCTCGGCGCCGGGCGTGTCGCGCACGAAGCGCAACACCGACAGCAGCGCGGGGCCGTCTGCCTCTGTGAGCGAGACCCGGCGCACATCGCTCGCACGGACGAACCCGCCGCGCTCGCGCTTGTGGTCCCACACCTGCAGGTAGTCCATGCGCTCGCCGCGCACTTCCAGCACCTCGCCCTGCCACAGCACGGTCTGCTGCAGGGCCGAGTCGCGCGGCGCGGCACGCAGGCTGGATTGGTCCTGCACGACGATGGCACTGCCCAGCGTGGCGGCAGAAGCGGGCATGGGGGGAACGGCAGCGCAGACGACCGTGGTGGCGGCGCTGGCGATGGCCGTGGCCAGCGTGAAGAGGGTGCGCTTCATGGTCATTGCTCCGTGGATGGGGTCATGGAGGCGTCGTCGGCGCCGGTCTGGGTTGCGGCGGCCTGGGCATTGCGGCTGCCGCCCAGCAGCGCCGCACCGATGAAGTCGCCGTTGGCAGGTGGCGGCGCGATGATGACCTGGATCTTGTCCGAGAGCTTGTCCGCCAGCGTCTTCTGGATGAGCAGCGGATGGCGGGTGACCAGCGCGCCCTCACGGGCCATCTGCTCGGCATTCACCTTGCCGATGCGGTCCATGCGGTAGGCCTCGGCCTCGGCGAGCTTCTGGCGGGCGTCGGCCTCGCCGGTGGCTTCGATGCGGCGGGCCTGGGCATTGCCTTCAGCGGCCTTCACACGGGCCACGCGCTCGGCCTCGGCTTCCAGCTGGCGCTGCTCGATCTGGCGCTGCTTGAAGGGCAGCACGTGCTTCATGGCCTCTTCCTGGGCGCGCGCGGCGATGACCTGTTCGCGTGCCGCGGCCTCGGCGGCCACTTCGCGGCGGACCTTTTCTGCCGATGCGTCGAGCTCGGTTTCCTTCACGCGCTTGTCCTTGAGCTCCAGCGTGTAGCGCATCTTCTCGGAGGCCAGTTCCTCGGCCAGCAGGCTGTCCATGCCGCGGCGGTACTCGGCGGGCAGGTCCACCTTGCCGATCTGCACGCTGCGCAGCAGCACGCCGTCGGCCGCGAGGCGGGTGCGCAGCTCGGTCTCGATGATCTGGGCGATCTCGGCACGCTTGGACGAGAAGATCTCCCGCACGGTGTAGCGTGCAAACACCTTGTAGACCAGGCCCTGAACGGCAGGGGACACGATGTCGGCATCGACGTCATCCGGAAGATTGCCGGTTTTCACGGCGGCGGAAGAAGGGTCCAGCGCATAGCGAACGCTGAGGTCCAGACCGAAAGACAGGCCTTCCACCGATTGCAGTGGCGCGCTGCCGCTGGCCTGGCGCATGGCTTCGGGGCGGTAGCTCTGGTCGCGCAACGAGAACACGCGCACGCTGTGCACACCGGGCAGCACCCACACACCACCGTCGCGCCACTGGGTGACCGAGCCAGTGAACTGGTTCATGCGCAGGCCCAGCTCGCCCTGGTCCAGGTGGCGCACCGGCGGGTTGCGCACCACGGCCACGGCCGCCACGGCGACAGCCGTGCCGGCCACCATCCAGCGCACGGTGCGCGCGGTGGGCAGCAGGTAGGACCACCGGATGCTGCGGCTGTCCTGATGCGCCTCCAGGGCGGGGCCTGCAGCGAGGGCTTGGTCGTGCAGTGCATCGGCGTCGGCAACGGAGGGCTCTGCGGCACTGCGGCCGCGCAGGGCTTGGACGATGCGGTTCCAGGCGAATTTCATGGTGTTTCTCTCTCTCGGTTGGGTGGTGTTGTTGTCGGGGCCTGAGCAACCGATGGGTGGCGGCTCATTGGTAGGTGATTCTTCGGAGAACCCGCGGAAGCAACAACGCGGCGCACGCCCCAAAGCCCTCACGGCCGGCGAGCGAACGCTCCGGCCCCGGAAGAAAAACTCACACCGCCCCGTGGGGAGCGCCGGGATAATCCGGCCAACACCACCGCAAAGCGCTTTCATGACCCTCAACGCACCCATGGCACGCATGGCACGCATCGCCGTGATCGAAGACGACCTGCCCACCAGCAACCAGCTGGCAGGCTGGATTGCCAGCGCGAAGAGCGGCATCGTGATCGACCAGTGGTTCACGCGCGACGACGCCGAAGCCGCGCTGGCGCGCGAGTACTACGACGCGGTGGTGCTCGACATCGAACTGGGCCGCGAGCGCCATGCGGGCGTGGCGCTCATCAACGCGATCAACAAGCGCCGCCAGGGCACGCCCGTGCTGGTGGTGTCGGCCATGCCTGCCGCCATCTACCGCAGCATCATGAAGGCGCTGGATGCGTGGGATTACCTGCAGAAGACGACCTTTGAAGAGGCGGACTTCATCGAGACCTTCCTCGACATCCTGCGCACCACGCAGACAGCCCCCGCCCCAGCCGCGCCCGCCGCTGCGGCACCGGGCGACGCGCTGGTGCTAGACCCGCTGTGGCAGCGCACCCCCACCTGGCGCGGCGAGCGCATCAACCTGCCGCTCACCGCCCAGCGCATCCTGGCCACGCTGCACCAGCGCAGCGGCGAAGTGGTCTCCTACGATGAGCTGTTCGACGTGGTCAAGAGCGGCCGCAACCGCGACAACGTGCGCAAGCATGTGAGCACCATCCGCGAGGCACTGCGCGAAGTGGACGCCACCTTCGAAGGCATCGAGAACGTGCCCATGCGCGGCTTCCGCTGGGTTGGCGTTCCCGCGCAGCCTGCGGCCAAGCGCCCATGAAGCGCCTGCTGCGGCGCACGGCGCTGGAGATGCCTCGCCTGGAGATGCCCCGCCTGGGCCTGCCGGCGTTTCGCCTGCGCATCCTCGTGCGCAGCGTGTTCCTGCTGCTGGCAGCCGCCACCGTGGTGCTCAGCGTGGTGCTGCTCAAGGAGGAAAAGGAGCGCGCCTGGCAGGGCTACCAGAACGGCTTCAAGCGCAGCCAGTCCGAGGTGATGGCGCGCCTGCGCCACCCGTCGGGCCAGCTCGCGCTGCTCAACGCGCACATCCAGGGCCAGGGCGCCACCCCGCTCGCGCCGCTGCTGCTGCCGTATGCGGCCATCGACTTCGACGACCAGAACAAGGCGCAGCAGGCCGTCGAGATGGCCGGCTGCGCGGTGCAGTACCCCGACGGCGCCTCGGCCTGCGCAGCGATCGGCAACAACCCCTATGCGGGCGGCTTCATCTATCTGGTGGGCAGCTTCTACGCGGGTGAACTGGTGGCGCGAGAGCGCGGCGCGCTGGACCTGGCGGGCGTACACCGCGCGCGCATCACGCTGGACATGCGCGGCACCACCCACCGCTGGGTAGCGCCGTTCGAGGCGCTGCCGCCGCAGGGCGGCATCCAGACGCGGGGCCGCCTCACGGGATTTGCGGACAGCGGCGACGACACCCTCGACGTGCGCGCGCGCCCGGTGCGCGATTTCCGGGGCTGGCTGTGGCAAGGCAACGCCTGCCGCGACCCCGCAGGCGCGGCGCCCGACTGCCTGCGCCGCACGTTCTATTCGATCCGACTGCCGGTGGAGCTGTTTCGCGAAGCGCTCTTCGGCAAGCAGCGCCTGGTGTGGCCACCCGAGGACCTGGGCAGCATGCGGGTGCGCGTGGAGATGCTGGGGCCAGTGGCCGACACCGGAAGCTCCCCCAACGCCACGCCCGTGCTGTTCGACAGCAACGCGCCCGGCGCACAGCCCGCTGCGTCGTTGGCCGACGTGGCACGCTCGCTGTTGCCGGGCGAGAAAGTACAGATCCGCAAGCTGGGCAGCAGCGAACAGGACGCGCTCACCCTGCGAGGCTCCGAGGTCGAAGCGGGCCCCTCGGCGCCGTGGCTGATACGCCTGATCAGCTGGCTGCCGCTGGACATGCAGGGCCCGGGCCAGGTGCAGGCAGTGCCCGCCGGGCTGGACATCCTCGACACGCCGCTGGGCAACTACGCCGTCACCTTCACCGGCAACCTGCGCGGCGTGGAGCAAGGCCTGGCGGTCGTGGCCACCCGCATGTCGTGGTACCTGGGGGCCATGCTGGCCGCCATCGCGCTGGCCTGGCTGGCGGTGGAAGTGGGCCTGCTCAGGCGCGTGACAGCGCTCACCCGCCGCGCGGCCGCCGTCTCGTACAACGTGCAGGACGGCCACATCGGACCGCGCCTGGGCGACCTGGACGTGTCGGACCTGCGCGGTTCGGACGAGCTGGGCATCCTGGCGGGCGGCCTGGCCGACCTGCTGCAGCGCGTGAAGGACGACCTCCAGCGCGAACAGCTGCGCGCTCAGCAGGAGCGCGACATGTGGCACGCCGTGGGCCACGAGATCATGTCGCCGCTGCAGTCCCTCATGGTGCTGCACGGCGGGCCCGGAGACCCGGGGCACCGCTACGTTCAGCGCATGCAGCAGGCAGTGCACGTGCTCTACGGCACGGCCTCGCCGGCCGAGGCGCTGCAGGCCGCCGACCTGCCCCAGGGCCGGCTCGACCTGGACGCCTTCCTGCGCCACGTGGCCGACAACGCGCATTTCGCGGGCATCGGCAATGTGGTGTACGACGGCGGCGCGGGGCCAGTGATCGTGCGGGCCGACGAGTTTGCGCTGGAAGATGTGGTGACGCACATCCTGGGCAACGCGGACCGCTACCGCCCGGCCGGCACGGCGATCGTGCTCACGCTCGCCGCGTCGGAATCCACCGCCAGCGCCACGTTGCACAACCAGGGCTCCACCATCGAGGAGGACCTGCTGGGACGCATCTTCGAGCTGGGCGTGTCGGACCCCAGCCAGCCCACGCCGCCGGGCGGGTCGGAGCACCGGGGCCAGGGCCTGTTCGTCGCCAAGACCTACATGGCCAAGATGGGCGGCACCGTCAACGCCCGCAATACGGCCGACGGTGTGGCGTTCACGCTGACCTTCCAGCGGCTGGGGTAAGCCCGGGCACAACTTGGCGGGGAGAGATAAGGCGAGCGCGGGCCCTTGCGCAAGGGCAATCCAAGGGCAGTCAGCGGGCGTGTGCGCGCACGGCCAAGGGCGGCGGCGTCCGACAGCGGCTGGCGGGCGCACGCCCTACGCTGCAATGCATTCCCTCGCACCCCGGTGCGCCCGTTCATCCCAGCGCCCAGCGCGCAAGGAGTTTCCTCGATGCCACGCTTTGCCTTCATCACTCCCGCCCTCACCGCCGTGCTGCTCGCTACCTCGGCGGCTGCCATCGCCCAGGCTCCGGCCGGCGACGCCCGCGCCCGCTACGAGCAGGAGCGCGAGAAGTGCATGACCAACAACACCCAGGACTCGCTGGCCACCTGCCTGCGCGAGGCCAACAACGCCCTGGACGCATCGCGCAAGGGCCAGCTCAGCAACCCCGGCCCCGCCGCTGCAGACAACGCCACCCAGCGCTGCGACGCATTCCAGACGGCCGCCGAACAGGCAGAGTGCGTGCGCCGCACCCAGTCCACATCCACCAGCGGCTCGGTGTCGGGCGGCGGTGTGCTGCGTGAGTCGGTCACCACCACGGTCATCCCGGCAAAGTGAACCTGCGGCGCCCGACAAAAAATCGAATAAAAATCGGCTCCGCCACTTACCCATCAAGCGCCGAAAGCTACTAAAAACATAGCAACATCCTGCGCAACTGGCGCGATCCAGACCAGCGCACCCGTGGAACTGGCTTTGCCAGGCCACAGGGTGCGTCCCCCTTGAAGGGAGAAGGCGCGCAGCGCCTCAGGGGGTGGCCAAAGCCTCTCGCATCGTGTCGATGACGCCCTTGTAGTCGGGCTTGCCGAAGATCGCGCTGCCGGCCACGAAGGTGTCGGCACCGGCATCGGCCACGCGGCGGATGTTGTCGGTCTTGATGCCGCCGTCCACCTCCAGGCGGATGTCCTTGCCCGTCGCATCGATGCGGCGGCGCACATCCTCGATCTTGCGCAGGGCCGAATCGATGAAGCTCTGGCCGCCAAAGCCCGGGTTCACGCTCATGATGAGGATGAGGTCGATGTCGTCGATCACCCAGTCCAGAACATCCAGCGGCGCGGCCGGGTTGAATACCAGCCCGGCCTTCACGCCCTTCCCGCGGATGGCCTGGATGCTGCGGTGCACATGACCAGACGCATCGGGGTGGAAGCTGATGTAGTCAGCGCCCGCTTCGGCAAACGCTGCGGCCAGCGCGTCCACGGGCTGGATCATCAGGTGCACGTCGATGGGCACCGCCACGCCGTCGGCCGTCTTGGAGTGCGGCTTCAGCGCCTGGCAGATCATCGGGCCGAAGGTGAGGTTGGGCACGTAATGGTTGTCCATCACGTCGAAATGGATCCAGTCCGCGCCGGCGGCAATGACGTTGCGCACTTCTTCGCCCAGGCGGGCAAAGTCGGCGGAGAGGATCGAGGGGGCGATTTGGAATGTGCGGCTCATGCCCCGATTGTCGCAAAGCGTGCGGCACCCAGGGATTTGGACTGCCGCGGCAGCGATGGCCGGGGGCCGCCAGCGTTACCATTCGGCCCATGCCAAAGTACCAGTTTGACGTGACCGTGCTGCCCGAGTACCTGCCCGAGCAGTCCGCGCCGGATACCGGGGTGTTCAGCTTCGCCTACACCATCACGATCACCAACGCCGGCGATGCGCCGGCCCAGCTCATTGCGCGCCACTGGATCATCAGCGACTCGCGCGGCCATACCGAGGAGGTCAAGGGCCTGGGCGTGGTGGGGCACCAGCCGCTGCTCAAGCCGGGCGAATCGTTTCAATACACCAGCGGATGCCGCCTGCGCACCGCCAGCGGCACCATGCATGGCACCTTCCACTGCGTGGGAGAAGAAGGCGAGCCGTTCGACACGCCCGTGCCGCTGTTCATGCTCGAAGCAATGGGCCACGGCCCTGCCGGCGAACCCCTGACCGGTCGGGTGCTTCATTGAAGCGGGCTGCTCCTGCCGTTGATCTGGCGGGCCTGCTGGCCGCGCTCGACCCTTGCGCCGACCTGGCGCACCGGCACCTGTGGCTGATCCATCTGCTCGAATGGGTCCGCGGCAAGCGGGACTCCATTCCTGCGGCCGTGGGCCGGGTGCAGCTGTTTCTGGACGCCGTCGAAACGCGCCCCGACGTGCAGCAGCGGCTGCAGGCCTGGTGGGCCACCCTGGTGGACCAGGTGGACATCACCACGCTGCTGGCCGACTTCGGCTTTGCGCCGCGCACGGCGCTGGTCAGCGAGATCGGCCACCGCCTGCGCATCAAGCTGCTGCCCGGGAGCCCCGAGACCATCGACGCGTCCGAGCTCTTCATGCTGGCCCTGCCGAGCGAGTTCGATGCCCAGTGGCTCGCCGCGCTTGACGAGTCGCAGCTCGCCCGCCTGGTGGCGCTGCTGGCAGACCCGGCGGCCAGCACCGGCCCCTCGCGCTGGCACAAGGCGCTGCTGGACGCCATCACCTATTGCGCGGGCCAGATCCTTTCCACCGGCTTCGCGCCCGAATTGCGCCTGCGCATGAGCGAGTCAGCGCGCGACGCGCAGCCCTTTCATGCGCTGATCCGCGACGTGGAGAGCCTGCGTGTGGAAGTGCTGCACGCGCTGCGCACGCCCGATCGCCTGAACGAGGCCGCCCAGCGCCTGCGCGAGCGCCTGGAGGCCTGCCGCGCGGCAGCGGCCACCGTCTACACGCACTTCGAGGACAACGGCATTTCGGTAGGCCTGGTGTTTCGCCTGCGGCAGCTGCGCGAGCGCATCCTGCGGGTGCGCGATCTGATCGACTGCCTGCTGTCTCCCACCCCGCCAGCCACCGCCGCGCGCCTGTTGTCGCGCCTGGTGATGGTGGGCCAGGAGCGGAGGAGCCTGCGCGCGCTGCTGGCCTCCAACTCTTCCCTGCTGGCCGCCAAGGTGGCCGAGCGCAGCGCCGAGACCGGCGAGCACTACATCACCCGCAACGCCGCCGACTACCGCGCCATGGTCGCCAAGGCCGCGGGCGGCGGCGCGCTGATGTCCGTCACCACGCTGGTGAAGTTCGGGCTGCACGCTCTGGCGCTGTCGGCCTTCTGGGGCGGCTTCATCGCGGGGGTGAACTACGCCATCACCTTCGTGCTGATCCAGCTGCTGCACCTCACGGTGGCCACCAAGCAGCCCGCCATGACCGCGCCCGCCATGGCCGCCAAGCTCAAGGAGCTGGGCGCGAGCGGTGCCATCGAATCGTTCGTGGACGAGATCACGCACCTGGTGCGCTCGCAGGTCGCTGCCGTGCTGGGCAACGTGCTGGTGGTGTTCCCGGCCGTGCTGCTGCTGGCCACCGCCATCGCGCTGGCCACGGGCGCGCCGGCCATCAGCGAGAAGGAGGCGCACCATGTGCTGGCCTCGCTGCACCTGCTGGGCCCGTCGCTGTTCTTCGCCGCGTTCACCGGCGTGCTGCTGTTCGCATCCAGCATCATCGCGGGCTGGACGGAGAACTGGTTCGTGCTCAGTCGCCTGGACTCGGCACTGCACTACAACCCGCGCATCACGCGCTGGCTGGGCGCCGAGCGTGCCGCGCGCTGGGCGCGCTTCCTGCGCGAGAACCTCTCGGGCTTTGCGGCCAACATCTCGCTGGGGTTCATGCTCGGGCTCGTCCCGGCATTCGCAGGGTTTTTTGGACTGGGCCTGGACGTGCGCCATGTCACACTGTCCACGGGCCAGGTGGCTGCGGCCAGCGCAACGCTCGGGATCGGCGTTCTTCACGCGCCGGCCTTCTGGTGGGCGGTGGCATCGCTGCCGCTGCTGGGCGCGCTCAATGTGACGGTGAGTTTCTACCTCGCGTTCAGCCTGGCGCTGCGGGCGCAGAACGTGAGCGGCGTCGACCGCTCGCACATCTACCGCGCGATCCGCGCGCGCCTTCGCACCGCGCCCCTGAGCTTTTTTCTGCCTGCGCGCCGTACAGCCTGAACACAGACAGGCTGGGGGGCGTCGGCAAGCCCCGCCCCTGTCCTACATGGCCAGGATGTTTCGGCCTGTAAATTCAGGCAGCGACAGTTGCGCCCCTCGCCGTAGGGATGTGCGCACCTGCTTCATCACTCCCGGTGGGGTCCGTCCCCGCCTGACGCAGAGGTTCCAGACATGAATGAAATCCTGACCTTCTGGGCGCAGTGGCTGCGCCCCTCGGCCGGGTTGCCCACGGTCCAGTGGTCACTGCTTCTGGCAGTGGCGGCCATGGCAGGCTATCTCACCCAGCGCCACACCGGCCTGCCCAAGGTGCTGGGCTACTCGCTCGTGGGCACAGCGGCGGGCCTGGCGGGCTTCAGCGGCGCCGTGTGGCCGCTGCAGGGCATCGGCTTGTTCCTGCTGGAGCTCGGTATCGCCATCGTGCTGTTCGAGTGCGGCGGGCGCATTCCGCTGCGGTGGTTCCGCCACAACCCGATGGTGCTGGTGCAGAGCGTTGCGGAATCAGTGTTTACCTACTTCGCGGTGTACTGGGTGCTGGTGTGGCTCAACCTGCCCACGCAGGTGGCCGGGCCGCTGGCCCTGGTGGCGCTGGCCGCCTCGCCTGCCGTGCTGACCCGCGTGGTCGCCGACACCCGCGCCGCCGGCCCGGTGACGGAGCGCGCCATCGTGCTGACGACGCTCTCCACGCTGTACGCGCTGACGCTGGGCAGTGCCAAGGCCGAACTCATCAACCGCCAGGGCCTGACGCTTCTGGAGACCATGTCGCCCGTCGTGGTGGTGCTGGGGGTTTCCATCGTGGTGGCCGCCGTGCTGGCGCTGGTGTTGCGCATGGCCCTGCGCGTGATGAGCCCCACGAGCGAGAACACTTCCATGCTGTTCCTGGCCCTCGTGGCCGCCGGGACCGCGGTGGCTGCTCACATGGGCGGCTCGGCGCCGCTGGCCGCGCTGCTGGGCGGCATGCTGCTCAAGCAGCTCAACCCCCGGCCCTGGGCCTGGCCACGCCAGTTGGGCAATGCCTCGTCGCTGCTCACCATGCTGATGTTCGTGCTGGTCTCCACCGTGGCCGCTCAGGCCGACTGGAGCGCCCCGGTGGCGGGCGTGGTGCTGGCGCTGATCGCCGTGCGCCTGGTGGCCAAGGCCTCGGGCGTGGCGCTGGGCAACGTGGGCAGCGGCGCCAGTTGGAAGCAGGCGCTGTGGGTGGGCTGCGCGATGACGCCGATGTCCTCCATCGCGCTGCTCATCGCCTCGCAGTTCGTTCTGGCTTCGCCCTCCACCGGCCACGTGATCGCTGGCGTCGCCCTGCCCGCCATCCTGCTGATGGAAGTGCTGGGCGCCGTGATCGCCACCGTGGCCATCTACCGTGCAGGCGAAAGCTCCAAGCCCTGGGCAACCCTGACAGCACGCAGCCAAAACGGAGAGTCGCAATCGTGAGCTTAGAAGCCTTCAACCATTCCGAACCGCTGACCCTGGGTGTCGAGCTGGAACTGCAACTCGTCAACACCAACGACTACGACCTCGCGCCCTACGCCGAGGACATGCTGCGCCTCATGCACAAGACCCCGCTGCCCGGCAGCGTGGTGCCCGAGATGACCAACAGCATGATCGAGATCTCCACCGGCATCTGCCATTCGAGCAGCGAGGTGCTGGGTCAGCTCACGCCGATACGCGATGCTCTGGTCAAGAGCGCTGACAAGCTCAATATCGCCGTGGTGGGCGGCGGCACGCACCCCTTCCAGCAGTGGCACGAGCGGCGCATCTACGACAAGCCCCGCTTTCGCGAGCTGTCCGAGCTGTACGGCTACCTGTCCAAGCAGTTCACCATCTTCGGCCAGCACGTGCACATCGGCTGCCCGGATGCCAACGCCGCCCTGCTCATGCTGCACCGCATGTCGCGCTACATCCCGCATTTCATCGCCCTGTCGGCATCAAGCCCCTACGTGCAGGGTCAGGACACGGCGTTCGACTCCGCGCGCCTGAACTCGGTGTTCGCCTTCCCGCTCTCGGGCCGCGCGCCGCTGGCGCTCACCTGGGAAGACTTCACTGCCTACTTCGACAAGATGACGCGCACCGGCGTCGTCAAGAGCATGAAGGACTTCTACTGGGACATCCGGCCCAAGCCCGAGTTCGGCACCATCGAGATCCGCGTGTTCGACACGCCGCTGACCATCGAGCGCGCCGCGGCGCTCGCAGGCTACGTGCAGTCGCTCGGTGCCTGGTTCCTGGCAGACCAGCCGTTCATGCCCGCCGAGGACGACTACCTGGTCTACACGTACAACCGCTTCCAGGCCTGCCGCTTCGGCATGGACGCGGTCTATGTGGACCCGTCCACGGGCGACCACATGCCGCTGCGCGAGCACATCCTCAAGACCATGGACAAGATCGCGAGCCACGCGGCCATGCAGGGCTCGGCCAGCGCCATGCACATGCTGCGCACCGAGGTGGAAGCCAGCCAGAACGATGCGCGCTGGCTGCGCGAGCGCCAGCGCGAAGAGCAGTTGCTGGCCGAGGTCAGCCGCCAGGCCGCGCAGCGCTTTCGCGGCACGCTCGCCTGAGCGTCCTGCGGCACGTCACGCCGGCAACACCGGCCGACGCGCCAGCGCGTGACGCCGCCGTAGCCCCGGTCCCGCGCGGGCAGCGCCACCGTTACCATTGCCCGATGCGCGACATCCGCCTTGAAGACCTGCACCCGTTTGCCCGCGTGGCCGAACTGGGGTCACGCTCTGCCACTGCGCCCGAGCGCTCGGCCCTCATGGGCTGGATGCCTTTCGCACATCCTTTGACCATCGACGGACGCCATGGGTGAGTTCGACCTGATCGCCCGGTACTTCACGCGCTCCGTGCGCCCCGATGGCGCTGCAGTGCTGGGCGTGGGCGACGACTGCGCGCTGCTCGCGCCCGCCCCCGGCATGCAATTGGCCATCTCCAGCGACATGCTGGTGGAGGGCCGCCACTTCTTCGCCGACGTGGACCCCGAGGCGCTGGGCCACAAGGCGCTGGCGGTGAACCTGTCGGACCTGGCGGCCTGCGGCGCACGGCCGCTGGCCTTCACCCTGGCGCTGTCGCTGCCGCGCGTGGACGAACCGTGGCTGGCCGGCTTCGCGCGCGGGATGTGGCGGCTGGCCGATGCGCACGGCTGCGAGCTGGTGGGCGGCGACACCACGCAGGGCCCGCTCAACATCTGCATCACCGTGTTCGGCGAAGTGCCCCCTGGCCGGGCCCTGCTGCGCAGCGGCGCGCGGCCCGGCGACGACCTCTACGTGAGCGGCACGCTGGGCGATGCACGGCTGGCGCTGGAGGCGCTGCTGGGCCGCATCACGCTGCCCGCCGAGGTACTGGCCCACGCCCGCCAGCGGCTGGAGCGCCCCACGCCGCGCGTCGCCCTTGGCTTGCAGCTGCGCGGCATTGCCAGCAGCGCCATGGACCTGAGCGACGGGCTGGTGGGCGATGTGTCGCACATCCTCAAGGCGTCGGGCGCGGGGGCGGTGATCAATGCAGAAATTGCTATTAGTTTGATAGCTGCCAGCGCTTATTCATGTAGCGCCAGCGGCACATTGGATGCCGAACTGGCGCGCCGCTGCACCTTGTCGGGCGGCGACGACTACGAACTGGCCTTCACGGCACCGCCCGGGCAGCGCGCTGCGGTGGCGGCGGCCGCCGCCGCCAGCGGCACTGCGGTGACGCGCATCGGCACGGTGGTGGCCGAGCCCGGCCTGGCGCTGGTCGATGGCAGCGGCCAGCCGCTGGCCAACCGGTATGCCTCGTTCGACCACTTTCAGTGAGGCTTGGCAGGGGGCCGCGGAGCGCGGCATCCAGGCCCTGCCCAAAAATTATTTTCACGACCCATGAATCCTTTGCGGAATCCGCCGGCTCTTGGTGGTGAGGTGCGCAACGGGTGCGCCTCGCTGTCCATCCACCCAGATTCCCAGGAGCTTTTCACCATGCTGTACCGCAAGAACATCACCCGCCCCGAAAGCCTGCTGCGCATCGTCGGCGGCATCGCCCTCGTCGCCGTCGGCCTGTGGTGGCAAGGCGCATCGCCCATGGGCCTGGTGCTCGTGGCATCGGGCGTGGGCAGCGTGCTCAGCGGCGCTTTCGGCTACTGCCCCGCCTGCGCGCTGGTCGGGCGCAAGCCGGTGGAGTGATGCGGCGACACCTCAGACACCACAGCCTGCCATGAGCACCGCCAACCCGCCCCGCACGCTCGCCCAGCTGCTGCCCGCCGCCCGCGACGGCGACGCGCAGGCCATGGAACAGCTGCTGGCCCTGGCGCGCCCCGACATCCGCCGCTACGCGCTGCGCCACTGCGCGGCCACCACGGCCACCGACGACGTGGTGCAGGAGGCGCTGATCATCGTGTACCGCCGCGTGGGCGCGCTGCGCGAGGTGGCTGCCTTCGGCGGCTGGGTGGTGCGCATCGTGCAGCGGCTGTGCATGCGGCCCATGCTGGCCTGGCTCAAGGGTGAGCCGCTGGCGCAGGTCGAAGACCACCTGGCCTGGTCGCACAGGCCCGACCACGAACTGCGCCACGACCTGGCCCTGGCCATCGACTCGCTGCCGCCCATCTACCGCGATGCGCTCCTGATGCGCGACTTCGAGGAGCTGACCATCGAGGAGATGGCCACGCGCCTGGGCACCACGCGCGAGGCCGCCAAGAGCCGTCTGCACCGCGCCAGGGCCCTCGTGCGGGAGTACCTGCAGCCGTCGGCGCCGGCCCCGGGCTGAGCCGCGCCCCGGCCCGCACTGCAGACAGTCGGGCCGACTGCGCATTAGTTCACGCAGCGCGCCGCGTGCCTGTGGGCGGCCGGTGCAACAAGGTGCAACATCGCGGCCCATGGCTTATACCTACCTGTTCTTCCAGCCTGCGCGCCTGCCGCTGTCCACCGACGAACTCTCGCCCGACACGGTGCTGGTGCTGCGCGACATCGACCACATCAAGGCCTCGCTCGCGCAGATGGTGCCGGGCCTGGAATGGGCCCTGCCCACCTGGGGCCACGCCACGGTGCTGGGCCACGGGGTGGAATTCCACCTGCCCGACGATGTGTCCGAAGGGCCCCTCGCCATGCACTGCTCGCTGCGCACCGACTACACGGCGTGGGTGCAGGTGCTGTGCGACACCCTGGGCTGGCTGGCGTTCGATGAACGGCCGATGTGCCTGCAGCCGCACGGCCCGGCCTTTCCGGCCTGAGCGTTCGCGCCAGCGCACCGCCTACTTGGCGATGATGGTCAGCAGCTCCTCCCGCGTGGTGGGGTCGGTCATGTACTTGGTGTAGAGCGGCGCCATGCGCCGCACGAAGGGCGAGACGTCCTTCACGCGCACGAACTGCGCGCCCTGCCTGGCGGTGGTCTCCAGCGCCTGGGCCACGCGCTTGTTCCACAACTCGCGCATCAGCAGGGCCGACTGCGCACCCGCGTCGGCAAATGCCTTGCGGTCCTCGGCCGAGAGCTTGGCCCACAGCGCCGTGGACACGACCAGTGCCTCGGGCGAGATCACATGGTTGGTCACATACACGCTCTTGGCCAGCCGGTAGTGGCCGGTGGACTCGTACGAGGGCATGTTGTTCTCGGCGCAGTCGATGGCCCCCTTCTCGAAGCCGCCCAGCACCTCCTTGAAGGGCAGCGCCACGGGCTTGGCGTCAAGCAGCTTGACCATTTCGATGTAGATCTCGGACTGCTGCACGCGGATGGACGCACCCGCCAGGTCGCGGATGGTGGCCGGCGCGCGGTTGGCACAGTAGAACGAGCGCCCGCCGCCGTCATACCAGCCCAGCACCACGAAGCCGGCCGACTGCAGGTTGGCGGCAAAGCGCTGGCCCAGGGCCCCGTCCAGGTGGCGGAACATGTGGGCCGAGTCGGTGAAGAGGAAGGGCAGGTTCAGCACCTTGATGCCGGGCACCGCATCGGACAGCGGGCCCGAGCTGAACTCGGCGATGTCGATCTCGCCGCTCTTGAGCATCTGCACCGCCTTGGGTTGATCGCCCAAAGTAGCGTTGGAAAAAACCTCGATCTGGTAGCGGCCCTGCGTGGCCTTGCCCACCTGCTGCGCGAAGCTCTTCATGGCCTCGGTGACGGGGTAGCCGTCGGGGTGGATGTTCCATGCGCGCAGCTTGGTCTGCCCCCATGCCGCGCCCCCGCACAGCAATGCTGCCGCCACCAGACACCCGGCTTTCAATCCCTTGTGCATGCCTGTCCCTCCATCCTGTTGTTGTGTGTGCATTGTTAACGTCATCATCTGACGTCATACAAATAATCACAAATTTTTAGAGTGTGGATCGGGTTGCTTCGGCATGTACCGCGGCGCAGTTGAGCGCCATCGACAGGGCCATCCGCAGAACCCGAAATCTGAGATTTCATGCGGACTCCAAGGCATTTCAGCTGGGTTCCCACCGAACTCTCGCGCCCGATTCTGCAGCGGTAGCCGCCAGAGGCCGATTGGGGTTAACGCCAGTCCCAGCGCCAAATCACACGCCCAAAATCCGCGCCAAGTTGTACGACGTCATCTGTCATTACGCTGTACAGCCTGGGGCCGTGCCGCCTGGCTGGCAGCAGGCGCGACCGCTTCGGCCCCTTCCAGACCCCTTGCCATCCAACGAGGAGACATCCCATGCTGACGATGAAGCGCAGAGACTTCACCCTGAGTGCCCTGGCCCCCCTGCTGCTGAGCGCCTGCGGCGGCAGCGACGACCCCGCGCCCACCTTTCCGCCCGGCCCCCGGGCCGACGCGGCCGATGCCCTGAAACGCGCCACGCACTACATGGACGACACCGTGTCCTACCAGGGCGGCTACGTGTGGTCGTACTCTCCGGACCTCCGGCAGACCTTCGGCGAGATGGAGGCGTACCGCACCATGTGCTGGATCCAGCCGCCGGGCACGCCGTCGGTGGGCCACGTGTACCTGGATGCGTACCACGCCACCGGCGACGAGCGCCACTGGCGCGCGGCCGAGCGCACCGCCACGGCCATCATGGCCGCGCAGCACAGCTCGGGTGGCTGGAACTACATCCACGACTTCGCGGGCGAGGCGTCGCTGAAAAAGTGGTACGACACCATCGGCAAGAACGGCTGGCGGCTCGAAGAGTTCCAGCACTACTACGGCAACGCCACGTTCGACGACGCGGGCACGGCCGTGGCCTCGCAGTTCCTGCTGCGCATGTACCTCGAAAAGCGCGAGGCCCGCTACCTGCCGGCAGTGCAGAAGGCCATCGACTTCGTGGTCAACGCGCAGTTCGGCCCCGAGTATGGCGTGGCCGGGGGCGGCTGGCCGCAGCGCTTTCCGCACTTCCCCGGTGCGGTCAGCAGCATGCCGCTGCCCAATGCATCGCAGCTGCCCGCAGGGGCCAAGGCGGGTATGGACGACGGCGACTACACGCTGCACGTGACCTTCAACGACGACGTGATGGGCGAGAACATCAAGTTCCTCACGCTGTGCGTGATGGCGCTCGGCGAGACGCGCCTGCTGCCCCACATCACCCGCGCGATGGAATGCATGCGCCTCATGCAGCAGCCCGGAGCGCAGGCCGGCTGGGGCCTGCAGCACCTCTCGCGCGAGAAGGATGGACGCCCTGCGGGCTCGCCCGCCGGCGCGCGCAGCTACGAGCCCCGGTCGCTCGCCACGCACACCACGCAGACCAACATCCGCCAGATGTTCAACTACTTCCAGCTCACGGGCGACCGCAAGTACCTGGCACGCCTGCCCGAGGCGATTGCGTGGCTCAAGAGCTGCCCGCTGCCGGCCGATGCCGCCACGGTGAACCCGCTGCTCGCCGGCGGCCGCACCCACCCCACCTTCGTCGAGCTGGGCACCAACGACGGCCTGTACGTGCACCGCTACGGCTCGAACATCCACAACGGGGCCTACTACTACGACAAGAACTACACCAACACGGTGAGCCACTACTCGGCGGGCCGGGCCATCGACATCGCCGGGCTGGAGGCCACGTACGCCAAGCTCGCAGGCATGACCGACGCCGCCGTGGCAGAGATGGCCGCGCGCTCGCCCCTGAAGGTCACGGGCGGCGGCCGCTCGCTGCCCAGGTACTTCTCCATCCGCGAGGTGGACTTTCCGGACCTGTTCACCGGCGCGGTGATGGCCACGCCCGCCGTGCCCGAGAGCGAAGTCGCCACCCTGCTCGCCGAGCTGGGCACCCGCAACTACTGGACGTCACCCGTGCCCGAGATCGTGAACCCCTACCAGAACGACGGCCCCACCGCCCCCTACACGGGCACGGCCTACCGCAGCAAGCACGTGGGCGATGTGTACGACACCTCCCCCTACCCGGCCGACAACCCGCCCGAGGTGCCGCCGTATGTGAAGAAGGACAAGCCCCAGTTCATCGTCACGGCCGAATGGATACGGCGCATGGGGCGGCTGATCGCGTTCGTGGCGCCCGTGGCCTGATACCGATGGTCTCGATGGGCTGGTAGAACCTCACCTGTTCACGCTGAGCCTGTCCTGAGCACGTCGAAGGGCTCAGCCCGAACGGTTTGCTGAATGAAGCGCCTATTCTGTGAGCTTCCCCCAGCTTCCCGGCACCTCAAACCCGCCCCGCATCACGCCCGCACGAACTGCGACAGCGGCCGGCGCGGCGTGGCGGGCACCTCATCCTGCGGGTAGCCGATGCGGCAGAACATCTGCACCGTCGCATCCTGCGGCGCGCGCGGCGCCGGCCGTCCCAGCACCAACTGGTGCACGCGCTCGTAGTGCGGCGCCATCTCGGCGAACTCCTGCAACGCCTGGCTCATGGGGTGCATGCCCACGCCCAGCGCCGTGGCCTGCAGTTGCAGACGCACGTAGGCGCGGCCGGACTCCACCTGATCGGCGCGCGTGTTGCCGCCAGTGATCCACACAAAGCCCATCGCCGTGCGGCTGTGGCCCTCGAAGCGGCCCATCGCACTCTTGTAGGCCGCGCTGCCTTCGGCGGGCGGGGCGGAGCGGTCAAACATGCCCAAAGCGGCCACGGCGCGCACGAACGGCGCGTTGAGCGAGATGCCGTCGCGGTGGCGCAGGATCTCCGCAGGGCCCACGCGCGTGAGGTGGATGCTCTCCATCATCGTGCGCGGGGTCAGCAGCTCCACCTGGGCCGACTCCCAGCACAGCGTGCGCAGCGGCTGCAGGCGCGCCTCCTCCACCGTTCCACCCACCTGCAGCGCCGTGCCGGACCGCTGCCCGGCCAGCAGAGCAGCCAGCACGTCGGGCGCCACGGAGCGGGCCGTGTCGAAATCGCTCTTGGGTGTGTGGCGCTGCAGCACGTGGGCGAACAGCGGGTCTGACCGGCCCGCGGGCTTCAAGGTGACACGCGCCACCGGTCGCTCGTCCCAATCCGCCAGCGCTGCGGGCAGCGGGCCCTGCGGCCACAACTGCACCTCGCTGCCGACGCCCTGCTGAGCGAGGGCCAGCACCAGCAGCTCCAGGAAGGCACCGTGGCCGATCAGGATCTGGCGCCCCAGCGGGTCGGTGTGCGGCAGCACGCGCTCGCGGTCGGTGCGCAGGGTGATCACGCCCTCTTCGCGCAGGTCCGCCACCCAGGGCTGCAGGTTGTGCGGGTTGGGCGCGGTGATGGCGTAGGCCACGGCGCGGCGGCGCAGATCGGTCTCGCCCACCGGGCCCTGCCAGGCCTCGACCGCTTCGGCCGGGTAGTGGGGGCCGTAGATGCCACAGGCGGCCAGGGTGCCGGCCGTGGCGGCGGCGACGGTGCCACCGCCGGCCAGGCGGATGAAATTGCGACGGTTCATGGCGATTCCTTCTGGCCCTGCGGCCGGTGCGTTGCCAACAACATGGAAAAGAACGGGGGCACGCGTCAGGCCAGCGCGGCGCGCGGCAATGGCTGCCCGCCCAGGCCCAGGTCGGCCAGCGCCTGGCGCGCCGCCTGGTCGAACGGCGTGTGCGGCTCGTCGCCGATCAGCGCCCGCAGGCGGGTGTTGTCCAGCCGGTGCGACTGGTCGCGCAGATAGCGCATGGCCGCCAGCGCCGCCAGCATGGGCATGAACAGGCCGGCCACGCGCATCAGCGTCCAGTTCAGGCGCACGACGCGCAGCGCGCCGGAATCGGGGGGCCAGCCGCGCTCTGCGGCGACCGCGGAGAGGCTGCGCAGCCAGGCCTGTGCGCTCACCGTATGGCCCTGGAAATGCAGACAGTCGAACGCTGCCAGGCGGTGGCGCTGCTGCGCCACGCGCACGAAGGCGGCCGCCAGGTCGGGCAGGTAGGCCCAGGGCGTGGCAACGTCGAGCGCGCCGGGCCAGGTGATGCGGCCCCGGTGCAGGTCCTTGGCGATGACCTGGTCGAGCCAGCCACTCGCGCCGCTGCCGAAGAAGTCGCCCGCTCGCACCACCACGGCCCGCATGCGCCCGTCCCGCGTGGCGGCGGCCAGGCGCTGCTCCAGCCCCATGCGCACGCGGCCCTTGACGCCGGTGGCCGCCTGGGGCGTGTCTTCGCGCAGCACGGGCGGCATGCCCTCTCCAAAGTTGTAGACGTTGCCAGGCAGCATGATCGTGGCGCCCAGCTCCCGCGTGGCGGCGATGGCCGCGTCCAGCAGCGCTGGCGCCTCGGTGCGCCATGCCTGGTCGGTGTAGGCCGGGCTGAGCGCATGCACCACCACCTGCGCGCCCTGCGCCTGGCGCACCAGCGCCGCCGTATCGTGCACCGCCACAGGCAGCCACCACACACCGCCGATGGCGGGCAGCGCCGGGCCGCCCGCACCGGGCCGCACCTGCGCCAGCACCTGCCAGCCGGCCTGGGCAAAGGCCCGCGCCGCAGCCAGCCCGAACCGGCCGCGCGCCCCGAGGATCAGCACGGTAGGCGCTCCATCGGAGGCAGCGGCTGGCGTGGCGGGGGCGGGCAAATCTGTGATGGTGCGGTTCATCGCGGTCTCCAAAAAGAAGGAATGAGCGGATTGTGGAAACGCGCGGCCAACCACACAATTGCTTAACTTTCCATACCAGCAATTCATTTTTGAATAGCACAACAACGCACGACCGGAGCACGCTACCGCCATGAATCAGACCTTCGACTGGAGCCTGGTGCAGTCCTTCCTGGCCGCGCTGGACCAGGGCAGCCTGCTGGGCGCCGCCCGCGTGCTCCATGCCAGCCAGCCCACCATCGGCCGCCACATCGCCGAGCTGGAGTCGCAACTGGGCGTGGTGCTGTTCGAGCGCACCGGGCGCGGCCTGCAGCCCACGGCCATGGCACTGCAGCTGGCCGATTCAGCCCGCGCCATGGAGGCGGGCGCCCACCAGCTGGCGCGCAGCGTGTCGGGCGCCGACGGCGGCGTGAGCGGCACTGTGCGCATCACCGCCAGCCAGCCCGTGGCCTGCGTGCTGCTCCCGCCGGTGCTCGCGCGCATGCGCCAGGCGCTGCCCGAGGTGCAGGTGGAGCTGGTCTCCAGCAACGAGGTGACCAACCTGCTGCGCCGCGAGGCCGACATCGCGCTGCGCATGGTGCGCCCGGACCAGGCCAGCCTGGTCGCCAAGCGCATCGGCGCGGTGAAACTGGGGGCCTACGCCCACCGCGACTACCTGCGGCGCAAGGGCACGCCCCGCCAGCCGTCGGACCTGCTGCAGCACGAGCTGATCGGCAACGACCGGCACGAGGACATCCAGCAAGGCTTTGCCGCCATGGGCTACCCGGTGGACCGCCAGCGCTTTGCCTTTCGCACCGACGACCTGATCGCCTGCTGGGAGGCCGTGCGCGCAGGCCTGGGCGTGGGCTTCGTCGGCGCCTACATGGCCCGCACGGACCCGAACGTGGTGCCCGTGCTGCCCACGCTGGCGCTGCCGGAACTGCCCGTCTGGCTCACCGTGCACCGCGAGATCCGCACCAGTCGCAAGATCCGCGCGGTGTATGACTTCCTGGCGCAGGAGGTTCCGCAGGCGCTGTGACGCCCGGCCCAGCGGCCTGCCCTGGGCGGTGCAGGGCCTGGTGTCGGACTGCTAGCATGCGGGCCGGATGTTCCCCCCCACCCCTCTTGCCATTGCCCAAGGATCTGCATGAGCCGCATGCCCCACTCCCGCTCCGTTCTGCGCACCGTCGCTCCGCTGTCGCTGGGTGGCTTAGCACTGTGGTGCGCCACCATGGCCGGCGCGCAGGCCCAGGAAGCCCGGCCCGCCGCTGAGGCGGGCGCCGCGTCGCGTATCGCCCGCGTCACCGTGTACCCCGGCAGCGCCACTGTGGAGCGTGTGGCCCGTGTGCCGGCCGGCGCGCGCAGCCTGACCCTTGGCTGCCTGCCCGCATCCATCGACGCGCAAAGCCTGCAGATCAGCGCGGACCCGGCCGTGCGCGTGGGCGAATTCAACGTGCTCACCGAAGACCGCGATGTGGCCGCAGCCTGCGCCAGCCCGCTGGATGGCCGCATCCGCGAACTGGAAGACCAGATCGCGGGCGTGAAGGCCGAGTCGTCGGCGCTGCAACTGGTGGACGGATACCTGCGCGGCGTGGCCGGCGTGGGCGGCATCGTAGCGGGAGATGACGCCGCCACGCCGCCCACTACCGCCGCCGCCGGCCGCACCGCCAGCCCCACGCCCGCCCAGATCACGGCCACGGCCGAGGTGCTGCGCAAGTCCGGGCAGGACGCGTTCACCCGCGCGCACCAGCTCAAGCGCAAGCAGGAGGCGCTGGAACTCGCGCTGAAACCCCTGGTGGCCGAGCGCGACCGTGTGGCCGGCCAACGCGCGCGCGTGGTCACGGTGAGCATCAACCTGGCGGCCGAGCGTGACGCCGAATTGCGCCTGTCCTACCAGGTGCGCGGGCCCGGCTGGCAGCCCACCTACCGCGCAACGCTGGACAGCGCCAACTCCACCGTGCTGCTGGAGCGCCAGGCACTGGTGGCGCAAAACAGCGGCGAGGACTGGAGCGGCGTGCAGCTGACGCTGTCCACCGGCCAGCCCGGCCGCGCCACGCAGGGCCGACTGCCACGCGCGTGGACGCTGGACGTGGCGCCGCCGCCGCAGCCCGTCGCGGCTGCGCCTGCCATGGCCATGGCAGCGCCCGCGCCACCAGCCTCCCCCGCCCCGCTCGCACGCTCGCGCATGGCCGAAGAAGCCATGCCCAGCTTCGATGTGAGCTCCATCGACAAGGGCTTCGCCACCGAGTTCGCCGTGCCGCAGCGCATCACCGTGCCGTCCAACGGCCAGCGCGTGACGCTGGCGCTGGGCAGCCAGACGGCCACCGCCACGCTGATCACGCGCACTGCGCCAGCGGTGGAAGAAGCGGCCTATCTCATCGCGCAGATGGCGCAGCCCGCGGGCGTGTGGCCGGCAGGCGCGGTGGGGCTGTACCGTGACGGCGCTTTCGTGGGCACGGGGCGCATCGACTTCGCCAGCGCCAGTGCCGGTACGCCAGCGGGCAGCACCAACCTGTCGTTCGGCCGCGATGAGCTGGTCACGGTGCGCGCCGAGGCGGTGCAGGACCTGACCGGCAGCACGGGCTTCACCGGCTCGCGCACGGAGCGCAAGACACGGCGCGCCTACAGCGTGGACAACCGCCACAAGACCGCCATCACGCTGCAGGTGCTGCACGCGGCGCCGGTGTCGCGCAACGAGAAGATCGAGGTGGAGTCGCGTTACCAGCCCCAACCCGCCGACCTGGCGTGGGACCGCTCGCCCGGTACCGTGGCCTGGCAGCAGAGCCTGGCGGCCGGCGCCACGGCGCAGTTCAGTGCGGAGCACACCATCCGCTACCCCAAGGATATCCAGTTGCAGGAACGGCAGTAACGCGGCAGATACAGCAGGCGCACCATCGAACCACCCGCCGGGCCCACCTGCCCCGCTGGGCGACAATCCAAGGGCAGGCGCCATGACGGGCCTGCCCTTTTTCTTTCTGACCCCGACATGCCCTCCGCCCCCGACGCCCTGCGCCCCACCGTGCGCTTCCTGCTCGCCCACCCGGCCCACTTCATCGCGCTCGGCTTTGGCGCGGGCCTCTCGCGCAAGGCGCCGGGCACCGTGGGCACGCTGTGGGCCTGGCTGGCCTTCCTGGTACTGCAGCAGTGGATGACGCCGTGGCGCATGGGCCTGCTCATCGCCGGGGGCACGCTGGTGGGCTGGTGGGCCTGCACCACCGCCGCGCGCCAACTGCGCGTGGCCGACCCGGGCAGCATCGTGTGGGACGAGATCGTCGCCTTCTGGCTCGTGCTGTGGCTGGCCATGCCCATGGGTTTCTGGGGCCAGCTCACGGCGTTCGCGCTGTTCCGCTTCTTCGACGCGGCCAAGCCCGGGCCCGTAGGCTGGGCCGACGGCCTGTTCAAGGGCTTCGGCTGGCGCGGCGGCTGGGGCATCCTGTGGGACGACTTCGTGGCGGCTTTCTGCACACTGCTGGTCATCGCGCTGTGGCGTTTCCTCTTCTGGTGAACGGCGGCGCGGTGCCGGCAGGCACCGTGGCCTGATCCTGCACCTGTACCGCGCCAGAAGTTTGTGGCAGCCTTGGGGGCTTGCCGACAGGCGCTGCGGAGACTCCGATGACCATGACGTCACTATCAAAAAGTGAGCTGATAGCGCTTGACAGTGCTGCGCTGGAAGCCAATCTGACGCAGATCTCGCTGCACCTGCTGCAGCACCGCCACATGCTGGCCACCGCCGAGAGCTGCACCGGCGGCATGGTTGCCGCAGCCTGTACCGACCTCTCAGGCTCGAGCCAGTGGTTCGAGCGCGGCTTCGTCACCTACTCCAACGCGGCCAAGTCCGACATGCTGGGCGTGCCCGCCGCGCTCATCGAGCAGCACGGCGCCGTGAGCGAAGCGGTGGCACGCGCCATGGCCGACGGCGCGCTCACCCACTCGCAGGCCCAGGTCAGCCTGGCCGTGACCGGCGTGGCCGGCCCGACGGGCGGCAGTGACGACAAGCCGGTGGGCACCGTATGGTTCGCGTGGTGCGTGGGCGGCGAGACCCACAGCGAGGTGCAGCATTTTCCGGGCGACCGGGGCACCGTGCGCGCGGCCACGCTGCGCTACGCGCTGCAGCGGCTGCTGGCACACCTGCTGGCCTGACAACTCCCGGGGCACCAGGCGCTGGCGCGCATGCGGCAAGGTGCTGAAAGATTCGGCAGGCTGCTGCCCTGCACGGCGGCTCTCAGCCCCGCTCAACCCCCATCCGGTCGATCAGCACCGCGCTCGCCTGGTTCAGCCCCAGCACCTGCACCGTGCAGCCGTGGTGGCGCAGACGCTGCACCACCTTGTCGAGCGCGGCCACGGCCGTGATGTCCCAGAAGTGGGCGTGCGTGACGTCGATGACCACCGCGCGGCCCTCGGCGCCCAGCACGTCGAACGCCTCGACGAAAGCATCGGCCGAAGCAAAGAACACCTGGCCCGCGACACGCCATGTGCGCGCACCGGCGGCCCCCCCTTCGTCGTGCACCTGCACGTCGAGCATGCGCGAGACCTTGAACGCGAAGAACACGCCGCTGAGCAGCACGCCCACGCCCACCCCCGCCGCCAGGTTGTGGGTCGCGATGGTGACCACCACGGTGGCCGCCATCACGGCGCTGGACAGGCGCGGGTGGCGCACCAGCGCGGACAGCGACTTCCAGTCGAAGGTCGATGCCGACACCATGACCATGATGGCCACGAGGGAGATCACCGGCACCCTGGACACCCAGTCCTTGAGCACCACCATGAGGATGAGCAGGAAAACGCCTGCGAACAGCGTGGACAGCCGCCCGCGCCCGCCGTACTTCACGTTGCCCACGGCCTGGCCGATCATTCCGCACCCCGCGATGCCTCCAAACAGGCTCGCGGCGATGTTGGCCGCGCCCAGGCCCGCGCATTCGCGGTTCTTGTCGCTCGGGGTGCCGGTCATCTCATCGACGACGGCGGCCGTGAGCACCGACTCGAGCAGGCCCACCATCGCGATGGCCAGCGCGGGCAGCAGGATGATGCGCAGCGTGTCGAGTGACAGCGGCACGCCGGGCCAGCCGAACACGGGCAGAGAGTCCGGCAGCTTGCCCAGGTCCGCCACCGTCGGCAGTTGCACGCCCAGGCTTTGCGCCAGCAGGGTCAGTGCCACCACACAGATCAGCGGGGACGGCACGGCGCTGAGCGCGGGCAGCCGCAGCACGCCGCCCAGCCACGGCAGGCCGTAGATGATGGCCAGCCCGAGTGCCAGCATGGCCCACGTGGCCACGCCCTGGCCCTGCAGGTGCGGCAGTTGCGCGGCAAAGATCAGCACCGCCAGCGCATTGACGAAGCCCGTGCGCACCGAGCTGGAGACAAAGCGCATCAGCACCCCCAGCTTGAGCAGGCCGAAGACAACCTGCACCGCGCCCGCCAGCAGCCCCGCCGCCAGCAGGTAGCCAAGTCCGTGCGACTGCACCAGCGGCGCCGCGACCAGCGCCACCGAGCCCGCGGCCGCAGACACCATGGCAGGACGGCCACCCACAAAAGCGATCACCAGGCTGATGACAAACGAGGCGAACAGCCCCACCGACGGATCGACACCCGCCACGAACGAGAAAGCGATGACCTCGGGGATGAGCGCAAACGTGGCGACGGCGCCCGCCAGCAGTTCGCGCGGAACGCTGGGCGCCCATTCGGCGCGCAGGCGGGTGAGAAAAACGGAATTCATACGGCAAAAAAACATCGCGCCCCGGGGGCGCGACATGAACATTCAAGCAAAAAACGGCCTGTACCGCCCATCCAGCAAGCGGCAAAAGCTATCAAATCAATAGCAAAACAGGGCTCACGCCCCGTGGCACTTCTTGTACTTCTTGCCGCTGCCGCAGTGGCAAGGGTCGTTGCGGCCGGGTTCGGGGGCCTTGCGCAAGGTCTCCACGCGCGGACCCAGGCTCTTCCACACCTGGCGCAGGTCGTACACGGCCCAGATGGCCTCGCCGAAGGCTTCCACGCGCGCCTGGCTGGTGCTGGGCGGGCCGTCCTCGTCGTACATGCAGACCTCGGGCTTGCCGGTGTCGTCCTCGGTCAGGGCCACGATGCTGTCCAGCGCGTCGTCGAGCCAGCGGGCGGCGTCCTTGTCGCGCGGGGCGGCCCAGTCCTCGGGCCAGTTCTCCACCGCGAACATGAAGCCCAGCGCCCAGACCTGGCCGAAGGACGGGATCTCCTGGTCGTCACCCATCTCGGCGCGCTGCTCGTCGGTCAGGCTGGCCACCGCTCCGCGCATGTCCATGGCTTCGGGCTGGTAGGTGCGCTCGTCGTCCAGCGACTCGACCTTGGCGTCGAGCTGGGCCACCACCTCGTTCCAGCGACGCTCCCACAGCTCCAGGAAGCGGGCCTGCTGCGCGGCGTCGGCAAACGCGGGCAGCAGCGGCAGCGGCTCGCCTTCGGCCACATCCAGCTCGGCGCCGTCGCCCAGCAGCATGGGCAGGTATTCGGCGGGCGCGATGGGCCGGCGGCTGCAGACCACCGCAGCGAGAAAGCCGTCGCAGAACTCCCACTGCGGGATTTCCTCGCCGCGCGAGCGCAGGTCGTCGAGGATGTTGTCGATCTCCTCAAGCTCGTCGGGGCCGAGGCCCGGGGGAATTGCAGAGGTGGCTGGTGCGTCTGTCATGGGGAAAACTCCGGCCACCGCGCGGCGGCCACAACAATCTTTTACTTCTATGATGGGTGGCGCCCGGGCGGGGTGCCTGCGTGAAAGGCGGCCAGTGTACGCCCGGCCGCAGTCCACAAGAAAGTCCCACACCCCATGATCCACCAGCTCAACTCCCTGTACCCGGTGCGCTACACCGCCTTCGCGCTCAGCGTGTTCGGCCTGCTGCTGTCGCTGTTCACGCTGGTCGCGTTCAGCGCGGGCCTGCCCGTGGTGCTGGTGTTCGCGGCCCTGGTGGCCCTGGGCGTGTACGACCTGCAGCAGACGCGCCACGCCATCCTGCGCAACTACCCGGTCATCGGCCACCTGCGCTTCATGCTCGAGTACATCCGGCCCGAGGTGCGCCAGTATTTCATCGAGAGCGACAGCGAGGCCGCGCCCTTCTCGCGCGCCCAGCGCTCGCTGGTCTACCAGCGCGCCAAGGGCGACCCGGACAACCGGCCCTTCGGCACGCACCTGGACGTGGGCGCGCACGGCTACGAATGGGTGAACCACTCGCTCGCGCCCACACAGCTGCCCTCGCACGACTTCCGCGTGTGGATCGGCGGCAGCCCGGACGCGCCCTCGCAGTCGGTGGCGCCCTGCACCAAGCCCTACCAAGCCAGCGTATTCAATATCTCGGCCATGAGCTTTGGCGCGCTGTCGGCCAACGCCATCCTGGCGCTGAACCAGGGGGCGAAGAAAGGCGGCTTCGCGCATGACACGGGCGAGGGCAGCATCAGCCAGCACCACCGCGTGCACGGCGGCGACCTGATCTGGGAGATCGGCTCGGGCTACTTCGGCTGCCGCAACAGCGACGGCAGCTTCAGCGAAGAGCGCTTTACCGCCAACGCCACCGACCCGCAGGTGAAAATGATCGAGCTGAAACTCAGCCAGGGCGCCAAGCCGGGCCACGGCGGCGTGCTGCCCGGCGCCAAGGTCACGGCCGAGATCGCGGCGGCGCGCGGCGTGGTGCAGGGCGAGGCCTGTATCTCGCCCGCCAGCCACAGCGCCTTTCGCACGCCGGTCGAGATGATGCAGTTCATCGCGAAGCTGCGCACACTCTCGGGCGGCAAGCCCACGGGCTTCAAGTTCTGCCTGGGCCACCCCTGGGAGTGGTTCGCCATCGTCAAGGCCATGCTCGTCACCGGCATCACGCCCGACTTTATCGTGGTCGATGGCGCCGAAGGCGGCACGGGCGCCGCGCCCGTGGAGTTCAGCGACCACGTGGGCGCGCCGCTGCAGGAGGGCCTGCTGCTGGTGCACAACACGCTGGTGGGTGTGAACCTGCGCGATCGCGTGCGCATCGGCTGCGCGGGCAAGGTGATCAGCGCGTTCGACATCGCGCGCATGATGGCGCTCGGGGCCGACTGGTGCAACGCGGGGCGCGGCTTCATGATGGCACTGGGCTGCATCCAGGCGCAAAGCTGCCACACCGGCCATTGCCCCACGGGCGTGACCACGCAGGATCCGCTGCGCCAGCAGGCCCTGGTGGTGCCCGACAAGGCCGCGCGCGTGGCGCAGTTTCACCACAGCACGCTGCACGCGCTGCAGGAGCTGGTGCAGGCAGCCGGCCTCACCCATCCCAAGGACATCACCGCGCACCACATCGTGCGCCGCATCACGGACACCGAGGTGCGCCTGCTGTCCAACCTCATCACGCGCATGCAGCCGGGCGCGCTGCTGGGCCCGCTCGAGGCACAGCACAACGTCTTTCGCCTGTACTGGCCGCTGGCCAATGCCCACAGCTTCGCCGCGCGCGAGCCGCAGCTAGAGCCCTCGGTGCCGCACCATGTGGAGATCGCCCAGGCCGCCGTGGCCGTGACGCAGGCTGCGGCCGCCACGGGAGACGCGGCCGTATGACGCGCATGGAGAGCCCCCTTGCCCTTTTCCCCGAAGCACGCACGGACTACGACGCCTTCCTGCGGCAACAACTGGCCACGCAGCCCCACAACGTGATGACCCACGTGCTGGGTCACGAGCAGGTCTGGGTCAAGCGCGCCGGCGCACCCCACGGCGTGGGCCGCTACCGCGCCATGGCGGTTCTGGCGGGCCTGCTGCGCCTGCCGGTGCTGCGCCCCGTGCCCAACCCGGGCGGAGAGGCGGCCATCGCCACCGAAGTGCGGCGCCTGGCCGACCTGGCGGCGCGCGGCGTGCGCGTGCCCGAGGTGCTGGCGGTGCAGCCGAACGGCTTTGCCATGCGCCACCTGGGCCGCGTGGGCGAGGAGGCCCATTCGCTGGGCAATGCGATCGATCGCACCCTGCGGGCGGGCGACCCCGCCGCCGTTCTGGCGCTGTGGCAGCAGGGCCTCGATGCTCTGACCCATGTGCACCGACAGGGCGCCTGCCTGAGCCAGGCCTTCGCCCGCAACATGGTGCGCGACCCGAGCGGCGCTGTGGTCTGCATCGACTTCGAGGACGACCCGGCCGCCGTGCTGCCGCTGGCGCTGTGCCATGCGCGCGATGCGCTGTGCTATGCGCATTCCACCGCCATCTACCTGCACCAGGGTGGCCTGCTGCCAGCGGCGCGCGCACGCTGGGCGGTGTGGGCCGCACAGGGCAGCCCCGACATGCAGGCCGTGCTGGCCGCCAGCCTGCGCCGCATGCGCTGGATGCGCCTGCTGCCGGCCAGCCGCCGGCTGGGGCGCGACCTGCAGCGCGTGCGGGCGGCGTACGACCTGCTGCGGCCCTGAGCGTCATCTTTGGGCAGGGCTGAGACCTGCCCGCTCACGGGAGGGCGCAGATCGCGCTGCTCGGACAGGTCGCGCAAGCCGCTGTACTGCCAGGTAGGCATTGGCTGACAGCACCACGGGTGTCTGCAACCTATCGTGCAGGCAGGTGTTTCGCACCACGCTTCTCAGACCCTTGCCCATGCCACAGCCTGCCTCCGCCGCTTCCATCGCCACCGCCCTGCCTGACCCGACTGCCGTCCCTTCAGCCACGCCCCAGCCTGCCAAGAAAAAACGCCGCCGCCCCCCCACGCTGTCCTGGTCCGCCTGGAAACAGTTCATGAGCGTGGCCCGCCCCTACTGGACGGGCGACAAGAAACGCACCGCCTGGGGTTTGCTTGCGCTGCTGATCGGGCTGATGGTGCTGGAAACCCAGCTGGCGGTGATGCTGGTCGACAAGAGCGGGGAGCTGACATCCGCCCTGGCCGCCAAGCAGGCCGACAGGTTCTGGGGTGCGGTGCGCGGCACTTTGCTGGTGCTCGCGTTCGCCGTGCCGGTGTATGCCTTCTACTACTTCATGCGCGACGCTTTCTCGAACCACTGGCGGCGCTGGCTCACGCACCGCTTCCTGGACGGTTACCTGGGCGAGCGCAAGTACTACGAGATCGGCACGGGCAGCGAAATCGACAACCCGGACCAGCGCATCAGCGAAGACATCAACACCTTCACCGGGCGCTCCACGCACTTCCTGCTGATCTTTCTTGGGTCGCTGATGCAACTGGTGGCGTTCAGCGCCGTGCTGTGGTCCATCTCGCACACGCTGGTGGCGTTTCTGGCGGTGTATGCGCTGCTCGGCACGTTCGGCGCGCTGTACTTCTTCGGAGCGCCGCTGATCCGGCTCAACTTCTGGCAGATCCGGCGCGAGGCAGACTTCCGCTTCGGCCTGATGCGGCTGCGCGAGAACGCCGAGTCCATCGCGTTCTACCGGGGCGAACCGCAGGAGCGGGCCCAGCTCAACCGCCGCTTTGAAGCCGCGTTCAACAACTTCGGCCGGCTCATCAAGAAGCAGCGCGCGCTCAACCTGTACCAGCGCGCGTTCAGCCAGCTCACGCTGGTGCTGCCGGCGATCATCCTGGCCAACGGCGTGCTGTCGGGCGAGATGGAAGTGGGCCGCGCCATCCAGGCGGCGGGCGCATTTGCTGCGGTGCTGGCGGCTGTCTCGCTGATCGTGGATAACTTCGAGAGTCTGAGCCGCTTTGTAGCAGGCATCGACCGGCTGCACGCGCTGTCGAAGGTCGCGCTCAAAACGCCCGAAGCGCCGACTCCCTGGGCTGAGCAGGCCGGGCCTCCCAAGCCCTCTGCGGTGCCTGCCACGGGCAAGGCCCTGCCCGTGGACGCCGGTGACGCCGCGCCGTCGCCGCAGATCGCTGCGCGCGAGGGCGATACGCTGGCCATCGAAGGCCTCACGCTGCACACGCCGCAATTCGGCCGACTGCTCGTGCAGGACCTGTGCGTGTCGCTGCAGCCGGGCGATGCCCTGCTGATCACCGGTCCGAGCGGCTGCGGAAAGAGCTCGCTGTTGCGCGCCATGGCCGGGCTGTGGCGCAGCGGCACCGGTGCCGTGCAAAGCCCCCCGCTCACGGACATGTTCTTCCTGCCGCAGCGCCCCTACATGCAGCAGGACACGCTGCGCAGCCAGATCATCTACCCCAGCCGGGAGTCAGAGCTCAGCGACGAGCAGCTGCTGCAGCTGTTGGAGGCCGTGCGCCTGGAATCGCTGGCAGAACGCGTGGGCGGGCTCGATGCCTCGCACGATTGGGAGAAGCTGCTGTCCACCGGCGAGCAGCAGCGCCTGGCGTTCGCGCGCGTGCTGGCCCGCCAGCCGCGCATCGTGATCCTGGACGAAGCGACCAGCGCGCTGGACAGCGCCAACGAAGCGGCGCTGTACGAGCGCCTGCGCGCCAGCGGCACCACGCTGGTGAGCATTGCCCACCGGCCCGCCGTGCTGCAGCACCACAGCCATGTGCTGGAGCTCAAGGGCGATGGGACTTGGCAGCTCCACGCTGCGAGCGACTTTCAGTTCGCGGCATAAGGCACGGCGAAGGCACGGCTAAGGCACGGCGTCACCGCGCCGCTTTCATGCGGCGCGAACCGCTTTGCTTGGTGTTGCCGAAGACAAACGGGTATCAGGCAGCTGCGGCCTCGGGCTGCACGAGCACCAGCGCCGTGGCCACGTGCGCATCCAGCGTCAGCAACCGCTTCCTCATGCAGATCACGGCCTTGTCCTTGGAGAGCAGGATGGCGCGGTGCGCGGCGGCCAGGTCGATGAACTTCTGGTCGTCCGTGTCCTTGCACACGTAGCGCACGGGCGTGGCGATGTCCACCAGGCGCACCTGCGCGTCGAACGCCGCCAACACCTGCGCGGCATCCACACGGTAGTAGTCCATGCGCGAGACGATGTGGGGATAGGCCAGCACGCGTTCGAGTTCGTCGCGCATCACCTGCGTGGCGATCCAGTCCAGGCGCCTGGCTTCAAGCAGCGTGCGCAGCGGCACGGTGGCGGGGTCCGAGAAGATGAGCAGGTCGAGCGCCACATTGGTGTCCACCACCACGGGGCGCGCGGGCTCGCCCGCGGCAGCCTCGGCCGGCAGGGGCAGCTCAACCCGCATCGCGCGGGCCGGGTTCGCCAGGCTTGGCGGCGCGCTCGCGCACGGCGCCCTTGATCATGTCGAAGCGGAACATGCGGCACTCGATGGGGCCGTTCCACATCGGCACGCGGCGCGATTCCTTCAGGCGCATCTTGCCGGGCAGCTTCAGGTCGGGCGTGAGCATCCAGGCCGTCCAGCCGCTGTAGTTCTTCTTCCAGTGCGCGGCCAGCTGGCTGAAGAACTCTCCGCCGTCTTCGGTCTGCGCCGTCTCGCGCCCGACGCGTTCGACCTGGCCCATGCGCTCGCCCGCACTGCGCCCCGCCGTGCCCGCCGCAGCGATCCGCTCACCGTAGGGCGGGTTGAGCAGCATCACGCCCGGCTGCTCGCAGGGGGGCATGCGCTGCAGGGCGTCGCCGCCGCGCAGCTGCACCGCATCGGCCACGCCGGCACGCTCGGCATTGCGCACAGCAAAATCGACCATGCGGAAGGCCACATCACTGCCAAATATGGGGACAGCGCTTGTCTGTATTGCGCCATTGGCTTCTGATTTGATAGCAGACCAGACATGTGCCTGGAACGGCAGCAGCTTCTCGAACGCAAAGCGCCGCCCCATGCCGGCCGGGATGCGGCAGGCGATCTGCGCGGCCTCGATGGCGATGGTGCCGCTGCCGCAGCAGGGGTCGTACAGCGGCTGGGGGTTGTCGCCCAGAGGGTCCCAGCCGCTCGCGGCGATCATGGCTGCGGCCAGGGTTTCCTTGAGCGGTGCGTCGCCCTTGTCCTCGCGCCAGCCGCGCTTGAACAGCGGCTCGCCGGAGGTGTCGATGTAGATCGTGGCCTCGTCGGTGGTCAGGTGCAGGTGGATGCGCACGTCCGGCCACTGGGTGTTCACATCGGGCCGCACGCCGCTCTTGGCGCGAAAGCGATCGGCCACCGCGTCCTTGACCTTCAGGCCCGCGAAGTTCAGGCTGGTCAGCGGGCTGTGCTGGGCTGTGACCTCTACCTTGAAGGTCTGGCGCGTGGTGAACCAGATCTCCCAGGCCACATCGCTCGCGGCGGCGTACAGGTCGTTTTCAGAGCGGTAGGGACGGTGCGCCAGTTGCACCAGCACGCGCTGGGCCAGCCGGCTGTGCAGGTTCAGCAGCAGCGCATCGCGCCAGGAGGCGCGCAGCAGCACGCCGCCGCGCCCGACCAGCAGGTCCTGCCCGGTAAGGCCCGTGATGGCGTGCACCTCGTCGGCCAGATAGCCCTCGACGCCCGCGGCGCAAGGAAGGAAAAGTTGTAGTTGGTTCATAGGACTGGCTGGAGGATACGCCTGAGAACATGTCGATGTTGATGATCTCAGGCCGCCGGGGCAGCGGCACTTGTGGGCGCGCGCTGGAGCAGCAACTGCCGGATGGATTCTGGAATGCCCGCCACCTTGCGGTCGCTGCGCCCGATGAAGACGATGCCGATCTTGCCGCGCGCCACCTCGCGGCCCGTGGTCTTCTCCGTCATGCGGTACACGAGGTCGAAGCCATAGCGGTTGAAATCCATCGGCGCCATCTCCACACGCAGGGTCTCGCCGTGAAAACCCTCGGACTTGTACTGCGCCACGATGTCACCCACCACGATGGACAGCCCGCCCACGTCCGCCTCCGGATAGCCGAGCGACTGGAAAAATCGCACGCGCGCTTCGGACACCAGGCTCAGCAGCTGCGCGTTGTCCAGGTGCCCGCCCTGGTTCACATGGCTGATGTAGATCTGCAGCTCGGTGGAAAAACCGAACTGAGCGGGGAGGTCGAAGACGATGCGGGCCATGGGACGGACGGTGAAGGTGGGAACGGGGACAACGATCATCACGGCACCACGGTGGCGCCACCGCTGTGGCAGGGCTCACCGCGTGAGCGCAATTCGCCTGCGGCAGCACGCGCCGTCGGGCCGGCAGCGAAGCGGGTCGCGCCTGGACGGCAGCGCAATGGCGGGGCACCGCAGGGCCATCTTGCAGACAGCAGGCACGCTGTCTCTTATGCTCGCAGGCATCGGATTTTAACGGAGCCCCTCCATGAGCCTCTTTCGCTGTAGCGCGGCTGCCGCCCTTGCAATGGCAATGGCGCTGTGCGCGCCCTCGACAGGCGCCCAGACGCTCTACAAGTCAGTGGGCACGGACGGCAGGGTGGTCTACAGCGACAAGCCGCCCACGGGCGCGGGCGTGGACAAGGCGCTGAAGCTGGACAACCTGCCGGTCAGCGTGGTGCCGGGCGCCGCGCCCCAGCCCGCATCCAGCGCTGCCGCTGCACAGGCGCAGACTGCGGCCGCCCCGCGTGGAGAGGTGGTGCTCTACATGGCCACCTGGTGCGGCTACTGCAAGGCAGCCAAGGCCTACCTGGGCCGCAAAGGCATTGCCTACCGCGAGCTGGACATCGATACCCCGGCAGGAAAGGCAGCGTTCACCCAGATCGGCGGACGTGGCGTGCCCGTGCTGCTCACGCAAGGCAAGCGGATCAATGGCTTCACGGCCCAGGCCTACGACGCGGTGTTTGTGGCCACCAAATAGAAGGACAGTAGGAGCCGGGGGGCGCCGGCTCAGCGCCGGCGAGCGCTGCGCAGCCCCCCATCCCCAATGGCTGCGCCCCTACAGCGCCTTGCGCAGGTTGGCCGGCGCGATCTTGAGCGCTTCACGGTACTTGGCCACCGTGCGGCGCGCGCATTCGATGCCCTGCTCCTTGAGCATCTCGGCGATCTGGCTGTCCGACAGCGGCTTGGCGGAGCTTTCGGCCGACACGAACTGCTTGATCAGCGCGCGCACTGCAGTGCTGGACGCGTTGCCGCCGGTCTCGGTGCCCAGGCCCGAGCCGAAGAAGTATTTGAGCTCGTAGGTGCCGATGGGCGTGGCCATGTACTTGGCCGTGGTCACGCGGCTGATGGTGGACTCGTGCAGGCCCAGCTCGTCGGCGATGTCGCGCAGCACCAGGGGGCGCATGGCAAGTTCGCCGTGGGTGAAGAAGTTCTTTTGCCGCTCCACGATGGCCCGCGAGACGCGCAGGATGGTGTCAAACCGCTGCTGGATGTTCTTGATGAACCAGCGCGCCTCCTGCAGCCGCTGCTGCATCCCCTGGTGGCCCTCGCCCCCCTTGTGGCCGCGCAGTGCGCCAGCGTAGATGTCGTGCACGCGCAGACGGGGCATCACGTCGGGGTTGAGCTGCACGATGAAGTTGTGCTGGCCATCGCGCCCGTTGGCGCGACCGGCTTTGCGCACGATGACGTCAGGGATGATGATGTTGCGCTCTACATCGACGAACTTGCGGCCGGGGCGCGGCTCCAGCCGGGCGATCAGCGCCATGGCGGCGCGGGTGCGCTCCTCGCCATCGCCACAGAGCTGTGTCAGGCGGCGGATGTCGCGGCGTGCGAGCATCTCCAGCGGCTGCTGGCAGATGGTGAGCGCCGTCTTGACGGTGTCGGGGTCGGCCTCCTCGTCGGCGTCCAGCGCCTTGAGCTGCAGCGTGAGGCATTCGGCCAGGTTGCGCGCGCCCACACCCACAGGCTCCAGGCTCTGCAGCAGGCGCAGGGCCACCGTGAAGCGGTGCACCAGCTCCTCAATCTGCTCCAGGTCCTCGGGGCCGGCCAGGGCGATGGCGAGTTCTTCGAGCGGTTCTTCGAGGTAGCCGTCGTCGTTCAGTGATTCGATCAGGAACCGCAGCGCGGCGCAGTCCACCTCGGACAGGCGCAGCGATAGCGCCTGGCGATGCAAAAAGGCGGTGAGCGATTCGTGCGAGCGGGCCAGCTCGGTGGCGTCGGCCTCGTCGCCTTCGCCATCGTTGCGGTTGCGGGCGGGGGCGTCGCCACCCCACTCCGCATCGTTGGGCGCCATCTCGACCGTGCCGTCGCCGCTCCAGTCGGGTTCGTCGGCCCCCGCGCTCGGCGCTTCAGCATCCCCCGGGCCCTCAGCGCTTGTGGCACTTGCGCTGGAAGCTCCTGAAAAGATAGCATCATCCGCACTGTAGTCATCGGCCTGTGCGGGCGCGTTTTCGGCGTCCAGCCCAAACTCCTCCCGCGGCGCCTCGTCGGCCGTGCGTTCGAGGAACGGGTTCTCGTCCAGCATCTGCTCGACTTCCTGCGAGAGCTCGAGCGTGGACAACTGCAGCAGCCGGATGGACTGCTGCAGCTGGGGGGTCAATGCGAGGTGCTGCGAGACGCGCAGCGAAAGGCCTGGTTTCATTGATCGAGCGCCGCCGGGCCGCCCCAAGGCGCGAGGGCCCCCATGGGGGGCAGCGAACCACGCGCAGCGGGGAGCGTGGGGGCGCAATAGTGCGCCGCCGGGCCGCCCCAAGGCGCGAGGGCCCCCATGGGGGGCAGCGAACCACGCGCAGCGGGGAGCGTGGGGGCGCAATAGTGCGCCGCCGGGCCGCCCCAAGGCGCGAGAGCCCCCATGGGGGGCAGCGAACCACGCGCAGCGGGGAGCGTGGGGGCGCAATAGTGCGCCGCCGGGCCGCCCCAAGGCGCGAGGGCCCCCATGGGGGGCAGCGCAGTACACGGAGTGACAAGCGTGGGGGCCATGTCTACATCCTGAAGTGTTCGCCGAGGTACACGCGGCGTACTTCCGCGTTGTCCACGATCTCGGACGGTGTGCCCTGCGCCAGCACCTGGCCGTCGCTGATGATGAAGGCGTGGTCGCAGATGCCCAGCGTCTCGCGCACGTTGTGGTCGGTGATGAGCACGCCGATGCCGCGCGCCTTCAGAAAGCCGATGATGCGCTGGATCTCGATCACGGCGATGGGGTCGATGCCGGCGAAGGGCTCGTCCAGCAGGATGAAGCGCGGCTGCGTGGCGAGCGCCCGGGCGATCTCCACTCGCCGGCGTTCGCCGCCGGACAGGGCCATCGCGGGCGAGGCGCGCAGGTGGTCCACGCGCAATTCCTGCAACAGTGCGGTCAGGCGCTCCTCGATGGCGGCGCGGGGCAGCGGCTGGCCGTCGTCACCGCGCTGCAGCTCCAGCACGGCGCGCACGTTCTCCTCGACCGACAGCTTGCGGAAGATGGACGCTTCCTGAGGCAGGTAGGAAAGCCCCAGGCGCGAGCGGCGGTGGATGGGCATGTGGGCGACCGATTGCCCGTCGATGCGGATGTCGCCCGCATCGCTGCGCACCAGACCCACGATCATGTAGAACGATGTGGTCTTGCCCGCGCCGTTGGGGCCGAGCAGCCCGACGACTTCGCCCTTTTGCACGACGAGCGACACGTCCTTGACCACCTTGCGGCTGCCATACGACTTGGCCAGATGCTGCACCTCCAGGCGGCTGCCGGGCTGAGCATTTGCGGCGGTCTCGGCGCCGGACTGCACAGGCACCGCGCTCACCGGGCGCCGCCGCCAAGGCTGTTGCTGGGTCGCAGCGCAGGCGCCGAAGAGGGCGCCGCAGGCGCTGCAGGCACCGCCCCGCCGGGAGCGGGGTCCTTGGGCGCAAGCACGGCGCGCACGCGGTTGCCGGAGGCCGGGGCGTCGCCCGCGGCGTTGGTGGAAGGCTTGCGCTGGCCGTCCACGGTGAACACGTCGGTGAGGTTGTTGTAGACGATGACGGCGCCTGTGATCTCGTCGCTCAGGACCTCGCCCCGGTAGCGGCGCAGTTCGGCGCGGGTGATGAAGCGGACGTTGTCGGCCTTGCCGTCGTACTCGATGATTTCGCTCTCGCCTTCGATGAACTCGTCGGGTGCGCCGGGGGCTGTGTCGCGCTTTTGGCGGAAGAAAGCACGCTTGCCGGCCTCGGCCGTGACGACGCCAAACTGGTAGCCGTCGGCGTCCTGCCGCACATCCAGACGCGCACCGCGCAGGATGATGGACCCCTTGGTCATGACCACCCGTCCGGTGAACACGCTGGTCTGCTTGAGCTCGTCGTGTCGCAAGGCGTCGGCCTCGATGTTCATGGGCTTGGCACGGTCGGCCTTTTCAGCGTGGGCAACGCCATGAATGCAGGCCAGGGCCGTAAGCAGGAGGGTTGGGAGGATGCTGTGTTTCATAGGGCACGAATCTTGCAGTTCATTGTAGCCATCCAAGAGCATGCACCATGAAAAAAGCCCGCAGATGCGGGCTTCTCCGTCGGGTATAGAGGTCCGGGCTTTCCACAACCACTGGCCGCCGGGCCCGGTGCGCCCTTGAACGGGCACCGCGGGCCAATGAATGACGCGGCGTGCCTGGCTGCTTATTTCTGCTTGACCAGATACTCCACCACCTGCAGCACGTTCTGCATGTTGCCGGCCATGGGGCCGTCCGTGTAGTACTTGCCGGCCACGCCCATCGAAGGCACGCCTTCCACGCCGTAGGCGTCCTGCAGCTGCGAGGCGCGGCGCACCTGGTTGGACACGGTGAACGAGGTGTAGACCTCCTTGAACTTGGCGGCGTCCACGCCCTGCTGGGCCACCCAGGCCATGATTTCATCGTCCTTGGCGAGCTTTTGCTTTTCCACGTGGATGGCGCGGAACACCTTGGCGTGCAGGGCTTCGAGCTTGCCCATGCCTTCCAGGGCGTAGTACAGCTTTTGCTGGGGTACGAAGCTGGCATTGAACGCCACGGGCACGCGGCGGATGGACAGGTCCTTCGGCGCGGCCTTGACCCAGGCGTCCAGCGTGGGCTCGAAGGCATTGCAGTGGGGGCAGCTGTACCAGAAGAACTCGATCACATCGACCTTGCCCGCGGGCGCGTCCGGCGTCACGGGCTTGTCCAGGCGCCGGTAGTCCTTGCCCTCCTTGAACTGGCGGGCCTGCGCCAGCGCGGGCGTGGCGACGGGCAGCGCCAGGGCGCAAGCGGCGGCTGCCGAGGCAGCGGACAAAGAAAACTCACGGCGTTTCATGACAAAGACTCTCCTAGTTCAGGTCTGGGGATGGGAGCCCTGCCCCCGGAAAAAGTTCAGCCCCGCGCGCGCCAAAGTCGCGGCGAGGGGCGCAACCATCAACGCTGCACGCGCACCAGGGCCGACTCCACGCCCGTGCCGTCCAGCTTTTCCTTGAGCTGCTCGGCATCGTCGCGCTTGGTGAACGGCCCCACGCGCACCCGGAAGACGGGCCGGCCATTCTGCTCGCGCTCGCTCACCCGCGCCTCCCAGCCCAGCATGGCCAGCTTGGCGCGCTGGGCGTCGGCATCGGCCTGGGTGCGGAAGGCACCGGCCTGCACGAAATAGTCGAACGGGTCCACGTTGCCCTTGGCTGCGGCCTTGGCGACAGCCAGATCGCCCAGCGGGTCGGCGCCGGGCTTGCTCTCGGCCTTGGCGGGCTCGGGCTTGCTGGCCGCAAGCTTGGGTGCGGACGCTGCGGCCCGCACATCCGGCGCAGGCGCGGCGGCAGGGGCCGAAGGGGGTGCGGATGCCGCAGCCACGGGAGGACGGGCCGGATTCTTGCCGTACAGCGGAGAGTTGGGGTCCCAGTTCTTGTTCTTCTGGGATTCGGCAGCATCCATGTCGACGCCCCGGCCATTGCCCTTGTTCAGGAAGGGCACCGGCACCTTGGTCACGTACACCGCCACGGCCAGCGCGGCGCCCAGGCCCACGATGACGCCGACGATAAAGCCGATGATGGTTCCGCCCGTCTGTTGCTTTTTCATAGTGCGAGTAACTGCTTACATTCTGGCTGGAGCCGACACGCCCAGCACGGCCAGGCCATTGTGCAATACCTGCGCGGTGGCGGCGACCAGCGCCAGGCGGGCCTTCTTCACGGCCTCGTCGTCCACCAGGATGCGCTCGGCGTCGTAGTAGCTGTGGTAGCTGGCGGCCAGGTCGCGCAGGTAGAAGGTGACGTCGTGCGGCGCCTCGCCGTCGGCGGCGGCCGTGAGCATCTCGGGGTACTTGGCCAATTGCAGCATCAGCGCCTGGGCCTGGGGACCTTCAAGAGCGGACAGATCCACCCCCTTGAGCGACGCCACGTCGCCACCACCGGCCTCCTGCCAAGCCCGCAGCACCGACTGGATGCGCGCGTGCGCGTACTGCACGTAGTACACCGGGTTGTCGTTGTTCTGCGCGACGGCCAGGTCCACGTCGAAGGTGTACTCGGTGTCGGGCTTGCGGCTCAGGAGGAAGAAGCGCACCGCGTCCTTGCTGGTCCACTCGATCAGGTCGCGCAGCGTGACGTAGCTGCCCGCGCGCTTGCTGATCTTGACCTCTTCGCCGCCCTTGACCACGCGCACCATGGTGTGCAGCACGTAGTCGGGGTAGCCCTGCGGTATGCCCACGTCGGCCGCCTGCAGGCCGGCACGCACGCGGGCGATGGTGCCGTGGTGGTCCGTGCCCTGGATGTTGACGACCTTGGTGAAGCCGCGCTCCCACTTGGCGATGTGGTACGCCACGTCGGGCACGAAGTAGGTGTACGTACCGTCCTTCTTGCGCATGACCCGGTCCTTGTCGTCGCCGTAGTCCGTGCTCTTGAGCCACAGGGCGCCGTCCTGCTCGTAGGTCTTGCCGTTGGCGATGAGCTTGTTCACCGTGGCGTCCACGCGGCCGCTGGTGTACAGGCTCGACTCGAGGTAGTACTCGTCGAACTTCAGGTTGAACGCCTGCAGGTCCTTGTCCTGCTCGTTGCGCAGGTAGGCCACGGCGAACTGGCGGATGGACTCCAGGTCTTCCACATCACCGCTGGCGGTGAACTCGCGGTCGTCGGCCTTGACGGTCTTCTTCGCGAGGAAGTCGCCCGCGATCTCCTGGATGTACTCGCCGTTGTAGAACGCCTTGGACGCGGGGTTCTCGGGGTCGGTGGGCCAGCACTCGTCGCCAGGCTTGAAGCCCTTGGCACGCAGCTGGGTGCTGGTGGTCAGCGTCTGGATCTGCACGCCCGCGTCGTTGTAGTAGAACTCGCGGTGCACGTTCCAGCCCTGGGTGCTGAACAGGTTACAGATCGCGTCGCCCAGAGCCGCCTGGCGGCCGTGGCCCACGTGCAGCGGGCCGGTGGGGTTGGCCGAAACGAATTCGACCAGCACGCGCTGGCCGTTGTCCTGCTGGTAGCCGAAGCGCTCGCCGGCGGCCAGCACCTCGCGCACCACTTCCTGCTTGGCGGCGGGCTTGAGGCGGATGTTCAGAAAGCCCGGGCCCGCGATCTCGATGGCATCGACCCAGCGGGTGAAGGCCGGCGTGGCCTCCAGCGCCGCCTTGAGCTGCTCGCCCAGCGCGCGCGGGTTGAGCTTGAGCGGCTTGGCCAATTGCATGGCGGCAGTGCACGCGAAGTCGCCATGGGCGGCCACCTTGGGGGATTCGAAGGCGGCGCGCACGGCAGAGCCGGGCGACAGCTTTTCCAGCTCGCCGGCCAACGCCGCGAGCAATTCATTTTTTGCAGAGAGCATCGGCGGATTTTACGGGGCGTCCGGCACGGACATCGCAAGCCGCGCAGCCACGCGCTCGGGGCGGCGCCAGATCGGGGCTGGGTGCGTGCCGTGCAGAGGAGGGTCATACCGCAAAAACATCTGCCCGCCCCGCGCAGTTGCGCACAAGCTGCCGAAGGGATCCGCACCGGCGGATTCGCGTTGTGGGCCACTCTGTTCTATGGTGCAATCCCGCCGGGTTCCCCCTATAACGCATTCACTCCAGGAGCTTCCATGAAACAGCTGATTTCCCTGACCGCACTGGGCCTGGCCCTGACCCTGGGCGCCAGTGTTCACGCCGCAGAAGATGCCAAGGCGCCGACCAAGCAGCAATCCAAGATGGCCACCTGCAACGCCGACGAAAAGGCCAAGACGCTCAAGGGCGACGAGCGCAAGGCATTCATGAAGGAATGCCTGTCCGCCAACAAGCAGGAAAAGCAGCAGAGCAAGATGAAGACCTGCAATGCCGACGCCAAGGACAAGAAGGGCGACGAGCGCAAGGCCTTCATGAAAGAGTGTTTGAGCAACAAGGCCTGAGTCGCCCAGTACCGCAGCGCGGTTGCGCTGCACACCGCCACAGCCCTGCATGCTGCAACGCCTGCGGGGCTTTGTGTTTTCAGCGGACTCCCACGCCCCGCGCCAGGAACACGGCCAGCAGCGGGATGACTACCAGCAAGTGCGCTTCGATCATCACCAGGCGGCGGGTGCTGCGCACTTCGGCGTCGGTGGGCAGCGCACCCGTGGCACGCAGGGCCTTGCGCCAGCGGCCAAAGCGCAGTGTGGGCACGATGGAGATCAGGCCCATGATGACGAACAGCGTGACTTTGGTGTGCAGCAGCGGCTGCGACCAGTACCAGCCCATGCCTTTCATGCCCCACCAGGTGCGCGCAAGGCCGGTGGCCAGCACGGCAACGGCCGCGATGCCGTAGATCATGTCCACCCGCGCCAGCCTCTCGACCACGGCGGGGTTGATCCACTCCTTGCGGCACAGCGCCGCCTCGCTGGCCAGAAAGACGGTCATGGTCAGGATGGCGACGAAATGGGCATAGGCCAGCAGGGCTTCGGTGGTCATGGCGATGGCTTTCGTGGAGTGGCGCGGGGGGCGGGCTTGATGAGCGCGATCCTAGCCCGCGCGCCGGGCCCGCCACAAGGGCCCGCAGGGGCCGCACGGCACGCGCCCCTGGCACCCAGGCCATGTTGAAGACCCCAACGCCCCCTGCCGCTCATCAGGCAATCGCCAGTAGCTATTAAAAATATAGCAATCAACATCTCCCACACACCCAGCTGCCTTGGCAACGCCGGCTCCATTAAAGAAAAAGGCGGTGCGGCCCGAGGGCACGCACCGCCAGTACAGGCAGCAAAGGTGTGAGGTGGCCCGATCCCGCCGCTTTCGGTCAGGCGGCCGCGGGCAAGTCTGCAGGCACCACCGGCGCAGTCACCGGCTCCGGCAGCGGATGGCCGTCCAGCGCCGCATTCAGGCGGGTGTAGTCCAGCGCGTTTTCCCAGCGCGAGACGACCACGGTGGCCACCGCGTTGCCGATGAAGTTGGTGAGCGAGCGGCATTCGGACATGAAGCGGTCCACGCCCAGGATCAGCGCCATGCCGGCCACCGGCACTTCAGGCACCACGGCCAGGGTGGCCGCCAGGGTGATGAAGCCCGCGCCGGTCACGCCGGCCGCACCCTTGGACGACAGCATGGCCACCAGCAGCAGCGCGATCTGATGGCCCAGCGTGAGGTGGGTATCGGTGGCCTGGGCGATGAACAGCGCAGCCAGCGTCATGTAGATGTTGGTGCCGTCCAGGTTGAAGGAGTAGCCGGTGGGCACCACCAGGCCGACGACGGACTTCTTGCAGCCTGCGCGCTCCATCTTTTCCATCAGCGACGGCAGGGCGGATTCGGACGACGACGTGCCCAGCACCAGCAGCAGCTCGGCCTTGAGGTACTTGATCAGCTTGAACACCGAGAAGCCGCAGGCCCGTGCCACCGCGCCCAGGATGATGAACACGAACAGCAGCGAGGTGATGTAGAACGTGGCCACCAGCTCGGCCAGGTTCAGCAGCGAACCCAGGCCGAACTTGCCGATGGTGAAGGCCATGGCGCCGAACGCGCCGATGGGAGCGGCCTTCATGACGATGTTCACCACCTTGAACACGGGCACCGTGAGCGATTCGAGGAAGTTCGTCACCGGCCGGCCGGCATTGCCCGACAGCGCCAGCGCCACGCCGAACAGCACGGCGACCAGCAGCACCTGCAGGATGTTGTCGCCCACGAAGGGGCTGACCAGCGTCTTGGGGATGATGTCCATCGCGAAGCCGACCAGCGTCATGTCGTGGGACTTGGCCACGTATGAGCTGACTTCCTTCTGGTCCAGATCGGCCGGATTGATATGCATGCCGGCGCCCGGCTGCATCACGTTGGCCACCACCAGGCCCACCACCAGCGCCAGCGTGGAGAAGGTCAGGAAGTACGCCATGGCCTTGCCGAACACGCGGCCCACGGTGGACAGCTGCGACATGCCGGCGATGCCGGTCACGATGGTCAGGAAGATCACCGGCGCGATGATCATCTTGATCAGCTTGATGAACGCATCGCCCAGGGGCTTGAGCGCGGCGCCGTAGGCGGGCTCGAAGTGGCCCAGCAGCACGCCCAGGACGATGGCGACCACCACCTGGAAGTACAGTTGGCGGTAGAAAGGCAGCCGCACGGGCTGGGCGGCAGAGGCGGGGATGGCGTGCATGGGGATGTCTCCTGAAATCACGGTGACGGCACCATCGGGGTGCGTCGAGGGTGCCGTTTGTACCGCCGCACCTGCTTTCAGCCGATAACCTATTGGTATTAGTCGGCGGCACCGCCAGAGGGCGGTAAATGCCCCAATATAGGGAAAACCCCTAGACTCCAGCACCCACTCTGGATCGCTGGCGGCCCAGTACCAGCGCCCGGGCCAAGCCCCGACATTCTTGCTTTCTGCCCATGACAACGCCGCGCCTTCGCAAGTTCTGGACCCTGCTTTTCGTGCTGGCCGGCATGGCCGGCTGCATGTTCGTGGCCGGGCAGTGGGCGTGGCGGCACTCGCTGGGCGAAGAAAGCGACACGGTGCAGCGGCAGTTGGCCCTGTATGGGCAGACCCTGGCCCAGCGCATCGACCGCTACCGCACGCTGCCCGAAGTGCTGGCGCTGGACGCGCAACTGCAGGACGCTCTCACCCGCAATCTCAGCCCGGCCGAGGTCGAGCAGCTCAACCTCAAGCTCGAGCAGGCCAACGGCGCGAGCCAGTCGTCCACGCTCACCCTGCTCAACCGCGAGGGCCTGGCCGTGGCTGCCAGCAACTGGCGCACCGCCACCAGCAACGTGGGCGTGGACTACAGCTTCCGCCCTTATGTGCAGCAGGCGCTGGCGCAGGGGCGCGGCAGCTTCTACGGCATCGGGGTGACTACCGGGGAGGCCGGCTACTTCCTGTCGCAGGCGATCCGCGACTCGGACGGCCGCACCCTGGGCCTGGTGGCGATCAAGATCGCGTTGCAGGAGCTGGAGCGCGAGTGGCTGCAGACCCCCGACATCGTGCTCGCGTCCGACGCGCACGGCGTGGTGTTCCTTGCCAGCCAGGACCCGTGGCGCTACCGCCTGCTGGAGCCGCTTGGTGACGAGGAGCGCCGCGAACTCAACGCCACGCGCCAGTACTCCACCCAGCCGCTGCGCCCGCTGGCCTGGCGTGTGGACGACCACATGGACAACGGCGGCCGCCTGGTGCGCATTCTGTCGCCCGACCTGCCGCCCTTGCCCGGCCGCGTGCTCTGGCAAACCCAGCCGCTGCCCGGCACGCCCTGGCAGCTGCACCTGGTGCACGAGACGCACAGCAGCATCGCCGACAGCCGCTGGGCTGCCGCAGCCGGTGGAGGCGGCTGGCTGGCACTGGCCCTGCTGGTGCTGTTCGTGCGCCAGCGGCAGCGCCTGGCCAACCTGCGCCAGCGCAGCCGCCAGGAGCTGGAGACCGTGCTGCAGCAGCACGCGCAGGAGCTGCGCACCGCCCAGGACGGCATCGTGCAGGCGGCACAGCAGGCGGCGCAGCAGACCGACACAGGCCTGTCGCGCAGCCTGGAGCACCTGCCCCAAGGCGTGGTCATCATCGATGCCGACCTGAACCTGGTGGCCTGGAACTCGCGCTACGTGCAGCTGTTCCGCTATCCCGCCGACCTGATGCGCGTGGGCCAGCCCATCGAAGACCTGCTACGACACAACGCGCGCCGCGGGCTGCTGGGCGCCGGGCCCACGGAGGGCGCCATCGAACGGCGCCTGGCGCACCTGCGCAGCGGCCAACCGCACCTGCATGAAAGCGCCAAGGGTGACGGCACGGTGCTGGAGATCCGCGGCAATCCGCTGCCAGAGGGTGGCTTCGTGACGAGCTACGCCGATATCACCAGCTACAAGAATGCCGCCCGCGAACTGCGCTCCCTCGCCGACGCGCTGGAGCAGCGCGTGGCCGACCGCACGCGCGACCTGGACGCCGCACGGCGCGAGGCTGAGCGCGCCAACCGCTACAAGACCCGCTTCGTCGCGGCCGCCGTGCACGACCTGCTGCAGCCGCTGAATGCGGCGCGCATGTTCACATCCCTGTTGCGCAGCCATGTGCAGGGCGAGGACGCGCTGCGCACGGTGGACAGCATCGACGGCGCGCTCGCGTCGCAGGATGCGATCCTGAACAGCCTGCTCGATATCTCGCGCATGGAGTCGGGCCAGCTTGACGTGCACATCCACGACGTGGCGCTGGGCCCGCTGCTGCAGGTGCTGGCGCACAACTTCGGCGTGCTGGCCGAAAGCCAGGGCCTGCAGCTGGCCTGCGTGCCCACGCGCGCGGTGGTACGCACCGACGAGAACCTGCTGCGCCGCATCCTGCAGAACTTCGTCTCCAACGCCATCCGCTACAGCCGGCGAGGGCGCATCGTGGTGGGCTGCAGGCGCGTGGGCCGCCACCTGCGCATCGAGGTGCATGACCAGGGCCCCGGCATCCCCGAGGCGCTGCAGCGCGAGATCTTCGAGGAGTTCCGCCGCCTGGACGAAGGCCGCGCCGACGACCGGGGCGCGGGCCTGGGCCTGGCCATCGTCGAGCGGCTGGGCCGCCTGCTGGGCCACGATATCGGGCTGCGTTCGCAGCTGGGGCGCGGCAGCGTGTTCTGGGTGTGCGTGCCGCTGGGCGACCCCGCCGCGGCGCAGCAGCAGGCCCCCGCACCCGCCACCGTTCAGCAGCAGCCGCAGGAAGACGCGCCGCTGCAGGGCTGCACCGCCTGGGTGATCGAGGACGACGGCCCCACCTGCGCCGCCACCCGGGCCCTGCTGGAGCGCTGGGGCTGCCAGGTGCCGCTGGCAGGCGGTGCACCCGAAGCCCTGGCCCACGCCCAGCCGGGCCAGGCGCCGCAGCTGGTGCTGCTGGACGTGCACCTGGGCGCCAGCCACCACGGCCCCGATGTCTATGCGCAGCTGTGCGACCGTTGGGGGCAAGCCCCCGCCGTGATCCTGGTCACCGCAGAGCGCGACGCCACGCTGCGCCGGCAGGCTGCGGAACGGGGATGGGGATTTCTGGCCAAGCCGGTGCGGGCGCCGGCGCTGCGGGCGCTGGTGAGCCAGACCTTGCTCAGGCTGCGGGAGAAGAGGGAGCCTTAGGTGTGAAAACTGCTGACCTGGGATTGAGGGGGTGGATGGGGCGGTCTGCCCTGGGCTGCGCCCCCCTCTCCCCGGCCCTCTCCCGCGCGGGGAGAGGGAGCTGGGCGTGCGCGCTATCAAGCATTGGCCGGGAGCAACCCTCGCGAGGCAATGAAACCGCTGCCAAGCCATCGCACCCTACCTTCACTCCGTCAGCTGCGCCCTTGTCTTTACTCCCCCGCCCCTCGCGGGAGAGGGCCGGGGAGAGGGGGCCTCCGCACAGGCAAGCCCTCTTCGGCTCTCCTCACCCCGCACCACCCTCATCCGCCTCCAAGCTCTTGACCAGCACCGCCGCCTGCGTGCGGCTGTAGCACGCGAGCTTCTTCAGGATGGCGGTGACGTGCACCTTGACGGTGTTCTCCGCCAGCCCCAATGCAGCGGCGATCTGCTTGTTGAGCAGGCCGTCGGCCAGGCACAGCAGCACGCGGAACTGCTGGGGCGTGAGCTGCGCAAGCCGCGCGGCCAGCTCGGCGTCGGCCTCGGAACGCTCGGCCGCCATGGGCGGGAACCAGCTGCCGCCGTCCAGCACGGCCTCGATCGCCTCGCCCATTGCCTCGGCCGGTGCGGACTTGGGGATGAAGCCTGCGGCGCCGAATTGCTGCGCGCGGCGGATGACGCGCGGGTGGTCGTTGGACGAGATGATCACCACCGGCAGCTCGGGGTACTCACCGCGCACGTGCAGCAGCGACGAGAAGCCGCGCGCACCCGGCATGCTCAGGTCCAGCAGCACCAGCTCCACCTCGGGGTGCTCCTGCAGCGCGGTGCCCAGCGTGGCCGCGCTGGCCGCCTCCAGCGTGCGGAACTGGGGCAGGCGCTCGCGCAGCACGTGCAGCACGGCCGCGCGGAACAGGGGGTGGTCGTCAGCGACGAGGAGCGTGGGCTCGGACATGGAATGCGCAGTCTGCCACGGAGCAGTCACCCTGCACCATACGCCGTGCTGGCACGACGCGGCGCAGGGGGCTTCATTCGCCCTTCCAGAATGCCGGTTGTGCGTACTGGTGTTTCAGGAAGTCGATCCACAGCCGCACCCGCAGCGGCAGGTGCTTGCGCTGGGGAAACACCACGTAGATGCCGTTGGGCGGAGCGGCGAAGTCCTCCAGCACCGCGACCAGGCGGCCGGCGGCGATCTCGGCCTCGACCTCCCAGGTGCTGCGCCAGGCGATGCCCCAGCCGGCCAGGCACCAGTCGTGCAGCACCTGGCCGTCGGAGCAATCGAGGGGTCCGCCGGGCTTGAGGTGCATCACCTCGGTGGAGCCCTCGGCATGCGCCCCCTTGAACGCCCAGCCGCGCGTTTGCGAGGCGTCGCTGGACAGCGTGAGGCAGTCGTGCTGCACCAGCTCCGCAGGCGCGCGCGGGGTGCCGCGGCGGGCCAGGTATTCCGGCGTCGCAACGCACAGGCGACGGTTGTCGGCGATGCGCACACTCACCAGCGAGGAGTCGGGCAGATCGCCCACGCGCACAGCGCAGTCAAAACCCTCGCCGGCCAGGTCCACCACGCGGTCGCTGAGGTTCAGCGAGATGGTCACATCCGGGTGCGCAGAGCGAAAGCGGGGCACCAGCGGCGCCACGTGCCGGCGCCCGAAGCCCGCAGGCGCGGTGATCCGCAGGTGGCCCGTGGCCTTGACCCCACCTTCCGACACGCTGGCCTCGGCATTGGCCACGTCGGAAAGCAGGCGCTGACAATCTTCGAGGAAGGCACTGCCTTCGTGCGTGAGACTGATGCGCCGCGTGGTGCGCACGAGCAATTTCACGCCCAGGTGCTCCTCCAGCGCGTCGAGCCGCCGGCCCATGATGGCGGGCGCCACGCCCTCGGCCTTGGCAGCGGCGGTGAGGCTGCCCCGGGTGGCCACGGAGACAAAGGATTCAAAAGCCTTGAGCTTGTCCATGATGGTCCAGGTGAAACAGGCTGCCGACGCTTTGCCACAAAGCGATGACAGCTATTAATTAGTGAGCAATCTGCCTGCGCATGCAGGCTGGACACACGCTTTCATTTTTGCGCAAAAGTCACTGGTTTAGAGATTTTCAGCATCTTTATATCGCCAAACAAATGCAATACAGTCTTTCCATCAGCCTGCGAAAGCGGGCCTGTAGGCTTTTTTCATTCTCTTTTTGACCCCTCCTTCCTGCAAGGCACCCCCATGACCGACCGCACCCAAGTCCACGGCCTGCAAGTGGCCACTTCCCTGTACCGCTTTGTCGAAGACAAGGTGCTGCCCGGCACGGGTGTCGATGCCGCAGCCTTCTGGAAGGGTTTCGACGCCATCGTGGCCGACCTCGCTCCACGCAACATCGCGCTGCTGGCCGAGCGCGACCGCCTGCAGACGGAGCTGGACACCTGGCACAAGGCCAACCCCGGCCCCATCAAGGACATGGTGGCCTACCGTGGCTTCCTCGAAAAGATCGGCTACCTGGTGCCCCAGCCCGCCGACGCGCGCGCCACCACCGCCAATGTGGACGACGAACTGGCCACGCAGGCCGGCCCCCAACTGGTGGTGCCCATCCTGAACGCCCGCTATGCGCTGAACGCCGCCAACGCCCGCTGGGGCAGCCTGTACGACGCGCTGTACGGCACGGACGCCATCCCCGAGACCGACGGTGCGGAAAAGGGCAAGGGCTACAACCCCGTGCGTGGCGCGAAGGTGATCGCGTTCGCTCGCCAGGTGCTGGACGACACTGCGCCCCTGGCCAGCGGGTCGCACAAGGATTCGACCGGCTACCGTGTCGAAGGCGGCCAGCTGGTGGTGTCGCTCGCCAACGGCTCCACGACGGGCCTGAAGGACGCATCGCAGTTCAAGGGCTTCCAGGGTGATGCCGCAGCACCCAAGGCGGTGCTGCTGCAGCACAACGGCCTGCACCTCGATATCCAGATCGACCGCACAACGCCCATCGGCCAATCCGACGCGGCGGGCGTGAGCGACCTGGTGCTGGAAGCGGCCCTGTCCACCATCCTGGACCTGGAAGACTCCGTGGCTGCCGTGGACGCCGAGGACAAGGTGCTGGGCTACAGCAACTGGCTGGGCATCATCCAGGCCACGCTGACCGAGCAGGTCGCCAAGGGCGGAAAGACCTTCACACGCGGCCTGAACGCCGACCGCCTCTACACCGGCCCCCAAGGCGGCGAAGTGCGCCTGCATGGCCGCTCGCTCATGTTCCTGCGCAACGTGGGCCACCTCATGACCAACCCGGCCATCCTGTGGACGGATACACAGGGCCAGGTGCGCGAGATCCCTGAAGGCATCATGGACGCGGTCGTGACCACCGCCATTGCCCTGCACGACCTGCAAGGCCATGGCGCGAACGGTATTCGCAATAGCCGCAAGGGCAGCGTCTACATCGTCAAGCCCAAGATGCACGGCCCCGCCGAAGTGGGCTTTGCGAGCGACTTGTTCGGCCGCGTGGAGCAACTGCTGGGCCTGCCCGCCAACACCGTCAAGCTGGGCATCATGGACGAGGAGCGCCGCACGTCCGTCAACCTCAAGGCCTGCATCGCCGCTGCATCGGCGCGCGTGGCCTTCATCAACACGGGCTTTCTGGACCGCACCGGCGACGAAATGCACACCGCCATGCATGCCGGCCCCATGGTGCGCAAGGGCGACATGAAGACCAGCGCCTGGATCCAGTCCTACGAGAAGAACAACGTGCTGGTGGGCCTGTCGTGCGGCCTGCGCGGCAAGGCGCAGATCGGCAAGGGCATGTGGGCCATGCCCGACCTTATGGCCGAGATGCTCAAGCAGAAGATCGCCCACCCCAAGGCCGGCGCCAACACCGCCTGGGTGCCCAGCCCGACCGGCGCCACGCTGCACGCGCTGCACTATCACCAAGTGAACGTGAGCGACGTGCAGATCGAGCTGGAAAAGACCGATGCCAACGCCGAGCGCGACAACCTGCTGACCGGCCTGCTGACCGTGCCCGTGGCCGCCGCCCCGAACTGGAGCGACGCCGAGAAGCAGCAGGAGCTGGACAACAACGCCCAGGGCATCCTGGGCTACGTGGTGCGCTGGGTGGACCAGGGCGTGGGCTGCTCCAAGGTGCCCGACATCCACAACGTAGGCCTGATGGAGGACCGCGCCACGCTGCGCATCAGCAGCCAGCACATGGCCAACTGGTTGCTGCACGGCGTGGTGACCGAGGCCCAGGTGCGCGAGACCTTCGAGCGCATGGCCGCAGTGGTGGACGGCCAGAATGCTGGCGACCCGCTCTACAAGCCCATGGCCGGCCGTTTCGACAGCAGCATGGCCTACAAGGCGGCCTGCGATCTGGTCTTCAAGGGCCAGCAGCAGCCCAGCGGCTACACCGAACCGCTGCTGCACGCCTGGCGCCTGAAGCTCAAGGCCGCGCAGGCCTGAGCCTGCAGGGCTCCAAGGCAGCCTACCGCCTGCTCAGCTGTCGCTGGCGGGGCGGGAAACGCTCCCAAACTGATAGCTGCCGCCGCTGGCACACCTTGCGGCGGCGGCTTTTTTTGTTTGAAATGCAGGCACCGGCTGCGTTGTCGGGCGCCCGACTGCATTGGGAAACCCGTGTCGGTGCATGCCGCCATCGTGTCTGGGCCGGGTTCGCCGTGTTCCGGGTGGCCCGGATATCCCCGTGCGGGCATGGCTGCGGCGCACGCCGTACACTGGCTTGCGGGCGCCGCGTGTTGGCAATGCGCCCCTGCTCACATGCCCCACCCCTCGGAACCCGACACCTCGCGCTGCCCCTTGTGCGGCCAGCCCAACCGCTGCGCCATCGCTGCGGGCCGTGCACCCGAGAGTTGCTGGTGCATGGCAAAGTCCATTGACCGCGACGCCCTGGCCCGTGTGCCCGCCAACCAGCGCAGCAGGGCATGTATCTGCCCGGTCTGCGGCGCGCCCCCGGCAGACCCTGTAGCTTTGCCCGACGCCCCGCCAACACCCGACATACCGGCAAGCCCGCCGATATGATTTGCCCCCTGCCGCTGTTTTGCATGGAACAGCGATTTCTCTTCTTCTTTAACTGCCCACGAGGAAACAGATATGCCGACGTACCACGTTGAAATGATGGAAGGCCGCACGGTCGAACAAAAGCGCAAGCTCGTCGAAGAGATCACCCGCGTCTCCGTCGAAGTGCTGGGCGGCTCGCCCGAGTCCGTGGACATCCTGATCACCGATATCAAGCGCGAGAACTGGGCCACGGGCGGCAAGCTCTGGTCCGAGCGGACTTGAGATAGCCGCACACTGAGCAAAGCGGCCCTGCTGCGCTGGCAGCCGGGCTCACAATCACCATCGCTCCCACCGGCCATGTCCACATCCCCGCATTCCGGCTCCCTGGCCGTGCTGCGCGAGCGCTACGGAGAGCGCTACCGCTGGCTGGTGCTGCTGTCCGTCATGGTCGGCACCATGGCGTCGATCATGTCGTCCACCATCGTGAACGTGGCCATCCCGGACATGAGCCACTACTTCACCCTGGGCCAGGAACGCGCGCAGTGGGTGACGTCGGGCTTCATGGTCGCCACCACCGTTTCGATGCTCACCACGCCGTGGCTTCTGTCACGCTACGGCTACCGGGCCACCTACGTGGGTGCGATGCTGCTGCTGCTCGCTGGCGGCATCGGCGGCGGCCTGGCACGCGATTTCGGGCTGGTGCTCGTGGCCCGCGTGGCCGAGGGGCTGGCCGCTGGCGTGGTGCAGCCCATCCCGGCCGTGATCATCCTGTATGCCTTCAAGCCGCACGAACAGGGCCGCGCCAGCGGCATCTTCGGCATGGGCGTTGTGCTGGCCCCGGCCATCGGCCCCAGCATTGGCGGCCTGCTGGTGGACTGGTTCGGCTGGCGCTCGATCTTCTTCATGGTGGTGCCGCTGTGCCTGGCGTCCATTGCGCTGGCCTACAAGTACGTGCCCGTCACCGCCCCCGGCGGTGTCGAGGCGAATCGACAGGGGCAGGCGCTGGACTGGCGCGGCCTGCTCCTGGGCACCGTGGGCACGCTGTGCCTGCTCAACGGCCTGGTCTCGCTGCACGGCGGGTCTGCGGCCGAAGCTGGCATCTTGCTGCTGGGCGCAGCGATCTCGGTCGCGCTCTTCATCACCTGGCAGCGGCGGCAGTTGCAACAGGGACGCAAACCCCTCATGGACTTGCGCCTCTTTCAGTACCGGCAGTTCGCCATGGGCAGTGTGGTGGCGTTCATCTATGGCACCGCGCTGTTCGGCTCCACCTACCTCTTGCCCGTGTTCATGCAGCTGGGGCTGGAGCTATCGGCATCGCACGTGGGCACGCTGATGCTGCCTGCGGGCTTTGTGCTCGCCGCCACGATTGCCGTGGTCGGCCGGCTGGCCGACCGCCAGCCGACCAACCTGCTGGTGAGCATCGGCCTGACACTCCTGGCTCTGTCGTTCGGGTTGATGGTGTTCGTGGGCCTGGGGGTGTCGCTGTGGATCCTTGTGGCACTGGCGATCCTCGGCCGGATCGGCCTCGGGTTCATTCTGCCGTCGCTCAATCTCGGCTCCATGCGGCCACTGGACAAGTCGCTCATTTCGCAAGGCTCCAGCACCATCGGCTTTCTGCGGATGCTGGGCGGCGCTGCGGGCGTGAGCCTTTGCGGGATCGTCCTGGAGTGGCGCCTGGGCGCCCACGGCGTTGCCCTGGCGGCCGGGGGCAGCAACCCCGCGCGCATCGCGGCGTTTGGTGAAACGTTTTTGATGCTGACCTTGCTGTGCGGGCTAGCCCTGGTGGCCGCCTGGCAACTGAAGGAGGCTCCGGCAGAGCCGGATGCTGCAGGGACGGCCTGAACTCGGTTGTTCAAAGCGCTGGCGGACGGGCCTGCCCCGATAGATTCGCGAGTGATTGGCTCGGGGCAGCAGACGAACTGGCGGTATGCTGACCCGCAAGCACGCCACGGATGCTTCTGCTGCCACGCGGTGGCGTCGGTGGCCGGGGCATGCATCGCAGAGCTATAAACAGGGTGCCGCGCAGACGCGGCTTCCACGGCCTCGGGATGCGGCTGTCCACTCATCCCAGGCTCGTTGCGCGCCACACTTTCACGAACATTGCCCAAATGGAAACCAAGTCATGTGCCAATTGCTCGGCATGAACTGCAACGTACCGACGGATGTGACCTTCAGCTTCACGGGGTTTGCACAGCGCGGCGGCAAGACCGACCACCATAGCGACGGCTGGGGCATCGCATTCTTCGAGGACAAAGGCCTTCGGCACTTTGTCGACCACCTGCCTGCCGTGGACTCGCCGGTTGCCGAACTGATCCGGCGCTACCCCATCAAGAGCCGCAACGTCATCGCCCATATCCGCAAGGCCACGCAGGGCGTGGTCAGCCTGCAGAACTGCCACCCCTTCGTGCGCGAACTGTGGGGCCGCTATTGGGTGTTTGCTCACAACGGAGATCTCAAGGACTTTCGCCCCCGCCTGCACTCGCATTTCCGGCCGGTGGGAGACACCGACAGTGAACATGCCTTCTGCTGGATCATGCAGGAACTCGCCAAATCCCACGCCAGCGTTCCCACTGTGCGGGAGCTCACCCTGACCTTGAAAGAACTGGCGGCGCGCATCAGCCCGCACGGTACCTTCAACTTCCTGCTGTCCAACGGCCAAGCCCTGTGGAGCCATGCGTCGACCAGCCTGTATTACATCGAGCGCCGACACCCTTTCGGCGAGGCGCAGCTGAGCGACGAGGACGTGCGACTGGACTTTTCCCGCGAGACGGACGAGCGGGACGAGGTGGCAGTGATCGTGACAAGCCCACTGACGACGAACGAAGAGTGGACAGCCTTCGGCAAGGGTGAGTTGCTGGTCTTTGAACAGGGCCGAAGGCTGTCAATTTAGTGCTGGCCGGGGCAGCGGCGAAGACTCGGGGGCCCCGCCAGTTTGGCCTTCTGGGAACGCTTGGTGGCTGAAAAAATCGCCGACGAGTCTTACGATTCACTCACATCGATTTCTGCTTTTGCATCGCGCAAAGCAAAAAACCCCAGTCATTGCTGACTGGGGTTTTCTGGGCTGTAAGAGCCTGACGATGACCTACTTTCACACGGGAACCCGCACTATCATCGGCGCAAAGTCGTTTCACTGTCCTGTTCGGGATGGGAAGGAGTGGTACCAACTTGCTATGGTCATCAGGCA
>NZ_JAHUWH010000001.1 GCF_019219095.1 Acidovorax sp. sic0104
GTGGGGGAAGGCGGTATTCTCGTAGAGGAACTGGCGGGTGGTGTTGCCTGGGTAGGTGACCGTGGCCAGGCGCCCTGCACTGTCGTAGGCGTAGCCGATGACGCTGCCGTCCGAGGCGGTCACGGAGGTGAGCTTGTCGCCCTGGGGGCCATAGGCGAACGTCAGGCTGCGGCCGAAGGCGTTGGTAACGGTGGCCAGGCGGCCGGAGTTGTTGTAGGTGTAGGTGGTGACCCAGCCGTTGCGGGCGGTCTTGGTGAGGAGCTTGCCTTCCAAGGAGAAGCGCAGGGTGCTGCCGTCGCTGGTGGTTTGCAGCGTCCAGCCGGTGGTGTCCGACAGCAGGGTGTCCGCGTTGTTGGTGGCGGTCCAAGCGCCTGTGGAGGTGTTTTTGGCGAAGGCTTTGAGGGAGTCGCCGCCGAAGGTTACTGACACTGTGGCGGGAGCGGTATTGGGGAAACTGTACGGTTCAACGGTGAGGACCACGCGGTGGTTGTGGTCCCAGACCATGCCCAGGTTGTCTGTTGCGCGGCTAGTGTCTGTGGCCCAAGAGCTGCGGTACGTGCGGCTCAGATAGAGAGCGTCCGCACCGTCACCTGACCAGTCGGTTTCTGAACGGAATTTCTCGCCAGATGCGGGCAATATGGGACGGCCCGCAGACCCGCCATCGGAGAAAGAGAAATTACCGCCAGAGCCGCCACCGCCGAAGGCAGGGCAATATTGAGGTGGCTCATTTTTTGGCGGATTATTAGGAGGCGGGTTGCCGGCCGCTCGACACATACCAGCTGCGTTATCTTCCTGATATCCGGGGTTGCACTCGCACGTGCCGTTGATCGCAGTACTATTTGCGGGGCAGTACGGAACGAGCTTTACTGCCAGAGATTGATTATGCCTAGCTTCTCCACTCCAGGGATTAATCGTGAAATAGACGCAATCACCAGCATAGGTCCCGTACCAAGGGCGCGGGGTATCTACAGGCCCCACATAGCGATAACCCAAGAGTCCCGGATTATACTTTTCATATTCCCCCACCTCTTTAGCGAACATATCTCGACATGCAGCGTCCTTGCTTGGAAACCACTTATCTAAAGCCGGGTCATGATTGTGATGATAGTTCGGCACCTGAAATTCATTGGCCGGCCGCATCCCCGCATGCGCCGGATTAATCGCAATACATAAAAACAAAGACAGCGCCATCAAAAAAACCGCATTCTTGAAAGACAAGAAAACGGCCTTGGAATATTTCAGAATACGAACAATCACAACCACTCCCTCCCAACAGAATTATTTTCTCGACCGCCACACCCGAGCACGAGATATATTTCGGTGCACGGTTTCAATGATGGCTACCTGGTTAGCCTTGGACTTAAGGCATAGCATCAGTCTTTTTTTCCGCGCCCGCACTATGCACAAAAATTTTCAACCAACTGTACAAAATTTACAGCTATAAAAAATTATTGTGTCGGAGCGCCTACCCGCTCGTCTCGACTCCACCCACTCGCGCTTTACCGATACAGCTTACTGGGGAAGCGAGAAATCGCGCATAAGCCTCATGCGCGAAAATTGTTACCAAAGGCACTACCGGAAACGAGCGAGGCGCAGCACGCTATAGCAGTGTCGTGACGTGACCACGCGATGCCGAATAGGACCGTTTGAACCACCGAAGCCGATCGATTTCCCCACCGGAATGGCCGCATCGCGGAGTCTTGCAAAGGGCTGCAGAGTCCGTCTAGAATGAACCCACATCAAGAGTCGGGCTGACGCTCGCACCAACCTGCCTCCGGGGCAAGGTGGTCCGCCAAATGGCGATGTGGCCCCATCAAGGCAACGAAGCCCGTGCAGCGTCATCCCTCCTCGTGAGGGATTTTTCGTTTCTGGCTTGGTCTGCCACCCATTCTGGGGAAGTTGACTGGGGGGATTTCCGTCCGAATTGCAGCCCCCGGCACCACGCCATCGCTGCTAAAGAGGAGCAGCTCATGCATGAGCTTGGAAACTTCACGCTGGCCCGCGCTCGACGCTTGGCCGTAGTCACCCAGTGCATCCCCGAGCAGATCGAGCTTGCTCGTGTACTACGAAGCCTATCGGGCAGGCTCAACTTGCACCGCCCCCGACCAGCTGCCATACGGCGTCGTTCGCAGTCCATAGGCACGCCACAGGGCTGCAGAACGGCAAGAACATGAAATTGAAATGCCGAGCAGGCGACCTCGCGCTAGTGATCCATGACGAACCCGGTTGCAAGGCCAACATTGGCCGCATCGTGCGATTGCAGGGGCCGGCCGCACATAGCAAATACTACGCGCGCTATTGTTGGTTGATCTTCCCAGTCGACGATCGACCCTGGCTGGTGATGCGGAACCACGGCCCCGAAGAGGTGCCAATCGCGCCGAACCACCTGATCGATCACCCCGATCAGTGGTTGATGCCGTTGCGGACCGCGGAGGGCCTTGCACGACACCGCTCCCGTTGTCGACATCAAACGAAGCGCGCTTAAGAGGTCTTGCCAAGTGGTCGCACGTGGTAGCTCGCCAAAGATTCAAGCAACCGCTGCTTGTCGGTAGCTGGCAATGCTGCGACTGCGAGGATGAGCTCTGCGAGGACCTCGTCATCGCAGTAGAGATATGGCAAAGGCACCTTGAGCGCCTTGGCGATCAAGCGCGCCGTCGCAATCTGCGGCTCATGCACGCCGGTTTCATAGCGGCTCATGCGTGCACTGGCGCTGCCTTCATCGATGCCAATGGCCACCCCAAGACGGTCCTGCGGCATCCCTAGGCGCTCGCGTGCCATGCGCATGCGCCGACCGAATGTGGTCGATCTGGACGCTTTGGCCGGCTGCTGAACAATCGTGGAAGACACCCTTCGAATTTCGTAAATTCGCCATAAAATTTCTCTACGAAATTCGAAGATTTCATGTAACAGCAACCAAATGACGGAGCGGATATGAAAGCAAAAAGTCTTGCGAGGAACGCACTCACCGTCCTCGCGCTCATCCAATTGGCGGGATGCACTGGGCACCTCAAGCTCGTGGAAGATGGCAAGGTCCACTCAGGCCGGTACGACCAGCTGTCCAAGTCGTTGGAGATCAATGTGGACGGCGTGCTGTACCGCGGGAGCTTCGTGCAGGGAGTTTCCGCCGGCTTCGGCACCGCCATGACGGGCACCCGGGTTGGCATCAGCACGGTGATGGTCACTGACGGCAGCGGGCAAGCACTGCTCACGTCTCCTGAAGGCAAGGTGCTGCGATGCGTCTTCGGCCCCGTGGTGGCGTGGCGCGGCCAGGGTCAATGCCAGACCAATGAAGGCCGCCTCTTCGACCTGCTGATTGGGCAGTAGGAGTATCACTATGGCCCCATCTTCCGCGTGGATTGAAGTCTCCCAAGAAGAGGCCAGGAAGCACCCTCTATACGGCGTGCGGGGCTGGCTGCTGCTGTTTGCAGTCGGCATGCTTCTCGCTGCTGTCAAGTCGCTGGGCGATGCGGGTTCGATGGCTAAGGATGCAGGGCTGACTCTCAGCCAGATGTTCGAGCTCGGGATCCCCCTCGTGCGCTTCTACAAAACTGCACTAGGGGCCCAGGTCCTTCAAACTACTGTCGTTCTCTGGATGATGCTTGCCAAGCCGGCAGCATTCCGTGTGATGACGAGCTGGATTCTGATCATAGGTTTTCCCGCCACCGCTGTCGTGCAGTTGGTCCTGGCCCCCTTCGACGGCAACACCGCCACGCTGAGCGAGATGTCGATCCTGTGGGCCATTTCCTGCGCCACCTCGGTCACGTATCTCAACCTTTCGCGTCGAGTGCGCGTGACCTTCGAACACCGGATTCGCAGCGACGATGCGATGATGGCCGTGGTCGCGGCGCCGCCCAGTGCACTTACGAGGGAACAACGCGAGGTTCCGTCTGCACAAGCGCCGGCTCGCCAGCATGTCCACCCGGCCATCCACAGTTCAGCGGCAAGCGAAACCGTGACCGACGAGGATCACTGGGCGCAAGCCTTGGCGGAGTTCGACGGACCAGGGCGCCGCCCGGGACTGTGGGCTCGCTCATTCGTCCAGGCTCAAGGTGACGAGATCAAGGCCAAAGTGTTCTATCTTGGTGCCCGGGTAGATGAACTTGCCCGCACCAGGTGCAAGCTCGCAGAGGGCGATGGTCCAGCGAACGCAAACACATCGGCGTCGGCGACCGCAACGTCAAGTGCACCTCAGCAGAAGGCGACTTGCCCAAACTGCTCGAAACCACTGATGCTCACGGACCAAGAGTGTTCGCACTGCAAGGCGATTTTTGGTCCTGGCGCTACGTGGGGTCCAATCCCTCTGGCAACAAGCTGATCAGCGCCTACACCTCGTCGCAGAGGCGTCTGCATTCGGTGCTTCTCGCGCTGCGAGAACCCTGGCGCCAAGAGCGGCGTGCATGCGCTCAAGGTTCATAAAACCATCCTTCAGTGGGGCATGATCGCCAAGCAGCCGCTGGGCCCGCAGTTCGAGATCGTGGCACTGGAGGCGGATACCCCCACGCGGGCGAGCCCCTGCGCGTGCTGTTCGAAGGCCAGCCCATCGAGCGCATCCGCCTGTCGCTCGGTGAAAAAAAGCGCCGCGGTCACCAGGGTGGCCGACGGCACGGCCACTATCACACCGGCAGCGGGCCCCAACCAGTTGCGGGCGGTACGACGTGTGCCGGTGGCCAACGACGCACGCAGCACCAGCATGAGCTGGGAGCACCTGCTGGCACTTCTGCCGCATTGAGATCCATGGCCCCGCCTGCGCGCGCCCTGGGCTAGAACATGCCGCGCAGCGTCACGCTCGCATAGCGGGGCTCACCGTACCAGTTGCCGTAGCCCGAGGTGCCCACCGTCTGGTAGTAGGTCTTGTCGAACACGTTGCGCACGTTGAACATGGCCGACCAGTGGCGGTTGATGCGGTACTCGGCGAACAGGTCCCACACCGCGCGGCCGGGCTCACGGAACTGGAAGGGCGTGGTGCGCCCCGTGGACTGGCCGTTGGCGTCCAGCACTGCAGCCGTACCCGCCACGTAGGTGGCGCTCTGCACGTTGACGCCGCCGCCCACGCGCCAGGCCGATGCGTCGCCCGGCAGGCGCACGCTGGTAAACAGCTTGAGCAGGTGTCGCGGCGTGATGCTGCTGTAGCGCCCGTTGTCGGCCTTGTTGCTGTTGCTGTTGAAGGTGTAGCCAGCGCTCAGCAGCCAGCCGGGGCGCAGCTCGCCGCTGGCTTCCAGGTCCAGGCCCTGGCTCACGATGCGGCCATCGTCCAGCCAGCAGCAGTTACTGCCCAGCTCGCCCGGCGTGGTGGGATAGGCGCTGTCGCGCACCGCCTCGCCGTTGCGCCTGATGTGGTAGAGCGCGGCGGCAACGTCCAGGCGGCCGTCGAGCAGTTCGCCCTTGATGCCGACCTCGGCGTTGCGGCCGGTGATGGCGTCCAGCGGCGAGCCCGGCAACGGCCCCTTGAGCCGGTCGGCCTGCGACTTGTAGGTCTCGGCCAAGCTGGCATAAGCGGTCCAGCGGCCGTCGAGGTCGTAGGTGAGGCCGCCGTAGGGGGTGGTGATGCCACTCTCCTGGTAATGGGTGACCTGGTTGCTCGTGGGCCGGCCCTGAGCGTTCAGGTCGCGGTAGATATAGTCATAGGCGTGGCGGCTGTGGCGCGCGCCGGCGATGAGCTTGAGCCGGTCGGCCAGCTGCAGCCGCGCCACGCCGAACACTCCGCTCTGCTCGATGCCGTAGTTCGGGTAGTCGAAGAACGGCACGTGGTTGCCCGGGTCGGGATAGGCCGCAGGATTGAACGCGAAGATGTTTTCCAGCGTATACATCGTGGACGAGCGCCGGCCGAGCGCGGTCGATTCCACGCGCTGCCAGTTGCCGCCGGCCAGCAGCTCGTGGTTGCGGCCCAGCAGGTCGAAGCGGCCCTTGAGCGTCACGTCCACGGTGCTCTGGTCGGCCGTGTAGCGGTAGCTCGTGGGCTGGCTGACTCCGCCGCGCCCGGTAGTGGGCGCGATGGCGGTGGCCCAGCCCACGCCAGCCCGGTCGTCGCGCTGGCCCACGTGCATCGCGTTGAGCGCCAGCGACCAGCCTCCGACCAGCTGCTGCTCGAGCTTGGCAAAGGCGGTGTTCACCTCGCGGTTGAAGTGGCTCCAGTCGCTGGCCAGGTAGATGCTGCGCGGCAGCTTGAGGTCGGCACCGTTGGTGGCGCGCGGTAGGCCGTTGCCCACGTAGGGGTCGTGCCGCCGGTCGTGGCTGGCACCCAAGGTGACCAGGGTGTCGGGAGTGGCGTCCCATTCGAGCACGCCGTAGAGCAGGGCGGCATCGCTGTCGCCGCCGCGCTGGAAGCTGTCGGTCTCGCGGTACGAGAGCACGGCACGTCCGCGCAGGCGCCGGTCTTGCGTCAGCGGGCCGGACACATCGACGTCGCTGCGCAGCGTGTTCCAACGGCCGGCCGAAAGCATCACCTCCACCTGCGGTTCGCGCGTGGGGCGCTTGCGCACCAGGTTGATGGCGCCGCCCGGCTCGCCCGAGCCGGAGAACAGCGCGTCCGCACCGCGCAGCACCTCCACCTGCTCGAACTGGGCCGCATCGGGCACGGCGTTGAACAGGTAGCCGTGGTACAGGCCGGCGCCTCCGTCCACCTTGAGGTTGGTGATCTTGAAACCACGCGCATAGTAGCTTTCGATGACCGAGCTGGTCTGCTGCACCGTCACGCCGGGCGTCTGCTCGGCCACATCGCGCAGGCTGGTCAATTGCTGGTCTTCCATGCGCTGGCGCGTCATAACGCTCACTGTCTGCGCCACCTCGCGCGGCTTTTGCGCCATGCCGCCGATGCCCAGGCGCGCCGCAGCGTAGGAGCTGCTGCCGTCGCTGGTGGAGGCACGGTCCGCCCGAGCGTCCACGCGCACCTCAGCCAGGGAGGCTGTGGCGCTGGGAGCGCGTGGCGCCGTGCCCGCGGCGGGCAGCGCGCGCAGTGCGTAGCCGCCGTTGGCCTGACGCACCGCCTGCAGTGGCGTGCCGGCCAGCACGGCGGCAAACCCGCCTTCCACGCTGTGACTGCCGCGCACGCCGGGACTTCGCAGGCCGGCCGTCTGCTCGGGCGTGAAGGTCAGCGCCACACCGGCATGCACGGCCACGCTGCGCAGCGCCGCATCGAGCGGGCCGGCAGGAATGTCGAATGCCAGCTGCGCGGCTGCAGAATTTGTCGCAGCAGCCGGAGGTGCGGCAGACGCCTGCGCCTGTGCCCAGGCCGTGCTGGCCAGCAGCACGGTGATGGCGCATGCCACGCGATGCAGATGTGTACGGGGCATAGGGGTTGCGATAGGGCGCAACGTCTGGTTGCGTGCGGGGGTGTCCCTCATGTCGAAGATCCTCGGGTTCCGGTTTCTGGTTGCGAAAGAAAATCAGCTCACCAGAGAGGGACGCGCGAGACGCCAAAACAGCTCATGCCCGACCGCGGGGCGGTGTCATCCCGCTGCGCGGGGCACTGTCTACTCCTGCGGCTCCACCACCACCCACCACTGCGCGCGCGTGCGCACCTGCACTGGCAGCGAGTTGGGAAGCAGGGCCAGCACGGCGTCGGTGTCGGCCTGCGGTCCTAGGGGAAACACGCCCGACAGGCGCAGGCCCGCCACGGCCGGGTGAGCGCGCAGCCAGCCGCGGCGGTAACGGCCTAATTCGACCAGGAAGTCGTCCAGTCGCTGGTTCTCTACCACTAGCAGGCCCTGGCTCCAGGCCGTGTCGCCCGGCACCGCGGCGCGCAGGCCGTGCGCGGCATCGGCGCGCAGCCATGCGGCCTGGCCGGCCTCCACGCGCAGCGGGGTAGCCCCGCCCTGGGGTTCCAGCTCCACCGCGCCTTGCAGTACGGCCACACGGGTTTCGGCCGGCTCCTGGCGCACGCTGAAGCGCGTGCCCAGCGGCCGGATACGGCCCTGTTCGGTCTCGACCACGAACGGCCGTTCGCCCAGAGCACCACCGGGGTGCCCGGTGGCCACCATCACCTCCCCGGCCAGCAGACTCACCTGGCGCTGCATCGCGTTGAAGTGCAGCACCACACGACTGGCCGTGCCCAGGGTCAGCACCGTGCCGTCGGGCAGGGTGACGGTGCGCCGCTCGCCTGTGCCGCTGGCATAGTCGGCCTGCAGGTGCTGCCAGGGCTGCTGGCGCCAGGCCAGCCAGGCGGTGGGCGCCACCACCAATGCGGTGGCCAGGCCCAGCAGCTGCCGGCGCCGGCCGCGTGGCGCCGCCGTCAGCCCGTGGTAGGCGGCACCGCCCGCGTTCAGCCCCGGCAGCGCCTGGGTGACGGCAGCCAGGTGCTGCCAGGCGCGTGCATGGTCCGCATGCGCGCCCAGCCAGGCCTGCCAGTTCGAGCGATCCTGTGCGCCCGCCTCGCCCGAGCTCAGCAGCACGAACCACTGCACGGCCGCCTGCGCCACCTCGGGCGCCAGCGGTAGCCCGCCGGCCCGCACGCCCGATGCGGCGGGCGGGGCAGACAAGCGCTGCGGCGCAGCGAGGGGAGCAGATGTGCCCGTCATGGCGCCAGCTCCAGCAGAAAGCAGCGGCCCAGCGCCAGCGCCAGGTCGCGCTTGAGCGTGGCCAGCGAGATACCGAGTCGCGTGGAGATCTGCGCATGCGTCAGCCCTTCGAGCTGGGCCAGCAGAAACACCTCGCGTGCCCGCGCGGGCAGGCAGTCGAGCACATGGTCCAGCACCTGTAGCGACTGCAGGGCGATCAGTCGCTGCTCTGGCGATGGCGCCAGTTCGGCCGGCAGCGCGGCCAGCGTGTCCAGGTAGGCCCGCTCGAGCAGGCGGCGGCGATGCTGCTGGATCAGCAGGCGCCGCGCCACCGTGGCCAGAAAAGGCCGCGGCTCCTGGATGCGCGCAGCCACGCCCGCCGAGATCACATTGACGAAGGTGTCCTGAGCCAGGTCGGCCGCCTCGTCGCGGTTGTCCAGCCGCTGCCGCAGCCAGCCCTGCAGCCAGCCGTGGTGCGCCACGTAGAGCGAGTGCAGGCTTTCTTCCTGGGAGGCGGCAGCAGCGGGAGGCAAGGCAATTCTATGTATTGAGAACTATTCTCAATTGTAGCCTGATGAATCCCCTGCCAGCCGGTGCACGGCAAGCGACGTATCCTCCCGCCCTTCGAGCACATGCGCACGCAGTACCTCGCCCACATTCTGTGCATTCACATTTTGTGCCGCAGTCGAAATCCGAGGATGATGTTCGCCGCTGGTGCCCTCGTCGACTACGATCCAGGCCCCGCGAGGGGCCAGTGGCAAAGTGTGCGTGAACGTCATGTCTAAATGGGCGCTGTGAGCAGAACGCCTTGTGTGAGGCTTCGGTCGACAGGGGTTTGGGGGCGGGCTGTCCCAGGTCCAGGTGCTGTGGATCACCATGGGGGTGCGCGCGATTTCGTTGTGCGCAGGCACCGTTTCACAGCCGTACGCATGAGCGATGTAGGCAGGAGGGACAGGCCCCTGTTCGCGCATCAATTTCTGGTGACGTCCATCAGCTCGAGGTCCCGCAGGAGGTTTCGCACCTGTTTCAGCTCATCACGAAGAGCTGCGCGACGGCCACCCTTGAAGGCGTTGCGAGATGACTCAGCCAACCCCTCCGCGCTTGTCGGGCCTGTTGACTGCATCCACGGCTTCCACCGCTTGATTGCCTCGCGCTGCTTCTCGCGCTGCGCGGGTGTCCACTGTCGAGCTGCCACGCGCCGACTCCTCTAATAGTTCGTTTGGCCGAGAATCTATTTTTTTCCGAGCTCGCGATGTGGCCCGGCGTGCGGGGCTACGCTCCCCGGCATTGTTCACTTGCTGCGGCCCATGCGCGATGTTGGCTTGGCGGGCGAACAATGCCGGCGGACGCCTGACATTTGCGAGGGCTTCCAAGGTCGCGCGGCTCTGGTTCTGCGCCTTGAGGGCGAGGCGCAGGTAGCGCTCAGCCACATCGAGGTTGCTGCCCACGTTCGCAGCGGCACGCCTGGCCATCTCGGCGAAGATGCTCTCCAGCGCGCAGGCCTGGGCGAAAAGCTTCCCCTCCGCCTGGGACAAGTCGCCGTTTCCGATCAGATCGGCTTGAGCATCCAGCGCCTTGAGCAGGTCATCAGCGCCAAATGCTGCCGCCTCGGAAAACGCGAACTCCTTGGCAACCAATGCGCTAAGAAATCCACCGCCGAGTACGGTCCGCGCGGCCAACAGCGGATCGATGGGCGTAGAGGCCCCCGTGTTGGCAGGCACAGAAGATGCGGAGGTGGGCATGGTGATCGTGGAGTGAAAAGATCGATATTGCGTCGAAGGAAAAGCCTACACAGGTGTAGGATTTGATCTCAGGTTGGGTTACTTGGTCGGATCTTCGAACTTGGGCCCCCTGCCCTTGCTGGTAAAGATCTTTTCCATGGTGCGCAGCTTCTTCGCCTTAGGTGCGAGCTCGATGCCGAGCGTAGGGAAGCAGAGCTCGGGCGCTTGCCTGATCCAGTGGATGAGCTGAGGGCGGAGTGGTGATCGCAGCAGCGGATCCTGACGACGCTCAAGCTCATCCAGCACCATCTGAAATGCCCGATCCCTGTCCGCCGCCGAAAGGCGCCCCAGAGGCGGTCGCAGACCGTAGCGCTTTCCTACCTGCTGGTGGAAAGCTCGATGCGCCGCGCGCAGCTGAGCAGCGTTGCCCATCAACCTGGACCCATTCATCTTGCCTTCGCACAGTGGGAGAACAAGTACATGCATATGCGGCGCACGCTCATCGAGGTGGACCACCGCACTGAGGATCTGCTCACTCCCGTACTTGTCACGCGCCCACTGCAGACAGGCGGGGAAAAAACCGCCGGAGGCGCCAGCATGGCCGGCCGGAAGGGAGAAAAGGAGTTCGAGGGCCCGCACTGCGTCGACTCGCAACTTCCGCACGCCTGCCTCCGCCATGAGTGCATTCGCGCGACGATTGACCCCCTCTGCATCACTAGGACCGGCAAGGACTACGTTCTGAGCGGTACGCGTCGGGTCGATACGATCCAGCTGCGCATGGTTGTCCCGCAGATTGTGCTGAGACGCGCTCTTGATGATGCCCTCGCGCTTCAGTTTCTTCATGCGCAGAACTGTGCTTGAGGCGCTTACATCAGAGGCATCGGGCAGAGTGGTCGAGTCAGCTGCGGTCAAGATCGCCCTCCTTTCGTGCGCCCAGTTCGATGAGGGCCGCTATGTCTGCTGCCCGCCATGCGGTGGCGCGAAGCCCCAGCTTGACAGGAGCAGGATACCGGCCCGTCTTGACCCCGGCATACCAAGTTGATCGGCTGACAGGAAAGCGGGCGAGAACGGCGTTGAGCCTGAGGAGGTGATCTTCTGAGTTATGTGACTTCATGGTCGTCTTTCAAATTGTGAAAAGTCGCCAATCGCTCGAGGCAGTGCTCCGCGCGCACACCCGATAGAACCGGGGTACTAGCTAAGCAATGTCATGCTCAGTAGAATGCATCCGTCTGCCAGGACAGGATCCACCGAGTACTCTCGCGATTGGTTCCAGAATTAGCCTCGTTTGCCGAAAGGCAGCGGGGCTTTTTCGTTGTGCGTCGAGTCGAATCTCTCTGCACAGGCTTGAATTCTGTGTGATTTCCGCCGTCATATGGGCTGTACAAAACGGTCGGAGCCCCGGTCGACGCTGCGTGGCCTATAGCTTTTGTTGAAGGCTCAACAAAACGCTTTGTGCAAAAAAAGTCTTGGCCCGCCTGCAGAGTGGCAACATCAAATCCACTGCTTAATTAGGGGCTTTATCCAGCACTGTCGCCCACCTTCTCTTACACACCAAGGGTGAATTCCCCTCGGCCGTACTCGACACCTCGAGTCTCGAGCCTGAGGCCCAATAGAGGATGGAAGCAGTCGGGCAGATCACGCAACGAGGCCACAGGGTGCGGTCCCCGTGCCGGAATGCTCCGCTATCGCGTGAGCGATTGACTACGCCTTCAAGCGCACGGTGGACCTCACGCGCTTCGCTTCATCTCTGATGGGCGTCTGTAGACTTCCCCGCGCATAGTGCCATTTGACGCAACGCTGATTCCATCAGCCATGCAGCAGGCCTGCGGGCAGTGCTGAACAGGCCGAGGTGTTTTCTCGTAGCGCGAGCCTGGCCAGCGCCATCCCTTCTGGACATACACCTCTACTGTGATGAAGTCGTCAGTCGTCGGTATCACTCCCATGGTGGCGGGCGTTGATTGCTTGCAGAATTCAGGCAGTGTTTGTTGCATGCCAAAAACCCCATGAGCCAGGAGCCACTCGACGCATTTCTCTCCCAGTCTTCATGGACGGCGTCACTGACTGAAGACGAAGCTCGCCGCGTGCGCAAGGCGATCACCGTGCGCAGCTATCCAGCTGGAACTGCGGTTTTTACAAGGGGCACCCCGTCATCACATTGGGCCGGGGTGATGGACGGAATGCTGAAGCTCGACAACATCACCGAAGAAGGCCGCATCAGTACCTTTGCTGGAGTCCCTTCGGGCGCTTGGTTTGGCGAAGGGTCGGTGTTGAAAGACGAACCCCGTCCATACGCCGTGACGGCGCTTACGGACAGCGTGGTGGCGCTTCTACCGCGCGCCGAGTTTCTTCGCCTGCTGCATGAGAGCCATCCGTTCGCGCTTTGGCTGATCGCGCAGTTGAACGCCCGTCTGGCGCACTATGTCGCGCAGGTGCAGACGGATAGGCTGGGGGACACGACGGCGCAGGTGGCCTATAGCCTGTCAGGCCTCTTCAACGACGCACTGTTTCCCACCACCGCGCGACGCATCACGCTGTCACAGGAAGAGCTGGGACGACTGTCGGGCGTGTCGCGCCAAGTGGCCAACCGGGCGCTTCAAGAGCTGCAGGATCGTGGCGCGATCCGCCTGGGCTACGGGTCGATTGAAGTGATCGACCTCAAGGCGCTGCAAGCTATTGCGCGGGAAGGCTGAGGCCTTCGGGTGCCCCCTCGGCTGGAAGCTGCGCCAGCCGGGTGATCGCATCTTGGCTACCCGCGATTTCACGCAGGCGGAATTTCTGGATCTTGCCGGTCGCCGTGCGGGGAAGCGCGTGGAACACGACCTGCCGCGGGCACTTAAAGCGAGCCAGGTTCTCGCGGCAGAACGTGATCAGCTCCTCGGCGCTCACCGTGCCCACCGCGTCCGGCTTGAGCTCGACAAAGGCGCAAGGGACTTCGCCCCAGCGTTCGTCGGGCTGGGCGACCACGGCGGCCAGCATCACTGCCGGGTGGCGGTGCAGAACGTCCTCCACCTCGACGGACGAGATATTCTCACCGCCCGAAATGATGACGTCCTTGGAGCGGTCGGTGATCTGAACGTAGCCATCGGGGTGCAGCACCGCGATGTCCCCGGTGTGGAACCAGCCGCCCTCGAATGCCTTGGCCGTGGCTGAGGGGTTCTTGAGGTAGCCCTTCATCACCGTGTTGCCTCGAATCATGATCTCACCGGCCGTTACTCCATCCGCCGGTACAGGCTGCAATGTGTCGGGGTGCAGCACGCGCAGGTGCTCCAGCGCGGCAGCCCGCACGCCCTGGCGGGCCTGCAGCCGTGCGCGGCCTGCCGCTGGCAGGGCGTCCCAGCCGGGTTGCCGCACGCAGCTCACGGGCGTACCCGAGACTTCGGTGATGCCATACACATGGTCCACGTCGAAGCCCATGGCAGCAATCTCCTGCAGGATGGCGGCGGGCGGCGGCGACCCTGCCGTGAGAACCCGCACCCTGCGCGGCAGCACGATGCGCTCGTTCTGCGGCGCGTTGGCCAGCATGGCCAGCACGGTCGGCGCGGCACAGAAGTGGTCCACGCCATGCTCGGCAATGGCCTCGAAGATGGCTTTGGCCGATACCTTGCGCAAGCACACGTGCGTGCCCGCCGCTGCCGTGATCGCCCAGGTGAAGCACCAGCCGTTGGCGTGGAACATGGGCAGTGTCCACAGGTAGACCGGGCTGCGGGGCATGGACCAGTCGGTCAGCTGCAGCAGGCTCATGAGGTAGGCACCGCGGTGGCTGGGCACCACGCCTTTGGGGTCGCCGGTGGTGCCCGAGGTGTAGTTCAGCGCGATGGGCTCCCATTCGTCCTCGGGCCACACGCCCTCGAATGCCGGGTCGCCTTCGGCCAGCAGCGCCTCGTACTCCAACGCGGCGAAGCCGGATTGCCCGTGCATGCCTGTGTCGTGAACAACGACGACCAGCGGCGCATGGGCCAGCCCCGCGATGGCCTTTTCAGCCAGCGCCATGAATTCGCTGTCCACGAGCAGAACGCGCGCCTCGCCGTGCTGCAGGATGAAGGCGATGCCCTCTGCATCAAGCCGGCAGTTGATGGCGTTGATGACCGCGCCGCACAGGGGAATGCCCAGATGTGCCTCCAGCATGGCCGGCGTGTTGGGCGCGAGGATGGCCACTGTATCGCCGCGCTGCACCCCGCGTAGCGCCAGCGCGCTGGCCAGACGGTAGGCGCGCTCGCGCGTCTGGGCCCAGGTCTGTGTGGCGCCCCCATGCACTACGGCAATGCCGTCAGGATGGACCTGCGCGCTGCGATCCAGAAAGCCCAATGGCGTGAGTGGCCGGTGATTGGCGGGGGTGCGTCCCAGACCGCGCTGGTAGGGGCTGGACGATGGGGTTGGGTGATAGGTGGCGTGCACGCGGATGTCTCCTGTGTCGTTGTCATTCATGGAAAGTGGTGAACGACTCCACGCTCTCGCGCTCCGTCACCAGAGAGTTCTCCACGCTGGCGGGGTCGGCGTAGCCCAGGCTCATGCCGCACACGACCATCTCGCTGTAGGGAATGCCAAGCTCGGAGTGGATGGCCGCGTGGAACCTGGTGAACGCCACCTGGGGGCAGGTATCGAGCCCACGCGCTCGGGCGGCCACCATCACGCTCTGCAGGAACATGCCGTAGTCCATCAGGCTGCCGGCCTGCATAACACGGTCTACCGTGAAGATCAGCCCTACCGGCGCATCGAAGAAGCGGTAGTTGCGGCCATGCTGCGCGTGCATGCGTGCCTTATCGTTCTTGCCGATGCCCAACAATCCATACAGGTCCCAGCCTACCTTGCGGCGACGGTCCACGTAGGGCGACACCCAGTCGAGCGGGTAGTAGTGGTAGGGCTCGGTCAGGCCTGCACAGGCCTGCCCATCGTCGTGCAGCGCGGTGATGGCATCGCTCAGCTTTTGCTTGGGTGCACCCATGAGCACGTGCACCCGCCATGGCTGCGTGTTCATACCTGATGCTGCGTAGCGGGCCACATCCAGGATGCCCAGCAACTTGTCGCGCTCGACTGGGGTTGGCAGAAATGACCGGATACTGCGCCGCGAGACAATGGCCCAATCCACGGCATGCTGCAGTTCTGGCGCTGTCAGGGACGTATTCGAACTCAGCCTGGAGGAGTGCGTAGGGTGCCCTGGACGAGATGGTGAAGGGATCATTCCGACATGCTAGGCAGGCACTTCGGTTGTGACTGTCGATGCGATGACATTTGATCCGCGAGAAGCTTGAATGTGTCTAGATGGCGGGGCCTGGTTCATGCGAATTTCGCAGAATTTTCAACGTGGATTCGCTGGCGGCTTACCCCACACCTGCCCAGGCGACAGCACGTCCACAGCCCCCCTGCACTTTCAGATAGAAGTCGTCGTCACGCCACAACTCGGCCTGAAAGAGATGGCGCACGCCAGCACGCACACCCAGCAGTTGGTTCGCATCGAAGTCCTGCGACCCACCAAAGCTCACCACCCGTCAACTGGCCAAGTAGTGCTTGTACCGCGCCGCATGCAGCGGCAGGGTCTGGATGATTTTGATCAGCTCTTCTTCGCCAAGGCTCAGGAGCTCAGGCTCACTAGACCAGTCCCTCAATGGAGGACTTGATCGGCCCTTCGTCAAACAAAGTCGCCTGTGTCATCCCGCTTCTCCTAACGGAAATCCCGGCTCTCGGTCGCCACCTGCCAAGCGCGTCGGCCTTAGGCTGATTGCCGAAGTTCACGAGCGCCTGCTATAGGGCTGAACGCTGCGGGTCCGGTTGTCCAGCGGACTCCGTACGGCGCCACCGCCCAAATTGAGGGCGCGGGTGTAGCTCATGGTCGCTGTCGCACCCGTGTGCTCCAGAAGCTTCTGCCCCGTGCGGATGTCGCTTTCCCACTGCGGCCGGCGAGGGCTAAACAATGGCGCGACTTAACGAACGTCCGGCGCTCGCATGCGTGTGTGTTACAAACTTGCAACGGCTGACGCTAACCCTCGCGTACAGCGATGCTGGACCTTGGTAGGCGCGCTTCGGGGCGACGCCGTAATCCACTAGATTGGAAGGAGAGACAATGTCGGCAGCAGTTCTTCAGGCGTTCATGCAGGTGAGCCTGATCGATCTCGACGGTGAAGATTCGCGGCTGGAAAAGCTGCAGGCGGCTTCTGCGGCGCTGGCGGACGAGTTCAGTGCCAGGCCCATCAGCATGGCGATCCCAGCGCTGGCGGCCATCCTGCGTGATGACAACAAGGACCCGGCCAACGCGTTCGATGACACGGCACGCGCCATTGGGAACCACTGGAGCACCTACCAAAGCGTGTTCCGCGACGGCAAGGCCAACACGCTATATCGCGGGGTCGCGCTTCAGGCGCTCGTGACGGCTACCGAGAGTCAGCCATCCTTGGGTACGGCTATCGCCCTGTTGATGCGGAACTTTGCGACAGCCGTTGAGCTGGGAAAGTATGCCAAGCCCATCAAGCTGCTCGTCGATGCCGCCGATGCCGCATTCGCGAAGGAGCGCGAGGCACTGGCCGTGCCTGCGCAAGGTGTGAGCACGAAACTGCCCAACGTCGTCAAGGCCACGAAAATTGATCGAGCGAAGCTGCTAAAGCAAATCGAAGGGGCAGTGGGCCCGCACAACCGTGCTGGTACGGCTGGCGACAACCCAAACCCGCAGTGGCCCAACGCTGGAAATCCATGGAGCTACGATTTTTCTGATCGGCTTATGCCCATCATCGCTGACAACGTCGACATCGCCATAGCTGAAGCGGCCAGATTCGACGAGAAGAATCAACAAGGCGTCGCGAACAGGATCGCTGCCCTCGGCACGATTGATCCGGCGATCCAAAGGTCGATGCGGCTGCTGTGGTGGCGCCAGTCGCTGTATTCAACGTCGGCTGACAAGTCCTACCGCGAGCTCGGCGCAGCCGAGGCTGTGATCCACGCGGTTGCCGATCTGGCCAGTCACCTGCCCGATGCCTATGAGCGCGCCGTTGACTCATTCCTGTCGGAAGCGATCTTGGCCCTCGGGCTGGGCAACGATGCGCAGGGCCTTGGTGCGATCCAGGCGACCGACGCGTCGGCGCGAACTGCGCTGGATGACTGTCTGGCGTTCCAGAGTCCTGCAGGGTTGGTGATGACGGGCGTTCTCCAGAAGGATGGTGCTGCCCCGATCTGTGCGCCGACGCTGACCTATCAGGGCTGGGCCGTCTGGCTGCTACGTGAAGTGATGGCCGTGCGGGCCGTGCAAGAGGTCCAGAGAGCTACAGAGGCTGAGGACACGGCCGATGAGTAGCAGTTGCTCGCACCACGGTTGCTACGCACCCACCATGACGTGCGTGCGCGGCGAGGAGCCCGAGGATTGCCCTCACTTCGCGAACGGGGCGGCGGCCGCTGATGCTGAGGCTCCGGCGGAAGATGGCGAAGGCGCCGGACATCAGCTTCGCTTTCCGTGGACCGGCAACGCCATGGGGCCAGCCGATCTGCCCTACGTGGCTGGTGCTTCCAAGTTGAAGTTGCTGACGCTCGCTGGTGCGTCGGACGCTGGCAAGACCTCGCTACTCGCGGCGTTCTACCTGCTGATCGCCCGGGGCATCCGGCCCGATGGCGTCGAGTTCGCAGGCTCTGTGACCCTGGAAGGCTGGGAGAACATCGCCGGGAGCTTGCGCTGGACTTCGACCAGTGGCCCCACGTTCCCGCCCCATACCGCTACGGGTGGCGGCCGTTACCCCGGGATGCTCCACCTTGCTCTGGATACGCGGCAGGGGCGGTGCGAGCTGGTGGCAGCCGATGCTCCCGGTGAATGGTTCAGCTACTGGGCCTCCAACCAAGCCAGCCCACAGGGCGAGGGTGCGCGTTGGCTTTCCGAGCGTACGGATGTCTTCCTTGTGATCGCAGACTCTCAGGCTCTGGCGGGGTCTGAACGAGGGCAGGCCCGTGTTGCCTTGGTCAACCTCCTTCGTCGCATCGGCACAGAAGCAGCGGGTCGACCGGTCGCGCTCGTGTGGACGAAATGCGACGTGACCGTGTCGCCTGAAATGGAAACGCGAATCAACGAGGCTGCCCAGCGCAGCCTCGACCGATACCAGGAGTTTCGCGTCAGCATGCTCCCGGCACCCGGTGAAGAATCGCGGAACCGCGGCCGGGGGATTGTCGAGCTGCTGGCGTGGATCCTGTCGGCCAAGCCCGCGCTGGTCGCACGCGAGGAGCGCGAAGACGCGAGTCGAGCCCTTTTTCAGACATTTGGAGTGTTTGCATGAGCGGCTCCGATGTCAACGTTCGCATAGCGCTGTTCGGCGAATCCGATAACGGCAAAAGCCACTACGGCGCGCAATTGCTCGAGCGCATCGAAGCTGAAAAGTGTGAGATCAAGCTGCGAGTGGCTGCGGCGGACGTCTCCGCTTTCGACGAGGTGCGCCGGCGCCTCAGTGCGGGCTTGCTGGCAGAGCACACGCCATCGGGCGTCTATCAGGACGTGATCTTGCCGGTCGTCGATGCGGCAGGCCGGGCGATGGATTTGACTTGGCCGGACTACGCCGGCGAGCAGGTCCGGCAGCTTATCGACAGCCGGGCTATGAAGCAAGAGTGGCTGGACCGGACGCAGACCGCTCACGGGTGGGTCTTGATCGTGCGCTCCAAACTGGCGAAAGGCGACGACGACATCTTCAGCAAGCCGCTGGCGCATGTAGTGCGTACGCACGATGGCGAGGCGAAAAAGCCGAGGCGCTCCATTCAGGCGCGCTTGGTGGAACTCCTCCAAATGCTGCTGCACGCTCGCGGGCTCCACGAGCAAGGGCAGGTGCCGCCGCTGGTGGTGCTGCTGTCGTGCTGGGACGAGTTGAAGCTGCCCGAAGGCACCAAACCTAGTGATCTGCTCAATGAGCAGCTGCCGTTGCTGGCGTCGTTCGTGCGAAGCGCCTGGGGTGCGCGCGCCTCTGTGCTGGGCCTGTCCGCGCTGGGGGGCGAGCTGGACATGAAGCAAGCGGACGAGGCTTTCATCGACCGAGGCCCCGAGAACTCTGGTTTCGTCGTGGAGGCCGACGGCCGCCCGAATCCTGATCTGACGGTTCCCATCGTGCTCTTGGCCGACATGTCGGGGAATTGATGCGGCTGCACCAAGCGGTATATGGGGCGGCAGCCGGGCACGCGCTTCTCGTTGCGAGTGATGCAGGGCTTGCAGCGCAGTTCAGGAACGTCTCATGGCGCACCGACCTGCCGCAGACCTGCCCAGCCGGAGTTGAGTGGGCGCCGTATTTCCGGTTGATCAAGGAGGGCGTCTGGCTGATGTTGGTCCACACGCGCCGTGACGTCGCTGCCAGTCGTGGCGGCATGGTGCTGTCGAGGGCTGCCTTCATTCCGCTTGCCGATGTCGTGTCGCTTGGCGACTTACGCCCGATCGCGGCAATCCTCGAGTCGTCATGGTCCGAGGGTGACGGGCTCGAGCCCATCGAGCTAGGTGCTTTGTTGGATGTGGAGAACGCCGCTGAGCCGTCGCAGGGCGCGGTCGCGATCGCCACGGCGCTCAGCGGAACCGGGCCGAGACCTATCGTGGTCCGTCAGAGCCAGGGCCTCGAGGAGATCATGTTCGAGCTCTGGCGCAGAGCACCCCCAGAGTACAGAAGCAAGCTGACGTTCGGCCTCAGCTTCGGCCCCGACGACGTCCATGAACTTGCCGTGGTCTGCACGCCCGAAGCGCTGATTTCTCGCTGGCTGCCTGTGCAGTTGATCGATCTGCAGGTGTCGGTCGAGGCGGGAGCCCATGCCGCGACGATTCTGGATTCGCCTGGCGAGACGTCCGTCCGCGACTTTGCAAAGCAGGCCGGTCTTCGCCTGGACTCGCCGGTCGCCGTTGCTGTTGCCGTGCAGGCGCTCGAGCTTTGGCGCCGGCCGGACACCCCGGACGATGACATCCAGCTGCTGCGCATGCTGATCGATGCGAGTGACAAATCGGCGGCGGCCGAAGCCGTGAAGCTTGCGGCCACGAAGCGGGTTCTGGCTTCGGCGGCGGATTGGACCGTAGACAACGTGAAGGCGGTGCGCAACCTGGATTTCTCTGGGCTGGCAGAGGCGTCCATGCTTTCCGGCGCCGTCCAGTTGTGGGTCAACGACAAGGCCAGCACCGTCCATGCGGACGGCCTGCAGGAAGTTCTCGCTGCCTGGAACTCAGGCAAACCCACGCCGATGTGGTTGGCCGCGGTAGAGGCGGGCTTTCGTGCAGCGAGCGAGGCCAAGACGATTCAAAAACGCGGCTTTGAAACCGTCTGGCAACTGCTGAAGATCGAGGCTGCCCAATCGTCGAGACTGCTGTCGCTGCTCGATCCGGCCCACGAAAAGCGCGTGCTGGAAGTTGTGGACGATTCGGTTGCAGCCGGTGTCGCTGACGCGCTTGTGCCTAAGCTGCTTACCAAGGGATGGTGGCACATAGGTGGCGTCTTGCTGGCGCGTTCTCGCCCCCCCCTCGAAGCTGTGGAGGCAGCACTGGCTGCGTCGCCGGCCAGCAAGGCATCAGCGCAGGCGCTGTTGACCGGCGCGCTCAGCAAGGCCTGTGATGCGGAGGTGGTGGACGTCGCGATCGCCATCCAAGTTCAGCATGTGACCAAGATGGCTGCCCAGGCCTGTGTCCGCACGCCGTCCGTGCTGAAGCGCTTTGACTGGAAGCGCTTCGAGTGGTTCCTGCTGCTCAAACAGGCATTCGATCTGTCGCCTGACGTCTTGGATGCTTTGCCGAACCGCAACTCCGGCCTTGGCGAGACCATCGCCGCGCAGATAGCGGTCGAGTCGCTTTGGGGCGTGGTAGCGACCACGCCACTCGCCAACATCGTGGACGTCAGCGAGCGCGAGCGCGCCTGGGATCTCATTCCAAGCCTTCATTCGGCCAAGATCCTCGATGCGACCGCGCGCGGTTGGCTGGATCGATTTGAGCGCGAAGAGCAGGGCCTGGCTTCCGTGGAGCCCCGCCTCGCGGAGGTGATCGTCGCGATCGTCAAGCGCCGCGGCTATCTGATCGACGTCCTGCAGCGGGCGCCCGCGGCATTCCTGCTGTATCTGAACGAATTCGGCTTCGAGAGTGACAGGGAGGTCTATGACTTCCTGATGGATCTCAGCCAGAGCGCCCTGCGCCTCAGCGAGGCAGCCGCCAAGGCCTTGGGCGAGCTCATCAAGGCGAACGAATGGCGCAATGCGGCTCGCGATGCGAAGAATCTGCTCATTGTCCGAACGGACTTGAAACCGCTGTATCGCGAGTGCTATCGCTTGCTCGGTCCCATCGACATACTGTGGGTCAGCTTCAACCTTGGCTTGCCGTCGCCGCTCACCAAAACCGAGGCCTGGGACGCGTTCGAGACGGAGGCGGTGACGCTTTACCCGAGCGGGCCGTGGCACGACGAGCTATGGAGCCGCAGCGGCGGAGATCCGGGCGACCTGTCCAATGAAGGGTCTGGCCGCGCCAGCTGGCATCGCTGCATCCGGGGCTTGCGCAATGGAATGGTGCCGGGAGCGGAAGCCGTTCTTCACGTAATGGCCGCGCAGTACCCCTACAACGACACTCTACGGCAGCTCCAGCGGCAGCGCTTTTGGCCATGACTCAGAAAAAAAAGAACTTCGACGGTGGACGGGCGTTGGTCATCGGCATCGGCGAGGGATATTGCCCTTCGCTGCAATTGCCCAGCCTAGTCCGCAAGGACGCTGAAGCGGTGGCGCAGCTCCTGTGCGATCCCGCGCTGTGCGGTTACCCGTCCTCGCAGGTTCGGCTGCTGCTGGACGAGCAGGCGACCAAGTGCAATATCGTCGACGCACTGCGCGAGTTGGCGGCAATGGCGAAACCGGACGACACCGTCATTGTTTTCTTCTCAGGGCACGGCGGACGCAGGATTGGTGCACCCGAGTACGCCGGCTACCTCTACCCAGCGGACTACGTGCCAGGTGATCCAGAAGGCACAGGCTTGCTCGCGCAGGAGCTGACAGAACTGCTCGAGGCGATTCCCGCAGTGCGCGTGGTTCTGCTCATGGACGCCTGCCATGCCGAAGCCGCAGCGCACGTGAAGGCTGAAGGGGAATCCAAAGGCATGCTGTCGGGTCTTCGAGACGCCGCGCTTGAGAAGCTTTCCTCGGGCGCTGGGCGAGTGGTCATTGCTTCATGCAGAGAGACTGAGGTGTCGATGACCTCAACCTGGCGCGGGCACAGCCTGTTCACGCATTTTCTGCTCGAGGGGTTGCGCGGCCAGGCACCTGGCGCTGACGACGGGACGGTGCGTGTGCTGGATCTCTTCACGTTTCTTTCTGAGCAGGTCCCAGCGAATCCCGTCGGCGAGAAGATTCAACATCCTGTTCTGCGGGCCCGCACGGAGAACAATTTCCCACTCGCCCTGCGCAAGGGCGGCTGGTTCAAGGGGGAGGATGCGGCCGCAGTACAGGCACCAGCACCGGCCCCGGCTGCACCTGCATTGGAGACCGTGGCTCCAAGTTCACTCACGATCGACTGGCGCAAGGTCGCACCTGTCATGGCTCAGCTCTATCCCAGCGGGCCAGGGCACAACGAGATCTGGTCTCGTGCCGGCGGAGACCCATCGGCGCTTTCGCCGGCGGGCAATGGGCAGGCCGCCTGGCACGCGGCGCTCCGCCTGATCCACAACGGCGGCGGGGGCAATATCACGATGGGCGCGCTGCTGGACGCCGCTCTGAACGACTTTCCGGGAAACAGCCAGCTACGATCGATGTGAGCAGGTCGTAGCGATCCCGCGAATACTGAAGCTTCGACAGAGCTTCAGCGGTGGGCGACCCCTTTTGGGCGTCGAGTTCAGCAATGCGAACGACGGCACCCGCTGCCCAGCCGGCATCGCAGGATTGGAGCATGTTCTAGGCAGGTTGCGGGCATCAGACCGATGTGGCTCCAGGACCACTTCAGTAGTCGAGCTTCTTCGACATTCTTCGCCCATACGCTTGATCTGGCAACAGCTACAGCCGACTTCAAAATCAGGCCATCGATCGTTGAAGTCCAATGTAGTTCAGAAGCGCCTGACAGCAGCCACTATCCCATGGCACACCCAATGGCATACCCATTGCAACGTGAAACAAAAAACCCCAAGTGAATCAATCACTTGGGGTCATGTATTGGCGGAGAGGGTGGGATTCGAACCCACGGTAGTGTTGCCACTACGCCTGATTTCGAGTCAGGTACATTCGACCACTCTGCCACCTCTCCTGTGTGTCGAAGCCTGCGATTATAGCAGGAGTTTCAGATGCACCATCTACGCGAGCCCTCCCGGGGCCGCCGCCCGAAGGGCACGGAGATTTATCGGGAATCCCGCCGCATTCGCCCAGCTCTTGATGCAGGTCATGGGTTGCCAAAGGGCCTGGTGGCAGCATCCATGTCAGCCGGCAAAGCCTGCGAGCCCGAAAGATTGCGGCTCCTTTTTGCGTATTCCTCACCCCTTCAAGGACATCCACCATGCGATTCGCACACATCATCGTTGCAGCCTCCCTGTTCGCCGCAGGCACCGCCATCGCGGGGCCGTGCGACCTCGAGATCGAGAGCACCGACGCCATGAAATTCAGCAAGGACAGCCTGAGCGTTCCCGCCAGCTGCAAGAAAGTCACGCTCAAGCTGGTGCACACGGGCAAGTTGCCAAAGGCCTCGATGGGCCACAACTGGGTGCTGGCCAAGGCCGCAGACGTTCAGGGCGTGGCCAACGACGGCATTCCGGCTGGCGCTGACAAGGGCTACATCAAGCCCGGCGACGCGCGCGTGCTGGCCGCCACCAAGCTGATCGGGGGCGGCGAAAGCGACACCATCAGCTTCGATGCCACCAAGCTCAAGGTGGGCGAGGCCTACAACTTCTTCTGCTCGTTCCCTGGCCATATCGGACTGATGAAGGGCAGCTTCGCGTTGACCAAGTAGTCCGGCCACGCCTGGCCTGCGGTTGTTGCATTCACGGCAGCAGCCGCAAGAAAAAAGCCCGGTCGCACATGCGGCCGGGCTTTTTTTATGGGGTGCGTGGGTCGTCAGGCAGCGGCCGGCGCGAGGACCGCCACTCCGCCCAGGTAGGGGCGCAGCACTTCGGGCACGGTCACGCTGCCGTCTGCCTGCTGATAGTTCTCCAACACAGCCACCAGCGTACGGCCCACGGCCAGGCCCGAGCCGTTCAGGGTGTGCAGCAGTTCGTTCTTGCCCTGCGCGTTCTTGAAGCGGGCCTGCAGGCGGCGGGCCTGGAAGGCTTCGCAGTTGCTCACCGAGCTGATCTCGCGGTAGGTGTTCTGCGCGGGCAACCACACTTCCAGGTCATAGGTCTTGGCGGCGCCAAAGCCCATGTCGCCAGTGCACAGGCTCATCACGCGGTAGGGCAGACCCAGCTTCTGCAGCACGGCTTCGGCGTGGCGGGTCATTTCTTCCAGCGCGTCGTAGCTCTTGTCGGGATGCACGATCTGCACCATCTCGACCTTGTCGAACTGGTGCTGGCGGATCATGCCGCGCGTGTCGCGGCCGTAGCTGCCCGCTTCGGAGCGAAAGCACGGCGTGTGCGCCGTGAGCTTGATGGGCAGCTCGGACTCGGCCACCACCACGTCGCGCACGAAGTTGGTCAGCGGCACTTCACTGGTGGGGATGAGGTACAGCGCCGCGTTGTCCGGCACGGGCTCGCCGTCCTGGCCGCCCTTCTTGGCCGCGAACAAATCGCCTTCGAACTTGGGCAACTGGCCTGTGCCCTTGAGCGAATCGGCATTCACGGCGTAGGGCACATAGCATTCGGTGTAGCCGTGCTCCTGGGTCTGTACGTCCAGCATGAACTGGGCGAGCGCGCGGTGCAGGCGGGCGATGGAGCCCTTCATCACGGTGAAGCGCGAGCCCGAGAGCTTGACGCCCATGTCGAAGTCCAGCCCCAGCGGCGTGCCGACGTCTACATGGTCTTTCACTTCGAAATCGAAGGTGCCGGGCGTGCCCCAGCGGCGCACTTCCACGTTGCCGGCTTCGTCGCTGCCCACGGGCACGGATTCGTGCGGCAGGTTGGGCACTGCGACCAGCATGGCCAGCAGTTCGGCCTGCACTTGTTCCAGGCGGGCGGCGGATTGCTCCAGTTCCACCTTGCCTGCGGCCACCTGGGCCTTGATGGCTTCGGCACCATCCTTGTCGCCGCGGCTCATCAGCATACCGACCTGCTTGGACAGCTGGGTGCGCTGGGCCTGCAACTCTTCGGTGCGGGTCTGCAGCGTCTTGCGCTCGGACTCCAGGGCCTGGAACGCGGAGACATCCAGGAAGGCCTGGGGCTTTTTGCGGGTTTCCAGCCGCGCGATGGCGGTGTCGAGGTCTTTGCGAAGGAGAAGGATATCTAGCATGACTGGATTTTAGTTCCCCCCGCAATCCAATCCCCCTGAGTCGCTTCGCGCCTTCCCCCGTAGGGGGACGCACCCGCTGGCCTGGCACAGCCAGCTCCACGGGTGCGCTCGCGCAGGCAGTGCCAGATGCATGCGCTGCTTTCGGACTTAGCCGAGGCTGGTAGGGTCGAAGTTGGCGCCGCAAAGAATCAGGGCCACGGTCTCTTGCGGCTGGGGCTTGTACGCGCCGGTCTGCAGCGCGGCCAGGCCCAGTGCGGCGGCGGGCTCCACGGCCAGCTTGAATTCCTTCCACAGCCACAGTTGCGCGGCGCGGATGGCTTCGTCCGGCAGCAGCAGGGCGTCGTGCACATGGCGCTGGCTGACGGACCAGCCGATCGCGCCGATGCGGCGTGCGCCCAGGGAATCTGCGGCCACACCGCTGACGTCTACGTCCACCGGCTCGCCAGCGGAGCGGGCGGCATGCAGCGTGGGGGCGCGCTCGGGCTCAAGCGCCACGACGTGGGCGCGGCTTTCCACCCAGGCGGCCACGCCGCCGATGAGGCCGCCGCCGCCCACGCTGACCAGCACCGTGTCGGGCAGGCGGCCGCCCTGCTCCTCGATCTCTGCGGCCAGGGTGCCGGCGCCAGCGACAACCTCGGGCTGGTCATAGGCGTGTGCCTGCAGCGCGCCGGTGGCTTTCTGCCGCTCCACGCAGGCTTCAAAGGCTTGTGAATAGGCAGCGCCGGTAACCACCACCTCGGCCCCCAGCGATCGCAGGCGAACGCGCTTGGCCTCGGGCGATACCTCGGGCACGAAGACCTCGCAGCGCACGCCCAGCGCCTGGGCGGCGGCCGCCACGGCGATGCCGGCGTTGCCGCCGGACGCAATGATCACGCCGCTGTCGGGCACCGGGTTGGCCAGCAGCCGGTACAGCATGCCGCGCGCCTTGAAGCTGCCGCCCACCTGCAGGTGCTCCAGCTTGAGCCAGACCTCCGCGCAGTCCACCCCCAGGGACCGGCCGGGCACGCGCATCAGTGGCGTGGTTCGCAGAAAGCCAGGCTGGCGGTCTTGGATGTGGCGGCGGGCGTCGGCAATGGCGGCGCGATCGATCATGCGGGGGCTCCCAGGGACAAAAGGCAAGGCAGGCAGTGTAGGGGCTGTGCAGCGCCCCGGCAGCGTGCGGCAAGTCCGTGCGCTACACACCGATACACCCCGGCCCTGCGGTGGGCCATGGCAAGTGCCGATAACATGGCCAGGACCGCCGCCGGGACCTTGCTTGCTCTCGGGCGGTGCCACCAGGAGGCAGCATGTTCTTTGTTTTCGGCCCGTCAGGGCAGATGTACCGGGGTGGTCCGGAAAACCTGGCGCAGATCTCGGCGGTGCGGCGCGTGCAGCGGCCCCAGGCGCTGCGCACGCGCCAACTGGATGTGCCCACCGAGCCATTCCAGCCCCCCGCGCCCCTGCACCCCACGCCCGCGCCGCCCCAGAACCTGCGCCTGCAGGACGCAGTGAGCGCCTATGCCCAGACGGAGCAGGGCCCGCAGCAGGCCCGCCAGCCGCTGAGCAAGGTGAGCGATGTGATGACCACCGGCGCCCTGAGCGTGCAGCCCGGCCAGCGCGTCAACGATGCCTGGCAGGCCCTGGCCGAGCACAAGGTGGCCCAGGCCCCGGTGGTGGATGCGCTGGGCCGCGTCATCGGCCTGCTGGTGCGCGCCGACATGGCTCCGCTGGACCTGCTGCCCGAACCCGGCGCCGTGAAGCAGGCCATCGACCTGGCCCGCCGCCCCGTCTCGGATGTGATGGTGAGCCCGGTTCCCACGGTGGCCGCCGACACGGAACTGCGCCGCGTGGCGGCCGTGCTGCTGGACACGGGCCTGCCCGGCCTGCCGGTGACGGACGAGGCGGGCGTGCTGTCGGGCTTCATCTCGCGCACCGACATTCTGCGCGCGGTGGCGGCAGACCCGCCTCTGGACCTGTGGAGCGGGCCGGCTGTGGCGCTGTAAGGGCAAAAGGCACCAAAATACAAGCCAAAATGGCCGCCAGCGCTTTATGGAAAAGCGCCAATAGCTATCAATTATGTAGCAAGCCTGAAAAAAGGACCTGCGTGCTTCTATGGCTGGACGCAGCCGTACCCCATGCTTTCAAAAAATCAAAACCGCTCACTCTGAGCCCGCCCCAGCAGGGCGCAAGGCTTCGACAGGCTTAGCCCGAACGGCAGTGTTTGATGAATGACTGAGCGCCAACCCGTATCAATGCCCCGCAGGCCCGGTCTCCGGCGTGCGCTGGCTGATTTCCAGGCCCGTGGCCGCATCGATGCGCAGGCCCTTGGGCAGCGGGAATTTGATGGTCTCCTCGATGCCGTCCATAGTGCGCACCGACACCGCACCCAGCGCCTTGACGCGGTCGATCACGTCGCGCACCAGAATCTCGGGCGCCGATGCGCCCGCGGTCAGGCCGACGCGTGTGACGCCCTCGAACCATTCCGTGCGCAGCTCGTCGGCGCTGTCGACCATGTAGGCCCGCGTGCCCAGCCGGTCGGCCAGCTCGCGCAGGCGGTTGCTGTTGGAGCTGGTGGGGCTGCCCACCACGATGACCAGGTCCACCTGCGGCGACAAGATCTTGACGGCGTCCTGCCGGTTCTGCGTGGCGTAGCAGATGTCCTGCTGCTTGGGCTCGCGCACCTGCGGAAAGCGCGCACGCACGGCGGCGGTGATCTCGGCCGCGTCGTCCACCGACAGGGTCGTCTGCGTCACCACCGCGAGCTTGGCCGTCTGCAGCGGCTGCACGTGGGCCACATCGCCCACGTCTTCCACCAGATGGATGCCGTGGTCGAGCTGGCCCATGGTGCCCTCCACCTCGGGGTGGCCCTTGTGGCCGATCATGATGAACTCGTAGCCCTCCTTGGCGAGCTTGGCGACTTCGACGTGCACCTTGGTCACCAGCGGACAGGTCGCGTCGAAGATGGAAAAGCCCCGGGCCTCGGCCTCCAGTTGCACCGCGCGGCTCACGCCATGGGCGCTGAACACCAGCGTGGAGCCGGGCGGCACGTCGGACAGCTCCTCGATGAAGATCGCGCCCTTGGCCTTGAGGTCGTTGACCACGTAGGTGTTGTGCACGATCTCGTGGCGCACGTAGATGGGCGCACCGAACTTCTGCAGCGCGCGCTCCACGATCTCGATGGCGCGGTCCACGCCGGCGCAAAAGCCGCGCGGTTCGGCGAGCAGGATTTCTTGCGGGGCGGACATCACAGGATCCCGATCACTTGCACTTCGAACGTGACCGGCTGCCCGGCCAGCGGGTGGTTGAAGTCGAACAGCACCGCGCCATCCTCCCGCACCTGCAGCACCGCGCCCGCGTAGCTGCTTTGCCCGTCGGGCGTGGGGAACTGCACCACATCGCCCACGCTGTAGCGCTCATCGGGGTCGCCCAGCTGGTTGAGCAGCTTCTTGGCCACCCACTGCTGCATCTCGGTGTTGCGCTCGCCGAAGGCCTCGCCGGCGGCCAGCTCGAACGTGGCGCGGGTGCCTTCGGCCAGGCCCAGCAGGCGCTGCTCCATGGCGGGGGACAACTCGCCCGCGCCCAGGGACAGCGTGGCGGGTTTGTCGGCAAACGTGTTGATCACATCCCCCGCCGGGCCGGCCAGGCGGTAGTGCAGCGTGAGAAAGGAGCCCGGCTGCACCGTGGGAAGGGAGGCATCGATAGAGGTCATGAAAGTCCCGATAAACTGACTCGTATTGTAGAAAACCGGGCAAAGCCCTACGCCCGCTGATCCCTGACGGGTGCCGAAAACCCTGCGCCATGCCCCTCAAAGACCTCCCACCCGACGCGCAGCCCCGCGAAAAGCTGCTGGCCCGCGGCCCCGCCGCACTGGCCGATGCCGAACTGCTGGCCATCCTGCTGCGCACGGGCATCGTGGGCAAGGGCGTGCTGCAGATGGCGCAGGAGCTGCTGGAGCCCCCCTCCATCGACCCCGACACCGGCAAGGTCGCAGGGGGCTTTGACGGGATTGCCGGACTGCTGCACACCGGCCCTGCCGACCTCGAACGCATCAAGGGCCTGGGCCCCGCCAAGCGCGCCGAGCTGGTGGCCGTGCTCGAACTCGCCCGCCGGGCCCTGGCCCAGCAGCTGCGCGAGCGCGAGGTCTTCGACTCGCCCGATGCCGTCAAGCAGTATGTGCAGCTGCACCTGGCCGCCAAGGGCCACGAAGTGTTTGCCGTGCTGTTCCTCGACGCGCAAAACCGCCTGCTGGCCATGGAGGAGCTGTTTCGCGGCACGCTCACCCAGGCCAGCGTCTACCCACGCGAAGTGGTGCTGCGCGCCCTGCACCACCAGGCCGCCGCCGTGGTGCTGGCCCACAACCACCCCAGTGGCAGCGTGCAGCCCAGCCGCGCCGACGAGGCGCTGACCCAGACGCTGAAAACCACGCTGGCACTGGTGGATGTGCGGGTGCTCGACCACGTCATCGTGGCGCCCGGGCAGGCCCTGTCGATGGCGGAGAACGGGCTGCTGTGAAAGCTGGCGCTCCGCCACCCGCCCCCGTGCCCACGCCTGCGCCCTTCACGGCACTGCAGGCTGCACTGGCACGGGCCGGACGCACGACCGCCAGTGCGCCCCAGCCACCGGACGACATCGACCCCGCTGAACGGCCTGCCGCAGCCCCCACACCCACGACCCGCGCAACCCGGCGGGCCGCGCTGGCAAGCCAGCGGGCTGCCGCCAAGGCCGCCCAGCGCCCGCTGCAGCCCCCCCGGCCCCACGGCACTGCCGCCGGCGAAGCAGCGCCACCTGCAGCGGCCCACCGCCGTACACCGCCCACAAAACGACGGGCCAGCGAACGCCTCACGCAATTGCAGGACCTGGCCACGGTGGCCCGCCGCCTGCGCGAGGCGCAGGAGCGCGCGCAGGCAGAGGACAAGGCCCGGCGCGAGGCGGCCGCGCGGCAAGAGGCCGAGCGCCACCTCTTCAGCCGCAGCGTGGGCGCGGTGACACCGCTGCGCAATCCCAACCTCGCGCGGCTGCGCCGCCACCAGCCACCGCCGCTCCCGGTGCAGCACTGGCTGGACGAGGAGCGGGTGCTGATGGAATCGATCAGCGACGACTTCGACGTGAGCACCCTGCTCGACACCGACGACCAGCTCAGCTTCAGGCGCCCCGGCGTGGGCGTGGAGGTGACGCAGCGCCTGCGCGCCGGGCACTGGAGCATTCAGCGGCAGCTGGACCTGCACGGCCTGCGCGTGGACGAAGCGCGCGAGGCGCTGGGCGAATTCATCCGCCAGGCCCACAAGGCAGGCCTGCGCTGCGTGCGCGTTGTGCACGGCAAGGGCCTGGGATCGCCGGGCAGGAGCCCCGTACTCAAGAGCCGCGTGCAGCGCTGGCTGGTACAGAAAAGCGAAGTGCTGGCCTTTGTGCAGGCGCGGCCGATCGACGGGGGTGCAGGCGCGCTGGTGGTGTTGCTGCAGCCCGTGCATCCACGCAAGCGGTAAGGGTTGGTGCGCGGGCATCGGGCCGCACCGTGACCGCCTCAGCCCGGCTTGCTGCGCGCAGGGCTCAACAGACCCTGCATCTCCAACCGCACGCCCAGGCCCTTGAGCGCCTCACTCTTGCGCAGTTGCAAATGCCCTCCATAGGCCTGCACGATCTGGCTGGCAATCGCCAGGCCCAGCCCGCTGCCCTGCACGGATTCGTCAAAGCGCACACCACGCTCGCCCGCGCCCTGCAGTTGCTCGGGCGTCATGCCCGGGCCATCGTCCTCGATGTCCAGGTGCAGGCACGCGTACCCGCCACCGCCCTGCGTTGACAGCGGCGCAGAGGCCGCCATCGATACCGACACGGTCAGCCGCACCTGCGAAGCAGCCCACTTGCCCGCGTTGTCCAGCACGTTGCCCAGCACCTCTTCCAGATCCGCGCGTTCTCCGCGCCAGTGCAGCGGGCCGTTCGCGGCGTCTGCCAGCACCCAGTCCAGCTCCTGCGCGGCGTGCAGGCGCTCCATCATGCGCAGCAGCTGGGCCACGCAGTCGCGCACGTCCACTGCCTGGCCGGTGCTGCCGGGGTGGGCGTGCAATGCGTCGCTCAGGGTGCGGGCCTGGTAGCGGTCCACCAGCTGGGCCATGGCCTCGACCTGGTGCTGCACCTCGGCGCTGGGCACCTGCGGCTGCGCACTGGCCTGAGCGCTCAGCAAGGCCAGGGGCTTCTTGAGCGCGTGGTTCAGGTCCACCGCATGCGCCCGCGCGCGGGCCACGACGTGCGCGTTGTGCGCCAGCAGGCCTGCCAGCTCGTTCTGCAGGGGCTGCAGGTCGCGCCCCGTGGGGGCAGCCAGGTACCGTGCCACGTCGGACCCCGCACCCTGCGGCGCGCGCAGGTCGGCCAGCATCGCCTCCAGCCGGCGCAGTGGGGCCAACCCCACCCGCACCTGCAGCCACGCCAACCCGCCGGTGAGCAGCATCAGCACCAGCCCGGCCACCACGAGCGTACGGTCGATCTGCCGCATGCTGCTGTGCAACTGCGCAGCCGGGCCGTAGACCGTCAGCGTGACCTGCACGGGGGGCTGGCCCAGGCCGACCGGCTGGGTCAGCGCCAGCAGGGGTTCCTGCAACGGCCCCGTGGCCCTGTGCAGCGTGGCCGAGCCGGTGGTGGACACAGGCTCGGCCGGCAGGTTGTCCATGTCCCACAGCGAACGCGAACGCAGCACATCGCTGCCCGCCTGGGCGCGCCAGTACCACCCGGCGTAGATGGCGCTGAATTCATCGGCACCGCCGGTGGACTCCCGCAAGCCACCCTGGGGCCCCAGATGCAGCCGCGCGCCCACGCGCTGGGCCTTGTCGCGCAGCACCTGCTCGAAACTGGCCAGCAGGCTCTGGTGCATCTGCGTGCGCAGCCACAGGCCGCCGGCGCCGACCAGCAGCAGCATGGGAACCAGCGCCAGCAGCGCGATGCGCGTGGCCATCGGCCATTGGGCCAGCGCCAGCGCCCAAGCGGCGCCGCTGCCGGCCCTGGACGGCCCGGGCGGCTCAGACGGAGCGGAGGTTTCGATGCGCATCAGCCCTCCACGTCGGACGCCACCAGGCGAAACCCCTGCCCGCGCTCGGTCACCAGCTGCGGCGCGCCGCCGAGCTTTCGGCGGATGCGGCCTATCAGCACGTCCAGCGTGTTGGAGTCCGGGTCGAGGTCGCGCGCATACACGTGCTCGCTGATGTCGGCACGCGTGAGCAGCTTGCCCGGGTGGTGCATGAAATACGCCAGGATCCTGTGCTCCTGCGCCGTGAGCTGCAGGCTCTGGCCCAGCAGCGAAAAGCGGCCCTGCACCACGTCGTACTGCAGCGGGCCGGCCGCCAGCACGGCGGCGGCCGACCCGGCCGTGCGGCGCAGCATGGCCCGCAGGCGCAGCACGACCTCGTCCATCAGGAAGGGCTTGGTCAGGTAGTCGTCGGCCCCGGCGTTGAAGCCCGCGACCTTGTCGCTCCAGCGGTTGCGGGCCGTGAGCACCAGCACCGGCCAACTGCGGCCCGCGTCGCGCCAGTCGCGCAGCACGCTCAGCCCGTCCTTGAGCGGCAGGCCCAGGTCCAGCACCGCGGCGCTGTAGGCCTCGGCACTGCCGGCAAAGGACGCAGCCTCGCCGTCGTGCTCCACATCCACCGCAAAGCCCGCGGCCTCCAGCGCCACGCGCAGTTGCTGCGCCAGCGCCACATCGTCTTCCACCACCAGGATGCGCATCAGTCGTCCACCTTCTGCCGCGTGACTTCCAGGCTCACCGCGTCCACCTCCAGCTCCAGCTTGAAGCCGTTGGATTGCTGCAGCTCCACGCTGTAGTAGGGGCGGCGGCGGTGGTCCGTTTCCAGCTCCACCTCCAGCACCAGGCCCGAAAAGCGTGGCCGCAAGGATTCGAGCATGACGGCCATCGACTTGGGCGCAGCCGGCGTGCCCGCTGTTTGCGGCGGGGTCAGCACCTCGCCGGTGTTCACATCCAACAGCAATTTCATCTCGCCAGCGGGCTGGTCCGAGAGCTTGACCTCATACACCGCCTTGCCCTGCGCGTCGCGCTCGAACTCGGCATTCACCACGCGTGAACCGTAGCGCTGCTCCAGCTGCTTGATGTAGCGGGCCATCTGCGCCAGGCCGACTGGCTGCGTGGGCCAGTCGCGCTCCTGCGCGACGACCGAGCCCGTGGCCGCGTCCACCAGCACCTCGTGCTTGATGCCCCGGGCGTCGATGATCTTGATTTCGTAGCGCAGCTCGCCCTTGCGGCCGTGCTTGGTCTCCACGTCGATGACGCGCCCGCCGTACTGGCGGCTCATGTCCGCAATGATGCTGTTGAGGGGCTTGAGCTGCCCGCTCTGCACACCGCGCCGCGCCACATCCTGTTCGGCGGCAGGGGCTTGAGCGCAGGCCAGCGCCACCGTGGCACAGGCAGCTGCCTGCACCCAGGTCCGCAAAATTCCATTCTTCATCGCCGGGCCGCCCCAAGATGAAGAAGGCCCCCTCGGGGGGCAGTGACCACACGAAGTGGGGAACGTGGGGGCCATTTCCGTCATCGCGCGATTATTGCGGCTGGCATTAAACAAAGCATGAATGGGTGCTTCACCAAAGGTTTAGGAACAGTTGCGCACACTGCCTCCCAGTTCTTCAAACCCCTGCCACACCGAAAGGAAGCACCCATGAAAAAGACCGCTCTGACCTTGACCCTGGCCGCTGCCGCTGCCGCTGCCCTGCCGTCCATCGCCTTTGCCATGAGCGCGCAGGATGCGGTCAACGTGATAGCCCAGAACCACTACGTGGCGCCGCACGACCTGCAAAAGCAGTACGGCTACTGGACGGCCGAGGCCGTTTCCAATGACGGGGTGCGCGCCACCGTGCTGGTGAACGATGCCAACGGCAGCTTCACCGCCGTGCGGGCGGGCGCCGTGGGCACCACCCTGCCCAGCGTGGAGCGCGTGGCCCAGCAGGTGCGCGCCGCCGGCTACAGCTTCGTGTACGACGTGGAGCTGGACGACGGCTTCTGGCAGGCCAAGGCCCGCCAGTCCGTGACCAACCGCGAAAAGGTGGAGTTCGTGCTGCACCCCGTGACGCTGGAGGTGCTCAGCCAGGTGGGCCGCAGCGGCGGCACTGTGAACGGCCAGCCCGTGCTCAGCGCCGACCAGGTGCTGGCAACCCTGCAGAACGCGGGCTACACGCGCGTGCGTGGCATCGAGTACGAAGACGGCTACTGGGAAGCCGAAGCCACCAACACCGCCAACCTGGCGGTGGAACTGCGGGTGGATGCCGTGACGGGCGCGGTGCTGCGCGAACAGCTGGACGATTGAGCCACCCCGGCGGACAGGACGCTCTGAGCGTGCCCGCCCCCACTCCATCACTTGGACAGATCGACCGCGTACTTCGACGTGCCCTTGCCCGATCCATCATCGGCCGCCAGCAGCGACACATTGGCCAGGCCCGCGGCCTGCGCCACGGCAAGCGCATTGGCGCCAGAGCTGAACACCACAGGCCCCGCCACCGCGGCCTTGGCAAAGCGCCAGCTCTTGGCCGCACCGTTGGCCGCGCGCGTCACCGCCGGGTTCTTGCGGATGTAGTCGATCACCACGTCCCGGTTGGCATCGGGTGACGCCCAGATCGTGCCCGAGCCGTCGAGCTTGTCGATGAAGCTCTTGCCGCTGGTGGCGCGGTAGTTGTTGGTGGCGATCACGAACTCCTGCGCCACGTCGATGGGCTTGCCCAGGTAGGTCAGGTTCTTGATGCGGCTGCCCACGGGCTGCGTCACGTCGATCTCGTACTGCACGTCGGGCGTCGTGAACATGTCGAAGTTGTAGCCCGGGAAGGTGCTGATGAGCTGTTGCTCGCCAGTCTTGGCAGGGTCGATCTGGTTGAAGCGCTTGGCCGCGGCTTCGAGCCAGTTCTTGATGTCGCCACCGTTGACCTTCACCGCATACACCGTGTTGGGGTAGAGGTACAGGTCGGCCGCGTTGTTGATGGCCAGCGGTCCCACGGCCACGTCGGTGTAGTCGGCCCCGCCCTGGAAGCCGCTCTTGAACGGCGCGCTCACCGACAGCACGGGCAGCTGCGCATGCTGCGGCAGGCTGGCCTTGATGTAGGCGGCCACATAGGCCTGCTGCGCCTGGTTCACGATCTGGATCGCGCCCGGGTCGCCCACGTCGGCGAACAGCGTGCTCATGCGGAAATCAGTCTGGCCGATGGGTGTCTTCACGTACTGGATGGCCGCCTGGTGCTGGACCTCGACCAGCGGGGCGATGGTGCTGTCGGCGTCCACCGTCACGGTGGCGCCGGACGCGCTCTTGTTCTGGATGTTGCGCAGCTCGGACTTGCTGGCCGACTTGTTGACCACCCACTTGGCGCCGTCCCACTGCAGCGCCAACTGCACCACGCCCAGCGCCTTGCCCCAGGAGCTGGCCATCACCGCAGGCACGCCGTTCACGGTGCCGGCCTTGTGGTCCACGCCCGGCATATTGAAGCCGGGCGTGGCGGCCGTGTCGGGGAACACGCCGTGCTGGTGGCCCATGACCATCGCATCGATGCCCGCCACCTTCGAAAGATGCAGGCCGGGGTTCTCCATGGTGGGCGAATACGCCGCGCTGTCCATGCCGCCGTGCAGCAGCGCGATCACGATGTCGGCGCCCTTGGCGCGCAGCTCGGGCACGTACTTCGTCGCGGCTTCCACCGCGCCTTGCGTGGTCACCTTGCCTTCGAGGTAGCGCTTGTCCCAGTTCATGATGCCGGGCGTGGTGAAGCCGATCACGCCCACCTTGATGGGCAGCTTCACTTCCTTGCCGTCCGTGCCCTTGGCCACCAGCGTGCGTTCGAGCACGGTGTAGGGCTGCACCAGCGGCTTCTGGGTCTTGTTGCTGATCACGTTGGCCAGCACCATCGGAAAGCCCGCGCCCGCACACTTCCTGGTGGCGTCCACGCCATCGACCTCCAGCCCGCCGCCCAGCACCTGGTTGAGGAACGGCAGGCCGTAGTTGAACTCGTGGTTGCCCAGCGTGCCCGCGTCAAAGCCTAAAGCGCCCATGGCCTTGTACATGGACAGCTGCTGCGTGCAGGGGATGGGGCTGATGGTGGCCTCGTAGTCGGCCACCGCCGTGCCCTGGATGGTGTCGCCGTTGTCCACCAGAAGGGTGTTGGCAAACTCCTTGCGCGCGGCGCGCACCAGCGTGGCGGTGCGCTCGAAGCCGTAGCTCTTGTCCTCGGCCAGCTTGAAGTAGTCGTAACTGCGCACGTTGAAGTGCAGGTCGGTCGTCTCCAGCACGGCCAGCGTGGCGGTGGCGCCGGCGTTGCTGTTGTTGCCGCCCCCATCGCCGCCGCCGCATGCGGACAGCGATGCGGCCAGCGCCAGCACGCTCAAGGTGGCGGTGCGGCGCGACAGGTGCAGGATGGACGGAATATGGCGGAGTGTGCGTTCAGGCATGAACAAGGCCCTTGTTGAAACAAGCGACCGAGTGTCTGGCCCGGGTTTGACAGCGGTGTGACGTGGCGGAGCTGCCGCACGGGCCTGCGCAGGCGCAGGCTCAGGCGATGCGGTGCACGTCGCCGTTGTGGGGCGAGGCGCTTTCGTGGAACAGGTCTTCCAGGAACTGCGCGAGTTCGTGCTCTTGCACGAAGTCGGGGATCACGAAGCCCGAGGGCGTGCGCTTGCCATCGGCACCGACACGGTAGGCCTGCCACAGCGCTCCCTCGCGCCGCACTTCGACGATGCGGCCGAAGACATTGAAACGGGGGTGTGTCGGTGCATCCATCGACGGTTCTCCTTCAGGCAGCGGGGTGCGAAACCGTCGTGGTGGCAATCAGGTCCACCTCTACCGTGGCGTTCTTGGGCAGTTGCAGCACGCCCACCGAAGTGCGCGTGTGCGCCCCGGCTTCGCCCAGCACGGTGAAAAGAATTTCCGAGGCACCGTCCGCCACTTCGCTTTGCTGCGTGAACGCAGGTGCCGACTGCACATACACGGTGATGCGCAGGATGCCCTGCACCGCATCGAGCGACCCCAGCGCGCGCTGCAGCAGCGCCAGGGCCCGCATCGCACACACCTTCGCGGCCTTCTGCGCATCGGCCAGCGAAGCACTCGCACCGGCTGCGCCCGTGACCACCACGGTGTCGCCCACGCGCGGAATCTGGCCGCTCAGGTAGACGTGGCGGCCGTCGCGCACCAGCGGCACATAGTTGCCGCCGATCTTGATCTCGCCGTCGAAGCTGTAGCCCAGGGCCTGGGCCTGTTCCTTGAAACGTTGGTCGCGTGACATGAAAAATGAGGGGCTCGAAAAAAAGAAAGTAAAAGGATGACGTCGCTGGAGGAAACGCCCGGCGTCACGCCCCGAAAGGCAGGATCAGCGCATGGTGGCGCTCGGCGTCCATGCCCTTGCGCTGCTCCAGCGCCAGCGCGTGGCGCGATGCGGGCAGCAGGTAGGCCAGGGGCCGGCGGTCCGGGTCCATGTCAAGGCGCACGGCCAGGCCCTGCGTGGCGCGGTAGCCCTTGAGCTGGTTGGCCACGATGCCCTGGATGACGGGCGGCGTGCCGCCGCTTTCCTCGAAGAAGACGAGGTAGTCGTCGTGCTGCGCCTGTGTCACCTCGACCCAGACGCCCCAGCCGAAGTAGTCATCGCGGTACGTGAAGGGCACGGGCAGCACGCAGCGGATGAACCAGCGCTCGCCATCGAGCGTGCAGAAGTCCTGGTTGTAGCGCGCGCGGCGGTAGCGGTCCAGGTAGCTGAGTTCGAACACGGCGTCCGGCAGGCCGCAGCCGATGTCGGTGGCCAGCTCGTCGTGCCACTCGCCGCAGCTGCCGCACCGAAAGCCGGGGCGCTTGGCGGCCTTGCGAGGTTTGGCGGGCGGTGCAGTCTTGCGGGCGGTGGTCTTGCGGGCGGTGGTCACGGGCATGGCGGGCAGGTTGCGGTGGGACTGTGTCTGTGGCCCGCAATTTAACAGGCGCGTCAGGTATGCCGTGCGAAGGGATCGACGAGCGAGGCCAGTGTCACGCCGGCCGGCTGCCCTGCGGTTTCAGGGCGCCAGGCGGGCTCCGGGGCAGCAGCGACGGGCGCGACCTTGATCGGCTGCATGCTGCGCCCGTAGAGGCGCTGCACGCGCTCGTCGAGCGTGGGGTGCGAGTCGAGCCAGCGCTCCATGCGGCCGCCGCTGTCCAGGTCCACCAGCAGCATGTGCTGCACTGAGGGATGGTTCAGGCCCGTGTGGCTGTGCTGCTCGTAGCCGCGCGGCATGTCGCGCCGCTGGGCCATGACCTTGCGCAGCACGCCACCCAGGCCGTCGCGGCTGCGCGTCCACTGCACGGCGCGGGCGTCGGCCAGGTACTCGCGCTGGCGCGACACGGCCGCCTTGAGAACACGGCCGGTGAACCAGCCCGCGAAGCCCGCGAGCATGATGGCCGAGCCGAACCACCACGACAGCCCCCTGCGCTCGCGCAGCGTGTCGCCGAAGTTGTAGACCAGCTCCAGGCCGAACACCATGCCGGCCAGCTGCATCTTCAGGCGCGTGTCGCCCTCGTGCAGATGGCTCAGCTCGTGCGCGACCATGCCCTGCATCTCCTCGCGGTTCAGGTAGTCCAGGGCGCCCTGCGTCACGGCGATCACGGCGTCGCTCTCGTCCCAGCCGGCGGCAAACGCGTTGATCGCATCGGTGCGCGGCATCACCATGATTTCGGGGCGCGGCATGTGGGCGGCAATGCACAGCTCGTCGACGATGTTGGACAGGCGCTGCTCGGCATGCGAGAGCGAGGGCCGCAGTTCGCGCGCGCCCACCCGCCTGGCCAGCTTGACGCCGCCCGCGCGCAGGTTGGACGTCTCCACCCACCAGCCGCCCAGAACCAGCATGAGCGACACGCCCACGTTGGCGGCGAGAAAGCCGTGGGGAAACGGCAGCCGCCCCGGCAGCACCGCCGCCATCAGCACCCAGGCCAGCGCGAGTGCGGCATGAACGGCCACGATAAGCACCGCCACCGCGAGCGCAAAGCCCAGCAGCAGGCGGTGCGTCTCGCTGCGCGCATCCGCCTGGTGGTCCCAGAATTTCATGGCCCCTCCCTGTATGAGATTTTCTCGCGCAAGCCTTCAGGCCGCCTGCGGCCACGGCCGAAGCTGCCGTGGTGTCCGCCGGCGCACCCCGCCCGCGCCTGTGCAGGCCCGGCTTCGGCGCCCACGGGGCAAGCGCCCCGGCGGGCCAGGCTACCGAGGAGAAACCAGACTAAGAGAAACGAACCTGCGGCGCAGCGCGCTCTTCTTCGCTGCGCGTGGACTCGAGCATGGGCACGGTGGGAAAGCCCAGCAGGCGCGCAACGACCAGGTCAGGGAACTGGGCCGCTGCGTCGTTGAACTCCAGCGCCTGGTCGTTGTAGGCCTGGCGCGCGAAGCCCAGGCGGTTCTCGGTGCTGGTGAGCTCTTCGGACAGCGACTGCATGGTGGCGTCGACCTTGAGGTCGGGATACGCCTCGGCCACCGCCATCAGGCGGCCCAGGCTGCTGCCCAGCAGTCCCTCGGCAGCGGCCAGCGCGCCCATCGCATTGGCGCTGGCAGGCTCTGCACGCACGGCAGCGGCGGCTCCCTGCGCCTGCCCGCGCGCCTTGATGACGGCTTCGAGCGTGGCGGCCTCATGGGCCAGGTAGCCCTTGGCCACTTCCACCAGGTTGGGCACCAGGTCGTGCCGCCGCTTGAGCTGCACGTCGATCTGCCCGAAGGCATTGGCGATGCGGTTGCGCAACTGCACCAGCCGGTTGTAGACGGTCACGGCCCACACCAGCAGCACAGCGATCAAACCCAGAACGATCCAAGCAGTAGCCGACATGTCCCACCCCCCTTGTTGTGAATTGAATGAATGGATGATGGGCGCATCTTAGTGGCGCGCCTTCCCCAAACGGTCCATACATTTCAGCGGGTAGGGATTTAAGCATCAAAACAGCCTGCAACGCCTTCCCATCAAGCGCTTAAAGCTATAAAATAAATAGCAATTGATGCTATTGGCGCCCACCCGGCCCATCCACAGGGTGCGAGTGAACAGCCCAGCCGCCCAGGGGGGCCGCCCCACCCGCAGCCTCCACCGACAGCAGCCCCACCAGTGCACCCGTGGAACCGGCTTTGCCGGGCCACCGGGTGCGTCCCCTTTCAGGGGGAAGCGGCGCAGCCGCTCAGGGGGTACTCCTGTTCCTCATCCAGTCGGCGGTGCCCATGAAGCTTTCCTTCAAGCGGGCCCGCAGGGCCTCGGGCACACCGGTCTCGCCCATGGCCTGGTCCATGCAGGCCACCCATTGGTCGCGCTCCTTGATGCCGATGGAAAACGGCATGTGCCGCATGCGCAGGCGCGGGTGGCCGAAGCGGCTCTGGTAGTGGTCGGGCCCACCCAGCCAGCCGCACAGAAACCAGAAGAGCTTCTGCCGCGCAGAGACCAAGTCGCTGCCGTGGGCCGCGCGCAGCTCGGCGTAGCCGGGCTCCAGGTCCATAAGGTCGTAGAAGCGCTCGGTGAGGGCGAGCACGCGTTCTTCGCCGCCGATCCACTCGAAGGGGGTGGTCACGGCGGCGGTTGCGGCCTCTTCGCCGGAGGCGTTGTCTTTGGAAACGTCGGAATTCATATCAAAAGTGCCGCCAACGCTTGCCCATCAAGCGCTGACAGCTATCAAATTCATACCATCAACCCAGCGGTTCTATTCCGCCGCTCGGCGCAGCGTGTCCACCACGGGCCGCAGCAGCACCTCGCGCAGGCCCCACCAGCCCGCCGCCAGCGCAAGCACGGCGCCGGCCACGGCGCCTGCAAGTGGCACCCACGGCGCGGCCGTCCACGTGAAGTCGAACACGAAGCGCGCCAGCGCCCAGCCCACGCCCACGGCCACGCTGCTGGCCAGGAAGCCCGCGAGCAGGCCCACGCCCATGAGCTCGGCGCGCTGCACCTGCCGCAGCAGGCTGGCGCGCGCACCCACGGCGCGCATGATGGCGTACTCACGTGCGCGCTCTTCGCGCGTGGCGGTGACGGCCGCGAACAGCACCACCAGGCCTGCCGCGAGCGTGAAGGCGAACAGGAACTCCACCGCACGGATCACCTGGTCCAGCACGCGCTGCACCTGGGTGATGGTGGCGCCCATGTCCACGTTGGTGATGTTGGGAAACTGGCGCACCAGTGCGTTGTCGAAGCCATGGGCCTCGGGCGCGCGGTAGGCGGCCAGGTAGGTGACGGGCACGTCCTTCACGCTCGCCACCGGGTACATCACGAAGAAATTGGCGCGCATGGAGCCCCAGTCCACCTTGCGCAGGCTGGTGATGCGCGCCTCGTTCAGCACGCCGCCCATGTCGAACTGCAGGCGGTCGCCCATCTTCAGGCCCAGGGTCTCGGCGATGCCTTCCTCGACGCTGATGGCGCCCTCTTCGCCCGCCGTCCACCGGCCGGCCACCACCTGGTTGTGGGGTGGCGCTTCGGTGGCGTTGGAGAGGTTGAATTCGCGGTCCACCAGGCGCTTGGCGCGGTCGTCGGTGTAGTCGGCCGGACCCACGGCCTTGCCGTTCACCGCCACCAGGCGGCCCCGGATCATGGGATACCAGTCGTACTTGGCAACGCCGCTGTCCTTGAGGGTTTGCTGGAAGGCATCGGCCTGGTCGGGCATCACGTTGATCACGAAGCGGTTGGGCGCATCGGGCGGCGTGGCCTTGCGCCAGCTGTCCACCAGGTCGGTGCGCAGCAGCACCAGCAGCACCAGCGCCAGCAATCCCACGGCCAGGCTGCTGACCTGCACCACGGCATAGGCCGGCCGCGCCGAGATCTGTCGCGTGGCCAGCACCAGCCAGCGCGGGGCGGTGGCCTCGTTCACGCTCTTCCTGAGCAGCTTGACCGCCACCCAGGCCAGGCCCGAGAACAGCAGCACCGCGCCCGCAAAGCCCCCCACCGCAATGAGGCCCAGCTTGATGTCGCTGCTCACCGCCAGCAGCAGCGCCGCGAAGCCCGCGATGCCGATGCCCAGCACGGCCAGCGAGGCGGGCTTGAGCCCGCCCACGTCGCGCCGGATCACCCGCAGCGGCGGGACCTGCGCCAGTTGCAGCACCGGCGGCAGGCCGAAAGCGAACAGCAGCGTGAGCCCCATGCCCAGCCCGAAGGCCACCGGCCACAGGCTGGATGCCGGCAGGGCCGACTCCACCAGGCCCGCCAGCAGCAGCACGAAGGCATGGTGCACCGCGTAGCCCAGCACCACGCCGAGCGTGCTGGCAAACAGGCCCACCAGCGCGAACTCGGTGGTGTAGGCGCCCGCGATGGTGCGCTGGCTCTGCCCCAGCACGCGCAGCATGGCCGACGCATCCAGGTGCTCGGCGGCAAAGCCGCGCGCAGCCAGCGCCACGGCCACGGCCGAGAGCAGCGCGGCCAGCAGCGCCACGAGGGAGAGGAATTTCTGCGCACGGTCCAGCGTCTGGCGCATTTCGGGGCGGCCGCTCTCCAGCGACTCCACGCGCACGCCGTGCACCTCGGGCTTTTTCAGCTCGGCCACGGCCCAGTCGTTGAAGGCCTTGACGGCCGGAGCAGGGCCCGTGACGGCAAAGCGGTAGGTCAGGCGGCTGGCGGGCTGCACGAGGGCGGTGGCGGCCAGATCGGCCTCGTTGACCATGACACGCGGCGCAAAGCTCATGAAGCCCGCACCCCGGTCCGGCTCGATGACGATGATGCGTGCGATGCGCAACTGCGCGTCGCCCAGCAGCAGGAAGTCGCCCATGGCGAGGTTCAGGGATTCGAGCAGGGGCGCATCCACCCACACCTCGCCCTGTGCCGGGATGTCGCGCGTGGGCTGGTCCAGCGCGCCGGGCGCATCGGCCACGCGCAGGCTGCCGCGCAGCGGGTAGCCCGGCTGCACGCTCTTCAGGGCCACGAGCTTGCTGGCGCCGCCCTGCGCATCGCTGGCACGGCCCATGGTGGGAAAGCCCAGCGTGGTGACCGAGTTCAGCCCCAGCGCCTTGGCCTGGTCCACAAAGGCCTGCGGCGTGGGGTTGTCGCTGGCCACCACGGCATCGCCGCCCAGCAACTGCAGGGCATCGCGCTGCAGGCCGCCCTGCAGGCGGTCGGCAAAGAAGCCCACCGAGGTGAGCGCGGCCACCGCCAGCGTGACGGCAACGATCAGCAGGCGCAGCTCGCCCGCGCGCAGGTCGCGGGCCAGGGTGCGCCAGCCCAGGCGCAGAAAAGACAGGTTCATGGCGCGGACCTTAGCGCAAAGCGAACGGGCCGTCAGCCCGTGGGGTGTTTGCCGCCGGGCACACGGACAGGTTGCGGCGGCCCGCCCCGGACATTCAGGGACGCACGGTGGCTGCCGCTTCGCTGCCCTCGCCCGCGTTCAGGCGCTGCTCCAGCGCCTTGAGCACCGGCTCGATCTGCGCGCCCACGCGGATCTGCGGGTTGGAGAAGCCGTCGGCCTTGCCCGCCTCCACCTCGCGCTGCTGGATCAGCGGCACGGCCTTGGCGAACGCGTCGGTGAAGGAGCGGGTCTGGCGCAACTGCTCGTTGAACACCGCGCGGCCGAAGAACGTGAGCTCGGACAGCCTGCCGCAGCCGTACGAGGTGTGCGTGGCATCGGCCGCCGTCATGATGAGCGTGGCATCGGTGGCCAAAGGGTCGATCCACCCGCCCGAGAAGCAGGCCGACACGGCGATCACGCGGTGGCGGATGCCGGCATCGTCCAGCGACGCGCGCAGCATCTCGGGCGTGACGGGCTCCACCTCCAGCGGCCAGTGCGATGCCGCCAGTTCGTGGTTGCGCGCGCCGTGCGATGTCATGTAGACCACCAGCACATCTTCCTCGCGGTCCATGCGCTCGGCCAGGGCCTGCACGGCACGCTGCAGGTTCTGCGGCGTGGCCCACAGGTGGGTCCCGGCGGTTTCTGCGTGGTTGAGCAGATGCAGCACGCGGCCGTCGGCGTCAAAGCGCTCCTTGAGCAGCGTGCTGACCATGGTGCTCTCACGGCGGAAGACCTCCTCGCTGGCGTAGGGGGCGAAGACGAGGCCGTAGACATCGGCCACGCCGGGCCGCTCGGGCGCCAGGGCCTGCTCCTGCTGCGGCCACAGTGCCTGCTGGGCTTCAAAGACAGCTTGCGACAGGTGCAGGCGTGCCGGCTCCGGAGCGGAGCCCTGGGCTGCGGCGACGGCTTCGGTGTCCAACTCCCAGGGTCGGTCGGGAAACTGCCAGGTCCCCAGGGCCGCCAGGCCCACCAACCCGGCGGCAAAGACCGCTGTGCGCATGCGCGAGCGGATGAAACGTGCACTCACCACGACCACCGCCGCCAGCAGCCACGCGAACAGCGGGATGTACAGCGCCCACATCACCCATCCGGCGATCTGCCCCTGCCAGGTCTGCGGCCTTTGCGCCGCCCAGCCCAACAGACCATGCATGAGCAGTGTGGGGACCATGGGCGCCCAGGTGGAGAGTGCGAACCACGCCGCCAGGCCGCCCGAAGGTTCGGGGCTTGCAGCCCCTGGTGCCGCTGCCTGTTCCCGCAGCGCCGGGGCCATGGCCCACCACGCAAACCACAGCAGCGCCAGCGTTGTCCAGTACGGAATCAGCCAGCCTCGCAGGTTGAACTGCGCGGGACCCACGATCTCCAGGCGGGCGACGGCCGTCAGCAGCGCGCCACTGGCCAGCGCCAGCACCACCAGTTGCCAGGGCGTGGGCGCCGCCGTGCCGGTGCGGGGTCTCAGGAACAACCCGGCGCGCAAGCCTTCGCGGACCCAGTCCCAGAGGGACAGGCGGGCAGAGCCCGCAGGCCCGCCACCCGGGGTGTCAGCAAGCGCCCCGGGCACAGTGGGCTGTCCGCTCAGCGGCACTTCGATCTCTCCGGGCACAGGGCCCCACTGGCTGGGCAAGGTGTCGGCCCAGCCGCCATGCACTTGTCGGTCTTTCATGCGCGCATCATGCCATCGGCGCATGACCGCGCTGCAGGCCTCGGTGCTCTGCCGAAATGGCGGCCGGAAACTAGGGCAGTGCCACGATCCCTGGACCCGGCGCAACGGCCGGCGCCTGGGCGATGTCGGGCTGCAGCACCAGCCGCTCGGCCCCGCTGTAGCAGACGAAGCGCCGGTTGGTCGCCCGCCCGATGGCGCACAGGCCCAGCTGCTGCGCCACGGCATGGCCCATCTGCGTCATGCCACTGCGCGACACCACGATGGGCACGCCCATCTGGGCCGACTTGATGACCATTTCGCTGGTGAGGCGGCCCGTGGTGTAGAAGACCTTGTCGGCGCCTGACATGGGTTCGGGAGACGCTGCCTGCTGCAAGCCATCGCCAGACGGCACAGGGCCTGGTGCTGCGTTCATCCACATCCAGCCCGCGATGGTGTCGATGGCGTTGTGCCGCCCCACGTCCTCCACGAAAGTGAGCAACTCCTCCCCCTGGAACAGCGCGCAGCCATGCACCGAGCCGGCGGACTTGTACGTGCTCTCCTTCAGGCGAATCGCATTGACGATGCCATACAGCTGGGCCTGCGTGAGACGCGCCTCGGGCAGCACGATGCGGTCCACCTCGTCCATCAAGCCGCCGAACACGCTGCCCTGCCCGCAACCGGTGGTCACCACCTTGCTGGCGGTGCGTTCCTCGATGCGATCGATGCCGTGGCGGGTGCGCACCGCGGCGGCATGCACGTCCCAGTCGACGGTGATGGACTCGATGTCGAACACCGACTCGACCAGCCGCTGATTGCGCAGGTAGCCCAGCACCAGCAGTTCGGGGTGGGCGCCCAGGGTCATCAGCGTGACCAGCTCGCGCTTGTCCACATAGACGGTGAGCGGGCGTTCCGCAGGAATGGAGACCTGCTCGCGTTCACCCAGCTCATTGACGACCTCGACGCCATGGGTCAGGGGTGCCTGCGCGCGGGTGAGACGGGGCAGGGCCAGGGGAGCGGAATCCGGTGAAGCGCTGGAGGTCATGCAAGGACTATACGCAGGCGATCGGCGCGCTGCGGCGCAGGGCCTGCTGCCGCGCACCGCAAGCCGCGGCAGCAGGCCGCCCTCAGGGCTTCGGCGCCGACGCAGCCGCTGCAGGCGTGGCCGTGCTGGGTGGGCTGCTGGCCGTGCCCGGCGGCGAATGCGCGCCGGAGGCTTCGAGCGGCTTGGCCTCGGGCGGCGTGTAGGCGAATGGCCCCGGGTCGGCGCAGGCTGCGCCGGTGCCTGCAGCCGGTTTGGCGGCAGGCGTGGTCTTGCGGTAGTGGGCGGCCACCTTGTCCTGCGCAAGGCAGAGCTTGTAGTTGTCCACCTTGCCCGCCCATGCGGTCTTGGCCGCAGCCTCCGCCGCTTTGGCGGCCGCCTCGGGAGACGGCGGCGGCAACTTTGCCAGAGCGATGCTGGTAGCGCCGGTGGCACACAAGGCCAGCGCCAGGGTGCGGATGCGGTGGATCGTCGTCATCGTCATCATGGGGAGCCTCATGTCATGCCTGAGCGGGCTTGCCACCGGCCGCTGCCGCCGAGGCGGCTGCATCGGAAGTGCCTGGGGTGCTGCGCTGCCGCGGGATCTTGCCGGCCTCTATGTCGTCGTACCAGAGCTCGTGGTGTTCCTTGGCCCAGGTCTCGTCCACGTAGCCGGTCTTCATGGCCTTGTAGGCACCGCGCATGCCGATGGTGCCCATGTAGATATGGCCCAGGAACATCATCATCATCACCACCGTGGCCACGGCGTGCACCATGTGGGCGATCTGCATGGTGCCGCGCTCGTAGATGAGCCCGGGGATGAGCTTGTCCAGCACCAGACCCGAGGCAACGACAATGGCGCCCAGGCCCAGCACGCCGGCCCAGAAGACGATCTTCTCCCCCGCGTTGAATCGGTGCGAAGGCACCTCCTGCCCGGACAGCATGCCGCCGCCCTTGGCAAGCCAGGCGATGTCTTCGCGCCGGGGCAGGTTGTCCTTCAGGAAGGTGAAGAACACGATCACCAGCGACACGGCGAACAGCGGCCCGGCAAAGTTGTGCACGTTCTTGAGCACATAGGCCAGCCAGCCGAAGAGCGTGGCGCCCATGATGGGCAGCAGGAAGAACTTGCCGAACGCCATCACGATGCCCGACACCGCCAGCGCCACGAAGGCGATCGCGTTGGCCCAATGGGCCGAGCGCTCGAACGGGGTGAAGCGCTCGATCTTGCGGCCCGTCTCGGCGCCATGCAGTTCAATGGTGCCCTTGCGCCAGTAGAACAGCGCAATGGCGCCCACCACGATGAGCAGCAGCGAGCCGCCGTACGGGATGATCCACTGGTTGCGCACCTGCCGCCAGGCCTCGCCCGCATTGGTCACGCGCGAGCCCGGGTACTGCACGAAGGGCTGGATGAGGTTGCCCGCCTCGGGCGCCTGGCTCTTGGGCAGGCTGCTGGTGCCTGTCACGCCCTGCCCCACCTGTCGCCACATCGGCGCGTTGTTGCCGGGTTGCACCTTGGCGCGCTCGCCGTTGGTCTGCTCCAGGTACTTGGGATCGGCGCTGGCGTCCGGCTTGACCTCGAAGATGTTCTGGCTCTGGATGCCACCCGGGGCCTGCGGGGCCGCCGTGGCGGGTGCAGCGGCGGCTGCGGGCGCGGATGCGGCATCCGCCGCGGCGGCCGGGACCTGCGCCGCCGCCGGCCCCCACGCCAGGCCGGCCGCCAAAGCCATTGACCACAGGATGTGTTGCATGGCGGGCCTCACTTCGCGGTGGTGCGCGAGTACTCGTTCTGGCCGTACTGCTGGCGCGCCTTGAGCTGCGCCTCCCAGCTGGCCTTGTCACCCGCCTTCCAGCCCGGCTGCGTGAAGGAGCTTCCCGTGCCGGCGTAGGGTGCCGCATCGCTGCGAATGCCGGCGCCGGTTTGCGGCTTCTCGCCGCAAGCCGCCAGCGCCGTCAGGGCCACGGCGGCAGCGGCGAGCCCCCAGGTACGTTGCGCCATCTTCATCATGACTTGCCCCCCGCCGGCTGGCCGGCCTGCTGCGAGCCGTAGGCCGTGCCCCAGCCCCACACCTCGGCGCCCTTGCCGCGCTGGACCACCCGGTTGCGGAAGATGTCGGCCACCACGTCGCCATCGCCAGCGAGCAGCGCCTTGGTGGAGCACATCTCGGCGCAGGCGGGCAGCTTGCCCTCGGCCAGGCGGTTGCGGCCGTATTTGTCGAACTCGGCCTGGCTGCCGTGGGCCTCGGGGCCACCGGCGCAGAAGGTGCACTTGTCCATCTTGCCGCGCACGCCGAAGGTGCCGCTGGACGGGAACTGTGGCGCGCCAAAGGGGCAGGCATAGCTGCAGTAGCCGCAGCCGATGCACACGTCCTTGTCGTGCAGCACCACGCCCTCTTCGGTGCGGTAGAAGCAGTTGACGGGGCAGACGGCCATGCACGGCGCATCGCTGCAGTGCATGCAGGCCACCGAGATGGATTTTTCGCCGGGCACCCCGTCGTTGAGCGTGACCACGCGGCGGCGGTTCACGCCCCAGGGCACCTCATGCTCGTTCTTGCAGGCGGTGACGCAGCTGTTGCACTCGATGCAGCGCTCGGCGTCGCAGATGAATTTCATTCGTGCCATGTCGTGTCTCCTGGGCGCTGCGCAATCAAGCGCGTTCCACGTTGCAGATCGTGGTCTTGGTTTCTTGCATCATGGTCACGCTGTCGTAGCCATACGTGGTCGCCGTGTTCACGGCCTCGCCGCGCACGATGGGCGCTGCGCCCTTGGGGTAGTACGCGAGCATGTCCGCGCCCTGCCAGCGCCCCGAGAAGTGGAAAGGCATCCACACGGTGTCGGGCGCAACGCGCTCGGTGACCAGCGCCTGCACGTTCAGGCGCGCACCGGTGGGCGAGCTCAGCCACACGCGCTCGCCGTTGCGGATGCCGCGGTCGGCCGCCGTCTTCGGGTTGATCTCGACGAAGGACTCCTGCTGCAGCTCGGCCAGCCAGGGGTTGGAGCGGGTTTCCTCGCCGCCGCCTTCGTACTCGACCAGGCGGCCCGAGCTGAGGATGAGCGGGAACTTCTCGTGCACCTTGTCGGCGATGTTCTTCTCCTGCACGCTCTTGTACAGGGTGGGCATGCGCCAGAAGGCCTTCTTGTCGTCGTGCGTGGGGTACTTGGCCATCAGCTCCGGCTTGGTGCCGTACAGCGGCTCGCGGTGCTGCGGGATGGCGTCGGGGAAGTTCCATACCACCGCCCGCGCCTTGGCATTGCCAAAAGGGTGGCAGCCGTGCTTCATGGCCACGCGGATGATCGCACCCGTCGGGTCGGTCTTCCAGTTCTTTCCTTCGGCCTTGGCCTTCTCGGCGTCCGACAGGTCGTCCCACCAGCCGAGCTTCTTGAGCAGCACATGGTCGAACTCGGGGTAGCCCGTGGTGATCTCGCTGCCCAGCGAGAACGATCCGTCCTCGGCCAGCAGGTTCACGCCATCCTTCTCGACACCGAAGTTGGCGCGGAAGTTGCCGCCGCCGTCCATCACGTGCTTGGAGGTGTCGTACAGGTTGGACGAGCCGGGGTGCTTGAGCTCGGGCGTGCCGTAGCAGGGCCAGGGCAGGCCGAAGTAGTCGCCCGTGAAGTCGTAGCCCGTCTCCTTGTCCTTGCCGCCCTTGGCCTTCAGGGTCTTCACGTCGAACAGGTGCATGTTCTTCATGTGGGCCTTGAGCCGCTCGGGGCTCTGGCCCGTGTAGCCGATGGTCCACACGCTCTTGTTGATCTCGCGCAGGATGTCCTCGGGCACGGGCTCGTCCATGCCCTTGACCTTCTGCATCTTGTAGTTCTTGGACAGCTCGGCGGCGAAGCCCAGCTTCTCGGCGAACTGGTGCATGATCATGTGGTCCGAGCGGCTCTCCCACAGCGGCTCGATCACCTTCTCGCGCCATTGCAGCGACCGGTTGGACGCGGTGCACGAGCCGCTGGTCTCGAACTGCGTGGCCGCGGGCAGCAGGTACACAGCGCGGTTCGGATTCAAATCTTCGGCCTTGCCGGGCATGGCGGCCATCGCGGCGGTGGCGGAGGGGTAAGGGTCCACCACCACCAGCAAATCCAGCTTGTCCATCGCGCGCTTCATCTCGAGGCCGCGCGTCTGCGAGTTGGGCGCATGCCCCCAGAAGAACACACCGCGCAGGTTGGAGTCCTGGTCGATGAGCTCGTTCTTCTCCAGCACGCCATCGATCCAGCGCGACACGGTGATGCCGCTCTTGGTCATCATCGCGGGCGACGAATACTTGGCCTTGATCCACTCGTAGTCCACGCCCCACACGGCCGCGAAGTGCTTCCACGAGCCTTCGGCCAGGCCGTAGTAGCCGGGCAGCGAATCGGGGTTGGGGCCCACGTCGGTCGCGCCCTGCACGTTGTCATGGCCGCGGAAGATGTTGGTGCCGCCGCCCGTCTTGCCCACGTTGCCCAGCGCCAGCTGCAGGATGCACGACGCGCGAACGATGGCGTTGCCGATGGTGTGCTGCGTCTGGCCCATGCACCACACCACGGTGCCGGGGCGGTGGGCGTTGAGCATGCTCGCCACCTTGAGCACCTGCGCCTCCTTCACGCCGCAGGCCTCTTCGACCTTGTCGGGGGTCCACTTGGCCAGGATCTCCTCGCGCACCTTGTCCATGCCGTAGACGCGGTCGTTGATGTACTGCTTGTCTTCCCAGCCGTTCTTGAAGATGTGGTACAGCAGACCGAAGAGGAAGGGAATGTCGGTGCCCGAGCGGATGCGCACATACTCGTCAGCCTTGGCTGCCGTGCGGGTGAAGCGGGGGTCCACCACGATCATCTTGCAGCCGGTTTCCTTGGCATGCAGCATGTGCAGCATGCTCACCGGGTGGGCCTCTGCCGCGTTGGAGCCGATGTACATCGCGACCTTGCTGTTTTGCATGTCGTTGTACGAATTGGTCATGGCCCCATAACCCCAGGTGTTGGCCACGCCGGCCACCGTGGTGGAGTGGCAGATGCGCGCCTGGTGGTCGCAGTTGTTGGTGCCCCAGAAGCTCACGAACTTGCGCAGCAGATACGCCTGCTCGTTGTTGTGCTTGGACGAGCCGACGAAGTACACGCTGTCAGGGCCGCTGGCCTTGCGCAGCTCCTGCATCTTGGCGGTGATCTCGTTGAGCGCCGTGTCCCAGCTGATGCGCTCGTACTTGCCGTTCACCAGCTTCATGGGGTAGCGCAGGCGGTACTCGCCATGGCCGTGCTCGCGCAGCGCGGCGCCCTTGGCGCAGTGCGCACCCAGGTTGATGGGCGAGTCGAACACCGGCTCCTGGCGCACCCACACGCCGTTCTCGACCACGGCATCGACCGCGCAGCCCACTGAGCAGTGGGTGCACACGGTGCGGCGCACTTCGATCTTGCTGTCGCCCAGGCCCACCTTGGCGCCTTCTGCGGCGTTGGATTTCTTGACCAGGGTGAGCTGCGACGCGGCAATGCCGACGCCGACACCCAGGCCCGAGCGACGCAGGAACGAGCGCCGGTCCATGGTGGGCAGGGCCTGCGACAAACCGCGGCGCAGGCTGTGAACGAAAGGAGAGGCAGGCGCGGCGCCCGGCGCAGCGTGCGGCGACTTCTTGGTGAGCAACATGGGGCGCCCCGGTCAGAGTTGGGTGGTCTTGTAGTACTGCTTCACATGGGCGGACAGGTGGTACCCGCCGCCCTTCTCCGGCGCCACGCGGGGGGGCTCGGACACTGCCGCATCTGGAGAGGGGGCCACCTGGGGAAGGGCCACCACGGCGGCCGCTGCGGCGCCGACGGTGGCGGCGCCGGCAAAGAAGCTGCGGCGCGAAGGTTGGGGCTGGCTGTTCTGCATGTTTGTCTCCAGAATGGCTGGCAGCTATGAAATGCTGTTCATACAGTCTATGTCACTGAGTGCAACACTGCAATCGAGGCATACCAAGTTACTCATCTTTTATAGCGCTTCGCACAGACTGCGCGAGCGCCACGCGGTCAATCGAGCATGTCGAAGCCCTGCGCCTCCACCGCCGCGAAAGCCCGCGCGAAATGTGCTGTCGCAGCATAAAATTTTGCTTGCGGGTGGGCTGCCAGGGCATCGCACAGCGCACCCACCCAGGGCTGCAGGTGCGTGGCAAAAAAGTCGCGCTGCGACGCCAGGTTGCACACCGCCACATCGTCGCCGGCGATCAGGTAGCGCATGACTTCGCACAGGTAGGCGATGTGGTCTTCGGTCTCGGGCATGGCCGCCTCATCGCGCGCAAGCCCCAGGCGGGCCAGGTCGGTACGCAGCCGGGCCAGGGGCTTCTCGTTCAAGAAGCCGCTCACGTAGTGCGATGCGTACAGGTACACCTCGGGCTTGCCCACGCCGCCGAACAGGCGGTCGAACTCCAGCGCAATGGCTGCTTCGTCCAGCGCACGCGCTGCGCCCACCAGCTGCTGCCAGGGCTCTTGTAAAAAGCCACCCGCGGCCGGTGCCTCGGTCACCGCCACGCGCAATGCCGACAGCAGCTCTGGGCCGGGCGCCGCGTAGTACAGCTGCGACAGCAGGCCATACAGCTCGGCGCGCGCGGTTTCTTCGTCCAGCGCCGAGCTGCCGGCAGGGGTCATTGAAGGTTGAGCGCTCACAGGTCCGTCACTTTCGCTTCGCTTTGGGAGGAATACAGGTCGATCACTCGGCAGTCGCTGCACATCTTCAGGCGCTCCAGCGCCTCGCCCTGGAACATGGGGTGGCCCGAGAGCTTGCCCAGCATGGCCTCGATGGCCTTGACCGTGCCAAACGGCTTGCTGCAGCGCACACAGGCCCAGGGCTTGGCTTCGTTGAGCACGCGCAGTTGCGCACGCTCGGGCGTGAGCAGCAGGCGCGGCTGCAGGGTGATCGCGTCTTCGGGGCAGGTGGTGGCGCACAGGCCGCACTGCACGCAGTTCTTCTCGATGAAGCGCAGTTGCGGCATCTGCGGGTTGTCCTGCAGGGCGCTGGCGGGGCACGCGCTCACGCAGCTCAGGCACAGCGTGCAGCGGTCCTTGTCCACAGTGATGCTGCCCAGCGGCGAGCCCGCGGCCGGCAGCGCAATGGCGTCGGGCCGCACCGCGGCCGGGGCTGGCGCGTATTCGATGAGATGGTCCAAAGCCATCTCCAACGTGCTGCGCTTTTCCTGCGCCACCGCAAACCGTGCGGGCACGGCGGGCGTGGCCTGGCGGGTCTGCCCCAGGGCCTGCAGCGCGGCATCGAGCGCCGTGGGGTGCGTGGCACGCACCAACTGCAGGTGGCTGCCCGTGTAGCCCAGCCCGCGCAGGATGGCCTGCGCCACGTCCATCTGCGCCTGCAGGCCTTCCAGGTACTGCGGGGCCTCTTCATCGGTCACCAGCACCGCGATCTGCGACGCGCCGTAAGCCACGGCGCTCAGCCACAGGTCCACGCCCAGGCTGGCCGTGTGCCACACCGCCACAGGAATCACCCGCGCCGGCACGCCGTGCGCCACCTTGAGTTGCGCCGCGCGGCCCAATTCCTCCACCAGCGCCTGCCCGCGCTCCTGGCTGTGCAGCAGCAGCACGGCGTCCTTGCCACCGGCTGCGGCATAGGTGGACAGCAGCGTCTTGAGCTTCAGGCCCTGGTCCGTGGCGCTGGGGTAGGCATAGGTCAGCGCGCCCGTGGGGCACACCGTGGTGCAGGCACCGCAGCCCACGCACAGATGGGAGTTCACCTTGATTTGCTGGCGGCTCTTGTCGCTGGCAATGGCCTCGGCCGAGCAGATGTCCACGCAGGCATTGCAGCCCACGGTTTCATTGCGGCTGTGGGCGCACAGCTTTTGCTTGTAGGCAAAGAACTTGGGCTTTTCGAACTCGCCCACGAGTTCGCGCAGGCGCAGCAGCGTGGCGATGTCGCGGCCGTCCCAGCGAAAGTACCCCTGCGGCGGCGCGTGCTGCACAAAGGTGGGCGCGGCCGTGGCGGCGCGCAGGTCGAGCACCATGTCGAAGCGCTCGGTGTGCGGGGCCGCCTCGCGGCTGAAGTCGATGGCACCTGCGACCTGGCAGACCTTCACGCAGGCGCGGTGCGACTGGCAGGCGGTCAGGTCGACTTGGTAGTCGAGGCCGATGGCATCTTCGGGGCACGCAGCCACGCAGGCGTTGCACCGGGTGCACAGGTCCAGGTCGATGGGGTTGTCGGCCGCCCATTGCAGATCGAACGCGCCCAGCCAGCCCGTGAGACCCGTGATGCGCCCGCCCAGCACCGGAAAGCGCCGCGCCTGCGCGCCGCCTGCGGTGCCCGGGCCCTGGGTAAACACCGTGACATCCAGCACGTCGGACACCATGGCCGCAGCGCGTTCGGCCACATCCAGCGCACCAATGATCAGCAGGCGGCCGGTGCTCTTGAAGGTGACCGTGGGCACCGGTGCGGGCTCGGGCAACTGCGCGGCGGCGAGCAGCGCCGCGATCTTGGGGGTGGCGCGGTCCGCATCGCGGCTCCAGCCGCCGGTCTCGCGGATGTTGACGAAGCGGATGGGGGAGATGGCGCCCTCGGTCTGCTGGCCCAGCTCGGCGAACAGGCGCTGCTCTTGCGTGCAGGCCACCACCACGTCCTGGCCGGTCTTGATGGCCTGCTGGAATGCCCCGGCTTCGCGCCGGCACAGCGTGGAGTGAAGGGTCAGACCCTGGTCTTCATGCAATGCCGCGCCCAACGCTTTCGCGTCGAGGGGCATCGTCTGGTTGCAGTCGCAGATGAGCGTCGTGGTCATGGTCGGGTTGGCTGGCTGGCGCGTCGGCTGCCCCGGTGGGGGACGGCTCGGGCGCGCCGGGCTCGCTGGAGGACTCGCTAGGAACAGCGGTGCATACCCCCGACTGTGCCACGTCTGGCAGCATTTCCTGCTCCGCATCATCCCGAGGCTGAGCGTGCGCCGGGGGCTTTGCCCCGTCACCCTCCCCCTCCGTGGCCTGCTTCTCGCGATCGAAGAAGCCCATGGCATGGGCGCTGGCCATCTGGCGCAGCATGCCTTCGGGCAAGGGGTCGGGCTGCGTGTAGTCGCCGACGTAGATGTCGAGGCCGTCCATCACATTGAAGTGCGGGTCGGCAAACAGCTTCTTCATCGCCAGGTTGCGCACCTCGGGCGAGACCGCGCGCTGCACGAAGGGCTTGAAGTCGGACTCGGGCGTGAGCGCCTGCGCATCGGCCAGCGTGGGCGCGGGGGGCTGCTGAGGGGTCGCAGGTTCGGTCGGTGCCTGGGGTACGCCAGCCGGTGCCTTCGCACCAGACTCGGCCTGCGCCGCAGCCAGCGCCGGAGCCTGCGGTGCAGGCTCCTCCACGGGCTTGCCCGCCGCCACATCCTGCTTGCGGCGCGACCAGCGCGAGAGGAAACCGTCAGCCACGGTGTCCTCCACCGCCGCGGCGCTTGTCGGTGGACACGGACGCAGGATTGCCGAAGCGGTCGGTCAGCGGCTGGAAGCTGTCGGGCCTGCGCCGGCGCTTGGGCTCGGGCACGTAGTGCTCGTCCACGAAGGCCTGGAGCGCCTGCAGCACGGCGGGCGGTGCGGGCACCTGCTCGACCGTCTCCTGCGCATCGAGCCAGCGGCCGGCATCGTGGTAGCTCAGGCTCACCGACACCGGGCGTGCGAGCCGGCCTTCCTCGGTGCCGCTTTCGTCCATGCGCCACAGCACGAACCAGCACGGCGCCGGGCTGGAAAGGTTCAGGTGGTAGCCCTCGCCGTCATCCTTGAAAAGTTCAACGGCAAAGCCTGGGAACAGCCAGCGGGTCTCGTCCGCATCTTCGCGCAGAAGGCGCGGCACATCGCCAAAGGCCGCTTCGCCGGGCACCACGTCGTCCAGCGTCCAGCGCCAGGGTTGCCAACGGTTGTCCAGGCGCTCACGGCGCATGATGACGGCGACTTCGAGGGTGGGGCGCAAAGACATGTCCCGACTGTACTGCCCGCCCGCGCGAACGGCGAGCAATGCCCCTGCGTTTCAGCCCCCGGGGGGTACCTGCGCGCCCTGCGCTCCCGGTGCATACAGCACCGCGCGCGGCGCGCGGCACAGCCCCCACAGGCGCAGCCCGGCCAGCTCGGCCACCTGCACGCCGGTTGCGGTGGGGGCCGAAATGGTGGCCAGCGCCGCCAGCCCCACGCGCGCGCACTTGCGCACCAGTTCGTGGCTGCCCCGGCTGCTGAGTACCACGAAGCCCGGCTCCGCCAGCCGCCCGCTGCGCGCCAGCCAGCCGATGAGCTTGTCCAGCGCGTTGTGCCGACCCACGTCTTCGCAGACACGGGCCAGTTGCCCGTCCAGCGTCGCCCAGCCTGCCGCGTGCAGCGAGCCCGAATGCGCGTTGTGCGGCTGCTGTGCCTTCAATCCGGCAAAGGCCGTGAGCACCGTGTGCAGGTCCACGCGCTCCACCCAGTCGCGGGCGGGCAGCCGCGCGGGCTCCAGGTCCAGGGCGGCAAAGCTTTCCACGCCGCACACGCCGCAGCCCGTGCGCCCCGCCATGCTGCGGCGCCGCTGCTTGAGGCGCTCGAAGCTGCGCGCAGAAATTTCCATGTGCACCTCGACCCCCGGCACGCCCGCCGGCAGGTGCGCGGCGCTCTGGTCCGCCAGGCTCAGCGTGGTGCTGCGGCAGTCGTGTGCGTGGTCGAGGATGCCCTCGCTGAGCGCAAATCCCAGCGCGAAGTCGTCAAGCTGCTCGGGCGTGGCCATCATGACCGCGTGCGATACGCCGTTGAACACCAGCGCCACCGGGATCTCCTCGGCCAGCGTGTCCAGGCGCAGCGCGCCTTCGCCGGGCGCACCCGCCTCGCCATAGACGCGCACCGGCCGCGTGGCCAGGGCATGCAGGCCTTCGGCCAGGACCTCCACGTCAATGTCGTCCGCTCGCACCGGCAGCACCGGAAAAATCTGCGCGCTCATGGCGCGTCCCCCGCCGCCGCAAGCTCGCGGGCCACGACCCGTCCCTCGACGGTGAGGAAGGCCACCCAGCGTTCGCCGACCCGCTCCACGCGCACCCAGCCGGGGCCGCGCTGCCCGCCCACGGGGGCATCGCTCATGAGGCTCAACTCGCGCAACAGCACGCTCGCGCCCTGGCCCAGGCGCTTTCCCAGGCGGGGCAGCGACATGCCCGCCGATGCGTCGGCACCGCTGCGCGAATCCTCATCCAGCGCGCGCAGGATGGTGCCTGCCAGGGTGTCGTATGCGGCCGTCATGTCACGGGCTTCTCACTCACGGCGCAACAACTTGCGCCCCGGCCTCGGCCAGCGCCGCGGTCCCGCCGTCGGGCACATGCGGCACCAGCAGCACGGGGATGGATTTGGACGTGGGCGTACCCGCCGTGTCCGCCACGGCGGACAGCGGCACCAGGGGGTTGGTCTCGGGGTAGTAGGCCGCGAGGTTGCCGCGCGGGATGTCGTAGGCCACCAGCTTGAAGCGGTCGGCCCGGCGCTCCTGGCCGTCGCTCCACACGGTCTGGATGTCGACCCAGTCGCCATCCTTCATGCCCAGGGCGCGGATGTCCTTGTCGTTGATGAACACCACGCGGCGCTGGCCGTAGACGCCGCGGTAGCGGTCGTCCATGCCGTAGATGGTGGTGTTGTACTGGTCGTGCGACCGCGTGGTCAGCAGGGTGAAGACCACCGCGTCCTTGTAGCGTTCGCGCGCGATGTGCGTGGGCGTATCGCGCGGCACGGCATGGGCATGGAAGCTGGCCTTGCCCGATGCCGTGGCCCACACGCGCTCGCTGGCCGTGTTGCGCAGGCGGAACCCGCCGGGCACGGCCACGCGCTGGTTGAAGTCCTTGAAGTCGGGGAACACCTTCTCGATCTGGTCGCGGATGCGTGCGTAGTCTTCCACCAGCCACAGCCAGGGCACGTTGCTGCGCGCGCCCAGTGTGGCAGCGGCCAGCCGCGCGACGATGGCGGGCTCGGACAGCAGGTGCTCGGACGCGGGCGGGTTGATGCCCACCGAGATGTGCACCATGCTCATGGAGTCTTCCACAGTCACGCCCTGCGGGCCCGTGGCCTGCATGTCGATCTCGGTGCGGCCCAGGCAGGGCAGGATCAGCGCCTCCTTGCCATGCACGATGTGGCTGCGGTTGAGCTTGGTGGTCACGTGCACCGTGAGGTCGCAGCGCTGCAGGGCCTTCCAGGTCTCGTAGGTGTCCGGCGTGGCGGATGCGAAGTTGCCGCCCAGGGCAAAGAACACCTTGCCCTTGCCGTCCAGCATCTGGCGGATGGCCTCCACCGTGTCCACGCCGTTCTGGCGCGGCGGCTCGAAGCCGAACACGTCGCGCAACTTGTCCAGCAGGGCGGCGGGGGGCTTTTCCCAGATGCCCATGGTGCGGTCGCCCTGCACGTTGCTGTGGCCGCGCACCGGGCACGGGCCCGCGCCCTCGCGGCCGATGTTGCCGCGCATCATGAGCAGGCTGACGATGGCCTGGATGGTGGCCACCGCGTACTTGTGCTGCGTGATGCCCATGCCCCAGCAGGCGATCACGCTCCTGGCGCCGATGTAGATGTCGGCCGCGGAGCGCATCTGCGCCTCGGTCAGGCCCGACTCCTGCTCCAGCAACGCCCAGGATTCGGCGCGCAGATCGTCCGCCAGGGCCTCGAAGCCCGTGGTGTGCTCGGCGATGAAGGCGTGGTCCAGCACGCCGCCGCGCGCGTCCTCCTGCTCCAGCACATGCTTCATCATGCCCTTGACGGCCGGCAGGTCGCCGCCCACGCGCAGCTGGAAGTAGTGGGTGCTGATGGGCGTGGAGCCCATCGTCGCCATCTCCAGCTTGTCCTGCGGGTCGGCAAAGCGCTCCAGCCCGCGCTCGCGCAGGGGGTTGAAACTCACGATGCGCGCGCCGCGCTTGTGCGCCTCGCGCAGCTCGCCGAGCATGCGCGGGTGGTTGGTGCCAGGGTTCTGGCCGAAGATGAAAATCGCGTCGGCGCACTCGAAGTCGTGCAGGGTCACCGTGCCCTTGCCCACGCCGATCTGCGGGCGCATGCCGCTGCCGCTGGGCTCGTGGCACATGTTCGAGCAGTCGGGAAAGTTGTTGGTGCCGAACTGGCGCACGAACAGCTGGTACAGGAAGGCCGCTTCGTTGCTGGCCCGGCCCGAGGTATAGAAGATGGCCTGGTTGGGGTCGGGCAGCGCGTTCAGGTGGCGCGCGATCAGCGCGAAGGCATCGTCCCAGGAGATCGGACGGTACTGGTCGCTGGGCGCGTGGTAGGCCATGGGCTGCGTGAGCCGGCCCTGGTCTTCGAGCCAGAAATCGCTCTGCTCAGCCAGCTCGGCCACGGTGTACTGGGCGAACAGGCCGGGCCCGGCGCGGCGGGCGGTGGCCTCGGCCGCGACGGCCTTGACGCCGTTCTCGCAGAACTCGAAGGTGGACGCATGGTTGCGGTCGGGCCAGGCGCAGCCCGGGCAGTCGAAGCCGTCGGGCTGGTTGGCCGAGAGCAGCGTCTTGGCGCCCTTCAACGGAATGTCCTGGCGCAGCAGCGCGTTCTTGACGCTGTTGAGCGCGCCCCAGCCGCCGGCGGGGCCTTTGTAGAACTCGATTTTTTCTTGCTTCATCATGGTCTCCTGGACGGTGCGCCACGGTTTGGACTGTGCCACGCCCGCGGCGTTCCCGGCCCCTGCCCCGCAAGGGGCGCGCACAGGGCGGCTGCGGCCCCGTGCATCAGCGAAGGCGCCATACCGGCGGCCTGCGCCTTCTTCACTGGAAGAACTTGGCGGCGCTCACCAGCGTCTTGTAGATGCCCCAGGCGAGCGGCACACCCACTGCCAGCCAGGCGAAGGCCACCAGCGCCGGGCTGGTCGTGCCACCGCTGCCCGGGCCGCCGCCCACTTCGGCCGCCACGCTCTTCTCGTGGGCCAGCTTCTTCTCGTGCGCCAGTTCCTCGTCGCTCATGAACCACTTGTCAGCCAGCGGACGCACCATCAGGTTGGCAATCAGGCCGATGACCAACATGCCCACCAGGATGTACATGGTCTGGTTGTACACCTGTTCGCGCGGCAGGCCCAGGCCCAGTTGGTACTCGCGCATGTAGTTGACCACCACGGGGCCGAGGATGCCGGCCGTGGCCCAGGCGGTCAGCAGGCGGCCGTGGATGGCGCCCACGAACTGCGTGCCGAACAGGTCGGCCAGGTAGGCCGGCACCGTGGCGAAGCCGCCGCCGTACATCGACAGGATCACGCAGAAGGCACCCACGAACAGGAGCTTGCTGCCCGCGCCCGCAGAGCTGGGGATGCTGGCGTACATCAGGCCGCCGAGCACGAAGAAGATCACATAGGTCATCTTGCGGCCGAACTTGTCGGACAGGCTGGCCCAGAAGAAGCGGCCGCCGATGTTGAACAGCGACAGCAGCGCAGTGAAGCCGCCCGCCACCGCCGCAATGGCGGCGAGCTGGGCCTTGTCGAGTTCGCCGAACTTCTGCTGCACACCGATCAGGCCGCCGCCGAAGACTTCCTGCAGCATGGGCGAGGCCATGCCGATCACGCCGATGCCGGCGCTCACGTTCATGCACAGCACGACCCAGATGAGCCAGAACTGAGGAATGCCCCAGACGCGCTTCACGTGCACGTGGCGCTGGGTGATCATGGCGTTGGCCGAGGGGGGCGGTGGGGTCCAGCCGGCGGGCTTCCAGCCCGTGGGCGGCACGCGGTAGCCCAAGGCACCGGCCATCATGAACACGAAGTACACCAGCGCCATGACCACGAAGGTCTGCATCACGCCCACGTCGGTGGGGCTGGAGAAGTGCTTCATCAGGTCCACGGCCAGGGGCGAGCCGATCATTGCGCCCCCGCCAAAGCCCATGATGGCCATGCCGGTGGCCATGCCGCGCCGGTCGGGGAACCACTTGATCAGGGTGGACACGGGGGAGATGTAGCCAAGCCCCAGCCCGATGCCCCCGATCACGCCCGAGCCCAGGATCATGAGCCAGAACTGGTGCAGGTGGATGCCCAGCGCCGACAGCAGCATGCCGCCGCACCAGCACACGGCCGAGACCACGCCGGCCTTGCGCGGGCCGGCACGTTCCAGCCATCCGCCCCAGATCGCGGCAGAGCAGCCCAGGAAGACGAAGAACAGGGTGTACATCCACCCCAGCGTGGCCACGCGCCAGTCGCAGCCCGATGCGAACAGCTCGGCGAAGAAGCTCATGTCCTTGGCACAGGCCGCGCCCGTGCCGGCCGTGGAGAGGGCCTTGGACAGCGGCAGCCAGAACACCGAGAAGCCATAGGCCATGCCGATGCACAGGTGGATCGCAAGCGCTGCCGGCGGCACCAGCCACCGGTTGAAGCCGGGCGCGGCGATGATGCGTTCCTTGTCCAGGAAGCCGGGAGACGCGTGGGCCCCGGGCAAGGCGGCCGTGCCCGCTGTGGATGCGTTCATAGGTTCTCTCTCCTGTGATGTCGTGCAGGCGCTGCAGGGCGTGCACCAGTTTTTCTTGACGCAAGTCAATTGCGCGGGGCGGAGTGTCCGGACAGGAGCGCCCTAGCGTCAAATTGAATCGACACATGCTGCGATTCAACAATTGAATGACGCGAATGGAAATTGATTGCAGATGGCTTGCAATCAGCCAAAGTCAGTCACGCTAAAGCCGACGAAACTGGCGCGGTGCCAAGCCAGTGCACCCGTGGAACTGGCTTTGCCAGGCCACGGGGTGCGTCCCCCCTTGGGGGAAGGCGCCGAAGGCGACTCAGGGGGAGTCCCTCAGCTCGCCGCAGTGCTGGGCCACATGGTCCCGCCAGGCGGGCTGGTCCAGCAGTTCGAGCGCGGCTTCGAGCGCCCGGGACACGCGGGGCCCGCGCTGGGTCATGAAGCCGATGGGCGTGCGCACATCGGGCGCCACCAGGGGCAGGGCCTCCAGACCGCGTTCACTGCGCGCGGCGGCCACCATGGCGCCCGGCAGCACGCTGCACACCTCGCCCGACAGCACGGACAGCACCAGGGTCAGCACCGAGTTGGTCTCGATGGCGGGCGGCACGGGTTCGCCCGCCTCGCGGAACGCCTCGTCGATGATGAAGCGGTTGTGCATGTCGGGGGTGAGCAGGCACAGCGGCAGCCGCGCCGCGTCCTTCCAGCGCATGGGCGCGCCGATGCGCAGGCGGTCCGGGCCGGGCGTGCGGGCACGGCGCAGCAGGTAGTAGTGTTCGTTGCACTGCGGCCACGAGCGCAGGTTCACGCGCTTGGCCTGCATGCGCTCGCTGTAGCCCACGGCCAGGTCCAGCGACAGGTCTTCGAGCCGCTGTTCGAGCTCCTGCGAACTCATCGACAGCACCACGGGCAGGATGCCCGGGTGCCGCGCCTGCAGCATGGCCGCAAAGCGCGAGAGGATGGGCACCGCCGTGGGCGTGGACGCCATGCGCAGGCGGCCCTGCGGCGCGGCCTCCGTGCTGCGCAGCTCCTGGCGCAGCACCTCGTTGTCGCGCAGCATGCGCTGCGCCGTGGCCAGCACGGCCTCGCCCTCGTGGGTCAGGCCCGAATAACTGCGCGCGCGCTGCACGATGACGACCCCGAACTCCTCCTCCAGCGCGCGCAGCGCGTTCGACAGCGCCGGCTGCGTGATGTGGCAGGCCTGCGCCGCCCGGCCGAAGTGCCGGTGCTCGTGCAGGGCAACCAGGTAGCGCAGGGAGGCGAGCAGGTTCATGCGGTCATGCTCCGCCTTTGCACAAAGCGCGGCGGCAGACCACGCGCCGGGCAAGTTGTGCAAGCACCGCTTGCACCAAGGTCCTGCTCATGGATCATTCCGCCCTTTTTGGCCTCCAGCGCTTCACCGGCAAGCGCCAGCAGCTACCATATTAATAGCAAAATCCGTCAGGTGTTCTTGCTGACCGAGATCGTCGGGAACTTGTTCGAGAAGTCCTTGGCTTGCTGGGCGATCTTCACCGCCACGTCGCGGGCCACCTTCTTGTAGATCTGGGCCACGTCTCCGTCGGGGTCGGCCACCACCGTGGGCTTGCCGCTGTCTGCCTGCAGGCGGATGCTCATGTCCAGCGGCAGCGCGCCCAGGTAATCCATGCCGTACTCGGCCGCCATCTTCTTGCCGCCGTCGGCGCCGAAGATGTGCTCCACATGGCCGCAGTGGCTGCACACGTGGGCGGCCATGTTCTCGACGATGCCCAGGATGGGCACGCCCACCTTCTCGAACATCTTGATGCCCTTCTTGGCGTCGAGCAGGGCGATGTCCTGCGGCGTGGTGACGATCACCGCACCCGTCATGGGCACGCGCTGCGACAGCGTGAGCTGGATGTCGCCGGTGCCGGGCGGCATGTCGATGATGAGGTAGTCGAGGTCTTTCCAGTTGGTCTGGCGCAGCAGCTGCTCCAGTGCCTGCGTGGCCATGGGGCCGCGCCAGATCATGGCGTCGTCCTGGTCCACCAGGAAGCCGATGGACATGACCTGCACGCCGTAGTTCTCCAGCGGCTCCATGGTCTTGCCGTCCTCGCTTTCGGGGCGGCGGTTGATGCCCAGCATCATGGGCTGGCTGGGGCCGTAGATGTCGGCATCGAGCACGCCCACGCTCGCGCCCTCGGCGGCCAGCGCCAGGGCCAGGTTGGCGGCCGTGGTGCTCTTGCCCACGCCGCCCTTGCCCGAAGCCACCGCGATGATGTTCTTGACCTGGGGCAGGAGCTGCACGCCGCGCTGCACGGCATGGGCGATGACCTTGGTGGTGATGTTGACCGAGACGTTGTCGACACCGGCCACGCCCTTGGCGGCGGCCACCAGGCTGCGGCGCAGCTCCGGCACCAGGCTCTTGGCGGGGTAGCCCAGCTCCACGTCGAAAGCGACGTCGCCACCGGTGATCTGCACGTTGCGCACGGCGCGGGTGCTGACGAAGTCCTTGCCCGTGTGGGGGTCCAGAACGCTGGAAAGAGCGGCCATGAGGCCCTGTTCGGTGACTGCCATTCAATTAACTCCTGTGGGCGGGTAGTCTATTCCGAAGGGGCCGGCCCCTGCGGCTGAAGGACAATGCGCGCCTGCCGCGCCCCGGCGCACCGAACCCACCGAGAAGAGAGAGAAGGTTTCCCCGTGAAATTCAAGATGGCCGAAAAGTCCCTGTTTGCCATGCTGCTGCGCTCGCCCTGGTGGGTCAGCTTCCTGGTGGTCGGCCTCATCGTGCTGGCAGCCGGCGCCCTGCTGCCCAAGGAATACTTCGTTGTCGGCGCGCTGGCCGGCTTCCCCATCTTCGTGGTGGGCTGCATCGCTGCCTGGAAGCAGTTGCGCGCGCCCAACCCGGCCCGGGTCGCCGAAATGCTCGACGCCGTGGCCACCATGCCGTGGCGCACCTTTGCCGACACCCTGGCGGCCGCCTGGACGCGCGAGGGCTACGCGGTGGAGCGCCTGCCCGGCAATGGCGCCGCCGACCTCAGCCTGGCCCAGGGCGGGCGGACCACCCTGGTCTGCGCCCGCCGCTGGAAGGCCGCCACCCACGGCGTGGAGCCGCTGCGCGAGCTGCACACCGCCATGCAGGCCTGGGAGTCGCAAGGCGGCGTCTACGTGGCCACGCATGGGCAACTGAGCGACAACGCCCGCATCTTCGCGCGCGACCATGGCATCGTGGTGCTGCAGGGCGACGCCGTGGCGGTGCTGCTGCTCAAGCAGCGCTGACCCCCGCGCGCACGCCGCCTCTGCCCGCGTGTGGTGCCGTGGCCCCAGGCGCCCTCCATGCGGGTTTACCCAGATGAAGCGGCTGATCGGGCACCCCACACTTGGCGCACCACCCTGCCCCATTGACGATGCCGCCGACCCATCCCCCTACAGCGCCCGAAAGCCCCTCACCCGCCTCCCACCCGCCCGTGCGCCCCACCGGCCTGCTGCTGACCGGCGGCGGCGCCCGCGCTGCCTACCAGGTGGGTGTGCTCGAAGCCATCGCGGACCTGCGCAACGCCTGCGGCGCGGGCGACGAGCCCAACCCCTTTCCCATCATCACCGGCACTTCGGCCGGCGCCATCAACGCCGCCGCACTGGCCTGCGGGGCTGACCATTTCGACCGGGCCGTGCGCCGCATCGCCCGGGTGTGGCGCCAGTTCCACGCGGGCCAGGTGTACGGCGCAGATTCGCTGTCGGTGATGCGCAGCGGGGCGCGCTGGCTCACGCTGCTGTCCATGGGCTGGGCGCTGGCGCGCTGGCGGCGCATGCGGCCGCGCTCGCTGCTGGACAACTCGCCGCTGGAAAAACTGCTGGTCAAGATGGTGCCGCTGGTGCGCCTGCCCCGGCTCATCCGCAAGGGCCACCTCACGGCGCTGGCGGTGACGGCATCGAGCTACAGCTCGGGCGAGCACGTGACCTTCTTCGAGTCCAACGCGCCAGTGCAACCGTGGGTGCGCTCGCAGCGCAAGGCGGCGCGCGACCGCATCACGCACGAGCACCTGCTCGCGTCCTCGGCCATCCCGTTCATCTTTCCGGCCAAGGGAATCACCATCGACGACCACACCGAGTACTTCGGCGACGGCTCCATGCGGCAGTCGGCACCGATCGCGCCGGCCATCCACCTGGGGGCCGAGCGCATCCTGGTGATCGGCGCGGGCCGCATGCACGAGCCCAAGGGCGATACCGCCGCCAACCCCACGGCCAACTACCCCTCGCTCGCGCAGATCGCGGGGCATGCGCTGTCCAACATCTTCCTCGATGCGCTGGCCGTGGACGTGGAGCGCGTGCAGCGCGTCAACCAGACGCTGTCGCTCATCCCCGAGGAAGTGCGCACGAAAAGCGCCTTGCGCCCCATCGAGCTGCTGGTCATCGCGCCGTCGCAGCGGCTCGATGCCGTGGCCGCGCGCCACGTGGGCGACCTGCCCGGCCCGGTGCGCACCATGCTGGCAGCCCTGGGTGTCACATCCAACATGGCCGACGTGCGCGGCGCGGCGCTGGCCAGCTACCTGCTCTTCGAAGCCAGCTACACACAGGAGCTGATGGCACTGGGCCGGGCCGACACGCTGGCCATGCGCGCCGAGGTGTGCCGGTTCTTCGGCTGGACGGACACCGGCGCCGAAGTGCAGACAAAGCACCATGCCTGACACCCCACTGCCTTCAAGAAAAGACAAGACCGTTCACGCCGGGCTTGTCGAAGCGCCGCGCGAGGCTTCGATTGGCTCAGCCCGAACGGTTGGGGGTGTTGGATGATCGAACGAGAGCCCGCACGAGGCGCGGTCGCACGCTACTTCTGCTGCAGCACGTCCTTGGGCAGCCAGCCCAGCCCGTGTGCGTGCAGGCTTTGCACATACAGCCGGTCGGCCGTCTCGGTGATGGCCGTGGTCTCGGGGTAGGCGCCCGACGGGTCCTGCAGGTCGGCCACGACCTTGCCGTCGTCGTTGAACGCGATCACGTGGCCGTAGGGCTGGGGAATGGGCCAGAGCGCGCGCGGCAGGCGCAGGGTCAGGCTGCGCAGCCAGGGCTTGCCGGCCATGTTGTCGATGGCGGCGCCGCGCGGCTTGGCAAAGCCCAGCCAGATGCGGCCGTCCATGCCGCGCATCAGGTTGTCGGGGTAGCCGGGCAGGTTGTCCAGCAGCACGCGGGCCTGGGCTGCCGGCTGGCTGCCGACGGGGGCCTTGACCTTGACGTCGGCCTCGCTGATGTCCAGCTCGTTCGCGTCCACCGCGATCTTCCACACCCGGTACTTGCCGGTCTCGTTCACGAACAGGCTTTTTTCGTCCTGGCTCAGCGCCACGCCGTTGGCAAAGCTGATGCCCCGGGCCACCACGCGCGTGCTGCGGGTGGCGGGGTCGTATTCGAGCACGCGGCCGGTGCTGGCCTGCTCCAGGATGTCGAGCACGCTGGCCTCGAAGGTGCCGCCCCATTCCTTGGGCGCGAAGCGGGTGGAGGCGTCGCTCAGGTACATCTTTCCGGTTTTGGCCACCACCACGCCGTCGGCGTAGCGGATGGGGTCATTGCCGACCTTGTCGGCCAGCACGGTGACCTTGCCGTCGGGCGCGATCGACAACAGCCCCTTGACCGCGTCGGCCGCAATCAGGTTTCCCGCTGCGTCGAAGTCAAAACCCAGCACCCGCCCGCCGGTGTTGGCAAACACCTCCTGGCCCGATCCGTCGGGGTTCATGCGCAGGATGTTGCCGCTCAGTACCGTGGTGTAGAGCTTGCCGTCCTTGCCCAGCGCGATGTGCTCGGGGCCGACTTCGCCCTTGAGGTCGATCATCCGCAGCCCCGCCAGGCGCTGGTTGGGCGCGTGGACGCCCTGGTAGCCCGGCGCGGCCGGGGCCGTCCACGCCACCGGCCGGATGGGCACGGGCCACCATGCCAGATAGGCCGCCGCTGCCAGCGCCACGGCGCCCACGCTCCACCCCAGACGCTTCAACAGCTTTCCCTTTGCCATGGCCTGCCCTTGTCGTTGTGAGTGCCCGGCATTGTGGGCCCTGGCGACCGGGAACTGGCGGCAGGCGCCGCAGCACGCACCGGGCAGCGCCTAAAATCACGGGTTCCGCCCGAGAAAGCCGCTTTTCATGACGTCATCCGCCCGCAAGATCTTCGCCACCACCGCCCTGCCGTATGCCAACGGCAACTTCCACATCGGCCACATCATGGAATACATCCAGGCCGACACCTGGGTGCGTGCGCAGCGGATGCAGGGCAACGCGGTCAACTTCGTGGGTGCGGACGACGCCCACGGCGCCCCTATCATGATCGCGGCCGAAAAAGCCGGCAAGACGCCCCAGCAGTTCGTGGCCGACATCGCCGCCGGCCGCAAGCAGTACCTCGATGGCTTTCACATCGCCTTCGACAACTGGAGCAACACCGACAGCCCCGCCAACCACGCGCTATCGAAGCAGATCTACCTGGACCTCAAGAAGGCCGGGTTCATCGAGACCCGCACCATCGAGCAGTTCTTCGACCCGGAGAAGAACATGTTCCTGCCCGACCGCTTCATCAAGGGCGAATGCCCACGCTGCCACGCCAAGGACCAGTACGGCGACAACTGCGAGGTGTGCAGCTCCGTCTACGCGCCCACCGACCTGATCAACCCGTTCTCGGCCCTGTCGGGCGCCAAGCCCGTGCTCAAGACGTCGGAGCACTTCTTCTTCAAGCTGTCCGACCCGCGCGCCGTGGAGTTCCTGACCACCTGGACGCAGGACGGCGTGCACGTGCAGCCCGAGGTGGCCGCCAAGATCAAGGAATGGTTCGGCGTGCGCACCAACCCCGACGGCACGACCAGCGAGGGCCTGGACGACTGGGACATCTCGCGCGACGCGCCCTACTTCGGCATCGAGATCCCCGACGCGCCGGGCAAGTACTTCTACGTGTGGCTGGACGCCCCGGTGGGCTACCTGGCGTCGCTGAAAGAACTGCTGGAGCGGCGCGGCGAGGACTTCGACGCCTACGTGGCCGACCCGGCCGTCGAGCAGTACCACTTCATCGGTAAGGACATCATCACCTTCCACACACTGTTCTGGCCCGCCATGCTGAAGTTCAGCGGCCGCAAGACGCCGACCAAGATCTGCGTGCACGGTTTCATGACCGTGAACAACGGCGAGAAGATGAGCAAGAGCCGCGGCACGGGCCTGGACCCGCTCAAGTACCTGGCGCTCAAGATGAACCCCGAGTGGCTGCGCTACTACCTGGGCGCCAAGCTCAACGGCCGCAATGAAGACATCGACTTCAACCCCGATGACTTCATGGCCCGCGTGAACTCGGACCTCATCGGCAAGTACGTGAACATCGCCTCGCGCGCGGCGGGCTTCATCGCCAAGCGCTTTGGCGGCCAGCTGGGCGCGATCAGCGAAGACGGCCAGGCCCTGCTGGCCCAGCTGCGCGATGCGCAGCACGGCATGGTGGCCGCCTACGAAGCCCGCGACACGGCCCGCGCCGCGCGCGAGATCATGCAGCTGTGCGACCGCGTGAACAGCTATGTGGACGCCAACAAGCCCTGGGAGCTGGCCAAGAAGGACGGCATGGACGCGCGCCTGCAGGACGTGTGCACCACCTGCATCGAAGCCTTCCGCCTGCTGACCGTCTACTTGAAGCCCATGCTGCCGGCCGTGGCCGCCCAGGTGGAAGCCTTCCTGAACGTGCAGCCGCTGCAGTTTGCCGACGCCGCGCAACTGCTGGGCGCGGGCCACGGCATCGGCCAGTACCAGCACCTGATGCAGCGCGTGGCGCCCGAGCAATTGGAAGCGCTTTTTGAGGCGCCAACGCCCGCTGCGCCTGCGCAAGCTGCTACTGAAACCGTAGCACCCCCCGGCGGCGAGGAACTGGCGCCCACCATCGGCATCGACGACTTCACCAAGATCGACCTGCGCATCGCGCTGATCGTGAACTGCGAGCCCGTGGAGGGATCGACCAAGCTGCTGCGCCTGACGCTGGATGTGGGTGAAGGAAAGACCCGCAACGTGTTCAGCGGCATCGCCAGCGCCTACCAGCCCGCCGACCTGATCGGCAAGCACACCGTGATGGTGGCCAACCTGGCACCGCGCAAGATGAAGTTCGGCGTCTCGGAAGGCATGGTGCTGGCCGCCAGCCACGGCGACGAGAAGGCGAACCCCGGCATCTACGTGCTCAACCCCTGGCCTGGCGCCACGCCGGGCATGCGGGTTCGGTAAACGAGGCAAGGCTGATCACACGCGCTGCAGGGGGGCCTGGCGCCCGCCCGCAGCGCCTCCCGGCCAGCCCCATTCAATACAGGTACACCGCGCCCGCGTTGCTGCGGCTCTCGTCGTTCTGGCTGCCGCCGACGCCGGTGGAGCCACCGTCTTCGGTAGAGGCGCCCACCGCCAGCGTGTTGCCGTCCGCAGAGATGGCCACCCTGCCGCCGAAACGGTCGCCGGCGCCGGTGTTGGGGGCCTTGAGGTAGGCCTGCTGCACCCACGTGCCCCCGCTGCGGCGGAACACGAGCACGGCGCCCGCGTCGGCAGCGGTGGCGTCCGCCTGGTTGCCCAGGAAGCCCCGCGCATTGCTGTCATCCCGGTACGAGGGCACGACCAGCGTGTTGCCGTCGCTGGACATGGCCAGGTTGTTGCCGAAGCGATGGGGTGAGCGGGTGTTGGAGGCCTTCAGGTAGGCCTGGGGCTGCCAGGAGCCCCCGGCGCGGATGAACACGAACACCGCCCCCGAATTGGTCGCCAGCGTGTTCCTGGCGGGCGGCACCACGAAGACCCCGGTGTGGTTGCCGCTGTCCCCGTCCATGCCCACGGCTAGCGTGTTGCCGTCGCCCGACAGCTGCACCGCCACGCCGAAGCGGTCCTGCGCCATCGGCTGGGGAGCCTTCAGGTACGCCTGCTGCGACCAGGCCCCCCCGCTGCGCTGGAACACATAGGCGGCACCGGCGTCGGCCAGCGTGTCGTCCGCGGGGTCGCTGCCCGAGGCACTGCGCTCAAAGAACGCGCCGACCGCCAGGGTGTCGCCGGCCCTGGAAAGGCTGAGGTAGATCCCGAAGAAGTCGCCCAGCCCGGCGTTGGAGGCCTTGAGGTAGCCCTGCTGCGCCCAACGGGTGCCGGAGCGGACAAAGACATAGGCCGCCCCCGACCCCGAATACGCTGGGTTGCCTTTGGCGCCAGTCAAGTCGCCATCCTCGTAGTAGGCGGCCACGGCCAGGGTATTGCCATCGCTGGAGAGCGCGACGGAAGACCCGAACAGATCGTCGGCGTCCCCATTGTTCGCCTTGACGAAGGCCTGCAGCGACCAGGCGGCGCCTGCGCGGGAATACACGTAGACAGCGCCCGAGTTGCTGGCCAGGTTGTTGGTGGCTGGCATCGTGGAGAACGTGCCCCTGTGGTCGCCACTTTCGCCGTCCGCGCCGATGGCCAGCGTGTTGCCGTCGGCCGACAGGGCCAGGGCGTTGCCGAAGTAGTCGTTGGCATCTCCGTTGGGCGCCGCGATGCGTGCCTGCTGAGCCCAGAGGGCGCCGGTCTTCCTGAACACGTACACGGCCCCGGTGTTGCCCCCTTCGCCATACGCTCCCACGGCCAGCGTCAGGCCGTCGCCGGAGACAGCCAGGCGGTTTCCGAACCGGGCTTCGGCCGTGGTGGCCGACGCCTTGAAGTAGCCGATGGCCTGCACCATGTCCGCCGCCACGAAAGGCGAAGGAGCGCTGCAGCCGCCCGCATTGCAGGCCCGCACCACGTAGGTGGCGTTCAGCCGCTGGTGCAGCAGCACCGGCACGGCATAGGTGAGGCCCGGGGAAGCCGCTGACCCGATGGCGGCGGACGCCAGCGGGCCCGTTCCATCGGGGTCCTCGTACACCGTGTAGCTGGTAGCGCCCGGTGCGGGGGTCCAGGAGAAGAGCAGCGACTTCGGCCCGTAGGCAATGCTCAGGCCGCCGGGCGCGGCCGGAGGGGCCGGGGGCGGAGCCGGCGGCTCGGAGACAGTTCGGCACAGCACCTGCACCTGGGTCACTGGCGCCACCGCCACCCCGGTGCCAGCCTCCACCGTGCACAACTGCTCGGCGGGCTGTTCGCGCACGGTCACGGCATACGCGCTGCCATGGGCCAGCGGCGCCGAAAAGCGGAACCCTCCATTCACTCGCACCTGCAGATCCGCCGCGCCGTTGAGCCGCAGGGTCACCACGCCGATCAGGCCGGAGACCGTTCCGCCAATGGCGTGGCTGGCGGTGCCGCAGGCCACGAGGACATTGGTGACCGGCCCTGCCACCACACCCGAGCCGTTCTCTACCACGCAGGTCTGCCCCTGCGGCTGCGTGCGCACAACGATCTGGTACGCCTCGCCATGCGCCAAGGTCAGCGCATAGCTGCCGCTGGCCGTCACTGTGAGCGCAGCGCCCGCACCGTTGGCCAGCACGAGCGTGCCGGCAAGCCCCGTCACGGTGCCGCCGACCGGGTGCTGCGCCCCGGAGGGTGGGGGTGGAGGCGCGGCAGGGCCTTCGTCCCCACCACCGCCCCCGCAGGCCGCCAGCGCGCCCGCTGCCATGGCCAGCAAGAAGGTGGCCGCCCTGGCAAGGCGGGCCCGCAGCGCCCCGCTGCGGGCAGAAAGAGTTCGGTACATCGGTGGTTCTCCAGGCACGGGGACGGGGCGCGCTGTCCCCACGCCCGGCGCGCAGGCCGGGCCGGCTTCGCTGGGCTGGGAGAGAGTGCACGCGGGGTATCGGGCACTCTAGGGTGGGAGGGTGGAGAACACATCCCTGCTGAAGCAGGGTTGACAGGCCATCGTGCGCCGGCACCAGCCGCCCTGCGCGGCGCCATGGCTGTCGTTCAATGCCCCACGTACCGCCCCGGCCGGTGGCTGATCCACAGGAAGCCGCTCATCACCAGCACGGCCAGCACCGAGTACGCCACGCGCTCGGGCGGCACCACGAAGAGCGCCAGCAGCACCACCGTGCCATCGATCATCATCTGCACCTTGCCGGCGCGCATGCCGTAGCGGCTTTGCAGGTACAGCGACACCACGGTGGCGCCGCCCAGGCTGGAGCGATGGCGCGCCAGGAACAGGCAGCCCGTGCCCAGCAGCAGCCCGCCCAGCAGCGATGCGAACAGCGGGTTCAGGTAGTCAACGTGCATCACGTGCGGGAACAGCTCGGTCAGCAGTGACAGCAGGCCCACGCAGACAAAGGTCTTGATGGTGAACTCGCGGCCCATGCGCGTCCACGCGAACCAGTAGAACGGCAGGTTGACCGCGAAGAACAGCTTGCCGAACGAAATGCCGGTGACGTAGTGCAGCAAGAAGGCCGCCCCCGCCGTGCCGCCCACCAGCAAACCCGCCTGGTTGAACAGCATGAGCGCCATGGCCACGAACAGCGTGCCGGCGAACAGCGCCTGGGCGTCTTCGAAGGCGCCATGGCGCAGGGATGGCAGGGGCTGCGGGGCGCTGTGCGCAGCGTCGGTGGGCGCTGCAGCGGATTCAGGGGAAACGTCGTTCATGACAACAAGGGCTCAGGGTCAGAGTGGCTGGGGTGGCGGCCGTGGTGCGGCCGCAGCCCGGGCCTGCATCATCCATGCCAGCCGTGCCGCGCAGGCGCAGCCGCCAGGGTCATTTGCCGCCCTTGAACTCGGGCGCATCCAGGTCGGCGCCGGTCTGCGTGCGCAGCACCACGTGGTCCGGCCCGTGGACCACGGTGAACACCTTGGCCTGGTTGGAGCCCTCCAGGTAGCGCCAGTCGACGTGGGTTTCCTTCTTGAGCTCGTAGGGCGTGACCTTGGCGGGTTTGCCCAGCAGGCGGCGCACTGCGTCCATGCGCTGGCCGGGCTGCACCCGCGCGAAGTTTTCGGGCGTGAGCACCTGGCGCAGCGCCGACATGCGGCCGTCGGCACCGATGGTGATCATGTAGTTGACCTGGCCCGCAGGCTGGCGGTTGTACTCGAAGGTGCGGGCGCCGCCGGGCTCGTCCCACACGTTCTCGGGGGCGCCGAAGCGGTCGCGCACGTCGGCTTCGGTCGAAACGCCCTCCTTGAGTTCGCTGATGCGCTGAGGGTCGCACGCCGCGAGCGCCAGCAGGGAAAAAACAGCGGCTGCCACGGTGGCAGCGCGATATATCAGAGGCATAGGTCGGTCCCGGTAAAATCCTGGGCCTTGCGATGCACCGCCGCGTGCCCAAGGCACCGTGCACGCACGCCCAAGAAAGAGGTTAACAGTCCCATGTCCATTTTCCGCCGCCCCGACTACCAGTCCGACGCCACCCAGTTCATCAACCAGCTCAAGACCAGCCAGCCCGCGCTGGACGCGCAGCAGCAGGCCGGCCGCGCCCTGCTGTGGGACAAGCAGGTGGACCGCAAGATCTGGGGCGAGTACCGCGAAGGCCAGGTCGCCCAGAAGCCCTACGTGTACCAGACCAACGCGGACTGACCGGCTTTGGTGCTACCTTCAGGCACAAAAATGGCCTCCAGCGCTTGGCAGGCAAGCGCCAGTAGCTATATTTTCAATAGCAATTCATGACTTCATCGCGCGACGCCGATGCGGCCGGTGACGCGGGCGGTATGCCCGACGTGATCGATCAGGTCGCCCTGGCGCGCCTGTACGGCGAGCCGCTGTTCGCGCTGCCCACCGACCTGTACATCCCCCCCGATGCGCTGGAGGTCTTCCTCGAGGCCTTCGAAGGCCCGCTGGACTTGCTGCTCTACCTGATCAGAAAGCAGAACTTCAACATCCTCGACATCCCCATGGTGGGGGTGACCAAGCAGTACCTGGCGTACGTGGACGAGATCCGCAGCCGCAACCTGGAACTGGCGGCCGAGTACCTGCTGATGGCCGCGATGCTCATCGAGATCAAGTCGCGCATGCTGCTGCCGCCCAAGAAGCAGGAAGGCGGCGAAGAAGCCGAAGATCCACGTGCCGAGCTGGTGCGCCGCCTGCTCGAATACGAGCAGATGAAGATGGCGGCCGCCCGGCTGGGCCAATTGCCGCAGTACGGCCGCGACTTCCTGAAGGCGCAGGTCTACATCGAACAAAGCCTGCAGCCGCGCTTTCCGGACGTGCACGTGGTGGAGCTGCAGGACGCCTGGCGCGACATTCTGAAGCGCGCCAAGCTCGTGCAGCACCACAAGATCACGCGCGAGGAGCTGTCGGTGCGCGAGTACATGAGCATGGTGCTCAAGACCCTGCAGGGCCGCCGCTTCGTCGAGTTCGAGGAACTCTTCGAGCCCGAGAACGGCAGCACCGTGCTGGTCGTGACCTTCATCGCGCTGCTGGAGCTGGCCAAGGAGACGCTGATCGAGATCACGCAGGCCGAAGCGTTCGCACCCATCTACGTGCGCCTCGCGTACACCCCGGCGTAGCGCAGGCCCCACCACCACCGCCTGGCCGGTGGCCGTGGCATTCCCTCTTTACCCCCCCCCATCGCAACGCCATGGCATCCCACGACTTCGACGTCCTCATCGTAGGCAGCGGCCTGGCCGGCCTTTCGGCCGCGCTGCACCTGGCGCCCACGCACCGCGTCGCGGTGATCACCAAGCGCGCGCTGCAGGATGGATCCAGTGGCTGGGCCCAGGGCGGCATTGCCGCCGTGCTGGCCGATGACGACAGCTTTGCCGCGCACATCGAAGACACGCTGGTCGCGGGCGCCGGCCTGTGCGACCTGGCCACCACGCGCTTCGTGGTGGAGAACGCCCCCGCATCGATCGCCTGGCTGCGCGAGCTGGGCGTGCCCTTCACGCTCGAAGGCGACCAGCTGCACCTGACCCGCGAAGGCGGCCACAGCGCCCGGCGCATCGCCCACGTGACCGACGCCACCGGCGCGGCCGTGCAGCGCACGCTGATGGACGTGGTGCGCGCCACGCCGGGCATCACGGTGTTCGAGCACCACACGCTGGTGGACCTGATCACTCCGGCCAAGCTGGGCCTGCCCGGCCACCGGTGCCTGGGCCTGTATGCGCTGGACGATGCCACGGACGAGGTCGTGACCTTCCGCGCGCCCCAGACCATCCTGGCCACGGGCGGCGCAGGCAAGGTGTACCTGTACACCACCAACCCGGACACCGCCACCGGCGACGGCATTGCCGCCGCGTGGCGCGCGGGCTGCCGCGTGGCCAACATGGAGTTCATCCAGTTCCACCCCACGGGGCTGTACCACCCGCACGAGAAGTCCTTCCTCATCAGCGAGGCCGTGCGTGGCGAGGGCGGGCAGCTCAAGCTGCCCGACGGCACCCGGTTCATGCCGGACCATGACCCGCGCGCCGAGCTGGCTCCGCGCGACGTGGTCGCCCGCGCCATCGACTTCGAGATGAAGAAGCACGGCCTGGACTGCGTGCACCTCGACATCTCGCACCAGAGCCCGGCCTTCCTGCAGGAGCACTTTCCCAACATCCTCGCGCATTGCGCGTCGCTGGGCATCGACATCACCAAGGAGCCCATCCCTGTGGTGCCGACCGCGCACTTCACCTGCGGCGGCGTGCTGACCGACCTGGCAGGCCGCACCGACCTGCCGGGCCTCTTTGCCGTGGGCGAGGTGGCCTGCACCGGCCTGCATGGCGCCAACCGGCTGGCCAGCAACTCGCTGCTCGAATGCATGGTGTTCGCGCGCGCAGCGGCACAGGCCATTGCCGCCGCGCCCGCAGTCGAGCTGCCCGCCCTGCCCGCCTGGGACGACAGCCGCGTGACCGATGCCGACGAGTGCGTGGTCATCTCGCACAACTGGGACGAGCTGCGCCGCTTCATGTGGGACTACGTGGGCATCGTGCGCACCAACAAGCGCCTGGAGCGCGCGGCGCACCGCATCGCCACGCTGCAGGCCGAGATCCACGAGTTCTACGCGCACTTTCATGTCACGCGCGACCTGCTGGAGCTGCGCAACCTGGTGCAGGTGGCCGACCTCATCGTGCAGAGCGCGCAGATGCGCCGTGAAAGCCGGGGCCTGCACTTCAGCCGCGACTACCCCGAACTGGCCGCCCCGGCCGCGCCCACCATCCTGGTCCCCCCCGTGGCCAGGCGCACCGCTGGCAAGCCCAGCCTGCAACCATGACCTACAGCGTCAAGGAAATCTTCTACACCCTGCAGGGCGAAGGCGGCCAGGCCGGCACGCCCGCCGTGTTCTGCCGCTTCGCGGGCTGCAACCTCTGGACCGGCCGCGAGCAGGACCGCGCGCAGGCCGTCTGCCAGTTCTGCGACACCGACTTCGTGGGCACCGACGGCACGCTGGGCGGCAAGTTCGATACCGCCGAGCGGCTGGCCGAGACCATCGCCGCGCAGTGGCCTGCGGGCGCGGGCCACCGCCTGGTGGTGCTGACCGGCGGTGAGCCCCTGCTGCAGGTGGACGCCGCCCTCATCGACGCGCTGCATGCGCAGCAGTTCCGCATTGCCGTGGAGAGCAACGGCACGGTGAAGGCGCCCCATGGCATCGACTGGCTGTGCATCAGCCCCAAAGCGGGCGCGCCGTTCGTGCAGCGCAGCGGGCAAGAGCTCAAGCTCGTGTGGCCCCAACCCGGGTTCGACCTGCAGGCCCTGGAGCGTGACACCCAGTTCAGCCACCGCTTTCTACAGCCCATGGATGGCCTGCTGCAGCGCCAGAACACTGCCGCCTGCATCGACGCCTGCATGGCCAACCCTGCATGGCGCCTGAGCCTGCAGACCCACAAGCTCACCGGCATCCGCTGAGCGCGTTCTCGTCCGTTCTGATGTGGTTCACCTGATGTTGTTCACGATCTCCCAGCGCTTTTTCTTCGACGCCGCCCACACCCTGCGCCGCGAGATCGAGGCCGAAGGCAGCCGCCGCGTGCACGGCCATACCTACCACGCCGAGGTCTCGCTCAGCGGCCCGCGCGACCCCGCCACCGGCATGGTGCAGGACCTGGGCCTGCTGCGCCAGGGCCTGGCCGTGGTGCGCGAGCAGCTGGACCACCACATGCTCGACGACGTGCCCGGTCTGGGCACGCCCACGCTGGAGAACCTGTGCCTCTTCATCGCCCACGCACTACCTGCCGACCTGCGCGCCAACGTGAGCCGCGTGCGCGTGTGGCGCGATGCGCTGGGCGACAGCTGCACGCTGGACTTGCCCGCAGCCTGACGCGGGCAGCCCCGCACCGCCAAGATTTTCAGACTCCCCACCAGGAAGCCCATGTTCCGCACCCTGCTCAAATCCAAGATCCACCGCGTGGCCGTGACCCAGTGCGAGCTGCACTACGAAGGCTCCTGCGCCATCGACGAAGACCTGCTGGAGGCGGCCAACATCGCCGAGAACGAGCAGGTGCACATCTGGAACATCAACAACGGCGAGCGCTTCGTCACCTACGCCATCAAGGGCCAGCGCGGCAGCGGGATGATCTCGGTCAACGGCTCTGCCGCGCGCCGCGCATCCGTGGGCGACCTCATCATCGTCGCGGCCTTCGCGCAGGTGCACGAGGACCAGGTGGCCACGCACCAGCCGCAGCTGGTGTTCGTGGACGAGAACAACCGCCAGACGGAATTGCGACACGCGGTGCCCACCCAGGCGCTGTGATTTCACTTTGTCTGCAAACTTACCCGACCCCATTCACGCTGAGCCTGTCCAAGCGCCGCGCGAGGCTTCGACAAGCTCAGCCCGAACGGCTGTGAATGCAATGAACCGGCGCAAAACCGCATGAGTGCGACCCCACAACCTCCACCCGACACCCTGGCCGCCCGCAGCCTGGCCAGCGTCTGGCACCCCTGCACGCAGATGAAGCGGCACGAAGCCCAGCCGCCCGTAGCCATCGCCCGCGCGCAGGGCCCCTGGCTGCATGGCGCCGACGGCAAGCGCTACCTGGACGGCATCAGCTCGTGGTGGGTCAACCTGTTCGGCCACAGCCACCCGCACATCCAGGCGGCGCTCGTGGACCAGCTCGGCCGGCTCGATCACGTGATGCTCGCGGGCTTCACGCATGCCCCGGTGGTGGAGCTGTCGGAGCGCCTGGCTGCGCTCACCGGCCTGGGCCACGCGTTCTACGGCAGCGACGGCGCAGCCGCCACCGAGATCGCCCTGAAGATGAGTGCGCACTATTGGCGCAATACAGGCCGCCCTGCCAAGAGCCGCTTCGTGGGCCTGGCCGGCGGCTACCACGGCGAGACCGTGGGGGCGCTGGCCGTGACGGACATCGCGATCTTCCGCGAGGCCTATGCACCGCTGGTGCGCCTGGCCGCCACCGTGCCCAGCCCCGATGCGCGCGGCGCCGCGCCGGGCGAGACCGCCGACGACGTGGCGCGCCGCGCCGCCGCAGCGCTGGAGCAATGGCTGCAGGAGCACCACGCCACCACCGCCGCCCTCATCGTCGAGCCCCTGGTGCAATGCGCTGCCGGCATGGCAATGCACAGCCCCGAATACCTGCGCCTGGCGCGCGCCCTGTGCAGCCGCTACGAGGTGCACCTGGTGGTGGACGAGATCGCCGTGGGCTTTGGCCGCACGGGCACGATGTTCGCGCACCAGCAGGCGGGCATCCGGCCGGATTTCATCTGCCTGTCCAAGGGCCTCACGGGCGGCACGCTGCCCCTGTCGGCCGTGCTCACCACCGATGCGGTGTATGCCGCGTTCTACGACGACGACGTGGCGCGGGGCTTCCTGCATTCGCACTCGTACACCGGCAACCCGCTGGCCTGCCGTGCGGCGCTGGCCACGCTCGAACTGTTCGAGCAGCTCGACGCCCTGAAGGCCAACGCCGCGCTGGCGCAGCGCATCGACGCAGCCTGCGCACCCATCACCCACCACCCGCGCGTGCGCCATGCGAGGCACCTGGGGATGATCTGGGCCTGGGACGTGGACACCACACTGCCGGACTTCGCCCGCCGCTACCACCAGCACGCCATGGCGCGCGGCCTGGTGCTGCGCCCCATCGGAACAACGCTGTATGCCATGCCGCCCTATGTGCTCGACGACGAGGCCGTGCACTGCCTGGCCAGCGGCGCCCTGGCCGCGCTCGACGCCACCCTGAAAGAGGAAACGCACCGATGATTGGATGTTTCGTGACCGGCACCGATACGGGTGTCGGCAAGACACTGGTATCTGCCGGCCTGCTGCACGCGCTGGCACCGCACCACCGCCACGTGGTGGGCATGAAGCCCGTGGCCGCAGGGCTGGTGCCCTGGGGCGAGGACTGGGCCAGCGAGGACGCGATCGCACTGCGCTCGGCCTCCACCCTGGCCGTGGCGCCCGAGCTGGACAACCCCGTGCTGCTGCCAGACCCGCTGTCACCCCACATCGCGGCGGCGCGGGCCGGCGTGCAGATCGACATCGACGCCATCGTGCGCAGCTACCAGGCGCTGGCGGCGCAGGCGGACGCCGTGGTGGTGGAAGGTGCGGGCGGCTTCCTGGTGCCGCTCACCGACACGCTGACCGGCGCCGACCTGGCGCAGGCCCTGGCGCTGCCCGTGGTGCTGGTGGTCGGCCTGCGCCTGGGCTGCCTGAACCACGCGCTGCTCACGGCCGAGGCCATCCGCGCGCGCGGCCTCACGCTGGCCGGATGGGTGGCCAACCGCATGGACCCCGGGATGGAAGCCGCCGGCGACAACATCGCCTTCCTGCGCACCCGCCTCGGTGCCCCCATGCTGGCCGAGGTGCCCTACCAGGACCTGCCCGAGGCGCGCAACATGCAGCTGGAGCTGCCGCCCGCATGGCTGTGAGCCCGCCCCCCACCACCCCTGACGCAGCCGCAGCGCCCTCCTGGCTGGACGAGATTCCCGCACGCCTGGCCGACATCGAGCGCGCCCACCTGCTGCGCCGCCGCCGCGTGGTGCAGCCCGCCGGCGGCGCACGCCTGCTGGTGGACGGCCAGCCCATGCTGGCGTTCTGCAGCAACGACTACCTGGGCCTGGCCGGCCACCCCGCGCTGTCGCACGCCGCCTGCGAGGCCACGCACACCTTCGGCGTGGGCTCCGGCGGCTCGCCGCTGGTCAGCGGCCACAGCGCGGCCAACGCCGCGCTGGAGAGCGAGCTGGCCGCCTTCGTGCAGTTGCCCCGGGCGCTGTACTTCTACGCGGGCTATGCCACCAACGCGGGCATCATCCCTGCGCTGGTGGGCGACGGCGACGCGGTGTTCTCGGACGCGCTGAACCACGCCTGCCTGATCGACGGCGCCCGCCTGTCGCGCGCCACCATCCACCGCTATCCGCACGCCGACCTGGCGGCGCTGGAAACCGCACTCGCGGCCAGCCCCGCCCGCCGCAAGCTCGTGATCAGCGATGCGGTGTTCAGCATGGACGGCGACCTGATCGACATCCCGGCGCTGCTGGCGCTGTGCGAGCGCTACGACGCCTTGCTGCTGCTGGATGATGCGCACGGCTTCGGCGTGCTGGGGAACGAGGGGCGGGGAAGCTTGGCGCAGGCGGGGCTGACGGGCGCGAATGCCTCGCGCCGCGTGCTGTACATGGCCACGCTGGGCAAGGCTGCCGGCGTGGCCGGCGCGTTCGTCGCCGGAGACGCGGCGCTCATCGAGTGGCTGCTGCAAAAGACGCGTACCTACATCTTCGCCACGGCCGCCCCGGCGCTGCTGGCCAGCGCGCTGCGTGAAAGCCTGGTGCTGATCGCGGCGGCCGATGCGCGCCGCTCGCAGTTGCAGGCCCGCATCGCACAGCTGCGCCATGGCCTGGCCGCGCTGCCACCCGCGCTGGGCTGGCAGCTGCTGCCGTCGCACACGCCCGTGCAGGCGCTGGTGGTGGGCAGCAACGAGGCCGCGCTGGCGGCCATGGAGAGCCTGCGCGCGCAGGGACTGTGGGTGCCGGCCATCCGCCCGCCCACCGTGCCAGCAGGCACGGCGCGGCTGCGCATTGCCCTGTCGGCCGCGCACACCGAGGCCGACGTGGACGAGCTGCTGGCCGCATTGCACCGGCATGCGGCGCAGGCGCTGGGCCTTTAAACTGCCGCTGTGTGCGCACCCCGCGCCCCGTGTGCCCGCCGATGCGGCACGCGCACCTGAACGGATCTTTCGCCATGCCCCATCTCGTCGTCGAATACACCAGCAACCTGCCCCATTTTCCGGAAGCCGAAGCGCTCAGGACGCTCAACGCCGAGTTGTGCGCCCACCCCGAGATCCAGGACGAGGCGGACCTGAAGACGCGCTTCGTGGTCGCCGACAGCTTCGAGATCGGTACCGCTCCTGCCAACCGCGCCTTTGTGCACGCCCAGCTGCGTCTGCTGTCGGGCCGCTCGCCTGAAGCCAAGAAGGAGCTGTCCGGCCGCGTGGCGGCGGTACTGCGCGAGCTCACGCCGCGCCCTTCCGGCGTGCTGGTGCAGTTGAGCGTGGAGGTCGTGGACATGGACCGCGGCTCCTACGCCAAGGAAAGGCTCTGAGCACACTGGGCGACCAGCCAAGCCCAGGCGGCGCGCACGCCGAGCCTTATCGAACGGGCGGTCTTTGCGCCCATGGCTGCCGCGCCAGCTGATCGGGCACAGGCTCCAGGCCCGCCTCCAGCCAGCCGCGCAGGCTGTTGATGAAAGCCCAGCCCTGCACCCGCGGCAGGTCGGACAGGCGCACCACGGCCTCGGTCACCCGGCCTTCACGCAGGGCCACAGCCCGGCCCACGCCGGGCAGCAGGCCGCAGGACAGCGGCGGGGTTACCCAGCGCCCGTCGATCAGCATGGCGATGTTGCCGAAGGTTCCCTCGGTGATCTCGCCCGCCTCGTTCCACAGCACGGTGTCGAACACGCCCGGCGCCGCGGGCGCGAAGGCTGTGTAGTGCGCGCGGCGTGTGGTCTTGTGGCGCACGAACTCGCCGTGCGCCGCCTCGAAGGCCTGCGTGGCCAGCTGCAGCCGCACGGGTGCCTGCGTGGGCTGCAGGGCAAAGGCTTCGGCCCGCGCGCTGCCGTCGGCGGCCAGCAGCAGGCGCACGCGCCAGGCGCCGTCCAGATGCTGCAAGGCAGCGATCTGCAGTTCTTGCCGCACGGCATGTGCGTTCCACGGATAGCCGAAATGCACCGCCGCCTGACCCATGCGTGCCAGATGCAGGTCGGCATGGCGGAACTTGCCGTCCTGCAGGGCCAGTGTCTCCAGGATCTCGAAAGGCATGCTCGCGCGCTCCACGAATGCGCGCTTGTGGCGCCACTCCAGCCATTCTGCGGCAGCTTCGGCGCCAGAGGTGATGCCGCTTCCGATGCCGCAGGCGGCCTTGCACTCCGGCTCCTGGCCGCCGCACCCGCTGAGCACCACGGTGCGGATGGGCACGTTGAAGGTGGCCGCGACGTGGTAGCGGCCACCATTGGCGCCTGAGCCCGCCGCCCGCCCTGCGGGCCGCACGACACCCACCGCCCCGCAGTACACGCCGCGCGGCCCGTCTTCGAGCTGGTGGATCATCTGCATGGCACGTACCTTGGGTGCGCCAGTGACGGAACCGCAGGGAAAGAGCGCGGCGAACACATCGGTGAGCGTGGTGCCGGGCCGCGTACGGGCCACCACGTCGGACGTCATCTGCCAGACGGTCGGCAGGGCCTGGGTCGCGAACAGCGCGGGCACCCGCACGCTGTGCGGCAGCGCGATGCGCGACAGGTCGTTGCGCAGCAGGTCCACGATCATGACGTTCTCGGCGCGCTCCTTGGGGGCCGTGCGCAAGTGCTCCGCGTGGGCCGCGTCCTGCTCGGGCGTGGCGCCGCGCGGGGCCGTGCCCTTCATGGGGCGGGCCAGGATGCTGCCGCCTTCGGACGCATCCTGCCAGTCGAAGAAAAGTTCGGGCGAGACCGACAGCACCTGTTCCGCACCCGCATCGATGTGGGCCGCATAGCCACCGGGCTGCGCCCTGAGCAGGGCGGCGAACAGACCTGCGGGGCTGCCCTGCAGCCTTCCGGCGAGCTGCGCCGTGTGGTTGACCTGGTAAAGCTCGCCCGCAGCGATGGCCTGCTGGATGCAGTGCATCGCCGCATCGAACTCGGTGCGATCCGGGCTTGACGTCCACGCCACTTCGGCAGATGGCTGCCCGGGGCTGGCCGGTGGGTCATCGGGCCAGGGCGAGGGGGCGTCGTGCACGGAAAACCAGGCCAGCGGCCCGTCTGCCGGATGGGTCTGCAGGGCGGTGTCGAACGCTGCCGCCGCCTCGTAACGCACGTAGCCCACGCACCAGCGCCCTGCGGCCGCCGCGGCGTGCACGGCGTCCAGCACCCCCCGCACGTCCGTCACGGCATGGGCGGCCAGCACTTCGCGCGGCGCAGCGAACACACGGCGCAAACGTGGCTCAGCCGCGTTCTGCGGCTGAGTGAAATCGATGCGCGAAATGGGGTTGAGAACAGGCATCAACGCTTCACACGAGAAGTCTTTTTCCGATCACCGATAAGGCAGCCTGCCACAGGCGCCTGCTCAGGCCGCGCCCAGGTGGGGCACCAGTGCCGCCGTGGATTGGCCCCTCTTGAGCGCAGCGGTGAAAGCCAGCATCCGGTCGATGGGCTGGCGCGCGCGCGGGATCAGGGCCGGGTCCACGTGGATCGCGTTGGCGCCGGTTTCCAACACCCGCGCCACATCGGCCAGGCCGTTCATCGCCATCCAGGGGCAGTGCGCGCAGCTTTTGCAGGTGGCGCTGTTGCCGGCCGTGGGGGCTTCGTAGAACGTCTTGCCGGGGTTGAGCGTGCGCAGCTTGTGCATCATGCCGTTGTCGGTGGCGACGATGAACTCCGTGGCGTCCAGCTCACGCGCGGCCTTGAGGATGGCGCTGGTGGAGCCCACGGCGTCGGCCAGGGCCACGACGTCGGCGGGGCTTTCGGGGTGCACCAGCACCTTGGCGTTGGGGTGCTCTTTCTTGAGGGCTTCGAGCTCGAAGGCCTTGAATTCGTCGTGCACGATGCAGGCACCGTTCCAGAACACCATGTCGGCACCGGTCTGGCGCTGGATGTAGGCGCCCAGGTGGCGGTCGGGCGCCCACAGGATTTTCTGGCCCGCGGCTTTCAGTGCACCCACGATGTCGAGTGCACAGCTTGATGTCACCAGCCAGTCCGCGCGCGCCTTCACCGCGGCGCTGGTGTTGGCGTAGACCACCACGGTGCGGTCGGGATGCTGGTCGCAAAACGCGCTGAACTCTTCGATGGGGCAGCCCAGGTCCAGCGAGCAGGTGGCATCCACGTCGGGCATGAGCACGGTTTTTTCCGGGCTCAAGATCTTGGCCGTTTCGCCCATGAAGCGCACGCCGCTCACCACCAGGGTCTGCGCCGCATGGTCGCGGCCAAAGCGGGCCATCTCCAGCGAATCACTCACCAGGCCGCCGGTCTCCTCGGCCAGGTCCTGCAGGTCGGGGTGCACGTAGAAGTGCGAGACCATGACGGCATTCTTTTGCTTGAGCAGGCCGCGGATCCTGTCTTTCAGCGCCGCACGCTCGGCCTGGGTGGGCTCGGGCGGCACGCGCGCCCAGGCGTGTTTGGTGGAGCAGACGGCGCCCGATGCTGCCTCGTCGGGCTGCTCATATTCGACGTCGATGCGTTTCAGGGTTGCGGTGCTCATGCCAGCTCCTGCAGACGCATCGAAAAGTCGGTGGCCTTCACGTCCTTGGTGAGCGTGCCGATGGAGATGCGGTCCACCCCGGTCTCGGCCAGTTCGCGCAGGCCTTCGAGCGTCACTCCGCCCGAGATTTCCAGAATCGCGCGGCCTGCATTGATGCGCACCGCCTCGCGCAGCTGCCCCAGGGGCATGTTGTCCAGCAGCACCATCCTGGCGCCCGCATTCAGCGCCTCGGTCAGTTGCTCCAGGGTTTCGACTTCTATCTCGATGAAGGTTGCCTGCGCGGCCACGGCCTGCGCGGCGCGCAGCACCGCCGTCACGCCCCCCGCGGCAGCAATGTGGTTTTCCTTGATCAACACTGCGTCGTGCAGGCCGATGCGGTGGTTGGTGCCACCGCCCACGCACACGGCGTACTTCTGCGCCAGGCGCAAGCCGGGGATGGTCTTGCGCGTGTCCACGATCTGCGCGCGCGTGCCGGCCACCACATCGACGTAATGCCGCGTCTTGGTTGCCACCGCCGAGAGCAGCTGCAAAAAGTTGAGCGCCGTTCGTTCGGCGCTGAGCAGCGCGCGGGCCTGGCCTTCGATCTCCAGCACGACCTGGTCGGCCACGCAACGCTGGCCTTCCTGCACACGCCAGGTGAGCTGCGCGCCCGAGTCCAGGGCCCGCAGCGCAGCCTCGGCCCACGGGGCACCGCAGATCACTGCAGACTCGCGTGCAAGGATGCGTGCCCGGGCGCGGCGGGAGGGGTCGATCAGGCCGGCGGTGAGGTCGCCTGTGCCCACGTCTTCGGCCAGGGCACGGGCCACATCGGCCGCGGCCAGGGCCTTCACATCGGTGTCTCTCATGGTCATGAATTACGCAAAACAGGGGGTCGAACAAGCAGCTCGCTAAGGGCACGGACGGTTGCAGCATCTCGGTTTGCGCAAGTCCTCATGGTGCTTTGAGCGGGGCGCAACACTGCTGCCATGGCCCGCGAGCATACCGGGAACGCAAAGGCCACTGTGGCAGCGCAGGCCGGTTCCGCCCGCGCAGTCAAACGATAAGTACACCCAGTATTGGTCGCATAGACTCGCGGCAATTTTTTGGCACCTCCGAGCGACATGACCGCCACCAGCCCTGTTCCCGCCACGCCCTACGGCACGCTGCCGCCTGCATCGCCCCTGCCTCAGCGCAAGCCCGTGAGCCTGCCGCGCCTGGCGCAGATGCGCGAGGCGGGCGAGAAGATCACCATGCTCACCGCCTACGACGCCACCTTTGCAGCCGTGGCCGATGCAGCAGGGGTGGAGTGCATCCTGGTCGGCGATTCGCTGGGCATGGTGTGCCAGGGTTTGCCCAGCACGGTGGGCGTGCTGCTCGACACCATGGCCTACCACACCGCCAGCGTGGCGCGTGGCCTGCACCGCGTGCAGGGCACCGCTTGGCTGGTGGCCGACCTGCCGTATGGCACGTATTCCGAAAGCCGCGAACAGGCGCTGCGCAGCGCCTGTGTGCTGATGCAGGCGGGAGCGCACATGGTCAAGCTCGAAGGTGGGGACTGGACCGCGTCCACGGTGGAATTCCTGGTGCGGCGCGGCGTGCCGGTCTGCGCTCACCTGGGCCTCACGCCGCAGACGGTGCACGCACTGGGTGGCTACCGCGTGCAGGGCAAGACCGACGACGCCGCCCGCGCGCTGCGCAAAGATGCGCATGCTCTGCAGGACGCGGGCGCCGCCATGTTGGTGCTGGAGATGGTGCCCGCAGCGTTGGCCGCCGACCTGACCGCCGAGCTGCCGCACTGCCACACCATCGGCATCGGCGCGGGCAGCGGCACAGCCGGCCAAGTGCTCGTTTTGCACGACATGCTGGGCATGAACCTCGGAAAGATGCCGAAGTTCGTGCACAACTTCATGCAGGACGCAGGCAGCGTGCGCGGCGCTATGCAGGCGTATGTGCAGGCCGTGAAGCAAGGGCGCTTTCCCGACAACGCGACCCACGCCTGGTGAGCGCCACCCCGAGCCCGTGTCGAATTTCTTCTGGACTCTTCCTACCCCATGCTGATTGCCCGCTCCGTTGCCGACCTGCGCCAGGCCCTGGCTCCCTACCGCCGCCCCGCCTTCGTGCCCACCATGGGCAACCTGCACGACGGGCACATCGCCCTGGTGCGCCAGGCCAGGCCCCTGGGCGATGTGACGGTAACCAGCATCTTCGTGAACCGCCTGCAGTTCCTTCCGCACGAGGATTTCGACAGCTACCCTCGCACTTGGGAGTCCGACTGCGCACAGCTGCAGGGCGCGGGCTGCGACGTGCTGTTCGCCCCACGCGAGGCAGACCTGTACCCCGAGCCCCAGACGTTCAAGGTGCACCCCGACCCGCGGCTCGCAGACATGCTCGAAGGCCACTTCCGCCCCGGTTTCTTCGTGGGCGTGAGCACGGTGGTGATGAAGCTGTTCGCCTGCGTGCTGGGCGCCACGGGTGGCACGGCCGTGTTCGGCAAGAAGGACTACCAGCAACTGATGGTGATCCGCCACATGGTGCAGCAGTTCGCTCTGCCGATCGAGATCGTGGCGGGCGAAACCCACCGCGCCGCCGATGGACTGGCCCTGAGCTCCCGCAACTGTTACCTGGGGCTGCAAGAGCGCCAGGAAGCGGTGGCGCTGTCGCAAGCGCTGCAGCAACTGGCGCAGCGCTGGCGCCACGACCCGGCACCGGGCGCGGAGCAGGCCGCCGCGTGGGAAAAGCAGGCACTGGACGCGCTGCGCTCGCGCGGCTGGCAGCCCGACTACCTCACGGTGCGCCGCCGTGCCGATCTGACGGCACCCAGCCCGCAGGACATGCCCGGCGCCTTGGTCGCACTGGGGGCAGCACGCCTGGGCGCCACGCGGCTCATCGACAACCTGGAGTTTTGATGCTCCTTAATTTGTAGCATTTACCGCCCGCCAGATAATCGGTAGCGGCCATTTTTGGCTCATTCCAACGGGACCCATCCACCGCGCGCCAGCCACTGCAGCAGCGCTCGGTTCACGGCGTCGGGCCGCTCCATCGTCAGCATGTGGCCGCATTCGGCCAGCACCTGTAGCTCGGCGCCAGGGATCAGCGCAGCAATCTCGGCAGAGCACTCCGGCGGGGTGAGCTGGTCGGAGTCGCCGCACACCACCAAGGTGGGACAAGCAATGCGGGGCAGGTGCAGCCGGGCATCGGGGCGATGGATGACGGCGCGGTTTTGGCGCACCAGCTGCTCGGCGCCCGCGCCCAGGACGAAGTCAAGGTAGGCCCGCACCAGGTTCGGCTGGGACGCACTTGAGGGATGGAAGGCAAACCCCACGTTGGGCTCGATCACCTCGCGCAGCTTGCCCTGCGCGAACAGCTCCATCGCCGCCTCGCGCAATGCGCGCATCTCGGTGGTTTCCGGGCGGGCTGTGGTGCCCAGCAGTGCCAGCCCCACGACACGCTCCGGCGCCTGGCGCGCCGCTTCCATGGCCACCATGCCGCCCATCGAGGCTCCACACAGCAGCAAAGGGCCCGAATGAGCCGCCAGCACCGCAGTTGCCATGTCCTCGATGCGCAACGATGCGGACTGGGAAAGGACCATGGCCACCACCGGGCGCAGGCCTGAAGGCACCACGGCGAACTGGGCCTGCCACATGATGGCATCGGCGGCCAAGCCGGGAATGAAGATGAGTTGAGGGAGCGCGGGCGCGTCGGATGAAGTTGTCGTCATGCCCCCAAGTGTCGCAAGGATCGCGCCGGGCTGCTGGCCGGCCGGTGCAAGTTCGCCCGCAGGAGCGGGGCGATTGATTTCAAAGAGCCGTAGGCACGCCCGTGTCGTTCACGCCCGTGTCGGGTCTGCCGTCGGACTGGGTCTGCGCCTGCACCAGATCGTGCACGAACCGCAGTTTGCGCATGGCGCCCGCCGACAGGGCAAACGGATAGGCATCGTGCTGGCCCAGGCTGCGGCTCAGGCTGTTGAGCATGAGCGTGAGGGGCACCCACTGCCGAACCATCTCCTGGAACCCGGGGCGCGGCATCGCAAACGGGTCTGTGACTTGGTGGCGCACGCTGCCCCGTGGATCAGGCACCGTGACGCCCGCCTGGTAGCTGGCGGCGGTCTCCAACAGGTCGATCATGTGCAGGTAGTGTGCCCAGGTTTCGGCCCAGTCCTCCCAGGGGTGGGAAGCCGCGTAGGCGCTGACGTGGCGCGTCGCCCAGTCGCCCAACTCGCCTTGCTTGGCGTAGTGGGCATCCAGGGCGGCGGAGTAATCCTGGCGCTCATCGCCGAACAGGCTGCGAAAGGATTCCAGCAACCCTCCATCGCGCACCAGCTGGTCCCAGTAGAAATGGCCCGACTCGTGCCGCAGGTGTCCAATCAACGTGCGATACGGCTCACCCAGCGCAATGCGGCGGCGCGCTCGCTCATCGTCGTCGGCCTCTGCAATGTTGAGCGTGATGATGCCGCCAAGATGTCCGGTGAGAATGGGTGGCCCACCTGGCATGTCTGCGAGGAACTCAAATAGAGGCCCCGGCCGGCCCGGCACGGGCTCCAGACCGAGCCGCGCAAGGGTGTAGAACAGCTGGCGCTTGGCGCCCTCGATCTGCTTCCAGCGCCGCATGTTGGCGTAGGCTGAGAGGTCGGGCAGAAACCTCGTTTGCCGGCAGGATGCGCACAGGTCGGCAAAGTCGTTGGAAGGAATGGCAAAGTTGCAGGCTTGGTACTCGGTATGGTTGCGGCACATGCGGTACAGGCGCCCGGTGTGTGCCTCGCTGCCCTCGTGGCTCCTGCGCCTCCACAGCGCCTCACCGTCCTGCGGTGCGGGCGTCAGCGCAGCCAACGTCATCTGGTCGGGCAGGAACGCCAGCGCGCTCCCGCAGTTCAGGCACTGCACGCTATCGAAAAAAACCAGGTGACCGCAATGGTCGCAATTGAATACGCGCATGGTGGTGAGCTTATACCCTCGTGCGCTCTTGGACACATGGTCTGCGTGCCAAAGAGAAAACAAAGCCTGTCAATGACAAAAAAGCAGGCTCCAGGTCACCCTGGAGCCTGCCCGGTTCTCGTCCCGGCGGGTGGTGGCCAAGCTGGCCCTCACCCTCGGGTCAAGCGTTCCGCTCAGGGACGGACAACGATGCTGTTGCGCACTTCGCGAACATGCTTGGTGTTGCGGGCAATCGCTTCAGCCTGATTCTTCTCGGCTTGCGACTTGGCAAAACCCGACAGCTGCACCGTACCGTTGAGCGTTTCCACGCTGATGGAGGTGGCAGACACGCTCTTGTCTTCAGCCATCTTGGCCTTCACGGCCGTGGTGATACCCGCATCATCGACGTAGGAACCCACGGTCTGCTGCTGGCGAGCCACCGAGCAGCCAGTGGCCGTGACGATGGTGATACCAGCAACTGCTGCGAAAGCGAGGGCACGTGCGTATTTCATGATGTTGTCCTTCTCGAAAAATGGTTGGAATCGCGGGTGCTGGGGTTATTGCAGCCTGCCGGTCTGTTGCACCCTCCGCGACCGGCGGACTGTGGGGGATCGATGAAGCTTTTGTTATGAGCCCTTCGCATGCCTGGATGGCGGGCGGCGGGGTCGGTCAGGATATGGAGGTCAAGCCGGCGAGGCCAGGTCAGTAGGCAGGGCGGCGGCGCGATGCCCACATCACCAGGGTAGCCAGCAGAGCTCCAGATGCAGCCGCTATCACCAGCGACTTGGCGGGCTCGTCGGCGACATAGCGCGTGGTGGCCTCGGCAGCGTGCTGCACCTGGCGGCGGGCACGGGCACTGGTTTCAGCGCAGTAGTCGATGCCACGGCTGGCCAGTGCCTGAGCACGGGCGGCCAGGTCGTCGATCACCGGGTCGGTCTGGTCGCGAAGAGTGCGCACACCTTCCTCGGCCTTTTCAAGCGACCTGTTGGCCGCCTTGCGGGTGGACTGCACGGCGTCTTGCGCACTTTGCAGCACGTCGTCGGCCAAGTGGCGGGCGTTGTCGGCGACTTTGTCGGTAGCGGTCTGGATGCTCATTGTTCAAACTCCTGATTGGTGTGAAAGCGGGCGGGCGGATGGGTCAGCGAAGGGGCTCAACCCTTTCTGAGCAGCCCCAGGACAAAAGTCACGACAGCCATGATCACGAACACGAAGAACAGGATCTTGGCGATGCCCACAGCGCCAGCAGCGATGCCGCCAAAGCCGAACAGTGCCGCGATCAGAGCGATCACCAGAAAAACAACTGCGTAGTGCAACATTTCCTTCTCCTTGTAAGGGGGCCGGTGGTCCGGCCGGTCGGGTGGCACGAGGACTTCAGCGCCTGGGGTCCACTGTATGCAATGCGCATGGCATGGAATGCCGGCCCCTGACGCACCCCCATGTCGGCGGCGCCGTGCGGACGGTGTAGGACGACGCCCTGTGGGCGCCTACCGGGAAGCCGCTCCGCAGAGAAGTGGCAGCAGGTGCAGGGACAGCACCTGGGCAGCCAATGCTGCGGGGCCCGCGATCAGAAGGTGGAGGAAGAGACCGGCAGGCTGGACTGCCCGGTGTCAGCCAGCGCGGGCTGCGGGTCCTGGGCCTCCTCGCGCTTGAGGGGCAAAACCGCCGATACCAGCGTGCCATTGCCAGGGCGCGAGGTGATCGAGAGACGGCCGCCTGCCGACTCGACCCGATGGCGCATTCCAGACAAGCCGTGCGAAGTCGGCCGCACGCTGGCGGGATCGAATCCCTGCCCGTTGTCGCGGACCTGCACCGATACATGAGTGGGATAGGCATGCACGGACACCAGCACCCTGTCTGCCTTGGCGTACTTGCCGATATTGGTGAGTGCTTCCTGCACCATGCGGTACACGGTGAGCTGCGAGGCGTCGGGCAGTTGCACCGGCTCCAGGCTGGTCTCCACCTCGATGCCCGCGCGCTCGGCATATTCGCTGGTGAGTATCTCGATCGCAGCCGTCAAGCCAAGATTGGAAAGCGATGATGGCCGCAGGTCCTCGATGATGCGGCGCTTGAGAGCGATGCCGCTGTTGAGCGTCTCTGTCAAATGCTTGAGGCGCTCGGCCACATCGGGCGCGGTAGCGTCGACCTTGGACTTCAGCCGCGCCACATCAAGCTTCGCTGCGGTCAGCAATGCCCCCAGTTCATCATGCAGTTCGCGCGCGAGATGGGCGCGTTCATCCTCGCGCACCTGCTGCAGGTGGTTGGCCAGTTCGGACAGCGTGGCCGTGCGGTCCCTCACAAGACTTTCGAGCCTGTCGCGTTCGTGCTCCAGCAAGGCCTGCTCACGCTGGCTCACTTGCTGCACGGCCTGCGTCTGGCGCAGGTACATGTAGAACGCCAGCAGGCCGATGGCCGTCACAGTGGCAATACCGATGCGCGACAGCATCAACGACTGCTCGACCTGCTGCTGGCCCTGCTGCACATAGCGATCGCTGCGAGCGATGAGCTCCTGCGAATGCTTGCGGATGGCCTCCATGTGTTCCTTGCCCACGTCGGTGTGCAGGATGAACTTCCAGGCGTCCTCGTTGCCCTGACGGCGCAACCGCAGGCTCAGCTCCATCTCGGCCAGCTTGCGCGATATCTGCCGCGACAGCAGCGCAAACTCGTGCATGTCGTCGGGGGCGTCCATGAACTGATTGCGCAGACCGTCCAGGTTCGTCTGCACCGTGGCGACTGCCTTGTCGTAGGGCTCCAGATAGGCCTCATTGCCCGTGAGGAGATACCCCCGCTGCCCCGTCTCCGCATCCAGCATGCTTTGCAGCAGCGAGTTGACTGCCTTGCGCGTGTCTTGCCCGTGCGCCATCTGCGCCACGGCGTCCTGCGAGCGCATATGGCCCGTCTCGTTGATACCCACCAACACCATCGCTGCCAACAGGGCCATCGGCAGGCTGATCGCCATCCTTCGGACCTTGGGCAACCATCGGCGGGTGTTTTCTTTGAGGCTCATACGCGTTATTCTGGATAATGTCCGGTACCCCGGGCGTCATGCTGCCACCGCGCAGCATGAGGCTGGAGAACCTGTGCAACCAACAAGCATCGGGAGCGGCACCCCGCCCTGTGAAAGAAAGATCGATGATCAAGATTGGTATTGTGGATGACCACGCGATTGTTCGCTCCGGCCTGCGACAGTTTCTGTCGGAGCATGTGGACCTGCGGGTCGAGGGCGAGGCGGCCAATGGCCGCGAAGCCATCGACCTCGTGCGCAACAAGGAAATCGACGTCCTGCTGATGGACCTGTCCATGCCCGGACAAAGCGGCCTGGATGCGCTGGCCATGCTGCGCGCCAAGGCCCCCGACATGGGCATCCTGATTCTGAGCGGCTACCCCGAAGAGCACTACGCGATCAACCTGATCCGCCAAGGCGCCAGCGGCTACCTGAACAAGGAATGCGAGCCTTCGGAGATCGTGGAAGCCATCCGCACCATCGCACTGGGCCGACGCTATCTCACGCCCGCAGTGGCCGAGCTGCTGGCGCAGCAACTCAACCGCAAGGACGATGCCCCCCCGCACGAACAGCTGTCGGAGCGTGAGTTCCAAGTGTTCCTGAAGCTGGCCAAGGGCGAGACGGCAGGCGACATCGCCAAGGCGCTGTCGCTGAGCGTCAAGACCGTGAGCACCTACCGCACGCGATTGATGGAAAAGATGAGCCTGTCGTCCAACAGCGATCTGACGTATTACGCGCTCAAGAACCGCCTGATCGACTGACATGTGAAACCTCCCTCAGTCCGGGCACACCGGACGGGGGCGGCCATGACGCCATGCACGCGGGTAAAAAGCGAACCTCCCGCAACCCCCGGGAAGGCCGCAAGGCGTCACTAGGTTTGCCCAGGCGCCGCCATGGGCTGGCCTGACTCCAGAGCTGCGGGCGCATTGCTGGAAGGCGCGTTGCTGTGCTGGACACAATAATCCACCAGCGCATCGATTTCATTGGATTTGTCGAACACTGCATCCACGCCGAGTTGCGCACAGCGCATGCGCACGTCGGGGGTCGCGTAGTTGCTGAGCACCACCATCTTCTGACCCGGCCTGCGCGAGCGGCATGCAGCCAGAACGCCCAGGCCACTGCCTTGGCGCAGAAAGAGATCGACGATGGCCAAGTCCCACTGGTGCGCGTTGGCTGCCAGCCAGTTTTTACCCTCATCCTCTGTCTCTGCCACGCCTACGGCTTCCACTGAAGCCAGCTCTTCGAGAGTTCCGATAAGGTTCTCACGGATGGTCGCGTTGTCTTCAACGATATAGGTGCGCAGTTTCACAGGAGTATCCAGTTTCACGAGCAGCGCCGGGCTGGCGCTGGTCGAGCCTCAAATTTAGATGCTCATGGCCTGAGATTCTGCCAGCGACCGGACGCGTGAGTTGTAGGAGCGTTCCTACCGCACAACACACACCGCGCAGTCGGGCGAACGCCGTACATGCATCGCGCTCCACTCCATCGATCGGCCATCGAGCATCATGAGGCGACCGGCCAGTGACACGCCGACACCGGCCACCAGCTTCAGCGCTTCGGCGGCCTGCATGGCACCCACAATACCCACCAGCGGCGCGAACACCCCCATCGTGGAACATCGCACTTCCTCGAAATCGGCCTGCGGCGGAAAGATGCAGGCATAGCACGGACAGGCCGCATCCCGTGGATCGAGCACCGTGATCTGCGCATCGAAGCGGATCGCCGCACCCGCCACCAGTGGTACACCGTGGCGCATGCATGCGCCATTTACCGCGTGCCGTGTGGCGTAGTTGTCGCAGCAGTCGAGCACCACCGTCGCGTCACGCACCAGCGCGTCGAGGGCCGGGCCATCGACCCGCGCCTGCAACGCCGTGACCTGCACCTCGGGGTTGATGGCCGCGATGGCTTCGGCCGCCGAGGACACCTTGGGTCGCCCTACCCGTGCGGTGGTGTGCGCGATCTGCCGCTGCAGGTTGGTGAGATCGACCACATCGTCGTCCACCAGCGTGATACGCCCTACCCCCGCCGAGGCCAGGTACAGCGCCGCCGGAGAGCCCAGCCCGCCCGCACCGATGATGACGGCATGCGCCGCCAGCACGCGCTCCTGCCCTTCGATGCCGATTTCATCGAGCAGGATATGGCGGGAGTACCGCAGAAGCTGGTCATCTGTCATGGAGCGATCTCGGACGGAAACACGAAGGCACAAAGCAAAAAGCCGGATTCCGCTGGAATCCGGCTTTGGAAGACAGCGCGGAAGCGAAAGCTCAATTCTCTTTCTTTTCTTCCTTGCGTTCGGTCAGCGTCTTGCTGACCAGCACAGCGCGGCCCTTGAGCTGGTTGAGCGCCTGCACAAGCTGGAAGTCCTTGTCCGAGCCGAACTCGGGAATCTTGCGATCGGCCGCCGGCTTCTTGGCCTCCTCTTCCAGGCGCTTGCGGGCGTCCTCGCGGGCCTTCTCACGCGCCTCGTCCTTCTTCTCCTCGCCCTGGCCGCTGTTCAGGTGCTTGTCCAGGTCGGCCTCGCGCATGCGCAGGGCGGCAAAGATGTTGCCCTCTTCCGACTCGTCGATCATCACGTCGGGCACGATGCCCTTGGCCTGGATCGACTTGCCGCTGGGGGTGTAGTAGCGCGCCGTGGTGAGCTTGATGCCGGTATCCGGCCCCAGGGGGCGCACAGTCTGCACCGAGCCCTTGCCGAAGGTCTGGCTGCCCATCACGGTGGCGCGCTTGTGGTCTTGCAACGCACCGGCCACGATTTCGCTGGCAGATGCCGAGCCTTCGTTCACCAGCACCACCAGCGGAACCGACTTGATGGCTGCGGGCAGGCGCCGCAGCGGGTCGCCACCGCCGCGACGCTGGTAGTAGTCCGGCGACGCCTTGTAGGTGGCCTTGCTGTCGGCCAATTGGCCGTTGGTGGAAACGACGGTGACATTCTCGGGCAGGAAGGCCGCGGAGATCGCAACGGCTGCGTCCAGCAGGCCGCCCGGGTCGTTGCGCAGGTCAAGCACCAGGCCCTTGAGGTTGGGCTCCTGCTTGTAGACCTCTTCCACCTTGCGCACGAAGTCATCGACCGTGCGCTCCTGAAACTGCGACAGGCGGATCCAGGCATAACCTGGCTCCACGACCTTGCCCTTGACGGACTGGGTCTTGATCTCTTCCCGCGTGATGTTCACGGGGAACGAACGGTTCTCGTCCTTGCGAAAAATTGTGAGCGTGACCTTGGTGTTGGGCTCGCCCCGCATGCGCTTGACGGCATCGTTGAGCGACAGCCCCTTGACCGCGGTTTCGTCGATCTTGGTGATGAGGTCGTTGGTCTTGAGTCCCGCACGGAAGGCGGGCGAGCCTTCGATGGGAGACACCACCTTGATCAGCCCGTCTTCCTGGGTGATCTCGATGCCCACCCCCACGAAGCGGCCCGAAGTGCCTTCGCGGAATTCCTTGAAGGACTTCTTGTCGAAGTACTGGGAGTGCGGGTCAAGGCTCGACACCATGCCGGAGATGGCATCGGTGATGAGTTTCTTGTCGTCCACCGGCTCGACGTAGTCGGTCTTCACGAGGCCGAACACCGCAGACAGCTGCTGAATTTCTTCCAACGGCAGCGGCGTCATGGCGCCTCGCGCCACCGTCTGCAGCGATACGGTGGTGAGCGCACCGGCCACCACACCTACCGACACCCATCCCGCAATTTTGAGTTTCTGGCCCATACAGTACCTTTTACCGCTTCGAAATCAATATACACCTTGGAAGGGCCGAACCCGCCGCAGTTCCGCACGGGCTCTAGTTTTGGCAGGGATATCTGGTAGGTTTTCCCTGTCTTTACGCGACTTTTACGCTTTGCCTTGCGACGCGACGGCGGCGGCAGCCTTGGCCGCGGCCTCGGCGTCACCCAGATAGTAGTGACGGATGGGCTTGAGCTCCGCGTCCAGCTCGTATACCAGTGGAATTCCGTTGGGAATGTTCAGGCCGACGATCTCGGAGTCGGAAATGCCGTCGAGATACTTCACCAGAGCGCGGATCGAATTGCCGTGTGCAGCCACCACCACGCGCTTGCCCGAGCGGATGGCGGGCGCCATGGCGTCGTTCCAGAAGGGCAGCACGCGCTCCACGGTGTCCTTCAGGCACTCCGTCAGGGGCACATTGCCCTCAGCCAGGCCGGCGTAGCGGCGGTCGCTGCGTTCGCTGCGGGTGTCGGTGGCCTCCAGGGCTGGCGGGGGGGTGTCGTAGCTGCGGCGCCAGACCAGCACCTGGGCATCTCCGTACTGCTTGGCCATGTCGGCCTTGTTCAGGCCCTGCAGCGCGCCGTAGTGGCGCTCGTTCAGGCGCCAGTCCTTCACCACGGGCAACCAGGTGCAGTTCATCTCGTCGAGCGTGTACCACAGGGTGTGAATGGCACGCTTTAGCACGCTGGTGAAGGCCAGGTCGAACTCGTAGCCCTCGGCCTTGAGCAGCTTGCCGGCGGACATGGCCTGGGACACGCCGGTGGGCGTGAGGTCCACATCGGTCCAACCGGTAAAGCGGTTTTCAAGGTTCCAGGTGGATTCGCCGTGGCGGATCAGGACGAGTTTGTACATGGCTTCCCTAAGGTCAAAACTGAGCATTCTAAAATTACGCTGTTCGCCAACCCAAGGAATCTTCGTGAAATTCATTATCGACAACTGGTATCTGATCTTTGTTGCACTGGCTTCGGGCGGCATGCTGCTGTGGCCGGTCCTCAAGAGCGCCAGTGGCGGCTCTCTCACCCCGGCCGGGGCCGTGCAACTCATCAATCGCGAAAAAGCCGTCGTCATCGACGTGTGCGAAACCGAGGAATTCGCCGCCGGCCACGTGAACGGCGCCAAGAACGTGCCCCTCGGCCAACTTGAGGAGCGTCTTCCGACGGTCGTGAAGAACAAGGCATTGCCCCTGGTGCTGGTGTGCGCCAGCGGCGCGCGCGCCAACCGTGCGGTGGCCGTCGCCAAGAAATTGGGCTACGAGAACGCCCAGGCCCTGGCCGGCGGCCTCAAGGCCTGGCGTGAAGCGAGCCTCCCGGTAGAAAAAGCCTGATCTGCCCCCAGGTATTCAGCGCGCGCTAGGCTAACCCCTGGCTTGTCGCCGCCTCCGGCAAAAAAAGAAAGGATCGCCATGCAACCCGTGAAGATGTACACCACCGCCGTCTGCCCCTACTGCATCCGGGCCAAACAGATCCTCAAGTCCAAGGGCGTGGAGCAGATCGAGGAGATCCGCATCGACACCGACCCTGCCGCGCGTACGCACATGATGGAGATCACCGGGCGCCGCACCGTGCCCCAGATTTTCATCGGCGCCACCCATGTGGGCGGCCATGATGATCTGGTGGCCCTCGACGGCCGGGGTGAACTCATGCCACTGCTGGGCGCTGCGGCCTGACCCCCTACCGGGCGGCTGCATAATGCTGCCCCATGTGCCCGCTGCGGGAGCTTTCCCCGGCGGGTTTTGTTTTGTTGACATTTCCGATAGAGCAAAGAGACCTCATCACCATGGCCGACCAAGAAAACCCCGTCTTCCAGATCCAGCGCGTTTACCTCAAGGACCTGTCGCTGGAGCAACCTAACTCCCCCGGCATCCTGCTCGAACAGGAGCAGCCCAGCGTGGACATTCAGCTCGGCGTGGAAGCCACTCCCGTGGCCGAAGGCATCTATGAAGTCGCGGTGACAGCCACCGTTCAGACCAAGATCAAGGACAAGACCGTGTTCCTGGTCGAGGCCAAGCAGGCCGGCATCTTCGAAGTCCGCAACATCCCCGAAGACCAGATGGGCCCCATCATGGGCATCGCCTGTCCTCAGATCGTCTACCCCTACCTGCGCGGCAACGTGGCCGACGTGATCAACCGCGCCGGCTTTCCGCCCGTGCACCTCGCCGAGATCAACTTCCAGGCCATGTATGAGCAGCAGCAGGCCCAGGCCGCTGGCCAGGCCTCCCCCATCATCACGCAATAAGACGTACACCCCCTGAGGCGCTTCGCGCCTTCGCCCTCTCTCGTTGCGCGGCGCGCTCGGGAGGGGGACGCAGCCAGCGGCCTGGCAGAGCCAGTTCCGCGGCTACCTCGCCGGGGTTGCGCCGGTTGCGCGGGCCATGGGCGAAACACAGCGCCTTGGAGCATTGAATCAACGATCTTTTGGGGCTTCAGCGCTTATCTGAAAAGCGCGAACAGCTATGAAAATCATAGTATTGGGCGCAGGTGCCTGGGGTTCGGCCGTCGCCATGAGCGCGGCGCTGCACCCTGCCCGGCATGCCGTCACCCTATGGGCCCGCGATGCGACCCAGGCGCAACAAATGCGCGACCAGGGGCAGAACGCGCGCTACCTGCCCGGCATTGCCTTCCCTCCACCTCTCACACTGGCCGACGGCGACTTCGCTGCGCTGCTGCCCGGCGCCGATCTGATCATCGTGGCCACTCCCATGGCGGCGCTGCGCGGCATGCTGCAGGCGCTCGTCGGTTGCACCGCCCCCGTGGCCTGGCTGTGCAAGGGCTTCGAAGCCGTCGCTTCTGACGCCGATCCGCAGGCTTTTGGGCTGCTGGCACATGAAATACAAGCGCAGATAGCTCCTCATTTGATAGCAGGCGTACTCAGCGGCCCCAGCTTTGCTCAGGAAGTGGCGCTGGGCCACCCCACAGCGCTGGTGGCGGCAAGCAGCCATGCCGCCGTTCGCGATGCCCTGGTGGCAGCCTTTCACAGCCAAAGCGTGCGCGTATACGCCAACGAAGACATCGTGGGTGTGGAGGTGGGTGGTGCGGTGAAGAACGTGCTGGCCATCGCCACGGGCCTGTGCGACGGGCTGGCGCTGGGCCTGAACGCCCGGGCCGCCCTCATCACCCGGGGCCTGGCCGAAATGACACGGCTGGGTTTGGCACTGGGCGCGCGGCCCGACACCTTCATGGGCCTGTCCGGCTTGGGGGACCTGGTGCTGACGGCCACGGGCGACCTGTCGCGCAACCGCCGGGTGGGCATGCTGATGGCGCAGGGGCACAGCCTGAGCCAGGCGGTGCAATCCCTGGGCCACGTCGCCGAAGGTGTCTACAGTGCCCGCACGGTCGTGCAGCGAGCGCAGGCGCTGGGAGTGGACATGCCGATTGCCCAGGCAGCCGTGGCACTGCTAGATGGGCGCGTGCTGCCTGCGCAGGCTGTAGCGCAACTCATGGGACGCGAACCCCGGGGCGAGACGTAGCGCTCTTGCGGCGCACGGGCGGCAGAGAGCCCAGGATGCCTGCGGCATGCATCGAGCGTGGCTGGGGTGGTTGCCAGACACCGCTCATCACGAATCGAAAACCACTTGTCTGACAATGGGACGGCGCACGCATGCGGCCTTCTAGTATCCGGGCATGCAAGCATCGCGCACCTCTGCTGGATACCGGCTCCCACCAGCCCAACACGGATTCACCATCATCGAGTTGATGGTCGTGGTGGCCATTTTGGCGATACTCACGGCCCTGGCAGCGCCCAGTTTCACACGCCTTGCCGAGCGCTGGAGGGTGCGCAGCGCTGCTGAAGATCTCACATCCGCTCTTTACTACGCCCGCTCCGAGGCCATCAAGCGCGGTGGAGGTGTGGCCATCGATGCAGCTTCAGGGTGGGAGCAAGGCTGGAAGGTCACGTACACCCAAGGAGCCACCACGACCGATTTGCAGGTCAGCCCAACGACCCCCAAAGTCAGCGTGACTCAAAGCGGCGGTGTGAACAAGCTCTACATCGACCGCTGGGGCCTGCTTTCGGAAACCAGCGGTGGCGTGCCGAGCGCCATCAACATCCTGCTGTACCCGGTCGGCAAGACCGTTACCGACGATGGTGCCATCCGTCTGTGCGTCTCGGCCGGCGGCCGCATCTCTCAAACCCGGCAAGGCGCCGCCTGCTCTTAAGCCCCAGGGCCAACGCCATGCGCATTCGCCGAACCCTGCCAGCAAGCAACCGGTATTCCGTGGCCGGCTTCTCTGCCATCGAGCTGATGATGGTGGTGTCTATCCTTTCGATACTGACCGCCATTGCAGTGCCCAGTTTCACCGTGCTGACCGAGACCTGGCGCGTGCGGGAGACCGCAGACCAGCTCCAATCCACCCTGTACTACGCGCGGTCCGAAGCCATCCGGCGGGGCGGGCATGTAGTCATTCAAAAAACGCCCAACATGACCAATGGATGCTCAACGGCACCCAATGCCCGTGATTGGGACTGCGGCTGGATTGTCTGCCACGACGCCAATGGCAATGGCACATGCAACGCCAACGAGGCGGTGCTGCAGCGGGTTGGATCTGCAGGCAAGGTTCACGTCAATCGCACGGGCGGGGGCACGAGCATCACACTGAATCGATGGGGCTTGGTGAGCGGCACCTACCTCGGTTTTACCCTCGTTCCTCTCGAAAAGACGGTTTCCCATGTCGGCGCACGCGGCGTCTGCATGAGCTCTGGTGGACGCATCCGCGTCATTTCCCAAGAAGCCATTCCATGCGTTGGCTGACCTCCATGATTCCCATGACTTCTATGACTCCCAAACGGCACCAATCCCCATCCCAGCGTGGTATCGCGCTGATCGAATCGCTGATTGCCATCGTCATCACAGCCCTGGGCATTCTGGGCATTCTCGGCGTGCAGATGCGCACCCTGAGCGACACCTCGACCACCGTGCGGCGCGCGCAGGCCATTCGGCTGATCGAAGACCTGGGCGAGCGCATGAAGGTAAACCCCAACGCACTGGCCAGCATCAACTCCTACGTCACCACCTTCAGCAGCGAGCCCACGGTTCCCGCTGCCGGATGCGCCTCCGGCTGCAACCAGGCTGCGATGGTGACGTACGACCTGGCGGTCTGGAAGAAGTCCGTGAAGGACACCCTTCCCTTGGGCCGGGCTGCCATCTTTATCCCCCCAGCTGGTGCCAGCACCCAGTTGGGCGTGATGCTCGCATGGCGCGAAAACGAGCGCGACTCCAGCGCGGGCTTCAAGGATGAGATCGACGCCACCAAGGTGCGCGCTGCCGACAGTTCCCTGAGCGCCGGCGGCGGTACCGACAAGACCAGCAATGCATGCCCCGATGGCTACATCTGCCATCTGCAGTACATCCCCGTGGCAGGCCGCTGCCCTACTGACAGCAATTTCCCAGGCCAGTTTTTCTGCGCAGGAACCTGAACATGACGCCCCTCTTTCCCGCAGCGCATGAAGTCATGGCCAAGCGCAGCCAGCCAACACGCCGACCCACGGCCCAAAAGGGTATGACCCTTGTGGAGCTGATGGTGGGCATCACCATCGGACTGCTGGTGGTGGCCATTGCGACCACGGCGCTCATGGTGTCGCGCGGAGTCTCCGGCACGGTCACCGACGCCAGCGGCATCCAGCAGCAGGCCTCCTACGCGATTCGCGTCATCGGTGCACAGATGCGCCAGGCGGGCTCGCTGTTCCTCAACCCGAACCCGACAGGTATCGCAACCCCTGCAACTGCGTCTTACCTACAAAGGGTAGCGTTTGAAACCGACTCCAGAGACCCCACCAATGTGGGCCTGCCGTTCAACCCAGCCCTCAACACGATCAACTCGACCTCGACCTCGATCACATCGGGGTATCGCCGCTACAAGGACAAGATTCATGGAAGCGTCGACGAGCAGTCGCTGATGCGAAACTGCCTGGGCGGGCCTATCGACACCAGCACCGACCAGATCGTTCAAAGCGCCTTCACGTTCGATGCACTCAAGAGCGAACTCCAATGCAGTGGCAACAATGCGCCTGCCCAGCCCATCATCAAGAATGTCGCCGAGTTCCAGTTGCGCTACCTGGTTCAAGACAACGCCATCAAGGGCGCTCCAGTCATTCGCAACACGACCACCGTTCCGACCAACTGGAGCCAGGTGCAGGCGGTCGAAGTCTGCATGGTGCTGTACGGCAGCGAACGCATCGACATGCCAGTCGGCAGCACCTACATCGGCTGCTCGGACGCCGCAGTCGACATGTCCACCCTGCCGGGTGATCGTGCGCGCCGCATGCACATGCGATTCAAGAACGTTTTCCAGATGCGCAGCCAGGGACTTGTTGGCTCCGCGATTCCGGCCATTTGAGAGTAATTACCCCATGCACCGCTTGCCATCGCCCCTGTCGCGTCGACAAAGGTACCCCACACAACGTGGAGTGGCGCTGTTCGTCGTCATCGTGTTCGTCATGCTGTCCATGCTGCTGGCGCTGTGGGCGTCGCGCACGTCCCTTTTCAATGAAATGGTGGTGGGCAACGACGCGGACTACCAACGCGCTTTCGAGGCAGCCCAAACAATGCTGCAAGACGCTGAACAGGACATTCGACTGAGCAATGAGTCCCCGGAAAGCAGCGCACTCTGCACTGCAGGGGGCGATGTCTGCCGCTCTACCACCATCGATCAGTTCCCACTGGCAGGTGAAGGCGACACGGTCGTCAACAAACTCTTGGACGCGCTTAGTGCTGTGCCTGCTGGTTGCCGTAGCGCCCTTTGCATTAAACGTGAGGGGTCACTCGATTTTTGGAATAACACCGATGTAGCCAAAGGCCCTTCGTTGGCACAAATGCTAAATGTCGGAGCGCGCTATGGTCAGTACACGGGTGCCAAAGCAGGAGATAAGACCAATCCTGCCAATCCCATCTTGGCAGATCGTTCTGCAAATAAGGGGGCTTGGTATTGGATAGAGGTGCTCCCTTATGACAAAAGTGCCGAAACGAGTAGCCTCATAGTGGGGGGTGCAACCAATTTGCTTCCATTAAAAATCAACCCATATGTTGTTTATCGCATTACCGCCCTAGCTTACGGTCGCAAATCAGGCACGATGGTAACTATGCAGCAGACTTACGCGCCAGTACCCCAACCAGATTAAGAATCAAAAACACCACAGGCCACATGCCTGCGGAGATCGCAGTTGCACATTTCGGCTGCAAATTAATGCAGCAATATTATATCGACGATAGGAGCACATCATGCCCTGCACCCCTCCACGTTTCCGTAAATCGCTTTTGGCCATGGCTGCCAGCGCGGCGCTGGCGCCCTATGGCGCTTGGGCACTTGATTTGGCCCAGGAGCCCCCCCTGCCCAAGGTCAAGCCATCCTTTGTGGCACCCAATGTGATTATCTCTGTCGATGATTCCGGGAGTATGGGCTTCCGGCTTGACTCGGAAAGTCAGAATGGTGCGACCAATAACACGGCGCCCAACGCCGATGGCACCTGGCCCATGACCAGCCGCCGGATGAATGTCTTGAGGTATTCGCTCAAAAAGGTTTTCAATGACAAAACCTTGATTCCAGACAACAAGATCCGGCTGGCATGGCAGGCCATGCACAACAATAGCAACAGCTTGAACAACTATTCAGATTCCGGATATTGGTATGGATCGGGAGCCAACCCAGGCAAGGGCAAGACGCCTGGTGCAGACAACGTAGGGTCCACGAATACGTCTCGCACGAACTTCATGCGGTCACTTACCGCCACGCACCGCAATAATTTTCTTGCCTTCACCGATTACCTTCTTCCGAGCAACGGAACCCCGTCGCACGAGATGTTCAAGCAGTCGGACGAATACCTGCGCAATGCCGCCTTGGACAAGAACAGCCCCTGGGCTGCAGTGCCGGGCACTACCGACAAGCCGTTTCTCGGATGCCGCCGCAATTACCACATCATGATGACCGATGGTCGCTGGAACGGCACGGACTTTGCCGTCCCGGACCTGAACTATCGCGACAACGCAACCAACCTGCCCCTGCCGGACGGCACCGTCTATGGCGGCACCACTGCTGGCCTGCAGCAGTCGGCCCTGTATCGTGACGAAAGCCTGAACACGGACGGAAACAGGCCCATTGCCGACTGGGCGTTCTACAGCTGGGCAAAGCCGCTCAAGACGACGGGCCTCACGAACGACAAGGTTCCATTGACGCAGGAATACAAGGACGCACCAGCCACCGAATCCTTCACCAGTGGCGGCAAAACCGTCGTCTTGCAGAAGTACTGGAATCCCAAGTACAACCCGGCCACCTGGTCGCACATGGTGACCTACACGATCGGCTTCAGTGCTCTTGCGACTTCGTGGAAGCAGAATTTCACGGACGCCAAATACAATATTACGGCGCCCACCGATCGCGTGCCCTTCGGGTATGACGGAAGTTTCCCCGCTCTGGTGACTGGCGGCAAAACCTGGCCACAAATGGACAACGAGGACAGGCGCTCCCTCGACCTGTGGCATTCAGCCTTGAATGGCCGCGGACGCTTCTACGCAGTCGCCAAGGGTGAAGACCTTGAAAATGCTTTCCGCGAAATCATCGGAAAAATCAATGAAGACAGCTCCACGTTGCCTGATACCGTGGCCGTAGGCTCCGCAGGCGGTGGATTCAACACGACGCGCTCGAACGCCGGCAACTATGCGTCGGCCTACAACGGCAAGGAAAGCTGGCGCGGGTGGGTCAGTGCCTCCGCCGCGCGCGAGCCCGTCAAGAAGCCTTGCCTTGAAGATGCGACCAAGGAATGCACCTACTATCCCGACCCGACCAAGGAGTGGGAGGGCAAGACCACGGCAGACAGGCTCGATGAACTTGCCAATTTGTCGGATCGGCTGATCCTCAGCTGGAGCGATGAATGGTCCAGCACCAAATTCAAGGGTGGCGTGTCCTTCAAGTGGGCCACGGGGCAAACCAATCTGAGCACGGCGCAGAAAGCCCTGCTTGGCAAGGAAACTTCGGACACGACAGCCACCGTGTACACCAAGGGCGAGAATGTCCTGAACTACATTCGTGGCCAGCGCACACTGGAAGGCGACAAGGACACCCCCGGCGGCTACACGGCAGCGTTGCCCTTCCGCGAGCGCTTCAGCCGCCAGGGCGACATCATCAACTCGGACATCTGGTTCACCGGCGCTCCCGCCAGCGACTACTCCCTGGCCGGCTACAGCGCATTCATCAAGGCGCAGAAAGACCGGACCCCCATGCTTTATGTGGGGGGCAACGACGGGATGCTGCACGGTTTCTCCGCCCTCGACGGCAAAGAGAAAATCGCCTACGTCCCGCGTGGCTTGATCGGGGACCTCAAGAAGCTGGCCGACCCCAACTACAACCACCAGTACTACGTGGATGGCTCGCCCATGACGGGCGACATTCAGTCGGGCTCGACCTGGTCCACCGTGCTGGTAGGCACCCTGGGCGCGGGCGGCAAGGGGTACTTCGCGCTGGACGTCACGGACCCATCCACGTTCGCAGAGAGCAAGAGCCAGCAACTGGCATTGCTTGACCGCACACGCGGCAACAGCGAAGGTGCTCCGGACTGCAACCGTACGGGCATCTCCACCGCGGAGAAGGCTGCCTGCCTGGTCATCGTCGACGAGGACAAGGACATCGGCAACATCACCGTTCAACCCGTGCGGGACAGTTCCAACCAGCTTCGCAGCACGCAGGTGGCACGGCTGAACAACGACCGCTGGGCGGCGGTCCTGGGCAATGGCTACAACAGCGAGAACCAGCGCCCCGTGCTGCTGGTGCAGTACCTTGACGGCGCCAGGGAACTCAAGCGCATTCAAGCCAGCGACGACGCCAAAGGCACCGGAAACGCCAACGACAACGGCTTGTCGGCACCGACGCTTGTGGATTTGAACGGCGACGGGCGTGCCGACATCGTTTACGCCGGCGACAACCTCGGCAACCTGTGGAAGTTTGATCTCACGAGCGCCGACGCCACACAGTGGAAGTCTGCCTTTGGCATCGACTCACCGCTGTTCACGGCACGTGGAGCCAGCGTGAAAAATGGCGCTCGCAATCAGCCCCAGCCCATCACGGCCCCGCCCATCGTGCGCGCCAACGACAGAGCCATGAAGGTCGCAAGCGCAAGCCAGCCTGTGGGCGGTTTGATGGTGGCGTTCGGTACGGGAAGAAACCTGTCCAAGGATGACCGCGACGTGACCAAGGCCCAGTACAAGTACGTGCAGACCCTGTACTCGGTCCTGGACAACGCCCGCTACCGCGTCAGGGATACCAGCAAGCCCAAGGACGAACAACGGCTGGAAATTCACCCGGGCGCAGGCGCATTGCCGGGCGTTCCTGCGGTTCCCACACCCAAGGCTGTCGGGGTCATGGGGGGCAGCGCCAAGCTCGCAAAGCAGGAGATCGTGAAGATCGGCGCGACGAGCAATGAAAAGGCCAACGCCGTCGACGAGCTCAAGGCCGACACATGGAAGGACTTTGATGGCTGGTACCTCGACCTTCCTGAAGAAGGCGAGCGCCTGCTCAAGCCCATGCAGTTCTGGGACGGCAGCAACATCCTGGCGGTCTACACCGAGGAACCCTCGGGCACGTCCACGGACAACACGACCACCGTTGAAGAAAGCTGCACGCCCACGACCGTTGCGACGATTCCGGGCGTTCAATACCGCACGCTGATCAACATCATGGACGGCAAGAATCCCACGGTTCAGTTGGTGGCGGGGTCCGTGGCCACAGGCACGACGCGCGTCGAGGTCCCTCCTGGCCCGCCGCTGCTGGTAACCTCTGGCAAGAAGATTCTTGACTACACCGGAGTGAACCCCAAGAAGGTCGGCGACAAGCCACGCGAAGACAATCGCATGCCTGAACAGTCGTTGCGCCCCAGCTGGCGCCAAGTGCAATAAAGGAAGTTTTCATGAATCAGCGCCTGCCAAAAACCCAGGGGGGTTTCACCCTGATCGAGCTCATGATCGTGGTGGCCATCATCGGCATCCTGGCTGCCATCGCGTACCCCAGCTATGCCGAGTATGTGCGCCGCGGGCACCGGGCGGAGGCCCGGGGAGCCTTGCTGCAGGGCGCCCAATGGATGGAGAGAGCGGCGACTGCGACGGGCACCTATCCGCTGACAGCGGCCTTCCCAACCAGCCTGAAAACCGTGCCCAACGACCGCTACGACATCTCCGCAGTGTCGGACGGCGCCACGTTCACCATCACCGCCACTCCCAAGCTCGGCCAGACAGGCGACAAGTGCGGCAACTACACGCTGACCAACACCGGAATGCGAGGCGCCAAGGGGGCGACTACAGGGACGCTCGTGACCGAATGCTGGGGCAGATAGCGAACGCCATCCCTTACCATCGCAGGCGCCATGTCTTCCACTGCGCCTGCCCCCATGAACCAAGCGCTTGAGCTCGCCGCTCAAGCGCTTTTTCTTTCCAATCCCAACCCCCGGGTTGGGTGCGTCATCGTTGCGCCTGACGGCCAGATCATTGGCCAAGGCTTCACGCAGCAGGCCGGTGGTCCGCACGCGGAGGTCATGGCCTTGCGCGACGCCGCCAGCGCGCACCGCGACACGCGGGGCGCGACCGCCTATGTCACCCTGGAGCCCTGCTCTCACCAGGGGCGTACAGGCCCTTGCTGCGATGCCCTCATCCAGGCGGGCATCACCAAAGTCGTGGCGTCCTTGCAGGACCCGAACCCTCTGGTCGGGGGACGAGGTTTTGACCGCCTGCGTGCAGCTGGAATCGATGTGGTGGTGGGCCCAGGCGAGCAAGCCTCGCGGGAGCTCAACATCGGCTTTTTCAGCCGCATGGTGCGGGGCACGCCCTGGGTGCGCCTCAAGACCGCGGCATCGCTGGACGGAACCACCGCACTGGAGAACGGGGCCAGCCAGTGGATCACGTCTGCGCAAGCCCGCGCCGACGGACACGCATGGCGCGCGCGCGCTTGCGCTGTGCTGACAGGCATCGGCACAGTCCTGGACGACAACCCGCGGCTTGATGTGCGCGATGTGGCTTCACCCCGACAACCGCACGTCGTGGTAGTGGACAGCAGGCTTCAGACCCCCCCGGATGCCAGCGTACTTACCACCACCGGTCGCACTTGCTACATCTACGCAGCCGTTCAGGACAAGCCCAGGCAGGCCGCTCTTGAATCCCGAGGCGCACAGGTCATCCATCTCCCCAACGCCCAAGGCAAGGTGGACTTGGCAGCCATGCTGAAGGACTTGGGACACAAGGGGATCAACGAATTGCATGTTGAAGCCGGCCACAAGCTCAACGGATCGCTGGTACGTGAAGGCTTGGTCGACGAGTTGCTGGTGTATCTGGCGCCCCGCTGGCTGGGTGAAGGGGCGCGCATGGCCGACTTTGGTCCTCTGGAGGCGCTCGCAGAAGGCATAGCGCTCCAGTTCACTTCGGTGGACAGGTTCGGGCCCGACCTGCGTATCGTTGCGCGCTTCGAGGGCCGTGACCGGTTCTGAAGCCAATCCCTGCAGACTGCCTGGGAACGCAATGGGTGGCGAGAATCAATTGGCGGCACCGCGTTCTGGCGCCCGATTTGCGGGCGTGGGCACGAGCCCATGCAGTGCATCGAGGCCCTCACTCGCGCCACTTGCCCTCCCCTGCCATCTCCGAAGATTTTGCGCAGGTCCTCGTCACATCCACCATGGTGCACAATCCGCACCATCTTCTGGCGCACTTCTTGCTTCAATTTGGTGCACATCTGGTTTTTAGCGTTTCGACGCACCAGAAAAGATCAATTCAAACGCAAGAGGACGTTATGGAAGCACTCAAACAGGGCGCTGATGCCTTGTTCATTCTCCTGGGCGCCATCATGGTGCTGGCCATGCATGCCGGGTTTGCCTTTCTGGAGCTGGGCACGGTGCGCAAGAAAAACCAGGTCAATGCCCTGGTGAAGATTCTGGTGGATTTTTCGGTGTCCACCGTCGTCTACTTTGTCGTGGGTTACAGCGTGGCGTATGGCACCCACTTTTTCGTAGGCGCGGAGTCGTTGGTTCAGCAAAGCGGTTACTCGCTGGTCAAGTTCTTCTTTTTGCTGACCTTTGCGGCGGCGATCCCTGCGATCGTATCTGGCGGCATCGCAGAACGCGCCAAATTTTGGCCCCAACTGATGGCAACCGCAGTCATCGTAGGCTTTGTGTACCCCTTCTTCGAGGGCATCGTCTGGAACCAGCACTTCGGGGTACAGGCCTGGATCAAGGAGCTGACGGGGGAAGAGTTCCATGATTTTGCGGGCTCCATCGTGGTGCACGCCATGGGCGGCTGGATCGCTTTGCCTGCCGTGATCCTCCTGGGCTCGCGCGCCAACCGCTACCGCAAGGACGGCGCGATCTCGGCGCACCCCCCTTCCAACATTCCCTTCCTCGCGCTGGGCGCATGGATCCTGGTGGTCGGCTGGTTCGGCTTCAATGTGATGAGCGCGCAGACAGTGGACAAGCTCTCCGGCCTGGTGGCCGTCAACTCGCTGATGGCAATGGTCGGCGGCACGCTGGCGGCGCTGGTGCTGGGCAAGAACGACCCCGGCTTCGTGCACAACGGCCCACTGGCCGGACTCGTGGCAGTGTGCGCAGGCTCAGACCTGATGCATCCGCTGGGCGCGCTGGTGGTGGGTGCTGTGGCAGGCGCGATCTTCGTGCTGATGTTCACGCTCACGCAGAACAAATGGAAGATCGACGACGTGCTGGGCGTGTGGCCACTGCACGGCCTGTGCGGAACCTGGGGCGGCCTGGCCGCCGGCATCTTTGGCAGCAAGGCACTCGGTGGCCTGGGCGGCGTGAGCTTCGCGGCCCAGTTGATCGGCAGCATGCTGGGGGTGGCCTGGGCCCTTGCAGGCGGATTCGTGGTGTACCGCATCCTCAAGAGCACGGTGGGTCTGCGGCTCACGCAGGAAGAGGAATTCGACGGTGCCGACGTGTCGATCCACAAGATCAGTGCCACGCCGGAACGGGAAGTGAGCTGGTAACTGTGCGGCAGTGCTGTCTGCCGGCCCGGCGCGGTGGGTGCGTAGGCGCGGCGTCTGACAGGCGCGGCGGCGGATGCGCGGTCACAATCGCGGCATGCTGCGCACGCCCCCTGTCCCCGCCTTTCTGACCACCACGGCCCGCTATGGCTGGCTGGCCCTCATGGCCGTGGTGCTTGCAGGGGCCATTTCAGGTTGCACGGGCCTTCCCAAGGATGTGGACCGTCCCATCTCCAGCGCCCTGGCGTCTCCGGCCGGCACGGCGTTGGGACAGTTGGTGGAGGACCGGCGCACCGCAGCAGGCGGGCGGCACCCTTCGGGGTTCCTTTTGCTCAGCGGCCCCCAAGCGGCCTACGGCAGCCGACTGGCCCTGGTGGATGCCGCGCAAAAGACGCTGGATCTGCAGTATTACGCCATCCATGCCGACGCGAGCAGCGAGCGCCTGCTTCTCAGCGTGGTGTCTGCCGCCCAACGGGGCGTTCGGGTGCGCGTGCTGCTGGATGACTTCCATAGCACGGGGCGCGATGCGCAGGTGATGCGCCTGGCGTTCGTGCCGAACATCGAGATGCGGATGTTCAACCCTCTCACCGGGGCACGGGGCTCGCCGGTGGGGCGCCTGTTCAGCGTGATCACCGACTTCTCACGCGTGCAGCAGCGCATGCACAACAAGCTGTTCATTGCCGACAATGCCATGGGCGTGACGGGTGGGCGCAATCTGGGCGATGCGTACTTCGGCAACGCCGACTCGGGCAATTTCGTGGATCTGGATGTGCTGGCCGCCGGACCCGTCGTGCAGGACCTTTCGCGCAGCTTCGACAGCTACTGGAACAATGACCGCGCCTACCCCGTGCAGTCGCTCATCACACGCGAGGAACTGGACGGGCTGCGCGCACGGATGCGTGCGGCGGATGCCGCTGAGCAGGACCGCATCAAAGGCCAAGGCGGCACGCTGGCGCCAGACAACCAGCCAGCCCCCGACGGGCGCGGCACCACGGCGGCGCAGCGCGCGCGCATCTGGGACCAGCAGCCCATGGACCTGGCCCAGGCACCGTTCACCTGGGCGCCCGCAGCCGTGCTGGTTGACAAGCCCGCGAAGATTCCGCCGGACGGCGGCGCGCCCACCACCTTGCCGGAAAAGGCCCCCGCGACTGCCACGCCCGTGACCATCGCATCCCGGGGCCCCCGCGCTGCCACCGGGCCAGCGCCCGCGGCCTCCCGACCAGCGACGCCAGCGCCTGCCGCACCACAAGCCGTCACTGCTGCAATCGGCACGCTCCCCGGCGCGGCTGCACCTTCGCCGGAGCGCCCATCGACGGACAAGGAGCTGAATGAGGCGCAGACCGACACCGTGGTGGACGGCTTGCTGCAGCTCATGGGGCAGACGCAGCGCGATCTGCTCATCATCTCGCCCTATTTCGTACCCGGCCCGGACATGAAGCAGGCCTTCGCCGCAGCGCGCGCGCGCGGCGTGCGGGTCCGCGTGCTGACCAACTCACTCGCGTCCAACGACGCTCCCATTGCACACGCTGGCTACGCGCGGCACCGCACGGACCTACTGGCCATGGGGGTCGAACTCTATGAAATGCGCAGCGAGTTGCCGGGCGTGCTCAGTGGCACGCTGGGCTCCACCGGCAGCAGCGGCGGCAAGGGCGGCAGTCCAGGCGGCTCCATGGGCAGCTCGCGCGCCATGCTGCATTCCAAGCTGCTCATCATGGATGGCCGCCTGCTGGCCATCGGCTCGATGAACCTGGACATCCGCTCGCAACGGCAAAACACCGAGATCGCGCTGCTGATCCGCAGCGGAGACCTCTCACGCCGGGCCACCGCGCAGATCGAAGGTGCGCTCAGGGACGCCGCCTGGCGCGTGGAGCTGGTGGACGGCCGCCTGGTATGGCGTGCGCCCCAGGGCAGCGGGCTACCCGATGCCACGACGGAGCCCGACGCCAGCACTCCATTGCGCCTGCTGCTGCAGTTGCTCGGGCCGCTGGCCCCGGATCACCTGCTCTGACAGGATCCGGCACAGCGGCACATGCATTCTGCAGGCCCGGCGCCGGCCTTCTCCGACAGTGTTGCAGGCATCGCCGGGCGGGCCTCACGGCGACTGCTGGGCCTCCACCCACAGGGTGATCGCGCGTTGGTCAGTCATGGTGCGCACATGTTGGTATGCCGTTTCGGCTTCAGGGAAGCGGCGGCGCAGCAGATTGAGCCACTGCTTCAGGCGCCCCGCGCGTTGGCGGGGCTCCAGGTCGTCGCACACCAGTTGCCAGAACGCAGCGATGTGCGGCAGCAGGTCCGCCCACACCACAGCGGGCGCGCCGGTTTGACCCGCATCAGCGGCACGGATGGCGCGCGCCAGGCCCGGGTCGGCCACGATGCCACGACCCAGCATGAGCGCGTCGCAGCCCGACACCTCGCGGCAGCGCAGCGCGTCGGCCACGGTCCAGATCTCTCCGTTGGCCACCACGGGAATGCCCACCGCCGCACGCACCGCCGGGATGTGCTCCCAGTACGCCGGCGGCCGGTAGCCGTCGGCCTTGGTGCGGGCATGCACCACCAGTTCGCAGGCACCTCCCGCCTGCATGGCCTGCGCGCACTCGCGCATCAACCCGGTGTCGTTGAAACCCAGTCGCATCTTGGCCGAGACCGGCAGGTGCGCGGGCACCGCGCGGCGAACGGCGCCCACCACGGCCGCGATTCTTTCGGGGTCTTGCAGCAAGGCGGCGCCGCCCCCGTGGCGGTTGACCACCTTGGCGGGACAGCCGAAGTTCAGGTCGATCCCTTCGGGACCCAGCCCCGCCAGGCGCGCCGCGTTCTCGGCCATGCTGACAGGGTCGGACCCCAGCAGCTGCGCACGCACAGGCACGCCGGCCAGGGTGCGACTGCCGTTGCGCAATTCGGGCACATAGCGCAGGAACACCTTGTCCGGCAGCAGCGTGCCGGTGATCCGGATGAATTCGGAAACGCAGCGGTCCACCCCACCCACACGGGTCAGCACGTCACGGAGCACGAAGTCGAGAAGCCCCTCCATGGGGGCCAGCAGCAAGGTCATCGCGGTTCGGGGCGCGGCTCTTCAGCCAGAAAATGATAAAAATTGGCAGCTACCGCTTGATGGGTCTGCGCCGGATGCTACTAAATTAGTAGCGAATGAGTGACGCCAAGCTACACGCACGCGGTGCATAGCCTGCATTGTGCGACAGCGGGGTGCCAGCCCGGGCCGCGCATGAGGCCGCAGTCACGGCGCCGGAGATTGTCGCGCCGGCCGCCCCGGGGGTCATCACGCCGTCATCCCCGCTTGGTGCAATTGCCGCAAAGACCTGTGAACCGGAGGCGAGATGCTGCTGCAAAAAACCGACAAAGCCCGCCTGGAGCTGTCCCCCGGCGTGCGCACCCTGAGCCTGCGTGAGCGCTCGCTGCTATTGCTGGCCGACGGCAAGCCGCTGTCGGACCTGCAGGCCATGTACAACGGCATCGGCGCGCAGATCGTGGACAACCTGATGCGCCAGGGCTACCTGACGGGCCCGGCCGGGCTGCCGGCGGACCCGACGCCGTCCGCCATCCGCGCCGACGCCAGCCAAGGGCCGGCACCTGCTGCATCCACCCCGCGCCAGGAACCTGCGGAATCACTGCGGTCCCTGGCCGGCGCGCGGATGTACCTGTTCGATGCGTGCGAGCGCCTCTTCGCCCGCCGCGACCCCGTGATGGCGCAGCAGTTTCGCGAGGCACTGCGCGCGGCCAAGGACCAGGACAGCATGCTGGATGTGGGCGAGGCCATGTTCGACGAAGTGGCGCTGGCCGCCGGTGCGGAGCGGGCCGCCAGCCTGCGTGAGCGCTTCGAGCAACTGCTGCCCGCAGCGTCGATGGCGCCCGCCAGGCAGTTTGATACGACGCAGCCCGCAGTGCTGGCCTGACCTGGGCACAAGCAGAGAGGGGACCAAGAACTGACCTCCGCCAGCGCCCGGCCGGCGAATGGCCCGGCAGGCGCTTCGATCAGTCAGGCAGCGGCCGCAGCGCCCAGCCGCCAGAGCGACGTGAGCTCGGCCGTGCGGGCCGCATGCAGCGCATCGCCAGCATCCGCAGCCTTGGCATGGCGCGGCTTCACATCGTGCCGACCCAGCACGGCCAGCCCGGCGTCGGCGATCCATCCCAGCAACTGCTCGCGTGGGCGCAAGCCCAGATGCTCGGCCAGGTCGGACAGGATCAGCCAGCCCTCGCCGCCCGGCTCCAGGTGATCCGGCAGTCCGGCCAGGAATCCCCGCAGCATGCTGCTGCCCTCGTCGTACACCGCGCGCTCGATGGGCGAACTGGCGCGCGCAGGTACCCAGGGCGGATTGCAGACCACCAGCGGCGCGCGGCCTGGCGGAAACAGGTCGGTCTGCAGCAGCTCCACGCGGGTCAAGACGCCCAGGCGCTGCAGGTTGTCCTTTGCACAGGCCAGCGCACGCGCGTCCTGGTCGGTGCCCACCACACGCTGCACGCCACGGCGTACCAGCACGGCCGACAGCACGCCTGTGCCCACGCCGATATCGAAAGCCAGGGCTTTGGACGGCAGCGCTGTGCTGGCGAGCAGGTCCACATACTCGCCGCGCACCGGCGAGAACACGCCGTAGTGCGGATGGATGCGGTTGAGCGGCGGCGCGCCCAGGGCCGGCACTTCGACCCCCTTCTTGCGCCATTCGTGCGCCCCCACCAAGCCCAGCAGTTCGCGCAGCGTGGCCACCGAGCGCTCGCCCGTGGCAGGGCCCCAGGCTTCGGTGCAGGCCTGGCGCCAGTCGGGCGCGCGCCGCAGCGCGATGCCGTAGTCGCCTTCCAGCGGGATCAGGATGGACGCCAGCACCCGTGCACGCTGGGCCTGCGCCTGACGGTGCAGATGGAAGGCTTCAGCGGCAGTGGCCACCGCCAGCTTCTGAGCGGACCGCGCTGCAGCCTTGCGCGGCTTGCGGTCGGTCCGGCGCATCAGGGCCTGCAGCAGGTGGCGCGCGTTCTGGAAGTCGCCCTGCCACAGCAGCCCTGCGCCTTCAGCTGCCATGCGGTACGCCGTATCCGCCGCGAGGGTGTCATCGGACACGACAACACGCCGCGGTGCCGGCGCACCGCTCTCGGAACGCCACCGGGCTTCGCAGGGTTCACCGAGGTGGCTCCAGGCGATGAGGGGAACAGATGTGGACATCAGCACGGTGCAGCGAACAGCCCCCGGCCGCAGATACCAGCGTGACGATGCCGAAGGCGACTCAGGGGATGCTTCATCGGATCAAGCGTTGATCGGGCGCTTCAGGCGCACTTCCTCGATCTTCACGCCGCCGATCACGGCCGTCTTGGCCGTGGACAGCTCCTGCTTGAAACCGGCCAGCTCATGGAAGCGAATGGCACGCTCATTGCGCAGCGGTACCCAGGCCGTCACATTGGTGCAGCCCTCTTCCTGCAGCCCGTCGCGGGCAGCGTCCCACAAGGCCAGGCCAACGCCCTGGTTCCAGTGGGTGGGGGACGCATAGATGGCCCAGATCTCACCGGTGGTGGGACGGGACTTTTCATCGCGCGAACGGTCATAGCCGACAAACCCGACGATCTTCTCGCCGTCGATGGCCACCTGGACCTGCGGCTCGCAATATTCAATGGCCTCGCGCCAGTAGGCCTGGCGCTTCTCGACCGACGACATGGACTTCAACTGCTCGTCTGGCACCAACCCTTTGTAGGCCTCTTGGGCAGAGACGGTATGGATCTGGGCGATGGCTTTTGCATCGCGAAGCGTAGCGGGACGAACCTGGATACTGGACATGGAAAAACCGAACGAAAACGGGGAATGAAAATACGAAAGGACCGGCATTGTCGCCGCAAACCGTTTTTCACCCTCTGGAGGGCCCCGCTTTGCCCTCGACAAACGTTCAGTTTCGCCCCACCGGACGGGCTTTTGTGGCAGACGGCTCAGGCCATGGCCATCGAACCGGTGAGCGAGGACGCAGCCGCCGCGGCAGCCGCGCGCTGCACCAGGGCCCGCTTGTTGCGGGGACGGGGCACGTGCACGGCGGGCGGTGTGCCATTGATGGCATTGAGGCCCAACACCAGCGTCACGGTGCGCGAGCCGTCCTCCCTGTCATCGCAGGCATAGGCCCGGTAGCTGCCATTGCCCTGCGCGTGGCTGCGCTGCACCGTGTGGAAAGCCACCCGCGCACCACTCACCCTGTGCCCGCCAAACGGCAGCACACGAAGACGTGCATCGCGGTCCAGCGCCAAACCCATGTTGCCGGGGCGGTTGACCAGGTCGGTGCGGATCGGTCGCCACGTCTGCCCATCATCGGTGGAGAACTGCCAGACACCCGCCTGGGCGTCCAGGTGTTCTATCACCACACCGGCCGATGCCAGCATGCCCGGGCAGTTTTCTTCGACGATGTGCGCGACCGAATTGCCGCCAAGCCCGGTGGCGCACGGGGCTGCGCCTGGTGCAGGACGTCGCTCGGTACGGGGTTGGCGGCCAGCAGTCGTGACAGAGGCGGCAGAACCCTGGATGGATGCATCGACAGTCATTGGAGTCCCTCTCAACAGCAAGATAAATAAACGAAGGTTGCGCATTGGTGTTCATCCCTCGAGGCTTCACACTGCACCGCAGGGAAGGTTGGCGCTTCCTGCAGGCCGCTTCGCGTGGCAGCGCACTGGCTGCCCACAGATGCTTTTCAATGCTTGACGGAAAGTCTAAAAATTGACCTAGGCCGCGTCCATCGCACAAATGGACTAGTCAACAACAGCTTTTTGTGCGTAATACTTGCCAGATGACCGCCCGTCTCCTGCTTGTGGATGACCACAACCTGTTCCGCACAGGGTTGCGCCTGATCGTCCAGGACCATCCGGACGTGGGGGCGATTGCCGAGGCGGGCTCCATCGCGGAGGCCTGCGCGCTGCAGGCCGCGGACACCGATCTGGTACTGCTGGACATACACTTGCCCGGCATGAGCGGCCTGGACGGTCTGCGCCTGCTGCGCCAGTCCTGTCCACAGGCCCGCATCGTCCTCGTGTCGGCCAGCGTGGCGCCCGATGCGATCTACGAAGCGCGCGCACGGGGCGCCGATGGTTTCCTCTTCAAGTCGGCCAGCGCACAGGACATCCTCGACGCCATCACCCGTACGCTGGCAGGACTGCCCTGCTTTCCCATCCACAGCAGCCACAGCACCCCGCGCGGGCAGGACGCGCCTTCGCTCACGGCGCGGCAGTTGGAGGTCCTGGCGCTGCTGTGCACCGGCAAGCCCAACAAGGTCATCGCGCGCGACCTGGGCCTGAGCGAGAACACCGTGCGGGTGCATGTGGCGGCCATCTTTGCGCAACTGGGCGTCAACAGCCGCAGCGCTGCCCTGCTGGCCGCGCAACGCATGGGACTGTCCACACCGCAGTTGCATGACAGCCTCTGAATACCCGACGGTGGCACCCGATGCCACCTCCGCTCCCGCCCGATGGGGTTGGCCGCACGGAGAGCGCGACGAAGTGCTGCGCGAGCAGGCAGCCCTGCTGCGGCAGAACTTTCCGATGACGCTGCTGGCCTCGCTGGCCACTGCACTCGGCACGCTGTGGGTGATGGCGCGCGTGGCCGACACCCAGGCCACCACCATCTGGCTGGTTCTGCACACGGTGGTCGTGCTGGGCGTGTACCTCACCCTGCGCGGCATTGCCCCCTTCACCGACCCCGCGCCGCAGGCGGCGCGCAAGCTCATTGCCTGCATGGCCGCCATGGGACTCAGCTGGGGGGCGCTCGGGTATGTCGTCCTGTACTGGGGTACGCCGGACAGCGTGATCTATGCCATCGGCATCATCAGCACCGTCTCGTCCGGCGCACTGGGCCTGGGTGCGCCGCTGTACAGGGCCTATGTGACCTACCTCACCTGCGCCATGGGCGGCGTGATGATCGCGGTCGCTTTGGCGGGCGGGCCGGTGATGTGGCCCGCGCTGTTTCTCACCAGCGTCTACTACGCCCTCACCTGCATGCAGGCGCGCACCGCCGACCGCGCCACGCGCCGCAGCATCGCGCTCAAGCTGGAGAACGACCGGCTGGTGAGCGAGCTGCGCGCAGAGTCCCAGCGTGCACTCGCCGCACAGGAAGCGGCTGAACGTGCCGACCGCGACAAATCCCGCTTCCTGGCCGCTGCCAGCCACGACCTTCGCCAGCCGCTGCACGCGATGGGGCTGTTCCTCGAATCGCTGCAGCGCAGCCCGCTGAGCGACCACCAGCAGACCGTACTGGGCCATGCGCACGCGGCCTCCAGCGCCGCAGCCGAGATGCTCACCACGCTGCTGGACTACTCACGCCTGGAAGCCGGGGTGGTGAAAGTGCGTCCCGCTGCCTTTGCGGTACAGCCGCTGCTGGGCGCACTGGAGCAGGAGTTCGGCGTACAGGCCGACACGGCCGGGCTGGTGTACCGCACGCGCGAGACCTCGGCGGCCGCCCATGCCGACCGGTCCCTGGTAGGCCTGGTGATGCACAACTTCATCTCCAACGCGCTGCGCTACACCGCGCACGGCGGCGTGCTGATTGCCTGCCGCACGCGCGGCAAGCGCCTGGCGCTGGAGGTCTGGGACACGGGTGCAGGCATACCCCAGCACCAGTGGGAAGACATCTTCCGGGAGTTCCACCAGCTGGGCAATCCGGAACGCGATCGCCGCAAGGGCTTGGGCCTGGGCCTGGCCATCGTGCAGCGACTCGCTCGCGAGATGAACACCTCCGTCGAGGTGCTGTCGCGGCCGGGGCGCGGCTCCGTCTTTCGCCTGTGGCTGGACCGCTGGCAGGGAGCGCTCGAAGACGACGTCGCTGCCACCGGGCCCGCGCCGGACGCGCGCAGCCTGAGCGGCCTCAAGGTGCTGGCCATCGACGACGACGAGACCGTGCGCATCGGCATGCAGGCCCTGCTGCAGAGCTGGGGATGCCTGTGCATCACCGCCGAGTCGAGCAAGGATGCGCTGGAGTGCCTGGAAGACCCTGCCCTGGACATCGTGCCCGACATCATCATCACGGACTTCCGCCTGCGCCACGAAGAGACCGGCAAGCAGGTGCTGCAGGCGCTGCGCGCCTACCTGGGCACGCCCGTGCCGGCCATCATCATGACGGGCGACACATCACCCCAGCGGCTGCGCGATGCGCAGTCCACTTCGGCCCTGCTGCTGCACAAGCCGGTGTCCACCGGGCAACTGCGCGATGCCATGGTGCAGCTCATCACGCAGCCGCCCCCGGTTGCCCTGCAAGATGACCCCGCGCCCGGCGAGGACAGCGAGCGCGCAACCCGTGCATCCGCCAGCGCTACAGCCAGCGCCGCAGCAGCCCCATGACCTGGTCGAACTTCGCACCGTAGGGCGGATAGAACAGCGAGCCCATGGCCCAGCGCGACTGCACCAGCACCGACTTCTGGTGGCAAAAGCGCAGGAAGCCCTGCTCGCCGTGGTAGGCGCCCCAGCCGCTGTCGCCCACACCGCCGAAGGGCAGGTTGTCGTGGGCGATGTGCATGAGCGTGTCGTTCACCGTCACCCCACCGCTCACGGTGCGGCGCAGCACGTCGTCACGCACGGCCTCGCTCTGCCCGAACCAGTACAGTGCCAGCGGACGTGGGCCGGCGTTGATGTGCGCAATGGCATCGTCCAGCCGCTCGTACGACACCACGGGCAGGATGGGTCCGAAGATCTCTTCCTGCATGAGCTGCATGGCCGACGTGGCGCCGAACACCAGCGTGGGCAGCATCTGGCGGCTGGCACCGTCGCCCAGCGTGCCCACCGTGTTCACAGCGGGCTTGCCTGCCGCGGGGTCGATGGTCTGCACCTCGGCACCCTGGGTTTGCGCCTGCTGCAGCATGGTGCGCAGGCGGGCGTGGTGCCGCGCGGTGATGATGGAGGCGTAGTCGCCATTGCCTTCGATGGTGGGGAACAGCCGTGCCACCGCCGCGCGGTAGGCCTGGGCAAATTCGCCTTCGCGCCCGCGCGGCAGCAGCACGTAATCGGGGGCAATGCATGTCTGCCCGGCGTTGAGCAGCTTGCCATGCGCGATCTTGAGGGCCGCGTCCTGCATGTCGCAGTGCCCATCGATGATGCAGGGCGACTTGCCGCCCAGCTCCAGCGTGGTGGGCGTGAGGTGCTGGGCCGCTGCCTGCGCCACCTTGCGCCCCACGGCGGTGGAGCCGGTGAACACCAGGTGGTCGAACGGCAGCGACGCGAACAGCGCTGACAAATTGGCGTCGCCCTGCACCACGCAAAACTCGTCGGGGCTGAAGAACTGCGCCACCAGCGCCGCCAGCTGGGCCGATGTGTGCGGCGTGAGCTCGCTGGGCTTGAGCATCACGCGGTTGCCTGCCGCCAGCGCGGTAATGGCGGGCGCCAGCGCCAGCTGCACCGGGTAGTTCCACGGTGCGATCACGCCCACCACGCCCAGCGGCTGGCGCTGGATGTGGGCGCTGGCGGGCTGCAGAAAGATCGGCGTGCGCACCTTGCGTGGCTTGACCCATTTCGCCAGGTGCCGCAGGGTGTGCGCGAGCAATGCGCGCAGCACGAAGAAGTCCGCCACTTCCGTGAGACGCGGCGAGCGCATGCCGAAGTCGGCCTGCACCGCAGCGGCCAGCACGGGTCCGTGTTCGTCCAGCATCTTGGACATGCGCAGCAGGCGCCCACGGCGCACCAGCAAAGGGACATCGACATGTGCGCGGCTGGCCTGGCGTTGGAGATCGAAGTGGGCGTGGATGTCGGCTGGTGTCATGGTCGAATGATAAGGAGGTGCCCGGACCGGCCCTGCGAGCGCGGCCGCTGAATGAGCAGGCCATGCAAGGCGGCGGCGGGGTACGAGCAGGGCTGCCGTACAGTATCTGACACCCTGCCGGCGCCGGTATCCAAAAGCTGGTGGAGGCGAGTGTCTAAGTGACCGCTAACGTCGGCTGAGCGACACGCATGCCTGCGCGCTGGCTCAGCGCAGATCCCGCGCCTCCACATCGGTCACCTGCGCTGCACCGGGCAGGATGCCACCCCGGCGCGATGCCACGGGGGCCTCTGCCCCGTCACCAGGCTCCGGTGCGCGCTGTGCCCCCGCCGAAGACCAGCGTTGGGTGGAGCGAAACGCGGTGCTGAAACCCGAGCGCGGGTCCATGCGCATGACCCATGGCGTGACGGGCTTGCCGGTCAGGCGCGCCCAGCCCGCACGCAGCACCCACGCCAGTGCCAGCACCATCACGGCGGCCAGCAGGCTCAGAAACAGCACCACGCCCATCGCCACGACCAACAGCCGCACGATCAGGCGAAACACGCTGGCAACAAAATCGTTCAAACGACACCTCTCCTTCACAACTGCGCCAACGCCGCCCCGGCCTTGGAAGGCCGGGGCGGCGCGCCGCGTTCACTTCACCGTATCAGCCCTGCGCCACCGCGCCGAACTGGAAGACCCCGGGTTCGAGCACCGGGTTCACCGTGACCGGAATCACGCTCTTGGGCGGGAAACGCCCTTCCAGCAGCAGCTTGGACAGCGGGTTCTCCAGCCGCTGCTGGATCGCCCGCTTGAGCGGCCGCGCACCGAACACGGGGTCGAACCCCACCTTGGCCAATTCTGCCAAGGCCGCGTCCGACACCTGCAGCTCCAAATCCATCTTGGCCAGCCGGGATTGCAGCTGGTGCAGCTGGATCCTGGCGATGGCGGCGATGTGCTGCGCATCCAGGCCGTGGAACACCACGGTCTCGTCGATGCGGTTCAGGAACTCGGGGCGGAAGTGGTTCTTGAGCTCGCCCCACACCGCTTCCTTGATGTCCTCGGAGTCCTGGCCCACCATCGCCTGTATCAGGTGCGAGCCGATGTTGCTCGTCATCACGATCACCGTGTTCTTGAAGTCCACCGTGCGGCCCTGGCCGTCGGTCAGGCGACCGTCGTCCAGCACCTGCAGCAGCACGTTGAACACGTCGGGGTGGGCTTTTTCCACCTCGTCGAGCAACAGAACGCTGTAGGGCTTGCGGCGCACGGCTTCGGTCAGGTAGCCGCCCTCTTCATAGCCCACGTAGCCGGGCGGCGCGCCGATCAGGCGGGCCACGGAATGCTTCTCCATGAACTCGCTCATGTCGATGCGGATGAGGTGGTCTTCGCTGTCGAACAAGAAGCCCGCCAGCGCCTTGCACAGCTCGGTCTTGCCCACGCCCGTGGGGCCCAGGAACAGGAAAGAGCCGGTGGGACGGTTCGGGTCCGACAAACCCGAGCGCGAGCGGCGGATGGCGTTCGCCACGGCGGCAATCGCCTCCTCCTGGCCCACCACGCGCTCGTGCAGCTTGTCTTCCATCTGCAGCAGCTTGTCCTTCTCGCCCTGCATCATCTTGGCGACCGGAATGCCGGTGGCGCGGCTCACCACCTCGGCGATCTCCTCGGCACCGACCTGGGTGCGCAGCAGGCGCGGCGCGCTGGCGGCCCCGTCCTTGCCGTCTTCCTTGGCCTGTGCCTCCTTGAGCTGGCGCTCCAGGTCGGGCAGCTTTCCGTACTGCAGTTCGGCCACCTTGTTGAAGTCGCCCTTGCGGGTGAACTCCTCGATCTGGAACTTGAGCTTGTCGATGGCTTCGCGCACGTGCGCGCTGCCCTGGGCCTGGGCCTTCTCCGACTGCCAGATCTCGTCGTAGTCGGCGATCTCCTTTTGCAGCTTGGCGATTTCCTCCTCGATCAGCGCAAAGCGCTTGAGCGAGGACTCGTCCTTCTCGCGGCGCACGGCCTCACGCTCGATCTGCAGCTGGATGAGGCGGCGGTCCAGGCGGTCCATGACCTCGGGCTTGGAGTCCATCTCGATCTTGATCTTGGACGCCGCCTCGTCGATCAGGTCGATCGCCTTGTCGGGCAGGAAGCGGTCGGTGATATAGCGGTGCGAGAGTTCGGCCGCGGCCACGATGGCCGGGTCGGTGATGTCCACGCCATGGTGCACCTCGTACTTCTCCTGCAGGCCGCGCAGGATGGCGATGGTCGCCTCCACCGTGGGCTCGCCCACCAGGATCTTCTGAAAGCGCCGCTCCAGCGCGGCATCCTTCTCGATGTACTTGCGGTATTCGTCGAGCGTGGTGGCGCCCACGCAGTGCAGCTCGCCGCGCGCGAGGGCTGGCTTGAGCATGTTGCCCGCGTCCATCGCGCCCTCGCCCTTGCCCGCGCCCACCATGGTGTGCAGCTCGTCGATGAAGACGATGGTCTGGCCCTCGTCCTTGGCCAGTTCGTTGAGCACGGCCTTCAGGCGCTCTTCGAACTCGCCGCGGTACTTGGCGCCGGCCAGCAGAGCGGCCATGTCGAGCGACAGCACGCGCTTGCCCTTGAGCGACTCGGGCACCTCGCCGGCCACGATGCGCTGGGCCAGGCCTTCGACGATGGCGGTCTTGCCCACGCCCGGCTCGCCGATGAGCACGGGGTTGTTCTTGGTGCGGCGCTGCAGCACCTGGATGGCGCGGCGGATCTCGTCGTCGCGGCCGATCACGGGGTCGAGTTTGCCGATGCGGGCACGCTCGGTCAGGTCCAGGCAATACTTGGCCAGGGCGCCGCGCTGGCCCTCCGCCTCGGCGCTGTCCATCTTCTGGCCGCCGCGCACGGCATCGATGGCGGCCTCCAGGCTCTTGCGGGTGAGGCCGTTTTCCTTGGCGATGCGCGCGGCATCGCCCTTGCTGTCGACCACGGCCAGCAAGAAGAGCTCGCTGGCGATGAACTGGTCGCCGCGCTTGATGGCTTCCTTCTCGGTGGCCTGCAGCACGCGCCCGAGCTCGGGCCCGCCCTGCACCTGGTCGTTGCCCTGCACCTGCGGCAGCCGCTGCACGGCCGACTCCGCAGCGGCCAGCAGCCCTTGCACATTGACGCCGGCGCGCTGCAGCAGCGCACGCGGGCCATCGTCCTGGCGCAGCATGGCCACCAGCACGTGGACGGGTTCTATGTAGGCGTGGTCATTGCCCAGCGCAAGGGTCTGGGCGTCGCTCAGGGCTTCCTGAAACTTGGTGGTGAATTTGTCGAGACGCATGGGTCGATGTCCTTCCGAATTGCAGACAACTTGGGGCAGGAAGTGCCTGATTTCAAGACAGTATCCGCACCAGCAGTTGATGTGTGTCAGAAAAACCCAGCAAACGCGCTCGACCGATTCACTATTAATTTCATAGCATCAAGCGCTTTGCTGATGAGCGATTGCGGCCATTTTTTCACAATACCTAAGCGTTTTGCACCGTGATGCCCCAGCGCGCCAGCGCCGCGTCGTCGCTCACCCGCGCGTCCACCCAGCGTGCGCCCTGCGGGGTTTGCTCCTTCTTCCAGAACGGCGCCTGGGTCTTGAGGTAGTCCATCAGGAATTCGCAGGCCTGAAAGCTCTGGCCACGGTGCTTGCTGGTCACCGCCACCAGCACGATCTGGTCGAGCGGCTCGAGCAGCCCCACACGATGGATGACGCGGGCGCCGAGGATGTCGAAGCGGCGGAAAGCCTCGTCCACCATGGCCTCGATGGATTTCTCGGTCATGCCGGGGTAGTGCTCCAGTTCCATCGACGACACGGCATCGCCTTCATTGCGATCCCGCACGGTGCCGACAAAGCTGCAGACGGCGCCCACCCCTTTGTTGCCGCTGCGCAGCGCTGCGATCTCGGCGGAGAGGTCGAAGTCCTCCGCCTGGATGGATACGCGGGGCGCGGTCATGGCGAGCGGTGCAGCCGGGGCGCCGCCAGCAGGGCGCGCTCTTCCTCGACCACCTTGTTCAATTGCGCCAGCGCCGCGTTCTGCGGCAACTTGGCCAGCAGCGCCTGCAGGCGCGTCACGTCGCCCACCGTCGGGGCCACCTTGATCTGTGCGACGGCGGCATCGATGTTGCCGCCCTGCACCAGCGCCAGGACTTTGCCGGGCCATTCACTTTTGGGTTTTGCCATGGGAGGATATTCGATTGTCTGTACGATGGGCCCGCACTTTACCCCCTGTGCCTGCCTTAGGGACCCTCTGCACGAATCGAGCGTAGAGTGGGCGCTGCGGATCGGGAAGGGCTGCAAGGCGCAAAACGCAGCAATAGCCGCAGCTATTGCGAGTATTTGCAACGCTGCAGACCGCCCGAGACCGCATATGCCCACGGCGCGGTGATTCGTGCAGAGGGTCCCTATGCGCACACTCTCCACCCTCATGGCCACGCAAACCATCACCACCGGGCTGTACAAGCTCTACCCCTCGCCGCGCAATGCGCACAAGGACGTGTTCGACCACCAGGTCTTCGTGCCCTACCCCTACGCCATCATCGACCTGGCCGTGATGGACCTGGCGGGCAAGACCACGCTGTTCGCGGCCTGCCGCCTGTCGGACATGAAGATGGGCCAGGTGGTGAGCTTCGAACTGGCGGCCGACCAGGCGAAGTTCGAACGGCTGTTCACCCCCGACTGAGCAAGGCGCCCATGGACGACGACAACCAGATCCACGTGCCGCCCTCCTTCATGGCGGTGTACAGCGACGCGCGCAATCGCCTGACCGAAAGGCCCGCCGTGGTGCGCACCCGCTACGAACTGTGCGAAGACCTCGCCGGCCACCTGGTGGAGCACGCGCAGACGCTCTACCACGTGCAGGCGCCGTCCGAGGCCGAGATCCTGCGGCGCATCCACGCGGGGCTGTGCACGGCCGAGTCCGGGGTCTCCACCGCCGAGGCCACCTGGATCGTCACGCGCCTGGCCGAGCTGCTGAACTGGCCCTGCCCCGAACTGGTCCCGCCGCAACCTGCCGATGCGCCGGCCGACGGCGCGGCTGCTGCAGGCCCGGCGCTCTGACGGCTGCGCCCGCACCACCACCAGCTCCGCCGTGGCGCCCAACAGACAGCCACCGGCACGCTGGCTCGCTATACTGCCCCGCATGCCCACGCACACCTTGATCGCCATGATGACCGCTCCCGCGGCCACACGGCAGTGCGTGGTCAAAGCCAAAAAACCAGAGCTCATCTGACCGGAGCTGTGGTTCCGTCCGGATGAGCGACGGAACCACCTGGTAGAGAAATCCCCTCTTCTTTCGTTTTCTCTTTTCCTTCCCGGCATTCCGCGCGCGCACCTTCCGGACGGTTCTTCCACGGGTCGAACCTTGAAAGGATGCTTCGCTTGTCCGCCACCGCTACCTCCCTCTCTCTGCAGCCCTTCAGCGGGCTCTGGATCCCTCTCGTCACGCCGTTCAAGGACGGTGCCGTGGACCACGCCGCCCTGGCCGCCCTGACCCGCACGCTGCGCGGCCAGGGCGTGGCCGGCTTCGTGGCCTGCGGCTCCACGGGCGAGGCGGCCGCACTCTCCAAGGACGAACAGCTCGCGGTGCTGGAAACGGTGCTTGCTGCCGCCGACGGCCTGCCCGTGGTGATGGGCCTGTCGGGCTACCACCTCGGCCAGGTGGTCGAGTGGGTGCGCGCCCTGGCGGCCTGGCCGCTGGCAGGCCTGCTGGTGCCGGCGCCGCACTACATCCGCCCGTCGCAAGAGGGGCTGGTTCATTGGTTCACCGCCATTGCCGACGCCAGCTCCGCCCCGCTGATCGTCTACGACATCCCCTACCGCACCGGCGCCACGCTGGCCACCGAGACAATGCTGGCCCTGGCCGCGCACCCGCGCATCCGGGCCGTCAAGGACTGTGGCGGCAACCCCGCCAAGACGCAGGCCATGATCGCCGACGGGCGCCTGGCCGTGATGGCGGGCGAGGACGCGCAGATATTCACCACGCTGGCCCAGGGCGGTGCGGGAGTGATCGCGGCCAGCGCGCACTGCCATGCACCGCGCTTCGTGGAGCTGATCGAGCTGCTGCGCACGGGCGACCTGCCCGCAGCCCGGCGCGTGTGGCTGGCGCTGCAGCCGTGGATCGCGATGTGTTTTGACGAGCCCAACCCGGCGCCGCTCAAGGCCGTACTGGCGCAAGCGGGCTTACTGCACAACGAACTGCGCGCGCCGATGATGCCGGCCTCGGCAGCGCTGCAGGAGCGCCTGCGGGCCCTCTGAACCGCGTCAGGCCGGCAGGCAGGTTCACCCGCCCGTGACGGGCGGGAAAAAGGCGACTTCGGCGCCCTCGGCCAAGGCGGCCGTTTCATCGCTCAACACCTGGTTGAGCGCCATGCGCACGGCCCGGCCCCGGGCCAGGCTGGCGGCATGGGCACCGCCGCGCGCGATGAGTTCGTCGCGCAGCGCGCCCAAGTTGGCGGCAGGCGTGGCCACCGCCTCCTGCCCGGTACCGACTGCCTCGCGGATGGAGGCGAAGTAGCGAACGGTGATGTTTTTCATTGCAGGGCTGCTCTTCCATGAAAAGCTGCGCCCGTGGGCGACAGCGACCACACGCAGTGAACAGCGCGAGGGCCAACTCGTTTCATGACAGCAGCTCCGCAAAAGGGATGAATCGCACGGTGTCTCCATGCGCGATGGTCTGGCCTGCGGGGTTGTCCACCACACCATCGCCCCACGCTGCCGAAGTGAGCACACCCGAGCTTTGGTTGCCAAAGATGTCCAGCCCTCCTGCCGCGTTGTGGCGCACGCGCAGGAACTCGCGGCGCTTGTCGGCGCGGGGCCAGTCGAAGTGCGCGGTGGCCTCCAGGGCCTGCGGCGCCACGGCCTGTACACCCTGCAGGCGCAGCACGAACGGCCGCACCAGCAGCGCAAAGGTCAGGAAGCTCGACACGGGATTGCCGGGCAGGCCCATGAAGTGCGCAGCGCCCTGCGCACGCGGAATCTGGCCGTAGGCGAATGGCTTGCCGGGCTTCATGGCGATCTGCCACAAATCGAGCCGGCCCAGCGACTCGACCGCCGGCTTGATGTGGTCCTCTTCGCCCACCGACACGCCACCGCTGGTCAGGATGAGGTCGTGGTCCGCGCTGGCGCTGCGCAGCGCTTGAACGGTGGCTTCACGCCGGTCGGGCACGATGCCCAGGTCGGTAACCTCGCAGCCCAGGCGCAGCAGCAGGGCGCGCAGGAAGAACCGGTTGCTGTTGTAGATGGCGCCCGGACGCATGTGCTCTGGCGCCACCTCGCCCGGCATCACCAGCTCGTCGCCCGTGGAAAACAATGCCACGCGCGGCCTGCGAGCGACCTGCAGCTGGTGCAGGCCGATGCTGGCGGCCAGGCCCAGCTCGGCGGGTGACAGGCGCGTGCCCTTGGCCAGCACCACCGCGCCGCGCGTGATGTCCTCGCCGGCGCGGCGGATCCACTGGCCTGGCTGGGGCACTGCATTGATGCGCACGCTGTCCGGCGCGACGGCCTCGCAGTCTTCCTGCATGAGGACGGCGTCGGCCCCCGCCGGCACGGGCGCGCCGGTGAAGATGCGCGCGGCCGTGCCGGGCGAAAGCGGCTCGCCCGCGCTGCCTGCCGCAATGCGCTGCGACACCGGCAGCAAGGTGCCTGCCGCGGGCAGGTCGGCCCGGCGCACGGCGTAGCCGTCCATGGAACTGTTGTCCTGCGGCGGCACGTGCAGCGCCGAGACGCAGTCCTGCGCCAGCACCCGGCCATCGGCGTCGAAGGTGGAGACAGCCTCCGTGGCCGCGAGCGGCGCGGCCTGCGCCAGCAGATCGGCCAGGGCGTCGTCCAGGGGTTTGAGGGGCGCGCGTTGACCGGTCGTCACAGGCCGGCTCCGTAAAGCTCTTCGTTGTAGTCGAACCGGTCCGCGTTCTGAAGCAGCCAGTCCACCACCTGCGAAGGGGCGTTGAGGTCGAGCAGGGGCAACTGCGTGGGCACCGTGAGCGCGCCGGGCGCGTCGGTGGCGACGGCGACCACGAAGTCGTCCTCGGGGTAGCGCACGGGCTTGGCGGGCTGGCCGGCTTCGGGGGCGCGCCACACCTCGATCTTGAGCAGGTCGCTGTCCTTGAAGCCTTCCACCAGCACCCAGTCCACGCCCGGATACAGCTCAGCGATCAGGTGGTGCACGGAAAGCGTGGCAGGGCGCTCGAACTCGCGCACCAGCATCAGGCGCTTGTCGGACGCGGCCACGACTTCAAAGGCCCCGGCCTCGCGGTGGCGGTAGGTGTCCTTGCCGGGGTGATCCACATCGAAGCTGTGGTGCGCATGCTTGACCACCGACACCCTGAGCCCGCGCAGGCGCAGCTCGGGGATGAGCTGCTCGACCAGTGTGGTCTTGCCACTGCCGGAAAAGCCCGCAAAACCGATCACCTTCATCCACCGCTCCTTGATTTGCTATCTTTATAATAGCTAACAGCGCTTTATGGATAAGCGCTGTAGCCATTTTTGCCATGCCTTTGAGGCCATGGCGGGCTTGGGGGCTTCAGCCAGCGCAATGCCGGGCGATGTACGCCTTCACCTGCTCCGCGTCCGCCGGCATGACATGCACCCGCTTGGGCAGGCTCTCGATGCCCGCGAACTTCTCGGGCCGCTCGGGCGCATGGCCCAGGGCTTCCTGAATGGTTTCGGCGAACTTGATGGGCAGTGCGGTCTCCAGCACGATCATCGGCACCGAGGCATCGCCGTGGTGCTCGCGCGCCACCTTTACGCCGTCGGCAGTGTGGGTGTCGATGGTCACGCCATGGCGCTTATGGGTGTCGCGGATGGTGGCCAGGCGGTCGGCGTGGGTGCTCTTGCCGCTTTCAAAGCCGTACTTGCCCGCGGCATCGGCGAACAGCGGCTCGGCGCTCAGGTCGAACCGGCCATAGGTCTGCAGCGCGGCGCTGAACAGGGCCTTGGTACGCTGGCCGTTGCGTCCCAGCAGGTCGAAGACGAAGCGCTCGAAGTTGCTGGCCTTGCTGATGTCCATCGAGGGGCTGGAGGTCTCGTGCGTGTCGGCAGCGGCACGCACGCGGTACACGCCGGTACGAAAGAACTCGTCGAGCACGTCGTTCTCGTTGGTGGCCACCACCAGTTTGGCAATGGGCAGTCCCATCATGCGCGCCACGTGGCCTGCGCAGACGTTGCCGAAGTTGCCGCTGGGCACGGTGAAGCTGACCTTCTGGTCGTTGGTCTCGGTGGCCTGGATGTAGCCCGCGAAGTAGTACACCACCTGCGCCAGGAGGCGCGCCCAGTTGATGGAGTTGACGGTCCCGATCTTGTATTGGCGCTTGAAATCGAGGTCGTTGCTCACGGCCTTGACGATGTCCTGGCAATCGTCGAACACGCCTTCGATGGCGATGTTGTGGATGTTCTCGTCCTGCAGGCTGAACATCTGCGCCTGCTGGAAGGCGCTCATGCGGCCGTGCGGGCTGGTCATGAAGACGCGCACGCCCTTCTTGCCGCGCATGGCGTACTCGGCCGCGCTGCCGGTGTCGCCGCTGGTGGCGCCCAGGATATTGAGTTCTTCGCCACGGCGGCCCAGCTCGTACTCGAACAGGTTGCCCAGAAGCTGCATGGCCATGTCCTTGAAGGCCAGCGTGGGGCCGTTGGACAGGGCTTCGAGCCACAGCCCGTCTTCGAGGTGGCGCAGTGGCACGATCTCGCCCGTGCCGAAGACTTCGGCCGTGTACGTCTTGGCGCACAGGGCCTTGAGGTCCGCGCCAGGGATGTCGTCGATGTACAGCGACAGGATCTGGAACGCCAGCTCGGCATAGCCCTGCTCGTGGTAGGCCTTGCGAAGGCGCGTGAGCATGGCATCGTTGACCTGAGGGTAATGCTCGGGCAGGTACAGGCCGCCGTCGGGCGCCAGGCCTTCGAGCAGGATGTCGCAGAACTGCTTGCGGTCTGCGTGCCCGCGGGTGCTGAGGTATTTCATGGGTTTTCTTCCAGCGTGCCTAGAGGCTGATGCCATAGACACGGATGTCGATATACAGACGCGAAGCGATCAATAAAAAATAGCCGCCGATCAGGATCAGCCAGTGCCATGCACGGTCCTGCCGATTGTCGGTCCGGTCCAGCAGCACGAAATACAGCCAGGCCGCAAAAAAACTCCCCAGGCCGTTGCCGATGGCATGCAGGCGCGGCATCGACTGGAAAAGCGCCAGGCCTACCAGTACGCCGAACCAGAACGCCAGGTGCCACCTTGGTTGCTCGACAAGCGACAGCCGCAGCAGCGCGCCGAGCGTGAGTGCCGCAACCAGCGTGGGCATGGCCGTCGGTCCAAGGTGATCGTGCGCGGGTCAGTTCAGTTCCTCCTTGCGGATGCGCGTGATGGGCGCCAGCACCGTGGGCAATGCCTGCATCTGGGCGATCACGGCGTCCATCGTGCCTTCGCGGGTGTCGTGGGTCAGGATGATCAGGTCTGTCTGGGTGGAGCCCTCGCCGCCCACTTCATCGGCCTCGCGCTGCAGCACCGCGTCGATGCTCACGCCCGCCTCGGCCAGCAGGCCCGTGACCTTGGCCAGCACGCCGGCCTGGTCAGCCACGCGAAGGCGCAGGTAGTAGCTGGTGACCACTTCGCTCATGGGCAGCACGGGCAGCGATCCCATCGCGTCGGCCAGTGTGTTGGGCTGGAAGGCCAGGTGGGGCACGCGGTGCTCGGGGTCGGCCGTGTGCAGGCGGGCGATGTCCACCAGGTCGGCGATCACGGCGCTGGCCGTGGGCTCGCTGCCCGCGCCCTTGCCGTAGTACAGCGTGGTGCCCACGGCATCACCCTGCACTACCACGGCGTTCATCGCGCCCTCGACGTTGGCGATCAGGCGCTTGGAGGGCACCAGGCTCGGGTGCACGCGCAGCTCCACGCCCTTGTCGACGCGCTTGGTGATGCCGAGCAGCTTGATCCGGTAGCCCAGTTGCTCGGCGTACTTGATGTCGGCAGCCGACAGCTTGGTAATGCCTTCGACATAGGCCTTGTCGAACTGCACAGGGACGCCGAAGGCAATGGCGCTCATCAGCGTGACCTTGTGCGCGGCATCCACGCCTTCGATGTCGAAGGTGGGGTCGGCTTCGGCGTAGCCCAGGCGCTGGGCTTCTTTCAGCACCACGTCGAAGTCGAGGCCCTTGCTGCGCATCTCGGACAGGATGAAGTTGGTGGTGCCGTTGATGATGCCGGCGATCCACTGGATGCGGTTGGCGGTGAGGCCTTCGCGCAGCGCCTTGATGATCGGGATGCCGCCGGCCACGGCGGCCTCGAAGGCCACCATCACGCCCTTGGCCGATGCGGCCGCGAAGATTTCGGTACCGTGCACGGCCAGCAGCGCCTTGTTGGCCGTGACCACATGCTTGCCCGCCGCAATGGCTTCGAGCACCAGCGCGCGGGCGATGCCGTAGCCGCCGATGAGCTCGATGACGATGTCGATGTCGGGGTTGGCGATGATGGCGCGGGCGTCGTTGACGACCTGGATGCCGTCGCCGACCACTGCCTTGGCACGCTCCACGTCCAGGTCGGCCACCATCGTGATCTCGATGCCGCGGCCCGCACGGCGGCGGATTTCTTCCTGGTTGCGCTCAAGCACGTTGAACACGCCGCTGCCGACGGTGCCGATGCCCAGAAGGCCTACTTGGATGGGTTTCATGATGATGTTGGGAAGAAGGGTTGAATCGGGTGGAAATAAGGGGCGGGCGTTCAAGGGGGGAGGCTGCGCGGCGGCGCCTCAGCGAGTGACGTAGCTCGGCAGTTGCCAGGCGCCGCCGGGAAAGCCCCGGCACATGCTGTCTCCGGCCTCGCGGGTGAGCACGAAGCCCCGTCCGTCGAACTGCCAGTCGCGCGTGGACCAGCAGTCGCCGATGCCCCTGCCCTTCATGGCGGAATGGACAGCGCCGGTGTCTGCGTCGAATTCGCCGTCCACGTCCTGCAAAGGCTCTGGCTTGTGGGGCGGCCGGTCGTTGGCGATCCACAGCAGACTGCTGGAGTTGTAGGCGCCCATGCCGCAGGGCAGCGACAGCAGTAGCTTGCGGTCCGTGAGGCGGCGCACCTCGGCCGTGGACGGGTTCAGAGGATCCTGGCCGGTGCACTGGTCGGCCACGTTGGCGCGGTCGATCTCCGCGATCAAGGGCTTGGCCAGTGCGCCATCGCCCTTGCGGGGCGCCGCGGGCAGCACGGCCTTGACCGAGGGAGCGGCCACGGGTTGCAGCACCGACGATTCCGCCTTGCTGCCGCGCCGCACCAGCGCACCGGGCGTGCCGACGCGGCCTTGGGCCTCATCCATCTTGAGCAGTACCGCACTGGCGCCGGCCAGCGACAGCGTCCACCGCTCCTTGCCAGCCAACACGGTGGCTTGGTCGTTTTTGAGCAGTTCTTGCAACAGGTGCGGCACCTGGCGCGCGGGCACACGGGCGATGTCGTGGCCCTCCAGGTCCCTCACCGAGACTTTGCCCACTCGCAGTTCAAGCGCTTGCAGTTCAGTCTTTTCGGTGTAGACCTGCAAATCCACCTGCACCGGCGTGTTGGGACCCGCCGGGCGCGTCAGGAGAATGGAAACGGGCTCGGAATCACCGTCTTCCGACTGGTATCCCACCGCCCGGCAGGTGCGGGTGTTGTCGCATTGCAGCGCCCAGTCCTTGTGCTGGAACCCCACAGGGTCGCTCTTGGGCTCGGCGGCGTGCACGGACGGCTGGCATGCAGCCAGGGCCAGAGCGCAGGCCAGCATCGCCCCTGCAGGTCCAGCAGCGAAGCGGATGCGCATGGAAAAGGCCCTCCTCACTCGGCAGCGTGCCGCTCAGGTCGCCGCCGCGGCGGCCTGCTTGCGCTTGCGGTACTGCTCCAGGAAGCGCGCCACACGGCCTATGGCGTCGCGCAGGTCGTCCTCATGGGGCAGGAACACAATGCGGAAGTGGTCGGGCGAGGCCCAGTTGAAACCCGTGCCCTGCACCAGCATGACCTTGGTTTCCTGCAGCAGCTCCAGGAAGAACTGCTGATCGTCGTTGATCGGGTACACCACCGGGTCCAGGCGCGGGAACATGTACAGGGCTGCCTGGGGCTTCACACAGGTGACGCCCGGAATGGCGGTGATGAGTTCGTAGGCCAGATCGCGCTGCTTGCGCAGGCGGCCACCATCACCCACCAGCTCGTTGATGCTTTGGTAGCCGCCCAGCGCCGTCTGCACGGCCCACTGGCCCGGCACGTTGGCGCACAGGCGCATGTTCGAGAGCATGTTGAGGCCCTCGATGTAATCCTTGGCGGGCTTCTTGTCGCCCGACACCACCAGCCAGCCGGCGCGGTAGCCGCAGGAGCGGTAGCTCTTGGACAGCGAGTTGAAGGTGAGCGTGAGAACGTCCTCGCTCAGCGAGCCGATGGCGGTGTGCGTGGCGCCGTCGTAGAGCACCTTGTCGTACACCTCGTCGGCGAAGATCACAAGGCCGTGTTCGCGGGCGATGGCGATGATGCCCTTGAGCAGCCCGTCCGAGTACAGCGCGCCCGTGGGGTTGTTGGGGTTGATGACCACGATGCCCTTTGTACGGGGCGTGATCTTGGCGCGGATGTCGGCCAGGTCCGGCATCCAGCCATTGGCCTCGTCGCACAGGTAGTGCACCGGCGTGCCGCCCGACAGGCTGGCTGCGGCAGTCCACAGCGGATAGTCGGGCGAGGGCAGCAGCAGTTCGTCGCCGTTGTCCAGCAGGGCGTTGGTGGCCATCACGATGAGCTCGCTGGCGCCGTTGCCAAGGTAAATGTCGTCGAGCGCCACGCCCTTGATGCCCTGCTTTTGCGTCTCGTGCATCACCGCCTTGCGTGCGGCAAAGATGCCCTTGCTATCCGAGTACCCGGCCGAGTTGGGCAGGTTGCGGATCATGTCCAGCTGGATCTCTTCCGGCGCATCGAAACCGAACACAGCCAGGTTGCCGATGTTCAGCTTGATGATCTTGTGCCCGTCCTCTTCCATCTTCTTGGCCGCGTCCATGATGGGCCCCCGGATGTCATAGCAGACGTTGGCGAGCTTGGCGGATTTCTGGACGGTTTTCATGCGCTGACGATGAAGAAATGGGGTCAGGTGGCAAGCCAGAGCGGCGGGCACCTTGGCGAAACCTATAATTTGACCACAGATCAGACGCGCAACCGGCCCCTTCCGCTGCCCAGGAAGGCCGCCTCAATCTCGCCGTGGACTACGGCGCCTTGCAACACCCATGAAATTCCAACCCGACCGCTCGAACGCACAAACCATCAGCGGCTATGGCCCCGGGTGGATCGGCGTGGATGCAGAGAAGATCACCCACAGCGTGATCATCGGCTCGGGCGGCCTGCGCCAGGCCTGGGACTGCACGCGCTTCGAAGACCTCACCGCCGAGCACTTCGCGCAACTGGCCGACCTGGAGACCGAGCTGGTCATCTTCGGCAGCGGCACGCGCAACCGGTTTCCCCCGCCCGCGTGGCTCGCGCCTCTGATCGCCCGTCGCCTCGGGCTGGAGACCATGGATACGGCGGCGGCCTGCCGCACCTACAACATCCTGGCAAGCGAGGGCCGCAACGTGGTGGCCGCCCTGCTGCTGGAAGGCTGAACGGCTTCGCGTCGCCCCGATGCACCAGTGGCCCGGCATCGCACATGCCGCAGGAGGGCGGCGCCCCTCCTTCCTCTCCCGGGGAAAGGGTTGGACACACAGTCTTACATTTGGTTAGCAATCGATTTCGGAGTAAAATCACGGGTTGCGGTCGGGGGCACTCACAAGAGCAATAACACACCCGCTTCCCCCGGCTTATCAACGACTACATCCTGAGAGATTGAAGTGATATGGCGATCGTTGTCAACAAACCCCTCCCCGAATTTGAAGCCAACGCGACCGGTGGACTCAAGGTTTCCAACACCTCCCACCTTGGCCAGATTCTGGTTCTGTACTTCTATCCCAAGGACAACACGCCCGGCTGCACGACTGAAGCCATGCAGTTCCGCGACAAGTACAAGGATTTCGTGAAGGCTGGCGCCGCCGTGTTCGGCGTTTCGCGCGACAACATGAAGTCACACGACGACTTCAAGGAAAAGCTGGAACTGCCCTTCGAACTCATCGCCGATACCGAAGAGAAGATGTGCCACATGTTCGGCGTGGTGAAGAACAAGATCATGTACGGCAAGAAGGTCAAGGGTATCGAGCGCAGCACCTTCCTGGTAGGCCCCGATGGCATCCTGGTGCAGGAATGGCGCGGACTGAAGGTCCCCGGCCATGTGGACGAAGTCCTCAAGGCCGTGAAGTCCATCAAGGCCCTGAAGAAAGCCGCCTGATGGCCTGAGGAACGGGCGCAGAGGCATCCACGCGACAGCGCAGCCTTTTTGCCCAAGCCTGACATCGGGAATAGGCATAATGGATTGATGCCCCTGGTTCCCGCAACGTCTGACCCCTCCTCCCGCAAAGCCGCCTTGGTCTCCAGGCGGCTTTTTGCTTTCTGATTCCCCCACCGACACCGACCGAGGCCCTGCCACCATGCCCCTGCCCCCCGCCCCCAGCCGGCGCGCCGCCCTCCTCGCCCCCGAAGCCTACGATGTGACCGCCCGCCCCGGCAAAGCCGCTGTATCGGCGGTTGCCGAAGCCCCAGCGGCACCCCGGGAAGCACCGCCAGCACGCAGCACGGCCCGCAAGGCTGCGGCCGAGCGCACCGCGCTGCAGGTGGTATCCACGACCGCGCCCGCCGCAGAACGCGCCGGCACCCGCAGCCGCGCAGAGCCCGCCACCACAGTCGTCGCCCGCAGCCCCAGCCGCAAGACCCCGGCACGCGCCTCTGCGGCTGCAAGCGCCGTACCCGCTGCAGCAGCCCCGGCACCGGCCGCCCCGTCGCCGGCCAGCCGCAGCAAGCGCAGCCGCCCTCAGGGCCCGACCAAGCTGTTCGTGCTGGACACCAACGTGCTTCTGCACGACCCCACCAGCCTGTTCCGCTTTGAAGAGCACGACATCTTCCTGCCGATGATCGTGCTGGAGGAGCTTGACGGCCACAAGAAGGGCATGACCGAAGTCGCCCGCAATGGCCGCCAGACCAGCCGCACGCTCGACGCGCTGGCCGGCGTGCAGGGCGCCGACATCGCCCATGGCCTGAAGCTCGACTCCACAGGGCAGCGTGCCGCCGGCGGTTGCCTGTACTTCCAGACCGCACCGCTGGACTACAGCCTGCCCACCAGCCTGCCCCCGGGCAAGGCCGACAACCAGATCCTGGGCGTGGTCGAGGCGCTGCGCAAGGAACACGCGCCGCGCGAGGTCGTGCTGGTGTCCAAGGACATCAACATGCGCGTCAAGGCGCGCGCCCTGGGCCTGAATGCCGAGGACTACCAGAACGACAAGACACTGGAAGACGGCGACCTGCTGTATGCAGGCATACTGGCGCTTCCCCCGGACTTCTGGGCCAAGAGCGGCAAGAACGTCGAAAGCTGGCAGAGTGGGGCGCACACTTACTACCGCATCGGCGGGCCTCTCGTACCGCAACTGATGATCAACCAGTTCGTGTACTTCGAGGCCCCCGGCGAGCCCAGCCTGTTTGCACGCGTGAGCGAGATCCGCGAAAAGACGGCCGTGCTGCAGACCCTCAAGGACTACGGCTCGGCCAAGCACGCGGTGTGGGGCGTGACGACGCGCAACCGCGAGCAGAACTACGCCATGAACCTGCTCATGGATCCGGAGATCGACTTCGTGACCCTGACCGGCACGGCGGGCACCGGCAAGACCCTGCTGGCCCTTGCCGCTGGGCTCACCCAGGTGCTGGACGACCGCCGCTACACCGAGATCATCATGACCCGCGCCACGGTGAGCGTGGGCGAGGACATCGGCTTCCTGCCTGGCACCGAGGAAGAGAAGATGGGCCCCTGGATGGGCGCGCTCGACGACAACCTCGAGTTCCTGGCCAAGGGCGACGGCGGCAATGCCGGCGAGTGGGGCCGCGCCGCCACCAACGAGTTGATCCGAAGCCGCATCAAGATCAAGAGCATGAACTTCATGCGCGGGCGTACCTTCCTGAACAAATACGTGATCATCGACGAAGCGCAGAACCTGACACCCAAGCAGATGAAGACCCTGATCACCCGTGCGGGCCCGGGCACCAAGATCATCTGCATGGGCAACCTGGCGCAGATCGACACGCCCTACCTGACCGAAGGCTCGTCGGGCCTGACCTATGCGGTGGACCGCTTCAAGGGCTGGCCGCACAGCGGGCACATCACCCTGGCGCGCGGCGAGCGCTCGCGTTTGGCAGACTTTGCCAGCGAAGTGTTGTAAGAAGCACCCCCTGAGTCGCTTCGCGCCTTCCCCCTCTCTCGACTCGCTACGCGATTCGGGAGGGGGACGCCCCCGGTGCGGCGGGGTGACCCTTGCACGGGGGCACTGGCATGGGCCGCGCCGGTTTCAGGCAGTGCGGAAAAATTGACACCACGCAGAAAAGCCCCCGCCATTGGCAGGGGGTTTTTGCTTTGGGTCTGTGCTTTCTCGCGCGTCAGTAGTCGTCACCACCGCCCATTGCGAGGTTTTCGAAGCGCGTCTGGTTCTTCTGGAAGAACAGCTTCACGGTGCCCGTGGGCCCGTTACGCTGCTTGCCGATGATGACCTCGGCCACGTTGGGCTCCTTGCTATCCTTGTTGTAGTAATCGTCGCGGTAGATGAACATGATGATGTCGGCATCCTGCTCGATGGCGCCCGATTCGCGCAAGTCGGACATCATGGGACGTTTGTCGGTGCGCTGCTCGACCGAGCGGTTGAGCTGCGACAGGGCGATCACCGGGCACTGCAGTTCCTTCGCCAGCATCTTGAGGCCTCGGGAGATCTCGCCCAGTTCCGTGGCACGGTTGTCAGCGCTGCCAGCGCCCGACCCGCTCATGAGCTGCAGGTAATCGACCACGATGAGCCCGAGCTTGCCGCACTGGCGGGCCAGGCGCCGGGCATTGGCGCGCAACTCGCCCGGGGTCAGGCCGGGCGTCTCGTCGATGTGCAGCGATACGGTGCGCAACTTTTCGATCGCCTCGGTCAGGCGCGGCCACTCGTCGTCGGTCAACTTGCCTGTGCGCAGGTTGCCCTGGTTCACGCGGCCGATGGAGCCCACGATACGCACCGCGAGCTGGGCTGCGCCCATTTCCATCGAGAAGATGGCCACGGGCAGGCCTTCGTTGAGCGCCACGTGCTCGGCGATGTTCACCGCAAAGGATGTTTTGCCCATCGAAGGACGCGCCGCCAGCACCACCATGTCGCCCGCCTGCAGACCCGACGTCATGCGGTCCAGATCCGCAAAGCCCGTCGGCACGCCGGTGACGTCCACGGGGTTGTCGGCCATCTCCTGGACCTTGTCGAGCAGGTCGATCACCAGATTGTCCAGCGACTGGAAGCCCTGTTTAGTGCGCGAGCCTTCTTCCCCGATGGCGAAGATCTTGGCCTCGGCCTCGTCCAGAATGCGTTCGACCGTCTTGCCCTGCGGGTTGAAGGCGTTGGTTGATATTTCGTCGCTGGCCGTGACCAGCTTGCGCAGGATGGCACGCTCCCGCACGATCTCTGCGTAGCGGCGGATGTTGCTGGCGCTCGGTACGTACTGGGCCAGGTTGTTCAGGTACGCCAACCCCCCCATTTCCTGCGCCTTGCCCTGATTCTGAAGGTGCTCGAAGACCGTGATGACGTCGGCTGGCTTGCTGCCATTGATCAACGCCCCGATGGCCGAGTACACCATCTGGTGCTCGTGCCGGTAAAAGTGGCTCTCCACCAGCAGGTCGCCCACGCGGTCCCAGGCGTTATTGTCAAGCAGCAGGCCGCCCAGAACACTGGATTCGGCTTCGATGGAGTGCGGGGGCACGCGCAACTGGGCCACTTCCCGGTCGGGCTGCGGCGGAGAAGGCTCGAACACCTGTTCATCAAGCGGCGGGAAAACAGCGGACATGGGATTCCTTGGGGCAAGCGTTCAATGCTAGCTCAGCGCACCCGCCCCGCCCAGCGCGCAACGGGATAAGCCTGTGGATAAGGCGTGCACAGCCAGGGGACAGTTCTGTATGGAGACGCGCTTTAAAAAAACAAAAGCCGCCCGAAGGCGGCTTGGGGTGCACAGGGCACCAGCATGCCGGCCACGGCCGGCAAAGGCGATCAGGCGGTTTCGCCGTAGACCGACACGTTGACTTCCACCACCACATCGGTGTGCAGAGCCACGCTCACAGCGCTGTCGCTCACGACCTTGATAGGGCCGTTGGGCAGGCGGATCTGTGACTTGGCGACCTTGTAGCCTTGCTTGTTCAGCTCTTCGGCGATGTCGTGGTTGGTCACGGAACCAAACAGACGGCCGTCCACGCCAGCCTTTTGCGTCAGCTTGACGGTGGTGCCAGCCAGCTTCTCGCCTTGAGCCTGGGCTTCTGCCAGCTTGGCAGCAGCGGCCTTTTCGAGTTCGGCGCGCTTGGCTTCGAACTCTGCCTTGGCGGCTTCAGTGGCGCGACGGGCGCGGCCAGCGGGGATCAGGAAGTTGCGCGCGTAGCCGTCCTTGACCTTGACGATTTCACCCAGGTTGCCGAGGTTCACAACCTTGTCGAGCAGAATGATTTGCATGGGTTGTGCTCCTTAGATCTTGTGCTGGTCGCTGTAAGGCACCAGGGCCAGGAAGCGGGCGCGCTTGATGGCGGTGTTCAGCTGACGCTGGTAGATGGCGCGCGTGCCGGTCAGGCGTGCGGGGATGATCTTGCCGTTTTCGGCGATGAAATCGCGCAGCGTATCGACATCCTTGTAGTCGATTTCTTCAACGCCCGTCACCGTGAAGCGGCAGAAGCGCTTGCGCTTGAACAGCAGGGACTGGGTGTTGCGCTTTGGGCGCTTGTCTTTGTTGAACTTCTTGAACGTGGCCATTGCGGACCCCTTGAAAATTAATTTTGTTGAATATCCTGGATATGCAGCACTGCGTTCCTGCCATTGCGCGGGGTGGCCAGAAATCCATGGAAAGTCCAGAGACTTCCGATGTTTTGCCGTGCCAGGCGCTCGGCCATCGCACCAAAGGCGACGGCTTTCATGGCGGCCTTGACTTCGCGGGGATGGCCTGCCTCGATTTGCTGCGACCCGTGCTCGAGCCGCAGGTTGATGGCAGGCAATCCGGCGGGCGTGTAACGCAAGGGCTCAGCCTCTGCGATACAGGCGGTCAAGACTACGCGGTTCTCCACTCCAACGGGCTGGATCAGCGCTCGGCGCGCTCTTGGCGTTCGCCACGCTCGCCGCCGGCAGCTGCGTATTCAGCTTGGCTGGCCTTGCGGGCTTCTTCGCGCTCGACGGTCTTCATCATCGAAGATGGGCCCGTGTCGGCCTTCTTCTTCTGAACCGTCAGGTGGCGCAGCACGGCGTCGTTGAACTTGAAGGCGTGCTCCAGTTCAGCCATCACAGCCTGGTCGGCTTCGATGTTCACGCACAGGTAGTGGGCCTTGGCCAGCTTGTTGATCAGGTACGCCAGTTGACGGCGGCCCCAGTCTTCCACGCGGTGCACCTTGCCACCGCCAGCGGTGATCATGCCCTTGTAGCGCTCCAGCATGGCTGGAACTTGTTCGCTTTGATCCGGATGGATCAACAAAATGATTTCGTAATGACGCATGCAGACTCCTTTTGGATGACACCACCCGCTGCGTCCAGAAGCGGTGTGGCAAGGCAAAGCCGGCAATTATAGCCCGCTCCCCGCGGCTTGTACACTCACCCGTGTTTCCGAGCCGGCAAATCCGGCAAGAGCAGGCCCTCCAGGCTCCAGCCCTTGCAAATTCACCGAACGGGACGACATGCGATACAGCAAAACGATCCGGGCATGGGCAACCGCGCACATGTCCCTTCGCCGGACCTTGAAATGGCCGGGCATGTCCCCAGATGCCGCGCGTACTTACTGTTTATCCACCTTCAGACCAAGACATGTCAGACACCAGCCAACCCACTGCACAGAGCGCCCCCGCCCCCGAAGAAGTTGAAGCCGCCATGGCTGCCCACGCCTCCGACGAGCTGGCGCGGCTGCAGGGCGAGCTGGCCGAGCTCAAGGCCAAGAGCGCGGACCTGGCCGACCAGTTTCTGCGCGCCAAGGCCGAGGCCGAGAACGCCCGCCGCCGCGCGGAAGACGAAGTGTCCAAGGCGCGAAAGTTTGGCATCGAGAGCTTTGCCGAGAGCCTGCTGCCCGTGGCCGACAGCCTGGACGCTGCCCTGGCCATCAAGGAAGCCACGCCCGAACAACTGCGCGAAGGCGCCGATGCCACCTTGCGGCAGCTCACCTCTGCCCTGGAGCGCAACAAGGTGCTGGCCATCAATCCGGCAGCGGGCACCAAGTTCGACCCGCACCAGCACCAGGCCATCAGCATGGTGCCCGCCGAGCAGGAAGCCAACACCGTCGTGGCCGTACTGCAAAAGGGCTACGTGATCGCCGACCGTGTGCTGCGCCCGGCACTCGTCACCGTATCGGCCCCCAAATAAAACACGCCGGATGACTTGAACCAGTCAAAGTTATCCACAAGTTACTAGCCATCCAAACCATTCCAGCATCACGGAGAAAAATCATGGGAAGAATCATCGGCATTGACCTGGGCACCACCAACAGCTGCGTGTCCATCATGGAAGGCAACACCACCCGCGTGATCGAGAACAGCGAAGGTGCGCGCACCACGCCGTCGATCGTGGCCTACCAGGAAGACGGCGAGATCCTCGTCGGCGCCTCGGCCAAGCGCCAGGCCGTGACGAACCCCAAGAACACGCTGTACGCCGTCAAGCGCCTGATCGGCCGCAAGTTCACCGAGAAGGAAGTGCAAAAGGACATCGACCTGATGCCCTACAAGATTGTGGCCGCCGACAACGGCGACGCCTGGATCGAAGTGCGCGGCAACAAGCTGTCGGCCCAGCAGGTGTCCGCCGACATCCTGCGCAAGATGAAGAAGACGGCAGAGGACTACCTGGGCGAGCCCGTGACGGAAGCCGTCATCACCGTGCCCGCGTACTTCAACGACGCACAGCGCCAGGCCACCAAGGACGCTGGCCGCATCGCCGGCCTGGAAGTCAAGCGCATCATCAACGAGCCCACCGCTGCTGCCCTGGCCTTTGGCCTGGACAAGCAGGAAAAGGGCGACCGCAAGATTGCCGTGTATGACCTGGGCGGCGGCACGTTCGACGTGTCCATCATCGAGATCGCCGACGTGGACGGCGAAAAGCAGTTCGAAGTGCTGTCCACCAACGGCGACACCTTCCTGGGCGGCGAAGACTTCGACCAGCGCATCATCGACTACATCATCGGCGAGTTCAAGAAGGAACAGGGCGTGGACCTGTCCAAGGATGTGCTGGCCCTGCAGCGCCTGAAGGAAGCCGCCGAAAAGGCCAAGATCGAACTGTCGAACTCGGCTGCCACGGACATCAACCTGCCCTACATCACGGCAGACGCATCGGGCCCGAAGCACCTGAACATCAAGCTGACCCGCGCCAAGCTGGAGTCGCTGGTGGACGAGCTGATCGAGCGCACCATCGCGCCTTGCCGCACGGCCATCAAGGACGCCGGCGTGTCCGTGTCCGACATCCACGACGTGATCCTGGTCGGCGGCATGACCCGCATGCCCAAGGTGCAGGAGAAGGTCAAGGAGTTCTTCGGCAAGGAACCCCGCAAGGACGTGAACCCTGACGAAGCCGTGGCCGTGGGCGCCGCGATCCAAGGCCAGGTACTGTCGGGCGACCGCAAGGACGTGCTGCTGCTGGACGTGACCCCCCTGTCCCTGGGCATTGAAACCCTGGGCGGCGTGATGACCAAGATGATCACGAAGAACACGACCATCCCCACGAAGTTCGCGCAGACCTTCTCGACGGCCGACGACAACCAGCCTGCCGTGACCATCAAGGTCTATCAGGGCGAGCGTGAAATGGCCACGGGCAACAAGCTGCTGGGCGAGTTCAACCTGGAAGGCATTCCACCCGCATCGCGCGGCGTGCCGCAGATCGAAGTGTCGTTCGACATCGACGCCAACGGCATCCTGCACGTAGGCGCCAAGGACAAGGGCACGGGCAAGGAAAACAAGATCACCATCAAAGCCAACTCCGGCCTGTCGGAAGAAGAGATCCAGCAGATGGTGAAGGACGCCGAGCTCAATGCCGCGGACGACAAGAAGAAGCTGGAGCTGATCCAGGCCCGCAACCAGGGCGAAGCCGCCGTGCACAGCGTGAACAAGAGCCTGGCAGAGCATGGCGACAAGCTCGACGCGGGCGAGAAGGATGCCATCGCCACCGCCGTGAAGGCCCTGGAAGAAGCCCTGAAGGGCGAGGACAAGGCCGCCATCGACGAGAAGACCACCGCGCTGATGTCGGCCAGCCAGAAGCTGGGCGAGAAGATGTACGCCGACGCGCAGGCCGCGCAAGCGGCCCAGGGCGCGGCAGCCGGTGCCGACGCCGCTGGCGCCTCGGCCTCTTCGTCCAAGCCTGCGGATGACGACAACGTGGTCGATGCCGAGGTGAAGGAAGTCAAGAAGGGCTGAACGAGCCCCCGTTGACCCGAGCCGCCGCGCGAGTTTCCTGCAACAGGGGGCTTGCGCGGCGTTCCTGTTCCAACCGGGTTCTGAATCACCATGTCCAAAAGAGACTTTTACGAGATCCTGGGCGTTCCGAAGAACGCCTCGGACGATGAAATCAAGAAGGCATATCGCAAGCTGGCGATGAAGCACCACCCTGACCGCAACCAGGGGGATGCCGCCAAGCCTGCCGAAGAGAAATTCAAGGAGGCCAAGGAGGCCTACGAGATGCTCTCCGACCCGCAAAAGCGGGCCGCCTACGACCAGTATGGCCACGCCGGGGTGGACCCCAACATGCGCGGCCCCGGCGGCGCGGGCGCGGAAGGCTTCGGCGGCTTCGCCGAGGCGTTCGGCGACATCTTCGGCGACATGTTCGGCCAGCAGGGCGGGCGTGGGCGCGGCGCTGGCGGCCGCCAGGTGTACCGGGGCAACGACCTCAGCTACGCCATGGAAGTCACGCTGGAGGAAGCCGCGCGCGGCAAGGACGCGCAGATCCGCATCCCCTCGTGGGAAAGCTGTGATACCTGCCACGGCAGCGGTGCCAAGCCCGGCACCAGCGCCAAGACCTGCGGCACCTGCCAGGGCGCGGGCACGGTGCAGATGCGCCAGGGCTTCTTCAGCGTGCAGCAGACCTGCCCGCACTGCCGCGGCACGGGCAAGATCATTCCCGAGCCCTGCACCGCGTGCCACGGCCAGGGCAAGATCAAGAAGCAGAAGACGCTGGAAGTGAAGATCCCTGCCGGCATCGATGACGGCATGCGCATCCGCAGCACCGGCAACGGCGAGCCCGGCACCAACGGCGGGCCGCCAGGCGACCTGTACATCGAGATCCGCCTGAAGAAGCACGACATCTTCGAGCGAGACGGCGACGACCTGCACTGCCAGGTGCCTGTGAGCTTCATCACGGCAGCCCTGGGCGGCGAGATCGAGGTCCCCACGTTGCAAGGCAAGGCGGCCATCGACATTCCCGAAGGCACCCAGGCCGGCAAGCAGTTCCGCCTGCGCGGCAAGGGCATCAAGGGGGTGCGCGCCAGCTACCCCGGCGACCTGTACTGCCACATCGCAGTGGAGACCCCCGTCAAATTGACGGAGCACCAGCGCAAGCTGTTGCGCGAGCTGGAAGACTCGCTCAAGAAGGGCGGCGCACGCCATTCGCCCAGCGGAGAGAGCTGGACGGACCGACTGAAGAATTTCTTCAGTTGAACGGTCCCCTGCCGCCCCCTGCCAACCGCCCTCGACCTCACGGCCCGGGCGGTTTTTTCATGCGCGATGCGGGCTGCAGGGCCAGCCCCATGGCCTTGCCGGGCCGCTCGTGCTGCGGTGCACGGTAAAAGCCCAGGATACGGCGCACGTACTCCCGCGTCTCGCTGTAGGGCGGCACGCCGCCATGGCGCTCCACTGCTTTTTCTCCCGCGTTGTAGGCAGCCGAGGCCAGTGCCACATCGCCCTCAAAACGGTCCAGCAGCCAGCGCAGGTAGGTCAGCCCGCCACGCACGTTCTGCTCGGGGTTCCACACGTCGCGCACGCCAAAGCGCTCGGCCGTCTCGGGGATCAGCTGCATCAGCCCCTGCGCATTCTTGGGCGACAGCGCCCGGGCCTGGAAGTTGGACTCCGACCGCACGATGGCCAGCGCCAGACGCGGGTCCACCTCGAAGCGGGGTGCGAGCCGCTGCACCAGCTCGGCGTGGCGGCGCTTGTCGTCGGGCAGGTTGCTCACATAGCGGTCCACCACCTCCTGGGGCACGACCTCCTCGGCAGAATCGCGCACCTCCAGCCGGGGCGCCTCGCCCGTGGTGAGGCAATCGGGCAGTTGGTCGCCCGGTGCCAGGCCTTCGGCCAGGCTGCGCGCCTTCTCGTGCCCCCGTTGCGCCGCCAGGGCCAGCAAGGTGGCGGCGGCCGCGGGGTCGGGCACCACATCGCGCCCCCGCACCAGCAGGCGGCCCAGGCGGTATTGAGCCTCCACGCTGCCATAGCGTGCGGCATCGCAGTACCGCTGCGCGGCCCGGTGCGGCTGGCGCCGCACTTCGGCCTCGTAGCCCTCCTCCAGCCAGCGCGACAACACAGGAGGTTCGTCGGCCCATTCGGGCGGATCGTCCAGCGGCTGCGCGCGCACCTGCCACCCGCCAGCCAGCAAAACAGTTGCCAGCAAGGCGCCATGGGCGTGACGGGAATACCTGGTCTGCATACCTCAACCTGTTGGATAAAGGTCCCGCAAAAAACGGGGCATCAGGAGATGGGCTGCCCACTGTAGTACCGCCGCAGGATTTGCAACAGGAAAACATTGCCAGTGGTGAATTCTTGATCTGAGGCAAGAATCCGCCCGCCACCGGTAGCTCCCAGCCGCCCCGCGCCGTAGCATGAAAGCCCACCAGGCGGTCGTGGGGCCCCAATCCGGGGAAAAGGGAACAACGGGACACGGAACATCGGCATGAACGTCAACATCACCTTCCTGGGCGGCTCCGGCACGGTCACCGGCTCCAAATACCTGGTGCGCCACAACGGCAAGAGCCTGCTGGTGGACTGCGGACTCTTCCAGGGCTACAAGCAGCTGCGCTTGCGCAACTGGCAACCCCTGCCCGTCACGCCCCACCAAATCGACGCCGTGGTGCTGACCCACGCCCACCTGGACCACAGCGGCTACCTGCCCCTGCTCACCCGCGACGGCTATGCCCGCGCCATCCACTGCACGCCAGGCACGCGCGACCTGTGCACCATCCTGCTGCCCGATAGCGGGCACCTGCAGGAAGAAGACGCCGCCTTCCTCAACCGCCACCAGCTCAGCAGCCACCGCCCGGCACTGCCGCTCTACACCCGGCTGGATGCACTGCACTGCCTCAAGCAGTTCCAGACGCACGCCTTCCACAAGGCTTTCGAGCCCCTGCCCGGCTGGCGCGTGACATTCTCCCCGGCAGGCCACATCCTGGGCGCCGCCAGCGTGTTGCTGGAAGTGGGTGGCCGGCGCATCCTGTTCTCGGGCGACCTTGGGCGGCCGGATGACCTGCTCATGAACCCGCCCGACGCCCCGCCCCCGGCCGACACCGTGCTCATCGAATCCACCTACGGCGACCGCGAACACCCGCCCGAGGGCCTGTTGGATGAGCTGGGCCCCGCCCTGCAGCGCCTGGCCGCACGCGGCGGCACGGCCGTGGTGCCGGTGTTTGCCGTGGGCCGTGCCCAGGTGGTGCTGCATGCCATTGGCCTGCTCAAGGCACAGGGCGTGGTGCCCGCGTCGCTCAAGGTGTTTCTGGACAGCCCCATGGCCGTGAGCACCACAGGCCTGTTCCAGCATCACATGCAGGAGCACCGACTGAGCGGCCGCGAGGTGCAGGGGCTGGAGCATGGCGCCACCATGGTCCAGACGCCCGAGCAGTCCAAGGGCCTGGCCCGGCTGCACGGCCCCATGGTCATCCTGTCGGCCAGCGGCATGGCCACCGGCGGGCGCGTGTTGCACCACTTGGCGCTGCACGCGGGCGACCACCGCAACATGGTCATCCTGACCGGCCACCAGGCCCCGGGTACTCGCGGCGCGCGCCTGGCAGAGGGCGAGAAGACCATCCGCATCCACGGCCAGGACGTGGCCGTGCGCGCCGAAGTGGTGCGGCTGTCGTCCGCCTCGGCCCATGCCGACGGCAACCAGCTCATCGCCTGGCTGCGCAGCATGGGCCATGCGCCCGACCAGGTGTACGTGGTGCACGGCGAAATGGGCGCGGCCGACCACCTGCGCCAGCGCATCGCGCACGAACTGCGCTGGAATGTGGCGGTGCCGGAGCACGGCAGCACCTGCGTGGCCTGAGCACCGCCCAGTGCGCCGCAGGCCACCCGCCGACAGGCCACCCGCAGAAGGACAACCCCACCATCGCGCATGGCGATGGCGAATAACAAATAATGGGAAGAAAATAGCCATCCTTCTCTTTTCGAGAAGACACACCCCCATGAAAAGCTCAGAGCGCAGTTTTGCGCGCCGTATCGACCTCACCTCGCTGCAACTGTTTGTGGCGGTGTGCGAGCTCGGCAGCATCGGCCGTGCGGCCGAGCGCGAATTCATTGCGGCATCGGCAGTCAGCAAGCGCCTGTCGGACCTGGAAACCGCCGTAGACACGGCCCTGCTGTACCGCCACAGCCGGGGCGTGACCCTGACCCCCGCGGGTGAGAGCCTGCTGCACCATGCGCGCACCGTGCTGTTCGGCCTGGAGCGCATGCAGGGCGAGCTGAGTGAATACGCCGACGGCGTACGCGGCCATGTGCGCATGCACGCCAACATCTCCGCCATCTTCCAGTTTCTGCCCGAAGACCTGGGCGCCTTTGCGCGCGAGCACAGCCAGATCAAGATCGATCTGCAGGAGCACCTTTCCAGCGACGTGCTGCACGCCGTGCAGGAGGGCGCGGCCGATCTGGGCATCTGCAACATCGGCACCGCCAGCGTCGGGGGCAGCCCCGGCCTGCAAAGCCGCACCTACCGGTCCGACCGTTTGGTGCTTGTAGTGCCCTCCGGGCACGCCCTGTCTGCCCAGGCAGCTATCAATTTTGAAGAAGTCCTGGACTGGGACATTGTGGGCCTGCACGCCAACAGCAGCATCAGCCTGGCCATGCGCGCAGCCGCCGCCGCTGCAGGGCGGCCGCTGCGCCAGCGCATCCAAGTCACGGGGCTCGATGCCATGTGCCGCATGATCGACAACGGCCTGGGTGTGGGCCTGCTGCCCGACCGGGCGTTTGCACTCATGCGCGGCGTGGGCCAGCTGCAGGCCATCCCGCTGACCGACGCCTGGGCCCACCGCGAACTGAGGGTGGTGGCCCGCGACTTCGAGGCCCTGCCGATTACGGCACGCCTGCTGGTGGAGCACCTCGCGCCACAGCCCGAACCGGCGCCAGTGCACCCGGCCCCCGACACTAAAATCCAATCCCCCACCTGAAAGTAGAAAGCCACGCCATGGGACGCACCCTGTACGACAAGATCTGGGACGAGCATGTCGTCCACACGGAAGAGGACGGCACCTCCATCCTCTACATCGACCGCCACCTGGTGCACGAAGTCACCAGCCCCCAGGCCTTCGAAGGCCTGCGCGAGGCGGGCCGCAAGGTCTGGCGCATGAGTTCCATCGTGGGCACGGCCGACCACAACACGCCCACCACGGGCTGGGAGAACGGCTACGACGGCATCACCGACCCCATCAGCAAAGAGCAGATCACCACGCTGAACGACAACATGGCGACCATCTCGCCCGCTGCGTTCTTCCCCTTCATGCACAAGCGCCAGGGCATCGTGCACGTGATTGGCCCCGAAAACGGAGCCACCCTGCCTGGCATGACTGTGGTGTGCGGCGACAGCCACACCAGCACCCATGGCGCGTTTGGCGCACTGGCCCACGGCATCGGCACCTCCGAGGTCGAGCACGTGATGGCCACGCAAACCCTGCTGGCCAAAAAGGCCAAGAACATGCTGGTGCAAGTGGATGGCCAGCTGGCCAAAGGCGTGACACCCAAGGACGTGGTGCTGGCCATCATCGGCAAGATCGGCACGGCGGGCGGCACGGGCTACACCATCGAATTCGCCGGATCGGTGTTCCGCGCCATGAGCATGGAAGGCCGCATGACCGTGTGCAACATGGCCATCGAAGGCGGCGCGCGCGCGGGCCTGGTGGCGGTGGACGACAAGACGATCGAATACGTGAAGGGCCGCCCCCTGTCGCCCACAGGCGTGGAATGGGACCAGGCCGTGGCGTACTGGAAGACCTTGCACTCTGACCCCGACGCGAAGTTCGACACCGTGGTCAAGCTCGACGCCACCGACATCGTGCCGCAAGTCACCTGGGGCACCTCGCCCGAAATGGTGCTGGGCGTGGACGCCCGCGTGCCCGACCCCGACAAGGAAAAGGACGCCAACAAGCGTGGCGCCATCGAGCGCGCCTTGACGTACATGAACCTGCAGCCCGGCAAGCCCATCAACGACATCACCATCGACAAGGTGTTCATCGGCAGCTGCACCAACAGCCGCATCGAAGACATGCGCGAAGCCGCCGCAGTGGTCAAGAACCTGGGACGCAAGGTGGCCAGCAACGTGAAGCTGGCCATGGTGGTACCCGGCTCGGGTCTGGTCAAGGAGCAGGCCGAGCGCGAGGGCCTGGACCAGATCTTCAAGGCCGCAGGCTTTGAATGGCGCGAGCCCGGCTGCAGCATGTGCCTGGCCATGAACGCCGACCGCCTGGAACCCGGCGAGCGCTGCGCCAGCACCAGCAACCGCAACTTCGAAGGCCGCCAGGGCGCCGGGGGCCGCACCCATCTCGTCAGCCCCGCCATGGCCGCCGCCGCTGCGGTGCACGGCCATTTTGTGGACATTCGCCAATTCGCCTGAAGGAGCCCGCCATGAAGAAAATTGCCGCAACCCTCATCGCACTGTCTGCCGCCTTGCTGCTGGCCGGATGCAACACCGTCAAGGGCGTGGGCCAGGACGTTCAACGGGCAGGGGGCGCGCTCGAACGCGCCGCCAACAAGTAACACAAGGCAGCCATGCAGAAATTCACCGTGCACAAGGGCCTGGTGGCCCCGATGGACCGCGAAAACGTCGATACCGACGCCATCATCCCCAAGCAGTTCCTCAAGTCGATCAAGAAGACGGGCTTCGGCCCCAACCTGTTTGACGAGTGGCGCTACCTGGACAAGGGCGAGCCCGGCATCCCCGAAAGCCAGCGCAAGCCCAACCCCGACTTCGTGCTGAACCAGCCGCGCTACAAAGGCGCCAGCATCCTGATCGCGCGCAAGAATTTTGGCTGCGGCTCCAGCCGCGAGCACGCGCCCTGGGCGCTGGACCAGTTCGGCTTTCGCGCCGTGATCGCGCCCAGTTTTGCCGATATCTTCTTCAACAACTGCTTCAAGAACGGCCTCCTGCCCATCGTGCTGCCCGAGTCCACCGTGGCCCAGCTGTTCGACGAAGTGGCGGCCTTCCCCGGCTACGCACTGACCGTGGACCTGGAGCGGCAGGTCATCGTCAAGCCGCAGGGCGACGAGATTGCGTTCGACGTGATCGCCTTTCGCAAGTACTGCCTGCTCAACGGCTTTGACGATATCGGCCTGACCCTGCGCCAGTCCGACAAGATCAGGGCCTTCGAGGCCGAGCGGCTGGCAGCCAAGCCCTGGCTGGCGCATTCCATGGTGTCCTGAGCACCGGTTTCTGATTCAAAACGGCTTCTACCGCTTGATGGCCAAGCGGAATTAGCTATCAAAAGAGAAGCAATTCAATGAAAATCGCAGTCTTGCCGGGTGACGGCATTGGTACCGAAATCGTCGCCGAGGCCGTCAAGGTCCTGGAAGTGCTGGACTTGAACTTCGAAATGGAATCCGCCCTGGTCGGCGGGGCCGCGTACGAGGCCCACGGCCACCCGCTGCCCGAGTCCACCCTCAAGCTCGCCAAGGAATCCGACGCCATCCTGTTCGGCGCCGTGGGCGACTGGAAGTACGACAAGCTCGACCGCCCACTGCGCCCCGAGCAGGCCATCCTGGGCCTGCGCAAGAACCTGGGCCTGTTCGCCAACTTCCGCCCCGCCATCTGCTACGAACAGCTGGTGGGTGCTTCGAGCCTCAAGCCCGAGCTGATCGCGGGCCTGGACATCCTCATCATCCGCGAGCTCACGGGCGACATCTACTTCGGCCAGCCCCGTGGTCGCCGCACGGCCGTCGACGGCCACTTCCCCGGCAGCGAAGAAGCCTTTGACACCATGCGCTACTCGCGCCCCGAGATCGAACGCATCGCCCGCGTCGCCTTCGAGGCCGCACGCAAGCGCAACAAGAAGGTCACCAGCGTGGACAAGGCCAATGTGCTGGAAACCTTCCAGTTCTGGAAGGACGTGGTCATCGATGTGCACAAGGACTACCAGGACGTGGAGCTGGAGCACATGTACGTGGACAACGCCGCCATGCAGTTGGTGAAAAAGCCCAAGGCCTTCGATGTGATAGTGACCGGCAACATGTTCGGCGACATCCTGTCCGACGAAGCGTCGATGCTGACGGGCTCTATCGGCATGCTGCCATCGGCCAGCCTCAACAGCAGCAACCAGGGCCTGTACGAGCCCAGCCACGGCAGCGCCCCCGACATCGCAGGCAAGGGCGTGGCCAACCCGCTGGCCACCATCCTTTCTGCGGCGATGATGCTGCGCTTCTCGCTGAACCAGGACGAGGCCGCCAAGCGCATTGAAGCCGCCGTTCAGAACGTGCTGGAACAAGGCCTGCGCACCCCGGACATCTACAGCGAAGGCACGACCAAGGTGGGCACCTCGCAGATGGGCGACGCGGTGGTGAAGGCGCTGTCTGCACAGTAAGGCGACGCTCTCCTTCCTCCTCCCAAGCGCCGCACTGCGGCGCGCACCCGGTGGTCGCCTGTCTCGTGAATGCATCGGCCGGGCTGCGAAATGCGGTGTTTGTGGCCTGAAAATGCGGCTTCAAGGATCGATCCGCTACAATCGCGCCCATGTTTGCCGCCCGCCCGTTCGCCCAGAACACCGCTACTGCCGCCCTGGCAGGCGTGGCCGTGCGCGCAATCACCACCAAAACCACGACCATTAAGGGCTGACCCAGCTCCGGTATCGTCGTGCGCCCTCCCTGGCCCAGACGAGCCGGGGCAAAGGTCCAGTCCCGGTCGGGCACTGTTTCTTACACTGAAAAGGGGCGTTGAAATGAGCAAGTTGGTAGGGTTGGTCGGCTGGCGCGGCATGGTCGGCTCGGTCCTGATGGACCGCATGGAACAAGAGAAGGACTTCGATCTGATCGAGCCCATGTTCTTCTCCACCTCGAACGCAGGCGGCAAGGCCCCTGCCCACGCCAAGAACGAGACGGCTCTGCAGGACGCGTTCAACATCGAGGCCTTGAAGCGCTGCGAGATCATCATCACCGCCCAGGGCGGCGACTACACCAACGAGGTCTATCCCAAGTTGCGCGCCGCCGGCTGGAACGGCCACTGGATTGACGCCGCCTCCTCCCTGCGCATGGACAAGAACGCCGTCATCGTGCTCGACCCGGTCAACATGCCCGTGATCAAGAACGCGCTGGCCAACGGGGGCAAGGACTGGATCGGCGGCAACTGCACCGTGAGCTGCATGCTGATGGGCGTGGGCGCGCTGTACAAGGCAGGCCTCGTCGAATGGATGAGCACCCAGACCTACCAGGCTGCCTCGGGCGGCGGTGCCCAGCACATGCGCGAGCTGCTCACGCAGTACGGCACACTGAACGCCGAAGTGCGCTCGCTGCTGGACGACCCCAAGAGCGCCATCCTGGAAATCGACCGCAAGGTCATCGCCAAGCAGCGCGCGCTGACCAGCGCCGAAACCGCCAACTTCGGCGTGCCGCTGGGCGGCTCGCTGATTCCCTGGATCGACAAGGACCTGGGCAACGGCATGTCCAAGGAAGAATGGAAGGGCATGGCCGAGACCAACAAGATCCTCGGCCAGGGTGAAGGCTTCGATGCCGCCGCCGTGCCAGTGGACGGGTTCTGCGTGCGCGTGGGCGCCATGCGCTGCCACAGCCAGGCGCTGACCTTCAAGCTCAAGAAGGACGTGCCCGTGGCCGACATCGAGGCCATGATCGCCGCCGACAACGAATGGGTGAAGGTCGTTCCCAACAACCGCGAGGCCACGATCAAGGACCTCACGCCCGTAGCCGTGACCGGCACCATGACCATCCCCGTGGGCCGCATCCGCAAGCTCGCCATGGGTCCGGACTACGTGGGCGCATTCACCATCGGCGACCAGCTGCTGTGGGGTGCCGCCGAGCCCCTGCGCCGCATGCTGCGCATCCTGCTCGACGCCTGATCTGCCAACCCACCGAAAGCGCGCACCGCCCCTGGCCGTGCGCGCTTTTTTGCACCGACATGTTGACACACTCCGTTACGCCACGTTGGCAATTGGCAACATGGAAATGCCCCAAATTGGTGCGCATGCAGGCCTGTCAAAGCTTCGGCGCCACCTCAGCTTGTCAGTGCAAAACATTGATGCTATGGTGCTTTTTACATATTTTCACGCGCCGGGGCGGGACCAGACCATGACAAAAAAAGCACCGCTCGTCCGAGCCGCAAAAAATCCTCATCAGTTGTTGGCAAACATGCATCGTTGGAAATTCTCTGTCCTGGCCGCTGCGGCCGTGGCGTCGGCCGGCTTCTACGCCACTGACGCATCCGCGTTGGCGCTGGGGCGCATCACTGTGCAGTCTGCCCTGGGCGAGCCACTTCGCGCTGAAATCGACCTGCCCCAGATCACTCCCGCCGAAGCAGATACGCTGCGTGCCACGGCAGCGACACCCGAAGTCTTCCGCGCACAGGGCATGGAATACACGCAGGCCATGACCAGCCTGCAAATCCAGCTGCAACGCCGCCCCGACGGGACTGCCGTGCTGCGCCTGTCCAGCACCCGCCCCGTGAATGACCCCTTCCTCGACCTGGTGCTGGACGCCAACTGGGGCTCGGGCCGCATCGTGCGCAGCTACACCATGCTGTTCGACCCGCCCGCCCTGCGCCGCCCTGCGCCGTCGGTCACGGCATCACCGCAGATCTCTGCCCCCACCCCGCCAGCGCCCGCGGTGCGTGCACCGATTACACCCCGCGCGAGCGAGCCGGCTGAAGCCGCCCCACCGCCATCCCCCCGCCCGGCCGCAGCACCCCGCGCCACCCCGGCCGAGGGCGTCACCGTGCAATCCGGCGACACTGCAGGCCGCCTGGCCAACGCCTACCGTCCCGCCGGCGTGTCGCTCGACCAGATGCTGGTCGCCATGATGCGCGCCAACCCCGACGCGTTCATCCAGGGCAACGTCAACCGCCTGAAGGCGGGCGCGGTTCTGCAGATGCCCAGCGAAAGCGCGGCACAGGCCACGCCAGCGCCCGAGGCACGCCAGATCCTGGCAGCCCAGTCCCGCGACTTCAACGAGTTCCGCCGCAAGCTGGCGGGAGCAGCTCCATCGACCGCAGTCGCTGCAGCCGAACGCTCTGCATCGGGCTCGGTGCAGACCCGCGTCGAAGACAAGAAGCCTGCCACTGCGGCCCCCGACAAGCTCACCCTGTCCAAGGGCTCTGTCAAGGGCCAGAAGGCAGCGGAAGACCAGGTCGCCAAGGACAAGCAGGCCGGCGAAGCCGCCACGCGGATGGCCGAGTTGTCCAAGAACATCACGGACCTGAACAAGCTGGGCGCCGCGTCCGCCCCGGCAGGCGCTTCCACCACGCCAGCGGCAGCACCCGCTGCTGCAGCCGCCAGCACGCCCGCTACCGTGGCCGTGCAGACGCCCGCAGTGCCTGCCACGCCAACCGCCCCCGCTGCGCCCGAAACAACAGCCTCGGCACCGGCCGATGCCCCGGCAGCGACAGCCAGTGCGCCGATGGACACGGCCGTTCCCGCAGAGGCTGCATCGGACCCGGCATCGGCACCGGCCTCCGCGCCTGCGCGGGCTCGCCCCCCCGTTGTGGCTCCCGCTCCTGCGCCCGCCGAGGAATCCAGCTTCCTGTCCGGCATCATGGACGATCCTATCCTCCCCTTGGCCGGTGGCGGCCTGCTGGCACTGCTGCTGGGCTATGGCGCGTACCGCGTGGTGCAGCGCCGCCGCCAGAACGCCGGCGTCGACAGTTCGTTCCTTGAAAGCCGCATCCAGCCCGACTCGTTCTTCGGTGCCAGCGGCGGCCAGCGCGTCGACACGGCCAATAGCGAAATGACGACAGGCTCATCCATGGCCTACTCTCCCAGCCAGCTGGATGCCGGCGGCGACGTGGACCCGGTGGCCGAAGCAGACGTGTACCTGGCCTACGGCCGTGACCTGCAGGCCGAGGAAATTCTCAAGGAAGCCATCCGCCACAACCCGGCCCGCGTGTCTGTGCATGTGAAGCTCGGCGAAATCTACGCCAAGCGCCAGGACCGCAAGGCCCTGGAAGCCGTGGCAGGCGATGTGTTCAAGCTCACGCAGGGCGAAGGTCCCGACTGGAACCGCATCGCTGAACTCGGCCGTGACCTGGACCCCGACAACCGCCTGTACCAACCCGGCGGTCGTCCTGGCATGCTGGAAGACGAGTCTCCATCGCTGCCGCCTGGCGGCTTCCCCAGCACCTTCACAGGCGCCACCGGCGGGGCCGCCGCCACGGCAGCGCTTCCACCCGACCTGGATCTGGACCTGGACCTCGACCTGCCCGATGACGCACTGACCGATGCGCCCGCTGCGGCGCCTGGCGGCTTTGCCGCCGCGGCTGCGGCCGCCGCGGCCGGCAGCGCCGCCGCAGCGTCCCGCGACGAGCCTTCGACACTGCGCTCGGGCCTGGAGATGCCAGACCTGCCATCGGCCAGCGCACCGTCCTGGACCCCCCCTGAACCGGCATCCACCCCGGTGACGGCAGCGCCACCCGTGGCCGACCTGGACTTCCCCAGCGTGGACGACCTGTCCATGGCACCCTCGGGTCCTGTACCGTTGTCGCGTGATGCGCAGGATTCAAGCCCCATGGAATTCGACTTGGGGGACCTGTCGCTCGACCTGAACGCACCTTCCACGCCCATGGCCGCGCCCGCACCCAAGGCCGCTCCAGCACCGACACCCCTGGACGACCTCGCGGTTTCCCAGGACGACCCGCTGGCCACCAAGCTGGCCCTGGCCGAGGAATTCAACGCCATCGGCGACACCGATGGTGCACGCACGCTGATCGAAGAAGTGGTGGCCGAGTCCAGCGGCGCGCTCAAGACCCGCGCCCAGCGCATGCTGGCCGAACTGGGCTGATGCAGCCGGGTTCACTCACGGCGCGCGCTCCCCAGACCCAGGCCGCCCGATGACACGGGTTGCTCTGGGTGTCAGCTACAACGGCCAGACTTACAGCGGCTGGCAAAGCCAGCTGTCTGGCAACACCATACAGGACAAACTCGAAGCGGCTCTGGGCCGCTTTGCCACGCACCCTGTGAGCACGCTGTGCGCCGGCCGCACCGATGCCGGCGTGCACGGGCTGATGCAGGTAGTGCATTTCGACACGGATCTGGACCGCACACCTTCCTCCTGGGTGCGCGGCACCAACACCTTTTTGCCCCCGGACATCGCCGTGCAATGGGCACAGCACGTGCCCGAAAGCTTTCACGCCCGCGCGAGCGCCGTGGCAAGGCGCTATGCCTACGTGCTGCTGCAGTCGCCGGTGCGGCCCAGCGTGGACGCAGGGCGCGTGGGCTGGGTGTACCACCCGCTCGACCACGATGCCATGCGGCAGGCCGCGCACCATCTGCTGGGCGAGCACGATTTCACGTCGTTCCGGGCGTCGGCCTGCCAGGCCAAGTCGCCTGTGAAGACGCTGCAGCGCATCGACATTTCACGCCGCGGGCTCGGGGAACCTCACCCGGAGCTGGGCTGGAGCTCCTGCTATTGGCGCTTCGAATTCGAGGCCAACGCCTTCCTTCACCACATGATCCGCAACATCATGGGTTGCCTGATCGCGGTGGGCCAGGGCAACCAGCCGTCCGGCTGGATCCAGCAGGTGCTGGCAGCGCGGTCCCGCGATGCCGCCGCACCAACCTTCTCTCCGGATGGCCTGTACTTCCAAGGCCCGGTCTACGACGCCACCTGGGGCTTGCCCAAGCGCACGGCTGCGTATGATTGGCTGCCATGACGACACCCGCTTCCAGCCCCCGGCCCACCCACCCTGCTGCCGTGGCGCAACCCGCGGCCCGCACCCGCATCAAGATCTGCGGCCTCACACGCGAGCAGGACGTGGATGCAGCAGTGGCTGCAGGGGCGGACGCCATCGGTTTTGTTCTGTATGCCCCCAGCCCGCGCGCGGTCACACCAGCCCGCGCGGCCGAACTGGCGCGGCGCTTGCCTCCGTTCGTGACACCAGTGCTGCTGGTCGTCAACGAATCTGCTAGCAATGTTATAGCTGCAAGCGACCTGGTGGCGGGCGCCACCATCCAATTTCATGGTGATGAGACACCCGAGGACTGCCTGGCAGCCACCGCCCGCGGCGCAAGGCCCTACCTGCGTGCGGCACGGATTCCCCTCGGAGATGGAGCGGCCCGCTTTGACCTCGTAAAATACGCCCACGATTACTCCCACGCCCAAGCCATCCTGCTCGACGCCCATGTCGAGGGGTACGGCGGCGGCGGCAAGGCATTCAATTGGTCACTCCTTCCACCAAGCGTCAGCTCTCACCTCGTTTTGTCTGGTGGACTCACGCCTGCAAACGTGACCGATGGCATTTTGCAAGTCCGCCCGCGTTGCACCACGCTGGCGGTTGATGTCAGCTCCGGCGTCGAGGCCACCGATCCGAACAGCCCCGATGGCAAGCCCCTGAAGGGCATCAAGGACGCCGGAAAGATCCAACGGTTCATCGCCGCCGTGCGCGCGGCCGATGCCCAACTTGCAAAGAACCCTCATGAATTCCTATCAGCAACCTGATTCCTCAGGCCATTTCGGCTCCTACGGTGGCAGCTTCGTCAGCGAAACACTCACCCACGCCATCCAGGAGCTGCGCGATGCCTACGCCCGCTACCAGAGCGACCCCGAGTTCCTGACCGAATTCGAGTACGAGCTCAAGCACTTCGTGGGCCGCCCTTCCCCGGTCTACCACGCCGCCCGCACCAGCCGAGAGCTGGGCGGTGCGCAGATCTACCTCAAGCGCGAAGACCTCAACCACACAGGCGCCCACAAGATCAACAACGTGATCGGGCAGGCCATGCTGGCACGCCGCATGGGCAAGCCGCGCGTGATCGCCGAGACGGGTGCGGGCCAGCACGGCGTGGCCACCGCCACCATCTGCGCGCGCTATGGCCTTGAATGCGTGGTCTACATGGGCAGCGAGGACGTCAAGCGCCAGAGCCCCAACGTGTTCCGCATGAAGTTGCTGGGCGCCACCGTGGTGCCGGTCGAGTCGGGCAGCAAGACGCTCAAGGACGCGCTGAACGAAGCCATGCGCGACTGGGTGGCCAATGTGGACAACACCTTCTACATCATCGGCACCGTGGCCGGCCCGCACCCCTATCCGATGATGGTGCGCGACTTCCAGAGCGTGATCGGCAAGGAGGCCATCGGGCAGATGCCTGCCATGCTGGCCGAGCAGAAGATCGCGGCCGCGCAGCCCGACGCCGTGATCGCCTGCGTGGGCGGCGGCAGCAACGCCATGGGCATCTTCCACCCCTACATTCCGTTCGAGAAGACGCGCCTGATCGGCGTGGAGGCGGCCGGCGAAGGGCTCGATAGCGGCAAGCACTCCGCATCGCTGCAGCGTGGCAGCTCCGGCGTGCTGCATGGCAACCGCACCTTCATCCTGCAGGACGCCAACGGACAGATCACCGAAACCCACAGCATCAGCGCGGGCCTGGACTACCCGGGCGTGGGGCCCGAGCATGCCTGGCTGCAGGAGATCGGTCGCGCCGAATACGTGGGCATCACCGATCAGGAAGCGCTTTCGGCCTTCCACCACCTGTGCCGCACCGAAGGCATCATCCCGGCGCTCGAATCGAGCCATGCCTTTGCCTACGCCCTCAAGCTCGCGCCCACCATGCGGCCCGACCAGGCCATCCTGGTCAACCTCTCGGGACGGGGCGACAAGGACATCGGCACCGTCGCCGACCTGTCCGGCGAAGATTTCTATGACCGCCCTTCCATGCGCGGCCTGACCGTCAAGGGCGCCCCAGGAGACGCCAAGCCATGAGCCGTATCCAGACCACTTTCGAACAGCTGAAAGCCCAGGGCCGCAAGGCGCTGATCCCCTACGTCACCGCCGGTTTTCCGTTTGCCGACATCACGCCGGCCCTCATGCACGGCATGGTGGAGGCCGGCGCCGACGTGATCGAGCTGGGCGTGCCCTTCTCGGACCCCATGGCAGACGGCCCCGTGATCCAGAAGGCGGGAGAAAAGGCCCTGGGCCTCGGCGTAGGCATGGTGCAGGTGCTCGACCATGTGCGCGAGTTCCGCAAGCGCAACACCACCACGCCCGTGGTGCTGATGGGCTACGCGAACCCTGTGGAGCGCTATGACCAAGTCCACGGCAATGCGCACGGCCAGTCTGGCAGTCAGAGCGCGTTCGTGCGCGATGCCGCCGAAGCCGGCGTCGACGGCGTGCTCATCGTGGACTACCCGCCCGAGGAATGCGAAGCCTTCGCGGCCGACCTGCGCGCCCACGGCATGGACCTGATCTTCTTGCTGGCCCCCACCAGCACCCAGGAGCGCATGGCCCAGGTGGCACGCGTGGCCAGCGGCTACGTGTACTACGTGTCGCTCAAGGGCGTGACCGGATCGGGCGCGCTCGACACATCGGCCGTGGAACAGATGTTGCCGCGCATCCGCGAGCATGTGAGCATTCCCGTGGGCGTGGGCTTCGGCATCCGCGACGCGGCCACGGCCCAGGCGATCGGCAGGGTGGCGGACGCCGTGGTCATCGGCAGCCGCATCATCCAGTTGATCGAAGACCAGGAGCACGCCAAGGTGGTGCCCCTGACCATCGACTTCCTGCGCGGCATCCGAAAGGCCCTGGACGCCTAGACGCATAATGCAGCCCGGCGCGCCGCTCCCCTGAAGGGCGGCGCGCCAAAGATTCCACCCGGCCTGCCCCTGGCGCAGAAAGCGCCCCGGCAGGCCGAGCCATTGAAGAGGAGAACACCATGTCCTGGCTCGAAAAACTTCTGCCCTCCAAGATCCAGCAGACCGACCCCACCGAGCGCCGCCAGGTGCCCGAAGGCCTGTGGACCAAGTGCCCGAGCTGCGAAACGGTGCTCTACAAGACCGACCTGGAGCAAAACCAGAACGTCTGCCCCCACTGCAGCCACCACCACCGCATTGGCGCCCGCGCGCGCCTGAATGCGTTTCTGGACGCCGAAGGCCGCTACGAGATCGGCCAGGAAGTGCTGCCCGTGGACGCCCTCAAGTTCAAGGACAGCCGCAAGTACCCCGAGCGCCTGAAGGAAGCCCTGGAGAACACGGGCGAGACTGACGCCCTCATCGTCATGGGCGGCGCGGTCAAGAGCATCAACGTGGTGGCTGCGTGCTTCGAGTTCGACTTCATGGGCGGCTCCATGGGCTCCGTGGTGGGCGAACGTTTCGTGCGCGGCGTGGAAACCGCCATCGAGCAGAAGGTGCCCTTCATCTGCTTTACCGCCACCGGCGGCGCCCGCATGCAGGAAGGCCTGCTGTCGCTGATGCAGATGGCCAAGACCAATGCAGCCCTCACCCGCCTGGCCAAGAAAGGCCTGCCTTACATCAGCGTGCTGACCGACCCGACCATGGGCGGCGTGAGTGCCGGCTTCGCCTTCGTGGGCGACATCGTGATCGCCGAGCCCAAGGCCCTGATCGGCTTTGCCGGCCCGCGCGTGATCGAGTCCACCGTGCGCGTGACCTTGCCCGAAGGCTTCCAGCGCGCCGAGTTCCTGCAGACCAAGGGTGCCGTGGACTTCATCTGCGACCGCCGCGAACTGCGCAGCACGGTAGCCAGCAGTCTGGCCATGCTGCAACGCCTGCCGGCCGACGCCGTCATGTAATACACGCAGTACCACTCGGCACGGCACAGCAAAAAGGGGCTGGGCGCTTGGCGCCCAGCCCCTTTTTATTTCTCAGCAGTTCATTTTTGATAGCAGCTAGCGCTCACCAGTCAAGCACTGGAGACGATTTTTGCCCTCAACAGCTCTCAGCGCATCACGCTGCCTTGCAGGTGACCCAGCACCATCATCACCACCTGCAGCAGCACCATGAGCACCAGGGGCGACAGGTCAAATCCGCCCAACAGCGGAATGATGCGGCGAACCGGGCGTAAAACCGGCTCGCACAGTCGGGCAATCACGTCCGAGAGCGGCGAGCGCGCCTGCACCCATGACATCACGACGTAGACGATCAACAGGCCGATCAGCCCGGACACCGCCACCCGCGCCAAGCCGAAGAGCGCCAGCACCGGCAACCAGGTCCACAACGACGAGCTCGCCAAGGCACTCAGCAACAGCGCGAGCAGCAGGTACTGCACCAGCTGGAACAGCACCGCTGCCACCAGACTCGACATATCCACGCGCCCCAAGGGCGGGATCAGCTTGCGCAGCGGCAGGATGATCCAGTCCGTGAGCGCGAAGACCAGCCCTCCCACGGGGTTCGAAAACGGAATGCGCTGCCATTGCATGTACAGCCGCAACAGGCACGCCCCTGTGAGCAGGCCACCGACAACGTCGAGCAAAAAAGAGGCAATCTGGTAGAGCATGGATGAGACAAAAACAGGCCAGCGACGCCGAAAGAACGCTGTGTCATGGGATGATAGCGACGTAGGGTGTTCCCCCATCGGTTTCAAGGATGGTGCTTCAGCACCGCCGCGACCGGCCAACCCGGGCAGGGCGACGCAAACGTTTGCACTGGCCGGCTACGCCATGCCGTTGTTGATTGAACGGCGCGAGTCCGAACCGAGGCATTCGGTATGCGAATACCGATGCCAGCTTCGGTGACATCCAAGCCGCCGAAGAACGTGTATCGGCCGCCCGCTCCACGCGATCTTCGGCTGTCCCTGGAACGCTCTTGAAAACCGACATGAACCTGCTGCCCTTCGTCATATCCGATTCATGACCCAGCCTCTCACACTGTCATCGCTGCCCCTTTTTCCGCTCGGCTCCGTGCTCTTTCCGGACGGGGTGCTGGCCTTGCGCGTGTTCGAGGTGCGCTACCTTGACATGGTGCGCAAATGCCAGCAGGCGGGCGCGCCCTTCGGCGTGGTGGCCCTGACGCAAGGACGCGAGGTGCGCCAGGCTGGCGCACCCGAAGAGCAATTCAGCGACGTAGGCACGCTGGCCGTCATCGAGCAGATCGATACGCCGCAGCCCGGTCTGATCACGCTGGTGTGCCGCGGCAGCCAGCGCTTTCGCATCACTCACCGGCAACTGCTGGCGCACGGGCTGTGGATTGCCGATGTGGACCATCTCGACCAGGACCTGGCCGTGCCCGTTCCGCCAGACCTGCACAAGGCCTCGACCGCCCTGGCGCAGGTGCTCCACACCCTGCATCAGCGGGACCCCGAAACGCCCACCGCCATCATCCCCACGGCAGCCCAGCTCGACGACTGCGGCTGGGTGGCCAACCGCTGGTGCGAGTTGCTGCCGGTCCCCCTGGAACTCAAGCAGCGCCTGATGGAACTGGACAACCCGCTGGTGCGGCTGGAATTGGTGGGCGACGTCCTGGAGCGCACCGGCATTGCACCCACGCAATGATGATGAGCGGCAAGACATCGGTCATCCGCCCACGCCGACATCCCTTCCTGCACCCATGCTGAGCCGCATCCTGGGCTGGTCCCGTGCAGCCAAGCGTCTGGTGGTCGTGGCCATGGATGTGTGCCTGGGGCTCGCAGCAATGTGGCTGGCCTTTACATTGCGGCTGGAAACCCCTCACTGGCCACAAGGCATGCAGTGGCTGGCCTACGCACTGGCACCAGCGCTCGCGTTTCCCATCTTTGCCAAGCTGGGGCTGTACCGGGCCATCTTCCGCTACACCGGCATCACGGCGCTCATCACCACGGGCAAGGCCGTCGCCATCTACGGCGCCTTGCTCCTGGCATGCCTGCTGGCTGCGCAATGGGAGGGAGTTCCCCGCAGCGTCGGCATCTTGCAGCCGCTGCTGTTCATGCTGCTGGTGGGTGCCAGCCGCGCTCTGGGCTGGCTGGCGCTGGCGGGCCGCAGCCGCCATGCGTCGTACCGCCTGTTGATCTACGGAGCAGGGAGCGCCGGGGCGCAGACGGCAGCAGGCCTGGGCAACATGCGCCAGTACCTGCTCAAGGGCTTCGTGGACGACGATGCCAGCAAGATCGGCCGCAGCATCAACGGCGTGCGCGTGCACTCACCCCAGGCCCTTGGCGGCGTGGTAAACCGGCTTGGCATCACCGACGTCCTGCTAGCGCTGCCCAGCACCACGCGCCAGCGCCGCCGCGAGATCATCGAAGGCATGCGGGACCTGCCCGTGCGCATCCGCACCTTGCCGGGCCTGTCGGACCTGGCCAGCGGCCGCGTCACGGTCACCGACTTCCAGGACCTGGAGATCGAAGATCTGCTCGGCCGCGAGCCCGTCGCGCCCGACCCCGGCCTGCTCGGCCGCAACCTCTCGGGCACCGTGGTGCTGGTGACTGGTGCCGGTGGAAGCATCGGCAGCGAACTGTGCAGGCAGATCGTGCGTGAGCAGCCTCGGCAACTGCTGCTGGTGGACCACAGCGAGTTTGCGCTCTACAGCATCCACCACGAACTGCAGGCGCTGGCACACCAGGGAGAACACGGCTGCGAGCTGGTGCCGCTGCTGGCGAACGTGACACACCGGGATCGCATGGCGGACATCTGCCGGCAGCACCGCCCCGCCTCAATCTACCACGCCGCCGCCTACAAGCACGTGCCCATGGTGGAGGCCAACGCGGGCGAAGGCATCCTGAACAACGTGTTCGGCACGCTGACCATGGTGCAGGTGGCCCTGGAACACGGTGCCAGCCATTTTGTGCTGGTGTCCACCGACAAGGCGGTGCGGCCCACGAACATCATGGGCGCCACCAAGCGCGTGGCCGAGATGGTGCTGCAGGCGGTCGCGGCATCAACGCACAGCCCCTTTGGCTATGCCGGAGGCGGCGAAGGCACGGAGGGCGCACCCTGGACATGCCGCACGCGATTTTCCATGGTGCGCTTTGGCAACGTGCTCGGGTCGAGCGGCAGCGTGATCCCGCTGTTTCGCCGGCAGATCGCCGCAGGCGGGCCCATCACGGTGACCCACCCCGACGTCACACGCTACTTCATGACCATCGCCGAAGCCGCCCAGCTGGTGCTGCAGGCCGGCGCCATGGCCGAAGGGGGCGATGTGTTTCTGCTCGACATGGGCGAGCCACTGCAGATCCTGGACCTGGCGCAGCGCATGGTGGCGCTGTCGGGCCTTACGGTGCGCGACGCGCAGCATCCTGCAGGCGATATCGAAATCGTTTTCTCCGGCCTGCGCCCTGGTGAAAAACTGTTCGAGGAACTCCTGATTGGCGACAACCCCTTGCCCACCGCCCATCCCCGCATCCTGCGGGCCTGCGAGGAGTACCGGCCCTGGGGTGACCTGCGCAGCCTGCTGAACGCTTTGCAGCACGCTGCGAACTCGGGAGACCGCAGCGCCATGACGGCCCTGCTGCAGCAACTGGTGCCCGGCTACCAACCCGAGGCCGCGGCCGCGCCATGAAGCCAGGGCTTGTGCGGGCGACGCTGACATTGCTCACGGGCAGCGTGGCAGCCCACGCCATCCCCTTGCTGCTGGGGCCTGCGCTCACGCGCCTGTATAGCCCCGAGGCCTACGGCCAGTTTGCGCTGCTGTGGGCGGTGTCCGCCAACATCGCGGTGGTCGCCTGTGCCAGGTACGAGTTCGCGCTGCCGCTGGAGACGAGCGATGAAGGCGCTGCCGAACTGATGGCGCTGTGCGCACGCATCCTGATGGCCGTCACGGCAGCATCGGCTGGCGTGGGTGCCGTCTTGGCGCTCTGGCGCGACCTGCCGCTGGCATGGAGCCTGCCCCTGGCCGTGGCGGCGGGCGGCGCCATGCAGTGGCTCACCATGTGGGCCACGCGCTCCCAGCTGTTCGGGCTGCTGGCGCTGGCCAGGCTGTTGCAGCAAGGGGGCGGCGCCATCGCGCAGCTGCTGCTGGGCCTGCTGAAGATGGGTCCGACGGGGCTGATGCTGGGGTCTGCCGCCACCGCGCTGGGCGCCGCGTGCCTGCTGGCGCGCCCAGCACCGGCGGGGGGCTGGGCAGCACTGTGGCGCATGCCGAGGCAGGCACTGACCGACGCCGCGCGGCGGCATAGCGACTTCCCGCTGCTCAACACGCCCCACGCATTTCTAGGGGCACTGCAAGACACGCTCACGCTGGTGCTTGTGGCGACCCTGACCGGTGACGCGTCTGCGGGCGTCTGGGCGCTGGCATTGCGCTATCTGAAGGCTCCGGCGACGCTGGTGGGCGGGGCCTTGTCGCAAACCCTGTATCCACGCCTGCTCCAGGCCCCAGGAGATGGCCAAGCGCGTGCCATCGTCCGGCGTGCCATGCTGGGGCTGGCGGCCATCGCGCTGCCGCTGGCGGCCGTGCTGATGCTCGCCGGCCCCCAGGTCTTCCATCTGGCATTCGGCGACCAGTGGACACAAACCGGCGAGCTCGCCCGCGCGATGGCGCCCTACATCGCCCTGCATTTCATCGCGTCCCCGCTGGCGGTGGTGACCATGGCCTGGAAAGCCCAGGCCTGGGCGCTGCGCCTGGCGCTGGCCGGACAATGTCTGTTCTTTGCGGGCCTCGTGCCCGGACTCTGTCTGGGCGGTCTCAGCGGCGCCGGGTGGGGCATTTCGGCCAGCATGCTGGCGTACTTTGGCTACTATTTCTGGGCCCTGGCGAACTGGAAGGACATCCCCCATGAGAGCGCTGCTTAACCGCTGGCGCCGCAGCCTCTGGCAGGCGCTTTTCTACCGCATGGTGTTCGGCGAACGCGACGCGGCTGGCCGCGCGCTTGCCCATACGCGCATAGCGCCCAGCACCTGCATCGAAGGCGCCGACGGTCTGCAGCTGTCCGACCACGTGTTCATCGGGCAGTTCAACTTCATCGACGCCACGGCCGGCCTGCATATCGGCGAGGGGGTCCAGGTGACCAACTTCGTGAGCATCGTGACCCACAGCTCCCACCGCGCCATCCGCCTGCTGGGGCGCAGCTACGCCACGTTCGATGGCGCCAAGCCCGGCTACATCAGCGCCCCTGTGCACATAGGGGCGTACAGCTTCATCGGCCCACACAGCCTGATCGAGGCAGGCTCGCGCCTGGGCAAGGGAGTGGTGGTGTGTGCCTACGCGCAGGTGCGCGGCGAGGTGCCTGACTTCGCCATCATGGCCGGCGCCCCGGCGCGCCAGATCGGCGACGTCCGCGAGCGTGACGCCCGACTGCTGGCGCAGTTTCCTGAACTGGTGCCGCGCTACGAAGCATGGGCAGGACGGCTGCCATGAAGCGCGCGGCACCTATCCACCTGTGCCTGTTCGGCGATGCAACCAGCCCGCACGTGCAGCGCTGGGCGCGCGAGATGCTGCTGCGCGGCTACAGGGTGTCTCTGATCACGGCACGGCCTGCGCCGGTCACCGGGGTGGAGGTGCGCGCGCTGCGGCCGGTGCGGCGCTCCAGCGACTGGCTCTTTCGCGTGCGCGAAGCGCAGCGCCAGGTGCGTGACTTGGCGCCCGACATCGTGCATGCCCACTACATCACGTCGTACGGCTACCTCGCGGCACGTTGCGACCGCCACCCTCTGGCAATGACGGCATGGGGCACCGACCTGCTGGTGACCCCGCTCAAGAGCCCGTGGATGCGCTGGCTGACAGGCTGGACGCTGCGCAAGGCAGACCTCATCACCGGCGACTCGGCCAGCCTGATGGGCGCTGTGGCGCGGTTCGGCCCTGCCTGTCCGGTCGAGGAAATCCACTGGGGCGTGGACCTGAATCGTTTTCGCCCTGTGCCCTGGAACAGCAAGCCCGCCGTGCAACTGGTGAGCCTTCGCGCCTGGGAACCCAACTACCGCATCGACACCATCGTTGACGCCTTCGGACAGTTGCGCGCGGGGCTGCCGCACCTGGACCTGCGCTTGCACCTGCTGGGCGGCGGCAGCCTCGAGGCGGCGTTGCGCCTGCAGGTCCACACCGCGGGCCTGCAAGGGTGCGTGCACCTGCACGGCCGGCTGGACGACGCAGGCATGGCGCGCGTGCTGGGCGACTGCAGGATCTCCATCTCGGTGCCTGACAGCGACGCCACGTCGGTCGCGGTGCTGGAAAGCATGGCCTGCGGACTGGCCGTCGTCGCCAGCGACTTGCAGGCCAACCGGCACTGGCTCGATCCGCAGTGGCTGGTCAATGCCGGCGACGCCGCAGCGCTGGCGGAGACCTTGCGAACGCTCATCACCAACGACGCCACGGCGCGGCTTGTGGGCGAGCGCAACGCTGCGCGCATCGCCAAGGACGGCGACCGGGCCATCCAGATGGACCGGGTGCATGCGCTCTATCAACAACTTGCAGGCGCACAGTGAACATGCCACAGGACCGAGACTTGAACCCGCTCATCAGCGTCATCGTGCCCTGCCGCAACGAGCGCCAGCACATCGATGCGTTCTGCGATTCGGCCCTGCGCCAGGTGCTGCCTGAGGGCTGGCGCATGGAAGTCCTCGTGGCCGATGGTGCCAGCGACGACGGCACCCGCGAGCGGCTGCAGGAGCGCTGTACCGCAGACGCCCGCCTGGTGCTGGTGGACAACCCCGGGCGCATCGTCTCCACAGGTCTGAACGCGTGCATCGCGAAGGCCAGGGGCCAGATCATTGCGCGCCTGGACGTACACAGCCAGTTCGCGCCAGACTACCTTGCGCAATGCATACAGGCCCTTGAGCGCACGGGCGCCGACAACGTGGGCGGCCCGTGGGTGGCCCGCGGCATCGGGCCCACGGGCGCTGCGGTGGCTGCGGCCTTCCAGTGCCGCTGGGTGGTGGGGGGCGCACGCTCGCGCGACGTGCAGTTCGAGGGCACGGTCGACACCGTCTACCTGGGCTGCTGGCCTCGCAGCGTGTTCGAGCGCTTCGGCCAATTCGACGAAGCCCTGGTGCGCAACCAGGACGACGAGCACAACCTGCGCCTGCGCCTGGCCGGCGCCCGCATCTGGCAAAGCCGGCTGATCCGCTCCACCTACCATCCACGCGGCTCGCTGCGGCACCTGTTCTCGCAGCAGCGGCAGTACGGCTACTGGCGCCCGTTCGTCATGCGCAAGCACGGCCAGCCAGGCGCCCTGCGCCAGCTCGTGCCAGCCATCTTCGTGGCCGCCGCGTGCGCCAGCATCGCGCTGCTGCCCTGGACGGCGTTCCCCTTTGCAGGCCTTGCACTGGCCTATTTCAGCTATCTGATGGGCGCCTCCGCCGCTGCAGCCCGGGCTGCGGGCGACTGGTTCCTGCTGCCCCGGCTGCCAGCGACCATCGCTGCCTTCCATGTGGGTTATGGACTGGGCACGTGGCGGGGCCTGTGGGACATCGCGCGGTCGCGCGAGCCCTCGGCCGACTTTGCTCGGATCACACGATGACGATGCAAGAACCAGACGCCGTCAAGGCGCGCTATGGAAGGCGCGATGCAGCAACGGACGAAGCCCGCTACAGCCTGTACGGCAATGCGGCCGCGCTGCAGGCCCAGCAGGAGCGCCTGCGCGCCATGGTCCACACCTGGGCCGGCCATGGTTGGCACAGTCTGGGCCATCGGCGCATGCTGGAAGTAGGCTGCGGCAGCGGCGGCAACCTGCAAGACCTGCTTCGGCTGGGCGCCACGCCGGGCTGCCTGACAGGCATCGAGTTGCTGCCGGCCCGCGCTGCGCTGGCACGCAGTCTTCTCCCTCAGGACGTCACACTGCTGGAAGAAGATGCCGTTCACGCAAACGTATCGCCCGCCAGCCAAGATGCAGTGTTGGCATTTACTTTGTTCAGCTCCTTGCTGGATATGGCATTCCGCCGTCAGATGGCGCAAACCGTCTGGGGCTGGGTGGCACCGGGCGGGGGCGTACTGGTGTACGACTTTGTGGTGGACAATCCCCGAAACCCCGATGTGCGGCGCGTGCCCTTGCAGGAGTTGCAAGACCTTTTCCCGAATGCGCACCTGCAGTCGTACCGCCTGACGCTGGCGCCGCCCATCGCGCGCCGGCTGCCTGCATGGATGATTGCACCGGCGTCGCAACTGCTGCGCCCCCTGCGGACCCACCGCCTCACATGGGTGGTCAAACCTTGATGAATACCTCTGAATCCTCCGTGCGCCTCTCGCATGTTTCGCATGCGTTGCAGGATGCACCGCACCACATATGAAGATAACTGTCATTGGCACGGGCTACGTGGGTCTTGTCACGGGAGCATGCCTGGCAGAGATGGGCAACCACGTCGTGTGCATGGACCACGATGCCGCGCGCATCGATGCGCTGCGCGATGGCCACATGCCCATCCACGAGCCGGGCCTGGCGGACCTCGTGGTGCGCAATGCACACGCCGGCCGGATTCAGTTCACCACCGACGTCGCGCAGGCTGTGGCGCACGGCGTGATCCAGATGATCGCCGTGGGAACACCGGCAGGCGAAGACGGATCGGCCGACCTGCAGCACGTGCTGGCCGCCGCGCGGGCCGTGGCACAGCACATGGCGCAGTACAAGCTGGTGGTCACCAAGAGCACCGTGCCGGTCGGCACCGCGGACAAGGTTCGCCACGCCATGGATGCGGTGCTGGCCTCGCGCGCAACCCGGCCTGCCTACTCCATCGCGTCCAACCCCGAGTTCCTCAAGGAGGGCTCTGCCGTGCAGGATTTCATGCGGCCCGACCGCGTGATCGTCGGCACCAGCGACCCCGAGGCTGCCAGCCGGCTGCACACGCTGTACGCCCCCTTCATGCGCAACCGCGACCGGTTCGTGGTGATGGACGTGCGCAGCGCGGAGTTCACCAAGTACGCGGCCAACGCGATGCTGGCCACCCGCATCAGCTTCATGAACGAACTGGCGCTGCTGGCAGAAACGCTGGGCGTTGACATAGAGCACGTGCGCAACGGCATGGGGATGGACCCGCGCATCGGCACGCACTTCCTGTACGCTGGCGCGGGCTACGGCGGCTCGTGCTTTCCCAAGGATGTGAGCGCGCTGCTCAAGACGGCCTCGGACCATGGGCACCACCTGCAGGTGCTCGAGGGAGTGAAGGCCGTCAACGAACGGCAAAAGGGGGTGCTGGCGCGCAAGGTCAAGGACCGCTTCGGCCCGGACCTGGCCGGCCTGCGGTTCGCGCTGTGGGGCCTGGCGTTCAAGCCCGGAACGGACGACATGCGCGAGGCACCGAGCCTGGCCATCATCCACGAGCTGCTGCAGCACGGCGCCCAGGTCTGCGCCTACGACCCTGTCGCCATGGCACAGGCGCGCATGGCGCTGGGCCACAGGGACGGCCTGCATTTTGCAGACAGCGCCAACGACGCCCTTGAGGGCGCCACGGCGCTGGTCATCGTGACGGAATGGAAAGAGTTCCGCAGCCCCGATTTCGAGCACATCGCAGCCACCTTGCAGACGCCCGTCATCTTCGACGGCCGCAATCTCTTCGAACCCTCTGAAATGAAGGCATTGGGCCTGGAGTACCACCCCATTGGCCGCCCGGTCCCATAAAAGTGCCCTGTATCCGCTGCGCATAATATGCCCAACCAATCTATGACGAAAAATTTCCTTCCCTTCGCAAAGCCGGATATCGGTCCGGCAGAAATTGAAGCCGCCAACGCCACGATGCGCACCGGCTGGTTGAGCACTGGCCCAAAAACCAAAGAGTTCGAGCAACAGTTTGTGCGCTACCTTGGAGGCGAGCTCGAGGGTGTGGCGGTGAACTCCGCCACCGCAGGGCTGCACCTGGCCCTGGAAGCCCTGGGTGTAGGGCCCGGCGATGAAGTCATCACCACCACATTGACCTTCACGGCGACGGCGGAGGTCGTGCGCTACCTTGGCGCGGACCCCGTGCTGGTTGACGTGGACCCGGTGACGCTCAATATCGACCCCGAGAGGATCCGCGCCGCCATCACGCCACGCACCAAGGCGATCATGCCGGTGCACTATGGAGGCCTGGCCTGCGACATGGATACGATCCTGGCCATCGCACGGGAGCACGGCCTGAAGGTGGTGGAAGACGCAGCCCACGCGCTGCCCACCACATGGAAGGGCCAGATGGTCGGGCAGTTGCAGTCCGACGTGACCGTTTTCAGCTTCTATGCCAACAAGACCATCACCACCGGCGAGGGCGGCATGGCGGTGACCCGCAACCCCGAGGTGGCCAAGCGCATGCGCGTGATGCGCTTGCATGGCATCGACCGGGACGCGTTCGATCGCTTCACATCGAAAGCCCCAGCATGGCACTACGAGGTGGTGGCCCCAGGGTTCAAGTACAACATGACGGACATCGCAGCCGCGATCGGCGTGGAACAGTTGGCGCGCTTGCCGGGCTTTGTGCAACGGCGGCAGTATCTGGCCGAACGGTACAGCCAGCAGCTCACGGGACTGCCGCTGGTCCTGCCAGCGAATGCCCCCGCCGGGGACATCCATGCCTGGCATCTGTACGTCATTCGCCTCACGGCGGAAGCCCGGCTGAATCGCGATCAGGTGATCCAGGCCCTGTCAGACCGCGGAATCGGCACCAGCGTGCACTATGCCCCTCTGCATCGCCATCCCTACTGGCGAGACCGCTACCAGCTGTCGCCAGAGATGTTCCCGCATGCCGATGCAGCGTACCAGTCGATGATGAGCATCCCGTTGTTCACTGCGATGGCCGATGATGATCAAGACCGCGTGATTGCTGCCTTGCACGAATTGCTGGGGTGATGCCCAAGCGCCTGTTCGACATGGTTTTTTCGGCGCTGGCGCTGGTGCTGCTGGCACCTTTGCTGGTGGCCGTGGCCGTGTGGGTCCGGCTTGACTCGCCAGGCGACATCCTCTTCAGGCAGGCGCGCGTCGGGCGCGCCGGGCAGTCCTTTCGCATCTACAAGTTCCGCACCATGCGGCCCGGCGCAGACGCAGCGGGCCCTGCCATCACCGTGGGGGCCGACGAACGCATCACCCGGGCGGGCCAATGGCTGCGGCGCACCAAACTCGACGAGTTGCCGCAGTTCATCAACGTGCTGGTGGGGGACATGAGCATCGTGGGCCCGCGGCCCGAGGTACCCCGGTATGTGGCACTGTACCCCGCCGACCTGCGGGACACCGTGCTGAGCGTGCGCCCGGGCATCACGGACCTGGCCTCCATCGAGTTCCGGGACGAGAGCACGCTGCTGGGCCGCAGCAGCGACCCCGAGCGGACCTACGTGGAGCAGATCCTTCCCGTCAAATTGCGGTACGCCGCCGATTACGCGGGCGCGCACACCTTCTGGGGCGACCTCAAAATCGTCGCGCGAACCGCCGCCGCGCTGTGGGGCAGCACCCCGCGCGGGGATATGGCGCAAAAAGACGGCACATAGCCGATAAAATGAGAGGTTTGGCCGAGCCCAGCCTCTATCGAGCTGGCTCTGCTCCGTTTCACGCCACCGCACGACCGCCCCTTATGTCAGACCAACTCCCCTCCCAGGACGACAACCAGCTCATCGCCGAGCGCCGCGAAAAGCTGCGCGCCTTGCGCGAGGCACAAGCCCAGGGCGGCGCAGTTGCCTTTCCCAACAATTTCAAGCCCGCCCACAAGGCCGCACAGCTGCACCTGGAGCACGGCGATGCCACCAACGAAACGCTGGAAGCCGCGCCCGTTACCGTCTCGGTAGCCGGCCGCATGATGCTCAAGCGCGTGATGGGCAAGGCCAGCTTTGCCACGGTGCAGGACGGATCGCTGGGTGATGTGGGCGGACGCATCCAGCTGTACGTGACCCGCGATGCCGTGGGCGAAGAGCTGTACGCCGCCTTCAAGCACTGGGACCTGGGTGACATCGTGGGCGCCGAAGGCACCCTCATGAAGACCAAGACCGGCGAGCTGTCGATCAAGGTGACCAGCCTGCGCCTTCTGACCAAGAGCCTGCGCCCGTTGCCCGACAAGTTCCACGGCATGGCCGACCAGGAGCAGAAGTACCGCCAGCGCTACGTGGACCTGATCACCGACGAGCACGCCCGCCAGCGTTTCATGGCACGCAGCAAGGCAGTGAGCGGCCTGCGGGAGTTCATGGTGAGCCACGGCTTCCTGGAGGTCGAGACGCCCATGCTGCACCCCATCCCGGGCGGCGCCAATGCCAAGCCGTTCGTCACGCACCACAACGCGCTGGAGCAGGAGATGTACCTGCGCATCGCGCCCGAGCTGTACCTCAAGCGCCTGATCGTCGGAGGCTTCGAGCGGGTGTTCGAGATCAACCGCAGCTACCGCAACGAAGGCATCTCGGTGCGCCACAACCCCGAGTTCACCATGATGGAGTTCTATGCGGCGTACTGGAACTACCTGGATCTGATGGACTTCACCGAAACGCTGATCCGCGAAGTGGCGCTCAAGGCCACGGGATCGCTGCAGCTGACCTATGGAGGCCGCACGGTCGACCTGTCGCAGCCCTTTGCACGCCTGACCATCCGCGAAGCGATCTTCCAGTACACCGAGGCCGGCGCCCATGTGGACGACGCCGCCTGGCTCATCAGTGCCCTGAAGAAGCTGGGCCTGAACGAAGAAAAGGACAAGCTGTCCACGCGATCACTGGCCAGCCTGCAGGTTCTGTATTTCGAGGAGACCGTGGAAGACAAACTGTGGATGCCCACGTTCATCATGGAGCACCCCACCGAAATCTCGCCCCTGGCCCGCGCCAACGACAAACGTCCCGAGGTGACCGAGCGCTTCGAGCTCTACATCACCGGCCGTGAGTTTGGCAACGGCTTCAGCGAACTGAACGACGCCGAAGACCAGGCTGCACGCTTTCAGGCGCAAGTGGCCGCCAAGGACGGCGGTGACGATGAAGCCATGTTCTACGACCACGACTTCGTGCGGGCGCTGGAATACGGCATGCCCCCCACAGGGGGTTGCGGGATCGGTATCGATCGCCTCATGATGCTGCTGACGGACAGCCCCAGCATCCGCGACGTCATCCTTTTCCCTGCACTGCGCCGCGAATCCTGAAAGAGCCACGGCATCCGGGCTTCCCGGAAGATCGTGCCCTGCCCCGCCACACAAGGCCTGAGGAGTCCCCGTGCCATTCACATCCAGCAGCACGCCTTACCCCCCGCCCCTGCCAACGGGCAGCGGCTTTTCGGTGCTGGTGGTCGAAGACCAGGGCTCTGTGCGCGCCGCGCTGGTGGCGGAACTGCGACATGCCGGGGTCTCGGACATCCTTGAGGCCCCCGAGGGCAACGCGGCGCTGCAGTTGTTCAAGTCCCACCGCCCGGACCTGGTGCTGCTCGACATCAAGCTGCCGGGCAAGGATGGCTACTGGGTGGCACAGCAGATGCGCGAGAGCGAGGCTGGCGACTGGACTCCAATCATCTTCCTCTCGGGCCTGGACAATGAGCTTGACGTGTGGCGCGGCATCGAGGTGGGCGGCGACGACTACCTCGTCAAGCCGGTCAAGCCCATCGTGCTCATGGCCAAACTGCGGGCCATGCGGCGCCTTCTGGACATGCGGCGCCGGCTGGTGTCCATGTCGGCCGAGCTGCACCTGGCCAACCAGCGCCTGAACGAGATGGTGGAGGTGGACGCCCTCACCGCACTGGTCAACCGCCGTGGATTCGACCGCATCCTGCACAACGAGATCCTGGCGGCGCGGCGCGATGGGACGCCGCTCACGCTGATGCTGTGCGACCTGGACCACTTCAAGCTCTTCAACGACGCCAGCGGCCATGTACAGGGCGATGCATGCCTGAAGGAAGTGGGCCGCCTGCTGCGCGAGGTGTGCGTGCGGCCCCGGGATGTGGCTTCGCGCTACGGTGGCGAGGAGTTCGCGCTGATCCTGCCCAACACGCCACGCTCGGGCGCCATGACCTTTGCCCGCGCCCTGGGCCAGTTGCTCAAGGTGCGCGCCCTGCCCCACCCAGGCTCCCCACTGGGCAGCACACTCACCCTGTCCGGCGGCATCACCACCTGCGTGCCCGACGGCAGCACCAATGCCGAGAGCATGATCATGCGGGCCGACCAGGCCCTGTACGCCGCCAAGGCCCAGGGGCGCAACCGGTTCTTCAGTTTTGAAATGCAGATGGACACCGTGGAGCAACTGCGCAATTGAGTCTCTTCTCCGCTTTCTCGTTCGATGCCACCGAGCGCAACGCGCGCACCGTGGCTTCCCGAATGCAACTGATCAAGACCCGCCTGCCTGACTGGGTGCAGGACTGGCTGGAGGTCATCATCCCTGGCACCCAGATCCTGTTGATCCTGTTCGTCGCCTGGCTGCTGCAGCGCGTGCTGCGCCGCATCGTGCGGCGTGCGAGCACCCACTATCAGGTGCCCGACGAACTGGTGGTGCCCATGAACGGGCTGATCCGCTGGATCATCGTGGCGAGTGCCGGACTGCTGGTGCTCGAGCGCATGGGAGTCTCGGCCACCGTACTGTGGACAGCATTCACCGGCTTCGCCACCGTGGGTGCGGTAGCCTTCTTTGCCGCGTGGAGCGTGCTGTCCAACCTGTTCTGCGCATTGCTGATCTTCACGGTGCGGCCGTTTCGCATCGGCGACTACATCGAGGTGCTGGACACCGCCGAGAAGCCGGGCGCCAAGGGTCGGGTGGTCGACATCAACCTGCTGTACACCACACTGGAAGACCATGGCTCCCCAGGGGAGCACATGGCCTGGCTACAGATCCCCAATTCGCTGGTGTTCCAGCGCGTGGTGCGACGCTTCCAGGGCGTGCCCCCAATACCGGCAACGGCACCTCAGTCCCCAGAGCCGCCCCCGCAAGCCGCCACCGCGCCAGCCCCGCCAGCAACAGCAGCCGTGGCAGCGTCTGCGGCGCCCTCCCCATCTGCCAACGGCACTCAGGCCTGACTGGTCGGGAGCGACTGGCAGGCCGAGCGCAGCCAGGCCAGGACGGCGGAAAAGGCTGCCCGGTCCCCCTCCCCCGCCGGGGCCATGAGCAGGTAGCGGGAGCCATCCGCCACAAAGCCGCGCGGCGCGCACAACACACCGGCGGCCAGGTCATCGGCGACCAGGGCCACCGGGCCGATGGCGATGCCCGCACCGGCCACGGCCGCCTGCAGGCTCTGGTAGAAATGCTCAAACCGCACGTCCCGCAGCGCCTGCAGCCGCGTGTGGGCCAACCCCGCCCAACCCTCCCAGGCCGCGGGCCGGGAGGCTGTATGCAACAGCACGGCCTGCAGCACCTCGTGCTGCGGTGCGCAGGCCGCAGCCAGGTCGGGGCGGCACACAGGGCCGATGCGCTCATCCAGAAACGGCTCGGCCACCACATCGAGCGCTAGCGGAAAGTCGTTGCGGCGGATCGCCAGGTCGATGCCATCGCGGCTGAAAAACACCGGGCCGCCGGCCGACACCAGCCGCAGCTCCCGCTCGGGCCCCACCGCCGCCTGCAGCAGCGCCAGGCGGGGAATCAACCAGCGGATGAGGAAGGTGGGCTCACACGACAGCACCAGCGGCCGGCCCACGCCCTCGGCCCGGCGCGCACGCTCCATCGCGGAGTGCAAACGGTCCAGCGTGGCCCCCACATCGTCGGCCAGCCCCCGTGCCGTGGGCGTGGGCACCACCGCCCGATTGACGCGCTGAAACAGCGCAAAACCCAACGCCGCCTCCAGGTCGCGCACGGCGCGGCTCACCGCGCCATCGGTCAGGTGCAGCTCCCGCGCCGCGCGCGAAACACTGCCGTGGCGCACGGTGGCTTCAAACGCGCGCAGCGCAGAGAGGTGGGGCAGCCTGGGGGTCGTGGGGCTCATCGCGTTCTTTTCAGTTGATTTTTACTCAATCAATTCCTGCGTCGGAATCGATTTTCTTATCTTTATCTTGAAAGCATAGTACCCAGAATTAATTGAGCAAAAAGAAACATTCATGATCGCCATCCTGGCCGACGACCTGACCAGCGCACTCGACGGTGCGGCCCCCTTTGCCACCTGTGGGCGGTCTGCACGGGTGCTGCTGCACCCCGACGCCCTGGCAGGGCACCACAGCGCTGAGGTGCTGGCCATCGACCTCGACACCCGGTTTGTGCCGCCCCTGCGCGCGCAGGCGGAGTTCCGCTGCGCCGCAGAGGCGCTGCGGAACACGCCCGTGCTGTTCAAGACCATCGACTCCACCCTGCGCGGCCACCTGGGCGCCGAAACCTGCGGTGCCCTGGAGGGGGCGGACCGGCAGCAGGCACTGGTGGCACCGGCCTTCCCTGCGGCGGGGCGCACCACACAACACGGACGCCAGTGGCTGCACGGCACACCGCTGGAGCAGACCGTGTTTGCCAGCGACCCACGCACGCCGGTCATATCCAGCGTGGTGGTGGACCGCATGGGCGGCCCGCACGGCGTGCCCACGCGGCGCCTGCACATCCACGACGCCGCCACCGATGCCGACCTGGATTCCATCGTGGCCAGCACCGGCCTGTACCGGCCAGACCTGCTCTGGGTGGGGTCGCCCGGCCTGGCCGCTGCACTCGCCCGCGCCCACGGAGCCCCCACACGCCCGGTGCACCCGGCACGCCGCACCAGCCCACCGCAGCTGCGGCGGCCCCAGCGCATCCTGGTGGTGGTGGGCAGCCTGCACCCCGTCAACGGCGGGCAGGTGGAGGAACTGCAGCGCGCAGGCATCCCCGTGGTGTGCCTCGCGCCCGCGCTGGGCGAGCCCGGCCGGGTCACGGCATCACTTCAGGCCCTGCGGACCACCTTGGCCCAGGCCCTGGCCACACACCCCGTCGTGTGCCTGACCAGCGCCCCGCCCGTCGGCCACCCCCCACCGCCCCACCCCGGGTTCTCGGCCCTGCCCGCCCAGCAGCTCGCGTGGCTGGCCGGGCAATGCGCAGCGCATTGGGACGGGCTGGTGGCCACCGGCGGCGACACGGCCCGCCGTGTGATCGAGGCGCTGCAGGCAACCCACCTCGATCTGCTGGGCGAAGTGGCGCCCGGTGTGCCTTACGGCGCGCTGCAGTTGCCCACACGAACGCTGGCTTTTGCCACCAAGGCCGGCGGCTTTGGCCCACCAGACACCTTGCGCCGCTGCATCGCGCAGTTGCACGCCCTGCCCACCACGGAGTTACCGACCCCATGACCCACCCATCCCTCCCCGCACTACCCGCCCACCACCACAGCCTGCCCTTCGCCATCACGATGGGCGACCCGGCAGGCATCGGCCCGGAGATCATCGCCAAGCTGGCGCAGGACATCCGCCGCCCGCCCGTGCCCTATATGGTGATCGGCAACACCGCAGCGCTGCACAAAGCCGTGCGCGCCGTCGGCGCACGCTGCGCGGTGCAGCCCGTCGCCGACTGCTTCGACCGCTTCGACGGGTTGGCAGAAGCCCTGGCACAAGGCGCCATCCCCGTCCTGCCTGCCGGGCCGCCCCTGCCGCACGACCTGGCCCCAGGCCAGGTGGATGCACGGGCGGGTGCCGCCGCCCACGCCTATGTACAGCGGGCCATCGACCTGGCGCTGGCGGGACGGGTGCGCGGCATCGTCACGGCCCCCATCCACAAGCTGGCGCTGCGCGCCGCAGGCATCACCCACCCCGGGCACACCGAGATCCTGGCGGCCCGCGCCGGCACCCGCGACTTCGCCATGATGCTGGCCAACCCGGAGCTGCGGGTGGTGCTGGTGTCCATCCATGTGGCGCTGAGCGACGCCATTGCCGCCGTGACCCCCGACAACGAGCTGCGCGCGATCCGCCTGGCCCACGCGGCCTGCCGGGGCCTGGGCCTGACCCACCCGCGCGTGGCGGTGGCCGGACTCAACCCCCACGCGGGAGAGAACGGGCTGTTTGGCGATCAGGACCAGCAGGTGATTGCGCCCGCCATTGCCGCTGCGCGCGCCGAAGGCATTGACGCCTCCGGCCCCTGGCCCGGAGACACGGTGTTCATGCGCGCCCGCCGGGGCGACTTTGAGGTGGTGGTGGCGCAGTACCACGATCAGGGCCTGATCCCGGTGAAGTACCTGGGCGTGGAGCAAGGGGTGAACATCACCCTGGGCCTTCCCTTCATACGCACCTCGGTGGACCACGGCACGGCCTTTGACATTGCCGGGACCGGCCAGGCCAGCGCCTGTAGTCTGGTGCAGGCGCTGCAGTACGCAGCCGCCATGGAAGGCACAGCCAGCAAGGCCAGAGCAGCCGATGTCACCGGCGCACCGTCGCCCACGCCGGAACGGCCTCGCCACCCCGCAGCTGCCGCCCCACGCCCCGACTTCATCTTCATGCTGACCCGCCAGGACCGCACCGTTGCCAACGCCCTGGACCTGTTGCCCGAGGTGCTGGCCGCTGGTGTGCGGCACATCGGCTTCAAGGACGTGGGCCTGCCGCTGCCCGGTCTGCAGCAGCTGGCCGATGCCATCCGAGCCGCCGGGGCCGTGAGCTACCTGGAGGTGGTGAGCCTGGACGAGGCCAGCGAAACGGCGTCAGCGCGAGCCGCCGTGGGGCTGGGCGTGGACGTGCTCATGGGGGGCACGCGGCCCGATGCGGTGCTGCCCCTGCTGCGAGGCACGCCCATCCGCTACTACCCGTTCCCCGGCACCGTGACCGGCCACCCGAGCGTGCTGGGCGGCTCCATCGCCGACATCGTGGCCAGCGCGCAGCGCATGGCGGCACTGGAGGGAGTGCATGGGCTGGACCTGCTGGCCTACCGCTTTGCGGGCGATGTACCGACGCTAATCCAGCGCGTGTGTGCGGCAGTGGACAAGCCCGTGGTGATTGCAGGCTCGATCGACCGGGCGGAGCGGATCGAGGCGGCCGTCGCGGGCTGCGCCGCCGGACTGACGGTGGGGACGGCGGCGCTGGACGGTGTGTTCCCTGCCGCCACCCCTGGGCTGACGGCGCAGTTGCACTGCATACGGGAACTGCTGGAGACAACGTGCCGGGAGCAGAATGGAGTGAAGCGCTGACGTCGGCTCACGGCGGGCTTGCAAACACTGTGCAAGACATCCGTCCAGCCACCACACTGGCTCGACGGAGGGCCCCTCAGGGCAGCAAATCCAGCGCCTGCATGTATGCGGGCTGCAGCATCAGCTCATCCCACGGCTGGGGCAAAGTTTCGGGCAGCAGCGCCACGCGGCGCGACTCGCTGTCCACGCTGGGCTGCCAGAGCCCCTGGGCCTGTGCCTTTTCCAGTCCGTCGATAAGCTCGTCCACGGCGCGGCCATCGCCGATGCTCTGGTTGCACAGCAGCACCATATCGCATCCCGCAGCCAGCGCGGCGATGGCTGCATCGGTGTAGCCGACCAGCTGGCCATCCAGGCGCCGCGCGCCCTCCATGCTGAGGTCATCGCTGAAAATGGCGCCGTCAAACCGCATTTGCCGCCGCAGGATGTCTTGCAGCCAGCGCTGCGAAAAGCCTGCGGGACGGCTGTCCACCTTGGGGTAGATCACATGGGCCGGCATCACGCTGGTGAGCGTGGTGCTGAGCCAGGGGTACGGCGCCGCGTCGTCCGCCAGGATGGCCTTCAGGCTGCGCCTGTCGATGGGCACTTCGGTGTGCGAGTCGGCCTTGACGAAGCCGTGCCCCGGAAAGTGTTTGCCGCAGTTGGCCATGCCGGCCTGCAGGAGGCCGTGCATGAGGCTCTTGGCCAGCAGAGCGGCCACGCGCGGGTCGCGGTGGAAGGCGCGGTCGCCGATGACGCCGCTCTCGCCATGGTCCAGATCCAGGACGGGGGTGAACGAAAAATCCACGCCGCAGGCGCGCAGCTCCGCGCCCAGCACGTAGCCGCAGGCGGTGGCGGCGTTGGTGGCTGCCAGGGCATCCTTCATCCACAGCTCACCCAAGGCCCGCATGGGCGGCACGTGCGTGAAACCATCGGTGCGAAAGCGCTGCACGCGGCCACCTTCGTGGTCCACGCAGATCAGCAGATCATCGCGCACGGCCTTGATGCTGCTGGTGAGCTGCAGCAGTTGGACCCGGTCTTCCCAGTTGCGGGAAAAGAGGATGACACCGCCGGTCAGAGGATGCGCCAAACGGCGGCGGTCGGCATCGGTGAGTTCTTTGCCAGCCACATCGAGGATCAGGGGAGCGTGTTCGGTCATGGTTTCAATAGTGAATTGAATTGCTATGCAAACAATAGCTGCCAGCGCTTATTGGTCAAGCGCCAGAGGCCGATTTGTCTTGAAGTTTTTCCACCACGCAAAAGCTGGCTGCGTAGTCGGTTTCATCGGTGACGCTCAGGTGCGCAGTCAGGCCGCGCGCTTCGAACCACTCCTTGAGCGCGCCATGCAGGACGATCACCGGCTGGCCGGTGGGCAGCTTGGCCACTTCGCAGTGGCGCCAGGTCATGGGCATGCGCATCCCGAGGCCAATGGCCTTGCTGAAGGCTTCCTTGGCAGAAAACCGGGTCGCAAGGTAACGCAGGCCCCGGTCGGGCCAGCGGCTGCTGCGCTCGCGCCAGGTCGCCAGTTCGCCATCGGCGAGCACCTTGTGGGCGAAGCGCTCGCCGTGGCGCTCCAGGCTGGCCGCGATGCGGCGCACGTCGCAGATGTCTGTGCCAATGCCGTAGATCATGGATTTTCTGGTGTTCAATACGCCGCTGAAGCTTGCCTGCAAAGCGCCAGCCGCTATTCAATCAGGAGCATCAGGCCTTGGCGCGAACGCCGCCGCGGATGCATTCCAGGTACGCGTGCACCGTCGCTGCGTAGCCCAGTTCCAGCGCGTCGGCAACCAGGGCGTGGCCGATGGAGACCTCCAGCACACCCGGCACATCGCGCACGAAGGCGCCCAGGTTGTCGCGGTTCAGGTCATGCCCCGCATTGACCCCCAGGCCGGCATCAAGCGCTGCCTGCGCGGCATCGCGGTAGCGCGCCAGCTGCTCGCCTTGCTGCGGCGTGTCCCAGGCTGCGGCATAGGGCTCGGTGTACAGCTCGACGCGGTCCGCGCCTGCGGCCTTGGCGGCGGCCATTTGCCCGGGCACCGGGTCCATGAAGAGACTCACGCGAACGCCCAGCGCCTTGCATTCGGCGATCAGGGGCCCAAGGCGCTCGGCATCCTGGGGAAAGCTCCAGCCATGGTCGCTGGTGAACTGGTCTTCACTGTCCGGCACGAAGGTCGCCTGGTGCGGGCGTACCCGGCGGATGAACTCCATGAGGTTCTGGGACGGATTGCCCTCGATGTTGTACTCGCGGTCCGGCCAGCCTTTCATCAGGGCCGCCAGCTCGAACACGTCGTGGCCGCGGATGTGCCGCTCGTCGGGCCGGGGGTGCACCGTGATGCCCTGCGCCCCCGCCTGCAGGCACAGCTCGGCCGCACGGGCGACGCTGGGAATGCCCAGGTGCCGGGTATTGCGCAGCAGGGCAACCTTGTTGACGTTGACCGAGAGGGCGGTGGTCGGATGCGAAGCGTTGGATGGCTGGTTCATAGGGCCTGCAAGTCGATCATGAGCTGGCGGGTGCGCAGCGTCGGGCTGCCGCAATGGTATTGCAGCACGGCGCGCAGCTGGGGTTTGAGCTCGGTAGCCACGGGTGCGCAGGCGCGCAGCGTGGCGGTGTAGCTGGCGGCATTGTCGTCCAGCGCGCGCTGCAGCGCCTGCCATTGGTGGCCCTGCAGCCCGGCGCGGTCCGCCGATGACGCGGCGCGCAAACCGCCCTCGGCCACCAGTGTGTAGCGGACGGCGGGATCAAGGGGGGCCAGCGTCATGGTCTGGGCATCCAGGCTGGGCAGGAGGCCGATCTCGCGCAGCAGCAGCAACTCGAAGCTGCGCAGCACGGGCTCGAGGGCATCGCCGTGCTCGCTGGCCAGCACCCGCACCACGCCGCCATAGGCATCGAACAAGGCCGTGTGCGGATCGGCGCGTGCCAGCAGGCGCAGCAGCAACTCGTTGAGGTACAGCCCGGAGAGCAAGGCATCGCCGGTCGGCATGACATGTCCGCCCACCCATTCTGCGCCCTTGAGCGCATGGATGTCCGCGCTGCCGTCGCCCGACAGGGTGTAGGTGAGCAGCAGGGGCTGCAGCGGCAGCAGTACAGGGCGGAAGTTGGAGGTGGGCTTCTTGGCCCCCTTGGCCACCAGGGCCACGCGGCCCTGCCGGCGGCAGAAAACCTCCAGGATCAGGCTGGACTCGCTCCAGTCGTAGCTGTGCAGCACGAAAGCGGGTTCATCGGTGATGCGCTTGGCGGCAGCCACAAAAAGGCGATCACTCGTATCCGAAGGAGCGCACGCGCGCCTCGTCATCGGCCCAACCCGAGCGCACCTTGACCCACAGTTCAAGGAATACCTTGGCATCCATCAGCTTTTCAAGCTCCTGCCGAGCCTCGGTGCCGATGCGCTTCAAGCGCTCGCCCTTGTCGCCAATGACCATCATCTTGTGGTTGTCGCGCTCCACCACGATCGTCGCGGCGATCTTCACCAAGCGCTTGTGCTGTTTGCTCGCTTCTTCCTCGAACTTGTCGATGACGACGGTGGAGGTGTAGGGCAACTCGTCGCCGGTGAAACGGAACAGCTTCTCGCGCACGGTTTCGGAGGCCAGGAATTTCTCGCTGCGGTCGGTCAACTCGTCTTCGGCATACCACCAGCCCTGCTCGGGGAGGTACTTCGCGCAGATGCCGAAGAGGCGCTCGATATCGCCCTTGTTCTTGGCCGACATGGGCACGAACTCGGCAAACGGATGGCGTTCCTGCATGCTCTTGAGCCAGGGCGCGATCTCCGCGCGGCGGTGCACCATGTCGAGCTTGTTGGCCACCAGCAGCGTGGGGATGCCCGGCTTGAACAGCGACAGCACCTTGGCATCTGCCAGCGTGAAGTTGCCGGCTTCCACCACGAAGAGGATCAGGTCCACGTCGCCGATGGCGCCCATCACGGTCTTGTTCAGGGACTTGTTGAGCGCGGTGGCGTGGCGTGTCTGAAAACCGGGCGTATCGACGAAGATGAACTGCGTGAGTTCGCGCGTGCGGATGCCGGTGATGCGGTGGCGCGTGGTCTGAGCCTTGCGGGAGGTAATACTGATCTTCTGGCCCACCAGCGCGTTGAGCAACGTGGACTTGCCGACATTGGGCTTGCCCACGATGGCGATCACCCCGCAGCGCTGGCCCTCCACGGCCGCTGGGGCCCTGGCCGCCGCCAGCATGGCCTCGAGATCGTTCTGGACACCGGCGCCCGGGGCGCCGTCTTCTTCACCGGCCACATCCTTGGTTGCGTCGTTGTTCATAGATTCTTTGCTTTCAATGTGGCCAGCATGGCCGCAGCAGCTGCCTGCTCGCCCGCCCGGCGCGATCCGCCGATGCCGCGCTCGGTCAGGGAGAGTTCTGGGATGTCGCACTCGACGTCGAAGGTCTGGCGGTGGGCCGCGCCCACCGTCGCCACCACCTTGTACTGCGGCAGCTTCATTTTGCGACCCTGGAGCCACTCCTGCAACGCGGTTTTGGCATCCTTGGACGCCGCCTGCATCTGGGGGTTGATTTCGACGCCCTGAAAAAGCCGGTGCACCAGCGCTTCGGCGGCTGAATAACCCGCATCCAGATAAACGGCCCCGATGAGAGCCTCCAGGGCATCGGCAAGGATGGACGGACGCTGCTGGCCGCCGGATTTGGCTTCGCCCTCGCCCAGGCGCAGCACCTCGGGTACCTTCAGGTGCAGCGCGAGCTGGTGGAGAGTGTCCTGCTTGACGAGATTCGCCCTGACACGTGAGAGATCGCCCTCAGGCAGGTCTGCCAGTCGCTGATACAGCAGGCTGGCGACTGCCAGGTTCAGGACGGAGTCCCCCAGGAATTCAAGGCGCTCGTTGTGGTCGGCCGAGAAACTTCGGTGTGTCGTGGCGCGCTGCAGAAGCGCCGGATTGGAAAAAACATGCTGCAGGCGAGCCTGCAGCGATTGAAGGCCTGGATGCACTACTTGGTCTGTCCTTCAAAGCGGTAGACAAGAAACGCCGGGCCCGCCAGGGCGATTTCGCGGGAGTACTTGAAGGAAACCACGGTCTTGTCACCGCGCTTGGTGATCTCAAGGTCCTTGGCCTGCACGGAGCTGATGTTGTCGATGGCCGCTGCACGCTCGTAGACATTGCGGATGTCAGCCACGGTCGAGCCCTCTCTGGCAGCCTTGCCTGCCGCCTTGCCGATGGCCTGGTACTCCAGAAAGATGGGAACGGATTGGCCGCCGATCGCAAATGCAGCGACTGCGATCAGCCCAATGAAGATCACGCCGATGAACGACAGCCCGCGCTGGCGAGAGCGGCTCACGGATTGGTTGCGACGCATTGTTGTTTCCCCCTCAGTTGGTGTTGAGCCGCTTGGCCGTCACTTGAACGAACCGATGCGCTTGAGATTACCGAAATTCATCCACACGAAAAAGGCCCGGCCGACAATGTTGCCTTCCGGCACGAAACCCCAGTAACGCGAGTCCAGGGAGTTGTCCCGGTTGTCACCCATCATGAAGTAGTGCCCCTCGGGGACCTTGCAGACGACGCCTTCGACACTGTAGCGGCAGTTCTGGCGGTTCGCAAAGTTGGAAGCGCCCTGTATGAACGCCGGAACATCCGGGTTGTTGAGCAAGCGGTGCGGGTGATCGCCAAGCTGTTCTTCGAACTGCTTGAAGTAGCGCATCGAATCTTCTTCGAAGAAGTCGGGCATGGCCTTCGTGTCCACGGCCTTGCCGTTGATCGTCAGGCGCTTGTTCAGGTAGGCCACCTCGTCTCCCGGCACGCCCACCACCCGCTTGATGTAGTCCAGGCTGGGCTGCGGCGGATAGCGGAACACGAGCACGTCACCGCGCTCGGGCTTGTTGCCTTCGATGATCTTGGTATGGATCACCGGCAGACGCACACCATAGGTGAACTTGTTCACCAGGATCAGGTCGCCCACTAGCAGCGTGGGGATCATCGATCCGGAGGGGATCTTGAAGGGCTCGAACAGGAAGGAGCGCAGCAGGAAGACGACAACGATGACGGGAAACAGGCCCGCAGTCCAATCGAGCCACCATGGCTGCATGAGCAGGCGGCCCTTGGCCTCCTGGACATCCAGGTCCACTTTCTGGATGCCCATGCGATCGAGTTCGGCCCGACGCTCGATTGCAGCGTCCTCCACCGCCTGGGCCGCACGCCGGCGCTGCGGCAGGAAATAGAACCGTTCTGCAAGCCAATAGGCGCCCGTCACCACCGTCGCGAGAAACAGCAGCAGGGCGAAGTTTCCTTCGATGGCACCAAAGTACCAGGCACCGATGTAGCCGGCAAACACGGCCAGCACCGCGGAGGTGAGGATCTGCATGAACTGAAGCATCAATCTTCCACCTGCAAAATGGCCAGGAAAGCCTCTTGGGGCACTTCGACCGATCCGATTTGTTTCATGCGTTTCTTGCCTGCCTTCTGCTTCTCAAGGAGCTTGCGCTTGCGGGTGATGTCACCGCCGTAGCATTTTGCCAGCACGTTCTTGCGCAGCGCCTTGATGGTTTCGCGCGCGATGATGTTGGCGCCGATGGCCGCCTGAATGGCCACGTCGTACATCTGACGGCTGATGATCTCGCGCATCTTGCCCACCACGGCACGGCCGCGGTACTGCGATTGCGAGCGGTGGACGATGATCGACAGGGCGTCCACCTTCTCGCCGTTGAGCAGGATGTCCACCTTGACCACGTCGGACGGGCGGTACTCCTTGAACTCGTAGTCCATCGAGGCGTAGCCGCGCGATACCGACTTGAGCTTGTCGAAGAAGTCGAGCACGATTTCGCCGAGCGGCATGTCGTACGTCAGCATCACCTGGCGGCCGTGGTAAGCCATGTTGATCTGAACGCCCCGCTTCTGATTGGCCAGCGTCATCACAGGGCCAACGTAGTCCTGGGGCATGTACAGATGCACCGTGACGATGGGCTCTCTGACCTCTTCCAGCCGGCCCTGGTCGGGCATCTTGGAGGGGTTCTCGACCATGATGATCTCGCCGTCGGCCTTGACCACCTGGTAGACCACGCTGGGCGCAGTGGTGATGAGGTCCTGGTCGAACTCGCGCTCGAGACGTTCCTGCACGATCTCCATGTGCAGCAGGCCCAGGAAGCCGCAGCGAAATCCAAAGCCCAGCGCCTGGCTCACCTCAGGCTCGTAATGCAGCGACGCATCGTTGAGCTTGAGTTTTTCGAGCGCATCGCGCAGCGAGTCGTACTCGCTGGCTTCGGTGGGGTACAGGCCCGCGAACACCTGGGGCTGGATTTCCTTGAAACCGGGCAGCGCCTCGGCTGCAGGGCCTGCGTTATTGGGCAGCTTCTTTTCCAGCGTGATGGTGTCGCCCACCTTCGCGGCCTGCAGTTCCTTGATCCCCGCGATGATGTAGCCCACCTGGCCCGCATCCAGCGAATCGCGCGGCTCGTTGGCGGGCGTAAAGACGCCGAGATTGTCCGCGTTGTACACCGCGCCCGTGGCCATCATCTTGATGCGCTCGCCCTTGAGCAGGCGGCCATCCACGACACGCACCAGCATCACAACGCCCACGTAGCTGTCGAACCAGCTGTCGATGATCATCGCGCGCAGCGGGCCTTCGGCCTTGCCGCGCGGCGCCGGCACCTTGGCGACGATGGCTTCGAGGATCTCATCGATGCCCATGCCGGTCTTGGCCGAGCAGGGAATGGCATCGGTCGCATCGATGCCGATCACGTCTTCGATCTCGGCCTTGGCGTTGTCGGGATCTGCGTTGGGCAGATCCATCTTGTTGAGCACAGGCACAACTTCCACGCCGAGGTCCAGCGCCGTATAGCAGTTGGCCACCGTCTGCGCTTCCACTCCCTGCGATGCATCGACAACGAGCAGCGCACCTTCACATGCGGACAGCGAGCGGCTCACCTCGTACGAGAAATCAACGTGGCCCGGCGTGTCGATCAGGTTGAGGTTGTAGACCTGCCCATCCAGGGCCTTGTACTGCAACGCCGCGGTCTGCGCCTTGATGGTTATCCCACGCTCTTTTTCGATGTCCATCGAGTCGAGCACCTGGGCTTCCATGTCTCGCTCTGCGAGCCCACCACAGCGCTGGATCAAACGATCCGCAAGCGTCGACTTGCCATGGTCGATGTGCGCGATGATGGAAAAATTTCTGATGTGGTTCATCAACGAAAAACGTCAAGTGATTGAATTAAAACGGCGCACACAAGAAAAAAGGGCGCGTCGAATGGCGACGCGCCCTGAACCAACAATCATTGGCAACTGCGATAGTTGGAACTTCATTGTAGGCAAAAAGCCCGCCGAAAAAAGCCCGCCCGACTGCATCCAAGGGGAGTTGTCACGGTGCAACAGGAATTTTATACACAGCTTATACACAGTTGACGTATCAGCAACGCTGAACAACTTGTGGGTGAGCTGTGGATCAGCTGTGCATTGCACGCGACCATCCCGCATCGTGAACCCGGCGCCGTTCGATATACAGTTAAAGGTTGAACAGGTGCCTATATTCTATCGAAATTGATTGATAGCATGCCACTCATGTGAGCGAAAGCTAACTTCAAAACGATCCAAAGACTTTGTGATGGCCTATCAAAAATAGTGGCGCATCCCCAAAGGCTTGGCGGCGAAGGGGTCATGTCGGGCGGTCACAGCCCCTTCACAAAGGCCCTCTTCGCCGGCTATCGAGCGGGACGGATCAGCGCGTACTGGGCCCATTCGCCACGGCGATACAGCACGTTGATCGGCTTGGCCTTGTCAGCCTTCGACAAAACGGCTTCGAACTCCTTCACACCTGCGACCTCCGTATTGGCAATCGACAGGATCACGTCCCCTTCTCGCAGGCCGGCCCGCGCTGCGGCATCGGTGGCGGACGCCACTACCACGCCGCCCTTGATCTTGAGCTCCTTCTTCTGCGCGTCGGTCAGCTCCGTCACCGCAAGCCCCACCTGCTGCGCCGCGGCAGACGCCTTGGGTTTTTCCTCGCGCTCCGGCGCCTTCGCCACAGCCTTGTCCGGCTCGATCTCCGCGATGGTGATGCCCAGGTCGCGCGTGGCGCCCCGGCGAAAGACCGTCACGGTGCTCTTGCTGCCCGGCTTGGTATTGCCCACCAGGCGCGGCAGATCCCCGACCTTGTCGATCGCCTTGCCGTCAAAGCGCGTGATGATGTCTCCGGCCTCCACGCCAGCCTTGTCAGCGGGAGAGCCCGCCTCGACACCCGTCACCAAAGCCCCCTGCGGCTTGCCCAGGCCGATGGACTCCGCCACATCACGGGTGACCTGTCCTATCTGGACACCGATACGGCCGCGCGTCACGCGGCCGGTCGCGCGCAGTTGCTCACTCACGCGGATCGCTTCATCCATGGGAATGGCGAACGATATGCCCATGAAACCGCCCGAGCGCGAGTAGATCTGGCTGTTGATACCAACCACCTCTCCCCGCATGTTGATCAGCGGCCCGCCCGAGTTGCCCGGATTGATCGCCACGTCGGTCTGGATGAAAGGCAGATAGTCTCCCGTGTCGCGCTGCTTGGCGCTCACGATTCCCGCAGTGACGGTATTCTCCAGCCCGAAGGGAGAACCGATGGCCATCACCCATTCGCCCACGCGAAGGCGGTTCAGATCACCCACCTTGACTGCCGGTAGGCCGGTGGCCTCAATCTTCACCACGGCGACGTCGGTGCGCTTGTCTGCACCGATGATCCTGGCCTTGAACTCACGCTTGTCCGTGAGCGTCACGATGACTTCGTCAGCACCTTCCACCACGTGAGCATTGGTCATCACGAACCCGTCGGCCGTCAAGATGAAGCCTGAGCCGACGCCGCGTGGTTGCGCCTCTTCTTCCTGCTGCGGACGCTGAGGGCGCTGCTGCCTCGGCACGTTCGGGATGGGCACGCCGAAACGCTTGAAAAATTCGAGCATCTCTTCGTCCATGCCGTTGGCCCCCGCCCGGCTCGACGCCTTCTCCACGGTGCGGATGTTGACCACCGAAGGCCCTACCTGGTCCACCAGATCGGTGAAATCGGGAAGACCTCGCACGGCGGCGGCAGGTTGCGCCATCGCAGCATGCGGCAGCAACCCTGCCGTGCCTGCCACACCCACCAACACCGATGCGAGCGCCCAGGAGCGCAGCACGGTTCGATCGAACTTCGACATCTTTGACCTTTCGTGAAATATGACGAATGCCGTCAATACAACTGTATGTAACTGTGAAGAGTGTGCGACCGATTGGTTCCCCCGCAGGGGCTGTATCGCTTGCCTGCAAGCGCATGCAGGGGCGGCGCCCTACCAGAGCGCCGGAGACGCATCACCGTATGCGCTCGAGCTGCCCCGCAAAGAGGCGCAATGTCTGCATGGGCACTTCGCCGACCACAGTCAGCCACACATCCGGCGCGATCTTCTGGGCCAGCAATTGCGTGGCCCCCATGCTGGAGACCTGTGGCTGCGCCGGATGGCGCTGCGCGTCGAATGACTCCATGAACAATGACACCGATGCCAGGCCATCGGAATAGAGGCACTGCAGCACCCCCTGTGCATCGTCAGTGGCGGACACCGCCCGCTTGTGGCAGCTGACCGGAACAAAGCCCGCCACGGGCTGCCGCAAGGCCCAGCCTTCTTCCTTTGCGGTTGTCCTGACCACCGCGGGAGCGACCACCTTGTAGCCGGAGGTGGCATCCATGAGACGCGAGAGCTGCTCGACCCGCACTGCGGCATGAAGGTCCAGCTCCGAAAAGGCCGACTGCTCCAGCACCCGCCCGTCAGGCCCTAGTGTCTGCAGCTTTACGACCAGACCTGTTTCCTTTTCGCTCCACAACCGGTATCCAAACCTGAGGCCATCGAGAGGCTTGAACCACACGACATCGGCGGCCAGGCCAGCCACCCGCTCGTGGCCCAGGAACTTCGAGACATAGAACTGGGAAATGGACGCCCCGTCGACAGCAGGAACGCGCGGAAAAAGCCCCGCCGCATCGCGCCGGTCCATGCGCACCACGCGCGTTTGCGGCCAGAAGGTCCGAACCTCGTCGTTGCGTCTGAAGATCACGCGTGGCGTGCCGCTCAGGACCTCTACCTGCTCCAACTGCTGCTGGGCGTCGCAGGCCTGCCAGATCCGCGAACTGGCCATGGCACCGCTGGCGGACAGGACCACAAAAGTCCCGACATACGGCCTGGCACAGGGCGCGCGGTGCATGCGCTCTATCCACTGGGCGACATTGCGGTCCGCGGGGGCTGCGGACTCGCTCGCCGACGGCGCTGCGGATCCCGCCTGCGGCGCGCTCACTGCGCACGAAATTCCCAGCGAACACAATGCCGCCAGGGCCGACACCCTGAGCCATCGATACGAAGACATCACGGGGCTGATGACGGCGACTCCTGAAGGGCTCATCGCGTGGCCTTGATGCCGATCACAGCCGTGCAATCAACGGCTGGGAGTCTCGAAAGTGGCATTGCGCAAGAAACCCGCAGGCATTTGCAAAGCCGAGGTGCTGCCAAACTGCTTGTGTGCGGCCAGCAACTCATCCAGGCGGGGGTCACGGATCATGACCTGCTGGCCTTCCGCATCGGCGACCGCCACGACGGGCGCCGCCGGCACGCCGGCTGCACGATCTGCGGATTGGGCCAACTGCGCGCCTGCGGGAGCCTGCCCAGGGCCTGCCTGAAGGCTCTCCACAGACGCCCAGCCGATGGCCGCAACAGCGGCCAGGGACGCGAATCCTGCGGCCATCTTCCAGCGGAAAACAGAGGCATTCGCAGCCGCCGTGGATGCAGGAGCCACCACCGCCACCTGCACGGGGTCTTGCATCCGGACAGGCAGAGGCTCCTTCGCTAGTTCCGTGCGCAGGCGGCTCATGAACCCGTCATCGACAGGCCGGGCCAGTTCAGGCGAGCGCAGAACGTCGCCCACCAGATGGTAAAGCTGCCACGTGGCGATGGCCTCGTCGTCCCGGCCGGCGTACGCCAGCGCATCAGCCAGCTCCACGCCCTGCAACTGCCCGTCCGCCATCGCAGACAACTGCTCTCGTCTGTCCATACCGCCCGCCACGGAGCGGTCCGCCAATTCGATGTTTGCTACAGCCTTGTTCATTTCATCACCTCACCACCGTTTGCCCGACTGGTTTTCAAGCAAAGGACGCACCCGGGCCGAAATGGCCTCCCGCGCCCGAAAAATCCGGGACCGGACCGTGCCGATGGGGCATCCCATGGCCAGAGCGATCTCGTCGTAACTCAGCCCTTCGATCTCGCGCAGCGTGACTGCCTGGCGCAGATCTTCGGGCAATGCCTCCATGGCCGCATTGACGGCTTGCGCGATTTCTCGCGCAGCGAGTACGGTTTCGGGGGTTTCTTCGCTGGTTAGTTCGTGTCCGAGGCGGGAAGTTTCATCTTCCTCGTCATTCCCCCGAAGCGCGTTCTCCGAGATGACCGGGTTGCGCTTCATATCCATGAGCGCCTTCTTGGCAGTATTGACCGCAATCCGGTACAGCCAGGTGTAGAACTGCGCCTCGCCCCGGAACTGGTGCAGCGCCCGGTAGGCGTGGATGAAGGTCTCCTGCGCGATGTCCGGGATCAGATCGGTATCGCGGACCATGCGGCCAATCAGCCGCTCGATGCGCCGCTGGTACTTGATGACCAGCAACTCGTAGGCACGCTGATCGCCCGCAACCGCGCGCTCCACCAGTTGGAGATCACTGTCTTCGGAGGGGGAAGGCGTATTTGCAGTCATTGATACTTGGAAATCACGCCCCACGGCTACCGGCCGGAGCGATTGCGTCAGGGTCCACGCCCGGCTTGGCGCGCGAATATACCGCACGGCGCATGTCCATCCAACGCTCTGGCTGGCCCGATCGCTCCAGCCACAAGCAAAGACCGCGGCGCCCAGCGGGCAAGACATGCACCCACAAGTGGGACTGCATGTCCAGAAAGACTGCGGGTGGGCCGGAAAGTGCCCAAGTTTCCTCTTGCGCCCGGCCAGTCAGCGTGACAACACTCCAGGCCTGCCCGTCCCAGTGGATGACGCCTGCGGGCTGGGTCAGCCAGAACTGGAGCGCACAGCCCGCGGCCACCAGCCACAATGCGCCGGCCACCCCAGTTACCCAGGGGGCAGCAACTAGGCGGCTGCCTTGTACAAACCACGCGCCGAGCGCTGCGGCCCCCAAGAGGCCAGCGGCCAGGAGAAATAGCCCCAGCACCCCGCTGCGCCGAAACGGATACCGCACAGACGGGGCATTGCGCGCGAGCTTGCTCATGAGGATGCGCACGCCATACCGGGCGCCCAAGGCGAAGCTGCAAGCGAGGCAGCGGCCTGCCGCACTGGCCGAGCGACCCTGACCGAGGGTCCGTCGACGGTGTGTTGCACCAAGTCTCCAGCGCGAGCATCCAATCCACCACACCGGCGCGTGCCTAGCGGCACGGCGCCAGCGGCAGTCTCAGACCCGCTTGAAGACCAGCGTGCCGTTGGTTCCGCCAAAGCCAAAGTTGTTCTTCACAGCCACGTCGATCTTCATGTCACGGGCCGTATTGGCGCAGTAATCCAGATCGCACGCGGGGTCCTGGTTGAACAGGTTGATCGTGGGTGGCACCTTCTGGTGGTGCAACGCAAGCACAGTGAAGATGCTTTCGATGCCGCCCGCGCCGCCGAGCAAGTGGCCGGTCATGGACTTGGTCGAGCTCACAACGGTCTTGTAGGCGTGCTCGCCCAGGGCCGCCTTGATGGCGTTCGTTTCGTTGAGGTCACCCAACGGCGTGGAGGTACCGTGGGCATTCAGGTAGTCCACCTGATCGGCATTCATTCCCGCATTGCGCAGGGCATTGAGCATCGCGCGGCGCGGACCGTCCATGTTGGGCGCCGTCATGTGCCCGGCATCGGCGCTCATGCCAAAGCCGCTCAGCTCAGCATAGATCTTTGCACCGCGGGCTTTCGCATGCTCGTATTCTTCAAGCACCATCACCCCGGCGCCCTCGCCCAGCACAAAACCATCACGGTCCTTGTCCCAGGGACGCGAGGCCGTCTTCGGGTCATCATTGCGGGTGGACAGTGCACGCATTGCCGCGAAGCCGCCGATGCCCAGCGGCGAAACGGTGGACTCGGTGCCACCCGCCACGACCACATCGGCATCACCGTACTCGATCATGCGGCCCGCCTCGCCGATGCAATGCAAGCCCGTTGTGCAGGCAGTCACCACGGCAAGATTCGGCCCCTTGAAGCCAAAGCGCATGGACACATGCCCCGCCACCATGTTGATGATGGACGCCGGCACGAAGAACGGCGTGACCCGCCGGGGGCCCCGGCTGGTGAGTTCGGCATGGGTATCTTCGATCAGCGGCAAGCCACCGATACCGGAGCCAATCACGCAGGCGATGCGTGTGGCCAATTCTTCACTGAGCGCCTCACCCGTCGGCAGGCCCGCGTCCTGCACGGCCTGCACAGCGGCGGCAATGCCGAAGTGGATGAAACTGTCCATCGCGCGCGCATCCTTGGCGCTGATGTACGAATCCAGGTCGAAACCTTTGACCTCCCCGGCAATCTTGCAGGCGAAGTTCGACGCGTCGAACTTGGTGATGAGGTCAATGCCGGACTGACCGGCAAGGAGATTGGCCCAGGCCTGCGCCACCGTGTTGCCCACGGGGCTGATGCATCCCAGGCCGGTCACGACAACGCGACGACGGCTCATGCGTGAAAAACCTTCTGCTGATCGCTTGAGTCAGGCGCAGTGCGCGCCGCTCAGGCCTTCTGGTGGGTGTTGGCGTAGTCGATGGCGTTCTGCACCGTCGTGATCTTCTCCGCGTCTTCGTCGGGGATCTCGATGCCGAACTCGTCTTCCAGGGCCATCACCAGCTCCACCGTGTCCAGCGAATCAGCGCCGAGGTCAGCGACGAACGCCTTTTCGTTCGTGACCTGGGACTCTTCCACACCGAGTTGTTCGGCAATGATTTTTTTGACGCGTGCTTCGATATCGCTCATGGTTTCCCTCTGGGGGTTGTGAATGAATCCGCGATTCTAGCTGCTTAAGGAGAAGCCCTAAACAGCCCGCCGTCCGGATGAACCGGCGTTATCTTCCATCAATTACATGTACATGCCGCCATTGACATGCAACTCCTGGCCAGTCACGTAACCCGCTTCGCGCGAAGCGAGGTAGGCCACCGCATGCGCGATGTCCTGCGGCTTGCCCATATGGCCCAGCGGGATCTGCGCATTGAGCGCTTTTTGCTGGTCTTCAGGCAGCACCGAGGTCATGTCTGTCTCAATGAATCCCGGCGCCACGCAGTTCACGGTGATGCTGCGGCTACCCAGCTCGCGAGCCAGTGCGCGCGTCATGCCGGCCACGCCAGCCTTGGCTGCAGCGTAGTTGGCCTGGCCCGGATTGCCGGAGGCGCCCACCACACTCGTGATGCTGATGATGCGCCCGAAACGCTGCTTCATCATCGGGCGGATCGCAGCGCGGCTCACGCGGAACACGGCCTTGAGATTGGTATCCAGAACGGCGTCCCAGTCGTCGTCCTTCATACGCATCGCGAGAGTGTCGCGGGTGATGCCGGCATTGTTCACCAGCACATGCAGGCCGCCTTGCTGCTTGACGATGGAGTCAAGCAGCGCGTCCACAGCTGCGGCGTCGTTGACATTGAGATTGGCGCCGCGCGAGCCCGGATAGGCCGCCAGAGCCTGGCTGATACGCTGGGCGCCGTCGTCCGTGGTGGCGGTGCCCACCACCTGGTAGCCGCGCACGGCCAGTTCGAGAGCAATCGCCGCACCGATGCCGCGCGATGCGCCCGTGACCAGCGCCACCTGGGCGGTCGAAAAAGATTCCGTCATGCCAGCAACTCCCGGGTTTCGGCCAGCGAGGCCGGATCAAACATCGCACCGCCCACCAGTTCGGGATCAATGCGCTTGGTCAGGCCAGCCAACACCTTGCCAGGGCCGCTTTCGATGATGTGCGTGATGCCGCGCGCCTTGAGCGCGTGCACGCATTCCACCCAGCGCACGGGGCCAAAAGCCTGTCGGTACAGCGCATCGCGGATCGCATCCGCATCCTGCTGCACTGCAACGTCCACGTTGTTCAGGACGGGAATCTGGGCGGCTCCCAGTGCCACATCGCCCAGCGCCAGGCGCAGCTTCTCGGCGGCCGGCTTCATCAGGCTGGAATGGAAAGGGGCGGACACCGGCAGTGGCAGCGCGCGCTTGGCACCTGCAGCCTTGAGCATTTCGCAGGCCTTGTCCACACCCGCCTTGGTTCCGGCGATCACCGTCTGGATAGGGTCGTTGAAATTGACGGCCTCGACCACTTCGGAGGTGCCCGCACCAAACGAAGCCAACGCCTCGGCACAACCCGCGATCACCCTTGCGGAATCCATGCCCAGGATGGCTGCCATGGCCCCCGTGCCCACCGGCACGGCCTCTTGCATGGCAGCAGCACGCAGGCGCACCAGAGGCGCGGCCTGTGCCAGAGTGAGCACACCCGCAGCCACCAGCGCCGAATATTCGCCCAGCGAGTGCCCGGCCACAGCCGCCGGAACGGCGCCGCCCTCGGCGCGCCAGACGCGCCACGCCACCACGCCCGCCACCAGCATCACAGGCTGCGTGTTGGTCGTCAGGGCCAGCGCCTCCTTCGGGCCTTCCTTGATCAATTGGCCGACGTTCTCGCCCAGCGCATCCGAGGCCTCCTGCAGGGTCTGGGCGACCACAGGGTGATCACCCCAGCCGTCGAGCATGCCCACGGACTGCGAGCCTTGCCCCGGAAAGACAAATGCAAAAGTCTTCATGAAAAAGTCCAGAAATAGGATTGAAATCTTGCCCCAGCGCTTTCCTGGAAAGCGCTGACAGCTATAACTTCAGGAGCACCGCGCCCCAGGTGAAGCCGCCGCCGACACCTTCGAGCAGCAGCGTCTGGCCTTTTTTCACCTGTCCCGTGCGCACGCCGTGGTCGAGCGCCAGAGGGATGGAGGCAGCCGACGTGTTGCCGTGCTGGTCCACCGTGACCACCACCTTGTCCATCGGCAGCTTGAGCTTCTTGGCCGTGCTTTGCATGATGCGGATGTTGGCCTGGTGGGGAATCAGCCAATCAATATCGGCTTCGGCGAGGCCCGCCTTGGCCAGCACCGCATGGGCAGCCTTTTCCAGCACACCCACCGCCAGCTTGAAGACCGCCTGCCCGTCCATCTTCAGCACCGGGTCTCCCAGCACCTGCCCGCCAGAGACATTGCCGGGCACGCACAGGATGCCGACATGCTTGCCGTCGGCGTGCAGGTCGCTCGAGAGCACGCCAGGAGTCTCGGACGCCTCCAGCACCACGGCACCCGCGCCATCGCCGAACAGCACGCAGGTCGTCCGGTCGTTGAAATCAAGGATGCGGCTGAACACCTCGGAGCCGACCACCAGCGCGCGACTGGCGGCACCGGACTGGATCATGGCATCTGCCACCGTCAGCGCATAGACAAAACCGCTGCAGACGGCCTGCACATCAAACGCCGGGCAACCATTGGCGCCCAGCTTGTTCTGCAGGATGCAGGCGGTGGAGGGGAACACCATGTCCGGCGTGGACGTGGCGACGATGATGAGGTCGATGTCGGTGGGCTGCAAGCCCGCCGCCTGCAACGCACTGCGCGCGGCTTCCAGACCCAGATCGCTGCTGGCCACATCCGGCGCCGCAAAATGGCGCGCCCGGATGCCGGTGCGCTCCACGATCCATTCGTCAGAGGTTTCGATGCCGCGTTGGCCGAGTTCAGCCACCAGATCGGCGTTGGTCAGCCTGCGGGGAGGCAGGTAGCTGCCGGTGCCGGTAATGCGGGAGTAGCGTCTCATCAATGTGTCGTCGTCGCCGCTACGCCAGGCTGGGGCTGGGCATCTGCAGGCGCCAGAAGAGGTGCCGCATGCGCAATCCGGGTCCGGACACGGTCGAGCAGGTTGTTGCGGGCTGCATCATACGCCCGGTTCAAAGCCTGCTCGAAAGCCATTGTGTCTGCCGATCCATGGCTCTTGAACACCAGCCCACGCAGCCCCAAAAGTGCCGCGCCGTTGTAACGACGGTAATCCATTCGCTTCATAAGCGCTTTTAGGATCGGATAGGCGACGATAGCAGCCATTTTGGTGAACATATTGCGAGAGAACTCGGTCTTCAAGGCTCCGATGATCATCGACGCCACGCCCTCGCTGGCCTTGAGGGCCACATTCCCCACAAATCCGTCACACACGACGATGTCCACCGTGCCCTTGAAGATGTCATTGCCCTCGACATTTCCAAAAAAATTCAGATCGCCGGAGTTGGCAGCAGATCGCAAGAGTTCGCCGGCTTTTTTAATGACTTCGCTGCCCTTGATGACTTCTTCGCCAATATTGAGCAGGCCGACCGTCGGTTCACCGCCCTCCTTGAGCGCGGATACCAGCGCCGAACCCATGACCGCGAACTGCAGCAGGTGTTCGGCCGAGCAGTCCACATTGGCGCCCAGGTCCAGCACCGTGGTGGCACCGCCGGCAGCATTGGGCATCTGGGTGGCAATGGCCGGACGATCGATGCCATCCAGCGTCTTCAAAAGGTAGCGCGCAATGGCCATCAGCGCGCCGGTATTGCCGGCCGACACGGCGGCAGCGGCGGCACCATCCTTGACCTGCTGAATCGCCACGCGCATGGAAGAGTCCTTCTTCTTGCGCAGAGCCACTTCCACGGGGTCGTCCATGGCGACCACTTCCGAGGCAGCAACGATGCTGGCCCGCTCGTGGGAGAACGACTGCAGACTGTCCGCCAGGCCGACGAGCAGGAGGCGGGCATCCGGATGATGGTCGAGAAACTGACGGCACGCCGCCAGCGTGACGCGGGGGCCGTGGTCGCCCCCCATGCAGTCAACAGCCAGTGTGATCATGGGCGACTAGTCTGGCCGGCCCAGCGGGCCGGCGATGGAAATGCAATAGCCAAAACAAAGGCCCGCGCTACGCTTTCTGTAGCAACGGGCCTGTGGATGGTGCGAAGGTCAGGCTTCGGACTTGTTCTTGAGCACCTGGCGGCCACGGTAGAAACCGTTGGGGCTGATGTGGTGACGCAGGTGCGTCTCACCGGTGGTGGGCTCCACTGCAATGCCTGGCACATTCAAGGCATTGTGCGAGCGGTGCATGCCGCGCTTGGAAGGGGACTTTTTGTTTTGCTGAACGGCCATGATGGCTCCTGGTCTTGAATAGGTTGGTAAATACGCGATCAGCCCATTAAGACACGAGGGGATTCGCGTGAAGCCCTCGATTATAACCCAAATGATTTTCGAGCCTGCCCATACCCTTGCGGACCGCTTTCCAGGACTCGTCGGTTCACTGCCCCTTGCCATCCTTGCGCAGGCCCGCCAGGGCCGCAAAGGGATTGGGCTTGTCGGCATTGGCGTCCTCGAAATCGTCGTCGGAAGACGCCATGGGCACTGAGGTGGGGCATTCGTCGTGCCTGGGCACCACCGGCAATGCCATCAGCAATTCGTCTTCGATAAGCTCGCGCAGATCGAACTCGCGGCTCATGGCGAGAAGGTCTTCCTCGCTCTCGTCATCCAGGGCCTCCGCAGTGGCTTCGTCGGCGACGAAGCGGAATTCGCGGTCCACCTCCAGCGGCACATCCACGGGCGTCATGCAGCGCTGGCATTCCATGGGAAAGCTGGCGGTGACCTTGATGCTCAGCCACACCTGCCCCATGCCGCCCATTGCCGTGCGGACCTCGCCCACGGCTTCCCAGTCCACCATCAGGTCGGGGTGCAGGCCTTTGGCCTCCTGGGCCAGACGCTCGTATTTGAGCAGCGAATCGTGGCCCGACAACCGCCCGCCCGCCTGTGCAAAGGCTTTCACGTCGAGGCGCTGCGGGGAGAATTCCTTGGTCATGGCGGCAGTGTAAGAGAATCGGCGCATGCATCAATCCCCCCCCCTGCAACGCCCTCTGGTATTGGGCTCGACCTCGCGCTACCGGCGAGAACTGCTCGAGCGGTTGAACCTGCCCTTCGACGTCGCCGCGCCCCATGTGGACGAGACGCCGGCACCTGGCGAAGCCCCCCGCGCACTGGCATTGCGCCTGGCGCTGGCCAAGGCCCGCGCAGTGGCGCAGCAGCACCCCGGGGCCGTCGTCATCGGTTCGGACCAGGTGGCCGACCTGGCAGGCATGCCGCTGGGCAAGCCCGGCGAGCATGAGCGCGCCGTGCAGCAACTGCGCCAGATGCGCGGGCACACCGTGGTCTTCCAGACTGCCGTGGCGGTGGTGTGCGCCGCCACGGGCTTCGAGCAAGCCGAGCTGGCACCGGTCGAAGTGAAGTTCCGCGACCTTTCCGACGCTGAGATCGAACGCTACCTGCGCGCCGAGCAACCCTACGACTGCGCCGGGAGCGCCAAGAGCGAGGGCCTGGGCATCGCGCTGCTGGACGCGATCCACAGCGACGACCCCACAGCCCTCATCGGCCTGCCGCTGATCCGCACGTGCCGCATGCTGCGTGCGGCGGGGCTGACCCTACCATGAGCGACGGCGCTTCCCTCCCCCAAAACACCGCCAGGGGCACGTTGTACCTGGTGCCGGCACCGCTCGACTTCGGCTGCGAGACCACCGCCCCCCTGCAGGACGCTCTGCCCGCCAGCACGCTGCAGACCGCCGCACGCCTGACCCACTGGGTGTGCGAGAACGCCAAGAGCACCCGCGCCTACCTCAAGCGCATCGACGCACTGCACCCGCTGGCCGCACCCCTGCAGCAGCAGCAGATCACCGAGCTGCCGCGCGAGGTGCACAAGAAGGGCGACCACGGCGACAAAGGCTCGGCACCGTTCGATGCGCGGCCCCTGCTGGCCGCCGCGCTGGCGGGGCACGACATGGGTCTGGTCAGCGAGGCCGGCATGCCCGCCGTGGCCGATCCCGGCTCGTCCGTGGTGCGCGCGGCGCACGACCTCTCCATTCGCGTGGTGCCGCTGGTCGGGCCGGTGTCGCTGCTGCTGGCGCTGGCGGCCAGCGGGCTCAACGGGCAGAACTTTGCCTTCGTGGGCTACCTGCCGCAGGACGCGCAGGAGCGCACCCAGCGCATCAAGGAGCTGGAGACCCTGGCCCTGAAAACCGGCCAGACCCAGCTGTTCATCGAGACGCCCTACCGCAATGCGGCGCTGTGGCAGTCCCTGGTGCAGACCCTGCAACCCCACACCCGCCTGGCGCTGGCCAGCGGCCTGACCCTGCCAGAGGCCCGCATCCAGAGCCAGCTGGTGCGCCAGTGGCGCCAGCAGCCCGCGGCGCCCGACAACCGCACGCCGGTCGTGTTCGCGCTGGGCCGGTAAAGCCGCGCACCTGGAGCCACCCCATGAAGCATCCTTTCACTATACTTTTGATAGCTGCCAGCGCTTATGCATCGAGCGCCAGCGCGATCATTCGCTGCGAACTGGATGGCAGGCCCCTCAATGTCTCCAACGGCGCGGAGCTGGCCGGCAAGTCGGGCCAGGTGCGCTGCCGCGAAGAGGACACCGGCCACCTGCAGCGCGAACAGGAGCTGCGCAATGGCAGGTTCATCGGGCAGGAGCGCATGTTCGACCGCGAGGGCCGGCTGCTGCGCGAGCGCACGGTGAACGAGCGCGGCAACAGTCACGGACGGGTGGTGGAGTTCTGGCCGAACGGCAAGGTGCGCCGCGAAGAGACCGTCGACAACGGCCGCACGCAAGGCGCCGTGCGCCGCTACGACGCCTCCGGGCGCCTGGAACGCGTGTCGTTTCACAGCGACGGCCAGGAAGTCTTTCACCTGGAATACAACAGCAAGAGCCAGCCCATGCGCCTGCTGTGCCCGCGCGCCAGCGTGCTGCCCGACGACCGCAAGCTTTGCGGCTTCGACGGCGCCACCGACACCGAGCTCTTTGCCGAGAGCGGCGCGCGGTCCGCGCAATTGCGCTACGACCAGGGCCGTGTGCTCAGTGCCACCGAATGGTCGAGCGACGGCCTTGTCGCCGCCCAGCAGTCGGTGGTGGATGGCCGGCGGGTGCACCGGAGCTTCTACACCGAGGGCGGCAAGAGCGTGCTGCGCGAGGAACGGGTCTTCACCCCGGACGACCGCAGCTTGCGCGACACGCGCGGCGAGTTGCTGACGACCCGGCGCTACGGGTCGTCGGGCCAGCCGATCGAGCAGCGCAACTTTGAAGGCGGCCGCGAGGTGCGGGTGGAGCGCTGGTACCTGAACGGGTCCGTGCGCGAACGCAGCACCTGGAGCGGCACCGGCCCGCAGGCCCGCCTGCTGCGCGAGATGTACCGTGACGACGGCAAGCTGGCACGCCGCGACCAGCTCAACGCGGACCAGTGGCCAGTGGGCACGCAGCAGGCCTTCCACGACAACGGCCGCCTGGCGATGGAGGAGCAGTACTCCACCACCCTCGACGCGCGGGGCCGCACGCGCCTCACGGCCCGCAAGCAGTGGGACGACACGGGCAAGCTGGTCGCCGACGACATCATCCTGGAAGACGGCTCCCGCCAGCGCAAACCGGCAGGCACCGACAGCTGACTTGGACTACACATCCCGCCCCAAAAAAACGACCCCGCGCAACGGTGACGTTGCACGGGGCGGGAAGGCTTGGATGCTGGTCCGGTGCGTCCCCGGTGCGCACCCCACGACCGATCGATGCACCGGCCAAGTGGCGCCATGGCGCCACGGCGCCCGGTTGCTCAGCGCAGCTGGGGGCCGGCCCAGGCGAGCGACTTGACCGCGCCCACGCCGATCGCCGCGCCAAAACGCTTGACCAGGCGCTCGGCCACATTGTCGCGGCGGGTGTAGTCGATGACCTCCTCGGCCTTGACCACTTCGCGGGCCACGTAGTCCAGGTTGCCCAGCTTGTCGGCCAAGCCCATTTCCACGGCCTGCTGACCGGTCCAGAACAGGCCGCTGAAGGTGTCGGGCGTGGTCTTGAGGCGGTCGCCACGCCCTTCCTTGACCACGGCGATGAACTGCTGGTGGATCTGGTCGAGCATGGTCTGGGCGTAGGCGCGCTGCTTTTCAGTCTGCGGGCTGAAGGGGTCCAGGAAGCCCTTGTTCTCGCCAGCCGTGAGCAGACGGCGCTCCACGCCCAGCTTTTCCATGGTGCCGGTAAAGCCGAAGCTGTCCATCAGCACGCCGATGCTGCCCACGATGCTGGCCTTGTCCACATAGATATCGTCCGCCGCAGCGGCAATGTAGTAGGCGGCGGAAGCACAGGTTTCCTCGACCACCGCATAGATCGGCTTGCCGTGCTTGGCCTTCAAGCGCACGATCTCGTCGTTGATGATGCCGGCCTGCACGGGGCTGCCACCCGGCGAGTTGATGAGCAGAACCAGCGCCTGCGAGCCTTCGTCTTCCAGGGCGCTGCGCATGGCGGCCACGACGAACTCGGCGCTGGCCTCCGCACCGGCTGCGATTTCACCCTTGATGTCGACCACCGCAGTGTGCGGCGAGCTCTTGCTCGCGCTGGGAGACGCCTGGCGCAGCGCCATGAAGGCGATGGCAGCGATCAGCACCAGCCAGGTCAGGCGAAAGAAGATCTTCCAGCGGCGTGCGCTGCGCTGTTCATTGAGGGTGGCAAACGCCAGCTTTTCCAGCGTGGCGCGCTCCCAGCCGGGTTCACGCGATGAGTCGCTCACAGGTGCTCCTGAATTTGTAGCTGATTGCGCCCACAGGTCGGGCGCAGGGTTGCTCTTGGGGTCAAAGCCCGAATTGCCGGGCTGTTGCGAATCGGTCGTCATGTGATCATGGTCCTGGCGCGGGGCAGCCGGCGCTGACTGCTGCGGCGTCGGGTCTGGGTGCGGTGGTTTCAGAACTCGACGGGTTGCAGATGGTGGGCAGTATGCCAGTGCACCACACCACCGCTTTCCGTCAACGGGATTTTCACCAGACCGCCACGACAGGGGCCGCCCGCGCACTCGCCCGTGCCCGGCAGGTACGCCGCGCCGTGCGTGGCGCACAGCAGCCACTGGCCGGTGTCATCGAACAGACGGTTGGGCTGGTAGTCCATCTCCATCGGAACGTGCGTGCAGCGGTTCAGGTAGGCGTGGGGTTGGCCGTTGTAACGAATTGCAAAAGCCCGGCAGGTCTGTCCTGCATAGACCACGTCGAACGGAACGGCCAAGCCGCTGTCGACCAAGGCGCCGCTGGGGCACAGGGGAATGGCGCGGTGCTCGTCCATGCCGGTCAGGCGTTGTGCAGCAGCCAGTCGTGCAACTCGCGCACCGAATGCGCCACGTGCAGCGGGGCCAGTGCATGGAAGACGCCGGGCTCGTGCGCGCCATAGCTCACCCCCACGCTCGCACAGCCAGCGTTCACCGCCATCTGCAGGTCGTGGGTCGTGTCGCCGATCATCAGCAGGCGATCGGGTGGCACGTCGAACTCGGCCATCAGCTCCTGGAGCATCAGCGGGTGTGGCTTGCCGGCCGTCTGGTCGGCGGTGCGCGAGCCGTCGAACATGCCGCGCAATTGCACGGTGTGCAGCACCTCGTCCAGGCCGCGCCGGCTCTTGCCGGTGGCCACAGCCAGCAGATGGCCGCGCTCGCGCAGGTCGTTCAGGAGCGGCAGCACGCCATCGAACAGGCTCAGGTCGTCCTGGTGCTGGGTGTAGTGGAGCCGGTAGCGGTTGGCCAGGTCGGTGTAGCGCTCGGGCGGCACGTCGGGCGCCGCGTGGGCCAGTGCCTGCATCAGGCCCATGCCGATCACGTAGGCGGCCGCTTTGTCCGACGGCACCGTGCCGCCCACGTCCCGCACGGCGTTCTGGATGCAGCGCACGATGATGGCCGTGGAATCGAACAAGGTGCCGTCCCAGTCGAAGGCGATGAGATCGAAGCGGCGGGGACGAAAGCTGGAAGCAGGCATGGGGCAAGAGGGCAGCGGCTCGCGCGTTGTCAGGGCGCTGGGGACACGGGGGGAATGAACCCGGCCAGTTCGGGCGGCAGTTCGGCGCTGAGCGCCACGCGCTCGCCCGAGGCGGGGTGGTTGAACTGTAACCGCCAGGCATGAAGAAACATGCGCTTCATCGACAGCTTCAGCAGGCGCTTGTTGAGCTCGAAGTCGCCGTACTTGTCGTCCCCCACGATGGCATGCCCCTGGCTGGCCAGATGTACACGGATCTGGTGCGTGCGGCCGGTCTTGATGGTCACCTCCAGCAGGGACATTGCGGGCAGGCCCTGGGCCTGCCGTGCGGGAACCGTGCTGCGCACCTTGACCAAGGTGATGGAGCGCATGCCGTCGGGGTCGTCTGCCGTGGTGACGCGCACGCGGCGCTCGCCGTCTGCCTGCAGGTACTTGTGCAGCGGCAGGTCGATGACCTTCTTGTTGGCGGGCCAGGTGCCGGTGACGAGCGCCAGATAGGTCTTGCCTGTCTCGCGCTCGCGGAACTGATCCTGAAGGTGGGTGAGCGCCGAGCGCTTCTTGGCGACCAGCAGGATGCCCGATGTGTCGCGGTCCAGCCGGTGCACCAGTTCCAGGAATTTGGCCTGCGGGCGGGCCTGGCGCAGCTGCTCGATCACACCGAAGCTCACGCCGCTGCCGCCATGCACGGCCACGCCAGCGGGCTTGTCGATGGCGATGAGGTGCTCATCCTCCAGCAGGACCGGAAACTCGCGTGCGGGCGCCGGGCGCTCGGCCTTCTCGACCACCTTGTCGGAGACGCGCACGGGTGGCAGGCGCACCAGGTCGCCCGCCTCCACCCGGGTGTCGGCGCTCGCCCGCCCTTTGTTGATGCGCACCTCGCCGCTGCGGATGATGCGGTAGACGTGCGTCTTGGGCACGCCCTTCAACTGGCGTATCAAAAAGTTATCGAGCCGCTGGCCTGCGGAGTCCGCATCGACCTCCACCATGCGGGCTGCGGGAAGCCCCGCAGAAACTGCGGGCGGTTTGGCCCCTATAATGTGTTTCACCTGCGCGTTGTCATGTAAGTGGTTGATTTGTCTGGAGTTTAGTCCACACAGCCCTTGCCCCACGTTCAGGCACGTCGATGCCAACGGGCGTCGTGCACGCAGATTGCAGGCCAGATGCCTGTGGTGGCCTGCACTTCGCGCGGCGGGCTGACAGATTGAAACACTGATACGGAATCCCCCAAGCTGGCAGATGCACCCTACCCGGGCACAGCCTGTCAGCGGATCAAAGCGAGCATGTGGTTGTTGATGGCATGGATAGAGACCTTGTGGCGGAGGCTGTTGCCCCCGGCTGCACGCTCAAATCCGCTCTCGACGCCCAGCCAGCAAGCGCAACCAGCTACTCTTTTGCTAGCAAAACTGCGCTCCTACCACTCGCCCCCATCCACGCGCCCCTGCCTCTCGATGCTGCGCTAGAGCGCCGCATATCCTTGGCATCCCCGGCAATTCCCTTCGTTTCGATGCGTCAGTCCAGGCATTCACAGCTCCTGTAGAGCTTGTTGTATTGGTTTGGAAACTGTGGGCGGCAGCCCACGCAGCCTGTGATCCGGCTGCAGTGCCGCTGCCCGCGAAACACTGAAGGAATCGCATCATGAAGCGGATGCTCATCAACGCCACGCAGCCTGAAGAACGGCGCCTGGCCATCGTCGACGGACAAAAGCTCCTCGACTACGAAATCGAGATCGAGGGCCGCGAGCAGCGCAAGGGCAACATCTACAAGGCCGTCGTCACGCGCGTCGAGCCCTCGCTGGAGGCCTGCTTCGTCGACTACGGCGAAGACCGCCACGGCTTCCTGCCGTTCAAGGAAATCTCGCGCCAGTACTTTGCCCCCGGCGTCTCGCCCAGCCAGGCGCGCATCAACGAAGTCATCAAGGAAGGCCAGGAGCTGCTGGTCCAGGTCGAAAAGGAAGAGCGCGGCAACAAGGGCGCGGCCCTGACCACCTTCATCAGCCTGGCCGGCCGCTACGTGGTGCTGATGCCCAACAACCCCCGTGGCGGTGGCGTGTCGCGCCGCATCGAGGGCGAGGACCGCGCAGAGCTGAAGGAGGCGATGGACCAGCTGGAATACCCCAACGGCATGTCCATCATCGCCCGCACGGCCGGCATCGGCCGGTCGGCGCCCGAACTGCAGTGGGACCTGAACTACCTGCTCAAGCTCTGGAACGCCATCGACGGCGCAGCCAAGGGCGGCAAGGGCGCCTTCCTGATCTATCAGGAGTCGAGCCTCGTCATCCGCGCGATCCGCGACTACTTCAACAACGACATCGGTGACATCCTCATCGATACCGACGACATCTACGAGCAGGCGCACCAGTTCATGGCGCACGTCATGCCCGAGCATGCCGCCCGCGTGAAGCGCTACCGCGACGACGCCGCGCTGTTCAGCCGCTTCCAGATCGAACACCAGATCGAATCAGCCTACGCCCGCACCGTGCAACTGCCCTCGGGCGGCGCCATCGTGATCGACCACACCGAAGCGCTGGTGTCCGTGGACGTGAACTCGGCCCGCGCCATCAAGGGCGGCGACATCGAGGAAACCGCCACCCGCACCAACCTGGAAGCCGCCGACGAAGTGGCCCGCCAGATGCGCCTGCGCGACCTGGGCGGTCTGATCGTCATCGACTTCATCGACATGGAGGAAAGCAAGAACCGCCGCGAAGTGGAAAACCGCCTGCGCGACGCGCTGCGCCAGGACCGCGCACGCGTGCAATTCGGCACCATCAGCAAGTTCGGCCTCATGGAAATGAGCCGCCAGCGCCTCAAGCCCGCCCTCTCCGAAGGCTCGTCCATCCCCTGCCCCCGCTGCGGCGGCTCGGGCCACATCCGCGACACGGAAAGTTCGGCCCTGCAGATCCTGCGGATCATCCAGGAAGAGTCCATGAAGGACAACACGGCCGCCGTGCATTGCCAAGTGCCGGTGGAAGTGGCCTCGTTCCTGCTGAACGAAAAGCGCACCGAGATCGCCAAGATCGAGCTCAAGCAGCGCGTTGCGGTGCTGATGGTGCCCAACAAGACGCTGGAAACCCCCAACTACCGCTTGGAACGCCTCAAGCACGACGACCCGCGCCTGGACCACATCGAGGCCAGCTACAAGCTCGCCGAAGAGATCGAGGACCCGACCTCCGTCACGCGCCGCTCGCAGGAGCCCACCAACAAGCAGACGCCCGTCATCAAGGGCGTGCTGCCCGATGCGCCGGCGCCCGTGGCCGAGCCACGCCCCGAAGGCGCGGCACGCCCCCAGCGCGCAGGCCAGCCAACCCGCCAGGGCACTGCTGCACCCGCACCCGCCCAAGCCCCGGCGGCAGCGCCCGCGCCAGCAGCAGCCCCGCAGGAGCAAGGTTTCTTCGCCTGGCTCAAGAGCCTGTTCGGCTTTGGCACGACGCCTGCGGCAGCCCCCGCACCCGTGGCCGCCCCGGCGCCCGCACCGGCAGCTGAAACCACCAGTCGCGGCGAGCCCCGCCGCGATGCCCGCAACGGTGAAGGCCGTGGCCGAGGCCGTGGCGGACGCGACGGCAACCGCGAAGGTGGCAACCGTGAAGGCAATGGTGAAAACCGCGGCCGCCGCGGCGAGCGCACGGCCGAAGGCCGTGCTCCCCGCGATGCTGACAACCGCCCGCAACGTGATGGAGAGCGCCGCCCCGAAGGCGAAGGCCGCGAGCCGCGTGAAGGCCGTGACAACCGCAATGGCCGCGACGGTGGCCGGGGCCGCCGCGATGCGGAAGCCCGCAACCAGGCCGCTGCTGCAAACGGTGACGCCACGGCAGCACAATCGCAGGTGGAAGGCCCGGGCAACCAGGGCGCAGGCACCGCTGATGCAACCCCAGGCCAGCAGCCCCGTGGCGAGCGCGGCCCCCGCCGCGAACGCGGTGAACGCGGTGAACGCGGTGAACGCGGCAACCGTGGCGAGCGCGGTGAGCGCGCGCCCCGCAACCAGGAAGCCAACGGCCAGGACGTGGCCGCAGCACCGGTGGCTGGCGATTTCGTCGATACCGCCCCGCTGGCTTCGCTGCCCGACCTGGACCTGACCGGCAACGAAACCGCAGCACCCGGCACCCCCGCCAGCGAAGAGCAGCGCCGCGAGCGTCGCTCGCGAGACCGCTATGGCCGTGACCGCCGCGAACGCGGCGACCGGGGCCCGCGCGACAACGCCGACGCCACTGCCGCCGCCCCGGCCATGCTGGACTTCGACCCCACAGCGGCTGCACCGCAAGCCGGCGCGGAGCCCGGCGAGCAGGACGGGCAGCCGCGCCGCAGCTACTTCAGCGCCGCCCCAGCGGCGCCTGCGTCTGCAGTGGCCCCTGCCACGGCAGCGGCACAGCTGCCCCCAGCGGCCGAACCGGCAACAGCCCCTGTGACGGCCCCTGTCGCAGCAGCCCCTGTCGCATCCGCGCCAGTGGCAGCAACACCGGCGCCCGCGCCCGCGCCCCTGGCGGTGCCCGCTGCACCGGCAGCAGCGCCCGTCGCGGCTGCCGCAGGCATGCCACGCGTGTCGGCCTTCAAGCTGCCCGTGGACGAACTCCAGCAGGTCGCCGTGGCATCGGGCCTGCAGTGGGTGAACTCCGATGCGGACAAGATTGCCGCCGTGCAGGCCGCCATCGCCGCCGAACCGCGCCCCATCCATGTTCCACGCGAGCGTCCGCCCGTCGTGGTGCTGGACGAAGGCCCACTGGTGCTGGTGGAGACCCGCCGTGACCTGGCCGATCTGACCCTGCCGTTCGAGAAGCCTCCCGTGGCCTGAACCGATTCGGCAACCACGCAAGGAAGAAGGCGGCCCTCGGGCCGCCTTTTTTTTCTTGGGGCCGGCAGTTCGCAGGAGTCGTGCCCAGTCAAGGGATAGCCGTGCAGATTCACGCATTCGGCGCCGGCCCCTGCGCCCAGCCGTTACCATTTTGTCCTTACACCCCACCAGCACGGCATCCCTTCGCTTGCTGCCCTCCATCCACGCATCCATCGATCACCGCCCCAGCCCTGCCATGCTGTTTTTGCTTTCGCCCGCCAAGTCGCTCGACTACGACACGCCCCTGCCCGAGGGCCTGCCCCACACCACGCCGCAGTTCGTGCCTCAATCGGCGGCCCTCATCGAGGTGCTGCGCGCGCATTCGCCGCAGAGCATTGCCTCGCTGATGGACCTGAGCGACAAGCTCGCCGCGCTCAACGTGGCCCGCTACCAGGCATGGCGCCCGCGTTTCACGGCCACCAATTCGCGCCAGGCGGCGCTGGCCTTCAATGGCGACGTGTATGACGGGCTGCAGGCCCGCTCGCTCTCCGCCGACGACCTGGCATGGGCCCAGGGCCACGTGGCCATCCTGAGCGGGCTGTACGGCGTGCTGCGGCCGCTGGACCGCATGCAGCCGTACCGGCTGGAGATGGGCACGCGACTGGCCACCGACGCCGGCAGCAACCTCTACGACTACTGGGGCAGCCAGATCGCCGAGCACCTGAACACCCGCCTGCGCGCGGACAAGACCCCCGTCGTGGTCAACCTCGCCTCGCAGGAATACTTCAAGGCCGTGGACCGCAAGGCGCTCAAGGCACGCGTCATCGACTGCGTGTTCGAAGACTACAAGGGCAGCGGCTACAAGATCATCAGCTTTCATGCCAAGCGCGCGCGCGGGCTCATGGCGCGCTACGCCATCACGCACCGTGTCGCCACGCCGCACAAACTGGAAGGTTTTGACCTGGACGGCTATGCTTTCGCCCCCGGGGTCTCCACGCCGGAGCGCCTCGTCTTTCGCAGAGGATGAGGACCATCGCCCGGGGCGGCCGTACCGGTTTTTGAAGCCATGGGTCACCGATGCCCAGCACCATGGAACACTGACATGAAGACATCCCAATCCATCACCCCCGAACTGCGCCGCTGGATCATCGAGCAGGCCCAGGCCGGCTATGCCGCGCCGGTGGTGCTGCAGTCCATGCGCGATGCGGGCTGGGACGAGGATGTGGCGGCCGAGGCGATGGAGGTCACGCTGCAGGACCACCTGAACGATCTGGCGGTGCAGCAAGGCCAGCCCCCCGCAGTGCCCGTGCCGGGGCCGCAGTTGGGCGACTCGCCCACCGAAATAGATGGCGGCGACCGCGTCGTCAAGGTGCTGCTGGCCATGGCCCAGCCCCGCGTGGTGGTTTTCGGTGGCCTGCTGTCCGACGAGGAGTGCCAGGCGCTCATCGCCGCCGCCGAGCCACGACTGGCACGCTCCCTCACCGTGGCCACCAAGACCGGCGGCGAAGAGATCAACGACGACCGCACCAGCGACGGCATGTTCTTCCAGCGGGGTGAAAGCGCGCTGCTGCAGCGCATCGAAGAGCGCGTCGCCCGCCTGCTGAACTGGCCCATCGAGAACGGCGAAGGCCTGCAGGTGCTGCACTACCGCCCCGGCGCCGAGTACAAGCCCCACTACGACTACTTCGATCCGGCCGAGCCCGGCACCGCCACCATCGTCAAGCGCGGCGGGCAGCGTGTGGGCACGCTGGTGATGTACCTCAACACGCCCGAGAAAGGCGGCGGCACGACCTTCCCCGACGTGCACGTCGAGGTCGGCCCGCAGCGCGGCAACGCCGTGTTCTTCAGCTACGAGCGCCCTCATCCATCCACGCGCACACTGCACGGCGGCGCCCCGGTGATCGCGGGTGAGAAATGGATCGCCACCAAGTGGCTTCGCGAGCGTGAATTCAAGTAAAAACAGGCCCTGTAGCTTGATGGGCAAGCGCTGCAAGCTATTGAATGCATAGCAAAAACACATCCTGACGGGCACCGAATGAACACGCCAGAACAATCCCAGCTGGGCAAATCCTCTGCCTACATCGACCAGTACGACGCCTCGCTGCTGTTCCCCATTCCCCGCGCCGGCAAGCGCTCGGAGATCGGTATCACCGGCGCAGCGCCCTTCTTCGGGGCCGACCTGTGGACCGCGTTCGAGCTGTCGTGGCTCAACCCGCGCGGCAAGCCGCAGGTGGCGCTGGCGCACATCACCGTGCCGTGCGAGACACCCAACATCGTCGAGAGCAAGTCGTTCAAGCTCTACCTCAACAGCTTCAACAACACCCGCTTCGCCGATGCGGCCGAAGTGCAGGCCCGCATCCGCGCCGACATCAGCGAGGCTGCGTGGCGCGGCGCCGAGCACCCGGCCACCGTGGGCGTGCGGCTCATCGGGCCCGAGCTGTTCGACCAGGAACCCGTTCACGAACTCGATGGCCTGAGCCTGGACCGCCTGGACGTGGAATGCACGCGCTACCAGCCCGCACCCGAACTGCTGACGGCCGAATTCACCGAGGCCCCCGTGTCCGAGGTGCTGACCAGCAACCTGCTCAAGAGCAACTGCCTCGTCACGGGCCAGCCCGACTGGGGCAGCGTACAGATCAGCTACAGCGGCCCGCAGATCAACCAGGAAGGCCTGCTGCAATACCTGGTGAGCTTTCGCAACCACAACGAATTCCACGAGCAATGCGTGGAGCGCATCTTCATGGACGTATGGACCCGCTGCAAACCCATCAAGCTGACCGTGTACGCCCGCTACACGCGGCGCGGCGGCCTGGACATCAACCCCTTGCGCACCAGCCACCCCCAGGGCCTGCCGCGCAACGCCCGCACGGCGCGGCAGTAGGCAGCAGGCGGCGGGCACCTTCGGTGCGCGGGGCGCGCCATTGCCCGCGCCGCGAGACGGGCGAACCCGTATCAGAGGGTGCGATCACCTCCCGATCCAATCGCACCGCAGCTTGTGCAGCCGATGGGCCCGCGCGCGCCAGCCCACATAAAGGCTGGGAACCATGGTGCCCATGAAACACAGCGGTGCGGCCCAGGCTTCGCCAAAGGCACAGGTGGGCAACCAGCCCACCCAGCCCATCAGCCAGAGCGTGAGCACCAGGTCCCACAGGTGGTACTCCAGCGGGTGCTCTGCCCGGTGGGCCACGTGCCATTGCTTGATGCGTTGCAGCTCATTGAGCGTCATGTCGATCTCCCGCCAGACGGGGATTTCAATGTAAGTTACGCGTAAGCAAGCGTCAAGGTGTGCGGGCGTGGGCTGCGATGCGGAGCCATGCATCCCCTCCTGCCTGGCGCCCTCTCCGCAGGAACGCACGCCACCTTCCGCCTGTTCTACCGTTCGTGCCCGGCCCCGCTCAGAACAGCTGCGCCGTGCTGCCCAGGCCGCCGGACTCGTCCGGGCCGCCAGTCCCCCCTGGCGTTCCGCTGCCACCTGCGGGCCCATTCGCGCGCGGCTCCAGGGGCGGCTCTTCCCCCCGGCGCGCGAGCGTGCTGGCGCGCACGCCCAGGAGCCGCAGGCGCTTGTCCAGCGGCACACGCTTGAGGCACTGCCCCGCCAGGTGGCGCATGGTGGCGGCATCGTCCGTGTAGCTACCGGCCGTGTGGTCGCGCGTGGCGATCTTGAAGTCGTCGTAGCGCAGCTTGATGCCGATGGTGCGTGCCACATAGCCCTTGCGCTGCAGGTCGCTGGCCAGGCGCGTGCACAGGTCGGTGAAGATCGCCGAGAGTTCCGCCTTGTCGCGCACCGCGTGCAGGTCGCGGTCAAAGGTGGTCTCGCGGCTCATGCTCACGGGCTCGCTCTCGGTCACCACAGGGCTGTCGTCGCGGCCCCAGGCCACGCGGTGCATCCAGGCACCACTCGACTTGCCGAAGCGGGCGATGAGCCACTGTGGGTCCTGCGCGGCCAGTTCCCCGATGGTCTGGATGCCCAGGGACGCCAGCTTCTCGCCCGCCTTGGGGCCAATGCCGTTGATCTTGCGCACGTTGAGCGGCCAGATCTTCGTTTCGAGGTCTTCCGCGTAGACGATGGAGATGCCGTTCGGCTTGTCGAACTCGCTGGCCATCTTGGCCAGCAACCGGTTGGGCGCCACGCCGATGGAGCAGGTCAGGCCCGTCACGTCGAAGATGCTCTTCTGGATCAACCGGGCCAACACCCGGCCCCCTTCGCGCTGGCCGCCGGGTACGTCGGTGAAATCGATGTACACCTCGTCCACGCCCCGGTCCTGCATCACCGGTGCAATGTCAGTGATGGTGCTCTTGAAGGCGCGCGAGAAGCGGCGCACCTCGTCGAAATCCACCGGCAGCACGATGGCCTGTGGGCACAGTCTGGCCGCCTTCATCATGCCCATGGCAGAGCCCACGCCGAACTGCCGCGCGGGGTAGGTGGCCGTGGTGATCACGCCCCGGCCCACGTAGTCCTTGAGCCGCGGGAAGTCCTCCACCGGGATGAAGCGCCGCTCGCGCTCCTCGGTGCCATCGGGGCCGCGCAACAGCAGCTCGTCCACCTTGCGCCGCCCGCCGCCGATGACCACGGGCAACCCCTTGAGCTGCGGGTAGCGCAGCAGCTCGACGGACGCGAAGAAGGCGTCCATGTCGAGGTGGGCGATGCGGCGCAGCCGGCCGTCCTGAAGGGTCGGCGCGGCGGGGATTTCAGCGGGATGCTCGGGCGGAGAAACTGTCACGCCCAGTATTGTGCGCGGCGGTGCGACAAGCTGCTGCCACTGCGAAATGCAAAGGGCCCGATGCCGCCGCGGCAGTACCCGAAATGCTCATGGAAGCTGCAAAAACCGTATGTCTTTGCACTTGCATGCACGGAACTACGGCTTGGCCAATGCCGCCTTGCGAATGCCCTGCAGCGTCCCGGTGGGCGTGATCGCCTCGGGGTCGATCAGGCAGTGCAGCACGCTCGGCAGGCCGCTCGCGCGCGCGCGCGCCAGGGCGGGGGCGAACTCCTCCGTGCGCTCCACCCGCTCGCCGTGCCCGCCAAAGGCCTGGGCGTAGGCCTTGAAGTCGGGGTTCCTGAGCTGCGTGGCGCTCACGCGGCCAGGGTACTCGCGCTCCTGGTGCATGCGAATGGTGCCGTACATGGCGTTGTCCAGCAGCACCACGATGATGGGCAGGCCGTACTGCACGGCAGTGGCGAACTCCTGGCCGTGCATGAGAAAGTCGCCGTCGCCGGCAAAGATCACCACCTCGCGCTCTGGCCACAGGCGCTTGCCGCCCACGCCGGCGGGCAGGCCGTAGCCCATCGACCCGCTGGTGGGCGCGAGCTGGCTCGCATAGGTGGTGAAGGGCCAGAAGCGGTGGATCCAGGTGGCGAAGTTACCCGCGCCGTTGCAGAAGATGGTGTCGGCCGGCAGCACGTCCTTCAGGTGCTGCATCACCTGGCCCATCTGCAGCTCGCCCGGAATGCGGATCGGGGCCGTGTCGCTCCAGGCCAGGTACTCGGCATGGGCGGCGTCGGCGTGTGCCTGCCACACGACGGGCCCAGTGGGGCGAACGTTGGCGAGCGCCGCCGCAAAGGCACGCGGCGTGGCATGGATGGCCTGGGTGGGGCGGTAGAGCTTGCCCAGTTCATCGGCGTCGGCGTGCACATGCACGAAGGGCTGCGCGGGCGTGGGAATGCCGAACAGCTCATAGCCCTGCGACGGCACTTCGGACAGCCGCCCGCCCACCACCAGCACCAGGTCGGACGCTCGGATGCGCGCCAGCAGCTTGGGGTTCACGCCCAGGCCCAGGTCGCCGCCATAGCAGGCGTGGCTGGCCGCAAACAGCATCTGGCGGCGGAACGAGCAGTACACCGGCAGCGACCACGCTTGGGCAAAGTCCGTGAACTCGCGCACCGCCTGCTCCGACCAGCGGCTGCCGCCCAGGATGGCCACGGGCTGCTTCGCCGTGCGCAGGCGCTCTGCCAGCTCGGCCATCTGCGCGGCGCCGGGGTGCGTCTCGCTGACTTGGTAAGGCAGCGCGTCGGCCACGGTGGCAGCCTCGGTCAGCATGTCTTCGGGCAAGGCCACCACCACGGGACCCGGCCGGCCCGACGTGGCCACATGGAAGGCGCGCGAAATGAGTTCGGGCACTCGCGCCGGGTCGTCGATCTGCACCACCCACTTGGCCATGGTGCCGAACACGGCGCTGTAGTCCAGCTCCTGGAAGGCCTCGCGACCCATCGCCCCGCGCGCCACCTGGCCCACGAACAAGATCATGGGCGTCGAGTCCTGGTGCGCAATGTGTACGCCCGCCGACGCATTGGTGGCGCCGGGCCCTCGCGTCACGAAGCAGATGCCCGGCTGGCCCGTGAGCTTGCCTTGTGCCTCGGCCATCATCGCCGCGCCACCCTCCTGGCGGCACACCGTCACGGCAATGCTGGCGTCGTGCAGGGCATCCAGAACGGCCAGGTAGCTCTCGCCCGGCACGCAGAACAATTGCTTTACGCCGTGGGTGATGAGCTGCTGGACCAGGATCTGGCCGCCGGTGCGGGAGGTGGAGGATGCGGTAGTCATGTCAGGCGGTCATTTCAAAAACAAGAACTCAGAACAGTGCCTCGCAAGCACGGCGGATGCGCGCGCAGGCTTCCTGCAGGTCGGCCATGGACGCAGCGTACGAGATGCGGAAGTACGGCGCCAGCCCCAGCACACTGCCGGGCACCACGGCCACATGGAATTCGCGCAGCAGGTAGTCGCAAAAATCCGCATCGGTGCGCAGCGTGGCGCCGCCCGGCGTGGTGCGGCCGAGGACGCCTTCGCAGCTGGCAAAGGTGTAGAACGCGCCCTCGGGCACGCGGCAGCGCAGGCCCGGCGATGCGTTGAGCGATGCAACGACAAGGTCGCGACGGGCCTGGAACTCGCGGCAGCGCTCGGCCACGATGTCCTGCGGGCCATCGAGCGCGGCCACGGCCGCCGCCTGGCTGATGGACGAGGCGCACGAAGTGGCCTGGCTCTGCACCACGGCCATGGCCGCGATCAATGCACGAGGGCCTGCACCGTAGCCGATGCGCCAGCCCGTCATGGCATACGACTTGGACACGCCGTTCACCGTGAGCGTGCGCTCACGCAGCTCGGGCAGCACGGCCGCAGGGGTCGCGAACGCATGACCGTCGTACAGGATGTGTTCGTAAATGTCGTCCGCCAGTACCCACACCTGCGGGTGGTTCAGCACCACCTCCAGGATGGGCTTGAGCTGCTCTGCGCTGTAGGCCGTGCCACTGGGGTTGGAAGGCGAATTGATGAACACCCATCGCGTGCGCGGCGTGACGGCCGCGTCGAGCTGGTCCGCCGTGATGCGAAAGCCGTTGGCCTCGCTGCACGGCACCACCACGGGCACGCCGCCCGCGATCAGCACCATGTCGGCGTACGAGGTCCAGTACGGCGCGGGCAGGATCACCTCGTCGCCCGGGTTCAGGCTGGCCATCAGCGCGTTGTAGATGACCTGCTTGGCACCCGCGCCCACCGTGATCTCGTTGGTGGCGAAGTCCAGGCCGTTGTCGCGGCGGAACTTGCGCTGGATGGCGGCCTTGAGTTCGGGCGTACCGTCCAGCACGGTGTAGTGCGTGTCACCCCTCGCCATGGCCTGCTGTGCGGCCTCCTGGATGTGGGCCGGCGTGTCGAAGTCCGGCTCGCCCAGGCCCAGCACGATCACGGGCTGGCCCTGGCGCTTGAGCTCGTTGGCCGCCTGTGTGATGCGCACGATGTCCGAGACACCGATGGCGCTGATGCGGTCGGCTGCGCGAAAGGGCGCGGCCGGGATGGCCGTGGCGGGGATGGCGGCGTTCATTGCTGGTAGGTCTCCAGGGGCTTGTCGTTGGGTGCGGAGAACAGCTGGCGCAGCGTGGTGCCCAAGGGCAGGTTCAGGCTCATGTTCTTGGGCGGAATGGGGTTCACGAACCACTTGGTGTAGATCTTTTCCATCTCGCCGCTTTGCATCAGGCGGGTGAGCACGCCGTCCACCGCAGCCTTGAAGGCAGGGTCGTCCTTGCGGAACAGCAGCGCGATGGGCTCGGCGCCCAGCGGCTCGCCCACGATGCGGTAGGCCGAGGGGTCCTTGGAGTTGGCAATCATCCCGGCCAGCAGGTTGTCATCCAGAACGAATGCATCGGCGCGGCCCGACTCGAGCAGCAGGAAGCTTTCGTGGTGGTCCTTGCCCAGCACGGTCTTGATGGGCGCTCCCCCCAGGGCGCGCTCCTGCTTGCGCAGCAGCTGCACGGCGGTGGTGCCCGTGGAGGCGGCGATGGTGCGGCCGGCGAGCTGGCTGATGGACTTGAGGTCCGAATCCTTGCGCACCGCCATGCGCACTTCGCTCACGTAGGTGGTCACGGCGAAAGCCACCTGCTGCTGGCGTGCGGTGTTGTTGGTGGTGGGGCCGCAGCCGATGTCGAGCGTGCCGTTCTGCACCAGCGGCAGCGTGTTCTGCGCGGTGACGGCCATGTATTCGAGCTTGGCGTCAGGCACGATCTCCTTGAGCACGCGCTCGCACAGCTCGACGTGGTAGCCCACGTATTTTTCATTCGCCCCCAGCGCGTAGGCCATGGGCGGGGATGTCTCGCGCACGCCCAGCACGGCCTTGCCGGATGCCTTGATCTTCTCCAGCGTTGGCGTGTTGACGGTCTGCGCCTGCGCGGGCGCCAGCGCCGAGCAAGCCAGGGCGAGGCCAGCGGCCAGCGCGGTGAAGGTCTTGCGAGAAATTGCCATGTTGTTGTCTCCTTGTGTGTTGTGGTGGGCGGGATGCGAAGAAATCAAAAAGCAAAGGTGCGCACGCAGGGGCTCATTCAGATCACGTTCTTTTCGAGCAGCGGCTGATTGCGCGCAATGCGCTCGACGGACAGCGGCGACAGGTCCAGGCTCTGGTAACGGCCGGTCAGCACCAGTTCGGCCAGGCCGCGCCCTACCGCAGGGCATTGCTGCAGGCCGTGGCCCGAGAACCCGTTGGCCAGCACCAGGTTGTCGCAGTCCGGGTGCAGGCCCACGATGGCGTTGTGGTCGAAGGTGTTCATCTCGTAGTAGCCCGCCCAGGCACCTTGCATGCGCAGCGCCTCGAAGCCCGGAATGCGCTCTGCCAGCGTGGGCCACACGTGGTCTTCGAACGCGTGGTGTTCGGGCTCCAGCGGCGCGAAGTCAGCATCGTCTTCGGCACCTGGGGCAAAGCCGCAGATGAATCCCCGCCCCTCGGGGCGCAGCCAGATGCCGCTGGTGTCGATGAGCAGCGGGCAGCCCGTCAGCATCGCAGGGCTGGCCAGGTTGAACACCGTGCGGCGCCTGCCCACCACGGGCAGTTCGATGCCCGCCCACCCGGCGACTGCCGCCGCCCAGGGCCCCGCCGCATTCACCGCGAAGCTGCACGTGAGCACGCCGCCGCTCTTGAGACGCACGCCGCTCACATGCCGCACTCCATCGCTGCGGGCCATGTCCAGGCCCACGGCCTCGTCGGCCACATAGCGCACTCCCTGGCTCTGCGCCTTCTTGCGCAGCGCGGTCAGCAGCAGGTAGCCGTCGAACCAGCCTTCGCCCGACAGCCCCAGCGAGCCCAGCACCACGTCCTGCAGCGCCAGCCACGGGAAACGCGCGGCCAGCTGCTGCGGGCTGAGCAGCGCCACGTCGGCGCCGTGCCGCCGCTGCAGCGCATGGTTCTCCCGCAGCGTGGCCTCGCCGGCCACTGTGGCCAGGTACAGATAGCCGCCCTCGTGCAGGCCCACGTCCGGCACATCGCCGCCGCAGGCCAGCAGGGTGTCCACCTGGCGCAGGAAGTCGATGCCGTAGGCCGAGATCCGGACGTTGATGTCGGTGGAAAACTGCTGGCGGATGGAACTGGCCGACAGTGCCGACGATGCGCGCGCATAGGTTGGATCGCGCTCGACCACCACAACGCTGCAGCCCGGTTGCTGCAGCGTGAGAAAGTAGGCGATGGCACTGCCGATCGCGCCGCCGCCGATGATGACGATGGGGGGTTTGCCAGCCGCAGGCATGGACACAAGAGCCACGGCCCGGCTCACACGTCGAAAACGACGCCCTGCGCGAGCGGCAGCGCGGTGGAGTAGTTGATGGTGTTCGTCGCCCGGCGCATGTAGGCCTTCCAGCTGTCCGACCCCGCCTCGCGCCCGCCGCCGGTTTCCTTCTCGCCGCCGAAGGCTCCACCGATCTCGGCTCCGCTGGGCCCGATGTTCACGTTGGCGATGCCACAGTCCGAGCCGGCAGCCGACATGAACTGCTCGGCCTCGCGCACATTGAGCGTGAAGATCGACGACGACAGGCCCGCACCCACCGCGTTGTTCATCTCGATGGCTTCGTCCAGCGTGCCGTAGCGCACCACATACAGGATGGGCGCGAAGGTCTCGTGCAGCGCAGGGCCTTCGTGCGCCTTGAGCTCCACCAGCGCCGGGCGGACATAGTAGGCGTCAGGGCCCCCGATGCCCTCGACGCGGCAACCGCCGTGCACCTTGGCACCGAGCGCGCGGCTTTGCTCCAGGGCCTTGTGCATGCCGTCAAACGCCTGGCGGTCGATCAGCGGCCCCACCAGCGTGCCGGCCGCGCGCGGGTCGCCCACCTGCACGTTGGCATACACTTTGGCGAGCTGCGGCACCAGCTGGTCGTAGATGCTCTCGTGCACGAACAGGCGGCGCAGCGTGGTGCAACGCTGCCCTGCCGTGCCCATGGCGGCAAAGGCGATGCCGCGCAGCGCGAGGTCCAGGTCAGCGGTCGGGGCCACGATGGCGGCGTTGTTGCCGCCCAGCTCCAGGATGCCGCGTGCGAATCGTGCGGCCAGGCGCGGGCCGACGGCGCGACCCATGGCGGTGGAACCCGTGGCCGACACCAGCGGTACGCGGGCGTCGTCCACCAGTTCCTCGCCGATGTCGCGCTGGCCGATAAGCAGCTCCAGCAAGCCCTCGGGCGCACCGCCGCCGGCCTCGCGGTTGAAGCGGGCCACGGCGCGCTGCGCAATGGCGTGCGTGGCCAGCGCGGTCAGAGGGGTCTTCTCGGACGGCTTCCAGACCACCGAGTCTCCGCACACCAGCGCCAGTGCCGCATTCCATGACCACACGGCCACGGGGAAGTTGAAGGCCGAGATCACGCCGCACACACCCAGCGGGTGCCAGGTTTCCATCATGCGGTGGCCCGCACGCTCGGTGGCGATCGTCAGGCCGTACAGCTGGCGCGACAGGCCGACGGCAAAGTCGCAGATGTCGATCATCTCCTGCACCTCACCCAGGCCTTCGGATGGGATCTTGCCCGCCTCGATGGTGACGAGCAGGCCCAGGTCAGCCTTGGCAGCGCGCAACTCTTCGCCCAGCAGGCGCACCAGCTCGCCGCGGCGGGGCGCGGGCACATTGCGCCACACCAGAAAAGCAGCATGTGCGCGGCCGATCGCGGCCGTGGCGTGAACGGGCGATACCTCTGGCACCGCACCGATCGCCTCGCCCGTGATGGGCGAGCGCACCGGCAGGCTGCCGCCACTGTAGGCCGCGCGCGGCACGCCCAGGCGCTGCAGCAGTTGATCGACTTCGGTCACGAGTGGGTTAGCGGCAGAGGTGGCAGGGATGGCGGACATGGCGGCTCGCAAGAAAGGGCAACGTAAAAAAGGGCGGCAAGAAGGGCAGCGGACTGCTGGGACAGGACAGGCTCTGCACGACGCAATGCGCCAATATCCGTCAATCGCGCCGAGCTGGATAGCAAAAAAACGGAACTACTTGATAGCAAACCGGAATGAAGTAGCCGAAAATACCAGCACCCACCTTGCAAGCCCCGCCAGCATTGGCTGCCATCAAGCGCTGCGATCCGCCTCGGCCATCATTCCCTACACGCATGACCATGTTGCGCCGCTCCTTCCTGCCGTCCACCGCCGATCTGCTGGCGTTCGAAGCGGCAGCCCGCCACCAGAGCGTCTCGCGCGCTGCCGAGGAGCTGCACCTCACCCAAAGTGCCGTATCGCGGCAGATCCGGCAGCTGGAGGAACAACTGGGCACCGCCCTTTTCCACCGGGTGCGCCAGCGCGTGGTGCTTACCGACGCGGGCCGCATCTACGCCGCCGACGTGCAGGCGGTGCTGCAGCAGCTGTCGGCCAGCACGCAGAAAACCATGGCGTTCTCCAGCACCGACGGCCTGCTCAACCTGGCCGTGCTGCCCACGCTGGGCACGCGCTGGCTCATTCCGCGCCTGGGGCGCTTCATGGCGCTGCACCCCGAGGCCATGGTCAACTTCTCGGCCCGCACAGAGCCATTCGACTTTGCCGGCACGCCGTTCGACGCTGCGATCCACTTCGGGGCACCGCACTGGGCCGGTGCTGTGTGCGAATACCTGATGCACGAGGAAACCGTGCCCGTGTGCAGCCCCGCCTACCGCGACCGCCACGGCATCCGCTTCCCGCAGGACCTGGCCCGCGCCGTGCTGCTGCAGCAAAGCACCCGCCCCACACAGTGGGCCGAATGGTTCGACCTGGTGGGGGCGCCCACGGCGCTGGCCCTGCGCGGCCCCCAGTCCGAACACTTCGCCATGATCGCCCAGGCAGCCGTGTCCCACCTGGGCGCGGCGCTGCTGCCCCGCTTTCTGATCGAACAGGAGCTGGCGTCGGGCAGCCTGGTGGAGCTGTCGGACCAGGTGCTCACCAGCAGCGATGCGTACTACCTGGTGTACCCCGAGGCGCGGGCGCAGACCCCGCTCGTGAAAGCGTTCCGGGACTGGGTGGTGCAGGAGTGCGCCGGGCAGCGGCAGGCATGAGCCGGCGCGCGTCCGGGAACGAGGTCATTCCAGGGCGGGGGCCTTGAGCTCGGTCTTGCGCTCGATGATGCGAGACACCAGCCCGTAGGCGACTGCCTCCTCGGCGGACAGCCAGCGGTCGCGCTCGATGTCCTCCAGAACCACCTCCAGCGGCTTGCCGGTCTCGCGGGCGATGGTGCGGGCGATGCGCTCGCGGGCCCGCACGATCTCGCGGGCCTGTATGGCGATGTCGCTGGCCGGCCCGCCCGCCCCGCCGCTGGGCTGGTGGATCAGAAACCGTGTGTTCGGCAGGCAGTAGCGCCGCTCCCGCGGCACGGCCAGATACAGGTGCGTGGCGGCGCTGCCGACCCAGCCGGTGCCGATCATGTTCACCGGCGCGCCGATGAAACGCACGATGTCGTGGATCGCATCGCCGGACTCGAGATGGCCGCCCGGCGAGCTCACCAGTAGATCGATGGGCGCGGCGCTCTCCGCGTCCAGCGCGATGAGCCTGCGCGTCACGTCGGCAGCGATCACATCGTTGATGGCGCCGAAGACGAGCAAGGTACGCGCCTTGAAAGCCTTTTCTTCCAGGTAGGAGGTGCGTGGCTCGGTAGCGTTGGAGGGGGCTGCAGTTTCAGGGGTGGTGTCCATGGGCAAGATCCTTGGGGTTGGAACTGGCTTGACGAACGGCACGGCCATTTCGTGACATCCGCCCACAGTGCGGCGCTGTGGCAAGATTTGCCGATGCATGACGAACACTGGGCGGCGCTGCTGCTGGACACCGACCGCCGCCACCTGGTGCGCGCGGCCACCCGCCTGCTGGGCCCTGCCGAGGCAGAGGATGCCGTACAGGACGCCTACATCCGCGCGCTGGAGTCAGACATCGGGGGCCTCAACGCCGCGCAGGCCTGGCTGCTGACCGTCGTGCGCCACCTGGCCATCGACAAACTACGCCGGCGCGACTGGATGCAGCAATGGCAAGCGCAATCCCGCAGCAGCGATGTGCCGGCGGCAGCGCCGTCGGCCGAGGCCGAAGCAGCACTGGCCAGTGACGTCGCACGCGCCCTGCGCCTGCTCGCGGCCTGCCTGAGCCCCGCCGAAGGCGCTGCGCTGCTGCTGCATGAGGTGTTCGAAGCCAGCCATGCCGAGATCGCGCAGGCCAGTGGCAAGGCCGAAGCGGCCACCCGCCAGCAGGTGCGCAGGGCGCTGCAAAAGCTGCTGCTGCAGCGGCAGCAGCCTGCGGCAGGCCAGGCCGGGGCCGGCCCGGACGGCGACCTCGCTCCGCACGAAGACACGCTGTTTCGCGTGTACCTTCAATCGCTGCAGCTGCGGGACGCCCAGGCTTTGTGGGCCATGCTGCGCCAGCCGCCCGTCCGTGCCGTGGCGCATGCAGGCGCCGGGGCTTGCGCCGCTGCTACACACGCTACCGCCACACCGTCGACCACCTGCGGCCTGGTACAGGCAGGCGGCCAACTGGGCCTTGTGCTCACGCTCGATGGCGTGGTGCTGTGCGTGGTTCCGCTGGGTGTTCACAACGACGCCTGCGAGGCACAAGCCGGACAAGCCGCACTGCTGTAGGCGAACAGCCGCACCGGCTGATACGCTTACCGGGCTGCGGCAACTGGTGCGTTGCCTGCGGCCGGTGGGCGCTTGAACACCGCGATCAAAAGGTGCGCGCCCACCGCGAGTGCCACGAGTACCACCGCGCCCAGGCCCCAGATGGCCCACGCCATCACCGACACGGCGCCCGACAGCGCGGGGACAGCCTCCAGAGCCGACTGAACCACCGGGCCGACCGAAGCGATCAAGGCCTCGAACTCCTGGGTGAGCTGGGGCGGTATCCATGCCCTGATCCACTCGGGCACCAGGATTGCATTCATGGCGGAAGTCCCGGCCGACAATGCTCCTGCGCTCGACACGGCCCACACAGTCACCGCATGCACGCCCCAGCAGGCCACCGACCACAGGGCCAGCAGCATGAACGACAGAAACCAGCTGATTGCGTAAAACATCGAATGCGTCCTTTCAAGATGGCAATCGCCGAGTATGGGGATGTCGGCGATCGGAACACACCAGGCTGTATCGAACTTACCATTCGGTTTTTCCGAATGAGAACAAAGCGCATGCTGAACTACCGCCACCTCTACTACTTCTGGATGGTTGCAAAGGAAGGCGGCTTTGCCCGTGCCGCGGACCGCCTGGAGATGGCCGTTCAGACCATCAGCGCGCAGGTGCGCGACCTGGAAAAGGCGCTGGGCCACCAGTTGTTCAAACCCTCGGGCCGCGGCGTTGCACTGACCGAAGCGGGTGCGGCCGCGTATGCGCGGGCCGAAGAGATCTTCGAGCTGGGGCAAGGCATCGCCAGCGAAGTGCGCGAAGCGGGCAGTGCCCAGGTCGCACGGCTCACGGTAGGCCTGTCCGACGGCATCTCCAAGCTGGCCGCGCACGCGCTGCTGGAGCCGGTGCTGGCCACGCCTCGCCTGCGCCTGGTCTGCCACGAGGGCGAGTTCGACGAGCTGCTCTCCGAACTGGCCCTGCATCAGCTGGACGTGGTGCTGGCAGGCCAGGCTGCGCCGCGCAACCCCCAACAGCGCCTGGCCGGCGAGCGCATCGCCCGCTCCGCTTTGCAGTGGTACGGACCGTCGTCGCTGGTCCGCAAGCAGGCCCGCGATGCATTTCCTCAGTCGCTTCAGGACCTGCCCGTGCTGTTGCCAACCGTCCATTCACCCCTGCGCGCCACACTGGACCTTTGGTTCGAGGACCTCGGCGTGCGGCCCCGGGTGGTGGGGGAGTTTGAAGACAGCGCTCTGCTGGCCGTGTTCGCTGCGCGGGGGATGGGCGTTTTCCCCGTGAGCCGGATGGGCGCCCAGGATGTGGCTCTGGTGCGGGGACTTCGCCTGTTGGGGGACTGCCCCGGCATCCACGAGGAAGTACATGCCATCTGGTCGCGCCGGGGGCAGCACCACCCGCTGGTGCGCCAGCTGCTCGCCTCCGCGCAGCAGGGCGGCGCGGCCTAGCGTGTCTCTCGCCACGCAATTGCGTGTGGCGCTTGGGGGTGCATTCGGGCGCTTCCGGACTCTTTCGGGCGCACCGGGGGTTGATCAGGCCGAAGTCCGGTTGCGTCCCGCCGCCTTGGCCCGGTACAGGCCGCCGTCGGCCGCTTCGATCAGCAGCCGCTCGCAGCCTTCTTCGTAGGGCCCAGCCATCGCTGCCGCCCCCACGCTCACCGTGACGCAGCCGAACGAACTGGCGCTGTGCGGCACGGCCAATGCCTCCACCTGCCTGCGCACCACCTCGGCCACCACCAACGCCCCATCGAGATCGGTGTGGGGCAGCACGATGGCCAGTTCTTCGCCGCCGTAGCGCGCCACCAGGTCTCCCGGCCGCTGGGCGTGTTGCACCAGGCAGCGGGCCACGGCCTGCAGGCAGGCATCGCCCTGGACATGGCCATAGGTGTCGTTGAATCCCTTGAAGTGGTCCACATCGATAAGCATCAGCGACAACGGCGCGCCCTCCCGGCTGGCGCGGCGGCATTCGGTACGCAAGGTGTCGTCGAAGCACCGGCGGTTGGCCAGGCCCGTGAGCTGGTCTTGAGCGGCCAGGGTTTCCAGCTTCTGGTTGACCCGCATCAGGTCTTCGCGCGCGGCAACCAGCGACGCTTCGGCGCGCGTGCGGCGGCGGATATCGATCAGCAGATGCCAGCCGATGACCGTGATGCCCACGAGCAGCGCGCCCACCACACCTGCGGTGAGGAAGGCCTGTCTCCGCCAGCCCTGAAGGACCTCGTCCCTGCCGACCGCCACGGTCGTGGTGACGGGGTAGCGGTCGCTCTTGCGGTAGGCATACAGCCGTTGGATGCCATCGATGCCCGATTTGAACGACGCCGTGCCGGACACGGCGCCCGTGTAGAAGCGCTGGAAGTTCGCGGACTTGGAGAAGTCGCGGCCCATGTCCTGCTCGCGGTACGGGTAGCGCACCAGCATCTGTCCTTCGGTCGTGGACAGTCCGATGGCTCCCTGCGTGCCCACGTCAACCTTGCCGAACTGCTCGAGAAAATTCCGGATGCCCAGGCTGACCACCACCACGCCGGCAAAGCGCCCCTGCCTGTCATCGAAGCGCCGGCTGACGGTGATGACCCAGTCGCCGGTGGAGCGGCTCCTGATTGCCGGCCCGATGAAGGCGTCGGTGGACGGGCTGCCCCTGTGGTGAGCAAAGAAGTCCCTGTCCACGCTGCTGGCCTGCGCTGGCACGGGGCCGGTGGAGGACATGAGCCAGCGGCCGGTGGCGTCATAGACGACCAGGCCGTTGAGCTGATTGAGCAGATGCTCCTGCCGGTCGATCAGGCGCTGCAGCCGCTGCAGATGCACGGGCCCGGTGCCGTCCTCTTCCAGCCGCTCCGCAATCCCCAGCAGCAACATAGCGCTCTGGGTGATGACACCATCCGTGTAGGTGTTGAGCGTCTGCGCCAGATTGAGGTTCTGGGTATCGGTTTCGTCCAGCGCATGCTCCCGCGCAGACCATATCTGCCACGCGGTGGTGGCGGATACCGACAGAACCACGACGATCAGCAGCAGCGCAGCCAGGCGAACATCACGCTTCATTCTTATCACTTCCCTCTCGCATCCGACCCTGTGTGCGCGCGAACACTGCCGTACAGGCAGACATTGCAACAGGTTACTCCCCCGGCGTGACTGGTTTCTCTTCTCCGACCCGTCCCCATCCTGACGAGCGACCGGGTAGAACGGGGACATTCATGCAGACGATGGATCAGGAAAAGGCGGCAATGTGGTGCAGCGTCAGTCCGGATGCCCCGCCGCGGAGGGCCGGTCCGCACCGGGCGTGAAGCGCTGCTCGGGCGGCGAGCCCGCCAGGCTCTGCGCAGGCCTTCTCAAGGTCGCATCGAAAGGATTGATCCGTGGCCCGATGGCCGCCGCCTCGCGCTTGAGCAGTTCCACCACGGTGGGCATGCGGTCGGCATTCAGCCGGTCGGCGATGGTGCCCACGCTCAGCGCCGCCACGGCACGGCCTTCGCGGTCGCAGATGGGAACCGCCACGCCAGCCATGCCTTCGAGCAAGCCCGTGTTGCGGCCAGCGTAGCCCTGCTGGCGCACGCGCTCGATCTCGGTGCGCAGGTACACCTCGTCGTACACCCCGTACTCGCGCACGCGCGAGAGATTGAAGCGGATGACTTCTTCGCGCTCGGCCTCGGGCAGGAACGCGAGGATGGCCAGCGCGCCCTGCCCCACCCCCAGCGCCACGCGGCCACCGATGTCGCCGGTGAACGAACGGATCGGAAAGGGCCCCTCGCTGCGGTCCAGGCAGATCGCATCGAACCCGCTGCGCGCCAGCAAAAAGATGCTGTCTCCCAGGCTGCCGCACAGCCGCAGCAGCGCCGGGCGGCACAGGCTGCGCAGGTCGCCCGGGTTGCCGGCGCGCGCAGCCAGGGCGAAGAAGTCCATGCTCAACCGGTAGAGCTTGCTGCGCTCGTCCTGTTCGACCATGCCTTCGGCCACCAGCGATTGCAGCAAACGGTGCGTGGTGCCCTGCGTGAGGCCGATGGCACGCGCCAATTGGGTGACCCGGCCGCCCTCGGCCTGGACGGCCACCAGGGCGCGGATGAGGGCAAAGACCCGGGGTACGCCACCCGTGCCTGCGGTTGCTGCTTCCATGCATCGTTCCTGCGGAATAAATGGGGTTCATTTTACCCTTGATATTCCAATCATCGGAATAATTTGAAGAAAAATTCTGATTAATGGAATACCCCGTGCGATCTGGTTCGGTTGTTGCAATAGAGTGAACTGAAAACGCCGGGCATCTCCACCCTGAACAATCCATGCACCGCGGCGGTGCAGCGGTGCCAAGGCACCTTGTTCGGCAGAGGCCGCCCGGCACAAAGACATCCATGCGCCGTGCCGCCAGAGCACGCGCCTGGCAAGAAACCGGAACCCGAAGAAAGGCCCCCATGTCCTTCCTCCAACTCACCAATGTGACCAAGTTCTACGGCGGCACCTGTGCGGTGCAGTCCATGAACCTCACGGTGGAAAAAGGCGAGTTCGTCTCCCTGCTCGGCCCTTCGGGCTGCGGCAAGACCACCACCTTGCAGATGGTGGCGGGTTTCGAGGCGGTGAGCAGCGGCCGCATCGAGCTGGCCGGGCGCGACATCACGCACGCCAAGGCCAACACGCGCGGGCTGGGCATCGTGTTCCAGAGCTATGCGCTCTTCCCGCACATGACGGTGGCCGGCAACGTGAGCTTCGGCCTGGAGATGCGCAAGGTGCCCAAGGCCGAGCGCAAGGACCGCGTGGCCCAGGCCCTGGCGCTGGTGCATCTGGAAAAGCACGCAGGCCGCTACCCGCGCGAACTCTCCGGCGGCCAGCGCCAGCGCGTGGCCCTGGCGCGCGCGCTGGTCATCGAGCCGCCGGTGCTGCTGCTCGACGAGCCCCTGTCCAACCTGGACGCGAAGCTGCGCGAGGAGATGCAGTTCGAGTTGCGCCAGATCCAGCGCAAGGTCGGCACCACCACGGTGATGGTCACGCACGACCAGAGCGAGGCCATGTCCATCAGCGACCGCGTGGTGGTGATGGAGGCCGGCCGTGCCACGCAGATCGACCACCCGCACCGCGTGTACGAGCACCCGCGCACGCGCTTCATCTCCACCTTCGTGGGCAAGGCGAACCTGGTGCCCGGCAAGGTGACGTCGGCGACCGGCACGCACACCCATGTGGGCGCCGGGCCCATCGAAGTGCGGGTGGAAGGCGCGCAGTTTCGCCCGGGCGCAGCCGTGCTGCTGAGCGTGCGACCGGAAAAGCTGCAACTGGTGCCTGCGGTGCAAGGCCGCATCGACGGCGCGGTGTGTGAGCGCTTCTTCCTGGGCAGCCAGTGGCTGTATCGCGTGGGCACCCCCATGGGCGACCTCATGGTGCTCGCACCCAATGACGGCCGCAGCGCACTCGATGAAGGCGAACGCACGGGCCTGGACTGGCCCGATCACTGCATGCGCCTGCTGCCTGCCGATGAAGCCACCGCAGAGGCCAGGCCATGACAGCCACTCCATCACCCCTGTCCGCGGCGCCCCACCCACTTCTGGGCAAGAAGGCCATGCCCTGGTGGCTGTCCGGGCCGGCGCTGTTGCTGTTCACCGTGCTGCTGCTGGTGCCGCTGGTGCTCACGGCGGTACTGTCGTTCAACGCGTTCGACCCGGCAACGGGGGCGAAGGCGGGCGAGTTCACGCTGGAGCACTACCGCCATGTGTTTGCCGACTCCTACTACCACGCGATCTTTTGGCGCACGTTCTGGATCGCCGGGCTGGTCACGCTGATCTGCGTGGCCATCGGAGCGCCCGAAGCCTATGTGCTCAGCCGCATGCGCAACCCGTGGCGCTCCATCCTGCTGCTGGTGGTGCTGGCGCCCTTGCTGGTGTCGGTGGTGGTGCGGGCCTTTGGCTGGAGCATGCTGCTCGGCCCCGAGGGGCTGGTGAATGCGGCCTTCGGCCTGGTCGGTATCGGCCCGGTGAAGATGCTCTACACCGAGATCGCCGTGGTGGTGGCGCTGGTGCACGTGATGCTGCCCTTCATGGTGATCCCCGTGTGGACATCGCTGCAGAAGCTGGACCCGGGCGTGGAGAACGCCGCGCTGTCGCTGCAGGCCTCGCCCTTCACCACGCTGCGGCGCATCGTGCTGCCGCAGGTGCTGCCGGGCATCCTGTCGGGCAGCCTGATCGTGTTCGGCCTCGCGGCCAGCTCGTTCGCCATTCCCGGCCTGCTGGGCGGGCGGCGGCTGAAGATGGTGGCCACGGTGGTGTACGACGAGTACCTGCACGAGCTGAACTGGCCGCTGGGCGCCGCGATTGCGCTGACGCTGCTGGTGGCCAACCTGGTGGTGATGCTGAGCTACAACCGACTGGTTGAAGGCCGCTACAAGAAGTCTTTGGGATAACCAAGATGCACAAGAACGGTCCCATCGCCCTCGCGTTCAACGCGCTCGTCATCGCCTTCATGCTGGCCCCGCTGCTGGTAGTGTGCATCGTCGCCTTCACGCCGCACAACACGCTGACGCTGCCAACCACCGAGTTCTCGCTGCGCTGGTTCAAGGCGGTGTTCGAGCACCCCGATTTCGTGCAGTCGTTCTGGAACAGCCTGTGGCTGGCCCTGGCATCGGCCACGCTGGCAACAGTGCTGGCCGTGCCTGCCGGCATCGCCATCACGCGCTACGACTTTCCCGGGCGCGGCTTCCTCAACGGCCTGTTTTTGTCGCCGCTCATCATTCCGCACCTGGTGCTGGGCGTGGCTCTGCTGCGGCTTTTTGCGCTGATTGGTGGCACGGGCAGCTTTGGCTGGCTGGTAGTGGCGCATGCGCTCATCGTCACGCCCTACACACTGCGCCTGGTGGTGGCGGCGCTGGTGGGGTTCGATCGCAGTGCCGAGCACGCCGCCCTGTCGCTGGGCGCGAGCCAGGCCACGGTGTTCACACGCATCACGCTGCCGATGATTCTGCCGGGCGTGACGGGCGGGTGGATGCTGGCCTTCATCAACAGCTTTGACGAAGTGACCATGTCGATCTTCGTCACCTCGCCCAGCACCGTGACACTGCCGGTGCGCATGTACATGTATGCCACCGAGTCCATCGACCCGCTGATGGCGGCCGTGTCGGCGCTGATGGTGGCGGTGACGGCGTTTGCCATGGTGCTGCTGGACCGCGTGTATGGCCTGGACCGTGTCCTCGTCGGACGGAAGTAGATGGACACGACTGCAATGACTGTGAATACCGCCTTGCTGCACCGCGTGGCAGAGACCACGCGCCACGCCGTGCCCTTCACGCTGGACGGGCGCCCCACCACGGCGCTGGAAGGCGACACTGTGCTGACCGCCATCCTCACCCAGCGCGCACAGCTGCGACGCAACGAGTTCAGCCATGAGCCGCGCGCAGGCTTTTGCCTGATGGGCGCCTGCCAGGACTGCTGGGTGACGACCGACAGCGGCGAGCGCCTGCGCGCCTGCAGCACCTTCATCACAGCCGGCATGGCGCTGCGCACCGAAGCCGCCGATGCGGCCACCTTTGCCATCGGGGGCCAGCCATGACGACGGCGCCTGCCTTGCAACCCGTGATCGTGGGCGCAGGCCCGGCCGGCATCCGCGCCGCGCAGACGCTGGCGGCGCACGGCGTGCGGCCGGTGCTGATCGACGAAGCCGCGCGTGGCGGCGGGCAGATCTACCGCCGCCCGCCTGCACATTTCACACGTGCTGCGGCCACGCTGTACGGCACCGAGGCTGCGCGCGCAACCGCCTTGCACGGCACGCTGGACGGCCTGCGCGCACAGATCGACTACCGGCCCGACAGCCTGGTGTGGAACGCACAGGGCGGCCTGCTGGACGTACTGCACGGCCCCACGCAGACCACGCGCACAGTGCCCTACGGCCAGCTCATCGTGGCCAGCGGAGCCACCGATCGCGTGCTGCCCCTGCCAGGCTGGACGCTGCCGGGTGTCTACACGCTGGGCGGCGCGCAGGTGGCGCTCAAATTCCAGGGCTGCGCCATCGGCAGTCGCGTGGTGCTCATGGGCACGGGCCCGCTGCTGTACCTGGTGGCCTACCAGTACGCCAAGGCCGGTGCCATGGTCGCAGCGGTGCTCGACACCGCGCGCTTTTCCGACCAGCTGGCCGCCGTGCCCGCCATGCTCACACAGCCTGCGGTGTTCGCCAAAGGCGTCTACTACGTGGGCTGGCTGCGCGCGCACGGCGTGCCCATCCACAGCGGCATCCGACCCGCACGCGTGCTGGGCGATGGCCGCGTGGCCGGCGTGGCGTGGGCCGATGGTGCTGGGCGCGAACACACGATCCAGTGCGACGCAGTGGGCCTTGGCTACGCGCTGCGCTCCGAAACGCAACTGGCCGACCTTCTGGGCTGCCGCTTCGCCTGGGCACCCCTGCACCGCGCCCACCTGCCCGAGCGCGATGCCACCGGCCGCAGCAGCGTGCAGGGCGTGTACCTGGCGGGCGATGGCGCGGGCATCCTGGGTGCCGACGCGGCGGAGTGGGCGGGGGAGCTGGCCGCGCTGACGCTGCTGCAGGACCACGGCATGGCCGTGGACGCAGCGCGCATGCAAACGCTGCAGGCCCAGCTCGGCCGCCTGGTGAAGTTCCGCCGGGGACTGGAACGGGCCTTTCCCTTCCCCACCGACTGGGCCGCGCAAGCGCCCGATGCGCTGGTGGTGTGCCGCTGCGAGAACGTGTCGGCCGGCGAGCTGCGCGCCTGCGTGCGCGAGTCTGGCGCCGACGAGATGAACCGGCTCAAAGCCCTCACCCGTGTGGGCATGGGCCGCTGCCAGGGCCGCAGCTGCGGCGTGGCGGCGGCCGAGATCCTGGCGCAGGCGACTGGCAAGCCCGTAGAACTGGTGGGCCGGCTGCGCGGTCAGGCGCCCATCAAGCCGGTACCGATTCACCTGCAGTCGCGGCAGGCCGCTGATGCGGGAGCCAGCGCATGAGCACCAGCCTCCCTCGCACCATCAAGACCGACGTCGCCATTGTGGGCGGCGGCATCGTGGGGGCATCCGCCGCGCTGGCGCTGCGCCGCAAAGGCGTGGACGTGGTGCTGCTCGAACGCGACCTGTGCGGCTCACGATCGAGCGGCGTGAACTACGGCGGCGTGCGCCGCCAGGGCCGGCCCTTGAGCCAGCTGCCGCTGGCGCAGCGCGCCCACCAGATCTGGGCGCGCCTGCCCGAGCTGATCGGTACCGACGGCGAATATGCGCGCACGGGGCACTTCAAGATCGCACGCAGCGAGGCGGACATGGGCTCTCTGGAGCATTACGCCGACTTGAGCCGTGACTTCGATCTGGGCATCGAGCTGATCGGCGGCGAGCGCCTGCGCGCGCAATGCCCATGGCTGGGCGGCAAGGCCGTGGGCGGTTCACTGTGTGTGGACGATGGGCAGGCCAACCCCCGCCTGGTGTCCCCCGCCTTCGCACTGGCGGCACGACGCGCCGGCGCCCAGATCCTCGAACGCTCGCCGCTCACGCGCATCGAGCACGACGGCCAACACCTTTTCACGCTGCATTCCGGCCAGGCGCTGCAGGTGCAGGCGCCCGTGGTGCTCAACTGCGCGGGCGCCTGGGCCGGCGCGATGGCCGAGCAGTTTGGAGAGCCGGTGCCCCTGCGCTCGGGCCACCCCGCGATGATGGTCACCGAGCCGCTGCCCTACTTCATGCAATGGAGCCTGGGCGTGGAAGGCGGCGGCATCTACTGCCGCCAGGTGGCGCGCGGCAACCTGGTGCTGGGCGGCGGCTCGGGCTTCTGGCTCGATGCCGACCGCGCCCGCTCGGAGCGCGGCGCCATCGCATCGCTCACGGAGCAGGCCATCGAGCTGCTGCCTGCGCTGAAGCACGCGCACTTCATCCGCACCTGGAGCGGCACCGAAGGCTACCTGCCCGACCGCCAGCCCGTGCTGTGCAAGAGCCGCACCACGCCCGGCCTGATCCACGGCTTCGGCTTTGCGGGCGCGGGTTTCCAGATTGGCCCCGCCGTGGGCGAGGTGCTGGCCGAACTGGCGCGCGATGGGCACACCAGCACGCCGATCGATGCGTTTTCTCTGGCCCGGTTCGATGTGCCGGACGCCGTGACCCCCTGACAACTCCAACCTCATCCCTGCACGCCCCTACCCCTGAAAGGAAATCACCATGACCTTCGCTCCCGCTCCATCGCTGCGCTCCACACGCCGCAAGCTCGCAGCCACCGCCATGCTGGCCGCGGCCGCCACCCTGGCCGCCGGCACCGCTGCGGCGCAAACCAAGACGCTGTACATCGGCATGAACGGCGGCACGATGGAAAAGGCGTACACCCAGTACGTCTTCCCCGCGTTCGAGAAGCTGTACGGCGCCAAGGTGGTGGTGGTGCCCGGCACTTCGTCGGACATCCTGGCCAAGGCCCAGGCCAACAAGGACAAGCCGCAGATGCACGTGATGTTCCTGGACGACGGCATCATGGTGCGCGCCATGGGCATGGGACTGTGCGAGAAGCAGCGCCCCAACCCGCACCTGAACGACATCTACCCGGCAGCCCGCTTCAAGGACGACCTGGCCAGCGGCGTGAGCCTGGGCATGACCGGCATCGCCTACAACACCAAGATGTTCACCGAGAAGGGCTGGGCCGCGCCCACCTCGTGGATGGACTTCGCGGACCCCAAGTACAAGGGCAAGGTGGTGTTCCAGTCCATGCCGTCTTCGTCGTTCGGGCTGCATGGCTTCCTGATGTTCAACCGCATCCAGGGCGGCAACGACAAGAACGTGGAGCCGGGCTTCAACAACTGGGCCAAGACCATCGGCCCCAACGTGCTCGAGTACATCCCGAGCTCGGCCAAGATCTCCGAGATGGTGCAGACAGGTGAAGCCGCGATGTTCCCGCTCACGCCCACGGCGGTCGCCGCGCTCAAGGCCAGGGGCATTCCGGTGGAGTACGCGCAGCCCAAGGAGGGCTCGGTGGTGCTCATGACCGGCCAGTGCGTGATCGCCAAGAACAGCGAGCCCGAGCTGGCGCAGAAGCTGGCCGAGTTTCTGCTGAGCCCGCTGGCGCAGGCCAACGTGCTGCAGTTCGGCGCGCAGATCCCCACCAACCCCAAGGCGCCGGCCGTGGGCGAAGGCGCAGCGCAGGTGGCGCAGATCAGCCAGTGGATGAAGAACGCCGTGACGCTGGACTGGGACAGCGTGAACGCGAACCGCCCTGCCTGGAACACCCGCTGGAACAAGACCATCGAGCGCTGAGCGAGCACGTGGCGCAGGGGGCGGCTGGCGCGTCGGCCCACACGGGCGGGCCGTTTGTGACAAAAATCACCGGCCCCGCCACACCCTGCGAAAGCAGGGTGTCTCAAACCGCTACTTCGACTTCAGAATCCGCCGCCTGAACACGGAATTCAATCGAAGAAGAGGGTCTCCACCATGAAACGCTGGATCAAATGGACTGCAGGCGGCGCGCTGCTGCTGGGCGTGATCGTTGCAGCCACCGCGGCCAGCGGCCTGTACCTGGCCGAACAGCGGCGCAACCGCTACATCGACATCAAGCCCCGCCCCGTGGCCTACACCACCGACGCGCAGACCATCGAACGCGGCCGCTACCTCTATGCATCGCGCGGCTGCACCGACTGCCACGGCGCGCAGGGCACGGGCCGCGAGTTCGTGAACGACGGCAAGGGCACGCGCATCGTCGGTCCCAACATCACATCGGCCGGCGTGGTGGGCCGCTACCAGCCGGAAGACTGGAACAGCGTGATCCGCCACGGCGTCAAGCCCAACGGCCGGCCCGTGATGGTGATGCCCAGCGAAGACTACAACCGCTTCACCAATGACGACCTCAACGCGCTCGTGTCGTACGTGCGCCAGTTGCCGCCACAGGACGGCACGGCACAGGCCGTGGTGGAACTGCCCCGCCCCGCATGGGTGCTGTACGGCCTGGGCGTGATCCCCGATGCGGCCGCGCGCATCGACCACCAGCTCGCGCCATCACGCCCGGTGCCGGCCGGCGTGACGCTCGCCAACGGACAGTACGTGGCCAACATGTGCATCGGCTGCCACGGTGCGACGCTGGAGGGCGGCAAGATCCCCGGCGGCCCGCCGGACTGGCCTGCAGCCGCGGACATCCGCCCTGGCAGCCAGCATGCCGACAGCGCCATGGCACGCTACCCCAGCGCCGCCAGTTTCATCGCCATGCTGCGCACCGGCAAGCGGCCCGACGGCACGCCCATCCAGGTGATGCCTTTCGAATCGCTGGGACAGTTGAGCGACACGGATGCGCAGGCGCTGTATCTGTACCTGAACGCACCGGCCGGCAGCGTGAAACAGGGCAGCGTGAGTGCCCCGGCACTGGGTGGTGACAAGAGCAGCGCCAACACCGTGCAGTCCGGGCCGGGCGGGCTCAGGCTGCCAGGTTGAGCGCAGGCAAGGTCTCCACTGCGCCGCATCGCCCCCACCGCTCGGGCTGAGCCCGTCTAAACCCTGCGCGGCCCCAGAGCAAGCTTGGCGTAGACGGTGTTGTCTTTTGCAGAACTCAGCTACCGGAGTGCGCGTGGGCTCCGTGTGATGCCGGCGCCTGGCTGTACGAGCCCATTGGCCCGCCAGGTGCATTGCCAGGCCCGCCCGGCGCAGCGGGCGGCGCGCGGCGCACGCGCGGCACCACGCTCAGCTGCACTGTGTCCAACACAGGGCCGGGCACCACGTTCAGCGACTTGCGTGGCAGATCCACGAGTTGTTCGGCATGCCACACCCGCACCTGGGCCGCGCCGTCCGGCACGGCAGGAAAACGCGCAATGCCGTCGTTGTCGGTCTTGAGCGTCCAGGCGGAATCGGTCACGAACACATGGCCGCGCATGGAGCCATGCAGGTGGCAGCCCAGCAGCACCACGCCGGGCGCATCGAGCTTCACGTCGGCGGAGTTGGCCGGCTTGCCGTCGGCCTTGCCTGCCAGGCGCAACTCGAAGTTCGTGCTGCTGGCAGCCGCTGTCCCCGGCGCGGCAGCCGGGGCCACGCCCGCGGGGTTGCCGCGCACGTGGTGATCCCAGCGGTCCTGGTTGGTAAAGCGCACCGTGGCACCCGCCGGCACGACCGTCACCGCCGGTATGAAGCGCATCTTTTCCTGCTCGATGGTCGGACTGGCCTGCAGCAGGCTGGGCTGCGCACCGGTGGTGGTGCCGGGGTAGACCACCACCACGGCGTCGGACACGGGCTTGCCGTCGCGGTCCAGCACCTGGATCTGCACATTTCCGGCGTTGGCGCTTGTCCACACAGCGGCAGCAGCTATCAAAACAATAGTATTTTTCATGGCGGTTCAACGGACGGTGATCACATCCCGGTGCATGGGGGCCAGCAGGGCCAGCAAGCGGTTTTGCTGGGCGAAGGGTATGCCCTGGGCATCCATGGCGCTTTGCAGCACCTCCACCAGGGCGTTGAAATGGCCCTTCTGGATATCCATGTCGGCATGGGCCGATTTCATGTCAGCGCCTTCGTATTTGCAAGGCCCGCCGCTGAGCTGGCAGATCTGGTCCGTCAGGCTCTCCTTGAGCGCCTGGGGTTTCACGTCCTTGAAATGGCCGCCGATGCGCGGGTCCTTGACCAGGCGGTTCACGAAATCGTCCATCAGGCGGGTGATGCCGGGCTTTTCGCCCAGTGCCAGGTACAGGCCGGGGGGGGCAGCTGCCGTGGTGGCAGCCGTGGCAGACGTGAGCGCGCCTTGCGCCATGGCGGCAGGGGCAGCAAGGCAGACCATGGCGGACAGGCCGAGGGCGACGAGGTGGTGTTTGTTCATCATGAGGTACTCCTGTGCGTCATTCGGAACGTCAGAACGCGACCTGGGCCGACAGGTAGTAGCCCGTCTGGCGGCGGTTGTTGGTGATGCCCGGCACGATGCGCCCCAGATCCACGTAGGCAAGCGTGAGCGACAGGTTCTTGCTGGGAGCCCAGGCGATGAAGATGTCCTTCCAGTCATCCTCGCGCAGCGCGGCGCCCAGGCCGGCGGCGGCGCCCAGCGCCTGCAGGTTGTTGGGCTTGAAGCGGTACTCGGCGCCCACGGCCAGGTTCCTGCTCAGCAGATAAGCGATGGAAAACTCGGGCTGCAGGCTGCGGCTGTTCTTGCCGGGTGCGGCCGAGCCGAAACCCAGCAGGCCGTTCTGGTTGGCGTTGGTGGAGCGCAGCGTGGCATTGAGCAGCAGGCTCTGCGACAGCAGCAGCTTGGTGGCGCTCACGTAGACGTCGGTGCCGCTGGTCCTGATGCCCAGAAAATCGAGCACTGAGCCGATGGAGCCCGGGTGGGTGCGCTTGTGCTCCAGGCCCACGGCGATCTGCGGCATGAGGCTGTCGGCGTCCAGGATGGCATCGCCTGCCACTTTCACCTTGATGCCCACCACGTCCATCCTGATGTGCTGGCCCGGGGCAACGCCGAAAGGCGCAATGCCGTTCAGGGCCAGCGCGGGCGAGGCGTCGAAATCCTGACGGGCCAGCGACAGCTCCACCCGGTCATGCAGGCCCAAGGCCACGCCGTAGCCCGTGAGGCTGTAGTCCTGCGTGGCCGCTCGCGTGGCATAGCCGCTGTAGCCAACCTCGCCCGCCGTGGCGTTCGTGCCGATCACGGCCCAGGGCGTTAGCCCGCCGCCGGCCGAGCCTCCGATGGTGCTGACCCCGCCGGTGAGCAATAGCTTGCCGGTGTCGGCCTGTGCCAGCGTGGCGCCCATCGCCAGCACCGCCAGCGCGGCGCAGTGGAGCTTGAGTTTCATCGTGATCTCCGGATGTTTGTAAGTGGATGTTGCACCTAACTTACGGCGCGTGGGGCTCACCGGATTCAAAAACGACAGAATTTTTTGGCGGCATCGACCCAGCCGCCCGAGGACTGCTACAGCTGGCGCTGGATCAGTTCGCCCTTGAACAGCACCGGCCCGGTCGGCCCCGTGGCACTGGGCACACCACCCTTGGGCTCCAGACTGATGGCCAGCGCTGGCACCTGCCTGACGTCGGCTTCACCCGCCACCAGCTTGAGCAGCTTTTCCTGCCCCAGCACACCGAGAGACCGCGGCCCGCCCGCGGGCGGCAGCGCCCACAGCTGCAGTGACTTGTCTGCGCCTTCCTGGAAGCCGCCCACGCGCTGCAGCACCAGCTGGTTGTTCTTGGGGTCGAAGGTGACCAGCATCGATGCGGCCGCCTTGTCGTCCGCCAGCACGGCCACGTACTGGATCTGCGGGGTGGCCTGCAGTTGCTGCTGCAGCGTGGCGATCTGCTGGCCCGACGTGGCCTTGAGCGCACCGTGCACCTGCACGCCGACGGCCACCGCCACCACCGTGGCCAGCGCACCTGCTGCGGCTGCGCCGCGCCACACCAGCAGGCTGTGCCACCAGCTGATGGCGGGCACGGGCGCTGGGGATGCATGGGCGGCCTGCATCGCCTGGGCGGCCTTGTCCGCCTCGACCAGGTTGTGGATGCGGGTCCAGACGTGCGAAGACGGCTGGGCCAGCTCCTGCAGCTCGGTCAGGCCGGACCACCGGCTTTGCCACACCAGCGCAGCAGCCCGCACGGGGGCCTGGTCGCGGGCCAGGGTTTCGAACCGGCGGCGCGCGCCGCCGCGCAGCGTGCCCAGCGCATAGCTGGCCGCCAGCCGGTCGAGCAATTCAGGGTGTCGGGAGATGTTCATGGCTAAGCCTCCAGGCTCAGGCGTACCGCGCCATGCAGGCGCGCAACTGTTCCAGCCCGCGCCGGATCCAGGTCTTGACGGTGCCCAAGGGCAGCTTGAGCTGCTCGGCCAGGTCGCCGTGGCTCAGGTCGCGCAGGTAGGCCAGGCTGACCACCTCGCGCTGCTTGTTTTCGAGCTTGCCCAGGCACTGGTGCAGAGCAAAGGCCTGTTCGCTCGCGTCGGTAGCGTCCATCGGGTTGGTGCTGTCGCCCTCCAGCGTGTCCGCCAGGGTGTCGTCCAGCTCGTTCATCAGGTCGGCCCGGTCGCTGCTGCGCTTGCGCAGGGCGTCGAGCGCCCGGCTGCGCACGATGAGCCCCATCCACGCCATCGGCGGGCTGAGCGACGCTCGGTAGTTGCCAGCGGATCGCCAGATGGTCAGGAAGGATTCCTGGAGTACGTCCTCTGCCGCATCGCGGTTGCGCAGCACGCGCAGCGCCAGGCCGAAAAGCCGGGACGAGGTGCTCTCGTACAGGCTTTTCAGCGCGGAGTCGTCTCGCGCGGCGATGCGGTCCAGGAGGTTCATCAGTTCACTGTCCGTGTACAGGGTGCTCATGCGCCCATTGTCTGGGATAGGTCCGTCTTCTCGGTGCCGAGACAGGCCGTGTAGGTGAATACGCCACAGGCACGCCACTGGATTCACCCCGACGGGCAGATAGAAAGCTGAATCCGGCACGCCTCGTGCCCCGTATACCGGGGATAGCCCCACCAAGCCACCTGATGACTCCCACCTTTGACGGCCGCGCCGAAGCCAGAACACATGCCGCCTGGGCAGCCGGGCTGCTTGCCGCACTGCTGGCAACCGCCGGCTCCCCTGCAATCGCCCAGTCCGTGGAACGCGGCCGGGCCGTGTACGCCGTCCACTGCGCCAGTTGCCACAGCACCGACAAGCATCAGGACGGCCCCGCGCACCGCGGCGTGGTGGGGCGGCGCGCCGGTGCGCTCCGGGACTTTGACTATTCGCCCGCGCTGCGCAACAGCAAGATCCTGTGGACGCGCGCCACGCTCAAGGCCTGGCTCACAGACCCGGAGGCGCTGATCCCCGGCCAGGGCATGGACTACCGCCTGGACAGCGAGCGCGACCGGGAGGACGTGGTGGCATACCTGGCCACTCTCAAGCGGCTGCCTTGACGCCCTACCACTGCGCGCAGATCCCCACCAGCCCCGCCACCACCAGCGCCAGGCCCACGCCTTCGGTGCGCGTCAGGCGCTCGCGGAAAACGCGGCGCGAAACCAGGTAGCTGAACAGCACCTCCACCAGCCCCAGCGTGCGCACGTCCGCCGCAGGCCGCATGGCATACGCCGTGAACCAGGCGATGGACGCCACCGCCCCCATCGAGCCCGCCACCACGGACATGCGCCACGCCCGCGCGATCGAACTCGCCACGCCCGGCTGCCGCGCCAGCAGCCAGCCGCCCAGTACCACCGACTGCAACAGCTGCGCCCAGAACACGCCCCAGGCGCCCGCCACCCAGGGCGCAACACCCGCGTTGGCATCGGCCAGCGCCAGCGATGCCCCCCGAAACCCGACACTCGCCAGCGCGAAGCAGGCGCCCGACGCGAGCCCGAACACCACCAGCCGGCTGCTGCCCCGCCCGCCACCGGGCGCCGCCGCCAGCCCCGCCCCCAGGGCGCGCCAGCCGCCGGGCGGCAGCGACAGCAGTACCACGCCCACCGTGGCGGCACCCATGGCGCCAAGGGCCAGTGTGCCCGGCAGCTCGTGCAGCAGTACGGCCGAGAAAAGCGCCACCTGCAGGACTTCGGTCTTGGAATAGGCCACGGCAAGCACGAAGTTGCGCTCCTTCATGGCCAGCAACAGAAAGGCCGTGGCGCCCACCTGCGTGAGGGCCCCCATGGCCAGCCAGGCGGCGTACATCCCGTTGAACTGCGGCACGCTGCCCGCGCCCGACCAGGTCAGCCCCGCCACCCAGGCGGTGGCCAGCGGCAGGCCGTACAGAAAGCGCACCAGCGTGGCAGCCAGCGTGCCCAGCTCGGCCGTGAGCGAGCGTTGCGCCGCATTGCGCGCAGTCTGCGCCAGTGCGGCCCACAGCGTGAGGGGAATCCAGGCCCAGGCAATCCAGGAGAGAGTCATGCGACGGTTATAGCCGTGCCCCGGCCCGCCGTCCCACGCCGATGGGCACTGCCGCCATGCAGCGCGGCGACGGCGCGCTGCGGCGGGTGCAGATCAATCGGCTGTGATGTGGCTCGTCTCGGCCACTTTCTTCCACTTCACGATGTCGTCGGCGATGATCTTGGTGAAGGCTGCGGGCGTGTCTTCGACCGCGATGGCACCGGCGGCCGCGAACTTGTCCTGCACGCCTTGGGTGCGCAGCGCGCGCACGATGCCGCCGTGCAGCTTCTCCAGCACATCGGCGGGCAGGCCTGCAGGCGCGAGCACCCCGTTCCAGAAGCCTTCGTTGGCGCTCTTGAGGCCCAGCTCCGCGAACGTGGGCACATCGGGCAGCTCCTTCAGGCGCTGGGGCGTGGCCAGCGCCATGGGAACCAGGTTGCCGGCCTTGATATGCGGCATGGACGATGCGAGCGTGTCGTAGATCATCTCGACCTGGCCGCCGATCACATCATTGAGCGCCGGGCCCGTGCCGCGGTAGGGCACATGCACCACGCGCAGGCCGCTGAGCGATTTGTAGTATTCCATCGCCATGTGCGTGGCACCGCCGTTGCCCGACGACGCATACGAATACTTTCCGGGGGACTGGCCCACGAGCTTGGCGAACTCCGCGTAATTCTTGGCGGAGAAGCTCTTGTTGATGGCCAGCACCCCGGGCACCGACAGGATGCGGGTGATGGGCGTGAAGCTCTTGAGCGCGTCGAAGCTCAGGTTCTTGTACACGGCCGAATTGGTGCCATTGGTGCTGGTGGTGCCCAGCAGCAGCGTGTAGCCGTCGGCCTTGGCTTCGGCCACGAAGCGCGCGCCCACCGAGCCGCCTGCGCCGGCCTTGTTCTCCACGATGACGGGCTGGCCCAGCTCCTTGGACAGCGCATCGGCCAGCACCCGGCCGCTGATGTCCGATGTGCCGCCGGGCGGGAAGGGCACCACCAGCTTGATCGGCTTGTCGGGAAAGGCGCCCTGCGCTGCGGCGGGCAGCACGGCTGCGGCCGCCATCAGTGCCAGCACGGCGCCTGCGGCAGCGCGGCGGTTCATTCGTTGTTTGTCCATGGGTGTTGTCTCCTGCGATTGTTGGAATGAAAGGAACATTGAAAGGTCGGGACATGGAAGTGCCGGGCCGTGAAGGCCTACCTGCCCGCGCACGCCTTGCCGCCGTCCACCGGAATGCACACGCCCGTCACGTAGCGCGCCTCGTCGCTCGCCAGGAACAGCGCGGTGTACGCCACGTCCCAGGCCTGCCCCATGCGCCCCATGGGGCTGGCGGCGTTGCGGGTGCGCAGCATCTCCTCGGTGCTGGCGAACTGGCCGGCGATCTGCTGGTGGATGAGCGGCGTGTCGATGACGCCCGGCAGCACCGCGTTGGCGCGGATGCCCCTGGCCGCGTACTGCACGGCCAGTGCGCGGGTGAAATGGTTCAGGCCCGCCTTGGCCGCGTAGTACGGCATGTAGGGGTAGCTGTTGATCTGCTGAGACGCCAGCGACGAGATGTTGACGATGGCGCCGCGCCCCTGCGCCAGCATGACCGGCACCACGTGCTTGCAGGTGAGGAACACGCCGGTGAGGTTGGTGTCGATCACCTGCTGCCACGTGGCCTCGTCCATGTCGACCACACTGCCCATGCGCGTGATGCCCACGTTGTTGTGCAGGATGTCGATGGCGCCAAAGCGTGCATGCACGCGCCGAACCACGTCCGCCACGGCGGCGGAGTCGGTGACGTCTGCGGCGTAGGCCTCGGTGTCGAAGCCCTCGGCGTACAGCTGGGCACGGGTTTCCTCGGCCGCCTCGCGGCGGATGTCCACCACCGCAACGCGCGCGCCTTCGCGGGCATAGACCATGGCCGCCGCCTTGCCGTTGCCCCAGCCGGGCCCGGCCGATCCGCCGCCGAATACCAGGGCCACCCCGCCGGCCACACGGCCCCGGCCGGGCAGGGCATCGAGCGGCGGGAAGTACGCGGCGGGAGCACTTGCATTTTCTGTTGTCGCCATGAATGTCTCTTTCCTTGTCTTTGTGGGCCCCTCAGGGCTCAGCGCACGGCCGCCATGAGCTCGGCCCAGTCGCGTGCGCCCTGCCCCTCGCGCCCGCCCAGTGCGTAAGCCGTCTGGTTCACGCGGCTGATCACGCCGGTCTCCCAGGCCGAGCGGGCATCGCCGATGCGGGCGCTGCCCGCGGCCACCGTGGCGGCCGGAATGCCCCGGGCATCGAGCGCCGGCAGGCGCGAAACGCCCGCGCCGTCGCAGCCGATGCCGGCGTCGTTGTAGAGCGCGGCGAACACCGGCAGCTTGATGGCCGTCTCTGCGCGGCCGCCCAGCAGGCCGCCGTGCGATGCGGTGATCACCACCGCATCGGCGTCCTCTTGGGCCACCAGCGATGCCGAGTCGATCAGCACCACGGTGCGGTGGCCCGGCGTGCCCGGCAGCACCCTGCGCGCTTCGCTCGGCGACGGGCCCGGGTCCACGGCGGACAGGCCGGCTGCAGCCATGCGCTGCGCTGCCTCCATGGCCGGCATACCCACGCGCACGCCCAGCGCCAAAGCCGGTGCATTGGCAAACGAGATGAGCCCGCGCAATGCGCAGTCGGCCCCGTCGCCAATGCGGGCCGAGCGGTGGTGGATGGCCGCGCAGGGCACGCCCAGGCGGCCTGCGTAGTCCAGGCCCGCGATGCCGGCTCGCTCGAGGCCCACACCCGCGTCGCACACCACCAGGCCCGACACGCCCTCGGCCAGGGCCAGATGCACGGCGAACACGCCACCGTGCGACGCGGCCACGGCCACGTTGCCATGCACGTGGGTGCCCATGCGGGTGACCGAATCGCACACCAGCACCTCGCGCGAAGGAATGCCGCTGCTCATCCGCCGCTCCGGTCCTTGTTATGGCCTTCGCCGTCGCCCCGGTAGGGCACCTCGTGGTCGACGAGATCCCACACGAATCGCGCTGACGGGATGCGCTGCTCTTCGGCGATGTGCGCCACCAGCCCGGCCGCGCGCGATATGACGGCAAAGCCGCGCATCAGCGCCGGGGGCACGCCCAGCTCGCCCAGCAGTGTGCCTACCGCGCCCGTGGCGTTGATGGTGATGTGCTTGCCAAAGGCGGCATCCACCTCGCGCGAGAGAACGTCGATGGCCTGCAGGTAGCGCCCTTCGAAGCGCGGGTGCTCGCGGCCGATGGCCAGCAGTTTCGCGGCGCGCGGATCGTCCGGCTTGTGCATGTGCTGGCCGAAGCCGGGGATGGGCTTGCGCTCGGCGCGGTAGCGCTGCACGGCAGAGCGCGCTGCGGCCTCCACGCCCTCGGGCGCATCGATGATCTGGCGCAGCAGGATGGCCGAGTTCTCCACCGTGCCCACGAACTGGCTGCCCACGGCCAGGAGGCCTGCGGCCACACCGCTCTGGATGTTTTCGGGCGAGCTCATGTAGACCATGCGCGTGGCGATGGCGCTGGGAGTGAGGCCGTGCTCCATGATGGCGATGAGCGCCGCGTCGAGCACACGCAGGTCGTCGGCGTCAGGCCGGCGGTTCAGGATCTGCGAGAACAGCACATCGGTGAAGCCGCGCTGCCCCAGCACGTCCTCGGCCAGGTTGTCACCCCGGTAGTGGATCGACGTCTGCGAGTGCGTGCACAGCTCGGTGTACGGGCGCTCGGTGGTCTTGCTGCTCTGGCTCATGCGGCTTTCTCCTGGCTGGCCTGGCGCGCCAGGCGCGTGATGTCCGCCTTGAGAGTGACCTTGTGCACCTTGCCCGCCACGCTGCGCGGCAGGTCATCGTAGAAGTGCACGGCCTTGGGTGTCTTGACGGACCCCAGGTGCTCCTTGGCAAACGCGATGATCTCCTGCGCGCCGACCTGCGCGCCGGGCTTGAGCTGGATGGCCGCGTGCACTGCCTCGCCCCACTTGTCGTCCTCGATGCCGAACACGGCGGACTCGTGCACCGCCGGGTGCTGGTCGAGCACGCTCTCCACGTCGATGGGGTAGACGTTGAAACCGCCGGTGATGACCACCTCGCGCAGGCGGTCCTTGAGGAACAGGTAGCCGCGCTCGTCCACATAGCCACGGTCGCCCGTGTGCAGCCAGCCGTCGATGATGGTCTCGGCCGTCTTGTCGGGCATCTTCCAGTAGCCACTCATGATGAGGTCGCCGCGCACCACGATCTCGCCGGCCTCGCCGGTGGGCAGCAGCGCGCCCTCGGGGCTCATGATGGCCATGTCGGTCAGCAGGCCCTGCCGGCCCACCGAACGCCAGTTGGCCTCGTCGGCGAAGTCGTCGGCGCGCATCACGCTGACCACCTGCGGCGCCTCGGTCTGGCCGTAGGTGGTCTCCAGCACGGGGCCGAAGCAGTCGCGCACCACGCGGATCTTCTCGGGCGGCATGGGTGCGCCGCCGTAGATCAGGTGCCTGAGGCGCGGCAACTGGAGGCGCTCGCCATGCGCCTCGGCCACCAGCATGTACAGCAGCGTGGGCGGCATGAAAGTGGTGGTGATGCAGTCTTCGCGGAAGCTGCGCAGCAGCTCGGCCGGCTTGTTGCTGCCGGGCAGCACCAGGCACCCGCCCTGCGCCAGGATGGGCAGCAGGTACGTGGACGTGCCGTGCGTGACCGGGGCCGAGATGAGGTAGCGGTCGTCGGCATCGAAGCCGAAGGCATGGATCTGGTTGACCAGTGTGGTCACCCAAGCGCGGTATGGCTGCATCACGCCCTTGGGCACGCCGGTGGAGCCGCCCGTGAACTTGATGGCCTGCGCCTCGTCGCGCGAGCGGCCATGCGGCCGGGGCTGCATTCCAGCATGCGCGGCGGCGGCAGAGCCCAGGCCGGCATAGAGGTCGCTGCCCTCGCCCTGTTCGCCCAGGGCCAGCACGCCCCGCACACCCGCCAGATCGAGCGTGCCCAGATGAGCGGGCTCGGCCAGCACGATGCTGGGTTCGGTGAAGGCAATGATGCGGTTGAGTTCGGCCGCCGGGTTGCGCCAGTTGAGTGGCACCCACACCTTGCCGGCCGCCAGCACCGCCAGCAACGCGACGATGTGGTCCACCGTGTTGCCGGCGCAAATGCCCACGCGCGTGCCGGGCTCGGCGTCAAGCTGTTGCAACGCGCAGGCCGTGGCGTCCACGCGGGCGGCCAGCGCAGCATAGGTCAGCGCCTGGCCGCCGCCCACCAGCGCCGTGCGCTGGGGATACAACCGGGCAGCCCGGTGGAAGAAATCGATGGGGTACATGCAGTTTTCCGGAATATGGACTTTTGAAGTCCAGCCGCTTTCAGAATTTGGAGCAGAATCAAGGGAAATTATTCCTCCCAAAGCTTCACTGGCAAAGGCCAAAAGTCCACAATTCGGATTTACGGCCAATTTGATATTCATGACCACCGTACAAAGCCTGGACCGCGCCATCGAGCTGCTGCGCTTGATTTCGTCCGAACACAAGTCCGGCGCCCGCCTGTCCAACCTGGTGGCCGCAAGCGGCCTGGCACAGCCCACCGTGCACCGGCTGCTCAAGCAACTGGTCGAGGGCGGCCTCGTGATGCAGGACGCCCAACGCCGCTACCGCCTGGGCCACTTCGCGTACGAGTTGGGGCTGGTGGCATCCACCCACTTCAACCTGCGCGACCAATGCGCGCCCTTTCTGGCCCGCATCAGCGCCGAGACTGGGGACACCGCCTTTTTGGTGGTGCGCAGCGGCGCCGATTCTTTCTGCCTGGACCGTCAGTCGGGCAGCTTTCCCATCCAGGTGCTGACAGTGGAAGTGGGCAAGCGCCGCCCCCTGGGCATTGGCGGTGGTGGCCTGGCGCTGCTGAGCTTCATGCCCCCGAGCGAGCTGCCGGATGTGCTGGACCGCATCGAGCCGCAGCTCGCGGCCTACGGCGGCCTCACGCGGCAGGTGCTGCTGGGGCTGATCCAGACTGCGCGCGCGCAGGGCTACGCCAGCATCACCAACTATGCGGTGGCTGGGGTGACGAGCATTGGCGTGCCCATCAGGGACCGTGGTGGCGTGGTCATTGGCGCGATCAGCGTGAGCGCGATGACGGCGCGCATGCAGCCACGGGAGGGGCTGGTGGTGCAGACGCTGCAGCGGGAGATTGCAGGGTTGCAGAAGGGGTTGTAGGAGGTGCGGGCGCTGACGATGGCGGCATTGCAGCGATTGCGCCCTTCCACTAACACGGCTCCATGGTCGCTGGCCGACTGGACAGCGGATGGGCTCAAGAGACAGCAGTCTCTTGGCGTTCTACAAGGACGGCAGCTTCACTCAGGCCCAGCGCCGCAGTCAGCTGTCAGCTGTCACCGGGCTGCCGGTGCCATGGTGCCCAGCGCCTTGATCACCTGATCGGTGATATCCACCTTGGGCCCGACCAGCACGGCATCCCGCAGGATCAGGTCGTACTTTTCCTGTTTGAAGATCTGCCGGATCGCGCGGTGGGCCTGCTCCTCCAGGATGGCCATTTCCTCGTTGCGGCGCTGCGCCACCTCCTCATTGAACTCGCGGCGCTTGCGCATCAGTTCCCGATCCCGATCGACGAGTTCGCGCTGCCGGCGCGCGCGCTCGTACTCAGTCAACGTGGGGCTGTTCTTGTCCAGTTCTTTGGCTGCGGCTTGCACGCGGGTAGCCTGCTCGTCCAGCTCCTTGTCTCTCTTGCCAAATTCGGCTGCCAGCTTGTCTCCTACGGACCTGGCGGGAAGGGACTCGCTCATCAGACGATCGAAGTTCACGTAGCCGATCTTCAGGTCCTGGGCCAGCGCCGGGAGCGGAGCCAGCCAAAGCGTGCAAACCGCCACCATGCCGGCAGCCAAGGCAGCCGCTGCACGGCGGGCCACCGCGCAGGCAGCCGAGCAAAAGGTCTGATTGAGTGTGTTCATCAAAGTACCGTGCCGACTTGAGAGCTGGAGATACTGGATGGTATCGGGTACTTTTGAAAAGCTGCTGCTCCATGGCGGCGCCCCGGCTGACATTCGACGGTCTTGCAGGTTTCAAGAGCTTGCGAAGGGATGTCGCTGTGAGCAGAAGGTCGCAGAGCAAACCTGCATGCTCACGTGGCGCATGGTGCCGGCAGACTCGGCGCTCGAAGCGTTGGCGCTGCGCCGTGAATCAGTCAGGCGCTTGCTCGACCGGATACGTCCCCGGCAACAGAATCGAGCGGTCCACCGTATTGATGTTCGTGTGGCCACAGAACGCCATGGTGATGTCCAGCTCCTTCTGAATGATCTGCAGCGCACGCGTCACGCCCGCTTCTCCATAGGCACCCAGCCCATACAGAAAGCTCCGCCCGATCAGCGTGCCCTGCGCGCCCAGCGCGCGGGCCTTGAGCACGTCCTGGCCGCTGCGGATGCCGCCGTCCATCCACACCTCGATGCCGCCACCGGCCTGGCGCACGGCCTGGGCAATGCCGGGCAGCGCGGCAATGGACGACGGTGCGCCGTCGAGCTGGCGGCCTCCGTGGTTGCTGACGATGAGCGCGTCGGCGCCGCTGTTCACCGCCAGGCGGGCGTCTTCGGCGTCCATGATGCCCTTGAGGATCAGCTTGCCGCCCCAGCGCTTTTTGATCCATTCCACATCGCCCCAATTGAGCTGCGGATCGAACTGCTCGGCCGTCCACGATGACAGCGACGACAGATCGCCCACGCCCTTGGCGTGGCCCACGATGTTGCCGAAGGTGCGGCGCTTGGTGCCCAGCATGCCCAGGCACCAGTGGGGCTTCGTGGCCAGATTGATCAGGTTGGCGATGGTGGGCTTGGGCGGCGTGGACAGGCCGTTCTTGATGTCCTTGTGGCGCTGGCCCAGGATCTGCAAATCCAGCGTGAGCTGCAGCGCCGAGCAGTTGGCGGCCTTGGCGCGGTCGATCAGGCGCTCGATGAAATCGCGGTCGCGCATCACGTACAGCTGGAACCAGAACGGGTGGCGGCCCGTGTGCTCGGCCACGTCCTCGATGGAGCAGATGCTCATGGTGGACAGCGTGAACGGGATGCCGAAGGCCTTGGCGGCGCGCGCACCCAGGATCTCGCCGTCGGCGTGCTGCATGCCGGTGAGGCCGGTGGGCGCTATGGCCACAGGCATGGCTACGTCCTGGCCGACCATGGTGGTGCGGGTGCTGCGCCCCTCCATATTCACGGCCACGCGCTGGCGCAGCTTGATGCCCTGGAAGTCCTGCGTGTTGGCGCGGTAGGTGCCCTCGGTGTACGAGCCGGAGTCGGCGTAATCGTAGAACATGCGCGGCACGCGGCGCTTGGCAATGACGCGCAGGTCTTCGATGCAGGTGATTTTGGACAGGTCAGGCACGCGGACGCTCCAGAGGCAAGAAGGGGTTGCAGGGTGAACAGGTCAAGTCTGCGCTGGATGGTAGGCAGTTGGGCAAGGCACTGCCATCAAAATTATTTGCGCGGGGCTGCAACAAATTTCCATCGCAGCTGCCGCTGGGCAGACCGCCCACGCCCAAGCCATGGATGATTCGTGCCGCTAACGCTTGCTGCAAAAAGGCCAGCAGCTATGAAATGTATAGCAATAGCATCCCGACTCCGGACGCTCGAATGTGCATGTGTGAGGCGATGGCGGCACGGCGAGCCGGACGCTCAGGCACCCTGCCCCATGGGAGGATCCACCTGTACCACCTCGGGCTCCGTGTCAGGCCCGGTGTACAACATGAAGCGCATGCGCCCGCCGCGCTTGGCGGCGTACATGGCGCTGTCGGCGTGGCGCGAGAGCGCATCGAACGTGTCGCCGTGCTGGGGGTACAGGGCGATACCGCCGCTCAGGCCCATGGGCAGCACGCTCCCCGCCAGCTCGAAAGGCGCATCGCAGGACGCCAGGATCTTACGGGCCACACCACAGGCGGGCTCTACACCCTCCAGACCGGGCAGCAGGACCACGAACTCGTCGCCACCCTGGCGGCACACGGTGTCGGAGGCACGCACCGCTTTCTTGAGGCGCTGGGCAAACTGCACCAGCAGCAGGTCGCCCACGTCATGACCCAGGCTGTCGTTCACAGCCTTGAAGCCGTCCAGGTCGAGGTACATCACGGCCAGGCATTTGCCGTCGCGCCGTGCCTGGGTGATGGCCATCTGGGCGCGGTCCTGCAACAGCACGCGGTTGGGCAGGTCGGTCAGCGCGTCATACTGGGCCAGGTGGGCCATGCGCTCGGCCATCACCACGGCCTCGGTCACATCGCGCAGCACGGACACCGCGCCAGTGACGTGGCCGTGGCGGTCGGTGATGGGACTGGAGGTCTTCTCGACCTGAAAGCGCTGGTTGCTGGTGCGGTGCACGACCACGCCGCGCACCGAACCCTTGCCCAGGCCCGTCTTCAACGCAGCCAGCAGCGAGCTGGCCAGCACCCCGTCGTTGTCGGGGCTGCGCAGCACCACGACCTCATCGATGCGGCGGCCCGCCGCATCGAAGGCCTGCCAGCCGGTCAGGCGCTCGGCCACCGGGTTGAGGTAGGTAACGTAGCCCTGCGCGTCGGCGCAGACCACTGCGTCGCCGATGGACTGCAGCGTGAGACGCACACGCTCCTTTTCGGCAAAGAGCTCTTCCTCCATGCGTTTGCGCTCGGTGATGTCGGTGGCCTGCACAAAAAAGCCGTGCACCTGGCAGTCATACTCGTCGGGGAGGTAGGTCACCAGCGTGTGGCGCACGTGGCCCTGGGTGTCGACCAAGGCGCTTTCGAACAACTGCAACTGACCGGCCAACGCGTGCTGCATGAAAGGCAGGTTCTGCGCATAGACCTCCGGGCCCAGAAGCTCGCTCACGTGCATGCCGCGCAGTTCTTCGGGCCGGATGCCGAACCAGTCGAAGTAGACCTGGTTGGCAAAGCGGTTGCGCAGCTCCGTGTCCCAGTAGCCAATGGCCGAGGGCAAGTTGTTGAGGATGGTGCGCATGTCATGCTCGGCCACGCGCAGCTGGGCCGAAACCTGCTGGCGTAGCGTGAGCTCGCGCACGAACAGCCAGGCCAGCCCCACGCAGGCCATCATCAGCAGTAGCGCGAACCCGCCCAGCACGGCAGCGCTGCGGTACCACTTGGCCAGTACGGTGTCGCTGGCCTGGGCCACATTGATGATGAGTGGGTAGGAGCCCACCTGCCGGAATGCGTACAGCCGCTCAACCCCATCGAGCGCCGCAATCCCAATGAAGGCGCCGCTGCCCTCGCGCTGGAAACGCTCCAGGTTGGACGATCCCGCAATGGTCTTGCCCACATCCGAGTCTCCGTACGGATAGCGGGAGATCACCACGCCGTCATGCCTGAACAGGTTGACGCCGCTGTTGACTCCCAGATCGAGCGAGCCGAACAGTTCATTGAAGTAGCTCAGGCGCACTGCGCCCACCACCACGCCGGCAAAGCTGCCGTCCGGATGCCGGTAGGCGCGTGCCATGGGCAGCACGTTCAGGCCGGTCACCCGAGAGGGCACTGGCTTTCCGATGAAAAGCCCCTGGTGTCCGTCCTTCGCGAAAGCCTCGAAGTAGTCACGGTCAGCGAGGCTGGCCCGTCGCAGCGTGCTCGACCCCGAGTCAAGCACGATGTTGCCCGATGCGTCGAGCACAAACACATCGCCCGCCCCCCGAGCGCGCAGCGAGTTGTCAAAGATGACGCGGTTGCGCAAATCCGGAGGCAGGGCCCACACATCGCTGCGCGCCACTTCGCGGGCCACGCCTTCCAGCGACTTGTCGATGGAGTCCAGCGACCAGCTCAGCCCCTGCTCCAGCGTGCGCACCAGGTTGGTGTTGGTCTGGCTCGCGTAATTCCACTCGTCGGTACGGATCGTCCAGATCGTGCGCGCGAACAAGGCGCCTATTCCCAGCGACAACAGCAGCGCAAGCCAGATCAGGCGGTGGGAGAAGAACTGGCGCAGGAACGGCATAGAAATATTTTGTAACCATTCTAGTAGGGTGCGCTGTCGGTGAGCTTGCACGGCAGGCCGCGCCCTCCATGGCGAACCTCACCGTAGCCGCCGCACCGGGTGCCGTCAATTCGCAGAGCCCCGGGGCTGCGCGGCGGCCACACCAGCACCGCGCACCTCGATGCGGATCTCGTCGAGCACTTGTCCCCGGGCGTCCGTGATCTGCACCACATGCCGCCCCGGCCAGGGCAGCCAGGCCACGCGCGGGCCCCGGCCCAGGGGCTTGCCGTCCATGCGCCACAGCAGGCCGTCGCCGGTGGCGGCAAACTGCAGGCGCTGGCGCGCGGGCGGGATGTCCGGGTCGAGCGCGATGATGGTGCCTGCGGCCGGGGCGGTGATGCGCGCCGGCGCGCCGGGCACGGCGGCTGCAGGCTGGTGCGCTGCAGACCTGGAGCCTTTGGCGGACCTGACGCTCGCCTTGTCTCCCTGTGCAGCTACTGAATCAATAGCAAACAAAGGCTGTTGCGTGCCCTGCACAAACCACTCTTCGCGGGCGGCCTCCAACGGCTGGTGTCCGTCGACGAGCGACACGGCAGGCCCCGGCCCGAACCGGACCGCAGTCTTCACCACACCAGTCGGGGCGCGCGGCGCGCGGCTGGGCTCGCGCGCATGCAGAAAACCCATCACGGCCGCCCAGATGGGTGCCGCGCCGCTGGTTCCGCTCACGTCGTGCATGGAGGCGCCGCTGGCGTTGCCCACCCACACGCCCACGGTGTAGCTCTCGGACCAGCCCACGGCCCAGTTGTCCCGCATGTCCTTGCTGGTGCCGGTCTTCACCGCAGTCCAGAAACGCGTGGCCAGCACGCTGTCGGTGCCGAAGGTTCGGGCGCGCGCGTTGCCGTCCGAGAGAATGTCGCCCACGATGAACGCCGCACGCGGGTCCATGGCCGCCGTGAATGCGGGTGCGCGGCCCGGCGCCGGCGCGGCCAGCGCCACCGGGCTCTGGCGGCCTGTGTTGGCCAGCGTGCGGAACGCGTTGGTCAGGTGCAGCAGCGGCACCTCGGGGCTGCCCAAAGCCAGGCTGTAGCCAAAGTAGTCGCCGCTTTCGCGCAGCGGCATGCCGACGGCGCGCAACTGGCGGTGGAAAGCGTCTGGCGTGACCATGACGAGCGTGCGCACCGCCGGCACGTTGAGCGACGCGGCCAGCGCTGTGCGCGCCGACACCCAGCCCTTGAACTGCCGGTCGTAGTTCTGCGGGATGTACAGGCCGCCCGCCGTGGCGATGTGTGCGGGCGAGTCGTCCACCAGCGATGCCGCTGTGAGGCGCCGCTCGGCGATCGCCTGCCCGTACAGGAAGGGCTTGAGCGTGGAGCCCGGCTGGCGCAGCGCCAGCACGCCGTCCACCTCGCTCGCCTGGCTCAGCTGGCCCGACGACCCCACCCACGCCAGCACCGCCCCGGTGGCGTTGTCGAGCACCAGGACCGCGCCATCTTCGACGTTGCGCCCGCGCAGCTCGCGCAGGTGCTGCTGCAGGCTGGCGGCGGCAAAGCGCTGCAGCGGTGCGCGCAGCGTGCTGGATATGCGTTCGGGCAGTCCAGCACCGTCCTTGTCGCGCTGGCGCAGCAGGTAGCGCGCAAAGTGCGGCGCCACGCCCTCGCTGGCATCGAACGCGCGGCGCTGCAGCGCTGCGGTGGTGAAGAGGTCAAGCGCGTCGCAATCCACGCGGGGCGATACCGCCTGCACCGCGGGACGCTGGGGCCGAGGGGCTGCCACCAGCGCCTGCATGTCGCGCAGCACGCCACAGGCCCGCTGGGCCACCAGCGCCGGGCGCGCGTTGGGCGCCCTCACCAGGGCTGCGGCCACCGCGGCCTCGCGGTCGTCCAGGCCGTGGGCGGCCTTGCCGAACAAGGTGCGCGAGAGCGCGTCGATGCCCACCAGCTCGCTGCGAAATGGAACGAGGTTGAGATAAGCCTCCAGGATCTGGTCCTTGCGCCAGCGGCGGTCCAGCACCTGTGCGGCCACCGTCTGGCCGAGCTTCTGGACCACGGTGCGCCCGCCCGGGCCCTGGCGCCAGTCGCCGTCAAGCAGGCCTGCGAGCTGCATCGTGATGGTGCTCGCTCCGCGCGTGCGCTGATTCCACAGATTGCCCCAGGCTGCGGCCGAGGCGGCGCGCCAGTCCACACCACTGTGCTCGAAAAAGCGCTTGTCTTCACTCAGCACCAGCGCTGTGCGCAGCGCTGGAGACACGTCGGCCAGGGCCACCCACTGGCCGCGCCGCACCGTGGCGTCGGTGCGCAGGCGCTGCAGCACCTCGCCTTCGCGCGAGAGAACCACCGTGTCGGAGGGCCTGAAGTCTGAGCGCACCTCGTCGTATGTGGGGATGGCGCGGGCGGACGGCGCGGCCAGGGAGGCGGCCATCAGCAAGGCCGCGGGCGCTAGCCTAGGCCAGGCCATAAAGGCGACCCAGGCGGTCCACCGCGGCCTGCACGAAGTCCTCGGGCAACGCCTCGATCGTGCGCGAGGCCGGCGTGAAGACTTCTTCGCCCCAGCGCGCTTCGATGGCCTTGAGCTGGTCCACCCGGACACTGCGGTTCACCGGGTACTCGGGGCCGAAGAACGCCAGCGCCTCGTCCAGCGCCTGCAAGGTGATGGGCATCCCCAGGCTCTGCAGCGCAGAACGCGCCGTCAGCGCCAGGTCGCCCGCACTGTTCCAGAAGAACTGGTTGAGGGTGCCATTGAGCGTCTCGGCCTCCAGCCGCCACAGGGCGATGGCGTGCTTCTCCTCATCGAGGAGGCTGTCGAACCCCTCGTTCCAGCGGCTCTCCAGCCTCTGCCAGGCCTGTGTCCGCGTGATGCTGTCCATCAGCCGCGCGGCTCCACGTAGACCTTGTAGTTGTCCAGGATCGCCTGCCATCCCGCGCGCTGCTGGTCGGGCGGGAAGGTGGTGTCCGGGGTGAAGGTCTGCCGCACCTCGGTACGCCCTGCGGGCAGGTCGATGAACTCGACCACCACCTCCCGGTGCTCGCCCAGCGCGTAGCGCAGCCGGCGGTGCGGCACGATCTCGGTGAACGTGCCCGCAAAGTCAAACCCCATGGAGCCGTCTTTCGCCTCCATGCGGTAGCAAAAGGCGCCGCCCACGCGCAGGTCGTTCTCCGCATGGGGACAGCACCATGCGGGGCTGGCGAAATTCCAGGCCTCGATGGCGGCGGGGCTGATGAACGCCTGCCAGGCGCGCTGCGCATCGCATCCGAGCACGACGGACACCGTGATCGGTGCGGCGGGCTGCTGCGCTGTGCTGGATACATCGGTCATGGGGAGGGCTCCTGTCCTGACTGCGTGGAAGGCAGGCCGGCCGCACCCCGGCCCCCTGCCCTCGCGCGCTGTTGATTTACCTTGCGGGCTCGACCTTCACCCGCGCGTTCGGAAACTCGCCAAACATCTCGGGCGCGTACATCGCCTCCACCCGGCTCGGCGGCAGCGCGAAGTCGCCCGCGTTGTTCAGGCGCACGGTGTACTCCATCTTCACCGTGCCCTTGGGCAGGTACTCGTAGTAGCTGCGGAAGGACTCGAAACTGCGCTCCTCGAACGCGGGCCAGCCCGCGCCGCTCTTCTTTTCACCCTGGGTGGCAATCTGCGAATCACGTCCCAGGCCGCTGCCCAGGATGGTCGCGCCGCCCGGGATCGGGTCGGTGATGGCCACCCAGGTCATGTCGGCGCTGGCGTTGACCTCCAGCGTCACGCGCAGCACGTCGCCGCGCGTGTACTGGCCGGGCGGCAGCGCCTTGTTGGCCTGCTCCACCGGCGTCACCGTCTTGGTGATGCTGTACCCCGCCGCGAAAGGCGCCTTGAGCTGGATGGCGGCCACCGACTGCAGCGTGAGCCATGGCTTGCCAGGGCCCTGGTGCGTGACGGCCAATTGCTCCTTGCCACCCGCTTTGCCAGCGGCGGAGGTCCAGGGCAGGAACATGCCGTTGTTCTTCAGGTTGCCGGGCGACGCGGGCGCGCCGAACCACGTGGTCTGGTGCGCAGCCCCTGTCAGGTCGGTGGTCTTCACGCGCTCGACCTTGCTCCAGTCCACGGCTGCGTTGTTGGCGCCCATGGCGGCCTTGGTCGTGCCGGACACCGGCGTGGCCTCGAACTTGGCGCTGAATTTTTCCAGTGCCAGCCCGCCCCACAGGTTGGCCGTGGTGGTGTGCCACGCACCCGCCTGCTGGCGGCTGATGAAGCCGTTGGCCAGGCGGCCCATGTCGTCCTTCCAGGTGGGATCGTCCATCACGGCGAGCATCAGGCGGGCCGTGTTCACGTCGCCGTTTTGCATCAGCCACCACCAGTAGTCGTCCTGCTCGGTGCTGAAGATCAGCTTGGTGCCCTGGAACGACAGGCGCGCGCGCAGGATCTGCATGGCTTCTGCCAGGCGTTTGTCGCGCTCGGGCACGTCTGCCACACGCTTGAGCACGTTCACCCAGTCGATCACCGTGTGCGTAGGCCACTGGTTGGGCGCAATGGTGATGCTGCTGACCATGCGGCCCTGCGCCTTGCCGTAGCGCGACAGGGCTTCGAGCGCGGCCACCTTGCGCATGTCCAGGTCCTTGCGCGGGCTCCAGAAGCTGCGCTGGATGCGGCCTTCGACGAAGGCGATCAGGCCGCGCTCCATGGGCGCGCGGGCTGCGTCCGGCAGCGCGAACGCGGGGTCCAACGATGCGGCCTCATGCGTGGCGGCCAGCACATAGGCAGTCAGCGTGTCGCTGCCGCGGTTGGCGTCACCGTCGCGCAGCGGGAAGTAGTTGGCCAGCCCGTCGCTGTCCAGGTAGGTGGGCAACTGCGCGACCACGGTCTGCCACAGCGCGCCGTCGCGCAGACCCACGGCCTTGCTGGTCTTTTGCTCCAGGCAGGCGAACGGGTAGCGGGCCCACCAGTCGCGCACGCCGGGCAAGCCTTCGGCGAGCTTGGGCTGCAGCGACATCTTGAGGCCGCCACGGCCCGGCAAGGCGTCGGCCGGCGGGTTCACATCCAGGTTGAAGCTGCCATCGACCTGCACCAGCGTGGCCTGCTGCACCGTGAGCGGCACCGCCGGGATGAGCTTCTGGCTGGCCTTGAGCGCGTCACGCGCTCCGCTGGCGGTGTCCTTGGCCTCGATTTCCCACAGGATGGACTGGGAGCGGGTCTGCGCCAGTTGCGCGGGCGCGGTGACGTTCCAGGCCACCTCGCGCGACTCGCCTGCGGGGATGTCCACCGTCTGCGGCTTCAAGTCCAGCAGCGTGGCGCGCGGGGCCACCTCGACCTTCATCGCTGCCTTCGTGGTGTTGCGCAGCGTGAGCTGGGCGCGGAACTGGTCGTCCTCGCGCACCAGGGGCGGCAGTCCGCTGATGATCTGCAGATCCTGCGTGGCGCGGATGCTGGTGCTGCCGGTGCCGAACAGGCCGGTCGACGCATCGGCCACCGCCACGATCTTGAAGGTGGTGAGCGCATCGTTGAGCGGCACCGTCACCTTGGCCTGGCCGTTGGCGTCGAGCACGATGGCCGGCTGCCACAGGAGCAGCGTGTCCAGCAGCTCGCGCGTCTGCGCCTTGCCGCCGCCGCCACCCGCGGGCACGGCCTTCTTGCCGTAGTGGCGCCGCCCGATGATCTCCATCTGCGCGGTGGAGGTCTCCACGCCCCAGCTGCGGCGCTGCAGCATCGCTTCGAGCAGGTTCCAGCTGTTGTTGGGCATGAGTTCCAGCAGTGCCTGGTCCACGGCAGCCACGGCCACCTCGGCATTGGCAGCGGGCTTGCCGCCGGGCAGCGTGGCGGTGATGGTGACCTGCGCCTTGCCGCGCACGGCGTAGCTTTCCTTGTCGGCCGCTACCTTCACGTCGATCTGGTGGGCCTGGGTGCCCACGCGGATCTCGGCCAGGCCAAGTCGGAACGCGGGCTTGGAAAGATCCACCAGTGCCGTGGGCGCCTGGTATTCCTTGCCTTCGAACCAGAACGAGGTCCACCACTCGCGCGGCGACTTGAAGCCCCAGGTGAAGAAGCTGTACCACGGCACCTCGCGCAGCCGGCCGCGCAGGGCCAGCACGCTCACATACACGTTGGGCCCCCATTCGGGCTGGATCTTGAGGCTGACCGTGGGGTCCTGTCCGTTGAGCTGCACCACCTGCGTGTCGATGATGCCCTCGCGCTCCACCGCCACCAGCGCCGTGGCGTAGCGAAACGGCATGCGCACCTGGAACTTGGCGGTCTCGCCTGGCTGGTAGCTCTTCTTTTCGGGCAGCAGGTCGATGCGGTCGTGGTCTTCGCCCCCGAACCAGAGTTCGCCCTGGCGCGTGACCCACACCGACGAAGCCGCCACGCTGGTGTTGCCGTCCTTGTCGGTGGCCGTGACGACCAGCTCCACCTCGCCGGGCTCGTCAAGCTTGGACTCGCACAGCAGCAGGCCGCGCGCGTCGCTCTTGCCGCTGCACAGCGTGCCCAGGTCCTTGGTCTCGGTCTGGTTGTCGTAGCTGTAGAAGCCGCCCACCATGCGCTTGCGCGTGGTGGTGGTGATGCGCGCCACGGCCTGCACCTGCAGGGACGTGTCGGCCGCCGGCTTGCCGCCGTGCTGCAGCGCCAGCGCCTGGAAGCGGATCTTCTGGCGGGCCGACACCCAGCCTTCGGTCTTCACGCCCGCAACCACGCCGGCAGGCCACAAGGCCTGCGTGCTGCGGATGGTCTGCACCTCACCATTGGGGTCGGCGTAGGTGGCCTCCATCACCAGCTCCTGCGGCTGACGGGACTGCGGCACGTTATCGATGGTGACCTTGCCCGCGCCGTCCCTGTTCAGCGTGAGCGGCAGCTTGGCGGCGATCACGCGCGCGTCCTGGCTGGCCGTTGATTCCTCGTCGTCGCTGTTGGCGTTGGACTGCTCGCGCTTGCGCGGCGGGTTGAAGCTGAAAGCCTCATAGTCGCTGTAGTTGAGCATCTTGCCGCGCACCATGGCGGACACGCGCACCGGCAGGTTCGCGGCGCCGCCACCGGCCACGTAGTTGATCTGCACGTCGGTGGGCACCGAGCGCACCCGCACCAGCGCCTTCTTGTCGACGGGCGCAATGCTGCCCTGGAGCACCGGCAGGCGGAACTCCTCCACCCGGAACTCGCCCGAGCTGAAGCTGCGGCCGTTGTTGGACTGGTTGCGCAGCTCGACCTGGTACAGGCCCAGCTTTGCGGCGGGCGGCAGCGAGAAGGTGTTCTGCGCGCTCAGGCCGCCGCTCGGTGTCGTGCGCCATGCCAGGGGCTGGGTGTACTGCTGGCCGCTGCCCACGTGGGTGATGACCAGTGTGTCAGGTCCCGCTGCGGGCACGCCGAAGCCCTTGCGGGTTTCGGTGCGCAGCAGGTGCTTCATCGACACCGTCTCGCCCGCCCGGAACAGGGTCCGGTCGAAGATGGTGTGGGCACGTTCGTCCGGCTCGTTCGAGCCGCTCGTGGGCACGTTGAAGCGCCAGGGCTCGATGCCGCGCTGCCAGTCGCTCCAGGTGAAGGCCATGTCTTCCACGCTGTCGGCGCCCTTGTGGCGCGCGCTCACGAAATAGCCGCGGCTGCCGTCGCCCTCGCCGTAGCCGTCACCGCAATGGGGGGATTCGGTGGAGATGCCTTCCAGGCGCGCCAGGCCCTGCGCATCGGTGACGCCCGTGGCCACCTCGGTGCCGCGGCAGTCGGACACGCGCACCTTGGCGCCCTCCACCGGCTGGCCCTTGTCCAGCGTGGTCACCCAGGCCATGGCGTTCTCGCGGCCCAGCTTGAAGTGCACGCCCAGGTTGGTCACGAGCGCGGACGTGCGCACATACATCGTGCGGCCCTCGCCGTGGCGGTCGTCCAGCAGCGACGCGCCGAGCTTTTGCGATGCGATCTCCACCACGTGGAAACCCGGCGTCAGCGGGATGCCCACCACCTCGAAGGGGCGGGCGTCATTGCCTGCAGGCCTGGGCAGGTCGAGCGTCTTCACGCCGCCCTTGCCCGCCAGCAGCGACACCATGCGCGACTGCACCATGGTGCGCTCGTCGTCCAGCACCTTGGGCAACGGGCCGGTCACGTCCTGGCGGGCCTGCTTGCGGTCCACCATGTAGTTGTCATAGCGCTTGACCTTGCGGAACCACGCGATGATCTCGGCGTCGGTGCCGGGCTTGAAGGTGCTCACCTTGCCTGCCGGCGCTGCGGCGGCGGCGGCAGCACCGGGCGTGCCGGGCTGCAGGCCTTGCACGCGCAGAGCGGCTTCCACGTTGCGCACCGTCACGGGCAGCAAGGCAGGCGGGTTGTCGGACGCCGGGCCTTCGGCAAAACGCTCCACCACGCCGAAGGAGGACGCCGCGAACTTCGCCAGCGGCGGCATGCCTCCGGTGGCGACCTTGAGAGGAAAACTGTCAGCGTTGCTCAGCGCTCGGCCCGAGGCGTCCTTGAAATCCTTGGGCAGCTCGACCGTGAAGGCCGTGTTCTCGCTCAGCGGCGCGTCGAATTGCACGCTGGTGACCAGCGCATCGGCCTGCTGCTCTTCCTTGCCGCTGGCAGCCTGGGGCTTGATCGTGTCCTTGGGCGACTTCAGGCGGATGGCCGACGCGAGCTTGCGCGGCACCGGCGCATTGAACGACAGCACCATGGGGCGAATGGGCAAGCAGGCGGCCTGCGCGTTCTCGCGCTCGCAGCTGAACTCGGCCGAGAAAGGCTCGCGCACCTTGTAGTCGAAGCGCTTTTCCACCGCGTTGGGCACGCCGCTGGGGGTGGCCACCCCCTTGCCGAAGACGATCTGCATGCGCGAGCCCGAGGTCAGGCGGCGGTTGCAGGTCAGGGTGGCGTATTGCAGCGGCTCCTGGGCGGCGCTTTTTTCAAGGCCCAGCGTTTTGAGGATCTCGGTGCGCTGGGCTCCGTCGATCATCCTCACGGGAATGCGCTCGCCCACACCATCAGCCGTGCACCACACGTTGGCCTGCACACTCGCGGTGGTCGCAGGGCCGTTGAACTGCAGCACGAAGAACTGCTCTTCGTCGATGTCCTGGTACGTGCCGGGACGAATGTTCTGCACGAAAGGGCCACCGCTATTGAATTGATAGCTTCTGGCGCCCGTCAAATCTGTTCCAGACGCCGATTTGAACCCGGTTTTGACGGTGGCGGTACACCGCACTCCGGGCGGCAGGTCGCGTTCGAAGTCGAAGACCCACTCGCGTTCGCCCGTCCAGCGGCCCGTCCCCTTGGTGGCGTTGGCGTCGCTGCAGCTCAGCGCAAGGGGCGCGGGCGCCTTGGGGTCGCCGAAATTGACCGCCGCGGCGTCGAACTTTGCCACCACCTGGCGGACTTTCGCCACCTCGCCCTGGGGCGAAAAGCTGGTGATCTGCAAGGCCTGCGCACCCCACGCCGCCAGCGTCAAGCCGGCAGCCAACATCCATTTATGAGCGTTCACGCTGTCCCCTCTGCGTAGAACCGGCAAGCGTAACAAAACAGCACTACGGATTGCAGGGCGTTGCAAGCGCTTACGTATCCAGGCCACACGGCCATGTCGCCGTAGACGACGACGGGGCCATAGGGCCGCGTCCTACCTCGGCACACGCCCGGGGAGCCAAAGATTGCAGTTTGTCTTGTTCACCATCATCCACCAGGAGCGCCCCCATGGCACGAGCCCCCACGTCGCGCAGCGCGGCAGCCAAGAGATCGCCGTCCAGCCACCCTTCCTCCACCCAGTCCGACACTTACCGCGGAAATGCCGGCGAGTTGCAGCAGCAAGCTGGCGGCAAGCACCCCGTGCTGACCACCCAGCAAGGCATCCCGGTAGCGGACAACCAGAACTCTCTGCGTCCGTCTCCCCGTGGGCCCACGCTGCTGGAAGACTTCATCCTTCGCGAGAAGATCACCCACTTCGACCACGAGCGCATCCCGGAGCGCATCGTGCACGCCCGGGGATCGGGTGCGCACGGCTTCTTCGAGCTGACGCATTCGCTGCGCGACTTCACCACCGCGCGCGTGCTGACCGAGATAGGCGTGCAGACGCCTGTGTTCACGCGCTTTTCCACAGTGGCAGGCGGCGCGGGCTCGGTGGACACGCCGCGTGACGTGCGCGGCTTCGCCGTCAAGTTCTACACGCCGGAAGGCAACTGGGATCTGGTGGGAAACAACATCCCGGTGTTCTTCATCCAGGACGCGATGAAGTTTCCCGACCTTGTCCACGCGGTGAAGATGGAACCCGACCGGGCCTTCCCACAGGCCGCCAGCGCGCACGATACCTTCTGGGACTTCGTCTCGCTCATGCCCGAAACCCTGCACATGGTGATGTGGGCGATGAGCGACCGCACCCTGCCCCGCAGCCTGCGCACGATGGAAGGCTTCGGCGTGCACAGCTTCCGCCTGATCAACGCGGCGGGCGATAGCACGTTCGTGAAATTCCACTGGCGGCCCAAGCTGGGCATCCAGTCCACGGTGTGGGACGAGGCGCTGAAGCTGCAGGCCGCAGACAACGACTTTCACCGCCGCGACCTGTTCGAGGCCATCGAGGCCGGCGACTTCCCGGAATGGGAGCTGGCCGTGCAACTGTTCACCGAGGAAGAAGCCGAGAACTTCCCCTTCGACCACCTGGACCCCACCAAACTCGTGCCCGAAGAACTGGTGCCGCTGCAGGTCATCGGCCGCATGGTGCTCAACCGCTGGCCCGACAACTTCTTTGCCGAGACCGAGCAGGTGGCTTTCTGCCCCGCCAACGTGCCGCCAGGCATCGACTTCAGCAACGATCCGCTGTTGCAGGGCCGGCTGTTCTCCTACCTGGACACGCAACTGTCGCGCCTGGGCGGGCCCAACTTCGCGCAGATCCCGATCAACGCGCCCAAGTGCCCCTTCCACAACATGCAGCGCGACGGCCAGATGCAGATGCAGGTGCCCAAGGGCCGCGTGAACTACGAGCCCAGCAGCCTGCAGGCCGATACGCCGCGCGCCTCGCAGGCGCTGGGGTTCCGGCACTTCGCGCAGGTGGATGACGGCGGCGTTGGAAAAGGCCGCATCCGTCCTGAGAGCTTTGCCGACCATTACAGCCAGGCGCGCATGTTCTTCCGTAGCCAGAGCCCGCTGGAGCAGGCGCACATGGCGTCAGCACTGGTGTTCGAGCTGTCCAAGGTGGGCACACCCCATGTGCGCGAGGCGGTCGTGGGGCATCTGGTTCATGTGGACCCGGCGCTGGCTGAACGCGTGGCCGCGGGCCTGGGACTGCCAAAGGTGCCACCCGCGCCGCCCGCCGCCGAGCCCGTGCGCGATCTGCCGCTGTCGCCCCAGTTGCGCATCATCGACCGCATGAAGCCCACTCTGCAGGGCCGATGCATCGGCATTCTGGTGGCCGATGGTTCCAACGGCGACACCGTGACCACGCTTCGCAAGGCGCTGGAGAAGGTCGGCGCGACCGTCAAGATCGTGTCGCCCCGCGTGGGCGGCGCCACCATGCGCGACGGAACCCTGCTGCCAGCCCATGGCCAGCTCGCGGGCACGCCGTCCACGGTGTTCGATGCCGTGGCGTCAGTGCTGACGTCCGAGATGGGCGAGCAGCTCTCGCGCGAGGCTGCAGCGGTGGACTGGTTCCGCGACGCCTTCGGACATCTCAAGGCGATTGCAGCCGGCAAGGGGTCGCAGGCGCTGCTGAATGCGGCCGGCATCGAGCCCGACGCAGGCGTGCTCGACCCAGCCAATGTGCAGGGCTTCATCGCTGCGGCGCAGACGCGCCAGTGGGACCGCGAGCCGAAGCTGCGCCATCTGGCCTGAACGGCGGGTGGCCTACCCGCCAGGGGCTGTCACGGCTCCTGGCGCAACGGTCTGCACGGCAGTTTCCGATCCGTCCGGCGGGGGCGCCAGGCTGGCAATCCCCTTGCCGCTGCGCTTGCTGGCGTAGAGCGCACGGTCCGCGCGATCGATGAGCCCCGGCAGGGCTTCGACACCGGCGGTCCCCTGCGGAAAGAGCGCGACTCCGACGCTCGCACCCACCAGCACGTGCTGGCCGTTGTCCAGTCCGATCGGCGCCACCAGCGCCGCGAGCACCTGGTGGGCGGCAGCCATCGCGGCTTGCGGCGATTCCACGGCATTGAGCACCAGGGCGAATTCGTCCCCACCCAGCCGCGCCGCCGTGTCGCTGGCGCGGCTCAGGCCTGCGAGTCGCTGCGCCACACGCACCAGCACCTGGTCGCCGCTGGCGTGCCCGAGATCGTCATTGACGGCCTTGAAACCGTCCAGGTCCAGCAGCAGCAACGCGCCCGGGCGGCGGTCGCGCTGGGCCGCCAGCACTGCCTGCGACAGGCGGTCTTCGAACAGGCGGCGGTTGGGCAGTCCGGTGAGCCGGTCGTGCGTGGCCAGGGCCAGTACCTGCTGGTGGGCCCGCAAAAGGCGCGCGCTCAGCAGGCCCACCACCAGGGCGAACGCGTAAGACAGCGCCACGATCAGTGCGGGTGCCTGACCTGCGGCTTTCCAGCCGCCCACGGGCACAGCGCCGAGGATCCAGCTGCCGCCGCCGGGCAGCGGAATGTCCAGCGTGGCAGGCGACTCGTCGAACAGCTGCGGCCGACCGATGAACACCGCGCCCTGCGCGCCCATCGCATCCAGCCCGCGCGCAGCCACCTGGAACCCCATCTGCTCGGTATTGAGCCCGACATCCGCGAACAGCGTGTCGGCATTCACCGTGAGCGAAACGATGCCCCAGTAGCGCGGCTCGCCCACAGGCGCGCGGCCCTGCGCTGCGGCCAGGAACACGGGCGTGCGGCTCACGATGCCCAGGCCACCTTGCACCAGCGGGATCGGGCCGGCCACCACTGTGCGCCGGGTCTGGATGGCCCGCTCCACCGCGTTGCGCTGCTGTGGGTTGTCCAGGTAGCGCAGGCCCAGCGCGCGCTCGTTGCCCAGGCGCGGGTAGACATCGCTGATGACGTTGTCCGGCGCCAAGGCCAGGTTGCGGATGTTGCGCTGGTGCTCCAGCAGGCGGCCGACCACCGTGGCGAAGATCTCAGGCGACATGCTGCCCTGCGCGGCCACGAATGCAGCCACGGTCTCGGGCACCGACAGTGTGCTTTGCAACTGGCGGTCCAGCCGGTCGCGGATCTGCAGCAGGTGGCTTTGGGCCTGCGCCGCAATCTCGGTGCGCGCCTTATTGTGCGCAATGTCGATCACCACCCAGGCGAGCAGAGCGGCGAGCGCGCTGCTGCACAGGCCCGTGGCCAGGGGCAGCCACCGGTGGTGGATCCAGTTCGCGGGCAGGTGACGCTGTGGCATGGCGGTGTCGAAGATCGCGGTGAAATGCCGCGGTGGCTGGATGGCCGGCTGCCGCAACGGGCTGCCGGGGCCGCGGTGGGTGGTTATTGCGCCACGAAGCCGCTGGTCTTGATGATGCGCGTCCACGCCTCTGTATAGGCCTTCTCGCGCGCACCCAGCTGCTGCGGCGTCATGTGGCCCACAGTGAGGCCCATGGCGGTGAGATGGTCGCGCACGTCGGGCATGGCGACGACCTTGGCCAGAGCGGCCGAGAAGTCGTTGACGAACTTGGTTGGCGTGCCCGTGGGCGCATAGATGCCGTAGTACGGCAGGTCTTCAAAGCCCTTGAGGCCCATCTCGTCGAAGGTGGGCACATCGGGCATGGCTGCCTGCCGCCTGGTGCCCAGCACACCGACCACGCGCACCTTGCCGGCCTTGTGGTTCTCGATGAAGTCCTGCACGGACGCCACCCCTGCACCGATCTGGTTGCCCAGCATGTCGGCCATCATGGGCGCGCTGCCTCGGTAGGGTGCCGAGACCAGGTCCAGCTGGTACTTCTGGCCCAGCAGCTTGACCAGGAATTCGGGCGTGGATGCAGGCGCCGGGATGCCCACAGCACCCTTGCCGCCGCCGGTGGCCTTCACCCAGGCCACGTATTCCGTGAACGACTTGGCGGGCGTGCCGCCGGACACCGCGAACGCGTTCACGAAGGTGGCAAAGCCGCCCACGGGGACGAAGTCGCGCGCAGGATCGAAGCCCGGGTTCTTCACCACCTGCGGCAGGATGGAGATGGTGTGGTCGTGCGTGAGGAACAGTGTGGTGCCGTCCGGCGCCGCAGACTTGAGCGCCTGCGCGGCGATCTGGCCGCCGGCTCCGGGGCGGTTTTCCACCACCACGGGCTGGCCCAGCTCGTCCTTGAGCTTCTCGGCCAGCGTGCGTGCGATGGCGTCCGTGCCGCCACCGGGCGGAAAGCCCACCAGCAGGCGGATCGGCTTGGGTGTCTGGGCACAGGCCAGCCCCATGGTCAGGGCCACGCCGGCCAGCGCGCCGGTGCGCAAAAGGCGGGACAGCAGGCTGCGGCGGGAAGTCGTCGTCATGGCAGAACTCCAGGGTCGAAGGTGTTGGGGTATCACTGAGCCGCAAAAATCAAGCCAGGCGGGCGCGGTGGCGGGCCACCTGAGTCCGGACCTGGGCCGGCGCAGTTCCGCCCAGCGTGTTGCGTGCGTTCAGCGAGCCACGCAGGCTGAGCACCTCGTACACGTCCTTCTCGATCTGCGGGTGGAAACCCTGCAGCACCGTCAATGGCAGCTCGGACAGATCGCAGGCGTGCGACTGGGCCGCCTTCACGGCGTGGGCCACCGTCTCGTGGGCATCCCTGAAAGGCAGGCCCTTCTTCACCAGGTAGTCGGCCAGATCGGTGGCCGTGGCGTAGCCCTTGAGCGCGGCCTGCTCCATGGCCTGCGGGTTGACGGTGATGCCGCCTTCCTTCAGGCCGGTGGCGGGGTTCAGCTGGCCGCCCACCATCTCGGCGAAGATGCGCAGCGTGTCCTTGAGCGTGTCCACCGTGTCGAACAGCGGCTCCTTGTCTTCCTGGTTGTCCTTGTTATAGGCCAGGGGCTGGCCCTTCATCAGGGTGATCAGGCCCATGAGGTGGCCGACCACGCGGCCGGTCTTGCCGCGCGCGAGTTCGGGCACGTCGGGGTTCTTCTTCTGCGGCATGATCGAGCTGCCCGTGGTGAAGCGGTCGGCGATCTTGATGAAGCCGAAGTTCTGGCTCATCCAGATGATGAGTTCCTCGGACAGGCGGCTCACATGCACCATGCACAGGCTGGCGGCGGCTGTGAACTCGATGGCGAAGTCGCGGTCGCTCACTGCGTCCAGGCTGTTCTGGCACACGCCGTCCATCCCGAGGGATTTGGCCACGCGCTCGCGGTCCAGCGGGTAGGTGGTGCCGGCAAGGGCCGCCGACCCCAGGGGCAGCACGTTGGTACGGCGGCGCACGTCGGCCATGCGCTCGGCATCGCGCTTGAACATCTCCACATAGGCCAGCATGTGGTGGCCGAAGCTCACCGGCTGGGCCACCTGCAGGTGGGTGAAGCCGGGCAGGATCACCTCGACATTCTGCTCGGCCACATCCACCAGCGAGATCTGCAGTTCCTTGAGCAGATCGCCGATCAGGTCGATCTCGCCGCGCAGCCACAGGCGCACGTCGGTGGCCACCTGGTCGTTGCGGCTGCGGCCGGTGTGCAGGCGCTTGCCGGCGTCGCCCACCAGCTGGGTGAGGCGGGCCTCGATGTTCAGGTGCACGTCTTCCAGGTCGAGCTTCCATTCGAAGGTGCCGGACTCGATCTCGGAGGTGATCTGTGCCATGCCGCGCTGGATGGACGCATGGTCCTCGCCGCTGATCACGCCCTGAGCGGCCAGCATCTCGGCATGCGCCAGACTGCCCGCGATGTCGGCCTGCCACAGGCGCTTGTCGAAGAACACGCTGGAGGTGTAGCGCTTGACCAGGTCGCTCATGGGCTCGGAAAACAGCGCCGACCAGGCCTGCGCCTTGGTGTCGAGCTGGTTGTGGGACGGCGCAGACGGCGTGGCGCTGGTGGCTTGGGCTTTGGACATAGGAGGGCAATAATCCGGAAGTTCAGACACCCGGACTGCCCGGATGCCGCAATGCAAAACACGCAAATTTTATCGACCCCGCCTTCCCCACCGGATTCGGACGTTCAGGACGGTGCCGGGCGGGGCCTGCGCCCCGGGCCCGCGACGGCCCGCGGCAGCCTGGCGCCGCCGCGGCGAGCGCTGGTGTTCGATGCCTGCCATGTGGGCGTGGTGCTGCGTGCGGTGCTGTTCGTGGAGCTGGTGGTGGGCGTGGGCGCCATGTATGGCGCGCGCACGCCGGCGGAGTGGCTCGCCACGCTGGCGCTGCTGACGGGTGGCGCGCTGCCCGCCACGCTGGTGTGGCTGATCACCGCCTGCAGCCTCAAAACCCTGCTGCAGCGGCTGTCCACCGCGCAGCAGTACGTGGCCGGCGTGGTGCTGGGCGCGCTGGCGGGCGCCTACGCCTGCGGCATGCTGGCATTGGTGTCGCAAACCACGGCGCCCCCCTGGGCGGCGAGCGCCGCCACCGGGGCGCTGCTGGCCGCCATCCTGGTGGCGGCGCTGGTGCTGCGCGCGCGCGGACGCACCCCCGCCGCCACCACGGCGCGGTTGACCGAGCTGCAGTCGCGCATCCGCCCCCACTTTCTATTCAATACCCTCAACAGCGCCATCGCTCTGGTGCGCGAAGAGCCCGCCAAGGCCGAGTCCCTGCTGGAAGACCTGTCCGACCTGTTTCGCCATGCGCTCGTCGAGCAGGGTGAGTCCGTCACGCTGGCCGAGGAAATCACCCTGGCGCGGCGCTATCTGGCGATCGAGGAAGTGCGCTTTGGCACGCGGCTGCAGGTGCAATGGAACCTGGACCCGCGCACCGATGGTGCGCGACTGCCCCCGCTGCTGCTGCAGCCGCTGGTGGAGAACGCCGTCAAGCACGGCGTGGAGCCCAGCGCGCGCGGCGGTCGGCTGCGCGTGCTGACCGAACTGCGCGGCAGCCGCGTGGTGGTGCGCATCACCAACACCCTTCCGCCCAAGGAAGGCCGCAGCGGTAAAGGCGATGAGCCCAGCACCAAAGGGCACGGCATCGCCTTGGCCAACGTGCGCGCCCGGCTGGCCCTGCTGCACGATGTGCAGGGTGAGTTCACCGCGGGGGTTCAGGACGGCCTGTACCAGGTGCGCATCACCCTGCCCGCCCCCGAAGAAGAGCACCGCGACCCGCGCCCCGACAACCGGGGCCGCAACCGTGACCGGAGCCGCCCCCGCAGCACGGATCGGGGCACGCCACCAACGCCACGGCGCCGTGCCGTGCCCGCCGCTGCCCCCTTGCCCACCGACGACCGCCCATGAACATCCTCATCGTTGACGACGAAACCCTGGCCCGCAGCCGACTGCGCACCTTGCTGTCCGACTGCGCGGAAGGCATGCCTACCCCGCGCATGACCGTGGCCGAGGCCGCCAATGCCGGCGAGGCCATGGCCCAGCTGGGCCCCACGGGCGGCCGCGCCTTCGACGTGGTGCTGCTGGACATCCACATGCCCGGGCAGGACGGGCTCTCGCTGGCCCACGCCCTGCATACCCTGCCCCACCCGCCCGCCGTGGTGTTCGTGACCGCCCACATGGACCACGCGGTGAGCGCTTTCGAGCTGGATGCCGTGGACTACCTCACCAAGCCCGTGCGCCGAGAGCGCCTTCAGCAGGCCCTGGCCAAGGTGCAGCGCAGCGCGCGCGCGGGCGGGTCAGCCGGCCCGGCCGCCGGAGCGCCCGAAGGCGAGACGCTGCTGATCCAGGACCGCGGCCGCACCGAGCGCCTGCCGCTGGCCGAGGTGCTGTACTTCAAGGCAGAGCAGAAGTACGTGACGGTGCGCACCGCCACGCGCAGCTACATCATGGACGGCGCCTTGAGCGAGCTGGAAACCAAGTTCGCCCCGCGCTTCCTGCGCATCCACCGCAACGCCCTGGTAGCCCGCCGCGCCGTGCGCGCGCTGGAGAAGCACTACGACCCCGAAGAGGGCGAAGGCTGGGCCGTGCGCCTGCAGGGCTCGACCGAACTGCTGGCGGTGTCGCGGCGGCAGGTGGCCGCCGTGCGGGAAGAGTTGGCGAGGTGAGAAGCCCCCCTGAGTCGCTGCGCGACTTCTCCCAAGGGGGACGCCACCGGTGGACTGGCAAAGCCAGATCCACGGTGCCACTGGCATGGGAGCGCACCAGTATCGTGCAACGGGTCACTGGCGGCACTGCCACGGAGCTTTGTGCCGCCCCCCCCGATGGACGCCTACCGCGGCTTGACAGACGTGTTCCGCAGGTGTGTAGAAGCCAAATTTTAGATAAATTGGCCTCTACCGCCTGTCTGCATTGCGCCAGAAGCTATAAATACCATAGCAAATCGACAAAGGTGGACATGCAGCCGGCTGCGCGGCCCGCGTCCGCCTCAGTGCGCGTGCGCCGCGCCGCTCACGAGCGTGACGATGACCATGCCCGCGATCAGCCAGGCGATCTGCGCGACGGTTTCGCGCGCGGTCAGGCGCTTTTGCAGTTGAGGGATCAGGTCGGCCAGCGCCACGTACACGAAGCTGCTGGAGGCCACGGCCAGGAAGTACGGCAGCAGGTCCTGCAACTGCCCCACCAGAAAGTAGCCGACCACGCCGCCCAGCGCCGTCACCGCGCCTGCCAGGGACACCTTGACCAGCGCCATGCGCCGGTTGGGGCTGGTCTGGCGCAGCACCACGAGGTCGCCCATGTGGTGTGGAACCTCGTGCGCCAGCACCGACACGGCGGCGATCACGCCCAGGCGGATGTCGGCCAGGAAGGCTGACGCGATGAGGATGCCGTCGCCAAAGCAATGCACGCTGTCGCCCGTCAGCACAGCCCAACCGCCCGAGCGCGGGCCATGGTGGTGGTGATGGTGGTCGTAGTGCGCGTGGTCATGCCCGTGCGCAGCTTCGACGCCGCCATGCTGGTGCTCCGGCACGGCGGCGTGGGCGCCGTGGCTGTGCTCGTGCCCGTGGTGCCAGAGCTCGGCCTTGTCGAGCAGAAAGAAAAACACCACGCCCACCAGCAAGGTGGCAAACAGGTCGTGCGCGCCGGCCTGGCTCTCGAAGGCCTCGGGCAGCAGATGCATGAAGGCCGTGGCCAGCAGCGCGCCGGCCGCCAGGCTCAGCAGGTGCTGGGGCCCCACGCTGTCCGAGCGTCCGCCCAGGCCCAGCCGCATCAACAACGCGGCCAGCCAAACGCTGCCAATGCCTGCGGCCAATGTGGCCAGGATGATTGCTACCAAAGTCATAGCTTCTTGTGCTTTATGGATCAGCGCCAGCGCATATTTTCGTTCAAATGTCCGTGCCCGGCCGCGGGGTCAAAAAAAGCCGCCCCTCGGGGCGGCTTCGGCTGCGGCAGGTGGGCCCAAGAGCCTGCGCCGCAGAAGAGTCGTCGGTTTCGACGCCTTCTGCCGCGCGGGCTCCGCGCGGTCACACCACGCCGTTCTTGCTGAACCAGGCCAGCGCCCGCTTCCAGCCGTCCTCGGCCGCTTCCTTGCGGTAGCTGGGGCGGTAGTCGGCATGGAAGGCGTGGGGTGCGTCAGGGTACACCACGAACTCCGAGGCCTTGGCCTGCGGTGAACCACCGGCCAGGGCAGCTTTCATCTTATCAACCGTGTCAAGGGGGATGCCGGTGTCTTTTTCACCATACAGACCGAGCACCGGCGCCTTGAGGATGGGGGCGATGTCCACCGGGTGCTTGGGCGTGAGTTCGCTCGCCTGGCCCACCAGCCGGCCATACCAGGCCACGCCGGCCTTCACGGGGCCGTGCGCTGCGTACAGCCAGGTGATGCGGCCACCCCAGCAAAAGCCGGTGATGCCCACGCGCGCGCCGTCTCCGCCATTGGCCGTGGCCCATGCCACGGCGCCGTCCAGGTCGGCCATCACCTGGGCATCGGGCACCTTGGAGACGACTTCGGCCATCAGCTTGGCGATGTCGGTGTATTGCGATGGGTCGCCCTGGCGCGCATAGAGCTGCGGCGCAATGGCCAGGTAGCCCGCCTTGGCGAAGCGGCGGCAGGTGTCGGCGATGTACTCGTGCACGCCGAAGATCTCCTGGATGACCAGGATCACGGGCAGGCCCGTCTTGCCCGCAGGTGCCGCGCGGTAGGCCGGCACCTTGAAGCCATTGACCGTGAAGCTCACCTCGCCGGCCGTGAGGCCGTCGCCAGGCGTGGCGATGGCCGTCTGAGCCATGATGGGCGCGGCAGCCGCCGCGTAGCCCAGGCCCAGCGCGGCCTGCAGCGCGGTGCGGCGTGTGGCGCCGGCTTCGGTGGTGCGGCCGGGCAGCAGGGCGTGGGCGTCGGAATGGAGGTCTTCAGTGAGCATCGGTTTCTCCGGGAGTGAAGGATGGGCGGACAAAAGGAACCTGTTCTCGGATCGTGAACACGTTACCGTGAGCGGCCCTGCAGTCTAGGGGCTTTATGCAACGGCTGCAGCGCACGCTCGCCTCTGGGGGAATTAATGGATGACAGGCTCCGCACTTTCTGCGAACCTGTCCAGCGTTTGAGCGATCCCGCCGCGCCATCGCACCATCCCGGTGCCCCACTGCAAGCGGCCCCATCGTCCAGCGACCTCTCCCTCGACCGCCAACTGGGAACCGCCGACCATGACCGCTGCCCCACCGCGCGAAGAACCTGTGGCACCGCTGGTGGCCGTGGCGTGCGGCGTGTGCATTCTGGCGGGGTTGGGCTTGCTGGCATGGGCGCTGGCCAGCCACGCACTGCAGGCGCCCGTTCGAGGGGCGCTGCTGGGGGCGGGCCTCCTGCTGCTGGCGGCGTCCGCCCAGAACTGGCGCCTGGCGCGACGGGCCGCCCAACTGCAGGCCCGTGCCGAAGCGGCGCAGCAGGGGGTGCAGCAGGCCAGCCGGCAGTTGCTGGCCACGCTGGATATCCTGCCCGACGGCCTGGCCATCTACGATGCGGACGACCGCCTGGTGCTGTGCAACACACGCTACCGCGAGGTGGCACCGGGCACCGAGATGCCTCTGGCCTACGGCACCCGCTTCGAAGATGTTCTGCGCCGCGCAGCCAGCTCGGGCCAGATCATGGACGCGCAGCCGGACATGGCGGCGTGGCTGGCCGGCCGCATGGCGCGCCATCGCGCACCCACCGGGCCCGAGGTGCAGGAGGTGCGCGGCGACCGGTGGATGCGGATGACCGAACGCCCCCTGGACGGCGGCGGCGTGGTCGTACTGCGCAGCGACATCACCGACGTCGTGCACAAGGAGCGCGCGCTCAAGCAGGCCCTGCAGGACGCTGAGCGCGCCGAGCGCAGCCTGCGCGAAGCCGTCGACGCCATGCCGGCGGGCCTGGAGATCTACGACGAGAACGACCGGCTAGTTCTGTGCAACGAGCACATGGCCCGCATGCGCCCGCAGGTGCCGGTACGGCAGATGCTGGGACGCACCTACGAAGACCTGCTGCGAGAAGGCCTGCGGCACGGCATTCCCGAAGAAGCCTCGGGACAGGAGGAACTGTGGCTCGCGCACGAGCTGGCCATTCGAGGTCACCGCCCCGGCCCCGAGGTGCGCCACTACCCCGGCGGCACCTGGATGCACATGCACGAAAGCCGCACGCCCTCAGGCATGACGGTGTGCGTGCGGCTGGACATCACCGACCTCATCGAGCAGCGCCAGGTGGCAGAGGCCGCCCGCCAGGAGAGCCTGCGCAGCCGGCAACTGCTGGAGCGCGCCGTCGAAGCCCTGCCGGTGAGCATCGAGATCTTCGATGAGCAGGACCGGCTGGTGCTGTACAACCAGCAGCTCTCTCGCATGTACCCGCACATGGACTACGCGCAGCACCTGGGCAGCCACTTTGCCGACATCCTGCGGCATTCGGTGGACAGGGGGCTGATCCCGTCGGCCCAAGGCCGCGAGGAGGCCTGGATCGCCGAGCGCCTGTCCGAGCACGGCTGCAGCACCTCCACGCTGGTGCAGCGGCTGGCCGACGGCCGCTGGATCAACATCTACGAAACCCGCACCCCCGAGAACTACGTGGTGGCCGTGCGCCTGGACATCACCGACCTGATCGAGCAACGCCAGGCACTGGAGTCCGCCAACGAAAAGCTCGCCCTGCTGTCCACCACCGACGGCGTCACGGGCATCGGCAACCGGCGCCGCTTCGACGAACGGCTGGCCACCGAATGGCTTCGGTGCGGCCGGCACCAGTCGCCGTTGGCGGTCGTGATGATCGACATCGACCACTTCAAGCGCTACAACGACCATTACGGCCACCTTGCGGGCGACGAATGCCTGCGGCGCGTGGCCCAGCTGCTGCAGGCCACCATCCGGCGCGCCGACGAGGTGGCCGCGCGCTACGGTGGCGAAGAGTTCGTGCTGCTGCTGCCCGACACCCTGCTGCCCGATGCCGTCACCGTGGCCCAGCGCTGCATGGACAGCCTGCGCGCCTGCGCCCTGCCCCACCCCCGCTCTCCGACGGCGGCCATGCTCACGCTGAGCATCGGCATTGCCAGCCTGGTGCCCCATCCAGATGCGAGGCCGGACACCCTGGTGCAAGCCGCAGACGCCGCGCTGTACCGCGCCAAGCGGGGCGGGCGCAACCGGCTGGAAACATTTGCAGCACCGCCACTGGCGGCCCCAGCCCCTCTCACTGCGGCGAACAGTCCGACGGGAACTTGAGCGGATCGGCCCGCAGACGGCTCATGCGCTGTGGTCTGCAGGCTGCGCCATAGGCACGGGCACTGCCACTCCCTGGTACGCATGCCGCGCCAGCGCGCTGGCCAGCACCAGCGATGGGTTGACCAACGCCACGGTATCCAGGCGCGGGCTTTGGCTCAGTGCCAGCGGAATCTCGGTGCAACCCATGATGAGTGTGGACACGCCGTGGCGCCGCTGCAGCGCACGCGACACGGACTCGAAACGGTCGCGCGCCAGGGCATAGTTGCCCGCCTTGACGCCGTCGTAGATGCCCTGCATCAGCGCGTCCTGCTCACCGGGCGCGGGCACGTGGCACTCGATGCCGCAGCGCGCCAGCTCGCGCTGGTACAGGCCCGCGTCGTAGGCGCCCCGTGTAGCCAGAAGGCCCACACCCTGCACCTGGCGGGCGGCCAGGCTTGCCACCACCTCCTGCACGCCGTGCAGCACCACCATCTGCGGAAAGCGCTGCTGCAGCAGGCCGTGCCAGGCGTGCGCCGTGTTGCAGGCAATGGCCACCACGCGGGCACCCAGCGCGGCCAGGCGGCCGGTGGCCTGCAGCAAGGGCTCGGCTGGCTGGTGCCCGCCCTCGCGCAAATCGTTCAGTGCTGCCGTGCGGTCCGGAATGGGCACCTGCGCGAGCCAGTGCTCCGGGTAGGCCTGGTCATGGACCGGGATGCCCAGGGCCTCCATGCGATCGGTGCAGGCCTGCACGAACAGGCGCACAAAATCGGCCCCTGCGGCGGGGCCCATGCCCCCCAGGATCCCCACCACCTGTGGCAGGGGGTTGCGGCTTGCGGACAGTGGCATGCGCGTGCTCCCCGGACCGTTCATCAGATGGCGGGCTTGTCGCTCTGCGCAGCCAGGTTGTCGCGCAGCTCCTTGCTCATCGGCAGGCCCAGGTTCTGGTTGCGCGGTGGCACGGGCGAGTTGAACCACTTGGTGTAGAGCTTGTCGAAATCGCCCGACTTCATCATCCCGCCGATCACGCCGTTGACCAGCGCCTGGAACTGCGGGTCGTCCTTTCGCAGCATGCAGGCATACGGCTCGACCTGCAGCGAGTCCCCCACCACCGTCCAGTCGGCGGGGTTGCGCACATTGCCCATCAGGCCGAACAACAGGATGTCATCCATGGCGAAAGCCTCGGCGCGGCCGCTGTCCACCAGCAGCACGGCGTCGTCGTGGTCCTTGCCCAGCACGATGTCCATGTCCAGATTGTTGTCGCGGCTGTACTTGCGGATCACCTGCGCGTTGGTGGTGCCTGAGGTGCTGGCCACCTTCTTCCTGGCCAGGTCGGCATAGTTCTTCACGCCTGACGACTTCTTGGCAAGCAGGCGCGTGCCGGTATAGAAGTAGTTGATGGCGAACTGCACGTCCTTGCCGCGCACGCTGTTGTTGGTGGTGGAGCCGCACTCCAGGTCGATGGTGCCGTTTTGCAGCAGCGGTATGCGGTTCTGCGAAGTGACGGCCTGCAGCTCCACCTTGAGCGCAGGGTTGTTCACCCGCTTCTTGACCGCATCGACCACCGCGTTGGTGATGTCCACCGCAAAGCCCACGGGCGCCCCGGGGCCCGCCAGGTAGCTGAAGGGCACCGAAGACTCGCGGTAGGCAACGGTGATCTTGCCCGAATCGGCAACCTTCTTGAGGGTATCGGCCTCAGCCACTGTGCTGGCCAGCAGGCCGGTGGCAGCGACGATAGCGGCGAAGGTGGTGGCAGAGAGCTTCATGGAAATCCTTTTGTGCAATGCAGAGGGACGAACAGATGGTCGCGGCGCAAACGAGAGGCCCGGCGAGTCGAGTGCGGCCAATCGGTGACGGTGAAAAATGCCGGAACGCAGGGGCACTGTAGGAACTTGCGTCGCATTTGAACAATTCATTTGCACGGGTAGGCCATGATCAAAAGTTATGCCGCCAGCTGGTGCGTGCCGCCGCACCATCTCCGTGCCCTCTTTCCGCCGCACGCACCGGCCGCTTTGCAGGCCCGCACTGGGCATCGGTACCGCGCACATAACTTCCCGGCATGGCCGGCCACGGCATTGGCATTGTCCAGGCGCGTCGCCCCGCCCTACAGTGCGCTTCAACGATCAGCGCGTCCTTCCATCCTTGCCGCCATCGCTCATCCCTTTATCCCTCCACTAGTCCACAACATGCAGGTATGTGTTCTCGGCGCAGGCATCGTCGGCCTGGCCACCGCGTATGAACTTCAGCGGCGCGGCATGACAGTGACCGTGATCGACCAGGCCTTGCCCGGCGCTGGCGCCAGCGGCGGCAACGGCGCGCAACTGAGCTACAGCTACGTGCAGCCCCTGGCGGACGCCGGCATCTGGCGCCAATTGCCCAAACTGCTGCTGTCGCCCCGGTCCCCCCTCAAGCTGCGCCCGCAGTGGGACACGCAACAGTGGCGCTGGGGTGTGGAGTTCCTGCGGGCCTGCAATCGGTCCACATCCGAACGCAGCACGCGGCGGCTGCTCGCGTTGGCCGCGCTGAGCCGCCACCATTTCGAGGCCATGCTGCAGACCGAAGCGCTGGACTGCGATTTCTCGACCACGGGCAAGCTGGTGCTGTACGACACGCCCGCCGGCCTGAGCGCCGCACGCCGCCAGATGGACTTGCAGCAGCCCTGGGGTGGCCCGCAGGAGGCCGTTTCCGCAGCCCGGTGCATCGAGCTGGAGCCTGCACTCGCCCACTACCAGGGCCACATCGTGGGTGCCATCCACACACCCAGCGAATGCGCGGCCGACTGCCTCAAGGTCTGCCAGGGCCTGCAGCGGCTATTGACAGCGCGCGGCGTGCGCTTTGTGCTGGGCGCGAAGGTGCAAGGATTCTTGCGCGAGGGGCGGCGCATTGTCGCGGCACGCACCAGCGCGGGCGACATCGAAGCGCAGCAGTTTGTACTGGCCCTGGGCAGCGCCAGTCACCGGGCCGCCCGGATGCTGGGCTTTCGCTTGCCCATCTACCCGCTCAAGGGTTACAGCATCACGCTGGACACGGCAGGTGCGCCCGGCATAGCGCCGCGCGTCAGCGTGACCGATGCTGCACGCAAGGTGGTTTTCGCGCGCATCGGCGATCGCCTGCGCGTGGCCGGAATGGCGGAACTGGTAGGGCACGACGACAGCATTCCGCCAGCGCGCATCCGGAGTTTGTGCCAGGCCACGAGCGCCATCTTTCCGGGTTGCGGCGACTTCGGCACGCTGCGCCCGTGGACCGGAATGCGGCCTGCCACGCCCACCGGCGTACCGATGACGGGAGCGCATGCCGGCGCCCCTGACAACCTGCTGATCAACACGGGGCACGGGGCACTGGGATTCACGCTGGCCTTCGGTACGGCCGCCCAGGTCGCGCAGCTGCTCGCGCCGGACTGATCATTGCGCGCAGCGCGGCTCCGCAATGCGCCTGCCGGGTGCCTATTCGGCCACAGACAACCCCACGGATTCCATCGTCTCCGCCACCGCCTGGCGCATGCAGCGCGTCATGGCGCTGGCCAGCAGCGAGCTGGGCCGGTTCACGGTGCGCAGCGACTTGATGGGCACGGCGATGTGAGGCGCCAGCGCGAGTACATCGACCTTGCTGCGGTCCGCCGATGCGGCAGTGCATGCATCCACCACCGCCACCGCATGTCCGTGGTGCGCCAGCGCCAGCGCTGCGTGGTAGGTCTGCACGGTGATGGCCGTCTTCAGTCCCACTCCCGCTTCGCGGCACGCATGGTTGACCACCGTGCCAATGGGGTCGCGCACATCCAGCCGCACGACAGGCGCGTGCGCCAGATCGGCCAGGTGCACGGAGCCAGATGCCACCAGCGGCGCATCCAGCATGCCCTTGGGCGCCACGCAGAGCATGCGCCCATCGGCCAGATGCTCCTGCGTGAGCGAGGGGTGCGCGACCGCACTGAACACAAAGCCCACGTCGGCCTCCTGCAGCACCAGGGCCGACACGATCTGCGGCGAATGCAGTGCGTCGATGGTGATCACCACATCCGGATGCGCCTGGCGAAAGAACCGCAGTGCGCGCGGAAGCACTTCGTAGCTCAGGGCCAGCACGCTCAGGATGTGCAGCTCGCCCTCCCGCCGGTCGCTTTTGAGGCTGTTGGCCAGACGTTGGACGTCGTCGAGCTGGGTGAACAACCGCTCGATGTGCGGGTACAGCGTCTGTGCCTCGGTGGTCGGAACCAGGCGGCCCTTGGTGCGGTTGAACAGCGCAAAACCCAGCTGCAGTTCCGCGTGGGCCAGGATGCGGCTGACGGCCGGCTGGGTGACGTTGATAAGGCGCGCCGCAGCGCTCACGCTGCCGGTGAGCATGACGGCGTTGAAGACTTCAATGTGGCGAAGGCGCATGGGGTGACGATGCAAGGAACGGGCCGGTTGCGCAATCCCCGATCATCCCATTGATGCCAGGTGACATTGCCTGCTGCGGCTCGCAGGCCGTGAGCGTAGCCCCAACCCGACAGCCAGGCCCATCAAGGCAACGTACCCATCAAACAGGCCCCAGGGCCATCCTCCCCGAGGCTGTCGCCTGGCGCGCGTACCGCGTCTCGACCCGGTTGCGGCCTGCCCGCTTGGCGTCGTAGCAGGCCATGTCCGCCGCATACAGTACCGAAGGCACATCCTGCAAGCTGGCGTCGAGCACCACCAGTCCGATGCTGACGCCCAGCGTGAAACTGCGTCCCTGGTAGGCTGGTTCCCACGCCTGCACGGAAGCGCGCAATTGCTCTGCCACAGCCTGCCCACGGGCCAGCGCGCAGCCCGGCAGCACCACGGCGAACTCGTCGCCCCCCAGGCGCGCAGCCCACCCCACCTGCCGCACCTGCGACTCCAGCAGCCGGGCCACGTGGCGCAGAACGTCGTCCCCGGCATCGTGCCCGGCGATATCGTTGACCACCGTGAAATGGTCCAGGTCCAGGAAGAGCACCACGCCATCGCCTGGCATGTCGCCGCCGGCATCGGGCTCGCGCGGGCGGGCCGAGCGTTCGGCCAGCAGCGTGCCCAGACGCTCGTCGAAGGCATTGCGGTTGTAGAGCTGGGTCAGCGCGTCGTGGGCACGTTCCCAGTCGTGCTGGGCCTGGGCCTCGCGCGCGGCAGTGATGTCTTCGAGGATCCACACGGTGCCGCCCGCCATCTCGTCAGGCTGCACCCCACGGCCCTGAACGCGTGCCCACACGGGACTGCCGTCCTTGCGCATGAAGCATACATCGCCGTCGAACGCGCCATGCGCTGCAAACTCGGCCTGCACGCGGTCGCCGATGCGCTCGTATTCCGCATCGCTCGCATACAGCGCGCGTGCGGGACGACCCTGCAGTTCTCCCGCCGTGTAACCCAGCATCAGGCAGGCCTGGCGGCCCACCACCTCGAGGATGCCGTGGCGCGTTATGACGATGCCCACCGACGCGTTGTCCAGCACGGCCTGGAACTGACCGTCCAGCGTGGCCTTGTGCAACTGCTCGCGGCTGCCTTGCTGGGCCAGGCCCTGGAAGACCTGCACCAAGTCGCCCACCTCGCCGCCCGCTTTCGGCCAGGCGATGTCGTGCGGCTGAGGGAGCGGCTGACGTACATCGCGCCGAAGCATCTGCAGCGCGCTGTGCCGCAGATGCGACAGAGGCTGCGCCATCCAGACCATGGCCGACGCCACCAGGAGCATGCACAGTGCCATGCTCGCGGCAGCGAGCCACCAGGCTTCACGCTGAGCACCTTGCAGCGGTGCGAGCAGCGCCTGCGAAGGGCTGACCCGCGCGACGATCCACTGCGGCAAGGGCATGCCGGCCATGCTGACGATGTGCCCCGCCTCCAGGTGTGTGGCGCCCCGCCCGGCCACGGGCTGGGCCTGGTCCAGCCAGCGGCCGTACACGGGCGCGAGGCCCGCTTCGTCATGCACCTTGCCCAGGATGCGCGCGGGATCGGTGTGCGACAGGATGGTGCCGTCACGGGTGAAGACGATGAGCCGCGATCCATCGCGTGCCGGCAGCGTCATCGACGGGGGCAGCAGCCCCTGCGACTGCAGGCGCAGCGCGCCGGCCACGACGCCCAGCACCGAACCATCCTCGCGGTGCAAAGGCATGGTGAACATCACCCGCGCATCGCTGGTGCGCGCAGCGACCAGTTCCGAGACCAGCGGCTTGCCGTCCACCAGCGTACGGCGCAAGGCGTCGCGCTCGGCCGGATCCAGGTCTGCAGCCTGCTCCAGCCGCCCGCCGCGCAGGTTCATGCGCAGCTCGCCGTTGGAGCGTGCGACCTGCATGGCATCAAAGAACTGCACGGCGGGCAGGCCCTGCTGCAGCAGCCACTCCAGCGTGGAAGGGGACTCCAGCATGCCCGGCGTGATGCCGGCCGCCACGGTGCGCAGCACTTTCTGGCTCTGCTCGATCTTGCTGGCCAGAAGCCGCGCGACGACCTCGACCTCATCTGTCTGCTGGGCCACCACGCGGCGCATGGCCTCCTGGCCCGAGGCGCGGGTGACCAGCCACGCGGCGACGGCACCTGACAGCGCGACAGCCAGCACCGCCACCAGCACGAGCTTGAGCACCAGCGAACCGGGCACGAACCAGCCCGGCGCCTCTGGGTGCTGCGCAGGGTGGTTCGGCGGTGTCATGGGCACTCCGTGCGGGAAATGCCAAATGGGCGGGTGGCGTTGGGCATGGATTCGTCTGGCTGAACCGGACCTTTGCCAACGAATATACGCAGCCACCGTACCCCGGGGCTTGGGTGGAACCCTCGGTCAAACCTGGGGAAAAACCCTCATTGGAAGCCCCCTAAGCCGCTGCGCGGCTTCCCCCGGAGGGGGACGCACCCGGTGGACTGGCTAAGCCAGATCCACGGGTGCACCGGTATGGGGGCGTGCTTGTGCGAAGGGCGGTGCCCGCTATCGCGATATCAATGGCGCTTCACTCCCCCCGGAGGAGGACGGTCCCCGGTGGACTGGTATGGGGGCGTGAAGGGCGGTGCTCTAGGGCGACCTCAATGGCATCGCAATGACACTGCAATGCGACGCCCAACGTGGCTCGATCAGGTCAGCAGCCGGCCATGGATTGGAGGGCCCGGGGGTGCGGAAGATTCAGCACGTTGCCGGTGCCGTGCACCAAGCCCAACTCCCGCAGGTGGCGCAGCACCCGCGAGAATGTCTCTGGGGCGATACCCAGTTGCGCGGCGATCAGGCGCTTGCGCAGGTGCAGCGTGACCTGCATCGCGCCGCTGTGGTCGGGCTGCGCATGCTTGAGCAGCCACTGGGCGCAGCGCGATTCGGCGTCCTGCGCCAGGCGGCTCACGGCCAGTTCGGACTGCTGGCGGTAGCCCTGGGCCATGTCCAGCAACAGGCCCCGGGCGCCAGCGGGCATGTCGGACAGGCTGCGCCGGAACTCCTCGATGGGCAGGCGGCGTACCTGCAGGCGGGTGTCGGCCACCATGTCCACGGGAAACGGAAGCCCCAGCAGCGCAGACGCGGCATCGAGCCAGAACGGCCCTTCCACCGCCCCGAGCTGGTGGCGCAGGAAGCCATCGTCGAGCACACCACGCAGCACGCGGCCGGTTTCCAGGTGCAGCACCGAGGTGAGCACTTCGTTGCGTCTGCGCAGCACCTCACCGGCGGCAATCACCTCGGTGGTGGCGGGCAGTGAGAAATGGGTAGAGCGCAGCATGCAGCCGACTGTGCCCTGGGGGCAGCATCCGGGCATTGAGACAGATCAAAGCCACACCACGGCATAACCCGCGCCGCGCAAGGATTTGCGCGAAATGACACACCCCGCCGCAGCGACCCGTACCCGCGTGCGGTCCGCATCCCGATCACGTCGAATTCGTGACAGCTTGTAACCAGTCTGTCACGGGCCCCCGGTATCTTCAGTGCCTAGCTCAAGGTGACCAACGCAATGCAGAACTTGAAGGCAAGCCGGCTGGCGGCAATGATGGGGCTGCTCTCGCGCGCGGCGCGCAATGGCGCCGGGCCCTTGTCTGCCCTCATGCAAGGTGGAGGGCTGCAATGCGTCTTCCAGCCGCTGGCCGACCTGCGCGAAGGCGAGATATATGCCCACGAGGCGCTGATCCGTGGCCCCGCCGGATCCAACATGCACACACCCGACGTGCTTCTGGCGATGGCACAGCGCGAAGGCATCCTGCAGGACTTCGAGCTGCTGTGCGTCTTCACGGCCCTGGAGCAGTGGGGCACGCTGGGTGCGCCGGGACGCCTGTTCGTCAACATCAGCGCCGACGCGCTGGTACACGGAGTGGCCCTGATCGGCGCCGGGCGGCTGGGCGAGATGGTGCGCAGCCTGGGCGTGAGCGCACGCATGCTGGTGCTGGAGATCACCGAGCACGAACGCGTGAGCGACATGCCGCTGCTGCGCGAAGCCATCCAGGCCGTGCACGCCTGCGGCGCGCGCATGGCGCTGGACGACTTCGGCGACGGCCGCTCCAGCCTGCGCCTGTGGTCCGAGGTCAAGCCCGACTTCGTGAAGATCGACAAGTACTTCATCCACGACATCAGCGACCACCCCGAGAACCTGCAGGTGCTGCAGGCCATCAAGGGCATCGCCGACGTGTTCGGCACCACGCTGATCGCCGAAGGCATCGAGACCCGCGACGACCTGCGCGCGCTGCGCGACCTGGACATCCCCTACGGCCAGGGCTGGCTGCTGGGCCGCCCGCAGGCCACCCCGCGGCGCGCGGTCGAGGGGCCCGCGCGGGATGCTATGCAGGACCGGCGCGTGGCCGTGTTGCCGCACCTGGGCCAGGCCGCACGCCCGGGCGTGCTGCGCAGTCTTTTGGTGGTGCAGGCCCCCACGGCGGCACCAGCCACCAGCAACGACTCCGTGGCGGCCATCTTCCAGGACCGCACTGACCTGCACGCGCTGGCCGTGGTGGACGGCACGACACCGGTGGCGCTCATCAACCGCCAGCAGTTCATGAACCACTACGCCACGCTGTACTTCCGCGAGGTGCACGGGCGCAAGCCCTGCCTGGCGTTCGCCAACCCGTCACCGCGCGTGGTGGAGCTGGACTGCGATGTGGACCAGCTCGTGGGCATCCTCACATCGCAGGACCAGCGCTACCTGAGCGACGGCTACATCGTGACCGACAACGGCCGGTATCTGGGCCTGGGCACCGGCGACCAGCTGGTGCGCGCCGTGACCGAGACCCGCATCGAAGCCGCACGCCATGCCAACCCACTCACCTTCTTGCCCGGAAACATCCCCATCAGCCTGCACATGCAGCGCCTGCTGGACGCCGGCACCGAGTTCGTCGCCTGCTACGCGGACCTGAACAACTTTAAGCCCTTCAACGACCACTACGGCTACTGGCGCGGCGACCAGATGATCCGCCTGGTGGCCCGCCTGGCCACGGCGCACTGCGACGCGCGGCGCGACTTCGTGGGGCATGTGGGCGGGGATGATTTCATGCTGATTTTTCAGAGCAGCAACTGGCTGCAGCGCTGCAAAAACATCGTGGATGAATTTGCGCGCGAGGCGCTCACCCTGTTCGACGACGCGGCGCGCAAGGCGGGCGGCATCGGGGCCGAGGACCGGCACGGGGTGCAGCGCTTCTTTGCGTGCACCACGCTGTCGATCGGCGCGGTGCGGATCATGCCGGGGCGGTTTCGGCATGCGGAAGAGGTGGCTAATCTGGCGGCAGTGGCCAAGCACGAGGCCAAGCAGTCATGCTGCGGGGTGGTGCTGCACGGTGCAGCGGGTGACCTGGCTTTGAGCAACCTTGCAATCAGTCGTGCGCTGAAGGTGCTGGTGGCGTAGGTGCTTGGCACAAAGAAACCGGTGTGGAATGTCTAGGCCCACACTTGGAAGTTGCGCGTGAACTGAACTCGGCACTTCACCGCTCAGGGCAGCGTGGTGCCACGCTTCATCTTGCGGCGGAGCGCGCGTAAAAATGGGAATGAGACAGCCAGCAACGCCAAGCTAGCAATCATGCTCAGCACGCCAAGGGAAGGGCCGCAGTTCACCCCATAGTCATTGCACGTGTAGCGCTTTTTCCAGCCCGTTATGTCGTCCCCGCCCCCGTTTTCATCCATGCCATTCCTTCCCTTGGAATACAGCAAGTATCCGGGCTGATCTCCTGTCACTTTGTATACAAAGTTGTTTCCCCAGCGATCCTTTGGCGGAGAATTTAAGTACGGCCTAAACAGCTCGTCCAGGGAGAGAGGAAGCTCCTTGAAATCATGCTCATAGAGCTGCACGAGTTGCTGCAAAGACTCCACCTCAGAGGCCACTACATAGACCACTTGTGTTGTTGGAAGCGCGGCCCCGGGCAGTGCCGCGAGTGCCAGGCTGTATGAGAGCGTGCGAATACGCAGATGTCGGATCATGCACGCCCAATGTAAGAGACGCTCCATCCGACCATGGCTCTTTCGTAGTCTGTGCTCACGAGACAGCGGGGGAGGGATCCGAAAAGCATTCCCATAGAGCCGATCCGCACTCACCGCAGTTGTCTGCTTGCGCCTCAAGCCCCACGCCAAAACCTTACTGCCCCGTCACCGCCCCCGCCTCGAACCACCGCTTGACCAGCGCCCTCTCCGCGTCCGTCATACCCGTGGCATTGTTCATCGGCATCAGCTTTTGCACGACCACCTGCTGGTAGATGGCCTGCGCGTGCTGCTTGACGCTGGCGGGCGCATCCAGGCGCAGGTTCTTCATCTGCACCTGCTCGCCGTGGCACATGTAGCAGCGCTGGGCCAGCACGGGCTGCAGCGATGCATACTCATTTTGGCCGCTAGCGCTCGTTGCAGCTGCGCCAGCAGCTACTGAAACAGGAGCAGACCCTGCCGCTGCGGCGGTTCCGGCAACAGGCGCTGCAGATGCTGCGGGCGTAGCAGCGGGCACCACCACCGGCGCAGGCCGCATCCACGCAATCACGCCCAGGATGACCACCACCCCCACCAGCGCGTACGGCAGCGGGTTGCCGTTGCGGCCCAGCTTGTAGCCGTGGCGCGCCACGAAGAACTGGCGGATGGCGGCGCCGGCGAACATCATGAGGATCAGCACCAGCCAGTTCTGCGGGTGGCTCCAGGTAAAGCTGTAGTGGTTGCTCAGCATCGCAAACAGCACCGGCAGCGTGAAGTACGTGTTGTGCACGCTGCGCTGCTTGCCGCGCTTGCCGTGGATGGGGTCCACGTCCTGGCCGGTGCGGATCTGGCGGATCACCGTGCGCTGGCCGGGGATGATCCAGAAGAACACGTTGGCGCTCATGGCGGTGGCGATCATCGCGCCCACCAGCAGGAAGGCCGCACGGCCCGCGAACCAGTGGCAGGCCAGCCACGATGCGATGCAGACCAGCCCGAACACCAGCGCGCCCACGATGGCGTCGCCGTTCTTCTTTTGGCCGAAGATGCGGCAGATCGCGTCGTACAGCAGCCAGAACACGACAAAGAACGCCAGCGCCACCACGATGGCCGTGGCGGGCGCCCAGTCCATGCGCGACTTGTCGATGAGATAGGTGCTGGCGCTGTACAGGTAGGACACCGTGAACAGCGCAAAACCGCTGATCCAGGTGCTGTAGCTTTCCCAGAAGAACCAGTGCAGGTGGCCGGGCAGCTTGGGGGGCGATACGTTGAACTTGACCGGGTGGTAGAACCCGCCGCCGTGCACGGCCCAGAGCTCGCCGGAGACGCCCTGCTTCTTCAGATCTTCGTCCTCGGGCGGCGTGAGGCTGCTGTCCAGAAAGACGAAGTAGAACGACGAGCCGATCCAGGCGATGGCTGTGATGACGTGGACCCAGCGCAGCAGCAGGTTGGCCCAGTCGAGAAAGTAGCTTTCCATGGAAATCTCTCAATCAACTTTGGCGGCGCAGGGCGCGCCGCCGGTGTGCAACCTGCTCACCACTGCGGGCGCTCTGAGCAGACAGAACAGGCTGGTGATTCTTTCGGAGCCGAAAGCATCGCCAGCACGTTCCAGGAGGTCGCGCACCTTGGCATGCAATTGGCATGCCGGGGCACCGCTGCGACCACTGTTTGTGGACACGAAGTGTATGCACTTTCCGCGTCCGAAGCCAGCAGGCAAACCCAGGGTTGTCCCGAGGATGGCGGGCAGGCGGCGGGTCAGCGCTCCACCGCGATGTAGTCTGGGTATTGTGCGCAGATGGCATCGACGGCACTCAGCGTGCCCGACAGGTGGTCGCGCGCGGCCTGCTGGGCGCGCGCGGCGTCGCCCTGGCCGATGGCAGACACGATGGCGCGGTGGTCCGCCAGAATGGCTTCGGTCTTGCCCGCCGTGGGCAGGTGCAGGCGGCGCAGGCGGTCCACATGGCCCGACGAGCGCTCCACCAGCTGCCACAGACCGGGCACGCCGGCCGCCTCGTACATGAGCTGGTGAAAGCGCCTGTCGGCATCCACGAAGTCGCCATAGCGCTGTGCGGCCGCGAGCGACGCCTGCAGGGCGATCTGCGCCTCCAGCAGCGCCAGCAGGCCCGGCGGCGCCTCGCTGGCCAGTTTGTGCAGGATTTCCAGCTCGATGGAGCGGCGCAGGAAGTGCGCCTCGCGCGCTGCCGCCACGTCGATGCGCGAGACCAGCGTGGCGTGCTGGGGGAACACATCCACCAGCCCTTCTTCTTCCAGCCGCAGCAGCGCTTCGCGCACGGGTGTCTGGCTCACGCCGAACTGCTGGGCCAGCTCGCTGCGCACCAGTACCGCGCCAGGCGCCAGCTCCAGCGACAGGATGGCATGGCGCAGCGTTTCCAGCACCTGGGGGGCGGCCAGGCGCGAGCGATCCAGCTTGATTTTGCGGGTCAAAGACATCGGAAGATTCTCGCATTGCACGAGTAATATATTAGTGTTTTAATGCACCACAATGAACCGACGCACCCCAGATTCTTTGCGCAGCGCCCGCTGGTTCGCTGCTGACGACTTCCGCTCCTTCGGCCACCGTTCGCGCGTCTTGCAGATGGGCTACGGCTACGACGACTGGATGGGCAAGCCCGTCATCGCCATCATCAACACCTGGAGCGACGCCAACCAATGCCACTCGCACTTCAAGCAGCGGGTGGACGATGTCAAGCGCGGCATCCTGCAGGCGGGCGGCTTTCCGCTGGAGCTGCCGGCCATCTCGCTGAGCGAGAGCATGGTCAAGCCCACCACCATGCTGTACCGCAACTTCCTCGCGATGGAAACCGAAGAGCTGCTGCGCAGCCACCCGGTGGACGGCGCGGTGCTGATGGGCGGTTGCGACAAGACCACGCCGGGCCTGACCATGGGCGCGCTCAGCATGGGCCTGCCTTTCATCTACCTGCCGGCCGGCCCCATGCTGCGTGGCAACTGGCGCGGCAAGGTACTGGGCTCGGGGTCGGACGCTTTCAAGTTCTGGGACGAGCGCCGCGCCGGGCGCCTGTCCGACCAGGCGTGGAGCGAGATGGAAGCCGGCATCGCGCGCAGCCACGGCACTTGCATGACCATGGGCACGGCCGCCACCATGATGGGCATTGCCGAGGCCGTGGGCCTAACGCTGCCCGGCGCGTCCAGCATTCCGGCCGCCGACGCCAACCATGTGCGCATGAGCGCCGAGTGCGGCCGCCGCATCGTCGAGATGGTGTGGGACGACCTCACGCCCGCGAAGATGCTCACCCGCGCAAACTTCGAGAACGGCATCGCCTGCGCGATGGCCATGGGCTGCTCGACCAACGCCATCATTCACCTGATCGCCATGTCGCGCCGCGCGGGGCACGCGGTGGACCTGGCCGACTTCGACGCAGCCAGCCGCCGCGTGCCAGTGATCGCCAACATCCGGCCGAGCGGCGACGCCTACCTGATGGAAGATTTTTTCTACGCAGGCGGCCTGCGCGCCCTGCTGGAGCGCATCCGCGGCCACCTGCACACCGACGCGCTCACCGTGAACGGCAAGACCCTGGGCGAGAACATCGCGGGCGCCGAGGTCTACCACGACGACGTGATCCGCCCCATCGACAACCCCATCTATGCCGAAGGTGCGCTGGCCGTGCTGCGCGGCAACCTCGCGCCCGACGGCGTGGTCATCAAGCCCAGCGCCTGCGCGCCGCACCTGCTGCGCCACACGGGCCGCGCGCTGGTGTTCGACGACTACCCCTCGCTCAAGAGGGCGGTGGAAGACCCGGACCTCGACGTCACGGGCGACGACATCCTGGTGCTGCGCAACGCCGGCCCGCGCGGTGCCGGCATGCCCGAATGGGGCATGCTGCCCATCCCCACCAAGCTGCTCAAACAGGGCGTCAAGGACATGCTGCGCCTGTCCGACGCACGCATGAGCGGCACCAGCTACGGCGGCTGCCTGCTGCACTGCTCGCCCGAGGCCGCGGTGGGCGGCCCGCTCGCCCTGGTGCGCACGGGCGACCGCATCACGGTGGACGTGCCGGCCCGCACCATCCACCTGGAGATCACCGACGACGAACTCGCCGCGCGCCGCAGCGCCTGGACGCCGCCGCCTCCCCGCTACGAGCGCGGCTACGGCTGGATGTTCGGCCGACACATCCTGCAGGCCGACGAGGGCTGCGACTTCGACTTCCTGGAAACCACCTTCGGCAAGGCGGTTCCGGAACCCGATATTTTCTGAACGGAGCTTCTACCCATGACCCCCGACACCCGCGCGCTGCTGATGAAGGTCAGCACCGCCACGCTGTGCACTGCCCTCTTCAAGCGCGGCCTGCGCAACCAGTTCATCCAGGGCGTGCAGCCCCTGAACCCTGGCCTGCCCAACATGGTGGGCGAGGCCTTCACGCTGCGCTACATGCCTGCGCGGGAGGACCGCAACCCCATCGGCGTCTTCCAGAACCGCGACCACCCCCAGCGCGTGGCGGTGGAGCAATGCCCCGTGGGTGCGGTGCTGGTCATCGACAGCCGCAAGGACGCGCGTGCCGCCTCGGCCGGCGGCATCCTGGTGGCGCGCCTCATGCAGCGCGGCGTGGCCGGCGTGGTCACCGACGGCGGCTTTCGCGACAGCCCCGACATCGCCCAATACAGCATGCCCGCCTACCACGCGCGGCCCAGCGCCCCCACCAACCTCACGCTGCACGAGGCCATCGAGATCAACGGCCCCATCGGCTGCGGCGATGCGCCCGTGTTCCCCGGCGACGTGGTCGTGGGCGACGCCGAAGGCGTGATCGTGATCCCCGCGCACCTGGCGGACGAAGTCGCCGCCGAGGCCGCCGAGATGACCGTGTTCGAGGACTTCGTGCAGGAGCAGGTGCTCGCGGGCCGCTCCATCATCGGCCTGTACCCGCCCACCGACGAACAGGCGCGCAACGACTTCGCCGCCTGGCGCGCCGGCAACGGCCGCTGACACCGTGTTAGCACCCTGAGCCAATCGGGCTGCCCGCCAAGAGCGAAAAAACGCCACGGCGCCCGACCTTCACCCACAAACCGGAGACAAGACCATGCCCCCCATCCACCGCGCCGCAGCCCCGTTGCTGGCCTTGACGCTCGCCCTGCTGGGCGCCCCGCACGCCCAGGCCCAGGACTGGCCCGCCGCCAAGCCCATCACCTACGTGGTGCCCTTCACGGCAGGCGGCTCCACCGACATCGTGGGCCGCACCGTGGCCAACAAGCTGCAGGAGAGCCTGAAGCAATCCGTGGTGGTGGAGAACAAGCCCGGCCAGGCCGGCGGGATCGGAGCGGCCTACGTAGCCAAGGCCGCGCCCGACGGCTACACGCTATTCGGCGGCACCATCAGCACGCACGCCATCAACGCCAGCCTGTACAAGAAGCTGCCCTACGACCCCATGAAGGACTTCGAGCCCGTCACGCTCGTGGCACGCCTGCCCAACGTGCTCATCGTCAACGGCCAGCTGGGCGTGAACTCGGTGGCCGACCTGATCGCGCTGCTCAAGAAGGACCCGAGCAAGCGCATGTTCGCGTCGTCCGGCGCGGGCACATCGACCCACCTCGCGGGCGAGATGCTGGCCGACCTGATCGGCGTGCCGCTCACCCACGTGCCCTACAAGGGCACGCCCCCCGCCATGACCGACGTGGCCGCAGGCGAGGTGCCCTTCATGTTCGACCAGCTCACCGCCGCGCTGCCACTGGTCAAGGCCGGCAAGCTCAAGCTGCTGGCCGTGACAACGGGCCAGCGCATCACCATCGCGCCCGAGCTGCCGACCATGATCGAGTCGGGCATCCCCGGCTTCGAGATGTCGTCCTGGCAGGCCATCTATGCCCCCAAGGGCACGCCCCGGCCCATCATCCAGCGGCTGAACGCCGAGATCGTCAAGGCTCTGAAGCAGCCCGATGTGAAAGCGAAGCTGACGGATCAACTGGCGATGGAGATCGTGGGCAGCACGCCCGAGGAGCTGCGCGACCACATGGCCAAGGAGATCCCGCGCTGGGCCGCGCTGGTGAAGAAATCGGGAGCGACGGCGGAGTGAGAAGCGCTGGAGGCCCCATCATGATTGCTATTCCTTAAGTAGCAAACATTCCATACAGGACAGGCGGTAGGCGCCCATTCCTCCTGATTGGGTACGTATCTCAGATGAGGACATCAGCCTGTGCACCAGCAGCGGCGCTCAGGCTTCACACCCTCTCCCCTCGCGGGAGAGGGTGTGAAGGCCGTCGGAATCTGGGATAAGTGGCTGATCAGGCAATTTTTCTTGTACTTTTCGGAATCAACCTGGACGGGGCTGCGCACTGGTGGGCACTGCCAGCGTCTGCAGCAACTGCGCAGCCACCGCCACAGCTATCACTTCCGGCTCCTTGCCCTCTATGCCCGGCACGCCTATCGGGCACGTGACCTGCGCCATCTCGTCCGGCGCAAAACCGCGTCCGTGCAGGCGGTTGGAGAAGGTCGCCCACTTGGTCTTGCTGCCGATGAGGCCTATGAAGGGCAGATCCTGCCGCTCGCGTTGGCGGCGCAGGCAGGCGGCCACCACGTCCAGGTCTTCGGCGTGGCTGAAGCTCATGATCAGCACGCGGGTGCCGGGTGCCAGGCCCGGCACCGCCATCTGCACCGGGTCGGAATGTTCGCAGGCCACGCCGTCCGGCGCCGGTTGCGGAAAGATCCCGTCGCGGCTGTCGATCCAGGTCAGCGCGAACGGCAGCGGCGCCAGCACCCGCGCCAGCGCATGCCCCACATGCCCGCCGCCGAACAAGGCCACGGGGTGCAGGCGGGGCGCCAGGCGCTCGGCCAGCGTGGGCACGTCAGTGGCGGTCAGCAGCTCGAACGCCAGATACACGACACCGCCGCAGCACTGGCCCAGCGCAGGTCCGAGCGCGAACCGCACCGGTGCTGAACTGCTCGGCGGGATACCGGCCAGCCGCCGACGCGCCTCGGCGATGGCCTGGTGCTCCAGGTGCCCGCCGCCGATGGTGGCCACAATCCGGTCGGCGAACACGGCCATCCAGGCCCCGGGTTCACGCGGCACGGACCCTTGGGTAGACTCCACCCTGACCAGGCAGGCTGGGCCGTCCGCAAGGCCCTCCAGCAACCAACGCAAGTGTTCCACCGCCATCGTCCTTTCATTGCGCCCGGCCGCACGGCCTGAACAGCGTCTGCGGCCCACCACCACGAGCCAGTCCACCATGTCCGACACTCCGCCCCCCAGCCCCTCCGGCAAGCGCACCCACTGGCTGCTGGCAGGCATCATGGCCGCAGGCGCGGCCCTGGTGGCTGCCTGCAGGTCAGGGCCCGAGCCAACCCCCACGCCCGAGCCAGAAAGCCGCTCGCCATCGACCCCGGAAACCCCCGGCGTGAAGGGCCCCGTACCTGCCGCCGCAGGCTCGGCACGCGTCTCGGCCGCCGCCACTTCCAAAGCCTACCGCCAGGACGGCGCCACCCACCTGTATGGCCTGAACAGCGAACGCATCTTCAAGGGCAAGCTGCCCCCGCAGCTGTATGCCATCGGCGTGCTCGAAGTGGACATCGACCGCACCGGCAAGGTCAACCGCATCCACTGGCTGCGCGCCCCGCGTCACGCCCCCGAGGTGGTCAAGGAAATCGAGCGCACGGTGCGCGCTGCGGCCCCCTTCCCGGCCCCCACGCGCCTGGGCAAGGTCACCTACACCGAGACCTGGCTATGGGACAAGAGCGGCAAGTTCCAGCTGGATACCTTGACCGAAGGACAGCTCTGAAAAAGATAGCAGGTCGCGCTGGTCCATCTTGGATTTCAGGCTATTTCCGCCTGAAATCCTCGCACTCCAAGCGCCACCAGCCATCGATTCGATAGCGCCTACGACCCCCGGTACGTCGAGTAGCTCCACGGGCTCACCAGCAGCGGCACGTGGTAGTGCTGGTCGGTGTGCGCAATGCCGAAGTCCAGGCTCACCTGGTTCAGAAAGTTGGGTTCGGGCAGCTCCACGCCCCGCGCCTTGAAGTAGCCGGCCACACCAAAGCGCAGCCGGTAGGTGCCGGTGCGCAGGCTGGCGTTGTCGAACAGCGGCGCATCGGTGCGGCCGTCGTGGTTCAACACCAGGCGCTTGATCAGCGTGGCGTTGTCGCCATCCGTGGAGTACAGCGCCACTTCCATGCCGGCGGCGGGGCAGCCGTGCATCGTGTCCAGAACATGAGTGCTCAAGCCCATTGGGGATTCTCCTGAAGGAAGCAGGCCGGAAAAGCGCGACCTGTAGACCAAAAGTGTATACACTTTTAGCCAATCCACCTATCATGCAGCCATGGAATCTTCATCCACCAGTGCGATTGTCGAGGCGCTGACCCGCGCCATCGTGGAGCACCGCCTGCAACCGGGCACCAAGCTGGCCGAGCAGAAACTGGCCGACCACTTCGGCGTGTCGCGCACGCTGGTGCGCCAGGCCCTGTTCCAGCTGGCGCAGAACCGGCTGGTCACGCTGGAGCCCGCGCGCGGGGCCTTTGTTTCCACCCCCTCGGTGGAAGAAGCCCGCCAGGTGTTCGCCGTGCGCCGCATGCTCGAGACCGAGATGACCCGCGCTTTCGTGCGCAGCGTGACCCCCGCCAAGATCAAGGCCCTGCGCGCCCACGTGACGAGCGAGAAGACAGCCATGGGCACCGCCGACCCCAGCAGCCGCACCGAGCTCCTGGGAGACTTTCACGTGCGCATGGCCGAGCTGATGGGCAACGAGGTGCTGGCGCAGATGCTGGGCGACCTGATCTCGCGCTGTGCCCTGATCACGCTGATGTACCAGTCGGCGAGCGCCGCCGAACACTCCCACGAGGAGCATGGCGACATCGTTGCCGCACTGGCCGCGCGCGACGAGGCACTGGCCGTCTCGCTCATGCAGTCCCACCTGGAACACGTGGAGGCCAGCCTGACTTTCGACCGCAAGCGCCCGGCCAGCGACCTGGCCGCCGCGCTCGGCACCTGACATGACACCCTGAATCCGCGAGACGCCCATGATCTACGACTCCACCCAGCCCTACCCCCGCGACCTCATCGGCTACGGCAAGACGCCACCCCACGCGCAGTGGCCGGGCGGCGCGCGCATTGCCGTGCAGTTCGTGCTCAACTACGAAGAAGGCGGCGAGAACTCCGTGCTGCACGGCGACGCGGGCAGCGAGCAGTTCCTGTCCGAAATGTTCAACCCCGCGAGCTACCCCGAGCGGCACATGAGCATGGAAGGCATCTACGAGTACGGCTCGCGCGCCGGCGTGTGGCGCATCCTGCGGGAGTTCGAAAAGCGCAAGCTGCCCCTCACCGTGTTCGGCGTGTCCAGCGCGCTGCAGCGCCACCCCGAGCTGACGCAGGCCTTCGTGCAACTGGGCCACGAGATCGCCTGCCACGGCCTCAAGTGGATCCACTACCAGCACGTGCCCGAAGAGGTCGAGCGCGCCCACATGGCCGAGGCCATGGAGATCATTCAGCGCATGACCGGCCCCAGAGGAAGCTCGGAAGGCCATGTGCACGGACTGGGCTGGTACACCGGCCGCGACAGCCCCAACACCCGCCGCCTGGTGGCCGACTTCGGCGGCTTCGAATACGACAGCGACTACTACGGCGACGACCTCCCGTTCTGGATGGACGTGAAGAAAAGCAATGGAGCCACCGTGCCCCAGCTCATCGTGCCCTACACGCTCGACTGCAACGACATGCGCTTTGCGCTGCCGCAGGGCTACTCGCACGCGGACCCGTTCTACCAATACATGAAGGACACCTTCGATGCGCTGTATGCAGAGGGCGACCCGGCCGGCGACAACGCACCCAAGATGATGAGCATCGGCATGCACTGCCGCCTTCTGGGCCGCCCCGGCCGCATCACGGCGCTGCAGCGTTTCCTGGACCACATCCAGCAGCACAGCAACGTGTGGGTGTGCCGGCGCATCGACATCGCGCGCCACTGGAAACAGGCACACCCCTACCCTTCACAGAAAGCAGGCTGAGAATGGCATTGACCCTGGAACAACTCAACGCCGCCAGCAGTGCCGAGGCCCTGCAGTTGCTGGACGGCCTGTACGAGCACTCGCCCTGGATCGCCGAGCAGGCGCTGGCGCAGCGCCCCTTCCGCTCGCAGGCCCACCTGCAGCACGCGCTGGCGCAGGTCGTGCGCACGGCGGGGCAGGACGCGCAGCTCGCGCTGATCCGCGCCCACCCCGAACTGGCGGGCAAGGCCATGGTGGCGAAGAATCTCACGGCCGAGTCCACCAACGAGCAGAGCAAGGCGGGCCTCACGCAGTGCACGCCTGAAGAGTTCGCGCGCATCCAGTCGCTCAATGCCGCATACAACGAGCGCTTTGGCTTCCCGTTCATCCTGGCGGTGCGCGGGCCGCGCGGCACGGGCCTGACCAAGCAGGAGATCATCGACACCTTTGCGCGGCGCCTGGACAACCACCCCGAGTTCGAGCTGGCCGAGGCCCTGCGCAACATCCACCGCATCGCCGAGATCCGCCTGAACGACAAGTTCGCCACCGAGCCCGTGCTCGGCAACGACGTATGGGACTGGCAGGAGAAACTCGCCGAACACTCCGACCCGGGCTTTGCCGAAAAGGGCCAGCTCACCGTCACCTACCTCACCGACGCGCACCGCGCCTGCGCCCAGCGCATCAGCCACTGGATGCGCGACTGCGGCTTTGACGAAGTGGAAGTGGACGCCGTGGGCAACGTGGTGGGGCGCTACCACCCCGCCACGGAAGGCGCGCGTTACCTCATGACCGGCAGCCACTACGACACCGTGCGCAACGGCGGCAAGTACGACGGCCGCCTGGGCATCTTCGTGCCCATGGCCTGCGTGCGCGAGCTGCACCGCGCCGGCAAACGCCTGCCCTTCGGCATCGAGGTGGTGGGCTTTGCCGAAGAAGAAGGCCAGCGCTACAAGGCCACGTTCCTGGGCTCGGGCGCGCTCATCGGAGACTTCAACCCCGCCTGGCTCGACCAGAAGGATGTGGACGGCGTGACCATGCGCGCGGCCATGCAGCACGCGGGTTTGTGCATCGATGACATCGTAAAGCTCAAGCGCGACCCCGCGCAGTACCTGGGCTTCATCGAGGTGCACATCGAACAAGGCCCCGTGCTCAACGAGCTGGACCTGCCCCTGGGCGTCGTCACCTCCATCAACGGCAGCGTGCGTTTTCTGTGCGAGATGATCGGCACCGCCAGCCACGCCGGCACCACCCCCATGGACCGCCGCCGCGACGCAGCCGTGGCCGTGGCGGAGCTGGCGCTGTATGTGGAGCAGCGCGCCGCGCAGGACGGCGACTCGGTCGGCACCATCGGCCAGCTGCAGGTGCCCGCGGGCTCCATCAACGTGGTGCCGGGCCGCTGCCAATTCAGCCTGGACCTGCGCGCACCCACCGACGCCCAGCGCGACGCGCTGGTGAGCGACGTGAAGGAGCAGCTTGCAAAGATTGCGGCCCGGCGCGGCCTGCGCTACACGCTGGAGGAATCCATGCGCGCTGCCGCAGCCCCCAGCGCGCCCGCATGGCAGCACCAGTGGGAGCGCGCCGTCGATGCCCTGGGTGTGCCCGTGTTCCGCATGCCCAGCGGCGCCGGCCACGACGCGATGAAACTCCATGAAATCATGCCCCAGGCCATGCTCTTCGTGCGCGGCCTGAACTCCGGCATCAGCCACAACCCGCTCGAATCCACCACCAACAACGACATGCAGCTGGCCGTGGACGCCTTCACCCAGGTCCTGCGCCAACTTGCAGAGGAACAACAACCATGACAACCCCCAACAACTACGCCGCTCTTGACGCCTGGATCGACCAGCACTTCGACGAGGAAGTGCGCTTTCTGCAGGCCCTGGTGCGCGTGCCCACCGACACCCCGCCCGGCAACAACGCCCCCCACGCCGAACGCACGGCCGAGCTGCTGACCGAGTTCGGCTACACCGCTGAAAAACACGCAGTACCGGCCGCAGACGTGCAGGCCTACGGCATGGAGTCCATCACCAACCTCATCGTGCGCAGGCCCTACGGAAGCGGCGGCACCACCATCGCCCTGAACGCACACGGCGATGTGGTGCCCCCCGGCGAAGGCTGGACGCACGACCCTTACGGTGCGGAGATCGTCGATGGCGCCATGTACGGCCGCGCCACGGCCGTGAGCAAGAGCGACTTCGCAAGCTTCACCTTCGCGGTGCGCGCGCTGGAAGCCGTCGCCAAGCCCGCCCGGGGCGCGGTGGAACTGCATTTCACCTACGACGAGGAATTCGGCGGCGAACTCGGCCCCGGCTGGCTGCTGCAAAAAGGGCTGACCAAGCCCGACCTGATGATCGCCGCCGGCTTCAGCTACGAGGTGGTCACCGCCCACAACGGCTGCCTGCAGATGGAAGTGACCGTGCACGGCAAGATGGCCCACGCCGCCGTGCCCCACACCGGCGTGGACGCGCTGCAGGGCGCGGTGCACATCCTGAACGCGCTGTATGCGCAAAACGGCGAGTACACGAGGATCACGTCCAACGTGGCGGGCATCAAGCACCCGTACCTGAACGTCGGCCGCATCGAAGGCGGTACCAACACCAACGTCGTGCCCGGCAAGGTGACCTTCAAGCTCGACCGCCGCATGATCCCCGAAGAGAACCCGGTGGAGGTCGAAGCCGCCATCCGCCGCATCATCGAGCAGGCTGCGGGCGAACGAGCCGGCATCAGCGTCGAGATCAAGCGCCTGCTGCTGGCCAACGCGATGACGCCGCTGGCCGGCAACAAGCCTCTGGTCGACGCGATCCAGAAGCACGCCCACACCGTGATCGGCGAGCCCCTGCCGGCCGTCGGCACGCCGCTGTACACCGATGTGCGTCTGTATGTAGAGCGCGGCATCCCCGGCGTGATCTACGGCGCAGGCCCGCGCACCGTGCTCGAATCACACGCCAAGCGCGCCGACGAGCGCCTGCAGCTCGAAGACCTGCGCCGCGCCACCAAGGTCATCGCGCGCACCCTGAGCGATCTGCTGGCCTGAGCCTGGAACGGCTTGGCGATCCCCTGCGGATTCGCTTTCAATCACGCAGCAACCGCTACCGTTCGTGCCGGGCTGTCGAAGCCCTGCGCGGCGCTTCGACAAGCTCAGCGTGAACGGTGGTTTGCTTGGTCCATTTGTTGGAGCCTGAAGCGCTCCGGCGATCTCACGCGCATCCGCGTTCAGTCATTCAACACCCCATACCGTTCGGGCGGAGCCTGTCGAAGCCTTGCGCCGGACGTCGACAGGCTCGGCGGCATCGGTTTTATATGCTTGAAAGCAGCTGGGCATCCTGCGTAAGTCCCTTTAATGCAGCGTGCGCATCACTTGCGCGCAGCAAAGTCATGGCGCGATGGGTCAGGCAACCCTTGGGCCGGCCTACACTGTCACGGGCGCCTCCACACGATGGAGGCGTCCGTTCAATTTTGAACCGGTTCGCGTTTTCTTTTCGTAGCACCCCCATCCACCAACAAGGAGTTCTGCAATGAACATTCGCCAAACGCTGCTGGCCGGCAGCGTCGCGCTGGCCCTGGCCAGCCTCACTGCCTGCGGCAGCACGCCGCCTGCCGCCACCGCCGCGCCCGCGCCGGCCGTACAGCAGACAGCCTCGGCCCAGGCCGCCAGCGCCGCATACGACTTCGACATGGATGTGTTCCACCCGGTGGTGGCACGCAATGGCATGGTCGCCACCGAACAGGAACTGGCCTCGCAGATTGGCCTCGACATCCTCAAGGCCGGCGGCAACGCGGTGGACGCCGCCGTGGGCATCGGCTTTGCGCTGGCCGTGGCCCTGCCCAACGCGGGCAACCTGGGCGGCGGCGGCTTCATGGTCGTGCACGACGCCAAGACCGGCAAGAGCGTGGCCCTGGACTTCCGCGAAGTGGCGCCCATCAAGGCCACGCGCGACATGTACCTCGATGCCAAGGGCAACGTGGTGGACGGCAAGTCGCTGTACACGCACTACGCCGTGGGAGTGCCCGGCACCGTGGCCGGCATGGAGCATGCGCTCAAGACCTGGGGCACCCTGCCCCTGTCGCGCGTGATCGCCCCCGCCATCGAACTGGCCGACAAGGGTTTCCCGGTGAGCGAAACGCTCGCCAAGATCCTGCAGCAGGAAAAGAAGAACATGGGCAACTGGCCCGCCACCCAGGCCATCTTCTGGAAGAACGGCGAGCCCCTGAAGGTAGGCGACCCGCTGGTGCAGAAAGACCTGGCCCAGTCCATGCGACTGATCGGCCAGCAAGGCGCCAAGGCCTTCTACGAAGGCGAGATCGCCCAGAAGATCGCGGCCGAAATGGCGCCGCACGCCGGTGCCCTGACGCTGCAGGACCTGCGCGAATACAAGGTGGCAGAGCGCGTGCCCACACGCGGCACCTACCGTGGCTATGAGATCGTGACCATGCCGCCACCCTCCTCCGGCGGCCCGCACCTGGTGCAGATCCTGAACATGCTGGAGCCCCTGCCGCTTGCCCAATGGGGCCCCAACAGCGCGCAGACCATCCACTACATGGCCGAGAGCATGAAGCTCGCCTACGCCGACCGCGCCGAATACCTGGGCGACCCGGACTTCGTGAAGATTCCCTTGAAGGGCCTGACCTCCAAGCGCTACGCCGCATCACTGGCCAAGGGCATCGACGCCAACACCGCGCGCAGCGGCAAGAGCATCAAGCCCGGCCAACCCCAGCCATACGAGAGCGACCAGACCACCCACTACAGCGTGGTGGACAAGGCCGGCAACGCCGTGGCCGTGACGTACACGCTCAACACCAACTTCGGCAGCGGCATCGTGGCCAAGGGCACGGGCATCCTGCTCAACAACGAGATGGATGACTTCTCGGCCAAGCCTGGCGTGGCCAACGCCTACGGCCTGGTCGGCGGCGACGCCAACGCCGTCGCAGCCAAGAAGCGCCCCCTGTCGTCCATGACGCCCACCCTGGTACTGAAAGACGGCAAGCCCACCCTGGTGACGGGCAGCCCCGGCGGTGCACGCATCATCACCACGGTGCTGCAGACGGTGGTCAACACCATCGACTTCGGCATGAACCCCGCCGAAGCCGCTGCCGCACCCCGCGTGCACCACCAGTGGACGCCGGATGAGCTGCGCGTGGAAAAGGGCCTCTCGCCCGACACCCTGGCCCTGCTCAAGCAACGCGGCCACAACATCGCGGTGAAGCCCTCGATGGGCCGCACGCAGACCATCCAGATCCGCGGCGGCGCGCTGTATGGCTACTCGGACCCGCGCAACCCGGATGGGAAGACGCTGGGGTATTGATTGCTACATATTTGATAGCTGCTGGCGCTTTATAGACAAGCGGTAGCGGCCAATTCAACTCAGATCCCGCTCACCGAGAGGCCAGCGGGATTTTTTGTGCCCGCCCGTGTCAGGCCGGCGACGCCTGGCCGATCTCAAAATTCGCCATCTTCTCCAGCGCCCGCACCATCGCCGAGTGGTCCCAGCCCTGGCCGCCGTGCGCCACGCAGGCGTTGAACAGCTCCTGCGCCATCGCCGTGTTGGGCAGCGGCACACCCAGAGCCCGCGCACTCGACAGGGCGAGGTTCAAATCCTTCTGATGCAGGCCGATGCGAAAGCCCGGCTCGAACGTGCGATTGATCATGCGCTCGGCATGCACCTCCAGGATCTTGGACGATGCGAAGCCGCCCAGCAGCGCCTGGCGCACGCGTGCCGGGTCGGCGCCTGCGCGGGCGGCAAACAGCAGCGCCTCGGCCACGGCTTCGATGTTCAGGGCGACGATGATCTGGTTGGCCACCTTGGCGGTCTGTCCGTCGCCGTTGCCGCCCACCAAGGTGATGTTCTTGCCCAGGCGCTCGAACAGCGGCCTGATGCGCTCGAACACCGCCTCAGGGCCGCCGACCATGATGGACAGCGTGGCGTTCTTCGCGCCCAGCTCGCCGCCCGAAACGGGGGCGTCCAGATACTGCGCGCCCAGGGCCTCGATGCGCGCCGCGAAGTCCTTGGTGGCCACGGGCGAGATGGAGCTCATGTCCACCACCACCTTGGACGCGCTGCCTTTCAATCCCTGGGCCACGCCGTCGTTGCCGAACAAAACCTTCTCCACATCCGGTGTGTCGGGCAGCATCAGAATGATGATGTCGGCCCGCTCGGCCACGCCGCGTGCCGTGGTGCACTGCGTGGCACTGCTCTGTGCGATCTGCGGCGCCACGCGGCCGCGCGTGTGCACGTACAGCTGGTGGCCCGCCGCGATGAGGTGGCCGCACATGGGCGCGCCCATGATGCCCAGGCCGATGAAACCGAGTTTGAGGGGGGTTTCGGTCATGTTCTTTTTTCCTTCTGTTGTGTCGTTTCGTACATCTGTGGGTGGTGGCTCATGCGGTAAGCGCCGTGCGCCACCCCAGGCCGATGTCCGTGGTACGTGCAGGCCGGTACTCGCAACCCACCCAGCCGTCGTATCCGATGCGGTCCAGGTGCGCGAACAGGTAGCGGTAGTTGATCTCGCCCGTGCCCGGCTCGTGGCGCCCCGGGTTGTCGGCCACCTGCACGTGGCCGATGCGCGGCAGGTGCTTTTGCAGCGTGGCGGCCAGTTCGCCTTCGGTGCGCTGCGCGTGGTAGATGTCGTATTGCACATAGGCGTTGCTGGCATCCACTTCGTCCAGGATGTCCAGCGCCTGGTCCGTGCGGGTCAGGTAGAAGCCCGGGATGTCGAACGGGTTGATGGGCTCGATCAGCAGGCGCAGCCCGGCTGCCTTCAGCTCCGTGGCCGCAAAGCGCAGGTTCTCGACCAGGGTGCGGCGCAGCAAGGCGGCGTCCGCGCCTGCGGGCGCCTTTCCGGCCAGGCAGTTGAGCTGCGGCACTCCCAGCGCCTGGGCATAGGTGATGGCCCGGGCCACGCCGGAGCGGAACTCGGCAATGCGATTTGGGTGGCAGGCGATGCCGCGCTCGCCCGCGTCCCAGTCGCCTGCTGGCAGGTTGTGCAGCACGATCTGCAGGTGGTGTGCGTCAATCTGTGCGCGCAGTTCCTCGGGGGTGTGGGCGTAGGGGAAGAGGAATTCCACGGCTTCGAATCCGGCGCGGGCAGCGCGCTCGAAGCGGTCGATGAAAGGCACCTCGGTGAACAGCATGCTGAGGTTGGCAGCAAAGCGGGGCATGGGAAAGTCTCCGTGACGATGAATCAAAAAACGGTTTGCGTCGAGGATCGGGCTACACCACTTTCCGTTCGGGCTGAGCCTGTCGAAGCCGGGGCACTGGGGCAGCCTTCGACAAGCTCAGGCTGAACGGGTAGCGGCCCGAGAAGGCCTTCGACAGGTTCAGGCTGAACGGAGGGGTTCGCCTCAATCCAGCACCGCCAGCGCACTCGGCACGTCGGCCGCCTGCGTGGCCAGCTCCTCGAACTCGACGATGTTGTCGATCTCGGTGCCCATGGCGATGTTGGTCACGCGCTCCAGGATCACCTCGATCACCACGGGCGTCGCGTGCTCGGCCATCCAGGCCTCGGCCTGGGCGATGGCGGGCGCGAACTCCTCGGGCCGGTGCACGCGGATGGCCTTGCAGCCCAGGCCTTCGACCACCTTCACGTGGTCAACGCCGTAGCCGCGCGCCACCTCGCCCTCGGGCATGTTCACGTTGTCGAACGCGAGCTGCACGCAGTAGTCGATGCTGAAGGTGCGCTGCGCCTGGCGGATCAGGCCCAGGTAGCTGTTGTTGACGAGCACGTGGATGTACGGCAGCTTGAATTGCGCGCCCACGGCCAGCTCTTCGATCATGAACTGGAAGTCGTAGTCACCGGACAGCGCCACGATCTTGCGCGCCGGGTCGGCCATGCGCACGCCCAGGGCAGCGGGCACCGTCCAGCCCAGCGGTCCGGCCTGGCCGCAGTTGATCCAGTGGCGCGGCTGGTACACATGCAAGAACTGCGCGCCCGCGATCTGCGACAGGCCGATGGTGGAAACATAGCAAACGTCCTTGCCCAGCGCGCGGTTCATGCACTGGTACACGCGCTGCGGCTTCATGGGCACGCTGTCGAAATGGGTCTTGCGCAGGTAGTCCACGCTGCGCTTGCGGCCCTGGCATTCAGCCGCCCAGCCGCTGCGGTCCTTCAGGCGCCCCGTGGACTTCCATTCCTGCGCCACCTCGACGAAGAGCCTGAGCGCGGCGCCCGCGTCGGAGACGATGCCGAAGTCCGGCGCGAACACGCGGCCGATCTGCGTGGGCTCGATGTCCACGTGCACGAACTTGCGGCCCCGGGTGTACACCTCGACCGAGCCCGTGTGCCGGTTGGCCCAGCGGTTGCCGATGCCCAGCACGAAGTCGCTGGCGAGCATGCTGGCGTTGCCGTAGCGCTGGCTGGTCTGCAGGCCGCACATGCCGGCCATGAGCGGATGGTCGTCCGGAATGCAGCCCCAGCCCATGAGGGTGGGGATCACCGGCACGCCCAGCACCTCGGCGAACTGCACCAGCAGGTCGGAGGCATCGGCGTTGATGATGCCGCCGCCTGCCACGATCAGCGGACGCTCGGCGTCGTTCAGCATGCCCAGTGCTTTTTCAATCTGCGCACGCGTGGCGGCGGGCTTGTAGGGCGCCAGGGGCTCGTAGGTGTCGGGGTCGAACTCGATCTCGGCCAGTTGCACGTCGATGGGCAGGTCGATCAGAACCGGCCCGGGCCGGCCGGAGCGCATGAGGTGGAAGGCCTGCTGGAACGCCTGCGGCACCTGGGCGGGCTCCAGCACCGTGGTGGCCCACTTGGTCACGCTCTTGGCGATGCTGGCAATGTCCACGGCCTGGAAGTCCTCCTTGTGCAGGCGGGCGCGCGGCGCCTGGCCGGTGATGCACAGGATGGGGATGGAATCCGCACTGGCCGAGTACAGGCCGGTGATCATGTCGGTGCCGGCAGGGCCGCTGGTGCCGATGCACACGCCGATGTTGCCAGCCACGGCTCGGGTGTAGCCCTCGGCCATGTGGCTCGCGCCCTCCACATGGCGCGCCAGGATGTGGCCGATGCCGCCATGCGCCTTCAGCGCCGCGTACAGCGGATTAATGGCCGCGCCGGGCACGCCGAATGCGACGCTCACACCCTCTTTCTCCATCACCTTCACGGCGGCCTCGATGGCCTTCATTCTTGGCATTGCACATCTCCTTCGGTTGGGGTCGTTGATGTGGCAACTCTAGGCAAGCACCCTTTTCGGCGGAAGGTGGCGGCAGACCATAAAATTTATTCCACACAGGAATAAGCCGCAGCGCAAAGCCGCTGCACCATGCGCTGCAAGGAGGTAAAAACAATGGACCGACTCGATGCCATGGAAATGTTCGTGCGCGTGGTGGAGACCGGCAGCTTCACCAAGGTGGCCCGCGAGTTCGCCACCACGCAGCCCACGGTGACCAAGCAGGTGGCAGCGATGGAGGCACACCTGAAGGTGCGGCTGCTCAACCGCAATACACGCGGCGTGAGCCTGACCGAGCCCGGCGCGCTGTACTACGAGAAGTGCAAGGCCATCGTGACCGACGTGGCCGAAGCCGAGAGCGTGGTGCGCGTGCGCCAGACCCAGGTGCACGGCCAGCTGCGCGTGGGCAGCTCTGTGGCCTTCGGGCGGCGCGTGGTGGTGCCACTGGCGCTGGAGTTCATGGCGCAGAACCCACAGGTGCATCTGGACCTGAGCTTCGAGGACCGCTACACCGACCTGGTGGCCCACGGCATCGACGTGGCGATCCGCCTGGGCAAGCTGGCCGACTCGGCCCTGGGCGCACGCACGCTGGGCATGAACCCGTGGGTGCTGGTGGCTTCGCCCACCTACCTGCGCCGCCACGGCACGCCGCGCCGGCCGTCGGACCTGAAGGACCACGCCACGCTGATCTACAGCAGCGTGCAGGGCAACGACCTGTGGCGGCTGCGCAATGCGAGCGGCGAGGCGGTGTCGGTGCCCGTCACGGGGCGGCTGCGGTCCAACAACCTCTCCGCGCTGCTGGCGGCGGCGCGCGCGCACATGGGCATCGCGGCGCTGCCGCACTACGTGGCGGTGGAGTCGCTGGCCGCCGGGCGTGTGGTCGAGGTGCTCAAGACCTGCCGCCTGCCCGAGCAGGAGATTCACGCGGTGTACCCGTCGCCGCGCCTGGTGCCGCAGAAGGTGCAGGCGTTCGTCGCGTTTTTGCAGGGGCGGTTTGGCAAGGAATGGGTGGCGTCGTTGCCGCGCGAGGGGGCGGCGAGGAAGTGAGGGAGGGAGGGGTTGGGAGACGACGAGGTTTCGCCCTGATTGAAGACCCCCTCTCCCCAGCCCTCTCCCGCGAGGGGAGAGGGAGTCAAACCGGGACGCTGGCGATGCTTGCGAGGTCTTGGCCGAATGAGCCGCCTTGCGGCGGGCGTGGCCGTCGCCAGAGCCCTTGCAGTCGCTGCGCCCCTGAAGCTCCCTCTCCTCTTGCGGGAGAGGGGTCAGGATCAGGCACAGCGCCAGCCCAAAACCCTGGACCTTATCGCCCTGCAGCCCAGGCGCAGCCAGCACCACCCGCTACAAAATCAGGATCGCCCGGAAGTCGTTGACGTTGGTGTGCGTGGGCCCGGTGATGACCAGGTCGCCCAGCGCATCGAAGTAGCCGTACGCATCGTTGCGGTCCAGGCAATCCGCTATGCGCAGGCCCTGCGCAGCAGCACGCGCCAGGGTGTCGGGGGCCACGCGGGCGCCCGCGTTGTCTTCCACGCCGTCGATGCCGTCGGTGTCCGCAGCGAGGGCCCACACACCCGGCTGGCCCTGCAGCGCCTGCGCGAGCCCCATGCAGAACTCGCCCGCACGGCCGCCCCGGCCCTTGGCAGCGCCCGGTGCGCGCGGCCGCACCGTGACGGTGGTCTCGCCGCCCGAGAGGATCACGCAGGGCCGGGCGAACGGCTGGCCGTGCCGCGCCACGGCCCGTGCCAGCGCGGCGTGCACCTTGCCCACCTCGCGCGATTCGCCTTCGATCTCGTCGGAGAGGATGTAGGCCGGCACGCCCGCCGCCCGCGCGGCCTCGGCCGCTGCCTCCAGCGACTGCTGGGGCGTGGCCGTCATGTGCACGGCGTGCCCTGCGAAGACGGCGTCGCCGGGCTGGGGGGTTTCCAGATCACCGGCCTGCAGCGCAGCGCGCACGCTGGTCGGGATGTCGATGTGATAGCGCGCCAGGATGGCCAGCGCGTCGGCGCAGGTGGTGGCGTCGGGCACGGTGGGGCCGCTGGCGATGACCGAGGGGTCGTCGCCCGGCACGTCGCTGATGGTGAGCGTGACCACGCGCGCGGGTGCGCAGGCCGCCGCCAGTCGCCCGCCTTTGATGCGCGAGAGGTGCTTGCGCACGCAGTTCATTTCATCGATGGCTGCGCCGCTCTCCAGCAGCGCCTTGTTGATGCGCTGCTTGTCCTCGAGCGTGAGGCCATCGGCCGGCAGGGTGAGCAGGGCCGAGCCCCCGCCCGAGATCAGGCACAGCACCAGGTCGTTGGCCGTGAGGCCCTGCGTCAGCGCCAGGATGCGTTCTGCGGCGGCCAGGCCCGCCGCGTCGGGCACGGGGTGCGCTGCCTCCACCACCTCGATGCGCTGCGGCAGGCCTTCCGGCCGGGGCGGGGTGTGGTGGTAGCGCGTCACCACCAGGCCCGACAGCGGCGCGTCGGCCGGCCACAGCGCTTCCACCGCCTGGGCCATCGCGCCACCGGCCTTGCCGGCGCCCAGCACCAGGGTGCGTCCGCCGCTCTCGGGGCTGGGCGGGGCGGGCAGGAAGGCCGCCGTGTTGTGCAAGGGCAGCGCGCGGCGCACGGCCACGCGGTACAGGTATTCAAGGAACTCGCCGCTCTGGCGTACGGGATCGGGCACTTTGTCGTTGCTGGTCATGGTGGTCTCCGCGGGCGATTGTGCGGCACCCGCCTGGCCGATACCGCACGCAAAAGTCAAAAGAACTTCAACCGCCCCGGCCCCGGCGGCTCCGTGGCTATGCGGGGATAACCCTATGTCCTGGTGCGCAACACTTGCCTACATTTCTTGTATGCAAGATTGATCGCAGTGCCAATTTCTCCTTTCCTTCGTCAAAGGGTTCCCATGCTCCGCTTCCTCAACTCATTGTTCGGCCGGGTGATCCTGGCCCTGATTGCCGGCGTGGCCGTCGGGCTGCTCTGGCCGGACACGGCCGTGCAGCTCAAGCCGCTGGGCGACGGTTTCATCAAGCTCATCAAGATGCTGATCCCGCTCATCGTGTTTTGCGTGGTGGTGCACGGCATCGCTGGCACGGGCGACCTGCAGCGGGTCGGCCGGGTGGGGGTCAAGTCGCTGATCTACTTCGAGGTGGTCACGTCCATCGCGCTGGTGCTGGGCCTGGTGCTCGCGTTCTGGTTCGAGCCCGGCGTGGGCATGAACGTGGACCCCAAGGCGCTGGACCCCAAGGCCATGGGCGCCTATGCGGAAAACGCCAGCAAGCTCACGGGCGGCGGCTTCAGCGACTTCTTGCTCAAGCTCATCCCCACCACCGCAGTGAGCGCGTTCGCCACCGGCGACGTGCTGCAGGTGCTGCTGTTCTCCATCATCTTCGGCTGCGCGCTGGCGCTGCTGGGCGAGCGCGGCGCGCGCATCACCAGCCTCATCGAAGACCTGTCGCACGTGCTGTTCAAGACCATGGGCCTGATCATCAAGCTGGCGCCACTGGGCGTGCTGGGCGCCATTGCGTTCACGGTGGGCAAGTACGGCATCGGCTCGCTCAAGCAGCTGGGCATGCTGGTGGTGCTGTTCTATGCGGCGGTGTTCCTGTTCGTGGTGGTGGTGCTGGGCCTCATCATGCGGGTGTCGGGCTTCAGCCTGTTCAAGCTGCTGCGCTACCTGCGCGAAGAGCTGGCCGTGGTGTTCGCCACCACGTCGTCAGACAGCGTGCTGCCCCAGATCATGGCCAAGCTCAAGCACATGGGCATCCGCGACTCGACCGTGGGCCTGGTGATTCCCACGGGCTACTCGTTCAATCTGGACGCGTTCTCGATCTACATCACGCTGGCGGCCGTGTTCATCGCGCAGGCCACCAACACTCCCATCACCATGACCGACCTGCTGACCATCCTGGCGATCTCGCTGGTCACTTCCAAGGGCGCGCACGGCGTGCCGGGCTCGGCCATCGTGGTGCTGGCGGCCACGCTGCACGCCATTCCGGCCATCCCGGCCATCGGGCTGGTGCTGGTGTTGTCGGTGGACTGGTTCATGGGCATCGCCCGCGCCCTGGGCAACCTGATCGGCAACTGCGTGGCCACGGTGGCGATAGCCGCGTGGGAAGGCGACATCGACCGCGAGCGCGCCCATGCCGTGCTGGACGGCCAGGCCGTTGCGCCGCTGCAGAAGTAAACCCAACGCGCCACGCGAGGCACCACCATGGCCCAGCCATTCCTCTCCCTCCATCCCACCCGGCGCAGCGCCATCGCAGGCGCGGCGGCCCTGTGCACGCTGGGCTGGGGCATTGCCGCCGCACAGGGCAAGGGCGATGCACCGGACCAGCTCGAACGCATCCTCAAGAGCCGCGTGCTGCGCGTGGCCGTGCCGCAGGAGTTCCCGCCCTTCGGTTTCACGAAGAACGGCGTGCTGGACGGCTTTGACATCGCAGTGGCCCGCATGCTGGCCGGCGACCTGCGCGTGTCGCTCAAGACCCTGCCCGTGGCCAGTGGCGATCGCCTGGCGGCGCTGCGCGAGGACCGGGTGGACCTGGTCATCGCCAGCCTGGGCAAGACCGCCGAGCGCGAGCGCGAGATCGACTTTTCCACGGCCTACGCGCCCACCTACATGGGCGTCTTTGGCGACTCCGGCGCGGGACTGGCCGACCTGGCCGCGCTCAAGGGACGCCGCGTGGGCGTGGTACGCGGCAGCCTCGAAGAAACCGAACTCAAGGCCCAGGCAGCGCATGCGACGGCCGTGACGTTCGACAGCTCGGCGCCCCTGCTCGATGCCTACGTGCGCCGCACCATCGATGCGTTCGCGGCGGGCAACGTCGTGGCCGAATCCATCCCCGACACCGCCCTCCGCGAGCGCGTACGCCGGGTCGCGGTGCTGCGGCAAAGCCCCTGCCACATCGGCGTGCGCAAGGGTGAACCGCGCCTGCTGGCGCGGGTGGACGCGTTCCTGGCCCAGGCCCGGTCGTCCCAGGCGCTCATGGTCAACGCGATGCACTGGTTCAAGCACAGCCTGTCACCGGACATGTTCAAAGACGGCAAAGGCTGAGACTGCGCGCAGCAGCATCCGCTAAACCGCCACCCGGCCGCAATCCCCTGAGCAACACGCAGTGCACAGGTTCGACGCTACCCACAGCCACCCCCACCGCTCCGTCCCTCTCCCCGGCCAAGGCAGCACCCCCATGATCACCTCGCTTCGCACCCGCATCCTGCTCATCACCACCGCAGCCGTCACCACGGCCCTCGCGCTCACGGGTGCCGCCACCTACACCATCGTGCGCTCGGCCACGCTGCAGACCATAGAGGACAACCTGGCCGCCATCGCCTCGGGCAATACGCTCGCCATCGAGAAATGGGTGGCGGCCAAGGCCACGGCCGTGACGGCGACGGCGGCAGTGGTCGAGCCCGGCGACCCCAAGGGCCTGGTGCTGCACATGAACCAGGCCGGCGGCTTCCCGGTGACCACGGGCGGCTGGCAGGACAAGAGCTGGGTGTCGAGCAGCGCCAGCACACCCCCCACCTACGACCCCACCGCCCGCCCCTGGTACAAGACCGCGCTGCAGGCCGGCAAGCTGGTGGTGACCAAGCCCTATGGCGACGCCTCCACCGGCGAGCCCTTCGTCTCGTTCGCCGCGCCCATCCTGCGCGGCGGCACGGCGCAGGGCGCGGTCAGCGGCGCAGTGCCGCTCAAGGGCGTGCAGGAGGTCGTGGCCGCGGTGCACCCCACGCCCAGCAGCCTGGGCTTCGTGATCGACAAGGACGGGCTGGTGCTGGCCCACCCCGACGGCAAACGCATGCTCAAGCCCGTCGCGGAAGTCTCTGCCGCGCTCACGCCCGCCGTGGTGTCGTCGCTGCAGAGCGCCAGCCATTCGCTGGAAGCAGACCTCAATGGCACCCCCAAGCTGCTGCGCGCGCTGCCCGTGCAGGGCACCGACTGGCTGCTGGTGGTGGCACTGGACAAGGCCGAGGCCATGAAGGGTCTGGGCCAGGTAGCCCGCACCTCGGCCATCGCCATCGTGCTGCTGGTGCTGGCGGCTGCCGGCGCCACGGCCGTGCTCACCGCGCAGTCGTTTCGCCGTCTGTCGCAGGTGCGCGACGCCATGGACGAAGTGGGCACGGGCAGCGGCGACCTCACACACCGCCTGCCGGTGAACGGGCGAGACGAAGTGGCGCAGATCGCGGGCTCGTTCAACAGCTTTGTCGAGAAGATCGGCACCGTGCTGCAGGACGTGCGCCAGGGCGTGGAGTCCATGAAGACCGCCACCGATGAGATCAAGGCCGGCAACCAGGACCTGTCCAACCGCACCGAGGGCTCGGCCAGCGCGATCGAGCAGACATCGGCCTCGCTTTCCGAGCTCACGATCACCGTCCAGCAGTCGGCCGAGGCCGCCGCGCGCGCGGCGCAGCTGGCCAACTCGGCCAGCGCCACGGCCACGCGGGGCGGCGAGGTGGTTGCGGGCGCGGTGTCGACGATGGACGAGATCACCGCCGCATCTGCCAGGATCGGCGAGATCATCGGCGTGATCGACTCCATCGCTTTCCAGACCAACATCCTCGCGCTGAACGCGGCGGTGGAGGCGGCCCGCGCCGGCGAGAACGGCCGAGGATTTGCCGTTGTCGCCAGCGAGGTGCGCAGCCTCGCTCACCGCAGCGCCACGGCCGCCAAGGAGGTCAAGGCGCTGATCGACGCCTCCGGAGCCAGTGTGGCCACAGGCACGCAGCGCGTGCAGGCCGCGGGCAAGACCATGGGCGAGATCGTGCGGGACATCCAGCACGTGGCGCAGATCATCGGCGAGATCAACGGATCGATGAACGAGCAGAGCGCCGGCATCGGCCAGATCAACCAGGCCGTCGCCGAGATGGACCGCGCGACACAGCAAAATGCTGCCCTGGTGGAAGAATCCACCGCAGCGTCCTCCGTGCTGAACGAACAGGCCCACCACCTTGCGCACACGGTGGCGGGCTTCAAGCTCGACGGCGACACAGCCGCCCCTTCCTCCAACCCGCGCCTGGCGCTGCCGCGCTGACGCCCCTGCCCACACCCACTGCCTCCAATGAGCATCAGCCCCAACCAGATCGCACAGCAGGTGGTCGAATCCATCCTGGCCCAGAAACTCTCGCCCGGCGAACGGCTGGGCGAGCAGGAGCTGGCCGATCTGTTCGGTGTGAGCCGTACTCTCGTGCGCGAAGCGCTGATGCAGCTGCAGGCGCGCGGTTTTGTCGAAGTGCGCCCGCGCCGCGGCTGGTACGTGGTGGAGCCGTCGGTGGACGACGCGCGCGACGCGTTCTCGGCCCGGCGCATCATCGAGTCGGGCATCCTGGCGGATGCGGGGCGCCCGCTGCAGTCGGTCACGCCGCGTCTGCGTGCCCACATCGCCGAAGAACAGCAGGCCATCGACGGGGCGGACGCGGCCACGCGCGCCTTTCTGCTGGCCGACTTCCATGTGTGCCTGGCCGAGGCCATGGGCCATCGCAGCCTGAGCGACATCCTGCGCGACCTCACGGCGCGCACCACGCTGGCGGCGTCGCTCTACCAGTCGCGCCACGAGGCCAGCCAGTCGTGCGCCGAGCACGCGGCCATCGTCGAGGCACTGGAAGCCGGTGACACGGCCCTGGCGCGCGAACGGCTGCTGTCCCACATCGGCCACGTCGAAGCCGCGCTGAACCATGACGAGCCGCTGGTGCGCGACCGGCTGCGCGATTCGCTCAGCCCGCTGCCGGGGCCGCGCACGGGCACGGGCACGAGCACGAGCACGGAGAGCTGACCTCCCACTCCCCCCAGTTCACGGTTTTCCAGCCGCCCCGGCCACACAGCCCGGGCGGCTTTCTTTTTGCGCGCCTTCGCCAGCCTGCGGGTAAACCCCTGGAAATTCCTGTGCGAGCGGCGTTTTATTGCACTCATTTTTTGTATACAAATATAGGGTACAAAATTACCCAGGCCGAAGATGCCCGGATTCCATCCTTTTCCACACGAGGAGACACCCGTGAACACAGCCGTCAGCAGCACACCCTTGACGGCGGGCACCGAGCCCGCCGGCCCCCACCATGGCAATGCCCTGATCAAGCCGGGCTATGACCCACGGCTGACCAACGAGGACCTGGCACCGCTCAAGCGCCAGACCTGGGGCCAGTACAACATCTTCGCGTTCTGGATGTCCGACGTGCACAGCGTGGGCGGCTACATCACGGCGGGCAGCCTGTTCGCGCTGGGCCTGTCGAGCTGGCAGGTGCTGGTGGCGCTGCTGGTGGGCATCGTGATCGTTCAGTTCTTCTGCAACCTGGTGGCAAAGCCCAGCCAGGTGACGGGCACGCCCTACCCGGTGATCTGCCGCGCGTCCTTTGGCGTGCTGGGGGCCAACATCCCCGCCATCATCCGCGGGCTGATCGCGGTGGCGTGGTACGGCATCCAGACCTACCTCGCATCCGGCGCCTTCCTGCTGCTCACGCTGCATTTCCTTCCTGGCCTGGCCCCGTACGCGGACGTCACGCAGCATGGCTTTGCAGGCCTGTCCACGCTGGGCTGGGTCGCATTCATGGTGATGTGGGTGCTGCAGGCGCTGGTGTTCTGGCACGGCATGGAGGCCATCCGCAAGTTCATCGACTGGGCCGGCCCGGCGGTGTATGTGGTGATGGCGGTGCTGTGCGGCTGGCTGGTGTGGAAGGCAGGCTGGAAAAACATCGACCTGAACCTGGGCGGCATCAAGTTCCAGGGTTGGGATGCAGTGCCGGTGATGCTCTCGGCCATTGCGCTGGTGGTGAGCTACTTCAGCGGGCCCATGCTCAACTTCGGCGACTTCTCGCGCTACGGCAAGAGCTTCGACGCAGTGAAGAAGGGCAACTTCTGGGGCCTGCCGGTCAACTTCGTGTTCTTCTCGCTGCTGACGGTGGTCACCACCGCCGCCACGGTGCCGGTGTTCCGCGAGCTGATCACCGACCCCGTGCACACCGTGGGCAAGATCGACAGCACCACCGCCGTGGTGCTGGGCGCGCTGACCTTCATGATCGCTACGGTGGGCATCAACATCGTGGCCAACTTCGTGTCGCCCGCGTTCGATTTCTCCAATGTGGCGCCCCAGCACATCAGCTGGCGCACGGGCGGCATGATCGCCGCCGTGGGCTCGATCTTCATCACGCCCTGGAATCTGTACAACAACCCCGAGGTGATCCATTACACGCTCGACGTGCTGGGCTCCTTCATCGGCCCGCTGTTCGGCATCCTGATCGCCGACTACTACATCGTGCGCCGCCAGCAGGTGCTGGTGGACGACCTCTACACCATGAACAGCCGGGGCGCCTACTGGTACAGCAAGGGCTACAACCCGCGGGCCGTCTGGACGCTCGTCCCCGCGGCCCTGGCGCCCATCCTGTGCGTGTTCGTGCCTGTGCTGCGGCCTGCCGCCAACTATGCCTGGTTCATCGGCATGGGGCTGGGCTTCGTCATCTACCTGGCATTGAACCGAAAAAACTGAAAGAAAGAACAAACCCGTGCGCATCAAGATCATCAACCCCAACACCACCTGGAGCATGACCGAGAAGATCGGTGCCTGCGCGCGCGCCGTGGCGCGGCCAGGCACCGAGGTGGTGGCGGTGAGCCCTGCCATGGGCCCGGCCTCCATCGAGAGCCACTACGACGAGGCACTGGCCGTGCCCGGACTGCTGCAGGAGATAGCGGCCGGCGAGCGCGACGGGGTGGACGGCTACGTGATCGCCTGCTTTGGCGATCCGGGCCTGAAGCCCGCGCGCGAGCTGGCGCGCGGCCCCGTGGTGGGCATTGCCGAGGCGGCAATGCACATGGCCAGCATGGTGGGCTCGAAGTTCTCGGTGGTGACCACGCTCTCGCGCACCATGGGCCAGGCCTGGCATCTGGCCGAGATCTACGGCATGCAGCGCTTTTGCGCCAACGTGCGCGCCTGCGAGCTGCCGGTGCTGGAGCTGGAAGTGCCCGGCTCGAACGCCCGCGAGCGCATCACCGACGAGTGCCGCCGCGCGCTGGCCGAAGACGGTTGCGACACCTTGGTGCTGGGCTGCGCGGGAATGGCGGACCTGTGCGAGCACATCAGCGGCGCGCTGGGCGTTCCGGTGATCGACGGCGTGGCGGCCGCCACATCCATGGTCGAATCGCTGGTGCTTCTGGGCCTCTCCACCAGCAAGCACGGCGAGCTGGCACGGCCACTGCCCAAGGCCATGGCCGGAGCGCTCGCAGGGTTTGCCCTGCCGCCCGCCACCCCGGTGCGCCTGCCGCGCGCCGCTTGAACTGGGGTCTGCGAGCATTGGGTACATCCTCCACCCAGGCCACAATCCGGCATGCCCCGCGCCCGAACCAGCACCCTGAACGCCCCGCCCGATACCTCGCCCGAGCCCGTGGAGGGCGTGCTGGCCCCGGCGGATGACCGCCTGGCCTCCACCGAAAGCATTGCGCAGGACCTGGCCACCGCCATCGTCGAGAAGCGCCTGCCACCCGGCACCTGGCTGCGCGAGGAGGCGCTGGGGCGGGTCTACACCGTCAGCCGCACCAAGGTCCGCGCGGCGCTGGTGATGCTGTCCAAGGACAAGCTGATCGAGATCATCCCCGACAAGGGCGCCTTCGTGAGCCGCCCCAGCGTGCAGGACGCCCGCGAGGTGTTCGCGGTACGGCGTGTTCTGGAGAGCGAGGTCGTGCGCCTGTTCGTGGCCACGGCCGGCGACGCTGACTACCAGCTGCTGGAGCAGCACATCCGCTTCGAACGCGCGGCGCTGCGGGGCAGCACCACCACGGGCCGCGTGCGCGAAAAGCTCCTGGGCGACTTCCACGTGGTGCTGGCCGAGGCCACGGGCAACCGCACGCTCGCCGAGCTGGTGCGTGAATTGGTCGCCCGCAGCTCGCTGATCGCCATGCTCTACCACTCCTCCAATGACCCGCACTGCTCGTCGGAGGAACACGCGGAGTTCCTGCAGCTGTGCCGCGCTGGCGATGCCGAGGCCGCCGTTGACAGCATGATGGAGCACCTGCGGCGCATTGAGGCCAACCTGGAGCTCGACACCGAACGGCCGGACCGCCAGACGGACCTGGTCAAGGCCCTGCTGGCCTGAGCCTGTTCAAGCCGGAAGAAGCCCGTCAGGACCGCGCTGTGTTCTGCGCATTCTGCGCATCCACACAGCCCTTTTGCAGCACGCGCAGCAGCAGTTGCATGCCGCTGGCGTGCACCCAGTTCTGCGCTTCCAGCACCGACACTGCAGCATCGTCCGTGTGCGCGCGTCCTGTGGCCACGTTCACGTCGAAGGTCGCGTCGGCCCGGTCATTGGCCAGCGTGACGGCGGCGCCCAGCAGCGGGATATCGAAGGACGGGCGCGGCCCGGCCTCGCCGTCCACGTCGATGCGCAGCACGCAGCCCGGCAGCAGCACGTAGCTCCAGCGGCGCTCGGCGTGCGCTTCACCGCCCAGCACGTTCATGTGCGCGAGCCGCTGCCCCTGCGTCATCGCGAACGGGTCGAGCGCCGGCGCGTCCTGCTCTGGGTAGCCGTCCATGCAGGCCGCGCCCACACCCACCATGCCCACGGCCAGCGCCAGGCGCCAGCGGGCCCAGACGCCAGCGGGTCGGCTGTGATCAGGCGCGTCAGCAGCATGGGTGGAAGGGAGCGAAGGCTGGTTCATGGCGGCGGGATTGTGAGAAGGATCAGCCGCTGCGGCGGGAGGACGAGCCACCAGCGACGCGGCGATTGTAAAAACGTGTTCGTCGCTGCCGCCCGAAACCCCTGCCGGCCCGCGGTCCTTTGCCGAAAGACTGCCCACCGCAGGGCGTGCCCTACCTAGGGTTTACCGGAATAAGGCGGCCCGGCCAAGGTGTATACACTTTTTGTATGGATCGCTGTGCACCAAAACTGGATGCGGTCCACCCGCGCCCCGGTAGCGCCCCACCCGAAGGAGATTCCCGATGCAACCGTCTGTTCACCCCGTGGACGAACAACTACCCCTGGGGCGCCTGACCGCACTGGGCTTGCAGCACGTGCTGGTGATGTATGCCGGCGCGGTGGCCGTGCCGCTCATCGTGGGCCGTGCGCTCAACCTCACGCCCGACCAGGTGGCCAAGCTGATCTCGGCCGACCTCTTCGTCTGTGGGTTGGTCACGCTGATCCAGGCGCTGGGCGCCTCGCAGTGGTTCGGCATCCGCTTGCCGGTGATGATGGGCGTGACCTTCGCCTCGGTGGCGCCCATGGTGTCGATGGCGCAGAGCACCAGCGGCACGGCCGGCGCGGGGCTGATCTTCGGCTCGGTGATCGGCGCCGGGGTCGTTTCCATCCTGATAGCGCCGCTGGTCAGCCGGATGCTGCGGTTCTTTCCGCCTGTGGTCACCGGCACCATCATCGCGGTCATCGGCATCAGCCTGATGCGCGTGGGCATCAACTGGATCTTCGGCAACCCGGTGGGGCCCACCGCACCCAACGTGGTGAACCCCGAGCACATGAAGTGGCTGACCGAGATGCAGTCGGCCGCCGGTGCTCCGGGCTCGTCGCTGCCGCCCGTGCCCAAGGGTTTCGCTGTGGTGCCCACGGTGCCCAACCCCCGGTACGCGGACCTCACGGGAGTCGGCATCTCGGCCGTGGTGCTGGTCTCCATCCTGCTGATCGCCAAGTTCGCACGCGGCTTCATCGCCAACATCTCGGTGCTGCTCGGTATCGTGATCGGCGCCATCATCGCGGTGGCCATGGGCCTGATGTCGTTCGAAAAGGTGGCCAAGGCGCAGTGGTTCGACTTCGTGCTGCCGTTCGAGATCGCCGGCCCGGTGTTCGACCCCATCCTGATCCTCACCATGACGCTCGTGATGATCGTGGTGATGATCGAGTCCACCGGCATGTTCCTGGCCCTGGGCGAGATGACCGACCGCAAGATCGAGCAGGCCGACCTCACGCGCGGCCTGCGCACCGACGGCCTGGGCACGCTGCTGGGCGGCATCTTCAACACCTTCCCGTACACCAGCTTCTCGCAGAACGTGGGCCTGGTGGCCGTCACCGGCGTCAAGAGCCGGTTTGTCTGTGTGGCCGGCGGCGTGATCCTGATCGTGCTCGGGGTGTTGCCCAAGATGGCGGCGCTGGTCGAGTCGCTGCCCACCATGGTGCTGGGCGGCGCGGGCCTGGTGATGTTCGGCATGGTGGCCGCCACGGGCATCCGCATCCTGGGCGGGGTGGACTTCAAGCACAACCGCTTCAACGCAATGATCGTGGCTGTCTCCATCGGCGTGGGCATGATCCCGCTGATCGCGCCGAGCTTTCGCCAGTGGATGCCGCATGCGATCCACCCCCTGATCGAATCCGGTATCCTGCTGGCCTCGATCACGGCCGTAGCCCTGAACGTTTTCTTCAATGGCGCCAGCCGCGACACCTCCGCCGCTGTGAACGCCGCGCGCCAGGCCGACGCCCACTAGCGTCCCGCCCGCCGCTGCCGAAGAAACCCATGCCCCACCGCCCCGGGGCCCGCCCTCTTGCCGGCTTTGCCGCAAGGGGGTTTTGGCTTCATGCTGCATCCGCATAAACCGCCATGCCAGCCGCCCGCGCCATCGGGTAACCTAGTTTTGCATTCCGCCGAGGACTTCCAGGATTTCCGTATGACCCAGAAACTTTCCGCCGCCGAAGAGGCGCTGCGCGACGCCGCGCGTGAATACCACCGCAACCCCACGCGCGGCAAGATCGCCGTCACGCCCACCAAGCCGCTGTCCAACCAGCGCGACCTGTCGCTGGCCTACTCGCCCGGCGTGGCCTATCCCTGCCTGGATATCCAGGCCGACCCGTCCAAGGCGTTCGACTACACCTCACGCGGCAACCTGGTCGGCGTGATCACCAACGGCACAGCCGTGCTGGGCCTGGGCGACATCGGCCCGCTGGCCGGCAAGCCGGTGATGGAAGGCAAGGGCTGCCTGTTCAAGAAGTTCGCGGGCGTGGACGTGTTCGACATCGAGCTGGCCGAGCGCGACCCTGACAAGCTGGTCGAGATCATCGCGGCCATGGAGCCCACGCTGGGCGGCATCAACCTCGAAGACATCAAGGCGCCCGAGTGCTTCTACATCGAGCAGCAGCTCAGTGCGCGCATGAACATCCCGGTGTTCCATGACGACCAGCACGGCACGGCCATCATCTCCAGCGCCGCGCTGCTCAACGGCCTGGAGCTGGTGGGCAAGGAGATCGGCGCGGTGAAGATCGCCGTCTCCGGCGCCGGCGCTGCCGCCATTGCCTGCGTGGACGTGATGGTGGGCCTGGGCGTGAAGCGCGAGCACATCTTCATGGTGGACTCCAAGGGCGTGATCTTTGACGGCCGCCCGGGCGGGCTCGACGCCTCCAAGCAGCGCTATGCGCAAAAGACCGACGCCCGCACGCTGGCCGACGTGGTCGACGGCGCCGACGTGTTCCTGGGCTGCTCGGCCCCCGGCGTGCTCACGGCCGAGATGGTGAAAACCATGGCCGCCAAGCCCATCATCCTGGCGCTGGCCAACCCCGAGCCAGAGATCCGCCCCGAGCTGGCCAAGGCCATCCGTCCGGACTGCATCATCGCCACGGGCCGCTCGGACTACCCCAACCAGGTCAACAACGTCCTGTGCTTCCCGTACATCTTCCGCGGCGCCCTGGACTGCGGCGCCACCAAGATCACCGAGGCGATGAAGCTCGCCTGCGTGCGCCAGATCGCCGACCTGGCCAAGGCCGACATCAGCGAGGAAGTGGCCAGTGCGTACGCCGGCAAGGAACTCACCTTCGGGCCCGACTACCTGATCCCTACGCCGTTCGATTCGCGCCTGATCCTCAAGATCGCCCCCGCCGTGGCCAAGGCCGCAGCCGAATCCGGCGTGGCCACGCGCCCCATCGAGGACATGGAGGCGTACAAGGAAGCCCTGTCGCGCTTCGTCTACCAGACCGGCATGCTGATGCGCCCCGTGATCACGGCGGCCAAGGCCCTGCCCGCGGACCAGAAGCGCGTGGCCTATGCCGACGGTGAAGACGAGCGCGCTCTGCGCGCCGCGCAGATGGCCATCGACGACAAGATCGCCCACCCCATCCTCATCGGCCGCCCCGCCGTGATCGCCGCCCGCATCGAAAAAGCCGGCCTGCGCATGCAGCTGGGCAAGGACGTCGAGGTGTGCAACCCCGAGGACGACCCGCGCTTCCGTCAATACTGGGAGCACTACCACCAGCTCAACAAGCGCAACGGCGCGACGCCCGAGGTGGCCAAGGCCGCCGTGCGCCGCTCCAACACCATCATCGCCTCGCTGATGGTGTCGCTGGGCGATGCCGACGCCATGATCTGCGGCCTGGTGGGCACGTACGAGACGCACCTGGAGCGCATCCACAGCATCCTGGGCCGCCAGGCTGGCGTGAACGACTACGCGGCGCTGAACGCGCTGATGACCAACCGGGGCACGCTGTTCATCGCCGACACCTACGTGAACGAGAACCCCACGGCCCAGCAGCTGGCGGACATCGCCTGGATGTCGGTGCAGGAGGTTCAGCACTTCGGCCTGCCGGCCAAGGTGGCGTTCCTGTCGCACTCGAGCTACGGCTCCTCCAAGCGCGCATCGGCCCGCAAGATGCGCGAGGCCCGCGACCTTTTCGTGGCAGCCCACCCCGAGATCGAATGCGACGGCGAATTGCACGGCGACGCGGCGCTGGAGCCCAGCATCCGCAACGTGTACATGGCGGACTCCACACTCACCGATTCGGCCAACCTGCTGATCTGCCCGAACCTGGATGCCGCCAACATTTTGTACAACGTGCTCAAGACCACGACCAGCGGAGGTGTGACGGTGGGGCCCATCCTGATGGGCGGCGCCGCCACCGCCTACATCCTGACCCCCGCGGCCACGGTGCGCCGGGTGTTCAACATGACGGCCCTGGCGGTGGCCAGCGCAGCATCGCGCAAGAGCTGATCTGCAGCAACGCACCAACGACTAAGGGGGCTTCGGCCCCCTTTGTCGTTTCATCCATTCATAGCGCTGCACGCCACTCACAACATCGCACAAAACTGGCGCGGCCCCAGCCAGGGCCCCCGTGCAAGGGCCGCCTAGGCGCGGAGGCGGCGCTTCGCTTGCGTGCACCGGGGGCGTCCCCCTCCCGGCTCGCGCAGCGAGTCGAGAGAGGGGCTGAGGGCCGCGGCTCCAAGCCTGCATGCGCAGGCTTGGACGTGCCCGAAGAGCCACCGCCTCTGGCGGTGGCACCGAGGCGCGAAGCGACTCAGGGGGTGTTTTACGACCTCAGCGCACGGACACGTCCACGTAGTCCGCCACGGGCGGCAGGTGTTCGGCCAGCCAGGCGGAGTCGAGCTGCAGTGCCTGCTTGATCTCGGCAGGCAGGCTGGCGATGGTGTCGGCCGGCGACATGGGCTCTTCCAGCCCGATCTCGGCCAGCAGTGTGGCCACGTGCAGGATGCCGCCCAGCCTGCAGAACGGGGTGGACGCGACCGGGTCCTCGGCCGTCTCCAGCGCCAGCACGATGGTGTCGGGAAAGCGCCAGCGCCGCGCCAGCTCGGCCGTGACCTGCGCCTCGGTAAAGCCCAGCAGCGTGCGTTCGCGCTCCCAGCGTCCGCCCGCATGGTGGGGCAGCTGCTCAATGGCCGGAATCTGCTCGGGCGCCTTCTGGGCAATGATCAACTCGCCCAGGCGTACCAGAAAGCCCGCCAGCCACGACTCCTGCACGTTGGAGCCCAGCGTGCGGGCCAGCCACTGTGCATAGCCCGCAATCGCCATGCTCTCCTTCCAGAAGGCTTCGGCGTCCACGCCCGGCGCGTCCTTGAAAACGCCGGACATGCATGACGCCAGCGCCAGCGTGCGCACCTGGTTCAGGCCCACCATGGTGATGGCGTCATCCAACGAGGCCACCTGGCGCGGCAGACCGAAGCGCGCGCTGTTGGCCAGGCGGATCAGCTTGGCCGTGAGCGCCGGGTCCTTGGAGATGGCACTGCGCACTTTCTCGAAGGGGATGTCATCGTCCTTCATGGTCGCGATGAGCTCGCGCGCCACGTCGGGGATGGTGGGTAGTTGCACGTTTTCGAAGAATGCCTGGATGTTCGCCATGAAAAGCCCTCCCAAGTGCTGTGCGGTGTGAAGAACTTTTGTTGTACCACCGGCAAAGTCGCGCGGCCTTCGCGTTTGCCCCAATGTGCCGCAGGCGCACAACCCCGCGCCCCGACTCGGTGCAATGCAGGCACGCGGACAGGTCGCGCACCATTTCGGGAAAGCCTCTAGAGCCCTACGCACCAATTTGGCGAACAATAGTCCGCTCTTTCTCCCCGCTCCGGTGAAACCGGGCATCGTTTTTGCTGGCTGGGTCAGCATGGCATGCGGCCACCCCCTGCGGCGCCTCTGCGCCAGGCCCCGCGTGCCTTCCCTTCGACGACTTCTGACAGGAACCTTCCCATGAACAAACGCAGCCTCCTGCAAGCCGCCCTTCTGCTGGCCACCGCTGGCGCCTTCTCTGCCGCCCACGCCCAGGCCACCACGCCGATCAAGTTCCAGCTCGACTGGCGCTTCGAAGGCCCTTCCGCCCTCTTCCTGCAGCCCGTGGCCAAGGGCTACTTCAAGGCTGCCGGCCTGGATGTGACGGTGGACGCGGGCAACGGCTCGGGCGGCGCGGTGCAGCGCGTGGCCTCGGGCACCTACGACATGGGCTTTGCCGACCTGGCCGCAGTGATGGAATTCCATGCCAACAACCCCGACGCGCAGAACAAGCCTGTGGCGGTGATGATGGTCTACAACAACACCCCGGCCTCGGTCATGGCGCTCAAGAAGAGCGGCATCACCAAGCCGGCCGACCTGGCCGGCAAGAAGCTCGGCGCCCCGGTGTTCGACGCGGGCCGCCGCGCCTTCCCGATCTTCCAGAAGGCCAACAGCGTGGGCAACGTGCAGTGGACCGCCATGGACCCGCCGCTGCGCGAGACCATGCTGGTGCGCGGCGACGTGGACGCCATCACCGGCTTCACCTTCACCTCGCTCCTGAACCTGGAGGCACGCGGCGCCAAGGCCGCCGACGTGGTGGTTCTGCCCTATGCCGACTTCGGCGTGAAGCTGTACGGCAACGTGATCATCGCCAGCCCCAAGCTCATCAAGGAGAACCCGGCCGCAATCAAGGCCTTCCTCTCGGCCTTCACCAAGGGCGCCAAGGAAGTGATCGCGAACCCCGCCGCTTCCATCGAACACGTGAAGGCACGCGACGGCATCGTGAACGTGCCGCTGGAAACCCGCCGCCTGCAGCTGGCGATCGACACCGTCATCAACAGCCCCGACGCCCGCGCCGAAGGCTTCGGCAAGGCCGTGCCCGGCCGCCTGTCGCTGATGGCGTCGCAGGTGTCCGACGCGTTCAACACCAAGACCCGGGTGAACGCCGACGACGTCTGGAACGCAAGCTTTTTGCCCAGCACCGCCGAGCTGAACATCCTGCCGAAGAAGTAAGGCCGACGCGCCACGCAAGCCTGTGCACAGGCTTGCGCAGGCCAACTATCAAATCAATAGCTGCCAGCGCTTATCTGTAAAGCGTTAGCGGCCATTTTTACCCCCAAAACCACTCCATGCAGGCTGCTGATTCCTACTTTGTGGACTTCCGCGATGTCTGGCTCGCGTACAACGACGAGTTGCTCGCGCAGAACCACTTCGCCGTCGAGGCCATCGACCTGCAGATCCGCCAGGGCGAGTTCATCGCCATCGTCGGCCCCTCGGGCTGCGGCAAGTCCACCTTCATGAAGCTGGCCACCGGCCTGAAGATGCCGTCGATGGGCAAGATCCTGATCGACGGCCAGGGCGTGACCGGGCCGCTCAAGATATCGGGCATGGCGTTTCAGGCGCCTTCGCTGCTGCCCTGGCGCACCACGGTCGACAACGTGCTGCTGCCGCTCGAGATCGTGGAGCCCCACCGCAGCCAGTTCAAGGCCAAGCGCAAGGAGTACGAGGCCCGCGCCCGCGCACTGCTGCAGAAGGTGGGCCTGGGCGGCTACGAAGACAAGTTCCCCTGGCAGCTGTCGGGCGGCATGCAGCAGCGCGCCAGCATCTGCCGCGCGCTGATCCACGAGCCCAAGATGCTGCTGCTGGACGAGCCCTTCGGCGCGCTCGACGCCTTCACGCGCGAAGAGCTGTGGTGCATCCTGCGCGACCTGCAGGCCGAGCAGAAATTCAACGTGATCCTGGTCACGCACGACCTGCGCGAGTCGGTCTTCCTGGCCGACACCGTGTACGTGATGAGCAAGAGCCCCGGCCGCTTCGTCGTCAAGCGCGACATCGAGCTGCCCCGCCCGCGCGACCTGGAGATCACCTACACCAAGGAGTTCACCGACATCGTGCACGAGCTGCGCGGCCACATCGGGGCGCTGCGCAAAGCGGGCGCTCCCATCCAGCAATAAGAACCGACAAGGCCCCACCCCATGCACAAGAAAACCGTGGAGCGCTGGTCCCCCTGGATCCTGCTCGTCGCCATCGTCCTGCTGTGGCAGATCATCTGCTCTGCCTTCAACGTCTCGGAATTCATCTTCCCCAGCCCCTGGGCCATCGGCGTACAGCTGGTGGAGTTCAGCGGTGTCATCGCGGGCCACGCCTGGCGCACCTTCTGGGTCACGATGGCGGGCTTCGGCATCGCCATCGTGGTGGGCGTGCTGCTGGGCTTTCTGATCGGAAGCTCGCGCCTGGCATATGCCGCCGTCTACCCGCTCATGACGGCCTTCAACGCACTGCCCAAGGCGGCCTTCGTGCCCATCCTGGTGGTGTGGTTCGGCATTGGCGTGGGGCCGGCCATCCTCACGGCCTTTCTTATCAGCTTCTTCCCGATCATGGTGAACATCGCCACGGGCCTGGCCACGCTGGAGCCCGAACTGGAAGATGTCTTGCGCGTGCTGGGCGCCAAGCGCTGGGACGTGCTGGTCAAGGTGGGGCTGCCGCGCTCCATGCCGTACTTCTACGGCTCGCTCAAGGTGGCCATCACGCTCGCCTTCGTGGGCACCACCGTGTCGGAGATGACGGCTGCGAACGAAGGCATCGGCTACCTGCTGATCTCCGCTGGCTCCTCCATGCAGATGGGCCTGGCCTTTGCCGGCCTGATGGTGGTGGGCGCCATGGCCATGGCGATGTACGAGCTGTTCAGCTGGGTCGAGAAGCGCACCACGGGCTGGGCGCACCGGGGGTCGCAAGGCGAGTAAGCCTGCCAACAACACTGCTGCAGACTGCGGAAAACCCCTGCCGATATACTCGCGGCCCTGTCGACAACAAGGCCCCCCAGCGGGCGATTTGACATGCGCTTGCACGTCGTCTTCCTGCGCCCAGCGGCGCTCGCATTGGCCGTGGCCGGCCTGGCCGCCTGCGGGGGCGGCACGGCCCCAACCCAACCAGCCGCTGCCGCATCCGCCCCGGCCATGCAGACGGCCGCACCAAACGCCATCAAGATCGGCATTGCCCTGGGCGGCGGCGCAGCCAAGGGCTTTGCGCACATCGGCGTGATCAAGATGCTGGAGGCCAACGGCTTCGCGCCAGCAGTCATCTCCGGCACCAGTGCGGGCAGCGTGGTGGGCGCGCTGTACGCCAGCGGGATGAACGCCTTCGAGATGCAGGAAAAGGCCGTTGCCCTGGACGAAACCAGGATCCGCGACCTGCAGCTGTCGTCCGGTGGCCTGGTGCTGGGCCAGAAGCTCGAAGACTACGTGAACGAACAGGTACGCCGCAAACCCCTGGAGCAGATGGCCAAGCCCTTCGTGGTGGTGGCCACGCGGCTGGAAGACGGCGAGCGCACCGTGTTCGCCCGCGGCAACACCGGCCAGGCCGTGCGCGCGTCCAGCAGCGTGCCCGGCGTGTTCCAGCCTGTCACCATCGGCAAATACCATTTTGTGGATGGCGGCATCGTGAGCCCCGTGCCCGTGGACGCCGCGCGCCAGCTGGGCGCCGACATCGTGGTGGCCGTGGACATATCGAACAAGGCCCGCGGCCAGACGCCGGGCAACATGCTGGGCGCGCTGAACCAGTCGATTGCGATCATGGGCCAAAAACTGGGCGAGGCCGAGCTGGCCCGCGCCGATGTCATCGTCCGCCCCAAGGTGCTGGACATCGGTCCCGGAGATTTCAGCCAGCGCGCCAGCGCCATCGTGGAAGGCGAAAAAGCCGCCTTGGCAGTGATGCCGAAGATCCGTGAACGGATTGCGCAGATTCAGGCTGAGCGTGCGCGGACTGCCCAACTGGCGCAGGAGAAAGAGCGTGAGGCAGAGTACCAGGCTTGCCTGGAGAAGCGGTCAAGCCTGCAGAAGTTGGCGGGGATGGCAGGGATGGGTGAGGGGTGCGTAGGAGCTAAGTAGATTTCAGTTTGCGGAGCACCCCGCTGGGGTGTCGTAGAGTTGATCTTCAGCAGTACGCTCGTGGCGCGCGGAAGGGTTCAGGCGCAGTGATCGGAATACCTGCAATGCAGCGTTTGAAGCCATCCGCTCTTGCTCGTCGGATGCGTACCAGCGATTCGGAGCAGCCGGCGGCTACTGGGCTCAGCGCACACTCAATGTTCGATTTGAAGCGGGACCGAAGGTGAGGCGCCGAACCCGACGTGCTGACGACAAAAACCGCCACACGACGGGCTTGGGGGCGTGCCGTGCGGCCACGCATCCAAAGGCGTGCTAAGCCGTAGCTGGCCCAGGTTGATAGACGACTTTGAATGTCTCACACGCGAGCAACATCCTCTCGTCAAACTGTCGCCCGGCCCTGGCGCACTCATGCTCGAAGTACCGTCGATGGCCTTCAAGCCAGCATGCGAGAGACCCATCGCCTTCTCCTTCAACGGCGGCAAACTCTGCAGTGACTTCGTTGTAGGGCACGACATCGACGGCCTGCGTCTCAATGATGCACAGCGGCTGGCCTGACCAGGCTGTGACTATGCTGAGGTCTCCCGGCTTTGGGGGCCGTATCCCCTGGTCTTCATACGACCACAACGAGCCTGCGGTTGCGCGCTTGACGCCGCGTAGCACCAGGTCGGTCAGTTCATCGGCAAGCTTCTCGCTGTCGCCAAAGATGCAGACGTCATAGTAGCGGCCGTGACCGGCCGTCCCTGTGGCAAGCAGGAACTCGTTCCAGAACGAAAGAAGGTTTGGGGGGACGGACATGGACTGGTTGGCGGCCTAAAGAATGAAAGGGACTTCCGATCCCGGGTAATCCGTGCATTTGCACGGTACGGCATCCACGTGCCACGATCTCTTGTCCCCTCACGCGTTGGCTGGAAGGGCAAGTCCCTGCAATCGGATCCGTTGATGGGGATTTCCATGCAAACCTGCCGCCTCGAAGGTTCCTGGAAAACCCGGGCCGATTCTATTCAAGCAGGGTGTCGGAAGAATGCGGTGGTACGCTTTTCTCATCTCAGTGACATGCGCGGCGAACCCTGCTTGACCGCCCGCAAGGAATGCCTTGCGTCCAAGACCGGCATTCGTGCCGCACTGTGCGACTAGGATTCACGTCCGATGATGTTGAAGAAGGCCCTGATGAGACGCGTGTCCCTGCGCTCTGCCAAGCACACGACATGTGCATAGGTCTTGATTTGCGCATCGCTGATTCGCACTGTGTGCAAGCCTGAACCGGGCACGTACTCCACCTCAGAGACCGCCGCAACGCCCAGCCCTTGGAGCACGGCTTCCCGGATGATCTCCCGACTGGCGACCTCCATGACGACTGTCGGCTGCACATTCGCAGCCTTGAGCGCCAGTTCTATGGCCTTGCGGGTTGTAGACCCTTGCTCACGCAATATCAACTTTTCGCCTTGCAGCTCTGCGGTACGGATGCTGCGGCGGCGGGCGAACCGATGGTCTGCATTGCAGAAGATCACGATGGGGTGTTCGCTGTATGGAACCGAAACGAAACGCTTGTCTTTGAGCACCTGCGCCAGAACACCGACGTCGGCCCGGTAGTCCAGCAGCCTGCTCAACACGTCTTCCGAGTTGCCGGTTCCTACCGAAATCTGGATCTCCGGGTATCTCTGGTTAAACGCCGCCAGCATCTTCGTCACGTGTGAAGGGCCCACGGCCGCCACACGCAAATGCCCCGAACGCAGCTCGCCAGCGTCTCGAAGAACCTGCACGGCTTCTTGCTCAAGGTCGAACATCTGGCGCGAAAGCTGGAGCAATCGCTCTCCGATCTCCGTCGGGCGAATGCGGCGCCCCGTTCGGTGAAAAAGTTCGACTTTGTAGAGCTCCTCGAGTTGCTGAACCTGCGTGGTCACGGTGGGCTGACTCACGTGCAAGGCCTGCGCTGCGCGGGTAAAGCTCCCTTCGGTCGCCACCGCATGAAAAGACCTCAATTGCGTCAACCTCATGACAGCTACCTCCGTGTTATCCCGGGCCAACTATAGATTGAATGAATGGATCGGTAAAAAAACTTGAATTTGCAAGATAGTCCCGCACCACCGACAGTTGCCCCATGCACTGCGCTTGGTTGGCAGTGCAAAAAGAGGTTCAAACCCACCAGACAGGAGACATCGATGAAACTCACGCGCCGTTCTCTGTTGGCCAGCGCATCCGTGCTGCTAACCCCGCCGCTTGCTGGCCTCAACCCTGCCAGGGCTGCCAATGCCCTCACGGTCGGCCTGATCCCTTCCGAGGATTCGCGGGCCATGATCGCCAACAGCCAGGCCATGATGGACATGCTGTCCAAGTCGCTGGGCATGCCGGTCAAGCCCTTCGTGGCGGCGGACTACAACGGCGTGATCGAGGCCCTGCGCTCCAAGCGGCTGGATGTTGCCTACCTCGGCCCCTTCTCGTACGTGATGGGCACCACCGTGGCACCCATCGAAGCATTTGCCGTGGCCGAGACCAAGAAGGCCGGTCGGGCTTTCTACCACTCCCTCATCGTGGCCCACAAGGACAGCGGCATCAAGACCGTGGCCGACCTCAAGGGCAAGACCTTCGCCTTCGTGGACCCGACGTCCACCTCGGGCCACCTGTTCCCCAAGGCCGGCCTGATGAAGGAAGGCTTCAACACCGACAAGGATTTCGGCCGCGTGATCTTCTCCGGCTCTCACGACTCGAATGCCGTGGCGGTGCAGAACAAGAAGATCGAAGCCGTGGCAATTGCCGACCGCATTCTGGACGCCGCCATCTCCAAGGGCTTGGCCAAGCGCGAGGACCTGGTGGTGGTATGGAAGTCGGACCCGATCCCCGAGTCGCCCACCGTCTGGCGCAAGGACCTGGATGCGAACCTCAAGAAGCGCGTGCAGGCCGCGTTCCTGGACGTGAAGGACATCCCCTGGTCGGACCAGGGGATGCTCAACGGATTCCATCCCACGAACGACAAGGCCTACGACATCATCCGCGAGACGGCCAAGATCCTGAACCTCGACCTGAGGGCCATGAAATGATCAGGATCCGTGGCCTGAACAAGCGCTACGGCGACTTCGATGCACTGACAGGCATCGACCTCGACGTGGCGCCGGGGGAATTCCTCGTGGTCCTGGGGCCTTCGGGCGCCGGCAAGTCGACGCTGCTGCGCTGTATCAATCGCCTGGCCGAGCCCACGAGTGGCGAGATCCACATCGACGGGCAACTGGCTCAGTCCGGCGGCGCGAGCCTGCGCGGCCTGCGCCGCCAGGTGGCGATGATCTTCCAGCACTACAACGTGGTGCCTCGCCTGTCGGTGCAGAAGAACGTGCTGACAGGACGCATGGGGGCGGTGCCTTCGGTGCTGTCATGGCTGCAGATCTTTCCGCGCAAGGACGTGGCGATTGCGCTCGAATGCCTGCGCCGAGTGGAGCTGCAGGACAAGGCCGGGCTGCGCACCGACACGCTCTCGGGCGGGCAAAAGCAGCGCGTGGGCATTGCGCGCGCGCTGGCCCAGCAGCCCAAAGTGATCCTGGCCGACGAGCCGGTCGCCAGCCTGGACCCCAAGACCTCGCGCACGGTGCTCAACTACCTCAAGCAGGCCAGCCGCGAACTGGGCATCACCGTGGTCTGCAACCTGCACCAGATCGACTATGCGCGCGAGTTCGGCGAACGCATCGTGGGCGTGTCGGGCGGGCGCATCGTGTACGACGGCGGGCCCGAAGGCCTGACGGACGAGGTACTCAAGCGCATCTACCCCGGCCTGGACGAGGGCGACGCCCGCAGCCGCAGCGCCCCCGCGGTGGCGGCCGCAGCCGCGCCCGCGTTGAGCCAGTTGAAACTTGAGGAGGCAAGCGCATGAACATCGGTTCCTACACTTTTCTGGTGGCCCGGCCCAGTGGCGGGCTGGGTTGGTGGCCGCGCATCGGAATCGGAGCGCTGTTCGTCGGAGTGCTGTGGTGGGCCGCGCGCGGCGCGCAGGTCAGCTTTGGCGAACTGGCCAAGGGACTGCCGTGGATCGGCGATTTCCTGGGGCGCATGCTGCCTCCCAATTGGGCGTTTCTGGACAAGCTGATCGTTCCGGCGATCGAGACCATCCAGATCGCCGTGTGGGGCACGCTGCTCGCCGTGCTCCTGGCGATACCCGTGTGCTTCTTCGCCGCGCGCAACCTTACGCCCAACATGCTGGTCTACCAGTTCACACGCCAGCTGTTCAACGTGACGCGCGGAGTCAACGAGATCATCCTGGCACTGGTGTTCGTTGCCGCCGTGGGGCTGGGGCCGTTTCCGGGCGTGCTGGCCCTGGCGGTGCATGGAGCGGGCATGCTGGGCAAGTTCTTCTCCGAGTCGATCGAGGAGATCGACCAAGGCCCGATCGAGGCGCTGCGCTCCACGGGGGCCGGGCCTATACAGACCATCATCTTTGCCGTGCTGCCCCAGGTGGTGACCGCATGGATCGCCGTGATCCTCTACCGCTTCGAGACCAACCTGCGCCAGGCCACCGTGCTGGGCATGGTGGGCGCGGGCGGCATCGGATTCGAACTGGTGGGCAGCATGAAGCTGTTCCAGTACCAGGACACCGCCACCTGCATCGTCGTGATCATCGCCATGGTGATGGTGGCCGACACCATCTCGACCCGGCTGCGTGCCTGGATTCAAAAAGGAGCCCGTTGATGAAAACCGTTGTTGACACCGTGCAAGCCAACGGCCGGCAGTATGCCCGACCCCAAGCCCCGGTGGTGGTGGTCTGCGTGGATGGCTGCGAGCCCGACTACGTGACGCAGGCCATACAGGCTGGCGCGGCGCCCTACCTCAAGCGCATGCTGGCGCAGGGTAGTTCTCTGATCGGGGACTGCGTGGTCCCCAGCTTCACCAACCCGAACAATGTGTCCATCGTGACCGGCGTGTCGCCTTCGGTGCACGGCATCTGTGGCAACTACTTCTACGACGTGGCCGCCGACCGCGAGGTCATGATGAACGACCCGCAGTACCTGCGTGCCCCAACGCTCCTGGCCGCATTTGCCGATGCCGGTGGTCTGGTGGCGGCCGTGACGGCCAAGGACAAGTTGCGCACCCTGCTCGGACACGGGCTCAAGGGCATTTGCTTTTCAGCCGAGAAGGCTGACAAGGCCACGCTGGCCGAATGCGGCATCGAGAATGTGCTGGAGCTGGTGGGCAAGCCCGTGCCTTCGGTGTACAGCGCTGACCTCAGCGAGTTCGTGTTTGCGGCCGGTGTGCGCTTGATGGAAACACGCCGGCCTGACCTGATGTACCTGTCGACCACCGACTACGTGCAGCACAAGTGCGCCCCGGGGACGCCGGAGGCCAATGCCTTCTACGCGATGATGGACGGCTACCTCGCCCAACTCGATGCGCTGGGCGCGGTCATCGGCCTCACCGCCGACCATGGCATGAGCCCCAAGACCGATGCCGCTGGCAACCCGCGCGTGGTCTACCTGCAGCAGGAGCTGGATGGGCAGCTCGGCGCGGGCAGCACGCGGGTGATCCTGCCCATCACCGATCCCTACGTGGTGCACCACGGCGCCTTGGGATCGTTCGCGACCATCTACGTGAATGCCGGCGCCACGGTGGAGCGCGTTCGCAGCGCGCTCCTGACGCTGCCGGGCGTGGAGGTGGTGCTCACGCGCGAGGAAGCGGTGCAGCGCTTCGAACTGGCGGGCGACCGGATTGGCGACCTGGTGGTGGTGTCGGACCACCTCACGGTGCTGGGCACCAGTGCGGCGCGGCACGACCTGAGCGGGCTGACCGTACCCCTGCGCTCGCACGGCGGCATCTCGGAGCAAAAGGTGCCACTGCTGTTCAACCGGCCTCTGAAGGGTGTCGCCCCCAGCCGGCGGTTGCGCAATTTCGACGTGTTCGACCTCGCGTTGAACCACGCTCTTCCCTCCGTCTAGAGGTCTCTCCATGCCACATGAATACTTGAACCCCGTACGCAGCGTCTACGGGGCAGGGGAACTGTTGTCTCTGCCAAAGCTGCTGGGCGGCCGGCGGGCGCTGCTGGTCACCTTTCCCGAGGCCCGCCAGCTGGGCCTTGTGGCGCGCATCGAGGCCCTGCTGGGCGAGCAACTGGCCGGCGTGATCGACGATGTGCGCCCCAACCCGGACGTCGCGGAGCTTGCGGCGGTCTACGACGCCTTCTGGTCCGGCGGTGCCGCCAGTGCCGAGGTGATCATTGCGGTGGGCGGTGGCAGTGCGATCGATACCGCCAAGGCGCTGATGGTGGCCACGCCCAGCGGGCGCTTTTCCGAACTGGTGGCGCTGCTGTCGTCCGGCAAGGCATTCACGCCGGCGCGGACCAAGATGCTCATCGCCGTGCCGACGACGGCCGGCACCGGCAGCGAGGTGACGCCCTGGGCCACGGTATGGGACCGCGGCGCGCAGAAGAAGTACTCGCTGCACCTGCCCGAGACCTGGCCCAGCATCGCATTGATCGACCCCGAGCTCATGCTGTCACTGCCTGCTTCGGTCACGCTGCAAAGCGGGCTGGACGCTCTGTCGCACGCGCTGGAGTCGATCTGGAACGTGAATGCCAACCCCGTGTCCGACACCTTCGCGGTGGCGGCGGTGCACGAGATCCTGGAAGCCCTGCCGCAGCTGATGGAGCACCTGGACGACGCGGCGCTGCGCGGTCGCATGGCCCTGGCGGCCCTGAAGGCCGGCATGGCGTTTTCGAACACGCGCACGGCGCTGGCGCACTCGATCTCGTACGAGATGACGCTGCGCTACGGCCTGCCGCACGGCATTGCCTGCAGCTTTCCGCTGCCCATGGTGCTGGAGCGGGCCATTGGCCAGAGCCCGGAGCGCGATGCCGTGCTGGAGCGGGCCCTGGGAAACCTGGCAGGTGCGCCGGCCCGGCTGGCCCGCTTCATCGAGGAACTGGGCGTGAGGACGCGCTTTGCCGACTACGGCGTGAGCGACGACCAGGCGCAGCAGATGGTGGCCCATGCGCTGACCGGCGCACGCGGCAAGAACTTCATCGGAGCCAACACGGCAGCACTCAAGGAGGCAGCATGAGCTTCATCATGGAAAGCGTGGACTTCCGCGCAGAGGCCCTGCGCATCGGCGGCGCCAGGGTGCGCACGGAGCGCAACATCGACGTCGTCAACCCCTATAGCGGCGAGCGCGTGGGCACGGTGGGCATGGCCAGCGTGGAGGACGTGCGCCGGGCGATGGACATCGCCCATGCGTACGTGCCCACGCTGTCGCGCTACGAGCGCTCGGCCATCCTGAACCGTGCGGCGGCGCTGCTGCGCGAGCGCACCGACGAGGCGTCGAACATCATCACCGCCGAGTCGGGCCTGTGCAAGAAGGACAGCACCTACGAGATCGGGCGTGTGGCCGACGTGCTCAACTTCGGCGCCAACGAGGCCCTGCGCGACGATGGGCAGGTGTTCTCGTGCGACCTCACGCCGCACGGCAAGAAACGCAAGGTGATCACCACGCGCGAACCGCTGCTGGGTGTCATCACGGCCATCACGCCCTTCAACCACCCCATGAACCAGGTGGCGCACAAGGTGGTGCCAGCCGTGGCCACCAACAACCGCATGGTGCTCAAACCCTCGGAGAAGGTGCCCCTGTCGGCATACTATTTTGCCGATCTGCTGTACGAGGCCGGTCTGCCCGTGGAGATGCTGCAGGTGGTGACCGGCGATCCGCGAGAGATCGCCGACGAGCTGCTGACCCACCGCCATGTGAATCTCGTCACCTTCACCGGCGGGGTGGCCATCGGCAAGTACATTGCGTCGAAGGCCGGCTACCGGCGCATGGTGCTGGAGCTGGGTGGCAACGACCCGTTGATCGTGATGGACGATGCCGACCTGGACAAGGCCAGCGATCTGGCGGTGCAGGGCTCGTACAAGAACTCGGGCCAGCGCTGCACGGCGGTCAAGCGCATGCTGGTGCATGAGAAGGTGGCGGCCGAGTTCACCGAGCGCGTGGTGGCCAAGACGAAGGCTTGGCGCTACGGCGACCCGATGGACAAGGCCAACGAGATGGGCACGGTGATCGATGAGGCCGCGGCCCGCCACTTCGAGCAGGTGGTGACCGAGGCCATCGCCCAGGGCGCACGCCTGCTGGCGGGCAATGTGCGCGAGGGCGCGCTGTATTCACCCACGGTGCTGGACCGGGTGCGGCCGGAGATGACCGTGGTGCGCGAGGAGACCTTCGGCCCCGTGTCGCCCATCCTGACCTTTCGCAACATCGACGAGGCGATCCGCATCTCCAACGGCACGGCCTTCGGCCTGTCGTCGGGCATCTGCACCAACCGCCTGGACGACGTGACCCGCTTTGCCAAGGAGCTGCAGGTTGGTACCGTGAACCTCTGGGAGGTGCCGGGCTACCGCATCGAGCTGACCCCGTTCGGTGGCATCAAGGACTCCGGTCTGGGCTACAAGGAAGGGGTGCAGGAGGCGATCAAATCGTTCACCAACTGCAAGACGTTCACGCTGCCTTGGTAGCGGTTTGGAAAGCACCTGAACGCGTTTTCACTTGGGCAGTGCGTGGCCGCCAGGGCGGCCGCTCACGCCGGTGGTCGCAAATGACTCCGTTCAACCTTCAGCAGCCAATCGCCGTGGCCAGCTCTGACGTCACCCCAACTCCGAGCGTGTAGGCAATCCGTCCGCATCCCCTGGAAACTGCACCACACGCGCCCCGATCGCATTGCCGCGGGCAGCAGCATGGGCCAGTGCGAAGCCTTCGAGCAAGCCGCTGATCACACCCACCGCAAACCCATCACCAGCGCCCACGGTATCCACCACGCGCTCCACACGCAGCCCAGGCGCGATACCCGATGCGCCGTCGCGTTGCGCGTAGTACGCCCCCTCAGGCCCGAGCTTCACGACAACCTGCTTGGCGCCGCGCTCCAGGTAGAAGGCAGCAATGTCTTCGGCCGTGTGGTGGCCGGTCAGCTGGCGACCTTCGGCCAGGCCGGGCAGCACCGTGTCGCTCAGCGCAGCCAGGGCGTTGATGCATTCGGCCATGGCCTCGGGCGAGGCCCAGAGGCGGGGGCGCAGGTTGGGGTCGAACGAGACCGTTGCGCCGGCCGCGCGGGCCTGCTTGGCCAGGTGAAATGCCAGCTCGCGCGTCGTGGGCGACAGCGCGGGCGTGATGCCGGTGAGGTGCAGGTGGCGGGCGGGGAAGGCCCCCACGGGCGCATCGGCCACGCCCAGGTGGCTGGCGGCCGAGCCTTTGCGGAAATATTCGATCTGGGGGTCACTGCCGTCGTCAGTGCGGGTCTTGAGCATGAAGCCCGTGGGGTGGGCCGCGTCGGCCACCACATAGCGTGCGTCGATGCCTTCGTGCGCGAGCACGCCGCGCAGGAAGTTGCCGAACGAGTCGTTGCCCAGCCGGGTGATGTAGCCGGTGCGCAAGCCCAGGCGGGCGAGGCCGGTGGCGACGTTGAGCTCGGCCCCGGCGGCGACGCGGCGGTAGTCGGGCACGGCGTGCAGGTCGCCGGGCTGCAGGGCCATGAACAGGGCCATGGGCTCACCCACCGTGAGGACGTCCAGGGGTGGCAGATTTTGCTTTTGGATAGTCATGTCGTCACATCACCGCGCCCAGTTGCCAGGGCAGGAATTCGTTGTCGCCCAGGCCATTGTCTTCGCTCTTGCTGCGCTGGCCCGAGGCGGTGGCGATCATCAGCTCGAACAGGGCCTGGCCGGCCTCTGCAATGCTTTCGCGGCCGTCCACGATGCCACCGCAGTCAAAATCCATGTCGAGCGACATGCGCGTGAACATGGGCGTGTTGGTGGCCAGCTTGAGCGAGGGCGTGGGCTTGCAGCCGTAGGTGGAGCCACGGCCGGTGGTAAAGCAGATGAGGTTGGCGCCGCCTGCTACCTGGCCGGTGGCGGACACAGGGTCGTAACCCGGGGTGTCCATGAAGACCAGGCCGTGGCTGCGCACAGGCTCGGCGTATTCGAGCACGTCCATGAGCCCGGTGGAGCCGGCCTTGGCCACGGCACCCAGCGATTTTTCGAGGATGGTGGTGATGCCGCCGGCCTTGTTGCCGGGCGAGGGGTTGTTGTTCAGGTCGCCACCGTGCAGGGCGGCATAGCCTTCCCACCAGGCCAGGCGCTTGAGCAGCTTGTCGGCCACGGCGGGCGATGCGGCGCGGTGGGTGAGCAAGTGCTCGGCGCCATAGATCTCGGGCGTTTCGGACAGGATGGCGGTGCCTCCGTGCTGCACCAGCAAGTCCACCGCAGCGCCCAGCGCAGGGTTGGCGCTGATGCCGGAATAGCCGTCGGACCCGCCGCATTGCAAACCCACGGCCAGGTGCGACAGCGGCACGCTCTGGCGCCGGGCCTGATTGGCCTGCTGCAGCATGCCGGCCAGGATGTCCTTGCCGGCGGCAATGGTCTCGCGCGTACCGCCTTCGTCCTGGATGGTGAGGGTGGCGAACATGCCGGGCGAGCGCGCCGTCAGCGTCTCGACCAGCGGGGCGATCTGGTTGACCTCGCAGCCCAGGCCGATGACCAGCACGCCTGCGAAGTTGGGGTGATTGGCATAGCCGCGCAGGGTGCGCTGCAGCAGTTCCAGCCCTTCGCCGTTGCCGCCCATGCCGCAGCCGCTGCCGTGGGTGATGGCGACCACGCCGTCCACATGCGGATAGGCGGCCAGTGCCTCGCCCTTGAAGGCGTCGGCAATGTGGCGGCACACGGTGGCCGAACAGTTGACGCTGGCGATGACGCCCAGGTAGTTGCGCGTGGCCACGCGGCCGTCGCTGCGCACATAGCCTTCGAAGGTGCGCGCATCGGCCGCCTGTGGCGTGGCGCGGTAGCCGGCGCCGGCCGCGTGCTCGTGCACGGACTCGGCCATGCCCACGTTGTGGACGTGCACATGATGGCCGGGGGCGATGGCTGCGGTGGCGGTGCCTATGCCCTGGCCGTACTTGAGCACCTGCGCGCCGGACGCGATGGGCACCAGCGCGAATTTGTGGCCTGAGGCAATGGCTTCGGCCAGGGTGACGCTGTGGCCGCCCACCTGCAGGGTGGTGCCGGCGGCCAGCGCCTGGCGAGCCACGGCCACGTTGTCGGCCGGACTCAGTTGCAAGGCCAGGGGGGGAGTGGGTGTGGTTGCGGTGTTCATCGTCGGGGCCGCACGGCCATGGGGCCGCGCGGTGGCAGAGAGTCAGGGTTGGGCCAGTGCGGCCTTCAGGCGCGGCTGGGCCAGGTGGGGGGCGTTCTTGGCAGCCAGCGCGACAATGGGGCCCAGTCGGCGCTCCTTCTTTTGCGCGTGGTTCTGGGCGATGTCGGCGATGCGGTGGTCGAGGAAGGGGTTCTCGAAGCGCTCGCGCACGTCCCCCAGGTAGGCGTCGGCCTGCGCACGCGCGGCCAAGCCCAGGGTGCTGAACACGGGCAGGATTTCTTCGGCCCACAGGGCCTCGACCTCGGCGCGCAGCGTGGCATCGGCCATGGCTTCGCGCACCGTGAGGGTGGCGGGGTGGCCGTCACGCTGCCAGCGCTCGGCCAGGAAGGTGTGGGCGGCGTTGAGCAAGAAGAGCTTGAGGCGTTCGTAGAAGGCCAGGTCGTCGGTGAGCACGATGCTGGGGTGCGTGCAGGGCAGCTGCAGGCGCGCCTGGCGCTCCACCACCCACACGGCATAGGGCTCGGCCACGGCGCCCACGGGCTCGATGGCTTCGGAAACGATGCGGTCCACCAAAGAGTTGGCCCACACGCAGTGCGCCTGCAGCCAGTTCGTGAACTCCACGGGCAGCTGCCACTGGCGCGCCACGCCCAGCACCACGTCGCGCAGCACTTCGCCATTGCGCTCGATCAGCTCGCAGGGCAGCAGGGTCAGTTCGGTCGCAGGGGCGGCCTGCCAGCGGCCGTGCAGCAGCACCAGCAGCTTGGCGGGAAAGCTGTGGGGCACGCCAGCGCCTGGCACCAGTGCACTGGGGCCGTCGCGCTCGTCGAGCAGGTAGCCCTTGTCGGCGGTGTTGGAGACGATGACGCGCACCTTGCCGGCCACGGCGTCTTTCAGCTCGGCCCAGTGGGTGGAGGCCTGCCAGGCTTCCTTGACGGCCAGGCACTGCACGGTGCGGTCGACGCGCTCGCCGCCCGAGATGCCGCGGATGCGCACGGGGTAGCCGCCACCGGCAGCCAGCGCCGCGATGCGGGCTGCGCCGTCGGCACGGTCGGTGGTCTGCACCACGGTGATGCCGCCCAGCGCGTCACCCGTGCCCGCCACCCCGGCCATCGCCTCGGAGACGAACAGGTCCACATGGGCCTGCAGAAAGCGGCTGGTGCCGAACTGGAGGATGGGTTGACTCATATACGTATCAGTTATCTATCGGACTACGCCGGGCCTTCAACCTTGAAAGCCGGCGCGGCCCATGCCAGCGCCCCCGCGCAAGGGCCGCCCCGCAGCGCTCGGGGGCCCCCCTGGGGGGAAGGCGCGAAGCGACTCAGAGGGGCTTCCATTTCAGACCTCGACGATGGCCTTGACGACGCCGCGGGCGGGGTCCAGCAGTTGTTCGAAGTCCGTGGGCACGTCGGCCAGCGCCATGCGGTGCGTGTTGAGCGCCGCGGTAGGCACCTTGCCGTCGCGCATGGCGGCAATCACGGCCTCGAAGTCTTCGGTGGTGGCGTTGCGGCTGCCCAGCAACGTGGTCTCCCGCTTGTGGAATTCGGGGTCGGAGAAGGTGATGGTGTCTCGCACCACCGAGATCAGCACGTAGGTGCCGCCGTGCGCCACGAAGCCGAAGCCGCGCTCAATGGCCTTGGCATTGCCGGTGGCGTCGAACACCTGGTCGAAGAACTCACCATGGGTGACCTGGGAGAGCTGGTCCACGTCGCCGTCGCCCAAAGTCACGGCGTGGGTCACGCCCAGTTCGCGGCGGCAGAAATCCACGCGGTCCTGGCGGCCGTCGATGGCGGTGACCTCTGCGCCGCGCAGGCGGGCGAAGATCATGGCGGCCATGCCGATGGGGCCGGCGCCCACCACCAGCACGCGCTGGCCGGGCTGCACGTTGCCACGGCGCACGGCGTGCGCGCCGATGGCCAGGAACTCCACCATGGCGGCCTGGTCAAGCGTGACGCCCTCGGCCTTGTGCACGAAGGCTTCGGGCAGCGAGAGGTATTCAGTAAAGGCGCCGTCGCGGTGCACGCCCAGCACCTGGATGTTGACGCAGCAGTTGGTCTTGCCCTGGCGGCAGGCAACGCAGGAGCCGCACGACAGGTAGGGCATGACGTAGGCCACGTCGCCCTTGGCCAGGCGACCGCCGGGCACGGGCTCTTCGATCACGCCCGAGAGCTCATGCCCCATCACGCGCGGGTACTGCAGGAACGGCTGGTTGCCCGTGAAGATGTGCAGGTCGGTGCCGCACACCCCCACGCGCTTGACGCGCAGCAGCACTTCGCCTTCGCCGCGCACGGGGCGCTCGCGTTGCTCGGCGCGCAGGGTGCCGGGGGTTTCACAGATCACGGTGAGCATGGAGGGGGCAGCAGAGGTCATAGCGGATGGAGGGGCGTGGACGAAGCGGAACGCGGCTTGGAGCGGATGACAAAACTCAGCGAAGCGGTTCTGGCTAGGCGCTGCGTCCCAGGCAGTACGGTCAGTACGACAAGACGCAGCAACGACGCCAGAAGAGTTTTGTCAGCCGCTCTCAGTTGCCGTGGTACTTCTTGTAGATGGCGGGCAACTTGCCGTTGGCCGTGTTCTTGGTGATCCAGTCGTTGAGCCAGGCCTTGAGTTCGGGCTCGTTCTTGCGCAGGCCGATGCCCAGCGGCACGGTGGACATGGTGAACTTGGTGACCATGTCCTTCTGCGGGGCCTTGGCGAGCACGGTGCTCACGATGGCGGGCGAGGTGGCGATGATGTCGGCCTGGCCGCTGACGGCGGCGGTGACCAGGGTGGCGTCGTCGTCGTAGCGCACGATCTGTGCATCCTTGGCGCCGGTGGTCACGACCTTGTCGTTGTTGGAGCCGCGGGTGGTGGCCACGCGCTTGCCCTTGAGGTCATCAAAACCATTGATCTGTACGGCCTTGGGGCCGGCGACCACGGCCAGGATCTGGGCGTAGGGCACGGAGAAGTCGACGACCTTCTCACGCTCGGGCGTCACGGACAGCGAGGCGACCACGATGTCGGCCTTGCCGGTCTGCAGGAAGGGGATGCGGTTGGGGCTGGTGGTCTGTACCACTTCGATGGCCACGCCCAGGTCCTGCGCCAGCAGGTGGGCGGTTTCCACGTCGGAGCCGACGGCCTTCATGTTGGCGTCCACGAAGCCGTAGGGTGGCGATCCCGTGTCCAGCGCGATGCGGATCTTCTTGGCATCTCGGATGTCCTTGAGCAGATCGGCATGGGCCGAGCCTGCACCAAAGGCCAGCAGCGCGGCGGATGCGATGGCGCTGCGGATCAGAAGGGAACGCTTGTTCATGGATTTGTCTCCGTTGTGGTGTTGAGAGAAGGGGAAAGAGTGTTGGGAGCGGCTGACAAAGCTCAGCGAAGCGGTTCTGGCTAGGCGCTGCGTCGCAGGCAGTACGAGCAGTACGACAAGACGCGGCAACGACGCCAGAAGAGGTTTGTCGGTCGCTCCTAGAGGCCGTTGCCGACGAAGTCGCGCAGTTCGGTCGTGGCGGGCGTGTCGAGGATGGAAGGCGGGCCCTGCTCCCACACGCGGCCCTTGTGCATGAAGATGACCTCGTCGGCCACCTTGCGGGCGAAGGCCATTTCGTGCGTGACGAGGATCATGGTCATGCCGCCTTCGGCGAGCTTTTCCATCACGCGCAGCACTTCGCCGGTCAATTGCGGGTCGAGCGCGGAGGTGACTTCGTCGAACAGCATGAGCTGCGGCTGCATGGCCAGCGAGCGGGCGATGGCCACGCGCTGCTGCTGCCCGCCCGAGAGCTGCGAGGGGTACATCTCGGCTTTTTCGGACAGGCCCACCTGGGCCAGCACGGCCAGCGCGCGCTCGCGCGCCGTGGCCTTGTTGACCTTTTGCACCAGGCGCGGGGCCAGCATGATGTTCTGCAGCACCGTGAGGTGGGGGAACAGGTTGTAGCTCTGGAACACGATGCCCACGTCGCGGCGCAGCTGGTGCAGGTCCAGGCTGGCGCCGGTCACTTCATGGCCGCAGACGCGGATGTGGCCGGCGTCCACGGTCTCCAGGCGGTCTATGCAGCGCAGCGCGGTGCTCTTGCCCGAGCCGCTCTGGCCGATGATGGCCACGACCGAGCCCTTCTTGACGGTGAAGGAAACGTCTTCGAGCACCCGGTTGCTGCCGAAGCACTTGGAGATGTTCTGGATTTCAACGATGGGCGACATGGAAGCTCCTCTCGAGGCGACGGCTCAGCACCGACAGCGGGTAACACAGGGCGAAATACAGGGCCGCCACGATCACGAAGATGACGAAGGGCTCGAAGGTGGAGTTGTTGATGATCTGGCCCGCGCGCGCCAGCTCCACGAAACCGATGGCCGAGGCCAGCGAGGTGTTCTTGACGATCTGCACCATGAAGCCCACTGTGGGCGGGGTGGCGATCTTCACGGCCTGGGGCAGGATCACGTGCCACACGCGCTGGTGCCAGCGCAGGGCCAGGCACTCGGCGGCCTCGGCCTGGGTGCGCGGCACCGATTCGATGCAGCCGCGCCAGATCTCGCCCAGGTAGGCCGACACGTAGATCGACAGCGCGAGGCCCGCCGCGGTGAGCGGCGCGATGTTCAGCCCCATGGCCGGCAGGCCGAAGTAGGCCAGCGGCAGCAACACCAGCAGCGGCGTGCCCTGGATCAGCTTGATGTACAACCCCACCACCAAGCGCGACCAGCGCGGACCGTAGGACGAGCCCAGCGCGACCAGGAAGCCCAGCAGGCCGCCGCCCGCGAAGGCGATGAGGGACAGCCCCACGGTCCACAACAGGCCGTCGAGCAGGAATTGCAGGTGCGCAGCAGTCAGAAAGCCCATGGCACGCGGTCCTTTACAGAGGGGTGCCCAGGCGGCGGCGGCGCGGGAAGGCGATCAGGCCCACCAGCCAGAACACGGCGCGCATGACGAGCGACATGGCCAGGTAGGCGACGGCGACGATGAGGTAGGTCTCCACCGAGCGGAAGGTGTCCGACTGCACGCGGTTGGCCACGGCGGTCAGCTCTTCGGCCGAGATCTGCGAGCAGATGGACGAGGCCAGCATGAGCAGCACGTACTGGCTGGTGAGGGCGGGGAATACGCGCTCGATGGCCGGCGGCAAGACCACGTGGCGCAGCATCTGCCAGCGGGTGAGGCCCAGGCAGTCGGCCGCCTCGAGCTGGCTCTTGGGGATGGACTCGATGCCGGCGCGCACGATCTCGCTGGTGTAGGCGCCCACGTTGACGACCAGGGCCACGGTGGCGGCGGTGAAGGCCCCCACCTGGAAACCCATGGATGACAGGCCGAAGTACACGATGAACACCTGCACCAGCAGGGGCGTGTTGCGGATGATCTCGATGTAGGCACCTGCCACGCGGGCCAGCCACTTGCTGCGCCCGGTGTTGGCCAACGCGCAGAACACGCCGAGCAGGAAGCCGAAGAAGGTGGACGCCAGGGACAGCGTCAAAGTGGTCCACGCACCTGCCAGCAGGTCTGGCCAGTAGGCCAGCGGCGCGGAGAAATCGAAGGAGTAATTCAAGGTGGGAATCCGGCTGCGGACTGGGGCGTTGTCTTCGCCTGGTCAGTCCAGTCAATCTCTGGTAAGGCCAATTGAACAACACGTTTCAAATTGGCCTTACCGGGTTAACCCCTAGCTGATGGATTTGCGCGGCCGCTGACAATCGAATCACAGAGGGAAATGGCAATTTCAGCCACTCCAAAAAATCCAAGACCCAGCAGAATTCTCAACTTTGGTCTGACCAACCGATCTGACCAATTCCAGCATTACTGCCTTATCCGCATTCGATGAACGACGTTGCCAAATCCGTGGACTCCTCCCGCCGCCTGTACCAGCTGATTGCGGACAAGGTGCGCACCCTGATCCAGCAGGGCAACTACAAGGAGGGCAGCCGCCTGCCGCCCGAGCGCGACCTGGCGCAGCAGTTGGGGGTGTCGCGCCCCTCGCTGCGCGAAGCGCTGATCGCGCTGGAGATCGAGGGCAGCGTGGAGATCCGCATGGGTTCGGGCGTGTACGTGTGCAGCCGCGCGTTGCGCCGCTCGCCGCTGCCGCCCTCCATGGGCGAAAGCCCGGCCGAGCTGATGCAGGCGCGCGCAGCGCTGGAGGGAGCGGTCATCGTGATGGCGTGCGTGAACGCCACGCACCAGGGCCTGGCGCGCGTGCAGGAGAGCATCGACGCCATGCGCGCCGACATCGCGGCCGGCCGCGACGTGATGGCGCACGACCGCCAGTTCCACGTGCGCATTGCCGAGATGGCGGGCAACTCGGTGCTCACCAGCCTGGTGGGCACGCTGTTCGACGAGCGCGGCAGCCCGCTGGCCAGCCACATGCGCAACCGCCTGGAGGGCCAGCCCACCTGGGATGAGGCCGTGGACGAGCACGAGCAGATCCTGCGCTGCCTGCAGGCGCGCGACCCGCTGGCGGCCGAGGCTGCCATGCGCTCGCACATCCGCGCGGCGGCGGACCGGTGGGTGATGCCCTGAGAGACTGAAAAGTTGTTCTGGCGGCACGGCGCGGCTTTACCGCAGCCTGCAGGGGCATGCTGGTGGTGCGTGGTACAAAGGCCAGGTCCTCACCCCATCGGACCTGCCATGCGCCATGCCGGCTCCCCCCTCCCGCCCGACGTGCTGACCGCCCTTGATGACGGCCATCCCATTGAAGCCATCAAGCGCCTGCGCGCAGCCACGGGCCTGGGCCTGAAAGAGGCCAAGGACCTGATCGATGCGCACCAGCGTGGCGAGGAGGCGGCCTTTGCTGCGCGGTCCGCGGCCCCCACTCACGTGCCCGACGCGGTGCGCCAGGCCCTGGCCGAGGGCAACAAGATCGAGGCCGTCCGCCTGCTGCGCGACCACGAGGGCCTGGGCCTCAAGGAGGCCAAGGACCGCGCCGACGCGATCGAGCAGTCGATGGCCGAGCCGGCATCCATGGGCATGGGCGCAGTGGCGCCCGGGCTCTCGCCGGGCCAGCAGCCTGGGGGCGGGGCGGGCAACTGGATCCTGGTGGCCGTGGTGGCGGCCATCACTGTGCTGGCATATTTTTGGATGCGAGGCGGGGCCTGAGTCCCGCACGCGCACTCTCCTTCAATACTTGTTGGAGAAATTGGCGCTGATTCGCTGGCGCAGGTATTCCGCGCCCGTGATGGGCGGGTACTTCTTGGCCGGGCCTTCGATGACGGCGTCTTCATTGGCCTGGCAGAAGAAGGCCAGGCTGTAGCGCGCGCCTTGGTATTCGTGCGGCTGAGGGTTGCGCACGCGGTGGAAGTTGCTGGGCAACTGATCGTCGCTCCAGCGCATGAGCATGTCGCCGATGTTGCAGGTGATCACGCCTTCGGCTGGCACCACGCTGGTCCACTGGCGACCTTCGGCCTCTTTGCCCGGCAGCACCTGCAGGCCGCCCTGCCCGGGGCGCTGGAACAGGAGGGTGAGGCAATCGAAGTCGGTGTGCGCGCCGGCGCGCCACAGTCCCAGTTCGTCCTTGAGGGCCGGGTCCACCGCGAAGTAGTGCAGCATGCGCAGCGTGCTCTGGTAGGTGGGCACATCGGGGTTGTGGGCGCGGGTGAAGAAGTCCGCGTCGAAGCCCAGCTTGTAGGCAAAGCACGAGAGCAGGCGCATGCCAACCTCCCAGCACTGGCGCTCGAAGGCCAGCGTGGCGGCCTCAAAGCCGGGCAGCTCGGCCTCGGTGGGCCACAGGCCCTCCATGCGGGGTCGGGTGACCTGGTAGGACTCTTTCTGGTCCGGCGTGCGCGTGGAGGGGCGGATCTGCGCCTTGTGCTCCCACCCGGAGTTGCGCGACAGCGGCCACTGGGCCTTGGTGTCCTTGTGCTGGTCGAAGAAGGCCTCGGCGCGTGCGAAGGCGGCGCGGATGTCCTCGACGGGGATGCCATGGTTGGTCACTTGAAAGAAACCGATGTCGACCGAGGCGCTCCACAACTGCTCGGCGATCTCTTCCTTGCGGTCGTCGAAGTCGGAGATGTCGATGCAGCGCACTTCGCGCGTGGAGGTCTCGCCGTCCAGAGCGCCTCCCATGCGCGATTCTTTCTCAAGCTCGCCCAGCACGTCGGGTGCGGTGGTGGGCTCGTAGACGGGGGTGGTGGGGTTTGCGGCGGTTGTCTGCATGGTGCGCGTTTCCTCGTTGGTTGGAAAACAAGGCACACGGCCGGCCGCTGGACCATCAAAAAAGAAGCAGCGCGGCGCCATGTGGCTCTTGAAGGGAACAATGGCAACGGCCTGCCGGATGCACGGCCTTCAACAAGCACCTGCACCGCACACAAGCCGCCGCCGGCTTCAAGAGCAATGACCCGCCAGCCGGACCGCGCAATGCGGATCTGCTGGTCTGAACGCTTCTACTCTCGGCGTTGAAGCAAGCAAACAGCGGGCCAACGGCGGCACCGGGCCTTCCGCGCGACACCGCTGGCCGCAACGCGGCCCCCTCACCAAACCTGGGCGAACCGCACCAAGGCAGCGCAGCCCCGCCGAGCCATCGCACCATCGCATGGCGCGAGCTCCAGATGCTTGCATGCATACATCACGCGCCACAGGCTTGCGCCAGAACAAGGCCTGTACGGACAGTTGTAGCTGCGCCGCTCGATGCCGCGTTTCCACGACACCAGGCACGCATCCTGCATCAGCATCCACCGAGTAGAAGCGTTCAGCGCTGTCCCCCTTCGATGGTGGCGCCCGGAAATTGCTCAGTTCGACCCGGTCCTGCGGCGGAAAACGCCTGTGGGTGCGGGACTTTCCACCGAACCTGGGCCAACGCCATGATGCAACGTCGCCGCTTTCTCTCGACCACCCTCGCCTCTTCCATCGCCGCCACGCTGGGCGCCCCTGCCGTGCATGCGCAGGGCTCGATGACTCCGCTCAAGTTCACGCTGGACTTTCGCGTTACCAGCCAGACTTCGCCCTTCTTCCTGGCGCAGGCCAAGGGCTACTACAAGCAGGAAGGCCTGGACGTGACCATTGACGTGGGCGCAGGCTCCGTCGCCTCGATCACGCGTGTGGCCAGCGGGGCCTACGACATCGGACTGGGCGACATCAGCTCGCTGGCCGAGTTCCACGCACAGAATCCCGACACGCCGGTGCAGGCCATCTACCAGTACTACAACCGCGCGCCCTTCGTCATCATCGGCCGCAAGGACCGGGGCATCACCACCGACTTCCAGTCGCTCAAGGGCAAGAAGGTGGCGGCCGCCGCCGTGGAGTCCACGCGCCGCAGCTGGCCCATGGTGGCCCGCGCGCTCAAGACACAGCCCGAGCTGTTCGACTGGGTGACCACAGACTTCAGCGCCCGCGACAACGTGGTGGTGCGCGGCGATGTGGATGCCGCCACCTACTTCCATGACTCGGCAGTGTCGCTGTTCGCGCGCCTGCCAGCCAAGGATCTGTCGGTGCTCGAATACAACAAGGCAGGCCTGAACCTGTATGGCAACGCCATCCTGGCCGGCAAGCTGCTGCAGGAAAAACCCGAGGTGGCCAAGGCGTTCCTGCGCGCCAGCAACCGCGCGCTGCGCGAGACGCTGGCCAACCCCGAGGCCGCGTTCGCCGCTATCAAGGCGCGCGAAGCCATCCTGAACATGGACGTGGAGCGCGAGCGCTGGGCCATCACGCGCCAGTACCTGCAGACAACCGAGTCCCAGACCGTGGGCCTGGGCGGCGTCCAGGGCGCCGTGCTGGCGCACCAGATCGAGGAGGTGAACACCGTGTTCAGCCTGGCTCGCAAACCCGCGCCGGAGCGCGTGTTCAACCCCGCATTCATGCCCGCCCTGGCCGATCGCAAGGTGGTGGCATGAGCGCGGCGCCCACAGACCTGCTGCCGCAGGTGGTGGCACTGGACGAGCGCGACGGCAAGTACCTGCGCCAGGCCATCGAATTGGCCGACAAGGCGCGCGCACGTGGAAACCGGCCCTTCGGCGCCTTGATCGTGGGTGCCGATGGCAGCGTGCTGGCCGAGGCCTGGAACTCCACCGGCGAAAACGGTGACTGCACCGCGCACGCCGAGACCTCGGCGGTGCGCGTGGCAAGCCCGGTGCACAGCCGCGAGGCCTTGGCCGGCGCCACGCTGTACTCGTCGGCCGAACCCTGCGTGATGTGCGCTGGCGCCATCTATTGGGCCAACATCGGGCGCGTTGTCTATGGCATCGACGCGGTGCGTCTGCGCGAGTTCCGCGGCGAGCGGCTGGAGCAGCGCGATGCCGAACTCTCCTGCCGTGACGTCTTCCGAAGCTCGCCCCACCCCATCGAGTGCGTGGGCCCCGCGCTGATCACTGAATCGTCCGCCTCCCACCAGGGCGCGTGGAAAGCCTGATGGCATGCACACATGTCACACATTGTTAGTGGCATGCCAAATGCATGGCGAGGGCAACAGCAACTGCCCCTCGACGGAGACACGCCATGCATGCACTGATGTCCGCCGCGCCCTGCCGCCTTGACGACCCCACCGACATCGATGCCACCGACGGCATTTACCTGCGCAAGGCCATCGCCTGGTCATGCACGGCGCGGGCGCGTGGCAACCGGCCTTTTGGCGCGGTGGTGATCAGTGAAGATGGGGACTTGCTGGCAGAGGCCTACTGCAACGCCAGCGAGACAGGCGACTGCACGGGCCACGCCGAAACCAATGCAGTTCGCCAGCTCAGCCCGCGCTTTGCCCGCGAGATGCTGGCCCGTGCCACCCTGTACTCATCGGCCGAGCCCTGCGTGATGTGCGCAGGCGCGATCTTCTGGTCGGGCATCGGCCGCGTGGTGTTCGGCATCGACGCGCTGCGCCTGCGCGGATTTCGCGGCGAGCGGCCTGAGCAGCGCGATGCCGAGATCTCGTGCCGCGATGTGTTCGCAGCCTCACCCCACCCCATCGAATGCATCGGCCCGGCACTCATCGACGAAGCCAGCGCCCCGCATGTGGGCTTCTGGAAGTTGTGAGCGGCGAGAATCGCCACCCATGCCCTCCAAAGCCGCCACCATGACCGAACCTGAAGCCGAGAGCAGCAATGTCTCCGGCGCACTGCTCAGCCGTTCCAAGTTGGGGCGCGAACGCATTCTGGGCGCGATCCGCGAGGCGGCCATCGCGGAGTTCAGCCGCCACGGTTTCAAGGGCGCATCCACCAAGGCCATTGCCGAGCGCGCGGGCCTGACCAAGCCGCAGCTGCACTACTACATCGCCAGCAAGGAAGAGCTGTACGAGGAGCTGCTGTACTCGGTGCTCAACGGCTGGTCGGGCGCCTTCCAGTTCGACAGCCAGAGCGACGACCCGAAGAAGGTGCTGAGCACCTATGTGCGCAAGAAGCTCGACTACGCGCTGGACAACCCGGGGCTGTCGCGCATATTCACCACCGAGGTGCTGGGCGGCGGGCGCAACCTGGGCCGGTACTGGCCCGTGGCCGTGAAGTCCACCCAGCAGAAGGTGGACCTGATCGACCGCTGGATCGCCGAGGGCCGCATGCGCCCGCTGGACGCGCGCCTCTTGCTCATGCAGATCTGGGGCATGACGCAGCACTACGCCGACTACGGCGTGCAGGTGCACATCATGCTGGGCCTGGCGCCCGAAGAGACCATCGACCGCGAGCCCATCGTGCGCGAGCTCACCAACTTTGTGCTGCTGGGCTGCGGCCTGGCACCGGATTGCGCACCAGAGTGAACAGGTCTGCACGCTGGCGGGCGTAGCAGACGCGCCCGCACAGCGCTTTGACGCAGGGCCCACAGGCAACGGCCCGAAAGCCTTGCTGGCACAGCACTTGCAATAGTTTGACCAATCGATCAAATCAAGTGGTCAAACATGCAAACCCCAGCCATGGCAGCGCCGCTGCCCGCCACGGAACAGACTTTTGAACTGGTGCTTGCGCGCAGCCAGATGCGGCTGCCCGTGGAGCCTGGCGAAAGCATGGCCGATGTACTGCAGCTCGCCGGCATCGCCATCGACACGCTGTGCGAGCAGGGCGTGTGCGGCACCTGCGCCACGCGCTGGCTGGCCGGGGCACCCGACCACCGCGACAGCTGCCTGAGCCCTGAAGAGCAGGCCACCCATGTGGCCGTGTGCTGCGCACGCAGCCACGGGCCCACGCTCACGCTCGACCTTTGAAGAAGGAGCCCGCCATGCGCATCCTCGTGATCTATTGCCACCCGGTGGAGACCAGCTACAACGCGGCCCTGCATGCCGAGGTGGTGCAGCAGCTGCGCGGCGCGGGCCACGAGGTGGACGACTGCGACCTGTATGCCGAGGGTTTCAACCCCGTGCTCAGCCGCGAGGAACGCCTGGGCTACCACGAGGTGCCGAGCAACCGCCTGCCCGTGCAGGGCTATGTGGACCGGCTGCTCTGGGCCGAGGCCCTGGTGTTCTGCTTTCCCACCTGGTGCTTCGGCATGCCGGCCATGCTCAAGGGCTTTTTCGACCGGGTGCTGATGCCCGGCGTGGCCTTCGACATCAGCGATCCGCAGAACGTCAAGCCTTCGCTCACGCACATCCAGCGCATCTCGGCCGTGGTGACCTATGGCCGTCCGCGCTGGACGGCGCTGCTCATGGGCGACCCGCCGCGCAAGTCCGTCACGCGCTACATGCGCCTGCTGACCGGTGGCAAGGCGCGCGTGGACTACCACGCCTACTACCACATGAACGTGGCCACGCCGCCGCGGCTCGAGGCCTTCAAGGCCCGCGTGGGCCAGGCCATGGCGCGCTTCGCCTGAGGGGATGTTGTCCATGCAAGCATCCAACGCCCCCGACCACCTGCTGCGCGCGCGGCTGCCGCGCTGGCTGCTGCCACGCCAGTGGCCCACCCAGGGCAGCCAGCCCGCGCTGGCCGATGTGCACCTAGTGCAGGGCCGCGTCGAGTCCATCGCGCCGCACCACCCCGCCCAGCCCCCGGCCACGGGCGCCACCTGGGACTTGGCTGGTGCCCTGGTGCTGCCCGGTCTGGTGGATGCGCACACCCATCTGGACAAGGCCTTCACCCTGCCGCGCATGGGCACGGTGAAGCCCGGCCTGCTGGGCGCCATCGAGGCCATGATGGTCGACCGCCAGGGCTGGACCGAAGCCGACATCCGCGCCCGCGCCAGCCGCGCCCTGCAATGGGCGTACGAAGCGGGCACGGTGCACCTGCGCACCCACTGCGACTGGTGGGAGCCCGACGCGCCACCGCTCGCCTGGAACGTGCTGCGCGCGCTGGCGCAGGAATGGGCCGGCCGCATCACGCTGGAGCGCGTGGCCCTCATCCCCTTGCACCTGTACACCGAGCGCGCCACCGCCATGCGGCTGGCCGCCACCGTGGCCCACAGCGGCCCCGGGGCGCTGCTGGGCGGCTTCGTGCACTCCACCAACTGGGACCCGCAGGGCCTGCGCCACCTGTTCGAGGCCGCACAGCACCATGGCCTGAACGTGGACCTGCATGTTGACGAGGAACTGCACCCCGGCGCGCTGGGCCTGGCGACCACAGCCGCGCTGCTCCAGGAATTGCGCTTTGAGGGCCATGTGGTCTGCGGCCACACCTGCGCGCTGGCCGCGCAGGACGAGGCCACCGCCCTGGCCACGCTGGACGCCGTGGCGCAAAGCCCCATCACCCTGGTGACCTTGCCCATCACCAACCTGCTGCTGCAGGACGCGTTGACCGGCCGCACACCGCGCCAGCGCGGCATCACCCTCGTCAAGGAGGCGCGTGCGCGCGGCATCCCGGTACTGGTCGCCAGCGACAACGTGCAGGACCCGTTCTGCCCCGTGGGCAGCTTCGACCCGCTGGAGGCCCTGGCCACCGGCGTGCTGGCCGCACAGCTCGATACGCCGTTCAACCGCTGGTCCGAGGCGCTATGCCGCAGCGACTGGCTGCGCCGCGGACCCGATGCCCTGCCCCTGCAGCCCGGCATGCCGGCTGACCTGATTGTCTTCCAACAGGCAGATGGCTGGGGCTTCCCGTCGCGCACGCAACAGCGCGTGGTGCTGCGCAACGGCCACGTGGCCGGCGGCCATGCCAGTGCGGCGTGGCACGTGGCGGGCGTCACGCCTTCTCCTTCCCCCATCCCTGCACGGAGCCTTGCATGACCGCCCCTACCCCCCCGGGCATTGCCCAGCCCTTGGCCCGCTATGCCGCCTGGCGCCGGGCCGGAGACATGGTGTTCCTGTCCGGGATCATCGCCGTGGACCCTGCCGCCAGCCGCATCGTGCGCGGCTATGCCGACATCCCCGACGAAGCGGCCACGCTCATCGGCCGCACGGGCGAGTTCAGCAGCGACATCAAGGAGGGGCCCATCCTGGCGCAGAGCTGGTATGTGCTGGACCGCATCCGCCAGACCATCGAGGCCGCGGGCGGCCAGATGTCCGACGTGTTCAAGCTGGTGCAGTACTTCAAGCACCTGGACCACTTTCCCCAGTACAGCCGCGTGCGCAAGCTGTTCTTCCCGGGCGAGCCGCCGGCCTCCACCGTGGTGGAGGTCACCGGCATGCTGCCCACGGCCGACATCCTGATCGAGGTCGAAGCGACTGCCTACCTCCCCTTGCGCTGACCTCCACCCCCTCCTTCACGAAAGACCCGCCCCATGCTGCACGGCTACACCCCGCCCCATCGCTACCTGCCCTACCTGAGCTGGACCGAGATCGCCGACCTGCCGGACAAAGAGAACACCGTGATCGTGCTGCCCACGGGCGCCACCGAACAGCACGGCCCGCACCTGCCCTGTGCGGTGGACACGGTCATCAGTGCGGGCGTGGTCGGCCATGCCATGGCCCGCCTGCCGGCCGAGGTGCCGGCCTTTGCCATGGCACCCATCACGTACGGCAAGTCGGAGGAGCACCTGCACTTTCCCGGCACGGTCACCTTGAGCGGCGAGACCCTGCTGGCCACGATGAACGAGGTGGGCGAGTCGGTCTACCGCGCGGGCTTTCGCAAGCTGCTGTTCGTCAACGGCCACGGCGGCCAGCCGCAGGTGATGGAGATGTGTGCGCGCGAACTGCGCCTGCGCCATGGCGACTTCATCGTGGTCCCGAGCTTCACCTGGCGCGTGCCGCACGTGGCGGGCAAGTACCTGTCGGAGCAGGAAAAGAAGCTGGCCATGCACGCTGGCCATGCCGAGACGGCACTGATGCTGGCCCTGGCGCCCGACACCGTGCACATGGAGCGCGCGGTGGTGAACTACCCGCCTGCCTTCCCGTCGCCCCTGCTCTCGCCCGATGGCCGCCCGGCCTGCGCCTGGACCGCGCGCGACTTCGGTCCCAGCGGCATCATCGGCGACCCGCTGCCGGCCACGGCCGAGCAGGGCCACGCCATCCTCGATTCGCTGGCCGTGAGCTGGGCCGCCGCCATCACCGAGCTGCACCAACTGCGCTGGGCCCCGCGCGCCGAAGCCACCTGGGGCCGCGCCCACCACACGGGGCATGTGGAGCACGCATCCGCCCTGGCTTGAAACCTGCGAACCCGGCCGCATCCCGCCTCCATTTTCATCCCTTTTCGTCCCTGTTCCCCCTCCACCCCCTACCGGAGCACTGCCATGATGAAGAACACCGCCTCCCGCCTTTCCCGACTTGGTGCAGCCACACTGCTCGCTGCGGGTGCCGCCGGCACCCTGCAGGCCCACGCGCAGGAAAAATTCACCTACATGACCAACTGGTACGCGCAGGCCGAGCACGGCGGCTTCTACCAAGCGGTGGCCACGGGCCTGTACAAGAAGCACGGCCTCGATGTGACCATCAAGATGGGTGGCCCGCAGGTCAACATCGTGCAGATGATGGCGGCCGGACAGGCCGAGTGCGTGATGGGGTCGAGCGACCTGCAGATGATCCAGATGCGCGAGGGCGGCGTGCCCGTGACCACCGTGGCGGCCGTCTTCCAGAAGGACCCGCAGGTGCTGATCGCGCACGACGACGTGAAGAAGTTCGAGGACCTCAAGGGCAGGACCATCCTGATCGGCTCGTCGGCCCAGCGCGGCTACTGGCCCTGGCTCAAGGCCAAGTACGGCTTCAACGATGCGCAGACGCGGCCCTACACCTTCAACATCCAGCCTTTCGTGGCCGACAAGAACACCGCCCAGCAGGGCTACCTGACGTCGGAACCGTTCGCCATCGCCAAGGCTGGCGTGAAGGCCAACACGCTGATGTTCAGCGACCAGGGCTACCCCGCCTACGCCACCACGGTGAGCTGCATGGACAAGACCGTGAAGGAGCGCGGCACCGCCGTCGCCTCGTTCGTGAAGGCCACCATGGAAGGCTGGAAGAGCTACCTGGCCGACCCGGCCCCGGCCAATGCGCTGATCAAGAAGGACAACCCCAACATGACCGACGAACAACTGGCTTACAGCGTGGCCAAGCTCAAGGAGATGGGCATGGTGACGGGCGGCGACGCCGCCACCATGGGCATCGGCGTGATGACCGATGCGCGCGCCAAGGCGAGCTACGACTTCCTGGTGGAAGCCAAGCTCATCGACCCTTCCAAGGTGAAGCTGGCCGACACGTACAGCACCGCCTTCGTCAAGGACCTCAAGGTATTGCCTTGATACCCCCTGAGTCGCTTCGCGCCTTCCCCCAAGGGGGACAACGCCCTCGCAGCGGGGCGGCCCTTGATCGGCGTTCGCCGGCTCGGGCCGCGCCAGTTTCCAGCAGTTGGGGCCAGGCGCAACGAACGCTCTCGCCGTCGCCCACATCCTCGCCCTGACACAGCGGCCAGCCTTCACCGCCGCATCCATCTAAAGGCCACTCCATGCAGTCCGCTGAGCCCACACCCGCCGACCCGGCTACGACCCACCGCGCCACGCCTGCCGTGCAGGTGCTGTCGGCCGAGAAGACCTACCCCAACGGCACGCAGGCCCTGCTGCCGGTGGACCTGACCATCGAAGAGGGCGAGTTCGTCACCTTGCTCGGCCCCTCGGGCTGCGGCAAGAGTACCCTGCTCAAGATGGTGGCCGGCCTGCTGGAGCCCACCGATGGCCGGCTGCAGCTGTGGCACAAGCCGGTGGCGCAGCTCGACGAGAGCGGCAAGAAGATGGCCTTTGTCTTTCAGTCGCCCACGCTCATGCCCTGGGCCAGCGTGCAGACCAATGTGCGCCTGCCGCTGGACCTGGCCGGCGTGCCGCGCCCCGAGGCCGATGGCCGCGTGGCCGAGGCCCTGGCCCTGGTGGGTTTGTCGAAGTTCGCCAACGCGCTGCCGCGCGCCCTGTCGGGCGGGATGCAGATGCGCGTGTCCATCGCGCGCGGCCTGGTGACCCAGCCGGACCTGCTGCTGATGGACGAGCCCTTTGGCGCGCTGGACGAGATCACGCGCCACAAGCTCGACGCCGACCTGCTGGACCTGTGGCGCAAGAAGAAGCTCACGGTGATCTTCGTGACCCACTCGATCCACGAGGCGGTGTTCCTCTCCACCCGCGTGGTGATGATGGCCGCGCGCCCCGGCCGCGTGGTGGAGGAGTTCAGCATCGACGCGCCCTACCCGCGCACAGCGGACTTCATGGTCTCGCCCGAATTCAGCCGATATGCCAAGCAACTGCAGGACAGCCTGCTGCGCGCCAGCGCAGACACCGAGGAGACCGCAGCATGAGCACCACTTACCCCACTGCGCCCGCAGCACCCCTCGCAGCGCCCGCAGAGCGCAGCTCGCCTGCCCGTGCCCCCGCCAAGCCTGCAGCAGCGCGCGTGCCGCTGATGGCCCAACCGCGAGTGCAGCGCGTGGTCTACCCGCTGCTCGTGGGTCTGGTGCTCATCGCACTGTGGCAGGGCCTGGTCACGGCCATGGAGCTGCCGCCCTACCTGGTGCCCTCGCCCCTGCTCATGCTCAAGACGCTGTTCACCGACTGGGCAGCCCTGGGCGGATCGCTCTGGGTCACCGTCAAGATCACCGTGCTGGCTTTTGCCGTGGCCACGGTGGCGGGGGTGCTGATCTCGTTTCTGTTCGTGCAGAGCAAGCGCATCGAGACGGCGCTGTTCCCGTACGCCGTGCTGCTGCAGGTCACGCCCATCGTGGCGGTGGCGCCGCTGATCATCATCTGGGTGAAGGACCCGACGGCGTCCATGGTGATCTGCGCCGCGCTGGTGGCGCTGTTCCCCATCATCAGCAACACCACGCTGGGCCTGCGCAGCGTGGAGCCGGACCTGCAGAGCTACTTCAAGCTCAACCGCGCCACGCGCATGCAGACCCTGCTGCGCCTGCGCATACCGAGCGCGCTGCCCTACTTCTTCGGCGGGCTGCGCATATCGAGCGGGCTGGCGCTGATCGGCGCCGTGGTGGCCGAGTTCGTGGCCGGCACGGGCGGCCAGGGCGCCGGGCTGGCGTACCAGATCCTGCAGGCAGGCTTTCAGCTCAACATACCGCGCATGTTCGCTGCGCTGTTGTTGATCTCGCTCACGGGGGTCGCCTTGTTTGCGCTGATGGCCTGGCTCACCCGCGCCGCCTTAGGCAGCTGGCACGCCAGCGAAAACTCGATGGATTGGTAAGCCCCCCTGAGTCGCTGCGCGCCTTCCCCCCAGGGGGGCGCCGCCCCTGCGGCGGGGCGGCCCTTGCACGGCGGCACTGGCATGGGCCGCGCGCGTTCGACGTCTGTGGATGGCGCGCAACGCGCCGAACAACTGAGCCATCCCTCACCGCCGCTCCGCTCGTTCGCGCGCGGTGCAGGCCCCTTTTTCCCAAACCGGCCGCCGATGGCCCAGGAGATACCGACATGACCAACACCACCGCCCACCAACTGCCTGAACAATTGCCCGGCCTGGACTGGATTGCCGACCCGCTGCGCGTGGGGCGCCTGTCGCAGGACTTTGCCTGGTTCAGCCCCGTCCTCAAGCGCGACCTGACCGGCAAGCGCGGTGATGTGGCCGTGCGCCCGCGCACCGAGGATGAGGTGCGACAGGTGGTGGCGGCCTGCGCCAGCGCACTAATCCCCCTGACCGTGCGCGGCAGCGGCACCGGCAACTACGGGCAGAGTACGCCGCTGCATGGCGGGGTGATCCTGGACCTGTCGGGCTACAACGGTTTTGGCTGGGTTCGCGGTGGCATGGGCCGGGCGCAGGCGGGCATCCGCCTGTCGGACTTCGACGCGCAGGCCAAGCCGATGGGGCAGGAGCTGCGCTGGCTGCCCTCCACCTACCGCAGCGCCACACTGGGCGGTTTGTTCGGCGGCGGCTTCGGCGGGGCCGGCTCCATCAACCACGGCCCGCTGGCCGCGCCCGGCAACGTACTGGCCGTGCGCGCCATGACGGTGGAGCCCGAGCCCCGGGTCATCGAGCTGCGCGGCCCCGAGGCCATGCTGCTGCACCACACCTACGGCACCAACGGCATCGTGCTGGAGCTGGAGGTGGCGCTGACCCCCGCCGTGGCGTGGACGGAGTGCATCGTCACCTTCACCGCATTCGACGCCGCACTCGACTTTGCCGACCGCTTCGGCGCCGCGCCGGGGCTGGAGAAAAAGGAGGTGTGCTTTCTGGCAGCGCCCATCCCTGCGTACTTCACCAGCCTGGCCGAGCACCTGCCCACAGGCTGCCACGCGGTGATGCTGCTGGTGGCCCCGCACTCCGAAGACGGCATGCGCGACATGGCCGCCAAGTACGGCGGTACGGTGAGCTACCGCAAGACCGCCGACGAAGTGGAAAAGAGCCACAAGACCCTGCTCGAATACACCTGGAACCACACCACCCTGCACGCACTGAAGGTGGACAAGACGCTCACCTACATCCAGAGCGGCTTCAACCCCGCCACCCGGCTGGAGCAGGTGAAGGCGCTGGAAACGGCGCTGGGCGGCGAGGTGATGATGCACCTGGAGTTCCTGCGCACCAAGGAGGGCGCCTTCAACTGCAGCGGGCTGCAGCTCATCCGCTACAGCACCGAGGAGCGCCTGAACCAGATCATGCAGATCTACCGCGACCATGGCGTGCAGATCAACAACCCACATGTCTACATCGTGGAAGACGGCAAGCAGAACAACCTGGACCCCGCGGTGGTCAGCACCAAGCAGCGCTTTGACCCGCAGGGCCTGCTCAATCCGGGCAAGCTGCGCAGCTGGGCGCCACCTGCCGCCAAGGCCGCGTAATCTGCACCAGCCCGGAGGCGCAAAGGCATAATCAGCTATTCATTTAGTAGCATATCAACCCATGTCCTGGCACGCGCGCCTGCAGCTGAACTACACGTTGGAAGGCGCCCGCACGGTAGCCCGCCACGAACACAGCGGCCCGCTGCGCATCCTGCAGAGCCTGTACCCCGAAGGCGAAGCCATCTGCCACAACGTGCTGGTGCACCCCCCCGGCGGCCTGGTGGGTGGCGATACGCTGGACATTGCCGCCGCCGTGGGCCCCGGCGCGCACGGCCTCATGACCACCCCGGGCGCCACCCGCTTTTACCGCTCCACCGGCCCGCTGGCGCTGCAGCGCACCCAGTTGTCCGTCGCAGAAGGCGCGCGCCTGGAATGGCTGCCGCTGGAGGCGCTGTGCTACAGCGCCTGCCAAGCCGAGAACCATCTCACGCTACAGCTTGCACCCGGTGCCGAATGTATTGCCTGGGATGTCACGGCCCTGGGCCTGCCGCATGCCGGACAGCCGTTCGAACAAGGCCGTTTCGTCCAGCACATCGAGATACCCGGACTGTGGCTGGAGCGCGGCGTCATCGACTCTGCCGATCGGCGTTTGCTGCAGAGTCCTCTGGGCCTTGCCGGCCAGCGTTGCATTGCCAGCATGTTCCTCGCCACAGGCACCGCACTCACGCGCGCGCGCCGCGATGCGGCCCTTGATGCCGCGCGCGCATTGCTGGGAGAACATGCCATCAAGGCCACCGCTGGCGCCACCAGCCCCAATGACCAGATGGTGGTGCTGCGCGTGCTCGCACCTCAAGTGGAGCCCGCAATGCAGCTGCTCAAGGCCGTCCGCACGGCATGGCGCAAAACCCTGTGGAATCTGGGCGGGGAGGCCCCGCGGATCTGGGCCATGTAGTTCAGATCAGGCCCTCACACCGGCCACGCACGTGGCGCACACAAGCCGCAATGAACGGGATGCGCCACCCGCTCAATCGCTGCCGGCGCAATGCCTCCTACGGCAAAAGCGCGCCTCCCACGCACCCGATTCAGTCATGCAACAGCATGATTCAAATCCCGGGACCTCTCTTTTAGAGTACGGCCGTAGCGTCAGGAATCGTACTGACGCCCCATGTTTTAAAGGAGTGACCATGCGCACAAAATACTATGCCTTGTTCCTGGCTGTCGCAGCGCTGTGCGGCACAGCCCATGCTGGTGCCAAGACTGACTTCGATGTTCTATTGACCATCACGGAGTCATGCACCATCAGCGACAAGACGCCAGACAACGTGAACTTTGGCAGCAAGCCACGCGTCTCGGGCACCGTTTCCTACGCGGCCGAAGGCAAGCTCTATGTCGATTGCAGCGAAGGCACCGACTATTACATCGGTCTCAATGGCGGCAAGAATGCGGGCTCCGATATTGCAGACCCCAAGCCCGGTGTGCGCCAGATGGCGAACGGCGCAGGGACGATTTTCGTGAAGTACGAGTTGTACCAAGACGCTGCCCACACCAAGTTCTGGGGCAACGTCAAGACCAATGGCCGAGCCGCCGCCGGACTTGGCAAGGTGGATCCGATTTCCGTCTATGGGCTTGTGACCAGCGCCAATGTGGCTGCAGGCGCGTACACGGATACGGTCACCGCCACGATCGTCTACTAAGACCGCATCGCATCGCATCGCATCGGCCGTGAGGCCGGTGCGAGCCTCTCTGCTGCATCAGCCCCATGGCTCGCCCTCTTTCCCTCCTGTCTGCCGTCGCCACGGCAGTTGCCTTGCTGGCCTGTACCGCAGGCAGCACGCTCGCAGCCACACTGCAGGTGTCCCCCATCGTCATCCAGTTCTATCAAGGCACCCAGGCGCAGCCGATGTGGCTGACCAACCAGGGCGACGCGCCCTTGCGGGCACAGGTCAGAATTTACAAGTGGACGCAAAACGGAGACGACGAAAATCTGGAGCTCACCAACGAAGTCGTAGCCAGCCCCCCGGTCATGGAGATAGAGGCAGGGCAGAGGCAGTTGCTGCGCATTGTGCGCAGGAGCCTGGCACCTGCAGGCAGAGAAGAAAGCTACAGAGTCATCGTGGATGAGCTGCCCCATGACGATGCGCCTGCCGGTGGCGATGCCAATGCACTCAGCTTCCTGCTGCGCTATTCCATTCCGGCATTCGTATCCCCGGCTGCAGCACCTGCAAAGGTCTTTCAGCACCAGGCGCAAGGGGTGATGCACGCCAACCCGGCACGGATACAGATCACCAACCAAGGGGGTGCGCGCATCCGGGCAAGCCGACTCGTACACGAAGATGCCAACGGGAAGTCCACCACCGTCATGGACGGCCTCATTGGCTATGTCCTGGCCCATGGGCGCAGAACCTGGCAACTGCCCCCGTCAGCAGTATCCCTGCCCCCTGGCACCTTCAGAATCAGAATAGCCAATGACACGGGCGAAAATTTCCTGCGGGTGGAAACGTCGCAGCCGTGAGGTCCACGCAGGCTTGATCTTCGGCGCCCAGTTGCTGCTGTCCGCACCCGCCACTGCCGTGGACGTACCGATTGCCAGCGCGGCCGCCACCAGCGCCAAGCCAATGCGCCCGTCGGCCAAAGACACTGAGATCCTTTTTCTCGAAGTGCGGCTCAACGAAGTCCGCACAGGACAACTGGCCGAGTTTCTGGATGCGCAGGAGGGCCTGGCCATTCATCGTGGATCGCTGGCAGCGGTGGGGCTGCGGACGCCTGAGCCGCCCGCGCCCGCGGACACCTGGATCGCGCTGTCTACGTTCGGTGGCCTGACATGGCATGTGGACCGCACTCGCCAGACCATCGAGATCCATGCCCCGGTGAGCCTCATCGCGAAGCTCGCCGAGCGTGTCCGACAGCACTCCGACGACAGCATGCCCACGCCGCAGCGCAGCGTCACTGCGCTGGTGCTCAACTACGACGTGTTCGCCAATGACCACCGGGGCATGCGCTCGCTGAGCGCCTGGAGCAATCTGCGGATGTCGGGGCTTGGGACGGGAACCCTGAATCACTCCTCGCTTGCCCAGTGGGTGCGCAGCCGGACCGAAGACAGGACGCAGCAAGTCCGTCTGGACACCACGTACAGCCAGGACTGGCCGGGCAGCGCCACGCGGCTATTGCTCGGCGACACCCAGACCAGTACGCCTTCCTGGGCAAGATCGGTACGGATCGGCGGCTTCCGCCTGGGACGCGATTTTTCCCTTCAGCCCTACCAGAGCACGGCCCCCCTGCAGGTCTACCGCGGCGAGGCGGCCATCCCATCCACCGTGGAGCTCTATGTGAACGGCCTGCGCCAGACCATGCAGCGGGTGCAGCCAGGGGAGTTCCTCGTCGAGCATGCACCCTCGGTGCAGGGCGCAGGCAACGCGCAGGTGGTGGTGACCGACATGCACGGCGTGCGCCGGGCCATGTCCTTCGACATCTACGGCGTGCCCAATCTTCTGCAGCAGGGCCTCTGGGATTGGTCTCTGGAGGGTGGTTTTGCCCGGCGGAACTATGGGCTGACATCCTGGGACTACGGGCGCGACTTCATCGCCACGGGCTCGCTGCGCCATGGCCTCACCGACTACTTGACGCCCGACCTCCACATGGAATGGACCCGCAATCTGTCGCTGGTCGGCACCGGCGGGCTCTTGCGGCTGGGTGAGCGGGGGGGCACCGTGTCCGCGGCCATTGCCTCGTCGCATTCGGGCAGCGGCAGCGGGACCTCGCACAGTCTGGGCTACCAGTGGAACACCCATGGCCTGGCCTTCTCGGCATTTGATGTTCGCCGCAGTCCGGGCTATCGCGATGTTGCCGACCTGGAGCGCCCATCGGGCGCCTTGCGAACCACATCCACGGGCATGAGCGCCAGCACGGGCTGGGGGCAATGGAGTGCCAACTATGTACGGCAGTCCAACTCGCAGCGTGCGCCAGCCCGACTGGTATCGCTCAATTGGTCACGCGCCCTGGGAGCCGGAGCGGTACTCGGTGCCAGCCTGATCATGGACCTTGAGGCACGCGGCGAGGGCCGTGCCTTTGGCCTCACCTTGTCCTGGCCCCTGGAAGACCGGCGCCATGTGTCGGCAAGCTACCGCGTGCAGGGGGGGCGGCCAACCGCCACCGTCGATGCCCTGCAGTACCCGCAGGACTCCCAGGGGTGGGGCTGGCGCCTTCAGAGCGGCCGGGGAGACGCAGGCTATGGCGGCAGGGCCGAGATCTCCCGTACGTCGAAGTACGGCTACTGGTCAGGGGGCGTCTCGCGGACCGGCCGCGACCAAGGCACGGCCAGCTACATCAGCGCCAACGGTTCACTGTTCGTCGGTGCGGGCGAGTTCCAGGCGGGCGCACGCAGCGACCATTCGTTCGCGGTGGTCTCCACCAGCGGCATTGCGGGCGTGCCCGTGCGGCTGGAGAACCGGCTCGTCGGGGTGACCAATTCCGAGGGTCAGCTTTTCGTTCCCCAGCTGTCGCCGTACCAGCGCAATCGCATCGAGATAGACACCATGGACCTGCCTGCAGACCTGCGCGCAGATGAAGTCACCCAGGTGGTCGTGCCTCAAAGGGACGGAGGCGTTCACGTGCCGTTCTCCCTGCGCAAGATCGTCCCCATCGAGCTGAAAGCCCACGACGAGGCGGGCGAGCTCATTGCAGCAGGCACGCAGGTCGTGGTCGAACGGCGCCGCGAGGCGGGCCAGAGTGTGTCCGACACCCACACCACCTTCGTCGGGTACGACGGTCGTATCTATATCGAGAACCCACACGAGCTCGTCAATCTGCACATCACAGGCGGCAAGAACCCATGCACCATCACACTGCTCAACTTCATTGTGGATCCGGCCCGCAGCGTACAGACGGTCATCTGCCGACGCCAGCCGCTCGCCTAGCAGTACGCTGGGGTGCACCGCTCGCCTTTGTCGCCTGCGCCTTCCAGGCATCGCCCGCAGCGGCACAGAGCTGCTGGAGCCCAGGAGCGACGGAGATGAACTTCGGAACGGTATCGCCTGATACCTTCGCGGACGCCACTTCCTATATCAGCCTCACCTGCCAGGCTGCGCAGCGTCCAGGCTATATCCGCTATTGCGTCCAGATCGCCGAGGGCGAGCCCATTGCCGGGATCGCACCGCGCTGGCTCACCAACTACAACGGCGCCCGGATGAAATACGACATCTACGCCGACCCTGCACGCTCCAGCCTGGTGGGTCCTCCCCCGGCCGGCGGCGGCTACCCCCGCTATTCAGGCCTGCTCCACATTGCAGCGGCCAACGCCACTGCGGGGGCCAGCATTCCGCTCTATGGCAGGGCGCCGGCGGGACAGGTGCTGCCCGCAACGAACCCCTTCCAGTCGCAAATCACGGGCTCGAAAATCGCCTGGGCCTTCGATCCCGACCGGGATCCGGGCTCGTGCGACGCAAGCGCCGTGCGGGGCCAGGCATCCTTCTACCTCGGGGTCAAGGCCCTCACCAGCAACTCGTGCCGGGTCACTCTGGTGTCGAACCTGGACTTCGGCAGCGCTCCTTCCCGGTTTCCCGCCATCGTGAGCGCATCGAACATCGTCCTGCGCTGCCCCGCGGGCACCGCCTGGATGATGGGATTGAACAACGGTCGCAATGCTGCTGGCGGCCGCCGGCGCATGGCTTCCCCCGACGGCAGCCACATCACCTATGAGCTGTTCCAGGATGCCGCCCGCACGAAACGCTGGGGCGACATCGACAGCGGTGATGCGGCTTTTGGACTTGGCACAGGTGAAGCCACTCCCTCCACCCTCAAGGTCTATGGCCAGGTGCCCGCAGCCAGCGGCCCGAAGGGGCGGTACACCGACACCATCACCATCACCCTGGAGTTCTGACGCCTGCATCGAGGCAGTGATCGCAAGATGTGGACAGATAAAAAAAGAGGGGCCCCGAAGGGCCCCTCAAAGGGGCGATCGCAAACCAGACAATCACTGCGATCCCGCTACCAGCCTGGCCCCGCTATTTGCATGGGCCGACCTTCCTCAATGTCCCAGAGCACGCCACGCAGCGCGCTTGAGGCGGCGCGAAGATGGAGGTGGATCCTCATCAAAGGTGTCCGTCGTGGCGTCAGTACGGCGCGCGATGGTGGTGATGGCTCCCTTTCTCGCACCGCTCGTGATCTGAACCAGGCTGAGGCCCTGGACCAGGACCTCTCCCTGATAGCGGGTGGACGCCTTGCCGGACTTCAGATCGAACCTGTAGACGAACGAGCTGCCGCCAGCCTGGCAGGTGAAGGGCGCAGGAATGTTGCCGGCCACATAGAGCGTATCCAGGGCAATGGATGGGTTGATATCCACGCGCTCACCCGCTACAGGAAAATCCAGCCGCCATCCGATGTCGGAGCTCAGGTCCACGGCCCGCCCCAGGGTGACCGTGCGCGAATCCACGCCGCCCGTGACTTGGTGCTCCACCATGCCAGCCCCGCGCAGGTCGCTGTGGCCGCTGTTGGTCAGCGGGTCCTTGAAAGCGTACAGCGATTGCACCTGGAACTTTTCCAACAGGTCCGACATGCCGAGGTAGCGGCCGGTGCCTACGTAGACCATTGCGTGCGCAGTGCCGTTGGCGCGCAGCTCTGCCAGCACGGGTTTGGTCGTCACGGGCTGGGCCCGGCCGTCCTTGTCGCGCAACTGCGCGAGTCGCAATGCCTGACCATGGGGTTCATGCTTGCCGTCGATATCAAAGCGCCACACGTTGCCCAGCAGGTCGCCTCCATACACCCGCTGCATCGTGTTGTCACGGTCCTTGTCGACCCAGACGTTGATCTTGGCCAGCCCGCTGGGAGTATCGCTGCGTCCCACAGGCGAGCCCCCGGCCAGGGTAGGAATGGGATCTGCCACCGAAGGCACACCACTCAGCGCGTCCAGGACGAACAGGCGGCCATTGCCATCACCCTTGGGTTCATCCGGGTCTGCTGACGTACCGTTGTTGTAGCCTGACGCGAACACAACAACCCACTGCCCGCTGGCACGCTTGGTGATGATGGGGTTGCCGAACGACAGCCCCAGGTGCTGGTGCTCGAACTCCCACAGGACCTTGGGCTTTGCAGTGTCCGTGATATCGAGGGCGTAGTAGCCCTTGCCGCCAGCATTCAGGCCGCCCACGACAATCGTGTGCCATTCCTTGGTGGTCGGGTCCTGCACGTCGCCGATCTGCGGGGTGCCGTCGACCGAGTAAACATGGTTGTCGGGGTAGTTGGTATCCGCCAACTTGTACATGTTCTTCATCACGAACTTGGGCACATAGGCCCACTTCTCGGCGCCCGAGTCTTTGTCGAAGGCATGCAGCATGCCGTCGTTGGCGCCGGCAAGAACCACCGGGGAGCGGGCCTTCTTCTTGTAGTTGATGTAGGAAGTGTCGCTGTAGGGGAAGTTGGGCTTTTCGCTGACGAACAACAAGCCTGAGTTGACGATGTCTCCCAGACGGCTTTCACGCTTGCGGTAGTAGCTCTGGCCTTGTTCGCCCCGAAGGTAGTTCACCAATTGTTCTGCGGAGTTGGCCTTGGCCAGTTGCTCGGGTGTAAGGCCCATGCACTGCGCAGGAGCCATGTCGCCGCCCGCGCCTTTCTTTTTGCAGAAGTCCTCGAAATGCCTGGCAAACCCTTCCTTTGCAAGATTGCCTGCGGTGAAATCGAGACCTGCCTTGCCAAAGAAGATCTTCCGCTTGCTGACGTCCGAGAGCTTGTCCAGTTCCTTCTTGGCCGACCACTTTGGATCCTTGGATTCATCCACCGCGCCAGTCTCGACATCAATGGAATACGCGAGCACGTCTCCAATCCACTTCTGGCTTACGAAGGAGGATACATATGCATCGTTGTCTCCCGCCACGGGCTGGTTGCTCGTGGTGGCTGCGGCTCCGGCTGCTCCGGTCGTGGCCTTGATCATGCTGAGGGCTGTGGACAGCCCCTCCACAAAGGAGACCGGATCGGTCGCGCTGAAGTGCTGACCGTGTCCATTGACCGCTGCATGCCACAGGTCGTCCGTGTGGGACCTTGGCATGATGTTGCTCTGGCTGCCGGGGTCCTGGAGCCTCGTCCACTGACCTGATCCAGCCACAATGGCATTGAATTCAGCAGAGCTTCCGCTGCGGTAGTCCTTGTTGAAAGGGATACGGCCATTCAGCCCCAGACCAATCGTGTAGGTTGTCATGTGCTGATGGGTGGCGGCGTCACCGAACGACTCATGGGCAGTTCCGCTTACTCCGCGAACATTGTTCTTGCAGATATCAGGAAACTTCCCGTCCGAGTCCTTCGCACCCGTGCAGTTCCCAAGGTCACTGCGGCGCAAATCAGTGTTGTAGTAGTAGTGGGTCACGTCGGCCAGCGACACCACCTGGTCAGTGCCAGAATCGCGGAAGGGCCTGTCGACTCCAGAGCCCGAGTCCTGCTGTGTCAGCAGCGGCCCCGCACCCCGCCCGCTGGCCACACCATAGGGGCCGAAACCGGACGATTCGCCGGGTTTCGTCCACCCGCCATCGGTGGCCAGAATGGCAAAGTTGCGTTGGCAGGACTGCTGCATGGGATCCTGCGACTGGCCGACAGCCTTGTTGGCAAAGTACTGTCCCGCCTTGGAAAGCGAGCCACGCAGCGGTGTTTCATACTCCCCGTCAGAGCTGTTCACCGCCGTGAAAAACAGGCGCTTCTGATCGGCATCAAAGTCATTGACGTTCAGGAACTTCCAGGTCTTCCACCAGGGGTCGCGGGTACGGTCGGTGGCCTCTTCATAGGAAGTTACGCTGAATCCCACGCGGTACGTACTGTTGAGACGAGCGAAAGCCTGCTTGACACCTGTCTTCATCATCTCCCGACGGTTGCTGTAATAGACAAGCCAATTCTGAAAATTCTGCTTGACCTCCAAGCTGTCGCTGTCTGTGACATTGACCCGTGTGAACACTCGGGAGCCAGGGAGACTCCCCAGCCGGGATAGGCATTCAGAGTAAAACGCCGTTTCACTTCCTACGGTGTTGACACTGTCATCCGCGTTGTAGACGAAGCTCATCGGAGGATTCGTTCCTGGAGCTCCATATACGTAGTAGAAAGGTTTGTAGTCGGGGTTCTTGAAGTCCGCGATGCTGGCTGCATCGCCCTTGCTTCCGTCCACGTTCAATGGCGGCGTGTACACCACCGCGGGGTTGTAGGCCAGATAGTTGCACTGCAGAGAATAGTGCCCATACATCACGTAGGGATTGGAGGCACTGGTCGCAGGCCAGAAAGCCTTGTGCGTTGGAACGCCCACGGACCCCGGCGTCGTGACGGGCCTGTCGCGCGGCTCCCAGAAAATTGAATGATCGGGCAGGTAGGTGCGCTTCATACTGCCCGAGTCGTCCATCAGGAACAGGATGTTGGGCTTGACCGCCCCTGCAATGAAGGGCGGCGAGTTCAGGATGTCGGTCTGGTCGGCCCAGCCGTAGCACGCGCACAGCATGAGCTGAACGGCGACGGCACTCTTGAGCGAAGCTGCCCGCGGAAGTCTTTTCTTCAGGTGGTTGTTCACACATTACCTCTTCTTGGCGCTTAGAAATGAACCAGTGTTTCTGTGTAGGTCACCGTGTTGCGTGGCCCGGTGGTCCGGACCACCACCCGGAAGTACGGTGATGTGCTTTCCAACGTGAGGCGCCCGCCCGGATTGATCTCGCCGCGCTCGGACACCTCGTAGTCGATGACCTTTGGTGGGCGCAGGCAGTTGGTGGCCGCAGCGGTCGGAGAACCTTCGTTGGCGCACAGGCGCGTGATGATCCACTGCACCTTGTTGTCATTGACGGTCTTGTCGGAAGTGAATGGCGTAAGACACTCCGATGCGCTGGGCTCGCAGGAGTCGCTCCACTTCACACCCGGCAGTGGGTTGGTGCTGGAGGTCTTGTTGCCCGTGAGATCGAGTGCTTCATGGCTGCTCGCGAAATAGCCGTACGCGGGCATGCTGATTTCCAGCGAGTTCGACGTCTGCAGCTCCAGCCATTTCAGTGCGTCTTCAGCCCCTGCGGCGGCAGCAGCGATCCCGTCCTGCTTGAAGCCCAGGTTGCCTTGCACGAGCAACCCGGTGTCCACGGATCGCACGAGACCCAGCGATGCCAGGCTCAGCACCACCAGAGCCAGCAAAGCAAACAGCAGCGAGACCCCCCGTTGCCACGGATGCGCGGCGATTCCCCGCAGTTCACGCGCCATCATGTTGCCGTCCTCCACACCAGATTGCGCATGGGGATGACGGTCTCGAGCACCTTGTAGCGATAGCGCTTCCAATCGGCCACATCTTCCACGCGAAAGCGTACGCAGGGCTTGGCATCGCATGTCGCAAGGTCGGCCGCCACCGTCGGCACCACCGACCCCAGGTCCCAGTAAGGCGCCTCGTGAGTGACATCCTCACGTTCAAACTGTGCACTGCGGGTGACCAGTGCCACACGCACGGCCAGCACCCGCTGCCAGCCTTCGCTGTCCGCCGGGGTTTCCGTGGTCCATTGGTCGACGGACCCGTCTGCGTCAGGCAAAGTCGTGTCCCTGCCGTAGAAAACGCGCATATCCACCACGTTCGGTGCCAGCTCGGATGGCCCTTCATATCGTGGTGCTCCATCGGTATCGATCTTGAGCTCGCGCACCACGAGCGCCTTCTTGCCGGAGATGCTGAACTCCAGATCACGTGGGGTTCCCAGATTCACCAGGAAATCATCCTTGCCGTAACTCCGGGAGGGAAAACCGGGAGGGTTCCAGCCACCGCTATCGTTGGCTCTCTTGATTTCTTCCGGCGCTGCCACAGCGGTGGGGCGGAATATCTGGCAAGGTGCTGTGGCAGCAGACCCTGCCAACATCAGGTCTCCCGGATTCACCGCCGGCACGGGAGGCGAAACTCCCAGCGTCGAGGTCACGGTGAACTGCAGGCTTTTGCCAGCCTCATAGCCCTCCTTCATGCGCACTGGCACGCTGAAGGATGTCTTGCCGCTGTAGAAGACACGCAGCTTGTCAGGTGCTCCCGCCGTGGTGGTGATCAGCACCGGAGCCAATTGCGGGGGCAGCTCGACAGGCTTGCCGTTGTACATCGCCGAGAGAGGGCATCCCATCAGCCCCGCCACCTGGGTGTATCCGTAACCTGCGGACATGATGTGCCGCTGAATCGCGTCCATGGCCAGAGCACCCGTGGCCTGCGCATCCGACCCCGTGGCCGTCGTGCGCCGCATGCCCTCGAACTTGATGACCACAATGGAGACGGCCAGGGTGGTAAGCAGGCCCACCAACGCGCCAATCATCAATTCGATCAGCGTGAAGCCTGCCTGGCGCCGCGCGCAGCGCATCGGCCGCGCCACGGCCTCAGCGTGCGACCGTTGTATGTATTGCATAGCCATGCACTCCCTCGCCCGGAATCGTCCACTCGATGCCAACCTTCACCAACCCGCCACCGAGTGCCTCCACCGTCCCCTTGCCTTGCGGCAGGCTGCGGGAGACCTTCCGCTGCCATTCGGAACACCGCGCATGCCCCCCGCAAGCCACGGTGTTGTAGTTCACCTGGTCCGCATCCTTGTCGGCCCACATCGTGGCCACGATCTCGGCACTCAGCATCGATGCCTGCGCCTTCCACTCCGCCCCACCCTGCGCACGCGTCATCTGCGCCATGAGGCCCAGGTTCCCGATGATTCCAATGCAGAAGATCAGGATGGCCACCAGCGACTCGATCAGCGTGGCCCCCCGCTGTTGCCGACAGCGCGACGTTCTGGACGGCCCCGATACTTTGTGTGTCATGGCGAAACCATCAGGTAGGAGAGGAAACGGAAACGCATGCACGCGGATCGCCGCTTGCCGGGTCCAGGGCACGGTCACACAGGCGAACGCCCCCAGCGGGCGACACTTCGATGCGGAAAAGACGGGCGGAGGGGCCCGAGTGCGAAATGTCGATACGCGCCAACGCACCGGATGCAGCCTCCAACTGGCCGTATCCATTGAACGTTGCGCCCCCTTTGGCGGTCGATGCGCTGCTGTCCAGGCCCTGGATCGTCACCCCCCGAAACTGCTCCCTGGGCGCAAACGTCTGGATGATGCGCGGTGCGGCCTCGGTGGATGCAGGCTGCCCGCACCGCCCGGCCGGGTCGTCCATGCTCACAACCCAGGCTCCCGATGCGGAGGACAGGGAACACCCGTCGCTGATCTGGTCCACCAAGGAGAACGTCACGGCGCGGTTGTGCTTGATGGCCTCGATCCGTGCCTTGTTCAAGCCCTGCAAGAGATGTTCCGCTATACCCCGCGCCCGGGTGTCCTGCATCGCGGCGGCCACACTGGGCACCACTGCCATCAGCATCAGGGCCACTATGGAAATGGTCACCATCAATTCAATCAGGGTGAATCCCTTGGTTTTTTTCAGCATTCCTTACCCCTCAATAACCAGCAATTTTTCCCAGGACTCAAGGCGTTCTTGAATTTCAGAGTGGCCTGTGCATTTTCTTCATTGACCGTATATTCATGCCCCAACGCTTTCCCTTCGGAACCCGTGGCGGTCAGCAAGTAACCGGTTTTGGTGACTGCGCAGGTGAATGAAAAATACTTGGCCCCGGACTTGGTAAGGTCTGACCAAGCCGGTGCACGAGGTCCTTTTGCGCACGGAGCCCCTTCGCCGCTGCCGTAGTTCTTGTTGTCTTGAAAATATTGCTCCAGCTTTATCCTGTAGTCGGCCAAAAAGTGAAATCCTTCCTGTACCTGGGCGCGCCTCACATAATCGTCGTACGCAGGTACGGCTATGGCCGACAGGATTGAGACAATTGCCACAGTGATCAATACCTCGATCAACGTGAAGCCAAGCTGAGCCCCTGCCACTTGTTCGGCGGTTTCACTTTTTTCACGCATTGCCAGCACCTCCATCCTCATGCAGGAGACTCGAATGGCCGAGTCTCTTGAAATTCCACGACCTCGCCCGACTCTACGAGCTCCACCCGGTGCGTATCGCCCTGCGACATCAATTCGCGCAGTTTCTCCAACTGGATCTGCTGAGGGGTTGGCAGCGAATCTTTTGAGCGCTGGATATTTTTTCCATCTGCGACAGAGGACTGGCCAATGAAGATTTCTGCCTCACCCGCCGCAGACGACTCTTTGCCCGTCTTAGGCGCTGCCAAGACATCCTGTGTCGGATTGGCTCCAGGCGGCACTGATTTCCGTGCAACGTCGATGCCAACAGGAAATTGCCAGCTGATATCAGATACCCATTGAGAATAATTGGCGTCAAGCAACCGAAGGCGGCGTGCAAATGTTGCTCGAAACGCTGTTGCATGGTTCCACAGCAGTCCATTGCGCTCCAAAATCACCAAGCGCACATCCCACTTGGAACCAGCAGAAGGACCTACCGGAATGATTTCAATGCTGATCCAGTTGCGCGGGACGCTGTGCCGAACAATTGCATCACGCAGGGCAAGATTGAGATATTCCTTGCGCAGGATCTGCGACACCGACGAAGCATCCTCTCCCTCCACCGAGATCAAAGCCTCATCTGCATTGGATTTCCGGAACAGCGAAAAATGCTTTAACAAAACCACGGCATATCCTCACAACAAAATTGGCCAACAATCACGCAATTCCCGCCAAGCCCGGGCGCGACCATTGAACGCCGGCCCGTACCCCGCTACCGCAGGAGAACCGGACCGCATCACACGATGAGCTCGCCCGCAATACCGAATTTCTGCCCGACCACGCGTTTCTGATCCTCCCGCGACCGCTCTCGGTCCGGGGAACCGCCTCTGCGAGCCGGCTGCGGCCGCGCAACCGAAGCGACCCTGACCACGACTGCATCATTGGCGGCAGCCGAGCGGTGCCTGAGGGGCATCACCACCTCCTGGGATGTGAACTTCCACGTCACCACCGGCAGCCGTTCGCCCAAACCCTCGCCCAGCACACAAAGCTGCTGCAGGAAGGTGGACTGAAAGGCCTCGGCCCTTTCCCACACGTCCATTTCGCTGCCGGAAACCACCAGGCGAACATCCCAGCTGGCCTCTGCAGCGGAGCTCACCTCAACCAGCTCCGCACGGATCCAGTCCTTGCCCGCACCATGGATAACCGCAGCATCCCGCAATGCGGCATTGAGCATTTGCTCCCGCGGGGTCAAAGGAGGCACATCGGCATCAGCGCTATCGGGGAAAAATTGACTTTCAATTTCTCTCCTGGAGCGACCACCAAACCAACGAAACCAATTGATTGCCATCGCAGCCACCTCTTACTTAAAAGCCGTAGTGGACGGAATTTCCACCGATTGGAAAAAATTCTATCCATGAGATCGCCACTAGAACATCATGCATTTGCATGATTTTCCTGACCGCCTCGTTATTCATACCTGTCATGCACCGGCATGATGGTCTCCAGCGAAACTTGCTCCTAGAATTTCCCTCAGTTGCAGATCCCATAAGGCTTAAAGAAGGCTCAACGTGCACCAGGGAAAAACAGAATCCTCGTCCGCGCAACCATTGGTGTATTTCGATATTTCAGAAATACACCTCAGCGTGGGCAGCACGAACATTTACCCCTCGTACCAGACGGGTCCGGGATTGAAGAACCGCCCCCTCATAACGCCAGAAGAATTGAATGCCTTGCGGGAGATTTTCGAGATGATTTCCGATTCGCCTACCGGCGAATGAACCCATCCAATCATTTGTTTTTCTCAGCCCAACCAAAGAGATCCAGAAATGTCTTCCCAGCCCATCCTCTACAGCAGCCTGGATCGCCCGCTCATTGATGTTCCGATGGAAGATCAGTCCGAGAGTGCATGGGATGAATTTCAAGAACTGATGTCGCTTCCCACCGTTGCTGCGCCCATGGTCAATATTGAACCGATGCCTGTAACCCTGCATGCCTTGCTTCAATATTGCCAACTGCATGGCCGGCTATACCCCAATCCTCAGGAATGGGCGGATCTTTACTCCCTGATGGAAGACATATCGAATGGGCACGTGACCATGCCGCCCCCGCCGCCCGTGAGCAATCTTTCATGGTCCACCATTTCACCGCGCACAAAACGTATGTGCTTCCATGCGCATATCGAGTGGTTTCATCAGTGCAATCTGCTCGACTCCGCCTCAGACTTCCTGGTCAATCTTCAGGAGTCGCAGTGGGTACACATGGAGAAATAATCCGGGTATTTCAATCATCCAACGGCCATTTGCGCATCGAATCGCTCCGCATATCTGGCAATTTCCACGGCGTTATGCAACCCGAGTTTTGTCATCATCTTGTAGCGATGGGTGCGCACTGTGGTGATGCTGATCGATAAAGCCTTGGCGATGCGCTTGTTGCAGCAGCCCTGTCGGACCAGCTCCATGATTTCCCGCTCGCGAGGGGTGATGGAAACAGGCTGCGCGGGAGCTTCGACACCCGTTTCGTCCACCAGCTGAAGCCGCAGAGGCTCCAAACGCAAGCGCCCTTCCTGCTCAAAAACCTCTATCCAGCGAAGAATCTCCCCTGGGTGGCCATCACAGCCAAGGACTTCCGTCAGCGGCCAGTCGGGATAAGCGTTGCCAAAAGCTCTGACCGAATCGACGATCACCAGCACCCTGTGCGCGGGAGCCAGTGAGGCAACCATCTTCCAGTCCTGCGGGCGCCCGGATACATCGGCGATGACAAGGTCTGGTTTTCCGTCCCGCACCAGACGCGAGAGTTCTTCCCAGGAGCCATTGCCGCACAGCACCATGTGCTCCGCCGTGTTTCGCAGCAACTGTCCAATGCCGTGACGTGCATAGGAGTTGCTTGTGGAAACCAGGATTTTCAAAGGGTTCATCGTTCGTACCAACTCAGGGCTGTTCCCTGATATGTTGCAATTTGTAGGTAACTCACTGTAAAAAGGACCCCGTTCTTCATGCATCCCAAAACCGTTGCACAACCGTCTCCAGCGGCAGGTGAGCAGCTTTTTCTGTTTGGGACTCCTCGCCTTGTCGCCGCAGGCTCCGATGTGGTGAGGGTTCTCGAATGGAGAGGAGACACCGCCTTGCTCGGGGTGATTGCCAGCCAACGGGGGTGGCTTTCCCGGGAGGCGTTGGCTCGCCAGATTCGCCCGGACGTGCCCGTGCCACGTGCAAAGTCCTATCTGCGGGGTCTCCTGCACAGGCTGCGCGCACAGCTACCGGATCTGGCTTCATTGGAGATCGAGGCCGATCGCATCCGGTGGACCGGCTACTGCGATGTGCGAGCCTTCCACCAGGCGATCGATTCCACGCAATGGCAGTCGGCCATCGAACACCACTGCGACAACCTGGTCCACAACACTGGCCCCTGCGGCATACCTGCTCTGGATGACTGGTACTTCGATGAGCGCCTGCGCGTCCAGCAACGGCTGGGGACCGCCTTGCGCGCAGAAATTCTGCGCTTGCGCTCACCGCTGGTGGACAGTTCTCGCTTGATGCAGCAACTCGTGCGCGACGAGTGGCTGGATGACACCACCATGCGTTTTCTGCTGTCCCAGGCCGAGACGGCTTCTGAACGGCACCTGGCCACGGCCACCTATGCGCGCTATATGCAGGCCTTATCCCTCGAATCCACCCAGCAGGCGAGTCCTGACCTGCACGCCGCGTACGCCCGCATGTTGTCGTTGCCTGGAGTCAGCCAACCCCTTTCATCACCCTGGACAACGGAATCCCCCCAGCCCCCCGCCCCCCCACTGGCAAGCAGTGCGGAGAAGTCCACCTCGCAAGCCACCCCCACGCCGCGTGATCCACCCCAGCCGCTGCGCCTGCTGGGCCGCGAACGGGAAATGCAGGTGGTGGAGTCGCTGCTGGCCACGCCCGGTATCCGGTTGGTCAACATCCATGGCTTTGGAGGCGTCGGCAAGAGTCGACTTGCACGCCAGCTGTACCACGCCATCGCCCCGGCACCGCATGCAGAGATCATCTGGATGTCATTGCAGGACAAGGACGTTGCAGCGGAAGGATTGCTGCCGGTGCTGCGCCAGCACCTGGGGCAACCAGCGTCCGAGACGGACACCGGCGACGACTGGATCCAGCATCGCCTTGCAGATGGCTCCAAGCTGCTGTTCCTGGACGGCCTGGATGTCACGCCCGCCACGCAACACGCCCTGCACAAGCTGCTCGCCGTATCGCGCGATCTGCGCCTTGTGGCCACCTCGCGCACGGTGCTGGGGCTTGCCGAGGAGCACCGCGTCACACTGCGAGGGCTGGAACACGGTGGCGCTGACTCGCCGGCCACACGGCTTTTCATGGAGCAGGCTGCCCGATTCGGGGCCGACACCGCATCCATGGACCAAGCCACGGTGGGCCGCATCACAGCGCATCTCGAAGGCATTCCGCTGGCCATCGAATTGGCGGCAAGCTGGACCATGCTGCTGACGGTGCAGGACATTCAGGCCCAACTGGAGAAGAATGCCTCGCTGCTGGATTCGGGGCTGAGCGCCAACAGCGAGCGCACCATGGTGTCGATTGTTCGGGGTATCTGGGCCACGCTGACACAGCCTGAACGGGCTGCAATGACAGGCCTGGTCGTGCAGTCGGGCTCCCTGGATTTCGGAACTGCGCTGATTCTGGCCGATACACAGCCCAAGGTGCTTCTGAGTCTGGCCAACTACGCGCTCCTGCAGCGCGATGAAGGGGGAACCCTGCGGATCCCCCTTCTACTGCGGCAGCTCATCATTGCGATCGCCGACCCGGAGGCGCTCCGTGCGGCACGAAGCCGGCACGCGCGCTACTACCTGGAGCGCTTGGCCAGCATCCCCGGCGTGAAGCTGGGTCAGATGCCCCGTGACCGGCTCAGTGCGATTCGCGCCATGTTCGATGACGTTGTCATCGCCTGGCGCTGGGCACTGGAGAGCGGTGCCATCGAATTGCTCCCCGCCGCCACAGAGAACATGCTGGGCTTCCTGTTCGCAGAGTCCCGTTTTGAGCTGGCCCGCGATCTGGCGGCCAGCACTGTCGAGCGGCTGCCTGTTCAGCATCCGCTGTACCCGGTGTACTGCTCCTTCCAGGCGTTGGGCGCATTCCGCCTGGGGCGGATGGAAGAGGCAGCCACCGCCACCCAAAAGGGCCTGCAAAGCGATCCCCGGGGGGGTGCACTGGCTCTGTTGAGCCTGGCAGCCTCTCGGCTCGATCGCTTCTACGGGCGTCATGATTCCGCGCTCGCCCATGCCGAGGCTGCCCTGGCTGCCGCTCAAGACGGCGACGGGTTCATACGCCTGCGCGTGCGCGAGGACTACGCCATCTGCCACCTGACCTTTGGCAATGTCGAGAACGCAACACGCGAGCTGCTGCTGAACCTGGCAGCGGCCCGGGATCTGGCGGCCCCTTTTGTGGAAGGGCGTGCGCTCAGCCTGCTGGGGTCAGCCGCCGACGCTCAGAACGCTCACCAGGAAGCGCTGAACTACTACGACAGGGCGCTTGCGGTGTTTCACAAGCTGGAGGATGGCTACCAGATTGCCTACTGCCACCGCATCGCGAGCTATGCCCATGCCAACCTCGGCAACACCGATCAGCAATTGCGCGAGGCACAGCTTGCACTGCAGGGATTTCGCAACGGCGGCCATGTCCACGAACTCAGCGAAAGCCTGTACGCCCTGGCCATGGCTCAGCACCGTGCGGGAGAACTGCAAGCCGCCTTCGCCAACTGCAAGGAGGCACTGGGCACGGCACTGAAGTTCCATCGCGTGCCCTCGGCCCTGCGCTGCATCTGGGCATTGGGCATGATGCTCCTGCCCACCCACCGGGACACAGCCATGGTTGCGATGCGCTTTGCGTTCAACCACCCAGCGCTGCGCCAGATCGACAAGGCCTACATCCTGCGCCACCTGGGGCAGATGAACGTGACGCTCGATGAAGTCGCGCCCGGCAGTGCCCACATGCCGCCGCTGGACCTGTCAGGCGCTATACAGATTCTGCTGACAGCCGATGTCCGCACCGATTGGAGCACCTTGCTGCCCCAAGCCTCCTGATCTGCCTTCAGGCTGCGGGACGGCGACGCGGTGCGGATCCCTTCAAGACTGCACGCGGGGCCGGGATTCCGGAAGGTGCCGGATGGCCATCAGGCTCAACAACGCCGCGAGGGTCACGTAGTAAGCAGGCGCCAGCGGGTCCTGCAGGGCCTCGCCCAGCCACGCGAACACGAATTGAGACGTGGCTCCGAAAAGTGCCAGGCCGCAGCCATAGACGATGGACACACCGGTCGCGCGCGATTCCCGTGGCAGAAGCTCGGGAACCGTGATCAGGCAGGCCGTGCCGTACGCCGCCGTCAGCCCTGCCACCACGGCCGCGGCAAGGAACATCGTGGCGGCGCCCGGCACGGCATTGAGTCCCCAGAAGAGCGGCACCGCCAGCAACGCCAGCAGGGCACACGGCACCCACATGATGCGTTTGCGGCCCCAGCGGTCGCACAGGACTCCTGCAACCAGGGCCCCCACCACAGTGGCAATACCTGCCACCAACACGCTGGCCTGGCCCAACGCCGCTGGCACCAGTTGCTGCCTGATGGCGTAGGTCGCCATGAACTGCACGACCTGCGTACTCACCACCGCCCCCATCATGGCCAACAGGCCCCATGCGAGCAGGCGCCTGTGCCGGCGCAATCCACCGGCCAACGTGGCCAGATATCCAGCCTTGCGGGTCGTCGCATGCCAACCTTCAGGTAGCTGGCGCCGGATGATGATCGCCACCGGGATCAGGGCCAACCCCACCATGAAGGGGATGCGCCAGCCCCAAGCTCCCAGTTGAGCTGGCGTGAGCAGTGCCGTGACCGTGACCCCGACGGCCCCCCCAAGGCCAATAGCCATGCCCTGGCTGGCCAATTGCCAGCTCGCGTACAGCCCGCGCCGACGCACAGGGCTCGCTTCGATCAACAGAGCCGTCGCAGGGCCCACCTCTCCTCCTAGCGCAAACCCCTGCATCAGGCGGCACACCACCAGCAGCACCGGCGCAGCGAGCCCAATTTCGGCATGCCCTGGGCAAATGGCAATGCCCAGGGTTCCGACAGTCATGAGAACAACGGTCAGCATCAACGCCGCACGCCGGCCCCTGATGTCGGCATACGCCCCCACGATCAGCCCCCCCAGAGGCCGCGCCACAAAACCCAGGCCGAACGTGATGACCGCGGCCAGCAGGTTGCCAAACTCTGACTCGATGGGGAAGAAATGCCGCCCGATATGAACAGCAAAGAACGAATAGACAACGAAATCGTAGAACTCGATGGTGTTGCCCGCTACGGCTGCAGCGGCAACTTTCCAAGGTGCAAGAGTACGCGGGGTTTGAGACAGAGGGATGGACTGGGAAAGCATGGCGTCTTGCGTCTGGCCAAGATCGGCCAGGGGAGAAGGAAAAGAGTCAGAAGCGCGAATGGCTGATGGCCAAGCAAGAAGGTGGCCTGCCTTGGTTGCAATGAAGCATCGACACCTCAGCCGAGGGATGCTTGCGGGCGCCGCTGCAAGACCACGACTGTAGAAGCACCCCGCAGGCCCCAACCCCTGCCCGGGCGACATATCGGCGAAAAGTGTTGAATAGTTGGCATTCGCCCGTCCATTGTTACCAGATGTTTTTTACTTCATCGTCGCACAGGCGTCTAATCGGCCACGTGGCGTCACAACAACGTCCCAATGCTCCCAGAAGGTCCCGACACAGTGCGAGATGGTGCGGGCCGCGGGCCCCCCCGTGCGCAAACCGCTTTCAGCCGCCGTCTTCAACGGCGCCTTCGCCAGCACGCCCCCCGGTGGCCCCCAAAGAGACCCCATCGCCTTTCAGACTCCTGGCCGCAGGTGCAAGCGGCTGGCTTTTTCAGTATGGTTGCCAAGACATGTCGGACTATCTATTCCTGTTTGCAAACCCCCGCCTGCGGTACACCGGATTTCCCGGGGATGAGCAACGCCCAGCGTGGAGCCGTCAGACCGCACTCATGGTCTATCTGGCCAGCCAGCCAGGCTGGCACTCGCGCTCATCCATTGCTGAGCTGTTCCGCCCCGAAGCGAATTCCAAGGATGCAGCCGCCTATGTGCGCAGGCTGCTCCACCGCCTGGGCACTGAGTATCCCCAGCTCACGGCACTGACCGAACATGCCGGCATGCTGCGCTGGACAGGCGGCAGTGATGTCGCGGACTTCCATGCGGCATTGCAGGCTGGCGATCTGGAGTCCGCCCTTCAACTCCAGCACGCTCCGTTCCTGGACGCCATGCCCACAACCGGCATGGCCCAGTTCGACCAATGGATCGCAGATCTGCGCAGGCAACTGAGCAGCGACCTGGACCATGCACTCGTGCAGGCCATCTCACGTGGCGACCCGGCCACTGAAGAGCAGCGCGCCCGGTGGATTCGCCACCTGGGGGAGCGGGCCATGCGCAACGAAGGTATCGCGCAGTTTCTCCTGGCGCAGGCTCGAACGCCGCAGGAGTCGGCCACGGCCACACTCGCGTTCGAGAATCTCCAGCACCATCTCGCAACGCAGTACGGGCAGCGGCCTACCGAAGCTTCACTGGAACAGTACAAGGTGGTCAAGGCCCTGACAGGCACAGGACTTCCCCTGCCGAACCACGACAACGATGCCGCGCCGCAACAACAGCCCAAGGCCTCGGTGGAAGAAACCAAGCCGGTATCTGCAGGCCCAGGCCATGACCACACGCCGGTACGGCAAGGACTACAGATCGGGGGGAGAGAGTCCGAACTTGCGCGCCTCGACGCCCTGCTGCGCAACCCTGCCCAGCGCCTGATTTCCATCGTGGGCATGGGCGGCATGGGCAAGACCTGGCTGGCACGGGCACTGCACCAGCAAACCCGGACATCGTCGCAAGGGGCCGTGGAATGGGTGGATCTCATCACTGTCCGATCACGCAGCGAAATGTTGGCGGCGATTGCCAGCGCTGTGGGAATGGCGTCCCGGCAAGGCTCTCTGGAGAGCCAATTGCTGTATTGGCTGAAGGCACGCAATACCGTGCTGTTCCTGGATAATTTCGAACAATTGCTGAACGACAGGGATGTGCTCGATACGCTGCTCGACGGCGCACCGGGCCTGCGTTTCGTGGTGACCTCGCGGCGCCCGCTGTTGCTGCCCAGCGAGCAGCTCTTTCAGTTGCAGGGACTGGAGTGGAGCGGCAATGCTGCCCCGGCATTTCGCCTCTTCAAGCACCACGCGGACCGCGCGGGCAGCCCTGTGGAGGAAAACACCCGCGACATCGAGGCCGTGCTCAACCACCTGGAAGGCATGCCGCTGGCCATCGAAGTGGCCGCTGCCTGGATGCCTCTGCTCTCCCCTGCAGAAATACTGCGCCAGCTCAAGCAGGACCCGGCCATGATCGACGCAGCCGCAGAGCCGCAGGCGGAAGGCCGCGGCATCGGGGCCGTTCTGCGCACCACCTGGGCTCAGATGGGCACTGGAGAAAAACAGGCCATGGTGGCCATGTCCAGCGTACGGGGCACGATGGACTGGGAAGCGGCCCAGGCACTCGTGCACCCGGACCCGACAGCGCTGCTGCGACTTGCATCTGCGCTGGTGCTGCGCCGCGATGGCAGCGGACGCTACGCGCTGCATCCATTGTTTCGGGAGTTCGTGGAGAAAAATGCCGCACCGGCCATGCTCGCCGATGCCCATGAACGCCATGCCCGGCACTTCATGCAGCGAATCTCCAGCCTGCCGCTGCCAGCGCCCGGCGCGCACGACGCGGACTATTTGCGCCAGCATGGGCCGTACATCCCGGACTTCATCCAGGCTTGGCAGCATTGTGTCGAGCACAACAACATCGACTCCCTGGCCCGGGCCTTTCCGGGCCTGGCAGAACTGCTGATGCTGGCCCGTCGTTTCGAAGAAGCCATGGAGCTGTGCAAGTTCACCACCAACGTCCTGGGGGTCAAGGCGCCCATTTCGGCACCCGTCGCAGCACTGCACGCCGCTTCGGCGTTTCGCGCAGGGCGCATGGGGGAAGCAGCAGACGTCGCGATTGCGGGCTTGCAGCGCGCCTGCAATCCATCGACCCGGGCTCGCCTCTACACCTGTCTCTCCAGCGTGCACTGGTTCCACGGCCAGTACGAAGAGGCACTCATGCTGGCCAATCTGGCCAACGAATCCCTCGCGGAACCCGATGTGGTCACGACCGTCCAGGTCCGCGAGCAGTTGGCTTTGTGCCACTACGCCACGGGAGAACTGGACAAGGCAGCACACTACCTGCAGGCCAACCTGTCGATGGCGGCATTGCATGGAGCGGAACAACTGGAAGGGCGAACACTCAGCCTGCTGGGCGTCGTCACCACGGCCGACGACCGCGGCGACGACGCGCTTCCCCTGTTCCGCAGGGCACTGGCCATCTTCGAGGATGTGAACGACACCATCGAGATCGGATACTGCCTTCGTGCAATGAGCTACGCCTACTATCGAACGCAAAGGTTCGACCTTCAGATGGAGTCCGCGCGCAAGGCGCTGGAAATCTTCGAGCGCGCTGGCTACTACCACGAGACAGGAGAAGCCCTGTTCGCCGTCACCACGGCACTTCACGCCAGCGGGGATCTGCACGGGGCCAAGGCCATGTGCGAGAAAGCGCTGGCGCACTGCCGTGCGGTAGGCAATATTCCCGCCGCCATGCGCTGCATCGGCGCGCTGGGCATATTCATCATGCAGCCGCCCGGCAAAGGTCTGGACTATGCGCAGAACGAGGCCGTGAACGGCCTGGTTTCACAGCGGATCAACGGCCTTTCCATCGTGCTGTTTGCGGTGCAACATCCAAGCTTTCGCAAACGCGACCGGCTGATCTACGAACGCCTGCTGCAGGCGCTTCATGTCTGCGACGCCGAACGCGCCGTCGCAGCAAAAATGGCCATGCAACGATCTTTCGAATCTCTGTGTACGGAACTGCAGCAGGCAGGCAGCCATGAGGCCCTGGCAGCGGGTCATGGCACCTTCTCTTCCAGGTGAACGCGCTCCAACGCGATCCCTGGGAGATCACCAACACGTTCTAAGACTTCATGGTGCCCGGCGGCAGCTTTGCCGCCAGCAAGTTGGCGGTGTACCGCAAGCGCTCGATATCGGCATCGGGCTGCACACCCCGGCTGAAGCAGCACAGGGTGCCGTAGATTTCGCCACCCGCCAGGCGCACTGGGGTGCTCAGGTGGGTGCCGATGGGAAAGCCTGGGTCGGGCACCTTGCCAGCCGCGATGAGAGGCTTGGCGTTGTCGACCTTCTCGGGCAGGCGGCCCTCGACGACGTACTGGCACCAGCTTTCTTCCACCGGGTCGGACATGCCGACGTGGACGGGCGAAAACCCGGGTGCGCAGTCCACGGCCTCGATGGTGCGCCGGCCGTTGGCGATCTGGGAGACAAATGCCACGTCCATGCCCAGGCGGGTGCGCAGCAGTTGCAGGATCATGGGCACTACGCTGGGCAGGTCAGGGTCGGCAGAGTCACTGGTGGCGACGAGCAGTTCCGAAATCGTGACGTCGAGGTCGTCAGGGTTGTAGTCGAGAAGGTGCATACCCGTCAGTCTAAACCGCGACTTGCAAGACTGGCGGTAAGCACACGTGTAGATTCGGTATCGAATCGCACAGGCTCCCACCAACCCGCACGGCCTACGCCACAGTCGCCACAGGCACCTTCAGCAGCCCGTCGGCCTTGAACATGGCGCGGATGCCGCGCACAGCCTGGCGGATGCGCGCCTCGTTCTCGATGAGCGCAAACCGCACGTACTCATCCCCCTGGTCGCCGAAGCCGATGCCGGGCGACACGCAGACCTTGGCCTTGTCGAGCAACTGGCGGGCGAACTCCAGCGAGCCCAGGGCGCGGTAGGGCTCCGGGATGCGGGCCCAGATGTACATGCTGGCCTTGGGGCACTCCACGGCCCAGCCGGCCTCCGTCAAACCTTTGTAGAGCACGTCGCGGCGGCGCTGGTACTGGGCTGCGATGTCCTTCACACACTGCTGGTCGCCCTCCAGCGCGGCGATCGCCGCGACCTGCAGCGGCGTGAAGGTGCCATAGTCGTGGTAGCTCTTGATGCGCGCAAGCGCGGCCACGAGGTCGGGATTGCCCACCATGAAGCCCACGCGCCAGCCGGCCATGTTGTAGCTCTTGGACAGGGTAAAGAATTCCACTGCCACGTCCTTGGCTCCGGGCACTTCCATGATGCTGGGGGCGCGGTAGCCGTTGTAGACGATGTCGGCATACGCCAGATCGTGCACCACCAGGATGTCGTGCTTCTTGGCCAGCGCGATCACGCGCTCGAAGAAGCCCAGCTCCACGCACTGCGCAGTGGGGTTGCTGGGGAAGCCGAAGATCATCATCTTGGGCTTGGGGTAGCTGCCGCGGATGGCCTTTTCCAGCTCGGCGAAGAAGTCCACATCGGGAGCCACAGGCACGCTGCGGATGTCGGCCCCGGCGATCACCGCGCCATAGATGTGGATGGGGTAGCTCGGGTCGGGCACGAGCACAGTGTCGCCGCGGTCCAGCGTGGCCAGCATCAGGTGGGCCAGACCCTCCTTGGAGCCGATGGTGACGATGGCCTCGGTGTCGGGGTTGATGTCCACCGCATAGCGTTCTTTGTACCAGTGGCTGATGGCGCGGCGCAGGCGGGGTATGCCCTTGCTGGCACTGTAGCCGTGGGTGTCGGGCCGCTGGGCCACTTCGGTGAGCTTGGCCACGATGTGCGGCGGGGTCGCACCATCGGGGTTGCCCATGCTCATGTCGATGATGTCCTCTCCACGTCGGCGCGCAGCGAGCTTGAGCTCGGCCGTGATGTTGAAGACGTAGGGAGGAAGGCGATCGATGCGCGCAAAGCGGCGCTTGCCCTGAGAAGCAGACATGCTGGTGAACTTTCACGTAAGCGCCCGGAACCGTCCGAGCGACGTGGCTGGCAGAAAGGCCGGCCCGCGTTCAATGTAGCGTAGAACGCAATGTCCGTTGTTCCGGCGGCGGCGGTGTCGCGCCGCCGCGACGGTCACACGGTGGCGGGTTTCGCGCGCCGTTCGCTCGCCATCGACCACGCAAAGATCCCGACGCCACCAAGGCCCAGCACCACGCCCACCCAGCCGGTGGACGTCCAGCCCAGGCCTGCCGCGATGGACACGCCGCCCAGCCAGGCGCCCAGCGCATTGGCGGCGTTGAAGGCCGAATGGTTGAGCGCGGCGGCCAGGGTCTGGGCGTCCCCAGCCACATCCATCAGCCGTATCTGCAAGGCGGGGCCGATGGCGACCACCGTGCCCAGGAAGAACGTGGCCAGCGCCGCGCTCACCGGGTGGTGCGCGGCGGGCACGAAGAGCGCCATCACCACGATGGACCACAGCAGCACCTTGCCGATGGCAGGCATGAGCGCCTTGTCGGCCATGCGCGAGCCGACGATGTTGCCCGCCACCATGCCCAGCCCGAACAGCGAAAGCACGAAAGGCATGAGCGCGGGCGGCATGCCGGCCACCTCCAGCAGCGTGGGCTTGATGTAGCTGAACACCGCGAACATGCCGCCAAAGCCGATGGCCCCGATACCCAGCGTGAACCACACCTGCTTGCGCGCCAGGGCGCCCAACTCCCGCAGCGGGCTGGCGCCGTGCGATGCGGGCATGGCCGGCACCCACAGGCGCACCATCACGACAGCCGCCACGGCGATGAGCCCCACGAAGACGAAGGCCGCGCGCCAGCCAAAGACTTCGCCCAGTGCCGCAGCGATGGGCACGCCCACCAGGGTGGCAGTGGTCAGCCCCAGCATGACCCAGCCCACGGCGCGCGCACGGCGCCCGGGTGGGGCCAGGGCAGCGGCCACCAGCGCCGCGACCCCGAAGTAGGTGCCATGCGGCAGGCCGGTGAACAGCCGCATGGCACTGAGCGACAGATAGCCCGGCGCCAAGGCCGACGCGAAATTGCCCAGCGCATACACCGCCATCAGCGCCATGAGCAGCGCTCGCCGGCCCCAGTGGGCGCAAAGAACCGCCAGCACCGGCGCGCCCACCACCACGCCCAGGGCATAGGCGCTGATGACGTGGCCGGCCTGCGGGATGCTGACACCGATGTCGCGCGCGACCTCGGGCAGCAGGCCCATGATGACGAATTCGCCCGTGCCGATGGAAAAGCCGCCCACCCCCAGGGCCAGCACCGCACGCACCAAAGTGCGGTCCTCGGCGGGCGTGTGGGCGATGGAGGAGGACGCGGGGGATACAGGGGACAAGGGCGCGGTCATGGCGGCAGCAGGCGAACGCCGCGCCAACCCGCAATAGGACGCCGCAGCAAAGACAATCGATTCAGGGGGGTGGTGAAAGAAACGGAGTTACATGGGTAAACCCGATTTTCGTAACCATAGCACTGTATGCGTTGCTTTGCAGGGCTGGGGGTATCTGTAACCAGAGCGCACACGCAAAACAGCAGGGACTGCTACCCTGGCGATGCTCCCCTGCCCTTGCCGCCTACCTTTCCACCCACAGAAGAAGGACTGCGAATGACGACGACGCCCCCCAGCACAGCAGACAGCCTGGCCACCACCGTGAAGGTGTTGGCGTTCGACATTTTTGGCACCGTGGTGGACTGGCACGGCAGCATCGTGCGCGAGATGCAGGCCCTGCACCCTGCCGTGGACGCAGATGCCTTCGCCCTGGCCTGGCGCGCCGGCTACCAGCCGGCCATGGCGCGCGTGATGCGGGGCGAACAGGGCTGGACGCTGATCGACGACCTGCACCGGGGCATCCTGGACGAGATCCTCCCGCGCTTCGGTCTGGCGCATCTCTCCGAGCCCGAGCGGCGCCACCTCAACCGGGTGTGGCACCGGCTTGACGCCTGGCCCGACAGCGTGGAGGGCCTCAGGCGGCTCAAGACGCGCTTTACCATCACCACGCTGTCCAACGGCAACATCGGCCTGCTCACCAACATGGCCAAGCGCGCCGGACTGCCCTGGGACTGCGTGCTGAGCGCAGAGGTGTTCCGAGCCTACAAACCCGACCCGGCCACTTACCTGGGTGTGGCCCGCGTGTTCGATGCCACGCCGTCGCAGGTGGCGCTGGTGGCCACGCACCACGACGACCTGGCTGCGGCACGCGAATGCGGGCTGCGCACGATCTATGTGGAGCGCACGAACGAGTTGGGCGCTGCGCGCCCCAAGGACGGCACGCCGCAACCCGGCAACGACCTGCACGCTGCAGATCTGACGGACCTGGCGCGCATGCTGGGATGCTGAGAACCCGCGAACGCTGCTGCGTTCGCGGCGGGGTCAGTGCACCACCAGCAGTTGCACGAACATCTGCACCTTGGCGTGGCACTCGGCGCTGATGGAGGTGAACTCCAGCCCCGCCACCCATTCATCACCCTCCTGCTTGACCGTGATGACCCGGGCATACACGTCGGCCACGCGGTAGTCCACCAGCGGGAGCTCGAACTCGAGCTTGATCTCGCTGTGGGCTTCCAACGGCTCGATCAGTTCCACCAGGAGCCCGTGGTAGCCGATGTCGCGGATGGCCCCGTGCACGATGTGGGGCACGACGATCTTGTCCTGCATGCGCTGGCACAGACACGGAAGGCGGGCATCGACCCGGTGGCTGCGGCGAAACTCCTGGCGCGGCACCTTGAGCTTGTGCGACGGGATCGCGATCAACTCGCGCAGGCTGACTGGCTGCGCGCGGCCCTTGACGTGTACCTGCATCGGTGCCGAGGCCGACACAAGACCCCAGCACCGCTGATAGGTCGTGTCGCTGATGAGCACCTGGCCACGCAGGCTCAGCGCCTCGATGCGGGAGGCCAGGTTGACGGCCTCGCCGATCACGGTGTATTCGGAATACACGTCGGAGCCGAAGCGTCCGGCCATCACCGTGCCCGTGTTCACGCCAATGCCGAGAAAGACTTCCGGCAGCCGCTCGCGCAGGTGTGCGAGGTTCAGTTCGCGCATGGCGATCTGCATCTCCACGGCGCACATCAGTGCGCGGTCCACATCGTCGTCGCGGGCCACCGGTGCACCGAACAGCACCATGATGGAATCGCCCATGAACTTGTCGATGCTGCCCTGGTACTTGAAGACCACCTCGCTCAGGCGCGACAGGCAGCGGTTGAGCGCCGCGATGACCACCGCGGCCGGCTGCGACCCCGACAGGGCGGTGAACCCTCGCAGATCGGCCAGCAGGATGGTGACTTCGCGGGGCGCCGCGTCCACACCTTCCGTCGCCGCACCCTGGGGCGACTCGGTACCGCGCAGTATCGCAATGGCTTCGGCCTGAACCGCGTCGCTGAGCGGGGCGCCTGTTTCGCGTTCTATCAGCGCCTGCAGGCGTCGCAGCGCATCGTGGTGGAATTCTTTGTGCATGGAAGGCCGTAAAGCTGCAAGTACCGCGAGCGGCCCGCAACACAACCCCTCGTGGCACGGCCCACCCATCCTGACGGCCAGAATAGGCGCGGGCACCGGAGCGGTCAACCCCGGTGAAACCTGCCCGGGCAGATCCGCCACAGCGGGGGCCCAACCTGCAGCCCGGGCATCGCGGCAAGATATTTTTTAGCCTCTACCACTCTCTGGTCAAGCGGTTATAGCTATCAATAGCGTAGCATTTTTGGGCATAACCATTCCAACCTGGCTCAGGCTGCACTGATCCGCAGCACACGCTCAAACTCGCCAGACTGCGCGTCATAGTCCCAGCGCGCGGCATAGCGCGCCCAGCCGCACTCGGCTTCGCCCGAGGCCTCCACCGTCAGCACCACCAGGCTGTTGGGGCAGCCGTGGCGCAGGCGGTACGACACGGCCGTGCCAGCGTGGCTGGCCCACAGGCCGGGCATCGGGTTGAGCAGCGCCGGCTGGTGGGCATGGCCCGACAGCAGCATCTGGGCGCCTGCGGAGCGCCAGCACTGCAGCGCCTCGTCCGCGCGCGACGGACGGTGGGCGCGGTCGGCAGCGTCGCGGGCCACCAGAGGGTGGTGGCTGGCGACGATGCGCCAGGCGTCAGGCGGCGCACGCGCCAGCAGGTCGGCCACATGGCGGATCTGCGCCGATGAAAGGCTGCCGCGCTCGTGCCGCCAGGCACGGGTGGTGTTCACACCCACCACGTAGAACGCGCCAGCTTGGCGCACCGGCTCGTAGTCAAGGCCGAACTGCGTGGAAAACCGCTCGTACGACCGGCCCCAGCGCATCCACCACGCAAACAGCGGCAGATCATGGTTGCCGGCCAGCACCAGTGTGCTGCGCGCGTGCAGCGCCTGCACGAACCGCGACGCCTGCGCGAACTGGCTGGCCGTGGCGCGCTGGGTGAGGTCACCCGACACGACCGCCATCGATACCCCCAGACGCTGCGCCAGCCGCAACGCCGCATCGCACACTGCCGGATCGTGCGCGCCGAAGTGCAGGTCCGACAGGTGCATCAGGACCGCCATGGACGTGCCCCTCGCATGGCGCGCCGGGGAGCGGCAGCGCGGCGCGCCCTCCTGGCGGTATGGTCGATGCTTTTCCTGGTCATGCGGGCTGCAGGCCTTGGCCTTGCGGGTCGGGGGCGGGTGCATCATCACCGCCTTCCGAGCCGCCCGGAACGATGGCCGCCGCGACGGCGGCAAGCCCCGCCACGGCGATGGCAGCGTTCAGGGGCGGCTCCTCGCGCACCAGCGTCGACGGCGCGACCAGCCACAACGGCCGCGCGCTGATGCTGAAATGCAGCGGGGGCACGATCCACTCACGCTCGCCATCGAAAGCGACCTTGACCTGGGGCGGGCGCCAGCTGGCGGGAGACACCGTGAGCTCGGAACAGGCCAGGCTGACCACCGCGCTGTCCTTGCCCAGCTGGCCCGTGGCTGCATTCCACACCGTGCGCGCGACGGCCCAGCGGCCCTGGGGCTGCAACATCACAACACCCAGCGAGCCACCGTCGGCCACTTTCTTCGCCTCGGGAAGGCCCATGCGTTCGAGCTGCAACGGGTTGTTGCCGACAAACAGCGTGGTGACCAGATGCTCTTGCTGGCTGGACTCGGCACCGTGGTGTGTTTTCATCACCACGCGCCAGCGGCGCCCTGCCGACGGGCGGAACATGCTCCACACCGCCGAGGCAACCGCCACCATGCGCGATCGCCCGAAACGGCGCGATGCCTTCTCGCGCTCGGCCAGCAGCTTGGGATACAGGCCCACACTGGCATTCACCAGAAAAAGACGCTGGTTCACAAAGCCCACCTGCACCGGGCGCATGTCGCCCGCATCCAGGGCCCGCAGCAGATCCTGCACCGCTGCCTCGGGGTCCAGCGCCAGGCCGTGCTCGCGGGCGAAGTAGTTGAAGGTGCCCATGGGCAGCACCCCCATGGGAACGCCGACATGCAACGCGGCGGCAGCGACAGCGTTGATGGTGCCGTCCCCGCCGGCCGCCACCACCAGCCCGCCATCCTGGCGGGCCGCCTCGGCAGCGTCGTGGGCCAGTTGCACGATGTCCGCCCGCTCGCGCGGCACATGCCAGACCACATCATGGTCCTGCAGGGCGCTCACGCCTTCCAGCTTGGCGCGCAGCAGCTCGAAGTCCGCGCCCGGGCGCTTGGGCACCACGAGATGGATGGGACCACGGGGCGCCAAGGGGGCGGTGCGTTCGAAAGGGTTCATGGGCAAGGTGTGCAGGGCAAAGAAGTGGGACACCACAGGAGGCCCCGGTTCGCAGGGCCCTTTTCTGGCATGTCGTCATGCTGGCGGCGCCCCATGGCGTGCGCAGCCGGTAGCGATGCCTTTGCGCTGTCAGCGCTGGCCGACAGGCAGGCGTCCTGCCCGCAGCAGCCCCAGCCAGCAGCCGCACCTCCATCCATACACCCACGCACAGCCGGGCTGCTGTGAAGTCCTGTACAAATGCCCGCATTCCGCACTCTGGCGCTGCGTGCGCCGGCAGCATGACCAAAGACAGGAAGGACACTCCGCATGGCAGACCTGGACGCAGCGACCTTGGGCACCCTGCTCGCGCAACACCCGTTGGGATGGTGGGTGGCAGGCATGGCAGCGGGCGCGCTCACGGCCTGGGCATGCCTGGCGGGCCTGCGCGCCGCGCGGCAGGCAGGCCCGCCGCTGCGCGAACGGGTTCCGGTGCAAGCACACTGGTTGATGCTGGTCGCGATGGCGGCCTGCGCGGGCATGCTGGTGCTGGCCGGCGCGGCCATCGCTGAGCTGGCCGAAAGCGGCCACCCCGGCGGCGCCTGGGGCGCACTGGACGATGCACTGGCTGCCGACTTGCGCGCGTACGCGGACGTTGCCGTGCTGCAGTGGTTTGCCATCGCCACGCACCTGGGCGACAGCTGGGCGCTGGCGGCCTTGACCGTGCTGGTCACGGCATTGCTGTGGTGGCGCGGGCACCGCCTGCTTGCCATGGGCTGGCTGGTGGCCATGGCCGGCAACGGCGCGCTGACCCGCATCCTCAAGGCCCTGTTCGAGCGCGTGCGACCCGAGCATGTGCACGGCATCGCGCAGGCCGACGGCTACAGCTTTCCCAGTGGCCACAGCAGCGCGTCCATGACGGCGTATGCCATGCTGGCCTACTTGGCCACGCGCCTGCTGCCGCGCTCCTGGCACCTGCCCGCCGCCCTGCTGGCAGGCGCCGCGGTCTTCACCACAGGCTGGAGCCGCGTGGTGCTGCAGGTGCACTACGCCAGCGACGTGCTGGCGGGATGGCTGCTGGCCGCGACCTGGATGGCCTGCACCGTGGTCGTCATGGAGAGCGTGTCGCGCTGGCGCGGCGCCCGCGCATCGGCGGCCGGGAAGGCCTGACAGCCACCTGAACGATGAACGCACCGGCACGCTGTCTGGCGGTTGGCGCGCGTGCAGGGCCGTAGCGAGATTCAGATCGCCACCAGGTTGCGGATGCCCTTGGCCTCCATCTCGCTGCCCGGCCCGCGGGCGATGACTTCGCCGCGCTCCATCACAAGGTAGTCATCGGCGAGCTCCTGTGCGAAGTCGTAGTACTGCTCGCACAGAAGGATGGCCATCTCGCCCTTGTCAGCCAGCATGCGGATCACGCGGCCGATGTCCTTGATGATGCTCGGCTGGATGCCTTCGGTGGGCTCGTCCAGGATGAGCAGGCGCGGGCCGGGTGCGAGGGCCCGGGCGATGGCGAGCTGCTGCTGTTGGCCGCCCGAGAGGTCGCCACCGCGGCGGTGGAGCATCTGCTTGAGCACCGGGAAGAGGTCGTACAGATGCGGTGGCACTGGGGTGGAGCCGCTCTTGTAAGCCAGGCCCATGCGCAGGTTTTCCTCGACGGTGAGGCGCCCGAAGATCTCGCGCCCCTGGGGCACGAAGCCGATGCCCGCTCGGGCCCGGTCATACGGCGTGGTCTTGTCGATGGGCTGGCCATCGAAGGTGATGGAGCCGCTTTTGATGGGGACCAGGCCCATGAGGCTCTTGAGCAAAGTGGTCTTGCCGACGCCGTTGCGGCCGAGCAGCACGGTGACTTTGCCGGGGGCGGCGGAAAGGCTCACGTCGCGCAGGATGTGGGAGCCGCCGTAGTACTGGTTGATGTTTTGGACGGTGAGCATTTTGTTGTGAGCCTGGTTGGTGTCTAGCGCGCGGTCATAGGGCGGGAGAAGCTATGTTTTTTATAGCGTGTGGGGTGCGGGAGTTTTGGGTGGCTGCGTTGGATTGCAGGGATTGAGCTTGTTGAAATCTCGGTGCCACCAGAACCGTTCGGGTTGAGCTTGCCGAAACCTTGCCCTTCCGTACCCCCATCCGTTCGGGTTGAGCTTGTCGAAACTGGGGCACAAAACCCTGACCGTTCGGGTTGAGCTTGTCGAAACCGGGGCGCTGCTCGCGAGCTCGCTGATGGGGCGGAGTGCCTGTGTTGAGGGCGGGAGCCGGGGTGTGCGCCCGGCGGCGCAGTAACTTTCTTTCGCGTCGCCGAAAGAAAGTCACCAAAGAAAGGGCGACCCCAAGTCTGCGACCCCTTCGCGTTGCGAAGGGGCAAACCTGCGTCGGGGTGGTTGCGGGGTGCGCCGCAGAACTCACTGCGCGCTGCGCGCTCCGTTCAGACAACTGCGGCGAGTCAGTGCACGAAGCATGCGCGCTCCGACGCGCATGCCACCCCGCAACCGCCCCGCCGCAGGCGCAGCCACAGGGGGTGGGCAGCCGAACAGCCAAACAGCCGCACGGGCCATTGCTTCGCTCGGCCTGGCGGTCGCGGCGCGAAGCGCCCGCGCGTTCGGGGCCGAGCGCAGCGATGGCCCGTGTGGATGTTGGGTCCCCCATCCCTTCAGGATGCGCCGAGGAGCGCAGGGCGTGGGGTGAGCGTGTGCCGAAGGACACACGCATCGTGAACTGACTCGCTGCGGTTGTCTGAGCATAGCGCGCAGCGCGCAGCGAGTTCCGCAGCGCACCCCCCGACCGAGCACCGCAGGTTGCCCGCAGCGAAGCGAAGGGACGCAGGCTGTAGGGTCGCCTTTTCTTTGGTGACTTTCTTTTGACGACCCAAAAGAAAGTTACTCGCACGCCGGGCGACTCCCGGCCTCCGCCCATCGACCAGACACGCGGTACAAACCAGCGAGCCTGCGAGCGCACCCCCGTTTCGACAAGCTCGACCCGAATGGATCGGTATAAGCCGAGATCAGGTTTCGACAAGCTCAACCCGATCGAGCCGTGACGGGATGAGCAGGCTTCGACAAGCTCAGCCCGAACGGCCTGGGTCTGTTTCTGGGTTGCAGCCAACGAGCCCGTACACACCATCACCGCCCCAGGTAAACCTCGATCACCCGCTCGTCCGCCTGCACCTGGTCCAGCGTGCCTTGCGCCAGCACGGCCCCGTCACACAGCACCGTCACGATCTCCGAGATCGTGCGGATGAACGACATGTCGTGCTCCACCACCATCAGCGAGTGCTTGCCCTTCAGGGTCAAAAACAGCTCCGCAGTCCGCGCCGTCTCGTCGTCCGTCATACCCGCCACGGGCTCGTCGAGCAACAGCAGCTTCGGGTCCTGCATCAGCAGCATCCCGATCTCCAGCCACTGCTTTTGCCCATGGCTCAGGTTCCCGGCCAACCGCGTCACGCTGCCCGCCAGGTGAATGGTGTGCAACACCTCGGCCAGGCGGTCCGACTGTGCGGAGTCCAGCCGAAAGAACATGCTCGACCTCACACCCTTGTGGGTCTTCAAGGCCAGCTCCAGGTTCTCGAACACCGTGAGCTGCTCGAACACCGTGGGCTTCTGGAACTTGCGGCCAATCCCCAGGCTTGCGATCTCAGGCTCGTTGTGGCGCAAGAGGTCGATGGTCGAGCCGAAGTACACCGTGCCGCTGTCGGGCCGTGTCTTGCCTGTGATGATGTCCATCATCGTCGTCTTGCCCGCGCCGTTGGGCCCGATGATGCAGCGCAGCTCGCCGGGGGCGATATCCAGGCTCAGGTTGTTGATGGCCTTGAAGCCGTCGAAGCTCACGTTCACGTCTTCGAGGTACAGGATCCGGCCGTGGGCAATGTCCACCTCGCCGGGCGTGGCCACGCGCGAGAAGCCAGCTGCGCGGCCGCCCGATTCGGTCTGGCCCTGGGTCACCGGGGCCGCGTGGCGTTCGACGCGCCGGGCGCCCTCTTCCATCAGGTCCGGGGTCATGCGGCGCCTCCACTCTTGCCGTTGTTTTTCTTGTCCATTCCGAAGCGCAGTTTCTTCACCAGTCCCACCACGCCGTTGGGCAGGAACAGCGTCACAGCGATGAACAGCGCGCCCAGAAAGTACAGCCAGAACTCCGGCGCTGTCACCGTGAGCCAGCTCTTGGCGCCGTTGACGATGAAAGCGCCGACGATGGGGCCGATCAGCGTGGCGCGGCCGCCCACCGCGGCCCACACCGCGATTTCGATGGAGTTGGCGGCGCTCATCTCGCCGGGGTTGATGATGCCGACCTGGGGCACGTACAGCGCGCCGGCCACGCCGCACATCATGGCGCTGATGGTCCAGATGGTGAGCTTGTAGGGCAGCGGCGAGTACCCCGAGAACATGACGCGCGTCTCCGCATCGCGCACGGCCTGCAGCACGCGGCCGAATTTGCTGCGCACCAGCCAGCGCGCCAGCAGAAAGAACACCAAGAGCGTGACGCCCGTCATCACGAACAGCAGCATGCGCATGTTCTGCGTGGCAATGGGCTGGCCCAGGATGCGCTTGAAGTCGGTAAAGCCGTTGTTGCCGCCAAAGCCTGTCTCGTTGCGGAAGAACAGCAGCATGGCTGCGTACGTCATGGCCTGGGTGATGATGGAAAAGTACACGCCTTTGATGCGCGAGCGGAAGGCGAAGTAGCCGAATACGAATGCGATGAGTCCCGGCACCGCCACGATGAGAACCAGCGTCGCCACGAAACTGTCGGACAGCGCCCAGTGCCAGGGCAGCTCCTTCCAGTCCAGAAACACCATGAAGTCGGGCAGGTCGCTTTTGTAGTTGCCGTCTCGCCCGATCTGGCGCATGAGGTACATGCCCATCACGTAGCCGCCGAGCGCAAAGAACAGGCCGTGGCCCAGGCTCAGGATGCCGGTGTAGCCCCAGATCAGGTCCATGGCCAGCGCGCAGATGGCGTAGCACATGATCTTGCCGAGCAGGGCCACGGCATAGTCGGACAGGTGCAGCGCGCTGCCGGCCGGCACCCACAGGTTGAGCACCGGTGCCACGGCGCACACCACGATGAGCGCCACGATGAAGGCCGACCAGCCGCTGCGGGTGAGCAGGGGCGCGGGTGCGGGCAAGGTAACGGTGGGCTTTGTCACAGAAAGGCCTTGGGAAGCAGAGTGATGCACACCCCCATCCGTTCGCACTGAGCTTGTCGAAGTGCCGGGCCGGGCTTCGACAAGCTCAGCCTGAACGGTAGGGGTTGGGCGCGACAAGGAAGAGCTCGACTCGGTGGTCATGCGTCGGCACTCCGGCCCTTCACCGCGAAGATGCCCTGCGGCCGCTTCTGGATGAAGATGATGATGAAAACCAGCACAGCGATCTTGGCCAGCACGGCGCCCGTCCAGCCTTCCAGGAACTTGTTGAGCACGCCCAGGCCCAGCGCGGCATACACGGTGCCGGCCAGCTGACCCACGCCGCCGAGCACCACCACCATGAACGAATCGACGATATAGCCCTGGCCCAGGTCCGGCCCCACGTTGCCCACCTGGCTGAGCGCGCAGCCGGCCAGGCCCGCAATGCCCGAGCCCAGCGCAAAGGCATAGGTATCGACACGCGCCGTGTTCACGCCCATGCACGAGGCGATGGGGCGGTTCTGCGTGACGCCGCGCACGAACAAACCCAGGCGGGTCTTGCTGATCAGAAAGGCCACGCCGCCCAGCACCGCCAGCGCAAAGGCCACGATGATCACGCGGTTCCAGGGCAGTTGCAGGTTCTCCATGAGCTGCACTCCTCCGCTCATCCACGAGGGGTTTTCCACGCCCACGTTCTGCGCGCCGAACACGGTGCGCACCAGCTGCTGCAGCATCAGGCTGATGCCCCAGGTGGCCAGCAAGGTCTCGAGCGGCCGGCCGTACAGGAAGCGGATCACGCTGCGCTCGAGCACCGCGCCCATCAGGGCCGACGCCATGAATGCGGCCGGCACGGCGGCGACCAGGTACCAGTCGAAGGCGCCGGGAAAGTACTTTTGAAAGATGCCCTGCATCACATACGTGGCGTACGCGCCGATCATCATCAGCTCGCCGTGGGCCATGTTGATCACGCCCATGAGGCCGTAGGTGATGGCCAGGCCCAGCGCCACCAGCAGCAGGATGGAGCCCAGGCTGATGCCCGAGAACACCGCTGCCAGGCGTTCGCCCCATTGCAGGCGCTCTTCCACCGCCTTGAGGGCGGATTGCAGGGCCGCTTTCACCCTGGGGTCTTCCTCACTGCGCAACTGCTCCAGCAGCACGGTGCGCGTGGCGGGGTTGGCGCTGGCGGACAGGAACTGCGCGGCGTCCAGGCGCTTGGCGGCGTCGCTGCTGCTGATGAGAATGCGCGCGCGGATGCTTTCCAGACGCGCCTTCAGGCCTGCGTCCTGCTCGGCGGCCAGGGCCTTTTCGATCAGCGGCAGGCGGGCCTCATCGGTCTCTTCGCGCAGCGCGTCGACGGCCTTGCGACGCTGGGCAACGTCCGTGGCCATGAGCTGCAGCGAGGCCAGGGCGGTATCGAACTCGCCACGCATGCGGTTATTGTTGACGATGTCTTCAGCATCGTCGGGCACGGGCACCTCGGCGCCCGTCACGGGGTCGATGCCCTTGTCGTCCTTGATGACGATGGCCTTGTCGCCCGCGATCTTCACCGCATCGTCGCCCATGGCGCGGATGAAGGCCACGGTGGCGTCGTCCGGTGTGGCGATGGCGGCCTGCAGCGCGGCGATCCGCTCATCGGTATCGCCCGCCGCCATGGCCCGCGCAGCCTCGGCCGTGAGCGCGTGCGCCTGCACCGCTGTGCACAACAGCAGGCAGGCGATCAGGCGAGAGAAGAAAGAAGGAAGCATGGCAAGGCCGGTATGTCAGAAAAAGCAGCGGGCCGCAGAACACGCGCGGCGCGAGGCCAGGGATGCCGCGGAACCGGCTTCGCCGGGCCGCTGGCATCGTCCCCCCTCCCGAATCGCGCAGCGAGTCGAGAGAGGGGGTGAAGGCGCGCTAGCGCCTCAGGGGGGTGTCACATCTTCGTCTTGCCGTCCGGCTCGTCCTTCTTCTTGTCGTTGCCTTCGATGTAAGGAGACCATGGCTTGGCCTTGACCGGGCCAGGCGTCTTCCACACCACGTTGAACTGGCCGTCGGCCTTGATCTCGCCGATGAACACGCTCTTGTGCAGGTGGTGGTTCTTCTCGTCCATCTTGCTGACGATGCCCGACGGTGCCTTGAAGGTCTGGCCGGCCATGGCGGCGATCACCTTGTCCACGTCAGTGCTCTTGGCCTTCTCGACAGCCTGCTTCCACATGTTGATGCCGATGTAGGTCGCTTCCATCGGGTCGTTGGTGAGCGGCTTGTCCTTGTGGCCGGCAATGTTCTTGGCCTTGGCGTAGTCGCTCCACTTCTTGATGAACTCGGTGTTGGCCGGGCTCTTGATGGACTGGAAGTAGTTCCAGGCGGCCAGGTGGCCCACCAGCGGCTTGGTGTCCACGCCGCGCAGTTCTTCTTCGCCCACGGAGAAGGCGACGACGGGTACGTCCTTGGCCTTCAGGCCCGCGTTGCCCAGTTCCTTGTAGAAGGGCACGTTGGAGTCGCCGTTGATGGTGGATACCACGGCTGTCTTGCCGCCCTGGCTGAACTTCTTGATGTCGGCGACGATGGTCTGGTAGTCACTGTGGCCGAATGGCGTGTACTTCTCGTCGATGTCGGAATCCTTCACGCCCTTGGACTTGAGGTAGGCGCGCAGGATCTTGTTGGTGGTGCGGGGGTACACGTAGTCGGTGCCCAGGAGCACCCAGCGCTTGGCGCTGCCGCCGTCCTTGCTCATCAGGTAGTCGACCGCAGGGATGGCCTGCTGGTTGGGCGCGGCGCCGGTGTAGAACACGTTCTTGGAGAGTTCCTCACCCTCGTACTGCACGGGGTAGAACAGCAGGCCGTTCATTTCCTCGACCACGGGCAGCACGGACTTGCGGCTCACGCTGGTCCAGCAGCCGAAGATCACCGAGACCTTGTCCTGGCCCAGCAGCTGTTTGGTCTTTTCCGCGAACAGCGGCCAGTTGGAGGCGGGGTCCACCACCACGGGTTCGAGCTTCTTGCCCAAGACGCCGCCCTTGGCGTTGATCTCGTCGATGGCCATCAGCACGGTGTCCTTGAGCACCGTTTCCGAGATGGCCATGGTGCCCGAGAGGCTGTGCAGGATGCCGACCTTGATGGTCTCCTGCGCGTGGGCTGGCAGCGCAGACAGGCCAGCGAGCGTAGCGACGGCCGCAAGGGCCTTGAGGGAATAACGACGTTGCATGTGTGCTTCTCCAGTAGTGGGGTTCAAACCGCTTCGCCCGATGGCGCCTGGCTGGGCGCATGGATCGGTCGATGGAGTGAATTCTGGAGACAGCCCCCCGGATCGGAAATACGCCGGGTGGCGTACGCGGCCACGTGCTCTCCGAGCCTTGCACACCGTTCCGGCTGAGCTTGTACAAACCGTGCGCCGCACTTCGACAAACTCGGCGTGAACGGATGGGGTGGGGTCAAGGATTGGGCTGGCCCGGAGGCGTAGCAGGGGCCAAGAGCCAATCTTTCATCCGGAGTGTGCGCGGCACAGCAACGTTCCATGAAGCCGCCAGCGCAACACCCATCTCAAAGTCAGCTACGAAATTCATAGCGATTTCGCCCCACGAGATCGTGCGAACCGGCAGGCAGTTAGAGTATCGACCTCGCGCGCCGCCGGGCGGGTGTCCGCGCAGTGCGCGACCCGCCTGCGCTGCTGCCCTGCCCCCTCTTCTTCCTTGCGCTGTCCACCCATGTCCAACCTCGTCGTCCACGGCGGCACCCCCCTCCAGGGCCGCATCCATCCTTCGGCCAACAAGAACGCCGTGCTGCCGGTGCTGTGCGCCACGCTGCTCACCAACGAGCCCCTGCGGCTGCTGCGCGTGCCCGACATCACCGATGTGCGCAAGATCCTGGACATCTTCCGCACGCTGGGCAGCGATGTCCGCATGGACCACGAAACCGGCACGCTGGACCTGCACCACCATGCCACCGTGTTCGACGCGGCGCAGCACCGGCTGCCCGAGGAGATGCGCTCGTCCATCATGCTGGTGCCGCCGCTGCTGGCGCGCTTCGGCGTGGCGCGGCTGGAGGACAACGTGAAGGGCTGCACGCTGGGCGTGCGCGAGATCGACCCGCACGTGGAAGTGTTCCGCCGCTTCGGCGGCACGGTGGAGCGGGCCGAAGGCTCGCTGCTGGTGCGCAATGCCCACGGGCGCCTGCAGGCCACGCAGCACTGGCTGGACTACGCCTCCGTCACCACCACCGAAAACTTCGTGCTGTGCGCTGCCACGGCCGAGGGCACCTCGGTGCTGACCAATGCGGCCTCGGAGCCGCATGTGCAGGAGTTCTGCCGATTCATGGCCATGATCGGCGTGCGCATCGAGGGCATGGGCACCTCGCGCCTCACTGTGCATGGTGGCACGCAGCTGCGCGGCGGGGAATTCCGCTTCGACGAAGACTTCCATGAGATCACGACCTTCCTGGCGCTGGGTGCCATCACCGGCGGCGACGTGATCGTGCGCAACAGCGCGCCCGAGAACTTTCCGCTGATCGACCGCACCTTTGCCAAGTTCGGCGTGACGGTCACCCACGAGGACGGCTGGTCGCGCGCTCGGTGCGACGGCCCGCTCAAGGTGCAGACGCCATTCACGAGCAATGTGCTGACCAAGGTGGAGGCCGCTCCCTGGCCGTATTTTCCGGTGGACCTGCTGCCCATCTTCATCGCACTGGGTGTGCGGGCCCAGGGCAACGCGCTGTTCTGGAACAAGGTCTACGACGGCGCACTGGGCTGGGCGGGCGAGCTGTCGAAGTTCGGCGCACATGTGTTCCAGTCCGACCCGCACCGGCTGGTGACCTTCGGCGGCAACCCGCTGAGCCCTGCAGTGGTGGAGAGCCCGTACATCATTCGCGTGGCGATTGCGCTCTTCATGGTGGCGGCCAGCACGCCAGGCCGCTCGGAGATCCGCAATGCCACCCCCATCCGCCGCGCGCACCCGCGCTTCGTGGAGAACCTGCGCAGCCTGGGAGTGCAGGTGGAGTGGACCAGCGAGGAATAGCCCAGGAACACGGCGGGGCCACGGCCCTGCAGCGGCGGCGCTCTCTCAGGTCGCCAGCACGTGCCCGGCGCCGTCGTCCCGGTCGGCCAGCACATGCAGGGTGGCGATGCCGTGCTGCACGTCCGCGCAGTACACGGCATTGCGCCCGGCCTCCTTGGCGCGGTACAGCGCCTTGTCGGCCCGGTTCACGAGGTCCTCGAAGTCGAGAATGGAGCCCTTGTGCAGTGTGGCCACGCCAATGCTCACGGTGACGGAGATGTGCACGCCCTCGTCGTTCACCGGCACGCTCAGCGCGGCCACCTCGCGGCGCAGCGACTCGGCCATGCGCAAGGCGCTCGGGCCGTCTGTCTCGGGCAGCACGATGACGAACTCCTCGCCCCCAAAACGCGCCACGATATCCACACCGTGGCGCTGGCGCGATGCGCAGGCCTGTGCCACGGCGCAGATCACGCGGTCGCCGGCCAGGTGGCCCCAGGCGTCGTTGACGGGCTTGAACAGATCGATGTCGACCACCAGCAGCGACAGCGGATGGTCGAAGCGCTCCGTGCGCTTGCATTCATTGGCGCCCAGCTCCATCAGCGTGCGCCGGTTGGCCAGGCCAGTGAGCGAGTCGTTGGAGGCCAGTTGCTCCAGCGTGGCGTTGAGCTGCTGCAACAGCCGGTTCTGCTCGGTGAGCTGGCGGTTGATCTGCGCGATCTCGTTCTCGCGCCGCTTGCGGTCGTCTATGTTGAAGGTGACGCCGATCAGGCGCTTGCCCGGCGTATCGCTGTTGCCGTCCATGATGCGGCCGTAGTTGGCATACCAGACCCAGTCGCCCCCTTTGGAGCGCAGCCGGAACTCGCAGCGGTACTGTGGCGTCAGGCCCGACAGGTGGTCTGCCACCGACTGGCGGACCATGTCCAGGTCGTCGGGGTGGAACAGGCCGTAGATGTCCTGCACGCCCGAGACGATCTCGTCCTCGGTGAACCCCAGCTCCAGAAAGGTCTTGGTGGCCTTGCGGGTGACGTTGCCGGTGACGAGGTCGTTCTCCCACAGGTCGAGCCCGGCGGCTTCCAGCGCCAGCTCCAGCCGCTCCTTGTTCAGATCTGCTTCACCCATGGCGGCTCAGTGGCTTTCGGGGTCAGAGCACGCCGGGTCAGGCGGGGGGCATGCCGCCGGCGTAGCCGATCTTGCGCAGCAGGCCGGCAAAGGATGCAACCACGCCCGGCGTGTTGTACAGCTGCGGCGCGGTCTGAACGGAAATCACGCTGACCGTCTGGCCGGTGCTGCGGCCCGTGGCGGCGTCGAAGTACACGGCCAGGTCGTCATTGGCGTTGGAGAACCCTCGTCCCGTGCTCTCGGAGTAATAGCAGATCGAGTCCGGCGCGATGATGTCGGGGGAGGTGCTCGACGCCGAATACATGATCAGGTTCTCGTTGAGGTTGTACAGGTAGTGCGTGGCAGTGCTCTGGCTCGGGTCCTGCGCATTGTCCAGCCGGATGATGCCGGAGTCCAGTGATGTGGCGCTGGACGTGGACTGCGTGACCGAAGTGACATAGAAGTTGGTGACCACCGCGCTCGCCGCGCGCCCCGTCAGGTTCTGGATGGCCGTGGCGACTTCGCTGGTGGACAGCGGAGTGACGGCCTGCAGCATCTGCAGCCCGAGCGCACGGGCCTGCTCCAGCGTGCCGGCGATGTAGCTGCCCGACAGCGCGAACTGGTTCATGGCGTTCGACGGCCACATGGCAATGCCCGAGTACCCGCCGAATCCGCCCACCACGCCGCCCGCCAGCGACTCGATGCCCGAGGCGGTTGTAGAGCCCAGCACGGCGTACTCGGCCGCCACGAGCGTGGGCGCATCGCTGGCCAGCACGGCCGGGCTCGGCGCCGGGCCCGAGGGCGCAGTGAAGGTGGTCTGCGGCAGCTCTGGCACGGCGCGGCCCGCGCCGTCGCCATTGACCACCCAGACCGAGCCGCCGGACATGGCGGCGCCGATGAGCGGCACCAGCGAATTGATCGGCCCGATCTCGACGGGGATCAGGGCCCCCACCTGCATGCCGGTCAGGCCCTGCTGCACTGCCAGGGTGTTGCTGATGGAGTTCTGGATCGCAGCGAGATCGAGGCTGGAGGCCGCGTCGGGTGATCCCATGATGGCCAGCACACAGGCCGGGGTGGCGCCGTCGTAGTCCTGCACCTTGACGGTGCCGCTGAAGCCCTGGTTGGCCAGCTCCTGCACGATGGAGCAGGCGTCGGTGTAGCTGCCGCCGCCACCACTGGCCAGCACGGCCGCGCCGGTGGCAATGGCCTGGAAGTCGGTCAGGCCATACGAATAGACATTGCCCATCTGTGCACTCCCTCTCTGCGGTCGGTCGTCGATTGTGTTTGTGGCTGTCGCCCGGCTGCGTGCCCGCGTTACCCGCGTTGCGGCCTGTGTAACGGATTGTCGCTGGGCTGGCACGATACGCGAGCGCAGGCGAAAGTCAATCGGCGCCATCCCGCGACGCGTCCCGCAGCGGACTGCATGCCACATCCCTTGCCTGGGCGCTGGCCTCGGGCCCCGCCATGGCCTATGCTCGGGCCTGCACTCCCCGCATTTCCGGCCGCCGCCCCATACACCATGAGCCTTCCCGAAAAATCCCCCGTCTACAGCACCGAGGACCTGCTGATCAGCCTGTGCAACTCCGTCACGCGCGTCCTGGGCGTGGCCACGCACAGCCAGATCCATTACTCCGGCATGGTGCAGCGCATCAGCAAGACCTGCCTCAAGCCCGACATCGGCTGCTTCGTGCTGTTCGACGGTGGCTTCTCGGGGCTGGTGATCATCAACTTCTCGGCCCAGGCTGCGATGGAGCTGTATGCCAACTACCTGCTGAACATGGGGATGTCCAAGGACGACCTGGTCACCTCGTTCACATCGGACGAAGTGAGCAACGTGATGGGCGAGCTCATGAACCAGGTGGTGGGCGACTTCACCGGCAAGGTGCGGCGCGAGCTGCAGACCCACATCACCCAGAATCAGCCCAAGATGCTGGTGCTGAACAAGCAGGTGCAGCTGTCGGTGGACGCCAACCTCGACAAGCCCGAGGCCCGGCGCGTGACCTTCTACACCAGCAACAACAACATCTTCTACCTGGAACTGGCGATCGACCGCACGGAGTTCATCAAGCTTTATGACTTCGAGGCCCAGGAGGCGCCGGACCCCGATGCGCTCATGGCCCAGTCGCAGTCGGCGCCCCCGGTGCCCGCGCCGCCGCCTGCGGGCCAGGACGATACGGACGCGCTGCTCAAGTCGCTGGGGATGTAGCGCCCCCAGGGGCGCTGGACCGGCCCCGGCCCGATTGATATGAAAATGATAGCTGCCAGCGCTCTCCCAGAAAGCGGTAGAGGCACTTTTTATGCTTCTCCCTATAGCGCTGCCGCAGCCCGGCTCCCCGTTGCAGCAGCGACCTCGGCACCAGCATCGGGAGCCGCCGGGCGGCTGGAAGCCCAGGGTTTCCTGCTGGTGCCCGACGTGCTGCAGCCCGCTGAATGCAGCGCACTGGCGATCGACGTGCAAGCGGGCCTGCACCCTGCGGGCGGCAGCAAGGCCTGCACGCCTTCCGCATCTGGCGGCCAGCGCAACCTGCTGGAGCAGCGCTGGTGCCAGGACCTGGCCCGGCGCCTGCAGCAACTGCCGGCCCTGACAGGCCTCATCCCCGCATCGTTGGTGGCCGTCCAGTGCACCTATTTCGAGAAGACGCCTGCGCGCAACTGGCTCGTGCCGCTGCACCAGGACCTGAGCATTCCGGTGGCCGAGCGGGTCGGCGCGCGGGTGCTTCAGGGCTGGTCCGAGAAGGACGGCGCGCTCTTCGTGCAGCCCCCCGCATCGGTGCTGCAAGAACTGCTGGCGGTGCGCCTGCACCTGGACCCCTGCCACGCCGATGACGGCCCCCTGCGCGTGGTGCCTGCCAGCCATCACCAGGGCGTGCTGGCGCCAGCCACAGCACGGGCTGTGCGGGCCTCCGCCGGCGAGCTGGCCTGCCATGCCGATGCAGGCACCGTGCTGCTGATGCGGCCGCTGCTGCTGCATGCCTCGTCCAAGGCCACTGGGGGCAGCCGGCGGCGCGTGCTGCACTTCGTCTTCGGCCCCAGACAACTGCCCTGCGGTTTGCGCTGGAGTGTGGGCGCGGCCGCCGGTACAGCGGGGCTCACGCAGCCCCTCGATCATTGAGGCGGCTTGATTCAAACACTATCGTTTTGATAGCTTTCGGCGCATATCTGGCAAGCGCAGAAGGCCAAAACAATTTGAAATCAACCCTCGAACTGTGGATGCAGCTGCCGAATGCGGTTCATCGCCATGCCCGCCGCCGCCGTGCGCGTCTCCACACCCAGCTTGGCGAAGACGCGCTCCAGGTGTTTCTTCACCGTGGCGGGGCTGGCGCCCAGGATGTCTCCGATGTCGCGGTTGATCTTGCCCTTGACCACCCAGTACAGCACCTCGGCTTCGCGCGCGGTGAGCTTGAAAGACAGGCTCATGGATTCGATGATCTTCGCGTCCGACACCTCCCGCATCACGATGAGCCAGTCGCCGCCGCCCGCGCTGTCGCCGGCCTGCTGGTGCAGGCGGAAGGTGAGCCTGCGGGCGCCCTGCTCCACGGCCAGTCGCGGCGGCTCGGCCAGCGAAGCGGCCAGCAGCTCGGCGGCGTTGTCGGCCAGCACATGCCGGCGCAGCCAGGCCTGCACCGGCTCGGGCGCCCACTGGCCGAAGGCGGTGGGCGCGCCGTCCGGGCCCACTTCGCCGAAGTAGCTTTGCAGCAGCTCGCGCGCCAGCGGGGTCTGCCACACGATGCGACCATCCACCGCGCGCACGGTGATGCTGGCGTAGCCGAAGGCATCGAGCGCGTTGCGTGCCTCGCGGGCCTGGCGTGCGTCCTGCCGGGCCTTGCGCGCCGCGCCCAGGTGCACGCCCATGCGCGCCATCACTTCGCGCGGCTTGATGGGCTTGGTGACATAGTCCACGCCGCCTGCCTCCAGCGCGGCCACCAGGTGCTCGGTCTCGGTCAGGCCCGTCATGAAGATGATGGGGATGTGCGCGGTGGCGGGCGACGCCTTCAGGCGCCGCGCCACCTCGAAGCCGTCCATGCCCGGCATCATGGCGTCGAGCAGCACGATGTCGGGCAGCGCCTGCGCAGCGCGCTGCAGCGCGGCTTCGCCGTGCATGGCGACCAGCACGGTGTAGCCTGATTCGTCGAGCGCATCGTGGAGCACGGCCAGGTTGTCGGGCACGTCGTCCACGATCAGCACGACGTCGCTGTCGCTGCGGTCCAGGGCCGTGGGGCCGATGGATGCGAAAGGGGGGTGTGCTGCGGTACTCACGGGGGCGCCTGCTCCAGGATGCGGCCCATGGCGTCGAACTGGAACTGCCGTGCCAGACCGCGCATGGTGTGCACGAAGGCACCATGGGCAGGCTGGTGGCGTTCGATCTCGTCCAGGGCATTGAGGATGCCGCGGTAGTAGCCCAGCGACACGGCCTGCGACAGGGCTGCCAGTGCACCCGGTTCGGGGTAGCTGAGCGCTGCGGCGCCGAAGGAGGGTGCCGGCGCTGAAGCGGCCGCCACCGGCTGCGCCTCGCCCAGCCACTGCAGCGCCAGGCGGCGCTCGAGCCAGTCGAGCAGCTCGCTGTGGCGCACCGGCTTGACGATGAAGTCCTCGGGTCGGATGTCCACGTCGTTGTCCAGGGCCTTGTCGAAGGCGTTGGCAGAAACGATGGCGCAGTTCACGTCCGCGAGATTCATCTGCCGCACACGGCGCAACGTCTCCCACCCGTCGATGCCTGGCATGGCCAGGTCCATGAAGATGGCGTGCGGGCGGTAGCCGGTGGCCAGCAGGTCCAGCGCATCATGGCCGCTGGCGGCCTGGCGCAACTCGAAGCCCAGGGGCTCGAGCAACTGCACCAGCAGCTCGCGGTCGGCCTCCTCGTTGTCCACCACCAGAACGCGGCGGCGTTCGCCGGCATAGCCCCTGCGCATGCGCGGCGCGGTATGGGCGGCGGGCGCCGCCTTGCCCAGGGCTTCGGCATGCACCTCGGGCAGGAACAGCTTGGCGTGGAACACCGAGCCCAGGCCGGGCTCGCTCGTGACGCTGAGCTCGCCGCCCATGAGCGCGGTGAGCATCTTGGCGATGGTCAGGCCCAGGCCCGCGCCAGGTGCGGCAACCACGGCCGATGCGTTGCCCCCGCGCGCAAAGGGTTCGAAGATGCGCTCGATCTCGCCGGGCGTGAGGCCTGGCCCCGTGTCCTGCACCTCGATGCGCGCCATCTCGCGCGCATAGCGCACGCGCAGCGTGACGGTGCCCTGCGCGGTGAACTTGACGGCGTTGCCCAGCAGGTTGATGAGGATCTGGCGCAGGCGCTTGTCGTCGGCACGCACCACCTCCGGGATCACGCCCTGCACGTCGAACACGAAGGCCAGACCCTTGGCCGCGGCCTGCAGCTCGAACAGTGCGGCCATCTCGTGCAAGCCGTCGGCGAAGCGCATCGGCGCAACGTCGAGCGTGAGCTTGCCCGACTCGATGCGCGCGATGTCGAGCGTGCCCTCGATGAGCGACAGCAGATGCTCGCCACCGCGCCGGATCACATGCACCGCCTGCTTGCGGTGCGGCGGTACGCCCGCGTCCTCGCCCATCAACTGCGCGTAGCCCAGGATGGAGTTGAGCGGCGTGCGGATTTCGTGGCTGATGGCGCTGATGTAGCGGCTCTTGGCCTGGTTGGCTTGGTCTGCCAGGGTGCGCGCGGCCTCGGCTTGCTGGCGCGCCTGTTCGGCCACGCGGCGCGCAGTCTGCAGGGCTTCGTCGGTCTGCCGGTGCAGCTCGATCTCGCGCACTAACAGGCCCGTCTGGCGGTTGGATTCCTCTTGGGCGACCTGGCGACTCTTGTGCGCCAGCACGAGCCACCAGGCCACGATGCCGGAGATGACAAGCAGTGCGAGATACGCCTTGAGCAGGCCCGAGCGCAACGCGACCTCAGGCGCCGCCAGCACCTCGGAGTCGGTCATGGCCTGCGCGATGGTGTTGAGCTCCTGGTGGTACAGCAGGCCCATGACCGCGGCGAGCAACGGCGCGATCACCAGCATCAGCAGCAGGAAGTGGCCCAGTCCCGTTTCCAGATAGCGCCACATCGCGCGCGGCAGCACCCAGCGCAGCGCGGCCGACCATTGCACCGCCATGCTTGCATGGGGCTTGCACAGGTCGCCGCAGCGCGCATCGAGCGTGCAGCACAGCGAGCAGATGGCGCCCCGGTAGGCGGGGCACTGGGCCATGTCGGGGGCCTCGTACTCGCGCTCGCAGATCACGCAGCGTTGCACCACCAGACGCTGGTAGCTGCCCAGGTCTGAAGCCCGCGCTCCGGGCACGGGCCCCGCCATGGGCACGGCCACGGGCTCGAGCAACGGATGGCTTTGGCGTGCGATGTAGTACTTGCCCCGCGTGGCCCAGGCAATGAGCGGTGCAGCCACGAAGGCCACCGCCATCGCGATCACGGCCGAGAATGCCTGCGGCAGCGGCCCGAAGAACCCCAGGTGCGCGCTGATGGACACGACCGACGCGAGCGCCATGGCGCCCACGCCCACGGGGTTGATGTCGTACAGGTGCGCGCGCTTGAACTCGATGCCCTTGGGCGACAGTCCCAGGGGCTTGTTGATGACGAGGTCGGCCACGACCGACATGATCCAGGCGATGGCAATGTTGGAGTAGAGCCCCAGCACCTCGCCCATGGCGCGGAACACGTTCATCTCCATCAGCATGAAGGCGATCAGCGTGTTGAACACCACCCACACCACCCGTCCCGGATGGCTGTGCGTCAGGCGTGAGAAAAAGTTGGACCACGCCAGGGACCCCGCGTAGGCATTGGTCACGTTGATCTTGAGCTGCGAGATCACCACGAACAGCGCCGTGGCCGCCACCGCCCAGCCGTAGTTCGGAAACACATACTCATAGGCGGCCAGGTACATCTGGTTGGGGTCGACCGCACGCTCCACCGGCACCATGTGGGTGAGCGCCAGGTAGGCCAGCAGCGCACCGCCCAGCATCTTGAGCACGCCCAGCACCACCCATCCCGGCCCGCCCACCAGCACGCCCAGCCACCAGCGGCCCCGCGTGGCCGGCGTCCTGGCGGGCATGAATCGCAGGTAGTCGGCCTGCTCCCCCATCTGGGTGATAAGCGCAATGCCAACGGTGAGCGCCGCACCAAACAAGGGCAATTGAAAACTGGCGCCGCGCGCAGACTCACCACCATAGTGCACAACCCCCACAAATGCACCAGGATCGCGCATAAGCACGTAGCCAAACGGCACCACCAGCATCACCAGCCACAGGGGCTGCGTCCACACCTGCAGGCGGCTGATGGCCGACACGCCGTGCGTGACCAGCGGAATCACCACAATGGCGCAGATCAGGTAGCCCCAGGTGGGCGGGATGTCGAGCGCCAGCTCCAGCGCATAGGCCATGACGGCGGCCTCCAGCGCGAAGAAGATGAAGGTGAAGCTCGCGTAGATCAAAGAGGTGAGCGTGGAGCCGATGTAGCCAAAGCCCGCGCCGCGCGTGAGCAGGTCCATGTCCACCCCGTAGCGCGCCGCGTACACGCTGATGGGCAGGCCCGCCAGAAAGATGATGAGCCCCGTGGCCACGATGGCCCAGAAGGCGTTGATGAAGCCGTACTGCACAAGCAGCGTGGCGCCCACGGCTTCGAGGATCAGGAAGGATGCGGCGCCGAACGCGGTGTTGGCCACGCGCCACTCGGACCACTTGCGAAAGCGCTGGGGGGTGTAGCGCAGCGCGTAGTCCTCCATGGTCTCTGTGGCCACCCAGCTGTTGTAGTCGCGCCGGACCTTCACCACCTGTTGCGGGGCCTGCGCGACGGCATCCGGCCCGAGCGCGGGGGCCGAGGCCGCGTCGGGCGGTGCAAGAGAGGCGGTGGAAGGGGGCATGGATGAAGGGGGTCGAAGCCCTTGCAAGTGCAGTTTCCATGCCACGGACCACCTAGACGTCCTGCACGTCCTGCGCGCCTTCGCCCTCTGGCGTATGGCGGGCACGGGGCTTGCTGCCTATGATGAATCCGCTGCCCTCCGGACCGCCAGGCCATCGATGACGATTGCCCGTGCGCCCGGCCTGGACACACCGCCACACGAGCCCACCCCCCAACATTGAGCAGAACGACATGGAACTGACCCCTCGTGAGAAAGACAAGCTGCTGATATTCACCGCCGCCCTCCTGGCCGAGCGGCGCAAGGCCAGGGGACTGAAGCTCAACTACCCCGAGGCCGTGGCTCTGATCAGCGCCGCCGTGATGGAAGGCGCACGCGACGGCAAGACCGTGGCGCAGCTCATGAGCGAAGGCCGCACCGTGCTGACCCGCGCGGACGTGATGGAAGGCATCCCCGAGATGATTCCGGACATCCAGGTCGAGGCCACCTTCCCGGACGGCACCAAGCTCGTCACCGTGCACCAGCCGATCTTGTGAAGCCCCCCTGTGTCGCCTTCGGCGCCTTCCCCCCAGGGGGACGCCACCCGTGGCCTGGCAGAGCCAGTTCCACGGTGGCGCTGGGCCAGGGCGCGCCAGTGTTGATCGCTGCGCACTTTTGCCCCTGCCTGAGTGATTGACGCCTTCTTGCCAACGCGATCTTTAATTCCTGGAGATATTCAGCATGCGTTCTTTCCGCACCCCCAGCGCCCTCGTTTTCCTGGGTCTCAGCGTTCTCACCATGAGCGCCAGCGCCCACACCGGCGCTGAATCGCACATCCACAACAATTTTCTGAGCGGCTTTGCCCACCCCCTGTTCGGCCTGGACCACCTGGCCGCCATGGTGGCCGTGGGCCTGTGGAGCGCCCTGGCCGCCCGCAGCGCCGGGCGCGACCTGCTGTGGGGCCCCGTGGGCTTTGCGGCCATGTTGCTGGTGGGCGCCGTGCTGGGCCTGCAGGGCGTGGCGCTCCCAGCGGTGGAGCCGATGATTGCGGCATCGCTGCTGGTCACGGGCCTGCTGGTCGTGTCGCGCCTGCGCGTGCCCGGGCTGGTGGCGGCACTGGGTGTGGGCGTGTTCGCCGTCTTCCACGGTGTGGCCCACGGCTACGAGCTGGCAGGCAGCGACAGCGCCTGGTTGACCCTGGCAGGCATGCTGACCGCTACCGTGCTGCTGCACAGCGCGGGGCTGGCAGCAGGCTGGGCGCTGCGCAACCGGCAGGTGTGGCTGGCACGGGCGGCCGGTGCGGGCGTGGCGGCATTCGGCGGTGCGCTGCTGCTTCAGCAGATGGCGTGATGGCACAAATGCACTCTGCGTTTGCCAAGCACACAAGCCCCTCTCCCCTTGTGGGAGAGGGGGCGCAATGGGCGCAGCGCTTGCATCGATCCCCCCTCTCCCCGGCCCTCTCCCGCAAGGGGAGAGGGACTAACCCCCACCCAGGATGACCGACCATGATCCCAGGCGAACTATTCACCGAACCCGGCGAGCACCCGCTCAACACCGGCCGCCGCACCCTCACGCTGGTGGTGCGCAACACCGGCGACCGCCCCATCCAGGTCGGCTCGCACTACCACTTTGCCGAGACCAACAACGCCCTGGGCTTTGACCGCACCGCCGCACGCGGCATGCGGCTGAACATTGCTTCGGGCACCGCCGTGCGCTTCGAGCCCGGCCAGGAGCGCACCGTGGAGCTGGTGGACTACGCGGGCGAGCGCCGCGTGTTCGGCTTTCAGGGCCTGATACAGGGCGCACTCTAGAAAACCAAATAAAAACAGCCCACTGCGCCCACCCCATCTGCGCAAGTAGCTATCAAAAATATAGTAATCACCCGTTCTCGCGGAGCACCCACACCATGGCAACCATTGGACGACGCGCCTACGCCGAAATGTTCGGCCCCACCGTGGGCGACCGCCTGCGCCTGGCCGACACCGAGCTCATCCTGGAGGTCGAGGCCGACTACACCCTGCGCTCCGGCAGCTACGGCGAAGAGGTCAAGTTCGGCGGCGGCAAGACCATCCGAGACGGCATGGCACAAAGCCAGCGCACGAACTCGCAAGGGGCTGTGGACACGGTGCTGACCAACGCGCTCATCATCGATCACACCGGCATCATCAAGGCCGACATCGGCCTGCGCGCGGGCCGCATCGCCGCCATCGGCAACGCCGGCAACCCGGACGTGCAGCCCGGGGTGGACATCGTCATCGGCCCGGGCACCGAGGTCATCAGCTGCGAGGGCAACATCGTCACCGCGGGCGGCATCGACAGCCACATCCACTTCATCTGCCCGCAGCAGATCGAAGAGGCCCTGGCCAGCGGCGTGACCACCATGCTGGGCGGCGGCACCGGCCCGGCCACGGGCACGCTGGCCACCACCTGCACCTCCGGCCCCTTCAACATGGAGCGCATGCTGCAGGCCGCCGACGCCTTCCCCATGAACCTGGGCTTCCTCGGCAAGGGCAACGCCAGCCTGCCCGATGCGCTGCACGAGCAGATCGGCGCGGGCGCCATCGGCCTGAAGCTGCACGAAGACTGGGGCACCACGCCTGCGGCCATCAGCAACTGCCTGGACGTGGCCGAGGCCACCGACACACAGGTCGCCATCCACTCCGACACGCTCAACGAATCGGGCTTTGTGGAGAACACCATCGCCGCCGTGGGCGGGCGCGGCATCTGCGCCTTCCACACCGAAGGCGCGGGCGGCGGCCACGCCCCCGACATCCTGCGCGTGGTGGGGGAAGACAACTTCCTGCCATCGTCCACCAACCCCACCATGCCCTACACCCAGAACACGCTGGACGAGCATGTGGACATGCTCATGGTGTGCCACCACCTGGATGCCAGCATCGCCGAGGACCTGGCCTTTGCCGAAAGCCGCATCCGCAAGGAGACCATCGCCGCCGAAGACATCCTGCACGACCTGGGCGCGATCAGCATGATGTCCAGCGACAGCCAGGCCATGGGCCGCGTGGGCGAAGTCATCCTGCGCACCTGGCAGACCGCGCACAAGATGAAGGTGCAGCGCGGCAGCCTGGCAGGCGACACCGCCCGCAATGACAACACGCGCATCAAGCGCTACGTGGCCAAGTACACCATCAACCCCGCCATCGCCCACGGCATCAGCCACGAGGTGGGCTCGCTTGAAGTCGGCAAATGGGCCGACATCGTGATCTGGAAGCCCGCCTTCTTCGGCGTGAAGCCCGCGCTCATCTTGAAGGGCGGCCTGATCGCCATGGCCGCGATGGGCGACCCGAATGCTTCCATCCCCACGCCGCAGCCCGTGCACTACCGACCCATGTTCGGCGCGTTCGGCGGGGCCATCGCCAGGACCTCGCTCACCTTCGTGTCGCAGGCAGGCCTGGCAGCCGGCATCGGCGAGCGCTTCGGCCTGCGCAAGCAGCTCAGCGCCGTGCGCAACATCCGTGGCGTGCGCAAACAGCACATGGTGCACAACAGCTACACGCCCAGGATGGAAGTGGACGCTCAGACCTACACCGTGCGCGCCGACGGCCAGTTGCTCACCTGCGAGCCCGCCACCGTGCTGCCCATGGCGCAGCGCTATTTCCTGTTCTGATCACCCCATGGCCGCCCTCCCCGCCCCGCTGCAGATCCGCCTGGACGACCTGAGCGACCCGCGCATCGAAGCCTTCATGCAGGAACACCTGCAGGACATGTACGCCGCCTCGCCACCCGAAAGCGTGCATGCCCTGGACATGGACCAGCTGCGCCAGCCCGGGATCGCCTTCTGGTCGGCCTGGCTGGCACACGCCGACGGCGACACGCTGGTGGGCACGGGCGCACTCAAGCGGCTGGATGCGGACCATGCCGAACTCAAGTCCATGCGCACCAGCGCCCGCCACCGGGGGCAAGGCATCGCGCGCCAGGTGCTGGCCCATCTGCTGCAAGAGGCCCGCGCACGCGGCTTCTCCCGCGTGAGCCTGGAGACGGGCCCCCAGCCCTTTTTTGAACCTGCGCGCCAGCTGTATTTTCAGCACGATTTCGTCGAATGCGGGCCCTTTGCCGACTACGTGCCGGACCCGTACAGCTTCTTCATGACCCGCCCGGTATGACCGGCGCCAGCGCGCCATCCGCCCCGGGCCCACAATGCGCGTTCTGCTGATTGCCCATTGGACCGAAACCCCATGCTCCAAGTCTCCAAACTCCTCCCCCAGGGCCAAGGCCTGGCCCCCGTGCTGCTCAAGCGCGCCACCACGGTGGAGCTCGACTGGGACGTGCGCCAGAAAAGCCGCTTCGCCGCCACCGACTCCGCCGGACGCGAGCTGGGCATCTTCCTGCCGCGCGGCACGCTGGTGCGCGGTGGCGACGTGCTGGTGGCCGAAGACGGCTCCATGGTCCGCGTGATCGCCGCACCGCAGCCCGTGCTGGTCATCACCCACTGCAACAGCCATGGCACGCCGTTTGACCTGACGCGCGCCGCCTACCACCTGGGCAACCGGCACGTGCCCATCGAGCTGCAGCCCGACCACCTCAAGATCGAACCCGACCACGTGCTGGCCGACATGCTGCGCGCCATGCACCTCATCGTGACCGCGCAGGACCTGCCCTTTGAGCCCGAAGGCGGCGCCTATGCGGCGGGGCACGGCGGCGGGCACCACCACCATGGTGGACACGACCATGACCATGACCATGACCATGACCATGGACACGCTCACAGCCACAAGCACGAGCACGGCCATGATCACGGCCATTCGGGCGCGCAAGCGCCAGCGGTTGCCGCTGCTCCCGCGCCCGCTCGGGGCCGTACCGTGGCCATCCCCGTGGTCGCCCAGGGCCATGTGCATGGCCCGCACTGCAACCACGATCACTGAAGCCCCATGTCCGCGCCGCACACCCGCCGCACCGTTCTGGCCGAGCCTGTCGAAGCCGGGGCACGGCACGACGTCCACTCTGTGGCTTGCGCGCGGCACAAGCGCTGAGAAAGCCGCCCCGTGCGCAGCGACCGCCCCGCCCCCCTGCCCGCCGCCAGCCTCTTGCAGCTGATGTGGCTGGCCTCCCCGGCCCTGCCCGTGGGCGGTTTCTCCTACTCAGAGGGTCTTGAAAGCGCCATCGAGAACGCGGGCCTGGCCAGCGAAGCCGCCGTGGGCGACTGGCTGCTGGACCAGCTGCACATCACCCAGTCGCGCGGTGACATGGCCCTCATCGCCAAGGCGGTGGGCGCCTGGCGCCGCGGGGACTGGGCGCACGCGCGCGCGCTCAACGACTGGGTGCTGCACACCCGCGAAACCAGCGAGCTGCGCCTGCAGACAGAGCAGATGGGCCGGTCCATGGCCGAGTGGCTGCGCAACCAGTACCAAGGCGACGCGGCACTGATGCCTGCCGTTCGGGCCCTGGTCGCGCTGCCTCCCACCTACCCCGTGGCGTTCGCGCTGGCCGCATCCACCACGCAGGCTTGCGTGCGCGACATCCTGCTGGCCTACGCCTTCGGCTGGGCCGAGAACATGGTGCAGGCCGCGCTCAAGTCCATGCAACTGGGCCAGAGCGCAGGCCAGCGCATCCTGGCGCGCCTGGCCGACGCCATCCCTTCTGCCGCGGACCACGCCATCGGCCTGATGGACAGCGAACGCCAGGCCTTCTCGCCCATGCTTGCCATCCTATCGGCGCAGCATGAAACCCAATACTCCCGCCTCTTCAGATCATGACCACCAGCAACCTGCACCACATCCCCAACCGCACCAAGCCACTGCCCCCCCTGCGCGTGGGCATCGGCGGCCCCGTGGGTTCCGGCAAGACCACCCTGCTGGAGATGCTGTGCAAGGCCATGCGCGACGACTACGACCTGATCGCCATCACCAATGACATTTACACCAAGGAAGACCAGCGCCTGCTGACCGTGAGCGGCGCCCTGCCCGCAGAGCGCATCCTGGGCGTGGAGACCGGCGGCTGCCCCCACACCGCCATTCGCGAGGACTGCTCCATCAACCTTGAAGCCATCGACCGCATGCTGGGCGAGTTCCCCAACGCCGACATCGTGTTTGTGGAAAGCGGCGGCGACAACCTGGCCGCCACCTTCAGCCCCGAACTCAGCGACCTGACCATCTACGTCATCGACGTCGCCGCTGGCGAGAAGATTCCGCGCAAGGGCGGCCCCGGCATCACCAAGAGCGACCTGTTCATCATCAACAAGACCGACCTGGCCCCCCACGTGGGTGCCAACCTGGACGTGATGCACGCCGATACCACCCGCATGCGCACCAACGCCCAGGGCCTCAAGCCCTTTGCAATGACCAACCTCAAGACGCTGTCCGGCGTGGCTGACGTGGTTCAGTTCATCGAAACACGCGGCATGCTGAAAAAACAGGCACCCGCCGTGGGCTAGAATTCGCGGCTTCCGTGCCCGGAGACTTGGGTGAGCGGTTTAAACCAGCAGTCTTGAAAACTGCCGACGGGCAACCGTCCGTGAGTTCGAATCTCACAGTCTCCGCCAGCAAGAAAGCAAGCATGCGCCCTTCGAGGCGCATTTTTTTTGCCCGCCTCGGACTTGCCAGGGCGCAAGAAGACCTGAAAACACGACCCAAGGGGCAAAAACGGGCAAAAAAAAGCCCGCATATCGCGGGCTTAACACTTGCTTGGTGCAAGCGGGAGGGATGTCGAGAGGGTGTCGACGGATGGATATTAGAACGGCATCCAAATCCAGCATGTAGGACGGAGCCGACTATCAAATCGATGCTTTTATATTGCGCAGTTCAGCTCGTCGCAACAATATGCCAATGGCCCGTCCGCCCTTTTCCTGCCTGCCTGTTACCTGTGGACACCCCGGCCGGCGAAGCCTTCCTTTATGGTGGCTGCACCCAGCATTTTCAGGAGCTACCGCCATGAACAGAACCACCCGCCTCGCCTCGACCAGCCTGATCCTTGCCGCAGCAGCGGCGATGGGGGCGTGCTCGGGCTACGGCACCACCCCGGCACCGTCGAGCAGTTCTGCCGGAGCCGGTGCCGGCGCAGCGCCACCACCACCCGGAGGTCAGTGCAATGCGCAGCCTGCCCAGGGCGTCGTGGGACAAAGCAGTACCTCGACCGTCGTGGAGTCCGCGCGCGCGAGGTCGGGGGCACAGATGGCCCGCATCCTGCGGCCCGGTCAGATGATCACCAAGGAGTTCAACGCCCAGCGCCTGAACCTGGAGGTGGATGCCAACGGCCGCATTCTGGCAGTGACCTGCGGCTGAGTGCGGCCGGGCAGAGCGGAAGTCGGCAGGCCACGCACGGCCTGTCGCTCGTTCAGTCGGAGAGAAACAGCTCCTGCAGGTCGCTCAGGAAATCAAAGCCCCGTTCCGTGGGGCGCACGCGCTCCATGTCGCGCTCGATCAGGCCCTTGCGCTCGGCCTCCTGCAAGCCTTTGGCGATGGCCGTCAGCGGCAGGCCGGTGCGGGCCGTGAAGTCCTGCAGCGCAAAGCCATCGCGCAGGCGCAGGGCGTTGAGCATGAACTCGAACGGCAGGTCCGCGCGCTTGACGTCGTCGTCCTGCGCGACAGGGCGCCCGGCCAGCGCATGCTCCATGTACAGGCGCGGCTCGCGAAAGCGCACCTGGCGCACCACGCGGTGCGCGAAGCTGAGCTTGCTGTGCGCCCCGGCGCCAATGCCCAGGTAGTCGCCAAACTGCCAGTAGTTGGTGTTGTGCCAGCACTGATGGCCCGGCTGGGCATAAGCCGATATCTCGTACCGCGCCAAGCCCGCCTGGCCCGTCATCTCCGTGATGCGATCGAGCATGGCGTAGGCCTGGTCGTCCTCGGGGATGGCGGGGGGGTACTTGGCGAAGTAGGTGTTGGGCTCGATGGTGAGGTGGTAGATGGAGATGTGCGGCGGCTTCAGTGCCAGCGCGGTCCGCATGTCTTCTTCCAGCTCATGCAGCGTCTGCCCGGGCAGCGCGTACATGATGTCGAGGTTGAAGGTGTCGAAAGCCTCCGCGGCCTCCGCGACGGCCGCCAGGGCCTGCGCGCGATCGTGCACGCGGCCCAGGGCCTTGAGGTGCCGGTCATTGAAGCTTTGCACGCCCACCGACAGCCGCGTGATGCCTGCGGCGCGGTATGCGCGAAAGCGGTCTTTTTCGAAGGTCCCGGGGTTGGCCTCCATCGTGATCTCGCAGTCGGCCTCCAGCCGCAGCCGGGCACGAATGTCGCCGATCAGCCGGTCAATGGCCGCCGGCGAGAACAGGCTGGGAGTGCCGCCTCCGATGAAGATGCTGTGCACGGTGCGCCCCCAGATCAGCGGCAGCGCGGATTCCAGGTCGGCCAGCAGGGCGTCGATGTAGCGCTGCTCGGGCACGGCGGCAGCACCTGCTGCTTCGCCCCCGTCGCCGCGCGCCTCGTGCGAGTTGAAATCGCAGTACGGGCACTTCTTGAGGCACCACGGCAGGTGCACGTACAACGACAGCGGCGGCAGGCTCTGGAGTTGCAACAGGCCCGGGCGCATGTAGTGCTGGATGTCGCGCCGGGGCGCTGGCTCTGCGGGCGCGGCCGTGGTCGCGTGTGCGATGGGAATGGTGTTCATGGCGGAGGCTCTGCAGACAAATCGCCCTGGCTGTGCAGCGCTGTGGCGCTCACAGCCAACGCTCGCGAAGCAGCGCCAGCATCTGCTGCGCTGAGCGGCCGCGGTGGCTGTGGGCGTTTTTCACTTCAACGGGCAGCTCTGCAAAGGTCTTGCCGAACTCGGGGATGAACATGATGGGGTCGAACCCGAAGCCGTTGCTGCCGCGGCGCTCCCGCGCGATTTCGCCCACCACGCGGCCCACCGCGATCAGGGGCTCGGGGTCCTCGGGGCTGCGCACGGCGACCAGCGTGCTGACCATGGCGGCACGCCGATGGTCGATGTGCTGCATTTGCTCCAGCAGCGCCTGCACGTTGGTGTCGTCGCCCTTGTCGTAGCCGAACTGGGTGGCGTAGTACGCCGTGTCCACACCGGGCAGGCCACCGAACGCGTCCACGCACAGACCGGCATCGTCGGCCAGCGCGGGCAGCCCGGTATGCGCCGAGGCGAAGCGCGCCTTGGCCAGCGCGTTTTCCACAAAGGTGCGAAAAGGCTCGTCGGCCTCGCCCACGCCCAGGTCGGCCTGGCGCACAAGCTCCACGCCCAGGGGGGCCAGCATGGCCTGCAGCTCGGCAAGCTTGCCGCGATTGTTGGATGCAAGAACGATTTTCATGGTCAAAATCAATGTTGACGCTTTTCCAACAAGCGTCAATAGCTATCAATTAGTGAGCAACCAGGGTCAGCGCCTGCTGCTGCAGAGCGACCAGTTCGGCGATGCCCTTTTCGGCCAGGGCCAGCAACTGGTCCATCTCGGCACGCGTGAAGGCAACGCCTTCGGCCGTGCCTTGCACTTCGACGAAATGGCCTGCGCCGGTCATCACCACGTTCATGTCGGTGTCGCAGTCGACGTCTTCCACGTATTCGAGGTCCAGCAGCGCAGTGCCCTGCACGATGCCCACCGAGATGGCCGCCACCGGCTGCACCAGCGGCGACTCTTTGATCTTGCCGCTGGCCAGCAGCTTGTTCACCGCGTCCTGGGCGGCCACCCAGGCGCCCGTGATGGCGGCGGTGCGGGTGCCGCCGTCCGCCTGGATCACGTCGCAGTCAAGCTGGATGGTGCGTTCGCCCAGCAGCTTGAGGTCGAACACGGCCCGCAGCGATCGGCCGATGAGGCGCTGGATCTCCTGCGTGCGGCCGCTTTGCTTGCCGCGCGCTGCCTCGCGGTCATTGCGGGAATGCGTGGACCGGGGCAGCATGCCGTATTCGGCCGTGACCCAGCCTTCGCCGCTGCCGCGCTTGTGCGGTGGCACGCGTTCTTCAACGGACGCGGTGCACAGCACCTTGGTGTTGCCGAACTCGATGAGCACCGAGCCTTCGGCGTGCATGGTGTAGTGGCGGGTGATGCGCACAGGGCGCAGTTGGTTGGCAGCACGGCTGCCGGTTCGCTCGAAGTTGGTCATGGTGTTGTCAATGTCCCAAAGGAATGGTGCCGGCAGGATCAGTTGGCGCAAAGCCACGCGCCACCACCCCTGCTGCGGTCCGCAGTGGGCGGCCGCCGGGTGAACGTGCAGTGCATGCCTGGCGCCCAAGCCGGCAATCGTCGCACAGCCGACTGCGCGCCGCCCTGGTGGTGTTACTCGGGCCGAATGGCACAACGGCTAGAACAACCCGCCAAATTGTCAGCAAGCCGCAGGGTGCGCTGCGGCTCGGCGGAAAGCCTCATGCTTTCCTGGCGGCAGACCGCCGGATCGCCTCGTTGATCTCTGCGATGGAGCGTTCAATGGCTTCGTCGTCGAGGTCGTCCACCAGCCCGTCCAGCGGGCCGGCCTGGATGGTGGACGCAAACACGTCGTCGCTGATGCTGTCGGTGGACACGCCCTGGGTGGACTCGAACGCATCCGGCGTCTCCCACTCCAGTGCGATCACGGTGACGTTGTCGCTGCTGTCGCCCGCCTTGCGCAACGCGGCCTCCACCAGCTCGGGTACCGAATGCGACACGGTATTGCGGGCGAGCTGCTTGGAGATGTCTTCGTCGTTCAGCGTGCCCCACAAGCCGTCGGAGCACAGCAGGATGCGGTCGCCCTGCTCCAGGTAGACCGGGCCGGTGATGTCGTAGATGGGCTTGGTAGGAGAGCCCAGGCAGGTGAACAGCACGTTGCGGTTGATGCGCTCCATGCCCGGAGGGGGCGAGTTGCGCAGCTCCATGTACGAATGATCACGGGTGCGCGTCAGCAGGTCGCCATCGCGCACCATGTACAGGCGCGAGTCGCCGCAGTGGATCCAGGTGGCCGTGCCGGCTTGCACCACGGCCGCGACCAGGGTGGTGCGCGGCGTGTCGAGCATGCCCTTGTCCGTCGCATAGCGCAGGATCTGGTGGTGCGCCGCCAGCAGCGCCCCGGAGAGGAACTCCTGCACATCCTTGAGCAGCGGCTTGGCTTGCCGCTGAAACAGCGCAGAGACCGTCTGCAAGGCAATCTGCGCGGCAACCTCACCCTCGGGGTGTCCGCCCATGCCATCGGCCAACACGAAAAGGCCCGATTCACGCGTGTAGCAGTAGCCCATGCGGTCTTCGTTCTTCTCGCGCCCGCCGCGGCGGCTGATCTGGAATACGGAGAATTTCATAGGGCCCCGGGCAAACGACTGCGCCTCAGGGCACTACTGTCCAGGGATGTGCGCCCCTCTCGCGCCTGCCTTGCGTCAAAGGTGTTCATTTGGGCTTGGCTCCGATGCCGGTGGCTTCACCCACCTTCTGTACATTCTTCTTGGTGTCGGACACCAGGGTGTCCAACTGGAGGCGCATCTTCTCTCCGACCGACAGCTTGGTGTAGCGGCGCTCGCCCTCGCGGCTGAGTTCCTTTTGCAAGGCAAACACCGACTGCGGGCGCGACAGGGGGTCGAGCGCCATGCACCACTCAACCACCTCGATGAGGTTGTCGGAATACACGCCGCGCAGCTTGGTCAGCGCCAGCGAGAGACGGTCTTTCTCGATGCGCTGGGGCGCCTCGTTGGGCGGAAAGCCCTGCATGCAGGCATAGATGCAGGCACCGATGGCGTAGATGTCCGTCCAGGGACCCATCGACGAATCGCGCCGGTACATCTCAGGCGCCGCGAAGCCCGGCGTGTACATGGGGCGGATGAAGTTGCCCTCTTTCGACAGCACCTCGCGCGCCGCACCGAAGTCGATCATCACGGCCTTGTTGTCATCGGTGATGAAGATGTTGGCCGGCTTGATATCCAGGTGCAGCATCTTGTGCTGGTGCACGATACGCAGCCCGCGCAGGACCTCGTCGAAGAGCGAACGGATGGTCGATTCACGGAAGACCTTTTGCGTCTTCAGGTCGCGCGCGGTGATGATGAAATCCTGCAGGGTGGCGCCCTCCAGGTAGTTCATCACCATGTAGACGGTTTCATTCTCGCGAAAGAAATTCAGCACGCTCACCACGGAGGCGTGCGAGATCTGGGCCAGCGAGCGGCCCTCTTCGAAGAAACTCTTCAGGCCCAGACGGTATAGCGAGAGCTTTTCGGACGGCACCTTGGGCAGCAGCTCGCCAGGGGCACGGGTGGCAAGGGATGAAGGAAGATATTCCTTGATGGCAACCTGCTGGCCTTCACCGTCGGTAGCGAGGTACACCACGCCAAAGCCCCCGGAGGACACCCGGCGAACCACGCGGTATCCACCAATGGCGGTGTCGGGCGGCAGGGGAGCCGGCTTGATTTTTGACATATTTTGCGAAGATGACTCGGGGGTAGAGCGGAACCCGGATAATCGCCGGATCGCAAGCAACCATCAAAAAGTCCAATGCCAGTTTACAGCATGACCGGATACGCCAGCGCACAGCATGGCGCGTCCGCCACTGGCGCAGAAACCGATGCGCGCGCGCCCCAATCGCGCCGGCTGGGGCTCGAGATCCGCTCGGTCAACAGCCGCTTTCTGGACCTGTCGTTCCGCCTGCCCGACGAGCTGCGCGCCCTGGAGCCCACTCTGCGCAGCCTGCTGACTGCTCGCCTCAAGCGCGGCAAGGTCGAGGTGCGTGCCGCTCTCGAATCCGAAGACAGCAACGCGCTGCAAGACCCCCCGCCGCGCGTGCTGCAGCGCCTGAACTCCATCCAGGACTCGGTGAAGGCCTGGCTGCCCAACGCCGCACCCCTCACCGTGGCGGATGCACTGCGCCTGTGTGCGAACGCGCCGTCGGCCAGCGAGGACTGGGCCGAGGCAGTCCCCCCTCTGGCCGAAGAGGCACTCGACGCGCTCATGGCCGCGCGGGAGCGCGAGGGCAAACGCCTGGCCGCCATGCTGCAAGACCGCGTCAAGCAGCTGCGCGCGCTGGCCTCTCAGGCCACGCCCCTGGTGCCGCAACTGGTCGAACAGCAGCGCACCCGCTTCATGGAGCGCTGGAAAGAGGCCATGGCCCTGACCGACGGCGCGGTCGCCCCCGATGCCGCTCGCGACCGCGCCCTGACGGAGGCCACGGCCTTTGCCATCCGGATCGATGTGGCGGAGGAAATCACCCGGCTGGACTCCCACCTCGACGAGATCGAGCGCCTGCTCAAGAAAGGCGGCGAAGTGGGCAAGCGCCTGGACTTTCTCATCCAGGAGCTGCACCGCGAGGCCAATACCCTGGGCTCCAAGTCCGCCGCACTGGACCTTACGCGCATCAGCGTCGACATGAAGGTGCTGATCGAGCAGATGCGCGAGCAGGTGCAAAATATTGAATGAACCCCGTGTTTTGATAGCGCTGGACGCTTATTCGCCATGGACTATCCAGGAAATCTCTTCGTAGTGGCGGCGCCCAGCGGCGCCGGCAAATCCAGCCTGGTCAAGGCCCTGCTGGAGCTTGACTCCCACGTTCACCTGTCGATCTCGCACACCACCCGCCCCCCCCGCGGGCAGGAAAAGCACGGGCGCGACTACTACTTCGCGTCGCAGTCCGAGTTCGACGCCATGATCGAAGGCAACGCCTTCGTGGAATGGGCCCACGTGCACGGCAACCGCTATGGCACCTCCAAGAAGGCCATCGAGGAACGCATCGCCCAGGGCTCCGATGTGATCCTGGAAATCGACTTCCAGGGCGCACTGCAGATCAAGCATGCCTTTGCCAACGCCATCCTGGTGTTCATCCTCCCCCCGAGCTGGGAGGAACTGCGCTCCCGCCTGGAGCGCCGGGGCGAGGACTCTCCGGATGTCATCGAAGTCCGCCTCAAGAACGCGGCCGAAGAGATGGCGCAGGTCAGCAAATTCGACTTCGTTATAATCAATGAGTTGTTTGAACGCGCGCTCTTCGACCTGAAAGCCGTAGTTCATGCCCAGCGCCTGAAGTACGCCGCTCAGCGACGCGCGCGTTCTGAGACCTTCCAGTCGCTCAATATCACCTGAATCCCCGGAGTACCCCGATGGCACGCATCACCGTAGAAGACTGTCTGGAAAAGATCCCCAACCGCTTCCAGCTCGTGTTGGCCGCCACGTACCGTGCCCGCATGCTGAGCCAGGGCCACGCCCCCCGCATTGAAAGCCGCAACAAGCCTGCGGTGACCGCCCTGCGCGAGATCGCCGAAGGCAAGGTGGGCCTGGAGATGCTCAAGAAGGTTCCTGGTTGATATTCCTTCCGGGCCACGCCCGCAAAAAGCACCGCGTGAGCGGTGCTTTTTTTTGCGCTGAACTCACCGCTCGCGCAGCCGCGCTACATTAAAGGCATGAACGCGGTGCTCAACTCACCTTCTGCAACGCAGCCCCGGCCCGGCGAAGCGCCTTCGGCAGGCACCCTTTCGGCCGCCGCCGCGGCAGCCAATGCGGCTGCGGCCAGCTTTGCCGCGCTGACCGACAGCCTGGACTATCTGGATGCGGCCAGCATCGAGCAGGTGCGCCAGGCCTACCGCTTCGCGGACGAAGCGCACCTGGGCCAACTGCGCAACAGCGGTGAGCCCTACATCACGCACCCGATCGCGGTGGCCGCGCAGTGCGCCACCTGGAAGCTCGACGCCCAGGCGCTCATGGCGGCCCTGCTGCATGACGCGATGGAAGACTGTGGCGTCACCAAGGCAGATCTCATCGACCGCTTCGGCGCCCCGGTGGCAGAGCTGGTGGACGGCCTGACCAAGCTCGACAAGCTCCAGTTCAACACCCGCGAGGAAAACCAGGCCGAGTCCTTCCGCAAGATGCTGCTGGCCATGGCGCGCGACGTGCGAGTGATCCTGATCAAGCTGGCCGACCGCACGCACAACATGCGCACGCTGTCGGACATGCCCCGCAGCAAATGGGGGCGCATCTCCTCGGAAACCCTGGAGATCTACGCGCCCATCGCCCACCGCCTGGGCCTGAACCAGACCTACCGCGAACTGCAGGACCTGTCGTTCCGGCACCTGCACCCCTGGCGCTACGCCACCCTGTCAAAGGCGGTCAACAAGTCGCGCAACCGCCGCCGCGACCTGGTGCAGCGGGTGCAGACCGAGGTCGATGCCGCCTTCTCCAAGATCGGCATGCAGGTGCGCCTGGCCGGGCGCGAGAAGACGCTGTACGCCATCTACCAGAAGATGGACCTCAAGCACCTGAGCTTTGCCCAGGTGACCGACATCTACGGCTTTCGGGTCATCGTGCCGACGGTGACGGACTGCTACACCGCACTTGGCGTACTGCACCAGATGTACAAGCCCGTGCCGGGCAAGTTCAAGGACCACATCGCGATTGCCAAGCTCAACGGCTACCAGTCGCTGCACACCACGCTGGTGGGGCCGTCGGGCGTGAACATCGAGTTCCAGATGCGCACCGACGAAATGCACGTGATCGCCGAAGCCGGCGTGGCCGCGCACTGGCTGTACAAGGCGCAGGATGGAGACGGTACGTCTGCCGAACGCCTGGGCACCAAGTGGCTGCAGTCGCTGCTGGACATCCAGAACGAAACCCGCGACGCGGCGGAGTTCTGGGACCACGTGAAGGTGGACCTGTTTCCTGACGCGGTGTACGTGTTCACACCCAAGAGCCAGATCATGGCCCTGCCGCGCGGCGCCACCGTGGTCGACTTTGCCTATGCCATCCACAGCAATGTGGGCGACCGCACCACGGCCGCCAAGATCAACAACGAGCAGGTGCCCCTGCGCACCGAGCTCAAGAACGGCGACGTGGTGGAAGTCATCACCGCGCCGGTGTCCACTCCAAATCCAGCCTGGCTGGGCTTTGTCCGCACGGGCCGCGCGCGCTCCAAGATCCGGCACTACCTGAAGACGCTGGCCCAGACCGAATCGGAAGGCCTGGGAGAAAAGCTGCTGACCCAGGCGATCCGCGCCGAAGGCCTGGAGCAGCTACCACCGATGAACGCTGAAACACAGCCCATGTGGGACAAGCTGCTGCGCTTTACCGGCAACCGCAGCCGCAGCGAACTCATGACCGACCTGGGCCTGGGCAAGCGCATCGCAAGCATCGTGGCCAAACGGCTCATGGTGCTGATGTCGGAGCACGGCCACCGCCCCGATGCCCTGCTCATGACGCGGGAACGCTATACCTCGCACGAGACCCTGTCGCAGGGCGCGGTCACTCTGGACGGCAGCGAAAACGCATCGGTCCAGTATGCAGCGTGCTGCCGTCCGGTGCCCGGCGACAGCATCGTCGGCTATCTGGGTCGCGGCGAAGGCCTGGTGGTGCACAACGCCCACTGCACCGTGGCCAAGCGGCTGCAGAACAAGGACAGCGAGCGCTTCATCGCAGTGGACTGGTCTGACGAACCCACCCGCATGTTCGAGACCGGGGTGGTGGTGACCGTCAACAACGGCAAGGGCGTACTCGCGCGGGTGGCCGCCGAGCTGGCCAGTTCCGAAGCCGACATCACCCACGTCGACATGGATGACGAGGCCGCCCTGGACACCACCGATCTGCGTTTCATCGTTGCCGTCCGGGACCAGTCACACCTTGAAACTGCACTGCGCAACCTCAGGCGCACTCAGGCGGTCATCCGCGCCGCCCGCATCACACCGCAGGCTTGAGAGATCGAGATCGGAAGCTGGCACGGGCCCTGGTCCGTACCAGTTGCCGTTGCCCGACAGGCGAACGGGTAGACACCCCCGAAGTCAGCAGCTCTGGTCAGCGGGCCTCTTCGGAACCCCGTGGCGGATACTGCACCGCCACGACCTCGAGGCTTCGGACACCGCCGGGTGTCGGCAACTGCACCTCGTCACCCACACGCGCCTTCAGCAGCGCCCGCGCCACCGGCGAGATCCAGCTGACCTGCGATGCGCGGCTGTCCGCTTCGTCAATCCCCATGATGGTGATGGTGCGCTCGACACCTTCATCGTCGACATAGACGACCGTTGCCCCGAAGAACACCTGGTCGCTGCCCGCATGCAGACTGGGGTCCACCACCTCGGCAATTTCAAGGCGCTTGGTCAGGAAGCGGATGCGCCGATCTATCTCGCGCAGGCGCTTCTTGCCGTACAGGTAGTCGCCGTTCTCGGACCGGTCCCCGTTGCTGGCAGCCCAGTGCACGGCATCGACCACTTTGGGCCGCTCGTTGTCGATCAGGTCCAGCAACTCATCACGCAGGCGCGCATAGCCCGCAGGGGTGATGTAGTTCTTGCCGCCTGCTGGGAGCGCGGGCAGCGCCAATTCATCGTCATCGGACCCCTCATCGGATTCCTTCGTGAAGGCCTTGCTCATCGCAGATCTCTCCCGTCAGCGAAAAAAGCTGGGACAAATGAAAAAGCCTGCAATCTTTCGATTGCAGGCTTTAAACATTGGTGCGGCTGGCAGGAATCGAACCCACGACCCCTTGGTTCGTAGTTCGCTTGCCGCCTGCAAGTGGTTGATTTTACACAGTTGAATGCCGTCCGTTCCGACACATTCCGTACTGTTATGTACAGCACAAAGGGGGGGAATCCCCCAAATCTCCCCAGTCAGTCCCCCCGAGGGGCCAGATCGCCAAGTGTGCCTGGTGTTGGTGTAGGCATTGGTGCTGGTGCTGGGGCTGCAGAAGCAATCGTTTCAGCGCAAGAGCTTTGAAGGTTCTGCGCAAGTTGTCGCAGCCCGTTGAAACTCTCATTAGCGAGATCTCCGAGACCCACAAAGCCCTTTTGGACTTCAACCAATACTGGCCCTTTGTCTTCTTTAGTCACGCCATCATCCCCCATTTTTTGATTACAGAATAGCAGCCTACGATAGTAAGCAAAAAGACACCTGAGCCAAAGCTCAGAACTGCGGTCCTATCAACCAACGTGAGCGCTCGGGCCGTGTTCGGTCTTGTATTGATTAGATCTGAAACATAGGTTTTATTCAAACCGTACGCCAAAAGAGTGCTCACGATAGTCACTAAAAAGAGGAAATTTGCCACCAGATACATCGTAAGGAAAAGGATTGACCCGCTAACCGGATCAACTAACGTAAGAGAGAAAGCAATTGCACCGCTAGCTAGCGTCAAGAGGCTCTTGTCCAATTCCATCGCGCTGTTGATGAAGGCGTTCACTAAGACCTCGTAGTAGGACACCTTTTTTTGATCCTCCACGGCCTGGTCGCGAGCAATACGCTTTGCCGACGCCTCCTCAACCTTGGACTTTTCATACGCACCCAATACATCAATCACGGCAGCCTTGAATGCAGGGTCGTTCGGATCTGTCGGTGTCATGCGCTTCCCTCCAATGCTCATCGTGCGGTTCGAACCTAACTGTATCAGCCCTGCTTGTCCAAGCACTCGCTAGGTGGAAGCCCTGCCCCCCGCAACACTTCAGCCAGGTGGGTCAAAAGCCCTGAAATCTCGGTGAGTAGCCCCCAACATGCGCGCAAGATATACTGTATGAATGCACAGTCCCACCAGTTTCCATCAGCCCGTGCCTATCAGCGCGGCTGCCATGGTGCTGCCGCTGGCCAGCATGTCGGTGCAAGCCGGGTTCCCATCGCCTGCTGAGGATGAATGCGCTCAGCGGCTGGATCTTTCAGCCAGGCTGATCAAACACCCGCAAGCCACCCACATTCTGGGCGTGAGCGGCAACTCCATGGAAGGTGCCGGCATCTTTGACCGCGACCTAGTGCTGGTGGACAAGGCGCTGCGTGCACGTCATATGGACATAGTGGTGGCCGTCATGGATGGCGAATTCACCATCAAATACTTCTACAACCGCAACGGATCTACGCGCCTAAAAGCCGCCAACCCAACCTTCCCGGACATCATCCCTCGCGACGGCCAGTTGATACAGGTTTGGGGTGTTGTCATCTGCTGCATCAAGCAGTTCATCAAGTGAGGCCGCTGAGCGTGATGAACGATGTTTGCTCTGGTGGATGGAAACAATTTTTATGTGAGCTGTGAGCGCGTGTTCCGCCCTTCGCTCGTGGGGCGGCCAGTGGTAGTGCTGTCGAACAATGACGGCTGCGCCATCGCGCGAAGCAACGAAGCCAAGGACATGGGCATCAAGATGGGCGAGCCTTGGTTTGCAATCAAACACTTGGAGCACCAGGGGTTGGTGCCATTGAGCGCCAACTTTGCCCTCTACGGCGACATGAGCGACCGGATGATGAGCCTTGCGGCGGGGCTGGGCCCATCGCAAGAGATCTACAGCATTGACGAGTCCTTCATCAGCCTGCAGGGCATGCGTGGCGACCTGACAAACCGGGCACGGTCGGTGCGCGCCCGCATCCTGCAGTGGACAGACATCCCCTGCGGCATAGGCATTGGAAGCACAAAAACACTTGCGAAACTGGCAAACCACATCGCAAAGACAGCAGAGCGCAAACCCGGCAGCTACCCCGATATTTTGGCCCAGGTCTGCAACCTGACCACACTGCCTGCGCGAGATCTTAACGACGTGCTGCAGGCCACTCAGGTGGGCGAGGTGTGGGGCGTGGGCCGCAAGATTGCTGCGCAACTGCAGGAGGCTGGAGTGCACACCGTGTTAGACCTGGTGCGCATGGACCCCGTGGTGGCCCGCCGGCGTTGGAGCGTGGTGTTGGAGCGCACCGTCCGCGAGCTGCAGGGGATGCAGTGCATTACTCTGGATGAAGCGCCCGAGCCCAAGAAACAGATCGCATGCACCAGATCATTCGGCCACAGCGTGACAGACCTTCCACCGCTCATCGAGGCGGTGAGCGCCTTCGCCACCCGTGCCGGCGAAAAGCTGCGCAAACAAGGGAGCCTGACCAGCCAGGTGCTGGTGTTTGCCCATTCATCGCCGTTCCGGGAGGGGCCGCGATTCAATCGTAGCGTGGTGGTGCCCCTACGTCGCCCTACAGCCGACACCAGTCACTTGGTGAACGCGGCAGTGTTGGGCATGCGTCGCATATACGAGCCGGGCTACAAGATGGCCAAGGCCGGCGTGATGTTGCTAGACCTTGCGCCCGGCAGCGTGCACCAGGGCGAGCTAGACCTGGAAAAGGACCAAGTGAAAGACCGCACCGCGCTGATGCAGGCCATGGACAAGCTGAACCGGCGCTACGGCAAGGGGACTGTGCATATAGCCAGCACGGGACCAACGAAGCAGCCCAAAGAATGGGGCATGAAGCAGGAAAGGCGCACCCCGCAATACACCACTAAATGGGAAGACGTGCCTATTGCGCGGGCGTAGCGCGGGCGGCCATCCTAAGAGCACCTCTAACGACCCGACGTGCCCAAAACGCTCAACTACTGCCCTGGCAACTTTGGCTTAAGGGTCTCCGGAGACCCCGCAAGCGAGCTCGAAGCAGGCTACCTCCCCGAAGTCCGCTATAAATCCCGGGAGACTATGCGAGCCACGAGAGGGTCAGCTACCCGAAATTTATCCACCGGCCGCCCAGCAGTAGCGACCTGTTTGGTGCCATCGTATTTGACGAGTTGAAGCTCCACCCACCGATCAATCTTCCCTCGCGAAGTCTGTGCTGACTGGCGAGTTAAACGCTGCACATCCTTTGTAACAAACTCCAGCGAACGGAGCTTTGAAATCGTTCGGGCTTCTTCAAGCAAACCTTTGTTGTATAGAGCTTGGAGGGCAAACGAGTTCATCCCACTTTCGAATGCGTCGGTGTCTAGTTTTCTCGGAACCCTCTGATTCCGTTGGATATGCGTACTTAACACATGATCGAAGACAGAAATTAATGACCTTGGAGATCTCCCTGTTAGATCAATCATCTCCAACATAAGTGAATTCACATCAGTCCCCGGCTCGCTTATGTCCGACAGTTCCTTTATCCTCCCGCCAGAAAAATAAGACATCCTTCTATTAACCATATCCGCAAGATAACCAACCTCCCACGCAATCAATCCGCTCGGAATCTTATCAAAACGAATCTTCGCACCATTTTTTCTGCGGATGTTCCTTGAAACCTCATCCCATACAAAAAATGTCCAAGTAAGATTTTCAATTTCATGCAGATTTATATTTGAAAGTATGGGAACGATTAGATCAGAGGCTGCATCCAGATCATTCCCCGTCCAATCTGTTTCGTCCACCTTATCCATTTGAATCAAAATTCCAGAGAACCCGAATGCACGAGCGACCTCCACGGCTTTTTTCAATATATAAATCGGATCATGAAAGCCATCACCCTTCTGCCTGGCAAGCATGGCCTGGTAAGACTCTGGATTACCCAAGTCAAAATCGGCCTTCTTCTTTGCAATAGCTAGAGCGACATTGACAAGCGAAGACGAAACCGCATCCCACCGTTTTTCGATCCAAATACCCACCTTAGTCGGTATTGAAGTACCAATTAGCTCATATGTCTCAGACGCGCTATCAGCCCGCGACTTATCGGATCGATTGAGGTAGAACGTGGAAATGAAATTACTAATCAGCGGCGTCGAGTCAGCCGTATGCGCCTTGAATGCCCGCTGATCCTCCTCACTCAAAGTACTAAGCCAAGCCAAAAGACCTTCTGCCACAAGAAATGCAACCTGGGTAGCAAAAAGATCAATTGTCAGCGCCCCCTTAATATAAGGCCTGAAAATATTAAATGATGTGAACGGGACGACAAGTTGATCCTGTGGGCCACTCATTAATTTTTTTGCAATCGTGAGCCTTGTAGCTGACTTCCCGCTGCCCCTTGCACCTTCAAGGAAAAACGAGCCGCTTTTCTTCGAGGCCTCCTCAGTACGATCAAGATAAGGCGGATGCACAGCGTAAGCAGCTATCTCTGGCTCCCGCTCAGCGGTGTTTGAATTGAACGGGTTGTCAGTAAACCCAAGCGCTTGATATCCACCAGACATACGAATTCACCTCCCAAATAATGCAATAATTACGGCGACGGCGACGGCGACGGCGACGGCGACGGCGACGGCGACGACGACGACGACGACGACGACGACGACGACGACGACGACGGCGACGACGACGGCAGCGCGTCAGCCTTAGTTACACGCGTGGATGCAGCATCCTCACTCGCAATATACCCTGACTCATTCTGCGCCGCTGCAATTTTGGTATCCGATTTCTTCCGCTCACTCAACAGATAATTTTGGGCATCGAAAAGTCCCACCTCTACCTCCCGCAACAGATCACCATCTCCTGTCTGCCCAACCACATGCTCTAACCGCCTCATAAGAAGGACTACTCGGCTTCCAAACTCAGCATAAAGCTCTCTTCTAGTTCGAAAATATCCAGGGTGCTCAGGAGGGTCCCAGTCCGATTCAAACGCCTCGGAAATTCTCTTGTTTACTTTCTTCTGCCTCAAAGGCAGTGATTTCAGCGAATGCTGGAGATCAAATGGCAACAGCTTCCACTCAACTGGAAGCTCTTCCAAGTTGAAGATAGGGTAAGTGTTCACGGGTGTATATTCGCCACTCTCGTCGGAATCTCCGAAATCCCAAGCAACAAGAAGACACCCCTCCACGAACACTTGGAGCTTAGAGAGCACCTCCGCCACCAGAAAATTTAAATCATCTTCCCGCTTCTGCGCCTCCGCACGGTTTGCTCTTTTATTGCCTACCCACATACCAACTAATGCAGATGTGGCGCCGATCAACGGACCGCCCAACCCGGCAAAAACATCAGTTATGAAGGTAAGCATCAGGGCTCCAGAGTAACGAAGACTGCCAGTCTCGGAGTCTAAGGGCTAAAAAAGTCCTAAAGGCTCCAAGTCGCGGTCCCAACTGTAGATGATTAGTTCAGTGCGATCGACTCCCTTGCCACCGCCAGCCACTTGGTATGTGATTGGCACTTCGTCCATCTGAAAATCAGTAAAGCACGCTCGGATCTCCGGGTGATCATTGATGCTCAAGATGGCCTTGCCTTTTAGGCCTAGCATCAGCTCAGCCATTGCCTCGTACTCGGGCCAGGCGAACGGAACGCCGTAACCTTCTGTCTCCCAGTACGGGGGGTCTAAATAGAAGAGCGTGTGAGGCCGATCGTATCGGCGCATGCACTCACGCCAGTCCAGACGTTCCACGTATGTACTAGCCAGGCGCAAGTGCGCGGCGCTCAAAGTCTCCTCCAAGCGCAACAAGTTAACAGGCGGCGCTGTGGTAGCCGTGCCCCATGTTTGCCCATGCACTTTGCCGCCAAACGCATGGTGCTGCAGGTAGAAGAAGCGTGCAGCGCGCTGCACATCGGTCATGGACTCTGCCGGCGTTTCCTGCAGCCACTTGAACACGTCACGGCTGCTGAGCTGCCATTTGAACTGGCGGACGAATTCCTCCAGGTGGTGCTTTACCACGCGGTAGAGATTGACCAGCTCACCATTGATGTCATTGATCACTTCCACATCTGCAGGCGGCCGAAGGAAGTACAGAGCGGCACCGCCTGCAAAGACCTCCACGTAGCAAGAGTGCGCAGGAAAGCGCGGGATGATGATGTCGGCCAGGCGTCGTTTGCCGCCGATCCACGGGATGATGGGTGTTGCCATGATGGGCTCCAGGGTATTGATACACTGCCCCGGCCTGTACAGGTGGGCGGGGCCTTGGCTGGGCTCACTGGCGCGTTCAGTGGTCTTGGTGGCCGTCCGGGTGTTAGTAGCACCCAGGCGGTCGCCTCGTTCTTTTTTTTGTTCCACCGACAGCCACAAGCCACAAGGGTTTGCGGGGCGCTGGAACATATGAAGCGGCGGAAGTGCCGCCGCATGTTCCAGCTGCTAGATGCCGCTGGAGCCGTCTTGCTGCGAGTTCAGGACAGGGACAGCAGTTGCGGCGCACTGGCCGCCAGAGGCAGGCACATAGCAAAAAGCGCCCAGCTTGAAGCTGGAACAGCCTGAGAGGGCCGCTGCGGCGGCCAGGGCAATGGCAAGTTTTTTCATGGTGCTTCTCCTTGGTTGTTGAGGGGGGGTTGCGAGGTGACGTCTTCGTAGTACGCGCCGCCGCCGATGCGTACGCCAAGCCACATGAAGAAGCGCGGCAGGAAGGAAACCTCGTTTTTCATCGCGGCGTCGAACACCGCATCGGCCCACTTGCGCGGCCGATGAAGCGAGTACAGGTAGTCATGCAAGATCGCACTGCGTCTGGCCCTGTTGGCGAACAACAGGTATGCGCCAGGCAGTCGGGGCACGCTTGCGAGGTCGGTGGTGAATCCACGGGGCACGGTGACGATTTCGACGGGCTTGCCGTCCTCCTCGATGCGCACCGTGAAGTTGTCGACCAGCTCCCATTCGTTGCTGTTCCCCAGAGGCTTGAGCAAAGGGTCGATGAGGAACGTGACGGTGATCACAGGCCCATCTCCTGACGCACCGCGTGCCATCGCTTTAGACGATCTTTGTGCCCGTTCAAGCCGCCATTGACCTTGCGCGTTATGGCCTCGAAGGCGTCGACGTCGGCTAACGAGTTGATGTTGCGCGAGTCCCAATAGTCCCCCGCGCACAGTGCAGCCCATGGCTCGTGGGCGAGCAGTTGAGGTTGTTCCTCGAAGTCAGGAACGTGCGCCCCCAATCTCGCCCTCAGCCGGTCTCGTATCTGCGCATGGTTGCTGCGGCCCGTGATCTGGATCAGGCCGTGGCCGCGATATCGAAGCCCGTCTCCGGGCTTCACATTTCCGAGATCGGAACGGCCTTCATAACCCAGCTGCGCCGCAGTTGGGCCCCACAGCTCCGTTGTGTAAAGCAGTCCCTCCGACTCGTGCCCGACCTGGGCGAGAAACGCACAGAGCCGCTTGGGCGTGTAGATCTCGTAGGCCTCACACGTGGCCCGCAATGGCTCCAACCATCGCTGAGCGCGGGCAAGGTTTGCGCCGATGGCTCGAAGCGCCTCGACGGTGATAAGGTGCATAGGTATCTCCTTTCAGGGTTGCAGAAACGACAACGCCCGCCGGTGTTGCCACACGGCGGGCGTTGTCCAGGGAATGAACGGCTAGATCTCGATATCGACAACGGGCAGATTCGGCGCCTCGCCCTCGATCACGCCGTCGCGAACAAAGACGTATTGACCAGGTGTTGCATCGCCGATGGCTTGAGCGATCCCTCCCCCATGGAAAGAAACAGTCGCAACGCCGGCCTCGTGCGACAGCACCTCGCCGATCTGGCGCGGCGCATCTGGGAAGATTTCCTTGAAGGCTTGGAAGAGGTTTTTCATTGAGATCTCACTCCGGGTGGGTTTCGACAGACAGAACCTGCCGCAGTGTTGGCATAGACCACTCAACAGACGTGGAGCGGACGAAGCCGAGGTGCGTCGTGCCGACGTCCACATAGCGCACCAGGGAGCCAGGCTTGATGACACCGGTCTCAGAGAGGATGGGCAGGCGCAGGCTAATTTGCGCCCCCAGGCCAGAGCTACCCAGCTCCGCGATACCTCGCTGGCGCGCGGCCTCGGTCTCGGTGATCAGCGGGTGCGTGACGCCCGGCGCAACCAGCAACCCGGCAGTCCCTGCGCGCCGTACGTTGCCCGTGATTCCCACGCTCACGCCGCTTACGAAAACGCGGTCATAGAGCGCACGTCGCTCCCATTCGATGCCCTCGACGCTCACCACGGCTGAGGGCAACTCGTAGTCGGGAGTGAGTGCACTCCAGCGCCAGGGGGCGTCTGGGTATCGTCGTAGAGCACGCACTGTTTGCGCAGTGTCGTGCGGCTGGATGTAGCCGCCCACGGCCCCCGCGATATCGAGCAGTGCGCTCATGTACGAACCCTGATGCGTCCAGACCCCACCGGGGACAAGCCAGTCCGTGAGGTGCCAGTCAACATCCCAACCGATGCCCACGCCGTTGAGTGTCAGCACTTCACCCATGAGCTGCTGACCAGTTCGCGCAAGGGCGTTGCCATGATTCAGGGCCGGCGAGTACGGAGCATCGAGCAATGCTGCAATGCCTCGCCCCTTGACATTGACACGCGTGCTGCCGAACTGGCGCTCCCTGCTGTAGCTCTCGGCCAGAAGGCGATACGGAACGCCGTTGATGGTCGCAACGACCTGCACCGGGTTGCCGTCCGACCCCGGCGTTATCAACGGCAGCGCACTGGCATGGAGTGATGCCGTCCACTGCCATGTCCACGAATCGGCGTCCAGGGACATTCCGAAAGCGGAGGCGGGAAGCGGCGTTCCATCCGCGCGCGCCAGGCTGACGCTGTTGACTGTCATGTAGAACCTTCTGACTGGAACAACGATGGTGTCGCCGGGCTCCGGCCCAGGCCCGATCCGTTGACAGATGAAAACAAGCCGCCCGTCGCCCGTGAACGGCTCAGTGAAGATGAGTCGCCCGACCGTGGCCGGGTCGTAGCAAGGCGGTTCAGGTGGATCGACTGGCAAAGCCGAGACACCAATCCGCGGACGCTGCCCCTCCTGCCAATGCGACCGCAGAGCCCGCCGCATGTGAACGCCGTCCGACCAGCGGCTGCGCACCACGTGGCGCAGGGGAGCGCCGTTCTGCCAAGCCGAGACGACGGCGTTGCGCATGCGGGTCTGTTCCTGCCAAGCAGACAGCACAGCGCCTCGGCGCAGCACACCCTCCTGCCAAACCGTGAGCGCAGCAGCCCGCACGCGCTCGCTCTCCTGCCAGCCGGTTTCCAGCGCCTGGCGCAGTTGAGCGCCGTCCTGCCAATGCGAAATTGCGCCGGCACGCAGGCGATCGGCCTCCTGCCAGCCGAACTCCAGCCCGCTTGCGACGGGTAGGCCCTGCTGCCATGTGACGTCCACCGCAGCGCGCATCGGCTCGCCCCTCTGCCACGCCACCGCGACACCGGCCGCAAGGGGTTGCGCCTCTTGCCATCGTGTTTGCAGCTCGGCGCGCATGCCCCGGCTAACGTTTGCATCCCACTCCAGCCCGATCGCGCCGTCCAGGCCGGGCAACTCGGCGTCAATGCCGAGTCGTGTGCCAGCGCGCAGCGTGAGCGTGCCCAGGCCGGGCAGGTCGCCGTCGATGCTGAGCGTGACGTCGGGCACCACCTCGTCGCCGGCATCCCCGAAGACCAGGCGCCCCGTGCCGTCGTGCGGCTGGGTGAAGACAAGTTTGCCGTCGAACTCCACACGATCACCCCAGCAAAGCAGGCGAGAGCAACGTCAAGACGCCGCCCGCATAGATGGTCAGGCCAGGCCCGGTGCCCAGTAGCTTGAATGGGCCCGGCCCGTCTTCCCCGGTGACTGCCGCCCCCCAGATGGGAACGCCTGAACCGTTGCACCACTCGCCCCATGTGGGCGTGCCGGTCGCAACCACCAGGTCATTTGCAGCCGCTGGCAGCAACTGGATGCGCCCCTCGGCCGTGATCGTGCCGCAGGGCTTGGCGAAGGTGCGCATGGCAAGCAGGATGCCGCCCGCCTCGCTGTACAGCTTGAGGGTGGACTGGCCCGGCCCGGTGTCGGCCAGTGTGATGCTCGCCTGATTTCGAGCGCCTCGATGCGCCGAGCTGATCGTCATGCAGCCTCCGTTGCGCGCACCGGGCCTGCGCCCGTCGCTTTCTGATTGCGGGCGGTGTCGATGCCCACGGCGACGTACTCCTCGCCCAGCTCCAGGCCAGTGGCGGTGTAGTAGCCCTGTTGATCGCTCCAGCCTTCCCAGACCTTGCGCCCGTCAGTCAACCGCAGCAACCACACCCTGCCACCCCCGAACGGCGATTCAGGGCTGGACGGCGAGGACTTGAACATCACGCGGTCGCTGATCACACCCGAAGTGGGGCGTATCTTGTGGCACAGCACCCGGAGCATGACCCAGCACTACAGCACGGCGCAGATCGTGGAGCTGCATGGGGCACTGGAAAAGATCACCGCCGACAGCGGCGCGTGGAACAAATCGCTGGCCACGCTGCGGGCAGAGCACCAGGCACGCCTGGCCGGGGAACAAAGTCCCCCAAAAGTCCCCACACTGGCACTGGAGCGGGTCGCATGAGAACGCGATCCACAAAGGAAAAAGCCCTGTAACTTCAAGAAGTTACAGGGCTTACCTGTTGGTGCGGCTGGCAGGAATCGAACCCACGACCCCTTGGTTCGTAGCCAAGTACTCTATCCAGCTGAGCTACAGCCGCTAAGCTTTGAATTATAGCACGATTTTTTGGCGACCCTAGAAATCATGATTTTTTGTTGTTCCTTGCCGCTTCGCAGCAATCTCCAACTACTCAATTCAAACGCAAGCCGAGATTGTAATGCACTGCAGCAGCCCAAAAAACGAAACAGGCTGCCAGAGGACGAAAAATGACGTGGATCCTTTCAGATCGGACGCCATCTGCGCGCTGGTAAAGGATGGTGGTAGGGCGTGAGGGACTTGAACCCGCGACCAAAGGATTATGAGTCCTCTGCTCTAACCAACTGAGCTAACGCCCCAATCCATGCTCCAGCGCAGTACATACAACGGGGGCAAGCGCCGTATTGTAGGGGCTTACTTGCGGTGGCTGAGCGCGTTGGAAACGAGCTTCGAGGTGATATCCACAATCTGGATCATGCGGTCGTACGGCATGCGCGTGGGGCCGATGACTCCCAGTGTGCCCACCACCTTGCCATCCACCTCGTAGGGGGAACTGACCACCGACAGCTCCTCGAAAGGCACCACCAGGCTTTCACCGCCGATGTAGATGCGCACGCCCTCTGCCTGGCTGGAGATGTCCAGCAGCCGCAGTATCTGGGTCTTCTGCTCGAAGAGATCGAACGCACGTCGCAGATTCCCCATGTCGCTGGAGAAGTCGCTGACGGCCAGAAGGTTGCGCTCGCCGGATATCACCACCTCGTCCTGCGCAGCCGACAGGGCCTCCGACCCCACATTCACGGCCGCCTGCATGAGGGACGCGATCTCGCCACGCAGCGCATCCACTTCTGATTTCAACCGCTCGCGCACCTGCTCCATCGCAAGACCTGCGTAATGCGTATTCAGGAAATTCGAGGTCTCCAACAGCTGCGCCGCGGAGTAGTCCACTTCCGTGAAAATGACGCGGTTCTGCACGTCACCTTCCGGAGACACGATGATCACCAGGAACCGACGCTCCGACAGCTTCAAAAACTCGATGTGGCGAAAGACAGAAGTACGCCTTGGCGCCATGACCACGCCTACAAACTGCGACAGATTGGAGAGCAGCTGCGCTGCGTTGGCAATCACCTTCTGCGGTTGTTCAGGTGCCAGTTGCTGCGCGGGCATGAACGAGTCGCGCTGGACAGTGAGCATCGTGTCCACGAACAGCCGATAGCCGCGCGCAGTAGGTATGCGCCCTGCAGACGTGTGCGGACTGGCGATGAGACCCAGCTCCTCCAGGTCGGCCATCACGTTGCGGATCGTGGCGGGCGAGAGGTCCAGCCCGGATGCGCGCGACAAAGTCCTCGAGCCGACCGGTTGCCCGTCGGCTATGTAGCGCTCGACCAGCGCTTTGAGCAACAACTTGGCACGGTCATCAAGCATGGAATGATTTTAATGATGTAATTTCGCGATGACGTCCAATTTCCGCCATGTCGCCCTCATCGGCAAGTACCAGGCTTCATCAGCGGGCTCTGCAGGCGATACCTCCCGCCAGGCTCTTGAAGACATCGCGCACTTTCTGGAGCGCCAGGGTTGCGAAGTGGCCCTGGAGGCCGAAACCGCCAGCAACATGGGCCTGGTCCATTACCCATCGCTGAATGTAGACCAGATAGGCACCCGGTGCGATCTCGGGCTGGTGGTGGGCGGCGACGGGACCATGCTGGGCATCGGCCGGAGACTGGCCCGTTTCGGCACGCCCCTGATCGGCATCAACCAGGGGCGCCTGGGCTTCATCACCGACATCCCTTTCGATGCTTACCAAGCCACACTGGCGCCGATGCTGCAGGGCGAGTACGAGGAAGACCTGCGACCACTCATGCACGCCACTGTCGTGCGCGATGAGCGCGTCGTGTTCGAGGCGCTCGCCATGAATGACGTGGTCGTGAACCGGGGCGCGACGTCCGGCATGGTGGAGTTGCGCGTGGAGGTGGGTGGACGCTTCGTGGCCAACCAGCGCGCGGACGGCCTCATCATCGCCTCCCCCACTGGATCGACCGCGTATTCGCTCTCGGCCGGCGGTCCGATGCTCCACCCATCGATCCCCGGCTGGGTGCTCGTGCCCATCGCACCCCATACGTTGTCAAACCGCCCCATCGTGCTGTCCGATGCCACCGAGGTGGCGGTCGAGGTGGTCAGCGGCAGGGACGTCAGCGCCAACTTCGACATGCAGTCGCTCGCTTCGCTGCTGCACGGCGACCGCATTCTGGTCAAGCGGTCAGAACACTGCGTGCGGTTTCTTCATCCTTTAGGCTGGAACTACTTCGCCACCCTGCGCAAGAAGCTGCGCTGGAACGAAGGGGGCTCCTGACCATGGCGCTCAGACGCATCACCCTGCGCGACTTCGTGATCGTGCAGTCGCTGGAGCTCGAGTTGAGCACCGGTTTCACGGTGTTGACCGGCGAGACGGGCGCGGGCAAGTCCATCCTCATCGACGCGCTGCAGCTCGTGCTGGGTTCGCGCGCGGATGCCGGCATGATCCGGGAAGGGGCCTCCAAGACGGACCTGTGCGCCGAGTTCGACAGCCCCGTCCACATAGCCCCCTGGCTGGAAGACGCCGGTTTCGAGAACGACGGCCACTTGCTCCTGCGCCGCACCATCGACACCCAGGGCAAGAGCCGCGCCTGGATCAACGGAACGCCGGCCACGGCGGCGCAGCTGCGCTCCCTCGGCGACCTGCTGCTGGACATCCATGGGCAGCATGCCTGGCAAAGCCTGACCCGGCCAGAGTCCGTGCGGGGCCTGCTCGACGCGTTCGCGGGCCTGAACAGCGCTGCAACGTCGGCGCGCTGGACGCAATGGCGCGCCGACCAGAAGACACTGGAGCAGGCTCGCCAGGCGCAGGCCAATCTGCAGCAGGAACGCGAACGGTTGCAGTGGCAGATTGGTGAGGTGGACAAGCTGGGGCCTGCCGACGGCGAATGGGAAGAGCTGGAGGTTCAACACAAGCGCCTGTCGCACGCCCAGTCGTTGCTGGACGGTGCGGAGGGTGCGCTGCATGCGCTGCAGGATGACGATGCCGGCGCCTTGGCTGGCATCGGCCGCGCGCATGCGCTGCTGCATGGCCAGGAACACATCGAACCCGAGTTCGCAAACCTGGCCGATATCCTGGCATCGAGCCTGGCCCAGGCGAGCGACGTGGCCCACTCGCTTCAGCTCTACCTGCGGCATGCCGAGATCGACCCCCAGCGCCTGGCGGAACTCGACACGCGCATTTCGCAATGGATGACCTTGGCACGCCGGTACAAGCGCACGCCTGCCGAGCTTCCGGCCCTGCTGAAGGGGTGGAAGAGCGAGATGCTGCAACTGGATGCAGCCACCGATCTGGAGCGCCTGGAAGCAGCGGAGGCCGCAAGCGCCAAAGCCTACCAGGCTTCAGCCCGCGCCCTGTCTCTGGGACGGGACAAGGCGGCGCCCAAGCTGTCCTCGGCCATCACCCAGGCCATGCAGGGGCTGGGCATGGAAGGGGGCAAGTTCGAAGTCTCTGTCAGCAAGTCGGCAGAGCCGAGCTCCCACGGCATCGACGACGTGGTGTTTCTCGTGGCAGGGCATCCCGGGATGACGCCCAAGCCCATCGGCAAGGTGGCCTCGGGCGGAGAACTGTCGCGGATATCCCTGGCGATTTCGGTGACGACCAGCGAACTCGGATTGGCTCCCACACTGATTTTTGACGAAGTGGACTCGGGCGTGGGCGGCGCTGTGGCAGAGACGGTGGGCCGGCTTATGCAGCAGCTGGGCAGCGACCGCCAGGTGCTGGCCGTCACCCACCTGCCGCAAGTGGCCGCCTGTGCTCACCACCACCTCAAGGTGTCCAAGCGCAAGAGTCCGGAAGGGACCACAAGCTCGGTGAACGTGGTGCAGGGCACGCACCGCGTCGCAGAGATCGCGCGCATGCTCGGAGGCGAGAAGTCCACGGACGCGTCGCTCAACCACGCCCGCGAGATGCTGGACTTGGCAGGCTCTGCCGCACCGCAGGAAGGGGCCCGATGATGGCATTGGAGATCGTGCTGATCACCGGCATGTCAGGATCCGGCAAGTCCGTGGCCCTGCATGCACTGGAGGATGCCGGCTACTACTGCGTGGACAACCTGCCGCCCGAACTGCTCCCGGCATTCGTCGCACTGGAGCATCACCACCACGGCAACCGCCTGGCCATCGCCATGGATGTGCGCAGCGCCACGTCGTTGCACCAGGTCCCACAGGAGCTGAAGCGACTTCGCAGCCAGGGGGTGTCGGTGCAGTCCATTTTTCTGGATGCAACCATCGACACCCTGGTGCGGCGCTTTTCGGAGACACGGCGGCGCCACCCCTTGTCCCACGCCGACCTGCAGCAGGGCCGCAGGGCGCTCGTGCAAATCATCGAAGTGGAGCGAGAGCTCCTGGCCGAGCTGCGCGATCAGTCGCACGTCATCGACACCAGCACCATCCGGTCTTCGCAGTTGCAAAGCTACGTCAAGAGCCTGTTGACGACGACGCGGGGCCAGCTGACCCTGGTCTTCCAGTCCTTCGCGTTCAAGCGCGGCATCCCCATGGACGCGGACTACGTGTTTGATGTGCGCATGCTGCCCAACCCACACTACGAGCCTGCGCTGCGCGACCTGACCGGCCTGGATGAACCCGTGGCGCGTTTCCTGGCACAGCAGTCGGAGGTGCTGCTGATGCAGGAGCACATCGCGCAATTCCTGGCGCATTGGCTGGAGTTCCTGGACCGCAACCATCGCAGCTACGTCACTGTGGCCATCGGCTGCACCGGTGGTCAGCACCGCTCAGTCTATCTGGTGGAACAGCTGTCCAAAGTGTTCAGTGACCGGTGGACCGCCTTGCGCAGGCACCGCGAACTGGATGGCCGCTGAGCTCGCGGCAGCGCGAAACCTCTGCAGCACTCACCACAGCGAGGCCTGGCTGGTGTCCAGCAGTTTTCGGATGGGTGCAGGAAGCCCTACCGCGCTCCACTGATCAGCGCCCAGCCACTCCCCATCGTGCGCGGGACGGCTCGGAAGGGAGCCCGTCACCAGCACCGGGTGCAGATGCAGGTCGCGATGTGTCAGCACATGCACGAACGGCTGCAGTTCGTGGATGGAGAGATCATCCACGTCGTCGGCCAGCGCCCGCACCGAGCAGTGCAACGAGGCACTGTCCTCGAACACCGGTACACAGTGCATGCCCGCCCAGATGCCTGTTGCAGGGCGTCTTTGGAGCCACACTTGCCCCTTGGCATTGCGAAGCACCAGCAGTTGCCAGGATTCCGAGCGGCGCGTCAGCTTGCGGGTCTTGACCGGGTAACGCTCGGGCTCGCCACCACGCAAGGCCACGCAGCTCGCATGCAACGGGCATTGCCCGCACAGCGGCGCCCTGGGCAGGCATATGGTGGCCCCCAGGTCCATCAACCCTTGCGTATAGCGGGGCATGGCACGCTGAAGATCGTGCTGAGGCAGCAGCGCCTGCGCATGGTCCCAGAGTGCGCGTTCGTTCCTGGCAGAAGCAAGATCAGCATCGAACCCCAATAGACGCGTCAAAACCCTGCGGACATTGGCATCCAGAATGGGAACACGCTCCGAAAAGCAGAACGCCGCGATGGCCCCGGCGGTCGATCGCCCGATACCAGGCAGGGTGGCCAGCACTTGCGCGCTGCGAGGAAACTCCCCACCGTGTTCGGCCACCACCTCCTGGGCGCAGCGGTGCAGGTTGCGGGCCCGGGTGTAGTAGCCCAGGCCGCTCCAAAGGCCCATGACCTCATCCTGCGGAGCGGCGGCCAGAGCCGCCACATTGGGGAACCGGGCCAGGAACCGCGCATAGTAGTCCAGCACCGTGCTGACCTGGGTCTGCTGCAGCATGATCTCCGACAGCCAGACCCGATAGGGGTCGCGCGTCTGCTGCCAGGGCAAGTGGTTGCGGCCACTTGCCGCCTGCCAAGCCACCACACGCTCGGCGACACCCACACCCGCAGCCTCGCTCATGCCGGCAGGAGTTGCTTGTCCGCACCGGTGGCGTCGAGGCTGGGGGGCGCGACCAGCTTGGAGGTCAGTTCGTGAAGCTTGCTTTCCAGCTGCCCCAGTTCTTCTTCACCTGCTTCGATCTCGGAAATCCGCTCGACCAGCCCGCTGGCGGCTTGCTGAATGCGGTCCACCGCCTCCATGCGACGCGCAAAGCTGCGTCGGCGTTCCCGCAGCTGCGCATCCAGCTGCGCGGTGGCAGACTTGCTCCACAGCTCCAGGTCGTTGGCAGCGGATTCGTAGACCGTACGCAGGCGCATCGCCAGCGCACGCACCAGGCGCTCCGCAAACTCGGGTTGCGCCAACTTCAGGGCGTTGCCCATGCCCAGGTACTGCAGATGGCTTTGCTCGATCTGGTGTAGGTCGTGCGTGAAGTGTTCCAGTTGCGGCGGAGACGGGACCTGCAGGGAAAATCCGAACTCGGCATTCAACTGGCGGAAAGTGCCGCCCAGCATCGCCTGGATTTCAGTCCCCGATGCCTGCGCCTTGTCCAGGGTGCCGCGCAGTTTGTCGAACGTCTGGACGTAGATTTTCTTGACGCCCAGCTTGAGCCCCTTTTGCTGCAGGGTCTGCGCCAGTTCGGACAACTCCGCCTTGAGGGACTTCGCGCCAAGCTGCTGAAATACGTCACGCAACAGCTTGAGGTGCACTGCCCGAACGGCCTGGATCTTGGCGGTGCTCAGATCGAACTCGCGCTGCTCCTGCTCGATCCGGTGGCGCATCGACTCGATCACCGAAGCGTTCTTGCCACGCAGGCTGCGCAGCTCCGCCATCTGGTCATCCAGATCGCGGCGCCGGATGTTGATGACCCGCGACGTCTCGGTGCGCAGATTGGCCACGCCGTTGGCGACGGCCGCCCGCAAAATGCTTTGCCGCTGCCCCATGATGCCCTTGGCCAGAGCCTCTTCCAGCACTGGCAGTCCGCTGGTCTCCAGCAGCAGGTCGTCCGCCGTGATCTTGGCGACAAGGCCTTTTTGAGCGGAGACCGGCACCACTCTTTCCAGCGGCACGCCCAGCATTTCAGCGGACGTCTGGCATTGGCGCTCCATCTGGGCCTGCACCTGGTCGGCAGAATTGAGCGTGTCCCACAAGGTATCGATCTTGTTCAACACCACGAGGCGGGCATCCATGCTGTCCGGGGAAATGGCCAGGTGTTCCCGCCAGATCGACAGGTCTGACCGCGTCACACCTGTGTCCGCGCTCAGGATGAACACCACCGCGTGCGCCTGGGGGATGAGGTTGACGGTCAGCTCGGGCTCGGCCCCCACAGCGTTTAGGCCCGGCGTGTCCAGGATGACCAGGCCTTGCTTGAGCAGTGGGTGCGGAATATTGATGATGGCGTGCCGCCACATCGGGACTTCCACCATGCCGTGGGAGTCGGGGACGGGGTTTTCATCCGTCAGGTCGTCATGCCAGAAGCCCAGCGCGCGGGCATTGTCCAGACTGACCTTGCGCACCTCGGCCACCTTCTCCAGCGCTTTGGCAATCTGGTCAGCATTGCCGACATCCAGCGGTATCTCGTGCCAGCGTTCCGTTTTTACCCGCCATTCCGCCAGGCTCTGCATCTGCAGCCGGGTTTCGATGGGAAGGAGCCGCAGGCTGGGCGCCACGCTGGCGTCATAGCCAAGCTCCGTGGGGCACATGGTGGTGCGCCCTGCACTCGCCGGCATGATGCGGCGCCCATAGCCGGCAAAGAAGATGGCGTTGATCAGCTCAGACTTGCCGCGCGAGAACTCCGCGACGAAAGCCACCATGACCTTGTCACTGCGAACCTGCTCTTCCAGCCGGTGCAGGCGCTCGCGCACTGCAGAATCCATGAGGTCATGCGAAGACATCCAGTCGCCCAGCCGCTTGAGCTGCTGGGCGAATTCACGTCTCCAGACGCCATGCTGGTCGAACTGTTCGTTGAATGAGGGTCCCACTTTGCTCCCGGAGGTGTCTATATCTGTATATGGCCCGCAATTCAGGCATGCACAAAATATAGCATTGACCGCCCACAGACTGTACTTGAACGCGCAGTTCGCACTTCTCCACGCTCAGGCGCGTTGGCATTGGGCGCAGAAGTAAGTGCTTCGCTGACCCTGCCGCAACAGCCTGATGGGTGCGCCACAGACGTGGCACGGCGCACCTTCTCGCCCATACACGTTGGCCTGAGTCTGGAAATGCCCCGCCATTCCGTCTGCGCTGGAGAAATCGCGCAATGTGCTGCCGCCCATTTCCACTGCTCTGGCCAATACACTGACGATGGCCTCGTGCAACTTGCGCGCACGGGCCGGCCCGATGCGCGACGCAGGCGCCGTGGGCCGGATGCCTGCCAGGAACAGCACTTCCGACGCATAGATGTTGCCCACCCCGACCACGAGCTTCCCCCCCAGCAGCAACTGCTTGATGGGCATGCGGCTTTTTTTCAGTCCGGCCTGGAAGGTCGCCAGGGAGAACGAGTGCGAGAGCGGCTCCATCCCCAGGCCGTCCAGCAGCCTGGACGCTACGGGATCATGCTCACCCTTGGTGTAGACCACCGCACCGAAGCGGCGCGGGTCATGCAGCCGCAGCGTTCCGCGGTTCGTTGCCATATCGAAGTGGTCATGCACACCCGGTACCGGCAAACCGTGGCTGAAGCGCAGGCTGCCAGACATGCCCAGGTGCAACAGCAGCAGCCCCTGGCTGGTGTCGGCCAGCAGGTACTTGCCGCGCCGGCGCAGCCCGACGACCTCTTGCCCCACGAGCTCCTGCGGATCGCAACCCAGTGGCCAGCGCAGCGGTTTGCCCAGCGTGATGCCCTCGATGTGCGCCCCAGTGATGGCATCAGCAAAACTGCGGCGCGTGACTTCCACTTCGGGTAACTCAGGCATACAACGCGACCTGCATCGGGTTAACGGGCATGGATTATTATGACCCGATGGTGCTATTTCACAGTTTTCGGACCACAGCCCTGTCAACAGCGATCGCGATTGCGGCTTGCACGGCGTACGCGCAATCCCCCAGCGTTGAGGCGCCTGCAGCCCCTGCAGAAGAACCTGTGGTTTCCAACCCGGCGCTGGACGCGGAACTGTTCTACGAGATCCTGCTGGGGGAAGTCAGTGCGCGCACCGGGGACCCGGGTGCAGGCTACGCCTTCATGCTTGAAGCCGCTCGCCGCAGCGCCGACGGTCAGTTATACCAACGCGCCGCAGATATCGCTCTGCAGGCCCGTTCCGGTGACTATGCGCTTGCCGCTGCCCAGGCATGGAAAGAGGCGCTCCCTCAGTCCCGGGAAGCCAACCGGTATGTGCTTCAGATACTGGTGGCACTGAACCGTATCGGTGAAACCCCCGACCTCCTGCGCCAGGAGCTCGCCCAGTCCCCACCCCGCAGCAAGGCGGCCATGTTGTCCGCGCTGCCCCAGATGTACGGACGCGCCAGTGACAAGGCCTTGGCCGCCAAGGTGGTCGAAAACGCACTTGCCAACGAATTGACCAACCCGGCGACCGGTCCCATCGCATGGGTGTCCCTGGGCCGGTTGCGCCTTGCCGCAGGCGACAAGGCGGGTGCTCTGGACGCCGCGCGAAAGGCCTTGGAGCTGGATGCAGGCAGCGAGGGCTCGGCACAACTCGCGCTGCAGATGATGGACGACGGCACCCCTGAGGCGGAATCGCTGGTGGTGCAAGCGCTCTCCAAACAACCCGTGCCCGAATTGCGCATGGCCTATGCGCGCGTTCTGCTCGGCCAGCAGCGCTATGCCGACGCGGCCCGTCAACTGGAATCCGCCACCAAGGAAAAACCCGAACTCGTGGAAGCCTGGCTGGTGCTGGCCACGCTGCATTTGCAGGACAACAGACTGCCTGCGGCCGAGAAAGACCTCCAGCGCTACATGGAACTGTTGTCCGCATCGGAGGACCCGGACATTCGCCAGCGCGGCATGACTCAGGCCTTTCTTCTCCACGCGCAGATTGCTGAGAAGAAGCAAGACTATGCTGCAGCGGAGGCGTGGCTCAAGCGCATCGACAACGCCGACGAAGTCTTCAGCGCGCAAAGCCGCCGCGCTTCTCTGCTGGCCCGCCAGGGCAAGATCGCACAGGCGCGCGCCCTGCTGCGCAACCTGCCGGGCACCTCCGCCGACGACATGCGCATGAAGCTGCTTGCGGAAGTACAACTGCTGCGCGACCAACGGCTCTACCAGGACGCCTACAAGGTACAGACCGAACTGGTAGCACTGGCGCCCGACGACGTCGAGCTGGTGTACGACCAGGCCATGCTGGCCGAAAAAGCCGGCGATTTCGACACCATGGAGCGGCTGCTGCGCCAGGTGATCGCCCAAAAGCCGCAATACCACCACGCGTACAACGCCCTGGGCTACTCGATGGCGGAGCGTGGCCAGCGCCTGTCGGAAGCCAGGGAGCTCATCCTGAAGGCGCTCGAATTCGCGCCCTCCGACCCCTTCATCACCGACAGCCTGGCCTGGGTCGAATTCCGGCTGGGCAACAAGGCAGAAGCCCGCAAGCTCCTGGAGGTCGCTTACAAGGCCCGCCCCGACGTGGAAATCGGCGCACACCTGGGCGAGGTCCTCTGGAGCCTGGGAGACAAGGATGCGGCCCTGAAGGTCTGGAAGGAAAGCCAGCGCGTCAGCCCTGACAACGAGACGCTGAAGGACACGCTGGCACGCCTCGGGGTAAAACTTTGACGCGGGGCTGGCACGGCGCCGTCGTGCGCACCCACGGCGCATTCAGAGGGTCGCACATCGTTGTCGGATGGCGCGTCATGCTGCTCATCTGCGCGATGTGGCTGACAGGTTGCGCGCAGCAGCCCCTTGCGCCCAAAAGCGCTGCCGATGACGACACCTGGAGCGGCCGCCTTGCACTTCAGGTCGAGGGGCAGGACTCACAGTCGTTCTCGGCCATGTTCGAGTTGCGTGGCAACCCAGGCCGCGGTGGCCTGGTATTGCTCAGCCCGCTGGGCAACCAACTGGCGCAGCTGGACTGGAAAGATGGCCACGCCCAACTGGTGAGCGCCCAGGAGAGCCGCACGTCCGACTCGCTCGACACGCTGCTGCAGGAAGTGACAGGCACCCGCATTCCGGTCACCGCGCTGTTCAGCTGGCTCAAGGGCACCCCGGCCACGGCGCCCGGCTGGCGTGCCGACCTGGCAGGCGTGGCGCAAGGCCGACTGGTGGCGCACCGCGACGACCCGCAGCCGCAGGCCACGCTGCGGATTGCACTGACCCGCTAATCTCCCTGGCGTACGCGCCCTGCCCTGTCCATGCAAGCAATCTACGACGTGCCGGCTCCGGCAAAGCTCAATCTTTTCCTGCACATCACCGGGCGGCGCGAGGACGGCTATCACCTGCTGCAATCGGTCTTCATGCTGGTGGATTGGTGCGACACCCTGCACTTCGAGTGCCGCGCCACCAGCGCCGACATCACGCGTGAAGACCTTGGCCCTGCGCTGCCCGATCTGGACCTGACCATCCGGGCGGCCCGTGCGCTCCAGTCGGCCACGGGCTGCACGCGGGGCGCGCATATCGCCGTGGACAAGAGCATCCCCGCGCAGGCAGGCATGGGTGGAGGCTCGTCCGATGCCGCCACCACGCTCCTCGCACTCAACCGGCTGTGGGGTCTGCACCTGCCACGCACCGCCCTCGAAAAGATCGGCCTGACACTGGGCGCCGACATTCCTTTTTTTTTACGCGGCCGCAACGCTTTTGTGGAAGGAATTGGTGAGACAATCACGCCGCTTGAGACAGCGCACCAACTGCCACCAGCACGCTTTGCGATCGTGAAGCCTGCAGCAGGCCTGGAGACAAAATTAATTTTTTCGTCGCCAAGTTTGAAACGTGATTCAGATAGTGCTACAATCTTAGGCTTTGCTGCAGCACACTTTGACTTTGGTCGAAATGACTTGCAGCCAGTTGCCCAGGCACTTTGCCCCGAAGTCACCGAAGCCCTTGAATGGCTCAGGTCACGCGGATTGCAAGGCCGGATGACAGGCTCAGGCAGTGCGGTGTTTGCGCAAATGTCGCATGCAGTTGATCTGGATGGAGTCCCCCGGGGCTGGCAGGTCAAGGCATGTGACAATCTGATGATTCACCCTCTTGCGGGTTGGGCATCAGACGAGAATTGAGGTTGGTTGCCTTCGGCAATTGACCTGTGTAGGGGAGTCGCCAAGCTGGTTAAGGCACCGGATTTTGATTCCGGCATGCGAAGGTTCGAATCCTTCTTCCCCTGCCAAATATCTTTCTCGCGTACGGGCATATTTTTCAGACTGCTGGGACTCTCATGCAAGCCAACCACCCCGACTTCATGGTTTTCACCGGCAATGCCAATCCTGGCATGGCAGCTGAAATCGCCCAGCATCTGGGCACCACCCTGGGCGCCGCCGACGTGGGCCGTTTCTCCGACGGTGAAGTCACCGTCGAGATCAAGCAGAACGTGCGCGCCCGCGACGTGTTCGTGGTCCAGTCCACCTGCGCACCCACCAACGAAAACCTGATGGAACTGCTGATCATGGTGGATGCGCTCAAGCGTGCATCGGCCGAACGCATCAGCGCGGTGATTCCGTACTTCGGCTACGCCCGTCAGGACCGCCGCCCCCGCTCCAGCCGCGTTCCGATCACTGCCAAGGTGGTGGCCAACATGCTGCAGACCGTGGGCGTGGCCCGCGTGCTCACCATGGACCTGCACGCCGACCAGATCCAGGGCTTTTTCGACATTCCCGTGGACAACATCTATGCGTCCCCTGTTCTGCTGGGCGACCTGCGCCAGAAGAACTACGAGGACCTGATCGTCGTGTCCCCCGACGTGGGTGGCGTGGTGCGCGCCCGCGCACTGGCCAAGCAGCTCAACTGCGACCTGGCCATCATCGACAAGCGCCGCCCCAAGGCCAATGTGTCCGAAGTCATGCACGTGATCGGCGAGATCGAAGGCCGCAACTGCGTGATCATGGACGACATGATCGACACCGCCGGCACGCTGGTGAAGGCTGCCGAAGTGCTCAAGGAGCGCGGCGCCAAGAGCGTGTATGCCTATTGCACGCACCCCATTTTTTCGGGCCCTGCCATTGAACGCATCGCCAAGGGCTCGGCCCTGGATGAAGTGGTAGTGACCAACACCATCCCCCTGAGCGACAACGCCAAGGGATGCACCAAGATTCGCCAGCTCTCCGTGGCCCCGCTGATCGCCGAGACGATCCAGCGCATTGCCAAGGGAGAGTCGGTGATGAGCCTGTTCTCGGACCAAGAAAACCTGTTCTGAACCAGCTCCTTCGGGAGCAAGGCAGCAGCAGCTCTGCACACAAGCCTCCCTTGGGAGGCTTGTTGTTTGTTCGAGAACGGCATGCAGGTTTGCGGCATATGGCCACAAGCCTTTTTTCAACGGAGGATGACTGGTCGCGGTCGCCTCTTTTCAGGAGCTAACTATGAACTTCGTCGCTTTTGAGCGCGCCAAGCAGGGTACGGGTGCGAGCCGCCGTCTCCGCATTTCGGGCAAGACCCCTGGCATCGTGTACGGCGGTGCCGCTGAACCCCAACTGATCGAGATCGACCACAACGCACTGTGGCACGCCCTCAAGAAGGAAGCATTCCACTCCAGCGTGCTGGACATGGAAGTGGCCGGCAAGACCGCCAAGGTCCTGCTGCGCGACGTGCAATACCACCCCTACAAGCAACTCGTGCTGCACATCGACTTCCAGCGCGTGGACGAGAAGACCAAGCTGCACATGAAGGTGCCACTGCACTTCAGCGGCGCTGAAGAGTCCAACGCCGTCAAGGTCGACAAGTGCATGGTCAACCCGATCGTGAACGAACTGGACGTGACCTGCATGCCTTCGGACCTGCCAGAGTTCATCGCTGTGGACCTGTCCAAGCTGGAAAAGGGCTCTTCCCTGACCCTCAAGGACATCAAGCTGCCCAAGGGTGTGGCCGCCAAGATCCGTGGCAACCAGACCAACCCCGTGCTCGTCTCCGTGACGGCGCCCGTGGTCGAAGTCGAGACGCCTGCTGAAGCAGCTCCCGCAGCCGACGCCAAGGGCAAGGGCAAGGGCAAGAAGTAATTCTTCACCCTGGCAAGGCCCGCCTGTCTCGGCAGGCAGCCCCCACACAAACGGCCCACTTGCGTGGGCCGTTTTGTTTTGGAGCAAGGCACCACCGGCATCCACGGTTGCACGGCAGACACCCGCTACGCCTGCCGCACCTTCTGCACGCGTGCCATCCGCCCAGAGCCGCACAGCTCCACAAAAAAGACCCGTCCCACACCCGGATAATCCAGCAGATGATCAAGCTGTTTGTAGGCCTTGGAAACCCGGGCCCCGACTATGAAGCCACCCGCCACAACGCCGGCTTCTGGTGGATCGATGCGCTCGCGCGCGAACTCAAGGCCACCCTGGTGCCGGAGCGCAGCTACCACGGCCTCGTGGCACGCACCACGGTGCACGGCCAGAGCGTCTGGCTGCTCCAGCCCCAGACCTTCATGAACCTGTCGGGCAAGTCCGTGGCCTCGCTCGCCCGCTTCTTCAAGATCCTGCCCGAAGAGATCCTGGTGGTGCACGACGAACTCGACATCCCGCCCGGCCAGGTCAAGCTCAAGCGCGGCGGCAGCCACGCGGGCCACAACGGACTGAGAGACATCCACGGCCAGTTGGGCTCGCCCGACTACTGGCGGCTGCGCATCGGCATCGGCCATCCGGGGGTGAAAAGCGAGGTGGCCAACTGGGTGCTCAAGAAGCCCGCCCCCGACCAGCGCGTGCTGATCGAGGACAGCATCATCCACTCGCTCAAGGCCTACCCGGCCATGCTGGCCGGCGAGATGGACAAGGCCACCCTGCTCATCCACACCACCAAGCCGCCCCGGCCCAAGCCTGCTCGGCCCGCCGACAGCTGATATACAAAGCCGTTCGCCCTGAGTGCCAAAGCGCCGCGCGAGGCTTCGACAGGCTCAGCCCGAACGGTCTGGGTACTGAATGATTGAACGCAAACCCGAATGAGGGTGTGAACACCGGCAGGACCGGCGGCCGGGAGGCTTTCCGGCACCACTCGACCTGCAAGACCCTGTTGCGCGGCCGCTGGCCGCCAACGCAATCGCAATCGCAATCGCAATCGCAATCGCAATCGCAATCGCAGTATTTTTGATAGCTTCTGGCGCTTTATCGGCGAGCCGCAGAGGCCGAAAAGCCTTGAAAATCAGGCCGATGCCTGCGCCTGCAGCCGCTGAAACTTCTGCCACAGGGTCTCGCGGTTTTCAACGTGCTGCGGATTCACCGGGATGCAGGCCACGGGGCACACCTGCACGCACTGCGGCTCGTCGAAGTGCCCTACGCATTCCGTGCACTTGTGGGGGTCGATCTCATAGATCTCCTGCCCCAGGTAAATCGCCTGGTTCGGGCATTCAGGCTCGCACACATCGCAATTGATGCATTCGTCCGTGATCATCAGCGCCATACAGGGGCCCCCATGGTTGTGGCGATCAGAGCGCCTGGAGCGATGGCATACAACGGCGATACGGCTTTCATACTCCGTATTATCCCGTGCCGATGGCATGTGCCTTGCATGCCACATTGGAACCCAACACCGCTGACGGGGGTGTTTTTGCCGTTATGCTGTGTATACACATTAATTTTTGACGCGCCTCCGCTGGCACCCACACCTCCACGCTTGTCTCCCATGGGTTTGTTTTTTCTCAAGCGGTTCATCACGCTCCTGGCCACGCTGATAGGCGCTTCCGTCGTTGTCTTCCTGGTGCTGGAGATCCTGCCCGGCAACGCGGCGCAGATGCTCATGGGGCCAGACGCCTCCCCCGAGGCCGTGGCAGCCCTGGCCGCCAAGCTGGGCCTGGACCAGCCCGCCATGCAGCGCTACTGGGAGTGGGTCAGTGGCCTGGTGGTGGGCGACATGGGCAATAGCTATGCCTACAGCACCCCCGTGCTGGAGCTGGTGCTCGAACGCCTGGCCCTCACGGTGCCGCTGGCGCTGATGGCCATGGTGATCACCACGGTGCTGGCGCTCATTGCGGGCGTGTATTCGGCCTCGCGCCACAACAAGATAGGCGACGTGGGCGTGATGGGCCTGGCGCAGATCGGTATCGCCATTCCCAACTTCTGGTTCGCCATCCTGTTGATCCTGCTGTTCTCGGTCAAGCTGCAGTGGTTCTCGGCCGGGGGGTTTCCGGGCTGGACCGAGGACGCCGGCGGCGGTCCGCTGGAGGCCTTGAAGGCGCTGCTGCTGCCCGCCATCGCGCTTGCCGTGGTGCAGGCCGCCATCCTGGCGCGCATCACGCGCTCGGCGGTGCTCGAAGTGCTGCGCGAGGACTTCGTGCGCACCGCGCGCGCCAAGGGGCTGTCGCAGCGCGCCGCGCTCTGGGGCCATGTGCTGCGCAACGCCATGATCCCGGTGATCACCGTCATGGGGCTGCAGTTCGCCAACCTGCTGGCGGGCACCATCGTGGTGGAAAACGTGTTCTACCTGCCGGGCCTGGGCCGACTGATCTTTCAGTCCATCTCCAACCGCGACCTCATCGTGGTGCGCAATTGCGTGATGCTGCTCGCCGCCATGGTGGTCATCGTCAACTTCGTCGTGGACATCCTGTACGCCGTGATCGACCCGCGCGTGAAGGCCTCCGACATCTGATCCCCCATGAGCGCCGCCACATCCATCCCCCCCCCCTCCGCTACTCCAGGCTGGCTGCACCGCGCGCTGCGCCACCGCAGCTTCGTCATCGGCGCCGTGCTGTCGCTGTTGCTGCTGGTAGCCGCCGCGCTGTCGCTGGTCTGGACGCCTTGGTCGCCGTATGAGATGGATCTGGCCTCCAAGCTCCAGCCGCCCACGCACAAGCACTGGCTGGGCACGGATGCCTTCGGGCGCGACGTGGCCTCGCTGCTGCTGGTGGGGGCGCGCAACTCCATCCTGGTGGGCGTGATCGCCGTGGGCATTGGCCTGACCATCGGCACGGCGCTGGGCCTGCTGGCCGCGGCCAGGCGCGGCTGGGTCGAAGAGCTCATCATGCGGCTGGCGGACTTCACCTTCGCCTTCCCGGCCATCCTGTCGGCCATCATGATGACGGCGGTGTTCGGCGCGGGCATCGTCAACTCCATCATCGCCATCGGCATCTTCAACATCCCGACGTTCGCGCGGGTCACGCGCGCATCGGCCAATGCGGTGTGGTCGCGTGAGTACATCATGGCATCGCGCGCGTGCGGCAAGGGCAGCTGGCGCATCACCCTCGAGCATGTGCTGCCCAACATCCTGTCGGTGCTCATCGTGCAGGCCACCATCCAGTTCGCCATCGCCATCCTGGCCGAGGCCGCGCTGTCGTACCTGGGCCTGGGCACCCAGCCGCCCCAGCCCTCGTGGGGCCGCATGCTCAGCGAGGCCCAGACGCTCATGTTCCAGGCCCCGCTGCTGGCCGTGTGGCCCGGGGTGGCGATTGCTTTTGCCGTGCTGGGCCTGAATCTATTGGGCGACGGCCTGCGCGACCTGCTCGATCCTCGCCTTTCAAGGAAGAGATGACACCCCCTGAGTCGCTTCGCGCCTTCCCCCTCTCCTGCGGGAGGGGGACGCACCCGGTGCACGCAAGCAAAGCGCCGCATCCGCAGCCTGGCGGCCCTTGCACGGGTGCACTGGCCTGGCGCATGCCTGCTCAACGGCAGCGCCGGGTGCGATGGACAACTGATAAAAACCACTGCGACCGATGAAGACCCGCTGCCATGCCTTTGCTTGAAGTCTCCAACCTCCGCATCCGACTGCAGACCCACCGGGGTCCGGCCGATGCCGTGCGCGGCGTGAGCTTTTCGCTGGCACGCGGCGAAACCCTGGGCCTGATCGGCGAGTCGGGCTGCGGCAAATCCATCACCGCCATGTCGCTCATGGGCCTGCTGCCCGACAGCGCGCAGGTCACGGGCAGCATCCGCTTCGACGGCGAAGAGCTGGTGGGCCGCACCGATGCCCAGATGTGCGCCATGCGCGGCAACCGCATCGGCATGGTGTTCCAGGAGCCCATGACGGCGCTGAACCCCGTGCACACCATCGGTCGCCAGGTGGCCGAGCCGCTGCGCCTGCACCGCGGCATGGGCGCGGCCGATGCCCGCAAGGAAGCCATTTCGCTGCTGGACCGTGTGGGCATCCCCAACGCGGCGCAGCGCTTCGACGCCTACCCGCACCAGTTCTCGGGCGGGCAGCGCCAGCGCATCACCATCGCCATGGCCCTGGCCTGCGGGCCCGACCTGCTGATCGCCGACGAGCCCACCACGGCGCTCGATGTGACCATCCAGCAGCAGATCCTGGACCTCATCAGCGACCTGGTGGCCGAGCGCAACATGGCGCTGATCCTCATCTCGCACGACCTGGGCGTGATCTCGCAGAACGTCGACCGCATGATGGTGATGTACGGCGGCAGCGTGGTCGAGAGCGGCTCCACGGCCTCCGTCTTCTCCGCGATGACCCACCCCTACACCCGAGGTCTGTTCGCTGCACGGCCCCACCTGGGCGCCGTGCATGCGCCCGGCCAGCGCCCTCGCCTGTCCACCATTCCCGGCACGGTGCCCGAGCTCGTGGACCTGCCCGCCGGCTGCCCCTTCGCGGGCCGCTGCAGCTACACCATCGACGCCTGCCACCACGAGCAGCCTGCGGCCACGCTGGTGTCCACCGATGCCGATGGCGACCACGTGGTGCGCTGCATCCGCAGCGAAGCCGTTGCCGCGGCGCAGAGCGCCCAGGCGCCGAACGTGGTGGAGGTCGCAGCATGAACCACGTCACCGCTCAAGCCGCAGAGACCACGGGGGGCGGCGCCACCGCGACGCCCGCCGAGGCGCTGCTGCAAGTCAAAGACCTCGTGCGCGAATACACGCTGCCGCGCGAACATCTGTTCCATCCGCCGGGCACGGTGAAGGCGCTCAACGGCGTGAGCTTTTCGGTCGCCCCCGGCCGCAGCCTGGGCATCGTGGGCGAATCGGGCTCGGGCAAGTCCACGCTCGCGCGCCTGGTGATGGCGCTGGACGCGCCCACCTCGGGCACGGTGCACCTGCTGGGCCGTGACCTGCACCGCCTGCCCGCCGCCGCGCTGCGCGAGGCCCGGCGCGACTTCCAGATGGTGTTCCAGGATCCCTACGGCTCGCTCGACCCGCGCCAGACGGTCGAGCGCATCGTGACCGAGCCACTGCAGGCGCAGGGCCTGACCACGCGCACGGAGCAGCGCGAGCAGGCCGCCCAGGTGCTGTCGCAGGTGGGCCTGCGCACCAACGACCTTGGCAAGTACCCGCACGAGTTCTCCGGCGGCCAGCGCCAGCGCATTGCCATCGCCCGCGCCCTCATCACGCGCCCGCGCCTCATCGTGGCGGACGAGCCCGTGAGCGCGCTGGACGTCTCCGTGCAGGCCCAGGTGCTGAACCTGATGCAGGACCTGCAGCAGGAGTTCGGCATCACCTACATGCTGATCAGCCACGACCTCGCGGTGGTCAACCACCTGTGCGACGAAGTGGTGGTGCTGTACCAGGGCCGCATCGTCGAGCGCGGCTCGCCGGCCGAATTGTTCCGCAACGCACAGCACCCCTACACGCAGTCGCTGGTGGGCGCCGTGCCCCAGGTGCAGCCTGGCCGCGCCCGGGCGCGCCGCGCGGCTGCGGCCGCTGCTGCAGCAACGGCCGCTGCCACCACGAAAACCGCATAACCAAATGCGCGCGTGATGGTGTAAAACGCTTTTGTGTTCCCTGGTAACAATTTGCACCGGGGCTTTTGTCTGGTTGATGTCTGGTCTTTAGTCTGGAGTATCCGAACATGCTGAACCGCCGTACCGTCCTTGCCACTGGCGCCATCGCCGCCGTGCCCCTGTCCACCCCCCTCGGCGCGCTGGCGCAAGGCCGCAAAGATGCGGTGACGCTGGCCATGACGCTGGAGCCTCCAGGCCTGGACCCTACCGCCGGCGCTGCATCCGCGATCGCCGAGATCGTCCAGTACAACATCTTCGAGACACTCACCAAGATCAACGCCGACGGCAGCGTCTCGCCCCTGCTGGCCGAGAGCTGGGAAGTCTCGCCCGACCTCAAGACCTACACCTTCAAGCTGCGCCGTGGCGTGAAGTTCCAGAACGGCGAGCCCTTCACGGCCGCCGCCGTGAAGTTCTCGTACGACCGCGCGGGCGGCGAGAAAAGCACCAACAAGGACAAGCGCACGTTTGCCAACCTCACCACGCAGGTGGTGGACGACTTCACCGTCGTGGTGCTGAACAAGGACATCGACCCCGACCTGCTGTTCGTGCTGGGCCAGGCCACGTCCATCATCGTGGAGCCCAAGAGCGCCGACGGCAACGCCAACAAGCCCGTGGGCACCGGCCCCTACCAGCTCAACGCCTGGAACAAGGGTTCCTCCGTCGTGCTGACCGCGTGGGAAGGTTTCCGTGATGCCAAGGCGCTCAAGATCAAGCGCGCCACCTTCCGCTTCATCTCCGACCCCGCCGCGCAAGTGGCCGCATTGCTGGCCGGCGACGTGGATGCCTTCCCCCGCGTCACGCCCCGCAGCGTGCCGCAGTTCAAGGGCAACCCGCGCTTCCAGGTGGTGGTCAGCGGCTCGCGCGCCAAGACCATCCTGGCCATCAACAACGGCAAGAAGCCGCTCGATGACGTGCGCGTGCGCCGCGCCATTGCCGCTGCCATCGACCGCAAGGCCGTGATCGAAGGCGCGGGCGACGGCTACGGCGCGCCCATCGGCAGCCACTACGTGCCCGGCGCTTTCGGCTATGTGGACACCACCGGCGTGAACCCCTACGACCCCGAGAAGGCCAAGAAGCTGCTGGCCGAAGCCGGCATCAAGACGCCGCTGGAGCTGACCCTGACGCTGCCGCCCACCCCCTACGCACGGCAGGGTGGCGAAGTGGTGGCCGCCCAGCTGGCCAAGGTCGGCATCATCGCCAAGATCCAGAACGTGGAATGGGCGCAGTGGCTCAGCGGCACCTATGGCAGCAAGAACTACGACCTGACCATCATCAGCCACGTCGAGCCCTTCGACCTGGGCAACTTCGCCAAGCCCGACTACTACTGGGCCTACAACTCGCCCAAGTTCAACGAGCTGTTCAACCAGATCAAGAACGCCGCCCGCCCCGCCGACCGCTCGCGCCTGCTGGGCGAAGCGCAGCGCCTGCTGGCGCAGGACTCGGTGCACGCCTTCCTGTACTCCAACCAATGGATCACGGTGGCCAACAAGAACCTCAAGGGGCTGTGGAAAGACATGCCCGTGTTCGTGAACGACATCTCGTCGCTCTCCTGGTCTTGAGATGAAGCACCCCCTGAGTCGCTTCGCGCCTTCCCCCTCTCTCGACTCGCTGCGCGAGTCGGGAGGGGGACGCCCCCGGTGCGGCGGGGCGGCCCTTGCACGGGGGCACTGGCCCTGGCCGCGCCAGTTTTGTGGGCTGGGGGCGGCGCGCTGCGCAATGGATCACTAAAACGAGTGGGAGTGAATTGCTCCCAAAACAATAGCTGCTAGCGCTTCACCAGCAAGCGGTAGCAGCCTTTTTTACTTGTAGAACTCCCGACATGACTGCCTTGCACGACCTGCCCGCCCACGAACTCCTGGCCGCCTACCGCCAGCGCACACTCTCTCCGGTGGAGGTCACGCAGGCCGTGCTGGCGCACATCGAGCGCTGGGAGCCCCACATCCAGGCCACCTACCTGCTGCGGCCCGAGGCCGCCCTGGCGCAGGCCCGTGCGTCGGAAGCCCGCTGGCACAAGGGCGAGCCCCTGGGCCTGCTGGACGGCGTGCCCAGCACCATCAAGGAAAACATCTCGACCGAGGGCGACCCTACGCCGCTGGGCACGGCTGCCGTGGACCTCGCGCCCGCAGCGGCCGATGCCCCGCCGGCCGCGCGCATGCGCGAGGCGGGTGCCGTCATCGTCGCCAAGACCACCATGCCCGACTACGGCATGCTGTCCTCCGGCCTGTCCACCTTCCACCCGCTCTCGCGCAACCCGTGGGATGTGAGCAAGGGCCCCGGGGGCTCCAGCGCGGGCGGCGGCGCGGCGGCTGCCGCAGGCTACGGCCCGCTGCACATCGGCACCGACATCGGTGGATCTTTGCGACTGCCTGCCAGCTGGTGCGGCATCTTCAGCTTGAAGCCCAGCCTGGGCCGCATCCCGATCGATCCGCCCTACACCGGGCGTGCCGCCGGCCCCATGACGCGCACCGTGGCCGACGCCGCGCTCATGATGCAGGTGCTCAGCCAGCCCGATGCGCGCGACAGCATGAGCCTGCCCGCGCAGGACATCGCCTGGAGCCAGTTCGACCAGGGCACCGAGCGCCTGCGCGGCCTGCGCATCGGCTTGCTGCTGGACGCCGGCTGCGGCCTGCCCGTGGAGCCTGAGGTCAAGGCCGCCATCGAGCATGCGGCGCGCCTGATGGAGGCCGCCGGCGCGACCATCGTGCCCATGTTGCCCTTCATGACCCAGGCCATGCTCGACGGCATGGACCACTTCTGGCGCATGCGCTCGCACACCGACCTGCAGGCCCTGCCCGCTGCGCGCCGGGAGAAAGTGCTGCCCTACATCCGCACCTGGGCCGACAGCGCCGCAGGCATGAGCGGCACCGAGGTCTTCAACGCCAGCCACCAGTTCCATCTGACGCGCGTGGCAGCCGTCAAAGCCTGCAGCGCGTTCGACTACGTGATCTCTCCCGTGGCACCCAATGTCGCCTTCCAGGCGGAGCTGCCCTCTCCCACCAACGACCCGCTGCGCCCTCTGGAGCACATCGGCTTCACCGTGCCGTTCAACATGTCCGAGCAGCCCGCAGCGTCGGTCAACTGTGGCTACACCGATGCAGGCCTTCCCGTCGGCCTGCAGATCGCCGGCGCGCGTTTCGACGACCTGGGGGTGCTGCAGGTGGCCCGCGCCTTCGAGCTCATCCGCGATCCGCAAAAGCCTTGGCCACAGCCTCCCGTTGCGTGAGCATGGCGGTAGCAGCGCGGGGTTCGATGCACGGCGGTTGTTGATGTAACCTTGCGCAGTCCCGCCGGCCTTGCGCGGCCACCCCCACACCTGACCACACCACCGCATGGACCTTCTCATCATGGCGATCCTGATTGCCACCGGCACCTTCATGCTCAACGCCAAGGAGCAGCGCAGGCGCATCGTGCTGCTGGGCAGCCACCTGGGCCACTACCAGATCGAAAAGCTGATGGAGGCCCTGACCGATGGCTACCTGCGTGCCCTGGGCGAGAGCACCGACGAGCGGCGCGACCAGATCTGGAGCCTGCTGAGCACCACCGAGCTGCAACTGAGCGAGCAGTTCAGCCGCTTCGCCGCCGACTTCGCCAAGGTGGGCGAGGAACAAACGCGGGTCAGCCGCCTGTCCATGGCTTTTCCCTTTGTCGAGAAGCTGCTGCCCGCGCTGACCTTCGACATGCGCAAGGCCCTGGCCATCCACGCACGCGGCATCGCGCACGTGGTGCAGAACACCGGCCACCTGTCGCCCAAGGACCGGGCCTACATGATGACGGCCGAGCTTTTCCTCATGCAGCACACCTGCCACTGGTTCTGCAAATCCAGGACCATTGCCACCGCCCGCATGCTGGCCCGCCACCAGACCCCGCACGAGCAGCTTGTCGCGTCCGTGTCGGCCGAGACGCGCAGCGCCTACAACACCCTGATCAAGGGCGGCTGATGCCAATGCGCCCCCACCCATGCAACCCGCCCGCGCTGAGCCTGCCGCAGCGCAGTGCAGGGCTTCGACAGGCTCAGCCCGAACGGTGAGCGGTGATGGGATGCGCATCCGAGCAATGGACCGCCACAATGCCTCCATGCAGCACACCCCATTGACCGACAGCCTGGGCAACCCGGTCACTCTGCGCAACGCCGCGAGCGCAGCAGCGCTGAACGACTTCGTGGAAGGCTTCATCGCCTGCGAAGCCCGCGCCGTGAACGTGCTGGGTGCGGCGCACGACACCAGCGCCATCGTGCAGGCCAGTTGCGCCGCGCTGCACATGTTTGCGGAGTCGGCCGACGCACCCAGCAATGCACGCCCCTTCATCGACCAGGCCCTTGCCAGCGCGCCACAGGCCAGCGAGCGCGAGCAGCGCTTCGTCGCCGCCGTCGCCGCCTGGGTGGACGGCGACCTGCCCCGCGCCATCGCCCTGCACGAAGAACAGGCCCGGCTGCACCCGCGCGACCTCGCATCGCTCAAGCTCGGCCAGTACCACTTGTTCAACCGCGGCGACTCGCCCGGCATGCTGCGCCTGGCGCTGCAGGCCCTGCCCGCCGCTGCCGACGTGCCCTACCTGCACGGCATGCTCGCCTTTGGCTGGGAGCAATGCCACCTGCTGGCCCAGGCCGAAGCCGCCGCACGCCACGCCGTCCACCTGTGCCGCAAGGAGCCCTGGGCCCACCACGCGCTGGCCCACGTGATGCTGACCCAGGGGCGCATCGCCGAAGGCTCGGATTTCCTCGCCAGCGTGAGCGACACCTGGACGGACCTGAACTCCTTCATGGTGACCCACAACTGGTGGCACCAGGCGCTCTTCCTGCTGGAGCAGGACCGCCACGCCGACGTGCTGGCGCTCTACGATCAGCAGGTCTGGGGCGTGGTCAAGGAATACACGCAGGACCAGATCAACGCCGTCTCGCTGCTGGCGCGGCTGGAACTGGCGGGCGTCAACGTGGGCGCCGCCCGCTGGGCCGATGTGGCCGACCACCTTGCGCTGCGCCTGTCCGACCACGTGCTGCCCTTCCTCGACCTGCAGTACCTCTACGGCCTGGCGCGCGCGGACCGCACCGAGCCCGCGCTCACCCTGCTGCGCAACATCCAGGCCCACGCCGCCACCCGCACGGAAGCGCACGAGCGCACGGTGTGGCAGCAGGTGTGCGTACCCGCCGCGCAGGGCCTGCTCGCACACGCGCAAGGAGACTGGGCCACGGCTGCGCAGCAACTGGGGCTCGCACTGCCAAGGCTCATCGAGATCGGCGGCAGCCACGCGCAGCGCGACCTGTTCCACCAGATCTGGCTGGATGCACTGCAGCGCAACGGGCAGTGGGCGGCGGTGCAGAACCTGCTGCAGCCGATGGTGAATGCGCAGCCCGAGTCGGTGCGGCTGGCGCGGCAGGCGGGGGTGGTGAATGGGGTGCTGGGGTTGCCGGCCCTCCGCACGGTGGAGCATGCCTGAGGCCCTGCCGCCATCGATGGCGGACGGTGACAACCCGGGGCGAATCAAGATTCGCAGCGAGGTCGCCAAATTTCGCGCGTGGGCGCAACAGTATCCGGCCGAGGATCGTTACGGCGAGTGGGAATGCGGCTACGAGGAGTGGGCCGAGCTCCACCGCTCCTTTGTCGACTGTCTGGACACGATGCTGCCTGCCGCAGACCTGTGTTGTGAGGTCGCGGACGACCTCGTCTATGCCATAGCCCGGGACAACGAAATCAGCTACCTCGCATCGCAGCTTGGTCAGCGGCCACTGCTGCTGTCGAAGCTGCTCCCATCCATCCTGGCCTGCGAGGAACCGGACGCCCGGTGGCAGACGGCGGCCCAACTCGGCAAGCATGTGCTCCCGTTTGCCACCGCCGAAAGTGCATTGCTCCAGTTGGTGGAAGACCAGGACGAATACGTGCGCCGCATCGCATTGCAAGCCCTGGGACGCATCGGCTCGCCGCATGCAGAACGGCTGTGCAGCCGGGCGTGGGAGTCCGGGCATGAATACCAGCGCATCATGGCGCTGTGGGTGCTCCTGACCATTGAATCGCGCCAACTTGGTCGCTACCTCGCGCTGGCGAAAGAAGACGGCCGCAAATACCTGTGCATGAACGCGGCCCGCATCGAAAGCGGGGACAGCCGGCCGGACTGGCTGGCTGACTGACTGAACAACTTCCGTCCGCGGCAAATCCGCAGCACGCTGGCCGAAGCGAGCCAGCCCGCAGGCTCAGCGCACGCCCGCTTCTCTACCGCACCACCAGCTTCTTCTGGTCATACACCGGCTGCGCAGGCAAGTCCGCCAGGTGCCGCACGTCCGCCCAGTCCAGCACCTCCACCGCATCCCCGTCCACCCGCACGCGGTTGAGCCCGGCGTTGGGGATGTCGCTCTGGCGCGGGCCGTCCAGGCCCGTGCCACGCGCGGTGCGCCAGATCATGTCGAGAACACCGCCGTGGGTCACAACCATGACTTTGCGGCCCTGATACTGCTGCGCGATGCGGCGCACGGCGTCCATCACGCGGGTGTGGAACTGGCGAGTGGTCTCGCCGCCGGGCATGCCGTAGTCGGCCTCGAAGCGCAGCCACTGGTTCCACGCATCGGCGTGTTCGACCTTGATGTCGTCCACCCGCTTGCCGTCCACGATGCCAAAGCTCTGCTCGCGCAGGCTGCTGTCGGTGAGGGTGTCGATGCGCAACTGCGGAAACAGCGCCTGCAGGGTGGGAGCGGCGGTTTCCTGCGTGCGGATGAGGTCGCTGCAGACCAGGTGGTGGGCCACCATCTTTTCAGTGGCCAGGCGCTCAGCCAGGCGGCGCGCCTGCTCATGGCCGGTGGCGTTGAGGGGAACATCCACGTGGCCCTGGAAGCGCAGTTCGCGGTTCCAGTCGGTCTCTCCGTGGCGGATCAGGATCAGTTCGGTCATGACACCATTATCGAATGTACACACAGCATCGCCGTCATTTTTTGCTCAAGCACATATGCAGCCTTCGTTGTTAGCTATGCTTTTCATAACAAAGTGTCACTGCCCGGCCCCAAGGTCTCAAGGCTTTACCGCATGGGGATGACCAGCACCTTGCGGCGTGGCTGGCAGCCTGGGCCCTCGTAGGCGGCGCTGTCGCGCTCCCAGCCCTGGCCGGGAGATGCTTGCGCGCACACCCGGGCGCCGTCCACCAGGCTGCGCCAGTAGTACCAAGGTGCGGGGGCGGCCTGGGCCGGTGCGGCCAACAGGCCGGCAAGGAGCAACAGGGCGGGTAGCGAGTGGAAAACAGGCATGCGAGGGGGCAGCGGCGGGTGTGTCTGCCCATCCTAAGCACGCCGCTGCAGGTTGATCCCCGGAAAAGCGGGGGCGCCGGGCGCTTGCGTGCCGCTGCGCAGCCATTCGCAGGGCGAATCATTAGAATCGTGGCCTGTGCAGCGCCGCCCCGTGGCCGATGCGATCCGCGACCCAACCGGTACTCCTGTTCGTGCCCTCCAGCCCTCCAGTCTCCGAACTGCCGCCCACGGCCTGCGCGGACCCCTTGCAGGCACTGCGCACTGCCACTGCCGCACAACATGCCCAGTTGGATGCCCAACTGGCTATTTCCCGACCCGATGCATCGCTGGCAGACTACGTCGCCCATGTCCATGCGCTGGCCGCCTGGCTGCAAGCCCTGTGGCCTCATCTGCAGATGCTGCAAGCGACGACCCCGGGATTTGACTTCACGCCACCGCAGCGGTTGGCGGCGCTGCAGGCCGATCTGCGCGAGCAGCCCCTTACTGCGGGTGGACCTGCGATCAGCTGGCCATTGCCCGGAGATGGCACCCTGCGCCTCGCCGCGCAGGCTCTGGCTGCCCACCCGGGACAGCTGCACGCAGTGTGCTGGGGGTTCGCCTACGTGGTCGAAGGCTCCCAGCTCGGCGGGCAGGTGCTGTACAGGCAGCTGGCGCAGCGGCTGGCGCCCCATCCGCTGCGCTACCTCCATGGCGACGGCGCCTCCACCGGAGCGCGCTGGAAGCTCTTCATCGCGTTGCTGCGCCAACACATCGCACCTCCCCCCGCTGTGGAGGCAGCGTGCCACGGCGCCCGGACTGCCTTCGCAGCGCTGCAAAGCCATTTTCTGGAGCCCGAAGGAATGCAGGAATGAACGCGGAATCTGCGGCCAGCGGCGCCGGCGCCTCGCGCCCCACCCTGGAGAACTGTGACCGGGAGCCCATCCACATCCCAGGCGCCATTCAGTCCCACGGCGCCTTGCTCGCAGTCGATTCGGGGGGCACCGTGCGGCATGCCAGCGCCAATCTCGGCGCCATGCTCGGTGGCTCGGTCGCACCGGGCCAGACGCTGCGCGACACGCCCCTGGTGGCCAGCCACGGCCTGCTGCGAGAGCTGCTCGACGAAGGCCTGGCCACGCTGGCCGGCATGGGGGATCTGCCCATGCCCGCCGAACTGGAGGCCGGCGGCCGCAGCTTCGACGTGGTGCTGCACCAGTCGCAAGACCTTCTGGTGATGGAGTTCGAAGCGCGCCAGGAATCCACCGATGCGCTGGCCGGCTTTGCCATGCAGGCCCACCGCGCGATGGAAAAACTGCGCCGCCCGCGCCCGTCCATCAACGACCTGCTGCAACTGGCCACACAGGAGCTGCGGGCATTGACCGGATTCGACCGCGTGATGGCCTATCGCTTTCGCCCCGACAGCAGCGGCGACGTGGTGGCCGAGTCGTGCGCGGACTTCCTGGATGCCTACCTGGGCCGGCGGTACCCCGCCAGCGACATTCCCGCGCAGGCCCGTGCGCTGTACGTGGCCAATACCCTGCGCCTCATCGCCGACGTGCGGGCTGCACCGGTGCCGCTGGTGCCGGCCGGCGGCGCGCCGCTGGACCTGAGCGCCAGCATCCTGCGCAGCGTCTCGCCGATCCACATCGAATACCTGAGCAACATGGGCGTGGGCGCGTCCATGAGCATCTCCATCGTCATCAACAACCGGCTGTGGGGCCTGCTGGCCTGCCACCACATGGGCCCGCGCCAGGTACCCTACAGCGTGCGCATGGCCTGCGATGTGATGGCACAGATGCTGGGCGCCAACATCCAGGCGGCCCTGGCCCGCAAGGATGCCGCGCGCCAGCAAAAGGTGAGCGAGTTGCGCATGCGCGTCATGGAGCAGGTGCTGCTTTCAGACGACGAATTCTCGGCCCTGTGTTCCCACGCCGCGGCGCTGGCGCACTCCATGGGCGCGGACGCCGTGATCGTCTCCGAGCACAGCAAGCTGTGCACCGAAGGCGGCGTGACCGACGACGCAGCCCGCGTACTGCTGCAGTGGCTGGATGGAACGCAAGGCGGCGGCTCGATCTACTCCACCCATTCCCTGCCGCTGGATGCGCCGGAAATCGGGCTGCAGCTGGCACCGTGGTGCGGCGCGCTGGCCCTGCCGCTGGACAGGAACCGCGGCAGTTGGCTGGTGTTCCTGCGCAAGGAGCAGATCGAAACCATCAACTGGGGCGGCAAGCCTGAAAAGGAAGTGCGCGCCGGCCCGCTCGGCCCACGCCTCACGCCGCGCGGCTCGTTCGAACTGTGGAAGGAGATCGTGCGATCCAAGTCCGAGCCCTGGGCTGCGGACGACCTGGACACGGCGGGCCAGTTGCTGGCCGAGCTGGTGCGCGCGCAGTCCGCCCGCCATGCCGAACTGAACGAAGCCCGGGCCCACCTGATGGCCGTGCTGGGCCACGACCTGCGCGACCCGCTGCACTCGATCAGCATGGCTGCGCGCGTGCTGGAGAAAAACAACGGCCTTGATGGCAACACCGGCAGGATCGGCCAGCGCATCCAGTCGTCCAGCAACCGCATGCAGCGCCTCGTAAGCCAGGTGATGGACATGTCCCGCCTGCAAAGCCGGCTGGGCCTGAACCTGCAGCTCAAGACCGTGGACCTGGTTCAGCTGCTCGCCGACCTGGTCGACGAGGCCCGCACCGCCCACCCGGGCACGCAGATCGAAAGCCGCTTGCCCGACCGCCTGCACGCGCAGGCCGACCCTGACCGCATCGCCCAGGTGGTCTCCAACCTCATCAGCAACGCCCGCCACCACGGCGATGCAGGCCAGCCCATCCAGGTGCACGCGCGCAGCACCGGACAAGGCCTGCTCATCGAGGTGCGCAACGTGGCGCCTCCCATCGACCCGGCGGTGTCGGCCAACCTGTTCACGCCGTTCAAGTCCTCGTCGTTGGGGAACGAACGCAACCGCTCCGGCCTGGGCCTGGGGCTGTACATCGCCCACCAGATCGCGCAGGGCCATGGCGGTACCATTGCCTACACACACCAGCCGCCGCACGTGGTGTTCACGGTACACCTGCCCCAGGCCGATGGCGGCGGCGCAGGCCCGGACAACGCCAGTTCGTAGAGCACCAGACGACGACAGACATGCCACTCGATATCCTCCTCGTTGACGACAACCGGGATGCCACGGAGCTTCTGGAGGAACTGCTCTCCATGGAAGGCCATGCCATCCGCACCGCAGCCACGGCCCAAGAGGCACTGGCCCTGGCACGGGCCCAGCCCGCGCAGGTCCTGCTCGTGGACCAGAACCTGCCGGACATGCAGGGCTCGGACCTTGTGCCCTTGCTGCGTGCGGCGGTGGCGGCCCATGGTGCCGGCCCATGTTTCGCGATTGCCATCACCGGGATGGCGTCCGGCGTCAGCGTGGGCGCGGAAGTCGGGCAGTTCGACTACGTGCTGGGCAAGCCGCTCGACTTCGACGCGTTCGATGCCGTGCTGGCGAAGTGCGCTGCGGCGCTGCAACCGCCCACCTTGTGACCCGTCCCTTCGCCGAGCCTCTGAACCTACCGAACACCCCTGCCGCTTTGCCTTCCAAGAAACACCCCCCCACGGCACCGGACCCCACGCAGGGTCTGGTCGATGCCGGCCTGCAGCACGCCATCCTGATGCGCGCGATTCCCGTGCTGCGGCACGATGTCGCGGGCCCGTTGTCGGTGATGCGCATGGGCACCATGCTGCTCAAACGCCGCCTGGCCAAGGGCGACATGACGCCGGAGCAGGCGGTGGAGCGGGTGGAGCAGATCGAGGAGCAGCTCGGCGAGATAGCCCACCACATACGGCGGCTGCGGCTGTGGGATCTGCAGATCAACGACCGCCACACCGTGCGCGCCCTGGTGGCTGAAGCCGTGGAGCTGGCCCGCCCGGCGCTGATGGTGCGCGGCACCGAGATGGAGCCGCTGCCGCCGCAGGTGCCCGGCTGGAACGAAGAGATGCAGGTGCCGCACACGCTGTTGTACGTGGTGCTGGGCGCCATCTACCATCTGGCCGAGCACACCAGCCCCCTGCCAGCCCACATCCACATAGAACCCGCGGGCATGCTCGGTGTGCGGGTGCGGGCAAGCGGCACGTCCACCGCGACGGCTCTGCTGGCCGACAACCCGGCGCAAGCGGGGCCGATGGCGCAGCCCCCTGCGATGGACATGGCCGCATTGCTGCAGCTGGCAAAGCCACTGAGCGTTGAGGTGCAGGCGGCGGGGTCCGAGATCACGGTCACACTGCCAAAGGCCTGAGATAGGCCTTGCTGGGCCCGGACAACCCGTTCGGGCTGAGCTTGTCGAAGCCTCGCGCGACCCCTCGACAATCCCGGCGCGAACTGTCAATCCTGCTTTTTCGAATGCCCATCGGACCGGGGCGCGCCTGCCGGCACCGGCATGGGCGTCGTCACGATCCAGCCTTCCAGCGCATCAAGTCCCGGTGGCAGCCCGTACAGCCCGTCGCCCTCGGCATGGCGCTGCTGCGCCCAGGCGGCCTGCAGCAGGCACAGCACGGCGTCCAGGCTGTCGCCGCTCGCATCATCCACCAATGCGTCACGCTGCGCATGGCTGAGCTTCAGGCGCAGGCCCAGGCGGGTCTGGCCCATCTCCAGCGCGTTCACCAGGTCCTTGCGGGCGATCAGCCGGTCGGTCGTTTGCTTGGCACGGTCGTCGCTCTTGTAGCTGCGCCGCTGCAGCACCTCGCGCGCGAGCAGACCAGGGTAGGCCTCCAGCGCCACGCGGCCCGGATCGCCCGCATGCAGGCCGGGCAGATGCACGCCCGCATCGATCAGCAGCGGCACGCCCGCATGCAGCATGTAGGCCACGGGCGGGTTCACCCATTTCATCGACGGGCTCGAGCCCGCCGGCCCATCGGTGGCGCGGTGCGCGAACTTGCCGCCCACGGGGCGCGCGTCGCAGAACGCCGCAAACTCCGCGCGGATCTGCTCGCGGCTCAGGCTGCGGTAGTGCTGCATGCAGCCGGGCCAGTCTGTGGGCCAGCCCAGCGCCTGCACGAGCTCACGCGGCAGGCCGAAAGGCAGGTCGAACCCGCCCACCCAGCCCCCCTCCTCCCTAGGCGGCTGTGCCAGCCATTGGCCGAAAGCCGCGAGCGTCTCGAAGCGCTCCAGCGCCTGCAACTGCACGCGCGCACCATGGCTGCGCCCCAGCGCCAGCACGATGGGTTTGCGGCGGCCGGGGCTGCTGGAGAAGTCGCAGCCGAGCAGCAGAGGGGCCGTAGGCTCCGCCATGCCGTGCTAGCCCAGCGCCAGGGCCGTGACGCCCGCAGCGATGCACAGAGCACCGCAGATGCGGGCGGCCCGGTCGCCCTCGCCCAGCAGGTGCCCGCCGATGAGCGCGGCGAACAGCATGGACACTTCGCGCGCTGGCGCCACGTGGGACATGGGCGCCTCGCGCATCGCATACAGCACCAGCACATAGGCCACGGGGCTCACCACCGCCACCAGCAGCGCAAAGCGCCACTGCGCCAGCCAGAGGGTGCGGGCGGTGGGCAGGTCACGCAGCACCACCGGCGCAAGCAGCGCCACGCGCACGAAGTTGCCCATGTAGTCCACAAGGATGGGTGACAGAAGCAGGATCTTGACGGCATAGCCATCCACCACCGTGTAGCTGGCAATGAATGCGCCTGTGAGCAGCCCGTAGGCAATGCCCTTGTGCACCCGCTCTCGCGCCGCAGGGTCGTGCGCCGCTCGCAGCAGGCCCGGACCGCCCGCGATGAGGAACACGCCGCCCACCACACCCACGATGCCCAAGGCGCCCAGCGCGGAGATGCGCTCGCCCAGCACGGTGATGGCCACCAGCGACGACAGCAGCGGCCCCGAGCCCCGCGCCAGCGGGTACACCACCGTCAGGTCGGCCACGCGGTAGCCCCGCAGCAAGATCACGAAATACGCCACATGCAGCAGCCCGCTGGCCGCCACGAAGCCCCATTCCACGGCGCCCCACAGCGGCACCGCGTCGCGCCCCAGGTACCACCCGAGCGGCGCCCAGAACAGCATCATCAACACCGAGGTGAAGAACGCGAACCGCGAATCTCCCCCGGCCTTCTTGGCCACGATGTTCCAGCACGCGTGGATGAGGCCGGCGAGGATGATGAGGGCGAAGGCAGTGAGCGTCACGAGTTACACATCCATTCAACGACAAAGGCCGCAGTGCATCGGCAACTGCGGCCCAAGGTATCTGGTCAGCAATAAATCAACAAAAAGTGGGAGTGATTGGCGTAGCGAGCGGCCTCAGCCTGGGTTGAGGAACGCAGCCGCACTCCCGTGCGGCGAGTACCGCAGACCCGGGATGTGGCCGCGCAGTAGCCAAGCACCCCAACTTTTCAGGCCCTGCCGATGATGGAGGCCGTGGCCATCAATTCTTCGAGCAGCGCAAACGACACCTTGCCCGACACCGCATACGGGTCCAGTTCGGGTTTCTCGGAGTACTTGAGCAAAATCGAATGGTTGATCTTGGACAGGTTGACCTGCCCCATGGTCCAGCCGCCGAAGCGCCGCTCCGAGATCTCTTCGTAGTGCAGCAGCTCCACGTTCTTGTGGCGCGGGTCCTTCTGGATGTGGCCGTACAGGTCGCTCACTGCGGAGCGCCCGCCCTCGATGGCCTGCAGGAACACGCCGCCGCCGTAGCACAGCACGCCGGTGATGCCGCAGCCCGGGTTGTGCTGGCGCGATTGCGTGAGGATGGCTTCGATGGCGGCGGGAGATGTGTCCACAGCGCGGCTGGCGTAAAGCAGACGTACGAGCATGGTCAGTTCTTTCCGGGGATGAGGGACAGGAATTCGCGGCGCAGCGCCGGGTCCTTGAGGAACACGCCGCGCATCACTGAGTTGATCATCTTGCTGTCCATCTCGCGCACACCGCGCCAGGACATGCAGAAGTGACTGGCCTCCATCACGATGGCCAGGCCGTCGGGCTGGGTCTTCTCCATGATGAGGTCGGCGAGCTGCACCACGGCCTCCTCCTGGATCTGGGGCCGGCCCATGACCCAGTCCACCAGGCGCGCGTACTTGGACAGGCCGATCACGTTGGTGTGCTCGTTGGGCATGACACCGATCCAGATCTTGCCGATGACCGGGCAAAAGTGGTGGCTGCACGCACTGCGCACAGTGATGGGGCCGACGATCATCAGCTCGTTCAGGTGCTCGGCGTTGGGAAACTCGGTGATGGGCGGCTGCGCCACGTAGCGGCCCTTGAATACCTCGTTCAGGTACATCTTGGCCACGCGGCGAGCGGTGTTGTGGGTGTTGTGGTCGCCCTCGGTGTTGATCACCATGCTGTCGAGCACGCCCTGCATCTTGGCCTCGACCTCGTCGAGCAGCTTCTCGAGCTCGCCGGGCTCGATGAACTCGGCAATGTTGTCGTTGGCATGAAAGCGCTTGCGGGCAGCAGCAAGGCGCTCGCGGATCTTGACGGAGACGGGCGTGCCTTCGTCATCCTGCGGAATGGGCGTCGTCATATCGGCGGCTGAAGGACTGGACATGGCCAGAATCGTAACAGCGAATGCCAGGCCGCAGATTTCAAAGGTTTTTGGCCTCTACCGCTTGATGGACAAGCGCCAATAGCTATCAAATAGATAGCGATACGCAGCGAGGCGCACTGGCCCTGCCGCGCTTTTCCCGCAGCACTCCAAAACTGGCGTGCCACCAACGCCAGTGCACCCGTGGAACCGGCTCTGCCGGGCCACCGGGTGCGTCCCCCTCCGGGGGAAGCGGCGCAGCCGCTCAGGGGGGCTAATAGTTTTTTCCGGTAATCCACAGCGCCAACCGCATCAGGCCGAACGCGATCCGGTCCAGCACGCGCTGGCGCAACGGGCGGCCCGCGTACCGCGCCGGGTCCATGCGGCGTCCTGCGTGCTGCATGGCGTCGACCAGGCGCTGGCGCAGGTCGGCGGCGAACGCGGCGTCTTCCACCACCACGTTGGCCTCGCGCGCCAGCAGCAGGCTCAGGGGGTCCAGGTTGGACGAGCCCACCGTGGCCCAGGGCCGCTCGCCCATCGCATCGACCACCGCCACCTTGGCATGCAGAAAGCTCGGCGCGTATTCATGGATTTCCACGCCCGCGTCCAGCAGCGCGCCATACACCGGGCGGGCCGCGTGGTACTGCATGAAGTATTCGTAGCGCCCCTGCAGCAGCAGCCGCACGCGCACGCCGCGGCGCGCCGCCATCACCAGCGCGCGGCGCAGCTTGCCGCCGGGCATGAAGTAGGCGTTGGCGATGATGACCTCGTGCCGAGCCGACCCGATGGCGCGGCGGTAGGCTTTTTCGATGCGGCTGCGATTGCGCACGTTGTCGCGCAGCAGCAGCGCGGCGCGCATGGGGGGCACCGCGCCGTCCGCCGCTTCGGCGGCATGCTTGGCTGCACTGGCTGCGCGCAGGGCCTGCAGCGCCTCGGGCAGGCGGCGCTCGCGGGCATCGCGCACGGCCTGCATGCGCCACCATAACTGGTCCATGGTCTCGCTGGCCGCCGTCACCAGGCTGCCGGTGGCCTGCACGGCAAAGTCAAAGCGCGGGGCATCCAGCCGGCCATGGTTCGGGTCGTGAAAATCGTCGAGCACGTTGATGCCACCGCAAAACAGCGTGCAGCCGTCCACCACGCAGAGCTTGCGGTGCAGCCGGCGCCAGCGGTGCGGAAGCAGCAGGCCCAGGGGCCCGAGCGGCGAGTACACGCGGTACTGCACGCCAGCGTTCTCCATGCGCTCGGCCCACTCCGGCGGCAGCGCGCCCGTGCCCACGCCGTCCACCACCAGTTGCGTGCGCACGCCGCGCTGCGCAGCCCGCATGAGCGCCTGGGCCACATCGGCGCCCGCACCGGTGAAGTCGAAGATGTAGGTCTCGAACTGGATGTCCGACAGCGCGGCATCCATGGCCTGGACCAAAGCGGGAAATAGCTCCTCGGCACCCTGCAGCAGGCGCACGCGGTGATCGTCAGAAAATTCCGTTCTTCTAGCCCGAAACATCAACTTCTTGCTCATCGCCCCCCCTTCCGTGCAACGGAACGCCAGCGATCGTGGAAAGTGGCGCGGCCCACGCCAGTGGCTCCGTGGAACTGGCTTCGCCAGGCCAAGGGCGACGTCCCCCTGCGGGGAAAGGCGCGAAGCGACTCAAGGGGGGCTTTCACAGCCTGAATTCAGCGATGAGCGGCAGGTGGTCGGACATGCGCCACCAGATGCGCCCGCGCGGTACGTTCAGCGAAAGCGGGGTGAGCCCGCGCACGTACACGTGGTCCAGTTGGGCCAGCGGCAGTCGAGCAGGGTAGGTGAAGGCGCGCGGCGCGTCGAACTCGTACAGCGAGAACCCCGCCAGCATGCGCTTGATCTGCAGGCCCCAATCGTTGAAGTCGCCAGCCACCACCACCGGCGCGCCGGAGGGCACCTCGCGTTCGATGAAGCGCTGCAGCCGCTCGATCTGGCGGACGCGGCTGCCCGGAATGAGCCCCAGGTGCACGACGATCACATGGATGCGGCGCCCGTGCGCATCCACCTCTACGTGCAGCAGGCCGCGCTGTTCGAAGCGGTGGTCGGAAATGTCCTCATGCTGGTGCCCGATCACGGGCCAGCGCGAAAGCAGGGCGTTGCCGTGTTCGCCATGCTTGGTGAAGGCGTTGGTGCGATAGACGGCCTCATAGCCTTCGGGAGCCAGGTATTCGGCCTGGGGCAGCTCGGGCCAGCGCTGGAAGTACGCGGCCTCTCGCCGGTGGAGCTTGCGCACTTCCTGCAGGCACACGATGTCGGCATCGAGTTGCTCCACCGCCAGTCCCAGGTTGTGGATCTCCAGCCGGCGCGTGGGGCCGACACCCTGCACACCCTTGTGAATGTTGTACGTGGCCACCCGCAGAATATCGTCGTGTTCCATGGCCTGATTGTGTCGCAAGCCGCATACGCTGCGGGTTTGTCCGACACCATGCCGATGCCCCCCGTCTTACACTTGGTTGCATACAACTTCCCGCCACGTTAGATCGGTACACACCCTTGGCTACCGAGAACGACCCCTCCGCCCCTGCCCCGGTCCTGGCGCTGATCGTCGACAGCAACGCCACCTCGCGCAGCATCCTGGTGGGCCAGTTGCGCGAGTACGGAGTGACCCGCATCGTGCAGTGCAGCCGCGTGCAGGACGCGCGCAGCCGGCTGGAACACACCGTGTTCGACTACGTGCTGTGCGACCAGTATTTCGGCGAGACAGGGTATTCGGGCCAGACCCTGCTGGACGATCTGCGGCGCGCGCAGCTGCTGCCGTTTTCCACCGTGTTCTTCATGGTTACCGCAGAGGCGTCCTACGCGGCGGTGGCCGAGGCCGCGGAGTCTGCGCTCGACGGCTATCTGCTCAAGCCCTTCACCCCGAGCGCGCTCTTCGAGCGCCTGAGCCTGGCGCGCCTGCGCAAGGTGCATTTGAAGCCCATCTTCGACGCCATTGAGGCCGAGGATTTCGAAAGCGCAGCGCGCCTGTGCGTGGAGCGGTTCGAGGCGCGCAAGCCCTACTGGCTGTATGCGGCGCGCATCGGCTCCGAACTGCTGCTGCGGCTGTCCCGCCACGACGAGGCGCGCACACTGTTCGAGGCCGTGATCGCCGCCCGCGCCCTGCCGTGGGCCAAGCTCGGCGTGGCACGCGCGCAGATCGAGTCGGGCCAGGCAGCGCGCGCCATCACCACCTTGCAGGAGCTCATCGGCGAGGACGCGTCCTTTGCCGATGCCTACGACGTACTGGGGCGCGCGCAGGTGGAGCTGGGCAACTTCGCGCAGGCCATAGAGACCTACCGCACGGCCAGCGGCCTCACGCCCGACTCCGTGGTGCGGCTGCAGAAGCTGGGGATGATGTCGTACTACATGGGCGACCGCGAGACCGCGACCAAGGTGCTGTCGCGGGCTGCCATCCTGGGCATCGACTCCAAGCTGTTCGACTTCCAGTCACTGGTGCTGCTCACGTTCGCGTACTTCGCGGAGAACGACCGCAAGGGCATCGAGCGCTGCATGGCCGACTTTGCCCGCGTGCTGGAGCGCCACCCCTCCAGTGTGCGCCTGCAGCGCTTTGCCAGCGTATCGCGCGCACTGCAGCTCATCCAACAGCGCCAGTTCTCGCAGGCCGTGGAGTCGGTGCGCAGCATGGCACGAGAGATCACCTCCAGCAGCTTCGATTTCGAGGCGGCCTGCAACCTGGGCAGCCTGCTGGCCGTGCTGGCGGCCACGTCCATCGACCTGTCCGAAGGCGACAGCTGGGTGCGGGCGCTGGGCATGCGCTATGCCAACACGCGCGGGCTGACCGAGCTGCTGGCCAATGCCTGCAACCTGCACGCCCCCTACAGCGACGCCGTGCGCGACTGCCTGCTGCAGGTGAACAAGACCGCCGAGGCCGCCATGGCACAAAGCCTGGCGGGCGATCCGGCAGGCGCCGTGTCGCAGCTGATGCAGCACGCCGGGCAGACGCTCAACTCCAAGCTGCTGGACATGTCCCAGCAAGTGCTGCTGCGCCACCGCGCCCGCATGGCCGAGCCCGACCCGCTGCAGGAGGCCATCGACGCGCTGCGCGCACGCGTGGGCTCCGCCCCGTCCCGCGCCACGCTGGGGCAGGACAGCGACCGCCGCCCCGGCGGCGTGGTGCTGCGCACGCGCGGCAACGCAGACGAGCCCTCGCGCATCGCCCCACCGCCGCGTGACAGCCTGACCTATGCGGTAGTGCCCGAAGATCCAGTGGATGTGGCAGACCCGGCGGACCCGCTGCGCCTGCGGCCTCCATGACCGTCCCCAGCCACTCTGCGAGCCGCGAGGGCCTACACAAAGCGCGGCAGCAGCAGGCAGGCTTCCGCGTTCGAGGAGGAAAAGCACCTGTCCGCCGCCTCGCGCCACGGCAGCCATTCAAAGGCCACGTGTTCGCGCGGACTGAGCGCTACCGGCGTGCCCTGCGGCACGCACAGCCCGAACACCCGCTCGCGGTTGAACACCACGCCCGGGGCATAGCGGTGGCGCCACTGCGGCCAGATGTCGTACACGTTCTCCAGATACCAGTCGCTCAGCACGCAGCCCGGTGCATTCACGTCCATGCCGGTCTCTTCCTGCACCTCGCGCGCCGCCGTGGCGTGCCACGGTTCATCCAGGCTGTCCTTGCTGCCAGTGACGCACTGCCAGTGCTCGCCCCCATCGGCGCGGCGCATCAGCAGCACATCGAGTGCCGGCGTGTGGATCACCACCAGAACAGATTCCGGGAGCTTGAAAGGGCGCAGTTCTGGCGACCCGTGTGGAGATGGCGGCGATGTCATGGTCCGGCACACCAGCCGCCGCGCTACGGCTTGCGCGTGGCCACCGGCGGCGGCAGTTCCTTGGCCTGCAGCAGTTGCACCTGGGTGACGAGCTTGTTGTGCGAGTCGAGGAAGGCGGCCGCGATCACCTTGCCTTCGTTCGTGTTGCTCCAGCCCGCGCCGCCTGCGCCGCCCATGCGCCCCCACAGCAGGCCCGCCGCGCCCAGGTCGGTGGTGCGCGCGGCACCGGTCGCGGCGGCCACCTGCTCGGTGGTTTCGTTGTCGGTGAGCAGCAAGGCCGTCTGCGCCTCCTTGAATTTGACCTGCTCGGCCAGGCCCGCCAGCCCGGCGATGTCGCGCAGCACCGGAATCATGGCGATCACCCCCGCAATGCTGCGGCCCGCGTCCTGCTCGCTGAAGGTGAGACTGGGGGTCAGGGTGTATTGCGCCTCGTAGCCCTTGCCCTTGGCCACGGTGGAGTTCTGGCGCAGGACGCCGGCGTCCTTGAGCTCCTGCTCCTTGATGGTGCCGCGCAGCCCGGCTGCACGGTCCACCACCCGAAAACACCCGCTTTGCTGAGCGATCAGCCGGATGAGCGGCACGGGCGAAGCGGGCAGGTTGTAGCTGCTGGAGACGGTGTAGCCGTTCGGGTTCTCTGCCAGCGCCAGCGTGGCCACCGGCTGCGGACACGTGGTGAGAGATTTGTCGGCCCCCTGCGCGCCCGCGGGTCCTGCGGAGCCGGACACCACCGAGCCACCCTCCCCCAGCTCGGTCTTCTTTTCGCCGCAGCCGGCGACCATCAGCGCTGCCAGGGCCATGCACAGACACAGGCTCGCAGGCGGAGTTTTCACGAAAGAACGCATGGGCATGCCTCGTAAGGGTTCGATGAGGGAGCGATGGATATGCGCGCTGGCTGGCACGAATAAAAAAGCGGCACCGGCCTCAGGCCGCTGCCGCTTTTTGTCAGTGCGCCCGGTCATGGAGGTGACAGGGGTGCGCCGTGCCGCCGGCTCAGGCCGCTTTGATGGCGTCCGGGTTGCGCAGGCGGATGTGCAGCTCGCGCAGCTGCTTTTCGTCCACGGGCGAAGGCGCCTGGGTCAGCAGGTCCTGTGCGCGCTGCGTCTTGGGGAAGGCGATCACGTCGCGGATCGACTCGGCGCCGGTCATCAGAGTGATCAAGCGGTCCAGGCCGAAGGCCAGGCCGCCGTGCGGGGGCGCGCCGTACTGCAGCGCGTCCAGCAGGTAGCCGAATTTCGCCTGCGCATCCTCGGCCGAGATCTTGAGCGCGGTGAACACCTTGCTCTGCACATCGGCGCGGTGGATACGGACCGAGCCGCCACCCAGCTCCCAGCCGTTGAGCACCATGTCGTAAGCCTTGGCCAGGCACTTGGCCGGGTCGGTGTCCATGAGGTCCTCGTGGCCATCCTTGGGGCTCGTGAAGGGGTGGTGCACGGCCGTCCAGCGGTCTTCTTCCTCGTCGTGCTCGAACATGGGGAAGTCCACCACCCACAGTGGCGCCCAGCGGTTCTCGAACAGGCCGTTCTTCTTGCCGAACTCGCTGTGGCCCACCTTCAGGCGCAGGGCGCCGATGGAGTCGTTGACGATCTTTTCCTTGTCTGCGCCGAAGAACAGCAGGTCGCCGTCCTGGGCGCCGGTGCGCTTGAGGATCTCTGCGATGGCCGCGTCGTGCAGGTTCTTGACGATGGGGGACTGCAGGCCCTCGCGACCGTTAGCCACTTCATTGACCTTGATCCAGGCCAGGCCCTTGGCGCCGTAGATCTTGACGAACTCGGTGTAGGCATCGATCTCGCCACGCGAGATCTGCGAGCCGCCCGGCACGCGCAGGGCCACCACGCGGCCACCCTTGGTGGTGGCGGGGGCGGAGAACACCTTGAAGTCCACGTCCTTCATGACTTCCGTCAGTTCGGTGAATTCCAGCTTCACACGCAGGTCGGGCTTGTCCGAGCCGAAGCGGAAAGCTGCCTCCTGGTACGTCATGATGGGGAACTCGCCCAGATCCACGCCCAGCTGGGTCTGGAACACCTCCGTGATCATGCGCTGGAAGATTGCGCGGATTTCCTCTTCGCCCAGGAACGAGGTTTCGCAGTCGATCTGCGTGAACTCGGGCTGGCGGTCAGCGCGCAGGTCTTCGTCTCGGAAGCATTTGGTGATCTGGTAGTAGCGGTCATAGCCGGCCACCATGAGCATCTGCTTGTACAGCTGGGGCGACTGGGGCAGAGCGAAGAACTGGCCGTCGTGCACGCGGCTGGGCACGAGGTAGTCGCGCGCGCCTTCGGGCGTGCTCTTGCCCAGCATGGGCGTCTCGATGTCGATGAAGCCTTCCTTGTCCAGGAAGTTGCGCACCTGGATGGCAGTCTTGTAGCGCAGCATCATGTTGCGCTGCATGTGCGGGCGGCGCAGGTCCATCACGCGGTGGGTAAGGCGCGTGGTCTCCGACAGGTTCTCGTCGTCCATCTGGAAGGGCGGCGTGACCGAGGGGTTGAGCACATTCAGCTCGTGGCACAGCACTTCGATCTGGCCGCTCTTGAGCTTGTCGTTGGTGGTGCCGTCCGGACGGGGGCGCACCAGGCCCACGACCTGCACGCAGAACTCGTTGCGCACGCCTTCGGCGGTCTTGAACATCTCGGCGCGGTCCGGGTCGCAGACCACTTGCACGTAGCCTTCGCGGTCGCGCAGGTCGATGAAGATCACGCCGCCATGGTCGCGGCGACGGTTCACCCAGCCCGACAGGGTGACGGTTTGGCCCATCAGGGCTTCGGTCACAAGACCGCAATAGTGGGAGCGCATGGCCATGGCAGAACTTTCAACGCCTCGTGGGCGCATCGATAAAAGATAGACGATTACTACTGAAGCGAGGACGGGTGTGCGGCCGTGATGTCAGGCGGCGCAACGACTCCCATCGACACGATGTACTTGAGGGCAGCATCGACGCTCATCTCGAGCTCGACGCAATCGCTCTTGCGCACCATCACGAAGTAGCCGCCCGTGGGGTTGGGCGTGGTGGGCACGTAGACGCTGACGAATTCGTCGCGCAGGTAGGCCGCCACTTCGCCATTGGGCGCGCCGGTGACGAAGGCCACCGTCCAGACGCCCTCGCGAGGCCACTGCACCAGCACCGCCGTGCGAAAGGCGTTGCCGCTCTCCGAGAACAGCGTGTCCGACACCTGCTTGACGCTGGAGTAGATGGAGCGCACCACAGGAATGCGGTGCACCAGGGCATCGCCCCACTGCACGAGCTTGCGCCCTGCAAAGTTGCTGGCCACTGCCCCCACCACCAGCAGGATCAGCAGCGTGAGCACCACCCCGAAGCCGGGGATATGAAAGCCCAGCACCTTGTCCGGATGCCATGCCACAGGCAGGATCTGCAAGGTCTGGTCGAGGGTGCTGACGATCCAGTGGAGCACCCACGCGGTGATGACACCTGGCACGATCACCAGGAGCCCGGTCAGCAGCCATTTGCGCATAGCAGACATGAATCGTCTCGATCAGCTCGTGGAGGAGGTGGACGACGAAGAACTGCTGCCGGCGCTGGCCGTGCTGGGGGAAGCTGCTTCCTTCTTGGGTGCATCGCCAGTGCCGGTGGCGGACGCAGCGGCGGGTGCCGAGTCCGTCTTGGTATCGGTAGCGGGCGCGGAAGTGCCGCCGCCACCGCTGTTGCCGCCACGAAAATCCGTCACGTACCAGCCTGAGCCCTTGAGCTGAAACCCAGCGGCCGTCACCTGCTTGGAGAATGCCTCCGCGCCACAGGCGGGGCATACCGTGAGGGGAGCGTCGGAGATTTTTTGCAGCACATCCTTGGCATGGCCGCAGGAGCCGCATTTGTAGGCGTAAATAGGCATGTCAGCGTGTGGAGGGAAAGTGCAAAACCCTCAATTATAGGCGGCGGCATGCCCCTACCCTCCGCAGGCCGCGCGCAGCCCGGGCATGGGATGCACGCGCCCGCTTCCTGCGGGGCCGTCAGTCGGCGCCCACCAGCGGGTGGTGGGATGCGTGGCTGTTGCGGATGGCCTGGGGGGCCAGCGAACCCGCCAGCATGCCCACCAGCGCCGCCAGCAGCCCAGCCAGTTGCGCCGGGAACACGGCGCCCACCGGCGTGGCCAGGAACAGCAGCCAGGTGCCCAGGCCCAGCACGATGGCGGCAATGGCACCCTGCGTGGTCGCGCGCTTCCAGTACAGGCCGAAGACCAGTGGCACGAACGCGCCCACCAACGGCACCTGGTAGGCGCCCGACACCAGCTCATAGATCGACGTGCCCTGCATGTAGATGGCATAGGCCAGCACGCAGCCGCTGAACACCAGCGTGGTGATGCGCATGGTGAGCAGGCGCTCGCTGTCGGAGCTGTGGGGCTTGAACTGGCGCCAGATGTTCTCGGTGAAGGTCACGCTCGGGGCCAGCAGCGTGGCCGACGCAGTGGACTTGAGCGCCGACAGCAGTGCGCCGAAGAACAGCACCTGCATGATGAACGGCATCTTGGCCATCACCAGCGTGGGCAGCACCTTCTGGGGGTCTTCCTTGAGCAGCGCCGCCGTCTCGCCGGGCATGATGATGAGCGCGCTGGCCACGAGGAACATGGGCACGAAGGCGAACAGGATGTAGCAGATGCCGCCGATGACCGGCCCGCGCGTGGCCGCCTGGACGTTGTTGGCCGACATCACGCGCTGGAACACGTCCTGCTGAGGGATGGAGCCGAACATCATCGTGATGCCAGCGGCGACGAAGAACACCATGTCGTGGAACTTGGGCTCGGGCAGGAAGCGGAACAGTTCGCGGTTGGACGCGAACTCGATCACCTTGTCGGCCCCGCCGGCCATATTGCCCGCAAACACCGCGATCACGGCCAGGCCGACCACCAGGATGATCATCTGGATGAAGTCCGTGACGGCCACCGACCACATGCCGCCAAAAAGCGTGTACGCCAGGATGGACACCACCCCGATGACCATGCCTACCGGGATGCTGATGGCATCGCCCGACAGCAGGTTGAACACCAGCCCCAGCGCCGTGACCTGCGCCGACACCCAGCCCAGGTAGCTGAGCATGATGATGAGCGAGCAGACTACCTCCACCGCGCGACCATAGCGCTCGCGGTAGTAGTCGCTGATGGTCAAGAGCGTCATGCGGTAGAGCTTGCCCGCGAAGAACAGCCCCACCAGGATCAGGCAGAAGCCCGCGCCGAAGGGGTCTTCCACCACGTTGCCAAGCCCGCCTTCGATGAACTTGGCCGGAATGCCCAGCACCGTCTCCGAGCCGAACCACGTGGCGAACGTGGTGGTGATGATCATGTACAGCGGCAGGTGCCGCCCGGCAATGGCGAAGTCCGCCGAGTTGTTCACGCGCCGGGCGGCAAGCAGGCCGATGCCGATGGTGATCAGCAGGTAAACGATAACCAGGGTCAGCAGCACGGCATGCTCCTCAATGTCGCGAAGGTGAAGAAAAAAGAACGGAAAACGGAAACTAGAAAATACGGAACCGGTAAAGCACTTGCAACTGCTGTACCAGCACGAAGAACAGGAAGCCTGTGATGAAGCCCACGCCCACGTAGATCATCGCGTGCAGCAGCTTGTTGGTGCGTTTTTGCTCGGCCAGCAGTTCCAGCAGTTCGCGGCGGTGGTCCTGCGGCTTGTGGCGCAGGTAGTCATGCATCAGCCGGGGCAGTTCCGGCACCAGCTTGGCGTAGTGCGGTGCCTCGGCGCGCAGCTCGCGCCACAGGCGCTGCGGCCCCATCTGCTCGAGCATCCACTTCTCGAGGAAGGGCTTGGCGGTGCTCCACAGGTCCAGGTCCGGGTCCAGCTCGCGGCCCAGTCCCTCGATGTTGAGAAGGGTCTTTTGCAGCAGCACCAACTGGGGCTGGATTTCCACATGGAAGCGCCGGGAGGTCTGAAACAGGCGCATCAGCACCATGCCCAGCGAGATCTCCTTGAGCGGCCGGTCGAAGTACGGCTCGCACACAGCGCGGATGGCCGACTCCAGGTCGTTCACCCGTGTTTCAGGCGGCACCCAGCCGCTTTCGATGTGCAGCTCGGCCACGCGCTTGTAATCGCGGCGAAAGAACGCCACGAAGTTCTGCGCCAGATATTCCTTGTCCGATTCGGTGAGCGTGCCGACGATGCCAAAGTCGAGCGAGATGTAGCGGCCGAAGGTGGCGGGGTCCAGGCTGACCTGTATGTTGCCCGGGTGCATGTCGGCGTGGAAGAACCCGTCGCGGAACACCTGGGTGAAGAAGATGGTGACGCCGTCGCGCGCCAGCTTGGGGATGTCCACCCCTGCCTCGCGCAGCCGGTCCATCTGGCTGATGGGCACGCCGTTCATGCGCTGCATCACCATGACCTCGGCATGGCAGAAGTCCCAGAAGATCTCGGGGATCAGCACCAGATCCAGGCCCTGCATGTTGCGGCGCAGCTGCGCCGCATTGGCGGCCTCGCGCACCAGATCGAGCTCGTCGTGCAGGTAGTTGTCGAACTCGGCCACCACCTCGCGGGGCTTGAGGCGCTTGCCGTCGGCGGACAGTCCCTCGACCCAGCCGGCCATCATGCGCATGAGGCTCAGATCCTTCTCGATCACCGGCAGCATGCCCGGGCGCAGCACCTTGACGGCGACCTCGCGCTCGATGCCGTGGCGGTCGCGCAGCGTGGCGAAATGCACCTGCGCGATCGACGCGCTGGCCACCGGCACGCGATCGAACGTGGTGAACACCTCGCCGATGGGACGGCGAAAGGCGCGCTCGACGGTGGCAACGGCGATCTCGGGGTCGAAGGGGGGGACCCTGTCCTGCAGCCGGGCCAGCTCATCGGCCACGTCGGGGGGCAACAGGTCGCGCCGGGTGGACAGCACCTGGCCGAACTTCACGAAGATGGGGCCGAGCTGCTCCAGCGCCTCTCGCAGGCGCTGGCCGCGCGGTGCATCGAGCTTGCGCCCCATCGACAGGATGCGGGACGCAGCCCGCAGCCAGGGCTTCTGGAAGCTGTCGAGCAGCAGGCCGTCCAGACCGTAGCGGAACACCACCCACAGGATGGTGCCACCCCTCAGAAATTGTTTCATGCGCCGGACCGGTCAGGGCTGCTGGCAGGCGCCTCGGGCGCTACAGGCTGCACGGGCGGCACCGGCACCACTGCGGTGCCAGAGGCCGAGGGCGCCACGCGCGAGCCCACGAACTGGCGCAGTGCCTGGGCTGCGCGCCGCGCGACCTGCGACACCGTGTGGGCTGGCGCATCGCCGATCACGCGGGCCAGGTCTTCCTCCACATCCCAGCGCACATGGTCGACCAGCCAGTTGATCTCGGCCGCGAGCTGCACGTCGCCTTCGATGCGGATGGTGGGCTTGTCGCCGCGCAGAGCGGTCTGGGCCAGCGCGAAGGGCGAGGTTTCGGTCACTTCGAGCCGCAGGTCGGGCACCGCGGCCTCGGGTGCCAGGTTGAACAGCCCTGCGGGCGTGATCACCAGGGCCATCGAATAGGCACGCCATTGCACGCGGGCGATGCGGCCTTTCTGGCGCACCAGGCGGTCGGTGGCCTCCTTCTCCTGCATCAGCACGTGGTTGAGGAACAGCACCACGCGCTGCTGAACCTCGTGGACCAGCCACTGCGGCGGCTGCGGGCCAGCGGCCACGCGCTCGAAAAGGCCGTTCAGAAATGGAAAAGGGGACTGTGGTGTTGCCATAGTCCCCGATTATTCCCTGAACTGGCATGCGCCCCAAGCGCTGGTAAGCCCTTGGGAAGCATTGCCTTTTGTGTTACTGCAGGGCTTGCACGCCCGCCACCAGCCAGCCGCTGCCGCCGGACTTGGGCTTGGTCATGTTCCAGACCTCGCGGAACGGGCTCGGGCCGGCCGACGGCTCCTCGCGGATCATGCCGGAGAACTCCACGCTGGCCATGTAGCCGTCGCCCAGGTCTTCGATGCCCAGCAGCTGGGCCTCGATCATGACCACGTCGGTATGGTTGGGCTGCACGCCACGGTGCGCTTCGCGCTCGGTCAGCTGGGTGCGGATCTCGTCAAGCATGCTGTCCGTCATCATGGAGCGCAGCGTGTTGATGTCCGAGCGGTCCCAGGCGGCCTGCAGCGTGACGAAGTTGCGCTTGGCGGCCGACAGGAAGCCGTCGGTGTCGAAGTCAGACGGAACGCCCCAGTTCTGCGATCCCGACAGGCCCGAGCCGATGACCACGCCCGTGCCCGCACCGCCTTGCTGCGCGGCCCGCGAGGCGTCAAACGCCATGCTGCTGCGCTCCCAGGGGCGAGCGGATGCGTCGTTGCCCACGTTGTTGGGGCTGTACTGGGGCGGCACCTGCGCTGCGGAGGGGGTCGCCGCACCGGCGCCCGCGCCTGCGCCCTGGAAGGCAAACGGCGAACCGCCGGCTGCCGCGCCGCCATTGCTGGCACCGCCGCTGCGCGAACGCATCACCATCTTGAAGATCGCGAACGCGGCCACGGCCAGCAGCGCAATCATCAGGAAGTTGGCAAAGCCTGCGCCCATGCCCAGCGAGTGGGCAAGCCAGGCCAGGCCCAGGCCGGCGGCCAGGCCACCCAGCATGGCGCCCCATGGCTTCTTGGCCGGGGCCGCTGCGGCCGGCGCGGCGCCGGGAGCAGCAGGCTTGGCTGCCGCTGCGTTGGTCGCGTTCTGCGCCGGGGCGCCAGGGGTCGCGGGCGGCGTGGCCGACTCGCGCTGCGTCACATTGCTGGACTGCTTGCCCACCGACTTGCCGCCGCCCATACGCCGGGCGTCGGCGTCCGCGTGCGCAAACGCCAGCATCGCTACCAACACCACAGACCACAGTTTCATCATGAGTTCTCCGTCTCCGTTAATCGCCGAGTGAACCACTCAGCACTTGATTCCAACATGGAGGGCCACGATGCCCCCAGTCATGTTGTGATAGTCCACATGCCCAAAGCCATTTTTTTGCATGAGGCTTTTGAGTTCTTCCTGGCCCGGATGCATGCGGATCGATTCGGCCAGGTAGCGGTAGCTGGCATCGTCGCCCGCCACCAGCTTGCCCAGCCGGGGCAACACCTTGAAGGAATACCAGTCGTAGGCTTTCTCGAGCGGCTTGGCCACCTTGGAGAATTCGAGCACCAGCAGCTTGCCGCCGGGCTTGAGCACGCGGCACATCTCGGCAATGGCCTTGTCCTTGTGCGTCATGTTGCGCAGGCCGAAGGCCACGCTCACCACGTCGAAATGCGCGTCGGGAAACGGCAGCGCCTCGGCGTCGCACACCATGGTGGGCAGCACCACACCCGCATCGATGAGGCGGTCGCGGCCCACGCGCAGCATGGCTTCATTGATGTCGGTGTGCACCACGCGGCCGGTGGCGCCCACCTTCTTCGAGAAAGCCAGCGCCAGGTCGCCCGTGCCGCCCGCGATGTCCAGCACCTGGCTGCCTTCGCGCAGGTTGGCAACCATCACGGTGTAGGCCTTCCAGGCGCGGTGCATGCCGGCGGACATGAGGTCGTTCATCACATCGTATTTGGATGCGACCGAGTCGAACACGCCGCGCACGTGGCGCGCCTTTTCCTGCTCGTCGACCGACTGAAAACCAAAATGCGTGGTGCTCATAAGTTTCATGCTAGGCGCGCGAGCGCCACAGGTACAGCGACAACCCCGCACTGAAATGGGGCTTGTGTCGCAATTAGGACAACGCCATCAAAGAGAAAACGGCCGCCAACGCTTGTCCATATTGCGCCAGCAGCTCCTTTTTCAATAGCACATTGGTCAACAGGGGCTTGTGCTGCCTGTCAATGGCCTCCGCAGGCATGGCCACCTGCACCACCCTTGGGCACCATCGGCGCGTCGCGGTCCACGCCGGCTGCTGCCAGGCGCTCGGTGTACTGCGTCCACAGCGCGTCCTGCTTCAGGCCCAGCTCGTAGAGGTAGTCCCAGGTGAAGATGCCGCTGTCGTGGCCATCGGAAAACGTGGGCTTGACCGCGTAGTTGCCCACGGGCTCCAGGTTGACCAGCGCCACGCCGCGCTTGCCGGTCTGCAGCACTTCTTGCCCCGGGCCGTGGCCCTGCACTTCGGCAGAGGGCGAATACACGCGCATCAGCTCGAACGGAATGCGGAACGTGGCGCCGTCGGAAAACCCGACTTCGAGCACCCGCGAAGCCTCGTGCACCGTGATCGCCTGCGGCGTGGGCGCGCCCGCTTTCAAACCTGACATGGAACTCCCCCGTGAGAAAACTGTGATGGTGCGGATTGTGGTGTGCTGCGGCGGCGCACGCTGCGATCAGGGTCAACCACGGGCCGCGTCAAGGCAGCACGAGCAGGCCCAGCGACTGGCGCATGGCGTCTTCGACCTGTGGCAGGCGCTCCCGCACGCCGTCTTCCCGCTGCGCCGGGCTCGGCCGCTGCGCCGCCGCCCACACGGGCGAGGGAAAGTGGCTGTCCCAGTCAAACCGGGCGATCACGTGCCAGTGCAGGTGGGGCACCATGTTGCCCAGCGCCGCGATGTTGACCTTGGTGGGCGCAAGATGCTCGCGCAGCGCCTGCTCCACCCGCGTCACCGCCTCCATGCAGTGGTTGCGCTCGGCTGCCGACAGGTCCGAGAACTCGGCCACGTGCGCGTTCCACACCACGCGGTAGAACCCCGGAAAGCCCGCCTCGTTCGCGCGGATGACGCGCTGGCGTTCACCGCGCCAGACCAGCGCGCCGCCGTCTTCGGCACACAGGGGGCAGCTCATTGGGAATCCCCCGCACTGCTTGCGAACACCCACCTGGTGTGAAACCGGCGCGCGCCAAGCCAGTGCACCCGTGGAACTGGCTTTGCCAGGCCACCGGGTGCGTTCCCCTCCCACGCAGCGAGAGAGGGGGAAGGCGCGAAGCGACTCAGGGGGTGCTTCATTTCTAGACCAGCACCCGCTCGATGCCGCCGCCGTTGGCGCGCTGCACGTACTCGGGCATCCAGTTCTCGCCCAGGATCTCGCGCGCCATCTCGACCACGATGTAGTCGGCTTCGAGCAAGCCGTTCTGCAGGTCGTCCTGGTAGCGGTTCAGGCCCTGCAGGCAGCTGGGGCAGCTGGTGAGGATCTTCACGTTATCCTTCTCGGCCACAGCACCGCTTTCGCGCAGCCTGGCTTCGCCCTTTCTGATTTCCTCCTCCTTGCGAAAGCGCACCTGCGTGGACACGTCCGGCCGCGTCACGCCCAGCGTGCCCGACTCGCCGCAGCAGCGGTCGCTCTTCAAGACCTGCTCGCCCACCAGCGCCTTCACGGTCTTCATCGAGTCCTGCTGCTTCATGGGGTTGTGGCAGGGCTCGTGGTACAGGTAGGCGCCCTTGCCCTGCAGCGTGATGCCCTTCTCCAGCAGGTATTCGTGGATGTCGATGATGCGGCTGCCGGGGAAGATCTTGCCGAATTCATAACCCTGCAGCTGGTCGTAGCAGGTGCCGCAGCTGACGACCACGGTCTTGATGTCCAGGTAGTTCAGCGTGTTGGCCACGCGGTGGAAGAGCACGCGGTTGTCCGTGATCATCTTCTCGGCCTTGTCGAACTGGCCGCTGCCGCGCTGCGGGTAGCCGCAGCACAGGTAGCCCGGGGGCAGCACCGTCTGCACACCTGCGTGCCAGAGCATGGCCTGGGTGGCCAGACCGACCTGCGAGAACAGCCGCTCCGACCCGCAGCCGGGGAAGTAGAACACCGCCTCCGTCTCGGCCGTGGTGGCGGCCGGGTTGCGGATGATGGGCACGTAGTCCTTGTCTTCGATGTCCAGCAGCGCGCGCGCCGTCTTCTTGGGCAGGCCGCCGGGCAGCTTCTTGTTGATGAAGTGGATCACCTGCTCCTTGACGGGCGCGGTGCCCACCGTGGCCGGCGGCTTGGCGGTCTGCTTGCGGGCCACCTTGCGCAGCAGGTCCACGGCCATGCGCTGGGCCTTGAAGCCCACGTCCACCATGGCGCTGCGCATGAACTTGATGGTGTCCGGGTTGGTGGCGTTGAGCATGGTCATCGCCAGCTTGTTGCCGGGCCTAAAGCTCTTCTTGCCCATCTTGCGCAGCAGGTTGCGCATGTTCATGGTGACGTCGCCGAAGTCGATCTTCACCGGGCAGGGGCTCTCGCACTTGTGGCACACCGTGCAGTGGTCGGCCACGTCTTCAAATTCCTGCCAGTGCTTGATGGACACGCCGCGGCGCGTCTGCTCTTCGTACAGGAAGGCCTCGACCAGCAGCGAGGTGGCCAGGATCTTGTTGCGCGGGCTGTACAGCAGGTTGGCGCGCGGCACGTGCGTGGAGCAAACGGGCTTGCACTTGCCGCAGCGCAGGCAGTCCTTGACCGAATCGGCGATGGCGCCGATGTCGCTCTGCTGCATGATCAGCGACTCGTGACCCATGAGGCCGAAGCTCGGCGTGTAGGCGTTGGTCAGGTCGGCGTGGCGCACGGGGTTTGATGCCGAATCGGCCTCCAACGCCCTTCCAGAAAGCGCCGGTAGCTCCTGATTTCGTAGCAACTTGCCTTTGTTGAACCGGCCCTCCGGGTCCACCTTCTGCTTGTATTGCGCGAACGGGCGCAGTTCGTCGTCGGTCAGGAATTCGAGCTTGGTGATACCGATGCCGTGCTCGCCCGAGATCACTCCATCCAGGCTGCGCGCCAGCACCATGATGCGCTCCACCGCCTCGTGCGCGGTCTGCAGCATCTCGTAGTCGTCGCTGTTGACCGGCAGGTTGGTGTGCACATTGCCGTCGCCGGCGTGCATGTGCAGGGCCACCCAGACACGGCCCTTGAGCACGCGCTGGTGGATGGCGGTCACTTCCTGAAGGATGGGCTTGAACGCCGCCCCGGTGAAGATGCCCGACAGCGGCGCCCGCAGCTGCGTCTTCCAGCTGGCGCGCAGGGTGTGGTCCTGCAGTTGCGGGAACAGCGCCTGCACATCGTGCAGCCAGCCTTGCCACAGCGCACGAACGTCCTGCACCAGGGCGATGGCCTGCGCCACGCGTTCCTGCAGCAGCTCGGGCGACGGGACCTCGTCGTCCGCGTCGTGCTTGCCCAGCGGCAGGTTGCCACGCTCGAAGAACTCGGTCAGCGCATCGCACAGCTTGAGCTTGTTGCGCAGGGAGAGTTCGATGTTGATGCGCTCGATGCCGTCGGTGTACTCGGCCATGCGGGGCAGCGGGATGACCACGTCTTCGTTGATCTTGAAGGCGTTGGTGTGGCGGCTGATGGCGGCCGTCTTCTTGCGGTCGGCCCAGAACTTCTTGCGCGCGTCGGCGCTGATGGCGATGAAGCCTTCGCCGCTGCGCGAGTTGGCGATGCGCACCACCTCGCTGGTCACGCGCGCCACCTCGTCGGCGTTGTCGCCCGCGATGTCCCCGATGAGCACCATCTTGGGCAGGCCGCCATTGCCCTTCTTGCTCTTGGTGGCGTAGCCCACGGCCTTCAGATACCGGTCGTCCAGGTGCTCCAGGCCGGCCAGCAGCACGCCACTGCGCTTTTGCTCGGCGAACATGTAGTCCTTGATCTCGACGATGCTGGGCACCGCGTCCTTGGCGTTGCCAAAGAACTCCATGCACACGGTGCGCGTGTGCTCGGGCATGCGGTGCACCACCCAGCGCGCGCTGGTGATCAGGCCGTCGCAGCCTTCCTTCTGGATACCGGGCAGGCCCGAGAGGAACTTGTCCGTCACGTCCTTGCCCAGGCCCTCCTTGCGGAAGGTCTTGCCCGGGATGGCCAGCGTCTCGGTGCGCACGGGCGTCTTGCCGTCGGCCTCGAAGTACTGCAGCTCGAAGGTGGCCGTCTCCACGTCGTGGATCTTGCCCATGTTGTGGTCCAGGCGGGTCACTTCCAGCCACTGGGCGTCGGGCGTGACCATGCGCCAGCTGGCCAGGTTGTCGAGTGCCGTGCCCCACAGCACGGCCTTCTTGCCGCCCGCGTTCATGGCGATATTGCCGCCGATGCAGCTGGCTTCGGCGCTGGTCGGGTCCACCGCGAAGACGAAGCCCGCGCGCTCGGCCGCGTCGGCCACCCGCTGGGTGACCACGCCGGCCTCGGTCCACACCGTGCCCACCTCGCTGTCCATGCCCGGCAGGCGGCGCATCTCCACCTCGGTCATGGCTTCGAGCTTTTCGGTGTTGATGACCGCGCTCTTCCAGGTCAGCGGAATCGCGCCGCCGGTGTAGCCGGTGCCGCCCCCACGCGGAATGATGGTCAGGCCCAGTTCGATGCAGCCCTTGACCAGGCCGGCCATCTCGGCCTCGGTGTCGGGCGTGAGCACCACGAACGGGTATTCGACGCGCCAGTCGGTGGCGTCGGTCACATGGCTCACGCGCGAGAGACCGTCGAACTTGATGTTGTCCTTGGCCGTCAGGCGCCCCAGCGTCTTCTGGATCTGGCGGCGCAGCTGCGCGGCCTGCTCGAAGGTGGCGTTGAATTCGGCCACCGCACGGCGCGCGGCCACGACCAGCTCGCCCACCAGGCGGTCGCGCCCGGCGTCGTCGGCGGGGGTGCGGCGCTTGTCGACTTCGCCCAGGCGGTGCTGCAAGGCATCCACCAGAAGCTTGCGACGGGCCGGGTTGTCCAGCAGGTCGTCCTGCAGGTAGGGGTTGCGCTGCACGACCCAGATATCGCCCAGCACCTCGTACAGCATGCGGGCGGAGCGCCCAGTGCGGCGCTCCTTGCGCAGCTGGTCCAGCACATCCCACGAGGCGGAGCCCAGCAGGCGGATCACGATCTCCCGGTCGGAGAACGAGGTGTAGTTATAGGGAATCTCGCGCAGACGGGCGGGCTCGGCGGCCTGCGCCTGCAAGGCAGCCAACGCAATCGGAACATTCATGGGGGATCTACCTGGGGCGGGCGCACAGCGCCCATGAGCCTTGGGGGCGCGATTTTAAGCCACCGCCCTCTCCCCTGCCGGACCGCAGCCCGCGGACCTGCAGCGGCAGGCCGTGCAAAGTGTCAGAACAATACGCGGCTGCGCAGCGTGCCCTCCACCTTGGCCAGCTTGTCCAGCGCCAGGTCTGACGAGGCTGCATCGATGTCGATCACCACGTAGCCGATCTTCTCGTTGGTCTGCAGGTACTGGGCAGAGATGTTGATCCTGTTGTCCGAGAAGATGCGATTGATCTCGGACAGCACGCCCGGCACATTGCGGTGGATGTGCAGCAGTCGGTGCTTGCCCGGGTGGGCGGGCAGCGCCACCTCGGGGAAGTTGACCGACGACGTGCTGGTGCCGTTGTCGCTGTACTTCACCAGCTTCTCGGCCACTTCCAGGCCGATGTTGGCCTGGGCTTCCATCGTGGAGCCGCCCACGTGCGGGGTGAGGATCACGTTGTCCAGGCCCCGCAGGGGGGACTGGAACTCGTCCTTGTTGGTGCGCGGCTCGACCGGGAACACGTCGATGGCCGCGCCCAGCAGCTTCTTGGCCTTGAGCGCACCCGCCAGGGCGTCGATGTCCACCACCGTGCCACGGGCGGCATTGATCAGGATGGCGCCGGGCTTGAGGGCCGCGATTTCGGCCGGGCCGATCATGCCTTCGGTGGAGGGCAGCTCGGGCACGTGCAGGCTCACGATGTCGCTCTGGCCCAGCAGTTCGTGAAGGTGGTGCACCTGGCGGGCATTGCCCAGCGGCAGCTTGTTGACCACGTCGAAGAAGGCCACGTGCATGCCCAGCGCCTCGGCCAGCACCGACAGCTGCGTGCCGATGGAGCCGTAGCCAACGATGCCCAGGGTCTTGCCACGGATCTCGTACGCGTTGTCCGCCGACTTGAGCCAGCCGCCGCGGTGGGCCACGGCGTTCTTCTCGGGAATGCCGCGCAGGAGCAGGATGGCTTCTGCCAGCACGAGCTCGGCCACCGAGCGGGTGTTGGAGTACGGCGCGTTGAACACCGCTATGCCCCGCTCGCGCGCGGCGTCCAGGTCCACCTGGTTGGTGCCGATGCAAAAGCAGCCCACGGCCACCAGCTTCTGCGCGTGAGAGAACACCTCCTGCGTGAGCTGCGTGCGCGAGCGGATGCCCAGGAAGTGCACGTCGGCGATCTTGCGCTTGAGTTCTTCGTCGGGCAGCGCGCCGGACACGGTTTCGATCTGGGTGTAGCCCGCCGCACGGATCACATCCACGGCGGAAGCGTGGATGCCCTCGAGCAGCAGGAATTTGATCTTGTTCTTGTCCAGCGAATTGGTAGCCATGGCAATAGGAAGGATGGAGTGAAGAAGAAAGATCCGGCGCGCTGACGGCGCGAACGAACCGGGCAAGCGGCAAAGCGCGTGCGGTCACCAGCATGGTGCATCGCACAAAACCTTGCAAGCCTCGGTAAATGCGTCGCACATTGTCACAAAAAGGTCACAATCGCATCCCTTACGGGGAATCCCAAGGGGTTTCCCGGTTGTTGCACGCCCAAAGGGCATGCGACAACGACATATCAATGACACACGGGCCGCCTAGCATTCGGCCCTTGTGTTTTTCGTCATTCTCAGAGGACATATTCATGCAAACGAAGCATCTGGCGGTTTGTGCTGCCATCGCCATGTCGGCCTGTCTCCCCGCTCAAGCCCAGGCACCGGTCGAGATCCAGTGGTGGCACTCCATGAGCGCGGCGCTTGGCGACTGGGTCAATGACCTGGCCAAGCAATACAACGCCAGCCAGACCAAGTACAAGGTGGTGCCCACCTACAAGGGCACGTATGACGAATCCATGACTGGCGCCATCGCCGCCTTCCGTGCCGGCAATGCGCCCCACATCATCCAGGTGTTCGAAGTGGGCACCGCCACCATGATGGCCAGCAAGGGCGCCATCGTGCCCGCAGCCAAGGTGCTCAATGACGGCGGCTTCAAGTTCGACCCCACGCAGTACGTGTCGGCAGTGGCCGGCTACTACACGGCGCCCAACGGCCAGATGCTGAGCTACCCGCTCAACAGCTCCACCACCATCTTCTATTACAACAAGGACGCCTTCAAGAAGGCCGGCCTGGACCCTGAAAAGGCGCCCAAGACCTGGCCTGAGGTGTTCGCCGCCGCGACCAAGCTCAAGGCCAGCGGCCACAGCTGCCCCTTCACCACCAGCTGGATCAGCTGGACGCAGCTCGAGAGCTTCTCGCTGTGGCACAACACGCTGTTCGCGTCCAAGAACAACGGCTTTGACGGCAACGATGCCAAGCTGGAAATCAACACCCCGCTGCACGTGCGCCACTTCGAGAACCTGGCCAAGGCCTCCAAGGATGGCAGCTTTGTCTACAAGGGCCGCGGCAACGCGCCTGACGCATCGTTCCCCTCGGGCGAGTGCGCCATGATCACCGGCTCGTCGGGCCTGTATGCCCGCGTGGCCAAGGAAGCCAAGTTCGCCTACGGCATCTCGGCCCTGCCCTACTACGCGGATGTGAAGGGCGCCCCCCAGAACACCGCCATCGGTGGCGCCAGCCTCTGGATCATGTCCGGCAAGAAGGCCGAGGAATACAAGGGCGTCGCAGACTTCCTGAACTTCCTGAACGACACCAAAGTCCAGGCCGCCAGCCATCAACGCACCGGCTACCTGCCCGTGACCACCGCCGCGTACAAGCTGACCGAGGCATCGGGCTTCTATGAAAAGAACCCCGGCACCGACGTGGCCGTGACGCAGATGATCCGCAAGGCCACCGACAAGTCGCGCGGCATCCGCCTGGGCAACTTCGTGCAGATCCGCACCATCATCGACGAAGAAACCGAACAGATCTGGTCCGGCAAGAAGTCGCCCAAGGAAGCCCTGGACACCGCTGTGACCCGTGGCAACGAACAGCTGGCCCGCTTCGCACGCGCCAACAAGTAAGTACGGTCCACCATCTGTCGGTGCCGCCCCTCCCGACAGAAGGGCGGCATCGAAAGCCCGCCGCCCCGTCAGCCAGCATGGTTCACGGGGCGGCGGGGTTTTCTTTTTGAGAGTCTGGACATGGAAAAACGCGTTCTCTTTCGCTCTGCGTGGCTGCCCTGGGTGCTGATAGCGCCCCAGTTGGTCATCATCAGCGTCTTCTTCTTCTGGCCCGCGGGCCAGGCCCTGGTGCAATCCTTTCAGATGCAGGACAGCTTCGGCCTGTCCAAGGAATGGGTGGGCCTCGACAACTTCAAGACCCTGTTCGAAGACCCGGGCTACCTGGCCTCGTTCAAGACAACGGCCTTCTTCTCGATCCTGGTGGCGGCGGTCGGCATCTGCCTGTCGCTGATGCTGGCCATCTTTGCCGATCGCATCATCAAGGGCGCCATCGTCTACAAGACCGCGCTGCTGCTGCCCTACGCAGTGGCTCCGGCCGTGGCCGGTGTGCTGTGGATGTTCATGTTCTCGCCATCCCTCGGTGTGGTGGCCTACATGCTGCGCCAGTCGGGCTTCAACTGGAACCACATGCTCAACTCCGACCACGCGATGTCGCTGATCGTGATCGCAGCCGTGTGGAAGCAGATCTCCTACAACTTCCTGTTCTTCCTGGCAGGGTTGCAGTCCATCCCCAAATCGCTGATCGAGGCAGCCTCGATCGATGGCGCCGGCCCCTGGCGCCGGTTCTGGAGCATCCAGTTCCCGCTGCTCTCGCCCACCACCTTCTTCCTGTTGGTGATCAACGTGGTCTATGCCTTCTTCGACACCTTCGCCATCGTGGACTCCACCACGCAGGGCGGCCCGGGGCGCGACACCGCCATCCTGGTCTACAAGGTGTACCACGACGGCTTCAAGGCCATGGACATGGGCGGCTCGGCCGCGCAATCGGTCGTGCTGATGGCCATCGTGGTCGTGCTGACCGTCATCCAGTTCCGCTACGTCGAAAAGAAAGTGCAGTACTAGATGACTCCCCCCCGAAGCGCCTTTGGCGCCTCCCCCTCGAGGGGGCGCCTCCAGCGGCCCGGCAAAACCGGTTCCGCGGTGGCACGCGCGACAGCGCCCACTGATTCACGCATGTCTTCTTCATCGCCCTTCTCTCCTGGAGCCCTCGCATGGTAGAGCGCAGTCCTTATCTCACCGCGTTCTCGCACCTCATCATGGTGCTGGGCGTGATCATCGTCGGCTTCCCGCTGTACCTGGCCTTCGTGGCCTCCACGCACACCGCGCAGGACATCGTGCAGGTGCCCATGCCCATGGTGCCCGGCAACAACTTCTGGCAGACCTACCACGACGCGCTGTTCGGCGGCGGCACAGGCGCTGGCTCCACCGCGCCGGTGGCGCGCATGATGTGGGTGAGCTTCGTCACCGCCATCGTCATCACCGTGGGCAAGATCGCTATCTCGCTGCTGTCGGCGTTCGCCATCGTGTACTTCCGCTTCCCGTTCAAGGGCATCTGCTTCTGGCTGATCTTCATCACGCTGATGCTGCCCGTGGAAGTGCGGATCGGCCCTACCTACCAGGTGGTGTCGGACCTGGGCATGCTCAACAGTTATGCGGGCCTGACGGTGCCGCTGATCGCATCGGCCACGGCCACGTTCCTGTTCCGCCAGTTCTTCCTCACCGTGCCCGACGAGCTGGTCGAAGCCGCACGTGTGGACGGCGCCGGACCCATGCGCTTCTTCAAGGACATTCTCGTGCCGCTGTCGCGCACGTCCATCGCCGCGCTGTTCGTGATCCAGTTCATCTACGGCTGGAACCAGTACCTGTGGCCGCTCCTGGTGACCACGTCCGAGGACATGTACCCAGTGGTCATCGGCATCAAGCGCATGCTGGCCGGTGGCGACGCGGGCAACGAATGGAACATCGTGATGGCAACGGCCCTCCTGGCCATGCTGCCGCCCGCCTTCGTGGTGGTGGTGATGCAGCGCTGGTTCGTCAAGGGCCTGGTGGACACCGAAAAGTAAAGAAAATCAGCCCCTACCGCTTTATCCATCTGCGTTAGCAGCTACCAATTCAATAGCAAAATGGCATCTCTATCCCTTCGCAACATCGTCAAACGCTACGGCACGGGCCCCAAGGCCAACCAGGTCATCCACGGCGTCAATGCCGAGGTCAAGGACGGTGAATTCATCGTGATCGTCGGCCCCTCGGGCTGCGGCAAATCCACCCTGCTGCGCATGGTGGCGGGCCTGGAAGAAATCTCCGGCGGCGACCTGTTCATCGGCGAGCGCAAGGTCAATGACCTGGAACCCGCCCAGCGCGACATCGCGATGGTGTTCCAGAACTACGCGCTGTACCCGCACATGACGAACTTCGAGAACATGGCCTATGGCCTGAAGATCGCCAAGGTGCCCAAGGAAGAGATCAAGGCGCGCGTGGACAAGGCCGCCAAGATCCTGGAGCTCGGCCACCTGCTCGAACGCAAGCCGCGCGAGCTGTCGGGCGGCCAGCGCCAGCGCGTGGCCATGGGCCGCGCCATCGTGCGCCAGCCCCAGGTGTTCCTGTTCGACGAGCCGCTGTCCAACCTGGACGCCAAGCTGCGCGCACAGACCCGCCTGGAAATCCAGAAGCTGCACCGCGAGCTCGGCATCACCAGCCTGTTCGTGACCCACGACCAGGTCGAGGCCATGACGCTGGCCGAGCGCATGATCGTGATGAACGCCGGCAACATGGAGCAGTTCGGTACGCCCGAGGAGGTCTACCACACGCCCGCCTCCACCTTCGTGGCCAGCTTCATCGGCTCGCCGCCGATGAACCTGCTCAAGAACGCCCCCAGCGCCGCTCCCGGCACCATCCTGGGCATCCGACCCGAGCACCTGGACGTGACTGCAGGCGACGGCTGGGCCGTGACGGTGGAAACCGTGGAACTGCTGGGCGCCGAGCGCCTGATCTATGGCCGCATCAACGGCGAGCAGATCATCGTGCGCGTGGAAGAAGGCACGCACTCGCCCGCGCCCGAGTCCGTGATTCACGTTCAGCCGCGTGCCGACCGCCTGCACGCGTTCGACGCCACCACCGGAAAGAGGATGTGACATTCCCCTGAGGCGCTTCGCGCCTTCCCCCTTCTCCCGGCTGCGCCGGAGAAGCGGGGAACAGGAACGCCACCCGCGGCCTGGCAGAGCCAGTTCCACGGTGGCACTGGCCTGGTTCGCGCCAGTTTCAAAGTGCGCGTGCAGCGCAACCGCACCAAGGAAGACACCACGATGACCGCCCCCTGGCCCTATCCCCGCTGGATCGCCCACCGAGGCGCTGGCAAGCTGGCGCCCGAGAACACACTGGCCGCGTTCCGCCTGGGCGCGCAGCACGGCTATCGCATGTTCGAATGCGATGCCAAGCTCTCTGCCGACGGCGTGCCCTTCCTCATGCACGACGCCACGCTGCAGCGCACCACCAACGGCCACGGCACCGGCGGCGACCTGCCTTGGAGCGAGCTGGCCCAGCTCGACGCGGGCGGCTGGCACTCGCGGGCCCATGCGGGCGAGCCGCTGCCCACGCTGGAGAACCTCGCGCGCTATTGCATCGCCAACGGCTTCTTCCTCAACATCGAGATCAAGCCCACGCCGGGGCTCGAAGAAAAGACCGGCCGGGTGGTGGGCGAGCTGTCGGCACGCCTGTGGCAGGGCCAGGCCGTGCCGCCGCTGTTCTCCTCGTTCAAGCCTGACGCGCTGGCCGGCGCCCGCGCCACCGCGCCGCACATCCCGCGCGCGCTGCTGATCGACGCACTGTGGGACGGCTGCCTCGATGCCGCCCGCGAGCTGGGCTGTGTGGCCATCGTGTGCAACCACGCGCTGTGGGACAGCGCCCTGGTCGCACAGGCCAAGGCTTCGGGCCTGCGCACGCTGAGCTACACCGTCAACGACGACTGGGCGGCACAGCGGCTCATCGACCTGGGCACCGACGGCATCATCACCGACCGGGTCGACCTGTTCAGCCCTGCGGGCTGATCCACTCCCAGCCCGGGGCCGCCGGCTCGAACACTCTTTCACAAGGGTGGCGGCGGGCGCAGCACAATGCTGCGCATGACACTGCATTGCATACGAGCCCGCCTGGCGGCCAGCGCAGCCTCCCTGGCCTTCGTGCTGGTGCTGGCCGCGCTGCCGGCGCCCCCCTCACACGCCCAGGGACGTGCCACGGCCCCAGCCGCTGCAGCCAGCAGCGCTGCCAGTGAAAAGCCCGAACTTCCCAGTGTCGACTCGCTGCGCGACCGGCTGGAAGCCATCCCCGCCAAGATCGGTGAAGACGACGACTACCGCCAATGGCTCAGTGACATCGCGGCCATCGGCACGGCGGCCACCCAGGTGGCGGCGCGCCGCGCCGAAGCACTGGCCGACGTCGATACGCGGCTCGCCGGCCTGGGCCCGGCACCGGACAAAGGGGCCACGGCAGAAGCGCCCGACGTCGCGCAACAGCGCAGCGCGCTGGCCAAGGAGCGCAGCAGCATCGACGCCGAGCTCAAGCTCGCGCGCCTGATCGCGGTGGATGCGGAGCAACGCGGCGCCGACATCATCCGCCAGCGCCGCGAACAGTTCCAGACCGCACTGACGACGCGCATCGACTCGCCCCTGACCAGCACTTTCTGGCGCAATGTGCGCAGCGCGTTTCCCGGCGACCTGGCGCGCCTGCAGTCACTGGGTGCCGAGTTGCAGGAGTCCGCAGCCCGGGCCTGGGAGCCCGCGCACCGCACGGGATTCGTGGTCAGCCTGGCGATGGCCTTGTTCGTGGCTGTGGCCGGCACCTGGCTGGCAGAGCGCCTGCTGCTGCGCCTGGCCCCGGCGCGGCTGCCGCCCGGGAGGCTGCGCCGTTCGCTGCTGGCGTTTGCGTCCGTGCTGGTACACACCATGCTGCTGGCCCTCGCGGGCCAATTGGCCTGGGGCGGGCTCACTGTGGACGCAGTCCCAAGCCCGCGCCTGCAGGCCTTTGAGCGCGCCACGCTGCAACTGCTGGTGTTTGCCGCGTTCATGATCGCGCTGGGCCACGCCCTGATCTCGCGCAAGCGCAGCTCCTGGCGCCTTACCGCCCTGTCGGACGAACTGGCCACGCGCCTGGCCCCCTACCCCTGGTGGCTGGCCCTGACCACCGTGCTCGGGGGCCTGGTCATCGAAGTCAATCGCGTGGTGGGTGCCAGCCTCTCGGCCGAAGTGTCGGCGCACGCCGTGTCGGCCCTGCTGATGGCCCTGGTCATCCTGTGCGCGCTGCGCCATCTGCGCGCGCCCACCGCCGCCGCCCCATCCGCCGACGCGGGCACCGATGCGCAAGGCAACCCTGGCGAGCCCGGGCCGCAGGCAGCAGCCCCTCGCCCGATCTGGATGGGCCTGCTCGTGGCGGGTGCAGCCGCCACGGCCCTGGCCATCCTGGTGATGCTGGTGCTGGGCTTCGTGGCCCTGGCGCACACGCTGGCCGGACAGATGGTCTGGACCGGTGTGGTCTTTGCCACCACCTACCTTCTGTTCGAACTCGTGGAAGACGTGGCGCAGGCCGTGCTGTCCTCGCGCGGCGGTTTCGGCCAGCGCCTGCACAAGGGCCTGGGCCTGGACGGCAAACTGCTGGACCAGAGCGCCGTGGTCGCTTCGGGCGCATTGCGCGTCGTGCTGCTGTTCTACATGGTGATCGCCCTGCTGGCGCCGCTGGGCACGGCGCCCGACGAGGTGTTCCGCCGGGGTGGCAGCGTGAACCAGACCCTGCAGGTGGGCAGCGTGACGCTGGCGCCGCAGGCGCTGCTGACGGCCCTGGCGATCGCCTGCGCCGGGTTCGTGATGATCCGCATCCTCAAGCGCTGGCTCAGCGACCAGTTCTTTCCCAACACCTCGCTCGAGCCAGGCATGCGCAGCTCCATCGTCACCCTGCTGGGCTATGTGGGCGGCGTGGCAGTGATCGCCATCGCGCTGGCAGGCCTGGGCATCAGCGTCGAGCGCATCGCCTGGGTGGCCAGCGCACTGTCCGTGGGCATCGGCTTCGGCCTGCAGGCCATCGTGCAGAACTTCATCTCGGGCCTGATCCTGCTGGCCGAGCGGCCCGTGAGGGTCGGCGACTGGGTGGTGCTGGGCGAGACCGAAGGCGACGTGCGCCGCGTGAACGTGCGCGCCACCGAAATCCAGCTGGGCGACCGATCCACCGTCATCGTGCCCAACTCGGAATTCATCACCAAGACCGTGCGCAACATGACGCTGACCGGTGCGCCGGGCCGCGTGCTGCTGCGCCTGCCCGCGCCGCTGGACACGGACGCCGCCCGCATGCGCGACCTCCTCCTGCAGGCCTTCCAGCAGCACGAAGGCGTGCTGGACAACCCCGAGCCTATCGTGCAGCTCGAAGGCATCCTGAACGGCACGCTCACCTTCCTGGCCATCGGCTACGTGAGCAACCCGCGCAACGCGGGCGGCGTGCGCAGCGACCTGCTGTTCAGCATCCTCGCAGCGCTGCGCGACGCGGGCCTGGCCCTGTCGCCGCCGGCCACGACGGCGGTGGCGCCGTATACGCCAGTGGCGGCGCAGGGCCCGTTGACCACGGTCAGCGTGCCGCAGCCGCAGTGAACAGCCGTTCGGGCTGAGCCTGTCGAAGCCTGGCGCGGCGCTTCGACGGGCTCAGAGTGAGCGGTTTGGGGGTTGCTGAGAGCGCCGCAGCGACGTCTCCCTAATCCAGCTTCGCCCCCGACTTCTTCACCGCATCCGCCCAGCGCGGCATTTCGCTGGCCAGGAACTTCGCGAAGTCGTCCGCGCCCAGGTAAGCCGGGTCCGCCCCCTGGCTCACCATGCGGTTCTTCACCTCGGGCGACTGCATCACCTGTCCGAAAGCATCGCTGAGCTTGGCCACCACATCCTTGGGTGTTCCGGCGGGTGCGAGAAAGCCGTAGAAGCCCACCACCTCGAAGCCCTTGATGCCACTTTCGATCACCGTGGGCACCTCGGGCAACGCGGGGTTGCGCTCGCGGCTGGTCACGGCCAGGGCGCGCACCTTGCCCTGCTTGTGGTACGAGGCGGCCTGCGGAATGCTCTCGGCCATGAACTGCACCTGCCCGCCCATCAGGTCGGTGAACGCCGGCGCGCTGCCCCGGTACGGGATGTGCACCATGAACAAGCCGGTGGCGGTCTTGAACATCTCGGGCACCAGGTGGCTGATGCCGCCGTTGCCGGCCGAGCCGAAATTGACCTGCCCCGGACGCGATTTGGCATGCGCCATGAACTCCTGCAGGCTCTTCGCAGGCACATTGGGGTTGACCAGCAGGGCCAGCGGCTGCATGGCGGTGCGCGCAATGGGCGTGAAATCCTTGAGCGTGGCGTACGGCAGGCGGCTGTAAAGGGCCGGGTTGATGACCATGACGCCGGTGTTGGCCAGCATGAGCGTGTGGCCGTCCGGGGGCGATTTCATCACCTCCTGCGCACCCACGGTGCCGCCGGCTCCGGCCTTGTAGTCCACCAGCACGGGCTGGCCCAGCACGGCCTGCAGCTTGTCGGTGAGCAGGCGGGCATGCTGGTCCAGCGGACCGCCAGCCGGGAAGCCCACCACGATGCGGATCGGTTTGGAAGGAAAGCCCTGGGCATGTGCAGCGGCCGAAACCGCCAGGCCTGCGGCCAATGCCAGCAGGGTGCGCGTGAGGGTCTTCATGAATGTCTCCTGGTTGTTGGTCTGTTGGTCTGTCTGTCTATCTCTATCGGTCCGACGCTCTGTCGTTGCCTGCGCGGGCCCCATGGGCGGGCGCCGAGGAATTCTAGGCGCCGTCACCCCTGCCATCGCGCATGCGCACGGCGGCGGCAAAGCTTGCGAGCGTCCAGCCCTTGCCAAGCAGGAACATTCGCACATTCAAGGCCTCCCGCTGATGCGCCGGCAACTCGCGGCCCAGGTAGGCCAGCCGCTTGCCGCGCAGCTCCACATGCCCCCACGCATGGCGGCGAGCCAGCGCACACCACAGCGCGTGTGCGCCGGGGGACTGGCGCGCGCCGGAGACGAGGCACAGGCCCGCCTCCAGCGCCCAGCCGTACACGGCCGTTGCCAGGCCGCGACGCTGGTAGGTCGCTGCGTACTTGGAGTGTGGAGCGCGCACGTGGGCATCAGCATGCCGGTCCACCTCGACGAGGCGGTTGAACACGGTGTAGCCCGCCAGGCGCCGGGCCGCCAAGTCCTCGACATACACGTACCACTCGCCGTCCGCCTCCCGGCAGTGCATCACGAACTGCGGATCGCGCAAAGGGTGGGTAGGCAGCCCGAACAGACGGTCGCCCGGCCGGTGCAGGCGCCTGTGCAAGGTGTCCAATTCCTGGTCCAGCGAATCGTCGGGCGCGGGGCCGACATCGATGCGCAGTTCCTGCGGGCGATGCCACCCGCGGCACCAGGCCGGCAGACGCCAGCCGACAAAAGGCAACACCAGATCAAGTGGCACGGCACGCTCCTGCAATGCGGCGGCCGCGCCCCGGAAAGGACGGGCCGCACGTCTGTGGCCCCAGGCGCGCGGTGCACGGCCTGTGGCTTTGGAAAAATCAAACGAACGGGGGAGAAGTTGTGCGGGGGCCCTGGCCCGTGCGCTGCGCACCGGCCATCCAAGCAATCAGCGCCAACCTGTTGCACGCAGGCCGGCGCGGTATCAGCTTCGGGCCTGGAACCCGTGCAGGGAGCGCAGGGCCCGGCCCTGGTGACGCGGGGCGGCTTCTTGCGGCAGACGCACCGGTGCCCCAGCGCGCAGCGCGGGGACGACAGGGAACGGCAGGTGAGGCAAGGGGCGGGGTGCAGTCATGAGCGCAATGGCCCGCATGGTAGCGGCGCACGCATACCGCACGGTTTCAGTGCGGGATCGCCCGGCCCGGTCAGCCGCGCCAGGCCCGCCCCAAAAACCACTGGCAGGTGGCGGTGGCCACCACCAGCGCGGCGTAGGTCAGCATCTTGCCGTCGCGCCCAAAGACCACCAGGCCCGCAGCCAGCACCGCCAGCCCCACCCCGAATACGATGGCGAACTGGCGCCATCCCGCCATGGCAGACGCCCCCTTGGCACCGAACAGGCGGCCGCACAGCACCAGCAGCAGGGCCACGGCAGCGGCCGGGGCCATGAAATTGAGCGCGTGGTTGAGGATGTCGAGCGGACCCATGGAATTGACCCAAATCAAGGCTTTGGCAAGCACCGCTGCTCACACAAGCCAACAATTTTATAATCGGCGGCTATGGCAGTCTGGGCCCTCGGCATCAACCACACCACCGCGCCGCTCGACCTGCGCGGCCGGTTTGCGTTCGCGCTCGACCAGATCGAGCCCACGCTGCAGGGCCTGCGCCAGTCGCTGGGCAGCTCCGGCGGCGGTGCCAGCCGCCATCCTGGGGTGGAAACCGCCATCATCTCCACCTGCAACCGCACCGAGATCTACTGCGCCGCCCCCACCTCCACGCCCGGCCCCGCGCTGGACCACACGCTGGGCTGGCTGGCGCAAAGCGGCGGCGTGAGCCCCGCACTCCTGCGCTCGCACTCCTACACCCTGGAAGACAGCCTGGTCGCGCGCCATGCATTCCGCGTGGCCAGCGGGCTCGATTCGATGGTGCTGGGCGAGGCGCAGATCCTGGGCCAAATGAAGGACGCCGTGCGCGCGGCCGAAACCGCAGGCGCCCTGGGCAGCACGCTCAACCAGCTGTTCCAGCGCAGCTTCGCCGTGGCGAAAGAGGTACGCACCAGCACCGAGATCGGCGCGCACAGCATCAGCATGGCCGCCGCCGCCGTGCGCCTGGCCAGCCAGCTGTTCGAGGATCTCTCCAAGATCCGCGTGCTGTTCGTCGGCGCGGGCGAGATGATCGAGCTGTGCGCCACGCACTTCGCGGCCAAGAACCCCAAGCAGATCGCCATTGCCAACCGCACCCTCGAGCGCGGCGAGAAGCTCGCCACCCGCTTCGGCGGAGAGGTGATGCGCCTGGCCGACCTGCCCGAGCGCCTGCACGAGTTCGACGCCGTGATCAGTTGCACCGCGAGCAGCCTGCCCATCATCGGACTGGGGGCCGTGGAGCGCGCCCTCAAGAAGCGTCGCCACCGCCCCATCTTCATGGTCGACCTGGCCGTGCCGCGCGACATCGAGCCCGAGGTCAAGGCCCTGGGGGATGTATACCTGTACACCGTGGACGATCTGGCCAGCGTGGTGCAGACGGCGCAGGCCAATCGCCAGGCCGCAGTGGAGCAGGCCGAGGCCATCATCGACGCGGGCGTGCAGAGCTTCATGCACTGGATGGAGCTGCGCAGCCCCGTGGGCAGCGAGACCGGCGGCGTCGTGCCGCTGATCCAGCAGCTCAATGCCCAGACCGACGAGTGGCGCGCCGCCGAGATCGCGCGCGCCAAGAAGCTGCTGGCCAAGGGCGAGGACGTGGACGCCGTGCTCGAAGCCCTGTCGCGCGGCCTCACGCAGAAGATGCTGCACGGCACCCTGGCCGAGCTGCGCGCGGGCGACGCGGAGATGCGTGCCCACACGGCCCAGACCGTCTCGCGCCTCTTCCTGCGCTCCAACGCCAAAAGCAGCGGTCTGTAGCGGCGCTCGCCCGCCATAGCAGCCTTTTTGGCCCGCAGCGCTTGTCCAGCAAGCGCTACCAGCTACTGAATCAGTAGCGCTTCGTACACTGAATTTTCATGAAACCCTTTCTCAGAACCCAGCTGGAGCGTTACGCGCAGCGCCTTGGCGAACTCGACTTCCTGCTCTCGCGCGAAGACATCATGAGCGACATGGCGCAGTACCGCCGCATCTCCGTCGAGCATGCCGAGGTGACCCAGATCGCGGGCCGCTACGCGCGCTACCAGCAGCGCGAGGCCGACCTGGCCGGCGCACGCGAGATGCTGGCCGACCCCGACATGGCCGAGATGGCGCAGGAAGAAATCGCAAGTAGCGAAGCCGAGCTGCTGCAGCTCGAAGACGAACTGCAGCGCCTGCTGCTGCCCAAGGACCCCGACGACGCGCGCAACGCCTTCGTCGAAATCCGCGCGGGCACCGGCGGCGACGAATCGGCCCTGTTCGCGGGCGACCTGACCCGCATGTACACCCGCTACGCCGCCAACGTGGGCTGGAAGGTGGAAGTGGTCAGCGAGAACGCGGCCGAGCTGGGCGGCTACAAGGAGATCGTGCTGCGCATCGAAGGTGACCAGGTATACGGCGCACTCAAGTTCGAATCCGGCGGCCACCGCGTGCAGCGCGTTCCCGCCACCGAAACGCAGGGCCGCATCCATACCAGCGCCTGCACCGTGGCCGTGATGCCCGAGCCCGACGAACACGAGGCCATCAAGCTCAACCCGGCCGACCTGCGCATCGACACCTTCCGGGCCAGCGGCGCGGGCGGCCAGCACATCAACAAGACCGACTCGGCCGTGCGCGTGGTGCACTTGCCCACCGGTATCGTGGCCGAGTGCCAGGACGGCCGCAGCCAGCACGCCAACAAGGCCAAGGCGCTGCAGGTGCTGCAGGCGCGCATTCAGGAAAAGGAACGCAGCGAGCGCGCCGCCAAGGAGGCCGCGCTGCGCAAGGGCCTGATCGGCAGCGGCGACCGCAGCGACCGCATCCGCACGTACAACTTCCCGCAGGGGCGGCTGACGGACCACCGCATCAACCTCACGCTGTACAAGCTGCTGTATGTGATGGAAGGCGACCTGGCCGACGTGCTGCAGGCCCTGGCCCATGCGCGCGAGGCAGAGCAGCTGGAAGAGCTGGAAACAGGCGCGTCCGCCTGAACCGCAAACCATCAGCCTGCGTGCTTTCAGACAGGTGCACAGGCCGAACCGATGAGCCAAAAAACCGCTCTACCGCTCACAGGACAAGCGCCACCAGCTATCAAAACAAGAGTGAAACCCACCCACCCCACCCTGGCCCAGGCGCTGGCCCAGGCCCACACCCTGGGCCTTGCGCGCATCGACGCCCAGTTGCTGCTGCTGCACACGCTGGGCCGCCCCGACGCCGGCCGCGCCTGGCTGCTGGCGCACGACACCGATGTACTCGGTGACGCCATGCATGCGCAGTTCATCACCCTGTGCCAGCGCCGCGCCGCAGGCGAGCCTGTGGCCTACCTCACCGGCCGCAAGGAGTTCTACGGCCTGGCACTGCAGGTGGACTCCCGCGTGCTCGACCCGCGCCCCGACACCGAAACGCTGGTGGACTGGGCCCTGGAACTGATCGCTCCAGCGCACCTGGATGCTCCCGCCCCCCGGGTGGCGGACCTGGGCACCGGCAGCGGCGCCATCGCGCTGGCACTGAAAAGCCAGCGCCCAACGGCCCAGGTGCTGGCGGTGGATGCCAGCACCGACGCCCTTGCCGTGGCCCAGGCCAACGCCGAGCGGCTGGGCCTGGCGGTGCAGTTCCTGCACAGCGACTGGCTGGCAAGCCTGGCGGGCGTGCAGTTGGACATCATCGTCTCCAACCCGCCCTACATCCCCGCACAGGACCCCCACCTGGCCGCACTCACCCACGAGCCGCTGCAGGCCCTGGCCAGCGGCGCCGACGGACTCACCGACATCCGCACCATCGTGGCGCAGGCCCCCGGTCACCTCGGTCCCGGGGGCTGGCTGTTGCTGGAACATGGCCACGACCAGGCCGAAGCGGTGCGTGGCCTGCTCACGGCCCGGGGTTTCGAGCAGGTGCAAAGCCGCAACGATCTGGCCGGCATCGAGCGCTGCACAGGCGGCCAGTGGCGGACAGTGAAATAATCCATCCATTGCGGGCCACCCACACCGGCCCGCCAGCCCTTTTCAAGGAGTATTCCCATGAGCGACACCCAACAACGCATCGACGCCCTCGTCAAATCCAGCGACATCCTGCTGTTCATGAAGGGCAACTCCACCTTTCCCATGTGCGGCTTCTCCGGCCGTGCCATCCAGATCCTCAAGGCCAGCGGCGTGGACCCCAAGAGCGTCGTCACGGTGAACGTGCTGGAAGATGACGAAATCCGCCAGGGCATCAAGGAATACAGCAACTGGCCCACCATCCCGCAGCTGTACGTGAAGGGCGAGTTCATCGGCGGCTCGGACATCATGATGGAGATGTACGAGTCGGGCGAGCTCAAGCAGGTGCTGGGCACCGAGGGCTGAGTCCCCACGCGGGGCGCTGGCCCCGCCAAGGCACAGGCCGCCTTCGGGCGGCTTTTTGCGTTGTGTGTGCGCGGCTTGCAACAGCACCCGCAACAACTGCCCCAATCGGGGACTTTTCCGATGCTGCAGCAGGCATGTTGTGTGCTTGAATGGTTGTGTGACCCACATCACGAAGGAGCATGCAATGACCAGCCATAGCCTTGTTCCCCAGCCACCCGCGCTTCGCCTGCCGGTGGCCCAGATGCGCAGTGTGTTCCACCCCGGCGACGTCGAGCGCAAGCTCGCGCGGCTCCAGGAGTCCGGCAATCAGCGCGAATACGAAACCCTGCGCACCGTGTACGAACGCATGCTGGAGCGCGGGCCGGAGCGCTTTCATGTCAAGCCGTCGGGCGTGCCGGACATGGCCAGCCTGTACGAGCAATTGCCCAACTTCACCGAGGTGCTGGATGACGTGCGGCGCCACGTCGCCCTGGCGCAGGACAGCAGCGACGGCCTGGAGGTGACGCCGATGCTGCTGCTGGGCCCGCCCGGCATCGGCAAGACCCACTTTGCGCGCAACCTGGCCGAACTGCTGGGCACGGGCATGAACCTTCTGCCCATGAGCTCCATGACCGCCGGCTGGCTGTTGTCGGGCTCGTCCGCGCAGTGGAAGGGAGCGCGCCCGGGCAAGGTGTTCGAGGCGCTGGTGGAGGGCGAATATGCCAATCCCGTCATCGTGGTGGACGAGATCGACAAGGCCAGCAGCGATGCGCAGTACGACCCGCTGGGCGCGCTGTACAGCCTGCTGGAGCACGACACGGCGCAGAGCTTTACCGACGAGTTCGCCGAAGTGGCCATTGATGCCAGCCAGGTGATCTGGATCACCACCGCCAACGACCCGCGCGGCATACCCGACCCCATCCTGAACCGCATGAACGTGTTCGAGGTGGAAGCCCCCACGCTGGAGCAGGCGCGTGCCATCGCAAGCAACCTGTACACCGGCATCCTGGCGGGCCACGACTGGGGCCGGATGCTGGATCCGGAACCTCACGGCGACGTGCTCGACCACCTGGCGCAGATGCCGCCGCGCGAAATGCGCCGCGCGCTGATGACCGGCTTTGGCAACGCGCGGCTGGACCGGCGCTCCACCGTGGAGATCGCCGACCTTCCCCGGGTCGCTTCAGGGCGCAGCCGCATCGGGTTCCTGCAATAGCGCGGGGCACGCGGCCCGGTCTGCGTCCGCGCACCTGGTCCTGGGCGCACAGGAGCGCTCCTGTGCGCTCCTGTGCGCGCTCGGAAGCCCCGTATGCGCCCGCAGGAGGCGCAGATACACTCGGACAGCCGGTGCGCCAAGCCCAGCGCTGCCTCCATCCTCCACCCATGACCCTGTCCCAAAGCCTCTTCGTGATCGGGCTGCTGATTGCAGCCAGCGCCTTCTTTTCCATGGCCGAGATTTCGCTCGCGGCCGCGCGCCGCCTGCGGCTGCGCCAGATGGCCGACGAGGGCGACCCGCGCGCCGACCGCGTCCTGCGCATGCAGGAGCAGCCGGGCGACTACTTCACGGTGGTGCAGGTGGGTCAGAACGCGGTGGCCATCCTGGGCGGTATCGTTGGCGAGGGAGCGTTGAGCCCGCACTTCACCGCGCTGTTCGAGCTGTGGCTGTCGGACACCACGGCCCAGACCGTCGGTTTTCTCGCATCGTTCGCGGCCATTACCTCGCTGTTCATCCTGTTTGCCGACCTCTTCCCCAAGCGCCTGGGCATGGCCGAGCCCGAACGCATGGTGGTACGGCTGGCCCAGCCCATGGCATGGTGCATGACACTGCTGCGCCCCATGGTGTGGTTCTACAGCCGCGGGGCGGACGCTCTTTTCAGGGTGCTGGGCCTGTCGTCGCTGCGCGACGACCGCATCACGTCCGACGACATCCTGGCCATGATGGAAGCCGGCGCCCGCGCGGGGGTGCTGGCGGCGCGCGAGCAGCAGGTCATCACCAACGTGTTCGAGCTCGACACCCGCATGGTCTCGAGCGCCATGTCGCCGCGCGACCGCATCGCCTTTTTCTTGCGCGATGAGCCCGACTCCGTCATCCGCCTGCGCATCGCGGCCGAGCCGTTCTCCACCTACCCGGTGTGCGAGGGCGACATCGACCACGTGGTGGGCTACGTGGACGCCAAGGATCTGTTCCAGCGCGTGCTGAACAACCAGCCCATTTCTCTGGCCGACGACAGCCTGGTGCGCAAGGTGCTCATCGTGCCCGACCGGCTCACCCTGTCGGAGGTCCTCGAGCAGTTCCGCCTGGTGCACGAGGATTTCGCGGTGATCGTGAACGAGTACAGCCTGGTCGTGGGGGTGGTCACACTCAACGACGTGATGAGCACGGTGATGGGCGACCTGGTGGTGGGCCCGGCGGATGAGGAACAGATCGTGCGGCGCGACGAGAACTCGTGGCTCATCGACGGCGTGACGCCGGTGCAGGACGTGCTGCATGCGCTGTCGCTCGACGAGCTGCCACATGCCGAAGAGTACGAAACGCTGGCCGGCTTCCTGATGGTGATGCTGCGCCGCGTGCCACGCCGCACCGACAGCGTGAGCTGGGGCGGCTACAAGTTCGAGGTGCTGGACGTGGACAGCTACCGCATCGACCAGGTGATGGTGTCACGCCTGGGCGTGCCACAGAGCGAGGCCAGCCCGCCGGCACCTGCCATGGCGAAGGCTGAAGGCTGATCTTTGGCGCTCGCCCGTTCAGGCTGAGCCCTTCGACAGACTCAGGACAGGCCTGTCGAAGCCTTGCACGCTCAAAGCTCGCCCTGGCTTCGGCGGGCTCATCCCGAGAGGATCGGGAGGCATCTGCGGCATGTAGCCAATCAGGCAAAAAAGCCTTCTATCGCTTTACAGTAAAGCGTCGATAGCTATTGAAATAATAGCATCGAATCGATCGCTAACCCGTCGGCAGCTGCGGCTTTTCGCCGAACAGCCAGTTGCGCTGCGCGCCGAACACGGCGTCCGGGTAAGGAGAGCGCCCCCGACTGCCGTTGTAGCGGCCCAGCGCCATGAACAGGTCGCCACGTTCGCGGTCGATGTAGTGCCGCAGGATCACGCAGCCAAAGCGCAGGTTGGTCTGCATGTGGAACAGCTTGCCCGCGTCGCCATCGCCGATCACGCGCGTCCAGAACGGCATGACCTGCATGTAGCCGCGTGCACCCACGCTGGAGACGGCAAACTTGCGAAAGGCGCTCTCGACCTGCACGAGGCCCAGCACCAGCGAAACGTCCAGGCCAGCGCGCTTGGACTCGTACCAGACGGTCTGCAGGAAGTCGCGGCGGATCTCCCATTCGGGCTTGCGGCGGCGCAGCCGGTCGCTCATGGTGCCCAGCCACCGCAGGTAGTGAATGCGCGCCTCGGTGGTGGCGAACTCGGGCTCGGGCGGCGCCTTGTTGGCGATGGCAGAGCTGAGCGCCGTGCGCACCGAGTCCATGAGCGGCTCTTCGAGCTGGCCACCCGCGTGCGCGGCCTGCGGCATACCCAGCCAGCCCGCCGGGCCTGCCACGGATGCCGCCGCCATCAGCCAGCCGCGCCGGGACACCCCGCCTGCCAGCGGGTGCGCACCGTCGCCAGCGCCCACCCACTTCGCGCTCATGGTGCCATGCGGCCCTTCAAGTGGGCCAGGATGTCTGCAGTGGCCACCTTGGTGGCAGCCGTTTCGCGGCGGTGCTGGTACTCGACCACGCCTTCCTTGAGGCTCTTGTCCCCGATGGTCACGCGGTGCGGCACGCCGATCAGCTCCCAGTCGGCAAACATCGCGCCAGGGCGCTCGCCACGGTCGTCCAGGATCACATCCACGCCAGCGGCCAGCAGGTCGGCGTACAACTGCTCGGCAGTGGCCTTGACGGCCTCGCTGCGGTCCATGCCCACGGGGCAGATGACCACGGTGAACGGCGCGATCGCGTCGGGCCAGATGATGCCGCGCTCGTCATGGTTTTGCTCGATGGCGGCAGCGGGCAGGCGCGTGATGCCGATGCCGTAGCAGCCCATCTCGAAGAACGCAGGCTTGCCGTCGTCGCCCAGGAAGGTGGCGTTCATGCCCTTGCTGTACTTGGTGCCCAGGTAGAACACATGGCCCACCTCGATGCCGCGCTCGATGGCCAGCTCGCCCTTGCCGTCGGGCGACAGGTCGCCGGCCACGACGTTGCGCAGGTCGGCAATGGCGTCGGGCTCGGGCAGATCGCGGCCCCAGTTCACGCCGGTGATGTGGAAGTCGGCCTCGTTGGCGCCGCAGATCCAGTCGGCCATGACGGCCACTTCACGGTCTGCCACGATCTTCAAGGGCTTCTTCAGGCCGATGGGGCCCAGGTAGCCGGGCTTGCAGCCGAAGTGCTCTTCGATCTCGGTGAGGGTGGCGAAGCGGAAGTTCGCATCGAGCCCCGGCACCTTGGAGACCTTGATCTCGTTCATGTCGTGGTCGCCGCGCAGCAGCAGCAGCCAGACCTGGCTCTTGACGATCTCGCCGGCCTCGTTGGTTTCGTCGGTGGCCAGTACCAGGGACTTGACGGTGGTCTTGAGCGGCACGCCCAGCAGCTCGGCCACGTCAGCGCAGGTGGCCTTGCCGGGCGTGGGCGTCTTTTCCATCGCCTTCGCGGCTGCGGGGCGGGGGCCGGCGGGGGCCAGGGCCTCGGCCTTTTCCATGTTGGCGGCGTAGTCGCTGGCCGGGCAGTAGACGATGGCGTCTTCGCCAGTGGCGGCGATCACCTGGAACTCTTCGGACAGATCGCCGCCGATGGCGCCGCTATCAGCCGCCACGGCGCGGTAGGTGAGGCCGAAACGGTCGAAGATCTGGCGGTAGGCCTTGGCCATGACCTGGTAGCTGGCCTTGGCGGACGCCTGGTCCTTGTCGAAGCTGTAGGCGTCCTTCATGATGAATTCCCGCCCACGCATCAGGCCGAAGCGCGGACGGCGCTCGTCGCGGAACTTGGTCTGGATCTGGTAGAAATTCTTGGGCAGCTGCTTGTAGCTCTTGAGCTCCTGGCGAGCGATGTCAGTGACCACTTCTTCGCTGGTGGGCTGCACGACGAAGTCGCGGCCGTGGCGGTCCTGGATGCGCAGCAGCTCGGGGCCCATCTTGTCGAAGCGGCCCGTTTCCTGCCAGAACTCGGCGGGCTGCACCACGGGCATGGTCAGCTCCACGGCACCAGCGCGGTTCATCTCCTCGCGCACGATGGCTTCGACCTTGCGGACCACCCGAAGACCCATGGGCATGTAGTTATAGATGCCCGCGCCGAGCTTCTTGATCATGCCCGCCCGCGTCATGAGCTTGTGGCTGACCACTTCGGCATCTGCCGGAGCTTCCTTCAGGGTGGAAATAAAGAACTGGGAGGCTTTCATCGGGATCGATTTCGGGCAGAAGGGAGCAGCCCACTTGCCGCACGCTAGGCGCCGTGCATAATGGACACAGTTTAAAAATTGGGGTTTGATTATGCTTGACCGGGACGGCTTTCGGCCGAACGTCGGCATCATCCTGCTCAACCAGAAGAACCAGGTGTTCTGGGGCAAGCGCATACGCACCCACAGCTGGCAGTTTCCGCAGGGGGGCATTGACCGGGGCGAAACCCCCGAACAGGCCATGTTCCGCGAACTGCATGAGGAGGTGGGATTATTGCCCAATCACGTGCGCGTGGTGGCCCGTACCCGGGACTGGTTGCGCTACGAGGTGCCTGACCGGTACATCCGCCGTGATGCGCGCGGACACTACAAAGGGCAGAAACAAATCTGGTATCTGCTGCAATTGATGGGCCACGACTGGGATCTGAACCTGCGGGCCACCAACCACCCGGAGTTCGACGCCTGGCGCTGGAACGACTATTGGGTGCCGCTGGACGTGGTGGTCGAGTTCAAGCGGGGCGTCTACGAGATGGCCTTGACCGAACTGGCCCGCTATCTGCCGCGTCATGAGCAGCGCAACCGGTACCTGCGCAGTGGCATGCGCACCCGCGAGGGCGAGCATGCGGGCGCCATGTACCGCACGGGCTCGATGCTGCTCAATCCGGGCATGGAGTTGCCGCCAGGCGCCAGCTTCGACCCGGATCCGCAGACCAGCATGCCGGCCGAGCTGGATGCCTTGCCGCCAAGCCCGACGGTGACCGCACCGCGTTAGAACGGGTCAATCCGCCGGCCGAAGTCGGCGGTCCGGCAGGAAAACAGATGGCCCAGTGAAGATGCCTGCATCAACGTGCAGGCATTTTTTATGAAAGCGGGGCTATGGAGAGTTGCGGCCCGGCCGCTCCAGGCGACCGGCATCCCCTGCCCCGCAGTCGCGTCAGCGTGCGGGCTGGGACGCCGCCAGCACCAGATTGTCACGGTGCACCATCTCCGCTTCGGCCACATAGCCGAGCAGCTTCTCGAACTCGGACGAAGGTTTACGGCACAGCAGGCGCGCTTCAGCGGCCGCGTAGTTGGCCAGACCGCGGGCAATCTCCACACCGGCCGCATCACGCACGGCAATGACGTCGCCGCGCGAGAAGTGGCCCTCCACCGACACCATGCCAATGGGCAGCAGGCTCTTGCCCTCATCGCGGACCTTGGCAGCCGCACCAGCGTCCACCACCACGGCGCCACGCAACTGCAGATGGTCGGCCATCCATTGCTTGCGGGCCTGCTTCTTTTGTGTCTGCGCTACCAGCAGCGTGCCCAGCGCTTCGCCGCTGACCAGGCGCACCAGTACGTCAGGCTCTCGGCCCCAGGCGATCACCGTCGAGGCGCCCGAGCCTGCAGCCCGCTTGGCTGCCAGAATCTTGGTGATCATGCCGCCCCTGCCGATGCTGGAGCCCGCCCCACCGGCCATGGCTTCCAGGGCCAGGTCCCCAGCCTTGGCCTCGTGCACGAACTGGGCCGCAGGGTCGCGGCGCGGGTCGGCGGTGTACAGCCCCTTCTGGTCGGTCAGGATGATCAGCGCATCGGCTTCGACCAGATTGGCCACCAGGGCGCCCAGGGTGTCGTTGTCGCCGAACTTGATTTCATCGTTGACCACCGTGTCGTTTTCGTTGATGACGGGCACCACGCCCAGGCGCAACAGCGTCAGCAGCGTCGACCGCGCATTCAGGTAACGCTCGCGGTCGGCCAGGTCGGCATGGGTGAGCAGCACCTGCGCGCTGCCCATGCCCTGCTCTCGCAGCTTGGTCTCGTACATCTGCGCCAGGCCCATCTGCCCGACGGCAGCCGCCGCCTGCAACTCATGGATTTCGTGCGGCCGCGTGGTCCAGCCCAGGCGCTTCATGCCCTCTGCGATGGCGCCGCTGGAGACCATGATCACTTCGCGCGGCGCACCGCCCTCGCCCCGCACGAGGGCGGCAAGCTGGCGGCTCCATTCGCCGATGGCGGCCTCGTCCAGGCCACGGCCTTCGTTGGTCACGAGACTGGAGCCGACCTTGACCACGATGCGGCGGGCATCACGCAATACGCTGGAAACCATTTTTTGTGTGATTTGGGCCTCTAACACCCGTCCTGCAAGCGTCAGAAGCTATGAAATATATAGCAATCGATTCAGCGACATCCTGCCGCACACCACTCAGGCCGGGGCGTCGCCAGCAAACCGGGGATCGACTTCCACCGGCTCGTTCTCCACCCGCTGCTCGGACTGGACGTGCCGGAAGATCGCATGGATCAAAGGCTCGCAGCCTTCGCGCGTCAACGCCGAAATCTCGAAGACCGGCCCCTTCCACTTGAACCGCTTGACGAAGTCCTTTACCCGGGCCTCGCGCTCTTCAGCCGGCACCATGTCCAGCTTGTTCAGCACCAGCCAGCGCGGCTTGTTGTAAAGCTTCTGGTCGTACTTCTTCAACTCGTTCACGATGGCCTTGGCCTGCGCGACGGGATCGACCGCGTCGTCGAAAGGAGCCAGGTCCACGATATGCAACAAAAGCCGTGTGCGCTGCAGATGGCGCAGGAACTGGTGCCCCAGGCCTGCTCCTTCGGAAGCGCCTTCGATCAGCCCCGGTATGTCTGCCACCACGAAGCTTTGCTCCGGGCCCACGCGCACGACGCCCAGATTGGGGTGCAGCGTGGTGAAGGGATAATCTGCGATTTTCGGCCGCGCATTGGACACAGCCGTGATGAAGGTCGACTTGCCGGCGTTGGGCATGCCCAGCAGGCCCACATCGGCCAGGACCTTGAGCTCGAGCTTCAGGTTCTTCTTCTCGCCGGGCCAACCAGGCGTCTTTTGGCGCGGCGCGCGGTTGATGGCGCTCTTGAAGCGCAGGTTGCCGAAGCCGCCATCGCCCCCCTTCGCGATCGTGATCACCTCGCCCGGATTGAGCAGCTCGTACAGGACCTCGCCGGTTTCGGCATCGGTGATGATGGTGCCGACAGGCATCTTCAACGTGATGTCCGCCCCCGCAGCGCCGAACATGTCCGAGCCCATGCCGTGCTCTCCGCGCTTGGCATCGTGCCGGCGCGAGTAGCGGTAGTCCACCAGCGTATTGAGATTGGGGTCCGCCACTGCAAAGACATGCCCCCCGCGTCCGCCGTCGCCCCCGTTGGGACCACCGAACTCCTTGTACTTTTCGTGCCGGAAAGACACGCAGCCATTGCCGCCATCACCGGCAGCAATGTCAATAAAGGCTTCGTCGACGAACTTCATGGGGTATCCAGTTTACAGAAGGAGGCGGCCCTGGCAGAGCCTTCGGGCCAACGCCCTTTGCGCAGCCGCAAAGGCACCTCGTTCAGGTGCGGCCTGCCACGGCCGGCGGCCTGCATGCCGCCGTCGTCTTGCAGACCAAATAACAAAGCCCCGACCAGGCGGGGCTTCGATGGTTGCCGGAGGAAAAGAACCTCAGGCAGCAGTCACACTGACCGTTTGCTTGGACATTGCGCCCTTGGTGCCGAACGACACGTGGCCATCGACCAGAGCGAACAACGTGTGGTCCTTGCCCACGCCGACATTGGTGCCGGGGTGGAAACGCGTGCCGCGTTGGCGCACGATGATCGAGCCAGCGCTGATCAGTTCACCACCGTAGGCCTTGACACCCAGCATCTTTGGCTTGGAGTCGCGTCCGTTTCGCGTAGAGCCGCCGCCTTTTTTCTGTGCCATGACTTAGCTCCTTGGATTAACCAGCGATCACGCCGATTTGCAGTTCGGTGAACTGCTGGCGGTGGCCTTGGCGCTTCTGATAGTGCTTGCGACGGCGCATCTTGAAGATGCGAACCTTGTCGTGCTTGCCGTGGGCCACGACGGTGGCTTTCACGGTTGCGCCGGACACCAGGGGAGTGCCAACCTTGAGCTCAGCGCCGTTGCCGACAGCCAGAACCTGGTCAATCACGATCTCCTGGCCTACGTCCGCAGCAATCTGTTCTACTTTAATTTTTTCGCCGGAAGCAACGCGATACTGCTTGCCGCCGGTTTTTATGACCGCGTACATGTGAAACCTCTTGATATGAGTTCTGCAGACGGATTTCCGCAGAGCCCACGAGTATAGCGCACGGCTCCAAAACGCGCCAGCCCCCCGGTGCGGCGGGGCCACTGGATGGCTGCAGCGGCAGAGCGGCCTCGCGGGCTTCCTATAATCCGGGCACTTTCTGTGGCCATCATCTTGACTGACAACACCGCTCCCGCAGCCTCCCCCCTCCTGCTCGTTGCACAAGACATGCACGAGGTCGACAAGGTCATCGGTCAGCGATTGACGTCCAGCGTCCCTCTGGTGGCCCAGATTTCCCAGTACATCATTGCCGCAGGCGGCAAGCGCCTGCGGCCCGCGTTGCTGCTCATGGTGTGCGGCGCGCTCGGCTACCGGGGTTCGCACCGCCACAGCCTCGCGGCCGTGGTCGAACTCATCCACACAGCCACCCTGCTGCATGACGATGTCGTGGATGCATCCACCCTGCGCCGTGGCCGGCCCACAGCCAATGAAACCTTCGGCAACCCCGCGAGTGTGCTGGTGGGGGACTTTCTGCACACACGATCCTTCCAGATGATGGTCGAAGCGGGCAGCATGCGCATCATGGAGATCCTCTCTGAAGCCACGAATGTGATCGCCGAGGGCGAGGTACTGCAGTTGATGAACATGCACGATGCATCGCTGGACGAGGCGGGCTACCTGCGGGTCATTCGCTCCAAGACCGCCAAGCTCTTCGAGGCCAGCGCCAGGCTGGGCGCCGTGCTGGCCGATAGCCCCCCGGCCATCGAAGAGGCATGCGCCACCTATGGGCAAGCCCTGGGCACCGCCTTCCAGATCATCGACGATGTGCTCGACTACGACGGCGACGCGGAGGAGATGGGGAAAAACCTCGGGGATGACCTCCGGGAAGGCAAATCCACACTTCCCCTGATCGCCGCCATGCAGCGCGGCTCTGCCGATCAGGCCCAAATCGTGCGAGAAGCCATCGAGCAGGGCTCTACCGAGCAGTTGGCCCAGGTGGTGCACATCGTTCGCGAGACGGGCGCCCTGGAAGTAACTCGCGCCGCAGCCTTTGCCGAAGCACGCCGCGCCATCGCTGCCGCTGAGCTATTGCCAGGCAACGCCCACACGTCCGGCTTGCTAGAATTGGCAGCACAATTACTGGCCCGGCGGCACTGATGCAACAGCAGCATCGGCCTCAAGCCGAAGGCCATGCGGGGTGTAGCTTAGCCTGGTAGAGCGCTACGTTCGGGACGTAGAGGCCGGAGGTTCGAATCCTCTCACCCCGACCACCACTTTTCTTTCTCTGATTTGAGATCAACGCGCTTTTTGTGGCGCTGTTGCGAATACCCCGCGCTGTACACCCCATGGAGCATCGGCGATGATAGGATGGTTTCTTTTCCAAACCTAACACATCCCCCGGTTACATGGCCGCTGTTGATACTGCCCCCAAAGAAGCTTCTGCAGTTGCCCTCCCCGGCCTGGGACGGGCACTGATTTCTGCCGGCAAACTCACCCAAAAGCTTGCCGAGGATATTTACAAAAAATCACAAATCAGCAGGACCAGCTTTATTGCGGAGCTGACGGGATCTGGCGCAGTGTCGGCCAACGACCTCGCTCACACTGTGTCTGCCGTTTTCGGGGCGCCTCTGCTGGATCTGGAGGCTATCGACCCTCTGCGCCTCCCCAAGGAACTGCTCGATCCCAAGATTTGCATGGCCTACAGGGTCGTCGTTCTCAGCAAGCGCAATAACCGGCTGATCGTCGCCACCGCAGATCCGACCGACCAGGAAGCAGCAGAGAAAATCAAGTTCACCACTCAGATGGGGGTGGACTGGATTATTGCCGAATATGACAAGCTCAGCAGGCTCGTGGAAGCAGCCAGCAAATCGGCATCGCAGTCGCTGGATGCACTCAATTCCACCAGCAGCGATTTTGAATTCGACGATGTTGCCGTTGAGGAAGCGCCTGACAACAATGACGCGGGCAGTGGCGATGTAGAAGATGCGCCCATTGTCAAATTTCTGCACAAGATGCTGCTGGACGCGTTCAACATGCGCGCTTCCGATCTGCATTTCGAGCCGTACGAGCATCAGTACCGCGTCCGGTTCCGCATCGACGGCGAGCTTCGAGAAATTGCTTCCCCCCCGATTGCGATCAAGGACAAACTGGCCTCCCGCATCAAGGTGATTTCCCGGCTCGATATTTCAGAGAAACGGGTTCCCCAGGACGGACGGATGAAACTCAAGGTGGGTCCGGACCGCGTCATCGATTTCCGGGTGAGCACGCTTCCTACGCTGTTCGGCGAGAAGATCGTGATCCGTATTCTGGACCCCAGCAGCGCAAAGCTGGGCATTGACGCGCTGGGTTACGAACCGGAGGAAAAGGAGCGGCTGCTCCAGGCCATCGGTCGACCGTACGGCATGATCCTGGTCACGGGTCCCACGGGCTCGGGCAAGACAGTGTCCCTGTATACCTGCCTGAATCTGCTCAACAAGCCAGGGGTCAATATTGCAACGGCGGAAGATCCGTCCGAAATCAATTTGCCGGGTGTCAATCAGGTCAACGTCAATGAGCGGGCCGGCTTGACGTTCGCCGTGGCGCTCAAATCGTTCCTGCGCCAGGACCCGGACATCATCATGGTGGGGGAAATCCGGGACCTCGAAACCGCCGATATTTCCATCAAGGCAGCGCAAACAGGTCACTTGGTCTTGTCCACGCTGCACACGAACGATGCGCCCACGACGCTGACCCGGATGCGCAATATGGGGATACTCCCGTTCAATATCGCGTCCAGCGTGATATTGATCACCGCGCAACGGCTTGCACGCAGACTGTGCCCCGTTTGCAAGGTTCCAGCCGACATACCGCACGAAGCCATGGTCGACGCTGGCTACCCGGAGGAAGATCTCGATGGCTCTTGGGTGACATACCGCGCTGTGGGTTGCTCAGCCTGCAACAACGGCTACAAGGGCCGGGTAGGCATCTATCAGGTGATGCCCATATCAGAAGATATTCAACGCATCATCCTGCGTGACGGCAGCGCATTGGAAATCGCGGAGCAGGCAAAAATCGAAGGGGTCAGGTCCCTGCGGGACTCTGGCCTCCACAAAGCAAAACTCGGCCTCACCTCATTGGAAGAGGTTCTTGCCGTCACCAATGAATAAGAGTTAGAGGGTCCATATGGCAACCGCTGCATCATCGTCTCGCGACGTTAAAGAGTTTGTTTACGAGTGGGAAGGCAAGGACCGCAACGGCAAGGTTGTACGTGGCGAAACACGTGCCGTGGGCGAGAACCAGGTGCAGGCCACCCTGCGCCGGCAAGGCGTCTTCCCGACCAAGATCAAGAAGCGCCGGATGCGCTCCGGCAAGAAGATCAAGCCGAAAGATATCGCCCTGTTCACGCGGCAACTGGCCACCATGATGAAAGCCGGTGTCCCGCTGCTGCAGTCCTTCGACATCGTGGGCCGTGGCAATACCAATGCGAGCGTCACCAAGCTCTTGAACGACATCAGGTCCGATGTGGAGACCGGCACGTCGCTCAATGCGGCATTCCGCAAGCACCCGATGTACTTCGACAGCCTCTACTGCAACCTGGTGGAGGCCGGCGAGGCAGCGGGTATTTTGGAAGCACTGCTGGACCGTCTGGCCACCTACATGGAAAAGACGGAGGCCATCAAGTCGAAAATCAAATCGGCATTGATGTATCCGATTTCCGTGGTGATTGTGGCGTTTGTCGTGACCACTGTGATCATGATTTTCGTGATTCCGGCATTCAAGGAAGTTTTCACGTCATTCGGCGCTGACCTCCCCGCTCCGACACTGTTCGTGATGGGGGTGAGCGATTATTTCGTCAAATGGTGGTGGCTGATTTTCGGTCTCATCGGCGGCGGCTTCTTTTTCTTCATGCAAGCCTGGCGCAGAAATGAAAAGGTCCAGATGTTCATGGACCGGCTGCTGCTGAAAGTGCCGGTTTTTGGCGGCTTGATCGAGAAATCCTGCGTCGCCCGCTGGACGCGCACTTTGTCCACCATGTTCGCGGCCGGCGTGCCCCTGGTGGAAGCGCTTGATTCCGTGGGCGGTGCCTCGGGCAATTCCGTGTACCTGATGGCCACGGAAAAGATCCAGCAAGAGGTTTCCACCGGCACCAGCCTGACGGCTGCGATGGGAAATGCCAACATCTTTCCCTCCATGGTCATCCAGATGTGCGCCATCGGTGAAGAGTCCGGCTCCATCGACCACATGCTTGGCAAGGCGGCCGACTTCTATGAAGCCGAAGTCGATGAAATGGTGGCGGGCCTGTCGAGCCTGATGGAGCCAATCATCATCGTGTTCCTGGGCACCTTGATCGGTGGCATCGTCGTTTCGATGTACCTGCCTATCTTCAAGCTTGGTCAAGTCGTGTAATGGAGATGGAGACTTGGTTGAATGCTGGCTTCGGCGGGTTGTTCGGGCTGTTGATCGGGAGCTTTCTCAACGTTGTCATCTATCGGCTGCCGAAGATGATGGAGCGCCAATGGGCCGCTGAACTTGCGGCCATGTCTGCGGACGCCAGTGACTCGGTGCAGGGCAGCGAAGGCGTGGTGCAGCCGCCCCCCTTCAACCTCATGACACCGAGGTCGCGCTGCCCCTCGTGCGGCCATGAGGTGCAGTGGTTCGAGAATATTCCGGTGCTGAGCTACCTCTTTTTGCGCGGCCGCTGCTCGGCGTGCAAGGTGCGGATCTCCGCCAGATACCCGCTGGTCGAACTGGCCACCGGTGCGCTGTTCTTCTTTTGCATCCAGCGCTGGGGGGTGACGCCCACCGGCATCGCCTGGTGTGGCTTCTCGGCCGCGCTGGTGGCTCTTGCCTTCATCGACTGGGACACGACCCTGCTGCCGGACGACATTACCCTGCCCCTGCTCTGGGCCGGGTTGCTGGCGTCGTCCCTCCAATGGACCGATGTCCCGCTGCAGGCTTCCGTGGCGGGCGCGGCTGCGGGCTACCTGTCCCTCTGGATCGTCTACTGGGGCTTCAAGCTGGCGACGGGCAAGGAGGGCATGGGCTACGGCGACTTCAAGCTGTTTGCCGCCCTGGGCGCATGGTTCGGCTGGCAGGCGCTGGTACCGATCATCCTGATGTCTTCCGTCATTGGCGCCATCGTCGGAATCTGCATGAAGATCTTCAGCAGCCTGCGAGAAGGCGGCTACGTGCCCTTCGGGCCGTTTCTGGTGGGCGCGGGCTTCACGGCCATGGTCTTCGGTCCCAGCACCATCCTGAACTCCGTTCTGCGGCTGTTCGGGCTCTAGCCTCCGGCAAAGCATGCCCCGCAGCAACCGCCGCCCCCTGCGCATCGGCCTGACAGGCGGGATCGGCAGCGGCAAGAGTACGGTGGGCCGGATGTGGGTGGCCGAAGGCGCGGCCCTCATAGACGCAGACGGAATCGCGCGTGATGTGACGGGCCCCCAAGGTGCGGCCATGCCGGCGATAGAAGCAGCTTTTGGGCGCGACTTCGTGGACGTGGCCACGGGGGCCCTGGACCGAGCGCGCATGCGCGCGCTGGCGTTCAGCAGCCCCGATGCACGCGCCCAGTTGGAAGCCATCGTCCATCCGCTGGTCACACTGCAGAGCAATCTTCAGGCGCAGAGGGCGAGTGACGAGGGATGCGCACTGGTGGTGTTCGATATCCCTCTGCTTGCAGAATCTGGTCGATGGGCGGGACGCCTGGATGCAGTGGTGGTGGTGGACTGCTCTGCCCAGACGCAGATCACCCGCGTGATGCAGCGCAGCGGCCTGGCCCGCGAAACGGTAGAGGGCATCATCGCGTCGCAGGCCAGCCGGTCTGCACGCCGGGCAGTGGCCGATGCGGTGATCTCCAACGACGGGGACTGCACGCTCGCGCAGTTGCAGGTTCAGGCCCGGCAGACCGCAGCATTGTTCGGGCTATGATGCGTGGGAAGCCGTTTGTGCTTTCACCCCCTGCCGTGCGCCACCGGCGTCAGAATATTCCCTGAGCCTCCAGGAACCCGCCAGCGTGATCCTTTACGAATATCCCTTCAACGAGCGACTGCGTACCTACCTGCGGCTTGAGCAGCTCTTTCGGCGTCTGGGGGAGCTCATCCCTCGCTCCCACGCCCTGGACCACCACTTCGCCCTGGTCACGATCTTCGAGATCATGGATGTCGCTGCGCGTGCAGACCTGAAGGCGGACGTCCTCAAGGACATCGAAAAGCACAAGCACCAGCTCGACAGCTACCGCGGCAATCCCTCGATTTCCGAGGCCGCGCTCGATGCGGTGATTGCCCAGTTGGACCGATGCTTCAACGCACTCAATACCCAGTCCGGCAAATCCGGTCACGTGCTCACCGAGAACGACTGGCTGATGAGCATCCGCAGCCGGGTGGGCATCCCCGGGGGCACCTGCGGCTTTGACCTGCCGGCCTACTACGCCTGGCAGCATCACGCGCCGGGCGTGCGCCAGGAGGCGCTCGAGCAGTGGGCGTCCACGCTGGCACCGCTGGCGGAGTCGATCTATGTCCTGCTCAAGCTGCTGCGCGACTCCGGGGTGCCGCAGAAGGTAGCAGCCGAGCGCGGCCAGTTCCAGCAGAACCTGCCGCAGGGCCGCACCTTCCAGTTGCTTCGGCTTCGCATCGACCCCAGTCTGAACCTGATCCCCGAGATCAGCGGCAACCGCCTGATCGTGTCGGTACGGCTGATGCGCCTGGAGGACGACGCCCGGCTGCACGCCAGCACGGAAGACGCGGCCTTTGAGCTGACCTTGTGCGCCTGACGGACCATGGGATCCAAGGATGAAAGAGAAGAAGATGGCATCCGCCCCACGCGCCGGGACACCCGGCAACCCTGAGAAACAGCGGATTGTGGCGTGCCCCAGTTGCGGCGGGGACAGCATCTACAGCCCTGCCAACGCCTACCGCCCCTTCTGCAGCGAACGCTGCAAACAGGTGGACCTGGGCGCGTGGGCCAGCGAAGACTTCCGCATGCCGGCAGACGCGCCACCGCAGGACGCACAGTACGGCGACCCGCGCACGGAGCACTGACCGCAGATCAACGCAGCGCCACGGATGTTTCAGGAAAATTGCCTGAAACGCCCTAGGAACAAGCGCCAATAGCTATAAATTCAATAGCACTACGCCGCTTCGCCCGGTGGCGTGAACCGAAGGCCGCGCTCCTGGGCCAACCACTCCAGCACCGGATAGGCCCCTGGCAGAACGGGGGACACGGTCAGCGGCATCTGCTGCCAAGCCATGGACTGGCCCTCGCGCATTTCGAAGTCACCGTTCCACTCCCGGACCTTGCACCAGTGCAGGCGGACCAGCGCATGGGGATAGTCGTGCTCGGTGACCTTCCAGACATCGGCGGGGCCGATGGTGACCCCCAGCTCCTCGATGAGTTCGCGGCGCAGCGCCTGCTCCACCGTCTCGCCCGCTTCGAGCTTGCCGCCCGGGAACTCCCAGTACCCCGCGTAAGGCTTGCCCGGCGGTCGCGTGGACAACAGCATGGCGCCGTCGCTGCGCAGCAGGATGCCGACGGCAACCTCGGTGTGTGTGCGTGCTTCAGCCACCGTGCTGCCCCGCGTAGTCGCGCGCGAACTGGTACGCGACCCGCCCGCTGCGCGAGCCGCGCTCCAGGGCCCAAACGAGCGCCTGGGGCCGCGCTGCCGCGATCGCATCCGCCGATACGCCCATCGACGAGAGCCACTGCGCGACGATGGTGAGGTATTCCTCCTGGCTGAAGGGGTAGAAGCTCACCCACAGGCCAAAGCGCTCCGACAGGGAGATCTTTTCCTCTACCACTTCGCCCGGGTGCACCTCGCCGTCTTCGGTGTGGGTGTATGTCAGGTTCTCCTTCATGTACTCGGGCAGCAGGTGCCGGCGGTTGCTGGTGGCGTAGATCAGCACGTTGGGCGTGGATGCAGCCACCGATCCATCGAGAATCGACTTGAGCGCCTTGTAGCCCGGCTCGCCGTCCTCGAAGCTCAGGTCGTCGCAGAAGACGATGAACTTCTCGGGCCGGCCCGCGACCACATCGACGATGTCGGGCAGGTCCACGAGGTCGGCCTTGTCCACCTCGATCAAGCGCAGGCCCTCGGGCGCGTAGGTGTTGAGGCAGGCCTTGATGAGCGATGACTTGCCGGTGCCACGTGCGCCTGTCAGCAGCACATTGTTGGCGGGGCGGCCCTGCACGAACTGCTGGGTGTTGCGCTCGATCTTTTCCTTCTGCGCATCGATCTCCTTCAAGTCCGACAGCTGCATGGCGGCCACATGGCGCACGGGCTCCAGCGTGCCGTGGCCGCTGCTGCGCTTGCGGTAGCGCCAGGCAATGGCCACCGACCAGTCGGGCGCGCCCAGTGGCTGGGGCAGCACGGATTCGATGCGGGCGATGAGCTGCTCGGCACGCTCGATCAGATGATCAAATTTTTCGTTCATTTTGGCATCTAGCACTTGACCAGCAAGCGCAGGCAGCTATCAATACATGAGCACCATGAAACCGCCACGATCAAGGGCATGGGCCCAGGGGGCGGGACAAGGGGCAGGGCACAACGCCCCGCCCTCACCGCAGTACGGCGAAGCGCGGCACGCGGCCCCGATCAGGACCGGTAGTCGGCGTTGATCGTCACGTAGTCGTGGCTGAAATCACAGGTCCACACCGTGTCAGCGGCATTGCCACGGCCCAGAAGCACGCGCACCGTGATCTCGCTTTGCTTCATCACGCGCTGGCCGTCTTCCTCGCGATAGGCCGGGTTGCGCCCCCCCTGGATGGCCACATGCACGTCGTCCAGGTACAGGTCGATACCGGTCTGGTCGAGGTCTTCGATGCCCGCATAGCCCACGGCCGCCAGGATACGGCCCAGGTTCGGGTCGCTGGCGTAGAACGCCGTCTTGACCAGCGGCGAGTGGGCGATGGCATACGCCACCTTGCGGCACTCGTCGCCCGTCTTGCCGCCTTCCACACGCACTGTGATGAACTTGGTGGCGCCTTCGCCGTCGCGCACGATGGCCTGGGCGAGCTTCTGCGATACCGCCAGCATGGCCGCCTTGAGGGCCTGGCCCTCTGCGCTGTCCAGCGAGGCGATGGGCGCATGCGCCGCCTTGTTGGTCGCCACCACCACGAACGAATCGTTGGTCGAGGTGTCGCCGTCGATGGTCACGCGGTTGAAGGACCCATCGGCCAGCTCGCGCGCCAGCTGCTGCATCAAGCCGGGAGCCACGCAGGCGTCCGTGGCCATGAAGCCGAGCATGGTCGCCATGTTGGGGCGGATCATGCCGGCGCCCTTGCTGATGCCGGTGATGGACACGGTGACACCACCGATCTGCACCTGCGCAGAGAACGCCTTGGGCAGCGTGTCGGTGGTCATGATGCCTTCCGCCGCGCGTGCCCAGTGGCCCGGCTGTGCGTCGGCAATCGCGGCTGGCAGGCCCGCTTCGATGCGGTCATTGGGCAGCGGCTCCATGATCACACCGGTCGAAAACGGCAGGATCTGCTCGGGCGCTACGCCCAACTGGCGCGCCAGTGCGATGCAGGTGGAGCGCGCGCGCGCCAGGCCATCCGCGCCCGTTCCGGCGTTGGCATTGCCGGTGTTGATCACCATGGCGCGGATCGGCTGGCCGCCCTCTTGTTGGGCCAAATGGTCGCGGCTGATCTGCACAGGCGCCGCGCAGAAGCGGTTCTGCGTGAACACGCCCGACACGCTGGCGCCCTCGTCCAGCAGGAACACCGTAAGGTCCTTGCGGTTGGCCTTGCGGACACCGGCTTCGGCGACGCCGATACGCACGCCGGCAATCGGAAGCAGGTCGGCGGCAACAGGGGCAGCGAGATTCACAGGCATGGGTTCTGGGCCTTTCTATCGGGAAAAGGGAGGCGGATGCCACACGGTCCGGGCGGCCCGGGCATCCGCACGATGCGGATTGCGGCCGATTATCCGGAAAACCGTGGCGCGCCAATGAAAACACGGGCCGAAGCCCGTGTTGCATGCATGCATCAGGAGATCAAGCCAGCTTGCCGTGGCACTGCTTGTACTTCTTGCCGCTGCCGCAGGGGCAGGGGTCGTTGCGGCCGATGCGCAGGCCTTGCAGTTCTTCGGGCAGGGGCTCTGCAGCGGCCTGATCCGACGCCAGGCCGCCTGCGGTGGTTTCCACCCCGCCACTTTCCGTCGGTGCGGTATAGGTCACGTTGGCAATGCTCTCGCCACGGCTTTCCATGTCCTGGGCGGCCTGGTCCAGCTGCGCCTGCGACTGCACCTGCACCGTCATGAGGATCTTCGTGACTTCATTCTTGACCAGGTCGATCAGCTGGCGGAAAAGCTCGAACGCTTCGCGCTTGTACTCCTGCTTGGGCTGCTTTTGCGCGTAGCCACGCAGGTGGATACCCTGGCGCAGGTAGTCCAGCGCGGCCAGGTGGTCGCGCCAGTTCGAGTCGAAGCTCTGCAGCAGCACCATGCGCTCGAACTGCGTGAAGTTCTCGCGCCCGACCTGCTCCACCTTGCCGTCGAACGACGCATGGGCGGCCTGCAGCACCTTGTCCAGGATCTCGTCGTCGGTGACGCTGTTGGCGCCCTGCACTTCCTGCTGCAGCGGCAAAGAGACTTGCCACTCTTCGGCCAGCACCCTCTCGAGGCCGGGCAGGTCCCACTGCTCTTCCACCGATTCGGCGGGCACAAATTGGCGCACCAGGTCGGTCATGCAGTCTTCGCGCATGGCGGCGATCACGTCGGACAGGTCGGAGGCATCCAGAATGTCATTGCGCTGCTGGTAGATCACCTTGCGCTGGTCGTTCGCCACGTCGTCGTATTCCAGCAACTGCTTGCGGATGTCGAAGTTGCGCGCCTCCACCTTGCGCTGTGCGGATTCGATGCTGCGGGTCACGATGCCGGCTTCGATGGCTTCGCCATCGGGCATCTTCAGGCGGTCCATGATGGCCCGCACGCGGTCGCCCGCGAAGATGCGCATCAGCGAATCGTCCAGGCTCAGGTAAAAGCGGGAGGACCCGGGGTCGCCCTGGCGGCCCGAGCGGCCACGCAACTGGTTGTCGATGCGGCGGGATTCGTGCCGTTCGGTTGCGATGATGCGCAGGCCGCCCAAAGCCTTGATCTTCTCGTGATCCACCTTCCACTGCTCACGCAGCGCGGCCACCCGGGCGCCCCGTTCGGCCTCGGACAGGGACTCGTCGGCCTCGATGGCCGCCACATCCTTCTCGATGTTGCCGCCCAGCACGATGTCGGTGCCCCGGCCGGCCATGTTGGTCGCGATGGTGATCATGCCGGCACGGCCGGCCTGGGCCACGATATCGGCCTCCCGGGCGTGCTGCTTGGCATTGAGCACCTGGTGCGCCAGGCCTTCCTTGTTGAGCAGCTGGTCGATGATTTCGGAGTTCTCGATCGACGTGGTGCCCACCAGCACGGGCTGGCCGCGCTCATGGCATTCACGGATGTCCTTGATCGCGGCTTCGTACTTCTCGCGGGTGGTCTTGTAGACGCGGTCGAGTTGGTCGTCGCGCTTGCTCGGGCGGTTGGGCGGGATGACGACGGTTTCCAGGCCGTAGATTTCCTGGAACTCGTAGGCCTCGGTATCGGCGGTGCCCGTCATGCCGGCCAGCTTGTTGTACAGGCGGAAGTAGTTCTGGAAGGTAATGGAGGCCAGCGTCTGGTTCTCGGCCTGAATGTTCACGCCTTCCTTGGCTTCCACGGCCTGGTGCAGACCTTCGCTCCAGCGGCGGCCCGACATCAGGCGGCCGGTGAACTCGTCCACGATCACGATCTCGCCGTTTTGCACCACATAGTGCTGGTCGCGGTGATAGAGATGGTTGGCACGCAATGCTGCGTACAGGTGGTGCATCAGGGTGATGTTGGCCGGGTCGTAGACCGATGCGCCCTCGGCGATCAGGCCCTGGCTGGCCAGGATGCGCTCGGCGCTCTCGTGGCCCTGCTCCGTGAGGAACACCTGGTGGGTCTTCTCATCAAGCGTGAAGTCGCCGGGCTTGGTGACGCCCTCGCCCGTGCGGGGGTCGGCTTCGCCTTCCTGGCGCACCAAGAGGGGCACCACCTTGTTCATGGCGATGTACATCGCCGTGTGGTCTTCGGCCTGGCCGCTGATGATCAGGGGCGTGCGCGCCTCGTCGATCAGGATCGAGTCCACCTCGTCCACGATGGCGAAGTTCAGGCCGTGCTGCACGCGGTCTGCGGCTTCGTAGACCATGTTGTCGCGCAGATAGTCGAAGCCGTACTCGTTGTTCGTGCCGTAGGTGATGTCGGCCCGGTAGGCCTCCTGCTTTTGCTCGCGCGGCATCTGGGGCAGGTTGATGCCGACGGTGAGGCCCAGGAAGTTGTACAGCCGGCCCATCCACTGCGCATCGCGGTTGGCGAGGTAGTCGTTCACGGTGACCACGTGCACGCCCTTGCCCGACAGCGCATTGAGGTAGACCGGCAGGGTGGCGGTGAGGGTCTTGCCCTCGCCCGTGCGCATTTCGGAGATCTTGCCGAAGTGCAATGCCATGCCGCCCAGCATCTGAACATCGAAATGCCGCATCTTCATGACGCGCTTGGAGCCTTCGCGGACCACCGCAAAGGCTTCAGGCAGGATGTCGTCCAACGACTCGCCCTTGGCTACGCGCTCCTTGAACTCCTGCGTCTTGGCCTTGAGCTGTTCGTCCGACAGCTTCTCGTACTCGGGCTCCATCGCATTGATGCGGGACACCGTCTTGCGGTACTGCTTGAGGAGCCGGTCATTGCGGCTGCCGAATAATTTGGTGAGGAAGTTGGTGGCCATGCGAGCAGGACCGCCGGGCCGCTGCAGATCAGCGCGCCAAGCGACCGAAATCCCTAAGATGAATTGAGTTCAGGTGGGTTCATCGCCACGGATTGCAAGCAATGCAACCCTGGGCCGTGAACACCGGACCGGCGATTTTACCTGCCCGCCGTGGGCGAAGCTGGCTGGCCCGGCGAAGCGCGCGGCTGGATCGACGCGAGCTGCGGGCCAGGCGCGTTGGAGGGGGTCGTACCCCCGGCGCTCAGAAACTTCTGCGGGTCCTGAAAAACCCCTTGCACCAGCACCTCGAAATGGAGATGGGGGCCGGTGGAGCGGCCCGTGGTGCCGACCTCGGCAATCTTCTGTCCGCGCTTGACGATGTCCCCCTGCTTGACCAGGGTGCGCGACGCATGGGCGTAGCGCGTGACCAGCTGGTTGCCATGGTCCACCTCGATCATGTTGCCGTAGGCCGGGTGAAACTCCTGCGTTACCACCACGCCACCGGCCGCCGCCAGGATGGGCGTGCCGGTATCGGCCTGGAAGTCGAGGCCGGTGTGCAACGCGGATTGGCCGGTAATGGGGTCCACCCGCCAGCCGAACGCCGAGCCAGGCACACGCCCGGTGACCGGGGCATGGGTGGGGATCATCTTCTTACGGATGTGTTGGTCGAACAGCCGCGATTCGAGCACCGTCATGAGATCCACGCGCTGGTTCGTCAGGCGCTCCAGTTCGTCGAGCGTGGATTGCAGTTCTTCCATCGACAGGTCACGGGCACTGACCAGCACCCCGCCGCGCGCATCGGTCTTCTGGATGTCCGAAGGGGCCATGCCCGCCAGGCCCAACACGCGGTCGCCGAGCGACTCCAGCTGCACCATGCGGGCCTGCATTTCGCCCACACGCCGGGCCATGGCATCCAGGTTGGCGCGCATGAAACGGTCACGCTCGGCGAATTCATCCTTGACCACGAGGCGCACCAGCGAGCCCACGATGGGCCAGCCCTCCCGCGCGCCCTTGAGGAACACCCAGTGATAGAGCGTGGCCGCCACGAGCATGAGGCACAACGACACACCCAGCCCCGCCAGGACCAGCCGTGTGCCAGACAGGTGAATGGCCCGGCTGCGTGCCAACCTGGCGTCCGTGATAATCAGATGCACTACAAATTCTCCACGCCCGAAGACGCACGCCATGAACCGCCGCCACTACGCAGTCACCCTGCAGAAAGCCAGCGCGGAATCACCCACGCTGGCCCGGCTGACCGCGCTGACACGCGACTCCAGTGATCGGCTCAAAGCCGTTGAAATGCTGATACCCGCCACCTTGCGCCCAGCGATCCAGGCCGGTCCCATCGACGGGGATTCCTGGTGCCTGCTGGTCAAAAGCAATGCCGCAGCGGCAAAGGTCCGCCAGCTGCTGCCTGCCTTGGGGGCGCATTTGCGCAGCCGGGGGTGGGAGGTTAACGTGATTCGCCTGAAAGTTCAAACCTGACAGACAGGGTTGATTCAGGGAAAAGAGAGACAGGTCAAGAAAAATGGTGCCGGTTGTCGGAATCGAACTGACGACCTACCGCTTACAAGGCGGGTGCTCTACCAACTGAGCTAAACCGGCGAGGGCTGCATTTTATCGTGGAAAAAGCAGCTAAAAATCCAGAATCATGTCTATTTGACGCGCTTGAGTGAAGGCCTGGCACCGCCCGCAGTAGGCGGGGGCCTTGGCGCATCATCGCTACCACCGTCTTCCTTCCTGCCGTCATCGGCCGCCACCAGTTGGACCACACGGTCATCGGACCCTGCAGACCCCGCGGGCGGCGCCGCAGTGGGTGCGGCCACGGGTTGCGCCTGCGACGACGGCACAGGCTCGATCACCGCTGACGCACCCGCCTGACCACCCAGGACATCCACGGGAGGCGGGAACGCCATGCCCTGGCCGTTTTCACGGGCATAGATGGCAATCACCCGGCCCACCGGGACCAGGATTTCCCTCGGCTTGCCGCCGAAGCGGGCCTTGAACTCGATGAAATCATTGCCCAGTTGCAGCGCGCTGGTGGCATCGAAGCTGATGTTCAGCACGATCTCGCCATCCTTCACATACTCGCGCGGCACCTGAACAGAGTCATCCACACGCACGGCGACGTAGGGCGTGAGCCCATTGTCTGTGCACCACTCGTACAGTGCACGAATGAGGTAGGGGCGCGTGGATGTGGATTCCTGTGCGGTCATGGAAAGGGTGTCTGCTGCAACTGCTGCGGTGAATGGAGAGAAGACTGGGCAAGCCGAAGGTTACTTGCGCATGACCTTTTCAGACGGCGTCAGCGCTTCGATGTAGGCAGGGCGCGAGAAGATGCGCTCGGCGTACTTCAACAGCGGGGCGGCGTTCTTCGACAGGTCGATGCCGTAATAGTCCAGGCGCCACAGCAGCGGGGCAATGGCCACGTCCAGCATGGAGAAGTTGTCGCCCAGCATGTATTTGTTCTTGAGGAACACGGGAGCGAGTTGCGTCAGGCGGTCGCGGATGTGCGAGCGGGCCTTTTCCAGCGCCTTTTCATTGCCCTTGGTCGCACGCGACTCGAGGATGTTCACGTGCACGAACAGTTCCTTCTCGAAGTTGAGCAGGAACAGGCGAACGCGGGCGCGGTCCACCGGGTCACCAGGCATCAGTTGGGGATGGGGAAAGCGCTCATCGATGTACTCGTTGATGATGTTCGACTCGTACAGGATCAGGTCACGCTCGACCAGGATGGGCACCTGGCCGTAGGGGTTCATCACACTGATGTCTTCGGGCTTGTTGTACAGGTCCACATCGCGGATCTCAAAGTCCATGCCCTTTTCGAACAAGACGAAACGGCAGCGGTGGGAGAAGGGACAGGTCGTACCCGAGTAAAGCACCATCATGGTGGGAGGCTCCTAAAAATCAAAAGAGTGGGACGCCAAAAGCGCCCACTCTGCAAACAATCCGACAGCGCCCCGAAGGACGCCTTTGCATGGATCGACGGCTTGTGCTGCTTACTTCACATCCTTCCAGAAGGCCGCATTCAGCCTCCAGGCGATGACGGTGAAAACACCCAGGAAGATCAGCACCCACACGCCAACTCGGACGCGGGTGTTCTGGGCAGGCTCGCCCATCCACTGCAGGTAGTTCACAAGATCGCCCACCGTCTGGTCGAACTGCAGCGGGGTCATCGTGCCTGGCTTGACCTGCTCCCAGCCCTTGAAGACCTGGGTCTTGTGGCCGTGGCTTTCGTGCTCTTCGAACACGGGGCGGCGGTCACCCTGCATTTCCCACAGCACATGGGGCATGCCCACGCTGGGGAAAGCCAGGTTGTTCCAGCCGGTGGCCTTCGTGTCATCACGGTAGAACGTGCGCAGGAAGGTGTACAGGTAGTCCGCACCCGTGCCACCGTGGCCGGCACGCGAGCGGGCGATCACGGTCAGGTCGGGCGGGTTGGCGCCGAACCATTCCTTGGCCTGCTTGGGATCGATGGACGCCTTCATGGTTTCGCCGACCTTGTCGGTCGTGAACAGCAGGTTGTCCTTGATCTGCTGCTCGGTCAGGCCGATATCCTTCAGCCGATTGAAGCGCATGAAAGCGGCAGAGTGGCAGCTCAGGCAATAGTTGACGAACACCTTGGCACCATTTTGCAGGGACGCCAGGTCGTTGGTCTTGTTGGGCGCCTTGTCCCAGGCAATGCCGCCTTCGGCCGCTTGCGCGCCCGTGGCAATACCCAGGGCGGCGATCAACGTGAGGATGAGTTTCTTCATTGTTGTTGTCTCCAGGCTCAGTGCGCCACAAAGGTCACGCGGTCGGGCACGGCCTTGGCCTTGCCGATGCGGCTCCACCAGGGCATCAGCAGGAAGAAGCCGAAGTAGAACAGCGTACCGACCTGCGACACGCGCTCGCCGATGGGGGACGGAGGCTGCACGCCCAGGTAGCCCAGGATCAGGAAGATGATCACGAAAACGCCGTACAGGTACTTGTGCCAGTCAGGGCGGTAGCGGATCGACTTGACGGGGCTCGCGTCCAGCCAGGGCAGGAAGAACAGGATGATCACGGCACCACCCATCACGACCACGCCCCAGAACTTGGCGTCGATGGACAGCATCATCGCGATCACCGCGATGGCGGCCACGGCGATTCCCGCCTTGACGAAGCTCGGGAGCCGCGCCTTCAGGATGCCGAAGCCCGCACCGATCACCACGCACAGTACCAGCACGTACATCATTTCGGTGGTGATGGCACGCAGCATGGAATAGAACGGCGTGAAGTACCAGACCGGCGCGATGTGCGCAGGAGTCTTGAGCGGATCGGCCGGGATGAAGTTGTTGTACTCAAGGAAGTAGCCACCGAACTCGGGCGCGAAGAACACCACGGCCGTGAACGCCATCAGGAACATGCTCAATGCGAAGATGTCATGCACCGTGTAGTACGGGTGGAACGGCACGCCGTCCAGAGGCTTGCCATTGGCGTCCTTGGGGGCCTGCGGGCCCTTGATTTCGACGCCGTCGGGGTTGTTGGAGCCCACGTCGTGCAGCGCCAGCAAGTGCGCCACCACGAGGCCCAGCAGCACCAGCGGCACGGCGATCACGTGGAAGCTGAAGAAGCGGTTCAGCGTGGCATCGCCCACCACGTAGTCGCCGCGGATCAGCAGGGCCAGGTCAGGACCGATGAACGGGATGGCAGCGAACAGGTTCACGATCACCTGGGCGCCCCAGTAGGACATCTGGCCCCAGGGCAGCAGGTAGCCCATGAAGGCCTCGGCCATCAGGCACAGGAAGATCGCGCAGCCGAAGATCCAGACCAGCTCGCGCGGCTTGCGGTAGCTGCCGTAGATGAGGCCGCGGAACATGTGCAGGTACACCACCACGAAGAAAGCGGACGCCCCCGTGGAGTGCATGTAGCGGATCAGCCAGCCCCAGGGCACATCACGCATGATGTACTCGACCGAAGCGAACGCCAGGTTGGCGTCGGGCTTGTAGTGCATGACCAGGAAGATGCCGGTCACGATCTGGATCACCAGCACGACCAAGGCCAGCGAGCCGAAGATGTACCAGAAGTTGAAGTTCTTCGGAGCGTAGTACTCCGACATGTGCACCTTGTAGGCATCAAAGGCCGTGGGGAACCGGTTCTCGAACCAGTTCGTGACCTGTGCGCTGATGGGGGCGTTGGGGGAGATTTCTTTGAATTCGTGGGCCATGTCGTTCTCCGTCAAGCCTTCTTGTCTTCACCGATCACGAGGCGCGTGTCGGACAGGTACATGTGCGGAGGGACTTCAAGGTTGTCGGGCGCGGGCTTGTTCTTGAACACGCGGCCTGCCATGTCGAACGTGGAGCCGTGGCAAGGGCACAGGAAGCCGCCCTTCCAGTCGTCGGGCAGCGAAGGCTGTGCGCCGGTCTGGAACTTGTCCGACGGCGAGCAACCCAAGTGCGAGCAGATGCCCACACCCACAAAAATCTCCGGCTTGATCGAACGCGCTTCGTTGCGTGCGTATTCGGGGGTCAGCTCGGAAGGCTTGCGCTCCGACTTGGGGTCGGCCAGTTGGCCATCGAGCTTGGGCAGCTCGGCAAGTTGCTCGGGCGTGCGCTTGATGATCCACACAGGCTTGCCGCGCCACTCCACGGTGAGTTTCTCGCCCGGCTTGAGGGCGGATATATCCACCTCGACTGCAGCCCCGGCGGCCTTGGCGCGCTCGGAGGGCTGGAACGTACTCACGAAAGGAACGGCGGTTGCCACGCCGCCCACCGCACCAGCACACGCCGACGTGATGATCCACGTCCGCTTGCTGGAGTCGATTGGAGTGTCACTCATGGGGATCCTCGATTGATCATCGCTATTGGGGTCAACCGCGAATTGTAGCGGAGTGAAAATGGTTATTTCAAACGCATGCGGGGTGGGTTGACAGGGGTTGACTCTGGGCAATACTCGCGCATCGGCATTTCACACAGCAAGGAGGGCACCATGGGCATGATGCAGGAGTTCAGAGAGTTCGCCGTCAAGGGCAATGTGATCGACCTCGCGGTCGGTGTGATCATCGGCGGCGCTTTCGGCAAGATCGTCGATTCGGTGGTGTCCGACCTCATCATGCCGGTGGTCGGCCTGGTGTTCGGAAAGCTCGATTTCTCCAACCTGTTCGTGGTGCTGGGCTCGGTGCCGGCAGGCACGGCGATGACGCTGGATGCGCTCAAGAAAGCGGGCGTGCCGGTGTTTGCCTACGGCAACTTCCTGACCGTGGCGGTCAACTTCATCATCCTGGCGTTCATCATCTTCATCATGATCAAGCAGATCAACCGGCTCAAGCGTGAAGCCCCACCCGCCCCTGAAGCGCCTGCGGCAACACCAGAAGACATCGTGCTGCTGCGTGAGATCCGGGATAGCCTGAAGAAGTAGCCCCCTGTGGCGCTGCGCGCCTTCCCCCTGAAAGGGGGACGCACCCGGTGGCCCGGCAGAGCCGGTTCCACGGGAAGGATTGGAAACCCCCTGAGCGGCTGCGCCGCTTCCCCCGTGGGGGGACGCACCCCATGGCCCGGCAAAGCCGGTTCCACGGGTGCACTGGCGTGGGGTGTGCCAGTTTCATAGATGGCGTGCCGGCTTCAGGGCGCCTCTTCCGCTTGCTATCTTAACGCTAGCTGCTAGCGCTTTACCATCAAGCGCCAGCGGGCAATTCACCCACACAACGCCCGTGCCATGCGCACGGCCTCTATGAGGCTGGCGGCGTCGGCCACGCCCTGCCCCGCGATGTCGAAGGCCGTGCCGTGGTCCGGGCTGGTGCGCACCAGGGGCAGGCCCAGGGTCACGTTCACGCCCTTGTCCACGCCCAGGTACTTCACGGGGATCAGGCCCTGGTCGTGGTACATCGCGATCACCACGTCAAACTCGCCGGGCCGCGCGGGCGTGTGGCGGGCGCGCATGAAAACGGTGTCGGGTGCGAAGGGGCCCTGAACATCCAGGCCCTGGGCGCGGGCCGCTGCGATGGCCGGGGCGATGACCTCGATCTCTTCACGGCCGAACAGGCCGCCTTCCCCTGCATGGGGATTGAGCCCCGCCACCGCCATGCGCGGGGCGCGGCCCAGGCTGCGGGTCAGCGCGGCGTGCGTGATCTGCAGCGTCTGCAGAATGTTCTCGTGCGTGACGGCGGCGATGGCCTCGCGCAGCGAGACATGGATGCTGACGAGCACCGTGCGCAACTCGTCGCTGGCCAGCATCATGCGCACGGGCATGTCCGACAGGGCAACGCCCTGGTGATGGGCCGCCTCGGCCTGCAGCAGTTCGGTGTGGCCGGGGAATGTGACGCCGGCGGCCGACAAGGCCTCCTTGTGCAGTGGCGCCGTCACCAGCCCTGCCACCTCACCCCGCAGCGCGGCACGCGTGGCCCAGACCACGCTGTCGGCGGCTGCACGCCCTGCAGCGGCGCTGATTTGTCCCCAGGGCTGCGGGCCGGGGATGCCGGGCAATTGCATGACGGGAACGCAGCGCGGCGGCATGCCCACCGCCTCTGCAGGCGCGCCGATCTGCGCCACGGGCACCGAGGGCTCGCCCGGGCGCGCAATGGCCTGCGCGGCGCGGCGCAGCGTGGCGGTGTCGCCCACCACAAAGCAGCCCTTGAGGTCGCCGGGCGCATCGCGAAAGGCCTTGGCCACGATCTCGGGGCCGATGCCTGCGGGGTCGCCTTGGGTGATGGCCAGTGTCTTCATGGAAGTCCGCGTTTTGAATGAAATCATTGCCTACCGCTCGATAAGCAAGCGCTAGTAGCTATGAATTTGATAGTGCAAGCACCGCACCCGGGGTTCGCAGGCCCAGCGTGCTGGTGATCCTGATACTGCGAACTCGTGGTTGATGCAGGTGGCGTGGGGATGGACATGCGGGCTGGCACCTCATGCAACTCATGCAACTCATGCCGGATTGTCAATCTCGATGAACGTGTGCTCCAACCCCAGTTGCTTCGCCACATGCCCGGCAACGGCCGGCGCGCCGTAGCGCTCGGTGGCGTGGTGCCCGGCAGCGATGAAGCACACGCCCATTTCACGCGCCAAGTGCGCCTGCGGCTCGGAGATCTCGCCGGTGATGAAGGCATCCGCCCCGGCTGCAATGGCCGATTCAAAATAGCCCTGCGCGCCGCCCGTGCACCAGGCCACGCGGCGTATGGGCTGCTGCGCGCCAGCGGGGTCGGGCTGCACCAGGGTCACATCGCGACCCAGCGTGCCGGCCACATGGCCTGCCAGTGCCTGGCCATCGGGGAATGCGGCGGTCGCCACAAAGCCCAGATCCTGCTCACCAAAGCGCGCGTCGGCCGTCCAGCCCAGCACGCGGCCCAACTGCGCGTTGTTGCCCAGCTCGGGGTGTGCATCGAGCGGCAGGTGGTAGGCAAACAGGTTGATGTCGTGCGCCAGCAGCCGCTGCAGGCGCTGCTTCATCCAGCCGGTGACGCGGCCGTCCTGCCCGCGCCAGAACAGGCCATGGTGCACGAAGATCGCGTCGGCCTGGGCGGCGATGGCCGCATCGATCAGCGCGCGGCTGGCGGTCACTCCGCTGACGATGCGGCGCACCTCGGGCTTGCCCTCGACCTGCAGACCATTGGGGCCGTAGTCCTTGAAGCGTTCGGGTTGGAGCAGGCTGTCGAAGTCCTGCAAAAGCGCGGTGCGGGAAATGCTCATGCGCCTATTGTCGCGCGCGTGCGGCGCCCACAGGTTCAGCCTTGGGGGACAATGGCACGCAGGAAGCGACGCCGCGGCCCCCAACGACTGGGCCCGACCCGGCTTCTTCGTTTTTCGACCATTCGACAGGACCCCATGAAGCGCATCTGGCTGCTCTTTTCCCAGGCCGTGACCGTGTTTGTCGCCGCCTACTTCGTTGTCGCCACGTTGCAGCCAGACTGGCTGCACCGCGGCACCAAGCGCTCCGGCGCGGGCATCGCGCTGCTGGAAGCGCCGGCCACGCCCCAGGGCCAGCCGGTGGCCGGCAGCTTCAGCGCCGCAGCGCGCAAGGCGGCGCCCGCCGTGGTGAGCATCAACACCAGCAAGGCAGTGCGCCATCCGCGCAGCAACGACCCGTGGTTCCAGTTCTTCTTCGGCGACCAGGGCGCCCAGGCGCAAGCCGGGCTGGGCAGCGGCGTGATCGTGAGCCCGGACGGCTACATCCTCACCAACAACCACGTGGTCGAAGGTGCCGATGAGATCGAGGTCACGCTCACCGACCGCCGCCGCGCCCGCGCGAGCGTGATCGGAACCGACCCCGACACCGACCTGGCCATCCTCAAGATCGAACTCGACAAGCTGCCCGTCATCGTGCTGGGCAACTCAGACGGCCTGGCGGTGGGCGACCAGGTGCTGGCCATCGGCAACCCCTTCGGCGTGGGCCAGACCGTGACGAGCGGCATCGTGAGCGCGCTGGGCCGCACGCAACTCGGGATCAACACCTTCGAGAACTTCATCCAGACCGACGCGGCCATCAACCCCGGCAACTCGGGCGGTGCGCTGGTGGATGTGAACGGCAACCTCATGGGCATCAACACCGCGATCTACTCGCGCTCGGGCGGCAGCATGGGCATCGGCTTTGCCATTCCCGTGTCCACGGCGCGCCTGGTGCTCGACGGCATCGTGAAGGACGGCCAGGTCACGCGCGGCTGGATTGGCGTGGAGCCCAACGAACTCTCGCCCGAGCTGGCCGAGACCTTCGGCGTGAAGGCCACCGAGGGCGTGATCATCACCGGCGTGCTGCAGGACGGCCCCGCTGCCCAGGCAGGCATGCGCCCGGGCGACGTGATCGTGCGCGTGGAGGACAAGAGCGTGGGCAATGTGTCCGAGCTGCTGACCGCCGTGGCCGGACTCAAGCCAGGCACTGCTGCACCGTTCAACGTGCAGCGCGCCGACAAGATGGTGGAGCTGAACATCACTCCCGGAGTGCGCCCACGGCCAAAACGGCGCTGACCTGCTCGCGGGCCGCATTGAGCGGCTCTGGCCTGCCAGGGGTCATCTTCGGAAGACATGCCCCCGGCACCCGCCAATACCCCAGCCAGCACCCCGTGCACCTGCTGCGGTCCTGGCAGCCAGCCGGGCATCGCAGGCGCAGGTGCGGCGCTGGGGCACACAACCCTCGCTATCAAAAAAATAGCTGCCAGCGCTTTTCCATCAAGCACTGGCAGCTATTTTTTTACATAGGCGCAGCGACCCAGCACCATGCAATCACGGCTGCACCTGCCATTGCCCCGCCATGGCGGGCCGCGATGATCAGGATGCCGATGCGGATTCCTCCGCCTCTTCCGGCGCCTTCGTGTGCTTGATGAAGATCTGCGCTGCCCAGATACCCACCTCGTACAGCAGGCACATAGGGATGGCGAGCGACAGCTGAGAAACCACGTCCGGCGGAGTGACGACCGCGGCGATCACGAAGGCCAGCACGATGAAGTAGCCGCGGAACTCGCGCAGCTTCTGCACGCTGACGATGCCCATGCGGGCCAGCACCACCACGGCGATGGGCACCTCGAACGCCAGGCCGAAGGCCAGGAACATCGAGAGCACGAAGCTCAGGTATGCCTCGATGTCAGGCGCGGCAGTGATGCTCTTGGGCGCAAAGCTCTGAATGAACGCGAACACCTGCCCGAACACCAGGTAGTAGCAGAACGCCACGCCGATGAAGAACAGCAGCGTGCTGGAGATCACGAGCGGCAGCACCAGCTTCTTTTCGTGCGAATACAGGCCCGGCGCCACAAAAGCCCACACCTGCCACAGCACGAAGGGCAGCGCCAGCAAAAAGGCCGACATCAGCAGGATCTTGAGCGGCACCATGAAGGGCGAGATCACCGAGGTGGCGATCAGCGTGGCACCCTTGGGCAGGTGCGCCACCAGGGGCGCCGCCAGGAAGTCGTAGAGCGCGCCAGGGCCTGGAAAGAAGAACAGGATCGCCGCCGCGATGGCGATGGCAATGAGCGCCTTGACCAGCCGGTCGCGCAGCTCCATCAGGTGCTGCACGAAGGGCTGCTCCGTGCCGGCCAGCTCGTCTTCTTGGGAAGGGGTTTCGGACATAGTGGGTTTTCAGGGCGTGGGGGCCGCCCATGCAGCGCACAGCGGCGCCGGCTGCTGGCGCTTTCGGGTCAGTGAAATTTCTGGGGACGGTAGCGCGCAACGCGCGCCGCGCCGGACTGCGCCTTGGTGCGCACGCCGCTCTTGGCCTTGTACCACTGCGGCACGGCACCGCGCTTCAAGCGCCAGTTCTTGCCTGGGTGCTTGTAGGCAGGCACCACGGCGGCCTGCGATTCGTGCAGGTCGGCGTTGCTGGTGTCGGTCACGCTGGCCCAGTCTTTCTCGAACTCGCTGGCGTTGGTCTGGATGGACTGGTGCACATCGCGCGCAGCATTTTCCACCGTGTCCTTCATCTTCTTGAGCTCGTCGAGCTCCATGGACCGGTTGACCTCGGCCTTCACGTCGGACACGTAGCGCTGGGCCTTGCCCAGCAGGGTGCCCACCGTGCGGGCCACGCGGGGGAGTTTTTCGGGGCCGATGACGATGAGCGCGACCGCACCGATCAGCGCCATCTTGGACAGGCCGATATCAATCATGGATGTTCGTCAGTCAGCGCGCTGCATGCCGTTGCGGGGGCCGCCCGTGCAGCCGCCTTCTCAGCTCTTTTGCTTGGCTTCGACATCGATGGTGGTCTTGTCGGTGGCCGCGTTGTTGGCGACCTGGCCTGCGGGAGGGGTGGAGGCCGCATCGGCCGAGCCGTCCTTCATGCCGTCCTTGAAGCCCTTGACGGCGCCCCCGAGGTCGGAGCCCATGTTCTTGAGCTTCTTGGTGCCGAACACCATGACGACGATCAGCAGCACGATCAGCCAGTGCCAGATGGAAAAAGAGCCCATGGAAAATCTCCTAACGAATTGCAATCATTTTAGACGGGGGGCGTGGCAGCTAGTTCACAGCCCGCGCCCGACTGCGGGAATCCCCCTGCGACCACCGTCAGTTTTGGTTCAGCCTGGTTCAGCCTCGGTCAACCTTTGAGCCAGGGGCGGGGCCCCCCCATCACGTGCACATGCAGGTGGTGGATTTCCTGCCCGCCTTCCACCCCGGTGTTTACCACGACACGAAAGCCACCCTCCGGGTACGGGTTGCAGCCCTGCTCCAGCGCCAGCCGGGGCGCCAGCGCCATCATGCGCCCGAGCACGCCCGCATCGTCCGCGGTGACCTGCGCCATCGAAGGGATATGCCGCTTGGGCACCATCAGAAAGTGCACCGGCGCCCAGGGGTGGATGTCATGGAAGGCGAAGATTTCCTCGTCCTCATAGACCTTCTTGGAAGGAATCTGGCCCGCGATGATCTTGCAGAAAAGGCAGTTCGGATCGTGCATGGAAAAAATGTCAGAAGAAAATTAGCTGTGAACAACTCGCTGGGCACTGCTCAATGCCGTTGCAACCGGCACGCCCCAAGCCAGCGCCACCGTGGAACTGGCTCCGCCAGGCCACGGGTGGCGTCCCCCTGAGGGGGAAGGCGCCGCAGGCGACACAGGGGGCTTCAAGCATTCTCTGCGATCTTGATCGTCGGCCTCACGCCCACGTCCTTGCGGTGCGCGTGCAGCCACTCCTGCCCCGCATTGCGGCCCAGCGCGAACAGCTTGCGCACGAAGGCCAGGTCCGCGCGTGTCTTGCTGTCGGCGCCGAAAGGTGCCAGCACGGAGCCGCCGTCGATGCGGTGCATGCGCACATTCTTGTAGCGGCGCGGATCGAGCTTGCCTTCGGCCAGCAGCCGTCGCACAAATTCAATCGCCCGCATCTCGGCCAGCAGGCTGGCGTTGAAGGTGACCTCGTTCATGCGCTCCATGATCTCCTGGCCCGAGTGGGGCAGTTCGAGGTGCTCGATGGGATTGATCTGCACCAGCAGGATGTCGGAAGTCTCGGTCTGGTAGATCAGCGGGTGCAGGGCGGGGTTGCCGGAGTAGCCGCCGTCCCAGTAGTGCTCGCCATCGATCTCCACCGCCTTGAACAGGAGCGGCAGGCAGGCCGAGGCCATGACGGCATCGGCGCTGAGCTTGGGTCCCGAAAAAATTTCACCGCGACCCGTGCGCACGTTCGTTGCGCAGACGAACACCTTGGGCCCGCCCGCAGCGCTGATGGCGCGCCGCGCCGTGCACAGCAGCTCGAAATCCACCTCGCGCTCAAGCAGACGCCGCAGCGGGTTGATGTCCAGCGGGTTGGTCTGATAGGGCGAGAGCCACTGGCGCATCATCCCCATCATGGGATTGGCGGCCGACAGGGGTGAGCCCCACATCAGGCTGCCCAGCGTGCCCACGCCCTCCCACAGTCGGGTCAGCGTGGCGCGTGCCTCGTGACAGCCCGCCACGTGTGCTTCTTGCGGATCCTTGTGCTCATGGGCGGCCTTGGCGAAACCGTGCGCCAGGGCCACTGCGTTCATCGCGCCGGCGCTGGTGCCGCTCACGCCGTCGAAGTGCCACTGCCCGTCTTCCAGCAGCGCATCCAGCACGCCCCAGGTCAGCGCGCCATGCGAGCCGCCACCCTGCAGCGCCAGGTTCAGGCGCGGCAGGGGCTGCGCGGGCGCTGCGGGATCAGGCATCCACCGCCTGGTTCTTGCTCATGGCCAGCATGCCGCGCACGATGCGGTACAGAAACCAGATGGAGATCAAAACCCAAGCGGGATTGAACAAAAACAATCCCAGCAGGAAGAACGGGAAGGTCACCACGTACAGAACGCCCACCCAAATCGTCGAGCGGATGCGCCACGAGAAGTGGTTGGCCTGCCACGTGCCTTCCGCGTCGCTGCGTTTGACCAGGTCGATCACCAGCGCAATGACCAGCAGCAAGGCGCTGGCCTGCGCCCCGGGCACCACGGCGCCCACGGCCACGATCAGGTGCAGCACGTAGCTGACCCAGCCGATGTTCTTGAGCCCCTGGGCCCGTTGCTCGTGGGAGGTCACGTCGATGATGTCGCTCATGGAGATCCTTCTTCGTCGGCTGCACGCGCAGTGGCCTTGCGCAAGGCTTTTTCCTCGATGCCGCTCGTGCCTTCGCGGCGCTCCAGCTCGGTCAGCACGTCGGCGGGCGTGAGGCCGTAGTGGGCCAGCGCCACCATCGAGTGGAACCACAGGTCCGCCACCTCGTACACCAGCTTGGACTTGTCGGCGCCGTGCTGAACGTCCTTCGCCGCCATCACCACCTCCGTCGCCTCTTCGCCAATCTTCTTGAGGAAGCTGTCGGGGCCCTTGTGCAACAGGCGCGTGACGTAGCTCTTGTCGGGGTCGCCACCGTTGGCCGGCTTGCGGCTTTCGATCACTTGCGCGAGGCGGGCGAGGGAATCGTTGGAACTCATGGCGCTTTATTTGTAGATGGATTCGGGGTCTTTCAAGACCGGATCGACTGGCGTCCATGCGCCGTCCCTGAGCACGCTGAAAAAACAGCTGTGGCGGCCCGTGTGGCAGGCGATGCCGGGCTCGTGGCCGAGCTGGGTGACCTTGAGCAGCACTACGTCGTTGTCGCAATCGAGGCGGATCTCGTGCACCGTCTGCACGTGGCCGGACTCCTCGCCCTTGAACCACAGCTTGCCGCGCGAGCGGCTGAAGTACACGGCGCGGCCAAGTTCAGCCGTCTTTTCCAGTGCCTCGCGGTTCATCCAGGCAAACATCAGCACGTCGCCCGTGCCCTGCTCCTGCGCGATGACGGGCACCAGGCCCTGCGCATCCCATTTCACTTCGTTGAGCCAGTTCATGAAAAGGATTGTCGGTGATTTGCATTCCGGAGCGCGGACCCATCGCCGGAATTTTCAAGCTTTTTCAGGCCCTGCCCCAGGGCAGACAAGCGGCAGTAGCTATGCCTTTTATAGCAAATCCCTAGAGCCGCACGGGAATGCCGCGCTCGGCCATGCGGGCCTTGGCCTGACCCACCGTGTATTCGCCGTAGTGAAAGATGCTGGCGGCCAGGACCGCATCCGCCCCGCCCTGCTGAACGCCGTCGGCCAGGTGGTCCAGGTTGCCCACGCCGCCCGATGCGATCACGGGCACGCTGACCGCATCGCTCACCGCGCGGGTCAACGCAAGGTCGAAACCGGACTTGGTGCCGTCGCGGTCCATGCTGGTGAGCAGGATCTCTCCCGCGCCGCGGCGCGCCATTTCGGTGGCCCAGGCCACGGCGTCCAGGCCCGTGTTCTTGCGCCCCCCGTGGCTGTACACGTCCCAGCCCTCGCCCACGGGCTGGCCGTTGGCGCCGATGCGCTGCGCGTCCTCGGCCGAGCGGCGCTTGGCGTCGATGGCGACCACGATGCACTGGGCGCCGTACTTGGCGGACACCGCATCGATCACCTCGGGGTTGGCGATGGCGGCCGAGTTGAAGCTGGTCTTGTCCGCACCCGCATTGAGCAGGCGGCGCACGTCTTCGACAGTGCGCACGCCACCACCCACAGTGAGCGGAATGAACACCTGGCTGGCCACGGCTTCGATGATGGGCAGGATCAGGTCGCGGCCGTCGCTGGTGGCGGTGATGTCCAGGAAAGTGAGCTCGTCGGCGCCCTGCGCGTTGTAGCGCGCGGCGATCTCGACGGGGTCGCCCGCGTCGCGCAGCTCCAGGAAGTTGACGCCCTTGACCACGCGGCCTCCGGTGACGTCGAGGCAGGGGATGATGCGTTTTGCGAGCATGTCAGTCAGCGATTCGTTGATGGGGCGCTGCCGAGGCCAGCAGACGCCGTGGAACTGGCTTCGCCAGGCCACTGGCGTCGTCCCCTGGGAGAAGCGGCGCAGCCGCTCAGGGGGTTACCTGCATCACCCGTTCAGTTCGTCGGCACGCGCTTGTGCGGCGGCGAAATCGAGGTCGCCGCTGTAGATGGCGCGTCCGCAGATCACGCCTTCGACACCCTCGTCTTCCACCGCGCACAGTTGCTCGATGTCGGCCATGTTCGACAGGCCACCCGAGGCGATCACGGGGATGGAGAGCGACTGCGCCAGCTTGACGGTGGCGTCGATGTTGATGCCCGACAGCATGCCGTCGCGGCCGATGTCGGTGTAGATGATGGACTCGACGCCCCAGTCTTCGAATTTCTTGGCCAGGTCCACGACCTCGTGGCCCGTGAGCTTGCTCCAGCCGTCGGTGGCCACCTTGCCATCCTTGGCGTCGAGCCCCACGATGATGTGGCCGCCGAAGGCGCTGCAGGCGTCCTTCAGGAAGCCAGGGTTCTTCACGGCCGCCGTGCCGATGATCACGTAGCGCAGTCCGCCGTCGATGTATTTCTCGATGGTGTCCAGGTCACGGATGCCGCCGCCCAGCTGCACGGGAATGTCATCGCCCACCTCCTTGAGGATGGACTTGATGGCGCTGTAGTTCTTGGGCACGCCCGCGAACGCACCGTTCAGGTCCACCAGGTGCAGGCGCCGCGCGCCCGCATCCACCCACTTGCGCGCCATGGCGGCCGGGTCTTCGCCGAAGGTGGTGGATTGGTCCATATCGCCTTGCTTGAGGCGAACGCAGTGGCCGTCTTTGAGATCGATGGCGGGGATGAGCAGCATGGTGGTGGGGCTCGGGGAATAGGCCAAATCTCGGCGCGGCCCGAACGGGGTGGTTGAAGGGGAAGGGGTGGTCAGGAAATCAAGGATTCCAGTGAAGAAAGTTGCGGTACAGGGCCAGGCCGTGCTCCGCGCTTTTCTCCGGGTGGAATTGCGTCGCGAAAATATTATCGCGTGCAATGGCCGCAGCAAACAAACCGCCGTAGTCGGTCTGCCCCGCGCAGTGCTCTGCAACCTGCGGCAGCGCGTAAAAGCTGTGCACAAAATAGTAATAGCTGCCGTCGGGCACGCCCGCCCAGACCGGGTGCACGACACCGCCAGGCGCCATCTGCCGCACCTGGTTCCATCCCATCTGCGGCACCTTGTAGCGGCTGCCGTCGGGCTGCGTGCGGCCCGCCAGGTCGAACTTGCGCACCTCGCCATGGATCAGGCCCAGGCCGGGGGTGCCGCCATTCGCGCCTTCGGCGCTGTGGTCCAGCAGCATCTGCATGCCCACGCACACGCCGAACATCGGCTTGGCTGCGGCAGCTTCGAGCACGGATTCCTGCAGGCCCGACTCGCGCAGCTCACGCATGCAGTCGGGCATGGCGCCCTGGCCGGGCAGCACGATGCGCTGCGCTGCGCGCACGTCGTCGGGGCGCTGGGTGACGACCACGGTCCAGCCGGTGCCCTCGGCGGCGGCCTGCACGGCCTGCGAGACCGAGCGCAGGTTGCCCATGCCGTAGTCCACGACAGCGACGGTTTTTGCTTCCATATTCATAGCTGCTAGCGCTTATCCATCAAGCGCTAGCGCTTGATTTGATTCAAAAAACTCACAAGGAACCCTTGGTGGACGGGATGACGCCCGCCGAGCGCGGGTCGCGCTCCAGCGCCGCGCGCAGCGTGCGCCCGAACGCCTTGAAGATGGTCTCGCACTGGTGGTGGGCGTTGAAGCCCTTGAGGTTGTCGATGTGCAGCGTCACACCCGCGTGGTTCACGAAGCCCTGGAAGAACTCATACACCAGTTGCGTATCGAGCTGGCCGATGCTGCCCGCCGTGAACTTGACATCGATGTGCAGGCCCGGGCGGCCCGAGAAATCGGCCACCACGCGTGACAGCGCTTCGTCGAGCGGCACGTAGGCGTGGCCATAGCGGCGGATGCCCTTCTTGTCGCCCACGGCCCGCGCGAAGGCCTGGCCCAGCGTGATGCCCACGTCTTCCACCGTGTGGTGGCCGTCGATGTGCAGATCGCCTTCGCAGTCGATGTCCAGGTCGATCAGCCCGTGGCGGGCGATCTGGTCGAGCATGTGGTCGAAGAAGCCGATGCCCGTGTGCAGCTTGGCCTGGCCCGTGCCGTCGAGGTTGATGCGCACGCGGATGCGCGTCTCGGCGGTGTTGCGGCTGACTTCGGCGATGCGGTCGGCCAGGGGGTCGGTGGTCGTGGAGGTGACGAGTGCGGAAGAAGTCATAGGGAGGCTTGCAGGGCGGCCAGCATCTGCGCGTTGTCTTGGGCAGCGCCTACCGTCAGGCGCAGGCAGTTGGCCAGCAATGGGTGCATTGTAGAAACGTTCTTGACGAGGACCTTGCGGTTTTTCATGCCCTCGTAGGCCCGGGCGGAATCCGCCACGCGGACCAGGATCATGTTGGCCTCGCTGTCCCAGCATTTTTCGATGCCGGGCATCTGGCGCAGGGCCGCCAGGACCTTGGTGCGCTCGGCGCGGATCTCGGCGGCCTGCTCGGCAAACACCTCGGCGTGCTCCAGCGCGAACAGCGCGGCCTCGCAATTGAGCACGCTCACGTTGTAGGGCGGGCGCACCTTGTCGATCTCGCCGACGAACGCGGCGGGCCCGATGAGGTAGCCCAGGCGCACACCCGCGAGGCCGAACTTGCTGAGCGTGCGCATCAGCAGCACGTGGGCGTTGCGCGCAGGCTCTGCGCGCATGCGGTCGATCCAGGTGCGGCTGGCAAAAGGCTGGTAGGCCTCGTCCATGACCACGATGCCGCCCTGCGCGCCCGCGGCGTCGATGATGCGCTGTACGGCGCCCTCGTCCCACAGCGTGGCCGTGGGGTTGTTCGGGTAGGCGATGTAGGTGATGGCGGGTCTGTGCTGTTCGATGGCAGCCAGCATGGCGGGCTCATCCAGCTCGAAGTCGGGCGTGAGCGGGACGCCCACGAAGTCCAGGCCCTGCAACTGCGCGGACAGCGGGTACATCACGAAGCCGGGCATGGGCGCGAGCATGGTGGCGCGCTGGCCCGTGCCGGGCTGTGCGCAGGCCAGGGCCAGCAGGGTGATGAGCTCGTCCGAGCCGTTGCCCAGCACGATGCCATAGCCTTCGGGCATGCCGGCGTACCTGGCAAGGGCGGCTTTGAGGTCGAGCAGGCGATCACCGGGGTAGCGGTTGAGCGCCACCGCGCCCAGGCGCTGGCCCAGCGCGGCCTGCAGGTGCGCGGGCAGGCGGAACGGGTTCTCCATCGCGTCCATCTTGAGCATGCCGGTGGAGGGCTGCACGGCATAGGCATGCATGGCGCGCACGTCGGGGCGGATGCGGGCCAGGGCTTGAAGCGGGGAAGATGGAGCGGCGTTGGTCATTCGGCGGTGTCCAGTTCGTTGGGGGAGGTGAGAAACGGGTTGACGGGTGTGACCGCATCCATGGGCTCGCCGTGCGGCAGCGCCTCGGTCAGCAGATAGCGGCAGCCCTGCTGGTGGGCCGACGAGAGGATGAGCGCGTCCCAGTAGCCCAGGCGATAACGGTCCTGCAGGTCCCAGGCGCCGTCCACGGTGTAGGAGTCCAGGTGCGGCGGCAGCCACACGCGAAGGCGGCGCACCTGGGCACGCACCTGCTGCAGCACCTGCGGGCCGTCAAAGCGCTGGATCGCCTGGTTGTACAGCTCATTGAGCACCTGCGAGCTGATGCGGCCGCTGCGCGTCTGCCAGCAAAAGCTGATCCACTCGCGTGCGCGCGCCTGGCGCTCGACATCGCGGTCGTCCACGCTGGCCAGCAGGATCTCGGTATCGACAAAGATGGGGACGGTGCTCATGCGTTTTGCAGCATTCAGCGCAGAAACAAGGTTTCGCGGGGCACGTAGGGCCCGGTGGACGCGCCCCAGGACTCAAAACCCAGCGCCTCGCGCATGGCCTGGGCGTAGGCGTCTTCCTGGCGCATCTTTTCGGCCAGCCATTCACCGAGCAGGCGCGACACGCTGCTGCCGCGCTTGGCGGCTTCCACGCGCACCCATTCGGCAACGGTGTCGTCCATGGTCACGGTGACGTTTTTCATGGGGAGATATTACACGAACTTCGTGCTCCACGAAGTTCGTGTCAACAATTGTGGCGAATTTTCAGTATGTCAGGCGGCTTCGCGCTGGCTGTGCAGCATGCGCGTGGCCATGTCGCCCACGGTCCGCAGCGCCTCCAGATGTGCCGGCGACCAGTCGCCCCCCACTCCGATGCGCAGGCAGTTGCGAAAGCGCCCGCTGGTGCTGAACACCGTGCCGGGCGCGATCAGGATCTTCTGGTCCAGGCAGGCTTCGTGCAGCTGCACCGAATCCAGCCCTTTGGGCAGCTCCAGCCACATCAGCAAGCCGCCGGGGGGGTCGCTCACCCGGGTGCCCTGCGGGAAATGCGACGCGATCACCCGGCGTGCCTCGTCCATGCGCGCCGCCACGCCCGCGCGCAACTGGCGCATGGCGGCGGCGTGGCCGGCCTGGGTGATGAGGTCGGCCAGCGCCAGCTCCAGCACGGCCGACTGGCCGCCGGCCTGCAGGTCCTTGATGCCGCGCACCTTGTCGCTCCAGCGCCCGGCCTCCAGCCAGCCCAGGCGCAGGCCCGGCGCCAGCGTCTTGGAAAACGAATCGCACAGCATCACGTGGCCCGTGGTGTCGTACGACTTGACGGTGCGACGCATCTCGTCAACCTCGACCAGGTCGTTGTAGATCGCGTCCTCGATGACGGCCATGTCGTGGCGCGCGGCCATCTGCGCCAGGCGCTTGCGTTCTGCCTGCGGCATGCAGCTGCCCAGCGGGTTGCTGAGCGTGGGGACGATCATCACGGCCTTGACCGGCTGGGTGTCCAGCGCCAACTGCAGTGCATCGAGCGACAAGCCATGGCGCGGGTGCGTGGGGATCTCCAGCGCGCGCAGGTGCAGGCCCTGCAGCACCTCCAGAAACGAGAAATGCGTGGGCGACTCCAGCGCCACCACGTCGCCCGGCTGCGTGACGGCGCGCAGGCACAGCGCGATGGAGTCCATGCAGCCGCCGGTGATCACGATGTTCTCCGGGTCCAGGCTGCAGCCCATGCCAACGGCGTAGCGGGCCAGGGCGCGGCGCGCGTCCTCGTGCCCGGCCGATGTCGGGTAGGTGCACAGCAGATTGCGGTGGCGCTGCGCGGCGCGCACCACGGCGCGGCGCACGCGGTCGGGGTTGAACAGCTCGAAGCCGGGCGTGCCGCTGCTGAACGAGATCATGTCCTCGGGCTGGTTGCGCCCCAGGATGCGCTGGCCCAGCCAGTCCACAGACACCTCCCGCGGACGGCGCATGGGGCGCGGCGTGCTGGGCTCGGGCAGGCTCACAGGCCGCGCCGCCACGAAGAAACCCGAGCGCGGGCGCGCGGTGATCAGGCGCGCATCTTCGAGCCAGTGGTAGGCCTGCACCACCGTGGTCTGAGCCACGCCATGCTGGCGCGCCAGCTCGCGCACCGACGGCAGCTTTTCGCCACGCGCCAGCGTGCCGTTGCGGATCAGCTGCGCGAGCTGCTCGGCGATCTGGAGGTACAGCGGGGGTGCGTCGTCGGTGGAGGCCATGGCTGCATTCTGTACTGGCAGCCCGACAGACAGCCAGTACAGAGCCGCATCTGTACGTGCAGTACAGATGCTCTGTACTACCCATCTGTACTGCCCCACCTGGCCCCGTCCTGTGACTGGCGCCATGCTGCGGCGGGCCGCACAGTGAATGCCATGAACACCCTGCCCCAACCCACCCCCCAGCCGCCCACCCTCGCCAAGCCAGCCCAGGGCGCCCTGACACTTGAATGGAAGCGCCAGCCCCTGCCCCCCCTGCAGGCGGTACAGGTGCTCGACTTCCGTGCGGGCGAGGTCGCCCTTCTGGAGGTCGAGAACGGCCGTGTCTGGGTGACCTGCGAAGGCCTGATGGAGGACTACTTCCTGGAAGCCGGCCAGCGCCTGTCGTTCACCGGCCCGGCCCGCCTGCGCGTGAGCGCCGAGGGCCACCGCCCGGCCCGGCTGATGTGGGCACGCCACCAGGCGACGGCGGGTGCCGCCTACCCGCCCGCGCCGGCCGTGGCGCAGCCGCTGACGGTGGTGCCTGCCGGGGCACCGATGCAGTTGCCGCGCGGCGCCGTCAGCGCGGCTTGAGGGGCGTCTTCAGGCGCATCTCGGCAGCCTGCGCGTGGGCCTGCAGGCCCTCGCCGTAGGCCAGCTCTGCGGCGATGGTGCCCAGCACCTGGGCACCAGCTTCACTCACCTCGATGAGGCTGCTGCGCTTCTGGAAGTCGTACACGCCCAGCGGGGAGGAGAAGCGTGCCGTGCCGCTGGTGGGCAGCACGTGGTTGGGGCCTGCGCAGTAGTCGCCCAGGCTTTCGGAGGTGTAGCCCCCCAGGAAGATCGCGCCCGCGTGGCGCAGCAGCGGCTCCCAGCGGTGTGGGTCGGTGCTGCTCACTTCCAGGTGTTCCGGTGCGATGCGGTTGCTGATCGCGCAGGCTTCTTCCATGTCCTTCGTCAGGATCAGTGCGCCCCGGCCGGTGAGGCTCTTGGCGATGATCTCGGCGCGCGGCATGGTGGGCAGCAGGCGGTCGATCTCGCGCTGCACGGCGGCGATGTAGTCGGCGTCGGGGCACAGCAGGATGCTCTGGGCCAGCTCGTCGTGTTCGGCCTGGCTGAAGAGGTCCATGGCCACCCAGTCGGGCGGCGTGCTGCCGTCGGCCAGCACCAGGATCTCGCTCGGGCCCGCGATCATGTCGATGCCCACCGTGCCGAACACGCGCTTCTTGGCGCTGGCCACATAGGCATTGCCGGGGCCGGTGATCTTGTCGACCTTGGGCACGGTGTCCGTGCCGTAGGCCAGGGCGGCCACCGCCTGCGCGCCGCCGATGGTGAAGGCGCGGGTGACGCCCGCCACGTAGGCGGCCGCCAGCACCAGTTCGTTGCGCTCGCCCTTCGTCGAGGTGCCCTCGCCCGTTCCGCCCGTCGCCACGCTGCCACGCACGGGCGTGGGCACGACCATGATGATTTCCTGCACGCCCGCCACGTGGGCCGGGATGGCATTCATCAGCAGGCTGGACGGGTACGCCGCCTTGCCACCGGGCACGTAGATGCCCACGCGATCCAGCGGCGTGACCTTCTGGCCCAGCAGGGTGCCGTCTTCGTCGCGGTAGCTCCAGCTCTCGCCCGAAGCCTTTTTCTGCGCTTCGTGGTAGCTGCGCACGCGCTGGGCAGCGGCCTGCAGCGCGTCGCGCTGGGCCTGCGGGATGGCGTCGAACGCGGCCTTGAAGTCGGCCTGGGTCAGTTCCAGCGCGGCCATGGTGGGCGCCGAGAGGCCGTCGAAGCGGGCGGTGTACTCCAGCACGGCTGCGTCGCCGCGCTTTTGCACCTCGGCCAGGATGTCGGCCACGCGCTGCTCGATGGCCGCGTCGGTGTCGGCAGACCAATGCAGGCGGGCTGCAAAATCAGCCTCGAAAGTGGCCGCAGCGGTGGACAGACGGGCGGGAGCAGCTACCAAAGTCATAGTGCGTTCTAAAGTTGGGTTCAGTTCTTCGGGGCAGGTATGGCCGAGGCGAACGCATCGATGATGCGGCGCAGCGGCGCCTGCTTGAGCTTGAGCGCTGCCTGGTTCACGACCAGGTAGGAGCTGATGTCCATGATGCGCTCGACCTCGACCAGGTTGTTGGCCTTGAGCGTGTTGCCGGTGGAGACCAGGTCCACGATGGCGTCGGCCAGGCCGGTGAGCGGGGCCAGCTCCATGCTGCCGTACAGCTTAACCATGTCCACGTGCACGCCCTTGGTCGCAAAGAAATCGCGGGCGATGCTGGTGTACTTGGTGGCGACCTTCAGGCGTGCGCCCTGCTTCACGGCGCGCTCGTAGTCGAAATCATTGCGCACGGCCACGCTCACGCGGCACTTGGCGATCTGCAGGTCCAGCGGCTGGTACAGGCCCTGGCCGCCGTGCTCGATGAGGGTGTCCTTGCCGGTCACGCCGATGTCGGCGCCGCCGTACTGCACATAGGTGGGCACATCGGTGGCACGCACCAGCACCACGCGCACGTTGGGCTGGTTGGTGGGCAGGATGAGCTTGCGCGATTTTTCGGGGTCTTCCAGCACCTGGATGCCGGCAGCGGCCAACAACGGCAGGGTTTCGTCGAAGATGCGGCCCTTGGAAAGCGCCAGGGTAATCATGCTGCTGCTCATGCTGTGATCCGTTCAATTTGGGCGCCGATGCCGCGCAGTTTGGCTTCCATGCAGTCGTAGCCACGGTCCAGATGATAGATGCGGTCCACCACGGTTTCGCCGTCGGCCACCAGGCCGGCGATGACCAGGCTGGCCGAGGCGCGCAGATCCGTGGCCATGACGGTGGCGCCGGAAAGGCGCCCTGACGTGGTGCTCAGGCCTTCGATGATGGCGACCTTGCCGTCGGTCTGGATCCTGGCGCCCAGGCGCACCAGCTCGTCCACGTGCATGAAGCGGTTCTCGAAGATGGTCTCCGTCACCGTGGCCGTGCCCTGCGCGATGCAGTTGAGCGCCATGAACTGGGCCTGCATGTCGGTCGGAAAGCCCGGGTACTCGGTGGTGCGGAAAGCCTGCGCCTTGAGCGTGGCCCCGCCTGCGCTCTTCACGCGGATGCCACCGTCCACGCCCTGCACCTCCACGCCGGCTTCGCGCAGCTTTTCGATGACGGCGTCCAGGTGGTCGGCGCGCCCGTGTCGCAGCACGACGTCGCCGCCCGTGGCAGCCACCGCGCACAGAAAGGTGCCGGCCTCGATGCGGTCGGCCACCACGCGGTGGGTACAGCCGTGCAGCTTCTCGACACCCTGGATGCGGATGCGGCTGGTGCCGTGGCCTTCGATCTGCGCACCCATGGCGATCAGCATCTCGGCCAGGTCGATGATCTCGGGCTCCTGCGCCGCGTTCTCGAGCACTGTTTCACCCTCGGCCAGCGCGGCGGCCATGAGGAAGTTCTCGGTGCCGGTCACGGTGACCATGTCGGTGGTGATGCGCGCGCCCTTCAGGCGCGTCCAGCCGGCGGGCAGCCTGGCGATCATGTAGCCGTGCTCGACCACGATGTCGGCCCCCATGGCGGCCAGGCCCTTGATGTGCTGGTCCACGGGCCGCGAGCCGATGGCGCAGCCGCCCGGCAGCGACACCGTGGCTTCGCCAAAGCGCGCCAGCAGCGGGCCCAGTGCCAGCACGGAGGCGCGCATGGTCTTGACCAGCTCGTACGGCGCCTCGGGAGTGCTCAGCGCACTGGCGTCGATGAGCACGGTGCCATCATCCGAGCGGCTGGCCGTGACGCCCATGTTGCGGATCAGCGTGAGCATGGTTGCCACGTCCTGCAGTTGCGGAACGTTGAGCAGCGTCACGGGCTCTGCGGTCAGCAGCGCCGCGCACAACTCGGGCAGCGCGGCGTTCTTGGCGCCGGAGACCTGCACCTCGCCGTTCAGGCTGCGTCCACCGCGGATCAGGAGTTTGTCCATCTCGAAAAGAACCAGGAATAGGGGTAAAAAATGCCGCTATCGCGCTTTCACAAAGCGTCAATAGCTATAAAAATCATAGCGATTGGGACTACTTCGGCTGCGCGGCCCATTCGCCGGGCGTGAAGGTCTTCATCGACAGCGCATGCACTTCATCGGTGTGCATTTTGGCGCCCAGCGTGGCGTACACCCGCTGGTGGCGCTGGATGGCGCGCTTGCCCTCGAACTCGGCCGAGACGATGGTGGCGTACCAGTGGCGGCCGTCGCCTTCGAGCGTGATGTGTTCGCAGGTCAGACCCGCGGTGATGATGTTCTGGAGTTCTTCTGCAGTCATGGTGGGGCGCTCGGAATCAATTGCGAATTTTGTAGCCGGTGCGCAGCAGGTTCACGGCCAGCGCACTCACTGCCAGCCATGCGACGCCCACGATGCCCAGGCTCAGCCAGGGCGATGTGTCGCTCTGGCCGAAGAAACCATAGCGAAAGCCGTCGATCATGTAGAAGAACGGGTTGAGGTGGCTCACCGTCTGCCAGAAGGGCGGCAGCGACTGGATCGAATAGAACACGCCCGACAGGAAGGTCATGGGCACGATGATGAAGTTCTGGAACGCAGCCATCTGGTCGAACTTGTCGGCCCACAGGCCAGCCAGCAGCCCCAGCGTGGCCAGCAGCGCCGCGCCGAGGAAGGCGAACGCCAGGATCCACAGCGGCGCCGCGAATTCGGGTCGCGCGAAGGCCAGCGTGACGATGAACACCCCGAGCCCCACCACCAGCCCGCGCACGATGGAGGAGCCCACGTAGGCACAGAACCACGCCCAGTGTGACAGCGGCGTGAGCAGCACGAACACGAGGCTGCCCATGATCTTGCTCTGAATGATGCTCGACGAGCTGTTGGCAAACGCGTTTTGCAGCACGCTCATCATGACCAGCCCGGGCACCAGGAACGCGGTGTAGCTGATGCGGTCGTAGACCTTCACGTGGTCTTCGAGCACGTGGCCGAAGATCAGCAGGTACAGCACGGCGGTAAGCACGGGCGCGGCCACGGTCTGGAAGCTGACCTTCCAGAAGCGAAGCACTTCCTTATAAAACAGGGTCTGCCAGCCGGTCATAGTGGTGCCCCCACGCTCGGCACTGGCGTGTCCTCGCTGCCCCCCGAGGGGGCCCCGCCTTGCTTGGGGCGGCCCGGCGCTGCGGCGGACGCAAACTTGTCCAGAGAAATATTCGATGCCGAGGTGCCCGACATCACCTGCAGGAACACATCCTCCAGGTCGGGTCTGCGGATCTCCATGTCGTGAACGTCGACACCGCCCAAGCGCAGCGCGGCCAGATGGCTCTCGATCTCGGCGGCGTCGTGCGCGGGCAGCTGCACGATGCGGCCTGTGACGCGCGCCACGGTGGCCAGCGACGGCGGCAGCACCGCATCGGTCTTGAACTGGAGCACGCTGCCCGAAGCAGCCTGCAGCAGTTCGCTGGTGCGGTTGAGTGCCACGATCTGCCCGGTCTTGAGCATGGCGATGCGTCCGCACAGCGCCTCGGCTTCTTCAAGGTAGTGCGTGGTGAGCAACACGGTGTGGCCTTCCTTGTTCAGGCGGGCGACGAAGTGCCAGAGCGTCTGGCGCAGCTCCACGTCCACACCCGCCGTGGGTTCGTCGAGCACGATGATCGGCGGCTTGTGCACCAGCGCCTGCGCCACCAGCACGCGGCGCTTCATGCCGCCCGAGAGCTGGCGCAGGTTGGAGTTGGCCTTGTCGGTGAGGCCCAGGTTTTCAAGCAGCTCGTCGATCCAGGCGTCGTTGTTCTTCACGCCGAAGTAGCCCGACTGGATGCGCAGCGATTCGCGCACGTTGAAGAAGGGGTCGAACACCAGCTCCTGCGGCACGATGCCGAGCTTGCGGCGCGCGTCGGCGTAGTCGGCCTGCACGTCGCTGCCCTGCACGAGCACGCGGCCACTGCTGGCACGGGCCAGGCCCGCCAGGATGCTGATGAGGGTGGTCTTGCCGGCGCCGTTGGGACCCAGAAGGCCGAAGAACTCGCCCTCCTGGATATCCAGGCTGACATTGTTCAGCGCCTGGAAAGGGCCCTTGGGCGTGGAGAAGGTCTTGGAGACGGCTTGGAATGAGACTGCGGGCATGAAGCCCCTGATTTTACGGCCTTGCCCCGTTCCGCGCCGGCGTGGGGACGGCAGGCCACCTGCTCAGGCCGCAGGGGTGAGCAGCAGACCCACGCCGTACAGCCCCGCCATGCTGCGCAGCGCGGCCGGCAGGCCCTGCACGGCAAAGGTCTTGCGCATGGCCAGCGCTTCACGCCGGCATTCGAGCAGCACAGCCAGCGCGGAGGTGTCGAACACGGTCAGCGCGTTCGCATCCACCACCACGCCCGGCTCGCGGTGCGCCTTCAGACCCTGCAGCAGCATGTGCAGGCAGGCCGTAGCTTGGCGCTGGGTGAGTTCGGCCGGCAGGACGAGCATCTCAAAATTTCCTGATATCAAGAGTAGCCTCTGAGCACTGCAACCGGCGCGGGCACGCCAGTGCACCCGTGGAACTGGCTCTGCCAGGCCACCGGGTGCGTCCCCCTCCCGCAGGAGAGGGGGAAGGCGCGAAGCGACTCAGGGGGAGCACTACTTGCCGCTTGCGTTGGACTTGTTGCGAGCCACCAGGGTCTCGATAAGGCCGTCGACGCCCTTGGCATTGATCTCCTGGGCGAACTGGCCACGGTAGGTTTCGACCAACCACACGCCCAGAACGTTCAGGTTGTAGATTTTCCAGCCAGCGCCGTCGCCGGGGGTCTTCTCCAGGCGATAGTCCAGCTGGATGGGGTCGCCACGGCCGACGATCTCGGTGCGAACCAGCACGTCCTTGTCGGCAGGATCGGCACGCAGGGGCTTGACCTGGATGGTCTGGTCGTTCACCTGGGCCAGCGCGCCCGCGTAGGTGCGCACGAGCAGGATCTTGAACTCGTCCTGCAGGCGCTTTTGCTGCTCGGGCGTGGCCTGGCGCCAGCCGGGGCCGACTGCGGCGGCGGTCATGCGGCGGAAATTCACATTGGGCATGACGGTCTTGTCGACCAGCGCAATGATCTTGCCCAGATCGCCGCCCTGGATGGCCTTGTCCGACTTCACGGTGGTCAGCACATCGGCAGACAGGCGCTTGATCAGCGCATCGGGCGCCTCGTCTGCCGCCAGCGCCGCAAAGGGCAGGCCGAGTGCGGCCACTGCTGTCAGGCACAGGGCCGCTCGGCCCAGGGTGCGTCGGTTCATCATGATGGTGTCTACTTTCTAGAGGGCTGCAGGCGCAGGTAGCACCTTGCATTCATTTCATTGTGGTTGGAGCAGGCAGGCCCCGTGCGTCGCCCGGGTTGCGGGTTGCAAGCAAGTGCAACAGCATCGCCGCCGCGGCCCTAGCTACGTCGGATGATTCAACGCGGGGGTTCTTCAGGCAGCACGCCATCGTTGCTGTTGCCGCCGCCTTTGCCATTGCCGTTGCGCTCATCCCTGTCGTCCCCGTTCTGGGCCGTGCCGGCCTGCTGCTGGCTGCGCACCTGCAGGAAAACGTCGCGGGTGAAGCTGTACTTGTCCAGCGCTGCGCTGTCGAGCACCGAACTGGCGCGCAGCAGGTTGGAGCGGGTGTCCACGACGCGCAAGGCATAGAGCGAGTTGCGCGCCGAGACCGGGTCCACGTAGCTCACCACATTGCCCTTCATGTCGACCGGCAGGGCCAGGGTGTCACGCACGGTGGAAGGCCCCAGGATCGGCAGCACCAGATACGGACCCGTACCCACACCCCAGTACCCCAGCGTCAGGCCGAAGTCCTGCTTGTAGCGGTCGATGCCCAGCTCGCTGGCGATGTCCAGCACGCCACCCAGGCCCATGAAGGTGTTCACATTCACCCGCATGAAGGTGGACGCGGCGGCCTCGCCGCGCAGCTGCAGCACGTTGTTGAAGAACGACCACACGTCGCCCAGGTTCGCAAAGAAGTTGCTGACCCCGGTGCGCACTGGTGCCGGCGTCACGTCCTTGTAGGCAATGGCAACCGGCTTGAGCACGAGCGCATCCACCTGCTCGTTGAAATTGGTCATGCTGCGGTTGTACGACTCGAGCGGATCGCGCGGGTCGGGGTTGGCCACGGTGGCGCAACCGGTGAGCAGCGCCGCGCCCAGCACGAACGCCAGCCACGCGACGGCGCGGGCGGCGGGTTGGGAAAAAAGCTTGGTCTTCGTCGTCATTTCTTGTCACCTGCCCCTGCGGGCTTGCTGTTGCTGCCGTCTTCGGCCTTGTTGTAGAGGAATTGTCCGATCAGGTTCTCGAGCACCACGGCGGACTGCGTGGAGGTGACCATGTCGCCGGCCACCAGGTTCTTCTCGTCCGCACCGGCCTCGATGCCGATGTACTGCTCGCCTAGCAGGCCGCTGGTGAGGATCTTGAGGGAGCTGTCCTTGGGGAAAGCGTAGCGTTTTTCCATGGCCAGCGTCACGCGGGCCTGGTAGGTCTTGTCGTCGAACGTGATGGACTCCACGCGCCCCACCACCACGCCGGCGCCACGCACCGCGGCCTGGGGCTTGAGGCCGCCGATGTTGTCAAACCGCGCGGTGATGCGGTAGCCCGACTGGAAGTTCAGGCTCAGCAGGTTGGCCGACTGAAGCGCCAGAAAGACCAGCGCCGCCGTGCCGAGCATGACGAACAGCCCTACCCAGAGATCGTTTTTGGATGGTTGCATTGTTTGATTCCTCTTTGCCGGCCGCTGTACCGGCATCAGACACTGAACATCAGTGCGGTCAGGATGAAGTCGAGCGCAAGCACCGCCAGCGACGCCATCACCACGGTGCGCGTGGTGGCACGCGCCACGCCCTCGGGCGTGGGCTTGGCGGCATAGCCCTGCAGGAGCGCGACGAAGGTGACCGTGATGCCGAACACGACGCTCTTGATCACGCCGTTGCCCACATCGCGCCACACGTCCACCCCGCCCTGCATCTGGCTCCAGAAGGCACCGTGGTCCACGCCGATCATGACCACGCCCACGATCCAGCCGCCAATCACGCCCACGGCGCTGAACACCGCAGCCAGCAGCGGCATGGTGATCACACCGGCCCAGAAACGCGGAGCAAGGATGCGGCGCACCGGGTCGACCGCCATCATTTCCATGGCGCTGAGCTGCTCGCCCGCCCGCATGAGGCCGATCTCGGCCGTGAGCGAGGTTCCCGCGCGGCCCGCGAACAGCAGCGCCGTGACCACGGGCCCCAGCTCGCGCACCAGCGAGAGCGCCACCAGCAGGCCCAGCGCTTCGGACGAGCCATAGCGCTGCAGCGTGTAGTAGCCCTGCAGGCCCAGCACGAAGCCCACGAACAGGCCGGACACCGCGATGATGGCCAGCGAATAGTTGCCCAGGAAGTGGATCTGGTCGCGCACCAGTGCCGGCCGCATGAAGGCCGCGCCCGCGAGCCGCAGCAGGCGGACGAACAAACGCGCGGCCATGCCGATGTCTGCCAGCTTGCTGCGCACGGCGAAGCCCACGTCCGAAGGGTTGTACCAGCTCACAGGACCTTGCCTCCCAGGGGCCCGAAATCCTCTTCCGCCGAGGGCCCTGCATAGTGGAAAGGCACCGGCCCGGTGGGCAGCGCGTTCACGAACTGGTGCACCAGCGGGTCGGTGCTGGCGCGCACTTCGTCGGGCGTGCCCTGGGCCGCCACCACCCCGGCGCCCAGGATGATCACATGGTCCGCCAGGCGGAATGTCTCTTCCAGGTCGTGCGAGACGATGATGCTGGTCAACCCCATGGCGTCATTGAGCTGGCGGATGAGCTGAGCGGCCGTACCCAGCGAGATCGGGTCGAGCCCGGCGAAGGGCTCGTCATACATGACGAGCTCGGGGTCCAGCGCAATGGCCCGCGCCAGCGCCACCCGCCGCGCCATGCCGCCGGAGATCTGGCTGGGCATGAGGTCGCGCGCCCCGCGCAGACCCACGGCGTGCAGCTTCATGAGCACCACGTCGCGGATGAGCGTGTCGGACAGATCGGTGTGCTCGCGCAGCGGAAACGCCACGTTCTCGAAGACGGACAGGTCGGTGAACAGCGCCCCGAACTGGAACAGCATGCCCATGCGCCGGCGGGCCGCATACAGCCCCGCAGCATCGAACCCGGCCACGTCCTGTCCGTCGAACATCACCTGCCCGCCCTGCGCCTTCTGCTGCCCGCCGATCAGGCGCAGCACCGTGGTCTTGCCGCCGCCGGAGGCCCCCATGAGCGCCGTGACCTTGCCACGCGGCACGGACAGCGTCACATCGCGCAAGATCGTGCGGTCGCCATAGGAGAACGTGACGTTGCGCAACTCGGCAAGAAAGGAAGGCTCGGGCATGCGAAAAGGAAGGGATTCAGCGATCCGGGACTGGCCGGGGCCAGGAAAAATGGGGAGGCGGCAGCAGTGATGGTAGCCGAAGACTTAAACATACATTCATGTATGTTTGCAATTTGAAGCACCTGCACGCGGAAAACAAAAAACCGCTGATGGGTATTTGCCCCCTACCGACATGGGTTCCGATTGTGCCAAGAAAGGCGAAACCGGGTGACGACAGGGTCCATGCGGCAGAAATTGCCGCCCGGACGGTCGGGCCAGGCACCGCCCGGCAGTTCGCCCACGTGCCTCAGCCACGTTCACAACACCGCATCGTGCATCGTGCGCGGCCATAAAAAACGGCGCCCGCTGGCGCCGTTGAACGCCCGAGACGGGCGGGACCTGGAGATCTTGCAAGCTCAGCGCGGCAAATCCGAATAGCCCATCAGGAACTCGTCCACGGCCCGCGCGGCCTGGCGGCCTTCGCGGATCGCCCACACCACCAGCGACTGGCCGCGGCGGATGTCACCAGCGGCGAACACCTTGGGCACGTTGGTGGCATAGCCGCCGTCGAACTCGGTGGTGGCGCGGGCGTTGCCACGGGCGTCCTTGTCCACGCCGAAGGCTTCCAGAACGGCGGCCACAGGGCTCACGAAGCCCATGGCCAGCAGCACGAGGTCGGCCTTGAGCACCTTTTCGGAGCCGGCCACTTCGACCATCTTGCCGTCCTTCCATTCGACGCGCACGGTCTTGAGGCCGGTGACCTTGCCCTTTTCGCCGATGAACTCCTTGGTGGAGATGGCGAACTCGCGTTCGCAGCCTTCATCGTGGCTGGAGCTGGTGCGCAGCTTGATCGGCCAGTAGGGCCAGGTCATGGGGCGGTTTTCCTCGGCGGGTGGCTGGGGCATGAGCTCGAACTGCGTGACGCTCACGGCGCCGTGGCGGTTGCTGGTGCCCACGCAGTCGGAACCGGTGTCGCCGCCACCGATCACGATGACGTGCTTGCCGTCGGCGCGCAGCTGGCCCTTGAGCTTGTCGCCCGCGTTGACCTTGTTCTGCTGCGGCAGGAACTCCATCGCGAAGTGGATGCCGTCCAGGTCGCGGCCGGGCACGGGCAGGTCGCGCGACTGCTCGGCACCGCCGGTCAGCAGCACGGCGTCGAAGTCCTTGTGCAGTTGCTCGGGCGTGATGGTTTCCTTGGCCCAGTTGGTCACCTTGGAATCCTTGCCCAGGCCATCCTTGGCGGCGCCCACGAACACGCCGGTGCGGATGGTCACGCCTTCGGCTTCCATCTGCTTGGCACGGCGGTCGATGTGCGACTTCTCCATCTTGAAGTCAGGGATGCCATAGCGCAGCAGGCCACCGATGCGGTCGTTCTTCTCGAACAGCGTGACGCTGTGCCCGGCGCGCGCCAGTTGCTGCGCTGCTGCCATGCCCGCGGGGCCCGAGCCCACCACGGCGACCTTCTTGCCGGTCTGGTGCTTGGCGGGGCGCGGCTGCACCCAGCCTTCGTCCCAGGCGCGGTCGATGATCGCGTGCTCGATGGACTTGATACCCACGGCGTCGTCGTTCACGTTGAGAACGCAGGCGGCCTCGCAGGGCGCGGGGCAGATGCGGCCGGTGAACTCGGGGAAGTTGTTGGTGCTGTGCAGCACCTCGATCGCGCTCTTCCAGTCCTGGTGATAGACCAGGTCGTTGAAGTCCGGAATGATGTTGTTGACGGGGCAGCCGCTGTTGCAGAACGGCGTGCCGCAGTCCATGCAGCGCGCGCCCTGGATCTTGGCCTGCGCGTCATCGAGACCGATGACGAATTCCTTGTAGTGCTTCAGGCGCTCGCCGACGGGCTTGTAGCCCTCTTCGATGCGCTCGTATTCCATGAAGCCGGTGGTCTTTCCCATGACGGTGTCCTTGTATCTCTATCTATGAATCGGAGTGCGGGGTTGCAGCGCGCCTCACTTGGCGGGAACTGCTTCCTTTTGAGGAGCTGCTACCGCAGGCGTAGCGGGCTCTTCAAGCACTTTTCGTTCATAAATTTCAGCCAGTGCGCGCTTGTACTCGGTCGGGAAGACCTTGACGAACTTGCCGCGCGAGGCGGCCCAGTTGTCCAGCAGTTCGCGGGCCCGCTTGCTGCCGGTCCAGCGGTTGTGGTCTTCCAGCAGCTTCTTGAGCTGTGCCTCGTCGCTCTGGCCGCCGTGCCAGATCGAGCGGGGCACGGTCGCCTCCTGCTCGGATGCCGGCAGGATGCGCTCCAGCGTGACCATGGACATGTTGCAGCGCGTGTCGAACTGGCCGTCCTCGTCGTACACATAGGCCACGCCGCCGCTCATGCCGGCCGCGAAGTTGCGGCCGGTCTTGCCGAGCACCACCACGGTGCCGCCGGTCATGTATTCGCAGCCATGGTCACCCGTGCCTTCGACCACCGCCGTGGCGCCCGACAGGCGCACCGCAAAGCGTTCGCCGGCCACGCCGCTGAAGAAGGCCTCGCCCGTGGTGGCGCCGTACATCACCGTGTTGCCCACGATGGTGTTGCGCACGGATTCGCCGCGGAAGTCGATGCTGGGGCGCACGATCACGCGGCCGCCCGACAGGCCCTTGCCGGTGTAGTCGTTGGCGTCACCGATCAGGTACAGCGTGATGCCGCGCGTGAGAAACGCACCGAACGACTGCCCGCCCGTGCCTTCGAGCTGGATGCGGATGGTGTCGTCCGGCAGGCCTTCGGGGTGCACGCGCGTCACGGCGCCGGAGAGCATGGCGCCCACGGAGCGGTTAACGTTGCGCGCCACTTCGATGAACTGCACGCGCTCGCCCTTGTCGATGGCGGGCTTGCTGCGCTCGATGAGCTTGCGGTCCAGCGTGTTCGTGATGTTGTGGTCCTGCACGTCCACATGGAAGCGTGGCACGTCGGCCGGCACGTTGGGCTGGGCGAACAGGCGGCTGAAGTCCAGGCCACGAGCCTTCCAGTGCGCGATGCCTGCGCGGGTGTCGAGCAGGTCAGAGCGGCCGATCAGGTCGTCGAACTTCTTGATGCCGAGCTGGGCCATGATCTGGCGCACTTCTTCGGCGATGAAGAAGAAGTAGTTCACCACGTGCTCGGGCTTGCCGGAGAACTTCTTGCGCAGCTCGGGGTCCTGCGTGGCCACGCCCACGGGGCAGGTGTTCAGGTGGCACTTGCGCATCATGATGCAGCCCTCGACCACCAGCGGTGCCGTGGCGAAGCCGAACTCATCGGCGCCCAGCAGCGCGCCGATGGCGACGTCGCGGCCGGTCTTCATCTGGCCGTCGGCCTGCACGCGCACACGGCCGCGCAGGCGGTTGAGCACCAGGGTCTGCTGGGTCTCGGCCAGGCCGATTTCCCACGGACCGCCCGCGTGCTTGATGGACGACCAGGGCGATGCGCCCGTGCCGCCGTCGTGCCCGGCGATCACGAGGTGGTCGCTCTTGCACTTGGTGACGCCCGCGGCGATGGTGCCCACGCCCACCTCGGACACCAGCTTGGTGCTGATGCTGGCGTGCGGTGCCACGTTCTTCAGGTCATGGATCAGCTGGGCCAGGTCTTCGATGGAGTAGATGTCATGGTGCGGCGGGGGCGAGATCAGGCCCACGCCCGGCACGCTGTGGCGCAGCTTGCCGATGTAGTTGGACACCTTGCCGCCGGGCAGCTGGCCGCCTTCGCCGGGCTTGGCGCCCTGAGCCATCTTGATCTGGATCTGGTCGGCCGACGAGAGGTACTCGGCCGTGACGCCGAAGCGGCCCGACGCGACCTGCTTGATGCGGCTGCGCAGCGAGTCGCCGTCCTGCAGGGGCAGGTCCACCTCGACGTTGGCCGCGCCGATCACGCTCTTCAAGGTGTCGCCCTGCTTGATCGGGATGCCCTTGAGTTCGTTGCGGTAGCGCGCTGCGTCCTCACCGCCTTCGCCGGTGTTGCTCTTGCCGCCAATGCGGTTCATGGCCACGGCCAGGGTGGCATGCGCCTCGGTGGAGATGGAACCGAGCGACATGGCGCCGGTGGCAAAGCGCTTGACGATTTCCTTGGCGGGCTCGACCTCGTCGATGGAGATGGCCTTGGAGGGGTCGATCTTGAACTCGAACAGGCCGCGCAGCGTGAGGTGGCGCTTGCTCTGGTCGTTGATGATCTGGGCGTATTCCTTGTACGTGTTCCAGTTGTTGGCGCGCGTGCTGTGCTGCAGCTTGGCGATCGCGTCAGGCGTCCACATGTGGTCTTCGCCGCGGGTGCGCCAGGCGTATTCGCCGCCAGCGTCCAGCATGGTGGCGAGCACGGGGTCGTCGCTGAACGCGGCCTTGTGCATGCGGATGGCTTCCTCGGCGATCTCGAAGACGCCGATGCCTTCCACGCGGCTGGCGGTTCCGGTGAAGTACTTGCCCACGGTGTCGGTGTTCAGGCCGATGGCCTCGAACAGCTGCGCGCCGCAGTAGGACATGTAGGTGCTCACGCCCATCTTGGACATGATCTTGGACAGGCCCTTGCCGATGGCCTTGACGTAGTTGTAGATGGCCTTGTCCGGCGACAGGTCGCCAGGCATGTCCTTGTGCATCTCGGCCAGGGTTTCCATGGCGAGGTAGGGGTGCACGGCCTCGGCGCCGTAGCCGCCCAGCACGGCGAAGTGGTGCACTTCGCGCGCGGTACCGGTCTCCACCACCAGGCCGGCGGTGGTGCGCAGGCCTTCACGCACCAGGTGCTGGTGAATGGCCGACAGCGCCAGCAGCGCGGGAATGGCCACTTGCGTGGCGCTCACGGCGCGGTCACTGATGATCAGGATGTTGGCGCCGCCCTTGATGGCATCGACCGCCTGCGCGCACAGCGACGCCAGCTTGGCTTCGACGCCTTCACGGCCCCAGCTCAGCGGGTAGGTGATGTCGATGGTCGCGCTCTTGAACTTGCCCTGCGTGTACTTCTCGATGTTGCGCAGCTTGGCCATGTCGGCGAAGTCCAGCACGGGCTGGCTCACTTCCAGGCGCATCGGCGGGTTGACCTGGTTGATGTCCAGCAGGTTGGGCTTGGGTCCGATGAAGGACACCAGCGACATCACGATGGCTTCGCGGATCGGGTCGATGGGCGGGTTGGTCACCTGCGCGAACAACTGCTTGAAGTAGTTGTACAGCGGCTTGTTCTTGCCCGAGAGCACGGCCAGCGGGCTGTCGTTGCCCATGGAGCCAATGCCCTCCTCGCCGTTCTTGGCCATGGGCGCCATCAGGAACTTGATGTCTTCCTGGGTGTAGCCAAAGGCCTGCTGGCGGTCGAGCAGCGGCAGGGGCGCGGCTTCGGGGGTGGACGCGGTGTCGGTGCCCACGCTGTCCAGCTTGATGCGCAGGTTCTCGATCCACTGCTTGTAGGGCTTGGTGTTGACAACGTTGGCCTTGAGCTCGTCGTCGTCGATCATGCGGCCCTGCTCCAGATCGATCAGGAACATCTTGCCCGGCTGCAGGCGCCACTTGCGCACGATCTTGTTCTCGGGGATGGGCAACACGCCGGATTCCGAGCCCATGATGACCAGGTCGTCATCGGTGATGCAGTAGCGCGAGGGGCGCAGGCCGTTGCGGTCCAGCGTGGCGCCGATCTGGCGGCCATCGGTGAACACGATGGAAGCCGGTCCGTCCCAGGGCTCGAGCATGGCGGCGTGGTATTCATAGAAGGCGCGGCGGCGCTCGTCCATGGTGGTGTGCTGTTCCCACGGCTCGGGGATCATCATCATCACGGCCTGGCTGATGGGGTAGCCGGCCATGGTCAGCAACTCGAGGCAGTTGTCGAACGTGGCAGTGTCGGACTGGTCGGCGAAGCTGATGGGGTAGAGCTTTTGCAGATCGGCCGCCAGCACGGGCGAGGCCATCACGCCTTCGCGCGCCTTCATCCAGTTGTAGTTGCCCTTGACGGTGTTGATTTCACCGTTGTGCGCCACGTAGCGGTACGGGTGGGCCAGCGGCCACTCGGGGAAGGTGTTGGTGGAGAAACGCTGGTGCACCAGGCCGATGGCCGAGACGCAGCGCTCGTCGGACAGGTCCTTGTAGTACACGCCCACCTGGTCGGCCAGCAGCAGGCCCTTGTAGACCACCGTGCGGCTGCTCATGCTGGGAACGTAGTATTCCTTGCTGTGCTTGAGCTTGAGGTTCTGGATGGCTGCGCTCGCCGTCTTGCGGATCACGTACAGCTTGCGCTCCAGCGCGTCCTGCACGATCACGTCGTTGCCGCGGCCGATGAACACCTGGCGCAGGATGGGCTCCTTCTTGCGCACGGTGGGCGACATGGGCATGTCGAGGTTGACCGGCACATCGCGCCAGCCCAGCAGCACCTGGCCTTCGGCCTTGATGGCGCGTTCCATTTCCTGTTCACAGGCCAGACGGGAGGCGTGTTCCTTGGGCAGGAAGATCATGCCCACGCCGTATTCGCCGGCTGCGGGCAGCGTGATGCCCTGCTTGGCCATCTCTTCACGGTACAGCGCGTCGGGGATCTGGATCAGGATGCCCGCGCCGTCGCCCATGAGCGGATCGGCACCCACGGCGCCACGGTGGTCGATGTTTTCCAGGATCTTCAAGGCCTGCGTCACGATGTCGTGGCGCTTGACACCTTTGATGTGGGCCACGAAGCCGAGCCCGCAGGCGTCGTGTTCGTTACCCGATGAATACAAACCGTGTTGTTGCAGATGCTGGATCTCGGCGGCCGTCGTGGTCATGGCGCACTCCTCATGTTTTTCGCAGGGAGTTGAAGATTAGTGCATTGCAACATGCGTGGCAAGCATATTAATTGGGGTCAGATTCCAAAATAATGCCCTAGTATTTGAATCAGGGATTTATAAGGGACACATCAAAAACAATAGCAATTTGCGCTTGATGGCATTGGATCAGTCTTGATTTTTCTCTGGAATCAGATGCATTGCGGGCCGTCCAGCCCTGCCCCGCGTCAGCCGGCGGGAAGTGTGTTTCTGCAACTCGGCAATGAACTCCGGGTCGCCAAGCGCCCAGCCGCTGAGCGCAGAGTCAGTCAACGCAGTCTGGTCCTGCGAGCCGATTCCCGCGTGAACGGCTGCCGCATAAGCGGCCTCGCGTGCGAAAGGCGTGTTGCCCAGCCCCCAGTACAGGGCGTGTGGAGTGAGCAAGCGGTCCACCCGCAGCCCCAGCCAGTGCGCATGGCTGGACCAGGGGTAGTCCACAGCCTGGGCCACTGCCCCGGAGCGCACCGGGTTCAGGTCCAGATACACCATGCAGGGCAGCAGGTAGCGCTCGGCCTGCAGCACCGTGGAGCGGTATCTGCCCTCCCACAGCGTGCCGGTGCGGCCATGGCGGGCATTGAAGTACTGCACGTAGCGGCGCCCCACGGCCTGCATCATCTGCGGCAGCCCGTCTGCCGTGGAAGGCGTCGCCACCACATGGAAGTGGTTGTCCATGAGCACGTAGGCGTGGATCGCCACGCCATGGCGCAGGGCGTTGTCCGCCAGCAGCGAGAGCATGGCCTCGAAGTCCTCGCGGTCCACGAAGATGGCCTGGCGGTTGTTGCCGCGCTGGATGACGTGGTGGACGTGACCGGGCAAGGTCAGGCGCGGAAGACGGGCCATGGAAAACTCGCGATGGACGAAGCCCGCGATGATAAGGCGAACCTGTCCCCGATTGAAACGCCCAGGGGCAGATGGCCTGCCGCTGTGCTTCAGCCCCCGGCGGCGCCCTCAGCGCAGGCATCCACCGGCGCCTGGCGATCCAGGCCGAATCGGCTGGCGAGCGCGTCTTGCAGCCCGAACTCTTCCAGGATGGCCCGCAGCCGCTCGGCCGCACTGCGCTTTTTCTGGCCGGTGTAGCGGGCGATGATGAGCTCGTTCTTCATGCTGTGCTCCCAGCCCACCAGCTCCGTCACCGTCACCTGGTAACCGTTGGCCTCCAGGTACAGACAGCGCAGCACATTGGTGACCTGGCTGCCCAGTTCGCGCGTGTGAAGGGGGTGGCGCCACAGCTCGGCCAATGGCGTGCGTGCCAGTTGCAGCGCCTTGCCCTGGCGCAGGCAGGCCGCCATTTCGGCCTGGCAGCATGGAACAAGCACCATCGCCCGGGCGCGCTTTTGCAGGCCGAACGCGATGGCGTCGTCAGTCGCCGTATCGCAGGCGTGCAAGGCCGTGACGACGTCGATCCTTGCGGGCAGTTCGTTTGCATCGGCGGATTCAGCCACGGACACGTTGAGGAACGACATGCGCTCGAACCCCAGCTTGTGGGCCAGCAGGCGCGATTTATCGACCAGTTCGGCGCGAGTCTCCACGCCATAGATCTGTCCCCGGCCGAGTGCCTTGAAGTACAGGTCGTACAGGATGAAGCCCAGGTAGGACTTCCCCGCCCCATGGTCGGCCAGGGTGGGCCCCTGTTCGCCGGATGACAGCTCGGCCAGCAAGGGTTCGATGAAGTTGAACAGGTGGTATACCTGCTTGAGCTTGCGGCGCGAGTCCTGGTTCAGCCGTCCGTCGCGGGTCAGGATGTGCAGCTCCTTTAGCAGCTCTATCGACTGCCCGGGGCGCAGCTCGGAGAGCTCGGGCGCCTGGGGCGGGGACGCCTGCGCTGCCTTGCCATCGCCCTTGTTGCCGCCTGTCCTGCCCGCCTGCCCGGCCTGGCCGCGGGGCGATGCCGCCGCTGCACCCTTGCTCATTGCCTGGCCCTTCATGGTGCTACCGCCCGCACCGTGGTCACGGCATCATCGCCACTGGGGCCCACGCCCAACTCCGTCCACCCTTGCGGGCCCAGCGCTTCCAGCACCTCCATGTTTTTCTCGAAGATGCTTTCCGCGTCGGGAAAGGCTTCGACGGCACGGTCGATGCTTTCCTCGCGCAGCAGGTGCAGCGTGGGATAGGGAGAGCGGTTCGTGCAATTGGTCACGTCGTCAGCATCGGTGCCGGCAAACTGGAATTGCGGGTGAAAGCTGGCGATCTGCAGTGTGCCGTCCAGCTCCATATCCTCGAGCAATGCTTCCGCGTGGCCGAGGAAGTCATTGAAATCGAGAAAATCCTGCAGGCAGTGCGGCAGGATGATCAAAGTGGTGTCGCGCTTTTGCGCAGGGGTCTCCACCAGTGCAGTGAGCTCATCGCGCAGCAGCTCCAGCACCTCCCCGAGATCGGCGGACAACGCCAAGGCATAGTGGATCTGGCCCTTGACATGGACGCCTTTGGCGAACGGGCAGAGGTTCAAGCCGATGACAGCCTGCTCAAGCCAGCGCACGGTGTCGCTGATGAACGCAGTGGCGGCAGCAGAATCCAGGGATCGCGCCGAACCGGCGGAAGAGGGAAGCGTCATGAAGAGAAAAGGCGCGCGGCACAAGGAGGGACGCTGATTTTACCGGGGTGCACTTTTCAGGCGCTTCGCCAGGCTGGCGAACACCCGTGGCGTGCTCCGAGAGCACCTTCACCGATGGCGCCGGACGGCGCGGGGCAAACGCGTCATCCGCGTGGCGCAGGGGCGTGGTGCCAGCGGCCAAGCGATTTGGCCAGCAGTCCCGGCCTAGCCCAGCAGCCTTTTCGATGGCGCGCTGTCTTGCCACGCCAGCGTTGCGCCCCTAGCCGGCCAACAGGCGCAGGCCCGTCAGTCGTTCGTGCTCACGCGCAGCAAAACGGTCTGTCATGCCCGCAATGAAGTCGGCTACGGCACGCGCCCGCAGCGGCCCTTCGTCCAGGCCTGCCTGCTCTGCAAAGGCTGCCTTCATTTCACCTGGAGATGCTGTGTACGCCTCGAACAAGTCCCGCACCACCTGCTGTGCGAGGCCGGTGGTTTCCATCACCTGGGGGTGCCGGTAGAGATTCTTGAAAAGAAAGCGCTTGAGCACCTGCGAACTCTCGCGCATGGGCTCGCTGAACATCACAAGGGCCGGCGCACGGCGCACGGCATCCACGCCATCGGGCGCTACCCGCCGAATAGCCGCCTGGGTCGTGTCAATGACATCGTAGACCTGGTCGCTCAGCATGCGGCGTATGGCCTCGTACAGCAGGCGCCGCTGCTGCGAAGGCTGGGCCAGGTCCGGGTGGCTCGACAGCGCCGCCACGCGGTATCTGTCGAACAATGGCACCTCTTGCAACTGCGCCAGCGTTATCAGCCCGGACCGCACTCCATCGTCAATGTCATGGGCGTTGTAGGCGATTTCGTCTGCGAGATTGCACAACTGCGCCTCCAGGCCGGGCTGCTCGCGGCGCAGGAAACGCGCGCCGACTCCACCGGGTTCCAGAGCTTCCAGTTGCTCGGCGTGGGTGCGAGAACAATGCTTGAGCACCCCTTCCCGGGTTTCGAACGTGAGATTCAGACCGTCGTACTGCGGGTAGCGCTCCTCGAGCTTGTCGACCACACGCAGACTCTGCAGGTTGTGCTCGAAGCCTCCGTGGTCCGCCATGCAGGCATGCAGCGCATCCTGCCCGGCATGGCCGAAGGGCGTATGGCCCAGGTCGTGGGCCAGAGAGATCGCTTCCACCAGATCTTCGTTGATGCGCAGTGACCGTGCAATCGACCGGCCCAGTTGCGCCACCTCCAGCGAATGTGTGAGCCTTGTGCGGAACAGGTCGCCTTCGTGGTTCAGGAACACCTGGGTCTTGTACACCAGGCGCCGGAAGGCGGTGGAGTGCACGATGCGATCCCTGTCGCGCTGGTAATCGGTGCGCGTGGGGGCCGGAGCTTCAGCGTAGCGCCGCCCCCGGGACCGCGCTGGATCGGATGCGTAGGGTGCGAGGGACAACATCGGAAGTAAAAGACTGATCCGCGCCTTGTTTATGAAAGTGAGCGAGGGGCTGTACTCGCCCGCTCCACGACAACCATCTTCACCATCGTCGTCATGAAGCGCAGCAATCGTCAATCACGGCCCGCACCAGCGCATCAGGCGCGCAGCGCACCGCTGCACGGCCAGGGCCATCGATCACCACGAACCGGATCTCGCCACCCTCTGCCTTCTTGTCGACACGCATGAGCTCAAGGTACCGGCCGGCATTGTCTTTGGCATCCAGCAAAGCCCCCCGCACGGGAAGTCCGGCGCGGGCAATCAATGCCCTGAGCCGCCGCACAAAGGCCGCATCCACGAGGCCCAGGCGGCAAGACAGTTCCGCCGCCATCACCATGCCGGCGCCAACGCCTTCGCCATGCAGCCAGGCACCGTAGCCCATGCCCGCTTCGATCGCATGGCCGAAAGTGTGGCCAAAATTCAGGATCGCCCTCAGTCCGGACTCCCGCTCGTCCTGACCGACCACCCAGGCTTTGATCTCGCAGCTGCGGCGCACCGCGTGGGCCAAGGCTGCACGGTCTCGCGCCATCAGCGCATCGATATGGGACTCCAGCCAGTCCAGAAATGCCATGTCGGCAATCGGGCCGTACTTGATCACCTCTGCCAGCCCCGCGCTGAGCTCGCGCGGCGGCAGTGTGTCGAGTACATCAAGATCACAAACAACCAGCTGCGGCTGATAGAACGCGCCGATCATGTTCTTCCCGAGGGGATGGTTGATCGCGGTCTTTCCGCCTACGGAAGAGTCCACCTGCGCGAGCAGCGTAGTCGGGACCTGCACAAATGGCACGCCGCGCATATAGCTTGCCGCGGCGAAACCGGTCATGTCTCCCACCACACCGCCGCCCAGAGCGAACAGGACCGTCTTGCGGTCACAGCCTTGCTCCAGCAGCGTGTCGAAGATTTTTTGCAGCGTTTGCCAGTTCTTGTGCTCCTCACCATCGGGGAGCTGCACTTCATGAACCTGCGCATAGCGGGCTGCCAAAGCCGTGCGCAAGGCTGATGCATAGAGAGGCGCAACTGTTGTATTGCTGACCACTAGCGCGGTGCTGGCTTTGGGGAGACCTGCGTACGTGCTGGCGTCGCCCAAAAGCCCGCCGCCGATGACGATCTGATAGCTGCGCTCGTCCAAATCTATTGCGACTTGCTGGGGTGTGGAGGGCATGAGCTTGTATTAGTGGGTGAATGACAACAAGGATAGCAATGCTGCCTAGGGTTCATGCACCGTTCGCATGAATCTGGGGATATTTCACACAGCGGTTTCCAGAACGATCGACCACCGTTGCAACAGAAAGCATAAAGCAACACCGAATGAACATGGGACCGCAGGCCATCAGCTGGTGAGGCAAAAAAAATCCCCGGCGAGCCGGGGATTGAATTGTGAGGCGCAGCTAGCAATGTGCTAACGCGGCCACAAGCTCTTAAGGGCAATTTTGCGTGAGTGGGTCCGCGCCATCCACGACGGTGATGCCGAATCGACGAGTGACAGATGTGACACCCTTCGTTGCAGTGACCAAGAAGCTGACAGGGCCGCAATTCGTAACTGCAGGCGTGCCATTGATAACCCCTCCGGACCCCGCGGAAGAGCCGGTCAACCATGCAGGCAGTCCTGCGAACTTCCATTCCACACCGGTCGTGGACGAAACGAAGGAGTACGTAAAGTTGACTCCGACGGGTGCAGACCCGAGCAGGCACAAATCGTTGGTGTTGCAATCGCCGATGGCGAAGTCTTCTGGAATTCCACCCACGACCTTGATCTTGACAGTCGCCGTGTCGCTCAGCTTGTTCTTGTCAACCACCGTCACCTTGACCTGGTATTCACGTTCGGCCGCATCAGTTGCGACCTTGCCGCTGATGACGCCCGTGCTGGGATCAATGAACAAACCAGGTGGCAGGCCCGTTGCCGACCAGGAATAGGGCGGCAGGCCGCCAGTCACGTCCAGGTATGCCGTATACGCGACACCCTTGGTTGCATCCGCCAGCGTCACATCAGCAAGCGAAATGGGAGCGGTGACTGCTTCGAGTACGGTGATCGGCAAAATCGATGTGATCGGGTCCGCAACACCGTTGCTGACATTGTTATCGGCCCGGTCAGCTGTCAACTCGAGAAACACCGTTCCTGTTTCCGTCCCGCTCAACAGAGAGAACGTGGCAATGCCGCCGATCGCCGGCAACTGGAGCACGCTACCGCTTTGGCTGCCAGAAACCAGCCTTGCGCCCAGCCCTGCGTCGGTTCCCGAAAGAATGCGAACCTGCACATTTCCACCCGTGGAGTTGCTGGTGGGCTGATTCATGTCGTCCAGCACAAAAGCCTGGATTGCCGTCTGGTTGAGGAGGCCATTCGCATTGTTACGAGTCCCCAGGTAGCCGCCTGCTCCAGTGACTTGGGCAACCATGCGAACACTGGCTGGTTTGTCGGTCGTACCGCCAACAGTGATATTGACGCTGGCAGTTTTTTGTTGCTTGTCCAGCGGGTCCGTTACCGTGCAGGTGATTCGCGCAGTTCCCGCCTGGTCGCCCGCGTGGAAATGGAACGAATTCCCACCCGCATTCGAGTGCAAAGTGATATTGCGATAGGCATTAGGGACCTTGATTTTGCCACCGTTGCCGTCATCAACTTCGGTCTCATGCTCTTCATCACCATCCAGGTAATAGAGGGCGCCAGAGCTCAACCCGCCAGCCACATTGCAGGAAAAAATATCTTCCCCGCCAGGAATCGGGAGACTCCCCTTGCGCGCCTCGACATAAAGAGTGGTTGTGTATGGGCGATAAACACCAATTCCAACCTCCACATTCGCAATATTTACCGGCAACTGGTTTTTGTCTGCCCGAACGGTAATTGTGTAGTGCTCCTGGGTTTCACCGGAACTTCCACCTCCGCCCCCGCAGCCGGCTACGGCGGCCGCAATGGCGAGGATCATATATTTGAATTTGCTGTACATATGCATTTTCCTATCCCTAGCTAAATACTATCGAATCGCGGTGCGCTCAGAAATCACCTTGGGGGTGATAAAAATCAGCATTTCCTTTTTGTTGGAAGTTCTTGTCTTGTTTTTGAACAAATTCCCTACCGCGGGCAAATCTCCAAGCAATGGGACTTTTGCTTCCTTTTCACTTTCATCCAGTTCAAAGATGCCCCCAATCACCACGGTGCCTCCATTTTCCACAAGCACCTGCGTCTTGACATGCTTGGTATCGATCGCACGGGCACTCAGGAAGGTCTCTCCTGGGCTGTCCTTGTTCACGTCCAGATCAAGAATGATATTTCCTTCGGGCGTGATCTGAGGGGTCACCTCCAGCTTGAGAACCGCTTTCTTGAAAGCGATCACCGTCCCGCCGTTGGGAGCCGTGACCGGATACGGGATTTCCGTGCCCTGCTCGATCGTCGCCTTGGTCTGGTCCGCTGTCACGACGCGTGGGCTTGCAACGACCTTGCCCTTGCTGTCGGCCTCCATCGCAGATATCTCCAAGTTCAGAAACCTATTGGCTGCAGGACTGAAAATCGAGAATGCAAAACTTGCCGGATCAAAGCCCCCCGTTGTTGCGGCTGGCAAATTGACAAACTGGCCCAAAGTGTTGGTGGTACCACCTGCGCCGGACGATGCCACTGCGTTGTTGTAGGACGTACCGAAGGCGATAGCGCTATTGCCGGCGGTGTAACCGCCCGTCCCGCCGCGATTGGCACGCAAGTCCGTACCGCCCAAGCGCACTCCCAAAGAACGCCCGAAAGTATCGGACGCCTCGACAATTCGAGCTTCAATCATCACCTGACGGACCGCGACATCCAGGGTGGCCAGCAATTGGCGCACTTCCTCGAGTTTGCTGGGAGTATCGGTGACGAACAATTGGTTGGTTCGAGGTTCGGCAATGGCACTGCCGCGTTCCGTAAGGAATCGGTTGGAAGTTCCAGCAGCGCCGGTTGAAGCTGTAGTCAACTGAGTCACCATGTCAACTGCTTTTGCGTAGTTCATCTGGTACGCCTGAGTCTTCAGGGGCTCCAGTTTCTGAATCGCCACCGCCGCTTCATAGTCCTTGCGCGTGCGATCGTCGATTTCGTCCTTCGGAGCAATCCACAGCACCGAGCCTGACTTGCGCATCCCAAGGCCCTTGGCGTCCATGATGATCTGCAATGCCTGGTCCCAGGGAACATCCTTCAATCGCAGCGTCAAAGCACCAGTCACCGTGTCAGACGTCACGATGTTGAAGTTGGTGAAATCGGCAATCACCTGCAAAAGTGAACGGACTTCGATGTTCTGGAAGTTCAGCGACAGCTTTTCGCCGGTGTAACCTGGACCTTGGGTCAGCTTGTTCAAATCCACCTTTTTCTGACGGACTTCAACCACGAACTGGCTATCACTTTGATAAGCACTGTGCTCCCAGTCACCCACAGGTTCAATGGTCATTCGCACGCGCTCGCCATCCTGAACGGTCGTGACTGCCTGAACCGGTGTCCCAAAATCCGCCACATCCAGGCGGCGGCGCAAGCCTTCGGGCAGAGAAGATTTCAGAAAGTCGACAACCAAGCCCTTACCCTGCGCACGAATATCAACACCTACCTGGGTCGAGGGCAAAGCCACAATCACGCGCCCAGAACCGTCAGCGCCGCGCCTGAAGTCCACATCCTTCAACACTTGCGTATCGGAACTTTGCGAATCCGCAAAAGCGGGTGTTCGCGCCGCTTGGACGGCAACGCCTGTGGATGCCGTCGTTCCCAGCGAAATGATCAGCGATTTACCTTGGATATCAGCGGAATAGGAAGTCGATTGCTTCAGATTCAGAACGACCCGAGAACGATCCCCCGTCTGCACCACATTCACCGATTTCACATTACCTTGATTCACATCAAAGGAGGTTTTCCCTGTCGCGTTGGAGGCGCCAGCAAAATCCAGGGCAATTCGCGGAGGTGACTGAATGGCAAAGCCAGTGGGCAATGCTTGCAGAGGTTCCGCAAAATCGACTCGCACCATATCGATGCCGTTTTGCGTGCTTCCAACCACGGACTGAATGACCGCTTGCGCCCATGCGTCAAGCGGCACCAAAATCGCGAAGGACACCCCTACCGCAAGTCGGCAGATCTTAGCATTGTAGATTTTCGAATATTTCATTTCTTGCCCTCTTGCAATTCCAACGAAGTGACCCGCTCGATCCAGTCGCCCGTCGCGTCCTGAACAATTTCACGCAACTGAATGGAACTCTCCGTGATTCGAGTAATCTTTCCGTAATTCTGTCCAATGTAATTTCCCACCTTGACCTGGTACAGCAGCTTGTCGACCCTCAAAAGAGCCGTCGGCGTGCCCACCTTGTCTAGGCTACCCACCATGGCCATGACGTCCAGGGGATAGGCCTCCAGCGGTTCTTTCCGCCGTGCCATTTCCGGCGCAATCAGGGCTGCATTGGATGCGGATTGGTTGGACTCCCTCTTCAAAGCCTGCGTTAGCTTGACGGAATTGAACGGCTCAATACCAGCATCCATCGCATATGCCTGCGGAGTAAACTGCTTGGGCTCTGTCAAAGGTGTAACACGGGGCTTTGTAGTTGCGCGCAATTCAGTCATCCATTGGCGAAGTTCCTCGTCACCCGACGAGCCGCACCCCGACAACAAGGCAGCAGCGCTCAGGACAGCGGCAACTGAAATCGATTTTTTCGACATCATTTTTTCGCCCCTTTCACCGCCTGCTTCTGTGCCTGTATTTCTTCTGGATCCAGGTACCTGAAGGTCCGGGCTGTCGCCTCCATGGTCAGCGTGCCACTGTCCTTTTCCTTCGGTGCAATAGAAATGTTGTTCAACGTGACAATTCTGGAGAGATGCGCCACATCAGACGCAAATGCGCCCATGTCGTGATATCGACCAGTCACTCGCACCTGGATTGGCAACTCGGCATAATAATCCCGAACAACGACCTGACCAGGCCTGAACAGGTCGAACTGCAGACTACGTCCCAGCCCCGCCTGGTTGATATCAGACAGCAATGCTGCCATCTCCGCTTTGCTCGGCAGTTGCTTTTCCAATTGAATAACGTACTGCTGAATTTGCTCCCGCTGACGCTTCAACGCCTCCAAGCTCACCGCTTTAATCAATTTGGTTTGGTAATCCTGGCGCAGGCTTTGCTCTTTGAGCACCTCAGAGTTGAGTTCTTCTTCGTAGTCCTTGATTTTGGCAAACCAAAGCAGCGCGGCTACAGCACCTGCGATGAAAACGCACAAGAGCACCTTAGGCGCAATAGGCCAAAGCGATGGATCCTTGGGGTCGAGATTTCTGAATTGCCTGGAAAGACTTTCCTGAAAAGCAACGAAATCAACATTATTTTTTGATTTTTTTGCCATTTTTATTTTCCAGTGGCAGCGCTAGCAGCCTCTTTCGCCTTGTCCACTTCACCCGTGCGCATCAGCCTGAAACGCAGGTTGAACGAAGAAACTCTGCGCTGATCGCGGGGCGTGAGTGCGATATTGCTGGCAACAATTTCAACCAGCTCAGGCTTGGAGAGCCAAGGCGTGTTGTCAGTCAGGTTGCGTAACATTTCGGAGACGCGCTCATTGGATTGCGCAAAACCTTGCATCGAAATCACCTGATCCGTTTGCTTGATGCTGGAGACATACGCGCCTTCAGGTATCTGGCGCACAAGTTCATTGAGCAGGTGAACGGGAAGATTGCGATCGGACTGGAGATCTTCCACAGCCTTCTGGCGGGCGCGCAACGCAGCGATTTCATCTTCGATGTTGGCGATTTCCTTGATTTGGCCTTCCAGGACCTTGATTTCACCTTGCAGAAACGTATTTCGCTCTTGCTGATTGGTGATCATCATCTGAAACCACCAATAGATAGCGCCGGCAATGGCCAAGCCGATCAGGAACGAAGCAAACATCGTCGCCTGAAAAGCTTCCTTTCGCCGCTTGCGCGCGGCCTCCCGGTGGGGAAGTAAATTGATCAGAATCACTGCAGGAACCTCCGCATGGCCAGACCGCACGAGGTCAGATAGGACGGCGCCTCACGAACCATCTTCTTTAACCGCACCGAACTACCAATTTCCATACCATCAAAAGGATTGACCGTGCTGCAGGCAAAACCTGTCTGCTGCGTGACCGCTTCTGTAAGACCTGGCAGGGGTGCAGAACCACCGGCCAGCAACACATGGTCCACGCGGTTGTGCGGCGTGCTGGTGAAAAAGAACTGCAGCGCCCGGGAAACTTCTTGGGCCATGCTGTCAACAAAGGGTTTGAGAACAGCCGACTGATAATCTTCCGGGAGGTCTCCGCTGCGTTTCTTGCTCTCCGCCTCTTCCACCGAGAACCCGTATTGCCGAACGATCAATTGAGTCAACTGCGCACCGCCGAATGCTTGGTCGCGGTCGTACAAGACTTCTTCATTCTTGATGACCTGCATGCTCGTGGTCAGCGCACCGACCTCGAAAAGCGCCACCATGGCGTCCACGCCCTTGTTGGGCAGCGCCTCGATCAGACGGCCTGCAGCCAGACGGGACGCGTTGGATTCGATATCGACCACAACGGGCTTGAGCCCCGCAGCTTCGGCCAGCCCTTGCCGGTCCTGGACCTTTTCTCTGCGAGAAGCTGCGATGAGCACCTCCACGTCGCCGGGTGCGTTCTTGCTGGGACCGATGACGCAGAAGTCCAGACTCACTTCATCCAGTGAAAACGGTATGTACTGATTGGCTTCGGACTCGACCTGCACCTCAAGCTCCTGCTCGGTCATGCCGCCAGGCAGGGTGATCTTCTTGGTGATGACTGCAGACGCCGGAAGCGCCAGCGCCACGTTCTTGGTGCGGGTTCCACTTTTTTTGACCAGCCGACGCAAAGCTTCGGCCACCTCATCGAACTTTTCGATGTTTCCGTCTGCGATCCAGCCACGCTCGAGTGGCTCGATCGCGCAGCGCTCCAGAACCAGAGCACCCGCCTTATCGCGCCCGAGCTCCACCAGCTTCACGCTGGATGAGCTGATGTCGATTCCCAGCAGCGGCGCCGACTGGCGGCTGAACAAAGACCCCATTGAGCTCAAGATTGGTCCCCTATAACTTGCCAAAATGAGGCAACAAAACTTAACACTTCACATGAATGCTATCAGTAAGGTACTTCTCCAGCAAAGATTTTTCCCCGTGTAACGTTGTTCGAGCGTTGCCAAAAGCAGACGATTTTTTGGTGATGTGCAACACCGTTTGGCGGTGACTTCCCACCTTTCGGCGGGCAATCGGACGACATGCACGCAGGATTTCCCCGACCCAGGACACGCGTTTTTTATAATAGGCAGTCTTACCCCCTCGGAGCGATATGTCGCCCTCTCCCACGAAGCCTTCCGGCACGCCGGACTCCCCTGCCCCTCGCGCTCGCCCCACTTGGCTTCGCTGGATCTTCCTTGCCTTCGCCTGGACGGCAGGTCTCGCCCTGGCGGGAGCCTTCGGCCTCGCTCTGACCATCGCGGTGGCGCTGGCGGTTGCCTATCCCAACCTGCCAGACATCTCAGATTTGGCGGACTACCGCCCCAAGCTGCCCCTGCGGGTGTATTCCTCCGAAGGAGCACTCCTCGGGGAGTTCGGGGAAGAGCGGCGCAACCTGACGCCGATCAACGAGATCCCCAAGGTCATGAAGGACGCCGTGCTGGCCATCGAGGATGCGCGCTTCTTCCAGCACGGGGGCGTGGACTACAAGGGGGTGGTGCGCGCCGGCTTGGCCAATCTGGGCCGAGTGAAGAGCCAAGGCGCTTCGACTATCACAATGCAGGTGGCGCGAAATGTTTATCTCTCATCGGAGAAAACATTTACACGCAAAATTTACGAAATCTTACTGACTTTCAAGCTTGAGCATTTACTCACGAAGGATCAGATTCTCGAGATTTACATGAACCAGATTTATCTGGGAAATCGTGCATACGGATTTGCCGCTGCTTCCGAGGCGTATTTCGGTAAGCCCCTCAAATCCGTGTCGGTCGCGGAGGCCGCAATGCTGGCAGGCCTGCCGAAGGCTCCTTCGGCCTACAACCCCATCAGCAACCCCAAGCGCGCCCGTTCCCGGCAGCTTTACATCATCGAGCGCATGCAGGAAAACGGCTTCATCACGGCCGATGAAGCCGCGTCCGCCAAGAAGGAAGACCTCAAGATCCGCTCCGGGCCCGACAATACCCGCGTGCATGCCGAATACGTCGCCGAGATGGCGCGCCAGCTCATCTTCACCCAGTACGGAAACGAGGCGTACACGCGCGGTTTGAATGTGTACACCACCCTCAATGCGGGGGAGCAGGAGGCTGCGTACGCTTCGCTGCGCCGCGGCATCATGGACTACGAGCGCCGCCAGCACTACCGTGGACCTGAGAAGTTCGTAGCGCTACCCACAGGCGCTCAAGAAGTGGAAGATGCCATCGACGATGCCTTGGCCAACCATCCCGACAACGGCGATGTGCTGTCGGCCGTGGTCCTGGAGGCATCGGCCCGCAAGATTGTCGCTGCACGCGCCAACGGCGACGTGCTGGAGATCTCCGGAGACGGTCTCAAGCCGGTCCAGTCGGGCTTGAGCGACAAGGCGCCGCCCAACATCAAGATCCGCCGCGGAGCTGTGATCCGAGTGGTGAAGACACCCAAGAACGCCTGGGAGATCACACAGCTGCCCGAGGTGGAAGGCGCCCTGGTGGCACTGGATCCGCGCACCGGAGCGATTCGAGCCCTTGTGGGCGGTTTCGATTTCGACAAGAACAAGTTCAACCATGCTGCGCAGGCCTGGCGCCAGCCTGGGTCGAGCTTCAAACCGTTCATCTACTCGGCGGCACTGGAGAAAGGCTTCACGCCCGCTACAGTGATCAACGACGCGCCCCTGTTCTTCGATGCCGGCACCACCGGCGGCCAGCCGTGGGAGCCCAAGAACTACGACGGCAAGTACGACGGACCGATGAGCATGCGCACCGGCCTCGCGAAGTCCAAGAACATGATCTCGATCCGGATCCTGCAGGCCGTCGGCCCCAAGACGGCGCAGGAATGGGTATCACGCTTCGGATTCGATGCGGAAAAGCACCCCGCCTACCTCACGATGGCCCTGGGCGCCGGCTCGGTCACCCCCTTGCAGATGGCCACCGCCTATTCGGTGTTCGCCAATGGGGGCTACCGCGTGAACCCATGGCTGATCGCCAAGGTGACGGACCACAAGGGTCGCGTGATCTCGGAGACGACACCCCCCGTTACCAGCGAGCAGCCGCGTGCCATTGAAGCGCGCAATGCATTCGTGATGAATAGCCTGCTGCAGGAAGTCACGCGCTCCGGCACAGCCGCTCGCGCGCAGGCCACTCTCAAGCGCCCCGACCTCTACGGCAAGACCGGCACCACCAACGACTCCGTAGACGCCTGGTTCGCGGGCTATCAACCCACCGTGGCAGCCGTCACCTGGATCGGCTACGACACACCGCGCAATCTGGGCAGCCGCGAAACTGGCGGTGGCCTGAGCCTGCCGGTGTGGATCAACTTCATGGAAAAGGCCCTCAAGGGGGTGCCGGTGATGGAACCCACCGTGCCGCCAGGCGTCGTGAACGTTGGCGGCGAATGGTTCTATGAGGAATACGCGCGCAATGCAGGCGTGGCAAGCGTCGGACTGGAAGACCGCTCTTCGGCAGCGCCAGGCTCTTCCGCGACCACGCCCCACGCACCCCCACCGGCCGAGGAGCGCAATCGCATCCTCGACCTGTTCCGTAACTAGTCTTCGGGCCTCAAGAGCAGGCCTGTCAGACCACAGACTCCGGCATCTGCGGGGGATGGCCTGCAGGCCGCGTCAGGCGGAAAACCGCAGCGCCAGGCCCGCCTGCTGGGTAGCGTCACGGCTCAGGCAGGTGAAAAATTCACCGGCCCCTTTGGTATCTTGCCAAGCTTGTCCATCAAAGCGGTAGTGGTAGCCGCCCGACCGCGCGGCCATCCACACCTCGTGCAGAGGCCTTTGCAGGTTGATCACGATCTGAGTTCGATTGGGGAACGTCAGCGTCACCATGCCGCCCGACCGCTGGGCATCCACGTCGGCGTCCGTGTCATCGTTGATGCGATCACAACTGCGCTCAACGGCAAGAAGCAGTTTTTCGGCGTGGTCCATGAATTCAAGGTCGGTCATTACAGTATTCGAATGCGTTCAAGTAGGCTGGCCATGGCTGGTTTTTTCTTGGCCTCTTCGGTGGCTTCGATCATGACCAGCTCTTTCTCCAGCTCCATATAGTCCACGCCCTTTACGGTGGCCAGCGCCAGCGCTTGGGGGCGGGTGGGCACTCTAAACCCTGTTCGCCATTCGCTCACGCGAGATGACGGAACGCCTTGTTCTGCCAGGGCTTTCCGATCTTCGGCGGTAAGGTTCTCGATTAATTCAGCATACATAGTGGCGCCCCTCCATAGGGAGAATCAATTACCAATTCCGTAATTTGTGTGTTAAATTACGTTTTACGTAATGCGGATAGTGTTATCCGTTACTCGTAAGACAACTTTACCACCATGGAGCCACCCATGCCAGCCCTTCAACTCGTTCTCCCTGAGATTGCCGCACCCGAAGCGGCGAACGATTGCACTCCCCCCGAAGCTGTCAGCGATGGCAGTAGTTGTGCAGTGGCTTGCATCGCAAACGGTGGGGAGTGCGCCGGGAACGAAAAGCGCAAAGGCCGCAAGCCGACCCACGTCAGTGCAGCAGCACGCAAGGCCGCCTACCGCGCCGATAAGGCCCGCGTCGATTTCACCGACAAGCCAGAAATCATTGCCAAGCTGCGCGAGACGGCGGGCCTGCTCGATTGCAGCGTTAACGAACTGCTGCAGTCCATGGTCCGCTTCGCAGAGTGCAACCGCAATTGGAAGCAGGTTGGTCTGTACGGTGCACGCGCAAACGGGGTTCTGCAATGACCGCTCGATATGTCTGCGCCCGTTGCGGTTTGCGTTGTGGCTTTTGGTTTTTCGGCTGGAAGCATCACTCTGGTGGTGCTTCTCGTCCATCCTGTGGGCTTAAGCCAGTGCCTGTTGAGGTCGCAGCATGAGTCCCGAAACAAAGCGCGATCTGCAATACCGCTGCCGCCGGGCCATTGCGGCCCCGGTCCCGAAAAGCGTTCTCGAAGGCGGTGCCGCAAGGGCTGCTGACTACAAGCATTGCGCTGCCGTGGTCGGCGCCTACCTGCGCACCGGCCACCAAGCCGACCGCGCCCGCTTGCACGTGCTGCGAATGGAAGGCATGCAGGGGTTGCTGCCATGAGTCCCACGCTGCTCGATCTGCTTTGCGGGATGGCCGTTGGCGCTGCCTTTGGGTGCGTCTTCTTTGCTGCGGTCTTCCTCGTGCGCCGCCGCCCCCTGTCTTTGGAGACAACCGGGGGCCCGCGCAGCGCGACTAGCGCGGCCCCGCAGGGGTGCGTGGGGCAGGGTATGGGCAGCATGCCCATGTCGCCCCGCGTGCAGCCCGTGCCGCTTGAAAACGCTTCCACCGCCCGCGCCGCCGCGCAAGGGATCGTTACCCGGATGGGCCAAGACCTGCAAGGGCTTGGTGGCGCAGCCATAGAGCCCGGTCCCGCAGGGATGCGCCCTGCCTGCTCTGGCTTTGACGCTGAGTGCACAGACGCCTGCGCCACGTGCGGCCGTGCACGCTGGCGCAGCGCGGGCGCGGGCGCCGGGGCGGGGCAGGCGCCGACCATCCCCGATGGTAATCACGGGGATAACCAACAAGAGGCCACCGAATGACCCGCCCAGCAAACTCCAAGCTGAACAAGCATTCGCAAACCTGCGCCCTCGTACTCGAAGGCAATCAGGTCAAGGTCCGCCTGATTGCTGAACGCCTTGAAACCAAGGTGCCTGTACACGTCGATTGGCTGCGCTTCACCTGCCAAGTGCGCAACGCGCCGATGCCATCGGCAGACGTGCTTTTTCCGCCTCCAGCGCAAAGCACCCTGGAGCGCCCCATGTCCCCGCATGAAGAGGACCACGGCACCTACGAAGCCCAGCGCTTTGCCCGCTTCATGCGCAAGCTGCAGGAAGTGCCAGACGCCGATTTTGCGCTCAGCACACAAGCCGTAGAACTGGCAATGCGCGTCGTGGATGCGCTCGGCGAAGGCTTCACAGTCGCCCCTGAAATCCGCAAAGGGCACGACTTTTACAAAAGCCGCTGGAGCATCGAGCGCAACGGCGAAGAAGTCGGCTGGATCGGCTTCGGTGCCAGCGGTGAAAGCCCGCGCCAGCAAGCGCAAAAGCGCACGCTGCACGTCAACCTCTACGGCACGGCATGCACCTTTGCAAAGCCCTCCTGGCGCTTCGCCATGGCCGATCTGGTCGAGGACGTTAAGGGCGTACTCACGCGCTGCGACCTCGCCCTTGATTTCTTCGAAGGCATCGCAGGCGGCATGCAGCGCATCCAGACCGACTACGACAGCGGCCTCATGGACTCAGGCGGCAAGCGCTTGAAGTGCAACATGGTCGGCGACTGGATGAACGGCAAGGCCCGTAGCTTTTACGTCGGCTCCAAAGAAGTCGGCAAGCAAACCAACATCTACGAAAAGGGCCACCAGCTCTTCGGCGACAAAGACGCCTCCGGCTGGATGCGTGCAGAGCTGCGCCTGGGCAACAAGGCCCGCGTGCTCGATGTGGACATGCTCCGCCGCCCCGCTGACTTCTTTGCAGAAGCCAGCACGTGGCACGCCGCGCTGCTGCGCGAAGCGGACGAACTGCTTGAGCTCGAGCCAGCAAGCCTTGCCTGCAATGGCCGTCTGGCCGCTGAAACCATCGAAGCAGAAGTCACGCGCAACAAGCGCTGGGTGCGCGACGTCGCAGGCCCCAGCTTGGCCCTCATGTTCACCCTCATGGACGGCGAAGAGTTCGCCGCCATCGTCGAAGGCGCAAGCCTTCCCGGTCGCCTTCGCCGCTTCAAGCGCGAAGAGATCGCCCGCGTCTACGAACGCGCAACCAAACGAGTTTTCAAGGGCGCAGACGCTGGCCACGTCACCGCATAGCCCTCAATCCAAGGCCGCAACCAAAGAGAAACCATCATGAAATTTCAATCCGAAGTCATCGTCCACGGCGTCAAGGAAAGCGAAGGCGTGGTTGAAGGCCGTGCGTTCAGCAGCACCACATTCCATTGCGAAGTGGACCTTGCAGAAAACAGCGCAGGCCGCTCCATCGGTCGCGCCACCCGCCCCTTCAAGCTCGGCGACGCCAAGGAATTCGACAAGTGGGCACACCTGGGCGCATCGCTGCCAGTCAAGGCCATGGCCACGTTTGAGATGGCTGCTGCAGCGCAGGACGGCACCAAGATGGTCTTGGTGGATATCCGCCCGATTGACAAAGCGACCGCCAAGGCTGCGTGATGACCTACGTGATCCAGTCGGCAACCACGGGCGCATTCCTCGCCCCCTCGTATGAGGACGGCCAGCCCGAATGGGTCATGTTGCTGCGCGAAGCCGTGGCGCTCGAAGACCTCGAAACCGTCGCGCAGCTCATCGAAGACCACGCCGAACCCTTCCACCGGGCGCAGGTCGTGGACCTTCGCGAATTGCACCGCTCTGTGCCCCTCTGAGGGCATCAGGCGGCTACCCCTTCAATCGCGAAACATCGCAAAACGTTCCCGGGCCACAAATGGAAATCGACCTCGTACACGTCGCCCATCGTCTCGCCATCGTGGGCATCTGCAGCGGCTTCTTAGGCGCTGCCCTCTGGCAAATGCTGGTGGGCTCGATGCATGTCCTGGCCCTGCGCCTGCATGCCCGAGCTGCCCGTCGCCAGCGCATCGAAGCCGCACGCCGGGGGTGCAATGGCTAGCGCCTGGGAAGTTTGGTTTGTCGCTGCTGCTGGTGGCTTCTCTGGCGCTGGCATTTGCTATCTGTGGCTTTCGTGCGTCTTTGACCCGCGCGTGCATAGATGGCTGCGGCGGATTTGCCCTTGGGCGCGGAGGTACCTCTGATGGCCCTCTGCGTCGTCCTCGATACAGCACCGTCCGGCCTCCGCAATCTGGTGTCCACCACGGGCCGCACTGAGATTGTTTGGTCTGCCGGTGAGGCCACCGTATCAGGCGGTCAATACACCTGCCCAACAGGCTCCTACGTGCTGCTCACGGCCAGCGAAGCCGGCCAGCAAACAAACATCCCCCTCCTGCAGCTATCGCCTGCAGAGGGGTCCGCAATCGCCAGCGCCATCCTGGTGATCTGGGCGGCTGCATGGGGCATCCGTGTCCTTGTGCAGACGGTCAGAAGTTCCGATGGAAATCAACCTAGTGAGGACTGAAAAATGAACCGCTTCAACCTGCAAACCCGTCGCATCGCAGCTACCTCTGCAGCTCTGGCCCTGACCCTGGCTGGCAACGCCCACGCCGTGATCGACGTCGGCCCCGTCGTGACCGAGATCGAGGGGACCATCACTCCCATCGGCCTGATCGGTGCCGCTGTCTTGGTGGTGGTCGTGTCCATCGCGGCCTTCAAGTGGGTCCGCCGCGCCATCAGCTAATCGGCTGAGCATGCGTCCCTGACCGGCCGGCAGGGGCCTTGCAAAAGCTCACGCGGTGGGCTTCTTCAAGGTGCACACATGGGCATTCTCGTCATCGTTACCGTCCTGGGGGCCGCATGGCTGATCTTCACCGCCTAGTGCGCCTCTGGCTCCTGGCCTGCCTCTCGCTTGTGTCCTTAGGCGCTCAGGCGTTCGACCCAGTCGATAAGTGGGTCGGCAGCAAGAACGGCCAAACCTATACCAGTCCAAGCGCCTGCCTGTCGGCGCAAAAATCCAAATGGGATTCCGAGTTTCCGGGCCATGTTGGGTGCCGCACGTGGTCTGATACCGGCATCACTGTCACCGATGGCGTACGCGGTATCGCGTCCGAGCTTGGCGGCTGCGCTGGTGGGGCCGTGTGGTGTACGGCCACCGCTCAAAAAGCATGTCCTGCGAACTCGACTCAGGACAGCAACGGGAATTGCACCTGTGATTCGGGCTATCACGAGAGGACCGTTGACGGTCAAAAGGCTTGCGTCAAGCCCGATGACCGCACGCCAAAACAGCTATGCCAGGATGCAGCATCGCACTGGAACAGCACGCTCAATAGTGACCGTTCGATGCGCGTTGGCGGTCCGCTGTCCCAGTACGCGGACGGTGCGGCAACGTGCGCACAGGTCAATGGCATGCCCGATGGGCAAGGCTGCAAACACTGGTTCACTGGTGACCTTGGCTTTAAGGACGATCAGGGCAAGTCGTGGACCAATGGGTTCTCTATTGCTTTGGATGAGGGGGACCCGCGTGCCAATGGCTCACTCGTCTGCAGCTTGGCTGACGGCAGTCAGCCGCCTAAGGAAAACCCGCAGCCCGAAGACTGCAGGCAGGGCTACAAGACCACGGTTATGGGTGTCGAGCTTTGCATAGAGGATTGGACTGGTGAGACTGAGGGCAACGACCGGGACCAGACCACCGATGGCAACGGCAACAAGTCCACGACGAAGACGAACATCAAATGCGTTGGTGATCAGTGCAAGGTCACGGAAACCACCACCACCACAAAGCCAGACGGCACCACCTCCACCACCACGACCACCACGGAGGGCGTCAACCGTCAAGCCTATTGCGCTCGCAACCCTGAAAGCGCCATCTGCAGGCGGCAGGACGATAAGGACGGCGGCGACAAAGGCCCGGCCACGCGCAACCCTGGTGGCGGTAACGGCGACGGCGAGGGCGACGGCTTCTGTGAAGAAAACCCAGACTCACCCATCTGCAAAAAAAGCACCTGGGGCGGCTCCTGCGCGTGGAATTTCCAGTGTGACGGCGACGCCATTCAGTGCGCCATGGCGAAAGAACAGCACATCAGGGCGTGCAAGCTGTTTGACGATGCATCGCCAGAGTCCGCGCTGTACGAGTCCAACAAAAACAAGGAAGGCGCGCAGACAAAAGACCTGCCGGGGAGTCGCGAAGAAAGCATGGCAAACCGCGTCAGCACGGCCGATGCATTTGGCGGTGGTGGGCAGTGCATCCAAGACCTGAACATTGCTGTCATGGGACAGGCCGTATCGCTCCCCATGAGCAAGGTTTGTCCGATCGTGGGCGTCATCGGAAACATCATGATCGGCGTCGCCCTGCTGCTGGCCGTTCGCATCGTAGGTAGGGGGTAACCATGCCAGTCTTCATTGCTGCTATCGGCGGCATGCTCATCAATCTTGCCGGTGCGCTTGTCGGTCGTGTCCTGATTGCCTTGGGTATGGCGGTCGTCACGTATACCGGCGTCAATGCCAGCCTGGACGCTCTCAAGGCTCAGGCAGTCCAAAGCTTCACAGCGCTGCCCGCTGAGGTCTTCGGCATGCTGTCGATGATGAAAGTCGGTGTTGCCATCAGCATCGTCACCAGTGCCATCGCGGCGCGCATGCTGCTCGATGGCCTTACCTCCGACACCTTCAAGCGTTGGATTTTGAAGTAGGCCACCATGCTCCACATCATCAGCGGCGCCAATGGCGCAGGAAAGACCCTCAACACCCTGAAATGGGTGCGTGAACGTCAGCTCAAGGAAAGCCGCCCTGTGTGCCATAACGGGCGATTCGAGCCTGTTGAGGGCGGTGAGCTGGCGGGCTGGAAAAAGATCGACTTCAAAGACTGGCAGGATGAGCCAGACGGGACCATCTTCCTGATCGATGAGGCCCACAATGACCTGCCAAACCGGCCCGCAGGCTCCACGGTGCCCGATGCCGTCAAGATGCTTGCAGAGCATCGCAGGCGCGGCTTTGATTTCTACTTGGTGACCCAGCACCCGCAGAACCTCGATAGCTTCGTGCGCAGGCTTGTCGGCCCGCCTGGATGGCATCGTCATCTCAAGCGCTCGTTTGGTGTCGATATGGTCAGCGTGTTGGAGTGGCCCGCAGTCAATCCCAATTGCGAGAAAGACGGCAGTGGCAAGACCGGCACGGTGACCATGCAGGCGTTCCCCAAGGAGGTCTACGGCTGGTACAAGTCGGCCAGCTTGCATACCGGTAAAAAGCGCTTGCCGCGTCAGTTGTGGGTGCTGTTGCTGTGCCTCATCGCTCTGCCTCTCCTGCTGTGGGCGGCATCGTCCAAGTTGCTCGCGAAGGGCGATCCCAAGGGCGCGGCGAAGCCAGCCGCAGCGCAGACGCAAACTGTCGCCGCTGCATCTGGTGGCCCGCCGGGTCAAGGGCCTAAGACCGTGGCGGAATACCTGCAAGCGCGGCACGCAAGGCTCCCTGATTTCCCGCACAGCGCGCCTGCATACGATGAGGTCACAAAGCCCACGGTGGCCCCGTATCCAGCCGCGTGCGTGAGCATGGGCGACAAGTGCAATTGCTACACGCAACAGGCCACGGTGATGCAAGTCAGCGCGGCTACGTGCCTCCAGATCGTGAAGCGTGGTTTCTTCGTGGACTGGCAACAGCCGCAGGCCATGCAGCATGCGCTGCCGCCGCCCGCTCCAGTCGCCCGCCCTGAGCCTATGCACGAGGTGCGCACTGCGCCCGCGCCGACACCAGAGTTAAACCTCCCCGGCCACATGACTCAGGCCGACATACCGCAGGCCCTGGGCATCCGCAATCCGGCGTTCAACATGCCGCCCAGTGGTTGGGGCGGTCACTTTGGCGGTTAATCAGCTCTCATGTCTTCCGCGTTCGCTACGTCTTTGGTCAATGTCCAGCGGTAGCCGGGCGGTGCTGTTGGGTGTCCACCGCTCCGCTGCATCGGGTTCGCCTCGCGTATGCCATCGCGTACGCCTGCTTTTATCACCCAGTACGTTGCCCAAAAGAGCAGTATCAAAACGATGAGGCTAATGGACAGTTGAAAGACTGCGGCGCGGACCATTTCCGCTTCTAGTTGCTGCAAGTCAATCCCAAATTTGTGCATGTGGTTCCCTCGCGTTTTATGCGGTTTATCGGTGGATTGAAGCCCTTGTATTGCCGCTAACTTTTCTCGATTCGTTCCCGGTCCAAAACAATTCTAGGAGGTGTGATGCTTGTCGGCTATGCGCGGGTTTCAACGGCGGATCAAGATACGGCTCTGCAGCGCGATGCTCTCGCACGTGCGGGCGTTCTCAAGGTCTTTGTTGAGTCGGGGTCTGGTGTGGGGCCTCGGCCGCAGTTGCAAAGGGCGTTGGCGGCTTTGCAGCGGGGTAGTGTCCTGGTCGTCTGGAAGCTGGATCGTGTTGCTCGCAGTCTTGCCGATCTGCTTTCGATTTTGTCGAGGTTGAAGCGCGTGGGCGCGTCAATTAAGAGCCTGACAGAGCCTCTCGATACTTCGAACCCTTTTGGTGAGTTCACCTTCCAGATACTCGGGGCGGTCGCGCAGTTGGAGCGCTCGATGATTCGTGAGCGCGTGATGGCAGGGCAGGCTGCTGCGCGTGCTAGGGGCAAGCGCTGGGGGCGACGCAGGGCTTTGTGCGCTGAGGATGAGGCGCAAGTGGTATCGATGTACGTTGCAGGGGCTGCAACGATGGATGAGCTTGCTGTCTTGTGGGGCGTCGGTCTTGGCACTATCAAGTGCGCGATTTATCGTGTGATACGGCCTGACGCTCCATATCTCACGCGGGTTAGGGCTTCGGGGTCAAGGGGTGGAACCCCTTGAATTTCGCTAGCCGCGCGACTGTCGATAAGTACAATTTGCGCATGTTGAAAGCTCCCCAAATTCTAGTCAGGACGCTTGTCCTTGCTGCCAGTGCGGCGGCCATTGCCGGGTGTGGTCAGCGGGGTCCGCTGTACCTGCCGACCGACGCTACCGCCGCGCAGCGCGCCACACTTCCGGAGACTCTCGCCCCCAGGAGCGGAGCCGGGCGCGACAGCGGTGCTTCCCGCATGCCTGCAGGCCCTGCGCCAGCAGCCGCTGACGCGGCATCCGCTCCGCGCTGACAGACCACAGGGCGGCTTTGGTGGCGAAGGCGCCGGTGCCAATGGCGTCATTCTTGATTTCCATCAAGGACGCTTTGCAGTGGCAATCGTAGAGTGGGTGCTTTATTGCACTGCAGGATGGCCATGGCCCTGGAACTCTACCGCGACAAGAACCATGCTTGTCTGATGTTCACCGACCTGATCGAGGAAGACGGCCAGGCCGTGCAGGCCAATCAATTCCTGATCGTGGACGACGACACGGGCGCCATCATCGACCCGGGCGGCAACCTGGCCTTCAACGAGCTGTTCATGGGGATGACCAAGCACTTCCCCCCGCACAAGCTGTCCTACCTGATTGCATCCCACGCGGACCCGGACATCATCGCTTCGCTGGACCGCTGGATGACGAGCACCAAGGCGGACCTGGTGATATCGCGCGTGTGGGAGCGGTTTGCCCCCCACTTCACCAAGGTCGGCAAGACCGAGAACCGCGTGATCGGCGTGCCCGACAGCGGCGGCCACCTGCCGCTGGGGCGCCATGAGCTGGTGCTCTTGCCGGCGCACTTCATGCATTCCGAAGGCAATTTCCACTTCTACGACCCGGTCAGCCGCATCCTGTTCACGGGCGACCTGGGGGTGTCGATGATGTCGGGGGCCGAAGCGCGCGTGCCGGTTACCGACCTCAAGCCCCATATCCCGCGCATGGAGGGGTTCCACCGCCGCTATATGGTCTCCAACAAGATTCTGCGTCTGTGGACGCAGATGGCGCGGAAGCTGGAGATCTCCATGCTGGTGCCCCAGCACGGTGCTCCCATCATGGGCAAGAAGGCCATCAGCGACTTCTTCGACTGGATCGAGAACCTGATGTGCGGCATCGATCTCTTTGACGACCGTGCCTACCAGATCCCCACGGCCCACATCGATCCGGTGAGCCGGCAAATGCGTGCCCAGCCATTGCGTTAGCACGCAGCTGGCCTTCAAGGGTTAAAAGTCACTCTACCGCCTGATAGTCAAGCGCCGAAAGCTATTATTTCAATAGCAAATCAAACCGTTGCGCTTCTTCAGGATTTGGCGCGTGCGGCCGGCGATGCAGGCCGGCTGGCGGCCCCGCCACGGTGAGCAGCAACGCGGTCCTTGCGCAGCCGATGCCACAGCCGCCAGCCCAGCAAGGCGGCCAGGATGGCGGCGTACACCGCGACCTCGCCAAAGTTGTTCTTGCCGGCGCGCATCCAGAAGAAATGCAGGATGCCGAGCCCCGCCACGGCATAGACCGTGCGGTGCAGGGCCTGCCAGCGTTTCGCCCCCATGGCCTTGATGGCGCGGTTGAACGACGTGGCCGCCAACAAGGTGAGCAGCAGCAAGGCCAGCGAGCCCACCAGGATGAAGGGCCGCTTGGCGATGTCGCGCAGGATGTCCGGCAGATCGAACCCCATGTCGAACCAGGCGTAGCTCAACAGGTGCAGCACGGCGTAGAAGAACACGAACAAGCCCAGCATGCGCCGAAACCGCGCCAACTGCGGCGTGGCGCTGATGACGCGCACGGGCGTCACCGCCAGCACCAGACACAGCGCACGCAGCGCCCAGTCGCCGGTGGCGCGGATCAGCGCCTCGGCAGGGTTGGCGCCCAGCTGATTGGCGACCGTGGCATACACCAACCAGGCCAGCGGCAGCAGGCACAGCACGAACACCACGGGCTTGGCGGCCGGATGAAGCAAGAGTTTTCGCATGGGTCTGCCGGGCCTTGATGTCGTCGGAGTGCAGCGCGGTGGCGGGCCTTGTCAGCAGCGACGGCTCAGTAGAACTTCTTGAGGTCCATGCCGGCGTACAGTTGGCCGACCTGGGCTTCATAGCCGTTGAACATCAGCGTCTTGCGCTTTTTGGCAAACAGGCCGTCCTCGCCGATGCGACGCTCCGTGGCCTGGCTCCAGCGCGGGTGGTCGACCTCGGGGTTCACGTTGGAGTAAAAGCCGTATTCCTGCCTGGCCGCCTTGTTCCAGGCGGTGCCGGGCTCCTTCTCGACGAAGCGGATCTTCACCAGGCTCTTGGCGCTCTTGAAACCATACTTCCACGGCACCACCAGCCGCACCGGCGCGCCGTTCTGATTGGGCAGCACCTCGCCGTACATACCGAAAGCCAGAAGGGTCAGCGGGTGCATGGCCTCGTCCATGCGCAGGCCTTCCACGTAGGGCCAATCCAGCACGCGCGAGCCCACGTAGGGCATCGTGGCCTTGTCCGCCAGCGTCACGAACTCCACGTATTTGGCGCTGCCCTGGGGTTCGACCCGCTTGATCAGCTCCGCCAGCGAATAGCCGACCCAGGGCACGACCATGGACCAGCCCTCCACGCACCGCAGCCGGTAGATGCGCTCTTCCTGCGCGCTGAGCTTGAGCAGGTCTTCGATACCGTACTTGCCGGGCTTCTTGACCAGTCCCTCGACTTCCACAGTCCAGGGGGTGGTCTTCAAGGTGTGGGCGTTGCGTGCCGGGTCCGCCTTGTCGGTGCCGAATTCGTAGAAGTTGTTGTAGGTGCTCGCGTCCTTGTAGTCGGTGAGCTTTTCCATGGTGACCGCGCCAGCCACCGCCGACCGGGTGCTGGCCAGCGCCGCCAGCTTGCCGGGCTTTGGCACGGCCGCCGCCTGCGCCATGGCCTCGCGCCCCGCCCAGGCAGCCAGCGCGGCCCCTGCTGCGCCACCAGCCATGAGCCGAAGCATCTGGCGGCGGTCTTCGTACACCGCGCGCGGCGTGATCTCGCAGGAGTGCGGGTGGTTGAAGCCTGTGTTGCGGGGCGGGATCAGCATGGCGGTCTCCAGTTTTCTCGGGGGGTATCGGTTAGGACGATAGAGCAGGACTACTGCTAGTTCGTTCCCTGTACCGCCCAGGTTACACCGAAGACCCAATAGTTGCTGCCAGCCGCAGCCCCGTGCCGAGCCCCTCTTTCCCCGCGCTCAGCCTTTAACCGCTGCGGCGGCCAGCGCCCAGCAAGCCTACAAGGTGCCGTAGCTGTGCAGCCCCGACAGGAACATGTTCACGCCCAGGAAGGCGAAGGTCGTCACTGCCAGGCCCACCAGGGCCCACCACGCCGACACCGTGCCGCGCAGCCCCTTCATCAGGCGCATGTGCAACCAGGCCGCGTAGTTCAGCCAGACGATCAGCGCCCAGGTCTCCTTCGGGTCCCAGCTCCAGTAGCCACCCCAGGCCTCGGCCGCCCAAAGGGCGCCCAGCACAGTGGCGATGGTGAAGAACGCGAAGCCTACGGCAATGGACTTGTACATCACGTCGTCCAGGATCTCGAACGAGGGCAGGCGCGCTGCAATGCGCTTGCGGCCCAGCAGGATGCCCGCGACGATGAGCGCGGAGATGCCGAAATACACCATCCAGTAGCTACCACCGTTCTCCGTGGCACCTTGGCGGAACACGATGGGCTCGAAGCACAGCACCACACCCAGCAGCCACAGCGGGGCCAGCTTGTACCAGCGGGTTTCGGTGGCCTGCTGCTTGATCAAGTAGGCAAAAGCCACCATGGCGGCCAGCGCGAAGGTGCCGTAGCCGATGAAGTTGGCGGGCACGTGCAGCTTCATCCACCAGCTCTTCAAGGCCGGCACCAGGGGCTGGATCTCATGCGCCTCGCGCACCACTGTGTACCAGAGCAGGAAGCCCACGGCTGCGCTCACCACCAGCATCACGAAGCCGCCCAGGGCGCGCGTGTCGTACTGCTCTTCGTAGTACAGGTAGAACGCCGCCGTCATCCAGCAGAACAGCACGAACACTTCGTACAGGTTGCTCACGGGGATGTGGCCGATGTCAGGCCCGATGAGATAGCTTTCGTACCAGCGCACCAGCGTGCCGATGAGCGCCATGGCCACCGCCGCCCAGGCGATGCGCGAGCCCAGCATGCTCATGGTGCGGCCCTCGCCGCGAGAGAACATGCCCACCCAGTAGAAGATGGTGCTCATGAAGAACAGCATGCTCATCCACAAAATGGCGGACTGGCTGGACAGGAAGTACTTGAGGCCGAACACCGCATCGGCACGCGCCAGGCTGCCGGCGCCGTCCTGCTGGTACAGGCCGATGGCCATCAGAGCCACCGCCGCCACCACCAGCAGCAGTACGCGCAGCGGGCGCCAGAACCAGCACAGCCAGATGGTGCTCGGGATGGCGCCCAGCAGGATGCCCTTCTCGTACACATCCATGAAGCTGCCGTAGCGCTGCAGCGCATACAGCCCGCCTGCCACGACGATGGCGGCGAAAAGCCAGTCGAACCAATTGCGACGGGCAAAGAACCCTTCGTTCAAGGTGACCGTGGTATTGGTCGTGGAAGATGAAGATGTAGTGGCGGTGTTCATGCGGTGCCTTCCGGGGCCGTGGTGCCGGCTCCGATCAATTTCTGTGCGAGCTGTACGAACTCCTGGTCGCCGTCCATCGTCTTGCGGTTGGCCGACAACGCCATGACGGCGTGGGCGCGGCCGCCGTCACCGTCGCGCGGGGCCAACCAGACCCAGACGCGGCGCTCGCGCACGTACAGCATCGCAAAAACGCCCAGGATGAGCAAGGCGCAGCCGAGATAGACAACGTTCTTGCCAGGGGCGCGGGCCACCTGGAACACGCTGGCCTGTACCTGCGTGAAGTCGGTGAGCTCAAACACCAGCGGCGCGGGGTAGATCTGCGCATCGGACAGCGACAGCACCGCCTGTGTCATGAAGCCCTGCGTCTTGTCATCCTGCGGCAGCGGAGACAGGCCGGCCCGCTGGCGCGACAACTGCGCCACCTCGAACAGCGTGCCGTTCAGGATGCGCACCAGCACCTCGCCCGCACGGGAGCGCTCGGCCTCGGGCACGTTGGCCTCCATGAAGTCCGACACCGCCTGCAGGCCGCCTGTGGGCTTGCCGTCCACTGTGCCGCGGCCCGCAAACAGCGCCAGCGCGCGGGATGCGGACTGCCGCAGCTGCTCGGCCAGGTCGGGGCGCGATGCATCGATGGCCTGGGCGACGTAGCGGCGCACCGCCACTTCACGCAGTTCGGGGTCGGCCAGGGTGGCCTTCATGCGCATGAAGCCGTCCATGCTGCCCTTGTCGTCGGCCGGCACCCGCAGGTAGCGGAAGGGCTCGGAGGGCGTCTCGCGCACGCCCAGCAGAAACACGGGTGCACCATCGCCCGTGTCCACCGGCAGCATGTAGTTGTGGAACTCGCGCGCCTGGCCGGCTGCGTCGCGCAGCTTGTAGCTCACGCTCGGGCCCACGTTGCGAAGCTCCTTCTTGGTGACCGTCTTGTTGGCGGCCCCAAGGCGCGACTCCACGGACTCGCGCAGGTCGACCTTGCGGACGTCCACGCCCGCGGCGCCGGGGCCAGCGCCACCGAAGTTCTCCACGTTGATGGTGCGCAGCGCGGTGAATTCGAGCGTCAGCGTCTCGCTGCCCGGGCCGCCGCCCTTGTTGGTGAGCTGTGTCGAATTGCCCACCACGCCCTCGATGTCGAACGGCTTGGCGCCCTCCGCCATGGGCACGGCGCGCAGCTTCAGATGCGAGCCGCCGTCGTCGAAGCTCGACTGGTAGATCTCGATGCCCTTGTAACTGGCCGGGTGGTTCACTTCCACGCGCGCCGGCGTCTTCTCGCCCGTGGCCTTGTCGTGGATGACGATCTCGCTGGCAAACAGCTTGGGCATGCCGGTGGAGTAGTGCTCCACGATGAACTTCTTGAGTTCGATGGCGAACGGCAGGTCCTGCAGCACCACGCCGTCGGACTGGTTCAGGATCGCGGTGCTCGACTGCGTCCCCTCGGCAACGAGCAGGTTTCCGCGGAACGTGGGGTTGCGCTCGGACAACCGGTGTTCGGGCTTCACGTCGGCAATCAGGCCGCCGCCCTGGTACGGCGACTTGCCCAGCAGCAGCATCTGGCCGCGCACGATGAGGTCTCCATCGAGCAGGCCGCCCACGCACACCAACACGATGGCGCTGTGCGCCGCGATATACCCCAGCTTGTTCGCAGCCCCGGCCTTGGCCGCCACCATCCAGCCCGTGCCCGGGCCCGCCGCCGTGTCGCGCTGCTGCAGGCGCACCTTCCAGCCACCGCCCGCCAGCATGGTGCCGATGCGGCGTGCCTCGGCTTCGGCCGGCTCGTTCAGGTCGGCCTCGGCCTTGTGGTGGAAGGCCTTGAGGCTCTGCTCCCGGATGTTTTCCTTGTAGACCTTGAGGTCCGTCAGGATCTTGGGCGTATTGCGGGCAATGCACAGGGACGTGCTCGTCACCAGGAAAGCCAGGATCAGCAGGAACCACCAGGCGCTGTACACCGCGTTGAGCTGCAGGGCGCCGAACAGCTCGGCCCAGAACGGCCCGAACTGGTTGACGTAGTTGACCGCCGGCTCATGCTGCTTGAGCACCGTGCCGATCACCGAGGCGATGCAGATCACCGTCAAGAGCGAGATCGCGAACCGCATGGAGGACAGCAGCTCGACCCCGGCGCGCAGGGCTGCTGAGCCGGTCTTCAGGCCAAGGCCCTGGGTGTTGTCGGACATGGAATGGAAGAGGAAAAGCGGGTGCCCGAAAGCGCGAGAACAAAAAAAGAAAGAAAACAAAAAGGGCGGGGCCATCAGTGTGATGGACCCGCCCTTTTTGGGGTTGTTATTGGCGGTAGGTTCCGTGCGGCCCGCTCAAAAGCGCCGCCGTTTGTTGACCAGGGTCAATCAGCGCAGGCCGGCGATGTAATCCGAGACTGCCTTGATTTCCTTGTCGTTGAGCTTGGCGGCCACTTGCGTCATCTGGATGCTGTTGCCACGCTTGCCGTCGCGGAACTCCACCAGTTGCTTGGTGGTGTAGTCGGCGTGCTGGCCCGACAGGCGGGGGTACTGGGCAGGAATGCCGGAACCATTGGGGCTGTGGCAGCCGGCGCAGGCGGCGATGTTGCGGTCTGCAATGCCGCCGCGGTAGATGCGCTCGCCCAGAGAGACCAGTTCCTTGTCCTTCGCGAAGCCGGGCTTGGCGGTCTTGGACGTCACCCAGTAGGCGATGTTCTTCATGTCGTCATCGGACAGCGCCGAGGCGAAGCCCTTCATGACGGGATCATTGCGCTTGCCGGACTTGAATTCCTGCAGCTGCTTGATCAGGTATTCGGGGTGTTGCTGCGACAGCTTGGGGTTGGCCGCAATGGCCGAGTTGCCGTCAGCGCCGTGGCAGGCTGCGCACACAGCCGTGAAGCTGGCTTCGCCCTTGACCAGATCGGGCTTGGCCGCCTTGGGGGGCGCTGCGGGTGTCTCGCCCGCAGAAAAGGCCGGAAGAGCAGGTGCTGCCAGCGCGGCAGCTATCAGCATGGAGGCGAGCAACTTCATATCGAGGGTCTGTATGTTTATGTGCGCAAAACCCCGCGATTCTACAATGAGGCCCTACTTGCATCACAGGAACACATGCAGTGCCTCTTTCGAGATCCGTAAAAGGCATTGAACAGGTTCCCACTTTCTCTCATGACGACCACCCCTTCCGCGCCAGTTGCTGGCTCTCTTCCGCCCGCACCCGACGCCAAGATCGCCATGGGCTGGATGCACACGGCACGGTTCTTGACCACCGCCGCGCAGTTGCACCATCTGCCACCCATCCACGTGCCTGAAATCGCTTTCGTGGGCCGCTCCAACGCAGGCAAATCCACCTGTATCAACACGCTCACGCAGCAAAAGCAGCTCGCTTTCGCGTCCAAAAGGCCTGGGCGCACGCAGCACATCAACCTTTTTTCACTGGGCAAGCACGGCGTGACGGATGCGGTGCTGGCCGACCTGCCGGGCTACGGTTACGCCAAGGTATCGCGGTCGGACAAGCAGCGCTGGCAGCAGGTGATGGTCAATTACCTGGTCAGCCGCCCCGGCCTCACCGGCATCGTCTTGCTGTGCGACCCGCGCCTGGGTTTGACCGAGCTGGACGAGGCGTTGCTCGAAGTGCTGCGCCCACGGGTCGAAGAGGGGCTCAAATTCCTCATCGTGCTGACCAAGGCCGACAAGCTCACCCGCGCCGAACAGGCCAAGGTGCTGTCCATTACGCGACTGAACGCGGGCGGCGGAGAGGTGAAGATGTTCTCGGCCCTCAAGAAGCAGGGCGTGGACGAGGTGGCCCAGTTGCTGTGGCAGTGGGCGCACCCCGTGCAACCCGAACGCGCGGCCGCAGCAATGCTCCCCGCCGAAGGGCCCGCACCGGACGCCGCCACGCCGACCGCGCCTGAGGATTCTCAGCAAAACTAGGCCGTAGCGCTTACCCAGCGGGCGCTATCTGCTATTCAATCAGTAGCGCCATGATCCAGACCCGCACCGTCGCCCTGCCCCACGGCACCACCCTGCACTGCCGCGTGAGCGGCGTGGCCGGCCGGCCTGTGCTGTTGTTCCTGCATGGATTCCCCGAGGGGGCCTTCATCTGGGACGAGCAGCTCGCCCACTTCGCCCGCCCCGAGAACGGCGGCTACCGCTGCATCGCGCCCTACCTGCGGGGCTTCGGGCCATCCAGCAGCCCGACCGAGGTCGAGGCGTACCGCGCCAAGCATCTGGTGCAGGACCTGGCGGCGCTGATCGCGGCCGAATCGCCCCAGGCACCGCTCGAGTGCCTGGTGGCGCACGACTGGGGCGGCGCCGTGGCCTGGAACCTGGCCAACCAGCAGCCGCAGCTGATGAAGCGCCTGGCCATCATCAACTCGCCGCACCCGGGTGCCTTCGTGCGCGAACTGTCGCACAGCCCCGCACAGCAGGCCGCCAGCCAGTACATGCACTTCCTGTGCAGGCCGGATGCCGAAGCGCTGCTGGCCGAAAACGACTTCCGCCGGCTGTTCGGCTTCTTCGACGACCCGCAAGGCCGCGCCCCGGCCTGGCTCACCGACAGCGTGCGCGCCCAGTACCGCGCACTGTGGCAGCAAGGCCTGACGGGGGCCTGCAACTACTACCGCGCCAGCCCCATCCGCCCGCCGCGCGACGGAGAACCCGGCGCGCAGGCCATCACGCTGCCCGACGCCATGCTCACCGTGGGCGTGCCCACGCTGGTGCTCTGGGCCATGGACGACCCGGCCCTGCTTGCGGGCCTGCTGGACGGCCTGCCGGACTGGATCCCGCGGCTGCAGATCCGACAGGTCGAGCAGGCCTCGCACTGGGTCGTGCACGAACACCCGGAACGCGTGGCCATGGAGCTGCGCCGGTTCTTGCAATCAAATTGATAGCTACCAGCGCCCACCGCATAAGCTCTGCAAGCACTTTTTTACCAGAAAAGTGGATTTGACACGCGCCCCGCAGTGCCCCGACACCGTTCAGGCTGAGCTTGTCGAAGCCCCGCGCAGCGCTTCGACAAGCTCAGCGTGACCGGTGCGGGTCTGGCACTGTGCCTTCAAGAGCAAGAACCTGGCTTCAATACAAGCCTGGCTCGCCCTCGGGCCGTGTCTTGAAGCGCTTGTGCACCCAGTAGTACTGCTCGGGCATGGTGTCGATCACGGCCTGCAGCTCGCGATTCATGCGCTCGGTGTCGGCATCGACGTCGTCCGTGGGGAAGTCCGGCCACGCGCGCGAGACCTCGGCCACATAACCGGTGGGCGTCATGCGCGAATACACCCCCACCACCTTGGCACGGCCCAGCCGCGCAAAACGCGACAGCGACGGAATGGTGGCCGCCGTCACGCCGTAGAACGGCACGAACAGTGAGTCGTTGCGGCCGTAGTCCATATCGGGCAGCAGGTACAGCAGGCCGCCCTTGCGCAGGTTGGCGATGATGGGTTTCACGCCATCCGACCGGTTGAGCATGCGCACATCGCCAAAGCGCTGGCGCCCGGCCATGAACCAGGCGTCCACGGCCGGGTCGGGGTGCGTGGCGAAGATGGAGGTGAATGCGCGCTGGTAATGCAGCGGCAACGCCAGGCCACCCGCATCCATGCCGTAGAAATGCGGCGCGAACAGGATGGTGGGGGTATCGCCTTCCAGCTCATCGATGGCACCCGCGAGAACGACACGCCGCTGCACCACCTCGCGTGGCGCGGCCCACAGCCAGCTGCGGTCCAGCCAGGTCTGGCAGAACGCCACGAAACTCGCCCGCGCGACGGCCCGGCGGCGCGCTTCGGTCCAGTGGGGAAAACACAGCGCCAGGTTGCGCAGCGCCACCTTGCGCCGGGGCGCCACCAGCACGAAGGCCGCCTGCCCCAACAGCCAGCCCAGTCCGCGCAGCACCGGCAGCGGCAGCAGCGCCAGCACCCGCATGAACCAAACGCCCAGGCGGCCGGTCATGCGGTGGTCTCCGGGCCCGGTGCGGCCGGCACGGCCTCCGCACGGGGCTGCTTGTAGCGGGCGTAGCCCCACAGGTACTGCTCGGGGCACTGGCGGATGAGGTGTTCCATGGCCTGGTTGATCTGCCGCAGGGCCTGATCCATATCGGCGGACAGCGGCGCCGGCAGCGGTTCGAAGTGGGTGACATAGCCGCGACCCCAGGACAGCCGCTCGCAGCGCGCCAGCACCACCGCCGCGCCCGTCTGCTGCGCCAGCCGAGCGGCCAGGGTCATGGTGTACGCGTCGCGGCCGAAAAAGGGCGACCACTGGCCCTGGCCCTCGGGCGGCACCTGGTCGGGCAGAAGGCCCACGGCCTCGCCCCGGCGCAGCGCCTTGATCATCTGGCGCACGCCCGCCAGCGTGGTGGGCACGGCCAGCATGCCGGGGCGGTTGCGCGCCGTCTCCATCACCTTGGCCAGCCAGGCCTGGCGCGCGGGGCGGTACAGCACGGTGATCGGCCCGCGTTCGGCGCTCCACCTGCGCGCAGCCGCCTGGGCAGACAGCTCGAAGCAGCCCTGGTGGGGCGTGAGATACACAATGCCCTTGCCAGCCGCGTAGGCGGCCTCGACACAGGCCTCGCCCACCAGCCTGCACGGCATGGGAGAGCCCAGCCACAGGCGCGGCAGCTCTGCCACCATGCGGCCCGCATGCCCCACCGCCGCGCGCACTGAGCCGAACGAATACCCAGCCGACGACACATTGGCCAGGAAGCGGCGCCGGTACGTTGCAGAAGCGGCAAATGCCACCCAGCCCATGGCCGCGCCCATGGCATGCAGCAACCACAGCGGAAATACGGAGAAAAAACGGAAGACGACTGGCATTAAAATAAAGGGGTCGCTGAGTTAAATGAGCAACTTGCAGGGCGACGTAAAAAAAATCTGCTAAAGCGTTCGCCAAGCTCCTACGGGGTGAGGGCAACGCCCCAAATGCCGGAACACAGGAGTTTATTCAAATGGCGAACGACTTTCTCTTTACCTCGGAATCCGTCTCCGAAGGCCACCCCGACAAGGTGGCCGACCAGATCTCCGACGCGATCCTCGACGCGATCTTCCAGCAGGACCCCCGCTCCCGCGTCGCCGCCGAAACGCTGACCAACACCGGACTCGTGGTGCTGGCGGGCGAGATCACCACCAACGCGCATGTGGATTACATCCAGGTGGCGCGCGACACCATCAAGCGCATCGGCTACGACAACACCGACTATGGCATCGACTACAAGGGCTGCGCCGTGCTGGTGGCCTATGACAAGCAGTCCAACGACATCGCCCAGGGCGTGGACCACGCTTCCGACGACCACCTGAACACCGGCGCCGGCGACCAGGGCCTGATGTTCGGCTACGCCTGCGACGAGACGCCCGAGCTGATGCCCGCGCCGATCTACTACGCCCACCGCCTCGTGGAGCGCCAGGCCCAGTTGCGCAAGGACGGCCGCCTGCCCTTCCTGCGCCCCGACGCCAAGTCGCAGGTCACGATGCGCTACGTGGACGGCAAGCCCCACAGCATCGACACCGTGGTGCTCTCCACCCAGCACCACCCCGACCAGAGCGAAACCCAGACCAAGATGAAGGCCTCGTTCACCGAAGCCGTCATCGAAGAGATCATCAAGCCCGTGCTGCCCAAGGAATGGCTCAAGGACACGCGCTACCTGATCAACCCCACCGGCCGCTTCGTCATTGGCGGCCCCCAGGGCGACTGTGGCCTGACCGGTCGCAAGATCATCGTGGACACCTACGGCGGCGCCTGCCCCCATGGCGGCGGTGCGTTCAGCGGCAAGGACCCCACAAAGGTGGACCGCTCGGCCGCCTACGCCGCCCGCTACGTGGCCAAGAACATCGTGGCCGCCGGCCTGGCGCGCCAGTGCCAGATCCAGGTGGCCTACGCCATCGGCGTGGCCGAGCCGATGAACATCACGGTCTACACCGAAGGCACGGGCGTGATCCCTGACGACCAGATCGCCAAGCTGGTGCGCGCGCACTTCGATCTGCGCCCCAAGGGCATCATCCAGATGCTGGACCTGCTGCGCCCGATCTACGAGAAGACCGCAGCCTACGGCCACTTCGGCCGCGAAGAGCCCGAATTCAGCTGGGAACGTGCAGACAAGGCCGCTGCACTTCGTGCGGCAGCAGGGCTGTAAGACCTCCGCGCCAACCCAGCCCCCGCACCAAAGCCGCAACGCCCCGCGTTGCGGCTTTTCTTTTGCCTGCTCCCGGGCCACGATCCGCAGCGGCTCTCTCCTACACCGGCATCCCGCCCGTGCTGACGGCTGCGCCAAAGCCTCGCCGGTATCGTTCCTTCACACCCTGACGCAGCCCACGGCTGCTCTTCAACCCCCGCAAGGAGCGACCATCATGCTGAAGTACGCCATCATTTTTGCCCTCATCTCCCTCGTTGCAGGTGCGCTGGGCTTCACCGGCGTGGCCGCGGGCGCCGCTGGCATCGCCAAGGTGCTGTTCGTGATCTTCCTGATCATTGCCGTGGTGTTCGTGGTGCTCGCCGCGATCGGTGTAGGCGCCGCCCGCAAGGCGCTGAAATAACCGGGCGGGACCTGAATTTCCGCCCAACCAACGACCACAAGAACAGGACGCCCCATGACCCTTAACATCTTCGAAGCCCTGCGCGAAAGCCACGAGCGGCAGCGCGAGCTGTACCGCCAGCTCGTCGAAACCAGTGGCGACACGCCCGAGCGCCACGAACTCTTCGAGCAGCTCAAGACCGAACTCCTGGCGCATGAGCTGGCCGAAGAACGGCACTTCTACATTCCGCTGATGGAACACGACGCCGGCGTGGATCTGTCGCGGCATGCGATTTCCGAGCACCACCAGCTCGATGAACTGGTGGAGTCACTCGAAGATGCGGATCCGGCCACGCCCGCCTGGCTGCCGCTCGCCAAAAAACTGGCGGAGAAGGTGGAACACCATCTGAAAGAAGAGGAACACAAGTTCTTCCAGATGGCCGGCAAGCTTCTGACCGAGAAGCAGAAAACGCAGCTGGCCAAGGACTACATCGCGACCTACGAAGAGGCCAAGACCACGACGGCGTGAAAGGCTTTTGGGACATGAATCCGTTCACGCAGAGCCCGAACGGATCCTGATGGGCTGAAAGCCATGCGCCTCAGGCCACGGCTTCCTCGGCCCGCACCACGCAGTTGCGGCCCTTGGACTTGGCCACATACAACGCCGTGTCTGCGCGCTTGATGAGCGCGTGGGCGTCTTCATGGTGGTCCCAGGTGGCCACGCCAAAACTGGCGCTCACATGCCCTACAGAGTCGAACGGCGCGCCGGCAATGCGGGCGCGCACCGCCTCCGCCATCGCCATGGCGGCGTCCACCGGGGTTTCCTTGAGCAAAATGATGAATTCCTCGCCGCCGAAACGGGCCGCGCAGTCGGACGAGCGCAGCAGCTCGCGCACCCGCAGCGCCGTGCTCTTGAGCACCACATCACCCGAATCGTGGCCGAAGGTGTCGTTGATGCGCTTGAAGAAGTCGATGTCGAACATCACCACCGACAGGCTGCTCTTCTTGATGCGCGTATCGGCCATCTCGGTCTCCAGCCGCTCGAAGAACCGGCGCCGGTTGACCAGGTCGGTCAGGAAGTCCTTGGTCGCAAGGTCTTCCAGCTTGGTATTCAGACGCGCCATGGGTTCGATCACCAGCGAGGACAGCGACAGGTTGAGCGCCACGAACAACAGCACGAAGCTCGCCACCAATGCCCCCATCACGGTGTAGAAGGTCTGGCGCGCCTTCTCCAGCGGGAAGTACATCGGCACCTTCACCACCTGGATGCCCACCGTCTCGTTCATGCCCCAGCCAAAGCCGTTCTTGTCACCGTAGATCTTGAGCATGGTCGGCGGCGCTGCGGCGGGCGTGCTGTGGCAGGCCATGCACTGCGCCTGCTTGATGGTGATGGGCCGGGCCACGTACATCGCGCGGTGCATGCCCTCGCCCACCTCGCCCGTCACTTCCTTCTTGACATCCACGCGGCCTTCGCGGAAGTCATTGATGATGCGCTCTTCCCATTCGTTGGCACGGTCGCGCAGATTGGTGGGGTTGAGCACAGCCTCCTTGTACTCGTAGCCGGCAAAACGGCCCTGCAGGCGGCGCAGCGTTTCTGTGGCTGCGTACGCGGGCACGGTCTGCGGCAGGAATTTCTCGGCCAGCGTCACATCCAGGTGCGGCTTGACCAGCTCGGTGGTGTAGTCGCGGATGGCCATGGCGGCGTGCATCATGATCTGCGAGTTGTGCTGCACCTCCTCGATGGCCGACTGCTGCAGGAACCTGTGCACGTAGGCCCCGGCGCCGACCACGGCCAGCAGCAGCACAGCCGCCAGCACCAGGTTGAATTTCAGTCGCAAAGACATGGATCTCCCTCAAGCGCCAGCGTGGACTGGCTTGTTGTCAGACTGGTATCGCCCACCCTACGGGCGTGGGCCACGCGCCCATGCGCCGGCGGCCCAAAAGCCTGCGTTTGTGCCAGATTATGCGGGGGTGGTCCAACTTTTTCTGCCGGCGTGCAGCACGCGCAACACTTGCGCCAGCCGACACCACCGCGCCCCCTGGCGGCGCCAGCGCCGCGCCCGCTACAGCCCGCGCGCACTCAGCGACAGGCTGCGCCGGTAGGCCGCCCGAACGCGGTACAGTTGCGCGGGCCGGTGGGCGCCTCCCGTCTGCAGGGCGCCGTGCACAGGCTCCAGCATGGCCAGCTCATCCATCTTGCGGCGAAAGCTCACCTTGTTGATCGCCTCGCCCAGCACCGCTTCGTACACAGCCTGCAGCTGCGGCAGAGTGAACGGCTCGGCGCACAGGTGCACCGGCAGCGACGAATACTGGCTCTTGCTGCGCACGCGCTGCACGGCGGTGTCGATGATCTGGCGGTGGTCGAACGGCAGGGGCGGCAACGCATCCACCGCCACCAGTGGCACGCGGCCCTCAGCCTGGGCCAGCGTCTCGGGCGGCACCAGCGCGCAATACGCCACCGCCACGGACCATCCCCGCGGGTCGCGAACCGCACCGGAGAACGTGGCCAGTTGCTCCAGGTAGGGACTGTCGAGCCCCGCCTTGTCGCGCAGCACGCGGGCGGCGCTGGCCTGCGTGTCCACATCGTCCTGCGCATGGATGTAGCCGCCGGGCAAGGCCAGCGCCTGGGCAAACGGTGCCCGCTCACGGCGCACCAGGGCCACCTTCAGCTGGCCCTGCTCCAGGGTCAGCAGCACTACGTCCACGGTGCAGATCACGGCAGGGGCACGGTCGTTGTTCATGGCTCCATCACACAGTTCATTGCAGCAATATACGAACAAGGCTACCACCGCAGATGCGAAAAACCAAGCGCCCACACAATACGCAAGCTCTGCAACGACACACCATGTTGCATCTTAGTTAGTTGCATTTTTAATTTAACAACCCTACACTGTCTTCAACACCCGAAGGAGAAGACCATGGCCCGCCACATCCAGCTGCTGGTGATCGACCCGCAAAACGACTTCTGCGACCTGCCTGCCGACTGGCTGCCTGCCCAGCCCCGCGGCAGCCGCACAGCGCCCAGCCTTCCGGTGGTTGGCGCCCATGCCGACATGCAGCGCCTGGCCGCGTTCATCCGCACGCAGGGCGCACGGTTTGACGCCATCACCGTCACGCTCGACTCGCACCAGCGCCTGGACATCGCCCATCCCGGGTACTGGCAACAGGCAGGCGGCGCAGCCGTCGCGCCCTTCACCCCCATCACGGCGGCCCAGGTGCGCAGCGGCGCCTTCAGCCCGCGCAGCGCCACCGCACTGCCTCGCACGCTGGCCTACCTGGATGCGCTCGAAGCCCAGGGCCGCTACACGCTCATGGTCTGGCCCGTGCACTGCGAGATCGGCAGTTGGGGCCACGGCGTGCATGCCGACGTGCTGGCCGCCTGCGGCGACTGGCAGCTGCAGCAACAGCGCGCGGTGCACAACGTGTTCAAGGGCACCAACCCCTGGACCGAGCACTACAGCGCGATCCAGGCCGAGGTGGTGGACGCCGCCGACCCGGACACCGCCCTCAACACCCGCCTGCTCGCGGCGCTCGACACCGCCGACCTGCTGCTCATCGCCGGCGAGGCCAGCAGCCACTGCGTGCGCTCCACCACCGAGCACATCGTGCAGCACCTGCCCCGCCTGCAGGCGGCCGGCGCCCGGCCGAGCCACATCGTGCTGCTGACCGACTGCATGAGCCCGGTTGGCGGCTTCGAGACCCAGCACCAGACCTTCCTCGACGCCATGCGCGCCCAGGGCGTGCAACTGGCCACCAGCACGGAAATCAGCCTCTAGGGACCCTCTGCACGAATCATCGCGCCGTGTGCATCTGCGGTCTCGGGCGGCCTGCGGCTTTGCAAATACTCGCAATAGCTACGGCTATTGCTGCGTTTTGCGCCTTGCACTCCTTCCCGATCCGCAGTGCACACTTGGCAGCTCGATCCGTGCAGAGGATCCCTAGCGCTTGCTGAACAAGCGTAACCAGCTATAGAAACAGGAGCACCATCATGACCCGCATCATCACCAGCCTGCTCGACACCGATCTGTACAAGTTCACGATGTGGCAGGCCCTGCTGCACCGGCACCCGCAGACGCAAAGCGAATACCGCTTCGTGTGCCGCAACCAGCCCCTGTACCCGCTGACCGAACTGCTGCCGGACGTGAACGCCGAACTGGACCACCTGTGTTCGCTGCGCTTCACAAAGGGCGAGCTGGACTACCTGGGCGGCCTGCGCTTCATCAAGACCGACTTCATCGACTTCTTGCGCATCTTCCAGTTCCAGCGCAGCTTCATCGAGGCGCGGGCCGAGGGCGACACGCTCACCATCGTCGCGCGCGGCCCCCAGGTGCATGTGATGGGCTTCGAGATCTTCGTGCTGGCGATCGTGAACGAGCTGTACTTTCGCCGCTTCGACGCCGCCGCAGCGCTGGCCAGCGGCCGCGAGCGCCTGGCCGCCAAGGTGCAGCAGCTGCAGGACCTGGCCCGGCAGGCCACGCTGCGCCACCCCTTCGAGCTGTTCGACTTCGGCCTGCGCCGCCGCTACAGCGGCGACTGGCAGCGCGAGGTGGTCAAGACATTCGCAGAGCAGACGCCGCAGTGGTTCAAGGGCACCAGCAATGTGCTGCTGGCGCGCGATCTGAACCTGGTGCCCATCGGCACCATGGCGCACGAGTACCTGCAAAGCTACCAGGCGCTGGGCGTGCGGCTGCGTGACTTTCAAAAGGCCGCGCTGGAAGACTGGGTGCAGGAGTACCGCGGCGACCTCGGCATTGCGCTGACCGACACCGTGGGCATGGACGCATTCCTGGCCGACTTCGATCTGTACTTCGCCAAGCTGTTCGACGGCCTGCGCCACGACTCGGGCGACCCGGTGGCCTGGGGCGAAAAGGCGCTGGCGCACTATGCCAGGCTGCGCATCGACGCGAACACCAAGCGGCTGGTGTTTTCCGACGGCCTCACGCTCACCAAGGCGCTGGCGCTGTACCGGCACTTCGGCGACCGGACACAGCTGGGCTTTGGCATCGGCACCCATCTCACCAACGACATGGGAGACACACCCGAAATGAAGCCGCTGAACATCGTGATGAAGCTCACCCGCGCCAACGGCCAGGCGGTGGCCAAGCTGTCGGACACGCCCGGCAAGACGCTGTGCGACGATGAAACCTACTTAGCTTACCTCCGCCAAGTCTTCAACGTTGTGAATTGAGCGGCTGAGAAAACTCTCCTGGCGTCGTTGTTCCGTCTTGCCGTACCTGCGGTACTGTCAGCGACGGAACGCCTGGGGATCCTCTTCACGAATCGCCGCGCCGTGGGCATCTGCGGGCTCGGGCGGTCTGCGGCGTTGCAAATACTCGCAATAGCTACAGCTATTGCTGCGTTTTGCGCCTTGCAGCCCTCCCGATCCGCAGCGCCCACTTACCGCTTGATTCATGAAGAGAATCCCAGAACCGCTTCGCTGAGTTTTTCAGCCACTCCGACGGGCTCTGCAGCACTCAAGGAAAAAGACACATGCTTCGCATCACCATCGCCCAATTGAATTTCACCGTCGGCGACATCGAAGGCAATGTCGACCGCATGGTCGCCGCCGCGCGGCAGGCCGCGGCCGACCGGTCCGACCTCGTCGTCTTCAGCGAACTCTCGCTGTGCGGCTACTACCCCGGCGACATGCTGGACGAGCCCGAGTTCATGCAGCGCGTGGAGGCCGGGGTGGCCGCGCTGCAGGCCGCATCGGCCGAGCTGCCCGACCTGCACTGGGTGGTGGGCACGCCCACACGCGCCAGCGGGCCCGGCAAGCGGCTGCACAACAGCCTGCTGGTGCTGCACGGCGGCCAGGTGCGCCTGTCGTACGCCAAGCAGTTGCTGCCCACCTACAACATCTTCGACGAGCGCCGCCACTTCGAGCCCGGCCCCGACGTGGCCAAGGTGCTGCGCGTCGGCAGCTTCCAGGTGGGCCTGCTGGTCTGCGAAGACGGCTGGAACGACCACGGCGCCGACTACGTGACCAACCCCTTCGTGCGCCTGCGCGACGCCTCGCCAGACCTCGTGATCAGCATCAACGCCAGCCCCAGCCACGTGGGCAAGCGCGAACAGCGCCACCAGATTTTCGGCGGCTCGTCGCGCCGCCACGGCCTGCCCATCCTGTACGTCAACCAGGTGGGCGGGCACGACCAGCTGGTGTATGACGGCGCGTCGTTTGCGGCCGAGCCCGATGCCGGCATCGTCTTCGAGGCGCCCCGCTTCGTCGAGGACGTGCGCACCCTGCAGTTCGACAACGGCCACTTCTCCATGGGCGACGGCCAGGCCCCGGCCCCCGTGCCAGCCGAGGGCATTCCCACCATGGAGTTCTACCGCCAGCAAATCATGCTGGGCCTCAGGGACTACGCGCGCCGCTGCGGTTTCAGGCAAGTCGTGGTGGGCAGCTCGGGCGGAATCGACAGCGCGCTCACCCTGGCCCTGGCCGCACAGGCGCTGGGCCCGGAGAACGTGGTGGGCATCACCATGCCCTCGCGCTACTCCAGCAGCGGCTCGGTCGACGACTCGGTGGCGCTGTGCCGCAACCTGGGCGTGCAGCTGTTCACCCACCCCATCGCAGACCTGGTGGCGGGCTACGCGCAGCTGTTCGGGCAATCGTTCGACCAGCCGCTGGCGGGCCTGCCACTGGAAAACCTGCAGGCGCGCATCCGCGGCACGGTGCTGATGGAATACTCCAACGCCTTCGGCCACCTGCTGCTCACCACCGGCAACAAGTCCGAGATCTCGGTGGGCTACTGCACGCTGTACGGCGACACCAACGGCGGCCTGGGCCTCATCGGCGACCTGTACAAGACCGAAGTGTTCGCGCTCTCGCGCCACCTCAATGCGCAAGCCGGGCGCGAACTGATTCCGCAGGCCATCATCGACAAGGAGCCGTCCGCCGAATTGGCACCCGGCCAGCGCGACGTGGACAGCCTGCCGCCCTACCCGGTGCTCGACGAGGTGCTCAAGCTGCTGATCGAGGGCGAGCGCCTGTCCACGGCCGAGCTGACGGCCGCGCAGGCCTTCGTGTCCAACCTGCAGGAGGGCGACGCCGGCCGCGCACTCGTGCAGCGCGTGCGCATGATGGTGGCGCGCAACGAATACAAGCGCCGCCAGGCCCCGCCCATCCTGCGCGTGCGGCCCCGGGCCTTCGGCAGCGGGCGGCAGATGCCGATCGCTGCAAAGTATGTGTGACGGGATTGCCTGACAGTGACCCTCTTTCGGGCCGAGATGTTCACGGGCCGGGTCCGTGCGCTGCAGACACCCCGTCTAAAATTACTATCAAAACAGTAGCTGGCAGCGCTCACGCATCAAGCGCCAGAGGCCAAAAATACTTCAAGATCCTGGAGACGCATGCACGATACCGCCATCTACATCGGCCGCTTTGAGCCCGTCCACACCGGCCACCTGGCCCTGCTGCAACGCGCACTCGACAGCGCGCAGAACGTGATCGTGGTGGTCGGCTCCGCCTGGCAGGCCCGCTCGCCCAAGAACCCCTTCACCTGGCAAGAGCGCGAGGCCATGCTGCACGCAGCCCTGCCCGCTGCCGACCGAGCGCGCGTCCGGGTGCTGCCCGTGAGGGACTACTACAACGAGGCCGTGTGGGTGCAGGCCGTGCGCCGGGGCGTGGCAGAGATCGCCGGTGCCGGTGCGAACATTGGCCTCGTGGGCCATTTCAAGGACGCCACCAGCAGCTACCTGAGCGCCTTCCCCGGCTGGCAGCTCATCCACGTGGAACGCCAGGGCCGCATCGACGCCACCTCCATCCGCGACGCGTATTTCGGCGCCACGCCCGCCACGGTGCAGGCAGCGCTGGCCCCGCTGGCGGCCGAGATTCCGGCGAGCACACTGACCGCGCTGGAGCGCTTTTCCCATACCCCGCACTACCCGGCCCTGCAGGAAGAATGGCGCATGCTGCGCCGCTACCGCGAAGCCTGGTCCGCAGCCCCCTACCCACCGGTCTTCGTGACCGTGGACGCCGTGCTGCGCTGCCAGGACCACGTGCTGCTCATCCGCCGCGCCCACGCGCCCGGCAAAGGCCAGCTGGCTGTGCCCGGCGGCTTCATCGAACAACGCGAAACGGTCTGGCAGTCCTGCCTGCGCGAGCTGGTGGAAGAAACCCACTGCGACCTGCCCGAGGCCACCATGCGTGCCGCGCTGCAGTCCGTGGCGGTGTTCGACCACCCCGACCGCAGCCAGCGCGGCCGCACGCTCACGCACGCACACTACTTCGACCTGGGCGGCGCGGCATTCCCCACGGTGCAGGCAGATGACGATGCGCTGCAGGTGCAGTGGACTCCGCTCGCGCGGTTGGCTGGCTTGGAAGAGGAATTCTTCGAGGACCACTTCCACATGCTGGACCATTTCCTTGGCATCACCGACGCGCCCGAACTGGCGGCGTCAGCCTGACCGAATCAGTGTGAGCAGGCATCGCGACGACGCCTGATAGCCAGGTTCAGCCCGGCGGGTGCACACGCAGCCAGTCAGTGAAGTCCCGCACCGGCATTGGCCGCGCGTACAGATAACCCTGGTACTGCGCGATCCCGCGCCCCGACACCCAATCGAGCTGCTCCTGCGTCTCCACCCCCTCGGCCACCGCCGTGAGCTTCATCAGCGTGGACAGCGACACGATCAGATCGGCCAGCGACCGGTTGGCATCCGTGTCCTGGATGAAGGTCTTGTCGATCTTGAGCGTATGGACCGGGAACCGCTGGAGGTAGGCCAGGTTGGAGTACCCCGTGCCGAAGTCATCGAGCGCAATGGTCAGGCCCAGCGCCGACAGCTCGCGCAGCACGTTGAGAACGTGCTGGTCTTCGCCCAGCAGGATGGACTCGGTGATCTCCAGCTCCATGCGCGCCGGGTTCACCCCGGCCTCGCGCAGCACGCCGGTGATGTCGTGCAGAAGGCTGGGCGAGGCGAACTGGCGGGGCGACAGGTTGACCGACACCACCAGGTCCCAACCCTGCGCGGCCCAGGCCACCTGCTCGCGCGCCGCCTGCGCCAGCACCCACAGCCCCAGAGCGCCGATGAGCCCCGTGGTCTCGCAGGTCGGGATGAAATGGGCCGGCGACACCAGGCCCAGGCGCGGGTGGTTCCAGCGCACCAGCGCCTCCACTGCGCGGATGGAGTTGGTGGCCACGTCCACGCGCGGCTGGAAGTACACCTCGAACTCCTCGCGCTCCAGGGCCTGGTGCAACTCCTTTTCCAGCTCGGTACGGGTGCGCACCGTCTCGGCCATGTGCCGGTCGAAGTAAGCCAGCGCGTTGCGCCCGCGCTCCTTGGCCGCATACATCGCCAGGTCCGCGTTGCGCAGCAGGATCTCGATGGACTCGCCATCCTGCGGGTACAGCGCCACGCCGATGCTGGACGTCACCCGCAGCTGCGCACCGGCAATGGCCAGCGGCGCGGCCATTGCCACGGAGATGCGTTCGTGCAATGCATCCAGGTCTTCGCGGATGCGCGCAGACGTCAGCAGTATCAGGAATTCGTCGCCACCCCAGCGTGCCAGCACCTCGGTGCCATGCCGCGTATGGCGCAGGCGCTGGGACATGGCCACCAGCAACTCGTCGCCCGCCGCATGGCCCAGTGTGTCGTTCACATCCTTGAAATGGTCCAGGCCGATGAGCAGCAGCGCAGCCTCCAGCGACTGGGCGCGCGCCTCCTCCACGGCCCGCGCGAAGCGCTGCGTGAAGTGGGCGCGGTTGGGCAGCCCGGTGAGCACGTCGTGCAGCGACTGGAAGTTGGCCCGCTCTTCCGTGTGCTTGATGGCGCTGATATCGGCCTCGCTCACCAGCACGGCGTCCTGGCCCGTGACGGCATCGCTGCAGCGGCGGGCCGATAGCTCGTGCCAGCGGTCGCCCTGCGGGGTGCGCACCACCAGGGTGAGCGTTGCCACGCCGTGCTGCTCCAGGCTGCGCGATAGCGTGGCGAACGCCGCGGCGCTGCCGATGCGGTCCTGCAGCCGCTCGCGGGGGCTGAGCACCGCCGCGCGCGCTGCAGGGTTACGGTAGAGCGCCTCTCCGTTGCCGTCGTACAGGGTGATCATCACCGCCGTGTGCAGCAGTGCCTCCACCGAGCGCAGGGATTCCGGCGCGGCCACGCCCATGGGTTCGGCCTCGCAGAGCATGCTCATGCGCCCGTCCGGCAGGCGGTGCCCACAAAACCGCACGTTGAGCGAGACCGGGACACCACCGGGGTAGATGGTCCACTGCTCGCTGAAGCTCGCATCGCGGCGCAGCAAGAAGTCGGTCTGGTACTGTGCCAGGCGCCGCGCCACGGTCTCGGACATGTCGTGCCCCATGTCCCGCCCGCACAGCTCGGCCAGTGTCGAGGCATTCCAGACCGCCAGTGCCGCCGTGTTGGCCCAGTGCACGCATCTGCCATCGATGTCAAACACCCAGACAGGACGCGGCAGCCATTCCAGTGCCGCACAGCGGATGCCACGCCCGGCCAGATCGACGTCCGTGGGCATGCGCTCCTGCGGCAATCGTGCCGCTGGAACAGGTGCCGACACAGTCATGCCTGCCCGCAGCCCGGCATCAAGCCCGCAGCCTGCACACACAAGGAAGTCGGCAAAAGTCGAACAAACATGGACGGCACCTATGGGTATGCAAGACAAGGCTGCGGGCCCCTGCGGACGCAGCGGGGCGCGTCAGCATGCGCAAAAAGCCCGTGCAGCGGGCTGACCAGCCCTGAAGCAATCGCTTGCATCTTCGCACACTGAAACCGCTTGTCCAGCCAACATTTGCCATCACCTGGAGGCTGCCGTCACGCTCACCGGCAGACCGCATCCGCGCGGCCCGCGCTCACGCGACGCGGAACTGCCCCACCGTCTGCGAAAGCGCCAGGGCCTGATGGCTGAGCGACTGCGCGGCGGCCAGGGCTTCCTCCACCAGCGCCGCGTTCTGCTGCGTGCTCTGGTCCATCTGCGACACCGCCTGATTGACCTGGGCGATGCCGGCGCTCTGCTCCGAGCTGGCCGAGCTGATCTCGGCCACCATCGTGGTGACGCTCTTCACACCATCGACCACTTCGCGCATGGTCGCGCCCGCCTGCTCCACCAGTTGCGTCCCCGCACCCACCTTGGCCACGGAGTCGTCGATCAAACCCTTGATTTCCTTGGCCGCCGCAGCGCTGCGCTGGGCCAGGCTGCGCACCTCGCTCGCCACCACCGCAAAGCCCCGGCCCTGCTCCCCCGCACGCGCGGCTTCCACCGCCGCGTTCAGCGCGAGGATGTTGGTCTGGAAGGCGATGCCGTCGATGACACTGATGATGTCCACGATCTTGCGCGAGGACTGCTCGATGGAGCTCATGGTGCCCACGACCTGCTGGACCACGTCGCCACCGCGCACGGCGGTGTCCGAGGCAGCACGGGCCAGCTCGTCGGCACGCCGCGCGTTGGCGGCGTTCTGCTGCACGGTGGAAGTGAGCTGCTCCATCGACGCCGCGGTTTCCTGCAGCGCGCTGGCCTGCGATTCGGTGCGCGCCGACAGGTCGCCATTGCCTGCGGCGATCTCCGCCGATGCCGTGTTGATCGAATCGGTACTGTCGCGCACCTGCGTGACCAGATGGGCCAGGTTGTCACGCATGGCGCGGATCGCATGCAGGATGCTCGACGAATCGCCCGGCAGCGTCTGCACATCCACTGCCAGGTTGCCCTCGGCGATCTGCGTGACCACTTGCGCCGCGTACTGCGGCTCGCCGCCGAGCTGGTGCACCAGCGTGCGCAGCATCTGCCAGGCCATCACCGCCACGATGAGCATCAGCACCGCGCCGATGGACAGCAGGATGGCCGTGTTGCGCCAGAAGGCGTCCTGGATGTCGTCCACGTAGTCGCCAAAGCCGATGATCCAGTCCCAGGGTTCGAACTTGACGATGGCGTAAAGCTTGTCCACCGGCTCTTTCGCGCCGGGGCGCGTGCCCGGAGCCGTCACCGTGCCGATGGTCTTGCCCTGCAGCGCGGCGCGGTAGCGCACACCGGCTTCCTTGCCGCCCTTTTCATCGACGATGCCGATGCGCTTGGGGTTGGGGTGCACGTAGTTCACATCGTTGGTGAAGCCGCGCACGAAGAAGTACTTGTCCTTGTCGACAAAGCTGCCGATGGTGCGCTCGGCCTCCTTGATCGCGTCCTCGCGGGACAGCGCGCCACTCTTTTCCTTGTCGTGCGCCTTCTGCGCAGCGGCGTGGGCGAGGATGACCAGATTGGACAACTGCGCCGTGCGCTCGTTCATCATCGACCGGTACAGCGTGGTCAGCGCCACAGCGGACAGGACGACCAGGCCCAGCAAGGTGGCAGCACACAGCCAGAGGATTCGGGTACGCAATTTCATGAGGCGTGTCTTCGGGTACGAAAAGGTAACCAGAAGATACACGCGCGCACCCAGACATACCCTCAAGACCGCCAAAAAGACACGGTCTTTTCATGATCTTGTGGTATTGACAGATCGACCCGCAGCCCGCATGCATGCACGACTTGGCTCCCTCGGGAACCAAGGTGTAACAACGGCGGACATGTGGTGCACCCACAACGGGCCGACACGGCCCCGTTGCGATCCACCGCGAGGGGCCCTGCGCCCCCCCCCGGCGCAGCAAGCGTCAGGTGCCCGCTCGCTCCAGCATCGCGTGCAGCAGCACGTTGCACCCCGCCTCGATGTGCTCGGGCTTGGCGTCCTCGATCTCGTTGTGGCTGATGCCGTCCTTGCAGGGGATGAAGATCATGCCGCTGGGCGCGAGCTTGGCCATGTAGACGGCATCGTGCCCCGCACCCGACACGGCGGGCATGTGGCTGTAGCCCAGCTTGGCGGCGGCGCGGCCCACGGCCTCCACGCACTCGGGCTGGAAGAGCTGCGCGGGGTAGCTGGACACCATCTCGATGTGCACCTGCACGCCGTGCTCCTGCGCCACCTGCTCGGCGCGGGCCTTCACTTCGGCGGCCATCCGGTCCACGAGTTCGTCTGTGCTGTTGCGCAGGTCGATGCTGAACTTGACCCGGCCGGGAATCACGTTGCGGCTGTTGGGGAACACCTGCACCATGCCCACGGTGCCCCGACCATGCGGCGGGTGGCGGTGGGCTGCCGCCACCACGTCTTGCATGATGTGCGTGGCGGCCAGCATCGCGTCCTTGCGCAGGGCCATGGGTGTGGGGCCGGCGTGGGCCTCCATGCCGGTGACGGTGCAGTCGAACCAGCGGATGCCCAGCACGCCGCTGACCACGCCGATGGTCTTGTCGTTGTCCTCCAGCACCGGGCCTTGCTCGATGTGGGTCTCGAAGTACGCGCCGATGGGGTGGTCGCCCGGCTCCTGTTCGCCGATGTAGCCGATGCGCTCGAGCTCGCCCTTCACCGTCTTGCCCTCGGTGTCGGTGGCGGCGTAGGCGTGTTCCAGCGTGAAGGCTTTGGCGAACACGCCCGATCCCATCATCACGGGCACGAAGCGGCTGCCTTCCTCGTTGGTCCAGAAAGCCACTTCGATGGGCGCCTCGGTCTCGATGCCGTGGTCATTCAGCGTGCGCACCACCTCGATGCCCGCCAGTACGCCGTAGTTTCCGTCGAACTTGCCACCCGTGGGCTGCGTGTCGATGTGGCTGCCGGTCATGATGGGTGGCAGATTGCTGTTGCGCCCGGGACGGCGCATGAAGCCGTTGCCGATCTTGTCGATGATCACCGTCATGCCCGCTTCGCGTGCCCAGCGGGTGACCATGTCGCGGCCCTGCTTGTCCAGGTCGGTGAGGGTCAAGCGGCACACGCCGCCCTTGGGTGTGGCGCCGATCTGCGCTAGCTCCATCAGCGAATCCCACAGCCGCTGGCCGTTGATGCGCAGGTTTTCGATGTTGGGTTTGACTTTGGTGTCCATGGTGTTGTTCTCCGTCGGTTCAGCGGTTGACCGCTGTGGGGGCGAGATCCTGCGCGCGCTTTTGCACCGCCTGGAAGTTGGCGCCAAACGCCGGGCGCTTGATGTAGCGGCCCTTGCCCTGTTCAGCACGCAGGTCGCCGTTGGCAAACACCACACGGCCCTGGCTCACGGTGTGGGTCGGGATGCCGCGCACGGTGCGCCCCTCGAAGATGTTGAAGTCGCCCTTGCTGAACTGCGTCTTGGCCGAGAAGGTCTTCGTGCCCTCGGGGTCCCACAGCACCAGGTCGGCGTCGGCTCCCTCGCCGATGAAACCCTTCCTTGGGTAGATGTTGAACAGCTTGGCCGTGTTGGCCGAGGTGATGGCCACGAACTCGCTGGGCGTGAGGCGACCGGTGTTGACGCCGCCGTCCCAGATGGCGGCCATGCGCTCCTCGACACCGCCCGTGCCATTGGGGATCTTGGCGAAGTTCTCTTTGCCCATGGCCTTTTGCGCTGCGCAGAAGGTGCAGTGGTCCGTCGCGGTGGTGTGCAGCTGGCCCGACTGCAGGCCGCGCCACAGCGCCTCCTGGTGCACCTTTGGGCGAAACGGCGGGCTCATCACGTAGGCGGCCGCCTTGGCGAAGTCGGGGTCGCGGTAGACGCTGTCGTCGACCAGCAAGTGCCCGGCCAGCACCTCGCCGTACACGCGCTGGCCGCGCGCGCGGGCGCGGGCAATCGCGTCGGCCGACTCCATGCAGCTCACGTGCACCACGTAGATGGGCACGCCCAGCACATCGGCAATCGCGATGGCGCGGTTGGCGGCCTCGGCCTCGACCATGGGCGGGCGCGACAGCGGGTGGCCCTCGGGGCCGGTGATGCCCATCTTGGCGACCTCCTGCTGCAGCAGGTACACCAGCTCGCCGTTCTCGGCATGCACCGTGGGCATGGCGCCCAGCTCCAGCGCGCGCTTGAAGCTGTTCACCAGAGTTTCGTCGTCGCACATGATGGCGTTCTTGTAGGCCATGAAGTGCTTGAAGCTGTTCACGCCCTCCTCGTGCACCAGCGTGCCCATGTCGGCGCGCACCTGCTCGCTCCACCAGGTGATGGCGACGTGGAAGGAATAGTCGGCCGCCGATTTCTCGGCCCAGCCGCGCCACTTGCGGTAGGCGTCCAGGATGGGCTCCTGCGGGTCGGGAATCACGAAGTCGATGATGCTCGTGGTGCCGCCCGCCAGCGCTGCCGCCGTGCCGGTGAAGAAGTCGTCCATGGTGACCGTGCCCATGAAGGGCAGCTGCATGTGCGTGTGCGGGTCGATCCCGCCGGGCAGCACGTACTGGCCGCTGGCATCCAGCGTCTGCGCGCCGGCCGGGGTCTGCGCCGCCGCACCTTCGCCCACGGCCACGATGCGGCCATCGACGCAGAGGACATCGGCCTGTTGTTCACGGTCGGCGTTGACCACGGTTCCACCGCGGACCAGGAGGGCTTGGGTCATGGAGATCTCCTTCAGGGATGCAGATCAAAAAAAGGCAGGCCCGGCACCGGCACCACGGCCGGGCGAGGCCTCAGGTCACTTCTTCTTGGCGGTCAGGTAGTAGTAGGTGCCGGCCACGGCCAGGCTGAAGAACCAGCCCGAGTCGAACAGCGTGAGCCAGATGGCAGGCATGCCCGCCTTGTCCACCACGCCGGACACCGCCAGGTAGCCCGGCAGGCAGGGCAGCACGCCCAGGGCGAAGGCGATGAGCGCGTGCAGGTTCCAGCCATTGCTGTACTCGTAGTCGCCGCCGCGCCGGTACAGGTCGTCCACTTTCAGCACGCTCTTGCGCACCAGGTAGTAGTCCACCAGCAGGATGCCGGCAATGGCGCCCAGCAGCGTGCCGTAGCCGCCCAGCCACGTGAAGAGGTAGCCGCCCGATGTGGCCAGGATCTTCCAGGGCATGAACACCAGCCCGATCAGCGCAGCAATGACGCCGCCCATGCGAAAGCTGATCTTGGACGGCGCGATCTGGCTGAAGTCGTATGACGGCGACACCAGGTTGGCGGCCACATTGGTCGTCAGGTTGGCCAGCAGGATCACCAGCAGGCCCAGGCCCGCCGCCACGCTGCCCATCTGGGTCAGCAGGCCATCGGGGAACAACTGCGCCTTGCCATACAGGATGGCCGATGCCGAAAAGCCGATGACGCCCACCATGGAGAACAGCGCCATGGGCAGCGGCAGGCCGATGGCCTGGCCCATGACCTGGTCCTTCTGCGACTTGGCAAAGCGCGTGAAGTCCGGGATGTTGAGCGCCAGCGTGGCCCAGAAGCCCACCAGCCCCGTGAGGGCCGCCCAGGTCTTGGGCCCGCCTTCCACCACTTTGGCGGGCAGGTTGAAGAGCTGGCCCGACGGCACCTTCATCACCAGCACCACCACGAACAGGATCGAGGCGCCGATCATCAGCGGCGCGGCGATGACCTCCAGAAGGCGGATGGACTCCGGACCCTTCCAGATGAAGTAGATGTGCACGGCCCAGAACGCGAGGAAGCACATGAACTGCGAGGTGCTGATGGTCTCGCCCTGGGCGGGCCCCGCGAGGTTCATGCCCGCGATGTTCAGGAAACCGTGGAGCGCCAGCGCACCGAAGTAGCAGTTGATGGAGAACCAGCCACACGCCACCAGGCCGCGCAGCACCGCCGGCAGATTGGCCCCCTTCACGCCGAACGACGCACGCGCAAGCACCGGGAACGGCACGCCGTACTTGGGACCCACCCGGCCGATGAGCACCATCGGTACCAGCACGATGCAGTTGGCCAGGAACACGAGCCACACGGCCATCTGCCAGGTGAAGCCCTGGTCGAGCATGGAGCTGGCCATGGTGTACGTGGGCACACACACCACCATGCCCACCCAGAGCGCTGCAAAGTCTTTCCAGGTCCAGTGCCGCTGCGCTGCGGTGGTAGGGAGCAGATCTTCATTGGCGAGCGCATTGGTCGCTCCGCCGGGCAGGTGCCCTGCCACATGCGCAGCGCTGCCGGTACTGTTGGTCATGCCTGTACTCCTGTCAAAGACGTCGTGGGGGTGGAACACAACCCGCTGCCTGGCCCGGCGTTCTCACGCCGGCAGATGGCGGGCCAAAGGATGCAAGCGATGTTGAGGGCTACGCAAAAAATGCACCAGATGCAGTGCAGCATGCGAGGCCCTCAGAAACTTGCCAACGCACAGGGCCTGCCTGGCAGGCCCTGTGGCGGATGCACACGAAAAGCGGTCCATCACGCTGCCGCCGCCACCCGTTGCGGGTTGTTCGGGTGCGTGGTCCAGTTGGCGTATTCGCCGGTCACCGGCTTGCCGGTGCGCGCATCGACCTCGCCGGGCTCCAGGGCGCGCATGGTGATGCACTCGGGCACGGGACAGATCGACACGCACAGGTTGCAGCCCACGCACTCGGCCTCGTTGATCTCGAACTTGCGCACGCCGCCGTCCTTGGTGAAGGTGATGGCCTGGTGCGAGGTGTCTTCGCACACCACATGGCAACGACCGCACTGGATGCAGGCATCCTGGTTGATCACGGCCTTTTCGATGTGGTTGAGGTTCAGGTTCTTCCAGTCCCGCACCGTGGGCACGGCATGGCCCTTGAAGTCGTCGAGCGTGGCGTAGCCGTGATCGTCCATGAAGTTGGACAGCCCGTCGCACATGTCCTGCACGATCTTGAAGCCGTACACCATGGCTGCCGTGCATACCTGCACCGTGCCGCAGCCCAGCGCGATGTATTCGGCCGCGTCGCGCCAGGTGGTGATGCCGCCAATGCCGCTGATGGGCAGACCGGCGGTCTGCGCATCGCGCGCAATCTCGGCCACCATGTTGAGCGCGATGGGCTTGACGGCCGGGCCGCAGTAGCCGCCGTGCGATCCCCAACCGTCGGTGCTGGGGCTCATGACCATGCGGTCCAGGTCCACGCCCATGACGGAATTGATCGTGTTGATGAGCGAAACTGCATCCGCCCCGCCCGCCTTGGCCGCCCGCGCGGGGTGCCGCACGTCGGTGATGTTCGGCGTGAGCTTCACGATCACGGGCAGGCGGCTGTAGTGCTTGCACCAGGCCGTGACCATCTGGATGTACTCGGGCACCTGGCCCACGGCCGCGCCCATGCCGCGCTCGCTCATGCCGTGGGGGCAGCCGAAGTTGAGCTCGATGCCGTCGGCGCCGGTGTCTTCCACCAGGGGCAAAATGCTCTTCCAGCTCTGCTCTTCGCAGGGCACCATGAGCGAGACGATCATGGCCCGGTCGGGCCAGTTGCGCTTGACGCGCTTGATCTCTTCGAGGTTGGTGTGCAGCGGCCGGTCGGTGATCAGCTCGATGTTGTTCAGCCCGATCACGCGGCGGTCCTGCGACAGGAGCGTGGAGTAGCGTGGCCCGTTCACGTTGACGACCGCCGGGTCCTCGCCCAGCGTCTTCCAGACCACGCCGCCCCAGCCCGCCTCGAAGGCGCGGGTGACGTTGATCTCCTTGTCGGTCGGGGGGGCGGAGGCCAGCCAGAAGGGGTTGGGGCTCTGGATGCCCAGGAAATTGCTGCGGATGTCTGCCATGGATGTGCTCCCGTGAAATGCAGTCAGGGTGTGCGACGAGGAAGTGCCGATGATGAAAGTCAGGCCACGAGGGCCACCGGCACGCTCATCGATTCATGGATGGAGATGGCCGCCAGCTTGCCGTGCTCCACGGCCTCGACCGTCAGGTCGCGCCCGCCAGCCCGGCAGTCGCCGCCCGCCCAGACCCTCGCCAGGCTGGTGCGGCCTGCGGCGTCGGTGGCAATGCGTCCGCCCTCCAGCGCAATCGCCTTGCCAGCGGGCTCCGCCACGTAGGTCTGGCCGATCGCCTTGAGCACCATGTCCGCTGCGAGCGTGAAGGTCTCGCCGGTGTTCACCAGCTTGCCCGCCGCATCGAGGGCCGTGGCCGCAAAGCGCACGCCCGTCACGGCGCCGCCTTCGCAGAGCACCTCCTGCGGCGCCGCCCAGTGGCGGATGGTCACGCCGTTCGTCTGCGCCCATTGCTGCTCTACCTTCGACGCGGACATGGCGTCGGCTCCCCGGCGGTAGACGATGGTCACCTCTTCGGCGCCCAGCTTGCGCGACTGCACGGCGGCGTCCACCGCGGTCATGCCGCCGCCGATCACCACCACGCGCCGGCCCACGGGCAGGGTGGACAGGTCGCTGCTCTGGCGCAGCTCGGCGATAAAGTCCACGGCGCTACTCAAGCCCTGCACTCCGGCCGCCGCAGGCTCCGCCACGCCCAGCGCATTCACGCCCTGCAGGCCCAGGCCCAGGAAGACCGCATCGTGGCTGGCCAGCAGGCCGTCGAGCGTGATGTCGCGGCCCAGCTGCTGGCTGGTGCGCACCTCGATGCCGCCCACCGACAGCAGCCACTCCACCTCCTTCTGCGCGAAGTTGTCGGTGGTCTTGTAGCTCGCCAGGCCGTATTCATTGAGCCCGCCCAGCTTGGGGCGCGCGTCGAACAGCACCACGTCGTGCCCGCGCAGCGCCAGCCCGTGGGCGCAGGCCAGGCCGGCAGGCCCCGCACCAACCACGGCCACGCGGCGGCCGGTGGGTGCGGCGCGCTGGAACATGGGCGCGCCGGGGTTGGCGAAGAAGGCATCGGTGGCGTAGCGCTGCAGCGAGCCGATCTCCACCGGCTTGTCCTCGTTGGTGTTGCGCACGCAGGCTTGCTCGCACAGCACCTCGGTGGGGCAGACCCGGGCGCACATGCCGCCGAGCGGGTTGGCCTCGAGGATGGCGCGCGCCGCGCCCCGGTTGTTGTCCTGCGCGATGCGGTGGATGAAGGACGGGATGTCGATGCCCGTGGGGCAGGCCGTGGCGCAGGGCGCGTCGTGGCAGTAGTAGCAGCGCTCGGCCTCGATGAGGGCCTGCGGCCGGGTCAACGGCGGGTGGGCGTCGCTGAAATTGACGGCGTAGTCGGCCAGGTTCAGGCGTGCGGCATGAATACCGCAGGCACGGCTTGCGGGTGTGTCCATCAGATGTCCTCCGAAAGGTGCGGGGTGGGAGTGCAGGCCTGGCGCTTGTCAGCCGGTTCGGCCATGGTGGGCGCGGGCGCCCGGTGCAGGTGGCACGCGCCGCCGCCAAGGCGGCGGCAGGCGGCCAATGCGGCGCAAGCGTGGATGCTTGCGCCCGCAGACTTCGGAGGTTTCATCGTGGTCCTCGCTGTGGGGGTGCAGGTGCCCACGGCTTGGTGCGCCGCGGTGCCCTGCGTTGTGGGCCAATTTACCAACCCGTAAAAATTTACCAATTGGTAAAATCCCTAGAGCAAGCCTCATGCCAGGCAATTGCCAGTTCTCAGGCCCCGGCTTGTTCCACAATGGTGCAATGACCGAAGCCCGCCAGTCCCAGGCTGCCCCCCGCCCTGCCAAACGCCCCCGCGCACCCGCCGCCACAGCGGCCGCCACCACCGACGACACCGGCGCCCGCGCCCCCAAGGCCTCGCGCCTGCGCAAGGAGCAGGGCATCCTGGCCGAGGCGGAGAACCACTTCGCGCAGTTCGGCTTCGAAGGCGCGTCGCTCGAGAGCATTGCCGCCGCCATCGGCATCAGCCGCCACAACCTGCTGTATTACTTTCCGAGCAAGGAGGCGCTGTACCAGCGCGTGCTCGACGATGTGCTCACCCAGTGGCTCGAAGGCATGGAGGCCCTGTCGCACAGCGATGACCCCCAGCAGGCCCTGCGCCGCTACATCCGCGCCAAGCTGCAGTACTCGCGCATGCGCCCCCAGGGTGCGAAGGTGTTCACCAAAGAGGTGATTGCGGGCGCACCACGCTATGGCGCCGCCATCGCCGAGCGGGTAGGCCCGTTGCTCAAGACCGAGGTGCGCACCTTCGAGCGCTGGGCGCGCGAGGGCCGTATCGCCAAGGTCAACTTCACGCACCTGATGTTCATCATCTGGTCGGTGACGCAGGCCTATGCGGAGCAGGAGGCGCAGTTCGCCCTGCTGCTGGGCAAGCCCGCCCTGACCGAGCGCGACTACATCAACGCCGAGGAGCTGATCGTGCGCATGGTGCTCAGCGCGCTGGGCCCCGGCGCCACCGCCTGATGCACCGCAGGCGGTGCGGCCGGGCAGTCCCACAGCCAAGCACCGCAATCACTATTGATTTGATAGCTGCTTGCGCTTTCCAGATAAGCGACAGCGACCAATTTGACTGAAGAATCCGCACTGATCACGCCTGGCGCTGCTGCCACAGCACGTCCAGCACATGCTGCGTGGCCCGCTCCAACGGCCCCGCGCGGTGGGCGATGCCCAGCGGCCGCCACAGCGCGGGACGCAGCGGCAGCATGCGGATGCGGGGGTCGAGCGGCGTGGAGGATGTGGCCTCGTGCGGCAGCAGCGTCGCGCCGTAGCCTGCGGCCACCAGGCTCTTGATGGCATCGTTGTAGTTGAGCTGGATGCGCGCCTTGGGGTGCGCGCCCGCCAGCGCAAACCATTCGGCTGTCAGCCGCGACAGGCTGGTGCCCACATCGTTGAGGATGAGCGGCTGCGCCGCCAGCCACTTCGGCGTTGCGCGCTGCGGCGCGGGCCAGGCCGACGGCACGAACGCCATCACCGGATCGCGCCGCCAAGGCTGCACCTTCACCCCCTGCACGGTGGCCTGCGGCAATGCCACCAGGCCCACATCCAGCGACCCGCCGGCCAGGCGCGCCATGGTGTCCTGGGTGGTGAGCACGGCCACCTGCACGTCGATGCCGGGGTGGTGCTGCCCCAGCACCTCCAGCGCCTGGGGCAGCAGATGTGCAATGGCACCGGTGGAGGCCCCCAGCCGCACGCGGCCCGCGAGCCCCTGCACCTGGCGCTGCACCACATCGAGCGCCTCGTCCGCATCGGCCAGCAGCCGCCGTGCGCGCTCGATCAGCGCGTCGCCCACGCCCGAGGGGGTGACCTCGCCGCGCTTGCGCACCAGCAGCGGCGCGCCGAACAGCGCCTCCAGGTCGGCGATGTGCAGGCTCACCGTGGGCGCCGCCAGGTGCAGCACCCGCGCGGCTTCGGCAAACGAGCCCAGGTCTGCGATGGTGACCAGCGTGCGCAGCCGGTCGAGGTTGAGTTCGCGCATGACGTTCAGTAAATCTGATGTTGATGTTTGTGAAATTCAACTTTTCAAATTGTAGGGTGCGGCCGAAGATTCGTCATCCGTTCATTTTTTCTTCGGCCATTTAATTCATCAGGAGCACCGCATGAGCGCACCTTTGGTTTTCATCGACGGCGATCAAGGCACCACCGGCCTGCAGATCCACGAACGCCTGCACGGCCGCAGCGACCTGCGCCTGCTCACGCTGCCCGAGGCGGACCGCAAGAACGCTGCGCGCCGCGCAGAAGCGATCAATGCCTGCGACATCGCCGTGCTGTGCCTGCCCGACGGTCCCGCGCGCGAAGCGGCGGCGTCCGTGGTGAACCCCGCCGTGCGCGTGATCGACGCCAGCTCGGCCCACCGCACCGATGCGGACTGGGTCTACGGCTTGCCTGAAATGAGCGCCGCGCAGTCCGCCCGCATCGCCACGGCACACCGCGTGACCAACCCCGGCTGCTACCCCACGGGCGCCATCGCGCTGCTGCTGCCGCTGGTGCAGGCCGGCCTGGTGCCTGCGGACCATCCGCTGGCCATCCATGCCGTGTCGGGCTACTCCGGCGGCGGCCGCGCGCGGGTGGACGAGCACGAAGGTGCGGGTGCATCACAAGCCCCCGCGTTCCAGGTGTACGGCCTGGGGCTGGCCCACAAGCACACGCCCGAGATCGAGAAACACGCGGGCCTCACGCAGCGGCCTTTCTTTCTGCCCGCCTACGGCTCGTTCCGCCAGGGCATCGTGCTGACCATTCCGTTGCTGCTGCGGCAACTGCCCGCGGGCGTGACTGCCGACCGGCTGCACGCCTGCCTGCAGCAGCACTACGACGGCGCGGCGCATGTCGAGGTGGTGTCGCTGCAGGATGCGCAGGCAGCGCAGCACCTGGACCCCCAGGTGCTCAACGGCACCAACCAGTTGCGGCTCTCCGTGTTTGCCAATCCGCTGCACGGCCAGGTGCTGCTGAGCGCGGTGTTCGACAACCTGGGCAAGGGCGCGTCGGGCGCTGCCGTGCAGAACCTGGACCTGATGCTGCAGCACGCCGCCTAGCGGCCATCTGCGCCGGGTGCGCCGGGTGCGCCGGGCGCGCCAGACCACGGGCCACGCTGCGGCGGTGGCAGGGCGCCCCGCACAGCGCCGCGTGCACACAGATCCCAGCCGCTGGCAAGCCGCGCAGCAGAGGCCCCGCACAGATGCAAGGGCTTGGCCCCGCAGTGCGGCTGGCATTCCTAGAATCGGCCGCTTCTTCAGCTTTGCAACGGACCCGCACCATGATCCAGTGGACCGCCACCACCACCAGCTACGCTCTGCTGGGCCTGGCCATCCTGGCCGAGGTGCTGGGCACCAGCGCGCTCAAGGCCTCGGACGGCTTCACGCGGCTGGTGCCCAGCGCGATCACGGCGGTTTGCTACGGCGTGTCGTTCTACCTGCTGTCGCTCACGCTCAAAACGATCCCCATCGGCGTTGCGTACGCCATCTGGTCGGCGGTGGGCATCGTGCTGATATCCACCGTGGGCTGGCTCTACTATGGGCAGCGGCTGGATGCGCCCGCCATTGCCGGCCTGGGCCTCATCGTGGCGGGCGTGGTGGTGGTCAACCTGTTCTCCAAGACGGCCGGGCATTGAGCCGTCACCCAACAGCCAACGCACGCAGCCCTTCGCCTCCACTTGCGTCCCGCACATGATCACCGCATCCATTTGCCCCACCCCCACGGTCCTCGTGCAGGAACAGCAACTCTCCCGATTCAGCCTGCAGGCGATGCTGGAAGACACCCCGGCGCACCGACTGCACTTCGAGCAATGCGATTTCGACGGCGCTGACCTCTCGGGCCTTGCGCTGCAGGGTGCGCAGTTCACGGATTGCAGCCTGGCCGAGGCATCGCTGGTGCGCGCCCAGCTCGGCGACACGCGGTGGCTCGGCTGCAGGGCGCGGCAGGCCAGCTTTCACCTGGCGCAGCTGACGGATGCGCGCTTTCACCGGTGCGACCTGAACAACACGCTCTGGACCAAGGCCGCGCTGGCGTCGGCCTTGTTCGCCGAGGTCAAACTGACCGGCGCGCAGTTCCACGAAGCCCAGACACTGGGCCTGGCGTTCCACGATTCACTGCTGGTGGGCGCGGACCTGCGGGGCATGTCGTTGCGCAAGCAGACCATCGGACAGCTCGACATGTCCGACGCCGATCTGTCGGGCTGCGACTTCCGCGACGCGGTGTTCGAAGGCGGCAGCCTGCGCGATGCCCACCTGAAGAACGCACGGTTCGATGGCGCCGACCTGCGGTCGGTGGACCTGGGCGGCCTGCGGCTGGCCCAGTTGGGGCAGTCCTTCAAGGGCGCGGTCCTCTCCGCCGACCAGGCTGCCATGCTGGTCAGCGAGCTGGGCATCCGCGTGATGTAGCCGGCGCCGCAGGCCGCGCCGGCACGCGCGCGCGGCGCTCAGCCGCGCGGCTTGTAGGCCGTGACGTCGATTTCCACCTTGGCATCGATCATGAGCCGCGACTCCACCGTGGAGCGAGCGGGCCGGTGTTCGCCAAAACACTCCATGTAGACACGGTTGAAGCTGCCGAAGTCGCGCGCATCGGCCAGCCACACGCTCACCTTGGCCACATCGGCCAGCGTGCAGTCGGCCAGTGCCAGTGCCTGCGTGAGGCGCAGGAACACCTGGCGCGTCTGCGCCTCGATACCGCCTGTGATGACCTGGCCCTGGTCATCGGTCGGCACCTGTCCCGACACAAAAACGAAGTCGCCCGCGCGGGTGGCGGGCGAGAGGGGGCGGGCCTGCCGGTCGGAGGCAAGCGGGGACTGACCAAGGGTTTCTACTGGCATTGAAAGTGCTCCTTTGAGTAAAGATATTACATACAAAACGCCCAACAAGCACGAATCGAGCGAATTTCTGGCATCGAAAGTGCTTATCAATGTAATCCTATTACTTAGAGGTGCACGATGCAAACTTCTGGAACCAATGTGGTGCGACTGAAGGATCCCCGGCCGGCAAGCGCGGCTCGGCGGGGGCTGGTGGGCCTGGCCGCGCTGCTGGCACTGTGGGGAGCGGGCCCCGGCGCTGCGTGGGCGCAGCAGGCCGGCGCGCCGGCCAAGGGCGGCGCCGCCAACCTGGCCATGGTCGGTGAACCCCAGGGCCTGGACCCGATGGTGAGCACGGCCGACCTGGTCGGCACCATCATGCAGCACGTGTACGAGCCGCTGTACACCTTCGACGGCAGCTGGAACATCGCGCCCATGCTGGCCGAGGGCATGCCCGCCGTCTCCAAGGACGGCCTCACCTACACCATCGCGCTGCGCAAGGGCGTGAAGTTCCACAACGGCCGCGAGATGACGGCCGAGGATGTGGTGGCCTCGCTGCAGCGCTGGATGGAACTCTCGCCGCGCGGCAAGGCCGTGGGCAAGGAAGTGGCTTCACTGGCCGCCAAGGGCACGCACGGCGTGGAGCTCAAGCTCAAGAACCCCTATGCGCCGCTGCTGGCCCAGCTGGCCCTGCCCAGCGGCATGGCGGCCATCCTGGCCAAGGAAAGCATCGCGCCGCAGCTCAAGGAATTCATTGGCACCGGGCCCTACAAGTTCAAGGAGCGCCGGCCGGACCAGTTCACCGTGCTGGTGCGCTTTGACGACTACGCCGCCCGCAAGGAAGCGCCCAGCGGCTACGCGGGCCGCCGCGAGGCGCTGCTCGATGAGCTGCGCTTCGTGCCCGTGCCCAGCGCCAACACGCGGGTCGAAGGCGCTTTGTCCGGCCAGTTCCACTATGCCGACCTGCTGCCGGTTGAAGCCATCGGCCGCGTGGAAAAGGGCGCGCCGGCCGTGGTGCCCATCGTCACCAAGAACTTCGGCTTTCCGTACATCGTGTTCAACACCAAGGAGGGCATGCTGGCATCGCAGCCCCTGCGCCGCGCGGTGCAGACCGCCGTGGGCACGGGTGAGCTGATGGCCGCAGGCTTTGGCGACAACCGCTTCTTCGTGGTGGAACCCAACTTCTTTCCCAAAGGCACGCCCTACTACTCGGACGCGGGCGCCAAGCTGTACAACGAGCGCAACCCCCAGGCCGCCAAGGACCTGGCGGCCAAGGCGGGCTACAGCAACAGCCAGCCCGTGCGCATCATGGCCAGCCGGCAGTACGAGTTCCACTACAACATGGCGCTGGTGATGTCCGAGCAGCTCAAGAAGGCGGGCTTCAAGACCGACCTGCAGGTGGTGGACTGGGCCACCCTGGTGCAGCGCCGCAACGACGCCAAGCTGTGGGACGTGTACTTCACGCATTCGGGCCTGTTTCCCGAGCCCATGCTGTCGCCACCACAGCTGGGCGACGGCGCGCCGGGCTGGTGGGATTCCGACGCCAAGAAGTCGACCCTGGCCGCGTTCAACCAGGAAACCGACCCTGCCAAGCGCGGCGCGCTGTGGGGCAAGGTGCAGCAGGTGGTGTACGACGAGGTGCCGTTCATCGAGGTGGGCAAGTTCAACGGCCTGTCCGCGCGCTCGGCCAAGCTGTCGGGCTACACACCCGCGATCTGGCCGTTCTTCTGGAACACCTGGATGAAATGACTCCCCCCGAAGCGCCTGCGGCGCCTCCCCCTCTAGGGACCCTCTGCACGAATCGAGCGGAAAGTGGGCGCTGCGGATCGGGAAGGGCTGCAAGGCGCAAAACGCAGCAATAGCCGAAGCTATTGCGAGTATTTGCAACGCGGCAGACCGCCCGAGACCGCAGATGCCCACGGCGCGGTGATTCGTGCAGAGGGTCCCTAGGGGGCGCCACCGGTGGACCGGCAAAGCCGGATCCACTGTGGCACTGGCCTGGGCAGGGGTTGTGGTGCGAACGGGGACCTTTTGAGAGACAAGCAAGCATGCGATTTCTATTGAAGCGGCTGGGGGGTGCAGCCGTGGTGCTGGCGCTGGTGGCGGTGCTGGTGTTCTGCCTCACGCGGCTGGCCTCGGGCGACCCGGTGGCGCTGCTACTGGGCGACCAGGCGACCGCTGCCGACATTGCCCAGGCGCGCGCCCAATACGGGCTGGACAAGCCCCTGCCCACGCAGTTCGTGCTGTGGGTGGGTGAGCTGCTGCAGGGCAACCTGGGGCACTCGCTCTTCCTGCAGCGGCCCGTGGCCCAGGCGCTGCTGGAGCGGGCCGAGCCCACGCTGTTCCTCGCGCTGTTCGCGGTGGGCATCGCGGCGCTGGTGGGCATTCCGTGCGGCATGGCGGCCGCCATCTGGCGCGGCAGCGCGGCCGACCAGGCCGTGAGCGGTGTGGCCATGCTGGGCGCGAGCGTGCCCAGCTTCTGGCTGGGCCTGATCCTCATCCAGCTGTTCGCCGTCAAGCTGGGCTGGTTCCCGGCATCGGGCTACGGCGACCCCAGCGCCACGCTGGGCGAACGGCTATCTCACCTGCTGCTGCCCGCGCTCGTGCTGGGCCTGCTCAACTCGGCGCTGATCATCCGCTTCACCCGCGCGTCCATGCTCGACATCCTGGGCGAAGACTATGTGCGCACCGCACGCGCCAAGGGGCTGGACGAGGGCACCATCATGGTCAAGCACGTGCTGCGCAATGCGCTCGTGCCCATCGTCACCGTGCTGGGCCTGACCATGGCGCTGATGATCGGCGGCACCGTGGTCACCGAGACCGTGTTCAACCTGCCCGGTGTGGGCAACCTGGTGGTGCGGGCGGTGCTGCGGCGCGACTACCCGGTCATCCAGGGCACGCTGCTGGTCATCGCGGCCATCTACGTGTTCATCAACCTCGCCATCGACTTCATCTACACGCTGGTGGACCCGCGCATCCGGCTGGTGGCACCATGAACGGCCACAATCCATCCCCTTCTTCCTGGCAGCGCTTCGCGGCCGTGCTGCGCCGGCTGTTCGCACGCAAGGTGGTGCTGGCCTCGGCCATCGCGCTGGCGCTCGTCGTGGCGGTCGCCACCGTCTACCCCGCAGTGTCGGACGCCGACCCCAATGCGCTGTCCATCAGCGAGAGGCTGCGCGCGCCCTCGGCCACCCACTGGGCGGGCACCGACGAGCTGGGGCGCGACGTGCTGCTGCGCATCGTGCACGGCGCGCGGTACTCGCTGCTCATCGGCTTCGTGACGGCGGCAGGCGCGGTGCTGCTGGGCACGCTGCTGGGCATGTTCGCGGGGTTCTTCCGGCGACTGGATGCACCGCTGATGCGGGTGGTGGACGCCATGATGTCCTTCCCCGACATCCTGCTGGGGATCGCGCTGGTGTCCATCCTGGGGGTATCGCTGTGGAACGTGATGCTTGCCCTGGTCATCGTCTACACGCCGCGCGTGGCCCGCGTGGTGCGCGCCACCACGCTGGTGCTGCGCGAGCTGCTGTTCGTGGACGCGGCGCGCGCCCTGGGCGTGCGCACCCCGAAGATCCTGCTCAAGCACATCCTGCCCAACCTGATGTCGCCCATCCTCGTGCAGGTGACCTTCATCTTCGCCTACGCCATCCTGGCCGAGGCCGGGCTGTCCTTCCTGGGCGTGGGCGTGCCACCCGACATCCCCACCTGGGGCACCATGATCGCCGGCAGCCTCGACTATGCGGACAAGGCGTTCTGGACCATCTTCGCGCCCGGCATCGCCATCGTGCTTACCGCGCTGTCGCTGCAGATGCTGGGCGACGGCGTGCGCGACCTGCTCGACCCCAAACTGAAGAAGACCGTATGAGTGCCGCACCTTTGACCGACCCCGCCGCGGCCCGCCTGGAAGTGCAGGGCCTCTCGACCTCGTTCGCCACCGACGGAGGCCGCATCCAGAGCGTGGCCGACGTGTCCTTCACCATCCACCCCGGCGAGACGCTGGCACTGGTGGGCGAGTCCGGCTCGGGCAAGTCCGTCACCAGCCTGTCGCTGATGGGCCTGCACGCGCGCACTTCGCAGGCCGAGGTCAGCGGCCAAGCCTGGTTCGTGCAACGCGACGGCCGCCGCGTGGACCTGCTGGCCCTGAAAGAGGCCGACAAGCGCGCCCTGCGCGGCAACGAGCTGGCCATGATCTTCCAGGAGCCCATGACCAGCCTGAACCCGGTGCTCACGGTGGGCGAGCAGATCGCCGAGTCCGCCCGCCTGCACCTGAAGATGGACCGCCGCACCGCGCATGCCCACGCCCGGCGCATGCTGGAGCTGGTGGAGATACCGGCCGCCGCCCAGCGCGTGAACGAGTACCCGCACCAGCTCTCGGGCGGCATGCGCCAGCGGGTGATGATCGCACTGGCCATGGCCTGCAACCCCACGCTGCTGATCGCCGATGAACCCACCACCGCGCTCGACGTAACCATCCAGGCTCAGATCCTCGCTCTGATGGGCCGGCTGCAGAAAGAGACCGGCATGAGCATGCTGTTCGTCACCCACAACCTGGGCGTGGTGGCGCAGTACGCCGACGCCGTGGCGGTGATGTATGCCGGCCGCATCGTCGAATCGGCCCGCGTGCACGACCTGTTCGCGCGCCCGGAGCATCCCTACACGCGCGGCCTGCTGGCCTGCCTGCCGGGCGTCGCCCGGCAGCGGGACGGGACTGTGGGCGCCCACGGGCGCCGCAAGCTGGTGGCCATACCGGGCCAGGTGTCGAGCCCGCTGGCCCCGCCCCCGGGCTGTGCCTTTGCACCACGCTGCGCCCGCAAGCTGGCCGCCTGCGACGCGCAGATGCCGCCGCTGGAAGCCACCGGCGCACGCCGCATGGTGCGCTGCATCCACCGCGAGGTGACCGCATGAGCGCCGTGCTGCAACAACCCATGGCATTGCCCACAGGCAGCCTTGCGGAGGCCCCGCTGCTGGAGGTCCAGCACCTGCGCAAGTACTTTGGCAGCGGCGCCCACCCCGTGCGAGCGGTGGACGATGTGAGCTTCACCATCCGCCAGGGCGAAACCCTGGGCCTGGTGGGCGAATCGGGCTCGGGCAAGAGCACCATCGGCCGGCTGCTGACGCGCCTGGTGGACCCGACCGGCGGGCAGATTCTGTACCACGGTGCGGGCGCCGCACAGGACCTGGCAGCGCTGTCACAGGGGCAATACCGCCCGCTGCGCTCCAAGATCCAGATCATTTTTCAAGACCCCTACGCCAGCCTCAACCCGCGCATGCGCATCCGCGAGGTGTTGGCCGAAGCGCTGGACACCCATGGCCTGGCCAAGGGCCGCGCACGCCTGCCGCGCATCCACGAGCTGCTGCAGCAGGTGGGCCTGCGGACCGAGCATGCGGACCGCTTTCCGCACGAATTCTCGGGCGGCCAGCGCCAGCGCATCGGCATCGCCCGCGCCCTGGCTGTGGAGCCGAAGTTCATCGTGGCGGACGAGCCCCTGTCGGCGCTGGACGTGTCCATCCAGGCCCAGGTGGTGAACCTGCTGGGCGAGCTCAAGGAGCAGTTGGGCCTGACCCTGCTGTTCATCTCGCACGACCTCGACGTGGTGGAATACCTGTGCGACCGCGTGGTGGTGCTGTACCTGGGCCGCGTGATGGAGATCGCCCCCACCGAGGCGCTGTACGCCAATCCGCAACACCCCTACACGCGCGCGCTGCTGGCGGCCGCGCCCATCCCCGACCCGGCGCAGCGGCGTAGCATCCCGCTGCTGCAGGGCGACCTGCCCAGCCCCGCCCACCCGCCCTCGGGCTGCGTGTTCCGCACCCGCTGCCCCCTGGCCGAAGAGCGCTGCGCCAGCACCGATATGCTGCTGCGCGAGGTTCAGCCGGGCCATCTGCATGCCTGCTGGAAAACAGCGCACCACCCCACTTCCCCATGACCGACGACTTCATCCTCGACCACCGCAGCAAGAGCTTTCCGCAAACCGCTGCGCCCTGCCGCGCGTCCGACCTGGCCACCAGGGGCTGGAACCTGCTCGCGGACGACCTGTCCTACCCGCTGGCCGTCATCCGGCGCTCTGCGCTGGCCCACAACCTGGCCTGGATGCAGGACTTCGCGGCGCGCAAGGGCGTGGCGCTGGCGCCGCATGGCAAGACCACCATGTCGCCCGAGCTGTTTCGCCAGCAGCTCGCGGCCGGCGCCTGGGGCCTGACGTTCGCCACCATCTACCAGCTCTCGGTGGGTGTGGAGGCCGGCACACGCCGCGCCATCATTGCCAACCAGGTGGTGTGCGATGCCGACCTGGACGGCCTGCAGGCGCTGCTGCAGCGGCATGCGGACCTGCGTGTGTGGTTCCTGGTGGACTCGCTGGCGCAGCTGCGGCTGATCGAGGACTGGGCCGTGCGCCGCCAGGCCGCGGGGCAGGTGGCCCGCCGCTTCGACACGCTGCTGGAGATCGGCATCCCCGGCCAGCGCACCGGCTGCCGGACGCTGGAAGAAGCCCTGGCGCTGGCCCAGGCCATCGCCCATTCACCCGCCGCGCAACTGGGCGGCATCGAGTGCTACGAAGGCGGCGTGGCCCGGTGCGACAGCGAACATGATGCGCGCGAAGTCACTGCACTGGTACGCCGCGTGACCGAGGTGGTGCGCCAATGCGATGCCCACGGCCTGTTTGCCGACCCCGCCGTGCTGCTGACGGCCGGCGGCTCCGCCGTGTTCGACCTGGTGGTGCCGCTGCTGCGAACGCAGGGCCTGTCGCGCCCCGTGGAGGGCGTGCTGCGCTCGGGCTGCTACATCACGCACGACCACGGCAACTACATGCGCTTTCTGCGCCACGTGGAGCAACGCGAAGGCCTGGACGCATCGCTGCGCCCCGCGCTGGAGGTATGGGCCATGGTGCAGTCCGTGCCCGAGCCGGGCCTGGCGCTGCTGACCTGCGGCCGGCGCGACGTGTCCTACGACCTGGAGATGCCCGTGCCCGTGCGCTGGGCACCACGGGGCCAACGCGCTGCGGGCGATGCGCCGCAGGGCTGGGCCATCAGCGCGCTCAACGACCAGCACGCCTACCTGCGCTTCGACCCTGCGGGCAGCGCACCGGCCGTGGGCGACCGCGTGGCGCTGGGCATCTCCCACCCCTGCACCACTTTTGACAAATGGCGCTGGCTGCCCCTGGTCGAGGACGACTGGGCAGTGAGCGGCGCCATCAGCACCCGTTTCTGAGCATGGCCATCACACACACATCCCAAAGCTTGCTGCAGCAGTTGCGCGAGCGCCAGCCCGACCTGCCCGAGGCGCAGCGCAGCGTGGTGCGCGTGGTGCTGGAAGACCCCCGCGCCGCCGTGGTGGCCACGGTGGAGCAACTGGCCCAGCAGGCGGGCGTTTCCATGCCCACCATCGTGCGCACCTGCCGCAGCTTCGGGCATGACTCGGTGCGCGAGTTCATGGTGGCGCTGGCGCAGGACCTGGCCGTGTCCGGCTCGCACCTGCACCGCAGCGTGCTGGCCGACGACAGCGCGCACGACGTGGCCAGCAAGATCGTGCACGCCGCCGTGTCCTCGCTGACCGAGCTGGGCCGCAACCTCGATGCGCAGGTGCTCGACCAAGTGGCCGAACGGCTGGCCGCAGCGCGCCGCATCGACTGCTATTCGGTGGGTGCAGCCTCGACCTTCATGGCCAGCGAGCTGCAAAGCCGCCTGTTCCGCCTGGGCTGCACGGCCAACGCGATCTTCGATGCGCACCAGCAGCTGGTCTCGGCCAGCACGCTCGGGCCCGACGGCGTGGCCTTCGTGATCTCGCATGTGGGCCGCATGCCCTACACGCTGGAGGCCGCGCGCTTTGCCCGCTCGCAAGGCGCCACCGTGGTGGCCCTGACCCAGCCAGGCACCCCGCTGGCCGATGCGGCCGACCTGGTGCTGGCGGTGTCCGTGCCGCAGGATGCGGTGATGCGCGTGGGCACCGAGGCCTACCTTGCCCACTTGGTGGTCATCGAGATCCTGATGGTGCGCCTGGCCCAGAAGCTTGGGCCCGTGGCCGCGCGGGGGTTGCAGCAGTTCAAGCAACTGCTGCACAAGCATGGATTCGACAGCGCGGAGTACGCGGGCGCCCTGGAGGGCGGCGCGCACAAATTGCCCGCGTCGGAGGAGTGAGATGGCGCCTGCAACGCTGCTCCAGAACGGGCTGATCGTGGACGGCACCGGACGTGCCGGCTGGCAGGGCGACCTGCTGATGCGCGGGGACCGCATCGCGGCCGTCACGCCCCCCGGCAAGATCGATCCCGGCACCCTGGTCTCTGAAGGCACGCCACAAGCCATCGACTGCACAGGCCTGGTGATAGCGCCCGGCTTCATCGATGTGCATACCCACGACGACGCGGCCGTGCTGGACGGCCCGGCCATGCTGCCCAAGCTGTCGCAGGGCATCACGACGGTGATCGTGGGTAACTGCGGCATTTCGCTCGCACCCGTGGTGACCGAGGCGCCGTCCGCGCCCCTGTCGTTGCTCGGCCGCCTGCAGTTCCGGCATGCGAGCATGGCCAGCTACGCAGACGCCGTGAACGCGGCCCAGCCCGCAGTGAACGTGGCGGCGCTGATGGGCCACACCGCCCTGCGCATGCGGCACCTTGCGGACCTGCGCCAGGCAGCTTCGCCGGCCGAGCGCGCGGCCATGGCGGCCGACATGCAGGAGGCCATGGACGCCGGTGCGCTGGGACTGTCGTCCGGCATCTTCTACAGCGAGGCCTACGCCGCCGATCAGGACGAACTCGTGGCGGTGGCCAGCGTGGCCGCACGCAACGGCGGGGTTTACGCCACCCACGTGCGCGACGAGCTGGCGGGCATCTTGCCGGCCCTGCAGGAGGCCGCATGGACCGCCCGGCAGTCCGGCCTGCCCCTGGTGATATCGCACCACAAGTGCGCGGGCCCGGCCAATTGGGGCCGCACCCGCGAGACGCTGCCGCTGCTGGAGCAATTGGCCGAGGGCCAGGAGATCGGCATGGACGTGTACCCCTACACCGCGGGCTCCACCGTGCTGCGCGAAGACCTGGTGGACGGCATCATCGACATCCTCATCACCGGCAGCCAGCCGCATCCGGAGATGGCGGGCCGCTACCTGGCCGACATCGCGCGCGAATGGGGCGTGCCACAGCCGCAGGCGGCCGTGCGCCTGAAGCCCGGCGGAGCCTGCTACTTCCAGATGCGCGAGGACGACGTGGAGCGGGTCATCACCCACCCCCTGTCCATGATCGGCTCGGACGGCCTGCCGCACGACGAGCGGCCCCACCCGCGCCTGTGGGGGGCGTTCCCGCGTGTACTGGCATGCTACTGGCGCGAGAAGGGGCTGCTGCAACTCGAGGAAGCCGTGCACAAGATGACCGGCCTGTCGGCCCGGCGCTTTCGGCTGGGGGCGCGCGGAGTGCTGCAGTCGGGCCACCTGGCCGATGTGGTGGTGTTTGACCCTGCGCGGGTGAAGGACGTGGCCACGTTCGAAGACCCCCAGCAGTTCAGCGATGGAATCGAAAGGGTGTGGGTCAACGGCGTGCAAAGCTACACCGCGGCGCAGAGAGCCACCGGCGCACGTGCGGGGCGCTTTGTGCGGCGGGGCGAATAGCCCGGCGCGCTGGCACCGCAGATGCCGTTGCGGCCTGTCTGTGCGTGCACGCCTGTGCGCCCGCAGACCGCAGGCCGACTGGTCCTAGTCCTACCGACACCTCCTGGACGGCATGGCAATGTGAACCTGCCGGTGATCAGGCACCGGTAGATGAAGCGTCTTTGGGCCCGCTCCGTGCGGGCCCCTTTTTGCCTGGGCGCGCGCCGTTCCTGCCGCACCGACGCCGTCTTGTCCTACAGATGGGGCCTGACTCGGGTGTTAATTTTTCTTCATCGACGATCCAGGAGCAGCGGGCACCTTGCCCCGCACTGAGCATGAAGGACTCACTCGCCCAATACAAGAAGAAGCGCAACTTCACGCTGACGCCCGAACCGGCCGACGGCGGGATGCCTGGTGCGCAGGCGCTGCAGTACGTGATCCAGAAGCATTGGGCCAGCCGGCTGCACTACGACCTGCGTTTGGAGATCGACGGCACCATGAAGAGCTGGGCCGTGCCCAAGGGCCCCAGCTACGACCCTGCGGACAAGCGCATGGCGGTGCAGGTGGAAGACCACCCCATCTCCTACAACACTTTTGAAGGGCAGATTCCGCCCAGACAGTACGGCGCAGGCCGCGTGATCATCTGGGACCGCGGCTACTGGGTGCCGGTTGGCGATCCGGCCGATGGTTACCGCAAGGGCAAGCTCAAATTCTCCCTTCACGGTCACAAGCTGCAGGGCCACTGGACGTTGGTGCGCATGCATGGCCGCAGCGATGACAGGCAGCCGCCCTGGCTGCTAATCAAGGAGCGCGACGGGCTGGAGCGGCCAGCCAGCGAATTCAGCGTGGTGGACGAACTGCCCGACAGCGTGGCGGCGGCACCGCCAGTGGCGCCACCCAGCAAACCGGCGCCAGTGCGGGCAGGAGGGGGCCGCACCAAGACACCCACACCTCCGCCCACAAAGGCGCCGAGGGCACCGCTGCCCGCCCAGTTGTCGCCGCAGCTCGCCACGCTCGTGGACAGACCTCCAGCAGACACCGAAGACTGGATCTGGGAGCTGAAATTCGACGGCTACCGTCTGCTGGCCCGCGTGGAACGCGGAAAGGCGCGGCTGTACACCCGCAATGGCCACGACTGGACCGACAGGATGCCGGTCCTGGCCTCGGCCATCGCCGGGCTGCCGATCAGATCCGGCTGGCTCGATGGCGAAGTGATGGTGCAGGATGCGCATGGCATCCCGGACTTCCAGGCGCTGCAGAACGCCTTTGACGGCCAGTCCACCGAATCGCTGGTCTTCTATGTGTTCGATTTGCCGTTTGCCGACGGCCACGACCTGCGCGGCCTGCCACTGCTGGAGCGCCGAGAGCGGCTGCGGCAGATCCTGCAGGGGGGCGGCGACACCTCTCGCGTGCGCTTCAGCGAAGCGTTCGAGGCGGCGCCGGGCGACCTCGTCTCGTCCGCCTGCAAACTCGGTTTCGAAGGCGTGATCGGCAAGCTCAAGCGCGGTACCTATTCCCCGAGACGCAGCGCCGAGTGGATCAAGCTCAAGTGCTCGCACCGGCAGGAATTCGTGATCGGTGGGTACACCGACCCGCAGGGCTCTCGCACAGGCATCGGGTCGCTGCTGCTGGGCGTACACGATGATGCAGGTGCGCTGCGCTACGCGGGCAACGTGGGCACGGGTTTCAGCGAGCGGGTGCTGGGCGAGCTGCACGCCAAGCTCCGGGCGCTTGCCATCCACCAAAACCCTTTCGCCGATCCGCGAAGCCTGGGTAAAAATGTCCACTGGGTAGGGCCCATCCTGCTGGCCGAGGTGTCGTTTGCAGGATGGACGAAGGAAGGCAAGGTGCGCCATGCGGTGTTCCACGGTTTGCGCACCGACAAGCCGCCACAGGCCATCGTGCAGGAAAAGCCCGAATCGCTGGAGGCAACGCGCGCGGACAAGAAGAAGCGGACCGCCACCCCTGTAGCAGGCGCGCTGCGGGTGTCGCACCCGGACCGCGTCATCGACCCGTCCACGGGCCTCACCAAGATCGGGCTCATCCGCTACTACGCCACGGTGGCTCCCTTGCTGATGGAGCATTTGAAGGGGCGGCCCGTGTCCCTCGTGCGCGCGCCCGATGGCGTGGACGGCCCGCATTTCTTCCAGAAGCACCTCGACACGGGCACGATGCCCGGGGTGCGGGCGCTGCCCCAGGCGCTGGATCCAGGCCACCCGCCCTTGCTGGAAGTCGCGAGTGCCGATGGCCTGCTGTCAGCCGCGCAAATGAATGCCGTCGAGTTCCACACCTGGAATGCGCGCAAGGACATGATCGCCCGCCCCGACCGCATCACGTTCGACCTGGACCCGGGCGAGGGCGTGCCGTGGGAGCACATGCAGGAAGCCGCCACGCTGGTGCGGGCGATGCTGACCGAACTGGGGCTGCCCGCGTTTCTCAAGACCAGCGGCGGCAAGGGCCTGCACGTGGTGGTGCCCATCAAGCGCCTGCACGACTGGGGCACGGTGAAGGCTTTCAGCCAGGCGGTGGTGCAGCATCTGGCCGACACCATCGGGCAGCGGTTCGTGGCCAAGAGTGGCCCGAAGAACCGCGTGGGCAAAATCTTCGTGGACTATCTGCGCAACGGCTTTGGCGCCACCACGGCGAGTGCCTGGACGGCGCGTGCCCGTTCGGGCATGGGCGTGTCGGTGCCCGTGGCATGGGACGAGCTGGATGAACTGGCCAGCGGTGCGCACTGGAGCGTGCAGAACATCGGACCACGCCTTCCCGTGGGCAATGGCCCGTGGCAGGGCTATGGCGGTGCTGCGGTGTCCATCTCGGCCGCGATGAAGACGCTGGACTGAGTACCCGCTGGCGCCACCACCAACAAAAAGGGCTCCCAGATGGGAGCCCCGTTTGCTTCGGCGTGTGCGGTATTCAAAAACACTCCCCATGGCAGCAGCGCCCGCGAAAGACCCGCGAATCGCCACCACCATGGGAAGGCCCGCAACCGCGTCAATTACATGGCGCTGATTTCGCCCGAAGGAATCTGGCCGGTGCGCACGGCTTCCGCAGCCTGGGCACGCACGGCAGCGCGGTCGGCGGTGGACTTGTAGGTCACGACGCGCGAACCTGCGGGCTCGATGCTGCGGGTCTGGGCAACGCTCGATGCCTCGGCAGCCACTTCGGCGCGGGTGCGGTTGGTTTCGAACTTCGTGGCGAATTGCGAAGCGTCGGCTTCGTCGGCGTGGGCGCCAAAAGCTGCGAAAGCGGACACGGCGGCGATGGAGAGGAAGCGTGCGGTCTTGTTCATGATGATTTCCTTTGAAGTTAAAAAGCGTCTCAAAAAAGCCGGAGAGAAGACGAACAGGTGAAACCGCTTCTGACCGGGTTCGGTGAGTCGCCTTGCGGGTTCGGCTCATCGATGGGTTGAACTGTACGCCGCGGGTGTTCAAAGAAAAACCACTCAGTCGCGAACTGACTGTTCTGCAAATGGGAACAATGATCCACGCTTTGTGCCGTCCCCCAGTGCCTCAGCTCAGGCGGCGGTACCGTGGATGACCGAAAGCTGCAGGAAAACCTTGCCCTCCTCTATGCGCACGGGGTAGCTGCGCAACGCTTGCGTGAGCGGTGCGCACAGCGCACTGCCATCACGCACATCGAAGCGTCCCTGGTGCAGCGGGCATTCGATCTCATGCCCTTCCAGGAATCCGTCGCACAGCCGCGCATTGCCGTGCGTACAGAGGTTGTCGGTGGCGAACACGTCGCCGCCCACCGTGTACAGCGCCACGTCGCGGCCTCCCACGGTCACGCCGATCACGTCGTCCTCGGGCAGGTCGTCCAGCGCGGCAGCTTCGGTCCAGGGGGAATCGATGGAGGTCATGGACTCTCTCCTCAGATGGGATAGATGATGGAGTTGGGGATCATTTCGCTGTCGTAGATGCATTCCTTGCGGGCAAACCGCAGGCCCTCGGGCGTGCGCACCACCACGTCCAGGTAGCGGCCGACATTGAACACAGTGGACGGCTCCGACAGCTTGGTGCGCAACACCGCGTAGTTCGCCTCGCAGGTCCATCGCCCCTCGCCGTCCGCACGCACGATGGGCGTGCCGATCACATGGCGCTGGTAGTACGGGTCGTGGAACAGCGTCTCACGGATGCCGTAGACGCGATCCTTGAGCATGCCCTGGCTGTCGAACGACAGCGTGGCCAGCGGCAGGCCACGCTCGTGGTTCTCGCGCGGCTGCAGGCGGTAGACGCAGTCCTCGGTAAAGAAGCCCGGCCAGCGGTCCCACTGTGCGGCATCGAGCGCAGCGGCGTACTCGGCATACAGCTGCTGCAGCGCAAAGTAGTCGGTGAATGCGATGGGAGTGTCGTGGGTGTCCATGGCGTCAGTCCTCCTTCTCCATCACACCGCGCCAGTACTCATACATGCCACGGATCAGCGTCTCGGTGACCATGTGGTCGGTATCGCCCACGCCATGTCCCCCCAGCTCCACCAGCGCACGGTGGAAGGGCTTTTGCTCGAAGCCCTGCTGCGAGAACTCGATCACTTCCCCATCGTCGGCCGAGACGAAACCAGCCGGGCCGAACAGGTTGGCCTGGCGCAGTCGGCGCTCGGTCATCTCGGGGCTGTCGTCCTCGAAACCGAAATGCGTCCACACGAAGTCGAAGGCGTCATGGCCCACGGGCTGGATGTGGCGCGTGGAGACGCTGTTGACCTGCTGCTGCAGGATCACGCTTGGGAACAGCGTGGTCATCACCGCCGTGGGGCCACCCCACCAGGGCTCGGGCACGATGTCGAGGAAGCGCGGGTCTTCGAGCTGCATGCCCGCCTTGAAACTGGATACGTTGGACACGTCGGACTGCTTCTTGGCCTCGCCCCGCGTGGAGACCATGGCCGCGTGCCGGTGACGCGCATCCATCTTCAGCTGCGACTTATTGTCGGCCCGCCAGAGGCCGAAGGTCACGAACCAGGTGTGCAGCAGGCCCGGGTGGTAGGGGTCCTTGATGTTCTCCTGCATGAGCTTCCAGTTGCCCGGGATGCGCTGGCGGTTGTAGCCCAGGATCTTGAGCTGGCGGCCGTTGAACAGGCGGTCGAAGTAGCCCAGGATCTCCGGGCCCATGAAGTCTTCCAGCGACTCCACGCCGTGGTCGAACGACGCGAACACGACGCCACCGCGCGCTGCCACCTTCAGGCGGGTCAGGCCGTGATCCTCAAGCTGGAAATCCGCCGGCATGCCGCCGTGAACCTTGCCGTCCTGCTTGACGCCGCGCCGAAAGGGCACGCCCTGCAGCGCGCCGTCCAGCCGGTAATTCCACTGGTGGTAGGGGCAGACGAACTCCTTGCGGTTGCCATGGCGCTCGCGGCAAAAACGCATGCCGCGGTGCGCGCACACGTTCTCCACCACATGCAGTTGCATGTCCTCGCCGCGCACCAGGATCACCGAGCGCTCGCCGATCGCCGTGCGCTTGAAGTCGCCGGGATTCGGCACCTCGGCCTCCAGCCCCACGTAGCACCAGTGGTTGCGGTAGAAGAACCGCTCCAGCTCACGGCGGTACAGCTCTTCGTTGGTGTAGGCCGCGAAAGGCACACGGTGAGTGCCGGGGCTCTCCCAGACAGGGCGCAAGGGAAAGATGGGATGTTGCGTACTCATGGGGTCGTCTCCTTGTGATGGTTGTTCCGTGCGTGGGCGTGGCTCTGCAGCAGGCAGCGGGCGCAGTCGCTCAGGGGGTGCTTGCATAGAACGCGTCCGCGTACAGGTGCTCCGGCGCGATGCCGCGCTGGCGTGCCAGCAGCGAGGCCGCTTCCACCATGGGCGGCGATCCGCACAGATAGGCGCGCCAGCCGTCAAGACGCGGCCAGTCGTGGGCGATGGCATCGGTGACCAGGCCCGTGCGCTGGCCGGGTGCCGCATCGGCAGCAGCCACCACGGCATGCACCTGCATCTGGGGATGCCGCTGCTGCAACTGTGCCAGCCACTGCAGGCCGTACACGTCACGCACGGAGCGCGCGCCGGCATAGACGTGGATGGGGTTGGCCATGCCCGACTCCAGCGCGCCGCGCACGATGGAAAGGATGGGTGCCAGCCCTGTGCCGCCCGCCACGCAAAGCATGGGCCCCTCGTACTTGCGGCGCAGGTACGCCGAGCCCAGCGGGCCGCTCACGCGCACGGTGTCGCCCACGGCCAGCACATGGGCCACATGGCCGGAGACCTGCCCACCCTCGACCACGCGCACATGGAATTCCAGATCGTCGTCATGTGGCAAGCCAGCCATCGAATAGGGTCGCGCAAGGCCCGGGCCGAACTGCAGTTGTGCGTACTGCCCGGGTGAAAAGTCCAGCGCCTTGGCGGGCCGCAGGCACACGCGGCGGATATCGTGCGTGAGTGCTTCGACCGCCGTGACCGTGGCCTTCACGGTGCGCGCGGTGTGCACCACCACCTCGTCGGGCTCGGGGATCTCGATGGTGCAGGACTCGCTCAGCACTGTCTGGCAGGCCATCACGTAGGGCTCCTCACCGCCCGTGGGCCTGCGCAGAGCGGGCCCGGAATCCAGGACATCGCCCGACAGCAGCTTGCAGCGGCAAGTGCCGCAGCGCCCGGCCATGCAGCTGTAGGACACGGGAATCTGGTGCGCGCGCAGCACTTCCAGCAGGTTGGCTCCCGGCGCCACCGGCAGCACGCGGCCCAGCGGCTCGATACGCAGTTCCATCAGGGTTGTCTCGCTCTTGTCGTTGTGATGGCAGCGATCATTCCCGCGATTGCAAAATCAGCCAATAGAATGGCGTGAATACAGTCCATCACCCAGATCAATAAAGGTATTGCGTGGAACTCGAGGACATCGACCTCAACCTTCTGGTGGTGTTCCAGCAGCTGCTGGTCACGCGCAAGGTGTCGCAGGCCGCGGAGAACCTGGGCCTCACGCAGCCGGCGGTGAGCAACGCCCTGGCACGTCTGCGGCGCCTGCTGGGCGACGAGCTCTTCTTGCGCACCGCCCAGGGCATGCAGCCCACGCCCTATGCCGACCAGCTTGCGGAGTCGGTGTCGTACGCGCTGGCCATGATCCATGGCGCGCTCAACCACAAGCTGGGGTTCGACCCCGGCACCAGCCGGCGCGTGTTCAAGGTGGCGATGACGGACATCGGCGAGATCTACTTCCTGCCGCGCCTGCTGGAGCGGCTGGCGCAGGTGGCGCCGGGCGTGCGCCTGACCACGGTGCGCAATACCTCCACCGACCTGAAGGACGCCATGGAAGCCGGCAAGGTGGACCTCGCCGTGGGCCTGCTGCCGCAGCTCAAGGCGGGCTTCTTTCAGCGCAGGTTGTTCCGCCAGCCCTATGTGTGCCTGTTCCGGCAGGGACACCCGCTGCACAAGCGCCGCATCAGCCTGGCCGAATTCTCACGCGCAGAGCACGTGGTGGTGGTCTCGGAAGGCACGGGCCACGGGAAGGTGGATGAGCTGCTGGAGCGCATGGGCGTGGCCCGCGATGTGCGGCTGACGGTGCCGCATTTCGTGGCCATCGGTCACATCCTGCAGGCCACGCAGATGGTGGCCACAGTGCCCGAGAAGATGGCACAGAGCATGTCCGAGCCCTTCGGGCTGGCCTCGGTGCCCCACCCGGCGAAGTTGCCGCAGGTGGCGATCAACCTGTTCTGGCACACGAAGTACCACCGCGACCCGGGCAACCAGTGGCTGCGCGGCCTGCTGGTGGAGATGTTTGCGGAAAGCGATTGACGCGGGGCGGTCAAGAAGAAGACGGTGAACCGGGCCGCCCTCCCCTGCGGCCAGCCGTTGCACCGGCTCGACCCGTTGCGTTTCAGGCGCTGCGGCGCACGCGGCCGAGCAGCACCACGGCCACGGCCGCCAGCACCGCCGGCACGGCAGCGATGAGAATGATGGACGAGGGCGTCCACGCAGCGGCCAGGAGCGCACCGCCCGCGAGCGGGCCGACGATGGCGCCGATGCGACCAACGCCCAGCGCCCAGCCCACGCCCGTGGCGCGGATGTGCGTGGGGTAGATGGAGGCGGCCAGCGCATTGCACCCGATCTGCGCACCCACCACGCCGAAGCCCGCCAGCGCCGCGCCCGCCAGCAGCCCCGTGAGGTTCTGCCCGCTGAAGGCGATGAGACCGATGAACCCGGCCGAGGCGGCATAGGCGGCGCCCAGCACGGCGTAGGCGCTGAACCGGTCGATGAGCCGGCCGAGCGCGAGTGCGCCCACCACGCCGCCCAGGTTGAGCACGGCGGTGGAAAGAATGGCCTTCTCCAGCGGCAGCCCCGCGCTCTTGAGCAGCGTGGGCAGCCAGTTGACGAGGAAGTACATCACCAGCAGGTTCATGAAGAACGCCAGCCACAGCAGCAGCGTGGTGGGCAGGCGGCCGTGCCGGAACAGCTCGAACACCGAGAAGCCGGCCTGTACGCCCGCAGCCTCGCCGCGCAGCCCGGCCATGACCGTGGCGGGGTCTTCGCCCGGGTAGGCACTCTTCACGATGGGCTCGTAGCGCGCGGGCGCTGCGCCGCTGGCGGCGAGGTAGCGCAGCGATTCGGGCAGCAGGGCCGCGAGCACCGGCAGCAGCAAGAGCGGCAGCACGCCGCCGAGCACGAACACCGAATGCCAGTCGAAGTGCGCGATGAGCCAGCTGGAGATCAGCCCGCCCAGCGTGGAGCCCAGCGGAAAGCCGCAGAACATCACCGTGACCAGCGTGGCGCGCAGGCGCTGCGGAGCGTATTCACTGGTCAACGCAATGATGTTGGGCATGGCCGCGCCCAGCCCCACGCCGGTGATGAAGCGATAGGCCAGCAGCTCGTTCATGTTGGTGGCCCAGGCGGTGAGCAGAGCGAACAGGCCGAAGATGAAGGTGGACAGCAGGATGACCTTCTTGCGCCCCCAGCGGTCGGCGGCCGGGCTCAGCAGGAAGGCTCCGGCCATGAGGCCGAACAGGCCCGCCGCGAAGATGGGCCCGAACTCCGAGGCCTTGAGCCCCCAGTCCTCCGCGATGCGGGGCGCCACGTAGGCGATGGACTGGGTGTCGAAGCCGTCGAGCATGGCAACGATGGCGCACAGCAGCGTCACGCGCAGTTGCAGTGGTCCGAAGGCCGCACGTTCTGCCGCCGGGATGCCGGCGGCCAGGGATGGATTCATGTTGTCTCTCTCCGTTGTTGTGGTGAATGGATGGGGGGCAGGCTCAGGGCTGGTAGTCGGGCTGAACCTCCGGGCGTGCTGCGATGAAGGCCGGGTGCTGCTGGGCATGCGCATACACGGCCCTGGTGCGCACATAGGGCGCCAGGTCGCAGCCCGCGCGCTGCGCGTTGCCCACCTGGGGCACGAGGCACACGTCGGCCAGTGTGGGCTGGTCGCCAAAGCACCATGGGCCGCTGCCGGCTTCGCCGCCACGGCCCGCGAGCAGGCGCTCCACGGCGTCGAAGCCCTCGGCAGCCCAGTGCGCGTACCACGCGTCCTTCTGCTCTGCGCTCAAGGCCAGCGGACCTTGCAGGTACTTGAGGATGCGCAGGTTGTTCACCGGGTGCATGTCGCAGGCGATGCCGTGGGCCAGCTCCAGCACGCGCGCTCGCAGGCGCGGCTCCAGCGGTACGAGCCGCGGCTCGGGGTGGCGCTGATCCAGGTAGTCGATGATGGCGAGCGACTGGCTGAGGGTGAAGTCGCCGTCCACCAGCGTGGGCACGGCGCGCGCGGGGTTGAGCTGCGCGTAAGCCGGCGCGCGGTGCTCGCCCACGCGGATGTTCACGCCGTGGTAGTCCACCGGCAGGCCCTTCAGGGCCAGGGCGATGCGCACCCGGTAGGAGGTGGAGCTATTGAAGAAGCTGTAGAGCTGCATGCGGGACTCCGCGGGGTCAGGCCACGTCGACCGCGAGCTCACCCAGGCGCTCCACGCCGACCACCATGCGGTCGCCGCGCACCACGGGGCCCACGCCTTCGGGCGTGCCGGTGTAGATCAGGTCGCCGGGCTCCAGGCGGAAGTAGGTGGACAGGTCGGCGATGGTTTCGGCCACGGACCAGATCAGGTGCGAAACATCGCTGCGCTGGCGGTCGCTGCCGTTCACCGTAAGCCAGAGGCCCGCCTGTGTGAAGTGGCCCACGTCGCTCGCGCGGTGCAGGGGGCCGATGGGCGCGGAAGCGTCGAAGGCCTTGCCGATTTCCCAGGGCCGGCCCATCTGGCGCATTTCCATCTGGCGGTCGCGGCGCGTCATGTCCAGGCCCACGGCATAGCCCCAGGCGTGGTCCAGGGCGTTCTCGCGGGCGATGTCGCTGCCGGCCTTGCCGATGGCGACGACCAGCTCGGCCTCGTAGTGGAAGTTGTCGGTGCGCGAGGGGTACGGCAGCTGCAGCGTCTCTCCGTAGGCCACGGGGATGACGGCGTCGGCCGGCTTGCAGAAGAAGAAAGGTGGCTCGCGGTCGGGGTCAAACCCCATCTCGCGGGCGTGGGCGGCGTAGTTGCGGCCTACGCAGTAGACGCGGCGCACGGCAAAGGCATCCGCAGTGCCCACGACGGGCACGGCAACGGTGGCAGGAGCAGGGAAGACGAAGGCCATGGGTTTGCTTCTTTCTTGAAAACTGTCGGTCTGACAAAGGGGGGATGTGAAGAGCGCGGGCGCCGGCAAGCACGCCCCAGCGGACGAGCACAGGCCGGCGAGCCGGTCTCAGCGCCACCGGAAAAACAATGGAAAGCGGCAGGCGGCTGCCGCAGCACCTAGATCCGCTCTTCGCGCAGCAGGTTGAGCGCGGCCTGTACGGGGCGGTCGGAGTAGCTGAACAGCACGGCGTCCTGCGTGGCGGCCAGTTGAACCGGTGCCCACGAGGGTGCGACGAAGGTGTCGCGTGGGCCGTACTGGAAGGTGCTGTCGCCGATGCGCGCCGTGCCCTGCCCTTCGACCACGCTGAACACCGTGGCATCTGTGTTGCGGTAGGTGCGGCCCGCAAAGCCCGCTGGCAGGAACTGCAGGAAGGTCGCCATGGTGGGCATGGGCCAGCCACCGGTGGCGGGGTTGACGTAGCGCAGCTTGACGCCGTCCCAGGCATCCAGTTCGCCCTGGCGGAATAGGCGATCGAGCGCCTCGCGGCTGCGGTCGTAGGGGTAGCTGAAGATGGGCGAGGTCGGATCCGTACTGCGGTGGCGCACCGGCACCATGTTGTGGCCAAAGGCGGCAAAGCTGTGGCCTTCGTTGCGGCTCACGGGCTGCGTGGCCTCGGGGTAGTTCTCGGCGAAGCCGGCATCCAGGTGGCCGATGAGGGGAATGTCCAGGCCATCGAGCCACACCACGGGCTCGCCCCCCTCGTCTACCGTGGGGTTGCCGTGGTCGTGCCAGGTCCACGACGGCGTGATGATGAAATCGCCCGGGCGCATGGTGGTGCGCTCTCCGTTGACGGCGGTGTACGCGCCTTGGCCTTCGACGATGAAGCGCAGCGCGGACTGCGTGTGGCGGTGGCTGGGCGCGATCTCGCCGGGCAGGATGAGCTGCAGCCCCGCATACAGCGTGGAGGTGATGCTGGCGCGGCCTGGCAGGCCCGGATTCTCCAGGATGAGCACGCGGCGCACGGCCTCTTCGGCGCTGATGACGTCGCCGGCCTGCATCACCAGCGGGCGCACCTCGTCGTACTTCCACAGCGCTGGCACCGCCCGGGGCTGCGGCTCGCGCGGCACGAGGCTGTGCAAGGATTCCCACAGGGGCGCCATGCCATGGCGCGCGATGCGGTCGTAGTAGGCCTGGCGGTCGGGGGCGTTGCGCCCTGTCTGCGATGGGGTGTTCATGTCTTGTCTCCTGTCAGTCAGGCGGCTGTGCAGCAGCGCTGTCAGATGCCGCTCCATCTCGATGTGTGCCGTGATTATTTGGAGGGAGCGATAGTTCGTAAAATCATTTATTCGTCTTATCCATAATCTTTTGGATATACCTGCACCCCGAGGACCGTCACCATGGACTGGACCCACCGCCTGCGGCTGCGCCAGCTGCAGATGCTTTTGAGCCTTGCGCAGACCGGGAACATGAGCCAGTCGGCACAGTCGCTGCACACCGCGCAGCCTGCGCTCTCCAAATGGCTCAAGGAGCTGGAGGAAGACCTGGGGTTCACGCTGTTCGAGCGGCACGCGCGGGGCCTGCGGCCCACACCGCAGGGCGAGGCGCTGATCGCGCACGCGCGGCGCATCGAAGCCCACCTGGACGTGGCCCGCGACGACATGCAGGCGCTGCGCGACGGCGGCAGCGGCATGGTGGTGGTGGGGACTTCGGGCGCGTCGGCATCCGACGTGGTGCCGATGGCCGTGCTGCGCCTGCTGGAATGGTTGCCGCGTGCCCAGGTGCGGCTGGCCGAAAGCACCATGAACGTGCTCATGCGGCAACTGGCCACCGGCGAGCTCGACGTGGTGGTGGGCAGGTCGGCGCCCGAACTGCATGACTCCCACATCCACGCCGAGATGCTGTACATGGAGCCCATCCACCTGGTGGCACGCCCGCAGCACCCCCTGCTGCTGCAGCGCGCCGCACGCGAAGGGCTGCAGTGGCAGGACCTGATGGCCTACCGCTGGCTGGTCTGGCCGCGCGGCACCCCCATACGCAACGCCCTGGAAAACGCGCTGGCCACCGCCGGCCATGCGCTGCCGTCGGGCTGCGTCGAATCGAACTCGGTCACGCTCAACCTCACCTTGCTCGGGCACAGCGACATGATCGGCCTGGCATCGCACCGCGCCGCCCTGCGCTTTTCGCAAATGGGCGTGCTGCGAGTCCTGCCGCTGAGGCTCTCGGGCTTTGGCTCGGTGTCGATGTACTGGCGCGTAAACACCATTGATCGCACGGCCGTGGCACACACGCTGCGCGCGCTGCGCGAGGTGGCGACACACACAGGCTAAAACAGAACGCCCGACAAAAAGGGCTCCCAGATGGGAGCCCCGTTTGCTTCGGCGTGTGCGGTATTCAAAACACTCCCCATGGCAGCAGCGCCCGCGAAAGACCCGCGAATCGCCACCACCATGGGAAGGCCCGCAACCGCGTCAATTACATGGCGCTGATTTCGCCCGAAGGAATCTGGCCGGTGCGCACGGCTTCCGCAGCCTGGGCACGCACGGCGGCGCGGTCGGCGGTGGACTTGTAGGTCACGACGCGCGAACCTGCAGGCTCGATGCTGCGGGTCTGGGCAACGCTCGATGCCTCGGCAGCCACTTCGGCGCGGGTGCGGTTGGTTTCGAACTTCGTGGCGAATTGCGAAGCGTCAGCCTCGTCGGCGTGGGCGCCAAAAGCTGCGAAAGCGGACACAGCGGCGATGGAGAGGAAGCGTGCGGTCTTGTTCATGGTGAAACTCCTGAGCAATTCGATGAATGATGACGATGGTGTACCTAGGTACTTATCAATACGAGGCGCTGAATCGGTCGGATTCAGATCAGCCTTGCTCACCCGAAGGGATCTGGCCGGTGCGCACGGCTTCCGCAGCCTGGGCACGCACGGCAGCGCGGTCGGCGGTGGACTTGTAGGTCACGACGCGCGAACCTGCGGGCTCGATGCTGCGGGTCTGGGCAACGCTCGATGCCTCGGCAGCCACTTCGGCGCGGGTGCGGTTGGTTTCGAACTTCGTGGCGAATTGCGAAGCGTCAGCCTCGTCGGCGTGGGCGCCAAAAGCTGCGAAAGCGGACACGGCGGCGATGGAGAGGAAGCGTGCGGTCTTGTTCATGATGATTTCCTTTGAAGTTAAAAAGCGTCTCAAAAAAGCCGGAGAGAAGACGAACAGGTAACAAGTGCTTCTGACCGGGTTCGGTGAGTCGCCTTGCGGGTTCGGCTCATCGATGGGTTGAACTGTACGCCGCGGGTGTTCAAAGAAAAACCACTCAGTCGCGAACTGACTGTTCCAGTATTTGAAACAATTGTGGCGATTGCGGTCCCAATGCGCCATTGGCTGACACGCAGCATCGTCTGGTGACACTTGCAAGTGCGGAACGGCAATGATTCTTAGAAACTCATCAGCACTAAGTCTTTGATTTATAAGGATTTTCAGAAAAATTCGCCATTGCTGCTTAGGCAGTTGCGTCACTCTACTTTCGTCGGTGAGGATTTAGCGCCGCTTTACTTTAGTGAAATACCCAGCCAAGAGTGTCATGCCCGACCACCCGGCTCACCTCAACTAAGACTCACTGGGTGATTGAAATTTATCGTTCAGCTGCCAAGGTCTTCAGCGCAATCGAAAGCCTCTTGGTCGACAAAACGCCCTAGTCTTCGCAAAAGCGGAAGTAAGTCTCCGTCCGCATACGAGCATCCAGTGCGTTCGGGGTCCGCTTGCTGAGCCTTAGCCGCCATTTCGGGCAAGTGTCCCTGGCCGCTGGCCAGCAATTCAGCCAATTGGGCATATCCGGGGCGCCAAGCACTGGCCTGGGGAAATACCCCTCGAAGGCTGGCAAGTATCTGCATACCGGAATGATCTAGGTCGCCAAAAAAATACACAGGCACTGTCTGCGAGTTCTCTCGACAGTCCCCCGGGAGGTCAAACAACCAAGAGCAGATTGCGGGCAGCATCTCCGTACATGCAGGATCTCGCAAATACAGACGGCAGCCAATGCGTGAACGTAGCCTTCGCGCGCTACCCCTAAAACCTGCCGCATAAACCAACAGACTCCTCGCCCAGGCGGAAGCGCGTGCACCAGCCATGTTCTCAAAAGTGACCAAGTTCTCAATAAACAGCACATCCTTGAAAGCAGGGAAACGTCCATCGCCGCACGCAAGCCCTGGACTGGGCGGCGCCAGCAGCAACTGGATCGGCGCCTCGAAGAATTGGCCTGAAGTCGCACCCAATAGTTTCAGTAGTTCCTCTCGATGGTCCAACACCTTGGAGCGGCCTTGAAAGACGCGCGCTGAGGCCTCACGGAGGGCCATAGTTCGGCCTGACCTGCACAAGTTGGTCAAGGTGGCGAGGCTGCGGGTGGCCTCTTCTACAGGTAGTCCTTCCACAGGGACCAATGGGCTACGGGCCAGGTGGTCCAGCACGGCGGCCGGATCGGCAGGTGCCTCCAGTGGATTCGCCGCCCAGTGTGCGGCCAGGTGCGCGCGCCATTGCTGGCGCCAGCGTTGGGCCTGTGGGGTGTATCCGGCCCACGCCGCCAGGGCGTCGAAATCGCACAGCTCCAGCCGGGGCTTGCGGTCGTTGAAACTGGCAAATGCGCGAGGCGCTTCCAGCAGCAAGGCGACCCAGCCCGTGGCACACAGGTCATCGAGTTGCATGCGCAGCAACTGGATCTGGTCGGCATCCACCGCATCGTGCAAATCTGGCGCAGCTTTGCGGTCCAGCGGCAGGCGCACCGGACCCTGAGCCGTGCTGCGCTCAGCCTTGGCGAGCAACAACCGGGCCAAGCGCAGCAGGAAAGGATGCGGCGAAGGCGGATCGGGCAGCGAGGATGATTCGGGCGTGTCCATGATCAAAGCGAGTGCCTGTGCTCATCCAGGCTCGCGCGGGCAGGCACCACCACTAATGTCACCTGCCGCACAACATGAAAATCTGCGCGGGCCTTCCTACTACGGAGGCAATACATGAGTGGAATTCATCAGACCATCACACGTCTGCGGGAGTTGCGCATGGGAGCCATGGCTGACGCTTTGAGCACTCAGATGGATACGCCATCTTTACAGCAGTTCAGCTTTGAAGACAGGCTCGGCATGCTGGTTGAAAGGGAATGGTCAGAGCGCGAAAACAAAAAGTTGAAGCGGCTGATTAAAGGCGCAGCACTTCCTGAGCCAGCAAACCTCGAAGACCTGGACTCGCGTGCTAGTCGGCAGCTTGATCGCTCCCTCGTTTCATCGCTATCAACTTGTGAGTGGATTAATCGTCGCCAGAACCTCATCATCTTGGGCGCGACGGGAGTCGGAAAAACGTGGCTGGCATGTGCTTTCGGAACCCAGGCCTGCAGGCTCAAGCTCTCCGTGGTGTTTTACCGAGCCTCTGATCTGTACGCAGATATTGGCTCTGCGATGCTCGATGGCTCCTTGCCAAAGTTGAAGGCGGCGCTGATCAAGCCGCAGTTGCTCATCTTGGATGACTTTGGCATCGGCAACCTGAATGCACAAGCTGCTCACGTACTGCTGGACGTTGTAGATAGGCGCATGCGGTCCGGTTCAATCTTGATTACGAGCCAGTACCCGATAGATCAATGGCATGGGCTATTTCCTGATCCGACGATTGCCGACGCGATTCTTGACAGGGTTGTTCATCAAGCCCATCGGCTCCAGCTCAAAGGAGAATCCATGCGGAAGCTGCACGCCGCGAAGCGGATGCAGGCGACCTAATGGTGATCACGGGGTGGTCAGGGTGCTGGTTTGCCAACACGTAAAGTGTTTTCAGCACCTTGACCATGTTTACTCGCTACGTGACCAATTGCAACTGCCAATCTGACCAGCCATCTACAAAGGCCAAAAGCTGGAGCTCAAACGTAGGGACTGCACCGTTATCGCTGCAGGCTAATCTACAGCCATTCCACGGACTACGCCATGGCTCTTGAAGACAACATCAACACTCTCACCGTGATCGTACAGAGAATGGTCAACGAGGCCGGGGACCCAAGCGGTTTTGACGCGCGTTCTTGGCTTGACCACTGGCGTATGGAGGAGGTTCCTGCCTTGGGGAATCGGAGGCCTCTTGATGTGCTCTTTGAGTCCAATGGCCTGGAGGTGGTGAGTAGCTTGCTCCTCCGCGCACAGTCTGGTGCGTTTTCGTAGGCTTTGGCGGTGAGTTGCAAGTTCTTGAGTCAGCTCAGCTATGTCGTCGTCCCCGCAGACCAACTGGCGCCACACAGAATCCCTACGGCAATGCCCTCAGGCCAAAATTCCCCATATCTTCCAGCATCCACTCCGCGCAGTGCGGACATGGTTCTGTACCTGGACCTTGACGGTGTCGTCCACCACGAAAAAGTGCTCTGGCATCCCCGCAAGGGCATATACATGAGTCCGTACGAGGCGGCTGGACATTCTCTTTTCGAATGGGTTCCTATCTTGGAGTCTGTGCTTGAACCCTACCCAACAGTGGCCTTGGTACTGAGTAGCAGTTGGTGCATCCGTCCCGGATACAGCGCAACCCTAAAACGGCTTCCGGCCTCCCTGCGTGCCCGGTTCATTGGTGGGACGTACCACGGACGCGTGCATGGTGTGGACCCTTGGAACGAGTCCATGTTCCGCACCCCCCCCCGAGGCGTGCAAGTTCAGGAAGATACGCTGCGCCGAAAGCCCCGGCAGTGGATAGCTCTCGATGACGACCTGGAAGGTTGGCCTGACTCCTGTCGCCGAAACCTCGTTGCATGCGATGGAACAACTGGCTTGTCAAACCCCGACGTCCAACAGGAACTGAGGGAAAAGTTGCACAGCTGCTTTGTGGCTTTGTCAGCCAAACCCGCTTAGTTTTTAGAAGCAAGCAGTTGGCGCGGTAGCCCTCCCGCGAGAGCCAGTCCCCATTTGCGAGCTGTGGCAAGTCGTTTCGAATTGGCCAAAAGCAGTCTTGCAGCGGGTGCTGCCCTTCGCTTTGCAGAACTCGACGCCCGCAAGCGGTCGTTGAACATCATAGCCAGGCGGATGGCGCAGCCGTCCGCTGGAGCGAATGCTGGAACCGCTGCGTTTTAATGCACACCATCGCCCGATGCCCGGAAGCCATTCCTTAAATCCAGCATAACTCTGACAAATAAGCGGCAGCTTGCCGTGTAAATCGCACGTACACCCTTACTGCCAACGGCAGCTTGACTACCTAGGAGTGCTATTGGAGCGATATCGTTCAATGACTCGCTCGTCCGCCCCCGTATAGCCAGCCGGATGAAAGCACGCGACTTCCCCAGACCAGTGGGGGCCAAGGAGACTGTCGTCAAACGAGGTCACCATGCTTCGGCTACCTCCATTTAAAAGCGGTCGCAGCGCAAACCTACCAGTTGCCCCGGAGAGCGATATTATGAGAGGCAGTGCACATATGTGACGGCTTGCAAGGGGTAGGCTACGAGCCTTCCTTGTAAAAATCTCGTGGCTGGTCGACGGTAGGGCACACTGTACTGCGCCTGAAAAGTAGCTCGAAAACAGGCGCTACAAATAAGCAACCCCAATACAGCAATAGAACATGGCGCTTGCAACTGCATCTCGATACTCCGACCCATACGGGCGGTACTACACACGTGGTGGCGCGGCGGAGGTGCTGGTTTCAGCGATGGGTCGCGCGCCCAAAGGTGTAGTTATCGACCTCGGGGCAGGTGACGGCGCGCTGGTTGGCGAAGCCAGCCGACGTTGGACCGATGTACGCTTCATTACAGTCGACATTGACAAAAACGCTGGCAGCTCGCGGCTCCTTGAACAGGCCAACTCCTCTTTCAGCCATCATGTCGCCGACGCCCTCGATGCGCAGCTCGCACAAAAAATCGGTTTGGACGTTGGCGTGGCTCATTCCGCCCTGTGTAACCCACCATACATCCGACCAAGGTGGCGTAGCCACTTCGGTCAAATTCTTGAGGACGCTCGACTGTCGGGGGTCTTTCCGCACATCAAGTGTGTTCCTGCGGACATCCTTTTCATCGCGCAGAACCTGCGGTTCCTTCGGCCGGGCGGAAAACTGGGGCTGATACTGCCTGACGGCATCATCGCCGGCGAGAAGTGCGGGGCGCTTCGGCATGCTTTGACTACGGAGCATCGGCTTGAGCGAGTCATCGAGCTGCCCCGAAGAATGTTTCACGGCACAGAGGCGAAGGCCTACGTGGTAGTCCTGACCAAGCAGGGTAAGTCGGCCGACGTCATTGCGCTGCAGCGGCTCGAGGCGGACGGGTCACTCACGAGACCTCTGGACCTTCCTGTGGACGAGGCAATCTCGCGCCTAGATTACTCATTCCACTGCGCACCGGCCCAAGACGTGTTTCCACGCCGTGGCCACGTAACGCTTCGTGACCTCGGTGCAACAGTGGCTCGGGGCACCTTCTCGTCAAGTGAGCGGAGCGCATGCGACTTTCCGGTGTTCCACACCACCGACTTCACAGGCACTGGCGTACCGAGAGCGTTCCATCTTTCCAAGGCTCGAGCGGAAACTATTGATGCCCTCTACGCTGAACCGGGCGACATCCTGGTGGCGCGAGTGGGCAGAAATCTTGAGGAGAAGGTGGCGATCGTCGAGCGTGGTCGCGTAGCATTGTCAGACTGCATCTTACGCATCAGAGTAGCTTCAGAGCTGCACGGGGAAGTTCTCAAGTTTTTCAGAAGCCAGGCGGGTCGCCTGGCTTTACAAACAGCGTCGCACGGAGTGGGCGCAAAATTCATCACCCGAGATGCGCTTCTTGATATGGTTATCCCGGGATGCCGCGCATGACAATGCAAGCAACTGCTTCGGCCGACGAGCTCAGCGCCACGCTGCAACAGCGCGCCGACTACATCCCGCTGGAGGACCTGCTGAGTGAGACCGCCAGCACAGGATCTCTGTTTAGCACGATCACCAGCGAGTTGACCAATCGAGCGTTGCGGACAATTGTGGGACCGCGCGGCTGTGGCAAGACCCATATGATGCGAGTCGCTTGGCTGAACTGCCGCGATTCCGCATCCAAGCCATTCGCGGTGTTTTCGTCCTTTCAGCGGTACTTCCGCCTCGAGCCATTGCTCTCGAGCAATGCGGGAGCGACCCAGCTCTTTCACTCATGGGTGCTAGCGCGAATCCTCATTTCCGCGCACGAAAGTGCACAGGCATGGACGCCCGCTATCTCCGGCGCTGACAAGGTATTCGAAGAGCAGGGATACCCACCTGACAAGTTGCATGCACTTGCTGCGCGTCTCGAGCGCAACCAGCCGCTTAATGACGCACTCAATGCGTTCTCAGACTCGTTGTCCATTGACCGCACCAAGGGCGTCATCGACAAGCTGCGGGAAGCCGCTGAACGCAAGTACACGGTGCTGCTGCTCGACGACGCGGCGATGACCCTGACTCCCGACTACCTAGTCGAGTTCCTGGACATCGTGCGCTCGTTGAAATCAGCGACGATTGCTCCGAAGGTTTCCGTGTACCCCGGCACCACCGAGGCAAGTCCACGTTTTCATCAAGGCCAGGATGCAACGGCGATACCGGCTTGGATATCCATCGAGAGCCCTGAGTACGACGCCATCATGGGCGACATTGCTTCCGTCCGCGTGAAAGGCATCGAAGCCATTCCAGACGACGTGACGGCACTCTTGCGGTTCGCGGCTTTCGGTATCCCTCGCGCCTACTTGACCATGCTGGAGGACTATCAGCGAGGTGGTTTCAAGACAGCCCAACAGGGCGTCAACCGGATCATCGTCGAACACCTTACGGCCCGGCTTGCAGAGTTCCGCACCCTGGGGAAGAAGATTCCTAAGCTGGAAATCCTCGTCGCGGCAGGCGAGACCTTTGTGGGCAATGTGGCGAAGGAACTGAAAGATTACAACGTGCAGCTGCTAGCCCGCGGTGAGAAAGGCCTCGCTTACGGCATCCGGGTCGACGAGCTAGTTCCACTTCTTGAGCGGACCCTCAACCTACTAATTGAAGCCGGTCTAATCTATAACGATGGAGACGTAAAGCACGGTGGGAACCGCATCTACAGAAAGTACATCCCGCACACAACCTTGCTGCTGAGCAACGGTACTTTCACTGGCCACAAGGGCTCCCTGAAAGAGAACCTCGACGGAATTCGGAACAAATCTACCAAGCATCCGCTCCGCAAGAGCCTAGATAGCGTGGTCGGCGAGCACTTCGTCGCTGGTCTCAATCTGGCGCTGCCAAAGTGCGCCAACTGTTCAGAGCGCCGGCTTACCGACAATCAGCGTTTCTGCCACAACTGTGCGCACCAGTTAGTCGACGCGTCCACGTTCAACCTGTGCCTTGATACATCAATCGCGGAAGTGCCAGGACTTACTGACTGGCAGCGGAAGCAAATCAAGGACAACCTCCCGTTCTTCAAGACCATCCGTGATTACTTGGCTAAACAGGACCCTGCTGCAGAGCTGCTGACCGTCTCTGGGTTCGGCAAGAGCCGAACCGCTCGCATCGTCGATGTGCTGAACAGCTTCGTTGACGACTATCTGTCGTAAGAGGCGGCAATGAGCAATTACGGAATCATCGTCACCGTACGGCCAACTCGCCAACCCATTGACACGGCGACCCTGTTTGACGCCAGCTATGCAGAAGCCAAGCAGTCACCAGTCGACCAATTCCTTGAAAACTGCCTGGCGCTAAATCGGCAATGGAGTTCGCTTGGTCCGACTGAAGAGGTCGTGCCGGAAGTAAGTCGGCTCATCCTGGTTGGGTATGTGTCTGCGGTTGAGGGCTACATGCGCTCGCTCATTCGCAAGCTTATCCATTGCGACCCGTACGCCCAGGCGCTCTGCGCGACTCAGCAGCTGTCGTATGCAGCCGCGCTCCACCATGAGCTCGATATGCTGCCGGATGCTCTGCTGGAGGAAGTCAGCTTCTCGACACAGAAGGAAATAGAAAAGGCCCTGCCGAAATACGTTGGACTAAAGAGTCTTTCCGCCGGCAGCAAGCGACTCATCGAAGAGTTCGACCAAATTCTGCATGTGCGACACTGCTGCACACATCGTTTTGGCAAGCTTGGCGCGAAAAATGCGACGGCCCTTGGTCTGCAGACTCACAGTTCATTGCTGGAGAAGCCGGTAAGGCTCAGCAAGACTGCCTTGGAAAGCGTGGCCGACTTGACCTTCTCCATGGTCAAGAGCATTAATAACGATGTGTTCACCTTCGTCCTGCACCGAGCGGCCACGGAACGGCTGCCGGACGCGTCGACGCCAGGCCTCGGTTGGAAGTGGAACAAGGCGCAAGACCGGAAGATGTTTGCGCGCTACTACGACATGTTTGCTAGTACGCGTGACGCGCAGCCATCTCCCACACGCGATAGTCTGTACGAGCTGTTCCGAGCTCAGTACCGCAAGGTTGGCACAACCTCTGCTAGACCAGCAGGAGCTGCCTGACTGGCTGCGCGGCACATAGGTGGCGCAAACCGGGCATTGGTGAACGTTCGCAAGTAGCTTGATTCAGGCTTGGACTTGACTCGGGTAGAACCGATGCATGGCAGCCCTCTCCATGCCTGCAGCGCAATGGTCTACTGCAGAGTGCTGATACGTGCCAGTCGAGTGCGCCCAATCTCATAGTCAATTAAACGGATTGGTGGCAAGTCTTCCGGCTCAATGATCAGCCAAGCCCCCTACTACTTGTCGATGGCAGTCCGAACAGCACGCGACCTAGCACGCTTCGGTTCTGCAAGGTAGCTTTGTGGGGATCTAATGTTTGGCAGCGGAGGAGTCGCTCCTAAGCCGAGCAACTCCGATTGGCACTGGGCCCTGGTCCGGTCGGTCAAGTAAATGCGGCGCATGTGGTCACGTTGCAGTGGACTCGGTGGTCAAGTGCATCTGGTTTTCGCACACTCGATTCTCTAAGCCTTGGAAGCTCCAATGCGCTGCCACCATGCGGGCAGGTCATTGCCTAGCGTCGCCGAGTCGCGAAAGGCGAGAAATGGGTCTGGCGGGTCGTCGAGCCGGCTAAAGACGTCGACAGTTTCGTCCGACAGCCAGGAGTGGTCCTCAGACACTCGGGGAACAAAGTAGTGGAGGTAAACGACGGCCGTCTGCGAACCCAGTTCGAAGGTGCTTAACGTCTTCTGATTTCGGAGGCGCCTCAGATCAGAAGCGTCACTGTGAAGCTCGGCATCCATTGCGATATGAACGATGCCCCGCCCGTGGTCGCCAATCTGCCTGTCTGCTTCCGCGAGTTTGCTACGCACATACTTGGCTTTGCGTTCATTCGCAACCGGCGAGACGCAGTTCCATGTCACAACGGATCCAAACTGCAGCCGATCGATGTATCTCGGATCCTCTGGATGTTCTGTGGCCCTTGCGGAGAGGTGATAGTTGTTCTCCGAAACGATGCGGTCTGAGAGCAGCCGCGCCAGCTTTGTCCCGAAGTAGAGGTAGCTGTTGCGCGTGTCGCGATGCACGGCGTCCACGTTTGCATCGCGGATGATGCCGCTACCAAGCTCATCCTTCCACGTATATCCTCCGGGGAGAAGGATTGGGCACGCCAGTGCTCGTTTGAGTCGTTGGAGCAAGTACTCGACATTCACTTCCTGCAGCTCCCTCTCGTAGGTCACATCGATGTCGACCGACAGCTCCTTCTCTTGCAGGAAAGTGTCGAGCGAGAGGAAGATTTCGCGGTGTTTTTTTCGCTCTTCAATCTCGTACTGCCCGCGCTGCAGACGCTTCAGCTCCACGAACAATTCAGGGCCTGATTTTCCAAAGGACACCCGCAGGTCAGGCGTCTTTCCGGGACCCTCTTCAATGAAGGTCACTTCGAAACCTTCTGCTGCGTAGTTGCTGGCCATGACGAGCTCGAACATCGCGGTGTCTGGGAGAACCTGGACGTTACGAAGCATGCGCAGTGCCCGGTCCTGCGCGCCGACAACGCGCTTCAGGTCCGGAAGGTTGGCGCCGAGCTGCTTGAGCCAGGGCGCGACGTGTGAAACGAGCGCAAAGTCATATGAACGACGGTCGTCGAGCAAAGACTTTCCTTGAGCTAGATAGGCGGCAACGATATCGGGCCCGAGGGTGGACCACGACGGGTCTCTGCCGCGGACTGTGTCATCGGCCACCACCTCGCGGTAGCGTCGCTGCGCGGCGCTTAACCGGAAAAAGAAGGCGGCAGCATCACCAGAGCAGGCGGCGAGCCAGTTGAGTGCAGCAGCGATGTCGGTGTCATTCTCGACCCCGCCGCCGATCGGGACGATGTAGCGTGCAATCGGCTTAGTGAAGCGTGCTTGCATTCAATGCCCTCCCAGTGATTTGAGTTGTTTAGCTCGAATGGTCCATCCGAGATCTGGGGAGGCCTCCAGGCTCAGCATTGCGGTAGGTTCGCGTGGCGTGTTGCACCGCCAGGCGAGCAAAGCTCCGCCCGACCAATCCCGCTGGAATCGTGGAGCCGTCAACCAGAAGGTCGTAGCCAGAAGCATAGCGAAGAAGCTGCTTGGAATAGAGCTGGCTCAGAGCCTACAACTCCTCCCGCAGGCGGAGTGTGAGGAAACTCACTCCGGCTTCTCCTTGCACCGCCTCCGCCAGCTTCACAAGATCATGCCCAAAACGCTTTAACTTTGGCTCGTAGCGGGAGAAATCGATATGCAGCAGGTAGGACTTGCCGCAGATCTCGATGGCCTGGCACAGCAAGTTGCGGCACACATAGGGGCGCCGCCTATGGCGTGGAGCTGGGCTCCGGCCTGGTAGAAGTTCAGGCCCTTTCTGAACCATTCCGCCGCGATGAGGTATCGGCCATGGTCCGTCCAGCCTGACCCCTCAATGTGGCTGTCAGTGGGAATCTGAACGCAGCTCATGTGGCCAATGTAGCTGGTCACCTGTCCTCACGCCGTACGTTTCTAGAGTGGGCTGGGCCCGGTCATCCAGACCTCAAACTCGAACGTCTGTGAGCAGCCTAAAGCAGCCCACCTAAACCCCCTTAGCTTTTGCCAGCCAGCGCTTCAACTGAGGCACCTAAAAATATGTACATCGGTGCGCGGCTGTTTAGGGATCACACAAAGGCGCAGATAAAACTAGCACCAAAACTGGCACTCATCCGTCTGCGGCAACCCCGTGACTGCAACCCGCCGGGAGCTGCCATGGAAGCACCTAGGTTTTTATCGATAAAAATAGTGAGCACCCACTTTTAATTTTGACTTCTGCTTTAAACGTTCCAAAGAATGACAGGCTGACGGCATACGCGGCAACTCCGCGCTACCGAGTCACCAAAATCTAAAGTTGAATGGCGGAAAAACGAAAGTAGAGTGGCGTTCCGCAGCAAGCCCTGCAAATGCGCCCCCGTCTTGAAACCGCCACAATTGCCCGTATCATTAGCACTCACCCCAGACGAGTGCTAACACCCGTCTGCCGGGAAATTTCGTGCGCGTCCGGCCTGCCGGGCGCTTTTGAGTCCCTCAGCCTTTTTTCACTGACAACAGGAGCATTGCAATGAACCTTCGCCCTCTGCACGATCGCGTGATCGTCAAGCGTATCGAAAGCGAAACCACGACCGCCTCGGGCATCGTGATCCCTGACAACGCCGCTGAAAAGCCCGATCAAGGTGAAGTGCTGGCCGTAGGCCCCGGCAAGAAGAACGACAAGGGTGAAGTGCTCGCCCTGAACGTGAAGGTCGGCGACCGCGTTCTGTTCGGCAAGTACTCGGGCCAGACCGTCAAGGTCAACGGCGACGAGCTGCTGGTCATGAAGGAAGACGACCTGTTCGCAGTCGTCGAGAAGTAATTCTCCCCTGCTGATTCACTCATTTTTTCATAGCTGCCGACGCTTACTGGATAAGCGCTAGCAGCCAATTTGAACCTAATTAGGAGCTCCAAATGGCAGCAAAAGACGTAGTTTTCGGCGGCGAAGCCCGCGCACGCATGGTTGAAGGCGTGAACATCCTGGCCAACGCGGTCAAGGTGACCCTGGGCCCCAAGGGCCGCAACGTGGTGCTGGAGCGCTCGTTCGGCGCCCCTACCGTGACCAAGGACGGCGTGTCCGTGGCCAAGGAAATCGAACTCAAGGACAAGCTGCAGAACATGGGCGCCCAGCTCGTGAAGGAAGTGGCCTCCAAGACCAGCGACAACGCTGGTGACGGCACCACCACCGCGACCGTGCTGGCCCAGGCCATCGTGCGCGAAGGCTTCAAGTACGTGGCCGCTGGGATCAACCCGATGGACCTCAAGCGCGGTATCGACAAGGCCGTGACGGCCCTGGTCGCCGAGCTGAAGAAGGCTTCCAAGCCCACCACCACCTCCAAGGAAATCGCCCAAGTGGGTTCGATCTCTGCCAACTCCGACGAAACCATCGGCAAGCTGATCGCTGACGCCATGGACAAGGTCGGCAAGGAAGGCGTGATCACCGTGGAAGACGGCAAGTCGCTGGAAAGCGAACTGGACGTCGTGGAAGGCATGCAGTTCGACCGTGGCTACCTGTCGCCCTACTTCATCAACAACCCAGAAAAGCAATCCGCCATTCTGGACAACCCCTTCGTGCTGCTGTTCGACAAGAAGATCAGCAACATCCGCGACCTGCTGCCTACGCTGGAACAGGTCGCCAAGGCTGGCCGTCCCCTGCTGATCATTGCCGAAGAAGTTGACGGCGAAGCCCTGGCTACGCTGGTGGTCAACACGATCCGCGGCATTCTGAAGGTTGTGGCTGTCAAGGCTCCTGGCTTCGGCGACCGCCGCAAGGCCATGCTGGAAGACATCGCCATCCTGACGGGCGGCAAGGTCATCGCTGAAGAAGTGGGCCTGACCCTGGAAAAGGTGACCCTGGCCGACCTGGGCCAGGCCAAGCGCATCGAAGTGGGCAAGGAAAACACCATCATCATCGACGGCTCCGGCGCTGCCGCTGATATCGAAGCCCGCGTCAAGCAAGTGCGCGTGCAGATCGAAGAAGCCACCTCGGACTACGACCGCGAAAAGCTGCAAGAGCGCGTGGCCAAGCTGGCTGGCGGCGTGGCCGTGATCAAGGTCGGCGCTGCCACCGAAGTCGAAATGAAGGAAAAGAAGGCCCGCGTGGAAGACGCACTGCACGCTACCCGTGCAGCTGTGGAAGAAGGCGTCGTGGCTGGTGGTGGCGTGGCTCTGCTGCGCGCCAAGCAAGCTGTCGGTGACTCGGTCAAGGGCGACAACTCCGACCAGGAAGCCGGTATCAAGCTGGTGCTGAAGGCCATCGAAGCCCCCCTGCGCGAAATCGTGAACAACGCTGGTGGCGAAGCCTCCGTCGTGGTAAACGCTGTGCTGGCCGGCAAGGGCAACTACGGTTTCAACGCCTCCAACGACACGTACGGCGACATGCTCGAGCTGGGCATTCTGGACCCCACGAAGGTCACCCGCACGGCCCTGCAAAACGCCGCATCCGTGGCATCGCTGCTGCTGACGACCGAAGCCATGGTGGCCGAGGCTCCGAAGGAAGAAGCCGGTGCTGGCGGCGGCATGCCCGACATGGGCGGCATGGGTGGCATGGGCGGCATGGGCATGTAATTGCCCGCCGACCTCACACGGAGCAGGCCACGTCCCTGCCCCGTGTGTGTCGCACAAAACACCAAAGGCAGCGAATGACTTGCTGCCTGCGAACTTCCAAGCCCCTGTCACAGGGGCTTTTTTTTGTCCAGGTTTTCTCTTCGCCGCTGACCGCTGCACCACCGGGCAACCGGACGGCGCGAGGAGATGCGGCGAACGCGCTGGGGCATGCCGCAGGCGATGGGCTCCTTCAGTACGTCTGCAATCCACCGGATTGACTGCTGTCTTTGTCGGCCCCATGAGAGCTGGCTTTCTCGGTCTGTTCTGGCGGCCCTGGCCTCGCGCTGGTCCGTCGTCTGGCGCAAGTTCTCAACGGGCGCATCTTTGCAAGGACGGACACTGCGCTCGGCGCAAGCTTCGTGCTGGAACTTCCCGAAAAAGGTCCCGAGCAATCCACTGCAGCGGAGTCCACCCCGCTTGTCTCGGCGCGCTGAGGCGTTGGGGATATCGCCGTTAGGAATCTACCGGCGTGACCCTGCCGCCCACGAAGGAGTGCGCTGGCCGGGGGCGAAACGCGCGATGTGTTCCAGCATTGCAGTCGTTCCGAGGCAACCGCCAGCAGCCGCAGTGGCCCGCAAGGCACTCGCGCCAAGAACATCCGCGTGGGGGGTTGCCTCCCCCCAGTTGCTTGCTGTTTTTGACGCAACCTGTCCGGGCCGCGAGGCGTGCTTGCGCGTTCCCGGCTTGGAAAGGCGGATCAGAACCTGTACGTCGCGCTCAGCACCACGTTGCGCCGCGTTGCCCACCAGCAGTCGCCACGCGCCAGGCAGGTGCTCATGTACTTCTTGTCGGCCAGGTTGCTGATGTTCAGGGCATAGCGCCAGTCCTGCGTGTCGTAGGCCAGCATGGCATCGACCACGCCCGCGGCAGGCACCCGGGGCCCCGTGCCATCGCGGAACGATGACAGCCAGCGATAGCCTGCGCCCGCCGAGAAACCACGCATGCCACCCACCGCAAATCGGTACACGCCCCACACAGCCGCCTGGTGGCGCGGCAGGCCTTCCAGCAATGCATCGGCATCGGTGTAGTTGTAGTGTGCCGTCAGGTCGAAAGCCGTGGCCACGCGCGCCTTGTACTCCAGCTCCAGGCCCTTATTGCGTGTCTTGCCGACCTGCAGCGAGTTGTTCGGGTTGGTGGGGTCGGCCACCCTCTGGTTCTTTTCCTTGAGGTCGTACACTGCCGCAGTGAACTGGGTGCCACTGCCTTCGGGCACATACTTCACGCCCACCTCGATCTGCTCGCCCTCCAGCGGCTTGAAGCGCTGGCCGTAGGCGTTGGTGCCGCTCACGGGACTGAAGGACTCGGCGTAGCTGACGTAAGGCGTCCAGCCTCCGGCCAGCTGGTACATCACCCCCAGGCGCTTGGTGGTGTCGCTGGTGCGGTCATCGGCCGCGCCCGCCAGGCTGTTGACGGCGCGATCGTGGCGCAAGCCGGCGATGAAGATCCAGTTACCCCACTTCATCTGGTCCTGAACGTACAGGCCGCTCTGGCGCTGGACATTCTCGGGCCGCGCTGAGAGCGCTGGGTTGACGCGGTTGCCATACACCGGTGCGAACGCATCGATGGGCGTGTTGAACGAGTCGTCCGCCTCGGTCTTGTTCTCGGTCTGGCGGTTCCAGTCCACGCCCAGCAGCAACTGGTGGCGCACGGCGCCGGTCGTGAGGTTGCCCTGCAGGTGCGTGTCCACCGCAGCCATGCGCGTGCGGGTGATGTTCTGGCCGTACAGGCGTCCCACCAGGCGCTGGTTGACGGGGTCTGCCCCAAAGCCGCCGGGGATGGTGAAGAAGTCGGCGTAGTGGTAGCCGCCCCGGTTCTCGTTGCGCGACAGGCGCAGGTTCTGGCGCACCGTCCAGGCATCGTTGAAGCGGTGCTCGAACAGATAGCCGATGGATTCGCGGTCGGTGTCGTAGTAGTCGCCGGGCTCGCCGATGAAGCGGTTGATCGGCAGTTTCCCGTTGGGGTTGGGCAGCAGCGTTCCCGACCAGGGCAGGAACTGCGCGGTGCTGCCGCTGCGGTCCTGCTGCCAGTGGCCCTGCAGGATGAGCGACGTGGCGGCATTGGGACGCCAGGCCAGCGAGGGCGCGATCAGGCGCCGGTCGTTCTGAACGTAGTCGGTCTGCGTGTCGGCGTCGCGCGCCACCGCCACGAAGCGGTACGACCACTCACCATCTTTCGTGATCGGACCGGTCAGGTCGGCCTGCAACTGCTTGCGGTTCCAGCTGCCGAACTGCACGCCCACCTCGCGCTGCGCTTCCTGCAGAGGGCGTTTGCTGACCATGTTGACCACGCCCGCCACCGTGCCCGCACCGAACAGCATGCCGGACGGCCCGCGCAGCACCTCCAGGCGCTCCAGCGTGTAGGGCTCGGCCGCAGCGGTGCTGGTGTACCAGTTGTAGTTCTGGCGCAGGCCGTCCAGGTAGGTGTCCGGCGAGCTGCCGCGCACCCGCACGCTGTCGGAACGGCTGTCCAGGCCGTAGGCATCGCTGCGCACGCCGGCGGCGTACAGCAAGGCTTCCTGGAAGGTCGTGGCGCCCTGGTCCACCATCTGGTCGCGCGTGATCACGGTGACGGACTGCGGGGTCTCCGCCAGCGGCGTGTCGGTCTTGGTGGCCGTCGCCGCGTTGCGTGCGCGGTAGCCCACCACGGGCGCCGTAGCGGATTCCTTTTCGGCATTGGCGTCCACCCGCACTTCGGACAAGGTGGCGGCTGAATTGCTTTGCGCGACGGCCGCTGCGGGAGCCAGGCCAAAAGCCAGCGCGATGCCGACGCTCAGCGCGGTCTTGGGGTAGTGGAGTGCCATGGTATAAAAATGAGACTAAGAATGATTCCTATTTTAGAAATCAAAACCAGTGTCTCGGCACTGTTGTCGTACAAGGACAACACGTCCGGCAAGCCGCTGGCTGCCAGACGCTCTCTTTTTTATAGCTACCCGCGCTTATCCATCAAGCGCTTCAGGGTCTTTTTATCTCTGAAAATCAGCTCATGCAGGTTGGCGCAGCGCCTGCGTCGCCCGGGCCAGCTCGGTGATGCGGGCCCAGTCGCCGGCACGCACGGCATCCGTGGGCGTGAGCCAGGAGCCCCCGACGCAGCGCACGTTGGGCAACGCCAGATAGTTCGCGGCCGTGGCGTTGGTGATGCCGCCCGTGGGGCAGAAACTTACCGCGCCGAAAGGGCTGACCCATGACTTGAGCAGCGGAATGCCGCCCACGGCTTCGGCCGGGAACAGCTTGAGGAACGAGAACCCGTCGGCCAGCGCCGCCATGATCTCGCCCGAAGTGGCCACGCCGGGCAGCAGCGGCAGGTTCAGGCCCTTGCAGGCACTCCCCACGGCTGACGTGTAGCCCGGGCTGACCGCAAACCGCGCACCGGCCTCGCTCGCGCGGCGCGCGTCGTCGGCATTGAGCACGGTGCCAACGCCCACCACGGCCTCGGGCAGGTTGCGGGCGATGGCCTCGATGGCGGGCAGGCCGGCGGCGGTGCGCAGCGTCACTTCCAGCACCTTCACGCCACCGGCAAGCAGCGCTTCGGCCAGGGGCAGCGCGTCTTCCACGCGGTCGATCACGATGACGGGGATGACGGGGCCGTGGCTGGCGATATCAACAGGGTTCATGGGGGTGGATGACGAAGCGGTGATTACAGCCATGTGCAGGCTCCTTGTTCTGCGCCACCGGCATGGCGGCGGAAGTTAGTGAAAAGTTCGCGGCCAAAGCCGGCTTGCGATGGCGCGTTGTATGGCGCCGGGACGCGGGCGGCCCAGGTGGCCTCATCGACCAGCACGTCGAGCGTGCCGGCCACGGCGTCCACGCGCACGATGTCGCCGTCCAGCACCTTGGCCAGCGGGCCGCCAGCCAGCGCCTCGGGCGTCACGTGGATGGCGGCGGGCACCTTGCCCGAAGCGCCGCTCATGCGGCCGTCCGTCACCAATGCCACCTTGAAGCCCTGGTTCTGCAGCACGGCCAGCGGAGGCGTGAGCTTGTGCAGCTCGGGCATGCCGTTGGCCTGCGGGCCCTGAAAGCGCACCACGGCCACCATGTCCTGCTGCACCTCGCCCGCGCTGAAGGCTGCGAGCAACGCCTCTTGCGAGTCGAACACGCGCGCGGGTGCTTCGATGATGTGGCGGTCTTCCGGCACGGCCGAGACCTTGATCACCGCACGGCCCAGGCGCCCCTGCAGCAGGCGCAGGCCGCCTGTGGGCGAGAACGGCTCGCTCACCGGCCGCAGCACCGAGGTGTCGCCCGATACCGCCGGAGCACCCTGCCCTCCTTCGCCAATGCCGCCCGCGTTCACGCTGAGCACGTCGCCGTGCATGAGGCCATTGGCCAGCAGTTCGCGCAGGATCCAGGGCGGACCGCCTGCGGCTTCGAACTGGTTCACATCGGCATCGCCATTGGGGTACACGCGGGCCAGCAGGGGCACCACGGACGACAGCTCGTCAAAGTCGGTCCAGTCGATCAGGATGCCCGCGCTGCGCGCAATGGCCACCCAGTGGATCAAATGGTTGGTCGACCCACCCGTGGCCAGCAGCGCGGCCATGGCGTTGACGATGCAGCGCTCGTCCACCAGGCGCCCGATGGGCGTGAAGCGCTGGCCGCGCTTGCCGATGTCGAGCACCGTGCGCACCGCCTGGCGCGTGAAGGCCTCGCGCTCGCCCGTGCCGGGTGGCGCAAACGCTGCGCCGGGCACATGCAGGCCCATGGCTTCGAGCAGCATCTGGTTGCTGTTGGCCGTGCCGTAGAAGGTGCAGGTGCCGGGGCTGTGGTATGCGGCCGATTCGGCCTTGAGCAGTTCGTCGCGCCCCACCAGGCCCTGCGCATACTGCTCGCGCACCTTGGCCTTGTCCTTGTTCGGCAGGCCCGAACCCATGGGCCCGGCCGGCACGAACACGCAGGGCAGGTGCCCGTAATGCAGCGCGCCGATCAACAGGCCCGGCACGATCTTGTCGCACACGCCCAGCAGCAGCGCCGCGTCGAACACATCGTGGGACAGCGCTACCGCCGTGGCCATGGCAATCGCATCGCGGGAGAACAGCGACAGCTCCATGCCGGGAGTGCCCTGCGTGACGCCGTCGCACATCGCGGGCACGCCGCCTGCCACCTGGGCCGTCGCGCCGTGGCGGGCCGCTTCGTCGCGCAGCAGCGCGGGGTAACTTTGGTACGGCTGGTGGGCCGACAGCATGTCGTTGTAGGCCGTGACGATGCCGATGTTGGGCGCCTTCTCGACGGTCACCTTGAACTTCTCGGCGCCGGGCAGCGCCGCGTACGCGTGGGCCAGGTTGGCGCAGCCCATGCGGTCTTGCGGGGGCTTGCGATTGATCATGGCATCGACACCGGCCAGGTAGGTGGCCCGCGTGTCCGCGCTGCGCTGGATGATGCGAGCCGTCACGCGCGCTACGACTGAATGCATGGGATGCTCCATCGGTGGGAAAGAGGAGGAAAAAGGCCTGTGCGCAGGCCATGTTTTGAGTCCTACAATGTAACTCGATAACCACCTCGCATCAAGCCATGACCCTGCAGCGCCTGCCCCTTCCGCCCTCCGAGCTGGGCGAGTCGCCCTTCTGGAACCCCGAAGAAAAATCCCTTTACTGGTGTGACATTCAGGGACACGCCGTGAATGCATGGAACCCGGCGACCGGCGAGCACAGGCAATGGAAGACCCCAAGCGAGCCCGCGTGCTGCGCGCCAGCGGCGGGTGGAAAAATCGTAATCGGGTTACGGGACGGCTTTTACCGGCTCGACACGACCGATGGTGAACTTTCTCTGCTAGCGCTATTGCCACCCGATCGGCATGACACAGAGCGGCTGCGGTTGAACGACGGCCGGTGCGATGCCGCGGGCCGCTTCTGGGCAGGCTCGATGGTCACCCCGCGCACGGCCCCCGATGCGGCGCTGTGGTGCCTGACGGCCAAGGACGGCCGCTACACCGTGGAGCACATGGCCGGCGACAACTTCACCGCCAACGGCCTGGCCTTCAGCCCCGACAACCGCGTGATGTACTGGTCCAACACGCCGGAGCACCGCATCGACCGGTTCGATTTCGACGTGGCCACTGGCGCCATCACCAACCGCCGGCCTTGGGTGCAGTTCGACCGCAAGGTGGACGGCCAGCCCTACGGCGGTCGTCCGGACGGGGCGGCGGTGGATGTTGAGGGCAACTACTGGGTGGCGATGTACGAAGGGGCCTGTGTGCTGCAACTGTCCCCCGCTGGCGCAATCCTCCAGCGCATCGCCATGCCTGTCCAGTGCCCGACGATGGTGTGTTTGGGGGGCGACGACCTGCGCACGCTGTACATCACCTCGGCAAGGGCCGGGCGGCCGCAGCAGGAGCTGGAGGCCGCCGTCCCGGCCGGCTCGCTGTTCAGCCTGCGCGTCCAGGTGCCAGGCTTGGCAGTCAACGGCTTCCGGGACGGCCACGCTGAGTAGTCACCGCACTCCTTATCGGATGGCCAGTTGCGCATCCAGCGCCAGCAACACGTCATAACACGCCCCCATGTTGTGATAGTCCACCTTGCCCGCGTTGCTCTTCTCGCGCGTGTGATTGCGGTTGGCGCCGTCGAGGATGCGAAACCACGCGCCGTGTTCGTGGTCCACGAAGTGCTCCCAGCAGTAGGCCCAGATGCGGTCGTACCACTGCCAATAGCGGTCATCGCCCGTGCGCACCGCCAGCACCGCAGCCGCTGCCATGCTCTCGGCCTGCACCCAGTGGTACTTGCCGTCGTCGCAGATGCTGCCCTCGGGTGCCATGCCGTAAACGATGCCTCCGTGCGTGGCGTCCCAGCCCTTGGCCAGGGCGTCGTCGAACAGGAATCGTGCGCAGGGCAGGTGCCAGTCGGCGGGGGCCAGGGCGTCCAGTTGCAGCAGCAGCTTGGCCCACTCCGTCTGGTGGCCGACCTGGTAGCCCCAGGGGCGGAAGATGTTGGTGCGGTCGTGGCGGTTGTACTCCCAGTCCACCGACCAGTCGGCCTGGTAGTGCTCCCACACCCAGCCTTCGGCGGCGGGGGCCGACGCGTGGTCCGACAACACGGCCTGGCGCTGGCAGATGCCTTGGGCGAGTTGTTCTGCGCGTTCGATGTAGCGCGTCTCACCCGTCGCGCGAAAAGCCGAGATCATGGCCTCGCAGGCGTGCATGTTGGCGTTCTGGCCGCGGTAGCCGGTGAGCTGCCAGGCAGTGTTCGCCTCGTCAGCATAGAGGCCTTGCGCGGGCTGCCAGAAGTGGCGTTCGGCGGTGTCAAAAGCCTCGGCCAGCCACGCGCGTGCTTCGGGCACACCTGCCTCGAAAGCTCGCGCATAGGCCAGCATCACGAAGGCCATGCCGTAGCAGTGCCGCGTGGCGTCGAGGACCGTGGCACGGCCGCCGTCCCAGTCGATGAGCCAGGCGTAGCCGCCGGTGGCCGCATCGAGAAAAGCCGTGCGCACGAACTGCAGCGCATGGCGCATTCCGTCTTGGTAGCGCGCTTCGCCCGTTGTGCGGTAGAGCATGGCATGCGTCACCACGAAGCGCGTGGCGCTCACCAGGTGGCGGGTGCGCGTGTCGTACACCGTGCCGTCGTCCAGGAAGAAGTGGTACATGCCGCCGCTCGGGTCGGTAGCCACGGGGTCGTAGAACGCCATGGTCTCGCGCAGGTGCTGGCGAAGGAAGTTGGCCGATCGGAAATCCGGCAGGGACGCTGCAGTCATGGTGAAAGTCTCCTGAACCGTTCTGGCTGAACTGGCCCCAGCCTGGCGCGTCGCCTCTGCAAGCTCAGCGTGAACGGATTTTTGATTTTTGTAGATTGAGCTACGGGCTGACTGAGTCGCTGCGCGGGGCTTCGGCAGGCTCAGCCTGAACGGCAAAACGCAGGCGCCCGGCAATCAAACAAACGCAGCTGGCCAGCACCCGCCGCAGGTCACGCACTGCGGCGCAAATGGCCCAGCAGCCCGGCGGTGGACCCGTCCAGCCCCGTCACATCGCCACTGGCCAGACGCGCCTCCAGATCCTTGGCCAGCACCTTGCCCAGTTCCACGCCCCACTGGTCGAAGCTGTTGATACCCCACAGGCTGCCGCTCACGAACACGCGGTGCTCCTGCAGCGCGATCAGGGCGCCCAGCGACGCAGGCGTAAGCGATTCGAGCAGCAGGAAGGTGCTGGGGCGATTGCCCGGAAAGTGTCGGTGCGCGTCTTCGCCGGCCTTGCCCACCATGAGCGCCTGGGCCTGGGCCAGCGCGTTGGCCAGCAGCTTGTCGTGGTGGCCGGGCAGCGGGTGCGTGGGCTCGCGCACGGCGACGATCTCCAGCGGGATCACGTCCGTGCCCTGGTGCAGCATCTGGAAGAACGCGTGCTGGCCGTTGGTGCCGGGCTCGCCCCACAGCACGGGCGATGTGGCATAGGACAGCGCTGTGCCATCCAGAGCCACGCGCTTGCCGTTGCTCTCCATCTCCAGTTGCTGCAGGTAGGCCGGCAGCCGCCCCAGCGCCGCGTGGTAGGGCGCGATGCAGCGGCTGGAAAAGCCATGGAAATTGCGATACCAGACGTCGAGCAGGCCCAGGCGTACGGGCAGGTTCTGCGCCAGCGGCGCGGTGCGGAAATGCTCGTCCATCGCATGCGCACCGGCCAGCAGGTCGCGAAAGCCTGCGGAGCCGATGGCGATGGCGATGGGCAGACCGATGGCGGACCACAGCGAATAGCGCCCCCCGACCCAGTCCCAGAACCCAAACGTGGTGGTGATGCCCAGCGCGCGTGCCGCATCGACGTTGGTCGTGAGCGCCGCGAAGTGGCGCCCCACGTCCTGCCCGCCCTGTGCCGCGAACCAGGCCAGGGCCGAGCGCGCATTGGTCATGGTCTCGGCCGTGGTGAAGGTCTTGGAGGCGATCAGGAACAACGTGTTTTGCGGCCTCAGCGACTGCAGCACCGTGTGCAGTTCGTGGCCGTCCACATTGGAGACGAAATGCAGCCGCTTGCCCTGGGCGCGGAACTGCTCCAGCGCCAGCACCGCCATGTGCGGCCCCAGGTCCGAGCCGCCGATGCCGATGTTCACGATGTCGGTGATGGTGCTGTCGGCCCGCACCGTATCGGCATACGCCAGCATGGCATCGAGCGTGGCATGCACGTCGGACAGGTGGCCGGGGATGCTGCTGTCATCCCCGGGCAGTGCTAGGCCCGCCGGGCGGCGCAGCAGCGTGTGCAGCACGGCGCGGCCTTCGGTGCTGTTGATGGGCTGGCCAGCGAACATGGCATCGCGGTGTTTTGCGAGGCCCGAGGCCTGGGCCATGTCCAGCAGCAGCGCCTCGGTCTCGCGGCTCCACAGGTTCTTGGATAGGTCGGCCAACACATGCGGGGCCTGCTGGCTGAAGTGGCCGAACCGCTGCGCATCGTCGGCGAAGGCACGCCGAAGGTCCAGCTGGCGCCCTTGGGTGGAATAGGCAGCCTGCAACTGAGGCCACTGCGGTGTCTGGTCGCAACGGAGGGACATGGTGGAATTCACGAGGGGTAAAAGAACACGCGGCGAGATAGTAACTTGATTACCTAATTTGTTCGATACCTTTTGGCAGTCGAACTGTCAAAAATCGTTCTACAGCCTTTGCGTCTACACATTTCTATGTAACGAGATTACAATTTCGAGCCTGCACATGGCCCACAACAGGACTGCGTGCACACCACCAACACACTGATACGGAGACCCCATGAGTTTTGACCTCGTCCTGTTTGGCGGAACCGGCGATCTGGCCTGGCGCAAGCTCATGCCGGCGCTTTTCCAGGCATTCCGTCACGGGACCTTGCCCGAGGGGGGCCGCATCATTGCGGTGGCACGCGACGAGCTGAGCGACGAACAATACCGCAGCCTGATCCAGTCCCGCTTTGACAGCGTGGACCTGGCCAAGCGACCCACGCCCGACGAGTTCGAGCGCTTCGGCGCGCTGCTGCACTACCTGCGCATGGATTTGTCGCAAACGCAGGACTATGCGCGCCTGGCCGCCACGCTGCACGAGCGCAATGCCGACACCGTGGTGATGTACGTGGCCACCGCGCCCAGCCTGTTCACCAACGTGTGCGAGCAGATCGCAGCCGTGGGCCTGAATGGCCCCAGCACCCGGGTAGTGCTCGAAAAGCCGCTGGGCCACGACCTCAAATCCAACCAGGCCATCAACGACACGCTGCGCCGCGTGCTCAAGGAAGAGCAGGTCTTTCGCATCGACCACTACCTGGGCAAGCCGTCGGTGCAGAACCTGTTTGCCATGCGCTTCGGCAATGCGCTGTTCGAGCCCCTGTGGCGGCGCGAGCACATCGCCAACATCCAGATCACCATCGCTGAAGAGCTGGGCGTGGAGACGCGCGGCGCTTTCTACGACCAGACCGGCGCGCTGCGCGACATGGTGCAGAACCACGCGCTGCAGCTCTTGTGCGCCATCGGCATGGAGCCGCCCATCAACTCCAGCGCCAACGCCATCCGCGACGAAAAGCTCAAGGTGCTGCAGTCGCTCAAGCCCTGGAGCATGGAGACCATTGGCCAGAATGTGATCCGTGGCCAGTACTCAGCCGGCAAGACGCACGGACACAACGTGCCGGGCTACCTGCAGGAAAAGGGCGTGACCGGCAACAGCACCACCGAGACCTTCGTCGCGCTGCGCACCGAGATCTCCAACTGGCGCTGGGCCGGAGTGCCGTTCTACATCCGCACCGGCAAGCGGCTGGCCGGGCGCGACGCGCACATCGTCGTCAACTTCCGCCCCGTCCCACACCCTATCTTCAAGATGCCTTCGGGCGCGGTGAACCGGCTGGTGATCAACCTACAGCCTAAGGACGGCCTGGAGCTGCACCTGCTGGCACAAGGCGCCGCGCAGCACCAGACCGAGCCCGCGTTGTCCCAGGTGGCACTGAATCTCGACTTCGACCAGCGCTTCGGCACCGAGCGCGTGGGCGCCTACGAGCGCCTGCTGCTGGACGTGATCGCCGGGCGCCTGAACCTCTTCGTTCGCAGCGACGAGCAGGAAGAAGCCTGGCGCTGGGTGGAGCCCATCCTGCAGCACTGGAAGAACGATCCCGCTGGCCCGCGCCCCTACGCGCCGGGCAGCTGGGGGCCCAGCGCCGCGAGCGCGATGATTGCGCGGGATGGGCATTGCTGGAGCGAGGAGATGTGACACCCGTGGGGGCGCCAAAGACCTGACAGGCCATTTTGTCCATTTTTTATAAAATGGACAAAATGGAATGCCAACATGCAGCAAATTTCCGCCACTGAAGCCAAGCAGTCTTTCGGCCATCTCCTTGAGGCTGCCGAGCGTGGCCCCGTGGCCATCGAAAAGCACGGCAAGGTGAAGGCCATCATGGCTGCGCCGGAATATTTTTCTTCGGCCAACAAACGGCAAGCAGCGTTGTCCGAACGCAAGATGGCACGGCTGGCCCAGACCCTGCGCGAGAACGAACGCCTCATCAGGCATCAGAAGCTCGCCGTCCAGTTGGCAACGCTGCCTCCGGCGCAAAGCCGGCAATTGGTCGCACAGGCAATGGCCGTCGTGGAGCAGTGGCGCACGCACCAGCTTTGCAGCAGCGACTACATCGACCGGTGGCAGGCCCTGTTGGAGCTACCCCTGCCCCAGTTGGCCCAGGCCATGGTGTCGGACGCCGATAGCTGGGGGCCTGCGCTGCGCCAGAACTCACCCTGGCCAGGGCTGGCGCCATGAACCTCGACCAGGTGGTGTTGGCACTGCAGCACGCCCGAGAGCTCAGCGGACATTCCGACTACGTTGTCATCGGTAGCCTGTCCGTACTCGGGGTGGAAGATGGGGTTCGCATTCCTGAAGAAATGTCGATGTCCATCGACATCGACTGCTACACCAAGTCGGACCCAGGCCGCATCTTCGACCTGGGGCCCATGCTGGGCGAGGAGTCGCCGTTTCGCATCAAGCACGGCTATTACCTGGACCCGGTCTCACCCACATTGCCAAGCCTGCCCGACGGCTGGGAGGCGCGCATGCTGTGCGTGCACCGTGATGGGCTGCGCATCTGGTTCCTGGATCCCAACGACGCGGCCGTGTCCAAGTACGCCCGCAGCGAGCCCAGAGACCTGCGATGGGCCCGTGCCGGGATCGCCTGTGGCCTGATTTCGTTGCCCGTCGTCAGAAGCCGGCTGCGAAGCACCACGTTCCTGGACGAAGAAGAAGAGCGGGTGGTTCGCAAGCAAGTGGAAGAAGACTCGGAATGGCTCGCGCAGACCACTGCGTCAGCGCGGGCAGAGTTGGCTGCGACCTCATCAAAACCGAAGTGACCTGACCACTGATCGCTCGCCGAGCGCAACGGGCCCGGAGAGGCTCAATCTCTGCGTTCAGCCGGCCCCACCAGCTCGATCGGCAAACCATCTGGATCTGCAATGAACGTGAAGCGCGCACCCGTGAACGGATCGGTGCGCGCCGGCTCCTCCACAACATCATGCAAAGCCAGCACCTTGAGGCTGGCATCAAGATCCGCCACCCGCAGCGCCAGATGGCGCAGGCCGCACGCTTCGGGGTACGACGCGCGGGCTGGCGGGCTGGGGAACGAGAACAGCTCGATCTGCGTGCCATCGGGCAGTTGCAGGTCGAGCTTGTACGACTGCCGCTCTGCGCGGAACACCTCGTTCACGACCGTGAGGCCCAACACCTCGGTATAGAAGCGGCGCGAGCGGGCGTAATCGCTGGCGATGATCGCCACATGGTGGATGCCGTCCAGCTGCAGCGAAGGCAGCCCTGAGGGCGCGCTGGAGCCTTGGGTCACCCTTCGGTGCCCGCAATGTCGAGCGCGCGCGATGCGCCGTACAACGCGGGCGTGGCAGTCGGGTCGATGATCCAGCAGGGGATGTCTGCCAGATACGACTTGAAGCGACCCTTCGCCTCGAACCGCGCGCGGAATGAGGATTGGTCGAACCACTCGCCCAGGCGCGGCACCATGCCACCGCCCAGATAGACACCGCCACGTGCGCCCAGCGTCAGAGCGAGGTTGCCGGCCACGCTGCCCAGGAAGCCGCAGAACAAGTCCAGCGCCTCCAGCGCCAGCGGGTCCTGGGACTGCAGCGCCAGTTCGGTCACCTGCGCGGCGGAGCTGACCTCCTTGCCACCGCGCTGCGCAAGCCGGCGCACCGCGTGGTACAGATCCACCAGGCCAGCGCCACACACGGCGCGTTCGGCGGACACGTGGCCGTAGCGCTCTTGCAGAATAGCCAGCACGTCGAATTCCCGCTGGGTCTGCGCGGCCAGGGTGACGTGGCCGCCCTCGCCCGACAGCGGCACACCCGCGCTGGAACCGGGCGGGAACACCAGGCCCGACACACCGAGCCCTGTGCCCGGCCCGACGAGTGCGATGGCGCTGCCCGGCACTGCAGCGCCGCCGCCTACCTGGCGCAGCAGGTCGGGCGTGAGCAGCGGCAGCGCGAGCGCGAGCGCCGTGAAATCGTTGATAACCACCAGCCGCTTGAAGCCGAAGGCATCGCGCACCGCGCGCTGCGAGAAGCTCCAGCTGTGGTTGGTCATGCGGATGGCGTCGCCCGTCACCGGATTGGCGATGCCGAACGCGGCCTCGTGCGGCGTGGACACGCCGACTTCCTTCAGGTACGCCGCCAGGGCGGCATCGACGGTGGGGAACTGCGCGCAGGGCAGCACGCGGGTGTCGTTGAGCGGACCGGTGGGCGAATCCTGCCAGGCCAGACGGATGTTGGTGCCGCCGATGTCGGCAAGAAGGCGCAGTGGGTACATGGGTTTTGAAGAATATGGTTCAGCTATGAAAAAAGTAGCTGCCTGCGCTTGATGGACAAGCGGTGAAGCCTGTTTTTAACCGAAATCCAGAGCGCGTGAAAGGCCAAAGCCCCGCCCGAAACAACTGAAGCTATTTGGATGCAGACCTGTTCATGCCAACGAACATGCCAGGAACAGGAACGCCCTGCGAACCTGGCAAGTGCGCCCAGGAAGGCCAGGGAGGCCAGGGAGCCCGGTCTGCCACGTCCGTCCACTGAAGGGTTCCCTTCGCTGCGCTGAAAGCACCGGCAGCAAGCCTGCTGATGGGCAGGCTGGTCCCCAGAGTTCTTGGCCTGCCGGCACACGGCGCGGTGTGCCGCCGGCGGGACGTCATCCCACCACGCGCTCTTCGGTCTTTGCGTCGAACCAGTGCGCGTTGGCTGGCGCCACGGACAGGCCCACCTGGTCGCCCGGCTGCACGCGCGTCTGCGCGTCGGTGCGCAGCGTGACATTGCCGGCGGCGGTGTCGACCATCACGTAGGTGTCCGGCCCCGTGGGCTCGACCACGCTCACGCGGCCGCGCCAGGGCGCATCGCCTTGCAGCTGCAGATGCTCGGGCCGCACACCCAGAAGCATGTCGGGCGTGGACGTAGGCGGCGCCAGGGACAGGGACGCGCCCTCGATGCCAAACTGGCCGGCCGCCTGCACGCCGCCGCGCAGCAGGTTCATGGTGGGCGAGCCGATGAAGGTCGCCACGTAGGTGTTGGCAGGGCGGTTGTAGATCTCGTCGGGCGTGCCCAGCTGCTGCACGACGCCGCCCTTCATCACCGCGATGCGCGAGCCCAGCGTCATGGCCTCGACCTGGTCGTGCGTCACGTACACGCTGGTGATGCCGCTGGCCTGGTGCAGGCGCTTGATCTCGGCGCGCATCTCCACACGCAGCTTGGCGTCCAGGTTGGACAGCGGCTCGTCGAACAAGAAGAGCTGCGGCTGGCGCGCCAGCGCCCGGCCCATGGCCACGCGCTGGCGCTGGCCGCCCGACAGCTGGCTCGGCCGGCGGTCCAGCAGGTGGCTGATCTGCAGCATGGCCGCGACTTCGTCGATGCGCTTTTGGCGCTCGGCCTTGGGCATCTTGCGCATCTCCAGCGCAAAGCCGATGTTGTCGGCCACGCTCAGCGTGGGATACAGCGCGTAGCTCTGGAACACCATGGCGATGTCGCGGTCGCGCGGGGGCATGCCCACCACGTTCTTGCCACCGATGCGGATCTCGCCTTCGGTGGGCTCGTCCAGGCCCGCAATGATGTTGAGCAGCGTGGACTTGCCGCAGCCCGAAGGGCCCACGAGGATGAGGAACTCGCCCGGTGCCACGTGGATGTCCACCTTGCGCAGCACCTCCACGCTCTTGTCGCCCTTGCCAAAGCGCTTGTTGATGCCTGCGATGTCGAGTGATGACGCCATGATCTCTGCTTACCTTCTTAACCTTTGACGGCGCCGGCAGTGAGCCCGCGCACAAAAAACTTACCGGCCAGCACATAGATCACCATCGTGGGCAGACCCGCGATGATGGCGGCCGCCATGTCCACGTTGTAGGCCTTCACGCTGGAGCTGGTGTTGGCCAGGTTGTTCAACCCCACCGTCACCGGCTTGGAGTCGGTGCCCGAGAACACCACGCCGAACAGGAAGTCGTTCCAGATGTTGGTGAACTGCCAGATCAGCGTGACCATCACGATGGGCGTGGACAGCGGCAGCACGATGCGCCAGAAGATCTGGAAGAAGCTCGCCCCGTCCATGCGCGCCGCATTCACCAGCTCCTTGGGTATGGCCGCGTAGTAGTTGCGAAAGAACAGCGTGGTGCCCGCCAGCCCCGCCAGGCAATGCACCATCACCAAGCCGGTGATGGAACTGGACAGCCCCAGCCAGCCCAGCACCTGGCTCATGGGCAGCAGTACCACCTGGAAGGGCATGAACACGCCGAACAGCAGCAGGCCGAACAGCGTGTCGCTGCCGCGGAACTTCCACAGGCTGAGCACGTAGCCGTTGAGCGCGCCCCACACGGTCGATATCAACACCGCCGGCACGGCCATCGCCACCGAGTTCATGAAGAACGGGCGCAGTCCGTTGCAGTCCACACCCGTGCATGCGCTGGACCATGCCGTGCCCCAGGCCGACCAGTTCAGCGCGGCGGGCAATGCCAGCAACGAGGTGCTACGGATTTCTTCGGCATCCTTGAAGGACGTGACCAGCATCGCGTACAACGGCAGTAGAAAGAAGGCGGTGGCCAGCGCCAGCACCGCGTAGACCAGCAATCGGCCCACGGAGGGGAACAGGGAGGGCTTAGCGGTCATGGGGCTTGGTCCGCAGTTCGCTGTAGAGATAGGGGATGACCAGGGCCGCCACAGTGGCCAGCATCATGGTGGCGCTGGCAGCGCCCAGGCCGATCTGGCCACGCGAGAACGACATGGTGTACATGAAGGTTGCAGGCACATCGGTGGCAAAGCCCGGCCCGCCGGCCGTGAGCGCCATCACCAGGTCGAAGCTCTTGATCGCAAGGTGCGACAGCACCATGAGGGTGGAGAAGAACACTGGGCGCAGTGCGGGCAGCACGATGCGCCAGTAGATGCGCGGCAATGAGGCGCCGTCCACCTGCGCCGCCTTGATGATGCTGTCGTCGATGCCGCGCAGGCCCGCCAGGAACAGCGCCATGGCAAAACCCGCGCTCTGCCAGATGCCCGCGATCACCACACAATAGATGGCCATGTCGGTATCGACCAGCCAGCCGAATTCGAAGTTCGGAAAGCCCCAGTCACGCACCACCTTCTCGAGGCCCAGCCCCGGATTCAGCAGCCACTTCCAGGCCGTGCCCGTCACCACGAAAGACAGCGCCATGGGATAGAGGTAAATGGTGCGCAGCGCGCCTTCGGCGCGGATCTTCTGGTCCAGCAGGACGGCCAGCACCACTCCGATGGCGAGCGACCCGCCCACATAACCCACGCCGAAGATGCCCAGGTTCTTGAGGGCCACCCACCAGCGGTCCAGCTCCCACAGGCGCTCATATTGCGCCAGGCCCGCCCATTCGTAGTTGGGCAGCATGCGTGAGACGGTCAGGCTCAACACGCCGTTCCACAACATCAGGCCGTAGATGAATGCAAAGCCCAGCACGAAAGCCGGGGTGACGACCAGCTTGGGTAGCCAGGTCTCGAAGGAATTCTTGGTCATCACCCGGCAACCTCCAGGTGGCGACGGCAGTCCGGGGTGGGAAGAAACCCGTGCAGCGGCAAACCATAGGAATCGTGTCTCATGGTGTGCGGAAAAATTTGGGCATGTGCCTGCATAAGAAAAAAAGGGGGGACACGCACGGAGCGCCCCCCAAACTGAACAAAGTAACCTCTGACTAACTCGCTAACTTACTCACTCACCTCACTACCCCACGTCCTAGGCCTGGGGCCAGATGCGGGCGCATCAGGCCCTGGGCCTCGACGTGGAATTGCTTACCACCAGACTTCGTACTGCACGCCCACCAGCGTGCGCGAGGTCTTGCCGCCCGCGCCGAATGTGGCTGCGTTCGCCACGGCAGCGGCCTGGTTCCAGTTGGCCTTGGTCACGTAAAGGCGCAGCTCTGGGCGCGACCAGAAGTCTTCCGACAGCGCCAGGGCACCGGCCAGCGTGACCTTGGACAGGCGCTGGTCAGGACCGGCGCCCTTGCGGGTCGTGGTCGACAACTCGGCCAGCATCTTGAAGTTCTGTGTGAAGGCATACGAGCCACGGCCGCCCAGCGAGAAGTCCTTGGTCTCCACGCCAGTCAGGTCGGCCTTGTTGGTCTGGTAGCCAATCAGGGCCTGGCCGCCGAAGGGGCCGCTCTGCCAGTTGATGGAGTCGGCAATCCGCGTGGAGCGGCGGCCGGCACGGGTGCCGTCGATGGCTTCGAATTCACCATCGATGCGGGCATGGCCGCGCGAGGTCTGCAGGTACAGCGTGTTGCTGATGCTTGGCAGCAGGAATTCCTTTTGCGTGTGCATCAGCGAGACACCGGAACCTGAGCCGCCGCCGACCTGGTTCTTGCCGCCCACCGCCGTCAGCAACACGCGCAGCTTGCCGCCGGGGTTGGTGTTGATCTCGGACAGGTCGGCGTTGATACGGTGCGCCTTCACGTCGTTGGGCAGGTTGCCGTCGAACTTGTCGCCCGAGAAAACGCCCACGCCCAGCTTCATGCCACCGATAGGCACGTCAGTCACGCCGGCGCCGATGTTGTCACCGTAGTTGAGCAGGAAGTAGTCGACGATGTGCACGTCCTGGATACGCAGGCGGCGCTGGCCAGCCCAGAATTTCGCTTCGGGCGAGAACGAGAAACCGCTCATTTCCACGAAAGCCTGCTCGGTGCTGATGTCGCCGCTGCCCCACTTGGCGGGCATGTAGTTGACCTTCCACTTGATTCCGTTGGTCTCGAAGCCCTTGGCGAAGTTGACTTCGATACCGTTGTCGCCCTCGTTGCCCAGACGGTACTTCTGGAGTTCGCCGCCCAGCGTCAGATTGCCCTTGACGCCGTCGGAGTGGTTGAACACCGGGCCGCCCCGGGAGTAACCGTTGAACTCGAAGCCGGCAACATCCATTGCCAGGGCGCTACTCGTCGCGCATGCGGCGGCCAAAGCCACCGCCGTGAGGCGGTTTCTTTTCATCATGATGGGATCCCTCTAGTGGTGGTTTACTTGGGTTACTTGGTCTTGGCGGCAGCCGCGATCTTCTTCACCGCGTCGGCGACGCTCACCTTGTCGTCGTTCCAGAACTGGCTGACGACGTCCTTGATGGCGCCTTCGATAGCGGGTGCGATCGCCATGCCGTGCGCTACGCTGGGCAGCAGGCTGCCGCTCTTGGCGGTATCGACGAAATCCTTGGCGGATGCCTTGGCACAGTCGTCGAACTTGTCCATCTTCTGTCCGGCGCGCACCGGGATGGACCCCTTGTTCAGATTGAACACTTCCTGGAACTCAGGGCTCATGATGGAGCTTGCCAGGTCGCTCTGCGCCTTCTGGGCGGCGGCGTCCTTGAGCTTGAAAAGGATGAAGGAGTCCACATTGAAGGTGTAGGCCGTGGTCGTGCCCGGTGCTGCAGCGCACATGAAGTCCTTGCCAGGCACCTTGTTGGCTGCCAGGAACTCGCCCTTGGCCCAGTCGCCCATCAGTTGGAAGCCGGCCTTGCCCTGGATCAGCATGGCCGTGGCCAGGTTCCAGTCGCGGCCGGGGGCGCCGGCGTCGGTGTACGATTTGATGCGGCGGAAGGTCTCGAGCGACTTCTTCATCGTATCGCTGTTGATGGCCTTGTCGTCGAGCTTGACGAGGGCGTCCTGGTAGAACTTGGCGCCACCGACACCCAGCACGACCGATTCGAACGTGGTGAAGTCCTGCCAGTTCTGGCCGCCATGGGCCACGGGCACCAGGCCTGCGGCCTTGAGCTTGTCTGCCGCGGCAAAGAACTCATCCCAGGTCTTGGGCATGGCGGCCACGCCAGCCTTCTTCAAGGCCTCGGAGCTGCCCCACATCCAGTTGACGCGGTGCACATTGACGGGGGCGGCCACGTAGGCGCCCTTGTACTTCATGACGTCGGCCACGACCTTGGGCAGCAGTTCGTCCCACTTCTCGGCCTTGGCCAGTGCGTCCATGTTGGCCAGCACGCCTTCGGACGCCCACTCCTGGATGGCGGGACCCTTGGTCTGTGCGGCAGACGGCGGGTTGCCCGAGATCACGCGGCTCTTGAGCACGGTCATGGCGCTGTCGCCACCGCCACCGGCCACGGCAAAGTCGCGCCACGTGTGGCCCTTGGCCTGCATGATTTTCTTGAGTTCGGCGACCGACTTGGCCTCGCCACCCGAAGTCCAGTAGTGCAGAACCTCGACCTCCCCTGCGCTGGCGGACACCGCAGCCGCCAGGCCCACCGCCACTGCGGCAATCTTCGTCATCTTCCACATACCCTTGTCTCCTCGATGTTTGAATCCGTTTACGCGCCACATACGGTGACATTCAGCGCAGTCGGTACTTTAATTACAATAATTAATGAGAATATCAGGACTTTCCCGGGTTGTTGGCGCGATGGCAGTCCTGTAGCCCCGTTATCGAATTACGTAATCGCTCCCGGGGATCCAGCAGCCCGACGGCAAAGCCCCGTGACCGCGCGCTGCAGGTCGCTTTGCTATGCTCACGGACCATGCCCACCCTCCTGATCGTTGAAGACGATGCGCTGTTGCTCGATGCCCTCACCGGGCAGCTCAAACAGCTTGAATACGACGTCTGCACTGCGTGCAGTGTGGACCAGGCCAAGGCACTTTTGCAGACACAGGCGGTGGACGGAATAATCCTCGATCTGGGCCTTCCGGGCGCCGACGGCATGGAGCTGCTGACCTGGGTTCGCAGCCAGATCGCTGGCCTGCCCGTGCTGATTCTCACCGCCCGCGACGGCATCGAGGACCGCGTGTCGGGCCTGAATGCAGGGGCGGACGACTACATCACCAAGCCCTTCAACATGCAAGAGCTGCAGGCCCGCCTGCAGGCCATGCTGCGCCGCGCGCGCCAGCCCGCGTTCACACAGCCCAGCAGTGCATCGGGAGGGCCCAGCACCACCATCGGCCCGCTGCTGCTGGACCACGCCAGCCAGACGGCCACGCTCGATGGCACGGCGCTGGAGCTCACGCAGCGCGAATGGCAGTTGCTCGAACTGCTGGTCAACCGCTGCAGCGAAGTCGTCACGCGCGACGATGTGCTGGCCGCCTGGCACGCATGCCCGCCCGAACCCGGTCAATCGTCGCCCCCGCTCGCCTCGAATGCGCTGGAGGTGTACGTGCACCGCCTGCGCAAGAAGCTGGACAGCACGCCGCTGACCATCCGCAACATCCGGGGCCTCGGGTACATGCTCGAGAAGCCATGAAGCGCATCGCCCCGCACCCGCGGCGCTTTGCGCCCTCCCCCCCAAGGGGCGCCGCGCTTGCTGCGGTACGTCCATTGCCAGGCGTACCTGGCTCCCGGCATTCCACGCTCAGCTGACATGCGCCCGATCCACGGCGTCTCCCTGCAGCGCAAGCTGCTCCTGTGGCTGTTGCTGCCTCAACTCGTGCTGTGGCTGTCGGGCGGTTTCCTGGCATGGCGCGTGGCGCTGCAGAACGGCGAAAAGGGCATCGACCAGACACTGACCCAGTCGTTGCGGGCGCTCGCGCGGCAGATCAAGCCCATCGGCGACGGGCTGCTGGTGGACTTCCCGAAGGCTGCGCAGGACATCCTGGAGCAGGACCCGGCCGACCGCATCACCTACATGGTGTCGTCCCCGCCAGGCCGCTTCCTGCTGGGCAACGCGCTGCTGCCCTCGCCTCCGCCCGTGGACGTGCGCGTGGGCGAGCCCTACCTCTACCAGGCCCACGTGGACGACAAGCCGGTGCGCGTGGCCCTGCTCGACCTGGACTACGGCACTCCGCAGACGCGCCAGACGCTGCGCGTGCAGGTGGCGCAGAGCCTGACGGTGCGCGAGCGCATCGCCCAGGAACTCCTCGAGCAAATGCTGCTGCCCATGGGTCTGATGGGCCTGGCGCTGAGCGCGGTGGTCTACGCCGGCGTGCTGCGCGGCCTGCAGCCGCTCAAGCGCCTGGAGGCGCAGATCGAGAAAGCCGGCGCGCGCAAGCACAACACGGCGGACCCGCTACCGCCCATCGAGCTCACATCCGCTCCGCAGGAAGTGCATTCGCTGGCCACCACCATCAATGGCCTGCTGGAGACGGTGGCGCGCGGCCAGCGCAAGGAAAAGCGCTTCCTGAACGATGCGGCCCACCAGCTGCGCACGCCGCTTGCCGGGCTCATCGGCCAGACCGAACTGGCCCTGCACGAGAGCCATGAGGCCGCCGTGCAGGAGCGTCTGCAGAAGGTGCTGGCGGCCGCCCAGCGCAGCGCGCACCTGGTGCACCAGTTGCTGCAGTTGGCGCGCTCCGAATCGATGGTGGCCATGCAGCCCGTGGACATCGCCGCGCTCGCCCGCGAGGTGGCGCGCGAGTGGGCAGCGCGCGCGCTGGCGCAGGGCATGGACCTGGGCTACGAGGGCGACGACTGCCTGACCGTGCAAGGTCACCCGCTGCTGCTGCGCGAGGCGCTGAACAATCTCATCGACAACGCTTTGCACTACGCCGGCACAGGTGCCACAGTCACGGTGCGGGTCAATACCACAGAGGGGCGATGGGCCAGCCTGGTGGTCGAAGACGACGGCCCCGGGGTGCCACCCGCGAGCCTGCCGGACCTTTTCGCACGCTTTTGGCGCGGCTCCGACAAGCCGGGCGGCTGCGGCCTGGGCCTGTCCATCGTGGAGGAGATCGCGCTGCGCCATGGCGGCCAGGCTGTGGCGGAGAACGTGGAGCCGCACGGGTTGCGCGTAGGGCTGCGGTTGCCCGCCGGCTGATCCTCGGCGCGCCGCAGCATGCGCAGGCGCCCCCAAAATACGATGAAAATAGCCGCCAGCGCTTGATAATCAAGCGCTGGCAGCTACATTTTTCATAGCAAAACTCAGGCAGCCTGAATGAGTTTGTCCAGCTTGACCGCATCGGCCGCAAACGCGCGGATGCCTTCGGCCAGCTTTTCGGTGGCCATCGCGTCTTCGTTCAGCGCGAAGCGGAAGCCCGCTTCGTCGTAGCCCGCCGCCGGCAGGTCCAGTGCTTGCGCAGCCTTGGCGTCGAGCGCAGGCTGCAGCGGGGCATCGCTGGCGGCCAGTTGCGCCAGCAGTTCGGGGGCGATGGTCAACAGATCGCAGCCTGCCAGCGCGGTGATCTGGCCGACGTTGCGAAAGCTTGCGCCCATGACCTCGGTGGCAATGCCGAAGCGCTTGTAGTGGTTGTAGATCTGCGTGACCGACTGCACGCCCGGGTCGTTGGCGCCGGCGCGCGCGGCCTCGTCCCAGCTGGCACCGGCCTGCTTCTTGTACCAGTCGTAGATGCGGCCGACGAAAGGCGAGATCAGCTGCACCTTGGCCTGGCCGCAGGCCACGGCCTGGGCGAAGGAGAACAGCAGCGTGAGGTTGGTGTGGATGCCTTTGCGCTCCAGTTGCTCGGCGGCCTTGATGCCCTCCCAGGTGGCGGCGATCTTGATGAGCACGCGGTCGATGTGGATGCCTTCGGCCTGGTACAGCTCGATGATGCGCTCGGCGCGCGTGACGGTGGCGTTGGTGTCGAAGCTCAGGCGGGCGTCCACTTCGGTGGAGACCCGGCCGGGGATGGTGGCCAGGATCTCGCGGCCGAAGCGCACGAGCAGGCGGTCGATGATCTCGTCCATCGCGCGTCCCCGGAACCGGGCCACGGTGTCCTGCAGCAGCGGCGCGTACTCGGGCTTTTGCACGGCCTTCAGGATCAGCGACGGGTTGGTGGTGGCATCCTGGGGCTGGAACTGCGCCAGTTGCTTGAAGTCGCCGGTGTCGGCAACCACGGTAGTGAACTGTTTGAGGGCGTCGAGTTGGTTCATGGCGTCATTATTCCGCATCACAAAGACGTCAGTCGGTACTACCAACCACCGATACCCCGTGCACACCCAGGCCGAGCAGCACATCCTCGCCGGGCGTGAGCACGTCGCTCAGGTCGGACGACACGACGAAGATCGGGCCCAGCTCGGTGGCAAAGGTGTATTCGTGCACGGCGCCCAGGTAGGCCGCCTTCTCCAGCCGTGCAGGCAGGAGACCCGCGCCGTGGCGCTCGATGCGCCATGCCTCGGGCCGCACTGCCACCTTCACGGCGCCTTGCTGCCCCGAGGCCCGCGCGCGGATCGTGAGCGGTCCCAACGAGACCGTACCGTCGGCCTGCGCCGTGGCCGGAAACAGCATGGCCTCGCCCATGAAGCCGGCGACGAATTCGCTGCCGGGTGTTTCGTACAGCGCACGCGGCGAGCCGCGCTGCGCAATGAGGCCCTGGTTCATCACGATGATCTGGTCGCTCACCGCCATGGCCTCGCTCTGGTCGTGCGTGACGTAGGCCACGGTGAGCGACAGGCGCTGCTGCAGCGCCCGTATTTCCTCGCGCATCTCGCGGCGCAGGCGGGCATCCAGGTTGGACAGCGGTTCATCGAACAGCAGCACTTCAGGCTCCAGCACCAGCGCGCGGGCCAAGGCCACCCGCTGCTGCTGTCCGCCCGACAGCTCGCTGGGCAGACGGTCGTCATAGCCCACCAGGCCCACGCCGCGCAGCGCCTCCACCGCCTTGGCACGCGCGACCTCCTCGCGCTGGCCGGACATGCGCAGGCCGTACATCACGTTCTCGGCCACGTTCATGTGCGGGAACAGCGCGTAGCTCTGGAACATCATGCTCACGTTGCGCTGCGCCGGGCCGAGCGTGGTCACCTCCTTGCCTCCGATGAAGATCTCGCCCGAGGTGGGCGACTCCAGCCCCGCAATCATGCGCAAGGTGGTGGTCTTGCCGCAGCCCGACGGGCCCAGGATGGTGGCCAGCGTGCCGCGCGGCACCTCGAAGCTGATGCCCTTGACGGCCAGGCCCGACGATGCGTCGTGGCCGTAGCGCTTGGTGATGTTGCGGAACACGATGCCCGCGGTGTTGTCGTTCATGGCGTCTCTCGAAGGTGTGGGTCGGGTCAAAGCGTTCATCTCAATGCGCGGCGGCGGGGGCCGCCGTGCCTCGGCGGCCCAGCTTGCGCTCCCCCACCAGCAGTTGGATCAGGCCGATGGAGGCCGACATCAGCACGATGAGCACCGTGCAGTACGCCAGCGCCACGCCGTAGTCGCCGTTGCCCACGCGGCCGATGATGTAGGTGGTGGCCAGCTCGTTCTCGGCCGTGACGAGGAAGATCACCGCACTCACGGTGGTGATGGCCCGCACGAAGCTGTACACCAATGCCGCCACCAGCGCCGGCTTGAGCAGCGGCAGCACCACGTGGCGCAGCGTCTGCACGCTGCCGGCACGCAGCATCACCGAGGCCTCGTCGAGCGAACGGTCGAGCTGCTTGAACGCCGCCGTGCCGGCGCGCACGCCCACCGGCAGGTTGCGGAACATGAAGCACAGCACGATGATGAGCGCGGTGCCCGTGAGCTCGAACGGCGGCACGTTGAAGGCCAGGATGTAGCTCACGCCCAGCACCGTGCCGGGGATGGCAAAGGCCAGCAGGGCGGCGAACTCGAAGGCGCCCTGCCCCCGGAATTCGGTGCGCGCCAGCAGCCATGCGATGCCAATGCCCAGCGTGGCCGTGAGCGGCGCCGAGATCGCCGCCAGCTTGAGCGTGGTGAACAGCGAGCTCCAGGCCGTGCCGGCCCAGACGATGCCGAAGTCTCCCCACTCCATGTTGAACGCGGTGCGAAAGTGCGCCAGCGTGATGGTGTAGTCGCGGCCCCAGGTCTGAACGAACCCGCCGGCCAGCGCAAACAGGTACACGATGAGCGTGAACGCCATCCAGGGCAGCGCGATGGAATGCACCACGCGGCGCACGCCGGCGGGCAGCGGCATCGCAATGCCGGCATCGCCCTTGCCCGACACCGTGGTGAAGTTCTGCCTGCCCAGCAGTCCGCGCTGGATGGCGAACACGGTGAGCGCAAAGAAGGTGAGGATCCAGGCCAGCGACGCGGCGCGCCCCTGGTCATACTGCGCCCCCACGATGGCAAAGAAGATCTCGGTGGACAGCACGGAGAACTGCCCGCCCACCACGATGGGGTTGCCGAAGTCGGCCATGCTTTCGATGAAGCCCACCAGGAACGCGTTGGCCAGCCCTGGCTTGAGCAGGGGCAGCGTGACGGTCATGAAGGTCTTGTGGGGGCTGGCGCGCAGGGTCTGCGCGGCCTCTTCCAGGCTGGGGGCCACGCCCTGCACCACGCCGCGCATGATCATGAAGGCAATCGGCGTGAACGCAAACGTCTGCGCCACCCACACGCCGAACCAGCCGTAGAACCAACGGCTGGGCGTGATGCCGAAGGCATATTCCAGGAACTGGTTGAACACGCCCGCGCGGCCGAACAGCAGGATGAGACCCAGGCCCACGACGAACGGCGGCGTGATGATGGGCAGCAGCGCCACGATGTTCAGCGGGCGTGCATAGCGGCGCGAGGCGCGCTCGGCCATCAGTGCCATGAAGGTGCCCAGCAGCGTCGTGCTGGCCGCCGTCATCAAGCCCAGGAAAAGCGTGTTCCACGCCACGCCGCAACGCTGCCCTCCGCTCACGCACGACAGCCCGAAGTTGCGCTCGTGCGCGATGCGCTCCCACAGCACGCCCAGCGAGAACGGGCCGTCTTCCAGGAAGAAAGCCGCCGAAAGCGCCTTGAGCACCGGGAACACGATGAACAGCGCCAGCAGGCTGCCGCAGGCCAGCACGGCCGCCGCGATGAACAGGTCGCCCTTGAAGAACCCGCGCCGCGCGACGCCGAACGCTGTCAGCACCAGCAGAGATGACAGCACCACGAATCCGCCCCAGCCCATGCCGGGCTGGCGCGCCCCCAATTCACCGAAGCTCGCATTCATCCATTCGAACGCCCAGCCACGCCCGCCGATGGCAAAGCCGCTGAGCAACAGCGCCAGCAGCCCGAGCGCGCCGCCCGCTGCCAGCACTGCGCCTTGCTTGCGCCCCGCAGGCATGGCCGCGCCGACGGCCGCAATGGCCAGCCCGGCAAGGCCCAGCCACAGCCAGGGGCGCCCGAGAAGCGCGGCCTGCATGAGCCCGTTGGCCGCCTGCTCGCTGCTGAAGACCTGGCCGATGGCCAGGAGGCCGTTGGCATCCTGCTGCGCATACCAGGGGAAAGCAAGGTAGCCCAGCACGCCGATGGCCAGCCACACCCACAGGGGGCGGTTGACCGAGGCGTGCGTTGCAGAGGATCGAGAAAATGCGCTGTTCGCCGCCGCGGTCACCGACACCACAACTCCTTAGCGGGCCGCGTTCTGCACGTCCTTTTCCCAGCGCGCGATCAGGCGGCGGCGCTCGGCGCTGGCGCCGTACTTGGCGTAGTCGTAATTGATGAGCTTCATCTTGGCCGGGTCGGTCATGCGCGGGTCCTTGGGCACCTGGGTGTTGCTGGGCAGCTGGAACTGCTTGGCCGCCAGGCCGAACTGCTGGCCACCGGGGGTGAGCGCCCATTCGTAGAACTTCTTGGCGGCCTCGGCGTTGGGGCTGTTCTTGACGATGCTCATGGAGCCGACCTCCGCACCGGTGCCCTCGGACGGCGTGACAGACGCCACGGGGAAGCCGTTGACGGCCTCGGTCGTCACGTCGTGCACGAAGCTCACGGAGATGGTGGTCTCGCCGCGCGCGGCAGCCTTGACCGGGGCCGTGCCCGAGCGCGTATAGGTGCTGACGTTGGGGTGCAGTGCCTTCAGGTACTCGAAGGCTTTTTCCTCTCCCATGATCTGCACGAGCGTGGCGATCATGGTGTAGGCCGTGCCGCTGGAGGCGGGGTTGGCCATCTGCACCTCGCCCTTGAACTCAGGCTTGAGCAGGTCGGCCCACGACTGCGGCGGGTTGAGCTTGCGCTTGGCCAGCAGCTCCTTGTTGTAGCCAAAGCCCAGCGGCCCCAGGTACACGCCCACGGTGCGGTACTTGGAGTCCACCGCCTGCTTCTGGGCCCAGGGGTAGAGCTGCGCGAGCTGGGGCGACTTGTACTCGAGCGTGAGGCCCTGTTCCGCCGCCTGCAGGTGCGGGTCGCCCGTGCCGCCGAACCAGATGTCGGTCTTGGGGTTGGCCTTCTCGGCATTGAGCTGCGCCAGCGCCTCGCCCGAGCCCTTGGCCGTCATGTTGACCTTGGTACCCGTGGTCTTGGCATAGACGGTGGACATGAGATTGCACCACTCGGCCTGCACGGAACAGATGATGTTGACCTGGCCCTGGGCCCAGCTGCCGCAGGCTGCGGCGGCAAGGGAGGCACCCGCCAGAAGTTTGAGCAGGGGTTTGCGCATGGAATGCTCCTTGGTATCGGAATTACGGAATGAAAGGATGCTATCGCCCGCACTCCCCCCAGGCCAGGGGGGAAGCCCGCAACCTCCCTGCAAGCATGATGAAAGGCAGGGGCAGCCCTAGCCCCATGGGGTTGGGAACCAAGTTACATTAGGCGAACAAGCGCAGCGCCGCCATCCCCCGTGGCCGGGCTGCCGCCACCGAGTCCGCCCATGCCCGCCCTGCCCTGCCACTCGTCCATGAGCCTTGATCCGTGCGGCCACGCACCTGGCTGACACGCTCGTACTCCCTATGCTCGAACGCATCACTGCCTCCCTGCCTTCTCTGGCCCCTGCCGAACAGCGCGTGGCCCGGCTGGTGCTGACCGATCCCCGCACCTTCGCGCGCCTGCCGGTGCGCGAACTGGCAGAGCGAGCCCATGTGAGCAAGCCCACCGTGGTGCGCTTTTGCCGCAGCATGGGTTATGACGGGCTGGCAGATTTCAAGCTCAAGCTGGCCGGCAGCGTGAGCGAAGGCGTGCCCTTCATCCACCGCAGCGTCGATGCCGACGACAAGACCGGCGACGTGCTGGTGAAGGTGGTGGACAACGCCGTCGCGGCCTTCCTGCAATACCGCAACGCGGCCAGCACTGTCGCGCTGGAGCGTGCGGCCGAGGCCATCGCCGGCACGTGGAAGACCGGCAAGCGCATCGAGTTCTATGGCGTCGGCAATTCGGGCATCGTGGCGCAGGATGCGCAGCACAAGTTCTTCCGCCTGGGCGTGACCTCCATCGCCACGAGCGACGGTCACATGCAGGTCATGAGCGCGACGCTGCTGGGCCCCGGCGACTGCGCGGTGATCATCTCCAACTCGGGCCGCACGCGCGACCTGATGGACGCCGCCGACATCGCGCGCCGCAACGGCGCCACCACCATCGTCATCACCGCCAGCGGCTCCCCGCTGGCCAGCACCTGCCAGATCCACCTGGCGGCCGACCACCCCGAGGGCTACGACCGCTACAGCCCGATGGTGTCGCGCCTCATGCACCTGCTCATCATCGACGTGCTGGCCACCTGCGTGGCCCTGCGCATCGGCAGCCCGCTACAGCCCATCCTGCAGCAGATGAAGGACAACCTGCGGGCCAAGCGGTACGCATGAATTTCAGGGTTTTGAGGCTGTAGCGCTTTCTGCCAAAGCGTTTGCAGCTATTGATTCAATAGCAAACAACAAAACGGCAGGCACCGGATCCCAGTGCCTGCCGCTGCGTGTGATGGCTGCAAGGCAACCAGCCCTCAGATGCGCCCTTCCTCCACCGCATGGCAGGCAATGCGGATGCCGCCGATGTTCAGCAGCTGGGGACGCTCGGAGCGACAACGGTCGTTCACGTGCGGGCAGCGGGGGTTGAACGCGCAACCGGGCGGAGGGTTCAACGGGTTGGGTACCTCGCCCTGCACCGGCGTGCGCGCCTTGCCGGTGTCATGCATCTTGGGGATGGCATCGAGCAGCATGCGCGTATAGGGATGGCGCGGAGTGTCGAACAGCGTGTGCTTGTCGGCCAGCTCCACCAGGCGACCCAGGTACATCACGCCCACCTGGTCGCTCACGTGGCGTACCACGGCCAGGTTGTGGCTGATGAACAGGTACGTGAGCTGCCGCTCGCGCTGCAGGTCCTTCATGATGTTGAGCACCTGCGCCTGCACCGACACGTCGAGCGCCGAAGTGGGTTCGTCGCAGACCAGGAATTCTGGCTCGGTGGCCAGGGCGCGTGCAATCGAGATGCGCTGGCGCTGGCCGCCGGAGAACTGGTGCGGGTACTTGACCATGTCAAGCGGTGACAGGCCCACGGACTTGAGCAGTTCACCCACCCGCTGCTTGAGCTCGGCCTTGTCGGTGATGAGGCCGTGTTCCTTGAGCGGCTCGCCGATGATGTCTTCGACCAGCCAGCGCGGATTCAGGCTCGCATACGGGTCCTGGAAGATCATCTGGATGCGGCGGCGCATGGCGCGTGCATCACCGCCCTTGAAGGCGGCGTGCGCGTCCTGGCCGTCGAAGTCCAGGCCGCCGCGCGTGGGCTCGTACAAACCCACCAGCAGGCGGGCCACGGTGCTCTTGCCGCAGCCGGACTCGCCAACGAGCGCCAGGGTCTTGCCCTTCTCGATCTCGAAGCTCACGCCGTCCACGGCATGCAGCAGCGTGCGCGGCTTGCGCTCGATCACGCGGTTGAGCCAGGGGGCCGAAACATCGAAGGTCTTGGCCAGGTCGTGGGCCTGCACGAGGGCCTTGCTCTTCACAGGTGCGGAGGTGGTGGCTGCGGCGCTCATGCGGTCACCCCGGCTTTCGTGGCGGCGGCGGATGCGCCGTCGTGCAGCCAGCAGGCGGCGCGGGTGGATCCTGCAGGAATGAGTTCGGGACGTTCTGTCATGCAGCGGTCAAAGGTCTGGGGGCAGCGAGGGTTGTAGGCGCAGCCCTTGGGGATGGCATTCAGGCGGGGCATGGCTCCGTCGATCTGGTTCAAGCGCTCGCGGTCCTGCTCCATGTCGGGGATGGAAGCCATCAGCCCGCTGGTGTAGGGGTGCGATGGCTTGTTGATCACATCGTGCACCGGGCCGATCTCGGCGACACGGCCTGCGTACAGCACGGCCACGCGGTCGCAGGTCTCGGCGATCACGCCCATGTCGTGGGTGATCAGCATCACGGCGGCGCCACGCGATTTGCAGATGTTCTTGAGCAACGTGATGATCTGCGCCTGGATGGACACGTCGAGCGCCGTCGTGGGCTCGTCGGCCACGATGAGCTTGGGCTCGGCGGCCAGCGCCAGGGCGATCACCACGCGCTGGCGCATGCCGCCGGAGAACTGGTGCGGATAGTGGTCGATACGCTCTGCTGCAGCCGGAATGCCGGTGTCCTGCAGCAGCCCGATGGCGCGCTGGCGTGCCTCGGCGGGCGTGACCGGCAGGTGGGCCAGGATGGTCTCGGTGAGCTGGCGGCCCACGGTGTACAGGGGGTTCAGCGAGGTCAGCGGGTCCTGAAAGATCGCGCCGATGCGCCGGCCACGGATGTGGCGCATCTCCTCATTGCCGAGGTTGTCGATGCGCTGGCCTTCCAGCAGGATCTGGCCGGAGGCGACGCGGCCCGGTGGCTCCAGCAGGCCGATGATGGCCGCACCGGTGAGCGACTTGCCTGCGCCGGACTCTCCCACCACGCCCAGGATCTCACCGGGCGCGATGGAAAAGGAGATGTCGTCCAGGGCGCGCAGGGTACCGCGGCGGCCCGGAAATTCGACAACGAGGTTTTTGACTTCGAGAAGACTCATGGGATATCGCTTTTCTCTTCTTGTTCTGTTTAGCGCAGACGTGGGTTGAGCGCGTCGCGCAGCCAGTCGCCCAGCAGGTTCACCGACAGGGCGATCAGCACCAGCATGGCGCCGGGGAACACGGTGATCCACCATTCGCCCGAGAACAGGTAGTCATTGCCGATGCGGATCAGCGTGCCCAGCGACGGTGACGTGGGAGGCGCGCCCACACCCAGAAAGGACAGCGTGGCCTCCGTGATGATGGCAGTGGCCACCTGGATGGTGGCCAGAACGAGCACGGGGCCCATGACGTTGGGCAGTACGTGCTTGCGCATGATGCGCAGGGAGGACACGCCCGTGACACGGGCAGCCTGCACGTATTCCTTGTTGCGCTCGACCAGCGTGGAGCCGCGCACCGTGCGCGCGTATTGCACCCAGCCGGTGAGCGAGATGGAGATGATCAGCACGCCGAAGGCCAGCGACTCGTGCGCGTTGGGGAACAGGGCGCGGCCCACGCCGGCGATCAGCAGCGCCACCAAGATGGCGGGGAAGGACAGCATCACATCGCACAGGCGCATGAGCACCGCGTCGATCCAGCCGCCCCGAAAGCCCGCGAGCAGGCCGAAGGCCACGCCCACGACCACGGACAGCACCACCGAAGCGAGGCCCACCACGAGGGAGATGCGCGCGCCGTAGATCAGCGCGGAGAGGATGTCGCGGCCCTGGTCATCGGTGCCCAGGGGGTATTTCATGGAGCCTTCGGCGCTCCAGGCGGGCGGCAGGCGCGCGTCGCTGAGCTCCAGGGTGGCAAGGTCGAAGGGGTTGTGGGGTGCGACCCATCCGGCAAACACCGAACAGAACACGCAGATCAGCGCAATCGCGGCGGCCAGCATCGCCACCGGCGAGGTGCGAAAGCTGTAGCCGACATCGCTGTCAAGCCATCGGGCAAGGGTTGTTTTCATTGTGGGAACCAGTAAACAGGCACCACCGCAGGGCCCGGGTAGCGGCCTCGCGGCGGTGTGGATTGTCAAAAGAAACGGTTGTCGTTCTCTCGATTTCTTTCGCTCTGCATGCGGAGCGTCTTATGGCGTTGCCAGCCGATCACTTGCTGATGCTCATCCACTTGAAGTACATGAAGTTGTCGGCCATCTGAACGAGCTTCACATTCTTGTTGACACCCCAGGCCAGGGCCTGCTGGTGCAGCGGCAGGTGGCCGATGTCGGCGCTGTGCAGGTCGAACGCTTCCTTGATCATGGCATCGCGCTTGGCCTTGTCGGTCTCCACCAGCACCTTCTTGGTCAGCTCGTCGAGCTTGGGGTTGCAGTAGGCGCCCAGGTTGAACTGGCCAGCACCACCCTTGTCGTCCGGACAGATCATGAGTGCATTGAGCGCGTTGTGCGAGTCGTACGTGGTGGGCGTCCAGCCCAGCATGTAAAAGCTCGTGTCGCGGCGCAGCACCTTGGGGAAATAAGTGCCCTTGGTCTCGGCCTGCAGGTTGATCTTGACGTTGATGCGCGACAGGTTGGCGGCCACCGTCTGGCAAATGCGGCCGTCGTTCACGTAGCGGTCGTTCGGGCAGTTCATCGACACTTCGAAGCCGTTGGGGTAGCCCGCTTCCACCATCAGCTTCTTGGCGGCTTCGACGTCATACGGCAGGCGCTTGGTCTCGGGCTGGAAGCCGTTGATACCCGGGCCGACCATCAGAGCGGAAGGGTTCGATGCGCCGCGCATCACGGTCTTCTTGATGCCCTCGATGTCGATGGCCTGGTAGAAGGCCTGGCGCACGCGCTTGTCCTTGAAGGGGTTCTTGCCCTTCACATTGGAGTAGAGCAGCTCGTCGCGGCGCTGGTCCATGCCCAGGAAGATGGTGCGCAGTTCAGGGCCGGTCACGGCACGCGTGTTGGAGCTGCTGTTGACGCGGTCGATGTCCTGCACCGGCACAGGCTCCATCACGTCCACCTCGCCTGACAGCAGGGCTGCCACGCGCGTGGCGTCGTTGGCGATAGGGGTGAAGACCACCTCGCTCACGTTGCCTTCGATCTTGCCCCAGTAAGAGCCGTTGCGCACGAAGACCGAGCGCACGTTGGGCTGGCGCTCGCGCAGGCGGAAGGGCCCCGTGCCGTTGGCGCGGAACGACGCTGCGTTCTCGATGCCCTTGCGGCGGTCCACAGGCATCACGGCCTGGTTGGTCTCGCACCACTTCTTGCTCATGATGAACGAGGTCGTGATCACATCCGGCAGGATGGGCTGGGGTGCGACGGTTTCGATTTCCACGGTGTGGTCGTCGATCTTGCGCACCTGCTTGACGTCACTGTTCGTGGCCTTCATGTCAGAGCCTTCGCCCTTCATGCGGCCAAAGCTGAACACCACGTCATCGGCAGTGAAAGGGGTGCCGTCATGGAATTGCACGCCCTTGCGCAGCTCGAAGCGCCACACGGTGGGCGATGTCTGCTTCCAGGCCGTGGCCAGCGCGGGCGCCAGGCTCAGGTCCTTGTTGCGGCCGACCAGCGGCTCGTACACGTTGCTGGTCACGCTCAGCTGGAGCGATTCGTTGAGCGAGTGCGGGTCCATGGAGAGCGCATCGCCCTGATTGGCGATCCGGATGGTCTGCGCGCTGGCGACCATGCTGCCAGCAGCCATCGCAGCAAACAACGCAGCCAGGGCGGCTTTCTTCTGGATTTTCATGGAGTTCTCCTCGTAGTGAAATGGGATGCGAGAGTGGGGTTACATCCGGGGGGATGGGTTGTGGCGCTGGCGTGGCGGCCCTGCCCTCAGGGCGTGGCCAGCGGCATCGACTGCTCGATGAGACTCGCATGCAATGCGGAGCCCAGCGGCAGGATGTCGTCGTTGAAGTCGTAGCGGCTGTTGTGCAAGGCACTGCCGCTGGCGCCGGTGCCCTGCCCGATGCGCAGGTAGGCGCCGGGCCGCGTCTGCAGCATGAAGGCGAAGTCCTCGGCGCCCATGCTGGGCTCCAGGTCGCGCACGACATGGTCCGCGCCCAGCAGGGACTCAGCCACATCACCCGCGAAGAGCGCTTCGCTCTCGGTGTTGATGGTGGCGGGATAGATGCGTTCGTAGTGCACGGTGGCGGTGGCGCCAAAGCCCAGGGCAATGGCGTTGCACAGCTCCTTGAGGCGCTTTTCCACCATCTCCTGCACGATGGGGTCGAAGGTGCGCACGGTGCCAACGAGCGTGGCGGAGCCGGGCAGCACGCTGAAGGCGCCCAGGTCGCCCGCCTGCGCAGCGCAGATGCTGACCACGGCGCTTTCGATGGGACGCACATTGCGCGAGACGATGCTTTGCGCCGCCGTGATGATGTGCGCGGCCACCACCAACACATCCACCGTCTGGTAGGCATGCGCGCCGTGGCCGCCGCGCCCCGTGATCTCGATGGTGAAGCGGTCAGCCGCGGCCATCATGGGACCGGAGTTGATGCCCACCGTGCCGGGCTTCATCGCCGGCCAGTTGTGCATGGCGTAGATGGACTGCACCGGGAAGCGCTCGAACAGGCCGTCCTCCATCATCACGCGGGCCCCGGCCAAGCCTTCTTCGCCGGGCTGAAACACCAGCACGGCCGTGCCGTCGAAGTTGCGCGTTTCGGCGAGGTAGCGTGCCGCGCCCACCAACATGGCGGTGTGGCCGTCGTGGCCGCAGCCGTGCATCAGGCCGGGCTTGCACGACTTCCAGGAGAAGTCGTTGTGCTCGGTCAAGGGAAGGGCATCCATATCGGCCCGCAGGCCCACCATGCTGCCGCTGGAGATGCTGCGGCCACGGATCACGGCGACGATGCCGGTGCGGCCGATACCGTCATGGATCTCGTCCACGCCGCAGACCTTGAGCGCCTCTTTCACGCGGTTGCCGGTGTAGACCTCCTCGAAGCCCAGCTCTGGGTGCGCATGCAAGTCACGGCGCAGCGCGGTCAGATCCGGGTGGAACTGCGCGATATGCGCAAACGCCCGGCCGCCGGCCTTGTATCTGAGCGGCTGCATGTCAGTTTTCCCGAGGGTTTCGGGCAACCCGCGGCCCCCGAAACTGGCTCGGCCCGGACCAGTGCCCCCGCGCAACAGCCGCCAAGCCGCAAAGGCGGCGCGTTGCTTGCGTGCGCCAGGGGCATCCCCCTCCCACATTGCAGCGCAATGCGAGAGCGGGGAAAGGCGCGAAGCGACTCAGGGGGTGCTTCATCTCTAATGCCCCCCTGCCTTGCTCACGCGCAGGCGCGGGTCCACGGCAAAGTACAGCAGGTCGACCACCAGGTTGATCACCACGAAAATGAGGGCGATCAGGCACAGGTAGGCGGCCATCACGGGGATGTCGGCGAACGTGACGGCCTGAATGAACAACAGGCCCATGCCGGGCCACTGGAACACGGTCTCGGTGATGATGGCAAACGCGATCAGGCCGCCGAGCTGCAGGCCGGTGATGGTCATCACGGGCACCAGCGTGTTCTTGAGCGCATGGCCGAAGTGGATGGCGCGGTTGGACAGGCCACGGGCGCGCGCGAACTTGATGTAGTCGGTGCGCAGCACCTCCAGCATCTCGGCGCGCACCAGCCGCATGATCAGCGTGAGCTGGAATATCGCCAGCGTGATGGCGGGCAGTGTGATGTGGTGCCAGCCCTTGGCCTTGAGCAGGCCCGTGCTCCACCATCCCAGTTGCACCACTTCGCCCCGGCCGAAGCTCGGGAACCAGCCCAGCGTGACCGCGAACACCAGGATCAGCAGAATGCCGATGAGGAAGGTCGGCAACGACACACCCAGCAGCGACAGCGTCATGAACAGCTGGCTGGTGAAGGTGCCGCGCTTGAGCGCCGCGTACACGCCCATGGGCACGCCGAGGGCGAGCGCCATTACGGCAGCCACGAGCGCCAGCTCCAGCGTCGCCGGAAAGCGCTCTGCGATGAGGCGGGAGACCTTGGCGCCCTGGCGCAGGCTCAGGCCGAATTCGCCTTGCGCCGCGTTCACGAGGAAGTGCCAGAACTGCACGAAGAAGGGCTTGTCCAGGCCCAAGGAAGCACGCAGCTCCCGGATCTGTTCAGCGGTGGCATCCTGTCCCAGCAGAAACACCACGGGATCGCCCACATACTGGAACAGCATGAAGGAGATGAAGGCCACCGTGACCATGACAATCACAGCCTGGATCAGGCGGCGCAATATAAAGGCAAGCATCGGGAAGTCGAGTGAGTGTTCGATAGGGACGCCGCAGCCACTTTTGATGGCAGGGGCGCCGGTTGGCAATACGTCGTCAAACTAAACCAAAGAGAGCAAGGGCCTTGGGGCCCTTGCTCTCAGTGTGTCGAGAATAAATCAGTTCACCTTGACCGTACGCATGTCCACGCGGTTATCGGCACGGTGGACGAGCTCCACGTTCTTCTTCATGGCCCATGGGATCACCTGGTCATGCAACGGGAGGTGCGAGACCGTGTCGTTGGACAGTTGCAGCGCCTCGGTCAACATGCGGGTGCGCACGGGTGCATCCGTCTCGGCCTTGATACGGTCGACCAGATAGTCCATGCGCTGGTTGCTGTAGCGGCCCACGTTGTAGTTGCCGTCGCCGCCCTGGCCCACCGACCGCGTGAGCGATTGCAGGCTGTACAGCGCGTCGAACGTTGGCACGCCCCAGCCCAGCATGTAGATGCTGGCTTCGTAGCGCTGGATCATCGGGAAGTAATTCACCAGCGGCAGCGTGCGCAGCTTGGCCTTCACGCCCACGCGCGACCACATGGCGGTCACGGCCTGGCAGATGGCTTCGTCGTTGATGTAGCGGTTGTTCGGGCACGCGAAGTCCACTTCGAAGCCATCGGGGTAGCCGGCTTCAGCCAGCAGCTTCTTGGAAGCTTCGACGCTGTACGGGAAGCGCTTGCCCACGGCTTCGGTGTAGCCCGCTACCTGGGGTGCCACGATGGTGCCCGTGGGCTTGCCCAGACCACGCATGATGTTGCGCGAAATGGTTTCGGCATCGATGGCCTGGTACAGAGCCTTGCGCACGCGCACATCCTTGAGCGGATTCTTGCCCTTGATGTTGGAGCCTGGCAGCTCTTCGCGGAACTGGTCCATACCCAGGAAGATCGTGCGGTTCTCGACGCCGTCGATCACCTTGAGGTCTGGGCTGGCGCGCAGGCGGCCCAGATCCTGCGGTGTGGGGTCCAGCACCATGTCGACTTCACCCGAAATCAACGCAGCGATACGCGTCGCATTGGACTTGATCGGCGTGTAGGTGATTTCGGTCACGTTACCGTCCATCTTGCCCCACCAGTTGGGATTGCGCTTGAACACCATCTTCACGTCCGGCTGCCACGAGTCCAGCGTGTAGGGGCCGGTGCCCATGGCATTGCGGTGGGCGAAGTTTTCGTCCGAGCCCTTGATGTCCTTGGGCTCGACCGACTTGTTCTTTTCAGCCCAGGCCTTGCTCATGATGCGCAGCTCGGTCATCTGGCGCAGCAGCACGGGGTTGGGGGCCGACAGGATCACGTCGAAGGTCTGCGCGTCCACCTTGTTGACCTTGCTGATGCCCTGCACGTAAGGGGTGAAGTTCGAGGTCTTCGCCATCGCGCGCTGGATCGAGTACACCGCGTCGTCGGTGGTCAGGGCCGAACCATCATGGAACTTGACGCCCTGGCGCAGCGTGAAACGCACCTGAGTGGGGCTCACTTCCTTCCACGAGGTGGCCAGGACAGGCTCCACATCAAAAGTCTTGCTGTTGTAGTAAACCAGACTTTCGTACACGTTCGCGTGAATGCCGTTTTGCAGCGCATTGTTCTGGGAATGGATGTCCCAGGTCGCGATTTCTCCCTGACTTGCCCATTTGAATGGCTTGGCTTGCACAACTGGCGTGGCCAGCATGGCTGCAGCTGCGGCCACCGACAAAAGACTGTATTTGAGTTTCATGGAACCCTCTGTATTTAAAAGTTTTACTATGCAGTAAAGGTTGCTCTATAGCCAACGGGAAATCCCTGAATCCCGGGCGTACCGAAGGGCCTATGAGAGCCGCTTGAACTGGCAGCGCATGCAAGGTTGGTGCCAGACGGCAATGATTTGGCAGAACTACGTGCCAAAGATAGAACAACATTCGCCGGTCGCGGCGCAAGAAAATTTGGTTTGACTAGCCTGTCTTGCTCAAGTCCATGTGCACGGAGTTACCTAGGGACCCCTCGCACAAATCATCGCGCCGTTTGCACCCGAGAGCTCGGGCCATCTGCCGCGTTGCACATGCTCGCAATAGCTACGGCTATTACTGGGTTTTGCGCCTTGCAGTCCCTGCCCATCCGCAGCGCACACCTGGCAACTCGGTTCATGCAGAGAATCCCCAGCGGCTTGGTGGCGGGCATGAACATCACTGCGTGTGAATCACGCTCCGGATCGACACCCTGACTGAATATGAATATTGAAAATCAGTCGGACCGCACCTTCGGGCTCGACCTTGCCCCCCAGCAGATGGCGCAAAGACGCGCATGCGCCCTACCCCACGACGGACCAGGCGATTCGGAGATGGCCGATCGCAAGCCCTGATAACCCGTGCAGCCAGCCAAAGACATAGAACCCCTGGGCAGCAGTCTTCCATCGGTACAGGCAATTCAGCAGGCCAAAAAAAAGCCACCCGAAGGTGGCTTTTCTTTTGCTTTGATATCTCAACTGGCCATAAGCCAGTTTTGATATTAGAAGCTGTGACGGATACCGAAGTCGTAACCGTTGGAGTTGTCGCCAGCAGCAGTCACGGAGCCGTTCAGGGACTGAGCGGAACCGTTCTTGTTGCTCACGTGAGCGTACGTAGCGTACAGAGCCGTGCGCTTGGACAGGTTGTGCACGTAGCCCAGAGCGATCTTGTTGGCACGTGGATCTGCACCGACGGTGTCGATCTTGTAGGTGGAGTAAGCCAGACGAACTTCGCCTGCGCCCACTGGCACCAGACCACCGATCAGGAAGCCCTTGCCGTCAGCACCGCCGCTGATCTTGTCTTGGTTGTAGTGAGCCAGGATCTTGGCCACGCCCAGGTCGTATTGACCGCCCAGGTTCCAGGACTTGATGTTGCCGGTCAGGTACTTCGTTTGCGAAGCGGCCAGAGCGACGTTGATGGGGCCGTTAGCGTAACCAACGCGAGCTGCCAGGCCGTTGCCGTCCTTCTTGTTGGCAACATTGCTGTTGTTCTCACCCAGGTAGTACTGAGCTTGGCCGTAGAAACCGCCCAGGTTGCCAGGCAGGAAGTAGCCGATGGCGTTAGAAGCGCGGGTGTTGGTAGGGCCACCCAGGTTGGAGTTCTGGGTTTGGGTCGTGCCCACGCCGTTCGTGCCGAACGGATCGAACACGGTCAGGTTCCAGAATTGGGGGGTGTAGTCACGGCCCAGACGCACTTCACCGAAGCCGCCGTTCAGGCTGACCGTCGAACGACGGTTGAACACCAGGCCGCCGCCGGTGCTGGTAGCTGCTTGGTTGTTGGTGTTGGTAACGCCGCCAGTGCCGTTGTCGTTGTTCAGACCAGCTTCCAGCCAGAAGGAAGCAGACAGACCGCCACCCAGATCTTCAACGCCGCGGAAACCCAGACGGCTGCTGTTGTAGCCGGAGTTCGTCAGTTGCGACTTGTTAGAGACGCTACCGGAACCGTAGGCGTAGGTTGCATCAACCACGCCGAACAGGGTCACGGAAGATTGAGCCATTGCAGCGCCGGAAGCAGCCAGCACAGCCAGGGCAATCAGGGATTTTTTCATTGCGAGTTACTCCAAGGTTAAACATAGGGCGCCGGTACGGGGGGTCTATGGTGAATGCACCTGCACAGTCCCGCCGGTTCCCCGGGCCAACCTCCTGGTGGGGAAGTTGCTCTTATTGCACCAGACCCGGCCCGGTTTCGCAAAGGAATTCACCCACAATCGGCCTGAAAGGGGAAATCCGTTGCAGTGTTGCAACATTTAAGTGCGCACCGGCAAAATGGCTTCTTCACCCTGCGGAGAGCCCTAAAACAAGGGCGCCGACGTGTATCCGTATGCAACTTGTGTTTCCGCGCCCTTGCCATCCTGAAAGCGACCATGGATTCTTTGCTAACTGCCGCTGACAACGCCTTGCGGACACTGTTCGCCACCCCTCGCGCCAGCACGCCCACCCCGGCTCAGGGGATGGCGGAGCCGGACCTTGCGCCCGCGCAAAGGCGGCTGGCCGGAGCGCTGATGCGCGTCAACCACGTGGGAGAGGTCTGCGCACAGGCTCTCTACACAGCCCAGGCGGCGGTGACGCGCGACCCAGACCTGCGCGCGCACCTGCTTGAAGCCGCCCGCGAAGAAACCGATCATCTGGCATGGACCCGCCAGCGCCTGGATGCCCTGGATTCGCGGCCCAGCCTGCTCAACCCCCTATGGTTCGCAGGGGCGTTCGCGCTCGGCCTGGTGGCCGCCAAGGTCAGCGACAGGGCGAGCCTGGGCTTCGTGGCAGAAACCGAAAGACAGGTCGCGGCGCATCTGGCCAGCCATTTGACCCGGCTTCCTGAACAAGACCTTCCGTCACGGGCCGTCGTGGCGCGGATGAAGGAAGACGAGGAGCGCCACGCCGTGCAAGCCCGCGCCTCGGGGGCCATGGAACTGCCCCTGGCGGCCCGCTCCGCCATGAGGGCGGCAGCGAAAGTGATGACCACCACCGCCCATCACATCTGAGCCGCCACAGCCCGCACCGGCCTGGTGCGGTGCCAGAGCACCCCTCAGCCCCCCCGCCACCAGCGGCGCGATGGCTGCGCCCTGAATCAGGCCTCCAGCACCTCGAACCCCGTCGTGATTTCCGCGGTCTTGCCCAGCATGATGCTGGCCGAGCAGTACTTGTCGTGGCTCATCGCGATGGCGCGCTCCACCGCAGCGGCGGGAATGCCTTTGCCCGTTACCGTGAAGTGCATGTGGATCTTGGTGAATACCTTGGGGTCGGTCTGCGCACGTTCGGTAGTCAGCTTGACGCTGCAGCCGCGCACGTCGTGGCGGCCACGCTTGAGGATCAGCACCACGTCGTAGGCCGTGCAGCCGCCTGTGCCGGCCAGCACGGTTTCCATGGGACGGGGTGCCAGGTTCTGGCCGCCGTTGGCCGGGTTGGTGGCATCGGGCGCGCCGTCCATGGTCAGGACGTGGCCACTGCCGGTCTCTGCGACAAAGCCCATGCCCGAGCGGGTTCCTGCGCCGCCGGTCCAGCTGACTGTGCATTCCATTGATGTCTCTCCTTGATGACGTGGTTTTTTTCGCACGGATTGAACCGGCGACCGAAATTTGGTGCAGATTTTGCTGCATCGCAACAAGTCTCGCGGTAAACTTCAGGACATGCGCTGCTTTTTCGGTGATTGCTGAAAAGGCAGACGGCACGGCCCCTGATGCGCGAGCGCGTCACCTGCCAGCCACGCACCGATTGTCTCCTCCATCTCCTCAAAGGATGGATTCAGCCCCAGGCCTCACGGCCCGGGGCTTTTTTTTGGCTGGCCGGACCTGGCGCACAGCCTCAACCCCCCTGAAACACGCAGCCCCTATGATGTGGACCCCGCCGACCGGCGGCGGACCACTGCCTGCCCTGCCATGACGACCCAGCCCCTCACCCCCGCCGACTACCTCAAGAAAATCCTGACTGCCCGCGTGTACGACGTGGCTGTGGAGTCGGCGTTGGAGCCCGCCAACAACCTGAGCCGGCGCCTGGGCAACAAGGTGCTCTTGAAGCGCGAAGACCAGCAACCGGTGTTCAGCTTCAAGCTGCGCGGGGCCTACAACAAGATGGCGCACCTCACGGCCGAGCAGCTTGCGCGTGGCGTGATCTGTGCTTCCGCGGGCAACCACGCCCAGGGCGTGGCGATGAGCGCCCGCAAGCTGGGTGCGCGCGCAGTGGTCGTCATGCCCACCACCACGCCACAGCTCAAGGTCGATGCGGTCCGCACGCTGGGCGGCGATGTGGTGCTGCACGGCGAGAGCTACTCCGACGCCTACGAACACGCGGCCCGCCTGCAACAAGAGCAGGGCCTGACCTTCGTGCACCCCTTCGACGACCCGGATGTGATCGCCGGCCAGGGCACCATTGCGATGGAAATCCTGCGCCAGCTGCAAAGCCTGGGCAGCAACCAGCTCGATGCCGTGTTCGTGGCCATCGGCGGCGGCGGGCTGGTCTCAGGCGTGGCCAACTACATCAAGGCCGTGCGGCCCGAGATCAAGGTGATCGGCGTGCAGATGAACGACTCGGACGCGATGATCCAGTCCGTCAACGCCCACCAGCGCGTCACGCTGCCCGACGTCGGCCTGTTCTCGGACGGCACGGCCGTGAAGCTCGTGGGTGAAGAGACCTTCCGCGTGGCCCAGGGCCTGGTGGACGAGTTCATCACGGTGGACACCGACGCCGTCTGCGCGGCCATCAAGGACATCTTCGTGGACACGCGCAGCATCGTCGAGCCCGCCGGCGCGCTGGCCGTGGCGGCGATCAAGCAGTACGTGGCCGAGCACAAGACCACGGGCGAGACCTACGCCGCCATCCTGTGCGGCGCCAACATGAACTTCGACCGCCTGCGCTTCGTGGCCGAGCGCGCCGAAGTGGGCGAGGAGCGCGAAGCGCTGTTCGCCGTCACCATCCCCGAAGAGCGCGGCAGCTTCCGGCGCTTTTGCGAAGTCGTGGGCGGCCTGCCCGGCGGCCCGCGCAACGTGACCGAATTCATCTACCGCATCAGCGACGAGTCCCGTGCGCATGTGTTTGTGGGCCTGACCACCAACGGCCGGGGCGAGTCGACGGAGATCGCCGGCAACTTCGGCCGCCACGGCTTCGAGGCACTGGACCTCACGCACGACGAACTGGCCAAGGAGCATCTGCGCCATCTGGTGGGAGGCCATTCGGCGCTGGCGCAGGACGAGCGGCTGATGCGCTTCACCTTCCCCGAACGCCCCGGCGCGCTGCTCAAGTTCCTGAGCCTGATGCAGCCCACCTGGAACATCAGCCTGTTCCACTACCGCAACCAGGGCGCCGACTATGGCCGCATCCTCGTGGGCATGCAGGTGCCCGCCGAGGACAAGGCCGCGTTCGACGCGTTCCTGGCCACATTGGGCTACCCGTACGTGGAAGAGACGCTGAACCCGGCCTACCGCCTGTTCCTGCGCTCCAAATGATGCACAAAATAGCCGCTGCCGCTTGATGTACATGCGCTAGCAGCTATACAAACAATAGCAATCGGCTTTCCATCCGCCACGCACGCCATGCAAGCCCTGCGCCACTACCTGCTGGCCGTGCAGTTCTTCACCCGCATTCCGGTCACCGGCCGGCTGGCCGACTGGGTGGGCTTCAGCCCCGCCATGCTGCGCGCCAGCGCGGCGCACTTCCCGGGCATCGGGTGGCTGGCGGCGGCGCTGTCTGTGGCGGTGTTCTCGGCATTGCACTGGGCGCTCGCACCCAGCGCCTGGGCACCAGCCGTGGCGGCTGTGTTCTGCACCATCGCCACCGTGCTGATGACCGGCGGCTTCCATGAAGACGGGCTGGCCGACGTGGCCGACGGCCTGGGTGGCAGTGCCGACCGGGAGCGCGCGCTCGACATCATGAAAGACTCGCGCATCGGGGCCTACGGCGCCATGGCGCTGGTGCTGGCGCTGCTCGCCAAGCTGAGCCTGTTGTCGCTGCTGGGCGCCCACAGTCTGCCGGCCGCCGTGTCGGCCTTGGTGGGCGCGCACGTGCTGTCGCGCCTGTGGCCGCTGTTCATCGTGCGCAGCCTGCCGCATGTGGGCGATACGGCCCGCTCCAAGAGCAAGCCGCTGGCCGACCAGATCTCGGGCGGCGCCCTGGCCGCTGCCATGGCATGGTGCCTGGTGCCGCTGGCGCTGGTGGCATATGCCCAGCCGGCGCTCTATCTGATGGCCTCCGTGGCTGCCAGCGGCCTGGCGGCGGCCTGGATGGCGCGCTGGTTTGCGCGCCGGCTGCAGGGCTTTACCGGCGACTGCCTGGGCGCCACGCAGCAGGTCAGCGAAATAGGCTTTTATCTGGGCGCAGCGCTGGCCCTGCGCTGGATGTGAAAGATCCACAGCCCGGCAGGGCCGCCGCGCCCGCTCCCCGCCTCTGGCTGGTGCGCCACGCACAGCCTCTGGTGGCACCCGGCACCTGCTACGGCGCGCTGGACGTACCTGCCGACGCCGCAGCAACACAAGCCGCGGCAGCACGCCTGGCGGCCGCCCTGCCCGCACACGCGCGGGTGCATCATTCAACGCTACAAAGATGTGAGCTACTGGCGCACAGCCTTCAAGTGCTGCGGCCCGATCTGGCATCAAGACCCGACGCGCGCCTGGTCGAAATGGATTTTGGCGCCTGGGAAGGCCAGCCGTGGGACTCCATTGGCCGTGCGGAGATCGATGCGTGGACCGCCGACTTTGCCGGCTACCGCCCGGGCGGCGGCGACAACCTGGCATCCGTGCTGCAGCGCGTGGGCGCGGCGCTGAACGCCCATTGCAGCCATGCCGCCAGCCTTGCCGCCCATGCCCCATCAACGGGCGGCAGCCTGCCGGATGTGGTGTGGATCACGCACGCCGGGGTGATCCGCTGTGTTGCCTGGCTGCGCGCCTGTGGCAATGAACTGCCGCAGTCGCAAGAATGGCCCGTGGCAGCACCCGGCTGGGGCGAGTGGGAGACTTTGGTTCTGAGCTGAGCTGGCGTGCCCCGGAATGCTCCAGCGGAGTGAAGGGAAGGCACGCCAGGGCGCTTTTACGCGTTATTACACCGGCATCAATTCTTGAGCGGCATGTCCAGCGTGAGCGTGGCAGGGCCGTCCATCGAGCCGCCAAGCTGCGCCTGGCGCGGGCCCAGCGCTTGCAGCACCAACCCCTCATCCACTGCGGCTCCTACCCGGAACGGTTTGGCGGGCTTGCCATCCACCACGATCAGCGCTGCGCCGCCACCGCTCGCGCGGCCCGACAGCACGCCGATCAGCGAGAAGCGGCTGGCCAGCGTGGCCACCGGGGCCGCGGGTGCGGCAGAGGCCACCGCAGGCCCCGCGCCGAGCAGACGGGCCAGAGCTTGCGCGTCGGGAGCCACGGCGACCGGAAGCACGACGGGTGCCGGCGTACCCGCCGCCGGTGCGGACAGGCGCAAGCCCCAGAACACCATGCTGGCGCCTGCCGCGGCCCAGAGCGCGAGGGTCCCCAGGCGCACGCCCCATTTGCTGTGTGAATTGGTCACCATGCGGGGATTATGATTCACGCGATCCGACATCCGAGAGACCGTCAGCAGTGAACACTTCCTTTCCTCTCCTCTTGCGCTCCGCACGCCGCAGCCTGGCCCGGGGCTTCACCCTCATTGAGTTGATGGTGGTGCTCGTCATCATCGGCGTGCTGGCAGCCCTCATCGTTCCCAATGTGCTCGAACGCGCCGACGATGCGAGGGTGACCGCTGCGCGCACGGACATCACCAACATCATGCAGGCCCTCAAGCTGTACCGCCTGGACAACCAGCGCTACCCGACGGCCGAGCAGGGCCTGCAGTCGCTGATCATCAAGCCTTCTGCCGGCCCGGTGCCGAACAACTGGAAGCTCTACCTGGAAAAGCTCCCCAACGACCCCTGGGGCCGCCCCTATCAGTACCTGAACCCCGGCATCAAGGGCGAGATCGACGTGATGTCGTTCGGCGCGGACGGCCAGTCGGGCGGCGAGGGCAAGGACGCAGACATAGGCAGCTGGCAGTAACAAGGTATGCGCCCTCCCACGCCCGTGTGCTGCAACCGTCCTTCCGCCCCAATGGAATCCGGCGCTGCCGCCCGCGCTCTTTGGGGGCGATACAACCGCGCGTGCTGCATGGTGTGCGCTGCCCGTCCCTGAACGCCATGCCCTATCGCGCGCGCGGCTTCACGCTGCTTGAATTGCTGGTGGTCATCAGCATCATCGCCCTGGCCACGGCAGGCGTGGGCATCGCCATGCGCGACAGCGGCCAGACGCTGGTCGAGCGCGAAGCCTCCCGGCTGGCCGCGCTGTTGGAGTCGGCACGCGCCCAGTCGCGCACGGTCGGCATCCCGGTGCTCTGGCGCGCCAATCCGCGCGGATTCCAGTTCGAGGGCCTGCCGCCGAGCGCCCAGTCTGCGCTGCCCCACCAGTGGCTCGACGCAGGCACCGCAGTGCGCGGCCCGGGCCTGCTGGTGCTGGGGCCGGAGCCGCTCATTGGACCCCAGCAGGTGCTGATCACGCACCATGCCTTCCCCGACCGCACGCTGCGCGTCGTCACCGACGGCGTGCGGCCGTTCACCGTCGAGACGGTGCAATGACGGCGCCGACATGCCGGCGCGGCGCATGCGGCGCGCGGCGCCACCGCGGCTTCACGCTGGTCGAGGTGCTGGTGGCGCTGGGCATCGTGGCGATCGCGCTCATGGCAGGCCTGCAGGCCACCACCGCCCTCACACGCAATGCGCTGCGCCAGTCGGACATCGTGCTGGCCCAGTTGTGCGCCGAGAACGAGCTGGTCAAGGCCCGCCTGTCGCGCCAGATGCCCAGCGTGGGCGACAGCACGCTCAGCTGCGAGCAGGCCGGCCGGCAGCTCACCGTGGCCGTGATCGTGCGCCCCACGCCCAATCCGAGCTTTCGGCGCGTGGACGCGCAGGTGCTGGATGGGGAGAACTCCATCCTGCGGGTCTCGACCATCATCGGAAGATACTGATGCCCCCCCTGAGTCGCTTCGCGCCTTCCCCCCGTGGGGGGGACGCACCCGGTGGCCTGGCAGAGCCAGCTCCACGGGTGCGCTGGTCTTGCGCCGCGCCGGTTTTAACGGTCGTGCGCAGCCTCGCGCTGGCTCCATGCCGCCTGTCGTTCCATCCACCCAAACCGTTGGGGCCGAGCTTGACAAAGCCTCGCGCGGCGCTTGGGCACGCTCAACGTGAACGGTTCCTTACTTCCCAACGCAGATCGGCCTTGAGGGCTGCACGCGGCTTCACGCTGGTCGAGCTGTTGCTGGCGATCGCGGTAATGAGCCTGCTGGCCATCCTCAGCTGGCGGGGGCTCGATGGCATGGTGCGGGCGCAGGAGATCACGCGGCAGCGGGCCGACGAGATGCTGGTGCTGCAGTCGTCCCTGGGACAGTGGGGCACCGACCTCGATGCGCTGATGCCGATTGCCAGCACCACGCCACTGGACTGGGATGGCCAGGTTTTGCGCATGACCCGCCGCACCAGCGCAGTGCCCGATGAAGGGGCGCTGGTGGTGGCCTGGACGGTGCGGGGCGCGCAGGGCGCGGGCCAGTGGGTGCGCTGGCAGTCCCCCCCGGTGCGCACGCGTGCACAGTGGCAGGAGGCCTGGGCGTTGGCAGCCCAGTGGGCGCGAAGCCCCGGCGACGCCGAACGGCGCTATGAAATGACGCTGATGCCGTTGATGGACTGGCAGCTGTTCTACTACCGGGGCGGCGCCTGGTCCAACGCGCAATCGAGCAGCGGCACCACGTCCGACGCCACCGCAGCGGCCGTCCCCGACGGTGTGCGGCTGCAGATCACCCTGCCCCCGGGACAGGCGCTGTCCGGGCAACTCACGCGCGACTGGGTCAATCCGCTGCTGGGCGGAGGCAGGACATGACGCCCCGGCCAAACCGGCACTGGCCCGGGGTGCGCCCGCTGCGCCGGTCACGCGGCGCTGCCCTGCTGCTGGCCATGCTCACCGTCACCCTGGTGGCCACGTTCGCTGCATCGGCCATGTGGCAACAGTGGCGGGCCGTCGAGGTCGAGACGGCCGAGCGCGCACGGGTGCAGTCGGCCTGGATTCTCATCGGCTCGCTCGACTTCTCGCGGCTGATCCTGCGCGAAGACGGCCGCTCTGGCGGCGCCGACCATCTGGCCGAGCCCTGGGCCGTTCCCCTGCAGGAAGCGCGCCTTTCCACTTTTCTTGCTGCAGACAAGAACGTGAGCCAGGTGGACGATGCCAGCACCGACACCACCGAGGCATTCCTCTCGGGCCAGATCATCGATGCGCAGTCCCGCCTGAATCTGGCCAACCTGGTGGTCAATGGCAAGGCACAGGACGTCGGCCAGCGACAATTTGCTCGGCTGTTCGAGCGACTGGGCCTGCCGCAACAGGAGCTGGGCGCAATGATCGACGGCATGCGCCTGGCCCAGGCGACGGGCAGCGGCGACAGTGGGGGCGCGCCGCTCATGCCGCCATCCGTCACGCAGCTGGGGTGGCTTGGTCTGTCGAACACCACCGTGGCAGCACTTGCACCCCACGTTTCGTTGCTTCCACCCAACACTCCTGTCAATATCAATACCGCCGGCGTCGACGTGCTCCTGGCGGCCATCGCCGGGCTGGACATGGCCAGTGCACAGAAGATCCTGCAGGTGCGCGAATCGCGCCATTTCCGCACCCTGTCCGAGGTGCGCGAACTGCTGGGTGCCAACATCGACATCCCCGAGAGCACGCTCGCCGTCGCGTCGTCGTACTTCGAGGTGCGCGGCCGGCTGCGGCTGGGCGATGCGGTGGTGGACGAGCGCTCGCTGGTTCGCAAGCAGGGCATCGAGGTCACCACGCTATGGCGCGAGCGCGGTGCGTTCGACCGCGAATTCGGCCCCGAAACGACCCAGCCACCTCGATAGACAGGTTCCCAAAGCCCGCCAGCGTCGAGTCCGCCCCCTAAAATGGCCCGCAAAACCTGTCCATGAGCACCCTCATACTTTTTCTGCCGCCGGCCCGACCGGGCCCCGCCACCGAGTACAGCTACACGCTGACGGCGGACGGCCACTCCGCACTTCGACATGCCGCCGCCCCTGCGGCACTGCTGCCCGAGCCGACGCGCCCTGGCGGCGAGGTAGTGGCCGTGGTGCCGGCGCGTTCGCTCTCCTGGCAGCGCGTGCAGCTGCCTCCCGGCCTGCCGCTGGGCGCGGGCCAGCAGACACCGCGCCTGCGCTCCGTGCTCGAAGGCCTGCTGGAAGACCGCCTGCTCGACGATGCCTCGCAACTGCATTTCGCGCTGCAGCCCGGTGCCCAGGCTGGCGAGCCGCTGTGGGTCGCAGTGTGCGACCGCGCATGGCTGCGTGAAAACCTGCAGGCGCTGGAGGCCGCCGGCCGCCGCGTGGCGCGCGTGGTGCCCGAATTTGCACCCGGCCCCACGGCCAGCGGCCGGCCGGAGCTGTGCGCACTGGGCACACCGGAGGACGCTTGCGTGGTGCTCACTGGCCAGGGGGCCGAACAGGGCGTGGCCGTACTGCCCCTGTCGAACACCGCGATGGTTCTGGCGCGCGCGGGCGGGCCCATCGCCACCCTGCCAGGCGGCGAAGACGACGCCCTGGTGGTGCGCGCCGAGCCTGCGGTTGCAGCCCTGGCCGAGCGCACCCTGGGCCAGCGTGTGGCGCTGCACACTGCCAGCCAGCGCGCACTGGATGCCGCCCGCGGCGACTGGGACCTGGCGCAGTTCGACCTGGCCAGCACCGGCCGCACACGCGCCCTGCGCAAGGCGGGCAGCCTGGCCAGCGCGCTGGTCAACGCGCCCCAATGGCGCGCCGCCCGCTGGGGCGCCGCGCTGCTCGTGGTGGCGCATCTGGCCGGCCTCAATACCTGGGCGTGGCAAGAGCGCCAAGCCCTTGCCGCCAAGCAGGCGGCGGTGCGATCCACGCTGACGCAGACCTTCCCCAAGGTACAGGTGGTGGTCGACGCTCCGGTTCAGATGGAGCGCGAACTGACGCAGTTGCGCCAAGCGGCCGGCAGTGTTTCTGCCCGCGACCTGGAGCCTCTGCTGGCAGCGGCCGGCGCGGCCCTGCCCGCGGGGCGCCAGCCCACGTCCATCGAATACACCCCTGGAGAACTGCGCCTGCGCGGCGTGGCTATGGGGCCTGAAGACGAAACCGCCCTGTCCGCACGCCTGCAGGCTGCAGGCTATTCGGCGCGACTGGACGACGGCAGCCTGCTGCTGCGCGCCGTCGAAGGCGGCCAGCCCACCGGCGCGAAAGGCACACCATGACCACCAAGCCTTCCTCCAGCGCCGCTCTGCGCGCCCGATGGCAGGCCCTGGCCTCGCGCGAGCAGAACCTTGTGCTGGCAGCAGGCGGCCTCGTTGCCTTCGCGCTGCTGTGGTGGGTGGCCGTGGCCCCCGCACTGTCCACCCTGCGCGCAGCGCCAGCGCGCCACGCGGAACTCGACGCCCAATTGCAGCGCATGCAGGGCCTGCGCTCCGAAGCGCTGCAACTGCAGTCCGCCCCGCGCAACACCCGCGGCGATTCGGTTGGAGCGTTGCGCGCGGCCCTGGCCCAGCGCCTTGGCAACACGGCGCAGCTCAATGTCATCGGCGACAGGGCCACCGTCACACTCAAGGGCGCGCCTGCCGACGCGCTGGGGCAATGGCTCGCCCAGGCCCGCAGCAACGCACGCGCTGCCCCGATAGAGGCTCGGCTGGCGCGCAGCGCGGTGGCAGCCCCCGCCCCCAATGCAGCAGCGCCCGTGGTACTGGGCGGGCCTGCCAGGGCCATGCCGCGGTGGGATGGCACGCTGGTGCTGGTTCTGCCGCCCTCGCAGCCCTGATCGCGCCCGCACCGCCTGACACCACTGCACGCACCGCACTACCCCGTGGCCACTTCATCCCGACATCGCAGACCTGCCGCCACACCCCGAACAGCCTGGGGCTGGGCACTGGCTGGCGCGCTCCTGGGCGTGCTGCCGGCCGTGGTGGTGTTCGCGCCCGCGCATTGGCTCGCCCAGCGGGTGAACAACGCCACCGGGGGGCAGGTGCAGCTGCTGCAGGCGCGCGGCACGGTTTGGACCGGCTCGGCGCAACTGGTACTCACCGGCGGCAGCGCCAGCCAGGACCGTGCGGCCCTGCCCGGCCGCCTGGACTGGCGCATCCGCCCCGGCTTCGGCGGCCTGTACCTGCAGGTCCATGCCGACTGCTGCACGCCCAAGCCCCTGCAGTTGCAGGCCAGCGCGGGCTGGTCCGGCGCACGGCTGAACGTGATCGACGGCGAAAGCCAGTGGCCCGCCTCGGTGCTCGCCGGGCTGGGCACTCCCTGGAACACGCTGCAGCCGCAAGGTCAGCTGGTGCTGCAGACACGCGGCCTGGGAGCCCGCTGGAGCGCTGGGCGCATGGTCCTCGCGGGCCAGGCGCAACTGGACGCACGTTCCATGTCCTCGCGGCTGTCCACCTTGCGCCCCATGGGCAGCTACCGGCTTGCCATGCAGGGCGGCGAGGCGCCCACGCTCTCCCTGAGCACGCTGGACGGCCACCTGCAGCTGAGCGGCTCGGGCCAATGGGTGGGCCAACGCCTGCGCTTCACGGGCGAGGCCAGCGCCGCCCCCGAGCGCGAAGCGGCCCTTGCGAATCTTCTGAACATCATTGGACGGCGCAGCGGCGCGCGCTCCATCATCACCGTGGGTTGACCCTATGACTTCCTTGTTTTCACCCCGCTTTGAATTCGCTCTCAAAACGATAGCTGTCAGCGTCCTGCTGGCGTGCGTCAGTGGTCAGATCAACGCGCAGACGGCCATCGACACCCGCACAGGAAGCGTGCGCTCGGGTGAGCCCGTCACGCTGAACTTCGCCAACGCCGAGATCGAGGCCGTGGCCCGCACCATGGCCACCATCACCGGCCGCAATGTGGTGGTGGACCCGCGCGTCAAGGGGCAGTTGAACCTCGTCACCGAGCGTGCCGTGACCCCGGCGGCTGCGTTCCAGCAGTTCCTCGCCGCGCTGCGCCTGCAGGGCTTCACGGTGGTGGAGGCTGCCGGCCTGTACAAGGTGGTGCCCGAGGCCGACGCCAAGCTGCAAAGCGGCAGCGTGAGCGTGGTGCAAGGCAGCTCGGGCAACGCGCCGAGCGGCGGGCAGATCGTCACGCAGATCTTCAAGCTCAACTTCGAGAACGCCGCCAACCTGGTTCCGGTGCTGCGCCCGCTCATCAGCCCGAACAACACCATCAACGTGAACCCTGGCAACAACTCGCTGGTGATCACCGACTACGCAGACAACCTGCAGCGCCTGGCGCGCATCGTGGCCGCGATGGATGTCTCCAACGCCAGCGACGTGGAAGTGATCCCGCTGCGCAATGCCGTCGCGACCGACCTGGCGCCGCTGGTGGCCCGCCTGATCGACGGCGGCAGTGCCGCCGTGGGCGTGCCGGCCGCTGGACAGGGCCAGGCGGACACCTCGTTCAAGACCACGTTGATCGCCGAGCCGCGCAGCAATTCGCTGATCCTGCGCGCCGCCAACCCTGCCCGCGTGGCGCAGGTACGCGCACTGGTGGACCGGCTGGACCAGGCCCCCGTGCCCGGCAGCAGCGCGTCCACCGGCAACATCCACGTGGTTTATCTCAAGAACGCCGACGCCACCAAGCTGGCAACCACCCTGCGCGCTGCCATGGCGGCCATGGGCACGGGCACGACTGCAGGCGCGGTCGGAGCTGGCGGCGTCAGCAGCCCCGCCGCACCGAGCGCCAGCCTGAGCGGCGGCAACAACAGCGGCAGCATGCTGTCCACCGGTACGGGGCTGTCGGCAGGCAACAGCGGGGGGCTGGGCGCGGGCAGCAACACCATGGGCACCAGCAGCACCAACAACAACCAGCCCTCCACGGGCGGCCAGATCCAGGCCGACCCCACCACCAACTCGCTCATCATCACGGCGCCCGAGCCGCTGTACCGCCAGTTGCGCGCGGTGATCGACAAGCTGGACGGGCGGCGCGCGCAGGTGCTGGTGGAAAGCCTGATCGTCGAAGTCTCGGCCAACAAGCTGGCCGAGTTCGGCATCCAGTGGCAGGGCATCCTGGGCAAGCAGGGCGATGGCACCGTGGGTGTGATCGGAACCAACTCCGCGCAGGCCGGGGCCAATATCCTGGGTATCACCGCGGCGCTGGCCTCGGGCAACGCCACCAGCATCGCTTCAGCGGCAGGCACGCTGGGCCAGGGCATGAACGTGGCGCTGGCGCCGCGCATCAACGGCCAGTACTACCTGGGCGCGCTGGCCAATTTCCTGCAGAACAGCGGCGACGCCAACGTGCTCTCCACCCCCAACCTGATGACGCTGGACAACGAAGAGGCGCGCATCATCATCGGCAACAACGTGCCGTTCGTCACGGGCTCCTACGCCAACACCACAGGCAACAACACGGTCAATCCCTTCACCACGGTGGAGCGCAAGGACGTGGGCCTGATGCTCAAGGTACGCCCCCAGATCAGCGAGAACGGCACCGTCAAAATGGCGATCTACCAGGAGGTCTCCAAGATCGACGGCAACACCGTGGGCAACGCCAATGGCCCCAGTACAAGCAAACGATCCATCGAGTCGAACGTGGTGGTGGACGACGGCAGCATCATCGTGATCGGCGGCCTGCTGGAAGACAGCTACCAGCAAGGGCAGGACAAAGTCCCGGTGATGGGCGACCTGCCGGTGGTGGGCAACCTGTTTCGCAGCGAAACGCGCTCGCGCAACAAGACCAACCTGATGGTGTTCCTGCGCCCCATCGTCGTGCGCGACAACGCCACCAGCGATGCGCTCATGATGGACCGCTATGAAGCCATCCGCGCGCTGCAGCAGGTCACGCAGCCCGCCCCCAGCGTGCCGATGCGGTCCGTGTCGGGGGCTCCGGTGCTGCCCCCGCTGCCCGAGCGCCTGACCGCACCCGCACCGGCGCAACCGCCCGTGACCGTGCCGGTGCCCATGCAGCAGCTCACGCCCGCGGCACCCGCCCCCCAGCCGGCTGCGACCACGCCGGTGGGCAGCGCTCCCGCCGACCCCGCCGCAGCGGTACCCGCCGTGTCGCTGTACTACGTCAACGTCGGCGTCTTCGGCGACGACGCGCAGTCGAAAGCATCGATGGCGCGCCTGCGCGACTCCTCGCTGCCGCTGTCGCTGCAGTCGGTGGAAACCAACCGCGGCAAGGCCACCCGAGTGCGCGTGGGCCCGTTCTCCACCGAAGACGCGGCCCAGGCCGCGGCGGCGACCGTGCGCGGCAACCTCGCACTGAACGCCACGGTGGCGGCCCAGCCGCTCTGAGGGGATCTGCAGGCCATGCGACACCCCCTGCCCTACGCCTTTGCCCGCACCGCCCAGTTGCTGCTGGAAGATGACGGCCACCAGCTGGTACTGTGGCACGGCCCCAGCCCCGATGCAGGTGCGCTGTCCGAAGTGCTGCGCAAGCACCCGGTGCACCAGTTGCTGCCCACCGATGCGCCAGGGCTCGCCCAGCGCATCAGCGCTGCGTATTCCCACAGCGAATCGAGCGCGGCCACGGTGGTGAGCGAGGTCGAGTCCGATGCCGATCTCTCGCGCATGATGCAGGAGCTGCCGGCCGTCGAAGACTTGCTGGAATCAGCCGGTGACGCTCCCATCATCCGCATGCTCAATGCCCTGCTCACGCAGGCTGCGCGCGACGGCGCGAGTGACATCCACATCGAGCCATACGAGCGGCACTCCAGCGTGCGCTTTCGCGTGGACGGCACGCTGCGCGAGGTAGTGCAGCCCAACCGCGCGCTGCACGCCGCGCTGATCTCGCGCCTGAAGATCATGGCGGACCTCGACATCTCCGAAAAGCGCCTGCCGCAGGACGGCCGCATCAGCCTGCGCCTGGGCACCCGCGCCATCGACGTGCGCGTGTCCACCCTGCCCAGCGCCCATGGCGAGCGCGCGGTGCTGCGCCTTCTGGACAAGAGCGAAAGCAAGCTCAGCCTGGAAGCGGTGGGGATGCAGGGCGACACCCTGCGCCGCTTCGAGGGCCTGATCTCGCAGCCGCACGGCATCATCCTCGTGACCGGGCCCACGGGCTCGGGCAAGACGACCACGCTGTACGCGGGCCTGGGGCGTCTGGACGCCACGCGCAACAACATCATGACGGTGGAAGACCCCATCGAGTACGAGCTGCCGGGCGTAGGCCAGACACAGGTCAACAGCAAGATCGACCTGAGCTTTGCCAAGGCGTTGCGCGCCATCCTGCGCCAGGACCCGGACATCATCATGATTGGCGAAATCCGCGACTTCGAGACCGCGCAGATCGCCATCCAGGCATCGCTCACCGGCCACCTGGTGCTGGCCACGCTGCACACCAACGACGCCGCCAGCGCGGTGACGCGCCTGACCGACATGGGCGTGGAGCCCTTCCTGCTGTCGTCATCGCTGCTGGGCGTGCTGGCGCAGCGCCTGGTGCGCAAGTACTGCAGCCATTGCCACGGCAGCGGGTGCGAGCACTGCGGCCAGACGGGCTACACCGGCCGCACCGGCGTGTTCGAGCTGCTGGTGACCAACGACGCCATCCGCGCGCAGATCCACAACCAGGCGTCCGAGGCCGACATCCGCGCCGCCGCCATCGCCGACGGCATGGCACTGATGCGTGATGACGGCGAGCGCCTGATCGCGGCTGGCATCACCAGCCGCGAAGAAGTCCTGCGGGTCACGCGCGACTGACAGCCCCACCGCACTCGGAGCGGCGATGGCACGCGGTGCCCACACCGGCACCCACCCTTTGTCACTTCATTTTTGATAGCAACCAGCGCAATATCCATAAGCGCTGGCGACTCAAAATACCCGCAGCATGCGTGCGCGGGAAATGCCATGGCCTTGTCAGTCCTGTCCGACAGGCCCAGTGCCCCGCGGCCGCTGGAAGCCTGCGCCGCAGTCGCGAAGAATGGAAAGCCAGCAATCTCGCAAGCGGCACCGACATGCCGGCTCCGCCGGGTTGTCCGCCCCGCCGCCATTCCTCGCAGACCGTCCCCACCTCCATGCATTCACCACCCACCTCGTCCCACCCATGGCAATTCTTCCGCGCCGGGGGCGTGGACCAGGTGATTGTCCGGTCCGGGCAAGACATCGCCAGGCTGCCCGAGCTCGACCAGAAACTGTGGGTGGCGCTGGCCTGCCCCACGCGTGGCATCGAGTTCGACGAGCGCACACTGGACCTCATCGACACCGACCACGACGGCCGCATCCGCCCGCCTGAGCTGCTGGCCGCCTGCGCCTGGGCCTGTGCGCGACTGCGCAACCCCGACGAGCTGACGCGGCCCGGCGACACCCTGGAGCTATCCGCCATTGATGACGGCACCGAACCCGGCGCCGCGCTCGCCGGCGCTGCGCGCCGCATCCTGGCCATGGCCGGGCAGGCCGATGCCACGGCCATCCCGCTGGCCGCAGTGATGGCGCGCAGCGAGCAACTGAACACCCAGCGCTTCAATGGCGACGGCATCATCACCGTGGACACCGCGCAGGACGACAAGCTCGCCCGCGAAGCCATCGAGCACATCCTCAAGACTCAGGGCAGCATGCCATCCGCGGGCGAGGAGCCGCCGCCGCCAGGCATCGACCGCCCGCGCGCAGAGGCGTTCTTTGCCGATGTGGACAAGATCGCCGCCTGGGCCGCCCAGGCGCGGGACGCTAGCACGGGCCTGGCACTGGGCGAACAAACGCTCCAGGCCACCCAGGCCATGAACGCGGTGGCCCACAAGGTGGAAGACTTCTTCGCGCGTTGCCGCATGGCCGCATACGACCTGCGCGCGGCCACGGCCCTCAACCCCTCGCTCGAGGAATACACCGCCATGGCTGGCCAGGCGCTCGAGCTGTCGTCCAGCGCCATCGCCAACCTGCCACTGGCCCCCGTCACGCCGCAGGGCCTGCTGCCACTGGCCGAGGGCGTGAACCCAGCCTGGGCAGCTGCGCTGCGCACCTTCCGCGACAACGCCGTGGAGCCGCTGCTCGGGAGCGCCCTGGACACCTTGACGCAAGAAGGCTGGCATGCCATCGGTCAGGCTCTGGCACCCTGCCAGCAATGGCTGGCGAGCCGGCCCGCCACTTCGGTGGATACCCTCGGAGACGAACTGCTGCGCAAGCTGCACGCCAGCGACGCGCGGCAGCGGGTGATGGAGCTGATCGCCCGGGACGAGGCCGAGCAGACGCACAACGAGCACACGAAAGACCTTGAGAAGCTGCTGCGCTTCAAGCGCGACCTGCTGGAGCTGCTCAACAACTTCGTGTCGTTTTCAGCCTTCTACCAGCGCAGGGGTGCGATCTTCCAGGCGGGCACCCTGTACCTGGACGCACGCAGCTGCGACCTGACCGTGCAGGTAGCCGACGCCGCGCAGCACGCCAAGCTGGCCGGTCTGGCCAAGACCTACCTGGCCTACTGCCAGTGCACGCGCAAGGGACAGAAGATGGGCATCGTGGCGGCATTCACAGCCGGCGATGTGGACTTCCTTTTCGTGGGCCGCAACGGCGTCTTCTACGACCGCAAGGGACAGGACTGGGATGCCACCATCACCCGCATCGTCGAGAACCCGACGAGCATCGGCCAGGCCTTCCTGTCGCCGTACAAGAAGTTCGTGCGCCTGATCGAAGAGCAGGTGGCCAAGCGCGCTGCGGCGGGCGAGGCGCGTGCGCAGAAGTCGCTGGGGGCCACGGCCAGCTCGCTGGCCAACACGCCGCTCAAGCCGGCGGGTGCGGCCCCGGCGGACACCGTCACGGCAAGCGTGCCCCGCCGTACCGATGTGGGCACGGTGGCCGCCATCGGCGTGGCGCTGGGCAGCATCAGCGCGGTGCTGGTCGGCGTGTTCGCCAAGTTCGTGGACCTGGGCGTGTGGATTCCGCTGGCTCTGGCAGGCATCGTGCTGGCCATTTCGGGGCCGAGCATGCTGATTGCATGGCTCAAGCTGCGCCAGCGCAGCCTGGGGCCGCTGCTGGATGCCAGCGGCTGGGCCATCAACGGGCGCATGCGCATCAACACACGGCTGGGCAGCTCTCTGTCTCAGACGGCCAAGGTGCCTGCCAACGCGCGCCGCACGCTGCAGGACCCGTTTGCGGAGTCGAAGTCACCGCTGTGGTGGAGCGCGGCTGCGCTTGTGCTGGCTGGGGTGGTGCTGGGTGTTTCCGCATGGCGCCTGCAGTGGTTCGAGCGATGGGAGCATGCACCTGCGCGGCCCGCTGCGGCGACCACCACCGTGCCGGCTTCACCCGCCGCCACGACGCCAGCAGCTACCACTGGGACCGTGCCGATGAACCCTGCCACTGCACTGCCGGCCGCCACCAGTGCTGCTGCGGCATCCGCTGCGCGCTGATGCACCCAACCGGTTGCTGGATGAAAAGGCAAAGGCCGGTCTCCCGGCCTTTTTGACACGCCTGCCTGCGGGGTTCAGCGAATCTGCAGCGCTGGGCGGCGTGGCACCTTGGGCACTGCCGGTGCCGTGGCCTCGCCGGGCGCACTGAAAGCGGACGGCGCGCCCGCAGCGCCTTCCTGCAGCCGGAACTGCCGCACGGCGCTGGTCAGGTGCACGGCCTGCTCGCGCAGCGACTCCGACGCCGCGGTGGATTGCTCCACCAGCGCGGCGTTCTGCTGCGTCATCTGGTCGAGCTGCGTGACCGACTGGCTGATCTGGCCGATGTTGTCGCTCTGCTCGGCCGACGAGGCGGTGATCTCCGCAATGATGTCGGACACGCGGCGCACGCTGCTCACGATCTCGGTCATGGTCGCACCGGCCTGGCTCACCAGGCGCGAGCCATCTTCCACGCGCTCCACCGACGAGCCGATCAGGCCCTTGATCTCCTTGGCGGCCTCGGCGCTGCGCTGCGCGAGGCTGCGCACCTCGCTGGCCACCACGGCGAAGCCCCGGCCCTGCTCGCCCGCACGCGCGGCTTCCACCGCCGCGTTGAGCGCAAGGATGTTGGTCTGGAACGCGATGGAGTCGATCACACCGGTGATGTCGGCGATCTTGCGCGAGCTGGTGGTGATCTGGTCCATGGTGGTCACCACCTGCGACACCACGGCGCCGCCGCGCGCGGCTACTTCGGCGGCCGACGACGCGAAGTCGCTGGCCTGGCGCGAAGACTGCGCGCTCTGCTGCACGGTGCTGGTCAGCATCTCCATCGAGGAAGCTGTTTCCTCCAGATTGGCCGCCGTCTGCTCGGTGCGGTGGCTCAGGTCGTGATTGCCGCTGGCGATCTCCGAACTCGCCGTGGAGATGTTGCCGGCCGAATCCTGCACCTGGCGCACCAGGCCCCGCAAGGCGTCCTGCATGCGGCCCATGGACACCACCAGTTGGCCGACCTCGTCCTGGTTCATCACCTGCACATCGCGCGAGAGGTCGCCGCTGGCGATGCGCTCAGCCAGCTCCTGCGCCTGGCCGAGGGATTTGGTGATGGAGCGCACGCTGAAGAACGTGAGCGGAATCAGCACTGCCAGGCCCAGCAGCAGGCCGATGCCGATCAACGCCGACATGGCCTTGGCGCGTGATTCCACGCCCGCACGGGCTTCGTCCATCTGGGTGCGGGCCGAGGTGGCCAGGCTGGAGAACAGCTTGTCCGTGGCCTCCATGTGCACCTTGAGGCGGTCCGCATAGGCGCCGCCGCCGGCACCGTCGAGCTGGGCGCGCTCGATCTGCTCGAAGATGGGGGAGATGCCGGTCTCGTACTGCTTGATCTCGGCCAGCGACTTGTCGATGGACTCGACGAACGCCGCGTCGCCGGACTGCACCTGGCGCACATCGGCCAGGCTCTTGCGCAGGGCAGCCAGGGTCTTGCCCCAGGTTTCGCGCAGCACGGAGACTTCGACCGAATTGTTGAAGTTGATGATGATGTCTTTTTCGGTGCGCCGCAGATCACCCAGCGTGGTGCGCAGCTCGGACATGTCGGTCAGGGTCTGCACCCGCTCCGAGAACAGCACCTGCAGCGTGCCGCGCGTGCGGTCCAGTGCCACATAGCCCATGGCGCCAATGACGACCAGCAAAATCAGGGAAAAGACGGTTCCGAAGTACAGGCGAGTGCGGATCGAGAAGCGGCCCAGAGCGTTCATGGCTCTTCCTTACAATTTTTAACAGACAACCCAGCATAGCAAATTGGGTGCCACACCACCACCCTGCCTTCTGGGCCGGGTGTGGGCGCGACTATATGCTGTGCGGGCCTGTCAAAAGCACAGGGAAAGCCCCGGCTTCGGGGCCGCAGCAGGGAAACCCGGGAGCCAGTAGCCGGGCTTATGGGAATGCCGTCTACGGGAACACCCCTACTGATACGACAACCTGGAAAAAGGGCATCGCGGCCCTTCTCCCATTGCTGCAAACGGCCGCAGGATCAGGCCCTGCCCGACCCGGAAGGCGAGCCCTCGGCCACGATGGGCACGTACAGCTGGCCGCCCTGGCGCTGAAACTCCACAGCCTTGGTCTCCATGCCCCTGGCGAGTGCGTCGGCCTCGGCCATGCCCTTCTGCGCCGCGAAGTCGCGCACTTCCTGTGTGATCTTCATGGAGCAGAACTTCGGGCCACACATCGAGCAGAAATGCGCCACCTTGGCGCTGTCCTTGGGCAGTGTCTCGTCGTGGTACTCCTTGGCCGTATCGGGGTCCAGGCCCAGGTTGAACTGGTCCTGCCAGCGGAAGTCGAAGCGTGCCTGGCTGAGCGCATCGTCGCGCGCTCGCGCCCCCGGGTGGCCCTTGGCCACATCGGCCGCGTGTGCGGCGATCTTGTACGCGATGATCCCTTGCTTCACGTCATCGCGGTCGGGCAGCCCCAGGTGCTCCTTGGGCGTCACATAGCACAGCATGGCCGTGCCCATCCAACCGATCATGGCCGCGCCGATGGCCGATGCGATGTGGTCGTAGCCCGGCGCGATGTCGATGGTCAGCGGGCCCAGGGTGTAGAACGGCGCCTCGTGGCAGGTCTTGAGCTGCTCGGTCATGTTGGCCTGGATCATGTGCATGGGCACGTGGCCGGGGCCTTCGATCATCGTTTGCACGTCGTGCTTCCAGGCCACCTGGGTCAGCTCGCCCAGCGTGTGCAGCTCCGCGAACTGCGCTTCGTCGTTGGCATCCGATGCGCAGCCGGGGCGCAGGCCGTCGCCCAGGCTGAACGACACGTCGTACGCCTTCATGATGTCGCAGATGTCCTCGAAGTGCTCGTACAGAAAGCTCTCGCGGTGGTGCGCCATGCACCACTTGGCCATGATGGAGCCGCCGCGCGAGACGATGCCCGTACGCCGCTGCGCCGTGAGGTGGATGTAGGCCAGGCGCACGCCCGCGTGGATCGTGAAGTAGTCCACGCCCTGCTCCGCCTGCTCGATCAGCGTGTCGCGAAAGATCGCCCAGGTCAGGTCCTCGGCCACGCCGCCCACCTTCTCCAGCGCCTGGTAGATCGGCACGGTGCCGATGGGCACGGGCGAGTTGCGCACGATCCAGTCGCGCGTGGTGTGGATGTTCTTGCCGGTGGACAGGTCCATCACGTTGTCGGCGCCCCAGCGGATCGCCCACACCAGCTTTTCGACCTCTTCCTCGATGCTGGAGGTGACTGCAGAGTTGCCGATGTTGGCGTTGATCTTGACCTTGAAATTGCGGCCGATGGCCATGGGCTCGACCTCGGGGTGGTTGATGTTGGCGGGGATGATGGCGCGACCGCGCGCCACTTCGTCGCGCACGAATTCGGGGGTGATGATCTTCGGGATGCTCGCGCCCATGGGGTTGCCCATCAGGCGCTGCTCGCGGCCCGCGTCCTGCATGTACTGAGCCATCCACTCGCGCTTGCCGTTCTCGCGCAGGGCCACGTACTCCATCTCCGGCGTGACGATGCCTTTCTTCGCATAGTGCATCTGGGTCACGTTCGCGCCGCTCTTGGCGCGCAGCGGCTGGCGCTGCAGCGCGGCTGCCTCCTGGCGCAGCTGGGCCAGGCGCACGGCGTCTTCGCTTTTGCTGCCGTCGTCCATCGCGACGCGCTGTCGGCCGTCGTACAGCTCGGTGTCCCCGCGTGCAGCGATCCAGCCACCGCGCACGCTGGCCAGGCCCTGGCGCACGTCGATGGCGGCGCTGGGGTCGGTGTAGGGGCCGGAGGTGTCGTACACGCTGACCTGCTCGCCGTTGGTGAGCGCGATGTCGCGCACGGGCACGCGCACATCGGGGCGGCTGCCGGTCAGGTAGCTCTTGGTGGAGGCGGGGAAGGGTTCGCGGGTGAGCGCGAGCAGATGGGCGAACTTGTCGGGGGCATTCATGGCGGGCACATTCCTATCGGTGGGATGGATCTGTGCTCCGCAATAGGCCGGCATGGACCACACGCACCCTGGCGGGTGCCCGGGCGCACCGCCAAGGCCTCACAAGGCCTCCGCTGTGCGCACGTTGCGCGCCAACGTGGCCCGGTGGGCGCGGCGTTGGTACGCAGGTGCGGAAAATTCCGACTGCAGCTCTTCTTACGCTGGTACTAACCAGATCAAGTTCGCGGTTCCGGCGGTAAGGTCCGCCGTCTCAGCACGCCCAGCAGCCTGTTCGTCATCGAAACAGGCCCCTACGTGCACCCCGGAGCAGGCGCGAGTATAGGCCACGGCGCGGGCCGGGGTAAACCGCCGCGGTACCGGGCGGGTGCTGTCAGGCCACGCGGTCGATCAGTACCACCGCGAAAAACACCACGGCAGCGATCACCGTCCACTTCAGGATGGCAAGTCCGATGCGCTTGTAGTGGGCCTGGCCTGTGCCCACGTAGAAGCCGAAAGAGACCGCCGCAGCCAGAAGCAGAAAGATGGCAAGCCAGCGAACGATGAGCATAGAGGGGTGTGCCTTTCAGCGGCCGACAGCGGGGCCGGTTGGTGGGCAAGCCAGACCAGCGGTCACCAGGCGCGCGCCGGCTGCGCAAAGCCGCCGGGGGCCAGGCGTTCGTCTTCGAAGGTCACCACTTCCCACGCATCGCGCTGGGCCAGCAACTCGCGCAGCAGCAGGTTGTTCATGCCGTGGCCCGAGCGGAACGCGCTGTACGCCGCCAGCAGCGGCTTGCCGATGAGGTACAGGTCGCCCATGGCATCGAGGATCTTGTGCTTGACGAACTCGTCGTCGTAGCGCAGGCCGTCGCTGTTGAGCACCTTGTAATCGTCCATCACGATGGCGTTGTCCAGGCCGCCGCCCAGCGCGAGGCCGTTGGAGCGCATCATCTCCACATCGCGCGTGAAGCCGAAGGTGCGGGCGCGGGCGATGTCGCGGCTGTAGTTGCCGGCGCCCATGTCGAACTCGACGCGCTGACCCGTCGAATCCACGGCGGGGTGGTCGAAGTCGATCTCGAAGCTGAGCTTGTACCCGTGGTACGGCGCCAGGCGCGCCCATTTGGTGTTGGCGCCTTCGCCCTCGCGCACCTCCACCGGCCGGGTCACGCGAATGAAGCGCTTGGGCGCGTTCTGCAGTTCAACGCCTGCGCTCTGCAGCAGGAAAACGAACGATGCCGAGGAACCGTCGAGGATAGGCACCTCTTCGGCCGTGATGTCCACATACAGATTGTCGATCCCGAGCCCCGCGCAGGCCGACATCAGGTGCTCCACCGTGTGCACCTTGGCACTGCCCACCGCGATGGTGGACGCCAGCCGCGTATCGGTCACGGCCTCGGCGCGGATCGGAATGTCCACCGGCTGGGGCAGATCCACGCGCCGGAACACGATCCCGGTATCGGGCTGCGCGGGCCGCAACGTCAGTTCGACCCGCTGGCCACTGTGCAGCCCCACGCCCACGGCGCGGGTGATCGTCTTGAGGGTACGTTGCTGGAGCATCCGGGGATTTTAGTGGGGCGCCCCCGCAAAAACCACCCGCTGCTGCCTATGACCCTGATAGAAAACGGAGAGTCGAAAACCGGTCGGATGAGCAACCACAGACCCGGTGACAGCGCAGCTGATCGACGGACGAGCGAAGCAGAAAGCGCGGCGGCAACAACCGCCACGACCCAGACCAGAGACACCGCGCAAGGGCCGCCCCGCCGCGCTGGTGTCGTCCTCCTTCCCGAACGGCGCAGCCGTTCGAGAGAAGGGGGAAGCGGCGCAGCCGCTCAGGGGGAAGACCTCTACTAGTCGGCCTGCTTGCGCAGGAACGCCGGGATTTCCAGGTCGTCCATGCCGCCCGAAGACAGCGCGTCCACGCGGGCCGCCGCCTGCGTGCGGTTGGTGCGCCACACGCTGGGCACCGACATGCTGCCGTAGTCGGCCTGGGTGCTGCCGGCATGGCCGCCCTGCACGCCCACGGCCGAGCCCAGGGCACCGGTGCCGGCCAGTGGCATCTGGTAGGCCACGTTGTCCGTGCCGGTGCGCAGGCCGCCCTGCACCACCGAGATGGGCTGGCGGCGCGCGTTGGGGCGCGACAGGCCGGTGGCCACCACGGTCACGCGGATCTCGTCGCCCAGGCTGTCGTCGTAGGCGGCACCGTAGATCACGTGCGCATCGGGCGAGGCGTAGGCATTGATGGTGCTCATGGCCAGGCGCGATTCGGACAGCTTCAGGCTGCCCTTGGCGGCCGTCACCAGCACCAGCACGCCCTTGGCGCCCGACAGGTCGATGCCTTCCAGCAACGGGCAGGCCACGGCCTGCTCGGCAGCGATGCGGGCGCGGTCCGGTCCGCTGGCGGTGGCCGTGCCCATCATGGCCTTGCCGGGCTCGCCCATCACGGTGCGCACGTCTTCGAAGTCGACGTTCACGTGGCCGTACTCGTTGATGATTTCGGCGATACCGCCCACGGCGTTCTTGAGCACGTCGTTGGCATGGGCGAAGGCCTCGTCCTGGGTGATGTCATCGCCCAGCACTTCGAGCAGCTTTTCGTTGAGCACCACGATCAGCGAGTCGACGTTGGCCTCGAGCTCGGCCAGGCCGTTGTCGGCGTTGGTCATGCGGCGCCCGCCTTCCCAGTCGAAGGGCTTGGTGACCACGCCCACGGTGAGAATGCCCATTTCCTTGGCCACGCGAGCGATCACGGGTGCAGCGCCCGTACCGGTGCCGCCGCCCATCCCGGCGGTGATGAACAGCATGTGCGCGCCATCGATGGCCAGGCGAATGTCGTCCACCGCGGCTTCGGCGGCTTCGCGGCCCTTGTCGGGCTTGCTGCCTGCGCCCAGGCCGCTTCCGCCCAGCTGGATGTGGCGGTGGGCCGAGCTGCGGGTCAATGCCTGCGCGTCGGTATTGGCGCAGACAAACTCCACGCCCTGCACGCTGCGGGCAATCATGTGCTCGACGGCATTGCTGCCGCCGCCGCCCACGCCGATCACCTTGATCTGGGTGCCCTGGTTGAATTCTTCGGCTTCGATCATTTCGATGGTCATGTTGGAGCTCCTGTTTCTTTCACTGAATTCGTTTGCAATCTCGTGTGCAACTGCCAATGGGTTGTTCGGTATGTCGTCGTGAACGGCGGGGGCGGTGGTCCGGTACATCGTCGCCATCGCCCGCGCGGTCGTTGGTGGGGGCTACCCCGCGCCAGCCAGAGTGGGAATTTCATGGTCAGAAATTCCCCACGATGAAGTCCTTGAAGCGGCCAAAGGCCGTCTTCATGGAACCGCTTTTCTGTGCCACCTTGAAGCCGCGCAGCCGCGCCAGGCGCGCCTCCTCCAGAAGGCCCATGACGGTAGCAGCTCTGGGCTGTGCCACCATGTCAGACAAGGCGCTGGAATACTTCGGAATGCCGCGGCGCACGGGCTTCAGGAAGATGTCCTCGCCCAGCTCGATCATCCCGGGCATGACCGAGCTTCCGCCCGTGAGCACGATGCCCGACGACAGCACTTCTTCATAGCCGGACTCGCGCACCACCTGCTGCACGAGCGAGAAGATCTCTTCCACGCGCGGCTCGATCACGCCGGCCAGCGCCTGCTTGCTGAGCATGCGGGGGCTGCGGTCGCCAAGGCCCGGCACTTCGACCTGCGCCTCGGGGTCGGCCAGCAACTGCTTGGCGTAGCCGCTCTCGACCTTGATGTCTTCGGCGTCCTTCGTGGGCGTGCGCAGGGCCATGGCGATGTCGCTGGTGATGAGGTCGCCTGCGATCGGGATCACCGCCGTGTGGCGGATCGCGCCGCCGGTGAAGATCGCCACGTCGGTTGTGCCAGCGCCGATGTCGACCACCACCACACCCAGCTCGCGCTCGTCATCCGTCAGCACCGCCTGGCTGCTGGCCAGCGGGTTGAGCATGAGCTGCTCGACCTCCAGGCCGCAGCGGCGCACGCACTTGATGATGTTCTCGGCCGCGCTCTGCGCACCGGTCACGATGTGGATCTTGGCCTCCAGGCGGATGCCGCTCATGCCGATGGGCTCCTTCACATCCTGCCCGTCGATCACGAACTCCTGCGGCTCCACCAGCAGCAGGCGCTGGTCGCTGCTGATGTTGATGGCCTTGGCCGTCTCCACCACGCGCGCCACGTCCGCCGAGGTGACTTCCTTGTCTTTCACGGCCACCATGCCGCTGGAGTTGAGGCCGCGGATATGGCTACCGGTGATGCCGGTGTACACGCGCTGGATCTTGCAGTCGGCCATCAGTTCGGCCTCCTTCAAGGCCTGCTGGATGCTCTGCACGGTGGCGTCGATGTTGACGACCACGCCACGCTTCAAGCCATTGCTCGGAGCCACCCCCAGGCCTGCCAGCTTGAGCTCCCCATTGGGCAGAACCTCGGCCACCACGGCCATGACCTTGGCCGTGCCGATATCCAGCCCCACCACGACATCTTTGTATTCTCTTGCCATATCAGTCTCTGCCCTTCTCTGTTCTGCCCCGCCGCCCCTCGGTCGGCGCCACACCCTGGTCCGCGTACTTCAGCCTTCTGCCTGCATGCATGCCGTCACCTCCTGCGTACGGTGGCCGTGGCGCCCGCGCCATCCGGGACCACGGTGCTCACGCCGCGCAGGCGCAATGCGTACCCGCCCGTGTGGCGCAGATCGGCCGACTCGAGCGCATCCACCCGCCGGCCGTACTGCCCGGCCACCTGCGTGAGCGTGCGCGTGAAGCGCTGCGTGCGCTGCACCACCTCCTGGGCCGTGCCTCCACCCAGCTCGACCACGGCATCGCTGTCGAGCGTCACGCGCCATCCGCCCCGGCCGGTGAGCTCCAGCGTGTCCACTTCCAGCCCCAGGGGCTTGAAGACAGGCGCCAGCAATCCGTGCATCTGCAACACCTCGGGCGAGCTGCCCGCCGGGCCCATCAGTCGGGGCAGGTCCTCCTGCTCCACGTCTCCCACATTGGCCTCGAACACCTCGCCCTGGGTATTGACAAGTGCCGAGCCGCTCTCGGGGCCCCAGTACGCCACCGCGTCATGCTCCTGCAACTGCACGTGCAGGCTGCCGGGGAACACGCGCTGCACTTCGGCCCGGCGCACCCAGGGCACCTGCTCGAACGCCGCGCGCGCCGCGCGCAGATCCACGGTGAAGAAGTTGCCCGCCAGGTGCGGCGCCACGTTGGCCCGCAGGGTGATGGCGTTGTTATGCACCAGGTCACCCTGCACCACGATGCGCGAGACGGCAAAACCCGGGTAGCGCAGCACCCACCACGCACCCGCCGCCAGCACGCCCAGCGCCAGGCCCACGAACAGGGCCGAGGCGGTCCAGTTCATGAGCTTGACGTCCAGGGGCGCCGGCAGCGTGGAGGTCATGGGTTCGCGGCTCCCTGGGCTGCACGCGCAGGCGTGTCCAGCGCCGCGTCTGCCAGGATGCGCAGGCACAGCTCTTCATAGCTGATGCCCGACGCACGCGCGGACATGGGCACCAGCGAGTGCCCGGTCATGCCGGGCGAGGTGTTCATCTCCAGCAGGAAGGGCTTGCGGTCGCGCTCGCGGATCATCAGGTCTGCGCGGCCCCAGCCACGGCAGCCCAGCGTGCGATACGCCTCCAGGACGATGCGCTGGATCTCGCGCTCCTCTGCCTCGGGCAGGCCGCTTGGGCATTGGTACTTCACATCGTCGGTGAAGTACTTGTTCTGGTAGTCGTACGAACCTTCGGGCGCCACGATCCGGATCACTGGCAGCACGACGGCGTCGGCGCCCTGGCCCAGCACCGGGCAGGTCACCTCTTCGCCGTCGATGAATTCTTCGCAGAGCACATCGGGGTCGTAGCGGGCGGACAGCGCCACGGCATCCTGCATGTCGGAGTAGCCGCGCACCTTGGTCACGCCGATCGAAGAGCCCTCGCGCGGAGGCTTGACGATCAGCGGCAGGCCCAGCTCGTCGGGCACCGTGCGCACCACCTCGCGCTGCTGGCGGTCCGGTGCCAGCCACACGTAGCGCGGCGTGGGCAGGCCCTCGGCCGTCCACACGCGCTTGGTCATGACCTTGTCCATGGCAATGGCCGATGCCATCACGCCCGGCCCGGTGTAGGGAATGCCCAGCAGTTCCAGCGCACCCTGCACCGTGCCGTCTTCGCCATGGCGGCCATGCAGCGCAATGAAGCAGCGGGCATAGCCGTCGCGCTTGAGGTCGCTCAGATGGTTCTGCGCGGGGTCGAACGCATGTGCATCCACGCCGCGCGAGCGCAGGGCCTGCAGCACACCGCTGCCGGACATGAGCGAGACCTCGCGCTCGGCGGAGTCGCCCCCCATGAGCACGGCGACCTTGCCCAGTGCCTTCACGTCAATGTTGAGTTCAGAAACAGTCATACCGCGCTCCCCTCCAGCGCCTTCAGCTCACTATTTTGTAGCAGATCGACCACCTTGCCCGGCACGGCCCCGATGGAGCCCGCACCCATGCACATCACCACATCGCCATCGCGCGCGATGTCTGCAATGGTCTGCGGAAGGTCGGCCACGTTGTCGACGAACACCGGCTCCACGCGGCCAGCCACGCGCAAGGCGCGGGCCAGTGAGCGGCCGTCGGCGGCGACCACGGGCGCCTCGCCGGCGGCGTACACCTCGGTGAGCAATACGGCGTCGGCATTGCCGATGACCTTGACGAAGTCCTCGAAGCAGTCGCGCGTGCGGCTGTAGCGGTGCGGCTGGAAGGCCAGTACCAGGCGCCGCCCGGGGAAGGCGCCGCGCGCGGCGGCCAGCGTGGCGGCCATCTCCACGGGGTGGTGCCCATAGTCATCGATCACGGTGAAAGTGCCGCCGTCCTTGGCGGGCAGGTCGCCGTAGCGCTGGAAGCGCCGGCCCACGCCCTTGAAGCCTGCCAGCGCACGCTGTACCGCGTCGTCGGGGATGTTGAGCTCGACTGCCACCGCGATGGCCGACAGCGCATTGAGCACGTTGTGCTCGCCCGCGAGGTTGAGCACCACCTCCATGTCGGGCAGCGTGACGCCGTTGCGCCGCTGCACGGTAAACCGCATCTGGCCTGCCTCGGCTCGCACATCGATCGCGCGCACCTGGGCGTCCTCCGAAAAGCCGTAGCTCGTGATCGGGCAGGTCACGCTCTGCAGGATGTCGCGCACGGCCGGGCTGTCCACGCAGAGCACCGCCGTGCCATAGAACGGCATGCGGTGCAGAAAATCGACGAACGCCCCCTTGAGCCGATTGAAGTCGTGCCCATAGGTTTCCATGTGGTCGGCATCGATATTGGTCACCACGGCCATCACGGGCAGCAGGTTCAGGAACGAGGCGTCCGACTCGTCCGCTTCGACCACGATGTAGTCGCCGCTTCCCAGCTTGGCGTTGGCACCCGCGCTGTTGAGCTTGCCGCCGATGACAAAGGTGGGGTCCAGCCCCGCCTCGGCCAGCACGCTGGTCACCAGGCTGGTGGTGGTCGTCTTGCCGTGCGTTCCAGCGATGGCGATGCCCTGCTTCAAGCGCATCAGCTCGGCCAGCATGAGCGCGCGGGGCACGACCGGGATCTTCTTTTCGCGGGCGGCCAGCACCTCGGGGTTGTCGGGAGTGACGGCCGTGGACGTGACCACGGCATCGGCGCCGTCGATGTGCGCCGCCGCATGGCCCAGGCACGTCTTGATGCCCAGACCCTCCAGGCGGCGCAGCGTGACGCTGTCGGACAGGTCGGAGCCCGAGATGCGGTAGCCCAGGTTGAACAGCACCTCGGCGATACCGCTCATGCCGGCGCCGCCCAGGCCTACGAAATGGATGTGGCGAATGGCGTGCTTCATGGTGTTGCAAGCTCCTCGCAGGCTGTCACCACCTCGCGGGTGGCATTGGTCTTTTGCATGTCTTTCGCTTTGAGCGCTTTCTCCAGCAACGTAGAGCGCTCCATATTCAATAGCATCTGCGACAGGCCTTCCGGCGTCAGGTCGCGCTGCTGGGTGAGCCACCCGCCGCCTGCGTCCACAAGGAAGCGGGCGTTGGTGGTCTGGTGGTCGTCCACCGCCGAGGGGAAGGGCACGAACAGCGCGGCAGCCCCCACGGCGGCGATCTCGGTCACGGTGCTCGCGCCGGCGCGGCAGACGATGATGTCGGCCTCGGCAAACGCGGTGGCGGTGTCGTCGATGAAGGGCGTGCACTCGGCCTCGACCCCCGCTGCCGCATAGTTGGCGCGCAAGGCATCGATCTGGGTCGCGCCGCTCTGGTGCAGCACCACGGGGCGCTTGTCCGCAGGCAGCAACGCAATGGCCTGCGGCACGATCTCGTTGAGCGCACGCGCGCCCAGGCTGCCACCCACCACCAGGAGGCGCAGCGGCCCGCCACGCCCTGCGAAACGCTCTGTCGGCGCGGGCTTGCTGGTGAAGGCGGTGCGCAGCGGGTTGCCCACCCACTGCCCTTTCGGAAAGACATTGGGGAAGGCGGCGAACACACGGTCCGCCACACCGGCCAGCACCTTGTTGGCCATGCCGGCCACGGAGTTCTGCTCGTGCAGCACCAGCGGCTTGCCGGCCAGCACGCCCATCATTCCGCCTGGGAAGGTGATGTAGCCGCCCAGGCCCACCACCACGTCGGGCTTGACGCGGCGTACCACCGCCAGTGCCTGGCCGAACGCGCGCAGGAGACGCAGCGGCAGCAAGGCCAGGGTGACGAGCCCCTTGCCGCGCACGCCCGAGAAGTCGATGAGTTCGAGCGCGAAGCCGTGCGTGGGCACGATGCGCGACTCCATGCTGCCGGGCGCGCCCAGCCAGTGCACGCGCCAGCCGCGCGCGCGCAGCTCTTCGGCCACGGCCAGGCCCGGGAAGATGTGGCCGCCGGTGCCGCCGGCCATGATGAGGGCCGTCTTCTGCGTCATACGCGCCCCCCCCGCATCGAATGCTGCGCATTCGGCAGCGTTGCACGCTGCTGCAGCTTGTTTTGTTGAAACAACCTTCTCATACGCGGCCTCCGCGCATGAGCAGCTTGTTTTCGTAGTCAACGCGCAGCACCACTGCCAGCGCCACCAGATTCATCAGAATCGCCGACCCGCCAAAGCTCATCAGCGGCAGCGTGAGCCCCTTGGTGGGAAGTGCGCCCAGGTTCACGCCCATGTTGATGAAGGCCTGGAAGCCGATCCAGATCGCGACGCCCTGCGCCACAAGCCCTGCGAAAACGCGATCAAGCGCGATGGCCTGGCGGCCGATGTGCATGATGCGGCGCGTCATCCACAGGAACAGCACGATGAGGATGACCACGCCGACCAGGCCGAATTCCTCGCCGATCACGGCCAGCAGGAAGTCGGTGTGGGCTTCGGGCAGCCAGTGCAGCTTCTCGACGCTGCCTCCCAGGCCCACGCCGAAGATCTCGCCACGCCCGATGGCGATCAGCGAATGCGAGAGCTGGTAGCCCTTGCCAAGCGCGTGCTCCTCGCTGAACGGGTCCAAGTAGGCGAACACACGTTCGCGCCGCCAAGGGGAGCTCGCGATCATGACGCCGAAGGCCGACACCAGCACGCCCGCGATCAGGAAGAACATGCGGGCGTTGACACCGCCCAGGAACAGGATGCCCATGGCGATCACGGCCACCACCATGAAGGCGCCCATGTCGGGCTCGGCCAGCAGCAACACGCCCACGATGGCCACGGCGGCGCCCATGGGCAGCACGGCACGGAAGAACCGCTCCTTCACCTCCATCTTGCGCACCATGTAGTCGGCCGCGTAGATGAGGACGGCAAACTTGGCCACCTCGGACGGCTGGAACCCGATGGGCCCGATGGACAGCCAGCGCCGCGCGCCGTTGACCACCTTGCCCACACCGGGAATCAGCACCGCCACCAGCAGCAGCAGCGCGGCCACGAACAGCCAGGGCGCGACGCGTTCCCACAGCGCCATGGGGATCTGGAACGCCAACAGCGCCGCGACAAAGCCCACCACCAGGTACATCACGTGGCGGGTCAGGAAATGGGTGGACGCGTAGTTCGCAAAGCGCGGGTTGTCGGGCATCGCAATGGAGGCCGAATACACCATCACCAACCCCCAGGCGAGCAGTGCCACCACCACCCACAGCAGGGCCTGGTCGAAGCCGAGCACGCTGGCCGGCGTGCTGGTGGCGCGCGGCCTGTAGTCGGTGCCGCCCACACGCACGGGCAGAACCTCGGCCGCCTTGCCTGGCAGGCCACCGAACCAGCCGGTCAGGCGCTGCAGAAGGCTGCTGGCGGGTGCGCTCATGCAGCACCTCCCATCGCATCGTCGGCCAGCGCGCGCACGGTGTCGCAGAAGACCTGCGCCCGGTGCTCGTAGCCACGGAACATGTCGAAGCTCGCGCACGCGGGCGACATCAGCACCGCATCGCCCGCATGCGCGCGCTGCCTGGCCAGTTCCACGGCCAGGGGTAGCGTTTCGGCGTCGACCAGCACCACGCCGCAGTCCTGCAGCGCGGCGCGGATCTGCGGCGCATCGCGCCCGATGAGCACCACGGCGCGTGCGTAACGCGCCACGGGTGCCGCCAGGGGCGAAAAATCCTGCCCCTTGCCGTCTCCGCCGAGAATGACGACGATGCGGCGCTCCGCGCCCAGGCCGGTGAGCGCTGCCACGGTGGCGCCAACGTTCGTACCCTTGCTGTCGTCGAAGTACTCGACCTCGTTGATGATCGCCACGGGCTCCACGCGGTGTGGCTCCCCGCGGTACTCGCGCAGGCCGTACAGCAGCGGCGCGAGCGTGCACCCTGCCGCCGAGGCCAGCGCCAGTGCGGCCAGCGCGTTCACCGCGTTGTGGCGGCCGCGGATACGCAGAGCATCCGCCGGCATGAGGCGCTGGACGTGCAGGTCTTCGACCGTTTCGTTGCGGCCGCGCTTGCGGGTCTCGTCGGCATCCATGGCGCGCACCAGCCAGGGCATGCCGTTCACGGTCTCGATACCAAAGTCGCCCGGGCGCCGGGGCATGTCGGCGCCGAAGGTGATGTGCTCGCGCACCTGGGGCTTTTGCAGTTTGACCTTCACGGGCGCCGGCAGCATCTGCATCACCACAGCGTCGTCGCGGTTCAGGATCATCAGGCCGGTCTGGCCGAAGATGCAGGCCTTGGCGGCGGCATATGCTGCCATGTCGCCGTGCCAGTCCAGGTGGTCCTGCGTGACGTTGAGCACCGTGGCGGCCGTCGGTTCGAAACCGGCGACACCATCAAGCTGGAAGCTCGACAGCTCCAGCACCCACACCTCGGGCAGCGTGGCGGCGTCGATGTGGCCGGCCAGCGTGTCGAGCAGCGTGGGGCCGATGTTGCCGGCCACGGCCACCGTCCGGCCCGAGCGCTCCACGAGCTGGCCCGTGAGCGATGTGACCGTGGTCTTGCCATTGGTGCCGGTGATGGCCAGCACGGCTGGGGCATAGCCATGCGACGCGCGCAGCGTGGCCAGCGCCATGGCGTACAAGGTCAATTCACCGCCGACCACCAACCCGATTGCGCGGGCAGCTACAAAAACAGGAGCAACCGTCTCAGGACTCAGGCCGGGCGAGCGATAGACCGCATGCAAGCCCTGGCCATCCACCAGGGCCGCATCGAAGGCCCCGGCCACGAAACGCACCTGGGGCAGCTCCTGCTGCAGTGCCGCGAGCTGCGGGGGCGCCTCGCGCGTGTCGGCCACCGTCACCGTCGCACCGCAGCGCACGCACCAGCGCGCCATGGCCAGCCCCGAGGCACCCAGCCCGAGGATGAGAATGTTCTGCCCCTGCAGTGGCACCATGCCCTGGCCGGGCGGGCCCAGGGGCTCGGTGGGTTCCTCCGTCTCGTCGGCCGCCGCAGCGGCGTTTTCTTGCTCGACGTCGGCGGGGTCGGGCTCCGGCGTGGCCGGTGCATCCGTCGCCGCGACGTCGGCGAAGATCTGCGCGACAAAGTCGGCAGCGGCCTTGGCGGCGGAGATGGCGGGTGGTTTTTCGGGGTCCCACGCAGAGGTGGCAGCCGCCGTGCCCGAACGTGGTGCTGCAGCGGCAGGTGATGGCTCGGCGGCGGCCGCATCTGCGGGCGCATCCATGGATGCGGCTTCTGCCTGCACCTCGCCCGCCATTGGCGGCGGGACAGGCGCATCCCCGCCCGCCGGCACCTCGGAGGGCTGCTGCGCCGTCGGGGGAACGGTTGGCGCGGGGATGAGGGGATCGTCCGGATTCATCGCAGTTTCAACGTCGACAGGCCGATAAGGCACAGCAGCATGGTGATGATCCAGAAGCGCACGACCACCTGCGTTTCCTTCCAGCCGCTCTTCTCGAAGTGGTGGTGCAGCGGCGCCATCTTGAGCAGGCGCCGGCCTTCACCGTAGCGGCGCTTGGTGTACTTGAACCAGGCCACCTGCAGCATGACGGACAGCGCCTCGACCACGAAGATGCCGCCCATGATGGCCAGCACGATCTCCTGGCGCACGATGATGGCGATGGTGCCCAGGGCACCGCCCAGCGCCAGTGCGCCCACATCGCCCATGAAGACCTGCGCCGGATGCGCGTTGAACCACAGGAACGCCAGGCCCGCGCCTGCCATGGCAGCGCAGAAGATCAGCAACTCGCCCGAGCCGGGGATGTGCGGGAAGAACAGGTACTTGGAGTACACCGAGCTGCCGGTCACGTACGCGAACACGCCCAGGGCCGATCCCACCATCACGACCGGCATGATGGCCAGGCCATCGAGGCCGTCCGTCAGGTTCACCGCGTTGCTGGAGCCCACGATGACGAGGTAGGTCAGGATCACGAAGCCCAGCACGCCGAGCGGGTAGCTCACTTCCTTGAAGAACGGCAGTTGCAGGCCGGCCTTGGGCGGCAGGTCGAGCGAGAAGCCCGACTGCACCCAGCCCACGAACAGCTCCCACACCTTGGCGTTGGAGCTCTCGGAAATGCTGAACACCAGGTACAGCGCGGCCGTGAGGCCGATCACCGACTGCCACAGGTACTTCTCGCGCGAGCGCATACCCTCAGGGTCCTTGTTGACCACCTTGCGCCAGTCGTCCACCCAGCCGATGGCACCAAAGCCCAGCGTGACAATCAGCACGATCCACACGAACCGGTTGGACAGGTCGAACCACAGCAGCGTGGAGATGGCGATCGACAGCAGGATGAGCACGCCGCCCATGGTGGGCGTGCCGCTCTTGGACAGGTGCGACTGCATCGCGTAGCCACGGATGGGCTGGCCGATCTTGAGCGAGGTGAGCACGCGGATCACCTTGGGGCCCGCCACCAGGCCGATGAGCAGCGCCGTCATGGCCGCCATCACCGCCCGGAAGGTGAGGTACTGGAATACGCGGAAGAAGCCGAATTCGGGCGACAGGCCCTGCAGCCATTGCGACAGGATCAGCAGCATGCTGCACCTCCCGCGGACATCGGCGCCAGGCGGGCGCCGGTCGTGGCAGTCAAGAAGACCCGCGCGTTCTCATTGCGTTGCGCCATGGTGTCCCTCCGGTGTCCTGCTCTGCGCTGGTTGTTGTTCTTGTGCCTGCACCTGTGCGGCGGAAGCGATTGCCTCCACCACCTGTTCCATCTTCATGAATCGGGATCCCTTGACCAGCACGCTGCCCACCGTGGGCAGGGCCTGGCGCACTGCATCCTGCAATGCGCCCATATCGTTGAAATGCCGCGCCGCACCGCCCTGGTCTTTGCCGTAGGCCGTGATGGCGTGCACCGACTGGTTCCCCAGCGCGAACAGGCCGGGGATGCGGGCCGAGCGCGCATGCGCACCCGCCTCGGCGTGGAACTGCGGCCCCTGGTCGCCCACCTCGCCCATGTCGCCAAGCACCAGCAATTGCGGGGCGGGCAGTTCGGCCAGCACGTCGATGGCAGCGCGCATGGAATCGGGGTTGGCGTTGTAGGTGTCGTCCACCACGGTGACCTCGCGGCCCGCGATGCGCACGCTGAAGGCGCGCGAGCGGCCCTTGACGGGCGTGAAGCTGGCCAGCCCCTGCACGATGGCGTCGAGGGGCGCGCCGGCACAGAGCGTGCAGGCGGCGGCGGCCAAGGCATTCGTCACGTTGTGGCGCCCGGCGATGCGCAGTTGCGTGGCCACATCGCCCTGCGGCGTGGCGATGGTGACGGACCAGGCGCCCTGCTCCCAGGCCGCGCTGCGACATGCCACATCGCCCCCGTCGCCGAAGGTGACGGTGCGGCGGCCCTGCGCGAGCGAGTGCCACAGGCCGGTGTAGGCATCGCCCGCCGGGAACACCGCCACGCCATCGGCAGGCAGGCTGGCGAAGACCGAGCCGTTCTCGCGCGCCACGGCCTCCACGGTGTGCATGAATTCCAGGTGCTCGCGCTGCGCGTTGTTGACGAGCGCCACCGTGGGCTGCGCCATGGCGGACAGCAGGGCGATCTCGCCCGGGTGGTTCATGCCCATCTCGATCACAGCCGCCGCGTGCGTGGCCCGCAGGCGCAGCAGCATCAAGGGAACGCCGATGTCGTTGTTGAAGTTGCCCTGCGTGGCAAAGGCACGTTCTTCGTTCGGGCCCTGCCAGGCGCGCAGGATGGACGCGATCATCTGCGTCACGGTGGTCTTGCCGTTGCTGCCGGTCACGCCGATCAGCGGCAAGCCGAACTGTGCGCGCCAGCCGGTGGCCAGCGCCCCCATGGCGGCCAGGCTGTTCGGCACCTCGATGCCGGGCAGGCCGGCGGCTTCGAGACCGCCGTGGGCGATGGCCGCGGCAGCCCCACCGGTGCGGGCATCGGCCAGGAATGCGTTGGCATCGAAGCGCTCGCCCTTCAAGGCCACGAACAGGTCGCCCGCCTGCAGCGTGCGGGTGTCGGTGTGCACGCGGGCCAGCGGCGTGGCGCCATCGCCCACCAGCCGCGCCGTGGGGATGCGCGGCAGCACCAGGTCGAACGCCTGCTGCAAAGTCATCGCCGAACTGCTCATGGGCGGGCTCCCCGTGCCTGCAGCGCGCTGTGCGCATGGGCCATGTCAGAGAACGGCACGCGCACGCCCGCCGTTTCCTGTGTGTCTTCATGGCCCTTGCCGGCGATCAGCACCACGTCGGCGGGCGCGGCTTCGGCCAGCGCCATGGCGATGGCGACGGCCCGGTCGGGCTCGGCACGCACGGTGCGGCCGGCAATGGTGCCCTGCAGGATCTGGTGAAGGATGGCTGCCGGATCTTCGCTGCGCGGGTTGTCGCTGGTCACGACCACATGGTCGGCGTGCTGCTGCGCCACTGCGCCCATCAGCGGGCGCTTGGCGGCATCCCGGTCGCCACCGCAGCCGAACACGCACCACAGATGGCCGCCGCGCTCACGCGCCAGCGGGCGCAGGGCCTGCAGCACCTTGTCCAGCGCATCGGGAGTGTGGGCGTAGTCCACCGCCACGAGTGGTTGGCCGGGCGTCTGGATCTGCTCCATGCGGCCCGGCACCGGCGAGAGCTGGGCGCAGGCATACAAAGCATGCTCCAGCGGCACGCCCAGAGCGCGCAGGCCGGCCAGCACCCCGAGCAGGTTGGAGACGTTGTACAGGCCGATCACGCGTGTTTGCAGAACGTGGGCATGCACGCCTTCGGCCACGGTGAAGCGCAGGCCGCCCTCGCCCATGGCGATGTCGCGCGCACACAGGCGGGCGGGGCCGGTGACCGACACGCTCCAAAGGTCCAGCATGCGGTCGGCCAGCGAGGCATGCAGTTCGGCCCCGCGAGGGTCGTCGATGTTGACCACGGCGGACTGCAGGCCCGGCCAGTCGAAGAGCATGCTCTTGGCCTGCCAGTAGGCGGTCATGCCGGGGTGGTAGTCCAGGTGGTCCTGCGTGAAGTTGGTGAACAGCGCCACGCGGATGCGCGTGCCTACCATGCGGTGCTCGGCCAGGCCGATGGACGAGGCCTCGATGGCGCAGGCCGTGCGCCCCGCGTCGGTGAACTGCTGGAACGCGTGCTGCAGCCGCACCGGGTCGGGTGTGGTCATGCCCGTGCTGACCACCGCTGGCGGTACGCCAATGCCCAAAGTGCCCACCATCGCGCATCCGCCGTGCGCAATCAGCTCATTTTTTGATAGCAAATTGAGGGCTTCGGCAATCCACCAGGCGGTGCTGGTCTTTCCATTGGTACCGGTGACGGCCAGCACGTCCAGGCGCTGCGTGGGGTGCTCGAACCAGTCGGCCGCGATCAGGCCGGTGGCGGCCTTCAGGCCGCGCAGGGCGGCAATGGGCAGGCTGTGCAGGCCGTCCAGCGGGAAGGCTTCGACGCCTTCGTGCTCCACCAGGCAGGCCACCGCGCCCCGCGCGAGCGCATCGCCGACGTGCGCGCGGCCATCGGTGGCGGCGCCGGGCCAGGCGATGAAACCGTCGCCCGCGCGGACCAGGCGGCTGTCGGTCTGCAGCGTGCCTGTGACGCGTTCGCGCAGCCAGGCCACGGCGTCGTGCACCGATGCGAGCAGGGGCAGGGTTGCCGTCATAGCGATTCCTCCACGGCGTTGGCCACGATCTGCGGCTTGACGGCCATGTCCGGCTGCACGCCCATCATGCGCAGGGTCTGCTGCACGACTTCGCTGAACACGGGCGCGGCCACGGCACCGCCGTAGAACACGCCGTTGCTGGGCTCGTCGATCATCACGGCCACGATGATGCGCGGCTTGTCGATGGGCGCCATCCCGGTGAACCACGCACGGTACTTGCCCGATGCGTAGTTCTTGCCGACCTGCTTGCGCGCCGTGCCGGACTTGCCGCCGACCGAATAGCCCAGGGTCTGCGCCTTCTGGCCCGTGCCGCCGGGGCCCGCAGCCATCTGCAGCATCTTGCGCACCTGGTCGGCCGTGCGCTCGGAGAACACCGGCACGCCCAGCGCAGGCTCGGAGGTCTTGAACATGGTGGCCGGAATCACGCGGCCGCCGTTGGCAAACACCGTGTACGAACGCGCCATCTGAAACAGGCTGGCCGACAGGCCGTAGCCGTACGACATGGTGGCCTGCTCCACCGGCCGCCAGGTCTTGTAAGGGCGCAAACGGCCGGTCACCACGCCGGGGAAGTGCAGCTGCGGCTTCTGGCCAAAGCCCGCGGCCGAGAAGGTCTCCCACATCTCGCGCGCGGGCATCTGCATGGCGATCTTGGTGGTGCCCACGTTGCTCGACTTCTGGATCACGCCTTCGACCGTGAGCAGGCCGTAGTTGTGCGTGTCCGAGATGGTGGAGCCCGTGATGTTGATGCGGCCGGGGGTGGTGTCCACCGGTGTCTCGGGGCGCACGCGTCCGCTCTCCAGGGCCAGGCCGATGGTGAAGGGCTTCATGGTCGAGCCGGGCTCGAACACGTCGGTGAGCGCGCGGTTGCGCAGTTGCTCGCCCGTGAGGTTCTGCCGCTTGTCTGGCACGTAGCTCGGGTAGTTGGCCAGCGCCAGCACTTCGCCGGTGTGCGCGTCGAGCACCACCACGCTGCCCGCCTTGGCCTTGTGCAGCGCGACCTGGTCGCGCAGCTTCTGGTAGGCGAAGAACTGCACCTTGCTGTCGATGGACAGCTGCATGTCCTTGCCGTCGACCGGCTGGACGGTCTCGCCCACGCCCTCGACCACGCGGCCCAGGCGGTCCTTGATCACACGGCGGGAGCCGGCCTTGCCGGCCAGGTCCTTGTCGAAGGCCAGCTCCATGCCTTCCTGGCCATGGTCTTCCACGTTGGTGAAGCCCACTACGTGCGCCGCAGCTTCACCCTCGGGGTACTGGCGTTTGTATTCCTTGCGCTGGTAGATGCCCTTGATGTCGAGCTTGGCGATCTGCTGGCCCACGTCCCAGTCGAGCTGGCGCTTGATCCAGACGAACGTCTTGTCCTCGTCGGCCAGCTTCTTTTGCAGGTCGGCCAGGGGCATGTCGAGCAGCTTGGCCAGTTGCTTGAGCTTGGCCCGGATCTCGGGCTTGTCCTGCTCGACGTCTTCGGGGATGGCCCAGATGCTGGCCGCCGGCACGCTGGATGCGAGGATGAGGCCGTTGCGGTCCACGATCTTGCCGCGGTTGGCCGGCAGCTCCAGCGTGCGGGCAAACCGCACTTCGCCCTGTCGCTGGAAGAACGCATTGCCGAACACCTGCACATACGCGGCACGCCCGACCAGACCCAGAAAGCCCAGCGCGATCATGGCCACGATGAACTTGCTGCGCCAGACCGGCGTCTTGCTCGCCAGCAGGGGGCTGGCGGTGTAGACCACGCTGCGGCTCATGGCTGCACTCCTTGCGCGGGCGCGGCGCTGGCGGCGGCGGCAGAAGCGCTCACGCCCTGCGGATCCGACACGTACTGCGTGATGGCCGGCGTGGCGGTGCGCATGTTCAGCTGCGCGCGCGCGATCTTTTCAACGCGCAGCGGCGTCGCCTGCGCGCGCTTTTCCACCTGCAGGCGCTGATGCTCGGTGTCCAGGCGGCGCGCTTCCACGGTGGCGCGGTCGAGCTCGGTGAACAGGCGGCGCGACTCGTACTGGGTGTGCACGAGATAGATCGCGCTGGCCAGCACGGCCATCAGCAGCACCAGGTTGAGCCTGGTCATGCTGGCACCTCCGTGCGCTCGGCCACGCGCATGATCGCGCTGCGCGAGCGCGGGTTGGCGGCCACCTCGGCAGCGCTGGGCTTGACGCGGTCCAGCGCCACGAGCTTCATCGCCTGGGGCGCGGCGAACGGCGCGCGGCGGTCGAAGACTTCCTTGGAGTGCTTGGCGATGAACTGCTTGACGATGCGGTCTTCCAGCGAGTGAAAGCTGATCACCACCAGGCGGCCGCCGGGCTGCAGCACCGACAGGCTGGCCTCTAGCGCCTGTTGCAGCTCTTCAAGCTCAGCGTTGATGAAAATCCGTAGAGCCTGAAATGTGCGCGTTGCAGGGTTCTGGCCCGGCTCGCGGGTCTTGACCGCGCCAGCCACGAGATCGGCCAGTTCGGCGGTGGTTGCAAGAGGGCCCCGTTCTTCGCGCCGAGCAACAATCGCCTTTGCAATGGGGCCAGCAAACCGTTCTTCACCGTAGTCACGTATCACCTCCGCAATCTGACCGACTTCGGCCGTGGCCAACCAATCGGCCACGCTCTCGCCGCGCGTGGTGTCCATGCGCATGTCCAGCGGGCCATCGAAACGGAAACTGAAACCCCGCCCGGGGCTGTCGATCTGGGGCGAGCTGACCCCCAGGTCCATGAGCACACCTGCGGCGCTGCCGGCGGGCAGGTCGGCGATGTGGCGAAATCCTTCGTGCCGAATGGAAAAACGCGCATCGGTGATGCGCGTTGCTTCGGCGATGGCTTCCGGGTCCTTGTCAAAGGCGACAAGGCGCCCCTGCTCCCCTAGCCGCAGCAGGATGAGCCGCGAATGCCCCCCGCGCCCGAAGGTGCCGTCGATCCACGTGCCCGAAGGCTGCGCGCCCGCGCCGCCAAGCAGTGCGTCCACGGCTTCGTCGAGCAGGACGGTGGTGTGTTGCAGAGCCTCTGTCACCGTGCGCCTCTAGAAAGAGAAGTCCTTGAAGACATCCGGCATGTCGCCCTGCATGGCCTTGGCCTCCTGCTCGTCGTACGTGGCCTTGTCCCAGAGTTCAAAGTGGTTGCCCATGCCCAGCAGCATGGTGTCCTTGGAGATGCCGGCCGCCTGGCGCAGCTCGGGCGAGATCAGCACGCGGCCGGTGGCGTCCATCTCGACGTCCATCGCGTTGCCCAGAAAGATGCGCTTCCACCACTGGGCGGACATGGGCAGCTCGGCGATGCGCTCGCGAAACTTCTCCCACTCCGGACGGGGGAACACCATCAGGCAGCCGTGGGGGTGCTTGGTGATCGTGAGCTGGCCCGATGCGGTGGCCGCGAGCACGTCACGATGCCGGGTCGGCACGGACAGCCGACCCTTCGCATCGAGACTTAGCGACGAGGCACCTTGGAACACGGACGATTTCCCAACTCGGACTTGTTGATCCTTCAGAGCCCGCATCGGGGCCGGAAGGGCACTTTTCACCACTTAATTGCACTTTTTTGCACTGTAGCAGGAAAAGCACGCCGAACAAGGGGGCGTCCACCAAACTTTTGTAATGAAATCAACGACTTAGAAGCGACTTTGCAGACCAGAAATTGGCAAAAGTCGTTGAAAAAGAAGAACTTACGGCGGGCTATGAAAGTGACCTCTCAAGCCCAGCCGCCCGCCCCCGAGTGGTCACAGGATGTAGCGCGACAGGTCTTCGTCCTGGCTCAACGTCTGCAAGCGGGCATCGACATAGGCGGCGTCGACGGTGATCGTCTGGCCCGACAGGCGGGTCGCCTCGAAGCTGACCTCGTCCAGCAGACGCTCCATCACGGTGGCCAGCCGGCGCGCGCCGATGTTCTCGGTGCGCTCGTTCACCTCGAAAGCGATGTGCGCCAGGCGAGTGATGCCTTCGGACGCGAATTCCAGCGTGACGCCTTCGGTGGCCAGCAGCGCCTGGTACTGCTTGACCAGGGAGGCATGGGTCTGCGTGAGGATGGCCTCGAAGTCCTTGACCGACAGCGACTCCAGCTCCACGCGGATCGGGAAGCGCCCCTGCAGTTCGGGAATCAGGTCGCTGGGCTTTGCGAGATGAAACGCGCCGGACGCGATGAACAGGATATGGTCGGTCTTGATCATCCCGTACTTGGTGGTCACAGTGGTGCCCTCCACCAGCGGCAGCAGGTCGCGCTGCACCCCCTGACGCGATACGTCGGCGCCGCTGGTCTCCTGGCGGGCTGCCACCTTGTCGATCTCGTCGATGAAAACGATGCCGTTCTGCTCCGCATTGGCCACGGCGCGGGTCTTGATCTCTTCCTCGTTGACCAGCTTGCCAGCCTCTTCATCGGTCAGCAGCTTCAGGGCCTCGACGATCTTGAGCTTGCGGGTCTTGCGCCTGTCCTGGCCCATCTGGCTGAACATGCCGCGCAGCTGCTCGGTCATCTCCTCCATGCCCTGCGGGCCCATGATCTCAAGGGCCTGGCGGCTCTCGGCCACGTCGATCTCAATCTCCTTGTCGTTGAGCGAGCCTTCACGCAGCTTCTTGCGGAACACCTGCCGCGCCGTGTTGTCGGCGGCCGGCTCGGAGCCGGCGGCCGTGCGGGCGGGCGGGATCAGCACATCGAGAATGCGCTCTTCGGCTGCTTCCTCGGCGCGGGTACGCACCTTCTTCATCTCGGCCTCGCGCGTCTGCTTGACGGCCATCTCGGCCAGGTCGCGGATGATGGAATCAACGTCCTTGCCCACGTAGCCCACCTCGGTGAACTTGGTGGCTTCGACCTTGATGAAGGGAGCGTCGGCCAGCCTTGCAAGGCGGCGGGCGATCTCGGTCTTGCCCACACCCGTGGGGCCGATCATGAGAATGTTCTTGGGTGTGATCTCCTGGCGCAGGCTGCCTTCGACCTGCTGGCGGCGCCAGCGGTTGCGCAGCGCGATCGCCACGGCGCGCTTGGCGCTGCCCTGGCCCACGATGTGGTTGTCGAGTTCGGAGACGATTTCCTGGGGGGTCATGGAGGACATGCGGGGCCTGCCTTCAAAAAATCAAAGCAAAATCAGCCTCTACCGCTTTGTGGACAAGCGGAAAAAGCTATCAAAAAAATAGCAAATCACCACCCTCGCTCACAGCGTCTCGATGGTGTGGTTCATGTTGGTGTAGATGCACAGCTCGCCCGCGATCTCCAGCGACTTCTTCACGATGTCCTGCGCCGACAGCTCGGTGTGGTTGAGCAGCGCCTTGGCGGCCGAATGCGCATACGCCCCGCCCGAACCGATGGCCACGATGCCTTGCTCTGGTTCCAGCACGTCGCCGTTGCCGGTGATGATGAGCGAGGCGCTGGCATCGGCCACGGCCAGCATGGCTTCGAGGCGGCGCAGCACCCGGTCGGTGCGCCAGTCCTTGGTGAGCTCGATGGCAGCGCGGGTCAGGTGGCCCTGGTGTTTTTCGAGCTTGGCTTCGAAGCGCTCGAACAAGGTGAAGGCATCGGCCGTGGCGCCCGCAAAGCCCGCCAGCACCTTGCCGTGGTAGAGCTTGCGCACCTTGCGCGCGGAGCCCTTGACCACGATGTTGCCCAGGGTGACCTGGCCGTCGCCGCCAATCGCGACCTGGATGCCGTCGGGGGTCTGGCGCCGCACGCTCAGGATGGTGGTGCCGTGGAACACCGGGGTGTTTTGAGATGAATCCATAGCTGCCGCAAATGGGGTCGGCAACGCGGGTTTCAAGCAAGGCGCACCCAGTGAGTCCATTTCGCGAGGGACATGCCACCGCCCTGGCTGGGCGGCTGAACGCCCTGCGTGCCACCGCCCGAGCGGTGCTGCCCCGCGCGTGCGCCGTCTCCTGCGCAGATCAGTTCTTGCGAGGAACGATCCAGGCGTGCTCGTTCACCCCGATCACGTTGAAGAAAATCGCCACCAGGCGCTGCAGGTTGTGGAAGTGCACCACATACCCCTGGCCCTGCTGCTCGGCAGCCCAGTTGAGCACCGAGCCGGCTGCGGCAAAGTCCACACGAATGAGCCTGTCACACGCGATGACGAGCGGCACGCCAGGTTTGAGGAACGCCTGGAATGGCTCCAGCAATGGGCCGGCGTCGCCCTCGATATGGCCACTGAGGCTGGCCAGCGGCCCAGCATCAAGGGGTGCGGGCGCCGACAGGTCGCCACTGCCACTCAGGTCGGACGCCACGAAATCGCCACCCGCTGTCAGCGGTGCGGCACCCGAAGAGCCTCCTTCGTTGTCCGAATATCCGCTGCGTGGCGACACCCACGAGGGTGGAGAGACTTCGTAGGTCACGCAGTAGTCCAGCGCGACCAGTTCGAACTCGTCGGGCTTGCCCATCAGGCGCAGCGCGGCCATGCGAAGGCGCCACCATTCCGGGCTCGTCGCCCGGTCTCCCGACTGGGTCTTGGAGTCCAGCAGGGCGTTGAGTTTTTCCACCCCCGAGAAAACCAGTTGCCCCTCTCGGTCAGCCCAGGCGCTGAACTGGTCGGCCAGCAGCGGCACGGCAGCCTCCTCGATGGTGACCAGGCGCGACCACGACAGCGTCCACGGCGAAGCGGCACGCGCAAGCGAGGCCTGCAGCGCCGCCACGGACGACACCGCCAGCGTGGCGGGGGCGTTCCAGCTGAAATCCTTGCGCGCGGGCAGTCCCGGCGCCGCGCCTGCAGCGGCTGCCGGCGCCATGCCCAGCTGCTCTGGTATGGAGAACCACAGTGGCGCGGAACGGCTGTACTGCGCGGCATAGTCTATGGCCAGGGTCTCGAAGCGGTCGTGCTGTCCGGTAGCGCGGTACAGGTCGAACAGCGTCATCCAGATTTCCTGCTGCTCTGCAGGCGCATCCTGCTGGTGCTGCGCCAGCACATCCAACAGCCCTGCTTCCGCACCGGCGTGGTCGCCATTGGCAAACCGGATGGCGGCTTCTTCGAGATCGGGTTCGTGCACAAATTCCTCCGGTTCGGGTGCCGGTGCCGGCGTGGTCCCGGCCATCGCATCGGGGCTGAAGGACGCCTCCTGGTTGCCCGCATCCGCGCCCATCTGGGCGTCGGTACTGCCAAACCTGCCCACGGCCATGCTGTCGTCGGCAAACAGCGGCTGCACGGCCGGCTTGTGGTCCAGTGCCGCTGGCAGGCTGCCTGGCGCGGTGGGGGCATAGGCCCTCGCATGGGCGGAATCGGATGCGGCATCCCCCGCCTCGGGCATCGTGCCAGGCTGGGTGGGGGCATCGGCGCCCTGCTTGCTCTTCCACCACTGCTGCGACATCTGCGCCTCGATCTCGTCGATCTTCTTGAGCGTGACGGCGCGCTCGTCGGGCGAGGCCATGCTGCTCTGAAAGAACGAGGGCCGCGCGGTAGGGTCTTCCGTGCGGTGGCCTTGCAGCACCTCGCGCTGGCGCAGCTTGCGCAGCTGATCGAACTCGCGGCGCCGCACGAAATCGTTGCGGCGCTTGCGCTCGATCATTTCCTTGAGCATCTGCTTGCTGTACTGGCTCTCCCGATCGTCCTGGATGGAGTCGAGCTCTGTCCAGTTGACCGTGGGATTCTTCACGAACCGAACCACCTTCGATAGCAGGCCGCCGGGGGTGGTTTCTTCCTTGCTCATGGTTCAGCGTACAAAGATTGCGCAGCGGTGATCAGCGTCGGGCCAGGTGGCCAGATCAGTCGCCAAACATCTTCTGCTTGAGCTCGCGGCGCTGCTGCGCCTCCAGCGACAGCGTGGCGGTGGGACGGGCGATCAGCCGGCCCGTGCCGATGGGCTCGCCGGTTTCATCGCAGTAGCCATAGTCGCCTGCGTCGATGCGGGCGATGGACTGCTCGATCTTCTTGAGCAGCTTGCGCTCGCGGTCGCGGGTGCGCAGCTCCAGGGCGTGCTCTTCCTCAATGGTGGCGCGGTCGGCGGGGTCTGGGACCACCACGGTGTCTTCACGCAGATGCTCGGTGGTTTCGCCGGCGCTGTTGTGGATGTCCTGCTTGAGCTGCACGAGCTTCAGGCGGAAAAACGCCATCTGCTTGTCATTCATGTACTCGCTGTCGGGCATGGCCATGACTTCGGCGTCGGTCAACTCGGCGGCGGACTTGGTCTTCCAGTTGTTCGCCAGCTTGGGGTCTTTTTTGGCAGCCGTGAAAGTGGGCTGAGCTTGCGCGGTCGTGGGCATGGTATGTAGATAACTGGCTTTGGCAGCGGTGGACGCCACTGTCTGTGCCATGGATGGTACGGTCAATTGGGCCAGTCGGGAAGAAGGCCGGGTTGTGCGCACGGGTACCTGCGGCGCGGCCTGGGCAGCGGGCGCGGCCACGGGTGCGGCGACTGCGGGGCTGGCCGCCTTGGCAGCAACGGCCTTGGGGGCGGCAGCAGTCTTGGCGGGGGCGGCTTTGGCAGCAGCCTTGGGCGCTGGCGCCGGTGCCGCCGTGCTCTTGACTGCGGCGGCGGGCTTGGTTGCCTTCGTGGCCGCCTTGGGTTTGCTGGTGTCGGCTTTCACTTCCTGGTCTCCTCGCTGTACGGGCGGGCCCGTGGCCACTGTCGCGGCCCGGGACTGGTGGCAAGCCTTGGGTGGTTTTACCGGGGCGCGATTGTATCGACCTGGGCTGACGCAAACGGAAACGTTGCGGATACAACACAAATCGGTCCCAATCCACGCCCCGCACCGGCGAAAGGATCAGGCCAGGCTTTGCTCCAGTCCCTGCAGGAAGATGTCCTTGGGCAAGTCGATGCCGATGAAGACCATCTTGCTCAGCCGGGGCTCGCCCTCGGCCCACTGCGGGCCCAGGTCGCTGCCCATGAGCTGGTGCACACCCTGGAAGATCACCTTTCGCTCGGTGCCCTTCATATTAAGCACACCTTTGTAGCGCAGCATGCGCGGGCCATAAATATTGACGATGGCGCCCAGAAAGTCTTCCAGCTTGGCGGGGTCGAACGGGCGCTCGGACCGGTACACGAAGCTCTTCACATCGTCGTCATGGTGATGGTGGTGCCCGTGCCCATGGTCGTGCTGGTGCGATGGGTGGCTGCAGTGCTCGCCGTGCTCATGGTCATGGTCGTGGTGGTCATGGCCGTGGCCGTCTCCTTCTTCCTTGAGGAAGTCAGGATCGATGTCCAGCTTGGCGTTCAGGTTGAAGCCCCGCAGGTCCAGCACTTCCTTCAAGGGCACTTCGCCGAAATGCACAGCCTTGATGGGTGCACGGGGGTTCATGTGCTTCAGGCGATGGATCAGCGCCTCGGTCTCTTCAGGTGTCACCAGGTCGGTCTTGGACAGGAAGATCTGGTCGGCAAAGCCCACCTGGCGGCGCGCTTCCTGGCGGTCGTTGAGTTGCTGCGGCGCGTGCTTGGCATCCACCAGCGTGATGATGGAGTCGATGAGATAGGTCTCGGCGATTTCCTCGTCCATGAAGAAGGTCTGCGCCACCGGGCCGGGGTCGGCCACGCCGGTGGTCTCGATGACGATGCGGTCGAACTCCAGCAGGTTCTTGCGCTTCTTGGCGGCCAGCAGTTGCAGCGTCTCGCGCAGGTCTTCTCGGATGGTGCAGCAGATGCAGCCGTTGCTCATCTGCACGATCTGCTCCTTGGACTCGGTCACGAGGATGTCGTTGTCGATGTTCTCTTCGCCGAACTCGTTCTCGATCACTGCGATCTTCTGGCCATGGGCCTCGGTGAGCAGGCGCTTGAGCAAGGTGGTCTTGCCCGCGCCCAGGAAGCCGGTGAGGATGGTGACGGGGATCAATGCCATGGTTCTGTCCTTCAGGGGGTAAGCCCATGCGCGGCACCCGGCGTCATGGGCCGGGTGTGCATTGCGCAGGGGGGTTGTTTTCAGTGTACCGACGCTGTCAAGCCCTTGCAGCGCAGCGGTGGCTTTGACGGCGGTCAGCCCTTGCGCATGACGACCAACCCCTTGAGGTACTCGCCTTCCGGAAATTCCAGGGTCATGGGGTGGTCGGGCGCGCCTCCAAGGCGCTCCAGGATGAAGCCGTCCACGCCAGCATCCGCGCCGGCGGACGCCACGATCTTGTGGAACAGATCCGCGCTGATACCGCCGGAGCAGGAGAAGGTGAACAGCACGCCGCCGGGCGAGAGCAGTTGCAGCGCCAGACGGTTGATGTCCTTGTACGCCCGGGCCGCGCGATCGGCGTGGGCCGCAGTGGGCGCAAACTTCGGTGGATCCAGAATGATGGCGTCAAAGCGCCGGCCCTCCTTGAGGAACTGGCGCAGCGAGGCATTCACGTCCGCATCCATGAAGCTTGCGTGATTCAGGTCGAACCCGTTGAGCGCCACATGGGCACGGGCGCGCTCCAGAGCCGGGCCCGAGGAGTCGATGGACGTCACGTGCCCATCGGCCAAGCCGCCGCCCGCGCGCATGCCGGCCAGCGCCGCCACGCTGAAGCCGCCGGTGTAGCAAAAGCAGTTGAGCACGTCCTTGAAGCCCAGACGCTGGGTGTAGTCGGCAAATCGCTTGCGGCTGTCGCGCTGGTCCAGATAAAAGCCTGTCTTGTGCCCTTCGGCGATGTTCAGCGTCAGGCTCCACTGATGTTCGTGGATGGTGAGCTCCAGCGGCGGGCCTTCGCCGTCGCCCGGCGCCCCCGTGGGGCCGCCGCGCAACCAGCCGGTGGCGGGCGGGAGGCCTTCGAGCGCACGCACGCTGGCGTCCGAGCGCTCGTACAGCTTGGCCAGGCCCGTCTCGCGCAGCAGCGCATCGGCGATCACGCCTTTCCAGCGCTCGGTGCCGGCGCTGGTGAACTGCGCCACCAGGGTGTCGCCATAGCGGTCCACGATGAGGCCCGGCAAGCCGTCGGACTCGCCATGCACCAGGCGTACGCCGTCACTTTGCACGTCAAAACGTGCACGAGCGATGATGGAGCGGGCGCAAGCAGCTATGAAAAAAGGAGCATCGATGCGCTGCGCCTCGTCAAAGCTCCACACCCGTGCGCGGATGCGCGAGCTGGGGCTGAACGCAGCCCAGGCCAGGAACTGGCCGTCGTGCGACTCCACACGCACGGTCTCGCCGCTGTCCCCGCCACCCTTGGCGATGGCCGATTCAAAAATCCAGGGATGGCGGCGCTGGAGCGAGCGCTCTTTGCCAGGGCGAAGGCGGAGGGTTTTCATGATGGGGCAATTGTCGCGTGAATGTTGGACGCTCCACACTCCCGACACGGCGTTGCACTGCCTCAGAACCTGATCCAGATCGATGTTTCCAAGGAGCACGGCGGACGCAGCGGCGTGGCCAGGCGTTCACCCCCGTTCGTCCACGTCGATTCTGGGCGGACCTGAAGACAGCACCGGCATCTACTTCGCGGTGGGCATCACGAACTCCGCGCCCTTGTGGATGCTTTCCGGCCAGCGCTGCATGATGGATTTTTGCTTGGTGTAGAAGCGCACGCCTTCCTCGCCATAGGCGTGCAGGTCGCCAAACAAACTCTTCTTCCAGCCGCCAAAGCCGTGCCAGGCCATGGGCACGGGGATGGGCACGTTGATGCCGACCATGCCCACCTGGATGCGGCGGGCGAATTCGCGGGCCACATTGCCATCGCGGGTGAAGCAGGCCACGCCGTTGCCGAATTCGTGGTCGTTGATGCGTTGCACGGCGGTCGCGAAGTCGGGCACACGCATGCAGCCGAGCACCGGGCCGAAGATTTCTTCCTTGTAGATCGTCATCTCGGGAGTGACGTTGTCGAACAGCGTGCCGCCCAGCCAGAAGCCTTTGCCACAGCCGTCGCCCGCCGTGCTGCCGTCAAAGCCACGGCCGTCGGCCAGCAGGGTCGCGCCCTCCCGGATGCCCTGCTTGATGTAGCCGCTGATGCGGGCATGCGCGGCGGCGGTGACGATAGGGCCCATCTCGGCGGCCAGATTGGTGCCGTTCAGGACCTTCAGGGTCTTGGTGCGCTCCAGCAGCTGGGGAACGACCTTGTCGGCCACGTCACCCACCAGCACGGCGACCGAGATGGCCATGCAGCGCTCGCCGGCCGAGCCGTAGCCCGCGCCGATCAGGGCGTCGACCACCTGGTCCACGTCGGCGTCGGGCATGACCACCATGTGGTTCTTCGCGCCGCCCAGGGCCTGCACGCGCTTGCCGTGGCGGGCACCGGTTTCGTAGATGTAGTTGGCAATGGGGGTCGATCCTACGAAAGACACGGCCTTCACATCAGGGTGCACCAGCAGGGCATCCACCGCCTCCTTGTCGCCCTGCACCACGTTGAACACGCCGTCCGGCAGGCCGGCCTGCCTGAGCAGTTCGGCCATGAACAGGCTGGGCGAGGGATCGATCGGGCTGGGCTTGAGCACGAAGGTGTTCCCTGCCGCAATGGCCACGGGGAACATCCACAGGGGCACCATGACGGGAAAGTTGAACGGCGTGATGCCAGCCACCACGCCCAAGGGTTGGCGCAGCGTCCAGTTGTCGATGCCGGTGGACACCTGGTCGGTGAAGTCCCCCTTGAGCAGTTGGGGGATACCGCAGGAAAACTCGACGATGTCGATGCCGCGCGCGACCTCTCCCTGTGCGTCGGTGAACACCTTGCCGTGCTCGGCCGTGATCATGCGGGCCAGCGTGTCCTTGTGCTGGTTCAGCAGTTCCAGGAACTTGAACAGCACGCGGGCGCGGCGTATGGGCGGCGTGTCCGCCCACTGGAGGAAGGCGGCCTGGGCGGATGCCACGGCAGCACTGACGTCAGCAGCGCTCGCCAGGGCCACCGAGCCGGTGACGTGGCCAGTGGCAGGGTTGAAGACCTGCTGGGCGCGCCCGCTGGTCCCAGGCACGGTCTGGCCGTTGATGTAGTGGGCAATGGAAGTGACTTGGGACATGCCGGGACATTCCTTGAAAAGGTTCAGCCACCGGCCGCCGGGGCGAGCATCCATTCGTGGGCGGGGTCGTTCCTGAACACCCAGAGGCGCTGGGGCCCGGCCATGACATTGAGGTAGTAGGAGTCATAGCCATGCGGTGCCACCACGGGGTGGTAGCCCCTGGGCACCATCACCACGTCGTGGTTCTCCACGGCGCAGGCCTCGTCGATGCTGCGGTCATCGGTGTACACGCGCTGAAACGCAAAACCCTGCGGCGGGTTCAGCCGGTGGTAGTAGGTCTCTTCCAGCAGGGTTTCCACCGGCGGCTGTTCCACATCGTGCTTGTGGGGCGGGTAGCTGCTGCTGTGGCTGGCCGGCGTCACCACCTCCACCACCAGCAGGTGGGCGGCCGTGGGGTCGTCGTGCGGCAGGATGTCGCAGACATAGCGCGTGTTGGTGCCCTGGCCGCGCACGCTGCGGCGCATGGCTACAGGGTCGATCACGCGCACCGCGCGTTCCTTGCCGTCGTCCGGCGCGGTGCACAGGCCGACTTCGGCGTTTCGCACTGCGCGCACCGCCACCGTCTTGCCCGCGGGCACGTACACGGCGGCAGGCGATTTCTCGTCAAACACGCTGTCGCGTTCGCCCAGGCTGGCGTAGGTGGTGCCGTCGATGGTGATATCGACAGTGCCCGTGAGCACCACCACGCACAGCTCGCGGGCACCGGTAGCTATTGTTTCGATAGCATCAACTTCCAGGCGCACGGCTCTGAAGCCCACATGCGTCCAGCCCGCGCGCTCTGGGGTGACGTTGACGATCTCGCGGCCGGTGGGGGCGGCTTTGGCTAGAAGGGGGCTGACCATGGCAGTGTCCTTTGCAGATCAGGCCAGGTCTCTGACCAGGCCGCTGAGTGTCTCGAAGCCTTTCTTGGCGTACTGGTAGCTCGGTGCCACGGCGGGGTCCTGCTCGGCCTCCACCACCAGCCAGCCTTCGTAGCCGGCCTCGCGCAGCACTGCCAGCGCGGCGGCGTAGTCGATGCTGCCGTCACCGGGCACGGTGAAGGTGCCGTTGATCACGCCGTTCAGAAAGCTCCAGCCGTCGTTGCGCGCTTGTGCAATCACCGGGGCGCGCACGTCCTTGCAGTGCACATGCACCACGCGCTTGACGTGTTTTCGCAGCAGCGCCACGGGGTCGGCAGCGCCACCAAAGTACGCGTGGCCGGTGTCGAACAGCAGGAACACCTTGGCAGGGTCCGTCAGCTGCATGAGCTTGTCCACATCAGCGGGAGACTCCACATACGCGCCCATGTGGTGGTGGTAGGCCAGCTGGATGCCGTAGGCCTTGAGCAGGTGCTCGCCAAAGGCATTCAGGCGCTCGGCATAGCCTTGCCAGAGCGCTTCGCTGGCGAACTTGGGACGCTTGCCCACCGGCGTGTCGATCTGTCCCTGCACGGTGCCTGCGCATTCGCCGTACACCACCACCTTCACGCCGTTGTACTGCAGTTTTTCCATGTGGGCTCTGCAGCGATCGATCTCCGCTGCCACGGCATCGGCATTGCTCCGGCCAGCGGCCACCTCGGCCAGAAAGCCCGAGTACCAGCCCGACACGCAGGCCAGGCCGAACTCGTCAAGCTTGGCTTTCAGCGCCGGGCCGTCCTTGGGAAACTTGTTGCCCAGCTCGAAGCCTTCGTAGCCGATTTCCTTGCCTTCGCGCAAGGCGGTTTCCAAAGATGTCTCGCCGCCCAGCGAGGGCAGGTCGTCGTTCATCCAGGAGAGCGGGTTGATCCCGATACGGACATTCCAGGTCATGGCACTGCTTCCTTCAGATCCCAAAAGAATCACACACGTTGTTCTTGCTTGCCGGCCACGTAGCGGGCATGGGCGTCCCGCACCTCGCTGCGCTCGGACACCTCGGGAATGGCCACCTCCCACCAGCAGCCGCCTTCGGATGTACGGGTATGGGTGGTGTTGATGACCAGCACCTGGCTGCGCTGGGCCGCGCGGGCCTGGACCATGGCGGCCTTGAGCTCGGCCACGCTGGCCACATGCACGGCATCGGCCCCCAGGCTGCGCGCATGCATGGCAAAGTCGATGCTGCTGGCTTCGCCGCCTTCAGGCACGCAGTCATCCAGCAGGTTGTTGAAGGCCGCGCTGCCAGACGCCGCCTGCAGGCGCTGGATGCAGCCGTAGCCGCGGTTGTCCAGCACCACCACGATGATCTTCTTGCCCAGCATGACCGATGTGGCCAGCTCGGAGTTCATCATCATGTACGAGCCGTCGCCCACCATCACGATGACTTCCTGGTGGGGGCGCGCCATCTTCACGCCCAGGCCGCCGGCAATCTCATAGCCCATGCAGGAGTAGCCGTACTCCATGTGGTAGTTGCCGGGACGGCTGGCACGCCAGAGCTTGTGCAGCTCGGCAGGCAAGGTGCCTGCGGCGCAAATGGCGACGTCATGCACGGCGCTGTCGCCGCCGGCGTCGTTGAGCGAATCGCGCACCGCGCCGATCACTTCGGCGTCGTACGGCAATACGCCGGGTTGCGGCGCGGCCGTGGTCAGCTCGGTCACGCGTGCGTTCCAGCGTGCAGCCTCATCCCGCGCTCGCGTGGTCCAGGCGGGTTCAGCCTTCCAGCCGCCCAGAGCGCTTCCCAGGGACTGCAAGCCCTCCAGGGCGTCGGCCACCAGGGAAGTGCCATTCCACTTGCTGGCGTCAAAGCTCTGCACATTCAGGCTCAGCAGCTTCGCGTTGGCAAAGAGCGCGTGCGAACCCGTGGTGAAGTCCTGCAGGCGGGTGCCTACGGCCAGCACCACATCGGCCTCGCGCGCCAGCACATTGGCGTTGGGCGCGCCGTCCACGCCGATGGCCCCCAGGTTGAGCGGGTGGTCCCAGGGCAGGCTGCTCTTGCCGCCATGCGACTCCACCACCGGCACGCCGTGCTGTTCGGCAAAGGCGCGCAGCGCTTCACCCGCATGGCTGTAGAGAACGCCACCGCCGGCCACGATGAGTGGTTGCCGGGCGGTCTTCAACAGCGCCACCGACCTGCGCAGCTCACGCGCATCGGGCGGCGGGCGGCGGACCTGGATCAGGTCGGGGTGCAGAAAGCTTTCCGGGCAATCAAAGGCATGCGTCTGGATGTCCTGTGGCAGGGCCAGGCACACGGGCCCGCAGTTGGCTGGGTCGGTCATGACCGCGATGGCACGCGGCAGGGCCGTGAGGATCTGCTCGGGCCGCGTGATGCGGTCAAAGAAACGCGTGACCGGGCGGAAGCAGTCATTGGCGCTCAGGTCGCCCTGCTGAAAGCTCTCCACCTGCTGCAGTACCGGGTCTGGCGCGCGTGAGGCAAAGGTGTCGCCCGGCAGCAGGAGCACGGGCAGCCGGTTGACGTGGGCGACGGCAGCCGCGGTGACCAGGTTGGTGGCGCCCGGACCGATGCTGGTGCTGACCGCCAGGATGCGCTGGCGCAGATGGGCTTTGCTGTAGGCAATGGCCGCATGCGCCATGCCCTGTTCGTTGTGGGCGCGATAAGTGGGCAGGGCCTGGCGCTCAGCCCACAGGGCCTCGCCAAAACCGGCCACGTTGCCGTGTCCAAAGATGGTGAAAACGCCGCCGCAGTAGGGCTCTATGCTGCCGTCGTGCATTTCCACACGCAGCGCGGCCAGGTGCTTGACCAGCGCCTGCGAGAGCGTGAGTCGTTGGGTTCTGGTCATGGGTGTCGGAGAGCGAAGGTTCAGGCGGCAGCGCGAAGCGGAGCGCGGCGATTGCGCCAGGCGTCCACCAGCGTCGTGAAATTGCGCGCCACCTCCGCCACAAGGGCTGCGTCGTCAATGGCGCCGCCGAGCCAGCGCAGCGAGGCATCGGCCCACAGGCTGCGCCCCACCATGAAGCCCTTGACGACCGGGTTGGTGGCGTCACGAAAACTGTCCATCAGATGAGCGATCGGCTGGTTCAATCCCAGGATGACGGCGCCGCGGCAGTGAGGGTCGCGCTCGGCGACAAGCGCCTCCAATGCGGCCCAGCCCGCGGCCTGCATGGGCGCCAGCTTCCACCACTCGGGCTTCACGCCCAGGTTGTAGAAACGCTTGACGGCGCGCAGCGCGCCTTCATCGTCGGCGCTCGCCAAGGTCATCGTCTTGGGCAGAATGATTTCGAGCAGCAGCTCATTGCCGCTGGCGCGCGTGGCCTCCCACAGCTCCAGCACCTTCTGCTCCTGCTCCAAGCGCAGCGCGTAGTGGTCGTCGGGGTGGTAGTGCACCAGGCACTTCACCACCTGTTCGCCAGGCCAGTGCGTCAGCGCGCTGCCGATGGATCGGGTGCCGTCGAAACGCAGCGGGCGCGAGCCTGGCAGCTCCACCGGGCGGCCCACCCACCAGCCGCGTCCCGTGGCGCTGGCCAGCGCGTCGGCGCCGTAGCTGCCGCCATCCACCAACACGCCGATGCTGCCCTGCAGCTTCGACTGCCGCTCGACCTGCGCGGCTGCCTGCACCAGCAGCTTCTTGAGTGCCGGAACGCGCGAATCGTGCGCACCGGCCTCCCTGCACAGGTCATAGAACTGGCTGCGGTGGTCAAAGGCCATCACGCACAGCTCCCGCCACTCAGGGCGGGCCGCAGTCACGCGGTGCAGGTGGGCGAGCTGAGCGTCCGCATCCACCCGGGGATTGCGGCTGCCGCCAAACCAGTGGGCCAGCTCGGCGGGCGTGGGCATGGCGTCGGAACATGCGTGGCGCGAGACCACGATGGCACCGCAGGCATTGGCCGTTTGCGTGGCCTCTGCCCAGTCCTTGCCCTGCAACAGGCCGGCCATCAGGCCCGACAGGAACGCGTCGCCCGCGCCCAGCACATTGAGCACTTCCACGCGCTCGCCCTGGAAGGTCGGCGCATCGTCAATGGCGGCGGGAATCGCGCCTTCGATGACAGAGCAGCCTGCGGCGCCCCGCTTGACCACGAGCACCGCCTGGCTGCGCGCCCGCACCGCACGCAGGCTGGCCATCAGGTCGTTGGGTACCCCCCCGGCGATGAAGAACTCTTCTTCCGTGCCCACCAGCAGATCGAACTGCGGCAGCAGCTCTTGCAGCTGCTGCGTCACGGCCGCATCGGGCACATAGCGGTTCTCGCCGGCGCCGCGGCTTGTCAGGCCCCACAGCACGGGGCGGTAGTCGATGTCCAGCACGCGCACGACACCGTGCCTGTGCGCGAATTCCAGGGCGCGTGTGGATGCGGCGCGGGTGCCCGGCGTGGAAAGATGGGTGCCGGTAATGGCGAGCGCGCGGCAACGGGCAATGAAATCCTCATGGATGAGCGCAGCGTCCAGCGCCATATCGGCACAGTTCTCGCGCACAAACAGCAGCGGAAAGGTCTCGCGGTCCTTGATGCCCAGGAGCACCAGTGCCGTGAGGCGGCGGTCGTCCACCTGCACCTGGCTCGTGTCACAGCCATTGGCCTGCAGCGTCTGGATGAGGAAGCGGCCCATCTGCTCGTCGCCCACCCGCGAGACCATGGCACTGCGCAGGCCCAGGCGCGCCACGCCGAAAGCCAGGTTGGCGGAGCTCCCGCCCAGGTACATGGCCATGGTGCGGGCATCCTCCAGCGCACTGCCGAACTGCTGCGCATACAGGTCGACCGCGAGTCGGCCCAGGCAGGCGAGATCGATGTCCCGCCCTTGGGGAAATTTCAGCTGTGTCATGGTGTACTTAAATCGTTACGCCTTCGAGGTCGGCGATGAGCTTGTGCATTTCCTCCCCGCCCGCCATCATGTCCAGCACTTCGTCCTTGCTGATCTCATTTTTCGGGAAGGTACCCAGCGATTTGCCGCGGTTGAGCAATGTGAAGCTGTCCGCGATCGGGTAGGCATGGTTCACGTTGTGCGTGATGAAGATGACTGAAATGCCGCGTGCACGCGCCGTGGCGATGAGCTTGAGCACATTGGCCGACTGCTTGACGCCCAGGGCTGCCGTCGGCTCGTCGAGGATGAGCACCTTGGCGCCGAAATGGATGGCGCGCGCAATCGCCAGGCACTGCTTCTCGCCGCCCGACATGGTGCCCACCATCTGGTTGGCGTCGCGGATGCGGATACCCATGTTGCGCAGCTTGTCGCCCGCCGTCGCTGCGGCCAGCGCGTGGTCCATGACCGGTATGAAGCCCAGCAGCTGCTTGATCGGCTCACGGCCCATGAAGAAGTTGCGCGCGACGCTCATCAGGGGCACGAGTGCCAGGTCCTGGTAGACGGTCCCGATGCCCGCATCCAGCGCCTGCCGGGGGGAGGCGAAGCGCACGGGCTTGCCTTCCAGCAGATATTGGCCCTCGTCAGGCATGTGCACGCCGGCCAGGATTTTGATCAGGGTCGATTTGCCCGCACCGTTGTCGCCCAGCAGGCAATGCACTTCGCCACGGCGCAGACGCAGTGTCACGCCGCCCAGGGCAATCACCGGGCCGAAGAACTTGCTGATGTCTTCGAGCTGAAGGATGTAGTCGCTCATGGTCTGTCTCGCTGGGGGTTAACGGCGGCTTGCTGCGAAGCGAGACCGGATGTAGTTGTTGAACAGCACCGCTATCAGCAACATGAGCCCCAGAAACACGCGGTACCAGTTGTTGTCGATGCTGGTGTAGCCAATGCCGATCTGCACCATCCCGAAGATCAGCGCGCCAAAGGCCGCGCCGATCACCGAGCCATAGCCGCCGGTGAGCAGGCAGCCACCAATGACTGCGGCGATGATGGCTTCAAACTCCTTCTGCAACCCGCGGTCCGCCGCCGCAGATCCGGCATCGGCCACCTGCAGCACTGCAAACACGGTGGAGCAAAGCGCCATGACGACGAACAGGCTGATCTTGACCCGGGCCACGGGAATGCCCACGTTCTTGGCGGCATGGGGGTCGCCACCCACCGCCTGGATCCAGTTGCCCATGCGGGTGCGGGCCAGCACAAACGCACCCACAGCAGTCAGCACCAGCCACCAGATCACCGCCTTGGGAATGCCGGTGGCCAGTGCGGTGCCGTCGTCGCGGGCCGCGATCACGCCCATGCGGGCGAGGCTGTCGAACACCCCGGTCAGGGTGTAGCCGCTGAACAGAAAGGAGATCACCGGGTCCTGGGCGATCAGCTCGCGCAGCACCAGGTCGCCATTGCCGCTGAGAATGGTCTTTCCCGTGAAGAGCACGGACACCGCCAGCGACAGGCCGCGCAGGATGAAGAAGAAGGCCAGCGTCACTATGAACGAGGGCAGGCCCGTGCGCACGACGAGCCAGCCGTTGAGCCACCCGAGGGCCATGGCCGACATGAACGCAAAAACCACCGCCAGCCAGATGGGCCAGCCCCAGTACAGGGCAGGAATGGCCAGCAGCATGCCGGCAAAACCGATCATGGAGCCCACTGAGAGGTCGAACTCTCCGGCGATCATGAGCAGCGCCGCTCCCACGGCCAACACACCCAGGTAGGCCGCCACGGTGCTCCAGTTGATGATGCCTTCGGGGTTGAACATGCCGGAGCCGCCGGCGCTGGACGCGAACATGGCGAAGACCAGCAGGGTGCCGGCCAGTGCACCGAACTCGGGGCGCGCCATGAGCTTGCGCAGCAGGCCGACCTCTCGAACCCTCTCGTCGGCGGGGGCTTTGGAGGCGAATGTGGGGGCGATGGGTGTCATGGGAGTCACGCAGGAATACGGAAGGTGGACGAACTGCCGACGACGCGCAAGAAGCATGCGCGCCCGCACCGTCGCGGCGGCAAGCGACTAGCGGTACTGGCCCGCGTACTTCTCGACCTTGCCGATGTTGTCCTTGGTGACAAAGCCCGGGCCGGATCCGATGTGGCGGGGTCCGTAGGCGGGCGCCAGCCCGTATTCCACGAAGCGCGCCGTGGTCGTGGCATTGCCATTGACGGCCGCAGACACCGCAGCCAGGTCGGCGCCCTTCATGGCTTTCATCGACTTCATGGTGGCCAGGACGGCGACAGGGATGTAGCCCTGCAGGTAGGGTTGCTGGTCGATGCCGAACTTGATCGAGCCATCCTTGATGCCCTTGGAGATGTCGTCCGACAAATCAAAGGTGGCCATCCACATCTTCCCCTTGAGGCCGGCTTTTTCCAGCGCCTTGAGCGTGGGGTGTGCGGAGGTGGGTCCGAGGGTCAGCACCGCGCCGGTGCCGGGGTTCTGGCGCAGGTAGGCAGACACCTTGGCTTCTATGCCCGTGGGGTCGTCACCCGAATCGATGGTGCTCTTCCTGAAGTCGGCGCCGATGGCTTCGGCAAACCCGCGGCAGCGCTCGAACGATGCAGGGTTGGTCGCATAGTGGTTCACGCACAGGAATGACTTCACGCCGTCGGCCTTGGCGCGCAAGCCGGCGCCCTTGCCGGCTTCGTACTCGGGCTGGCCTACGTGCATGACGGCACCGAGCTTTTCGCTCTGCTCGATGGTGCCGGAGTTGATGGTGATGAATGGGATCTTCTTGTCGGCAAGTTTCTTGATGGAGCTGTGCAGCACGTTGTAGTCGGCAATCGTCACCACCACCCCGTCGTAACCCTGGGCAGCGGCCTGCTCGATCAGGCGGCCCATGTCGGCCAGATCACCGTTGGGTGGATTGCGGTAGTCCACCTGCACGCCGTAATCCTCTCCCGCATGCTTGACGGAATTCTTGATGGTGTTCCACCAGGAGTCGGAATCGGGTGCGTGGCTGATCAGCGCGATCTTGGACTGCGCAGCAGCCAGGCCGCCAACCGCCAGAAGCGCGCTGAGCAGCAGGGTTTTTGCCAACGTCTTGCGGGACGACTTCAGGTTCTTCATACGGCCTCCAATATTTTTAAAAGCACTTGTGGAAGGTAAAAACTTCACTGCAAGGCAGCGGACGCAGGGCTTGCCGGCATCTGCGAAGAAGTCTATCTATTCCGACCAAAAATAGAAATTAAATTCTAATAGGTGAAAACCCTGGAAAGAATTTTCTTTCCTTGGCATTCTGACGGCGGATAATTTGTTCTAAAGATGAGCCCACCCGCATGAGTACACCCACCCCCCCCCAAGCCCCCGAGAGCGAGGAAGCCCTGATCGCCGCGATGGCCCGCGAATACCCCGGCCTGAGCCGACAGCTCAAGCAGATCGGCGCCTATGTCGAGCAGCACCGGGGCCAGTTGGGCATCCAGTCGATTCAGCAAGTGGCCGAGCAGTGCGAGGTGCAGCCCTCCGCAGTCGTGCGGTTTGCCAAGCATTTCGGCTTCAGTGGTTTCACGGAGATGCAGAAGCTGTTTCGCGACGGCCTGGCCAAGCAGATCTCTCCCAGCCGGGACTACCAATCGCGCATCCGCGGTGCGATTGAGTCCGGCGCCAATGACCTGAGCAGCGCGGACATCGTCAATGCCGTCATCGGCGGCAGCATTGCCGGCATGCAAGAGTTGCAACGCAGCCTGCAGGAGCCCGCGTTCGACGCGGCGGTGGACCTGCTGTTCCGAGCGGACGCGGTGTGGCTCATGGCATCGCGCCGCTCGTTTGCCATTTCCACCTACCTCACCTACGCGCTGCAGCACACCGAAAAGCGGGTGCAGCAGATCACAGCCATGGGCAGCATGCAGGACGGCCAGTTGCGCGGGCTACGCCACGGCGACGTGATGGTGGCGATTTCCTTCGCGCCCTACGCGCCCGAGACCGAACACATCGTGTCCGAAGCCCATGCACGGGGGGCAAGCATCATCTGCATCACCGACAGCAGCCTGAGCCCGATGGCGCGCTACGCGCACACCTCCATCCTGGTGAACGAAACCAGCGTTTTTGGCTTCCGAGCACTGACCAACACCATGGCGGTGGTGCAAAGCCTGTTCATGGCACTGGCCTACCGGCTGGAGCTGCAGTACCAACCCGCACGCACCCGTTCTTCCCACTCCTGAACTGAAGCCCCCATGAAAAAAGCAGCTCTTTTCGGTGCCGGCCGCATTGGCCGCATCCATGCCGCCAACCTCGCCGCCATGCCAGGCATCGAACTCACTGCGGTGAGCGACCCCATGGCCGCCAACGCCGCAGCCCTGGCGCAGGAGCATGGCGCTCGCGTGGACAGCGTCGAAGCCATCTTTGCCGACCGCTCGATCGACGCGGTGGTCATCGGCAGCCCCACCACCACGCACAGCGACCTCATCACCCGTGCCGCACAAGCCGGCAAGCACATCTTTTGCGAAAAGCCCGTGGACCTGTCGGCCGAACGCGCCAAGGCCTGCGCCGCCGTAGTGGCGCAGGCCGGAGTGGCATGCATGATCGGCTTTCAGCGCCGCTTCGACCCCACCTTCAACGAGGCCAAGAAGCGCCTGGACCGCGGCGACATCGGCAACCCCGAGATGCTGATCATCACCAGCCGCGACCCGGGCGCGCCGCCGGTGGAGTACATCCAGCAGTCCGGCGGCATTTTCCGCGACATGCTGATCCACGACTTTGACGTGTTCCGCTGGATCTTGTGCGGCGATGGCGACCGCGCCGCCTCGCTCAGCGCCACCGGCTCCTGCCTGACCGACCCCGCCATCGGCCAGGCCGGCGACTTTGATTGCACCGCCGTCACCATCAAGACCGCGCTCGGCCGCCTGTGCCAGATCAACACCACGCGCCGCGCCGCCTACGGCTATGACCAGCGCTTTGAGGTGATCGGCTCGGCCGGCATGCTGCAGTGTGGCAACCACCGCCCCAGCGAAGTGACCCAGGCCACGGCCCAGGGCACCTCGCAGGACAACCCCGAAGCCTTCTTCCTGCAGCGCTACGCTGCGGCCTACCGGCTGGAGATCGAGCACTTCTTCACACAGCTGCAAAACGGTGGCAGCTTCCGCACCTCGGTGCAGGACGGCGTGGAAGCGCAAATCCTGGCCGACGCTGCGGCCGAGAGCGCGGCCAGCAACCGCGTCATCACGTTCTGAGGCGCGCATGACTGCTTCTTCCTTGCGAATCGGCATCGTGGGCCTGGGCCGCCTGGGCCAGCGCCACGCGCAAGCCCTGGCCTACAGGACGCGCCACTGCGTGCTGGCCGCGGCCTGCAGCCCCGTGGACACGGAGCGCGACTACGCTTGCGAACAGTTGGGCATCCAGCAGGTCTATTCACGCTACGAGGACCTGCTGGCCAACCCCCACATCGACGCGGTGGTGCTGGTCACCCCCACATCGCTGCACGCAGACCAGGCCATAGCGGCGCTGCAGGCGGGCAAGCATGTATTTGTGGAAAAGCCCCTCGCACTGAACGTGCCCGATTGCGAACGTGTGCTGGCCGAAGCCGCCAGGCACCCGGAGCTCGTGGCCATGGTGGGTTTTGTGCGCCGCTTCGACCCCAGCTACCGTGCAGCCCAGGCCAGCGTCGCGGCGGGCGAGATCGGCCGCCCCTTCCTCGTGCGCTCGCAGACCTGCGATCAGAACGACCCCGATGGTTTCTTCGTGCGCTTTGCGCCCACCTCGGGCGGCATCTTCATGGACTGCAGCGTGCATGACATAGACCTTGCGCGCTGGATGCTGGGGCGCCCCAAGGCCCTGCGGGCCTACGCCACGGGCACCATCGCCCTGCACCCGGGCCTGGCCGAATTCGGCGATGTGGACAACGGACTGGCCATCGTGGATTTCGAGGGCGGCGCCAAGGCCGTGTTCTACGCCTCGCGCACGATGGCCCACGGCCATGAGACCAGCACCGAAATCATTGGCACCGCCGGCAAGCTGCTGGTCGGCGAACACGCGGCCCGCGACCGTGTGGTGCGCAGCGACGCCCACGGCGTGCGCCATGCGGTGCTCAAGGACTTCTACGAGCGTTTTGAGTCCGCCTTTTTGCACGAGATGAACGACTTTGTGGCGGCCTGCCGCGGCGAGCGTGCACTCACGCTCACGCTGGATGACGCCGTGGAGGCCACGCGCATTGGTCTGGCCATTTCCCGCTCGCTGGGCAGCGGCATGCCAGAGCTGATAGCAAATGCCTGCGAACAAGCCAGCGATGGGGCTGCTTGCACATCCGCAGCGCTCCGTGTCCAAGCTTGAGGTCGCTGCCGCAGGCCGGGGAGCACCCCTGCAAGGGAGAGCCCCTGGAGCGTGTAGACCCAGAACCCGTCCAGGATCTCAGAGCGGATGGCCGATGCGCCCGATGCGCGGCGCCCAGTTGTCGAGGATGTCCGCCGATACCAGCACCCGGCGTGCCTGACCTATGAGCAGGTGGCGGGGCACGAAACCGATGAAGCGCGAGTCGGCACTGTTGTCGCGGTTGTCGCCCAGCACCAGGTACTGGCCCTCAGGCACCGTCACCGGCCCGAAGCTGCTGTGCGCCGTGACGCCCTGCAGCCACTGCACGCGGCGCTCATGCCCCTGCAGGCGCTCGGTCCAGCGCGTGGCGCGCACGTCGGCCCCCAACTCTGCCAAGTGCTCGGTCACCGCCTCGGGCGCTTCGTAGCGCGCCGCCTGGCCGTTGAGATACAGCACCTCGTCGCGCATCTCCACCGTATCGCCTGGCAATGCCGCAATCCGCTTGATGAGCCGCGTGCCGTCCAGCGGCGAAGAGAACGTGACCACATCGCCCCGCGCCGGGTCCCCCAGCCGCGCCACGACCACATCGGTCAGCGGCACCTTCAGGTCATAGGCCAGCCGGTTGACGAACACCACATCCCCCTCCAGCAGCGTAGGCCGCATGGACCCCGAAGGAATCGGATTCCAGTCCGCCACCGCCGTGCGAAAGATGCCGAAGCACAGCAGCAACACGATGAACCCACGGTTCGATTTGACCCATTTCAGCAACATGGCAAGACACTCCAAGGCGCCCTACAGCAAGCGCCCCCTGCTCGGATGCACGGCCTCACATCTTGGTTCCATGGCCCCAGACAACGAGCCCCCCAACCCACCGGCATGCCCGATCAGCGCCAGACACCGGTGCCACACCCCCAAGGCCCGCAACGCGCGCCGCCCCCGCGAGTGCACCCGTGGAACCGGCTTTGCCGGGCCAGGGGGTGCGTCCCCCGTCGGGGGAAGCGGCGAAGCCGCTCAGGGGGCTACTTTTTTCTCGCCCGAGGATGCGCCGCGTCATACACCTTGGCCAGGTGCTGAAAATCCAGCCGCGTGTAGACCTGCGTGGTGGTGATGTTCGCGTGCCCCAGCAGTTCCTGCACCGCGCGCAGGTCGCCGCTGCTCTGAAGCAGGTGGCTGGCGAACGAGTGGCGCAGCATGTGCGGGTGCACCGGCGTGGTCAGCCCCGCCTGCTGGCTGCGCTGGCGCAGGCGCAGCCATATCGACTGCGCCGTGAGCCGCGCTCCGCGCTGCCCCACGAACAGCGCGGGGTCCAGCCGCGCCGAGCCTTCGCCGCCAAACGGCGTGGCGCGCAGTGCCAGCCAGGCCTGCAACGCCGCGGTGGCAGCACGGCCCACCGGAACACTGCGGCGCTTGCTGCCCTTGCCGAAAACGTGCGCCTCGCCGGCCTGCAGATCCACCCAGCCACGGCCCAGGCGCTGTGTGTCGGCACTCGGCACGGCGTCCAGACCCGCCAGCTCGCCCACCCGCAGGCCGCAGCCGTACAGCAGCTCGACCATGGCCGCGTCACGCGCCTCCAGCCAGGGGTCGGCGCCGGTGTTGTCGTATTCGGCCAGGCGCACCGCGTCGTCCACCCCCAGCGCCTTGGGCAGGGGCTTGGGCGCCTTGGGTGCACGCACGTCCTGCACAGGGTTGTGGTCGATCAGACCCTGGCGCCCTGCCCAGGTGAAGAATCCGCGCCACCCCGACAGAATGAGGGCAATCCCCCGCCCGCTGCGCCCCGCGCTGTGCATCTGCGCCACGAAACGGCGGATGTGCGCACTCGTCAGCTGCAGCAGCGGCAGATTCACCCCGTGCGCGAACTGCGCCAGCCGCGCGAGGTCCAGCGTGTACAGCGTGAGCGTGCGGTCCGCCAGCCGCTTCTCCACCCGCACATGCTCCAGATAGCGCAGCACCTGCGGGTCAGCGGGCAATGGCAAGGCAGCCGGAGCGTCGGACATGGTGGTAACGCCAAACAGACCGGCAGCGGCCTCGAAGCCCTAAACCACCCGCGCGACGGTCGGAACCGGCGCGCCCCCACGCCAACGCCACCGTGGAACCGGCTTCGCCGGGCCACGGGTGGCGTCCCCCCCCAGGGGGTAATACGCGAAGCGTCTCAGGGGGGAGCTCATTTCAAGCGGATCAGGGCCGCACTGGCCAGCTCGGCCATCCTCGCCAGGAAGTCCGTGCCCATGGTCGCGTCAAAGCGCTGCGCATCGGGCGAGCCCAGCACCAGCAGGCCGAACGCCGGCGTGGCGCTGTCGATGGCCCCCGAGCGCAGCGGCAGCAGCGCCAGCGACTGGGCGGGTTCTCCCGGCTCCAGCGCCAGCCAGCCCGCCGGCTCGAAGCCCAGGTTGGGGCCGCAGAACGGCATGGTGAGCGACGAGGCGAACGCGCGAGCATCCTCGCTCGCGCCCTGAGTGAAGTCGGCATCGATGTACGGTCCGGCCACGTCCCACACGCGCACCGCCGCCTGGGGCACGTCGAACAGCGTGCGCACGCCGTCCACCACGGCCTGGGGCAGGTCGAACGGGTCCTTGACCTCCAGCAGCGCGCTGGTCCACTGGTGCACCTTGTGTGCAATGGCGGCGTTCTCGGTGCTGTTGCGCACCATCTCCATGATGCGCTGCTCCAGGCCCTTGATCTTCTCGCGCAGCATCTCGGCCTGGCGCTCCTGCAGGCTCACGGCGCGTGCGCCGTGCGGGCTGGTGATCTGCACACTGGCCAGCACCTCGGCATGGCGCTCGAAGAAGCCAGGGGTGTTGGTCAGGAACTGGGCGATGTCGTCTTCGGTGATCGGTGGGATGTGGGAGGTCGTCATAGGAGGTTGTCGGGAATGTCGATCTGGCCTTCGAACACCGTGGTGGCCGGGCCGGTCATGAAAACGGAATCGGCCTCCCGGCCGCTCCAGGCGATGGTCAGCAGCCCGCCGCGGGTCTCGACCTGCACTTCGGCGTCCAGCAAACCCAGGCGGATGCCCGAGGCCACGGCCGCGCAGGCACCGGTGCCGCAGGCCAGGGTCTCGCCCACGCCGCGCTCGAACACGCGCAGCCGCACATGGTGGCGGTCCACGATCTGCAGGTAGCCGGCGTTCACGCGCTGGGGAAAGCGCACGTGGTTCTCGATCAGCGGGCCGGTCTGGGCGACGGGGGCGGTGTCCACGTTATCCACCAGTTGCACAGCATGCGGGTTGCCCATGGAGGCCACCGCTACAAAAACAGGAGCTTCCTGCGCTTGCCCATCAAGCGACAGCGGCCATTTTTGCCCCGAACCCTGGCCCACGGGCGTGAGGCCGGCGGGGTCGAACGGCACCTTGGCCGGGTCGAACTCGGGGCGACCCATGTCCACGGTGACCCGGCCGTCGGCCGTGAGGTGGGGGGCGATCACGCCGCTTTTGGTCTGCACGCGGATGGTGTCGCGGCCCGTCAGGCCCTTGTCGTGCACGAAGCGCGCAAAGCAGCGCGCGCCGTTGCCGCACTGCTCCACCTCGCCGCCGTCGGCGTTGTGGATCACGTATTCGAAGTCGATGCCGTCGCCGGGTGATGGCCGCACGGTGAGGATCTGGTCGGCGCCCACGCCGAAGTGGCGGTCGGCCAGAAAGCGGTACTGCGCGGCGGACAGGCCCAGACGGGCCTGTGTCTCGTCGAGCACGACAAAATCGTTGCCCGCGCCCTGCATCTTGGTGAAGCGAATCTGCATCCTCGGGATTATCGTCGCAGGACCGGGCAGGCCGCCAGCGTGCCCGATGCGGCGCGCCGCCTGCCAAACCCCTGGCGTGCGCCGATTCCCGCGCCGGTTTAGGCTTGCGTTTCTCCGGCCTGAAAGGCCACCCCAGCCCCACCGTACGAAGGATCTTCCAGCATGCCCCAGCACGACCTGTCCGCCTTCCCCATCACAGCCAAATGGCCCGCCAAGCAGCCGCAGCGCATCCAGCTGTACTCGCTGCCCACGCCGAATGGCGTGAAGGTATCCATCGCGCTCGAAGAACTGGGCCTGCCCTACGAGCCCCACCTGGTGAGCTTCGAGACCAACGACCAGACCTCGCCCGAATTTCTCTCGCTCAATCCCAACAACAAGATCCCGGCCATCCTCGACCCCAACGGACCGGACGGCAAACCCATCGCCCTCTTCGAATCCGGCGCCATCCTGGTGTACCTGGCCAGCAAGACCGGCCAGCTGATGCCACAGGACATCGCCGGCCGCTACGAGACCCTGCAGTGGGTGATGTGGCAGATGGGAGGCCTCGGTCCCATGTTCGGCCAGCTCGGCTTCTTCCACAAGTTCGCCGGCAAGGACTATGAAGACAAGCGCCCGCGCGACCGCTACGTGGCGGAATCGAAGCGCTTGCTCAAGGTACTGGACGAGCGCCTCAAGGGCCGCCAGTGGGTGATGGGCGACACCTACACCATTGCCGACATCGCCATCCTGCCGTGGGTGCGCAACCTGGTGGGCTTCTACGGCGCGGGCGACCTGGTGGAATTCGGCCAGTTCAAGGAGATCGAGCGCGTGCTGGCAGCGTTCGTGAAGCGCCCGGCAGTGGCCAAGGGCCTGAACATTCCAGCGCGCGGCTGAGCCTGGCCGGCGCAGCGCGGGGGCTGCCGCGTCAGCCCATGCGCTCCTGCAGAAAATCGAGAAAACACGCGATGCGCGCGGCCAGCTGCGTGTTGCGGTAGTACACCGCGTTGATGGGCTGTCGCACCTCCACCGTGTCACGTGCCAGCACCTGCACCAGGCGGCCGCCATCGCGGTCGCCTGCGGTCATGAAGTCCGACAGACACACCAGCCCCACATGCGCGAGCGCCATCTGGCGCAGGGTTTCGCCGCTCGACGCGGTGAGGCTGGGCACGATGGGCCACTGGTCCCCATGCGCGCCCCGCAGCGGCCAGCGGTTGAGCGACTCGGGCTGGTTGAAGCCCAGCAGCGTGTGCCCCGCCAGATCCGTCACGCTCTTGGGCCTGCCTGCGCGCGCCAGGTACTCGGGGCTGGCCAGTACCCGCAGGCGGGTGGTGCACAGGGGGCGCGCGTGCAGGGTCGAGTCCTGCAACTGGCCAATGCGGATCGCCACGTCCGTGCGCTGCTCCAGCAGGTCGATGTAGCCCTCGTCCGTGTTGAGCTCCAGCGTGATCTCCGGGTAGGCGCTGCGAAACGCCGGCACCAGCGGCACGACCGCATGCAGCATGAACGGCGTGGCCGCATTCACGCGCAGCCGCCCCGCGGGCTGCTGGCGGCGCGCGGCCATGTGCTCTTCGGCGTCTTCGATGGACGCGAGGATGGCGCGCGTGCGCTGCAGGAAGGCCTGGCCCTCCTCCGTGAGTTCGGTGCGGCGGGTGGTGCGGCGCAGCAGCGTGGTGTCGAGCTTTTTCTCCAGCCTTGCCAGTGCCCGGCTGATGCCCGAGACCGTCTGGCCCAGCTGGTCGGCGGCGGCGGTGATGGAGCCACCGTCCACGACGGCGACGAAGGCCTGCAGCTCTTCGAGCGTGGTTTTCATGGAATGCACCTCGGTTCAGACAACCCGCCATTATTGATTTGGCAGCAAGTATGTTCTGCCGATCACCGTCTTTTTCTGCAAATCACAAGCACCCACACTCCAGGCATTCACCCATTGCCTACCAGGAGTGTTCCTTTATGCCCATTGCCTTGCTCGCGCTGACGCTCAGCGCATTCGCCATCGGCACGACCGAGTTCGTGATCGTCGGCCTGCTGCCCACCGTGGCAGCCGACTTGGCCATCAGCATCCCCTCGGCGGGCCTGCTGGTCAGTCTGTACGCCCTGGGCGTGGCCATCGGCGCGCCCGTGCTCACCGCCCTCACCGGCCGCGTGCCGCGCAAGGCACTGCTGCTGTCGCTGATGGCGCTGTTCACCGCCGGCAACCTGCTGGCCTGGCAGGCCCCCAGCTACGAGACGCTGGTGGCCGCGCGCATCCTCACTGGCCTGGCGCACGGCGTGTTCTTCTCGATCGGCTCGACCATCGCCACCGGCCTCGTGCCGCGCGAGAAGGCCGCGAGCGCCATTGCCATCATGTTCACGGGTCTCACGGTGGCTCTGGTCACGGGCGTGCCGCTGGGCACCTTCATCGGCCAGCATTTCGGCTGGCGCGAGACCTTCCTGGCCGTGGCGGCGCTGGGCGTGGTGGCCTTCATCGGCAGCGCCTGGTTCGTGCCGCGCGGCATTGCGCACACGCCACCTGCGTCACTGCTGCAACAGGCCCGCGTGCTGGCCGAGCCGCGCCTGCTGCTGGTGTACGCCAAGACGGCGGTCGGCTACGGCGGCACCTTCATCCCCTTCACTTTTCTCGCGCCCATCCTCACGGACATCTCGGGCTTCAGCGCGGGCGCCGTGGGGTGGGTGATGCTGGTGTACGGCGTGTCGGTGGCGGTTGGCAACATCTGGGGCGGCCGCTTGGCCGACCGGCTGGGGCCCATCCCCGCGCTGCGCATCATCTTTGCGCTGCTGGCTGCGGTGTTGTTGTTGCTGCAGTTCACCGCGCCCTACCCCTGGCTGGCTTTGGTCACTGTGCTGTTGTGGGGTGCTGTGGCATTCGGCAATGTGCCCGGCCTGCAGGTCTACGTGGTCAAGCAGGCGGAGCGGTTCACGCCCCAGGCGGTGGATGTGGCTTCGGGGCTGAACATTGCTGCGTTCAATCTGGGGATTGCGGGGGCGGCGTGGGGTGGAGGGTTGATCGTGACGCATCTGGGATTGATGCATACGCCATGGATCGGGGCGGTGGTGGTGTTGGTGTCGCTGGGGTTGACGCACTACAGCGGTGTGCTGGATCGGCGCAGCGGCATTCCAGTGCGCGGCAGCAGTCCGGTTCCGGCGGGCCATTGAGCCCCGCCCGGTGCGCGATGCTGGCTTCAGTCTTTCGGGCTGAGCTTGTCGAAACCGGGGCGCCTTACCCCGCCCGTTCGGGTTGAGCTTGTCGAAACCGGGGCGCCTTACCCCCCGCCCGTTCGGGTTGAGCTTGTCGAAACCGGGGCGCCTTACCCCCCGCCCGTTCGGGTTGAGCTTGTCGAAACCGGGGCGCGCTCGCGGGCTCGCTGAGGGGCAGCATGCCTGGTTCAAGGGCGGAGGCCGGGAGTCGCCCGGCGGCGAGTGTCTTTCTTTTGCTTCGCCAAAAGAAAGGCACCAAAGAAAAGGCGACCCTGCTGTCTGCGACCCCTTCGCTGCGCTGCGGGGCAACCCGGGGTGCTCGGGCGCGGGGTGTGCCGCAGAACTCACTGCGCGCTGCGCGCTCCGTTCAGACAACTGCGGCAAGTCAGAGCACGAAGGCGTGTGTCCTGCGGCACACGCCCACCCCGCCCCCTGCGCGCCCCAGGCGCATCCAGAAGGGATGGGGGAGCCGAACAGCCTCACGGGCCATCGCGTTGCTCGGCCCCATCTCGCGGGCGCAAGCGCCACGCGCTGCGCGGGCGGGCCAAGCGCAGCGATGGCCCGTGCGGCTGTTCGGCTGTTCGGCTGTCCACCCCCTGCTGGCTGCGCCTGCGGCGGGGCGGTTGCGGGGTGAGCATGCGCGCTAGTGCGCGCATGCCTCGTGAACTGACTCGCCGCAGTTGTCTGAACGGAGCGCCCCAGGCGCGCAGTGAGTTCTGCGGCGCACCCCGCAACCGCCCCGACGCAGGTCGCCCCGTAGCGCAGCGAAGGGGTCGCAGACTGGGGGTCGCCCTTTCTTTGGTGACTTTCTTTCGGCGACGCGAAAGAAAGTTACCGCGCCGCCGGGCGCGCACCCCGGCTCCCGCACTCCACACAAGCACACCACCCAATCAGCGAGCCCGCGAGCAGCACCCAGGTTTCGACAAGCTCAACCCAAACGGGCGAGGGGCAAGGCGCCCCAAATTCGACAGGCCCAGCACCGCCTGCGCAGCGCGCGGCGCAAAGCGCCCGCGTCTTGGGGGCCGAGCAACGCAATGGCCCGTGTGGCTGTTTGGATGTTCGGCTGTCCACCCCCTGCTGGCTGCGCCTGCGGCGGGGCGGTTGCGGGGTGAGCATGCGCGCCAGTGCGCGCATGCTTCGTGCACTGACTCGCCGCAGTTGTCTGAACGGAGCGCCCCAGGCGCGCAGTGAGTTCTGCGGCGCACCCCGCAACCGCCCCGACGCAGGTTTGCCCCGTAGCGCAGCGAAGGGGTCGCAGACTGGGGGTCGCCTTTCTTTTGGGTACTTTTCTTTGGCGAAGCAAAGAAGAAGTACCTCGCCCGCCGGGGCGAACTCCCGGCCTCCGCCCTTGAACCAGGCACACCGCCAATCAGCGAGCCCGCAAGCAGCGCCCAGGTTTCGACAAGCTCAACCCAAACGGGCGGGGGGACGCGCCGGGTTTCTGCCAGCTCAACCCGAAACGGGTGATGCAGGAGGACCGTCGATTCGACCAGCCCCGCCAAGCAGGCGCGGACTCCACGCCCCGCCCCCCTCGATAATGGCCCGATGCCCCGTCCCATCCAACAGCTCCACCCCTTCCGCGAACCCGTCGCCACACGCCCCGCCGCCACCGTGCTTTTGCTGCGCGATGCCGCAGCCTCCGGTGGGGCAGGCGGGCTCGAGGTGCTGATGACGCGGCGCTCCGACAAGGCCAGCTTTGCGCCCGGCGCCTACGTGTTCCCCGGTGGTGGCATCGATGCGCTGGATGCGGCCCCGCAAACCCATGCCGCCGCAGACCGCCGCCCCACGCAAAGCGATCTGCACCTGACGCAGGCCATCGCCGCCATCCGCGAGAGCTTCGAGGAGCTGGGCGTGCTCCTGGCGCGGCATGCCGCCGACGGGTGCTGGGCCGGCGCCAGCGACATCGCCGCGCTGGACCGCCACCAGCCCTTCGCTGCGCAGTGCAGCGCGCGTGGCCTGCGGCTGGCGGCCGACAGCGTGTTCCTGCTGGCGCACTGGATCACCGACCGCGACCTGCCGCGCCGCTTCGACGTGCCGTTTCTCGTGGCCCGCATGCCCGAAGGCCAGGAGCCCGTCGCCGACGAGGCCGAGCAGTTCGAGCCCGTGTGGGTGAAACCCGCCGACGCGCTCTCGCGGCACGAGGCGGGACAATTCTTCATGATCTTCCCGACCATCCGCACGCTGCAGCGGCTGGCCCGCTTCGACACCACCCAGGCCGTGTTCGACGCGCTGGCCGACGAACACCCGCTGTGGACCAGTTGCCCGCGCGCCGGCACCCTGGCCGGCAGGGAGGCGCGCTACATGGAAAGCGACATGCCCTACGGCGAGCTGGCCCTGGTGTGCCCCGATGGGCAGATCGTCCACCCGCTCGACTGGCAGACCGCACAGCCCGTGCCGCTGCTGCGCAACGTGCTGCGCCTCACGGCCCCCAACCCCGGCGTGATGACGGGGCCGGGCACCAACAGCTACCTGGTGGGCGAGCCGGCCACGGGGTTCATCGCCATTGACCCCGGTCCGGCGGACCTGGAACACATCGACAGGCTCTGGCGTGCAGCCGGCGGCGACATCCGCATGATCGTGTGCACGCATTCGCACGCCGACCACTCGCCCGGCGCCGCGCCGCTGCAGGCTCTGTGCGTACAGGCTGGCAAGGCCCGGCCGCCCATCCTGGGGCTGCCGTCGGCTCCAACGGCACGTGCCGCCAGTACCTTCACTCCAGACCGTTCGCTACAAAACAATGAGCTGCTCACGCTCGCAGGACAAACGCCGCAGGGCGAAATGACCCATAGCCTGCAAGTCGTTCACACACCCGGCCACGCCGCCAACCACCTGTGCCTGCTGCTGGTGGAAGACGCCCTGCTGTTCAGCGGCGACCACATCCTGAACGGCAGCACCACGGTGGTGGACCCGCCGGATGGCAACATGGCCGACTACCTCGACTCGCTGGACCGGCTGGACGCCATCTGCGCAACGCACGGCGTGGAGTTCATCCTGCCCGCACACGGCTACGTGCTGGGCCAGGCCCGCGGCGCCATCGCCAAGCTCAAGGCCCACCGCCTGGCGCGAGAGGCCAAGGTGCTGGCCGCCATGCAGGCGCTGCCCGGGGGCACCCTGGAAGACTGGGTGCGCCACGCCTACGACGATGTGCCGCCGCGCATGTGGCCGGTGGCCCAGCGATCGCTGCTCGCGCACGTGGAGCGCATACGCGCCCTCCAGCCTGGCAACGACTGACGGCAGGAAAGTACTGGTCAAGATGCGACCGCCCCCTACCCCAACCCGTTCACGCTGAGCCTGTCGAAGCGCCGCGCGGTGCTTCGACAGGCTCGGCACGAACGGATGTGCCTGATCCTTGCCTGCGGATCTGCCCGCACAGATTGCCCTTGAAGAGAATGCCGCCCAATGCTCCGAGCAGCGCGCTCCACGAACCGATCTAGCCCTCCATGACCCAACAAAACCCCGACCCTACCCACATCCGCCTCGCCAAACGCGTGGCCGACCAGCTGAAGTGCTCGCGCAGCACCGCCGAGCAGTTCATCGAAGGCGGCTTCGTGAGCGTGGACGGCCAGACTGTCGAAGCGCCCGGCGCCCGGGTGCGCACCGACCAGGCCGTGGCGGTGGCGCCTGATGCCAGCCTGCTGGAGCTGACGCCGGTCACCCTGTTGCTGCACAAGCCTGCGGGGTTTGAAGCGGGCCTTGGCCACCCTGCACAGGGTGGGGGCACATCCCAGGGAAGCCGCAGCCAGGGCGCCGCATCGGCCACCACGCTGCTGGGCGCCGCGTCGCACCTGCCGGAAGACGCCTCGGGCATCCGAGTGCTGCAGCGCCACTTCCGGCAACTGGAATGCTTCACGCCCTTGCCCACCGAAGCCAGCGGGCTCGTGGTCTACACGCAGGACAAGCGCATCGCTCGAAAGCTGGCCGAAGACATCGAAGTGCTGGAGCAGGAGTGCATCGTCGAAGTCCGGGGCGAGATTGCCCCGAATGGCCTGCAGCGCCTGTGCCATGGCCTTTCATTCAACGGCCGCCCGCTGCCGCCCATCAAGGTGAGCTGGCAGAGCGAGACCAGGCTGCGATTCGCGCTCAAGGGCATACGGCCCGGGCAGATCCCGGCGATGTGCGAGGCCGTGGGTCTGTCGGTGGTGGCGGTCAAGCGCATCCGCATAGGCCGCGTGCCGCTCGCCAAGGTGCCCGAGGGGCAGTGGCGGTATCTCCAGCCCTGGGAGAGGTTCTGACGCCTCCTGAGTCGCCTTCGGCACCATCCCCTGGGGCGGACGCACCCGGCGGCGTGGCAAAGCCAGTTCCACGGGAAGGACTGATGCCCCCGTGAGCGGCTGCGCCGCTTCCCCCCAAGGGGAACGCACCCGGTGGCCTGGCACAGCCAGATCCACGGGTGCGCTGGCCGGGGCGCGCCCTTTGCGAACGGCGTGTAGCGGGCGACCAATGCTATTAAAAATGTAGCTATTAGCGCTTGACTATCAAGCGGTAGAGGCCATTTTTACTTGGATTTCGTTGCCACGCGTCGCTGCTACACTGCCTGCCACTCAGGAGGGAGTGAGTTCATGAACGAAAACAACACCGGCGGCTCGGCAGGACCGATGTCGACCTTCATGCCGCAGAACATCGATGCGCATCCACTCGAATTCACCGGCAGCGGCGGCGAGTATTTCAGGGTGTGGATCGTCAATGTGCTGCTGTCCATCGTCACGCTGGGCATCTACACGCCCTGGGCCCGGCGGCGCACCGCGCAGTACTTCTACAGCCACACGCTGGTGGCGGGCAGCCCGCTCGAATTCACCGCGCAGCAGCGCAAGATGGTGATGGGATTCATCCTGCTGACCTTGATCACCATTGCCTACAACATCGCCGCCAACACCGGGCAGGACACCGCAGTCGCAGTCCTGCTGCTGACCGGTGCGGTGCTCTCCCCGCTGATCTGGGGCAGCGCAATGCGCTTTCGTCTGGGAGCCACGCGCTGGCGCGGCCTGCGCCTGCAGTTCACCGCCACCTGGAAAGAGGTCTACGTCGCCAGTTGGCCCATGTTCGCGCTGGCGCTGGTGTGGTTCGGCGTGTTCTTTGGCCTGCAGATGCTGTCACCCGAGCTCGCCCAGGCCATGGAGGCTGTCGAAGAGGCCGAGGAAGGCGCCAAGCGAGCCCTTCCGAGCTTCACCCCCGCCATGGGCGGCCTGCTGGCATTGGGCCTGGTGCTCACGGTGCTGTGCTTCATCCGCCTGGAATACAACTACAAGAGCCTGCTGGTACTGCACGCGCAGGTTGGCGCCGAGCGTGGCCGCTGGAAGCCTGTGTACATGGACTTCGTGAAGGTCTGGCTCGCCACGGTGGCCGTGTTCATCCTGTGCGTCGTGCTCATTGCCGCGCTGATCGGCGTGCTCGCGGGCAGCTCGATCGCGCTGCTGGCAGCCACCACAGACAAGCTGGGCTTCTGGATGTTCGTCGTGATCGCCGTGGCCATCATCGGGGGCATGCTGCTGCTGTTCCTCGCCTCGGCCCCGGCCCGGGCCTACCGCGAGGCCCGCATGTTCCAGCTGCTGTGGAACAACACCGGCGTGAGCCATGTGGCACGCTTCAAATGCCACTTGAAGAGCGGCCGCTACGTGGGCCTGCGCATCAAGAACATGCTGCTGACCCTGTTCACGCTGGGCCTGTACCGGCCGTTCGCCCGCGTGAGCGAATACCGCATGAAGCTCGAATCCGTCACGCTGCACGTCAAGGGCGGCGTGGAGCAGGTGGCCGGCGCCATGGTGCGCCAGCAGCAGGGCGGCCTGGGCGACGCGCTGGCCGATGCGGCCGGCCTGGACCTTATCGGATAAGGTACTGAGGCGCTACGCGCCTTCCCCCTTCTCTCGCATGGCTGCGCCATTCGGGAAGGGGGACGCCGCCAGCGCGGCGGGGCGGCCCTCGCGCAGCGGCTGCTCGTCCAGATTGCGCCAGTTTCAACGGCCCCACCACGTGACGGACAACTGAGATGAACGACCCCCTACGCGCTGCATCGCCGATTCCTGGCCGCTGGTTCGACGGCCTGAGCAGCAAGGCCCGGCCCGTGATGGTGAGCCTGCGGCCGACGCCGCGAGGTCCGTCACTGGTGCTGCACCCGCTCTCTCAGCCAGGCGCCGAGCCTGTGGTGTTTGCCTGGAAGGACGTGGGTTGGCCCGAGGCCTGGAACGAGCGCAAGCCCCCGCCCCGCGTGGTCGTGGACCTGCGCGACCACGGCAGTGTCGAGATCGACGCCGTGGCCGAATGGCGCGCCGCGCTGGCCGCTGCGGGCGATCGCCCCGGCATCGCCCAGCGCATGCAGACGCGCTGGCCCGTGCTGCTGGGCGTGACGGCTGCTGCCGTCATCGGCCTCACGCTGTTCTACCGCTACGGCACGCCCTGGGCCGCCACGCAGCTCACCCGCTTCGTGCCCATCGGCTGGGAAACCAGCGTGGCCGAGAACGTGCTCAAGCAGATGGACGACGGCACCCTGAAGCCCAGCAAGCTGCCCAAGGAGCGGCAGGATCAGCTCAAGGCCCGCTTCGACACGCTGGTCCGGCAAACGCCCCAGACCTTGCACCGTTATCCGGACTACCGCCCGCCGCTGTCGCTGGAGTTCCGCTATGGCATGGGAGCCAATGCGTTTGCGCTGCCCGGCGGCAAGATCGTGATGACCGACGGCATCGTCAAGGCCGCTGCCGACAAAGGCCTGCCCGACGACGCCCTGGTGGGCGTGCTGGCGCACGAGGTCGGCCACGTGGTGCACCGCCACACCACCCGCATGGTGGTGGAGCAAGGCGTGCTCAACATGGGGATGGGCCTGGCGTTGGGCGACGTGTCGGGCATTGTGTCCACCGGCGCGTCGGTGCTCACCGGCCTGGCCTACAGCCGCAGCCACGAGCGTGAAGCCGACTGCTACGCCATCGCCCTCATGCGCCACACCGCGCTGCCGACGGCCCCCATGGGCAAGCTGCTCCTGGCCATCGCGCACGACGAAGAGGAAGAAGAAAAAAAAGAAAAGGCCCAGAAGCAAAAGGACAAGGAAAAAGACAGCTCCACGCCCGCTGCAGGCCAGGGGACAGATGCCGCAGCACCTGCCAGCGCCCCCGCGCCAGGCTCCAAGGGCAAGACCCGTGCAGAGCTGGAGGCCCACCCCGTGTGGTCGCTGCTCAGCAGCCACCCGGACACCGTGCGCCGGGCCACCGAACTGGAGCAGGGGCACGCACCGCATTGCGGCAAGGACTGAAGACGGCCGCTGGGCATGCACGGGGCTTGGCCATGTCGCATGGGATGGTGCGACGGAGCAGGCGGTGGCATTGGACTTGCGCTGCGAGATCACGCCCCCCGGGCCCTCGGCCGCGCGGACCTGCAAGCCGCAGATGCCTGGGAAATCAAAAAATGTGAAGCACGCCGATAAGCCGGATTCTGTGCACCACGGTTGCCCGCAGTGTGACCGCCATTAATCTGGGCCGGGTGTCGCCACCACGGCTCGGTGCTACCTACCCGCCAGCTCTGCGGAACCACATCAACGCTGGCCTACTTGGTATTGCTGCGCGTAGAGATTGCCCGTTTCACCCGAAGCGGGCGCCGCCCGCTTCGGGTGGCTATGGTCTTTGCGGCTTTCGCCGCAAACCGTCTGGCTCGCGCCAGCCGTACCCGCTTGCGCGGGTGACCGATAGAACACCTTCGGTGGCTTGTGCCTGCTCCGACTCGTCTCTGTTGCTCTGATCCTCACCTCACGGTGGGCAGCCGTTAGCTGCTACGCTGTCCTGTGCAGTCCGGACGTTCCTCCAGTGCCTGGTTTCCCAGATTGCACCAGCGGCGGTCTGGCGTGCTTCACGGGCGGAATTATCTCATTGGTGTGCAGCACCCGGCTGACGCGATCGGGCGTTTCAGCGGTGGGCGCTTGCGCGGCCCCAGTCCAGCCCAAACCTGGCCAGGTACTTGCGCAGCCGGTCTGCATCGTTGACCACGGTGCGCTGCGTGCGCGAGGCCTGGAACAGCAGGCGCCCTGCATCCGACAAAGCGCGCGACTGGCGGCAGACCTGCAGCACGGCCGCCAGTTGCAGCTGGTCGAAAAGGTCCATGGACTCCACCGTCTCATCACCCAGCAAGGCTGCCAGATCGGCGCGCCCCACCGTTCCAGCGGCAGGAGCAAGGCCATGGCGCGCATCGCTCGCGGCCTGCCAAAGCCAGCGCAGGCGGGCGATTTCGGCCTCGACCAAGGGCAGGCCGATGCGGCCGCTGTCGGCCAGGGTGGCCAGGCGCGTGGCGCTGGCCGACAGGTCGCGGAAGTTGCCGCTCCACAGTGCGTCGGGCGACTGCGCAAAGCGCAGGTAGGCGGTGCGCGCCTCGGCCGACAAACGCACCGTGCGGCCCAGCTCGCCACCGGTGCGCGAAAGCAGGTGGTCCAGGTTGGGTTCGATGTCTTCGGGCCGCTCGGCCAGGCCCGGCAGCTGGTAGCTCCAGAGGTTGATGCGGGCGTAAAGGTCTTCGCGAAAGCGCCCGGCGGCCACCTCGGTGCGCAGGTCGCGGTTGGTGCCGGCAATGAGTTCGAAGTCGCTCGCCACCTCGCGGTCGCTGCCCATGGGGTAGAAGCGCTTTTCCTCCACCGCCTTGAGCAGCATGGCCTGCTCGTCCAGGCCCAGCTCGCCAATCTCGTCGAGGAACAAAACCCCTTTGTGCGCCGTGCGCAGCAGGCCCGCGCGGTCGGCCGCCGCGCCGGTGAAGGCGCCTTTCTTGTGGCCGAACAGCGTGGACGCCGCGCCGTCGCCGTGCAGCGTGGCGCAATTCACCTCGACGAAGTCGCCCTCGACCTGGTGGCGCGCCTTCTTGAGCTCGAACATGCGCCGCGCCAGGTGCGACTTGCCCGCGCCCGTGGGCCCGGTGAACAGAATGGGCGCGCGCGATCGCACCGCGACTCGTTCCACCTCCTCGATCAACGCGTTGAAGCGGGCGTTGCGCGTGGCGATGCCGCTCTTGAGGAAGTCCAGCGCGTCGCGCTGCTCGGCGCCGAAGCGCTGCGCGATCACGTCGTAGCGCGACAGGTCCAGGTCTATCAGCGCATAGCTGCCCGGGTTGCCCATCTGCTGGCGCTTCGGGGGCGATGTCTGCGCCAGCACGCCGGGTATGCGGCGCGATTCCACCAGCAGGAACAGGCAGATCTGCGCGACGTGCGTGCCGGTGGTGATATGGGTCCAGTACTCCTCCCGCTCGGTGTCGAAGCGGTAGCCCTGGGTCCAGTCGAAGAGCGTGGCGTAGACCTCGCCGAAGTCCCAGGGGTCGGCGATCTGAAGTGGCACCAGCGACACCGCCGTCTCGGGAGAGGCCGTCTGTATGTCGGTGCGCACCACATGCGCAAGCTCTCGGTGGGGCGGCGTGTAGAGCAGCTCCAGCCGCTCGATCACCACGTCTTCGTGCTGCACCAGCGAGACGGTGGGACGCCACTTCTCCCAGCGGCCTGCACCCTTGCCGGAGTCGAGCTGCGTGCCCAGGAAGCCGATGACAACCTTGTTTTTGCGCATTCACTTTTGCTATTTATTTAGCTGACATTCTAGTCAAATAGAAATCAGAAAAAGCTGCGCCTGACTTAGATAGACAAAAACTCCTTTCAAATCAATTACTTATAAAACGCCAGTCACACCAGAATTCGCCTGGCACGCATCTGGCAATAGAAGAGGCATCCAGTGCAAGCGGTGACCGCTCACAGGCCGGGGTTGGGACCAGCGTCCGCCCCGCCGGTGCAGGGAATCCGGAGCCTTCGGGCCCTGTCGATTCCCTGCATGCCGCACACCGTGACCACTGGAGACGGCATGGCTGCGGTAGCCACTCCGAAAGGAATGTGCCTGGTTCGACTCCAGGTATGCCACCACTGGTAGCTCAGTAGGTAGAGCCCTCCGCAAGGAGTTGTCGCAGGTTCGATTCCTGCCCACGGTCGCAAGACCTTGATTGGAAGTACCGGTCGAAAGACCACCCGCCGAACGCGGGGAGTGGCCCCAGGGCGGTGCGAAGCACCACCGCAAGGCCCGCCCCGTCAGCCGGCGGCGGTTTGCGCCAGCACCCGGCGCAGCCCGCGCCCGCAGCCAGCCTGGCTGCCGACCTTTCGGGGCCGGCCATCAGGCGCACTGCAGGGCCCGCGGCTGCGCCCCCTGGAGCCCCGCCGCCGCTGTAACGGCAACCCGATGACGCAAAGAAGAAACGAAGAGACGAAGACAACGCAAGGCGACGCCGGAGAGCCCGGCCTGCCCGCAACACAACAAGGAGAAGAAAAATGCTGAACAACAAGATCCAACGCATCACCGTCAAGAAGAACGAACGCGCCCTGCTGCTGCGCAACGGCGATTTCGACCGCGTGCTGCAAAGCGGCACGCACTGGCTGTTCGCCGGCCTGGACACGCTGCGCGTGGAGACCTTCGCCCTGGAGCAACCCGCCTTCACGCACGGCCTGGCCGAGTACCTGATGGCACAGCAGCCCGCCGTGGTGGCCGCCGAGTTCGTGCAGGTGAATTTGTCCGAGCGCGAAGTGGGCCTGCGCAGCGAGAACGGCGTGCTGGTCGAAGTCCTGCCGCCCGGCACGCGCCGCCTGTACTGGAAGGGCCTGGTGGACGTCACGGTGCAAGTGGTGAACCTGCACAACGGTGCCGAACTGCCCGCCGAACTGGTGGCCCGCCTGACCCAGACCCAGCTGCGCCAGCGTGCGGTGACGGGCATGAACGGTGTGCTGCAGGTGCAGGTGCCCGAAGGCCAGTGCGCGCTGCTGACGGTGGACGGCAAGGTCGAACGCCTGCTGACCGCCGGTGCCTACGCGTTCTGGAAGTACGGCCGCACCATCGCCGTGGAACTGGTGGACCTGCGCCTGCAAGCCGTCGAGGTATCGGGCCAGGACATCATGACCCGCGACAAGGTGAGCCTGCGCCTGAACCTGTGCGCCACCTACCGCGTGACCGATGTGCTGCGCGCCTTTGCCCAGCTGCAAAAGCCTGCTGACTACCTGTACCGCGAACTGCAGTTTGCGCTGCGCGCCGCCGTGGGTACCCGCACGCTCGACGAACTGCTGGAGAACAAGACCGTGATCGACGAGGTGGTGACCGCGCACATGGCGGCCAAGCTGCAGCCCTACGGCATGCAGCTGGAAAGCGTGGGCGTGAAGGACATCGTGCTGCCCGGCGACATGAAGACCATCCTGACCCAGGTGGTGCAGGCGGAAAAGCAGGCCCAGGCCAACGTGATCCGCCGCCGCGAGGAAACCGCCGCCACGCGGTCGCTGCTCAACACCGCCAAGGTGATGGAGGACAACCCCGTCGCCCTGCGCATGAAGGAGCTGGAGACGCTGGAACGCGTGGCCGAGCGCATCGACAAGATCTCCGTCTTCGGCGGCCTGGACCAGGTGCTGAACGGCCTCGTGAAGATGCGTTGAGCAGGGAATGAAAAGGATACGGGCGCGCTGGCACAGAAGGGAGCGCCACTGCCAAAAATGTTGTTATTGCCGGCAGGTCGGGTAACACCGAGTGCAGCGGGAGAGTCGGTGAACGGGCAAGGTTGAGGATGCAGGATTGGCTGCAGATGACGGGTCTGCCACTGGCGCGCGTTTCCAACCGTTCACTGGGCCACTGGACTAAAGAACCGTGGTCGCGGCAAAGATGCGGGTTCGCTCAGCGCTGCGAAGCGGCGCTGGACGTGGCACAGCCACGGGCCGACGGCCCAGGGCGCAGCCCGAGCAATCCCGTCGCGTCCACCAATGAGCAAGTAGAAGAAGAGACAGAGAACTGCCATGAAGAACAAGAAACTGACAGCAAGAGAAAAACGCCTGCAGCGCGCCCACGGGCCCGCCACGTGCGCATCTGTTGGCCTGGACCCGGCGGTCTACAGCGCGGCCTTGCGCTACCTGTTCGATCGCCCCGTGCCCGACAAGAGCGGGCAGGAGTGGTACTGGTTGGCCGACGAGCCGGAGTTCGACGCCACGCCGCTGCAATGGACCCACATCCAGACCGTGCTGTTCGCCAACGCGGGCGTCGACCTCGCACCCTACAGCGACGAGCAAGTGGGAATGGGCCTGAACCATGTGATGAGCAACAACGCGGGCGACATCCCCCTCATGGTGAACGACCCATCCGTGCCCCTGGCCGACGCGATGCGCATGATGCGGGCCCTGCCCACCTTGTGGAGCGACTGCCTGGGGCCGCGCCTTGACACCGGGCCGAGCCCGATCGGAAGCAGAAACGATCGCCTGTACTTCGTGAGCTACATGTGGTTTGACGTGTGGCCCACGTTCTGGAACGCCAAGGACATCCCCGAATGGCGCGACGCGATGTGGAAGGTGTTCTGCGAGATGCTGGCCATGCCGTACCGGGCCGCCCAGGAATCGGCGTTGCACGGAATCGGCCACGAAGGCGTGCGCCTGAAGCGGCCCAAGGAACTGCAGGCGCACATGGATGCATTCATCCGCCAGGTGAAGAACGACGACGAACTGAAGAACTACGCCCAGGCCGCAGCACGCGGAATGGTTCAATGAACGACAAAGACGAAAGAACGAAATGAGCAACTACGAACAACTCGAAGTACCCAACGGCGTGCCCGTGAAGATGTGGACGAACGGCGTGCCCGTGGAAGAAGACGCCAAGAACCAGCTGCGCAACATTGCCCGCCTGCCCATCGTGTTCAAGCACGTGGCGGTGATGCCCGACGTGCACCTGGGGATCGGTGCCACCATCGGCTCGGTCGTGCCGACGCTCAAAGCCATCATCCCCGCCGCCGTGGGCGTGGACCTGGGTTGCGGAATGATGGCGTGCAAGACCACGCTGACCGCCAGCGACCTGCCCGACAACCTGTCCGGCGTGCGTGCCGCCATCGAGCGCGCCGTGCCGGTAGGGATGACGCCCAAGCACTTCGGCCGCGATAAAGGAAGCTGGGATACCCCGCCTGCCGAAACCGACCGCGCCTGGTCGGCGCTGGTCGACGAGTTCAAGGAAATCTGCGAGGCGCACCCGCGCATCGAGAAGACCAACAACTACAAGCACCTGGGAACGCTCGGAACGGGTAACCACTTCATCGAGATCTGCCTGGACGAACACCAGTCCGTGTGGGTGATGCTGCACTCGGGATCGCGTGGGGTGGGGAACGCCATCGGCACCCACTTCATCGAGCTGGCCAAGAAGGACGCCGAGATGAACCAGCGCAACCTGCCCGACAAGGACCTGGCGTACTTCGAGGAAGGCGCGCAGTACTTTGGCGACTACGTGAAGGCCGTGGGGTGGGCGCAGAAATTCGCCGCAGCCAACCGCGAGGTGATGATGGGCCGCGTGATCGCCGCGCTGCGCAAAGTGATCACCAAGCCGTTCGAGACGCATGTGGAAGCCGTGAACTGCCACCACAACTACGTGCAGCGCGAAACCCACTTCGGGCAGGACGTGTTCGTGACCCGCAAGGGCGCGGTGAGTGCCGAGCAAGGCAAGCTGGGGATCATCCCGGGGAGCATGGGCGCCAAGAGCTTCATCGTGCGCGGAAAAGGCAACCCCGAGAGCTTCAACAGCTGCAGCCACGGCGCGGGCCGCACCATGAGCCGCACCAAGGCCAAGAAGATGTTCACCGTCGAAGACCAGATCAAGGCCACCGAGGGCGTGGAATGCCGCAAGGACGCCGACGTGATCGACGAGATCCCGATGGCGTACAAGAACATCGACGCGGTAATGGCGGCGCAAGAAGACCTGGTGGAGGTGGTGTACACGCTAAAGCAGGTGGTGTGCGTGAAGGGGTGAGGCTCTGCTCAGCTGCACGCAATGCAAGGGCTGGACACCGTTGAGGAATTTATCGCCGATCCACCAACAACCGTTCACGCTGAGCCTGTCGAAGCGCCGCGAGAGGCTTCGACAGGCTCAGCCCGAACGGATATTTGGAGAACTACATTTTTGATAGCTGGTGGCGCTTGCTAAATAAGCGCTCAAGCCCATTTCTTATGCAAAAACAAGAACAACAACCAGAAATGCTCCGTTCCGCCCACCCGGTGGAGCCGCACATGCGCGCGCAAGTCATGCGGGAGCTGCAGCGCATCGAATCCACGCACGACGTGACCATCCTCTTCGCCTGCGAATCCGGCAGCCGCGGCTGGGGTTTTGCATCGCCCGACAGCGACTACGACGTGCGCTTCATCTACGTCAACCGCCTGCCCTGGTACCTGACCGTGGCGCCCGGGCGCGATGTGATCGAAGTGCCCATCAGCGGCGACCTGGACATCAACGGCTGGGACCTGCGCAAGGCATTGGGCCTGATGCGCGAGTCCAACCCCACGCTGCTGGAGTGGCTGCGCTCGCCCATCGTCTACCGCGAAGAAGCGGACACCATGGCGCAGTTCCGCGCGCTGGCCGGGCAGGTGTTCTCCAACGCCAAGGGCTGGCACCACTACGCGTCGATGGCCAAGAAGAACTTCCGCGAGCACCTGCAGGCCGACGAGGTGCGCTACAAGAAGTACCTGTACGTGCTGCGCCCGCTGCTGGCTGCGCGCTGGATACGCGCCCTGCCTGGTGTGCCGCCCATGCGTTTTGCCGAGCTGGCGCAGCACACGCTGGACCCGGTGGCCGACGCTGCGCTGGTCGCGGAGATCAACGCCCTGCTGGAGGTGAAGATGCGCGCCGGCGAGTCCGCCACCAGCCCGCGCTGGCCCGGCATTCACGCGTTCATCGAAGCCGAACTGGCACGTAACGCGGCCGAGCTTGTGCAGCCACTGCCCGTGCCGGGGCATGCCGCGCTGGATGCACTGCTGCATGACACCGTGCTGCGGTATGACGCCCGAGCCTGTGAGGAGGCGTCGACATGTCGGACGTGATCACTCTGCCACTCGCCCTCGACGGCTCCACCGGCGAGGGCGGTGGCCAGATCCTGCGCACCGGCCTGGCGCTGTCCATGGTCACCGGCCGGCCGCTGCACATCACGCGCATCCGCGCGGGGCGGCCCAAGCCTGGGTTGATGCGCCAGCACCTGGCCTGCGTGCAGGCCGCAGTGGCCGTGTGCGGCGGGCAGGCGGACGGCGCAGAGCTGGGTTCGCAAACGCTGCTTTTCGCGCCCGGCGCGGTGCGCTCGGGCGACTACCGCTTTCAGATCGCGACGGCGGGCAGCTGCCTGCTGGTGCTGCAGACTGTGCTGCCCGCGCTGATGCTGGCCGGCAGCGAAAGCCGTGTGCAGCTGTCGGGCGGCACGCACAACCCGATGGCGCCGCCTTTCGACTTTCTGGAACGGTCGTTTGCGCCGCTGGTTCGGCGGCTGGGCTTGGGACTGGACCTGCAACTGCAGCGCCGCGGTTTCTACCCCGCCGGGGGCGGCGAGCTGGTGGCGAACATCACGCCTTCAGTGCAGCCACTGACACCGGTGGATGTGATGGAGCGCGGGGCGCTGCTCAATGCCTACGGTGAGGCGCTGGTGCCGGGCCTGGCGCGCAACATCGCGCACCGCGAGCTGGAGGCCCTGGGCCAGCGCACGGGCTGGACGTTCGAGGCGGGGCAGCTGCGCAACCCGCCCACACGGCAGAACGAAGGGCCGGGCAACGCGCTCATCGCCACGCTGGAGCACGAGCACTTGACCGAGGTGTTCTGCCAGCTGGGCGAGCGCAGCCTGTCGGCCGAGCAGGTGGCCAAGCGGCTGGCGGACGAGGTGCGCACATTCCAGCGCAGCGCGGGCGCTTTAGGCCCGCACCTGGCCGACCAGTGGATGCTGCCGCTGGCGCTGGCCGTGTGGCGCAGCGGGCGGGCCGCGCGCTATACCTGCACCGAGGTGACGCAGCACACGGCCACGAATGCGCAGACGATCGAGCTGGGCCTGCCGGTGCGGGTGGAGATCACACCCGTGGAGCGCGCGATGCAGGTGGAGATCAGCCCGCTGCGCTAGCAGGCGGCGATGGGACGCCCGGGCTATATCCATATCACCGGAGCCGTCGCTGAACTGGTTCAGAATGCGCGTGACGCCGCAATGCCGCGAACAGCAGGCCCCGTCGCGCCAGTCTTGCGAAGTGCCGGGCCCTGCGTCACGCCCAGGCTTCGACAGGCTCAGCCCGAACGGGCGGGGTGGACCGGGCCCTGCGGCGGGCGGTATCGGCATGCCAGTTCCCCTTTCCATTGATTGACCTTCACAGGAGACGCCATGAAAGCTGACAACATTCTGCAAACCATCGGCAACACGCCCCACGTGCGCATCCACCGCATTTTTGGCCCCACGGCCAACGTGTGGGTGAAGTCCGAGCGCAGCAACCCGGGCGGCTCCATCAAGGACCGCATCGCGCTGGCCATGGTGGAAGACGCCGAGAAGTCCGGCGCGCTCCAGCCCGGTGGCACGATCATCGAGCCGACCTCCGGCAACACCGGCATCGGCCTGGCGCTGGTGGCGGCCGTGAAGGGCTACAAGCTCATCCTCGTGATGCCCGACAGCATGAGCATCGAGCGGCGCCGCCTGATGCTGGCCTACGGCGCACAGTTCGACCTGACGCCGCGCGAAAAGGGCATGAAGGGCGCGATCGCCCGCGCGCAGGAGCTGCAGGCGCAGACGCCTGGCGCGTGGATTCCGCAGCAATTCGAGAACCCGGCCAACATCGACGTGCATGTGCGCACCACGGCGCAGGAGATCCTGGCTGACTTCCCCGAGGGCATCGACGTGCTGATCACCGGCGTAGGCACAGGCGGCCACATCACCGGCGTGGCCAAGGTGCTCAAGGCGAAATTTCCGAATCTCAAGGTATTTGCGGTGGAGCCCACGGCCTCGCCCGTGATCTCGGGCGGCCAGCCGGCACCCCACCCCATCCAGGGCATCGGCGCGGGCTTCATCCCCAAGAACCTGGACACCAGCCTGCTCGACGGCGTGATCCAGGTCGATGCCGAGCCGGCGCGTGAATACGCCCGCCGCAGCGCGCGCGAAGAGGGCATGCTGGTGGGCATTTCGTCGGGGGCCACGCTGGCTGCCATTGCGCAGAAGCTGCCCGAGCTGCCCGCAGGCGCGAAGGTGCTGGGTTTCAACTACGACACGGGCGAGCGTTATCTGTCGGTGGAAGGCTTCCTGCCGGTGTAGGCCCCCTGATACCCGTCGCTTTCGAAAACAAAAAAACCGTTCACGCTGAGCCTGTCGAAGCGCCGCGCAAGGCGTCGACAGGCTCAGCCCGAACGGTAGTGAATGATTGAACGCGCCCTCCTGCGGCGCCGCGATCCACGGCGGTCCGGGCGTTCGGGCGGGTCATTGGGGGGCGCTTCCCACCACATACAGCGCGGGCGCCGACGCGGTCCCCGCAAGCCTTTTCGGGCAGCACAGCACATACCAACGGCCAGCCGTCCTACAGGGGCAGCGCGGCGCGGACACAACAATCGTTTGTACCTTTCGGGCCGCCCTGCATGGGACGCGCACCGGGGTGCCACACACAACGATTTGTCTGTCTGCCCATGGCCAACACCGATTCCAAGCCCATTGCGTTCAAGGTCCTGACCGTGAACGTGCACAAGGGTTTCACCACGTTCAACCGCCGGTTCATCCTGCACGAGCTGCGCGAGGCGGTGCGGGACGTGGAGGCCGACCTGGTGTTCCTGCAGGAAGTGCTGGGCACGCACCACAAGCATGCGAGCCGGCTGTCGAACTTTCCGCAGGTGCCGCACTACGAGTTCCTGGCGGACACGATCTGGTCGCAGTACGCCTATGGCCGCAACGCGGTGTACGACAACGGCGACCACGGCAACGCGCTGCTGTCCAAGTTCCCCATCGTCCACTACGAGAACCACGACATCTCCATCGCCGGACCCGAGCGGCGCGGCATGCTGCATTGCATCCTGCAGCCGCCAGGGCACCATCTGCCGGTGCATGCGATCTGCGTGCACCTGGGCCTGCAGGAGTCGCACCGCCAACGCCAGTTGCAGCGGGTGTGCGAGCTGATCGAGTCCTTTCCGAAGGACGAGCCCGTGGTGCTGGCCGGCGACTTCAATGACTGGCGGCACCGTGCCCACGCCATCCTGCACCGGGGTGCGGGCCTGCAGGAGGTGTTCGTGCAGGCCTTCGGGCGCGCGGTGCGGACATTTCCAGCATCGATGCCCCTGCTGGCGCTGGACCGCATCTACGTGCGCAATGCATCGGTGCATTCGCCCCTGACCTTGCCCAAGAAACCGTGGGACAAACTCTCTGACCACGCCCCACTGGCCGCGGAGATCTACCTATGAGCCTGCGACGCCCCACCTTCCGCCCACCGCGTTCGTCCCGCTGGGTGTCCGGCAACCACTTCGAACTGCTGGAGAACGGCGAGGAGTTCTTTCCCCGCGTGTTCGACGCCATCCGTGGCGCGCAGCGCGAAGTGGTGCTGGAGACCTTCATCCTGTTCGAGGACAAGATCGGCCAGGAGCTGCACGGCGCATTGCTGGCCGCTGCCGAACGCGGGGTGGAAGTGCATGTGCTGGTGGACGGCTTCGGCTCGCCCGACCTTTCGGACACCTTTGTCGGCCAGTTGGTGAACGCGGGCGTGCGCTTTCGCATCTTCGACCCGGGCCGGCGCTTCCTGGGCCAGCGGCTGAATCTGCTGCGCCGCATGCACCGCAAGATCGTGGTGGTGGATGGAGAGCTGGGCTTCATCGGGGGCATCAACTACTCGGCCGACCACGTGGCCGACTTCGGGCCCGAGGCCAAGCAGGATTATTCCGTCGCCGCACGCGGTCCCATCGTCGCGCAGATGCACCGCTTTGCGCGCGAGGCGGTGCTGGGCCGTACCCGGGGCCGGCCCCAGCAGCCCCCTGCCGGTGCCACCGATCCAGAGTCGCCCCGCGCCGGCACGGCCGACGCGATCTTCGTCACGCGCGACAACCACCAGCACACCAACGACATCGAGCGGCACTACCGCGTGGCGCTGCGTTCGGCCCGCCACCGCGTGGTGATTGCCAACGCGTACTTCTTCCCGGGGTACCGCTTCATCCGCGAGATGCGGCGTGCCGCCAAGCGCGGCGTGGACGTGCGGCTCATCCTGCAGGGCCAGCCCGACATGGCCATCGTGCGCACGGCGGCCAGCATGCTGTACGACCACCTGATACGCGCCGGCGTGCGCATCTATGAATACTGCGACCGGCCGCTGCACGGCAAGGTGGCGCTGGTGGATGACGAATGGTCGACCGTGGGGTCGAGCAACCTCGACCCGCTGAGCCTGTCGCTCAATCTCGAGGCCAATGTGATCATTCGCGACCGCGCCTTCAACGACCATCTGCACGGCCGCCTGGCGCACCTGATGGACAACAGCTGCAAGCAAATCAAGGCCACGCCGCCCGGGCGCTTCGACGGCCTGCGCTTGCTGCGCAGCTACTTCGTCTTCCACCTGATGCGCTGGTTCCCCACCTGGGCAGGCTGGCTGCCGCGTCATGAGCCCACCATCACCATGGTGCGCACGCCTGCGACGCAAACGCCGAGCGCATCGGACGCACCGGCCAAGGCATCGGGCCGCAACGCGGGCCTGGCGGCCTGAGCGCGGCGGCCCGGACTTCCACCCACCGACGATGCCCATGGCCGCCACCGCACCACACCACCCGGCCCTGGCCGGCCAGCCCGACACCGCCCCGGCAACCTCGGGCTGGCGAAGCATCACGCGGCGGCGCTGGTGGCCCTGGCTCACGCGCGGCCTGGCGCTGGCCTTCTTCGCGGTCGTCGCGTGGCTCATCGTGCGGCAGGCGCGCACGGTGGACTGGCCGGCGGTGTGGCAGGCGCTGCAGGCCCTGCCGGCGGGCGTGCTCCTCATCGCGGGCGCGCTGGCACTGGCCAGCCACGGCACCTACGGCACGTTCGACCTGATCGGCCGCCACTGCACGGGCCACCGCCTCTCGCGCCCTGCCACGCTGGGCATTGCGATGACCAGCTACCCCTTCACCCTGAACCTGGGCTCGCTGATCGGCGGCGTGGGCGTGCGCTACCGGCTGTACGAGCGCCGGGGCGTGGACCCCGGCACCATCGGCCAGGTGGTGGGCACCAGCATCCTCACGAACTGGGTGGGCTACCTGCTGCTGGCGGCCGTGCTGCCCTGGCTGTGGCAGCCGCCCGCGATGGCAGGCTGGGCGGTGGAACCCTGGCAACTGCGGACAGGGGGTGTGCTGGTGGGTTGCCTGCCGGCCGCCTACCTGGTGCTGTGCGCGATGCGTGCAGGCAAGGCGCTCACCCTGCGGGGCCACGAGTTCCCGCTGCCGCGTTGGCCCGTGGCCCTGTGGCAGGTGGCCGTCTCGGCCGCCAACTGGATGCTAATGGCTGCGGCGCTGTGGACGGTGCTGCAGGGCCAGGTGAGCTACCCCGCCGCGCTGGCCACCGTGCAATTGGGCGCGGTGGCCGGGCTCATCCTGCGCGTGCCGGCGGGCCTGGGCGTGCTGGAGGCCGTAGGCGTCGCCCTGCTGGCCAGCGGCGCGGCAGGTGCCCCGGGCCAGGACAAGGTGCTGGCCGCGCTGCTGGCCTACCGGGCGCTGTACTACTTCGTGCCGCTGGTGCTGGCGGCCGCGGCTTTCGGCGTGGCCGAGCTGCGCTGGCGGCGCCACGACGGCGCAGATGTGCCGGATTCAGATCAAAAATAGCCTGCGACGCTTACACAACAAGCGCCATTAGCTATTATTTCAATAGCAAACCACACTCCAGCAGGTGGCCTGCGGGGCCATAGGCAGCACAGCGGCCCCGCAGCCGGCCTCACCCCGGTAAAATCACGGCCCCACGACTTTGCACCCCGCCCGATCGACACGGGCCCGCAAGACCATGATCCGCCTTTCTGAAATCCGGCTGCCCTTCACGGCGGCCGAAGACCCCGATGCGCTGCTGCGCGCCGCCGCGGCCAAGCTCCTGGGCCTGGCCCCGGCCGACATCACCCACCTGCACGTCTTCAAGCGCAGCTTCGACGCGCGCAAGGTCGAGCTGCTGGCGGTCTACATCGTCGACATCACGCTCGCCCGGCCGGAACACGAAGCTGCGCTGCTGGCCCAGTTCGACAGCAACCCCCACATCCAGCCCACGCCCGACATGGCCTGGCACCCCGTCGGCCAGGCGCCTGCCGACCTGCCCCTGCGCCCCGTGGTGGTGGGCTTCGGACCCTGCGGCATCTTCGCCGCGCTGGTGCTGGCGCAGATGGGCTTCAAGCCCATCGTGCTGGAGCGCGGCAAGCCGGTGCGCGAGCGCACCAAGGACACCTGGGGCCTGTGGCGCAAGCGCGAACTGCACGCCGAGAGCAACGTGCAGTTCGGCGAAGGCGGCGCCGGCACCTTCAGTGACGGCAAGCTGTACAGCCAGATCAAGGACCCGCGCCACCTGGGCCGCAAGGTGATGAACGAGTTCGTCAAGGCAGGTGCTCCCGAAGAGATCCTGTACGTGGCCCACCCGCACATCGGCACGTTCAAGCTCGTGAAAGTGGTGGAGAACCTGCGCGAGCAGATCATTGCGCTGGGCGGCGAGATCCGCTTCGAGCAGCGCGTGACGGACGTGGTCGTCGAAGGCTCGGGCGACGCCCGCCACCTGCGCGGCCTGAAGGTGCTGAACCAGGCCACGGGCGAGACCACCGACCTGCGCGCCGACCATGTGGTGATGGCCCTGGGCCACAGCTCGCGCGACACCTTTGCCATGCTGTACGACCGCGGCGTCGCCATGGAGGCCAAGCCGTTTTCCATCGGCTTTCGCATCGAGCACCCGCAGGGCATCATCGACCGCGCTCGCTGGGGCCGCCACGCCGGGCACCCGCTGCTGGGCGCAGCCGACTACAAGCTGGTGCACCACGCGCAGAACGGCCGCGCGGTGTACAGCTTCTGCATGTGCCCCGGCGGCACCGTGGTGGCCGCCACCAGCGAGCCCAACCGCGTGGTCACCAACGGCATGAGCCAGTACTCCCGCAACGAGCGCAACGCCAACGCCGGCATGGTGGTGGGGATCGACCCGCGCGACTACCCCACCGATGCCGCCGCCTTCGACACCCACCTGGGCCGCACCCACGGCATCGAAGCAATGCCGCAAGGGCGTTTTCACCCGCTCGCGGGCATCGTGCTGCAGCGCCAGTTGGAGTCCAACGCCTTCGTGCTCGGCGGGCGCGATTACAGCGCGCCGGGGCAACTGGTGGGCGATTTCATTCAAGGCACGCCATCGAAACACCTGGGCGATGTGGAGCCCTCGTACAAGCCGGGCGTGGCCCTGGGCGACCTGCACGCCGCCCTGCCCGGCTACGCCATCGCCGCGCTGCGCGAGGCACTGCCCGTGTTCGGCCGCAAGATCAAGGGCTTTGACATGCACGACGCGGTGCTGACCGGCGTGGAGACGCGCACGTCGTCGCCGCTCAAGATCGGGCGGGGCGAGAACCTGCAGAGCCTGAACACGGCGGGCCTGTACCCCGCAGGCGAAGGTGCCAGCTATGCAGGGGGCATCCTGTCGGCCGGTGTGGACGGGATCAAGGTGGGCGAGGCCGTTGCGCGCGCCCTGCTGGGCACGTCCTGACGCAGTGGAGGCATGGTGGCAAGTGTGCTGACACGTCCGACCCGCACGCAGTTCGCGGCCTCTGCCTTGGCCATGGCCGCCGTGGTGCTGGCCTCCAACATCCTGGTGCAGTTCCCGCTGAACGACTGGCTCACCTGGGGCGCCATCACCTACCCGATCGCGTTCCTGGTGAGTGAACTGGTCAACCGCGCCCACGGCCCGCAGCACGCGCGCCGCGTGGCCTGGGTGGGCTTTGCGGTAGCGGTGGCTGCTTCGCTGGTGCTCGCGCCTGCGCGCATTGCCATCGCGTCCGGCACGGCGTTTTTGCTGTCGCAATGGCTGGACATCGCCGTGTTCGACCGGCTGCGCCATGGCACCTGGTGGCGCGCGCCGCTGGTGGCCACGCTGTTGGCCGCGGTGCTGGACACGGCAGTGTTCTGGAGCATCGCGTTTGCCGGCAGCAGCGACCCGTGGTTGACCTGGGCGCTGGGGGATCTGGGTGTGAAGCTGGTGCTGGGGGTGGCGCTGCTGATGCCATTCAGGCTGCTGATGGGGAGCAACGTGGCGCGGCGTGCTGCTTGAAGTTTTGGCGCGTCGTCTCTACCCGTACGGGTGAGGTTGAGCCTGTCGAAACCGGGGCGCCTTACCCCGCCCGTTCGGGTTGAGCTTGTCGAAACCGGGGCGCCTCACCCCCGCCCGTTCGGGTTGAGCTTGTCGAAACCGGGGCGCCTCACCCCCGCCCGTTCGGGTTGAGCTTGTCGAAACCTGGGCGCGCTCGCGGGCTCGCTGAGGGGCAGCATGCCTGGTTCAAGTGCGGAGGCCGGGAGTCGCCCGGCGGCGAGTGTCTTTCTTTTGCTTCGCCAAAAGAAAGGCACCAAAGAAAAGGCGACCCTGCTGTCTGCGTCCCCTTCGCTGCGCTGCGGGGCAACCTGGGGTGCTCGGGCGCGGGGTGTGCCGCAGAACTCACTGCGCGCTGCGCGCTCCGTTCAGACAACTGCGGCAAGTCAGAGCACGAAGGCGTGTGTCCTTCGGCACACGCCCACCCCGCCCCCTGCGCGCCCCAGGCGCATCCAGAAGGGATGGAGGGCCAAACAGCCACACGGGCCATCGCGTTGCTCGGCCCCATCTCGCGGGCGCAAGCGCCACGCGCTGCGCGGGCGGGGCCGAGCAACGCGATGGCCCGTGTGGCTGTTTGGATGTTCGGCTGTCCACCCCCTGCTGGCTGCGCCTGCGGCGGGGCGGTTACGGGGTGGCATGCGCGTCGGAGCGCGCATGCTTCGTGAACTGACTCGGCGCAGTTGTCTGAACGGAGCGCCGCAGGCGCGCAGTGAGTTCTGCGGCGCACCCCGCAACCGACACGACGCAGGTCGCCCCGTAGCGCAGCGAAGGGGTCGCAGACTGGGGGTCGCCTTTCTTTTGGGTACTTTTCTTTGGCGAAGCAAAGAAGAAGTACCTCGCCCGCCGGGGCGAACTCCCGGCCTCCGCCCTTGAACCAGGCACACCGCCAATCAGCGAGCCCGCGAGCAGCACCCAGGTTTCGACAAGCTCAACCCAAACGGGCTGGAGTGGAGCGAGGCAGGGGCGGGCGCCAGGCAGCGCAGGTGACACCACAACCAGCGCCAAGCCCCCACGCCCTACTTGCGCTGCAGGAAATCCACCGCCAGCGCAGCCAGCGTGCGCGCCCCCACCGGCAACTGGTCTTCATCGATGTCGAACAACGGCGAGTGGTTGGACGGCGCCTTGCCGAAGTCCGCACCCTTGGGTGGTGCGCCCAGGAAGTAGAAGAAGCCGGGCGCCACTTTCTGGAACTCCGAGAAGTCTTCCGAACCGCTCACCTTGGGGATGATCATCGCCTTGCCGCCAGAGGCGAGCTTGAGAGCCGGCAGCGATGCGGCCGTGAGCTCCGCCGGGTTGGTGGTCACCGGGTAGGCCACGGGCCCGAAGCGCACCTTGGCCTTGGCGCCGCTCGACGCCGCGATCTGCTCGGCCGTGGTGGTGATGCGCTTGAGCGCCTCCTGGCGCATGCCCTCGTCGAAAGTGCGCAGCGTGCCCAGCATCTCGACGTTGTCAGGGATGATGTTGTAACGCGTGCCACCCTGGATCTGCCCGATGGTGATGACCGCGGGCTCCTGGCTGATGTTGAGCTGGCGGCTCACCACCGTCTGCAGGCCCAGCACGACCTGGCTGGCGGCCACGATGGGGTCCACCGCGTTCCAGGGCGACGAACCGTGGCCGCCTCGGCCTTCCACCTGGATGCTGATGTTGTCCGAGCCGGCCATGAGCGGTCCGCTGCGGTAGCCCACCACGCCGGACGGCAGGTTGGCAGTGATGTGCAGGCCGTAGATGGCTTGAACGTCTTTCAACGCGCCCTCTTCCACCATGGCCTTGGCGCCGAAGCTGGGCACCTTGCCATTGGCATCGGGCTCCACAGGTGCGCCTTCCTCGGCGGGCTGGAAGATGAACTTGATGGTGCCGGGCAACTGGGCCTTCATGCCGGCCAGCGCTTCGGCCGCGCCCATGAGCATGGCCACGTGGGCATCGTGCCCGCAGGCGTGCATCACTGGCACTTCCTTGCCCAGATAGGTGGCCTTCACCTTCGAGGCGAACGGCAGGCCCGTGTTCTCGGGCACGGGCAGCGCGTCCATGTCGGCCCGCAGCGCCACCACCTTGCCCGGCAGGCCACCGCGCAGGGTGCCCACGACGCCGGTGCCGCCCACGTTGGTCTGCACCTCCATGCCCAGCTTCTTCAGGTGCTCGGCCACGAGCTTGGCGGTGCGCACTTCCTGGCCCGAGAGTTCGGGGTGGGCATGGATGTCGCGGCGCCAGTTGACCATCTTGGGGGCGACCTTGGCCACGGCCGTGTCGATGGCCTGCAGGCCGGCGGCATCCAGCGCCTGGGCATGGGCCGATGAGACAAAAGTCAACCCGCTGGCAAAGAGGCCAACAGCAAGCGAAACGGCAGAAAATTGTTTTTGCATGGGCAGATCCGTAGGAAATAAACAGCCACGAGGGACTGGGTGGGGAAGCGAAATGCACGTTCATGCTAGAGGCCGCACCAGGCTTCATGACAAGCGAAAATGGCCATCCGCAGAGCCAATATCGCCATGCCACCGTCAACCTTCTCCTTGCCTTCTGCCGCCTCGAAGCTTCCGGTGTTCCGTGTGGACATCCCGCTGTTGCCCGAATCGGCTGTGGGCAGTGCATTGCAGTTCATCGATCTGTTGCGCGCCGCCAACCTGCTGGCCAGCCAGCGCCAGGGCGCGCAGGCTCCACGCCTGGCCTGGCGCCTGCTGGACGCCGAGGGCCGGGCCCTCGCGCCGCTGCCGGGCCCCCTGGCGGCCTACACCGCGCCCGATGACCAGGCCATGGGCACCACCCCCGCCCATGCCGTGCTCATACCCTCGTTCCACGCGCCCGACATTCCGGCGATCCGCGCGGTGGCAGCCCGCCACCGCGCGCTGTCGCGCCAGCTGGGCATCGCCCTCGACGCAGGGCAAAGACTTCTCACCGTGGGAAACGGCGCCTGGCTGGCGGCGCACAGCGGACGCCTGAATGGGCGCCAGGCCTGCCTGCCCTGGTTCTACATGGCGGGGTTTGAGCGGGACTTCCCGGACATCGGCCACAGCCAGGGATTGGACATTTCGGACGAGGAGGGCCCCTGGATCAGCTGTGCGCTGCCCTGCAATGTGAACTTGCTGGCCATTGCCCTGGCACGCCATGCACTGGGCTCGGAGCTGGGGACAGCGTGCGAAACCGTGATGACCCCAGACCACCAGCGCGCCCGCGCCGCGCTGCAGGCCAAGGCGCAGCATTTCCCTGTCACGCGTGACAGTGCACTGGCTCGCGCCATCGCCTGGATGGAAGCGCACCTGGACCAGCCCTACTCCCTGGCCCGGCTGGCCGAGGCTGCGTCGGTGAGCACGCGCACGCTGCTGCGGCACTTTCAGCAGGAGCTGTCGCAGTCACCCCTGGACTACCTGCACGGCCTGCGCTGCGCCCGCGCCCGGGTGATGCTGGAGGTGACGCTCGAGAGCGTGCCCAGCATCGCTGTGGCCTGCGGCTATGCGGACCCGGCGGCTTTTCGGCGCATCTTCGCCCGCTACGCCGGGATGGCACCGGCCGAGTACCGCAAGCGGCATGCGCTGCGCGCCCCGCGCCGCCGCTGGCGGGTTGAAGTGAAGTAGCCTGGCTGTCGTGGGCCCGCACTGATCAGCGCAGCGCGTTGCCCGCCGGCAGTCGGAAAGCCTCCACCAGCTCGGCCAGTTGCTGCGCCTGCGCGCGCAGGCCCTGCGCGGCGGCCGACGATTCCTCCACCAGCGCCGCGTTCTGCTGCGTCATCTGGTCCAGCTGCGAGACGGCCTCGCCCACCTGGCTCAGGCCCGTGGTCTGCTCGCGCGCGGCGGTGCTGATCTCGCCGATGATGGTGGCCACCTGGCGCACCGAATCGACGATCTCGCCCATGGTGCTGCCCGCCGCGTGCACGAGCTTGGAGCCCTCGTCCACCTGGCGCACGCTGTCACTGATCAGCCCCCCGATCTCCTTGGCCGCAGTGGCCGAGCGCTGGGCCAGGCTGCGCACCTCGCCCGCCACAACCGCAAAGCCCCGGCCCTGCTCGCCCGCGCGGGCGGCCTCCACCGCCGCGTTGAGCGCCAGGATGTTGGTCTGGAAGGCGATGCCGTCGATCACGCTGGTGATGTCGGCAATACGGCGCGAGGATTGCGCGATGCCGTCCATGGTGCCCACCACACGGTCCACCGCGTCACGGCCCCGCTGGGCCACATCGCTCGCGCCCGTGGCCAGGCCACTGGCCTGCGCGGCGGCATCGGCGCTGTGGCGCACGGTGGCCAGCAGTTCCTCCATGCTGGCGGCAATTTCTTCAAGGTTGGAGGCCGTGTGCTCGGTGCGCGCCGACAGGTCGCTGTTGCCCGCTGCGATCTCGCTGCTGGCGCCCGCCACCGAGGTGCTGGCCTGGCGCATGCCCACCACCAGCCCCGCCAGACGGGCCTGCATGCCGCCCAGGCGCGCCAGCAGGGCCTGCAGCTCGTCGCGGTTGCCCAGGCCGGGAGCAGGAATGGTCGAGGTGAGGTCGCCTTCGGCAATGCGGTCCGTGACCTCGGACGCATGCGCCAGTGGCTGCAGGATGGAGCGCGAGAGCATCCAGGCGCACGCCAGGCTCAACAACAATCCCACGGCAGAGCCTGCGGCCAGCAGCGTGATGCCCTGGCGTTCGCTGCGGGCCGCAGCGTCGCGGGCCTCGACCACGCGCTGGCGCTGGAACTCCGCCAGCTTGTTCACCGCCGCTGCATAGGCTTCGGCCGCGGGGCGCAGGCGCGAGGCAATGGCGTCGGGGGGCAGGGCCTCGCCATCCTTGCGGCGCTTGACCAGGTCGTCGCGCACGGTGCGAAAACCGTTGCCCGCCTTGTCGATGGCGTCGAACAGGGCCTGGGACTCGGGGTCCGCGGCCAACTCGTCCAGCCGCTTGCGCACTTCGGCGGAGCGGGCCGAGGTGAGCTTGCGGTCAGCGTCGATCCGCGCCGCATACGCGGCGTTGTCGATCTCCAGCAGGGTCTCGGCACGGGCAGAGCTGAGCACCACGATGGCATGCAGCTCGCGCGCCAGCAGAGCACGTTCGGACGATGCGCCGCCCAGGTCGTCGGCGATGTCCTGCAGCCCCGCCAGCCGCCAGATGCCCACGGCCGCCGAGAGCGACATGACAAGACACACAACGCCAAAGGCCAGGGCCAGGCGCACCGCAACACGTGCGTGGGAGATGGACATATAAAAAGGATTCCGAAGGTGAATACGTGGGACGCGGCAGCCAGACTGCCCCCAGGCGCGCCGCCGCGTGCAGGGGCATGCCAGCTTATCGACAAAACGTTACAAGCACTTGAGCCCCGCGTTCGGAGTCGGCCCCGGTCCGCGGCTTTCGCCGTCCATGAAAAAACCGCCACAGGGAGTACACCCTGTGGCGGTTGTGTGGTGCCGGGCGGCGGGGCCGGGCTGCGGCCCCACGGACCTCAGTGCTGCTGCGCGTTCTGCAGCGCGGCGATGCGCTCTTCGATGGGCGGATGGGTCGAGAACAGCTTGCCGATGCCGCCCGCGATGCCCATGGCAGCCACGCTCTTGGGCAGCTCGCCGGGGTGCATGCCGCCCAGTCTGGCCAGGGCGTTGATCATCGGCTGGCGGCGGCCCATGAGCTGGGCGGCACCCGCGTCGGCGCGGAACTCGCGCTGGCGGCTGAACCAGGCCACGATCATCGCGGCCACGAAGCCCAGCACGATGTCGAGCACGATGGTGGTGACGTAATAGCCGATGCCGGGGCCCGAGCTGTTCTCGTCGTTCTTGCGCAAAAAGCTGTCGACCGCGTAGCCGATGACCCGAGACAGGAACACCACGAAGGTATTCATCACGCCCTGGATCAGCGTCATGGTGACCATGTCGCCATTGGCGATGTGGGCCACTTCATGGCCAATGACGGCTTCGACCTCGTCGCGCGTCATGCCCTGCAGCAGGCCGGTGGACACCGCCACCAGCGCCGAGTTCTTGAAGGCCCCCGTGGCGAAAGCGTTCGGGTCGCCTTCGAAGATGCCCACTTCGGGCATGCCGATCTTGGCCTGGTCGGCGAACTTGCGCACCGTCTCGACGATCCAGCGCTCATCGGGCGAGCCCGAGCCGTCGATCACGCGCACGCCAGAAGTCCACTTGGCCATGGGCTTGCTGATGAGCAGCGAGATGATCGCGCCGCCAAAGCCCATGATGAGCGCAAAGCCCAGCAGCGCGCCCAGGTTCAGCCCGTTGGCCGTGAGGTAGCGGTTCACGCCCAGCAGGCTGGCCACCACCCCCAGCACGACAACGACGGCCAGGTTGGTCATCACAAATAACAGGATCCGCTTCATGGAATGAATTCTCCGTGGGGTAAACAACAACGATGGTGTTTGCTGGCTCAGATGGGGGCCGGGGACAACGCTTCAAGCGGCACGCCTTCCGGCATGGCAGGGCCCAGAGCCACCGCACCCGCCGCCCATGGCCGCGATTTCATCGCGCTATGGTAGGTGCAAACCTGCGGCGCGGCCTTATCACACAAGCGCTGACGGGAATTACGGCCGGGGCTGCGGGCGCGCTGGCCGAAAGACCTGGGCGTCGGCATAGAAGCCGGGCGCTTCGTTGGCGGGCCACCAGCCCGGCACGCCCAGCACCGGCAGCGGCACGAACGGCTTGGCGGCCCAGGTGGCGGGCTGCACCGCGTGCGCCAGCCAGCCATCGAGGTCGGCCAGCGCATCGCGCGCTATCAGATCAATAGCTATAGGCACCCGATAGACGTGCGCGACCATGGGTTTTCGTGGTGCAACCAGCTTCTCCATGAGCGCGTGGCCGAACAGCACCAACCGGGCATGGCCCCACAGCGGGCGCAGGTCGACGAACAACCGCTGCCAGTCCCGCGCCGTGAGAGCATCCCACAGCGCATCGGGTGCCTGCAGCAGCGCGCCGTTTTCATCGAACACCGTGAGCGCATCGCGCAGCGGCCCACGCACGGCCTGCACGCCATCGGCGGCGATGGCCTGCGCCTGCAGCTCGTTCAGCCGGCGCTTGGCCTGCGGGAAGTGCAGCCACACCAGGCCGTTGAAGAAGTCGTGCAGGTTGTCGCGGGTGGGCACGCGGCGGGTGTCCCGGATGTACTGCTCGTACGCCATGCCGCCGGGAAGCTCGGACTGGGCGGCGAAAACCACCGGCGCATCCCCAGGCATCGCGGCCTGCAGCGCCTGGCCGACCGGGCTGCCGCCCTGCACCTGGCGAGCCACCGGCAGGCCGCGGCCTCGCCACGGCGCCAGCCAGGGAGCACTCCAGTCGATCGCGCAGGGCAACGTGGTCGTGGGCGGGCTTACACCAGCCGCCACGGCAGCGCTTCACCCGAGCGCAGGGGCTTGAGATTGGCCTCGCCGAAAGCGAAGCTCTCAGGCGGCGTCCAGGATTCGCGGCGCAGGGTGATGGTGCCGGTATTGCGCGGCAGGCTGTAGAAATCGGGGCCGTGGAAGCTGGCAAAGCCCTCGAGCTTGTCCAGCGCGCCGGCGTTGTCGAAGGCCTCGGCGTACATCTCCATCGCGGCATGCGCGGTGTAGCAACCGGCGCAGCCGCTGGCGTGCTCCTTGAGGTGCGCGGGGTGCGGCGCGCTGTCGGTGCCCAGGAAGAACTTGGCGGAGCCGCTGGTCGCGGCCTCCACCAGCGCCACGCGGTGCGTCTCGCGCTTGAGCACGGGCAGGCAGTAGTAGTGCGGGCGCACGCCGCCGACGAAGATCGCGTTGCGGTTGTACAGCAGGTGGTGCGCGGTGATGGTGGCGGCGGTGAAGCGGTCGGATGCCTGCACGTAGTCGGCCGCGTCCTTGGTGGTGATGTGCTCGAAGACGATCTTGAGCTCGGGGAAGTCGCGGCGCAGCGGGATGAGCTGCTGGTCGATGAAGACGGCTTCGCGGTCAAACAGGTCGATGTCGCTGCTGGTGACCTCGCCATGCACCAGCAGCAGCATGCCGGCCTTTTGCATGGCTTCCAGCGTCTTGTAGGTCTTGCGGATGTCGGTCACGCCCGCGTCGCTGTTGGTGGTGGCGCCGGCGGGGTAGAGCTTGCAGGCCATCACGCCCGCGTCCTTGGCGCGCGCGATCTCGTCGGCGGGCAGGTTGTCGGTGAGGTACAGCGTCATCAGCGGCTCGAACTGCACGCCGGCCGGCACGGCGGCCAGGATGCGCTGCTTGTACTCAAGCGCCTGCTGCGCCGTGGTCACGGGCGGGCGCAGGTTGGGCATGATGATCGCGCGGCCGAACTGCGCGGCCGTGTGCGGCACGACGGTCTGCAGCGGCTCGCCGTCGCGCACATGCAGGTGCCAGTCGTCGGGGCGGGTGATGGTGAGGGTTTGAAGGGGGTGGGAAGGTGCGGCGGTCATGGCCTGCATTGTCCCATTGCGCGCCCCACCCCATTGCACGCTATGCATTTGATAGCTGGTGGCGCTTGCCTACGGTGCGGCAGGCGGTCAAAACCCTTCCAACCGCGTATCCCGCACAACAGCCCTGGCGCCGGCAGGTCACTCCGCCGTGATGCCGACCTTGCGCACCACTTCGCCGAACTTCACCAGGCGCTCGGACATCATCTTCTCGAACTGGGCGGGGGTCATTTCCTCGGGCGCGATCACGCCGCGGTCCTTGAGGTTGGCGACCATGGCGGGCGACGTGGCCACCTGCCGCACGGCCTTGTACAGCGTCTGCACGACGGCGTCGGGCGTGCCGCCGGGCGCGGCCAGGCCGGTCCAGGACGTGAGGTTGAGCTCAGGGTAACCCACTTCGGCCAGCGTGGGCACGTCGGGCAGCTGCGGCAGGCGCTGGTCGGACGCCACGGCCAGGGCGCGCACCTTGCCCGCCTGGACGTGGGGCAGCATGATGACCAGGTTGTCCAGGATGAACTGCACCTCGTTGGCCAGCACCGCCGTGATCAGCGGCGTGCCGCCGCGGTACGGGATGTGCGTGGTGAACGCACCGGTCGCGGCCTTGAACATCTCGACGTTGAGCTGGCCCATGCTGCCCACGCCGCCACTGCCGTAGTTGAGCTTGCCGGGATTCTTCTTGGCATAGGCCACGAACTCGGCGAACGTCTTGAACGGCAGGCTGCTGTGCACGACCAGCGCGTTGGGCTGGCGGCCCAGGATGGCGATGTTCTCGAAATCCTTGACCGGGTCGTAGCCCACCTTGGGCTGGGTCAGGGGGTTGGCCAGGTGGCTGCTTTGCGAGGACACGACCAGCGTGTAGCCGTCGGGCTTGGCGCGCGCCACATACTGCGCGCCCACCGAGCCGCCCGCGCCAGCACGGTTTTCCACCACGATGGGCACACCCAGTGCCTTGGACAGCGGCTCCGAATACTGCCGGGCCATGATGTCCACCGACCCGCCGGGCGGGAACGGCACCACGAGCGTGATCGGGCGAGAGGGGTACTTCTCGTCGGCCTGCGCGGCCAACGGAGCGAGGCCGGCCAGGGTTGCCAGGCCCAGCGCGAGGCTGGCGGCAAGAGCGCGGCGGCGGGGGAATTGCGAGGCAAGAGTCATGGGTCTTCTTTCAGGAAACAAGGGACGGGGCGCCCGCACCGGCAGCGGACCGGCCGGACTTGGCGCGGTCAGGCGCACTGAGGATCAGGGGTGGTCGAGAACCGCCAGCGCCACGGCCTGGGCGCGGGGCACGAAGGTCGACAGCTCGCAGTACTCGCGCTCGGTGTGCGGATGACCTCCCACAGGGCCGGTGCCGCACAGCGTGGGCGCGCCCACCGATGCGGTCAGGCCGCTGTCGGCCGCTCCACCCGTGAACTCGCCCTGCACCGCGAAGCCCAGAGTCTCTGCTCCGCGCTGGTACAGCGCCAGCAGCGCATCGGGCGTGGGCTTCATGGGCAGCGTGCGGCGCGATTCGGTGATGCGGCCCTGAGTGCGCGGCACGGACTCCTCCTCGACGATGGCGCGCACCTTGGCCAGCAGCTCGTCAGGGTCGGTGTCGGACGTGAAGCGCAGATCCACCTCAGCCCGCGCATGCGGGGCCACCATGTTGGGCACGATGCCGCCCTGCACCACGCCCACGTTGCAGGTGACGCCGGTGGCGGGGTCGGTCAGCGCATGCAGCGCCAGCGTCTTGCGGGCCAGCGCCTCGATGGCGCTCGCACCGGCTGCGTGGTTGATGCCGGCGTGGGCAGCAACCCCCTCCACCTCGAACATCACCACCATCGAGCCCTTGCGGCTCGTCACCAGATTGCCGCTCACGCGGCCCGGTTCGGCATTGAAAACTGCCTTCACGCCGCGCGCCTTGGCCATGATGCGCTCGCGCGTGACGGGCGAGCCGATCTCCTCGTCGCACGAGAAGAACAGCTGCAGCGGCCCCTTCAGCCCGCCGCAGCGCGCAAAGGCCTCGGCCACGAAGACGTTCATCACCAGGCCCGACTTCATGTCGGCCACGCCGGGGCCGTAGGCACGACCGTCCGCCACGCGGAAGGGGCGGCGCGCCACGGTGCCGGCGGGGTAGACGGTGTCCATGTGGCCCATGAGTACGATGGGCGGGCCGTCGCTGGCGCCCGGCACATCGGCGTGCAGCAGCACACCATAGCCCGGCACGGGCTCGAAACGCACTGCAACGCCAGCGGCCTCCAGCCGCTCGCGCAAGGCAGCGGCCACCGCCGTGACACCGGCCTCGTCACGGCTGCCGCTGTCGATGTCCACCACTTTCTGCAACAGGTCTTGCATGGCTTGGGACTGGCTGGCGAGCCAGTCCAGAATGCGCTGGCGCACCGCCAGGCCGTGGTTTTCAAGGGTATCCTGCATTTGAATCCTCGGGTTGGACCCCGGAATCGGGGCGCGAATCTGGGTCGAAGTGTTGCACGCGACGCTCGTGTTTGCAATACGTATTTCACAAAATAGACATTAATGAAATCATCATTGCAAACACCCCATGGCTTGCTGACCGAGCGTCTGGCGCGGCAGAGCGCGGAGCTGACCGCCAGCGAACGCGCCCTGGCCGAGGCCCTGGGGCGCGACTACCCGCACGCACTGCTGGAGTCCGCCACGGCGCTGGCCGCGCGCAATGGCACCAGCGCGTCGACCGTGGTGCGGCTGTTCGCCAAGCTGGGCTACGCCAGCTATGCCGAGGCCCAGCGCGAGGCGCGCGGCGAGGTGACGGCCCTGCTGCAGACCGCCGGCCAGCGTGCGCCAGTGACCATCGGCACCGACCGCAGCCTGCAGCAATGCGTGGACGATGCGTTGCTACACGACCAGCACAACATCACCGCCACGCGCGACGGCCTGGACATGCGGGCCTTCGAGGCCATCGCGCAGCGCATTGCCGATGCACCGGGGCGCTTGTTCGTGCTGGCACAGATCAACAGCGCCCCGGTGGCAGCCTGGCTGGCCCTGCACCTGAACATGTGTCGCCCGGGCGTGCACGAGCTGGGCGCGGGGGCCGTGGCAGCCACCGACCAGTTGCTGTGGGTGCAGCCGGAAGACACGCTGCTGGCCTTCAGCATCCGCCGCTATGCCAGCGGGCCGGTGAAGGTGGCCCAGCGCTTTCGCGATGCGGGCGCGCAGGTGCTGGCCATCACGGACAGCCCGGCCGCCCCGCTGGCGGCGCTGGCCCGACACCTCGTGCAGGTGCGCACGTCCAACGCATCGCCCTTCGATTCGTATACCGCCGCTTTCTTCGTCTGCAATGCCCTGGTCTCTGCCGTCGCGCAGCTTCGGCACGCCCAGGTGTCCGAGGCGCTCAGGCGCCGCGATACGCTGTGGAAGGACGTGGAGGACCAGCAGCTCATCGCGGTGCAGACGGCTTCCCGCAGGTCCACACGCAAGCAGTAGCGCAGGCTCGAGCACACCCCGGCGTGGCGGCGGCCCGGACGCCTGCACGGCAAAGGGCCGCAGCGGGCACTCCAAAAAACAAGGCGCCCGAAGGCGCCTTGCAAGACTGCACGTGTGGGCACACCAGGAACCCGGCCTGCCGCGCAGAGTTCAGTGCTGCAGGATCTTGTTGAGGAAGTCCTTCGTGCGGGGCTGGCGGGCCTCGGGGTTGTTGAAGAACTCATCCTTGGAGCAATCCTCCAGGATCTTGCCGCCCACGTCCATGAAGATCACGCGATTGCTGACCTTGCGGGCGAAGCCCATTTCGTGGGTCACGCACATCATGGTCATGCCTTCGTTGGCCAGGCCCACCATCACGTCCAGCACTTCGCCGACCATTTCAGGGTCGAGCGCAGACGTGGGTTCGTCGAACAGCATCACGATGGGATCCATCGACAGGGCGCGCGCAATGGCCACGCGCTGCTGCTGGCCGCCCGAGAGCTGGCCGGGGAACTTGTCCTTGTGGGCGATCAGGCCCACGCGTTCAAGCATCTTCAGGCCGCGCTTCTTGGCGTCGTCCGCGCTGCGGCCCAGCACCTTGATCTGCGCGATCGTGAGGTTGTCCGTCACCGACAGGTGGGGGAACAACTCGAAGTGCTGGAACACCATGCCCACGCGACTGCGCAGCTTGGGCAGGTCGGTCCTGGGGTCGTGCAGCTTTACGCCATCGACCGTGATCTCGCCCTTCTGGAAGGGCTCCAGTGCGTTGATGGTCTTGATCAGCGTGGACTTGCCCGAGCCCGAGGGTCCGCACACCACCACCACTTCACCCTTGTTGATGGTGGCCGAGCATTCGTTGAGCACCTGCACGGGGCCATACCACTTGGATACGTTCTTGAGTTCGATCATTTCTTTCTCCAATCTCTTCTCTTGTCACTTTTTCGGGGCGCCGCGCAAATAGACCGATGCGGCCTCTTGCGGGGACGCCGTGGAACTGGCTCTGCCAGGCCACTGGCGTCCTCCCCTTCACGGGGGATGGCGCCGAAGGCGACTCAGGGGTGCTACCGAATAATTGCGATCTTCTGGTGCAGGCGCTTCACTGCCCACGACAGCGCATAGCACATCACGAAGTACAGCACGGCAGCGGCCAGGTACGCCTCGATGGGGCGGCCGAAGTTCTTGCCCGCCACTTCGAAGCCCTTGAGCATGTCGTACGCGCCAATGGCATACACCAGCGACGTGTCCTGGAACAGGATGATGGTCTGCGTGAGCAGAACCGGCAGCATGTTGCGAAACGCCTGCGGCAGCACCACGAGCTTCATGTTCTGTCCATACGTCATGCCCAGCGCCTGGCCGGCATACACCTGGCCGCGCGGGATGGACTGGATGCCGGCGCGCATGATCTCGCTGAAGTACGCAGCCTCGAACGCGATGAAGGTGATGATGGCCGACACCTCGGCGCCGATGGGGCGGCCGATGATCGCGGGCACCAGCAGGAAGAACCACAGGATCACCATCACCAGCGGAATGGAGCGCATGCCGTTGACGTAGATGGTGGCGGGCACATCCAGCCACTTCTTGCCCGACAGGCGCATCAGCGCCAGCAGGGTGCCGAAGAACACGCCGCCCAGGGTGGCGATGACCGTGAGCAGCAGGCTGAAGTACAGCCCCTTGAGCACGAAGTTGGAGATCAGGTCCCAGTTGTAGAAGGAAAAGTCAAGGTTCATCATGTCAGTGCCCCCCGCCGCCGCTGGCAACGACCATGCCCGGAATGCGCACGCGCTTCTCGATGAACGCCATAATCCGGTTGATGGCAAATGCCGAGATGACATAGAGCCCCGTCACCGCCAGATAGACCTCGATACCGCGCGAGGTTTCTTCCTGCGCCTGCATGGCGAACATCGTGAGTTCGGCCACCGACACGGCAAACGCCACCGACGAGTTCTTGAAGATGTTCATCGTCTCGCTAGTCAGCGGCGGGATGATGATGCGAAACGCCATGGGCAGCAGCACATAGCGGTATGTCTGGAAGGTGGTGAAACCCACGGCCATGCCGGCATAGCGCTGGCCGCGCGGCAATGCCTGGATGCCCGAGCGCACCTGCTCTGCGATGCGCGCCGAAGTGAAGAAGCCCAGGGCCAGCACAACGAGCACGAAGCCGGGAACACCCTTCATCACGGGAAAGAGGCTGGGAATGACGTGGTACCAGAGGAAGATCTGGACCAGCAACGGAATATTACGGAACAGCTCGACCCAGGCATTGCCCAGACGAACGATCATGGGCCGGTCCTGCAGCGTGCGCAGCGTGCCGATCAAAGAGCCCAACACAAGCGCCAGCACCAAGGCCAGCAACGAAACGGACACCGTCCAGCCCCAGGCCGACAGCATCCAGTCCAGGTACGTGATGTCGCCGCCCTTGCCGAAGCAGCTTTGCACGACTTCCCTGTCCATGGTGTCCTGGCAGAACACCTGCCAATCCCAACTCATAGGAGCACCCCTTTATTTCTTGGTGAGACGTTGGGCATGCCATGGGCACACCCAACAAAAAAGCCCCTTCAAACCGGTTGGCCGAAGGGGCACAAGCGTCGCGAAGATTACTTCTTGGCGTAGTCTTCCATTGGCTTGTCGTTAGGAGCTGCCCAGGCTGCCTTGGTGGCGTCGGAGATCGGCAGGCCGATCTTGGTGTTGGTCGGGGGCACGGGCTGCATGAACCACTTGTCGTACAGCTTGGCCAGCGAACCATCGGAGATCTGGCGCTTGATGGAATCGTCCACTGCCTTCTTGAAGGCAGCGTCGTCCTTGCGCAGCATGCAGGCGATGGGTTCCACGTTCAGGACTTCGCCGACGATCTTGTAGTCGGCGGGGGCCTTGGACTTGGAGATGTTGGCAGCCAGGATGGAACCGTCCATCACGAAGGCGTCGGCACGGCCGGTTTCCAGCATCAGGAAGCTGTCGGCGTGGTCCTTGCCGAAGACTTCCTTGAAGTCGATGCCGCCAGCGCGCTCATGCTTGCGCAGGGTCTGCACCGAGGTGGTGCCCGTGGTGGTGGCCACGGTCTTGCCAGCCAGGTCCTTGATCGAGGTGATGCCCGAATTGGCCTTGGCAGCGATGCGCACTTCTTCCACGTAGGTGGTCACGGCGAAAGCCACGTCCTTCTGGCGAGCGGCGTTGTTGGTGGTGGAGCCGCACTCCAGGTCCACGGTGCCGTTGGTCACCAGGGGGATGCGGTTTTGCGAGGTGACGGGCTGGTACTTGATGTCCAGCTTGGCCAGGCCCAGCTGCTTCTGGATGTCGTGCAGGACGATTTCACCCATTTCGGTGTGGAAGCCCACGTACTTGCCGTTGCCCAGGGTATAGGAAAGACCCGAAGACTCGCGCACGCCGAGCGTCACACTGCCCGAGGCCTTGATCTTGGCCAGGGTATCCGTGGCTTGCGCGAAAGCGCTGCCTGCAGCGAGGGCGGTCACAGCAACCGCGAGCAAATGCTTCTTCATGAGAATCTCCTTGTATGTGAAGCGAAAGGACAGAGGGGAATTTTAGGGCTCGTCACCAGCCGGGGTCACCGGCGGGCCAAGCATCCCAAAAAGGGGGTACGCGACCAGGGATTGTTAGTCAGAACGGAACCTGGTCGGTAGGGTATTTCCAGAAGTCCCGCAGCAAATAGCTGACGGGGAGGTTCAGCACCGTGTTGGTGGGAGGGATGGGCTTGTTGAACCACTTGTCATAGATGGGGTAGATGTCGCGGCTGGTGATGAGCCGCCGCATCTCCTCGTCCACCAGCTTCTTGAACTCGGGGTCGTTCTTGGGCAGCATGATGGCCAGCGGCTCGGTGGTCATGAACCGGCCCACGACCTTGAGCGCCTTGGGGTCTGGACGCCCGGCCGCCAGGCCGTACAGCAGCACGTCGTCCATCACGAAGGCATCGGCCTCGCCCTTTTCCACCATCTCGACCGCCTTGGCGTGGTCGGGCGCCTCCACGATGGTGATACCCATCAGGCGCTCGCGGTTGGCCTGGTCGGCGGCTTTGAGAGGCGTGGTGCCCTTGGTGGACACCAGCTTCTTGCCGTTGAGGTCTTCCACCTTGTCGATGGGGCTCGCGGACTTGACCAGCAAGCGCGCGCCGGTAATGAAATGGGGGATGGTGAAGGCGACCTTCTGGCGCCGCTCGGCGTTGTTGGTGGTGGAGCCGCACTCCATGTCCGCCTTGCCCTGCTCGATCATCGTGATCCGGTTGGCCGGCGTGACGGCCACGAACTCGATTTCCATGTCCTTCTTGCCGGTCTTCTTGCGCACCACATCGGCCAGGCGCAGGCACAGGTCCACCGCATAGCCCACCGGCTTGCCAGACTGGGAATCCACGTACGAAAACGGCACGGACGACTCGCGGTGGGCAATCACCAGCTTGCCGCCGGCACTGACACGCTCCAGCACGGTGGCGGCCTGCACGGGCATGGCCAGCGCAGCGCACAGGGCGGCAAGGCCTGCTGCGAATCCCGATGGCTGTACTTTCATGCGACGTCCTGTGGTGTGAATGAATCGGTTTTGCAATGTTCGTGCCAAGCACCCTGAGCAACCCACGCTGCAGCGGCCGATTCAGCGATGGCGCGAACTGTACGTGTCGTTACCATGAAACTCCAATGCCGTTTGCGGGCGCAACTATGCAAAGTGTTTATATCCGTATTTACCCTTAGCATGACCCTGCCTGGGCCTGCAGGTAAGTCCACAGCGCCTGGGCCGTGCCCTTCGGGGCTTCCTTGCCGGCAGGCTTTTCGCGGTAGGCCCGCACATCCATCGTCATCTGCAGGCCATCGGCATCGGGGGGTGCTGCGCTTACCAGGCGGCGCGAACGCAGTTCCTTCTTGACGGCGCTGTGCGGCAGAAAGGCCACGCCATGGCCTTCGAGCGCCATGGCCTTCAGGCCCTCGGCCATGTCGGTTTCATACACCCGCTCCAGGTGAATGGGAGTGCCCGACTCCTTGAGGATGAGCTCCGTCACGCGCCCCAGGTAGGCGCCAGGCGCGTAGCCCAGGTAAGGCAACGGCTGGCCCGTGCGCCCGGGCAGGCGGTGCAGCGGCTGGCCGTCCGCATCAGCCTTGCTATAGGGCGAGAGCACCTCCTGCCCCAGACTCACCATCTCGTAGCGGTCGGCATCGAGCTGGAATGGCTGCGAGGGGTGGTGATAGGCGATCAGCAGGTCGCAGCCGCCCTCGACCAGGCGCATCACCGCATCGTGCACATTGAGCGCGATGAGCCGGCTCTTGAAAGGGCCGAACTTGTCGTGCAGGCTGGACACCCAGGCCGGAAAGAAGGTGAAGGCCAGCGTGTGCGGCACCGCGAACTCGATCATGTCCTTGCCGGCGCTGGTGTGTGCGCGCAGCATGGCGCGCGTGTTCTGCAGCGACTGCAGCATCTCCAGGGCCTGGTCATACAGGGTCTTGCCGGCGGGCGTGAGGCGCGTGGGGTAGGAACTGCGGTCCACCAGATCGGTGCCCGCCCAGGCTTCCAGGGCCTGGATGCGCCGCGAGAACGCGGGTTGGGTCACATGCCGCAACTGGGCGGACCGGCTGAAGCTGCGCGTTTCCGCAAGACTTACGAAATCTTCAAGCCACTTGGTTTCCATCGGTGCATTATCGGCGTGGGGCCCGGCGAGCGCCGGGCGGGGACATGAGGGTTTACACAGTGGTTACCAGCCGCACCAATGGTGTGCACACTTAGCAACATATTCCATAATACCCAGCAGCGCCCACCGCGCTTTTGCGCTCAGGGCATGTCCCTAGCCCCTGGTGCACAACACTGCCGGGCAGAGCATTCGACCAGCATTCGCATGCATGTTTGTTCTTCTCCATCCCTGCTCCCATGTCCTCCTCTTCTCCCCCGGGGGCCCCGGCCTCCGACGCGGCGCCTGCTGCCGCGAGCCCTGAGTCCGAGCCGCGCTCACTGCGGCTTGAAGACTGGCTCACCGTCATCGTGATGGCGGCACTGGCGCTCATCACCTTCGCCAACGTGCTGGTGCGCTACTTCACCAACTCATCCTTCGCCTGGACGGAAGAAATCTCCGTCTTCCTGATGATCGTGCTGGCCCTGGTGGCAGGCTCCGCCGCCGTGGCGCGCGACCAGCACATCCGCATCGAATACTTCGCCGAGGGCGGCTCGGCCCTGCGCAGCAAGCGCCTGGCACAGCTGGGCGCGATCACCGTGGCCGTGCTGTTTGCGCTCATTGCCGTGCTGAGCGTGCGCGTGGTGTGGGACGACTACCGCTTCGGCGAGACCTCTCCGGGCATCGGCGTGCCGCAGTGGTGGTACTCCATCTGGCTGCCGGTGTTCTCCACGCTGATCGCGGCACGGGCAGTGGGCTTGCTGGTGCGACGCACACGCGTGGTACCCGAAGGCACCCCCACGGCCAAGGACGCTCAGCCATGATCGCCACGTTGCTCTTCGTGGCCTTCCTGGGCCTCATGTTCGTGGGCGTGCCCATCGGCGCGGCACTCGGCCTGGCGGGCGCCGCAGCGATTGCGCTGGCGAATGCCGACAGCCAGTGGTTCGGCCTGCTGGCCGTGCCGCAGAACTTCTACGCGGGCCTGGGCAAGTACCCGCTGCTGGCCATCCCGATGTTCGTGCTGGTCGGCTCCATCTTCGACCGCTCGGGCGTGGCCCTGCGCCTCGTGAACTTCGCCGTGGCCATCGTCGGGCGCGGCCCGGGCATGCTGCCGCTGGTGGCCATTGCCGTGGCCATGTTTCTCGGCGGCATCTCGGGCTCGGGCCCGGCCAACGCCGCCGCCGTGGGCGGCGTGATGATCGCGGCCATGTCGCGCGCTGGCTACCCGCCCTCGTTCTCGGCCAGCGTGGTGGGCGCGGCAGCGGCCACTGACATCCTGATCCCGCCGTCCGTGGCGTTCATCATCTACTCCGTGCTGGTGCCGGGTGCCTCGGTGCCGGCGCTGTTCGCCGCTGGAATGATCCCTGGCGTGCTGGCAGGTATCGCGCTGATCGTGCCGGCCGTGTGGATGGCCCGCAAACACAAGATGGGCGCGCTGGAGGCGGAGATGCCCCGCCCGCCGTTCTGGAAGAGCCTGCGCGAGGCCACCTGGGGCCTGGCCGCGCCTGTGCTGATCCTGGGCGGCATGCGCGCCGGCTGGTTCACGCCCACCGAGGCCGCCGTGGTGGCTGTGTTCTACGGCCTGTTCGTGGGCATGGTGATCCACCGCACGATCAAGGTGCGCGACCTGTTCCCCATCCTGCGCGAGTCGGGCGAGCTGTCGGCGGTGATCCTCATCGTGGTGTCGCTGGCAGGGATCTTTGCGTATTCGCTGTCCACCCTGGGCGTGATCGACCCGGTGGCCAAGGCCATCGTGAACTCGGGCCTGGGCGAATACGGCGTGCTGGCCCTGCTCATCGTGCTGCTGATCACCGTGGGCATGTTCCTCGACGGCATCTCGATCTTTTTGATCTTCGTGCCGCTGCTGCTGCCCATCATGCAGCACTACAACTGGGACCCCGTCTGGTTCGGCGTGATCCTGACCCTGAAGGTGGCCCTGGGCCAGTTCACCCCGCCGCTGGCCGTGAACCTCATGGTGTCGTGCCGCATCGCGGGCGTGCGCATGGAATCGACCGTGCGCTGGGTGGGCTGGATGCTCGTCGCCATGTTCCTCGTGATGGTGCTCGTGATCGCCTTCCCGCAGCTGGCGCTGTGGCTGCCTGCCAAGCTGGGCTACTGATGGACGTACCGACGCATTGACCGACGCTTTGATTGACGCATTGACCCACCGATTTCTACAAGGAGACTGAAAACATGAAACTGCGCACCTTCCTGACCTCCGCCTTGGCCGCCGCTGCGGCACTGGCCTTCACGGCCCCCGCCGCCATCGCGCAGACCGCGTACAAGAGCGAGTACCGCATGTCCCTGGTGCTGGGCACCGCCTTCCCCTGGGGCAAGGGCGGCGAGCTGTGGGCCAACAAGGTCCGCGAGCGCACCAACGGCCGCATCAACATCAAGCTGTACCCCGGCGTGTCGCTGATCCAGGGCGACCAGACGCGCGAATTCAGTGCGCTGCGCCAGGGTGTGATCGACATGGCCGTGGGCTCCACCATCAACTGGTCGCCCCAGGTCAAGCAACTGAACCTGTTCTCGCTACCCTTCCTGTTCCCCGACTACGCGGCGGTGGACGCGGTGACGCAGGGCGACGTGGGCAAGCAGATCTTCGCGACGCTGGACAAGGCCGGCGTGGTGCCGCTCGCCTGGGGCGAGAACGGCTACCGCGAAATCTCCAACTCCAAGAAGGCCATCAAGACGCCCGAGGACTTGAAGGGCCTGAAGATCCGCGTGGTGGGCTCGCCCCTGTTCCTGGACACCTTCACCGCGCTGGGCGCCAACCCCACGCAAATGAGCTGGGCCGACGCACAGCCCGCGTTCGCCAGCGGCGCCGTGGACGGCCAGGAGAACCCCATTGCCGTCTACATGGCCGCCAAGCTGCACACCGTGGCCCAGAAGCACGTGACGATGTGGGGCTACGTGAACGACCCGCTGATCTTCGTGGTCAACAAGGACATCTGGGCGTCCTGGACGCCCGCCGACCGTGAGATCGTGAAGCAGGCCGCCATCGACGCCGGCAAGGAAGAGATCGCCATCGCACGCAAGGGCATGGTCGAGGCCGACAAGCCGCTGCTCAAGGACATCGCCGCCAACGGCGTGACCGTGACGCAGCTCTCCGCCGCCGAGCGCGCCGCCTTCGTGAAGGTCACGCGCCCGGTGTACGACAAGTGGAAGGGCCAGATCGGCGCCGACCTGGTGACGTCGGCCGAGAAGGCGATCGCGGCACGCAAGTAATATTTGCTATCAAATGAGGAGCTTCCAGCGCTTGTACATCAATCGCTGGAAGCTTTTTTTCCTTGTAGTTTGGGATAAATGAGACCGCTACCGCCCAGCGAAGGCGCCACTTCTTTGCGAGCCTCCAACAATGTGCAGACCAACTGCGCCATGGCTTTGGGGTCGGCGGCCCTGGTTGCATGCGTCTCGATGAACTTGAGCAGACCCGTTCTACGCGTGGGCCTGTTCTTAGGCATCTTCTTCAGGCTGGCGAGCACTGCCTGGGCAATCTGCGCTGCCTTGGGCTGGGGAGCCACCTTGTCAGGGGTTGTCTTTGTCGGCGTAGCCATCTTTTGGGCTGGGGCTACGTGCTTCTTTGGCGCTGCGGGACCGGCCGGGTAACTCACCCCATTTCCTTTGAGCACGACGTGCTTGAGCGCCTGCAACTGCGCCAGAGCACCGGCAACCCGGGGCGATACCGCGCCTATTTCTCCTAGAAAGACCTGGAGCAACGCCAACAAGGCGTCCTTGCGCACAGGCCGCTGCACCAATGGCATGGTTTGCAGCAATTCCGCAAGCCGTTGCACGTCTTGGCGAGTAGCTTTGGAACTCGAGGTGGAGCTGGAGTTTCTAGCTAGCGCGAGCCCCTTGGTGGTTGACTTGCTTCGCATCGGCGATGGTGGAGTAGCTTGCTCAACAGGCGCGGCCAGGGCGGCCTTCTTAGCCGTTGCAGCCACTTTAGGCAATGCTGGCTGAGGTGGAACGGGCAAGACGAACTGTTGCGCCAGCAGGTCGCCCCGATCAACGAGTAGCTTCCAGGCGCTCCGGGCAAGCCCGTCTTTGTCCTTAACGTCCTGCGCAATGAAAAGCCGGAAGTAAGCCAACACCGCATCCTGTTCCCGAGGACGCTTAGCGAGGGGAATGAAACGCAGATTCGAGCCTGCGTTTTCAGCGAGTTGTTGCACAAGGGCCGCCTCAATTGCACTGGATGCAGGCTGTACATCAGCAGGCACCGGGTCTAGCGCCGGAATTTCGGGCGGCATCGCACTGGGTTTTGACTTGGCCACGCGCGGTAACTTGCGGACCTCGCATCGCCATGCATCAAAGCCCAACTCGCGGGCATGCTCCAGCATGGGGTCGTAGCCTGTGTCGTTCGACACTACAACGAACCGTTCCTGCGGCTGGCGGGCAGAGATGTAGCCTATGTAATAGCTCAGTTGAAAATCCAGTGCGTTCTTTTTAGTCACGTCTGGTCGGGGAATCAGAGTGACCCTGCTGGGACCATATGCCTGCAAGTGGCTTGAGGCGTCTACTTTCTGCCTGGGTCCGTGGAACAGCCAGACGTCGGTTCCCTGAGGCACCAGCTCTCTCAGCTCTTCCCCGGACGGTTGCACGTTTTCCCAGTCGATGAGCAGATGCCCCTTCGGTCCGGGCGCGGCCTTCTCTGGGTGTTTGGCCGGGTATTTTTCCGCGTTCTTGCGCATCTTCCGCTCCACCGCATCTTCCACATCCACGCCCGTGCAATCGGCCAGTTGCAGCAGATACAACAGCACATCGGCGATCTCGTCGCCCACGCGTTCCTTGTCCGCCGCATTGCGCGTGAGCGTGTTCGACTGCTCCGTGGTCAGCCACTGGAACAGCTCCAGCAATTCCGCCGCCTCCACCATCAGCGCCATTGCCAGGTTCTTGGGCGAGTGGAAAGATCGCCAATCTCGCGCGGCCGCGAAGTCTCGCAGGCGCGCTTGCAGGGCTTTCAAATCCATGACTATCCCTTCATCACTCCGATTTTGATAGCTACTAGCACCTAGAAAGGAAACGTTAGAGGCTATTTAGATGCAAAAATCAGATCGGCGACACCGGCACCTCGCCCGCGAGGTGTCGGCGCGCGTTCTCCAGGAAGCGGTCCACAGACGCCTGCACCGCCTCGGGCGACCAGCCGGCCACGTGGGGGGTGAGCACCACGGTGTCCAGGTCGATCAGTTCAGCCGGCGGCGCAGGCTCGCTCTCGTACACGTCCAGGCCCGCGCCCGCGATGGTGCCGTCGCGCAGGGCCTGGGCGAGCGCAGCGGTGTCGATCACGCTGCCGCGCGCGATGTTGACGACGTGGCCGCCAGGCCCCAGGGCCTGCAGCACCTGCGCGTTGACCAGGTGCTGCGTGCCGGCGCCTCCAGGCGTGGCCACGACCAGAAAGTCTGCCCATTCGGCCAGCGCCGCCACGTCGGCAAAGTAGCGGTAGGGCACATCGGCACGCGCACTGCGGTTGTGATAGCCCACCTCCATCTCGAAGCCCAGCGCCCGCTGCGCGATCTTCTTGCCGATGGTGCCCAGGCCGATGATGCCCAGGCGCTTGTGCGACACGTTGGGCGGCAGCGGCAGCGCCGTTCGCCACACGCCCTGGCGCGTGAGGCCGTCGAGCCTGGGAATGCCGCGCACCGTGGCGATCAGCAGGCCGAAGGCGTGGTCAGCCACGCAGTCGTCATTCGTGCCGGCACCATTGGCCACCACGATGCCGCGCGCCTTGGCATGCGCCACCGCGATGTTCTCGTAGCCCGCACCCAGCGCGCAGATGAGCGACAACGCGGGCAGGGCATCGATCTGCGCGGCGCTCAGTCCCGTGGCACCGATGGTCAACACCACGGTGACACGCGTCCCGTGCTCTGTCATGGCGGCAGCCGCCTGAGCCGCATCCGGCGCGTAGATCACCTCGAACGACCGCGCCATCTGGGCGCGGTGCTCTTCGGACAGGAACATGAGGGCAAGCAGGACAGGTTTCATGGGAGCAGATGGAACAGATGGAACCAAAAAACAAGAATCAATGGCTTGAACAGAACAAGGGGCACGCAGCACCAGCATCGGCCAGCCCCCCACAGCGCATGCAACGAGCCCAGCCCCGCCAGCGCCACCGTGGAACCGGCTTTGCCGGGCCACCGGTGGCGCCCCCCTCAGGGGGATGGCGCGCAGCGCCTCAGGGGGAACTCTCATTCTGCAGCGCCCACATGCTCGCATACCGCCCGCGCTGCGCCAGCAGTTGTGCATGCGTGCCGCGCTCAAGGATGCGGCCCGCCTCCATCACCAGGATCTCGTGCGCATCGACCACCGTGGACAGGCGGTGCGCGATCACCAGCGTGGTCTTGTTCTGCGCCACGCCCTGCAGTTCGGCCTGGATGGCGCGCTCGTTGGCCGAGTCCAGCGCCGAGGTGGCCTCGTCGAAGATGAGGATGGGCGGGTCTTTCAGCAGCGTGCGCGCGATGGCCACGCGCTGCTTCTCGCCGCCCGACAGCTTGAGCCCGCGCTCGCCCACCATGGTGGCGTAACCCAGCGGCGTGCTGGCGATGAAGTCGTGGATGCGCGCGGCGCGGGCCGCGGACTCGATCTCGGCCTGGCTGGCGCCCGGCCGGCCATAGGCGATGTTGTAGGCGACCGTGTCGTTGAAGAGCACCGTGTCCTGGGGCACGATGCCAATCGCCTGGCGCACGCTGGCTTGCGTCACGCTGCGGATCTCCTGGCCCGCGATGGTGATGCGGCCCTGCTGGATGTCGTAGAAGCGAAACAGCAGGCGCGCCAGCGTGGACTTGCCCGAGCCCGAGGGCCCCACCACCGCCACGGTCTTGCCGGCCGGGATCTCGAAGCTCACGCCATGCAGGATGGTGCGGCCAGCCTGGGGGTCGTAGGCGAACTGCACATCCTCGAAGCGCACGGTGGGCTCTGCAAGCCCCGCCAGTGGCAGGGCCCCCGGCGCGTCGGCCACTTCGCGCTCGCGGTCTAGCAGTCGGAACATCTTGTCCAGGTCGGTCAGGTTCTGCTTGATCTCGCGGTAGATCACCCCCAGGAAGTTGAGCGGGATGTACAGCTGGATCATGTAGGCATTGACCATGACGAGGTCGCCCAGCGTCATGCTGCCCGCCGCCACGCCCTGCGTGGCGCGCCACAGCATCGCGACCAGGGCCGTGGCGATGATGAGCTGCTGCCCGGTGTTGAGCAGCGACAGCGTGAACTGCGCCTTGATGCGCGACTGGCGATAGCGGTCCAGGCTGTCGTCGTAGCGCCGGGCCTCGAAAGCCTCGTTGTTGAAGTACTTGACCGTCTCGTAGTTCAGCAGCGAATCCACGGCCTTGGTGTGCGCGGCCGAATCGAGCTCGTTGGCCTCGCGCCGGTATTTGGTACGCCATTCGGTGACGGTGACGGTGAAGACGATGTAGCAGGCCAGCGCCAGCACCGTGATCCAGGCGAACCACGCATCGAACTTCACGGCCAGGATGGTGAGCACCAGCGCCACCTCGATCAGCGTGGGCACGATGCTGTAGAGCGAGTACGAGATCAGCGACTCGATGCCCTTCACGCCGCGCTCGATGTCGCGCGTCATGCCGCCGGTCTGTCGCTCCAGGTGAAAGCGCAGGCTCAGCGCGTGCAGATGCTCGAACGTGGCCAGCGCGATGCTGCGCGTGGCGCCTTGCGTGGCGCGCGAGAACACCAGCTCGCGCAATTCGGTGAACAGCGACGTCGACAGGCGCAGCAGCCCGTACGCCACCAGCAGCCCCACGGGCACCACCAGCACCGCCGTGGGGTCGCCAGGCTTGATGCTCATCGCATCGACCAGGTTCTTGAGCAAGAGCGGCACGCTCACATTGGCAACCTTGGCCCCGACCATGAACAGCAGGGCCGCGAGCACGCGCCACTTGTACTGCCAAAGATAGGGAAACAGGCGCGAGAGCGTGGACCAGTCGGACTGCGCGGAAGCTGCTGCGGCGGTGCCTGGGTGAGTGGGAAGGGGGGAGGTGGCTTCGCCGGTGCGGCGCATGGGGGACAATTCCGGTTGTTTTTTATCTACCCGGGATTTTGCCCATGTCTGTCATCTTCAGCCCACCACCCGCCGCATTGCCCACAGACAAGGAACTGGTGCTCAAGGTCATCCCCATGCCCGCAGACTGCAACGCCAACGGTGACATCTTCGGCGGCTGGGTGATGGCGCAGGTGGACCTGGCCGGCTCCGTGCTGCCCGCGCGCTACGTGCAGGGCCGGATGGCCACGGTGGCTGTCAATGAATTCATCTTCAAGCAGCCCGTGCGGGTGGGCGACATCCTCTCGTTCTGCTCTGCGATCACGCGCGTGGGCAATACGTCGATCACGGTGGAGGTGGAGGTGTACGCCGAGCGCTTTGCCGACCAGGGGCGCTACGTGAAGGTGACGGAGGCGCGCCTGACGTACGTGGCCATCGACGAGCAAGGACGCCCCCGGCCCGTGCCCAAGCTCGCGCAGCCGGCCGCCGACGCTGCCTAGGGCCGGCTCGCCCCCTTTGTGCACCGGGCCGTCCCCAGCACCCGGCCCGCCCCATCGCTCAGGGGCTGATCCCCACCAGCTTGAACAACGTGCCCCGCGCCACCTGCTCGCGCGCGGACGGCGGCAACTGGGCCAGGAAACTCTGCACGCTCGCGTACTTCATGGCGTCGCTCGATGCCGAGCGGTGGCTGGCATCGGTGCCCACCAAGAAGCGGTCCGGCATGTCCTCGATGAGCTGCAGCCATTCAGGCCAGGCACGCGTCCCGTCGCGCAGGATGGTGTAGTCCGGCGAGCGGGGATGGTGCGGCCAGGTGCGCGCACTGAGTTCGTAATAGAGATTCGGGTGCTGCTCCAGCATGCGCCGCGCCAGGAACAACGGCGTGTACCCGCCGTGCGCCCAGATCACCGGCACATCCGCGAATCGCTGCAGCAACTGCGACAGCTCGGCCATGCGCGTGCTTTCCACGTGCACCATCACCGGCACCTTGTGTTTGCGGGCCAGCGTGAGGATGCCGGTCATCATCGGCCCGTTCACCGCGAAGTCGGTTTCCGCGAACCCGCCGGACGGGAAATGCGCCACCGAGATTTCGCCGATGCCCTTGTAGAGGCCGGTGGCCAGCATCGCATCCAGCTGCTTCAGGAGTTCATCTCCGTGCGGCTGCTCCCACTGCGGGCGATAGGCCGTGCGCTCGGGCGATATCGACGCAAACGGGATCAGCACACCGGGGTGTTGGCGCGCGGCCTCGGCCACGGACTCGTTGCTGCTGCGGCCACCCCAGAACACCACGGCGTGGCTGGCGCCCCAGCGCTGCATCAGCTCCAGCTGCATCGGCAGGCTGTTGAGGTGCACGTGGGCGTCCACGAACGGGACCAGGGTGCTTGCCGCGGGCGGCACGGGCGCGATGGGCTGCGCGGCATCGCGCTGCACGGGCTGGCGCATGCGCCGAGGCGGCTCGGACGGCTCGGTCTGCGCCCACGCACTGGCACAAGCTAGCACCAGGCACGCGGCGAGAAGTGTTCGTGGCATGGAAAAAAGGGGCGCAGAACGCGCCGTGTAGAACGACGCAGAAATTCTACAAACCGATGCCCACCCACCACGGGCCGGCACACTGGCCACCGATGCCGGCCCGTGACGCAATTCACGGAACCGGCAGGACACGATGGCCGTGGGTCACAACCCGGCGAGCCGCCTGCCCCTCGAAGGTGAAGGCGGCGAATCTGCAGCAGGCCGATCAGGCCGCCATGGCGGTGGGCTCGGCCCGCAGCGGTGCCGATGCAGAGCGCTGTGCGCTCGACGCGCCATTGGCAAACCCTGCTTCGATCTCGCCCGCCAACTGGCCGCCCTCTTCCACCACGAGCTTGCCGTAGCGGATCTTGCCGTTGACCTTGCCCGAGCTGTAGATCACGAGCTTCTGGCGCACGGTGAGCGTGCCATTGAACTCGCCGTGGATCTCGGCGATATCGATCTCTGCTGAGCCCCGGAAGGCGCCGTTCTCGGAGATCTGGATCACGCGGGAATCCATCGTCGCTTCGACCGTGCCTTCAACCACCAGCGTGTCGCAATCGGTGATCTCGACACCCTTGAGCTTGATGTTGGGGCCGACAGTGAGCTTGCTGCCCGTGGTGTCGCTGGAGGACTTGGCCGCAGCGCCCGACAGGGACTGCGCATTGACTGCGCTGGAGGCTGCCGTGCCGGTCAGCCCGGCAGCGGTGGTCGGGTTGGGTGTGGAAGTGGTGGCGCTGTGGCGGGGTTGGAACGACTCGGGTTCACGCTTGCCAAAGAAGGGGTTTTGCACGGCCATCAGATCTCCTTGAAAAGAAGTCATCGTAGGGACCGCGTGTAGGGAAAGATGCCTTCGTTACGCAAGAACCGTAACCAAACGGTTCTCTCGTTGCATGCACTTGCAAGCCTTGCGGGATCACACATCCGGACGCTGTGCAGGCCCGCAGCCGCGCACCGGTGCAAGCGGGGCGAGTTGCGCGCGCGCTCGCCCGCCTACGACACGATGTACGCCGCCGCTCCGGCCGACATGATCTGCCCGTCCGGCCCCAGGAACTCCATGCGCGTGCTGGCCACGCGCGAGCCCAGGCGCAGCACGTTGGCGCGCAGCTCGAAATGGCTGCCGATGCCCGGGCGCAGGTAGTCGATGCGCAGGTCGATGGTGCCCAGCTTGGCGAAGCGGTGCAGGCGCTGGTCCGGCGGCTCGTCCAGGTGCTTGGCACCGATGGCCGCCATCACGGCCAGGCCGCCCATGGCGTCAAGCCCCGCGCTGATCACGCCACCGTGAATGCGGTTGTATGCGTAGTGCCCCACCAGATCGGGCTTCATGTCGATGCGGCCCGTCACGCCATCGGGCCGCAGGCTGGTGATCTTCAGGCCCAGCACCTGGTTGAACACGATCTTCTCTTCGAAGATGGCCTTGAGCCCGGCGATGAACTCGGGCTCGAATTCGCGCTGCTCATACGCAGGCGCGGCGGGACTGTGGGAAATGGACTTGCTCATGCGTCTCCTGGGCGGCTTTTGGTGTTGCGGGCTTTCAGCCTGCCAGGCTACCTGCGCCGAAATGCTACCAATTTTATAGCTGCCAGCGCTTTATCCGCAAGCGGTAGCAAGCATTTTTATCAAAACTTTCCGTGACGACCCTGCCCCTGGGTGAATCGGGCGGCGCCGCGCAGGGCCTCGGACAGGCATGTGCGCCCGCCAGCCCATTCACGCAGCAAGGCCTCCTGCAGCCCCAGGCCTTCGGCTGCCAGCGCACTCGATCGGTCTGCGCGCAGCGTGGCTTGCGGGAACGCGGCAATCTCGCGCGCCAGCGCCATGGCGGCCTGCAGCGCCTGGCCGCCGGGCACCACGCGGTTGCACAGCCCAATGCGCAGCGCTTCGGCGGCCTCTACCTTGCGCCCCGTGAGGATCAGGTCCAGCGCATGCGACAGGCCCACGAGGCGCGGCAGCCGCACCGTGCCTCCGTCGATCAGCGGCACGCCGAAGCGCCGGCAGAACACACCGAAGTACGCGTCTTCTTCCATCACCCGCAGATCGCACCACAGTGCCAGCTCCATGCCGCCGGCCACGGCCGCACCGCTGATGGCGGCGATCACCGGCTTGGACAGGAGCAGGCGGCTGGGGCCCATGGGCCCGGGCGGCTCCACGGCGGCGGCGGTGAAGTCAAGGGACTGCGCCAGCGCCTCGGGCGACACTCCATCGGCCAGCATGCGCGCACCTGACTGCAGGTCCCAACCTGCGCAGAAGTGCCCGCCCGCGCCGTTGAACACCGCCACGTCGGCCGCATCGTCATGCTCGAACGCGACGAAAGCCGCGTGCAGTGCCTGCGCGGTAGCGGCGTCCACGGCGTTGCGTACATCGGGGCGGTGCAATGTCACCAGCGTGACACGGTCTTGCGTCTGAACCTCTACGGACATGCAGTTCTCCTGTGGCCCGGCGCTGCGGCACCCCGACGTTATTCCTATTGCGCAGGGTGCGGTGCTGCGTCAATATCCGCCGCGACCTGCAGCGCACTGGAGCCTGGCTCCTGCCAGCACCGCACCATCAGGGTTAGCCCCGAGTGCAGTGCGCCCCATGCGCAGGCAGCATTATTTATGCAAAGCAATCGCTTTGTAAAAATATTCTGGAGACCCAGGGTGCAATTTGTCCAACTGTTGGTCAGCGGCGTTTCGCAGGGATGCATCTACGGGCTGATCGCGTTGGGCTTCGTGCTCATCTACAAGGCCACGGAGACCGTGAGCTTCGCGCAGGGCGAACTCATGATGCTGGGCGCCTTCTGCGGCCTGGCGCTCATGACGGTGCTGGGCTTTCCCTTCTGGGTGGCGGTGCTGGCGAGCATCGCGGCCATGGGGCTGTTCGGCACGGTGCTCGAACGCGCGGTGATCCGCCCCATACTCGGCCAGCCTGCGTTCTCCATCGTCATGCTGACCATCGGCATAGGCTACGTGCTGCGCGGCCTGGTGACCATGATCCCCAACATCGGCACCGAGACGCACACCCTGCCCGTTCCGTACAAGGACATGTCCTTTCGCCTGGGCGCGCTGGTGCTCAACGCCGAGCAGCTGGTGGTGATCGGCGCCACCGCCGTGCTGTGCGTGGTGCTGTTCGCGATGTTCCGCTACAGCAAGCTCGGTATCGCCATGCAGGCCTCGTCGCAGAACCAGCTGGCCGCCTACTACATGGGCATTCCGGTGCAGCGGCTCAACGGCCTGGCTTGGGGCCTGGCCGCCGCCGTGGCGGCGGTGGCAGGCCTGCTGCTGGCGCCCATTACCTTCGTGCATGCCAACATGGGGCTGATCGGCCTCAAGGCCTTCCCGGCCGCTGTGGTGGGCGGCTTTGGCAGCCTGCCCGGCGCCATCGTGGGGGGTCTGGTCATCGGCATCGTCGAGTCGCTATCGGGCTTCTATCTGCCCGACGGCTTCAAGGACACGGCGGCGTACATCGTGGTGCTGATCATGCTGATGGTCAAACCCAACGGTCTCTTTGGCGAAAAGCTGCGCAAGAAGGTGTGACCGCATGAGATTCATCTTCAAGACCAGCTACGAACAAGACCTGCGCCTGGCCAAACATGGCGGCCATGTGTTCTGGTACAGCCTGTTGTGCCTGGCGCTCATCGCAGCGCCCTGGGTCGCGCCCGAATACTGGCTGGCGCAGCTCACTTTCGTGCTGATCTACGCCATCGTGGGCCTGGGTCTCATGCTGCTGGCGGGCTTCACCGGGCTGTTCTCGTTGGGGCACGCGGCCTTTCTGGGGGTTGGGGCGTACACGCAGGCGGTGCTCACGGGCATGGGCTGGCCGTTTGCGCTGTCGCTGGCCTGCGCGGCGGGGCTGTCGGCCGCCGTGGGCGTGGTGGTGGGTCTGCCGGCGCTGCGCGTCAAGGGCATCTACCTGGGCATGGCCACGCTGTCGTTCGGATTCATCGTCGAGGAAGTGTTTGCACGCTGGGAGTCGGTGACGGGCGGCAACTCCGGCAAGCACCTGGTGCCGCCGCAGATGTTCGGGTACTCGTTCGAGTCCACCGAGTCGTTCTACTTCCTGTGCTTGGGTGTTGCTGTGGTCAGCACGCTGGCCATCCTGAACCTGCTGCGCTCGCCCACGGGGCGGGCCTTCGTGGCGATCCGCGACTCGGAGATATCGGCGCAGAGCATGGGCATTCACCTGGCGCGCTACAAGACCCTTTCGTTCTCGCTCTCGGCGGCGCTGGCCGGCGTGGGCGGCGCGCTGTATGCGCACAAGCTGCAGTTCATCTCGCCGGACCAGTTCAACATCCTGCAGTCCATCGACCTGCTGCTCATGATCGTGATCGGCGGCCTGGGCTCGGTGCACGGCGCCTTCCTGGGCGCCATCTTCCTGATCTCCATGCCCCAGCTGATCTCGCTCTCCAAGGACTGGCTGCCCGCCGCCATCGGCCAGGCGCCGGGACTGCAGGCCGTGGTGTACGGCGCGGTGCTGATCGCCTTCGTGCTGTTCGAGCCCATGGGCCTCTACGGCCGTTGGCTCAAGGTGCGCACCTGGCTGCAGATGTTCCCGTTCTACCGCAAGGGGATGTTCAAGCGACAAAAAACGTTCCAGAAGTCGGACAGGCTGAAATGAAACACCCCCTGAGTCGCTTCGCGCCTTCCCCCTCTCTCGCATTGCTGCGCAATGCGGGAGGGGGACGCCCCCGGTGCGGCGGGGCGGCCCTTGCACGGAGGCACTGGCTTGGGCCGAGCGCGGTGAACGCCTGTGCATCAGTGAAATGGATGGCTGAATGACCAACGCTGCTTTGCCCATGAACGGCAGGGACATTCTGCTCAGTGCCCAGAACCTCAGCGTGCGCTTCGGCGGCGTGCTGGCGGTCAACAACGTGAGCTTCGACGTACGGCGTGGCGAGGTGTTCACCCTCATCGGCCCCAACGGTGCGGGCAAGACCACGGTGTTCAACCTCATCAGCCGCATCTACACGCCCACCACCGGCACCATCGCCTACGCCGGCCCGGGGGGCGCCATGCTGCCGCTGACCGACCAGCCGCCCCACAAGGTGGCAGGCCTGGGGATAGCGCGCACCTTCCAGAACATCGAGCTCTTCGAGCACGCGAGCGTGCTGCACAACCTGCTGATCGGCCGCCACACGCAGCAGCACAGCAGCCTGTGGGCCGAGATGTTCTTCACCCGCAAGGTCCGCGAAGGCGAGATTCTGGCGCGCGAAAAGGCCGAGCAGGTCATCGACTTCCTGGACCTGCAGCACTACCGCGACACCATGGTGGCCGGCCTGCCGTACGGCGTGCGCAAGGTGGTCGAGCTGGCCCGCGCCCTGTGCACCGAGCCCCAGCTGCTGCTGCTCGACGAGCCTTCGTCGGGCCTGAACGTGGAAGAAACCGACGACATGGCCTTCTGGATCCAGGACATCCAGCACGAACTGGGCATCACGGTGCTGATGGTGGAGCACGACATGTCGCTGGTCTCCAAGGTGTCCGACCGCGTGCTGGCCATGAACCAGGGCGAGGTGGTCGCCATGGGCACGCCGCGCGAGGTGCAGTCGCACCCCGGCGTCATCGAGGCCTACCTGGGCACCATCGACGATGTGAGCAACCTGCGCCGCCCGGCAGGGTCCAGCCAGGGAGTGCGGGCATGAGCGCCGTGCTGACCGCCACCGCCGCGCCTCCCGCAACGGCCGACCAGCCCCTGCTGCGCCTGCAGAACGTGGAAAGCGCCTACGGCCCCATCAAGGCCATCCGGGGCGTGAGCCTGCAGGTGCGGCGCGGCGAGATCGCGGCCGTGCTGGGCAGCAACGGCGCGGGCAAGACCACCATCCTCAAGACCATCAGCGGCATCATCGATCCGCGCAAGGGCTCCATCGAATTCCAGGGCCAGGACATCACCGCCCGCGACCCGGCCGCCATCGTGCGCAAGGGCCTGATGCACGTGCCCGAAGGGCGCGAGGTGTTCCCCCTGCTGTCGGTGCGCGACAACCTGCTGATGGGCGCCTACACCCGCGGCGATGGCGACGCGGTGGCGCGCGACATCGAGACGGTGTTCGGCTACTTCCCCATCCTGCGCGAGCGCGCCGGCCAGGACGCTGGCCTGCTCTCGGGCGGCCAGCAGCAGATGCTGGCCATCTCACGCGCTCTCATGGCTGCACCGGAATTGATCCTGCTGGACGAGCCCAGCCTGGGCCTCTCCCCGAAGCTCACCAAGGAGATCTTCGAGATCGTGGTGCGCATCAACCGAGAGCGCGGCACCACCATCCTGCTGGTGGAGCAGAACGCCAACATGGCGCTCAACGCATCGGACTACGGCTACGTGCTGGAGAACGGCCGCATCGTGATGGAAGACAGCTGCGAGCGCCTGCGCGAGAAGGACGACATCAAGGAGTTCTATCTGGGCATGAAGGACGAAGGCGTGCGTGGTGAGCGGCGGTGGAAAAAGAAAAAGACCTGGAGATGAGCTCACATGTCTAACCTCTGGGACCTCGATCACATCCAGCCCGCCGGCACCGACGTGCTGGCCGGCAGCACCATCTCCGCCATGTTCTGGAACGCCGTGGCTCTGCGCGGCTCCAACGTGTGGATGCGGCAAAAGGAGCTGGGCATCTGGAAGAGCTGGACCTGGGACCAGACCGCCGAGGCCGTGCGCGACATCGCGGGCGGACTCATGGCCCTGGGCTTTGCGCGCGGAGACTGCGCGTCCATCCTGTCCAGCACCAACATCGAATGGGTGCTGGCCGACCTGGCCGTGCTCAGCTGCGGCGGCGTGGCCAACGGCATCTACCCCACCGATGCGGCCGCGCAGGTGCACTACCTGAGCGAGGATTCCGCCACCACGGTGTTGTTCGTCGAGGACGACGAGCAGCTCGACAAGGCACTGGAGGTGCGCGCCAGCCTGCCGCTGCTGCGCAAGATCGTCGTGTTCGACATGGAAGGCCTGCGCGGTTTGCAGGACCCTGGCGTCATCAGCCTGGCCGCACTGCGCGAGCTGGGCCGCGACTGGAACCAGCAGAACCCCGACGCACTCATGCGCCGCGTGCAGTCGTGCCAGCCCGAAGACGTGGCCATCCTCGTCTACACCTCGGGCACCACCGGCAAGCCCAAGGGCGCCATGCACACGCACGCCGCGCTGACCTACACCGTGCGCGGCTACAACACGCTGATTTCGCGCACCGAGGACGACGAGGCCATGTGCTTCCTGCCCCTGTGCCACATTGCCGAGCGCATGGGCGGCGAGTACTTTTCGCTCTACACCGGCTCGCGCCTGAACTTCGTCGAGAACCCCGACACCGTGCCCGAGAATGTGCGCGAGATCGCGCCCACCGTGTTCACCGCCGTGCCGCGAGTGTGGGAGAAGTTCTACTCGGGCGTGATGATCGCGCTCAAGGAATCGACGCGGCTGCAGCAGGCGGCCTACGCCTGGTCCATCGGCGTGGGCACGCGCATTGCCGACAAGGTGCTGGCGGGCGAGGACGTGGGCAGTGGGCTCAAGCTGCAGTTTCACATCGCCCGCCTCCTCGCACTCAACAACGTGCGCAAGCTCATCGGCATCCACCGCGCGCGTTTTCTCGTCACGGGCGCTGCGCCCATATCGCCCGAGCTGGTGAAGTGGTACCTGGCGCTGGGCGTGCCGATGCTGGAGGTCTGGGGCATGACCGAGACCTGCGGCGCCGCCACCGGCGTGCCGGCCAGCCGGATCAAGCCCGGCTCCATCGGCCCTGCGGCCGCCTACAACGAAGTGCGCATCGACCCCGCCACCGGCGAGATCCTGGTGCGCGGCCCCAACGTCTTCAAGGGCTACCTCAACCTGCCAGAGAAGACGGCGGAGACCATCGACGCCGATGGCTGGCTGCACACGGGCGACGTGGGCAACATCGATGCCGACGGCTACCTGCGCATCACCGACCGCATGAAGGACATCATCATCACGGCCGGCGGCAAGAACATCACGCCCAGCGAGCTGGAGAACGAGCTCAAGTTCAGCCCCTACGTGACGGACGCGGTCGTCATCGGCGACAAGCTGCCGTATCTGACGGTGATCATCATGATCGACCAGGAGAACGTCGAGAAGTTCGCGCAGGACAACGACGTGCCGTTTTCCAACTACGCCAGCCTGACACGCGCGCGCGAGGTGCAGGACCTGATCCAGGCCGAGATCGACCGCGTGAACACACAGTTCGCCCGCGTGGAGCAGATCAAGAGGTTCTTTCTGCTTGACACCCAGCTCACGGCGGAAGACGAAGAACTCACGCCGACCATGAAGCTCAAGCGCAAGCTGGTGCAGCAGAAGTACGCGGCGCAGATCGAGGCGATGTACCGGTAGGGGCGGCCTTCGACAGGCTCAGGCTGAAAGGGTGGGGGTTGCGGGTTGGTGCATTGAGCCCGAAGACCGTGCAATCCCCCCACCGTTCGGGCTGAGCTTGTCGAAGCCTGGGCCCATTGCGCAGCGGGCCCCCGGCCTCCGGGCCTTCGACAAGCTCAGGCGGAACGGGACATGTGGGAGGCATCGGGAATGCGGCGGTGCGCTTGCGAGCACACCCCCGACCGTTCGGGCTGAGCCTGTCGAAGCCAGGGCGCATCGCCACCCAGGCCCGCTCCAGATAGGGAAAGTGCTGGTGCCCCACCCCGGGCATCGTTCTATAACGAGCGATCGTGTTCGATCCAACCGAAGGAGACGTGCCATGAGACTTCATTCCATCGCAGCCCTCGCTGCCATGGCCCTGGCCACCGGCGGCGCGCATGCGCAGGCCAGTCAGGGCGTGAGCAAGGACACCATCACGCTGGGCTCCATCCAGGACCTGTCCGGCCCGCTGGCGGGCTTCGGCAAACAGGTGCGCCTGGGGATGATGCTGCGCGTGGACGAAGCCAACGAACAGGGCGGCGTGAACGGACGAAAGCTCGACCTCAAGGTCGAAGACTCCGGCTACGACCCCAAGAAGGCCGTGCTGGCAGCGCAGAAGCTCGTGAACCAGGACAAGATCTTCATGATGATCGCGCACATCGGCACGGCGCAGAACCTGGCGGCCATGCCCGTGCAGTTCAGCAAGAACGTGATCAACTTCTTCCCAGTGACGGCCGCGCGCGAGATGTACGAGCCCTTCCACAAGCTCAAGTACTCCTTCGCCGCCACCTACTACGACCAGATCCGCCTGGCCGCGCCCAAGCTCATCAAGGAAAAGGGCGCCAAGAAGGTCTGCACCATCTACCAGGACGATGAGTTCGGGCTGGAGGTGATGCGCGGCGGTGAGGCGGCGCTCAAGTCCATCGGCATGGAGTTCGCCGAGAAGACCTCGTACAAGCGCGGCGCCACCGACTTCTCCTCGCAGGTCGCCAAGATGAAGTCGTCGGAATGCGACTTCGTGATCCTGGGCACCATCATCCGCGAGACCATCGGCACCATCGGCGAGGCGCGCAAGACCGGCTTCAACCCGACCTTCCTGGGCTCGAGCGCCGCGTACACCGACCTCATCCACAAGCTGGGCGGCAAGCCCATGGACGGCCTGTACGCCACCATGACGGTGCAGCACCCCTACCTCGACGAAGCCAGCCAGCCCATCCGCTTCTGGGCCAACAAGTACAAGACCAAGTTCAACGAGGACCCGACGGTGTTCTCGGTCTACGGCTACGGCGCGGTGGACGCCTTCATCAAGGCCGCGCAAAAGGCCGGAACCAACCTGAGCACCGACAGCTTCATCAAGGCCATGGACACCATGGTGATCCCGCCCGACATGTTCGGCAGCGCCGAGGCATCGTACGGCCCGCAAAAGCGCCTGGGCAGCGACCTCTCGCGCCTGTCGCAGATCACCGACGGCAAGTGGAAGGTGGTGTCGGACTATGTGAAGCCCTGAGCCGCCAGGACCTGCAAACTTCCATTCACAGCTGCTCCACCCCCATCCGTTCGGGCTGAGCTTGTCGAAGCCAAGGCACTCCCGCTAACGCCAAGCCACAACCCGTTCACGCTGAGCCTGTCGAAGCGCCGAGCAAGGCTTCGACAAGCTCAGCCCGAACGGGTTGTGGTCAAGCCGAGCACGACTCGCAAGCCGCCTCCGGGCGGCTTTTGCATTGGTGAACGCACCGGGGGGGATGCGCTCCGGCCCGGTCGGTGGCAGAATTAATTTAACCAAGCAGTAACTTTGCATAAATAGGATCATCGCCACCATGATCGAACGCACCCTCTTCCAGCCCGACCACCAGGCGTTTGCCGACAGCTTCCGCCGCTTCATCGACAAGGAGGTCCTTCCCCACCATGCCGAATGGGAAGACCAGGGCTACGTGGCCCGCGAGGTGTGGAGCCAGGCGGGCGCCAACGGTTTCCTGTGCATGAGCCTGCCGGAGGAATACGGCGGTGCCGGAGCCGACAAGCTCTACTCCGTGGCGCAGATGGAAGAGCTGGCGCGCGCGGGCACAACGGGCATCGGCTTTGGCCTGCACAGCGAGATCGTGGCACCGTACATCCTGCACTACGGCACCGAAGAGCAAAAGCGCCGTTACCTGCCGCAGATGGCCAGTGGCGCGATGGTGGGCGCCATCGCCATGAGCGAGCCCGCCGCCGGCAGCGACCTGCAGGGCATCAAGACCACCGCCATCCGGAGCGCCGACGGATCGCACTATGTGCTCAACGGCAGCAAGACCTTCATCACCAACGGCTGGCACGCCGACCTGGTGATCGTTGTCGCCAAGACCGACCCCGCCGCTGGAGCCAAAGGCACCAGCCTGTTCCTGGTGGAACGCGGCATGCCCGGCTTTGAGAAGGGCCAGCGCCTCAAGAAAATGGGCATGAAGGCGCAAGACACCTCCGAGCTGTTCTTCACGGACGTGAAGGTGCCGGCGGCCAACCTGCTGGGCGGCCCCGCCATGGAAGGGCGCGGCTTCATCTGCCTGATGGAGCAGCTGCCCTGGGAGCGCCTGCAAATCGCCATCACCGCCGTGGCGTCCGCCCAGGCTGCCATCGACTGGACGGTGGACTACGTGAAAGAGCGCAAGGTTTTCGGCCAGAGCGTGGCCTCTTTCCAGAACACGCGCCACACTCTGGCCGAATTGCAGACCCAGGTGCAGGTGGCCCGCGTGTTCGTCGACAAATGCTGCGAGCTGATCGCGCGTGACGAGCTCGACACCCAGACCGCCAGCATGGCCAAATACTGGACCACCGACCTGCAGTGCAAGGTGATGGACGAATGCGTACAGCTCTTTGGCGGCTACGGCTACATGTGGGAATACCCCATCACCCGGGCCTATGCCGATGCACGCGTGCAGCGGATCTACGGCGGCACCAACGAGATCATGAAGGAAGTGATCGCGCGCGGCATGGGCCTGGGCAAATGACACAACACGCAAGACAAACGTGAACCAGCCCCGCCCAAACCGTGGCTCCCCCGGCCTCGTATTCAGTCATCCCCTACCGTTCAGGCTGAGCTTGTCGAAGCCCCGCGCGGCGCTTCAACAGGCTCAGCGTGATCGGCTTTTTTGGTTCGAAGCCAGATGGGGATCCGTGCGCATCGAACGCCCTCACAGATACCAGGCGGCGCGGGCTTCCTCGGGGCTCAGCGGCGCACCGGGGCGGCGGTCGGTGACGCTCAACCAGGAACGCACGCCCTGGCTGCCACTGAGCGCGCGCATCAGCAGCAGCCCCGCCCCGATGCCCCGGATGGCCGCCGCGCTGCGCGACGGCGCCATGAATGCTGCCACCGCCAGCGCGCTGGAGGCGGCCAGCACCACATGGTGTTCCAGTGCGAACCCGTCGCGCGTGTCGTCGTACTCGATGGCGCCGCGAACCAAACGCTGCACGGCAGAGGATGTATTTGTCTTCATAGCCAGAAATTTAGATAGCGACTGCAGAAAGATAGTGCAAAAACGAGTGCGCCCACGTCAGAAAGTGTGCCGTCGTGGCGCGAGCCACCTGTGCCAACACCAGGGTCCCAGCACCGGCCCTGCCTTGTTTTGAAGACCACCGGAGACCCATCATCATGACCGAAGCCTATGTATTCGATGCGCTGCGCACCCCGCGCGGCAAGGGAAAGAAGGACGGAACCCTGCACGAGGTCAAGCCCATCGACCTGCTCACGGGCCTGCTCACCGAGTTGCAGGCGCGCCACCGCTTCGACACGGCGGCGGTGGACGATGTGGTCATGGGCATCGTCTCGCCCGTGGGCGAGCAAGGCTCGGTTTTACCGAAGGTGGCCGCGCTCAAGGCCGGGTGGGACTTTCGCTGTGCGGGCGTGCAGGTCAACCGCTTTTGCGCATCCGGTCTCGAAGCCGTCAACCTGGCCGCGCAAAAGGTGAGGAGCGGCTGGGAGGACCTGGTCGTGGCAGGCGGCGTGGAAAGCATGAGCCGCGTGCCCATCGGCTCCGACGGCGGCGCCTGGGCGCAAGACCCCGCCACCAATTCGGAAACGCTGTTCGTGCCCCAGGGTATCGGTGCCGACCTGATCGCCACGCTGGACGGCTACAGCCGCGCCGATGTGGACGCCTTCGCGCTCGAATCCCAGCGCCGCGCCACCGCTGCGCGCGCGGCGGGCTACTTCAAGAAGTCTGTCGTACCGGTGCGCGACTTCATCGGCCAGACCATCCTGGCCGAGGACGAGTTCATCAAGCCCAAGACAACCCTCGAAGGCCTGGGCGCGCTCAAGCCCTCGTTCGAGCAACTGGGCGGCATGGGCTTTGACGCCGTGGCGCTGCATCGCTACCCGCAGGTGGAGCGCATCCACCACGTGCACCACGCGGGCAACTCGTCGGGCATCGTGGACGGCGCCGCCGCCGTGCTGATCGGCAACGAGGCCGCCGCCAAGGCCCACGGCCTGACGCCCCGCGCACGCATCGTGGCCACGGCGCTCAGCGGCGCCGACCCCACCATCATGCTCACCGGCCCCGTGCCGGCCGCCAAAAAGGCGCTGGCCCGTGCCGGCATGGCCATCGACCAGATCGACTTGTTCGAAGTGAACGAGGCCTTCGCCGCCGTGCCCATGCGCTTCATGCGCGAGCTGGGCGTGCCCCACGATAAGGTCAACGTGAACGGCGGCGCCATCGCCATGGGCCACCCGCTGGGGGCGACGGGCGCCATGATCCTCGGCACCCTGATTGACGAGCTGCACCGCCGGGGCCAGCGCTATGGCCTGGCCACGCTGTGCGTGGGCGGCGGCATGGGCATTGCCACCATCGTCGAGCGAATCTGATTGACTGGGAAGGAGACAACGACATGCAAACCATCCGCTACGAACTCATCCCCGCCCAGGGCACCGAAGGCCAGGTCGCCGTCATCACGTTTGACGAAGCCAACTCCCCCGTCAACACCATGTGCCGCCAGTGGCAGCAAGAGCTGGGCGAGGTCACCGCCCAGGTGGTGGCAGACCGGGAGCGCCTGGGCGCCGCGCTCAAAGGCATCGTGCTCGCATCCGCCAAGACCAGCTTCTTTGCGGGCGCCGACCTCAAGGCCACCATGCGCCTCACGCCCGCCGATGCGCCCAGCGCGTTTGGTGAGATCGAGCGCATGAAAGCGCACTTCCGCACGCTCGAAACCCTGGGCATCCCCGTGGTGGCCTGTCTGAATGGCGCCGCACTGGGCGGCGGCTGGGAAGTCGCCCTGGTGGCCCACTACCGCATCGCCGTGGCCGACCCCAAGATCCAGTTCGGCTTGCCCGAAGTCACCCTGGGCCTGATGCCCGGCGCCACCGGCGTGACCAAGATGACGCGCCTGCTGGGCCTGATGGGCGCACAGCCCTACGTGCTGGAAGGCAAGCTCTTCAACCCCGCCGAGGCGCTGGATCTGCAGCTGGTGCACGAGCTGGTCGCCACGCGCGAACAGTTGCTGCCCGCAGCCCTCTCCCACATCGCCACCCACCCGCACGCCGTGCAGCCGTGGGACGACAAGAACTACAAAATGCCCGGCGGCACACCCGCCAACCCCAAGATTGCTGGCGCCCTCACCGTGGCGCCCGCCATGCTCAAGAAGACCACGCGTGGCCGCTACCCCGCGCCCGAGGCCGCGCTGGCCGCCATGGTCGAAGGGGCGATGGTGGACTACGACACCGCCCTGCGCATCGAAAGCCGCTACCTCGCCCGCCTGATGACCGGCCCCGTGGCGCGCAACATGATCAACACGTTCTTCTTCGACATGAACGCGATCAAGAGCGGTAAGTCGCGCCCCGGCTCGGCCCCACGCTACAAGCCACAAAAGGTCGGCATCCTGGGCGCCGGCATGATGGGCGCGGGTATCGCCTGGGCCCAAGCCAGCAAAGGCATCGCCACCGTGCTCAAGGACGTGAGCGCGGAAAAGGCCGAGTCCGGCAAGGCCTACAGCACCAAGCTCACCCAGGCCCGCGTGGACAAGGGCCGCATGACGCCCGAGGCGCAGCAGGCGCTGCTCTCTCGCATCACGCCCACCGCCAGCGCGGCCGACCTGGCGGGCTGCGACCTCATCATCGAAGCCGTGTTCGAAAGCCGCGACCTCAAGGCCCAGGTCACGCAGGAGGCCGAGCCGCAACTGGCACCTGGCGGTTTCTTTGCCAGCAACACCTCCACCCTGCCCATCAGTGGCCTGGCCACGGCCAGCAGCCGGCCCGAGAAGTTTGTCGGCATCCACTTCTTCAGCCCCGTGGACAAGATGAAGCTGGTGGAGATCATCCGGGGCAAGCAGACCGATGACGAAACCGTGGCACGCGCGTTCGACTACGTGCAGGCCCTGGGCAAGGTGCCCATCGTGGTCAACGACGCGCGCGGCTTCTACACCAGCCGCACCTTCGGCACCTTTGTGATGGAAGGCGCCGCCATGCTGGGCGAAGGCATCCCCGCCGCTGCGATTGAAAACGCCGCCATGCAGGCCGGCCTGCCCGTGGGCCCGCTGGCCGTGCTGGATGAAACCGCGCTGACCCTGAGCGTGCACGTGCTGGACCAGACCCGCGCCGACTACGCGGCCGAAGGCAAAACCTACACCGCCACACCCGGCGAGCTGCTGGTGGAGCGTATGGTCAAGGAACTGAAGCGCCCCGGTCGCGCCGGTGGCGGCGGCTTTTACGACTACCCCGCAGGCGCCAAGAAGCACCTGTGGCCGGAGCTGAAAACGCTGTTCGAAAAGCCTGGCGTGGAATGGAGCGTGCAGGAGATCCAGGACCGTTTGCTCTACCGCCAGGCCGTCGAGACCGCGCGCTGCCTGGCCGAGGGCGTGTTGACCAGTGTGCATGACGCGAACATCGGGTCGATTTTTGGGATTGGGTTTCCGGCGTGGACGGGGGGGGCGATGCAGTTTATTTATGGGATGGGTGTTGAGGCGTTCTTGCAGCAGGCGGATGAACTACTGGCGAAACATGGGGAGGGATTCAAAGTCAACTCGCCCATGCTTGAAGTACTGCGTCAGCATCAACCAAACTACTAGCAACTGTCGGCATGGGCAGGCGAGAAGAAATAGACAGCGAACATGGCCGCAAAAGCGCTTACAACTGCAGCTGTTCAAACTGAATCATCAAACCGATATGCGAAGACCTGCAGGAAGAGAAACGTGGCATCGATTGCTCGAATGGGATCGTGGGCAAACCGACTCCGAACGGCTAGTCGCGCGAATTTTGGCCACAGAAGGATATGAAGCAATCGATCCATCGCACCCACTTGGAGGACGTGATGGTGGAAAAGACATCATTTGCAAACGCGACGGCGAATCTTGGGTCGTTGGGATCTACTTCCCGAGGGGCAAGAAGGACTTCTCGGAAATCTATGAGAAGTTTAAAAGTGACTTCGCAAAAACTGAGGCATCCGGTTCTGCTGGGTTCGCGTTCTTCACCAATCAGGAACTGACACTATCTGAACGAGCAAAGCTGGAGGATAAAGCGGCGAATCGTTGGGTGGACATTTACCACCTTGAACGGATTGCCTCCTGCCTGGATTCGCCGAATGGCTATGGCTTGAGACTCGAATTCCTTCAGATTGAGATGACAAGGGAAGAGCAAGTTAGCTTCATAAATAGTCGTGATCAGTTACTCAGCGAGATTCATGCTGCAGTCCTCCGAAAACCTGAGGCAAAGACCGGAACGAGCATCAAGACCGTCCACGTGCAGCAAACCGATTTTCTGGGCGCGCTGTCGTCAATCAGCGGGACAAAGCTTGTCGAATGCAAAAAATGCGAAGAAATTTTTCGCGCGACAAGGAATCTCTTTGCAGGGTTCGCGGACCCAGACTCCCTTGCTGTTGTGACTTGTCCAAGTTGTGGCCACACACAACGTTTCAAATGATGCGAGATAAGGCCATTTACCGACCCGGTTCGTACACGACGAGGAGATTCAAACCACCAGGATGACGAGCGCACTGTTTTATCTCTTGCAAATTGATCATCGGGCGATCAATTTGCAAGGATGGAGATTCAGTGACCGAGCGTCCCGCATTAGTTACGCCACGTCAGCAGCCTTCAACCCCAACATCCCCCGCGCCTCCTGCGGCGACGCCACCTCCCGCCCCGCATTCCTTGCATACCGTGTCAACTGCTCAATCAACGGCCCGTTCGAATCCGCCTTGGTCCCATCCGGCAGATAGAACGTGTCCTCCAGCCCCGTGCGCAGGTGCCCACCCAGCTCGGCCACGCGCTGGTGCACGGGCCAGATCTCGCTGCGGCCGATGACGGTGGCTTGCCAGGGGGCGTCCTTGATCTTGAGCTTGAGCAAAATGGGCAGCAGGTCCGGGTCCGCAGGCATGCCGGACTCAACGCCCATCACAAAGTTGTATTCGGGCAGGCGCTCGGTGTACATGCCGGTCTGCACATACATCTCCACGCAGCGCACGATGCCCACGTCAAAGCATTCAAACTCGGGCAGCGTGCCGGTCTCCAGCATCACGTCGATAAAGTCCTTGACCTTGGCGGGCTGGTTGTCGAACAGCATGGGCGGCCAGGCCCAGGTGCCGTTGCTGCGCACCTTCAGGTAGTTGAGCGAGCCGGCGTTGCATGCGGCCATCTCGGGGCGGGTGGCGCGCAGGCAGTCGAGCGGGCCTTGGTAATTGGGGCCGACCACGCCGGTGGTCTGGTTGATGATCAAACCCGGGCAGGCCTCGCGCATGGCTTGCACGCAGTCGCGCGCCACCTGCGGGTCCCAGCTGGGCAGGTGGCCTTTGCCGGGCTCCTGGTTGCGAAAGTGCACGTGGACCACGGCGGCGCCTGCGTCGTAGGCGCGGCGGGCTTCTTTGGCCAGTTGCTCGGGCGTGACGGGCACGTGGTGCTGGCCGGGGTCCGTCAGCACGCCGGTGATGGAGCAGGTGATGATGGCTTTGTTGCTGTGGTCGGTGCTGTGCATGGGGCCTGTCTCCTTCATTCAAATGCCGAGCTGTTTCGCAGCAAGGTCTTTCATGATTTCTTCCGCACCGCCGCCGATCATCATGACCTTGACCTCGCGGTAGATGCGCTCGCTGACGGCGCCGCGCATGAAGCCCATGCCGCCCAGGATCTGCACGGCCTGGTCGGCACAGAACTGCATGGTTTGGGTGGCGTGGTTCTTCAACATGCACACCTGCGCGACCCAATCGGGGCCGGTGCGCCCCGCGTCGGCCTGCGCGGCCACGGACTCGCACCACGCGGCGGTGGACTGGATGCGCATCTGCATGTCCACCAGCTTGTGGCGGATGACCTGGTGCTCCACCAGCGCGGCGCCAAAGGTCTTGCGCTGGCGGGCCCAGGCCAGGGCCTCGTCGTAGCAGGCCTCGGCAAAGCCCAGGGCCGATGCGGCCAGGCCAAAGCGCTCACCGTTGAAGTTGGCCATGATGATGCGAAAGCCCGCGCCCTCTTCGCCAAGCAGGTAGCGGGCGGGCACGCGCACGTTGTCAAAGCGCAGATGGGCGGTGTCGGAGCACAGCCAGCCCATCTTGTCGAGCTTGCTGCGCGACAGGCCTGCACTGTGGCCGGGGATGAGCAGCATGGAGATGCCGCCAGAGCCCTTGCTGCCGGCATCACCGGTGCGGACGGCCACGGTAATCCAGTCCGCGCGCATGCCGGAAGTGATGAACACCTTTTCGCCGTTGACGATGTAGTCATCACCCTCGCGCCGCGCTGTGGTCTTGAGTTGGGCCACGTCGGACCCGCCACCGGGTTCGGTGATCGCCAGTGCGGCAATCTGCTCGCCCGCCAGCACCGGTGGAATGACCTCGGCACGCACAGCATCGCTGCCATGCGCCAGCACGGGCGGCAAACCGATGTTGTGCGACAGCAGGCTGGCCAGCACACCGCCGCTGGCACCGTGGCGACTGAGCGCGCGCCACAGCGGCAGGCGCAAGGCGTAGCTGGCAGGCGTGCCGCCGTACTGCTCTGGGTAGCCCAGGCCCAGCAGGCCCAGGTCGGCCGCGCGGCGGTACAGGCTGCGGGGGAATTCACCGGCAGCGTCCCACGCGTCCACATGCGGGGCGATCTCGGTGCGGGCAAAGCGGGTGACGGTGTCGGTGAGGGCGGTGCGGTCTTCGTCGCTCACAGGGGCGGCATCGGATGAGGCGGTCATGCGGGCGCTCCTTGCGTGGCAGGTGCAAAGCGGGCCAGCACCTGGCCGGGCGACACCTGCTGGCCGGGGGCCACCAGCAGCTCGGCCACGGTGGCGGCTGCGGGGCTGGACAGGCTGTGTTCGAGCTTCATGGATTCGATGACTACCACCGTGTCGCCCGCCGCCAGCGCCTCGCCTACAGCCACGGGCAGCGCGACGACCTTGCCGTTGAAGGGCGCGCGCAGCTCGGTGGCGCCACCAGCGGCGCCCGCGCGGGCTGCCGGCTCCCACGATGCGTCCTCCACCCAGCCATCCACACCGCCCGACTGCCAGTGCCAGCGCAACGGTCCCACAGCCGCGTAATGCACGCCATGCTGGGACAGTTGCAGCGTGAAGTCGGTGGGCTCAGCCCCGCTCTGCTCTACCTGCAGCCGCCCACCGCCCAGCTCGCGCACGGCTACGGCATGTACCTGGCCCTGGTGGCGCAGGCGCATCGGGCGGGCGAGCGCACAGGGCAATTCAGACGACATTTTTGAAGCAAAAATGGCCTCTACCGCGCAGTGAATAAGCGCTTTCAGCTCCTTTTTTAATAGTGAATCCTGCACATCTGCGGCGTGTTCAGCCAAGAACGGCACCAGCGCCTGCCCACTGGCAAACACCGGGTGCTGCAAGCAGGCAGCCAAAAACGCGCGGTTGGTCGGCAGGCCCAGCACGCGGGTGCCGTGCAGCGCACGCACCAGCACGGCAATGGCCTCGGCCCGGGTAGGCGCGTGCACGATGAGCTTGCCCAGCATGGCGTCGTAGTGAGGCGTGACCTCTGCCCCCTCTTCCAGCGCGTGGTCAAAGCGCAGTGCCCCCGGCGCGGCCCGCTCAAAGGCGGTAGCCGGTGGCGCGCTGAACTGCAGCACACGGCCGGTGTGGGGGCGAAAGTGTGCGTCTTCGGCACACAAGCGCACCTCGATGGCGTGGCCTTGCAGTTGCACCTGGTCTTGCGCGAGCGGCAGCGGCTCGCCCCGCGCCATGCGGATTTGCCACTCCACCAGGTCCAGCCCCGTGAGCGCTTCGGTCACCGGGTGCTCCACCTGCAGGCGGGTGTTCATCTCCATCAAGAAGAATTGGGCCCCCACGCTCCCCGCTTCGCGTGGTTCGCTGCCCCCCGAGGGGGCCTTCGCGCCTTGGGGCGGCCCGGCGGCGCTCAAGTCACTGCCGTCGAGCAAGAACTCCACGGTTCCGGCACCCACATAGCCAGCGGCCTGGGCCAGCGCCACGGCGCAGGCGCCCATGCGTTCGCGCAGTGCGGCGTCCACGGCGGGGCTGGGGGATTCTTCGATGATCTTCTGGTGGCGGCGCTGCACCGAGCAATCACGCTCGCCCAGGTGGATGCATGCGCCGTGCGCGTCGGCAAAGATCTGCACCTCCACATGGCGCGGCTGCAGCAGTGCGCGTTCGATGAGCAGGTCGCCACAGCCAAAACCCGCCAGCGCCTCCGATCGCGCACTGGCCAGGGCAGCAGGCAACTGCGCCAGGTCGGTGACCAGGCGCATGCCGCGCCCTCCCCCACCCGCCACGGCCTTGACCATGAGGGGCGTGCCGATGCGGGCTACCTCCGCGGCAAAACGTTCGTCGCTCTGGTCGTCGCCCGAATAACCGGGCAGGCAGGGCACGCCATGCGCCTGGGCCAGCGCCTTGGCCCCAGCCTTGCTGCCCAGCGCGCGGATGGCAGCGGGCGGGGGGCCGATCCAGGTCAGGCCCGCATCGACCACGGCCTGGGCGAAGTCGGCGTTCTCGCTGAGGAAGCCATAGCCGGGGTGCACGGCATCTGCGCCGGTGGCACGGGCGGCGGCCAGCAGTTTGTCGGTGCGCAGGTAGGTGTCGGCGCTGGAGGCACCGCCCAAGGCCACGGCCTGAGTGGCTTCGCGTACGTGCAGAGCGTTGGCATCGGGGTCGGAATAGACCGCGACCGTTTCGATGCCCATGCGGCGGGCGGTGTGGATGATGCGGCGGGCGATCTCTGATCGGTTCGCTACAAGGATCTTTTTCATAGCTTCGCGCTCCACGGCGGTGCCTTGCGCGCGGCAAATGCCGCCAGCCCTTGCGGCGCCTCAGGCCCACGCAGCGCTTGCGCAAAAGCCAGGGCCGCGTCGTCCAGCAGCGCGGGCAACGGCGTTTCGGGCTGAGCCAGCAACAAACGTTTGGTGGCTGCCACAGCCTGCGGCGCTGCGGCAGCGTGGCGTGCAATGGCTGCCTGCAAAGCGGCATTCATGTCACCCTCCACCAGGTCATCGACCAGGCCCAAGTGCTGGGCGGTAGCGGCATCCCAGCGCACGCCTGTCAACAAACACCCCCGCGCTGCCGCTGGGCCCAGGCGCCGCACCACAAACGGTGCAATCTGCGCAGGCACGATGCCCAGCGTGACCTCAGGCGTGGCGAATTGCGCGCTGGTGTGGGCCAGCACGTGGTCGGCACAGCACACCAGACCAAAGCCACCGCCCATCGCGGCGCCCTCCACCGCCACGATGAACCACTGCGGCAGCGCACACAGGGCCTGCAGCAGCGTGCCAAAGCGGCGGTTCAGCGGCACCAACGGGTCAACCTCGCCCGCAGACAGGGGTTGGCCGATGGTCTTGGCAAAGCCGCCCAGGCTGCCGCCCGCGCAGAAGTGCCCGCCCGCACCGCGCAGCACCACGCCGCGCAGGCTGGCATCGGCCGCAGCGCGCTCGCACGCGGCCAGCAACCCGTCCACCATCGCTTCCGACAGCGCATTGCGGCTGGCAGGGTCGTTGAGCGTCCAGGTTTCCACGCTGCCGCTGGCCAGCGGCGCGCGTTCGATCAGCAGCGAATCCGCCATGTCAGTGCACGGGCCGCTTGGCAATGCCCATGAGCTTGGCGAGGATGCCCAGCATCACTTCGTCCGCACCGCCGCCGATGGACGCCAGCCGCCCGTCGCGGTACATGCGCGAGACCTTGTTCTCCAGCGTGAAGCCCATGCCGCCCCAGAACTGCAGGCAGGTGTCGGGCACCTCGCGGTTCAGGCGGCCGGCCTTCAGCTTGGCCATGCTGGCCAGCTCCAGCACGTCCTGCCCGTTCACATACAGGTCGCAAGCGCGGTAGGTGAGTGCGCGCAGCGCTTCCACCTCGGTCTTGAGCTCGGCCAGCTTGAACTGCACCCACTGCTGGTCGGCCAGCGTGCTGCCAAACAGTTTGCGCTCCTGCGCATAGTCGATGGTCCACTGGATGCAGTGGTTCAGCGATTCGAGCGTGCTGGCGGCGCACCACAGGCGCTCTTCCTGGAACTGCTGCATCTGGTAGATGAAGCCCTGGCCTTCGGCACCGATGCGGTAACGCTGCGGCACGCGCACCTCGTCAAAATAGATCAGGCCCGTGTCGCTGCTGTGCATGCCGATCTTGCGGATCTTTCGCGCCACCTCGACGCCCTTCGTCAGCTTCCCGCCCGGGCCATCGCGCAGGGGCACCATCACCAGGCTTTTGTTCTTGTGCACGGGGCCTTCGCCCGTGTTCACCAGCATGCACATCCAGTCGGCCTGCAGGCTGTTGGTGATCCACATCTTCTGGCCGGTGATCACGTAGTCGTCACCATCCTTGCGCGCCACGCTTTTGATGCCCGACACATCGCTGCCCGCCGCTGGCTCGCTCACGCCGATGCAGCCCACCATGTCGCCCGCGATGGCCGGCGCCAGAAACTGGCGCTTGAGTTCTTCGCTGCCATAGCGCGCCAGGGCCGGGGTGCACATGTCGGTCTGCACGCCGATGGCCATGGGCACGCCGCCGCAGTGGATGTGGCCCAACGTTTCAGCCATGGCCAGGCTGTACGAGTAGTCCAGCCCCGCGCCGCCGTATTCCTCGGGCTTGCACAGGCCCAGCAGACCCAGGTTGCCCATCTTCTTGAAGACCTCGTGCGCGGGAAAGATCTCGGCCGCCTCCCACTCGTCCACATGGGGGTTGATCTCTTCGTCGATGAAGCGCTTCAAGGTCTTCTGGATCTCGCGGTGTTCGTGCGTGAACTGCATGGTGTCTGTCTCCTGCCGTTGTGTTTGTGTCGCCTGCAAACCTCGATCACGAAAGCTGAAAGTGCCCGAGCGGCTGCGGGCGCCCGTTGAGCACCAGCTCTACCTGGTGCGCGCCGGGGTAGTGGGTGCGCGTGGTCATCTGCTGCAGCGACAGCGTCTTGCCCACCGCTACGGTGGCGCCGGGCGGTATGTCCAGCGTCTGCAGCTTGAACACCTTGGGCGCCGCGCCGCCATGGGCCTTGACGTAGTGCACCTTGAGGTCGGCCAGCACGCGCTGGGGCTGGGGTGTGGGGTTGTGCAGTTCGACCTCGATGCGCACCTTGTCGCCGATGCGGGCGCGGGCTGGCAGCACGCGGGCGGCCCGCACGTCCAGCGCCACGGCATGGCCCACGCCCAGGGCGTCGAGTGCGCCAGCGTCGCCACGTTTGATGAGAAAGCGCAGGCCATGGCGCACCAGGGCTTCGCGCGGGGCGGGTGCGCCCTGCAGCCAGGTGCGGGCAGTGACCACGGCCAGGTCGGGGTGGTCCTTGGCGATGTCGCCCAGGTGGTTGGCCACCGAGCGGCGCACGTAGGACGACGGATCATCCTTGAGCGCATCGAGCAGTGGCAGGGCCAGCTGCGGGTCATTCTGGAACGCGGGCAGGCGCGGCGCCCAGGGCAGGCGGGGCCGCGTGCCTTCGCTCACCAGGCGGCGCACGTGCGCGTTGCCGTCTTGCGCCCAGTCGCGCAGCCGCGCGAGCGTCGCCTGCTGGTGGTGCAGCAGATAGGGGCGGATGCAGAACTCGGAGGTAAAGCGCTGCGTGAGTGCGTGCTGCGCGGCCATGGCCGCGTCGAAATGCGGCAGGCCGTGTGTGCCGATGTAGATGCTGTGCGGCAGGTACAAAAAGGCGCTGTAAGGGCGGTCACCCGCATCGGGCTCACCGGCGGCATCGATGCCCATCGGCGGGTCCATCGAATCGACCAGCACGCCCAGAGCGCGCGGCACTTCCTGCGGCAGGTGTGCCTGCAGGGCCTGGGCAATGCGCTGGCCGCGTGCCATCAGCTCCAGCGATTCGTAGCCGGGCTCTACCTGCTGCAGAAACGCGGTGGTGTCGAACTTGCGCCACGCACGGCGCACCATGGCCGCGATGCGCGGTGGTACGGTGTCGTTGAGCAGGTATTTGAGAGGTTCGGCCATGGTGTGTGTCTGTGTGCTTGCGCCCTCGTCGCCTACATCCGTGCCACGCCAAAGCTCAGGGGCCGCAGCGTGCGGGCCTGTGCCTCGGCGCAGGTATCCAGGCAAAAGGCCAGCACGGCGCGCGTGTCGCGCGGGTCGATCACGCCGTCGTCCAGCAACAGGCCGCTGGTGTAGAACGCATCGGCCTGGGCCTCGAACATGGCGACGATCTTGTCGAACTGGGCTTGCGATTCGGCGGGGTCGGGCGTGATGCCTTTGCGCGCCAGCGCCGCCTCGGTCACGATCTGCATCGTGCGCGCCGCCTGCTCACCGCCCATCACGGCCGTCTTGGCGCCCGGCCAGCTGAACAGGAAGCGCGGCGCATAGCCCCGCCCGCACATGCCGTAGTTGCCAGCGCCGAAGCTGGCGCCGCACTGGATGGTGATCTGCGGCACGGTGGCGTTGGTCACGGCCTGGATCATCTTGCTGCCGTGCTTGATCATGCCGCCCTGCTCGCTGTCCTTGCCGACCATGTAGCCCGTGGTGTTCTGCAGGTAGATGATGGGGTGGCCCAGTTGGCACATCCACTGGATGAAGTGCGTGGCCTTGTTGGCGCCCGCCACGTCGATGGGGCCGTTGTTGCTGATGAAGCCCACGGCATGGCCACCGATGCGGCCCTGCGCACAGAGCGTGGCCATGCCGTAGCGGGCCTTGAACTCGAGCAGCTCAGACCCATCCACCAGCCGCGCCATCACCTCGCGCATGTCCACGGGCTGTCGCAGGTCTGCGGACATCAGGGCCAGCAGGTCGTCAGCCGGCAGTGTAGGCGCAGGTGCAGGATCGCGCGGCACCGCGGCCCAGCCGGTCTGCGCGATCACGTCGCGTGCCATGCCGATGGCCTCGCGGTCGTCCAGCGCCAGGTATTCGCCCAGGCCCGAGACGGCGGTGTGCATCTCGGCGCCGCCCAGTTCTTCTTCGGTCGCGACCTCGCCCGTGGCGGCCTTGAGCAACGGCGGCCCGGCCAGAAAAGCACGCGAGCGTCCCTGCACCATGATGACCACGTCCGACAGCCCGGGCATGTAGGCGCCGCCTGCCGTGCCCGAACCGTGCTGCACGGTGATGACCGGAATCCCTGCCGCCGACAGCCGCGCGAGGTTGCGGAACAAGGTGCCCCCGTGCACGAAGCCTTCGACCCGGTAGCGCATGAGGTTGGCGCCCGCACTCTCGACCAGGTGCACGAAGGGCAGGCGCTCGCGCAGGGCGATCTCCTGCACGCGGAGTATCTTTTCCAGCCCCATGGGCTGGATGGCCCCCGCCTCGATGCCGGAGTCGCTGGCCACCACCATGCAGCGCACACCGCTGACAAACCCGATACCGGCGATCATCCCGCCGCCGGGCACGGACTTATCGGGGTCCTTCACATCCTGCAGGTAGCCCGCCAGGGTGCACAGCGGCAGCCAGGGCGCGCCCGCGTCCAGCAGCAGTGCGACGCGCTGGCGCGGCAGCAGCTGGCCGCGCTTGTCGAACTGGGGCAGCGAGCGGGCCGATGCGGCCGCAGCGCGGTCTTCCAGAGCGCGCAGGGCATCTAGGCGCGCAGCCAGGGCAGCTCGGCGCTTTTGCGCATCGGGGGCGCCGGGGAGAAAGCGCGAAGCGAAGGCGGCGGTCATTCCTCGGACTCCTTGGATGCACCTCTCTGCGGAGCTGCGGACGCGGCAAACACACGCGGCACCTGAGCGCGGTGAAAGCCCGCGTAGGGTTTCACCGCAGCGCGCTGCTGCGTGGCGGCATCGGGCACGCGCAGCGGCCAGCCCAGGCGCACCTGCGGCCGCGCGCCGTCCACGCGCAGCGTGCTGCCGCTGATGAAGCTGGCGGCTGGGCTGAGCAAGAAGACGATGGCCGCCGACACCTCGGCCTCGTTGCCGAAGCGGCCCAGCGGCACGGTCTGGGGCATGGCGCGCAGCGTGTGCGCGGCGGCGGGCGGGTAGTTGTCCATGCCGCTCGATGCGATGTATCCCGGCGCCACGGCGTTCACGCGCACACCGCTGCAGGCCCATTCGAGCGCGGCGGTTTCGGTGAAGCTGACCATGCCCGCACGGGCCGCGCCGCTGTGGCCCATGCCCGGCATGGAGCCCCACATGTCGGCCACGATGTTGACTACTGAGCCGCCGTTCGACGCCATCCACTGCCGGTAGCACTCGCGCGCAACCAGGAAGCCGCCTGTGAGGTTGGTGTGCAGCACCGCCTCCCAGCCCTTGGCACTGATGGATTCGAGCGGCGACATGAACTGACCGCCTGCGTTGTTCACCAGGCCATCGATGCGCCCGTGCGCGGCCAGCACCTGCTGCACCAGCACCACCACCGCGTCTTCGGAGCGGATGTCGCAGGCGTGCCAGGACGCTGAGCCGCCATCCGCTGCGATCTCATCGGCAACGGCCTGCAGCTTCTCCTGCTTGCGGCCGACCAGCACTGCGTGCGCGCCCAGGCGCCCCAGCTCGTGCGCCGTACACCGGCCTATGCCCGAGCCGCCGCCCGTGACGATGACGACCTGGGCATCGAGCAGGCCAGGGGCAAAGATGGACTGATAGCGGTGCATGGCGGCGTCAAACGTTCTTGGTGTGGATGAACAGTGCCAGAGCGTCGTCGGTCAACGCGTTCAGCGACTTGCCTTTTTTGGGTGCGAACCACTGCACGGCCCAGTTGAGCGCTCCGAAGATGAAGAGCCGCGCGACGGCAGGGTCGGCCTGCAGCGCCTTCTGGGTTGCCAACGCCTGCAGCGTGGGCATCCAGGCAGCCTCGTAGGTGTCCTTCACGCGCGCGATGCTCTTGCGCTGCGAGGGCGTGAGCGAGCGCCACTCGTACAGCATCACCGGAATGAACCCGCTGCGCGGCCCGAGCAACACCTCGAAATGATGGCGGATGAGCACCCGCAAACATTCGTGCGCAGTGGCCGCCGGCCGGCTTTGCGCCAGCGTGTCCAGGGCCTGCTGCTGGCTTTGCACGGCGGCAGCCATGCCTTCGTTCATGACGGCAAAGAGCAGCGCGCTCTTGCTTTCGAAGTGGTAGAAGGGCGAGCCGCTGTGCATGCCCACGGCGGCAGCGATGTCGCGCGTGCTGGTGGCTGCAAAGCCTTGGGTCAGGAACAGTTTTGCGGCGGCGTCCATGAGCTTGCGACGGCGGTTGCCGTCGTCCAGCTCTTCAGCGGTCTTGCGGGGGCGGCCGCGGGGGCGGCGGGGTTGCTCGCCGGCGGCGAGGGGTGGCGAGGTTGCAGCCTTGCGCTGGCGGGCTGGCGGGGGGGCCAGAGAAGGAGCGGATGTGCGGGTACGCTGGGCGGGGGATTCCATGCCTGGCACGATAGCAAAACGTCTTATTTTTAGCAAGCAAGTGCTTTGTAAAAATAATCTTTGATCGCGATGGGCAGCCTGGGTACGTGCTTCGCGCATCCGTTCGCGTTGAGCTTGTCGAAACCGGGGCGCCTTACCCCCGCCCGTTCGGGCTGAGCTTGTCGAAACCGGGGCGCGCTCGCGGGCTCGCTGATGCGCAGCATGCCTGGTTCAAGGGCGGAGGCCGGGAGTCGCCCGGCGGCGAGTGTCTTTCTTTTGCTTCGCCAAAAGAAAGGCACCAAAGAAAAGGCGACCCTGCTGTCTGCGTCCCCTTCGCTGCGCTGCGGGGCGACCTGGGGTGCTCGGGCGCGGGGTGTGCCGCAGAACTCACTGCGCGCTGCGCGCTCCGTTCAGACAACTGCGGCAAGTCAGAGCACGAAGGCGTGTGTCCTGCGGCACACGCCCACCCCGCCCCCTGCGCGCCCCAGGCGCATCCAGAAGGGATGGGGGGCCAAACAGCCACACGGGCCATCGCGTTGCTCGGCCCCGCCCGCGCAGCGCGTGGCGCTTGCGCCCGCGAGATGGGGCCGAGCAACGCGATGGCCCGTAGGGCTGTTTGGATGTTCGGCTGTCCACCCCCTGCTGGCTGCGCCTGCGGCGGGGCGGTTGCGGGGTGAGCATGCGCGTCGGAGCGCGCATGCTTCGTGTACTGACTCGCCGCAGTTGTCTGAGCGGAGCGCCGCAGGCGCGCAGTGAGTTCTGCGGCGCACCCCGCAACCGCCCCGACGCAGGTTTGCCCCGTAGCGCAGCGAAGGGGTCGCAGGCTGGGGGTCGCCTTTCTTTTGGGTACTTTTCTTTGGCGAAGCAAAGAAGAAGTACCTCGCCCGCCGGGGCGAACTCCCGGCTCCCGCCCTTGAACCAGGCACACCGCCAATCAGCGAGCCCGCGAGCAGCACCCAGGTTTCGACAAGCTCAACCCGACCGGGCGGGAGGCAAGACGCCTCAACTTCGACAGGCCCAGCACCGCCTGCGCAGCGCGCGGTGCAAAGCGCCCGCGTCTTGGGAGCCGAGCAACGCGATGGCCCGTGTGGCTGTTTGGATGTTCGGCTGTCCACCCCCTGCTGGCTGCGCCTGCGGCGGGGCGGTTGCGGGGTGAGCATGCGCGCTAGTGCGCGCATGCTTCGTGCACTGACTCGCCGCAGTTGTCTGAACGGAGCGCGGTAGCGCGCAGTGAGTTCTGCGGCGCACCCCGCAACCGCCCCGACGCAGGTTGCCCCGCAGCGCAGCGAAGGGGTCGCAGACTGGGGGTCGCCCTTTCTTTGGTGACTTTCTTTCGGCGACGCGAAAGAAAGTTACCGCGCCGCCGAGCGCGCACCCCGGCTCCCGCACTCCACACAAGCACACCACCCAATCAGCGAGCCCGCGAGCAGCACCCAGGTTTCGACAAGCTCAACCCAAACGGGCGGGAAGCAAGGCGCCTCAACTTCGACAGGCCCAGCACCGCCTGCGCAGCCCGTGGCGCAAAGCGCCCGCGAGATGGGGCCGAGCGCAGCAATGGCCCGTGCGGCTGTTCGGCTGTCCACCCCCTGTTGGCTGCGCCTGCGGCGGGGTCGCAGACTGGGGGTCGCCTTTCTTTTGGGTACTTTTCTTTGGCGAAGCAAAGAAGAAGTACCTCGCCCGCCGGGGCGAACTCCCGGCTCCCGCCCTCCACACAAGCACACCGCCAATCAGCGAGCCCGCAAGCAGCGCCCCGGTTTCGACAAGCTCAACCCGAACGATTGGAGGTCACACACCCCAACTTCGACAGGTTCAGCCAAAACGGCAAGGCGTTGCAATACGCAAAGGCTTCGACGATCTCAGCCACGGAAAGTCAAAAGCAAGCGGCCCTCAGGCCCCGACAGACTCCATCAAACAGAATGGCCGTTCCGAAAATCACCCCTTCAGACTGCACTGAAATCAGGCTTGCGCTTCTCCATGAATGCCGAGAAAGCCTCCCGCGCCGCCGGCTCACGCAACATGCGCCCAAAGCTCTCGCCCTCTTGCGCCATCACCTCCAACACCTTCTCCGTCTGTCCACCCTTCATCAATCGCTTCGTCTCGATCAACGAAGACAAGGGCTTGGCCGCCAGCTTGCGCGCCTGGGCCTGCGCCACGCCATTGCACTCGGTGGGCGGCACCACGCGGTTCACCAGCCCCACTTCCAACGCAGCCTCGGCCATGAAAGGCTCGCCCAGCAGCAGCGCTTCGGCCGCACGGTGATACCCCAGCATCTGCGGCACCAGCAGGCTCGATGCGGCCTCTGGGCACAGGCCCAGGTTGACGAACGGCATGGAGAACGCCGCGTTGTCGCCCGCGTAGACCAGGTCGCAATGGAACAGCATGGTCGTGCCGATGCCCACGGCCGGGCCGCAGACCGAGGCGATCACGGGCTTGGGGAAGGTGGCAATGCCGCGCAGAAAACGGAACACAGGCGAGTCCTGCGTGGCCGGGGGCTGCTGCAGAAAGTCGCCGATGTCATTGCCCGCGCTGAAGATCGCCACGTCGCCCTGGAACACCACCACGCGCACGCTGGCGTCGGCCTTGGCGGCGTCCAGCGCGTCCGCCATGGCGGCGTACATGTCGCGCGTGATGGAGTTCTTCTTGTCCACGCGGTTGAAGGTGATGGTGGTCACACCGGATTCGGTGTGGGCGAGGATGTCGGGGGTCGCTGTGCTCATGGTGCTCTTATTCCTTGTAGTAAACGATCTGGTGGCTGGTGGCCAGCATGGTGCCAGCCTCATTCCACAGCTGCACGGTCTGGTCGAAGAAACCGTTGCGAAACTCCTGCCCGCGCGCCTGGCCGAGCAGGAAGCCGGTGCCGGTGGCCTGCAGCTGTTCGGCCGTGGCATGAAAGTACACGGTGATGGACACAGTACCCGCAGGCACCTGGCGCGCACGGCGCAGCCATACGCGGGGGAAGAACACATCGGCCAGCGCGGCCAGTGCGCAGAAGTCGAGGGCACGCGGGGGCGCATCGCGCATCCACAACTGGGTCAGGCTGTGGTCCCCACTGCCGTCCCAGGTGCGCGGGATGAAGCCAGCGATGGGGCGCATCTCATAGCGGTTGAGCCATTCGACCGCACCGGGGGGCGCCACGATGGCCTTGTGCTGCGCGGGCGGGGGCACCTCGGGCATGGGCACGTCGCCCACGCTCCAGGTTTCGCGGCGCACGGCAGTAACGGCCGTTGCCGTGGTGGTGACCACGGGGGCGCCATTGGCGCCGGCCTGCAGGATGGACAACGTCCAGTGCTGGGTGGATCGGTTGGTGCGCACGGGCGTGGCTTGCACGGTGAATGGCCCTTCGGCCAGCGCGCCCGCATAGTTCACGGTGAGCGACAGTGGGTCACCCAGGCGGTCGGGGTGCTGCATCACGGCCTGCAGCAGCGTGGCGGCCGTGATGCCACCGAACGGACCGACCATGTTCCAGTAGCCCGCGTGGGTGGTGCCTTCGTACTGCCCCACGCCAGCGGGCGCAGATGTGGAGGCAGCCGCAGGGGCCAGCGCCAGCGCTTCGTCCAGCGGATGGGAGGAAGAGGATGAAGAGGAGGTGGTCATAGATTGGATGATGCGAGTGTGCCGTCAATGGGCGGCTCCGGCGGTCGTACCGGTGACTGCGGGCACAACGCCAGCACGTCCCAAGGCGGCCAGGGCCTCTGCGGCGCGCGGCCACAGGCTCTGGCGGAACTGGTCTCGAAAGAAACCGAAGTGCCCGATGCGCCGCACCTTCACATCGGCCGGCGTGATGCTCTCCACACGGCGTTCGGTGTTGGCGTACAGGTTGACAAGGTTGTGCGTGCCGCGAAGGGTCATCAGCTCGTCGTCGGCCATCGACAGCGCGAGCACCGGAAAGCGCACCGCACCGTAACTGCGCGCCACCGCTGGCCCCTCGGCACCGACGCTGTATGCGGGATGAAGGCACCAGCGCCGCCACTGCAGGATCACCCCTGCCGGCAGGTCACCCACCTTCTTGAGCGTGCGGCCTGGAAAGTACCCGCACAGCCGCGTGGCCAATGGCACCAGCACCCACCAGAAATACGGAACGATGCGCTTGAGCTGCGGCGCGTTGTCGCGCCAGTAGCCACTGCCGGACGCCACACTGAGCAGGCCCGCCACCTGCTCGGGCTTCTTGAGCAGCCCCGGCAGCTGCGCGCCCAGGCTGTGCCCCAGCAGGTACAGCGGCTGCGATGGCGATGCAGCCTTGGCGGCGGAGATCACGGCCTCGTAGTCCTCGGCCCAATCGAACAAATCCGCCTTCACATCGCGCATCGCGCCCTGCAACGAATCGCCGTGCCCCCGGTAGTCGAAGGTGGTCACCCGAAACCCCTGCTGCGACAACCACAGCGCAAAGCCTTCGTAGAACGACTGCCGCACCCCCATCGCCCCGCCGATCACGACACTGGCGCGCTGAGTGCCCTCGGGTTCGTAGACTCGCAGCGCCAAAGACACTGCGGCGTTGACCTGCAAGGTTTGCTTGTTCATGTCTGTCTCCTTGTTTCGAAACCGATCTGCGCCGGCTTGAAGAGAAAGAAACTATCGCTGAGGGCTGGGCACTGGCTTCGACAAGCTCAGCCCGAACGGGGGGGACTCGTGGACTGGCTTCGACAGGCTCAGCCCGAACGGGCGGGGGCGGGTCGGGGTCTCTGTCCGGGTCGGGGCCGGGATGAGACCATCCAAATCATCCTGCCCCGCTTCCCCCTGCCTTCCCCCCCACCCTCCAGGGCGTAGCGAGCGGGATCAGCTGCTAGGCGGACGGAGCACAGGAACCGGAACGTACTTCCTGTACGTGAGGGTTCCGAGCACCGCCCAACGACGCAGATGATCCGCGCAGTAGCCAACCCACTACAACGCCTCGATGATGCCGGCGGCGCCTTGTCCTGTCCCTACGCACATGGTGACCATGCCGTACTTCAGCTTGTGCCGGCGCAGCGCATGCACCACCGTCGCCGCCCGGATCGCACCCGTGGCGCCCAGCGGGTGTCCCAGTGCGATCGCGCCGCCCATCGGGTTCACCCGGCTCGGGTCCAGCCCCAGCGTATTGATCACGGCAAGCGACTGCGCGGCAAAGGCTTCGTTCAGCTCGAACCAGCCGATGTCTTCGTGCTTCAGGCCTGCATATCGCAGGGCCGCAGGGATCGCCTCGATGGGGCCGATGCCCATGATCTCGGGCGGCACGCCGCGGGCTGCGTAGCTCACGAAGCGGGCCAGGGGCGTAAGACCGAACTGCTTGACCGCCTTTTCGCTGGCCACTATGAGGGCACCGGCGCCGTCGCTGGTTTGCGAGCTGTTGCCCGCCGTGACGCTGCCGCGCGCCGCAAACACGGGCTTGAGCTTGGCCAGGCCTTCGAGGGACGTATCGGGGCGCGGACCTTCATCCAGGCTCACGGTGCGGCGCTTTTCCACCACTTCGCCGGTGGCAAGGTTGGGCGTGCGTTCCACGACCTCGAAGGGCGTGATTTCGTCGGTGAACTCACCGGCCTTTTGCGCCTTGATGGCGCGCAGGTGGGATTCGAGGGCGAACGCGTCCTGTGCCTCGCGGCTGACCTTCCACTGCTGGGCCACCTTCTCCGCCGTGAGGCCCATGCCGTAGGCAATGCCCACGTTCTCGTCCTTCGCAAAGATCTCGGCGTTGAACGACGGCTTGTTGCCGCCCATGGGCACGAGGCTCATGGACTCGGCGCCGCCGGCGATCAGCACGTCGGCCTCGCCCACACGGATGCGGTCGGCGGCCATCTGCAGCGCGGTGATGCCCGAGGCGCAGAAGCGGTTCACGGTCACGCCGCCCACGGGGTGGTCGAACGCCAGGCCCACGGCGATGCGGGCCATGTTCATGCCCTGCTCGCCTTCGGGGAAGGAGCAGCCGATGATGGCGTCTTCAATCGCCTTGGGGTCCAGCGTGGGGACCTGCAGCATGGCGCTCTTGATGGCGGCGACCAACAGGTCGTCGGGACGGGTGTTCTTGAAATAGCCGCGGCCCGAGCGCCCGATGGGCGTGCGCGTGGCAGCGACGATGTAGGCGTCCTGGACTTGTTTTTGAGCCATGGTGTTGAAACTCCTTCAATGCTTGGCGGGGCGGCTGGAAGGAATCCAGGCCCACGTAAATACACATTCGACCGGCTCCACGCCGGCTTCGTCGGTCACGGTGACTTGCACCTGCACCTCGCCCTTGTCGCTGGCCTGCATGGCGGCACGCTGCTCGGCGGTCAGCGTGGCCACGGCCTTCAAGCCGCCGGTGGCGCGCTTTTTGAACGCCATGGACAGCTCCTTGGCCAGCGGGATGCAGTCGTCGCGCACGTTCATGCCGACCACCATGCCGGTGGCCGTTTCGGCCAGCAGGTTCATGGCCGAGGCGTGCACGCCGCCGATGTGGTTGTGCACGCGGTGCTCATTGGGCAGGCGCACTTCCACACGCTCGGGCGTGAGCGACACGAACTTCACCCCGGCCGTGCCGGTGAAGGGCACGGCCCGGCGCAGGATGATGTTCTGCACGAAGCCGCGCATGAAGGCGGGTGCCTCGTCCAGGCGCATCAGCGAGCGCTGGAGTTTGTTGGGGGCGTGGTCCGTCATGGTGATGGCGGTCAGTTGCGGACTGGCTTGCCTGTCGAGAGCATGCCCAGGATGCGTTCATGCGTCTTGGGCTGGGCGATCAGGTGGCAGAACACCTTGCGCTCCAGCGTGAGCAGGTATTCCTCGCTCACCATCGCACCCGCATCCACATCGCCGCCACAGACCACCTCGGCGATCATCGCTGCGATCTTGAAGTCATAGGCGCTGATGAAGCCGCCGTCGCGCATGTTCACCAGCTGCGCCTTGATGGTGGCCAGACCGCTGCGGCCCGCCACGGGGAACAGGCGCTTGTGCGGCGCACGCCAGCCGCTGGCGGCCATGGACTTGGCTTCGTTGATGGCCACGAACAGCAACTCGTCCTTGTGCGGAACAATGACGTCGGACTCCAGCAGGTAGCCCAGCTTGCGCGATTCGAGCGCGCTGGTGCCCACCTTGGCCATGGCGGCGGCGGTGAAGCCTTCGGTGAGGAAGGGCAGTATGTCCTTGCCCGTGGATGCCGCCATGTTCTCGGCGGCGCGGCGCGCGATGTAGGTCAGGCCGCCCGCGCCGGGCACCAGGCCCACGCCCACTTCGACCAGGCCGATGTAGCTTTCCATGTGCGCCACGCGCTTGGCGGAGTACACGGCCAGCTCGCAGCCACCGCCCAGCGCCATGCCGTGGATGGCAGCCACCACGGGCACCTGGGCGTAGCGGATGCGCATCATCAGGTTCTGCAGCTCCTGCTCGATGCTTTCCACCGCATCGGCGCCGCCAACCATGAAGGCGGGCATGGTGGCTTCCAGGTCGGCGCCCACGCTGAAAGGCGCGTCGCCAGACCAGATCACCATGCCCTGGTACTCGGACTCGGCCAGTTCCAGCGCTTCCATCAGCGCTTCCATCACTTCGGGGCTGATGGCGTGCATCTTGTTCTTGATGCTGGCAATCAATACCTGGCCGTCGAGCGTCCAGGTGCGCAGGGCCTTGGACTCGGCAATGGTGGTGCCGGCGGTGCGCCAGTCGGGCAGGCTGGTCTCGCCCAGCAGAGCCTCGGGGAAGATCTGGCGCTCGTACACGGGCAGTTGGCGGCGGGGCACGAATTGGCCTTGCGACGCACTCCAAGAACCTTGTGCCGTGTGCACGCCACCGGCTTCGGCCACCGGGCCCTTGAAGACCCACTCGGGCAGCGGTGCCTTGCACAGCGCCTTCCCGGCGTCGATGTCTTCCTGGATCATCTTCGCGACTTCGAGCCAACCGGCTTCCTGCCACAGCTCGAAGGGGCCCTGCTTCATGCCGAAGCCCCAGCGCATGGCCTGGTCCACGTCGCGGGCGTTGTCGGCGATGGTGCCCAGGTGCACGGCGGCGTAGTGGAAGCTATTGCGCAGGATGGCCCAGAGGAACTGGCCGGGCGCGCCTTCGGCGTTGCGCAGCAGCTTGAGGCGTTCGGCGGCGGGCTTCTTGAGCATGCGCGCGTACACCTCGTCGGCCTTCTGGCCGGCGGGCACGTACTCTTCGCTTTCCAGCTCAAAGCGCATCACATCGCGCCCGACCTTCTTGAAGAAGCCTGCCTTGGTCTTCTGACCCAGGTTGCCCAGTTCCAGCAGCTTTTTCAGCACGGCGGGCGTGCCAAAGCTTTCGTAGAACGGGTCCGTCTCGATGCTCAGGTTGTCCTGCAGCGTCTTGATGACGTGGGCCATGGTGTCCAGGCCCACCACGTCGGCGGTGCGGAAGGTGCCGCTCGATGCGCGGCCGAGCTTCTTGCCCGTGAGGTCGTCCACCACATCGAACGTCAGGCCGAAGTTCTCGACCTCCTTCATCGTGGCCAGCATGCCGGCGATGCCGACACGGTTGGCCACGAAGTTGGGCGTGTCGTGCGCACGCACCACGCCCTTGCCCAGGCCGCTGGTGACGAAGGCTTCGAGCTGGTCGAGCACTTCAGGCTGGGTGGTGGGGGTGTTGATCAGCTCCACCAGCGTCATGTAGCGCGGAGGGTTGAAGAAGTGGATGCCGCAGAAACGCGGCTTGATGCTCTCGGGCAGCACTTCGGACAGCTTGGTGATCGACAGGCCCGAGGTGTTGGACGCCAGGATGGCGTGCTTGGCCACGTGGGGCGCGATCTTGGTGTACAGGTCGAGCTTCCAGTCCATGCGCTCGGCAATGGCCTCGATCACGAGGTCGCATTCCTTGAGCAGGTGCATGTGCTCTTCGTAGTTGGCCTGCTGGATCAGCGCCGCGTCGTCGGCCACGCCCAGGGGCGAGGGCTTGAGCTTCTTGAGGCCTTCGACGGCCTTGGTGACGATGCCGTTCTTCGGACCTTCCTTCGCAGGCAGGTCGAACAGCACCACGGGCACCTTCACGTTGACGAGGTGGGCAGCGATCTGCGCGCCCATCACGCCTGCGCCGAGCACGGCGACTTTCTTCACTTGGAATCTGGACATGGTTTGTGTCATTTCAAAACCGTTCGGGCTGAGCTTGTCGAAGCCATGGCGAGGAGTTTGCAACCAGCCCTTCGACAAGCTCAGGGCGAACGGAGTGTTGATAGGGAGTGGCGCTTACTGGACGCGCATCCAGGTTTGCGTGCGGCCGAACGGGCCGATCGAGCCGCGCACTTCGAGCTTCTTGCCCCCCTCGACGGGGGTCATGCGCAGGGTGTAGTTGCGGCCGTTCTCGGGATCGAGAATCTTTCCGCCCTCCCACACCTCTTTTCCGTCGGCCTTCTTGGCGCCGCGGATGATCTCCAGGCCCAGAATGGGCTTGCCCTTGCGGTCGTCCGAGCATTCGTCGCAGACCTCATCGGGCTTGGCATCCTTGGACAGGCGCTTTTCCAGCGCTCCGTTCAGCACGCCGCCGCCAATGTCGCGGATACGGATTTCGGCCTTGGCCTCGCCGGTCTTGTCGTCGATGTTGCGCCACAGGCCTTCGGGCGTTGCCTGCGCCCACGCGGGCACCGCCGACGCTACAAAAACAATAGCTACTACCGCTTTATACATAAGCGCTCCGTGCCAAAAAAGCTTGAAATCCGCAGATCCACCGGTCAGGCCAGGGCCAGATCCGTGTCCATCAGCACCTTGCTGCCCGCACGGGCCGTGCGCATCAGCGTGACGGTTTCGGGGAACAGCTTGGCGAAGTAGAAACGCGCGGTCTGCAGCTTGGCGCCGTAGAACGGGTCGGTGTTGCCGGCAGCGATCTCACGCAGCGCAACCTGGGCCATGCGGGCGAACAGGTAGCCGAACACCAGGTGGCCGGCGACGCGCAGGTAGTCCACGGCGGCAGCGCCCACTTCGTCGGGGTTCTGCATGCCCTTGAAGCCGATCTCGGTGGTGAACTTGGTCATCTGGTCGCCCAGCATCGCGATCGGGTTGATGAACTCGGCCATCTTCTCGTTCACGCCTTCTTCTTCCACCAGCTTGCCGATCAGCTTGCCCAGCTTCTTGAGCGTGGCACCGTTGTTGCCCAGGATCTTGCGGCCCAGCAGGTCCAGCGACTGCACGGTGTTCGTGCCCTCGTAGATCATGTTGATGCGGTTGTCGCGCACGTACTGCTCCATGCCCCATTCCTTGATGAAGCCGTGGCCGCCGAAGACCTGCATGCAGGCGTTGGTGGCAATGTGGCCGTTGTCGGTGATGAAGGCCTTCACGATGGGGGTGAGCAAGGCCACCATCTCTTCGGATTCGGCACGCACCTTTTCGTCGGGGTGGCTGTGCACCTTGTCCAGCAGCAGCGTGCAGAAGATCTGCAGCGCGCGGCCGCCTTCGGCGTACGCCTTGGCGGTGAGCAGCATCTTGCGCACGTCAGGGTGCACGATGATGGGGTCGGCGTCCTTGTCCTTGGCCTTCACGCCCGAGAGGCTGCGCATCTGGATGCGGTCCTTGGCGTAGGCCAGCGCGTTCTGGTAGGCCACTTCGGTCAGGCCCAGCGACTGGTTGCCCACGCCCAGGCGGGCGGCGTTCATCATCACGAACATGGCGGCCAGGCCCTTGTTGGGCTGGCCCACCATGGTGCCGATGGCGCCGTCGATGGCGATCTGCGCCGTGGCGTTGCCGTGGATGCCCATCTTGTGCTCCAGGCCCGTGCAGTAGATGGGATTGCGCTCGCCCAGCGAGCCGTCGGCCTTCACGTTGAACTTGGGCACGACGAACAGGCTGATGCCCTTGCTGCCCTTGGGCGCATCGGGCAGGCGGGCCAGCACCAGGTGCACGATGTTGGCGGTCATGTCGTGCTCGCCGGCGCTGATGAAGATCTTGTTGCCGGTGATCCTGTAGGTGCCGTCGACCTGCGGTTCGGCCTTGGTGCGCAAGAGGCCCAGGTCCGTGCCGCAATGGGGTTCGGTCAGGCACATGGTGCCGGTCCACTCGCCGCTGGTGAGCTTGGGCAGGTAGATCTTCTTTTGCTCTTCGGTGCCGTGGGCGTGCAGGGCTTCGTACGCGCCGTGCGACAGGCCGGGGTACATGGTCCAGGCCTGATTGGCCGAGTTCATCATTTCGTACAGGCACTGGTTCAGCACGAAAGGCAGGCCCTGGCCGCCGTAGGCGGGGTCGCACGACAGTGCCGCCCAGCCGCCTTCGACGTACTTGGCGTAGGCGTCCTTGAAGCCCGATGGTGGCTTGACCTCGTGCGTGGCCTTGTCGAGCACGCAGCCTTCGGTGTCGCCGCTGATGTTCAGGGGGAAGGTCACTTCGGCAGCGAACTTGCCGGCTTCTTCGAGCACGGCATTGATGGTGTCCACATCCACCTCGGCGTGGGGCGGCATCGCCTTGAATTCATCGCTGACCTTGAGCACTTCGTGCATGACGAATTGCATGTCGCGCAGGGGCGGCGTGTAGGTAGGCATGGGGTTTACTCCTTGGAGGTGGTGGTTTGGTTGGAAACTTTGCGGCGCTTGGCGACGGCAGGGGTGGCTGCGGGCGCGGCGGCCGGGGGACTGGTTTGTGCGCTGCTGTAGCGCGCCAGGATGTTCTGAAAGCCCTGCACGGCCCGGCCCATGGAGCCTGGTGTCTGCAGGAATCGCGCCTCGTAGTGCAGCGCGAGGATGAGGCCGTGGATCTCGAAAAGCATCTGCTCGGCATCGGTGTCCACTCGCAATTCGCCCAGGCCCTTGCACTGCTCGATGGCACGGCGCATGGCGGCGTGCCAGGTCAGCACCGAGCTGGCCAGCGCGTCGCGCACGGGGCCAGTGCGGTCGTCGAATTCAACGGCGCCACTGATGTAGATGCAACCCGAGTCGATTTCGATGGAAGTGCGCTTCATCCAGTTGTCGAACAGGGCCGACAGGCGCGCCACGCCACGCTCGGCGGACATGGCGGGGTAGAAGACTTCCTGCTCGAAGCGGGTGTGGTACTCGCGGATGACGGATATCTGCAACTCTTCGCGCGAGCCAAAATGGGCGAAAACGCCCGACTTGCTCATGCCGGTGACGTCAGCCAGCGCCCCGATGGACAGGCCTTCCAGCCCGATGTGCGTGGCCAGGCCCAGCGCCGCCTCGACGATGGCCGCCTTGGTTTGCTGGCCCTTTTGCAGGGCACGGCCGGTGCTGCTGCGGGCGCGTGGGGCGCGGCTGGCCTGGCTGGATTCAGAGGTGGCTGGCATGCTGGCAAATAAAAACGAACGTTCGTTCTATTCTGCAGCAATTTCAGGGCACCACCAAAACCCCTGAAAAAAATAGGGAGGGGCGTCCAAACAGGCGTTGCGATGGCGCCACCCCCGGGCGGGGCCGCCTCGCCCTCGGGGGCTGCTGCCGCAGCCCGCGTGACGGGAGACTGCTACAGCATCAGCGCGAGGCTGGCCTCGAGGTGTTCGGACGGCAGCCGCTTGAAACCCGAGCGGGCATAGCGCTGCAGGCGCCCCACCGCAAAGGCGGTGAGCACGCTGGCCGCCACCTGCGCATCCACCGTGGGCGTGGCCGACGCGGCCGTGGCGGGCCGCAGGCACTGGCGCAAGGTGGATTCGATGCGGTCGAAGAACTGGTTCATGCGCTGCTGCAGGCGTTCGTGCTCGAACACCAGGGCGTCGCCCACCATCACCCGCACCATGCCGGGATTGCGCTCGCCGAACTGCAGCAGCAGGCCCACGATGCGCGCAGCCTGGCGTGCGCCGACCTCCGCAGGCTGGTCTGGGTCGGGCACGTCGCGCCCCATGATCTGCGCCACCAGGGTGAAAACGGTCTGCTCGATGAAGTCGATGAGCCCCTCGAACATCTGGGCCTTGCTGGCGAAGTGGCGGTACAGCGCCGCCTCGCTCACCGACAGGCGGGCTGCCAGAGCGGCGGTGGTGATGCGCTCCGCGCCCGGCTGCTCCAGCATGGCGGCCAGGGCCTGCAGGATCTGCACGCGCCGCTCGCCCGGCTTGGGCCGCTTGCGCGCAGCGGGGGCGCCCTCCGCGTCGTCGGTGGAGACTGGCTCGGGCAGGGGCGAAAGTTCAGACATGCAGGACAGGCGCTCAGGTAGGGCCCGGCCGTCCATCCGCACACGCCATCGGCATCTGCGGCTTTACAGCAGGGCAAGGATCAACACGGCTTGCGCATCGGTCGGGCAGTGATGCCGCCCTCTGTGGCCAACGACCAAGGCCGTTGCCCATGTTTGCACAAGTCAATCTTGTATGTAAATGATTCTCGCACAGGGCTTTGCCCCGGCCGCAGCGCTTGTCGCTACGGCGGAAACACCACCGTGACGATCAGCCCGTGGCCTTGCGCGCCCGTGCCTAGCGTGAGGGAGGCCCGGTGCACACGAGCGATTTCGTCCGCAATGGCCAGCCCCAGGCCCGTGCCCTCCCCCACTGTGCCTGGCACGCGGTAGAAGCGCTGCATCACGCGCGCTCGCTCCGCCTCCGGTACGCCGGGGCCGTCGTCTTCGACCTCCAGGAACACGCGTGGCGGCCCCGTGCGCCCCTGGCGCATGCCGCAGCGGATGGTGACGATGCCGCCTGCGGGCGTGTACTTGATGGCGTTGTCCACCAGGTTGGAGAGCAGCTCGCGCAGCAGCCAGCCGTGGCCCGTGACGTGCACAGGCTGCACCTCCTGGCCCAGGTCCAGTCCCTTGCCGGTGGCAGGGTCGAGAAAGGTTTCGAGCAGCGTCTCGCACAGGTCCTTCAAATCCACCCGCTGTGTCTGCTGCGCATCCAGGCTGCGCGCGTCCGCGCGCGACAGGGCGAGTAGCTGGTGCGCCAGCTGCGAGGTACGGCGCGTGGCATTGCGCAGCTTCTCGATCTGATCAACTCCTAAAACAATAGCACCTTGCGCCCGACCATCGGGGGCTAGCGCCTGTTTTCCATAAAAATCTGGCAAAGACACCCGGGGCGGTGCCGCCGCCTTGGCCATCATGGCCCAGGCTTCCACCTGGGCCTGCAGGCCGGCCAGCGGTGTGCGCAGCTGGTGTGCAGCGTCGGCCACGAAGCGGCGCTGCCCTTCCGCCTGCGCATTGACGAGGGCGAACAGCCGGTTGAGCGAGTGCACGAGCGGTCGCACCTCGGCCGGGGACGAGGCTTCGTCGATGGAGCTCAGGTCACGGGGGGACCGGTCTTCCACCGCTTCGGCCAGGTCCACCAGCGGTTTGAAGGCCCGCCCCACGGCCCAGTGGATGGCCAGCGCCGCCGCCGCCACCAGCACGAGGTTGGGCAGCAGCACGCGCAGCAACAGTTGCTGCGCCCATTGCTGGCGCGGGTCGGAGCCATCGGCCAGGGCCACCACCAGCTCGCCGGCCCCGGTGCGCCCGCGCTGCACGGCCACGCGGTAGGTCACACCGCCGAACTCCACGCTGTGGAACTCCGGCGCCTGCGTGGTGGGCACGGCGCTGTGCACCCAGTCGTCGCCCAGCAGCAGCTTGCCCGACGGGTCGCGCACGCTGTAGCCCGAGAAGCCGGCGTTCTGGCGCAGGAAGTCCTCCACGGGCGGGGCCAGCAGCAAGAGGGGAGGCTCGTTGTCGCGGATGGCCGGGGCCAGCACCGAGTCGGACAGCGCGGGCAGCAGGCGCAGCAGGCGCTGGTCGTGCCGGTTGGCGGCCTCGTCGGCCGAGCGGTAGTCCAGCCACACCCCGACCATCGCCAGCACGCACAGTGGCAGCACGAGCAGCACCAGCAGCCGGTTGCGCAGGTCGGAGGTCATCGCGCGCAGACCGGGCCGCTGAGAGGGGGTGGGCCGGGTTTGCGTCATGGCGGTCAGGCAGACGGATAGAAGAAAAGAGAGGCAGGCAGGGCTGCGGGGGAAATGGATCGAAGACGCGGTGCCGGGTCAGGCCGCCTGGAGTTCAAGCCGGTAGCCGAACCCGCGGATCGAGCGCAGCGCCACCCCGTGGGGCTCGAGCTTGCCGCGAAGCCGGGAGACATAGACCTCGACCGCGTTGGGCGTGATCTCCTTGTCCCAGCCGGTGAGCGCCTGCAGCAGTTTGTCCTTGCTGGCGGGCTTGGGGGCGTTGATGAGCAGGTATTCGAGCACCGTCCACTCACGCGGGCCGAGCTCGATGACCTGCTCGCCCTCGCCTGCGCGCACCGTGGCACGGCGGCCTGCGGTATCGAGCTCCAGCGGGCCGAAGCTGAGCACCGCCGTGGTGGCAGCCTGCGAGCGGCGCAGCAGGGCGCGCAGCCGGGCCAGCAGCTCGGGCAATTCGAAGGGCTTGACCATGTAGTCGTCCGCCCCCAGGTCCAGGCCCTGCACGCGGTCGTGCAGCGCGTCCCGCGCGGTGAGGATCAGGACCGGCATGGACGGACTGGCCATGTCGGGGCGGCGCAGGCGGCGGGTGAGTTCGAGGCCGTCCATGGCGGGCAGGCCGATGTCGATGATGGCCGCATCGAACGATTCGGTGCGCAGCACTTCTTCGGCGCGCTCGCCGCTGCCCACCCAGTCCACCGCGTAGCCCGCGTCGGTAAGGCCCAGCTTGATGCCGCTGGCCACCATGACGTCATCTTCGACAAGCAGAAGTCTCACGCTTGCTCCCCCTGGTGGTCCACCGAAAGACGGCCCCCGCCCCGCATCATTGTGGCCTCAGTGGGAGCGGATCATGGTGCCGTAGGCCTGATCCGTCAGGATCTCCAGCAGCATGGCATGCGGCACCCGGCCGTCGATGATGTGCACGGCGTGCACGCCAGCCTTGGCGGCATCGAGCGCACCGGCGATCTTGGGCAGCATGCCGCCCGAGATGGTGCCGTCCGCGAACAGCGCGTCGATCTCGCGCGCGGTCAGGTCCGTGAGCAGGTTGCCCTGCTTGTCCAACACGCCGGGGGTGTTGGTCAGGAGCATGAGTTTTTCAGCCTGCAGCACAGTGGCGAGCTTGCTGGCCACCACGTCGGCGTTGATGTTGTAGCTCTCGTTGTTCTCGCCGAAGCCGATGGGGCTGATGACGGGGATGAAGGCGTCGTCCTGCAGCGCCTTCACCACACTCGGGTCGATGGAGACGATGTCCCCTACCTGGCCGACGTCGTGCTCGATGGCGGGGTTCTTGTTGTCCACCATCTTGAGCTTTTGCGCACGGATCATGCCGCCGTCGCGCCCGGTCAGGCCCACGGCCTTGCCGCCGGCCTGGTTGATCAGGCCTACGATGTCCTGCTGCACTTCGCCGGCCAGCACCCATTCGACCACTTCCATGGTTTCGGCGTCGGTCACGCGCATGCCCTGGATGAACTCGCCCTTCTTGCCCAGGCGGTTTAGGGCCGTCTCGATCTGCGGACCGCCGCCGTGCACGACCACGGGGTTCATGCCCACGAGCTTGAGCAGCACCACGTCTTCGGCGAAGTCGGCCTGCAGGGCAGGGTCGGTCATGGCGTTGCCGCCGTATTTGATGACCATGGTCTTGCCATGGAACTTGCGGATGTAGGGCAGCGCCTGGGCCAGAATTTCAGCCTTGTCGCGCGGTGCAATCGAAAGAAGGTCGGTCATGGAGGCGTGCCACCCGGAAGAAGAAAACTGTGAAGCGCAAATTGTGCCGCATTCGGGTCATGAGCAGCCAACCAGGGCGCCGCGTGGGCTTTTTGAGGGCCGATCAGTGCCGCAGCCAGTGCGGGACCTTGAATCGCACGATGGCGAGGTAGGCCATCACGTAGCTGATGACGAACAGGCCGCAGAACGCCATGAGCAGCGGCGTGTTGTTCCAGAACAGGACGGCAGGCACCACGGTCAGCAGCGTGAAGCCCCACAGATAGGGCGAAGTGCGGTTGTTGCGCATCAGCACCCGGCGCGATTCATCGTCATGGAACACGCCGCGCACGATGCGGCGATAGATCAGCTGGTGGAAATGCAGTGCGTCCGCCACGCCGGGAGATACGCCACGCACCGCTTTGCGGTAGATGGAGAAGATGGTCTCCCACACGGGGTAGATCAGCAGCAGCATGGGAAACCACGGCGAGACATCGGCGTTGCGCTGCACCAGCGAAATGCTGGCCAGGGCGATCACCACACCCCACACATACGCCCCACCATCTCCGGCAAAGAGCATCCCGCGGGGGTAGTTCCAGACCAGAAAGCCCCCGGTGGCGGCGGCCGTGGACACCAGAAGCGCCGCCAGGGCACGGTCGCCAACCTGCAGCGCCACATGGGCCAGCGCGAGACAGACGATCAGGGCCACCATGCCGGCCAGACCGTTGTACCCGTCGATGATGTTGAAGGCATGCGGCAGGCCCGCCACCGCCAGTACCACGATGGCGACACCGATCCACGGGGCCGCCGCCAGTGCGGCATCCAGCCAGGGCCAGCCCATGCGCGGCAGTGTCAGGTCCAGCAGCATCACCGCAAGGACGCCAGAGGCTCCTGTGAGTATCAGGCGGTAGCGTACCGAGAGCCGCTGGGTCATGTCTTCGGCAATGCCGCCCAGCGCCGCCGGCAGCAGCACCACCAGCCAGCCACCCACCCAGATCCCCAGGCGCAAGGAGCCGGGATCTCCCCATTTCAGGGACTGCAGCATTCCCAGGCCCCATCCGCACCCAATGCCGACAAGCAAGGCCGCGCCGCCCAGCCGGGGTACGTCACCCAGGTGAAAGCGCTGAGGCATGCCGTTGCCATAGACCGCGGCATGGCTGCGCATCCACCGTACGATGTAGCCAGCAGCCAATGCTGCGACGATGAATGCGACCACAGACAACCAGATCATGAGCGGCCGATGGTAACTGCACTCGGTACACACGCCTGTAATAAAGCGCTAGAGCGGGCGTCCTTCCGCAGCGACAGCCACCCTCCCAGGTGAAATGATGCCTTTTGCGGCGACTGGCCGGCAGATGCCGTGCGCCCAGGACGACAAGCCCGGGTTGCGCAGGGCCGATTCGACTCGCAATACACCATCGAGAGGACGCCTGGCCTTGTGGAGCGGGGGGTCAGCGGACCAGCCCGCGGTAGAAACGCATGACCTTTTCCACGTACTGCTGCGTTTCCGGATAGGGCGGTATCTTTCGGCCGTGCTTGATGACAGCGCCCTCGCCTGCGTTGTACGCCGCCAGCGCGAGTTCCTTGTCACCATCGAACATGCGCAGCAGATCTGCGAGATAGCGGGTACCGATCTGCGCGTTGACCTTGGGCTCCATGGCTGCATGCTCGCCCTCGTGGGCCGGACGCGACGCCACCCCGTACCGCTCGGCGGTGGCGGGCATGACCTGCATCAGGCCGAGCGCGCCCTTGCGCGACACGGCCTTGACGTTGAACGCGGACTCCGCAGCCGCGACCGCGATCACGAGCGCGGGGTCCAGCGACTGCGCCTCGGCTGCGGCCTCCAGGTGTTGCTTCACATCGCCGTATCCCGCAAACTGCGACGCGGAGCTGCCGCGAGGCTCCTTGCCCTTGGCCGACGAGGCGGCTGGCACCCGGCTGAGCCACACCAGCCCCCGCGGCGCCGACGAAGGAGGCACATTGCCGATATGGGTCACGCCGTCCTTGTCCACAAACTCCCAGACCTGGTCTGCGCGGGCGGCCGACACCCCTCCCCACAGAAGGAGCAGCAGGAGCGCGACACCCCACAGCCTGTGCGCCATGCCGTGCCTTGACTCGACCTCGTCAGAGCGCCTTGGCCAGATGCTTGCATTCATTGGGAAACACGCCCCATCCCTAGTAAACCCTTGAGTCTTGACATCCACCGCTGACGCAGGCCGGCCACCGGAGGCTGGCTCGCGCCGGCCCAGGCATCGCCCCGCCGGGCACGGATCAGGCGGGCAGGAACTCCCGCAGCCACCATGCCTGCGGGCACGTCTTGGCGCACCACGGACCCCGCAGCGACCACCGCCCCGCGGCCGATGGTCACGCCCTCCAGCACGATCGCGCCGGCACCGATCCAGGCGCCGTCTTCCACCACGATCTTTGCGCGCGTGATGCGGTTGCGCGCAATGATCACGTCAGCGCCCTCGTCGATGGCGTGGCCTGCGGACAGAATCTTGGCATGCGCACCAATGAGGACGTCCTCACCGATGTCCAACCCGCCCTCGCCCGAGAGGTACGCGCCCACATTGACGATGGTGCGCGCGCCAATCCGCATGCCCACGCATTCGTCTGCAACCACATCACCCAGAACGAGCCGCGTATAGGAATAAAGGCTCACGCCGTCACCCAGCCGCAGCACGCCCTCCCGCTGGCTGAAGCGCATCACGGACACCGTAGGGTCCACCCGGCAATCCACACCCATCTCGTCAATACCGGGGTGGGACCGGGTGAAGTCCGGCACACCCAGCAACGTGGCCTGCGTCATGGAGTATCCGCCCCCTCAGGCCTGGCCCTTGGAGCCCAACCAGCGCCGCATCCTGGATGCAGGGCGCGCAGCTGCCTCGGCCTGCGCCGCGAGCTTCTCCTGGCGCAGGGCCTCTGCCTCACGCTGGGCAGCCTGCAGGTCTGCCTGCATCTTCTCGATGATGGTCTTGGCTTCGGCAAACGCTTTCTGGTGCTCCAGCAGCGATGCATGTTCGCTGGCGTGCACCAGTGTCAATGCCTGCAGCTCGTCCCGCATTTTCTCGCTGGCAACCCGTGCCTCGCGCACGGCCCAGGCGGATGCGTCCACCAAGGGCGTGGCAACCACCATCCACTCATAGACATCAAAATCCACGCAACCCGAGGCAAGGCTTTGCCGCTGCGCTTCGGAGATGGCGTTCCAGCACGATGCGAACTCGCTGGCCTCGATGGGGTGCCGGTACGGCTCCCAGTAGCGGGGCGACCAGCCCAGCTCCAGCAGCGACTGCTCCATGCTGCGGCGCGTGAAGAACCGCAGGTGGGTGCGATCCAGCAGCCCGATATCGGTGTAGTCGAAGACACCATTGATCAGGCCCGCAACCACACCGCCGTACGACACATTGGGTATCGAAATGATCAACGCGCCCGCAGGCTGCATCATCGCTGAAAGAGCCTTGAGCACGGCGTCCGGGGATCGCAGGTGCTCCAGCACGTCGCAGGCCAGGATGGCATCGAAGCGGCGCCCCTGCAACGCTGCGATCCAGCCGTCGCCGTCCAGGTCGGCGTTGATGACCTCCACGCCCATCCCGGTCAGGCTTGGCAGGGCGCCCGGATCGTTTTCCACCACGGTCACGCTGTAGCCGCGGTCCACCATGACCTTGGTCATCGCGCCCGGGCCGGGGCCCAGTTCGAGCACGGCGCCTTGCGGAGGAAGGCGACGCAGCAAGCGGGCAGCCCACGCATCCCCATCGGGATCGAAGGCGTAGTTGTATCTATCAATGTCTGTCAAAGCCGTTCCTCCCCATTTGTCCGCTGCCACATGTTGTCCAGAACCCCCCATTGCCACCAGGCCCAGGGGCGCTCTCGAACATCCCGCTCCAGCCGCTGGATGACAGCATCCACGGCGGCTTTGGGATCTTCCGGCAGAGGGTCCACGTCCACCCGCAGGTGGTCCACCGCCTGCGTGTAGCTGATCGCATGCACCAGGGGCACACCCGTGGACTTTGCCAGACGCTCGATGCCGGTGGGCAGGCTGATTTCCCCACCCAAAAAAGGATGTTTTCGCAACCGGCCGAATGTGGGCTGCCAGACATCCGCCAGAATGATCCAGACCTCGCCGGCGGCCAGCCCTTCGTGCACGGGACGCAGACTCTCGCTGGTGCTGCGGTACTGCCCCTGCATCACGCCCACGAGGTTGTTGACCTTGCGGGTCAGGAACCGGCGGTGCACCGGATCCAGATCGGGGTTGTCCAGCACCGGCATCGTCAGGGCATTCATCTTCAGGCCCTTGCGCGCGAACGCCACCAGGCTTGTCATCAGCCGGTCAAAGTGGGTCAGGACAATGATGAAACCTTTTTTCCGGTCCACCAGCCTCTGCACATGCTCCCACCCCTCAAGTTCGATGGAAGGCCCGTTGGCGCCGCCAAGGCGTGGCAGGGCCGTGCCGTCGATCATTTCCAGGGCCAGCATGTCCATGTGGGCACAGGCCCACTGCATGCGCTGCGCCGGCGTGGACTGCGGGAACATCTGCTCGAAACGCATGAGCAGGAAGTCCTCCGTGGAACGGCGCGCTTCGCGCGGGTCGCGCCCCAGGCGAGGCGCCAGCTTCCAGGGCAGGGTTCCCGGCAATCTGGCCAGGCCAGGGTAGCCATATTGCATCCGCCAGTCGTTGCTCATTCGACCGCCACCCATTCATGGTCCAGGGCCACCAGCCCGAATTCCGTGTTACGCAAATTCAGTACCGTGAAGGGCTGTACCAGCTCGGCCATGTCCAGCATCTGGATGGCCGTATCGTCCAGGGTGTAGACACTCCAGAGGTACTCCCCCGACAGCAGGGGCAAAGACGGGAACTTCACCCGCAGGCGGTGAAGGCCCACGCCCCGCAGGCCGCCCTTGGGCTCGCGGAACTGCGTGCCCGTTCCGAAGACGTTGTCCTTGTCCGGCCGCACGATGAAGAAGGCCACATGGAACGGTGCGTCGGTGTACGCCTCGACCTCGATCTCCACCGACAGGTCCTGGAACGAATCCACCTGTGCCGGATTGATGCCGTCGCCCGTTTCGGTGGTGATGCGCACGATCTTGACCAGCGGCGTGTCCACAGGCACGGGCGCTGCGCTTGCCATCTGCGGGGCGCCGTCCGCAGGCCGTTCCGAGGATACGCTGGCGCGTAAATAGGCATAACGGCGGCGCTCGTGGGCTTCGTAGGCGGTCACTACATCTTCGGTCTTGCCCATGGCCTCCACGCGCCCGCCATGAATCCATGCGGCTCGCTGGCACAGGCTGCGAACCTGGTAGAGGTTGTGGGAGCAGAACAGCACCGTCGCACCGCGCTCGCGCAGCCCCAGGATGCGGTCCAGGCTCTTCTTCTGGAAATGCAGATCCCCGACGGACAGCGCTTCATCCACGATGAGCACGTCGGGGTCGATGGCCGTCGCAGCCGCAAACGCCAGCCGCATGAACATGCCCGATGAATAGGTCTTCACAGGCCGCTCCAGCGTCTCGCTCGACAGCTCCGAGAATGCCGTGGACCGCACGATGAAATCTTCCATCGCCGGCCCCTCCAGGCCATGGAGTGCAGCCATGAAGCGGATGTTGTCGTGGCCCGATTCTTCGGGGTGAAAGCCCGCTCCCAGCTCCAGCAACGCGGCCACCCGCCCTGCTTTCGTGACATGTCCGCGCGTGGGCCGTATCGTGCCCGCAGCGATTTTCAGCAAGGTGCTCTTGCCTGCACCGTTCTCGCCGATCAGGCCGAATGTCTCGCCGGCCTGGACCTCGAAGTCCACGCCGGTCAAGGCCACATGCACCCGGTGGCGCGGGCGGCGCGTCACCCATTCCCACAGCCTGTCCTGGGGACGCGTGTACACCTTGTAGGTTTTCTCGATGCCGTCAAAGCGTATGGTCATGGCTTACAACGCCTCGCCGAGTGCAGATTTCATCGACCGGAAGAACCACCAGCCGCCTCCGCCGAGCAGCACCACCCAGATGGCCAGGGCCACGGGGGTCCCCGGCGGCACGGGCATGTGCAGTACGGTGCCCTGCACCATCAGCACCAGGCACGCGACGGGGTTGAAGAGAAACCAGCCGTGAAAGCGCTCTGGCACCTGGGACAGCGGGTAGACGATGGGCGTGATGTAAAACCACAGCTGCAGGGCAAAGGCCACCATCGAACCCACATCGCGCCACATGAAGTGCGCCATGCTCAGCAGCAAGGTCAGGCCAAAGGTCAACACGATCTGCGCCACAACCAGCACAGGCAACCAGGCCAGCGAGAAATAGGGCCCCACGCCCTGCGCGGCCGAGAGCACCAGAAGCAATCCGTAACCGATGCCCAGCACCAGCAGGCTGCCGCCCACCGATACCGCCGGAAGTATCTCGGCCGGCATGGGCTGCTTGCGCAGGAAGTCCTCGTAGGCGACCAGGCTGCCGACTCCGCGCCCTATGGCATCGGTGAAAGGCAGCCACACCGCCAGGCCCGCCAGCAGATGCAGCAGGTAGCCATTGTTGACATCCAGGCCCGGCACGCGCACCGCCAGCACCAGGCCGAACAGCACATAGAAAATCGCCAGTGTGGCCAGGGGCTGCACGAAGGCCCAGGCAAAGCCCAGCACCGAGCCCGCATAGCGGGTCTTGAACTCGCGCACCATCCAGTAGCGCCACAGCACCCACAGCTGCCGCGCCCGCTGGGCCCCGGCAGGTTGCACAGCCGCCAATGAAGAAGATTCGGAACGCGTCATGAAATGGTTCGCAGCCACTGCACTGCCATGGCCATGCCATCGTCGAACGCCGTGGTGGGCGCCCAGAGCAGCTCATCCTTGGCGCGCTGAATGTCCAGCACATTGACCGGCGGATCAAATGGGCGCGCGGGGAAAATCCTGCGCTCCACGGGTTTGCCCAACAGTTGCTCGAGCGTCTGGATGATGTCATTGACGCTGTGCCCGGAGCCGCCACCGATGTTGAATGTGCGCGTCTCGCCTTCATGCCGAGCCGCGCGCACGAAGGCGCTCCCCACATCCGCCGCGTACACGAAATCGCGAACCACGGAGCCATCACCCCAGACGTCCACGGGCTGACCGCGCAAAGCCCGATGGGCAAATACGGCAATCACCCCTTGCACGCCGTAAGGCTGCTGCCACTCGCCGTACGGGTTGCTCAAGCGCAGGATGCGGCTTGGCAGGCCATGCAGCGCCTCTTCGATGCGCAGGTGGTGTTCAATGGCCAGCTTGGTCGCCCCGTAGGCGCCCATGGGCATGGCAGGATGCGTTTCTGCGAGTGGCACGAACTGGGGCCTGCCATACACCGCACCGCCGGACGAGGCATACAGCAGCCTGGGGCGCGCATCTCTCTTGCGAAGCTCTTGCACCAGACGCAAGGTCCCCACAAGGTTGGCTTGAACATCCTGAATCGGGTCTTCGGTGGCCGTGGCGGGCACGGAGGACGACGCCAGATGGACGATGACGTCGGCACCGCCAACGGCATCCCACCACGAGCCCAGGTCCAGGGCATCGGCCTGCAGTTCTCCCGCCAGCCAGGGTGCGCTTCCCGGCGCCGGCAACGCGCGGTCCACCGACCATACCTCGGCACCGTCTTCGGCCATGGCTCGGCCAATGTGGTGGCCCAAAAACCCAGCCCCGCCCAGGATCACGCACCGCATCAGGGCTGACTCCGTGCCGTACCCTGGTCGCGTGCCTGCAGTAACGCATCCTCGAACTCCTGCGCCACGGCTTCCCACTGCATTGCATTGGCGAAGGCCTCGGCGCGTTCGGTCAGCGCGCGGCGCTTCTCGTCGTCCTGCATCAGCGTACAGACTGCGTCCGTCAGGGCTTCGGGCGACATGTGCGCGAGAAGGGCCACATCGTCGTTGAGCAACCACTCGACGTTCTCGCCGCGGTTGGACACCACGGCGCAACCGCAGGCCATCAGTTCAAGCGGCAACAAGGATGCATTGGTCAGAGACAGCACCAGCGCGACGTCGCACTGGGCATAGAGGTCCGGCAGGTCATCGAGCGACACCGTACCGCACGAGAGGTGCGGGAAGGGGATGCGGTAGCCGGTGGTGTCCCAGCCAGCCAGCACGAATTGCACGTCCGGCATGCGCTTCCACACCTCATTGAGTACCAGCAGTCCAATCTCGAAGGCACGGCGGGGTGTGGGTGGGCGGGCGTAGAAGAACACCCGGCGGATCTCCGGCTCGCGGCGCGGCAAGCGGCGGTAGCGGCTACGTTCCACGCCGAAGCCCATCGAGCGGGTGGTCATTCCGTATTCCTGCGCCAGCTTCGTGCTCAGCCACGTGCCTGCCGTGATGCCGAAAAACCCGAAACCGTAGGTATTGGATGCCAGCACGGACTCCGATCCCACCGGAAAGAAATGCGGCTCGTAGTCCTGCACAAAGTACAGCTTGTGCGCCGCACCCGTGAACGCGCGCACCTGGTAGGCGGTGTCCCATCCCGTGGCCACGGCGAATTCGCTGGCGGGCAGGTCGTCAAAGCCCATCACCACCCGGGCCTTCAGCGGAAAGAAATGCTCGCGTATGGCGTGTTCCGCCTCCTGTACATTGATGTGCACCGCCGGGTGGCCGATCACGATTGTCGAGGTATAGCCCTTCTTCTCCAGATGCCAGATGGTTCGGAAGATGTTCAGGTGCCCACCCGAGCCGAGGTTGAAGTCAGGAATGAACCACAGCAGGGTATTTGGCTTGGCCTCCCCGGGCAGAGGCGGCAGTTCGTAGGGCAGAGCGAAAGAGTAGTGCCGCAGGACGTCGGTGTAGTGGGTCGGCCCCTGTCGAAGGCGGCGCACCACGGCACGTACTGCCGCTGGAATGCCTTCCTTGCGTGCCATTTCCCTCACGCGCCAGATTTTGTGTGCGATTTTCGAAGCCATGGTCATCGGGCTCCCGCGCGCTGCAATTGTTCGTCGCGCGACACCGAGCGCAACACCCACATGGGCAACCGGTCGTGGCGGGTGCCCAGATACTGACCAGCGACCCGCGCCATTTCAATGAAACTCATATAAAGCGCATTCTTGAACAGGCGCCACCCACGAAGGCCGCCCGTGCGCAGCCAGGCGAAGTCTCGCTTGGCCAGGTACGCGGCGGACTTCACGGCATTGCGGAGGTTGTCCTGAATGCGGTATCCGAAGTAGAGGTTGAAAGATCGCGCTTCGTCAAAATTGCGCTGCAATGTTTCCCACACGCCAAAGTCGTGGGAATGAAAAACCACCGCATCCGGAACAAAGGCCTTGGAATGGCCTGCCTCGATGGCGCGCAGGGCCCAGGTCTGGTCTTCCGCAAACGCCACTTCCGGCAACGGAAGCTGCTCCCAGACCGAGCGGCGGATACAGGAATTGTTGCTGGAGAAGAAGTGCAGGAACTGCCGGTAGCCGGGGTCTGAGTCGAACCGGGCCCGGTCCTCCAGTCGCACCACCGAGAGCTTGTCGCCAAATCCGGCGAAATGCTGGTTCAGCTCACAATGTGTGACATGCCGGGCTTCGGGGTGCGCGCGGTGCGGGCCGAAAGCGCCCGCCACTGCAGGCTCTGAATCGCAACCGCGCACCATGTTATGCAGCCATTGCGGGCTGGCGGGCCTGGCATCCTGGGTGATGAACACCAGAAACTGACCCGAAGCCATCGACGCCATCAGGTTGCGGGTGCGGCCATGTGCGAATTCGGCCGCAGGAATCGTCTCCACCCGCACGCCCCGCGCGCGCGCCAACTCCACCGAACCATCCGACGAGCCCGAATCCACCACGATCACCTCGAAGGGCCAGGGGGTCTGCTGGGCCAGCACGGCGTCCAGCACCTCACCGAGCAAAAGACCGCCATTCTTGACGGGGATCAGCACGGAGGCGTGTATTGGATTCATTGTCTGGTTGCTGCTCATGTTTGCTCGAGGTCTCATGCCCGAGCGCCCACAAGCAACTCACGTCAACAGGACACGGCATTCCACGGAACCGCACATTGTACTGTGCGTCCCCGGCAGGACAAGGCGCACGGACGCCCGCCCTTGTATCGGGCTGTGACCTACTTTGGAGAATCCGGGCGCTTGAACATGTCCCGGATGGCGGCCTGGTCCAGCACCACGCCGTACTTTTCAAACAGCCGTGCCTGCAACTGCTTGTTGGACTGCTCGCGGCAGTAGCGCACCGCACGGTTGGGCACCGAAGCGGCCACATCCTCCCAAGCCACCTGGCGCGCTTCGCGCTTGTCGAGGATGGAGAAGAAGTACACGAAATTGCCCTCGCGCACCGGCCCCACCATGTCGCCGGCCTTGGCATCGCCCAATGCCCGCAGGATGGAGAGGTCATCCGTCAGGGTCACCCAGCCCAGGTCGCCCTGCGGGTCCAGCTTGTAGATCGTGTTGGCACGCTCGACGACATCCTCGAACTTGCGCTTGCCGGATGCGACGGATTGGGCCTGCCCCATCAGCCAGGCGCCTGCCTTCTCGCCGTCCACCATCTCCTCCACAGGCAACATGACACGGCTCACGCGCGCCATGGGCGGCACGCGGAATGCCTGGGGGTTGGCATCGAAGAACTGACGGGCAGCCGCCGCATCTGCGGGAGGCTCGCACGCGGGTGCCAGCTTCTTGTAAACGGCCAAGCTGTAGACGTCATCGAACCGGTCGGTCTCTTTGCCCTCACGACGACGCTCGCCCATGGCTTCGCCTTCGAGCACCAGAGCGCGGCCCATGGCCATTTCCTGCAACGCCGCCTGCACGCCAAAGGAGCTGCGGCTGGCTTGCCGCATGTCGATGCGGCGCGCAAAGAAGTCTGAGAGATCTTGCTGGGTGATGGTCTCTCCGTTCTTGAAGTTGACCAGCACGGTCTTGTCGGCTTGCGCCATCGCTGCGCTGACCATGCAGAAACCCAGGGCGGCCAGCGCCCCACGAACGAAGTTCCGGTTCAATCTCATCACACTTGTTCCTTTTATTTCTTCACCACAGGGCGCTGCAGCGCCCGTTCCCACAAGGGGCCATAGATCACGTCGGACTTGGTGCCGGCCGAGTTGAGCACGACCGCGTCAAGCACACCATCACCATCCACATCCAACACCTGCAGGTCGGTGGAGAAGCCGCTGGCGGGCAACTCGCCCGACTCCAGCACCGCACCCTGCGCATCCAGCCGCTGCATGATCAGCCGGCTGTCCTCACCCCAGAGCACCAGGTCATCAGACAGCGCCACCACCGACACCGACCCATTCGGAGAAGCTGCAATCCACTGAAGTTCCCCGGTTTGCATGTCGATACGGGCATTGCGCGAGCCCGTCTCCAGGCCCACATACAACCAGCGTCCCGATGGCGATGGCGCCACGCGGCGAGGGATGGCATTGAACGTGGCCAGCACCGTGGGCGTGGCCATCGGGTCGCTGTCCGGCACGGCCACCACACGCTTGTCATCCAGGCAGGCCACCACCACGCCACCGCCACTCATTTTGGGAAGCTGGCTCACCTTGGCGGGGTGCCAAGGGGATTTGCACCAAGCCGCAGGCGTCACCTTGGCTGCGCCGCCCACTCCGTCAAGCAAGTCGATCCACGCTACTTTGTTGCCGCTATAGGGTGTGGCGAGCAGGCGATAACGCCCCGCCCCCGCCTGAATCAACGTCACATCACGTGGCCCAAACGCGAGTCCGACCCCTTGAAGTTTGACCAATTTTTCATCTACCAAGCGGAAGATATCTACGGTGGCACCGTCTTCGACGGCGGCGGCCAGGATATCGTCTTCAAGCCACACTGCCGAATCCGGATGGTAAGGAACGCTGAACTTGGACAATAAGCGCGAAGTACGGTTCTTATCCAGCCTGTGCACCACAACGGTATTTTTCTCGTGTTCCACCGCCGCCAGCAAGCAGCCGGACGCACCACAGCGCACATCACCGCCCCACGCATCAGGGAGGTCCAACTGCAGCCGGCCCTTGTCAGCAGCAACGCTTTCAACCCCTGACGCAGGGTTCTTGGGCGCCACCTTCTGCGGCTGTGTCTGGCAACCCGCCAACACCACACCCACCGCCATCATCGACAACACCCGCCACACTCTCTTGGACATCACCATGAAATCATTCCTTCAAAAAAAATAGCGCCTTGCGGCGCTATTTTGGGCGATCTGTTTAACGAGATCGCTGGCTTTTCGAGCCGGAGATGACGCAAGCGCCACCCCCAGCCTACGAAAAATTACAGGTGTGCACCCAGGATGGTTTGCGCAGCACCGAAGGCAGGAGCGTTGATCACGCTGTACGTGAACACGGAACCACCGACGGCAAACAGGGAACCGGCACCACCAGCTGGCGTGTAGTCAGCTGGCAGAGCAGCCACAGGAGCCCACTCGATGAAACCGTCAACGAAGGCAGCAGGACGGCCAACGATGGTTTCTGGATCGAACCAGTCCAGTTCAGCGTGGTCCAGCTTGAAGTTCACCGACTTACGCTCTTGCGCGTCGTTGTACATGTTCACGGTGTGGGTGCCCTTGTGGCTGCCGGTGGACCAGACCACCACGCGGGTGTCAGCACCGCTGTCAACCACGCCGTCCACGTAGTAGCGCATGCTGAACGACACTGGATCAGGACCAGCAGGAACTTGCAGAGCGCCAGCAACAACGGTCAGATTGTCTGGACCCATCGTGCTCAGGTCGCCAGTGATGGTCAGAGGACCGTCGATCACGGGGGTGTAAGCCACGTCCTTGGCAGCCAGGTCCACTTGGAACGCGCTAGCGGAGATCAGAGCAGCTGGGTCTTGAGCAGCGGAGTTAGCTGCTTGGCAAGCGTTGGCAACGGTAGGAGCAACGACTGGCAGGCCAGCGGCGAACACCAGGTAACCGCGCTTACCTTCCAGGCCCACGCCGGAAGCTGCAGACCACACGAAAGCGTGCGTGTCCTTGGGGGTCAGGGGGAAGCAACCGTCGGTCACGTGGTTGGAGTCTTGGTCGAAGAACGTCCAGAACACAGGCACAACAGCGGCGGTTTGGTTGATCAGGCCCACAGTGGTGGTCGCAGTCGCGCCGGTGTGGATCACGTTAGGAACCACCACGCCGTTGGAGAAAGTACCTTGCGTGTACGCTTGGGCAACGCCTGCAGTCATTGCTGCTGCAGCGACGGCTGCCATTGCAAATTTTTTCATCTCTAAGTCCTTAGATAATTGAACGAAGCTTCCCCACGATTGCGGGATATGCAACCCATCCGTCACTTCGTTTGGGTTGAGGCTATCTTAGCTGTAGCGACATTGGTTTTCAACCAAATACACTCAGAAATCGGATTCAGCGTCATTTGTTGCAACAAAGCGACGCTTCAGTTCTTGGAGTCGGGGAAATTGGCGCTTCGGCGCAACACGTGGTGCCACACCCCATCAATCTTGCGCCACTTGTCTTGCACTACACCCTCCTGGTTTTTCAAGCGCAGCAGGGGCAGGCTGTAGCGCATCCAGACATCCAGCACGGCTTCATCGCCCTCGATGCTGCGCACACCACGCACTTCCACAGCGTCGTAGGTGATGCCACCGCGCTTGATGTACCCCTCCAGGGTCATGGACTGGCCCTTGGAGACATCCTCATAGGGCCAGGCGGCCACGCTGTCATTCACGCGCGATAGGTCCCAGTAAGTCTGGGCACGCTTTTGCAGCGCAGCTTTCTCAGCTTCCAGAGACACCGGCGCAGCACCCGTAGCGGCGCAACCTGCCAGGACCACAGCCACCATTGGCGCAGCCAGCGTCATGACAAAACGGCGTCGGAGGGGGGATTGTGACATGTAACAAATCTCCTATTTGGCTAAATACATGTAAAAAGAGGACTGTGCAACCGTTAACTTCAAGGCACGGGCCTGGAAGGAACTTCTTGCGTCCCGGCGGGGAAAGGCTTGGATTCCAACGACAGCGAGCGCATGCGGTCGCGCATTTCGGCGCTGGCCGCGCGCAGCTGGTCGTCGTTTTCGAGCACACGGGGGGTCAGCAGGACCAGCAGCTCGGTACGGTTGTTGTTGTCGGTGGTGTTTCCGAACAGAGCTCCAACCACCGGCAGGCTCGACAGCACAGGCACACCGGCGCGGCCCGTCGTTCCGTTTTCGCGGATCAACCCCCCCAGCACCACGGGCTCGCCAGAGCGAACCGCGACTCGGGTGTTGATCTGCCGCGTGAGGAACGCACGTTGCTTGGTGACGGTGTCTTCTTCACCCGCATCGGTGACCTGTTGCGAGATATCCAGGCTGATGAGCCCGCCAGCATTGACCGATGGCGTCACGGACAGCATCACCCCCGTGTCCTTGTATGTGATGGATTCCGTCACCACGTTGCTCCCCGTAGACAGGGCTGTGGAAGTCTTGATAGGCGTTTGCTGGCCGACCAGGATGTTGGCGTTGTGGTTGTTGAGCACCAGCAGCGAGGGGTTCGACAACAGCCGCACCTGGGATTTTTCGGCCAGCGCATTGAGCGTGGCACGGACCATGCCGGCCTTGTTGAAGATGGTGTACGAGAACCCTGGCTGTTGCGGACCGATGGAGCCCGAGTTCCGCATGTTCAGCAGCGCCTGCCCTTCGCGGCCGTTGGAAAGGCTGTTTTGCACAAACCACTCCACGCCGTACTGCAGATTGCCCGTAAGGCTGACTTCGACAATGCTGGCTTCGATCAGCACCTGGGACGGCGCCTTGTCGAGCTCGCGCAGCGCTTGCTCGATGCGGCGGTACTCCGTGCGCGGCGCGCGGATCAGCAGCGCGTTGCGCTTCTCGTCGGCCACCACCCGCACATTGCCATCGAGCTGGCTGGTCGAGGTCAGCGACATGTTGTTGGGCGAGGTGCGGTTGCCCGCTGCGGCAGAGAGGCCGCCGCTGCCAGAGTTCAAGCCCATGGAGCCGGAGCTGGTGCCCGTTGTGCCTGTGTTGCCGGAGGACCCACCGAACGGGCTGGAGTTACCGGTGTTGCCGCCCGACGCCAGCCCGGCGCTCTGGTTGAACTGCGTGGGCGCAGAGCCACCGGCCACGCCCGCGCCCGCCTTGTTTTGCGTGGACTGCCCGCCGAACAGGCCATTGAGCATCTCTGCCATCTGCAGGGCCGAGCCGTTTTGCACGGGGTAGACGAACAGGTTGGCTTCCAGGGTGTCGGTGGGGCGGTCCAGTCGGCGGATCCAGGTTTCCACCTGGGTGAGCAGGTGAGCGCGTGGCGTGACGACCACCAGGGCATTGAGGCGTTCGACGGGGAAAACGCGGATGAGCCCCCCTAGAGGATTCGCCAATGCGGCCGACGCGCCAGCAGCACCGCCGGATGCCGACGCGCCAGAAGCGCCCGCCGCCCCACCCGGGAGCGCCCCTGCCGGGGCTGCCGCGGCAGCACCACCATAAGGGTCGGACGACTTGTCAGAGCCCAGCATGGACTGCAGCGCATCGCGCACGACGTTGACGTTGGCGTTTTCCAGAACGAACACGCCCAGCGACATGCCGGAGAGAAAGTCCACGTCGAAGGCTTCCACCATCTCGAGCCAGCCGCCCAGTTGCGCCTTGCTGCCCTGCAAGACAAGCAGGTTGCGCATGGTGTCCACATAGACGATGGACTCCTTGGGTGCGATGGGCGCCAGGATCTTGGCCATTTCGGCCGCCGCGATGTGGTTGAGCGGCACGATCACTGTGCCGGAGCCCGACAGGTCCTTGAAGTTGGAGGACCCGACCACAGGGCGCGCGCCCACGGTGACCGTGCGCTTGGTGACGTGGTACACCCCCGCGTTGTCGCGCACGATGGCCAGATCGTGCGGCAGGAGCACGGCGTCCAGCACGTCGAGCACCTGGTTGCGCTGCAGCGGCTGGCGGGTGTGCAGGCTGACGACCGTTTCACCCCCGGCATCCACGGTGTAGTTGAGCTTGAGCAGGTCGCCCAGCAAGGCCGTGGCCAGGTTGGCGACCGTGACGTTCTCGAAGTTGAGCGCCACCCGGTCACCGCGCGCCAGCACGGGGTCTACCTTGGGACCCACGTCGCGCTTGAAGAGCTTGTCGTCTCCGGGGAACAGCTTGGTGGTTGCAGCGGGGCGCTGCTGGCCGTCTGCGCCATTGGCGGCTGAGGCTGCGGATGCGGAGGCCGGTGACTGGGGAGAGACAGAGGCCGGCACGCCCGCCGCAGCCGCAGGGGCTGCACTGCCTGCCACGCCCGCCGTTGCGGCGCCCGCAGCTCCGGGGGCTACCGATGCTGCGGTTGGCGCCGAAGGGGACGCAGCATTTGGAGCGGAACCATCCTGCGCGGTGGCGTAGCCTGCAGCCAGCAGGGCCAGGAGAAGGATGGAAGGCCGAATATTCATAGGGTGTAACTCCACAATGTTGGTGCGTGCGCTGCGGCTTGCTATTGGTTGGACGCAGGCTTGCGTGCGCGGTCCATGACGGGCCCCGGCGGCGTCCTTGCCGCCGCAGGAGGGGCACCCGCTTCCAGCGGCCGCTCCACGCGCCCGTCGTCCGCAGACACGAATATGGCCTTGCGGCCGTCGAATGCTTCAATGCGCCAGGGCTTGGTGTCCGTGGTGATCTTGAGCGTGCTGCCATCCGCACGCTGAAGAATGGCCACGCGCTCACGCCCTGATTCGAATACAGCCGTGAGCCGCGACTGCGTCAGCTCGCGTGCCAGGCTGTTCTTCTTGTCGTCCACTTCCACCGGGCGGCGCGACGCCCAGAACACGGGACGCTCCACCGCCTGCCGCGCTCGCACGCTGGGGTGCTGCGCAAGGGGTTCGACCTTGGGCAGGTCGGGCTTGAGCGCGGGAGGCGGAACCCAGCGGTCTTTTTCGGCCTGCCACCAGTAGGCGCTGGCCGCCAGGGCGGCGGCTGCGAGCACCGGGAGCATGTACCAGGGCTTGATCATGGCTTGGCCTTTTCTGGCGCCAGCGGTGCCTCCAGCTGCAAAGCAAGCCGTGCGTTCTGGGGGCCTGAGCCGGAGCTGGCGCCTTCGCGGGTGATGTTGACGGTGCGCACCCAGAACGGCGGGCGGTGCACCTGCAGGCTTTCCATGAAGCGCACCAGCTTGGGCCATTCTCCGGTGACGGTGGCCGTGAGCCGGATGCGTGCGAGCTTGCCGTCTGTCGCCGGCTCCAGGGCCGCTTGCGAGGACACCAGGGTGCTGCCAGAGGCCATGATCATGGCGCGAAGCTGCTGCTGGATGTCGTTTTGCGCCGTGTCGCCGGCGGGATGCAGCAAGGGCGCAACCGCACCACTGGCCGTGCCCAGCAGGGTTTCGATCTCCGAGCCGGCATTCACCACGCCTTCGAGCCGCTCGCTGCGAGGCTCCAGCTGTGCAAGAGCGCTGTCGTAGCGGTTCCAGAGTGCGCGATACACCAGCGATGCCCCTGCAACAGCAACCAGCAGCAGCACCGCCAGGGTGGCTGCAGAACGCTGCAGCCAGATGTTTTTCTTGTGACTCATGGCTTTGCCCCCTCGACCTTCCACCGCATCTCGAAGGTGAAGCGTTCCTTGTTCAACGCCCCGTCACGCACATTGGCGCCCGTGGCGCGAATGTCTGCCAGGCCCGGCTGACGGCCCATGTGCGCTATGAGTTCCGTAGCATTGGACGTCAGTCCGGTGATGCGGATCTCATGGCCGTTGATTTCGACGCGGTCCAGCCAGGTGTCCGCAGGCAGGGCAGCGGACAGGCTGTCGATGACGCTGGCCAGCGGCAGGTCGGAGGCGATGTTCTTGCGCAGATCTTCTGCAATGCTCGCCTGGCGACGCAATTCATCCATCTTTTCGCGCAGGGGAGCTGCCTGGGGCACCAGGACATTGACATGCTCCACGGCCCGGACGACCGCCTGGCGCTTGAGCACCAGAGGCATCAACGCGGGGAGCGACAACGCCGCCAGCGTGACCACCAGCAGCAAGACGCCAGCCCCATCCATCCAGCGCTGGCGGCTGGCCTGCCGCTGCCAGGCCGGGTTGCGCACGGCCAATGCACGGCCCTGCCGCACGAGGAACACAGCGGCGTCTTCGCGCAGCCCATGCTGGGCCAGCAGCTGGTCTCGCGCACTGCGCCGGCACATGCTCCACTGCACGGTCCAGCCGCCTGCGGCGTCCGGCTCGGCCCGCCAGGCGGCGACGATCTGGTCTGGCGGCAAGGGGGACACGCGCCAGAGGGCCTCCTCCACCGCACCATTGAGCGCCTTGCGCAGCATGGGCGGGAACTGCACGGTGCCCGACAGGCATTCGGACTCGGACACCAGCAAGCTCACGGCCTTGCCGCCGCCCGTCTTCTTGCGAAGGCGGCCGCCGGTCACGGCCCAGCGCCCGCCATCGGTCGACACGGCCACACTGGTTCCTGCGGGCCAGGCCCCGCGCTCGATCAGTACGCGCTTGAGATCGCCAACGCCCCATGCGAGCCGGTCCAGGGCGGCTTGCACGCGAGAAGATAGTTGCCCACGACCTGTCATGGCTTGAATTCCTGTTCCGGCTTGCGAAAGCGGCGTGTTGGCTCTATCGAGAGCGTTGTCCAGGGAGTGAGGGCATCCGGGCGCTCTGAGAGGTCGATCCATGCCTCGCGCACCCACCAGCGATCACTCTCGGCACGAACAAATGCCTTGAACCGCATCGTTTGTGCCCCCGACGATCGAGCGGGCGAGAAAAACTCGGCGGCGGCTCCGGAGAGAAGCGCGCCAGCCCGTGTTTCGGGAGGGGAATTGCGAATGCGCGCACCAAGCCCTGGTTGACCCGTCAAGGCGTCTATCAGCGCGGGAGGCGCAGAATCAATCTCGATGCGTTGCTGCCCGTTGATGCCCAAATGGGGCGCGATTATCTCATACAGGGTTGGCGTCATCCCCAGCACCGACTTGAGCTCGGAAGTGTCGTCCAGGGCCGAATTGCGTGGCAGGGACGGCCAGCCGGCGGCCCGGTACTGGGCCGCTTCCGCGCCCCCGACCCCGCTCGGTGTGTCGTCGGGATCGAGGTAGTCGCGCACCCGCGCCGCGAGGATGGTCGCTTCGCCGGGCGAAAGCCCGCCGGTCCTCTGGAACAGGGCCTGCAGCAATGCATCGCTGGCCACGTTCACATCCACGAGGCCTCCGGAAGGCGTGGTCTCCACCCACACGTCGTTGCTTCCGAGTCCCAGCCGCTGAATACGGTACTGGCTGTCCTTGCCTTTGTCGGAAAGCAGCTTCTGGGCCGTGAGCTGGATGGCGGCATCGAGAACGGACTCGGCACGCAGGCGCTCCATGTCCAGTGTGGCCCGCTGGGCCTGCTGGCGCACGCCCTGGGCGCCGGCGAGCACCACCAGCGACAACGCCGCCACCAGCCACAGCACCATGATCAGTGCCGCGCCCGAGTCTGTCTTGCGGCCGTGCCTGCGTGCCACTGCCATCACCGGGACCTCGCCAGAGGAAAGACCAGAGGAGGCCAGGCGCCGCGCTCATCGGCGATCTCCAGCCGGATCCGGGCGGGATAGCCGCCCTGGGAGGAGTCCCACTGCTGGGTCCACTCTCCGGTGCGGCCGTCCTGGTAGAACCATTGGAGCGTACGGACATCCTGGAGCAAGGTCTCGCGCAAGGCGCTGCTCCAGTCCAACGCCATCATCGCCCCATCGTAGGGAATGGCCTCCACAGTCAGATCGACCCGCCCGTTGTCGTGGCGCAGCGGTGTGGTCCGAAAGACGTGAAGCCCCCCGGCATCGCCACGCTCCGGGAGCGGAGCGACCCAGATGGCCCCTGCGGCATTGCCGCTGAAGAAACTCACGAACACGTTTCCGTCCCGCCGGCTGAGCAGCCGCAAGCCGTCGAACTTGCGGCCGAGCCATTGGCTGACCACGAGCATGCGCTCGGACCGCTCCATCACACGCTGGTTGCGCTCTTCAGAGCGGCCGATGGTGCCGAAACCCGCGAACATGAGCGCGACCACGGCAGCCGTCACTGCCAATGCGATGAGCAACTCCAGCAGGGTGAAGCCGCGGGATGCCAACATGGGAATGCGTTTCATGGCGCAGCCCGATAGGGTTTCCAGGTGGTCCAGGACATCACCACCGGGCCGCCCTCGCCCCGCGCGACTTCGACGGTGACCATCGCTGCACGCAACGGTGCGCCGGGTGCCGGACGGCCATCCTCTTCCCGCACGGTCACCTGCTCGGGCTGCATGCGGATGCGCCAGTGCCAATTGCCCGCGGTGCCGGCGGGCTGCCGCTCCACGTCTTCGGCGAAGGTGGTGGCTGCCAGCGCCGAACGGGCGACGAGCGCGGCCTCGATGCGCGACTCGACGTCCACGGCGCCTTTGGAGCTTTGCCCCACCGTACGGTAGAGGGTGGCGAGCGCGATGGAGGCGATGGACATGGCCACCAGCGCCTCCAGCAGGCTGAACCCCCGCTGGCGCCGGTGCTGCCGAGCCACATCCGGGCTGCAGCCCGCCACGCGGGGCACCAGGCGACACCATCGACTGCGCGCGTTCGTGTTCATGGAGCGGCCGCAGCGACGGACGTTTCAATGGTACCCAGCAGCCAGTTCACCCGAAAGGCAACGCCCTGCTCGCCGCGCAGCACCACCAGGCGCCCGCCACGGGCGCCACCGTCGGCATTGAAGACGAAGATCGGGAAGCCCGCGCCCGATGGTGTCTTGGCATTGCGCTCGGCCACATCCCATTGCACACCCAGGGAAGGCGGAATGTCGAGGTACACGCCCCCGTCGATCATCAGCTTGCGAATCTCTGGCTGGTAGGTGACGGCCACGGCCCGCCCTTCCTGCACGCTGAGGGCGCGCGCCTGGCGCAGCTGGCTGGAGATGTCGCGCACGGTCTGGTGGTAGCGCGACCGCTCCAGGTACGACTGCCCTCCCACGCCCACCACCGCCACGGCAATGCCGGCCACGACCAGCACCACCAGCAACTCCAGCAGTGTGAAGCCGCCCGTGCGGGCGCGCGAGCGCCATGCGCCGAAGGACGTCTTCATGCGATGCGAATCAGCTGGCAGCCGTGTCGTTGCACCCCGACGCTCGGTCAGTTGTAGACGTCAGCGTTTTCGCCGTCGCCCCCGGGCTTGCCGTCGGCCCCCAGGGAGAACACGTCCGGACCACCGTTGCGGCCGGGGTTCTTGTACAGGTAGGCGGCACCCCATGGATCGGTGGGCAGGCCCTTCTTGAGATAGGGCGCCGTCCAGCCCTGCGCAGTGGCAGGTTTCTCCACCAGCGCGCGCAGGCCTTCGGCGTCATTGGGGTAGCGGCCCACGTCCAGCTTGAAGAGGTCCAGGCTTTGCTCGATCTCGGAGATCTGGATCTTGGCCGTCTTGGATTTGGCGCCGCCCAGCTGGTCAAGCACCTTGGGGCCAACCAGGCCTGCGAGCAGCGTCAGGATCACCAGCACCACCAGCAATTCGATCAGGGTGAAACCCCTGGAACGGCGGGACTGCATGGATTGCTTGATATTGGAGATATTCGGGATATTCATGGATATTCTTTGACAATCGAAATATGAAAATCTAGATGGTGTCATTAATCGACAATACACCGCCCAGGATGGCAATAATGATAAATGCAACCAAAGCGCCCAGCACGATAATGATCAAGGGCTCCACGGCGGCCAGCACCCGGCCCATGGTGCGCCGGCCTTCGTCCTCATAGCGGTCCGCCAGGCCCAGCAGCGTCACGTCGAGCTGCCCTGTTTCTTCCGCCACCCGGATCAGTTGCGGGGTGCTGGACTTGCCCAGATAGGGCGAGACAAACCCGGAGGAAAGCCGCTTGCCGGCCTTCACCAGCGCGACCAGGGGCTCGATGTCCTTGCGCAGGGCGGTGTTGGTCAGTGTATCGACCGCGATGCGCAAGGCATCCACGATGGGAACGCCGCGCTGCAGCAGGATACCGAAGGTCCTGAAGTAGACCGCAAACTGCAGGTTGCGCAGAACCTTGCCAAAAAGCGGCAGGTCCAGCAGCAGGCTGTCCAGGCGCAGGCGCCCGCCCTCAGTCACGGCCCAGCGCGAGCCCAGGTACAGAACCGCCGTCACCGCCAGCATGATGGCCATCCAGTGCGAGCGGATCGCATCGCTCATGTTCACCACGAGGCGGGTCGTGTAAGGCAGCTTGTCCCCCATGGAGTCGAAGATCTCACGGAACTGCGGCACCACGAAAGCCAGCAGCAGCACGACGGACAGCACAGCCACCACCAGCAGAATGACCGGGTAGGTCATCGACGAGATGACGTAGTTGCGCAGCTTGTCGGCGGCCTCCAGCTGCACCGTCAGCTCCTTCATGACCACATGCAGCGAGCCCGAGGTTTCCCCCGCACGGATCAGCACCAGGTACTGGCGGCCCAGGTCGCGCTCGAAGGGCAGCAGCGACTGATACAGAGACTTGCCGCCGCGCACGCCTTCTTCCACCCTGGAGATGAAGACTTTCAGGCGGTCGGAATCGGCCGTTTCCTTGAGCATGGCCAGCGCCTTGTCCAACGGCATGTTCGCCTGCTTCAGGTGGGCCATCTCGCGGCTGAACAGGAGGATGTCCGCTCGGGTGAGTCTTGCGCTGCGGCCCTGTGGCGTGTCCTGCGAAACGGCGCCAGCCGCGTCCGCAATGCGCACCGGTGTCACGCCCTGGCCGAGCAGGCGCAAGCGCGCGGTCTCCTCGTTGGGCGCACGGATGGACCCCTGGCAGGCCTTGCCGTCGGCCATCACACCATCGTATTGAAAATCAATCATTTTGACGAGCGACGCGCAACACTTCCTCTGCGGTCGTCAGACCCTTGAAGACCTTGGTGGCGCCATCCTGCAACAAGTTCCCCCCGGCATAGGCCCCGCCGTCATTGCCAAGGGACGAACCCTTCTCCAGCACGACCTTCTTCACCTCGTCCGTCAGGACGAGCAACTCATGCACGGCCACCCGTCCGCGGTAGCCCGTGCCGCGGCACGCGGGGCAGCCGACGGCACGGTACAGCAATTGCCCGGGTGGCGCGGCCACACCCAGCGATGCGGCTGCGGCCTGCGACTGCTCGGGCGACAGCGGCGCCTTGCACTCGGCGCACAGCTTGCGCACCAGCCGCTGCGCCAGAACACCCACCAGGGACGCGGTGATGAGGTATGGCTCGACCCCCATGTTGATGAGGCGGACGATGGCGCCCAGCGCACTGTTGGTGTGCAGGGTCGAGAGAACCAGATGCCCCGTGAGGGCGGCCTGCACGGCGATCTCGGCGGTCTCGCCGTCGCGCATTTCCCCGATCATGATCACATCGGGATCCTGGCGCAGGAAGGAGCGCAGCGCCTTGGCGAAGGTCAGGCCGATCTGGGGCTGCACCTGCACCTGGTTGAGCCACTGCAGGCGGTATTCCACCGGGTCCTCCACGGTCAGGATCTTCAGGTTCTCGCCTTCCAGCTCCTGCATCGATGCGTACAGCGTGGTGGACTTGCCCGAGCCCGTGGGCCCCGTCACCAGGAAGATCCCGTGCGGCACGCTGAGCATCTCGCGCATCGCCTTCAGCGTGGGCGGTGTGAAGTTCAGGCTTTCCAGGGAGAGCAGGTCGAAGTTCTTCTCCAGAAGCCGCATGACCACCGATTCGCCGAACATGGTGGGAATGGTCGACACCCGTGCGTCCATTTCCTTGCCATGCACACGCAGCTTGGTGCGGCCGTCCTGGGGCATGCGCCGCTCCGCGATGTCCAGCTGCGACAGGATCTTGATGCGCGAAACGACGGCGGGCGCGTCCTTGTTGTCGATCTCGTCGATGGGAAAGATCTCTCCGTCCACCCGGATGCGCACCACCGATTTTTCCTCGTAGGTCTCGATGTGGATGTCCGACGCCTGCGCGGCCACGGCCTGCGCCAGGATCTGGCTCACGCGCTGGATGATGGGCGCCTCGGACGCCATGTCGCGCAGGTGCTCTATGAATTCCGATGCCTCGGGCTGGTCGCCCAGGGCTTCCTCGTCCTGAGCCGCATCCTGCAGGTACCACTCGTTCAGCTGGCTGGATATCTCCGATTCAAGCCCGAACGCGATGCGCGGCAGGCTGCCAAAGACCAGGCGCAAGGCGCTCTGGAGCTGGGCATCCCGCGGGTCTACCGAGGCAAAGTCTGGCAACGCGTCTTCGGCCAGTGCATCCCCGAGGGGCAACAGGTTGTGGGCGAGCAGGAAGCTGGTGTTCAGCAAAGGCGTGGAAGGCTTCTCCTTGGGAAACGCATCCTGGCGCACCAGAGGCAGCGCCGCCTGGCGCGCCAGCGCACCGTAGACATCGACTTCGGACACCAGCCCCAGGCTGATGAGGAGGCGGCCCAGGCGCCCGCCCATGGACCGCTGCACTTCCAGCGCCCGGTCGAGGTCATTGCGCGAGAGCTTTTGCTCGGCCAGCAGCATCTCCCCCAGCTTGGGCGCGACGGCTTCAACGCGTTCCATTTCAATTGTTTCAGCCGAGGATTTCATGACCTGCGCCTTTGCATAATTCCGAACCAGAAATTCTGGACTTGTCGATATTCAGGTGTGAGACACCGCTAAAACCACAGCAAACAGCGGCTCAGCCGGTCCAGCTCGGGGCCGAAATAATAATGGCGATACCCCGCCAGCCTCACCCATAACGGACGGGCTCTCCAGGAAAGATATTTTGACACGTAGGCCCCGTCCGCCCCCTGCACGCGCAGGCGCCCGAGCAAGGCCTCGGACTGCAGGCGGGTGGCGCGGCCCAGTTCGCGGACCCTGCGCACGACCCCGGGGCCGTCCGTGACCATGCGCCTGAGGCGGGTCCTCAGGCCCCGGTCCTTCGCGCCCAGCTGGTTGGCGCCATGCTGCCGGTACAGGATCAAGGGGGTGTCGATGTACGACCGGCGACCACTGCTGCTGATGAGGGCACACCACCAGTCGTGCATGATGGTCTCCGCCGGGAGCGGCAGGGCCAGCTGCAGCAAAGTGCGGTTGACCATCATGGTGCAGCCCGTGACCTGGTTCACGCTCAGCAGCGACACATCGGAGCAGTCTGCGGGGTCCATCCGCTGGTACCGAGCAAAGGACGGCGAGAGCACGCGCAAGCCTTCGTCCACCACCGTGAGGTCCGAATGGACCAGGCATGGCAGGGCAGCCGCCCCGCTGTCGCCTTCGATCCGCACCATCTCGCGCCACAGCGAAGCGATCTTTTCGGGCAGCCAGACGTCGTCCTGATCGGCAAAAACCGCCCACTGCGCCACGCCGTGGTCCAGGCTGGCCTGCATCAGGTTGCCAAAATTGCGGACCACCCCTGACCCGGCGGACGGGTTGGGCACCAGCACCAGGCGCTCGCCCAGGCGCGCCTGGTAGCGCCGCAGGATCTGCGGGGTCGCATCCGACGAGCCGTCGTCGCTCACCAGGATGCGGAATGCCTGGTGCGTCTGCGCCAGGATGGAATCGAGCTGCGCCTCCAGGTACTTCGCACCGTTGTAGGTGGCCAGCAGCACATCGACCAATGCCGCACTCATGCGCACCGGCTCCCTGCGCCGTACCCGCAGCGGCAGCGCGCGCCTGCGCATGCGCGGGGGCCCGCCTTCCTCACGGCGCGGCCTCTCGCGCGGGTCGGCATTGCGCATGCATCAGCGCTTCGTAGGCGTCCGTGATGCCTTCCCAGGTGTAGTGGGTCGCGACGATCTCGCGCGAGCGCCGGGCACGCTGGGACTGAAGGGCGGCCCCTTCGCTCACCAGGCGGTCCAGGCTGCGGGCCAGTTGCTCCGGCGTGCTGAAGTACTCGGCGGCATCGCGCGCCACCTCGCGGTTGTAGGGGTTGTCGTGCGCGATCACCCAGTTGCCACAGGCCAGCGCCTCCAGCAGCGAAGGGTTGGTGCCGCCCACCGAGTGGCCATGCAGATAGCATGCGGCGTGCACGCGCAGGCTCTTGAGCTGCTCGGCGTCGTAGATGCCGCCCACAAAGCGCACCTTGTCACTCGCCAGTGCCTTCAACTGCCGCTGGTAAGGTGTGTTGCCAGACACGTCACCTACCACCACCAGCGGCCATGCGCCTGCGTGCCGCACATACCCCTGCACGATCTCCAGGATGTGGTTTTCGGGCTCGGGCCGCGCCACGACCAGCATGTAGCGATGGGGCTCGAGCCCCCATGCCGCAAGCAAGGAGGGATCGGCCTCGCCGGCCTGCACCAGGTCCGCGCCATAGGCGATGAAGCTGCTGGGCGCCCCGCCCGGATAAGTCTGGCGAAACCTCTGCGCAATGGCCTGCGCATCGGCAATGAGGCGCGTGGCCACCTTGGCCGCCACCCATTCCATGCAGCGCAAGTAGGTGCGCGCGGCCCAACTCCACTTGCTGCGCGCCCATTCCAGGCCATCCACGTTGATCCAGACGGGCACGCCGTACACCCGGGGCCACCAGCAGGCCCATGCAGCGCCGTAGCCCAGCATGTACACCAGGTCGTACCCCCGGCGCGCGTCCCAGAGACACGCGCTGTCATAGGCCAGCACCGAGGCCGGACCCCAGCGGGGACGTCGTCGGGACCTTACCCGCACCCCCTGGTAGAGGATGTCGGCCACCGGCTGGTCGCCGCATTCCGCATAGACGGTGACCTGGTGCCCGCGTGCCGCCAGCCGCGTCGCCAGTTGCTCGGCAAATGTCTCGAAGCCGCCGTAGTTGGCCGGGATGCCGCGTGCGCCCAGGATGGCTATCCGCAAAGCGGCGGGCTGCCCGGCGCTGGCTGGTGCGGCCTGCGGCGCACTCTCGACAGAAACGCTCAAAGGTCTGCCTCGGCCAGCAGCACCCCGGCCTGGTCCTTCGCCGAGAGCTGGATCGCAACGTCCAGCGCCGGCCAGTCAATGCCGATCGCAGGGTCGTCCCAGCGGATGCAGCGCTCATGCTCCGGGCTGTAATAGTCGGTGGTCTTGTAGAGGAAATCCGCCGACTCGGACAGCACGAGAAAGCCATGGGCCAGGCCCGGTGGCACCCACAGCTGCCGGTGGTTGTCCTCCGTCAGCAGCGCGCCCACCCATTGGCCGAACGTGGGGGAGCCCTTGCGGATGTCGACGGCGACGTCGAAGACGGAGCCGCGCACTACGCGCACCAGCTTGCCCTGGGCGCGGGGCGGCAGCTGGTAGTGCAGGCCGCGCAGCACGCCCTTGCTGCTGCGGCTGTGGTTGTCCTGCACGAACGCATGCTGCACGCCCGTGGCCTCCCGGAAGGCCTTCTCGTTGAAGCTCTCGTAGAAGAACCCGCGGCTGTCTCCGAACACCTTGGGTTCGATCAGCACGACGTCTGGAATGGCTTGCCGTATTGCTTGCATGGCGGATCAATAAACCTTTTCGTTCAGCAGGTGCTTGAGGTACTGCCCGTAGCCATTCTTGGCCAGGGGCTGGGCCAGGCGCTCCAGCTGGGCGCTGTCGATCCACCGGGAGCGCCAGGCGATCTCTTCCGGGCAGGCGATCTTCAGGCCCTGGCGATGCTCCAGCGTGGCGATGAACTGGCTCGCCTCGAGCAGGCTTTCGTGGGTGCCTGTGTCCAGCCACGCGTAGCCGCGGCCCATGATCTCGACATTCAGCTGCCCCTGCTCCAGGTACAGCCGGTTCAGGTCGGTGATTTCCAGCTCGCCCCGGGGAGATGGCTTGAGGCCCTTGGCCATCTGCGCCACCTGGCTGTCGTAGAAGTACAGGCCGGTGACGGCATAGCTGCTCTTGGGCTGCGCGGGCTTTTCCTCCAGCGACAGCACCTTGCCACTGGCATCGAACTCGGCCACGCCGTAGCGCTCCGGGTCATGCACGTGGTAGGCGAACACGCTGGCACCCTGGGTGCGCTGCTGAGCGTTGCCCAGCAGTTCGTGGAAGTCGTGTCCGTAGAAGATGTTGTCGCCCAGCACCAGCGCACTGGGTGCACCGGCCAGGAAGGACTCTCCGATGATGAACGCCTGCGCCAAGCCATCCGGGCTGGGCTGCACGGCATATTGCAGGTTCAGGCCCCACTGGCTGCCATCGCCCAGCAGCTGCTCAAACCGCGGGGTGTCCTGCGGCGTGCTGATGACCAGGATGTCACGGATGCCCGCGAGCATCAGGGTGCTCAGCGGGTAGTAGATCATGGGCTTGTCGTACACCGGCAGCAGTTGCTTGCTGATGGCCAGGGTGGCCGGGTGCAGCCGGGTACCGGAGCCTCCGGCAAGGATGATGCCTTTGCGTTGCGTCATGTGAGGGTGCCGATCAGAGAATTTCAGCCAGCATGCGCGCCACGCCGGCTTGCCAGTGCGGCATCTGCAAGCCGAAGGTGGCTTGCAGCTTGCCAGTGTTCAGGCGCGAGTTGTGCGGGCGCACCGCTGGGGTCGGGAAGGCGCTCGTCGGGACGGGCGCAACCTCATTTGCTTTGATTTTGATAGCAGCCTGCGCAAGCTGCGCCTGCGCAATCACGAATTTTGCGTACTCATTCCAGTTCGTTTCACCGGCTGCGACGCAGTGGTACAGGCCTGCGTCCTGCGGACGCTGCTGCAGGTGGCGCAGTGCATGCGCCGTCACGTCGGCCAGCAGGTCGGCCCCCGTGGGCGCCCCCCATTGGTCGTCGATCACGGTCAGGCGATCGCGCTCCTGTGCCAGGCGCAGCATGGTCTTGGCGAAGTTGCCGCCGCGCGCAGCGTAGACCCAGCTGGTGCGCAGGATGAGGTGCCTGGGGCCCGCCTGGACGATGAGTTGCTCGCCCTCGAGCTTGGTGCGGCCGTACACGCTCAAGGGTGCGGGCGCGTCGGTCTCGACCCAGGGGCGGCTGCCGCTGCCGTCAAAGACGTAGTCGGTGCTGTAGTGCACGAGCCATGCGCCAAGCTTTGCAGCCTCCTGCGCGATGGCGCCGGGCGTGGTGGCATTCAGGGTGCGGGCGAAATCGGCCTCGCTCTCGGCCTTGTCCACGGCGGTATGGGCCGCGGCATTGACGATGACATCAGGACGCAATGCACGCACCGTCTCGGCCACACCGGCGGGGTTCGCGAAGTCCCCACAGTGTTCGGTGCTGTCGAAGTCCAGCGCCGTGACCGTGCCCAGCACGGACAGGCTGCGCTGCAGCTCCCAGCCAACCTGGCCGCCTTTGCCAAACAGCAGGATGTTCATGCGCGGGCGTCCGCCGCGGGGGTGGGCTGCTGCTCGTACTGGGTCTCCACCCAGTCGCGGTACGCACCCGTTTGCACGTTGGCCACCCACTCGGCATGCTCGAGGTACCACTGCACGGTCTTGCGGATGCCGGTGTCGAAGGTTTCGGCGGGCTTCCAGCCCAGCTCGCGCTCGATCTTGCGTGCATCGATGGCGTAGCGGCGGTCGTGGCCGGGGCGGTCCTTCACGTAGGTGATCTGGGTGCGGTAGCTCTGGCCGTCGGCGCGGGGGCGCAGCTCGTCGAGCAGGCCGCACACCATGTTCACGATCTCGATGTTGGGCTTCTCGTTCCAGCCGCCCACGTTGTAGGTCTCGCCGGGGGTACCGGCTTCGAGCACGCGGCGGATGGCGCTGCAGTGGTCCTTCACATACAGCCAGTCGCGCACCTGCATGCCGTCGCCGTACACCGGGAGGTTCTTGCCCGCCAGGGCGTTCACGATCATCAGCGGGATCAGCTTCTCGGGGAAGTGATAGGGCCCGTAGTTGTTGCTGCAGTTGGTGGTGAGCACCGGCAGGCCGTAGGTGTGGTGCCAGGCGCGCACCAGGTGGTCGCTGGCGGCTTTGCTGGCGCTGTAGGGGCTGTTGGGCTCGAAGCCGCGTGTCTCAGCGAAGGCGGGGTCGGTGGGCGCGAGCGAGCCGTACACCTCGTCGGTGGAGACGTGCAGGAAGCGGAAGGCCGCGCGCTCGCCCTCGGGAAGCGCGCCCCAGTAGGCGCGCACGGCTTCAAGCAGGCGAAACGAGCCCACGATGTTGGTCTGTATGAAGTCCTCGGGCCCGTGGATGGAACGGTCCACGTGCGATTCGGCCGCGAAGTTGACCACCGCGCGCGGCTTGTGCTCGGCCAACAGGCGGGCCAGCAGGGCCGTGTCGCCGATATCGCCCTGCACGAAGATGTGGCGGGGGTCGCCCTGGATGCCGTCCAGGTTGTGCAGGTTGCCCGCATAGGTGAGCTTGTCGAGGTTGACCACGGGCTCGCCGGAGGCGGCAAGCCAGTCAAGAACGAAGTTGGCGCCGATGAAACCTGCGCCGCCGGTAACCAGAATCATAGGGTGGGCTGTGTGAAATGCCAGCTCGGCAGAACCGGCGATTATCCCACCCTGCCCGGCCGCCCGGTCACAGAGTGCAACGCGGTGCTGCCGGGGCGGGTGGCCGAGGCTCAGAAGTGGATGCCGCGCATCATCTGCTGCAACGCCACCGCTTCGGCCGACAGCTGCGGCTTGGCGCTCTTATCCCCTTTGGCTGCAGTGGAATCCGGGAACATGCGAAAGCTCGTGTTCATCGTGATCTGCGCCACGCGCGGCACCAGCGCGTGCAGGATCTGCCCGGTGATACCCAGGCGCGTGGCGATGCGAACCGGTTTGAAGATGCAGGCCTGCGCGATCATGTCGGCCGCCTCCTCGGGGCTCAGGGTGGGCACGTTGTTGTAGATCTTGGTGGGCGCGATCATGGGCGTGCGCACCAGCGGCATGTTGATGGTGGTGAAGGTGATGCCCTGGTCTGCGAACTCGCTCGATGCGCAGCGCGTCCAGGCATCCAGGGCTGCCTTGCTGGCCACGTAGGCCGAAAAGCGCGGCGCGTTGGTCAGCACCCCGATGGAGCTGATGTTCACCACATGGCCCTTGCGCTTGGCCACCATGCCGGGCAGGAAGCCCATGGTCACGCGCAGGCAGCCGAAGTAGTTGAGCTGCATGGTGCGCTCGTAGTCATGGAAGCGGTCGTAGCTCGACTCGATGGCGCGGCGGATGGAGCGCCCCGCGTTGTTGATGAGGAAGTCCACGCCGCCGTGCTTGTCGATCAGGAGCTGCACGAAGCGGTCGCAGTCGGCCATGTCGGCGATGTCGGCCGCGTAGGCGATGAACTCATAGCCCTTGGCCCGGGCTTCTGCACAGGCCTCGTCGAGCTTGTCCTGGTCGCGCCCGCAGATCACCGTGGTGGCGCCCGCTTCGGCGAACTTGTGCGCGGCTGCCAGGCCGATGCCCGAGGAACCCCCCGTGACCAGCACCACCTTGCCGCCCACCGTGCCCTTGAGGGTGCGGTCGATGAACAGCTCGGGGTCCAGGTTGCGCTCCCAGTAGTCCCACAGGCGCCAGGCGTAGTCCTTGAGGTTGGGGCAGGTCACGCCCGAGCCCTTGAGCGCCGCCAGGGTCTCGCGGCAGTCGAAACGCGTGGGGTAGTTCACGAAGGTGAGCATGTCCTCGGGCAGGCCCAGGTCCTTCATGACGGCGTTGCGCACGCGGCGCACCGGCGCCAGCGCCATCAGGCTCTTCTTCACGCTCTTGGGGATGAAGCCCAGCAGCGCGGCGTTGACGAACAGGTTCATGCGCGGCGCGTGCGCGGCGCGGCTGAAGATGTCCAGCACGTCGCCCACGCGGTAGCCCACCGGGTCCACCAGGTGGTAGCACTTCTTGGTGATGTCCTTCTGGTGGCTGATGACGTTGAGCGCGTTGACCACGAAGTCCACCGGCACGATGTTCACGCGCCCGCCCTCCAGGCCCACGGTGGGCATCCAGGGCGGCAGCAGCTGGCGCAGGCGCTGGATGAGCTTGAAGAAGTAGTACGGGCCGTCGACCTTGTCCATCTCGCCGGTCGTGCTGTCGCCCACCACCATGGCGGGGCGGTACACCGTCCAGGGCACCTTGCAGTCCTGGCGCACGATCTTCTCGCTCTCGTGCTTCGTCTGGAAGTATGGGTGGTCCAGGCCCTCGGCCTCCTCGAACATGTCCTCGCGGAAAACGCCCTCGTACAGGCCGGCGGCCGCGATGGACGAGACATGGTGGAAATGCCCGGCATCGATGGCCCGGGCCAGGTCCACCGTGTTGCGCGTGCCTTCGATGTTCACCGCCACCTGGGTCTCTTCGTCGGCGCCCAGGTCGTACACGGCGGCCAGGTGGTAGAAGTGGTCGATCTGGCCCTTGAGCTTCTTGATGTCCTCTGCCGCAACACCCAGCTTCTTCGCGGTGAGGTCGCCGAACACCGGCACGGCGCGCGCCGCCGTCACGCCCCAGAAGCTGCGCAGGTCGGCCACCTTGTCAGCGCTTTCGCGGCGGATCAGGAAGTGAACCACCGCCCCCTTGCGCTCCAGCAGCTTCTTGACCAGCCGCTTGCCGATGAATCCCGTTGCTCCCGTCACGAAATACTGCATGGAAAACTCCTGTGTAATGCCGGATTCTTGCCCAGGGGCTGCACCCACGGATTCAGCAGAAACCCGCGCCGATGCTGAGGGCGGGCTGTTCACGCTCAGTAGACGGCGCGCTCTACACTTTTAGGAGCCGATGCCTACACCTTGCGCGCCGTGCGGCGTACAGTCCGGCCAGGCGTCCAGAGGCAGCCTGCCCTGGCAAACCCAACCCATCTCATCGACGGAGGCCCCATGGTCAAGAAACTGCAGAAACTCAGCGCTGACAACAAGAAGAGCAACGCCCAACTGTCCGGTACCGTGAAGGACTCCGCCCAGCAGATCTGGCTGGCCGGCCTGGGCGCCTTCTCCAAGGCACAGGAAGAAGGCGGCAAGGTGTTCGAGGCCCTGGTCAAGGAAGGCCTGACCATCCAGCGCAAGACCCAGGCCGTCGCCGAGGAAAAGATCTCCGAAGCCACCAGCCGCGTGACCAACATGGCCAGCGACATCGGCTCCAAGGCACAGGGCCAGTGGGACAAGCTTGAAAACATCTTCGAAGACCGCGTGGCCAAGGCCCTGTCCAAGCTGGGTGTTCCTTCTGCCCGCGACATCGAGGCCCTGAACGCCCGCATCGACGCCCTGTCCAAGGGCACGGGCAAGACGGCCCCCAAGGCTGCAGCAACGAAGAAGGCAGCCCCCGCCAAGAAGGCTGCTGCCACGAAGGCGCCCGCCAAGGCCGCTGCAGCACCGGCCAAGAAGGCCGCCGCCAAGCCACGCGCCGCCGCGAAGAAGGCAGCGCCCGCAGCATCCAACTGATGCCGCAGCATCCCACGGCGCAGGCCATCCGCCTGCGCTGAAGAGCGAAAGAAGAAAACGGCTGGCATGCCTTGGCGTGCCGGCCGTTTTGCCGTGCGGCCCGTGCGCAGCGCTCCGCGCATGGCCTATCAGATTTGATGCAATGCAGCATCTGCCGCTCGGTTAGAGTGTCGCCAGAGACAAGCACATACCGATCCCCATAGACGCGAAGAGGGCCCGCCCACATGGTGAAGAAAGCGCCGCGACGCACCGCAGAACGCATTCTGGAAGTCACGCTCGACCTGTTCAACCGGTTCGGCGAACCCAACGTCTCCACCACCCTCATCTCCGCCGAGCTGCGCATCAGCCCCGGCAATCTGTATTACCACTACCCCGCCAAGGACGAGCTGATCAACGCACTGTTCGACCGGTACGAACAGTCGCTGACCGAGCTGCTCGCCGCCGCCGATGGCGTGCGCAACGTGGAAGATGCGTGGTTCTTCATGCACACGCTGTTCGAGCTGATCTGGCAGTACCGCTTTCTGTACCGCGACCTCAACGACCTGCTGTCCAAGAACCGGCGCCTGGAGACGCATTTCCAGGCCATCCTCAAGAACAAGACACGCGCCGTGCGCGCCATGCTCGACGGCATGGGCCGCGCCGACGCGCTGCACATCGACACGCGTGAACTGGAGGCCACCGCCACCAGCATGGTGGTCGTGCTGACCTACTGGCTCAGCTTCGAATACGTGCGCGACCCGCGCCGGGCGCTGGAGCCCGAGAGCGCGCAGGCAGCGCTGCTGCGCGGCGCCCACCATGTGCTGAACCTGTTGATGCCCTACCTGGAAGCAGGCCAACGCGCACACCTGCTCGAACTTGTGGGGGCCTACGCGACACCGCCCGGCTGACACCGGCGCCCACCGCCAAAGCGCTACAGAGCCAGCCACCTATTTCACCAACAAGAACCTTCAGGAGACACAGACCATGCCCAAGTGGACCTCTTTCCCACATGCTGGTGAATACCCGCTCGACGCCGCGGGCGTCAAGAAGCAATGGGCCCGCCTGCACGCCGGCGATGCGGAAGCCTGTCCCAAGGACACGGCCGTGCTGGACGCCTGGGCGCTGTTCCACAGCGGCGATTTCGAGAAGGCCGCCGCCGCCGGCATTGCCGCGGGCGGGGCCGGCATCACCGTCGCCAACAAGGCCACGGCGATCTACGCCAATTACCTCGAGCCCAAGGAAAAGACCCGGCTCGACCTCTTCATGCAGGTGGCCGAGCGCGCCGAAGCGCAGGCCGCCGCGGAGCCCGGCAACGCCAATGCCTGGTACTGGCACGCCTACGCACTGGGCCGCTACAGCCAGGGCATCAGCGTGGCCAAGGCGCTGGCGCAGGGCCTGGGCGGCAAGGTGAAGGACTCACTGGAGAAAGCCATCGCGCTGTCGCCCAAACATGCCGACGCCCGCATCGCCCTGGGCGCCTTCCACGCCGAAGTGATCGACAAGGTGGGCTCGCTGATCGGCGGCATGACCTACGGCGCGAAGAAAGACACGGGCCTGAAGCTGTTTCAGGAAGCGCTCAAGATCAACCCTGGCTCGGCCATCGGGATGATCGAATACGCCAACGCGCTGGTCATGCTCGAAGGCGACAAGAAGATGAAGGAGGCCACCCAGCTGTACGAAAAGGCCGCCGCCAGCGAGCCGGCCGACGCCATGGAACGGCTCGATGTGGAAATGGCACGCGCGGAACTGGAGGAAGAGTAAGGTGGGGGGCACCTCCCCAAGGCGCCTCGCGCCCTCCCCGTGCCCCGAACCACTGCGTGATTCGGGATGGGGAAAAACCGCCCTCAGCCCCCGAAGCGCCGGGCGGCGATCTCCAGCAACCCGTCGAAGATCAGGTTGTCCACCAGCTCGAACGGACGGGTCATGCTGGGCGCCATCTTCCAGCCCGCGCCGCCGGTCATGAGGCAGGCGGGCTCTTCGCCACAGTGCTGGATCACGTGCTGCACCATGCGTTCCACCGCGCCGGCAATGGCGTAGGTGCCGCCGCTGGTCAGCGCATCGCTGGTGTTGGTGGGGAAAAGGCGCACTTCGCCGGTGGGCACGTGCAGGCCCGCCGTGCCGGACTCCAGCGCGCGCAGCATGATGCCGTGCCCGGGCAGGATCAGCCCGCCCATGAAGCGGCCTTGCGCATCGATGCATTCCACCGTGACCGCCGTGCCCACCATCACCACCACCAGCGGCCGTGCGGGCCCCTGGCGCAGCACGTGGTGGCGCGCGCCCACCATCGCCACCCAGCGGTCGGAGCCCAGGCGCGTGGGGTGGTCGTAGCCATTGATGAGGCCAGCCTCTTCCACGGAGGAGACCACCCAGGTGGGCTGCACGTCCCAGATCTCCATCTGCTCCTGCACGCGGCGCTTGACGGCGTCGCCCGCCACCACGCAGCCCAGCATGCGGTCAGGGTGGTCCAGCTGCGCCCAGTTGCCCTCGGCCAACCGGTCGATGTTGTCCAGGAATTCAGCGCCGTGGCCCAGCAAGTCAGCCCCGGGGCGGGGTGCGTCGTACAAGGCCCATTTGAGGCGGGTGTTGCCGACGTCGATGGCCAGAAAAGTCATGCAGCAGATTATCCTGAGTTTTGTCCCGCGACCTGCTTCGGCCGAGACATGACCTGCTGTTCGGTGCCTGGCAGCCGCATTGTCAGGAATCGTTTCACGCGCGTTTCTGACACGCTGCGCGGCGACTTTGCCGCTAAAGTGGGTCTCCCGTTCTTGTTCAACTCCAGGAGGTACGACATGGGTCTTTTCAGTTTCATCAAGGAAGCCGGCGAAAAACTGTTCGGCGGCAAGGACGCCCAGGCGGCCACGGCAGCAGCCCCCACGCAGGATGAACTCAACGCCAAGGCAGCCAAGGCCATCGAGACCTACATCGCGTCCCAGAACCTGGGAGCCAGCAACGTGCAGGTGGCCTTCGACGGCACGCAGGGCAAGGTCACCGTGAAGGGCACGGCCCCCACGCAGTCGGCCAAGGAAAAGGTCACCCTGTGCTGCGGCAACGTGGCCAGCGTGACCAGCGTGGAAAACCTGATGGACGTGACCAACCCCGAACCCGAGGCGCAGTACCACGACGTGGTGCGCGGCGACACGCTCTCGGCCATTGCCAAGAAGTTCTATGGCGACGCCAACAAGTACCCGGTGATCTTCGAGGCCAACAAGCCCATGCTGTCGCACCCCGACAAGATCTATCCGGGCCAGAAGCTGCGCATCCCTGGATTGAAGTAACCCCCCTGAGTCGCCTTCGGCGCCTTCCCCCCAAAGGGGGGACGCACCCCGTGGCCCGGCAGAGCCGGTTCCACGGGTGCTCTGGCGGAGGGCGGGGGTGGTGCGACAGATTGTGGGAACGGGGCCTCAACGAAGGCTGCCCCAGTAGCGCCGCAAGGCAAAATTCGAACCAAAATGGCTGCTACCGCTTGATAGACAAGCGCTGACAGCTATTTTTTTAGGAGCATCAGCCCTGCTTCCATGGCAGGCCGTGGAAGCGCCAGCCGCCGCGTGTGCCGCGGTGGCCCTCTGCGTCGGGGTCGCCTTCGAAGCCTTCGAGGATGTTGTAGGCGGTCAGGCCCAGTTCCGTGGCGCGGCGGGCGGCGGCGATGGAGCGCACGCCGCTGCGGCACAGCAGCACGGCGGGAGTGCCGGCGGGCACGGCGGCGCGGATCTGCGCGTCAAAGTCTGCGTTCATGGCCATGCCGGGCCACTGCTTCCAGGCCACGGCCGCGGCGCCGGGCACCTGGCCGACCCAGTCGCGCTCGGCGTCGCTGCGCACGTCCACCAGCACGGCCTGGCCGGCCTGTACCCATTGCCAGGCTTGCTGGGGCGTGATGTCGCCGGCGTAACCGTCGGCGGGCGTGAAAGTTTGGTTTTCGGTCATTGGTCAGTCCTTTCTAGGTTTCGGCACAGCGTTCAAATCGACGCAGCCCACGCGAGGGACGCCGAGCAAGGGCCGCCCCGCAGCAAGGGCGTCGTCCCCCTCAGGGGGAAGGTGCCGCAGGCGACTCAGGGGGAGTCACCATACAGGCGCGGGCTCCTCGCGCAGGTGGCTGCGCAGCTGCGCGTAGTCGGGCACCACCGTGGCCACTGTGTCCCAAAAGCGCGGGCTGTGGTCCATCACGCGCAGGTGGGCCAGCTCGTGCGCCACCACGTAGTCGATGACGGCCGGGCGGTAGTGCAGCAGGCGCCAGTTCAGGCGGATGGAGCCGTCGGACTTGGCGCTGCCCCAGCGGGTCTGTGCACTCGACAGGCGCAGGCTGGCCCAGCGCACACCCAGGAGCGGCGCGAAGTGGTCGAGCCGCGCGGTGAAGTGGCGGCGTGCATCACGCATGAGCCAGGCCTGCACGGCATCGCGGATCTGCGCGGGGCTGGCGCTGTGGGGCAGGCCGATGTGCAGGGTGCGCGTTGCGGGCGCTTCAGGCGCTCCTGGAGTTGCCGGCGCCGCCGGGTCCGCAGGCGCTGCAGAGGACACCAGCGCCCCGCCCTTCCCTGTGAACCCGTGGCTCGGGTCCAGCACCACCGTGAGCGGCTCGCCCAGGTACGGCAGCACAGCGCCATGGGCCCAGACGATGCGCCCGCCCTCCATGCGCTGCTGGCGCTCGCGGGCCTCGGAGAGCTTGCGCAGGATCCAGTCGGCCTTCTCGCGCAGCGCGGCGTCTACCGCCGAAAGCGTGACCCAGCTGGGTGCGCGCACCGCCAGGCCGTCGGCCCCCACGGTGAACCCGATGGTGCGGCGCCGCGCGCGTGTGAGGGCATAGGCCACCAGGGCGTCGCCCAGCAGCACTTGGCGATTGGATTGCGGGTGGCGGAACTCGGCGGGGTGCAGCAGCGAAGGCAGCGGCACCGCAGGCGGGTGGGCAGGCGGCAGCACCTTGCCAGCAGCGCCTGGCTGCGGCGTCGGTGCCGGTGAAGGCGCGGCAAACGGTGCAGGCGCGGGCGCCGCCACAGCGGGCGGTGCCAGGGGCGCATCGAACAGGTCCAGCGCCAGTTGCACAAGCCGCTGCATCACGGGGTTTACTTCTCGGTGGTGGCGGCGGCTGCTGCAGCGGGTGCCGCCGCAGGATACGCCTCGGGGTCCAGGCGGCGCATCTCGGCCTCGATCCAGGCCTCGACCTCTCGCATCAGCTCGTCGGGCTGGCGGCCGGCGCTGGGGATGGGCTTGCCGATGGACACGTCCACCACGCCTGGCCGCTTGATGAACGCCTTGCGCGGCCAGACCTTGGCAGAGGTGACGGCAATCGGTACCACCGGCGCGCCGGTGTCGATCGCAAGGCGCGTTCCACCTGTCTTGTAGTTGCCCTTCTGGCCCCGCTCGATGCGCGTGCCTTCCGGGAACATGATGATCCAGATGCCCTTGGCCAGCAGTTCCTTGCCTTGCTGCACGACCTTGTTGAAGGCCTGCGTGCGCTGGTTGCGGTCGATGTGGATCATGTCCAGCCGCCCGATGGACCAGCCGAAGAACGGAACGTGCAGCAGCTCTCGCTTGAACACGTAGGCCAGGGGGTGCGGCATGATCGACGGCATCAGGAAGGTCTCGTACGTGGACTGGTGCTTGACCAGCAGCACCGCTCCCGCGCTCTCGCCCTGCGGCAGATTCTCCATGCCCATCACGTTGGCACGCACGCCCAGGATCACCCGGGCACTGCTGATGCACAGCGACAGCCACGCCCGCGCAATGCGGTACAGGGGCCGGCCCCGCATGCCGAACAGCGAGCCCAGCATGATGGCCAGCGTGTAGGGCACCACGGTGATGCCCATCCAGAGAAAGTGAACGAGAGAGCGGATGAAAGCCATGTGTTGGAGTCTTTTGGGTCGTCAGCGCTTGCTGGGCAAACGCCGGCAGCTATCAATTAAATAGTGTCAGAGGAGCTGACGGCCGCAGCCGGCGCGGTGGGTGGTGCTGCTACGGGCACGGCTGGCAGCAGTTGGTCCACAAAGTCCTTCAGGCTGGCATGAAGCACGGTACCGGCAGGCATCCCCTCCGGGACAGCGCCCAAGGCGTCGATGTGCGCCGACTGGCCCGTGCACACCAGGTGCAGTTGCTGCGCCCCGGCCGCCGCGCCCGCCTGCAGGTGGACGGCGCAGCTGCCCACCACCTGCATGTCATGGCGTTCCACACCGTAGCGGTCGCAGATCTGCTCGAGCAGGCCCGGCGCGGGCTTGCGGCAGGCGCAATCCTCGTCAGGCGCGTGGGGGCAGTAGAACACCGCATCGATGCGCCCGCCCACGGCAGCCAGCTGGCGGTGCATCTTGGCGTGGATGGCGTTGATGGCCATCACGTCGAACAGCCCGCGCCCCAGCCCCGGCTGGTTGGTGGCCACCACCACGTGCCAGCCCGCGTGGTTGAGCCGCGCAATGGCTTCGAGCGCGCCCGGCACGGCCGTCCACTCGTCGGCGGTGGTGATGAAGTCCTCCCCCAGCGGGTTGAGGGTGCCGTCGCGGTCGAGGATGGCGAGTTTCATGGGGCTTGATTACCTTGTGAGAATCGCCAGCCTATCAGCTTGGGCCATCCGGTCAAACGGCCAGACGGGAAAGGTCGGCCACGCGGTTCATCGCGTTGTGCAGCATCTTGAGCAGGCCCAGGCGGTTCATCCGCACATCCAGCTGCTCGGCGTTGACCATGACGTCGTCGAAGAACGCATCCACCGGCGCGCGCAGCACGGCCAGGGTCTGCAGGCTGGCGGTGTAGTCGCCCGCGTCGAACTGCGCATTGGCCTCGGGCACGAAGCGCTGCAGCGCGGCGTACAGGTCCTGCTCGGCCTTTTCCTGCAGCAGCTCGGGGTTCACATGGGCGTCCACCGGGCCTTCGACTTCGGCCTTTTTCAGGATGTTGCCCACGCGCTTGTTGGCGGCGGCCAGCGCCGGGCTTTCGGGAAGCGCGGCAAAGGCGCGCACTGCTGCCAGCTGCTTTTCGACCAGGGCCAGGCGCTGCGGGCGCAAGGCCATGACGGCGTCCACTTCCTGCGCGCGGTAGCCCTGCTCACGCAGGCTGCCGGCGAGGCGGTCGTAGATGAAGTCGGCCAGGGGCGCCGATGCGTCGGTGATCTTGTCGCCGAACGCAGGCACGGCGCCGGCCAGCAAAGCGTTCAGGTCCAGGGGCAGATCTTTTTCGACCAGCATGCGGATCACGCCCAGCGCATGGCGGCGCAGCGCGAACGGGTCGCGGTCGCCCGTGGGCAGGTTGCCGATGCCGAACATGCCCACCAGGGTTTCCAGCTTGTCGGCGAGGGCCACCACCACACCAGCGGTGTTGCGCGGCAGCGCGTCGCCCGCAAAGCGCGGCTTGTAGTGGTCTTCAATCGCGTTTGCCACGGTCTCGCCCAGGCCGTCGTTGAGCGCGTAGTAGCCGCCCATGATGCCCTGCAGCTCGGGGAACTCGCCCACCATGTCGGTGACGAGATCGGTCTTGGCCAGTTGCGCGGCCAAGTCGGCGTCTTGCACCAGTTGCGCATCGCCCAGCTGCTGTGCGATGGCCTTGGCAATGGCGCGCACGCGCTCCACGCGCTCACCCTGCGTGCCCAGCTTGTTGTGATAAACCACCTTGCCCAGGCCCTCGACGCGCGAGGCCAGGGTCTTCTTGCGGTCCTGATCGAAGAAGAACTTCGCATCGGCCAGGCGCGGGCGCACCACGCGCTCGTTGCCGCCAGTCACGAAGCTGGTGTCCTCGGGGCTGATGTTGCTCACCACCAGGAACTTGTGGGTCAGCTTGCCTGCGGCGTCCAGCAACGGAAAGTACTTCTGGTTGGCCTTCATCGTGAGGATCAGGCATTCCTGCGGCACGCCCAGGAACTGTTCTTCAAACTGGCAGACGACCACGTTGGGGCGCTCGACCAGCGCGGTCACTTCGTCGAGCAGGGCTTCGTCCTCGATGGGGCGGGCGCCGTTGCCCACCTTGGCAGCGGCAGCGGCCAGCTGGCGGGCGATCTCGGCCTTGCGCTCGGCAAAGCTGGCGATCACGGCGCCGTCCTTCTTCAGCGTGGCGGCGTAGCTGTCTGCGTCGGCCAGCACCACGGGCGACACGGCGGCTTCAAAGCGATGACCGGTGGTGCTGTTGCCTGCCGTCAGGCCCAATGCCTTGACCGGCACCACAGCAGCGCCATGCAGCGCCACCAGGCCGTGCGCGGGGCGCACGAAGTTCACGCTGGTCCAGCCGGGCAGTTCGCAGTCGGTCTCGAGCTGGTAGCTCATGACCTTGGGGATGGGCAGCTTGGCAATGGCCTCCTGCAGCGCCTTCTGCAGGCCGTCCTGCAGCGTGGCACCGGGCACCACGCTGTCGTAGAACAGGGCCTCGGCCTTGCCGTCCTGCGCGCGCTTCAGGGCGGCGACAGCGGCTGCAGGGTCGGACACATCGGCGCCCAGGGCCTGCAGCTTCTTGAGCAGCGCGGGCGTGGCGTTGCCGCCGGCGTCGAGCCCCACGGTCACGGGCATGAGCTTTTGCTGCACGGCCTTGTCGGCCGCCTTGCCGGCCACGGTGGTCACGTGCGCGGCCAGGCGACGGGGCGAGGCAAAGGGCGTGACCACCGATGCGGCAGAGGCCAGGCCCTGCGCCTTGAGCTGGTCGCACAGCACGGTGGCAAAGGCATCGCCCAGTTTTTGAAGCGCCTTGGGCGGCAGCTCTTCGACAAACAGTTCTACGAGAAGGTTTTGGGTCGTCGTCATGTTCTTGTTCTCTTTCGTCCGCTCAGGCTGCCTTCTTGGCCATTTGCTCCACCCACTCGCGCGGCGCCATGGGGAAGCCCAGGCGCTCGCGGCTCTCGTAGTAGCTTTGCGCCACGGCACGGGCCAGGTTGCGGATGCGGCCGATGTACGCGGCCCGCTCGGTCACGCTGATCGCGCCGCGCGCATCCAGCAGGTTGAAGCTGTGCGCGGCCTTGAGCACCTGCTCGTAGGCGGGCAGCGCCAGCTGCTGCTCCATCAGGTACTTGGCCTGCTTCTCGTGCGCGTTGAAGGCGGTGAACAAGAAGTCCGCGTCGCTGTGCTCGAAGTTGTAGGTGGACTGCTCCACCTCGTTTTGCTTGTACACATCGCCGTAGCTCAGCGTGTCGGTCCACTTGAGGTTGTAGACGTTGTCCACGCCCTGCAGGTACATCGCCAGGCGCTCCAGGCCGTAGGTGATCTCGCCGGTGGCGGGCTTGCAGTCGATGCCGCCGACCTGCTGGAAGTAGGTGAACTGCGTCACCTCCATACCGTTGAGCCACACCTCCCAGCCCAGGCCCCAGGCGCCGAGCGTGGGGTTCTCCCAGTCGTCCTCGACGAAGCGGATGTCGTTCTTCTTGAGGTCGAAACCGAGGGCTTCGAGCGAACCCAGGTACAGCTCCAGGATGTTGGCCGGCGCGGGCTTCAGGACCACCTGGTACTGGTAGTAGTGCTGCAGCCGGTTGGGGTTCTCGCCATAGCGGCCGTCCTTGGGGCGGCGGCTGGGCTGCACGTAGGCGGCCTTCCAGGGCTCAGGGCCGATGGCGCGCAGGAAGGTGGCGGTGTGCGAGGTGCCGGCGCCCACTTCCATGTCGTAGGGCTGCAAGAGGGCGCAACCCTGCGCGTCCCAATAGGACTGCAGCTTCAGAATGATTTGCTGGAATGTCAACATGGCGTCTGTGGCACTGGCAAGCCAGGGCCGGGCAAGTAGGAGGAGAAAAAGAAAACGATGCCAAGCGTTGGCGCGACGCCTGCTGACCACCCCAGGCAGCACGGACGGGCATCGCACACGCGAACCGATCATTTTACGGCGCCGCAGCAAGGCCGCCCTGCAAACACCGCGACGCCAGCGCCAGTTGCTGCCAGCAGCCAGAGGTCCAAACCGCCCGCCCCATGAAAAAAGGCCAGGGCCCTCGTGGAGCCCCAGCCTTTCCAACCCATCCGCGCCGCCCATAAGCCACCGCGTGCAGGTGCCGCCCTTGCAGGCAACCATCGGCGCACAGCTGTGCGCCAAATCAATAAAAATCCGTCGCCCGACTCGCACAACCCAACGCCCAACTGGACGCGCCGTCATCGCGAGAGCACCCGTGGATCTGGCTTAGCCAGGCCACCGGGTGCGTCCCCCCTCCGGGGGGAAGGCGCGCAGCGACTCAGGGGGGGCTTCAATACTCCCAGAAAATGCGCTGCAGTTCCTTGCTGTCATTGGTCTTGGTCAGGGCCACCATCGCCAGGATGCGGGCCTTTTGCGGGCGCAGGTCGTGCGCCACCACCCAGTCGTACTTGTCATCGGGCTGCTCGGCATTGCGCAGCACGAAGCCGTCGGGCACGCGGGCCGAGCGGATGACCTGCACGCCCTTGCCGCGCAGGGCCTTGAGCGAGTCGACCGCCTGGGCAGCCACGGAGCCGTTGCCGGTGCCGGCGTGGACCAGCGCCTTCACGCCGGCCTTGCTGTAGGCCTCGATGCCGGTGGTGTTCATGTTGCCGTAGCCGTACACGATGTCCACGGCGGGCAGGGCCTGGATCTCGTCGATGTTGAACTCGGAGTTCGCTGTGTGGCGCTTGACGGGCGCACGGAACCAGTAGTTCCTGCCTTCCACCACCATGCCCAGCGGACCCCACTGGCTCTTGAAGGCCTCGGTCTTGATGTTGATGGTCTTGCTCACGTCGCGGCCGCTCTGGATCTCGTCGTTCATGGTGACGAGCACGCCCTTGCCGGCAGCGTCCTTGCTGGCGGCCACGGTCACGGCGTCGTACAGGTTCAGCGCGCCGTCGGCCGACAGGGCCGTGCCGGGGCGCATGGAGCCGACCACCACGATGGGCTTGCTGGTACGCACGACCAGGTTCAGGAAGTACGCGGTTTCTTCCAGCGTGTCGGTGCCGTGGGTGATGACGATGCCGTCCACATCGGCCTGCTTGGTCAGGGCCGAGACGCGCTGGCCGAGCTTGAGCAGATGCTCGTTGGTGAAGCTTTCGGACGCGATCTGGAACACCTGCTCGCCCGAGACCTTGGCGACGTTCGCCAGCTCGGGCAAGCCGGCCAGCAGCTTGTCCACCGGCACCTTGGCGGCGGCGTAGGTAGCGCTGTTGGCAGCCGACGCGCCGGCGCCGGCGATGGTGCCGCCCGTGGCCAGCACCACGACGTGGGGCTTGGCGGCCTGGGCCATGGCGACGGCGGACGCAGCCGACAGCAGCAGGCCAGCGAGCCAGCGGTGGGCAGGTGAAGAAATACGCATGGTGAAAAGTCTCCTGGGAACGATGTTGTCAATTCACGGCCCTGGCGGTGCCGCGCCGCTTTCGAGCGGTGGCGCATCCTATGAGAGATCCACGCACACTGATGCGGAATAATCAGCGCTCCCATGTGAATTTCATTCACACCTCGACATCAGGACGGATGCATGAATCTGCGGCAACTGGAAGTCTTTCAGGCAGTGCTTCAAACCGGCAACATGAGCGCCGCCGCACGGCTGCTGTGCATCACACCGTCCGCCGTGAGCAAGGCCGTGGCGCACACCGAACTGCAGTTGGGCTACCGCCTTTTCCTGCGCACCCCGGCGGGCCTCACCCCCACGCCGGAGGCGCAGGTGCTGGCCGCCGAATCGGCGGGCATCCACCGCCAGCTCGATGCCCTGCGCCGCACGGCCCGCAACCTGGCAGCCAGCGACACGGGCGACGTGCGCATGGCCGCGATCCCGGCTGTGAGCCATGAGTTCTTGCCGCAGTTGCTGCAGCAGCACGCGCTGCGCTACCCCCAGGTGGGCGTGGAGGTGCGCACCATCCACCAGGACCAGATGACCCAGGCCCTGCTCACGCGCAGCGTGGACTTCTGCCTGGGTTTCTACAAGCACCCGCACCCGCAGATCGGCAGCGACCTGCTGGTGAGCGGGCGCATGTACCTGGCCGTGGCCGAGGCGCTGTGGAGCCGCGCGCCACGTGCCGCCTCGCGCAGCGCCCGGCTGGCGCAGGTGCCGGTGATCCGGCTGGTGGGCGACGACCCCATGCGGCAGTCCATCGACGAGATCGCGCAGCGCCTGGGCACGCCGGCCGGCCCCGGCATCCAGGTGCAGACATCACGCCTGGCGCTGGAGCTGGTGCGCCTGGGCATGGGCTGGACGGTGGTGGATTTTCTGACCGCCACGCGCCTGGACCCGGCCAGCATGGTCACATTGGAGCTGCACGAACTGCCGCCCATGTCGCTGTACAGCTACCACGCACGCTCGTCGCCGCCGGGCCTGCAGGCCACGCGCATGCTGGCGATGCTGCCGGGTGTGCTGCACGCAGCCCTCTCGGGCCAGTCTCCTCGGCGGGCATAAAAAAAACCGCACACCCGTGGGCCGGGTGGCGGGTTGTCACAGCTATCGCGAGGCAGCCGTGCCAGGGTTACCTGGCCGCTGCGGCTGCGCCCCCTGCCCGAATCGCTCGGCAATTCGAAAGAAGAAGCGGGAAAGGCGCGAAGCGCCCCAGGACGATCGCTCAAGCACTCCAGCGGCGCAGCACCAGGCTGGCGTTGGTGCCGCCGAAACCGAAGCTGTTGGACAGCACGGTGGTCAGCGCGGCATCCCGCGTCTGCGTGACCAGCGGCATCGTGCCCAGCGCGGGGTCGGGCGTTTCCACGTTGGCCGAACCTGCGATGAAGCCCTTGTTCAGCATGATCATGCAGTAGATGGCCTCCTGCACACCGGTGGCACCCAGCGAGTGGCCGGTAAGCGACTTGGTGGACGAGAACGGCGGCACGTTGTCGCCGAACAGCGCCTGCATGGCGCGCACTTCCTGCATGTCGCCCACGGGCGTGGAGGTGCCGTGCGTGTTGATGTAGTCGATGGGGGCATTGAGGCCCTCCATCGCCTGCTGCATGCAGGCAATGGCGCCGTCGCCCGACGGGGCCACCATGTCTTCGCCGTCGCTGGTGGCGCCAAAGCCCACCACTTCTGCCAGGATGGTGGCACCGCGTGCCTGGGCGTGCTCCAGGCTCTCCAGCACCACGGCGCCGCCGCCGCCGGCGATCACGAAGCCGTCACGGTTGGCGTCGTAGGCGCGCGAGGCCTTCCCGGGCGTGTCGTTGTACTTGCTGGACATGGCGCCCATGCCATCAAACAGCAGCGACATGCCCCAGGACAGCTCTTCGCCGCCGCCCGCGAACATCACATCCTGCATGCCCCAAGCGATCTGCTGCGCGGCCGCGCCAATGCAGTGCGCCGACGTGGAGCAGGCCGACGTGATGGAGTAGTTGATGCCCTTGACCTTGAAGTTGGTGGCCAGGCACGCGGACACGGTGGAGCTCATGCAGCGCGTGACCTGGTAGGGGCCCACGCGCCGGATGCCCTTCTCGCGCAGCGTGTCGGCCGCCTCGATCTGGTTGTCGGGCGAGCCGCCGCCCGAGCCCATGATGAGGCCGGTGCGCGGGTGGCTGACCTGCTCAGGCGTCAACCCCGCCTGCTTGATGGCGTCTTCCAGAGCGATCTGCGCGTACGCCGCAGCATCGCCCATGAAGCGCAGTTGCTTGCGGTCGATGCGCGATTCGATATCGATCTCGGGTGCGCCGCCCACCTGGCTGCGCAGGCCCAGCTCCTTGAATTTCTCGACGGCCTTGATGCCGCTGGTGCCCGCCCGCAGCGAGGCTTCCACGGTGTCCAGATCGTTGCCGATGCACGAGACGATGCCCGCACCGGTAATGACTACGCGCTTCTTGGTCGTGGTCATGCTGCGTCCTTGTCGTCACCCTCGCGCTTGAACAGCCCCACGCGAAGGTCGTTGGCCACATAGATTTCCTTGCCATCGGCAAGCAGGCGGGCATCGCCGATCGCCATGACCAGCTTGCGCTTGATCACACGCTTGATGTCGATCTCGTAGGTGACGAGTTTCACATCGGGGCCGACCTCGCCGGTGAACTTCACCTCGCCCGCGCCCAGCGCGCGGCCCCGGCCCGGCAGCTTCAGCCAGGTCAGGTAGAAACCGATCAGCTGCCACATGGCATCGAGCCCCAGGCAGCCAGGCATGACCGGGTCACCCTGGAAGTGGCATGCAAAGAACCACAGGTCAGGCTTCACGTCCAGTTCAGCGCGGATCTTTCCCAGCCCGTGCTCGCCCCCGTCGCTGTCGATGTGCGTGATGCGGTCGAACATCAGCATGGGCGGCAGCGGCAGGCGCCCGCTGTCGGCGCCGAACAGCCGGCCCTCACCCGAGGCGATCAGTTGTTCGTAGGAAAAGGAATCAGCCATCTTCAGTCGTGCTCCAGAACGGCGGGTCAGCCCGCCTCAAATCATCGTTGTAACCAACACAAAACCAGCACAAGCCCCCGCTTGTGGGGCTCCATTATCAAGGCAGCAGGCGCCCCAGCGCGTTTTGGCCTACCTGGGTGCCGGGGCTCCCTGCTGCGCGCTGACGTGGATCAAGCCCCGTCCACCGTCCGCCGCCGCCGGGCCACCGCCGCAAAGACCACCGCCACGCCGCCCAGTATCCACAGCGGCCACAGCCCCCAGCGTGACACCCACCACGCGTACGGCGTGATCGCCCAGCCCTCTGCCGCATCCAGCCCGCGGCCCCTCACCCCGCCGTGCAGCACACCGCGGGTGTGGCGCTCCAGCGCGTGTGTGACCACGCCCCGGTGGTCGATGATGGCCGTGGCGCCGGTATTGGTGGCGCGCACCATGGGGCGCTCGAACTCCAGCGCCCGCATGCGGCTGATCTGCAGGTGCTGATCGATGGCCACGGTGTTGCCGAACCAGCCGATGTTGCTGAAGTTAACGAACACCGTGGGCGCCTGGGCCGGGTCGATAAAGCGCGCCCCCAGCTCTTCGCCGAACAGATCCTCGTAGCAGATGTTGGGCGCGATGCGCTGCCCCGCCCACGCAAACGACGGCTGACCCACGGCGCCCCGGTTGAAGTCCCCGAGCGGGATGTCCATCATCGCGGTGAACCACTTGAAGAACGGCGGGATGAACTCGCCAAAGGGCACCAGGTGATGCTTGTCGTAGCGGTAGGGCGCGCCGGGCGGGGCCACGCCGGCCCCCATGCCCAGCACCGAATTGGTGTAGCCCACGGTCTCGTCACCCAGCGGAATACCCACCAGCGCCGCCTGCGGCCCCTGGGCATAGCGCTTCTGAATGCCCTCCAGGTAGCCCGGAATGAGCTGCTGGGGCAGCAGCGGAATCGCCGTTTCGGGCGCCACGACGAGGTCGGCCTGGGCCTCCTGCAGCCGGTCGGCATACCACTTGAGGGCCACCGGCACGCCACTGCCCTGCTGGAACTTCTCGTCCTGCGGAATGTTGCCTTGGAGCAACTCCAGGGTCAGGGGTTTGGACTGCGGGTGTGCGGGCGTATGGCACAGGTTGACTGCGCAGTGGCGGCCCGAGGCGGCAGCAGCCAGCGCACCGGCCGCCACCAGCGCAAGAGCCCACGTGCGCCAGCGGACCAGGTCCGCGCTGCGCAGCTGCACCACGTACATCGCCACCACCGCCGCCACGGCCCCCACGCCATAGACGCCCACATGGCGCGCCAGGGGCGCCAGGGGGCCGTCGACGTGCGCGTAGCCCCCGGCACCCCACGGAAAGCCCGTCCACAGGGTGCCGCGCGCGAGCTCGGCCAGCAGCCAAATTGCTCCGAAAAATATAGCACTCAGCGCACGACTGGAAAGCGATAGACGGCAAAAAATGCCCAAACCCGCCGCGTAGTAACTGCCCAGGAACGCCGCCAGCCCGAGCACGGCCGCCACGGCCAGGGGTGTGGCCAGGCCGCCGTAGGTGTGCATGGAAATGAACAGCCACCAGAACGTGCCTGCCAGCCAGGCCGTGGCAAACAGCGCGCCGGTCACCGCGCCGCGTCGCCAGGCAATGCTCTGATCGGGGGCCGGGCGCACCAGCCAGGCCAGCACGGCCATCGACAGCAGTTGCAGCCACCACAGGGGTTCGCCGCCCACGGGCCACGCCAGCGATGCGGCCTGGGCGAGGCCTGCGGCCACCGCAAGCACGGCCTGCGGGACCAGCGGCAGCCCCGCAGGCAATCGGGCGCGCGCCATCACTCGCTGCTGGCGCCGGGCTCTTCGGCCCGCGACACCTTGAACCAGCGCACCGCCCCGCCCTTGGTGTGCAGCACGACGAAGTTCAGGCCCGACAGCTGCAGGTGCTCGCCGCGCTTGGGCACGTGGCCCATCTCGTGGGCGATGAGGCCGCCGATGGTGTCGAAATGCTCCTCGGGGTCGCTGCCCTGGATCAGAACGTCGAACGCCTCGCAGACGCGCTCGATCGAGGTGTCGCCGCTCACGCGGTAGGTGTGGTCGGCCAGACCGAAGATGTCGCCATCGTCCTCGGGAATGTCGAACTCGTCTTCGATCTCGCCGACGATCTGCTCGAGCACGTCCTCGATGGTGATGAGCCCCGCCACACGGCCGAACTCGTCGATCACCACGGCCAGGTGGCTGCGATTGCCGCGGAACTCGCGCAGCAGGTCATACAGCCCCTTGCTCTCGGGCACGAACACCGCCGGGCGCAGCAGCGCGCGAATGTTGAGCTCGGGCGCCCGCTGCAGCTTGAGCAGGTCCTTGGCCAGCAGGATGCCAATGATGTTCTCGCGTTCGCCCTGGTATACCGGAAAGCGCGAATGCGCGGTGTGGATGACGAGGTTGAGCAGATCTTCGAACGGCGCCTCGATGTTGATGAGGTCCATCCGCGGCGCCGCGACCATGACGTCGCCGGCCGTCATGTCGGCCATGCGGATCACGCGCTCCAGCATCACGCGCGCCTCGGCGCCGATGACCTCGTTGTCTTCGGCCTCGGCCAGGGTCTCGATGAGTTCTTCCGTGGAGTCCGGCCCAGGGTGGATGAACTCGACCACTTTCTGCAGGAAGGTGCGCTTGTCTTCCCTTTCGGGCGGTCGCCCGGTGTGGGCGGGGTGCGGGTCAGACACTGTCTTGACGTGCGTAGTGGATCAGGCCCCTAGGATAGCGGATTGTCGTGACAGGGCCTGCACCGGCCCGGTTCACGGGTTTGCTGCTGCCGTGGCTGCGGCCCGCAGGCCCGGCCGCGTCACTCCGCCGACTGGTGGCGTGCATGCTGCACGCCGCTGCGCACTTCCTGCACGTTGGCCAGGAAGTCCCAGAACTGCTTGGCCTGCTTCTTGAGCTGGTAGTCCACCTCGGCGAACTGCTGCTCGACCATCTCGGCCACGCGGGTGTCGAAGCTCGCAGGCGGAATCTGCAGATAGGCCTCGGACTCCGAACCGTCGCGGCGCACGGTGGCGCCCGCGTTGCGCGCGATCTTGAGCATGGCGGTGTTCTCGGACAGCGCGTGGATGAAGACCATGTTCACACCCTCGTTGCGCGCATGCATCACGGCGCGCTCGAACAGCCGCGCGCCAAAGCCGCGGCCACGGGCCTGCTTGAGCACGGACACGCCGAACTCGGCGCAGTGCTTGTGCTCGGGGTGTTCGGAGAACGCCAGGTGCGCCATCGCGATGAGTTCGAGGCGGCGGTTGTAGATGCCGAAGATCTCGTCGCGGTTGAAGTCGAGCTGTTCGGCATAACGGCGGATCTGCTCGTCGTTGGCGGCGTAGCCGAACCGCAGGTAACGGTCGGACGGCTCGAGCTGGAGCAAATGCTGGGTGATCCGTTCGCGGTACGAAGGGCCCAGGGCGCGGATTGGAACCATCACGGGCACCTCCTGCTTGGCGCGGTGTTCAGCCGCAGTGGGAGCACCCGTCACGGGGCGCAGCATGCCCCTGCCTGCGTGCCAGGATGCCTTGAGCCAGTCTTTCGTTGCGAACATGGCAGCAAATATAAGGGTTTTCCCTAGGGATTTCCAGCATTTTCTGCTGCGCTGCAACAAAGTAGTGAGGCAACTCAAATACCTTTCAAAATTGCTCACCAGCCTTTGATGCGCCTACGCAAAACGCTACCAAAAACGGAGCACCACGCACCCGGTCCAGCTCCGCAACGTCACCGAAGCGACTTCGCCGGGCGGGTGTGGCAGCCCCCAACCCTGCACTTGGCTCCACCTGGCTGCACCTGGGCGCGGGGCGCTCGCAGCCGACAACGGGAGCTCCAGCGTACCTCCGCCACCGCCGAAGGGCAACCGCAGGAACCCGCTCTGCCGCAGGCGTTTCACTTTGCCGCGCACCGGGCGCAGGGCCGCCGCATTGCCGCGCGGCGTGCTTGCTATCGGCCCTGAGGGCGGCCGCCGCCAGTGGGCACCAGGTCCAGCGGCGTGGAGGGCCCCGGCGTCGGACCGGGGCCGCTGGCGACAGCACAGCCACCGCCGTCCGAATGCCCGGCCGCGTTGCTTGCGAGGCGCAACACCCCGGCCCGGTCCACCGACAGCGCCACGCCGTCGCCCAGGTGCAACTCGAGGTTGCGCAGCCGCTCGGTGTCCTTGAGCACGACCTGTCCCATCTCGGCCGCGATGCGCACGGACTGCATGGCGCCCGCCATAACCTCCAGCGAGGCGTCCCGCCCGCGCTGGGCCCGCTCCTCGCAGGCGGCCGCATCCCGCCCAGCCGGCACCCGGGCACACCGCCCGCACAGCGTGGACTGCAGGTCAAGGTGTGCGACCTGGCCCCGCACCTCCACGGACCGGCCCGAAACCCTCAGGCGCTCCAAGGGTTCAAGCGCCTCCACCAGGGCGTGGGACAGCGCAAGGCTCTGGAACTGCGGCGGCAGCGTGATCTCGCGTATCCACATGTCGCCATCGTCGCCATCGCCCTCGGAGTGCTCTGCACCGCGCGCGCGCACCGCAGGCAGCCAGCGCAGCACCAGGGTGTCGCCCTCGCGAACTGCCGCAATCGGCGGCTCGGGACGGGCTTCTGCCGCGTTCTCGGCCGGTTTGCGCGTGCTTCTGCGCAGGCCGTCGTAGCGGTTTTGCAGGGTCAGCGCCACCTCGCTCGCCCCGCCCAGCACCACCCGCGTCTGGGGCGCGTAGCCTTGCGTCTCGCCGGGGTCTCCTTCGATGCGCAAATGTGTCACCCCGGCAAGTTGCGCCGCATGCACGGCGTAGGTGCGCTCGGCGCCCTCCAGGTCCTTGAAGCGATCCAGGCCGCTCAGGGCCAGCAAGCCCCAGAACACCACCCAGATACCGGCGAAAAACCATGGTCCCCTGGGGCGCGGGGCGGCTGCAGCACGGGGTTCCAACTGCGCCATCACGCCAGCTCCTTCTCGCGCAGGTGCTGGTAGGTCTGCCCCCACAGCAGCAGGGGCAACACCAGCCAGAGCGCCGCGTTCAGCGCATGCAGGGCCAGGCCTCCCGATCCCGCGCGGCCGGACCACCAGGCAAAGAGCACTTCGTGCCGCGCGTCGGACACGATGCCAGTCATCACCGTGATGACGAACAGCACCACGCCCAGCGCCAGCGTCTTGAGCATGGCCGCCCGGCGAAAGTACAGCGAGCCCGTGACCGCCACGGCCTGCAGCGCCCAGGCGGCGATGAAGAAGCCCCACTGCTGCGGAATGCTCAGCAGCGATTCGCGCAGCGGCGGGCGAACCAGGGGCACGAACAGGGCGTAGTTCTGCGGGTCCACCGAAGTGGTCTTGAGCCACGCCGCCCGCAAGGCCAGCGCCACGCCCTGGGCCGGCCACGAGATCGCCAGGAACAGCAGCGTGTAGCACAGCGGATACGCCACCGCGACGACCACCACGCACAGCAGCCATTTCTCCAGCACGGAGGCCGGCCGCATCAGGGCCAGCAACGCGGATTCGCGCCGCGCCATGCCGTCGAAGTACCGGCCGGCGAACACGAAGCCGGTGAGGTACAGCCCCCAGAAGTAAAAAGCCGACTGCCCGCCGGTCGAGAACGCCTCGCCGCGCGAGAGGCTCAGGGTAACGAGCAGCAACACGCCGTACAGCAAGCCGGTCACCGCCAGGTGGCCCAGGTATTGCCGCAGGTGCTCTGCCCAGTGCGCCCGTGCCAGGAGCACGAAGCGGTTCCACGAAAAATGCGGGCTGCCGGCGGGAGCCCGCGGCGCGGACAAGGGGGCGGGCGAGGATGGGGAATTCATGCGTGCTCCTCCCCGTGCGCCGGGGCATCGTGCAGCGGGGCCAGGGCCTGCAGCACCGTGTCGCGGTTCAGGCTGAGCGCCTTGTACAAAAGCTCCAGCTGGACCGCGCTCCCCGACGGCGCGGGCTCGCCCGGCGCCCCGTCGCCGCGCAGCGCCACATAGGCCAGCTGGTGCCCGATGCGCTCCTGGTACAGCAGCGCGCCCTCGGCCTGTGCGCGTGCGGCTTCTTCATCGTGCGCCACGCCCATGGACAGCAGGCGCGCCAGGTCGTCCATGCGCGCGGACAGCGCGAGCCGCCCCTGGTCGATGAACCAGATGTGGCTCAGGATGCTCTCCAGGTCGTGCGCCTGGTGGGTGCTGATCAGCACCGCGCGGTGCGCGTGTTCGGGGCGCTGCAGCAGCTTGCGAAACTGCGCGCGGCCCACGATGTCCAGGCCATTGGTGGGCTCGTCCATCAGCAGCAACGGGGTGCCCGTGGCCAGCGCAAAGGCGATGGCGGCCTTCTTCTTCTGCCCCAGGCTCATGGACTCGAAGCGCTCCGTCTGCGGCACCTCGAAATGCGCCAGGTACTCGCTCAGCAGGTCGGTGGAGAAACGGGGGTAGAACACCCCCTGGGTCGCCGCCAGCTGCGCGCACGTGAGGTTGGGCAGGTGAAACTCTTCCGGGACGATGTAGATGGCGGCGAGGAGGTCCGCCGCGCGCTCGCGCGGGTTGCGCCCCAGCACCTCGATACGCCCGGACCAGGGCGTGAGCAGGCCGCACAGCAGCTTGAGCAGCGTGGACTTGCCGCTGCCGTTGCGCCCAAAAAGCCCGTAGATGCCGGGCTGCTCCACGCGCGCCGCAAAGCCCTGGTACAGCAGGTGGCGGCCATAGCCGAACTGCAGGTCATCGATTGAAATCATCATGCTGTGAACCGCCCTCCCGCGGCCCCGGGCGCGATGCCATGCCCCGGTGCGCGCGGATTGTCACACGGGCACGGCGGTGGTCGCCTTCACGCGGTCGAGCACGAAACTCGTCTTGCAGTCCTGCACGCTCGGGTGCTTGAGCAGTGTGTCCATGATGAAGCGGCTGTAGTGCGCCATGTCGGCGACCACCACGCGCAGCAGGTAGTCCATCTCGCCGGTGAGCGACGCGCACTCCACCACCTCAGGCCAGGTCTGCACGCTCGCGCGAAACAGGTCCATGGGGTTGCGCTTGTGGCTTTCGGTGTGCTTTTCAAGCCGCACGTTGAGATAGGCCGTCAGGCCCAGCCCCACCGCCTCGGGCGGGACCAGGGCCACGTAACGCTCGATCACGCCGCTGTCCTCCAGCCGCTTCACGCGGCGCAGCACCGCGCTGGGCGACAGGCCCACCTGTTCGCCGATGACGTCGTAGGTTTCGCGGCCATTTTGCTGCAGGCGGCGCAGGATGGCGCGATCGAGCTTGTCCAATGCGTCAAAGGCTTTCATGGCGCAGGATTCTATGAACTGCGGCGCTTTCGCGCTGACCACATTGCGGGCACGGGTATGTCCCGATAGTGACAAGGGCTTCTCCCACGAAGAATGAATTCCGCAAAAACGAACGATCGTTCTTTTTTGCAAATACAAGAAATCACATCAACGGAGACAAACACATGACCGGATTTTTGAGCCGCTTTCTGCGGCGACTGGTGCTGGCGGCGACTGCGGGGCTGCTGCTGGCGGGTGTGGGCGCGCAGGCGCAAACGGGCTACACGCAGACGCGCTACCCCATCGTGCTGGTGCACGGGCTGTTCGGCTTTGACTCGGCGCTGGGCATCGACTACTTCTACGGTATCCCGGACGCCCTGCGCCAGGGCGGCGCCAAGGTCTACGTGGCGCAGGTCTCTGCCGCCAACAGCAGCGAGGTGAGGGGCGAACAACTGCTGGCGCAGGTCAAGACCATCCTCGCGATCACGGGCGCAGGCAAGGTCAACCTGGTCGGCCACTCGCACGGCGGGCCCACCACCCGCTATGTGGCGGGCGTGGCCCCGCAGCTGGTGGCCTCGGTGACCTCCATCGGGGGCGTGAACAAGGGCTCGCGCGTGGCCGACATCCTGCGGGGGGTGGCGCCTGCGGGCTCGGTCTCGGAGGCCGTGGCCAACAGCGCGGCCAAGGCGCTGGTGGCGTTGATCAACCTGACCTCCGGCGGCACGGGCCTGCCCCAGATGCCCACGGCCGCCCTCGATTCCCTGACCACACGCGGGCTGGCAGACTTCAACCGCCGCTTCCCGCAAGGCCTGCCCAGCGGCTGCGGCAGCGGCGCCGAGCTGGTCAACGGTGTGCGCTACTACTCGTGGACGGGCACGCAGCCCCTGACCAACGTGCTCGACGCGAGCGACGGCCTGCTCAGCGTGCTGAGCCTCACCTTCGGAGAAGCCAATGACGGCCTGGTGTCGGCCTGCTCGTCGCGCCTGGGCAAGCACCTGGGCGACTACCGCCAGAACCACCTGGACGAGGTGAACCAGCTGGTGGGCCTGCGCGACTGGTTCTCCACCGACCCGGTGACGCTGTACCGCCAGCACGCCAACCGGCTCAAGGCTCAGGGCCTGTAAGCCATGCAGCGCACCCGTGTGATCGCAGGGGCTGCGGCCCTGGCCGCCTTGGCCGGCGCCGCTCTTTGGTGGCTCGGCCCCACGGCGGAGCCGGGTGCGCAAGGCCCGGGCCAGGGTGCATGGGACGCCGGCGCGCACGGCGAGGCAGGGGCAGGCCCGGGCGCCATCGCGCCGGGCCGGGTGGCACAGGGCAGCGTCCTCGGGCCCTCTCCACAGGGTGCCCCCGCCGACTCCACCGATCCCCTGCTGGTGCACGGGCTGCGCGACACCCTCGAAGCCATGCTGCTGGAAGCGGGCGATGCCAGCGACCCCTCGGCACTCAAGCAGCGGCTTGCCGCGCTGGTCGGGCGGCACTTCCCGCCCGCGCTGGCCGCACGCGCGCTGGCGCTGGCCGAGCGTTATGTGGACTACCGCGTTGCACTGGGCCGGCTGGACGCTCGCGCACCGCAAGACCTGGCGGACCCACGCGCGCTGCGCGACACCATGGAAGCGCGGCACAAGGTGCGCCAGCAGTTCTTCGACGGCGCCGAGTACGACGCGCTCTTCGCCCGCGAGGCCGAGCTGGACCGCTACACCCTGGCACGCCTGGAGATCGCACGCAACGCCAGCCTCACCCCCGACCAGCGGGCCCAGGCCCTGCAGGCGGCAGACAACGAACTCCCGCCGGAGCGCCGCGCAGAACGCGCGGCCTCCACCGAACACATGGCGGCGGCTGCGCAGACCGCTGCCTTCAATGCGCAGAACGCGAGCGACCTCACACGCCACCAGGCGCGCAGCGCCCAGTACGGCGAAGCCGCCGCCCACGCGCTGGCGCAGCTGGACCGCGAGGAGCAGCACTGGCAGCAGCGGCTCGACCAGTACAGCCAGGCCAGCGCCCGGCCAGGCAGCGACAGCGCCGCGCTGGCGAAGCTGCGCCAGCAACTGTTCACCAGCGATGAGCAGCAGCGCGTTGACGCAGCGCTGGCCCTGCGCAGGCTGGGCAGCCAGCCCTCGGGCTCCTGAGCGCCACGCCACAACACAGGGTCATCTGCGGCCGAAGCGCTCCCAGAGTGCGCAAAATTTTGATCATTCACAAGATTCCTGCAAATCAGACTGCCAGCGGTCTTGATTTCGCCAGAAACATGAGGCAGTGCGCGCCTACAGTCCTTGACATTCCTCATCCCCCACGAATGCCGGAGACAAGCCCATGAACGCCGCCCTGCCGCAAGAAACCGCCGCCCAGCTCGAAGCCTGGGACAACCCCATGGGCCTGATGGGCTTCGAATTCGTCGAATTCACTTCGCCCACACCCGGCGTGCTGGAAGCCGTGTTCGAAAAGCTGGGCTTCACGCTCGTGGCCAAGCACCGCTCCAAGGACGTGGTGCTGTACCGCCAGAACGGCATCAACTTCATTCTCAACCGCGAACCCCACAGCCAGGCGGCCTACTTCGGCGCCGAGCACGGCCCCTCGGCCTGCGGCCTGGCCTTTCGCGTCAAGGACGCCCACAAGGCCTACAACCGCGCGCTCGAACTGGGCGCCCAGCCCATCGACATCCCCACCGGCCCCATGGAGCTGCGCCTGCCCGCGATCAAGGGCATCGGCGGCGCGCCGCTGTATCTGATCGACCGTTTTGAAGACGGCAAGTCCATCTACGACATCGACTTCGAATTCATCGAAGGCGTGGACCGCCGCCCCGTGGGCCACGGCCTGAACCTCATCGACCACCTCACGCACAACGTGTACCGGGGCCGCATGGGCTTCTGGGCCAACTTCTACGAGAAGCTGTTCAACTTCCGCGAAATCCGCTACTTCGACATCCAGGGCGAGTACACGGGCCTGACGTCCAAGGCCATGACCGCGCCCGACGGCAAGATCCGCATCCCGCTGAACGAAGAGTCCAAGCAGGGCGGCGGGCAGATCGAAGAATTCCTCATGCAGTTCAACGGCGAAGGCATCCAGCACATCGCGCTGATCTGCGACAACCTGCAGGACGTGGTGGACAAGCTGGGCATGGCCGGCGTTTCACTGGCCACCGCGCCCAACGACGTCTACTACGAGATGCTGGACACCCGCCTGCCCGGACACGGCCAGCCGGTGGCCGAGCTGCAGTCGCGCGGCATCCTGCTGGACGGCACCACGGCCGACGGCACGCCGCGCCTCTTGCTGCAGATCTTCTCCACGCCCATGCTGGGCCCCGTGTTCTTCGAGTTCATCCAGCGCGAGGGCGACTACCGCGACGGTTTTGGCGAGGGCAACTTCAAAGCGCTGTTCGAATCGCTCGAACGCGACCAGATCCGCCGGGGCGTGCTCAACACCTAAGACATCAGACATCCCCTGGGTTAACCCTGGGCAGGTGCCTATACTGCGCGCTCCCCGGAACTCAAAAGGATCCCGATGTCGCTCCGTACCACCTTGCTGTCCAGCCTCGTCCTGGCTGGCGCAGCCGCGCCCGCCCTGGCACAGAATCCCGCCGCCCCGCTCACCATCGTGGTCCCCTACCCTGCAGGCGGCCCGCTCGACATCTCGGCCCGCATCGTGGCCGAGGGCACGACCCAGCTGGGCGCCATCACGGTAGAGAACAAACCAGGTGCCGGCGGCAACACGGGCGCCGACCAGGTCGCCAAGGCGGGCAAGAACAGCAACCAGGTACTGATGGGCGCTGTGGCCACCCACGCGGTGAACCCCTGGCTGTACAAGAACTTTCCCTACAACCCCATCAAGGACTTCAAACCCCTGGTGCTGGTGGCGCGCACGCCCAACGTCCTGGTGGTGAACGCGCAGAACGCCGCCAAGCTCGGCATCAAGACCACGCCGGACCTGGTGCAGTACCTCAAGAAGAACCCGAACCAGTTCAAGTACGGCTCGGGCGGCAACGGCAGCATCGGCCACATCGCGGCCGAGATGTTCGAGTCGCTCACCAACACCAAGATGGACCACACGCCGTTCCAGGGCTCCAAGCCCGCGCTGGCGGCGCTGGAGTCCGGCCAGGTGCTGCTCGTGTTCGACAACCTGGCCTCGGCCCTGCCGCAGATCCAGTCGGGCAAGTTCCTGGCACTGGGCGTGACCACCCTGAGCCGCAACGAGGCGCTGCCCAACGTGCCCAGCATCAACGACAGCGTGCAGGGCTTCAACGTGTCCACCTGGTTCGGTTTGTTCGCCCCGGCCTCGCTGCCCGACGCGGACGCACGCCGATACGCCAGCGCCTTCGCGACCGCCATGCATTCGCCCGCTGGCAAGGAGAAGTTCAAGAAGATGGGCATCACGCCCGAAGAGCTCACGCTCGACACGTTTGCGCAGTTCGTGCGCTCGGAAAACAGCAAGTACGAGTTCCTGATCCGGGCCGCAAAAATCAAGATCGATTAGCAGCCGCCAGGGCAGGTGCGCGCCACCCCGGCGCGCGGTCATGGCGGCAAGGAGTAAAAGAAAATGGGACAAGCCCCTGTCGTCTATGGCCAATCCGCCCGCCCGCCACGCGGCGACTACTCGCGCGCCAGCGAGGACTACACCTGCACGCAGGATTACGCGAGCTACACCGCCGCCGACCACGACACCTACCGTCGCCTGTACGAGCGCCAGCGCGCGCTGCTGCCGGGCCTGGCCAGCCAGGCGTTCATCGACGCCCTGCCCTCGCTGGGCGCGAGCGACCGCATCCCCCGGTTCGAAGAGGTCAATGAACGCCTCTGCAAAGCCACCGGCTGGGAGCTGGTGGGTGTGCCGGGCCTGATCCCTGAAGTGCCTTTCTTCACGCTGCTGGCCAACCGCAAGTTCCCGGTGACGGACTGGATCCGCAGGCCCGAGGAGTTCGAGTACATCGTCGAGCCCGACATCTTTCACGACCTGTTCGGCCACGTGCCGCTGCTGTTCAACCCGGTGTTCGCCGACTATGTGCAGCGCTATGGCCAGGGCGGGCTGAAGGCACAGGGCCTGGGGTCGTGCGAGATGCTGAGCCGGCTGTACTGGTACACCATCGAGTTCGGACTGATCCGCGAGGCGGGGCAGATACGGGCGTACGGCGCGGGGATCCTCAGTTCATCCGGAGAACTCGCTTACTCGGTGCAGAGCCCTGAACCCCAGCGCATTCCACTGCAGCTTGAGCGGACGATGCGCACGCGCTACAAGATCGATACATACCAGCAGACGTACTTTGTGATCGACAGTTTCGAGCAGTTGTTCGAGATGACGGCAGCGGACTTTGCGCCCATCTATGAGCGGCTCAAGGGGCTGCCGGAGTTTGCGGCGGATGAGCGGGAGATGGTGGGGGCCTGAGGTGGTGGGCGGCACTGAGGTTGAATGTGCTGGCCCGGGGCGGCGTTCCGTCCGGGCTGAGCCCATGGAGGCCTGGGCCTACGCCCCCCGCCCGTTCAGGCTGAGCCTGTCGAAACCGGGGCGCCTCACCCCTACCCGTTCGGGCTGAGCTTGTCGAAACCGGGGCGCCTCACTCCCGCCCGTTCGGGTTGAGCTTGTCGAAACCGGGGCGCCTCACCCCCGCCCGTTCGGGTTGAGCTTGTCGAAACCGGAGCGCCTCACCCCGCCCGTTCGGGTTGAGCTTGTCGAAACCGGGGCGCCTTACCCCCCGCCCGTTCGGGTTGAGCTTGTCGAAACCGGGGCGCGCTCGCGGGCTCGCTGATGCGCAGCATGCCTGGTTCAAGGGCGGAGGCCGGGAGTCGCCCGGCGGCGAGTGTCTTTCTTTTGCTTCGCCAAAAGAAAGGCACCA
>NZ_JAHUWH010000020.1 GCF_019219095.1 Acidovorax sp. sic0104
CGATATTGGCGCTGGCGCGGAGCCTGGACCTGGACGTGGTGGCCGAGGGGGTGGAGACGACGGGGCAGCTGAGCTTTTTGCGGCTGCATGGCTGCGAGGGGTTCCAGGGATATCTGTTTGGGCGGCCTGGACCGGTGGAGGACATCGATGCCTTTTTGTTTGCCACACGCTGAATCAGGGCGCTGTGCGCCACGACGATGGCGCGGCACCGCGCGGCAGGTCTGGCCCGATGGCACTTGGTGTGTGCCAGGCGTGGGCCGTCCAATGCATCCTCCAGCGGCCAGGGGTTCGGTGTGAAGCGCGCGGGCGGAGGTGTCGGCATGTTCCTGGACAAGGTGCTCGATAGCAATGCCCCCGGCAAGCGGGGCCTGGCCCTGGTGGCGGCGCTGGCGATGGTCGGCGCGTGGCTGGTGGTGCAGGGCGTGGTGCACTGGCGCGCGGGCGAGCGTGAGGAAGACCGTTCCCGCCAACTGCAGCAAACCGCAGACCTGCTGATCAGCCAGACCACCGGCGGCAGCATGCTCGGGGCGGTGTCGCTCCTGGGCCTGAGCGAGCCGCTGCTCAAGGACATGGCCACGGGCAAGCTCCCACCCGACCACCCCGAAGCGCTCGCACGGTTGGGCGTGGCCCGGGGCCGGTTCCTCGTGCATGGCGTGTACGTCATGTCGGTCGATGGCACGGTGGTGGCGCACGAGACCGCAGGCCCCCGTTCCACCGGAATCAATCTGGCGTTTCGCCCGTATTTCCAGCAGGCGGCCGAAGGGGCGCTGAGCGTCTATGCCGCCATCGGCAGCAATTCGCAGGAGCGGGGCCTGTACTACGCGGCGCCTCTGTACGACCGCGATACGCCGGCCAGTTCCATCATCGGCGTGGTGATGTTCAAGGTGGGCTTCGAGGCGGTGGACGAACTGCTCAGGCGCTCCGAGTTACCTTCCGTGCTGCTGTCCCCGCAAGGCGTGGCGTTTTCGTCCACACGTCCGGAGTGGCAGTTCGCTGTGGCACCGCCGCTCACGCAGGCGCGCATCGATGCGATCCGCGCGACGCGCCAGTTCGGCCATCTCTTTGAGAACGGCGTGGCGTCGGCACTGCCTTTTTCGCCGGATTCGAAAGAAGTATTCCTCAACGGCGTGACCTATGCCCTGGGCCGCAGCAGCCTTGACTGGAAGGACCCGGGCGGTCCGTGGCAACTGGTCGTGCTCGACGATATCAGTGCGCTGATGACGCCCACGCAGCGCATGCAGGTGGGTGGAGCCACGTTCGTGCTGCTGTTCCTGCTGGGCCTGCTGCTGCTTGACTTGCTGCGCAGCCGTGCACGCGTGACGGCGGCGCTGGAGCGATTCCGGCTGCTGGGCGCCGCGTTGCAGAGTAGCCCGGTGTCGGTGGTGATCACCGACGGGGAGGGCCGCATCGACTGGGTCAACACGCAGTACGAGCGCAACACGGGCTATTCGCTGGCCGAGGTGCGCGGCAAGAAGCCCTCCATCGTGGCCAGCGGGCAGACGCCCCCGCAAACCTACCAGGCGATGTGGTCCTCGCTGCTCTCTGGCAGGTCGTGGCAGGGCCACTTCGTGAACCGCCGCCGCGATGGCAGCACCTACCATGACGAAGCCACGCTGTCGCCCGTGCTCGACGAGAACGGCAAGCGCATCGGCATCGTGGGACTGCATGAAGACGTCTCCGAGCGCATACAGTCTCACAAGGAGCTGGAACGGCGCGAACGCCTTCTCAACGAACTGCTGGAGCAGCAGACCGCCATCTTCGACAATGCGCCGCCCATTGTGCTGGTGTGCGATGGCCACTTCCGCCAGTTCAACCCCTCGTTCGTGGAGCTCATGGGGGGGGATGCCACGGAACTGCTGGGCTTGGGCATGTCACGGCTTTTCGGAACGCCGGCCGCTGCCGAGCATTTCTTTGCCCGGGTGGGACCTGGTCTGGCGGCGGGCGAGGCGTTGCGCGAAACCGCCACCCTGAGCCGTCTGGATGGCAGCAGCTTCGAGGCGCGGCTGGCGGGGCGCAGCCTGCAGATGGAAGGTTTCAAGACGGCCTCCATCTGGGTGATCGAGGACGTGAGCGAGCAGCGGCTTGCCGAGGTGGCCGTGCAGCAGGCCCGCGACCGTCTGGAGATGGCGCAGGAGGCCGGCAAGATCGGCGTGTTCGACATCGACCTGGTGAATGATCAGGTCCTGTGGAGCGAGAAGCTCGTCTCCATGCTCGGCCTGCCGCCCAGCGACCGGCTGCGCAACCGCAGCGACTGGATCGAGCGCCTGCACCCTGAGGACCGCGACCGGGCCCTGGCCCATTTCGGACAGTGCATCGCGAGTGGCGATACGCACCTGCGCGACTCCTGGCGCATCGTGAGGCCAGACGGCGAAGTGCGATGGTTCCTGTCGGCGGCGCGCATCTTCCGTGATGCGGCGGGCCAGGCGGTGCGGGTGGTGGGCGTCAACGTGGACATCCATGAACAGAAGCTGCTGGAGGCTCAGGTGGCCGAGCAGCTCGACTTCCAGCAGGCGCTCATCGACGCCATCCCGGTCCCGCTGTTCTACAAGGGCGCGGACGGCCGCTACATCGGCTTCAACCGGGCCTACGAGCAGTCGTTCGGTGTGGACCGCGAGACGCTGATCGGCAAGACCGTGATGGACCTGACCTTCCTGCCGGAGAGCGAGCGCTCCCAGTTCGACGACGATGCGAGGGAGGCGCTGCACGGCGTGCAATCGGTCCACAAGGAGGTGGATATGCCGTACGCAGACGGCAAGATCCACCACACGCTGTTCTGGCTGCACGGCTTCTCGCGGCCTGACGGCTCGCCCGGGGGCGCCATCGGTACGTTCGTGGACATCACCGATCGGCAGCGCGCCGAAGAGGACCTTCGCCGCGCCAAGGAGCTGGCCGAGGAATCCACCGCGCTCAAGTCCAACTTCCTGGCCAACATGAGCCACGAGATCCGCACGCCCATGAACGCGATCATCGGCATGTCGCACCTGGCGCTCAAGTCGGGCCTGTCCCCGCGCCAGCACGACTACGTGAGCAAGATCCAGCAGGCGGGCCAGCACCTCTTGGGCGTGATCAACGACATTCTGGATTTTTCCAAGATCGAGGCGGGCAAGCTGACGGTGGAAAAGCAGCCCTTCGTGCTCGACCGCATGCTCGAGAGCGTCTCGGACGTGGTGGGCTACAAGGCCGGCGCCAAAGGGCTGGAGCTGGTGTGCGACGTGGCGTCCGACGTTCCACCCAATCTGGTGGGCGACTCTCTGCGCCTGGGGCAGATCCTCATCAATTTCGCCAACAACGCCATCAAGTTCACCGACGCTGGCGAGATCAGCATTGCCGTGCGCCTTCTGGAGGCGGCGGGCAACCGGGTCATGCTGCGCTTTGAGGTGCGCGACACCGGCATCGGCCTCACACCCGAGCAGATGGGGCTGCTGTTCCAGAGTTTTCAGCAGGCCGATACATCCACCACCCGCCGCTACGGAGGCACGGGCCTGGGCCTGGCCATCTCCAAAAGCCTGGCCGAGTTGATGGGCGGCGAGGTGGGTGCCGAAAGCACGTTCGGCAAGGGCTCCACGTTCTGGGTGTCGTTGCCGCTGGAGCGGGGAGCGCCGGCCCGCGTGTTGCTGCCCCCGCCGGACCTGCGCGGCCGCCGCGTGCTGGTGGTGGACGACAACCAGACAGCCGCCACGGTGCTGTCCGACATGTTGCTGGCCATGGGCTTCGAGGTGGACCAGGCGCATTCCGGGCTGGAGGCGCTGGAGCGTCTGCGTGAGTCGATGGCACAGCGCCGGCCGTTCGGCCTGCTGTTGCTGGACTGGCATATGCCGGGCATGGATGGGGTGGAGCTTGCGGGCCACATCCGAGCGCTGGGCATGGCGGAGGTGCCCAAGATGCTGATGATCACCGCCTACGGCCGCGAGGACGTCATGCGCGCAGCGCGCTCGCAGGGCATCGAGACCGTGCTCATCAAGCCGGTCAACGCATCACTGCTGTTCGATACGCTGATGCAACGGCAGGAGCACTCCACCTACAGCGCCCGCCGCCTGGTCACCCCGGCGCCGGCCGCCGAGGAACTGCCGCTGGCGATCCGCGGGGCCTGGGTGCTGCTGGTGGAGGACAACGAACTCAACCAGATGGTGGCCGTCGAGTTGCTGCAGGAGGCGGGCTTTGCGGTGGATGTGGCAGAAAACGGCCAGGCTGCCATCCATTGCATCGAGCGCAAGGCGTACGACGTGGTGCTCATGGACATGCAGATGCCCGTCATGGACGGTGAAACCGCTACGCGGCAACTGCGCAGCAACCCGCGTTTTGCCAGCCTGCCCATCGTGGCGATGACTGCCAATGCCATGGAGGCCGACCGCCAGCGGTGCTTTGCCGCCGGCATGAACGACCACGTGGCCAAACCCATCGAGCCTGCGGCGCTGTGGGCTGCTCTCACCCGCTGGATACGGCCCCGGCCCGGCCTGGGCAAGGCGCTGCCCGCACCCGCCACGTCCGCCGCGACCGACGGGGCCGAGGAGTGGGGCGCGCCACAGACCGCCGATGCGGCGCTTCCCGCACCGCCCCTGGTGGGCGGCCTGGACACCGCGCTGGGTCTGCAGCGCGCCCTGGGCAAGCCGGGGCTGTACGCCGAAATGCTGCGCCGGTTCGCGCAGGGCCAGGGCACCGTGCTGGAGGACATACAGCAGGCACTGGCCACGGAGGACGCCGTACTGGCCGAGCGGCTGGCGCACACGCTGCGTTCCGTGGCGGCCAACATCGGCGCCCAGGGCGTCGCAGACCAGGCCCAGTTGCTGGAGCAGGCACTGCGCAGCGGGCGGCGGGGAGACGCCGTGGCCGGACTGCTGGTGCCACTGGCCACGGCGCTGCAGCCGCTGCTGCAGGCCCTGCAAGGCTGGGCGCAGCAGGCCACCGTGCCTCCCGCGGGTGCGGCGGTACAGGCCGTGGGCGCGGCAGGGGCGCTGTCAGCGGCGGACGCCCTACAAAATTTGCGAGCCCTGCTGGAACAAGATGACCCTGCAGCGCCCGAGTTTTTCCAACACAATGGTTCTGCGCTGAAATCGGCGTTGGGGCAGGCCTTTGCGCAGGTGGAGGCCCACACCCTCAATTTCGACTTCGAGCAGGCCTTGGGGGCCATGGCCGCAGTGCCAGGCTCCGAACACCCCGCTGCCCACGCACCGTGAGCAGAGCACTACGCAGGACCCGACTCCATGGACAACGCGCCCTTTGCCCCCCAGCAATCCGCACTCGTCGATAAGCCGATCGCCACGGTGCTGGTGGTGGATGACACGCCCGACAACCTCACCCTGATGGGAAGCCTGCTGCGCGAGCACTACCTGGTGAAGGTGGCCAACCACGGCGAGAAGGCGCTGAAGATCGCCCAGTCGGGCACGCCACCCGACCTGATCCTGCTGGACATCATGATGCCGGAGATCGACGGCTACGAGGTGTGCCGCCGCCTGAAGGCATCGCCCGCGACACGCGACATCCCTGTGATCTTCCTGACCGCGCGCTCGGACCCCAACGACGAGCGCATGGGCCTGGCGCTGGGCGCCGTGGACTACATCACCAAGCCCATCAGCCCGCCCATCCTGCTGGCGCGGGTGAACACGCACCTGGCCCTGAAGGCCACGGCGGACTTCCTGCGCGACAAGAGCTCCTACCTGGAGCGCGAGGTGGCCATGCGCACGCTGGAAGTGCAGGCCATCCAGGACGTGACCATCATGGCCATGACCTCGCTGGCCGAAACGCGCGACAACGAGACCGGCAATCACATTCGCCGCACGCAGCTGTACATGAAGGCCCTGGCCGAGCGGCTGCGCCATCATCCCCGCTTCGAGCACGCTCTCACCGACCGCATGATCGAGCTGCTCTACAAGTCGGCTCCGCTGCACGACATCGGCAAGATAGGCATCCCGGACGCCATCCTGCTCAAGCCCGGCAAGCTCACGGTGGAAGAGTTCGAGATCATGAAGACCCACACCACGCTGGGCCGCAACGCCATCGACGAAGCCGAGCGCCGCCTCGGCATGCGCGTGGCCTTCCTGAGCGTGTCCAAGGAGATCGCCTACAGCCACCAGGAGAAGTGGGATGGCTCGGGCTATCCAGAGGGCCTCAAGGGCGAAGATATCCCGGTATCGGCCCGCCTCATGGCCGTGGCTGACGTGTACGACGCGCTCATCAGCAAGCGGGTCTACAAGCCCGCCTTTTCGCACGACCAGGCCTGCAGCACCATCGTGCGCGGCAAGGGCACGCATTTCGACCCGGACATGGTGGATGCTTTCGTGGACATCGCGGAAGACTTCCGCAATATCGCGCAGAAGTATCCGGATCCGTCTTGAAGCTGGTTGGGAGAGGCCGCAAAGGCGACAAGCGCGCGGGGCAGCAAACGCGAGGCACCGGGAAGGGGCGTGCTCGAAAACCCCAAGAAAACCGTTCACGCTGAGCCTGTCGAAGCGCTGCGCAAGGCTTCGACAGGCTCAGCCCGAACGGCTCAGCTCGCGCGTCGCGGGGTCAGAAGGGCGCGTCTTCGCTCTTGCTGCCGCTATTCTTGGCGTCGTGGCTTGCGTGGTTGTCCTGGCCATCATCGCCAGCGTCCAGCGCTTCGGCAGGCTCTTGCCCATCGACCGGATCGGCGCCGCTGCCGCCGTCCGCAGACGCCGCCTGGCGCACTGACGCCTTGTCGCCAGCGCTCGCGAACTTGCTGTACTTGCCCAGGATGGGCACCAGCTGGCCGTAGATGCGCGGGTTGCCGGCCAGGCACTCGCGCTGCTCCAGAAAGTCCGCTTCGCCCGTGAAATTGCCCACCAGGCCGCCGGCCTCGGTGACCAGCAGCGAGCCGGCAGCCACGTCCCAGATCGACAGGCCGGTCTCGAAGAAGCCGTCGGTGAAGCCGGCGGCCACATAGGCCAGGTCCAGCGCGGCGGCGCCGGGGCGGCGCAGGCCGGCGGTGCGCTGCATCACGTCGGCCATCATGTTCAGGTAGCTCTTGAAGTTGTCGCCCGGGCGGAAGGGGAAGCCGGTGGAGATGAGGCAGTCCTTGAGCTGGGTGCGCTTGCTCACGCGGATGCGGCGTTCGTTCAGGTAGGCGCCGCGGCCCTTGGTGGCCGTGAACAGGTCGTTGCGGGTGGGGTCGTACACGACGGCCTGCTCGACCTTGCCCTTGACGGCCAGCGCGATGCTGATGCAGTACACCGGGAAGCCGTGGATGAAGTTGGTGGTGCCGTCCAGCGGGTCGATGATCCAGACGAACTCCGAATCCTTGGCGCCGTATTCCTTGCCGGACTCTTCGGCCAGGATGCCGTGGCCAGGGTAGGCCGTGAGCAGCGTCTCGATGATGATCTTCTCGGACGCGTGGTCCACCTCGGTCACGAAGTCGTTGATCTGCTTTTGCGAGATCCGCACCGATTCCACGTCCAGGGCCGCGCGGTTGATGATGGCGCCGGCGGCGCGTGCAGCCTTGATGGCCACGTTGAGCATGGGGTGCAGATTGGACGACATAGATTGTGGTGGTGAGCAGGGCGCCCGGGCCAAAACGGCGGCGGCAGCCTGCGAATCATGAGCGGATCGGCCCGTCCCGGCGATGCGGGCGGCGACAATGAGGGCGGGATTTTACCCGCACCGCCTTTTTTTGCCTAACGCACGGCTTTTCCCCCGCCGCTGCGCCCCGACCCATTCCTGCCCCATGAAGACCCGTTTTGTCCTGATCAATACCAGCCACGCCGGCAATGTGGGCGCCGCCGCCCGCGCCATGAAGACCATGGGGTTCGATGATCTGGTGCTGGTCGCGCCCCGCTGGGCCAACGTGCTGCGGCGCGAGGAGACCATCCAGCGCGCCAGCGGCGCCCTGGACGTGCTGAACAACGCGCGCATCGTCGCCACGCTCGACGAGGCGCTCGACGGCATCAGCCACCTGTGCGCCACGGCCATGACGCCGCGCGACTTCGGGCCGCCCACGGCGGCACCCCGGCCCCATTTCGAAGCGCTATTGAAATGTGAGCTGCCCGCGCACGGCCAGCAAGCGCCAGAGGCCGATCTGGCATCGAAAGCCGGGGGGCAGACCGGCGTGGCCTTTCTTTTCGGGTCCGAACGCTTCGGCATGGCCAACGAAGACGTCTACCGCTGTCATGTGGCGCTTTCCATCCCCACCAACCCCGGTTTCGGCTCGCTCAACCTGGGCGCGGCCATCCAGGTCATCGCCTACGAGTGGCGCATGGCGCTGGGCGGATTTGCAGTGCAGGACGCCACTCCCGCGCGCGAACTGGCGGATGCCGCCCATGTAGCCGGCATGCTCGCCCACTGGGAGCAGGCGCTCACCGCCATCGGCTTTCTGGACCCGGCCGCGCCCAAGAAGCTCATGCCCCGCCTTAACCAGCTTTTCAACCGCGCGCAGCTGGCCCCTGAAGAAATCCACATCCTGCGAGGTGTCGCCAAAGCCATGATCGAGGCGAGTCAGTCAAAACGATAGACTGTGCAGTTAGAACGTGTCTACGGTCTTTTGAGGGCCGCGCAAGTGTATTGTCGGGATGGGGTGCTAGGCGCGGTGCGCAGTGGATAGCTCAGCTATCCACAAGCGCCGCAACGCCGCAGACCGCCCGACAATACGCTTGCCCGAAGGGTTGGAGCGAAATCGGGCGATTGGACGCCCCGGCTGCTTGCATGGGCATGAGCCCATGCGGCGCAGCCGAAGCATCCACTCATCCCGATTGCGCTCCAACGCGGCCCTCAAAAGACCGTAGACACGTTCTCAACACATAACCAAAAGAAACGAAGCAACCGATGTTCGCCCGCCTGCGTTCCGATATCCAGTGCATCCTCGACCGCGATCCTGCCGCGCGCAGCACGTGGGAGGTGATCACCTGTTATCCGGGCCTGCACGCGATCTGGCTGCACCGGCCCGCGCACTGGTGCTGGAACAACGGCCTCAAGTGGCCGGGGCGCTTCATTTCGCACTTTGCGCGCTGGTTCACCGGCATCGAGATCCACCCCGGCGCCAGGATCGGCGAGCGCGTGTTCTTCGACCACGCCATGGGCGTGGTGGTGGGCGAGACCGCCGAGATCGGCGACGGCTGCACCATCTACCAGGGCGTGACCCTGGGCGGCACATCGCTGTACAAGGGCGCCAAGCGCCACCCCACGCTAGGCCGCGACGTGGTGGTGAGCGCGGGCGCCAAGGTGCTGGGGGGCTTTGAGGTGGGCGATGGCGCCAAGATCGGCAGCAACGCCGTGGTCATCAAGCCCGTGCCAGCCGGCGCCACGGCGGTGGGCATTCCGGCGCGCATCATCCCCTCCAAGGCGGGCGAGAGCGCGGACGTGACCGAGCCTCAGCAACCCCGCAAGTTCACGGCCTACGGCATCACCCAAGAGGATGATCCGCTGTCGCAGGCCATGCGCGGCCTGATCGACAACGCCTCGTCGCAGGAGCACCAGATCGCGCTCTTGTGGCAGGCCATCGAAAAGCTGTCTGCGGCATCCCACCAGGCCAAGGACTGCGTGCCCTGCGATGCGGCGATCCAGGAGCAGTTTCAGGCGGGCAAGCTCAACGAACTGGTGGGCAAGTAGGCGGGCTTTGCGTGCGCAAGCTCTGCGGCAGCGGTAAAGGCCGTTAGCTATAAAAAATATAGCTGCTAGCGCTTGTTCATCAAGCGCTAGCAGCTATTTTTACCTTGATTGATCGGGCGAGGGCGCTCAGGCCGTGCGGGGGGCCCGCACTGCGCTCTTGGGCCGAAACGCCTTGCACACCGCGTCCCGCGTTTCCAGGTACGGCCCGCCGATCAGGTCGATGCAGTAAGGCACGGCCGCGAAGATGCCGGGCACGATCTGCCCGCCTTCGGCGTCCTTCAGGCCTTCCAGCGTTTCGGCGATCGCCTTGGGCTGGCCGGGCAGGTTGATGATCAGGCTCTGGCCGCGGATCACCGCCACCTGGCGTGACAGGATGGCCGTGGGCACGAACTTCAGGCTGATCTGGCGCATCTGCTCGCCAAAACCCGGCATTTCCTTGTGCGCCACGGCCAGCGTGGCCTCGGGTGTCACGTCGCGCAGCGCGGGGCCGGTGCCGCCGGTGGTCAGCACCAGGTTGCAGCCTGCGGTGTCCACCAGCTCGATCAGCGTGGCGCTGATGCGATTCTGCTCGTCGGGGATCAGGCGCGGCTCGAAGGTGACGGGGTTGTGCAGGGCGCGGGTCAGCCAGTCCTGCAGGGCCGGCAGGCCCTTGTCTTCATAGACGCCGGTGCTGGCACGGTCGCTGACCGAGACGATGCCGATGCGCACGGCGTCGTATAGCGCGCCGCCCGTGGCAGGGGTGGTGTCAGTCATTGCCGTCCTCGTCGCCACCATCGTCCTGGTCGTCGGCATCGTCCGCACCGCCGCCCAGGTGTTCGCGCACCAGCTGGAAGAGCTCGCGGTAGGCGCGGCCCTTGCGGGGTGCAAGGCCCTGTGATTCGGCGGCTTTGTCGGCGGGTGGCGCGTCCTTGCGCGCCTGGCGGATCAGTGCGCGCAGCTGCTGCGTGTCGGTGCCGGGGTGCTCGTCCATCCACTGGGGCAGGGCGCCGTCGTCGGCGATCAGGCGGTCGCGCCATTGCTCGGCCAGGTGCAGGGCCAGCTTGTCGGAGGCAGAGCCGGTGCGCTGCACTTCCAGCGCCTGGCGGGCGGCGTCGACCAGATGGGGCTCGAGCTTGCGCATCAGCTTGCCAACGTACTGCATCTGGCGGCGCTTGCCCTCGAAGTTGGTGATCCTCTTGGCTTCGTTGATGGCATCCACCAGCTTGTCGGGCAGGCCCACGTTGTTGAACAGGTCGGCGCGCAGGCCCAGCAGGTCCTTGCCCAGATCCTGAAGTTCGTCGCTTTCGCGCTTCATATCCGTGCGGCTGGCATCGGGCGTGCCTTTGAGTTCGGCCTTGAGCTGGATGTCCAGCTCGCTGCCTTCGGCAACGAACTGGCCTCGCACAAAGTAGCCTTTTTTGGGTTTGCGTGACATGGGGTGGGGGCAAATGGGAGGTGGCGCAGCGCGCGCCACAGCGGCAAGTATCATAGCCGTCGCTATGAACAAACCCTCCCAAAGCGCCGCGCGCGCGCATGGCGCTGCCGCTTCCGCCGCCGCCCCCCGCACCCCCGAATCGGGCTTCAGCTACAGCCGCCCCTTCTTTGAAGAGCTGGTGGACCGCGCCCTGGCGCACGCCAAGAAGCTGGGCGCCACCGACGCGGGCGCCGAGGCGTCCGAGGGCTGCGGCCTGTCGGTCAGCGTGCGCAAGGGCGAACTGGAGAACGTGGAACGCAACCGCGACAAGTCGCTGGGCGTCACGGTCTACATCGGCAACCGCCGCGGCAATGCCAGCACGTCCGACTTCTCCACCAAGGCCATCGAGCAGACCGTGCAGGCCGCGTACGACATCGCCCGCTTCACGGCGGAAGACCCGGTGGCCGGCCTGCCGGACGAAGGCGACATCGCGCCCACCGACACCCACCGCGACCTGGACCTGTTCCATCCCTGGGCCATCGACAGCGAGCAGGCCGCCAAAATGGCCATGGAATGCGAGGCCGCCGCGCTCAAGACCCACCGGCGCATCACCAACAGCGAAGGCGCTGGCGTATCGGCCCAGCAAAGCCACTTCTTCAGCGCCCACACGCGCGGCTTTCGGGGCGGCTATGCCAGCTCGCGCCACAGCTTCTCGGTGGCGCCGATCGCCTCGCTGCCCGGCCGCAACGCCGAGATGCAGCGCGACGCCTGGTACAGCTCCATGCGCGACGCTGCCGAACTGGCTTCGCCCGAAGCCGTGGGCCGCTATGCCGCGCAGCGCGCGCTGAGCCGCCTGGGCAGCCGCAAGATCCCCACCACGCAGTGCCCGGTGCTGTTCGAATCCACGCTGGCCGCAGGCCTGCTGGGCGGCTTCGTGCAGGCCGTGAGTGGCGGCTCGCTGTACCGCAAGAGCAGCTTCTTGCTCGACTCGTTGGGCAAGATGGTGTTCCCCAAGCACATCGACATCGCCGAGGACCCGTTCGTCCTGCGCGGCAAGGGCAGCTCGCCGTTCGACGAAGAAGGCGTGCGAGTGGCGCCCCGCAAGGTGGTGCAGGGCGGACGCGTGCAGGGCTACTTTCTGTCGAGCTACTCGGCGCGCAAGCTGGGCATGAAGACCACGGGCAACGCCGGTGGTTCGCACAACCTGACGCTGACCTCGCGCCTGACGCAGCCGGGCGACGACCTCGATGCCATGCTCAAGAAGCTGGGCACCGGCCTGTTCGTGGTCGAGCTCATGGGCCAGGGCGTGAACTACGTGACGGGCGACTACTCGCGCGGCGCGAGCGGCTTCTGGGTCGAAAACGGCCGCATCGCCTTTCCCGTGCACGAGATCACCATCGCGGGCAACCTCAAGGACATGCTCAAAGGCATCGAGGCGGTGGGGGCTGATGTGTACAACTACGGCGCCAAGTCGGTGGGGTCGGTGCTGGTCAACCGCATGAAGGTCGCGGGCAGCTGATGCACTGACTTGGCCCATCCAGGCCTTCTCGCTATCCAAGGCCCCGTAGCTGCAGGGGCCTTTCTTTTTTCTGGCGGCTTCGCCCCTGCCTGCGCCTGGCGCGTCAGCGGTCTGTGTGGTCGTGGACCACGTGCTTCACCGCCGCCAGCGCGGCGCGCAGCGTGTCCGGCGGCACCGAGCCCAGGGCCAGCCGGATCGCATGCGGCACCTGCCGCGATGCGGCGAAAGGCTCGGCCATCGAGACAGACACCCCCTGCGCCAGCAGCGCGGCGGCCACGCGGTCGGCGCGCACACCCTCGGGCAGGGGCAGCCAGCTGAAGTACGACGCGGGGTGGCCCATCAGCGGTAGCCCGGCCAGCACCTTGCGTGCGATGGCCTGCCGCGTGGTGGCGTCGCGGCGCTTTTCTGCCTCCAGGCGGCGCACGGTACCGTCCTGCAGCCAGCCGCAGGCCAGGGCGGTGACCACGCCGGCCGTGTTCCAGGTGGTGGTGCGGATGGCGCGCTGCAGCAGCGGTGCCCACTCCTGCGGCGCGGCCGCGAACCCGAAGCGCAGCCCGGTGGCCACGCTCTTGGACAGGCCGGACACATACACCGTGGATTCGGGGGCGAAGGTGGCCAGGGGCGCTGGCGCATCCTTGGCCAGAAAGGCGTACGCCGCATCCTCGATGGCCACCAGGCCATGTTGGCGCACGATGGCCGCCAGATCCTGCCGCCACTGCGCGCTGCAGACCCAGCCCAGCGGGTTGTGCAGGGTGGGCATGGTGTAGATGGCTTTCACACGCCTGCGTGCGCACAGGCGCTGCAGCGCGTCCAGGTCGGGGCCCTCGGTGCCATTCGCCGCGGCGGGCAGCGGCGCCAGGGTGAGGTGCAGCATGCCGGCCAGCGCCTTGAAGCCCGGGTAGGTGAGCGCGTCCACCGCCACCACGTCGCCGGGCTGCAGCAGCGCCATGCAGGCCACAGTCAGGCCGTGCTGGGCGCCGTCCACGATCAGCACCTGGGCTGGGTCCACCACCAGCCCGCGTGCGCTGGCCAGGTGCTGCGCGACGCACGCGCGTTCGTGCTGGCGGCCGCCGTGGGGGGCGTAGCGCAGCAAGGCCTCCAGGTCGCCACCGGCCGCCAGGCGGCGCAGGCCGCTGGCCAGCAGCCGTGCCTGCCCGGGCAGCGCGGGGTAGTTGAAGTTCAGGTCCATTACGCCTGCCGCCACGGCCTGCTGGTCCACCGCCAGGCCCGCAGGCACGGCGGTTTCGCGCACGAAGGTGCCGCGCCCGACCTCGCCGCTGGCCAGGCCCAGGGCCTGCAGCTCGGCATACACCCGCGTGGCAGTGGTCAGCGCAATGCCGTGCTGGCGCGCCAGCTGGCGGTGCGTGGGAAGGCGGGTGCCGGGCGCCAGCCGGCCGGCGCGAATCTGCGCGGCGAGGTCGTCCACCAAGGGCTGGAACAGGGGATGCGTCATGGTGCGGGGTGCACTTGCGTTGTGTGTGGTGTGTGGTGGGTGACTGCGGGATGTACTCAGGACAATTTTTTGATTGTATGGGTTCACCTGCCTACGATGGACGCTGTTCTTCAACCCCGCACCACACGCCCGTTGCGGCGCACCTGCCATGCACATTGCCATCCTTACCTTCGACGGATTCAACGAACTCGACTCGCTCATTGCCTTGGGGCTGCTGCACCGCATCAAGCGCCCCGGCTGGCGCGTGAGCCTGTGCTGCCCCACGCCGGAGGTCACATCGATGAACGGCGTGACGGTGCGGGCCCAGTCGCTGCTGGAAGAGGCGGGTACCGCCGATGCCGTCATCGTGGGCAGCGGTGTGCGCACGCGTGAGGTGGTGGACGATGCGGCGCTGATGGCCCGGTTGGCGCTGGACCCTGAGCACCAGCTGATTGCGGCCCAGTGCTCCGGCACGCTGGTGCTGGCCCGGATGGGGCTGCTTGGCACGGTGCCGGCCTGCACGGACCTCACCACCCGGCCCTGGGTGCAGGCGGCGGGTGTGGAGGTTCTCCACCAGCCTTTCCATGCACAGGGCAATGTGGCGACGGCGGGCGGGTGCCTGGCGTCGCCCTACCTGGCGGCCTGGATCATTGCGCGGTCAGAGGGGCTGGAGGCCGCGAGCGCTGCGCTGCACTACGTGGCCCCCGTGGGCGAGAAGGATGCCTACGTGGCCAATGCCCTGGGGCGCATCGGACCGTACCTGCAGGCCTGAGCGCCACAGCCGGCGAGCAGGGAAGCCCGCCCAGCAGGCGGATGCGCCGTGGCCTTGTGCCGGATGGCTCAGTAGGCCGCGCCGGCCTTGGCAGGTGACGGGGCGGGGGCCGTCGCACTGCCGCCACCGCCAAACTGCGCCCGCAGCTTGCGGGCCGCATTCACAAACATCAGCACGTCCACGCCCACGGCCACGAAAGTGCAGCCCAGATCGAGATAGCGCTGCGCCAGCACGGGGTCGGACGTGAGCGTGCCCGCGGCCTTGCCGCTGGCGATGATGGTCTTCATCGCGGCTTCGATGGCGGCCTGCACCTCTGGGTGGCCGGGGTTGCCCCGGTGGCCCATGGACGCGGCCAGGTCGGCCGGTCCGATGAACACGCCGTGCACGCCGTCCACGGCGCAGATGGCGTCGAGGCTGGCAAGCGCCGTGGTGGTCTCGGCCTGCACCAGCAGGCAGACCTCATCGTCGGCGATGTTCAGGTAGTCGGTGCGTGCGCTCCATTGCGATGCGCGCCCCACGGCGCTGCCGACGCCGCGCACGCCCAGCGGCGGGTAGCGTGTGGCCGACACGATGGCGCGTGCTTGTTCTGCGGTGTCCACCATCGGCACCAGCAGCGTCCTGGCGCCGATGTCCAGCATCTGCTTGATGAGCGCGGTGTTGCCCTCCACCACGCGCACCACGGCTTCGGACGGGTGCGCCGCCACGGTCTGCAGCGCGGCCAGCGTGCTGCGCACATCGTTGGGCGCGTGCTCGCCGTCGATCAGCAGCCAGTCGAAGCGGGTCGTCGCGGCCGCTTCGGCCAGGTAGGGGTCGGCCATGGAAAGCCACAGGCCGATCTGCGAACGGCGTTCTGCCAGGGCAGTCTTGAAGGGGTTGTGTGCGGGCATGTGTGTTGTTCCGTGATGTAGTCAGTCGAGCAATCCTTGGCACACGTACTTGGTGTGCAGGTAGTCCTCCAGCCCGTGCGTGGAGCCTTCGCGCCCATAACCCGATTCCTTGACGCCACCGAACGGCGCAGCCTCGGCCGAGATCGCGCCCTCGTTCACGCCCACGATGCCGGTCTCCAGCAGCTCGGCCACGCGCCAGATGCGGCGCGCATCGTTGCTGTAGAAGTACGCGGCCAGTCCAAAGGGCGTGTCGTTGGCGGCGGCGATCACCTCGGCCTCGTGGGTGAACACCGTCAGCGGCGCCACGGGGCCGAAGGTCTCTTCGCAGGCGCAGGCCATGGAGCTGTCGGCACCGGTGAGCACGGTGGGGGCGTAGTAGGTGGCGCCCAACTCCGTCAGGCGCTTTGCGCCGGTGAGCACCTTGGCGCCCCGGGCGACGGCGTCCTGCACATGGCGCTCGATCTTCTCCACCGCACGGTCATTGATCATGGGACCGATCTGCGAGGCCGGGTCACTGGCCGGGCCGACCTTCAAGGCACTCACGCGGGCGGTCAGCTTGGTCGCGAATTCTTCATGCACCTTGGCATGCACGAACACCCGGTTCGGGCACACGCAGGTCTGGCCGCCGTTTCGGAACTTGGCGGCCATGAAGCCGTCCACGGCCGCGTCGACATCTGCATCCTCGAACACGATGAAGGGCGCATTGCCGCCAAGCTCCAGCGAGAGCTTCTTCAAGGTGTCCGCGCTGCGGCGCGCCAGGTGCTTTCCCACGGGGGTGGAGCCGGTGAAGGTGATCTTGCGCACGCGGGCATCGCCCAGCCACACGTCCACCACCTCGGGCGTCTTCTCGCGTGAGGCGGTCACGATGTTGAGCACGCCCGCAGGCACCCCGGCCTCGTGCGCCAGCAGCACCAGGGCCAGCGACGTGAGTGGTGTGTCTTCCGCCGGCTTGCATACCACGGTGCAGCCCGCAGCCAGGGCCGGGGCGATCTTGCGCGCGATCATCGCGGCCGGGAAGTTCCACGGCGTGATCGCGGCCACCACGCCCACGGGTTCCTTGAGCGCAAACATGCGGCGGCCAGGCACGGGTGCGGGGATGACTTCGCCGTTCATGCGCGTGGCCTCTTCGGCAAACCACTCGATGTAGCCGGCGGCGTAGGCCACCTCGCCCTTGCCTTCGGCCAGGGGCTTGCCCTGTTCCAGGGAGATGAGCGTGCCCAGGTCGTCCTGGTGGGCCAGCACCAGGTCGTTCCAGCGCTTGATGATGGCCGCGCGCTGTTTGGCGGGCACCTTGCGCCAGGCGGGGAAGGCGGCATGCGCCGCTTCGATCGCGGCACGTGCTTCAGCGGCGCCGCTGTCCGGCACGGCGATGATCACGGCGCCAGTGGCTGGGTCGGTCACGTGGAGTACGGCCGTGCTCGCGGCGGCCGTCCACTGGCCGGCGATGAAGTTGGCGCTGCGCACGAGGTCGGTGCGGGAGAGTGTCAGGGGCATGGTGCTTGGAATTTGAATGAAATTGGCCTCAAACGCTTATCTGTAATGCGCCGGCAGCTATGATTTTTGATTGAACTGCATCACGACACGATGCCCAGGTGCCAAGGCACGAATTCGTGGTCGCCCAGGCCCAGGACTTCGCTCTTGGTCTGCTCGCCGCTGGCGTGGCGCAGGATCTGCTCGAAGATCTGCTGCCCCAGTTCGGGCACCGTGAGTTTGCCGTCCACCACCACGCCGCAGTTGATGTCCATGTCCTCTTCCAGGCGCTCGAACATCGGCGTGTTGCTGGCCAGCTTGATGGTGGGCGCCGGCTTGCTGCCGAACATGGAGCCGCGCCCGGTGGTAAAGCAGATGAGCTGCGCGCCGCTGGCGATCTGGCCCGTCGCTGCCACCGGGTCGTAGCCGGGGGAGTCCATGAACACGAAGCCGTGCTCGGTGATGGGCTCTGCGTATTCGTACACCGCACGCAGCGGCGTGGTGCCGCCCTTCATGGCGCTGCCCAGCGATTTTTCGAAGATGTTGGCCAGGCCGCCGGCCTGGTTGCCGTGGCCCACCACGCCGTTGAACTGCGCGTTCTGGCCCGCTGCATAACGCTCCCACCAGGCCAGGCGATCCAGCAGCTTCTGGCCCACCTCGGGGGTGATGGCGCGGCGGGTGAGCATGAACTCCACGCCGTGGATCTCGGGCGTCTCGCTCAGGATGGCCGTGCCGCCGTGGCGCACCAGGATGTCCATGGCCGCGCCCAGGGCCGGGTTGGCAGTGATGCCCGAAAAGCCGTCGGACCCGCCGCACTCCAGGCCGATCTTGAGGTGGCTGGCACTCACGGTGCTGCGCTGCGCGGCGTTGGCATCGGGCAGCATGGATTCGATGGCGGCAATGCCCGCCGCGATGGTGGCGCGGGTGCCGCCCACCTCCTGCATCACCAGCGTGCGCATGAGCTTGCCTTGCTGCAGGCCCTGCGAGTCCACGAGCGCATCGACCTGGTTGCGCTCGCAGCCCAGACCGACGATCAGCACGCCGGCCAGGTTGGGGTGGCGTGCGTAGCCCGCGAGCGTGCGGCGCAGCACGTCGAAATGTTCGCTGGGCGATGACATGCCGCAGCCGCTGGTCTGCGCGAACGCGGCCACGCCGTCCACGTTGGGGAATGCGGCCAGCCGCTCGGGCGTGAAGTGCGCGGCAATGCGCTTGATGACCGTGGCCGAGCAGTTCACCGACGACAGGATGCCGATGAAGTTGCGGGTGCCCACGCCACCATCGGCACGCACGAAGCCCTGGAAGGTGGCCTGCTGGTCCTCGGGCAGGTAGTCCACGGGCCGCACGTCGGCGCCGAAGGCGGGGTCGCGGTAGTAGTCCACCAGCTGGAGGTTGTGGCTGTGCACGTAATCGCCGGGCTCCAGGTCGCGCGTGGCGACGCCGATCACGGTGTCGTACTTTTTCACCTGCTCGCCCTCGGCGATGCGGCGCGCGGCGATCTTGTGGCCCGCGGGCACCTGGGCGCGGGTGCGCACACCCAGTTCGGGAATCTCCTGGCCCAGCGCCAGGGCCGTCTTGGCGACGAGCACATTGTCGTGGGGGTGCAGGTGCAGCAGCGGGCTGTTGTGCGTGGTGCCGGGCAGCAGGGTGGGGGCCGTGGGGGCGTTCATCGGAGGCCTTGTGTCATGAAAAACGCGCTCCCTGGAAAGAAACCGGAGGAGCGCGCGGGCATCAACTCTTCATCAGTTCGCGCAGCTTGAGCTTGTCGATGAGCAAGGTCTCCTTGGTGTAGACCGTGTTCACGTACTTCTCGTAGTCGGGGCCGTCCAGGTACAGCAGGGGCGCGTCGAGCTTCTCGGCCACGGCCTTGAACTCGGGGCTGCCCACGGCCTGCCTGAAGGCGTCGCGCAGCCTGGCCGTCACGGCGGGGTCCAGGCCTTTGGGGGCGCCGATGCCGTTGGGGGCATCCACCACCACGTCGTAGCCGGACTCGCGCAGCGTGGGAACATCCTTGAAGCGCGGCGTGCGCTGTTCGCCCCAGGTCGCCAGCAGGCGCAGCTTGCCCGCTTCAACGTGGGGTGCCCACGAGCTGGAGTCGGCCAGCGCATCCACATGGCCACCCAGCACGCCCTGCAGCGCCTCGGAGCCGCCCTTGTAGGGCACGTGGTTGAGCTCTATGCCCGCCACGCTCGCGAACTCTTCCATGCCCACGTGCGTGGCGCCGCCCACCCCGGCATGGGCGTACGTCACCTTGCCCGGGTGGGCCTTGGCGTGCGCGACGAAGTCCTTGAGCGTCTTGAAGGGCGAGTGGGCCGGCACCGCGATGCCGAAGGTCTGGCCCGAGGTGCGCGCGAGGTAGGTGAAGTCCTTGCGCGGGTCGGCGGCCAGTGTGCCCAGCTGCGAGAAGCGCGTGACCGAGATCGGGATCTGGCCGATGGTGTAGCCGTCGGGCTTGGCCGAGGCCAGGGCCTTGGAGCCGATCATGCCGGAGGCGCCGGCACGGTTTTCCACCGCGATGCTCTGGCCCAGGATGCGGCCGGCCACCGAGCACAGTGCGCGCATCGACTGGTCGGCCGTGCCGCCTGCGGGCCAGGGGCAGATGAAGGTGAGGGGGCGCTCGGGCCAGGTCTGTGCGAACAGGCGGGAAGATGTGGTGGCGAGGGTGGCGGCGGCGCCAACGGCGCCGAGGACGAACTGGCGCCGTCCACTGCGTGGGTTCTGCATGCGTGTCTCCTGCTTTTTTTTGAATCGGGAGCCGCGATTGTTCAAAACCAATGCATAACAATCCAATGAAAATACGGACTGTCTTCATTGCAAAAAGGTGATGAAGAACCGCCAGCCCACCGCCAGCAATCCACACCCACCACGATGGCACAAATCGACCGTGTACTGCGCAGCAACCTCAAGCTGCGTCATCTGCAGATGCTGGTCGCGCTCGACCAGTTCCGCCACCTGGGCCGCGCGGCCGAGTTTCTCTCGGTCACGCAACCTGCGGTTTCCAAGACGCTTGCCGAGATCGAGAGCATGTTCGGCCTGCCGCTGTTCGAGCGCTCCACGCGCGGCACCGAACCCACGCCGGCAGGCGCCAGCGTGGTGCGCTTTGCGCGGTCGGTGCTGGCAGGCTACGAACGCACGCGCGAGGAGATCGCTGCCGAGGCCAGCGGTGCCGTGGGCCGCACCCGCGTGGGCGCCATGGTGGTGGCCACGCCCGTGCTGCTGGCGCAGGCCGTGGAGCGGCTCAAGGCGCGCTCCATCCACACCACGGTGCTGATCGAGGAAGGCGACCTCACACGCCTTTTGCCGAAGCTGCGCCTGGGCGAGCTGGACCTGTTCGTGGGCCGGCTCGAACCCGGCTACGCCTCGCCCGACCTGGAGACAGAGGCCCTGTATGCCGAGCCCATGGCCGTGGTGGTGCAGCCCGGCCACGCGCTGGCGCGCAAGCGCAAGCCGCAGTGGGCCGACCTGGCCGCGCTGCCCTGCGTGATGCCGCCGCCCTGGGCCTCGCTGCGGGTCAAGCTCGACCAGATGTTCTTCGCGCATGACCTGCACCCGCCTGCCGACATCGTGGAGTCTGCCTCGTTCCTCGCACAGCTGTCCTTCATCCACCAGCGCGGTGCCGTGGCCTTCATGGCACGGGCGGTGGCGCAGCACTTCGCACAGCAGGGCCAGGTGGCCGTACTGCCGCTGGCCGTGCCCATCGATTTGCCTCCCGTGGGCCTGATCACCTTGCGCGGCCAGCGGCCCACGCCCGGCACAGAGCAGTTGATCGCCTGCCTGCGCGAAGTGGCAGCGGGCATGCGCAAGAAGCCGCGCGCAAAAGCGTGAGCTGTCAGTTCCAGGTGCGGGCCAGTGCTGCTGCGGCCGTCTGCAGCCTCGGCAGCTTCTCCAGCGCCTGCGTCAGCGACATGCGCGCCACGGGCGCCTGCAGCGCCACGGCGCAGCGGATGCTCTTGCCGTCAGCGCCGCGCACGGGCACGGCCACGCAGACCAGGCCTTCGACGAACTCTTCGGCATCCACCGCGTAGTCGTCCTTGCGGATGCGCTTGAACTCGGCGTCGAGAGCGGAGCGCGTGGTCAGGGTGGTGGCGGTGTGGCGGGTCAGCGCCAGTCCCTCGAGCAGCCTGTTGCGCTGGCTGGCGGCCATGTGCGCCAGCAGCAGCTTGCCGCTGGCCGAGCAGTGCACGGGCACGCGCGTGCCGGGGCGCAGGTTCATCTGCAGTGGAAAGGCCGACTCGATGCGGTCCAGGTACACCACCTCGGCACCCGACAGGGCCGTGAAGTTGCAGCTCTCGCCCACCTCGGCCACCAGCTGGCGCAGCACGGCATGGCGCACACCCTGCTGCGTGCTGCCGGCCAGCGTGGCCTCGGCCAGGCGCAGCAGCCGGGCTGCGGGGGCGTAGCGTCGGCCGTCGGGCTCGCGCGCTAGCAGGCCGCCGGCCTCCAGTTGAACCAGCAGCCGGTGCACGCTGGGCTTGGGCCAGCCGCTGGCGGCGACTGCTTCGGCCAGCGTGAGCGGGCGGGCCTCGCGCACCAGCAGCTCCAGCAGGTCGAAAAGGCGCAGCCCGGGCGAGGCGGCAGTCGTGGTGTTTTCTGTCATGAATCTCTGATTCCGAGACGAAATAAGAAAATATTCCGGGATTTATAAGGCCTGCCCTACAGTGGACGCAACCCTTTCCCGCAAAGCCTTCCCTGCATGTCCCCTTCCCCCATCCCTTTTCGCAACGCCGTCGTCACGGGGGCCTGTGGTGGCCTGGGCCAGGCCCTGGTGCGCGAGCTGCTGGCCCAGGGCGCGCAGGTGGCGCTGGTGGGCCTGCAGCGCGAGGTGCTCGATGCCCTTGCCGCTACCGCGCCTGGGCGCTGTGCGGTGTACACGCCCGACGTGGCCGACGCCCCGGCCATGGGGCAGGTGGCCGCCGACTGGATGGCACGCGCCGGCCTGCCCGATCTGGTGGTCGCCAATGCCGGTGTGGCCGGCGGCTTCGACACCGCAGAGGCCGGCGACCTGGCCGTGATGCGCCGCATGCTGGAGATCAACCTGCTGGGCCCGGCCACCACCTTCCAACCCTTCGTGCAGGCGCTGCGGGTGCATGCCGTGCAGGGGCCGCGCTGCGCCCTGGTGGGCGTGGCCAGCATCGCGGGCTGGCGCGGCATGCCGGGCAATGGTGCCTACTGCGCCAGCAAGGGTGGGTTGATCCGCTACCTGGAGAGCCTGCGCGCGGAATGCCGGGGCTCGCGCCTGTCCGTGCACACCGTGAGCCCGGGCTATCTGCGCACGGCCCTCACCGCCGGGAACCGCTTTGCCATGCCCGGGCTCATGGAGCCCGATGCCGCCGCCCGTGCGCTGCTGGCCGGCGTGGCACGCGGGCGCGAACACATCGTGCTGCCACGGCGCATCGGCTGGCTCTCGCGCCTGCTGGCCTGCCTGCCCGCCGCCACCTACGACAGTCTTCTGCGCGGCCAGCCGCGCAAGCCGCGCGCTGGCGAAGCAGGTGCCACGGCCATCCCGGGCCTGACGAGGGGCACCAGCCAAGCGCCCTCCGAGCCCCTTTGAATTCCACCTGCGAGCAGCCCCGATGCAAGACGACCTTCGCCACGCCCCCGTCGTGGACACCACCTCGCCCGCCACGCGCGGCTCGATAGCGTTGATCGGCGCCGGCCCCTCGGGCCTGGCCGGTGCGCGCAACCTGCAAAAACTCGGCATTCCATTCCAGGGCTTCGAGGCGTACACCGATGTGGGGGGGTTGTGGAACATCGCCAACCCGCGCTCCACGGTGTACGAGTCGGCCCACCTGATCTCGAGCAAGCGCACCACCGAGTTCAGCGAATTCCCCATGGCCGACAGCGTGGCCGACTACCCCAGCCACCGCGAGCTGTGCCGCTACTTCGCGGCCTTTGCCGACCATTTCGACCTGCGCCGGCACTTCCGCTTCGGCGTGCGCGTACTGAACGTGGAACCGCTGACCGACAGCGAAGACAGTCTGTGGCGCGTGACCATCGCCACGGCCGACGGCGGCACCGAGTGCGCCGAGTACAAAGGCGTGGTGATCGCCAACGGCACGCTGGCCGAGCCCAGCATGCCGAAGTTCGAGGGCGAATTCAGCGGCGAGTTGCTGCACACCTCGGCCTACAAGCATGCCGAGCAGTTCAAGGGCAAGCGTGTGCTCATCGTGGGCGCCGGCAATTCGGGCTGCGACATCGCGGTGGATGCGGTGCACTATGCCGACAGCGTAGACATCTCGGTGCGGCGCGGCTACTACTTCGTGCCCAAGTACGTGTTCGGCAAGCCTGCCGACACGCTGGGTGGCAAGCGCCCGCTGCCGCCCTGGCTCAAGCAGAAGGTGGACAGCACGGTCTTGAAATGGTTCACGGGCGACCCCACGCGCTTCGGCTTTCCCAAGCCCGCGTACAGGATGTACGAGTCGCACCCCATCGTGAACTCGCTCATCCTGCACCACCTGGGCCATGGCGACATCCATGTGAAACCCGACATCGCGCGCTTGGACGGCTCCACCGTGCACTTCAAGGACGGCACCCGGCAGGACTACGACATGGTGCTGGCCGCCACGGGCTACACGCTGCACTACCCCTTCATCGCGCGCGAGTTGCTCAACTGGCAGGGCATGGCGCCGCGCCTGCACCTGAACATCTTTGCACCCGGGCGGCGCCGTCTGGCCGTGCTGGGCATGATCGAGGCCAGCGGCATCGGCTGGCAGGGCCGCTACGAACAGGCCGAGCTGGTGGCGCGCTACTTCAAGTCGCTCGATGCCGGCACGCCCGCCGCGCAGGCCTTCACAGCTGCGGTGCAGGGGCCGCCGCCCGACCTGTCGGGCGGATTCAAGTACCTGCAGCTTGAACGCATGGCCTACTACGTGCACAAGGACACCTACCGCGCGGCGGTGCGCAAGGCCGCCGCCGCACTGGCCTGAAAACGATCACAAGAAGAAAACCGAGGAGACAAACCATGCTGCCCGTGGACGAGATCCGCCTGAACTTCAACCCCGCATCGCTGATGCTGCTCAACGTGGTGCTGGGCTTTCTGATGTTCGGCATTGCGCTCGATACGCGGGTGGACGATTTCCGCCGCGTGGCCAAGATGCCCTGGGCCATGGCCGTGGGCATTGCCGCGCAGTTCATCGTGTTGCCGGCGGTGACCTTTGCGCTCACGCTGCTGCTGGGCGTGGGGCCGAGCATTGCCCTGGGCATGATTCTGGTGGCCTGCTGCCCGCCGGGCAATGTGTCCAACATCCTCACGCACCGCGCGCGCGGCAACGTGGCGCTGTCGGTGTCCATGACGGCCATCTCCAACGCCATCGCCATCGTGGCCATGCCGCTCAACTTCGCGTTCTGGGGCGGCATGCACCCCACGGCCGCGCCGCTGTTGAAGACCATCGCACTCGACCCGCTGGAGATGGTGGGCCACATCGTCGCCATCATCGGCGTGCCCTTCGTGCTGGGCCTGCTGTGCGCGCACCACCTGCCGCGCCTCACGCAGCGAGTGAAGAAGGCCGTGCGCATCATCAGCTTCCTGGCGCTTATCGGCTTCATCCTCGGGGCCATCGCGGGGAACTGGCGCTTCTTCCTCGACTACGTGGGCCTGGTGTTGCTGGCGGTGGCACTGCACGATGCGCTGGCCTTCGGCACCGGCTACCTGTGCGCACGCTTCACAGGCCTGCAAGACTATGACCGGCGCGCCGTCGCCATCGAGGTCGGCATCCGCAATGCAGGCCTGGGCCTGGTGGTGATCTTCAGCTTCTTCGGCGGCCTGGGCGGCATGGCCGTGGTGGCCGGGGTCTGGGGCTTCTGGGACATCATCGCCGGGCTGGCACTAGCCAGCTGGTGGGGGCGCAAGGACCCGTTGGGAGCGCAGCCCGCGCCGGCGCAGGGAGAGCGCGCATGAGCACGGCGCCCACGCTCCGCGCCCGCAACATCCTGGTCACGGGTGCCGACGGCTTTCTGGGCCGCGGCGTGGTGGCGGCACTGGCGCGGCGGCCGGACACCGGCACCGTCGTCGCGCTCGACGTGCGCGAGGTGCCGCCCGAGCGCCGCGAGCCGGGCATTGCCTACCAGGCCCAGGACGTGCGCGACCCGGCACTGGCCGAGACGCTGCAGCGCCATGCCATCGACACGGTTGTGCACCTGGCCTCCATCGTCACGCCGGGGCGTGACTCCAACCGGGCCTTCGAATACGACGTGGACGTGAACGGCACGCGCAATGTGCTCGACGCCTGCGCGGCCCAGGGCGTGCGGCATGTGGTCGTGTCCTCCAGCGGCGCAGCCTACGGCTACCACGCCGACAACCCGCCCTGGCTCACCGAGTCGCACCCGCTGCGCGGCAACGAAAGCTTTGCGTACGCGCACCACAAGCGCCTGGTCGAGGAGATGCTGGCCGCATGGCGCCAGAGCCATCCTCAACTGGCGCAGACCGTCTTTCGCATCGGCACCATCCTGGGCGAGCGGGTGGACAACCAGATCACCGCGCTGTTCGAGAAGCCGCGCCTTTTGGCCATCCGCGGCAGCGACAGCCCCTTCGTTTTCATCTGGGACGAGGACGTGACCGGCGCTCTGCTGCATGCGCTCGGGGGCGCATTGCCCGGCTGCTACAACCTCGCTGGCGACGGGGCGCTCACCATCCACCAGATCGCCGCGCGGCTGGGCAAGGGGACGTTGGACCTGCCGGCCGGCCTGCTGCGCGCGGCGCTGTTCGTGGGCTCGCGCCTGGGCGTGAGCCGCTACGGCCCTGAACAACTCGACTTTCTGCGTTACCGGCCGGTGCTGCTCAACACCGCCCTCAAGGAGCAACTGGGCTATGTGCCGCGCAAGACCAGCGCCGAGGCCTTCGACGCCTTCGTGGCCGCGCGCCAACGGCAAGGCCGGCCGGTTTCGGTGTCCGGCACCCTGGCAGGCAGCCGCGCATGAGCGCTGCGACGTTGCCGGGGGACGCACAGCCCCGCGCGCTCTCGCAAGGGGACCTGGGCTGCGCGCTCGCGGTCATCCTGATCTGGGGTTCCAACTTCGTGGTCATGAAGATGGGGCTGCAGACCCTGAGCCCCATGCTGCTGGGCACGCTGCGCTTCGTCGCGGCCTCGCTGCCCTTCCTGCTCTTCGTGCGCCGGCCGCAGCTGCCCTGGCGCTTTGTCGTGGCTTACGGCCTGGCGCAGGGCTTGGGGCAGTTCGGCCTGCTGTTCCTGGGCCTGCGCCTGGGCATGACGGCGGGCATGGCCTCGGTGGTCATGCAGACCCAGGCCTTCTTCACGCTGATCCTGGCCACCGCGCTGCTGCACGAGCGCGCTCGCCCGGCGCAATGGCTGGGGCTGGCGGTGGCGTTCGGCGGGCTGCTGGTGATTGCCAGCGCCCATGGCGAGGGCGCCCTGCAGATGAGCCTGGCGGGCTTCGTGCTCACGCTGGGCGCGGCCTTCATGTGGGCCACGTCCAACATGGTGGTGCGCTTTGCGGCGCGCTCGGGTGGGCAGTACGCACCATTTCCCTTCGTTGTGTGGAGCAGCACCGTGCCCATCGTGCCGTTCTTCGCGCTCGCGCTGTGGCTGGACGGCCCGGCCACGGTGGCAGCGCAGCTTGCCGGGCTCAACGGGCAGGCGCTGTTCGCGGTGCTGTACCTGGCCTTGCTGGCCACCTTGCTGGCCTACAGCCTGTGGACGCGTCTGCTGCAGCGCCACCCGGCGGGGCGGGTGGCCCCGTTCTCGCTGCTGATCCCGGTGGTGGGACTGCTGGCCGCCATGCTGGTGCTGGGCGAGCAGCCCGCGCCCGCGCAGTGGGCGGGCACCGGCGCCGTATTGCTGGGCATGCTCATCAACCAGTTTGGGCACAAATGGAAGACCCCCTGAGTCGCTTCGCGCCTTCCCCCTGAAAGGGGGACGCCGCCAGCGCGGCGGGGCGGCCCTTGCGCGGCGGCGGCTGGCCACGGTCATGCCTGCTCGCCATCAACGCGCGGCTTCACGGTCGGGAGAAGCGCAATGCGCCTGCCTGCTCAGGCCTTGGCGATGCGCGCCGCGATGGCCTGGCCCAGCTCGGTGGTGTTGGCCGTGCCACCCAGGTCGGGCGTGAGCGGGCCTTCCTTCAGGGCGGCTTCGATGGCGGCGACGATGGCGTCGTGCGCGGCGCGGCCGGCCCCCTGGCCCTGGGTCAAAAAGTCCAGCATCAGCGCGCCCGACCAGATCATGGCGATGGGATTGGCGATGTTCTTGCCGTAGATGTCGGGCGCCGAGCCGTGCACGGGCTCGAACAGCGACGGGAAGCTGCGCTCGGGGTTCAGGTTGGCCGAGGGCGCCAGGCCGATGGTGCCGGTGGTCGCGGGGCCCAGGTCCGAGAGAATGTCGCCGAACAGGTTGGTGGCGGCCACAACGTCGAAGCGGCCCGGCTGCAGCACGAAGCGCGCGGTGAGGATGTCGATGTGCTGCTTGTCCAGCGTGATGCCGGGGTAGCTCTTGGCGACGTCGTCGGCGCGCTGGTCCCACCAGGGCATGCTGATGGCGATGCCGTTGCTCTTGGTGGCCAAGGTGACGTGCTTGCGCGGGCGGCTCTGGGCCAGGTCGAAGGCGAACTTGAGCAGGCGCTCGGCGCCCTTGCGCGAATAGACGGATTCCTGGATCACGATCTCGCGGTCGGTGCCTTCGTACATGATGCCGCCCAGCGAGGTGTACTCACCCTCGGTGTTCTCGCGCACCACGTAGTAGTCGATGTCGCCGGGCTTGCGGCCGGCCAGGGGGCAGGGCACGCCTTCGAACAGGCGCACGGGGCGCAGGTTGATGTACTGGTCGAACTCGCGGCGGAACTTGAGCAGCGAGCCCCACAGGGAGACGTGGTCGGGCACGGTGGCAGGCCAGCCCACGGCGCCGAAGAAGATCGCGTCCATGCCCGAGAGCTGCGCCTTCCAGTCGTCGGGCATCATTTTTCCGTGCGCGGCGTAGTAGTCGCAACTGGCCCAGTCCACTGTGGTGGTCTCCAGCTGGATGCCGAAGCGCTGCGCGGCGGCCTGTACGGCGCGCAGGCCTTCGGGCATGACTTCCTTGCCGATGCCGTCGCCCGGGATGACGGCGATCTTGTAGGTCTTGGGGGTGCTGGTGCTCATGCGGACTCCTTGAGGGTGGTGCAAAGGTGGATGGTGGCAGATGGCTGGCGCAGTGGTGGCAGGCAGCGCGGGGCTGAAGGCATCACGGGCGGTCCTGTGGAGGGACCGGCTGGATGGCATTGTTTGGCACGCTGCCTGAAAATACAATCCAGCAACTGTGCTCTTATTCTTCACACATCGTGCATAAAAACCCTGCCACCGACGACCTGCGTGTGTTCACCGTGGTCGTGCGCAAGGCCAGCTTTGGCGATGCGGCCACGGAGCTGGGCGTCTCGCCCGCGTACGTGAGCAAGCGCATCCGCCTGCTGGAGCAGGAGCTGGCCGTGAAGCTGCTGCACCGCACGACTCGGCGCGTGGCGGTGACGGAGGAGGGCGAGCGCGTCTTTCATTGGGCGCAACGCATCCTGGACGACATGGACCAGCTGCTGCAGGAGGTAGCCATCACCCGGCGCGAGCCGCGCGGGCAGCTGCGGGTGAGCAGCAGCTTCGGCTTTGGCCGGCAGATCGTGGCGCCCGCGCTGTCGCGGCTGGTGGAGCAGCACCCGGGCCTGCAGGTGCGGCTGGAGGTGTTCGACCGGCTGGTGGATGTGGCCGGCGAAGGGTTCGATCTGGATGTGCGCGTGGGCGACGAGATCGCACCCCACCTGATCGCCCGCCGGCTGGCGGACAACCACCGCGTGCTGTGCGCGGCGCCGGCCTATCTGGAGAGCCACGGCACGCCGCGCACGCTGGCCGAGCTGCCCAGCCACGACTGCCTGGTGATCAAGGAGCGCGACCACCCATTCGGCGTATGGCGGCTGCGCAGCGGTGCGGTGGACGAGACGGTGAAGGTGCGCGGCCCGCTGTCGGCCAACAACGGGGAGATGGTGGTGCAGTGGGCCGTTCATGGCCGCGGCATCGCGCTGCGCTCGCTGTGGGATGTGGGGGCGCACCTGCGCGCGGGGCGGCTGGTGCAGGTTTTGCCGGACTGGTACCAGGAGGCCAATGTGTGGGCCGTGTACCCCACGCGGCTGGACCGCTCGGCCAAGGTGCGGGTGTGTGTGGAGTTTCTGGAGGCGTACTTCCGCACGGAGTGGGGCAAGGTGCAGCCGCAAGGCGGGCAGGTCTTGGACGTACAGGGGGCAGGGTCTGCGGGCGTAGGGCCAGCGGTCGCTTTGCCCTTTATAAAAAAATAGCCGCTATCGCTTGTCCACCAAGCGCCAGCAGCTATTGTTTTGATAGTGGATGGCCCGAGGCCTTCCGCAGCGCCTTGGCGCTGCGGCACCGTGGGGCGCTCAGCCAGCCAGCGCAGCCTTGACAGCGGCAGAGACCTGGCCCATGTCGGCCTTGCCCGCCAGACGGGTCTTGACCACGCCCATGACCTTGCCCATGTCGCCGGGGCCTGCAGCGCCCAGCTCGGCCACGATGGCCTTGACGGCGGCCAGGGTCTCCTCGGCCGACATGCGCTCGGGAAGGTAGGCCTGCAGCACCGCCATCTCCGACTTTTCCTTGTCGGCCAGGTCCTGGCGGCCTGCGCCTTCGAAAGCCGTGATGGAGTCCTTGCGCTGCTTGATGAGCTTGTCCACGATGGCCACGACAGCCACGTCGTCCAGCTCGATGCGTTCGTCCACTTCCTTTTGCTTCATCGCGGCCTGCAGCAGGCGGATGGTGCCCAGGCGCTCGCTGTCCTTGGCACGCATGGCGGTTTTCATGTCTTCGGTGATCTGATCCTTGAGGCTCATGAGGCTTTTCCTTTGTCTTTGTGTTGGTCAGGCAGGGATTTAGGGTTTGCAAAAAGCCCCTCTGGCTAGGCGTAGTGCCGCGGACAGTAGTCTCGCTACGGCAAGGCGCTACAACAACGCCAGAGGGGCTTTTTGCAAACCCGAAAAAACAAAAACCCGCGCTTGGCGTCCCTAGCGCGGGTTTGTCGGCACTCCGTATCAGGACGGGGCCTAAGCGGTACTTAGTACAGCTTCTTGGGCAGTTGCATGCTGCGAACGCGCTTGTAGTGACGCTTCACGGCGGCTGCCTTCTTGCGCTTGCGCTCGGCGGTGGGCTTTTCGTAGAACTCACGGGCGCGCAGGTCGGTCAGCAGACCGAGCTTTTCAATGGTGCGCTTGAAGCGGCGCAGGGCAACGTCAAAGGGTTCGTTTTCTTTTACGCGGATCGTAGTCATTAGCTAATGGTTTCCAAAATGTGCCCACAGAGGGACTTCAGGAGATCGGGCCTGAAGGCCGTGTGTGGCGGGTTTCCCCGTCTCAGTCATGGACTGTAACTAGTATTTGGCCGACGGGGCATTGCCAGCAAAGCCGGAGATTATAGCCTTTTCATGGCGCAGCGGTGCAAGTGGGTGATGTGCAGGCCTGCGCACAGCGCCGCTGAACCTCTCGGGGGGTGGCGTGGATGTTGCTTCATCTTGTAACAACACCATTCACAGCTACTGGCTCGCCGGCCATCCGCCGGCCGGGCCCGCGCAGAGACACCAATACCATGGCATTCATGCACCGCGTTTCGGGCTGGCTGGGCCGCCTCAGTGTGGGCCGCAAGCTCATGCTTATCTACTTGCTGGATTTGTCCGCGGTGATCTATGTCTCCAGCATCCTGATCCACGAGAAGTACGTGGCCATCGATTTCACCCGCAAGGAGATCGTGGGCACCACCTATGCGGCCGTGCTGCGCGACGGGTTGATGGGCCAGTTCCTCGCCGCGCCGCCCGAGCAGCCCCCGGTGGTGGCCGATGTGCTCACGCGGCTGGCGGGTGTGCGCCAGGCCTATGACGATCAGCTTCGCACGCACGAGGTGGGCGAACGCTTCAGTTCGGTGCTGCAGCAGCTGGTGCAAAGCCCGCCGCCCGCCTCCGACCCCATTGCGCTGACCCGGCTGCGCAGCCAGCTGCTGCGCGAAGGCCGCGAGCTGCTCACCACGGTGGGCAACCAGTCCAACCTGATCCTGGACCCGGACCTGGACAGCTACTACGGCATGTCGCTGGTGGTGCTGCGGTTTCCCGAGCTGCTGCAGGCCGTGCACGACACCGTGGTGTTCCTGCACGCGGCGCCCACGGCGCGCGGACCGCAGTGGTCGTCCGAGCTGCTCACCCTGGTGGGGCGGCTCGACGCGGTGATGCTGGGCATCGAGTCGGACTACAACCAGGCGTTCATTGCAGGGTCGCCCGAAATGCGTGCGGCCCTCATGGCCCAGCGCGAGGCGCTCAAGACTTCGCTGGAGAGCTTTCAGGCGCTGCTGCAGGGTATGGCCGCCGGCGAGTCGCGCCTGACGCTGGCCCAGGTGGGGGTGCAGCAAGCGCAGGTGCTGGGCGCGCTGCGCGACGCCTGGGCGGTGGGCATCGTCGATCTGGAGCGTCTGCTGAACCGCCGGGTGGACGGGCTGTACGCCCGCATGTGGCTGCACCTGGGCACGGCGCTGGTGCTGCTGGGCTGCATCCTGAGCCTGGTGACGCTGGTGGCCCGGCAGATCGCCAAGCCGCTGCAGCAGCTGGCGCGCGTGGCCGACGAGGTTCGCAAGAGCGGCGATCACACCTTGCGCGCCCACTGGTCAAGCCGCGACGAGATCGGCCGCCTGGTCACCGCCTTCAACGAGATGCTGTCCCAGCTCGACCGCGACCGCTTGCTGCAGCAGGAGCTGGCCGCCAGCGCCCGTGCGGCAGAGGCCCAGCGCGAGCTGGTGGAGGCGTTCCCGATCCCGATGGTCGTCACCTCGGTGCCCGAGCACGAGGTGCTGCACTCCAACGCGCCGGCCGGCCACTGGCTGGGCGGTCGCAAGACGGACCCGTGGGCCGTGGGGCTCGAGCCCGGCGTGCGCGCGCGGTTCTTTCAGCGCCTGGCGGACCAGGGCTCGGTCGACGAGTTCGAGGTGCGCTGGAAGGGCAGCACCGAGCCCTCGTGGGCCGTGCTGTCGGCGCGGCGCCTGCAGTTCCAGGGGCGCGACGCGGTGCTCACGGCGTTTACGCCGATCAACGTGCTCAAGGTCATGGAGCAGCGGCTGGAGCTGTGGGCCAAGGTGTTCGAGGCCTCGTCCGAGGGCATCATCATCATGAACGCCGACCAGCAGATCATCAGCGTGAACAAGGCGTTCTGCCGCAGCACGCACTACGACTTCTACGAGGTCATCGGCGAGGATCTGGGCTTCCTGGTGGAGGAAACCGACGGCGAGCCGCTGCCCCAGCAGATCCGCCGCACCATGCTCGACAAGGAGTCCTGGCAGGGCGAGGTGCGGTTTCGCCGCCGTTCGGGCGAGACCTATCCGGCCTGGCTCATGGTGTCCGCCGTGCGCGAGAGCAAGGGCCACAACAACAGCGGCGCGGTGGCCAACCACATCGGCATCGCCATCGACATCACCGACCGCAAGCTCAATGAGGAGCGCATCCAGTTCCTCGCGCACCACGACGTGCTCACCGAGCTGCCCAACCGCTCGCTGTGCGTGCAGCGCCTGCAGCTGGCGCTGGCCCAGGCCAGCGTCACGGGCGAGAAGGTGGCCGTGCTGTTCATCGACCTGGACCGATTCAAGGCCATCAACGACACGCTGGGCCACCACATCGGCGACGGGCTGCTGCGTTCGGTGGCCGGGCGCCTCACGCAGGCCGTGCGCAGCCGCGACACCGTGAGCCGCCTGGGCGGCGACGAGTTCGTGGTGGTGATGCGCGACGTGGCCGGGCGCGAAGACGTGCAGCAGCTGGTGGAGCGCAGGCTGATCCCGCTGATCCGCCAGAGCCACCCGGTGGAGGGCCACGAACTGAACGTGTCGTGCAGCGTCGGTATCGCCGTGTACCCCGGGGATGGCAGCGACATCGACGAGCTCATGCGCCGCGCCGATGCGGCCATGTACGAGGCCAAGACCACCGGCCGGGACATGGCGCGCTTCTATTCGGTGGAGACCGACCAGCGGGCCCTGGCACGCCAGACCATGGAGCAGCACCTGCGCCGCGCCCTGGAGCGCCACGAACTGAGCCTGCATTACCAGCCGCGTCTGGCCGCGCACAGCGGCCGCCTGCTGGGTGTCGAAGCGCTGCTGCGCTGGAACAACCCGGCCATCGGCGCGATACCGCCGAGCGAATTCATCCCCATCGCCGAAGAGACGGGCATGATCCGCGCGATCGGCAGCTGGGTGCTGCAGCAGGCCTGCGAGCAGTGGGCGCGCTGGCAGGAGTTGCCACGGCCATCCGGCGACGGCAGCGGCAACAGCGGCGTTAGCGCGCATCCCCTGGCGGACATCTCGGTGTCCGTCAACCTGTCGGCCGCGCAGATGGCCGACCCGCTGCTCGTGGCCGACATCGAGGCGCTGCTGGCGCGCACCGGCATGCCCGCCCATCGGCTGGAGCTGGAGATCACCGAGTCGCAACTCATGGACAACGCGCACGCGGCCGAGCAGCAGCTCGCGGCACTCAAGGCGCTCGGGGTACAGCTGTCCATCGACGACTTCGGCACCGGCTATTCCAGCCTGGCCTACCTCAAGCGCTTTGACATCGACCGGCTGAAGGTCGACCGATCCTTCGTGCGCGACATGCTCGCCAACCCCGCCGACATGGCCATCACCCGCGCCATCATCGCGCTGGGCCACACGCTGGGCCTCAAGATCGTGGCCGAGGGCGTGGAGGACCTGGCCACCGCGCAGGTGCTGGGTGTGCTCGACTGCGAAGAACTGCAGGGCTACCACTTCAGCCGGCCCTTGCCGGTGGCGCAGCTGGAAGACTGGGCGCTGCAGCAGCGGGCGCTGCAAGTGAGGGCGGTCGCGACGGCGTAGCGGCCCAACATGCGCTGCGCAGGCGAGGGCGGGCGAAGGCCCGCAAGGCCTCAGGGGGGTGTCGCCTTCAACGCTTGCGCGCACGCATGCCCGCTGGCCCAGGCCCACTGGAAGTTGTAGCCACCCAGCCAGCCGGTCACGTCCACCACCTCGCCGATGAAGTACAGCCCCGGCTGCGCCTTGCACTCCATGGTCTGCTGCGACAGCGCCTTGGTGTCCACGCCGCCCAGGGTCACTTCGGCCTTCTTGTAGCCCTCGGTGCCCGTGGGCGTCAGCTCCCAGCGCGCCAGCTGTTCCGCCAGCCGGGCCAGGGCCTTGTCCGATGCCTCGTTCACGGGGCGCTGCCAGTCGGCTTCGCGCTGTGCCCAGGCGTCGGCCAGGCGGCCGGGGACCAGGGTGGCCAACTCGTTGGCGATCAGCTTGCGCGAGCGGGACTTGGCGAGGGCCAGCGCTGCGGGCAGGTCCACGGTGGGTGCCAGGTTGACGGCCAGTGGCGTGCCCTCGCGCCAGTAGCTGGAGATCTGCAGCACCGCCGGCCCCGACAGGCCCCGGTGCGTGAACAGCAGGTCTTCGTGGAAAGCCATGCGCTCCTTCTTGGCACCGGTGCTGATGTCCACCGGCAACGCCAGCCCCGCCAGCTGTGCGTAAGGCGCCCAACCGTCGCCGTCGAATGTGAGCGGCACCAGGCCCGGGCGGCGATCGACGAGGGGCAGTTTGAACTGCTGCGCCAGCCGGTAGCCGAAGTCCGTGGCGCCGATCTTGGGGATGGACAGCCCGCCCGTGGCGATCACGACCGAGCGCGCCTGCACCGGGCCTCGGTCGGTATCAATTTGATAGCTGCCGGCGCTTTGTGGATCGGCGTCAGAAGGCAAATAGACTACTTTTTTGACGCCGCACGGCTGCCAGTGCGTCACGCCGCCTGCCGCACATTCGGCCAGCAGCATCGCGATGATGTCTTCGGCCGAGCGGTCGGCAAAAAGCTGGCCCTTGTGCTTCTCGTGGAACGGGATGCCGTGCTTTTGCACCAGCGCAATGAAGTCGGCAGGCGTGTAGCGCGACAGCGCCGAGCGGCAGAACTGCGGGTTCTGGCCAACGAAGTGCTTGTGCGGCGCGGAAGGGTCCAGGTCGCGGTTGGTGAAGTTGCACCGCCCGCCGCCCGAGATGCGGATCTTCTCGGCCACCTTGTCGGCATGGTCGATGAGCAGGACCTTCAGGCCCCGCTGGCCCGCCTGGCCGGCGCAGAAAAGGCCGGCGGCGCCGGCGCCGATGATGACGGCGTCAAAGAAAGGGGTGGTCATGGGAGCGGCGGATTGTAGGGCGTCGCTGGGCATCCCCTCAATTCGCGCGGCGCGGTAGCATTGACTCCCGCCCGTGCCATCCACCTTCCGAGGACTGACCCATGCATCCAATCCGCTACGCTGCCTGCGCCCTGGCGCTGGGCTTCCTGGCCCCGGCCTGGGCCATCAACAAGTGCACGGGTGCCGATGGCAAGGTTTCGTTCCAGGACGCTCCGTGTGCAGGGGGGTCTGGCGAGAAGATCGAGGTGCGCCCGGCGATGGAGGGTGCAACACCCGTTCCGCCGAGCGCATCCAAGCCGCAGGAGGGCACCTTCGGCCCTTCGTGGCAGCGCAAGCATTTCCTGCAGAACCAGGGCGTGCCGCAGGCGCGTGCGGCGGTGGAGCGCAATCAGCGCGAGTGCGCGGCGCAACCGGCAGAGGCGGTGGCCACGGCGGGCCCGCTGCGCAAATCCATTGCGGCAGGCAACCAGTTTGCCCAGGAGCGCGTTGCCGCCGCAGGCAAGGACAAGGCCGCGTGCGACGCGCGCACCGAAGAGCTGCGCGAACAGCTGAGGGCGCTCGAGAAGGAGCTCAGCACCCTCTGAGCACGGGCTTGGCGGCGGCGGGACTCAGCCCTTCCAGGTGAACGGAAACTTGAACTGCTTCACGAACCCGTTGGGTACATAGTCGCCCAGCACGCCGTACTTTTCGGGCCAGAGCTTGTCGCTCTTGACGGCGGTGCCGAACAGGTAGTCCAGGAAGGCGAAGTGGGCCGAATAGTTCTTGTCCAGCGCCTCCTGGTCCTGGCTGTGGTGCCAGTGGTGGAAGTTGGGCGTGACCAGCACGTAGCGCAGCGGCCCCAGGCGCACGCTCACGTTGGCATGGTTGAACACGGCCTGGAAGCCCACGACGACGATGTACGCGTCGATCACTTCCTTGGAAAAGCCCAGCACGTAGATGGGCGCGAGCACCAGTGTGCGCGTGATCAACAGCTCCAGGATGTGCTGGCGCGAGCCGGCCATCCAGTCCATGCTTTTGACGCTGTGGTGCACGGCGTGCAGGCGCCACAGCAGGGGCACCTCGTGGTAGGCGCGGTGCGTCCAGTACTGCACCAGGTCGGCCACCAGGATGATGAGGAACAGTGCCACCCAGAAGTTCAGGCCTTGCACCCAGCCGCGCACGCCGTCGCTGGCAGCCCAGCCGAAGAACTTGTGCACCAGCAGGTTGGTGGCCAGCAGCACGAAGCCCACCACCATGTGGTTCACGATGAAGTGGTGGAAGTCGGTCTGCCATTCCTCGCGGAAGATGGGCTGGTCCTTGCGCAGCGCGAACAGCTTCTCGATGAAGATGAAGATCAGCGAGCTGCCCAGCAGATCGAGGATGAACCAGTCCAGGCCGATGTAGGGCGTGTTGTCAGGGAAGTTGGGGTCCACCTCCACCTTGTGGCCGCCCAGGATGGCGGCCAGTGCAACGATTGCGAATGCGAAGGTGGACAGCCAGCGCGAGCGGTTGAACAGGATGTTGACCAGCGAGATGCCGCCTGCAACGGCCATGGCTGCCAACATGATGTAGCGGATGACCGTCACGTCGTAGCTCTTGCGCAACTGGGGCGTGGTCAGGTACTCGGGGAAGTGGAAGGCCAGCACACCCAGGAAGCACAGGATGGCCAGGGTGAGCGCGATCACCCCCGATACGAGGCCGCGCCCGCGCCGCAGCGCGCCGTGGCTTTCGGTGAATTCATTGAGCTTGTCGATTTCGAGCATGTTGCTGTTCCCTCCGGCATCGTGTGCCTGGTATCGGTAGGGCCGCATCGCGGCCGGCCTGGCGGTGCTGGCGGTCTGTGGCGACGGGCCGCTTGCGCGTGGCATGGGTTGTGCTGCGCGAGTTTAGCGGCCCGCGGCGTTGCGGGGGCGCGACGCACCCCACCCTAAAATTGCAGCATGAACATCCCTTCGCACCAACTCAGCATGACCGTGCTGATGTCCCCGGACATGGCCAATTTCTCGGGCAATGTGCACGGTGGGGCCATCTTGAAGCTGCTGGACCAGGTGGCGTATTCGTGCGCCAGCCGTTATTCGGCCTGCTACGTGGTCACGCTGAGCGTGGACCAGGTGATGTTCCTGCAGCCCATCCATGTGGGTGAGCTGGTGACCTTTCTGGCCAGCGTCAACTACACGGGTTCTTCGTCGATGGAGATCGGCATCAAGGTGGTGGCCGAAGACATACGCACCCAGGTGGTGCGGCATGTGAACAGCTGCTTCTTCACCATGGTGGCGGTGGACGAATCGCGCAAGCCGGTGAAGGTGCCGCCACTGTCGCCCTCCACCCCGGACGAAGGCCGGCGTTGGGAGGCTGCCTTGCTGCGCAAGGCGCTGCGCAAGGAACTGGCCGAGCGGTTCCAGCAGGTACGCGAGGCGGCCAAGGCCTGACGCCGCCGCATCCGCCTCGCGCCCATGGGGCGCGAGGCGGAGCCGGGTGTCGTGCCCGCGCGTGAAGGCCGCCCCAGCGCGGGGGCGGCTTGGGTCAGGTCAGCGTGCGGCGCAGAAACCGAACTCCGCAACCGCCCCTGGCGAGAGCGTCTGGTTCCAGTTCACCCCGGATGCATTCAGGTTGCCGCCGGACTGGGACCAGGTGGCGTTCCACAGGTTGTTGACCGTTCCGCTCACCGCCAGAGTGATGGCCCAGTTGCCCGCAGACGTGCCGGTGTTGGTGACCTTGACCCGCTGGCAGTAGCCGGCGCCCCAGTCGCTGTCCATGAGCTGCTGCACCGAGAAATTGGCCGCAGGCGTGGGCGTTGGGGTCGGAGTAGGGGTTGGTGTCGGTGTGGGTGTGGGGGTCGGCGTCGGGGTTGGTGTGGTGGTGCCGTCGCCCCACAGCCGCTGGAGCAGCTGGACCTTGTCGGTGCGCACGGTATTCCAGTCGTCGTCCAGGATGCCGCCGGTGTCGCCGCTGTTGGGGTTCCACGACCAGTAGAAGCCGCTGCGCATGCCCTTGCCGACCATGTAGTCCACCAGTGCGTTCTGCCATTGCACGTCGCGCGCATCACCCCGGCCGAACTTGCCGCCGAACTCACCCAGGAGCACGGCGTAGCCGGCCTGGACGAACTGGCCGAAGTGCTGCTCCCAGATCGCCGGCATGTTGCTCGGGAAGTTGGACGCATTGAAGTAGGGCTGCACGTACACGTCCGGCCCGTAGGTGTGCGGCGCCAGCAGCAGTTGCTTGGCCGGGATGTTGAGCGGCGTGCAGGCCAGGGGCTCCAGGTTGCCGCCCCAGAAATGCGCATTGCCGCCCGAGCAGCTGGGGTTCTCGCCGATGCCTTCCACGGCGATGAGCCACTTGGGCGCAACCGCCAGCACGGCCGCTGCGGCGCGTTCGGCCGCGCGGTTCCAGTCGGTGGCGTTGTTGCCAGTGCCCCAGGTGGCACTGCCGTGCGGCTCGTTCTTGATGTCCAGGCCGATGACGCCGGGAACGCCCACATAGCGCTGGGCGACGAAGGTCAGGTCGCTGATCCACTGCTGCTCGCTGTAGGCCGGCGTGTACCAGAGTTCGCTGATGGTCTGGCAGTCGGGCGTGTGGTGGTCCAGCAGCACGTACATGCCGCGGTTGCTCAGCTCGCTGACGATCTTGTCCATCACCTGCAGGGCCGACAGGCCCGCCAGGTCGGCATTGCGACCATAGTCGATGCTGTTGGGCGGGGCCGAGCCATGCAGCGTGGCGGGGCAGAAGGGCAGGCGCACGGCGTTGAAGCCCTGGGCCTGCATCTGCGTGATCATGTCGCTCCAGTTGCGGGCCCACAGGCCGTGCACCACATGGTTGTTGGTTTCGAAACCGAACCAGTTGACCCCCCGCAACTGTATCGCCTTGCCCGTGTCGTCCAGCACCTTGCCGGCATTGATTTCATAGCTCCAGGCGGAGCCGGCGCTGGCCAGCAGGCAGCCGGCCAGGGCCAGGCTCTTGCACAGGGTGGTGATCTTCATGGCTTGACGCTCTCCCAAAGGTGGTGTGTTGTCTGGAGCGGGCTTGGCGCAGGCGCGGCAATACGCCGTGTGCCTGCGGGCCCTGCCGGAGTGTGGCCCGTGCCGCTGCGCCGATGGTTTCCAATGGGCACCAATTGTAAGACCCTGTCCTGCCGGTTTTCAGGCCGCGCTGCGGCTGCGTCCCGCCAGCGACACCGCTTGCAGCGACAGTCCGTCGATTTCGTGGGTGATACCCGACAGCACGTTCGCCACGACGGCGAATTCCCGGCCGTGCTGCCCCGCGCGCGCGGCCATCACCTGGGCGTTGAAGCTCACCACCTTGGCCTCGCGGGCCACGGTCTGGATGGAGGCGACGATGCCTGCCAGCTCCTTCATCAGTGTTTCGGACTTGGCCTTGCCCACCTGGTCGAACACCGTGGTGGCGGTGTTCAGTGCTTCCAGGGCGGCGTCGGTGTTTTCCACCAGCCGGGCCAGCGCGTGCTCGACGCGGGGGCTGCCGCGTTCAGTCAGCTCCAGCACCGTGCCGACTTGCTGGGCAAAGGCGTCGATGGTGGCTCCCACGCCGGCCGGTCCGTAGATCTTGCGGATGCGCTCCGCGTCGGCGGCACCAAGGTGGCGCGGCGTATCGACCAGCCGTGCCTGGCTTTCGGTGAACAGGGCCAGGGTGGAGCGTGCCGCCTTCAGGTGCAGTTCGCTACCACCCGCGGCCAGCACGGTTTGCAGCACCATGCGCTGTGACAGCATGCGCTGGCGCGCGGCCAGATTGACGAGCGACATGTCGGTGTCGCGGGAGGCCGTGCCGGGGAGCTTGGATGCGCTGGCTGCCGAAGGCGGCATGCCGGTGTGCGAGGGGACTGGATAGGCTGCCATGTGGGTCCTTGTGCTCATTGCATTCAGATACATTCAGAAAGCAATAGCTGGGCCAGTTGGCGCGCCGTGATTCTTGCCCGGCGTGGGGCCCCTGCGCACCCTGCGGTGCAGGTGCAGCCCGGTTATCCCGCTTTGCGGGCCGTGAGCGGCGTTTCTTGCGATGCCAGCGCCACGCCACGTACCACGTCGCCCACCACGATGACTGACGGGCTGGCCAGTCCATCGCGGGTGATGGTGGCGTGCAATGCATCCAGCGTGGTGACCGCGTGTTTCTGGTGTGGCAAGGTGGCGTGCTGGATGATGGCGACCGGCGTGTGGGCGGGCAGCCCGGTGAGCAGTTCCTGCTCTATGGTGGCGGCGCCGCTCACGCCCATGTAGATCACCAGCGTGAGCCTGGCGTCGCGGGCGGTGGCTGCCAGCTGGCGCCAGTCGGTGCCTGCGTCTCCGGGCTTTGCGTGCCCCGTGACGAACACGACGCCGTGCGCATGCTCGCGGTGGGTCAGGGGCACGCCCAGCGATGTCAGCCCTGCCAGACCGGAGGTAATGCCGTTGACCACATCCACCTGCACGCCTGCCGCGCGCAGGTGTTCCACCTCTTCGCCGCCCCGACCGAAGATGAAGGGATCGCCCCCTTTGAGGCGCACCACATTCTCACCCTCGTTCACGGCCATGAGCATCAGCTTTTCGATGAAGGCCTGCGGCGTGCTCTTGCAGCCGCCGCGCTTGCCCACGTAGACGATCCGCGCCATGGGTGAAGCGTGCGCCACGATGGCGTCGCTCACCAGGTCATCCACCAGCAGCACGGTCGCTGCCTGGATGGCCTTCAGCGCCTTGATGGTCAGCAGCTCCGGATCGCCCGGCCCGGCGCCCACCAGGGTGCAGCGGCCGCCCGTGCCCAGGTGCTGCGCAGGGGTGGACGGGGTGGTGGGGACTGTGGGGCGGCTCATGGCGATGTCTCCGGGGCTGTTTGATCCGCAAGACGCAAGATATGTTCCACCTGCCTCTCGATGGCGGGCGGGATGGGCAACTCGCCGGCCAGCACGCGGCGCGTGTAGGTGGCGGTGGTGGCCACGTCGATCTCGGCGGGCAGGCCGGGCACCTCGCTGGCGGTACCAGGCTGCTGGGCCTCCAGCACTGTGTGCGTGCCGTGGATGAAGCCGTCGTAGCGCGGTGTGCGCCTAGGGTCGGTGGCGACCTCGCCTTCGAGACCGCGCGATAGCAGGGCCGTGATGCCCAGCGTGCGGAAGGTGGCCTGCAGCATCTCGAAGTACTCGGGGTGCGTGTAGGCCGTGACCACCACCGACGGCCCGGCGCACGGGTTCATCAGCTTGACCACGCTGTGCCCCGGATTGCGCAGGCCCACCACCTCGCGCACGGCCAGCAGGCGCGCCAGGCCTGCATGCAGGTGCTGTGTGTGGATGTGGCGCACGGTTCCGTTTGCTATCTTTTCAGGAGCTTCCAGCGCTGTTATATCAAGGGCAAGAAGCACATCCGATGCCAGAATGCGGCGAGCCTCGGTGCGCATGCCGTGCAGCAGCACGGGCAGGCCTTTGCGTGCCAGCAGCAGGGCCAGCAGGGGGGTGAGCACGGGCAGCTTGCGAGCGCCGTTGTAGCTGGGCAGCACGATGAGCGGGCGGTCCGTGGCGGGCAGCAGGGCCAGGCGCTGGTGTGTGGCGTCGAGAAAACCGCACATCTCCTCAGCCGTCTCGCCTTTGATGCGCATGGCCAGGCAGAAGGCGCCGATCTCCAGGTCGCTCGCGTGGCCGTCCAGCACCTGGCCGAACAGGTCGGTGGCCTGCTCGCGCGTAAGCGGCTTGGCGCCGCGCGCGCCGCGCCCAATTTCCTTGATGTACTGGCTTATGCCCATGGTAGTAGTTGGCGGGACTTGTGAAACAGGGCTCCAGCGTCGTTATTTCGGCTTGCCGTACAGGCGTACTGTCTGCGCCGAAAATGCCTAGCTGGAGCCCTGTTGCACACGTCCTTGTGGGTGTTCGAAGTGGGGCTGGGGTGCCATTTTCACGCAACCCAGACAACTTTTGGTTATATGGTGGCCTGTGCCACAGGTTTCGGGGCCAGGGGGCCGGTGGCGCGCACCATGCGCTTGAGTTCGGGCAGGCAGGAGCCGCAGTTGGTGCCGCAGCGCAGCTTGCCTTGCAGCTGGGCCAGGCGGTCGGCGTCGGTGCCGTGGCAGTGTGCCAGCTCTGTGGTGATGGCGATGTCGGCCACGTTGAAGCAGGTGCAGACCGTCTTGCCGCGCGACTGCACCGCCACGGGGGCCTTGGCGCCGGGGATCAGCAGCAGGCGGCCGTAGCTTTGGGCGGGGAGCTCTTCCTGCAGCAGGGTCTTGAGCCAGCCTTGCGCGCTGGTGTCGCCCGCCAGCACGATGCCTTCGAGCGTGGTGGCGTCGGGCCGGCGCAGCAGACGCGCCGCGCGGCGCTGGCCGCGCTTTTTGTCGGCGTAGCGCTGCGTGTCGGCGCCTGCCAGGCCCATCAGCGACTCGATGTGCTCGATGGTGGCGTCGGGCGGGGCTTCGTGCGCTGCGGCGCGCAGCAGCACGCCCACGCGCTCGCGGCCGGGTTCACTCAATGGCGTGTTGTTGCTGAAGGGAACGCAGCTGGCAAACGGAAACTGCGCCATCAATGCCGACAGCGCTTCGCGCGTGGCCTGTGCCGTGTCGGCCGGCAGCCAGGCCATGGCCAGCAACGTCCAGGGCAGCTCAGCCTTGAGGATCTTGACGGCCGCGTGCTTGAGCTCCGGCTGCTTGGAGGTGGGGCAGTAGGCCGAGGTGGTCAGTGCATTCACGCCCGCCAGCCGCTCGCCGGTGGACGAGCAGCCGCTTAGAAACTCGCTGCCCCAATGCATGGCCATGAAGGCCTGCGACACGCCCACGGTGGTGTCGCCCTGCACGGGCACGACGATGGTGCCGCGCTTGCTCGTCACGTAGACCAGATCGCCGTTCTTCAGGGCGCGTTCTTCCATGTCCTGCGGGTTCAGCTGCACGCTGGGCTCGGCCACATGGCCGAACAGGCGCCCCAGGGTGCCGGTGCGCGTCATGCCGTGCCACTGGTCGCGCAGGCGGCCGGTGGTCAGGCTGAAGGGGTAGCGCGACTCGCGCGGCTCGGCCACCGGCTGCCACGCATGGGCGGCAAAGCGCGCCCGGCCGTCGGCGGTGGGGAATATGCCGTCTTCATAGAGGCGGGCCTTGCCAGCGGTGGTGCCTTCAGGCAGCGGCCACTGCTGGGGCCCGCCGGTTTCGAGCAGGCTCCACGACAGGCCCGTGATGTCCAGGTCGCGTCCGCGCGTGCTCTCGCGGTGCTCTTTCCAGACCGCTTCGGCGCCTGCATCGGCGTGGTCGGTGGTGTAGGGGAAGAGGGTGGCTGCGCCGGGGCGCAGTAGCGCTTCGAGTTGCTGCGCGAACTGCACGGCAATCGCCCAGTCGTGCCTTGCCTCGCCGGGTGCGGGCACGGCGGTGCGCACGCGCGATATGCGGCGCTCGCTGTTGGTTACGGTGCCGGTCTTCTCACCCCAGGTGGTGGCGGGCAACAGCAGGTCGGCGTAGGCGCAGGTGGCGGCGGTGGCGAAGGCTTCCTGCACCACCACGAACTCGGCGCGCTGCAGGGCGCGGCGCACGGTGGCCTGGTCGGGCATGCTCTGCGCGGGGTTGGTGCAGGCGATCCACAGCGCCTTGATCTCGCCATCGGCGGCGGCCTGGAACATCTCCACGGCGGTCTTGCCGGGCTTGGCGGGCACGTCGGACACGCCCCACAGGGCTGCCACTTCGGCGCGGTGCTGGGGGTTGGCCAGGTCGCGATGCGCGCTGAGCAAATTGGCCAGGCCACCCACCTCGCGCCCGCCCATGGCGTTGGGCTGGCCAGTCAGGCTGAAGGGGCCGGCGCCGGGCTTGCCGATCTGCGCGGTGGCCAGGTGCAGGTTGATGAGGGTGGCGTTCTTGGCGGTGCCGCTGCTGCTCTGGTTCAGGCCCTGGCAGTAAAGGCTCAGGGTCGATGCCGAGGTGGCGAACCACCGTGCGGCGGTGGCCAGGTCGCCCCCCGGGATGCCGCACACCTCGGCCACGCGCTCGGGCGTGGCATCGCGCACCCGGGCCTGCAGTTCGTCAAAGCCCGTGGTGTGCGCCGCGATGTAGGCCGGGTCGGTCCAGCCTTCTCGCAGCATCAGGTGCAGCATGCCATTGAACAGCATCACGTCACTGCCAGGCTGAATGGGCAGGAACAGATCGGCCATGCCGGCAGTGTCGGTGCGGCGCGGGTCGGCCACGATCACCTTCATGCCCGGGTTGGCGGCGCGTGCGTCTTCGATGCGGCGAAACAGGATGGGGTGTGCCCAGGCCGCGTTGCTGCCCACAATGAAGAGGCACTGCGCGTGTTTCACGTCGTCGTAGCAGGCAGGCGGCGCATCGGCGCCCAGGGTCTGCTTGTAGCCCGCCACTGCGCTGCTCATGCACAGGCGCGAGTTGGTATCGATGTTGTTGGTGCCGATCAGGCCCTTGGCCAGCTTGTTGAAAACGTAGTAGTCCTCGGTGAGCAACTGGCCGCTGACGTAGAAGCCCACGGCGTCGGGGCCGTGCTGCTGGATGATGTCGGCGAACCTCCCGGCGGCCAGACCCAGGGCTGCGTCCCACGGCAGGGGCTGGGGGGCATCGGTGCGTTGCAAGCGCTGCTGAGGTTGCAGCAGGCGCGTCTGCAGGGTGACGGGGCTGGTCGCCGTGAGGTGCAGGGTCGAGCCCTTGGTGCACAGGCGGCCGAAGTTGGCTGGGTGCAGCGAGTCGCCGCGCACGCCGGTGATCTGCGGGCCGTCGCTCTCGATGATCACGCCGCAGCCTACGCCGCAGTAGGGGCAGGTGGATCGGGTCTCTGTCATACCGTGGTTTTGTTGCTGTGGAGTGGGGCGGTGGGCGATGGCTGTGATGCCGATGTCTGCAATTCAGCCGCCAAGCGCTGCATAGAGGCCCGTCACCTTGTCCATGCTGGACAGCAGGTTCTCGCTGGCCACGAACACATCCGACACCAGCCGCGCCGTGTTGCCCGTGGCATTGCCGGTCTGCATGCGCTGCAGGGCCGCATCGAAGAACACCCACTGCCCATCGGCCAGTTGCAGCTCCTGGCGGATGCGGTCGTTGGCCTCCGGCGCCTTGCGCAGCACCTCGTTCGCCGCGACGAATTCGGTCCGCGCCTTGGCGATCTCGGCGGCCGATGCTGCGGCGTCCACGGGCAGCAGGGCGGCCAGGTAGAACTTGGCCATGCGCTGGCTGAGCATGCGCTGGCGGCCGGCCAGGTTGACCAGATGGCCCACGGCCTTGCCCGAGGCGGCTTCGTACTGCACCGTGCCCAGGTGCGCCAGGCCGAGTACCTTGGCATCGGCCTGCAGCATCGCCGCCGCGCCGGACAGGGCGGGCGTGCCACCCACCAGTGTGGACTTGTGCGAGGCCCAGGCGGTTTCTAGCTGGCCGTAGGTGTCGCGGATGGTTGGTGTGGGCGCGTAGGCCTTGAGCTCTGCGAGCTGGCGCTCGAACAGCCCGATGGACTGCTCCAGCACCTGGCGTGCGGCGTTTTCCTGAACCCTGTGCGCCAGGGCCAGCCAGGCCTTGCCCATGCGCTGGCTGAGCATGCGCTGGCGGCCGGCCTTGTTGATGGCGTCGTTGAGGCTGGCGACCTGCGCATGCGCTGGCCGGGGCGCCCAGGCCAGGACGCTGGCCACGGCGCCGCTGCCTGCGGCAATCAACAGGGTTCTGCGGTGCAGGTTTGCGGTCGGGAGGGCGGCGGCGGTCTTCATCATGGTGGCCTTGGAGGAGCGTTGCGCAAGAAGGTCAAAGAGGGGAGGTCGTTCAGTCCGTGTTCGACGGGCCGAACATCAGCTGGTCGCGGATTTCCTCGACGGTGCGGCCTTCGCGCAGCAGCTCGAAGTACCAGTGGCCGTCCACCGTGTCGCCGTACAGGCAGGCCCCCACGAGCTTGTCGTCCTTGATCACGAGCTTCTTGTACATGCCGGTGGCCGGGTCGCTCATCACGATCTCTTCGGTGTTCTCATCGCCCAGGAAGTCGCCGGCCGAGAACAGGTCGATGCCGGTCACCTTGAGCTTGGTGGAAGTGAGCGAGCCCTGATAGCGGTCGATGCCCATCTCTGCCAGGTGGTTGGCCAGCACCTTGCCCTGCTCGAACAGCGGAGCCACCAGGCCGTAGGCGACGCCCCGGTGCGCCGCGCACTCGCCGACGGCGTAGATGCGCGCGTCGGTCACGGTCTGTAGCGTGTCGCTCACCACGATGCCGCGGTTCACGTGCAGGCGCATCTTCTCGGCCAGGGCGGTGTTGGGGCGCACGCCCACGGTCATCACCACCAGGTCAGCGGGCACCTCGCTGCCGTCCTTGAATTTCACGGCGCAGACGCGGCCATCGGGGCCGGCCACCAGCTCCTGGGTCTGGGCATTGAGCAGGAAATTCATGCCGCGCTCCTGCAGCGTCTGCTGCAGCATGCGGCCGGCCACGTCGTCGAGCTGGCGCTCCATGAGCGTCTTGCCGACGTGCACCACGCTCACCGCCATGCCGCGCTTCATGAGGCCGTTGGCGGCCTCCAGGCCCAGCAGTCCCCCGCCGATGACCACGGCGTGCCTGTAGGTGGCGGCGGCGTCGATCATGGCCTGCGTGTCGGCGATGTCGCGGTAGGCGAGCACGCCGGCCAGGCCCTTGCCGGGCACGGGCAGGATGAACGGGTTGGAGCCGGTGGCCAGGATCAGGCGGTCGTACTCGGCGGTGATGACCTCGCCCGCTGCGTTGGCGGCGCTCACCACGCGGCGCACGCGGTCCACGTCGTTCACCGTGAAGCCGGCGTGCAGCGTGATGTGGTTGTCGGTGTACCAGGTCCAGTCGTTGAGGATGATCTCGTCGATGGTCTGCTCGCCCGCCAGCACCGGCGACAGCATGATGCGGTTGTAGTTGGGGTGCGGCTCGGCGCCGAACACCGTGATGTCGTACAGATCGGGGGCAATCTTGAGAAGCTCTTCCAGAGTGCGCACGCCGGCCATGCCGTTACCTACCATCACCAGCTTGAGCTTTTTCATCATGATTCCTTCAGCGCCTTCGCGGGGCCGCGCGAAAAACAGGAAAGGCGTCCACACGATGCTGCTTCGATCCAGTTCGAAACGGCACGTGGGGACGCCTTTGTCCGGGCAATTCCGCCGTGCGCCATTGCAAGGTGGAGTCGCGAGACCCCGAAGGGTCGTTGGTGGTGTAAAGCAATGCCTGTGCCAATCGGTGCGCACTGATGTGGGGCGGCGCGTAGCGGCGCAGGCGGACGGTGGTGCGGGCCTGCTCCGGCCTTGCGCGGATGCACGTGGTCCATGCCCTTGCCTGGCGCGGCATGCACCACCTTGGGCATGAAACCTGCATGGAGGTGGTGCATGAGTTTTGAACTGGACTGTGGCCATGCTTCCGAGGCGGGGCGCAAGGCGCTGAACGAGGACTTTGCCGCGCTGGTGCAGGGGCAGGGGCGCGACCGCGAGAGGGGGGCCGTGGCTGCCATCGCCGACGGCGTGAGCAGCGGCGGCAATGGCCGCGAAGCCGCGCAGACCACGGTCAATACGCTGGTGAACGACTACTTCGCCACCCCCGACACCTGGGACACCACGGTGGCGCTGGACCGCATTCTCAGTGCGCACAACGGCTGGCTCGCGTCAATGAACCGGCGCCGCCAGCCCGCAGTGGGGCTGACCACCGTGACAGCCCTGGTATTGCGCGGACAGTCCTACACGCTGGCACATGTCGGCGACACGCGGGCCTACCTGCTGCGGGGCGGCAGGCTTCAGCAGCTGACTGCCGACCACGTGATGTCACAGCGTGACTTTGCGCACCAGCTCACCCGTGCGATGGGGCTCGACGACCATGTGGTGGTGGACTACAGCCAAGGCGAGCTGCACACCGGCGACCTCTTCGTTCTGCTGTCCGACGGCGTGCACGGCAGCATTCCCGAGCGTGAGCTGCGCCAACTTTTGCGCCAGGGCGGGTCGGCACAGGCCCTGTGCGATGCGTTGGTGCAGGCAGCGTTGCGCCGCGGCAGCACGGACAACCTGACCGCACTCACCGTGCGAGTGCAGGGTGTGCTCGAAGCCACGCTGCAGGACGAGTCCCGCCGTGCACAGGACCTTCCAGTGCTGCCATTGTTGAAGGTGGGCGACACAGTGGATGGTCTCACCGTGACGGCGCTGGTCGCCGACAGCGGGATCCACCGCATCTACCAGGTGCGCGACACGGGGCGAGAGGGCGCCACGCAGCGCCTGTATGCCCTCAAGACCCTGCTCCCGTCGCGCGCCCACGATGCCGAGGAGCGCGCCACGCTGGCGCACGAGGCGTGGGTGGCGCGGCGCATGCAGTCGGGCCAGGCGGCCACCCATCTCGCCCGGCTCAACGACTGGCCGCCCCACGGGGCCGACACGGAAGTGGGCAGCACGGGCGATGCGGCCGGCCCCATCGCCTTCTACCTGCTGTACGACTGGCATGCGGGCGACACGCTGGGCCAGCGCCTGCGCCGCCGCCAGCACCTGAGCGTGGCGCAGGCGCTGGCGGTCACCGTGCAGGCGGCGCGCGTGCTGGGCTGGCTGCACCGCCAGGGCGTGGTGCACCGGGACATCAAGCCCGACAACCTGCACCTGGGCGACGATGGCGTGCTGCGCGTGCTGGACCTGGGCGTGGCCTTGTCCGGCCGCGAGCCCGAGTCCACACGCCGGCTGCATGCCGGCACACCGAGCTACATGAACCCCGAGCAATGGCCGGGCTACGAACGCAGCGGCGACACCGAGGGGCAACTGCCCGACGCCGGCAGCGATCTGTTCGCCCTGGGGGTGACGCTGTACCAGTTGCTCAGCCAGGGCCGCCTGCCTTATGGCGAGGTCGTTCCCTACCAACTGGGCCGCTACCACCGCGACCCGGTGGCCCCGAGCCGCCACAACCCCGGGGTGCCGATCTGGCTGGACCAGATCGCCGTGAAGGCCGTTGCGCGCCAGCGTTCGCAGCGGTTCGAGACGGCGGAGGAGCTGCTGCTGGCGCTGGAGCGTGGAGCGTCGCGCCCCCTGGGGGCTGCGGGACCTCAACCGCTGATGCAACGCGACGCCATGGCGCTGTGGAAGATCGCACTGGTGGTGAGCGTGCTGGTGAATGTGCTGCTGGTGTTTTGGGTGCTGTTCCTGCCGAGATAGGAGGGTGGATTTTTGCTATAAAAAATGTAGCTTCTGGCGTTTTTCCCGTAAGCGATAGAGGCAGTTTCTATCGGAAGTTAGCCGCTTCGTTGCGGCTTGAAGCAGCGTGGGGCTTCAACATCCAGCGCAGCGCTGTCTTCGCTCCCTCTCCAGCAAGGGGAGAGGGTGTTTCGGGACGCAGCATGAGAGGTGCTGGCGTGTGGAGGGCAGAGCGCCTCTTCAAGCTGCGCTGCGCGCCCGTCCACCTTTCTCTGCCCAGGTCCGAGTCCAGCGCTGCTGCATCACCCTCAGCAGCACCAGCATGGCCAGCGCGCAGGCAGCGATGCCCACGAAGCCCCACAGGTAGGTGCCGGTGTACTGGCGAGAGATGCCCATGCCGTTGGGGATGAGGCCGCCGCCGAGTGCGCCGATCTCTCCGATCATCGAGCCGGCCACCGCCGTGGTCAGCGGCCAGCGCAGCGGCACCAGCTGGAACAGCGCGCCGTTGCCTGCGCCCAGGGCGGCAAAGCACACCAGGAACATCAGCATCGTGATGGGCAGCGAGTTTTCGGCGAAGCCGCACAGCACCATGCTCACGGCGGTGATGGCCAGCACGCCGGTCAGTGTGTTGACGCCGCCCCAGTGGTCAGACAGCCAGCCTCCGAAGACGCGCAGCGCAGCACCCAGGAAGGCCGCCATCATCGTGAGCTGGCCTGCCTGTACCTTGCTCACGTTGAACTGGTCGTAGAAGTAGCTCGGCAAAAAAGCGGTCAGGCCGATGAACCCGCCGAAGGTCACCGCGTAGATCAGGCTGAATGCCCAGCCGTCCTTCTCGAACAGGCAGGCGATGTGCTCGCGAAAGCTCGAATGGGGGGCCAGGTCGGGCGGCTCCTTGGCGTACACCGCCATTACCAGGGCGGGCACGGCCACGCTCACTGCGGCAAAGCCGTACACGGCCTGCCAGCCGAACTTCTGCGCCAGGGCAGGGGCCAGCAGCGCGGCCACCGCCGTGCCCACGTTGCCAGCACCCACGATCCCCATGGCCAGGCCCTTGTAGCGCGGAGGGAACGAGCCCGAGCCCAGCGACAGCGCCACGCCAAAGCTCGCACCCGCCACACCCAGCAGCACGCCCATGGCCAGCAGGTCGCTGTAGGTGTGCACGAAAAGAAAGCCATAGCCCATGGCCAGGAAGATGCCCGCCATCTCCACCAGCGTGGCGCGCTTGCGGCCGATGTATTGCGCCAGGATGCCCAGGGGAAAGCGCATCAGGGCGCCCGCGAAGATGGGGATGGACAGCATCATGCCCATCTGCGTCGGCGTGAGGCTGAAGCTTTCGCGGATGAAGGGTGCCATGGCGCCGTTGATCACCCAGATGGCGCACGAAAACCCGAAGTAGAGGAAAGACGACCACAGCGTGGGTGCGTGGCCGGATTTGAGGAACTCGCGGAATGGATGCATGGCTGTCTTGTGCGAAGAGCGAGGGCCGAAAGGGCTGCGATGGCAGGAGCTCCCTCTGCAGCCGGGCCCAAAAAAACAAAAAGGCGCCTGCACGGACCACGCACGCTGTGTGTTCAGCCTGTACGTATTCCGTGAAGACGCCGACGTCCTGTTCGCCCAATCCACCGTTGCACCGGGCTGACACGCAACCCGCTTTGGTTGCCGCATCGGTGAAGCAATGCCTGTGCCAGCTGCTGGTGCCGCACCAATTTAGACCATATGGCGTCTTGCCGATTGCTATTGCTGGTTTGTTTGCTATCAATATTAAATGCGTGGCGGTCAGTTATGTCTTCCGTGGTGCATCACCGTGCGGTGAGCCTTGTTGGAGTTGGTGCGCTGCACCACGATGGTGAGGTGGCGCTCGCTGCGTGCGCATTTAAATGTTTCGCGAAAAGCGCTTCGGGTCTTAGCATGTATCCGGCTTTTTCCGAACGGTCGAGCGCTCCTGCCAGAGTGCGAGGCATCTCCAAGAAAGGGTTTCCCCATGCGCGTCAATCTCCCGGTCAGCACGCAAGAATATGCGTTCCCCAAGGGCGAGACCCTGGTCTCCACCACCGACCTCAAGGGCCGCATCCTGTATTGCAACCCGATGTTCATCGAGGTCAGCGGCTACGAAAAAGAAGAACTCCTGGGCCAGCCCCACAACATGATTCGCCACCCGGACATGCCCGAAGAGGCGTTCCGAGACATGTGGGAGACCATCTCCAGTGGCGTGCCTTGGTCGGCCGCGGTCAAGAACCGCCGCAAGGACGGCTCCTTCTATTGGGTGATGGCCAACGTCACGCCGCTGATGCAGGGCGATCAGCCCACCGGCTACATGTCCGTGCGCACCGAGGCCACGCGCGAGCAGATCGGCGAAGCCGACCGGCTGTACCGCCAGATGCAGGCCGAAAAACAGGCCGGCACGCTGGTGCATGCGCTGCGCGCCGGCCAACTGGTGAAAAACACCGCCTGGGGCCGGGCCGCCGACACCGTGCGACTGGGCCCCATGGGAAAGATGATGCTGTGCACGCTGCTGCTGGTGATCGCGTCCTTTGGCGCCGCCTGGCTGGGCGGCCACCAGATCACGCTTGCGTCGGGCGTGGCCTGGCTTGGCGTTGCATTGCTGGCGCTGGCCATGGCGTCCTACCTTCACAAGGTGACAGTCGCACCGCTGGCGCAGATGCTGCGGTGGGCCAACCGCATGGCGGCGGGCGACCTCACGCAGAAGATCAGCGCGTCGCGCAGCGACACGGTGGGCGACCTGCAGAAAGCGCTGGCACAGCTCAATGTGAACCTGCTGTCCATCGTGCGCGATGCGCGCCAGGAAAGCGAGCACATGCAGGTCTCCACCCGCGAGATCGCGCAGGGCAACCAGGACCTGTCCTCGCGCACCGAGGCGCAGGCCAGCAACCTCCAGCAGACGGCTGCGTCGATGGAGGAAATCACCGGCACCGTCAAGCAGACTGCGGAGTCCGCGCGCCAGGCCGCCGTTTTGGCCACTCAGGCCACCGGGGTGGCTGAGCGCAGCAGCGAGGCCGTGGACGGCGTGGCCAGCACGATGAAGCAGATCCAGGCCGCGTCCGGCCGCATCAGCGAGATCACGCAGCTCATCGACTCCATCGCTTTCCAGACCAACATCCTGGCGCTCAATGCTGCGGTGGAGGCCGCGCGTGCGGGTGAGCAGGGCCGGGGTTTCGCTGTGGTGGCATCGGAGGTGCGCAGCCTGTCGCACCGTACGCAATCCGCGGCCAAGGAGATCCGCCAGCTCATTGACGATTCGGCCCACAAGGTGAGCGAAGGTCACGAAAAGACCGACGCTGCGCAAAAGACCATGACCGAGTCACTGGAGCTCGTGCGTCGCGTGAACACGCTCATCGGCGAGATCCACAGTGCCTCCAACGAGCAACTCAGCGGCATCTCGCAGGTCAACGCGGCCGTGGCACAACTTGACACCATCACGCAGCAGAACGCGGCGCTGGTCGAGGAAAACGCCGCCTCCGCAATGCAGCTCAACGGCCAGGCCCAGACCATGACCGAGACCGTGCAGGTGTTCCGCATCGACGCATCGGCGCCTGCCCAGTCACGGGATGCAGTGGCTTTGCGCAAGGAGATGAAGGGCAAGGGAACTTCGTCTTCCTCGAGCCGCGAACTGGCGCCGGTGTGACAGACCGCCGGCACCTCCCCGCGCAGTGACTTGGCGCGAGTGATGAGTGCAAGGCCACTGCGTCACATACCAGGCCCTTGAACTTGGCGCGGCCCACGCCAGCGTCACTGCAGACGTGCTTGCGGGGGAGCCGCCAAGCGGCTCGGGGGCTACGTGCTCCTTCGGATGGTCAGTTCAAACCCCAGGTCCACCGAGTTTTGCGCCGGGGCCTCGCCGCGCATCAAGGCCAGCAGCATGTGGGCGCTGGCCTCGCCGATGGCGTAGCGCGGCGTACGCACCGTGGTCAGCGGCGGCAGCATCTGGTCACTGCCGGCCAGATCATTGAATCCGGCAATGGCAACCTGCCCGGGGACCGGCAGGCCCAGCCGGTGTGCGGCCAGAACACCACCCTGCGCGAGGTCATCGTTGCAGAAAAACACTGCGTCCACTCCGGGGCGGGTGCGCAGCACTTCTTCCAGCAGCTCGGCGCCCAGGCGGATGGAGGACGGCTGCGCGCTGAGCAGTTCCAGGCGCGGGTCGTACAGGCCGGCCTCGCGCAGGCAGCGGCGGTAGCCCTCGGCGCGCTGCAGCGTGCGCGGATCCAACTGAGCTGCAACGAACGCGATGTGTCGGCGACCCTGTGCCAGCAGATGCGCCGTCATGCCATGGCCCGCATCCTGCTGCGAAAAACCCACGCAGTACACGCCGGGCGCCGACGTCATCTCCATCAAGTGCACGCAGGGTACGCCGCTGGCGGCGATCATCTGGCGCGATGCCTCGGTGCGGTCAAAGCCGGTGACCAGCAAACCGGCCGGGCGGTGTGCGAGGTAGGTGCGCAGCAACTGCTCTTCTTCCTGCGGGTCATAGTGCGTCACGCCGATCAGCGCCTGGTATCCATGGGGGAACAAGGTGCGGTGCACGGCATCCAGCACGTCAACGAACAGCGCGTTGGACAGCAACGGTACCAGCACGGGCACCTGCACGCTGCGCTGCGATGCCAGTGCGCGCGCAGCGGGGTCGGGCACGTAGCCCAGTTGCTGTACGGCATCTTTCACGCGCTGCACCAGCTCCTGGGCAACGCCGCGCTCGCCGCGCAGCGCGCGCGACGCGGTGATGGGGCTCACCCCGGCAGTTTTGGCCACGTCGCTGAGCGTGATGCGGCCGCTGGAGCGGCGGCGGGACTCTGGTTTGTTCAAAGGGTTAACCCGGATAGATGGGGGCTGGTATTTGGTTAGGATAGCGCTGTCCAGTGGCTTGGACAAGATCGCCATCTGCTTTTTAACCGAAGGCGACGAAATTTCCTTTGTATTTTGAGCGTCCCGCAGGGATGCTTTTTTGAAGTTCTTTGGATAGCGCTACCAATATGAGTGTTTTGCCTTCATCGGTGTTCCTGGTTGTCATGGGCGTGGCCGGCTGCGGCAAGTCCAGCCTGGGTTGCGCCCTGGCCCAAGCCGAAGGCCTGCCCCTGATCGAAGGGGACGACCACCACAGCCTTGCCAGCCGCGAAAAGATGCGCCAGGGCATTGCGCTCACTGACGCAGACCGTGAGGGGTGGCTTGCCACCCTGGGCCAGCTGTTGCAAACACACCCGCAGGGCGTGGTGCTGACCTGCTCGGCCCTCAAGAAGGTTTACCGCGACCGCCTGCGCCATGCCTGTCCCGGCCTGCGTTTCGTGTTTCTGGAGATCGATCGCGCCACTGCCGGCCAGCGCGTTGCAGCGCGGGCGGGCACCCACTTCTTTTCCACAGCCCTCGTCGACAGCCAGTTCGCCACGCTGGAATCCCCCGCTGGCGAGCCTGGCGTCCTTCGCCTGGATGCCCTGTTGGACCTGCCCACCCTGCAGCAACAGGCTTCGGTCTGGCTGGCGACGAAGGAGGCTGCATGAGTTCCCCCGCACACGATGCCGTGCCGCAGAGCCGCTTTGCCCGGGTCTCTCAGGTGCTGATGGCCAGCTGCCTGGGCGTGATGGCCGTGGCCGTATTCATCAACGTGGTTCTGCGCTACGGCTTTGGCAGTGGCGTGGCGGCCAGCGAGGAGCTGTCCCGCCTGCTGTTCGTCTGGATGGTGTTCATCGGTGCAGCAGCTGCCTACCCGGCCGGTGAACACATGGCGTTCACCAGTCTGGCGGGCCTGTTGGCCAAGCGTGCGGCTGCCTTTGGCGTGCTCACGGCAGTGATCCGGCTGCTGGTGATCACCGCCAGCGCGATGCTGGCCTGGGGTGCATGGCAGCAGGTGGTGGTGGGCATGGGCAGCCGCTCGGTGGTCATGGCCTATCCGGCGGCATTGCTGCCGCTACCAGCCTTTTTGTGTGCGGTGGCCATCGGGATCATGGCGACCATCGAATTGATTCAACGCAAGCCCCTGGACCTGGGCCATGGCGCGGAGGTGGAGTGATGTTGGGACTGACGCCTGAAGCCATGGCCTTTGTGGTCTTTTCGCTGGGCATGCTGGTGCTGATGGGCACCGGCATGAACATGGGCCTGGCCCTGGTGCTCACGGGCGCAGGCATGGCCTGGGTACTGGACTTCTGGGATGCGCAATTGCTGGCCCAGAATCTGGTGGCTGGGGTGGACAGCTTTCCACTGCTGGCCGTGCCGTTCTTCATCCTGGCGGGTGAACTGATGAACTCGGGCGGCATCAGCCGCCGCATCATCGACATGGCGCAGGCCTGGGTGGGGCATATCCGGGGCGGGCTGGGCTACGTGGCCATCGGCGCAGCGGTGTTGATGGCGAGCATGAGCGGCTCGGCCCTGGCCGACACCGCCGCGCTGGCCACCATCCTGCTGCCCATGATGCGCCAGCAGGGCTACCCCATGAACACGTCCGCCGGGCTGATTGCCTCGGGCGGCATCATCGCGCCCATCATTCCTCCGTCCATGCCGTTCGTGATCTATGGCGTGACGACCAACACCTCGATCTCGGCGCTGTTCGTCTCGGGCATTGTGCCGGGGCTGATGATGGGCGCGGGCCTCATCTTTGCCTGGCGCTGGGTGCTGCGCGGCATGGACCTGCCCCAGGGGGAGCCCTTGCCCATCAAGGACCGCCTGCGGGCCACGGTGCGTGCCTTCTGGGCCATGCTGATGCCGCTCATCATCATCGGCGGCATGAAGACGGGGGTTTTCACCCCTACCGAGGCCGCCGTGGTGGCTGCGTTCTATGCACTGGTGGTGGCGCTGTTCATCCACCGCGAGATGAAGCTGGCCGACATCTATGGCGTGCTGGTGCGTGCAGCCAAGACGACATCCATCGTGATGTTCTTGTGCGCTGGCGCCCAGGTGGCCAGCTACATGATCACGCTGGCCGACCTGCCCAACGTGCTGACCAACTGGCTGGGCCCACTGGTGGAGAACCCGCGTTTGCTGATGGCCGTGATGATGATCGTGCTGGTGCTGATCGGCACGGCGCTGGACCTCACGCCCACCATCCTGATCTTTGCGCCCGTGATGCTGCCCATTGCCGTCAAGGCGGGGATCGATCCGGTGTACTTCGGCCTGATGTTCGTGCTCAACGGCGCCATAGGCCTCATCACGCCGCCCGTGGGCACGGTGCTCAATGTGGTGGCCGGGGTGGGGCGAATCTCGATGCACAGCGTCATCAAGGGAGTGAACCCGTTCCTCTTGACCTATGTGCTGATCCTGGCGTTGCTGGTCGTTTTTCCGCAGATCGTGACCGCGCCCGTAGTGTGGCTGCGCTGACTTTCTTCGACTCTCTTTTTCCTTCCCCTTTGCCAATGGAGACAACCATGAAAACTTTCCGCCGTACCTTGCTGGCCGCCCTGTCTGTAGCCGCCATCACCTGCTCGTTCCAGGCCGCAGCGCAAGACTTCAAGCCGCGCATCATCCGCTTCGGCTATGGCCTCAACGAGGCGTCCAACCAGGGCCGCGCCACCAAGCTGTTCGCGCAGGAGGTGGAAAAGGCCTCCGGAGGCAAGATGAAGGTGCGTGCCATCGGCGCTGCCGCACTGGGCTCGGACGTGCAGATGCAACAGGCGCTGATCGGCGGTGCGCAGGAGATGATGGTCGGCTCCACCGCCACCCTGGTGGGCATCACCAAGGAAATGGCGATCTGGGACACCCCCTTCCTGTTCAACAACGCCAGGGAGGCCGATGTGGTGCTGGACGGCCCCGTGGGCCAGAAGGTGATGGACAAGCTGCAGGAAAAAGGCCTGGTGGGACTGGTGTACTGGGAGAACGGTTTCCGCAACCTCACCAACAGCAAACGCCCCGTCAACAAGCTCGAAGACATGGACGGCATCAAGTTGCGCGTGATGCAGAACAACGTGTTCCTCGACAGCTTCAAGACCCTGGGTGCCAATGCCGTGCCGCTACCGTTCTCGGAGCTCTTCACCGCGCTGGAAACCAAGACGGTGGACGGTCAGGAGAACCCCTACAACACCATCCTGTCGAGCAAGTTCTATGAGGTGCAGAAGTACCTCACCGTCACCAACCATGTCTACAGTCCCTGGATCGTGCTGGTGAGCAAGAAGTACTGGGACGGCCTCTCGAAGGCCGAGCAGAAGGTGCTGCTCGACGCCGCCAAAAAGAGCCGCGACTTCGAGCGCCAGGATACGCGCGACGAGGCCAACAAGGCGTTGGCTGATCTGAAGGGCAAGGGCATGCAGGTCAACGAACTGTCATCCGCCGAAGCCAGCCGGATGCGCGAGAAGCTCGGTGCCGTCAATGCCAGCATTGCGTCCAATGTGGGCGAAGACCTGTGGAAGGACGTGCAGGGCGCGGTGGCGGCGGCGCGCGGCGGCAAGTAAGGCAGGCAGGAGAACAATGGCAAAAGGCCGAGACCCCGTGGGGGTCTCGGCCTTTTTTGCCTTGCAGCCATGGCTGCAGGCGGCGGATTACAGCGAGCCGATTTCGCCCGAAGAGATGCGGCCGGTGCGCAGGGCTTCTGCTGCCTGGGCCTGCACGGCAGCGCGGTCGGCGGTGGATGTAAAGGACAGGACGCGCGAACCGGAAGGGATGTTGCTGCTGGTTGCAGCCACGCTCGAGGCTTCGGCCATCACCTCGGCGCGGGTACGGCTGGTGTCGAACTTGGTCGCAAATTGAGAAGCGTCGGCTTCGTCGGCGTGGGCGCCAAAGGCTGCGAAAGCGGACACGGCGGCGATGGAAAGGAAGCGTGCGGTCTTGTTCATGATGGAACTCCTGTTCAATTCAGTAGTTGAAGATGTGGGTCGAAAGTACCTGGGCACTCGGTGATACGGGACAGTGAATCGCCTGGATTCAGATCAACCTTGCTCACCCGAAGGGATCTGGCCGGTGCGCACGGCGTCGGCAGCCTGGGCACGCACGGCAGCGCGGTCGGCGGTGGACTTGTAGGTCACGACGCGGGAGCCGGCAGGCTCGATGCTGCGGGTCTGGGCGACGGACGAGGCTTCAGCAGCCACTTCAGCGCGGGTGCGGTTGGTTTCAAACTTCGTGGCGAATTGCGAAGCGTCGGCTTCGTCAGCGTGGGCGCCGAAGGAGGCGAACGCGGCGACAGCAGCGATGGAGAGGAAGCGTGCGGTGTTGTTCATGATGAATATCCTTTGAAGAAGCGTCTCAAAAAAAACCGGAAACAAGGGCCGGAGCTAAAAGTGCCCACCGCCAGATCCCGGGTTCGGTGAGTCGCCTTGCGGGTTCGGCTCATCGATGGGTTGAACTGTACGCCGCAGGTGTTCAGAGAAAAACCACTTGGTCGCGAACTGACTGTTCCAGTATTGGAAACAATCGAGGCGGAGCTCAAGCCCCGTGCAGCGGGGCGGTGCTGCGACAGCGCCGTCCACACCATGCGGCCAGTGGCGCGGGGTTCTGAATCCTGAGGAAGTGCGTTGGACATGGGCTCTATCGTGCCCAGCCATCGGGATGGCGTCGTCTCGCAGCGGTTTCGGTTCTTTTCAGTTTGTTTCGCTTCCGGCCGGATGCAACAGCAGCGAAACAACTGCCGGTGCGGATCGTCCACAAAGCGCGGTAGATCGGGCATGCGCGGGTTGCGCTGGGCAGGGTTATGGGCTGAAATCTATCTGCACCTGTTCCAGGTTTCAGAGGGAGGTTCCATGACCATCGTCTCCAAGATTCTCGAGGCCAAACCCGATGCCACCGTGCACACCATCCGGCCCACCGATTCGGTGCTGGCAGCCCTGCAACTGATGGCCGACAAGGGCATCGGCGCGCTGGTGGTCACCGAGGGGGATGCCATCGTGGGCATCTTCACCGAGCGCGACTATGCGCGAAAGATCGCGCTGCTGGGCCGCACGTCGGCCGCCACCCTGGCGCGTGACGTGATGACCACTGCAGTGCGCTTCGTGCGGCCCGACCAGACGAGCGAGCAGTGCATGCAGATCATGAGCACGGGTCGCCTGCGCCACCTGCCCGTGGTCGACAACGGCAGGCTCGTGGGCATGATCTCCATCGGCGACCTGGTCAAGGACATCATTTCCGAGCAGAAATTCATCATTGAGCAGCTCGAACAGTACATCACCGGCACCCATTGAGCCTGCAAAAAAAATGGCGCTGGACGGTCCATCCAGCGCCATTGGCGTGTTGCCGCGCCTTGCCGCGCGGTGCTTTTCTTCAAGCCGCCTTTTCGACGTGCCCCTGACGGGTATAGAGGAAATCGATCACCGCCTTGCGGTAGTGCACGTACTGCGGATCTTCGGCCAGCTCCACGCGTTTGCGGGGGCGCGGCAGGTCCACCTGCAACACTTCCCCGATGGTGGCGGCCGGGCCGTTGGTCATCATCACGATCTTGTCTGACAGCAGCACGGCCTCGTCCACATCGTGCGTGACCATGACCACGGTGCTCTGGGTGCGGGCCACGATCTCCAGCAGTTCGTCCTGCAGCTTGGCACGGGTGAGGGCGTCCAGCGCGCCGAAAGGCTCGTCCATCAGCAGCACCTGCGGTTCCATGCTCAGGGCGCGGGCGATGCCCACACGCTGCTTCATGCCGCCCGAGATCTCCCCGGGACGTTTTTGTCCGGCGGGCGTCAGACCGACCAGCGCCAGCGCGGCATCGGTGCGGGCCTTGAGCTGGGCCTTCGTTTCCTTGCCGCCAAACACACGCTCCACGGCCAGGTAGATGTTGTCAAAGCAGGTGAGCCAGGGCAGCAGCGAGTGGTTCTGGAACACCACCGCGCGCTCCGGGCCAGGGCCCTTGATCTCCTTGTTGGCGCACAGCAGTGCGCCGCTGGTGGGCGTGGTCAGGCCGGCGATCAGGTTGAGCAGCGTGGACTTGCCGCAACCCGAGTGGCCGATGAGCGCCACGAACTCGCCTTTGGCGATCGTGAGGTTGATGCCCTTCAGCGCCGGGAACAGGCCCTTGGCGGTCTTGAAGGTCTGGTCCACACCGTGGATCTCGATGAACTTGGCGCCCATGGAGGGGTGCACGGAGGGGGAGGCGGGCTGGGCGATCATGGCGGATTGCATGGCGGTGTTCGTGAATGTGTCTACCGTGGTGTGGGGTTTCATGCCTTCACCTCTTCAAACGTGAATGCCGTGGCCAGCTTGATGAGGGCAAACTCCAGCAGCAGCCCGACGATGCCGATCACGAAGATCGCGATGATGATGTTCTTGACGTTGAGGTTGTTCCACTCGTCCCATACCCAGAAGCCGATACCCACGCCGCCGGTCAGCATCTCGGCGGCCACGATCACGAGCCACGCCGTGCCCACGGCCAGGCGCACGCCCGTGAGCATGTAGGGCAGCACGGCGGGGAACAGGATCTTGGTGGCGATCTTCCATTCCGACAGGTTGAGCACGCGGGCCACGTTCATGTAGTCCTGTGGCACGCGCTGCACGCCCACGGCGGTGTTGATGATCATGGGCCAGATGGAGCAGATGAAGATGGTCCAGATGGCAGCAGGGTTGGCGCCCTTGAAGACCAAGAGGCCGATGGGCAGCCAGGCCAGGGGCGAGACAGGGCGAAGCAGGCTGATCAGAGGGTTGAACATGCGCGACAGGAAGTTGAATCGCCCGATCACGAAGCCCGCAGGGATGCCCACCAGCGCCGCCATGCCGAAGCCGATGGCAACGCGTTCCAGTGACATCAGCACGTTCCAGCCTACGCCCTGGTCGTTGGGACCGTTGCGGTAGAACGGGTTGCTGAAGATCTCCAGCGCCTGCTTCCAGGTATCGACGGGGCTCGGAATGCTGCCGCCCGTGGTGGTGGACACCACGGCCCACAAACCGATGAGCAGGCCCAGGCCACACAGCGGCGGCAACACGGCGAGCCAGAAGCTGCGCGACAGGGCAGACCAGTCGCGTGCCACAGCTTCCGCGGTGCCGGGCGCGGTCGTTACCTTGGCTGAGGGCGCCGGACTCGAGGTTTTTGGCACTCTTGCGCCGACTGGCAAAGCGTTGGTAGCTACATTATTCATAGCGTTCGGTGCTGCCCCGGCGGGGGCTGCATCCAGGGGGGAGTGAAAAACGGCACTGACCATGGTGTTTCTCCTGTGAAGAGGCCGGGTGTGCAGGTCGGGGCGGAGTGGGTTGGGGCGCCTATCAGGCTTTGATCTTGAAGCTGTCGGCGTACTTGGCGGGTTCCTTGCCGTCCCACACCACGCCGTCGAGCAGCTTGCTGGAGCGCATCAGCTCCTTGGGCACATTGATCTTCATGGCGCTGGCCACCGACTTGTAGAGTTCGATCTGGTTGATCTGCTTGGCCACGCCCAGGTAGTCGGGGTGGTCCTTCAGCAGACCCCAGCGCTTGTGCTGCGTGAGGAACCACATACCGTCCGACAGGTAGGGGAAGTTCACCGCGCCGTCGTTGAAGAACTTCATGTGATTGGGATCGTCCCAGGTCTTGCCGAGACCGTTCTGGTAGCGGCCCAGGATGCGCTGGTTGATCGCATCCACGCTGGTGTTGACGTAGGCCTTGCCTGCCACCGTTTCGGCCATCTTCATCTTGTTGGACAGGCTGGCATCGATCCAGTGGCTGGCTTCGAGCACTGCCATCATCACGGCTCGGGTGGTGTTGGGGTTCTTCTTGACGAACTCGGCCGACGTGCCCAGCACCTTCTCGGGGTGGTCCTTCCAGATGTCCTGCGTGGTGTTGGCCGTGATGCCGATGCCGTCCATGATGGCGCGGTGGTTCCAGGGCTCGCCCACGCAAAAACCGTCCATGTTGCCCACGCGCATGTTGGCCACCATCTGCGGTGGCGGCACGGTGATCAGCTTCGCACCGGACAGTGGGTTGATGCCCGCCGCTGCCAGCCAGTAGTGCATCCACATGGCGTGGGTGCCGGTGGGGAAGGTGCCGGCAAAGGTGTATTCACGCTTTTCCTTGGCCATCAGCTTGGCAAGCGACGGGCCGTCTACCGCACCCTTGTCGGCCAGCGCCTTCGACAGCGTGATCGCCTGGCCGTTGTTGTTCAGGCTCATCAGCACGGCCATGTCCTTCTTCGGGCCGGCCGTACCCAGGTGTACGCCATACACCAGGCCATAGAGCACATGGGCAAAGTCCAGTTCGCCATTGACCAGCTTGTCGCGCACGCCGGCCCACGATGCTTCCTTGGTGGGGATGATCGTCACGCCGTACTTCTTGTCGAAGCCCAGCACAGAGGCCATCACCACGCTGGCGCAGTCGGTCAGCGGGATGAAGCCGATCTTCACTTCCTTCTTCTCGGGGGCATCCGAGCCCTGGGCGTGCACCAGGGCGCGCAGGGCGGGGCTCACGCCCACGGCGCCCACGGTGGCGGCCTGCAGCACGGTGCGGCGGTTGAGGCTGGTTTTCAACAGATCGGTCATGGGGCGGTTCCTCGGTGCGTTAGAAAACAAAAAAGGCGTCCTCCCCTGGCCGGGTTGCATGCGCAAACGGGCTCGGAGAGGGACGCCTTTGTCCATGGCAAAGCCCATCGGGTGGCTTTGCGTCAGCACTGGCCCGCCATTGGGTCGGTGCTGTCAGGGTGGGACCGTCTTTGGTCTTGAAAGGGTTGATGCAAGCAGCGTGCCAGCCCGGCCTGCGTCGGCCGGGACGCAAATCGCTATGTTTTTGATAGCTTCAGGGGCTTGATGGTCAGGCGTGAGCTGCCTTTTGAGGCGTGAACTGATCGGGGCATGGTGCATGCGGGCGGCTGCACTGCGTTTGTGCGGTGCACCATCTGGGAGACATCGGTGATCTGGGTGTTGCAAGCCCAGGCCCGTTTCGCAGAGAGGGTCGCGCGCGCCTTCGCGCGGCGCGTAGGCATGAAGAGAAAGGAGATGGCGCGCAGCGCTTGGGCAGCGCTAGCCCAGCAGATCCATCACATCCAGCATTCGCTGCGCCACATCCGCGAGCTTGAGGCCCTTGTCCATGGCCGTCTTGCGCAGCTTTTCGTAGGCTGCCTGCTCGGAGAGTCCCTGGCGCTGCATCAGCAGGCCCTTGGCGCGGTCGATGGTCTTGCGGTCTTTGAGTTCGGTCTTGGCGTCGGCCAGCTCTGCGCGCAAGGCTTGTTCGTGCTGAAAACGCGCCATGGCCACGTCCAGAATCGGGCGGATGCGTTGGGGCGCCAGGCCCGCCACGATGTAGGCTGACACACCGGCCGCCACCGCGTCCTTGACGTGCGAGGTGTCCTCGTCGTTGGTGAACATCACGATGGGACGGCGCTCGTCGCGCGTGGCCATCACCACGTGTTCGAGCGCATCGCGGGCCTCGCTCTCGGCGTCCACGATGATCAGGTCGGGTTGCAGCTGGGCGATGCGCTCGCTCAGGAAGACGTCGGCTGGCAGCGTGGCCACCAGATTGAAGTTGTTCTCCAGCAGCCCGATGCGCAGCGCCCGCGAACGCTCGGCCTGCAATACGGCATGTTCGTCGTCGGGGTCGGTGATGACCAGGTCCGGGGCCACCACCACGATGCGCAGAGACTCGTTCATACCCCAAAGCATAAGCAATTTTCACGCCATAAATTGGTGCACGTCGCCGGTGCGAACAGGTCAGTCGTCGGATGACTGGCACGGCAGTCCGTTGCAGGGCCTGAAACTTGCTAATAGTTTGTGGATTGGCAGGGCATACCCGATAGCCGCCTTCCATGGGCTCGCATATACATCTGGTCACATTGACATATTGATGAGGAATCTGCATGAACAAGCTTTTCGACCGGCGCCGTTTTTCCGGCCTGGCACTGGCCGCAGGCGCGGCTGCGGCATCGCTGCTCTTGTCTGGGTGCGGCAAGGTCCCGGACACGATCAAGATCGGCGTGGCGCAGCCGCTGAGCGGCCCGCTGGGCGCCTTGGGGCAGGACCTGCTCAACGGCGTGAACCTGGCCGTGGCCGAGCTGAACAAGGGCGGCTACACGGTGGATGGCAAGCGCGTCACGCTGGAAGTGGTCTCTGTGGATGACAAGGCCGACGCTGCCACCGGCAAGACGGTGGCGCAGCAGCTCGTGGATGCCGGTGTGGTGGCGGTCATCGGCCACCTGAACTCGGGCGTGAGCATCGAAACCGCCCCCATCTATGCCGCCAAGGACATCGCGCAGATCGCCATTTCCACCAACCCCAAGTTCACGCAACTGGGCTTTCCCACCACGTTCCGCATGGTCGGCAACGACACCCTGCAGGCACGCGCCATCGGCTCGTTTGCCGCTACGCAACTAGGGGCCGCGCGCTACGCCGCGCTGGACGATGGCACCCCCTACGGCAAGGGGCTGGCCGACGGTGCTGCGGCGCAGCTCAAGTCCGAGAAGAAGGAGGTTGTGGTGCGCAAGTCGTTCGACGACAAGACCACGGCGTTCAACGAACTGGCAGGCGAACTCAAGGCCGCCAAGGTCGAGGTCATCGTTTCCACCCTCAACGACTTCCAGGCCCTCGCGCTGCTGGAGGCCCTGCGCAAGGTCGACCACACCAAGGTGAGCCTGCTGGGCGGCGACACCATCAAGACCACCGACATGGTCAAGGGTGCCGGCATCATCGAAGGCATCTATGCCACTTCTCCGGTGCTGGAGGCCAAGGAATTCGCCACTGGCAAGCCTTTCCTGGAAAAGTACATCGACGCCTACAAGAAGCCGCCCGCGTACGGCGGCCACTACAGCTACGACAGCATGTACGTGCTGTCCGCCGCCATCCAGAAGGCCAAGTCGGCCGCGCCCAAGGACATCACCAAGGCCATGCACAGCATCAACGGCTATGCCCCTGTGATCGGCACCATGACCTGGGACGACAAGGGCGAGCAGCGCTATGGCGCGGTAGGCGTGTACGAATTGCGCAGTGGCAGCTGGGAGCTGCGGATGCGGTCGGACCGCTGGTAGGAGTGCGGTGCAACCTGCGCCGCCTCGCCCACTGCCCAGCCCCTGCCGGCCCCCGCCCGCAGGGGCTTTTTGTTCCGGCGGGGGCGCGGCTGGGTCCGGGTTTTACACTCGGGCGATGAGTTTGCTGATCCTTGGCATCGAATCTTCGTGCGACGAAACCGGCGTGGCCCTGGTGCGTTCCACGGAGGCCGCCGTTCCCACCCTGTTGTCCCACGCCCTGCACAGCCAGATCGACATGCACCAGGCCTATGGCGGCGTGGTGCCCGAACTGGCCAGCCGCGACCACATCCGCCGCGTGCTGCCCCTGGCCACGCAGGTCCTCGCCGAATCCGGCCAGACGCTGAGGGATGTGGATGTGGTGGCCTATACGCGCGGCCCCGGCCTGGCCGGGGCGCTGCTGGTGGGCGCCGGTGTGGCCTGCGCCCTGGGCGCCGCGCTGGGCAAGCCGGTGCTGGGCGTGCACCACCTGGAGGGGCACCTGCTCTCGCCCTTCTTGAGCGCCGACCCTCCCGAGTTCCCATTCGTCGCCTTGCTGGTGTCGGGCGGACACACCCAGCTGATGCGCGTGGACGGAGTGGGCCGCTACGAGATTCTGGGCGAGACCATCGATGACGCCGCCGGCGAGGCCTTCGATAAGTCCGCCAAGCTCATGGGCCTGGGCTACCCCGGCGGCCCGGCGTTGTCGCGGCTGGCCGAGCAGGGCAGTCCCACGGCGTTCAAGCTGCCACGCCCGCTGCTGCACAGCGGAGACCTCGATTTCTCCTTTGCGGGCCTCAAAACGGCGGTGCTCACGCAGGCCAGGAAGCTCGGTGACGAGCTCGAGGCGCGCAAGGCCGATCTGGCGGCGAGCACCGAAGCGGCGATCGTGGACGTGCTGGTCAGAAAGACGATGACCGCCCTGAAGCAGACGGGCATGAAGCGGGTGGTGGTGGCCGGCGGGGTGGGTGCGAACCGGCACTTGCGCGCACAGCTGAACGCCGCCTGCGCTGCGGCCAGGGTGCGGGTGCATTACCCGGAATTGCACCTGTGCACGGACAACGGGGCGATGATCGCGATGGCGGCAGCGATGCGCTTGCAGTCGGGCCAGCAGGAGGCCACCAGCGACTATGCCTTCGATGTGAAGCCGCGCTGGCCCCTGGACGCGATCACCATGGGAGCTTGACCTGGGAGGTCGGCGCGGGTCGACAACCAGCGCCATCGCCCATCAAGCGGTGCAGGCAGTCGGGAGCAAATCACAGGATCCGCCCGTACCACCACACCGACAGGCTTGCCGCCAGCAAGGCGAGCACGGCGCCCAACAGCGCCAGAAGCGAGGACACCTCCGTCTCCTTCTTCTCCACCGTCAGGCGCGAGCTCAAGGTCTCGTACACCTTCTTCAAGTCGGCCGCTGTGGCTGCATGAAAGTACTCGGCATTGGTCCGCGTGGCCACGGCCTTCAGGGTTTCCTCGTCCAGCCGCACGCGCATGGACCAGCCTTCAAAGCCGATGGTCTCGCCCTGCACCGTGCCCACGCCCACCGTGTAGACCCGCACGCCGCGGTCGGCCGCCCATTTGGCGGCTTCGAGCGGGTCCACGCCGGTGGTGCGCTGGCCGTCGGTCAGCATGATGATGGCGGCCGAGTTGTACGAGCCCGGTGCCACGGGGGTGAAGGGCTTGGCCGGGTCCTGCTTGCCGATCTCGTCAATGGGCTTGGGGCGCATGGCCTGGCGGCCGCCCAGGGCGGAGATGTCGATGCCCGCATCGGGGAACAGCGTGGCCAGCGACAGCATGATCCCGTTGCCCGTGGCTGTGCCGCGCTGCAGCTGGAAGCTGTCGATGGCCTTGACCAGGTCTTCGCGGCTTTGCGTGGGCAACTGGGCCAACTGGGCGCTGCCGGCAAACGCCACGATGCCCACGCGCACGTGGCGGGGCAGCTCGGCGATGAAGGCCTTGGCGGCGTTCTGGGCGGCGGTGATGCGGTCGGGCTCGACATCGGTGGCACGCATGCTGCCCGAGACATCCATCGCCAGCATGATGGTCTGGTCCTGCGAGGGCAGGGTGATGACGGCCAATGGCCGCGCGGCCGCCAGCAGCAGGGCGATCAGCGCCAGCAGGAAGAGGGCGGGCGGAATGTGGCGGCGCAGCCGCTGGCCGGGGCCCAGGGCCTCGCGCACCAGCGACAGGCTGGAATAGTTCAGCGCGGTCTTCTTGCGCCGGTGCAGAAGCCACCAGTAAAGCAGCACCAGCAGGGGCGCAACCAGCAGCAGCCAGAGCAGGGTGGGCCAGAGAAAAACCATGGTGCGGGTCCTTGGTGGCTTGTCTGAATGATGGAAATGGTGGGGTCAGGCGGCCGTGGGCAGCGCCGTCCCGGCCTGCGGTGAAAACGCCGGGTTGCGCGGCGCCCGCACGCGGCGCTGGCGCATGTCCATGAAGCGCAGCAGCGCATCGACCAGGTCATCGTCGGTGCACAGCTCCAGTGTGTCGGCTCCCGCGCGCGCCAGGCCTTCGCGCAGTGCGGCCTCCCTTTCGGCCGCCAGGCGCGCGAAACGGCGGCGGAAGGCGGCGTCGTGCGTGTCCACCTGCAGCTGCTCGCCGCTCTCGGCGTCGCGCAGGGTGACCAGGCCCACATCGGGCAGCTCCAGCTCCAGCGGGTCCAGCAGGCGCACGGCCACCACGTCGTGCCGCTGCGCGAGCTGGGCCAGGGGCTTTTCCCAGCCGGGTGCGCTGATGAAGTCAGACACGACAAACACGGTGGAGCGGCGGCGCAGGTTGGCCAGGCCGGTCCGCAGCAGCCGGTGCAGTTCGGTGGCGGCGCCGCCGGCCCGGGAGCCGCGCTGCGCCGTGGCGTCGGGCATGAGCAGGCGGTGCACCAGGTGCAGCACATGCGCGCGGCTGCTGCGCGGCGGCAGCACGGCATCCACCGCGCGTTCGGCCTGGCCGCTGGCGCCGCCGTACAGCATGGCCCCCACGCGATTGCCGTGGCGCGTGAGCAGGCGCGACAGCACGGCCACGAAGCCGGTGAGGATGTCCCGCTTGGAGTGGCCTTCGGGGCCGAAGCTGATGGAGGGGCTCAGGTCCAGCAGGAACCAGGCGGTCATCTCGCGGTCTTCGGTGAACACGCGCACGTGCGGCAGGTTCAGGCGGGCGGTCACGTTCCAGTCGATATGGCGCACATCGTCGTGCGGCTGGTACTCGCGCAGGTCGGCCAGGTCCAGGCCGCTGCCGCGCATCAGCGTGCGGTAGTCGCCTTGCAGCAGGCCGTCGAGCCGGCGGATGACCTTCCACTCCAGCTCGCGCAGCAGGCGGTCGGCCTGCCCTGGCAAATGGGGCAGGGTATGGACCGTGGCTGACGAAGGGGGATCCTGCGGCTTCTTGCTCATGGCGCGGGCTCAGGCTGCTTTTTGTTCGTGGTGCAAGGGCCGTGCGGGCGCGGGAATCTTGGCCATGATGCGCTGGATGAGCGCGTCGGCGTCCAGGCCCTCGGACAAGGCCTCGTAAGACAGCGCGACGCGGTGGCGCAGCACGTCGGCAGCCAGGTCCGTCATGTCCTCTGGCAGCACGTAGTTGCGCCCGCGCAGCATGGCCAGGGCCTGGGCGCCCTCTGCCAACGCAATGGTGGCGCGGGGGCTGGCGCCGCAGCTGATGTAGCCGGCCAGGTCTTTGAGGCCATGGCGCGCGGGTGTTCGGGTGGCGGCCACCAGCTTCACCGCATACTGCAGCATGGACGGGTCCACGTACACGGTGCGGCATTCGGCCTGCAACGCCGCCAGCTGGGCGGTGGTGGCCACCGGCAGTACCTGCACGGGCAGGTCGAGCGCGCGCTGGGCGATGACGAATTCTTCCTCTTCGGTGGGGTAGCCCAGCAGCACTTTCATCATGAAGCGGTCGACCTGCGCTTCAGGCAGCGCATAGGTACCTTCGGTCTCGATGGGGTTCTGCGTGGCCATCACCAGGAAGGGCTCGGGCACCTTGTGGGTTTCGCCGGCAATCGTGACCTGGCGCTCCTGCATCACCTCCAGCAGCGCGCTCTGCACCTTGGCAGGGGCGCGGTTGATCTCGTCGGCCAGCAGCAGGTGGGTGAAGACGGGGCCCAGCGCGGTACTGAACTCACCGGTCTTCTGGTTGTACATGCGCGTGCCCACCAGGTCGGCGGGCACCAGGTCCGGAGTGAACTGGATCCGCTTGAAGCTGCCCTGGATGGTGCTGGCCAGGGTTTTCACGGTGAGTGTCTTGGCCAGGCCCGGCACGCCTTCCACCAGCAGGTGGCCCTGCGCGAGCATGGCGACCATCACGCGTTCGAGAAAGCGGTCCTGGCCGACAACCACGCGCTTGACTTCATAGAGCACCTGCTCCATCAAGGTGGCGGTGGATGCGCTGATCGCGGCGGAGGGCGACGGGGTGGTTTCCATGGTGCTCCTTGATGTCTTCGAGGGGGCAGAAAGAGGGGGGTGAGAAACGGTGGTGAAGCCCGATGTTGGTCAGAACGGGGGCATGCCCACGGCGGCGGCGGCGTTTTCGATGGGGACCGCGAAGCCGATGCCGATGAAGGTGCGTGCCGGCGTGGGGTTCAGGATGGCCGTGACGATGCCCACCACCTCGCCGTCGAGCGTGACCAGCGGCCCACCCGAGTTGCCTGGGTTGGCGGCTGCGTCGAACTGGATCAGGTTGCTCAACTGGCGCTTGCCCTCGGGCGAGGTGAATTCACGCTTCAGGCCCGACACCACGCCGGCCGATGCGGATGGCCCGATGCCGAAAGGGAAGCCCACCGCCACCACGTGGTCACCAGGGCGCAGGTCCTGGGTCGAGCGCAGGGGGGCAGCCTCGAGGTCGTCCGGCACCTTGTGCGCTTGCAGCACCGCCAGGTCGTTCTCGGGCTGGGCTCCGGTGATGCTGGCGGTGGTTTCCATGCCGTCATGGAAGGTCACCGTGATGCGGTCGGCGCCCGCCACGACATGCAGATTGGTCAGTATGACGCCCTTGTCGACGATCACCACGCCGGTGCCGACACCGCGCTCGACCTCTTCCTTTCCGTTCTTGCTGCGGCTGTAGCCCGCGACGCGCACCACCGAAGGCGCGATGGCCTCCACGGCACGTGCCGCAGCGGACGGCGGGGTGGTGGTTTCCAGTGTGCGCAGAACGGCGGCGTCGATGTCCTCTTGCGTGACCTTGCGCGGAGCAGGGCGCTGGTGCATCCACAGGCTGGCCACGAGCAGCGCGGACAGCAGCATGATCACGGCCCACAGGCTGTGCAGATGGCGCCGCGACAGTGCCACGGGGGTCGATGCCGCCGCCGTGGAGGGCGCGATGGCCGCTGGCACTGCGCTGTCGTCGGCTCCGGGCGTCCGCGCGGCGGAATCAGCGGGTGGAGCTGCCTGCTGAGACGGCTCGTCCAGAGGGCGGCGGGCCGGGCGGGAACTGCTGTAGAGGGCGGGCCGGGGCATCCTGTCACCTTTTCTACTGCGCTGCGGAAAAGCGCACGGTTTCACGTTAGCACGTATCGCGGCCAGATGCACATTCAAGGTTTCGTGAAACCCCTTGCAGGCAGCGAGGGAGGAGGCGGTTCTGGGGCATCATGGCCGGATGACTGTCTGGATCGACACCCATTGCCACCTGGACGCCCCGGAATTCGACCCCGACCGCGATGCTGTGCGCCAGGATGCCCGTGCCCGGGGCGTGGCGCACTGCGTGATACCGGCGGTGGAGCGAAGCAACTGGAGCACCGCGCGGGAGCTGGCCCACCGACACGGGGATAGCTATGCGCTGGGCATCCACCCCCTGTACACCGGCCGCGCTGAGGATGGCGACCTGGACCGCCTGGCGGATGAGCTTGTGCAGCACCGGGCGGACCCGCGCCTGGTCGCCGTCGGCGAGATCGGCCTGGACTACTTCGTGAGCGGGCTGGACCCGGCGCGCCAGGAGCGCTTTTACCGGGCGCAGCTGCAGCTGGCGCGCCGTTTCGACCTGCCGGTGATCCTGCATGTGCGCCGCTCGGCGGACAAATTGCTAAAGGGACTGCGCGAGCTTCCGGTGCAGGGCGGCATCGCCCACGCCTTCAATGGCAGCCTGCAGCAGGCGCAGGCATTTGTCGCCATGGGTTTCAAGCTGGGTTTCGGAGGCGCTGCCACCTACGACCGGGCCCTGCAGCTGCGCCGCCTGGCTGCACAGCTGCCCGAAGACGTGCTGGTGATGGAAACCGATGCCCCCGACATCCAGCCGCACTGGATCTACACCACCGCGGCGCAGCGCGCCGAAGGCCAGCCACAGGGGCGCAACGCGCCCGGGGAGCTGCCACGCATCGGCGAAGTGGTGGCGCAACTGAGAGGCTGCACGGCGCAATCGCTGGCACAAGCCACCACCCGCAATTCCAAAGCGGCGCTGCCCGGACTGGCGGGGTTGGTGCCATGAACAGCGCCTCTGTAGACCTGAAATGAGGCGCAATTTGGTAGGTTCGTGCAGTGTGGGCGCAGGGTTGCAGCTATCTTTTTTTGTAAACACGACTGGGGCACGGTGTGGAATCGGGCCAGAATGGGCCCATGCCTGAAGTCATCGCGTCTGCCTCCGCGCCGCTGCCCGCCGCCACCCGCTGGCAGGGCCTGCCTCCGGTGGCGTCCGCTGGCACCGTGGTGCTGGTGTTGGGCAGCTTTCCGGGCGCTGCATCCTTGCGGGCGCAGCAGTACTACGCCCACCCGCAAAACCACTTCTGGAAGATCCTGCAGGCGCTCTGGCCACAGCATCCGCTGCCCCCGGCAGGGGCGGGCGACCACTATGCGCGGCGCTGCGAATGGCTGCTGGCACGCGGCTTGGGCTTGTGGGACGTCTACGAGAGCTGCGAGCGCGAGGGCAGCCTGGACGCCGCCATCCGCAACGCCCGCGTCAACGACTTCGCGCTCCTGCACGGGCATTGTCCCCGGCTGGCTGCGCTGGCCCATAACGGCGCCGAGAGCTTTCGCCACGCCCCTGCGGCGCTTGCCAGCCTGGGATCCGCCCACCCGACCCGGATCGAAGCGGTGCGGCTGCCTTCGACCAGCCCTGCCAATGCCTCCTGGAGCTTTGACCGCAAGTTGGCAGCGTGGAGCGGACTGATGGCCGCCCACGGGCTGCTTTGATTGCCTGATTGCCTTGAATGACCCGAAAAAAGAACACGACCCCCGAGCTGCCCGAAGTCAGCGTCTCCGATGACGGCGAGGTGCGGCACCTGCACCTGGGCACGCCATGGATCCAGGGCTCCATGCGCGTGGACGAGCCCTTCGCGCTGGAGCTGGAATATGTGCAGCGCATGATGGCGTGGCTGCTGTTTGCAGAACCCGCGCAGGTCTCCAAGGGCCATGCCATGCAGCTGGGCCTGGGGGCCGGCGCCATCACCAAGTTCTGCCACAAGAAACTTCGGATCTGCACCACCGCCATCGAACTCAACCCCCAGGTGCTGGCGGTGTGCCGGCAATGGTTCAAGCTGCCGCCCGACGGCCCCAAGCTGCGCGTGGTGCTGGCCGATGCAGCCAAGGAAATCCAGAACCCCATGTGGCTGGGCACGGTGGATGCGCTGGCTGTGGACCTGTACGATCACGACGCTGCGGCGCCGGTGCTGGACAGCCCCGACTTCTATGGCGACTGCCGCGCGCTGCTGACCGAGACCGGTAGCATGACCGTCAACCTGTTCGGCCGCGCGTCGAGCTATGACCGCAGTCTCAAGAGCATGGCGCAGGCGTTTGGTGAAGAGGCGCTGTGGTCTTTCAAGCCCACGCGCGAGGGCAATACCGTGGTGCTGGCCCAGCGCAACCCCACGCGCCCCAAACGCACCGATCTGGCCGCGCGCGCCGAGGTCATCCAGGCGCGCTGGGATCTGCCCACCGGGAAATGGCTGAGGGCTTTCAAGCCCGTGGCAGGGTGACGGCAGCTTGGTGGACAGAGAGCATGCAGAGCCCGCAAAGTCCGGGGGCATACGGCGGATGCCGTGTAGACAGACACACGAAAGAGGATCTCCATGACGAAGGTTGAAGAAGTCTCCACAGAGCGACCCGCGAAGGCCTCTTACGCCGGCCCCGTGGACTGGCGGCGCGTCGTCAAATGGTTGAGCGAGGATCAGATCATCACGCGCGAAGAGGCGCAGCGCACCGTGGCGCGATGCTCCCAGGCCGAAAGCTCGCAGCACGCTCTGGTGCGGCTGGCCAACGTTGCCATGGAGCGCGCCTCGGACGGCAAACCGCTGGACATCGAGGCGCTGTCCGAGTACCTGGCCCGCCGGGCCGGGCTGGCCTACCTGCGAATCGACCCGCTCAAGGTGGACGTGGGCCGCGTGGCCGACACCATGAGCGCGACCTACGCCGAGCGGCACAAGGTGCTGCCGGTGCAGGTCACGGCCAAGGAGGTGGTGGTGGCGACGGCCGAGCCGTTCATCGACGACTGGGTGGCCGAGGTGGAGCGCCAGTCGCGGCGGTCCGTGCGCCGGGTCGTGGCCAACCCTGCCGACATCCATCGCTTTACTGCCGAGTTCTTCGCGCTCGCCAAATCGGTGCGCGCAGCGCAGAAGGCGGGGGGCAACACGGGCGGCAGCAGCTTCGAGCAACTGGTTGAGCTGGGCAAGAGCAACAAGCAACTGGACGCCAACGACCAGGGCGTGGTCAAGGTGGTGGACTGGCTTTGGCAGTACGCTTTCGACCAGCGCGCCAGCGACATCCACCTGGAGCCGCGCCGCGAGCAGGGCGTGATCCGCTTTCGCATCGACGGCGTGCTGCACCCCGTCTACCAGATGCCCATGGGCGTGCACAACGCCATGATCTCGCGCATCAAGCTGCTGGGCCGCATCGACGTGGTGGAAAAGCGCAGGCCCCAGGACGGCCGCATCAAGACCCGCAACCAGCGTGGCGACGAGGTGGAAATGCGTTTGTCCACGCTGCCCACGGCCTTTGGCGAGAAGATGGTGATGCGGATCTTCGACCCCGACAACGCGGTCAAGGACCTCGATGCCCTGGGCTTCGCCCCGCACGATGCCCATCGGTGGGAAGACCTGGTCAAGCGGCCGCACGGCATCATCCTGGTCACGGGGCCCACGGGCTCGGGCAAGACCACCACGTTGTATTCCACGCTCAAACGCGTGGCGACCGAAGAGGTCAACGTCAGCACCGTGGAAGACCCGATCGAGATGATCGAGCCCAGCTTCAACCAGACGCAGGTGCAGCCGCAGCTCGATTTCAACTTCGCCGAAGGCCTGCGGGCCTTGATGCGCCAGGACCCGGACATCATCATGGTCGGTGAAATCCGCGACCTGGAAACCGCGGAAATGGCTGTGCAGGCGGCGCTCACCGGGCACCTGGTGTTCTCGACACTGCACACCAACGATGCGCCTTCGGCCATTACACGGCTGATGGAACTGGGGGTGCCGGCGTACCTGCTCAATGCCACCATCCTGGGAGTGCTGGCCCAGCGCCTGGTGCGCACGCTGTGCAAACAGTGCAAGCAAAAGGACGACACGTCGGACCGCGAAGTCCTCATGGCCGCAGTCAAGCCGTGGAAGCTCAGCGGGGGCTACCAGCCTTACAAGCCCGTGGGTTGCGTGGACTGCCGCATGAGCGGGTTTCGGGGCCGGATGGGACTGTACGAACTGCTGACGGTGAGCGAGGCGCTCAAGGAGAAGATCAACCAGGCGCCGTCGATCGACATGCTGCGGCGCCAGGCGGTGCAGGACGGCATGCGCCCGCTGCGCCTGGCTGGCGCATTGCGTGTGGCCGAGGGTCTGACCACACTGGAGGAGGTGCTCACCGCCACTCCCCCCCTGGAGTAAGCGTCCGAGTCTCCTGGGCGACTGCCCTGGCTGCGGAGAGTGATCGCGCTGCAACGCGTTACGGGATGTAGGTGGAATCCACATCCGCGCGGGCCGCGCTTGGTCTCACAATCGCGCAGTCAAGATTTCCGCCTAGGAGACAAATGTGAAAATCAAGAGTCAAAAAGACTTCTTTGCCGGCCTCATGTTCATGGGTGTCGGCGTGGCGTTTGCGTGGGGAGCCACCACGTACAACGTTGGCAACGGCGCACGCATGGGCCCGGGATATTTCCCCCTGCTGCTGGGGATCCTCCTGGCCCTCATCGGGTCCGCCATCACCTTCAAGGCCACCACGGTGGAGACGCAGGACGGCGACAAGATCGGCAAGTGGGCCTGGAAGCCGCTGTTCTTCATCCTCGCTGCCAACTTCGCGTTCGGCATCCTGCTTGGTGGCTTGCCCAGCCTGGGCATTCCAGCTATGGGCCTCATCGTGGGCATCTATGCACTGACCTTCATCTCCAGCCTGGCTGGAAATGAATTCAACGCCAAGGCGGTGTTCGTGCTGGCCACCGTGCTTGCCATCGGCAGCTATGTGGCATTCGTCTGGGCGCTCAAGCTGCAGTTCCCTGTGTGGCCAAGTTTCATCACGGGTTGAGCAGGAGCACCGACCATGGATCTGATTAACAACCTCTCCCTTGGTTTTGGCGTGGCCTTCACGTTCCAGAACCTGATCTACTGTTTCGTCGGCTGCCTCTTGGGCACGCTGATCGGCGTGTTGCCCGGCATCGGCCCTGTGGCCACCATCGCCATGCTGCTGCCCGCAACGTACGCACTGCCCCCCGTGGCGGCGCTGATCATGCTGGCCGGTATCTATTACGGAGCGCAATACGGCGGCTCCACCACCGCCATCCTGGTGAACCTGCCGGGCGAATCGTCTTCAGTGGTGACCGTGATCGACGGCTATCAGATGGCCCGAAAAGGTCGGGCAGGGCCGGCGCTGGCGGCGGCGGGGCTCGGTTCGTTCTTCGCCGGTTGCGTAGGCACGCTGATCCTGGCGGCCTTCGCACCGCCGCTGACGGAAGTGGCCTTCAAGTTCGGCCCTGCCGAGTACTTCTCGCTGATGGTGCTGGGCCTGATCGGCGCCGTGGTGTTGGCCTCGGGCTCCCTGCTGAAGGCTGTTGGCATGATTGTGCTGGGCCTGTTGATGGGCCTTGTGGGTACCGACGTGAATTCGGGCGTGGCCCGCTTCAGCTTCGACATCCCTGAACTCACCGACGGTATCGGCTTCGTGACCATCGCCATGGGCGTGTTCGGTTACGGCGAAATCATCTCGAACCTTGCCCGCCCCGACGATGACCGTGAAGTTTTCACGGCCAAGGTGCAGGGCCTCTTCCCGACCAAAGAAGACTTCAAGCGCATGCTGCCAGCCGTGCTGCGCGGTACTGCTCTGGGCGCAGCCCTCGGTATCCTGCCCGGTGGCGGTGCGCTGCTGGCGGCCTTCGCTGCCTACACGGTCGAGAAGAAGACCAAGCTCAAGCCCGGTGAAGTGCCGTTCGGCCAGGGCAACATCCGTGGTGTCGCGGCTCCCGAGTCGGCCAACAACGCAGGTTCGCAGACCTCCTTCATCCCGCTGCTGACCCTCGGTATCCCTCCCAACGCCGTGATGGCGCTGATGGTGGGCGCAATGACCATCCACAACATCCAGCCTGGTCCCCAGGTGATGACCAGCAACCCCGAACTTTTCTGGGGCCTGATCGCTTCGATGTGGATCGGCAATGCCATGCTGGTGATCCTGAACCTGCCGCTGATCGGCATCTGGATCAAGCTGCTGACCGTGCCTTACCGCTGGTTGTACCCTTCCATCGTGCTCTTCTGCGCGGTGGGCGTGTACTCGACCAACAACAACACCTTCGACATCTGGATGGTCGGTATCTTTGGCCTGGTGGGCTACATCTTCCACAAGCTGGGTACTGAGCCCGCTCCACTGCTGCTCGGTTTCATCCTGGGCCCGATGATGGAAGAAAACCTGCGCCGTGCGCTGCTGCTGTCGCGTGGCGACTGGAGCGTGTTCGTCACGCGTCCGCTGTCCGCCGGCCTGCTGGCTGCCGCGGCCCTGCTGCTCATCATCGTGCTGCTGCCAGCCGTGAAGAACAAGCGCGAAGAAGCGTTCGTGGAGGACTGACCCCCCGTTTCTGCGCTCGTGGATCCCATCGCAACGGCACCTTCGGGTGCCGTTGTTTTTTGGCGAGCAGGCGCGAGGGGTAGCGCTGCCGGCCAGCACAATGCGTGCAGAGGTCCGCATGCCCACACCACTGCACACCACACAGCACCCCCACCGCGCGTTGCTGCACAACGAGATCCACGCCCGACCGCCGGAGTCCATGACGGCCCCGCTGGCCATTGCCCACATCGTGATGCTGGCCGACGCCGCGGGCCGCGAGGCCAGCCGGGCCCACGTGGCGGCATTGCTGCGTGACCACCACCTCGCGCCGCCCGGCGAGCACACGACCCACCTGCGCATCGACCTGGGTGCGTACCGCCTGCGCTGGGAGATGCACACCGAGTTCGTTTCCTGGACCTTCACCGTGCCGACGCCCATCGATGCTTTCGGCGAACGGGAGCCTGCCAGCGCTGCGGATGCGGTCCCGCAGGACTGGCTTGCGGAGCTGCCGGGGCAGTGCCTGTGCAGCCTGAACCTGTGGGTGTTGCCCACCCATGCCTTCGGCTCGGGCTCGCTCGTCAAGCATGTGCTGCATGAAGACACGCTGGTGGCCTCCACCGTGGCAGATGGGCACGGCGAGGTGTACACCGACTTCGCCATCCATGCCGACGGGTTCTCGCGGATGGTGCTGCTGGCGGGCGGCATGACGCCGCGCCGCCTGGGGCGCCTGGTGCAGCGCCTGCTGGAGATCGAGACCTACCGCATGGCCGCGCTGCTGGGCCTGCCCGCAGCCCGCGAAGCTGCCAGCGTGCTGGCCTTTGCCGAGCGCGAACTGGCCGAACTGGCCAACGCCATCCGCACCGCCAACCGCGATGCGGAGCCCGTGCTGCTCGACCGACTCACCCGCCTGGCCGGGCAGGTGGAGAGCCAGTACGCCGCCACACATTCGCGGTTTTCGGCGAGCAGTGCGTACTTCGAACTGCTGGACCGCCGCATTCAGGACATCGCAGAGTCGCGCCTCGCGGGCATGCAGACCATCCGCGAGTTCATGGACCGGCGCCTTACGCCTGCCCGCAGCACCTGCGAATGGGCAGCGCGCCGGCAGGACGCCCTCTCGCAACGCGTATCGCGCATGAGCAATCTGCTGCGCACCCGCGTGGAGATCGAGCAGCAGCAAAGCAGCCAGGCGCTGCTGACCACCATGAACCACCGGCAGGACCTGCAGCTCAAGATGCAGTCCACGGTGGAGGGGCTGTCGGTGGCCGCCATCACGTACTACATCGTCGGGCTGGTGAGCTACCTGGCCAAGGGCGCACAGAAGCTGGGATGGCCCCTGTCCGCCGAGACCACGGCGGCGATTGCGATACCGCTGGTGGCGTTGGCGGTGTGGTGGTCACTGCGGCGGCTGCATCACCGCATCTTCAAGAAGCACGGGGAGTCGGGGGCTTGATGGCCGTTGGGGTGGCGTGGCGATCCGTGCTGCCATGAACCGGGCGGCACCATCCGCAACGGTGGCGCGTTGAATTGCCTTGAACTCGTGTACCTACACAGGATTTCGCGTGACAGCGATCGGCCAGGAGCGGTCGGTTGCAGCAAGGAGAAGCGGACGTTCAAAGTTGGAGTTACTGCCGCCCACGAAGCGTGTCGGCGTTAAAAGAATTGTTGAGACGCATACCCACTTACCACTAGCCCTGCTGAGGTGATCTGG
>NZ_JAHUWH010000021.1 GCF_019219095.1 Acidovorax sp. sic0104
TGTTTTCATCACCGATCAAATTCTGCATCTCTCGACACAACCTCCGATCAGCGAAGCCTTGAATTATATACCGGTTTTTACACCGCAATCAACTCAAAACCAAACTTTTTTCCCCGCAACCTTCAGACCCAACCAGCAACCAGAGCATCCGCCCCAACCACCACCCAGACCTCGACAACCCCTGCAATCTGCAGCAACTGTCTCAGTAGCGAAGCCCTCGACTATAGCACCGTTTTCCGTCCTGGGAGAAGATTTTGAAGAAGATTGGCCACTTCTTCTCCCTCCTCTTGTCAGACCCGCCACTTCTCCAGCAGCTTGTCGGGACTCAGGCTGTCATAGCCCTCGAACGGCTGGTGAATCCAGGGGTTGGTCGGCAGGAACTCCACCGAGTAGTCAGGCGTGAACGTCGACAAGCCTTTGGTCCAGATCACAGCGCTGCGCAACTCAGAGATAGGTGCATAGTTGGTCTTGAGCATGTTGATCACGGCATGCAGCGTATGACCCGAATCAGCGAGGTCGTCCACCAGCAACACCTTGCCTGCGATCTCGCCCTTGGGCGTGGTGATGAAGCGTGCAATATCGAGATGACCCTGAACCGTGCCAGCTTCGGCGCGGTAGGAACTGGTCGACATGATGGCCAGGGGCTTGTCGAATATCCGGCTCAGGATGTCACCTGGGCGAAGGCCGCCCCGGGCAAGGCACAGGATGGTGTCGAATTCCCATCCAGACTGATGCACCTTGAGCGCCAGCTTTTCTATCAGGCTGTGGTACTCGTCGTAACTGACGTAAAGGTGCTTGCCGTCTTCGGTCAACATGGAAATGGCTCCTGCTTGTATAGCTTTAGTGCAAGTCACAAGGACTCGTGCTGCGCGGCTCAAACTGCCACGTAAGGGTGGCGCATCATGATCGTGTGATCACGGTCAGGGCTGGTAGAGATCAGATCGATCGGCACCCCGGTAACTTGCTCGATACGCTCCAGATAGTTGCGCGCGCTCTGGGGAAGCTTTGCATAGTCCGTCACGCCCACGGTGGATTCGCTCCAGCCTGGCAGGGCTTCATAGACAGGCGTACAGCGGGCAATGTCCTCTGCGCCCATGGGCAGCAGGTCGATGCGCTCGCCATCAAGTTCGTAGCCGGTGCAAAGCAGCAACTCCTCGAGACCATCGAGCACATCAAGTTTGGTGATGCACAAGCCCGACAGGCCATTGACCTGGGCACTGCGCTTGAGCAACGCGGCGTCGAACCACCCACAGCGGCGGCTGCGACCTGTAGTGACACCCTTCTCCGCGCCCACTGTGCTCATGTGGTAACCAGGGGTACCTGGGAGCTCCCAGTCCAGCTCAGTCGGGAAAGGACCGCCACCGACGCGGGTGCAGTATGCCTTCGTGATGCCCAGGATGTAGTGCAGCATGCCAGGACCGACCCCGGAACCCGCAGCAGCGTTGCCCGCCACGCAGTTGCTCGAGGTGACATAAGGGTAGGTGCCGTGATCCACATCCAGCAGCGTGCCCTGTGCGCCTTCGAACAAAAGATTTGCGCCGGCGTGGTTGGCTTCGTTCAGCTCGCGCGACACGTCGGCCATCATGGGCTTGAGCAGTTCTGCATGCCGCATGGCTTCCGCGTACACGACGTCAAACTGAACCTTACCATCCTGGACATAGGGCTTCAACGCGTCTCCGAAAACGAAGGAGGCAGAGCGCAGATAAGTCGTGAGGACATGGTTGTGCAGGTCGAGCAGCTCGCGCAACTTGGCGGCGAAACGTTCAGGGTATTTCAGGTCCTGCACCCGCAGGGCACGGCGGGCAATCTTGTCTTCGTAGGCGGGGCCGATACCGCGGCCCGTGGTGCCGATCTTTTCAGCACCGCCTTGTTCGCGTGCCGCTTCCCGGGCAACGTCGATCGCCGCGTGGAAAGGCAGGATCAACGGGCATGCTTCGCTGATGCGCAGGCGCGAACGCACCTCAACACCCGCGTTTTCAAGGCCTTCGATTTCCTCGAACAGCTTGGCCGCCGAAAGGACCACGCCATTGCCGATGTAGCACTTGACGCCAGGGCGCATGATGCCACTGGGGATCAGGTGCAGCGCGGTCTTCACGCCGTTGATCACCAAGGTGTGACCCGCGTTGTGCCCGCCTTGGAAGCGAACGACGCCCTGGGCACTTTCCGTCAGCCAGTCGACCAGCTTGCCCTTGCCTTCGTCGCCCCATTGGGTTCCGACCACCACTACATTGCGACCTTTGGTTGCTTTCATCTCAAAACCACTTCAATTGACAATTGCTCAAACAGTCTGCACGACCCAGCGGTCCGCAACCTGCACCAGTTCCCGGTCACAGTGGAACTCATCCACTTCACTCTCGTGCCCCGGCAGGACACAGACCACGGTCTCCCCTGCTCTGCGCAATTGCGCAATCGCAGCGTTCACGTCGGCAGCCTCACCCCAGGGTGCGCGGATCGCTGCCTTCAAGGCTCGGGGCGCTACGACACCTACCACCTGCTTGATATCCAGACTGAACCCCGCTGCAGGGCGATTGCGCCCGAAAACAGCACCCACCTCGTCATAGCGCCCGCCGCGCACCAGCGCATCGCTGGCGCCCGGGGCATAGATGGCGAACCGCGCGCCGCTGTAGTACGCATAGCCGCGCAGGTCAGCCAGGTCAAAAGTGACGCGCGCGCCATCCAGACGGGAAGCCAGCCATTTCAAATTTGATAGCAGCTGAGGCACGCCTGAAAAGCGATGGAGCGTCTTTTCTGCTTCATCCAACACCGCATGATCTCCATACAGGTGCGGCAAAGCGAGCAGGCCTTCGCGGGAATCCTTCGGAAAATCCCGGGTCAACGACCTCAGTTCACCCGTGTCCTTGGCTGCAAGGGCTGCATGAATGGCACTGAGCAACTGTGCATTCGGCGAGACGTCGGCCAACAGACTGCGCACGATGCGCACGTCTGCCAGGTCGATCGTGGTCTCCTGGACATCAGCCACTCGCAAGCATTCGCGTGCCAGTTGCAGGGCTTCCAAGTCGGCTTCCAATCCGGCATGCCCGTAAATCTCCGCACCGAACTGCAGGGGTTCGCGGGTGGCGTGCGGTCGGTCGGGCCGGGTGTGCAGAACCGGACCGCAATAGCACAGCCGCGTGATGCCTTTGCGATTGAGCAGGTGCGCGTCGATGCGCGCGACCTGCGGCGTCGTATCCGCACGCAAGCCCATGGAGCGGCCAGAGAGTTGGTCCACCAACTTGAAGGTCTGCAGATCCAGCGCCTCTCCGGTGCCGGTGAGCAACGACTCAAGGTGCTCCAACAGGGGTGGCATGACCAGCTCATAGCCATAGCAACGGGCTGTATCGAGCAGCCCGCGACGCAATTCTTCGATGTGCCGCGCTTCGGACGGCAAGACATCGGCAATGTGATCCGGAAGGACCCAAGCAGACATGAGAAAAGGGGAGGCTGTTAAAACCGCGATTCTACCGGGAGCCGGGAACCGCACCGAAAGACATCCCGCAGAGAGTTCTGGCAGGGTTCAGAACCAGAGCATCGCCAGACCGGCCAGGATGACCAGCAGCGCGAAAAATCGGATCTGGCCATCCCGCAGTTGCGCGATATGGCTCACCGCGCGCCGCCAGCCTTGCGGCGAAAGAAAAGGCAACGCCCCTTCGATCACCAGGACCAGCGCCAGCGCTATCCAGACGCTCTCGGAACTCACGACCACGCGACTGACGTGAAGTGCAAGCGAAGACTGGACGGCTGCGCCCGACTACTTGCGAGCAGCGGCTGGCACTGCCGTGGAATTGCCACCACGGAAGGTCTTGAAGAACTCGGAAGATGAGGGGTCGAGCACCATCACGTCGCTCTTCTTGTTGAAGCTCGACTTGTAGGCTTCCAGGCTGCGGTAGAACTGCGCGAACTGCGGGTCACGGCCAAAGGCCTCCGCGTAGATACGTGAGGCTTCGGCATCGCCCTCACCCTTGATCTTCTGGGCGTCGCGGTAGGCATTGGCCAAGGCCACCTCACGTTGGCGGTCTGCGTCGGCACGGATCTTCTCCCCCTCGGCTGCACCGGTGGAGCGCAGCTCATTGGCCACGCGCTTACGCTCTGCCTCCATGCGTCGGTAGACGGACTCGGTAATGGCCTCCACATAGTCGACGCGGGTGATGCGCACATCCACCACATCCACGCCCCAGGGCTTTGCGCCGCGCACGGTTTCCAATACCTCGCGCTTCACGTCAGCCATCAGGGCTTCACGCTTGAGAGACAGCAACTCCTTCACCGTGCGCTTGTTGATCTCTTCCTGGAAGGCATTGCGCACCACCCGATTGAGCTGCATCGCGCCAGCACTTTCATCCAAACCCACGTTGCGGATGTATTCCGTGGGCTCCGAAATGCGCCAGCGCACATACCAGTCGATCACCACACGCTGCTTTTCGGCCGTCAGCATGGGCTCCGTGTCGCTGCTATCCAGCGTGAGAAGACGCTTGTCGATATACGACACGTTCTGGAACGGCGGGGGCAGCTTGAAATTCAGCCCCGGCTCCGTAATGACTTCCTTGATCTGACCCAGGGCGTACAGAACACCAAACTGGCGCTGGTCCACAACGAAAAGCATGGAGCTCATCAGTGCAAGCACCACCAGCAGGGTGGTTGCGATAAATCCGACTCTGTTCACGAGTTGCTCCTAGCGAGATTCACGATCGCGGGTGCGACTGCTGTCGCGTGCCCGGGCGTCATTCGAAAAGTTGGTCGATGGCACCGACGGCGCCGCCGCTGGCGCAGCAGGATTCGTCACGGCCGCGTCGGCCGCACCGCCGCTCGCCACGCCCTGCATGATCTTGTCGAGCGGCAAATACAGCAGGTTGGAGCCCTGGCGCGACTCGACCAGCACCTTGGTCACGTTGCCATAGATCTGCTGCATCGACTCAAGATACATGCGGTCCCGGGTGACCTGGGGAGCTTTCTGGTACTCGGCCAAGATGGAGGAAAACCGCTGCGCATCGCCTTGTGCCTGTGCCACGATGCGCGCCTTGTATGCGGCCGCTTCTTCATTCAGGCGCGATGCGGAACCGACGGCCCGCGGGATCACGTCATTGGCATATGCCTGCGCTTCGTTCTTGGCGCGTTCACGTTCTTGTCCGGCCTTGAGCACATCGTCGAACGATGCCTGCACCTGCTCCGGCGGGCGCACGCCGCCCTGCTGCAGGTTGATGCCGACCACTTCGACACCGACCTTGTAGCGGTCGAGGATGGTCTGCATCAGCGCGCGCACGCGCGGTGCGATCTGGTCACGCTCTTCCGCCAGGGCCGTGTCCATGCGCATCTTGCCTACGACTTCGCGCACTGCCGTTTCTGCAGCCTGCACCACGGCGTCCGTCGGGTTCTTGCTTTCGAACAGCCAGGCACGCGCATCGCTCAGGCGGTACTGCACAGCGAACTTGATTTCAACGATGTTCTCGTCTTCAGTCAGCATTGCCGACTCGCGCAGGCCCGTGCTCTTGATGACGGTGTCCCGCCCAACGTCCGCCGACCGGATCTGCGTCACGAAGACCAGTTCATGGCGCTCGATGGGGTACGGAAGGCGCCAGTTGAAACCGGCACCTACGGTGCTTTTGTACTTGCCGAATTGGGTAATGACAGCCTGCTGGCCTTCTTGCACGATGAAGAAGCCGGTGCCCATCCAGATGACGAACGCGATGCCGGCGATCAGGCCCACGCCCACGCCCGCGTTCTTCATGTCGGGCTGAAAGCCACCACCCGATCCTCCGCCGTTGCCTGGCCCCCGGCCACCGCCATTCTTGCCGCCAAACAGGCCACCCAACTTGCGATTGAGATCGCGCCAAAGCTCATCCAGATCCGGCGGCTGGCCATTGTTGGCCGGACGCTGGTCGCCCCGGTTGCCCGAGGGCTGATTGGTCGGGCGGTCATCAGGCCGGCCGCCATCATCAGCCTTGTTGTCATCGCCACGGCCCCATCGGGGATCGTTCAGATTGAACATGCCCCGGATACGTTCTGGAAGCGACGCCCAGCGTAGGGTGCGGTTTTGGAAAGTCATGCGCAAAGTCTCTGGTTCTCTGATGGCATTGGTAATGCAGGCATTGTGCCCAATCAGGGCAAAGCCCCTGGCAATTCAACGGCGGCATCAGGGGTCATGTCCTGCCGCGCCGCATCGATCACTTTGGACGCCAGAGCACTGCGAAGCGCATCCAGCCCTTCGCCGGACCGCGCACTGACAAAGATGCGTGCGAGCATGCTGCCATCAACGTCATAGTGATCCAGTAACACAGGGGGCCGCTGCTCAGTCTGCAATGAATCGAGCTTGTTGAAAACCAATATCTGCGGAATGTCTGCAGCTCCGATCTCAAGCAGCACTTTCTGCACCTGGGCCATCTGCTCCGGAAAACCCGGATTGGATGCATCCACCACATGCAGCAGCAGGTCGGCATCCACGGCTTCCTGCAGCGTAGCCTGGAAAGCATCCACCAGCCCGTGGGGCAAGTCCCGGATGAACCCTACCGTGTCGGACAACGAGACCGACCTGCCCGCATCGCCCAGGTACAGTTGACGCGTCGTAGTGTCCAGGGTCGCAAAAAGCTGGTCGGCCGCATAGGCACGGGCCTTCACCAACGCATTGAAGAGCGTGGACTTGCCGGCATTGGTGTAGCCAACCAGCGATATGTTGAAAGTGTCGCGCCGCTCTCGCTGCCTGCGCTGGGTGGAACGCTGGCGCTTGACTTTCACCAGGCGCTCGCGGGTGCGCTTGATGGCGTCGCTGATCATCCGGCGGTCCAGCTCGATTTGCTTTTCGCCGGGGCCGCCGCGCGCGCCGATGCCGCCGGTCTGCCGCTCCAGGTGGGACCACCGGCGGACCAATCGGGTGCTGACGTATTGGAGTTTGGCGAGCTCGACCTGAAGCTTGCCCTCATGGCTGCGGGCGCGCTGGGCGAAGATTTCCAGGATCAGCAACGTACGGTCGTTGACGGGCAACTGAAGATGCCGCTCGAGATTGCGCTGCTGCGCCGGGCTGAGCGACTGATCGAAAAGCACCTCCACGGCGCCATGCATCTGCGCCAGGGTGCGGATTTCGTCGGCCTTGCCACTACCCACAAACAGCGCTGCATCGGGCGCCTTGCGCTTGCAGGTAAGCCTGGCCACGGGATTCATGCCCGCCGTCTGCGACAGCAAGCCCAGCTCCTCAAGATCGCTGTCGAAGTGAGGCAGACCGAAGTCGACCCCCACCAGCAGCACAGGGGCGCTGCCTGGAGAAGAAGACGTCGTCGAACTCAAGACAGTGGATCCTCTCGCACCATGCGGGCAAGAAGCGACGGCTCAGCCGGATGCAGCAACTCAGGCGTTGCTGCTGTCTGCATCCGCGGTGTCGGCAGTGGAGAAGTTGACCGCACGGCCTGGCACGATGGTCGAAATGGCGTGCTTGTAGACCATCTGGGTGACCGTATTGCGCAGTAGCACCACGTATTGGTCGAAGGATTCAATCTGCCCCTGCAGTTTGATCCCGTTCACCAGATAGATGGAAACCGGAACATGCTCCCGACGCAGTGCGTTCAGGAAGGGGTCTTGAAGGAGTTGGCCTTTGTTGCTCACGATATTCTCCGTGTTCAAACTGTTGTTGTAAACCAGCACCTTACCACACGCCGAAGGCCGCGCCCGCGCGCAAGCGCAAGGCCCTTCGCAGGCCCGGCCTTTGGTTCAGGCCTCGTCCTTGTCGGCAAACGGGTTATGCGACGTCTTCATCTCGATGCGCAGCGGCGTACCGACCAGATCGAACTCCTTGCGGAACCGCCCCTCCAGGAATCGCTTGTAAGCATCCGTCACATGCTCTAGGGAATTCCCATGGATCACGATGACCGGCGGGTTCATGCCGCCCTGGTGCGCGTATCGCATCTTGGGCCTGAACATCCCTGCCCGCTTGGGACTCTGGAACTGCACGGCTTCCAACAGCAGACGCGTTAGTACGGGCGTAGACATCTTGCAGGTAGCGGCTTTATGCGCCTGCACGATGGAAGTCCACAGGGGGCCTAGCCCCTGGCGCTTTTTGGCCGAAATGAAGTGCAGGGACGCGAACTTCAGGAAGGCGAGGCGGGTTTCAATAGACCGCTCCAACAACTGGCGCTGGTAGTCATCCACAGCATCCCATTTGTTGACGGCAACGACCACGGCCCTCCCGCTTTCAAGGATGTAGCCCGCAATGTGCGCATCCTGATCCGTCACGCCCTGCGTGGCATCGAGCAGCAGCAACACCACGTTGGCAGACTCGATCGCCTGCAGTGTCTTGACCACCGAGAACTTCTCGATGGCTTCAAAAACCTTGCCTTTGCGCCGCAAACCTGCGGTGTCCACCAATTCGAAGCGCTGTCCGTTGCGCTCGAAAGGCACGGAAATGGCGTCACGGGTAGTGCCTGGCATATCGAACGCAACAAGCCGCTCCTCGCCCAGCCAGGTATTGATCAGCGTCGACTTGCCCACATTGGGACGGCCCGCCACGGCAAGCTTGATGAGGCTTTTGTCTTCAGTGGCATCAGCATCGTCCGGATCGGGCAGATTCAAGGGCTCCAATGCCTTATCCACCAGACCGCGAATCCCCTGCCCATGCGCTGCTGATACGGGATAGACCTCGCCAAGACCCAGTTCGTAGAACTCGGCCAGCTGCACGCCTTCAAGCATGCCTTCGGCCTTATTGGCGACCAGAATGCACGGCTTGCTCAGCCGCCGCAGGTACTTGCCGATGTCGTGATCCTGCGCGGACAGACCCGCACGTGCGTCCAGCACGAAGACGACCACGTCGGCTTCTGCCACGGCCTGCTGAGTCTGCTTGGCCATCTCGCGGTAGATCCCGCTGGACGCGTCGGGCTCGAAACCTCCCGTATCGATGACGATGTACTCGTGCTTGCCCTGCTTGCCATTGCCGTAATGCCGGTCACGCGTCAGCCCGGCAAAGTCCGCAACGATGGCGTCGCGGGACTTCGTCAGACGGTTGAAAAGCGTGGATTTGCCGACATTCGGACGCCCCACGAGGGCGATAACTGGCTTCATTGGATACGACCGATCAATCAATCAGGACGGAATCCGTAGACCCCGCCGTTGCGCGTCACCACCACAAGGGTGTCAGCTGCCACCACAGGCGCCGCCGCAATGCCGGATCCATCCGTGGGCACGCGGTTGAGCGGCGAACCATCGGCACGGGACAACAGGTGCACCAGGCCGGAATCGTCGCCAACGACCACCGAGCGCCCCAGCAGCAAGGGTGCCGTCAAACGGCGGTGCTTGAGCCTGTCGGTGGTCCACAGGCGAGAGCCATCGCTGCGGCGCCAGGCAACGACCGAGCCGTTGCTTTCCGAGCCGAAGACAGCCTCTCCATCACCATGCACTCCCTCAGCACCACTGGCCGCCTGTGTCCACACAGTGGCACCACGCGCGGTGTTGACACAACCGACGGCAGCCTGAAATGCCCGGGCGCAGACACTGTCTGCAACCCTGCTGGTGCGGCCCACCAGTTCCACCAAGCGCTCCACATCGTTGGTGCCACGCGAACTGCCTACCGGAGCTTCCCAGCGCACGCTGCCATTGTCAGGATTCAAGCCGACCATCCGGCCAGAAAAGCCGACCACCAGGGTATCCCCTACCGCGAGCAAAACTCCCGCCTGCCGAAGCACCAGCGCCTCACCTTGCCGCTGCTGCGTCCACAGCTTGCGACCCGTAGCACCGTCATATGCAGACACAGACCGGTCCGCCGACAGGACGAAGACACGCCCGCCAGCCACCAGGGGCGGCGTGAACACCTGAGCACCCAGCGACTGGCGCCACCGCTCACGCCCCGAATCGAGCACGATCAACGCATTGGCGCGAGACACTACTGCAGCAGATCTGCCATCACTGCCCACACCGGCGGACAAAGGCTCCGCAAGGGTTGCGCGCCATACGTCGCCTCCCGTTCGAGCATCCACCGCTGCAACCACACCATCAGCAGATGCGAGCGTAATGACGTTGCCATTGGCATGGACGTCAAGGGGCAAACCACCGACATTGCCGATGCGTGCAGTCCACGCCTGGCGCACTCCGAGAACGGCCACATTGGCGCCCAGATCCGCAGGGGCCGGCTTGGAGCTGCCGCTGTTCCACAGCGAGCACCCCCCCAGCGCCGCCAGCAGCACGACCGACGACACACCGCGGACGAAAGACAGGTGGCCAGGAAGAGTCCGGTTCAGGCTATGGATACGGTTCATGATCACTTGGCCCCTTCGGCAGGTGCAGCGGCCGCAGCCACGGCCAGGCCCTGTGGCGGCACGCCCAGAGCACCCAACTTGATCTCGACGAGGCGGCGGTATTCCGCCCCTTCTTCCAGCCCCTTGTAGGCCTTGGTGTACTCAGCGACCGCCTCGGAGCGCTTGCCTTGCAACACCAGGATGTCGCCCCGGCGGTCAGCGAAAACCGCGCCAAACTCCACGGGAGCAACGCCGGCCAACTGCTTGAGTGCTTCGTCGTAGCTCTTCTGGTCCATCAGGACGCTTGCAAGGCGCAGCTTGGCAATCGCCTTGAGGCCCTCATCGCCTGCATGCTCCGCCACCCAGACGAGCGCTTCCTTGGCAGAGTCTGCATTGCCTGCGTCAATGGCCACCTTGGCCACAGCCAGCCCCGCCTGCGCCGCCTGCACAGTCCCTGCGTACTTGCTTTTCAGGTCTCCGAAAGCCTGTGTCACACGCGCTTGGTCACCTGAGCGCGCGGCCACATCCACGGCATCGAACAATGCGGCCGCCTGACCGGCCTGGCGGGCTTGCCAGTACTGATACCCGTTCCATGCGGCCAAAGAGCCTGCCACCACGATGACCACAGAGCTGATCAGCGTGCCCCAGGTGTTCCAGAAGTGCTTGAGCTGGTCAAGCTGTTCTTGTTCTTCAAGGTCGAGATGTTTTGCCATGGAATTTGTTCGGTTTAGCTATTGGATTGTAGGGTGGGCGCCCATGCAGACACATCGGCGAGCAACTGCTCGACCTGAACACCGCCCGCACCGTCGCGAAGCGCCTTGACGACGACCGTTCCCCTGGCGAGTTCGTCATCGCCAAAGATGAGCGCGTAGCGGGCGCCGCTCGCGTCGGCCTTCTTGAACTGCGATTTCATGCTGCCCATGCCAGCCCCCCACGCAGGCGAGGCGTGCATCTGAACACTGATACCCGATGCCCGCAGTCGCTCCAGGGTCGTCACGGCCACCGGCAACGCGGCGGCACTCGGAATGACTGCATATGCGTCCGGAGCCAGCGCCGGAGCATCGCTGGACTGCTCCTTCAGCAGCTCCAGCACCCGCTCCACGCCAAGCGCCCATCCCACCGCTGGCGCTGGCTTGCCTCCGATCTGCTCGATCAGATAGTCATAGCGCCCGCCGCCGCAGATGGTGCCTTGCGACCCCAACTGCTCGGTGATGAATTCGAAGACCGTGAGGTTGTAGTAATCCATCCCGCGCACCAGGCGAGGATTCACGGACCAGGCAACACCGTTGGCGTCCAGGATGGATTTGACTGCATCGAAGTGGGCCAGTGACTCCGCCCCCAGGAAGTCGATGAGCCGCGGGGCCGCATTCACCAGCGCCTGCATGGCGGGATTCTTGGTGTCCAGGATACGCAGCGGATTGGCATGCAGGCGGCGGCGCGCCTCCTCATCGAGCTGCTCGGCATTTTGCTCAAAATAGGCGATCAGCGCTGCGCGGTGGGCCTTGCGCTCTTCGGGCTGTCCCAGGCTGTTGAGTTCCAGGCGCACATTGGTGAGTCCGATATCGCGCCACAGAGCATTCGCCAGCAGGATCAGTTCGGCATCGACCTCGGGGCCACCGAAGCCCAGTGCCTCGGCGCCGACCTGGTGAAACTGGCGGTAGCGGCCGCGCTGTGGCTTCTCATGGCGGAACATGGGGCCCATGTAGTACAGGCGCTTGCCGCCCTCGTACAGCATGTTGTGCTCGACCACTGCACGAACCACGCCTGCCGTCGCCTCCGGGCGCAGCGTCAGGCGTTCGCCGTTGAGCTGATCGACGAAGGAGTACATCTCCTTCTCGACGATGTCCGTCACCTCGCCCAGGCCGCGCACAAACAACGGCGTGGGCTCGACGATGGGGGTTCGCATATTGCGGTAGGCATAACGCGCCATCAGTCGGCGCACCTTATCTTCCAGCCACTCCCATCGGGCTGAGTCCGGCGGGAGGATGTCGTTCATACCCTTCACGGCCACCAGCTTCTCAGCCTTGGACGGTGCGGTGGTTTTTTCGTTGCTCACAATTGTTCTTCTTTTCCGGGTCTTGCAATGGAGAAAAGGAAACGCCGTATCGCACAGCCCGCACCAACCTGTGCGGGGCAGCGATGCAAACGCCGTCAGTTCGCAGCCACCGCAGCGCCAAAGCGCTTGTCGATGTACTGCTCGACGATCTGGTGGAATTCAGCGGCGATGTTCTCACCCCGCAGGGTCATCGCCTTCTCGCCGTCGATGAACACCGGAGCGGCAGGCGCCTCCCCGGTGCCGGGCAGGCTGATGCCGATGTCGGCATGCTTGCTCTCGCCCGGTCCGTTGACGATGCAACCCATGACGGCGACCCGCAACCCCTCGACGCCAGGGTACCGAGCCCGCCAGACCGGCATCTGGGCCCGCAGAAAATCGTCGATCTGCTTGGCGAGCTCCTGGAATGTGGTGCTGGTCGTCCGGCCACACCCCGGACAGGCGGTAACGCTGGGTACGAAGACCCGCAAGCCCAGCGCCTGCAGGATCTCGGAGGCGACCACCACTTCTTGCGTACGCGCCTCCCCGGGCTGCGGCGTCAGGGACACACGGATGGTATCGCCGATGCCCTCCTGCAGCAGCACAGACAGCGCAGTGGCGGATGCCACAGTGCCTTTGGTGCCCATGCCCGCCTCCGTCAGCCCGAGGTGCAAAGCGTAGTCGCAACGGCGCGCCAGTTCGCGATACACGGAAATGAGATCCTGCACACCACTCACCTTGCACGACAGGATGATCTGGTTGCCATCCAGGCCCATTTCCTCAGCGCGCCGCGCCGACTCGATGGCAGACGTGATCAATGCCTCGTACATGACCTGCCGCGCTTCCCACGGCCTTGTCCGCCGGCTGTTGGCATCCATGAGATCCGCGAGCAACTCCTGATCCAGGCTACCCCAGTTCACACCGATGCGAACGGCCTTGTCCCAGCGCATGGCAGCCTCGATCATCTGGCCGAACTGCTTGTCGCGCTTGTCACCCTTGCCAACATTGCCGGGATTGATCCGGTACTTGGACAACGCCTGGGCGCAATCCGGAAATTCCGTCAAAAGACGGTGCCCGTTGTAGTGGAAGTCCCCCACCAACGGAACGCTCTCACCCATGCGGTCCAGTTGCTCGCGGATATAAGGCACAGCCGCAGCCGCTTCGGGCGTATTCACGGTAATACGGACGAATTCGGAGCCCGCCTGAGCCAGCTCCTTGACCTGTATGGCCGTGCCGATCGCATCCACCGTATCGGTGTTGGTCATGGACTGCACCCGCACCGGAGCATCGCCACCCACCGTAACGACACGGGAGCCCCACACCACCCGGGCCTGCCGGGATCGACGGGGCAACGGGGACGCCACCGCGATGGGCCCGAATTCACCAGGGATCTCTTGCACTATTTCACCTCGAAACGGGCAACGTTCTCACGCGATACGCCCGCCAAATCAAAAGGTTTGCCACGCACAAAGACTTCTGTGGCGTCAGCGCGGCCGATCACCACGGCCAAGGGAGCAGGCGCACTGACCGAGACGGATTCGTCGGCGGCCAGATTGCGCTGCAGCACCACGGCCCCGGCGCTGTCCTTCACCTGCACCCATGACTGGCTGCGCGCCCGAAGCACCAGAGTGCCCGATGCCGACGCCGCGGCACTGGCTGGCAGGCTGGCCGCGGCCGCAGCAGGCACTGCAGCTACAGCATCGGCCGTTGAAGCCGCAGGCCTCGCGGCTGGCGCTACGGTGCTCCTGTCCACCGACGGCGTTTCGACATTGACCGGCACATTCTCGACCACCGAAGCCGCCGGCATTGGCGTCGGTGTCGTGGGCATTGGCACGGCCTCCCCACGGACCGACTGCGCCGACTCCTCCGAAGTCGGCGGCGGAGATGGGTGAAGGAATGACAGGCTGACAGGCTGGCGAGGGAAGAAGAACACGACGACAGCCCCGACAAGCAATGCCAGAACCACCAACGACACCGAACGCGAACGGGCATTGGAGCTCGACGAGAACGATGCCGCCGACGACGCCGATTTGCCGACGCTGGCCTTCACCGGGGCGTTCAAGCCCGCACTGTCCGCAGCCAAACGCGGGCTTTGGCTTTGCGGCAGAAGCGAAAGGATCGGACCCGAATCCACCTTCAGCGTCCTGCACACACTCGATGCCAGCGCTCGCACGAAGACCGTGTCCGGCAACGCCGCATGGTTGTCAGCCTCCAGTGCCTCCAGCTTGCCCACTGGCACCTTCAAGGCCACAGCCAAAGCTGCAATGTGAACCCCCGAGGCCTCGCGCGCCTCACGCAACAATGCACCTGCCGTTGTTGTCACGGCGCCACCCTCCACGACCTCACTCATTGAAAGCCCCGCGTTCGTAAGCACCCGACTCCCGCGACTCCGGGAAACGCTTGCGCAACTGATCTCCCAATTGCCGCATCGCCACCGTGTCTCCCAGGGCACGCTCCACCTTGATCCCCAGCCACAACGATTCAGCGTTGGCGAACTGCCCATTATTCAGTCGGCGAATGTAGAACTGGGCACGGGTCAGCTCGTTGCGCCGCAGGAGCAGCGACGCCAGGTGGTACCCCACAACCGGATTCGCCGCGTCCAACTCGTAGGCCTTGAGCATCGACTGCTCAGCCTCTGCGAATTGTCCGGCACCCGATTGGCAAAGGCCACGCGCCATGAAGGTCTTTGCCCGGGCGGCATACGTAGGACTTGCCAGCGCCCGCGCGAAATGCTGGTCAGCGTCCGCGTACTTCTGCTGCTGGCACAACAGCCAGCCATAGTTGTGCTGCAAATTGGGGTCGCCTGCACGCAAAGCCAGCGCACGGCGGAAGCTGTCGTCCGCTTGCGCCAGGTCGTTCAGTCGCATGTAGATGAGGCCGCGAAGATTGAAGGCGTCCGCATAACTGGGATCGGAAACCAGCGCCTGCTTGACCTCGTCCAGCGCCACGGTCGTCTGGCCGTTCTCGAAATAGTTGGACGCCAGCTCCAGGCGTATGCGCGCGCGGCGTCGCGCCTCGGGCTCGTCGGAGGGGGTCACGATGCCAGGACCGGGGTCACTGGCACCAACGTCGGGATTGGTTGCGCAGCCCTGCAGCATCGCGATGCAGGCGGTCGCCCCGCACGCCATCAGTGTCCAGCGGCCCCATTGCTGCCAGCGTCCAACCAATCCCACCATGTAGCGCCTCCTTGAAGTAACCCGATGTGCGTAGATCAAGCCACCGGTTTGAGAACGATTGTGCGCTGTTTCGCCATGCGTTCAGCAGCGCGCGTACGGTCCTTGACATCCCCTGCCAGCTGTCCACAAGCGGCGTCGATATCATCCCCTCGGGTCTTGCGCACTGTCGTGACAATACCTGCATCGCTCAGGACTTTGGCAAATGCCAAGACCTGATTCTGCGGCGAACGCAACAGCCCTGATGCGGGAAACGGATTGAAGGGAATCAGGTTGAACTTGCAGCGCACACCCGCTCCCCGCGCCGGCCTGACCAGCTCGATGAGCTGATGCGCGTGTTCCAGCTGATCATTGACGCCATCGAGCATGCAGTACTCGAACGTGATGAAGTCGCGCGGCGCATGCGCCAGATAGCGGTTACAAGCCTCCAGCAACTCCTTGATCGGATACTTGCGGTTGAGCGGCACGAGGTTGTCGCGCAGCGGATCGTTGGGCGCGTGCAGCGACACAGCCAGCGCCACGGGGCAATCCTGGGAAAGGCGGTCCATCATCGGCACCACGCCCGAGGTGGACACCGTGACCCGTCTGCGCGACAGGCCATAGCCATGGTCATCCAGCATGGTACGCAAGGCAGGCACCAGCGCCGAATAATTTTGCAGCGGCTCGCCCATCCCCATCATCACGACATTAGAGATGACGCGCTCTTCCATATTGAGGCGCTTGCGCAGCGAATGCTCCGCGAACCACAACTGGGCGATGATCTCGCCCGTGGTCAGGTTCCGACTGAATCCCTGGTGACCGGTGGAGCAGAAGCGGCATCCCACGGCACAGCCCGCCTGGGATGAAACACACAGCGTTCCGCGATCGTCCTCAGGGATGAACACGGCCTCTACAGCATTGCCGTCGCCCACATCAAACAGCCACTTCACCGTGCCGTCCGCCGAGACGTGCTCGGAAATGACAGGCAAGGCCTCTACCCGTGCGCAGCCCTTGAGCTTGTCACGCAAAGCCTTGGCCAGGTCGCTCATGTCGTCGAACTGCCTTGCGCCACGCTGGTGGATCCAGCGGAACAGCTGGGTGGCGCGAAACCGCTTCTCACCGAGTTGCTCGCAAAACGCAGCGAGACCGTCGAGATCGAACTCCAGAAGGTTCGTGGTCATGGCACCAGCCTCCGGTGAGGCCAGGCGCAGTGGTCCCCATGGCGCTGGCATCCCACAGCGGCGGGAACAGGCATGGGGATCACCATATCAACGCGAGTAGACGTTCAGGCCGGGGAAGAAGAAAGCCACTTCCACGGCAGCCGTTTCGGCAGCGTCCGAGCCGTGCACCGCGTTGGCGTCGATGCTGTCGGCGAAGTCAGCGCGGATGGTGCCGGCTTCTGCCTTCTTGGGGTCGGTGGCGCCCATCAGTTCACGGTTCTTGAGGATGGCGTTCTCGCCTTCCAGGGCCTGGATCATCACGGGGCCGGAGATCATGAAGTCCACCAGGTCCTTGAAGAAAGGACGCTCCTTGTGCACGCCGTAGAACTGCTCGGCTTCCAGGCGCGACAGGTGCACCATGCGGGCAGCCACGACCTTGAGGCCGGCGGCTTCAAAGCGGGCGTAGATTTGGCCGATGACATTCTTGGCCACTGCGTCGGGCTTGATGATGGAGAGGGTGCGTTCGATTGCCATGTTGATTTCCTGAACGATTGATAATGAGTTTGCCGTGATTCGTTTGCCCAGCGGACAAAGCCCTCGATTCTAACCGGGGCGGCCGCTCGGTCGGTCCGTCAGCGCCCGCCGCGCCGAGGCCCACCGCCGGAGGGGCGGCGCTTTTCCTGGCGGTGGCGTGACAGGCTGTCGGTTCCGATGTAGCCCACCGACGTTTTCATCGGGTCGGGCTGCGCGCCCCCCCCCGAACCAGCCCCACGCGCGCCCTGCCCCTGGCCGCCGCCATCGCGGCGAGGCTTTTGCCCACGCACTGGGCCTTGCCCCCCCGAAGCGCCGGGGAATCCGTCTCGGCGCTGCCCATTGCCGCTGCCGCTTCCATTGCCGCGGGATGCGTTGCGACCGCCGCGCTGACGCTTGTCACCGTTGCGGGCACCGGCCCCTGCTGGCGCATCCACACGGGCCTGGGCGCCCTCCGGCGCTCCGGCGCCGGCTGCGCGCACCAGGGCACGGATATCGCTCTCATCGAGCTCCAGCCAAGCCCCGCGCTTGAGGCCGCGCGGCAGAACCATGGCGCCATAGCGGATGCGGATGAGGCGGCTGACCGCGTGCCCCACCGACTCGAGCATGCGGCGCACTTCGCGGTTACGGCCTTCGGAGATCGTGACGCGATACCAGCAGTTGGAGCCCTCGCCGCCGCCGTCTTCGATGGAGCCGAAGGCAGCCATGCCATCGTCCAGGCGCACGCCGTCCAGCAGCTTTTGTTTTTCTTCATTGCTGAGCGCACCCAGCACGCGCACAGCGTACTCTCGCTCCAGGCCGAAGCGGGGGTGCATCAGTTTGTTGGCCAGCTCACCGGAACTGGTGAACAGCAGCAGGCCTTCGGTGTTCAGGTCCAGACGCCCCACGGATTGCCACTTGCCCTGTACCAGACGCGGCAACTTGCGAAACACGGTCGGCCGGTTCTGCGGGTCGTCATGCGTGACCACTTCGCCCACCGGCTTGTGGTAGGCGATCACGCGGGCAGGCGGCGGGTCGATGCGGTAGCGGATGGGCTTGCCGTTGACCTTGACTTGGTCGCCGTACTGGATGCGCTGGCCGATGTGGGCCGGCTCATTGTTGACGGAGATGCGCCCCTCCAGGATGAGCTGCTCCATCTCCAGCCGAGAACCCAGCCCCGCCTGCGCCAGGACCTTGTGCAGCTTGGGGGTCTCGACCTGTGGCAGCAGCACGCGCTTGGCGGGCAAGGCATCCACAGAGGCGTCCTCTTCGTCGAAGCGCCCCGACACCACGTCGGCAAACTGGTAGCCATCGACCGCCGGCGCGGCGGGGTTGCGCCGCGGGCCGCGACCATCGCCCTCGGAGCGCACGGGACGCTGGCCACGGGGCTGACCCTGGGACTGCCGCCCCCCGCCCTCCGGCTGCATTCGAACCGCTTGAGCCTCTTTGGCCGTCTCGCCAGCATCTTCGACGGCATCGACTGCGGCACCGGGCTCTGAACCCAAGGATGCGACCACGGAAGGCTGCACGACAGTCTCCTCAGCAGCCTGGGGCCCGACAGAGGGCTCGACTTCGGCCGGCGCGCCTGCGCCCGTGTCCGCAACCCCAGCGGCAGTTGCGGCCTTCTTGCGCGGAGCGCGCTTGGCGGCCGGCTTCTTGGCGGGCGCTGCAGGGTCTGCCGATGGCTCGGCTGCCGGTTGGTCTGGGATCGAATCGTTCATCAAGTATTTCCCTGGATACCACGCTGGGTATCGGCATCGTCATCGCGGAGACCTGTCTCCACATTGTCAAAAAAATCGTCCGTCTGCGGCAAAGGCTCAGGCTGGGGTGTTGGATCTGGCTGCAGCTCATCGCTCTGCTGCTGCACCGCCTCCAAGGCCTGCTCCGCGTCCGCCACCACGGGTTCCGCCACCGCCACCGCGAGTTCGGGCTCCGGCTCCAGTGCTGGCGCCTGGGGCGCTTCGGGCTCGGCCTCCGGCTCAATCACGCCCTGTGCGGCAGCCGCCATGGCCTCCAGCACATTGGCATTGCCGGATGGGTCGTCCAGCACAGGCAGTTGGTCCAGCGACTGCAGACCCATGTCGTCCAGAAACTGCCGGGTGGTCGCGAACAGCGAAGGACGGCCTACCGTCTCACGGTGGCCGATGACCTCCACCCAGCCCCGGTCCTCCAGTTGCTTGATGATCAGGCTGTTGACCGTTACGCCGCGGATGTCCTCGATGTCGCCCCGCGTCACCGGCTGGCGGTATGCAATGATCGCCAGGGTTTCCATGGTGGCCCGGGTGTAGCGTGGCGGCTTCTCGGGGTGCAGCCTGTCCAGGTACTCGCGCATCTCGGGGCGGCTCTGAAAACGCCATCCCGTGGCCACCTGCACCAGCTCCACGCCCCTCTGCGTCCATTCCAGTTGCAGTTCCTGCAGCATAGCCTTGAGGGTGTCGGAACCCAGCGCGTCATTGAAAAGCACCCGCAACTCGCGCAAGGGCACAGGCTGCTGCGCGCAGATCAACGCAGTTTCGAGGACCCGTTTGGCATCCACCGTGTTCATGGTTTGGCGATTCCTGGAAAAGTGGCACGCGTCGCGACGGGTGGCACATCAACAGCAGGGGGCAATCAATAGCAATGGCGCACTGTGCAAGGCGCCGGCGCGACGCAAGGGCCCGGCGGGATTCCGTCTTCGGGCTGGTGGCCAGTCTGGCCGTCAGGGCGCATTGTAGCCCAGGCCCCACACGGCGAGGGCCTGGCGCATATCCTCGGGCACGGGGGCATGGAACTCCAGCGCCTGCCCCGTCATCGGGTGAGCGAATGCCAGCCGGTAGGCGTGCAACGCCTGCCGCTGCATCGCCTCCAACGGCGCGCCGCCATACAGCGTGTCGCCCACCAACGGGTGCTTGAGCGAAGCCATGTGCACGCGGATCTGGTGGGTACGTCCTGTGTGCAAGGTGCACTGCACCCAGCACCCCTGGCCACTGCCTTCCAGCCACCGCACATCCGTACGCGCCGCCTTGCCGGGGTGCACCGCCAGATCCACCACCGCCATGCGCAGGCGGTTGCGCGGGTCCCTGCCGATCGGTGCGTTCACCGAGCGTGTCGCGGGTCCGCTCCAGGCGCCGTGCGCCAATGCGACATACTGGCGCTTGACCTGGCGGTCGGCGATCAGCGCGACCAGGGCATCCATCGTTGCACGGTCGCGGGCCACCACCATCAGGCCGCTCGTGTCCTTGTCGAGCCGATGAACGATGCCAGCGCGTGGCACCGTCAGCGCCTTGTCGTCGCGGGCCAGCAGGCCGTTGAGCAGGGTGCCGCTCCAGTTGCCCGGCGCCGGATGCACCACGAGGCCGGCGGGCTTGTTCACCACCAGCAGGTGCGCGTCTTCATAGACCACATCGATAGCCATGGGCTCGGGCCGGAACGCCTGGCTCTGCAGCGTAGGCCGTATTTCCAGCAGGAGCTGGTCGCCTGCTTTCACCTTGGCGGAGGCCTTGAGCGCCGGTTTTCCCTGGTGGCTGACAAGACCCTGGCCAAGCAGCTGTTGCAGATAGCTGCGGGACAACTCGGGCACCAGTTCCACCAGCGCCCGGTCGATCCGCACCCCATGCTGCGCGCTACCCACGGTCATGGTGCGGAGTTCGCCGGCGGACTCCTCCGAAAGGCTGTCGGACTCCTCGGGCAGCAGATCACCATCGTTGGTCCCCGCCAGCTGCGCAGCGGTATCCATGCCGCTGAGCGGAGACGTGGCCACGGTTCAGCGCGCGGGCAGGTAGCGCGAGGGGTCGACCGGCTTGCCCTGCCGGCGGATCTCAAAGTGCAGCTTGACGCGGTCGGCGTCGGTGCTGCCCATCTCGGCAATCTTCTGTCCCTTGCGCACAGCCTGGTCTTCCTTGACCAGGAGCGTCTGGTTGTGGGCGTACGCCGTCAGGAAGGTGTTGTTGTGTTTGAGGATCACCAGGTTGCCGTAGCCGCGCAGGCCTGCCCCGGCGTACACCACGCGGCCATCGGCGGCGGCCAGCACCGGGTCGCCCGCCTTGCCAGCAATGTCGTAGCCCTTGTTGCGCGCCTCGTCGAAACCTGCAATCAACGTCCCCGGAGCTGGCCAGATAAAGGCCATGTCATCGTCGCCCCCCGCAGCGGCAGGTGCTGGCGCGGGAGCCGGTGCGGCGGCCACGGGGCCTGCGGCGGCCGATGCGCCAGGTTTAGCGGCGCTGGCAGGTGGCACGGGGCCGCTGGCAGGCGCGGCGGGCGTGACCGAGGACGACGCCACAGGTCGGGTGACCACCCCCGTATCGGATGCCACTGCCTGCGATGCAGCAGCGGGCGGTGCCACGCGCAGCACCTGGCCCACTTCGATCAGGTTGGCGTTCTCCAGATTGTTCCAGCGGGCGATATCTTTCCAGCTCTGGCCCGATTCGAGGCCGATGCGAATGAGGGTATCCCCCGGCTTGACGGTGTAGTAGCCGGGTTTTCCGGCGTTTTCCGCACCAGGCAGCGGCTTGATGGGCGTGCCCACCACCACGCCAGGCTGCGCGGCCGGCGCAGGCGAGGAGGACTGCGAGGACGTGCCCCGGTCTTCCACAGGAGCCCTGTTCAGCCGGGTGCCGCAACCGGTGAGTGCAAGCCCCGCCAGCGCCACGGTAAACCCGACCACAAGACCACGCGATACGAACATAAGCATTCCCTTTGGACCGTGTTGTGCACTCATGTGCTCACGAAAGCCGGTAAAAGGCCCGGCGACAAGGCGCACGACGCGCCGAGAGATGAATACCGCAAACGGGCTGCAAAGACGCAGCAGCCGGACCTTTTCCCGGCTTTCCCAATGCGTTGGGCCATGAGGTCAACGTTTGCGCGGGAACAATCGCTGACCTCATGGTCCGACGAAGGGGGTGCAAAGACTGCTGGCCCCCTAGGCAACCCCCGATTTTAGGGGGACAAAATGTACGGGCTCCAGCACGTTTTGTTTCAATCCGTGCGGGGTTTTGTCGATCACGAGCAACATCTGCTGGCCGCCCGCCACGGCCATGGGCGCCACAAGCCGCCCGCCCACGGCCAACTGATCGCACCACGCCTGCGGCACGGCATCGCCGCCCGCTGCCGCAATGATGGCTGCATACGGCGCGCCTTTGGCATAGCCAAGCATCCCATCCCCGAACAGCAGATGGACATTGGCCAGGCGAAATGGCCGCAGGTTGCCACGGGCCTTGTCGTGCAGCCCGCGCAGCCGCTCCAGGGTATAGACCTCGCGGGCCAGGTGGCTCAACACGGCTGCCTGATAGCCGCAGCCCGTGCCGATCTCCAGCACCCGGCCCAGTCCGCCGGAGCGCGCGCCTTCGGAGCCCAGCAGCAACTCGCACATGCGGGCCACCACGTTGGGCTTCGAGATGGTCTGGCCGAGCCCGATGGGCAGGCTGGTGTCCTCGTACGCCTGGTTGACCAGCGCGCTGTCCACGAACCGGTGGCGCTCCACCGCTCCCATGGCCTGCAGGACGGCGGGCGATGTGATGCCGCCCGCTGCCAGCTTTTGCACCATGCGCGCGCGCACGGCTGCGGAATCGAGTCCCACGCCCACGGGCGAGGGCGCTGCAGCGTGCCGTGCGGGCGGCGCTGCAGGGGCCGGCCTCGCAGGTGTTGGGGCCGCCGCGCCCGGAAGCCGGGCCGGGAATCCGGGGCGGCGCTGCTGCATCGTCACGCTTTCGGGGCGTGGGCTGCGCCCGCCGCCAGCCGCGACGCGGTCTGCGCCCAGTAACCCAGATTGTCGTGGTCGGTCAGGTCCACCTTCAGTGGGGTGATCGACACATGGCCCTGCACCGTGGCGTGGAAGTCGGTGCCCTCTGCGTCGTCCTTGGCGGCTCCTGCGCCGCCGATCCAGTACATCGCCTCGCCCCGCGGGCTTTCCTGCACGATGACGCGCTCGGCCGCATGGCGGCGGCCCAAACGGCACAGCTTGATGGGTTTGATGACCTCAAAAGGCAGGTTGGGGATGTTCACGTTCAGCAGCCAGGGAGTGTCATTCACCAGTTGCTGCGCACGCATTTGCTCCACGATCTCCCGGGCCTTGGCCGCAGCTGCCTCGATTTCGCCCCAGCCTTTGTCGACCTGGGAGAACGCGATGGCCGGAATGCCGAACAAATAGCCTTCCATCGCCGCGCCCACCGTGCCCGAGTAGATGGTGTCGTCGCCCATGTTGGCGCCGTTGTTGATGCCGGAGACCACAAGGTCGGGCCGGTAGCCCAGCAGCCCGGTGAGTGCGATGTGCACGCAGTCGGCCGGCGTGCCGTTCACGTACCGAAAGCCGTTGTGGGCCTGGGTGACGGTCAGCGGCGAATGCAGGGTCAGGGCGTTGGACTTGGCACTGTTGTTGTGCTCGGGCGCTACCACCTCCACCTCGACCCCGTCGAGGGTCTTGAGCGCATCGTGCAGCGCCACGATGCCCGGGGCCTGGTAGCCGTCGTCGTTGGAGATCAGAATTTTCATGGGTTGCAGCAGGGGGTTGCAACCGATTGTAGGTCGCGTGCCCGGCCCTCGCGCGTCTTGCAGGCCGTCGCTCGTGGGACATCGCGCCGGCAGAGCCCCCGCCTATCATGCGTTCCACAAAATTGACCGGAGACCCTTCCATGCACGCTTGGCTTTGCACCAACCCTGTCGGCGTAGACGCCCTGGCCTGGACCGAACTGCCCACGCCCTCGCCCAAGGCCGGCGAGGTGCTCATCGAGATCAAGGCGGCCAGCCTGAACTTCCCCGACCTGCTCATCGTGCAGAACAAGTACCAGATGAAGCCACCGCTGCCGTTCGTGCCCGGATCCGAATACGCGGGGGTGGTGGCCGCCGTGGGCGACGGCGTGACGCACCTGAAGGTCGGCCAGAACGTCGCCTGCCTGTCCGGCACGGGGGGTTTCGGCACGCACACCATCGCGCCTGCTGCGCTGTGCATGCCCTTGCCCGACGGCTTCTCGCATGTGGATGCCGCTGCCTTCATCATGATCTATGCCACGTCCTACCACGCGCTGGTGGACCGCGCCGCGCTCAAAGCCGGGGAGACGGTGCTGGTGCTGGGCGCTGCCGGCGGCGTGGGCACCTCGGCCATCCAGATCGCCAAGGCCATGGGCGCGCGCGTGATCGCCGCGGCTTCGAGCGACGAGAAATGCGCGCTTTGCACCTCCATCGGGGCCGACGCCACCATCAACTACAGCAAGGACAACCTGCGCGAGTCCATCAAGGCACTGACCGACGGCAAGGGTCCGGACGTGATCTACGACCCTGTGGGCGGCGATTTCGCCGAGCCCGCGTTCCGCTCCATCGCCTGGCGCGGCCGCTACCTGGTGGTGGGGTTTGCGTCCGGCCCCATACCCGCACTGCCCTTCAACCTGGCACTGCTCAAGGGCGCGTCCATCGTGGGCGTTTTCTGGGGCGACTTCGCCAAGCGCGAACCCAAGGCCAACGCCGCCATGATGGGCGAGCTGGCGCAGTGGTATGCCCAGGGCAGGATCAAGCCGGTGATCGACCGCACCATGCCCATGGCCGAGCTGCCCGCGGCCTACGCGCACATGGGTTCGCGGGGCGTGATGGGCAAGCTGGTGATGGTCAACTGACAACCAGAGGACGCTCGCGATGGCGGCGCGCGCGGGCCGCCTCTGTGTCACACTTGGGCATTCCGCCCTCTCAGACCCTGGTGTCCGCACATGGCCGACCGTCCACCTTCAGAAATAGCGCGCGAGACACTCAAGCAACTGGCCATCCGCCGGCTGCAGCCCACGCCCGACAACTACCTGGCGCTGTACGACGAGATCGCCGAAACCCGCAGCCCGCAGCCTTTTCCTGAGGGGCCGCTGAGCCAGATCCAGCGGGTGCTCCCCGGGCAGACCCCCGCGCAAAAGCGCCTGCTGGGCCAGTTCGAGCGGGCCATCATCCAGAAAGACTGGTCGTCGCTGCAAAGCGTGATGGTCGGCTATGCCAACCTGGGCCTGAACCCCGCGTCGGCAGCCGCCGCGCCGGTGGAGACGGCAGACCAGGCGCCGGTGGCCACCGCCCACGTCCTGCCCGACGAATTCGCGCAGATCCTGTCACGCCTGCTCGACAACGTGCTGCCCGCGCTGGGGGACGACGATGCGCGCGTGATCGAGATGGCGCAGCAACTGGTCACGTTCCTCAAGGAACCGGCCCCTCCCATCTCCACCGTCCAGCTCATGCTGGGCAACTTCACCTACCGGCTGTCGTTCGCCACCGAAGAGCAAAGCGCCATACGCACCGGCCTGCTGGAGCTGCTGCACATGGTGTTCGAGAACATCGCCGTGCTCAGCGCCGAAGACCGCTGGCTGCAGGGCCAGGCCCAGGCGCTGATGGCCGCGTCCACCCCGCCGCTCACCCTGCGCCGCCTGGACGATGTGCAGCGCCGGCTCAAGGACGTGATCTTCAAGCAGACCGAGGCCAAGGCCCGCACGGTCGAAGCGCAGGAACAGATGAAGGAGATGCTCACGACCTTCATCGAGAGACTGGCGCGGATCACCGCGTCCAGCACCACCTACCAGGGCACCATGGAGCGCTGCGCCGACCTGATCGGCAAGGCCAACACGATCGAGGAAATTGCCCCCGTGCTCCAGGAAGTGATGAGCGCCACCCGCTCCATGGCCCTGGACAGCCGCGTGACCCACGACGAACTGCAGGACCTGCGCGAGCGCACCGAAGCCAAGCGCGCCGAAGTGGCCAAGCTGCAGGAAGAGCTCGACCGCGCCAGCGCCCAGGCCCGGCACGACCCGCTGACGGGCTCGCTCAACCGCAAGGGCCTGGACGAGGCCATGGAGCGAGAGATAGCCCGGTCACGCCGCCTGGGCTCGCCGCTGTGCCTGGCGCTGCTCGACGTTGACAACTTCAAGACCCTGAACGACCGGCTGGGGCACGCCGGCGGCGACGCCGCCCTGGTGCACCTGGCGCAGGTCACGCGCGAGGTCATGCGGCCGCAGGACTTGCTGGCGCGCTATGGCGGCGAAGAGTTCGTGCTGGTGCTGCCCGACACCACCGTCGAGAGCGGCGTGGCCGCCATGACGCGGCTGCAGCGCGAGCTGACCACCCGCTTCTTCCTGCAGGGCACCGAAAAGGTGCTCATCACCTTCAGCGCCGGCGTGGCCCAGCTGACGGACAGTGAAGACAGTGCCGACGCCATCCGCCGCGCGGACCAGGGCATGTACCTGGCCAAGCGCGCGGGCAAGAATCGGGTGATGCCGGCTTGACAAGGAATCCCCCCTGAGTCGCCTGCAGCGCCTTCCCCCCAGGGGGACGCAGAGCTTGGAATCCCCCCTGAGTCGCCTGCAGCGCCTTCCCCCCAGGGGGACGCAGAGTTTGGAATCCCCCTGAGTCGCCTGTGGCGCCCTCCCCCCAGGGGGACGCCACCCGTGGCCTGGCAAAGCCAGTTCCACGGTGGCACTGGCCTGGGGGCGCGCCAGTATCGACGTCCGCTTGATTAGGATGCTGCTCACAGCAGCGCCTGCTCGGGCTGCTGTTGCGCATCACCTGAAACGTCATCGACCATGGACCGCCGCGCATTTCTACAACTCGCCGCCAGTGCGGCCACGGCTTCCGCCCTGCCCCACTGGGCGTGGAGCAACGCGCCTTCACTGTCCACCCACCCGTTCGCGCTGGGCGTGGCCAGTGGCGATCCGGCGCCTGACGGGGTAGTGCTGTGGACGCGGCTGGCGCTTGCTGATGCGGCGCAGCTGCAGACGGCCCACACCGTGCGGTGGGAGGTGGCGCACGATGCGCGCTTCGCGCAGATCGTCCAGAAGGGCCAGGCCCCTGCCCTGCCGCAGCTCGGGCACAGCGTGCACGTGGAGCTGCGCGGCCTGCAGCCTGGGCGCTGGTACCACTACCGCTTCATGCTGGGCGATGCGGTCAGCACCGTGGGCCGCACGCGCACGGCGCCGGCGGCGGGCGACCTGCCGGATGCGCTGCGGGTAGCCTTTGCCTCGTGCCAGCGGTGGGAGCACGGCCACTATGCGGCATGGCGCCATCTGGCGGCGGACCAGCCTGACCTGGTGCTGTTCCTCGGCGACTACATCTACGAATACGCCACGCCCAAAAATGCGGCGGACCTGGCGCGCACCCACAGCCTCAAGCTGGCCACCACGCTGGCCGACTACCGCGACCGCTACGCGCTGCACAAGAGCGACCCCGCCCTGCAGGCCGCGCACGCCGCCTGCCCCTGGGCCGTGACCTGGGACGACCACGAGGTGCAGAACGACTACGCCGCCAGCGCGGGCCGGGGTGGCGACACAGGCAGCTTCCTGGCCCAGCGCGGCGCCGCATGGCAGGCGTTCTACGAGAACATGCCGCTGCGCGCCACCAGCCTGACCCGGCCGTTTCCCGACACCCGCTGGGATGCGCTGCAGGTCTACCGCCTGCTGCGCTGGGGACGCCTGGCCCACATCCACCTGCTGGATGCACGCCAGTACCGCAGCTGGCAGGCCTGCCGTGCGCCGGACTCCGGCAGCGCGGGCGCCGTGCGCGGCGGCAGCTGCGCCGAGTTGGCCGATCCTGCGCGCACCTTCCTGGGCGCGGCGCAGGAGCAGTGGATCGACGCCGGACTGGCCGCCGACGCGGCAGCCCAGGACGCCACCCGCTGGAGCGTCATCGCGCAGCAGACGCTGTTCGCGCAGCGGCACTACCCCTCCGGCACGGTCGGCACCGACAGCTGGGCCGGATACCCCGCCGCCCGCGCCCGCCTGCTCCAGTCGGTGACCCGCCACGCCCCGCGCAACACCGTTCTGCTGGGCGGCGACATCCACCAGAACTACGTGTGCCGCGTGCACGCCGACATGGACCGCCCCGACTCAGCCGTCATCGCCAGCGAGTTCTGCGGCACCTCCATCAGCTCGCGCTCGGGCACCACCCAGGACAAGGTCGACGCCGTCGCGCGGCACAACCCCCACGTGCTGCTGGCGCGCTGCGACCAGCGTGGCTACGGACTGGCGCACATCACCCCAGCGCGCTGGACTACCACCCTGCGCGTGGTGGATGACCCGATGCGCGCCGACAGCGGCGCAAGCACCCTCGCCCGCTTCGTGGTGGAAGACGGCCGCGCGGGGCCGGTGCAGGCGTGATCGCCGCCGCCCTCTTTTGCTATCATTTTGGAAGCTATCCGCGCTTATCCAGCAAAGTCCAGACGCCAAAATTACTTGCACCCTGGCGGCTGTAGCGTGATGTAACGTCGCTCCCCTGTGCACGCCGTGCACCGTACGATGGCCGCTTCCTGCCACGAAGGAGAAGCTCCATGCCCACCATCGTCCCGCCCGCCGTGGCGTCTAGCCGCAGACTACGCCCCGCCCTGGCAGCTACCGCCGCGCTCGCGGCGCTGCTGGCTGGCTGCGCAGGCACCACCAGCCCGTCACAGTTCGCCTATACCGTGCCGGTACAGCCCGAAGGCTCGTCGGGCTACACAGAAAAACCGGGCTGGGCCACCGAGAAGTTCGCCGTGGCGGCCGCCAACCCGCTGGCTACCGATGCGGGCTATCAGGTCCTCAAGGCCGGTGGCTCGGCGGTGGACGCCGCCATCGCCGTGCAGATGGTGCTGACCCTGGTTGAGCCCCAGTCCAGCGGCATCGGCGGCGGCGCCTTCCTGCTGCACAGCAGCGGCAAGGCGGTGGAGGCCTATGACGGCCGCGAAACCGCGCCCGCTGCGGCCGACGAAAAACTCTTCCTGGGTGCCGACGGCAAGCCCGTTCCGTTCTACGACGGTGTGGTGGGTGGCCGCTCGGTCGGCGTGCCCGGCACCGTGCGCATGCTGGAGATGGCGCACAAGCAGCACGGCAAGCTGCCCTGGGCCACGCTGTTCCAGCCCGCCATCACGCTGGCCGAGGGCGGCTTCAAGGTCAGCGCGCGGCTCAACACCCTGGTGAAGGCCGACGCCCACCTCAAGAAGGACCCCGTGGCCGCCGCCTACTTCTACAAGGCCGATGGCGACGCACGCGACGTGGGCGTGAACCTGCGCAACCCAGAACTGGCCACCGTGCTGCGCCGCATCGCCGCGGAAGGCAGCAAGGCGCTGCACGAGGGCGAGATCGCCCAGGCCATAGTGGACAAGGTGCAAAAGCACCCCACCAACCCCGGAAAGCTCAGCCTGTCCGACCTGGCCGGTTACCAGCCCAAGAAACGCGAGGCGCTGTGCCACGACTACCAGGTGCAGGCCAAGGACTTCCGCGTCTGCGGCTTTCCGCCGCCCAGCTCGGGCGCGATCGCCATCGCGCAGATCCTGGGCATCCTCAAGAACACCGACGCCGCCGCCATGCCCTTGCAGGACGGCATCCCCTCGGCCGACTGGCTGCACCTGTACACCGAGGCCGCGCGCCTGGCCTTTGCAGACCGCGCGCAGTACGTGGCCGACCCGGACTTCGTGCAGCCCCCCGCCGGCGGCTGGAGCAGCCTGCTCGCCCCCGCCTACCTGGCCGACCGCGCCAAACTCATCGGGGCGCAGAGCATGAAGGTGGCGCAGCCCGGCAACCCCGGCGCCGTCAAGACGGGCTACGCGCCCATGCCCGATCAGCCCGAGTACGGCACCAGCCACATCAGCATCGTCGATGCCTTCGGCAACGCGGTGGCCATGACCACCACCATCGAAGACCAGTTCGGCGCGCGGCAAATGGTGAAGGGATTCTTGCTCAACAACGAGCTCACCGACTTCAGCTTCGCGCCCACCGACGCGCAAGGCCAGCCCATCGCCAACCGCGTGCAGCCCGGTAAGCGCCCGCGCTCGTCCATGGCGCCCACGCTGGTGTTCGACAAGGCCACGGGCGAGCTCTTGATGAGCGGCGGCAGCCCCGGCGGGGCGGCCATCATCCACTACACGGCCAAGACGCTGTACGGCGTCTTCAACTGGGGACTGATGCCCCAGCAGGCCATCAACCTGCCCAACTTCGGCTCCCTGAACGGCCCCACGCTGCTGGAGGAAAAGCGCTTTCCGCCCTCCACGGTGGAAGCCCTGCGCGCCCGTGGCGCCGAGGTGCGCGAGATGAACATGACCAGCGGCCTGCAGGCCATCACACTGGGCAATGCCCATGGCAAGAAACTGTGGATGGGCGGCGCCGACCCACGGCGCGAGGGCGTGGTGATGGGGGATTGATCGATACGGGTTCGCGTTCTGCGTGATTCCGTGCCGTTCGGGCTGAGCCTGTCGAAGCTTCGTGCTGCTGTTGCTATCCCACCCGTCAGGGTTGAGCTTGTCGAAACCTGGGCGCCTCACTCCCGCCCGTTCGGGTTGAGCTTGTCGAAACCGGGGCGCCTCACCCCCGCCCGTTCGGGTTGAGCTTGTCGAAACCGGGGCGCCTCACCCCCGCCCGTTCGGGTTGAGCTTGTCGAAACCGGGGCGCGCTCGCGGGCTCGCTGAGGGGCAGCATGCCTGGTTCAAGGGCGGAGGCCGGGAGTCGCCCGGCGGCGAGTGTCTTTCTTTTGCTTCGCCAAAAGAAAGGCACCAAAGAAAAGGCGACCCTGCTGTCTGCGACCCCTTCGCTGCGCTGCGGGGCAACCTGAGGTGCTCGGGCGCGGGGTGTGCCGCAGAACTCACTGCGCGCTGCGCGCTCCGTTCAGACAACTGCGGCAAGTCAGAGCACGAAGGCGTGTGTCCTGCGGCACACGCCCACCCCGCCCCCTGCGCGCCCCAGGCGCATCCAGAAGGGATGGAGGGCCGAACAGCCACACGGGCCATTGCTGCGCTCGGCCCCGCCCGCGCAGCGCGTGGCGCTTGCGCCCGCGTCTTGGGGGCCGAGCAACGCGATGGCCCGTGTGGCTGTTTGGATGTTCGGCTGTCCACCCCCTGCTGGCTGCGCCTGAGGCGGGGCGGTTGCGGGGTGGCATGGGCGCCCTAGCGCGCATGCTTCGTGTACTGACTCGCCGCAGTTGTCTGAACGGAGCGCCCCAAGGCGCGCAGTGAGTTCTGCGGCGCACCCCGCAACCGCCCCGACGCAGGTTGCCCCGTAGCGCAGCGCAGGGGTCGCAGACTGGGGGTCGCCTTCTCTTTGGTGACTTTCTCTTGGCGAAGCAAGAGAAAGTTACCGCGCCGCCGGGCGCGCACCCCGGCTCCCGCACTCCACACAAGCACACCACCCAATCAGCGAGCCCGCGAGCAGCACCCAGGTTTCGACAAGCTCAACCCAAACGGGCGAGGGGCAAGGCGCCCCAACTTCGACAGGCCCAGCCCCGCCTGCGCAGCGCGCGGCGCATGCGCCCGCGTCTTGGGGGCCGAGCAACGCGATGGCCCGTGTGGCTGTTTGGATGTTCGGCTGTCCACCCCCTGCTGGCTGCGCCTGCGGCGGGGCGGTTGCGGGGTGGCATGGGCGCCCTAGCGCGCATGCTTCGTGCACTGACTCGCCGCAGTTGTCTGAACGAAGCGCCCCAGGCGCGCAGTGAGTTCTGCGGCGCACCCCGCAACCGGCACGACGCAGGTTTGCCCCACAGCGCAGCGCAGGGGTCGCAGACTGGGGGTCGCCTTTCTTTTGGGTACTTTTCTTTGGCGAAGCAAAGAAGAAGTACCTCGCCCGCCGGGGCGAACTCCCGGCTCCCGCCCTTGAACCAGGCACACCACCCAATCAGCGAGCCCGCAAGCAGCGCCCAGGTTTCGACAAGCTCAAGCGGAACGGCCGCGCTGCCAAGCCGTCAGGGCTCTGACGGTGTGCCGCTACGCCAGCCGCCCCAGCACCCTGGGCACGCTCGCCACCAGCATCGCCACGCCCGACAACGTCAGCATCCCCAGCACGATCTGCCGGAACCGCGCATCGCTGATACCGTGGTACAGCCGGGCGCCCAGCAGCGTGGGCACGAGCATGGCCGGCACCACGATGGCCAGCATGGGCAGCGCCTCGCGGGTGATGAGGCCCGTCGCGGCGTAGGTGCCGAAGGTCACCAGCAGCATTGCCAGGTTGAAGTTCTGGATGATGGCGCGCTGCACGTCCTTGTCCATGCCGCGCAGGGTGCACCACAGCGTGGGCAGCACGCCGGTGAAGCCGCCGATACCGCCCATCACTCCACCCGCCAGGCCCACCACCGCGTCCGCCACGCGCCCGCCGCGGGTGATGCGGGGCAGTTGCTTGGCCATCAGCATCGCCGGGCACCACAGCACCAGCAGCGTGCCCAGCACCAGCTTGAAGGCGTCCATGTCCAGGCGCGGCAGCACTGCCACCCCGAGCGGAATGCCCGCCAGACCGCCCAGCACGAAGGGCAGCAGCCGCGCCCTGTCGAAACCCCGGCGCACCGAGAACGCCGCCACCAGCTGGCCGGTGAGCGCACCGCACACCGTCAGCACCGCCCCCAGGCGCGGCTCCAGCGCCCAGGCCCAGAAAGACATGGCCACCATGCCGAAGCCAAAGCCCGACAGACCCTGCACAAAGCCCGCCGCCACGGCCCCCAGGGCCACCACCCACAGCACTGAATCCATCGATATTTACTCCCGCCCTGGTTGTCCGTTCCAGCTGTGCATTGTGGAGACTTCCCATCAGCAAAGCATCCGCAGTCCAACGCTCAAGCCTGCGCCGAACTGGCGGACCGGCACTGGGTGCGGAGCGCGTGGCAGGCCCCATGCGCGAGCAGATCACCGATTGCTTGCCTCGGGCAGGCGTGGCGCCGCCGCGGGCCCGTGTGTGGAAAGCCGCTCGTCCAGGGTCGTCTTGGGTAAATGACGTCGGCCAGCGAAGTGCTGACTCCAATCAGAACGCCGCCGTGAGCGGGTTCGGGCCGATGCGCCCATCCGGCTGATCGAGCCGTGCCAGCGCCGCCAGGTCGTCGGCGTCGAGAGCAAAGTCGAACACGTCCGCGTTCTCGGCGATGCGGCCCGCCTGCACGGACTTCGGGATCACCACATGGCCCATATCGATGTGCCAGCGCACGATGACCTGGGCCGGCGTCTTGCCGTGTTTGTTCGCCAGCGCGGCAATGGCGGGATCGCTCAGCAACTGGCCCTGGCCCAGCGGGCTCCAGGCCTGCGTGGCGATGCCGTGCGCGGCGTGGTAACTGCGCAGCACCTGCTGCTGAAAGCGCGGATGCAGCTCGACCTGGTTGAGCACGGGTTTCACGCCGGTTTCCTGCACCAGGCGCTCCAGGTGCTCGGGCTCGAAGTTGGACACGCCGATGGAGCGAACCCGGCCCTCGCCCTGCAGGCGCACGAAGGCACGCCAGGTGTCCACGAACAGGCCGCGCGCAGGGCATGGCCAGTGGATGAGGTAAAGGTCGAGCTCCTGCAGTCCCAGCAGCTTCATGCTGGCGTCGAAGGCACGCAGGGTGGAGTCGAAGCCCTGCTCGGCATTCCAGAGCTTGGTGGTGACGAACACGTCTTCACGCGGCACGCCGCTGGCGCGCAGGCCCTCGCCCACGCCCGCCTCGTTGCCATAGATGGCAGCGGTGTCCACATGCCGGTACCCCGCCGCCAGAGCGGCCTTCACGGCCTGCGCGGTCTCGTCCGCGGGCGTCTGCCACACGCCCAGGCCCAGTTGGGGGATGGAGCGTCCGTCATGGAACTGGATGAAGGGATGTCGTGGCTGGGCCATCGGGATGGGTCCTCGGGTTGGGTGGCGGACAGCGCCGCAGGGCACTGCAGATGGGCCGCGCGCACCGGCAGAGGCACACGGTACGGCAGTTGCCCGGCCATCTTCTCACGCACCGCCAGACCCCACGGCCGGTGTGCCCACCCAGGGCCGCGGCCTGCACGGCCCGGCCGCCAGGCCTTCGCCTTCACCGTTGCCGTTGCCGTTGCCGTTGCCACGGCACCCAGTCAATACAGGGTTGTGCGCTGCCGTTCGGGCAATGCCTGGTCATAGGCCGCTCCATCGAAGGTGCCCTGCGTGATGGACGCCAGAATGGCGCCAGGCGTCGGCACCGTGCGTGGAGCGCCGGGCGCCGCCGACTCCCACAGGCGAGAGCGCAGCACCGCGCGCGCGCACTGGAAATACACGGTTTCCACCTCCACCACGACGACGCACCGGGGGGGCTGGCCACCCATCACGAAGCGCGCCAGCAGTTCTGGCGCCGCGCTGATGCGTGCCCGGCCGTTCACACGCAGGGTCTCGCCCACCCCCGGGATCAGGAACAGCAGCGCCACGCGCGGATCGGTCAGGATGTTGCGCAGGCTGTCGGCGCGGTTGTTGCCGCGGCGCTCCGGCAGCAGCAGGGTCCGGTCGTCCAGCAGTTGCACGAAACCGGGCGGGTCTCCGCGCGGAGACGCATCCAGGCCGCCCGGGCCGATGGTGGCCAGCACCGCAAACGGCGAAGCCTCGATCATCGCGCGGTAGGCAGGGTGCACATACGGCACCTCCTTGCGCAGCGACGCATCGCTGAGCGGCCCGAGCAGCGCTTCCAGGCGCGCCACGGTGTCAATGGCGTGGGGGTCATCTGCCGGCTGCGCGGCGGTGTTCGGGCGGGTGGTATCGGTCACGGCATCCTCTGTCAGGGCGGGCTCGGTCAGGGCCGCAGGCTCCGGGCTGGGGTCGATGCCGCTGCGGGCTGTGCATCTCGGCCTCGATTTTGCAGCCTGGGCGCCTGGTCCATTTCTTTTCGGCGATCGGATGCGCCCATGCCCATGCAAGCAGCCGGAGCGCCAGAACTCCGAGTTCATCCGCCCGATTTTCCATCCGCACTTCGGGCCAGCGCCTGGCTCAGCGTGCCGGGCGCAGCTTCACGCCCGGAAAATCCACCGGCACCGCCAGCGCCACGTTCAGGTAGTTGGTGAACAGGTTCAGCGCCACATGGGCCACTGTCTCGACGATGTGTTCATCGCTCAGGCCCTGGTCGCGCAGCGCCTGCACATCGGCAGCATCAACCTGGCCGCGCTGGTCCACAAGCTGCACGGCAAAGCGCAGCACGGCTGCGGTGCGCGGGTCGGCCGACTCGCCCGCCTGCGCGGCAGCCAGGGCCTCGCCGCTCACGCCGGCCTTGCGGCCGAGCGCCGTGTGCGCTGCCAGGCAATAGTCGCAGGCATTGCGGTTGGCCACGGCCACGGCGATCTGCTCGCCCAGCGCGGCACCGATGACACCGCCACCCAGCGCGCCGAAGGCGCTCCACATGCTCTGCAACGCAGCTGGCGAATGGGCCACCGCGCGGAACATGTTGGGCGTGGTGCCGAAGGCGCCGTGGATCTGGTCGAGCAGCGTGCGGGCCTGGCCCGAGGCCGTGGCGCGGTCGACCAGCGGGACGCGCGCGGCGGCGGATGCAGCGGATGCGGAGGTGGAGGTGGAGACGAAGGCAACGCTGGACATGGTTTTTTCCTTGAGAAGGCGATGAGAGGGTGGCAGGCCGGCGACTTGCCGACACGGGTGCTTGAACACAGCACCCTTGCAGTGTCCGCCCCAAACCAATACCATTTGGAATCAATAATCCATGATTCATACCAATTCATCCAAACCATGCCCAAAACGCCAACCCAGCCCGGCGATAACGCGGCCCGCTCGCCCGCGCCGTTTGACCGGCTGTCATCGCTGCTGGAGCGGTTTCGGGTACGGGCACACCTTTTCCACACCGGGCCGCTGTGCGGGGTGACGCATTTCGCGGCAGCGCCAGGACGGGGTTTTCTGCACGTGCTGCGGCGCGGCGAGATGTTGGTGACGCACCAGCCATTGGCGGGCCCGCCCGAGCGCCTGGCAGTGCGCGAGCCCAGCCTGCTGTTCTATGCGCGGCCGCTGGAGCACTTCTTTCACAACGCGCCGGTCGATGGCTCGGACTTCACCTGCGCCGCGCTGGACTTCGAGGGCGGCGCCAGCCATCCGCTGGCACGCGCCCTCCCCCCTTTGGTGCTGTTGCCCCTGGCCAGCGTGCAGGGCCTGCAGCAGGCGCTGGACCTGCTGTTCGCCGAGACCGACCGCCTGCGCTGTGGCCACCGTGTGCTGGCCGACAGGCTTTTCGAAGTGGTGCTGCTGCAGTTGCTGCGCTGGTTGCTGGACCACCCCGACGAAGCGCGCATGCCCCCCGGCCTGCTCACGGGTCTGGCCGACCCGCGCCTGGCGCGCACACTGACGGCCCTGCACGATGCGCCGGGCCAGGCATGGAGCCTGGAGCAGATGGCCGCGCAGGCCGGGATGTCGCGCAGCGCATTCGCGGCCCGCTTCAAGGCGGTGGTGGGCGAGACACCGGCGGACTACCTGGCCCACTGGCGGTTGACGCTGGCGCAGGCGCACCTGCGCGCAGGCCGGTCGCTCAAATCCATTGCGCAGGAGCTGGGTTATGCCAACCCGTCAGCTCTCTCGCGCGTGTTCGCACAAAAGCTGGGGCTGCCGCCGCGCGCCTGGCTCGACGGGCTCGAAGCCGCTTGAGCGGCACCGAGGGCCTGCCCGCACCCAGCTCTGCCTTTTCCGCCAGTCATTTGATATAAAAACTGGCCCAACCGCTTCATGCGCCTGCGCAAAGAGCTATCAAAAATATAGCAAATAACAACGAGTGCATCGCGGGGACACCCGATACCTTGCCCTGCCGCTAAAGCCGACGGCGATGGCTTTGCTTGGCCCGGTACATGGCGGCATCGGCATTGGCCAGCAAGGTGTGCGGATCCTGCGCATCGCGGGGGAACAGGCTCACCCCGATGCTGGGGCGAACGGGCAGCGGACGCCCCTCGATGCTCAAGGGCACGTGGAAGGCGCGCTCCAGCTTGGAGGCGATCTGCCCGGCCGCCTCTTCGGAGTCGACGTTCTCGCACAGCACCGTGAACTCATCACCCGCCAGCCGCGCCACCGTGTCGGCCTGGCGCACCGCGCCCATGATGGTGCGGGCTGCGGCCTGCAGCACGAGGTCGCCCACGGCGTGGCCGTGCACATCGTTGATGCGCTTGAAGTCGTCAAGGTCCACGTACAGCAGCGCGCAGTCGCGGCCGCTGCGGCGCGACAGCTCCAGCGCCTGCGCCAGGCGCTGCTCGAACATGCGCCGGTTGGGCAGGCCGGTCAGGGCATCGTGGTGCGCCAGATGGGCCATGGCGTCGCGGCTGGCGTTGAGCTCGGTGATCTGCCGGCCGATCTGCTGCTCCATGTCGTGAAAGCTGCGCGCCAACTCGCCAATCTCGTCCTCGCGCTTCAAGGGCAGGTCGCTGTGGGCCCGGCCCTGCGAGAACGCTTGCGCGGCGCGCACCATGGCCTGCAGCGGCCCGGTGACCAGGCGCGACACCCAGGCAGCCAGCAGCACGCCCACGGCGCTGAGCACCAGCAGGATCTTGAAGATGCTGCGGCCCAGCTCCAGCACCTCGCCCTGCACGGCGGCCATCGGCTGCGAAAGGCCCACCACCATGAACCGCTCTTCGCTCTGGCGCCCGAACGGCATGCGCACGAACGAGAACACGCGGGCCTCCTGATCGTCGGTGCCCGGCAGGCTGAAGACAGCTTCCTCCCGCACGCCGCTGACCAGCGCGGCGGCGGGGGCGAAGGCGTCCTGAACGAGGATGCGCTGGCCCCGGTCGAACCCGAAGGCCTGGGTGGAATCTGGATGCACGAGGAAGTCGCCCCAGCGGTTGCTCAAGAAGAATCCATAGGGCGCCGGGAGCGCGGAATTGAAGTTGCGCAGGAACTGCTGCGCAGCCACCCGCACCACCACCACGCCCCGCACCTGCCCGGCGCGCACCACCGGAGAAGCCATGCTGAACACCGGCAGAGCCTCGGCATCGGCAGCGCCTTCGTGGTTGATGCCGAACTCCGACACATAGACCTCGCCCACACCCAGCGCGAGGGTTTCGAACACGAAGGGAAAGTGCGCCTTCTCCTGCAGTTCCTCGTCGGCCGCGCGCATCCACGCGTCGCCCTTGCGGTCGATGCGCACCTGCTCCAGGCCGAAGTCCTGCGCGCCGATGTAACGGATCTGCAGGTAGCTGGGGTGGGCCACCAGGCTGGCGCGAAACACATCGGCCAGCACGTTGCGGTCCTGCTCGATGGCGGCCACGCTGGCCAGAAAGGCGGCGTCGCGCGCCACCGTGCCAAAACCCGCCTGCATGTGCCGCGCCAGCACCTGGGTGGTGGCCAGCAGGGCCTGCTCGGCCCGCCCCTGGAGGCGGGCCCGGCTGGACTCGAAGATGTAGTAGCCCGCCAGCACGGCGGCGAACATGCTGAACGAAGCGAGCAGCACCGCCAGGCGCAGCGCCATGCCCCATTTCAGGCCAAACGTCCGCATCAGAACCTCGCGGGCCGGTCGCCCGACAGGATGCGCTGCCACAGTTGTGCGCGGCGGGCCTCGTCTTCCACTGGCTCCAGCCACACGATGGCGCCGGCAGGCGCATCGCCGGACAGTGCGGGCGGCTCCTCCAGCGTGTTGGCCAGGCCCTGGCGCCGCGTGAGCTCACGGCTCACCGACGGCTCGAGCATGTAGTTGATCCACTCTGCCGCCAGGCCCGCCTGCGTGGAGCGGCGGGTGATGGCCCAGCAGTCAAGCCATGCCAGCGCTCCCTCGCGCGGCACCACGTAGCCCACGTCCAGCCCTGCATCGCGCAGCTGCTTGAGCTGCTGCTGGCCATAGTTGGCATGCATGACCGCGATGCGGTGCTTGCGAAAAAGCTCCAGCGATTCCTCGGGCAGGCTGTAGAAAGAGCGCACATTGCGCCGCAGAGCGACGAGATCCCGGGCCAGCGGTCCGAACTGGCTGGCGGCGATGTTGAAAGGTGGCAACCCCCGATTCATCGCGGCCAGCGAGAACCCATGGCTGCTGCCGTCGAACGCCAGCACCCGGCCGCGCCAGCGAGGGTCCCACAGTACCCCGATGGACTGCGGTGCAACGGTGAACTGCTGGCGGTCGTAGATGAGCCCCATCTCGGAATAGGTGTAGGGCATGCCGTACACATCCGTGCCCTGCGCGATGCCGGCGATGGACTGCAGGTTGCGAAAGCGCGGCAACTGGCGCTGGGTGTTCGGAATGTTGCTCAGCGGCAACGGCGCCAACAGCCGCCGGGCCACCAGGCGGGCGATTTCTGCCGTGTTGGCGGCCACCAGGTCGAAGCCCGGAGTGGTCAGGCTCGTCAGCTTGGCCCGCAGCACATCGTCGGACGCCACCGTGGTGATCTCCACCTTCACGCCCTGGCGCTTCTCGAAGGTGGCCACGATGTCGGGATCGGCATAGCCCGGCCAGGACAGCACCCGCAGCACCGTGGCGGCCCGCGCCGGCAGGGGGCGCCCAAGCGCCACGGCCAGGGGCAGCAGCACAGCCACATCCCTGCGCCGCAGTTGCCGCGCCGAAGCGCCGAATGCGTACATTGCCCGCCACCTTGCCGTCGCCACCATGCCGAAAGCCCCGTTTCCGCAATATCTGGTAACAAACAGTTTACGCGGACAATACCCCGCGTGACGATCCCTCAGTCTTTCATTCAGGAGCTGCTCGCCCGTGTCGACGTGGTCGACATCGTGGGCCGCTACGTACAGCTCAAGAAAGGCGGGGCCAATTTCATGGGGCTGTGCCCCTTCCACGGCGAAAAATCCCCGTCCTTCAGCGTGAGCCCCGCCAAGCAGTTCTATCACTGCTTTGGCTGCGGCAAGAACGGCAACGCCATCAGCTTTCTGATGGACCACGCGGGCATGGGCTTCGTCGAGGCAGTGCAGGACCTGGCCCAGCAGGTGGGTTTGCAGGTGCCCGACGACGACATCTCCCCCCAGGAGAAGGAGCGCGCCGCCGCCGCGCGCCAGAAGCAGGCCACGCTGAGCGATGTGCTCGAGAAAGCGGGCGACGCCTACCGCCGCCAGTTGCGCGAGTCGCAGCGGGCCATTGGGTACCTCAAGGGGCGCGGCCTGTCCGGGGCCATCGCCAAGCGCTACGGTCTGGGCTATGCGCCCGAGGGCTGGCGCAGCCTGGCCAGCGTGTTCCCCCACTACGACGACCCGCTGCTGGAGGAGAGCGGTCTGGTCATCGTGGGCGAGGACGGTCAGGACAAGCGCTACGACCGCTTCCGCGACCGGGTGATGTTCCCCATCCGCAACGTCAAGGGCGAATGCATCGGCTTTGGCGGTCGGGTGCTGGGCGACGAGAAGCCAAAGTACCTCAATTCGCCCGAAACCCCTGTGTTCCACAAGGGGCGCGAGCTGTACGGCCTGTTCGAAGCCCGTACCCCCATCCGCGAACACGGCTATGCGCTGGTCACCGAAGGCTACATGGACGTGGTGGCCCTGGCGCAGCTGGGCTTCCCGAACGCAGTAGCCACGCTGGGCACGGCCTGCACGCCCGAGCACGTGCACAAGCTGCTGCGCTTTACCGAATCGGTCGTGTTCAGCTTCGACGGCGACGCCGCCGGCCGCCGCGCGGCGCGCAAGGCGCTCGACGGGGCCCTGCCCCACGCCACGGACACGCGCAGCATCAAGTTCCTGTTCCTGCCCGCCGAGCACGACCCCGACAGCTTCATCCGCGAGCATGGCACCGACGCCTTTGCCCGGCATGTGAGCGAGGCGGTGCCGCTCAGCCGATTTCTCGTCGAGTCGGCCAGCGAAGGCTGCGACCTGGCCACGGCCGAGGGCCGCGCCCACATGGCCAGCAATGCGCGCCCGCTGTGGTCGGCACTGCCCGACGGCATCCTGAAGCGCCAGGTGCTGGGCGAACTGGCCGACCTCACCCAGCTCAAAGCGCAGGACCTGGCGGACCTGTGGGGCCAGGCCGCAGGGCGCGACGCCCCCCGGCCGACGCACTCCGGCCACCCTGGCGCCGCAAGTCCACCACCCCGGCAAGCCCCCCCGATGTACGAACGGGAACCGCCCTCCTGGGACACACCGCCCGATCCGGGCTCGTGGCCGCCCCAGGGGGAGCCGCCCGGTGGCTATGGCAGCGGCTACGGCAGCCAGGGCGGGGGCAGCTACGGCGCCAAGCCCCCATTTCGCAAGGGCGGCGACTGGAAGGGCAACTGGAAGAAAAGGGACAAGGATTCCCCCTGGCCGCCCCAGCCCCGCCTGCCGCGCACCCCCACGGCCAGCCGCACCGACCATGCCGCACGCCTGCTGCTGTCGCACATGGCGTTTCTGGAGGAACTGACACACGACGACCACGCCACCCTGTGCGCGCTGCCTTCGCCGCACGGCCCGCTGTTCAGCTGGCTGGAGGCGCAGTTCCACGAACACGGCCCGCTGGCCTGGGCCGTGCTGCGCGAAAGCCTGCGCGAGCACGAGTGCGAAGCCCTGGCGGTGAAGGTGATGACCGGATCGCACGCCCAGACCGAGGGCGACCTGCAGGAACTGCGCGAGGAGCTCCGGGACCTGCTCAACCGCATGCAGGTCGATGACATCGAGGAGCAGCAAAAGCTGCTGATGCTGCAAGCCGCCTCGGACCCGGGCGCCCTGGTGCGCTATCGGGAGCTGGAGCACAGACGCCGGGTTTTGTTGGGTGTGGGCGGCAAAGCCGCTTGAAATCCGTTCAGGCGGTATAATGTAGGGTTAGTTAGCGGCAAGAGCGACAGCAGCACCTCCGAGCCGGGCGACCGTGACAAACGCGCATATCTGCGCCGATCCAGCCCACTTATCGCAAGGACTGCACACCAAATGATCGCCCAGACATCTTGCCCCTGAGGGTTTCCCCTCAAAAAAGCGCATGCCTTCCAGGGCTCGCTTTGCCACCCGCGCCGGGATCTGTGGCGTTTGCGTTTTCTTTGTGTCCGTTTTTGATTCTGAGGTGTCCATGCCCGCTCAAAAGTCCGCGAAGCCGCCCAAGTCTGCTCCAGCTACCGCCGCAAAGGCTGTTCCCACCCCTGCTGCCAAGGCGCCCGCGAAGGCCGCGGCCAAAAAGTCCGCCCCCGCACCCGCCACAGCGGCCAAGAAAGTCAAACCAGTGCCCGTGAAAAGTTCTGCCGAGCTGACCAAAGCTGCCGATGAATTGCTGAAGAAGAAGCCTGCCCGTGCCAAGGCAGTCGCAGCATCCGACGAAGACGATACCCCCAAGAAGCGCCCTGGCCGCCCCGCGAAGGCCGCTGGCGACGCCGAGGCCAAGGCCCCCGCCAAGCGCGGCCGCAAACCCAAGGCCGCTGCAGGCGGCGAGGAAAGCGGCGACGATACCGACCTGTCCGACATCGAAGCGGACCTGGAAGGTGAAGTCGAGGAGACCCCGGAGGCCGCAGCCACGGTCGAGAAGGTCAAGCCGCTGCGCATGAAGATCAGCAAGGCCAAGGAACGCGCCTTGATGAAGGAATTCGGCCTGGACGAAACCGTCCTGTCCGAAGAGGACATGCAAAAGCGCCGCCAGCGCCTGAAGGCCCTGATCAAGCTGGGCAAGACGCGAGGCTACCTCACGCACGTTGAAATCAACGACCACTTGCCCGACAAGCTGGTCGATGCCGAAACCCTCGAAGCCGTCATCACCACCCTGAACGACCTGGGCGTGGCGGTGTACGAGCAGACGCCCGACGCCGAAGCCCTGATCATCACGGACAACGCCCCCGCTGGCGCTACCGAGGAAGAAGCCGAAGAAGCCGCCGAAGCCGCCCTGTCCACCGTGGACTCGGAATTCGGCCGCACCACCGACCCCGTGCGCATGTACATGCGCGAAATGGGCACGGTCGAGCTCTTGACCCGCGAAGGCGAAATCGAAATCGCCAAACGCATCGAAGGCGGCCTGATGGCCATGATGGAGGCGATCAGCGCATCGCCCGCCACCATCGCCGAGATCCTGAACATGGGTGAGGAGATCCGCGAAGGCAAGGTCGTCATCTCCACCATCGTGGACGGCTTCTCCAACCCCAACGAGGCCGACGACTATGTGGCCGAGGAAGACTTCGACGAGTTCGACGAAGCCGACGACGACGACGGCAAGGGTGGCTCCAAGGCGCTGACCAAGAAGCTTGAAGAGCTCAAGAAGCAGGCGCTGGAGCGCTTTGACAAGCTGCGCGAGCTGTTCGAGAAGGTGCACAAGGTCTACGACAAGGAAGGCTACGGCACCCCTGCGTACGTGAAGGCCCAGCAGGCCCTGTCGGCCGAACTGATGACCATCCGCTTCACCGCCAAGACCATCGAGAAGCTGTGCGACATGGTGCGCGGCCAGGTGGACGATGTGCGCAAGAAGGAGCGCGAGCTGCGCCGCATCATCGTGGACAAGTGCGGCATGCCACAGGAAACCTTCATCAAGGACTTCCCGCCCAACCTGCTGAACCTGAAGTGGGTCGAGAAGCAGGCCGCCGCCGGCAAGCCCTGGAGCACGGTGATGGCGCGCAACATCCCGCCGGTGCAGGAACTGCAGCAAAAGCTGATGGACCTGCAGTCGCGCGTGGTGGTGCCTCTGACGGAACTCAAGGACATCAACAAGCGCATGAACGAGGGCGAAGCCACCTCGCGTGATGCCAAGAAGGAAATGATCGAGGCCAACCTGCGCCTTGTGATCTCCATCGCCAAGAAGTACACGAACCGCGGCCTGCAGTTCCTGGACCTGATCCAGGAAGGCAATATCGGCCTGATGAAGGCGGTGGACAAGTTCGAATACCGCCGCGGCTACAAGTTCTCGACATACGCCACGTGGTGGATCCGCCAGGCCATCACCCGCTCGATCGCCGACCAGGCGCGCACCATCCGCATCCCGGTGCACATGATCGAGACGATCAACAAGATGAACCGCATCTCGCGCCAGCACTTGCAAGAGTTTGGTTTCGAGCCCGACGCGTCCATCCTGGCCGCGAAGATGGAGATCCCTGAAGACAAGATCCGCAAGATCATGAAGATCGCCAAGGAGCCGATCTCCATGGAAACGCCCATCGGCGACGACGACGACAGCCACCTGGGCGACTTCATCGAGGACGGCGCCAACACCGCCCCCATCGAAGCAGCCATGCAGGCCGGCCTGCGCGACGTGGTCAAGGACATCCTGGATGGCCTGACCCCCCGCGAAGCCAAGGTGCTGCGCATGCGCTTTGGTATCGAAATGACCAGCGACCACACGCTGGAAGAAGTGGGCAAGCAGTTCGACGTGACCCGCGAACGGATCCGCCAGATAGAAGCCAAGGCGCTGCGCAAGCTCAAGCACCCCAGCCGCTCGGACAAGCTGCGCAGCTTCATCGACTCGCTGTAAGCGGCGTCCCCGTCGGCGAAGTACCACAAGGCTTTTGTGCCTTGCGCCCCCTGAAAAAAGCCCTACACGCCTTGCCGTGTGGGGCTTTTTGCATTTTTATGCCGTTTTGCGCTCCGCCCCGCGTTAACCCCGACGTTCCAGACAGCAAAATGACAGCTTGTAACGCCACGATGGCACACCGCTCGTGGAGACTGTCATGCAGTTCGGCAATCTCCGGTGGCGCGCCTTGCGACCCGATCCATCCAGCGCGTGCCGTTCAACGATCTGCCCTCGACCTGCCACCTATTTGCGAGACACCGCATGACGACATCCTTCAATCGCCGCCAGATCCTGACCCACGCAGCCGCTGCCAGCGCGTTGAGTGCACTGGGCGCCTCGACGGCGACATCCGCGTGGGCGCAGCAGGCCGCGCGCAGTCCCGCGCATGCCAAGGCCACCAAGCTGGCCTCCACGCTGCGCATCGTCATACCGGCCAATCCCGGCGGCGGCTGGGACCAGACGGGCCGAGCCCTGGGCACAGCCCTGGTAGGGGTGGGCGCGGCGGATCAGATCGAGTATGAAAACATCGGCGGCAAGGGAGGCACCATCGGCCTGGCCAAGTACGCCGAAAAGTACGGCAATGACGCCAACACGCTGCTGATGGGCGGCATGGTGATGGTGGGCGCGGTAGCCCTGCAAAAGCCCGCCGTGGACCTGACCCAGATCCAGCCCCTGGCGCGCCTGACCAGCGACTACCTGGTGGCCGCCGTGGCCGCCAAGTCCCCCATCCAGAACACCAAGGACCTGGCCGAAGCCCTGCGTGCCGACCTGCGCTCGGTGCCCGTGGCGGGCGGCTCGGCTGGCGGCGTGGACCACATCTTCGCGGGCGTGCTGGCGCGCGCCGCCAAGGCCAGCCCCGAGAACCTGGTCTACAAGCCGTTTGCCGGCGGCTCCGAGGTGGTCGATGCCGTGCTGTCGGGCTCTGCGACCGTGGGCTTGTCGGGCTATAGCGAGTTCAGCGATGCGATCGCGGCAGGCAAGCTGCGCGCCATCGGCGTGTCGTCCCGCCGCAGCGTGTTCGGGCTGCCGGCGTTTCGCGAGCAAGGGCTGGATGCTGCGATGGCCAACTGGCGCGGCGTGTTCACCGGCAAGGGCGTGGCGGCAGCGCGCGCGGCCGAGATGCTCAACGCCGTCGAGGCCGCCACCGGCCATGAATCCTGGCAGCGCACCCTCAAGAACAACCGATGGGAGCCGTCGTGGCTGGCCGGCAAGGACCTGGCGGAGTTCATGGAGCTGGACCTCACCACCGCCCGCGTGATGGTGTACCTGCTCAAGCTGAAGGCCTGATGACACGAGCGGCACAGGGCAAAACCCCCCGCTGACCTCCGGAACTGACCCATGAAGATGTCCAACCACTCCATTGGCGCACGCATGGCCACCGCGCTCGGCCTGGTGCTGGCGCTGATGATCGGCGCCGCCCTGTTCGGCATAGCGGCGCTTTACCGCACGTTGGGCACCTACGACACCACGGTGCAGGAGCGCGTGGCGCAGGAGCGCGCCGTGAGCCGCATGGAGAGCGAATTCAAGACCCAGGTGCTGGAGTGGAAAAACACCCTGCTGCGCGGCGAGGACTCGCGCAAGCGCGAGCTGCACTGGGCCGCCTTCCAGGCCAGCGAAAAACGCGTGGCCGATGCCGCCACGACGCTGGAGCCCCAACTGGCCGACCCCCAGGAAAAGGCCGCGCTGCAGAAGTTCACCCAGGCCCACACGCAGATGGCACAGGGCTACCGCAAAGGCTTTGAAGTGTTCCAGTCGCTGGGCTTCGTGCCGTCCGCTGGCGATGCCGACGTGGCCGATATCGACCAGGGCCCCGCCAAGCTGCTCACCGCACTGAGCCAGCAGGTGGCTGCCAGCAGCGCGGCCATTGCACAGCAGGCGGCGCAGGACGCTCGGCGGGCCCTTGTCAGCAGCCTGGTGGCGCTGGCCCTGGTGACAGCGCTGGGTGCCTGTGCGGGCTGGCTGCTCACGCGATCGGTGGTGCGCCCGCTGGGCGTCGCGGTGTCGCTGGCCCACAAGGTGGCGGCCGGCGACCTGACCACCAGCATCCGCGTGGAGGGCCGCGACGAACCAGCCCGGCTGCTGGAGGCGCTGCGTGCCATGCAGGACAACCTGGAGAACGTGGTGGCGGGCGTGCGCAGCAATGCCGAAGGCGTGGCCAGCGCCAGCGCCGAGATCGCCCAGGGCAATGCCGACCTGAGCCTGCGCACGGAAGAGCAGGCAGCATCGCTGGACGAGACTTCGTCGTCCATGCAGCAGTTGCAGGCGACGGTGCAGCAGAACGCCTCGAACGCGCAACGCGCGAACGAACTGGCCCGCAACGGAGCTGCTGTCGCCCAGCGCGGCGGCGACGTGGTCACGCAGATGGTGGAGGTGGTGCAGGGCATCCAGGACAGCTCCCGCCGCATCTCGGACATCATCGGTGTGATCGATGGCATCGCCTTCCAGACCAACATCCTGGCGCTGAACGCCGCCGTGGAGGCCGCACGCGCCGGCGAGCAGGGCCGGGGCTTTGCGGTGGTGGCCAGCGAGGTGCGCAACCTCGCCACGCGCAGCGCCAGCGCGGCGCGCGAGATCAAGGCGCTGATCCAGACCAGCGTGGACCGTGTGCAGGCCGGCTCCGACCTGGCCCGCGATGCCGGCACTACCATGGCCGAAGTCGTGTCCTCCATCCGCGAGGTGAGCAGCCTGATGGAAGAGATCAGCCAGGCCAGCGCAGCACAGACATCGGACATGCAGCGCGTGACCCAGGCCATCGTGCGCATGGACGACGTGACGCAGCAGAACGCCGCGCTGGTCGAAGAAAGCGCCGCCGCCGCTGGCAGCCTGAGCGGCCAGGCCCGTCAGATGGTGGAGGCCGTGGCGGTGTTCCGGGTGCGGCAGCACCACGCGGCGCTGCCTGCCCCGCGTGACTGATCTCCAATTACTTTCAAAAACATAAACCCGTTCACGCTGAGCCTGTCGAAGCGCCCCACAAGGCTTCGACAGGCTTAGCCCGAACGGTATGGGATATTGAATGCTTGAACGCGAACCCTTGTGGAAGGGTGCGAGGCGCTGGCACCACGATAAGCTATAAAAACAATAGCAAATCCCGCTTGCCCATCAAGCGACAGCGGCCTAAAAGCCCCTACCGTTCGGGCTAAGCCTGTCGAAGCCGGGGCACGACGCCAGCGCAGCCCTTTGACAAGCTCAGGGTGAACGGTTCGTGGCGGAGCACGGTCTGGGGACACCCACATCCGCCCACCCCCGAAGACAAACACGCCGGCTGCCCCGCCGGACGCAGCCTCTTCAATCCACCTTCACATTCGCGTTCTTCACCACCTGCGCCATGCGCGCGGCCTCGCTCTTGAAGAACGCCGCAGCCTGGTCAGGCGGCGTGAGCTTGATCTCGTAGCCCTGGGCGATCAGCGCATCGTGCGCCTCGGGCATCTCCATCGCAGCCTTGAAGCCGTTGTACAGGCGGGCCAGTTCGGCCTTGGGCAGCCCGGCCGGGCCCACCGGGGCGATCCAGCCATCCAGCTCGAAGCCCGCGAGCCCCTGCTCCGCAATCGTGGGCACGCCGGGCAGCGACGCGACGCGGCTGGCCGTGGTCACGCCCAGCGCGCGCAGCGCGCCTGATTTGATGTGCGCCGCCGCAGGCGCCACCGCCACCACGCCCAGCTGCACCTGGCCGCCCAGGATGTCGTTCATGAGCGGGCCCATGCCGCGGTACGGGATGTGCTTGATGTCGAGCCTGGCCTGGTCCACGAACATCGCGGCCCCCAGGTGCAGGATGGTTCCGTTGCCGGAGGAGCCGTAGTTCAGCACGCCGGGCTTGGCTTTGGCATAGGCGATCAGCTCCGGCACGGTCTTGGCCGGCACGCCGGGGTGCGCCACCAGCACGAAGGGCGTGGCCCCGAGGATGGTGATGGGCGTGATGTCGGCCAGCGAGTCGAACGGAATGCTTTTGTACACGCTGGGGTTGACCACGTGGTTGTTGGACACCACGCCGATCACGGAGCCGTCCTTGGGGGCGCGCACGATCTGCGTGGTGCCCGTGATGCCGCCCGCGCCCGGCAGGTTCTCGATGACCACCGGCTGTCCCAGCGCCTTGGACAGGCTGTTGCTGATGGCGCGGATCGCGCCGTCGGCCCCCGAGCCGGCCGACAGCGGCAGGATCACGCGCAGCGGCTTGCCGTCGCCCTGGGCACGGGCTGCCCGCGGCAGGCCCCAGGCGGCAGCACCCAACGTGGCGGCGCCAGTGACGATGGCCTGGCGGCGTGTGAGGAGGCTGTTGGACGAAGGGATGGCGGGGGCAGTGGTGGGCATGGGTTTGTCTCCAGTCGTTGTCATTCAATCCGGGGGGGCTGCGGTCTGCGCCGCGTGGTTTTCCCCCGGCCGTCGAGAAAAATTCAGGCAATCGCACCCGTGGCGTGCAGCGCGGCCACTGCATCGGCCGTGTAGCCCAGGCCCTGCAGCAGCTCGGCCGTGTGCTGCCCCAGGCGGGGTGGGTCGCAGCGCACATCCAGGCGCTGACCGTCCATGCGCAGCGGCATGAGCGTGATCTGCGCCGTCTGGCCGGCCCGGTCACCGTCGGGCAGCGTGATGTCGGCCAGGCCACCCGTGGCCTGCAGGTGCGGGTCGTCGAAAAGCTCCTCGGGCCGGCGGATGGGTGCGAACGGCAGGCCGTGCCGCTCGAAGATCCCGGCCAGCGTGTCGGCCGTGTGCCGTGCCAGGCGCTCGCGCAGCACCGGCATCAGCGTGGGCCGAGCACGCACGCGGTCGTTGTTGGTGGCAAGCTGCGGGTCGGCCTTGAGGTCGGCATAGCCCATGGCGTCGCAGAAGGTCTGCCACTGCGCGTCGCTCACGGCGGCCAGGAAGATCTGCCCGCCGTCCTTCACGCTGAACACGTCGTACACGGCCCAGGACGAGATGCGGTCGGGCATGGGCGCCGCAGGCTGGCCGGTGACGGCGTACTGCATCATGTGCTGGCCCACCAGGAAGACGTTGTTCTCGAACAGGGCCGAGTCCACCTCCTGCCCGCGCCCGGTGATGCCGCGCTGCATCAGCGCAGCCATGGCGCCGATGGCACCGAACATGCCGCCCATGATGTCGTTCACGCTGGTGCCCGCGCGCAGCGGGTCGCCCGGGCGGCCTGTCATGTAGGCCAGGCCGCCCATCATCTGCACCACTTCGTCGAGCGCCGTGCGATGCTCGTACGGGCCGGGCAGAAAGCCCGTGTGGTTGACGTAGATGAGGCGCGGGTTCAGCGGGCTCAGCGCCGCGTAGTCCAGCCCGTACTTGGCCATCACGCCGGGCTTGAAGTTCTGCGCCACCACATCGGCCGAGACTGCGAGCTTGCGCGCCGCTTCCAGCCCCTCGGGGCTGCGCAGGTCGAGCGCGATGCTCTTCTTGTTGCGGTTGAACATGGGAAAGAAGCCCGCGCCCGCGCCCAGCAGGTGGCGCGTGCGGTCGCCGTCCACCGGCTCGACCTTGATGACCTCGGCCCCCAGGTCTGCCAGCACCATGCCGCAGGTGGGGCCCATGACCATGTGGGTGAACTCGACCACGCGCAGGCCTTCCAGGGGCAGGCGGGGGGATGGGGCGGGGGACTGTGTGTCGTTCATTGCGCAGGGTCCAACAGGAAGTTCAGGCCGCTTGCATCGCGGCGGGTGCGGCATTCTGGGGCAACCCGGCCTGCCACAGGGTGCCGTGCAGCGTCTCACCGCGCAGCCAGCCGGCGACACGCTGGCGCAGCATGAGCAGCGCGGCCACGTCGATGCCGGTTTCCACCCCCATGCGTTCCAGCATGAACACCAGGTCTTCGGTGGTGACGTTGCCGCTCGCGCCTGGCGCGTGCGGGCAGCCGCCGATGCCGGCCAGGCAGGCGTCGAAGCGGGTGATGCCTGCCTGCCACGCGGCGTAGACATTGGCCAGGCCCATGCCGCGCGTGTCATGAAAGTGCGCGCAGGCCAGCCGCTCGCCCACCAGTGCGCGGGCCCTGCCGAACAGCCGGTCGACCGAGGCGGGGTCGGCGTAGCCCACGGTGTCGGCCAGGCTCACGCGGTCGGCGCCCGCGTCGAGCAAGGCCTGCATCAGGCGCAGCACCTCGCTCTCGGCCACCTCGCCCTGCAGCGTGCAGCCGAACGCTGTGCCCACGCCGCCTTCGATGAGGGCGCGGCTGCCGCTGGCATCGCGCAGCGCCCGGATGCGCGCCACCTCGGCCACCACCTCGTCCGGTGTCCTGCGCAGATTGGCCAGGCTGTGCGCGTGGCTGGCCGACAGGGGCACGACCATCAGGTCGGCGCCGCACTCCAGGGCGCGCTCGGCCCCCTTCAAGTTGGGCACCAGCACCGAGGCGACGATCCCCGGCAGCGTCTTGGCGTGGGCCAGTACCTCGGCCGTGTCGGCCAGTTGCGGCAGAAGGCGGGCGGGAACGAAGGAGCCCACCTCGATCTCGCGCTGCCCGGCTGCATGGGCAGCGTTGACCCATTCGATCTTGCAGGCCGTGGAGACGATGGTGGCGATGCTCTGCAGCCCATCGCGCAGGCCGACTTCGCGCACCAGGGCCACGGTGGGGGACTGCGGTGCACTGGCGCAAGCAACAGGGGTGGGCGAGCTGTTCACAAGGGTCTCCATCGTTTCTTTGTCTGTGATGGAGAATTCTAGAAATTCCGATTTGAATCAGAAAATACATTCTGGAATCCAAATCGTTCCAACTTGGAACATCTCAAACCCACCGGGAGCCACCGTGCGCGACCTTGACCTCCAGACCCTGCGGCTGTTTGCCGCCGTGTGCGACCACCGCAGCATTGCCCGTGCGGCCGAGCAGGAATGCATCGTGGGCTCGGCCATCAGCAAGCGGTTGGCGCAATTGGAAGACACGGTGGGCACGCCGCTGCTGGTGCGCAAGCGGCGCGGCGTCATTCCCACCCCGGCGGGCGAGACGCTGCTGGAGCACGCGCGCACCATGCTGGCCAGCGTGGGCCAGATCGAGCGCGACATGGCCGCCTACGCCACCGGCACGCGCGGCCACGTGCGCATGCTGGTCACCGCCTCGGTCATGGCCGAATCGCTGGCCGACGATGTGGCGGCCTTTCTGCAGGACCCGGCGCACCGCGACATCCAGGTGAGCATGGAAGAGCGGGTGAGCCCGGACGTGGTGCAGGGCATCCGCGACGGCAGCGCCTCCATCGGCATTTGCTGGGACGCGGCCGATCTGTCGGGCCTGGAAGTGTGCGGCTACCGCCACGACCACCTGGCGGTGGTGGCCCACGCGTCGCACCCTGCAGCGCAGCGCCAGAGCGTGCGGTTTGCCGACGTGCTGGACCATGAATTCGTGAGCATGCCGGCGCTCAGTGCAGTGCAGGTGCTGCTGGCCCGCGCCGCGGCGGTGGAGGGGAAGATGCTCGCCCACCGTGTGCAGGTCTCCAACTTCGACGCCGCGCTGCGCGTGGTGCGCGCCAACCTGGCCATCAGCGTCGTCCCCCAGGAAGTGGCCCTGCCCTTTGCCGATATCGCCCCCGTGCGCGTGGTGCCGCTCGGCGATAGCTGGGCCCGCCGCCGCTTTGCCATCTGCTTTCGCAGCACGGAGGCGCTCACCCCTGCGGCCCGCCTGCTGGTGGACCATCTGGCCCGGATGGGCCGCCGCGGGAGCGAACTCCCGACCGTGGCCGCTCCGCAACAGTTTGATATGTAACGCCGCATTTTTGGTGCTTAGCGCATGTGTGCTGTGCGTTCTGAGCTACCAAACTTGTAGCAAACTGGGTTACGAGCTATAGTCAGCGCACATCGTCGGGCAGGCCTCTATCCACCCAGAACGAACTTTCGAACCAACACTTGCGCGAGGAGAAGCGTCCATGAGCTCCAAAGAAAATGCCGCCATCAACCAGTTGTTTGAGCGGCTCGAATGCCGTTATGCGCTGCGCGTGCTCTGGGCACTGAAGGACGGGCACCCGCAGACTTTCCGCCTGCTGCAGGACAGCGTGGGCGGCATCACCCCCAACACGCTCAACACCCGCATCAAGGAACTGCGTGAAGCCGGCTTCGTGGACCACGGCAGCGACGGCTACACCGTCACCCCCTCCGGCGCCGACCTGCTCAAGCGCCTGTCCGACGTCCAGGCATTCGCCACCCGCTGGGTGGCCGGGCGCGCCAAGAAGCAAACGCCCTGAGCGACGCTCCCCATTTCTGCCACGCCCGTGCTGGGCAAGGATGTCCTGACAGGCCCGTTGTCGGGGCAGCCGGTAAAATAGCAGTCTGAATAGCTTCTAGCGCCCGTCCACAAAGCGCTAGAAGCTATATTTTTAATAGCATTCAAGGAATCACCATGGCATTGACCACCACAGCATCGGGCCTGCAGTACGAAGACACCACCGTGGGCGACGGCGCTGAAGCCACCAAGGGCCAGAACGTGTCGGTGCACTACACCGGCTGGCTGTACAACAACGGCGAGCAAGGTGCCAAGTTCGACTCCAGCCGCGACCGCAACGACCCCTTCGAGTTCTCGCTGGGCGCCGGCATGGTCATCAAGGGCTGGGACGAAGGCGTGCAGGGCATGAAGATCGGCGGCCAGCGCACGCTGATCATCCCCGCATCCCTGGGCTATGGCGCCCGTGGCGCGGGCGGCGTGATCCCCCCGAACGCCACGCTGAAGTTCGACGTCGAACTGCTCAAGGTCGGCCGCTGATCCAGCCCCCTCCTGTCCCTTGTGGCAAAAACAAAAGCGGCCTGCGGGCCGCTTTTGTTTTTATCGATCCCGCCGTCCAAAACCGGCGCGCCCCCAACGCCAGTGCACCCGTGGATCTGGCTCCGCCAGGCCACCGGGTGCGTCCCCCTCCGGGGGAAGCCGCAGAGCGGCTCAGGGGGCTTTCAATCAAACAGTGCCTTGTCCAGGCGCTCGAACTTGGCATCACCCACGGCTTCCCGGATCTTGGGTGCGAGGGCCGCCAAGTCGTCGAAGCTTCCGGCGCCTTCCACCGCCAGGTTCAGACGGAACCCGCGCAGGCCCAGCCCGGCCGTGAGCTCGGTGGCGATGGGGTACGCCGCCTGGTAGCGCTCCTTGGGGCTACGCCCCGAGCCCTCTCCGGCAGTTGCCACCGTGCCCAGGTCCGTGGCATCTGCCAGCGATGTGAGGAGAACCGGCTTGCCTGCCGCCGTCACGCCGGTGGCGGACTTGCCCGCCATCGGCTCCAGCAGCCCCTGCGCGATCATGGCCTGCACGTCGTCCTGGGTGATGCCCATGGCTGCCGTCGCTGCAAGGATTTCGCCCGTCGTGCGCTTGCCATCAAAAAGGATGAAGGCCGAACGCTGGCGTGAACTGAGGCTGCCATGCCGGTCCTTGAGTGCGTCCTGCCCTGCCTGCGTCTTGACGAGAACCATGAATCTCCTTGAATTGCCGAACGGCGGCCACGTACTGGCCACCCAATCGTGTCCAGACTCTCACGTTTTGACACAGTTGAATATCCGGGTTTACACATAACCACGGTGATTGCCTGGCGCTCGGCCGGCTTCGCGCAAAGCTTGCAGCTGTTGAAGATCCTTTCGGGTTTGCACAAAGTGCTGCGCCAGGATCGGATGCGGCGGATTCAGGGCATCCGGCCTTTCCGGGTGCACTCCAAAGCGATCTCCGAAAAGATCTTGGGCAGGTTCTTACATCTCGGAGCGGATGCGCGGCAGCTCGGGTGCGGGCCGGGTGATCCAGCTGACCATTGCGGCCACCGCCGCGCCTGCGGGCACGCCGAAGACGCCTGCAGAGATCGGCTGGATGCCGAACCACAGGCCGTCTGCCAGCAGCCAGGGCGGCAGGGCCGCGCGCATGGCCGGCACGTGCGAGAGCATGTAGTACACGGCCACACCCAGTCCCGCCAGCATGCCAGCCACGGCTCCCTGGCGGGTCGTGCCGCGCCAGAAGATGCCCAGCACCATCGCTGGCACGAACGCCGAAGCCGCCAGCGAGAACGATGCGGACACCATGGGCAGTATCTCGGACGGCTTGAGCGCCGCCACGAACGCCGCAGACAGGGCCACGGCGAGCAAAGTGAACTTGGTCAGGATCACGCGCTGCTCGGGCGAAGCCTTGCGCTGCGCATCCGGGAAATACAGGTCGCGAACCAGCGCATTGCTGATGGTGAGAAGCAGCCCATCGGCGGTGGACAGCGCCGCAGCCAGCCCGCCCGCTGCCACCAAGCCCGACACCACGTAGGGCAGCCCGCCCAATTCGGGCGTGGCCAGCATGATGAGATCCGCGCCCAGGCGGATCTCGCCGAACTGCACGATGCCGTCGCCGTTGACGTCCTCCACCGACAGCAGCGAGCTGTCCACCCGCGCCCACTGGGCCATCCAGTTGGGCAGCGCCTCGAAGCTGCTGCCCACCAGGTTCTGCATGACTTCGAACTTCACCAGCACCGCCAGCGCCGGTGCGCTCAGGTACAAAAGCGCGATGAAAAACAGCGACCATGCCACCGACGCGCGCGCCCCGCCCACCGTGGGCGAGGTGTAGTAGCGCGTGAGCAGATGCGGCAGCCCGGCCGTGCCCACCATCAGGCAGAACATCAGGGCCAGGAAGTTGCGCCGCGTGAGCTCATAGTCGCGCTGCTCTTCGGGCGTACCCTGCGGGTCTCCCACGTAGGCTTGGCTGTGCAGCGGCAGGCCGCCCAGCGGGCGCGCCCGCTCGTAGTTCTCGCGCATCTCGCGCGTCCAGCGCTCACGCGCCGCCGCCGCATCGCGCGGCAGCGCCGCCAGTTCACGGCTGGCCGTGACGATGAGCCCCACGTCGGCGTTCTGGGCCCGCAAAGTGCGGATGCGCTCGCGGCCCTTGTCGCGTTCGCGCTCCAGGGCGCCTTCGACATCCTTCAGGCGGGCCTCGTAGTCCTTGGCGCGCTGCAGATACGTCTGCACCACCTGGTGCTCAGCCGGGGAGTCGAGCAGTTGCGCCTCCAGGTCCGCGATCTTGCTGATCTGCTCGCCGTACACCAGCGGCGCAAGCGGGCTGCCCAGCTGCTTGTAGGCCAGCCAGGACACAGGGATCAGGAAGGCCAGCAGCAAGACCACGTACTGCGCCACCTGCGTCCAGGTGATGGCGCGCATGCCACCCAGGAAAGAGCACAGCAGCACACCGCCCAGGCCCAGCATGATGCCGATCTCGAACTGCACGCCCGTAAGGCGCGAGGCGATCAGCCCCACGCCATAGATCTGTGCCACCACATAGGTGAACGAGCACAATACGGCCGCCAGCGCGGCAATGACGCGTGGCCAGCGCCCCCCGAAACGCACATGGAAGAAGTCGGGCACCGTATACAGGCCCATGGCCCGCAGGTGCGGTGCAATCAGCATCGCCACCAGGCAAAAGCCCCCCGTCCACCCCAGCAGGTAGGCCAACCCTCCAGCCTGCCCTGGCGTACCCGAGAATCCTTGAAGGTACAGCGCCCCCGAGAGACTGATGAACGACGCCGCGCTCATCCAGTCTGCGGCGGCAGCCATGCCGTTGTACATCGGCGGAATGCGCCGCCCCGCCACGTAATACTCCTCGGGGTCGCTGGTGCGTCCATACACGCCGATGCCCGCATAGGCCATGACGGTGATGAAAAGGAAGATCGGGCCGATCCAGTGGCGTGACAGGCCCTGGTGCTCGGCCCAGGTCATCAGCGCCAAAAAGGCCAGCACACCGAAGACATACAGCGCCAGGATGCGGTGCAGCCGCCAGAGGTAGGCAGAGCCTGAGGTCGGCCGCCCGCGGCTGTCGGTGCTGTGGGGACCAGAAGCCTTGTCAGCCATGGAGTCCGTCGGATCGCGCAGAGTCCGCCGCCGCCGGCTGGTCCGGCGCTGCTGCCAGCAGGCGCTCGGCGTCCTGCCGCTCGAATCGATTCATGGCCCAGCAGTACACCACCACGATGCCGATGAACACCACCACCGCGCCCTGCGCGGCAATCCAGTAGCCGAGCGGCCAGGCACCCACCACCAGCGATTGCAGGTCGCGTGCGAAGTACGTGGCCACGAAGGACACCAGCGCCCACAGCAGCAGCAGGCCCGCCTTGAGCTTCAGGTGGCGCACGTCGTGCAGGTCGGGCGGGAAGGGGCCCGCCATCTCGGCCTCCGCAGGCCGCGCTGGCTGGGGCGAGAACGGCGTCACCGTCATCCCAGGAGCCGCAGCGCAACAGGCCCGGCGTCAGGTGGCGGTGCGGACCATTCGCGGCGCATGCGGCAGTCTCTCAGGAAGAAGCCCGGCCCGTCAGCCAGCGGCCAGTTGCTGCCAGGTGGCGATCACGCTGTCGGGGTTGAGCGAGATCGACGAGATGCCTTCGTTGGACAGCCACTGCGCGAAGTCGGGGTGGTCGCTGGGGCCCTGGCCGCAGATGCCGATGTACTTGCCCTGGGCCAGGCAGGCCTTGATGGCCTTCTCCACCAGCGCCAGCACAGCGGGGTCGCGCTCGTCGAAGTCCTGCGCCAAGAGCTCCAGCCCCGAATCGCGGTCCAGGCCCAGGGTGAGCTGGGTCAGGTCGTTGGAGCCGATGGAGAAACCGTCGAAGAACTCGAGGAAGCGCTCGGCCAGGACGGCGTTGCTCGGCACCTCGCACATCATGATGACCTTGAGGTCGTCCTTGCCGCGCTGCAGGCCGTGGGTGGCCAGCAGCTTGGTCACACGCTCGGCCTGGCCCAGCGTGCGGACAAAGGGGACCATCACCTGCACGTTGGTCAGGCCCATGTCGTTGCGCACGCGCTTCAAAGCCTCGCACTCCATCGCGAAGGCTTCGCCGAAGTCTTCGCTGATGTAGCGTGCCGCACCCCGGAAGCCGAGCATCGGGTTTTCTTCCTCGGGCTCGTAGCGGCTGCCGCCGATGAGCTTGCGGTACTCATTGGACTTGAAGTCCGACAGACGCACGATGACGGGCTTGGGGTAGAACGCGGCGGCAATGGTGGCCACGCCTTCGGCCACCTTGTCCACATAGAAGGCGCGCGGGCTGGCATGGCCACGAGCCACCGACTCCACCGCCTTCTTCAGGTCGGCATCGATCTGGGGATAGTCCAGGATGGCCTTGGGGTGCACGCCGATGTTGTTGTTGATGATGAACTCCAGGCGCGCCAAGCCCACGCCTTCGTTGGGCAGTTGGCAGAAATCGAAGGCCAACTGGGGGTTGCCCACATTCATCATGATCTTGGTCTTGATGGGGGGCATCTCGCCGCGCTGCACCTCGGTGACCTCGGTCTCGAGGAGGCCGTCGTAGATACGGCCGGTATCGCCCTCGGCGCAGCTCACGGTGACCAGCGTGCCGTCCTTCAGCAGTTCGGTGGCATCACCGCAACCCACCACGGCCGGAATGCCCAGCTCGCGCGCAATGATGGCGGCGTGGCAGGTGCGCCCGCCCCGGTTTGTGACGATGGCGCTGGCGCGCTTCATCACGGGCTCCCAATTCGGGTCGGTCATGTCGGTCACAAGCACATCGCCGGCCTGGACCTTGTCCATCTCGCTGATGCTGTGCACCAGGCGCACGGGGCCGGTGCCGATCTTCTGACCGATGGCGCGGCCCTCGGCCAGCACGGTGCCGGTGCCCTTGAGCTTGAAGCGCTGCTCGGCCTGGCCCTTGGACTGGCTCTTCACCGTCTCGGGGCGGGCCTGCAGGATATAGAGCAGGCCGTCCGTGCCGTCCTTGCCCCACTCGATGTCCATGGGGCGGCCATAGTGCTGCTCGATCACCAGCGCATAGTGCGCCAGCTGCTCGACGTCGGCGTCGCTCAGGGAATAGCGGTTGCGCTGCTCCGTGGGTACATCCGTGGTCTTGACCAGCTTGCCACTGGCCTTCTTTTCCTCGGGCGTGGAGAACACCATCTGGATCAGCTTGCTGCCCAGGTTGCGGCGAATCACGGCCTTCTTGCCGGCCTTGAGCATGGGCTTGTGCACATAGAACTCGTCGGGGTTCACGGCGCCCTGCACCATCGTCTCGCCCAGACCATAGCTGCTGGTGATAAAGACGACGTCTTCGAAGCCCGATTCGGTATCGATGGTGAACATCACGCCCGCAGCGCCCAGATCGGAGCGCACCATGCGCTGAACGCCGGCCGACAATGCCACGACGTCGTGGGCAAAGCCCTTGTGCACGCGGTAGCTGATCGCCCGGTCGTTGTAGAGGGAGGCGAACACCTCCTTCATCTTGTGGAGCACGTCATCGGCACCCACCACGTTCAGGAAGGTCTCCTGCTGGCCGGCAAACGATGCATCGGGCAGGTCTTCGGCCGTGGCGGACGAGCGCACCGCAAAACTGGCCTGGTCGTTGCCGGCCGACAGCGTGGCGAATGCGTCGCGCACCGCCTTTTCCAGGTCGGCAGGGAACGGCTGGCTTTCCATCCAGCCCCGGATTTCGGCGCCGGCTTCCGCCAGCGCGCGCACATCCTCGGTGTCCAGCGTGGCCAGCCGGCGGCTGATGCGGTCAGCCAGGCCCTCGTGCTTGAGGAATTCACGGAACGCGTGGGCCGTGGTGGCAAAGCCCGTGGGCACGCGCACGCCCTGGGGCAGCTGGGAGATCATCTCGCCGAGGGAGGCGTTTTTACCGCCTACGGCCTCGACATCGGTCATTCTCAGGTTTTCAAACGGTACGACCAGGGCGGTCGGGCTGAAAAGTGCAGACATGGGAAAGCTCCAGAAGTTGAAACTGGGTCTGCGCCCCCGCCTCCTGTACCAAGGAGCGCTGGGCGAGCTGCCATGCACGGCGGTAAGCTTTGTCGTTGTGGTTGTGGGCCGACGAAGTGCATGGTGAGAATCGGATAATTGTGACAATTGTAGGCCTGCGGCACTGGCGGCAGGCTGACGCAATGGCTGATGTACTGAAAGGCCCCCGATCCATGCACACGCGCACCGTATTTTTCGTCTCCGACGGCACCGGCATCACGGCCGAGACGTTCGGCAATGCCATCCTGGCGCAGTTCGAGATGAAGCCGCGCCACGTGCGCCTGCCATTCATCGACAGCGTCGACAAGGCCCACCAGACAGTGCGCCAGATCAACCACACGGCCGAGATGGAAGGCAAGAAGCCCATCGTGTTCACCACGCTCGTGAACATGGAGGTGCTCAAGGTCATCCAGGAAGGATGCAAGGGCATGCTGCTCGACATGTTCGGCACTTTCGTGCACCCGCTCGAAGAAGAGCTCGGCATCAAGTCGCACCACCGCGTCGGCCGCTTTTCCGACGTGAGCCGCAGCAAGGAATACACCGACCGCATCGAGGCCATCAACTTCAGCCTGGCCCACGACGACGGCCAGAGCAACCGCGACCTGGCCGGCGCCGACGTGATCCTGGTGGGCGTGAGCCGCAGCGGCAAGACGCCCACCAGCCTGTACCTGGCCATGCAGTGCGGCCTGAAAGCCGCCAACTACCCGCTGATCCCCGAAGACTTCGAACGCCGCCAACTGCCGCCCGCCCTGGTTCCGCACCGCGCCAAGATCTTCGGCCTGACCATCCAGCCCGAGCGTCTGTCCGAGATCCGCAACGAACGCCGCCCCGGCTCGAAGTACGCCGATCTGGCCAACTGCCGCCACGAGGTGGCCGAGGCCGAGGCGATGATGCGGCGCTCGGGCATCCGCTGGCTCTCGACGACCACCAAGTCCATCGAGGAGATCGCCACGACCATCCTGCAGGAGATCCGGCCCGAGCGCCTGGTGTACTGACCGACGGGGTGCGTGCGCCAACCGGTGGGGGCATCGACCAACATGCCGGCCCGCCTCCCCTGCAGCGCGGTGCCACGCCTGCCTACCGCACCGCCACCACGAAAAGCCGGGGGAACGGAAGCAGCACCGTGCCATCCTCCAGTGCGGGGTAGGCCAACTCGACAGCGGCCCGGTACTCCGCAAGAAAAGCCGCCTTCTGCGCGTCGTCCAGCGCACCCAGGTAAGGCCGCAGCGCGGTCTCCCTGAACCACTCGACCACGGCAGCCGCGCCGCCCGCGAGCGCGTGGAAGTACGTCGTGCGCCAGACATCGACACTTCGGCACAGCGGCCTCAGCAACTCGTAATAAAAGGCCGGCGGGTGGCGCGGTGGATGCTTGGTGGCGCCCAGCAAAGCGCTCCAGCGCGCGCCTGCCGCCAGGTCCCGCGCCAGGCGGTGGGCCGGCTCCTCCAGGTTGTCAGGCGTCTGCACCGCCAGCACGCCGGACGCGTTCAGATGGCCCACGAGGCGTGGGTAGAGGGCGCGGTGGTCGGGCACCCATTGCAGGGACGCATTGGCGAGGATGACATCGAAGCGCTCCGACGGTTCCCAACGGGCGATGTCGGACAGCTCGAAGTCCAGGGCTGGCAGCCGCTTGCGCGCTGCATCCAGCATGTCCTGGGAGTTGTCCATGCCAATGACTTTGGCATCCGGGTAGCGCCGTGCCAGCACCTCGGTGGAGTTGCCCGGCCCACAGCCCAGGTCCACGGCCGATTGAACACTGGCGGACGGGATGGACGCGACCAGGTCCCTCACGGGCCGTGTGCGCTCCTGTTCAAACTTGGAATATTGCTGTGCGGACCAGTTCATGAAAAGCCTTTCGAGACAGGCAGAAACCGAAAGCATAGCGCCGCAGGTGCAAGCAGATCCCGAGCCGGGCACACCCACCGGAAATCAAGCCGTCACGAAATCGAAACATCGCCACCGTAACATTTGCTCACATCACACCCTTGGCACGTCCATGCGCGAAACCACCGAGTACCTGAGCAGCTTCCGGCCCCGCTTTCGACAGCCCAGCGCGGCAGATCTGTGTGTGGAAGTGCCCTGCATGACAGCGGAAGAGACCAACGAGAAAGTGATGGAGGTCTTCAGCCGTCACCGCGAACTGGTGAGCCTGCCCGTCGTGGAAGGCAGCCAGCCCATAGGCCTCATCAACCGGAGCATCTTCCTGTCGCAGATGAGCAAGCAGTTCCGCCAGGAACTCTACGGCCGCAAGAGCTGCATCGCTTTCATGGACAAGGAGCCGCTGATCGTCGACGCGGCGCTGGACATCGACGCGCTCACCTTCAAGACGGTGGAGTACGGCGAGAAGGCGCTGTCCGACGGCTTCATCATCACCCGCGAAGGTGCCTATGCAGGCATAGGCCACGGACTGCAGCTCATGCGGGTAGTGGCTGACATGCAGGCCTCGCGCAACCGCCAGATCATGCACAGCATCGAGTACGCCAGCGTGATCCAGCAGTCCACGCTGCGCAGCTCGCTCGACGCCCTGGCCCGCGCCTGTCCGAACGCCGACCTCGTCTGGCAGCCCCGGGACATCGTGGGAGGCGACTTCTACCAGTTCAGCACGGACGCGGACGGCTGGTTCGCCACGGTGGCGGATTGCACCGGCCACGGCGTGCCCGGCGCGTTCATGACCCTGATAGCGTCGACCAGCCTGAACCAGGCCATCACGCAAAACGGCCCGCGTGACCCGGCCAGACTGCTCGGCCAGGTCAACCGCAGCATCAAGCAGATGCTCGGCCAGATCAACGGCCAGGACGGCACGCCGGGGTCCGACGATGGCATGGACGCCGCGTGCTTCTGGTTCGAACCCGCGCACGGCCGCCTGGTGTTTGCCGGAGCGCGCCTGTCGATGTTCGTGCTGCGCCCCGATGGCGACGATGTGGACGTCCTGGAGGGGCAGCGCAAGGGCGTCGGCTACGTGGACAGCGAATTCGACTACGCGTGGAAGAACCAGGAGGCCATCCTGGCCCCCGGCAGCCTGGTGTTCGTGAGCACCGACGGGCTGATCGACCAGATCGGCGGGCCCCGCGGCATCGCCCTGGGCAAGCGCCGGGTGCGCGAGCTGCTGCTCGAGCACAAGCACAGAACGCCCACCGAGGTGAACGCTGCGCTGCTGGACGCGCTGCGCACCTGGCAGGGCGAGCACCACCGGCGCGACGACCTGACCTTCTTTTGCTTCCGGACCTAGAAAAGCACTCCCCCATGCCCTCTTCCATGATCGCCGACAAGTACGGGTCGTTCTTCCATCTGGCGCGCCAGCACCAGGTCATTTTTTACTATGTCGGGTACTTCTCGCAGCACATCGTGGCCGCGATGGCCGACGCCGTGAAGCTGCAGCTGGAGGTCGCCGGCGTCGCTGCGCCCACGCGCCGCAAGCTTTTCTCGTCGTTCGTCGAGATGGCGCAGAACATCATCCACTATTCCGCCGATGCGCTGACCCCGCCGAGCCAGCAGGACGGCGAGCTGCGCCACGGCTCGGTGTGCATCCGCCGCGAGGACGATGGCAGCTTCTCGCTGCTGTGCGCCAACCCCATTGAACGTGTGGTGGCCGAAGAGTTGCGCATCAAGCTCAGCGCGCTGCGCAGCATGACGCTCGAAGAGATCAAGCAGGCGTATCGCCAGACCCTGCGCGAAGAAACGCCAGAGGGCAGCAAGGGCGCAGGGATGGGATTTCTGACCGTTGCGCGGGATGCCCGCGAACCGCTCGAGTTCGACTTCGACGCCGACGACGAGGCCGGCGGGTCGCCCGTGTTCTATCTCAAGGCGGCCATCTAGCGTGCTGTCCCACGAAATAGTGGCACCAAGACCGTGTCTTTCACACGAAGCCCGCGGCGCCTGCCCATGAATCGAGATCCGAGACTACTGATGGAAAACCTCTACATCGCCCCCACGCCCAGCTCGCCTGAGGTGGATTTCAAGTTTGATGCGCGAACCCTCAGCCTGCGCGGAGAGTCCTATCCGGAGAACGCGGCGGCTTTCTATGGCGACATCATCGCGCGGCTCGGCGAATTCCTGGCCACGCTGCAGGAGTCAAGCGTCGACGTGAACGTGGCGCTCGCCTACTTCAACAGCTCCAGCACCAAGATGCTGTTCAACCTCATCGAGGCTCTGAACAACGCGGCCGAGGCAGGCAACCGCGTGGTTCTCAACTGGTACCACGACGAGGAAGACGACACGATCCTCGATTTCGGCCAGGAGCTGAGCGAAGACTTTCCGGCCATCGAGTTCGTGACCCACGCGGTAGGAGCCAGCTGAATGACCGGCAGCGCCACGCCCGGGCAGGCACCCGACCTTTTCGACGCCGAGACGCAGACGCTGCTGGCCGCCAGAACAGCCCACGCTGCGTGCACGCACCCAGGCCAGGATGCCTGCGGGCAGGCCCTGGGAGATCTGGTTCTTGCGTACGAGCGGCTTCTGCGCGAGACGCGCAGGCTGGTGCGCCGCAGCGACCGCGCCGAGCTGGAGATGACCCGGATGAACGCGCAGTTGCAGGAACTGGCGGCCGAGCTCGAACACCGCGCCAACCACGATCCGCTGACCGGTGTGCTGAACCGCGCCGCCATCATCGAGCTGGTCAACCGGCACTTCGGCCGCGAAGACCTGGCCCTGGTCGTTCTCGATATCGACCATTTCAAGCGGATCAACGACAGCTTCGGCCACCCGATGGGTGACCAGGTCATCCTGGGCGTGGTCGCCTGCCTGCAGGCAGTCGTCCCGCCCACCGCGCATGTCGGGCGCGTGGGTGGAGAGGAGTTCACCGTGGTGCTGCCGCAGCAGGACGCGTCTGCATCCCACCGGGTCGCAGAGGCATTGCGGCAGGCCATTGAGAGCCACCCGTTCGACCTGCCCGACGGCAGCGGCGTCACCGCCAGTTTTGGCGTGTGCTGGGCACCAGCGGGCAGCGACTTCGACAGTGCCTACGGCCTGGCCGACGAAGCGCTGTACGTCGCCAAGCGTGGCGGACGCAACCAGGTGCGCGTCTCCGCCACGGCCTTGCAGCCCTTCGAGCATGTGGTCTGAGACGGCGCTGCGCCGGGCCGACACGCGGTGGGGCGCCCTGGACGCAGCACGGCGCGACACGCACAGCACGGGCATGCACTGGCGGATCCTCGTCGTGGACAACGACCCCGATGTCCACGCCGCCACGCTGGCCGCGCTGGAGGGGCACACGCTGTTCGAGCGCCCGCTGGTGTTCATGCACGCCTTCTCGGGCGATGAAGCGCGGGCCCTGCTGCTCAAGGAGCAAGACCTGGCCATGGTCATCCTCGACGTGGTGTCGGAGCAGGCCCGCGCAGGGCTGGACCTGGTCGATTTCATCCGCCACTCCGCCGGCCTCAAGAACACCCGCATCGTGCTGCGCACCGGGCAGCCGGGCCAGGTGCCGGACCTGGAAATGCTGCTGCGCTACGACATCAACGACTACCGTACCAAGGCGGAGCTCACCCCCGGCCGGCTCCTGGCCATGGTCGTGACCGCCGTGCGGTCCTACAAGCAGCTGTGCGCCATGGACGCGAGCCGCGTGAGCCTGGAGCTGATCGTGCGCTCCAGCGCATCGCTGCTGGAGACCAAGGACGCCTACGAGTTCGCATCTGCCGTGCTGACCCAGCTGGCGGCACTGCTCCATGTGGAACGCGAAGGCCTGGTGTGCGTGCAGCGCGGCGATAGCCGGCGCGACTACTACGTTCTGGCCGCCTCCGGCAGGTTCTCCGAACTGGTGGGTCTGCCGCTGGACCTGCTGCCCCAAGGCCCGGAGCTGGACCTTCTCTTCACATCCATCGACAAACGCTACAACGTCTACGGCGAGGCCGGTGGCCTGGCCCTGCACATCGGCCACAAGGACGAGCAGGACTTCGTCGTGTTCATGGACGTGCCCCGCAACCACCGCGGGCTGGAACCGCAACTGCTGGACGTGCTGTGCGCCAACCTGGGCACGCTGCTGCACAACCGGGGCCTGCTCGGACGCCTGCACGAAAGCGCCTACCACGACCCCCTGGTGAACCTGCCCAACCGCGCCCACTTCGTCGAGGAAGTCAACGACTGCGCACGCCACGGCTCCACCGACTACGTCCTGGCACTGATCGACATTGACGACTTCAGCGCGACGAACGACGTGATGGGTCACCGCTTCGGCGACCGCCTTCTGGAGAAGGTCGCCCGGTGCCTGCAAGCCGCCCTGCCCACGGGCGTGCTGCTGGCACGCCTGGGCGCGGACACCTTCGGGGTACTGGGCTCTGTGCGGCAGGTGAAGCCGCGCAAGCTGCTGGAGTGCGTGCACCAACCCCTGCACATCGACGGTGTGCCGCACAAGGTTTCGCTCACCTGCGGCTACGTGCTGCTGCCTGACGAGCCGCAGGCGGGCGCTGATCTCGTCAAGGACGCCACCATTGCGCTCAAGCGCGCCAAGCGGGACCACCGTGGGCAGGACCTGCAGTATGCCGACCAGATGGGAAAGGACGCACGCGCGCGCGCCGTGCTCCGCTCCGAACTGAGGGAGGCCATCGAGACGCAGCAGCTGTTCCTCGTGTACCAGCCGCAGCTGAACCTGGGCACGCGCACGGTCGTGGGCCTGGAGGCCTTGCTGCGCTGGCGCACGTCGGACGGCCAGTTCGTTCCGCCCGACCAGTTCATTCCGGTGGCCGAGCATTCGGGCCTGATCGTGGGACTGGGGCAGTGGGTCCTGGCCACCGCCTGCGCCACCATGCGCGCGCTGCTGGACGCAGGGGCCGCTCCGCAGCGCATGGCCGTCAACGTCTCGACGGTACAGTTGCAGGACCCCGGCTTCTTCGACATGGTGTGCGCGGCGCTGCAGGCCAGCAGCCTGCAGGGGCGGCACCTGGAGCTCGAGATCACCGAGTCGGTGGCCGTGCTTCCAACACAGTTCCTGGAGCGCACGCTGTCCGCACTGCGGGCCCAGGGGATCTCGATCGCGATCGACGACTTCGGTACAGGTTACTCGTCGCTGAGCTATCTGGAGCGCTTGCCGCTCGACCGCATCAAGATCGACCGCTCGTTCGTGCGCCAGCTCGGCGAGCCGCGCGGCGCCCGCATCGCGGAAATGGTGGCCCAACTGGGCCGCAAGCTGGGCCTGAACGTGCTGGCCGAAGGCATCGAGGACGGTGCAGTCTGGCAGACACTTCTGGGCATGGGATGCCAGGAAGGCCAGGGCTACCACATCGCGATGCCGATGGAGCGGGAGGCCCTGGTGGAGTGGATCCGGCGCCATGCCCCATCAGAGCCTGCGCCAGACAAATTGCTATCAGTTCAATAGCTTATGACGATTGCTGCAAGCGCCTCACAAGCCATTTTCATCTAATTCTCCTTTGCACCCGGCGGAGCGGAAAGGCTTCACACCTTCGCGTTCCGGCCGGGCCCTGGCCGGCAGTTGCCTGGCCTACTTCACGGCAAACCGCACATTCGCCGCCTTCTTGCCGGGCAGCGTCACCAATGCCACGACCTTGGTGCCGGGCGCCACCTTGAAGCTGCCCTTGGCTTCGAGCTTGCCGTCGCCTGCGGGCACCAGCACGGCCTCGGACTTCTCCGTGCCGTTGAGCAGCGTGAGCTTGGCGCTCACGCCCTGGGAGCTGGCAGGCTTTCCGTGGTCGCGCAGGTGCAGGGTGATCACATCCGGTTTGGCCACGAGTTCGTAGTCCATGTCGTGGGTGGCAGCCACGATGCCACCGTGCTGCGGCTTGTGGTCGTCGCCGTGGGCATGGTCGCCAGCGGCGAAGGCTGAGCCGGAGACGGCCAGGGCCAGCGCGGCCAGGAGGTTTTTTGCAAACATGAAAGTCCTTTCAAGGGTTGGATGCACAGGAGAAAAGTCAGAAGGCCTCGGCACTGCGATCGTCCAGCAGCCGCTCGGCGTCGCGGCGGCCGAACAGCCAGAACAGGGCGGGAGTGAGGAAGGTGTCGAGCAGCGTGGAGCTGATCAGCCCCGAGAAGATCACCACCGCCACCGGGTGCAGGATCTCCGTGCCCGGGCGCTCGGCTTCCAGCAGCAGGGGCGCCAGCGCGAAGGCGGTGACCAGGGCGGTCATGAGCACGGGGGAGAGCCGCTCCAGCGAGCCGCGCACGATCATGGCGGTGTCGAAGTTCTCGCCCTCCACGCGCATCAGGTTCAGGTAGTGGCTCACCTTCAAAATGCCATTGCGTACCGAGATACCCGCCAGCGTGATGAAGCCGATCAGCGCTGCCACCGACAGCGGCTGCCCTGATATCCACAACCCCAGCACCGCCCCCACCAGTGCCAGCGGGATGTTGGCCATGATGAGCGCCGACAGCGTGGCCGAGCGGTAGCGCGTGTAGAGCACCACGAACATCAGCACCAGCGAGACGATGGCGAGAAGGCCCACCAGGCGGCTGGCCTCCTCCTGCGCCTGGAACTGGCCGCCCAGGGTGATGAAGTAGCCGTCGGGCAGGCGTGTTTCGCCCACCACCTTGCGGATGTCGGCCACCACATCGGACAGTGCCCGGCCCTGCGCGTTGGCCGAGAGCACGATGCGGCGCTTGCCGTCGTCGCGGCTGATCTGGTTGGGGCCGTCGCCGTCCTCGATGCTGGCCAGGCGCGACAGCGGCACCCGCCCGCGCGGGGTCTCGATCATGACTTGCGCCAAGCCGCCCGGTGAGCGCGCGCTCTCGGGCAGGCGGACCACCAGCGCGAAGCGCCGGCTGCCCTCCACGATCTGCGTGACCTTCTCGCCCTCCACCAGGCCCTGCAGCGTGGCCAGCACCTGCGCGGCCGGCACGCCGTACTGGGCTGCGGCGGCATGGTCCACACGCACGGTGATCTGCGGCGCCAGCACCTGCTTTTCGACCTCCAGGTCGGCCAGGCCGTCGATGGTGGCCAGCCGCGCGCGCAACGCATCGGCCTGGCCGCGCAGGGTGTCCAGGTCTTCGCCGAAGAGCTTGATCGCGATCTGCGAGCGCACGCCCGAAAGCATGTGGTCGATGCGGTGCGAGATCGGCTGGCCGATGGCAATCGCCGCCGGCATCTGCGCCAGCCGGCTGCGGATGTCGGCCTGCACCTCGGCCATGCTGCGTTTGAGTTCGGCCGCAGGCAACAGGCCCACGTCGAGCTCGCTCACGTGCACGCCTTCGGCATGCTCGTCCAGTTCGGCCCGGCCGCTGCGCCGGCCCACATGCGTGACCTCGGGCACCTGGCGCACCAGCACCTCGGCCTGGCTGGCCAGCGCCGTGGACTCGGCCAGCGTCACGCCCGGGTTCAGCCGCATGCCGATGAGCAAGGTGCCCTCGTTGAACGGTGGCAGGAACGTCGTCGGAAAGAACGGCACCGCCGCCACCGACAGGACCACCGCCACCCCGCTCACCGCCATGGCCATGCGCGGGCGAGCCAGCACCCGGGTGAGCCCGCCGCGATAGCGCGCCTTGAGCCAGGCCACCACGCGCGTGTCGCCATGGTCCAGGTTCTTCATGCGCGGTAGCAAATAGAAGGCCAGCACCGGCGTGACCGTGACCGACACCAGCAGCGAGGCCACGGTGGAGACGATGAACGCGATGCCCAGCGGCACGAACAGCCGCCCCTCGATGCCCGGCAGCGCGAACAGCGGCAGGAACACCAGCACGATGATGGCCGTGGCATAGAGGATGCCCGAGCGCACCTCCATCGACGCGAGCTTGACCACCTCGATGGGGTGCAGCCGGTGGTTCGGGTGCTTGGCGCGGTCCATCTTCAGGCGGCGCAGCACGTTCTCCACGTCCACCACCGCATCGTCCACCAGGCCGCCGATGGCAATGGCCAGGCCGCCCAGCGTCATGGTGTTGATGGACAGGCCGAAGTACTTGAACACCAGCGCCGTGATGAAGATGGACACCGGTATGGCGGTGAGCGCGATCACCGTGGGCCTGAGCGTGCCCAGGAACACGAACAGGATCACCGCCACGAACACCGAGGCGCCGATGAGCTTGCCCTGCAAGGTGGTGACCGAGGCCTCGATGAAGCTGGCCTGGCGGAAGGTCACGCGCGGCGCCTCCATGCCGGTGGGCAGCGACTTCTTCAAATCGCCCAGCGCCGCCTCGATGCTGCGCGTGAGCGCGATGGTGTCCGCCGTGGGCTGCTTCTGGATGCCCAGGATCACGGCCGGCTTGCCCTCGAAGCCCGCGTCCCCGCGCTTCAGGGCGGCAGCAAACGTCACCTCGGCCACCTGGCGCAGCAGCACGGGCTGGCCGTTCTTTGCGGCGAGCGCCAGGTTCTGCAGATCCTCCAGGCGCGACGTGCGGCCCAGGTGGCGGATCAGGTATTCACGCCCGTTGAGCTCCAGAAAGCCTCCCGAGGTGTTGGCCGAGAAGCCCTTGAGCGCCCCCGTGAGCTGATCGTGCGTGACGCCCAGTTCCGCCATGCGCGCCGTGTTCGGCTGCACCTGGAACTGGCGCACCTCGCCGCCGATCGGGATCACCTGCGCCACGCCGGCAATCGCCAGGAGGCGCGGACGCAGCACCCAGTCGGCGTACTCGCGCACGGCCATGGGCGTGGTGCGCTGCGCGTCGATGGGAATAGCCACCTGCATGATCTCGCCCATGATGGAGCTGATGGGCCCCATGCGCGGCGTCACGCCCGCGGGCAGGCCCTCCTCCATGGACGACAGGCGTTCGGACACCATCTGGCGCGCGCGGAAGATGTCCGTGTTCCAGTCGAAGGTGACATAGATGAAGGACAGGCCCGCGCTGGAGGTGGAGCGCACGCTCTCCACACCGGGCAGGCCGTTCATCGTGGTCTCCAGCGGGAAGGTGATGAGCTGCTCCACCTCCTCGGCGGCCATGCCGCCGGCCTCGGTCATGAGCGTGACCGTGGGCTTGTTGAGGTCGGGGAACACATCCACCGGGGTGCGCGACAGCGTGAAGGCTCCGTAGGCCATGAGCACGCCCGCCGCGATGAGCACCAGCAGCCGGTGGGCCAGGCTGCTTTCGAGTAGCCACTTGAACATCGTGCGGCTCCCTTCAACGGACCTGGTTGATCAGCGTGGCGCCCTGCGTGGCCACGCGGTCCCCGGCCTTGAGGCCCGAGGTCACGACCACCGAAGCGCCATCGAGCGGCACGTAGGTGACCACGCGCGGCGCGAAGCGCTCGGGCGATTCCTTGACCCAGACGATGGTCTGGTTGGAGGGGTTGCGCAGCAGCGACGCGACGGGCACCTGCACGCCCGCAGTCTGCTCGGCGGACTGCACGAACACGCGCACCGGCTGGCCCAGTGCGAGGGTGCCCAGCACTGCGGCGTCCCCGGCGAACTGCAGCGGCAGCGCCTGCTCGCGCAGGCTGCGCGCGGCGCCCAGAAAGCGCAGCGGCACACGCTGCCCGCCCATGGCCAGCGCGGCACCGGCGACGCTGTGGGCCTGGGCGGTGTCGTAGGCCAGGGCTTCGACGCGCAGGCGCGTGGGGTCCACCACCTCGAACACCAGCTCGCGTGCATCCACCACCTGCCCTGCCACTGCGTTGGCCGAGGCGATGACACCCGAGACGGGCGCCACCAGCGCATCGCGGGTCGAAAGGCCCGCCCCCACCGCACCCAGGCGCTGGGTGACGCTTTGCAGCTCGCTCTCCGCCGCCTCGATGTCCTTGCGCGGCACGGTGTCCGACAGGTCCTTCAAACGCGCCACGCGGCGTGCCGCCAGGTCGCGTGCGGCACGCAGCTCGGCCTGCTGCGCCAGTTGGTTGGAGCGCTCGATGGCGCCCGCCGTGGGCACCACATAGGCCAGCACCTCGCCCTTGCGCACTGCCTGGCCCACACCGGGCAGTCCCTTGGGCCCGGACTCCAGCCGGCCGGCCAGCGCGGCCTGCACCTTGCCGCCAGCATTGGGGTCCATCACCACCGTGCCGGCCAGCTCGAAGGCCTTGGGGTGCTGCCCCTCGGCCGCCACGAGGGTGCGCACACCCAGTTGGCGCTGCGCCGGCTTGGGCAAAAACACGCTGCCATCAGGCTGGCGCTTGGGGCCGTTGCCATCGGCGGCTGCGGGGGCGTCGCCGTGGTCATGGCCTTCTCCGGCGCGCGACATCAGCGGGGCGCACAGGGCGGCGGCCATCGCCACGGCCAGCACGGAATGCAGGGAGGTCAAGCGCTTCATGCGGCACCTCCCTGGTGCCGGGTGCGCGCCGCGCGGCCACGCCGCACGCCCCACACCGCTGCCAAGGCCAGCAGCACGGCGGCCACAGCACCGGCCACCAGCGCGTTGCGCCGGCCTGCAGGTTCGCCATGGGCGTGCGCTGCCGCATGGATGTCGATCTCGCCAGCCAGCAGATCGGTGTCGTTGCCGGCCACCACGGTGGCGGTGACGGGGCTTGCGCCCTCGGCCAGCGGAGCGGCCAGCGCGGCCTGGAATTCGCCGTCGGCCACGCGGGTCACCGGCACGCGCGAGCCGGCAATGTCGAGCTCCAGTTGCGCCTCCTTCACCGGGCTGTTGTCGCCCGCATGGTCGAGGTAGAGCGCGAGCTTTTGTCCTTCGATCACGCCCACCAGCTCGAACAGGTCGGAGGTGGCGGCAAAGCGCGGCAGCGCGGCGCCTGCCGCTGCAGCGGGAGCTTCGCCATGGTCATGGCCGGCGTCGGCGAGCGCGGCCGGGGGCACAAGGCCCAGCACCAGGGCCAGGCCCAGTGCATGAATCAGTGAAAGGAATTGCATGGTGGTTCGGGAATGAGGGATGAAAAAGCGGGGCGCTCACTGCGGCAGCAGGCCCAGGGCCTGGCGCAGGGTGGAAACGGCGGCCGCGGCATCGACGCGGGCACGCGCGAGCTGGCGCTCGGCCTGCACGGCTTCGAGCTCCACGCGCAGGCGTGTGGGCCAGTCGGCCTCGCCCAGGCGAAAGGCCTTGTCGATGAAGCCGCGCGTGTCGCGGGCCAGCGCCGCATGGCGGGCCATGGCCTCGCGCTGGGCCTGCGTGGCCCTCACGCGGGCGACGGCGGCGGCCACGTCGGCGGCCAGCCGGTCCTGCTCGACGCGGGCACGCGCCTCGGCATCGAGGGCATCCGCGCGTGCAGCCGTCTCCTTGGCGCGCGCGCGGTCGCCTCCGCCCAGGGGCACGCGCACACCCACGGTGAAGCTTTGCAGGTAGCGCTCGCCGGCCTGCTCGCGCCCGCGCGTGGCGGCCACGGTCAGCTCGGGGTTGGCGCGGGTCTGCACGGCGGCCAGGTCGGCGGCGCGGCGCGCCACCTCGGCCTGGTCCAGCCAGTCGGCCACGGCCGGGTGGTCCGTGGGCAGGCCTGGCTCAGGCAGGGCTTCGGCCTCGGGCTCTGCGGCATCGGCCAGCACCACCTTGCCGCCCCACGCCTGCAGGGCCGCCTGAGCGACATCGCGCGCGCCGGTGGCCTCTGCCACCGCCGCTTCAGCCTGGGCCACGGCACCGTCTGCCTGCGCCTGGTCGGCACGCGACATGTCGCCCGCCTTGAAGCGGCGTGCCACGTCGGCCGCCAGGCGCTGCGCGTTCTGCAGCCGGTCCTGGGCCAGGCCCAGCTCCGCCTGCGCACGCCGCAGGGCCCACCAGGCCTCACGCACGGTGGCGGCCAGTTGAAGCTGCGCGGCCAGCCGGCGGCTTTCCACGGCCTTGATCTCGGCATCGCCCAGCGCGGCCTTGCGCGCCCGCTCGCCGGGCAGCCACAGCGGCACGGCCACACCCACTTCGACTTCGCGGCTGCCCTGGTTGCTGCCGGGGCGGTCGCTCTTGCGGGACAGCTCCAGCGCCACCGGCTCGGCCGTCCACGACGACGCACCGCTGCGCGCGGCCTGGGCCGATTCGCGCCGGAGGGCCGCCGACTGCGCCTCGGGCTGGCGCTCCCAGGCCCGCTCGAACAGGGTCTTGAGCGTGAGCGGCGGCTCCGCTGGTTCAGCGGGTGACTGGGCTTGCGCAGCGCCTGCGGCCAGCGCGCATCCCAGCGCCACGGCCGCCAGCAACGGGCGTCGCTTGTGATTCTTTCTCGTTGTTTCTTGCATCCGATTCCTCTGCAGTGGCCGAGGGCCACGGGGTTGAAATCGGCGAGGCACGATGACCGGCGCAGGCGCTCACGCGCAGGCACTTGCGCAGCCCGCCAGGGCCGCAGCGATCATCAGGAAAAGGGTCGCCAGAAACCCGCCTCGCCGCTCAGGCGAGGACGGACCACTTGGGGCGTTCGGGGCGGGTGAGTGGTGGATGGACCCAGGCCGGCGCCACCAGCGCGGCGGGGGCAGCCACGGCGACCACAATGGCCTGGCCGCTGGCGCTCAAAGCCATGCAGCTGCCCGCGCCATGGCAGGCGTGGCAGTCCATGTCGGCCGTGCCGGTGGTGGCCAGCGCCTTGTGGTCGGGGGTTTCACCTGCCATGGACGACTGGGCCTTTTCGGCCGGCGCATCGCCATGGTGGTCGTGCGCATGGTGGCCGAAATGCGATGCCTGCGGAGCTGTCTCGTGCCCGCAATACGGCGATGCCGCTGCCCAGACGGACTGGAGCGGCATGAACACCAAAAGAAAGATAAGCAGCAAGCGGCGCATGGGCAGCGGGATTCTATGGCAGCGCCAAATACCCTTTTCGCGCGGGACACAACTGAGCGCCTGCGGACAGGCTTCCCGAGGTCTCCGCCGGGGTCATCAACCATAGGACGGGGCTCCCAAGAACGCAGAGGCACCGCCCGCGCAGGCATGTCAGGCGACCAAAGATAATCCGTCACGTCCCACCTTTCGTCCGAGGAGAGCCTCATGGCCGCCAGTGCGTCCCCCGCCCCCAATGAAATCGTGTTCGTCTTCGACAACCTGCCGAACTGGCAGCAACTGGCCAACAGTGTTCGCCCAGGCGCACAGGTGGTGGTGCTCGATGGCAGCCGGGACGGCCTCGTGCAGATTGCGCAATACCTGGAAGGGCGCAGCGGCATCGATGCCTTGCACATCCTGAGCCACGGTGGGCAGGGGCAGCTGCAGTTGGGCTCCCGGGTGCTGGACGCGGCGGCGCTGACCGCCGACGCCGACGTGCTGGAGCGCATTGGCCAGGCGCTGGGCGAGGACGGCGACATCCTGCTGTACGGCTGCAATGTGGCCGAAGGCCAGGTTGGCGCCGCCTTCCTCGAAACGTGGGCCACGCTGTCCAGGGCGGACGTCGCCGCCTCCACCAATCCCACGGGCTCGGACCTGCTGGGCGGAGACTGGGTGCTGGAGCGCCACAGCGGCAGCATCAAGGCGGGACACTTCTCGCGGGGCGGTGCCGTGGACTATGCAGGCCTGCTGGCCGCTCCGACCACCGAGAACTTCGATGGTGTCATGGTGACCGACGGGCACAGCCTGGGCACAGCGGGCCAGCCGCGCACGATCAACGGCTGGACCTTCACCATGCTGGGCGCCGACGGTAACCCCGACACAGGCATCTACAGCTATATCGACGTGACGAACGTTGCCAGCGAAACCTCGCTGGCCAATGACGGACCCGATCACGCAGCCGCACTCAACGGCACCTACGTCGCGGGCACTGGACTGGCCGCGGCCGTAATGGCCTCCTCGGACGGATCGGAATTTGCGTTCCAGTCCATCGTGGTCGAACAGTACCTGTCCGGCGGCGCCGACTACCGCCTGATCGGCTACCGTGACGGCAGCGCGGTGAGTGGCGCCACGCAAGACTTCACGGCTGGCCCGTATCCCAATGGCGGCGCCTTGGTCACCGTTTCGGGCAATGCCTGGGGGAACCTGGATGCCGTGTACATCGTCCGCCAGAACGGGACTACCGACATCTCCATCTATGTGGATGACATCACCGTGGCCCCCGTCACGCGGCCCACGGCCACCGTGGTGGTCACCGACAGCTCACTGACCGCAGGCGAGTCCTCGCTGGTCACCTTCACGTTCTCACAGGCCGTCACCGGTTTCACCAATGCGGACCTGACCATCCCCAACGGATTGCTGACCCCCGTCAGCTCAAGCAACGGAGGCATCACGTGGACGGCCGCGTTCACACCCACCGATGGCATTTCCGCTGCAACCAATCAGATCGTCCTGAACATGGCGGGCGTGACCACGGTCGCCACCTCGGTCGCCGGCACGGGCACGCAGAACTCGAACAGTTACGCCATCGACACGCAGCCGCCCACCGTCACTGCGGTCTCGGCCACCTCCGCCAATGGCGGCTACTCGCCAGGGCAGACCATCAACATCACCGTCACCTTCAGCGAGAGCGTCACGGTCACCGGTACGCCACAACTGACGCTGGAGACCGGCGCCATGGACCAACCCGTCAACTACACGGGCGGCTCGGGCACCTCCACACTGACCTTTGCCTATACGGTACAGGCGGGCGACGCCACCACGGATCTGGACTACACAAGCACCAGCGCCCTGGCCCTCAATGGCGGCACGGTGCGCGACGCGCTCGGCAACAACGCCAACCTGACGCTCCCGACACCAGGCGCGGCCGGATCGCTGGGAGCCAACAAGAACATCTTCATCAACATGGCCCCCACGGTGGCCAACGCCATTCCCAACCAGAACGCCACCGAAGACGCAGCCTTCAGCTTCCAGTTCGCGGCCAACACCTTTTTCGATGCAGACGTCGGCGATACGCTCAACTACACGGCCCAGACCGCCGGGGGCGGCGCCCTGCCCGCCTGGCTGAGCTTCGACCCCGCCACCCGCACCTTCAGCGGCACACCCGCCAACAGCCACGTGGGCACGCTCAGCATCGATGTGGTCGCCAGCGACGGCCGTGGCGGCAGCGTCACCGACACCTTCGACGTCGTGGTGGCCAACACCAACGACGCGCCCACGGTGGCCAGCGCCGTCCCCAACCAGAACGCCACTGAAGACGCGGCCTTCAGCTTCCAATTCGCCGCCAACACCTTCGCGGACGTGGACGCGAGCGACACGCTCACCTACACCGCCCAGCTCTCTGGCGGTGGAGCCTTGCCCGCCTGGCTCAGCTTCAATGCGGCCACCCGCACCTTCAGTGGCACGCCCGCCAACGGAGATGTGGGCACGCTCAGCATCCAGATCACGGCCGACGACGGCAATGGCGGCATCGTCACCGACACCTTCGACGTCGTGGTGGCCAACACCAACGACGCGCCCACGGTGGCCAACACCATCCCCGACCGCAGCGCCACCCAGGGCGCGGCCTTCAGCTTCCAGTTCGCAGCCAACACCTTCGCCGATGCCGACGTGGGCGACACCCTCAGCTACAGCGCCCAGCTCGCTGGCGGCGGGGCCCTGCCCGCCTGGCTCAGCTTCGACCCCGCCACCCGCACCTTCAGCGGCACACCCGCCAATGGCGACGTGGGCAGCGTCGACATCGACGTGATCGCCAGCGACGGCAACGGCGGCAGCGTCACCGACACCTTCGCCATCACCGTGGGCAACGTCAACGACAACCCCACCGTCGCCAACGCCATCCCCAACCAGAACGCCAGC
>NZ_JAHUWH010000022.1 GCF_019219095.1 Acidovorax sp. sic0104
GAAGCCTTGAATTATATACCGGTTTTTACACCGCAATCAACTCAAAACCAAACTTTTTTCCCCGCAACCTTCAGATCCAACCAGCAACCAGAGCATTCGCCCCAACCACCACCCAGACCTCGACAACCCCTGCAATCTGCAGCAACTGTCTCAGTAGCGAAGCCCTCGACTATAGCACCGTTTTGCACGTCTTGGAAAGATGTCTCCACGAATTTTGTCCTGAACCCGAGCGCACATGATGCATGCGCAGATCCAAGTTGGCTTCCGCGTGCCAACCCACGGAACAGATGCAACGGGCACCCATAGATAGACGCGTCGAATGTTGACGCGGAACTGCGTCGCAAGAAAGTGCGGGTATCGGACCGGCACCGATAATCGAGCACTTATGGCACTTATCACCCTACTGGACGCCCAACTCGCATTCGGGCACGTTGCATTGCTGGATCACGCCGGCTTTTCTCTAGAGACGTCGGAGCGCGTCGGGCTGATTGGCCGCAATGGCGCGGGCAAGTCTTCTTTGCTGAAGATTCTGGGTGGCATGGCCAAGCCAGACGACGGAGCACTGCAAGTACAACAGGGTATCCGCATTGCCTTCGTGGCGCAGGAGCCTTCTCTCGACCCTCAAGCCACCATCTTCAAGGCTGCCTCCGAGGGCCTGCAGCGGGTAATTGCGATTCGTGACCAGTATCTTTCAGGCGCTGAGGGATTGGATCTGGACGCATTGCAGTCCGAAATCGAAGCCTACGATGCCTGGAACTGGGAACAGCGCGTCGAAGAAACGCTGCAACGACTGCGCCTTGACCCTGACGCCGTGGTCGGCACCTTGTCGGGCGGCACCAAAAAACGAGTGGCCCTTGCGCAGGCTCTGGTGGCACGGCCAGATGTTCTGCTACTGGACGAGCCCACCAACCACCTTGATCTTGATTCAATCGAATGGCTGGAAGAACTCTTGCTCGATTTCCCCGGCAGCGTGGTCACCATCACCCACGACCGCTCGTTCCTGGACCGGGTGGCGACGAGGATCGTGGAGCTTGACAGGGGACAACTGCGCTCGTACCCCGGGAACTTCGCTCAGTACCAATTGCAAAAGGAAGAACAGCTGGCGCAAGAGGCTGTAATTTCCGCCAAGGCAGACAAGCTGCTGGCGCAGGAAGAGGTCTGGATACGCAAGGGAGTGGAGGCTCGCCGCACCCGGAGCCAAAGTCGCATCAGCCGGCTCGAACAATTGCGCGCCAAGCGGGAAGCCCGTCGTGATGTCGTCGGCAGCGTGCGCATGGACGTTGCTACCGGTAGCTCGAACGGTTACCAGGGAAAGATCGTGGCCGAACTGACGGGTGTGAGCAAGTCGTTTGGCGAACGGACCATCGTGCAGAACTTCACGGGCACGATCCTGCGCGGGGACAAGGTGGGCTTGATCGGCCCCAACGGAGCTGGCAAGACCACGCTGCTCAAGCTGATTCTGGGTGAACTGCAGGCCGATATGGGAAGCATCCGCCAAGGCGCCAACCTGCAGGTGGCCTATTTCGACCAGATGCGACATGCAATCAACCTGGATGCGACGCTGGAGGATTTCATCAGCCCCGGCAGTGAATGGATTGAGATCGGCAACCAGCGCAAGCATGTCAAGAGCTACCTGAGCGACTTCCTGTTTTCCCCTGCGCGAGCGCACTCGCCGGTGCGCTCACTGTCGGGCGGTGAACGCAACCGGCTGCTGCTGGCCCGGCTGTTCGCCCGTCCGGCCAATGTATTGGTGCTGGATGAGCCCACAAACGATCTGGACATCGACACCCTGGACTTGCTGGAAGAACTGCTCGAAAACTACGACGGCACCGTATTCCTCGTAAGCCACGACCGAACCTTTCTCGACAACGTCGTCACCAGCACCATCGCCTTCGAAGGGGATGGCCTGTGGCGCGAATACGAGGGCGGCGTCCAGGACTGGCTGTTGCAATCCAAGCGCAGCCGTGCACTGAGCACCACCACCGCTGCAGCCGCCAAGCCAGAGACGGAGGTTTCAGTGAAAGCCCCCGCTCCACGCCCCGCGGCCGAAACCTCGCAGCCGGCACAACCAAAGAAGAAACTCAGCTACAAGGAACAGCGAGAGCTTGAACAGCTGCCCACCCGGATCTCGGCACTGGAGGAGGAGCAGAAGATCTTGCAGGACGCACTGGCAGACGGACGCCTGTACAGCACCGATCCCGCCCGCGCCGCTGCAATGGGCGTGCGATCCGGCGAGATTGACGACGAACTGATGGAGGCACTCGAACGCTGGACTGCTTTGTCCGCCTGACTGGCATCCGATACGGCCAAAGAGCGCGGCCACGAAGCACCGGCAGCTCTTCAAAGACTGCGCTCCACGAGCGGCCCCTGCCCCTTCAAATGCGGTGGTGCAGTCGGTCTGTCGCCCCCCGCAGGCGGCTGATCAGCATAGGGGCAATCTGCCCGAGGGGCAGCACTTCATCTGCAGCGCCATGGGCGATGGCTTCTCTAGGCATGCCGAACACGATGCAGGTCGCTTCGTCCTGCACATAGTTGTAGCTGCCAGCGTCCTTCATCTCCCGCATGGCGGCAGCGCCGTCGTTGCCCATGCCGGTCAACATGATGCCGAACGCATTGCGCCCCACCACCGCTGCCGCGGACTTGAACAGCACCTCGACCGAGGGCTTGTGGCGATTCACCGGCGGGCCGTCATCCACCACGGCCACATAGTTCGCCCCACTGCGTGCCACATGGAACTGCTTGCCGCCCGGCGCTATATAGGCGTGGCCCGGCAATATGCGCTCGCCATTGACAGCTTCCTTTACCGTGATCTGGCACAGCCCGTTGAGGCGAGCGGCAAAGCTGGTGGTGAAACCTGGCGGCATGTGCTGGGTAATCACGATGGCCGGCGAATCGGCGGGCATCTGCACCAGCACCTCCTTGATGGCTTCCGTGCCGCCCGTGGAAGCCCCGATGCAGATCAGCTTTTCGGTCGAAAGGCGGCCCAGCAAAGCGACCGACGACGCCGCAGCAGCCGCGCTTCCTGCATGGCCCGAGACTGGAGTCTCCCTCACGGGTGCCCGACGCACCTGCGCCACCGCCGCGACACGAATCTTTTCCACGATCAATGAAGCCAGATCATTGAGCCCGCTGGCCAAGCCGACGCGGGGCTTGGCCACGAAGTCGACGGCACCGAGTTCAAGCGCCTTCATGGTTACTTCGGCGCCGCGCTCTGTAAGCGTCGATATCATCACCACGGGCATAGGACGCAGTCGCATGAGGCGCCCCAGGAAATCGATGCCATCCATGCGAGGCATTTCGACGTCGAGCGTGATGACATCCGGATTCAGCTCGCGGATCATCTCGCGGGCTACCAAGGGGTCATTGGCCGTGCCGATGCACTCCATGTCTCGCTGCCGGTTGATGATCTCGGACAGCAGACTTCGGACGAGCGCCGAATCGTCCACCACGACCACCCGGATTTTCCTACTCATTCACTCACGCTTTCTTTAAAACAGATCCACAGAACCACCCGACGTGGTCTTCGCCACCGTCGCTGCGTTGCCCTTCACTTCCTGGGCCACCAGAGCCTCGGGATGAGCGTGGGCCAGTCGCTTGACCATGGCTTTGCCGGTGACAGGAAAGAAAACCACCTTGCGCGGATAGATGTCCAGCACATCTTCGGAAACGATGGGTATCCGCTCCGTGTGCAGATAGTTCAGCACGAAGTTGGTATTGCGCTCGCCAACATTCATGGTCGTGAAGTTATGCATGACCTGCGCGCCGCCGAAGATCTTGGCCTGCATGGTCTCACGCCGGGCCCCAAGTTTGAGCATCTCATTGATGAGCAATTCCATCGCATAGGAGCCATAACGCCCGGACGCGTCGGCCACATCTCCGTCCGGCAGCATGAAGTGGTTCATGCCTCCGATGCGGGCGCGACTGTCCCAAAGGCACGCCGCGATGCACGAGCCCAGCACCGTCATGATGACCATGCTCTCGTCCGCAACGAAATACTCCCCGGGCAGCACCTTCACAGCGTTGTGTTGGAAGTGGTGGTCCAGGTAGAAGAATGAGGCCTCGCCGGGCTTGCGGCTGCGCGCCTTGAGGTCCTGAAGCGACGACTCGCGGGCTGGCGCCGCCCCCGATGAATAGATGTCCGCGCTCAACGGCGCAATGCGGGGTGCGCGGCGCCGCTCCGCCGCGCCACTGGCTGCGGCGGCGAGAGAGGGGGATGATCCTGCTTGGATGTTGGTCATGGTGCTAAATGCGGTGCGACAACATGGACAGGTCAACGGCGCTCGTACACCGTCTTGCCACGCAGCGTGAACAGGTCTCTGGATTCACTGAAGTTCTCAGCGTGGCCGACGAACAGCATGCCCCCTGGCTTGAGCACCCTGTGGATTCTTTCCAGCACACGCCGCTGCGTGGGTGCATCGAAGTAAATCATCACATTGCGGCAGAAAACCACGTCGAAAGGCTCCTTGAACGGCCAGTCGTCGCGGATCAGGTTGACGCTCATGAAATCGATGGCGCGGCGCAGCTCTGGTTTGGCACGCACCATGCCCGTATTGCCACCCTTGCCGCGCAAAAAGAACTTCTGCAGGCGCTCGGGGCTCAGTCCCTTGAGGCTGTCCAGCCGGTACACGCCCTGTCCGGCCGTGGCCAGCACCCGTGAATCGATATCGCTGGCGGTCAGCTTGAAAGAAGCATTGGCTCCCAATGCCTCGAACGCCGTCATGACGATCGAATAGGGCTCCTCACCCGTGGACGCGGCGTTGCACCACACACGCCAGTTTGTGCCCGGCTTGGCCCGCAGATGCGAGGCGAAGATCTCGAAATGGTGCTGTTCCCGAAAAAAGGCCGTCAGGTTGGTGGTGAGCGCATTGATGAACTCCTGCCACTCAGGTCCATCGTGCGTCTCCAGCCAGCCCAGGTAATCGTGAAAGCTCGAGTGCCCCGTATCACGCAGGCGGCGCGACAGGCGGCTGTACACCATGGCATGCTTGCCGTCGTGCAGGCTGATGCCTGCGCGTTGGTAGATCAGCGCCTGCACCCGCGCGAAATCTGCATTGGTCCAGACGAACTCCCGCCCTTGTGCCAAAGGCCCTGACGGCGCAGCGCCCATGGCGGAATCTGCCCGGAACGCAGGGGTACGGGTGGAAGCAGATGCGCTGGTGGGTTGGGCCATATTGATCATCCGACGGGAAGTTCTGTTCACTCCAAGAGATCTGCAAGCCACAGTGGCAACCTGGCGAGGCGCCAGGATCGCCAATCCATGCCGGTGCCACCTATTCGTTGGCAGCCACCAGCCCCATGTCTACGCCCGACATGAGCTTTTCGATATCCAGCAGGATCAGCATGCGCTCGCCCACCGAGCCCAGGCCCAGGATGCAGCTGGCGTCGATGGCGCTCTCGATATCGGGCGCGGAGCGGATGCTCTCGGGAGTCAGCTCCATCACATCGCTCACGGAATCCACCACGATGCCAACGACCCGGTTGCGCAGGTTCAGGATGATCACCACCGTGAAGCTGTTGTAGTCGGCCTGTGCGCAATTGAACTTCAGGCGCATGTCCACGATAGGCACGATGGTGCCGCGCAGGTTGACCACGCCCTTGATGAAGCTTGGTGCGTTCGCAATGCGCGTCGGCGGCTCGTAGCCGCGGATTTCCTGCACCTTCAGGATGTCGATGCCGTACTCTTCCTGATCGAGGCGGAACGTGAGGTATTCCCGCGTACCTGTTGGCACCGCTTCTGCTGTCTTTCCAATCACACTCATGGTGCTAACTCCTTTTGTTGCGGCCCGCCCTGCGAGGGGCCAAGCGGCTGATTCGATGGCGTCTGGCTAGTGCCGCGCCCGGCGCACAAGCGCACCAGTGTCCAGAATGAGCGCGACCGTCCCATCGCCCAGGATGGTCGCGCCCGACACGTTGTGCACCTTTCGGTAGTTCGACTCCAGATTCTTGACCACCACCTGGTGCTGCCCGAGCAACTCGTCGACCAGCAACGCTACACGGCTACCGTCTGCTTCCACCACAACCATGATGTTGCTGGACTTGTTAGGATCAAAGCGCGGCACCTGGAAGATCTTCTCCAGAGCGATCACCGGCATGTATTCGTCACGCACCTTCACCAGTTGGGAGCCTTGCGCCACAGTGCTCACGTCGTCCGCATTGACCTGGAAGGATTCGACCACCGAAGACAGCGGCAGGATGTAGACCTCGTCGCTCACCCCCACCGACATGCCGTCCATGATGGCCAGCGTCAACGGCAGCCGCACGGACACCTTCATACCGTAACCCTCTGCGGAGTCGATCTCGACCGAGCCGTTCAGCGCAGCGATGTTTCGCTTGACCACATCCATGCCCACCCCACGGCCTGACACATCGGTCACTTCGTCGGCGGTGGAGAAGCCTGGCGCAAAGATCAGTTGCCAGACCTCGGCATCACTCATCTGCTCCGACACATCAAGGCCGCGCTCCTGCGCCTTCTTCAGGATTTTTTCGCGCGACAGGCCGCGGCCGTCGTCACGCACCTCGATCACGATGGAGCCGCCCTGGTGCGATGCAGAAAGAGTGATGGTGCCATGCTCCGACTTGCCCTTGGCCAGGCGGTCCGCAGGCATCTCGATACCGTGATCGCAGCTGTTGCGCACCAGGTGGGTCAGGGGGTCGGTGATCTTTTCCACCAAGCCCTTGTCCAGCTCGGTGGCTTCACCCAGCGTGACCAGTTCCACCTTCTTGCCCAGCTTGTTGGCCAGGTCGCGCAGCATGCGCGGGAACCGGCTGAACACGATGGACATGGGGATCATGCGGATCGACATGACCGATTCCTGCAGGTCACGCGTATTGCGGTCCAGGTCTGCCAGCCCGGCCAGCAGTTGCTGGTAGGCGCCTGCATCCAGCCCGCGGCTGTTTTGCGCCAGCATCGCCTGCGTGATCACCAGTTCACCCACCAGGTTAATCAGCTGATCGACCTTCTTGACATCCACGCGGATCGTGGTGGACTCCATCTGCGCCTGCATGGCAGCCTTGGGCTCGGCAGCCTTGGGCGCCACCACCTTGGCCTGGGAGGGTGCCTGGGCCGCAGCCTGGGGCGCTTCAGAAGGCGCCCCCGGAGCGTCGTTGAAGAAGCCGTAGGGAGCCTCGCCGCCCGTCGAGTCGACAGCCACCAAGGCCTCTTCGTCATCCACGGGTGCCTGCACGCTCTCTGCGGCGGATGCCGCATCGCGGATGAGCACCTGCTCCTTGGCGACATGGAATGCGAACAGGTCCAGCAAATCGTCGTTGGTGGACGTGGTCTCCACCGCGAACAGGCGGGTGTCGGGCTGGGGGTTTTCCAGATCCTGGATGGCTCCGAGGCCCGGAATATCGCGGAACAATTCCTTGATGGCGTCGGCCTGCGCCAGCCTCTCCAACGGGCCAATCTGGATCTCAAGCTTGCGCGCCTGGCCCGGGGCCGCAGGCGCAGCGGCCTTGGGCGCGGGTGCTGCCACGGGAGCCGCAGGGGCTGGCGGAGGTGGTGGAGGAGGCGGTGCTGCCGCTGCTGGTGCATCGCCCGGCACCTGGCCGGCGGCCAGATCGCTGATGCGACGCACCAGGGAGGCCGTGGAGACCGCCTCGCCTTGACCGCCAGCCTGGTGGCGGGCCAGCAGGCTGCGCGACGCATCGGCCGACTCCAGAAGGACATCGACCATCTGGGGAATTGGCTGCAGTTCGTGGCGGCGCAAGCGGTCCAGCAGCGACTCCATCTGGTGCGTCAGTTCCGCCACATCCGAGAATCCGAAAGTAGCCGAACCACCCTTGATGGAGTGGGCGCAACGGAAGATCCCGTTGAGCTCTTCGTCATTGGCATTGATCAGATCCAGATTGAGCAGCATGTGCTCCATCTGGTCCAGGTTCTCCCCGGCTTCTTCGAAGAAGATCTGGTAGAACTGGCTCAGGTCGAAGTCAGCGCCTGCGCCCGATCCTTCTTGGTAGGTTTCCGCCATCGTGGGCTCCTGCTGTGTGCTTTGTGATCCTGGCCAACCGGGCTCAGCGGATCACTTTCTGAATGACTTCGATCAGGCGATTGGGGTCAAAAGGCTTGACCAGCCAGCCTGTCGCGCCGGCGGTGCGCCCGGCCTGCTTCATTTGGTCGCTGGACTCCGTGGTCAGGATCAGAATCGGGATGGTCTTGAACTTGGGGTTCTCGCGCAGCTTGCGGGTCAGGCCGATTCCGTCGAGCCTTGGCATGTTCTGGTCGGCCAGCACGAGATCGATGTCGTGGCTCTCGGCCTTTTCCAGGGCATCCTGCCCATCCACCGCCTCCACAACGTGGTAGCCGGCACCCGTCAGGGTGAACGACACCATTTTTCGCATGGAGGGTGAATCATCTACGGCAAGGATCGATTGCATGTATGGCTCCAACTGACTTGAATATATAGGTTAACCAGCGGTGTAAAGGTCAGAACAGGTCCACCGAACCTGCATCCATCTCACTTTGCGTGACCGGGTTCGGACGGTCCGGTGCCATTTCGGCGAAGGGCGCAGCCTCTTCCCCCTCCTCGTGGCCCATGGCTTCCGAGGCGAGGCGAAAAGCACAACCCTGCAGGACCTTGGTGGTGTGCCAGATCAACTGGGATGCCATGTCCTGGAACTGCAGTTCCGTCACGGCGTTGCGCAGCGCAGCCCGTGCCGCCACCAGCTCCGGCGAATGGGCCACGGCTTCGTCGGTCAGCACGGAATTGGCCTCGCCGAAGCGCTCCATGAGGTTGTCGGTGGCATGGCTCAGCAGGCCCTCCAGCCGATGGAGGTCGTGCATGACAACCAGCAAGGAGTCTTGCAGCTCCGCCGCCACCATGACGGGAACCTGGACAGCAGGCCCTCCAGAGGTTGTTAGCGTAGATTGCATCGTTTCTCCATCGCAGCACGCAGCAGCACAGCACGCAAAAACACAGGACTACGATACACGCACGACAGCGAAGACCAGTGCATGCACCGCAGCGTCACCGCCCATTGGACGCGTGCGCTGAAACCGCCCCAACCGGACAAACACCCTTGTTTGTTCCAATTTGTATCCTATGATAGCGCCCCTATGGTCACCATAGCATCAGACCAGACCCTGAGCATCCTGCATCTTGAAGATTCGCTGACGGATCATGACCTGACTGCCAGGACCTTGAAGAGATCCGGCCTTCGATGCGAGCTCCTGCGGGTGGACTCGCTTCCCGAATTCCAGAGGGTCACCGATCAACAACCATTCGACATCATCCTGGCAGATTACCGCCTGCCCGGTTTCACCGCACTGGACGCCTGGGCGCATGTGGCGCAAAAGCCGCAACATCCCCCTTTTGTGCTGCTGTCCGGCGCCATTGGAGAGGCGGCAGCCGTGGATGCGATGCGCCTTGGGATCGCCGATTACCTGCTCAAGGACGACCTCCAGCGCCTGCCCCATGTGATTGCGCGGGCCCTGGAGGTGCACGACGCGCGGCGCTCGCGCGAGCAGGCGGTGGCCGAGCTGGCAGCCTCCGAACGCAGGCTGGCCGACCTGACCGAGCATCTGCAACTGTCGATCGAGCAGGAGCGCGCCTCCATTGCCCGCGAAATTCACGATGACATTGGCGGCGCCCTGACGGCGGTGCGTTTCGATGTGGCGTGGATCGGACGCCACAGCACCGATGCCGCCATGCAGGAGCACGCCACGTCAGCTGCAGACATGCTCCAGCATGCCATCGGCGCCAGCCAGCGCATCATGATGAACCTGCGCCCCCCCATCCTCGAACAAGGCCTTGTGGCTGCAGTGCAATGGCTTGCAGCAGGTTTCGAGCGCCGCACGGGTGTGCCGGCCCGGGTGGTCTGCAGCAGCGAAACCATGCACACTGCCTCGGACATCCAACTGGTGGCCTACCGCACGGCCCAGGAGGCATTGACCAATATCTCGAAGCACGCCCAAGCCCGCAAGGTCGGCATCGACCTGTCCGACCGCGAGGGCGTGCTGACACTCGAGGTGTCCGATGACGGGCGGGGCATCGACACTCAGATGCTCGACAAGCCCAAGGCATTCGGCTTGAAAGGCCTGCACGAGCGCGCCCGCACGGTGGGCGGCTGGCTCGACATCAGCAGCCGACCGGGGCATGGAACCTCCGTGATCCTGTCAGTACCGCTCACATCACATGCACAATCGCATGCACAACCACTCGATTCTGGAGATGCGCAGTGATTCATGTGGTCCTGTGCGATGACCATGCCGTGCTGCGGCGCGGGATTCGCGACACGCTGGCCGATGCGCCCGACATACAGGTCACTGGCGAGGCTGGTGGGTATTCCGAACTCAGGGATGTGCTGCGCACGGCGGCGTGCGATGTGCTGCTCCTGGACCTGAACATGCCGGGCCGCAGCGGCCTGGAAGTGCTCACCAGCCTGCGCGAGACCCATTCGTCCATCAAGGTCCTAGTGGTATCGATGTACCCGGAAGACCAGTACGCCCTGCGCTGCCTCAAGGCCGGCGCGCAAGGCTACGCCAACAAGGCCGGCGACCCCGTCGAGCTGATCGCGGCCGTGCGCACCGTCATGCAGGGGCGCAAGTACCTTACGGCCGAAGTCGCCCAGATGCTCGCTGACAGCCTGGCACAGCCGACGCCGGAAGCCCCCCACACCACGCTGTCCGAGCGCGAACTGCAGACTCTGGTCAAGATCGCATCGGGGCGGCGGCTGTCCGACATCGCCGAGGAACTGATGCTCAGCCCCAAGACGGTCAGCGTCTACCGGTCCCGCGTACTGGAAAAGCTCAAGCTGTCGAACAACGCCGAGCTCACGGTATACGCCATCCGCAATGGATTGGTCTAGCCGTGCGGCCGCACGGCCAGCGCGGACTGCGCGCTACCGCGCGAAAAGATCGACGGCCTGCTGCATCAGTGCGAGCACGGGCTGCTCCAGCAATGGCAAAGTCGCCACGATGCCCAGCATCCCCACCGTGAGCGTGACGGGAAAGCCGACCGAGTAGATGTTCATTTGCGGCGCAACCCTCGAGATGATGCCCAGCGTCAGGTTCACGAACAGCAGCAGGGCGATCATCGGCAAAGCGATCCAGAGCGCACTGGAAAACAGCGACGCGCCCAGCTCATGCAGCCGCATCTGGCGCAGCGACTCCAGAAAATTGCCGTTGACTGGAAACCTCTCAAAGCTCTTCACCACCGCCATGAGGATCAGCAGATGCCCGTTGATCACCACGAAGAGCAGCAGGGACATGTGTCCGAAGAAGCGCGCCACGGCGCTGATCTGCGCGTTCGAGGAAGGGTCGAAGAAGGACGCGAAATTCAGGCCCATCTGCAAGCCGATGATTTCGCCGGCCAGTTCCACAGCCGCAAATACAAGCCGCACCGAAAATCCGATGGCCAGCCCCACGGCCACCTGCTGGGCCACCGCACCCAGGGCCTCCCTGCCATTGAGGTCGATGATCGGCTGATCCCCCAGTACGGCCTGCGAACACACGGCCACCAGGAACGCCAGGCCGATCTTCACGCGCATGGGTATCACGCGCATGGAGAACACCGGCGCCACGGAGAACACGGCCAGCACCCGCAGAAAAGGCCACAGGATGGGCGATAGCCACCCCATCAGCTGGGCTTCGGAGAAAGTGATCATGCGCGGTCCTGGGCGGGCACAACTGGCGGGCCGCCAGCCGCTATGGCCGGGCAGCAACGGCAGCCAGCTACCCGATCATCGACGGGATGGACTCGATCGTGCGACGGATGAAGTCCACCAGCGTGCTGATCATCCACGGGCCCGCAATCGCGAACACCACCATCGCAGCGATGAGCTTGGGCACGAACGCCAGGGTGGCTTCATGGATCTGCGTCACCGCCTGGAAAATGCTCACGATCAGGCCGACGGCCATCACCACGCCCAGCACGGGCATGGAGATCATCAGCAGCAGCGTGAGAGCATCACGCCCGATGGTCAGCACCATTTGGGAAGTCATAGCAGGCTCCTTCAGGGTACGAAGCTGGCCGCAAGCGAGCCAATCAACAGGTTCCAGCCGTCCGCCAGCACGAAGAGCATGAGCTTGAACGGCAATGCCACCAGCACTGGCGACAGCATCATCATGCCCAGCGACATGAGGATGCTGGAGACCACCATGTCGATCACGAGGAACGGGATGAAGATCATGAAGCCTATCTGGAAGGCTGACTTCAGCTCGCTGGTGACGAACGCCGGCACCAGGACCCGCAACGGCGCCGTCTCGGCCGTGACATTGGGGTCCAACCGCGCCAGGCGCGAGAAGAGCGCGAAGTCCGACTGCCGTGTCTGCTTGAGCATGAAGCTGCGCATCGGCGCTTCGGCCTTCTCCAGCGCCTGCTCGAAGGTGATGGCGTTGGTGGTGTACGGCAGGTAGGCGTCCTGGTACACGCGGTCCAGCGTGGGGCCCATCACAAAGAACGTCAGGAACAGGGACAGCCCGATGATGACCTGGTTGGGCGGCGCGGACTGCGTGCCCAGCGCCTGCCTGAGCAGGGACAGCACGATCACGATGCGCGTGAAACCCGTCATCATGAGCAAGACTGCAGGCAGGAAGGACAGGGCCGTGAAGAACAGCAGGGTCTGAATGGGCACGGAATAGCTGGTGCCGGCCGGCCCGCTGCCGACCACCAGTGGCAATGCGCCGCCGGCAGCCGCCTGTGCCATCGCAGGGCTGTGCAAGAAGACACCCAGCGCCGCCAGTGCTCCCCAAGCCACCACGCGCCACACCGTAAACCGGTCAGCCATTGGAAGACCTTCCCGCACCCGCAACGGCCACCGCCACTTCATGCGCAAAAGACGGCTCTGCGTTCATGGGCCCACCCTGCTGGCCGGGCACGGCCACCGGCATTGCGGCAGCCATGCCGCCGGCGCCCCCCGCGGGCAGCACGTGCAGGCAGCTCACATTCTGTGCTGTCACGCCCAGCACCAGCCAGGTGCGCGCGTGCTCTGGCCCCACCTCCACGGTCACCACCCGCTGCTGCGGGCCGACGGCCACCGCTGACAGCACCCGCGATGCGGCCCCCGCAGCCGTGGCACCGGCGGCATGCCGCAGCTGGACGCGCTTGACCAGCCACGGCAGGCAGGCCATGGCACCCACGAAGAGCACCACAACCAGCAAGGTCTGGGTCATGCCGCTGCTATCCACGACTGACTCGGCGCAAGCGCTCGGAGGGCGTCACCACGTCGGTCAGGCGTATCCCGAACTTGTCGTTCACCACCACCACCTCGCCCTGGGCGATCAGGTAGCCGTTCACAAGCACGTCCATGGGCTCCCCAGCCAGCGCATCGAGCTCCACCACCGAACCTTGCGCCAGCTGCAGGATGTACTTGATCGGCACCTTGGTGCGCCCCAGCTCCACCGACAGCTGGACGGGAATGTCCAGCACCATGTTGATGTCGTTGACGGTGTCACCTCCGCCGCCCGCTCCGGAGAACGGCCGCACGGGCTCACCCGACAAGGGCCCGCCCTGTTCCGCATCGGCCGGCTTGGCGTCCGTGTTCTTTTGCTCTTCGAGCGCTTCGGCCCAACCCGCAAACGGGTCTTCCGCCGCAGCGTCCTTGTTGTTGTCTTCTTCAGTTGCCATCTTTTTCTCCGAGCCAGCTCATGTCCGAGTTACGCAGGCACTCTTCAATGCGGATGGCGTACTTGGAATTGTGGGTTCCATACTGGCATTCAAAAATAGGAACCCCGCCGATCGACGCACGGATGCGCGGCTCACGGTCGAGTTCGATGAAATCTCCAGGCTTCATGGCCAGCAGTTGCTCCACCGTCGCATCCGCCTTGGCCAATTCCGCGACCAGCGTGACCTCGGCGGCCTGGATCTCGCGCGTGAGCACGCGCACCCAGCGGCGGTCCACCTCGATGGAATCGCCTTGCGTGGACGAATAAAGCACGTCGCGGATGGGCTCCAGCGTGGCATATGGCATGCAGACGTGGATCGCACCGGACAGGTCGCCGATTTCGAGCTGGAACGCGGTGGACACCACGATTTCGCTCGGCGTGGCGATATTGGCGAACTGCGGCTGCATTTCCGAACGCTGGTACTCCAGCTCCAGCGGGTAGATCCCCTGCCAGGCCTTCTTGTACTCTGTGCAGATCACCTCGACCAGCCGGTTGATGACCCGCTGCTCGGTGGGCGAAAAATCCCGGCCTTCGATCCGCGTCTGGAACTTGCCCACACCGCCGTACAGCGTATCGATGATCCCGAACACGAGCGACGGCTCGCAGACGATCAGCCCGCTGCCGCGCAGCGGACGGATGGCCACGATGTTGAAGTTGGTCGGCACGGCCAGTTCGCGCAGGAAGGCGCTGTAGCGCTGGACCGAGACCGTACCGACAGAAATCTCGGGGCTGCGCCGGATGAAATTGAACAAGCCGATGCGGAAGTTGCGGGCAAACCGTTCGTTGACGATTTCCATCGTCGGCATGCGTCCGCGGACGATGCGCTCCTGGCTGGAGATGTCGTAGTTGCGAACGGAGCCCGCCTCGGCCACTTCCTCGACCGACTTCTGGCTTTCGCCGGTAACCCCTTCCAGAAGGGCATCGACCTCTTCCTGCGAAAGAAACGAATCACTCATGACTGGTCCTTGCCCTGGTCACTGGATGATGAAGTTGGAGAACAGCACGCGGCGCACCGGATTGCGCGGCTCGGCTCGGCGGCGCGCGGGGCGCTCATCCTCATCATCGGCCTCCTTGTCGCGTGCACGTTCGCGTTCGCGTTCACGTTCGGTCGGCACCGAGTAGCCCAGCGGACGGGAAACCTCGCGCAGAACGTCGTTGGCCAGCTTTTCCTTGCCCTCACGCTGCAGCAGCTCGCTGGAGGTGCGCTGGGACACAAGCATCAGGATGCCGCTGCGGATGGATGGCAGATATTGCTTGACCTGCTCGGCCGTCTTGGCGTCGTCCACCTCCAGTGTGATGCCGATCTGAGCGAATCGGTCACCGCCCGGGTCGGCGAGATTGACCACCATGTTTTCCATCGGAAGGAAAGTGGGCGCGACCTTGGGCGTTTCTTTTTCCTTGTGAGCGACCGTCTCGCCACCATCCTCCGCGTCGCCATGCGAGCGGCTGGAAATGAACCATGCCGCAGCGCCCCCGCCGATCACCAGCACCGCCAGCACCACCCCGATGATGATGATGAGCATCTTCTTGCTCTTGGCCGGAGGTGCTGCTGCAGGAGTATTGGCTGACACGATGCGGATTCCTTGCGGTAGTGAGCAAGCCGCGCCTGCGCGATCAGGGGGCGGGCAAAGCTGGATGGCCCATTATTGGACGAAGAGGCAACCAATAATAGCCAGAATAAAAGCCCAAAACCATGGCATTCGGTGCGCTCGCCCCTGCTCGGGATGCAGCTGGGCTCAAAGCCATAGAGCCCAGCCTCGCAAGGCGCGGCCCGCTACTACACAAAAATATCGACAGCGCGATCCGGCGATGCGCCGGTGCGCTGCAGGGATGTCGAGCCGGCAGGCGCAGAACTCACCACTTGCGCCTGGCGTGATCCATCGCGCTGGCGCTGCTGGTCGCCGGGACCGCCGCCCTGACCAGCCGAGGTGCCCACAGACATGCCCGACAACACCAGCCCTTCGCTGCGCAGCAACTCGCTGAGCTGGGCCATGCTGCGATCCAGCATGTCGCGCGTATGCGCCTGGTCACTCCGGAACGACACATGGGCTTCATTGCCCGTGAGCGTGACCGACACCTCCACGGGCTGCCCGTCGCGGTCCAGCGTGAGCTCTGCGTTCTGGGTTTTCTGGTGCACCCAATAGGAAACCTGGTCCGCAATCTGCTCTTCCGCCGCAAGCTGTGCCGGGTCGGTAAACACGGTGCCTTCGATAGGACCTGCCTCCTGGGACGCGCCCGCCGAAAGGCCATCAGACCATGACGCGGCGCCCGGTGCCCCGTCACCCTGGCGGGCGCCAGCGGATTCACCCCCACGGGCAGAGGCCGCAGCCGCGACAAGTCCTTCGGCGGCCACGGCACCCGGCTCAGAACCTGGCACCACATCCGCTCTGGAGCCAGTCCGCTCCGCGCCCACGCCACCCGTGGCGCGCTCGGCGACTGCCTGAAAGCTGCCCCCGACCGTCGGTGTGAAAGCCTGTTGCGCCAACAGCTGCTTGCTGCCTTCAGCGGCAGCACCACGGCTGCCGATCCCATCCAAGGCATCGGCCTTCTGCGCCAGGGCATTGCCCTGCATGCGGGAGAACGCACGCGCGAACCCAGGCGCGCCGGCAGGCTGCGCACCACCCTTGAGGTCGGTGGACGCGTCCAGCATGGCCGTTTCGGCCACCAGGCCTTGCGGACTGCCGCCCGGCCCGGCCAATGCTCCAGCCAACGCATTGGCGCCGCCGTTGGCACCGAACGCTGCATTCTGTGCTGCCAGCGTGGCACTGTCGCCAGTTGGACGCGCGGACGCCGAAGGCACCAGCAAACCTTGCCACGCAGCCAGCGCCGCGGCATCGGCAGACTCCTTGCCCGCATCGGGCAGCAATCCAGAAAACGCCGAGGCGGTTTCTTTGCCATCCTCAGACGCCAGCAAGGCCTTCGTATCCGTGCCGGCGTCGGCCAAGCCCACCGATGCTTCGTCCATCGTCAACGGGCCGTCGCCCAGCGCAGCCAGCAACGCCAGGAAACCTCCCGCGCCTGCCGCGTCGCCTGCCTCGGCGGCCGGCGTGGCGGGTTTGGTACGGGCGGCATGGGCCGGCTGCGTCCCTTGCGAAGAAGAAATTCGTGTTTGTTCCATGTCGGTCACTCCTGGCCCACAGAGCTGCGGCTTGCATTGCTGTACTGCAAGGCAGCCCGCTCATCGGTTTGTTTCTGATCTCTTCGTGCCTGCGCCAGCTCCAGTTCATACCGGCGCTTGTCCATGACCTTGCGAAGGCTGGCCAGCCGCAACTCAGCGTCCAGCAAGGCCCGCTGCGCGGCATCTACCCGGCCGGCGTGGTCTCCGACCACGCCTGTCTGCATGCCGGCCGCATGGCCCAGGCGGGCCATGAACTGGTAGTGGTGGTACATCACCTCGGGCTGCATGGCAGTGTCCGCTTTCATGCCCCATCGCGCCTCGGTTTCGCGAGCGTAGTCCTCCAGTTGATCCAGCTGTGCACGCGCCGCCTGCTGTGCCGCCAGCGCGTCCTGGAGCACCCTGCGGGCTTCATCGCGCTTGCGCTCGGACACTTCGACGGCGACGGCGAGGGACTGGAGGTTGGACATGGCGGGCTGCCTGGACTGATGTGCGTGCGTGTGGTCGCTGCGGTCAATGGTCCAGCACAGACGCCATGGCACCGATGCTCTGGTCCATGGAAGCCGCCTCGAACATATCCTGCTGCAGGAAGGTCGCCATCTCGGGCTGCAGTCGGATGGCTTCGTCCAGCGCCGGGTCCGAGCCGCTCATGTACGCCCCCACCTGCACCAGGTCACGGCTTTTCTGGTAGCGCGAGTACACCGCGCGAAAGCGCCGCGCCAGATCGAAGTGCGCGCGGTCCACGACGTTGTGCATCACCCGCGACGCGGACTGCTCGATGTCGATGGCAGGAAAGTGCCCCGTCTCGGCCAGCGCGCGCGAAAGCACGATGTGGCCGTCCAGGATGGCCCGCGCGGCATCGGCGATGGGGTCCTGCTGGTCGTCACCCTCGGAGAGCACCGTATAGAACGCGGTGATGGAGCCCACACCATGCAGGCCGTTGCCGCTGCGCTCCACCAGCGCGGGCAGCTTGGCAAAACACGAGGGCGGATACCCCTTGGTCGCGGGCGGCTCGCCAATGGCCAGGGCGATCTCGCGCTGGGCCATCGCATAGCGCGTGAGCGAATCCATGAGCAGCAGCACATGCTTGCCCTTGTCGCGAAAATGCTCGGCCACGGCCGTGGCGTAGGCCGCCCCCTGCATGCGCAAGAGCGGCGGAGCATCGGCCGGCGCCGCCACCACGACCGAGCGTGCGCGGCCGTCTTCACCCAGGATGTCCTCGACGAATTCCTTGACCTCACGTCCACGCTCGCCGATCAGCCCCACCACGATGACGTCGGCCTGGGTGTAGCGGGCCATCATGCCCAGCAGCACACTCTTGCCTACGCCCGAGCCCGCGAACAGGCCCAGCCGCTGGCCGCGGCCCACCGTCAGCAGTGCATTGATGGCGCGAACGCCAGTGTCCAGCGGCTCACGCACGGGGTCGCGGTCCATGGCGTTGATCTGGCGGCGGCCCATGGGCTCGGCCACCACGTCCAGCACCGGGCCGCCGTGGTCCAGAGGCAGGCCCTGGGAGTCCACGACGCGGCCCAACAGGCCATCGCCCATCGGCAGACGCAGCACTCCGGCCCGCTGGATCGCACGCGCGGGCTCGCCCAGTCGCGGCACGGGCACGTACGGCGCCGCCGGCACCACGCTGGCCCCACTCGACAGCCCATGGATATCGCCCGCAGGCATCAGGAAAGCCCGGTCGGCAGAGAAGCCCACCACTTCGGCAAGGACGGGTTCATGCCCCGGCATCTGGATCATGCACTGCGATCCCACCGGCACGCGAATCCCCACGGCTTCGAGCACCAGGCCCGTCAGCCGGGTCAGCGTGCCGCGTGTCTCCAGGGACGGCGCCTCTGCCATGCGCTGGCGCGCGTCGTTCATGAACTGCGCCCAGGCCGTGGAGGGCGGGGCTGCGTCAACGCTGCTCATCGCCACCCTCCTCTTGCTGCTGCCACGGCGACTGCAGCCCCAGCGCCGCGATGGCGCGCTGCCAGCGCTTGTCCAGGCTGCCATCCACCACGGTGCCCGCAGATTCCACCAGGCAACCACCAGGCGCCACGGCGGCGTCCGCCAGCCATTGCACGCCCGGCCCGTCCATTTCTTCCCTGAGCGGCTGCGCCATGGCCTCCATGTCATCGGGGTTCAGGCGGACCATGGCAGGGCGGCCTTCGGTGACGAGCATGTTCACGGCCTCGCGCACCACGGGCTGCAGGGCGTTCGGGTTGACCGACAGCTCCTGGCGCACCACCTGGCGTGCGATGTCGCAGGCCAGCTCCAGCAGTTGCTGGGCCATCTGCTGCTGCATGTCGTCCAGGCTGGCCTCGAAGGTCTGCAGCGCTGCCTGCAGCCGTTGTGCAGACTCCGCGCCCTGCTGCGCGATGTATTCGTCCATGCGGCGCTGCCATTCGAGCGCCGTCTCGGCCTGGCCCTGGGCAAAGCCCTCGGCATAGGCGTCGTCGCATGCTTGCTGGATCAGGGCCTGCTGGGCCGCTTCATCGACCTCGGGCGGGAGTTCCGCGGCCGGCTCGGCGGGCTCAGGCTCGACCAGATCGGAACCATCCACGGCGCCGAACTTCCATTGCGTGAAATCGCCCACCTCTTCGCTCGGGATGAAGCGTGAGTACGACCGGTGGTGGGGGCTTGTCATCATTCAAATGTCTCTGTACGGGCTGTGGCTGGCGCTAGACGAACGCATCGTCGCCGCCGCCGCCGATCACGATCTGGCCCTCGTCGGACAGGCGCCGCACGGTCTTCAAGATTTCCTTTTGCTGCGCCTCGACCTCGGACAGCCGCATGGGGCCGCGCGACTCCAGGTCTTCGCGCATGGCCTCGGAGGCGCGCGAGGACATGTTGGACAGGAATTTCTCGCGCAGCTCGGGCACCGCGCCCTTGAGCGCCACGATGAGCGTCTCGGACGCCACTTCCTTGAGCACCGTCTGGATCGCCTTGTCGTCGAGCTTGAGCACGTCCTCGAATACGAACATCTTGTCCATGATCTTCTGGGCGAGGTCGGGGTCGTAGCCTCGGATGGATTCGAGCACCACGGCATCCATGTTGCCGCCCAGCAGGTTGATGATCTCGGCCGCCGCCTTGACGCCACCCAGCGAGCTCTTGCGGATCTTGTCGCCGCCGGCCAGCACCTTGAACAGCACCTCGTTCAGGTCCTTGAGCGCCGTCGGCTGGATGCCTTCCAGCGTGGCCACGCGCAACAGGATCTCGCTGCGCTGGCGGTCCGTGAGATGCATGAGGATGCCCGAGGCCTGGTCACTGTCCAGATGCACCAGGATGGCGGCCACGATCTGCGGATGCTCGTTGCGCAGCAGCTCAGCCACCGACAGCGGATCCATCCACTTGAGGCTTTCGATGCCCGAGACGTCGCCGCCCTGCAGGATGCGGTCGATCAGCAGCCCCGCCTTGTCGTCGCCCAGCGCGCGCTTGAGCACAGCCCGCACATAGTTGCCGGTGTCAGATACAAGCAGACTCTGCGCGGACGCCGCATTCGAGAACTTGTTGATGACCTCGTCCACCTTCTCGCGCGACACCGAGCGCATGCGGGCGATGGTTTCGCCCAGCTTCTGCACCTCCTTGGGCGAGAAGTGCTTGAAAACCTCGGCAGCCTCTTCTTCGCCGAGGGACATCAGCATGATGGCGGCGTCGTTGAGTCCTTGCTCGTCCATGGTGGTCGTCCGGAGTGTGTTGGTTTTTCAGACAGGATCGCCGTTGAGCCAACCCTTCAGGATGTTGGCGACGGCCACGGGATTTTCCTTGGCCAGCACGCGCGCATCCTCCAGGCGCAACTGCTCCGGCGTGGCAGGCAGCACTTCGTCCTTCTTGTTCGGTGCAGGCAGCGCGGGGCGCTCGGGCGTTTCCGATTCCACCGCATCGAGCTGCGCGCCGGCGGCGGTGATGGCCTGGGGCTTGGCAGCTGCGTTTCCACCCTTGAGCGCGGGGCGCACCAGGCCCAGCAGCACCAAGGCTGCGAACAGCACCGCACCGACAGGCCAGGCAAAGGTCTTGGCCAGGTCGATCACCTCGGGCTGCTTCCACAGAGGGATGTCGCTCAGGGGTGTGGCGTCGACCTGGAACGGCGTGTTCATGAGGTTGACGGAATCGCCACGGTCCTTGTTGAAGCCGATGGTCTCGCGCACCAGGGCGGTCATCTGCTCCAGCTGTTCAGGGGTCAGCGCCTTGGTGATCGGCTTGCCCTTGTCTTCGCCCGTCTGGTAGTTCACGACCACCGCGGCACTCAGGCGCTTGACGCTGCCGGTGCTGCCACGGGTCACGCGCACGGTCTTGTCCACTTCGTAGTTCGTGGTCGACTCGCGCTTGCTGGTCTGCTCCTCGGTGCCTTGCTGGGTGTTGCCCGCCGTGGGCGCAGGGTTGGCGCCATTGATGGGGGCCGTCGTCGGGGCCGGAGGCTGGTTGGACACGGCACCGGGCACGCCCGTGGCCGTCTTGTTCGCGCTGCCCTTGCTCTCCAGCACCTGCTGGCTGCGAATGGCCGAGGAATCGGGCGTCTGATTGGGGCGGAACTGCTCGGAAGTCGATTCCGTCTGCGTGAAGTCCACTTCGGCCGTGACCTGCGCCTTGACGTTGTTGCGCCCCACCACAGGCTCCAGAATGTCCAGGATGCGCCGGGTGTACTGCTGCTCCAGCTGCTGCACGTGCAGCAGTTGCTGGGCGTTCACCTCGCTGCCGATCCCATTGCCGGCATCGGGCGACTGCGACAGCAGCTTGCCGGTATCGTCGAGCACGCTCACGGCGGACGGAGAGAGTTCCGGCACGCTCGAAGCCACCAGATGCACGATGCCCGCCAGTTGGGCGCGGTCCAGGATGCGGCCGGGGTGCAGGCTGACCAGCACGGAGGCAGAGGGCTTTTGCTGTTCGCGGAAAAAACCGTTCTGGTTGGGCAGGGCCAGGTGCACGCGTGCGCCCTGCACGGAAGACAGCGCCTGGATGGAGCGGGTCAGCTCCCCCTCCAGCCCGCGCTGGAAGTTCAGGCGCTCCTGGAACTGGGTCATGCCGAACTTGCTCGATTCCATGAGCTCGAACCCGGTCACCGAGCCCTTGGGCAGGCCCTGGGTGGCCAGGCGCAGACGCACGTCGTGCACGCGGTCGGATGGGATAAGAATCGCGCCGCCGCCGTCCGCATACTTGTAGGGCACGTTCATCTGCGACAGCTGGGCGACGATGGCACCGCCGTCCTTGTCGCTCAGGTTGGCGAACAGTACGCGGTAGTCAGGCTGGCGGCCCAGCACGATGGCCGCAATGGCCGCCGCCACCAGCAGCGCCACGCCCACACCCAGACGCATGCGCTTGGCCCGGTCGAGCGTCGACAGGCGCTGCAGCCAGTTCGGGCTGGCGGGGGGATTGTTGACGGGAATTTCAGCAACTGCAGACATCTTGCGTTCCAGTAAGGAAGGCCCGACGAGGGACCAAAGCGTGGAGTCGATTATTCGGTCACGCCTTCAAAATGTTCGCTGGATAAGCCGCGCGTTTGGCCATCAATTCCAAGCGATGGGCCCCGGCCCGATGGCTAGGATACGCAGCATACCCCCATTCCCCACGGAACCTCTGCCATGGACCTTCGCATTTCCAGCTCTACCGCCCCCCTGTCGGGCGCAGGCGTGGCGCGCCGTGCTGCAGCGCCGCAAAACGACGGCAACGACGTGGGCTTCTCGGGAGCGCTCAAGGGCGCACTGCAATCGGTGAGCGCGGCGCAGAACAAGTCATCCAACCTGCAGACCGAGGTCCAGATGGAGAACCCCTCCGTCAGCCTGGAAGAGACCATGGTGGCCATCCAGAAGGCCCAGATCGGTTTCCAGGCCACGCTGCACGTGCGCAATCGCATGGTGCAGGCGTATACCGACATCATGAACATGCAGGTGTAACCAGGGACACCCCCTGAGGCGCTGCGCGCCTTCCCCCCGCTCTCGCAACGCTGCACGTTGCGGGCAGAGGGACGATGCCCTCGCTGCGGGGCGGCCCTTGCTTGGCATCCCTGGCCTGGGGCGCGCCGGTATCAAGCGGCGGTGGGCGGAAATTACTCCTGATTTCGTAGCTGCTTACGCATTGTAGGCAAGCGCTAGAGGCATTTTTCGCCTCAAAAGAATACCCCAAACTCCTGCCACAAGGTGCCGGGCGACGCGTCGCTGGCCCTGGCTCCTTGATGACAGGCACCAGCGAGCGGTTGCTCTCGATTCAATAGCTGATCGCGCTTGCCAGGCCATCGGTAGAGCCCCATTTCACCCACGAAAAAGCCGACCTCGATGGGTCGGCTTTGTCTTGATGCGCCAGCGCGGCCTCAGTGCATCATCTGCGGCTGCCCTTCGAACAGGTGCTCGAACTGTGCCAGCCAGGGTTCAGCCAGGCAGCGGATCTGGGCGTCATTGCGCAGGATGCGCTGCATGATGCGGGTCTTTTCACGGCGGTGCTCGGGCAGGAGCTCGTGCTCTTGCGACTTGAAGCGCAGCTGCTCGATCAGCACGGCGCAGGCGCCCTCGTAGCGCACCACGCCATCCCAATCCTTGAGCTTGGCGGCTTCCAGCATCTTGGCGCTGCTGTCTTCTATTGCCTTGTAGTAATCAATCAGCATGTGGGACATGACTCAGGCCTCCACCAGCACGGGCTGGCCAGCGGCGGGGGAATTGGCGGGCGACGCCGAGGCGCCGTTCTTCTTGATTTCGTTCCAGCCCTGGGCCACGGGCTCGATCAGGCGCATCACTTCCTGCATGATGGCGTCGTCGTTGCGGGCGTTGGCCAGGATCAGGCGGCGCATGCAGTAGTCATACAGGGCGCCGAGGTTTTCGGCCAGCTCGCCGCCGTCGACCTTGTCGAGCGAGGTGCTCAGCCCCTCTTCCAGGATGCGCACCGCCTTGGAGATGGCATTGACCTTGCCCAGCACGTCACCACGGGCCAGGGCGCCACGCGCAGTGGCGATGGCGTTGAGGACGCCCTCATACAGCAGACTGACCAGCTGGTGCTGGTCCATCGTGTGCATGCTGGTCTCTACATTGATGCGTTGGTACGCGTTGGCTGCACGGGGGCTGTAGGCGCTGAACATGCTGACAATCCTTCCGAGGTATTACTAGAGTTATCGGCCTGCGCCAGAAAAACTGAAGCCCCTTGTCTATCAACCCGTCGACTTGTTCCAGGCGGCGACCTGCTGCGAAATGTAGGCATTGAGGCCGTTGAGGCTGCTCAACTGCGTATCCAGCGCGTTATAGCGCCGGGTGATCCGTTTTTCAAATGCGTCGACCTTCTCGTTCACGCGAACCTGGTCCTGGGAATTGCGCTTCAGGTTCAATTGCAGCGTATCGTCCTTGGATTTGAAGAAACCGTCGTTGGACAGCAGATTGGTCGTCAATGCCTTCAACTGCACGGCAATGCCGTCGGCAGAACCCCCTCCGGTATTGCGGAACAGGTTTTTCACATCCTCGGGGTTGTCGGTCAGCGCCTTGGTCAGCTTGGTGGAATCCACCGCCAGGTTGCCGCCCAGCTGCTGGGTGATGCCGACATCGGCCAGGCGCTGGTAGGCGCCGCCGCCCGATGTCACCGACTGGATGGCATTGCGCAGCGAGTTCTGCAGCGCCACGGCGGTGGAGTCGCCCTGCAGCAAACCCGCCGACTTGGTCTTGGCGTCGTACTTGGTGGCGTCCTGCAGCAGCTCGTTGATGGCGTTGTAGGCCTTCACGAACCCATCGATGTTGGCCCGAATCGCGGATTCGTCCTTGCCCACTGTGATCTCGATCGGCGCGGTGGTGATCTGCTCCGCCTTGAACGTCACACCCGACACCGTCGTGGCGAAGGTGTTGGTGGCGGAAGACACGGCGATGCCGTTGACCGTGGCCTTGGCGTTGGCGGCCGCCTGCGTCACCGTGGAGCCGGCCACCAGGCGCGACAGGCCACTGGCATCGGTGTTGCCTGCGCTCTGTGGGTCGGTGTCGCCGCCTTCCATCACACTCAGGCGGAAACCGAACTCTTCGCCCGTGCTCTTGCTGCGCAGCAGCAGGCGTTCGCCCGAAGCATCGGACAGGATGGACGCCGTCACACCGGCATTGGCGCCATTGATCTTGCTGGCCACGTCCGAGAGCTTGTCGCTGGCGCTGACGGTGATGTCCACGGGCTGGCCGGAGCCGGGCGTGAAGGACGCGGGGGACACACTCCACTTGCCCAGTTCAAGGCGCAGCGTGCCCGCGCCCAGCGCGCCACCCACCGGCAGCAGCGCCGCGGAGGCAGTGGCTTGCGCCTTGGCCAGGCCCTGCACCTCCACACTGAAGGTGGTCGGCAGCGTGCCGCCCACGGCGGTAGCCGACACGAACTTGGAGTCCGAGGAAGTGGTGGAGACACCGTTCCAGCCGGTCACGCTGGTGAGTTTGCTCGCGGCATCCTGCAGCGTGGATACCAGTGATTTGATCTGGCCGAAGGCCGAAATCTTGGTCTTGACGGTGGCGGCCTGGACCTCGAGCTTGGTCAACGGCTCTTTTTCCAGTTCGACCAACTTGGCAATGATGTTCTTGACATCAAGCCCGTTCGTGCCGACACCTACGGATGAAATCGTGGCCATACCAACCTCCTGAACTGGTTCAACGGAAATTATGGCGCCGAATGGCCGCCAGCATCTCCCGTATTCGCACCAGGAAACCCGTCTTATCCAGCGGTCCTGGCACCCGCCGTCTCAAAAAGCCAAATGGCGGCGACAGAAATCTGCCGCCGCCCGGTCCCGTCAGGGCGCTGCAACGCCCTGACCGCCATGCCCTGCGTGATTAACGCAGCAGGGCCAACACACCTTGTGGCAGCTGGTTGGCCTGGGCCACCATCGCCGTACCGGCCTGTTGCAGGATCTGCGAGCGCGACAGGTTGGCCGTTTCTGCGGCGAAGTCGGCATCCAGGATGCGGCTGCGCGAAGAAGACAGGTTTTCCGAGGTCACTTGCAGGTTGCTGATCGAGGTTTCGAAGCGCGATTGCAGAGCACCGAGCTTGGCGCGTTCGCCGTTGATGAAGGCCAGGGCGGAGTCCACGGTCTTCAGGGCGTTGGTGGCGTTGCTGAACGTGGTCACGTCCAGGTTGGCCACCGTTTGCAGTGCCGAGCCGCCATTGTCCAGTTGGTTGCTGGCCGAGGTGAGGGCGAACGACTTTTCGGAGTCCAGGGTGATGTAGCCACCGGTGCTCACGTTTTCTGCGGTGGAGTCGGCCGTCAGGGTGCGGGCGGTGCCGTTGCTGGCGCCTGCTGCGTCGTAGCCCGTCACCGTCACGGCTGCGGCGTTGGCGTTGGTGGTGTCACCCACCACGATGTCGTTGCCGGTCGCGTTGGTCAGGATGATCTGCGTGCCGTCCGAGCTCAGCGATGCATTGATGCCGGTCTTGGCCGTCTGATCGTTGATGGCGGACACGGCGGCCGACAGGCGGTCGGTGCCGGTGGCGGACGTCAGGGTGAAGGACACGGTTCGGGCGGCACCGACATTGTCACCTTCGAGCGTCAGGGAGTAGGAGCCGGCCGATGCCATGCCGCCCAGGCGTACTTCGGTGCGGGCCGTGGCGGTCACGCCGGTGCTGGCCTTGATACCGTTGATCTGGTCCGCGGTGGCCTTGGCCGTGGCGCTGGAGGTCACGGTCAGGCTGCCGGTGCCCAGGTAGCCGCTGATGGCCACGGTGCCGCCGGTCACGCCGTTGTTCACGGCGGTGGTGCCGCTGGCAGGTGCCTGGGCGCCGATGCCGGAACCGTTGGAAGCCACGTTCTGGTTGTTGCCGTAGACGCTGGTGCGCAGGTTGGCGGTGGCAGCGACGATGGTCTGGTTGGCGTTGGCACCCACTTGGAACTGTTGCGTGCCAAACGTGCCGTCCAGCAGCTTGGAGCCATTGAATTCCGTGGTTTGCGAGATGCGGTCCAGTTCGGACACCAGTTGGCCCACTTCCTGTTGCAGGGCTTGGCGGTCGCCGGCACTGTTGGAGGCGTTGGCCGACTGCACCGCCAGTTCACGCACACGTTGCAGGATGTCGCCGGAAGCCTTCAGCGCGCCTTCAGCGGTTTGCGCCAGGGAGATACCGTCGTTCGCATTGCGAACAGCCTGGTTCAGGCCGCGGATCTGGCTGGTGAAACGCTCGGAAATCGCCAGGCCCGCCGCGTCGTCCTTGGCGCTGTTGATGCGCAGGCCCGACGAGAGGCGCTGGATGGACGTATTCAGCGAGGTCTGGCTCATGCCCAGGTTGCGCTGTGCGGTGAGCGAGCTGATGTTGGTATTGATGGTGGAAGCCATTGCAAATCTCCAGAAAGAACTGACTGAATATGGCGTTGCCGCCAGCCGGGGCGCCAGCACCACGCTGGCTTCCTGGGTTCGCCAGCGCTTTTTGCATCTGGTGAACGGCGGGCCGCTTACGGTCCGTTGCAAATGTTTTCGGGTCGTCGCCGGAAAACTTGAGGGCCAAACGCACAAGTTGTGCGACTTTTTTGCCGCTTATCTCCCCAACGCCAAAAAGTGGCATCCCCACAATTCGTCCATCGTTCCCTCATTGACAGCCGGACGGGTGCGCTTGAACCGGCAAACAGATCCGTCTTGCGACGTTAAGGAGTTTCGCCATGGCAGCAACCATCAATACCAACATCAGCTCGCTCACCGCGCAGCGCAATCTGGGCACCAGCCAGGCCTCGCTGAACACCGCCATTCAACGCCTCTCGTCGGGCCTGCGCATCAACAGCGCCAAGGACGACGCGGCGGGCCTGGCGATTTCCGAGCGTTTCACCAGCCAGATCCGCGGCCTGAACCAGGCTGTTCGCAATGCGAACGACGGTATCTCCCTGGCCCAGGTGGCAGAAGGCGCGATGGGATCTGCCGGCAACATCCTGCAGCGGGTGCGTGAGTTGGCCGTGCAGTCGGCCAACGCCTCCAACAGCGCCGGCGACCGCCAGGCCCTGCAACAGGAAGTCGGCCAATTGGTGGCGGAACTTGACCGCATTTCGCAGACCACGGAGTTCAACGGCCAGAAATTGCTGGACGGCACGTTTGGTACGCAGCAGTTCCAGGTGGGCGCCAATGCCAACCAGACCATCGTCGCCGCCACTGCCAACCTGCGCACCAACGTCTATGGCAACAACCAGAATATTGCATCGAACGGCTCGGGCATCGGGGCGCAGGCGGCTGTCAGCGGCACCACCGCCGTGACCAACGGCGTGACGGCCGGCTCGGTGGCCATCAGCGGCTATCTGGGCACCGGCACCATGACCGTGACCTCCGGCGCCACCGCCAAGGCCACCGCAGACCAGGTCAACTCCCTGCAAGCCACCACCGGCGTGACGGCCACGGCCCGCACCGAAGTGCGCCTGGGTGGCCTGGCTTCTGCCGGCTCGTACTCGCTGACCCTGGAAGGCGACAACGTGGGCGCGGCACGCACCATCTCCTTCACGCTGACGTCTGCCACCGGCACCGACCGCCTGTCGCCGGCCGTCTCCGCCATCAACGAGCAATCGGCCAAGACGGGCATCAACGCGTCGCTGAGCTCGGATGGCACGCAGATCATCCTGACGAACGCGACCGGCAACGACATCGTGATCGGCGATACCGTGAATGCCAACGCAGCAGCCGTGACCGTCACGGGCTATGACGCAGCGGGCGGCAGCAATGGCACTGCGCAGACGCTGACCGCCGACGCCACGGCAGAAAACGTGAGCACCGGCGGCTACATCACGCTGGACTCCGAAAAATCGTTCGCTGTGACCTCTGCCAGCAACCAGTTGGACAACGGCGGCTCGGCCCTGCACACCGTGGCCAACCTGGACGTGACGACCTTCGCCAACGCGACCGATGCCTTGAAGACCGTGGACTCGGCCCTGGCCTTCATCAGCGGCGAGCGCGCCAAGCTCGGTGCCATGCAGTCGCGCTTCGAGACCAGCATCGCCAGCCTGCAGATCACGTCGGAAAACCTATCGGCCTCGCGCTCGCGCATCCAGGACGCGGACTTCGCGGCGGAAACCGCCAACCTGTCGCGCGCCCAGATCCTGCAGCAGGCCGGCACCGCCATGGTGGCCCAGGCCAACCAGATTCCCCAGGGCGTGCTCTCGCTGCTCAAGTAACCACAATCGGCAGCCTGCTGTCAGCCCCGCTGGTGGTGGAACGATGACGACAAAGGGGCCCCGACGGGCCCCTTTGCCTTTGTGCGTGGCACACTGCCTCATTGACGCCCCTTTGCCCGGAGATCGGCCGCAACGTGCAACCCAAACACAACGAACAGGACGATGCCCGCCTGCGTGCGGCACTCGCCGCCGCCGACTGGCCGCTGCTCACCCGCCTGTGCCGCCAGACGCTGCGCAAGAACGGCCGCCACCTCACCGCGCACCGCCTGCTGGGCTTTTCGCTGAGCAAGCAGCGTGACTTCGACGCCGCGCTCAAGGCCTACAAGCAGGCGCATGTCTACTGGCCCGACGATGCCGAGTTGCTCGTCAACTACGCCAACATGCTGATCGAGCAGGCATACAACAATGACGCGCTCCCACTGCTGGACAAGGTCTGCCGGCTGCGCCCGCACCAGGCCATCGCGTGGATCAAGCTGGCGGAGTGCTGCTATCTGATGAGCCTGCACGACAAGGGCTATGCGGCCGCGCAGAAGGCCGCAGAACTGGCCGAGTCGCTGGAGGACCGGGTGGCCGCGCTGATGCAAAGCTCCATCCACCGGCGCGAGCTCGGCCAGGTGCGTGAGGCCGTGAAAGACTGCGAAAAGGCCATCGCGCTGCGCCCCGCCGACCCCGGCAACTACACGAACAGGCTGCTGTTCATGCTGGCCGACCCCGAGGCCACCGCCGGGCAGTTGGCGGCCGCGGCGCGGGAATTCGGCGCGGTGTTCGAGCCGCCCCTGGTGCCCGACTGGCCCACCTTCGAGGCGCACCGCGGCGCGCCCTGGCGGCGCCTGAAGATCGGCTTCCTGTCGCCCGACTTCCGAGTGCACTCGGTGATGTACTTCGTGGAAGGGCTGCTCGCGCAGCTGGACCGGCGCCAGTTCGAGATCTTCGCGTTCTACCTTTTCCCGCGCGACGACCACGTGACCGAGCGGGTGGAGCGCCACGCCGACCATTTCATCCGCCTGTCGGGCTTCACCGCCCGGCAGCAGGCCGAGGCGATCCGCGCGCAGGGCATCGACATCCTGGTCGACCTGGCAGGTCACACCGGCCAGAACGGCCTGCTGGCCATGGCGCACAAGGCCGCGCCGGTGCAGGTGTCCTGGCTGGGCTTTCCGGCGACCACGGGCCTCACGGCCGTGGACTACAAGTTCAGCGACGAGGTCACCGACCCGCCCGACGTCGACGACCAGTACACCGAGCAGCTGTACCGGCTGCCAGTGTTCTTCACCTGCTACCGGCCCATGAGCCGCAACCCCCTGTGGCGCTACCAGCCGCGCTACCTGGTGCACCCCACACCCGCGCTGGCCAACGGCTTCATCACCTTCGGCTCCTGCAACAACCTGGGCAAGCTGACCGACGAAGTGCTGGCGCTGTGGGGCAGAGTGCTCGCGGCGGTGCCCAACTCCCGCCTGCTCATCGAAGGCAAGAACCTGGACCGTCCCGACTTCGCACAGGCCTACCGGGAGCGTTGCGAGGGCCTGGGCGTCCCCGCGGGCCAGCTCGACTTGGTGGCGCTGCGCAACGACAACCAGTACCTCACCTACCACCGCATCGACATCGCACTCGACCCCTTCCCGCTCACGGGCGGCACCACCACCTTCGACGTCCTGTGGATGGGCCTGCCCGTGGTCTCGATGGTGGGCGACAGCTTCAAGAGCCGCATGGGGGTGGGCATGCTCACCTACCTGGGCCGCACCGAGTGGCTGGCCGAAACACCCGAGGACTACGTGCGCATCGCGCAGGACCTGGCCCGCGACGTGCAGGCGCTCAACGCCCAGCGACTCAACGGCCGCGCGCAACTGGAGCAGTCACCGCTGATGCGGGAGGATCTCTACAACCATTTCTTTGGCGAAGGCCTGCGCGCCATGTGGCTGCAGTGGCTCGCCCGGGCCGAGGCCCCCGGCGACCCCCAGGCGCAGCTGCGGGCCATGGAATCGTGGCTGCCGGGCATGCCAGAGGCCTGGACGCAGCCGCCCACGCCCGGCGTGGGCCTGGCGCCCGGGCACCGGGTGAGCCTTCAGGACGCGCACCAGCGGCTGCAGACGCTGGTGGACAAGGCCAAGGCAGCCGACGCCGCGCCCCAGGCTGCGGGCGGCCAGATCCAGAGCCGACCTTGGATCGAGGTCACCGAGCTGGCCGAGACCGTCCTGGGCGCCGTGCCGCACGACGCCGTGGCGCTGGCCTGCCTGGCCGAAGTGGAGTTCGCCCACGGACACCGGGACTTCGCCGTCACGTACCTGCGCTACGCCTCCGAGTCACTCGCCCGGCAGGGCTGACCCGCCTCCTCCCGCCCCCGCTCGAGCATTCTGCAGGCCCCCTGCAGAACCTGCGGGGGAGCCGGCGCACGGGGCTGCTGCGGGGCGTTTGGCACCCCGAAGCTCACTCCAGCACCGCGTAGCTCACATGCGGCTCGTACGGAAACCGCTGGATGCGCAGGCGCGGCAGCCCCAGCGTTTCCATCACTGCGCGGGTTTCACCGGGCCAGGTGCGGTTGTTCAGCTCGTCGAACACGATCACGGCCCCCTTGGGCATGCGGGGCACGAAATGCTCGATGCACACCTTGGTCGGCTCGTACAGATCCAGATCCAGGTGCAGAAGGGACACCACCGTCTGCGGTTCGCGCGCAAGGTAGGCGGGCACCGTCTGCGCCACATCCCCGGCCACCAGTTCCACTTTCTGGATGTGGCCGATGAAACGGTTGGCGTCGAACAGCGCCACAGTCTCGCGCAGGTCCTCCAGGCTGTCGGCCTTGTAGCCACCCGCGCGGCGCTCGGCGGTCTGGATCACCGCGTGCTCATCCTCGGGCGAGACCGATTCGAACCCGCTGAAGGTGTCAAAGCCAACGATGCGGCGCTGCAGGTTCACCGGCTCCCAGATCGCGCTCAACTGCGCGAACGTCATGAGCCCACCGCCCCAGTTGACGCCGCACTCCATCACGTCGCCCTGCACGTTCAGCACCAGCTTGAAAATCTCGCTCAGGCACAGGAAGCGGGCCATGGACTGGCGCGGCACATAGCAGGCGAAGTTCTCAAGCTTTTCGACCTGGCTGCCGCGCGCGTGGGTGAAAAGTGCGTCCAGCGCGCCGCGGTACCCCACCTCGCCCGAGGTGCTGCGGCCAGCCTGGCGATAGCGCGACGGGTCCTGCGGATCATTCGTGGTTGTCGAGGTCATGCGGCGATGGCTCCGGGTTGCGTCTGCTGTTCCTGCGCGCGGCGCGCCGCGCTGTCATGGCCCGGGTAGTCCACATAGAAGATGTTGGTCTTGTCCCCGGTGGGAAAGCGCTGGCGGCGGTGGTCTGGTTCGGCCAGGTCGGTGATGCGCAGCTGAGCCGTCCAGCGGATCTGGTCGCTCAGGTTCGGGGTGCTGCGGTGCAGCAGCATCTGCTTGAAGACCACGAGATCGCCGCGCTTGGCTTCGATGGTCACGTGCTCGTCGGTCACCTCCTCGGCCAGGCTCAGGTCACGCTGCAGCATCGGCACATAGGGCGCGATCACCTTGTCGCTGATGCGCTTGAACGGCGCCAGCCCGCGCCGGTGGCTACCCGCCACGACCTGGATGGTCCCGTGGTGCAAATCCACGTCCTGCAGCGGCACCCACACCGTGACTGCGTTCACCGAACCCAGCAGGTACACCGAGTCCTGGTGCCAGGCAAAGAGGTGCCGGGCGTCATGCGGCTTGTCCAGCCGCATGTTGCAGCACCCCATCAGCGAAGGGTGTTGAAGCCCGAATTCGCGGCACATGCTGCGGATGGCCTGGCTGCCCGACATGCACGACAGCGCAGGCAGGTACTTCATGCGGTCATACAGCATCGACTGCTGCTCGGCCGTCATCTCGTAACGCGAGCGGTCGACAGAGCTGAAGTTCTCCCCGACCACCAGCCGGCCCAGTTCGTCGAGCTGTGCCTGCAAGGCGTCCAGCTCGCCGTCGGGCCAGAAGTCCCGCAGCACCACGTAGCCGTTGTCTTCAAAGAATTGCAGGTTGTCCATGATCCGTCTCCTTGATCTGAGCGCTGGGCCGCATCCATCAATCCGTGCGCCGGCGCAGGAAGCCCTGCGGCGCCACCGTCACCTGCAGACGCTGCTCCATGTCGGCATCGACCTCGAACTCGGCGTGCCCGGCAAGCCACTGGCGCACGGCCGTCTTCGGGTTGTTGCCCACGTCCCAGGGCCGGTCGGCAAAGAACCTGGGCGGCATGTCCTCCACGAAGGTGTCGAACACCACGCAATAGCTGCCGGGCGTGACCAGAGGGGCGTAGGCATCGAGCTCGCCCAGCACGTGGTCGTGCGTGTGCATGGAGTCCAGGCACACCAGCACGCGCTGGTATCCCTTGGCGAAGTCGCGTACCTGCTGCACCACGTCGGGCGCAACGGCCGACCCCTGGACCATGGCGATGCGGCTGGCCATGGGGTGGGATTCGATGGCAGCGCGGTTGTGCGCACGGATGTCGATGTCCACCCCCAGCACCTTGCGGCGCGAGACGCGCGGGTCCAGCGTGGTGCCCGCCTCGATGGCGTCGCTCATATCCAGCAGCGCCAGCAGCGAGGCGCTGAGCACCAGCGAGCCGCCGTGGGCGATGCCGGTCTCGATGATGAGGTCGGGCCGCACGCGCCACACCAGCTCCTGCATGGCCACCATGTCCTGCGGGTACTGGATGATGGGCCGGCCCATCCAGTCGAAGTTGTAGACGTACTGCCGCTGCATGGAGGCCTGCAGCCAGTCGCGCGACAAAGTCTGGAATGCGGCGTCCTGGGCATAGCCGGCCAGGCGGTCGCGGCGCTCCTGGGCAAATTGGTCGACAGGGTTCATGGCTCGGTTACTCCAACAGGGTCAGCGGGGTCGGCGGGGTCGTTCGATGGCAGAAATTGCAACAAGTCATCGGCCAGCACGGCACGGGGCACCACGCCCCACTCAGCCTGCAGGCGCTTGACGTCGATGGGCGAAAAACGCTGCAGCGGGGACTCTGCCGCCACTTCCAGGGTGCAACCCGTGCGGGCCTGCAGCCAGGCCAGCCACTGGGCGTGCAGCGTCTGTCGGCCGCTGGCGACGTTGTAGGTGGCGGCGCGGCCCGCCAGTGCGATGCGCGGCAGCCAGTCGAGCAGATCCTCCACATGCACATAGTCCTTGGAGGACTGCGGATCGGAGCGCAGCACGATGTGGCCCGCGCGCGCCTGGCGCACCAGGTCGGCCACCAGGTTGCCCGACGCAGCGTCCATGCCCGGCCCGACGACGTTGGACAGGCGCGCCACGCGCACCCCGGAGCGCCCGCTGGCACGGCACAGAGATTCGCCGGTGAGCTTGGTGAGGTTGTACAGATACGTCGGATCACCCGGCAGCACCGACAGCGCCGCGTCCTCGTGCGTGGTGGCAGCGCCCATGTAGACCCGCGTGGACGAGAGATACAGCAAGGACTCGAAGCGCGCATGCCGCAGCACCTGGGCCAGCAGCCCCACGTGCGCATCCACGGTGTCGAACGGACGCGTGCGAAAGTCCGCCGTGAGGCCCGCGCAGTACAGCACATGGCCCAGGGGCCGCCGCAGCAGTTCCGCATCGCCGCGCGCAGGCGCCCACACGGCGTGGCCCCGGGAGCGCAGGTGCTCCGCGAGCCGGCTGCCGATGTAGCCCGAGGCTCCGAGCACGGTGAACATGGAGGTGGGCAGGCTTGTCACCGCCGCTCCCCCACCACCTGCAGCGGCTGGCCTGCGTACACGGTGTACGCCAGCAGTTCGCCCCGCACGATGGAGCCCGCGCCAACCACGCAGCCGCGCCTGAGCACGGCACCGTCGAGCAGCACGCAGTTGGCGCCGATCCACACGTCGTCCTCGACCACGATGCCGCCCTTGCTGGGCAGAAAGCCCTGCTCGCGGATGAGCCGGCTTCGGTCGGCATAGGCATGGTTCACCGGGGCGAAGGTGCAGTTGGCCGCGATCGCCACATAGTTGCCGATGCGGATACCGTTGCCCGTGTAGAGCACGCAGCCCGCGTTGATGACCACGTGCTCGCCCACCGCCAGATCGCCCTGTCCGCCCGCGGGCTTGACCTTGACGAAGCTGTCGATCACCGAGTGCGCGCCCACGGTGATGCGGGTGCCGCGCACCGAGTCCTCGATGTCCGCCAGGTGCGACACCTTCGCCGTGGGGTGGATCTCGATCACCTAGAAAACCTCCAGCCGCGGCACGGCCACCACCATCTGCGCGCCCCAGCTGCGCGTGTAGTCGAGCTGCTCGGCCACCTCGCCGCGCAGGTTCCACGGCAGTATGAGGATGCGCTGGGGCCGGTGCGCGCGCAAGTGCGCCTCGCCCACCACCGGGATGCGGCTGCCGGGCAGGTACTGGCCCTGTTTGGCGGGATTCTTGTCCACCGCATAGGGCAGCAGGTCGGGCCGCACGCCGGCAAAGTTGAGCAGGGTGTTGCCCTTGGCCGCAGCACCATAGGCGCCCACGGTGACGCCGTCGGCCTGGCATTGCAATAAAAAAGTGAGCAGCTCACGCTTGACACGCAAGGCCTGGGACTGGAAATCGCCATAAAAACCGGCGCCCAGCATGCCCGCATCTGCCTCGGCGGCCAGCAAGGCCTGCACCCGGCGCGCACCGTCGGCCGTGGCCTGGGGGTGGCTGGCCGCATCGGCCCGGCCGGCGAACACGCGCAGGCTGCCGCCGTGGGTGGAAAGCTCCTGCACATCCAGCACCGTGAGGCCGTTGGCCGCGAAGATGCGCTGCACGGCGGTGAGCGACAGGTACGAGTAGTGCTCGTGATAGGCGGTGTCGAACTGGCAGCCCTGCACCATGCGCAGCAGGTGCGGGAACTCGAACGTGGCCACGCCGTGGGCCTTGAGCAGCCGCGCAAAGCCTCCCACGAAGTCGTTGATGTCGGGCACGTGCGCGAGCACGTTGTTGGCGGCGATCAGGTCCGCCTGGCGGCCGCAGCGGGCCAGCTCGTCGGCCAGGGCGACGCCAAAGAAGCGCTCCACCACCTCGATGCCCTTGGCACGGGCGGCGGCCGCCGTGCTGGCCGTGGGCTCCACGCCGTAGCACGGGATGCCGGCGGCTTGCACGTACTGCAGCAGGTAGCCGTCGTTCGAGGCGACCTCGACCACGCAGCTGCCGACGGTGAGCGCCAGGCGTTCGCGCATCGTCTGCACGTAGGCGTCGGCGTGGGCCAGCCAGGACGACGAGAACGAGCTGAAGTATGCGTAGTCGTCGGTGAACAGTGCCTCGCGCCCGGCGTGGTCTTCGGTCTGCACCAGCCAGCAGGTCTCGCAGACCAGCAGGCGCAGCGGAAACCAGGTCTCGGGCGCGCGCAAGGCCGCCTCGGGCAGGTAGGCGTTGGACGGCGGGGCGCTGCCCAGGTCCAGGAACGGCAATTGCAGCGGGCTGCCGCAGTGTCGGCACTTCACAGGCGCACTCCTTCGAATTCTGGGCCTGGCTGGTCAACCAGCCAGGGCTGGCCGGCGTCGCGCGGCGAAAGGCCCGCGGGCGGCAGGGGCCAGGCGATGGCCAGGCGCGGGTCCAGCGGGTTCAGGCCCGCTTCCGAGCCCGGCACGTACGGGGCCGAGTGGCAATACAGCAACTCGGCGCGGTCAGAGAGCGCCTGGAAGCCGTGCGCGAACCCCGGCGGGATGAGCAGCGCGCCGCCGTTGTCGGCCGACAGCCGCTCGGCATGCCACTGCAGGAACGTGGGCGAGCCGTGGCGCAGGTCCACCGCCACGTCCAGGACTTCGCCGCGCAGGCAGGTCACGAGCTTCATCTCGGCATGCGGCGGGCGCTGGTAGTGCATGCCGCGCACGGTGCCGGCCCGGGCCGTGTGGCTGTGGTTGATCTGCGCGATGGGCTGCGTCCAGCCGGCGGCTGCGAGTTCGTCGGCACAGAAAAGGCGCGCAAAGAAGCCGCGCTCGTCCGCCAGCGGCTGCCGCTGCACGCGCAGCAGTCCGGCCAGCGGCAGCGGCGTGCAGGACAGCCGGCTCACGCCTGGGCCTCCCAGGCGTCGATGTCGGCCAGGCACAGCGCGCGCGCATCGGCGCCGCCGTGCTGCTGGCGGTACCAGTTCATGGTGCGGGCGACGGAGGTGGTGAGCGCCCAGCGGGGCGCCACGCCCAGGGCCTGGCGCGCATGGGCGGTCTCCAGCGCCAGCCAGCCGGCCTCGTGCGGCCCATCGCTCTCATTTTCATAGCTTATTGCGCTTGCTGGATATGCTCCAGAGGCCAATTCGACCACATTCCTCACCGTCGCAGCCTCGTGTGGCAGCGGTCCGAAGTTGTAGGGGCCGGCCAACCCGGGCGCATCCCACAGGCGCTGCGCCAGACGCAGGTACGCGGCCAGGGGTTCGAGCACGTGCTGCCAGGGGCGCGTGGCCTGCGGACGGCGGATGTGCAGGGTCTCACCCGCCTGCCAGGCGCGCACGGCGTCGGGCAGCAGCCGGTCCGGCGCCCAATCGCCCCCGCCGATCACGTTGCCCGCACGGGCGGTGGCCACGGCCACGCCCTGCTGCGCGAGGAATGCGTCACGGTAGCTGGCCGCCACGATTTCCGCCGCAGCCTTGCTGGCGCTGTAGGGGTCGTGCCCGCCCAGAGGGTCGTCCTCGCGGTACGGGTAGGCCCACTCGCGGTTGCGATAGACCTTGTCGGTGGTGACGACCAGGGCCACGCGCGCCTCGGGCAGGCCGCGCAGGGCATCCAGCACGTGGGCCGTGCCCATGATGTTGGTGGCCAAGGTGCCCAGCGGGTCGGCGTAGCTCGGGCGCACCAGGGCCTGCGCGGCCAGGTGCAGCACCACGTCGGGCCGCGCCGCGCGGATGCGCGGGGCCAGGGCCTGGGGGTTGCACACATCGCAGAAGTGGCTGTCCAAGCCCTCGTCCACACGGGCCAGCCGAAAGAGGTTGGGGTCGGCCGGGGGCGGCAGGGCCACGCCGGTGACCTGTGCGCCCAGGCGCTGCAGCCACAGCGACAGCCACGCGCCCTTGAATCCGGTGTGGCCGGTGAGCAGCACGCGCTTGCCGCGCCAGAAGTCGGGGTCAGGACGCATGAATCTGCAGCCTTGTCGTTGTCATGGGGACCGCCGCCATCACCAGCGCTTCCAGGGCGCCTGGCCGCCCTGCCAGAGTTCTTCCAGCAGGTTCTTCTCGCGCAGCGTGTCCATGGGCTGCCAAAAGCCGTGGTGCTCATAGGCCATCAGCTCGCCGTCGCGTGCCAGCGTGTCCATGGGCTCGGCCTCCCAGGGGGTGGCGTCGCCGTCGATGCGCTCAAGGACGCGGGGCGACAGCACGAAGAAGCCGCCGTTGATCCAGCCGCCATCGCCACGGGGCTTCTCGACGAAGCCCTGCACCTGGTCGCCATCGCGCATCAGCGCGCCATAGCGGCCCGGCGGCAGCACGGCGGTGACGGTGGCGAGCTTGCCGTGCGCGCGGTGGAAGGCGAACTGCGCCGCCATGTCGATGTCGGACACCCCGTCGCCGTAGGTGAAACAAAAGGGTTCGTCCGGCGCGAGGTATTCGCCGACGCGCTTGAGGCGCCCGCCGGTCATGGTGGCCTCGCCCGTGTCCACCAGCGTCACGCGCCAGGGCTCGGCGTGGCGGTGGTGCACTTCCATGCGGTTGTTGGCCATGTCGAAGGTCACGTCGGACATGTGCAGGAAGTAGTTGGCGAAGTATTCCTTGATGACGTAGCCCTTGTAGCCCAGGCAGATGATGAAGTCGTTCACGCCATGGGCGGCATACATCTTCATGATGTGCCAAAGAATGGGCCGCCCTCCGATCTCGATCATGGGCTTGGGACGCAGGTGCGACTCTTCCGAGATGCGGGTTCCCAGCCCCCCCGCGAGCAGTACGGCTTTCATGCCCGCAGCATAGTGCAGCCCTTACCGCGTCAAAAGGCCCTGTGGGTGCCCAAAACCGGCCCAAATGCAGCGATTGATGCCAAGGCGGCCACGGGCAGCGAGCCGCAAAACCAGTCAAAAGCTATCAGAAATATAGCAATCAGCGCTTGTCACGACTGCAGGAACGGCACATTTCTTTCAATTTTCAGGGGTCAGACGGCGCCAAGGCGCGCTGCCACGACCGCAGCGCCCTCGGTCCATACCGGCCCGGACAGGCTGCGTTCGCCACATGCGGGGCCTGGGTGTCCCGCTGGCGCCATTTGCCCAAGAAGCCCCGTGATCTCAGCGCTCTTGACGCTATTTGGTGCTCTTCAATCCGATACATTTGCAGTAACCTTCGGTAAGCTGCACTGCCAGCAACCGTGCCCAACCCGCCGTTTCCGGCTTCAATCCAGTTGCCGCCCAACACGTCCAAAGCATGTTTGTCATCATCGGTTACGTCGTCTGCCTCGGCTGCATCTTCGGCGTGTACATCGTGCACGGGGGGAACATCAGCGTGATCCTGAAGGCGCTGCCTTTCGAGATCATCACCATCCTGGGCGGCGCCCTGGGGGCCTTCGTGGTGAACAACCAGCCCAAGGTGATCAAGGCCACCATGGCCGCGCTGCCGATGGCGCTCAAGGGCTCCAAGTACACCAAGGAGCGCTACATGGAGCTCATGGCGATGCTCTACGACATCCTGCAGAAGGCGCGCAAGGAAGGCCTGATGGCCATCGAAAAGGATGTCGAGGCGCCCCACGAGTCCGAGATCTTCAAGAAATACCCCACGGTGGGCAGCGACCACCATGTGATCGAGTTCACCACCGACTACCTGCGCATGATGGTGTCGGGCAACCTCAACTCCCACGAGATCGAGGCGCTGATGGACAGCGAGATCGACACCCACCACCAGGAGGCCCACGCCCCCGTGGCCGCGCTGGCCCGGCTGGCCGGCGCCCTGCCCGCCTTCGGCATCGTGGCCGCCGTGCTGGGCGTGGTGAACACCATGGGATCGGTGGGCCAGCCGCCGTCGGTGCTGGGCGGCATGATCGGCTCGGCGCTGGTGGGCACGTTCCTCGGGATTCTGCTGGCCTATGGCGTGGTCGAGCCGCTCGGCGGCCTGGTCGAGCAAAAGACCGAGGACGCCGCCAAGGAGCTGCAGTGCATCAAGTCCACCCTCCTGGCCAGCATGCAGGGCTACAACCCGGCCACGGCCATCGAGTTCGGCCGCAAGGTCCTGTTCTCCAACGTCCGCCCGAGCTTCTCCGAACTGGAGGGGCATGTGAAGGGCAAGAAGTAGCAGCGGGAGCACCAGCGAGCCCCCTCTGACTCCTGAGCGCCATGGCAGAAAAGAAACTCCAGCCCATCATCATCAAGCGCATCAAGAAAGGCGGCCACGCGGTGCATGGTGGCGCCTGGAAGATCGCGTACGCCGACTTCGTGACGGCGATGATGGCGTTCTTCCTGCTGATGTGGCTGCTGGGCTCCACCGCCAAGGGCGAGCTGCAGGGGATCGCTGCATACTTTGCCTCGCCGCTCAAGGTCGCCATGACCGGCGGCGACGGCGCGGGCAACAGCTCCAGCGTGATCCCGGGTGGCGGGAACGACCTGGCCAAGGTGCACGGGCAGGTGCGGCGCTCCGACGTGGAGGAGGCCAAGCAGCGCCGCATGAGCATCGACGCCGCCCGCGCCGAGCGCGCCAAACAGGATCTGGACCGCATCAAGGCCCTGGAAGCCAAGATCGACGCGCTCATCACCGAGAACCCGCGCCTGAACGAGTACAAATCCCAGATCCGCATCGACATCACGCCGGACGGGCTGCAGATCCAGATCATCGACGACCAGAACCGCCCCATGTTCGACAGCGGCAGTGCGTTGGTGAAACCCTACATGCGCGACATCCTGCGCGAGATCGGCGCCGCCCTGAACGGAGTGGAAAACCGCATCAGCCTGGCCGGCCACACCGACGCCGTGCCGTATGGCAACAGCGAGCGCGGTTACAGCAACTGGGAGCTGTCGGCCGACCGGGCCAACGCCTCGCGGCGCGAATTGGTCTCGGCCGGCATGCCAGACGCTAAACTGGGACGCGTGGTGGGCCTGGCGGCCAGCGATCTGCTGGAGCCAAAGAACCCGCGCGCACCCGCCAACCGGCGCATCACCATCACGGTGCTGACCCGCGAAGCCGAAGAACGTCTCATGGGCAAAGGGATCCCCGAAATCACTTCGACAGAACTGCTGAATGAAAAGCGGGAAAATCCCCCCCCAGGCAGATGACGGTTACGACTTGTCACCAAACCTGCCGCCCATGACAATACTTACAGATACTTCCGACCGAAAGGGTCCCACGTGACCACAGCCCTTCGCTTTTTGATTGTTGACGACTTCTCCACCATGCGACGCATCGTACGCAACCTGCTCAAGGAAAGCGGGTTCTCCGATGCCGATGAAGCCGAGGATGGCGTGGCCGCGCTGAACAAGCTGCGCAACAGCAAGTTCGACTTTGTGGTCACCGACATCAACATGCCCAACATGAACGGCTTCCAGTTGCTGGCGGAGATCAAGAAGGACGACAAGCTCAAGCACCTGCCCGTCCTGATGGTGACGGCCGAAGCCCGCAAGGAAGACATCGTGGCCGCAGCCCAGGGCGGCGCCGCCGGCTACATCGTCAAGCCCTTCACCAAGGCCACCCTGGAAGAAAAGGTGACCCTGATCCTCAAGAAGATGGGGCTATGACACCATGGACGCCACACCGGACCACAACAGCCAACAGCCTGCCGAAGTCCACCAGAAGATCGGCCTGCTGACCCGCCAGCTACACGACTCGCTCAACGAGCTGGGCTACGCCGACAAGCTGCGCGGCTCCATGGGCGAGCTGCCCGACGCGCAAAGCCGCCTGTCCTACATCGCCCGCCTGACCGGAGAAGCGGCGGAAAAGGTGCTCAACCGCGTGGAGCAGGCCAAGGCGCAGCACGACTACATCGCCGCGGAAACGCGCCGCGTGGTGACGTCCCTGGTCAAGGACCCCGTGGCCGCCGTCGCCAAGGGCGAAATCATGAACTTCCTGACCGATGTGGAGCGCGTGACCAAGGAAGCCGACACGCACCTCACCGAGATCATGATGGCCCAGGACTTCCACGACCTCACCGGCCAGGTGATCGCGCGCGTGGTGAACCTGGCCGCCAACATCGAAGAGCAGCTCGTGCAGCTGCTGATTCAGACAGCGCCGCCCAATGCCCAGGTCCCGGCCGTCGAGACCAAGCCCGCGCACCTGCAGGGCCCGGTGGTCGACCCCGAGAACACGCCGGATGTCGTCACCGACCAGTCCCAGGTGGATGACCTGCTGGCCAGCCTCGGGTTCTAGACCCCCCTGAGTCGCCTCCGGCGCCTTCCCCCCGAGGGGGGGCGCACCCGGTGGACTGGCAAAGCCAGATCCACGGGTGCACTGGTCTGGCGCGCCAGTTTCAAAGGCCGCACGTAGCACGGGTTGCCCGCTGCGTTTGAGGCTCGAAAAGCCTCCGCCCCTCTGAAAAGCGGGCATCGCCGCCCCCTTATCCAGCTTTAGATTTCCGGGTCGCTCACGACAATGGCATGGCACCAGCCGTCATGCCATCATGGAATCCAGCCAAGAGAAAAACCTACCCGCGTCAGAGCGCAAACTGCAAAAAGCGCGCGAAGACGGACAGGGTGCGCGCTCGCGCGACCTCTCCCATCTGGCGATCCTGGGCGCGGGCGCTGGCTGCATGCTGGTGCTGGCTCCGGCGCTCATGGACCACATGCAGTTGGCCATGAGCCGGCAGCTCGCGTTCGACTCTGCCATCGTGATGGCGCCCGGCACCATGCTCAAGCGGCTGTCGGACATGGTGGTCATCGGCATGATCGCCAGCTCCGTGTTCGCCATCCTCACCAGCAGCGCGGCCCTGATCAGCGCCATCGGCGCGGGCGGCTGGATCATGAGCAGCAAGCCCATCTCGCCCCAGTTCAACCGGCTCAACCCGATCTCGGGCGTGGCCAACCTGTTCTCCAAGCAGCAGATGGCCAACGTGGCCAAGATGGTGCTGATGACCGCGATCCTGAGCTATGTGGCCTGGAAGTTCATGGGCAACAGCATCGAGTCCGTGGCCATGCTGGTGCTGCAGCCCTCGCCCGTCGCCATCCGGCAGCTCGCGGACTGGCTCACATCCGGCATGAGCCTGCTGCTGCTCGTCGTCTTCCTGGCCGCGCTGGTGGACGTACCCCTGCAAGCCTACTTCTTCAAGTCGCGCCTGAAGATGTCGCACGAGGAAGTCAAGCAGGAGCACAAGGAATCGGACGGCAACCCGCACATCAAGGGCCGCATCCGCCAGAAGCAGCGCGAGATCGCCGAGCGCGCCAGCGTCGCGGCCGTGCCCAAGGCCGACTTCGTGGTGATGAACCCCACCCACTATGCCGTGGCGCTCAAGTACGACGAGAAAACCATGAACGCGCCCCAGGTGATCGCGCGCGGCACCGACCTCATCGCCATGAAGATCCGCGACGTGGCCCGGGAGCACCAGGTGCCCGTGCTGCAGTCACCCATGCTGGCACGTGCGCTGTACGCCCATGCCGAGCTCGACCAGGCCATCCCCGCCACGCTGTACACCGCCGTGGCCCAGGTGCTGGCCTACGTATACCGCCTCAAAGCCGCGCTGCGTGGCGAAGGCCGCATGCCCGACACCCTGGAAGAACCCTTCGTTCCTCCAGAGCTTGATCCGCTGAACCGCACCACGTCCACCGTGCAAGGCGCCGCCGTATGAACACATCCGTCAATTCGATGAAGCAATGGGCCGGCAGCAACGCCAGCGCGCTCCAGGGCTTGTCGGCACCGCTGCTGGTGGTGGCCATCCTCGCCCTGATGGTGCTGCCCATTCCACCGTGGCTGCTCGATGCGTTCTTCACGCTCAACATCGCCGTCGCGCTGATGGTGATGATGGTGGCGGCCTACATGGTTCGCCCGCTCGATTTCGCAGCCTTCCCCTCGGTGCTGCTGCTGACCACGCTGATGCGCCTGTCGCTGAACGTGGCCTCGACCCGCGTGGTGCTGCTTGAAGGCCACACCGGCCCAGGCGCCGCGGGTGCGGTGATCGAGGCCTTCGGCCACTTTCTGATCGGCGGCAACTTCGCGGTGGGGCTGATCGTGTTCGCGATCCTGGTGGTGATCAACTTCGTGGTGGTGACCAAGGGCGCAGAGCGCATCGCCGAAGTCTCGGCCCGCTTCACGCTGGACGCCATGCCCGGCAAGCAGATGGCGGTGGACGCCGACCTGAACGCCGGCCTGATCGACGAGAAGGAAGCCAAGCGCCGCCGCGCCGAAGTATCGGAGGAGGCGAATTTCTTCGGTTCGATGGACGGCGCCTCCAAGTTCGTGCGCGGCGACGCCATCGCCGGCATCCTGATCCTGATCATCAACATCGTGGGCGGCTTTGCCATCGGCGTGCTGCAGCACAACCTGTCGGCAGGCCAGGCCGCCGACAGCTACATCCTGCTGGCCATCGGCGATGCGCTGGTGGCGCAGATCCCAGGCCTCTTGATCTCGGTGGCTGCGGCCATGGTGATCTCGCGGGTCGGCAAGGACCAGGACATGGGGCGCCAGATCGTGGCGCAGTTGTTCATGTCGCCCCGCGTCGTTGGCGTCACGGCCGGCATCCTGCTGCTGCTGGGCATGATCCCCGGCATGCCGCACATGGTGTTCCTGACAATGGGTGGTCTCATGGGCTACGGTGCCTGGCTGCTGTATGAGCGCCAGAAGGTGCCGCCCGAGGTCGAAGCCCCTCCCGCCCCCGTGGCCGACGGCGAAGCTACCTGGGACGATCTGCAGCCCGTGGACCTGCTGGGCCTGGAGCTGGGCTACCGCCTCATCAGCCTGGTGGACAAGAGCCGCCAGGGCGATTTGCTCACCCGCATCAAGGGCGTGCGCCGCAAGTTCGCGCAGGAGGTAGGCTTCCTGCCTCCGGCCGTGCACGTGCGCGACAACCTGGAGCTCAAGCCCAGCGGCTACCGCATCACCCTGCGCGGCGTGGTGGTGGGCGAAGGCGAAGCCTTCCCCGGCATGTTCCTGGCCATCAACCCCGGCGGCATCACCACGCCGCTGATCGGCACCCCCACGACCGACCCCGCATTCGGCCTGCCCGCGCACTGGATCGACGACCGCCAGAAGGAAGCCGCACAAATGGCGGGTTTTACGGTCGTTGATTCCGAAACCGTGATGGCCACCCATTTGTCACACTTGATGCAAGTGCAGGCAGCCAAGCTTTTGAGCCGCACGGAAACCCAACAACTGGTGGAACACGTGGCCAAGCTGGCCCCCAAGCTCATCGAAGAAGTGGTCCCGAAAATGGTCTCCATCGCAACGTTCCAGAAGGTCCTGCAGCTGCTGCTGGAGGAATCTGTGCACATCCGCGATATCCGCACCATCATCGAGACGCTGGCCGAGTTCGCCGGCGGCATCAGCGACCCGGTCGAACTGGCCCGCCGCGTGCGCATTGCCCTGTCGCCCGCCATCGTCCAGCAGATCTACGGCCCGACGCGCGAGCTGAACGTCATCGCCATCGAACCCGGCCTGGAGCGCCTGCTGGTGCAAGCCCTGGGCAATGCCGCCGGCCCGGCGCTCGACCCGGGAGTCGCAGACATCCTGACCCAGAAGGCTGCCGAAGTGGCCTTGAAGCAGGAAGAAATGGGCCTGCCAGCCTGCCTGCTGGTGCCCGACCAGATCCGCAATGCCATCTCCCGCCTGGTGCGCCGCGTCGCGCCCCGGCTGCAGGTGCTGGCACACAGTGAAATCCCCGAGACCCACACCATCCGCATTGGGCCGATCCTTAGAGGTGCATCAGCATGAACATCAAACGCTTTACAGCTCCCACATCGCGGGAGGCTCTGGCCAAGGCGCGCATGGCCTTTGGCGACGGCACGCTGATCCTGTCCAACCGCCCCACCGCCAACGGCGTCGAAGTGATGGCCACGGCGGAAGACACGCTCTCCGCCCTGGACGGTGGTGGTGCCGGTGGCGCCTCGTCGCACCCATCCAACCCACCCCTGCTCGCCCCCACGCCGGCCCGCAGCGCCCCGCAACGTGCAGCAAGCCAGAGCCCCAACCAGGCAGCCATGGCGGCGCTGTCGGCCCTGAACCGCAACCCGGTGGAAGAAGATACCGAGCAGTTGGCGATGAGCACGCTGTCCTTCCAGGACTACGTGCGCGAGCGCATGCTGCGCCGCCGCCATGAAGCGATCAACGGCCCGTCTGACGCGCCCACGCTGTCCGAACGCAGCCGCGACGAAGCGCCCGAGCGCGAGCGCATCGCCCCCACACCTGCCGTGGCGCGCCACAACCCGCTGCGCACCATCCCCATGGACCTGCCGCCCGAGCAGCCCCGCCGCCGCGCCGAGCCCTCCGTCAGCCAGGCCGTGCAGTCCGCCGCCCACCAGCAAAGCGTGATGACCGAACTGCACGCGATGAAGGAGCTGATCGAAGACCGCTTCAACACGCTGGCATGGCTGGGGCAGGCGCGACAGAACCCCATCCAGTCCAACCTGATGCTCAAGATGATCCGCGCGGGCTACTCGCCCTCGCTGGCCCGCGCCGTGCTGGAGCGCATGCCCGAAGAGCTCTCGGCCGCTGAATCGGTGCGCTGGCTGATGGAAGTGCTGGAGCGCAACCTCAGGACCGACCTGGCCGAGACCCCGCTGTACGAACAGGGCGGCATCTTCGCGATGGTGGGCGCCACCGGCGTGGGCAAGACCACCACCACCGCCAAGCTGGCAGCCATGTGCGCGCGCATCCACGGCCCCGGCAGCGTGGGCCTGATCACGCTGGACACCTACCGCGTGGGCGCACACGAACAACTGCGCACCTACGGGCGCATGCTGGGCATCGTGGCCCACCTGGCGCACGACCGTGCCGCGCTGCAGGACCTGCTGGGCCTGCTGTCGGGCAAGAAAATGGTGCTCATCGACACGACCGGCGTCGCCCCGCGCGACCCGCGCAAGCGCGACATGCTGGACGTGCTGGACCTGCCGCACGTCAACCGCCTGCTGGTGCTCAACGCCGGCTGCCACGGCGACACGCTGGACGATGTGCTCACCGGCTTCAAGACCGACGGCTCGCAGCAGGCCATCCTGTCCAAGGTGGACGAAGCCGTCAAGCTCGGCCCCGCGATCGACGCGCTCATCCGCCACCAGATGGTGCTGCGCGGCGTGACCAACGGCCAGCGTGTGCCCGAGGACTGGGAACGCGCCGATGCGCACAGGCTCATCAACACATCGATGCGCGCGCCGGTCAAGTCGGCGTTCGACCCCAAGGCGAGCGATTTGAATTTCTTCTTCTCGCACTCGCCGGACGGCATCAACGAGCGGGGGCTGGTCGATGCTTGATATCGGATTTCACCAAGGCGCCAGCCTGCACAGCTTCACGCCGCAGTCCGAGCTGCGCGTGGTGGCAGTCGCCAGCCAGGACAACGCCGGCACAGGGCTCGAAGCCCTGTGGCAGGTCTGCGCCATCCTGCAGCGCCTGGGCCACCCCGTGGTGGTGCTGGACGGCACGGCGCAGGAGACCGACGACAGCCCCGGCTTGCTGCACCTGCTGCAGCAGGCACCATGGAACGACGGGGCTCACCTGAACATGGGCGCCAACGCCTCCTCGCTGGCGGTGATCCCGGCGGCCAAAGGCCTGCAGCTTGCCGCGCGCCGCGCTCAGACCAACGAAACCCCGCCCCTGCATGGTTTGCTGCCTTACTTCAGGACCTATGGCCTGATGGTGCTGCATGCGCCTGCGGCCATGCTGGGCCCGTTGCTCACGCACACTGCGACGATTCCGCTCGTGGTGATGGGCAACGATGCCCAAGGTGTGCTCCAGAGCTACAAGACCCTCAAGCAGATTGCGGTGGATACGGGCCTGCCGTGCATGGTGGCGGGCCTGCTGCACGGCAATACCGCCGCCGAGCGCAGGAAGATCCAAGGCGCCCTGCAGACGCTGCAGGAGTGCGCCGAACAGCACTTGTGCGGCCCCGTGCGCACCACGACCATCGCCACGCAAAGCCCGCAGGACCTGCAGCGCCTGGCCTTGCAACTGCTGGAAAATGCGGGCACTATCAGTGAATCGATGACGGCTCTTCCCACCCACAATCTGACAGGTGCGCCTGTCCATTTTGCCCGGAGCCACTGATCTGATGTACACCGCCAAAGGCCAGCTCGATCGTGACGCGATGATCCGCCAGCATGTTCCGCTGGTCCGCAGGATTGCGCACCACATGATCGCCAAGCTGCCCCCCAATGTGGAGCTGGACGATTTGATCCAGGTCGGCATGATGGGCCTGGCGGAGGCGCTGTCGCGCTACGAGGTGGCGCAGGGCGTGCAGTTCGAGACCTTTGCCACCCAGCGCATCCGCGGCGCCATGCTCGACGAGCTGCGCGAGGGCGACTGGATGAGCCGCAGCTCGCGCAAGAGCCAGAAAGACATCGAGCACGCGGTGCACCGCCTGGAGCAAAAGCTCGGCCGCAGCCCGCTCGAATCCGAGATCGCCGACGAAATGGGCATGGCCCTGGGCGAGTACCAGACCCTGCTGGGCAAGGTCCGCGGCACACAGCTGGTGTACCTGGAGGACATGACCCACAACGAGGACGATGACGGTTTCCTCGACCGCCACGTCGCGGACGGCGATGCCGACCCCATGGAAATGCTGCGCGACCAGCGGCTGAAGGTGTCTCTCGTCAACGCCATCAAGAGCCTGCCCGAGCGCGAGCAGCACATCATGGGCATGTACTACGAGCACGACATGAATCTCAAGGAGATCGCGGCTGTGCTGGGCGTGACCGAGTCACGGGTGTGCCAGCTGCACAGCCAGTCCATCGCACGGTTGCGGGCGAAGATGAGGGCGCACTAGCCGCTCCCCCCTGAGCGGCTGCGCCGCTTCCCCCTGAGGGGGACGCCATCCCTGGACTGGCGGAGCCAGATCCACGGTGGCACTGGTATTGGGCTGCGACCGTTTCGGCGGGCAGTGCGCAAGGCTAACTCCAACGTACTGAGCACCCGTTTGCTATCGACGGGATAGCTGCTTGCGCTTGACTGGCGGCAGATCGAGCCGTTCTAACCATTCATAACCAAGCGAGGCAAGCGCCAGCAGCTGTCTTTTTTGGGTTGCGACTCAACCCGCCGATTTGTAGATGCGTGCCACGCCAGGCTTGCCGGGCTGGGCGGCGCGACCGTCGCCGTAGGTGGCGGGGGTGCCCGCCTGGGGGATCATGCTGGCGACCTGGCGGTCGGCGTTGGCGGACAGGCGGGCGAGGCCGTCGCGGTGGTTGACCAGCATGTCGCTGATGGCGTCCACCCGTTTTTTCAATTGTGCAGGCAGGGGCAGGCCGCGCTGCGCAGACTGCTCCAGCGCATAGGTGAACTGCGCCGCTGCATCCCGCAGGGCGATGCTGTGCTTTTCCAGGGTTTGGGGATCTGCCGCAAGAAGCGCGGCGGAGACTTTTTCGATCAGCTGCTCAACAGCCGAGAGGGATTCTTCCAGCGACATGGCGCATTGTGCGATGAACCGTGCTGGTATGCCAAGTGATGATCAGTGCGCTCGGTGAACCCCGGCGTTCGTGGTGGGGTTCAACCGCGCGAGCGGGACAGGATTTCCTGGGCGTTGGAGAGCATCTTGTCGGCAATGGCATCAGCATCCACCGAGAACGTGCCCTTTTCGATCGCGGCGCGCACGGCCTTGACCTTGCTGGCATCGAAGTCGCCGGCCGTACGGGCCGACTGGTCCAGTGCCCGGGCGGCGGTCGACACGGTGACAGGCACACCGGCGGTCGACGCGGCCAGGGCGTCTTTTGCAGCTCCTTCAGCAGCGGTCGCAGGACTTTTGACTTGCTTGGCAAGCGTTGTCTGCGGCAACCCGCCCGGGAGTTCCGGTTTTTGACCTATCTTCATCGCTCTCTCCACCACCCCGTTCGATGTGGGGCACAGTAGCAATGTTTTCGACCCATTTCGCAAGGACTTTAGCGATTTATCGGGCTTCCGGCATCAAAGGGTAACGTCTATTGTCCCGTTTTCATTCACTGTTCCACTAATGATCCGGCCATTGTCCATGCGTATGCGCACAATCTGCCCTGCAGCACCGGCAGACATCGCCTGGCCTGCCGACGTGACGGCATAGCCCGGCCCCTGGGCCACCACCTTGACCTGAGCGCCTGCACGAAACAGGCTGGGAGCGCGCACCATGCTCTGGCGCAGCGCCTGCCCAGGAACCAGTTGGCGCGCCGCAATCTGCCCGACCCACATCTCGGGGTTGGCCATGACAGGCGCGGTCTCGGCAGCCCAATCCACCTCTGCTTCGGTAGCGTCCGCCGCCGTCAGGACGGTGCCAGGCGCCACGGCGCTCGTCAAAACCCACGCGGGTCCGAATGCCTTGACTGTAACCGGAAGATACACGTTCCAGGCCGTCTGCCCCTCGACGCAGCGCAGCCCCAGCCGGGTGCGCCCCCACAACCGGGAGCCCACCGGCAGATAGGGCTCGACGCGGGCGCAGGGCGCCAGCCGCAGCCGCGAATCCAGCGAGCCAACGCTCACTTCCATGCGCAGCGGCAATCCGGCAGGCTGGTTGCGGGTCAGGGCATCGTCCAGCCAGCGCTGGGTCAGCGGCCCCAGGTCCGCCGCCGGGTCCGCGGCCGACTGGGCGTGCGCGGCGCCCGCAGCGCACAGCGCCGCACCCAGCAACACCGCAGTTGCCAGGGCACTCCGCGCACCGGGGCGCGCCGCGCCCACAGGCCGGGCGTGCAATGCAGGCTGTGCACCGAAAGAAAAGGCGCAAGAGCGGGGAAACGAGATCGATGGCATGGGGGGCCTCCTGGGCATCGCGGGGGTGTCGCGAGTCTTCACGGGTCTTCGCGCGCAGGGTGGCAAAGACTATTTCACGACTGGAACTATAGGCAGGCCCGGTCCGCGCAAAACCCGAAACTGCGCGCCCATTTCCGGGTTCTTCGCGCTTTAGAAAAAAGCCGGTCTCTCCACAATCGAGCCACGCCGGAAAACCCCTGGACCGGCGTTTTTGCACCACTCCAGGGCACGAGGCCAACATGCTCGACAAGATGACCAACCGGCTGGACTTCCACGGCAACGCACTGATCCTGCGTTCCGAGCGCCAGCGTGCCATCGCCAGCAACATCGCGAACTCGGACACCCCTGGCTACGTGGCACGCGACTTCGAGTTCAGCGAAGCACTGAAGGAGGCCACGGGCGAGAGCAGCACGGGCGCCGGCTCGGGCTTCACGACCAAGCTCACCGCAGGCACGGTGGGCACCGCCGGCACCACCGACGCGCGCCACATGGCCCTGCCCGCCCGCCACATGAGCGGCGAGCTGGGTGCCAAGGGCACGCTGGGCTATGCCGTGCAGACCCAGCCCGCCCTGGACAACAACACCGTCGACCTGGACCGCGAACGCGCCAACTTCGTCGACAACGCTGTGCGTTACGAAGCCACGCTGCGCTTCATCAACGGCAACGCCAAGACCATGCTCAGCGCCATCCAGGGCCAGTAAGCAGCGGCACCCGCACACAGCGCAGAAAGCGAGTTACCCCATGTCCATGTTCTCCATCTTCAGCGTCTCGGGCAGCGCCGTCAGCGCGCAGTCGCAGCGGCTCAATGTGGTGGCCAGCAACCTGGCCAACGTCGATGCGGTGGCAGGCCCCGACGGCAAGGCCTACAAGGCGCGCCAGGTGATGTTCCAGACCGAGCCCATGGGCGCGGACAGCTCTGCCGGCGTGCGCGTGACCGGCATCAACGAAAGCAACACCCCCGGGCGCCGCGTGCACGACCCCAGCCACCCATCCGCCGACGAGCAGGGCTACGTGACGCACTCCAACGTCAATGCCGTGGAGGAGATGGTCAACATGATCTCCGCCTCGCGCTCCTACCAGAACAACGTCGAGGTCATGAACACAGCCAAGTCGCTGCTCCTCAAGACCCTGCAGATGGGCCAGTAACCAAAGGACGCCACCATGATCCTCAACTCCACCACCAGCGCCCCCACGGTCACCGACGCTACCGGCGGCACCAAGGCCAACGCCGCCACCGACCCCGCCGCAGCGCAGGACCGGTTTCTGAAGCTGCTCGTCGCGCAGCTGAACAACCAGGACCCGATGAACCCGCTGGACAACGCGCAGATGACCTCGCAGATCGCGCAGATCAACACCGTGACCGGCATCCAGCAGCTCAACCAGACCATGCAGAGCATGTCCGAACAGTTCAACTCGCTGCAGGTCATGCAAGGCACGGCGCTGATCGGGCGCAACGTGATGACCGAGGGCTCGAGCATCGCCGTGGCCGACAAGGTCGGCAAGGGCGGCTTCGAGCTGCCGTCGGCCGCCACCAACGTGAAGATCGAGGTCACCACCGCCGGTGGCCAGGTGGTGGACACCATCGACCTGGGCGCCAAGGCCGCAGGCCGCCACACCTTCGAGTGGGACGCCAGCAAGTACACCGGCGCCACCGATGCACTGCAGTTCCGCGTCAGCGCCGTCAACGGCTCGGCCAAGCTGTCCAGCACGCCGCTGGCGCTGTCCAAGGTCACGGCCGCAGGCGCCGAGGACGGCCAGCTCAAGCTGACCCTCGCCAACGGAAAAACCATCAGCTACAGCCAGATCAAGGCCCTGGTTTAACGGCCCAACCCCTCTATCGCCTCTCTAGGAGAACACCATGAGTTTTCAGCAAGGCCTGTCGGGCTTGAACGCCGCCAGCAAGAACCTCGACGTCATCGGGCACAACATCGCCAACTCCAACACCGTGGGGTTCAAGGCCTCGCGGGCCGAGTTCGCGGAGATGGTCGCTTCCGCCATCGGCTCGGCCGGCGGCACCAACGCCGGCATCGGGGTGGAGGTCGCCGCGGTGTCGCAGCAGTTCACGCAGGGCAACCTCACCATCACCGGCAACAGCCTGGACGTGGCCATCAACGGCAACGGTTTCTTCACGCTGACCATGCCCGACGGCACGCCTGCCTACACCCGCTCCGGCAACTTCAAGCTGGACAAGGAAGGCAACATGATCACCAACGACAACGCCAAGGTCATGGGCTTCCCGGTGGACCCGGTCACGGGCCTGCGCTCGGGCACCGACCCCATTCCGATGGTGTTCCCCACGTCCGAGCCGATTCCCGCCAAGCAGACCACCAAGATCACCGCCGCATTCAATCTGCCCGCGACGGCCACCGACGCCGCTGGCGACCCCGCCGCGACACCGCCCGTCCCCGCCACGCCGCGTGCCACCTACGGCACCTCCATCAACGTGTTCGACAGCCAGGGCGTGGCCAAACCGGTCAACCTGTACTTCCAGAAGACCGCGACCGACAACACCTGGGACGTGTACGACGCGCTCGACGACCCCACGGCCGTGCCTCCCGTGGTCGCCGCGCCCATCGGCCAGATCACGTTCGACAACAACGGCGCCATCACCGGCCCGGCCGCCACACCACCCGCCACCGGCTTCTCGCTGCCGCTCACCGTCAGCCCGACGCCGCCCAACCCCAACAACCTGCCGACCTACACGGTGGATGTCGGGCTGGACAAGGTGTCCCAGAGCGGCAACAAGTTCTCGGTGTCCAACCTGAGCCAGGACGGCTACACCACCGGCGAGCTGACCGGCATCAACATCGAGAACAACGGGATGATCATGACCCGCTACTCCAACGGCGTGACCCGCGCCGAAGGCCAGGTGGCGCTGTCGAGCTTTCGCAACACGCAGGGCCTGGCCTCGGTAGGCGGCAACAACTGGGTGGCCACGTTCGAATCGGGCCAGCCGGTGGTGGGCACCGCCACGGATGGCAACTTCGGTTCGCTGCGCTCGGGTGCCCTGGAAGACTCCAACGTCGACCTCACGGCCGAACTCGTGAACATGATGACCGCGCAGCGCGCCTACCAGGCCAACGCGCAGACGATCAAGACGCAAGACCAGGTGATGTCCACGCTCGTGAACTTGAGATGACCACATCCCCGGGCCGCCTGCGGCGTCTCCTCCTCGAGGGGGCGCCAGCGGCGGTCCGGCAAAGCCGGTTCCGCGGCGGCCGCTGGCCTACGCAGCGCCAGGCACCACCGCCGCGCGCAGGCCGAAGCCGTGGAAAACGTTGAAAGGAATATTGCACCATGGACCGCATCATCTACACCTCGATGACAGGCGCGAACGCGGCTGCCCACCGGCAGTCCGTGCTGTCCAACAACCTGGCCAACGCGTCCACGCAAGGCTTTCGCGCGGAGATGTCCACCTTCCGCTCCGTCCCCATGCAGGGCGACGGCTCCAAGACCCGCGTCTTCGCGCTCGAAGCGACCTCGGGCTATGTGAACACCCCCGGCCCGGTGCAGCGCACGGGCCGCAACCTCGACGCGATGGCCGCCGGCAACGCCTGGTTCGCGGTACAGGGCCTGGACGGCACCGAGGCCTACACCCGCGCGGGCAGCTTTGAAGTCTCGGCCACAGGCCAGCTGCTCACGCCCACCGGGCTGCCCGTGCTGTCCGACGGCGGCGCGCCCATCGACGTGCCGCCCGGGGCCGAGGTGTCCTTCGGCAGCGACGGAACCATCACCGCCAAGATCGCAGGCCAGGCCGCGCAGAACATCGGCCGCCTGAAGCTCGCCACCCCCACGGCGGAAGACCCGCTCAAGCGCGGCGACGACGGGCTGTTCCGCGCCACCTCGGGCGACCCCATGCCCAACGATGCCAATGCCCGCATGCTGTCCGGCGCGCTCGAAGGCTCCAACGTGAACCCGGTGGAGAGCATGGTCGGAATGATCGCCGCATCGCGCCAGTTCGAGCAGCAGATGCGCCTCTTGCAGACCGCCGAGACCAACGACAAGACCGCCAGCCAGCTGCTGAGCATGAACGGCTGAAGCGCACCGCACCGCTGCCACGCCACAAGGAAGCACCACCATGATCAACTCCCTCTGGATCGCCAAGACCGGCATGTCTGCCCAGCAGACCCAGCTCGACGTCATCTCGCACAACCTGGCCAACGTCTCCACCACCGGCTACAAGCGCAACAACGCGGTGTTCGAAGATCTGATCTACCAGAACCTGCGCCAGGTGGGCGCAGCGACCACGGAGCAGAACCAGCTGCCCACCGGCCTGCACCTGGGCCTGGGGGTGCGCACCGTGGCCACCAGCCGCAACTTCGTGCAGGGCAGCCTGCAGGAGTCGAAGAACAACCTGGATGTGGCCATCAACGGCAACGGCTTCTTCGAAGTGACCATGCCCGACGGCACCATCGGCTACACCCGCGACGGCTCGTTCCAGGTCGATGCCCAGGGCCGCATGGTCACATCGAGCGGCCTGCCCGTGGCCAACGGCATCACCGTGCCCGCCAACGCCACCAGCATCACCATCAGCGCCGACGGCGTGGTGTCGGCCACCGTGCCGGGCAACACGCAGCCACAGCCCCTGGGCAACCTGGCCATGGCCGCGTTCATCAACCCGGCCGGGCTGGAGCCCATCGGGCAGAACCTGTTCAAGGAATCCGCCGCATCCGGCCAGCCCCAGCAGGGCACGCCCGGCACCAACGGCCTGGGCATCCTCAAGCAAGGCTTCCTGGAAGCCTCCAACGTCAACGTGGTGGAAGAGCTGGTCACCATGATCCAGACCCAGCGCGCCTACGAAATGAATTCCAAGGCCATCCAGACCTCCGACCAGATGCTGGCCAAGCTCAGCCAGCTGTGACGATGACGACAGGAATCTTTGCCATGCTGCAGCCCACCCGCCTCATCACCCTGCCCGCCGCCATCGGTGCGCTGCTGCTCACCGGCTGCGCCACCATGTCGCCGCCCCCGCCCGTGGACATCCTGCCCACCACGCCACCACCCATCGCGCACGCGCCGCGCACGCCGCCACCGGTCACGGGCAGCCTGTTCCACAACGCGAGCTACCGTCCCGCGTTCGAAGACCGCCGCGCGCGCCTGGTGGGCGACAACGTGACGATCATGATCGTGGAGAACGTGACGGCGAGCCAGAAGTCCTCCTCCACGGTGGACCGCACCTCCGAAGCCAAGGCCGGCATCACCAACCTGCCCTTCGTGAAGAAGTCGCTGAGCGATGTCACCACGCTGGGCGCGGGCTCGGAGAACACCTTCTCCGGCAAGGGCGGCACCGAAAGCGCCAACACCTTCACCGGCTCGATCACCGCCACCGTGGTGGACGTGCTGCCCAACGGCCACCTGGTCGTGACGGGCGAAAAGCAGATCGGCGTAAACCAGAACGTGGATGTGCTGCGCTTCTCCGGCACCATCGACCCGCGCGCACTGCAGCCGGGCAGCATCGTGAACTCGACCCAGGTGGCCAACGTGCGCGTCGAATCGCGCGGCCGGGGCGCCCAGAACGAAGCGCAGGCCATGGGGTGGATGGGCCGGTTCTTCAATACCATCACGCCGTTCTAGAGGTTCCGGAGGTTCACCCCCTGAGGCGCTGCGCGCCTTCCCCCTCTCTCTACACGCTGCGCGCTACGGGAGGGGGACGCCGCCAGCGCGGCGGGGCGGCCCTTGCGCGGCGGCCCTCGCCTGGGGCGCGCCAGTTTTTGCGGGAGCGGGTTCGGAATGCGCCCGGGGCTCCAATACCGGGGGCATGGGACTTCGTACGTCTGGGCGCTGTAGCGCTCCCACTCCATCATTGCTACACAATTTATAGCTACTAGCGCTTATCCATCAAGCGGTAGAGGCTATTTTTATTCATATCCACCTCCCTCGCGCGGCACCGGCGCCTGCCTGGATTTCCGCGCGCCGCTGGCCGTTCCCCACCCATCCGGGAACGCACGCAATAAGCCGGTGAACCTGCTTCTTTTTGGGTTTTTGTTCCTGGCGGGGCCGACCACAATCGATGCCATGAAAGCCTTGTCCCATTCCCTCCTGCCACGCTCTGCGCGCGCGCTGTGGCTGCTGCTGGCCTTTGTGGCTGCTGGTGTGGCACTGCCCGCCCATGCGCTGCGCATCAAGGAAGTGGCCGCGGTGCAGGGCGTGCGCAGCAACCAGTTGACGGGCTACGGCCTGATCGTGGGGCTGGACGGCACGGGCGACCAGACGACGCAGATGCCCTACACCACGCAGGCGATGTCCAACTACCTGCAGCAGATGGGCATCAGCCTGCCGCCCAACGCGGCGTCGCAGCTGCAGCTCAAGAACGTGGCGGCCGTGATCGTCACCGCGCAGCTGCCGGCCTTCGCGCAGCCAGGGCAGATGATCGACGTGAACGTGTCGTCCATGGGCAATGCCAAGTCGCTCAAGGGCGGCACGCTGATCGTCACGCCGCTGCGCGGCGCCGATGGCGAGATCTACGCACTCGCCCAGGGCAACGTGGTGGTCGGCGGCGCAGGTGCCGCTGCCGGCGGCAGCAAGGTCCAGATCAACCACCTGAGCGCGGGCCGCGTGCCGCAGGGCGCACAGGTGGAGCGCGCCGTACCCACGCCGCTGAACGAGGGTGCGACCATCAACCTCGGGCTCAACGCCTCCGACTTCCAGGTGGCGCGCCGCGTGGCGCAGGCCATCAACGGCAAGCTGGGCAGCGGCCTGGCCACGGCGCTGGACGGCCGCACGGTGCAGGTGCGCGCACCCACCGACCCAGGTGCCCGCGTGGGCTTCATCGCCGACCTCGAAGAGCTGCAGCTCGAAGCCATGACGCCTGCCGCCAAGGTGGTCATCAACGCCCGCACGGGCTCCGTGGTGCTCAACCAGGCCGTCACGCTCGGGCCCTGCGCCATCGCGCACGGCAACCTGTCGATCACAATCAGCTCCACACCGGTCATCAGCCAGCCCAACCCGCTCTCGCAAGGGCAGACCGTGGTGGCGCAGCAAAGCGACATCCGCATCAATCAGGAGCCCGGCAACATCATCCAGATGCCGCCGTCGCCCCAGTTGGCGGACGTGGTCAAGGCCCTGAACACGCTGGGTGCCACGCCCGGCGACCTGCTGGCCATCCTGCAGGCCATCAAGGCCGCCGGCGCGCTCAACGCCGAACTGGAAGTGATCTGACATGAAGCACCCCCTGAGTCGCTTCGCGCCTTCCCCCTCTCCTTCGGGAGGGGGACGCACCCGGTGGCCTGGCAAAGCCAGTTCCACGGGGGCACTGGCCTGCGCCGCGCCAGATTCACGGCCAGCGGGTAGCCCAACGCAAGAGGCTTGACCATGGCCCTTACCGTCCCCTCGTCCGGTAGCACCACCAGCACGTCCAACGCGCTGGCGGTGGACATCCGCTCGCTCAATTCGCTCAAGTACGACGCGGGCACGGCCAACAACGCGCAGACCACGCGCGAGGTCGCCAAGCAGTTCGAGTCGCTGTTCATGCGCGAGCTGATCAAGAGCATGCGCGACGCTACGATGAAGTCCGGCCTGATGGAAGGCGAGCAGGCCAACCTGGGCCAGGACATGCTCGACCAGCAGCTGTCGGTGAGCATGGCCGGCATGCAGGGCGGCCTGTCCGAAGCCATCGCGCGACAGCTGTCGCGCCAGATGGGCGGCGCCGACACCACCTTCTCCGTACCGTCCACGCTGAGCCTGCAGCGCAGCCTGCCCGGTGCCACGGCACCCGCAGCCAGCACGCCCCCCGAAGCCACCCAGCAGGCCCCCAAGGGCCGCGAAGGCTTTGTGCAGCACCTCTCGGGCACCGCAGAGCGCGTGGCCCAGGACAGCGGCATCCCGGCAAGCTTCATGCTCGGCCAGGCTGGCCATGAGACCGGCTGGGGCAAGAGCGAGATCCGCCACAAGGACGGCTCCAATTCGTTCAACCTGTTCGGCATCAAGGCGGGCAAGGGCTGGACGGGCAAGGTGGCCGAGATCACGACCACCGAATACATCAACGGCAAGCCCCAGAAGGTGACGGCCAAGTTCCGTGCCTACGACTCGTACGAGGATTCGTTCCGGGACTACGCCCGCCTGATCAACGACAACCCGCGCTACGAAAAAGCCCAGGCGACCGCCAAGACCGGCTCGGCCGTGGCCTACGCTGCCGAGCTGCAAAGGGCCGGGTACGCGACGGACCCCGACTACGCCAGGAAGCTCAGCGGCGCCATCAACAGCGCCCTGCGCGCTCAACGGACGCAGGCATGACCGCCCCCCTGAGTCGCTTCGCGCCTTCCCCCCGAGGGGGACACACCCGGTGGCCTGGCCGAGCCAGTTCCACGGGTGCGCTGGCAGGGGCCGCGCCGGTTTCAACGGGCAGGCCCAGTTCTGCCATGCGAGGTACGCCATGAGTTTGCTCAACGTCGGCGCCCGCGCTCTGCTGGCCAACCAGGTGGCCCTGCAGACTGCGGGCCACAACATCGCCAACGTCAACACCCCCGGCTATTCGCGCCAGACCGTGGTGCTGCAGACCGTGCAGGGCCAGTTCACCGGCGGCGGCTACATCGGCCAGGGCGTGGACGTGCAGACCATCCTGCGCAACCAGAGCGAGCTGCTCACGCGCCAGTCGGCCACGGCCGGCTCGGTGCAGTCGGCCGACATCGTGCGCGCCGAGCGCCTGCGCCAATTGCAGGAAGTGTTCAGTGGCGGCACCGCCGGCCTGGGCGCGGCCATCAACGACATGATGAACGCGCTCTCGGACGTGGTGAGCGCCCCCACCGACATCACCGCCCGCACGGTGGTGCTCACGCGCATGGACGAGACAGCCGCACGCATGCGCTCGGCCGCCGACCGGCTCAACGAGATCCAGTACACGGTCACCGAGCAGCTGGGCAGCAGTGTCACCGCCGTGAACAGCCTGGCCAAGCAGATGGCCAGCATCAACGAGCAGATTGCCCGTGCCAAGGGCAACGGGCAGACACCCAACGACCTGCTGGACCAGCGCGACCAGGTCATCCGCGACATCAACCAGTACATCCAGACCACGCAGATCCCTGCGGACGACGGCACCGTGGGCCTGTTCGTGGCCGGCAGCCAGCCGCTGGTGCTGGGCACCACGGCCACCAGCCTGTCGGTGGACGACGCGACCGCCTTCCCCGGCAGCGGGCAGATCAAGCTGTTCTTCAACCGCCCCGGTTCGCCGTCCATCGAGATGGACGAGAACGTGTTGGGCGGCGGGTCGATGTCGGGCCTGCTGCGCTTCAACAACAACGACCTGTCCGAAGGCCGCAACCTGCTGGGCCGCATGGCGATGGCCATCGGCATGACGATGAATGACCAGCAGAACCTGGGCCTCACGCTCGACGGAGCACTGGGCAAGGACCTGTTCGCAGTGCCCACCAGCATGCCCGGCCACACCAACGGTGCGGGTGTGGGCACCGTCTCGTTCACCGGACCCACGCAGTTCGCGGCCTCCGACTACGAGATCCGCTTCACCACCGGCACCGCCGGCCAGGTCGTGCGCCTGTCGGACGGCAAGTCCACCCCGTTCACCGACGCCGCCAACCTGGCAACGCTGCAGATCGACGGGCTCAACTTCAACCTGACCACTCCCGGCAACCCCGGCGAGCGCATGCTGTTCAAGCCGTTCAGCACCGCGGCGAGCAACATCCAGGCGCTGGTGTATTCGCCGCGCGACCTGGCGGCCGCCAACCCGATCAACGCGGCCATGGGCACGTCCAACGGCGGCACGCTGCAGCTGTCCAGCCTCAAGGCCACCGGCCTGCCCAATCCGCCCGGGCTGGTGCTGCCGCCCAACGCCAACCCCGCGGCCGTCCCCCCCATCCTGGGAGGCATACAGCTGCGGTTCACGGCCGGCCCGCCCACCACCTACGACGTGCTGGACCGCGGCACGGCGCCGCCCACCACCGTGGCTGCCGCGCAGCCCTACACGCCGGGCACGCCCATCAGCTACAACGGCTGGGAGATCAAGCTGCAGGGCACGCCCAACACGGGCGACACGGTCGTCATCGGCAATGCGTCCGACCCGCAGTACGGAGACACCTTCACCCGCAACTCGGGCAACGCCAGCGCCCTGATGGGCCTGCGCGACGTGAAGATGTTCGATGAATCCACCCTTTCGGACGGCTACGCCGGCGCCATCGCGCAGGTGGGCACCCGCACGCAGAGTTCTCTGTTCGCCGCCGAGCTGTCCACCACCATCGCGGCCAACCTGGAGCGCGACCGCACCGCGATCTCCGGCGTGAACCTGGACGAAGAGGCCGCCCGCCTGATCCAATACCAGCAGGCCTACCAGGCATCGTCCAAAATGATCCAGATCGCGCAGAACATCTTTGACTCGCTGATCCAGGGCCTGGGCCGCTGATGCCCGCACCGTACAGAGCTAGGAGCCTCCCATGAGCAGCAGCATCTACCGCCTTGGCACCGCCAACATGTACGACAACGCCCTGCGCAACCTGGGCACGCGGCAGACCAACCTGTCCAACCTGCAGGAAAACCTCACGTCCGGCAAGCGTGTGGTGCGCGCCAGCGACGACCCCGTGTCGGCCGCGCAGGCAGAGCGCGCCATCAACCGTCTGGCACGCATCCAGACAGAGCAGCGCGCGCTGGAAACCCAGCGCAACGCCATCGCGCAGGCCGAGTCGGCGCTGGGCGACGCGGTGGACCTGGTGCAGAACTTTCGCGAACTGGTGGTGAACGCCGGCAGTGCCGCCCTCACGCCCAACGACCGTGCCACCATCGCCAACCAGCTGCAGGGCCTGCGCGAGCAGCTGGTCGAGGTGGCCAACCGCAAGGACACCAACGGCATTCCGCTGCTGGGTGCGCTGGGCAGCGCGCTGGCGCCCTTCCTGGGGCCGCTGAGCAGCTCGCCCGACTACAGCTTCAACGGGTTGCCCGGGCAGGCCGCGAGCAGCGGCGTGACCATTCCGGGCACGCTGGACGGCGAGGCCGCGTTCATGTTCGACCCGCAACGCGACGGGGTGTACACCGCTGGCGTAAGCGCCATTCCGAGCAGCCGCTTCCTGAACACCACGGCCATCAAGCCCGTGGACACCAGCCTGGTGACGGGCGACAACTACACGATCGCCTTCAGCGCCGTGGGGCCGGGCGCCACGCCGGGCACCACCACTGCCACCTACACCATCACCAACACCACCACGGGCGCCGTTTCGGCCCCGGTGACGGTGCCGGACTTTCCGTCCGACAAGCCCATGAACGTCACCGTCGCCGGAGTGCCGGGACTGACCTTCGACATCAAGGGCACGCCAGCCAACGGCGACACCATCACTCTGGCGCCCAGCCCGAGCATGTTCAGCACCATGGACGCCGCCATCCGCGACATCCGCAATGCCCCGGACAGCAACGCGGCAGCCCAGGCGGTGGGCCAGGCGCTGGGCAACATGGACATCGGCCTGGAGCGCCTGCACAACATGCGCGGCTACGCGGGCGAGCTGCTCAACCGCGCGGACCGCATCACGGGGGATCAGGAAAAGCGCTCCGTCCAGCTGGAGGGCGACCGCTCGCGGGCGGAGGATCTCGATATGATCCAGGGCATATCGGACTTCCAGAATCAGCAGGTGGGCTATGAGGCTGCGCTCAAGTCCTACGCGCAGGTTCAGAAGCTCTCCCTGTTCAACTTCATCAGTTAAAGCGGGCCTGCCCGCGCCGCGCGGCGCAAGACAACAGGCCCCAGCGACGAGACAACGCCTGAGAGCACATGGTCCAATCTGTCCTTGGCAGCCTGATTCTGGGCTATCGCCCCCTGTGGAACCGGGCCCGCAAACTGGCCGGCATCCAGCTGTACGCGAACAACAACGACGCGTCGGTGGTGGTCGATGCGCCCCACCTGCTGCGCACGCTGCAGGAGCTGTGGTCCGCCAGCTCCCCTCCCATCCTTCTGTCACCCCAGAACCGCCAGCTGCTGTGCGACATGCTCGAGCACGCGCCCCGTGGCGCGCCCTGGATCGAGGTGCGTGGCGAATGGCTGGCCGACTCCGCCATCTTCACCCGCGTGAAGGCAGCGCACCAGCGCGGCCTGCGGCTGGTGTGGCGCGGAGAGCTGGGCAAGCTGCCCGAGCCCGAGGTGGCCCAGTGCTTCGACAACAGCCTCTTGAGCCTGCGGCCCGAAGACGCCGTGGCGGCCTTGAAACCCCCGGCTCCGGGGCGCCCGGGCGGCCCGGTTCCCCGTTCCGCCCCGCCGATCCTGGCCGGGCAGATGTATGAAGGCATTGCCAGCCGCGCGCTCATGGAACGCTGCCTGGACGAGCACAACGCCATGGCGCTGGCCGGCTGGCCCGCCGAAGACGTGCTCTACAGCCTGCGCCATCACCCCCAGCAACCGTCGCACGCGGTGATCTTCAAGCTCATGAAGGCCATCGACGCCGAACAGTCGCTCGAGACCTTCGAGGCCATCATGGGCGAAGACCCGCTGCTGGCCTACCGCTTCATGGTCTACACCAACTCGGCCGCCCTGGGGCTGCGCACCGGCATCGACTCGCTGCGCCGGGGCCTGGTGATGATGGGCTACGGATCCATCAAGCGCTGGCTGTCCGACCAGTTGCCGCACGCCAGCACCGACCCCAACATGAACCCGGTGCGGGAGGCCATGGTGATGCGCGCCGAGCTCACCGCCCATCTGCTCGATGCCGGCATCGAGAACGACCTGCGCCGCGAGATCTATCTGTGCGGCCTGGTGTCGCAACTGGATGACCTGCTCGGCGAGCCCCTGGGCACCATCCTGCGCCGCCTGCCCCTGTCCGAGCGCATCTACGACGCCACCGTGCTGCGCACCGGCCCGTATGCCGCCGGACTGCAGATGGCCTGCGCACTGGAGACAGACGACGCCAGCGCCATCCGGCAGCTGTGCGAGACCCACGAAATGGACCTCGAAGAAGTCAACCGCGCGTTGCTGCGGGTGCTGTCGGATCTCGAAGTGGAAAGGAAATAGGCTCCCCCTGAGCCGCTGCGCGTCTTCCCCCTGAGGGGGACGCCACCGGTGGCCCGGCAAAGCCGGATCCACGGTGGCACTGGCGCAAGGGCACGCCCGTATTTGCGGGCGGCGGGAAACGGAGCACCGGGCTTGGTGCGGGGTTGGCTTGC
>NZ_JAHUWH010000023.1 GCF_019219095.1 Acidovorax sp. sic0104
GCCGAACTTGGCGGACAGCACCGTGGCGATCGCTGCCGTCAGCGTCGTCTTGCCATGGTCCACGTGGCCGATCGTGCCCACGTTGACGTGGGGCTTGGTACGTTCGAACTTACCTTTTGCCATTTTTCCGACTCCGAAAAAAATCTATACCAACACAACAGGATCTCGGAGCGCCCAGAACCGGACGCACCCAAAAGTGGTGCCCATGGCGGGAATCGGACCCGCGACCTCTCCCTTACCAAGGGAGTGCTCTACCACTGAGCCACATGGGCAACTTGAGGCCGCTTGCGCGGCATCAAAATTTCTAACTCAACAAACCAGCAACAACCAAGCGATGGAGCGGGAGACGGGAATCGAACCCGCGTCATTAGCTTGGAAGGCTAGGGTTCTACCATTGAACTACTCCCGCATCGGCCAACTACCTTTGCGACCGCCCCACACAAGCAGGGCAGCAAACACTCTCAACACTTACTCACTGGTGGAGGGGACTGGATTCGAACCAGTGTAGGCGTAAGCCAACAGATTTACAGTCTGCCCCCTTTAGCCACTCGGGCACCCCTCCGGAGAATTTAGGATTCTAGCACCGAATTTTCACGCCGCGCAAAAGCGCACCGAAAAATTCAATTTGCGAAACCTTCCTCTGGGACCTTGCTGTGCCCCGTGCAAGCACCACGCATTGTTTCCAGAGACTTAGATTTTATGCCAGCCTCAAATGTCCTGACAGCTTGGTCGTGCATCTAGCGTCAAAAAAACATGATGTGCGTCCACGCTGAAGCGCCGAATCGGCAACGGACGCAGGTGGGCAGCTACTTGATTTATCTCGCTCCCGAGAAAGATTGCAACACTGCGGACAGATGAAAATGAGGCAGGCCGACGCAAGCTTACAACCCGCCATCCGCGCCGGGCCACACCCGGCGCCGGTCTTGCGACGCACACCAGATCATCGCTGCGGAGCCTGCGAAATGATCCGCGTCCACAGGCGTGGCCCGAGCATCACGGCGACCAAGGCTGCCACCACGCAGGCGCTTCCAGCCCACTGCAAAGCTGACATGGTTTCACCCAGCAGCAGAATGCCCGCAGCCAGGCCAATCACGGGAACCCCGAGGCTGAACGGAGCCACACTGGCCGCGGCATGGCGCTTGAGCAAGCCGGTCCACAATGCATAGGCGGCGATGGTCGCAAACCAGCCCAGGTAGGCGACCCCCAACCAACCCACTGGGCTGGCCTGCATCCATTGCCAGCGTGTGACTGCCGGCTCGCACCACCAAGCCAGGGCAGCGAATGGCCCTATGGGCACAAGGGAGCTCCAGACAACGAACTGCAGCGCGTCGTACCCTGGCTGCGCCGCCTGTGCCTTGCGCGCCACAATGTTGGACGTCGCCCACATGGTGGCGGCAAGCAGGTTCAGCACCAGGCTCAGCAGCGTGATACCGCCGGTACCGCTGCTGAAGTTCAGTGCCAGGGCCAGGGCGGCAAGCCGCTGCTGGAGCACTTCCTGTGGAGCATGGGGCGCGTGTTCGGCGCCTTCGCGCTGGCCTGTCTGACCGCCGTACCCATCGGCATCATGATGGGCGTATCGCGCCGGGTACGGGGCGTCTTCGACCCCCTGATCGAGTTCTACCGACCGCTGCCCCCGCTGGCCTATCTGCCGTTGGTGATCATCTGGTTCGGCATCGAAGAGACCTCCAAGGTCGTGCTGATCTACCTTGCTTGCTTCGCACCGCTGGCGGTGGCGGCGCGCGCAGGCGTACGGTCAGTGGGCAGTGAACAGATCAACGCCGCGCTGTCGCTGGGTGCCCGCCGCTGGCAGATTGTTCGCCATGTGATCCTGCCGGCCGCATTGCCCGAGATCCTGACCGGCATGCGCATCGCCATCGGCTTCGGCTGGACCACGCTGGTGGCCGCCGAAATGGTTGCAGCCACGGCCGGTTTGGGCCGGCTCGTGCTCAACGCCAGCAATTTTCTCCGCACCGACGTAGTCGTCATGGGGATCATCGTGATCGGCATGGTCGCCCTGCTGTTCGACATGATGATGCGCAGGACGGAAACACTGCTGGTTCCCTGGAAAGGCAGGATGTAGGTCTGCCAAGCCACTGACACCTCCTGGGATTCAGCGCTGAACATCCACCACCTTGAATCTGCGCCGAGCCTCGAGGCCTGTCTTTGCTGAAGGCGGTGCGAGTTCCCTCACCGCGCGGAGGAGGGTATGCAGGGCGCTAAGGCAATTGCCGCTTCAGGCCCTACCTAAGAGACGATGGCGCGGCTGGCGGGGATCGAACCCACGACCCTTGGCTTCGGAGGCCAATACTCTATCCACTGAGCTACAGCCGCGTGACTGCATCAATACAGCCCAGGATTATCGCACGCGCCGCAGCGGCGCCCAACAAGCCCGCCCCCGCAGGCGGCCACCGCACGCAATCCCATCAGGCCCGCGCACCGCACTCGCCGCCCCCAGCCGGCAAGGACAACCCCAGCCCCACCAGGAATGCATCGGTGCTGACTCGCCCCACCCTCACCAAGTCAAAGCCGCCTTCGCTGAGGATCCAGTTGCGGATCAAGCCGTCAAACAGTGCATGCAACCCCACGGCCGCCTCCGCAGGTGTCACAGGCAACTCCACGCCCTGGGCCAGTGCACCCAGTTCGAAGTCCCGCGCCAACTGCCGGGTGAACCCCTCGGAAGCGGCAATATGGCGCTCACGCACACCCACCATTTCACTCACGTACTCGACCTTGTACAGCGCCACCTCAAATACCCTGCGGGTGCGCTCGTCAAACGCCACCCCCTGGAGCACCATGGCCATCACGGCCCGCAGACGCTGGACCGGGTCGGGGCAGGTGCTGCTCTCGAACTCGCCATACCCCTGCTCCAGGGGCAGCGTCACACGGTCCATCATGGCGTTGAAGAGATCCACCTTGTCCTTGAAGTGCCAGTAGATGGCGCCGCGCGTGGCACCCGCAGCCTGGGCGATGTCGCTCAGCGATGCCCGCGAGACCCCCTTGTCGCCAAAGACCTGCTCGGCGGCATCGATGAGACTGTTGCGGGTGGCAATGGCATCTTCTTTGGTTCGGCGTGCCATGGTGGCTTGTCTCCTCTGTTCCTGTCCGAATGCCCCTGCAAGAACGCAAGGGCATGCAAGCCGTCAATTATACATTCATGGTTGTATGTATAATCGCGCACTTGTTTGGTCGGGATCTCCCGGGAATGTCCGTGCCAGGCCTCCCATCCCCTACAACCCCCCTTTCCTTGACGCACATCAGAAGGACTCTCATGCGCACACTGCGTGACCCATCCGTCAGCCTCTACCTCCCGCACGCCCTCTCCCTTCGCACGGCACGCACTTTCGTGGCCGTGAGCGCGGTGGCCGTGCTCCTTGCGGCCTGCGGAAAAACCGACGGCAAGGCTGCTGGCGGCGCACCGCCACAGATGCCCCCGCCTGAAGTGGGCGTGGTCACCGCCACCCCGGGAGATGTGGGGCTGGTCACCGAATTGCCAGGCCGCGTCGAGGCATCGCGCATTGCGCAGGTCCGCGCGCGTGCGGCAGGCATCCTGCAGCAGCGCCTGTTCAAGGAGGGCAGCGACGTGAAGGCGGGTCAACCACTGTTCCGCATCGACCCCGCCCCCTATGCCGCAGCAGCGGAAAGCGCTCGGGCCAGCTTGGCCAAGGCCCAGGCCAACCTGGCACAGGCCAGCGCCCAGGTCGAGCGTTATCGCCCGCTGGTGAGCGCCAATGCCATCAGCAAGCAGGACTTCGTCAACGCCGAAGCGGCAGAGAAGCAGGCGCAGGCCGATGTGGCCGCCGGCAAGGCCGCCGTACGCACGGCGGAGATCAACCTGGGCTATGCCAGCGTGACGTCCCCCATCTCCGGCCGCATCGGCCGTGCCCTCGTCACAGAGGGCGCGCTGGTCGGCCAGGGCGAGGCCACTGCGCTGGCCGTCGTGCAGCAGATCGATCCCGTCTACGTGAACTTCACGCAGTCGGCCAGCGATGTGTTCCAGCTGCGCCGCGCAATGGAAAACGGGCAGCTCAAGCGCGCCGGTGGCGAAGCCGCCAGCGTGAAGCTGGTGCTGAGCGACGGCACCGAATATGCGCAACCTGGCAAGCTGCTGTTCACCGATCTTTCGGTCGATGCCACCACCGGCCAGGTCACGCTGCGAGCCGAAGTACCCAACCCCAAGGGCGAGTTGCTGCCCGGCCTGTATCTGCGTGTGCGCATCGAGCAGGCCCAGGCCAGCAATGCCATCACGCTGCCGCAGCAGGCCGTCACGCGCACCCAGCAGGGCGACACGATCAGCGTGGTGGGCGATGACGGCAAGATCTCGCAGCGCACCATCAAGGTCAGCGCCGCGCAGAACAACCGGTGGGTGGTGCTCGACGGCCTGAAGGCCGGCGAGAAGGTCATGGTGGACGGCTTCCAGAAACTGCAGATGATGCCTCCCGGAACGCCCGTGAAGCCGGTTCCGTGGCAGGCGCCTGGCGCCGCTCCAGCGCAAGCCGGCGCAGCCGCTCCAGCGGCAAGTGCCGCCGCAGTCGCGGCTCCTGCGTCGGCCGCCGCGTCCAAGCCATAAGAGGCAGCCCAGCATGGCCAAGTTTTTTATCGACCGCCCCATCTTCGCGTGGGTGATTGCGCTGTTCATCATGGTGATGGGCGGCGTCGCCATCACGCAGTTGCCGATCGCCCAGTATCCGCCGGTGGCGCCGCCATCGATCGTGATCAACGCCGCCTACCCCGGCGCCTCCGCCCAGACGCTCGAAGACAGCGTGCTGTCGGTCATCGAACGCGAAATGAATGGCTCACCCGGCCTGATCTATATGGAATCCGTTGCCCAGGCCGACGGTTCCGGCAGCATCACGCTGAGCTTCGAGCCGGGCACCAACTCCGACCTCGCACAGGTGGATGTCCAAAACCGCCTGTCCCGTGCCACACCGCGCCTGCCGTCGGTCGTGACACAGCAGGGCGTGCGCGTCGACAAGGCGCGCAGCAACTTCCTGCTGTTCGCCATGCTCGCGTCGGACAACCCCAAGTACACCCCGGTGGAGCTGGGCGACTACGCGGCGCGCAACCTCCAGCCTGAGCTGCAGCGCGTCAAGGGCATCGGCCAGGTGCAGCTTTTCGGCAGCGAAAACGCCATGCGCGTCTGGATCGATCCGGACAAGCTGCGCGGCTTCAACCTGTCGGCCGCCGACGTGACGGCCGCCATCCGCGCGCAGAACGCGCAGGTGTCCGCTGGCGTGATGGGTGACCTGCCCAACATCACCGGCCAGGGCATTGCCGCCACGGTCGTGGTCAAAGGGCAGCTTTCCAGCGTGGAGCAGTTCGGAAACATCGTGCTGCGCGCCAACACCGACGGCTCGTCGGTCCGCTTGAAAGACGTGGCGCGCCTAGAACTGGGCGGCCAGAGCTACGCCACCTCCGCGCGCCTGAATGGCGCTCCAGCCGTCGGCCTGGGCGTTCAGCTGTCGCCCAGCGGCAACGCGCTGGAGTCGGCACGCCTGGTGCGCGAGAAGATGGACGAGCTGCAGAAGTTCTTCCCCGAAGGCGTGAAGTACTCCATCCCCTACGACAGCTCGCGCTTCGTCAAGATCTCCATCTCGCAAGTGGCCGAGACCCTGGTCGAAGCCGTGGTGCTGGTGTTCCTGGTGATGTTCCTGTTCCTGCAGAACTGGCGCTACACCATCATCCCGACCATCGTGGTGCCGATTGCCCTGCTGGGCACGTTCGGCACGCTGCTGGCCCTGGGCTTTTCGATCAACGTGCTGACCATGTTCGGCATGGTGCTCGTGATCGGCATCGTGGTGGACGACGCCATCGTGGTGGTGGAGAACGTCGAGCGCATCATGAGCGAGGAAGGCCTGTCTCCCTTGGAGGCCACGCGCAAGGCCATGCGCCAGATTTCGGGCGCCATCATCGGCGTGACCGTGGTGCTGATCTCGGTGTTCGTGCCGCTCGCGTTCTTCGCGGGCTCCACCGGCAATATCTATCGCCAGTTCTCGGCCGTGATGGTCGCATCGATCGCTTTCTCGGCCTTCATGGCGCTGTCGCTCACGCCGGCGCTGTGCGCGACGCTGCTCAAGCCGGTGGAAGCCGGCCACCACCACGAAAAGCGCGGCTTCTTCGGCTGGTTCAACCGGGGCTTCTCGCGCACGGCCAAGGGCTACGAGGGCCTGGTGTCGCGCATCTTGCGCAAGGCTGCGCGCTACCTGATCATCTACGGAGCCATCCTGGCCGTGGTGGGCCTGGTGTACACGCGCATCCCCACGGCCTTCCTGCCGCAGGAGGACCAGGGCAACATCCTGGTGAACGTGCAGTTGCCGCCCGGCGCAACGCAGGAGCGCACCCTCGAGGCGATGAAGCAGGTCGAAGGCTTCATGCTCAAACAGCCTGAAGTGCAGAGCATGGTGGGCGTGCTGGGCTTCTCGTTCTCGGGCCAAGGCCAGAACGCGGGTATCGCGTTCGTGACGCTCAAGGACTGGGACGAACGCAAGGAAGCCTCGCAGTCGGCCAGCGCCCTGGCAGGCCGCGCGTTCGGCGCACTGTCCTCCGTGCGCGATGCATTCATCTTCCCGCTCAGCCCGCCGGCCATTCCCGAGCTGGGCACCGGCAGCGGCTTCTCGTTCCGCCTGCAGGACCGCGCAGGCCTGGGTCACGACGCGCTGGTCAACGCCCGCAACCAGATGCTGGGCATGGCCATGCAAAGCAAGGTACTGACGGGCATCCGCCCCGATGGCCTGGAGGACGCTCCGCAGCTGCAGATCGACATCGACCGCGACAAGGCCCAGGCCCTGGGCGTGGGCTTCGATGCCATCAACAGCGCCATCTCCACCGCACTGGGATCGAGCTACGTGAACGACTTCCCCAACAAGGGCCGCTTGCAGCGCGTGGTGGTGCAGTCCGACGCGCCAGGGCGCATGCAGCCCGACGACTTGCTGCGCCTGAACGCGACCAACGCACAGGGCCAGCCCGTGCCACTGTCCGCATTTGCCACCACCAAGTGGGTCAAGGGCGCGCAGCAGACGGTTCGCTACAACGGCTACCCCGCCATGCGCATCAGCGGAGAGCCCGCGCCAGGCTACAGCAGCGGCGCGGCCCTGGCCGAGATGGAAAAGCTGGCCGCCCAACTGCCACCGGGCTTCGGTTTCGAGTGGACTGGCACGTCGCGCGAAGAAAAGCAGGCCGGCTCGCAAGCCATCATCCTGTACGGCTTTGCCGTGCTGGCGGTGTTCCTGTGCCTGGCGGCGCTGTATGAAAGCTGGACCATCCCGCTGGCCGTGATCCTGGTCGTGCCGCTCGGAGTGCTGGGCGTTCTGCTGGCCACGTTGCTGCGCGGGTATGCGAATGACGTGTACTTCCAGGTGGGTCTGATCACCATCATCGGCCTGTCCGCGAAGAACGCCATCCTGATCATTGAGTTCGCCAAGGACCTTCACGCCCAGGGCAAGGGGCTGGTCGAATCCGCGCTGGAAGCCGCACACCTGCGCTTCAGACCCATCGTGATGACGTCGCTCGCGTTCGGTCTGGGTGTGGTGCCGCTGTTCATCGCATCGGGCGCGGGTTCTGCCAGTCAACGCGCCATCGGCACCGGCGTGATCGGCGGCATGGTCACCGGCACGGCGCTGGCGGTGTTCTTCGTCCCCGTGTTCTTCGTGGTGGTGCGCAGCCTGTTCAAGGGCAGCGCGCGCCAGCAGGAAATGAACCGCCGCCATGCAGAAGAAGCAGGAGTTGGAACCCATGATTAATCCCCGCAGCACCCTCACTGCCGTGGCAGCGGCTGCGCTGCTGGCCGGCTGCTCGTTCATCCCTACGTACGAGCGCCCTGCGGCGCCCGTTCCGTCGGCGTACACGACGCTCGGCCCGGACAACACCGCCGTAGCACCGGGCACGGCCGCCACGGTGCCATGGCAGGACTACTTTGCCGAGCCCCGGCTGCGCCAACTCATCGAAACGGCGCTGGCCAACAACCGCGACCTGCGCGTGGCGGTGCTCAACATCGAGCAGGCCCGCGCCACCTACCAGGTGCGCCGTGCCGACATGTACCCGGGCGTGGGCGTGGCCGCCAACGCGAGCCGCGCGCCCGCCACGGGCACCGGCGACCTGACCAACTCGTTCAGCGTCGGCCTGGCCATCTCGTCCTGGGAGATCGACTTCTTCGGCCGCATCGCGAGCCTCAAGGAGCAGGCGCTGGCGCAGTACCTGGCCACCGAAGAGGGCCGCAATGCCGCGCAGGTGAGCCTGGTGGCCGCCGTGGCCAACGGCTGGCTGAACCTGCTGGCCGACGAAGAGCTGCTGGAGTTGTCGCGCCAGACCCTGGCATCGCGCGAGGAATCGGTGCGACTGACCAAGATGCGCCTGGACGCGGGCGTGGCCTCGGAGCTGGACTTCCGCCAGGCCGAGTCTCTGACGCAGGCAGCACGCGCCACGCTGGCGCAGCAGCAGCGCCAGCGCGCACTCGACGAGAATGCGCTCGTCCTGCTGCTGGGCCAGTCCCTGCCCGATGAGGTGCGCGCCGGCCTGGCGGGCAGTCGCCTGGCCAATGCCCCGTCCATGGCGACGCTGCCTGCGGGCCTTCCATCCGAGTTGCTCACGCGCCGCCCGGACATTCGCCAAGCCGAGCAACAGCTGATCGGTGCCAACGCCAACATCGGCGCCGCGCGGGCCGCCTTCTTCCCGCGCATCGCGCTGACCGCGCAGGCAGGCACGGCCAGCAACGAGCTGTCAGGGTTGTTCAAGAGCGGCTCCTGGGGCTTCTCGATCGCGCCGTCGCTGCTGCTGCCCATCTTCGACGCAGGCCGCAACCAAGCCAACCTGGAGAGTGCGCAGGCCGCCCGGGGCATCGCCATTGCCCAGTACGAAAAGGCGATCCAGACCGCCTTCCGCGAGGTATCGGACGCCCTGGCCGGACAGGCGACCCTGGGCGAGCAGGCGCTGGCCCAGCAACGCCAGGCCGAAGCCGAGAGCGCGCGCCTGCAATTGGCCGACCTGCGCTATCGCAACGGCGTGTCGAGCTACCTCGACCTGCTGGACGCCCAGCGTTCGCTGTTCGCCACACAGCAGGCCGTGGTGCAAGTGCGCTTGGCCCAGCTGCAGAATCAGGTCGCGCTGTACAAGGCCCTGGGTGGCGGCGCGCCGGCTCCTGCCGACAACCGTTCCTGACGTATCTGCCCCCCTTGCGGTCCGGCATCGGCAGCAAGGGGGCGGACTCAGGGTTCATCGGGGTGCGCATGTGACCCGTCGGGGGCCGAAGTTCATGGGGCCGCAGATATAATTTAAGGTTGATTTCATCAAAGCCCCCCGACACACCAGAGGAAGTCATGAGCGACACCCACCACGAAGAAGCGCACACCGGCCCGATCAAGAACCCCAAGCAACTGCTGCTGGCGAGTTTTTTCTCGTTTGTGGTTCCGATCTTCGCCATCATTGGCCTGGTCATGTACGTCACTTCGGCCGACAAGCCTGCCGCGGGTGCGGCCAATCCCGAGAAGGCCATCGCCGAGCGCATCCAGAAGGTGGGCATGGTCGAGGTGCGTGATGCCAACCGGCCGCTGGCCACGGGCGAAGCCGTATTCAAGGGCCAGTGCGCGGCTTGCCACGCCACGGGCGCCGCTGGCGCGCCCAAGCTGGCGGATGCAGCGGCCTGGGCAGAACGCATCAAGACCGGCTTTGACGCCCTGGTGCATTCGGCTTTGAAGGGCAAGGGTGCGATGGCTCCACAAGGTGGTGGTGACTTCAACGACACCGAGATCGCGCGCGCAGTCGCCTACATGGCCAACGCCGCCGGTGCCAAGTTCGCGGAGCCTGCCGCTCCAGCTGCTGCCGGTGCATCGGCACCTGCAGCGGACGCCGCAGCCGCTGCAGCACCTGCCTCGGCTGCATCCCAGTGATCCTGCGCGGGCCTTGCGGCCCGCGTCGTGGCTGCGGCACCGCGCTGCGATCGTGGTGAGGGGTGCTCAGACCCTGTCAATCATGAGGGGGTAAGCCGTCACCGCGCCAGCCGTACTGAAGAGAGCCGACCCGCCGGGGTCGGCTTTTTTATGGCCGCGCCGTGCGCACAGACCCTGGCATTTCGGCCATTCCCCGCTGTCCCGACGGCTCCACCCACCGCATCAGACCGGCGCTGATGCAACCGCCCCGCCAACGGCGACCCGGAGCGCACTGGGGCTCTGGATGTATCCGTACTGCGTGGCAAGATCGCCGGCACGCACCTCGCGCGGCGACCACAGCCCTCGCTCCACCGCTTCGGACGCCAGCAGCACGTCCAGGGTGTGCACCAGGCCCAGACCCTGGGTGGCTGTCAGGTAGACCCGGCCCTCTTCGTCCAGCAGGCAATCGAGCGCCATGGCGGCTTGGCCCGTGTGCGAGATCAGCGACAGGTCCGGCTGGACACGCCAGACGATGGGCGTGGCCTCCAGCTCGACGTACACCCGCTGCGGCCCGTTCTGAAAGAACCACTGGCCCTGGGCGTCGGCCTCATAGTTGCGCGCGATGAACTCGATCAGCTTTTCGTGCTGCAACAGCGCGCCCTTGGCTTCGGGGAAAGGGCCGGCGGCTTGCACCGCGTCGTCGCGCAGGTACCAATGGCCCCGCGCATCCAGCCCCAGCCAGCCGTAGCAATGGGGCACGTTGGGCCATTTGGCGATGGCTTGCTTGACGATGTCATCCATGGGCCGATTGTGCGGTGGTTGCACAGCCTCCGATGTCAGCCTGCTTCGCCAGCCAGCCGCCCACGGCGTCGGGCATGGCCCGCACGTTGCCCGGCAGCCGGCCCTGCGCAAAGCCGACGTGGCCACCATGCGCGGGCTGCCACAGCGTCACGCAGCGGCCCACCTCGTGCGCCTGCGGCAGGCTGGCGGCGGGCACGAAGGGGTCGTTGCGCGCATTGACCACCAGGGCCGGCACACGGATGCGGTGCAGCAGCGGCTTGGCCGAGGCGCGCAGCCAGTAGTCCTCGGTATTGCGAAAGCCGTGCACGGGCGCGGTGAACACATTGTCGAACGCATACAGGTCACGCGCCGCCAGCAGCGCCTGCCGGTCGAAAAGCCCCGGGTGCTGCGCCAGCTTCTGCAGCGCCTTGGGCACCAGGGTGCGCATGAACATGCGCGTGTAGACCTGCCGGTTGAAGCCGCGCCCGATGGCATGACCGCCCGCCGCCAGGTCGATCGGCGAGCACACCGCCGCGATGGCGTCCACACTGCGCGCGGCGTCTTCACCCACCTCGGCGGCCCAGCGCAGCAGCGCGTTGCCCCCCAGTGATACCCCCACCGCCATCAGCGGCCCCTTGTGCCCCGCCCGCAGGCGCTGCAGCATCCAGCCGACTTCGGCATGATCGCCCGAATGGTAGGCGCGCGGCGCTCGGTTGATCTCGCCGCTGCAGCCGCGAAAGTGCGGCAGCGCGCAGGCCCAGCCCTGCTCCCGGGCGAAGTCAGCGAACGCTTCGCAGTAGTGGCTGCGCGAAGAACCCTCCAGCCCGTGGAACACCACCAGCAGCGGCTGTGAGCCGGCATCCCCCGTGCGCGAGCTTCCACCGTCCACGAGGAAATCCGCATCGATGAAGTCGCCGTCCGGCGTATCCCAACGCTCACGCCGATACTGGGGCTCTGGGCCGAACACGCGGCGGGAGTACAGGGCGGGCCAGATGGTTTGCAGTTGTCCACCCGGCAGCCAGCGAGGCGCTACGTATTTCATAGCATACGGCGCCCACGCACCAAGCAAGAGTAGCCCAAAACACCTGAATTCATGGCCTGGTGCACCTCAGTGCAGCACCGGGCGCTGCGCATCCACCACCTGGGCATCGGGCGCGGTGCCCGGGCTTGCGTGATGAGCCACCATGCGCCAGCCTTCCGGGGTCTTGTGATAAACGTTGGTGGCCAGGACCACGGCCTGGTGAAGGCCGTCAGGCAGCATGACCTCCACCTGCTCGGCCACGCTGTGCACGGCGCTCGACAGGGCCACCACGCGATGCACCTGCACGGGCCGGGCCCGGACCGTGCCGTGCGCGAACATGGCCTCGAACGCGGCACGGATCGCCCCGGCGCCCAGCAGCCTCGGCCCGCCGGGGTGCACGCAGACGATGTCGTCGTCCTCGGACCAGCAGGCCATCAGCAGGTCGATGTCGCCGCGCTGCAATGCTTCATAGAACGCGGCCTCGATCTCATCCGAGGAACCTCCGAGGGTGGCAACGCTGGGGCGGGGCATGGTGGCTGGACGTGTCTGGCGTAGGAAGAGTCTGAGGGCCGAAAGCGCCGGGCTGCCCTGAGCGGGCCGCGCACAGGCTGCTATTGTGCGGAAGTTGTGCATTGTGGGGTCTTCGCGCAATGCCCTGCAGGCTGGGGGCTGTTGAGCGCCGCGCCGGTGCTGCAGAATCGGCCCCGTGCGCGCAACGGCTGCCGGTCCCAGCAGCACCTTCGATTTTTTCGGCCTCTCCATTGGGTGTAACACATCATGACGACGAAACGCATTCTGGCCTTGCTGGCTACCGTTCTTGCACTGACCGGCTGCGGCTACAACGACTTCCAGCGTCTGGACGAGCAATCGAAGGCCGCCTGGAGCGAGGTGCTCAACCAGTACCAGCGCCGCGCGGACCTGGTGCCCAACATCGTCGCGACGGTCAAGGGCGAGGCGAACTTCGAGCAGGAAACCCTCACCCGCGTGGTCGAGGCCCGCGCCAAAGCCACTTCCATCCAGGTCACGCCCGAAACGCTGAACAACCCCGAGGCCTTCAGCAAGTTCCAGCAGGCCCAGGGCGAACTCTCCAGTGCGCTGTCGCGCCTCATCGCCGTGTCCGAGCGCTACCCCACGCTGCAGGCCAACCAGGCCTTCCGCGACCTGCGCGTGACGCTGGAAGGCACCGAAAACCGCATCACCGTGGCGCGCAACCGGTACATCGAGACGGTGCAGAACTACAACGTGCTCGCACGCAGCTTTCCGACCAACCTCACGGCCATGGCGTTCAGCTACACGCCCAAGCCCAGCTTCACGGTGGCGAACGAAGCACAGATCTCCACCCCGCCGACGGTGGACTTCTCGGCCTCCCAACCCAAGCGCTGACCCAGCTTGTAGACCCGTTGTGAGCAAAAAATGCTGCTACCGCTCGTCCGTCGTGCGCTGACAGCTATTTTTTTGATAGCACATTTCGGCGCCTGGGCGCAGACCGGCACCGGCCTGCTGCCCGTTCCCGCCCTCACCCGCGCCGTGATCGACCAGACCGGCACGCTCAGCCCCGCCGACACGGCCACGCTGGAAGCTCAGTTGCAGGCCGTGGAGCGCACGCGGGGCGCGCAAATCGTGGTGCTGATGGTGGCGAGCACCGCCCCCGAGGACATCGCCGCATTTGCCAACCGGGTGGGCAACGACTGGAAGATCGGCCGCCGGGAGGTGGGCGACGGTGTGCTGATCCTGGTGGCCAAGAACGACCGCAAAATGCGCATCGAGGTTGCCAAGGCGCTGGAAGGCGCCATTCCGGACATTGCAGCAGCGCGCATCATCGACGGCGCGATGAAGCCCCGTTTCCAGCAAGGCGACTACGCCGGCGGCCTGCATGCCGCTGTGACCGAACTGGGCGCACGCATCGCCGGCGAGGCACTGCCCGCGCCGGGCACCGACCGCCCACCCCAGCGCGGCAGCAGCACGGGCTTTGACTGGACGGACCTGGCCATCTTCCTGTTCTTCGGCGTGATCGTTGCAGGCCCCATTGCCCGCAGCCTGCTGGGCGGTGGCCTGGGCGGCCTCGTCATGGGCGGCGGCGTGGGCGGCGTCGCATTTCTCATCACCTCCAGCCTGCTGCTGGCTGCGGGTGCCGGCTTGATCGCGCTGCTCTACACCTGGCTCTTCAGCGGCCGCGGCGGACCCGTGCTGCAGGGCGGCAGCCATGGCGGGTGGAGCACCGGCGCGGGATCGTGGGGCGGCGGCAGCAGCCGCGGCGGTGGCGGGTTGGGCTCCGGCGGCGGTTTCAGCTCGGGGGGCGGTGGCAATTTTGGCGGCGGCGGCGCCTCGGGAGGTTGGTGACATGGCGGCGCATCGACCACCCCGCGCACAGGCTGATTCGCCAACTGGGTCCATAGGACGTCGCCTTCTGCGGCTGGCCCGCCACCGCTGGGCCGAAGGGGTGCTTCGCCGCTCTTTCACACCAGCCCTGTTGGGGCGGTTGACCGACCGGGTGGCCGCCAGCGAGCGGCTTCACACCGGGCAGATCCGCATCTGCGTGGAGGCCGGGCTGCCCTCGTCGTACCTTTGGCGCGACGCCAGTGCGCGGGAGCGCGCAGTGGCCCAGTTCGGCAAGCTCCGGGTGTGGGATACCGAGCGCAACAACGGCGTGCTGATCTACCTGCTGCAGGCAGAGCACGCCATCGAGATCGTGGCCGATCGGGGCCTGGCTCGCGTCGTGACTCCGCAGGAATGGCGCGCGGTCATCGACCAGATGTCCCTGCGCTTTCGCGGCCTCCAGTACGAGGACGGGCTGATCGAAGCCATCGACGCCGTGTCTTCACGCCTGGTGCGACATTTCCCGGCAGCGGCGGATGCACCCGGTCACCCCAACGAATTGCCTGACGCGCCGGTGGTCGACTGACCCACCCATTGTCCCAAAGGGATGCGCGGGTTTTCCCTTGCATGCGACTACAAGGCGTGCTGGTTGACCCCCAAGCGACCCACTCTTGGACAGATGGCTGTCTCATTGTTTCCATTACTGGAACAGTCAGTTCGCGACCCGGTAGTTTTTCGCAGCGCTCATGCGGCGTACAGTTCAACCCATCGATGAGCCGAACCCGCAAGGCGACTCACCGAACCCGGTCAGAAGCGGTTTCACCTGTTTGTCTTCTCTCCGGCTTTTTTGAGACGCTTTTTAACTTCAAAGGAAATCATCATGAACAAGACCGCACGCTTCCTCTCCATCGCCGCCGTGTCCGCTTTCGCAGCTTTTGGCGCCCACGCCGACGAAGCCGACGCTTCGCAATTCGCCACGAAGTTCGAAACCAACCGCACCCGCGCCGAAGTGGCTGCCGAGGCATCGAGCGTTGCCCAGACCCGCAGCATCGAGCCTGCAGGTTCGCGCGTCGTGACCTACAAGTCCACCGCCGACCGCGCTGCCGTGCGTGCCCAGGCCGCCGACGCCGTGCGCACCGGCCAGATCCCTTCGGGTGAGCAAGGCTGATCTGGATCCAAAGGATTCAGCTCCCCTGACCTCTCACTAGACGAACACACCTGATTCACAAAAAAATTCACAGGATTTCCATCATGAACAAGACCGCACGCTTCCTCTCCATCGCCGCTGTGTCCGCTTTCGCTGCCTTTGGTGCCCACGCCGATGAAGCCGACGCTTCGCAATTCGCCACGAAGTTCGAAACCAACCGCACCCGCGCCGAAGTCGCTGCCGAAGCATCGAGCGTTGCCCAGACCCGCAGCATCGAGCCCGCAGGTTCGCGCGTCGTGACCTACAAGTCCACCGCCGACCGCGCCGCCGTGCGTGCCCAGGCTGCGGAAGCCGTGCGCACCGGCCAGATTCCTTCGGGCGAAATCAGCGCGTTCTGATCCACACGCTGTTTTGAACGATTGACACAGTTGCGGGCCTTCCCATGGTGGCGGCGTTTCGCGGGTCTTCTGCGGGGGCTGCTGCCATGGGGAGTGTTTTGATCCTTCCAACTGCTCCAAGCAAACTGGGCTCCCCACAAGGGAGCCTTTTTTGTTGATGGTGAGCCCTTTCCGGCCTGGTGTAGAGCCGGCGATAGCACAGCGCCTCGACACCCACGCCGAGCGGGACAGCCGAGATCCGTCCTGCTGAGCTGTTTCGCCAACGGGCGGGCTATGCCTCCTGGCACGCTGGCTCAGAAGATTCTCCGGTGGTGATGAACCTGCCCCAATCAGGTCCGCAGGCCAATGCACGAGTGGGAGAGGAATGTCCCCAGCGTGGCGTGGGAAACGATGGCTTCGTCGCGCAAACTCCGTCGTGCCAGCTCCAAGCGCATGGCTCTCACCCCTGCCCCCAATCACCTATCCCATTCATTCATCGACCCCGTCCTTCCGGTAACAAGCTCCGAACCGCCCGCCATCCAGGCCAGGCATAAAAAAACCCGGCAAAGCCGGGTTTCTTCATGGTTGCCGGGATGCGGCCTTGCGACACTGTCACTTCTTCTGGCGGAACTTGCGCAGGGCTGCGACCTGGGCCGCCAACACGGCCAGCTCGGACTGCGCCTTTGCCAGATCGATCTCGCTCTTGGCATTCTTGAGCGCTTCTTCGGCGGATGCCTTGGCCGCGTTGGCCTTTTCGTCGTCCAGATCCTTGCCACGGATGGCGGTGTCGGACAGCACGGTCACGCGGTTGGGCTGCACTTCCAGAATGCCGCCGGCGACGAACACGAACTCTTCGCGGCCGTCGGCCATTTCGATGCGCACCGAGCCCGGCTTGATGCGCGTGATCAGCGGGGTGTGGCGGGGAAAGATGCCCAGTTCGCCGGCTTCGCCAGGCAGCGCGACAAAGCGCGCTTCACCGGAGAAGATGGACTCTTCGGCACTGACCACATCAACGTGGATGGTGTTCATCATTGCTCCTAGGAAAAGGGATGGGTTGCTTGACTGCGTTGGTAGGCCGAGCTGCTGCTGTCTGTGGTGTACAGCCGCAGCCGCTCAGCCGCCGGGCAATCAGGCCACCTTCTTGGCCTTTTCGAAGGCTTCGTCGATGGTGCCGACCATGTAGAACGCTTGTTCCGGCAGGTGGTCGCATTCACCGTTCACGATCATCTTGAAGCCACGGATGGTCTCAGACAGCGGAACGTACTTGCCTGGCGAGCCCGTGAACACTTCGGCCACGTGGAAAGGCTGCGACAGGAAACGCTGGATCTTGCGAGCGCGGGCCACGGCCAGCTTGTCTTCAGGAGCCAGTTCGTCCATGCCCAGAATGGCGATGATGTCGCGCAGTTCCTTGTAGCGCTGCAGCGTGCCTTGCACCGCGCGGGCCGTGGCGTAGTGGTCTTCGCCCACGACGTTCGGGTCCAGCTGGCGGCTGGTGGAGTCCAGAGGATCCACAGCAGGGTAGATGCCCAGCGAGGCGATGTCACGCGACAGCACCACGGTGGAATCCAAGTGAGCGAAGGTCGTGGCAGGCGAGGGGTCGGTCAAGTCATCCGCTGGCACGTACACGGCCTGGATGGAGGTGATCGAGCCGACCTTCGTCGAGGTGATGCGCTCTTGCAGGCGACCCATTTCCTCGGCCAGCGTAGGCTGGTAGCCCACGGCGGAAGGCATGCGGCCCAGCAGAGCGGACACTTCGGTACCGGCCAGCGTGTAGCGGTAGATGTTGTCCACGAAGAACAGCACATCACGGCCTTCGTCACGGAAGGACTCGGCGATGGTCAGGCCGGTCAGCGCCACGCGCAGACGGTTGCCTGGAGGCTCGTTCATCTGGCCGTAGACCATGGCGACCTTGGACTCTTCGAGCTTCTCGAGGTTCACCACGCCGGAATCGGCCATTTCATGGTAGAAGTCGTTCCCTTCGCGGGTACGCTCGCCCACACCAGCGAACACCGACAGACCCGAGTGGGCCTTGGCGATGTTGTTGATGAGTTCCATCATGTTCACGGTCTTGCCCACGCCGGCGCCACCGAACAGACCCACCTTGCCGCCCTTGGCGAACGGGCAGACCAGGTCGATCACCTTGATGCCGGTCTCCAGCAACTCTTGCGAAGGCGACAGTTCGTCGTACGCAGGGGCCTTGCGGTGGATGGAAGCCGTCAGTTCCTGGCTCACGGGACCGCGTTCATCAATGGGGTTGCCCAGCACGTCCATGATGCGGCCCAGCGTGGCCTTGCCCACGGGCACGGTGATGGCATTGGCGGTGTTGGTGACCATCAGGCCACGACGCAGGCCGTCCGACGAGCCGAGGGCAATGGTACGCACCACGCCGTCGCCCAGCTGCTGCTGCACTTCCAGCGTCAGGGCAGAACCCTCGAGCTTGAGGGCGTCATACACCTTGGGCATCTGGTCGCGCGGGAACTCAACGTCCACCACAGCGCCGATACATTGAACAATCTTGCCTTGCACTTGAGCCATTTTTCGCTCCAATTTAGATGTTGGTTGAGCTGCTTACACAGCAGCGGCGCCAGCCACGATCTCGGACAGTTCCTTCGTGATCGCTGCCTGGCGCGTCTTGTTGTAGACCAGCTTCAACTCGCCAATGACGCTGCCGGCGTTGTCGGTGGCGGCCTTCATGGCCACCATGCGTGCCGACTGCTCGGACGCCATGTTTTCCGCAACCGCCTGATAGATCAGGGACTCGACGTAACGGACCAGCAGTTCGTCGATCACGGTCTGGGCATCGGGTTCGTAGATGTAGTCCCAGCCATGCTCGGTCTTCTCGGCCTGCATTTGCTCGGACGACAGGGGGAGCAACTGCTCCACCACCGATTCCTGGCGCATGGTGTTGATGAACTTGGTGTAGCTCAGGTACACCGCGTTGATCTTGCCTTCCGCATATGCGTCGAGCAGCACCTTGACCGGACCGATGAGCTTGTCCAGATGGGGCGTGTCGCCCAGGCCCGTCACGTGCGAGACCACCTTGGCACCGACACGGTTCAGAAAACCCAGGCCCTTGTTGCCAATTGCCACGGCTTCCGTAGACACGCCAGCATTCTGCAGCTCACGCAGCTTGGTCGTCACGGCACGCAACACATTGGTGTTCATGCCGCCGCACAGGCCCTTGTCGGTCGTCACCACGATCACGCCTGCCACCTTGGCATCGTTCACCTTCATGAAGGGGTGCACGTACTCAGGATTGGCGTGGCCGAGGTTGGCTGCGATGTTGCGGATTTTCTCGCTGTAGGGACGGGCAGCGCGCATCCGGTCCTGCGCCTTGCGCATTTTGGATGCAGCCACCATCTCCATGGCCTTGGTGATCTTCTTGGTGTTCTCCACCGATTTGATCTTGCCGCGTATTTCCTTGCCTGCTGCCATGATGGCTCCTCGTCCGGTTTAAGCGAACGACTTCTTGAACGCGCCGATGGCAGCGGTCAGTTCGGCTTCAGCGTCCTTGTCCATGGCCTTGGCCTGCTCCAGCTTGGCCAGCAGTGCGGCATGGCTGGTCTTCAGGAACTGATGCAGGCCGTGTTCGAAGTCGAGCACCTTCTTGACGTCGATGTCGTCCATGAAGCCCTTGTTCACAGCGAACAGCGTCGCGCCCATCAGCGAGATGGACAGGGGGCTGTACTGTGCCTGCTTGAGCAGTTCGGTCACGCGGGCACCGCGGTCCAGCTGCTTGCGGGTGGCTTCGTCCAGGTCGGAAGCGAACTGCGCAAACGCTGCCAGTTCACGGTACTGGGCCAGGTCGGTACGGATACCGCCGGACAGGTTCTTCACCAGCTTGGTCTGGGCAGCGCCACCCACACGCGACACCGAGATACCGGCGTTGATGGCGGGGCGGATACCGGCGTTGAACAGGCTGGTTTCCAGGAAGATCTGGCCGTCGGTGATCGAGATCACGTTGGTAGGAACGAAGGCGGACACGTCGCCGGCTTGCGTCTCGATGATGGGCAGTGCGGTCAGCGAACCGGTCTTGCCCTTGACTTCACCCTTGGTGAATGCTTCGACGTAGTCGGCGTTCACGCGGGCTGCGCGCTCGAGCAGGCGGCTGTGGAGATAGAACACGTCGCCGGGATAGGCTTCGCGGCCTGGTGGGCGGCGCAGCAGCAGCGAGACCTGGCGGTAGGCCACGGCTTGCTTGGACAGGTCGTCATAAACGATCAGGGCGTCCTGGCCGCGGTCGCGGAAATACTCGCCCATCGTGCAGCCGGAGTAGGCCGACACGTACTGCATGGCAGCCGATTCGGAAGCCGATGCGGCCACCACGATCGTGTATTCCATGGCGCCGGCTTGTTCCAGTGCGCGCACCACGTTCTTGATCGACGAAGCCTTCTGGCCGATGGCGACGTAGATACAGGTCACGCCCTGGCCCTTCTGGGCGATGATGGCGTCGATGGCGACGGCGGTCTTGCCGGTCTGGCGGTCACCGATGATCAGCTCGCGCTGGCCACGGCCCACAGGCACCATGGAGTCGATGGACTTCAGGCCGGTCTGCAGGGGCTGGTCCACCGATTTACGGGCGATAACGCCCGGAGCGACCTTTTCGATCACGTCGGTGAGCTTGGCGTTGATGGGACCCTTGCCGTCGATGGGCTGGCCCAGCGCGTTCACCACGCGGCCGACCAGCTCGGGGCCCACGGGCACTTCCAGAATGCGGCCCGTGCACTTGACGGTATCGCCTTCGGAGATGTGCTCGTACTCACCCAGAATCACGGCGCCGACGGAGTCGCGCTCGAGGTTCAGGGCCAGGCCGAAGGAGGGCTGGCCGTCCTTGGTGGCAGGGAACTCGAGCATTTCGCCGGCCATCACGTCCGACAGGCCGTGCACGCGCACGATACCGTCGGACACGGACACCACGGTACCCTGATTGCGGATATCGCTGCTGGCGGCCAGACCTTCGATGCGGCTCTTGATGAGTTCAGAAATTTCTGCGGGATTGAGTTGCATGACTCTTTCCTTCTTTCTTTGGTTCGCTGTCCTCGCCGCGCGTTACGCGGTGAGGGCCGCTTTCATTTGTTCAAGACGGGCCTTGACCGAAGTGTCCAGCACCTCGTCACCCACCACTACGCGAATGCCACCGATCAGGGACTCGTCCAGCTGAACGGTGAGGTTGAGCTTGCGGCCAAAGCGCTTTTCCAGGGCAGCGCTGACGTCAGCCAGCGCTGCGGCATCCATGGGAAAGGCGCTGTGCACCACGGCATCCGAAGAGCCGCTGCGGCCATTCACGAGGGCACGGAACTGCACGGCGACTTCCGGCAGCGCAGCAAGGCGCCCGTTGTCGATGACCGTGCGCAGGAAATTCTGGGCCGTATCGGACAATGCCGAACGCGCGACACCCGTGAAGACGGCAAACACCTGGTCTGCCGTCACCTTGGGGTTGTCGGCCAGCTGGCGCAACTGGGGGTTGGCGGCAATGGCCGCCAGTTCATCGACCCAGTCAGCAGTGCTGGCCAGGTCCATGCCCGCACCCGCAGTAGCGGCCTTGAACAGGGCTTCGGCGTAAGGGCGGGCAATGGTGGCGAGTTCAGCCATGTGTGTCCCCTTACAGCTCGGTCTTCAGGCGGTTGAGCAGGTCGGCGTGAACGCCGGCATTGACTTCCTTGCGGAGAATCTGCTCTGCACCCTTGACGGCCAGCGCGGCGACCTGCTCACGCAGGGCTTCGCGGGCTTGCACCGTTTGCTGTTCGGCTTCGGCACGTGCGGATGCAACGATCTTGTTGCCTTCCTCCGTAGCGCGTGCCTTGGCTTCTTCGATGATGGCCTGGGCACGGCGGTCGGCGTCCGCAAGACGCGAGGCCGTTTCGTTGCGCGCCTGTGACAGTTCCTTCTCGACGCGCTGGTTTGCAGCGGTCAGTTCGGACTTGGCACGGTCGGCAGCAGCGAGGCCTTCGGCGATTTTCTGGGCTCGTTCATCCAACGCCTTCGCGATCGGGGGCCACACGAATTTCATCGTGAACCACACCAGGATCAGGAAGACGATGGCCTGAATGAACAGGGTCGCGTTGATACTCACGGCAACACCTTTCTAGAGTGGCGTTGAACGGGAATTACTTGGGCAGGTTGACCAAGAACGTGGAGACGAAGGGGTTTGCGAAAGCGAACAGCAGAGCGATAGCAACGCCGATCAGGAACGCAGCGTCGATCAGACCGGCCAAGATGAACATCTTGGTTTGCAGTTCGTTGATCAGCTCAGGCTGACGTGCCGACGATTCGAGGAACTTGCCACCCATCAGTGCGATACCGATGGAAGCGCCGATAGCGCCCAGACCAACGATCAGACCACAAGCCAGAGCGACGAGACCGAGAATGTTTTCCATGATGACTCCTGAGTTAAAAAAGAAAAGTTGAAAAGGAAAGAGAAACGAAAGGGAACCGTTTAGTGCGCGTTGTGCGCCTGACCGAGGTAGATCAGCGCAAGCATCATGAAGATGAAGGCTTGCAGCGAGATCACCAGAATGTGGAACAGCGTCCAGATGGTGCCAGCGATGACGTGGCCCACAGGCAGCAGCACACCCGACAGCGACAGCGCAGCCGCACCACCCATCAGGGCGATCAGCATGAACACCAGTTCGCCAGCGTACATGTTGCCGAACAACCGCATGCCATGCGAGACGGTGTTGGCGACATATTCAATGACCTGCATCAGCAGGTTCACCACGCCCAGGATCAGGGCGAAGATGGGATTCTTGCTGGTGCCGAACGGAGCCGACACGAGTTCGTGGGCCCAGCCGCCGGCGCCCTTGATCTTGACGCTGTACCAGAAGCGCAGGATCAGGATGGCAAAGGCCAGGCCGAGGGTGGTGGACAGATCGGCAGTGGGCACGACGCGCAGGTAGGCGTGGTGGGGATCATGGCCGGCGGCACCGTAGATCTTGGCCCAGATGGCGGGCAGCAGGTCCACGGGCAGCATGTCCATGAAGTTCATCAGGAAGATCCAGACGAACACCGTGAGGCCCAAGGGGGCGATGAACTTGCGGCTTTCGGCGTTGTGGATATTGGCCTTGGCCTGGTTGTCCACCATCTCGACCAGCATCTCGACCGCAGCCTGGAAGCGGCCGGGCACACCGGACGTTGCCTTACGGGCGGCTGACCACAGGATCAACAGCGTGAGGGCACCCAGAACCAAACCCACGATGATGGAGTCGTAGTTGATGACCGTGAAATCGACGATCTTGGTCTGGTTGACGTTCTGAAGATGCTGCAGGTGGTGAACGATGTATTCACTTGCAGTCGGAGCGTGCGCTTCTGCGGCCATCGGACAACTCTCTTGTAACTATCAATCGGTTTTTTGAACACCGGGTCGCACCAACAGCGCCACCCAGTACGTTTTCATTGTGATCACCATGCCCGTCAGCAAAGCAATCCAGCTCAAGCCCGGCACAAGCCGGGGCGCCGCTGCGAGCAGCGACACCGTCAACACAATCTTGGCGATCTCCCAGCCAAAGAACCCCAGCATGGCGGCGCGCGGATTGGCGGACGCCTTGTGGCGCAACACCCCCCGGGCAAACAATGCTGCCGGGACCACCACCGCCACAGCGCCGTAGGCCGCAGACCAGCCCACTTGCGCCCGCCCCGTCAAAAGCCATGCCACCAGGGCCACCAGCATCCCGACGAACGCCTGACCTGCCACGACCTTCCACACCGAAATGGGAGGATTGCGACTGCGCCACAGCTCGGCCTCTTGGGCAGTCAGGGGCTTGAAGTCAGAGCCTTCAGCCTCAGTTTCCGTTTCAGGGGCGATTGTTTTCATTGTTGAATGACGCCCGCGTTACAGACCGAAACTTTCACAAAGCCTCTAATTATAAGTAAAAACCCATGGCGGTCGGCAAAAACCCGCAAGGCTGCGCCAAAACCAACGTGTGCGCGGCATGCAGCCAACGCTGGACTGCGGTTTTTTCTGCACGCTGCGGGTGCCTGATTGCACCGATCCGGAGCACCTGCGGCAGGCTTTGCGCCAAGCGCCGTCACCACTTTGGCGCACAATGAAAAAGACTTTCCCGCTATTGAAACCGAAGCACTGCCTACCATGACCTCATCCTCCCAGCCGCCCATGGACGGCGCCGATACCCCCCAGCCTAACGATCCGCGCAAGGACTCCCTGATCGAATACCCCTCGAGCTTCCCGATCAAGGTGATGGGCGCCAAGGTGGAGGGGTTCATTCATGCCGTCACCGAACTGGCCCGTCAGTTCGACCCCACATTCGACGCTGCCACCATTGAACTGCGCGACAGCAGCAAGGGCAATTACCTCGGAGTAACCATCACCATCACCGCGACCAGCCGGGAGCAGCTGGACGGCCTGTATACGGCTTTGTCCTCGCACCCGCTCGTGAAGATCGTGCTCTGAGCACCACGTCCCCATGACCATGGAGACGCGCGTCCTGGGCAGGGTGGACTATGCCGCCACCGTGCAGGCCATGCAGGACTACACCGCAACGCGCCCGGACGACGCCCCGGATATGCTATGGATTTGTGAGCATGCACCGTTGTATACACAAGGCATAGCAGGCAAGAGCGACCACGTGCTGCAGCCCGGTGAAATCCCGGTCGTCGCCACCAATCGGGGTGGGCAGGTCACCTTCCATGGGCCCGGCCAGGTGGTCGCATACCCCCTGATCGATCTGCGCCGCGCAGGCTATTTCGTCAAGGAATACGTATACCGGGTAGAAGAAGCGGTGATCCGCACGCTGGCGCATTTCGGCGTCACGGGCCACCGCGTGGCCGGCGCACCAGGCATCTACGTGCGCCTGGACGATCCGCACAGCCACGCCATGCTGCCCCAGCGCCCTCAGAAACGCGGCGCCGGCGATGCGCCGTCCGAGCCGGATTTCGAGGGCCTGGGCAAGATCGCCGCACTGGGTATCAAGGTCAGCCGCCACTGCACCTACCACGGCGTGGCGCTCAACGTGGCGATGGACCTGGAACCCTTCGGCCGCATCAACCCTTGCGGTTACGCAGGATTGCAAACGGTGGACCTTTCTACAATCGGGGTCCACACCACCTGGGACGAAGCGGCGCAGGTACTGGGCCAGCAGCTCAGCATCCGTCTCGCGCCCTGAGCCCCACCACGCTGCCTACACGCCATGAGCACCCCTGAAGTCGTCCGCGAAGCGCAATCCACCGAAGCCTACAACCCGCTGGCCAAGCAAAAGGCCGCAGCCAAGCTGTCGCGCATTCCCATCAAGGTGGAACAGGGCGAAGTGCTCAAGAAGCCTGACTGGATCCGGGTCAAGGCGGGCAGCCCGACCACGCGCTTCTACGAGATCAAGGAAATCCTGCGCGAGCACAAGCTGCACACGGTCTGCGAAGAAGCCTCCTGCCCCAACATCGGCGAATGCTTCGGCAAGGGCACGGCCACCTTCATGATCATGGGCGACAAGTGCACGCGGCGCTGCCCGTTCTGCGATGTGGGCCATGGCCGCCCCGATCCTCTGGACAAGGACGAGCCGCTGAACCTGGCCAAGACCATCGCGGCATTGCGCCTGAAGTACGTGGTGATCACCAGCGTGGACCGCGACGACCTGCGCGACGGCGGCAGCGGCCACTTCGTGGAATGCATCAAGAACATTCGCGAACTCTCGCCCTCCACCCAGATCGAGATCCTGGTGCCCGACTTCCGCGGCCGTGACGACCGCGCGCTTGAGATCCTGAAGGCCGCGCCGCCCGACGTGATGAACCACAACCTGGAGACTGCACCCCGCCTGTACAAGGAAGCGCGCCCCGGTTCCGATTACCAGTTCAGCCTGAACCTGCTCAAGAAGTTCAAGGCCCTGCACCCCAACGTACCGACCAAGAGCGGCATCATGGTGGGCCTGGGCGAGACCGACGAAGAGATTCTGCAGGTGATGCGCGACATGCGCGCGCACGACATCGACATGCTGACCATCGGCCAGTACCTGTCGCCCAGCAACAGCCACCTGCCCGTGCGGCGCTACGTGCACCCCGACACCTTCAAGATGTTCGAGGAAGAGGCCTACAAGATGGGCTTCAGCCATGCCGCAGTCGGCGCCATGGTGCGCAGCAGCTACCACGCCGACCAGCAGGCGCACGCAGCCGGCGTCACCGCCGTCGCCTGACTGCCCGGGCGGCCCGTCGCTTCACGGCACCGGCCAGCTCACCCCGCAGAGCTGCCGCGCCATCGTCGCAGGCAGCGGTTGTGCAATCCCGACAACATCCACTCAGCGGCTTGGGGCCGGCCTTGGCGCGCCCGGCATGCTGCTGTTCGTCGCTGCCGGCTGTGCAGGCAGCGCCGCGCGCGGGCGCACCGGCGTGTCTGCCACGGCCTGGGCCTTGTCCACGGTCACCACGACGGGAAACTCCGCCGGGCACAGGTCTGCCGGATCGATGCCGCTGCGCTGCTGGCCGGCATCGGCGGCGGAAGGCATGTCGGCGCGCGAGACATTGAGTGCCGGCAGCAGCTGGCCCATGGCGCTCAGGGTCCGGGCCTGGGCCACCAGCTGGTCGTAACGCGCGTTGACATACGCGCGGCTGGCCTGGAAGGCTTCGTTCTGCGTGTCCAGCAGATCCAGCAGCGTCCGCTGCCCCAAATCGAACTGCTGGCGGTAGGCCTCGCGCGCCTTCTCGGTGGACAGGCGGTGCTGGTCCAGGTACGTCATCTGCTCCACCAGCCGCCGCGAGTCGTTGAACGCGATGGCCGTGGTCTGGCGCACGTCGCGGCACGCCTTCTCCTTGAGCTCGCGGGCCTGGAACTTGTTCTCCACCGCCTGCTGCTCGCGGGCCTGGTCCGCGCCGCCGCGAAAGAAGTTGTAGGTGAGCACCAGTTCCACCGTGCTGTCGCGCGAGCGGCCCTGCTCGCCGATCAGGTTGCGGTCCCAGGACTGGCGTGCGCGGAAGTCCAGGCGTGGAAAGAAGCCCGCCTTCTGCGACGCGATACCGGCCTCGCTGGCCAGCATGTTCTCCAGCGCTGCGTTGACGGTGGGGCTGTTGTTCAGCGCCTGGGTCATGGCGTCCTGCGCGTTCTGGGGCAGCGCGGCAAACCGGAAGTTCTCGGGCAGTGGCGCAGCCATGGCAGGCGGCAGCTCACCGACCAGGCGCTGGTACCTAGCGCTCACGTCATGCAGGTTCGACACCTCGGTGAGCAAATTGGACTCGGCCAGTGCCAGCCGGCCTGTCGCCTGCTCAAGGTCGACGCGACGGCCCACGCCTGCCGTCGTGCGCTCGTCGATCTGGTTGGTCGTGAGCTTGTGCTCCACGTAGTTCTGCTTGGCCTGCTCGACCAACTCGCGGTAGCGCACGACATCGGCATAGGCGCGCACGGCTTCGAGGGCCGCTGTCTCCGAGGCCTCGACGAGTTCGTAGTAGCGCGTGAGCTTGGCATGCCCCAGGCGCTTGACCTCGCTGCTGGTGAAGAAGCCGTCGAACAGCATCTGGTTGAGCGTCAGTGCCGCCCCCGAGTGGTGGTACGAGCCCGTGGTGCCCGAGGGCCGCACGCGGTTCTCGCGGCCCGTGCTGGCCACGGCATCGAGCTGCGGCAAGAAGCCCGCGCGGGCCACGCTGCGCTCAGAGTCGGCAGCTCTGAAACCGAACCATCGCGCCTGGACGTCGGGATTGCTCACGACGGCTTTTCGCGCCGCATCCACGAGCGCGTCGGGTAACGCCTGGGCCACAGCCTGGGTACTCGCCAGGGTGGCCACCGCCATCAGGGTAAGGGACAGTTTCATATCAACTCCGGATCGTTGGTGATGCAGAATCGAAAAAGTAACGTTTTCCTTGAAACTCGCACAGTTTTTTTTTACAAAGTGGAAACCTCTGGTCAAACCCGGTTACGCATTCCCCAGCGTCGAGCCCCACGCCCCCACACCAGGTAGCCGCTTCGCGCGCGTTCCATGCCCTCCCTTCCCTTGATTCGCCTGCAGGTGCCTTGCCGCGCCACCGCACGGTGGTGCGCGGTGCTGGCGCTGGCGGCTTGCGCGTTGCTGATGAGCGCGGCGTTCAGCGCGCCCGACTTCGACAAGACCCAGGCCCTGGCCCTCAAGCGCTATGGCGCGCAGGGCGCAGCGCTCGTCACCGCGTGGCGCAAGCTGCTGCAGGACGCAGAGTCGCTGAGCGAGCCCGAGAAACTCGTGCAGGTGAACAATTTCTTCAACCGGCGCATGCTGTTCGAGAACGATACGGTCGTCTGGCAGCAGAACGACTACTGGGCCACGCCGCTGGAGTTCATGGGCAAGGGCGCCGGAGACTGCGAGGATTTCTCCATCGCCAAGTACGTCACCCTGCTGCACATGGGCGTGCCCAACGCAAAGCTGCGCATGATCTATGTCCGCGCGCGCCTCGGCGGTCCGGGCAGCGACAAGAGCGAAGCGCACATGGTGCTGGGCTACTACGCAACCCCTTCCGGCGAGCCCATGGTGCTGGACAACCTCATCACCACCATACGCCCCGCGTCGGCCCGCTCGGACCTGTCGCCGGTGTTCAGCTTCAACAGCGAAGGGCTGTGGGTCGCGGGTGCGAACGCGCCCTCCGCAGACCCCACGGCACGGCTGTCGCGCTGGCGCGATGTGCTCGAACGCATGCAACAAGAGGGCTTCTGAGGCCCCACACCACCGGAGAAGATCACCATGTCACTCATCAAACAACTCTGGATCGCCATCGGGCTTGTCATGGCGCTGGCCTTCGGCGGGAGCATGCTGGTCAGCGTGCTGTCGGCACGGCACTACCTGCAGCAGCAGCTGCAGGTCAAGAACATAGACAACGCAACGTCGCTGGCGCTCGCGTTGTCGCAGCTCGACAAGGACCCCGTCACGGTGGAGCTGCAGGTGGCCGCACAGTTCGACGCCGGCCACTACCGCTTCATCCGCATCGTGTCGCCCACGGGCGAGCTGCTGGTGGAGCGCACGTTCAGCGGCCAGATGCAAGGTGCACCCGACTGGTTCGCACGGCTCATTCCCGTGAAGGCCGAGCCGGGAAAGGCGCTGATCCAGGACGGCTGGAAGCAGTACGGCGCGCTCACCCTGGCCAGCCATGACCAGTACGTCTACAAGAGCCTGTGGGAGGGCACGCTGGAGCTTCTGGCCTGGTTCATCCTTGGCGGCCTGGTGGCCGGGGGCATGGGCACGCTGCTGGTGCGCCGCATCACGCAACCGCTGCGCGACGTGGTGGCGCAGGCCGAGGCGATTGCCGAGCGGCGCTTCGTCAAGATCGCCGAGCCCCGCACGCCCGAGCTGCGCAGTGTCGCGCGCGGCATGAACGACATGGTCTCGCGCCTGAAGTCCATGTTCCGCGAAGAGGCCGCGCGGCTGGAGGACCTGCGCAAGAAGGTCACGCGCGATGCGGTCACGGGCCTGTCCAGCCGCGAGTACTTCATCTCGCACCTGCGCGAAGTGCTGGAGGGCGAGCAGTTCCAGTCCACGGGCAGCCTGGTCATCGTTCGCCTGCTGGATCTGGATCAGCTCAACCAGCACCTGGGCCATCAGAAGGCCGACGCCCTGCTCAAGCACCTGGGCACGGTGCTCCACCAGAGCGGCGACGGCCGGCCGGGCCAGCGCGCCGGCCGGCTCAAGGGCGCCGAGTTCGGCGTGCTGTGCCCGTCAACGCCTTCGCCTTCCGAGGCGGCGCAGGACATCTTCGCGCGCATCTCGTCACAGTGGCTGCCGCACTGGTCGCACGTCGCTCCCGAGCTGTTTCACGTCTGCGCCGTGGGCTACCGCCGCCGCGAACCCCTGGGCGAGCTGTTCAGCCGCGCCGACGAGGCGCTGGCGCGCGCGGGTGCCGTGGGCCCCAACAGCATGTACGTTGAAGAGAACGCGCATGGTGCGGATGCCCGCCCCGCCGAGCAGTGGCGCACGCTGCTCACCGAGGCCGTCGACGGTGGCCGGTTGCAGCTGGCGTTCTACCCGGTCGTGGACGGCAGCGGCGACGGCGCCATCCACCAGGAGGGCCTGATCCGGCTGGTGTCCGACGCCTCGGGTGCGCTGCTGTCGGCCGGTGACTTCATGCCCATGGCGGCCCACCTGAACCTCACTGCGCCCATCGACCTGCACGTGGTGCGCCTGGCCATCGGGCACCTGCGCAGCGCCGAGGGAGACATCGCCGTCAATCTTTCGGCCGAGACCATCGCAGACTTTCGCTTTCGCAACGAGCTCACCCAGCTGCTGCGCGCCTACCCCGACATTTGCCCGCGCCTGCTGTTCGAGGTGCCCGAATACGGCGTGTTCCGCGCATTCGATGCCTTCAAGGAACTGGCCCACACGCTGCAGGAGCTGGGCTGCCGCGTGGGCATCGAGTACTTCGGCCAGCGCTTCACCGAGGGCAACAAGCTCGCGGACCTGGGCCTGGATTACATCAAGGTGCACCCCAGCTACGTGCGCGGCATCGCGGACAACCTGGGCAACCAGGAGTTCCTCAAAGGCCTGTGCAACATCGCGCACGCCATCGGCATCCAGGTCATCGCCCTGGGGGTGGAGTCGCGCGACGACCTGCCGCTGCTCGCATCGCTGGGCTTCGACGGTGCCACGGGGCCAGGCATCCGCTGATGCCCCGGACGATTCCGCCACTATCAAATACATAGCTACTCGCGCCCTACCCACAAGCGGCAGAGCCCATTTTTATCCTGAAATAGCGCAAAGGCCCTTGCATCCGAAGCATGCAAGGGCCTTTTGCCTGGGCCGCCGAGGTGCGGCGGCACAGCAGCTCAGTCGTCGTTCGGCTTGATGGTCACGATGTCGGGCGTCGCCGTGTGCATCGCAACCGACACCTCCAGGGCAGCCGGAGTGACGTCCTCCACCACCACGGTCTGCGTCGCGCCGCCTGCGGTTGGGCCGTTGCTGTCCAGCGTCACCTGCGTGTCGCCGGCAGCGCCTGGGGCCGGTGCCAGGCTGGCGAGCAGGTCGTCATTGCCGCCGTCGTCCGGCAGCAGGTCCGCCACCTCGATCTTGTCGTCCGCACCCAGGTCCTTGACCACGTCTTTGTCGGTCCCGTCCGGAGTACTGTCCGCGAGGTTGATCTTGATGGTGTCGTCGTCATCGCCACCCACCAGCGTGTCGCTGCCGGCACCACCGACCAGCGTGTCGTCACCCTTGCCGCCGTCGAGCTTGTCGTCGCCGTCGCCGCCCTTGACAAGGTCGTTGCCCTTGCCTGCCTGGATGGTGTCGTCACCCGCGCTGCCCACGATGGTTTCGGAGGCATCGCCTCCCTTGATGGCCAGTCCGCCGGTAGCGGTGTCGGACAGGGCCACCTTGTCGCCGTCCAGCGTGTTGTCGGTATCGATCACGACCTTGACGTCAATGGGCTGGGCCAGCTTGTCGCCATCGCCATCGACGATCACGGCCTGGAAGTCGATCCACATCTGGTCGGCATAGACCGGCTTGGTCACCGGTGGCGTGGTCACGGTTTCGGTGTAGGTCAGCGTGGCGGCATCGGTCACGCGGTAGTCGGTGCAGTCCTCGGCAGCGAAGTGCACGGTGTTGAACGTGGTGCTGCCCGCAGGGTCCACCTTGACGGAGGTCTCTACGCTCGCCGTACCGCCGCTGGTGTTGCCTCCCGAGGTCGTGCCATCCTTCAGGATCGTGCTGCCGACCGCCGTGGTGGTAGACACGCCACCGCTGGTGGTGGTGTTGCCGGCGTTGATGATGGCGGTCTCTTCCTTGCCAAGGTGATCGAGCTTGAAGTCCGCAGAAATCACGTTCAGGCGTGTACCGTCGGCCTTGTAGAACTCCACCACCAGCCGCTCGCCGGCGCCGTCGCCCGCCTCCACGGCATCGCTCTTGTCGGAGTCCCGCACCCCTTCCGACGACGCGTTGTCGATGAAGTTGTCGCCCACACCGAAACCGCCGCCCCCATTGCCATTGCCGGTGGAGGACCAGTTGACCTTGGGATCGTTGGCCTGGTTCGCGTCGGTCTGGAAGAGCACGTCATCGTGGGTGACCTCCCACTTGTTGCCGTCCTTCGCCACCGCGTTGGACACCGTCTCGTCCTTGTCGGCGGTGACCACCATGTAGATGCCGGTGGTGGAGTCCACGTACTTTGCCGTCATCTCCGTTCCACCCGAGGAGGACTGGCCGGAGGGCTTGTAGACGTCGTCGCTCCTGCTGTCGCCGAAGACCACGGTCTTCTCCACCGTCGTCGTGCTGCCCGGCTTGACCACCTCGGTGCCCACCTGCACTTTGTCCGCTACCGCCACCATGTTGGTCACATAGCTGGTGGTGCCGTCAGCGTTCACCATGCCGCTCACGGTAAAGGCCGTCTTGATCACGCCGCAGTCGTCGTACACCGCCTTGATGGTGCCGTCCGTGGTGGCCTGGTAGTACACCATGTTGCCGCCCACCGTCATCACCGTGGAGGCAACGACGTCCCCCTGCTGATAGGACATGGACACATAGCGCACGGACGACGAACCCACGGTCGCAGCCGACGTGGCCGTGAGGTTCACATCGGCCCCCACCACGTCCGCGCCCACCCGAGCCCCCAGGTCGGCCACCACCTCGCCCACGCCGCCGTTGGCGACCAGCGTGTCCTGCGTGCCGCCCACATAGACCGGGGCATCGTCCTGGATCTTGATGTTGAAGCCCTGGACCTCGGTCTCGCCCGCCACCGTCTTCTCGGCCACCAGCTGCAGGTACAGGTTTTCCTCACCACTTTCGGTGTACGCGTGGTCCACCTGGCCCTTGAGCTCAAGCTTGTATTGCCCGCTGTCGTCGATGGTTGCCACCGCCACGGTGCGCGCTTCGGCGCCCTCGCCTGCCGTGCCGGTCAAGGTCTTGCCGTCGGCCGATGTGCTCCAGCGTACCTCGTCGCCCGCCGAGGTGATCTTTTGAACGGGTGCCACCAGCGCGTAGGTGGCGCCGCCCATGCCCAGGTTGCCGGTGGTGTCGGTGGTGTGCGGGCTGCTGTCCACATTGCCCGTGGCCAGACCGTCTTCATAGACCATGCCCAGGCCCTGCGTGCTCAGTTGGTGGCCGGTGTCGATGGTCAAGGTGGCGCTGTCGGTATCGCCGTCGCCGTCCTTCACCTGATAGCTGAACTGGTCCTTGCTGCCGTCCTGCACGTACTCCTCGAAGCTCACGGCCTTCACGAAGTAGTCCGAGCTGTCGCTGCCCTTGTCGCCGGCCAGGTAATCCACCCCCGAGAAGACCACGTTCTGGAACGCGATGGGGTTGCCATCGGCGCCCAGCACCTCGATCTCCACCTGGCCCTGATGCACCGGGTCGCCGCCGCCCGCGCCGCCCTGGAACAGTGCGCCGCCGATCATCCCCTCGCCCACCTTGTTGCCCGCGGCATCGAAGGCTTCCCAGCGGCCGGTCTCACCCTGGTTGCCGGTCTGGCCCGATTCGTTCTGGAACAGGTTGGAGATATCCACCACGGCGCGCACCGCCATCTTGCCCAGGTCCACCGACAGCGCTTCCGTGCCCTGGCTGGGCGAGTAGCCCACCTGCTCGGGCGTGCTGGCCCCCACGTCGCCCGGCACGGGTTCGGTGGGGTCGTCCACACCTGCGCCGTTGCCCTGGCTGGTGACCACGCCCCCGCCGGTCTGCGCGGGCGTGGGATTGGTGATCAGTTGCTCGCCCAGGTTCGTGGTGTAGGGCTTGCCGTAGTCGAAAGCATCGGTGCCGGCCGGCACGCCAGCGCCTGCGCCAAGCTGCACCGTGGTCTGGTGCCCGGTGTAGGTGTAGTCGCCATCGGACTCCATGGTGAGCGACCCGTACTGGCCTGCCACCGTGGCGCTGCCGCCGCTGGCCACTGCGGTGCCAGGTGTCCACACGGCGCCTTCGGCACCGGCGCGCACCTGCACGACCTCGGCCTTGGCACCGTCCTGCATGCCCTCATGGACGTCCTTGCCGGCCATACCCGTGGTGGTGCCATCGCCGGTGATCACGTTGCCGGTGGCCACCGAGCGGTCCACCACCCACTGCGTGCCGTCGGTGTCGTCCTTCGCGACCGGGCCGTCGTCGGCAATGAACAGCATGCGGCCCACATCGATGCTGGCGTTGACATGGTCTCCATCACCATCGGTGGCCGTGAGCTGCAGGCCGATCTTGCCGGCCAGTGCAGACTGCACCTCGTTGGAGTCGCCCGGCGTGGAGTGCACGACGGTGCGCTGCTGGTCGAAGGTGACCTCGCCGGTCGCCGCATCGACGGACAGCTTGAACACCGTCTTTTCCACGCCGTCCACCACCACGTAGCCGACGACCGTGCCGCCAGGGCCGCTCTTGAGCAGCACATCGGCGGGCTGGCCATTGGAGTACTGGGCCGTGTCCTTGAAGCCCGACGGCGCGCCCTCGCCACCCGTGAGCAGCAGCCCGTAGGCCTTGCTCTGCAAGGTGGCGGCGCCGTCCGCGCCGTAGCTCACCGTGAAGCGCGTGGAGCCCACGTCGGACTCGGCATCGACATCGAGGAAGCTGTCGTCCACCAGGAGCGGCATGGTGACGTTCAGCAGCACATCGTTGTAGTCGCGGTCTCCGCCGCCTGCGATGTCTTCCCAGTTCTGGTTGCCCGACACCGGCCCCACGGCCACCGTGTTCACGTGCGACAGCCCATCCAGGTTGAGCGCGCTGTTGTCGAACAGCGCTGCGGCGCCTTCGCCCGCAAGGGGAGACCCCCCGGCACTCGCCACCCACTGGCCGTTGCCGTCCTTGGTGAAGGTGACGGACGTGTTGTTGCCCAAAGCGCCGTTGAGGCTGTCGCCGTTGGGGATCATGAAGAAGCCCACCTGCCCCGGCAGCACGCCGGGCGGCAAGGTGACGCTGGTCACCGGCTGGTTCTTCACGTTGTCCCACACCACCACGCCCTCGGTGGGGTTGCCGCTTGCGTCCTTGATGTAGTAGCCCCAGGTGTTGTTGTAGCCCGCGTCGCTGCCCACCAGCTGCACGGTGATGCCGGGCACGGGCTCCGGCTCCACGGTGGTGATGACGGGGATGTCGTCCTTCACGCTCGCCGCCAGTTCCACGCCGATGGCATCGCCGTCGCGGTCTTCGCCGACGATGCTCACGCGGCCCAGGTTCAGCACGTCCTCACCCTGCCCGGAGTGCGTGAGCGCACCCGTCACGGTGAGCGTGTATTCGCCGTTGGCCTTGACCTCCAGCACCGCAGCAGCCCCTGCCGCGCCGCTCTGCGGCTGGCCCGTCGCGCTGAAGTACACCTTCCCGCCCGTAGCCACATCCACGGCCACAGTGGTCCCGCCGAACTGCACGCCGGTGACCTTGCCAAAGCCATCGGCGCCCCACTGCACGGCACCGGTCATGACCTGGGTGCCCGTGCCGGCCTCCAGCTGCGAGCCGCCGACCAAGTCGCTCGCGTCGCGCTCGTCGTTGCCGATCTTGCTGCCGTCGCGCACCGCGGATTCCTCCTCCAGCGTGGCCGTCAGAACCACTGCGGCACCGTCCACGATCTTCGCGACCGGGGCATCGTCCTCCAGCGACACCTTGAGCGCCATGGCGTCCGTGAGGCCGGTGGCCGGGTTGGACGGCCGGTCGTTCGCGACCAGCGTGAAGTTCAGCTCCTTCACATCGCCGTCGGTGCTCACACCGGGCGCGGGAGGCGCATGGTCCACGGGGCCCAGCAGGACGACGTTGCTGGTGTAGCCGCTGTCGTAGGTGCCACCGATGGTCACCTTGATGATCTCGGTGTTGCCCACCTTGCCGACCAGCTCAGTGCCGGCGGCATTCGGCGTCCAGGTGATGACGATGCCGCCGGAGGTCAGCACGGGCAGCGCGGCCGTGGGATCGAACCGCACGGCCACGGTGTCGCCGATGTCCGGGTCGGCCACGCCGAAGCTCGCGGCCCCCGTGGTGCTCTGGCCCGGGTTCTCGCGGTTGCCGTTCGACAGGGCGTCTTCCTGCACGTTCACGGCAATCTGGTCCGTGTTGGCCTCGGAGTAGCGCGATACCTCGTCGCTGTCCTTCGTGCCGTCGCCGTCCTTGTCTATCCAGATCTGCGTGGTCTGGTCGTTGCCGGTGACGAACTCCGGCGCATCGTTCACGCCGCGCACGGTCACCCGCACATTGGCCACATCGGTGTCGCCGTCGGCGTCTTTCATCTGGTAGTTGAAGCTGTCGGTGTGCGACGCGCCCGCCCCCAGCGCCATGGCCTTGAGGTTGTCGAGCGTGTACGTGGCCGTGCCGTCCGTGCCGACCTTGAGCGCGCCCAGCGTGCCTCCTGCATCGTGCGACGGGCCGGTGAGGTCGGTGGCGTTGTACGAGCGGTCGCCGCCCGCGCGCACGAAGACCACACTGGCGCTGCCACCATCGGCCTTGGCTTCGTAGGCATCGTTGGAGAGCAGGTTGCCCACCGAATGCACCGTCGTCCCCGTAGCCCCGGCCGTGGCCGTGAGGTTGGGCGCATCGTCGGCCGCTGCCGGCCCGGTGTCCTGGAAGTTGATCTGCCGGCCGATGTCGTAGGTGGCAACGTTGGACTTGTCGCCGTCACCGTCCTTGGCCTGCGCCGTGAGCTGGATCACGCCGCCGCCCATGTTGACGATCTCGTGCGGGTCGTTGCTCGGGTGCACCACGGCGCGCATCTGCTCGACGGTCACCTCGCCGTCGCCGGCCACGGAGACCTTGAACACCTCCCTGTAAGAAGCGCCGCTGCCGATGTACCCCACCGCCACGCCGCCCACCATCTTCACCAGCACGGTGTCGCCCGTGGCCGTGTCCTTGAGCGTGGACGTGGAAGACGACACGCTCAGGCCGAACACCTTGCTGCCGCTGGCCGCCGCGCCGTCCGCTCCGAAGTGGAACTGGAAGCTGCCCGACAGCGCCTTGCCGTCCGTGTCGGTGCTGGTGCCTGCATCGGCCTGCGCATCCTTCACGATCAACGGCGCATTCCACAGCAGGTTCAGGTTCACATCGTCATAGTCCTTGTCCGAACTGGTGGATGTGATCTTGAGGTCTTCCCAGTTGAAGTTGCCCTTGCTGCCCTGCCCGGCCGAGGTGCCTGACGGCGTCTGCTGCACGTGGGATTGCCCGTCGCTGTTGAGCCGCTGGTCCGAGAAGTACACCGACGCTCCGTCGCCCGACAGCTGCATGCCGCCGGCAAACGCCACCCACTGCCCGTTCACCTGCTGAAAGGTCACGGCCTGGTTGTCGCCCAGCGTGCCATTGCGGCTGTCGCCGTTGGGGATGATGAAGAAGCCGATCTGGTCGGCCGTCACACCCGTGGGCAGGGTCACGCCCGCATTGCCTTCGGTCTTGACGTTGTCCCACAGCAGGAACCCGCCCTTGGTGGTGTCGATGCTGCCGTCGGCGTTCTTGAAGTAGTAGCCGAAGCTGTTGTTGTAGCCGGCCTCGCCGCCCTTGTACTCGACCGTGAAGCCCTGCTGCACCAGCGCAGCGGGGTCGGACACGGTGACCACGGGCACGTCGTCCTGGATGGACGCATTGAGCTCCACGCCTATGGTGTCGCCATCGCCGTCCTGGCCCACGAAGGTGATCTTGGGCAGGTTCAGCCAGTCTTCGCCCGCGCCCTTGTGGGTCAGGTTGCTCAGCACCTCGAACTTGTAGCCGCCCTGCGCATCCACCGTCAGCACGGCCGCGCCGCTGCTGGAGCCGGCGGGCAGGGCCTTGCCGTTCTGGTCGAAGTACACCGTCACAACGCCCGCGACGGGGCTGTAGCTGTTCTCGGTGAAGAGGCCCGTCTGCACCTTGATGCCGGTGATGCCGCCGAACTGGTCAGCACCCCATTTCACCGCGCCCTGGAAGCCGGTGGCGTCGCTCTGCACATGGGCCAGGCCGTCCGCGGTTTCATTGTTGCCCAGCGTGCCGCCGCCCGAAGGCACGGACTCTTCCTCGACCTGCACGCTGAGCTTGACGACCTTGCCGTCTGCCTGGGCGTGTTCGGGCACATCGTCCTGGATCTTGGTGTACAGGTCCACGCCGATGCGGTCGCCGTCGCCGTCAATGCCCACGAACGTGACGGTGGGCAGCACCATGAAGTTCTCGCCCCAGCCAGCGTCGTGGTCCAGCGGGCCGACGACGGTGACGCGGTATTCGCCGGTGGCGCCGTCGATCTCGAGCGCCACGGAGCGGGGCGTGGTGGTGTCGCCCTCGGCGATGGGCTGGCCACTGCGGTCCATGTAGACCGTGGCGGACGCATTGCCCACGGCATATTCATGCCCCGCGATCCGCACGGCGACCACGCCGCCGAACTGATCGGAGCCCCAGCGCACCACGCCGGTCATCGACTGGTCGCCCGAAGAGGCGCTCAGCGGGTCGAAGAAGCCCGTTTCGTCGTTCCCGATGACGCCGCCCTGGCCATTGGAGGCCGACTCCTCTTCCAGAACCGCCAGCAGCGGCACCGGGACACCCAGCACCTTGACGTGCACGGGAATGTCGTCCTGCACGCGCGTCTCCAGCGCCACGGAAATGGAGTCGCCATCGCCGTCCTCGCCCACCAGGCGCACGGTTTCCAGGTTCAGCCAGTCCTCGCCCTGCACCACGCTGCCGCCGGCGGCGTGGTCCATGGCGCCCAGCACGGTGAGCGTGTAGCTGCCCGAAGCCTGCACCAGCAGGCTGGCGGCAGCGCCTTCGGGCTGCGCGCCGCCAGGACCCGAGGCAATCACCGCGCCAGCGGCATTGAACCAGACGGTCTGGCCCACCGGCACGACGCTGGCGCCCTCGCCGCTGCCCACGCGCACACCGGTGAGCTGGCCGAAGCCGTCCGCGCCCCAGTTGATCGCGCCGTTGATCTGGGTGATGCCACCGCCTGCGGTGGAAGCAAGCGGCAGGTCATTCTCGTCGTTGCCGATCTTGTGGCCGCCCTGGCGCACGGACTCTTCCTCGGCTTCCAGGGACAGCTTGGGTTCGGGCGAATGCGGATACTGCGCGCCCTCGCCTTCGCCGGACTGCTCTCCTTCACCATCGCCCTTGCCATACCGGTACACCGGCACGTCGTCGCCGATAAGCAGACGCCCGCCCAGGTCCAGTTGGGCCGTGACCGTGTCGTCGTCGTTGTCGGTGGCGTCCAGCACCACGCTCAGCACGCCCTTTGCCAGGGACTGCAGCTCGTCGGCCCCGCCCTCCTGCCCGTCGGGTGCGCCGTGGCGGATGGCGCCGGTCTGCGTCATCACGACAGCCCCGGTCTGCGGGTCGATCCGCAGGGTCAGGATGACGTTGCCGCTGCCATCGCGGCCCACCACCTCGCCGGGGGTCTGCGTGGCGCTCAGCATGATTTCAGAGTTGGTGCCCGTGGCGTAGAGCCCCGTGGCCCCGCCATTGCCGATGACGAACGAGAACGCGTGGCCATCGGGAATGCCTGCGTCGCCACCCTCGCCTTCGCTGCCGCCCGGGCGCAGCTTGGGCCCGTCCGCACCGAACGACACCACGAACGCGGTCCCGTTCAGGTCTCCGGTCGCTGTGTCTGAGTCGCCATTGCCCGTGTTCTCGGTGCCCTCGGCGCCCGTGTTGGTGGCTTCGTTCACCCCCTTGTCGGACGTGATCAGCAGCGGAACATCCTCGCTGCTGGCAGAGATCACCGGGATATCGTCCTGCACGGACAGGCTGACATCGGCCGCGAACTCGCCGCCTTCACCCGTGACCCCGTTGAAGACGATGGAAGGCAGGGCCAGCAAGTTCTCGCCCCCGCCAGGCGCGTGGTGCAGCGGCCCGATCACGGCCAGCGTGAAGTTGCCGTTGGGAAGGATCACCAGCAGAACCGCAGGCGATGCACTGGGGTCGCCATACGTGATGGGCTGGCCCAGCGCGTCGAAGTAGATGGTCAGGCCTTCCTGCGTGACGGGCACGGTGGCAAAGCCGGGGATGCTGACCGACTGGATCAGTCCGCCGCCGAGTTCGAACGTGCCATGCCGTGTGCTCGACAGTCCGTCGTCCTCGTCGTTGCCGATCACATTGCCACCCGTGAGGTTGCGCGCGCCGCCGCCGGCACTGACGGACTCCTCTTCCAGCAGCACCGCCAGGCTGACACGCACCGGAGCGGGTGGCGGAGGGGGAGGTGGTGGAGGGGGTGGTGGGGGAGGCGGCGGGGGCAGCCCGGGTGGGGGCGGCGCCGGCACCGGTGGGTTGGGTGCTGGCGGTGGTGCCGGGGGCACGGGAGCGGGAGGAGGCACCACGGCTGGTGCAGGCGCCGGTGCGGGCGCCGCCGCCACGTTCAGCACCGCGAGCGGGTTGAATTCCGCCGTGGGCGCCGACTGGGGCGTGAAGCCGTACTGGTAGGCCAGCGGGTCCACCCCTTCAAAGATGCGCAGCAATTGAACGAAGCTGCTGCCCTCGCCTTCGCCACCGCCACCACCGCCCAGGCCTGCGGCCGTGGCGTCCAGTTGTTCATTGAGGTCCCCGCCACGCTGCAGCGTCTGGATGACGGTCTCGATGGTGCCCTGCCCCACGCTGGCATCCTGCGCCGTGGGGCGCTCCGCGGTCTGCGTGACGCTGTCATCGAGCTTGACGCTGCGCTCCGGCGCCACGGCAAGGACCTGGCCGTCGTCGAGCAGCAGTTCCACCCGCCCCCCGGCGGTGGTCTGCACGATCTCGCCCTTTTGCAAGGTGTCTCCGGCCTGGAGGGGGCGGCGATTGCCATTGGCATCGACCGCGAAAGCGGTGCCGGTGACGGCAACCACGGTAGCTATCTGGGACATGGTCTGGCTCCGGTGGGCCGTACTCGATGCGCTGTGGCAAAAAGTAACGGCATGTGACTGATGTCAGTGAAGGCTACTGACAGCACCCCGGATCCACCATTGGACTTAGGTCCACTTTTGGGGTTTGGGGCCCCCGAACGCTCAAATGGTTTCGTTGCCCGGATCGTCGCCCAATAGGTCCAGGCTATTGCTCAGGCGGGCACGGGTTTCCTTGCGCTCAAGCAGCTTGTTCTGCGCGGGCAGCGGCAGGTCGGTGAAACGGATCACACCGCGCGCGATCAGCAGCTCGATCAGATCTTCCGTGACGCGCGCAAGCCCCGCATCGGAGGAGCTCAGCGGGTTGTCGTGGGAGGGCAGGCTTTTTTCAGGCATGGTCAGGCATGGGAGGTCGGCCCCTGTGAGTACTGCGGCCCCTGGTTCATGCGCAGGACCAGCTGCACGCGGTCGCGCACCCCAAGCTTCTCGAAAGCGGCCCCCAGGTGCGCCTTGACGGTGCGCTCCGAAATGAACAGCAGGTCCGCGATCTCCTTGTTGGAAAACCCCTTGGCCACCGCGCGCGCCACCTCCAGCTCCCGCGAGGACAGCAGCTGCTGCAGGTCCTGCTGCGCCTGGGGAGACGCCAGCGGCGCCGTCAGGCCTGCCGTGGCGGCGGCCAGGCGGGCCACGAGGGATGAGCCCATCCACACGCCACCGTGCTGCACCACCAGCGCCACCTCCCTGAGCATCTCGGGCACGGCGAACAGGTGGCAGTAGGCGCGTGCGCCTTCGTTGATGGCCCTGAGGGCTTCGCGCTCGTCCGGCACGCCGGACGCCACGACCACGCGCGCGCGCTTGTCCGAGCGGACCAGCTCGGAGAGCAGCGCCGGCCACTCGGGGTACTCGGTGCTCAGCCACACGATGGCCGAGCGCCCGCCCCCGGCACCGCGCAGGACTTCCACCAGCGCGGGCCACTGCTGCCTGTCCACGCGCGTCCCCTGCGGGAACGCGGCACCCCAGCGGTCCAGGGACTGCGCCACTTCGCTGGCCAGGTAATGGTTCATCGCATTCACCTCTCGGACAGTGCATTCGCCTTGGCGCGCAGCACCGGCTTGAGCAGATAGGACAGCACCGTCTTCTTGCCCGTCATGATGTCCACCTGCGCCACCATGCCGGGGATGATGGGCAGGCTCGGGCCCAGGCTGGCCTTGCGCGTGCGCACGCGCACCAGGTAGTTGGCGTTGCCTTTTTCATCGACCACGGAGTCCGCGCTGATGTTCACCACCTCGGCCGCGAGGCCGCCATAGATCGAGAAGTCGTAGGCCGTGAACTTGACCATGGCCTCCTGCCCCGGGTGCAGGAAGGCGATGTCGCGCGGGCTGACCTGCGCCTCCAGGATGAGCGCATCGTCCAGCGGCACGATCTCCACCACCTCCTTGCCCGGCTGCACCACGCCGCCCACGGTGTTGACCAGGAGGCGCTTGACCGTGCCGCGCACCGGTGAGCGGATGTCCGCGTGCTTGACCTTGTCGGCCAGCGCCCGGCCGCCTTCGGAAAGGCTTGAGAGCTTGCTCATGGTCTCGGACAGCTCGGCGCTCATCTGATTGCGGGCGGTGAGCTGCACCTCCTCGATGCGCCGCGAGGCCTCCTGGATCGCCGCGTGCACACGCGAGATCTGGGCATCGGCCTGCTCGCGGTCGCCGCGCAGGCGCGCCACCTCGCGGTCCAGCCTCAGCACCTCCACCTCGGACACCGCTCCGGTGGCCACCATGGGCTTGGTCGCGTTCAGCTCCTTGAGCATCAGCTCGAGCCCCCGCTCGGCCTGCTCCTTGCGAGCGCGCACCTCGTTGAGCTCCTGCTGGCGCTGAGCGAGCTGGTTCTGCGAGATGGAAACCTGCGCGCTGATCTCCTCGCGCCGCGATCGGTACAACCGCATCTCCTGCGCCACGATGTCGGGCGCGTCGCGCAGCAAATCGGGCGGCGGGATGAAACTGCCCCCCTGCGTGAGCGCCTGCAGGCGCAGCGCCTTGGCCTGCAGCGCGAGCAGGCTGGCGCGGCTTTCGAGCATGGTGGACAGAAAACGCGTGGAGTCCACGCGCAGCAGCAGTTGCCCCGGCTCCACGATCTGTCCCTCGCGCACGGCCAGCGTCTCCACCACGCCGCCGTCCACGCTCTGGATCACCTGCACCTGGCTCGTTGGCACGACCTTGCCGTCGCCGCGCGTCACCTCGTCCAGCTCCGCATACGCTGCCCACACCAGCAGAAGCAGCAGGAACAGCACCGCCAGTCGCAGCAGGATGCGCGCGCGCAGCGGCTCCTGCTGTAGGCGCGCCCAGTCGGCGTCGCCCGCCCAGTCCAGCGCATCGCTCCCACCTGCGGGGGCCAGCCGTCGCAGGGCGCGGCCGAACACCGAGTCGCTGGCAGCGCCCCCGGTCTTGACGACCTTGCCGATCTGCTCGAAGGCTTTCTGGTTGAGTTCAGCCATGGCGATCCTCTACACGGCCTTGCCGATGCGGCCTTGCCGCAGCGCCTGCACGACCTGCTCCTTGGGCCCGTCCGCCACCACACGGCCCGCATCCATGACGATGATCCGGTCGACCAGCGTGAGCAGCGAGGTGCGGTGGCTGATGAGCACCATCGTGCGCCCTGCCGCGAACTCGGCCAGGCGGCGCTTGATGTCTTCTTCGCTGGAGTGGTCCATGGACGAGGTGGGCTCGTCCAGCAGCAGCACGGCCGGGTCGTTGATGACCGCGCGCGCGATGGACACCCCTTGCCGCTGCCCGCCCGACAGCGACTCGCCGCGCTCGCCCACCAGCATGTCGAAGCCCTGCGGGTGCGCGTTGACGAGCGGCAGGATGCCGCCGATCTCGGCCGCCCTGACCACCGCCGCGTCGTCGGCCAGCGGCGCGCCCAGCGTGATGTTCTCGCGCAGCGAGCCGTAGAACAGCATCACGTCCTGCTGCACGTAGCCCACCTGGCGGCGCAGCTCGGCCGGGTCGAGCTGGCGCTGGTCTATGCCGTCGATGAGCACCGCGCCGGAGCTGGGCCGGTACAGCCCCAGCATGAGCTTTTGCAGCGTGGTCTTGCCCGAGCCGATGCGCCCCAGGATGGCCACTCGCTCGCCGGGCTTGATGGACAGCGTGACGTTGCGCAGCGATGCAACCTGCTGGCCCGGGTAGCTGAAGCTCACGTCGCGCAGTTCGATGGCGCCCTGCAGCCGCCCCCGGCTGATGAAGCTCGCGCCCTCGGGGCGGTCCACCTCGCGCTTCATCATCTCGTTGAGCGATGTCAATGCGGTGGACGCCGTGTGGTACTGCACCAGCAGGCCCGACACCTGCCCGACCGGCGCCATGGCGCGCGATGCGAGCATGGTGCACGCGATGAGCCCGCCCATGGTGAGCTGCCGCTCGCCGATCATGTACACGCCCAGGATCACGATCACCAGGTTGATCAGCTGCTGCAGGAACGCGGAGCTGTTGCTGGCCGTGGCCGAGAGAAGGCGCAGCTGCACGCCCACGCGCGCCAGCAGCGCGGTGCTGCGCTCCCACTTGCGCTGCAGCGGCGCCTCGGCACCCAGGGCCTTCACCGTCTCGAAACCCACCAACGCCTCCACCAGCGTGGCGTTGCGCTGTGCGCCCGCGCGGTAGGTGGTCTCGGACAGCTCGTGCATCCGGCCCTGCACCGCCAGCGCATACAGCAGCATGATGGCCGCACCGATCAGCAAGGGGATCAGCATCGGCCAGGAGATCCAGCCGATCACCACGATGAAGATCAGGCCGAACGGCAGGTCGATGAAGGCCACGACAGAGGCCGAGCTGATGAAGTCGCGCACGGACTCGAACGAGCGCAGGTTGGAGGCAAACGAACCCGCCGACGCGGGCCGCTGCTCCATGCGCGTGCCCAGCACCTTTTCCATGATGTGCGCCGACAGCTTCACGTCCGCACGGCTGCTGGCCAGGTCCACGAAACGACCGCGCAACGTGCGCAACACCATGTCGCCCACCAGCATGATGGACAGCCCCAGCGCCAGCACCCACAGGGTATCGACGGCGTTGTTGGGCACCACGCGGTCGTACACGTTCATCGTGAAGATGGGCATGCCCAGCGCGAACAGATTGGCCAGCAGCGCGGCCAGCAGCACGTCGCGGTACAGGCCGTGGTTTTCCTTGAGCACCGACCAGAACCAGTGCCCATGGCGGCCCGTGCGCACCTGCGGCGCGCGGGCATCGAAGCGCTGCGCGGGGCGCACGTAGATGGCTGTCCCCAGGTAGTCGGCCTCCAGCGCCGCGCGCGACACGGTGATGGGCGCATCGCCCAGCTCGGGCAGCACGATGCGGGCTTCTGCGCGCCGGGCGTCCCAGGCCAGCAGCACGCAGGCACGCTCGCCCTGCAGCAACAGCACGGCGGGCAGCAGCGCGTCCTTGATGAGCAACAAAGGCTCGCGCACCAGCCGGCTGCTCATGTGGGCCCGTCGCGCCGCGCGCTCGAACAGGCTGGGCGTGAGCCGGTGCTGCTCCGCCGGCAGGCCCGCCATGACCGCATCCGCCGTGGACGCAAGCCCATGTGCCTTGGCGACGATGAGCAGGCACGAAAGAAGCTCATCATTCCCGTGTGCCGCCGTGTCCGCAGGTGGCGCCACACCTGCATGTGAAACCATATGAAGTCCTTGTTGCAAATTGTCAAAATGACTCTACGCCCATAAATCCAAAGCGCGAAGCATTTAATGGCAGGCCATTTGCCCCCAAAAAGGCCACCGAACCGGGCCGTTGTGTGCGGTTGCAGCAAAATAGGTGAATTTCCCAGCCTCCAACACCAAACCCATGGTTTTCACAGAGCAGATTTCGCTGCGCCGCTATGGCGCCTCGCCAGGCAGCCACAGCCACGACCACTTCCAGGTCCTGCTCGGACTGTCGGGCGCGCTGGAGCTGGAAGTCGAAGGACGCGGCATGCTCGTGGCGCCTGGCAACGGCTGCGTGATCGCACCGGGCGACCGGCACGACTTCGCATCGGCACGCGGCAGCCTGTGCCTGGTGCTCGACAGCGGGCACGCCGCGTGGGGCCGCTGCCTGCAGGAGGGCGGCGGCACCCTGGCCCCGCCCGCTCAGGCGCTGCCGCTGGCGCAGTACCTGGCCGGCGCCCTGCAGCAGCAGCGCCCGCTCGCGCAGGCGCAGGCCCGCGCTGCTGCGCGAGGCCTGGCTGTCGGCGGCGGACGCCCCGGTCGCAACGGCGGCAAAGGACTCCCGCCGCCGCGCCATCGACTGGCCGCAACTGCAGCGATGGGCCGCGCAACAGGGGGACGCGCACCTGAGGGTGGCCGACCTGGCCGAACGCGTGCATCTGAGCCCCAGTCAGTTCGCGGCACGCTGCCGGGACGATCTGGGTGTGAGCGCCATGGCCTGGCTGCGCGGGCTGCGCCTGGCGCAAGCGCGCCTGCTGCGGGACGGCGGCATGGCGGTGGCGGAGGTGGCACGGCGCACGGGCTACCGCTCGCCGTCGGCGCTCACGGCGGCGCTGCGGCGCGCCGGGCAGTAAGACCCTGTTTGCGGTCCAGGCCGCAGCCTTCCTGTCCGGTCCCTTCTTGCGCGACGACACGCCGCAGTTGCGCGACGATGCCGGTCAGGAGAGGCCGCTAAGCTTGGACCATGCAAGCCAATCTCTATGCCCTGGGCGCCATCGCGCTGTGGGCCTCGCTCGCGTCGCTGGGAGTGTCGCTCACCCATGTGCCCCCGTTCCTTCTCACGGGCATCGCGCTGATCATCGGCAGCGTGCCGGCCTGGCCGTTCGTGCTGCGCGATCCGTCGCAGTGGCGCATTCCGCTGCGCACGCTGGCGCTGGGCGTGTACGGCCTGTTCGCGTACCACTTTCTGCTGTTCATCGCGCTGCGCCACGCCCCGCCGGTGGAGGCGAACCTCGTCAACTACCTGTGGCCGCTGTTCATCGTGGTGCTCGCGCCCGTGGTGCTGCCGGGCGTGTCGCTGCGCCTGCCGCACGTGCTGGCGGCGCTGCTGGGCTTTGGTGGCGCGGCCATCGCCATCGCGGGCGGCCGCGAGTTGAGCGGCACGCTGGCCTGGGGCTACCTGCCCGCGGTGGCTGCCGCCTTCATCTGGTCCACGTACTCGCTGCTGACCAAGCGCGTGGCAGCGTTCCCGACGACGGCCATTGGCCTGTTCGGGCTGGTGTCGGGGGTGCTGTCGCTGCTGTGCCATGTGGCCATGGAGCCTGCGGCCAGCCTGCAACCGCGCGACTGGGCGCTGCTGACCCTGCTCGGACTGGGGCCGCTCGGGGCGTCGTTCTTTCTGTGGGACAAGGCGCTCAAGCTGGGCGATGCGCGGCACATCGGCATCCTGAGCTACATCACGCCGCTGGCCTCGACGGCTTTGCTCATCGTGGTGAGCGGGCGTACCTTCAGCTGGAGCATTGCGCTGGCGACGGCGATGATCATCGCTGCGGCCATCATAGGAATGAAAGCAAAATAGGTCTCTGGCGCTTATCCAGCGAGCGCGAGCAGCTATCAATTCAGGAGTTCTTGCGCAATCGCAGGAACAGCCAGCCGGTGATGGACAGGTTCAGCAGGTTCCAGCCGATGCCGTTCAAGAAGGCGGCGTGGTAGCTGCCGGTGATGTCGAAGACCCAGCCGGACATCCAGCCGCCCAGCGCCATGCCGACCAGGGTGGCCATGATCACGGCGCCCACGCGCACGCTGGCTTCGGCGGGCGGGAAGTACTCGCGCACGATGATGGCGTAGGTGGGCACGATACCGCCCTGAAACAAGCCGAACAGCGCCGAGATGACGTACAACGGCACCAGTCCGTCATACGGCAGAAAGAGCAGGAGCGCCACGCCCTGCAGGGCCGAGCCCAGCAACAGCGTGCGGATGCCGCCGATGCGGTCGCAGATCAGGCCGAACACGAGCCGGCTGACAATGCCGCAGGCCAGCATGAGCGACAGCATTCGGGCGCCCTGGGCGGCGCCGAAGCCCAGGTCCGTGCAGTAGGCCACGATGTGCACCTGCGGCATCGCCATGGCCACGCAGCAGGCGACGCCGGCCACGCACAGCAGCGCCATGGCCGTGCCCGGCGCCAGGCCGAAGGGGCGGGCGCGGTCGATGGCGCCGGCGCCGGTGCCCGCTGCTGCTGCCGCCTGGATGGCCGGGGGGCGCTGGCGCATGCACAGCGACAGCGCGAGCATGCCCGCGCCGCAGACGACGCCCAGCGCCATATAGGTGGGCCGCCAGCCAATGGTGTCGATGCCGTACTGCACGATGGGCGGCCACAAGGCGCCCGCGATGTAGTTGCCGCTGGCGCACACCGCCACCGCGATACCGCGCCGCCGGTTCCACCACAGCGCCGTATCGGCCAGCAGCGGCGCAAAGGTGGCCGAGCTGCCGATGAACCCCATCACCGCGTGCGCCAGGCCGAAGGCCCAGATGCTGCCGGACAACGCCGCCCCCACAAAGCCGCCCAGCACGGCCAGCGCGCCCAGCCACAGCACGGGCGGGAGGCCGTGGCGGTCCGCCAGCTTGCCCGTGAGCAGGCCGCCCAGGCCCAGGCAGACCATCATCAGCGTGTAGGGCAGCGAAGCACTGGCGCGACCCACGCCGAACTCGCTTTGCACGGCCGGCAGCACCACCGACACCACGTACATGCTGCTGTTGCCCAGCACGACAAGGCCCAGCGTGGCCAGAAGGCGCTGCAAGGCTTGCCGCGAGTCGATGAGGGATGCGTCTGCCGGGATCTCGGGGGCAAGAGCCAAATCAACCTCCAGCGCTTTTCCAGCAAGCGCTGGCAGCTATGAATTCAGGAATATCTCAGGCAGCGTTCATGACGCCAGCAAGGTGCCCGGCTCGTCGCCCTCGAGCACCTGCTGCGCCCACGGCGCGAGCTTGCGGATGTCGGCGCGCAGCACTTCCTGCTTGATCGCGAGGATCTGCGCGGGGTGCATGGAAAAGCTGCGCAGGCCCAGGCCCAGCAGCAGGCGCGTCATCGTCACGTCGCCGGCGGTCTCGCCGCACACGCACACGCTCTTGCCCTGGCGGTGGCCTTCGGCGATCACATCGGCCACCAGGCGCAGCACCGCGGGGTGCAGCGGGTCGTACAGGTGCGCCACGGCCTCGTCGGCGCGGTCGATGGCCAGGGTGTACTGGATCAGGTCGTTGGTGCCGATGGACAGGAAGTCGAAGTACTTGAGGAAGGTGCGCACCATGAGCGCTGCCGCCGGCACCTCGATCATCGCGCCCAGCTCCACATGGCCATAGGGCTCGCCGCGCGCGTCCAGCTCGGCGCGGGCCAGCTCGACCTGAGCCAGCGTCTGCTGTATCTCGTGCGTGTGGGCCAGCATGGGAAACAGCAGGTTGACCTTGCCCCGCGCAGCGGCCCGCAGCACGGCGCGCAACTGGGTGCGGAACATGCTCGGGTCGGCCAGGCTCCAGCGGATGGCACGCAGGCCGAGCGCGGGGTTGAGGTAGCTGTCCTTGTGGGCCTTGTTGTCCAGCGGCTTGTCGGCGCCCACGTCGATGGTGCGGATGGTGACGGGCAGGCCCTGCATGCCGTCGATGGCCTCGCAGTAGGCGCGGTACTGCTCGTCTTCGCCGGGCAGGTTGCCTGTCTTGCCCATGAACAAAAATTCGCTGCGGAACAGCCCCACACCCACGGCTCCGGCACGCACGGCGGCGGCGGCGTCGCCGGGCTGCTCGATGTTGGCCAGGAGTTCGATCTTGTGGCCGTCCAGCGTGACGGCGGGCGTGTGGCGCAGGCGGGCCAGGCGCTCGCGTTCGAGCTCGACCTGGCGCTGACGAAAGCCGTACTCGGCCAGGATGATGGGCGAGGGGTCCACGATGACCACGCCCGCATCGCCATCGATGATGACCCAGTCATCCTGGCGCACCAGCTGGCTGGCCGCGCGCGCCCCCACCACGGCAGGGATGTCCATGCTGCGCGCCACGATGGCTGTGTGCGACGTCTTGCCGCCCACGTCGGTCACGAAGCCGGCGAACACGCTCTGCTTGAACTGCAGCATGTCAGCGGGCGACAGGTCGTGCGCGACGAGCACCAGCGGCACATCCACCGTGCCATCGAGCAGCAGGTCCTGCTGAAGGCCGAGCTGCTTGTGCCGGCGCGGGCCGCTGGGCGGCGGCGCCACCGGGCTGGCCACGCCTTTCATATAGCGCAGGATGCGCTCGACCACCTGCTCCAGGTCGGCCTTTCGCTCGCGCAGGTACTCGTCCTCCATCTCGTCGAACTGGCGCGCGATCACCTCAAGCTGCGTGGTGAGCGCCCACTCGGCGTTGTACAGCCGCTCGGTGATCCAGTGCTTGACGCCACCCGTCAGCGCCTCGTCCTGCAGCAGCATGAGGTGCACGTCGAGCAGCGCCGTGAGCTCGTGCGGCGCATCGGCGGGCATGTCGGTCTGCAGGCGCTGCAGTTCCTCGACCACCGCGTTGCGGCCCTGGCGCACGCGCTCGATCTCGGCCGGGATCTGTTCGGCTTCGATGAAGTAATGGGCCACGTCCACGCGGCTCGATGCCACCAGCACCGCGCGGCCGATGGCAATGCCGCGGGCGACTGCGAGACCGTGGACGGAGAAGGTCATGGTGGTGGGGCTACAGGTTCAACAGGGTGACGAAAATGGGCAGCCGAACAGTTCACTCACCCTCGCCGAACTTGTCGGCGATGAGCGCCAGCAGCGCGTCCATGGCTTCCTGCTCGCGGTCGCCGCTGGTCTCGACCTCGACCTCGGTGCCCATGCCGGCGGCCAGCATCATCACGCCCATGATGCTCTTGGCGTTGATGCGGCGGTCACCGCGACTCATGAACACGTCGCAGGGAAAGCTGCCTGCCAGCTTGGTCAGCTTGGCCGAGGCGCGGGCATGCAGGCCCAATTTATTGCTGATGGTCGTACGTGTCTTGATCATGGGAATTACGGCGGTTCTGGTTCTGCGGCGCGGAGATCGCCACCTGCATCACACCCTGCGTGCCCCCCACCACCGCGCGGTTCACCACCGAGTCGAGCGGCTCGCTGCGGTAGCTGACTGCGCGCAGCAGCATGGGCAGGTTGGCGCCCGTCACCAGGCGCGATCGCACGCCGTCCGTCAGACGCTGCGCAATGTTGCACGGGGTGGCGCCGAACACATCGGTGAGCACCAGGGTGGAATCGGTGCCCAGCTGGTCCAGCAGGATGCGCGCCTGGGCCAGCGACTCTTCGGGCGGCTGGTTGGGCGGTACATCCAGCGCGACCACGCTGTCCCCGCAGTCCGGAAACACGTGCAAGGCGCATTCGCGCAGCGCATGGGCCAGGGGGGCGTGGGCGATAAGGAGGATGCTGGTGGTGCTCATGGCGCGGAGGTTTGCAACGCATTATGGCGCCGCCCCTGCAGCATGAACCACGCATAGGCCGACACGTTGCACGCGAGGAACACCCCCATGGCGGCCTGAAAGGACGCAACGGTACCCAGCCCCAGCGCGGCGAACGCATCCACCGCGAGGCCGATGCCCCACTGCACCACGAACACGCCCGCGAAGATCACGAGGTTGTAGGCCGACAGCGCACGGCCCGCCAGCGACTGCGAGAACGCCATGCCCACGGCAGGCTGCGACAGCGACACGAAGGTGCACGACACGCAAAACAGCGCCCAGGCCCCGCCGCCCGCCTGCGGCCCTGCCACGATGATGGCCAGCAGGATCAGCAGCGAGAACGGAAGGCCCGCCGCCATCAGCCGGTCCGGCCCCAGGCCCTTGCGCAGCAGCCATGGGTTGACCATGCCCCAGGTCCAGAACGTGCACAGCATGGACACGTTGATCCAGAACAGTCCGGTGGCCGACTCCAGCGGTGTGTAGCCCGCCACACGCTGCATCCACGGGCCGGCCCAGAGCGTCTGCACGGCCACCATCCCGCCATAGACGAAGAACCCGAGCGGCGCCAACCGCTGGAAGTACGCGTGGCCCCAGACCACCGCGTAGCCCGGCGCTGCCGACTTTGCGGCGCTGCCGTCGCCCGCCTGCGGTCCCTGTGCGGCCCCCTGTGCCGCGCCGGCCCAGCCGGGCACCCAGATGGCGATCACCACCATCGACACCGCGATCAGCGCAGCCAGGCCCCAGAAGAGCGGCCGCCAGCCCACCAACGGCAGCGCCCACTGCACCGGCAGCGTGGAAGCGACCATGCCGAGCGAGCCGGTCATGAGCATCCAGGAATTGGCGCGCATCTGCGCCGTGGGCTCGTACCAGCGGCGATAGCCGGTGAGCGGCGCCATCAGGCAGGCACTGACACCCGCGCCGCACAGCACGCGTCCGGCCAGCAGGCCCGAGAAGCCCGTGGCCACAGAGAACACCAGGCTGCCGACTACCGCGATGCCCAAAAAGCCCAGTGCGACCTTGCGCGGACCATGCTTGTCCAGCCAGGCGCCCAGTGGCAGCTGCGTGGCGGAAAAACCCAGGAAGTACCCGCCAGCCAGCAGCCCCAGGTCGCTGGCATGCAGCGAAAACTCCTGCGCCAGCGTCGGCGCCAGCGTGGCCGTGACCGCCCGCACCAGCGCGGAGAGAAAGTAGGCGAATGCAAAGGCCAGGAAGACGATGACGGCCGCCCGGCGCGGCAGCAACGGGTGCGCGAGCGTCATTGGAAGGTCAGCCCGGCAAAGAACGTGTCGGCCACCTCGGGGCGTGGCTTGGGCGTGTAGACCACTGCGTGGTACAGCCGCACCTGCGGCCCCACGGCCCGAGCAAACCACACGGCCTGCGCGCTGACGGCGCTGCCATCGGCGCGTTGGCCCTGCGCCACCGTGCGCACCGACTGCGGCAGCGGCAGCACGCCGGCCGGGGCATAGGGCGTGTCGGTGGCCGAAGCCGCCGCACCCGACCCGAGGTTGGCCAGAACCGCCGCACGCCAGTGCGTGAGCGCAGCGCCCGCCTGGGACGGATCGGCCAGCGCCGCGTGAGACACGGCCAGCGTGGCACCGTCCGCATCGCAGCCGGTCATGGCCAGCTCCACAGGCGCGCCGGCCAGCTCCACCGTGCGGGTGGCCTGGTCGGGCTTGCAGGGCAAGGTGACGGTGATCGCGGCCTCGGGCAAAGGCACGCTGCGCCAGTTCAGCGCCGGGCTGCAGCCCGCCAGCAACGACAAACCTAGGGTCAGGGCCGCGGCCCCGGTCAGTGTCCAGTTCATCGGGCCATTATCCGCAGAGCCCCCGGTATTGCGCCAGATCATGCTGCGAGCACTTCCTGCGCAGAACTTTTGACTGTTTTGTGGCTCCATCCGGGCGCTGACCGCAGGTTTTCAAGCCCGTGGCCAGTGCCATAGCGCCCCGTTTGGCACAATCTGTTCGGGTGGCGCTCGGGCAGGCAAGCCCGGCGGCTGGCGGGTTCAGCATGTACGTACGGATCGACGAAGGCAAGGGTTATGGCAATCAAGCATTGGGCGGCAGGTGTGGCGGTGGCGGCGTTCGCGGCCGTAGGCGCTTACGTGTACCTGGACACGGGCCGCTCCGCCGCGCCGGAATCGACCTTCGTGCTGCTGGACGGCACGAGCAAGTCCACCAGCGACCTCAAGGGCAAGGTCACCCTGGTGAACTTCTGGGCCACGAGCTGCACAACCTGCGTGGCCGAGATGCCCGAGATCGTCTCCACCTACCAGAAGTACAGCACCCAGGGCTTCGACACCCTCGCGGTGGCCATGAGCTACGACCCACCCAGCTACGTGGTGAACTTCGCCGAAACCCGCAAACTGCCCTTCAAGGTCGCCATCGACAACACGGGCAACGTCGCCAAGGCCTGGGGCGACGTGCGCCTGACCCCTTCGACCTTCATCGTGAACAAGCGCGGCGAGATCGTGAAAACGTATGTCGGCGCCCCCAACTTCCCCGAGCTGCACCAGCTGATCGAGAAACTGCTGGCAGAGACCTGAGGCACGAGCACACATCCAAAGACAAAGGCCGATTTCAAACGAAATCGGCCTTTGTCGCTTATGGAATCTGCGCGAAGAGCTACCATTTTGATAGCATAACGCATCCAGCTGGCGCTGCCCAACCCAGTGACACCGTGGAACTGGCTTTGCCAGGCCACTGGTGTCGTCCCCCTTCCCGAATCGCGCAAGCGATTCGGGAAGGGGGAAGCGGCGAAGCCGCTCAGGGGGAAGTACCTTATTTAGCGCGATAGTTGTCGTGGCAAGCCTTGCAGGTGCCCGCCGTGGCGCCGAAGGCGGCCTTGAGGTTGTCCAGATTGCCCGTCTTGGCCGCAGCAGCCAGCTTCACCGACTCGGCTTCCAGTTTCTCGGCATGTTCCTTGAACTTGGCTTGCTCCGTCCAGATTTCCGGCAGCGCCTTGGTAGGCGCGCCCTTGTCGGTGCCCGCACCGAAGCCCGCCCAGGGCAGCTTGGCCATCTGGGCCACCACATCGGCGTTCTCCTGCGCGGCCTTCGCGTCGAAGGGAATGCGGCCATTGGCCATGGCGCCCAGGCGGCCGAAATGCTGGCCCATCACGAAGAGTGCGCTCTGGCGGTACTTGATGGCGTCTTCCGCCTTGGCGAACTGGGCCGAGGCCGGTGCCGACAGGGTCAAGGTGGCAGCTGCCAGGGCTAGCGCGGCGATTGCTTTCATGGAAACTTCCTTTTTGTCGTGGGGTTGGAATGAGAATCCGGCGCCTGGAACCCATCCTGCTATCTGCACGGCCCATGGCAGTGGCACATGCTCCGCAAATCGCGAACGGATTCCCAGCGCAGGCAGTATGCCGGTTTGGCGTTGCTTTCGCTGCCGTGCCTTGCGCGCAGCAGGCCAGATCACGCGCTTGCGACTTCCGGCACGGCCCTGTCTCCCGCACAATGCGGCCATTGCGCCGGTCCAGGGATCCGCTGCACGAATCATCGCGCCGTGTTCGTTTGCGGTCCCTTGGCAACTCGATTCGTGCAGAGAATCCCTGGCGGCCGGCCCCCGCCCCGTTCATCCACCACGCCGCAGCAGCCACCATGACGCAGCCATCGCCCCACCCCAAGCAACACACCGTCCGCGTCTGGGATCTGCCGGTCCGCCTGTTCCACTGGGCGCTGGCCGCATGCGTGATCGCGCTGGTCGTCACGGCCAAGGTGGGTGGCAACGCCATGGAATGGCATTTCCGCCTGGGCTATGTCGTACTGGCGCTGCTGGTGTTCCGCGTCTTGTGGGGCCTGGTCGGCGGGCGCTGGTCGCGCTTTGCCACGTTCATCTACTCGCCCGCGCGGCTGGTGCGCTATCTGCGAGGTGCAGCCCATGCCGATGATGGCGTCGGCCACAGCCCGCTGGGCGCATTGTCCGTGTTCGGCCTGCTTGCCGTGCTGGTGGCCCAGGTGGCCACGGGCCTTCTCAGCGACGACGAGATCGCGTTCGCCGGGCCGTTGACGCGTTTCGTGTCCAACGCCGTCGTCGGACAGGCCACCAGCTACCACAAGGAGATCGGCCAGTACCTCGTCATCGGCCTCGTCGTGCTGCACCTGCTGGCCATCGTGTTCTATGTGGCCGTGCGGCGCCAGCGCCTCGTCGGACCCATGGTGCACGGCGACAAGGTGCTGCCCGCCCCCGCAGCGCCATCACGGGACGACTGGGCGAGCCGTGCGCTGGCCTTGGCACTGCTGGCAGGCAGTGCGGCGCTGGCCTGGTGGGTCTCCACGCTCGCGGGCGCTCCATCCTTCTGACAGGGACTCGCTACACTGCCCCTTCCGCCGTTTTTGCAGAATCTGCGTTGTGGACAAGCCCTCCGTCACCCTGCTGACCCCCGCCTCGGACGCCGAGATGAACGAGGTCCGCGACATCTTTCGGGAATACGCCAGCACCCTGGGCGTGGACCTGTGTTTCCAGGATTTCGAGAATGAGCTGGTTCAGTTGCCCGGCGACTATGCCGAGCCGCGTGGCGCGCTGCTGCTGGCCAAGGTGGATGGTGCGGTGGCCGGCTGCTGCGCCCTGCGGCCCCTGGATACCGCCGACTACCCCAACGCCAGCGAAATGAAACGACTGTACGTGCGAAAGGCCTTCCGCGGCTTCGGCCTGGGCCGCGAACTGGCCGACGCCATGCTCGACCGTGCGCGGCAGGCGGGCTATGCCTGTGTGCTGCTCGACACGCTGGACGACATGGAGTCGGCCCGCGCCCTGTACACGGACCTCGGGTTCGAGGAAATCCCGCCGTACTACCACAACCCGATCGCGGGGGCTCACTACCTCAAGGTGGATATTTCCTGATGCTGCCGGGGCATGCGTAGTGCAGCACCTACCTCGGGCCGACGCTTTGGCTGCGACGCACACCCGCGCTGAATACATGACCATGTCGCACAGCGCGCCGCTAGAATCGCTGCGGCCTGGCGCCAAGCATCTCGAACTCTCACCGGTTCGAACCGTGGGGTAGCCCCACGGTGTCTCACTGCAAGCGCCCATTGTGGCGCGCGAACCTCCAAGCCATCCTGGCAAGCGTGTTCGCGCCCAACCCGCCGGTTGGTGCCAGGCCCCTATACCTCGCCCCCTGTGAAAAACTCCGCCCGCGCCCGCGTGCTGGCCAAGGCCTTGGCCATGGCTGTGCTGACCGATGCACAGGGTGGGCCCGAACGCCGCACGCCCCATGCGCTGGCCGCCCGCGCGATGGCCTGCCTGGGCACACCGGCTGCGCAAGATGCCATCCTGCCGGACAGCCTGACTGAACAGATCCGTCGCTTGAGCCTGGTGTCGGCGCTGGAATGGGCGCGCCTGGAGCTCGACGACGTGGCCACGTGGCTTTGCTGGGGTCGCTGGTGGCGCAAGGCGGGAGTGCGCAACCCACACGCCGTGCACTCAGAGCCCGAAATCGATGACGACGCAACCTTTCTGTTCGATATGAGCGAGGATGAGGAGGCGCATGAGCAGGGGTCTGCGGACGTGCCGCTGGCACTGTGGGCACCGCAGGATCTTGCCCGGGCTTTCCGCGAATGGGCCGCGAGTCCGCGCTCAGGCGCGCATCTACGCTGGTTGCTGCGGCCCGCCACCACAGGCCCGCAGCCCGCATGGATGGACCACGCGCCGGGCTTTGCACTGCTGGCTACGGCTGCCGACGTCACCCAGGCCCTCACCCTGTCGCGGGAAGACCTGCAGTGGCTGGCGCCTGAACACGCGCATTGGCGCGAACACCACAACAGCGGGCTCGCCCTCCCACCCTCTCACTATCGGTATCGTCTGTTGGCCAAGCCCAGCGGCGGCCTGCGCCTGCTGGAAGCACCGCGCCCGCGACTGGCGCAGGCCCAACGGCGAATTTTGGACAAATTGCTCGCGTCCGTGCCCGTGCATGAAGCAGCGCACGGCTTCGTGCGGGGCCGCGGAGTCGGCAGCCACGCCGTGGCTCACGCACACCAGGCCGTCGTGATCCGCTTCGACCTGGCTGATTTCTTCACGTCGATCAACGCGACCAGGGTGCAAGCTCTCTGGAAGGCCCTGGGGCACGGACGATCGGCTGCGCAGTTGCTGACACGCCTGACCACGGCACGCACGCCATCGGCCGTGCGCGAGCGGCTGCTGGAGGCGTTGGGGTCCTCGTCGGCCCACCTCGCCCAACGCCGCGCGTTGAACCAAAGGCTGTCGCGGGCCCATCTGCCACAGGGTGCACCCACGTCGCCAGCATTGGCCAACTTGTGCGCATTTAGGCTTGATGTGAGGTTGCAAGCGTTGGCGCAGCGCTTTGGCGCAAATTACACGCGATACGCCGACGATATGGTGTTCTCTGGCCCGCGAGCGCTGCGGGGCCAGTTCGCCGCCCTGCAGTCCTGGGTGTCTGCAATTGCCCAGGACGAGGGCTTCACCCTGCGTGCCGACAAGACACGCGTGATGCCGGCGCACCAGCGGCAGTACGTTACCGGCTTGGTGGTCAACGAGCGCGTCAACTACAGCCGCGCGCAGTTCGACAAGCTCAAGGCCCAGTTGCACCGCTTGTCGCAGCAACCCCGGGTGGCCGCAAGCGAACGCTCTCGCGTTGCGGGGGAGATTCAGTGGGCCAGCCAGTGGCTGGCGACAACACGCGCCGCCAAGTTGAAGCGGCTGTTCGACACCATCCGCTTCAGCCCCTGAACTCCGTCAGGCCTTTTGGGCTTGCTGGAGCAGCGTGTCTGCGTCGCTCACTTCGAACTTGCCCGGCGCTTCCACGTTCAGCGTGAGCACCTTGCCGTCCTTGACCAGCATGGAGTAGCGATTGCTGCGCAGGCCCAGGCCCTTGCCGTTCAGATCCAGCGTGAGGCCAGTGGCCTTGGCGAACACCGCGTCGCCATCAGCCAGCATGCGCACCTTGCCGTCGGTCTTCTGATCGCGTGCCCAGGCGCCCATCACGAAGGCGTCATTGACGCTCACGCACCAGATTTCATCCACGCCGGCCGCCTTGAACTCCTCGACCTTGTCGCGGTAGCCGGGCACATGCTTGGCCGAGCAGGTGGGCGTGAAGGCGCCTGGCAGGGCGAACAGTGCAATGGTCTTGCCGGCCGTGGCCTTGTCGACCGGCACGGCGTTCGGGCCGATGCTGCAACCTTCGCCTTCGACTTCGGAATACTCCATCAGCGTGCTTGCGGGCAGGGTGTCGCCAACTTTGATCATGTGTCTATCTCCTTGGGTGAATGGGAAACGCCGAGGGCCCCAGGTGCCACAGCCTGGACTGGGCTGGAAGCTGTATGGAGCCCCAAAAGCAAAACGACCCACATTGTGGGTCGTTCTGGAGGGCAGTGCTGCCAATAAGCCGCAAGGGCTTAGAGCAGGCCGGCCTTTTGCACCAAGCGGGTGGCAACCCAGTTCTTGGTCTTGGAGAGCGGACGGCTCTCGGTGATTTCGATCACGTCGCCCAGCTTGTACTCGCCATTTTCATCATGGGCGTGGTACTTGCTCGACTTCGCAACGATCTTGCCGTAGAGCTCGTGCTTCACACGGCGCTCGACCAGCACGGTCACGGTCTTTTGACGCTTGTCGCTGACCACCTTGCCAACCAAGGTGCGCTTGAGGGATTTTTTAGGTTCCGTCATGTGGGCTCCTTACTTGGCGGCTTGCTTTTCAGCAAGAATGGTCTTGGCACGGGCGATATCGCGGCGGGTGGTGCGCAGCGTGTTGGTGTTACCCAGTTGCTGCGTAGCCTTCTGCATGCGCAGGCCGAAATGGGCCTTTTGCAGAGCCTTGATTTCGGCTTCGATGCCGGCGACGTCTTTTTGGCGCAGTTCAGCAGTCTTCATTGCTTGTTCTCCTGAATTACGCGCCAATGTGACGGCTGACGAACGTGGTGCGCAGCGGCAGCTTGGCAGCAGCCAGGCGGAACGCTTCACGGGCCAGTTCTTCGGGCACGCCAACGATTTCGAACACGATCTTGCCGGGCTGGATTTCAGCCACGTAGTACTCGGGGTTGCCCTTACCGTTACCCATACGCACTTCTGCGGGCTTGGTAGAGATTGGCTTGTCCGGGAACACGCGGATCCAGATACGGCCGCCACGCTTGACGTGGCGCGAGATGGCGCGGCGAGCAGCTTCGATCTGGCGGGCCGTCAGGCGGCCACGATCGGTGCATTTCAGACCGAAATCACCGAACGCAACGGAGGCACCCCGCGTTGCGACACCGGTATTACGGCCCTTTTGCTCCTTGCGGTATTTGCGGCGAGCAGGTTGCAGCATATTTATTCTCCTTTACCGTCCGCTGCTGTAGCGGGCGCGGCGACTTTGCGTACGCGCTTAACGGCGGTGTTATCAGCGCCACCAGCTTCCGCTGGCTTGTCGCTGCCGTCGGCCGGAGCGGTGTTGCCACCGACAGGACGACGTGGGCCACGGCCTGCGCCTGGACGGTCGCCACCTGGGCGGCCATCACGGCGTGGGCCGCGGGGGCGGCGCTCTTCTTCAGGACGCGGCGTTTCTGCCACTGGCAGATCGTTGCGGCCCAGCGTATCGCCCTTGTAGACCCACACCTTCACGCCGATCACACCATAGGTGGTCTTGGCTTCGGAGGTGCCGTAGTCGATGTCGGCGCGCAGGGTGTGCAGTGGCACACGGCCTTCGCGGTACCACTCGGTACGTGCGATTTCGATGCCGTTCAGGCGGCCGGACGACATGATCTTGATGCCCTGGGCACCCAGACGCATGGCGTTTTGCATGGCGCGCTTCATGGCACGGCGGAACATGATCCGCTTTTCGAGCTGCTGCGTGATGCTGTCGGCGATCAGCTTGGCATCGATTTCAGGCTTGCGCACTTCTTCGATGTTCACTGCGACGGGCACGCCCAGGCGGGTTGCGAGTTCCTTCTTCAGGTTCTCGATGTCCTCGCCCTTCTTGCCGATCACGACGCCAGGACGTGCCGAGAAGATCGTGATGCGGGCGTTCTTGGCAGGACGCTCGATCAGGATGCGCGACACGGCGGCGTTCTTGAGCTTGGCCTTCAGGTACTCGCGCACCTTGATGTCTTCGGCCAGCATGCCCGCGAAGTCGCGGTTGCTGGCGTACCAACGGCTGGACCAGTTGCGGCTGACCGCAAGGCGGAAGCCGGTAGGATGGATTTTCTGTCCCATAGTCTTCCCGAGCCTTTAGTTGCCAACCGTCACGTACACGTGGCACGTGGGTTTGCTGATGCGGTTGCCGCGGCCTTTGGCGCGCGCGGTGAAGCGCTTGAGCGTGGTGCCTTGCTCGACGTAGATGGTCTTGACCTTCAGCTCGTCGATGTCGGCGCCGTCGTTGTGCTCAGCGTTGGCGATGGCGGACTCCAGAACCTTCTTGACGATGCCCGCAGCTTTTTTCTGCGTGAACGTCAGGATGTTCAGAGCTTGGTCAACCTTCTTGCCGCGGATCAGATCGGCGACCAGACGGCCCTTGTCGACCGACAGACGGACGCCCCGGAGGACTGCACGTGTTTCAGACATGGTCGTTCCTTATTTCTTGACTTTTTTGTCAGCGGGGTGACCCTTGAAGGTGCGCGTCAGGGCGAATTCGCCGAGCTTGTGGCCCACCATCTGGTCGGTAACGTAGACCGGCACGTGTTGCTTGCCGTTGTGCACGGCAATGGTCAGACCGATGAAATCGGGCAGAACCATGGAACGACGCGACCAGGTCTTGACTGGCTTCTTGTCCTTGGTGGCGATGGCCTTTTCGACCTTGGCCAGCAAGTGATGGTCAACAAACGGGCCCTTTTTGAGAGAACGAGTCATTTGCTACCCCTTACTTCTTGCGACGCGACACGATCATGATCTGTGTGCGCTTGTTGTTGCGGGTGCGATAACCCTTGGTCAGATTGCCCCAAGGATCGACTGCATGGCGGCCTTCGCCGGTGCGGCCTTCGCCACCACCGTGAGGGTGATCCACCGGGTTCATGGCCACGCCGCGGACGGTCGGGCGGATACCCATCCAACGCTTCACACCGGCCTTGCCCAATTGGCGCAGGCTGTGCTCTTCGTTGGCCACTTCACCAATGGTGGCGCGGCATTCGATGTGGATCTTGCGCACTTCGCCAGAGCGCATACGCACCTGGGCGTAGACGCCTTCGCGAGCCAGCAGCGTTGCCGAAGCACCTGCGGAGCGGGCGATCTGGGCACCGGCACCGGGCTTGAGCTCGATGCAGTGGATCGTCGAGCCCACAGGGATGTTGCGGATAGGCAGCGTGTTGCCAGCGCGGATCGGCGCTTCCGAACCGGACAGCAGGGTCGCGCCCACTTCCAGGTTGCGGGGAGCGATGATATAGCGGCGCTCGCCGTCGGCATAGCACACCAGGGCGATGTGGGCCGTACGGTTAGGGTCGTACTCGATGCGCTCGACCTTGGCAGGAATGCCGTCCTTGTTGCGCTTGAAGTCCACCACGCGGTAGTGGTGCTTGTGACCACCGCCCTTGTGGCGGGTGGTGATGTGACCGTTGTTGTTGCGGCCAGACTTCTGGTGCTGGGGTTCCAGCAGCGGGGCAAAACCCTCGCCCTTGTACAGGTGGTCACGCGTGACCTTCACCACGGCACGTTGGCCTGGCGAGGTCGGTTTCATCTTGATAACGGCCATGATTAAGCAGCCTCCCCGGACAGGTTCAGCTCTTGACCTTCCTTCAGCGTCACGTAGGCCTTGCGAACGTTGTCGCGGCGGCCGACGGTCTTGCCAAAGCGCTTGGTCTTGCCTTTGGTGTTCACCACGGAAACGCCCTTCACCTCGACCTTGAACATCAATTCCACAGCGGCCTTGATTTCTGGCTTGGATGCGTTCTGCAGCACCTTGAACGTCACAGCATTGGACTTTTCAGCAACCATGGTGGCCTTTTCGGACACGATGGGAGCGACCAGCACTTGCATCAGACGACCTTCGTCAAACTTGAGCGTGCTCATGCGAACATCTCCTTGAGTTTGTCGATTGCACCCTTGGTGACGAGCACTTTCTTGAATCGGACCAGCGACACGGGATCGGCATAACGGGGCTCGACGACGAGCACGTTCACCAGATTGCGCGAAGCCAGGTACAGGTTTTCGTCCACTTCGTCGGCGATCACCATCACCGATTGCAGGTTCATCGCCTTGAACTTGTCGGCCAGGACCTTGGTCTTGGGCGAGTCCAGCTTGAGCGAATCGACCACAGCCAGGCGGCCTTCACGAGCGAGTTGCGACAAGATCGCGGACATACCGGCGCGGTACATCTTCTTGTTGATCTTTTGCGTGAAGTTTTCGTCAGGCATGTTCGGGAAAATCCGACCGCCCCCGCGCCACAGTGGCGACGAGGTCATACCTGCACGTGCGTTACCCGTACCCTTTTGCTTGAAAGGCTTCTTGGTCGAGTGACGGACTTGCTCACGGTCCTTCTGGGCGCGAGTGCCTTGGCGTGCGTTGGCCTGGTAGGCCACCACGATCTGGTGAACCAGATCTTCGTTGTATTCACGACCGAACACGGTTTCGGGAACATCCAGCTTGGATGCGCCTTGGCCTTGGTCATTCAGGAGTTCGAGCTGCATTAGTTCGCTCCTTTGGAGGCTTTGGCCTTGATGGCGGGACGCACCGTCACGAACCCACCCTTGGAGCCCGGAATAGCGCCCTTGATCAAGAGCAGTTGACGCGCTTCGTCGATGCGGATGACATCGAGGTTTTGCGTGGTCTTGGTGACGTCGCCGAGATGGCCGGTCATGCGCTTGCCGGGGAACACGCGACCTGGGTCTTGTGCCATGCCGATCGAGCCAGGCACATTGTGCGAACGGCTGTTACCGTGCGATGCGCGCTGCGAGCTCATGTTGTGGCGCTTGATCGTACCGGCGTAGCCCTTACCGATCGAGGTGCCTTGCACGTCGACCTTCTGGCCCACGGCGAACACGTCTGCCACGGGCACTGCAGCACCAGCGGCATACTTGCCGGCGGTTTCAGCGGTCACGCGGAATTCCTGGATGATTTCACCGGCTTCCACACCTGCCTTGGCAAGGTGGCCGGCTTCTGGCTTGGTCACGCGCGATGCTTTGCGCGAACCGAACGTGACCTGCAGGGCCACGTAGCCATCGTTCTCTTGGGTTTTGACCTGGGTAACGCGGTTGTTCGATACATCCACCACCGTGACAGGCACTGCGTCCCCATCATCAGTGAACAGACGCATCATGCCCACCTTGCGACCCAGCAACCCGAGGGAGTTGCTCAGACTCATTGGTTTTCTCCAAAACTCTCACCGCCCCAACTTCAATTGGCTGAGGCGTTGCACTCTCGTGCATGAAAGAAGGTTAATAAAACTCCGCAAAAAAGCGCCCGAAGACGGACGCAAATGAAGCGAAGCCCTAAAGTATAACGCGAACTGCCTTTTCAAGCAAGTTCGCGTCATAGGGGGTCAAGGCGGGCAGCAGCCCGCCTTGAAAGCTGCATTACTGGAGCTTGATTTCGACGTCCACGCCAGCGGGCAGGTCGAGCTTCATCAGGGCGTCCACGGTCTTGTCCGTAGGGTCCACGATGTCCATCAGACGCTGGTGCGTGCGGATTTCCAGCTGGTCGCGCGACGTCTTGTTGACGTGGGGCGAACGCAGGATGTCGAAGCGCTTCATGCGCGTGGGCAGGGGCACGGGGCCCTTGACGATGGCGCCGGTGCGCTTGGCGGTGTCAACGATCTCGGCAGCAGACTGGTCGATCAGCTTGTAATCGAAAGCCTTCAGACGGATGCGGATTTTTTGCTTGGACATGGCAAGTTCCTTTTCTGCTCAATAGTTAAGCAATGATCTTGGCCACGACGCCAGCGCCCACGGTACGGCCGCCTTCGCGGATAGCGAAGCGCAGACCTTCTTCCATGGCGATGGGGTTGATCAGCTTGACGGTGATCGACACGTTGTCGCCAGGCA
>NZ_JAHUWH010000024.1 GCF_019219095.1 Acidovorax sp. sic0104
CGCCTGCGGCGCCTGCCACGGCGGCCGGGGCTGCATCGGCCACGTCGGGCGCCGCCTGGCCAGCCACCGGCCTCGGCGCGCCGCTGATGCGCATGGTCAGTGCGCTGGTGCAGCAGGTCACGACCAGCAGCGGTGCGCCGCAGCGTGTGGTGTCAGCGCAGCCTTGGCCGGTGGGTCTGGCGCAGGCGCTGGAGAGCGGCTCCATCGACCCGGAGCAACCCCCGCTGCAGACCTGGCTGGTGCGCCAGGGCACGGCGCAGACGCCCGAAGGACCCCGCGGCTTTGCGCTCACGCTCAGGGTGCCGGTACCCTGGCTGGCCACCCAGCCCGCCCCGCCCCCGGCCGCCGCAGCGGGTGGAGCCGGTGGAGCGGTGCCGGGTGCGTTGCAAGTGCCTTTCGCGGGCGGCGGCCAGGCGCTGCAGTCGGGCGTGATCGCGCTGGTGCTGCAGGGCGCGGATGCTGCGGCGCCCCGCACCAGCGCGCTGCTGGTGCTCGACTTCCAGCCTCAGCTGGCGGCCACGGTGTATGGCCGCGACATGCTGCTGCAGCAACAGGCCGGCCGCCTGGACCCGTGGACGCAGATGGCCGTGCTGCAGGCCAGCGGCCAGGTGCCGCGCGAGGAGGACCGGGCGCGCAACGGCGCTTCGGGGCTGTGCGAGACAGTGGGTTGCCCCTACGCGGCCCGCGCGGAGTGCGCGCAGCCGTTCTGCCTGGCGATGCGGGGCGTGCTGCCCCCTGAGCCGGTCGGGCCTTCGCCAGGCGCATAGGGGTCCACGGCGTTCTCGGGGCCGGGGGCTCGAAGTCCGGCAGCCCGCGATGCTTCGCAGTCGTCAGCGGCAACATCTTGCCGTGCATGCGATTGGTTCGACCCGTGCAAAGGCCCCGCAGCCAAACTTTCTCCTGAACTGCGGTGATCGCCGGAGAAAGGGGCGACATGCCCGGCCGCGTGCCGTAGTCTGTGCCTTGATTGGCAGCACTACCCGCCCGGCACATGGCATTGAACGACATCAACGAGACCCGCGAACATGCGTAATCTCGCGCGCGCGGCCACGCTGTCCCACCCTATGTCTGCCCCGGCGCCGCATGCGGCCGCAGGACTCTTGCGCATGGACGCCCTGGCCCCGTGCGTGGTGGTGTTGGACCATGGCTGCACGATCCTCCACACAAACAGTGCAGCCCAACACGAATTGGCGGCGGGTGTCTTCAAGGTCCGGCACGGATGCATTGCCGCGACCGATGCGGGCATGCAGGCCCACCTGGTCAGCGCGGTGGCATTGGCCACGGGTGAGCCGTCTTCAGGCCCGGCTCGTGCCAGCGTGGTGCGCATGGGCCACGAAGGGGCGGGTCGGCTGTGCAGCGTGATCCCGCTGCTCGCCCACGAACCGCTCGCTCATGCGTCCGATGCCAGGCCCCAGGCGCTGCTGCTGTGGTCCGGGCCTCGCACCGTGCCGAACGCCAGCCAGTTGTCGGCGGTGTTGCGCGTTTCCGCGAGCGAGGCCCGTCTTGCCTGGGCGCTCGCTGCAGGCCAGACGGTCAAGGCCTTCGCACAGCTGCAGGGCTGCTCATTGCACACAGCCCGCACGCACCTGAAGAACCTGATGCGCAAGACGGGCTGCAGCCGGCAGGTGGAGCTTGTGCAACTGATCCATTCCATTCCTTTTGGCTGAACGGATTGCGCCGGCGAGGGGGGCGATACGGATGCGGACCGTGTCCCTGCCACGTGCTGCGGCTGGTGCGTGCCCGCGATGTCGGGCTGCGACGGGCAGGGCACAACACACTACGCGGCGCCCGTGCGGGACCGGATGTCCGCATGCCGTGACCGCGTGATCGGGTAGGCCACCAGCAGCGGAATTGCCAGCAACAGGCACACCGCGGGCAGCACGCCGGTCATGAGTGTGATGCCCTGCAGCGCGCTGGCCGACTGCGCGACGTTGGGCACGTAGCCCGTCACGTCCAGCATGCCGGCCACCATCACCGTGGCCAGCGTGCGCGCCAGCTTGTCCATCAGGCCATACAGCCCGTAGTACATGCCTGTCTTGCGCTCGCCGGCCTGCATGTGGCCGTGGTCGATGGTGTCGGGCACCATGGCAAAGGGCACGATCCAGTGCGCGCCCATGCCGATGCCGATCACGACCAGAATGCCCATGACCATGCGCTGGTCGCCCGGGCCCACCCAGTACAGCGCCACGAGGCCCGCCGCGCACAGGACCAGGCCCAGCACGTAGGCCCAGTTCTTCTCCCACCGGTCCACCACGTACTTCCACACGAACAGCGACAGGCCCACCACGCCCAGCAGAGTGCCCATGTAGCGGGGCAGGTCGCCCTTGTCGCCCTGGAGCCGGTAGATCACGAAGTACGCCAGCGCGGCCTGCACCAGCGTGAGCCCCAGGCGCACCAGCGTCGCGGCGCTCATCAGCAGCAGGAAGGGGCGGTTGTGCAGCGTGGTGCGCAGCGTCTCTCGCACGTTCTCCCACATGGGCTCGCGCGGCCCGTGGTCGCCGTCCGCACTGCCGTGGGCGCTGCCGCCGGGCTCGCGCACGCGCCAGGCCACCACGGCCACGGCCACGCCGGCAGCCAGGCCGAAGCACGAGCCCGCCAGCGCATAGCCGGTGCGGGCGTCCGGCGCGGCACGCACCAGCACGGGCATGAGCACGCTGCCCGCAAAGAAGCCCAGCAGCGCGCCCATGGAGGCATAGGCCGTGAGGCTGGTGCGCTCGTCGTAGTCGGTGGTCATGTTCGCGGCCATGGCCTGGTAGGGCAGCTGCACCAGGGTCATGAGCGTGTCGAACACCGTGTAGGTGATGGCGATCCACAGGAATGCGGCCACGGGCGAGAGGCCCGGCGGCACCATCCACACGGCGGCCGCCGCGATGCCCAGCGGGATGGCGCCATAGATCAGGTAGACCCGGTGGCGCCCCCAGCGCGAGCGCGTGCGGTCGGTCATCCAGCCGAACAGCGGGTCGTTGACGGTGTCCCACACCTTGCCCACCAGCAGCGCCGCGCCCGCCACCGCAGGGGCGACAAGCGCCACGTCGGTGTAGAAGATCATGAGCATGAAGTTCATCGCCGCGATCAGCATCTGCAGGCCGACATTGCCGACCGCGTAGCTGAGCTTGGTGCCAAGGGTGAGGGGCGATGCGTGGGCGGTGGCGGCGCCGGGCACGCTGCCTTGCGGCATCACGGAGCCACCGCCGGAGTGGGCGCGGGCACGGCAGCAGGCACGAACGACGGGGCGGCGGCGCGGGGCGGCGCGGCTTCGAGCATCAGCCGCACTTCTCGCCGCAGCATCTTGTTGAGGAAGCTGCGCGGGATTTCATCGACGATGCGCACGTCGTCAGGTTGCAGGTGCGCGGGCAACTCCTTCGCCAGGTACTGCGCCACTTCGCCTTCCAGCGCCCGCCTGTCGTGGCCGGTGCGCCATTTCTGGCGCACGCTCAGCACCAGCACCGCCTGCGTGCCATGCTGCACCAGGCAAGCCTCCTTGACCGAGGGGTGGGTGTGGGCCACTTCTTCCACTTCGCGCGGATTCAACAGCTGGCCGTTGCGCGAGACCCGGTCGGCGCTGCGCCCCAGCACGTGCAGGTAGCCGTCCTTGTCGAAGTAGCCCAGGTCGCCCATCACCACCCAGCCGTCGCGCAGCGTCTCCTGGGTCTTCTCGGGGTCGAGCCAGTAGCCGTCGAAGCGCACGGGCGTCAGCACCGTGATCAGGCCCATCTCGCCCTGCGACAGCGGCTGGAAGTCGTCGTCGCGAATGACGACCTGCACGCCGGGCATGACCCGGCCCACGGTGGAGAGCACGTCGAGCCCGAGCGGGTTGCCCTGTGCATCCACGTGCTGGTGCGGCAGCAGCCAGGTGATGGGCGGCAGCGCCTCCAGGCAGCCGTAGCCCTGCTGGAAGATCGGCCCGAAGCGGCGGATGGCCTCGGCGATCTTGGGGGCGGGCGTCATCTCGGAGCCGTAGGGCACATGGGTGAGCGAGGACAGGTCGTACTGGTCCAGCGTGGGCTCGTCCAGCAGGTCGATGATGGCCGATGGCGAGAGGAAGGCACGAGATACGCGGTGCTTCTGGATCAGCGCGGCAAGGGTCGCGGCGCTGAAGTCCTCGGGCATCACCAGTGCTGCGCCCGACAGCAGCGTGGGCAGCACCAGGCCAGAGCCCGGACCGGTGAGCGGCAGGCCCAGCATGTTCACGTCGGGCCTGTCCGGCGGTGGCGCAAAGTTGATGGACCGTGCGATGAAGCGCACGCTGTCCAGGTACTTGCGGTTGCTGTAGCCGATGGACTTGGGCAGGCCCGTGGTGCCAGAGGTCATGTGCAGGGCGAAGATGTCGTCTTCGTGCACATCGACCTCGCTGCGCACGGGCGCATGCTGGGCCAGTGCCTCTTCATAGTCCTTGCCGATCGCCAGGGTGCGCAGGCCGGGCAGCTTCTCGCGCACGGCCTGCAGGATGGGGGCGCTCAGCAGCGGGTCGTGGATGAACAGGGTGGGCTTGACGCGGCCGATGGTGGTAAGTGCCGCATCGGCGGGTAGGTGCTTGTGAAAACTCGCGAAGATGGTGCCGTTCTCGAACGTTGCCAGCCTCGCTTCGTACTGCTCGCCCGTCTCTGGCAGCAGGGTGAACACCACGTCGCCCTTCTTCACACCCTGCGCCTGCATCCAGGCCTGCAGCCGATACACCCGGTCTTGCAACTGCCGGTAGGTGAGCGTGCCGCGCCGGTCAATGAGCGCCGGCTTGTCTGGATGGCGAAAGTAGGCCAGCCGGGCCACGGAGCGCGCCGTGCGCAGCCGGTCTAGGAGAAAGCGCGCAACAAAGCTGCGCAGTGAGGGTAAAGCCACCGTAATCTCCCGAAAGAGGCGTGAAGAAAGCAAGGAAGTTTTTCACGACCGGTCGTAGCAAGAGATGACCATTTGTATGTACGCGTATCTTTTCGTTTCCAATCCGGCTGTGCGGCTGCTTTGCGCTCTCGAACGGTCTTTTCGGTGAGATGACGTCAGTCCCGCGCAACAGCTAGCGCGCTGCGCGCCCGCCGCATGAAAAAACCGCCAGGGCCGGATCACGGCCACTGGCGGTTAATTTGTATGACTCGTCTCCGGATGGAAGACGATCACATTCGGTGACTGCGTCACCTAAGGGCGTGAACAAAGACCAGCGCACCCGTGGATCTGGCTCAGCCAGTCCACCGGGTGCGTCCCCCCTCGGGGGGGAAGCGGCGCAGCCGCACAGGGAGGCTCAGGGATACAGTCCGCGCATCTCGCGGGCATGCAGGATGCGCTGGCAGGCCACGATGAAGGTGGCGGTGCGCAGGCTTACCTTGTGCTCCTGCGACACCTGCCAGATGCCGGCGAAGGCCTCTTGCATGATGCGCACCAGGCGGGCGTTGATCTCGTCCTCGCTCCAGAAGAAGCTGGAGAAATCCTGCACCCATTCGAAGTAGCTCACCGTCACGCCGCCGGCGTTGGCGATCACGTCGGGCAGCACCAGCACGCCCTTGTCGTTCAGGATGTCGTCGGCTTCGGTGGTCGTGGGGCCGTTGGCGCCTTCGATCACGAGCTTGGCCTTGATCTGGCCTGCGTTGTCCTTGGTGATCTGGCCTTCCAGGGCTGCAGGGATCAGGATCTCGCAATCCACGCCCCAGAACTCTTCGGGCTTCATCACATCGGCGCCGGCAAAGCCGCCCACGCCACCACGGGTCTTCACATGCGCGAGCAGGGCGGGTACGTCCACGCCGTTGCCGTTGAAGATGGTGCCGGTGTGGTCCTGCACGGCCACCACCTTGGCGCCCGCTTCGGCAAACAGCTTGGCGGCAATGCCGCCCACGTTGCCAAAGCCCTGCACCGCCACGCGGGCACCGGCCAGCGCCAGGCCGGTCAGCTTGGCGGCTTCGACACCCACGGTGTACACGCCGCGGCCGGTGGCCTCCACGCGGCCCAGCGAGCCGCCCAGGTCCACGGGCTTGCCGGTGACCACGCCGGTGGCGGTGGCTCCGGTGTTCATCGAATACGTGTCCATCATCCAGGCCATGACCTGGCCGTTGGTGTTCACGTCGGGCGCAGGGATGTCCTTGGACGGGCCGATCAAGAGGCCGATCTCGCTGGTGTAGCGGCGCGTCAGGCGCTCCAGTTCACCCAGCGACAGTTTCTTGGGGTCCACGCGGATGCCGCCCTTGGCGCCACCGTAAGGCACGTTCACCGCAGCGTTCTTCACCGACATCCAGGCCGACAAAGCCATCACTTCGGACAGCGTCACGTCCTGGTGAAAACGCACACCGCCCTTGCCGGGGCCGCGGCTCAGGTTGTGCTGCACGCGGTAGCCTTCGTAGTGCGCGATGGTGCCGTTGTCCAGCTCGATCGGCACGTCCACGATCAGGATGCGCTTGGGGCGCTTGAGCGTTTCCACCCAGCGCGCCAGGTTGCCCAGGTAGGGCGTGACGCGGTCAACCTGCTGCAGGTAGTTGCCCCAGGGGCCGAGGTGGTCGGCTTGCAGGTAGGAGGGCAGGCTGTGGACGGCGCCCGCAGTGGCGGTGCCGGGGGCGCCGGAGGATGAAGACATGGTGAGTTCCTTGTGGGATCAGTTCAAGCCGCGAAGCTTATGCCTGCGCATTCACCCTGTCTAAGGCCGGAGTGTTTGTGGGTTATGCGTTTGGTGCATAACGTGCGGAGAGCACCCGTTCATGCGGCATTGCAGCAAAAACAGGTGCCTGCCGCGATGGCTCATTCGATCTTGAGACCGGCCAGCGCGGGGTCGCCTTCGGGGTAGCGCAGGTCCAGGTTCTGCAGCACCTCGCGCAGCACCGTGGCGATCATGAGGTTGCGATGCGTCTTGGAGTCGGCGGGCACGATGGTCCAGGGCGCCCACGGGGTGTGGGTGGCGGACAAAAGTGCTTCGTAGGCGCGCTGGTATTCGGCCCATTGCTTGCGCACCTCGATGTCGCCCTGGCTGAACTTCCAGTGTTTTGCCGGGTCGTCCAGGCGCTCCTGCAGGCGCTTTTTCTGCTCGTCGGCGCTGATGTGCAGCAAGAACTTGAGCACCACGGTGCCCGTTTCGCTGAGCATGCGCTCGAAGTCGTTGATGTGGGACAGGCGCTGCTGCTGCTGCTCGGGCGTGACCCAGCGGTTGACCACCGGTACCAGCACGTCCTCGTAGTGGCTGCGGTTGAACACGGTGATGTCGCCCGCCTGCGGCACCTGCTGGTGGATGCGCCAGAGGTAGTCGCGGGCGCGCTCCGGCTCGGTGGGCGCCTTCCAGCCCACGGCGTGCACGCCCAGTGCGCTCATGCGGCCAAACACGCCGCGGATGGTGCCGTCCTTGCCCGAGGTGTCGGTGCCCTGCAGCACCACCAGGAGCTTGTAGCGCTTGTCGGCGTAGAACAGGTCCTGCAGCGCATCGAGTTCTGTGGCCAGCGCCTCGACCGCAGCCTTGTCTTCGGACTTGCTGCCCAGCGAAAACGGCTTGGCTCCGGGGTCGTAGTCACCCAGCGATGCGCCGCGCTGCGGCTGTCCGCGGCTGCCGTCCTGGCCGTCAGCGGCTGTGGGTTTGCCTGGCTGCCATTGCGACCACAGGTCGGCGGTCTTGCTGCGGGATTTGGGGATCAGGGGTGAGGGCATGGATGTGATGGACGATGCGTTGATGTGGCGCAGGTTAGTGCAACGGGGCACGTTGCACAAATGGTCTGCGTGGGCCGGTGCCTGTTGCCATGGGTCGTGCCGACCGTCCAGGCGAACCATGGCCCGCTGCGGCAGGTTCGCGGCAGGCCAAGCCGCGTGCGCAACCGGGTGACGCAGCTACAGCGGTGAGGGGGCGGGCCCGGTGCGAGCGTGGTGAGGGCGTCACCGCTGCGCCATGCGGTAGGCCAGCGGAGTCTGCCCCGTGGCCTGGCGGAAAGCGCGGTGCAGGCCCGCCTCGCTCGCAAAGCCCAGGTCCTCGGCAATGCGTTTCAAGGGCTGCGCCGTATCGCACAGTGCTTCGCTGGCCTGGCGCAGCTTGATGCGGCGCATCCAATGGGCGGCCGACAGCCCCGTGTGGGTCTGCACCCGGCGTGCCAGTGTGCGGGGAGACATCCCCAGCGCGTCCGCCAGGGCCGGTAGCCGCACTCGGGTGGCGGGGCTGCGCTGCACCCAGAGCATGGCGCGGCGCAGGTCGCCGTCTGTCGTGGCCATGAGGTCCTGCCCCGCGAACGCCGGGTGGGTGGTGCGCGGGCGGGGCAGCATCAGCAGCGCCTGCACGTCCGCCAGAGCCTCGGGCGGCAGCAGCGCGCCCAATGCATGCAGCATCAGCGGGAGGTAGCCGTTCGCGCTAGCCGCCGTGGTGGTGGTGCCGTCGTGCACCAGGGGCTCGTCAAAGCGCCATTGCACGGTGCCGAACTGCCGCTCCAGCGCGGCGCGCAGCCACCAGGTGGCGGTGGCACTGTGCCCGCGCAGGCGGCCGCTGGCCGCCGCCAGCGCCACTCCCGCGCAGTAGCTCCACACCTGCGTGCGGCGGGGGAGGGCCGCAAGGGCCTGCACCACCGGGGCCAGCTGCTGCAGCGGCACCGCGAGGCCATCGGTGGACGACAGCCACAGGCCGGGGACCAGCACCGCGTCCACCTCAGCCCCTGCCAGCCGTGCCGAGGGTGTGAGTGCAGGCCCTTGCCAGGTCGGCACGGGCTGCAGGTCTGCGCTTACCCACAGCGTCTGCACCAGGGGCCGCTGCACCCGTAGGCCGGCCGCGCGGGCGATGTCGGCGGCGGCGAACAGGCCGGCCGGCATGCAGCCGGGGTACAGCAGCAGACCCAGGCGAAGCGGGGCGGCGGGCGCAGTCGTGGGCTGGGGCATGGGAGTCAGCGGGAAAAAAGGAGGGGGGGGGGGGGCCGGAAATGACAAGAAGCTGTCAGATCAGGCCATTCTCGCGCAGGCCGTGAAATCCAACAATCGTCCTCGTACCTGGCCTCCTGAGCCTTGAGCCACTTTCCCCATCCATACGCTGCGAGCCCACCACCATGCACATCACCCACTTGCGCAATGCCACCGTCTTGCTGGAGTTTTCAACGGGGGGCCCGCCTGTGGGCCTCTTGGTGGACCCGATGCTCGCGAGGCGCGGCAGCCTGCCAGCACTGCGCTACCTGGGCGCCGGCCGCCAGCGCAATCCCATCGTCGATCTGCCGCCCGGCACAGACGATGCATTGGAGCGCGTGACGCACGCCCTCATCACCCACTGCCAGCGCGGCCACTTCGATCACCTGGACCGTGCGGGACTGCGCTTTCTGCGCGAGCGACAGATTCCGGTGATCTGCATGCCGCGCGATGCGGACTACCTGGCGCAGCGGGGCCTGGTGGTGTTGCCCCTGTCCGGCCCGACAGGCCAGGGACGCCAACCGTTCACGCTGGGCGGCCACGTCACGCCCATCCCCTGTGTGCACGGCACCGGGTGGATCGCACGCTTCATGGAGCATGGCCATGGCTACCTGCTGGAGCTTCCTGGCGAGCCCAGCGTGTATCTGGCAGGCGATACGCTGCTCACCCCCGCCGTGCGCGACTGCCTTGCGCGCCTGCGGCCGGACGTGGCCGTGCTGCCGGCGGGCGGCGCGCGCTTCGACGTAGGCGCTGAAATACTGATGGACGCTGCCGACATGGCCGAGGCCGCAGCGCTGGCCCCGGGAACTCTGGTGGTGAACCACCTGCAGGCTCTGGACCACTGCCCCACCACCCGTGAGGCGGTGCGGGCACTGGCGCAGCAGGGCGGCTGGGCGCACCGGCTGTGGGTCCCCGAAGACGGGGAGAGCAGGCCCTTTCATCTGATGGGCATGCCAGTCGCTATATAAACGATAGCGGGCGGCGCTTGCTGGTCAAGCGGTAGAGGCAAATTCTCTTCGTGGATGGGACCGGCGGGGCTGGCGTTCAGCGCGAGGGGGGCGTGGCGGCGGCCTTCATCAGTGCCACGAAGCGCGCGGCGCCCAGGCCCTGGGGCCGCTCCTTGGACCACACGACGTCCACCCATAGCGCCGTGCCGTTGCTCAGGTTCTCGAACGGCATCTCCACCAGTGTGCCCGCCGCGATGCGCGGCTGCACGAGGGCACGTGGCTGCCAACCCCAACCCAGGCCCGACTCGATCAGGCCCAGGGCCGCCAGGTGGTTGTCTGTGCGCCAGTGATGGCGCGCGAACACGAAGCGCGGGTCGGTCTGGCGAAGGTCGCGGCTGGCGACGACGATCTGGCGCGTGGTGGTCAGGTGCTCCTCGCGCAGCATGGCGCTGCCGGGCGGCTCGCCCCGGGCTTGGGCGGCGGCCCGCGCCCCTGCCAGCACGGGGTGGTCTGGCGCCATCACGGCGACCAGGGTTTCGGTGCCCACCTCCTGGAACCCTTCGCGCCCGTCGATGCTGGGGCGCTCGAATACCAGCGCCAGCTGCGCCCGGCCCGCGTGCACCAAGGCCAGCGCGTCCACCTGCGGCGCTGCCAGCACCTCGACCTGCAGCAGCGGGTATTCCTGCGCCAAGGCTGCCAGGGGCCCTGTCCAGCGCGCGGCCAGCAGTTCGGGAGCGATGGCCAGGGTCAGGCGCTCTTCCAGCCCCTGGGTAAGGGCCAGCGCCTGGGCGTTGAGCTGCTGTAGTTGCCCCGCGAGCAGCCGCGCCTGGGGCTCCAGGGCCCGCGCAGCGGCCGTGGGGCGCGGCTCGCGTCCGCTGCGGTCGAACAACTGCACGTCCAGCTCCGCCTCCAGGTGGGCGATGGTCATGCTCACCGCCGACGGCACGCGCGCCAGCGCGCGCGCAGCGGCCGAGAACGAGCCGTGGTCCAGTGCGGCAAGAAACACCTGCACGCTATCGGAAGAAAAAGCCATGCAGCCAATCTATCAGAAAATCTGAAACAAGCTGACTTTATATATCAGCCATGCGAACATAAAGTGGCGCTATGTCTTCGAGCACCACCCCTCTTCAGAGCACGCCGACCAACCCCTCCCGCACCGGCCTGCAGGGCGTCAAGCGCCGGGTGATCTACGTCACCCTGTACGAACTCATCGCCATCGCTGCCGCTACCTTGGGGCTTGCGGTGCTGACGGGTCAGGGCGCTGGCCATTCCAGTGTGGTGGCGGTGGCTGCGTCGGCGATCGCCATCGTCTGGAACATCGTCTTCAACTGGGCTTTCGAGCGCTGGGAGTCCCGCCAGGCCGTGCGCGGGCGCAGCATGGCGCGGCGCGTGGCGCATGCCATCGGATTCGAGGGCGGGCTCGTCTTCACCCTCGTGCCGCTGTTCGCCTGGTGGTTCGGCGTGAGCCTGTGGACCGCCTTCGTCATGGACCTGGGCCTGATCGTGTTCTTCCTGTGCTACACCTTTGTTTTCAACTGGGGGTTCGACCGCATCTTCGGCCTGCCCGCCAGTGCACAGGACGCTGCACGGGCCTGACGGTCCACGCCTTCCTCCGCCGTCCCCGGGGCGGCGCCCCATCAGCCTTGCAGCAATCGCCCGGCGATGGCCGCCGCCGCCGTGCGCGTCTCCACCCCCAGCTTCTCGAAGATGTGCTCCAGGTGCTTGTTCACCGTGCGCGGGCTCATGCCGAGGATGTCGGCGATGTCGCGGTTGGTCTTGCCCTTGGTGAGCCACGAGAGCACCTCGGTCTCGCGCGGAGTCAGCGCCACCTGCTGCAGGTGGCGCGGTGCCGCGGCCTCGGGCTGCGCGTGGCTGAGCAGCAGCATGGATTCGGCCAGGCCGCTGGCGCCCATGTGCCGGGCCAGCAGTTGGCGACCATCGGCCAGGGCCAGGGTCTGCTCGCCCTCGCTCTGGGCCTGTACCAACCAGGCGGCGGCCCGTTCTTTGGGTGCTTCGGTTGCGGCGAAGGCATCTTCCAGCCACTGCGTGGCCTGGGGTGAGCGCCAGGCCACACGGCCCTGGCCGTCGAGCACCACCACCCCCAGACCTGCCACGTCCACCGCCTCGCGCGCCAGGCGCGTGGCCTGGGCGTTGCGCACGTGGGTGGCCAGGCGTGCCAGCACCTCGGGGATGCGCAGCGGCTTGACGACATAGTCCACGCCACCGCTGGCAAAGCCTTGCAAAATCTGCGCCGTCTCGGACAGCCCGGTCATGAAGACGATGGGCACGTGCGACCAAGGCGGGGTGGCCTTGAGCTGGCGGCACAGCGCGAAGCCGTCGATGCCAGGCATCACCGCGTCGAGCAGCACGCCGTCGGGCACCACCATGTCGAAGCGCTGCAGTGCCTCCTGGGCATCGCGCGCGGCCAGTACGGCGTAGCCTTCGGCCGCGAGCGCATCGCAAAGCATCCGCAGGGTGTCCAGGGCATCGTCCACCACCAGGATGACGCGCTGGCCGGGCGCGCCGGAGCTGGCCGGTGCAGTGGAATCAAAGGGGCTGTTCATGGTCAGGTTCGCGAAGGTGGCGGGCCAGGGCCTCGAAGTCGAAACGGTCTGCGCAGGCCTGCAGCACGTCCAGTGCCACGGCATGGGCCGGCAACTCGACCCGCGCCTGGCGCAGCAACTCGCGCACGGCACTGGCCTGGCCCTGGCGCGCCAGACGGGTCAGGTCATCGCGCAGCGCCTGGGGCAGGCTGGCCGGCGCGGGCGCGTCGATCACTGCATGGTCTGCGCCGGCAGGCAGCGACTGCGGTGTGTTGTCGTGCACCCATTCGAGCTGCAATGCGAGCTGCAGTGCGCACAGCAGCTCCGACTCGATCACCGGCTTGCCCACGAAGCCCTGCACCTGCGCGGAGGTCAGGCGCCCCGGCTCGTGGTCGAACTGGTTGGCTGAGACGAAGACGATGGGCAGCGAAGCTGCAGGGAGCAGGGAGCGCAGCAGGGTGGCGGTCTGCCAGCCGTCCAGGTCGTCCATGGAGATGTCGAGCAGCACCAGGTCGGGCGGGGTCTGGCGCACGATCTCCACGCATTCGCGTCCGCTGGCCGCTTCGTGCACGATGAAGCCCAGCGGCACCAGCAGGCCGGCCAGCAACTGGCGCTGCAGCGGCTGGTCGTCCACCACCAGCAGCGTGCGCCGCGGGCCGATGTGGCCGATCACCGGGCGCAAGGCCACCAGGTGCGCGGGCCGCCAGGCCGGGTCGGGTGAGATGCCGGGCAGATACAGTCGCACGGTGAAGGTGCTTCCTTGTCCCGGCGTGCTGGCCACCGTGAGTTCGCCGCCCATGAGCTGGGTGAGCAGGTGCGTGATGGTCAGGCCCAGACCGGTGCCGGCCTCGCGGGCGCGGCGACCGGCGCTGCCGCGCTCAAAGGGCAGGAAGATGCGCTCGCGGTCCTGGGGCTCGATGCCGATGCCGGTGTCCATGACCTCGATGCGCGAGACATGGGGGCGAAAATCCATGCGCAGCCGTACTTCGCCGCGCTCGGTGAAGCGCACGGCGTTGGACAGCAGGTTGATGAGGATCTGCCGTAGGCGCTTGGCATCCGCGCGTATCCAGCCGGGCATGCTGCCTTCGGTCTGCACCACGAAGCGCAGGCCCTTGGCCTCGGCCTGCGGCCGCAGCATGCCCTCGACGTTCTGCACCAGCTCGGGCAGGGGCAGGGGAGCCAGGTCCAGGCGCAGACGGCCGGCCTCGATGCGCGCCAGCTCCAGCGAACCGTCGATCAACGCGTGCATGTGCTGGCCGCTGTGCTGGATGGTGGACAGGCTCTCGCGCAGCCATCCCTCGGTCTGCGGGTTCTTGAGCAGTATCTGTGTGTACCCGAGGATGCTGTTGAGCGGTGAGCGCAGTTCGTGCGTCATGCCGGCCACGTAGCGCGTCTTGGCCAGACTGGCCGATTCGGCCTGGTCCTTGGCGGCCTGCAACTCGGCGTCGGTGCGCTTGTGCGCCTCGATTTCCTGGAGCAGGAGCTGTGTCTGGCGTTCCGATTCGTCCTGCGCCATGCGCCGGCTGTCCGTACTCAGCACCACCCACCAGGCGCACACGGCGGCCAAAAGCGAAAGCAGCGCGAAAACCTTGAAAAAGGGCATGCGCAAAAACTGCGCCGGAGTCTCCAGGCTCTCCTGCACGTAGACCACGCCGAGCAGAAAGGCCATCACCGCGCACAGCACCACGGTGACCATCAGGTACTGGCCCACGCGGAAGTTGACCTTGGCAGCCCAGTGGCGCGGCAGCAGCAATGCGGCGACGGCGCGCAACTGGTCGGTAGCGCGCGAGCCGGTCTTGCAGCGGTCGTGGCAGCGCGATTCAAGCGAGCAGCACAGCGAGCAGATCGCCGCGCCATAGGCCGGGCAGCGCGCCATGTCCTCGGCTTCGAACTGGTTCTCGCACACCGTGCAGCGCACCGCCTCGCCGGGCTGCCAGGTGGTGTCGGGCTGGCGCGCCAGGTAGTAGCGGCCCTTGGTGGCCCAGGCCAACAGTGGGGCCAGCGCCATCGACAGCACCAGCGCGATGAAGGGCGAGAAAGCAGCCGCCATTTCCCCCAGCATGCCGGCATAGGCGCAGCAGGCCGCCGTGGCCGCCAGCACCATGGAGCCCAGCCCCACAGGGTTGAAGTCGAACAGGTGGGCGCGTCGGAATTCGATGCCCGGCGGCGATAGCCCGAGCGGCTTGTTGATCACCAGGTCGGCCACCAGCGCGCCCACCCAGGCGATGGCCACGTTGCTGTAGACCGCGAGCACCTTCTCCAGCGCGCCGAAGACCCCGAGTGTCATGAGCAGCGTGGCGATGCCCACGTTGAATACCAGCCAGACCACACGCCCAGGGTGGCTGCGCGTGATGCGCGCGAAGAAGTTGGACCAGGCGAGCGACCCCGCATAGGCATTGGTGAGGTTGATCTTGATCTGCGAGACGACCACGAAGAGCACGGTGACCGCCACGGCCATGCCCGGAAGGCCCAGCGCCTGCATGACCTGGTGGAAGCCGGCAAGAAACATCTGCGTGGGCTCCGCCGCCCGGTGGGCGCCTACCTCGAACTGCAGTGCCGCGAAGGCGAGGAAGGCGCCGCCCGCCATCTTCAGCATGCCCATCACAATCCAACCCGGGCCAGCCACCAGCACCGCGCCCCACCAGCGCCAGCGATTGGCGGCCGTGCGCTCGGGCAGGAAGCGCAGGAAGTCCACCTGCTCGCCGATCTGCACCACCAGCGAGAAGATCACCGTGCCGGCCACGCCGAACATCAGCAGGTTGAACTGGCTGCTGCCGCTCTTGAGGCCGGACAGCCCTGCGAAGTCGCGGTACAGCTGCGGCTGCGTGAGCGCGATCCACACGAAGGGCAACAGCAGCAGGAATAGCCAAAGTGGCTGCGTCCAGGCCTGCAGGCGCGAGATCAGCGTGATGCCGCGCATGGCCATGGGCAGGATCACCAGGGATGAGAGCACATAGCACCACTGCAGCGGCCAGTCCACCACCATCTGCAGCGCCAGCGCCATGATGGCCGCCTCCAGTGCGAAGAAGATGAAGGTGAAAACCGCGTAAATCAGCGAGGTGATGGTCGAGCCCAGGTAGCCAAAGCCTGCCCCGCGGGTGAGCAGATCCATGTCCAGCCCGTAGCGCGCGGCGTAGTACGCGATGGGCAGCCCCGTCAGGAAGATCAGCACCCCCACCGCAAGGATGGCCCACATCGCGTTGGAAAAGCCGTAGTTGAGCGCGACGGCGCCGCCGATGGCCTCCAGCGCCAGGAAGGACAGCGAGCCGAAGGCGGTGTTGGCCACGCGGAATTCGCTCCAGCGGCGAAAGCTCTTCGGGGTGTAGCGCAGCGCGTAGTCCTCCGTGGTCTCGTCGGCGACCCAGGCGTTGTACTCGCGCCGGAAGCGAAAGATCGTCTGCGGTGCAGGCTGCGCGGCGCTGGACGGGGTGGTGGAGGGCATGCACGGGCACATGCAAGAAACGTTCTAGCCGTACGACCGCTTGCGCAATGGGTGTACGCACCACCTACGTTAATTGACGTATGGGCGCAAACCAGGGTTCTCCCTAATCTTGGCACCAGCGCGGCACACAAGGAATGCCGTCCTGAACCACCCCCCCTGTCTGTTGCAAGGAGCGCACGCACCATGAAGCACCTCACCGATCCGCATGCCCTGGGCATCAACCCCTCCACGGACGCCGGCCGGCGCCGACTGCTGCAGGCCATGGGCGCCGCGTCCCTGGCCGGCCTGCCTGCCTGGTCACTCGCCCAGCCCACGGCCCAGGTCAACACCACCAAGCTGGCGGTGACGGACACCGAAGTCACCGTGGGCCAGCTGCATTCGGCCACCGGCACCATGGCGATCTCCGAGACCGGCTCCATCCAGGCCGAGCAACTCGCCATCGACCAGATCAACGCCATGGGCGGCGTGCTGGGCCGCAAGATCAAGGTCATCAAGGAAGACGGCGCCTCCGACTGGCCCACCTTCGCCGAGAAATCCAAGAAGCTGCTCATCAACGACCACTGCGCCGCGGTGTTCGGCTGTTGGACCAGCGCCTCGCGCAAGGCCGTGCTGCCGGTGTTCGAAAAAGAGAACGGACTGCTGTATTACCCGACTTTCTACGAAGGACTGGAGCAGTCCAAGAACGTGATCTACACCGGCCAGGAGGCCACGCAGCAGATCCTGTACAGCCTGGACTGGGCCAAGACCGAGAAAAAGGCCAAGACCTTCTTCCTGATCGGGTCGGACTACATCTGGCCGCGCACATCGATGAAGATCGCTCGCAAGCATGTGGAGAACTTCCAGAAAGGAAAGATCGTCGGCGAGGAGTACTACCCGCTGGGCAGCACCAACTTCGGCTCGCTGATGAACAAGATCAAGGTGCAAAAGCCCGACTGCCTGTTCGTCGCCGTGGTCGGGGGCTCCAACGTGGCCTTCTACAAGGCGCTCAAGGCCGCCGGCATCACGGGCGACAAGCAGCTCCTGGTCACGCTGTCGGTCACCGAGGATGAGATGACCGGCGTGGGCGGCGAGAACTTCGCGGGCTTCTTCTCGTCGATGAAGTACTTCCAGTCGCTGGACAACGAGAACAACAAGAAGTTCGTGGCCGCCTTCAAGGCCAAGTACGGCAAGGACGCCGTGATCGGCGACGTGACCCAGGCCGGCTACCTGGGCCCCTGGCTGTGGAAGGCCGCAGTCGAGAAGGCCAAGAGTTTCGACGTGGACAAGGTGGTGGCCGCCTCGCCGGGCATCGAGCTCAAGACAGCGCCCGAGGGCTACGTCAAGCTCGACGCCAACCACCACCTGTGGAGCAAGTCGCGCATCGCCATGGGCATGCCCGATGCGAGCTTCAAGGTCGTTTCCGAATCACCCGAACTCATCAAGCCCGACCCGTTCCCCAAGGGTTACCAGTAAGTCCTTCACGCTGCGGCGTCCGGCCACCAGGCCGGGCCGCTGCATGCCCGCCCCTTTCCTCGATCCCACGGAGCCTGGCACCCATGACCTTTTCCGAAATGCTCAACATCGGCCTCATGCAGGGCTTCGCGGGCCTGAGCCTGTTCGCCGTGCTGCTGCTCATGGGCCTGGGGCTGGCCATCATCTTCGGGCAGATGGGCGTGATCAACATGGCGCATGGCGAGTTCATGACCATCGGCGCCTACACCATCTACCTGGGCTCCACGCTCGCGGCCACGCATGCGCCCGGGTTCATGGCCTACTACTTCCCGCTGGCCATCGTGGCGGCCTTCGGCATCGCCTTCGCTGCGGGCTGGCTGGTGGAGTGGGGGCTGATCCGCCACCTCTACAAGCGCCCGCTCGATACGCTTTTGGCCACCTGGGGCATCAGCCTGGCGCTGCAGCAGTGCTTTCGCACCTTCATCGGCCCCAAGGAGGTCAGCCCCACCTTGCCCGACTGGCTGCTGGGCTCCTGGACGCCTGTGGAGGGCCTCGACATCCCCATCAACGGCATGTTCGTGCTGGGGCTCACGGTGGTGGTGACGGGTGGCGTGCTGCTGGCCCTGCACAGGAGCCGCTGGGGCCTGCGCGTGCGCGCCACGGTGAGCAACCGCGTGATGGCCAACGCCACCGGCATCGACACCAAGAAGACCGACCGCCTGACCTTTGCCATCGGCTGCGGTATTGCCGGCGTGGCGGGCGCGGCCTTCACCACCATCGGCTCCACGGGGCCCACCTCGGGCTCGCTCTACATCGTGGATGCCTTCCTGGTCGTCACCTTCGGCGGTGCGGCCAGCCTGCTGGGCACGGTGGTCTCGGCCTTCGGCATCGCGCAGACCCAGTCCATCACCGAATTCTTCCTGGCCGGCTCCATGGCCAAGGTGATCACGCTGTCGCTGATCGTTCTGATCCTGATGGTGCGGCCACAGGGCCTGTTCGCCTCCAAGGTGCGCCGCTGAGCGTGCGTCGCTTCCACCCTCCCGAGTTCACCGGAGTCCTTTCATGAATGCCCTCAAAGCCTGGATCCAGCGCTATCAGCTCGCCAGCCTGGTGTTGCTCACCGTGCTGCTGGCCGTGGTGCTGCCGCTCTCGCTCGACATCTTCCGACTGAACCTGGTGGGCAAGTACCTCACCTACGCCTTCGTGGCCATCGGCCTGGTGATGGTCTGGGGCTATGGCGGCGTGCTCAGCCTGGGGCAGGGCGTGTTCTTCGGCCTGGGCGGCTACGCCATGGCCATGTTCCTCAAGCTCGAGGCCTCGGACCCCATCAGCACCAAGATCCAGTCCACCCCCGGCATTCCCGACTTCATGGACTGGAACCAGATCACCGAGCTGCCCGCGTTCTGGGTGCCGTTCAAGAGTCTGCCGTTCGCGCTGGCGGCCGTGATCGTGGTGCCCACGCTGCTGGCCTGGATCGTGAGCTTCGCCATGTTCAAGCGCCGTGTGGGGGGCGTGTACTTCGCCATCATCACCCAGGCTGTGGCGCTGATCTGCACGGTGCTCATCATCGGCCAGCAGGGCTACACGGGTGGCGTGAACGGCATGACCGACCTCAAGACCCTGTGGGGCTGGGACACGCGCACCGACAGCGCCAAATACATCCTGTACTACGTGTGCGTGGCACTGTTGGTGCTGGCCATCGTGCTGTGCCGCTTCGTGCAGACCAGCAAGCTCGGCACCCTGCTCCTGGCCATGCGCGACAAGGAAGACCGCGTGCGCTTTTCGGGCTACGACGTGGCCAACTTCAAGGTCTTCACCTTCTGCCTGGCGGCCGCGCTCTCAGGCATCGGCGGCGCGCTGTTCACGCTGCAGGTGGGCTTCATGTCGCCGAGCTTCGTGGGCATCGTGCCGTCCATCGAGATGGTGATCTACGCCGCTATCGGCGGGCGCATGAGCCTGGTGGGCGCCGTGTACGGAGCGCTGCTGGTCAATGCCGGCAAGACCTACTTCTCCGAGAGCTTTCCCGACCTGTGGCTGTTCCTGATGGCGGGCCTGTTCATCGGCGTGACCATGGCCTTCCCCATGGGCCTGGCGGGCCTGTGGGAAAGCCATGTCGTGCCCTGGTGGAAGGGACGCCGCGAGGCGCTGCGCCAGGCTGCTGTGCGTGCGCCTGCACCGCCCCCGAGCCGCCCTGCAGTCGCCGAAGCGCAGGCACCTGCCCCCAGCCTGCCCGAAGGCACCAGCAGCCAGCGCGCCTGAGTGATCGCACTGCACACCTGGAGCACACCCCATGAGCAACACCGACTTCGCCCTGGCCGTGGAAGACCTCACGGTCTCGTTCGATGGCTTCAAGGCCATCGACGCCCTCACGCTGTACGTGGACAAGAACGAGCTGCGCGTGATCATCGGCCCCAACGGCGCGGGCAAGACCACGCTGCTGGACCTGATCTGCGGCAAGACGCGCGCCACCGGCGGCAGCATCAAGTTCAGGAACGAGGAGCTCACGCGCATGGCCGAGCACAAGCGCGTGCGGCTGGGGATAGGCCGCAAGTTCCAGACGCCTTCGATCTACGAGAACCTCTCGGTGTTCCAGAACCTCGAAGTCTCCTACCCCTCGGGCCGCACCGTGTTCGGTGCACTGGCCTTTCGCTGCACCGATGCGGTGAAAGAGCGCGTGCAGGCCGTGGCCGACGACATCGGCCTGGGCGACAAGCTCGCCACGGAGGCCGGTCTGCTCTCGCACGGCCAGAAGCAGTGGCTGGAGATCGGCATGCTGCTGATGCAGGAGCCCGAGCTCCTGATGCTCGACGAGCCCATCGCCGGCATGAGCGCGCGCGAGCGCGAGCTCACGGCCGAGTTGCTGCAACGCATCTGCAAGAACCGCGCGGTGATCGTGATCGAGCACGACATGGATTTCGTCAAGCGCATCGCGCACAAGGTCACCGTGATGCACCAGGGAAAGATCCTGGCCGAGGGTTCGATGGACAAGGTCCAGAACGACCCCAAGGTGATCGACGTCTACCTCGGCCATTGAACGCCATCCGCACAGGAGCACCCGCATGTTGGAAGTCAAGGACCTGTTCGTGGCCTACGGCCAGAGCGAAGCGCTGCACGGCATCTCCTTCGAGGGCCGCGCCAACGAGACCGTGGCCATCATGGGCCGCAACGGCATGGGCAAGACCACGCTGTTCAAGAGCCTGATGGGTGTGATGCCCGTCAAGAGCGGCAGCATCACCGTGGCAGGCCAGGAGGTGACGAAGGACGAGAGCTTTCGCCGCGTGGCCAAGGGCATTGCCTATGTGCCCCAGGGCCGCATGATCTTTCCGACCCTGACGGTGGAAGAGAACATCCAGACCGGCCTGGAGAACTCGAAGACGCGCGAGATACCCGAAGAGATCTATGCGCTGTTCCCCGTCCTCTGGGACATGCGCCGGCGCAAGGGCGGCAACCTCTCGGGCGGGCAGCAGCAGCAGCTGGCCATCGCCCGTGCGCTGGTGACCGACCCCAAGGTGCTGCTGCTCGACGAGCCCACCGAGGGCATACAGCCTTCAATCATCAAGGACATCGCCCGCGCGCTCAACGAGATCCGCAAGCTGCGCAAGATCACCATCGTGGTGAGCGAGCAGGTGCTCTCGTTCGCCATGGACGTGGCCGACCGCCTGTTCGTCATCGAAGGCGGCCGCCTGGTGCACGAGACCGCGCGCGCCGACACCGACCAGCAGCGCATCAAGGCCTATCTCTCCGTTTGACCACGCCGGTCAGCCCACTTTTCGTCCCTCCCAAAGCCATCCATCCAAGGAGCAATACACCATGGCCGATACCCTGATCAAGGTGGACCTCAAGCAGTCGCCGTACGACAACCCCCAGGTGCACAACCGCTGGCACCCGGACATTCCCATGGCCGTGTGGGTGGAGCCCGGGGCGGAGTTCAAGCTGGAGACCTACGACTGGACCGGAGGCGCCATCCAAAACAACGACAGCGCCGACGACGTGCGCGACGTGGATCTGTCCACCGTGCACTTCCTGTCGGGGCCGGTGGGTGTCAAGGGCGCCGAGCCCGGCGACCTGCTGGTGGTGGACCTGCTCGATATCGGCGCGCGCGACGACAGCCTGTGGGGCTTCAACGGCTTCTTCTCGAAGAAGAACGGTGGCGGCTTCCTGACCGAGCACTACCCGCTGGCGCAGAAGTCCATCTGGGACTTCCACGGAATGTTCACCAGCAGCCGCCACATCCCGGGCGTGAACTTCGCGGGGCTGATCCACCCGGGCCTGATCGGCTGCCTGCCCGACCAGAAGATGCTCGACGCGTGGAATGCGCGCGAGGCCGAGCTGATCGCCACCGACCCGCACCGCATCCCCGGGCTGGCCAACCCGCCCAACGCCACCACGGCCCACATGGGCACGCTGCAGGGCGAGGCCAGGGCCAAGGCGGCCGCCGAGGGGGCGCGCACCGTGCCGCCTCGCGAGCACGGCGGCAATTGCGACATCAAGGACCTCTCGCGCGGCTCCAAGGTCTACTTCCCGGTGTACGTGGAAGGCGCAGGCCTGTCGGTGGGCGACCTGCACTTCAGCCAGGGCGATGGTGAGATCACCTTCTGCGGTGCCATCGAGATGGCCGGCTGGGTGCACATGAAGGTCAGCCTGATCAAGGGCGGCATGGCCAAATACGGCATCAAGAACCCGATCTTCAAGCCCAGCCCCATCACGCCCAACTACAAGGACTACCTGATCTTCGAGGGGATCTCGGTTGACGAATCGGGTCAGCAGCACTACCTGGATGTGACAGTGGCCTACCGCCAGGCCTGCCTGAACGCCATCGAGTACCTCAAGAAGTTCGGCTACAGCGGCGCACAGGCCTATTCCATCCTTGGCACTGCCCCGGTGCAGGGTCACATCAGCGGCGTGGTCGACGTGCCCAATGCCTGCGCCACGCTGTGGCTGCCCACCGAGATCTTCGACTTCGACATCAACCCCACGGCCGCTGGCCCGGTCAAGGTGCTCGACGGCAGTGTGGACATGCCGATCTCGCAGGACAAGTAACCGGCCAGCCAAGGACCACCATGCCTACCTACGACTACGACTGCACGGGCTGCGGCCCCTTTGATGCGCTGCGCAGCGTGGCGGCGCGCAACGAACCCTGCGCCTGCCCGGGCTGTGGCGCACCTTCCGCACGCGTGTTTGCGCATGCGCCGCACCTGGCCTGCGTGAGCCCGGAGCAGCGCAGGGCGCACGACACCAACGAGCGTGCCCGGCACGCACCTCGCTCATCACGCGATGGTGATGCAGGCAGCTATGGGCGGCTGCGCCACCCTTCGGGGTGCGGTTGCTGCAGCGGCAACGGCAGCGGCAAGCGCGGCTCTACCGTGACGGCACCCGACGGCGCAAAAACCTTTCCATCCAAGCGCCCCTGGATGATCAGCCACTAGCTGGTCCCACGACTCCCAAGGAGAACACGCCATGATCCACGGCGATATTTCAAGCAGCAAGGACACCGTGGGCGTCGCGGTCGTCAACTACAAGATGCCGCGACTGCACAGCAAGGCCGACGTGCTGGACAACGCGCGCAAGATCGCCGACATGCTGGTGGGCATGAAGACCGGCCTGCTAGGCATGGACCTGGTGGTCTTCCCCGAGTACAGCACCCACGGCATCATGTACGACCGCCAGGAGATGATGGACACGGCCACCATCATCCCCGGAGAGGAGACGGCGATCTTCGCCGCCGCCTGCCGCAAGGCCAAGGTCTGGGGCGTGTTCTCGCTCACAGGCGAGCGCCACGAGGAGCATCCGCACAAGATGCCCTACAACACGCTGATCTTGATGAACGACCACGGAGAGATCGTGCAGAAGTACCGCAAGATCATGCCCTGGACGCCCATCGAGGGCTGGTACCCGGGCGACCAGACCTTCGTGAGCGAGGGCCCCAAGGGCCTCAAGATCAGCCTCATCATCTGCGACGACGGCAACTACCCCGAGATCTGGCGCGATTGCGCGATGAAGGGCGCCGAGCTCATCGTGCGTTGCCAGGGCTACATGTACCCTGCCAAGGAGCAGCAGATCCTCATCAGCAAGGCCATGGCCTTTGCCAACAACACCTACGTGGCGGTGGCCAATGCGGCCGGGTTCGATGGCGTGTACAGCTACTTCGGCCACTCGGCGTTGATCGGTTTCGATGGCCGAACTCTGGGCGAGTGCGGCGAGGAGGAATATGGCGTGCAGTACGCGGCGCTGTCCACCAGTCTGATCCGTGACTTCCGCGCGAACGGCCAGTCCGAGAATCATCTGTTCAAGCTGCTGCACCGCGGCTACACCGGCGTGATCAATTCCGGAGAGGGCGACAAGGGCGTAGCCGCCTGCCCTTATGGCTTCTACCACCGATGGGTGACCGACCCCGAAGGCACGCGTGCTGCGGTGCAGGCGCTCACTCGCACGACGGTGGGCACAGCCGAATGCCCCATCGAGGGAATTCCCCACGGCGGGTGACGCACCGTTTCAGCGCGGGCCGGCCAGTTGCCGGTGGTGGATGCACGTGCTGGCGTGCGCATCACCTTCCACGGCGTGGGCTTGCGGGCCCGCTCCGTTTCGGTCTTTCTGGCCAGCTCCCTTGCCTTCGCTCCGTCCCCGGAGCATCGCACGGGCTGGGCGCAGCTGCAGGGGCGGCGCGACGTCGCAGCCGGGCGCGCAACCTGAGCGTCGAAAGCGGTTCGGCAGGTCCACCGCTCGCCTGGACCTGTCGGGTGCTGTGGCGACAGGTGCGTACAGATGGGTCAAGGTACGTCAAGGTGCGTCAAGGTGCGTCAAGGTGCGTGGCCATCAGCGGCGTGCGGGGTTGCGGAGGGAACGTTCCTGCGAATCTCGCCAGTTCGGTAAAATCAAGCTCCCCCGAGGAGCGTTGCAGCGGACCCCCTTGCCCAGGCTTCGGGCAGGCATCCGTCAGGCTCGGGGTCGACCAACCCGCAACGACGCTCACCTGTTACCGATACCCCTTGCAGGTGAGCCTGATGTCCGCCCATTCTTCCATTCCCCCGCTGAAACTGTCCGGCCTGGAGCCCGTCTCCATTGGCGAGGGCACGCTGTTCGTCAACATCGGCGAGCGCACCAACGTCACCGGCTCCAAGGCGTTCGCGCGCATGATCCTGAACGGCCAGTACGAAGAGGCCCTGGCGGTGGCGCGCCAGCAGGTGGAAAACGGGGCGCAGGTCATCGACATCAACATGGACGAGGCCATGCTCGACAGCAAGGCGGCCATGGTGCGCTTTCTGCAGCTCATCGCGTCCGAGCCCGACATCGCCCGCGTGCCCATCATGGTGGACAGCTCCAAGTGGGACGTGATCGAGGCCGGCCTGCGCTGCATCCAGGGCAAGGGCATCGTCAACTCCATCTCCATGAAGGAGGGGGTGGACAAGTTCAAGCACGAGGCGCGCCTGGTCAAGCGCTACGGCGCTGCCGCCGTGGTGATGGCGTTTGACGAGGTGGGCCAGGCCGACACCTACGCCCGCAAGATCGAGATCTGCGAACGCGCCTACCGCGTGCTGGTCGATGAGGTGGGCTTCCCGCCCGAAGACATCATCTTCGACCCCAACATCTTCGCGGTGGCCACCGGCATCGAGGAGCACAACAACTACGCGGTCGACTTCATCGAGGCCGTGCGCTGGATCAAGCAGAACCTGCCCGGCGCCAAGGTCTCGGGCGGCGTGTCCAACGTGAGCTTCAGCTTCCGCGGCAACGACCCCGTGCGCGAGGCCATCCACACCGTGTTCCTGTACCACGCCATCCAGGCGGGCATGGACATGGGCATCGTCAACGCCGGCATGGTCGGCGTGTACGACGACCTGGAGCCCATGCTGCGCGAGCGCGTCGAGGACGTGGTGCTCAACCGCCGGCCTGACGCCGGCGAGCGCCTGGTGGAAGTGGCCGAGACGGCCAAGAGCGGCGCCAAGGACGAGAGCAAGAAGCTCGAATGGCGTGGCACGCCCGAAGCCCCGCGCACCGTGGGCGAGCGCCTGTCGCACGCGCTGGTGCATGGCATCACCGACTTCATCGTGGAAGACACCGAAGAGGCCTACCAGGCCATCCTGGCCAAGGGCGGGCGCCCGCTGCACGTGATCGAAGGCCCGCTCATGGACGGCATGAACGTGGTGGGCGACCTGTTCGGTGCGGGCAAGATGTTCCTGCCCCAGGTGGTCAAGAGTGCGCGCGTGATGAAGTCCGCAGTGGCCCACCTGATCCCCTACATCGAGGAAGAAAAGCGCCAGGACGAACTGGCCGGGCGCGACGTGCGCAGCAAGGGCAAGATCATCATCGCCACCGTCAAGGGTGACGTGCACGACATCGGCAAGAACATCGTCACCGTCGTGCTCCAGTGCAACAACTTCGAGGTGGTGAACATGGGCGTGATGGTGCCCTGCCACGAGATCCTGGCGCGCGCCAAGGTCGAGGGGGCCGACATCGTGGGCCTGTCGGGCCTGATCACGCCCAGCCTCGAAGAGATGCAGTACGTGGCCGGCGAGATGCAGAAGGACGACCACTTCCGCATCAAGAAGATCCCGCTGCTCATCGGCGGCGCCACCACCAGCCGCGTGCATACCGCCGTCAAGATTGCCCCGCACTACGAAGGCCCCGTGGTCTACGTGCCCGACGCCTCGCGAAGCGTGAGCGTGGCGCAGAGCCTGCTGGGCGACGGCGTGGACAGCTACGTGCAGGAGCTCAACGCCGACTACGACAAGGTGCGCACCCAGCACGCCAACAAGAAGCAGACCCCGCTGTGGCCGCTGGCCAAGATCCGCGCCAACAAGACTTCAATGGACTGGGCTGCTTTCAAGCCCACAGTGCCCCGCGCGCTGGGCCGCCGCGTGTTCAAGAACTTCGATCTGGCCGAGCTGGCCCGCTACATCGACTGGGGCCCGTTCTTCCAGACCTGGGACCTGGCCGGCCCGTACCCCGCCATCCTGACCGACGAAGTGGTGGGCGTGGAGGCCACGCGGGTGTTCGCCGACGGCCAGGCCATGCTCAGGAAGATCATCGAAGGCCGGTGGCTCACCGCCAGTGGCGTGATGGCGCTGCTGCCCGCCAACAGCGTGAACGACGACGACATCGAGTTCTACACCGACGAGACCCGCACCCAGGTGGCCATGACCTGGTACGGCCTGCGCCAGCAGGCCGAGAAGCACACCATCGACGGCGTGACGCGCCCGAGCCGATGCCTGGCGGACTTCGTCGCGCCCAAGAGCAGCGGCATCGCCGACTACGCCGGCCTGTTCGCCGTGACGGCGGGCCTCGGGATCGAGAAGAAGGAAAAGGCCTTCATCGACGCGCTGGACGACTACTCCGCCATCATGTTCAAGAGCCTGGCCGACCGCCTGGCCGAGGCCTTTGCCGAGTGCCTGCACCAGCGCGTGCGCACTGACCTGTGGGGCTATGCGGCGGGCGAGCAATTGAGCAACGACGAGATGATCGCCGAGAAGTACGCCGGCATCCGGCCCGCACCCGGCTACCCCGCCTGCCCTGACCACAGCGCCAAGACGGAGCTGTTTCGCGTGCTGCAGTGCGAGGAAGTGGGAATGACGCTGACGGAAAGCCTGGCCATGATGCCGGCCGCCAGCGTGAGCGGCTTCTACCTGGGCCACCCCGAGAGCGCGTACTTCAACGTCGGCAAGATCGGCGAAGACCAGCTGCACGACATGGCGCAAAGGCGGGGCATGGATGAAAAGGCCCTGGAACGGCTACTGGCCCCGAACCTGTGATGCTATGAGTTAGATAGCACTCAGCGCTTTCTGAAAGGGCGCCAGGGCCATATTCAGCCAAAATAACGAAAGCCCCGCATGCGGGGCTTTCCTTGAGCTGCGGTGCACGGGCTATGGGCACGCACAGCAACCGGAGCCGGTGCTGCCGCGCATGCAGGCTGCACCGGCCTCACTCCGTCGCGGCGCTGCCCGTTGGCGCATGGCCTGCCATCTCCAGCTGCATCATGATCATGTTGACCAGGGTGTGCACCGTGGGGCGCCCGGTTTCGATGATGTAGTGCGCGGTCTCGCGGTAGAGCCCGTCGCGCTGGGCGTAGAGGTCGCGCAGCTTGTCCAGCGGGTTGCCGCCTTGCAGCAGGGGGCGCGTGCGGTCGTGCTTCACGCGCTTGAAGATTTCTTCGGGTGAAGCGCGCAGGTAGACCACCGGGCCGAAGGTGCGCAGCACGTCGCGGTTCTGCGGGCGCAGCACGGCCCCGCCGCCGGTGGAAAGCACCATGCCCCCGTCGCCGCTGCACACTTCAGCCAGCACCTCGGACTCCAGGTCGCGAAAGCGCGCCTCGCCCTCGGCCTCGAAGAAGCTGCGGATGGTGGTGCCGATCAGCTGCTCCAGCCGGTGGTCCAGGTCGACGAATGGCACGCCAGCGCGGTGGGCCAGTTGCCGGCCGACGGTGGATTTGCCCGAGCCGGGCATGCCGACCAGTGCACAGCGAATCTGCATAGATGTCCTGTTGTATTGAATGCTGTACCAACTGGGCGCTGAGTGTAAGGGGCACAGCCGCGCCTCAGCACGCTCTGGTGGGCGTGGCGCTGGAGTGGATGCACAGGGCGAAGCAGGGGGGCTGCCGATGTCGGACCCCGCCTACCTGCGGTGCCGCGATTCGCGGGTGGACGCTGGCGGTATCTCGCCATAGGCTTACGGCATGACCGCTCCCCGCCTGCTGCGACGCGCCCTGCGCCTTGTCGAACCCCTGTGGAAGATGGTCGAGCCGTTCTGGCGCGCGACCAACCTGTGGCTGGACGCGGACGGCCTGCGCATGAGCGCCGCGATGTCCTTCTACGGCATGCTGAGCCTGGCCCCGTTGTTGTTGTTGCTGGTGGGCGTGCTGGGTTGGTGGATGGACCGCAGCTATCTGGAGACCAACCTCATCGCGCAGGTGCAGGCAGTCATGGGCCAGCAGGTGGCCGACGTGGTGCGCCAGGCGCTGGCCAGCGCCAAAGAGCCCTCGGAAGGGCGGCTGGCCTCTCTGATCGGGTTCGTGGTGCTGGTGTCCGGCGCCACCGGGGTGTTCGTGGAGCTGCAGTCGGCGCTGGAGCACCTGTGGCGCGGCGGCGCGGCCGGGCAGCAGCGCGCGGCGTGGTGGCGCATGGCCTCGCTGCGGCTGCGGGGGCTTGCGTATGTGCTGGCACTGGGCTTCCTGCTTCTGGTGTCGCTGGTGCTGTCCACCATGATCAACCTGTTTGCGCACTGGGCCAGTGCGCACTGGTCGTCCGCGCCGCTGGCGCCTGCCATGCAGATCCTCAACGAAGTGGTGGCGTTCGGCTTTGCGGTGCTGCTGTTCATGGGGTTGATGCGCATCGGTGGCGGTGCAAGGCCACGCTCGCGCTGCATCCTGGCCGGGGCCGTGGTGGGGGCGACGCTGTTCACCGTGGGCAAGCAGCTGCTGGCCTGGTATCTGTCCACTGCGGCCGTCGTGTCGGCCTACGGGGCTGCGGGCTCGCTGGTGGTGCTGCTCATGTGGATCTACTTCTCGTCTGCCGTGTTGCTGTTCTCTGCCAGCTGCGCGCGTGCTTTCCAGGAGCTGGGCACGGCACCGCCCGAGCCGGGCACGCTTGTCGATCCGGCCAACGCATCGCATACGGAAAGCCAAGGTTTGTAAACAAACAGCTTCTTACGTCCTTTACAGCCCCTATGCCCGGTTTGCTGGCCCTGGCAGGTACTCTGCAGCCACCCTTCCTGCGTTGTGTTGGTACCGCAGGACCTTTCGGAGAAAAAATCATGAGCCTGATCGTTTCATCAACCCCCCGTCATGCAGTAGCGGCCGTGCCCCACGCAGGGATGGCGGGCGCTGGTCCTTCCCTCAAATGGCTGTGGGTCGCCATCGGCGTGCTGGGTGTGAGCGTGGTGGCGCTGGGCACGACCCTGGTGGTGCAAAACAGTGGCAAGTCCGCCGACCAGGCACCGGCATCCCCTGCGGTGGCCGCCATTGCGCAACCGGCGCCGGGCATGCCCACGGTCGAGAGCCTGGCCCCGACCAAGCCGCTGCCGCAAGCCCCGCAGCGCAACGGGTTGGTGGCCCAGGGACCCGGTCATGCGCAGGGCGGCCCCGCCGAGCCGACCGCACAGTACTCGCAGCAGCCCTACCAGCAAACCTTGCGCACTGCCGCACAGGCGCCCGTGTGTGCCACCTGCGGCCGGGTGGAGTCCGTGCAGGCCGTGCAGCAGGCCGCACCGGCCACCGGAGTCGGCGCTGTGGCGGGCGGCGTGTTGGGGGCCGTGGTGGGCAACCAGGTCGGCAAGGGCAATGGCCGCGCTGCCGCCACCGTTCTGGGCGCCGTAGGCGGTGGCTATGTGGGCCACAAGGTCGAGGAGCGCACGCGCACGCAGACGGTCTACCAGATCGCCGTGCGCATGGACGACGGCTCGGTGCGGCGCTTCACCCGCTCGCAACCGCCCGCTGTGGGCACACCCGTGGTATTGCAGGGCAAGGGGTTCCGCGTGGACGACGGCGCCGCCTCGCGCGCAGCCGATCCTTATCCGCGCGCCCAGCCCGGCGCCGTGCGTGTGGCCGACACATACTGATCTCCCGCTTTCACCTGCAAAAAGCCCGCAGATGCGGGCTTTTTGCAGGGCATGCGTTGAACGAACCCGAGGCTGCAGGGCTACAGCACCACCGGGATTTCGGTCGCAGGCGGTGTGTTGCGGCTGCGGCCGCAGCGAACCAGGCCGTCGATCATCACCATGCCGATGCCCGGGATGTCGCCCAGCTGCACGCTCTCCAGCAGCGTGGCGCCGGCGGTGTGCTGTGCGCGGTCCATGAACACGAAGTCCGCCGCGCGGCCCGGCTCGATCAGCCCGCAGTTCAGGTTGCGGATGCGCGCGGTGTTGCCCGTGGCAAAGCAGAACACCAGCTCGGCAGGGATGTCTGCAAAGCTCGATATCAGCGCAATCATGCGCAGCATGCCCAGGGGCTGCACTCCCGAGCCGGCCGGGCCGTCGGTGCCCAGAATCACGCGGTGCGGGCACTTGAGCTCGATGGCCGCGCGCGCCGCCTGGATGGCGATCTTCTCGTTGCCGTTGTGCACCAGCTCGATGGCGCGCGATGACTTCTCGCACAGCTCGCAGACGTGCTTCCAGGGCAGCGAGGTGTGGCCGCCGTTGATGTGGCCGATCACATCGGCATCGGCCTCCAGCACCACGTCCTTGTCGATCAGGCCCGAGCCCGGAATGGACGGGCCGCCCGTGTGGATGGTGCTCTGGATGCCGTGCTTGCGCGCCCACGCCACCATTTGCTGGGCCTCGTAGCCGGCCTTGACGGATCCCAGGCCTACTTCGCCCAGCAGCGTCACGCCCGCATCGGCCATGTCCTTGAAGTCCTGCTCGGTCATGCCTTTTTCAATGACCGGTGCGCCCGCGATCACCTTGACCCCGCCCGGGCGGAAGTTGTCGAATGCGCGCTGCGCGGTAATGGCCAGCGCCTTCAGGCCCACGATGTCCTTGGGGCGGCCGGGCAGGTGCACCTCGCCGGCCGAGACCATGGTGGTCACGCCGCCGTTCATGGTGGAGTCGATCCAGCCGATCTGGTTCTGGCGCGGCGTCCAGTCGCCGAAGACCGGGTGCACGTGGCTGTCGATCAGGCCGGGCGCCACGCAGGTCTTGCGTGCGTCGATCACGTTCTGCGCGTGTTCGGTGTCGCAATCCTTTTCGCGGCCCACGGCCACGATGAGTCCGTCATTCACGACGATGGTGTCGGCATCGAGAATGGGGCGCTCCAGGTCGCCCGACAACAAAAGACCGATGTTCTTGATGACCACTTTGCCCGACTTGCCGCCGGCTGCTGCTTCTGCCATGGATTCTCCTCGTGGGGGTGGGGGACGCGGGGCTCGCAGTGGCGGCCCTCGCTAAGAAAAATCGTTGTGTCCTGGGGCACCTGCAGGTTCATGGCGCAAGCGCTCGCGCATCGTCCTGGCCGTCACTTGCCCTTAGGCAGGCTGGGGCCCGGCGCCACCGTGCGCAGCACGCTGTCGATGACGAAGGACTCCCAGTGCGCCAGCGCATCGGGCGTCTCCAGGTCTTCACCCAGGAAGGCCGACAGCGTGTGGCGGTTGGACATGTAGAAGTAGCCCGTGGCGGCGATCAGCAGGTACACGTCGCGCGCCGACACGTCCTTGCGGAACAGGCCCTGCGCTTGGCCGCTCTCCAGCACGCGGCGGATGACCTCGATGGCGGGCGAGGAGTATTCGCGGGCCCGCATGGACTTGGAGATGTGCTTGCCCTTGTGCAGGTTTTCGGTGTTGAGCAGCGTGATGAACTCGGGGTTCTTGCGGTAGTAGCCCACCACGAAGCGGATCACCGCCTGCAGCGCCTCGACAGGCCGTGCGGTGTCCAGGTCGAGCTTGGACTCCGCATCGTTCATGCGCCGGTAGGTTTCCTCCAGCACCTCGATGAACAGGCCTTCCTTGCTGCCGAAGTAGTAGTAGATCATCCGGTCGAAGGACTTGGCCGCCTTGGAGATCTTCTCCACGCTGCCGCCTTCGTAGCCGTAGCGCGCGAACACCTTGGTCGCCGCTTTCAGGATGTTGTCGCGCGTGGTCTGTGCGGCCTGCTCGCGCACCCCCGTCTTGCGCACGGTGGGAGATCGGCTGGACGCTGTCCGGGTCTTGGGGGGAGTGGCAGACATGGCGGGTCCTGGTAGGTGGGGCCGGCAGCGGCACCTGTTCCACAGGTGTCCGGTGCCGGCCGGGAGGTCACTGCTCTGCGAACGCGCGTTCGATCACGAAGTCGCCCGGCTTCGTGGTGTTGCCTTCCTTGAAGCCGCGCTCTTCCATCATGTGCTTGAGGTCGCGCAGCATCTCGGGGCTGCCGCAGATCATCACGCGGTCTTCCAGCGGGTTGAGCGCCGGCAGGCCCAGGTCGCGGGCGAGCTGGCCGTTCTCGATCACGGTGGTCACGCGGCCCTGGTTCTTGAAGGGTTCGCGGGTCACGGTGGGGTAGTACTTGAGCTGCTTGCTCACGATCTCGCCCAGAAACTCGTGCTGTGGCAGTTCCTTGGTGATGTAGTCGTGGTAGGCCAGCTCCTTGACCTCGCGCACACCGTGCACCAGGATGACCTCTTCGAACTTTTCATAGGTCTCGGGGTCGCGCATCAGGCTCAGGAAAGGCGCGACGCCCGTGCCGGTGGAGAGCATGTACAGCCGCTTGGCGGGCAGCAGGTAGTCAATGAGCAAGGTGCCTGTGGGCTTCTTGCCCACCACGATGGTGTCGCCTACCTTGATGTGCTGCAGCCGTGATGTCAGCGGGCCGTCGGGCACCTTGATCGACAGGAACTCCAGGTGCTCTTCGTAGTTGGCGCTGGCAATGCTGTAGGCGCGCAGCAGCGGTTTGCCGTTTTCGCCACGCAGGCCGATCATCGTGAAATGGCCGTTGGAAAAGCGCAGGGCCGTGTCCCGCGTGGTGGTGAAGGAGAAAAGGCGGTCCGTCCAGTGGTGGACGGAGAGGACGCGTTCTTCGAGAAAGGCGCTCATGGTGCTTGGTCGGAAAAGTTGAAAGTACAGAAGAAAACTGGCTGAAGTCCGCGCTGGCGGCGTGCTGGAGCGGGGCTCAGAACGCGATATCCAGGCCGGAAAGCTTGTGGCTCACAACCCTCCATTGTTCCGCATCTGGCAAAGCCGGTTTTCTTTTGGTGATTGTGGGCAGTCCGGGAGCCAGTTTCCTGTTGAATTCCAGAAAGATTTCCATTCCTTGCGGCAGGTCGTCTTCCGCATAGATGGCGTTGGCCGGGCACTCGGGGATGCACACCGCGCAGTCGATGCATTCATCCGGGTCGATCACGAGATACTCCGGACCCTCCTTGAAGCAGTCGACAGGGCAGACATCGACGCAGTCGGTGTACTTGCACCGAATACAGGCATCCGTCACAACATGCGTCATTTTGGGGCTCCTCTTGCACCGTTTCGGGGGGTGCGAAAACACCATTGCGGACCATCGGCGATTACGCTACATTCGCGATCAATGTAGTGATCACAACATTTAAGTTAAGTGAATGCTACACAAAATGCAATGCGCGTACAAGCATTTGAAAAGATGCAATGAATGGGCTCCACGATGACTGAACACACCAAGACCGACGGGCTTCCAGGCATGGATGCGCCAGAGCTGCCGCAGGTGCTGGAGCGCGCCAGGCCGCGCAACGAGCGCATGAATGCCGCCAAGGTGGAGTGCAACGCGTGCCCCGTGCTGTGCCAGCTCTCGGAAGGCCGTGCGGGCGCCTGCGACCGCTATGCCAACCAGGGCGGTGTGCTGGTGCGCGTGGACCCGGTGGTGGTGCTGCGCAAGACGCTGGAGGCGGGTGAAGCGGCGCTGGTGCCGTTCGCGGGACGCTCGTCCGCGGCGGATGCCAACGTGCCGGTGGATGTCGCCGACAGCACCGCCGGGCAGCCCGCCTGGAGCGGCGACCTGCTGCTGACAGAAGAAGTGTTCGTCACGGGCGTGGGCTCCTCCACCACGTATCCCGACTACAAGCCCGCGCCCTTCATCGTGGGCTCCAAGGTCGACGGCGTGGACATGGTGACGGTGGTCACCGAGGGCATCTTCAGCTACTGCAGCTTCAAGGTGAAGATCGACACCGACCGCTTCCTCGGGCCAGAGCAGGCCAATGTGCGCTGCAAGGGCGAGGTGGTGGGGCATGTCACCACCGCCGAATACGGATCGCAGATGCTGTCGCTCGGCGGCGTGCACCACCTGACCGGCGGCAGCAAGAAGGAAGGGCGCATCGCCAACGAGATGATGCAGCTTCTGGGCAACAAGCAGGCTGTGGAGCTCACCATCGACGGCGGCTCGCAGCTCGTCATTCAGGCCGGGCAGGCGCCCATCGTCAACGGCGTGGCCGAGCAGCGCATGCGTGTGGGCTGCGGCTCGGCAGCCATCGGCATCTTTGCGCGCCAGTTCTTTGGCCAGGCCGACGAGGTGGTGGTGGTGGACGACCACATTACCGGCGTGCTTACCGAGCACCAGGCCGGCCGCTGCTTGGACATGAAGCCCTCGGGCATCCAGATGCGCGGGCGCAAGTCCACCCCGGGCCGCTACTTCCAGGTGGCCAACCCGGGCACGGGCTGGGGCGGCACCGACATTGCCGACCCGCTGTCGATCATCGAAGGCTGGGACGAATCCGTCGCCTGGCCGGGCCTGCGCCTGCTCATGACCTCCACCACCGGCGAGCATGCCAGCTGGTATGTGCTTGACGAATCGCTGGTGCCGGTGGAGGCCGAGATGCCCGCCACCGTGCGCCGCATCGTGGACCGCATCGGCGAGAACTGCGAGCCCTCGCTCACTTCGGTGCTGTTCCTGGGCGGCGCGGGTGGCAGCCTGCGCGCGGGCGTCACCGAAAATCCGGTGCTGCTCACGCGCTCCATCAAGAACGCGCTTGTCAACGTGACCTGCGGCGGCGCGCCCGCCTATGTATGGCCCGGCGGGGGCATCACTGTGATGGCCGATGTGCTGCGCATGCCCGACAACAGCTTTGGCACCGTGCCCACCCCCGCCATCGTGGCGCCCATCGAGTTCACCATGCGCCGTTCCGACTACGAAGCGCTGGGCGGCCATGCTGACCAGATCCGCAGCCTGCGCGAAGTGCTGGAGCACGGGGCGTGGCACAACGACGGGGCGCCGCAGGCCCTGTTCTGGCAGGCGCTGCCCGTGGCCAACCCCTGGCCGCTGGGACGCGCTCCCCTGCTGGGCTGAACGGGCGCACGCAATGCACGCCTGCCGCAACTTCCTGCCCGATGGCCGCTGGCACTTCCAGCATGGCCCGATGGACCTGGTCATCCAGGCCGACGGTCTCCGCAGCGCCGTAGCCGAGGCCTACGAAAGCGCGTGGCAGCGGTTTGAAGGCCTGCTGCAGGAGCTGGTCGACGAACTGCCCGGACTGCGCGCGCCCGTGGGCGAGACCACCTCGCTGCAGGGCGTGGTCGCCCAGCGCATGTGGCTCGCTTGTCATCCCTATCGCAAGGGATTCATGACGCCAATGGCCGCGGTGGCGGGCTCCGTCGCCCAGGAGATCCTTGGCTGCTTCAGGTGTGACGGCATTGATCGCGCCTGGGTCAACAACGGTGGCGACATTGCGCTGCACCTCGCCCCTGGCCAGTCGGCCTCGGTGGGGGTGTATGCGGACATCGCCAGGCTCGATGCCGCTCAGTTGCGCCACGGGCTGCTGCTGGACGGCCAACTGCGCATCGACAGCACCATGCCGGTGCGTGGCGTGGCCACCAGCGGCTGGCGCGGGCGCAGCCAGTCGCTTGGCATCGCCGACAGCGTTACCGTGCTGGCGCGCACCGCCGCAGAGGCAGATGCAGCGGCCACCGTGGTCGCCAACGCCGTGAACGTGCTGGACGAGCGCATCACCCGCATGCCGGCCTGGCTGGTGCGCGATGACAGCGACCTGGGCGCCATTCCCGTCACAGTGGATGTGCCGCCGCTGCCTCGGTCACAGGTGCAGCGCGCGCTGCAGCAGGGGCTGCAAAAAGCGCAAGAATTGCAGTCGCGCGGACTGATCTGGTTTGCGCTCCTGGCCTGCCAGGGCGAGTTCACCGCGACGAGAGCGCCCGGGGTCTCGCTGACGGGTCTGCCCGCAGCGAAAGACATGGCGGCGCAAGAAGTTGGTTCAGTATTTGCTTAACGAATTTACAGGCTCACAGGTCCCCCCATGATCCAGATACGACGCGTTTTCACCCACCTCGAAGAGATCCGGCACGAATTCGGCCCGGCGGCCGATGTGCCGTTGCTGCGCGGTGCCATCGGCGCGGTGCTGACCAACCCCTACGCAGGCCGCTACGAGGCCGACATCCTGCCCATGATGGAAGCGCTGCAGGATGTGGGCCTGGACATGGCCCGGCGCCTGCTCGCAGCCATGGGCGTGCCCGCCGAGCGCATCGAGACCTACGGCAAGGGCGCCATCGTGGGGGCGGCCGGCGAACTGGAGCACGGTGCGCTGTGGCACGTGCCGGGCGGCTACGCCATGCGCGAACTGCTGGGCTGGAAGGGCGATCGCAATGCCTACGCCAAGGGCCAGGCCGAAGAGAAGACGGGCCAGCCCGCCAACGCGCTGTCCATCGTTCCTTCCACCAAGAAGGTGGGCGGCCCGGGCGCGGCGCTCGACGTGCCGCTCACGCACATCAACGCCAGCTACGTGCGCAGCCACTTCGACGCGATGGAGGTGCGGGTTCCCGGTGCGCCGCTGGCCGACGAGATCGTCTTCATCCTGGCCATGACCACCGGCCCCCGCGTGCACGCCCGCGTGGGCGGGCTCAAGGCGCAGGACATCAGCCAGTGGAACGGCCTGCGCTAGGCCCGGCGCGATAGCGCAAGAACGCAGCAACACAAGAACCCAGGAGTACAAGACATGCCCGCCAAGATCCGGAAAATCATCGTGCAGACCGACGAAGTGCGTGTGGAAATGGGGCGCGACGTGCAGCCGCCCGTGCGCAAGGCCCTTGCCATGGCCGTGATCGAGAACCCGTTTGCCGGCCGCTACGCCGAAAACCTCGATGAGCTCACGGCCATCGGCGAAGAGCTGGGTGCGCTGCTCGGCCAACGCTGCGTGCAGGCCCTGGGCATCGAGCCCGGCCAGGCGCACAGCTATGGCAAGGCCGCCATCGTGGGCGAGGCCGGTGAACTGGAGCATGCCGCCGCCATCCTGCACCCCAAGCTCGGCGCACCGCTGCGCGTGGCGGTCGAGAAGGGTGCGGCCCTCGTGCCCTCCAGCAAGAAGATCGGAAGCCTGGGCACGGCCATCGACGTGCCGCTGGGCCACAAGGACGCCGCGTACGTGCGCAGCCACTTCGACGCCATGGAGGCCCGCGTGGCCGACGCACCCCGCGCCAACGAGATCGTGGTCGCCATCGTCGTCACCGACAGCGGCCGGCCGCTGCCGCGCGTCGGCGGGCTCAAGGTCTCCGACATTCAGGGTCTGGACGGCCTGCGCTGAATGCCCCGCGCCGCACTACCATCTCTCCCCGTCCCCAACGATCTCCCACACCAACCCTACCTTTTCAGGAGTGTTCCCATGACGATGCGACAAAACCTCATGCGTGCCACGGCCGCAGCCGCGCTGGCCATCACGCTGGCCCCTGTGCACGCACAGGATGTCATCAAGATTGGTGAGATCAACAGCTACAAGGCGCAGCCCGCATTCCTGGAGCCCTACAAGAAAGGCATGGAGTTGGCGGTGGACGAGATCAACGCCTCGGGTGGCCTGCTGGGCAAGAAGGTCCAGCTCGTGATCCGCGACGACAACGCCAACCCCGGCGACGCGGTGCGCGTGGCTGAAGAGCTGGTCTCGCGCGAAAAGGTGGACGTGCTCACGGGCTCCTTCCTGTCGCACATCGGCCTGGCGCTGACCGACTTCGCCAAGCAAAAGAAATTCTTCTTTCTGGCCAGCGAGCCGCTGACCGACAAGATCGTCTGGCAGAACGGCAACCGCTACACCTACCGCCTGCGTGCCTCCACCTACATGCAGGTGGCGATGATGGTGCCGGACGCCGCGGCCTTGAAGAAGAAGCGCTGGGCCCTGGTGTACCCCAACTACGAATATGGCCAGTCGGCGGTGGCCACCTTCAAGCAGCTGCTCAAGGCCGCACAGCCCGATGTGGAATTCGTCGTGGAACAGGCGCCGCCACTGGGCAAGGTCGATTCGGGCAGCGTGGTGCAGGCCCTGGCCGATGCCAAGCCCGATGCGATCTTCAATGTGCTGTTCGGTGCCGACCTGTCCAAGTTCGTGCGCGAAGGCAACACCCGCGGCCTGTTCAAGGACCGTGAGGTGGTCAGCCTGCTGACCGGCGAGCCCGAGTACATGGACCCGCTCAAGGACGAGGCTCCCAATGGCTGGATCGTGACCGGATACCCCTGGTACGGCATCCAGACCCCCGAGCACAAGGCTTTCCAGACGGCCTACCAGGGCAAGTTCAACGACTACCCGCGCCTGGGCTCCGTGGTGGGCTACAGCGCCATCAAGTCTTTGGCCGAGGGCATCAAGAAGGCAGGCTCTACCGACACCGAAAAGCTCATCGTTGCGTTCAAGGGCCTGCAGGTGACCACGCCGTTCGGCCGCGCCACCTACCGCGCCGAAGACAACCAGTCCACCATGGGCAGCTATGTGGGCCGCACCAAGAACGAAGGTGGCAAGGGCGTGATGGTCGACTACCGCTATGTGGACGGCGCCAAGGTACAGCCAACCGCTGAAGAAGTGAAGAAGCTGCGCGCGGCAGACTGAGGCAGGCGCTCCGCAGGCGCCGGTGCCAGAGCGCCCGCTGCTCGCATTGCTGCTGTCCCCCCGGCGTGCAGGCCGGCCAGCGCGGCCTTTGCATTGGCACCACCGTTCACGCTGAGCCTGTCGAAGCGCTGCGCAAGGCTTCGGCAGGCCCGGTGCGACCGGCTGGGCTGGGCGCCGCACGTTGCTCTCTAGTGCCACACCGCAGGCGCAGGCCTGCAGGGATGAACCTTGCCGTGACCCCGAAGGATCTGGAATGAGTTTTTCGAGTTTTATCGTTCAGCTGCTCAACGGACTGGCGGGCGCGTCCTCGCTGTTCCTCGTGGGTGCCGGGCTCTCGCTGATCTTCGGCGTCACGCGCATCGTGAACTTTGCGCACGGCTCGTTCTTCATGGTGGGCATCTACATCGCCTACTCGCTGGTGGCCAAGCTGGGCACGGGCCTTGGCTTCTGGCCCGCGCTGCTGCTGTCTGCCGTGGTGGTGGGCGCGCTCGGCGCGGTGGTCGAGGTGGTGCTGCTGCGCCGCATCTACAAGGCGCCAGAACTCTTCCAGCTGCTGGCCACGTTCGCTCTGGTGCTCGTCATCAAGGACGCGGCGCTGTGGATCTGGGGCCCTGAAGAACTGCTGGGCCCGCGTGCGCCCGGCCTGTCGGGCTCGGTGGACATCCTGGGCCGCCAGTTTCCGTCCTATGACCTGTTCCTGATCGTGGTGGGGCCGGTGGTGCTGGGCCTGTTGTGGCTGCTGCTCACCCGCACCCGATTCGGCACCCTCGTGCGCGCCGCCACGCAGGACCGCGAGATGGTCAGCGCACTGGGGGTGAACCAGGCCTGGCTGTTCACGGCGGTGTTCGCGCTGGGTGCGCTGCTGGCGGGCCTGGGCGGTGCGCTGCAGCTGCCGCGCGAACCGGCGACGCTGGAGATGGACCTCAACACCATCGGCGCTGCCTTCGTGGTGGTGGTGGTGGGCGGCATGGGCTCCATTCCAGGCGCATACGTGGCCGCGCTGCTCATCGCAGAGATCAAGGCGGTGTGCATCTGGCTCGGTGTGGTCGAAATCTTCGGCTACAGCATCTCGTTCTCCAAGCTCACGCTGGTGGTCGAATTCCTCGTGATGGCCGTGGTGCTGGTGGTGCGTCCGTGGGGCCTGATGGGCCGCCCGCAAGCTGCAAGCCGCAACACCGGCCTGCCCGAGGCGCCGCTGCGTGCGCCCGAGCGCTGGTTCAAGATCGGCGGCATGCTGCTGCTGGCTGTGCTGGTGCTGCTGCCGATGCTCACGGCCGGATCGCCCTACCTCACCGTGCTGTTCATCGACCTGTTGATCGCCGCGCTGTTCGCGGCCAGCCTGCACTTCATCATGGGGCCGGCGGGCATGCATTCGTTCGGCCATGCGGCGTACTTTGGCCTGGGCGCGTACGCAGCAGCGCTGCTGGTGCGCTCGGCCGGCATTCCGATGGAGCTGGCCCTGGTGGTGGCGCCGCTCGCGGCGGCAGCCGGGGCGCTGCTGTACGGCTGGTTTTGCGTGCGGTTGTCGGGCGTGTACCTGGCCATGCTCACACTGGCGTTCGCGCAGATCACCTGGGCCATCTGCTACCAATGGGATGGCTTCACGGGCGGCAGCAACGGCCTCACGGGCGTGTGGCCTGCAGCCTGGCTGTCCGACAAGCGCAACTACTACTACCTCACCCTGGCACTGGTCGTGGGCGGCGTGCTGCTGCTGCGCCGAATCCTGTATTCGCCCTTTGGTTATGCCCTGCGCGCGGGGCGCGACTCGGTGCTGCGCTCCGACGCCATCGGCATCGACGTCAAGCGCATGCAGTGGACCGCCTTCGTCATCGCCGGCCTGTTTGCGGGCCTGGGCGGCGCGCTGTTCGCGTTCTCCAAGGGCAGCATTTCGCCGGAGACGCTGCACGTGAGCCGCTCGGTCGATGGCCTGGTGATGGTGCTGCTCGGCGGCATCCAGACGCTGGCCGGCCCTGTGGTGGGCGCGGTCACCTTCACCTGGCTGCACGACACCGTGGCGCGCAACACCGACTACTGGCGCGCGATGCTGGGCGCCATCATCCTGATCCTGGTGCTGCTCTTCCCGCAGGGCATTGCAGGCGCCATCAAGCAGGTCTTCGACAACCGGCGCGAAGCCAAGAACATGAAGGAGGGCCAGGCATGAGCCTGCTCAAAGTCACGGGCCTGGGCAAGTCTTTCGGCGGCGTCAAGGCGGTGGACGGCATTCACTTCGAGCTGGCCGCAGGCGAGCTGCTGGCGCTCATCGGGCCCAACGGCGCCGGCAAGTCCACCACCTTCAACATGGTCAATGGCCAGCTCGCGGCGGACGTGGGCTCCATCCAGCTCAACGGGCAGGAGCTGGTAGGCCGCAAGCCACGCGACATCTGGCGCATGGGGGTGGGCCGCACCTTCCAGATCGCCGAAACCTTCGCCTCGCTCACCGTGGTGGAGAACGTGCAGATGGCGTTGATCTCGCACGACAACCGCCTGTTCTCGATGTGGCGCAAGGCCGCGGACCACAAGCGCGACGAGGCGCTCGCGCTGCTCGACCAGGTGGGCATGAAATCCCAGGCCGACCGCCCCTGCAGCGTGCTGGCCTATGGCGACGTCAAGCGCGTGGAGCTGGCAATCGCCATGGCCAACGCGCCCAAGCTGCTGCTCATGGACGAGCCCACGGCCGGCATGGCGCCCAAGGAGCGCAATGAACTGATGGCGCTCACCAAGCAGCTCGTGATCGACCGCGGCATGGCCGTGCTGTTCACCGAGCACAGCATGGACGTTGTGTTCGCGTATGCCGATCGCATGATCGTGCTGGCGCGCGGGCGCCTCATCGCCGAAGGCAAGCCACTGGAACTGCGCGACCACCCCAAGGTGCAGGAGGTCTACTTCGGCACCGGCAAGACCTTCGAGAAAAAAACAGCAGCAGCGGCCCCGGCGGCGGAGACGGCATGACCATGACGAGCGCAACGAACGAAGTTCTCCTGAAAGCCCAGGGCCTGCAAGCCTGGTACGGCGCCGCGCAGATCCTGTACGACGTCGACCTGGAAGTGCGCCGCGGCGAGGTGGTGGCGCTGATGGGCCGCAACGGCGCGGGCAAGTCCACCACGCTCAAGACGCTGATGGGCATGCTCGCCAAGCGCAAGGGCAGCATCCAATTCATGGGCAATGACCTGTCGAGAAGCGACCCGCACGACGCGGCCCGCCTGGGCCTGGGCTTCGTGCCCGAAGACCGCCGCGTGTTCACCGACCTCACGGTGATGGAGAACCTGGAGGTAGGCCGCCAGCCTGCCCGCCAGTGGCCCGACGGAACGGCCGCCCCGCTGTGGACGCCCGAGGCCTTGTTCAAGCTGTTCCCCAACCTGGGCGAGATGCCCCAGCGCCCCGGCGGCCGCATGAGCGGCGGCGAGCAGCAGATGCTGACCGTGGCCCGCACGCTCATGGGCAACCCGTACCTGGTGCTGCTCGACGAGCCCTCCGAGGGCGTGGCGCCAGTGATCGTGGAGCAGATGGCGCACATGATTCTTGCGCTCAAGCAGCAAGGCGTGAGCATCCTGCTGTCCGAGCAGAACATGCATTTCGCCGAGCTGGTCTCGGACCGGGCCTACGTGCTGGAGAAAGGCCAGATCCGCTACCAGGCCTCCATGGCCGAGCTGGCGGCGAACGACGAGGTGCGCAGGGCCTACCTCAGCGTATAGCGCGCGGCGCAAGCCATCCGTCGCAGGTTTGACGGATTCACAACACACCGCAGAAAGTGTTGCAAAGCCCCTCTGGTTGAAGGGAAACTTGCGCCTTTGATGTAAGGAGCGCTTCATGAAGTTCCGAGGGATGGAGGAAGAGGGAGTCGTCAACCGCCGGGTGGTGCTCACAGGCCTGGCGGCAGCGGCTTTTGCGGGTGCAGGGCCGGCGGCCGCCGCCGAGACAGGCGTCACGGACTCCCGCATCAAGGTGGGGCAGTCGGCCGTGTTCACCGGGCCTGCCAAGGATTTCGGCGTGGACTACAAGGCCGGCATCGCGCTGGTGTTCGACAAGGTCAACAAGGGCGGCGGGGTGCAAGGCCGCACGCTGGAGCTGGTCTCGCACGACGACGCCTATGAGCCCAAGAAGACGGCTGAGAACACGGCCAAGCTGATCGATGAGGACAAGGTCTTCGCCCTGATCGGCTACGTGGCCACGGGCAACCTGATCGCCGCGATGCCCTTGGCCGAAAAAGCTGGCGTCCCCATGTTTGCGCCGCTGGTGGGCACCACGTCGTTCCGTACCACGCACAACCGCTATTTGTTCCATGTGCGCGCCAGCTACGAGACCGAGCTGCGCAAGATCGTGGGGCACCTGGCCACGCTGGGTATCAACAACATCGCCGTCATCTACCAGAACAGCGCGTTCGGCAAGTCCAACCTCGACACCTGCCTGCAGATCGCGCAGGGCCTGAAGGTCAAGGTGGTCGAGTCCGTGCCCATGGAGATCGCCGCCACGGACGCCAAGCCCCAGGTCGCCACGCTCGCCAAGGCGCAGCCCGGCGCCGTGGTGATGATCATGGCCGGCAAGATGGTCGAGGTCTTCCTGCGCGACTACCGCGCGGCCGGCGCCGCATCGCCGCTGTACACCATCTCGGTGGGCATCACCGATGCGCCGGGCTCGGCGCAGCGCCTGAACGGCGGCATCGAAGGCCTGGTCACGGCCAGCATCGTGCCGTCCCCGCAGGCCAGCCGCATGCCCATCGTGGCCGACTACCGCAAGGACCGCACCGACGCGGGCGAGAAGATCGACAGCTACACCATGCTGGAAGGCTACATCGCCGCACGCGTGTTCGTCGAAGGACTCAAGCGCGCCGGCCGCAACCTCACGCGCGAAGGCTTCATCAAGGCCATGGAAGACATGGGCACCACCAAGATCGGCGACTTCCCGCTGCAGTACGGACCGAACAACCACAATGGCTCGAACTTCGTGGACCTGGAGATGTACACGCGCACCGGGACCTTGAAGCGCTGACGGGGCCCGCCGCCTTTCCTTGAATCCATGCACACCACCGCCCCCAGCACCGCCGCTGCGATCACCGTGAACGGCCGGCCCTGCGCGCTGCCCAGACCCACGGCGGCGCTCGCCACGCTGCTGCACGTGCTGCGCAATGACCTCGCGCTCAACGGCCCCAAGTACGGCTGCGGCCTGGGGCAGTGCGGCGCGTGCACGGTGCTGGTGGACGGCGTGGCAGCCCGCGCTTGCGTGATTCCGGCGCAAGGCGTGGTGGGGCGCGAGGTGACCACGTTGGAGGGTCTGTCCGCGCGCTGCGGTGGCGCTGCAGCGGGCCTGCACCCGGTGCAGCAGGCCTTCGTCGACGAGCAGGCTGCCCAGTGCGGCTATTGCCTCAACGGCATGGTGATGATGGCCGTGGCCCTGCTGGAGCGAAACCCCGAACCGGACGAGGCCGCCATCCGCCGCGAGCTGTCGGCCAACCTGTGCCGCTGCGGCACGCACGTGGAGATCATTCGGGCCGTTCAACGCGCTGCGGTGTTGATGCAGGAGGCCAGGGCATGAGCGCCACGCCTGCCAGCGCCCTGCCGCTGCGCGCCCACACGCCCCTGACCCGCGCCGACTTCCATGCGGCCGACGGTGTGCTGCTGGTGGTGCGCAACCCGCCGCCCGCGCCACCACCGGTGAAGGGCCAGCCCGCGCTGGTGGCCGGCAACCCGGCCGAGGGCGTCGAAATCTTGATCGCCGTGTGGGACGACGGCAGCGTGACCGCACTCAACGGGCATGTGGACCTGGGCACCGGTATCCGCACGGCGCTGGCGCAGATCGTGGCCGAGGAGCTGGATGTGGCCCTGTCCCAGGTCAACATGGTGCTGGGCGACACCACGCGCGCGCCCAACCAGGGCGCAACGATCGCGAGTGCCTCGATCCAGATCCACGCCAAGCCGCTGCGGTTTGCGGCGGCACAGGCGCGCCACTGGCTGCTGGCCCGCGCGGCCGAACGGCTGGACGTGCCTGCGCAAGCATTGCGGGTGCAAGGTGGCGTGGTGCAGGTGGCTGCCGACCCTGCGCGGCAGGTGCGCTATGCCGACCTGCTCGCGGGCCAGCGTACCGCGCTGGAGCTGTCCGACGCCACCCCCGTCAAGCCCGCCGCCGACTACAGCGTGGTGGGCCGCTCGGTGCCGCGCGTGGACATCCCCGCCAAGGTCAGCGGCGAACTGGTCTTTGTGCACGACATGCGCGTTCCCGGCATGCTGCACGGACGCGTGGTGCGCCCGCCGTATGCGGGGGCGGACCATGGCGACTTCATCGGCAACACGCTCGAATCGGTGGACCAGGCGTCCATTGCCCACATCCCCGGCATCCGCGCGGTGGTGGTGGTCCGCGACTTCGTGGGCATCGTCGCCGAGCGCGAGGAGCAGGCCGAGCAGGCCCTGCGCGAGCTGCGCGTGCAGTGGAAGGACTGGCCCGGCTTTCCGCGCCAGGACAGCCCCGAGGCCATCGCCCAGGCCATCCGTGCCAACCCGGCCACGCAGCGCCGCCTGGTGGACGAAGGCGATGTGGACGCAGCCCTGGCGGCTGCCGACCAGCCCATGCCGCGCACTTACGTGTGGCCCTACCAGATGCACGGCTCCATCGGCCCCTCGTGCGCGGTGGCCGAATGGCGGGCGCAGGATGGTGACACCGGCCGCCCGCGCATGAGCGTATGGGCCGGCACGCAGAACCCCCACGTGCTGCGCGCCGACCTGGCCCGCCTCATGGGCATGGGCGATGTGGACATCGACCTCATCCGCATGGAGGCCGCAGGCTGCTACGGCCGAAACGGTGCAGACGATGTGGCGGCCGATGCCGCACTGCTCTCGCGCGCGGTGGGCGCGCCGGTGCGGGTGCAGCTCACGCGCGAGCAGGAGCATTTGTGGGAGCCCAAGGGCACCGCGCAGCTCATGCAGGTGCGCGGCGGGCTCAATGCCGATGGCTCGGTGGCGGCCTATGACTTCGAGACGTCCTACCCGTCCAATGGTGCGCCCACGCTGGCCCTGCTGCTCACCCGCACCATTGAGCCCGTGGCGCAGGCCTACGAGATGGGCGACCGCACGGCGCGCCCGCCCTACCAGTACGACAACCTGCGCGTGGCCGTCAACGACATGCCGCCCATCGTGCGCGCATCGTGGCTGCGGGGCGTCTCCGCGTTGCCCAATTCCTTCGCGCACGAATCGTACGTGGACGAACTGGCCACCGCCGCCGGCGTGGACCCGGTTGAGTTTCGTCTGCAGCTGCTGAACGACCCGCGTGCGGCCGAGCTTGTGCAGGCCACGGCCGAGAAGGCCGGCTGGGTGCGCCGCACCGGCCCGCAGCAGCGGGCACTGGATGGCTGCAGCGACGGCGACTGGGTGCAGGGCCAGGGCTTTGCGTATGCCCGCTACATCCACAGCAAGTGGCCCGGCTTCGGTGCGGCCTGGGCCGCGTGGGTGGCCGATGTCGAGGTCAACAAGAAGACCGGCGAGGTGCATGTGCGCCGCGTGGTCGTGGGGCACGACGCGGGCCTCATGGTCAACCCGGCGGGCGTGGAGCAGCAGGTGCATGGCAACGTGCTGCAGACCACCAGCCGCGCGCTCAAGGAGCAGGTAACCTTCGAGCCCGTCAAGCAGGCCGTGGACAACCGCGAATGGGGCAGCTACCCCATCCTGAGCTTCCGCGACGTGCCCGTCATCGAGGTCATGCACATGCCCCGGCAGGACGAGGCGCCGCTGGGCGCGGGCGAATCCTCCTCGGTGCCCGGCACGGCGGCCATCGCCAACGCGATCTTCGACGCCACCGGCGTGCGGTTTCGTGCGCCGCCGTTCACGCCCGAGGTGGTGCGCGCCGGGCTCAACCCCCTGCCCGGTGGCGCTGGCGAAGCGGCTGCTGGCAACAGTCCCCCCTCACAGCCCGCCGAGGTGTTGCCCACGCTGGAACTGCCGGCGCCCACCGTGCCCACCAGCGCCACGTGGCCTGCGCGACGCGGCCCCTGGGCCCGTGCGCTCGCCCTGGTCGCCGGTGGCGTGGCTGTGGGCGCAGCGCTGCTGGGCTGGCGCCCCTCCATCGCGCCCGTGGCGCAGACCACCGGCGGTGCAGCGGTGTACAACGCCGCGACCATCGAACGCGGCCGACTGCTGGCCGCCGCAGGCGACTGCGTGGTCTGCCACACCGCGCCGGGTGGCACGCCCAACACGGGGGGCCGTGCCATGGACACCCCGTTTGGCAAGGTCTACACCACCAACCTCACGCCCGATGCCGAGACGGGCATCGGCCAGTGGTCGTTCAGCGCCTTCCAGCGAGCCATGCGCGAAGGCATCTCGCGCGATGGCCGGCACCTGTACCCAGCGTTCCCGTACACCGCGTTCGCGAAGATGAGCGACGACGACCTGACCGCGCTGTACGCCTACCTGATGGCGCAGCCCGCCGTGCGCGCCGAAGTGCCCGCCACCCAGCTCGCGTTTCCGTTCAGCGTGCGCCCGCTCATGGCCGGCTGGAACGCGCTGTTCCACGACGCCACCCCGTTCAAGCCCGACCCCGCACGCCCGCCCGAATGGAACCGTGGCGCCTACCTCGTACAGGGCGTGGGCCACTGCGGCGCCTGCCATACCCCCCGCAATGCGCTCGGCGCGGAGCAGGGCGGGGCCGCGTTCCTGTCGGGCGCGTTGGTGGACGGGTGGGAGGCGCCCGCGCTCACCGCGCTGTCCCAAGCACCCGTGCCGTGGAGTGCCGAATCGCTCTACAGCTACCTGCGCCACGGCCACAGCGCGCAGCATGGCAGCGCCTCGGGCCCCATGGCGCCCGTGGTGCGCGAGCTGGCGCACCTGCCCGACGACGACATCCGCGCCATGGCCAGCTACCTCGCATCGTTCAATGCCGCCGCCGAGCCTGCCGCCGATGCGGTGCAAGCCCGCGCCACGGCTGCAGTGGCCCAGGCCGCCGCGCTCGCGCCGCAGCCCGGCCAGGCGCAGCGCCTTTTCAATGGCGCCTGCGCCGCCTGCCACCATGACGGCGACGGGCCCCAGTTGCTGGGCGTGAACATCCCGCTGGCCCTGAACAGCAACCTGCACAGCGACCGGCCTGACAACCTGCTGCAGGTCATCGTGCACGGCATTCGCGAGCCCGCCGCGCGCGACATCGGCTTCATGCCCGCCTTTGGCCACGCGCTCAGCGATGCCCAGATCACCGAACTGGCGCTCTACATGCGCCAGCGCTACGCGCCGGGCCGCCCCGCATGGCGTGATGTACCCGACGCGCTGGCGCGAGTGCGGGCGGGGCCTGCGCATCCGTGATCTGAATATTCTTTGCCGCCCGCCGGCTGATAGATGGAGATAGCGCAGATTGCTATCAATAGGAGAGCATCGGACGGATGGTGCCGTGGCGCGACAATTCGCGCACCACTGCCTCTGCCTTACCCATGCCTGAGCCCTTTGCGCACCTGTCCGACAGCCGCACCTTGCACGCATCGCGATGCGCTGCACCGGTGCTCGCCGCGCTGGTGCTCGCAGGTTGCGGGCCCACGCTTAAGGGCTCGCCGGAGCCGCCGACTGAGTTCGGCCGGGTCCAGGGCGCTTTGTTCGGCTGCCCGTCCCTGCAGGGCGTCTACGCTTGGCCGCCGGTCGAGGGGGCTTTCTCGCACGGCAAGTACCCCTCCAACCGCAAGCCTTGGGAGGGCGGCTTTCCCATCGGCATCCACGGCACCGAGATGCAGATCTGGCTGCAGCAGCCCGCAGGCGGCGCGACCCTGCTGCGTGCGCGTGCCGTCAACCGTGCGCGCAACGTGCGCTCGCCGCTCACCCGCCAGTGGAGCCTGGCCACCTACAGCGGGGCGGAAACCAGCTGCGGCTCCAGCATGCTCGACATTGCGCCGCGCGAGGTGCCAGCGGCCCTCGGCGAATATGGCGGCACCCGCGTGCAGCGCGGTGTCCGGCTTGCAATGCTCAAGGACGGCGCGCTGGCTGTGGGCATCCGCACGGTGTCCAGCGGGCACAAGGGTTCGTTCTTCTCGTGGGGCGGGCAGTCGTACGGCACCTACGACGCGGCAGACATCGAATACTGGTCCTGGTCCAAGCTCGCGCGCACCGGCCCGGGCGACCAGGAGCCGGCCGTGGTCGACGCCTACGTGCCCGGCGCCACCGCGCCCTAGCTGCGTGCCGGATCACGCGCCGGGTGGGCTGCGTGGTTACGATGCGCGCCATGACCTTGCAGACCCCGCCTGCTGACCACCTTGCCGGCCCCACCGACACCGCACAGGCCAACGCCCGCGCGCTGGACGCGCTGGCGAACCAGGCGCGCATCACCGTCCCCAGCCTGCTGCGGGCGCTGGTGGCCAGCGGGGCAACCTTTTACGGGCCTGAATGGCGGCGGCAGTGGCGCAGCCTGTGCCTCACGCAGCCACCGGCGTTCATCAGCTGCGAAGACTTCGAATGGATGGACGCCGACGAGCGGGACGAGGCGGTGGCGCAGTGGCTCCACCCGGCCGCGCAAGGTGGGCAGCGATTCTTGCCGTTTGCGCAGAACGGCGCTGGCGATGCGTACTGCCTCACGCTCGATGGTGATGCGCCTGCGGACGCACCCGCCGCCGTGTCCCTGGTGCCGCACGATGGTGATGAAGCCACCGTGCTGCACGCGAGCTTCAATGCGTTGGCGGCGGCACTGCTGCTGCAAGCCCTGGCGGACCTGAGTCACCAGCTGGACGACTACACCGAAGAAGAAGCGGTGCACATCGCCCGCCTGGACGTAGCCCGCGTGACGGCGTGGATGCCGCCAGGCGACAACGTGCAAGCGCTGCGCGCACTGGCCGCCCAGGCGCCGCAGCGCCACACCGTGCAGGATGCGCCCCGCGCCCGGCCGCGCGAGGTGCTGGCGCTGGTGTCACCATCGCAGCACGACGAAGCACTGGCGCGCTGGCAGCCGCCATCCGCCGAACCGCTGGAGCGTTTTGGCGTGATTCCCCGGTGGGAGGTGCGCGCTGCCGACACCATGCCAACGACCGGCCGCGAGAGCGCCTCGCAAGCTTCCCCCTTCACACCGGTGCCTGCGTCTGCGCCCACCTGGCAGGCCCTGGCCGCCGACCCTGCCACGCGCCGCCAGGCCCTGCGTGCCTACCAGGCGGCATACCAGGTCGATCTGCTGGCCGCCAAGGCTGCAGTGGATGCGTATTGCGCGTCGCTGTGAAAGCCTGGCTGGGGTTGCACGCGATTTGAAGCATTTTTGCCCTGAAGCCGTTGATATAAAAGCGGTCATTGCTACCAAAAGCAGAGTAATTCGGTGTCGGCGCCCATGGCCTGTGCGATCAAGCGCATGTCGTGGTCGCTCACGCTGAACAGGCCAAAGCGCAGCCTGGAACCCCAGTGGGCCGGGTCTGCCAACACAAACTCCAGCGTGTGCAACAGCGGCCGGATGGGTGCCTCGCGGGCGGCCACGTAGTCCACGCTCCGGCGATAGGGCACGAAGCCGCCGCCCGCGTCGAATGCGCAGGCATCGCCGGGCAGCACATGGCCGATCGAGATGAACGCCTGCAACCGGTCGTTCCCGCCCATCGTGGTGTGGGGCGCGTAGTACGCCACGCGGTCGCCCACCCGCAGCCGCCGCAGCGGCGCTGCCTTGCCGTGGCACACCTGCATGAACCCGGCGCCGGGTGTGGCGCAGGCCCGTCGCGCGTGATCGGCGCACGCCACGGCGATCCAGTTGCGGGGCGACTGTGCAGCGGCAGGGGATGGAAGGGTTCGCGGCGCGGACCGGGCAGCGGCGGAGGTGGCGGAGGTGTCCGCCCAGAGCGCGTGTTGCATGTTTTGTCCTTGTGTTGAGTCAATCGCACAGTGATGCGATCACGGTGCATGGCCGGGCGCAGCACATGCCCGCGCACCCGCGTATCCGGTTCGGCCGGTCCACCGGGTGCATCTCTTTGGGGGAAGACGCCGCCAGGGCGGCTCAGGGGGCTACTGGGCCGCGTGCAGGCCCACGCGGTTGCCATCCAGGTCGACGATGTGCGCGAAGAAACCCATGCCCGGCGGCAATGGCGTGCGCGGGATGACCACGCGCGCGCCCTGTGCCACCGCACGCTCCAGCGCCGCGCCGATGGACGGCATGGCATCCAGGTAGACCACGGTGCCATGGGCCGATGGCTGGGGGGCCTCGGGGTAGTGCGTCAGCGCACCGCCCACGCCGGCTTCAGGCTCGTAGGCGAAGATGGCCATCTCGCTCGTGTCCATGGTCTGGCGGTTCATGGGACGGCCGAGCAGCTTTTCGTAGAAGGCCTGTGCGCGTTCGAGCTGCGTGGTGGGAATCTCGAACCAGGTGATCGCGTTCTGCATGGAGGCTCCTTCGGTGTGTGCCAGCGGGCACGTTGTGGATGAAGGCCTGATGCTGACGGGGGGTTGCTGACAGCGGTTTGTCAGCAGCGATCACGGGGTGTGCGCGTTGCGCGCGGCAGGCTTGCGGGTGGGGTGGGTCGATGGCTGCATGGCCCGCCCACCGGTGCCGGTAAGCTGGGGCCCATGCACCCAACGATCACCTTCGAGCCCGCGCGGGCGTCCGATGCGTCCGGGCTGGCCGACCTGCGGGTCGAGGCCATGCAGGAAAGCCTGGAGCGCGTGGGGCGCTTCGACCCCCAGCGGGCGCGCAGCCGGTTCCTGGATGGCTTTGCGCCCGCAGACACGCTGCACATCCTGGAGCAGGGCGTGCGGGTTGGGTTCTGCGTCGTCCGCCTGGAGCCAGATGGCGCCTGGTGCCTGCAACACCTGTACATCCGGCCCGGTCACCAGGGGCTGGGGGTGGGCGCGGCCGTGCTGACCAGGCTGCTGGCCCGGGCCGACGAGGAAGGCCGCGCCGTGCGCGTGGGCGCGCTCAAGGAAAGCGCCTCGAACCGCTTCTACGCCCGGCACGGATTCGTGCTGGTGGAGCAGTCCGAGTTCGACAACCACTACCTGCGCCCCGCGACGCATCCAGCGCCCGGCCGCTGATCGGCTCCACCTCGAATTCGGGGGGCAGCAAGGTGTCCACGGCGAAGCGCGAGCTGCGCGACTTCCCCTGTTCCCCGGCGTTCGCGGGCAACGAAACGTTCCAGGCGCTCGCTGCAGGGACAATATCGTTATGTCCGGTAATGTTTCAAACACCTCTTCTCCCCGCCCTGTCCTGATCGCCGGTGGCGGCATCGGCGGCATGGCCACCGCCCTCACGCTGCACCAGATCGGCGTGCCCTGCGTCGTTTTCGAATCGGTGCCCGAGCTGCAGCCGCTGGGCGTGGGCATCAACCTGCAGCCCAACGCCGTGCGCGAGCTGCACGACCTGGGTTTCGGCAACGAGGTGCTGGACACCATCGGCCTGCAGGCGCGCGAATGGGCGCTGTTGGGCCGCAACGGCAGCGAGATCTACGCCGAACCCCGCGGCCTGCAGGCCGGCTACCGCTGGCCGCAGTACTCGGTGCACCGGGGGCAGTTGCAGATGCTGCTGTTCAACGCGGTGAAGGCACGGTTGGGCGACGGTGCCGTGCGGCTGGGCCGGCGCGTGGCCGGCTACCGGCAGGATGCCGAAGGCGTCACGGCCCTGGTCGAGACACGCAGTGGTGAGCGCCTGGAAGTACCGGGCTCGCTGTTGATCGCGGCCGACGGCCTGCACTCGGCCGTGCGTGCGCAGATGCACCCCCAGCAGCCGCCCATCCAGTGGGGCGGCGCCATCATGTGGCGCGGCACCACGCCCGGGGTGCCGGTGCGCACCGGCGCTTCTTTCGTGGGGGTGGGGTCGCTGCGCCACCGCGTGGTGTTCTACCCCATCTCGCCGCCAGACCCGGCCACGGGCCTGGCCACCATCAACTGGATCGCCGAGATCACGGTGGACAACCAAGGCGGCTGGCAGCAGGGCGACTGGAACCGGCGCGTGGCGCTCCAAGAGTTCATTCACCACTTCGAGGGATGGAACTACAGCTGGCTCGATGTGCCGGCCATGCTGCGCGGTGCGAAGGACGTCTTCGAGTACCCCATGATCGACCGCGACCCCGTGCCCACCTGGGTGGATGGCCGCGTGGCCCTGCTCGGCGATGCAGCGCACGTGATGTACCCCGTGGGCTCCAACGGTGCGAGCCAGGCCATCGTGGATGCGCGGGTGCTGGGCGCACAGTTGCTCGCGCACGGCGTGGGGCCGCAGGCGCTGCGCGCCTACGACGACAGGCTCTGCAAGGACATCTCGGCACTGGTGCTGCGCAACCGGGGCTCGGGCCCCTTCGGCCTGCTGGGGCTGGTGGACGAGCGATGCGGTGGCGTGTTCGACAACATCGACGACGTGCTGCCCCGCGAGGAGCGCGAGGCCTTCATGGCCCGCTACAAGCAGGCGGCGGGCTTCGCGATCGAGACGCTCAATGCGGCGCCGCCCACCATCGCGCCGGGCCAGCGCGTGGCGGGGGGCGGGTCGGCTGTGGCGTAAAAAAGCAGTGTGACCAGGCCCTAGAACGTCACCTTGACCGACGCGGCGCTGCGGTTGGCCTCGCCGTGGAACACGGCTTCGATGTTGTTGCCGTCCGGGTCCAGCACGAAGGCGGCGTAGTAGCCCGGGTGGTACGGCCGCTCGCCTGGCGCGCCGTTGTCCTTGCCGCCGTGCGCCAGAGCCGCCTGGTAGAACGCATCGACCATCGCGCGGTCCTGCGCCTGGAAGGCCAGGTGGTGGCGGCCGGTCAGGTGGCCCTGGGCGGCCGCACTGTCGGCGGTGGAGACAAAAAGCTCGTCCGCCCAGAAGTAGCCTTCTCCCGTTCCACCCATGGGAACCTTGATCGCGTCGAACACGGCGGTGTAGAAGGCCTGGCTGGCGGCCAGGTCGCGCACGACCAGCTGGATGTGGTCGATGAGTCGGCCTCGGTGCAGTTCCTGCGTTTCCATCGGAATCTCCTTTCGATGAGTGGGGCGGTCAATGGGCCTGGGCTCAGTCCGGCCGGGCCGTGGGAACGTCGAACCAGGCGATGGCGTTTTTCATGGGGCTCCTTGTGAGTGAAAAAAACAAGCTCGATGGTGAGCGCAAGCTGCTGACAGCGGCATGTCAGCAGCGGGCACAGCCATGCAGCTTGCGGTGCTGCTCGGCGAAGTGATGCGATAGGCCCTCGGATGCCCCAAGCAGCTCAATAACGACATGTGGATTGCGACTGGCAAAAAACTTCTCTGGAGCAAACAAGGATGAGCCGGACAAGTCAGCCGGTGGCGCCTGCGGACTTGCCTGTCGGGCAAGGCGTACGCACATTCAATGTTTTGGTGCGGCGCTGGCTCACACGGCGACATTGTGAGTGGTTGATGCGTCACGACCTGTAGCGATTTGTTGGGGGCGGTGGCTCGCAGCAGGCGCTGCCACCTGCGCACGAAACGCACGCGGCGACAGGCCCACATCGCGCGTGAAGGCGCGGGTGAAGTACGCCGGGTCGGCATAGCCCAGCGTGTAGGCAATGGTGGCTACGCCCAGGTTGGTGTAGGCCAGGTTGCGCCGGGCCTCGCGCATCAGCCGCGCCTCGATCAGCCGCTGGGCCGACACGCCCGTGGCAGCCCGCGCCACGCGGCTCAGGTGCGTGGGCGATACGGACAGCGCGCGCGCATAGTCCGCCACCTGCCAGTGCTCCAGAAAATGCGCCTCGATCAGCGCCTCCAGCCGCTGCACCAGGCTGGACTCTGGTGCTCCAGCGTCGCCCGGGCCGTGCGCGTCAATGGCGCGTGCCACCCAGCCCAGCAGCGTGGCGCTCAGCCCCCTCAGCACCAGTGCACGCGCCTTGGCGCGGCCCGAGAACTCCTGCCAGACCTGGCCCATGGCCTGGCGCAGTTCAGGCGGCGCGGGCGCCACGGCGGGCCGCGCCAGGTCGCGCCGCACATCGCCCACGCGCACAAAAATCTCGGCCATCAATTCATCGGCCAGCGTGGCCACCCAGCCCTGCGTGTGCTGCGTGAAGCGAAATGCATGCACATGCCCCTGCGGCACGTTGATGAGTGCGCCCGCAAACAGCGCAACCCGATCGCCGTCCAGGTGCGCCACGCCCCCTCCCGAGGTGATCAGCAGCACCTGGTGCAGCCGCGTGTGCCGGTGCGGCGCCAGCTCCCAGTCGTGCAGCACCGATCGCTCGGCGATCGTCTCGCAGTGCAGCACATCGGGCAGGTGCTGCGACTCGCCGAACAGGCTGTACGAGTGGATGGTTCCGATGTTCGAAAAGTGCATGTTCTGGCTCCATCCGTCCATTCAAAGCGGCGACTGTGCCACGTATCTTTGGGTGGTCCTTTTGACCCATGTCATCAACCCAACAGAGCGACTCACACAACTCAACGAAGCGTCCCTGGCTAGGCGTCCTGCCGCAGACAGTACAAGTAGTACGGCAAGGCAGGACAACAACGCCAGGGGAGTCTTGTGAGCCGCTCGCCACAAAGGAGACACCATGAAAACCCAGGTTTGCATCATCGGCGGAGGCCCCTCGGGCCTCATGCTCTCGCAGCTCTTGCACCTCAAGGGCATAGACACCATCGTGCTGGAGCGCCAAAGCCGCGAATACGTGCTGGGCCGCATACGGGCCGGCGTGCTGGAGCACGGCTTCGCCGCACTCATGCGCGAGGCCCAGTGTGGCGAGCGCATGGACCGTGAAGGCGAGATCCACGTCGGCTTCATCATTGCCCACGACGGCCAGATGGACCGGGTCGATTTGCACAAGTACAGCGGCGGCAGCTCGGTGGTCGTCTACGGCCAGACCGAGCTGACGCGCGACCTGTACGAAGCGCGCGACCGGATGCAGGGCATCGTCATCCACAACGCCGAAGACGTGCAGCCCCACGACCTGAAAAGCGCCAACCCGTATGTGACCTACCGCAGCGGCGACGAGGTGGTGCGCATCGACTGCGACTTCGTCATCGGCGCCGACGGCTTCCACGGCGTGAGCCGCAAGTCCATCCCGCGCGACGTGCTCAAGGAGTATGAAAAGGTCTACCCCTTCGGCTGGCTGGGCGTGCTGTCGCGCACCCAACCCGTCTCGCCCGAGCTGATCTACGCCAAGCACGAACGCGGCTTTGCGCTGTGCTCGCTGCGCTCTCAGGTGCTGAGCCGCTACTACATCCAGGTGCCGCTGACCGACACCGTGGAAGACTGGTCCGATGAAGTCTTCTGGGCAGAATTGAAACGCCGCCTGCCCGCCGAGGTGGCCGACAAGCTGATTACGGGTGCCTCCATCGAAAAGTCCATCGCCCCCCTGCGCTCCTTCGTGGCCGAGCCCATGCGCTACGGCAACCTGTTCCTGGCCGGCGACGCCGCCCACATCGTGCCGCCCACGGGTGCACGTGGCCTGAACAGCGCGGCATCGGACATCTACTACCTGTACCACGCCATGGTCGCGCACTACAAGGATGGCGACAGCACCGGCCTGGACAAATACTCCGAGAAGGCCCTGGCCCGCGTGTGGAAGGCCCAGCGCTTCTCGTGGTGGATGACGACCATGCTGCACACCTTCCCGGATTCCATCGCGTACGACCAGAAGCTGCAGGACACGGACCTGGCGTATCTGTTCTCGTCGGAGAAGGCGCTGGGGTCGCTGGCGGAGAACTATGTGGGGTTGCCGTTTTGAGCACCCGGCAGTAACACGCCACCCCATCAAAGGCCTGCATGGGGTTCCCTCATGCAGGCCTTTTTGGTGTTCCCGCATCGGCGTTGATTGCAACCTGCGGTCCGTCCGCGCACTCCCGGCGCGCCCTACGGCCTGCGCATTGCGGTCCCATGCGGCCCCCATGACAAAGCCGCTTTCCAGACAGCTGCCCTGTACAGCGATCTCCATCTGCTACGGAAAATTTAAGCAGAACTGATGCTTACGCCCGCACAGCAGGCCCGATAGCATCGCACCAAGTTTTCAGATCATTTGCCCAGTGGTGTCGGCGTCAGCGTTGCCGATGGCTTGAACACGATGAAGCTGCCGATGCAGCGTTTTGAGGCAGTGCACTTCACATCCGATAGTGCCAATCAACAGCCAGGAAAATCTCAAAGATGGATTGGGTCCCGATAGTCTTCATTGTGTTCAAGGTGGCCGTGTTTGGCACCGGCATGTTCTTTGCCATCAAGTGGCATTACGACCAAGGAAAGAAGGCGAAAGAAGAAGCCAGCAGATCGCAAATGTCGGCTGAACGCACGCCGGGCGCGTCGGAGTAGGCGGCTGAAGCCCCGCGTTCGAAAGGCCCAGCGCTCCTCGTGGTGGATAACGACCATGCTGCAGACCTTCCCTGATTCGATTGCCTACGACCGGAAGCTGCAGGACACGGACTTGGCGTATTTGTTCTCGTCAGAAAAGGCGCTCGGGTCGTTGGCGGGGAACTATGTGGGATTGTCGTTCCGAGTGTTGGGTGCGCTAGTTGTGAAGAGTCAACAGGTTATTTCCTGTTGGATTGAGTCTGTCCATAGGCACCAAGCCGCCAATGCCACTGTGTGGCCGGTGCCAGTTGTAGTGGTGCTGCCAGCTTGCCAAGGCTAGCGTTCGCTCCGCTGAGTTCTGGTAGCTCCAGCCATAGGCCCATTCGCGCAGTGCCGATTGGATGAATCGCTCTGCCTTGCCGTTGGTCTGGGGCCGGTAGGCCCGGGTGAACTTGTGCCGGATGCCCAAGGCCGTGCAGGCAGCGGCGAACTCACCTGAACGAAACGCAGCTCCGTTGTCCGTCAGCAGCCGCTTGATGGTGATGCCCAATCCCGCGTAATAGGCCACTGCATTGCGCAGGAACTGCACTGCCTGGCCCTTCTTCTCATCGGGGTGCATCGCGGTGAAGGCAATGCGGGCATGGTCATCAATGGCAACGAACAGCGTCTCCCAACCCGCTCCATCGACGGAATCCTTGCGATTGCCAGTGACCCGGTGACTTGGCCTGACGATGACACCGAGCTTCTTGGTGTCGATGTGCAGAAGATCGCCGGGCGCCTCGTGTTCGTAGCGCACCACAGGCTCAGCAGGCACCAGATCGCTCAGCTTGGACAAGCCGGCCCTGGCCAGCACGCGGGCCACCGTGGCCTGGGAGACACCTACGCTGCGTGCGATGCTGGCCTGCAGCATGCGCCGCTTGCGCAACTCCAGGATCAGCAAGGCCTTGGATGGATCGATGGCACGGGGCGAGCTGGCGGGCCTGGAGGATGCATCGGCAAGGGCAGCCTCACCGCCAGCCAGATAGCGGCCCAGCCACTTCCTGGCCGTTGGCGGGGTGACGCCTTGCACAGCAGCAGCTTGCACCGCACTGAGGCCCTGCAGTGTCATCTGCTGGACCATCTCCAAGCGACGGGCAAACGTAAGTCGGGCATGCTTATGGGTGTTCATTCGGTTGGGTGTCCTGAGTTGATTGGGTGTTTGGCGACTTCCAGTCTCTCAAACCCAATCCGGATGAACACCGGATACAACCTATTGAATCCTCACAGCTAGTGCGGTGCTTTACGGGCTATGGCGCCGTTGCGGCGCATAGTAGAAACTCCTCGAGAAAATGGAGGCTTGCACGGGATTCACCCGTCGAAGCCTTTTTCATGTGCACGGTTCGGCGTGACATGCAGACCGCGCGCACTCGTGGTACTCAGCGCACCGTACGGATCAGCGAACTGGTCCTGAATAAGTTCGCTCTTGAAGGGACGGTGGTGTACCGCAGTTCGATGAAGCCCGCGTTGCTGTCTTGTGCTGGGTGCTTTCGTTCGCTGTCTGTATCAGTGTGGACTGCCATGGCCTCTGAGCCGACGGCGGGGACCATTCTCAAATGTAGTCGTTGGCAAGTAGCTCCGCTTGCTTGCAGGCGGAAACGTGCCGTTGAAACAACGTGGCTCTGCGTGATCGCAAGCTATAGTTTGTCAGTTCGAAGCATGCAGGGTTTTCCGAAATTTGTACCCGTACGTTCAAGCAACCCTGCACCTGCGAAACCATACTGCGAGCCACTTTCAGGATAGGCATTCCTCGGAATCTCCCGGTTAGCTCACAGTACGTACAGCAAGTTTTCGGTCTGAACTCCGTCACGCCTCACAAGGAACCCCTATGTCTGCCGAACCATCCGCTGATGGCGCTCTCGCGTTGATCGAAGAACTACGGGTAGATGCAAAGCTCGGGAAGGGAAAGCACTTTGCTGCAAGTGATCGAAAGCTGCTGTGGCATCGCCTATGTGGCATTCCGGTGATTTTGGCGAACCTATTCGTCGGTATCGTACTGTTGAATCTCCAAGGTCAGGCATCGTCCCCAGCCACAACGGTGTCGGCTCCAGCCGTGACGGCGTCGGTGCCTACTTTGGTGGCGAGTGCTCCCATGGCGAAGAACGATTCAGCTGCCACAGGCTCACTTCGTGCGTTTCTCTCGAGTGATGCGCTGGCGTTGTTATCTGTCGTTTTGGCATTCAGTGCTGCAAGCCTTAGTGGTGTCCAAACTTTCTTCAACTTCTACAAATCATTCGAGGGTCACCGCGCGATTGGAAATCGATACACGCATCTTTCGCGGCAATGTAAAGCTCTCCAGCAGAAGCATCGGGATCTTTCATTCGATCCAAAGTCTTTGTGGGAGCACTATGAAAAACTCATCGCGGAGTACAACCAGATCAACATCGACGGTGAGGCGTTTCCAACCAGTGCTAGCGACCTCAAGAAGGCCCGCAATGGCCCCGTACTCTCGCGCTACCAACCACCTGCGGGCACGCCGCAATGAGGCCGGATCTTTCGCTCAACTGAACAGGCTACGGCAAGCAGCTTAAATGACATCCCTCTATCCCCCCGATCTTGTTCCGCTTGTGCAGTCCGCCTGGGGCACCACCAACCGCATGAGAGGCGAGAAGCGGCCGCCGCTGCCTGCCAGTGAGTTGCTCAAAGAACTGCTTGCACTTGCGTACCACACAAGCCTTCTTCGAGAGGAGGGCCGCAAGCTCCTATTCCGAATAATCTATTTGCCGCGCGGTTCTTCAAAGAAGGTATCGCATGCCAGGCACAGGAATTCCCGGTTAGCTGTTTTTACTGAAGACCGTGCACTAAACGTCTCCGAGCTGCGAAGACTGGCGCCAGCGGCGGATTCCAGGCGAACGATGATCTGTGCAGATCATGATTCAGAAACCGGATGGAGGGTTTGGGGTCTGCTTGATACTGGGGTTAACTGGTGGCAATTTACTAGACACGAGGCGAACAGAGGTTTCGCTCCGCCCCAGGACTTAGCTATCGGCAGTCCAGGGCCTGGTGAGATCACAGTCTCTTCGGGTGGAACCGTTCTCCTTGCCCTGCGAAATGGCTCTGCATTCCTGCCGCAAGGCTCAGCGCTGGATGCTGGGCCGGTCAGCACCCACCTTGAGCCCACGAGGAGGAAGCTCTATCGTGACTCTATAGGGCGGCTGAAAGTAAAGAAGTGGGATGAGGAAAACCACGACAACGACTACCCAAAGCGCTTCCATGACATGTGCCTTTCTCGAATCTTGTCTGGAATACGCGAACTTGCACACGGGGGCACTCTCTTGGTAGTGCCGAATCAACTTGAATCGCCCCGGTTTCTGCGGAGGCTGTTTGGTTTAAGTCAGCCCACTTCCACAGTGGCCTGACTGGCGAGTTGCCGGTAGTAGTTTGCCTCAGCCTCAGCAGGCGGGATGTACCCGATGGGTTCG
>NZ_JAHUWH010000025.1 GCF_019219095.1 Acidovorax sp. sic0104
CATTGGCTGCAGTGGTGAAGGTGACGTTGCTGCCCGCGACAAAGGTGTTGATGTTGCTGGCCGAACCGGTCAGTGTCAGGGCCGTGGCTGTGCCGCCCACGGTCACACCGCCGCCGCTGGTGGCCGCGAGCGTGCCGCCGGACACCGACAGCGTGGCAGTCACGCTGCTGCTGCCAGCATCCACATCCGAGAAGCTGATGCCGGTCAAGGCGGTGGCCACATCTTCCGTGACGGAAATGGTCGCAGGCACTGTGGCCACGGGGGCGTCGTTGACCGCCGTCGCATTGAGCGTGATGGTGCCATCCGCAGGGCCCGTACCCGCCGCATCGCGGATGCGGGTGGTAATGGTGGTGTTCTGCGACCAGTTGGCTGCCGGTGTGAAGGCCACGGCTGCAAGGGCCGCGTTCACATCGGAAATCGAGCCCGAGACCGTCCATACGCCGGTGCCCGCGTTGTGGGTGGAGGTGGCCGAGCCAAACGTGCCTGTGCTCAGGCTGCCTGCCGAGGCGTTGCCCAGCGTGAGTGTTGCCGTGAGGGTGTCGCCCGCGTCCGGGTCGGTGATGGCGATGTCGGCCAGCGCCACGCTGCCCGCGTCTTCGGTGAAACCCAGGGACTGGGTCAGGTTGGTGGCGGTGGGAGCAACGTTGGGGACGACTGCCGGCTCGAAGTTCAGGTCATCCACAGCAACGATGGTGTCGGTGCCGGTGATACGGATTTCATCGATGTTGTACCAGTCGCTGCCGAAAGTGAGCGTGCCACCAAAGCCAGCTGTCACGGCATTCTTCGAATACACCACTGCATTGCCACCGCTTCCACTGTTTGTTCCGGTGTCGAACGTGTCGGAAGCCACTTGCGAGCCATTGCGGTAGCCCTTGATCGTGAGAATCGAAGATGTCCCAACGCCAGCTCCGGTGTCGATTTCCATGGAGGCGATGCGGAAATCATCCCCCCCCGCGGACCGAATACGGGCATCAAATGCGCCTGCTATGCCTGTTCCTCCGCTGTCCATATTGAACACCACGGCAAGATCGGCGTTGTTCGGAGTGATACTGAAGACGGCGTCGGAAGATGTCAGTGAATTGAAGCCCGGATCTGGGGACGCCAGGGAATAGGTCACACCGTTGATAGTGACCCCACTGGCCAACAAGTCACGCGGGGTTTCGGAGTCAAAGTTCTGGTCGGCTGGAGCTGGCATCGTTCCCTACTTTCTTCACTGCTGGAATTGAAATATCGGAGGCCAGTGATACGCGGCTGATCAATTGAGACTGGCTATCGATTCAAGTTTAAGGCCCGGCTTTTAAATAGCGGCATGCTTTGTGCGCAATGAATTTCCGGTGGCGAGGAGCACACTGACCTTCAGTCACGCGATCAGCGCGAGACCTTCATGGCCCAGTGCAAAACCGCCGTGGGCCTTGGGGTCGAGACGCGCAATGGGGCGCCCTCGGGCATCGCGTCGGGACGGTGCGTTGACGGGCGGCCCTTTGCGCAACGCAACGGCGATCACTCCCGTGGTGCACGGTTAGAGACTGAAGTCGTAGTCCACCGAGATCGGTGCGTGGTCCGAGAACTTCTCGCCCTTGTAGATGGACTCGCTGCGGGCCAGGGCCGCCAGCGCGGGTGTGGCCAGGTGGTAGTCCAGCCGCCACCCCACGTTATTGGCGTACGCCTGGCCACGGTTGCTCCACCATGTGTAGGCCGTGTCGGTGGCGGTTGGTTGTAACTGACGGTAAACGTCTATCAGCCCACCGCCTTCATCAGTTGTGTGCAACAACTTTGTCATCCAGGCCCGTTCTTCGGGCAGGAATCCGCTGTTCTTCTGGTTGCTGCGCCAGTTCTTGAGATCGATCTGCTGGTGGGCGATGTTGATGTCGCCGCACAGGATGAACTCGCGTTCGCCCTTGATGCGCATGAGATGGGGATGGAACTCCGCCAGAAAGCGGAACTTGGCCAGCTGGCGTTCTTCGCCCGACGAGCCGCTGGGAAAGTAGGCACTGATGATGGACAGCTTGCGCGCGGGGGTGTCAAAGCGCAGTTCCACGTAGCGGCCTTCAGCGTCGAACTCGGCCGAGCCATATCCCACGACCACGTCCGAGGGCGCGTGGCGGGTGTAGATGCCGACACCGGAGTAGCCCTTTTTCTGAGCAAAGTGGAAGTGCCCCTGCAGGTCCGCCAGGCGCTCGAAGCGGTTGGCAATGTCTGCCGCCTGGGCCTTGACTTCCTGCACGCAAATACAATCCGGCCGCGTGGCTGCCATCCAGCTTTCCACGCCTTTGCTGGTGGCCGAGCGGATGCCATTGAGATTGAGGCTGGTTAACTTGAACAAGGATTTCCCCATGGTGGATGTTGGCGCACAAAAATATGGACAAGGCCAGCTGGCGCAGGATTTCGTACGTTTTGCCGTCGAATCGGGTGTGCTGCGCTTTGGCGAATTCAAGACCAAGGCCGGCCGACTGAGCCCGTACTTTTTCAATGCCGGGCTGTTCGATGACGGCAGCAAGATGGGCCGGCTGGCGGAATTCTATGCAAAAGCCCTGATCGCCAGCGGCATCGAATTCGACATGGTCTTCGGCCCCGCCTACAAGGGCATTCCGCTGGCTGCGACCGTGGCTGTGGAGCTGGCCCGCCTGGGCCGCAACGTGCCGTTTGCCTACAACCGCAAGGAGGCCAAGGACCACGGGGAGGGCGGCACGCTGGTGGGCGCCCCCCTCAAGGGTCGGGTGCTCATCGTGGACGACGTGATGTCCGCCGGCACGGCCGCGCGCGAGTCCATCGCCATCATCCGCGCGGCTGGCGCCACACCCCACGCGGTAGCTATTGCGCTGGACCGGCAGGAAAAAGCCACCGAGAATGGACTGGACGTGGACCACAGCGCGGTCCAGTACGTGCGCAACCAGCTGGGCATGCAAGTGTGTGCGATCGCGAGGCTGGCAGACTTATTGCTGTATCTGGCGGATAGCGGGGAAGAGGGGATGCGCTCCCACCACAATAAAGTGCTGGCCTACCGCCAGCGGTACGGCGTTAACGAGGGTCAATGATTTGAGCAGGTTGGCGTGGATCGTCGGTGTGTTGATGGGCGCGACCTTGGTCGCGGACTGCGCGCGCGCGCAGCCGCAGGGGCCGGTGGGCGGCATCTACACTTGTGTGGACCGCAACGGACGCCGGCTCACCGCCGACCGCCCCATTCCGGAGTGCCTGGACCGCGAGCAGCGTGAGCTGAGCCCATCGGGCACCGTGCGCCGCCAGATTGGCCCTTCGCTGACAGAGAACGAGCGCGCGGCCCAGGAAGCGCAGCGGCGCAAAGAGGCTGAAGAACGCGCCCGTGTGGTCGAAGAGCGTCGGCGCGAGCGGGTGCTCACGGCGCGCTACCCTGACAAGGCCACGCACGACGTCGAGCGCGCCGCTGCCATTCAATTGGTCGACGACGTCACCGCCACGGCAGAAAAACGGGTCGCCGAATTGAGGCAGCAGCGCAAAGGCTTCGATGCCGAGATGGAGTTCTACAAAAAGGATCCCAACAAGGCACCCATGACGTTGCGCCGCAAGATCGCAGAGAACGAAGACAGCATCACCGAACAGCAACGCTTTCTGGCCGGTCAGGACCAGGAGAAGCGCAGGGTGCATCAGCGGTTTGACACAGAGCTGGCGTTGCTGCGCAGGCTGTGGGATGAGCAGCGCGCACCCGCGGCCGGTACGTCACAGGTCACGGCTCCTGCTGCGTCGCGCTAGACAGCACGGATTGCCTCCGGTCTGCGCGGCGCGGAGAGGTTGCATACGAAGAGAAAGGGGCGTGAAGCCTCTTTCTCTTTGGTCCATGCCAATGCGTCCTCGTCGTAGCGTCCTCAGCCCGCCAGCTTTGCGCGCAGCACCTCGTTGACCTGCTGTGGGTTCGCCTTGCCTTTGCTGGCCTTCATGATCTGGCCGACGAGGGCGTTGAAGGCCTTGTCCTTGCCGGCGCGGAACTGGGCCACGTTGTCGGCGTTGGCCGCGATCACCTCGTCGACGATCTTCTCCAGCGCGCCGGTGTCGTTCATCTGCTTGAGGCCCTTGGCCTCGATGATCGAATCAACATACGCCAACGCTGTGTCGTGTGAGGTGCCTGGAGCGTGGGTTAGCTCTATAAAAACAGTTTTCGCGGCTGAGTTCGATATCGTTTGATCGGCGATGCGAGTAACGAGTGCCGCAAGATTGCCCGGGGGTACAAACTCAGCAAAGTCCTCGAATGTGTGATCCTCGACGGCATTCAGCCATTTGGAAACTTCACCCATGATCCAGTTGCTGGCGAGCTTGGCCTGGCCGCAGGCCTTGGCCGTCGCTTCGAAGTACGCTGCCATGGCCTTGCTTTGGGTGAGGGTCGTAGCGTCGTACTCGGGCAGGCCGTAGTCGGACACGAAGCGAGCGGCCATGGCGCGCGGCAGTTCGGCCATCTGGGCGCGCTGCTCCTGCACCCACTGCTCGGAGATGTGCAGCGGCGGCAGGTCCGGATCGGGGAAGTAGCGATAGTCGGCCGCGTCTTCCTTGGTGCGCATGGCGCGTGTCTCGCCCGTGTCGGGGTCGAACAGCACCGTGGCCTGCTGGATCGCTCGGCCGTCCTCGATCTCTTCGATCTGCCAGCGGATCTCGTAGTCGATGGCCTGCTGCATGAACTTGAAGCTGTTCAGGTTCTTGATCTCGCGGCGCGTGCCCAGTGGCTGGCCGGGCTTGCGCACCGAGACGTTGGCGTCGCAGCGGAAACTGCCTTCCTGCATGTTGCCGTCGCAGATGCCGATCCAGGTCACGATCTTGTGCAGCTCCTTGGCGTAGGCCACGGCTTCTTCGCTGGAGCTCATGTCCGGCTCGGTCACGATTTCCAGCAGCGGCGTGCCCGCGCGGTTCAGGTCGATACCGGACTGCCCGATGAAGTCTTCGTGCAGCGACTTGCCGGCGTCTTCCTCCAGATGGGCGCGCACCAGGCGCACGGTCTTCTTTTCGTCACCCAGAAAGAACTGCACTTCGCCGCCCTGCACGACCGGGATCTCGAACTGGCTGATCTGATAGCCCTTCGGAAGGTCCGGGTAGAAGTAGTTCTTGCGGGCAAAAATGCTCACTGGCGCAATGTGGGAGCCCAGGGCCAGTCCTAATTTGATAGCGCACACCACGGCTTCGCGGTTCATCACCGGCAGTGTGCCTGGCAGGGCCAGGTCCACGGGGGATGCCTGGGTGTTGGGCTCGGCACCGAAGGCGGTGGGCGAGCGGCTGAATATCTTGGATTGCGTCGCGAGCTGGGTGTGGGTCTCGAAGCCGATGACGACTTCGTAGCCGTGGATCAATTTGCTGGTCGTCATGTCACAGGCCTCCGGGTTGGCGGAGGTGGAAGTCGGTGGCTTGCTGCAGGCGGTGCGCAGCGTTCAGGAGGCGGGCCTCCTGGAAGTAGTTGCCGATGAGCTGCAGGCCCACGGGCATGCCGGCCTCGCCAAACCCTGCAGGCACGCTCATGCCGGGCAGGCCGGCCAGCGATGCGGGCAGGGTGAAGATGTCGGCCAGGTAGTCGGCCAGCGGGTCGTTGCCGTGTTCGCCCAGCTTCCAGGCCACGGTGGGGGCCACGGGGCCGGCGATCACGTCGCAGCTGTTGAACGCGTTCTGGAAGTCGTCGGCGATCATGCGGCGGATCTTCTGCGCCTGCAGGTAGTACGCGTCGTAGTAGCCGTGGGACAGCACGTAGGCGCCGATCATGATGCGGCGCTTGACTTCGTCGCCGAAGCCTTCGGCGCGGGTCTTCTTGTACATGTCCACCAGGTCGGTGTAGTCCTTGGCACGGTGGCCGAACTTCACGCCGTCGAATCGGCTGAGGTTGGACGACGCCTCGGCGGGCGCGATGATGTAGTAGACGGGGATGGACAGCTCGGTGCGGGGCAGGCTGATGGGCACGAGCTTGGCGCCCAGCTTTTCATACTCCTTGAGGGCGCTGTCCACGGCCGCTCGCACATCGGGCGCGAGGCCCTCGCCAAAGAACTCGGCGGGGATGCCAATGCGCAGGCCGTCGATGCTGTCGCTCAGCCTGGCGCCGAAATTCTCGGCGGGCACATCCAGGCTGGTCGAGTCCCGGTCAGGGTCGGGGCCGCACATGGCGGACAGGAGCAGCGCGCAGTCCTCTGCCGAGCGGGCCATGGGGCCGGCCTGGTCCAGGCTGGAGGCGAAAGCGATCATGCCGTAGCGGCTGGCGCGGCCATAGGTGGGCTTGATGCCGGTAATGCCGCAGAACGAGGCGGGCTGGCGGATGGAGCCGCCCGTGTCGGTCCCGGTCACGGCCGGCGCCAGGCGCGCCGCCACGGCCACGGCGCTGCCGCCCGAGGAGCCGCCCGGGACGCGGCTGGTATCCCACGGGTTGCGCACCGGTGCGGGAGCTTCGAACCCCACGGGGGCCACGGCCGAATTTTCGTTGGCCGAGCCCATGGCGAATTCATCGCAGTTGAGCTTGCCCAGCGTCACCGCGCCGGCCTCGGCCAGCTTGGCGACCACGGTGGCGTCGAAGGGCGACCGGTAGCCCGCCAGCATCCTCGAGCCGGCGGTGCTGGGGAAGTCGCGGGTGACGAAGATGTCCTTGTGGGCCAGCGGCACGCCTTCGAGCGCGCCTGCGGTGCCTGCCGCGATGCGGGTGTCTGCTGCCCGTGCCTGCGCCAGGGTGGCTTCTTCGTTCAGCGCCACGAAGGCGCCCAGTTGCGGGTGGGCCTGCGCGCGCGACAGGAAATGCTGCGCGGCTTCTACCGCAGAAAATTGCTTGCCGCGCAGGCCGGCGGCCAGTTCGGCCACTCCCAGGTCGTGCAGGGCTTGGTTCGTGCTGGTGGTCATGCGGGCCTCCTCACTCGATCACTTTGGGAACGAGGAACAGGCCGCGCTCCACGGCCGGCGCGCTCTTCTGGTTGGCTTCCCGCTGGTTGGGCTCGCTGGCCACATCGTCGCGCAGGCGCAGGGCCACGTCCTGGATCGCGGCCACCGGGTGCGCCAGCGGTGTGAGGCCCGATGTATCCACAGCCCGCATCTTTTCCACGATGTCAAAGAAGCCGTTCAGCTGTGTCAGCATGCGCTCACTTTCGGAGGATGTCAGCTCAAGCCGCGCCAAATTGGCAATGCGGCCGATGTCCTGGGGGGTCAGTGCCATAGGGAGGAGAATCTAGAGAAACCAGAAGTAAAGCTGTGATCCGGGGTACGCCGGAGGGAGTTATTCACAGGGGATGGGGTATTATCCCGGCTTTGCCGCGAGGCTCCCGAAATGGGAGTCAATTGCGTGAAAAAAGCCAATAAACACCCCTGAATACCCGGCGATGGCAGGCCGACGTGCATGCCGTGCCTGAGAGGACTTTTGAATGTTCGGAGCTTTCCGTCGGTACTTCTCCACCGACCTTGCCATTGACCTTGGCACAGCCAACACCCTCATCTTCGCCCGCGACAAAGGCATCGTCCTCGACGAACCTTCCGTCGTCGCCATCCGCCACGAGGGCGGGCCCCACGGCAAGAAAGTCATCCAGGCCGTAGGCCACGAAGCCAAGGCCATGCTGGGCAAGGTGCCCGGCAACATCGAAGCCATCCGGCCCATGAAGGACGGCGTGATCGCCGACTTCGTGATCACCGAGCAGATGATCAAGCAGTTCATCAAGATGGTGCATCCCCGCACGCTGTTCACCCCCAGCCCGCGCATCATCATCTGCGTGCCCTGCGGCTCCACCCAGGTCGAGCGCCGCGCCATCAAGGACGCCGCAGAAGCTGCCGGCGCCACCGCTGTCTACCTGATCGAGGAACCCATGGCCGCCGGCATCGGCGCGGGCCTGCCGGTGTCCGAGGCATCGGGCTCCATGGTCGTGGACATCGGCGGCGGCACCACCGAAGTCGGCGTGATCTCGCTGGGCGGCATGGTCTACAAGGGCAGTGTGCGCGTGGGCGGTGACAAGTTCGACGAAGCCATCATCAGCTACATCCGCCGCAACTACGGCATGCTGATCGGCGAGCCCACCGCAGAATCCATCAAGAAGAACATCGGCTCGGCCTTCCCCGGCTCCGAAGTGCGCGAAATGGAAGTCAAGGGCCGCAATCTCTCCGAAGGCGTGCCGCGCAGCTTCACCATCTCCAGCAACGAAGTGCTGGAAGCCCTGACCGACCCGCTCAACCAGATCGTCTCGGCCGTCAAGAACGCGCTGGAGCAGACCCCGCCCGAACTCGGCGCCGACATTGCCGACCGCGGCATGATGCTGACCGGTGGCGGTGCGCTGCTGCGCGACCTGGACCGACTGCTGGCCGAAGAGACCGGCCTGCCCGTGCTGGTGGCCGAAGACCCGCTGACCTGTGTGGTGCGCGGCTGCGGCATTGCGCTGGAGCGCATGGACCGCCTGGGCAGCATTTTCACGAGTGAATGATGTGCCACCCCCCTGAGCCGCTTCGCGGCTTCCCCCCGCTCTCGCAGCGCCGGGCGCTGCGGGCAGGGGGACGCACCCGGTGGCCTGGCGGAGCCAGTTCCACGGGTGCACTGGCGTTGACCGCGCCAGTGTTCTAAGCGGGGGTTAGCGCGAAGCGCTATGAATCACTGACATGCCGCTGGGTACCCTTGAGCGCAGCGCTCCTCCTTTTTTCAAACAGGGCCCGTCGGCCCTGTCGCGTTTGGCCGTCTACAGCGCTTTGGCGCTGTTTCTCATGGTGGCGGACGCGCGCTTTCAGCTGACCGGGCCATTTCGGCAAGCAGTGGGCACGGTGCTGTACCCCGTGCAGTGGCTCATGCTCAAGCCGGTGGAAATGGCCAGCCACAGTTCGGACTACTTCCAGTCGCTCACCACTGCCCAGCAAGAGCTGGATGACGCGCGCAAGAAGATGACCACCATGGGGCAGCGCGCCAACCAGGCCGAGCAACTGGCGCTGGAGAACACGCGGCTGCGGCAGCTGCTGGCGCTGCGCGAGCGGCTCGAAACCCCGGCCCAGGCGGCCGAGGTGATCTACGACACGGCCGACCCCTACACGCGCCGCGTGGTGCTCGACCGGGGGCAGATGGGCGGCGTGGAACTGGGCTCGCCCGTGATGGACGAGGCGGGCGTGCTGGGACAGGTCACGCGCGTGTTTCCGCTGGTGAGTGAGGTCACGCTGCTTGTGGACCGCGACCAGGCGATCCCCGTGCTGAACATCCGCACCGGTGCCCGCGGTGTTGCTTACGGCGACCCCGTGGCGGGCCACGGCGGTGGCATGGAGCTGCGCTTCATGCCCGCCAACGCCGATGTCCGCGAGGACGACCTGCTCACCACCAGCGGCGTGGACGGCCTGTACCCGTCAGGCCTGCCGGTGGCGAAGGTGGTGCGCGTGGAGCGCCGCGCCGACTCGGCCTTTGCCCGTATCTACTGCATGCCGCTGGCACAGGTGCAGGGCGCCCGCCACGTGGTGGTGCTCAAACCCCTGGCCGACAACAACGCGCTGCCCCGGCCTGAGCCCGCGCACCCCGTACCTTCCCGCAAAGGAGCGCGCAAATGATCATGCCGCGCGGCGAGCCGCTGCTGCTGCCCGTCAACCCGGTGTTCATCGGGGCCAGCCTTGCCACGGGCCTGGCCATCAACATGCTGCCCCTGGGCCGCATCGTCTGGACGCCCGACCTGCTCATGGTGCTGCTCGTCTTCTGGGGCGTGCACCAGCCCCTGCGCATCGGCATGGGCGTGGCGTTCGTGCTGGGGCTGTGCATGGACGTGAGCCAGTCGGCGCTGCTGGGGCAGCATGCGCTGTCATACACGGTGCTGTCGTTCGGCGCCATTGCCATCCACCGCCGCCTGCTCTGGTTCAGCGTGCCTTCCCAGGCGCTGCAGGTACTGCCGCTGTTCGCGCTCGCCCATGCGATAGAGCTCCTGCTGCGCATGGCGGCAGGGGGCATATTCCCTGGCCTGTGGAGCTTTCTGGCGCCGCTGATCGAAGCGCTGCTCTGGCCGCTGGCCAGCTGGGTGCTGCTGGCGCCGCAGCGCCGTCCTCCGGACCGTGACCAGAACCGGCCGCTGTAGCATGAGGCAACCCCCTGAGCGGCTGCGCCGCTTCCCCCTTCTCTCGCAATGCTGCGCATCGCGGGAAGGGGGGCGCCACCCGTGGCCTGGCGGAGCCAGTTCCACGGTGGCGCTGGCCTGGGCCGCGCGACTTCCGACACCTATCCGCATCTTGGTGAGCGGCCATGACTGAACTGCGCAGCAGCGAAGCCGACGCTTCGCGCTTTCGGTTGCGTGCGATGGTCATCGGGCTGGTGGTGCTGTTCGCGTTCGGACTGGTGGTGGCGCGGCTGGTGTATCTGCAGGTGATACGGCACGACGACCTGGCGGCGCAGGCCGAGAGCAACCGCACGGCGGTGGTGCCCATCGTGCCCAACCGGGGCCTCATCCTGGACCGCAACGGCGTGGTGCTGGCCACCAACTACTCGGCCTACACGCTGGAGATCACGCCCTCGCGCGCCGGGGTGCTGGATGAAACCATCGACGAGCTTGCCAAGATCGTGGACATCCAGACCCGTGACCGCCGGCGCTTCAAGCGGCTGATGGAAGAGTCGCGCAATTTCGAGTCGCTGCCCATCCGCACGCGGCTGACCGACCAGGAGGTGGCTCGGTTCACCGCCCAGCGCTACCGGTTCCCTGGTGTGGACATCAAGGCCCGGTTGTTCCGCAACTACCCGATGGGCGATGTGGCAGCCCATGCCATCGGCTACATCGGCCGCATCAACCAGACCGAGAAGGCCCGCATCCAGGATTCGGAAGACGAGGCCAACTACCGGGGCACCGAGTACATCGGCAAGCTGGGCATCGAGCAGAGCTTCGAGTCCGCGCTGCACGGCACCACCGGCGTAGAGCAGATGGAGACGTCGGCCGGTGGCCGCGCCGTGCGCAAGCTGTCCAGTCACGCGGCCACGCCCGGCGACAGCGTGATGCTGTCCATCGACATCAAGCTGCAGAAACTCGTGGAAGACCTGTACGGCAATCGCCGTGGCGCGCTGGTGGCCATCGACCCGCGCAACGGCGAGATCCTGGCCCTCGTGAGCAAGCCCACGTTCGACCCCAACCTGTTTGTGGAAGGCATCGACGTGGAGAACTGGACGGCGCTCAATGAGTCGATCGACAAGCCCCTGCTCAACCGCGCCCTGCGGGGTACGTACCCGCCCGGCTCCACCTACAAGCCCTTCATGGCGCTGGCAGCGCTGCAGCTGAACAAGCGCTCGCCCAGCATGGTGGTGAGCGACCCGGGCTTCTACACCTTCGGCGGCCACACTTTCCGCAGCCACGAGGGCGGCCTGGGCGGCGTGGACATGCACCGTGCGATCCAGTTCTCCAGCAACACGTACTTCTATTCGCTGGCGGTCGAGATGGGCGTGGACGCCATCCACGACTTCATGAAGCCGCTGGGCTTCGGCCAGAGCACCGGCATCGACTTGAACGGCGAAGTGCGGGGCACCTTGCCCAGCACCGAGTGGAAGCGCAATACCTACAGGCGCCCGGAAATGAAGCGCTGGTTCCCGGGCGAGACGGTGTCGCTGGGCATCGGACAGGGATACAACAACTTCACCATGCTGCAACTCGCGCTGGCCGAGGCCACGCTGGCCAACGGCGGCACCCGCCATCGCCCGCACATGGCCAAGGCCATCAAGAATTCGGTCACCGGCGTGGTGACCGAGATCGTGCAGCCACCCGGCGAGAACCTGGGCTATTCCCCCAAGAACGTGGAGATCGTTCGCAATGCGCTCGTGGCCGTGAACAAGGGTGGCACCGGCACGCGCGTGTTCGCTGGCTCGGCCTACACCTCGGCGGGCAAGACCGGCACCGCCCAGGCCGTGAGCCTGGGCCAGAACGTGAAGTACAACGCCAAGGCGCTGGAAGAGCACCAGCGCGACCACTCCCTGTTCGCCGCCTACGCACCGGCCGAGGCGCCCGCCATCGCCCTGGCCGTGATCGTGGAGAACGCAGGCTTCGGCGCAGCCCACGCGGCCCCCATTGCGCGCCGTGTGTTCGACTACTGGCTGCAGGGCGAGTACCCGAGCGAAGAAGACATCGCCGCCGTGCAGAAGGGCCAAGCGTCCGCCCCCATCGGCAAACCGCGCCGGGCGGCGGACGTTGCTTTGCCACTGCCCTGACAGCGGCAGGGCCCGCGACGGCGCGGCGCACCGCGCGGTCCACACCGCCAGGGCACATGGGCGGCCTCGGAAAGTTCTTGTTGAACAGGCTCTTACAGCTTGCGCGGACCTTTGTCGGCACAATCCGCCCGTGCACGCCGGGGCGCATGCCAAGACAGGCGGCGCAGACTGCGACGCCCGTCATTGAGGAGACACACACCATGCAACGCCAGCGCCGCCGGGCCCTCGGGGCTCTACCCGTCCTGCTGCTCACCGCCTGCGGCGGTGGTGGTGGCGGTGAGGCGCCTGCGGCACCCCCTGGGCCTCCTTCCCCTGCGCTGCCACCCGCTCCGCCAGCAGGCAGCGCGGCCTACGGCAACCTGTCGCGCGCCAGCGTGGGCGTGGGCGCATCGCTGCAGGGCGCCGTGCCATTCCCGCCCGACAACCCCTGGAACACGGACATCAGCGCGGCCGAGGTGGACCCTGCCTCGGACCGCCTGATCGCCAGCATCGGCGCCGACAAGGGGCTGTACCGCGACTTCGGCGCAGGATTGTGGGAGGGCGCTCCCATCGGCATCCCGTACCAGGTGGTCACCGGCCAGCAGGCGCGCGTGCCCATCGAATACCAGGCGTACGGCGACGAGAGCGACCCCGGTCCTTTCCCGATCCCGCTGGACGCGCCGGTCGAAGGCGCGCCGGGGCAGGGCGGCGACCGGCATGTGCTGGTCATCGACAAGGACAACCAGCGTCTTTACGAACTGGGGCGCGCCTTCGTGCGGGGCGGCGGCTGGCGGGCCGATGTCGGCGCGGAGTTCCATCTGGACAGCAACAACGTGAGGCCCGCCGCCAAGAGCGGGTGGACCAGTGCGGATGCGGCCGGGCTGCCCATCTTCCCAGGGTTGGCGCGGTACGACGAAGCCTCCAGGGGCGCTGGTGGCATCCGCCATGCGCTGCGGTTCACGGCGGCGCGCACGCGCCGGGCGTTCGTACCGCCTGCCACGCACTACGCATCGTCCAGCACCGACGCCAACCTGCCGCCCATGGGCATGCGCGTGCGGCTGAAGGCCGGCTTTGCGATCCCCGCCACGTTCAGCCCCGAGGCCCAGGCCATCCTCACCGCCCTCAAGACTTACGGAATGTTCCTGGCCGACAACGGCTCCGACTGGTATCTCAGCGGTGCGCCCGACGATCGCTGGGACAACGACCGCCTGCGGGCCGAACTGGCCTCGGTGAAGGGGCGCGACCTGGAGGTGGTGAAGATGGTGGGGCTCGTCACGCAGGTGTGAGGGCCTCCAAGGCAACAAGCCTTCAGCGGGCCCGATCCGGATGCAGCGACCACCGTGGCTGGTGCCGTCCGTGCCCTCCGTGTCAGCAGTGGGGGGTGGCAAATTTGCTATTGTTTTGGTAGCTGTTGGCGCTTCTACAGAAAGCGCCAGGCCGTCATTCGACTCAAAAATTGCCGAACTCAGGCCGGCAGCCGTACCTTCGCCGTGGCTGCGGGAGCCCACTGGCTGAACACCAGTGCCGCCACGATCAGCGCCGCGCCGGCGACGCCCGCCCATCCCAGCCGTTCACCAAGCAGCCCCCACGCAGTGAGTGCGGCGAACACCGGCTCCAGCCCGAACACGATGGCGCTGCGCATCGCATCCACCCGCTGCTGGCCCCAGGCCTGCAGCGTGACCACCACCACACTGGCGAGCAGGCCGAGGTGCAGCAGCGCAACCCAGGCCGCCACGGGCAGGTCCGCGGTGGATGACAGCCAGCCCATGCCGCCACCCTGGCCCGCCAGCAGCAGTGTGGACGCGAGCGCCATCACCCCCGCCTGCGCGGCCGCCATGCGCGTGGCCCGCAGCGGGCGCGCTGCGGTGCGCCGCGCGCATTCCTCGAGCGCGAGGATGTAGACCGCATAGAACACCGTGCTCGCCAGTGTCAGCGTATCGCCCAGGTTCCAGGGCTCGTTCTCGTGGAACATCAACGCCATGCCGGCACAAGCCATCGCGCATGCGGCCCACAGCGGCCAGCCGTAGCGCCGTCCCAGCGCCGCCATCGCGAGCAGCGGCACCACCAGCACGTTGAGTCCGGTCACGAACGCATTGCGGTTGCTGCTGGTGCGCGCCAGCCCCTCGATCTGCAGCCAGAACGCCAGGAACAGCAGCACGCCGAGGCCGCAGCCCCACAGCCGCTCATCGCGCCGCATGCCCCACCACAGCGGCGCCAGCACCACCAGCGCGATGACAAAGCGCAGCCAGATGATCTGCAGCGCATCAAGGTGCGCAGACAGCAGCTTCATGGCAGGGAAGGTCGTGCCCCACACCACGGTGACCACCAACAGGGCCACGAGGCCCAGACGTTCGGGTTTCATCGGCTTCAAAATAAAAAAGGCTGGTCGGTTCCCCGGCCAGCCGTCGCAACAATACTCTGCAGCGCGTGGCGCACGACACACGCCCGCAACACAGGCACGGCCCCAGGCCAGTGCCACCGTGGAACTGGCTCTGCCAGGCCACCGGTGGCGTCCCCCTCCCGGAGCGCGCAGCGCGCCGAGAGAGGGGTGAAGGCGCGCAGCGCCTCAGGGGGTGAAACCTCAATTAAACAGATAGCGTGCCTGCAGATTCAGGCGCAGCATGTCGCCCTGCTGGCCGTCGAACGTCGTGCGGCGGCCGCCGATCAGCTCGCCGCCCAGCTCCACGTTCTTGATCGGCAGGTAGTACATGCCGGCATGCCATTGGTACAGCTTGTGGTTGCCTTCGGCGCCGTACGCGTTCACATAGGCATCGCCCAGCTTGTTGCGCGAGCGGACCATGCCCAGCGACACGGTGCCGCGCAGCTTCTCGCTGAACACGTTGGACAGGCCCAGCACCACGCCGTGCGACTTGTCCAGGCGCACGGTGCCGCCGTCCAGCACCGGGTAGTTGGTGCCCACCAGGTAGGCGCCATCACCGTCGCCGTCCAGGCGCGTGTACTGTGCCATCAGCGTGGTCGTGCCGGTGATCTTGTAGCCCGCGCCCAGGCCGAAGCCCATGCCGCGCTTGCTCACGCCGTCCACACGCTGCTCGTGCGAGAGCAGGCGGGCGTTGATGTTGCCCCAGTCGAAGGCCTTGTCCACGCGGGCCACCAGGTTGGGGCTCTTGGCGCCGTCGGTGGGTTCTTCGATGGCGAACTGGAACTTGGCCAAGTTGGGGTCGTTGTAGGTGTAGCGCACCTGCGTGGGCCGGCGGAAGGTCGCGCCAGGCGGGCCGTTGAAGTCCACCGTCTCGGGCAGGTTGTCCGTGTCCATGAAGGTCGACCAGGTCTGGCCGATCAGCCAGCCGGCGTACTCGCCGTAGGCGTGGCGCAGTCGCAGGCGGCCACGGTTGCACTCGCTGCCGCAGTAGGCATAGAAGTCGGCTTCGATCTTGGTGTTGAACGTGCCGATGGAAGTAGGCGTGGAGGTCTCGAAGCCGAAGCGCGAGGTCTGCGCGGTCAGGCTGGCCTTGCCCGAGTGGTTGTCACCCAGGGGCTGCTCCATCAGGTTGGTGAAGGTGTCGCCGGGCGCGGTGCCTTTGAAGTCCTTGACCATGTTGGCTTCGGCGAAGCCATAGATGCGGATCGATGTCTCGCTGCCGGGCAAGCGGAAGCTGCCGGGAATGTCGCCCAACACCACGGCGTCCTTCTGCTTGAGCTCGACCGCATCGATGCGGTCATTCCAGGCCGATGCCGACGCGCCAGCAGGCGCTGCGGCCGGCGCCTGGGCCTGCTGTGCCTTCAGGGCATTGAGCTCGGCGCGCAGCGCCTTGAGCTCGTTGCGCATCTCTTCGAAATCCTTGGCGGTCTGGGCCAACGCTGCGGGTGGCAGGCTGCACAGGCCGGCGGCCATCAGGGCAAGGAACGTGTGGTTCAGTTTCATGGTCACTCCGGTAGGGGTTGTTGGCTTTTGTTATGAGGGGCGCAGCAACCTGGATCTCAGGTGCGCGCGTCATTGAGCGCAGGCCAGAGCGCGTCAAACGGATGGGGCGTGGCACAAGCCCTGATCGCACGTCGGCGGCTCATGCTGCGGGCGTGGCGCAGGCGACTCAGGGGGGGACTCATCCTGTCATGCGGCCGATGAAGGCACGGATACGGTCGTTCGCGGGGTTGCTGAAAAACTCTGCAGGGGGCGCGTCGTGGGCGATGCGCCCCTGGTCGAAGAACATCACGCGGTCCGCCACCTCGCGGGCAAAGCCCATCTCGTGGGTCACCACGATCATGGTCATGCCGCCGCGGGCCAGTTCGCGCATCACGTCGAGCACCTCCTGCACCATCTCCGGGTCCAGGGCCGAGGTGGGTTCGTCGAACAGCATCACCTGGGGCTGCATGGCCAGTGCCCGTGCAATGGCCACCCGCTGCTGCTGGCCGCCCGACAGCTGCCAGGGGTACTTGTGCGCATGGTCCTGCATGCCCACGCGGCGCAGCAAGGCCATGGCCTGCTCGTTGGCCTGGGCGCGCGGCGTGCGGCGGATGCGTCGGGGCGCCAGCGTCACGTTGTCCAGCACGCTCATGTGGCCGAACAGGTTGAATTGCTGGAAAACCATGCCGACCTCGCTGCGCTGCTTTTGCAGCGTGGCCAGGTCGTCGGTGACTTCTTCGCCCCCGATGGTGATGTGGCCGCAGTCGTGGGGCTCGAGCCGGTTGATGGCGCGCAGCAGCGTGCTCTTGCCGGAGCCCGAGGCGCCGATGATCACGGTGACCTCGCCGGTGTTGAACACGGTGGACACGTCGCGCAGCACATGGTGCGTGCCGAACGACTTGCAGACCCGGTCCACCACGATGAAGGGTGTGGCCTGGCGCGTCATTTGTTGCGACCTTCCACATCGAAGCGGTACTCCACCGCGTTCGAGATCTGCGTGACCAGGGTGGTGAGCAGCAGGTAGGTGACGGCCACGGTGGACAGCGTGGCGATGGGCTGGAACGTGGCAGACTGGATGCGGTTGCCCACGTTGGTGAGCTCCACCACGCCGATGGCGTAGGCCAGCGACGAATCCTTGAGCAGCGCCACGAAGTTGCTCACCAGCGGCGGCAGCGAGATCTTGAAGGCCTGCGGAAACACCACATCCAGAAAGACGTGCATGCGGCCCAGGCCCAGGGCCTTGGCGGCCTCGGTCTGGCCGCGCGGCACGGCCAGCAGGCCGGCGCGGATGGCCTCTGCGTTGTAGGCGCCCACGTTCAGGCCCAGGGCCAGCACCGCGGCGGCAAAGTCGGGCAGGTTCAGGCCCGGCACCAGCACCGGCAGCGCAAAGTAAACGAACAGGATCTGCACCAGCAGCGGCGTGCCGCGGATCACCCAGATGTAGAAGCTGGCCACCCAGCGCACGGCGGCCCAGCGCGCGGTGCGGGCCAGCGCCGCGCCGGTGCCCAGCACCAGTCCCACGCTGCCGCTGATCAGCGTGAGCCACAGCGTGGTGCGCGCGCCGTCAGAGAACGCCTGGGCATTGGGGCCGATGGGATCCGGCAGGAAGGACAGCAGCTTGCCGAGCAGTGCCAGCACCAGCACCATCAGGATGACGGCAGAGACGAGCGTGGCGTTGCTGCGCTGCTGGCGGCTCCAGCGCTGCGGCCAAAAGGCAGTGAGCATGAAAAAAGGACCCCGGTGACTACGTGCGGGTCGTGATTACTGGCAACGGACGTCTTCGTTGAAATACTTCTTGGACAGCGCGGCGTAGCTGCCATCGGCCATGACTTCGGCCAGGGCCTTGTTCCAGCCGGCGGCCAGCGAGGTGTTGCCCTTGGCCACGGCGGCGGCGATGCGCTCGATGAAGAGCATGTCGCCGAGCTTGAAGCCGGCGCCCGGGTTCTTTTCGGCCACGGCCTTGGCGACGAAGCGGTCGGTCACCCAGGCGTCCACGCGGCGCGAGTTCAGGGCGCTGCGGGCGTCCACGTCGGTGGGGAAGTTCTTCATTTCCTTGATGGAAGAGACCTTCTGCACGTTCTCGAGGTAGCTGGTGCCGGTCTGCACGGCCACCACCTTGCCCGCCAGGTCCTTGGCGCTCTTGATGGCGGGGTCCATGGCGATGATCATGCCGCCCGAGCAGTAGTGCGGGTCGGTGAAGGTGACGGCCTTGGCGCGCTCGTCGGTGATGCCGTGCGAGGCGATCACCAGATCCCAGCGGTCCTGGCGCAGGCCGGTGAGCAGTGCGTCGAAGCCCAGGGTCTTCCACTGGATGGTCAGACCCATCTTCTTGGCCACCAGCTCGGCCGTCTCGACTTCGAAGCCGGTCAGCGTGGTGCCGTTGAAGAAGTTGAATGGAGCGAACTGCCCCTCGGTCGCAATCAGGATCTTGCCGTCCTTCTTCACCTCGTCCAGCGTGCGGGCCTGGGCACTAGAGAAAGCGGCGCAGAACGCGAGGGCGGTGGCAACAGCCTTGAGCAATTTCATGGGGAGGGTCCTGTCAGGGGTATTTCAGGTACAAAAAATCCGGCATGCGGGTAAGCAGGCCGGAGGCTTTGGAGGGGGTGTGCGCAGTCGTCGCGGATTGCGATGTCTGACGTCACGAAACGGTCACGATTATAGGAACGGGTATTTTTCCTGCGCCACCGGGAAGTCGCGCAAAACACCGGTTGTGGGCGAATTCACAACAGGTTTTAGAGCGGCGCCCCCGAACTGGAGGTGGGTCGGGCCGCAGAGGCCAGGGCCTGTGAGGCCGGCGTGACCGACGCCAGTGCAGCCCTGGAGCCGGCTGCGCCGGGCCAGGGGGTGCGCTCCCCTGCAGGGGGAAGGCGCCGAAGGCGACTCAGGGGGTCATCGCAAAAACGCGTCGTAGCCGGTCTTGAGGATCAGCGTGCTCACCACCACGATGAAGATCCCGCGCACGAAGCCGGTGCCGTGCTTGAGCGCCATGTGCGTGCCCAGCAGGCTGCCCACCACGTTGGCGATGGCCAGCGTCACGGCGAAGTGCCACCAGACATGGCCCTTGGCGGCAAAAAGCGCGATGGCGGCGATGTTGGTGGCGCAATTGAGCAGCTTGGCCGAGGCCGATGCATTGAGAAAGTCATACCCGAGCATCCGCACGAACAGGAAGACGAAGAAGCTGCCCGTGCCCGGCCCGAAGAAACCGTCGTAGAAGCCGATCAGCACGCCGATCAGGCTGGCCGCCACCACCTCGGTACGGCCGCTGTAGCGCGGCGCATGGTGCCGTCCCAATTCCTTCTTGGCCAGGGTGTAGAGGAGTACGCCCAGCAGTACCAGCGGCAGCAGCTTGCGCAGAAAGTCGGCCGAGATCACCGTGACGGCCCAGGCCCCGGCAAACGACCCCGCGAAGCCCGCGGCGGCCGCAGGCAGCATGGCTCGCCAGCGCACCTGCACACGCCGGCTGTACTGCCAGGTGGCCATGGCCGTGCCCCACACCGACGCTGCCTTGTTCGTGCCCAGCAGCGTGGCCGGCGGCGCGCCAGGAAAAGCCGCGAACAGCGCCGGCACCATCACCAGACCCCCTCCGCCCACTATCGCATCCACAAACCCGGCCAACAGCGAGGCCAGGGTGATAAAAATCCATTCCATCTCAGGATTGTCGCACCTTGCGTGCTATCAATTCAGGACCGCATCGCCCGGATGGAGTGGCGGTGTGTTCTGCGACCGGGCAAGAAAAAAGCGCTGGGATCGCCAGCGCCTGGAAAGGATCTGCACCTCGTTGGGTGCTTGGATGAATATGGTTGTAGGTAGAAAGTGTCTCCTCGGGCCCCTCGCTTGGCACACCGAAGCGCGCTTTCGAGTGCCGCAACTGTAACGGCCGCACCCCCATGGTGCATTGGGGGTTTCCCGCCCCCCTTTGCAGTGCATATCCAGGTTTTTTGCTCGTCTATATGGCATTTTCTGCTGGCATGGCTCGTGCAATCCGCTTGTAACAATTTGCGAGAAGGAGCCTTCATGCAGGGAGTCGTGTACCGGGTCGTGGCAGCGGTGTTGTTGTGCCTGGGGCTGTGTGGCGCTGCGCTTGCGCAGGGCACGCAGCAGGACGCCGGGGCTTCCGGCGCGGCACCGGCGCCCCTGCGGCCTGTGATGGTGGCGCAGGACACGGTGAACGCAGCGCACACCGGATGGATGATGACCTCGACCGCGCTGGTGTTGCTCATGACGTTGCCGGGTGTGGCACTGTTCTATGCCGGCATGGTGCGAAAGAAGAACGTGCTGAATACCATGGCCAGCGTGGTGGCCATCGCGGCGCTGGTCAGCCTGTGGTGGTTCGCTGCGGGCTACTCGCTGGCCTTCACACCGGGCAGCCCCTGGCTGGGCGGGTGGGACCGCGCTGGCTTCACGGGGCTGGACTTCGACCTGGCGGGCGGCAAGCTTGCGGTGAGCCACGTGGCGCCGCACATTCCCGAATCGGTGTACGCGATGTTCCAGCTCAGTTTCGCCATCATCACCGCCGCGCTGCTGGTGGGAGCCCTGGTCGAGCGCATGCGGTTCTCTGCGCTGCTCATCTTTGTCAGCCTGTGGACGTTGGTGGTTTACGCGCCGGTGGCTCACTGGGTGTGGGAGCCCGGAGGCTGGCTGGCGCGCATGGGGGCGCTGGACTTCGCTGGTGGCTCGGTGGTCCACGTGAACGCGGGCGTCGCGGGGCTCGTCTGCGCGTGGTTCCTGGGGCGCCGCACGGGCTATGGGCGCGAGCCGTTCGAGCCCTACAGCCTGGGGCTCACGATGGCGGGCGCTGGCATGCTGTGGGTGGGCTGGTTCGGCTTCAATGCGGGCTCTGCCGTGGCTGCCGATGGCCGCGCCGGGCTGGCGATGGCGGTCACGCATATCGCGGCGGCAGCGGGCGCCTTGTCGTGGATGGTGGGCGAATGGATCGTGCGTGGCCGCCCCTCGCTGCTGGGGCTGTGCTCGGGGCTGGTCGCAGGGCTGGTGGCGATTACCCCGGCGGCGGGTTTCGTCACGCTGCGCTCGGCCTTGGTGATCGGGCTGGTGGCAGGCCTGGCCTGCTATTGGGGTGCCACGGGGCTCAAGCGCCTGCTGCGTGCCGATGATTCGCTGGACGTGTTCGGCGTGCATGGCGTGGGCGGCATTGTGGGTTCGCTGCTGACAGGCGTGCTGGCCAGTCCCACGGTGGGCGGCGTCTCGGGCAGCCTGCTCACCCAGGCCATCGGCGTGGGTGCCGTGATGGGCTACAGCCTGGTGGCGACGGCGGTGCTGCTGTGGATCACCAACTTCGTGGTCGGCCTGCGGGTGGACGAGCAGAGCGAGCAGACGGGCCTGGACATTGCGCAGCACCGTGAGCGGCTGGGGTAGACATGGCTCCCCCTGGGTCGCCTGCGGCGCCTTCCCCCAGAGGGGGACGCCACCGGTGGCCTGGCGGAGCCAGTTCCACGGTGGCCCTGGCTTGGGCAGCGCGTGTTCAGCGGCCGTGGGGATTGCGCACTATCGAGGTCTCAAACTGCCAGACGGTTTCCTGAATGACGGGGCCTCATAGCTTTCAAGGAGCGACCATGCCTGATTCCGACAAGCTGGCCATTGCCGCCCATCTGCACGTGCTGCTGCGCCGCAAGACGGGGCGTGTGACGGACACCGAGTGGATGGCCGTGAATGCGGACTACGCGGCGGAGGTGGTGCGCTTTGCGCGCCAGCGCGCGCAGGAAGACGGCGTGCCTGAGCTGGCCGACTGGGCTGACCGGCTGGACCATGCCATGCACGCGGTGGCGCCGCCAGCAGCGCGGCGGCCGCTGCTTGATGTGGCAACCCAGGCAGTGCGCCAGCGGGCCGTGCCTGCGGCGCCCGAGCCGGTGCCTGAAGCGCCGCGTTATGTGGGCGGCATCCGCTGAGGCCGCGCCGGCGCCGGGCCGTGCTCAGTGCGCGGGTGCGCCGCCGGCAAACAGGGCGGCGGTGGGCAGTAGGCCGGTGAGCTTGTCGTCGCCGTAGGTGCGCAGCACCTGCGAGACCACCACCTGGTAGCCGTCGAGCCACTGCGCCTGTGCGGCCTTGGCCTCCAGATGGGCAGGGTGGCGCATCAGCGCCTGCAGGGCGTCGAGCGACCGCCAGTAGTACACGTTGGAGACGAGGCCGCGCGCGGTGTCGTCCCACGCTTCTTCGCCCAGATAACCATCGATGGAGCGGGCCGCCGTGGCAATCACCTGGTCCAGTCGATGGAAGGCATCGTCGAACTGTTTGGTGGCAAAGATGAAGGTGGAGGAGTACATGGGGCGCGATGGTAATCACATCGCGGCCCCGCCGACACCCTGCATGTCCGTGGCCCGGCCCGTCACGCCGCTTGGCGGGCCTTCACGATCCACTCCGCCGCCTTCTCGGCCAGCATCAGCGTGGGCGAGTTGGTGTTGCCGCTGGTGATGGTGGGCATGGCGCCTGCGTCCACCACGCGCAGGCCGGCCACCACGGCGCTCGGGCCTCTGCCGGGGTCGCGCACGCGCATCTGCGGGTCCAGCACGGCCATCGGGTCGCCGTCCCGCCCCATCTTGGTGGTGCCCACGGGGTGGAAGATGGTGGTGGCGATGTCGCCGGCCAGGCGGGCCAGGTCTTCGTCACTCTCGAACTGCACGCCGGGCTTCCATTCCTCGGGCTTGTATGGGGCCAGCGCGGGCTGGGCCACGATGCGGCGCGTGACGCGCAGGCTGTCGGCGGCCACCTGGCGGTCTTCGGGCGTGGAGAGGTAGTTGGGCGCGATGGCCGGCGCGGCCTTGAAGTCGGGTGCCTTGATGTTGACGGTGCCGCGGCTCGTGGGGTTGAGGTTGCACACGCTGGCCGTGAACGCCGGGAAGCTGTGCAGCGGCTCGCCGAAGGCGTCGAGCGACAGCGGCTGCACGTGGTATTCGATGTTGGGATAGGGCTGGCTCGCGCTGCTGCGCGTGAAGGCGCCCAGCTGCGATGGCGCCATGCTCATGGGGCCGCTGCGCTTCATCGCGTATTCCAGGCCGATCTTGGCCTTGCCCCAGAGCGAGCCGGCCATCGCATTGAGCGTGGGCACACCGTTGACCTTGAACACCGCGCGGATCTGCAGGTGGTCCTGCAGGTTGGCGCCCACGCCGGGCAGGTCGACCGCCACATCGATGCCGTGCTGGCGCAGCAGTGCGGCAGGGCCGATGCCCGACAGCTGCAGCAGCTGCGGCGAATTGACGGCGCCCGCGCTGAGGATGACTTCGCCCGTGGCGTGGGCCGTGACCATCTCGTGGCCGTCCCACACCTGCACGCCGGTGCAGCGCCGGCTGCCGTCAGGCTGCGTCTCGATGACGAGCTTGGCGGCCTGCGCGCTGGTCCACATCTCGAAGTTGGGCCGGCCGTAGCAGGTGGGGCGCAGGAAGGCCTTGGCCGTGTTCCAGCGCCAGCCGCTTTTCTGGTTGACCTCGAAGTAGCCCACGCCTTCGTTGCTGCCGCCGTTGAAATCATCGGTGGCCGGTATGCCAGCCTGCTGCGCGGCCTGGGCGAAGGCGTCCAGCACGTCCCAGCGCAGGCGCTGTTTTTCCACCCGCCATTCGCCCGTGCTGCCGGTGGATTTGTTGCCGTGCAGGCGCTTGAAGTTCTCGTTCACGCCGCCGGGCTGGTCCAGGCGCCAGTGGTCTTCGTGGCGGCGGAAGTAGGGCAGGGCATTGTCCCAGCGCCAGCCGGCGTCGCCCGTCAGCTCGGCCCACTGGTCGTAGTCGCGCGCCTGACCTCGCATGTAGATCATGCCGTTGATGCTGCTGCAGCCACCCAGGGTCTTGCCGCGTGGGTAGCGCAGTGTGCGGCCGTTCAGGCCCGCGTCGGGCTCGGTGTTGTAGAGCCAGTCGGTGCGCGGGTTGCCGATGCAGTACAGGTAGCCCACGGGGATGTGGATCCAGTGGTAGTCGTCCTTGCGGCCGGCTTCGATCAGCAGCACACGGTAGCGGCCGTCGGCGCTCAGTCGGTTGGCGAGCAGGGCGCCGGCGGTGCCGCCGCCGATGATGATGGTGTCAAACGTGGTGTCGCTCATGGGCAGGGCAGATCGGGTCAGGGCCGCAGGCGTTGCGGTGCGGTGGGTGGTCGGTGCGCCATTGTGCGGATCGCACATGCCGTGTCGATAGGGGTCCTGCCTATTGCTATTGTTTGAATAGCTATAAAGTGTTCGTGGCTGGGCGGTGCAGGGTTGTTTGATATTAATTTCACACGCTGGCAGGTGGCATGCGCCCGCCGCCGCGTCCCTGGCGGGCGCCAATCCTACGCGCTGCGGGTGCGTGGCTCCGCTACCATGCACGCTCCCTTTGCCTCTTGGCGCCCGTTCGCCCTCCCCATGCCCGACCACGCACCTCGCATCGTTCGCACCGACACGCCCCAGGGCGTGAGTGCGCAACTGCATGGGCGCTGGGGTGCGGCCGAGCTGGGCACCCGCGGGCAATGGGAGGCCGTCTCCGAGCAGCTGCGGGCCAGCCCTGCAGCGCCCGGGCTGGGTTGGGACCTGACGCAGTTGCAGTGGCTGGACCACGTCGGCGCGCAGCTGGTGTGGAACCACTGGCAGCGCGCCTGGCCCGCGCAGTTGGCCTGCACCGACGGCCAGCGCGACATGCTCGAGCGCGTGGCGCAGTTCACCACCAGCACCGCGCCTGCGCGCGAGCCGTGGCGGCTGGCCGAGCAGGTGGACCATCTGGGCGTGCTCGTGCTCCATGGTCTGAGCCATGCGCGCCACATGCTGGAGATGGTGGGCCAGCTGGTGCTGGACATCGCTCGCCTGCTGCGCGCGCCCAGCCGGGGGCCCTGGCGCGACGTGTCGGGCCACCTCTACCGCATGGGCGCCACGGCGCTGCCGATCACGGCGCTGGTGGGGTTTCTCATCGGCGTGGTGCTGGCTTACCTCATGAGCCTGCAGCTGCGCCAGTTCGGCGCCGAGTCGTTCATCGTCAACATCCTCGGGATCTCGCTGATCCGCGAGCTGGGGCCCATGCTGGCCGCCATCCTGGTGGCGGGCCGCTCGGGCTCGGCCATCACGGCGCAGATCGGCGTGATGCGCGTGACCGAAGAGCTCGACGCGATGCGCGTGATGGGCATCCCGCACGGCTTTCGGCTGGTGATGCCACGCACGCTGGCGCTGGCGATTGCGATGCCGCTCATCAGCGTGTGGACCACCTTGGCCGCGCTGGCCGGCGGCATGCTGGCGGCCGACCTGGCCATGGACATCTCGCCTGCGTATTTCGTGCAGGCGCTGCCCGCCGCCGTGAAGGTGGGCAACCTGGGGCTCGCCATGGCCAAGTCGGTGGTGTTTGGCGCGGGCATCGCCCTCGTGGGATGCCACTGGGGCCTGCGCGTCAAGCCCAACACCCAGAGCCTGGGCGAAGGCACCACGGCATCGGTGGTCACCTCGATCACCATGGTCATCATCGTGGATGCGCTGTTTGCCATCGCTTTCAAGAATATTGGGATATGAGCTCCCCCCTGAGTCGCACATCGCCCGGTGTTGCCGCCAGAGTCGGCAACTCTTCGGTGCCGTCCAAGCCTGCACTGGCAGGCTCGGAGCCGCGGCCCCTCAGCCCCCTGAGGGGGGACGCCACCCGTGGCCTGGCAGAGCCAGTTCCACGGTGGCACTGGTGTGGGGCGCGCCAGTGTCGTAGGTCGGCGACGGTGCAATCGCAGTTGCGGGGGCTGCCATGACTGAACGCATTGCCAAGCCGGAGCAGATCGCCGTGGCGCCGGGGGAGGCGCCGGTGGTGGATGTGCGCGGGCTGTGGAGCATCTTCGGCAAGGGCACGGAGGCGTTCACCGTGCACCAGGACCTGAACTTCAGCGTGCAGCGCGGCGAGATGCTGTCGCTGGTGGGTGGCTCGGGCACGGGCAAGACGGTGCTGCTGCGCCAAATCCTGGGCCTGGCCAAGCCGGCGCGCGGCACGGTGACGGTGCTGGGTCGGCCCGCGTCGGAGATGGGGCGCGAGGGCGCGGCCAGCCGTGTGGGCATGCTGTTCCAGCACGGGGCGCTGTTCTCGGCCTTCAACGTGCTCGACAACGTGGCGTTCGCGCTGCGCGAGCAGGGTACGCTGCCCGACGACCTGGTGCGCGACGCAGCGCTGGTCAAGCTGCAGATGGTGGGCCTCAAGCCCGAGCACGCCAGCCGCATGCCGGCCGACCTGTCCGGCGGCATGGTCAAGCGTGTGGCGCTGGCGCGCGCGCTCATCATGGACCCGCCGCTCTTGCTGCTCGACGAGCCCACGGCGGGGCTGGACCCGAGCAGCTCCGACGACTTCTGCGCGTTGCTGCGCGAGTTGCGCGCGGCGCTGGGGCTCACGGTGGTGATGGTCACGCACGACCTGGACACGCTGTTCGCGCTCAGCACCCGCGTGGCCGTGCTGGCCGACAAGAAGGTCATCGTCACCGGCCCGCCCCACGAGGTCGCATATTTCAAGCACCCGTTCATCGAGCACTTCTTCCTGGGCGAACGCGGCCAGCGGGCGATGGCGCCGGTGCAGGCCCCCGCAGCCCAGCCAGACAAGGAACACACCTGATGGAAAACAAATCCCACGCGCTTGCCGCAGGCATCTTCGTGCTGGTGGTGGCCGCCATGCTGGCCGGCCTGGCCGTCTGGCTCACGCGCGACAGCGCCAACTACGAGCAGTACGAGCTGTCCACCAAGGACGGCGTCGGCGGCCTGCAGCCGCAGGCGGCCGTGCGCTACAAGGGCGTGGCCGTGGGCAAGGTCACCCGCATCGGGTTCGACCCGCAGGTCAACGGCAACGTGCTGATCCGCATCGCCGTGAACGAGCAGGCGCCCATCAGCCCCACGACCTTCGCGGTGCTGGGCTATCAGGGCGTGACGGGTCTTGCCCACATCCTGCTGGACGACGCCGAGAAGCCTTATCCCGAGCTCCCCCCGGGGCCCAGCGGTCTGCCGCGCCTGCCCATCAAGGCATCGCCCTTCGGCAAGCTGGCCGAGCAGGCGCCCGCCATCCTGGGCCAGGTCGAGGAGGCCACGCGCCGGGTGAACCAGGTGCTTTCCGACAGCAACCAGCAAAAACTCTCCGAGGCGATTGGCAACATCGCCCTGGCCGCCGGCAGTGTGAACGCGCTGACCCAGCGGCTCGACGCCACCGTGGCGCAACGCCTGGACCCTGCCCTGGCGTCGATACCGCCCCTGGCCAGCGATGCCCGCAAGACCCTGCAATCGCTGCAGGAAGCGGGGGCCAGCGTCTCGTCGCTGGCGGCCGACGTGAGCAAGACCACCCAGCGCCTGGGCGCCGACGGCGGGCCCATCGACCAGATCACCATCGGCACGCAGTCGCTCGCGCGCGCCGCCGACCAGTTCAGCACCACCACGCTGCCACGCCTGAACCGCGCGGCCGACGACACATCGCGCGCCGCACGTCAGTTGAGCCGCACCGCGGGCGGCGTGTCGGACAACCCGCAACTGTTCATCTACGGCTCTGGACGCGTCCCGCCCGGCCCGGGTGAAGCGGGGTTCAGCCCCCGCTGAGTCGCCTGCGGCGCCTTCCGGGTGCACTGGCAAAGGGGCCGTGCCGATTGCTGAGTCTGTGCCCTGCACCGGCGCAATGAATACAGAGGAATGGATATGAATACTATCAAAAGCATAGCTGAGCGCGCTTATATATCAAGCGTTGGCGCCGTTTTTGGCTTGATCCTGCTGGCAGGCTGCTCGGCCCTGCCCACGCCGCCCGCGCGGCCCGTGCTGTACGACTTCGGACCCGGCGCGCTGGCCCCGGTGCCCACGGACCGGCGTGCGCCGCTGCCGCCGCTGGCGCTGGCCGATGTGGACGCGCCCGGCCTGCCTGAAGGCAGCAACGCCGTGCTCTACCGCCTGATGTACTCGGACACCCAGCAGCTGCGTCCCTACAGCCAGGCCCGCTGGAGCCAGCCGCCTGCGCAACTGCTGCAGCAGCGCCTGCGCGAGCAGCTGGGCCAGCGGCGCGCCGTGCTCAAGGCCGACGACGCCGCCGCCCAGGCACGCGACCCGGCCCAGGGCAACCGCCTGCCTTCGGTGCTGCGCGTGGAGATCGAGGAGTTCAGCCACATCTTCACCAGCGCCACCGACAGCGCCGGCGTGGTGCGCCTGCGCGCGACGGTGGTGGACCTGACGCTGGCGGGCGAGGCGCTGCGGGGCCAGCGCGTCTTCATCGTCCGCACGCCGGCGCGCAGCGCCGACGCCGCAGGCGGCGTGGCGGCGCTGTCCGACGCCTCGACGCAGGCGGCGCAGGAGCTGGCGCAGTGGCTGGAGCAGGTGGCAGACGCCCGGCCTTGACGTGGCGAGGCGGCGGGCGGGCAATGAATGCTCTGGGGAATCTCTGCACCCACCGATTTGCCAAGGGTGCGCAGAGGCACGCGGCACGATGATTCGTGCAGAAGATCCCTAGGGTCTGGCGTCGGCCTTCACAGCCGGCACAGCCGTCACGGACGGCTGCCCCTCGATCCCCGTCACCACGCGGGCGTAGCGCGCAAAGCTCCAGTACGCCCAGGCCCAGTCGAGCAGGACGACCAGCCGGTTGCGAAAGCCGATCAGGAAGTACACGTGCGCGAACAGCCAGAACAGCCACGCGAAGTAGCCTGAAAAGCGCACCGGCCCTGCCGGCGAGGTGAGGTCCACCACGGCGGAGTTGCGTCCGATGGTGGCCAGGTTGCCGTAGTCGCGGTAGCGAAACGGCTGCGTGGCCTGGCCGCTGAGTCGGCGCAGGATGTTGGCCGCCACGGCCCGGCCCATCTGCTTGGCGCCGGGCGAGACGCCGGGCACGGCCGTGGGCTCCTGGCCGGGCACGTGGCTTTTGGCCGCGGCCAGGTCGCCGATCACGCTGATCTCGGGGTGGCCTGGCAGCGACAGGTCGGGCGCCACGGCCACGCGGCCGGCGCGGTCGGTGGCGCAGCCGGTGGCCTCGGCCAGGTGCCGGCCCAGGGGCGAGGCCGCAACCCCTGCTGCCCACACAATGCATTTGCTCTTGATTTGATAGCTGTTGGCGCTTTCTGAACCTGCGCCAGAGGGCGATTCGACCACCAATCCATCGCCATCGATGGCGGTAACGCGGGCGTGCAGGCGCACCTCGACGCCCAGCTTTTCCAGTTGCTCCTTGGCACGCTGGCTCAAGGCCTCCGGCATGGCCTGCAGCACGCGGGTGCCGCCTTCGAGCAGGATGATCTTCGCGCTGGCCGGATCGATGTGCCGGAACTCACCGGGCAGCGTGTGGCGCGCGATCTCCGCCAGCGTGCCCGCCATCTCCACGCCTGTGGGGCCTGCGCCCACCACCACGAAGTTGAGCCAGTCGGCGCGGCGGGCGGGGTCGGGTTCTTTCTCGGCGGCCTCGAAGGCCAGCAGGATGCGCCGGCGCACCTCGAAGGCGTCGTCCAGCGTCTTGAGCCCGGGCGCATGGGTGGCCCACGCATCCTGGCCGAAGTAGCTGTGCGTGGCACCTGCGGCGACGATGAGGTGGTCGTAGTGCAGGGGCTCGCTGGCGTGGCCGCCGTCCTTCTGGTGCACGGTGCGCGCAGCCACGTCGATGCGGGTCACTTCGCCCAGCAAGGTGGTGACGTTGCTCTGCTGGCGAAACAAGTGCCGGATCGGCGCCGCGATGGCCGGCGCGGACAGCCCGGCCGTGGCCACCTGGTACAGCAGGGGCTGGAAGAGGTGGTGGTTGGTCTTGTCGATGAGGGTCACGTCCAGCGCGGCGCCACGCAGGGCGCGTGCGGCTTCGAGGCCCCCGAAGCCGCAGCCGATGATGACAACACGGGGGCGGGGCGAGCGGGCGGGTGAAGTGGTCATGCCGCCATTATTGGGGCATGCGCGCGGTGGGCTCCCCGCGCCTGTGCGAAGCCGCACGCCGGGAGTGGGCGTGGACGCCCGGCCACCCAGGCGCGCAGGCCCGCATCAGGCCATGAAGCCCAGGTTGGCCGGGTAGTCCGCCCCGCCGAAATGGCCCAGGTTGGGCAGCACGCCCGGCAGTTCGGAATTGCTCACGCCGAACCAGCTGGCCAGCGTGGCGGCGTACTGGTCCACCGAGGTGCTGGGCAGCAGGCGGCCCTGGCCGACGTGCCATTGGTCGTTGGGGTCGCCCGCGTTGTTGGTGATGCTCACCGGCGGCGCCTTTCCGTAGAAGGCCTTGCCCTTGACGGCGCCGCCGACCATGAAGTGGTGGCTGCCCCAGCCGTGGTCCGATCCGTCGCCGTTGGAGCTCAGCGTGCGCCCGAAGTCCGAGGCGGTGAAAGCGGTCACCTTGTCGGCCAGGCCCAGCTCGACCGTGGCGTCGTAGAAAGCGGTCATGGCTTCGCTCACGCGCTGCATCAGCACGGGCTGCTGCGAGACCAGGTTGTCATGCAGGTCGAAGCCGCCCAGCGACACCATGAACACTTGGCGCTTGCTGCCCAGGCTGGTGCGGGCACCGATCAGGCGGGCCACCATCTTGAGCTGGTCGGCCAGCGGGTTGCTGGTGGGGAAGGCCGTGGCCAGGTTGACCCCGGCGATGCCCGAGGTGATGGAGGCCTCGGCCCCGATGGCCCGGGCGGTGACGCGGTTGTACTCGTTCTCCAGCGACTGGCCGCTGCCCTGCTGTATCAGCGACGTGAGTGCCGCGCGGACGGCCGTCGAGCCGTACACATTGTTCTTGACGCCGTTGATGGGGATCGCGCCGTTGGTGCTGACCTGGTACTGCAGGGCCGAGTCGCCCGACAGGAACACCGCGTTGCCGGTGACGGAGATGCAGGTGAACAGCGAGTTGCCGTTGGATGACATCGCCAGGTCGCCGAGGTTGCCGCCCCAGCCCACGGTGGAGCCTTCGGGCGAGGAAGACTGCCAGACCGACTGCTGGTCGTTGTGCGAGAACAGCTTGGGCGGCAGCGGGTACAGGGTGCGGTTGCTGTTGCTGTACTCGGCGCGGGTCAGGGGCACCACCAGCGGCCCCACGTTCAGTTGCACGGCCGCCTTGCCGGTATTGAACAGGTTCGCCAGCCCCGCCATTGCCGGGTGCAGCGCGTACTGGCGGCCGCCAGTCAATGGCGTGGTGGGGGCCAGCAGGGTGGGCGTGAGCGCCGACTTGGCCAGTGCGATGCCGCCGGCCGACTGGCCCCCGCCGCCGCCACGGATGGTGCTGTATTTGTTGTAGCTGTCGTCGTCGTAGGTGATGACGGTGTTGGCGTAGTCGTTGCCGCCGTACAGGAAGACGCAGACCAGGGCCTTGTAGTCCGTGGCGGTGAACGCCGCAGCCTCGCCGACGGCGGCGAGGTTGAGCGCGAACGGCAGGGCCGTGCCGGCAATGCCCAGTTGGGCCGAGCGGCGCAGGAAGGCGCGGCGGGAGTGGAGTTCGGGTTGGAGGAGATGCATGGCAGCGCGCCTTGGTACTACTTCTGGATCAGGTATTCGGCCGAGGCCATGACGAGGAAGATCGCGGCGGCCACGCGGTCGCGCTTGGCGTTGTCGGTGCTGGCCGCCGTGACCGTCGTTGTCTTGAGGGCGTCGGAGATCAGCTTGACGGTGGCCGCGGACAGCTGCCCGCCCGCCATGAGCAGGTTGACCCGGTCGACCAGCGCATCGGCGTCCGCCACCATGGCCAGCTCTGTGACGTAGGAGGCCTTGATGTCGTAGCCGTTGTTGCCGTTGCTGCCGTTGTTGGGCAGGTCCGGCGCATTCACGTAGACGCCGTTGCGGATCACGCCCTGCATGTAGTTCAGGTAGCCGCCCACGCTGCTTTCGTTGACGAGCTGGAACTCGGGCGCCACGGCGCCGGCCGTGGCCAGGGCTGTCGATGGCGGCACGTAGCCGGGCCGAAAGAAGTTGAACACCGACGGCGAGCGCAGCGGACTCTGCGACAGGCGCGAGCCCGCCGAGCTCAGGTCGCCGATCTTCCAGCTGCCGTATTGCGACGAGATGCCGAAGGTGCGGCCCCACTGCACGAAGCGCAGCATGGGCTCGCGCAGCCTTCCGAACATCGGGTTGGACAGGCCGGCCGGGCCGCGTGCCTCATCGTCCAGCAGCACCGCCTTGATGACCGCCCGCATGTCGCCGCGCACACCCGAGCCGTTGTTGTTGAACGCCGCAGAAACCCGGCTCACGTAGCCGGGGGACGGGTTGCTGGTGACCAGGCGCTGGATCAGCTGCTTGCCGATGAAAGGCCCCACATTGGGGTGGTTGAAGATGGTGTCCAGCGCGGTCTTGAGTGCGTCGGCACCGGGTGTGCCGGCGGCGATCGAGGCCCCCAGGAACGTGGAGGCCAGCGTGGAATGCAGCGACGCGTTCAGCGACATCGGCAGCCGCGTGAAATTCGTGCTGGGCACGGTGCGGGAGGTGCCGGGCACCGTGGTGGGGCTGTTCTGCGACTGGTTGTAGTCGTAGCCGGTGAACACGCGGGCGAGGTTGGTCACGTCGCTTTGCGTGTAGCTCTCGACCAGCTGGCCTGAGCCATCGCGCTTGGCCGTGCCGTCCTGGTTGAGCTCCACGAGGCCGATGGACATGAGCTGCAGGATTTCGCGCGCGTAGTTCTCATCGGGCTGGCGGCCCGTGGCGGTGTTTTCCTTCTGATTGCCGCGCGTGTTGAGGTAGTAGCCCATCGCCGGGTTCAGCGTCACGTCTTCCAGCAATTGCCGGTAGTTGCCGAACGCATTGGCCACCAGCTGATCCCAGTAGTGCGCCATCGCGTGGCTGCGCCAGCTGAAGTCCAGGCCCGAGAGCGACACCACGCAGATCTCCGACAGCGCGAGCGCCACCCGCTTGCGCAGGCCATCGGTCGACGTCATGAGCTGCTGCCAGATCATCGCGTCGCCGGGGTAGGTGTTGTCGTAGTACGAGGTGGCGCTGTTGACCGCGTTGTAGCCGCGCTGGTTCAGCCAGTCCCAGCCCTTGGTGCCCACCGGCTTGCCGAACTGGTCGTTGATCCAGCCGTTGTAGCTGCTGGCGCGCAGTGCCGCGATCTCTGCTGTCGAGGCCGAGAACTGCGACTGAAGGAGAAAGCGCGCCGCTTCCTGGTCGGTGGTGGCCGCGGGGTAGGCATAGCTGCCCGGGACGGGCGCCGGAGGGGGCGGCGGTGTGGCGGGCGAGGGTGCCGGTGCCGTGGGGTCCGCAGGGGGCGCCGGCGTGGGGTTGGGGCCGGACGGCGGTGGAGGCGGCGTCGTGCCCGGACCCGTCGGCGTGCCAGGCGAGGTGCCCAGGTCGGGGATGGAGGGTGGGCTGGCGTTGTCGCTGGCGGAATCCCCGCCACCGCCGCAGGCCGCCAGCGCCACGCTGGCCATGAGCGCGGCCAGGGTCGCGTCGCGGGGCAAAGGCGCCGGGCGTGGCGCCCGCTCGGTGGCGTGGGGAACCTCGGTCACCCCCTCGGCCATCGCAGCCGAGGGTGCTTCTTTCATCAGTGTCATGGTGTTGTGCTGGTTATCTGGCCGCAGTCCATCGCGCAGTTCCGTGGCACACCCTGCAAACGGTACGGTGTGCTGATGCGCTATTGCGATCTGGTGCCATTCGCTTTCGATTCAGTGTATGGATTTGCAACACTCGGCATCCAGCGGTAAATCGTGATGAGAGATGACAAAGCGTCACCAAATGAAACGGTTTGCACAACGCGCCTGCTTTCGATTAGCGCCACCTACAGGCAGCGCATTGGCCCGGCGGCGGACGCACCGCCTTGTCTGTCACGCCTGTAGTCCAGCAGCCGACGTCGGCTTCCCCCCACTGCCTACGCACCGGACGGCGCGCAGTTTCTACATTCACTCCATCGCTGCACGGCACCCGATACCGCCACATCGGCGGCAGGCCCAGCGAATCAACCCTAGAGGAGGAAGACCATGAACGAAGACACCATCAAGGGCAACTGGAAGCAATTCAAAGGAAAGATGGTCGAGCAGTGGGGCAAGCTCACCAACGACGACCTGGACGTCATCGATGGCAAGCGCGAACAGTTCCTGGGCAAGCTGCAAGAGCGCCAGGGCATTGCCCGCGACGAAGCCGAAAAGCAGCTCAAGGATTGGCAGTCGCGCCACCCTGACTTCCGCTTCAACGACTGAAGCAAACTTCTCTCGCCTTTACCTACCCCCACCCCATACCAAATCACAGCACCGCTGCTTGAGGAGAAAACCATGAAATTTGCACGCACCCTGATCGCTTCCGTCGCCGCCGGCCTGTTGGCCACCTCCGCCTTCGCGCTGACCGATGCCGAATACAAGGCCGGCAAGGAAAAGATCTCCGCCGACTACAAGGCCGCCAAGTCGCAGTGCGACAGCCTGAAGGCCAACGCCAAGGACATCTGCCAGAAGGAAGCCAAGGGCGCCGAAGATGTGGCCAAGGCCGAGCTCGACGCGCAGCACAAGCCCAGCCCCAAGGCCACCCGCAAGGTCGCCGATGCCCGCGCTGACGCCACCTACAACGTCGCCAAGGAAAAGTGCGACGACCTCAAGGGCAACGACAAGGACGTGTGCGAGAAGGACGCGAAGGCTGCCCGCGTGAAGGCCAAGGAAGACGCCAAGGTTGCCGAAGTGCAGGCCAAGCCCGCCGACAGCGCCGCCGAAAAGGGCGCAGCCGTGGCAGAAGCCAAGAAGGATGCCAACGCCGAGAAGAACGATGCCGCCTACAAGGCCGCCAAGGAGCGCTGCGACGCGATGTCGGGCGATGCCAAGTCCAAATGCGTTGACGACATGAAGCGCATGTACGGCAAGAGCTGATCGCGCAGCCTTGCGCCGGACGGAAGGGCCGCAGGCGGATGCCTGCCGGCCCCCGACGATGCCCCGCCAGGCCCCGCCTTGAGCGGGGCATTGTCTTTTGCGGGGCATTTCGTTTGGCGCGGCTTCGCTGGTTGCGGCAAGCATGACCTGCATCAACACCCTGCGCGCCCTGCAAAACTAACCTCGCTCCCTTGTCTTTCACACGGTGCGTGCGGCGCACGAAGGGAACACTCCATGGCACAACTCGAATGGTCGGACGCGCTGGCCCTGGATCTCGACCTGATGGACGATACGCACCGCGAATTCGTGGAGCTGCTGGCGGTGGTGGATGCAGCCGACGATGCGCAGATCCTGGCCGCATGGCAGGCGCTGGTGGAGCACACCGACCACCATTTCGGGCAGGAGGACGCCTGGATGGCCTCCACACGGTTCGCATCGGGCAACTGCCACAGCATGCAGCACCGGGTGGTCCTGCAGGTCATGCGTGAAGGCACTGCGCGTGCCCAGCAGGGCGATCTGCAGGTCCTGCGCGTCATGGCGAGCGAGCTGGCCCTGTGGTTCCCGCAGCATGCGCAGAGCATGGACGCGGCGCTGGCCTTGCACCTGCGCCGTGTGGGGTTTGACCCCGCCACCGGCGTGGTGCATGCGCCCCAGGCGTTGCCCCAGGGCTTGATCCACGGGTGCGCGAGCGCCAGCTGTTCCGACACCGTTGGCGCAGAATCGGCAACTCACAGTCCGCAGCCGGCGTTGGCCTGAGGGCAGCCTCGGCCACGCGTGGCGCGTCGGCCGCCTGCGCCAGCCGAGGCGGTGTGAATGCGCACCCGCCATGGCGCGGGTTGTTGCGCATGGGTTTCATGCAGGGGTGTGGCATGCTGCAAGGGTGCTGCGCCACTGCATCTTCTGCCATGGACACCCTTGCCTTCCCCGACCCGCTGATCGACGACCCGCAGCGCCTGCAGGCCCTGCGGCGCTATGCCGTTCTGGACACCCCGATGGAGCCCGCCTACGACGAGCTGGCGGACATGGCGGGGCACATCTGCGCGGCCCCGGTGGCGTTGATCAGCTTCCTGGACCGCGAGCGACAGTGGTTCAAGGCCGCGATGGGCCTGGCGGTGCAGGAGACCCCGCTGGACCAGTCCATCTGCCGCTACGCCGCGCGCCAGACCGGCGTGTTCGTGGTGCCCGACCTGGCGCTGGACCCGCGATTTGCGCACTTCGACATCGTCACGCAAGAACACCCCATGCGCTTTTACGCCGGGGCGCCGCTGGTCACGCCCGACGGCTATGTGCTGGGCACCCTGTGTGTGCTGGACTACGTTCCGCGCCTGCTGGCGCCACGCCTGCAGGAGCTGATGCTGGCCTTGGCCCGCCAGGTGATACGGCTGCTGGAGCTCAAGCGCGCCAACGAACGCCAGGGCCACATGCTGGTGGAGCTGGAAGAGGCGCGCCGCCAGATGGCGGTGCTGGCCCACACCGACGTGCTTACAGGCCTGTCCAACCGCCGGGCCTTCACCGAACGCCTGCGCCAGGAGCTGGCTTTGCTGCAGCGCGGCGGCGAGCCTGCCAGCCTGCTGATGCTGGACGTGGACCACTTCAAGCGTGTGAACGACCTGCACGGGCACCATGCGGGCGACATGGCCCTGCAACACGTGGCCGCGCTGTGCCGCGAGGTCTTCCGTGCCGCCGACGTGGTGAGCCGCTGGGGCGGCGAGGAATTCATGGCGCTGCTGCCCGCGACCGGCGTGGACCAGGCCGGGGCGGTGGCAGAGCGCCTGCATGCTGCACTGGCAGCCCGGCCCGTGCCGGGAATCGAGCCAGCCCTGGTGCTGACCGCGAGCATGGGGCTGTCGGCCTTCGAGCCGCTGCACCCGCTGGACATCACGCTGCGCACCCTGGATGCGGCGATGTACACCGCCAAGCGCGAGGGGCGCAACCGCACGGTGGCCGTCTGAGGCCGTGCTGCCGGCGAACGCTACTTTTTTGAGAGCTAAAGCCGCTTGCGCACAGTGCGCCAGATGGCATTCTGGGCCGCACTGCGCGCTTCATCCGCCGCTGTGGCGCGGCAGCATCAGGATCGCCATCCGCCAGCACAGGTCCCGCAGCGCCCGGCGCATCGCGGGCGACCCGGCGCAGGGCCGTCCGTCCTCTGCGGGGTTGCGAAACGCAGCCTCCAGAACGGCCTGCTTGGCGCTGCGCAATGCGGCCCGGTCCTGCGACTGCACTGCGGCCATCAGGCGGTCGCGGTAGCGCTGCACGCGCTCCGCTTCCGCCATCGACAAAGCGGTGCCAGGCGGTGGCTCCACGCAGGGCAGGCTGCGGGGCCCGTCCGGTCCCTGGCAGGCCGCCCCGGCCAGGTGCCGTGCCCAGGCGGCGGCTGCGGGCAGCGGGGAAGTTGAGGCGGATTTCACAGTGCCTCCGTGCGGGCGGGTGCGGTGCGTGCGGCCGCGGGGGGCGGTGGCGTGGGCCGTTGCGGCGCGCTGCCTTGCGAGAGCCCGTACCAGTTCACCTTGCGCGTGAGCACCATCACCGCTGCCAGCACCAGGAACAGGGCGATCGCGCCCACGGCCAGCGCGGTCTGCTCCAGCTGCAGCAGCACGTACAGGAGCCCGTACAGCAGCGCGATGCCCGCGCCCAGCGGAATGCCGCGCGCCAGGCCGCCCAGCATGTGGCTGGCGTAGTAGGCGAGCAGCAGCACGCAGGCGCTGGCCGCCGCCGCGTACGAGATGCCGAACGGCAGGTGCTCCGACAGGCTCACCAGCAGCAGGAAGAAGCTGCACAGCGCGCTGCCCACCAGCAGGTACTGCACGGGGTGTACGCGCAGCTTCTTCATCAGCTCGAACAGACCCACGGCCACGAAGGTGAGGGCGATGAAGAGCACGCCGTACTTGGTGGCGCGGTCGCTCAGCGAATACGGGTTCACCGGGTCGATGAAAGCCACGTTGAAGCTGTCGGCGCAGTCGCGCGGCGTGGCGCCACCGGGGGCGTAGTCGGCCGGGCTGTCGTCGTATCCGCCGATACAGATGCGGCTGCCCTTGTCGATGTCGGCCTGCGCGGTGGTGGCCAGCGAGGAGAGGCGCCACTGTGCCGAGAAGCCGTTTTTCGTCACCTCGCGCTCCGATGGCAGGAAGCGCCCGCCGAAAGAGGGGTGCGGCCAGCTGCTGGTCATCTGCACTTCGGTATTGCCCCCCAGCGGCACGATGGCCAGGCGCTCGGTGCCCACCAGCTCCAGGTCCATGCTGGCGGTCAGGCCGGCGGCCTGGCCGCGCACCGTCTCGGGCAGCGTGGCGTGCAGGCCGCGGCTGTAGGTGGGGTGGAAGGTGCCGGGGCGCAGGGCCAGCGTCTGCTCTCCCAGGGTGAGCTGCGCGGTGCGGATGCCGCGCGCATCGCCCACGGCCACCATGATGATCGGTGCACCGCAGTGCATGCGCGAATTCTTCTGGGTGCTTTGCGGCTGCAGGCTGGCCAGCGAGCCCCATTGCGCCGTGAGGTGGGTCTTCAGGTTGAAGGTGTTCACCTTGTGCAGGCCGCGTGCCCGCTGCTCCATGGCGGCGCCCGAGCGCAGCTTGAGCTGCTCGGGCATGGCGGTGAGCAAGAACTCGCGCCGCTGCTCCACCATGCGGCGCTCCTCGCCCTTGCCGGTCTCCACGTCCCAGCTCTCCACGCAGGCGCTGTGGATCATGGGGCCCATCAGCGTCTGCGGCCCGGCCAGGCTCTCGGCCACGCTCTGCGCGGTCAGGCTTCGGTACCGCAGCCGGTCGCGCACCACGTCCTCGATCATGGACAGGCCGAACAGCAGCAGCACGGTGATGGCAGCCAGCGCCGCCAGTTTGATGAACAGTGGGTGTTTCAAGGAGTCCTCCGCAAGTGATGTGGAGGGCAGTGTTGGCGGCGTGCGTGAGGTGTCGATGAAGTTTGTGAAGCCGGTGTGAAGTGGCGCGAGGTGCAAGAGATCCGGCGCGAAGCCCGTTACCTGAAAGGTCATCGACGGCGGGCTCGGACCGGCCTAGAAACGGGTGGTCCGTCTCTTCATGAATAAAGGTGTGCGCATGCGCAAGATCGTCTCAGGGGTGCTCGTGCTGGTGGCCGTGATCCATGTCCTGCCGCTGGCCGGGGTTCTGGGGGCCGGCAAGCTGTTCCAGCTGTACGGCGTGCCGTTGCAGGACCCGAACCTCGTGCTGCTGATGCGCCACCGGGCCGTGCTTTTCGGCCTGCTGGCCGCGCTGCTGGGCTATGCAGCGCTGCGGCCCGACTGGCATCGCATCGCGCTGGTGGCCGGCCTGGTGAGCGTGGCGTCATTCCTGTGGCTGTGGCTGGACGCGCCGGGCACCAACGGTGCGATGGACACCATTGCACGCGTGGATGGGGTCGCGCTGGCGTTGCTGGTGGTGGCTGCCATCGCGCATGCCAGAGGGGGCCGGTAGCAGGCCTCGCTCAGTCCATGCCAGGGGTCGCCCGGGGGCCGAACTCCAGCGCCACGCGCAGGCCCGGCGCCGTGTTGGCCACCACCATCTGCCCGCCGTGCAGCGCCATCACGCGCCGCACGATGGCCAGCCCCAGGCCCGAGCCGCTGCGCTCGCCGCTGGGCCGCGCCGTGGTGAAGAAGCGCTCGCCCAGGCGCGGCAGTGCGTAGTCGGGCACGCCGGGGCCCGCGTCCTGCACGGCCACGGTGCCGCCCCGCAGCTCCACCTGCACCGTGCTGCCCTCGGGCGCGAAATCGATGGCGTTGTCCAGCAGGTTGGTCAGAGCCAGCGTCACCAGCTCCGCTTCCCACGGGCCGCTGCTGCCCGTGCCCGACAGTGCAAGCGTGATGCCCCGCTGCGCGGCGCGCGCGCGTATCTGGGCGATGGCGGCCTCGGCGCAGCCCTGCAGCGGCACGGGCGCACGGCCTTCCGCATGGTGGCGCTGCTCCAGCTTGGACAGCTCCAGCAAGCGGTCGATGATGCGCTGCAGGCGCTCGCTTTGCTGCACCACCTGGGTCGCGAACTCGGCGCGGTCGGCGGCGGGCAGCTCGTCCTGCAGCAGTTCGCCCGCGCCACGGATGGCTGCCACGGGGCTCTTGAGCTCGTGCGTGAGGGCGCGCACATAGCCTTCGATGTAGTCGCGCCCCTCCAGCCGGGCGCGCATGCGGTCCATGGCGCGTGCCAGGTCGCCCAGCTCGCCGGGCACCTGCGGCACGGCCAGCGCTGCGGCGGGCGGGGCGTCGGCGTCGCGACGCTCGCCATCCGCCGGGCCTTGCACGCTCAACGCGTAGTCGCGCAGGCGCCGCACGTTCCATACCATCCACAGCGTCACGGCCACGCCCACTGCGGCCGACAGCGCCAACAGCAGCAGCCCGCCCATGAACACCTTGCGCTCGGCGCGGTCGATGAAGCGCTGCACCGTGCGCGTGGGCTTGGCCACCGTGAGCACCCCGGCAATCTCGTCCTTCACATAGATCGGCGCCGCCACATGCATCACGCCGCTGGTGTCGTCGCTGTCCACGTCGCGTGTGGAGCGCGCGCCGTACTCGCCACGCAGTGTGCGTGCCACATCGCGCCACTGCGAGTAGTCGGCCCCGATGGCGCGGTTTTCCGAATCGAACAGCACCCGGCCCTGCCGGTCGGTCACGTAGATGCGGTAGTCCAGCGACTGCTTGGAAAACCCCCAGATCGCCGCATCGACCGGCCGGCTCGCATAGCGGCGCACGTGCTGCGCGAACGGGCTGGCCTGCCCGCCGCCATCCGCCAGCCGCCCGGCGGCCAGGTCTTCGCTGGCCAACTCCGCGAGGATGTTGGCCGTGTCGACCATCATGTCCTCCATCACCTCGCGCACGCTCGGCTTGATCTCGGCCATGAACACGCGCAGCACGAAGAACGCGGCGATGCCGTTGATGAGGAAAAAGGCGAAGAGAAGGCGGATGCCCAGGCGCATGGGTCAGCGGACCCTTCTGCTTAAACAGAAGCTGCAAAAAATTGCCGGGTGCGCGCAGGCGGCGGATCTCATGCCCATTTCACCCGCGCAACCGAACGCGATAGGTCGAGGATCGGCCGGGGTTCTGGTTCTGCTTCTCGCGGCCTTCAAACACCAGGCTGCTGGTGGCCGCATCCCATTGCATGGGTTCCTGGGTGTAGGGGTCGTGCAGCGTCTGGGGTGACCTGGCCAGCCAAGCGGGCATGTCGGGCGGGGCGACCTGTTCTACGGCGGCACGGCGCTGCAGGAGGACAAGGCGGCGATAGCCGTCGATGTCTGCCACCCGCTCGATGTATGTACGGTAGACAGGCACTGTGGTGGCAAAAACGCAAGATCCGGCGACGTTGCGCAAGCGTTTCCAGGGCAAGCAAACGCTGTCATCGTCTACTAGTTGCATGATCCTGGAGAAGGCCGCACTTTGTTGATGAATCGGCAGAGCACTGACAGCACGTACTTGCTTCAGGTATTCGATGCTTTGATTCACCGTTTGCCTCGGCAAATAAGCCACACGGCTTGGTCTGTTCAAAGCATGCTTCCACCATGCAAGGGGGTCATCTCCCGCGGACGGGTAAAAGCCAGAGTCCGCAGGGGGATACAGGATGCTGGCAATGTATTGCATTTCCCCCTTCAGCGCTGATTCCAGGGATGTGGTCGGTGCGGATAGCAGTTCTTCGATCGCCTTGGACTCCGCCATAGGCGGTGCCGATGCCGTTCGTGCGCTCGCGTCGCTCAGCCACCGCAACTCCCGGTGCTGCATGGCCAGCGCGACCATGGAGGCAATCAAGCTGTTGGAATGGCTTGCCAGGCGGCTTCGCAGTTGAACGGCCTGGTGGGCGATGTCCAGGGCTTGCTGCGGTCGCCCATGCATCCATTCCTGCGATGCCTGGGCCAGCCAAAGCTCATGAGCGCGTACGAGGAGCCCATAGGGTGGGAATTCAGACTGCAGGTAAATAGGGGCGGGGTTGCTGAACTGCGGAGAACCGGCCGCAGCCGCCAGCCGCTGCAGCAGGGCCTGGTGGGTTTTTGCCAGAGCCTGCACTTCATCGCCGTGCTTCACAAACCAGGCAAAACAATCCGACTCGTCGACCGGGCAACGAAGCCGGCCGGGCAGTACGTCATCCAGCGGGGATTTGGCGGGGATGGGCGAGGGTATCCCTTCCTGCCGGTCGCCATGGACCTCCACCCAGCGCCTGCGCTCGATTTCGCGCGCGAGGCGCGTGCGGCCCAGTGCCACGGCGTCACCGATTGCACCACCCCCGATGGGCGCATCCAGCCCCATGACGATCAGATAGCCGTTGCCCTCCAGGGCTTGCTCAGTGGGCGGTGTGTACTGCAGCGCCTGCTGGGCGGCCTCGCTCAGGGCATCGTCGTTCCAGTTGGCAACGATCAGTGCGGCCAGCCCCAGAGCGGCCAGTCCCCCCAGGGCCAGCATCAGCCAGCCCAGTGCTTTCAGGCAACGGCGTAGGTACTTCATAAAAAATGATAGCTATTAGCGCAGGCTGGAAAGGCTCCAGGGCCGATTCTTAAGGCACATCAAGGCAATACCCCATGCCCCGGTGCGTGCTGATGTACTCGGTCGCTGCATCCACCTCGCGCAGCTTGGCGCGCAGGGTCTTGATGTGGGTGTCCACGGTGCGGTCGGTGCTGTCGCTGTCGTCGCCCCAGGCTGCTGCCAGCAGGGCTTCGCGCGAATGGATGCGGCCTGCGCCGCGCAGCAGGTGGGCCAGCAGGCGGTACTCGCGCCGGGTCAGCGCGAGCGGCTGGCCGCGCAGGCTGATGCGCTGGCCGTGTTCGTCGTCCTTGAAAATATGGGCAGCCGGCGGCGCGGCGCCCGCGACGGGCCGGGCACCTGCGCGCCGCAGCAGCGCCTTGACCCGCGCGGCCAGCTCGCGCGGGCTGAAGGGCTTGGCCAGGTAGTCGTCCGCGCCCAGCTCCAGGCCGAGGACTCGGTCGATCTCTTCGCCATGGGCGCTCAGCATGAGCACCGGCACGGTGGATGTGCGCTCGGCGTGGCGCAGTTCGCGCAGCAGGTCGAGCCCGCTGCCATCGGGCAGTCCGACATCGAGCACGAGCAGGTCAAAGTGCGAGGCCCGGATCTGGCGGCGGGCGTCGTCCACCAGCAGGCTGTGCGTCACGGCCAGGCCGTCGCGCTCCAGCGCATAGGCCACGGTGCGGGCGATGGCAGGGTCGTCTTCGAGCAGCAGCAGCCGTGCAGTCATTTCTCAATCGTCCGTTGAATCACCTGTGGCCGATGCCACTGGCACGACCCCAGCCAGCGCACACGTGGAACTGGCTCTGCCAGGGCACCGGGTGCGTCCCCCTCCCGCGAAGCGAGAGAGGGGGAAGACGCGAAGCGTCTCAGGGGGTGATTCATCATCTTGCGATCAACACCGGGAAGATCTTGCCCAGTCCGTCGGCCATCACTTCCACGGCCAGGGCGGCCAGGATCAGACCCATGAGCCGGGTCATCACGTTGATGCCGGTCTTGCCCAGCACGCGGGCAATCGGGTCGGCCAGTGCAAAGCACACGGCGGTGGCCAGCGCGATGACGACGCCGTAGCCCACCAGCGCCAGTGTCTGCCAGATGCCTTGGGCGCGGTCGGCATAGATCACCACCGTGGACATGCTGGCCGGGCCGGTGAGCAGGGGGATGGTGAGCGGCACCACGGCGATGGAGCTGCCCGCCGCTGCCTTCTCGGCGCCTTCTTCATACTCGTTGGTGCTGGGCTTGGCCTCGGCGGGCTGGGCGTTGAGCATGTTCATCGCGCTGATGAGCAGCAGCATGCCCCCGCCCACCTGGAAGCTCTGCAGCGAGATGTTGAAGAAGTCGAGGATCTGAAGGCCCAGCAGCGCGCAGGCGGCGATCACGCAGAAGACGCTGAAGCTGGCGACCTGGATGGTGCGCCGCCGCTGCGGGTACGAGAAGCCCTGCGTGTAGTGGATGAAGAACGGCACGATGGCCAGCGGGTTCACGATGGCCAGCAGGGTGATGAGGGGCTTGAGGTCCATCAGGGTGCTCCGAAGGGCAAGAGGGCAGGGCGTTTGTGCGCGAGTATGCGGGGTTTTCTGCCGCCAGGGCCCGCCGGGCATGCTGCGCTGCAGCGCACGGCGCGCCGTGCCGGTCAACGTCCGCCGGAGACATCCATCAGCGTGGCCGTGGTGTAGCTGGCTGCGGGCGACATGAGCCACACGATGGCTTCGGCCACCTCATCGGCGGTGCCGCCGCGCAACATGGGTACCTGGTGCGACAGGTCGCGCACCCGGTCGGGCAGGCCGCCGCTGGCGTGGATGTCGGTCTCGATGAGGCCGGGGCGCACGGCATTCACGCGGATGCCGTCGGCGGCCACCTCGCGGGCCAGGCCGAGCGTCATGGTGTCGATGGCACCCTTGGCCGCTGCGTAGTCCACATACTGGCCGGCAGCGCCCAGGCGCGACGCGGCGCTGGACACATTGACGATGCTGCCGCCCGCGCCGCCGTGCTGCGCGCCCATGCGCAGCACGGCTTCGCGCGCACAGATGAAGCTGCCGATCACGTTGATGTCGAACATGCGCCTTAAGCGCGCCACGCTCATCGCTTCCACGCGGGCCGGCACGTCCACCACGCCCGCGTTGTTCACCAGTGCAGAGAGGCGGCCCAGTTGCTCGTCCACGGTGCGGAACATGGCCAGCACCTGGGCTTCGTCCGCCACGTCGGCCTGCACTGCGATGGCGGTGCCGCCCGCCGCAGCGATGGATGCGACCACCGCCCGGGCGGCCTCGGCGTCGCGGGTGTAGTTGACGGCCACGGCCCAGCCCTGGCGCGCCGCCAGGCGGGCGGTCGCCGCGCCGATGCCCCGGGATCCTCCGGTGATCAAGGCTACTTTGGGGTGGTCGGCCATGGCAAGTCTCCTGAAAAATGGCCTGCATTTGAACAGAGTAAGGTGCTGCGGCCAGAATGGTGCGTCCGCCGGGTTGGTGACCGTTTCCACCCGTTTGCGCCAGTCTCGCCATTCCACCGATCAACGAATCAAGGAGTCATGCCATGGGTCAATTCGTCAACCTCACTTCCAGCGATGGCACCGTGGTGCCCGCCTGGGTCGCGCAGCCCGACGCTGCGCCGCGTGGCGCCGTGGTGGTGCTGCAGGAGATCTTCGGCGTGAACTCGCACATCCGTGCGGTGGCCGACCGCTTTGCCGCACGCGGCTACCTGGCGGTGGCGCCGTCCACCTTCCACCGCGTGCAGCAGAACGTGGAGCTGGGCTACACCGGTGACGACATGCAGGCCGGCATGGGCCTCAAAGCCGCCGTGGAGGCCCTGCCAGCTCCCGGCGTGATGCCCGACATCCAGGCCGCCATCGACTACGCCGCGCAGCAAAGCGGCCGCAAGGTGGGCATCGTGGGCTTTTGCTGGGGCGGCCTGCTCACCTGGCGCGCGGCCTGCACGCTCAGTGGCCTGTCGGCGGCCGTGCCGTACTACGGCGGCGGCATGACCTCGCCTGAGGAAGCCGCCCGCAAGCCCCAGGTGCCGGTGCTGGCGCATTTCGGCCAGCGCGACCACTACATCCCGGTGGACAGCGTGCAGGCCTTCGCCCGCTCCCATCCGGAGGTGGAGGTGCACCTGTACGAGGCCGACCACGGGTTCAATTGCGACCAGCGTGGCAGCTACGACGAGGCCTCCGCCATGGCTGCGCGCGACCGTACCCTGGCGTTCTTCGACAAACACCTTGCCTGAGGGCTGTCTCCATGGCCGCCATGCTTCGGGTTGTGAAGCCTTTTTGGCGCCTGGCGCTTTCTGGTAAAGCGCTGGCAGCTATTTTTTTGATAGCGTCTGGGTGTCAGGCCCATGCGGCCGACTACAGCGGCCCGCTGTTCGACGCCCACCTGCACTACAACGAGGAGGCTTGGGACGGCAAGGCTGGTCCGCACCCGCCCGCCGATGTGCTGGGCCGCATGCAGAAAAGCGGTGTGCGCGCCATCGTCGCCAACTCGCGGCCCAACACAGGCTCGCTCACGCTGGCCGGCCTGCCGCAAACGCGCGAGGCCGGCGTGGCGGTGGTGCCCTTCGTGCGGCTGTACCGCAACCGCGCTGACTACACCGGCTGGTTTGCGGATGAGAGCATCTACACCATGGTGCAGACGGAGCTGGCGCGCGGAACGCCGGCAGGGCCCTACCGCGGCATCGGCGAGTTCCACCTGTACGACAGTGCCAACGCCGATGGTCCGGTGGCCAAGAAGCTCATGGCGCTGTCCGAAGAGCGCGACCTGGTGGTGCTGGCGCACGTGGACGATGCGGCCATCGACCTGCTGATGGCCAACACACCTTCCAAGGGCCGCAAGCTGCGGCTCATCTGGGCGCACACCGGCATTGGCGGCGCGCCGGTGGACCGTGTGGACGCCTTGTTCGCACGCTACCCCGGCCTGGTGGGCGAGCTGTCGTACCGCCCCGGCCTGGTGTGCGACGACAACCAGCTGTGCCCCGCGTGGCGCACGCTGCTGCTCAAGTACCCCACGCGTTTCGTGATCGGCTCCGACACCTGGGTCAACCAGCGCTGGCAGCACTACGAGAGCCTGATGGCAGGCTATCGCACCTGGCTGGGCGGCCTGCCGGCCGATGTCGCGCGCAAGGTGGCGTGGGACAACGCGGCAGGGCTGTTCGGCACGCCAGCCCCGGCACGTTGATCGGGAGCGACGGGTTGCGGCTTTGGGTGGCCGTGCCGGGCTGCCACAGGCGGCTCAGGCGCTTAGCGCCGGGTGCGTGACAGGTATTGCTTGCGCCAGAACAGCGCGACCAGCGCCACCGCGATCGCGACCATGGAGCCCATGGCCCACCAGAAGCCGTCGGCCTTGTGGATCAGCGGGATGAACTCGAAGTTCATGCCGAAGATGCCGGCAATCAGGTTCAGCGGAAGGAACACGGCGGTGAGCGCCGTGAGGGTGCGCATGATGTCGTTGGTGCGGTTGCTCTGCACCGAGAAATGCATCTGCACGGCCGTTTCGGTGCTTTGCTCCAGGCGGCGCACGTGGTGCACCACGCGCTCGATGTGCTCCAGCACGTCGCGGCTGCGCACCTTGAGCAGGTCCAGCTCGCGCAGGCCCGTGGGCGAGTCGGGCAGGGCCCAGGTTTCCAGCGCGTCGATCCAGTCCTGCACGGCGGTGCGCTGGTCTTCGCAGATCTCGTCGAGCTGGTGCAGCGACAGCCGCGCCTCCAGCAGGGAGCTCCAGTTCACGTAGCGGGCGCGGGGCTTGAGCAACTCGTTTTGCCAGTGATCGAGCTGGCGCGTGAGCTCGCGGCGCAAGTCCAGGTAGCCGTCCACCATGAGGTTGACCACGCGCAGCATCAGGTCGGCCGGGCTGGCGGGCACGCGCGCGCCGGGCACGGGGCTGCTGCGGCCTTCGCCGGGGCTGGCTGGCAGCGAGGCCAGCAGCCGCGTGGCGTAGGCGTCGCGCACCGAGCAATCGGTGGGGTGCACGGTGAGCAGCAACTGATCGAACACCGCAAAGCCCACGGGGCTGGTGTCGATGCGCCGCAGCACCGGCGGCCCCCCGCGCCGCAGGGTGCTGGCGGCGGCGTGGGCATCGTCCGGTGGCGACGGGGGCTGCGCGGCATCGCCCTGTGCCGTGGCCAGCCGGCGGAACACCAGCAGGTCGTACTGCGAGGTGTAGTCGTAGTGCGACGGCAGCTGTGCGTTGAGCAGGTCGGACACGTGCAGGTCCACCAACTGCAGGCCCACCAGCGCCTGCAGGCGGCCCTGGATCTCGGCCAGCCGGGCCTGGAAGGCGCTGCGCGAGCAGGCGATCCAGACGAAGCCCTGCGTGGGCATGTGGCCCGGCAGGCTGTCAAGCTCCTGCACGCCGCCGCTGTGGATGTGAAAGATGCGCATCGAGGCCGGCTCAGGGGTTGCGGATGCCACAGGGGCGGGTACGGCGGCGGCCACCGCGGTTACGGCTTCTTGTGCTGCAGCAGCCGGGCCACGTCGCGCGCGAAGTACGTCAGCACGCCATCGGCGCCCGCGCGCTTGAAGGCCAGCAGGCTTTCCATCATCACGGCGTCGTGGTCCAGCCAGCCGTTGGCCGCAGCGGCCTTGACCATGGCGTACTCGCCGCTCACCTGGTAGGCGAAGGTGGGCACCTTGAACTCGTCCTTCACGCGGCGCACGATGTCCAGGTAGGGCAGGCCGGGCTTGACCATCACCATGTCCGCGCCTTCGGCGATGTCGAGCGCCACTTCGCGCAGTGCCTCGTCGCTGTTGCCGGGGTCCATCTGGTAGACGTTCTTGTCGGCCTTGCCCAGGGCGCCGCGCGTGCCCACCGCGTCGCGGAAGGGGCCGTAGAAGGCACTGGCGTACTTGGCACTGTAGGCCATGATGCGCGTGTGGATGTGGCCCTGCACTTCCAGCGCGTCGCGGATGGCGCCGATGCGCCCGTCCATCATGTCGCTGGGCGCGACGATGTCCACGCCTGCCTCGGCGTGGGTGAGCGCCTGGCCTGTGAGGATCTCCACCGTCTCGTCGTTGATGATGTAGCCCGTCTCGTCGAGCACGCCGTCCTGGCCGTGGCTGGTATAGGGGTCCAGGGCGACGTCGGTCATCACGCCCAGGGCCGGAAACTCCTTCTTCAGGGCACGCACCACGCGCGGGATCAGGCCCTCGGGGTTCAAGGCCTCCTTGCCGTCCGGGAACTTCAGGGCCGGGTCGATGGCGGGGAACAGGGCCATCACCGGGATGCCCAGCTTCACGCAGTCCTCGGCCACGGGCAGCAGCAGGTCCAGGCTCAGGCGGTCCACGCCAGGCATGGAGGCCACCGCCTCGCGCTGGTTCGTGCCTTCGTGCACGAACACGGGGTAGATCAGGTCGTCCACGGTGACCGCGTTTTCGCGCACCAGGCGGCGGGTGAAGGCGTCGCGGCGCAGGCGGCGGGGACGGTTCTGGGGGAAGAGGGCGGGGCTTTGCATGGCGGAATTATCCCCCTGTAGAGCCGGGCCTCTTTCCCCCGGACGAGGCGTACCGCGTGTCCCGGCAAAGCCTGCTTAAAACAGGTGCACCGGCGCGCAACGCGCCGGTCTTGAACCTGCTCAGGCCCACTTCGCTGGAGCACGGGAGCCCCTGGAAATGCCGCTTGTAACATGGTGTTTCCGGTGCTAAATTGGCGCCGGGCAGCACCCTGCCCCCCGCTTTTCCTCCCTGAGCGGGGCCTTGCATTGCAGCGATGCAAAAGAGGCTTCCCGGCCCGGCGTACCTGCCGGGCTTCTTTTTTGGGTGGTAGCAGGCTCCGAATGCCTGAGGGGTGCACGCCACACCGTTCAGCGCCTCTGCGCAGGTTTTCGTGCCCAAAGGGTACCGAACGGCCCTTAAACTGCCTGCATGCTCTGGGTAAAAGCCTTTCACATCGTCTTCGTGGCCAGCTGGTTTGCCGGCCTGTTCTATCTTCCGCGCATCTTCGTCAACCTGGCCATGGTGGCTCCGGGTTCGGCGGCAGAGCGCGATCGTCTGCTGCTCATGGCGCGAAAGCTGTTGCGCTTCACCACGCTGCTGGCGGTGCCCGCGCTGGCGCTGGGCGCCTGGCTGTGGCTGGGCTACGGCATCGGCCGCGGCCCTGGCAATGGGTGGATGCACGCCAAGCTGGCGGTGGTCGTGCTGGTGATCGGCTACCACCACGCCTGCAGTGTGCTGCTGCGCAAGCTGGCCGACGGCACCAGCCGCAGGAGCCACGCGTGGTTCCGCTGGTTCAACGAGGTGCCGGTGGTGCTGCTGTTGTGCGCGGTGGTGCTGGTCGTCGTCAAGCCGTTCTGAGTCCGGGAGGCCGGTGCACAAGACCTCCGCCTGGCCCCTGGCGCTGATCTATGCGGCGCTGATCGTTTTTGCCAGCCTGTTCCCGTTCGACGGCTGGCGCGCCCAGGGCATCGACCCGCTGGTTTTCCTGCTGGCCCGCCTGCCGCCCCCGTACTGGACGGGCTTTGACGTGGCCACCAACGTGGTGGGCTACGCCCCGCTGGGCTTTCTGCTGGTGCTGGGCATGCTGCGCTCGGGCTGGCCGCGGGGCGCGGTGTGGCTGGCCACGCTGGCGGGCGGGCTGCTGTCGCTCTCCATGGAGTTTCTGCAGATCTACCTGCCCCGGCGCGTGCCGTCCAATCTGGACCTGCTGCTCAACATCGGGGGCACCTTGGCGGGCGCCTTGGTCGCTGCGCTGCTCGAGCGCATGGGCGCCATCGACCGCTGGAGCGACTTCCGGGGGCGCTGGTTCGTGAGCGACGCCAGCGGCGCCATCGTGCTGCTGGCGCTGTGGCCGCTGGCGCTGCTGTTCCCGGCAGCCGTGCCCTTCGGGCTGGGCCAGGTGCTGGAGCGGCTCGAAGGATCGCTGATCGAGATCCTGGCCGACACGCCCTTCCTGGAGTGGGTGCCGCTGCGCGAGGCGCCGTTCGAGCCGCTGTCGCCCGGCGGCGAGTTGCTGTGCGTCACGCTGGGGCTGCTGATCCCGTGCCTGCTGGGCTATTGCGTGATCCGCCAGATGGGCCGCCGGGCGCTGTTCGCGCTGGGGGTGGTGGCCATCGGTGTCACTCTGACGGCCCTGTCGGCGGCGCTCAGCTGGGGCCCCGTGCATGCCTGGGAATGGATGGGTCTGCCTACGCGCGTGGGTATGTGGGGCGCCTTGGTCCTGGCGATGCTGATGCTGGGTCTGCCCCGCCGTGCCTGCGCCGCTGTGCTGCTGGTGGCTCTGGCCTGGCACCTGGCGCTGCTCAATCAGGCGCCCACCAGTGCCTACTTTGCCCAGACCCTGCAGATCTGGGAGCAGGGGCGGTTCATCCGCTTCTATGGGCTGGGCCAGTGGCTCGGCTGGTTGTGGCCGTACGCGGCGCTTTTGTATGTGCTGGTGCGGGTGTCGAAGAAGGAACGCACCCCTTGAGCCGCCTGAGGCGTCTCGGTGCGTACGCCAGAGGCGACCGCTCTTCGTTGCCGTCCAGGCCTGCGCAGGCAGGCCTGGAGCCGCGGCACTCAGCCCCTCTCTTGCGCTGCGCGCGGGAGGGGGACGCACCCGGTGGGCTGGCGAAGCCAGATCCACGGGCGCACTGGCCTGGCGCGCGCCAGTTGCGGCGGGTTCGTAAAATGTCGGCATGAGCGACAACCCTACTGCGCCGGGCTACTACCAGCGCCACATCTTTTTCTGTCTGAACGACCGCACCAACGGCGAAGACAGCTGTGCCCACCACAACGCGCAGGCGGGTTTTGACCGCTGCAAGGCGCAGGTCAAGGCTGCCGGACTGGCAGGCGCTGGCAAGGTCCGCGTGAACAAGGCCGGCTGCCTGGACCGGTGCGCGGGCGGGCCTGTCGCCGTGGTCTACCCCGAGGGCACCTGGTACACCTATGTGGACACGGCTGACATCGACGAAATCGTCGAGTCGCACCTCAAGAACGGCCAGGTGGTGGAACGCCTGGTCACGCCGGCGGAACTTGGGCGCTGAAAGCGCATCTGTCCCTGGTATTGAATGTTTTTGGCTGCCAGCGCTTGACCATCTTGCGCAGGTAGCTATGGATTAAGTAGCAAAACCGTGAATGCACAGACCGAACGCCTGACCCTCACCGGCGCTGCAGGCGCCATCGAGGCCGTGCGCGACAGCGCCGTTCTGGCCGATGGGATGGCTGCCCCGCGCGGCGTGGCCATCATCGCCCACCCGCACCCTCTGTTTGGCGGCACCATGGACAACAAGGTGGTGCAGACCATTGCGCGGGCCTTCGTGCACTGCGGCTGGACCGCCGTGCGCTTCAACTTCCGCGGTGTGGGGGCCACGGCCGGCGTGCACGACGACGGCCAGGGCGAACTGCAGGACCTGCTGGCCGTGATCGAACAGGTCGCGCCTGCGGCCGAGGGCCAGCGCATTGCGCTGGCGGGGTTCTCGTTCGGCGCCTTCGTCACCAGCCATGCGCTGGCCGCGCTATGGCCCGAGGGCCGCGTCGACACCGCCGTGCTCGTGGGCACCGCAGCCAGCCGCTTTGCCGTGGCTCCGGTGCCCCCCGAGGCCCACCAGCGCACCCTGGTCGTGCACGGCGAGGCGGATGACACCGTGCCGCTGTCTGCGGTCATGGACTGGGCGCGGCCACAGATACTGCCTGTCACAGTCATTCCCGCAGGGGGGCATTTCTTTCACGGACAATTGCCGCTTCTGAAAAATCTGGTGGTGCGCCACCTGCAGGCAGCAGCTTGAGAGGCTCGCTCACGGCGGGCGTTGTCGCCTGCCCTGGCGGGCCTGGCACCCGTGCCGTACCCGCACCCCGCGCATTGCCCAGCGTTTCCTGTCTCTCTCCCTTCCTTCCTTCCTTCATCCATCCCATCCCAGCCCAGTCTCCCGCCCATGAAACGAATCCTGTCCACGCTGCGGTCCCTCGCCGTCTTTGCCGCAGTGGCCCCGGCCGCCTTTGGCGCTTTCGCCCAGGCGCCCCAGCCCCCTGAAATCGCCGCGCGCACCTACCTGCTGGTGGATGTGACCGCCAATCAGGTGCTGGCCGCCAAGGACATCGACGCGCCGGTCGAGCAGGCGTCGCTCACCAAGCTCATGACGGGCTACCTGGTGTTCGACGCGCTGCGCGCCAAGAAAATATCGCTGGAGCAGAAACTGCCCGTGAGCGTGCGTGCCTGGAAGATGCCGGGTTCGCGCATGTTCATCGACCCCAAGATGCAGGTGCCGGTCGAAGACCTGATCAAGGGCATGATCGTGCAGTCCGGCAACGACGCCACCATGGCCCTCGCCGAAGGCGTGGGCGGCACGGCCGAGAACTTCGTCAAGCTCATGAACGACCAGGCGCAGGCCCTGGGCATGAAGGGCACGAGCTACAAGAACCCCGAAGGCCTGACCGAACCCGGCCACACCACCACGGCGCGCGACCTGTCCGTGCTGGCCATGCGCCTGATGAAGGACTTTCCGGAGTACATGCACTACTACGCCACCAAGCAGTACAGCTATCCGGGCACGCCGGCGTCCAACGGCACCAACCGCAATTCGCTGCTGTTCCGCGACCCGACGGTCGATGGCCTCAAGACCGGCCACACGGCCGCTGCCGGCTACTGCCTGGTGGCCACGTCCAAGCGTGAGTTCCCGGGCGTGGGCCAGCGCCGCCTGCTGTCCATCGTGCTGGGCGCCGCCAGCGAGAATGCACGCGCCAACGAAAGCCAGAAGCTGCTGAACTGGGGCTACACCGCGTTCGAGGCGGTCAAGCTGTTCGACGCCGGCAAGCCGGTGGCGACGCCCGCCGTCTGGAAGGGCACCGAGAGCACGCTCAAGATCGGCCGCGAAGAAGCCATCGTGGTCGCCGTGCCCTCGGGCAGCGCCGGCAAGATCGCCACCCAGATCGTGCGCCCCGACCCCCTGGTGGCGCCGTATACCAAGGGCCAGTCCATCGGAACGCTCAAGGTCGCGCTGGGCGAGCAGACGCTGGCGGAAGTGCCCCTGGTCGCCCTGGAAGAAGTCCCGCAGGCTGGCTTCCTGGGTCGTGCCTGGGACGCGATACGCCTCTGGATAAAGTAGCAGGTACATCCCCCTGAGGCGCTTCGCCTCGGAGCCACCGCCAGAGGCGCCGGCTCTTCGGGCACGTCCAAGCCTGCGCAGGCAGGCTTGGAGCCGCGGCCCTCAGCCCCCTCTCGAATGGCTGCGCCATTCGGGAAGGGGACACCGCCAGCGCACGCAAGCGAAGCGCTGCATACGCAGCGGGGAGGCCCTTGCGCGGCGGCCCTGGCATGGGCCGCGCACCTTTACAGGGCGTGCCGCGTGTGGTGCATGGGCCTTCAGAGAAAAGAAGCCGAGCGCTTGCCCGTTTTGGGGCTTGCTGCTACATTAGAAGGCTTTTCGGAATTTCCGAAGGGATTCACGTTTTCGCTTTCACGAAGCAAATTCACGTTTAGGGACGTATTTCATGCCAACCATCAATCAACTGGTCCGTCAGGGGCGCGAGGTCGAAAAGACCAAGTCGAAAAGCCCTGCGATGGAAAACTCTCCACAGCGCCGTGGCGTGTGCACCCGTGTGTACACCACGACGCCTAAGAAGCCTAACTCCGCTCTGCGTAAGGTCGCCAAGGTGCGCCTGACCAACGGTTTCGAGGTGATCTCCTACATCGGCGGTGAAGGCCACAACCTGCAGGAACACAGCGTGGTGCTGGTTCGCGGCGGTCGTGTCAAGGACTTGCCTGGTGTGCGTTACCACATCGTGCGCGGCTCGCTTGACCTGCAAGGCGTCAAGGACCGTAAGCAAGCGCGCTCCAAGTACGGCGCGAAGAAGCCAAAGGCCAAGTAAGCCCTGGCCTTCTGGTCTGAAGAATTTTCGGTGCTGTCTCCCGCGTGGCGCGGTGAAGCAGCGTAGTGACCCCAAACGCAGGTGTTCTGCGCGGGTCGAGTAAGTGGGAGTCCTTCATTGGCTCTCGCGGTGTCTGAAAAGATGCCAACTGAAGCAAAGATAGAGGTAAAAAATGCCACGTCGTCGCGAAGTCCCCAAACGTGAAATCCTGCCGGATCCCAAGTTCGGCAATGTAGAGCTGTCCAAATTCATGAACGTGATCATGGAAGGCGGCAAGAAGGCTGTTGCAGAGCGCATCATTTACGGTGCCCTGGAACTGATCGAGAAGAAGCACCCTGACAAGGACCCCCTGGAGGCTTTCACCGTTGCCATCAACAACGTGAAGCCCATGGTGGAAGTGAAGTCCCGCCGCGTCGGTGGTGCCAACTACCAGGTGCCCGTGGAAGTGCGTCCTGTGCGCCGCCTGGCCCTGTCGATGCGCTGGATCAAGGAAGCCGCCCGCAAGCGCGGCGAAAAGTCGATGGCCCAACGCCTGGCCAACGAGCTGCTGGAAGCCACCGAAGGCCGTGGCGGTGCCATGAAGAAGCGTGACGAAGTGCACCGCATGGCCGAAGCCAACAAGGCATTCAGCCACTTCCGCTTCTAAGCGAATCGACGACCGGTCTCGTCGCCAAGCGCAAGGCTGCCGGCATTTCTGCCTGCAGCCTTGTGGCGATTGAGGCGGTCACAAAATTGACGGAGCGCCGCCCCACAATGGCTGCCCCGTCCCCTGAATAACACGACCCATCCAAGGACTCACCATGGCTCGCAAGACCCCCATCGAGCGCTACCGCAATATCGGTATCTCGGCCCACATCGACGCTGGCAAGACCACGACGACCGAACGTATCCTGTTCTACACCGGTGTGAACCACAAGATCGGTGAAGTGCACGATGGCGCTGCCACCATGGACTGGATGGAGCAAGAGCAAGAGCGCGGCATCACGATCACGTCGGCTGCCACGACCTGCTTCTGGAAGGGCATGGACATGTCCTACCCCGAGCACCGCTTCAACATCATCGACACTCCCGGCCACGTGGACTTCACGATCGAAGTGGAGCGTTCCATGCGCGTGCTGGACGGCGCCTGCATGGTGTACTGCGCCGTGGGTGGCGTGCAGCCCCAGTCGGAAACCGTCTGGCGCCAGGCCAACAAGTACAAGGTGCCCCGTCTCGCATTCGTCAACAAGATGGACCGTACGGGCGCCAACTTCTTCAAGGTCTATGACCAGATGCGCCTGCGCCTGAAGGCCAACCCCGTGCCCGTGGTGATCCCGATCGGCGCGGAAGACAACTTCACCGGCGTGGTCGACCTGCTCAAGATGAAGGCCATCATCTGGGACGAAGCCTCGCAAGGCATGAAGTTCACCTTCGAAGAAATCCCTGCCGACCTGGTGGAGTCCGCCAAGGAATGGCGCGAGAAGATGGTCGAAGCCGCTGCTGAAGCGTCCGAAGAGCTGATGAACAAGTACCTGGAAGAGGGCGACCTCTCCGAGGAAGAGATCAAGACCGGTCTGCGCACGCGCACGATCGCGACCGAAATCCAGCCGATGCTGTGCGGCACCGCGTTCAAGAACAAGGGCGTGCAGCGCATGCTGGACGCTGTGATCGACTACCTGCCGGCACCCACCGACATCGATGATGTGACGGGTACCGACGAAGACGAAAACCCAGTGACCCGCAAGGCGGACGACAACGAGAAGTTCTCGGCCCTGGCGTTCAAGCTGATGACCGACCCATTCGTGGGTCAGCTGACCTTCGTGCGCGTGTACTCGGGCGTGCTCTCCAAGGGCGACACCGTCTACAACCCGATCAAGGGCAAGAAGGAGCGTATCGGCCGTATCGTGCAGATGCACGCCAACGAGCGCCTGGAAGTCGAAGAAATCCGCGCCGGCGACATCGCTGCCTGCGTGGGCCTCAAGGACGTGACCACCGGCGAAACGCTGAGCGACATCGACTCCCAGATCATTCTGGAGCGCATGGTGTTCCCTGAGCCCGTGATCACGCAGGCCGTGGAGCCCAAGACGAAGACCGACCAGGAAAAGATGGGCATCGCCCTGCAGCGCCTGGCCGCCGAGGATCCATCTTTCCGCGTGAAGACCGACGAAGAGTCTGGCCAGACCCTGATTGCCGGCATGGGCGAGCTCCACCTGGAAATCATCGTGGACCGCATGAAGCGCGAGTTCGGCGTGGAAGCCAACGTGGGCAAGCCCCAGGTGGCCTATCGCGAAACCATCCGCAAGACGGTGGAAGAGGCCGAAGGCAAGTTCGTGCGCCAGTCCGGCGGTAAGGGCCAGTATGGCCACGTCGTGCTCAAGATCGAGCCGAACGAAGCCGGCAAGGGCAACGAATTCGTCGATGCCATCAAGGGCGGCGTGGTTCCTCGCGAATTCATCCCTGCGGTGGAAAAGGGCTTCCACGAAGCCGTCACGCAAGGCGTGCTGGCCGGTTATCCCGTGGTGGACGTCAAGGTCACGCTGCACTTCGGTTCGTACCACGATGTGGACTCGAACGAACTGGCGTTCAAGATGGCTGCCATTTTCGGCTTCAAGGAAGGCTGCAAGAAGGCCGGTCCCGTCATCCTGGAACCCATGATGGCCGTGGAAGTGGAAACGCCTGAAGACTACGCTGGCACCGTGATGGGTGACCTGTCTTCCCGCCGTGGCATGGTCCAGGGCATGGACGACATCCCGGGTGGTGGCAAGGCCATCCGCGCTGAAGTGCCGCTGTCCGAAATGTTTGGCTACTCGACCTCGCTGCGCTCCGCAACGCAAGGCCGTGCTACCTACACGATGGAATTCAAGCACTACAGCGAAGCCCCCCGCAACGTGTCCGAAGCCATCATGGCTGCACGCACCAAGTAATTGGTGTGCGGTGAAAGGCCTGCATAGCTGCAGGCCTTTCGTCTTTGTTTTGTGATTCAAATTCGCTGCTAGCGCTTGTCCATCAAGCGCAAACAGCTATGTAAGTAATAGCAAGATTCTTGCAATCTGCGACCCGGTGCCGTCCTGTTGCCCTGTGCGGGACGAATCAGCAATCGGGTGCAGACGTTAAACCCCGACACAGGCATTGCTCTTTGGAGATTCAAAAATGGCAAAAGGTAAGTTCGAACGTACCAAGCCCCACGTCAACGTGGGCACGATCGGCCACGTGGACCATGGCAAGACGACGCTGACGGCAGCGATCGCCACGGTGCTGTCCGCCAAGTTCGGCGGCGAAGCCAAGAAGTACGACGAAATCGATGCGGCGCCTGAAGAAAAGGCCCGCGGCATCACGATCAACACCGCCCACGTGGAATACGAAACGGCCAACCGCCACTACGCCCACGTGGACTGCCCTGGCCACGCCGACTATGTGAAGAACATGATCACCGGCGCTGCCCAGATGGACGGCGCCATCCTGGTGTGCTCGGCCGCTGACGGCCCCATGCCCCAGACCCGCGAGCACATCCTGCTGGCTCGCCAAGTGGGCGTGCCTTACATCATCGTGTTCCTGAACAAGTGCGACATGGTCGACG
>NZ_JAHUWH010000026.1 GCF_019219095.1 Acidovorax sp. sic0104
CATTGGCTGCAGTGGTGAAGGTGACGTTGCTGCCCGCGACAAAGGTGTTGATGTTGCTGGCCGAACCGGTCAGTGTCAGGGCCGTGGCTGTGCCGCCCACGGTCACACCGCCGCCGCTGGTGGCCGCCAGCGTGCCGCCGGACACCGACAGCGTGGCAGTCACGCTGCTGCTGCCCGCATCCACATCCGAGAAGCTGATGCCGGTCAAGGCGGTGGCCACATCTTCCGTGACGGAAATGGTCGCAGGCACTGTGGCCACAGGGGCGTCGTTGGAGGGCGCCACCGACACCGTGGACGCGATGCTCAGCGATGTGGAGTTGTTGCTGGCCCCGTCGTCAGTGACCTGGGTGATCGTCACCACGCGGTTGGCGCTGCCCGGGTTGTCGCTGGTATTGCCATAGGTGATGCCGTCAATCAGCGTACCCATCTGGGTTGCATCACGGCCCATGCCAGCCACGGTGACGGTGGCCGTGCCAGCGGCCACCGCAACACTGTAAGTGCCGCCCCCGGCCAATGACCCTGAGTTGTTATGGCTCAGCCCCACGCTGGTGCCACCGATGGTGAGGCTTTCCGCCGCGCCATTGCTGACGCCGCTTACCGTGAACGTGACGCTCGTGAAGGTTTGGCCGCTGTCGTTGGCGTTGGCCGTGACGCCATTGAACACATCGACAGCGCTGCCGTTTTCGGTGAAGGCCGGGTTGACGGCGGTGGCCGAGAGGCTGGGAGCGACGGCGGGGATGGGCGCGAAGTCGAGGTTGTCGAGTTCAATAACCAACTCGGTTCCTGAGAAGGTGAAGCTCGTGATGCCCTGCGCCGCCGCATTGCCGGTCCCATTGAACTGGACGATAAAACCACCGTTTGTGGGTGAATATGTCCCGATCGTTTCACCCCGGTTGTTCGTCAAGGTGACGTTGGAAGACGGGGCAGGTCCGCCGATGGCGGCACCGTTGTAGATCATGAAACTGATGCCCGCGAGGCTGAACGGGCTGCCATCGACCGCCGAGATGGTGAGGCTGGACAGCCCGTACTGGCTGTTGTTACCTGCATCCATGTCGAGAATCAGTTCGTTGGTGCTGGTGCCCTGGGGGTTGCTGAGCGTGCTTCCCTTAACGATCTTGCTGCTGTAGGAACCACTGCCCACCAGCACATAGCGAAGCCCGTCCAGATCGAAGGTGTTACCGGACAAGACCAGATCCGTCGCGTTGTCGTCGAAATTCTCATCCATCGGAATGGCCATGGTGTACACCTCTTCATCTGTAAAAAATGGGCTTTTCAGCTTATCCAGCCATCGCGGAAAGCTACTGAATTCATAGCTACAAAGAGCCTGTTCAATCGCAGCACGCACCATATGTGTGCCTCGGACACCAACGCTTTTATCAGACCGTTGCCAAATGTTAATAAAAATTTGCGCTGCTCGGCATTTGATAGCTCCGGCCTATTGATTGATTTGCATGCAAATCAGTCACAACTCAAGCACCCGGATAAGCAGATTCGCTTACTAGGGTTTTTACCGGCCTCGTCCTACAATCGCGGACCCTTACAAAGCTGACAACCCGCCGCAGCCCGCTGCAGCACGGTTTTTTGCCCCCATCCTGACGACCGACCGAGTTGGAGACCTTGAATGCCCGAGAACACCACGGCCCAGAACAACAACAACGAATCCGACAAGCGCGCGCAGTTGCGCCGTGCCGCTCTCGAGTACCACGAGTTTCCCAAGCCCGGCAAGATCGCCATCGCAGCCACCAAGCAGATGGTCAACCAGCACGACCTGGCGCTGGCCTACTCGCCCGGCGTGGCTGCCCCCTGCGAGGAAATCGTCAAGGACCCGGCCAACGCCTTCCGCTACACGGCGCGCGGCAATCTGGTGGCCGTGATCACCAACGGCACCGCCGTGCTGGGCCTGGGCGACATCGGCGCGCTGGCCTCCAAGCCGGTGATGGAAGGCAAGGGCGTCCTGTTCAAGAAGTTCGCGGGCGTGGACGTGTTCGACATCGAGATCGACGAGAAGGACCCCGCCAAGCTGGTGGATGTGATCGCAGCGCTGGAGCCCACCTTCGGTGCCGTCAACCTCGAAGACATCAAGGCACCTGACTGCTTCTATGTGGAGCGCGAGCTGCGCAAGCGCATGAAGATCCCCGTCTTCCACGACGACCAGCACGGTACGGCCATCACCGTGGCGGCAGCCATGGTCAACGCCCTCAAGGTGGCGGGCAAGAAGATCGAGGACGTGAAGCTGGTCACCAGCGGCGCGGGCGCGGCGGCGCTGGCCTGCCTGAACCTGCTGCTCAAGGTGGGCGTGCAGCGCAAGAACGTGTTCGTCACCGACCTGGCGGGCGTGGTGTATGAAGGCCGCGAAGAGCTGATGGACGACGACAAGCGCCAGTTCATGCAGAAGACCGACGCGCGCAAGCTGGCCGAAGTGATTGCCGGCGCCGACGTGTTCCTGGGCCTGTCGGCCAGCAACGTGCTCAAGCCCGAGATGGTGGCCACCATGGCCGAGCGCCCTGTGATCTTCGCGCTGGCCAATCCCAACCCCGAAATCATGCCCGAGCTCGCTCACAGCGTGCGCAGCGACATCATCATGGCCACGGGCCGCTCGGACTACCCCAACCAGGTCAACAACGTCCTGTGCTTTCCGTACATCTTCCGCGGCGCGCTGGACAGCGGCGCCACGACCATCACCGATGAGATGGAAATCGCCGCGGTGCACGCGATTGCCGAGCTGGCCCAGGCCGAGCAAAGCGAAGTGGTGGCCGCAGCGTACGTGGGCGAGAAGCTGTCGTTCGGGCCCGAGTACCTGATCCCCAAGCCGTTCGATCCGCGCCTGATGATGAAGATCGCCCCGGCCGTGGCCCAGGCAGCTGCCGACAGCGGCGTGGCGCAGCGCCCCATCTCCGACATGGACGCGTACCGCGACCGTCTGCAGGCCTTCGTCTACGCTTCCGGCACGACGATGAAGCCCATCTTCGACGCGGCCCGCACCGCCGCACGCAAGCGCGTCGCGTATGCCGAGGGCGAGGAAGAGCGCGTGCTGCGCGCCGCGCAGATCGTTGTGGACGAGCGCGTGGCGCGCCCCACGCTGATCGGCCGCCCGGCCATCATCGCCCAGCGCATCGAGAAGTTCGGCCTGCGCCTTAAGGAAGGCGTGGACTACGACGTGGTCAACACCGACTTCGACCACCGCTACCGCGACTTCTGGCAGACCTACCACCGCATGACCGAGCGCAAGGGCATCACCCAGCAGGTCGCCAAGATCGAGATGCGCCGTCGCCTCACGCTGATCGGCGCGATGATGCTTCACAAGGGCGAGGTGGACGGACTGATCTGCGGCACCTGGGGCACCACGGCCAACCACCTGCTGTACATCGACCAGGTGATCGGCAAGCACGCGGGCGGTGCCGACAGCACCGAGCAGGACGTGCCGGTGTACGCCTGCATGAACGGCCTGATGCTGCCCGGCCGCCAGGTGTTCCTGGTGGACACGCACGTGAACTACGATCCCACGCCCCAGGAGCTGGCCGAGATCACCGCGCTGGCCGCCGAGGAGATGATGCGCTTTGGCTTCAAGCCCAAGGCCGCGCTGCTGTCGCACTCCAACTTCGGCACCAGCAACAACCCCAGCGCCGTCAAGATGCGCCAGACGCTGGAATTGCTGCGCCAGCAGGCGCCGTGGCTGGAAGTGGACGGCGAAATGCACGGCGACGTGGCGCTGGACGGCAAGGCCCGCGCGGCCGTCATGCCCGGCAGCGAACTGACCGGCGATGCCAACCTGCTGGTGTTCCCCAACATCGATGCCGCCAACATTGCCTACAACCTGCTCAAGACGGCGGCGGGCGGCGGTATCGCCATCGGCCCGGTGTTGCTGGGCGCCGCCAAGCCGGTCCATATCCTGACGCCGAGCGCCACCGTGCGCCGTATTGTGAACATGACGGCGCTGACCGTCGCCGATGCCAACGCGTTGCGATAAGTCACGAAACGATAGCAAGCGCTAACTCATTGCGCTTGCCACCCCCTTTAGCGTCTGCCCAATCTTTGTGCAGACGCTTGCTTTTTGGGGGCTGTTGAGTCACACTAGCGGGTCGAAATTTCGGGTTAACCCGTAGTTTCTGAAAGGTTTCGTTGATGCTGAAGGCTGTAGGCACCCGGGCGCGCAAAGCAGGGGTTTTGTGTGTGTTGGGTGTTGTGTTCGTGCTGTCCCCGGTTGCGGGGCACGCCCGGAAATCCCCGTCCACAGACGGGTCCATCACCCCCATTGCACTGGCCGAGCTGCCGCCCCAAGGGCGCGCAACCTATGCGCTGATCCATGAGGGCGGGCCGTTTCCGTACGACAAGGATGGATCGGTCTTCGGCAATCGCGAGCGGCTGTTGCCCGCCCACAAGCGGGGCTACTACCGCGAGTACACCGTCAGAACGCCAGGATCGCGCGACCGGGGAGCCCGGCGCATAGTGTGTGGCGGCGCGCCCCGAACCCCGGATGCGTGCTACTACACCAGCGACCACTACGCCAGTTTCCGCGAGATCGCCAAATGACCCCCGTTGCGGCGCACGCCTGCCAAATGAAACTTGGCAACCTGCACCGTATCCCATTGAATTCCCCCATCGCAGGCCGGCCCTCGCAGCCCCGCGAAATGCCAGAAGTTTGTGGACTTTATAAAGAAAGAGTAGCGGAGATGCAGACGCCACTTCGTAAAGACCTGGAAACGCCACTGCGTGGCGTGCGCACCAACATCGTGCAGTCGATCCGCGCCTTCCGCGTGCAGGATCTGCAGGATGCAGCCACCTCCATGGGACACCATTTCTTGTACGCCAACCTGGCCCACGCGCAGTCCAAGCAGGATGTGCTGGATCTGATTGCCGGGCAATTCACCTTTCCGTCGCACTTTGGCAAGAACTTTGATGCGCTGTACGACTGCATGACGGACCCGTTGCACAAATCGGGCCCGCAGCCGGGCTTCATCGTGGTGCTGGAGCAGATCCCCGCCACGGGCAAGTTCGACAAGGAAGCGCGCGAGCAATTGCTCGACATCTTCCGCGACGCAGCCGACTACTGGGGCGACCGCAAGATCCCCTTCCGGTGTTTCTATTCTTTTCTGTAGCCCGTTCTGCATCCACCAGCCAAGCAGAACGGGCGAATGAGGCTACCGATACCGCCAGCGGCGTCGAAGGCATCGAGATCACGGCTGCCGCCGACGCGACGGCCGAGAAGATGCCCACGGACAAACTCGTGGACGTCTCGCCCATGGCCTTGCGCATGAGCAGCCCCTTCAATTCGGGGTACTGGCTCAGCGCAGCCTGAATCCGGTACATCCCCCGGAGGCGCTGCGCCTCGGTGCGTCCGCCAGAGGCGGCCGCTCTTCGTGGCCGTCCAACCCTGCGCAGGCAGGCATGGAGCCTGCGGCCTCAGCCCCTTCTCTCGAACGGCTGCGCCGTTCGGGAAGGGGGACGACACCGGTGGACTGGCAAAGTCAGATCCACGGTGTCACTTGTCTGGGGCAGCGCCAGTTGCGGGGTCAGTGACGGTTCGAATCGGCAGGAGTGATTGCAGCGTGGCCTGATTCAGACCTGTCGATGCGCGAGCGACGGGTGATGGCAACCCGGCATTTCGCACTTGGCACGTTGCATCGCCTCGGGAAAACGCAACGCGGGCCAGTCTTCCCTCCGCTCGGCACGCGGGCCGCTTGAGGCGCCCAGACTCTCCCCAATACTGATCAAATTGGCCGCTATTGCTTTCCCAGCAAGCACCAGCAGCTATCAATCTAAGAGCACGCCTGTGCCAGAGCCACGTACTCGGCCACGGGCACTTCCTCGGCCCGGCGCTGGGTGTCGAAAGTACCGGCGAACTGGCGGGCTTCGAGCCAGCGGCCCAGCGTGTGGCGCAGCAGCTTGCGGCGCTGGCTGAAGGCGACCTGCACCAGTTCTTCCAGCAAAGGCACCGACAGTGGCGCGGGCTCGGCGTGGGGAACCATGCGCACCACGGCGCTGTCCACGCGCGGGGGCGGATCGAAACTTTCGGGCGGCACGAACAGCACGTTCTCCATGGCGTAGCGCCACTGCAGCATCACCGACAACCGGCCGTAGTCTCCCGTGGCGGGGCTGGCCACCATGCGGTCGATCACTTCCTTTTGCAGCATGAAGTGCTGGTCCTCGATGACCTGCACGTGCTCGAGCAGGTGGAACAGGATGGGCGTAGAGATGTTGTAGGGCAGGTTGCCCACCACGCGCAGGCGCAGGTCGGCTCGGCCAGCCTTGGCGCGGAACTCCTCTGCCAACTGCGTGAAGTCGACCTTGAGCACGTCGGACTCGATCACGTCGAGCTGTCCGTGCAGCCGAAGGCGCAGGGCCAGGTCGCGGTCGAGCTCGATCACGGTCAGCCGGCCCAGACGCTCCACCAGCGGCTGCGTGAGCGCGGCGAGGCCCGGCCCGATCTCGACCATCGGGTCGCCCGGCCGCGGGGCGATGGCATCGACGATGCCGTCGATGATGCCGTGGTCGGACAGAAAGTGCTGCCCGAAGCGCTTGCGGGGTATGTGTTTCATTGCCACAGCCGCATCACTGGGGCGGCTCGCGGTACTCGACGTAGGCGCGGCCACGCAGCTCCTGCGCCCAGGTGGCGTAGGCCTCGTCGAGCTTCTTCTCGCGCACGGTGTCGCGCGCCATCTCGCGCTGTTCGCGCTGGGTGAGCTTGGCCTCGCGGCGCTCCAGCAGCTGGATCAGGTGCACGCCGAAGCGCGAGACCAGCGGCTCGCTGATGTCGCCGGGCTTCAGGGCATTCATGGCCTGCTCGAATTCGGGGACGTAGCGGCCGGGGTTGGCCCAGCCCAGGTCGCCGCCTTCCTTGGAGCTGCCGTCCTGCGAATGCTCACGCGCCAGAGCCGCGAAGTCGGCCTGCCCCGCCAGCACGCGGCGGCGGTAGTCGGCCAGCCGCGCGGCGGCCGCGGCTTCGGTCAGCTGGGGGCTGGTGCGCAGCAGGATGTGGCGGGCATGGCTTTGCGTCACGGTGGTGGGAACGCCTGCGGTGACGCGTTCGACGACCTTGAGCACGTGAAAGCCCGCGGGCGAGCGCACGGGCCCGACGATGCCGCCCACCGGCACGGCCAAGGTGGAGTTCACGAACAGCTCGGGGTAGCGATCGGCCGGGCGCAGGCCCAGCAGGCCGTTGTTGCGCTGGCCTTCGGGGGCATCCGAGAGCTCGCGCGCCACGGCGGCGAAGTCCTCGCCGGCGCGCACGCGGTCGGCGGCGCGCTGGGCACGTGCCTGGCGCTCCGCCACCTGCACGGGGCTGGCGTTCTCGGGCACGACGACCAGCACGTGGCCCAGGTTGATTTCCATGGATGCGACGTCCGTGCCCTTTTGCTGGTCGCGCAGGTACTGATCGATGTCCAGGTCGGTGACCTTCACGCGGGCTTCCACCTCGCGCTCACGCAGGCGCTGCTGCAACAGCTGGTTGCGCAGTTCTTCGCGGAAACGGTCGCGGCCCATGCCGTCACGGCCGAGGCGTCGGTACAGCTCGTCGGTGGTCATGTTGTTCTGTCGGGCCACGCCCTGCTCGGCCTGCGAGACGGCGAAGTCGTCGACCTTGATGCCGGACTCCTTGGCCTGCTGAAGCTGTGCACGCTCGACGATGAGGCGCTCGAGCACCTCGCGCGCCAGCACGTCGCGCGGGGGCACGTTGCCGCCCTGCTGCGCCAATTGCGCCTCCGCACGGGCCAGGCGGGAGCGCACTTCGTTGTTGGTGATGGGCTCGGAGTTCACCACCGCGACGATGTAGTCGGCCGCCCGCGTACCGGCGCTGGCGGTGCTGCCTTCCGGCGGCAGGGTCACCGAGGGCGCCGCCGAAGGGCGCGACAGCCCCATGCCCGCAGGCGCGGCACCCGAAGGCCGCAGGCCCTGCGCGGCGGCGCCTTGCGCCATGAGGGAAACCAGGGCGGCCGCCAAGGCCAGTGCAAATGCTCGTTGGTTCATGGTGTGGAGCGTGTGAGGTACCAGGCGCCGACAGCGCCTAGTCGTAGTTGGTGAAACGGCTGGGCGTACTGACCTGCTCGCGCAGGTACTGATAACGCGGCACATGTTGCTTGAAGGTCTCGAGCGGGCTGGAGCCCAGGCTCAGGCGGGAGAAGCCCACGAATTCCACCTGGAAGAGCAGGCGGGTGTTGGCCGTGGCCACGCCGCTTTGCAGGCGTTCGAGCACCACACGGCCGATCCAGCAGCAGCTGTCGTATTCCAGGCCCACCACGGTGTCCACGAGTTTGCGGTCCTGCAGGCTGTAGTTCAGTCGGCCCACGGTGTACCAGCGCCCGCCGCCCTGGCCTCGGCCCGGGCCCAGGTCCTTGCCTTTGTCGCCCCACAGGTCGTTCAACGGCCACTGCCAGCCGATGTCGATCTGCTCGCTGGTGCCGCGCTGCAGGCGATAGGCCGCACTCACGGTGCGGTAGTTGCCTGGGCTGTAGCGCGCGCCGATGGTCGAGCGGATGGAGCGGCCGGTCTTGGGGTTGTACTGCACGGTGGAGTCAAAGCCCCACTGCGGCGTCCAGGTGATACCCGCACCCAGCAGCACGTCCGAAAGACGCTCGCTCACGGGCGCAACCCCCGGCAGCGTCACCTGCTGGTCGGAGAAGCGCACACGCTGCGCGATGCCGAAGCGCGCGGCCTCGGCGCCGGAGTTGGGGTCCAGCAGGCGGGTGCTCACGCCCAGCGTGAGCAGGTTGTTGTCCGCGATGCGGTCGTTGCCACCGAAGGCGTTCTCGGTGTAGATGGTGGCGAAGTTGAAGTCGTTGGCGGCCGTGTCGTACACCGGCAGGCGGCTCTGATCGCGGTAAGGCGTGTAGGTATAGAAAGCGCGTGGCTCCAGCGTCTGCAGGAAGGCACGGCCGAAATACGAGGTGTCGCGCTCGAACACCAGACCGCTGTCCAGGCTGAAGGTGGGCAACGTGCGGCTGGCAGAGCGACTGCCGTTGGTCAGCGCGGTGTCGAACTGGTACGTGGTGGCGTGCAGCTGCAGGCGCGGCGTGACGAAGCCTCCGGGCGCGAGGAACGGCCGGCTGATCTGCGCCATGGCGTACGCACGGTCGGCGTTGGGCTGATTGGTCAGCGCGCGGGCCGCTTGAAAGCGCGTGGTATCGAGTTCGACCGTGGCGTCGAAGCCGCCGCCCAGCTGCGAGGGCATGTAGCGCCACTGCATCTGGGGCATGCGGTCATACGGCGGCACGATGGGCGAATTCACGTCCTGCAGCGTCTGCCACTTGAGGGTGCGCACCGCGGCACTCATGTCGTTCGCCGCCCAGGACAGGCTGGCATCGCCGGGAAGCAGGCGCTGGCGCAGCGGCTCGGAGGCCCGGCCAAAGTCGCGCCAGTAGTTGTCATCGCTCACGCGGTTGACATTGATGTTGAGCCCCACGCCGCCGATACCCGTGTCCAGCAGCCCCTGGTGCTGGCCCGAAAAGCTCCAGCGCATGCGGTCACGCAGGCGGTCGCCGGGCATCACGTCGCCGCTGATCTGCCCATGGTAGGTGGGCTCCAGGTAACGGAACTCGCCGCCCAGGTTGGCGCCGCGCTTGGTCATCAGGGCCGCACGCAGCGTGGCGTCGCGGTTGGGGGCGATGTTCCAGTAATAAGGCTGCGAATAGGCCACGCCATCGCGGCTGTCCAGGCCGATGGTGGGCGGCAGCAGACCCGACTTGCGCTTGTCCGACAGCGGGAAGGTGATGTACGGGATGGGGAGCAGGGAGACGCCCTTGAACTCCAGCACCGCATCCTCGGCCGTGCCCACGGACTCTTCGTTGTCGATGCGGATGGTGGCGGCCCGCAGCACCCAGTCGGGCTGCCAGTTGGCCTCGTCGTCGCGCTGGCAGGTGGTGTACGTGGCGTTGTGAACCACCGCGCGGTCCTTGTCGATGAAGTCCACGCGGGTGGATTCGCCGTGCGCCTGGGTGGCCAGGAAGCGGTAGCGCGCGTCGCTGAAGAAGCCTTCGAACGCATCCACACGCAGCTCCAGCGCCGTGCCCTCGTACACATTGCCCGCGCGGTTGATGCGCACCTGGCCCCGGGCCTTGGCCAGGTCCTGGGGCACGTCGTAGTCCAGCCGGTCGGCGCGAATCACGGTGTCCCCGCGGCGCAGCTCGGCATTGCCTTCGATGACCGCATTCAGGTCGGTCTGGCCACTGATGTGGTCGCCGCGCACGAACACCGGCAGCTGTGTGCGCACGGCGTCCGGGATCTTTTCCTGCAGCAGGGGCGAGCTGCGCAGCGCGGGTGGTTCGTCCCAGGCGCTGGGCGATGCGGCCGTGCCCGCCTGCGCCAGCGCTGAAAACGGCAGCCCGCACCAGGCAAGGGCCACACCGTAGGCGAGGGCGCGGGGGACGGGCGGACGCAGTCGTGCGGCCTTTGCCGTGGCGGGCCGGGTCCGGATGGAAGGGGTCTGCACGGAAGGGGGCTGGCTGCGTGGCACGGAGGGGCGGTGGGCAGAGGGCTGTGAAAGAAGGCCGCTCCAGGCAGACCTGGGAGCGGTTTGTAAAATCGGATTATCCATGAGCCACCCATCCTCTTCATTGCCCGCCGCCGCCGCTGCCTCTGCAGCCGGCCCGGCCCCCGCTGCCTTTGCCGTGACATGGCCCGATGCGGCCCGCCAGGCGGCCTTCGAGGCCTGGCTTGCGCCGCTGGCAGGAACCCACCAGTTGCTGCCCCATACCCTGCGCCCCGCTTCGGCGGACGCCAGCTTTCGGCGCTACCTGCGCATCGACAGCGCCACCGGTGCCAGCCGCATCGTCATGGACGCACCGCCCGACAAGGAGAATTGCAGCCCCTTCGTCCACGTCCAGGGCCTGCTGGCCGCCGCGGGCCTGCACGTGCCGCAGATCCTGGCCTGGGACGAGCCCGGCGGCTTCATGCTGCTGTCCGACCTCGGCCACCAAACCCTGATCGAACTGCTGGACCCCGCCCGACCCGACCAGGCCTTTGCGTGGTACCAGCAGGCCACCGATGTGCTGCTGGACTGGCAGATGGCCTCGCGGCCCGGCGTGCTGCCCGCCTACGACGAAGCCCTGCTGCGCCGCGAGCTGGCGCTGTTCCCGGACTGGTACCTGGCCCGGCACCGCGGCGTCACGCTGGACGCCACACAGCAGGCCACTTTGCAGGCAGCGTTCGATGCCATCGTGGCGCATAACCTTGCCGCGCCCAGCGTGTACGTGCACCGCGACTTCATGCCCCGCAACTTCATGGCTCCCCCGGGTGCGCAGGGGCAACTCGCGGGCAGCCTCGCCACACCTGCAGACGGCCCCCTGGGCGTGCTGGACTTCCAGGACGCGGTCTACGGCCCCATCACCTACGACATCGCCAGCCTGCTGCGCGACGCCTTCATCAGCTGGGAAGAAGAGTTTGTCATCGACATTACCGTGCGTTACTGGGAAAAGGCGCGCAAGGCCGGCCTGATGGGCGCCAACAGCGCCAGCGGCTGGGGCAATGACTTCGGCGAGTTCTACCGCAGCGTGGAATGGATGGGCCTGCAGCGTCACCTGAAGGTCGCGGGTATCTTTGCGCGACTGACCCTGCGCGACGGCAAGCCCAAGTACCTGGCCGACACGCCGCGCTTCATGGCCTACATCCGCGCCACGGCCAACCGCTACCGCCAGCTGGGGCCTCTGCTCAAGATGCTCGACCAGATCGAGGGCACGGAGCCGGCTGTCGGGTTCGCCTACGGGCGCATGTAGGCTGGCCGAGCACCCCGAACAAGCATCAAATCAGCCTTTGGCGCTTACACAGCAAGCGCAAGAAGCTACCAAATAGATAGCATATGCCCCGCTTTCACTGCCCGGAAGCCCTGATCACCGGGGCCGAACTGGACCTGCCCCCCGGCGCCGCGCGACACGTGCAGGTGCTGCGCCTGCAGCCGGGGGACGGCATCACGCTGTTCCACGGCGGCCAGCGCGCGCAAGACCCGGGCGGCGAATTCGACGCCACCGTGCTACGCATGGGACGCAGCGATGTGCGCGTGGTGGTGGGCGCCCACCACGCCATCGAGCGCGAGGCGCCGCGCGCGGTGCACCTGCTGGCGGGCATCACCGCCAACGACCGCATGGACTGGCTGGTGGAAAAGGCCACCGAACTGGGCGTGGCCAGCATCACCCCGCTGACGGCCGAGCGCAGTGTGCTCAAGCTCAAGGGCGAGCGCGCCGACAAGAAGATCGCCCACTGGCAGGCCGTGGCCGTGGCCGCGTGCGAACAATGCGGGCGCAACCGCGTGCCCGTGGTGCACGATGCGGTCGACCTGGCCGGATGGGTGCGTGCGCAGGGCCTGACGGCAGGCGTGCCGGATGCCTCTGCCAGTGCGCCACAGCGGCTGCTGCTGTCCCTGCGCGCCGGCACGGCACCGCTTCGCAGCGCGGTGGAGCCTCATGGTGAACGGGCGGTGGTCTTCCTTTCGGGTCCGGAAGGCGGGCTGAGCGCCGCCGAGGAAGAGCTTGCGCTGCAGCACGGATTCGCGCCCACCACGCTGGGCCCGCGCGTGCTGCGCGCCGAGACAGCTCCGCTGGCCGCCCTGGCCGCGCTCACGCTGTAGGCCTGAACGCGCACCCTGCGTCATCCTGCCCTGCGGGCCTGTACGCCCCGCAGGCCGGGGCCTAGAATGAACCGGCAACGAACCCGCCGCAGGCACTGATCCTCTCCGGACTGTTTGTTGCACCGTGCCTGGCGCGGTCCTTGGGTCCTGTCAGGAGCTTCGATTTGCGCGCACCGTCACGCTGGAAACGCTTGAGGGATGTGGTTCTCTCCACCGACCCCCGTCGCCGCACGCTGATGAGCGTTGCCCTGCTCGCGCTGGTGCTGATGGGCGCCAGCTCGGGCGTGATGCTGCTGGTGGCAGCTGCCAGCGACTCGGCGAACGCGTCCGCCGTGCGATGGTGGGCAGCCATCTCGGTCGGAGGACTTGCCGTGATGACGGGCTTCATCCGATCCGGCCAAACCTCTCGCCTGGCCGACCCGTCCCTGACAGTGCCGCAGATGGTCTGGACCATCACCAGCGGCGCCGTGGCGTATGTGCTGGCAGGCGAAGCGCGCGGCATCGTGCCCAGCGTGCTGGCGATGATTCTGTTCTTCGGCACCTTCGGCTTGACAGTCGCCGAGGTGATCGGCATTGGCGTGTATGCGCTGCTGGCCTTCAGCTGCGCCGTGGCGGCCACCACGCGGTTCAGCACCTCGCCGTTCGGCTACCTGGACACCGCCTATGCGCTCATGGTGCTCATCGTGCTGGGCGGCAGCATCGCGCTGAACCTGCGCATCCAGCGCATCCGGGCGCGGCTGAGCGAGCAGCGGCAGGCCCTGGCCCAGGCACTGGCCGTGAACCGCGAGCTGGCCACCCGGGACGATCTCACCGGCCTGCCCAACCGCCGCGCCATGCAGGACCTGATGAACCTGGAGCACCGCCGCAGCCTGCGCAGCGGCCGCCCGCTGCTGATCGCGGAGCTGGACATCGACCACTTCAAGCGCATCAACGACAGCCACGGCCACGCCACCGGCGACCGGGCTCTGCAGGCCTTCGCCGGCGTGGTGCGCGCCAGCGTGCGCGACACCGACGTGCTCGGCCGCTGGGGCGGCGAGGAATTCCTGCTGATGCTCTCGGACACCGACCCCGACGACGCGCGCGAGCTGCTGGAGCGTGTGCGCCTGGCCGTGGCCGCGATGGAGATCCCGCACCCGGAGGGCAGCCTGCACATGACGCTCTCGGCAGGCCTCGCACTGCACCTGCCGGGCGACACGGTGGAGCTCACGCTTGAGCGCGCCGACCAGGCGCTGTACACCGCCAAGTCGCTCGGGCGCAACCGCATCGTCGTAGCCCCCGCAGGCTCGCGTCTGGGCAAGGGCCCCGGGCAGGCGCACGGCGTGCGCGCCTGAGGGCACCGGGAGGCCACGCCTCATTCTTCTCTCTCGTCGAGCCTGTTCTGCGCTGTCAGGCCAGGCGCGCGGCGCCGCCCGCATCTGCTGCGGCGTCGTGAAGAATGCCGCCAGCTCGCTGCGCCCCTCCCGCGCCCGGCGCAGCGCGCGGCCCCCGGTCCAGAGAGCGGCCGGCCCATGGCCTCGGTCAGCGGCGCTTGGTCAAGAGGGGTCAGGCACGTGCCCGGCTCGTCGACCTGCAGCGTGGGCAGAAAGAGGTTCCACAAAACTTCCTCCCGGGCATGCGCCTTGAGGTCCTGCAGGAGCGGCGGGGGCAATCGCCCGCTTGTGCGCAGGCATGCGCCAGGACGGCACCCTGCCGCAGTTGCCTTCTCAAGCTACGATTTTCATAGCTGACAGCGCTTGAACGACGAGCGGTAGACGGCATTTTCATGACCAGACCATCGGGCGCCCGGTACCATTGCGCCATGAGCACGCACTACGAAACCCTGCACCCCGCCGACACTTACCGCGAGGCGTTTGCAGTGGAGCCCCCCGCCGCACCGGGCGAGCGCCATCTGTGGCCGCGCAAGCCGGGCGGTTTCATCGTCCATGCGGCCACAGCAGCAGCGATTGCGAACCCGCCGGCTGCGGCTGCACCGGAGCAGCCTGCGCCGGCCCTGGACGGACGCGGTGTTGGCGAAGGAGAACGTGCGGGTGGCACCGAAGAGCGCGCCCCCACGGCCCGCGTCTTCGTACCCGCGCAATGGGGCCTGGTGCCCCACTGGGTCAAATCGGCATCGGACGCGAAGCTGCGCGCCCCCAAGCTCGCGCACGCCAAGTCCGACCTTGCCTCCACCGGCACCGCCTTCCGAGACGCATGGCTGAACGGCCAGCGCTGCATCGTGCCCCTGCAGGCGTTCTTCGAGGACGACTGGCGCAGCGGCAAGGCAGTGCCCACGCGCATCGCCCGCGTGGATGGCAGGCCCATGGGCCTGGCGGGCCTCTGGGCGCGCTGGCAGGGCGCCGACGGCGAAGTCATCGTGAGCTACTGCCTGCTCACGCTGAACGCCAACAACCATGCGCTGCTCAACCGCTACGGGCCTCCAGGCGGCGAGAAGAGCATGCCCGCCATCCTGAACGAAGGCGCCTACGACGCCTGGCTCACCGCCCGCCACGACAAGGCCAAGGAGTTCATGCGCCAGTACGCCGCACAGAAGCTCACGGCCAACCCCGTGGAGAAGAAGGCCGACAAGGTGCCCAAGGGGTGGCTGGGCTAGGGCCTGTTCAGCGGGGCCCACGCGGCGGGGTCCTGATGGAGCTGGAGCAGGTGTCGGATGAAGGAAAGGCGGTGGTGGTGACGCGCTCTTCGCCGTGTGCCGCGGGCACCGTTGAGGCACGGCGTGCGGCGGGGTGGCCCGAGCCTCCCTGCTCCAGGCCCGGGCGGCCCCACCAGTAGCCGTCGCAGGGCAGGTCGGGCATGAGGGGCTGCATGCGCTGCACGTAGTCCTCTGCGGCGCCCGGCACCGCAGTGTCGTCCCGCTGGGCACGCCGCGCCCCGTCGAACAGCGCGATGATCTCGGCCATGTGCTGCGCCTGCGGGCTCAGGCGCACCACGTCCACGCCGCTGGTGCGCAGGCCCGCCATGTCGTTGGCCAGGTTGTAGACGCGGGCCGACTGCGTCTGCGTGCCGTTGAGCACGAGGAAGCCCTCGCTCTCGCGCGTGCGCAGCGGCAGGCCGTCGGCATGCTGCAGGCAGCTGAACTGGCAGTCGTCCTTGGGCAGGTTGCGGTGGCGCGCGGTGAAGCAGCGGGCCGAGTACGCCAGCGGCATGCGGCCGTAGGCGAACACCTCGGTCTCCAGCCCCTCGGGCCGCTGTGCGAGCACCGCGGACAGGGCCTGTCGCGACATCTCCAAAGGCATCACCCAGCGGGTGGCGCCGAACTGCGCCATCCACTGCAGCGAGTGTGCGTTGTACAGGTTCAGGTGCGGACCGGCGACGAAGGCTTGTGGACCGGTGTCTGTGCGCGAGAGGCAGTGCACCGCCCCCATATCGTTGGCCTCGACCATGAAATCGCCGTTGGCCGTGATCTTGTGCAGCAGGCTCACGTCGACGCTGGACTCGATGAGCACCTGCGTGGACAGCACGGCCTGCTTGCCGGCGCCCTGCAGCATGCGCGCCAGGGCCTGCCAGTCAGCCAGGCGCACCTCGTGGCGCCGTGTGCACACGGTCTCGCCCAGGTAAACCACGTCAAGCGCCGTGGCGGCCATGGCCTCGTAGAACGCGAACACGGCCTCGCGCGGCCAGTAGTACAGCAGGGGACCGAGGGAGAGTTTCATGACGAAAAGTCCAGATGTGATTCGCGGGCGCTGTTCGCATGGCGGGCCACCACGGCTGCGCAAGGGCGTCCGCCCCGTCCCGCCCGTTCGGGCGGAGCCTGTCGCAGCCGTGTGCAGGACCTAGGCAGGCTCCGCGTGATCGGTTGGAATGGGTGCATGGCAAGTGAAGAACGGGCCGCAGCGCACGCGTGGGTAGGTGATCGCAATGCCTTCGCATCCAGGGCCGGTGGCAGGCCCCGAGCGTGTGCTGCTGGCCCTCGGCCACCAGGTCCAGCCGGGACATCCAGCGGGTCTTGCGCGCATGGCGCAGCGGGCTGGCCAGGCAGTGGTCGATGGCTTCGCGCCAGACCTGGGTGACCTGGGCCACGCAGGCGGGGCTGCGCCGGCGGCCTTCGATCCTGATGGCGCGCACGCCCATCTTCAGCAGCTCGGGCAGCAGCTCCGGGGGGTTGAGGCTGGTGGGCTCTTGCAGCGCGCAGTAGTTCTCGTCGCCGCCCACGTCGCGCCGGCCCTTGCACAGCGTGGGGGTGGCCCGCGTTCTCGGCGGCACCGCAGCGGTCGATGAGGATGCCGTTCGGGCGCGACTCCAGGCCGCGCGGCGTTTCCTTCCAGCGCACGTCCTTCGCCGGCAAGCACGCGCCATGGGTGTTGGACGACCCGCCAGTGGCGTACGAAGGCAGCGCGCATCGCGCAGGCCCAGGCAAACGCAAGGGGCGCCGTTGTCGACCGCTGCACTGAGCGCGGGCAGGCAGCCGGCGGGGCACACGAGTTCGAGGGCCGGTGCGGCCGCTGCGGGTTTGCGGAGGTCCATCACTCAGGTTCCAAGGCAGGCTCCGCTGCGGAGCCCAAGCACTGGCACGCACCATACCCACGGCGCTCCGCGCGCCGGCTGATCTTCATCAACCGGCGTGCACAATGCCAGAGCAATGCGCTCGGGCGTTGATCCGATCCCGCCCGAAGCCCCGCCCGTCCCCTCACCCCCATCACCGCCCCCTGTCACCGTGAACAAGAACCTGTGGCTGCTGGCCCTGTGCCAGGGTCTTTTTCTGACCAACAACGTCGTCTTTATCGCCATCAACGGCCTGGTGGGGCTGCAACTGTCACCCTTTGGCTGGATGGCGACGCTGCCCGTGATGGGCTACGTGGTGGGCGCAGCCCTCTCGACCCCGCTGGTGGCGCGCACGCAGGCGCGCTGGGGGCGGCAGGCGTCGTTCCAGATCGGGCTGGCGGTGGCCATCGCGTCGTGCGCGCTGTGCGCCTGGGCGGCCTTCAGCGCCAATTTCTGGCTGCTGTGCGCCGCCACCTTGCTGGCCGGCTACTACAGCGCCAACGGCAGCCTGTACCGCTTTGCCGCTGCCGAGCTGACCGCTCCGGACTACCGCGAGAAAGCCGTGTCGCTGGTGCTGGCGGGCGGCCTGCTGGGCGCCGTGGCCGGGCCCAACCTTGCCAGCGCCACGCGCACGCTGTTCCCGGTGCCGTTCGCGGGTGCGTACATGGCCCTGATGGGGGTGGCGCTGCTGTCCATGCTGTGCATGGCGGCGATACGGTTCGAGCCCGCCGCGCCGCGCGCGGCCGCAGGCCAGGCCCCTGCGGGCCGCCCGCTCGCCGAACTGATGCGCCAGCCCGTGTTCGTGATCTCCATCCTGGCCGCTGCGCTGAGCTATGGCGTGATGAACCTGCTGATGGCCGCCACGCCGCTGGCCATGCAGGTGTGCGGCTTTGACTTCAATGCGTCTGCCCTGGTGCTGGAGTGGCATGTGATAGGCATGTTCGCGCCGGGCTTCGTCACCGGCCACCTGATCAAGCGCCTGGGCGTGCTGCCCGTCATGGGCGCCGGGGTGCTGCTCAACTTCGCCTGCGTGGCCGTGGCGCTGATGGGCATCGCGCTGCACCACTTCGGCATCGCGCTCTTCCTGCTGGGCGTGGGCTGGAACTTTCTCTTCACCGGCGCGACCACGCTGTCGATGACGGCCTACCGGCCCGAGGAGAAGGACCGCGCGCAGGCTGCCATCAATTTCTGCGTGTTCGGCACGCTGGCGATGAGCTCGTTCGCATCCGGCGTGCTGGTCACCACGCAGGGCTGGGCGCTGCTCAATGCCGGCTCGCTCGTGCCCATCGTGGTCACGGGCCTGGCGCTGGCCTGGCTGGCAGTGCAGCGGCGGCGCGCTGCGCGGGCAGGCCGCCTTGGCTCTGCACCGCAGCCGTGAGCCACTGCACGAACGCATCCACCGCCGGGTCTTCGCGGCGGTCGGGCGCGACAAACAGGCTGTAGCCCCGCGCATCGCTGCCCTGGTGCGGGTGGGCCAGCACCAGCTCGCCAGATTGCAGTTCGCGCTCCACGAAGTAGTGCGGCACCAGGCCCACGCCCAGGTCTGCGCGCACGGCCTCGACGAGCATGGAGAACAGGTCGAAACGGTGGCCACCCAGGCTGTGCGCGGGCACGCGCGTGATGCCGGCGCGGCTGAACCAAGCGTCCCACGCGCCCAGGCGGGAGCTCAGCTGCAGCAGCGGCACGGCGCGAAAGTCGCCGCGCTCCATCGCCCGGCGGTGGCGCGACGCGGGCGCGCACACGGCCACGCAGACCTCACTCATCAGCGGCAGGGGCGCCACGCCGGGCCAGGCCGCGTCGTTGTACTGCACAGCCACGTCAAACGGGATCTCGGCCATGTAGATCTGCGTGGGGTAGACCTGCAGGTGCACGCTGCAGCCCTTGTGCGCGGCCAGGAAGGCTGGCAGGCGCGGCAGCAGCCAGCGCTCGGCGAACACGGGCACGCAGCCCACCAGCAGGCGCGTGCCGTCGGGCCGCTGGGCCATGGCTTCGAGCGTGTGGTTCTGCAGGCGCAGCAGGTCGCCCACGATCTGCGCGTGGTAGCGGCGGCCCACGTCGGTGAGTGTGGAGCCGCGCGCGCCGCGCTGCACCAGCTGAAGGCCGAGCTGGCTCTCCAGCAGGCGCAGCTGCTGGCTCACGGCGCTGTGGGTCAGGCACAGCTCTTCGGCGGCCTTGCTCACGCCGTGGTGGCGCGCCACGGCATCGAAAACAAGCAGAGCACGGGTACTGGGGATGTGGTGGCGCACGGAATCAGGTGTTAGAAAAACTGTCGGCTCGGCAGATTAAAGCAGAACTCCCGCAGCCGAAACGGCCCAACAATTGCATTGCCTTCGGGGCTGAAAGCCGCGCCCGTGCTCCCTATCCGGTGGTCTTGGGCCGTGCGGCAACCGCACCCGTGTCTCTGCAGGCTTCGGCCCTTTTCGCACACCTTTCGTTTTTTCTGACCATGACGCATCCTGCCCGCACACTCCGACTCACCCCTCTGGCCAGCGCCGCAGTCCTGGCGGCCGCCGCCCTGCTGGGCCATGCAGCCCATGCCCAGGGCGCCGTGGCGCCCACCCCCACCACGCTGCGTCCGGCGGTGGACAAGGCCTACACCCAGCTCATGGCCGCGCCGCAGATCGCGCGCCTGCTCGAGGCCGTCAAGGCCGACCATGACCGCGCGACCGAGGACCTCAGGATGCTCACCGAGATCGAGGCGCCTCCCTTCAAGGAGCAAAAGCGTGCCGAGGCGTTCCTTGCACGCCTGAAGGCCCTGGGCCTGGCCAGCGCCGCCATCGATGCCGAAGGCAACGTGGTGGGCATCCGCAAGGGCACGGGCAACGGCCCCAAGCTCGTGATCTCGGCCCACCTGGACACCGTGTTCCCCGCAGGCACCGACGTGAAGGTCAAGGAACGCGACGGCAGGCTGTACGCACCCGGCATCTCGGACAACACGCGCGGCCTGGCCGTGCTGCTGTCGTGGCTCAAGGTACTGAACGACCAGAAGATTTCCACCGTGGGCGACCTGGTGTTCGTCGGCAATGTGGGCGAGGAAGAGCTGGGCAACCTGCGAGGCATGAAGCATTTGTTCAAGGAGCACCTCGATATCGACGGCATGGTGGCGCTGGAGCCCGCGCCCGACGGCACGGTGCTGGTACTGGGCACTGGCAGCCACCGCCACGAGGTGACCTTCAAGGGCCCGGGCGGCCACAGCTACGCGGCTTTCGGCCAGGTGCCCAGCGCCATCCACGGCATGGGCCGCGCGATCGCCAAGATCGCCGAGATCCGCACGCCCACCACGCCCAAGACCACCTTCACCGTGGGCACGGTGGGCGGGGGCACGTCGGTGAACACCATCGCGCCCGATGCGCGCATGGCGGTGGACATCCGCTCCGACGAGATGGCGCCGCTGCTGGCCACCGAAAAGCAGGTGCTGTCGGCCATCGATGCCGCCGTGGCCGAAGAAAACGCGCGCTGGAGCGTGAACACGCTCACCGCATCGACCAAGCTCATCGGCGACAGGCCCGGTGGCCGCACGGCGGCGGACTCGGTGATCGTGGAGGCTGCCGTGCGCGCCAACACCGCGTTCGGTCGCACCACGGTGCTGGGCGGTGCAAGCACCGACGCCAATGTGCCGATGTCGCTGGGCATCCCGGCCATTGTGATCGGGGGCGGCGGCAAGACCGGCGGCTTCCATGCGCTGTCGGAGTGGATCGACCTGACCGACGCCTGGAAGGGTGCGCAGACCTCGCTGGTCACGGTGCTGGGCCTGGTGGGTGTGCAAGGCGTGAGCGAACCGCTTTTGGAAAAGCGCCAGAGAAAGTAACCCCCTGAGCGGCTTCGCCGCTTCCCCCAAAGGGGGACGCCGCCAGCGGGGCGGGGCGGCCCTTGCGCGGCGGCACTGGCTTGGGCCGCGCCGGTGTCGACGGGCGTGCGCGGACAGGGGTGCCGCCGTTGTGTTGCTGAACCAACGCAACCCGTTCGGGCTGAGCCTGTCGAAGCCAGGGCGCGGCGCCGCCAGCCATGCAGGGCGAGGGAGCGCTGAATTCACCTTTGTTGACACAGGGCGCCCGCTCAACTGCGTAACATCTGTCTTTTGTTTTTCTTGCGCAGGAGATCGCCATGGGCTTGCTCGATTCCGTCTTGGGTGCCGTCATCAACAACGCGTCGCAGGGCGGCGCACAGGGCCACGGGGGCGAAGGCGCGGCCGGTGGGCTGGGCGGGCTGATCAGCCTGGCCGCGCAGAACCCGCAGCTGGTGCAGGCCGTGATGTCCCTGATCAGCAACGACGGGCCCGTGGGTGGGCTGCCGGGCCTGATGGCCAGGTTTCAGCAGGCGGGCCTGGGCAACGTGATCGCCTCGTGGCTCAGTGCCGGACCCAACCAGGCTATATCGGGTGAGCAGCTGTCCCAGGTGCTGGGCAGCGGGCCGCTGTCGCAGATCGCGGCTCAGCTGGGCGTGGGCTCGGGCGCTGCCGCCGGCCAGCTGGCCCAGGTGCTGCCGGGGCTGGTGGACCAGCTCAGCCCCCAGGGCCATGCACCGCAGGGCGGGTTCGGCAATGCCAACGACCTGTTCGGCATGCTGGGCGGTTTGCTTCAAAAATAATAGCTGCCAGCGCTTTCCAGCAGGGCGCTAGAGGCCATTTTTCTCAGATTTTCTTTGGCGGATGGCCTTGCACCAGCCACTGCTGCAGGCGCTCCAACACGGGCTCGGCCAGTTCCGGGCTCTCGTTGAACAGCTCGTGGTAGAGCGGCTCGAAGCAGTGCGGCTGCACCACGGCCTTGGGTGCGGCGGCGGCGAATGCACGGCTGCCGGCGGGGTTGACCAGCCTGTCGCTGCCTGCCCATATCAGCAGCGTGGGCACGCTCCACTGAGCGGCGCGGGCCACGGTGGCCGCGCCGCCTTCGGCAATGAAGCGCGCCAGGCGCGCGCTGATGCGGTCGTGGCACAGCGGGTCGGCCAGGTACGCCGCCACCACGGCGGGGTCGTGCGAGAGGTACTGCGCATCGAGCCCGTTGCCCACGCGCAGGTTGGGTGCGATGCGCGGCAGCGTGGCAAGCAGCAGTTTTTGCACCGCGTTCAGGCCCGCATCCAGCGCCGGTGACGACAGCACCAGCGCATCCACCGGCCGCACGTTCAGAGACACGAAACGCGCCGCGACCAGGCCGCCCATGCTGTGGCCCAGCAGCACCAGCGGCTGGCCGGCAGGCATGCGGGCGCGGGTGGCGTCCACCATGTCGGCCAGGTCATCGAGCAGGCGCGTGTCGCTGGTCAGCCCGCCGCGCGGCCCGCCCGATTCGCCATGGCCGTACTGGTCGTAGCCGCGCACCGCAAATCCCCAGGCGTTGAGCCGTCGCGCCACATGGTCGTAGCGCCCCACATGCTCGCCCAGGCCGTGCACCAGCAGCACGGTGCCGCGGCAGGGCTCGCCCGGCTCCAGCGGCCAGTCCTGGATGGCCAGGTTCTCGCCATCGGCGGCGGTGAAGGTGCACAGGGTCGAGGCGGCGAGTTCGGACATTCGGGAGCTGAGAAGATGAAGGCAAGGCACGGGGATGGGTGCAGCCGGGGTCCAAGCCTGTGCGGCGCTTCGACAGGCCCGGCGTGAACGGGTGGGTGTTCTCGATTCGCGTGGTATCAGGCCGATGCCACCGGCAAGGCCGCGATCACCTGCGCCACCGCCGCCGTGAGCTTCTTGGCGTAGGGCACGTGCAGGAACTCATTGGGGCCGTGCGCGTTGCTCTTGGGGCCGAGCACGCCACAGACCATCATCTGCGCGGCAGGAAAACCTTCGCTGAGCATGTTCATGAGTGGAATGGTGCCGCCCTGGCCGATGTAGCCGCAGGGTGCGCCAAAGTGCGCCTGCGAGGCGTCGTTGAGCGCCTGCTCGAACCAGGGCGTGGTGCTGGGCGCATTCCAGCCCGTGGCGCCGCTCGTGCCCTGGAAGGTGACCCTGGCCTGGTACGGCGCGTTGTCTTCCAGCAGCGCCTTGAGCTCCTGCACAGCCTGGCCGGCATCGACCAGGGGCGGCAGGCGCAGGCTGAGCTTGAAGGCGGTGTAGGGGCGCAGCACATTGCCCGCGTCCTGCAGGGCTGGGAAGCCTTCGGCGCCGGTCACGGACAGCGTGGGCTCCCAGGTGCGCTTGAGCAGGGCCTGCACCGGGTCGGTGGTGGTGGGCAGCGCGAAGGTGGTGGCACCGCCGCAGTCATAGTGCGCCCACGGGAACCGCTTGTAGACCTCGTCGCCGAGGATGGCGGCCGTGGCGCGGGCCTGGCCCAGGCGGTCGGCGGGCACTTCGCAGTGGAAGCTCTGGGGCAGCAGCCGGCCGGTGGCACTGTCTTCCAGCCGGTCGAGCACCTGGCGCATGATGCGGAACGACGAAGGCACCAGGCCCGAGGCGTCGCCGGAGTGGATGCCTTCGGTCAGGATCTCGACCTTGAGCGTGCCCGTGGCCATGCCGCGCAGGCTGGTGGTGAGCCACAGCTGGTCGTAGTTGCCCGCCCCCGAATCCAGGCAGACCACCAGCGCGACGTTGCCCATGCGGGGCTTCAAGGCCTCGATGTAGGGCAGCAGGTCGCGCGAGCCGCTTTCCTCGCAGGTCTCGATCAGGCCCACGATACGCGGGTGGGGCACGTTCTGGCGCTTGAGTTCCTGCACGGCGGCGATGCTGGCGTAGACCGCGTAGCCGTCGTCGGCGCCGCCGCGGCCGTAGAGCTTGCCGTCCTCGTACTTGGGCGTCCAGGGGCCCAGGTCGTTGCGCCAGCCGCTGAACTCGGGCTGCTTGTCCAGGTGGCCGTACATGAGCACGGTGTCGGTGGCGCCCGCCTGGGTGGCGTCGATTTCAAAGAAGAGCACCGGCGTGCGGCCCGGGAGGCGCACCACTTCGAGTTTCAGGCCGGCGACCTTCTGCGATTCGACCCACGCGGCGGCGTTGCGCACCACGGTGTCCAGCAGGCCCTGTTCCGCCCAGTCGGGCGAGAACATGGGCGACTTGGCAGGGATGGCGATGTAGTCGGTGAGCTGGCGAACAATGTCGTCGTCCCACGCCTGGCTGACTCTTTCCAGGGCCAGGGCGGGTTGCAGGGCGTGGGCGGGAATGCGGGCGTTCATGGGGCGGCTCTCCTCGGCAAATGGGATGTCGGTCTCGTGGACCCAAACCCCCATTCCAACACAACCCCCTCACGGGCGCCATCCTGAAAATGCATGCCCCTGAAGTGCCCCGGCAGGCGGCGGGGCGCCGCACCGGCGATGGGCTGCCAGCGTCAGTACCGGGAGGCCGGATGGGTGTCGGGGTTGCTGCGCGGCCCCTGGTCTGCCGGGCGGCGCAGCGTGGTGGCCACCTCCACGCGGTTGCGCCCCTTTTCCTTGGCCTGGTAGAGCGCACGGTCGGCCGCCGCAATCAGCATGTCCCAGCTGTCGCCCGGCTCCAGCCGGCCGCCGAACACGCCGATGCTGACCGTGACCGCGATGTTCACACCTTCGCTGGCCTGCGTGCCGTCGGCCGAGCGGATGCGGCAGCGCGAGTCCGCCACCTCGCGGCACAGTTCGCGCGCCAGCTGTTCGGCGCCCAGCAGGGTGGTGTCGGGCAGCAACACCATGAACTCTTCGCCACCGTAGCGGCCCACCAGGTCCTGCGCCCGCACGCGGGCGCGCAGCACGTTGACGACGTTGCACAGCACCTGGTCGCCGGCGGGGTGGCCATGGCGGTCGTTCACGCGCTTGAAGTGGTCGATGTCCACCATCATCAGCGCTATGGGCTCTCGCGTGCGCACGGCGCGCGAGACGTCGCGGTCCAGCGCGGCGATCAGCGAGCGGCGGTTGGCCACCCCGGTGAGCGGGTCGACCGCGGCCATGATGCGGTTGTTCTCGTCGGCGCGGTCGCGCGCCATGAACACGAAACCCATGGAGCTGATCAGCACCACCGCGAAGGTGCCCATGAAGGTAAGCGTCTGCAGCACGCTGCCCTGCAGGATGCTGGTCGCCACGGCGCTGCCGCTGAGCGCCAGCAGGGCCCGCCCGCCGAGCACCGCTGCCTCCAGCCCCAGACCGGCCACCAGCAGCCACTGCCCGCGCCCCACGGTGGCGTGGCGGCGCTCAAGCGCCGCCGCCAGTGTCCACACAGCCTGCAGGCCGATCAACAGACTCACGAAGCTCACGCGCGCCGCGAAGTTGTCCACGAAGAACAGCACCACCACGGCAACCACCAACGGTGGCGCCAGCAGAAGCACCCAGCGCACCGCACGGCCCTGGAACTGGTAGATCGCCGCGATCATCCCGACGAACACGCAGGACAGCAGCACGTTGCCCACCACCACCGACAGGAGGTCGGGCGCCAGGCCGCGCAGCGCGATGAGGGTGTGCCCGATGGCATTGACCAGCAGAGCAGCCGCCCAGCGCGCCAGGCCGTCGCGCCGCCGCCCCCAGCCCACCACGGCCATGGAGGCCGCCATCATCAGCGAGCTGACGATGATCATTGCCAGCATGGTGGGAACGTGGGCGGCCATGAGTGCTGGAGCGGTATGTGGGAAAGCGATGACCAGCCCAGCATAAACGAAGGTTCACAGCTCTGGAAACGGCAAATGTGCGGGGACACGCAGTGTGCGGGACTGCCAGCCCCGCCAACGGGCGCCGCTACCGGGGTGCCTGTGCGGCGCGCTCCAGCGCGCGATCGCGCCAGCCCAGGCCCTGCGTGGTGCCGGCTGCAGGCCGGTACTCGCAGCCCACCCAGCCGCCGTAGCCCAGGGCATCGAGGGTGTCGAACAGGTACGGGTAGTTCAGTTCACCCGTGTCCGGCTCATGCCGGCCCGGAACGCCAGCCACCTGGACATGTGCCACGCGGCCGGTGGGCAGGTAGCGTTGCAGCTTGGTGGCGACATCGCCTTCGACGATCTGGCAGTGGTAGAGGTCCATCTGCACCTTGAGGTTGCCGGCCTGCACGGCGTCGAGCAGTTCGTGCGCGTGGTCCTGCCGGTTCAGGAAGTAGCGCGGCACGTCGCGCAGGTTGATGGGCTCGATGAGGATCTCGCGGCCCGCGCGGGCGGCCTCGTCGGCGGCCCAGCGCAGGTTGCCCGCGCACAGGGCCTTGAGCGACTCGCGCTCCACACCCGGCGGCACGATGCCCGAGAGCACGTGGATGCGCGGGCAGCCCAGCGCATCGGCGTAGCGCAGGGCCTCCTGCACCCCGGCGCGGAACTCCGCCTCGCGCCCGGGCAGTGCCGCCGTGCCGCGCGCGCCCTGGTCCCAGGCTGCGGCCATGGCCGCAGGGTCGGCACCGCCGGCCGGGGCGTTGAACAGCACCAGCTGCAGGGCGTTGTCCTGCAGCCGCGCCGCGATGTCGGCCGGGGCCCACGCATACGGGAACTGGAACTCCACGGCCCGGAAGCCGTCACGCGCCGCGGCGGCAAAGCGGTCCAGGAAAGGCAGCTCGGTGTACATCAGCGTCAGGTTGGCGGCAAACTGGGGCATGGCGGCGGGGGCAGTGGCGTTCAGGACCCGGCAGCTTATCGTGCAGCGCTCGGGCTGCTGCGCGTCCCCAGGCGTATACAAGCAAAATTAGCCTCTATCGGCCTATGGACGAGCGCCAGCAGCTCACAAATTTATAGCATTACCATTTCCAGTCACCGTGAAGGACCCTTGATGCGCATCGGAGAACTTGCCCAACGCACCGGCACCACGCCCAAGGCCGTCCGCCTGTACGAGGCGCGCGGCCTGATGGGCGCCGTGGCCCGCGCAGGCAGCTACCGCGACTATGGCGAGGCCGATGTGGCGCGGGTGCTGCTGATCCGGCGCGCGCAGGCGCTGGGGTTCCGGCTGGCGCAACTGGGCAGCCTGCCCGCGCTCGACTCCGCCACGGGCTGGGATGCCGTGGGCGCGCTCATTGCCGACCGCCGCGCGGCCGTGGCCGCAGAGCGCGCGCGCCTGAAGACGCTGGACAACGAGCTGGCGCAGCTGGAGTCGGAGCTGCTGCACTGCGACGCCCAGGCCTTGCCCGCGAGCGCTGCCGCCTGCGCGGCCGAACCCGTCTCGCCACCGTCCAGGCGCACCGCCAGGCCTGCACCCACCACACCGCCGCGCGGCTTTGTCGCCCGGGTTTGATCCTGCTGCTTGACTCTGCCCCGTGGGGCAGGGTGACCATGCCTGCATCAACAACGACGCCTTGCAGGCGAATGGAGGTTTTGTGGCAAAGCTGCAGCGGATTCTGGTCATCCTGGGCCACCCGGACGCCGAGAGCCTGTGCGCCGGCATGGCGCACGCATATGCCGATGGCGCGCGCCATGCGGGCGCCGAGGTGCGGTTTCTCGACGTAGGACAGCTCGCGTTCGACCCGCTGTTCCAGGGCTACGGCGCGGCCCAGCCGCTGGAGCCCGACCTGGCGGCCGCACAGGCGGACATCGCCTGGGCAGGCCATCTTGTGTGGGTCTACCCGATCTGGTTGGGCGCGATGCCCGCACTGCTCAAGGGCTTCATCGACCGCGCGTTTGTGCCGGGCTATGCGTTCAAGTACCGCACGGGGTCGTCGCTGTGGGACAAGCTGCTGAGCGGCCGTTCGGCCGAGCTGCTCGTGACCATGGACTCGCCACCCTGGTACTTCCGCTTTGTCACGCGCATGCCGGGGCACCACCAGATGAAGAAGGCCATCCTGGAGTTCTGCGGCATCCGGCCGGTGCGCGTGCACAGCTTCGGCCCGGTGCGCGGCGCCAGCCGGGAGCGCCTGGCGCAGTGGGTGGAAGCAGCGCGCCAGCTGGGGGCGCGGCAGGCGCGCCGCGCGGCGCAGCCCGGCCACGGCGTGGCGCCAGGCGTGCCGTCTGCGGCTACCGCTTCGTCGGCGAAGCGGTAAAGGCCTGCACCGCCGCGCGGCCCACGGCCGGGTCGTCGGTGAAGAAGCCGTCGATGCCGGCGCGCAGGTAGGCGCCGATCTCGGCCACGCTGTCGCCGCGCTGCGTGCCGTCGGTGGCGGGCGCCTTCTTCAGGCCCGCAGGCAGAAAGGCGTTTTCGGGCCGCAGGGTCCAGATGTGCACGGCCAGGCCGGCGGCGCGGGCGCGCTCCACCAGGCCCGTGGGTTCGCCGGGCAGGCCGTCCTTCACCGGCACCACCAGGGTCTTGAACGGGCCGATGGCGTTGGCGTACGCAGCCACCTGCTGCAAGCCGCCCGGCGTGAGCAGGTCGGCATAGCTGCGCGTATTGGCCGCGCCCTGAGACACGAAGTCGTAGGGCCGGCCCGACGGCGCGACCAGTTGCACCAGGCGCACGGTGCTGAGCTTGCGAATGGCCTGCAGGTTGGCCACTTCGAAGGACTGCACGAACACGGGTGCGTCCTGGTGGTTCCAGCCGTTCTTCTCCAGCACCGCCAGCAGCGGCGCCTCCAGCGGCAGGCCGATGGACTGGAAGTAGGTGGGGTGCTTGGTCTCGGGGTAGATGCCGATGGTGCGGCCCGTCTTCGCGCTCTGGGCCCGGGCCAGGTCGATCACCTCCTGCAGCGTGGGCACCTCGAACTGGCCGTTGTAGGCCACATTGGCGGGGCGCTGCGCGGGGATGCGCTCGCGGGCGCGCAGGGTCTTCAGTTCGGCCAGCGTGAAGTCTTCGGTGAACCAGCCGGTGATGGCCTGGCCGTCGATGGTCTTGGTGGCCTTGCGCGCGGCGAACTCGGGGCGGTCGGCCACGTCGGTGGTGGCTTCCTTGATGGCACCGTCGGTGCCCACGATGGCGATGGCGTTCTCGTGCCGGGCGACCAGCACGCCGTCCTTGGTGATCACCAGGTCGGGCTCGATGATGTCGGCGCCGTCGTCGATGGCCTTCTGGTAGGCGGCCAGCGTGTGCTCGGGCCTGAGGGCCGAGGCGCCCCGGTGGGCGATGACGGTGGGTGTGGGAGGCCAGGCTTGCTGCGCTGTGGCGTTCAGGGCTCCCACAGCCAAAACGGCTGAGACAAAAATTTTCAGAGGGGCGAGAGGCATTGGATCTCCAGGGCAGAGGTTGCCATGCGCACGATAGCCGGGTCGCGTGACACGTGCATGGCGTCTAACAAGCGCGCGGCCCCAGCCAGCGACCGCCGCGCTGGCGGTGTCCCGCTTCCCGAATTGCATCGCAATTCGAGAGAAGGGGGAAGGCGCGAAGCGACTCAGGGGGTTGTGCCCGATCTATGCGTGTTCAAAATGGAACACCGCCGTGCTGGCGCGCGCGTTGGGCAGCCAGCGCACCTCCTGCCCGTCCTGCAGGCCGAAGGACTCCAGGATGCGCAGGCTGTTCTTGGTGGCCAGCACCTCGAAGTCCTTGTAGGTGCCCACGCGGATGTTGGGCGTGTCGTACCACTGGTAGGGCAGCCGCCGCGTGACGGGCATGCGCCCGCGCAGGATGGACATGCGGTTGGGCCAGTGCGCGAAGTTGGGAAACGCCACCACGCCCGTGCGGCCCACACGCGCCGTTTCGCGCAGCATGACCTCGGCATTGCGCAGGTGCTGCAGCGTGTCGATCTGCAGCACCACGTCGAAGCTGTTGTCGCCGAACATGGCCAGGCCCTCGTCCAGGTTGAGCTGGATCACGTCGACGCCGCGCTGCACGCAGGCCAGCACGTTGGCATCGTCGATCTCCACGCCGTAGCCGCTGCAGCCTCTGCTGCGTTGCAGGTAGTCCAGCATCGCGCCGTTGCCGCAGCCCAGGTCGAGCACGCGGCTGCCTTGGGGCACCAGGCGCGCCAGGGCCTCCATCGCTGCTTTGTCGGTCATGGCTGCTGCTCCTTGAAAATGCTATCGAAATATGAGCGCATTACGCCCATGTAGCGGGCGTCATCGAGCAAAAAGGCATCGTGCCCGTGCGGCGCGTCGATCTCGGCGTAGCTCACGCTGCGGCGGTTGTCGAGCAGGGCCTTGACGATCTCGCGGCTGCGCTGGGGCGAGAAGCGCCAGTCGGTGGTGAAGCTGACCAGCAGGAACCTGGCCTGCGCACGCGCCAGCGCCCGCGTGAGGTTGCCGGCATGCGAACGGGCAGGATCGAAGTAGTCGAGCGCGCGGGTGATGAGCAGGTAGGTGTTGGCGTCGAAGTAGTCGCTGAACTTGTCGCCCTGGTAGCGCAGGTAGCTTTCGATCTGGAACTCGATGTCCTGGGTGCTGTATTTCAAGTCCAGGCCTTCGCGCAGCTGCCGCCCGAATTTCTCGTTCATCACGTCATCAGACAGGTACGTGATGTGGCCAATCATGCGGGCGATGCGCAGGCCGCGCTTGGGGATCACGCCGTGGCGGTAGAAGTGGCCGCCGTGAAAGTCCGGGTCGGTCACGATGGCGCGGCGCGCCACCTCATTGAAGGCGATGTTCTCGGCCGTGAGGTTGGGCGCGCTGGCCACGACCACGGCATGGCGCATGCGCTCGGGGTATTGCAGCGTCCAGCTCAAGGCCTGCATGCCGCCCAGGCTGCCGCCCAGCACGGCGGCCAGTTGCTGGATGCCCAGGCGGTCGAGCAGACGGGCCTGGGCGTTGACCCAGTCTTCCACCGTGACCACCGGGAAGTCCGCACCGTAGACCTCGCCCGTGTCGGGGTGCTGGTGCATGGGGCCGGTGGAGCCGAAGCACGAGCCGAGATTGTTCACGCCGATGACGAAAAAGCGGTCGGTGTCCACGGGCTTGCCCGGGCCGATCATGTTGTCCCACCAGCCTTCGCTCTTGTCCTGCCCCGCGTAGACGCCCGCCACGTGGTGCGAGGCATTGAGGGCATGGCACACGAGCACGGCGTTGGAGCGGTCGGCGTTCAGCGTGCCGTAGGTCTCGTAGGCCAGGTCGAAGGCGCGGATGGACGCACCGCTTTGCAGCGGCAGCACCTCCGGGAAATGCATGGTCTGGGGTGTGGCGATGAACGACATAGTTGGAACTGGTAAGCCCTCACGTTCCACCGCTTGCATTCGCCGCAGCTCCTGGCGGGAGCCGATGTCGCCGAGGGCCAGCAAGAAGGCCCACGGCAAAAAAATACCCGGCGTCGCTAAAAACGAGGCCGGGCAGGTACGTCGGACGGGTCTTTAGCAGAATTTATAAAGCGCCCGCAAGCTGTGGCAAATCGGCGCGTCTGGCAAATATACCAAAGCGCCCGCCACTTCGTCCATCCGTCACGCGCCGGCCGGCACGAAGATCGCCAGGCCGCCGAGCACCAGGAAGATCACGGCCGACACGATGTGCACCGCGCGGATCGGCACGCGGCGCGTGATGCGCTCGCCCAGCCACACCACAGGTGCGTTGGCGATCATCATCCCGAGCGTGGTGCCGGCCACCACCCACAGGTAGGCGTTGTACTGCGCGGCCAGCATGACGGTGGCGATCTGCGTCTTGTCGCCCATCTCGGCCAGGAAGAAGGCGATCAGCGTGGTGCCGAACACGCCCCAGCGCGGCGAGCCGTCGGCCTCGCCCTCATCGAGCTTGTCGGGGATCAGCATCCACACGGCCATCGCGATGAACGACGCCGCAAGGATCCAGCGCAGCACCTGCGGGCCCACGAAGGTGGTGACCCACGAGCCGACGGCGCCGGCCAGGCCGTGATTGACCAGCGTGGCGACCAGGATGCCCAGCACGATGGGCCAGGGTTTGCGGAAACGCGCTGCGAGCACGAGCGCCAGCAGCTGCGTCTTGTCGCCCATTTCAGCGAGCGCGACGATGGCGGTGGAGATGAAAAACGGTTCCATGTGGGGTCCTATCCGGCCGGATGTAGTTCGAAACGCATTGACTGCACCCCGACTCCGGCCATTTGGATCGGCATACAGTCAATGGTCTCGCCCAGCTCAAGAACCGCATACGCCATAGGTTCACAGAACCCAAGTTTGTTGACGCATGCCCCCGGCGCGTTGCACACCGGGCGGGCTACTCCCCAAAGACCCGCAAATTGTAGCCGATCCCCACTCTGGAGAGCCCGGGAGGGCTCCAGCACCCGCTGCCATGCGCATGTCACCCCCGGGTTTCCCCGTAAATAAAGGGCCAAAACGAGCCAAAAATGGCCCAAAACCCTTGCAAACCCTTGCTTTTCTGCGGATTAGACGACACAGGGGCCAAAAAACATCCACAGCCCACATAAAGTGATTGATAATGGATTCGCCCACCTGCTTGCAGGGGGCAAATTAGCTTAGCGGTGTATGGTCAGTTTCGCGTCTTTGAAGTCGTCACAGGTTTGTTGATTGCGTCGGGCTCCATCGCGTTTTCATGTTTTTTCAGGAGTCCTTCATGGGCAACAAACTCTACGTGGGCAACCTGCCCTATTCGTTCCGCGACCAAGATCTGGAACAAACCTTCAGCCAATTCGGCTCCGTCGGCAGCGCCAAGGTCATGATGGAACGTGACACCGGCCGCTCGAAGGGCTTCGGCTTTGTGGAAATGGGCAGCGATGCAGAAGCCCAAGCCGCCATCCAAGGCGTGCATGGTCAAAACTTCGGCGGCCGTGATCTGGTGGTCAACGAAGCCCGTCCCATGGAGCCCCGTGCTCCCCGTAGCGGCGGCTTCGGCGGCGGCAATGGTGGTGGCGGCGGTTACGGCGGTGGCCGTAGCGGCGGTGGTGGTGGCTACGGCGGCGGCGGTTACGGCGGTGGCCGTGAAGGCGGCGGTGGTGGCTACGGCGGCGGCCGCGGCAGCTACTAAGCCCTCAAAAAGACCTGGTCGGCGCACACCCTTCGGTGGGTGCCGCCCAAGGCAGACAAGGAGCCTCAGGGCTCCTTTTTTCATGGCTCAACCGATGCTGCACGGCTGGCGGGTGCCGGCCCGGCCCTGCCGCCTGGTCAGTCTCGGGCCCGGTTTTGCAAACCCGTGCTGCAGACTCGCTACAGCGCGCAACAGCTCTTGCTTTTTCCGCAAAAGTGTGGCGCATAATGAGTTGGCGGGGCATGTCTCCGCTCCACAAGTCTGCGGTGTCCGTCAGTTTCGCGCTAAGAACGTCATTGAGATTAGCTGGCTGCGTTTTCGGGACTCCATCGCTTTATTCATGTGTTTTTGAGGAGTCCCTCGATGGGCAACAAACTGTATGTCGGCAATCTGCCGTACTCGGTGCGCGACAGCGATCTGGAACAAGCCTTCGGCCAATTCGGTGCTGTGACCAGCGCCAAGGTCATGATGGAGCGTGACACGGGCCGCTCCAAAGGCTTCGGGTTTGTGGAGATGGGCAGCGATGCAGAAGCCCAGTCGGCCATCAACGGCATGAACGGCCAGCCATTGGGCGGTCGCTCCATCGTGGTGAATGAAGCCCGTCCGATGGAACCCCGCCCACCCCGCAGTGGTGGTTTTGGCGGTGGTGGCGGCGGCTTTGGCGGTGGTGGCCGCAGCGGTGGCGGCGGCTACGGAGGTGGCCGTGAGGGCGGCGGCGGCGGTGGCTATGGTGGTGGCCGCGATGGCGGCGGTGGTGGTTACGGCGGCGGCGGCCGTGGCGAAGGCGGCTTTCGCAGCCCCTACGGCTCGGGGTCGCGCAACGGCGGGGGTGGCCGCAATGGTGGTGGCGGCGGTTACGGCGGCGGCAACAGCGGCTACTGAACCCCTGGCCCCGGCCCACAACGACAAAGCCCCTGCGGGGGCTTTTTTCATGCCCGGCGCAACGGACTTGAACGCCCTCATTCGGTGCCAGCGGCGCAAGTACAAACAACCGATGGCCCCGGGCAAGCGCCTCGTCGTGAGCGTACCCCTTGGCGTGACGGCCCGCAGCGCCTCGGCGGGGCTACTCGTTCATCCGGCGCTTGCGTGGACGACCTGCTAAGACCTTGTCGAACAACATATTGGGCAGCAGGCGCAGCAGCTTGGCGACAACGCCCATCTGCCAGGGTATGACGCGGTAGCTCACGCCCGCCACGATGGCGCGGAAGGCGCGGTCGGCGAAGTCGCCCGGCTGCATGAGGAAGGGCATGCCGTAGCGATTCTGCTGCGTGAGCGGCGTGTCGATGTAGCCCGGGGAGATGGTGACAACGCGCACCCCATGGGGGCGCATCTCGCCGCGCAGGCTTTCGCAGTAGCTGATGACCGCCGCCTTGCTGGCACAGTAGGCGCCATGTCCCGGCAGGCCACGGATGCCCGCCACGCTGCCGATGCCCACCAGCGTACCGTTGCCGCGCTGCACCATGGCGTCGACGAAAGGGTGGAAGGTGGCGGCCAGCCCCAGGTTGTTGGTGGCGAAGGTGCGGGCCATCACATCCAGGTCATCGCGCACGGCGGTGTCCATGCCCACGCTGATGCCGGCGTTGGCGATGACCACGTCGGGCACGCCCTGGCGCTGCAGGCAATCGCGTCCTGCGGCGACGATGCTGTCGGTCACGGACACATCGGCGCTATATATTTCATAGCTATCGGCGCTTACCCCATGCGTGCTAGCCCAGGCTTTTACTTCAGAGGTGCGGCGAGCGACCAGCGCCAGCCGGTAGCCGGCACGGTGATAGCGTAACGCCAGCGCCTGGCCGATTCCGCTGGAGGCACCGGTGATGAAGACAAGTGGGGTGGTCATGCGGGGCTCCGGCGGGCGAGGGCAGGGATGGATGGGACAGAGCAGCCCGGACTGAGCTGCTACTTGGCGTTGCCGGGCTGCAGCACGCCGCGCACACGGCCTCGCAGCTGCATCACCTGGTCGAGGTTGTCATAGTCCATGCCGTCGGCGGTGAATCGGTCATTGCCGCGCGTGAGGACGACGGGCTTGTCCGAGCGCACACGCTCGGTGCCGGTGTAGGCGTGCAGGAATTCGCTGCGGAACTCCAGCCGGGGTTCGGCCGGCTTGCCCGGCTTGGGGGGCAGGGGCTCGCGGGTGACGATGGCGTTGCCAAAGAGCTGCACCTCGGAGCCGTCCGCGTTGGACAGCGCCCGATCGGCAGTGGCCACGGTCACGCGGCCCTCGGGGGTGACGGAGCGCATGTGTACCTTGTCGATCTCCAGCGTGTCGGTGTCAGGGTAGTGCCGCCCGACTTCGCCCCGTACCTCGCTCTGCAGGCGGCCGCTGGCGTCGAAGCTTTTTACCGAGAACCCTTTCATGAAGTAGTCCGGCTGATGGCCTGGCGTGCGCTCGATCGCTGGCAGCAGCGGGGCCGGCGCATTGCGTACCAGCCACCAAGTGCCCAACGCAAGCAGGCCCATGAGCACGACGGGCAAGTACAGCGAGAACTGGTCCCAGCTCTGGCGCACCATGCGGTTCACAGGCTCACCTCCACAGGCGTCCCACGGGGGCCATGCGGCCACAGGCTCATCGGTGCATGGCTCATGCGGTGTATTCCGCCAGCAACGCCGCATAGCGGCCCGACGCCACCAGCAGCAGGTCGCACAGCTCGCGCGCCGCGCCGTCGCCGCCGCGCGCCTGGGTGACGAAGTGCGCCGCGTGGCGCACTTCCGCCTGTGCGTTGGCGGGTGCACACGCGAACGCGCTGCGGCGCATCACGGGCAGGTCGGGCCAGTCGTCCCCCATGGCGGCTGCCTGCGCCCAGGTGAGCCCCAGCCGGGCCAGGATGTCCTCGGCCGCAGGGCGCTTGTCCTCGGTGCCGAACACGGCGTGCTCCACGCCCAGCGCCTTCAGGCGCACACGCAGCGGCGCAGAGTCGCGCCCCGTGATCACGGCGGGCGTGATCCCGGCTTTCTGCAGCAGCTTCAGGCCATGCCCGTCCAGCGTGTTGAAGCGCTTGATCGTCTCGCCCGCCTCGCTGAAGTACAGGCTGCCATCGGTCAGCACGCCGTCGACGTCGAAGAACGCCACGCGCACATCCTGGGCACGCAGCAGCAGCTCGGGCGGAAATTGCAGCACAGGAAAGGTCACGTCAGAGGTCATCACACAGCGTTTGAACAGGCACGGCGCACACCAGCGCACCCGTGGAACCGGCTTAGCCGGGCCACCGGGTGCGTCCCCCTTGGGGGAAGGCGCGAAGCGACACAGGGGGTCATATAACTTTCGCGCGCATCAGGTCACCAATGTGAACCACCCCCACCAGCAGGCCGGCGGTATCCACCACCAGCACGCTCGTGATGGCGTGCGCTTCCATCAGCTCGGCCGCGTCCACGGCCAGCGCGTCGGGTGCAATGCGGCGCGGCCCGGCGTGCATCACCTGTGCGGCGGTGGCGGTGCGCAAGTCGGCGCCGGCTTCGATGCGGCGGCGCAGGTCGCCGTCTGTGAAGATGCCCAGCACTTGGCCTGCCGGGTCGACGATGGCCGAGGCACCCAAGCCTTTGGCGCTCATCTCGCGCATGAGATCACTGAACGAGGCCTCGGGCGCGACGCGCGGGATCTCGCTGCCGGTGCGCATCACGTCGCTCACGTGGGTGAGCAGCTTGCGGCCCAGTGCGCCGCCAGGGTGCGAGCGGGCGAAGTCTTCGGGGCGAAAGCCCCGGGCGTCCAGCAGGGCCACGGCCAGCGCGTCGCCCATGGCCAGCTGGGCGGTGGTGCTGGCTGTGGGGGCCAGATTGAGGGGGCAGGCTTCGCGCTCCACGCTGGTGTCCAGCACCAGTTCGGCGTGGCGCGCCAGGGTGGAATCCAGCCCGCCGGTCATGGCGATCAGCGGCGCGCCCAGGCGGCGCAGCACGGGCAGGATGGCGGTGAGCTCGCCGCTCTCGCCGCTGTTGGAGATGGCCAGCACCAGATCTTCGCCGGTGACCATGCCCAGGTCGCCATGGCTGGCCTCGGCCGGGTGCACGAAGAACGCCGGCGTGCCGGTGGAGGCGAGGGTGGCGGCGATCTTGCGACCCACGTGTCCGCTCTTTCCCATGCCCATGACCACCACACGGCCCCGCGTTTGCAGCGCCATCAGCACGGCCTGCGCAAACACGCCGTCGACGCGCGCCGACAGGCCGTTCAGGGCGGCGGCCTCGATGTCGAAGGTCTCGCGGGCCAGGCGCAAGGCCTGTTCGGCATCGAAGGGGGGCAGCGCGGCAGGGGCGGGAGTCATCCGGCGATTCTATCGAGCGGGGCATGTCCGGCTGCGGCGACAGCATTTTGTCCTTCGGTGGCACGGCGCATGCTTTCAGGTCCGAAAAAACTGTAACCACGTGCCAAGCGTCGGATAGCATCGAAACCATGTCTTCGCTCGCCCTCACACTGCTGTATTTGCTGGCCGCCGTGCTGGGGGTGGTGACCTGCCGCAGCCTCAAGCTGCCGCCCATGCTGGGCTATCTGGCGGCAGGTGTGCTGATCGGGCCGCACGCGCTGGCGCTGGCGCAAAACTCCGAAGGCGTGCGCCACCTGGGCGAGTTTGGCGTGGTGTTTCTGATGTTCGCCATCGGCCTCGAATTCAGCCTGCCCAAGCTGCGCGCCATGCGGCGGCAGGTATTCGGCCTGGGGCTGATGCAGGTGGTCCTGACCATGGCCGTGGTTTCGGCGGCCGCACTGCTGCTGTCGCGCTCGGTGGGCGGTGTGTGGGACATGGGCTGGCAGACGGCGCTGGCGCTGTCCGGCGTGATCGCCATGAGCAGCACCGCCATCGTCGTCAAGCTGATGGCCGAGCGCGCCGAGCTGGAGAGTGAGCATGGCCGCCGTGTGATGGGCATCCTGTTGTTCCAGGACCTGGCCGTGGTTCCGCTGCTGGTGCTGATACCGGCGCTGGGATCGTCCCCCGACCAGCTGCTCACGGCCCTGGGCTGGGCGCTGATCAAGGCCACGGTGCTGGTGGGCCTGCTGCTCACCGGCGGTCAGCGGGTGATGCGCTGGTGGCTCACACTGGTGGCAAGGCGCAAGAGCGACGAACTGTTCATGCTCAACCTGCTGCTGATCACGCTGGGACTGGCCTGGCTGACGGAGGTGGCGGGCCTGAGCCTGGCCCTGGGGGCTTTCATCGCGGGGGTGCTGGTGTCCGAAACGGAGTACAAGCACCAGGTGGGCACGGACATCCGGCCCTTCCACGACGTGCTGCTGGGCCTATTTTTCATCACCATCGGCATGATGCTGGACTGGCACATCCTGGTCGACCGCTGGGCCATGGTGCTGGGACTGCTGGCCGTGCCGCTGGTGCTCAAGCTGGTGATCATCCTGGTACTGGCGCGTGGCATGGGGGCCACCACCGGCATTTCGCTGCGCACCGGGCTGTACCTGGCGCAGGCGGGCGAGTTCGGCTTCGTGCTGTTGTCTCTCACGCAGGCCAACGGCCTGGTGCAGCCCGCGCTGATGAACCCCATCCTCGCGGCCATGGTGCTGTCGATGCTGGCCACGCCGTTCCTCATCATGTACAGCAACCGCATCGTGATGAAGCTGGTGGCCAGCGACTGGCTGCAGCAGTCGCTGCAGATGACGAGCATCGCACGCAAGTCCATCAACACCAGCAAGCACGTGATCATCTGCGGCTATGGCCGCTGCGGCCAGAACCTGGCGCGCATGCTGGAGCACGAAGGCATCCCGTACATGGCGCTCGACCTGGACCCGGACCGCGTGCGCCAGGCTGCCGCGGCCGGCGACTCGGTGGTGTATGGCGACGCTACCCGGCTGCAGGCACTGATGGCCGCCGGTCTGGTGCGGGCCAGCGCGGTGGCCGTGACCTACATCGATGTGCCTGCGGCCCTCAAGGTGCTGGCGAACGCACGATCGCATGCGCCGCAGGTGCCGGTGGTGGTGCGCACGCAGGACGACGCCCACCTGGACAAGCTGCAGGCAGCCGGTGCCACCGAGGTGGTGCCCGAGGCCATCGAGGGCTCGCTGATGCTGGCCAGCCACGCGCTGGCGCTGGTGGGCGTGCCCATGCGCCGCGTGCTGCGCCTGGTGCAGGACCAGCGCGACGCCCGCTACAACCTGCTGCGCGGGTACTTCCACGGCGCCGACGACGACACCGCCAACGAACGCGACCAGGAGCGCCTGTCCACCATCAACCTGCCACCGGGCTCCACGGCACTGGGCCAGAGCCTGGGGCAGCTGGCGCTGTCCGCCATGGGCGTGCGCGTGGTGAACCTGCGGCGCAGCAGCGGCCACATGAGCTCGGCCGTGGACGACGCCCTGCTGGCGGCGGGCGACACGCTGGTGCTGTCGGGGCACCCGGCGGCACTGTCGCTGGCCGAAGAAAAGCTGCTCAAAGGATAAGCAAGAGGTGCATCCCCCTGAGGCGCTTCGCGCCTTCCCCCTTCTCTCGAACGGCTGCGCCATTCGGGAAGGGGGACACCGCCAGCGCGGCGGGGCGGCCCTTGCGCGGCGGTCGCTGGCCGGGGGCGTGCCTGTCTTGCCCGCTGTGGCGAATTGATGGCAAAAACAGCCTCTGGCGCTTGCTTATCAAGCGCCAATAGCTATCTTTTATATAGCAATCACAACAATTCTGCCGGTCCGGGCCGACCAAAGAAGTAGCCCTGGAAGCGCTGGCATCCGTTGCGCAGCAAAAAGTCGCGCTGGCCTTCGGTTTCCACGCCTTCGGCGACCACGTCCAGGCCCAGGCTGTGGGCCAGGGTGATGATGGTGCAGGCGATGGTGGCGTCGTTGGGGTCCGTGAGCACGTCGCGCACGAAGCTCTGATCGATCTTGAGCTGATCAAGCGGCAGGCGCTTGAGGTAGGACAGGGACGAGTAGCCGGTGCCAAAGTCGTCCAGCGAGAACCCCACGCCCAGCGTGCGCAGCGCCTGCATCTTGGAGATGCTGTCCTCCACGTCCTGCAGCAGCAGGCTTTCGGTGAGTTCCAGCTTGAGCTTGCGCGGGTCGGCGCCCGAGCTGTGCAACACGGCCAGCACCTCCCGCACGAAGTCGGCCTGGCGGAATTCTTGCGCGCTCACGTTCACGGCCACGCTCCATTCGGCCGTGTGCGGCGTGCCCGCCCAGCGCGCCAGCTGCGCGCAGGCCATGCCCAGCACCTGCCGGCCCAGCGGCAGGATGAGGCCGGTCTGTTCGGCCAGCGAGATGAATTCCCCCGGCGGCACCATGCCGCGCTGCGGGTGGTTCCAGCGCACCAGGGCCTCGGCGCCCAGCACCTGGCCGGACTCGTTCACCACGGGCTGGTAGTGCAGCACGAACTCGTTGCGCAGGATGCCCTGTCGGATGTCGCCCTCCAGCGCCGAACGCGCCGACGCTGCGGCCTGCATGGCGGGGTCGAAGAAGCACAGTGTGTTGCGGCCCTGGGCCTTGGCCTGGTACATGGCCAGGTCGGCGCGCTTGAGCAGTTCCTGCACCGGCAGCTCCACATCGCGGAACAGCGCGATGCCGATGCTGGGCGTGCTGTGCACCTCGCTGCCCTGCACCATGTAGGGCTGGTTGAGCGAGGCCAGCACCTTCTGCGCCACGGCCTCGGCTTCGGCGGCGGCTTCGTCCGCGTGGGCGTGCAGGCCCTGGATCACCACCACGAACTCGTCACCGCCCAGGCGCGCCACGGTGTCGGTGGCACGCACGCAGGCAGAGATGCGGTGGCCTACCTGCACCAGCAGCCGGTCGCCCCACTCATGGCCCATGGTGTCGTTGACGCCTTTGAAGTTGTCGAGGTCCAGGAACAGCAGCGCGCCGTGGCAGCCGTCGCGCGCACAGGCCGTGACGGCGCGTTCCAGCCGGTCCATCAGCAGGCGCCGGTTGGGCAGGGCGGTGAGTTCGTCGTAGAAGGCCAGGCGCTGGATCTCGGCCTCGGCCATCTTGCGCTCGGTAATGTCGCGCGCCACGCCGCGGTAGCCGGTGAAGCGGCCCTCGATGTCGAAGATGGGCTCGCCGCTGATCGACACCCACACCTGTTTGCCGTCTTCCGTCAGGCGGTGCATCTCGAAGTCGTGGAACACCTCGTGGGCTTCCAGCTTTTCGCGGTGCTCTCGCCATTGCCCGTCCGTCACGAAGGTGTTGGGCAGCTCCCAGCGCGTGCGGCCATAGTGCATTTCATCGGGAACCCCGGCCTCGCGATACGGGTTGCCGTCCAGCCGCACGAAGCGGAACTGCGCGTCCTGTTCCCAGTACCAGTCCGACGACAGCTGCGTGAGACTGCGCCAGCGCGCCTCGCTCAGGCGCAGGGCCTCCAGGGTGCTGAGGTAGTCGGTGACGTCGGTGAACGTGCGCACGCGCCCACCTTGCTCCAGGCCGCGCGTGCGCACCTCGATGTAGCGGCCGGTGTGTGTGCGCCGCACGTAGGTGGACGGCATCGTGACGTTGCCATCGGGTGGATCGGATTGCGCCGACACATAGCTGCGCGCCATGGGCTCGATGAACTGGAAGCCCGGACCAAAGTCGCCACGCTCGGTCTGGAAGCGCACCACCTCTTCGAACCGCGGCTGCGTGGCCAGCAGTTCCTCGGGCAGGTCCAGCAGCTCCAGGTAGCGGCGGTTGTAGACCCGAATGCGGCCCTCGGCATCCACGTTGGTGATGCCCTGGGAGACGCTGGCCAGCGTGGACTCCAGCGCACGGGTCTTGTCCACCAGCAGGGCGCTGGTGCGCTCCAGTTCGGCCTCGACCTGGCGGCGGGCCAGCTCGGCGCGGCGGGCGGTCTCCAGCTGGCCGATGGTGTTGAGCAGGGGCTGCAGAAAATCCACATCGGCCTGCGAATAGCCCTCTTCGCGGTTGGCCAGCCCGACCATGGCGACCAGCTCGCCCGCCGCGCGGATCGGCAAGCCCAGGTAGGTGCGCAGGCTAGGGTGGCCCGGCGGCGTGCCGGTGCTGCGCGGGTCATTGCACGCGTCGTTGGTGAGCACGGGCTCGCCGGACAGCAACGCTGCGCCCAGCAGCGAAAGCGGTTTGTCGAACACCATGCCGTCCTCGGCGTGCTGGGCGTAGAGGGCGCGGGAGGCGTCGTCCCAGCTGATGTCCGTCATGGCATGCACGCGCAGGAACGGATGGCCGTCCTCGGCATGCACCACCTGCCCCACCAGGCCGAAGGCGCTGTGCGTGAGCGACATCAGCTCCTTGAGCAGCGCATCGAACGCGGCGCGCGGCCCTGAGCTTGCGATGAACATGGCCTGCGCGCGCGAGATGGCCTGCAGCAGGCGGTGCTGTCGGGCCAGCATGGCTTCGGCCACGTCGCGGGCGCGTGCGCTGGAGCAGCGCTCGAGCACCGTGTCGATCTGCGCGGGCAGGGTCAGCAGGTAGTCGAGCGCAGGATCCTGCACAGCGAAGTCTTCGAAGCCATAGCGCATGGCCTGCGCCGCGTGCGTCTCGGCCCCTGCGCGCACCAGGATCATGGCAGGAATGCCGTCCAGTGACTGCAGCAGGTCAAAGGCGGAGCCACCCACGGTGCGCTGCGCCGCCAGAACGATGTCGGGACGCTTGTGTCCCAGGTAGTTCACCGCGTCCGCCTGCGAGGCCACCACATCCACCTGCCACCCCGACCAGGGGTCCGCCAAGGCATCCGCGACCGCCTGCCCGTGGGAGTGGTCACTTTCGATCAGCAGGACGGTGATGGGCATGTGCCTATCTTCGTTTAAGGAACGTACCGCAGAGAATGCCGGCAGGATGTTGTAACAACAAGGAAACATTATGGCGGTTGACAGCCCCGCATGCGATCTGTATCGCGCGGCGGTGATGCATGTTTACACTCCTGCCTCGTCCAACGGCCTACCGTGCCACGTGTGCGCGCTACGCGCGCAGCCGACACCTGGGAACGGCAGATGACCGCCCTTCCCCCCGCACTGTTTCCAACATCCCGCCCGCCATGCAACCACTCAGCGTCAACGACTACCTTCGCCAGCACATCCGCACCGTGCCCGACTGGCCGGCTCCGGGCGTGCAGTTTCGCGACATCACGCCATTGCTGCAGGATCCCAAGGTGTTTCGCGTGCTCATCGACGCGTTCGTTCACCGCTACATGGACAAGGCCCTGCGGCCCGATGTCGTGGCAGGGCTGGACGCGCGCGGCTTCATCCTGGGCGCCGTGGTGGCGTACGAGCTCAACGTGGGGTTCGTGCCCATCCGCAAGAAGGGCAAGCTGCCTTTCACCACCGTGGAGGAAACCTACGAGCTCGAGTACGGCAGCGCCACCGTGGAGCTGCACACCGACGCCGTGAAAGCGGGCGACCGCGTGCTTCTGATCGATGACCTGATCGCCACGGGCGGCACGATGATGGCGGGCAAGAAGCTGCTGGAGAAGCTCGGTGCCACCGTCACCGAAGGCGCCGCCATCGTGGACCTGCCGGAGCTGGGCGGATCGCAGCGCCTGCGCGATGGCGGGCTGCCGCTCTACACGCTGGTGGATTTCGCCGGGCATTGAGACCGTCCGGGCCGGACGGCATGGGGATGGTTTTGCGTTTGAGCATCCGCCACCTTGCAAGCAAGGGCTGCGGGCTCGACCGTGAAGCTCCCCTGGCGCACGGCGCCCCGCGTACGCGCAGCCTGAGGCCTGTCCAAGGCATTGCAGCTTGGGGGTTGATTTTCGTCCGGAGCGGGGCCCCCGCTGCCCCCGGGTCAGTTCAGCTCGCCGTACTGGGTACTGCTCAAGTCGGGCGCGGGGCTGTCCGAACCAGGCATCTCGGTATCTTCGAAACCTGTGTGGTGTGACGGGGGCAGCAGCGGACCCGAGCGCACCGGAACACCCGGCCTGGCAGCTGCGGCGGTAGCGGCAGGCGCCGCGGTGCCAGCGCCTGCCGCATTGGCCAGTGCGCGCTTGAAGGCCGCCACCTCATCCGCCTCGATAGGCTCAAAGCGTGGCGATGTGCGCGCCACCGGGGCGGGAGCTGCAGGAAGCAGGGGTGCAGGGGCCGTGGCCTGCGCCGGGAGTGTGGGTGCCGCCGGCCGCGGCGCCGCCACTGCAGCTTGTACGGGCGCTGCGGCGGGGGGCACAGCCGGCGCTGTGCTGGTTGCTGCGGCTGGCGCTACCGGCACTGCGCCCGCGCCACGTGCCAGCGTGGGCGCTGGCAGCGGCGGTTGGGTGGAGGTGATCACCGGGGCTGGCCGGCGCGCTCCTGGGGCGGGGGCAGCCTGCAGCGAGGCACCCAGCGGCGCCACGCCTTTTTGCGGTATGCCGACAGCCACGTGGTCGTTGATGCGCCAATACACCGCCGTCACGAGGATGTCATAGCGGGTCTTTGCGGTCTGGGCAATCAGCGCTTCGATCTCGGACAGGCGAACGGTCTCGCCGCCGTATTCACGGGCCAGGTCCATCATCACCAGAAACTGTCGGCCTCGCTGGTCCAGCGAAAGCACCTTGAACTTGTAGCTGGCAGACAGCACGCCGGCGCGCACCATGGCATCGCGCACAACGGTGTACAGCAACTCGCGCCGTTCCATGCGTTCGTTCTTGCGGTTGGCCGCGTGGTCTGCGGGCTGGGGATCCAGCAGTGGCTTGCCCTGGCGTCCCGGGGACAGGGGCACGGTGGCATCGGCATTGAGCAGACCCGAGGGCTCGGCGACCGGGCGGGGCTTGGGAGGAGCAGGTTTGCGGCTGAACCAGCTGAACAGGGACATGACTTGCTTTCTACAGAGGGCGCCCGGGAAAAACCAAATTGAGTGTAACGCGCTGTACACGCGCCCCGGCTTCGCAAAACCCCGTATGCCGCGCTCGCACCTGTACCGCTGTCAGGTAGCTGCAACGCGGCGGCGGCGGTTGCCCAGCCGCTTGGCCAGCACAGCCCCGGCCGCCATCGCCAGGCCCAGCGCAATGGCGGGCTGGCGGTTGGTGAGTTCCGTAAAACGAATGGCGGGAAGGCTCCACAGCTTGCAGGGCGCGCTGGCCTGCACTGTGGCGCTGCGCGTGCGGTGCGAGAAGAATGCGCCTTCACCCACCACGGAGCCAGCCCCCACTATGGCCAGCCGCAGCCGCTCCTTCTCGTCTTGGTAATGAACACTCAGGCTGCCGCTTTCCACGAGGTACAGCGTTCGGTCCGTCGCTCCCTGGGAGAACAGCACCTGCCCGGCAGGCATCACCACGGGCAGCAGGTACGACGACAGAATGTCCCACTGCGCCTGGGTCAAGGGGTTGGTCATGCTGTCATCGGCGCTGGCCTGCGCGATGGCGTCGATCAGGCCCTGCAGATCAACCTTGGGAGCCAGTGGAGAAGAAACGTTCATGGAGCGCGAAGCTACCCTTGTTACAGATGGGAGACAAGCGCTGTTTACGTCCGTTTACAACATTGGCGACAAGCGGTGGCTTGGGGTTGTTCTACGGAACGACGCAGGCGCGCGGCAGTCTTTCGCACCCTCTGTTCCGAATGCCCGAGCCCGTACCAATCCGAGCGCCGATGCGCCTTCTTCACTTCCCGATGCAGAAGCTGGAGAAGATCACGCCCAGCAAGTCGTCCGACGTGAACTCTCCGGTGATCGCGCTCAGTGCGTTCTGTGCCAGGCGCAGTTCTTCGGCCAGCAGGTCCAGAGCAGGACCTTGCGCGGCCAGTTGGCCCGCAGCCTCCTGCAGGTGCAGGCCCACGGCCTGCAGCGCTTCGACGTGCCGGGCGCGGGCGATGTAGATGCCTTCGGGCGCGGACTGCCAGCCCGCCACGTCCAGCAGGATGCGCCGCAGGCCGTCCAGCCCCTCGCCGGTGCGCGCCGACAGGCGCACTCCCGGCCGGGTATCGCCGCCCGCCGGGTGGACGGCCGCTTGCGGCGCGCTATCAAGCTTGTTCCAGACGTCGATGACCGGGATCGAATCAGGCAGTTTTCGGGCCAGCGCGCTTGCTATGCCTACGTCTGCTGCTATGTATTCAGTAGCATTCATGCGCTGCAGGTCGTGCAGGAAGAGCACGGCATCAGCCCCGGCGATCTCATCCCACGCGCGGGCGATGCCGATGCGCTCCACCTCGTCGTCGCTGTCCCGCAGGCCTGCGGTGTCGATGATGTGCAGCGGCACGCCCTCGATCTGGATGGTCTGCTGGACCTTGTCGCGCGTGGTGCCCGCAATTGGCGTGACGATGGCCAGCTCGGCCCCGGCCAGCGCGTTGAGCAGCGAGCTCTTGCCTGCATTGGGCTGGCCGGCGATGACCACCTTGATGCCCTCGCGCAGCAGCGCGCCCTGGCGTGCGCGCTGCATCACCGACGCCAGCGTCTGCTGCAGATTCGATAGCTGCCCGTGCGCGTCGGCCTTGCGCAGGAAGTCGATTTCTTCTTCCGGAAAGTCGAGCGTGGCCTCCACCAGCATGCGCAGGTGGATGAGCGCGTCGCGCAGGCCATGGATCTCCGCCGAGAACGCGCCCGTCAGCGACCGGCTGGCGCTGCGGGCCGCCGCCTCGGTGCTCGCGTCGATCAGGTCGGCGATGGCCTCGGCCTGGGCCAGGTCGATCTTGTCGTTCAGGAAGGCGCGTTCGGTGAACTCGCCCGGTTGCGCCACGCGCAGGCCGGGCAGGCAAGGCTGGCCGGTGGCGGCGTTGGTCGCGCTACCCGCCTGCAGGCAGCGGGCCAGCAGCAGCTGAAGCACCACGGGGCCGCCGTGGGCCTGCAGCTCCAGCACGTCCTCGCCGGTGTAGCTGTGCGGGCCGGGAAAGTACAGCGCCAGCCCCTGGTCGATGGCCTGCCCCTGTGCATCCCGAAAGGGCAGGTAGGTGGCCTCGCGGGGCTTGAGCGCCCGGCCGCACAGCGCCTGCACCAGCCCACCGATGGCGCGGCCCGACACCCGCACGATGCCGACGGCACCCCGGCCCGGAGCGGTGGCGATGGCGACGATGGGGTCCTGGTGGCGGGCAAGCATGGGGGCGACTTTACAAGGGTGGGGTGCGGGTGGAATGAAAAAGGCCGCTTGCGCGGCCTTCGGGGTTCGTGCTGTCTCAGCGACTCAAGGTCACTTGAAGCTAGGCAAGTTAAATTGCGGCGGCACGCCCATGCGGGTGTTGATAAGCCACTGCTGCGCGATCGACAAGATGTTGTTGGTCAGCCAGTACAGCACCAGGCCGGCCGGGAAGAAGAAGAACATCACACTGAAGATCAGCGGCATGAACCACATCATCTTGGCCTGCAGCGGGTCTGGCGGCGCAGGGTTCAGGGCTGTCTGCAGCAGCGACGACAGCGTCATCAGGAGCGGCAGGATGAAGAACGGGTCGGGTGCCGACAGGTCGTGGATCCAGCCGATCCACGGCGCGTTGCGCATTTCCACGCTGGACAGAAGCACCCAGTACAGGGCGATGAACACGGGGATCTGGACCATGATGGGGAAGCAGCCGCCCATGGGGTTGACCTTCTCCTCGCGGTAGATGCGCATCATCTCCTGCTGCATCTGCTGCGGCTTGTCCTTCAGGCGCTCGCGCATCTCCATGATCTTGGGATTGATGGCCTTCATCTTGGCCATGCTGGCGTAGGCCTTCGCATTGAGCCAGTAGAACGCGATCTTGAGCAGCAGCACCAGCGCCACGATGGACCAGCCCCAGTTGTTCAAGAGCTTGTGCAGCTGGTCCAGCAGCCAGTACAGCGGCTTGGACAAGATGGTCAGCCAGCCGTAGTCCTTGACCAGCTCCAGGCCGGGGTACAGCTTTTCCATCATGGTCTCGACCTGCGGGCCGGCGAACAGGCGCGCGTCCACGGTCTTGCTCGCGCCGGGCTCGATGGCGCCCAGCGACGTGAGCATGCCCACGGAGTACAGGTTGGTGTCGACCTTGCGGGTGAACAGCTCGCGCTGCGTGCCGTCGGCCAGCAGCCAGGCCGTGGCAAAGTAGTGCTGCACCATGGCCACGTAGCCGTTGGGCGAATCCTTGGGGATGTCGACCTTGCCGTTCTCGATGTCCTTGAACTCGATCTTCTGGTACTTCTTGGCTTCGGTGTAGACCGCTGGGCCGGTGAAGGTGGAGTAGAACGACGACTCGCCCGGCGGCTTGTTGCCGTCACGCACCAGCTGGAAGTACAGCTGCGGCGACACGGCCGCAGTGCCGGTGTTGACCACCTCGTGCTTGACGGCGATGTCGTAGACACCGCGCTTGATCGTCCAGGTCTTGGCCAGCTTCAGGCCGCCCAGGTCGGGCGATTCGAAGCGGATGCTGAGTTCGTCCTGGCCGTCCTTGAGCTCGCGCGGGCCGGGCACCACCGTCATCGGGGTCTTGTGCGTGGGGAAGTTGCCGCCGATCAGGCCCGTCTGCGCCACGTAGACGCGCTGTGCGCTCTCGTCCAGCAGCAGGAAGTTGCGGGCCTTGTCCGCCATGTCGGCGTGCTTGAGCAGCTCGGCATGGGTGAGCGAGCCGCCTTCGCTGTCGAACGTCAGGCGGTACACATCGGTGGTCACCTGCACGCGTTCACGCGCTGCCGGGGCGGCCGCTGGAGCGGGCTGGCCCGGCACCGACGATGCGCCCTGGGCAGCGGCAGCCGCCACAGGAACGCTGGACGACGACGGCACGCTGGCCGCGCCAGCCGCGCTGGATGCACCGCCGGCCGGTGCGGGTGCCGTCACCTCCGTGGCGCTCGGGAAAAACGTGGCCTTGTTGCCGTTGTGCAGTTGCCACTTGTCCCACAGCAGAACCATGGAAAAGCCAAAAATCACCCACAGGATGGTGCGGCGAATGTCGTTCATGAAGACTTCTTTGGTGAGGATGGTTGGGTGTTGGAATCAGAAAGCCGCGAAAAAAGCCGCTCCTGGCGCGGCACATCGTGCTGCGCGACTGGAGGAACCGGATCGTGCCCCCCGTCGCACCAGGGGTGGCAGCGTACCAGTCTGCGCACCGTGAGGTAACTTCCCATGGCGGCACCGTGGCGCTCCAGCGCCTCGAGGGAATACACCGAACAGGTCGGTTCGAACCGGCAGGCAGACCCCAGCCACGGACTGAGAAACAGCCGATAGCCCTTGACCACGCCGATGAGCAGCGCCCGCATCATGGGGCAACCGCCGACACCCGCGGCTCGCTGGGGGTTTTTCCGCCTTTGCCGCTTCCCGGGCCGCCAGCAACCTGGGCACCCGCGCCCGGCCGCTTCGCCGCATGGCCGAACAGCTGCAGCAACTCGGCACGCACCGCCTGCCTGAGCTGGTCGGACGTGGCACTGACGAACTGTTTTCGGTCGAACGTGCTGCGCAGGCGCACCACATGGGCGGACTGCGGCGCGACCTGGGCGAGCCGCTCCTCGAAAGTCGCGCCTACGGTGTAGATCTGCCGCTTGATGGTGTTGCGCGTGACAGCACGGCGAGCCCAGCGCTTGGGCACCATGGCACCCAACCACACGCCGGACAACACAAACAGGGCCTGCGGCGAGGCGCCGGGCCCTGTCGGCAAGCGAGCTGCTGTTGCAGCCACAGCCTGCGCGTTCGGAGCCGCTTCCAACCCGGCAACGGATGACGTGCCGGGGCCAGACGCAACAACGGCACGGCCATCGGTGGCAGTGCCGTCAGCGCCCAGCACCAGGCGGTGCAGCGCAAAATGGGCGGTACGGGACACAGTGCCCCCCGCCATGGCGGCCTGGAACTGCGGACGGGTTTTCAACCGTTGCATGCTGCATGCACCCCGTTTGGTACCTGGCGGTGCAAACCGGGGCAGCGAAATGCAGGCCCAGACCTGGCCGGCCTTAGACGGCCAGACGCTTGCGGCCCTTGGCGCGGCGTGCGTTGATGACGGCACGGCCGCCGCGGGTCTTCATGCGGACGAGGAAACCGTGGGTGCGCGCGCGGCGCGTCTTGGAGGGCTGGTAAGTACGTTTCATGGTGCTATTCCTTGAGGTTCAGTTCCGGACTGCTGCTCTTGAACCCCCTGCAGCCTGCCCGTGGCGTACTGACTGAAACAGCACGTCGGCGGCAGACCCACGGGGCAGAAATAACGGCGCGCCGGGTCAAATCACCCTGAACACATTCAGGGAAACCCAAAATTATCGCAGGCTTGGGCTGAGCTGGCAATGCCTTTCGGCTTGGCGGGCCTTGGCGGCTGCTTCTGGTGCAGCGCTTCCACGCGCCGCCCGGACACAGCAAGGCTGCCGTCCGGCGGCCTGCAGCGAGCCAGGCAAAGGGGACGAACAGCACACCCGAGGCCGAAACTCAACCCCGGGGATCACCCGGCTGCAGTCCCGCCGCAAATTGTGGATAACTCCTTGACAAGCTACAATCCCCCGCCCAGCCCCGTTCCTCCTATCCACAACAAGAATTCCCCTGAAATGACCGAGGAACCCTCCCGCAGCCCCCACCCGTCGACCAGCGCCGATGCCGGCCAGGGCCTGTGGCAAGCCTGCATCGAACAACTGGCGCAAGACCTGCCCGAGCAGCAGTTCAACACCTGGATCAAGCCCCTCGTCGCCCAGGTGGCCGAGGACTTCTCCAAAGTCACCCTGCTCGTGGCCAACCGTTTCAAGCTTGACTGGATTCGTGCGCAATACGCAGGCCGCATCGCATCGTTGCTCGAGGGCCTGTACGGCCAGCCCGTCACTCTGGAGTTAGCACTCGCTCAGCGAGAATCCGTTGCCCGCACTTACGTTCGACCAGCGTCTGCAGAACCATCGAATACGCCGCAGCCCGCGGAATCGCCCGCCGCCAGCAGCGACGACGCCTCCTCCGGCGCCTTCCGCAACCGGCTGAACGCCGCCCTCACGTTCGAAACCCTGGTGGAGGGCACGGCCAACCGCATGGCGCGCTCGGCCGCCATGCACGTGGCGGGCATGCCAGGACACCTCTACAACCCGCTGTTCATCTACGGCGGCGTGGGCCTGGGCAAGACCCACCTGGTGCACGCAGTGGGTAACCGCCTGCTGCAGGACAAGCCCGACGCCAAAGTTCTCTACATCCACGCCGAGCAGTTCGTGTCGGATGTGGTTAAGGCCTACCAGCGCCGCACCTTCGACGAGTTCAAGGAGCGCTATCACTCGCTCGACCTGTTGCTCATCGACGACGTGCAGTTCTTCGCCAACAAGGACCGCACGCAGGAAGAATTCTTCAACGCGTTCGAGGCCCTGCTGGCCAAGAAGTCGCACATCGTGATGACGTCGGACACCTACCCCAAGGGCCTGGCCAACATCCACGAGCGGCTGGTCTCGCGCTTCGATTCGGGCCTGACGGTGGCCATCGAGCCGCCCGAGCTCGAGATGCGCGTGGCCATTCTGATCAACAAGGCCCGCGTCGAAGGCACGGAGATGCCCGAGGAAGTCGCCTTCTTCGTCGCCAAGAACGTGCGCTCCAACGTGCGCGAACTCGAAGGCGCGCTGCGCAAGATCCTCGCGTACTCGCGCTTCAACCAAAAAGAGATTTCCATCCAGCTGGCCCGCGAGGCGCTGCGCGATCTGCTGTCCATCCAGAACCGTCAGATTTCTGTGGAAAACATCCAGAAGACGGTGGCCGACTACTACAAGATCAAGGTCGCCGACATGTACAGCAAGAAGCGTCCGGCCAGCATTGCCCGCCCGCGCCAGATTGCGATGTACCTGGCCAAGGAGTTGACGCAAAAGAGCCTTCCCGAAATCGGAGAATTGTTCGGCGGGCGCGACCACACCACCGTTTTGCATGCCGTTCGCAAGATTTCGGGCGAACGCCAGCAGCTGACCGAGTTGAACCAGCAGCTGCACGTGCTGGAGCAGACCCTGAAAGGCTGAAACCCCGTGCGCTCCGGTAAGCCCGCTTCTGTAAGAACTTGTTCGTCGCTCCCGCGAGGGAACAAACACGTTCTTACAGGGCAAAATGACGGATTGGGCAGCAGGGGGGGCACCACCCGTGCCGCTGCCAATGCACCGGTTTAGAAAATCCACAAGAGGTTGAAGACATGATCGTCCTGAAGGCAACACAAGACAAGGTTCTCGCGGTACTGCAGTCCGTGGCTGGCATCGTCGAGCGCCGGCACACGCTGCCCATCCTGGCCAATGTGCTGATCCGCAAGACGGGCAATGCCCTGCAGCTGACGACCAGCGACCTCGAAATCCAGATCCGGACCACCGCCGAGCTGGGCGGCGACACCGGCGACTTCACCACCACCGTGGGCGCGCGCAAGCTCATCGACATCCTGCGCACCATGCCCGGCGACCAGACCGTGAGCCTGGAGTCGCAACAGTCCAAGCTGGTCTTGAAAGGTGGCAAGAGCCGCTTCACGCTGCAGAGCCTGCCCGCCGAAGACTTCCCGCTGGTGCAGGAGTCGGCCGCCTTTGGCCCCGTGTTCGCCGTGCCGCAAAAAACGCTGAAGGACCTGCTGAGCCAAGTGTCGTTCGCGATGGCCGTGCAGGACATCCGCTACTACCTCAACGGCATCCTGTTCGTGGCCGAGGGCAAGACCCTCTCCCTCGTGGCCACCGACGGCCACCGCCTGGCCTTTGCCAGCGCCACGCTGGACGTCGAAGTGCCCAAGCAGGAAGTCATCCTGCCGCGCAAGACCGTGATCGAGCTGCAGCGCCTGCTGAGTGACGCGGGCGGCGAGAACCAGCCCCACATCGAGATGCAGTTCGCCAACAACCAGGCGAAGTTCACCTTCGGCGGCATGGAGTTCGTCACGAAGCTGGTCGAGGGCAAATTCCCCGACTACAACCGCGTGATCCCCAAGAACCACAAGAACAGCATCACCCTGGGCCGCGCCCCCCTGCTGGCCAGCCTGCAGCGCACGGCCATCATGACCAGCGACAAGTTCAAGGGCGTGCGCCTGAACCTGGAGCCCGGCACCCTGCGCGTCGCGTCCAACAACGCCGAGCAGGAAGAGGCCGTGGACGAGCTCGACATCGACTACGGTGGCGACACCATCGAGATCGGCTTCAACGTCACCTACCTGATCGACGCCCTGGCCAACATGGGCCAGGACATGGTGAAGGTGGAGCTTTCGGACGGCAACAGCTCCGCGCTGATGACCATCCCCGACAACGACAGCTTCAAGTACGTGGTGATGCCCATGCGCATCTGAGGCGGCCCCTCTCACCTGCCGCACAGCCACGCAGCTGCACCCTGTTTACTATCGTATTGATAGCTACTAGCGCTTACTGGATAGGCGGTAGAGCCCAATTTGACCATTGAAACTATTGGAAACCCACCGGTTTCCGCGGACCCCAAGGCCCACCATGACCGCTGACAACAACCTGCCCGAGCAAGAACCTACCGGCACGGGTGAGCCTGTTCCCAACAAGATCGACACCAACCAGGCCGGGGCGAGCGAGAGCTACGGCGAAGGCTCCATCACCATCCTCGAAGGCCTGGAGGCCGTGCGCAAGCGCCCCGGCATGTACATCGGCGACACGTCGGACGGCACCGGCCTGCACCACCTGGTGTTCGAGGTGGTGGACAACTCCATCGACGAAGCCCTGGCCGGCCACTGCGACGACATCGTCGTCACCATCCACACCGACAACTCCATCAGCGTCACCGACAACGGCCGCGGCATCCCCACCGGGGTGAAGATGGACGACAAGCACGAGCCCAAGCGCAGTGCTGCCGAGATCGCGCTGACCGAGCTGCATGCGGGCGGCAAGTTCAATCAGAACAGCTACAAGGTATCGGGCGGCCTGCACGGCGTGGGCGTGAGCTGCGTGAACGCATTGAGCAAATGGCTGCGCCTGACCGTGCGCCGCGAAGGCAAGGTGCACCAGATCGAGTTTGCCCGCGGCTTTGTGCAGGACCGCCTGCTCGACACCGTGGACGGCTTTGAAGTCAGCCCCATGAAGGTGACTGGCGAAACCGAAAAGCGCGGCACCGAAGTGCACTTTTTGCCCGACACCGAGATCTTCAAGGAAAACTACGACTTCCACTACGAGATCCTGGCCAAGCGCCTGCGCGAGCTGTCCTTCCTGAACAACGGCGTGCGCATCCGCCTGAAGGACGAGCGCAGCGGCAAGGAAGACGACTTCTCGGGCGCCGGTGGCGTGCGCGGCTTTGTCGAGTTCATCAACAAGGGCAAGACCGTCCTGCACCCCACCTCGTTCTACGCTGCAGGCGAGCGCCCGGCCGAAACGTATGGCGGCATCCCCGGCACGCACATTGGCGTGGAAGTGGCCATGCAGTGGAACAGCGCGTACACCGAGCAGGTGCTGTGCTTCACCAACAACATTCCCCAGCGTGACGGCGGCACCCACCTGACCGGCCTGCGCGCAGCGATGACCCGCGTCATCAACAAGTACATCGAAGAAAACGAGCTGGCCAAGAAGGCCAAGGTCGAAGTCACCGGCGACGACATGCGCGAAGGCCTGTGCTGCGTTCTCTCAGTGAAGGTGCCCGAGCCCAAGTTCAGCAGCCAGACCAAGGACAAGCTGGTGTCGAGCGAAGTGCGCGCCCCCGTGGAAGACATCGTGGGCAAGCTGCTCACCGACTATCTGCAAGAGAAACCCAACGACGCCAAGATCATCTGCGGCAAGATCGTCGAAGCCGCCCGCGCCCGCGAAGCCGCTCGCAAGGCCCGCGAAATGACCCGCCGCAAGGGCGTGCTCGACGGCATGGGCCTGCCCGGCAAACTGGCCGACTGCCAGGAAAAAGACCCGGCCATGTGCGAGATCTACATCGTCGAGGGTGACTCCGCCGGCGGCTCCGCCAAGCAAGGCCGTGACCGCAAGTTCCAGGCCATCCTGCCCCTGCGCGGCAAGATCCTGAACGTGGAAAAGGCGCGCTACGAAAAGCTGCTCACCAGCAACGAAATCCTGACGCTGATCACCGCCCTGGGCACCGGCATCGGCAAGGCCGGCGGCACCACCGGGGGCGATGACTTCGACGTGGCCAAGCTGCGTTACCACCGCATCATCATCATGACCGACGCCGACGTCGACGGCGCCCACATCCGCACCCTGCTGCTGACCTTCTTCTACCGCCAGATGCCCGAGCTGGTCGAGCGCGGCCACATCTACATCGCGCAGCCACCGCTGTACAAGGTCAAGGCCGGCAAGGAAGAGCTGTACCTCAAGGACGGCCCCGCGCTCGACGGCTTCCTGCTGCGCATTGCACTGAACCACGCCAGCGTGAGCACCGGTGGCGCCAACCCGCAAGTGCTGGCCGGCGACACCCTGGCCGAACTGGCGCGCAAGCACCAGGTCGCAGAAAGCGTGATCCACCGCCTGTCCAACTTCATGGACGCCGAAGCCCTGCGCGCCGTGGCCGACGGCGTGAGCCTGAAACTCGACACCGTGGCCGAAGCCGAAGCCAGCGCCGTGGCCCTGCAGATCAAGCTGCGCGAACTGAACACCACCGGCACGCCCGCCGAAGTGGCCGGCGAATTCGACGTGCGCACCGACAAACCCATCCTGCGCATCAGCCGCCGCCACCATGGCAACGTCAAGAGCAGCGTCATCACGCAGGACTTCGTGCACGGCGCCGACTACGCCGCCCTGTCCGAAGCCGCCGAAACCTTCCGCGGCCTGCTGGGCGAGGGCGCCAAGGCCCTGCGGGGCGAAGGCGAGAAGCAGAAGGAAGAAAAAGTGGGCGACTTCCGCCAGGCCATGAAGTGGCTGATTTCCGAAGCCGAACGCACCACCAGCCGCCAGCGCTACAAGGGTCTGGGCGAAATGAACCCCGAGCAGCTGTGGGAAACGACGATGGACCCGAATGTGCGGCGCTTGCTGCGGGTGCAAATCGACGATGCGATCGAGGCGGACCGCGTGTTCACGATGCTGATGGGGGATGAGGTGGAGCCACGGCGGGACTTCATTGAGACGAATGCGCTGCGGGCGGGGAATATTGATGTGTGAGCCAGTGTAGGTTCTCATTGATCTTGCAAATATTCTCAGTACTTGCAAACCGTGCGGCCGCGGGCTGACCGAGATGTAAGACGCACTATTACGGACCTGTCAAATGACAGAGAAAATGCAAACTTTGCCAAGTTAGTGCAAAAGTACAGTCAGAGAAAATGAAAAAAGGCACTCATCTGGAGTGCCTTTTTTTATTGCGGTGACCCGTCCTGCCCAGCGTTGACACCTTTCCATGCTCGAAAGGAAGAAACGCCATGGATACAGGCATCAAGAGAACGCAGCGTGACTACACGATGGCCTTCAAACTGGCCGTTGTTGAACAAGTGG
>NZ_JAHUWH010000027.1 GCF_019219095.1 Acidovorax sp. sic0104
TTGGCGATGAGCAACCCACCACGGCGGCCAAGCGCTTCACCAGCGAGACTACCACCCCGACGACGGGCGCCACCAGCGTGCCTGAGGTGACCTTCAACCTGCGGTATCCGGGGCAGTACTTTGACGCGGAGACCAAGCTGCACTACAACTACTTCAGGAGCTATGACAGCAGGACGGGGCGGTATACGCAAGGGGATCCGATTGGGCTGGACGGGGGGTGGAATCGGTTTGCCTATGTGGATGGGAACCCTCTATCACAGGCCGACCCAACTGGATTGGCTCCGAATGTTAAACGTGCCAGTTGCACAAAACTCGATCTACAGGTCTGTGATGCAAAGTGTGGCTCTCGGGAAAAAGTACAGGCTTGTTATGTTCAGAATATCCCGCGTTGGAAGAAATACGATCCAGTAACAGGGCAAAAGGATGTGGACATGGAGCGACAAGTTAACTGTGCTTGCAAAGATGAAGAGCCTGTGTGTGGAAAAACATGTCAAACACTTATAGTGGGCGGACTCATTATTCTTGGCTCCTGCCTTGCTGGGCCTGTTGGAGGTGTACTCGGAGGGCTCGCTGGAGCGGCGCAATAAATTCAGCACGACGACGTAGAAAGAAGATATGGATGTCAATTCCCTCGAGATAGGGGCAACTTATTATCGAATTGCTTTTGCCGACGTAGCTCAAACGATGCCTAGCATAGAACCGTTGGTGTACGCCGGAGTTAACATATTCAATCTACCCTCTGGCAGGTCCGATAAGTATTATTTCCAGGATGCGGTCTCCGTCGTAAAGTTTGGTTTGGGTATTCAGTTGGGGCAAGAAGTGCAACCCGCCGCCGAGACGTCGGATCTGAGTCCGACGAGTCATGAGGGGCGTGTGTACTCGGCTCACGAGGCAAGAGAGATAGGTGAGGTGATAGTTGATCTTCAAGCTCTTGCTATTGAAATTAATTGCACGCTCAAACGAGCCAAGGAGTTGCGCTTTCCGAAGCTATCGAAGGCGAAAGGAAAGTGGGTCTAGCGAACCCTGCGCAGACCGTCGCGACTGGGCGTCGGCTCCAACACCGGCCAGGGAACCGACACCCCCAGACCAAATACGCCCACAACGGCCTGGGCCAGCGCGTGTTCAAGACCGAGCCGCTGTACAGCAGCGCAGCGGCCAAGCCCGCCAGCACCAAGACCCTGGCCAACCTGCTGGCCGATGACGATGAAAGCGATGGCAAAAACAGCCAGGAGCAACCCGGCTTCATCGAACAGTTCAAGGCCTTCCTCTCCAAACTCTGGAGCCCGGCCACCAGCGATGCAGAAAAACTCGGCTGGAGCTACGTGTACGCAGAAGACGGCACCCTGCTGGGGGAATACGGCTCGGGCGGCGCCAACAGCGCAGGCACGGCCCAATACCTGTACCTGCCCACTGCCTCAGGTCCTATGCCCATTGCGGCAGTGATCAAGGGTCAGACCTATGCCATCCACAGCGACCACCTGAACACCCCGAGAAAGCTCACGCAGGCAGACGGGCAGGCGGCATGGCAGTGGGAATACAGCGCGTTTGGGGATGAGCAACCCACCACGGCGGCCAAGCGCTTCACCAGCGAGACCACCACCCCGACGACGGGCGCCACGAGCGTGCCTGAGGTGACCTTCAACCTGCGGTATCCGGGGCAGTACTTTGACGCGGAGACCAAGCTGCACTACAACTACTTCAGGAGCTATGACAGCAGGACGGGGCGGTATACGCAGGGCGATCCGATTGGGCTGGATGGAGGGTGGAATCGGTTTGGGTATGTGGGGGGGGATCCGCTCGGTTTTATTGATGTATTTGGTTTGCAAAAGACGGCCGATGAAATGTTAGGCCCTGACACCAAAGACGGTCCTCGGCCACTTGACTACCCCATAACGCCCAAACGGCCATTTATTCCCCCTCCACGTCCTCCGCAGCCGCCGAGTGATCCTGACCCTTGGCCAGGTCCCGACGATGCGAAAGGTCAATGCATCAGGCTATCAGTGCAATGCAGGCAGCAGCGTTGGACCGGCAATTGCAATGCTTGTGAGATGAAATGCATCGCACAAGGCGAATGGCCATTCCGCGGACCTGCCTCATGCCGACCTCGGAAGAATCAAAATCAATGCGCAGCACCAGGATTTGAATGACTAATACCGATGAATTAATGGGTTGGCTTCACAATATGGCAGAACGCTCGGCAAGCGAATTAATAGACCATTTTGATGAAAAAGATAGATGCTCGCTTTCTAAACTTGTAGAGCAGTGTGTGCCGGTCCGGCTGGTGCCGGATGACTTAAATGCGGAGGAGTTTGCTGATTGGATTCATGGCTTAAAAGCTAGTGAAAAAGAATGGAATCGGAATTTGGGAGCTAGAATATTGAAGGCTGAAAATCTCTCAGAGGGTGGTGATCGTGCAAAAGGGGCAGAGTGTTTGGCAGAATTTGCACAGGAATGCCCTTGGTTGCCGCTAAGGGAAATTGCACAGATTGAGGCTGCGCGGCTTCGTAAAGAGTAGTTGTTGAATTCCACTGTTGATGCTTCGAATGCATATTGGAAGTTAATTGCCAAGCGGTTGCCGGAGTACGCATCTGGGGGGGACTCGTGGCCGAGACGCTGGCCATGCTAAGGCTGAACCACAACTGCAAGATGCACTCCGAGTTGGATCTGCACTCTCAGTTAAAATTTTTTTGGTTCGTATTAATAGTAGCCACTTGATTTTTAAAGAAGTGGATGTGGTTATTTGGCTTTCATTTTTGGATTATGTGGCTTTGAAATTGATTTGCCATATTGGAAATAAAAGAATGCAAAAACTATTTTATGGTGCATCCGAAGGCGATATTTTCAAAATTTAGTTTTGATCTATGTAGGGCATTGGTGTTGGTAGGCCTGGTCGGGCTTATCAAAAATACAATTAAGACTCTGAATGCGGAAATTGGAATATAAAAATAGATTCTGTCTTGGATGGAAAGATGGAAGTGGTAGCTCGATATTTGCGCTGGGATTACAAAGACAACTCGCGGGTTGATGAGGGGTCGCGAAAAAGGCCCTGGCATCACTGCCAGGGCCTTTTGCATTTCAGAGCCAGACACGCGCCTGGCCAGGTTCATCGTGACGCTCAGGCCGCCTCAGCAGCATCCGCCCGCTGCAGCTGCAGCGCCTGCACTGGCGTGAGATACGCACGCCCCGCAAACGGCCCGAGTTGCAGCGGCCCCAGCGCTTCCACCTCCGGCTGTGTCTGCGCCTCCGGCTGCTGTTTGGCAGCATCCACCAACCGATTCAATACGAGCTTCATGCGGTGCATCTTCACGTCGTCCACATGGCGCTCCACCTCGATGTCATCCGGCACATGCGACAGCAGCGCCATCGCCCGAGAAAGCCCGTCCTCAGACGCCGCAAGGGCCTTGAACACCTCCACCCGCGCATAGGCCGCATACGCGTTGTCGTGGGCTTGCGCAAAGGCCTGCGCAGCCCGTGATGCGGCGACGCGGCTGGGCAAGGCTGTGCGCTCCGAATCAGCCAGCGCCTCGCGCAGCTCTTCGGCGATGGCCAGTGCATCGTTCTTCTTGAACAGCGCTTCCTTGACCGGCTTCGTCTTCTCATAGCCCGAAGCCGCGAGCACTGCCTTGAACTCCTGCGTTGCCGCCTCGCCCGCCGCTTCATACGTGGCGATCGTATTGGCCGCATGCGATCGCGTTTCCGACGGTGGGCCGTGCAGGGTTGTTGAGCCCAAGAGGCAGACGCCAAGCGAGAGCACATAAAAAAAGTCCGCAAGAGCCTGAACCCTTGCGAACTGTGTGTTTGGTCCCCTCGACAGGAATCGAACCTGTATCTAGCGCTTAGGAGGCACTCGTTCTATCCATTGAACTACGAGGAGAGAGCAACCGCGCATTGTAGGGGCTGTGCGGCGCGGTTTCTGGCGGGGCGGCTCTACCGTGCCTCAGTCGTACTTCATGGTGTAGATCAAATCCACCGCGCTCTTCTCCCCCGTCTGGCCGCGCAATGTGAGGCGGCGGGACAGGTCGTAGAAGATGTACAGCGTGCCCAGCGTGCCCGACAGGCTGCGCTCGTACGTCACATACAAGTCCTTGGACAGGCGCTTGCCGAAGGTGAGCGCCGCGCCCGTGGCATCTTCGCCCGCGCCGGGGCCCTTGAAGCCGATCTCGTCCAGGCCCACGCGGTTGGCGATGTTGGCGGCGGTGTTGTTGCCGCCACCGCCACCTCGGCCCAGCAGGGCCAGGGCGGCTTGCTGCAGCACGGCGGCCTCGGCGCCGCCGGCGGCGGCGTTGCGGCCCAGCACCACCCACGACAGCTTTTCGGCGTCGGGCAGTTCGGGGTCGGAGTACAGGCGCACGCGCGGGGCCTGGGCGCTGCCGCTGACCTGCACGCCCGCGCGCACGCTGATGTTGGGGCGCAAAGCCAGGATGTCGAGCGACGGGTTGTTGTACGGGCCGTTGAAGCGGATGAGGCCGGTCTCCACGTCCAGCATCTGGCCCCAGGCGCGGTAGCGGCCTTCTTCGGTGCGCACTTCGCCGGTCACGCGCGGCGGGGCGCCGGCCACGGCGCTGCTGCGGATGTCGACCTCGCCGGTCAGCCGTGTAGTGATGCCGTGCCCGTGCAGCGCGAAGTCGCGGCCCAGGTTGAGGGTGATGGCGATGTCGGGCGGCTTGGCGGTTTCGGCCTGGGCGGCCACCTGGTTGGCGCGGGCGGCGGCCTGGGCCTTGGCCTGGTCTTCCTTGTCCTTGGCGGCAGAGCGCACGACTACGTCCGAGCCCAGGCTGGGCGCGCTTTCGTCGGGCAGGATGATGGTGGCGCGGTCGGTGGTCAGCTTGCCGCGCAGGCTGATCTGGCCCTGCTGCAGCTGGGCCTGCAATTGGCCCGACACGCTGATCTGCCGGTCTGCGCGCACTAGCACCTGCAGGGCCTTGGCCTCGGCCTGCATCGACATGGCGATGCCCGACATGCCGTTGCCCGCCTGGCCCCAGGTGATGCGGCCCGTGCCGGTCAATGTGCCGCCATCCTGCGGCGCAGCAGTGCGGTTGCCGCTGAATCCCGCGATGCGGGCCCCGCTGCCGCGCCCGCCCTGCAGGCGGAACTCGGTGATGTCGAGCTGGTTGCCGCTCAGCGCCGCCCGCAGGCGTCCGGCTTGCAGGTCCACGCCGTCGACCACAGAGCGCACGGCCAGTTCGTCCGCCCCGAGCGTGCCGGCCCAGCGGGGCACGTCGCGTGTGCCCGACAGGGTGGCGCTGGCATCGAGGGTGCCGCGCACACGCCAGCCAGGCGGTGCCAGGGCGGACCACACCCCGACGTCCGGCAGGCGCGCACGCAACGTGCCGGCCAGCGGTGCATCGGCGGCCCAGGTGATGGCCGCAAGGTCGGTGCCGGCCCCTGCGCTGCTGCTGTTGCTGTTGCCCAGCGTCAGCCGGGTGCTGGCGCTGGCGTCTATCTCGCCGGCACGGTCACTGGCCCAGGCCAGGCGGGCGCGCAGGGCGTCGCCTTGCAGGTCCACCGAGATCTCGGCTTGCCGCACGCCGGCCGGCGTGCCTGCCGCTGGCTTGGACGTGGCCTCCGTCGCGATCACGGTGGTGGCTCCTGCTCCGGCACCTTGGCCGCTGCTTTGCACGGCAGTCACGGCGGTAGGGTCGCCCGCCAGAATGCGCAGGTCGCCGCTGGCGCGGCGCAGGCTGGCGCTGGCGCGCAGGGGGTTGGCCGTGTCCAGGTTCCATTGGCCGTCGAGCAGCAGGGTGCTGGCCAGGCCCATGCGGGCCAGCAGCGGTTGCATGGGGCGGCCCGCCGCTGCCGGGGTGCCGCCGATGCCCAGTGCGTCTACCCAGGCCAGCGGCAGGCCTTGCAATGTGCCCTGGGTCTGCAGCTGCAAGGCTGCTCCGGTGCTCACACGCACGGGCTGCCAGCGCAGCACCACGGCGCCGGGCTCCGGGCCGGTCAGCCGGGCCTGGCCTGCGGAGGTCTGCAGGGTCAGGGCGGACGCGGGGGACGTTGGTGTGTTGGTGCTGCGTTGGTTGTTGGCGCGGGCGGTGGCGCCGGCCGTGCTGCCCGCACCCGAGGCTGTGGTCACGGTCACGGACAGGGGTTCGGCCAGCTGCAGCGACCAGGGGCCGGGCCGCTGGGCATCCTGTGCCTGCACGCGCAGTTCGCTGATCTGCGCGCGCCACTGTGCGGGGGCCGCCAGGCCGCCGGACAGCCGGGCCTGCAGGCTGGCGCGCTGCATCTGCTGGGCCTGGCTGGCGTTCAGGCGCGCTTCGCCGTCCAGCGACAAGGCGGCCTGCAGCACGTTGCCCGACAGCTCGGCCTTCACGCCGCGCAACTGCAGGGCCAGGGGCCGGCTGCCCGCGTCCTTGGATGGGGGCAGGGCCAGGTCGAATTGCGATGTGGCCAGCGTGGCCTGCAGCTCGAAGGTGTCTTTGCCTGCAGGCATTGCGCCGCCGCTACCTGCGGCTTTCAACTGGCCTGCCAGCGTCTGCCAGCCGCCCTTCCAGCGCGACGTCACCGAGACGGCGCCTTTGCCAGACGCGCCCTGCAGGGTGGCCTGCACCGTGCCGCCCACCCACGGCAGGCCGGCGAGCCAGCGCTGGGTGGCATCCGCATCGGTCCACTGCAGTTGCAGGTCGCCAGCGCCGCTTGTGGGCGCAATGCTGCCCTGGGCGCGTGCCGTGGCGCCGGGCACGGTCACCGCCAGCTGGCCCTGCACGGCGGGGCCAGCCAGGGCGATACGCAGGTCGGTGGCCTGGGCGCGTGCCTGCAGGGCGTCGAGCAGCAGGCGGTCCAGCTGCACGGTGCCGCCTCCGGGAGCGCTGTTCGCAGCCGCTGGTTGCCAACTGCCCTGCGCGGCCAGCGTCTGGATGCTGAGCAGCGCGGGGCGGCCCTTGGCCCCCGCGCGTGCGGGCACCAAGGCAGCGCCGGTGGCGCGGATGTCCGCGTTGAAGCGCACCTTGTCGCCCTGCGTGTTCGCGCTGATGCGGCCTGCCAGCGGCACGGCGGCCATGGCGGTGTGCAGCAGGTCGGGGCGCAGGTTGCGCAGTTGCGCCTCGCCCTCCACGGCCTGGGTGGACGGGGTGAAGTGGCCTTGCAGCGTGGCCGTGCCCTGGCCTGCGGTGGCGACGGCGCTGGGCACGGACCAGCGCGTGCCGTCATAGGTGGCCTGCGCCTGCAGGGCGGACAGGGGCAGTCGGCCTTGGTCCCACGGGCCGGCCAGGTCGTTCTTCAGTTCCGCCCGCAGGGCCCAGCCGGTGGTCGGGCCTCCAGGAGCGCTCGGAGCGTTGGGGGCCGTGCCGGGCGCGGGAGGCTGCGGGGCGCCTGGCGTGGTGACTGCCACGGGCCCGGCCTGCACGGTGCCGTGCAGCAGTGTGCGGGGGGCCTCGGGCCACAGCGCGGCCAGGTCTGCCGCGCGCAGTGCGGCGATGGCAGCCAGCAAGGGCTGGTCGGCCCAGGGCGTGAGGGTGGCGGCCAGGTCGGCCTGCATGGGCGCTGCCGGGGGTGGGGGCGATGCTTGTTCGCGCCGGGTTGCGCTGGCTACGCTGGCTGCGCGGGATGCTGTCTTGCTGGCGGCCCGGGCGGTGGGTGGTGTGGCGGGTGCTGCAGCAGGCGGGGCCGACGCGGCAGAAGCTGCGGAGGCCGGTGGTGCGACGGGCGCGGCTGCGGGGCTGATGCGAGCCTTCAGTTCCAGTTGCGCGGCAGCGGTGGCCAGCGTGCCTTGCAGGGTGGCATGCGCGCCCAGGTGCAGCGGCGCGCCGCCGCCGGGCACGGCCGTCTGCACGGTACCGTCCACCGTGGCCGCCAGGGCCATGGGCGCGTCGGCCTGCAGAGTGGCCTTGGCGCTGTAGCGTCCCTGCGCCAGTTCGACCTGCTGGATGTTCAGGCGGTGCTCGCTGCCGTCGTAGCGGTAGTCACCCTGCAGGCCCAGCACCTGCACGCTCTGCGGGCCCGCCCATTCGATGGTGTCCACGCGAAAGGGCGCGCCGATCTGCAGTGGCAGCCGCAGCTGCATGAGCGGTTCGCGCGGTTCGGTGCTGGGCGGCGCATCGGCGGCTGGTGTGATCTGCACCCGCGCGGCGTGCACCTCGCCCAGCTCCAGACGACGGTGCAGCAGGGGCATGAGCTGCCAGCCCAGTGCGATGTCGTTCACTTCCACCGAGAGTGCCGGGCTGCTCCAGCGCAGCCAGCCGATGCGCCCACCACCGCGCAGCGAGCCGCTGACATCGCGGCTCTCCAGCTGCTGGCCTGCAGGCAGGTACTGCGCGGCACGTGCCAGGGCGGCTGCCAGCGATGTGCTGCTGCCGGCCCACCACCACAGCGCTGCAGCCGCTGTGATGAACAGCGCCACCAGCGCCGCGAGGAACCAGCCCAGGCCGCGCAGCGCGCGGTGCGCCTTGCGCCGCTGTGGCGGCTTGTGAGATGACGAGCCGGCGCTGAAGTCCGATGACCTGGCGCGTGGCGACGCCGGAGCTGGCGGCGGGGTGGCGTCCTGGGTGGCCATCAGAAGCTGAACCCCAGCCGCAGGTGCACCCGCACCTCCTTGGTCTTCACACCGTAGGCCAGGTCTGCCTGCAGCGGGCCCACGGGGCTGCGCCAGCGCACGCCCGCGCCCACGCCGACGCGCGGGTCCAGGTCGCCCGCGCGGTCGGCCACGGCGCCTGCATCCACGAACACGGTGCTTTCCCAGTCGGTCATCTCGCCCTTGTAGACGATGGGGCGCTGCCACTCGACGCTGCCCACGGCCATGTAGCGGCCGCCATACAGCTGGCCGTTGTCGGTGCGGGCGCCGATGCTGCGGTAGCCGTAGCCCCGCACGGTGGTGTCGCCACCGGTCAGAAAGAGCTGCGTCACGGGCACCTGGGCGCCGTCGCGCGCCAGCACGGCACCGGCCTCGGTGCGCACGGCGATGCGGGCATTGCGGCCCTGGCCGGCATCGTCCTGCACGCGGCCTGCGGGGATGAAGGTCTGCCAGCGCACGAGCGTACGCACGAAGGGGTCGCGCTCGGGCCGCAAGGTGGTGCCCAGCCCCAGCTCCACGGCGATGCCATGGCCCCGCGTGGGCGCGGTCATGTTGTTGAAGTAGCGGCCCGTCCAGCCGTAGTTGACGCTGACGGCGGTACCCGAGGGCGGTGCGCCCGCGCCCTGGCTGTTGGCGTAGTCGTACTGCAGGAAGTAGCTGCGGTCGATGGCCTTGGTGCTCTTGCTGCGGCCCGAGCGCAGGCGGCCGCTGTTGGTCTCGAAGTCGCCCGTGTCCTCGCGCTGCACCTGGCCGCCTGCGAACCAGCGCCAGCCGTTGGTGTCGGGCAGTGCCGTCCATTCGGTGCTGGCCAGTTTCGTCTCGCGGTCGAGCGACAGCTTGCTGACTGCGCGCCAGCCGATGCCGGGCAGCTTGTTGTGGATGTGCTCCAGCGACAGGCGCGCGCCGCTGTCGGTGGAAAAGCCGGGGCCGAACACCAGCTTTTGCAGCGGCGCCTCGCGCACCTGGGCCACCACGGGTGCGGCCTGCGGGTCGGTGCCTTCGGTGTCGAGCGTGAGGAACACAGCGTCGTAATACCCGCTGCTGGCCAGGCGCAATTGGGCGTCCAGCAACTCGGCCTCGTCGTATACCGCGCCGGTGGGCAGGCGCGCCAGGCGCCGTGCGCCGTCGGGGTCATAGCGCTCGCTGCCCTGCACGCGCAGGGGGCCGAAGCGGTAGGCCGGGCCGGGGTCGTAGGTGACGCTCAGCTTTGCCTCGTGCTTGTCGGCGTCGATCTCGGCGCGGCTGTTGGCGATGCGGGCAGTGGGGTGGCGGCGGGCCTGCAGCTGGCGCAGGCCATCGGTCTTGGCCGAATCCCACGCCGACTGCGTGAACGCCAGGCCCGGCGACAGGGACCAGTTGCGCTGCACGCGCTGCTGCTGGCGGGTGGTGGCCTTGGCGTCTTCGGGGTCTGCTGCGGGGTTGCCCGAGAAGTCGATGTCCGCGCTGGCGATGTGGGTCTGCGGCCCGGGCTGTACGGTGACCACCACGGTGCGCGGCGCGGCCTTGGAGTCCGGCGTTTCGGTCAGCTCGACAGTGATGGTGGGGGCGAAGTAGCCCAGGGCGCCCAGCAGCTCGCGTGCGTTGGCGTCGGCCGCGCCCAGCAGGCGCTGAAGCTCGCTGGCATTCACGTCGGGCAGGTTGCGAAAGCGCTGCAGCTCCAGGTGCCGCTGCAGCGTGCCGCGCACGGTATCGGGCGCGCGCACTTCGACCGCGAACGAGGGCGATGAAGACTCTGCAATGACCGGCGACGTGCCCGATGCGTTGTCGCCCTCGTCCTTGTCGACCCCGGGCCGCAGCATGCTGCAGCCTTGCAGGCCCAGCACGCCAACAAGCAGCAACGCCGGCCACAGGGCCGGCGTTGGGGAGATGGCGGTGGGGCGCAGGGGGCTGAAAGGCACGGTGGGCAAGGGAGTGTGGGGCGTCCGGGGCGTCAAAAACGGCGTTTCAGGTGTCTTGCACGCCGCACCTGCACCTTGTTGGTGCCCTGACACTATGCCCTGAAAGTTTGGCGGTCCTTGTCAGACAGCTTCGCTCACTGTGCCCCCGCGCACAGTGCCTGCGGTTCTACTTGGACAGCAGGCGCATGGTTTCTTCCAGCCCCTTGAGCGACAGCGGGTACATGCGGTTGCCCAGCAACTGCTGGATGATGCTGATGCTCTGGCGGTACTGCCAGACGCCCTGCGGCTCGGGGTTGATCCAGGCGTGCTTGGGAAAGGCATGCGTGAGGCGCTGGATCCATTCGGCGCCCGCTTCCTCGTTGTTGTACTCCACGCTGCCGCCGGGTTGCAGGATCTCGTACGGGCTCATGGTCGCGTCGCCCACGAAGATCAGCTTGTAGTCGCGGTTGTACTTGCGGATGATGTCCCAGGTCGGGAACTTCTCGGCGAAGCGGCGCCGGTTGTTCTTCCACATGAAGTCGTACACGCAGTTGTGGAAGTAGTAGAACTCCAGGTGCTTGAACTCTGTCTTCACGGCGCTGAACAGCTCTTCCACGCGCTGGATGTGCTCGTCCATGGTGCCGCCCACGTCCATGAGCAGCAGCACTTTCACGTTGTTGTGCCGCTCGGGCACCATCTTGATGTCCAGGTAGCCGGCGTTGGCCGCCGTGCTGCGGATGGTGTCGGGCAGATCCAGCTCCAGGTCGTGGCCTTCGCGTGCGAACTTGCGCAGGCGGCGCAGGGCCACCTTGATGTTGCGCGTGCCCAGCTCCTGCTGGTCGTCGTAGTCCTTGTAGGCGCGCTGCTCCCACACCTTGACGGCGCTCTTGTTCTTGCCCGCGCCGCCGATGCGAACGCCCTGCGGGTTGTAGCCGCCGTGGCCGAAGGGGCTGGTGCCGCCGGTGCCGATCCACTTGCTGCCGCCCTCGTGGCGCTCCTTCTGTTCTTCCAGGCGCTTCTTGAGCGTCTCCATCAGCTCATCCCAGCCCATCTTCTCGATGGCGGCCTTCTGCTCGGGCGTGAGCTCGTTCTCCAGGATCTTGCGCAGCCAGTCGGCGGGCACTTCCTTGGTGAAGTCGGCCACCATCTCCACGCCCTTGAAGTAGGCGCCAAAGGCCCGGTCGAACTTGTCGTAGTGCTTTTCGTCCTTGACCAGGGTCAGGCGAGAGAGGTTGTAGAAATCGTCCAGGCTCCAGGCGTCGTCCGAGCGGGGTCCCACCACGCCCGCCTGCAGGGCTTCAAGCAGGGTGAGGTATTCCTTGACCGACACCGGCAGCTTGGCCGCGCGCAGCGTGTAGAAGAAGTCTATGAGCATGTTGTGGGCTCCTGGCGCTTGTCAGGTCTGCGTATGGCGCTCTAAAAGATATAGCAACTGCGCCTTGGCTTCGGGCCACTCGCCAGCGCGCATGCTGTACATCACCGTGTCGCGGATGGTGCCGTCGCGGCGCAGCGCGTGGCCGCGGATGACGCCGTCCTTCCTGGCACCCAGGCGCTCGATGGCGCGCTGCGAGGCGAAGTTGTAGTTGTCGGTGCGCCAGCCCACCACGTGGCAGCCCAGCATGTCGAAAGCATGGCCCATGAGCAGCAGTTTGCAGGTGGTGTTGACGTGGCTGCGCTGCACGCTCTGGCGGTACCAGGTGTAGCCGATCTCCACTCGGCGCACGGCGGGCACGATGTCGTGGAAGCTGCTGGAGCCCAGCACCTGGCCGGTGGCTTCGTCGATGACGGCGAAAGCGAAGCGGTGGCCTTCGTCGCGGCCTTTCAGGGCGGTCTCGATGTAGGCGCGCGTGTCCTGCGGCTCGGGAACCGAAGTGATACGCAGCTTCCACAGCTCGCCGTCGGCTGCGGCCAGGCGCAGGCCTTCTTCGTGCGACAGTGCCAGGGGCTCCAGGCGTACGCCGCGGTCGGTCAGGGTGACGGGTTCTACAAAGGCCATGTTGCTGTCTTTGCGGTTGTTGCCTTCAAGCGTGCGTGCCTCAAGCCACTCAATCTTTGGTGCGCTCGCGGCGGCTCTTCTGCCAGCGCCGCGCCGCATGCAGGCCCAGGCCGCCGCCCAGGCCCACCAGGGCAATGCCCAGCAGCGCCTTGGTGCCGTAGCCGGGGGCAAAGATATCGAGGCCCAGCCACTGGCCGATCCAGAAGCCGGCCAGCGCGCCGCCGACGAAACCGATGGCGTCGGCAATGCCGTCGAGCAGCGAGGGAGTGGGCGGGGTGGGCTGGGTCATGGGGGCTTGTTCAAGTGGGTCAACTGAAGGCCTGCCGCCGGGCTGCGTCAGGGCGGGCCAGCCCAATTTTTGGGGGGAGGGCAGCGGCCCGTGGAACGGCGGAGCGTGGCGGTCAACGATTCCTTTGGTTCATGAACACCAGCTTCTCGAACAGGCTCACGTCCTGTTCGTTCTTGAGCAGCGCACCCACCAGTGGCGGCACGGCCACCTTGTTGTCGGCGCTTTGCAGTGCGGTCAACGGAATGTCTTCGGCCACCAGCAGCTTGAGCCAGTCGAGCAGCTCACTGGTCGAAGGTTTCTTCTTGAGGCCGGGGAGGTTGCGCACGTCGTAGAAGGTCTTCATCGCGACGGAAAGCAGCTCGCTCTTGAGCGTGGGGAAGTGCACGCCCACGATCTGGCGCATGGTGTCGGCCTCGGGGAACTTGATGAAGTGAAAGAAGCAGCGGCGCAGGAAGGCGTCGGGCAGCTCTTTTTCATTGTTGGAGGTGATGAACACCAGGGGGCGGTGCTTGGCCTTGATGAGCTCGCGCGTCTCGTAGCAGTAGAACTCCATGCGGTCGATCTCGCGCAGCAGGTCGTTCGGAAACTCGATGTCGGCCTTGTCGATCTCGTCGATCAGCAGGGCGACGGGACGGTCGGCCGTGAAGGCCTGCCACAGCACGCCCTGGACGATGTAGTTGCGGATGTTCTTCACGCGTTCGGCGCTGTCGCCATCATTGAGCTGGCTGTCGCGCAGGCGGCTCACGGCGTCGTATTCATACAGGCCCTGCTGCGCCTTGGTGGTGGACTTGATGTGCCATTGCAACAGTGGCATGTCCAGCGCCTGGGCCACTTCCTCGGCCAGCATGGTCTTGCCGGTGCCGGGCTCACCCTTGATGAGCAGTGGGCGCTGCAGGGTGATGGCTGCATTCACGGCGAGCATCAGGTCTTGGGTGGCGACGTAGTTCTGGGAACCTTGGAATTTCATGAGGGAAATCACCGGATCGTTGATGGATGGGGCTTGACAGGCGCTGGCTATAATCTGCTGTTGATCAGATCCCCAGAGCTGACTGAACTTCCACGAGATTGTGCGCGCAAAATGAACAAAACGCTGACCACGCTATTCGCCCTGGCTGTCGCTTCCGTGACCGCCGTCTCCCATGCCCAGGAAGCCAAAGGCGACGTGGAAGCAGGCAAGCAAAAGATCGCCATGTGCATCGGCTGCCACGGCATTCCGGGCTACCAGGCCAGCTTTCCGGAAGTGCACAAGGTGCCGATGATTTCGGGCCAGAGCGCCAAGTACATCGCAGCTGCGCTCACCGCCTACCAAAAGGGCGAGCGCAAGCACCCCACCATGCGCGGCATCGCCGATTCGCTGTCTGAAAAGGACATCGCCGACGTGTCTGCCTACTACGAGCAGCATGGCAAGACCGGTGCTGAGCTTCCCGCCAAGCCCGGCCGCGAACCCAGCGTGCAGGTGGCCGAGTTGCTCAAGAAGGGCGCCTGCGTTTCGTGCCACGGCGACAACTTCGCCAAGCCCATCGACCCGTCCTACCCCAAGATCGCAGGCCAGCACGCCGACTACCTTTTCGTGGCCTTGAAGTCGTACAAGGCCGAGAAGAACCCCAATGTGGGCCGCAGCAACGCCATCATGGGCGGCGTGGCCAAGCAGTTCACCAATGCCGAACTCAAGGCGCTGTCCAATTACATCAGCGGCATCGACGGCGACCTGCATGTGGTGCCGCAATCGCGCTTTCGCTGATCGCAGCAAGACCCCGGCGATGTGATCGGTCACCCGCCGCAGCCAGAACAACCCGCCACGCACTGGCGGGTTTTTTCATGCCTGCGTCGATGACGTCGACGATGGTGTGGGCAGCGAACCCGTGCCGTCGCCGTCCAGCGAACGCACCGACAAGTCCATCTCCTGCAGCAGCGCCGGGCGGCCGAACCAGTACCCCTGCGCGCTGGCGCAGCCCATCTCGCGCAGGCGCTGCGCGGCGGCCTGTGTCTCCACACCCTCGGCCACCACGGTCACGCCGAAACCCTGCGACATGTTCAGCACGGCGGTGACGATGGCGGCGTTCTGCGGCGATTCGAGCAGGTTGCGCACAAAGCTCTGGTCCACCTTCACGCAGTCGAACGGCAGGCGGCTCAGATAGGCCAGCGACGAGTAGCCGGTGCCGAAGTCGTCGATGGCGATCTTCACGCCCAGCGCACGGATGCGCGCCAGGCGCTGGCCTGTCACCGCGTCGCCTTCGATCAGCACCGACTCGGTCAACTCCAGGGTCAGCCGCTGGGGCGACAGGCCGCTGGCTTCCAGCACCTGCTGCAGCGTGGCCGGGAAGTCCGACTGGATGAGCTGACGCGCCGACACGTTCACATGCAGGTCGAACCCTTCGGGCAGTTGCGGCAGCTGCCGCGCGATGTCCTGCGTGGCGTGTCGCAGCACCCAGGCACCCAAGGCGAGGATCAGGTCTGACTCTTCGGCCACTGCAATGAAAACGCCAGGCGGCACCATGCCGCGTGTCGGGTGCTGCCAGCGCAGCAGCGCCTCGGCGCCGCTCACGCGGCCGGTGGACAGCTCGATCACGGGCTGGTAGTGCACGAGGAATTGGTCCTTTTCCAGGGCCTGGCGCAGCTCACTGGCCAATCGTGCGCGCTCCTTCGATTGCTCTGCCATGGCGGGTTCGAACACCACGCACTGGTTCAGGCCGCGCCGCTTGGCCTCGCCCAGCGCGATGCTGGCGTTGCGCAGCCATTCGGGCAGGTTGTCGCCGCGCAGGTGCCCGCCCACTACGCCGACCGATGCGTGCACCATGACTTCGTCTGCTCCGGCGGAAAACGGCGTGGTGAACAGGGCCAGCACTGCCTTGGCAGTCTGCGCTTGCGACGCGGCATCGCCGCCGCTCAGGTGCAGCAGCGCGAACTCGTCGCCACCCAGGCGGGCCATGAGTACCGGCGCTGGCAGGCGGGCGCGCAGGCGCTCGCTGACGGCCTGCAGCAGGCGATCGCCGGTGCCGTAGCCCACGTTGTCGTTGATGGCGCGGAAGGCGTCCAGCCCCACTAGCGCGAGCACCGCCGGCTGCGGTTCGGTCCAACTGGCCTGTTCCAGCAGTCCCCGGCGTGTGAGCAACTGTGTGAGGCTGTCGTAGATGAGCAGCTCGCGCATCTGGTTGAACGAGCGCTGCAGCCGGTCCGCCATCTGGTTGAATGCGTGCACGAGGATGGTGGTCTCCAGCAGCGGGCTGCTTTTTTCGATGCCCGTGCTCCATTCGCCGCGTGCAATCCGGTTGGCGGCTTCGGCCGTCATGAGGATGGGGCGGGCGGCGCGCTCGATGACCCATAGCCCGAGGATGAGGCCCAGCACGGCGATGGCAGCGGTGGCCAGCAGCGCCCGGCGGTTGGCGCTGCGCGAGTCGCCCAGCAGATCGGATTCGGGCAGCAGCACCACGATGCGCCAGTCGATGCCGCGCGTGTCCGCATACGGCGTGACGCGGCCGAAGTAGTGCTCGTCCTGGTAGGTGAACCGAAAACCCGTGCCTGCCGCCGGGGGCACCTGCTGCTGAAGGTAGGGTCCTGCGGCGCGAATTTGCGGGCTTGCACTTTGTGCCACGGTCAGCCGCTCGCGCTGGCCGGAGGCGCCCAACTGGTCGCCGAGCGGCGCACCGGCCTCTGAATGCGCCACGATGCGGCCTTGCGCATCCGTGATGAAGATATGGCCCTGTCCGCGCAGAGGTTCCTCGCGCAGGAATCGGCTCAGGCTGTCCAGGCGCACGTCGGCCTCCATCACGCCCAGCAGTTGCCCCTGCGCCACCACGGGGGAGGCGGCGGAGATGGTCACGTCGCCACGCTCGCCGGCCGTGGTGTAGATCGGCGACCACAGCGCCTTGCCCGACTGCGCCACCGGGGCGTACCAGGGCCGCACGCGCGGGTCGTAGTTGGGAAACGCGGCGGCCACCTTGTCCGGCGTGTCGCCTTCGTACACGTTCATCAGGCCCCGCGTCGTGCTGTCCTTGAGGATCAGCCTAAAGCCCCCTGGGGCGCTGGCCTCGCGGCGGATGCCCGCGTACTCGCCGGCCTGGCTGCCGAAGCTCAGCAGGCTGATTTGCTGGTGTTCGGCGTAAAGCGACGAAAAGACGCCCTGCAGGTGCAGATACACAGGCTGGAGGTCCCCGGGGCGGTACAGGCCATGGCGCGCTATCGCATCGCCGATGCTGCGCTGGATGAGGAACGGCGCCTCCAGGAACTCGGCCAGGCGCCCGCGCGAAGTGTTGGTGATGGCGTCGAGCAGGCGCACGCTTTCCTGGTCGATGAGATCGGTGATCTGCCGGTGCTGCGTGACGGCCTGCAGTGCCACCGTGGCTGCAAACAGCATGGCAAAAGGCACGGCGATGGCCGTTCGCAGGGAGAGCTGAAATGCGCGCATCCGTGGGGGCTCCGTGGCCGGACTGTACGGACCGCACGCAAGGAGCATGCCGCGCGCAGCCAGGGTCGATGGGTCCTATGGATCCTACAGGTCCTTCAGGACCCATTGTGTGCGCCACCACGAAGAAGCCGCAAGCGCACCAAAAAATTGGCTCTACCGATGATGTTGTGCTGCAGCCTACGGCCAGGCGTGCAGCTCCCTGGTCCCGTGTGGCGACTGAGGGTTGCGGTGCCTGACCTTAGTCCTTGGTCGCGCGCCGCTGCACGCAGGCGATGTAGGCCTGGCCGTCGGGCGGGCGGCCCGCGCGCTGGCTTTCCCAGAGCATTTCGCCCAGGCAGTCCATGGCGGCGTGGTGGGCGTCGTGCAGCGAGTCCAGGCGCGCTGTCAACAGTTCGACGGCCTGGCGGATGCCGCGGGGCTGGTCGATGCTGCACTGCTCGCTGATCGACAAATGCATCGACAAATGGAGGAAGGGGTTGGTCTGGCCCGGGGTTTCGTCGTAGTTGCGGGCCACGGCCGCGTCGGCGTCGGACAGATCGGCATGGTATTCGGGGTGCTCGGCAATCCACAGGCTGGCCAGCGTCTCGATGGCTTCCATGGGGGCGCCGGCCTGGGTCTTGGTGTGCACGCCGCAGAGAAAGCGGCGCACGTCGGCTTGGGAGGGGCTGAACATGGGCCGGGAGGTTAGCACGCACGCCCCGGGCCCTGTGGGAGCAGGGTTGCCTGCAAAGCCGTTTTCATGCGAGCTTGCCGGCTGTTGCGGCGCGGCGCCGTCCTACGTGTCGCGACTGCGGCCGCTCCTACATTTGCGGTACGCAGAGAGGGCCGGGTCCGATCTGCCAGATTTCATGAATGGCCCGGTGTTTGGGAGAGAGTTTTATGACTGCAATGCGAATCACGGGTGTGCTGCTGCTGGTGCTGGGCCTCGCGGGCTTTCTGACCGGTGGCTTCAGCTTCACCAAGGACACCACGCAGGCCAAGCTGGGTCCGCTGGAGCTGACCGTGAAGGAGAAGGAGTCCGTGCAGATCCCTCAGTGGATGAGCCTGGGCGCGATGGTGTTGGGCGGCATGGTCCTGGTGTTCGGTTTTCGCAAGAACTGAGCCTGCGCGCAGAGTTTCACACCAGCCGACCGCGGGTGGGTCCCGCATGCGGCGCGCAGCGCCCCTGCGATCTTTTTCCGTCTGCCCTTGCTGCGCCCGTCAGCCGCGTGGCGCACCCATCATGCGCGAGATGGTGCGGGCCGCGCCCAGCAAGGCGGGCAGCAGCGTCTCCTGCATCATGGCCGCGCTGGTTCGATTGGCTTGGCCGCTGATGTTCAGGGCCGCGACCGTTCGGCCCGTGCGGTCGGTGAGCGGCGCGGCGATTGATATCAACCCTTCCTCCAGCTCCTGATTCACCAGGCACCAGCCCTGCTGGCGTGCCTCGCGGATGCGCGACAGCAGCGCGGGCAGTTCGGTGGTGGTGTGCTCGGTGAACCGCTCCAGCGGGTGCTGTTCCAGGCGCGCCTGCAGCTCAGCATCGGGCAGCCCGGCCAGCAGCACCCGGCCCATCGACGTCCACGGCGCGGGCAGGCGCGAGCCCACGCCCAGGTTGGTGCGCATGATCTTGTGCGTGGGCACGCGCAGCACATAGACGATGTCCAGGCCGTCGAGCACGGCGGCTGATGACGACTCGCGCACTTCTTCCACCAGGTCCTCCATGACCGGCTCGGCCAGGTTCCAGATCGGCAGCGACGACAAGTACGCAAAGCCCAGGTCCAGGATGCGCGGGCTCAGGCGAAAGAGCTTGCCGTCCGTCTCTACATAGCCCAGCGTCTGCAGCGTGAGCAGGATGCGCCGCGCGCCCGCGCGGGTCAGCCCGGTCTGCGCGGCCACTTCGCTCAGAGTCTGCGCCGGCCGGGCAGCGCTGAACGAGCGGATCACCTCCAGCCCGCGGGCGAACGACTGCACATAGCTGTCGCTGGGCTTGGGGTCTTTGGCGGGAAGCGTTTCCAGGTTCATACGGAGGCCCTCTATAATTCTTTATGCGAACATTTGTTCTATAAGCGAACAAATTCTAAACTGACTCCAGCAATCCCGAAAGCATTTCGATGATCAACAAACTGGCGGACTCTGTGGCCCAGGCCCTTGCGGGGGTGAAGGATGGTGCCACGGTGTTGATAGGTGGGTTCGGCACGGCCGGCATTCCCGGTGAGCTGATTGACGGCCTGATCGCCCAGGGAGCGAGCGACCTCACGGTGGTGAACAACAACGCTGGCAATGCCGACCAGGGCCTGGCCGCGCTGCTCAAGGCGGGCCGGGTGCGCAAGATCATCTGCAGCTTTCCGCGCCAGGTCGACAGCTACGTGTTCGACGACCTGTACCGCAGCGGCAAGCTCGAACTCGAGCTCGTGCCGCAGGGCAATCTGGCCGAGCGTCTGCGCGCGGCGGGCGCCGGCATCGGCGCCTTCTTCTGCCCCACGGCGCACGGGACCGAGTTGGCTGCCGGCAAGGAGACGCGCGAGATCAACGGCAAACACTACGTGCTCGAATATCCCATCCACGGCGATGTGGCGCTCATCAAGGCCGAGCAGGGCGACCGCTGGGGCAACCTCACCTACCGCATGTCTGCGCGCAACTTCGGCCCGGTGATGGCTACTGCCGCCAAGACCACGATCGCCACCGTGCACGAGGTGGTGGAACTGGGTGCACTGGACCCCGAGGCCATCGTCACGCCCGGCATCTACGTGACGCATGTCGTGAAGATCGACCGCACCGCCACGCAAGCCGGTGGCTTCAAAAAATCGGCATGAAATCGGCCTCTACCGCACAAGGATAAAGCGTGAGCAGCTATCAAAAGCGTAGTAAAGAAGACTTGGCGAAACGCGTGGCGCAAGACATCCACGATGGCGCCTACGTCAACCTGGGCATCGGCCAGCCCACCCTGGTGGCCAACCACATTCCTGCGGGCCGCGAGGTCATCCTGCAAAGCGAAAACGGCATCCTGGGCATGGGCCCGGCGCCCGCTGCGGGGCTGGAAGATTACGACCTCATCAACGCCGGCAAGCAGCCTGTCACGCTGCTGCCGGGCGGCGCGTATTTTCACCACGCCGACAGCTTCGCGATGATGCGTGGCGGCCACCTGGACATCTGCGTGCTGGGCGCATTCCAGGTGTCGGCCACGGGCGACCTGGCCAACTGGAGCACGGGTGAGCCCGGCGCCATCCCCGCTGTGGGCGGCGCGATGGACCTGGCCATCGGCGCCAAGCAGACCTGGGTGATGATGGACCTGCTGACCAAGCAGGGCGCCAGCAAGATCGTCACGCAATGCAGCTACCCGCTCACCGGTGTCGCGTGCGTGAAGCGCATCTACACCGATCTGTGCACACTGGCCTGCACGCCCGCCGGTCTGCAGCTCATCGACACCGTGCCCGGCCTGCCGCTGGCGGAGCTGGAGCAACTGGTGGGCCTGCCCATCCGCCCCGCCGCCGTTTGAATGCGTCATTTCGTCACCACACCCCATCCGTTCGGGCTGAGCCTGTCGAAGCCAGGGCGCTGTCAGCGCAGCCCTTCGACAAGCTCAGGGTGAACGGTGTGGGGACATTTCCACTGAGTCCATAGAAACGAGGAGACAAAACCATGAGCCAACAACGCCAAGCCTTCATCTGCGACGCGATCCGCACCCCCTTTGGCCGCTACGGCGGCGCGCTCTCCAGCGTGCGCACCGATGACCTGGGCGCCATCCCCATCAAGGCGCTGATGGACCGCAACCCCGGCGTGGACTGGGCGGCCGTGACCGACGTGCTCTACGGCTGCGCCAACCAGGCCGGTGAAGACAACCGCAACGTGGCCCACATGAGCAGCCTGCTGGCGGGCCTGCCCATCGACGTGCCCGGCGCCACCATCAACCGCCTGTGCGGTTCGGGGCTCGATGCCGTGGGCACCGCGGCGCGCGCCATCAAGGCGGGCGAGGCGGGCCTGATGATCGCGGGCGGTGTGGAGAGCATGAGCCGCGCCCCCTTCGTCATGCCCAAGGCAGAGTCGGCCTTCAGCCGTAACAACGCGGTGTATGACACGACGATTGGCTGGCGCTTCATCAACAAGCTGATGAAGGAAAAGTACGGCGTGGACTCCATGCCCGAAACCGCCGAGAACGTGGCCACCGACTTCGGCATCGAACGGGAGGCGCAGGACCGCATGGCCCTGGCCAGCCAGCTCAACGCCGTGGCGGCCATCAAGGCCGGCCACCTGGCACGCGAGATCGTGCCGGTGCACATCCCCCAAAAGAAGGGCGACGCCATCGTCGTCAGCCAGGACGAGCACCCGCGCGAGACCAGCCTGGAAGCGCTGGCCAAGCTCAAGGGCGTGGTGCGGCCCGATGGCACGGTGACGGCGGGCAATGCGTCGGGCGTGAACGACGGCGCCTGCGCGCTGCTGCTGGCAGACGAAGCCAGCGCCGCCAAGTACGGCCTCAAGCCCCGCGCCCGCGTGGTGGGCATGGCGGTGGCCGGTGTGGCGCCGCGCATCATGGGCTTTGGCCCCACGCCCGCCACGCAGAAGGTGCTGGCGCAGACGGGCCTGACCATCGACCACCTGGACGTGATCGAGCTCAACGAAGCCTTCGCCGCGCAGGGCCTGGCCGTGCTGCGCGCGCTGGGCATCAAGGACGACGACGCACGTGTGAACGCCTGGGGCGGCGCCATTGCGCTGGGCCACCCGCTGGGGGCCAGCGGCGCCCGCCTGGTGACCACCGCCGTCAACCGACTGCATGAACACGCCGGCCAGTACGCGCTGTGCACCATGTGCATCGGCGTGGGCCAGGGCATTGCGATCATCCTGGAGCGCGTGTGACCGTGGCGGATTCCAAAAGCATTCCTGTCACCGTCATCACAGGCGCGAGCAACGGCATTGGCCGCGCCATTGCCGAAGCCGTGCTGGCCCAGGGCCGCGCCGTGGTCAACCTCGACTACGTGCTACCGGCCTGGAGCCACCCGCAACTCACCTCGTACCAGGGCGACCTGACCGACGAAGCCTCGACCCGTGAGCGCGCTGCCGAGATTGCGGCCAAGCACAACGTCACGGCGCTGGTGAACAACGCGGGTGCCACGCGCCCCGGCACCATTGACACCGCGACCACCTCGCAGCTGGATGACGTGGTTGGCCTGCACCTGCGTGCGCCCATGCTGCTGGTGCAGGCTTTTCTGCCCACGCTGCGCGCCAGCGGTCAGGGCCGCATCGTCAACATGTCGTCGCGCGCCGCACTGGGCAAGGGCGAGCGCATCGTCTACTCCGCCACCAAGGCCGGAATGATCGGCATGACACGCACGCTGGCCATGGAGCTGGGGCGTGACGGCATCACCGTCAACGCCATTGGCCCCGGGCCCATCGCCACTGAGCTTTTCCGCCAGAGCAACCCCGACGGTGCGCCGCAGACGCAGCGCATCCTGAACAGCATCGCCGTGGGCCGCATGGGCACGCCCGACGATGTGGCGCGCGCGGCGCTGTTTTTCCTCTCGCCCGACAACGGTTTCGTGACGGGCCAGGTTTTGTATGTGTGCGGAGGCACCACGCTGGGCGTGGCACCTGCATGAGATGACAACCCCCTGAGTCGCTTCGCGCCTTCCCCCTTCTCTCGAATGGCTGCGCCACACCCTGTTCATGGGCACCGTGGGCACGCACGCGATCAACGCCGCGCTGTACAAGAAGATGCCCTTCGATCCCATCAAGGACTTCGCGCCGCTCACGCGCGTGGCCAACGTGCCCAATCTGCTGGTAGCCAACCCTGCACAGCCTTACAAGAGCGTGAAGGAGCTGATCGCCTACGCCAAGGCCAACCCCGGCAAGGTCAACTTCGGCTCGTCGGGCAATGGCAGCTCCATTCACCTGTCGGGCGAGCTGTTCAAGAGCCTGGCCAAGGTGGACATGGTGCACGTGCCCTACAAGGGCAGCGCCCCGGCCGTGACCGACCTGCTGGGCAACCAGATCGGCATCATGTTCGACAACATGCCCGAAGAATCTGCCCAAGGCCTTTTTGGGGACCCCGAAAAGGCCTTGGGCAGATTCTTTCCATCCAGCACGTGCGCAGCGGCAAGCTGGTGCCCATTGCCGTAACCACGGCCAAGCGCTCGCCGGAGCTGCCCAATGTGCCGACCATCGCCGAAGCCGGTGTGCCCGGCTACGAAGCCACCTCGTGGTTTGGCATGTTTGCGCCCGCCGGCACGCCCGCACCTGTGCTGGCCAAGCTCAACACCGCATTGGCGAAGGTGCTGAACCAGGCCGAGGTGAAGAAGAAGATCAACGAGCAGGGCGCCGAGACGTACAGCGAAACGCCCGAGCAGTTTGCAGCCTTCATCCAGGCCGAGTCGGTGAAGTGGGGCAAGGTCGTCAAGGAGTCCGGCGCGAGCCTGGACTGAGCTCCCCGGTCGATTGAAGCTACGATATTGATAGCTTCCAGCGCTTTCCCATCAAGCGCTGGAAGCTATTTTTCTTTCAGGGCCGGGTTATTGCACGCGGTACACGCGCCCCGTCTGCGCGCCTTCCACGCTGCGTTGGTAGGCGAGCGCCACGCGCGCCGCGGGCACGGGCTCGAAGCCCGGGAAGAAGGGGCCATACACACCCACCGACTCGGCCAGGACCGTGGGGCTTACCGCATTGATGCGCAGGCCGCGTGGCAGCTCGATGGCGGCTGCGGCCACGAAGCCCTCGATGGCGGCATTCACCGCCGTCGCATTGGCGCCATTGCGGATGGGCTCGACCCCGACGATGCCGCTCGTCAGCGTGATCGATCCGCCATCCTTCAGAACCTTCTGGCCGATGAGCGCCAGTTGCACCTGGCCCAAAAGCTTGTCCTGCAGGCCGATGTTGAACTGCTCGGCCGTCATCTCGGCCAGTGGGCCGAAATGCAGGTTGCCTGCGGTGCTGATGATTGCGTCGACATGCCCCACCGCCGCGAACAACTGAGCGACCGTGCCCGGCTGCGCAAAGTCCACGCGGTGCGTGCCGCTGCTGCGGCCTGCGGTGATCACGTCATGGCGTGCGCCCAGGTTGGCCATCACGGCCTGGCCGATGGTGCCGCTGGCGCCGATGAGAAGAATCTTGGACATGGTGTTTTCCTCGGTAGATAGGTGGGGGGAACAGACAGGCCTTGATTCTTTTAAAAATCAATCAATGCATAAAGTACATTGGTCTTCTTTTTGTACTAACCATTGATTAGGAATCGGCCCATGGACAGGCTGCGCAACATGGAAGTCATGGTGGCCGTGGCCGAGGCCGGCAGCTTTGCCGCAGCCGCCCGGCAACTGCAGATATCGGCGGTGATGGTGGGCAAGCACATCCAGCAGCTCGAAGCCTACCTGGGGGCGCGCGTGTTCCAGCGCAGCACGCGCCAGAACAGCCTGACCGAGGTGGGCGCCGCGTTCTACGAGGACTGCAAGCGCGTGCTGGAGCAGGTGCGCTGGGCCGAGTCCGCCGTGGAGCGCAGCCGCGCCGTGCCGCAGGGCCTGCTGCGCGTGAGCGCACCCTTCACGCTGGGCAGCCACGTCATCGCGCCGCTGGTGGCCGACTTCCTGCAGCGCCACCAGCAGGTGCGCGTGGACCTGCAGCTCACCGACAGCGTGGTGGACCTGGCGGGCGAAGGCTTTGATGCCGCGGTGCGCATCGGCAGGGTGGTGGACGAAGGCCTGGTGGCCCGCTCCTTGCGCCCGTACCGCATGGTGATCGCCGCCGCACCCGCCTATCTGCAGCGCCACGGCACGCCCGAGCGCGCGGCCGACCTGGGCCGCCACCAATGCCTGAGCCACTCGGTGTGGCAGCGCAGGGTGGAATGGACGCTGCGCGACGGCAGCGAACAGTTCTACTGGCCCGAGAACGCACGCCTCATTTGCAACCAGGGCGACGGCCTGCGGCAGGCGGCGTTGAGCGGCCTGGGCCTCATCATGCAGCCCGAGGTGCTGCTGGCGGCCGACCTGGCCAGCGGGGCACTCGTGCCGGTGATGCAGCACTGCCTGCCGGTGCCGCGCCCGGTGCACCTGGTGTATGCGCCCGACCGGCGGCAGTTGCCCAAGCTGTCGCGGTTTGTGGAGTACGTGGTGGAGCGTCTGGGTGCGCAAGAGAACTGAACGGCTTTGAAGTTCTCGCAGAAGGAGGCTCAGCAGAACGCCCGGCGCTGCTGCCGGAGTGCATCGCGGTCGATGCTGGCCGCCAACTGCTCCATGTCTGCCGCGCAGACGCCGTGCTGCAGAAAGTGCCGGGGCCATTGCTCGACCGCCTGGGCGACTTCCTGGATCAGTGCGATGGCACGTGCCCGCGTGATGCCGAATTCGCTCAGATCGGTCAGCGCGTTGTCCAGCGTGGACTGCGCGCCGTGCCGGCCCACCACCATGGCCTGGTAGCCCATGTTCTGCAGCGTGGGCACCACGTCGAACGCAGGGGCCAGGTCGTAGTACCCGTCAAAGCCCAGGCGCAGGCAGTGGTTGCGCTCGTGGTCATCGGTGTTGTCCATGAGGATGTTGAACACCATGCGCCGAAACAGCTCTTCGCGCAGTGCCTTCTGCCTGTCGGGGTGTGCTTGGCGCAGCAGCACGGTGGCGAGTGCTCCATAGCTTTCGGCCAGTCCCGCCGCTGCCAGCGCTGTCCTGGCAGAGATGCAGTGCACGCGCAGGCTCAGCGTATCCAGTTGCACACGGTCAAACCGCTGGATCGTGAGTGCGTGGCGCCGCGGTCCCCTGCCCAACCGCGATGCAAGGGGCAGAACGCCCGTGGAGGCCACATGGATGCCCGCCTGCTCCGCCAGCGTCATGGTGGCGTGCTCGATGAGGGGCGTGTCCACGGTGTCGTCCAGCTCGCTGAACTTGATCACGCAAGGGCCGCTGTCGGTTTGCAGCAGCGCCTTGGGCCGCGCCCCGCCCAGCGTCACGCCAGGCTGCACCAGCCGCTGGATCTCGGGGGTGACCGGAGCTTGTGACTGCACCTCTTCCACCGCCCGCACCATGGCCTCCAGATCGCGCAACTGCGGGTACGGCCCGATGCGGCGGGGGATGTAGTGGTCGGCCGATGTCGAGATACCCAGCGCGCCAAAGCGGTCGTCACCGGCAAACAGCAGCATCTCCAGAATGGACAGGCGTGCGGGGCGGTCGATGTGGCGGATGATGCGCTCGCCCCAGCGGTCTGGCCGCGCATCGTCGATGGCGCCAGGAGCGCTGTCCTTGTGGCCCGCGCTGTACGCTTGGCCTGCCAGCAAGGGAAGGTCTTCGCTCAGCGCAAACTGCCACCAGTCTGCTGCGTAGGTGAACGTGGCGCAGTTGGGCACCAGCTGCGACAGACCCACCGCTCCGGTCAGCACGGGCTGTGCGGGGTTGACCAGCGCCCAGACGTAGAGCGTGTCTTGCGGCAGGTAGGACTGCGGCATGACCTGCGGCGCGGCGGACTGCGGGCTCATGGCCGCGCTTTCTTGTGCCCCGCGATCAGCGCGGCCAGGCCTGCGGCCGTGCTGTTGGGCGAGCGGTTCGGCGCGCCGAGCCCCACGACTTGCAAGGCTTGCTCGATCTGTTCTTCGGGGCTCAACCCAGTGGTCTTCTGCATGGCCTTTTTTGCTGGGTTGGCAGGGCTTGTTCCCTCGAAGGAGCCCTTCGTCTCTTGGACAAAGTGCGCGGCTCCCAGGCGGGCAGGTACGCTGGTGTTTGAGACGGGCGGCAGGACCGCAGGTTTTGCGGTGCTTGCTGGCGCCTTCGCGTCTTTGTGCGCCGCAGCCTGCGCAGCGCGCCGTGGCCGGGCTCTGGCCACTTCAAGCTCCAGCGATGTGAGGTCGTTCTGCGGCGCAATCAGGTCGGCCAGTCCCTGGGCTTGGTTGATGAGCCACATGCACATCACATACGACGCCATGGACACCGACGGGTCGCCGCGCTCGATGCGCGCCATGGTGGGTTGCGATACGCCCAGCCGCTGGGCCCACTGGGCCTGCGTTTCCTTTCGGCGCTTGCGTGCAATCACGATGTTCTGCGCGAGCAACGCGATCTGCTGAAGAACTGCCTGGGGGTAGTCAGCGGGCTTGGTGTTTTGGGATGGCATTCATAGATGTTATCTGAATAATATTTAAAAGAACATCTATGAATTAACTTTCCGCAAATGAATCGGAGGGAAAGTATTCATAGATGCATAAAAATTGGCAATTTATGCATGTCTATGAATGAATTTTCCGTCCTGTGCATTCCTTTTGCGGGGCCTGAGCGGATCACTCCACCGCCATGCCAGGCACTTCCGGCCCGATCTTGAACACCCCGCTCACCCGTGCGCACGGCTCGCCATCGGCGGTGACCAGGCCTTGGGCGAACACCAGCGATCGTGTGATGCGCAGCGGGCCCGCCTCACCCTGCACCCACATGCCCAGCCGGACCGGGGCCAGGTAGTCGACCTGCAGGCTGATGGTGGGCAGGAAGCGGCCTTCCAGCTCGGTGGTCTTGTGGTGCACTGACAGCGGCAGCAGCATGTCGCAGAACGTGGCCATCATGCCGCCGTGCAGGTTGCCCATGGTGTTCACATGGCGCTGCTCGACGCGAAATCCGAACTGGACTTCGGCACCCTGCCGGCGCAGGAACAGCGGGCCGTTGCTCTGGATGAAGGGGCCGCCAGCGCCGAGCACGCCGAAGCCCTCCGGAATCGCGGGCGGGTTGTCTGGCGCAAAGGTGTCTGCGGCGGGGCTGCCCTCGCGGTGCCCGGTCACCGGGCTACCTCGCGCGACACGTCCGCGTCGAAGCTCGCTCCGTTCAGCGCGCTGGTGGTGCTGCTGCGGCCACTGCTGCCGGTATCGAGCCAGCCGCTGTACACGGCCTGGAAGTCCGCCACGATCTGCGCGAGCGGCATGTCGTCGAAGGCGCCGCGCTGGTGCACATACTCCATGTGGCGCGCGCCGGATTTGTCGAACGGGTGGTAGATGGAATCGTTCTCGCCGTCGAATTCGAGCGGCAGCAGCCCGAAGCGGTCGCACAGCTCGATGTTGAAAGCCGGCGTGGCCTTGCGCCACTGTCCGCCGAGCCAGATGTCGGTATAGCCGTGCCAGATGAAGAGGTCGGTCTTCATGGTCTCGCGCATGCGCTCGGTGCTGAGGTGGTTGCGCACGTCGGCAAAGCCCATGCGCGCGGGGATGCCCGCAGCGCGGCACGCGGCGGTGAGCAGCGCGGCCTTGGGCACGCACCAGCCGTGGCCGTTGGCCAGCACGCTGCTGGCCGCCATGCCCTCGGGCGACAGGTCGATGCGGTAGGGGTCGTAGCGAAAGCCGTCGCGCACGGCCAGGTACAGGGCGATGGCGCGTTCACGGTCGGTGGCGCCGCGTGCGTGCTCGGCTGCGAAGGCCTGCACGGCCGGGGCGTCGCTGTCGATGAGCGCGGTGGCCCGCAGCGCAGCGGGCGTGGGGTGGTCCGGGGTCATGGTTCTTTGTCTCCTTGCGGCCCAGTGTGACTGCCGCTGCGGTGCGAGGCTGTCACGGTCGTGCCAAGGGGCAGTGTGCCGGATGACGCGCGCAGGCCGCAGGCCATGGGGTTTCGGTGGCGTCACACCCGCCAGGCCGGCAGCTCCCAGTTGCGCCACAGCGCCAGGCCGCGCAGCCCGGCCGTGAGCAGCACACAGGCCACCAGGGGCGCCCAGTCCGGGGCGTGCAGGTGGCGCAGGGCCACGTCGGCCCAGCCGCCGGCGAAGGCGCACAGCGCATACGGCCGGTGGTCGCTGAAGGCCTGGGGCACCTCGTTGCACAGCACGTCGCGCAGCACGCCGCCGAAGACGCCGGTGATCACGCCCATCATCACCGCGATGATCGGCTCCATGCCGATGGCGGTGGCGATGTCCAGGCCCACCGCCGCGAACAGGCCCAGGCCGATGGCGTCGGGCACGAGCATGGCGCGCTCGGTGGGCTCGAAGTGGCGCTGGCGCATGAACAGCATGGCGCCCACGCACAGGGCCAGGATGCCCCAGACAAAACCGGTGTGGCGGATCCAGAAGAAGGGCCGCTGGTCCAGCAGCAGGTCGCGCAGCGTGCCGCCGCCAAAGGCTGCGACGAAGGCCAGCACGCACACGCCCACGGCGTCGAGCCGCTTGCGCGCGGCCGCAATCACGCCCGACAGTGCGAACGCGATGGTGGCCGCCACTTCCAGCAGAAAGCGCAGGGTGTGCACCCAGGGGGCGTCGAGCAGCGAAGGGTCCATGGGCGCGATTGTGCCGTGGCGCCGCGCGAGGAAGGGCAAGCTCCGGGGTGCACCCAAATTGCTATTGAAAATGTAGCTATTAGCGCTTGTTTATCAAGCGCTGGAGCCTGGTTTGACCCAAAAAAATCACGCCCGCACGAGCTGCCAGGCCAGCGCCAGCACACAGCCGGTGCCGCCCAGCGCGCCCAGCCGGCGGGCCCACTGCAGGCTGGCGGTGGGCCACTGGTTCATGGACAGCACCAGCAGCCAGCCCAGCACCATCCATGCGGCCACCACCAGGGCCAGGCCGGCCGCCAGCCCCGCCGCCGTGGTGGCGGCCAGGGCCTGCAGCACCAGGGTGGCCAGCGCCATGGCAAAGGCGCGCCCCGATGCCCCGGTTCCGTCGCCCCAGGCGCGGGTGGACACGGTGCGGGCCCAGCCGGTCAGGGCCATCAGGGAAGCCAGTGCGGCGCACGCGCCGGTGATTTCGTTCATGCGGTCTCCGGGGGCTGGGGATTTGCGGCGGGGGCAGGCGGATGCGGCGTGGCGTGGCCCGCGCGCCGTCCGCGCATTGCGGGCATCGCACGCACTGCACGCAGCAGCCACGGGGCGGCGGCGGCCAGCGCGCACAGCGCGGACGCCGCCGCCCACTGCACCAGCCCGGCCTTGGCCGCCAGGCCGCCATAGGCCAGTGCCGCCAGTGTCCACAGCAGCGCGGTGGTGCGGGGCGCCCAGTGGCGCAGCGTGGCAGCCGGCAGGGCCACGAAGAAGGACAGCAGCAGGCCCAGCATGCCGGAGGATCTTGCAGGCTCCGTGGCGACGATGTGGGCGAGCCGGAACGACTCCACGGCCAGCACACCGCTCAGCCAGAACGGCAGGTGCGCGGGCACCACCAGGCGGCCCCAGCCGCGCGGGTGCCAGCGGGAGCGTGGCGGTGCCACGGGGTGTGCAGCGGTGCCGGACGTTGCCACGGCAGCAGGGCGGACCGCCTTGCGCCGATGCGCCTGTACCCGCTGCGGCCCGATGAAGACAGCGATGCCCGCGCAGGCCATGCCCACGGCGGCCAGGCTGGCGCACATGGCAGGCGCCTGCGCGCTGCCCAGCACCCAGCCCGCCAGACCTGCCATCACCAGCATGGCGCCAGCGCCGCCCAGTGCCACGCGCCACAGCGCGAGGGTGCGCAGCGCGGCAGCGGCCAATGCGGACATCAGCAGCCACACGCCGATGAGCACCCACGTCGCCCACACCGGCCGCTGCGCCAGCGAGGGCAGGCCGGACGGCCCCCACAAATGCACGAACACCGCCACGACCAGCGCGGCGGGCGTGGTGGCGTGCAGGGCCAGGAAGAAGCGTTGCATGGTCGAAGGAATAGAAGAATCCGGCGGCTTGGAGCTGGACATGGGAGCGGATCGGGGCCTCATTCGGATGGGCGTTCGGTCATTCGATACCGTCCGGGCGGAGCCTGTCGAAGCCTTGCCCGGCGCGTCGACAGGCTCCGCGTGAACGGTTCAATGGGTATCAGCCGGCCGCCGCGATGCCGCCCCCCGCAGCGTCTTGCGCAGTCTCGGCCTCGCGCCGGCGCTGCTGGCGAGCGTCCAACCAGATCAGCGTGCCCGAGATCGACAAAAAGGCCGGTGTCATGCCCAGAAAGAAGTACAGCCACTTGAGCGCCAGCCCGCCGAAGTCGCCGAAGTGCAGCGGCTCCATGAGCCCGTTGACGAGCGACCAGAAGCCCGCCGTGCGCGGGTCGTGCACCTTTTTCGGCACGCCCGTCGCGGCGTTGATGTCCACCCGCGCGGTGCTGGCCAGGTGGTTGTTCAGATTCCCGGTGAATCCGGCCTCGGCCGTGTCGGTGCCCCAGCGGCGCATGGAGACATAGCGGGCCTCCAGGCCCGGTACGGCCTGCTGCGCGGTCGCGTACAGCGCGTCCAGTGACTGCATGCGCACCGGCTCGGCCGCGTCGCCCGCGGCTGCCTTGCGCACAGGTTTTGCAGCCGCTGCCGGGGCGGAGGCACTGCTGGTGGTCACGTACTTGTAGCCCTGCTCGAACAGCGGTGCCAGGCCCATCCACGCGCCCGTGGCAGCGATCAGGATGTGAAAGAACAAGCCCCAGATGCCGGCGGACTTGTGCAGGTCGGACATCACCACGCGAAAGCTGCGGCCCCAGCGCTGGGTGAACAGCTCGGCCAGGATCTTGCGGTGGATGACGATGCCGGTGGCAATGAGCACCAGCATGGCCGCGCCCAGAAAGCCCACGATCCAGCGCGGCCCGAAGAACAGGAACACGTGCAGCATGCGCAGGTACTGGCCCAGCTGGCTGTCCACCGGGCCCACCACCGCGCCGGTGTCCGAGCGCATGGCGACCTTGGTGCGCGTGCTGGCGGGTGCGCCGCGCTCGCGGATGAAGGCGAAGTAGCTCGGGTTCACCGCATCGGGCAGCGCGATGGTCTCCACCGTGGCGCCGGGGTAGCGGGTGTGCAGCTGGGTCAGCACCGCGTCGAGCGATGCCGGGTGCTCCGACCGGGGCAACTTCGCCAGCGACGGATTGGCCCACAGGTCGATCTCGTTCTTGAAGACCACCACCGCGCCCGAGAAGCACACGATGAACAGCAGGAGCCCCGTGACGATGCCCGCCCAGGAGTGCAGGACGAAGAGGCGGTTGAGGGTGCGCTGACTGGTCATGGTGGCGGTGGCGCGCGAGGGGCCCAAGGGGATCAGAAGAAGTACGCCACGCCCACGCTGAAGTTGCGCGGCAGCGCGGGCGAGACCACGTTGGCATTGATCGCGCCGTCGTAGTACGCCTTGTTGAACACGTTCTTCACGCCGGCCGTCACGCGGTAGTTGTCGCCCGCGTAGCTGATGGACGCATCGGCCACCACGTACGACGGCAGCGTGAAGGGGTACGAGCCGATCTGCTCGCTCACATAGCGCCCGCCCACGCCCAGCGTCACGCGCGAGTACTGCGGCAGCTTGTAGGTGGCCCACGCGGTGAGCGTGTGGCGCGGCGTGAGGTTCAGCGGCAGGCCCACGATGGCGGCATTGTTGTCGCGCGTGACCTTGGTCTGTGTGTAGGTGTAGGCGCTGGTCAGCTTCCAGCCGTTCTTGAGGTCGGCGCCCAGCTCCAGCTCCAGGCCGCGCGCGCGCTGCTGGCCGGTCTGCACGCTGAAGCCGGTGTTCACCGGGTCGGCGGTGGTGACGTTCTCGCGCACCAGGTCGAACACGGCGAGCGCGCCGGTGAGCTGGCCATTGGGCGACTCATACTTCACGCCGGCCTCCCACTGCTTGCCGGTCTCGGGCACGAAGTTCGATCCCGCAAAGGTCAGGCCCGATTGGGGCAGGAACGATTCGCCGTAGCTGCCGTACGCGGCCCAGCCGGGCTTGAACTCGTAGACCAGGCCGGCCGACAGCGTGGTGGCGCTGTCCTTCTGGCGCGTCTGGGTGTTCGCCACGCGGTTGTCGGTGTCGTTGGTGGACCAGTCGCGGCGCAGGCCCACGAGGGCCGTCCAGCCTTCGCCGAACTTGATCTGGTCCTGCGCGTACAGGCCCGCCACCGTGAGCTTGGCGGGCGCATCGCTGGTCAGTGCTTCGGGGCAGGTGGCCTGCATGCCGTACACCGGCGCGAACAGGTCGAGCGCGCCGATACGGCAGGTGCGGCTGGCCAGAAGGCTGTGGCCGCTGCGCACATCCAGGCCGGTGACGAGCTGGTGCTTGGCGCCCAGTGCCTCGAAGCGCGAGAGCAGCGAGGTGTCGGTGGCCAGCAGGTCGTAGTCCATGTACTGGCGCGATGCCTGGCGGTTCTGCAGCCGCTGGTTGGCCTGCAGGGCCTGGTTGGAGACGAAATTGCCCGTGCCTTTCTCGGTCTCGTAGCGCACGTTCTGGCGCAAGGTCATGGCGTCGGACAGCTTGTGCTCCAGCGCATAGCCCACCGTGGTGCTCTCCACGTCGTACACGCCAAAGGCCGGCTCGCCCGTGAACAGCGTGCGGGACAGCGTGCCATTGCGGTTGGGCAGCAGCGTGCCGTAGGGCGTGATGCCCTGCTGGCGCATCCATTCGCTGCGGCTGTAGGTGGCAAACAGCACCAGGTCGGTCTGCGCACCCAAGTCGATGGACAGCGAGGGCGCGAACCAGCGGTCCTTGCGGTAGACGAACTGCGTCGGGTCGTCGGACTCGGACACCTGCGCGTTGATCCGCAGCGCCGTCTTGCCCGATTCGGACAGCGGCCGGTTCACATCGGCCTGCAGCGTGCGCTGGCCGAAACTGCCCACTTCCACGCCCACTTCATTGAGTGCCTCCTTCTTGGGCCGCTTGCTCACCGCATTGACGATGCCGCCAGGCTGCACCTGGCCGTAGAGCACCGAGGCCGTGCCCTTGAGCACCTCGAAGCGCTCGTAGCCGTAGGGCTGCAGCTTGGCCCACATGCCGGGGCTTTGCACCAGGCCGTCCACCAGGATGGATTCGGTGGAGCGAAAGCCACGGATGTTGATGTCGTCGAACCCCCGGCGCCCGAAGTTGACGGGGCTCACGCCTGCCACGGTCTGCAGCGCCTGCTGCACGTTCACGATCTGGCGCGACTCCATCTGTTCGCGCGTGACCACGCTGACCGACTGCGGCGTCTCCAGCCGCCGCATGGGGGCCTTGCCGGCGGTCTGCGCTTCGACGGGGGCAAAGCCCATGTCCTTTTCGGTGCTGGCGTTGATGCGCACTTCCTGCAACTGAGGGGCCGCGACGGCGGCGGGGGCCGTGGTTTCCGCAGCCGGGGCCCCGGCCTGTTGCGCCATCGCTGCCTGGGCCAGGCACAGGGCCAGCGGGGTCAGGGCGAAAAGGCGGGCCTGGCGGGCGGAGGGATTCGAAAACGCAAAGGTGCGGCGGGCAGCGCTGGACGCCAGGGCCGCGCGGGAGTGCTTCAAAGACATGGATGTCCCGGTGGTGGAGGGTGGGCAAAAACGCGGGGTGCACTGGCTCGCGTTGTGTTCCGGGACGCTGGCTGGCGGGAGGGTAGGGATTGTAATGCGAATAGTTATCGTTTGAGAGCACGCCGCGATGTTCCTGTGCGGCAGCGTCCCTGGGGCGGTTGGCCGGCCACCGGCCTTACTGCGGGATGAGAAACTGGGGCAAACTCTCGGGCTCTTGATCGCTGAGAGGATGTGTGGTGAGACGTATTGCTGCAGCCCTGGGGCTGGCACTGATCCTGGGACCCGTGCTGGTGGTCACGGCAGTGGTGCTTTTCGACGACCGCCCACCACCGGCGTGCACGCGCTACTCCGTTCCCGTGACCTTCACTTCCGTGGTGCCCCGGCAGCACCCGCGGGGCGGCAATCGGGTGGGCGTGCCGGACGTGCAGTTTTCCTATTCCCTGGATGGACGCAGCTACACCAGCACGACGCTTTTTTGTGAATCACCTGCCAGTGCGTCCTACGAACACGGCCGCATGCGCGAGTTTGTGGCGCAAGCGCAAGGCAGCTCCGACATCGTGGCCTGGGTGCCAAGCGCAGACCCCGGGGCTGGCTGCATTTCATTGACCCCCGCATTTGGCTACAGCCGGGTTCATGAAGTCGCCCCCCTGTGCCGGCGCTAGCGGGCTCCGGGGCCAGGGCTGTACGCACACCTGGCCGCAGTGAATGCTATTGAATCGATAGCTTCAGGCGTAATGTAGATATGCGTCACGGCGCATTTTTCTCTGAGGCCTGGGTGTCAGCGGGGTGTTCGCCGCTTTGTCCATCCTCCGCCGCGCCGTAGCCCGGGTATGCGCCCCCGGCCGCACCCAGCGCCGCATTCTCCTGCCGCTCCCTCGCCATCTGCTCGGCAAACTGGTTGCGGCCTTCCCGCGCCACGGCGATGAACTTGGCGCGGTCCTTGTGGTGGGGGTACATGCGGTCGGCCAGTGCGATGTTGTGCGCGCGAAAGCGCTGGGTGATCGCTGTCGCTTCGGCGGGAGGCAGGCCCATCAGTTCCAGCACCGTGTGGGCGCTTTGCAGGCTGGACTCGAACAGTTCGCGCTGCACCAGCGTCACGCCGACATCGCGCAGCTTGTTCCAGTGGGTGACGTCGCGTGCGCGGGCCACGACCTGCAGGTGGGGGAAGTGCTCGCGCGCGAGCTTGGCGATCTGCAGGGACTGATCGGCGTCGTCCACCGCGATGACGAGGATGCGCGCATGCTCGGCCCCGGCGATGCGCAGCAGGTCCAGCCGCGTGGCGTCGCCGTAGAACACGCGGTAGCCGAAGGTGCGGGCGACTTCGAGCATCTCCACGCTGTGGTCCAGCACGGTGGTGCGCAGGCCTTGGGCCAGCAGCACGCGAGAGACGATCTGGCCGTAGCGGCCGAAGCCCGCGATGACGATGGGCGCTTCCTGCGGCTCGGAAATTTCTTCGGCCGCAGGTGCCTTGACGTGCGCATAGCGGCGCAGCAGCACGCGGTCCATCGCCACGAGCAGCAGCGGGCTGATGAGCATCGACAGCGCCACGGCGCCGATGAGCAGCGAGGCCGTCTCGGCCGGAAACACGCTGGCGCCGGCGGCGGCCTGGAACACCACGAAGGCGAACTCGCCGCCCTGGGCCAGCAGCAGCGTGAACACCGGGCGTTCCTGGTAGGGGATGTTCACGAGCTTGGCCAGCGTATAGATGACGAAGGCCTTGGCGGCGAGAAAGCCCACCAGGATGGCCGCCATGAGGCCGGGCGAGCGCAGGATCACGCCGAAGTCGATGCTCATGCCCACGGCGATGAAGAACAGCCCGAGCAGCAGGCCTTTGAAGGGCTCGATGTCGGCTTCGAGCTCGCGCCGGTATTCGCTGTCGGCCAGCAGCACGCCGGCCAGAAAGGCGCCGAGTGCCATCGACAGGCCCACCATCACCATCAGGTAGGCGATGCCCACCACCAGCAGGAGCGCCGCAGCAGTGAAGATCTCGGGGGTGTTGCTCTTGGCGATCCACCGCAGCACGGGGCGCAGCAGCAATCGCCCGCCCAGGATGATGGCGGCGATGACACCGACGATCTTGAACACCTCCAGCGCCATCCCCCCCGGCGTGTGGCCCGCGCCGTCGCCTGCAGCGGCGCCCAGCACCGGCAGCAGCGCCAGGATGGGGATGGCCGCCACGTCCTGGAACAGCAGGATCGAAAAGCCCGCCTGGCCGCTCTGTGTGCGCATGAGGTTGCGTTCGGCCAGCACCTGCAGCGCGATGGCCGTGGACGACAGCGCCAGGCCCAGCGAGCCCACCAGGCTCACGCGCCAGGGCAGGCCCGCGAGGGAACCCAGCGCGAACAGCACGGCCGCGCAGCCCAGCACCTGGGCGGTGCCGGTGCCGAAGATGGGGCGGCGCAACGCCCACAGGCGGCTGGGCTGCAGCTCCAGCCCCACCAGGAACAGCATCAGCACCACGCCGAACTCGGCAAAGTGCAGGATGTCCTGGACATTGCTCACCAGGCCCAGGCCCCAGGGGCCGATGGCGATGCCCGCCGCCAGGTAGCCGATGATCGCCCCCAAGCCCAGCGCCTTGGCGATGGGCACGGCCAGCACCGCCGCGGTGAGGTAAAGAAAACCGTAGGTGAGCCAGGTGGGGGCGTGTTCCATGTTTGAACCGGGGAGCTGGGTGCAGGGGCGGGAAGGTGGTCGGGCGGTGGCAAGGATTCTGGCACTGCGGTGAGCGCGCGTCGGCCGCTGCGTGGTGTTTTGCGCGCCGACTGCGGGACGGTTGCGCACGGATGGCCTTGGTGCTTCTATTTTGATAGCTGTCGGCGTTTGGTGGAAAGGCGCGAGCGGCTGTTTCTGGCTGCGTCAAGACGCTGGGCGGGCTGCGTTGCTAAGATGCGGGCCCCCTTTGGCTTTCTCGCGGTGTGAACTCATGGACTTGCAGACCTGGCTGGCTTTTTTTGCGGCGTCGTGCCTGATTGCGGTGTCGCCCGGCTCCGGGGCCGTGCTGTCGATGAGCCATGGCCTGTCGTACGGCGTGCGCAAGACCGGGGCCACCATCTTCGGCCTGCAACTGGGGCTGCTGCTGATCCTGCTGGTGGCCGGGGCGGGCGTTGGCTCGCTGCTGCTGGCGTCCGAGCTGGCCTTCAGCATCGTGAAGGTGCTGGGCGCCTGCTACCTGATCTACGTGGGCTTCAACCAGTGGCGCGCAGGCGATGCCTCGCCCGTGCAGGGCGACGAGGCCGCGTCGGCGGGCACATGGCAAAAGCGTTGCCTGACCGGCTTTTTGACGAATGCCACCAACCCCAAGGGCATCATCTTCATGGTGGCCGTGCTGCCGCAGTTCATGACCGACACCCGCCCGCTATGGACGCAACTGCTGGTGATGGCCGCCACCACGCTGACGGTGGACGTGGTGGTGATGCACGGCTACGCTTTCGGGGCCAGCGCGCTGCGCCGCCTGATGCGCAGCGCGCGGGCCGTGCGCACGCAGAACCGGGTGTTCGGCGGACTTCTGATGGCGGTGGGTGCGGGGCTGTTCTTCGTCAAGCGGGGCGGGCAGCACGCCTGACCCGTGGACCGCCGTGGCGGCATCATCGCGGTCAGAACATTTCGCGGAAATTGCTCTTGATTTAATAGCTGCTGGCGCTTCCATTTAAAGAGCCAGAGCTCGATATGGCTTGCAATTGTTGTTCGTGGACCGACTGATTCCAAGGAGTTCCTCATGCCAGTGATCGTTGTCGCCAATCCCAAGGGCGGCGTGGGCAAGTCCACGCTGTCCACCAACATCGCGGGCTACTTTGCGAGCCAGGGGCACCCCGTGATCCTGGGCGATACCGACCGGCAGGAGTCCGCCCGGCTGTGGCTGGGCCTGCGCCCGCCCGCCGCGCGTGAAATAGGGAGCTGGGATGCCAGTTCGGACGTGATCAGCCGCCCGCCCAAGGGCACCACGCATGCGGTGCTCGACACCCCCGCCGGCCTGCACGGCTGGCGCCTGAACGACGTGCTCAAGCTGGCCGACAAGATCATCGTGCCCCTGCAACCCAGCGTGTTCGACATCTTCGCCACGCGCAGCTTCCTGGACCAGTTGGCCGAGCACCGCCACGCCGCGGGCGTACCCGTAGGAATCGTGGGCATGCGAGTGGATGCGCGCACCAAGGCTGCGGAGCAGTTGCACCACTTCGTGGACAACCTGGGCTTCCCGGTGCTGGGCTACCTTCGCGACACGCAGAACTACGTGCACCTGGCGGCACACGGCCTCACGCTGTTCGACGTGGCGCCGGGCCGCGTGGCGCGGGACCTGGAGCAGTGGCAAGGCATCCGCACCTGGCTCGACGCATGACCGACACGGTTTTGAAGGACTCTGTGAAGCAAGAAACTCTGCGGGAAAACACCTGTCCCGTGCCAGACAAGGCGGTCCGGGGGGCGGCGCTACATTGCCAGCATGAAAATCTTCCGCTCCTACTCCGAAGTCAGTGCCTGCGTGGGCCAGGAGGTCGCCGTGACCGAATGGATCACCATCACGCAGGAACAGGTCAACCTGTTCGCCCAGGCCACGGGCGACCACCAGTGGATCCATGTGGACCCGGAGCGTGCGAAGGCCGGGCCGTTCGGCGCGCCGATCGCGCACGGGTTTCTCACGCTGTCGTTGATCCCGCAGTTCTTCGAGACGGGCCTGACCATCGAGGGCTCGCGCATGGGCGTGAACTACGGGCTCAACAAGGTGCGCTTCACGGCGCCCGTGCCTGTGGGAAGCCGCCTGCGGGCACGCCTGACGCTGCAGGCTGCCGAGCCTGTGGCGCCCGATGGCATCCAGATGACGTGGCTGGTGACGGTGGAGCGCGAGGGCAGCGACAAGCCGGTGTGCGTGGCAGAGTCGCTGGCGCGCAATTTCGGCGCACCGGCGTAGAAGGACAACCCCCTGAGCGGCTGTGCCGCTTCCCCCTTCTCTCGAATGGCTGCGCCATTCGGGAAGGGGGACACCGCCAGCGCGGCGGGGCGGCCCTTGCGCGGCGGTCGCTGGCCTGGATCGCGCGTGTTCCACGGACTGCGCTCTCGTTAGACGCTCGTGTTTTTAGGCAGGAGGCTTGAACCATGGACCGTCTGCAAGCCATGAAAGTCTTCGAGCGCGTGGTGGAGGAGGGCGGCTTTGCCGCCGCCGCCCGCGCCATGGACATGTCTCCCCCGGTGGTCACCCGCATGGTGGCCGAGCTGGAGCAGCACCTGGGTACCCGCCTGTTGCAGCGCACGACACGCAAGCTGGCGCTCACCGACGCAGGCGAGGCTTACCTGCAGCGCGTGCGCACCATACTGCACGAGATCGACGATGCCGAGGCCGCCGCTGCCGCCAGCACGCGCGACTTGCGCGGCACGATCCGCATCGTGGCGGCCCCCGTGCTGGCCAGCAACTTCCTGGCGCCCATGGTGGCGCTGTGGCATGCCCACCACCCCAAGCTGATGCTCGACATCAGCATCGACGCGTTTGCCATGGCCCGCGTGGACGAGTTCGATGTGACCATCATGGTGGCGGGCGAGGACTTCGACGCCAACATCGTGGCGCGGCCGCTGCTGCAGGGAGAGGCGATCGTGGTCGCATCGCCCGACTACCTGGAGCGCCGGGGTATCCCGCGGGAGCCGCAGGACCTGGTGCACCACGACCACCTGCGCGACTCCGGCATGGCTGCCCGTTCGCAGGCGGGGCCGGGGCGCAAGCTGCGCCTGCAGTCACTTAGCGGCAACCAGCCCGCGCAGGAAATCGACGTACCGGCCGTGCTGCAGTCCGTGAGCACCGAACTGCTGCTGCGCGCTGCGGTGGACGGCGCCGGCGTGGCGGTCACTTCGCGGCTGCTGGCGGAAGAGCATCTTGCGCGAGGCGAACTGGTGCACATACTGCCCGCCTGGATCTTCTCGCGCTACACCATCTATGCCGCGCTGCCATCGGGGCGCATGCTGCCGGCGCGTACCAGGGTGTTTCTGGATTTTCTCAGCGAACAGGTTCCGCTGGCGATGGCGGAACAGCGGCACCAGAAGGGCTAGTGCCTGCGGTCAGCTCAGTTGCGCAAAGCCGCTGATGATCGTGCCTTCGGGTTCCACTTCGATCCCGCCATCCGGCATGGCGAAGCTGTTTTGGCGCCAGGCTTCGAACACCGTCACCGCGACCGCATTCGACAAATTGAGACTGCGCTGGCCTGCCACCATCGGAAGGCGCAGCCGTTGCGCAGGCGGGAAGCTGTCGCGCAGTTCGGGCGGCAGGCCGCGTGTCTCGGCGCCGAACACCAGCCAGTCGCCCGCGAAGAACGGCGTGGAGTGCACAGGCTGCGAGCCGTGCGTGGTCATGGCGAACATGCGGGTCGGGTCGGGCTGGGCATCGCGCAGAAAGGCGGTCCACCCCGCGTGGCACTGCACCTGTGTGTACTCGTGGTAGTCGAGACCCGCACGGCGCATCTGCTTGTCGTCCATCGAGAACCCCAGCGGTTCAATCAGGTGGAGCGTGCAGCCCGTGTTGGCCGCAAGGCGAATCACATTCCCGGTGTTGGGCGGGATTTCGGGCTCGACAAGGACAATATGAAACATATGCCGTCATTGTCTTCGTCTTCGGTGTGAGTTGAGCAACCGCTCGTAATCAAAAGTATCCCGTCAGTCGGTGCCCGTGCGCGCCAGCACCACCGCCGTGACATGCGCCACGCCTGTCTCGCGCAGCGCCTGGGTGGCGGCGTGCAGGGTAGCTCCGGTGGTCATCACATCGTCCAGCAGCACCACATGCTGTCCCCTCAGTGCGGCGGCGCGGCCCGGCTCGACCGCAAAGGCGCCGTGCAGATTGCGCAGGCGCTGAGCCCGCGGCAGGCCGCTCTGGGATTGGGTGGTTGCCGTGCGCAGCAGTGTGTGGGTGTCGGCTTTCGGGCCGGCCAGTTGCCGGGCCAGCAGCGCCGACTGGTTGAAGCCTCGTTCCCGCAGGCGCTGGGCGGACAGCGGAACGGGCAGCACCCGGTCCGCTGCGTCCAGCGCGGGCTCTATCCGGGGCGTGCTGCGCACCAGGGTGGCCAGCGTGCCGGCCCACCCCGCATCGCCCCGGAACTTGAAGTCCCCAAGGATGTCCGCCCAAGGGTAGGCATAGTCCACCGCCGCCATGCAGGCATCGAAGAGCGGCGGGTGCAGCGTGCAGGCGCCGCAGACGGTGGTGCCCTCGGGCACCCGCAGCGCGCAGCGCTGGCAGCGCGGGGCGGGTTGTGCGAACCGCGCCGCGCAGGCATCGCAGACACGTTGCGACGGCCAGGCGTGGCATACCGCGCACTGGCTGGGGACGCGGCCAGCCATGGCGCGTGCTTGGCGTGAAATCCCCAGAAGGGCCTTGAAGAGCATGAATCAATATACTCGCGCGTCCCCTGTACACCCATGTCTTCCGAGCGCCCCCCCACCATCGACCCCGCCGCCGCAGCCCGCTGGCATGCCGCAGCGCCTGCCGCATCGCCCTGGCTCCATGAAGAGGTGGCGCGCCGCATGGAAGACCGCCTTCAATGGATACGCCAGCCCCCCGAGTCCTGGTGCCACTGGGACGCCGTGCGCGGCGGGCTGCAGGCCCATTCGCTGGTAAGCGCACGCTATCCCAAGGCGCGTTGCCAGGTCTACGAGAGCGCTCCCGGCCGTGATGGCGCCGCGCAGCAGGCGCTGGCCAAGCCCTGGTGGAGCCCCGCGCGCTGGGGCGTCGGCGGCCCGCAGTTCGGCCTGCCGGCCGATGCGAGCGTGCAGATGCTGTGGGCCAACATGGCGCTGCACACGGCGGCTGACCCGCAGGCGCTGATCGGCCAGTGGCACCGCGCCCTGGCAGTGGATGGCTACCTGATGTTCTCTTGCCTGGGGCCCGACACGCTGCGCGAATTGCACGCCGTCTATGCGGCGCTCAGCTGGCCGCCCGCTGGGCATGCGTTCACCGACATGCACGATTGGGGCGACATGCTCGTGCACGCCGGCTTTGCGGAACCGGTGATGGACATGGAGCGCGTCACACTGACCTTTGCCACGCCCGAGCGGCTGGTGCAGGAACTTCGCGAGCTCGGTTGCAACCTGCACCCTGAGCGTTTTGGCGGGCTGCGCGGCAAGCGCTGGCGTGATCGGTTGTACCGGACGTTGGCAGATCGCCTGGCAGACCCGGCGCAAGGTGGTCAGCTGGCACTGACTTTCGAGATCATCTACGGCCACGCCTTCAAGCCCGCGCCCCGCGTGCGCGTGAGCGAAAGCAGCGCCGTCTCGCTGCAGGACATGCGCGCCATGCTGCGCCAGGGTGGCAAGGACGGCGGTCCGGGCGGTGGAGCCCGCCACGCCTGACCGGGCGGGTCTGGCAAGGGTTTTCCAGACTTGATTTCGACGAGTGTTGCTCGAGCGGCGCACCCATGTGGGGGTATCGTCTTCACTTGCAACAGCGTGTCAATGACATGGAACAAGGCACGCTACAATTCAGGGTTATTGGGCTTTCGGGCACATCCTCGCGCAACGTGACGGCTGCACAGCCTTGCCAGCATTTTTTCTGGTGCGGTGGCAGCCGGCAGTCTAGTGAACTCCACCGGTGACAGCCTTGGTCTTTCGTTTTGCCACTGTCTCGGGTCAGCGCATCGATTGGCGCCTGGCTCGCAACTGCTCGGTCACCCCCGCGCAGATGGGGTGGATGTACCTGTCGCTGTGTTCGGTATCGCTGGGCATAGCGACTTTTTTCTGGATGCTCGGAGCCCGGCTGGTCATGCCTTTCGCATGGCTGGAGATAGTGGTTGTTGGTTTGGCATTCGCCATGTACGGACGTCATGCGGCCGACGGCGAGAGGATTTCGCTGCAGGGTTCGCGCCTTGTGGTGGAGCAGGAGACAGCAGGCAAGCTGAAACGCGCCGAATTCGACCGGAACTGGGTCCGCGTGGAACCCAAGACCGGCGACCGATCGCTGATCACCTTGTCTGCCCAGGGACGTTCGATCGACGTGGGGCGGCATGTGCGCCCCGAGCTTCGGCCGGCCCTGGCATCGGAGATCCGCATGGCCTTGCGCGCCGCCTGACCCCACGCAGGCGCACGCAGAGGATTGGTTAAATTGAAGCTTAGAAGTAAGTGAGAACTATGAAGAGCATTTCCAACAAGCTGGCTTCTCTGCTGCTGATTGCCGGTGCATGGGTAGGTTCCGTAGCCCATGCCGTTCAGGACCTGCCTGGCGGCCCTGCAGTCAACCAGCTGAACCTGGCTCCACCCGTCACCAAGATCGCAGAAGAGCAGCATTTTCTGCACTGGATGATGCTGATCATCTGCACGGTGATCTTCGTGGCAGTGTTCTCCGTGATGTTCTACTCCATCTGGAAGCACCGCCGCTCCAAGGGCGCCAAGGCGGCCAACTTCCACGAGTCCGTCACCGTCGAGGTGGTCTGGACCATCGTCCCCTTCATCATCGTGATCCTGATGGCACTGCCTGCCACCAAGGTGCTGGTGGCGCAAAAGGACACGACCAACGCCGACCTCACCATCAAGACCACGGGCTATCAGTGGAAGTGGGGCTACGACTACATCACCGGAGAAGGTGAAGGCCTGGCGTTCATCTCCACGCTGGACAGCAGCCACCGCGTGATGTCCGATAGCGGCAACGTGAAGGAAGCGCCCGCCAACTACCTGCTCAAGGTGGACAACCCGATGGTGGTGCCGGTCAACAAGAAGATCCGCATCATCACCACCGCCAACGACGTGATCCATGCCTTCATGGTGCCCGCCTTTGGCATCAAGCAGGATGCGATCCCCGGCTTCGTGCGTGACACCTGGTTCCGTGCCGAGAAGATCGGCGACTACTACGGCCAATGTGCCGAGCTGTGCGGCAAGGAACATGCGTACATGCCCATCCACGTGAAGGTCGTCTCCGCAGAGGACTACACCGCATGGGTGGCCGACCAGAAGAAGAAAGCCGCCGCCAAGCTGGACGACCCGACCAAGGTCTGGACGCTGGACGACATCATGAAGCGGGGCGAGAAGGTGTATGCCGCCAACTGCGCGGCCTGCCACCAGGCCAACGGCAAGGGCGCCGGTCCCATCAAGCCGCTGGACGGCTCTGCAATCGTGCTGGATGCAGATCACGCCAAGCAGATCCAGATATTGCTCAAGGGCGCAGCCAATGGTGCGATGCCTGCCTGGGCACAGCTCAGCGATACCGATATTGCCTCTGTGGTGACCTACACGAAGAATTCCTGGTCCAACAAGACCGGACAGCTGGTGCAGCCTGCTGAAATCGTGGCCCAGCGCGGCAAGTAATCATCGCCCAACGTATTGAGGAATCCAACATGAGCGCAGTTCTCGACAACCACGGGCACGCTGGCGACCACGCACACGACGACCATGGCCACCATGGTCCCACCGGCTGGCGCCGCTGGGTGTTCGCCACCAACCACAAGGACATCGGTACGCTGTACCTGCTGTTCTCGTTCACCATGCTGATGATCGGCGGCATCCTGGCACTGCTGATCCGTGCCGAGCTGTTCCAGCCCGGCCTGCAACTGGTGAATCCCGAGCTGTTCAACCAGCTCACCACCATGCACGGCCTGATCATGGTGTTCGGCGCCATCATGCCGGCCTTCGTGGGCTTTGCAAACTGGATGATCCCGCTGCAGATCGGCGCATCCGACATGGCCTTTGCCCGCATGAATAACTTCAGCTTCTGGCTGATGATTCCTGCGGCCCTCATGCTGGTGGCATCGTTCTTCATGCCCGGCGGTGCACCTGCTGCCGGCTGGACGCTGTACGCGCCACTGACGCTGCAGATGGGTCCCTCCATGGATGCCGGCATCTTCGCGATGCACATCCTGGGTGCCTCGTCCATCATGGGCTCCATCAACATCATCGTGACCATCCTGAACATGCGCGCCCCCGGCATGACGCTGATGAAGATGCCCATGTTCGCCTGGACCTGGCTCATCACCGCCTACCTGCTGATCGCCGTGATGCCTGTGCTGGCCGGCGCCATCACCATGACGTTGACGGACCGCCACTTCGGCACCAGCTTCTTCAACCCCGCTGGCGGCGGTGACCCGGTGATGTACCAGCACATCTTCTGGTTCTTCGGCCACCCCGAGGTGTACATCATGATCTTGCCGGCCTTCGGCATCATCAGCCAGATCGTGCCCGCGTTCGCCCGCAAGAAGCTGTTCGGCTACGCCTCCATGGTGTACGCCACCTCGTCGATCGCCATCCTGTCGTTCATCGTGTGGGCCCACCACATGTTCACGACCGGCATGCCCGTGACTGGCCAGCTGTTCTTCATGTACGCCACCATGCTGATCTCCGTGCCCACGGCCGTGAAGATCTTCAACTGGATCGCTACCATGTGGCGCGGCTCCATGACGTTCGAGACTCCCATGCTGTTCGCCGTGGGCTTCATCTTCGTGTTCACCATGGGTGGCTTCACCGGCCTGATCCTGGCCATGGCGCCCATCGACATCCAGCTGCAGGACACCTACTACGTCGTGGCGCACTTCCACTACGTGCTGGTGGCCGGCTCGCTGTTCTCCATGTTCGCCGGCGTCTACTACTGGCTGCCCAAGTGGACGGGCGTGATGTACTCCGAAAAGCGCGGCCAGATCCATTTCTGGGGTTCGCTGATCACCTTCAACATCACGTTCTTCCCCATGCACTTCCTGGGCCTGGCCGGCATGCCCCGCCGCTACGCCGACTACCCCATGCAGTTCGCCGACTTCAACGCCATTGCTTCGGTGGGTGCGTTCGGTTTCGGCCTGATGCAGGTGTACTTCTTCCTGGCGGTGGTTGTGCCCGCCATGCGCGGCAAGGGTGAAAAAGCGCCTGCCAAGCCCTGGGACGGCGCCGAAGGCCTGGAATGGGAAGTGCCATCGCCCGCACCTTTCCACACCTTCGAGAACCCGCCCAAGCTGGATGCCACGGCAACCCGCGTGATCGGTTGATGCCATGCCCATGACGCCCGAGCAAAAGAAGAGCAACCTGCGGATGGCATTGATCCTTGCATCCGTGGCGGTGGTGTTCTTCGTCGGGTTCATGGTCAAGGTGGTTCTGCTGTCCCGCTGAACGAATACACCCATTGCCATGAGCCTGCGCCGCGAAAACGCCAAGATGGTCGGCAAGCTGGTCGTGATTGCGGCCGGCATGTTCGCCTTCGGCTATGTGCTGATCCCCATCTACAAGCACATCTGCGAGATGACGGGCATCAATATCCTGTCGCTCTCAGAGCGGCAGGTGCCGGGCAACGGCGTGGCCGGCAAGGACGTGAAGGTGCCTGCCAACACGCAGGTGGACAAGAGCCGCACGATTACCGTCGAGTTCGACGCCAATGCGCGCGGCCCCTGGGACTTCAAGCCAGCGCAGCGCTCGGTGCAGGTGCATCCCGGCGAATTGACCACGGTGATGTACGAGTTCCAGAACGTGCAGAACCGCCGCATGGCAGCCCAGGCCATACCGAGCTATGCGCCGCGCCAGGCGGCTGCGCATTTCAACAAGCTAGAGTGCTTCTGCTTCAACCAGTACACCCTCGAGCCCGGTGAGAAGAAAGAGTGGCCCGTTGCCTTCGTGATCGATCCACGACTGTCCAAGGATGTGACCACGATCACGCTGTCCTATACCTTCTTTGAAGTCGGCGGCAAGACGCCTGCGGCTCCGGAATCGACAGCGGCTGTGGGCAGTGTGCTTCCGGCGGCATTGGCGACGGGAGCAGGGTCATGAACGCGCCACGGGGGCAGCAGCCCGCTTCGGCCTCCAAACCGCACGAGCGCAGGGGCTCGCTGCTGCGCACGGTGCGCGCCGTGGCTTGGTCGCTGATTGGCCTGCGCAAGGGCAGCGAGTACCAGCAGGATGTGGAAAAGCTCAACCCGCTGCACATCATCGCTGTGGGTCTCGCGGCGGTTTTCCTGCTGGTGATCGGCCTGATAGGGCTGGTGAACTGGATCGTTTGAGTTGCGTGAGTCATAGATGAATACGGGTCGAGTCGGTTGGGAAAGACGTACCCCGAAGACAAGACCGAGACAAACAAAGAATTTTGAGAGCCAGGAGCTGAAATGAGTGCATCGACCCACGGCGGAACCCCGTACTACTACGTGCCTGCAGAGTCTCGCCACCCGGTGATGGCGGCGGCCGGCCTGTTCTTCGTCATCCTGGGCGCAGGCCAATGGATCAACGGTCACGACTGGGGCAAGTATTCCCTGGCGCTGGGCTTGGTGTGGTGGCTGTTCGTGCTGTACCAATGGTTCGGCGATGCGGTGCGCGAGAGCCAGGGTGGCCTGTACGGCCACAAGATCGACATCTCGTACCGATGGAGCATGAGCTGGTTCATCTTCTCCGAAGTGATGTTCTTCGGCGCCTTCTTCACCGCCCTGTGGTGGGCCCGTACGCATTCGGTGCCTGCGCTGGGCAGCCTGGACAACGCGCTGCTCTGGCCTGACTTCAAGGCCGTGTGGCCCAGCATCGCGGCCGGCGTCACGGCGTCGCCCGCAGGCATCGTGGAGCCCTTCCAGACCGTGGGCCCCTTCTGGCTGCCCACCATCAACACCGCGCTGCTGTTGACATCGGGCGTGACGCTGACCATTGCCCACCACGCACTGCGTGAAAACCACCGTGGCAAGACCATCGCCTTCATGTGGGCGACCGTGCTGCTGGGCTTCGTGTTCCTGCTGGTGCAGGGCTACGAGTACTACCACCTGTACACCGATCTGAACCTCAAGCTCAACTCGGGCGTTTTCGGCTCCACCTTCTTCATGCTGACGGGGTTCCACGGGTTCCACGTGTTCCTGGGCATGCTGATGCTGCTGGTGATCACGCTGCGCCTGCAGAAGGGCCATTTCACTGCCGACAAGCACTTCGGCTTCGAGGGCGCCGCCTGGTACTGGCACTTCGTGGACGTGGTCTGGCTGGGCCTGTACGTGCTGGTCTACTGGATGTAGGCTGGCGGCGTGCCGAGAAACCACAGAAAAGCGCCGCAAGGCGCTTTTTTGTTGGTCCTGCCAGCGCCGGCCATCTGAAAGGCTGGCGACGTGGGGCGGGGCGCTAGGCGCTCGCGTCCGAAGGTTTGAAGACTTGCCAGAGGGCGTTTACCGGCTTGCTGGCAGGCCGGTGGGCTGTATGTAGCCGAGCTTCCAGGCCAGCAGCAGGCACAAAAACAGCACAATGGACAACCCGACACGCACCGCCAGCGCCTTGGCCATGTGGTTGCCTTTGGCCCGGTCATCCTTGTCGCTCCGGCCTCTGCGCATCATGAAGAACAGTGCCGATGCGAGGCTGGCCAAAATAGCGATGAACGCCACCACCACAAGATATTTCATGGAGCCCATTATCCCGTGACCGCTCTCCAACGTCCCGTCGGCCTGCGTTTCTGGCTGATCGCGCTGGCTGCGCTGGCGTGCATGGCCACAACGGCATCGCTGGGTCGCTGGCAGCTGTCGCGAGCGGCCGAGAAAGAAGCGCTGCAGGCCGCGCTGGACAAGCGCGGGCGAATGCCGGCGATCGATGGTGCAAGCCTGTTCGCCAGCGCCAGTCCCGCCGCCACCGCAGCGGACGCTGAGCCGCTCGTTCACCGCGTTGCCTTGCTGGAAGGGCGATGGCTGCCGGCCCACACCGTGTTCCTTGACAACCGGCAGATGCAAGGCCGCCCGGGCTTCTTCGTGCTCACGCCGCTGCAACTGAGCGCGCCCGGTGGCGGGGTGGTGCTGGTGCAGCGCGGGTGGGCACCGCGCAATTTCCAGGACCGCACACAGTTGCCGCAAATCCAGACGCCGGCAGATGCCAACGTGCGGGTCGAGGGGCGCGTTGCTGCGTCGCCTTCGCGCCTGTATGAGTTCCAGGGGGCCGATAGCGTTCAGGGGTCTTCCCGCATCCGGCAAAATCTCGACCTGGCAGCGTTTCGCACCGAGACCGGTCTTGCGCTCGCCAACCTCACGGTGCTCCAGACGGACGCAGCGAGCGATGGCTTGCAACGCGACTGGCCTGTGGTCGGCGCCGGGGTCGACAAGCACTACGGTTACGCATTTCAATGGTTCGGGCTCTGCGGCCTGATTGCACTTCTCTATGTCTGGTTCCAACTCGTCCGACGGTTCATTTGCCCGCGCAGCCAGCCTGCCGCCTGAGGGCCCCGGGGACGAACATCCCCTGGGCCTGACCGTGCACACGCTGCCTGCCGCAGATGACGCTGTGGCGTCGGCGCAGCGCACGCAACATGGCCGCTGGAAGATGCTGGGCGTGCTGCTCATCTGTGCGGCCCCGGTCGTCGCCTCGTACTTCACCTACTACGTGATCCGACCCGAAGGGCGGCGCAACTATGGCGAGTTGATCGACCCCCAGCGCACCATGCCGGCATTGTCCGCCACGGCGCTCGATGGCAAGCCGGTGCAGTTGTCCTCGCTCAAGGGCCAATGGCTGTTGGTGAGCGTGGGCGGTGGCACCTGCGACGCATCGTGCCAAAAGCACCTGTACCTGCAGCGACAACTGCGTGAAAGCGTAGGCCGGGAAAAGGATCGCGTGGACTGGGTGTGGCTCGTGAACGATGGCGCACCCGTGCCCGCCGAATTGCAGCCCGCTCTTGCGAAAGCCACGGCTCTGAGGGTGGACGCTGCGGCGCTGGGTGACTGGCTGGCCCCTGCCGAAGGTCACCAGTTGGCGGACCACCTGTACGTGGTCGATCCGATGGGCAACTGGATGATGCGTTTCCCCGCCGCCATGGACAGCTCCGGCGCGGCCAAGGCCAAGCGCGACCTTGAACGTCTGCTGCGCGCATCCTCGTCCTGGGACGAGGCCGGCCGGCCCGGAAAGCCCTGATGATGGACACGCCGCAGCCTCTGTACGACCTCGCGCCGCTGGCCCGCATGATGCTGCTGGGCGTCGTCATCGCGCTGGGCCCTCTGGTGTGGGTGGGCCTGCGCAACCGGGGCAGTTCACCGCTGCGGCGCCTTCAGGCGCTCACGGTGCTCACTCTGTTCCTCACGTTCGACCTGGTGCTGTTCGGCGCCTTCACGCGCCTGACGGATTCGGGCCTTGGCTGCCCGGACTGGCCCGGCTGCTACGGCAGCGCCAGCCCCATGGGCGCCCACGGTGAAATTGCCGCAGCCCAGCAGGCGATGCCCACCGGCCCCGTGACGCATGGCAAGGCCTGGGTCGAGATGATCCACCGCTACCTCGCCACAGGTGTCGGCGTGCTCATCATCGTGCTCACGATTTCGGCATGGGTGCAGCACCGCCGTGCCGCGCGCGGCCAGGGCGAGCGGCCCCCGCTGAGCCCCTGGTGGCCGACATTCACGCTGTTCTGGGTGTGCCTGCAGGGTGCCTTCGGTGCGCTGACGGTGACCATGAAGCTCTTTCCCGCCATCGTCACGCTCCACCTCATCGGCGGCCTGGTGCTACTGGCACTGCTGTGTGTGCAGGCGGTGCGCCACACGCACAGTGCGCGGGGCAAGGCCCCCGTCGCCGTGTCCGCCGCTCTGCGCCATGGCCTGGTCTTGACGGGCGTGCTGCTGGGCGCGCAGGTGGTGCTGGGCGGCTGGGTCAGCACCAACTATGCGGTGCTGGCGTGCACAACCTTCCCCACCTGCCAGGGCAGCTGGTGGCCCGCCATGGACTTCAGCCAGGGCTTCCAGGTCTGGCGAGCGCTTGGCATGCTGCAGGATGGAAGCCACATCAGTTTTGCAGGCCTCACGGCCATCCACTACGTGCACCGCCTGGCGGCGTACGTGGTGCTGCTCGCGCTGGGCCTGACGGCATGGCGCCTGCACCGCACGGACGCGCTGCCGGTGCAGGCTCGATGGCTGGCCGGGCTTGCACTGCTGCAGTTGGCGACCGGTTTGTCGAACGTGGTGCTGGACTGGCCACTTGTCTCCGCCGTGCTGCACACCGGCGGCGCCGCGGCGCTGGTGGTGGTGCTGACCTGGGTCCTGGCGTCCAGCCGTGTGGCAGCCGCCACCCACAATGTCCCCGCGCGCCCGAGCGCATCGAGAGTCTCCGCATGACCGCTGCCCCCGCCCTTGTTTCCCCGCCGTCACGCTTCGCGCAGTTCTATGCCCTGACCAAGCCGCGTGTCGTGCAGCTGATCGTGTTCTGCGCACTCATCGGCATGGTGCTGGCCGTCCCGGGCCTGCCCTCGGCAGCGCAGTTCGGCCTGATGGCCATGGCGTGCCTGGGCGTCTGGCTGGTGGCTGGCGCGGCGGCAGCCTTCAACTGCATCGTCGAGCAGGGCATCGACGCCAAGATGAAACGCACCGCCTGGCGACCCACGGCCAAGGGCGAGCTTTCCAACGCGCAGACGCTGCTGTTCTCGGCCGTGCTGTGCGCTGCCGGCTCGGCGCTGCTGTACTTCTGGGTGAACCCGCTGACCATGTGGCTCACCTTCGCCACCTTCGTGGGCTATGCGGTCGTCTACACGGTGATCCTCAAGCCGCTCACGCCGCAGAACATCGTGATCGGCGGCGCGTCCGGCGCCATGCCGCCCGTGCTGGGTTGGGCCGCCATGACGAACGATGTGGGACCCGAGGCGCTGATTCTGTTTCTCATCATCTTCCTGTGGACCCCGCCGCATTTCTGGGCGCTGGCGCTGTACCGCGTGGAGGACTACCGCAAGTCTGGCCTGCCCATGCTGCCCGTCACCCACGGCAACGAATTCACGCGGCTGCAGGTGTTCCTCTACACGCTGATCCTGCTCGCGGGCTGCCTCATGCCCTTCGTTTATGGCATGAGCTCGTGGATCTACCTGGCGGCCGCACTGGTGCTGAGCGCTGGCTTTTGCGGCTATGGGTTTGCGCTGTGGCGCAACTACTCGGACGCGCTGGCGCGCAAGACCTTCCGTTTTTCCCTCATCCACCTGAGCGCGCTGTTCGCCGCGCTGCTGGTGGACCACTACGTACTGTGAATCCCCACCATGCGCAAGAGAAATGCTCTTAAAACGATAGCTGTTGCCGCCCTGTCCGTGGGCGGTAGCGCGCTTTTTTCTGCCTGCACCGAAAAGAAGGCCGAGTTCCGCGGCGTGGACATCACCGGCGCCGACTACGCGCGCGACCTGCCGCTGACCGACCACAATGGCCAGCCGCGCCATATCGCGGACTTCGCGGGCAAGGTGGTGGTGGTGTTCTTCGGCTTCACGCAGTGCCCCGACGTGTGCCCCACGTCGATGCAGGAGCTGGCCGAAGTCAAGCAGATGCTGGGCAAGGACGGCGAGCGCCTGCAGGGCATCTTCGTCACGGTGGACCCGGAGCGCGACACGCCCGAAGTGCTCAAGGCCTACATGACCAACTTCGACCCTAGCTTCCTGGCACTGCGCGGCACGCCCGAGCAACTGGCCGCCGTGGCCAAGGACTTCAAGATCTACTACAAGAAGGTCGACGGCAAGACGCCCACGAGCTACACCATGGACCACTCCGCCGGCAGCTACGTGTACGACACGGCCGGCCGCCTGCGCGTGTACAACCGCTACGGCAGCGGCGCCCAGGCGCTGGCCTCGGATGTCAAGGCGTTGTTGAGCGAAGCGGCCTGAGCCGCCTGCCACGGGCAGCGGCAGAAACTGCCGCGTTCGATGCACAAAGAAAAGGGCCCGCTGTGCGGGCCCTTTCTCATTGCGCCTGTGGCGTACGCAGTGCGACTTTACTCGGCCTTGATGCCGCGCATGGCGATCACCCCGCCCAGCAGGCTGGTGTCGGCCTTGATGCGGTTGGCCAGACCTTCGGGCGAGGTGCCTGCGACCTGCCAGCCCTGCTGGAACAGCTTGCTGCGCACGTCCTGGCTGCGCGCGATCTCGCTGATGGCGGCAGCCAGCTTCGCCTGGATGGGCTTGGGCATGGTCGCAGGGGCCGCGAACGCATTCCAGATCTCCAGGTTGAAGCCTCGGATGCCTGCCTCTGCCAGGCTGGGCACATCGGGCACCAGCGGGCTGCGGCCGGCGGACGTCACGCCGATGGCGCGCAGCTTGCCCGAGCGCACCTGGGCCTGGGCGAGCGCGGGCGGCAACAGGGCCATCTGCAACTGGCCGCCCAGCATGGCCGTCGCGACCTGCGGGTAGCCAGGGTAGGGCACATGCACCGGGTTGATGTTGCTGCGCGACTTGAGCAGCTCGGTGCCGATGTGGCCCACCGTGCCCACGCCGGGCGTGCCATAGCTCCACTTGTCGCCGCCATTGCGGGCTGCCACGAAGAACTCGCGTGCATCGGCGGTGGCAGGCAGGCCAGGCTGGCTCACGGGGGCCGTCAGCACCAGCGGCGAGGTGCCGATGAGGCTCAGGGGCGCCAGGTCCTTCAGCGGGTCGTAGGGCACGGCGGGGTTGAGCATCTTGGCGATGGTCATGTTGCCGTTGATCATCAGGCCGATGGTGTGGTCGTCACGCGCCTTGGCCACGGCATCGGCACCGATGTTGCCGCCAGCGCCCACCTTGTTCTCCACGATCACCGGCTGGCCCAGCACCTTGGACAGCGGCTCCGAGAACGTGCGCGCCGTCAGGTCTGGCGACGATCCGGCCGGGAAGCCCACGATGATCTTCACGGGCTTGGTGGGCCAGTTCAGCGGTGCGGCTGCTGCAGCGGTGGCGGGCCTGGCGGCGTTGTTCTGGGCCAGGGCCCAGGGGGATGCGGCAGCCAGGGCGATCATCAGCAGCGACGCACGGCGGAAAACGGGGCGTGACATGGGGTCTCCTCGGGAATGTTGGGGCCAAAACGACACGGGGCCCCAGAACTGGGGCCCCGTGAGGCAATTTCTGCTTGGCGTTGAATATACCGTGCGTGTGCGTCCTTGCGGACGCCCCGGTCATGCGCTCGATCAGGTCAGGCGTATTCGGCCAGCGCCTTCTTCATCTTCTTCATGGCCGCTACCTCGATCTGGCGGATGCGCTCGGCGCTCACGCCATAGACCGCGGCCAGTTCGTGCAGCGTCATGCCGCCCGTGCCGTCGTCGTTGACCTTGAGCCAGCGCTCTTCCACGATACGGCGGCTGCGGTCGTCCAGGCTCTCAAGGGCGGTGGCAATGCCGTCGGTGGCCAGGGCATCGCGCTGGCGCGACTCGATCATGGCGGTCGGCTCATGCGATGCATCGGCCAGGTACGCGATGGGACCGAAGGCTTGTTCACCATCGTCCGAGGGCGCAGGGTCCAGCAGCACATCGCCGCCGGACATGCGGGTCTCCATCTCGATGACTTCTTCGCGCTTCACGTTGAGCTGCTCGGCGACGGCGTTGATCTCGCTGTCGGACAAGGTGTCGCGGTGCGTCGCGGCGTCGGCCGCAGCCGCATCCGCCTTGAAACCCTGCTTCATCGACCGCAGGTTGAAGAACAGCTTGCGCTGGGCCTTGGTGGTCGCGACCTTGACCATGCGCCAGTTCTTCAGGATGTATTCGTGAATTTCTGCCTTGATCCAGTGCATCGCGTAGCTCACCAGGCGCACCCCCTGGTCAGGGTCGAAACGCTTGACGGCCTTCATCAGGCCCACGTTGCCTTCCTGGATCAGGTCGCCGTGGGGCAGGCCGTAACCCAGGTATTGGCGAGCAATGGAGACCACCAGGCGCAGATGCGACATCACCAGACGTCCGGCAGCGTCCACGTCATTGTTGTCACGCAACTGGCGCGCGTAGGTCTGTTCTTCTTCGGGCGAGAGCAGCGGCAGGCGGTTGACGGCCGAGATGTAGGCGTCCAGATTGCCCAGCGGGGGCACGAGCGCCCATGGGTTGGACGGTGCCAAAGTCGTCGTCGCGGTTCCATACTGAATGTTCATTCCAGGAATCCTTTCCTCTAAGCCGTGAATGTTAGCACTCAGTCTGATCGAGTGCTAAGCCCCAAGTTCCCGTCTGGTTGTTTGTATATCCTGAGCGTGCGAACGCGAGTGTCGATTCCACTCGAGTTTTGTATTTTTCTCATTGAGTTTTGTATTTTTTGAGTGCTTAAAAATATCGTAACTATTTGATTTGTAATGAAAAATTCTCTTTTTATGCCGTTTCATCAATTTTCCGTGTCCGCCTTTTAAGCGGATTTCAGGAAATTTGTCCCCATCGCTTTGAGAATCGGATCGTGCTTTGGTTGCGTCGCAACGCGGCTTAGCCAGCAGTTGAAAGTACCTTGTTAGTAAGCGGTTGCTTACTTTTTCTACTGCATTAGTAGGAAGAAGTTTGTGAAATTTCGCCCCTATCGATGTGGGCCTAAGCATTGGGAGCAGCGGCGCCCCTCCCCTTTCCAAGGATTGCAGTCGAGCGCGGGAAAATTCCGATCACCGTGGCTAGCTACCCGCTAGCAGTGTTGAGTGGCACTTCCGAAAAAGAAGCGTTTGCTCCTTGGCGCACCACACGCAATACAGTCCTTTGGCTTACGGTCTTGCTAACTGTCGCATCCCGGATGATTGCATAGACTCTAAACGCTATCCACTCTTCATGGCGCGAGCCGTTCTGCAAGAGTTGATAGAGTCGTTTCAATCCACCCAGGGAGTGAAGCCATGTTGATAGCCCTGC
>NZ_JAHUWH010000028.1 GCF_019219095.1 Acidovorax sp. sic0104
GGAGACAAACTATAGCCTGCGAACCTGCAAAGCCGGGGCTCTCGACAGTCACGTTTTCAGCTGCAAGCAGGTGGATACGAATCAATGACTGCTCTGGGGAACGGCGCCCACTTTCGGCTCAGGGCCCAGACCTGTCCTTCGGATCAAGGAAGCAAAGGGGTCATCAGCTGGGCTACGCTTGATCAAACATGCAGATCACTTATCTTTCCAGCATCCTGAAGGCCGAGCGACAGGGTGACCGGTCCTACATCGCTGTATTCCAAACGGATGCGGGTTCATTTGAATTATTTCTGCCTGGTTCGGGCTATCCAGGCGAGTTCGCCGGGTTTATGCCTCCGACATTGAGAAATCAGAGCACCGGTCAGAGCTGGGTAGCAGATTGGCCGCTAGCGGAACTCATAGCAGCCCACATGCAAACAGTGCTCGACACAGCTGGAGCCGACAAGTCTCTTGCGCAAGAGATAGTCAACGCGTTGGTCGCAGGGACGCGGTATGGGCAAGAGGGCCAAGCTAACGGCTAACACAGCTACGCGGCAACGTCCTTGAACGATCATCAGTCGTCACAGCGTGCAACGGCAGCTCCTGGCCGAACTCTGCCCGACACTTGTCCTTCCCGACAGCAAGAGCCACCCCCTTCATCTTCTGCCTTCCAGAAATTATTGATCGTTCTTGGTCGATTGCGGCGTGTTGACCTCGGTCGTCTCTTCGTCGTGGAGAAGCTGGCTCAATTGGCCGGGGTTCAGTCGTTTCATCAGCTTCTCAAGCTTGTGGTCATACCGCCGATCGTTTGGCTCGACGCCTCTCTGCGATTTTCTTGCGTACAGTCGCATGAACCTCGCAAGTTCACCGCTGAGTTTCTCATCAGGTCGCTTTTTCATGTCTGAACGAATGGCTCCTATGAATATTAGCTCCTGGCCACTGGCGGCCGTTGAGGGGGATATTTGCTGCATGCATGTGGTCATGGTGCCGAACTGACTGGTCATCATCACCGGAATGCGCAGGCATATGAGTCGAATCGCCTTCGATCAGCGAGTGCTGCTGTTTGTTTGTTTTCCCGTGACTGCAGCGTGAATCAGCTCAATTACCGGTGCGATAGCGAGGATCACGCATCCAGCCGTCGTGAGTCCTGCGAACAGCAAAGCGACACCAACAACGAGTGCGGCAAGGGAAAACCAATGAACGAGCTTCACGTACTTCCTTTCGATCCGTTGAGGGACGTCCGCTTCTGGCCGCATCCTGCCGCCCAGGTTCTTATCTCAAGCTGGAGCCGTCTGGGTTCGCTGCTTCTTCGTCGCGCCGAGTTGGATAAAACACCTTTTTCGCTTCGAGTTCGTAGAACAGTTGCCCATGGATTCCCATCGCTTCAAACGCACGGTTGAGCGTTGCGTCGTCGCTGCTGCGCTCATAGACCTCATCAATGAACGCGATGTCTTGCCCGTCAGGGAAGATGAGCGCGAACTCTTCATCAGTGGCGGCAAAGATGTCGTGCACGCAGTTCACTGCGCCGTCGATGAATGTTCTTCATCGAAGCTGGGAACGATAGAAACTGGAAGTCTGCTTCTGGCTGGATTCTGCCTCACGGCGTGGGACGCCAGCGGGCAAGCAGGAGCCCTTTGTATGTTCGCAAAAAAGCGGCTCGTCAGACCGCAAACTGCCTGTTTTGTTGCGGGCCTCCATTTGCTCCAAAATTGGACTTATGGCCCACACAACACATACGAACGCGGATGACTTCCCTCTCGCACCGAGAGATGCCGACGGTAAGTTTCTTGCAGCCGGGAATCGTGTCCGAATTTTGTCCGTTGCATCCTGTGTCAAAGGACTGCCCGTCCAAGATCAAGAGAGGCTGATTGCTTTGGTGGGACAAACTCGGGCTTTGGCGAAGTTTGACGGTTTCGGTTTTGCCTGGCTCCCGTTTGATGATGTCCAGGGAGCCGACTTCTGTTTATTCCCCACTGAGATTTCGCTTGAGACTGAGGGGGAGCAATTGCCGCTCGGCGCACGTGCCAACGAAGTCAAAAGAGGAAAATCGAAAGCCGCTCTACGACCGCCGGGACATCGGTCGCTGTCTGATCTCTGTCCGGCAGGACTGGCCGATCGCCCCCTCGCCCTCCGTGGCAGGTGAAGGTGTGGACTGAGGGCGGATATCGACACATCGGTGGCGGCCAGGCGCCCGGAGGATCTCGCCAGATGTCGATCGGGCCGTCCAGAATCTGGCCAGCGGCTGAGGGCGCGCCGTCAACCGACACATCCACGCGCTGGCTCCGCGATGCGGACGGATGCGCCAGGCGGGGCGCGCCCCACACCCCTCTAGCGGCAAGCCACTCGACGAAGCAGCAGGCGCCGCGTGGCGCGGCCTGACCGGCTTTCGCATGAGGGGGCTTGATGACACACCCTGGTTCGCACGGTTTTGCTGTGGGTGCGTGCATCATGCGCCCGCGTCTCATGCATCATCACCCCATGCCTGTTTCACCTACTCTCACTGACGCGCTGGGCCATGCGCTGACCGACAAACGCATCGACATCCTGCGCCAGATTGGCGTTTGTGGCTCCATCTCGCAGGCCGCCCGCGCCGTGGGCGTGAGCTACAAGGCCGCGTGGCAGGCGGTCGACACGCTCACCAATCTGGCGGGTACGCCTCTGGTGTCCCGCGCGGTGGGCGGGGCTGGGGGCGGCGGTGCCCAGTTGACCGAAGCGGGCCTGCAACTGCTGGTCGCCGCCGATGCGATGGCGCAAGCCCGTGGTGCGGTGCTCTCGCGTTGGCAGGCCACGCCCCACGCGGGCCCGGCTCTGGCGCGGCTGGCAGTGAGAACCAGCATACGCAACCAGCTGCCTTGTGTGGTGGATCGGCTCGCGGTGCGGGGGCAGATCGCGTGTGTGCACCTGCGACTGCAGGGCGATCGCGCAGGCGCAGCGCGGAATGCAGCAGGCGCTGTGTCGCTGGCCTCGCGCATCACCCGAGAAAGTGCCGAGCTGTTGGGCTTGCAACCGGGTCTGGCAGTGCTGGCGCTGTGCAAGGCCACGGCGGTGCGGGTGGAGCGCGACGTGCGCGTGGCGCTTGCCAGCGCCCATGCCGTCCCGGAGGGAACCCACCGGCTGTCCGCCCGGGTCACACGGGTCGTGCGTGGCGAATCGGGTGATGAGGTGTCGGCCGAGCTGACGGAAGGCCTTCACATGGTGGGTTTTGCTGCGCCCCGGAGCGGGTTGCGCCCGGGCAGTGCCGTGGTGCTGCTGCTCGAAGAAAACGCCGTGGTGCTGGCGCTGGCGGAACTCTGAGCGCAGTGTTGCTGCGATGTTTGGTTGCTATAAATTTGGTAGCTATTGGGGCAATGCAGTTGAGGGCTAAGGCCCTTCCAGCACTGTATTTTTTGGGGTGATGGAGCGTGTGCGCCAGCATGCACGCGCACGCGGCACCGCTCACGTTCCCTTGGGCGTGCCCAGCTTGCGGTACACCGTGGCGCGGCTGATGCCCAGCGCGCGGGCGGCCTCGGCCACGTTGCCCCGGGCGTCCTGCACGGCCTGGCGTATCAACGCGGCCTCCGCCTCGCGCAGCGGCGCGGCCACCGGCGGGGGCGCGCAAACCAGGTGCGAGGCCCCGGTGGCGCTCAAGTGGCTGGGGGCGCTGCTGCGGTGGGCGGGCGCTGACCACCGGGCCAGGGCATGAAGGCGCAGGCCAGACCACAGGGGCAGGTCCAGCGGCTGTGAGGGTTGGCGCCGGGCCGCGTCGAACAGCATCGTCCAGGGCAGGGCCAGCAGGTCGCTGCAGTGGGTGGGTGCGTCCGGCGCGCGCAGGGGCTGGGGCACCAGCTGGCGGGCCATGCTGTTGGCGCCCACCACGCAGCCATCTGCGTCAAGCGCGAGCAGGCCATCGCCTTCGCCGCCCAGCGTGCAGCCGGGCCAGTTCACGCGCAGCAGCAGGGCATGGGGTCGCTGCAGCAGCAGAGCGTCCTCCATGGCGCGGGCAGAGCGTGCCACCAAATGGCGCAGCTCGGGCCTCTCGGGCACGTCGATGCCTGTGACATCCAGCATGCCCATGCACCGACCTTGGGGGTCGAACAGTGGTGCACCCGCGCAGCTGTAGCTGCCGTTGTCGTCCAGAAAATGCTCGCCCCGGTGGAGCCACACGGGCTGCAGTTCGGCCAGCGCCGCGCCGATGGCAGTGGTGCCCACTGCAGCTTCCGAGAGGTCGATGCCCACGCGGCCAATGCTGCTGGCGCGTGGGTCGCTCTGGTCGCAATGGCCCTGCACATCGACCACCGTGCCCCGGGCGTCCGTGAGGATCGCGAAGTAGCGCATGCCGGCGATGGCGCGCGTGAGCTGCTCCAGCACGGGGCGCGCAGCGCGCAGGAGGGCGTGGTTCTGCTCCAGGCTGTGGTGCAGCGCTGGGGCACTGACGGCCTCGAACACCACCCGCTGCGTGGGATCCATTCCCTGGGCCAGGCAGCGTTGCCACGACCGCGCAATCCAGGGCTCCACTTGCGCATGCAGTGGCGCCGCGTCGTCCGCCAGCAAGGTCTGGCGGGCCTGTGCAATCAGCGTGTGGCGGTGGGCGGTGCAAGGGGGGGCGGAGGGCAGCATGGTGAACTGAATCCTTGAGCTGCGCATGATGCGCCGGTGTGCGCTGCAACATGTTTCATTTTGAGAATATCCAGCGAAGGCCCCTGAGAATCTAGGGTTGTCCCTAGGGAATGTGGCGGGGGCGGGGCACAAGATGGGCAAAGAACGTGTTCACGATCTCCCAGGGGTCGCGCAGCGGTCTTTGCGGGATGGGATGCAAGGTGCGGTGCGCGGCCATTGGCTCGGCTATTGGCAAGCGCCGCAACGCTGCGACCTTCCGCAAAGACCACTGCCCGAAGGGTTGGAGCGAAATCTGGCCGATGCACTTGGAGTCTTGGCGCCGCGGCTGCTTGCATGGGCATGAGCCCATGCGGCGTACCCGAAGCATCCACTGATCCCGGTTGCGCTCCAACGCGATCCCTTGCGAGATCGTGAACACGTTCTCGTCCAGCCAAAAACCCTTCCAGGAGACAGCCAGATGCAAGTCCAGTTCACGGTCAACGGGCGCGCTGCCAGTGTTGACGTCCCTCCCAACACCCTGCTGGTCCATGCGCTGCGAGAGCACCTGCTGCTCACAGGCACGCACGTGGGCTGCGACACCAGCCAGTGCGGAGCGTGCACGGTGCACGTCAACGGCCGCGCGGTCAAATCCTGCGCCATGCTGGCCGTGCAGGCCCAGGGCGCCGATGTGCAGACCATCGAGGGCCTGGCCGCAGCGGACGGCACCATGCACCCCATGCAGGCGGCGTTCAAGGAATGCCACGGCCTGCAGTGCGGCTTCTGCACCCCGGGCATGGTGATGAGCGCGGTGGACCTGTGCAACAGCCACCCGCACGCGAGCGAAGGCGAGATCCGCGAGCTGCTCGAAGGCAACATCTGCCGCTGCACCGGCTACCAGAACATCGTGCGCGCTGTGCAGGTCGGCCAAAAAGCCATGGCCTCGGCATAACGGAAAACAAGGAGACAGACCATGGGTGCATCCGACTTCTCCAAGCTGCCGCACATCGGCGAGTCGCTCAAGCGCAAGGAGGACTACCGCTTCCTCACCGGCGCGGGCCAGTACACCGACGACGTGGTGCTGGCCGCGCAAAGCCACGCCGTGTTCGTGCGCTCGCCGCATGCGCACGCGCGCATCAACAGCATCAACACCGATGCCGCCAAGGCGGCGCCCGGCGTGCTGGGCATCTTTGTGGGCACCGACGTGGCGGCCGACAACATCAACGGCCTGCCCTGCGGCTGGCTCATCACCAGCACCGACGGGCAGCCGATGAAGGAGCCGCCGCACCCCATCCTGGCGCAGGGCAAGGTGCGCTACGTGGGCGACCACGTGGCCATGGTGGTGGCCCTCACGCAGCAGCAGGCGCGCGACGCGGCTGAATTGGTGGAGGTGGACTACGACGTGCTGCCCGCCGTCGTCAGCGTGGCCGACGCCGCCGCAGGCACGGTGGCGGGCGCGGGCCTGCACGACGCGGCGCCGGACAACCACTGCTACAAGTGGGCCATCGGCGACAAGGGCGCGGTGGATGCGGCCTTTGCCAACGCGGCGCATGTGACGCAGCTCGATCTGGTCAACAACCGGCTGATCCCCAACGCCATGGAGCCGCGCACGGCCATCGGCAGCTACAGCCGCGCCAACGACGAGTACACGCTGTACGTGAGCAACCAGAACCCGCACGTGGAACGGCTGCTCATGACGGCCTTCGTGATGGGCCTGCCCGAGCACAAGGTGCGCGTGATCGCGCCCGACGTGGGTGGCGGCTTCGGCTCCAAGATATTTTTGTACGCCGAGGATGTGTGCCTGACCTGGGCGGCCAAGAAGCTCAACCGCAACATCAAGTGGGTGGCCGACCGCAGCGAGTCCTTCCTGTCCGACGCGCATGGCCGCGACCACGTGAGCCATGCCGAGATGGCGATGGACAAGGATGGCAAGTTCCTGGCCATGCGCGTGCACACCGACGCCAACATGGGCGCCTACCTCAGCACCTTTGCCAGCGCGGTGCCCACCATCCTGTACGCCACGCTGCTGGCGGGCCAGTACACCACGCCGCAGATCTATGTGGAGGTCGACGCCTGGTTCACCAACACCGCGCCCGTCGACGCCTACCGGGGCGCGGGCCGGCCCGAGGCCACCTACCTGCTCGAGCGCCTGGTCAGCCGCTGCGGCTGGGAGATGAACCTGTCGCAGGACGAGATCCGCAAGCGCAACTTCATCACCAGCTGGCCCTACCAGACGCCCGTGGCGCTGCAGTACGACGTGGGCGACTACCACGCGTGCATGACGCAGGCGCAAGAGCTGGCCGACGTGGCCGGCTTTGCGGCGCGCAAGGCGGCCAGCGAGGCCCAGGGCCTCAAGCGCGGCATCGGCTACAGCAGCTACATCGAGGCCTGCGGCATCGCGCCGTCCAACATCGCAGGCGCCCTGGGTGCGCGCGCGGGCCTGTTCGAATGCGGCGAGGTGCGCGTGCACCCCACCGGCAGCGTGACGGTGTTCACCGGCTCGCACAGCCATGGCCAGGGGCACGAGACCACCTTTGCGCAGGTTGTGGCCGCGCGCCTCGGCATTCCGGTGGAGAACGTGGACATCGTGCACGGCGACACGGGCCGTGTGCCGTTCGGCATGGGCACCTACGGCTCGCGCTCCATCAGCGTGGGCGGCGCGGCCATCATGAAGGCGCTGGACAAGATCGAGGCCAAGGCCAAGAAGATCGCGGCGCATTTGATGGAGGCGAGCGACGCCGACATCGACTTCAGCGGCGGTGAATTCACCGTGCGCGGCACGGACAAGAAGATCCCGTTCGGCCAGGTGGCGCTCACGGCCTACGTGCCGCACAACTACCCGCTCGACAAGCTCGAACCCGGGCTCAACGAGACGGCCTTCTACGACCCGACCAACTTCACCTTCCCTGCAGGCACCTACATCTGCGAGGTGGAGGTGGACCCCGCCACCGGCAGCACGCGCGTGGACAGGTTCACCGCCGTGGACGACTTCGGCACCATCATCAACCCGATGATCGTGGAAGGCCAGGTGCACGGCGGGCTGGTGCAGGGCATCGGCCAGGCGCTGATGGAAAACTGCGTGTACGACCGCGAGACGGGCCAGCTGCTGACGGGCAGCTTCATGGACTACGCCATGCCGCGCGCTGATGACTTCCCCGAGTTCAAGCTGGGCCATGTCTGCACACCCTGCACGCACAACCCGCTGGGCACCAAGGGCTGTGGCGAGGCCGGGGCCATCGGGTCGCCGCCTGCGGTGATCAACGCCGTGCTCGACGCGCTACACCCGCTGGGCGTGAAGGAGTTCGACATGCCTGCATCGCCGCACCGCGTGTGGGAAGCCATTCAAAAAGCCAAGGCCTGAGGAGACACACCATGTACGCCTTCACTTTTGAAAACCCATCGTCCACCGCAGCCGCAGCGCAGCTCATCGCCCAGGGCGGCAAGCTGCTGGCGGGCGGGCAGAGCCTGCTGCCGTCGATGCGCCTGCGCCTGGCCAACCCGGAGAAGATCGTCGACCTGAACAGCATCGCCGAGCTGGCCGGCATCCGCCGCGAGGGCAACGCGCTGGTCATCGGTGCCATGACGCGCCACATGGACGTGGCCAACAGCGCAGAGGTCAAAAGTGCGATTCCCGCGCTGGCCGACCTGGCCGCGCACATCGGCGACCGGCAGGTGCGCGCGCGGGGCACGCTGGGCGGGTCGGTGGCCAACAACGACCCGGCGGCCTGCTACCCCAGCGCGGTGCTGGGCCTGGGGGCGACGGTCATCACGAACCAGCGCGAGGTCGCAGCCGATGATTTCTTCGTGGGCATGTACACCACGGCGCTGGAGGAGGGCGAGATCATCACCGCCATCCGCTTTCCGATCCCGAAGCGCGCGGTGTACCTCAAGTTCAAGCAGGCCGCGTCGCGCTTTTCTCTGGTGGGCGTGTTCGTGGCGCAGGCGGACAGCGGCGTGCGCGTGGCCATCACCGGCGCGGCCAGCAGCGTGTTCCGCCACGCGGGGCTGGAGGCAGCGCTCAACCAGAGCTTCACGCCCGCATCGGCCGCTGCCGTGAAGATCGACGCGAGCGACCTCAACAGCGACATCCACGCGAGCGCCGCGTACCGCGCCAACTTGATCAGCGTGCAGACCCAACGTGCCGTGGCCCGGTTGGTGGGATAAGCGGGGAGGGGAGATCGGCGACCCACCACGGCGCCGGGTGCTCCGTGGTGGGTAGGTATTGAATAAAAATGGCCGCTACCGCTTGATGGGAAAGCGCTAGCAGCTATCAATTAAATAGCAATGAATCCACAAGCCCCTCACGTTGCACACCACCCGGCATCCGCCTCCGTGGACGCGCTGCTGCAGGCCTTGCAGGGCGTGGGCTACTTCGCCGACCGGCGCCTCGCCACGTCGGTCTTCCTGGCACTGCAACTGCAGCGCCCCCTGCTGCTGGAGGGCGAGCCCGGCGTGGGCAAGACCGCGCTGGCCCGGGCTCTGAGTGCGGTGCTCTCGCGCAGCCTGATCCGCCTGCAGTGCTACGACGGGCTGGAGCAGCGTGAAGCGCTGTACGAGTGGAACTACGCCGCCCAGCTGCTGCACATGCGCCTGGCGGAAGGCAAGGCCAACGCCGACATGGACCAGGTCGAGCGCGAGGTCTACCAGGATCGCTACCTCATCCGCCGCCCGCTGCTGCAGGCCCTGCAGGCTCCCGCGCCGGGTGCCGTGCTGCTCATCGACGAGGTGGACCGCGCCGACGAGCCCTTCGAGGCCTTCCTGCTCGAATACCTGGGCGAGTACCAGATCAGCATCCCCGAGATCGGCACGGTGCGCGCCAGCGCCACGCCGGTGACCCTGCTCACCAGCAACCGCACGCGTGACCTGCATGATGCCGTCAAGCGCCGCTGCCTGTACCACTGGCTCGACTACCCCGACCGCGACCGCGAACTGGCCATCGTGCGCGCCCAGGTGCCCGGTGCCAGCGCGGCGCTGGCCCAGCAGGTGGCCGACTTCGTGGGCCGGCTGCGCAGCCAGCCGTTCGCCAACGCCTTCCAGCGTGCGCCGGGCATCGCTGAAAGCGTGGAATGGGCCAAGGCGCTGGTGGCGCTGGACACCATCGTGGTGGACCCCGAAGTGGTCTCCGACACGGCGGGCATTTTGTTCAAGCAGCGCGAGGATGTGGCGGCACTCACGTGCGACATGTCGCAGCTGCTGCTGCAGCCTGCCGACGCGTGATGCCAAGCGGCCTTCCAAGATACGCAGCCGTTCACGCTGGGCTTGTCCAAGCGCTGCGCGAAGCTTCGACAGGCGCAGCCCGAACGGTCTGGAGTGATCGAATGCGCATCCGTCACCTGTGTGGGAACCTGTGAGGGTGCGACCATGGCGGGAGGCACAACCATCTCTCAACTCGGTGATGCCCGCACCGGCAAGCTGGCCGACAACCTCACCGGCTTTGGCCGCACCCTGCGCCGCGCCGGCGTGCCGGTGGATGCCGCCCGCATGGCGCTGGCGCAGCAGGCCGTGATGCTGGTGGGGGTGGAGCGCGAGGACTTCGGCGCGGCGCTGGAGTCGGTGCTGATCAGCCGCGAGCAGGACCGACTGGTGTTCCGCGAGCTGTTCGATGCCTATTTCAAGAACCCCGCCATCGCGCAAAAGCTGCTGGCCCAGATGCTGCCCAGTGCCGAGGCGAAGGCCGACCCGGTCAAACGCCGCCCGCGTGTGAGCGAGGCTCTGGCACCGGTGCAGGCCGCGCGCAACGCCCCGCCTGTGCGGGAGGACGAGAAGATCGAGCTCGATGCCGCCATGACCGCCAGCGACAGGCAGCGCCTGCACCATGCGGACTTCAACCAGCTGTCGGCCAGCGAGTACCTGCTGGTCGAACGCCTGGCCCGGGACATCGCACTGCCGTTGCCGCGCTACGTCGCCCGCCGCACGCGCCCCGGCGTGCGCGGCAGCCGCCCGCACTGGCCCGGTGCCATGCAGCAGGCCGCGCGCACCGGCGGCGAGCTGCTGACCCTGCCGCGCCTGCAGCGCCGCCAGCAGCCGCTGCCCTTGCTGGTGCTGGTGGACGTGTCGGGCTCCATGGAGCGATATGCGCGGCTGCTGCTGGCTTTTTTGCACGCGGCCACCGCGCAGCGCCATGCAGGGCCGGGCCTGCGGCGCGACGTGTTCGCGTTCGGCACGGGCCTGACCGACCTCACGCCCGCGTTCCGGCTGGCCGACACCGACGCCATGCTGGAGATGGCCGGCCAGGCCATCGCAGACTTTGCCGGCGGCACGCGCATGGGCGACAGCCTGGCCGCGCTGCGCCTGCTGCATGCGCGGCGGCTGGTGGGGCGGCGCACGCTGGTGCTGCTCATCAGCGACGGCCTCGACACCGGCGCGCCCGAGGTGCTGGAGCGCGAGCTGGGCTGGCTGCGCCGCCACAGCGGCCGCCTGCTGTGGCTCAACCCGCTGCTGCGCTTCGGCGGCTATGCGCCTTCCGCGCGCGGCGCGGCGGCGCTGCACCGCCAGGCGCACGGCATGCTGGCGGTGCACAACCTCGCGCGGCTGCAGGACCTGGCGGGCAGCCTGGCGGCGCTGCTGCGGCAGTGAGGGGTTTCCAACCAATGCGTTTTGCAATGACTGCCCCTCCCGCTCGCGCTGAGCCTGTCGAAGCGCAGCGCAGTGCTTCCACAAGCTCAGCACGAACGGGCGGGTTCTTTTTTGCGTCGCCGATCCCCTATTGCCGACCGGCAGTTGAGACATCTGAACACTGAGAGGACCCCACCATGGAAATGCAAGCAAGCCGTACCCTTGCCGTGAGCCAGCAGCAGGCCTGGGACGCACTCAACGACCCCGAGGTGCTCAAGCTGTGCATCCCCGGCTGCGACAAGGTCGAGCCCACCGCCGAGCACCAGTACAGCGTGGCCATGGCGCTCAAGATCGGGCCGGTGTCGGCCAGGTTCGCGGGCAAGATCACGCTGTCGGACATCGTGCCGCCCGAGAGCTACACCATCGCCTTCGACGGCTCGGGCGGCGTGGCCGGCTTCGGCAAGGGCAGCGCGCAGGTCCGGCTGGTGCCGCTGCCCGCCGACGCTGCAGGGCAGGACAGCTGCGAGCTGCACTACACCGTGCAGGCCACGGTGGGCGGCAAGATCGCGCAGCTGGGCCAACGGCTGATCGATGGCGCGGCCAAGTCGATGGCCGAGGATTTCTTCAAGCGTTTTGACAACGAAATGCAGCGCCGCCACCCGCGCGCTGCCGCCGATGATGCGACTGCGGGTGCGGCCGACGACCCCGAGCCCGTTTCGGGCGCCGCTGTCCCTGCCGCAGCCTCGGAGCTCAGCGCGCTGGCGGCCACGGCGGGCGACGACAATCCCCCCAGTGGCATACCGGTCTGGGTGTGGGCCGTGGGCGCGGCGGCGCTGGTGCTGTTAGCGTGGTGGTGGAACTGACTCTCCCAGAAGGTCTTGACTCCCCCTGAGTCGCTGCGCGCCGTCCCCCCTGGGGGAGACGCGCCCGGTGGAACGGCGGAGCGGGATCCACGGTGGCGCTGGTGGAGTACCCCGTTTGCGAAGGGCGGGGCTGAGTGCGTTGAAATCTGAATGCAATGGATGGGGTGATGGTGCGATGGAAAACCTGGATGTGATGGTGCTGCGCACGCTGCAGGGCTGGCGGGCGGCGGGGCGGCGTGCGCTGCTGGCCACCGTGGTGCGGACCTGGGGCTCGTCGCCGCGCCCGGTGGGCTCGATCATGGCGCTGTGCGAAGACGGGGCGGTGGTGGGGTCGGTGTCGGGCGGGTGCATCGAGGACGACCTGATCGACCGCCACACGCGGGCCTATGCGCAGGTGGCCGCCGCAGCCAGTGCGGCCGGCGCAGGCGATGCGGCGGTGGACCGCAGCATCCCGAGCGGCCCGCCCGCCTTCGTCAAGTACGGCATCACGGCGGACGAGGCGCACCGCTTCGGCCTGCCCTGCGGCGGCACGCTGGAGCTGCTGCTGGAGTACGACCCCGACCCGGCCGGCCTGGCCGAGCTGATCCGCGCGCTGGAGGCCGGCCGCCTGATGGAGCGCAGTGTGCGCCTGGCCGATGGCGTGGCCACGCTGCAACCGGCGGCCGCTCCGCAGGACCTGGTGCTGGACGCGCAGCAGCTCACCAACACCTTCGGCCCCGAATACCGCATGCTGCTGATCGGCGCGGGGCAACTGGCCGAGTATCTGGCCACGATGGCGCTGTTCAACGGCTTTGCGGTCACGGTGTGCGACCCGCGCGAGGAATACCGCGGCAGCTGGAACGTGCCCGCCGCCACGGTGGTGAGCGACATGCCGGACGACGTGGTGGCCGCCTTCAAGCCCGACCGGCGCAGCTGCGTGGTGGCGCTCACGCACGACCCCAAGCTCGACGACCTGGCGCTGCTAGAGGCGCTGGGCACCGATGCGTTCTACGTGGGCGGCATCGGCTCGCGCCGCAACAACGAGGCCCGCCGCGCGCGGATGATGGAGCACTTCGACCAGACCGCCGAGACCCTGGCGCGGCTGCGCGGGCCCATCGGCATCTACATCGGCAGCAAGACCCCACCCGAGATCGCGGTGAGCGTGATGGCCGAGATCCTGGCCGTGAAGAACGGCGTGGCCCTGCCGCGCGACGTGGAGGTGGCGCGGGCCAAGAACGAGCGGGAGTTGGCGCACAACGAGCCGGGCGCGCTGGTGTGCGGCGTGGGCTGACGCGAGCCAGCCGCGCCGACCCCTCGTTCAGCCACCCGTTCAGGCCCCCATGACCACCGGCCCGCCCTTGGCGATGCCGCGCTGGTAGGCCGGGCGTGCCTCCATGCGGCGCTTGTAGGCCTGCAGGTTCGGGCAGCTGGCAGCCTTGCTGGCGCGCGACAAGGCTGCCTCGACCGCAAAGCTCATCTGGAAGTCGGCCATGCTCAGGTGCTCGCCGGCGAACCAGGTGTTCTGGCCCAGGTGCTGCTCCATGAACTCGAGCGCGGTGTTCACGTTGGGGTCGATCACCTTGTCCTGCACCTTGCCGCACAGCGCCTTGGCGATGGGTTTGACGAAGAAGGGCATGGGCTGCGTCGGAATGGTCATGAACACCAGCTTCATCACCAGCCAGTTCATCAGCGAGCCCTCGGCGTAGTGCATCCAGAACCGGCACTGGCGGTAGGCCGGCGTGCCGCGCGCAGGCTGCAGGTGGGCCAGGTCGCCGCCGGCCTGGGCGCCGTAGGTTTCCACCAGGTATTCGACGATGGCACCGGACTCGGCGATGACCTCGTCCCCATCGGTGATGACGGGCGACTTGCCCAGGGGATGGATCTTTTTCAGCGCTGGCGGGGCGAGCTTGGTGGCCTTGTCGCGCTGGTAGATCTTGAGCTCGTACGGCACGCCCAGTTCTTCCAGGAGCCACAGGACGCGCTGCGAGCGCGAGGTTTCAAGGTGGTGCACGGTGATCATGGTGTCATCTTAGTGGTTGGAGATGGGCGCCCGCGCTGCGGCCGGGCAATGGCGGGGGCAGGCCGGCAGGCACAAAAAAGCCCTCGCGAAGGAGGGCGTTTCTTGGCACGGGGCCATGGCCCCAGGGGCAGATCAGCCGCCCTTGTGGGTGCGCTTGCCAGGGTTCTTCTTGCTGCGGGTGGCCACGCCACGCTCCAGGCTGGTGCGCTGGCCGCGGCCAGGGGTGGCCAGCGACATGCCAGGCAGGGGCTGGGGACGGGGGGTGCGCTTGCGGTCTGCTTCGGTGACGATCTTGTTGCCCATGGTGGTTCTCTGTCGAAGTGGAAAAAAGCATGATTTTAGGCCACATGAGCCTCACGGGCTTTTTTGCGGCCAGCACACGCATACCGCGGGGGACGCGGGCCCTTGGCTGCAGTGTCAAGGCACTGTGAAATGGTTGCCTGCGACCGTTCCCTGGTCGGTGGACAATGCCTCGATGCAATGCACGGGCTGCACGAAGCGGTTGCCCGCATCTTCGATGGCGGTGGTGCGGATGACCGGCGGGTCGGCCCGCACGCCGCCGAAGATGGTGGCAAACGCCACGTCCGCCGCGTCGCGCCCGGTGGAAAAGCGCAGCAGCCCCATCGGAATGGCGGTGCCGGAGGGATCGAAGATGTACCAGCGGTCGCCCAAATACACCTCCACGTAGGCATGAAAGTCCGGTGGGCCCAGGCTGGGGTCGGCGCCGTAGTCGGTGCCGGTGGTAAAACGCGCGGGGATGTTCACCGCGCGGCACAGCGCGATCATGAGGTGCGCGAAATCACGGCACACGCCCACCTGTTCGATCAGGGTATCGACGGCCGATGTGTTGGAGTTCGAGGTGTTGGACGTGAACGCCACGTGGCGGTTCACCCAATCCCGAATCGCCTGTACGCGGCCATGCCCTTGCCAGAGCGCGCCGAACTCTTTGTTGGCCAGGCGCAGCAGCCTGTCCGACTGGCAGTAGCGGCTGGGGTAGATGTAGCCCATCACCTCGGGCGGCAGTTGCCGCACCGGCACTTCCGCCAGCTGCAGGGGGTCGGCGCGGTGGTGGGCGATGTCTACGGTGGCCGAGTACGACAGCTCCAGCACGCCGGGCTCGCCGTGCAGGCGCAGCGAGCGGTTGAGCGTGGCGGGGTCGGTGTGGATCTGGTAGGAGATGTCCTGGTTGATGACCAGCCGCTCGTTGCTCACCGTCTGCTGGGGCGTCTTGGCGGCGTGGATGTTGAAAACGAAGTCCGCGCCGTACTGGTCGATCTCGTAGCGCAATCCGATGTGAAGCTCCATGCGGACGCGGTCGGCCGACGGGCGAGAGGCTGCGCTGGCGTCGCCCCCGCCTGTGCCGGGGAAAGACCAGCCATCCGCGGCGAGAAGGGCGCTGTGGGGCGGCGTGGCGGCCAGGGTGTGCAAAAGGGTCATGCTGCGCTCCACTGTCCGGCCGTGGGCGCAAAAGGTACCGCTGCGCGAGACGCGGTGCTGGTGTGGCAGGGTAACTGGAGGTGGCGATCCATGGGGTGTCCTTGGTGCGCTGCGCATCCGCACTCCGGGCGCGACAGCTTGAATTGAGGATAGACCCCCGGGCCCTTCAGCCACTGTAGGCCGACGGCGCGCCGTTGCGCAGGCTGGGCGAGGCTCTGCTGCCGCCACAGGGCATTCACACGATATCGAACGCGCTGCGCAGCGCTGCGCAGAACGCTGCGCTGCCGCTGATCGACAGCGTCAAGGTGGTGCGTGCAGGCGCTGGGCTCCCCGGGACGCTGTGGATGCTGCCTGCCAGCGGGTCGAAGGCGAGTTGCAGCGGCGTGCTGACTTCCTGCACGCCCTGCAGGTCGTACTGCCACTGGCCCCCATCCTCCGCCGGGCCGCAGGCGTCGGGAAATTCGGCGTGGGCCCACTGCAGCACCTGCGCCACTTCGGCCTGCAAGGGCGGCAGCTGTGCGGGCGACACGCTGGCCATGGCGTCGAAGGTACCGGTGCCTTCGTCGTCTTCGCTGTAGTCAAAGTCCAGGTAGTTCAAGGTCATTGCGGCATTGTGCGGGAGACGTAAGGCAACCTGCGCGGCCACGCGTGCTGGTGCGCTCGGTGCGTGAGCGGGCCACTCTCTAGAATTCCTTCTTTTTTTCAATGTGCAAGGACGCGCGGTGGCCGACAACGTGGTTTTGAGGGTGGAGCGCCTGGGTTTTGCCTACCCCGAGTGCGCGGTGCTGGAGGACGTGTCTCTGGCCTGGCCCGCAGGCCTGGCACTGGTGCAGGGCGATGAAAGCAGCGGCAAGACCACGCTGCTGCGCCTTCTGGCGGGCGAACTGGCGCCCCGGTCGGGCGAGATCACGCTGCAGGGCGTGCGGCAGCGCACCGACCCGGCGGCCTACCGCGCGCAGGTGTTCTGGCAGGATCCGCGCAGCACGGCGCTGGACGAGCTCACCGCACGGCAGTGGCTGGCGGGGCTGCCTGCGCAGCATGCCCGGTGGGACGCGGCAGCGCTGGCGGCCCATGTGGAGGGCTTTTCGCTGGAGCCGCACCTGGACAAGCCCTTTTTTGCCCTGTCCACCGGCAGCCGCCGCAAGGTGCTGATGGCCGGCGGCCTGGCCAGCGGAGCGGCGCTCCTGCTCATCGACGAACCGGTGGCGGGGCTCGACAAGCCCTCGGTCAACTACCTGGTGCAGGTGCTGGGCCGGGCCGCCGCCCACCCGGCGCGGCTGGTGGCGGTGGCGCACTACGAGCCGCTGCCGGGCGTGGCCTGGGGCCGCACGCTGACGCTGGCCCGGGCTCGGTAAACTGGGCGCCTTCCCCCGGCAGTTTTTTCTGCTTTTTCTCCTTTCATCCCAAGGAATACCATGGACGCGCTCCTCTTCGCCCCCGTGGCGGTGGCCATTGCGCTCACGCCCGGCCCCAACAATTTTTGCGGCCTGAACAACGGCATCCGCGCCGGTGTGGGCGCCGCGCTGGTGGCCACGCTGGGCCGGGTGGCGGCGTTCGCCATCTTCCTCACGGTTTCGGCCGTGGGCCTGGGAGCCATGCTGCTGGCGTCCGAGACGGCGTTCTCCGTGGTCAAGTGGGTGGGCGCGCTGTACCTGTTCTGGCTGGGCTGGCGTGCGTGGCGCAGCCGCGAATTCAGCGGGCTGGAGGTGGTGGAGGGCGGCGATGTGAAGGCCTCGGGCGCGCCGGTGAAACTGCGGGCGCTCATCACCCAGGAGTTCTTGCTGGGCATCACCAACCCCAAGGCGATCATCTTGTTCGCCGCGATCTTTCCGCAGTTCATCGACCCGGCCCAGCCGGCGGTGCGCCAGTTCGTGGTGCTGGGGGCCGTGTACCTGGCGGCCGAGTTTGTGTCCACGGCGGTGTACGCGGCGGGCGGGCGGCAGATCCGCCGCTTCATCCGCACATCGCGCGGGGTGGTGCGGCTGAACAAGGCCACGGGCGGCTTCTTCATGGGCGCGGGCGGCCTGCTGCTGGCCACCAACCGGTAGCGCGGTGACGCGGTAGAGCGAACAGCGGCGCGCGCAGCCAGGGCAGCCCTGCGCTGCTGCGCTACATCGCCTTGAACAGGTGGGCGTACAGGCGGCTCACGGGCAGTTTCTCGGGCCGGCCGGCCAGCTCCAGGTGCAGCTTGCCCGCCTCGTCGCGGGTCACGGTGGTGATGCTGCTGGCGCGCACCAGCGTGCTGCGGTGGATCTGCCAGAACACCTGCGTATCGAGCTGGCCGATCAGGTCCTTGAGCGGGGTGCGGATCAGGTACTCGCGCGCTGCGGTCAGCACCCGCACGTACTTGTCGGCCGCCTCGAAGTACAGCACGTCGGCCACCGGCACCATGTGGATCTGGCTGCCGCTGCTGGCCTGGATCAGCGTGAGCGGCGCGCCCACCGCGGGCGTGGCAGGCGCCGTTGCGGCTGCGGGTGCCGCCACCCCCGGCGCCACCAGCAGATGGCGCAGTTGCGCCATGGTTGCTTCCAAATCAATAGCTGCTGGCGCTTTGCTGGCAAGCGCCAGCTGCAGTTTTTGCACTGTCTTTTGCAGCCGGGCCGCCTGCACGGGTTTGAGCAGATAGTCCACCGCCTGGGCTTCGAACGCCTGCACCGCGTACTGGTCGTAGGCGGTCACAAACACCAGCGCCGGGAAGGGGCGGCTGGATGGGCCGTCGGCAGGCCAGGCGTCGGCCAGTTCCACCGCCGCCTCCAGCCCGCTCTGCCCCGGCATGCGGATGTCGAAGAACAGCACGTCCGGCTGCAGTGCCAGGGCCTGGCGCACGGCGGACAGGCCGTCGCCCACCGGGCCGCGACCTGCAGCGCTGGCCAGGCGCGGGCCAGTTCCTGCTGCAGCGCGGCGGCGAGCAGGGGTTCGTCTTCGGCGATCAGGGCGCGCACGGCAGGCTGGGTCATGGGGTGGTGCTCGATGGGCTCGATTTCAAGGGAAAAGTGACCGTAGCGCTTGTCCCACCGGCGCTACCAGCTATCAATTTCAGAGTGCCCGCCGTTCCGTGCAGTGTGGCCAGCCGCTCACGGGCCTGGGCCAGGCCAAAGCTCTGCCCGGGGCCCGGGGTGGGCAGGGTGTCGGGAAGGCCCGCGCCGGTGTCGATGACGTCGAGCACCAGTTGCGGTCCGCCGTCACCCGGCCGGGTGCTGGCGCGCACGGTGATGTGCCCGCCCTCGACCTGCGGCTCCAGTCCGTGGCGGATGGCGTTTTCCACCAGGGGCTGCAGCAGTAGCGGCGGCACGGGCACGTCGCGCAGCGCCTCGGGCAGCTCCAGGGTGTAGGCCAGGCGCGGGCCCATGCGCACCGCCATCAGCTCCAGGTAGTCACGCAGGCGCTCGAACTCGTTCTCCAGCGGGTGCTGGGTGCTGCGCGACGCGCTGAGCGTGGCGCGCAGGTAGCCGATCATGCGGTCCAGCATCTCCTGTGCGCGGGCGGGGTCGGTGCCGATCAGCATGCGCAGGTTGGCCAGGGTGTTGAACAGCATGTGCGGCTCGAGCTGGGTCTCCAGCAGCTTGAGCTGCGCTTCGCTGGCCTGGCTGCGCACCTCGTTCACCTTGGCCAGCAGCCAGGCGCTCTTGCTCTTGGTATAGAAGTAATAGGTACCCAGGAACCCCGCCACCACGGTGATGCCGATGGAAATGCGCAGCTGCGCGCGGCCGCCTTGGTCCCACGACGAATAGCCGCACCACCAGTCGCCCAGCAGCGTGCCGCCCAGGTAGCCCAGCACGATGCTGGCAAACGGCAGAAGAAACCCGGACAGGCCTGTGGGCCAGCCCGTCTCCTTGCTGGACGGAAACAGGTGCCGGCCGAAGTCGATCAGCGCCCAGGTCAGCGAGCCGATGGCCAGCGAGTAGCGGGCTGGAATGTCATACGGCTTGTCGGGCTGAAAGGCGTACTGCAGGGCGGCGATCGCCAGGCAGAAGGCCAGCACTTGCAGCAGGTGCTGCAGTTTCTCGATCCAGTCGATTTTCATGGCAGCGCGGGCGAGGAGGTTGGGGGCTCGGGGCGGTGCGTGCTAGCGCTGGTTGCGCTCTTGCTGCTCGCGCAGCAGCCGCTCGCGCTCCTTGTGCACCATGCGCTCGCGCAGCCCGCTGCCCGTGCCCAGCACGAACACCGAGATGCCGTGCAGCGCCAGCCCCAGGCCCCAGCCCAGCAGGGGGAACACCGACCACGGACGGTTGCCGAGGCCGTAGCGCGACATGCCGAACACCACCAGGTTGACCACGACAAAGGCCGCGGCATGCACATACCAGCCCAGCTTGGCGCCTGCGCGCCGGCGCGCCAGCTGTTCGATGTCTTCGGGGGTCATGGGGTGGGGCATGGTGAGGAGGATTCTAGGGCGCAGGTCGCTGCGTGCGGCCCAGCGGCTGCAGGTGATGGGCAAAGAACGCCACCACCTTCGCATCCACCTGCACCAGAACGCTGCGGTCAAAGCCGGGCGGGTCTCCCAGCAACTGCTGGTGCACCGTGCCCAGCAGATGCAGTGGCGGCATGGGGGACAGCATGGCGCCGTGGCTGGCGCCGGGCAGGTGGGCGACCAGGGTGCACCGGTCCTGGCAGGCGGCCAGCACGGCGCTGCTGTGAAAGCGGGGCACCTGGTTGATGTCCAGGCCCGCGGTGATCAGCCCCAGCGGGATGCGCGGCGTGGCCAGGGTGGCCATGTCGAAGTCGGCGGCAAAGGGCACGAAGGCGATGGCCGCCTGCACGCGCGGGTCGCTGTAGGCCTGGTCGGTGGCGTCGTCGAAGCGCTGGCGGATCACGCCCAGCGCCACGGCCTTCTTCAGGCCGTCCAGCAGGTTGCCGTTCAGACGGGTGACGAAGCCGACGCACGACGAGAAGTCCTCGGCGATGTGTGCCTCGCAGTGCTGGCGAAAGCGCGCCGGCGACCAGTGTCCCCCCGCCAGCGTCAGCGCGGTGTGGCCGCCGGCCGAGCCTCCGAACACGCCCACCTTGTCCGTGTCCACCAGCGGCGCCAGGCGCGCATCCTGCGCCACCGCGTCGATGGCGCGGGAGACTTCCGCGGGGCGGCGTTTCCAGCTTTCGGGGCCGGGGGTGGATGGGTCCTTGTAGTTGTCGCCGGCATGTTCGGGCAGGGCGACGACAAAACCGGCCGCCACGAAGGCTCGCGCCAGGTCGGTGTGCACCCAGGGGCTGCCACCCGAACCGTGGGTGATGATCACCAGCCGGCGGTTGCCTTCTGCGGCCTGTCCGCCCGGTGCCAGCTGCAGGCTGAAGGGGCCCCGCTGCACCGCCTGGTCGGCACCACTGCTGGGGTAGAACACGGTGACCGGGCCGTCGCCCTGTGGGCCGGGCAACTCCGCCAGGCCGGTGCCCGCGTGGCTGTCGCCGGCCGCAGCCAGGGCCAGCAGACCTGCTGCAAGAAGCCGCCGCACCGGTGCGCTGGTGGTCGCCGCCGTGGGCGCGTGGCTCACAGCGAATGCCCCTGTTGCTGAACCAGCCGGTTGCGCTCGGCCTGCACCATGCGCTCGTGCAGCCCGCCGCCCGCCACCAGGAAGACCACGATGCCATGGATCGCAAGGCCCAGGCCCCAGCCCAGCGCGGGGTATACCGCCCAATGCCTGCCACTGGTGGCCGACAGGGTGATCAGCAGCAGGTTGACCAGCAGGTAGACGCCAGCATGCATGTACCAGCCCAGCTTGGCGCCGGCGCGCTTGCGGGCCAGGCGCTCGATGGCGTCGAGAGGGGTATCGTGGCCGAAGCGGTCATAGCGGTCGTTGCGCATGGGGAACTCCTGGGGCAAGGTCGTTGCGGGATGGATGAATGAAAGGGCAGCGTTCAGGCGCTGGCGGGCTCCGTGGCGAAGCCGGCGCTGTTGCGCACCAGGCGCCACAACCTCAGCGAGCGGGCTGCGAACAGGCCGTTGAACAGGCCGTAGAGCGCTGCGATCTGCAATGCGAAGCCGCTGTCGCGGGCCAGGGCCGGCTGCATGGCCAGCTCCACGCCCACCAGGTACTTGGTCAGGAAGATACCCATGATCAAGGCCAGCGGCATGGCGCTGCCCGGCAGGCGAAAGCAGCGTGAGGTGCTGTCGTACAGCGTGCCTGCCGGCGCGGTGGGCTGGAACCACAGGGCGAGGACGGCGGCAGCGGCTGCTGCGGCCATCCAGGCGGCGGTGGCCGAGCCGGTATGGCCCGCTCCGCCGAAGGCCGTTGCCAGGCCGTAGACGGAAAAGCCCGTCATGGCCACCGGCATGACGACGACCCGCACCAGGCTGGCCGTGCGGTCGAACATCTGGCTGGCGCCCAGCCACACCAGGGCGGCCAGCAGGCCCCAGACCCAGTAGGGCGTTTGCTGGATGATCTGGCCCAGCGCCTGGGGCTGGTGGACGAGGAGTTGGAGCAGCATGATGATGTCCTTGGATAGGGAAGAAGACGTGGTGGAAGAAAAGAAGGAGGGCGGTGTCAGAGCAGGCCCAGCTGGCTCCACAGCGAGTGGCCCAGCAGCCGCCCGGGCAGCAGCGTGAAGGCTCCGGCCACCACGCAGGCACCGAAGTAGATGCGCTGCATGACGGCGCGGTGGCCGGTGATGTTGCGGCGGGCCAGGTAGACGAACGACAGGGCCAGCATGCCCAGCGTGATGGGGATGAGCAGGTGGATCAGGCCGAAACTGCCCCAGCGCGGGCCGCCACCGCCCGTGATGAAGATGGCCGAGACGGCCGTCGCCACCATCAGGGTGACCCAGGCGTAGCCTGCGGCCCGGTGCAGGCGGGGGCGTTGGGTGGCGCCCTTGCGGGCCCACAGGGCCACCGGGCCGATGGCGATCGCCGCCAGCGCTGCGGCGACATGGATGGCGATGACGGGGGTGAAGGTCTGCATGGCAAGGCTCCAGGGCGTTCGTTCGATGGGGTGGACTGTGCCGGCCACTCGCCGTGCCCGCCACCGCCGTGCGACGAAATGCAGCCTGGCGTGCGCGAAATGCAGTCGCCGGGAGTGGCTTGCGCCGGCATCGGCTCCGGCCTACGCACCCACGCGGGGTTGGGAGGGGGCCGCCGGTCCCGCAAGCAGGCAAACTATCGGGCGGCCTTCGCACCTGCCCACGCAGGGCGCGGGCGCGCGCATCATCCGGGGGGGGAAGGTTTACTTTTCTTCGCACAGCGTTCAAGGCAGACCCTGAACTGGCCCCCTACGATGCTCTGACCCGGCCGAATCCAAGAACACCCACCAGCTATCGCCATGAATCCGCAAGAAGAAGTCAAAGCGCCCGCAACGCTCCCGGCCGTCCCTCCAGAGCCTCCCCAGGCTCCGCGCCGCCGGCGCCGGTGGATGGGCAGCCTGCTGGCCCTGTGTCTGGTGGCCCTGGTGGGCGGCGCGGCCTGGTACCTCATCCAGCGAGCCAACGACCCCGGCGAGGCCACAGGCCCGGGACGGGGAGGGCCAGGGGGCGGGCGGCCCATGGTCACGGTGGGCGACGCCGTGGCCCGCAGGGCCGAGCTGCCGGTGATCATCGATGCGCTGGGCACCGTGATTCCAGCCACCACGGTGACGCTCAAGCCCCAGGTGTCGGGCACGCTGACCGAGGTGCTGTTCACCGAAGGGCAGATGGTCAAGAAGGGTCAACTGCTCGCGCAGATCGACCCGCGCCCCTTCGAACAGGCGCTGATGCAGGCCCAGGGCACGCGCCAGCGCGATGAAGCGCAGTTGGAGAATGCGCGCCTCACGCTGGCGCGCTACCAGACCCTGCTGTCGCAGGACTCCATCGCCCGGCAGGACGTGGACACCCAGGCCGCGCTGGTCAAGCAGCTCGAAGGCACGGTGATGACCGACAAGGCCCAGGAAGGCACGGCGCGCCTGAACCTGAGCTACACCCGCATCACATCGCCCGCCACGGGCCGCATCGGCCTGCGTACCGTGGATGCGGGCAACCTCGTGTCGTCGGGCGACGCCACGGGCATCGCCACCATCACGCAGGTGGCGCCCATCGACGTGCAATTTGCCGTGCCCCAGGACCGCGTCGCCGATGTGCTGGCCGCGCAGCGCGAAGCCGATGCGCTGGCCGTGACGGCGCTCGACCGCACGCGCAAGTCCGAGCTCGACAAGGGGCGCTTTTCCACGCTGGACAACCAGATCGACACCACCACCGGCACCGTGAAGGCCAAGGCGCGCTTCGCCAATGCCGCGGGCACGCTGTTTCCCAACCAGTTCGTGAACGTGCAGCTCTTGCTGCGGAACGTACCGGCCGTCGTCGTGCCCGTCACGGCCGTGCGCACCGGCGCCAATGGCGACTACGTGTATGTGATCAACGAAGACCGCACCGTGACGCTGCGCAAGGTCAAGCGCGGCCAGGCCACCGTGGGCCTGATGGCGATCGCCGAAGGCCTGAAGGAGGGCGAGCGCGTGGTGACGGAAGGCGGCGACCGCCTGCAGGACGGCATGGCCGTGCAGACGGCCGGCGCCCAGGGCGCGCGAGGCCCCCGCGCAGGCGCCAGCGGGCCGCGCAGCGGCGCTTCGGGCCCCCGGGGAGAGCGCGGCGAGCGCCGCCAGCGTCCACCGCAAAATCCTTGAGCGCGCGCTGACACCATGAGTCCTTCGCGCCCGTTCATCGAGAGGCCCGTCGCCACCGCCCTGCTGATGCTGGCCATCGTGCTGGCGGGGCTGCTGGGCTTTCGCTTCCTGCCCTTGTCGGCCCTGCCGGAGGTGGATTACCCCACCATCCAGGTCCAGACCCTGTACCCCGGCGCCAGCCCCGAGGTGATGAGCCGCACGGTGAGTGCGCCGCTCGAGCGCCAGTTCGGCCAGATGCCGGGACTGGAGCGCATGGCCTCGACCAGTGCGTCGGGCGTGTCCATCATCACGCTGCAGTTCGGCCTGGGCCTGGCGCTGGACGTGGCCGAGCAGGAGGTGCAGGCGGCCATCAACGCCGGCAACTCGCTGCTGCCCGCCGACCTGCCCGCGCCGCCCGTGTACGCCAAGGTGAACCCGGCCGACGCGCCCGTGCTCACGCTGGCCATCAGTTCCGACACGCTGCCGCTGACCGAGGTGCAGAACCTGGTCAACACGCGCCTGGCGCAGAAGATCAGCCAGGTCACCGGCGTGGGGCTGGTGTCGCTGGCGGGCGGCCAGCGGCCCGCGGTGCGCATCCAGGCCGACACCAAGGCGCTGGCGTCGTACGGGATCGGCCTCGACACCCTGCGCACGGCCATCTCGGCCGCCAATGCCAACAGCGCCAAGGGCAGCTTCGACGGGCCGCAGCGCTCCTACACCATCAATGCCAACGACCAGCTGCTCACGGCCGAGGACTACAAGAACCTCATCGTCTCGTGGCGCAACGGCGCGCCGGTGCGCATGATCGAGGTGGCGCGCGTGGTGGACAGCGCTGAGAACAACCGCCTGGGCGCCTGGGCGGGGATGGGCTTGGAGGGAGGCGTGTTAGCCACCGAGCCGCCGCCGGGCCGCCCCAAGGCGGCGAGCGCCCCCTCGGGGGGCAGCGAACCACACGAAGTGGGGAGCGAGGGGGCCATCGAGCCGCCGCCGGGCCGCCCCAAGGCGGCGAGCGCCCCCTCGGGGGGCAGCGAACCACACGAAGTGGGCAGCGTGGGGGCCACACTCACTCCAGCCATCATCCTGAACGTGCAGCGTCAGCCGGGCGCCAACGTGATCGCCACGGTGGACAGCATCAAGAAGCTGCTGCCCGAGCTGCAGGCCGGCCTGCCCGCATCGCTCAAGGTGCAGGTGCTCTCCGACCGCACCACCGGCATCCGGGGCTCGGTGCACCATGTCGAGATGGAGCTGATCCTGGCGGTGCTGATGGTGGTGCTGGTGATCTTCTTCTTTCTGCACAGCCTGCGCGCCACGGTCATCGCCAGCCTGGCGGTGCCCATCTCGCTCATCGGCACCTGCGGCGTGATGTACCTGCTGGGCTACAGCCTCAACAACCTGAGCCTGATGGCGCTGACGATCGCGACGGGCTTCGTGGTGGACGATGCGATCGTGATGATCGAGAACATCGCGCGCTACCTGGAAGAGGGCGAGCCGCCGTTCCAGGCCGCGCTCAAGGGGGCCACGCAGATCGGCTTCACCATCATCTCGCTGACCGTGTCGTTGATCGCGGTGCTGATCCCGCTCTTGTTCATGAGCGATGTGGTGGGGCGGCTGTTCCGCGAGTTCGCGGTCACGCTGGCCATCACCATCCTGATCTCCGGCGTGGTGTCGCTCACGCTGGTGCCCATGATGGCCGCGCGCTGGCTGCGCCCAGAGCCCGTGGGCGGACAGCACGGCATTGCGGGCCGCATCAACCGTGGGTTCGACCGCGTGATCGCGGGCTATGACCGGTGGCTGCAGTGGGTGCTGCGCCACCAGGGCGCCACGATGGTGGTGGCGGTGCTCACGCTCGCGCTCACGGCGCTGCTGTACGTTGTCATCCCCAAGGGGTTGTTCCCCACGCAGGACACGGGACAGCTGCAGGCGCGCATCGAGGCGTCGCAGGACGTGTCGTACGCGCGCATGAGCGAGCTGCAGCAGCAGGCAGCGCGCGCCATCCTGGAGGACCCGGACGTGCAGTCGCTCAGCGCCTTCGTGGGCGTGGATGCGGCCAACAACACCATGCTCAACGCCGGGCGCATGCTCATCAACCTCAAGCCCGACCGCGATGGGCAAGATGCCATCATGCAGCGCCTTCGCGAGCGGGTGCGGTCGGTGGCGGGCGTCACGCTGTACCTGCAGCCCACGCAGGATTTGACCATCGACGCGGAGACCGGGCCCACCGAGTACCGCGCGTCCATCGGCGGCGTCGATTCGGCGCTGGTCAACGAATGGACGCGCAAGCTGGCCGAGCGCCTGAAGACCGAGCCCAAGGTGCGCAACGCCACCACCGATGCGGGTGCGCAGGGTCTGTCGGCGTACGTGGACATCGACCGCAACACCGCCTCGCGCCTGTCCGTCACGGCCAGCAATGTGGACGACACGCTGTACAGCGCGTTCGGCCAGCGCATCGTGTCCACCATCTTCACCGAGACCAACCAGTACCGCGTGATCCTGGAGGCGCAGCAGGACCAGCTCAACACGCCCGAGGCCCTGGGCACGCTGCAGCTGCGCACCGGCTCGGGCGCGCCCACGCCGCTGGCGGCCATTGCCACCATCCGCGAGCAGCCCGCGCCGCTGCAGGTCACGCGCGTGGCGCAGTACCCGGCGGCCACGCTGGGCTTCGACAAGGCGCCGGGCGTGTCGCTGGGCGCGGCGGTGGATGCGATCCGCGCGGCCGCCAAGGAGATCGGCATGCCCGCCGGGCTGTCGATGGAGTTCCTGGGCGCGGCCGGCGCGTACGAGAAGTCGCTGTCCAGCCAGCTGTGGCTCATCCTGGCCGCCATGGTGTGCGTATACATCGTGCTCGGTGTGCTGTATGAGAGCTACATCCACCCTGTGACCATCCTGTCGACCCTGCCCTCGGCGGGCGTGGGCGCGCTGCTGGCGCTGATGCTCACGGGCAACGACCTGGGTGTGATCGGCATCATCGGCATCATCCTGTTGATCGGCATCGTCAAGAAGAACGCGATCATGATGATCGACTTCGCCATCGACGCCGAGCGCAACCAGGGCAAGTCGCCGCAGGAAGCCATTCACCAGGCGGCGCTGCTGCGCTTTCGGCCCATCCTGATGACCACGCTGGCGGCACTGTTCGCGGCGCTGCCGCTGATGCTGGGTTGGGGCGAGGGCGCCGAGCTGCGCCGGCCGCTGGGCCTCGCGATCTTCGGCGGGCTGATCCTGAGCCAGATGCTCACGCTGTTCACCACGCCCGTGATCTACCTGGCGTTCGACCGCATGGGCCGCCGCGTCACGGGCCGGGGCACGGCCGCTGCTCCGCTGCAGGGCGAGGGCGCGGGAGGCGTACGGTGAATCTCTCGCGCCCCTTCGTGGAGCGGCCGGTCGCCACCGTGCTGCTGACCATCGGAATGGCCCTCGCGGGCATCGCCGCGTTCTTCGTGCTCCCGGTGTCGCCACTGCCGCAGGTGGACTACCCGGCCATCTCGGTGTCGGCGAGCCTCGCGGGCGCGAGCCCCGAGACCATGGCCACCAGCGTGGTCACGCCGCTGGAGCGGCGCCTGGGCGTGATCGCGGGGGTCAACGAAATGACCTCGTCGAGCTCCAACGGCTCCGCCCGCGTGAGCCTGCAGTTCGACCTGAACCGCGACATCGACGCCGCGGCGCGCGAGGTGCAGGCCGCCATCAACGCGTCCCGCGCCGACCTGCCCGCCACGCTGCGCAGCAACCCCACCTACCGAAAGCGCAACTCGGCGGCGTCGCCCGTCATCATCCTGGCGCTGACATCGAAGACCCGCACGCCGGGCGAGATCTACGACGCGGTCTCCAACGTGGTGAGCCAGCGGCTGTCGCAGGTGGACGGCGTGGGCGAGGTGGAGATCGGCGGGGGCTCGCTGCCCGCGGTGCGCGTGGAGCTGCTGCCGTTCGCGCTCAACCGCTACGGCATCAGCACCGAGGACGTGCGCGCCGCCATCCAGGCCTCGAACGCCAACCGCCCCAAGGGCGCCATCGAGGGCGACGGTCGCCGCCTGCAGATCTACACGCCGTCGCCCGCGCGCAAGGCGTCGGAATATGAGTCGCTGATCGTCGCCTGGCGCAACAACGCCGCCGTGCGGCTGGGCGACGTGGCGCGGGTGGAAGACGGCGTGGAGAACCGCCGCACGGTGGGTCTCTTCAATGGCGAGCCGGCCATCATCGTGCTGGTCACGCGCCAGCCGGGCGCGAACATCATCCAGACGGTGGACTCGGTGCGCGCGCTGCTGCCCGACCTGCAGGCCCAGCTACCGCAGGATATCCAGGTGGCCGTGGCGTCGGACAGCACCAACTCCATCCGCTCTTCGCTCAAGGAGATCGAGCTCACGCTCATGGTCTCCATCGCGCTCGTGGTGCTGGTGGTGGGGCTGTTCCTGCGCAAGGCGCGGGCCACGGTGATTCCGGCGGTGGCCACCGTGGTGTCGCTGCTGGGCACCTTCGGCGTGATGTACTTCCTGGGCTTCAGCCTGAACAACCTGAGCCTGATGGCGCTGACGGTGGCCACCGGCTTCGTGGTGGACGACGCCATCGTGGTGCTGGAGAACACCATGCGCCACATCGAGGCCGGCATGGACCGCATGCAGGCGGCGCTGCAGGGCGCGCGCGAGGTGGGCTTCACGGTGCTGTCCATCAGCCTGTCGCTGGTGGCGGTGTTCATCCCGCTGCTGTTCATGGACGGGCAGGTGGGCCGGCTGTTCCGCGAGTTCGCGATCACGCTGTCGGCGGCGGTGATGATTTCGCTGGTGATCTCGCTCACCACCACGCCCATGATGTGCGCCTGGCTGCTGCGTGCGCACGACCCGGCCAGCGACAAGCCGCCTTCGCGCGTTGCGCGCTGGGCCGAGCGCGGCTACCAGGGCGTGCTGCGCGGCTATGCGAGCAGCCTGGACTGGGCGCTGGCCAGCAAGGGGCTGGTGGTACTGATCCTGCTGGCGGTGATTGGCCTGAACGTGTATCTGTTCGCCAAGATCCCCAAGGGCTACTTCCCCGAGCAGGACAACGGCCAGCTCAATGCCGGGCTGCGCGCCGACCAGAGCATCTCGTCAGACGCGCTCGCTGCCAAGCTGCGCCAGGCGGTGGAAATCATCCGCAAGGACCCGGCGGTGGACACGGTGGTGGGCTTCTCGGGCGGCAGCCGTGCGGGTGGCGGCTTCATGTTTGTCAACCTGAAGCCACTGAAGCAGCGCACCGACAGCACGCCCGCGGTCATCGCGCGTCTGCGGCCGCAGCTCAACCAGATCACGGGCCTCAGGGTCTTCCTGAACCCGGTGCAGGACCTGCGCATGGGCGGGCGATCCAGCAATTCGACCTACCAGTACACCTTGAAGAGCGACAACATGGCCGACCTCAAGCAGTGGGCGGGCAAGCTGGCCGACCGGCTCAAGGACGAGACCTTGCTGCAGGACGTGGACACCGACCTGGCCGAGAACGGCGTGGAGACGTACATCGAGGTCGACAAGGCGTCTGCATCGCGCCTGGGCGTGACGTCGTCTGCCATCGACAATGCTCTGTACAACGCCTTCGGCCAGCGCTCGGTGGCCACGATCTACGGCGAGCTCAACCAGTACGCCGTCATCATGGAGTGGGCGCCCGAGTACACGCGCGGCCCGCCGGCCCTGAAGGACATCTACGTGGCGGCCAATCCCACGGGCGCAGTCGGCACCGTGGCCAACCCGGGCCAGCGCGGCGCCTCCACCGGCCAGGTCATCAGCACGGCGGCATCGACCATGGTGCCGCTGAGCGCCATCGCCAAGGTGGTGGAGCGGGCGTCGCCCACCTCCATCAGCCACCAGGACGGCGAGCTGGCCACCACGGTGTCGTTCAACATCGACCCGGGCACTTCGCTCGGGCAGGCGCAGCAGGTCATTGCGCAGGCCGAGGCCGACATCGCCATGCCCACCAACGTGCGCGGAAGCTTCCAGGGCACGGCGCTCAGCGCGCAGCAGTCGCAGGGGCAGCAGGCCTTCCTCATCATCACGGCCATCATCGTGATCTACATCGTGCTCGGCGTGCTGTATGAAAGCCTGATCCACCCGATCACGGTGCTGACCACGCTGCCTTCGGCCGGCGTGGGGGCGGTGCTGGCGCTGCTGCTGTTCAACATGCAGTTCACCATCATCGCGCTCATCGGTGTGTTCCTGCTGATCGGCATCGTCAAGAAGAACGCGATCATGATCATCGACTTTGCGCTGGAGGCGGAGCGCGCGCGCGGACTGTCGGCGCTCGATGCCGTGCGCGAGGCCTGCATGATGCGCTTTCGGCCCATCCTCATGACCACGATGGCCGCCGCGCTGGGCGCGCTGCCGCTGGCCATCGGCTTCGGGCAGGGCTCGGAGCTGCGCCAGCCGCTGGGCGTGGCGATCATCGGCGGGCTCATCGCGAGCCAGCTGCTCACGCTCCTGACCACGCCCGTGGTCTATGTGCTGCTGGACAAGCTGCGCACGCCCGCCCCCAACGAACAACATCTGAGCCGTGCCGGTGCCCCCGGCGCGGCCACCTGATCGGTGCCCATGAAATATCTCCACGCCCCGCTCACACCCGGCGCGCACGCCGCTCGGACACCCATGGCCCGCCCGCCCGCGCTCGCACTCGTGCTGGCCGCCGCTGCCCTGCTGTCCGGCTGCTCGGTCACGCCGCCCTACCAGCACCCCCAGATGGCCGTGCCCGCGTCGTTCAAGGAGGCTGGCGCCACCTGGGCACCCGCGGCGCCTGCCGATGCGCTGGACCGCGGCCCCTGGTGGGAGCTGTTCCAGGACGCGGAGCTCAACCGCCTGGCCGAGCAGGTGCAGCTGTCCAACCAGAACATCGCCGCAGCCGTGGCCGCCTATGCGCAGGCGCAGGCCGTGGTGCGGCAGCAGCGGGCAGGCCTGCTGCCGTCGGTGAGCCTGTCGGGCGGTGCGACGCGCACGGGCGGTGAAGGCGCCACCCGCTCGGGCTTGTCCACCCAGGCATCGCTGGGCGTGGACTGGGCGCCGGACCTGTGGGGGCGCCTGCAAAGCGGCGTGAACAGCGCCCAGGCCAGCGCGCAGGCGAGCGAGGCCGACCTGGCCTCTGCGCGCCTGTCTGCCGTGGGCACGCTGGCCTCGGCGTACTTCCAGTTGCGCGAGGCGGACGCCGAGATCGAGCTGCTGCAGGCCACGGTGGAGGGCTACGAGCGCAGCCTGCAGATCGTGCGTAACCGCTACAGCGCAGGTGTGGTGGCGCAGACCGACGTGCTGCAGGCGCAGACCCAACTGGCCAACGCGCGCGCCGACCTGGCCACCGTGCGGCAGAACCGCGCGCGCTTCGAGCACGCAATAGCGGTGTTGACGGGCCGAGCCCCGGCCGACTTCGCGCTCGCGCGGGCGCAATGGGTGGCGGCGGTGCCGGACGTGCCAGTGGGCGTGCCCTCGACGCTGCTGCAGCGCCGGCCCGACATCGCGGCGGCCGAGCGTGCGGTCGCCGCGGCCAATGCGCAGATCGGCATCCAGCGCGCCGCCTATTTCCCGAACCTGAGCCTGGGCGCGTCGGTGGGCAGCGGCGGCAGCAGCGTGGCCGACCTGTTCAAGGCGTCCACGCTGGTGTGGTCGCTGGGCCTGTCGGTGGCGCAGACGATCTTCGATGCCGGCGCCACGGCGGCCCGGGTGGAAGAAGCCCAGGCCGCGCGCGAGGGCCGCGTGGCCGTCTACCGCCAGACGGTGCTCACGGCCTTCCAGACGGTGGAAGACCAGCTCACGGTGCTGCGCACCTTGCAGGAGCAGGAGCCCCTGCGCCGCGAGGCGGTGGCCGCGGCGGAGCGCACGGCGCAGCAGCTGCTCAACCGCTACCGCGAAGGCCAGGTGGGCTACACCGAGGTGGTCACGGCCCAGGTCTCGGCGCTGTCGGCGCAGCGCGCGCTGCTGCAATTGCAGGTCAACCGCCAGCTGGCGGCGGTGACGCTGGTACAGGCGCTGGGTGGCGGGTGGCAGGCCCCTTGGCAGGCGCCCGCCTGAGAGCCCTGCGCGAACCGCAGCGCATATACTCCTGTTTTGATAGCTGCTGGCGCTTGCCTGTAAAGAGGTACAGCCCGATTTGACTTAAAGTTTTCTTAAGGAGTGCGCGTGGACGTTCTTTTGCTGGCCAAGGCCGCCATCATGGGCGTGGTGGAGGGCCTGACCGAGTTCCTGCCCATTTCCTCCACGGGGCACCTGATCCTGGCGGGCTCGTTGCTGGGCTTTGACGATGCCAAGGCCAAGGTGTTCGACATCGCCATCCAGACGGGCGCCATCTTCGCGGTCATCCTGGTGTACTGGCAGAAGATCCGCGAGACGCTGGTGGCCCTGCCCACCGAGCGCCAGGCCCAGCGGTTCGCGCTCAACGTGTTCATCGGGTTCCTGCCCGCCGTGGTGCTGGGGCTGTTGCTGGGCAAGATGATCAAGGCGCACCTGTTCACGCCGGTGGTGGTGGCCAGCACCTTCATCCTGGGCGGCTTCATCATCCTGTGGGCCGAGCGGCGCTCGCCAGCCGCCACGCGCATCCAGACGGTGGACGAGATGACGCCGCTCGATGCGCTCAAGGTGGGCCTGGTGCAGTGCCTGGCGATGGTGCCCGGCACCAGCCGCAGCGGCGCCACCATCATCGGCGGCATGCTGCTCGGCTTGTCGCGCAAGGCGGCGACCGACTTCTCGTTCTTTCTGGCCATTCCCACGCTGATCGGTGCCGGGGTGTACAGCCTGTACAAGGAGCGTGCGCTGCTGTCGGCGGCCGACATTCCGATGTTCGCGGTCGGGCTGGTGTTCTCGTTCATCAGCGCCTGGCTGTGCGTACGCTGGCTGTTGCGCTACATCAGCAGCCACAGCTTCGTGCCGTTTGCTTACTACCGCATCGTGTTCGGCATCATCGTGCTGGTGACCGCCTGGACGGGCTGGGTGCAATGGGCGGGATGAGGTTGCGCATTCGCATGGATTGGTTATAGGTCGAAAGTGATAAGCTGCCGACACACCCTGCTGCCCGGCGCAGGGGCCGAGGCGCGCGCCGGTGACCTTTCTGGAGGACTGGCGCGCGGGGCGTTCCACTGATGACCCTGCCCCGCTGGGGCTTTCGCCGCATGATGCAAGACGATCCAGAGTTGTCCGACTATCGGGCCATCGCCCCCGGGTACAGCCTGTCCAAGGGCGAGTTGCTTGATGTGATCACGCGCAGCGCTGGCGCCACCATGGCCGTGGTGGACCGCAGCCTCACGATGCTGTATGTCAACGACGAGTACGCACGTTGGTTCGGCACCGTGCCGGAGCAACTGGTGGGCAAGTCGCTGACCAGCATGTACGCTGAAGCGGCTGTTACCGCTTTCATGCCCTTCGTCGCCCGCGTTCTGTCGGGTGAGCGGGTTCAGTACCAGCGCCTGCTGCGCACGCCCTACGGGTTTGACGAGTGGCGCACCATCTGCCTGACCCCCTGGCACAACCCCGAAGGATCCATCGAGGGCTTCATCACCACCGCACTCGATGTGCACGAGCTGCAGGTCACCATGGAGGCGCTGCGCGCCGCCAACCAGCGCCTGTCCTCGCACATGGAAAACAGCCCGCTGGCCGTGCTGGAAATGGACCACAACCTGCGTCTGCTGCACTGCTCGCAACGCGCGGTGCAGCTCATGGGCTGGCTGCATGTGGCGGACCTGCAAGGGCAGTTGCTCAATGAATTGCTGGACCTGTCACCCGCCGATGCCACCCTGCAGCTGGCGCTGCAGCGCCTTCAGTCTGGACAGGAATCGCAAAACCGGGCAGAGACATCTTTCCGGCGCGATGACGGCACCGAAGTGCATTGCGAGTGGTTCAACTCGGCGCTGACGGACCCCGACGGCCAGGTCACCTCGATCATGGCGCTGGTCGAGGACGTCTCCGCCAAGATCGAGATCGCACGCCAGCAGCATTACCTGGCCAACCACGATTCGCTCACCGGGCTGTTCAACCGGGCGGCCTTCCAGTCCCAGCTGGAGAAGGCCCTGCAGGCCGCGCCTGGTGCGGGCTGCGTGGCGCTGTTGTTCATCGACCTGGACGGGTTCAAGGGCGTCAACGACACCGAGGGCCACCGGGCGGGCGACGAGGTGCTGCGCATCGTGGCGCGGCGTATCGCCAGCACCGTGCGCTCTGGCGACACCATGGCGCGGCTCGGGGGCGACGAGTTTCTGGTGATGCTGGAGCACGACGTGACCCGTGACGTGACGGACACCATCGGCCAGCGGCTCTTGGAGGCACTGCAGCAGCCCATGCTCGTGGAGGGGCGGGAGCTGTCCATCGGCGCGAGCATCGGCGTGGCGGAATGTCCTCCGCTGGAGTGCCAGATCGACGAGCTCATGAACCGGGCCGACCAGGCCATGTACAGCGCCAAGCGCGCTGGCAAGGGGCGCCTGCACTACGCTGACGAGGATTGATCGGCGCTGCGGGCAGGGCTTGCGCGGCCCTGGCACCGTGCTTTTCGTCGCGCGAAGGAGCATCGCGCGCCGCAGGGCCCCGCGCAGGTGCGACGGGGCCGTGCAGCCTCGCGGTATCAGTCGTGTCCCGGCAGCGCGATGCTTTGCTTGAAGTGGAAGAAGTTGGTGGGGTCGTACTGCGCCTTCACCTTGCGCAGCCGCGGGTATGCCGGGCCCCAGTAGGCGTCGGCAAAGTTCTGCAGGCTGCCGTCAGGGTAGTTCTGATAGACGTGCCCGTTCAGGAAGGGCTTGACCAGCACCATGAAGCCATCGAGCCAGGCCTCCATCTGCGCGCGCTCGGCCGGATTGCGCCAGAACACATCCACCACCAGGTCGGCATCCACGTCGCGGTGGATGAAGGCACTGTCTTGCACCGGGTAGCGGTTGATGGCGCCGCCGTAGGGCTCCAGGTAGGCCAGCGACCAGGGGTTGGGCGATGTCTTGAAGTAGTCGATGATGCGCTGCCAGTCCGCCGGTGACAGCGGTGTGTTGATGTACCCGCTGGCCTTGGTTTCGGCCACGCCGGCGGGCAGGTTGTCCGGCAGGGAGTAGGGGTGGTCTTCCAGCCAGTTGTTCATGGCCGGGTAGCTGCCCGTCTTGTCCACGAGCAACTGCGCGCTCGGGATGGCCAGCAGCGGAGCGATGGCCGCCAGGCCCGCCTCGCGGCTGCCGCAGAACATGCCTTGCACCATGTACACCGGCACGCCGTTCTGGTAGCCGAGGTTCATCATGTAGCCCAGTGCATCAGGGGCGCCCTTCTTCATGAAGTCGCGCTGCATGAGCGTGAGGACCTGGGCGGCGTGGGCTTCGTCCCAACTGATGGACCAGGCCCACACGTCGTCCAGGCGCACCATGCGGTAGGTCACTTGCAGCATGACGCCGAAGTTGCCGCCCGTGCCGCCGCGCATGGCCCAGAACAGCTCGGGGTTTTCGGCCGCGCTGGCCGTGACGATCTGGCCGCTGGCCAGCGCCACGCGAAATGATTCCACCATGTCGCTCTGGATGCCGAAAGCGCGCGAGGTGTACCCGTAGCCGCCTCCCTGCACAAAGCCGCCCACGTGCACGTTGCCGCACGCCCCGGTGGGCACGTGCCAGCCGGTGGCTTTCATGGCGCCATTGAAGGTGTCGAAGTCGGTGCCGGGCAGCACATGCACGCGCTTGGCCAGCGGATCGAGCGCGACGCCGGACATCTTGCTCACGTCCACCACCATCCCGTTGTTGACCGAGTAGCCTGCCGTGCTGTGGCCGCCGCTGCGCACGGCAACCCACAGCCGGTACTTTCGGGCGACGGCCAGGCACTCGAGCACGTCGCTGTCGCACACGCAGTACACGATGACCTGCGGATAGGCCTGGAATGCGGGGTTCGATTCCTGCCGGTCCTTGTCGTAGTTCGGGTCGGAGGGCAGCACGACGCGGCCGACGATATTGGATTCGAGCTCGGCGATCGCCTCCCATGACAGGGCGTCTGCGCCGCCGTCGGCGGCCACCACGGCCGCAGCATTCTGCGCGGCGTGTGACTTGAAAACTGCGACGCGTGCGTCCTTGGCGTGTCGGGCAGGGCTCTTGCGATGGGGCATGGCGAACGGTCCTCCAGTGGTTGATGAAGGCCCGTGTGTATCGCACGCGGAGTGTTTTGACCAGTTATGAATGACCCTTGATGCCGTCTTGCAGGCAACCGCGTAGCAGGTCCAGCGGTGGGCCACGCCGTTGGCCCATGGGCGTTGCACGGCTGCGGTGCGATGCGCCGGTCAGGACGATGACAGCGCCAGGTCGCCTGTGTTGCGGCGAAGGCAGAACTTGCCGCCTTGCTTGCCGCTGTACATGGCGGCGTCGGCGAGCTTGAGCAGGCCGACAGCGTCATTGCTGTCCTCCGGCGCTATGGCGTAGCCGATGGTCAGGCCTACCTCGACCTGCACCTTGCCCAGTGAAAACGGCGAACGGAACGCGTCGAGCAGCTTGAGCCCCAGCTCCTGCGCCTGCAGGGCGTTGCCCAGGTCGCCCGTCATCACCACGAACTCGTCGCCGCCCAGGCGCGCCACCACGTCGCTCTGGCGAATGTGCCCCTGCAGGCGGCGCGTGACGGCCACCAGCAGTTCGTCGCCGACATCATGGCCGTGCTGGTCGTTGACGGGCTTGAAACCGTCCAGGTCCATCACGTACACCGCCAGCAGCTTGTCGGGCCCGCAGCGCGGCAGCGCCGAGGCCAGCGCGATGTTCAGGCCGCGCCGGTTGGGCAAGCCTGTGAGCGGGTCGGTGTGCGCCAGCGAGCGCATCGCGTCCCGCTCGCGGTTGGCGTGTATGGCTTCCGCGCGCAGCGCCTTGGTGCGCAGGCCCAGAACGCGCATGAACAGCAGCATGTCCAGCGTCGCGCCGAAGCTGAATGAATGCAGCGTCCAGAAGTTGACGGGTACCCAGCCGCGGATCACTCCGATCACCGTGGCCGTGGCAGCGAAGTAGATCAGCCACGCCAGCAGCAGGCTGGTGCCTACAGGGTCGCCCTGTCGGGCACGGCGCACGGCGCCAGGTATGCCCATGAGAGCGGGTACCAGTCCGAGGACGCTCACCACGATGGCAATGGCCGCGGTGCTCAACACGTCGAGCGCATGCACCACGCCTAGCATTGCGCACAGCAGCGCACCGCCCCGCATGGCGCGCAGCAGGCGGCTCTGGGGACGGTCGCCCACCAGGGCCTGGCTGATGAAAAGGAACGATCCGCAGGTTGCCATGAGCGCCGACAGGCCGGCGGCATGCAGCTCGAACCAGGCGTTGTCTCGCCAAAGGTACTGGGAGCCCAGGCCGAACAGGTGCAATGAAAACAGGGTGCTCCCCGTGATCAGCAGCGCGTACTGTATGAACAGCACGTCGCGCAGATTCACCCACTGTGCCAGGCTGTAGATCAACAGGCACAGGGCCAGGCCGGTCAGCATGCCCTGCAGCATCTGCTCGTTCATGGCCGCGCTGTGCCATGCGGGGGGCTTGGCGAGCGTGATGGGCAGCACCATCGCCCCCGTGGTTTCCACGCGCAGCAGTACCTCGTAGTGCTGCCCGGGCTGCATGATCAGGGGGAGCGCGTGCGAGCGGCTGCGAAGCGGGCGCTGCGAGAAGGGCTGCAGGCTGCCAAGCGTGGCCTGCTGGCTCACATGGCCTTCCTGCGTGAGATAGACCTCCAGGCGCTGGAGCACAGGGTAGTCGATGTCAAGAAGCCAGATGCCGTCCGATGTGGGCGACACGGCAATCGGCAGCCGCACCCAGACGGCATGGGTTTGCACCCCCAGGGTGCCGCTGCTGCGCGGCGGGGCGGAAAACTCAGGTGCCCGTGCCATCGCATCCTGCACCGACATCACGCGGGATGCGTCCGTGAGGATGCTGGCGGCTGGCCAGACGTCGTGTGTCGGCACATCGTCACGCAGTTGCACGCGGTCTGCGCCGGCCCAGGCAGTGGAGATCGGCGCCCCGAGGAGCACCAGAAGGAGCAGGATGGAAGAAACGCCCGCCACCCACCGCCATGGCGCGGCAGGCAGCTGTCGGAATGGGGTTGCGAGGGCGGGGGCGCTCATGTCAAGAACGTCAGATGGTTGGGACGAGTTCGCTTCCGCCGCGCCGGACGGTGCGCTTGCCATCTTGCTTGCCTGCATACATGGCCGTATCGGCCAGCCGAATCAGTCCTTGCGGGTCCACGCCGTCCAGCGGCGCGACGGCATAGCCGGCAGTGAGCCCCACGTGCAGCGTGAGGTGGCTCAGGGTGAACGGCTGCTCGAAGGCGCGCAGCAATGCCAGGCCCAGCGCATGTGCGTGTTCAGGCGTGGCCAGGCCCTGCGCCATGATGATGAACTCATCGCCACCGAGGCGGGCCACCACGTCCGATTTGTGGCGCACGCAACGCTGCAGGCGATGGGCGACGGCCACCAGCAGGTCGTCGCCGACGTCGTGTCCGTGCGCATCGTTGACCGGCTTGAAACCATCCAGGTCCATCAGGTACACGGCCACCAGGCGCTGCGAGGAACACTGCACCAGCGCGGCATGCAGGGCGTTCTGAAGGCCGCGCCGGTTGCTCAAGCCCGTGAGGTGGTCGGTGTACGCCAGCGATCGCATCAGGTCGCGTTCGCGCCGTGTTTCCTGTGCCTGGACCTGGGCAGCCTTCGCACGCAGGCCCAGCACATGGAAGAACAGCAGCATGTCCATCGTGGCGCCGAACTGGAACGAGTGCAGCGTCCAGAAGTTGGCAGGAACCCAGCCCTGGACCAGGCACACCATCCCTGCAGCGCCCACGCCGTAGACGGTCCAGGCCACCAGCAGTGTGGCGCCGATGGGGTCCTTATGGCGCACCCGCTCGATGGCGCAAGGCAGGCTGATCAGCGAGGGCAGCACGCCTACCAGGCTCAGATACGCGATACCGACAGGCACGCTCAGCAGGCCGATCACGAGGGCTGCGCAAACGGCGGCCGTGATCACGGCGCCAGCCCGCATGGTGCGCGCATACCGGCCGTGCGGCGCGTGTTCTCCGAGGGCATGGCCAAGAAAGAGGAAGGAGCCCGTCAGGGCCACCAGTCCCGCAGCCAGGCCCGCATAGCGGCCCATCCAGGGGCTGTCCGGCCACAGGAACTGGGCGCCCAGTCCGAAGAACTGCAGCGAGAAGACCGCGCTGCCCAGCACCAACAGCGCATAGAAGCCGAACATGGGATCACGCTGCGTGGCCCACTGGATCAGGCTGTACATGATCAGGCACAAAGCCAGCCCGTTCAGCAGGCCCTGCAGCATCTGCTCGCCAAGTGCCTCGTGCAGCTGGTAGGGCATCTCGCCGACCGTGATGGGCAGGATCAGCGGCCCGGTGGCCTGCACGCGTATCAGCAGGTCATAGGGCCGCCCGGCCTGCAGATCGAACGCCATCGCAGGCGCACGAGTGGTGAGCAGCGACTCGCCGGGGTGGTTGGTGCGGGCCTGTTGGAGCACCTCGCCGCCGCTGGCCAGATAGATATCGGCCTGCAGCGAGCTGTAGCCGATATCGACCACCCAGGGCGTGCGCGGTGGTGTGCGCGCGATGAGGGGAACATGCAGCCATATCGCAGCCTTGTGCACGCCCAGCGATCCGCCGCGATGGGGCGGCTCCTGGAACTCGTCCAGGCGCGCCAGCATGTCCTGCACCGAAAGCTTGTAAGTGGGGTCGGCTTTGAGCGTGATGGCATCCCATGCATTGACCTGGGGCCTGGTCTGCGACAGCACCAGGGGCTCACCCGCTTGCGCCGCCAGGGGCAGTGCCATGGCCATGAGCAGCCAAAGCAGGGCGAGCACCGCGCTGCAATGCGCGTGCCAGCCCCGGATGTGGACCTGCAAGGCGTGGAACGGTGGGTGCATCAGGGCTGGAGTCCGGGCTAGGCAGTCTGCCGGGCCGCAGCAGAGGGCGTTGTCTGCGTCTGGCGGGCCAGCCCTGCGCTCCAGCTGCCATGGGTGGTGAAGCGGTCTTCCAGCCGGTTGAGCCACCTGGGGGCGTGTGGGTCGTCGCTCCACTGGTGCACCACCTCGTCGACCTGGTTGAGCAACGCGGTGGGCAATTGCAGGGGGCGGGTCTGGCTCATCAGCACGCGGCTCATGAAGTGGTAGCCCAGCACGCGGGTGAGCGCACGGACGATCGAGAACCGGGGCATTGCCAGGCGCACCAGCGCATCGATCACACGCGCCACCAGCAGCACTACCCAGAACAGCAAGGCGGACGACCAGGGCACCGGATTCGTCAACCCCAGGTCGCTGGCCGTGTCGCGCCCGCAGAGATAGCGGGTCATCAGTTCGGGGAAGGGCTTGACGATGTTCCAGGGCAGGGATTTCTCCATGGTCTGCATCAGAGCCCGCCCGAGGGAGGGGCGTGGGTCGGGCGTGATCGGGTCGGCGCGGCCTCGGGCCTGCATCTGCGCCATCAGGATCCGGCCCTGCTCCATGGTGTCGACCATCAGCGAACGCTCGATGCCCAGCACATGGCCCACCACGTTCCAGGCATGCAGGTAAGCCTCTTCGTCATGACGGGGCAGGCCGATGCCCAGCCTGTGCAGGCTGCGCAGGAACACGTAGCCAAAGGTCAGGAGCGTGTAGGCCAGTTCCTCCTGGTTGCAGGGCAGGCCATCGGCTGACACATTCCATCCACGCGCGTGCAGCATCTGGAACATGGTGGCGCGCCCGCCAGGCGCCTGCAGCGGGGTGGGGGCAATGGCGCTTTCCAGGCCGGCCCGCAGCTTGCCGGCCGCCTGCGCGGGGCTGCCGTGCAGGATGAGGTTGCGGATGGTGGCGTGGATGAGCCGCACCTTGATGACCTGCGCCACGCCGGCTCCGTGCTCGGACATGCCGCCGTGCATCATCACCGGGAAGATCATTGCGGCTGTGGAACGAATGCGGTACTCGGTGTTCTGCTCGAGCTGCCCGGCGGTGTGCAGAACGGCCGACAGGTCGGGGATCACATAGCATTCGGGCAGGCTGGCGCAAAACAGAAGGATGCACGACAGCGCTCCGTGGTCCATGAACAGCCTTTCGGCATGCCCGATCTTGCGCGGGTCGGCCCAGTCGGGCAGTGCCTGGGCGGCCCGCACATAGTGGTTCAGCGCGTCGGCCATGGCCTGGTCCACGAAGCCCTCGGCCGGCTGCCCGCCGACCGTGCCATGTACCGGCCCCGGCGCAATGCTCCATTGCGCAATGCCCGCGTTGTCGGTCCACTGACCGAGCAGGATGTTGACGGTGTCCAGGCGCTTCCATTGCACTGCGTCCGCATCCACGGCACCTTCGGGCCAGGGCCCCAGCATGTCGGCGACGGTCTGGTCGGCCAGAGGGTCGGCATGCAGCTGCATGCTGGCCAGTTCGGCATCGGTCAGTGGGAGGTTGTGGGTGGCGGCGGTGTTCATGCAGCAACTTCCATTGTGGGAGCGGGGGCGCGCCAGCGCTGGAGTCCGGCGATGGCGCACAGCAGCGGGATGCCCATCGCAAACGGAGCTATCGAACGGATCTCCACCGGATTGCCCAGGATCATCTGGAACACCATGCCTGTGGCGTAGATGGCCAGCGGTACCCGTGCGTGGCGCCTCAGGAACGGGCTGGGGGGTTGCAGCGGGAGTTTGCGCACCGACAGGCGAAAGCTGAAGATGATGCAGAACGCCACGAACACCCAGCCGAAGAAACCTTGCACCGTCTCACCGAACCACGCGCCGTCGGTCTTGGCCATGATCCAGGCCTTGAGGGTGTAGACGAGATAGGGGTCTGCGCCCAGATCGAACGCGGTGACGATCATCGCTGCCAGGAACGACAGCATGGCAGCATTGCCCAGCCCGGGCGCGCCGTCCACCGGGGACTGCCACACGATGAGGTTGCCGATCACGTAGCCTGCGTAGGTCAGCGCAAACCACATCATGGGGATCACGATGGGCACGTCGACGAACCGCGCGCCGAGCACATCCGTGTACGTGTAGTGGCCGAAGAACCAGCCGTGCGTGCTGCCCATCTGCTCGGCGAACCAGCCCAGGCTCACGGCGATCAGCACGAACTGCAACGCGGGCCGCGCCCCCAGCAGATGGGTGGCGCTGGCCCAGCAGCACGCGAACATGAGCACGGACGCCGAGACGATGGCGATGGTGGTGTCGTTGTGCGTGCGCGCCGCCGTGGCCACGAGAAAAGCGGCCAGCAGAGCGAAGGTCAACACGGGCAATCGGGCAGCCAGAGGAGTTTGTGCAGGCATGTCGGCTGTATCACGCTGTAACAAACCCCCAGTGTAGGGGAAGAGCATGCAATCCGCGCCCCTCCTTTTTTGCAGAAATCCCCCCGCCTTTTCGGCGTTTTTGCAGTCTGTTTTGGTGTTATACCGGCGTCAAGGGCGCAGCGAAGCCAGATTGAGCAGTGAAGCCTCTATGGCCGCAGCCGTCGCCTGCGGCTGCTCCATGGGGAACAGGTGGCTGCCGTCCAGCATCATCGTGCGGCCCTCTGTGATGCGCAGCGTCATGGCCATGCCCACCTGCTTCATCTCGTCCGAGTCGCGCCCGCCGATGAAAGCGGCCGGGCACATCAGCGGGTGGGCGCTTAGCAGCCGGCCCAGGTTGTGCGGCAGGGTGTTGTAGATGGCGGTTTCGACCGCGCGGTCGAAACCCAGGACGCGCTTTCCATCCTGGTCTGCCAGGCCATGGCTGACGTAGTCGTGCAACACCTCGGGATCCCACCGCGCAAACGCTTTCTTCTTGCGAAAGTGCTCCAGCGCCTCTTCGTCGCTGGCCCAGCTGAAGCGCCGCTGCCGGCTGATCTTGCCGGGCGAGATGGAGCCCACCACCTGGGTGCGCTTGGCCACACCCACGGCGTTGGCCTTCCAGCCGCCGAGCAGGGGCGAGTCGATGAGCAGCACGCCGCGCACGAGTTCGGGGTGGCGCGCGGCGGCCATCACGCTCAGGAAGCCGCCCAGCGAGTGGCCCACCAGGAACACGGGCTGGCCCAGGCGCTGCACGTGCGGCGCGGCGAAGTCGGCCAATTGCTGCACCAGGTGGGGCCAGTTGTTGGTGACGGGGTATTGCGCGTCGTGGCCGTAGCGCTCCACCGCATTCACCTCGAACCCGCGCGCCCTGAGGTGCTTGAACAGGACGCGGTAGGTGCTCGCCGGAAAACTGTTGGCGTGCGAGAAGACGATGGGGAACATGGGGGAGATGCCTGCCCGCAAGGGCTGGTGGAAGGTGGGCGGGCGCCGGCCAGGCTGGCGGCACCGCAGCCGTTCAGATGAGCTTGTCCAGGTGGTTGGTGATCTTCTTGAGCGGCTTGCTGCGCGCAGGGTTCACCATGATGGGCACGTTGGTCGCGCCGCCACCCCAGGCCGGGTCCTCGATGCTGTCGAACACCTCGCGCAGCTTCTGGCCCCAGCTGTCGTGCAGCATGCGGAAGTACGGGTTGTTCTCGTCGATGCAGACCACCTTCTCGGTGGAGAAGCGGTCCACCTCATAGACAACGAGGTCCAGCGGCAGGCCCACCGACAGGTTGGACTTGAGCGTGCTGTCCATGGACACCAGCGCGCACTTGGCGGCCTCGTCCAGCGGTGTTTCGGGCGTGAGCACGCGGTCGAGCACGGGCTTGCCGTACTTGGACTCGCCCACCTGGAAGTACGGCGTCTCGGACGTGGCTTCGATGAAGTTGCCGGCCGAGTAGACCTGGAACAGGCGCATGCCTTCGCCCTTGATCTGGCCGCCGAACACCATGGACACATTGAAGTCCACGCCCGAGCGCTTGAGCGCCTGGCCGTCGCGCTCGTGCACATGGCGCACGGCAGCGCCCAGCACGCGCGCGGCGTCGAACATGCTCTTGGCGTTCCAGATGGAGATGGTCTCGCCCGAGTCGCCATCCTTGAGCTGCTCGGTCTGCAGGATTTCGCGCACCGACTGGGAGATGGACAGGTTGCCCGCGGACAGCAGCACCATGAAGCGGTCGCCGGCCTTCTCATAGACCATCATCTTGCGAAAAGAACTGATCTGGTCCAGGCCGGCGTTGGTGCGGGAATCGGACAGGAATACCAGCCCGGCGTTGAGTTTGATGGCGACGCAATACGTCATGGATCAGAGTGGGAGCAATGGTGGGGGAACCCGCAAGTTTAGTCCGCCCACGAACCAGGTTGGTGCATGGCGGTGGCAAGCTCCCCAGGCACGGCACTTCGCGGCGGCCGTACCTGATTCCAGGAAGTCAAAAATCATAGCAACGAGCGACCGCCTGCTAAGCCCTACAGGGAGTTTGGTGCGGATTGAGTCGCCATCCGTTTGAGTTGATACAGCGCATCCAGCGCCTCGCGCGGGCTCAAGGCGTCTGGGTTGATCCCGGCAAGCGCCGCTTCCACGGCGCTCGCACCCGCACCTTCGGACGCCTCGGGCGTGGCGAACAGGTCCACCTGCAGTTCGTTCTCGCCCGCGCGCTCTTCCAGCGCGGCCAGGGCGTGGCGGGCGTGGTGCAGCACGGGCGAGGGCATGCCTGCCAGTTTTGCCACCTGGATCCCGTAGCTTCGGCTCGCTGGGCCAGGCTGGATCTCGTGCAGGAAGACGATGTCCGTGCCGGATTCGGTAGCGCTCACGTGCATGTTGATGGCGTGGCGCGCCTTGGCTGGCAGTTCGGTCAGCTCGAAGTAGTGCGTGGCGAACAGCGCGAACGCACGTGTCTTGTCGTGCAGGTGCGTGGCGATGCCGCTGGCCAGCGCCAGGCCGTCGAAGGTGCTGGTGCCGCGGCCGATCTCGTCCATCAGCACCAGGCTGTGCGGCGTGGCGGCGTGCAGGATCTGCGCGGCCTCGGTCATCTCCAGCATGAAGGTGGACTGCGCGTTGGCCAGGTCGTCCGCCGCGCCGATGCGGGTGTGGATGGCGTCGATGGGCCCCAGGCGGCAGTGCGATGCGGGCACGTGGCTGCCCATGCAGGCCAAAAGCACGATTAGCGCCACCTGCCGCATGTAGGTCGATTTGCCGCCCATGTTGGGGCCGGTGATGATCTGCATGCGCGTGTTGGCGTTCAGGCGCGTGTGGTTGGCGATGAAGCTGCCGCTCGATGTCTCGGCCAGGCGGGCCTCCACCACCGGGTGGCGGCCGTTCTCGATCTCGATGCAGGGCTCGGGAACGAACTGCGGCGCGCACCAGTTGAGCGTGAGCGAGCGCTCGGCCAGCGTGCACAGCACGTCCAGCGTGGCCAGGGCCTGCGCCAGTCGGGTGAGCGCGGGCACATGGGGCTGCAACTGGTCCAGGATCTGCTCGTACAGCCACTTCTCGCGCGACAGGGCGCGCTCGTTGGCCGACAGCGCCTTGTCTTCGAAGGTCTTGAGTTCGGGCGTGATGAAACGCTCGGCGTTCTTCAGCGTCTGGCGGCGGCGGTAGTCGTCGGGCACCTTGTCCACATGGCTGCTGGTGACCTCGATGTAGAAGCCGTGCACCTTGTTGAACTGCACGCGCAGGTTGGGGATGCCGGTGCGCGCCTTCTCGCGGGTTTCCAGGTCGAGCAGGAAGGCATCGCAGTTGGTCTGGATGGCGCGCAGTTCGTCGAGTTCGGTGTCGAAGCCATCGGCGATCACGCCGCCGTCGCGCACCAGGGCCGCGGGCTCCGCGTCGATGGCCGCGCACAGCAGCGCGGTACAGCCCTCGGGCGGGTGCAGATGGCCGAAGATTTGAATCAAATACGGCTCTGGCGCTTGTCCGGAAAGTGCAAGTTGCTCTGATTTTTGTAGCGTCTTGCACAGGGCGACCAGCTCGCGCGGGCGCACCTGGCGCAGGGCGATGCGGGCGGTGATGCGCTCCACATCGCTCACGCCCTTGAGTTCGCTGCGCAGCAGGGACCATGGGCCGCTGCCGCCGCCGGCCCCGCCGTCGCCCCGCAGGGCCGTCGTGGCCGACAGGCGCTGGCGCGCCTGGTCGCGGTCGCGCTGGGGTTCCAGCAGCCAGGTCTTGAGCAGGCGGCTGCCCATGCCGGTCATGCAGGTATCGAGCAGCGAAAACAGGGTGGGCGCGTCGTCGCCGCGCAGGGTCTTGACGAGTTCGAGGTTGCGGCGCGTTGTGACGGGCAAGTCGATCAGGTCGTCGCCGCGCTGCACCTGCACGCTGTGCACGTGCGTGAGCGTGCGGCCCTGGGTGTGCTCGGCGTACGCCAGCAGCCCGGCGGCGGCGGCGTGCGCTTCGCCCAGGTCCTGCGCGCCCCAGGCCTGCAGGCTGGCCGCGCCCAGGTTCTCCAGCAGCTTGCGCTCGCCCAGGGCGCTGTCGAACTGCCAGTCGGGCCGCAGGCTCATGGGGCAGGTGAAGGCGCCGCCCTGGCGCAGCACCTGCAGCTGCTGCTCGAAGCGCTCGGTCACGCCGGCGCTGTAGATCAGCTCGCTCGGAGCCACGCGTGCCAGCCAGCCGCCCAGCTCGTCGTGTGCGCATTCGGCCAGGTACACGCGGCCCTGGGTCACGCTCAGCCAGGCCAGCCCGCAGCGCGCGCGGGGCGCCTGGTGCACGGCCATGAGCAGCGATTCGGATTTGTCGGACAGCAGTTCCGTGTCGGTCAGCGTGCCGGGCGTGACCACGCGCACCACCTTGCGTTCCACCGGCCCCTTGGCCGCGCCGACTTCGCCCACCTGCTCGGCAATGGCCACCGACTCCCCCATCTTGATCAGGCGGGCCAGGTAGTTCTCCAGCGCGTGGAAGGGCACCCCGGCCATCATCACCGGCTGCCCGCCCGACTGGCCGCGCTGCGTGAGGGTGATGTCCAGAAGGCGCGAGGCCTTCTCGGCATCCTGCCAGAAGACCTCGTAGAAGTCCCCCATGCGGTAGAACAGCAGCGTGTCAGGGTACCCCGCCTTGAGCGTCAGGTACTGGGCCATCATGGGGGTATGGTGCTCGAACGTGTCGGACATGCAGGGGTGCTCTGGAATGAGGCGAGGACTGTAGCAGTTCACCCATGGGGTTTCCCCTCACGCAGTTACATGTCTGGTTGTCATGATGTTACGTTTTGACATACTCTTGCCTGTATGCTGTGCCATGGCTTTTGCGCCTTGGCGCGTTGCGTGCGCAGGCTCCCTTCCTTCAGAGGTTTCAGACCGACCGTGATTTCGTCCGAACTGCTGACCGACCTTCTCGCTCCCGCCGGCGAAGGGGCCATCGAGCCCATGGCGCAAGCGCGCCTGCAGGCCCTGGTGGACGCGGTTCCGGTGGCGCTGATGGAGTTCCGACTGCAGGGCGGCAGACTGCTGCTGCTGGCCGCCAATGCGGCTGCGCGCCGCATGCCGGGGCTGGGCGCGGTGCGTCACCCGGGGGCCGATGCGAGCGAAGTATTCGACCTCTTGGCTGGCACCCAGTTGCTGGACCAGTTGCAGGGGGTGGTGCGGGTGGGGGCGCCGCTCGAATGCCGCCAGGTCGTGCGCGAAGCCGGCCGGCTGTTGCTGGCCTGGGATTTGTCCGCACGCCGAGTGACCAACGACTGCATCGTCGTCACAGTGCGCGATGCCACGGAGGCAGAGACCCTGCGCGCCGCACTGGCCGCCGCCGAGCAGTCGCTGGAAGAAGTGCGCCGCGAATTGCGTGAGCAGACCGACGTCTTCAACACCATGGAAAGCCTGGCCCGCGCAGGGCACTGGCGCCGCATCGAGGACCCGGGAGAGACCGTGCTGCTGTGGTCGCCGGGCCTGTGCAACATCGCGGGCTTCGAGCAGCAGGAATGGGTGGACCCCGAGCGTGCCGTGAGCGGCATCCTGCCGGAGGATCGTGGCGTGTTCGACAAGGTGCGCGAACGCGGCCAGGGCCTGGATGTGGAGTACCGCTGGCGCCGTCCCGACGGGGAGGTGCGCTGGATGCGCTCGCGCGTGCAGCGCACGCTGCCGCGCGACGGGGTGCAGGTGGTGATGGGCGTCGTGCAGGACGTGACGGACGAACACCGCGCGGCTGAGCAGCTGCGCGAGCAACTGCTGTTCATCCAGCGCATTGCGAGCCGCATCCCCGGTTTCATCTACGAGTACCGCCTTCACGCCGACGGCTCCACCAGCGTGCAGTACATCAGTGACGCGGTGCGCGAGTTCATGGGCGTGGAGCCGCACGAGGTCACGGCCGATCACGGCGTGCTCATGCTGCGCGTGCTGGCCGAAGACCTGCCGCACGTGCAGAAGTCCGCCATCACTTCGGTGCGCAAGCTCGTGCCCTGGCAGTGCGAGTACCGCGTGCGCATGCCCGACGGCAGCATTCGCTGGCACATGACCAATGCCATACCGCATCGCGAGCCCGATGGCTCGGTGGTGTCCCATGGCTTCACCATGGACATCACGGACCGCAAGCGCGCAGAGCAGGAGATCGAGCGCCTGGCGTTCTACGATGCGCTGACCGGTCTGCCCAACCGCCGCCTGCTGCTCGATCGCCTGCAGCGTTCCATCGCGGCCTGCCAGCGCACCAGGAACCTCGGGGCGCTGCTGTTCATTGACCTGGACAACTTCAAGGACCTCAACGACACGCTGGGCCACGACATGGGCGATCAGCTTTTGTCGCAGGTGGCCGCCCGCCTGGTGGGCAGCGTGCGCGAGGCCGACACGGTGGCCCGCTTTGGCGGAGACGAATTCGTCGTCATGCTCGAATCCCTGGCCCCCGAGATGCCCGAGGCGGCAGCCCAGGCCGAGACCGTGGCCGAGAAACTGCTGGCGCACCTGAACCAGCCCTTCGAGCTGGACGGTGCCCAGCACTACAGCACCCCCAGCATCGGCA
>NZ_JAHUWH010000029.1 GCF_019219095.1 Acidovorax sp. sic0104
ACAACCACCAGTTGCCACAGTCAGCGCTCAAGAGTAGTACGCCAATGCAGGCCATGAAAGAGTGGTACCAAGAGCACCCGGATCTGTTTCACAAGCGGCCATATGATCGTCCGGGATGTGACAGCTAGTCAGGCTCTTGCCGGTCGACAACAATCGCAACCAAGAGCCCGAGGATGACGAGCGCACTGCCAAAGCCTGTGAGCCACCAACCGTACTGGGCGAGCATTCCGGATGCTGAAAATGCGTGAAATGCGCTTGCCCAGGTGTCTGGGTTGCCGATTGTGTTGCAGGCCGTCTGGAGCGCGGTTGCCAGTGCAATGACACCGAGGCCGAGAAACCAGTTTCGGAGCCTGCGCAACCATTTCAAGCGCTCCTGCCATCGTTGCTGCTTTGAAGGACTCATGCTGCTTGGACCCTTGCAGAGGAGTGGACTGACTGGGTGGACCTGGCGGGCGAGCAATTCGGCCGGCTGCACCGAAATAAAAGATCCGTCTCCGGTTCCACCGCCCCCCAGTAGAAACCAAGGTGCTTCAGTCCCGGATGCACGCTCTTTCACGATGCACGTTTGGCTTCAGCCTACCTAGGAGCCATTCGACATGCGGCTAGGGATCCCATACGTCAGATCCAACTGCGTGCCCTCGCACAATTTTGACCGCCAAACCTGTTCAGCAGCCTTGCCATAACGCCTGCATTTCCGGTCGGTCAAAGGCAAACATCAACCAGACAAACTATAGCGGCGATAGTCGGATCTCAACTTTCCAGGGCCCTTTTTTCGCATGAGTGCGCATTTTGGCCAACACGCGCTGCAGGGCATTTGGCCATAGCCCTGCGGTGCTTTGGTGGCGTCGCTAAACTGGCCCGGTCCCGGCTCCCGCAGCCATCGTTCAACCGTTGCCCTGGAGCACCGCATGCCCGACACCACCCCCTACACCCCACCCGCCATCTGGCAATGGCACAAGGAAAACGGCGGCCAGTTCGCCAGCATCAACCGCCCCATTGCGGGCGCCACCCATGACAAGGAACTGCCCGTAGGCCGGCACCCGCTGCAGCTGTACTCGCTGGGCACGCCCAATGGGGTCAAGGTGACCATCCTGCTGGAAGAGCTTCTCGCGCTGGGTCACAGCGGTGCGGAGTACGACGCCTGGCTGATCCGCATCAACGAGGGCGAGCAGTTCGGCAGCGGGTTCGTTGCCGTGAACCCCAACTCCAAGATCCCGGCGCTGCTGGACCGGACCAACGCAGCGAAACCAGTGCGTGTGTTCGAGTCCGGCGCCATCCTGATGTACCTGGCCGAGAAGTTCGGTAGCGCCTTTCTGCCCAAGGACGGCGCGGCGCGCGCGGAGTGCCTGTCGTGGCTGTTCTGGCAGATGGGCAGTGCGCCGTTCGTGGGTGGGGGCTTCGGGCATTTCTATGCCTATGCCCCGGTCAAGATCGAATACGCGATTGACCGCTATGCGATGGAGACCAAGCGCCAGCTCGATGTGCTGAACCAGCGCTTGGCCGGGCAGGAGTATGTCGCGGGTAACGAGTACACGCTCGCGGACATCGCCATCTGGCCGTGGTACGGCCTGATGGTCAAGGGACAGGCCTACAGCGCGGGCGAGTTCCTGCAGGTGCACGAATACACGCACGTGCTGCGCTGGGCCGAGCAGGTGGCCCGGCGCCCGGCGGTGGAGCGTGGGCGCAAGGTGAACCGTGTGTCGGGCGAGCCGGCCAGCCAGTTGCGCGAGCGGCACGACGCCAGCGACTTTGATAGCAGAACGCAGGACAAGCTGGACGCTGCGTCGGGCTCCTGACCACCTGCGCAGCGGGCGCGGTGCCGGCAGGTTTCCTGTACTGAACCTGCAGCACAGCGCCCGGAGCTTCAATCCATCAGCCGACCCAGAGCCCTCAGCACATTCTCAGCGGTCGCAGGTGCGGTCAGAACCACCGGGCGGCCAGGGCCGCCTTCACGCCCCGCAGCCACCGCGTTGCGCAGGGCTTCGTACACGCTGATCGCCAGCATGAAGGGAGGTTCGCCCACGGCCTTGCTGCCGCCGACGTTGTCTTCGCGGTTGGCCTCGGGCCACAGGTTCACGCGGAAGTGGGCGGGGATGTCGCCTGTCGCCGGGATCTTGTAGGTGCTGGGGGCGTGTGTGGCGAGATAGCCCTTGTCGTTCCAGACCAGCTGCTCGGTGGTGAGCCAGCCCATGCCCTGCACGAAGCCGCCCTCGATCTGGCCGATGTCGATGGCCGGGTTGATGCTGTGGCCCACGTCGTGCAGGATGTCCACGCGCGTCACGCGGCTCTCACCGGTGAGGGTGTCGATGACGACTTCGGAGCAGGCCGCGCCGTAGGCGAAGTAGTAGAACGGCCGGCCCGTGAGCGTGGCCTTGTCGTAGTGGATCTTGGGCGTGCGGTAGAAGCCGTCGCTCCACAGCTGGATGCGGTTGGCGTATGCCTCCTTCACCACGTCGTCGAACTGCCGCACCTTCTTGGGCGAGATAACCTGCCCGCCCTCAAAGCGGATGGCGCCCGCGCCGCAGCCGTCCAGCCCGCAGACGAAGGACGCGAGGTTGTCGCGCACATTGCGCGCCGCGAACTGGGCCGCGCGGCCGTTCAGGTCCGTGCCGCTGCTGGCGGCGGTGGCGCTGGCGTTGGGCACCTTGCTGGTGTCGCTGGCGGTTACCAGCACGCGGGAGAGCGGCACGCCCAGCTCGTCGGCCACGATCTGCGCGACCTTGGTGTGCAGGCCCTGGCCCATCTCGGTGCCGCCGTGGTTCACCTGCACGCTGCCGTCGGTGTACACGTGCACCAGCGCGCCGGCCTGGTTGAACAGCGTGGCGGTGAAGCTGATGCCGAACTTGACCGGCGTGATCGCGAGGCCGCGCTTGAGCACGGGGCTGGTGGCGTTCCAGGCGGCGATGGCGGCCTGGCGCTCGCGGTAGTCGGCGTCGCGCTCCAGCTGGGGCAAAAGCGCGTGCAGGATGTTGTCTTCCACCGTCATCTGGTAGTGGGTGACGTTGCGGCCTTCCGATGCGTCCTTGCCGTACAGGTTGGCCAGGCGCACGTCCTGCGCATCCAGGCCCAGGGCGCGCGCAATGTCGCCGAGGATGGCCTCGATCACGATCACGCCCTGCGGGCCGCCAAAGCCGCGAAAGGCAGTGTGGCTCTGGGTATTCGTCTTGCAGCGGTACGAGGCGATCTCCACGTCGCTCAGGTAGTACGCGTTGTCGCTGTGGAACACGGCGCGGTCGGCCACGGGGCCCGACAGGTCGGCGGAAAAGCCGCAGTTGGCCGCCATCTGAAGCTTCAGGCCCGTGATGCGGCCCGTGGCGTCAAAACCCACGTCGTACTCGTACGCGAACGGGTGGCGCTTGCCGGTGACCATGAAATCCTCGTCGCGGTCCAGGCGCAGCTTGACGGGGCGGCCGAGCTTGTTCGCGGCCACGGCGGCCCACACGGCCAGGTGGCCGGCCTGTGTCTCCTTGCCGCCGAAGCCGCCCCCCATGCGCCGGCACTCGACCTTGACCGCATGGTTGTCGATGGCAAGGGCGTGCGCCACCCAGTGCTGCACCTCGCCGGGGTGCTGGGTGCTGGAGTAGATCCACCACTGCCTTTGCTCCAGCGGCATGGCGTAGGCGATCTGGCCTTCGAGGTAGAAGTGCTCCTGGCCGCCCACTTCGAATTGGCCGCTCAGGCGGTGCTGCGATGCATCCAGGCCCGCAGCCGCGTCGCCCCGGCGCACGAACACCGGCGGCAGCACGTAGCTTTGCGCCTGCAGAGCGTCCTGCACTGTGAGCACGGCGGGCAGGGGCGTGATGTCGAGCTTCACCGCGCGCACCGCGCGGCGCGCCTGCATCACCGAATCGGCGACGACCAGGCCTATCACCTGGCCGATGTGCTGCACGGTGTCGATGGCGAACACAGGCTCGTCGTGCGCGAAGGCTGCGAGCAGCTTGTCGCCCGGCACGTCGGCCGCCAGCACCACGCCGCGCACGCCGGGCAAGGCCAGGGCGGCGGTGGCATCCACGCCGTTCAGCCTGCCGTGGGCCACGGTGGAGAGGATGGGCGCGGCGTACAGCGTGCCCTTCACCTCGGGCAGGTCGTCGATGTAGTGCGCTGCGCCGGCCACCTGGGCGCGCGCGCTTTCGTGGATGTGGGACTGGCCCATGGCGCGCAGGCTGGGTGCGGGCGCAGTGGCTGCCACCGCGCCCGCTGCCGCCTGGGGCTGCGGACCGGCGGCGTGGGCATCGGCGGCGGCGACCACGGGGTCATCCACGGCATCGCGGCTGACCGGTACGGCGTTGGGCGGGAGTTCACGCTGGTTCATACGGCGGCCTCCAGGCGGAAGTTCTCCACGCTCACCGCGTCTTCGCCCTGGCTTTCCAGCCAGAAGCGCTGCAGCAGGCTGGCGAGCACGGTGCTGCGGTAGGCGCCGCTCGCACGCATGTCGGAGATGGGGTGAAACTCGGCCTGCAGGGCCTGCACGGCGCGCTGCACGGTATCGGCATTCCAGGGCTGGCCGGTGAGGGCGGCCTCGGTCTGACGGGCGCGTGCGGGCGTAGAGGCCACACCGCCCGCGCCGATGCTCGCGTGGCGCACCACACCAGCGTCGATGTCCAGGTTGATGGCCAGGCACACGGCCGAGATGTCGTCGTCAAAACGCTTGGATATCTTGTAGGCCCGTAGCGCCTCGGTCACGCCCGGGCGGGGCACCACGATGCGCACCAGCAACTCGTCGGCGGCCATCACGTTCTGGCGGTAGCCGGTGTACAGGTCTTCCAGCGGCAGCGTGCGCTCGCCGCGCGCGCTGCTGGCCAGCACCACCCGGGCGCGCAGCGCGATCAGGAGCGGCATGGAGTCGCCGATCGGCGAGCCGTTGGCCACGTTGCCGCCCAGCGTGCCGGAATTGCGCACGGGCAGGCCCGCGAAGCGCGCAGCGAAGCTGTGCAGCTGGGGCCACTGGGCCTTGAGCACCGCGAAGGCATCGGTCAGCGAGACGGCGGCGCCGATGGCAATGTGGTGGGCGTCGCGCTGTACCTGGCGCAGCTCGGCCGCGCGGGTCACATCGAGGATGCGCTCGTACTGCTTGTGCTGCTTGGTGACCCACAGGCCCACGTCGGTGCAGCCGGCCACGATTTGCGCGCCTGGGTGGGCGGCGCGGGCGGCCAGCAGGTCGGCCAGCGTGGTAGGCGAAACATAGGAAAAATCGGCCTCTGGCGCTTGGTGTGTATGCGCCAATAGCTCTAATTTTTGTAGCAAAAGAGGTTCGTTGACCGCCACGGCAGGCAGCGCGGCCATCTGCTGCGCCGCGTCGAGAATGGGGCGGTAGCCGGTGCAGCGGCACAGGTTGCCCGAAAGGTCTTCCTGCGCCATCTCGCGCGTGATGGGCTGTACACCGCCGCCCGCCGCCTGGATAGGCACCACATGCCGCTGGTACATGCCGAACAGGCTCATCACAAAGCCCGGCGTGCAAAAGCCGCATTGGGACCCATGGCACTGCACCATCGCTTCTTGCGCGGGGTGCAAGCCTGCTGCGCGAACGGGGTGCGTCGTTGCGCGGTGCTCGGAATCCTCATGGACCTGAATGTCCATTCCGGTTCCTGCGCTCCGTGCGCCTAGCCCGCCGTCCGCTCGCGACGGTTTGAGCGGCACATCAGCAGGCTGGATCAGCGGGTCTTCCGCGAGGTCTTCCACCGTCCACAGCGCCATGCCGTCCACCGAATGCGCCAGGCGTATGCAGCTGTTCACGGCGCTGTAGTGCACATGGCCGCCCTGCGCCTCGCCCAGCACCACGGTGCAGGCGCCGCAGTCGCCTTCGCCACAGCCTTCCTTGGTGCCCGTGCAGCCCAGGTCTTCGCGCAGCACCTCCAGCAGCGTGCGGTCGGGCGGGACATGGTTCAGCACCACGGGCTGGCCGCGGCGGATGAAGCGAAGGGGGCGGTGGGGCGTCGTCATGCGTGGGGCGGCCCGGAGGCCGGGCAGATAGTCGTCAGAGAGGGATACCAGAGCGTATGCGCACCGCGCAGCGCCCACATAAGCGCGAGCGTATAACGAGGATGCCCGGCGCGCTATGGGTTTTTAAGGTGGGCCTCGGCACAGCGCCCCGCAGGCTGCCTGGATCAGCCGCTGGCGGCGGCCTGCCGGCGCAGCAGGTAGATGTCCATGATCCAGCCATGGCGTTCACGGGCCCGGGCACGCGCGCCTTCGATGCGCGGCCCGGCGTCGGCCAGGGGGCCGCTGTCCAGCAACTGCTGGGGCATGCCCAGGTAGGCGCCCCACCAGATGTGCACGCCTTCAGCCGGCAGTGTGGCGAAGCTGCACTGTCCGTCGAGCATGACCACGGCCGTGTCGACTCCGGCGGGCCACCCGTGGTCGCGCAGCTGGCGGCCCGTGGTCACCACGAAGGGCTGGCCGATGTCATTCAGCGCGATGGCGTGCGCCGCCGCCAGCGCCTGCACCGAGGTGATGCCCGCCACCACCTGCACCGTGGCCGGCGCGGGCTGCAGGCGGGCCGCGATGCGCAGCGTGCTGTCGTACAGCGACGGGTCGCCCCACACCAAGAGCGCCACGCGCTGGGCGGCCCCATCGGCGGGCGCTGTCAGGCACCCCTGGGCCAGGGCCTGGGCGATGGCCGCCTGCCACCGCTGCGTGATGGCGGCATGCCACTCGTCCACCTGGGCCAGGTAGTCGTTGCCGTCGCTGCGGCGCACCGGCATGTCGAAGCCGGCGATGCGCGGCACCGCAGGGCCCGTCAGCACCGCATCGCACAGCGACTGCCGCAGGGCCGCCAGCTCGGCCTTGTCCTCGCCCTTGTGCGGCAGCAGGATCAGGTCGGCCGCGTTCATCGCGGCGATGGCCTGGCGCGTGAGGTGGTCCGGGTTGCCGGTGCCGATGCCGATCAGGGTCAGCGCGATGGGGGGCAGGGCGGTGGGCACGGGGCTCATGCGGAGGGTGCGTCCAGCGGCTCGTCGCGGGCGGTGTCCAGCGCCGTGCCGCCGCGCACATCGGTGGCCGGAAAGCGCGGCGCGGTGCCCAGGGGGCGGTAGCGGCGGTCGTAGTCGGCGGCGTAGAGGCGGCTCTCGGCAAAGTCCTCGGCCTGCAGGCTGCGGCCCACCAGGATGAGCGCGGTGCGTTCCATGCTGGTGGCCACGGCCTGTGCCAGCGCGCCCACCGTGGTGCGCACCACGGTTTCGTCGGGCCAGCTGGCGCGCCACACGATGGCGGCGGGGCAGTCGGCGCCGTAGTGCGGCAGCAGTTCTGCCTGCACCTTGTCGGCCACGTGGATCGACAGGTGGATCGCCAGCACCGCGCCGGTGGCGGCAAACGCAGCCAGGTTCTCGGCCTCGGGCATGGAGGTGGCCCGGCCGGATGTGCGCGTGAGCACCACCGACTGGCACAGCCCGGGCAGAGTGAGCTCTGCGCCCAGCGTGGCCGCGGCGGCGGCGAACGAGGGCACGCCGGGCGTCACGGTGTACGGAATGCCCAGCGCGCGCAGCCGGCGCAGTTGCTCGCCCATGGCGGACCACACCGACAGGTCGCCCGAATGCAGGCGCGCCACGTCCTGGCCCCGCGCATGGGCGGCTTCGATCTCGGCCACGATGTCATCGAGGCTCATGGCAGCGGTGTTGACGATGCGCGCGTCCGGCGGGCAGTGCGCCAGCAGGTCGCGCGGGATCAGCGAGCCTGCGTACAGGCACACCGGGCACGCGGCCATCAGGTCGCGCCCGCGCACGGTGATCAGGTCGGCAGCGCCCGGACCGGCGCCGATGAAATGCACGGTCATGCCGATGCTCCTTGTAGTCTTGGGAACGGGGCCGCTGCCGCACAACAGGCCAGGGGACCATGCCGGCTGAGCGCCACGGCCAGGGTGGCGCTGCCGTCGGCGGCCACGAGGCGCGGCACGGCCAGTTCAGCCTGAGGGCCTGCGGCAGACAAGGCTGCGGCCTCGGCGATACTGCCGGTGCCGTAGCGTTCGGCCAGGCGCGCCGACTGCGTCGCCACGGGCTGGTGGGCCATGCGGCCTGCCGGGATCGGCAGTATGGGCACGGCGCGTGCGCCGTCTACGAGGCCCGACAGCCAGTGGGCCAGTGCCGGGTGGCCGGCCTTGGTGTCGAGCACGGCCACCGCGCACGGGTGTGCAGCGGGGAGCGTCAGCGCTGCGTCGCCCTGCAACAGGCCCCGGGCCTGCATCCACAGCGCTTGCAATGCTGCGGGCTCTGCATGCGCGCGAACGCCCACGCCGACCACCGTGCAGACGTGGCCGGAGTCCGAGCGCATCGCGCTGCGGGCACCGCTCATCGCTGCCAGCTCCACTGCACCAGCGGGCGGGCGGCCTGCCAGCTGTGCATGCGCCCGAGCGGCTGCGCGCTCGATAGCTCCAGCCGCAGAAGTTGCCCGCCGTGCGCGCCGTGCAGCTGCACCAGCAAGGCCTGCGTTTCCAGCGTGACGGCGTTCACCACCAGGCGGCAGCCGGTTGGCATCAACGCCCGCAGTTCGGTGAACAGCGCGGCGTTGAAACCGCCGCCGACAAACACCGCCTGGGGCGGTGGCAAATCCTGCAACGCGGCGGGCGCCGGGCCGTGCACCACCTGCAAGGCGGCTTGCAGGCCCACGCGTGCGGCGTTGCGGCGGATGTTGTCCACGCGGGCAGCATGCTGCTCCACACAGTTCGCCATGCCCCCGGCCAGGCACCACTCCACCGCAATGGAGCCGGAGCCGCTGCCGATGTCCCACAGCCTTTCGCCGCGCCGTGGGGCCAGGGCTGCCAGCGTCAGCGCGCGGGCCGGCGCCTTGGTGATTTGGCCGTCGTGGGCATAGAAATCGTCGGAGTGGCCAGGCACCTGGGGCATGGCCGTGCCGCCCTGGGCCTCCAGTGCCACGGCCACGGGGGCCTGCGCGGGGTCTGCCGCCAGCAGGGCGTCTGCCTCGTGTGCGCCCAGCCTGCGGCAGCGCTCGCGGGGGCCGCCCACGGCCTCCATCACCCACAGGCTGCTGTCGCCCCAGCCTTCCTGCACCAGCCAGTGCGCCAGATGCGCCACGGCCGCACCGTCGCGCAGCAGCACGATGAACTGGCGCCCTGGCGCCAGTCGGGGCAGCAGTTGCTGCAGCGGGCTGGCGTGCAGGCCCAGGCAATCGACCGCCTCCAGCCGCCAGCCCAGGCGCGCCGCGACCAGCGAGAATGTCGAGGGTTGCGCGTGGCAGCGCCACTCATCGGGCGCCAGATGCGCCGCCAGGCTGCCGCCCGCGCCGAACCAGAACGGGTCGCCCGATGCCAGCACCACCACGCGCTGGCCGCGCAGGGCCAGCACGGGCGCCACGTCGAAAGGAACGGGCCAGGGACGGCCGCGGTCACCCACCTGGGCCAGCGCCAGGTGGCGCGGCCCGCCGAACACCACCTGGGCGGCATCGAGCGCGTGGCGGGCTGCGGCATTGAGGCCCTGCAGCCCGTCTTCGTTCAGGCCCACCAATGTCAACCACGGATCAGTCATGACGCATGTTCTCCTGCTGGGCGGTACCACCGGCGCCAGCCAGCTGGCACAGGCCCTGCACCAGGCCGGCGTGTCGGCCGTGTTCTCGTACGCGGGCGTCACGCAGGCGCCGCTGGCGCAGCCATTGCCCGTGCGCGTTGGAGGATTTGGCGGCGTGCAGGGGCTCGTGCGGTACATGGCCGACCACGGCATCACCCATGTGGTGGATGCCACCCACCCCTTTGCTGCGCAGATGAGCCGGCATGCCTGCGAGGCTTGTGCCATGGCCGGGGTGCCGCTGCTGGCGCTGGAGCGCCCCCCCTGGCAGCCGGGGCCTGGCGACCGGTGGATCGACGTGCCCGACATGGCGGCTGCTGCGAGTGTTCTGCCCGCAGAGCCCACGCGGGTGTTCCTGGCCGTGGGGCGCAAGCAGCTGCAGGCCTTCGCGGGCCAGCGGCAGCACCGCTACCTGCTGCGGCTGGTGGATGCCCCCGCGCCCGGCAGCCTGCCCTGGCCCGACGATTCGGTGGATCTTGAGATCGGCCGTGGCCCCTTCAGCGCAGAGCACGACCTGGCCCTGCTGCAGGCGCACCGCGTGCGGTGGCTGGTGGCCAAGAACGCGGGCGGCGAGGCCACGCGCGGCAAGCTCGACGCTGCGCGCGCGCTGGGCCTGCCGGTGGTGATGGTGCAGCGGCCGCACCTGCCGCAGCGTGCGCGCACCGGCCACGTGGACGCGGTGATCCACTGGCTGCGTCATGGCGCATTGCCCGGCGAGGCCCCGTCGGCGGGCAGGCCGTAAAAGCGCGGCGTGTAGGTGAACCGGCCCACGCGCCGCGTGGCGCTGTTGCCCACCAGCACCACGGTGCGCATGTCGGCCATCTCGGGCGCTGCCTCGGCCAGGGTGCAGACGGTGAGCTGCTCGTCGGGCGTGGAGACCGCCCGCGCAAACACCAGCAGGCGAGCGGGCTCGCAGTGGGCGCGCAGCAGATCCAGCAGCCGCACGAAGCCTTCGGGCCTGCTGCGCGAGCGCGGGTTGTAGAACGCCATCGCGAAGTCCGCCTCTGCCGCCAGGCGCACGCGTTTTTCGATCACCGGCCAGGGCTTGAGGTTGTCCGACAGGTTGATGCAGCAAAAGTCGTGGCCCAGCGGCGCGCCGGCGCGCGCCGACGCCGCGAGCATGGCGGTGATGCCGGGCAGCACCTGCACGTCCAGCGTCTGCCAGGCGACGGCATCTGCAGGCTCGGCGTTTTCCATGGCTTCGAACACCGCAGACGCCATGGCGAAAACGCCCGGATCGCCGGACGACACCACCACCACCTGCCGGCCTTGGGCCGCCAGGGCCAGCGCCTGCCTGGCGCGGTCGAGCTCCACGCGGTTGTCCGATGCGTGCCAGGCCACGGCGCTTTCGGCGCCTGCTGCCCCGCACACGGCCCGGGCCCGCGCAACGTAGGGCAGGTAGCCCACCACATCGGTGGCGCTCTGCAGCGCCGCTGCCACCTCGGGCGTGATCTGCGCGAGGGCGCCGGGGCCCAGGCCTGCGATGGTCAGGCGTCCTGCGGGTGCCGTGGAGCCATTCACCATGCCGCCTCCGGCCGCCGGCCCTGGCCATGCACCAGCACGATGGCGAAGTACGGGCAGGCGTCGTCCGCCACCTCGGCCAACCGCGCGACCTGCTGCGTGGCCGTGGTGCCGTTCTGCACCAGCCAGGCGGCGTCCAGCCGCCCGGTGCGGGTGAGCGCGCGGCGGATGCGGAGCAGGTTGCGCCCCACCTTCATCACGACCAGCGCGTCCGCGGTCTGCATGCGACGCACCAGCTCGTCTTCGGGCAGGGTGCCGGTCATCACGCTGAGCACGTCGTCGCCCCAGGTGATGGGCTCGCCCGTGGCGTGCCAGCAGCCCACCATGCCGGGAATGCCGGGCACCACCTCGGGCGCGGTGCCGGTGCGCTCGCGCAGGCGGGTGTACAGGTGCATGAACGAGCCGTAGAGGAAGGGGTCGCCCTCGCACAGCACCACCACCTGCTTCGTCTGCGCCAGCAGCGCCAGGCGCGTGCACCAGTCGTCGTAGAAGGCCGAAAGCTGGGCCACGTAGTCCGTGCTGTCCACCGGCAGTTCGGTGGTCACGGGGTATTCCATGGGGTATTCGGTCACGCCCGGCGCGAGCAGGCCCTGCACCAGCTGGCGCGCCTTGCCGGGGCGGCCCTTCTTGCGGAAGAAGGCCACATGGAGCGCGCCCCGCACCAGGCGGTCGGCCTTCACGCTCATCAGGTCGGGGTCTCCGGGGCCCAGTCCCACGCACACGATGCCGGGCTTGCCGTGCGCGGATGCCATGGTGCTACTCGGCATCGCTGGCCAGGGCGTTGATGGCGGCCACGGTCATCGCAGAGCCGCCCAGGCGGCCGCGCACGACCATCGCGGGCACGGGCAGGTCGTGCATCAGCGCATCCTTGGACTCGGCCGCGCCGATGAAGCCCACCGGGCAGCCGATGATGGCCGCTGGGCGTGGGCAGCCGTGCTCCTGCAGCATGTTGAGCAGGTGGAACAGGGCGGTGGGCGCGTTCCCGATGGCGACCACGGCGCCCTGCAGCTGCGGGCGCCACAGTTCCACAGCGGCGGCGCTGCGCGTCGTGCCCAGTTGCCGGGCGAGGGCCGGTATCCGCTCGTCCTGCAGCGTGCAGATGATGGGGTTGGCGGCCGGCAGGCGGGTGCGGGTGATGCCTTCGCTCACCATGCGCACGTCGCACAGCACGGGCGCGCCGTCCTGCAGCGCCTGGCGCGCGGCCTCGGCCATGCCGGGTGAGAACATCACGAACGGTGCCAGCTCGACCATGCCCGCGGCGTGGATCATGCGGACCACGACGCGCTCTTCGGTGGGGTTGAAGCGGCTCAGTTCGGCTTCGCGCCGGATGGTGGCAAAGGACTGCCGGTAGATCTCGGCGCCCTGGGTTTCGTAGCGGTGCAACATCAATGGGGGTCAAACAACAACCCGGGATTGTCTTGCAGGATGGACTCCTCCACGCGCTCGTCGGCGACCTGGCTGGCAATCCCTTGGCGAATCACAGCCCACACCGGCCCGCGTTCGCTCGCTTCCGCCCGCAGGGTGACCGTGGCCGGTGCCTGCCGTGCGCAGCCTTTGGCGCAGCCGGAGACATGCAGGTGCGCGCCGGGCGGCACGTGGCGCGCGCAGGCCAGCGCCAGGGCCTGGGTGGGGGCGTGGGCCTGGGGGCAGCCGGTCGCACCGGTGCACGCGGACACGCGCAGGCGCGGGTCGTCGGGGTGCGTGACCCAGTGCGGGCCGGATGGCGGGTCGGCGCTATGGTTGGCGCCCTGGTCGGCGGCATCCCTGGCGCCAGCGCTATCGGCACCGCTCTCGAGCAACACCATGCGCCATGGCGTGATGCGCAGGCCTGTGGCGCCGCCGCTGCGCGCTGCGCGAACCAGTTGGGCCCACGCCCGGGCCGGCACGCGACCCAGCGGCGCTGCCACCAGCGTGCCGACGCCGGGGACTTGGCCGGGCAGGGCTTGGCCCGCCAAGTGGCGCTCCGGCGCCTGGGCAGGGACCGCACTTTCGGCGCGCACCCACTTCACACCTGCCGGCAGGCCCGCGAGCCATGCGGTGGAGGGCGGCGTGGACCCGCCAGCGGCAGGGTGGTGGAGTGCGATTTCCAGTTCTTGTGCGCCGGTTGCCATGCGTCCCGGCCGTTGCCCGAGCGCGCGCAGCTGATCGCAGCGCTGCGCGAACCAGCGTGCCAGTGCCATGCCTGCCGCCACGGCCTCTTGCGGGCTGGCCGCAGCCAGCGCCCAGCGAAGTCCGTCCGGCTGCACGCGCCATGCGGTGGACCCGACGCCTGGCGCGCGAAGCAGGCGGATGTCCGCCGATACGCCGTGCAGCCAGTGGGAGTATCCGCCGTCGATGGCCCAGCCGAACTTGGCGGGCAGGGCGTCGAGGTCGGGCGCCTGCGCCAGGGCCTGGTGCAGCGCGAGCGCCAGCGCCTGCACGCCGTCGCCGGCGCGGTGCAGAGGGTCGACCACCATGTTGCGCAGGCGCTCGCTGCGCGCATCCGCATCCAGCAAGCCGCAGGCCGCCAGCGATTGCAGCAGTGCGGCATGGCGCTCGGGCCGCACGCCGCGCAACTGCACGTTGGCGCGGCTCGACAGCTCCAGCACGCCCCCGCCATGCACCTGGGCCAGGCGCGACAGCCGCAATGCCTGGTGCAGCGTCAGGCGGCCCCGCGGTGGGCGCACGCGCACCACCAGTCCGTCGCCCGAGGCCATGGGCTGCCAGGCGCCGGGGCACCAGCCTTGGATGTGCAGGGTGGAGTTCATGCGGAAAATCGGGAAAAAGAGGCCGCTGTGCAGGCGGTGTGTGGGCGCGGCGCTCGGGACCGACAAATGTACCTGCGGCCTGCCCCGCCTTGACCGGGCCGCTGCCGTCAACCCGCAGCGCGGTCGGGGGACTTTTGTCCTGCGCGGTGTGGCCGGCACAAAGTTCTATGTGAAGATGGCCAGGAGGCTGCGCGGCAGAAGGCGTCGAAGCGAAACGTTCGAAAACCGAGGATCGTCTAGTGCTGCTGACAAGCCCAGGGCAGGCCCCTGGGCGCAGGAGTAGTGCTTGGCGAGACCGGTTGGTCGAGCGTTGCAGCCGATGCTCCTTCTGCCGCGCAGCCTCGTTGACCCCTTGCGGTGCGTTGCGCAGCCGCGCGCCGCACGGCATACACGATGCCGTATGACAGGAATGCAGGCCCCCGTATGAGAGACCACGCCCTTTTCGACAAGATAGACCTCCATCTCATAAGGGTCTTGCACACCGTGCTCACAGAACGCAGCGTATCGAGGGCCGCCGTCCGGCTGGGCATGCACCAGCCGGCCGTGTCTGCCGCGCTCAAGCGCCTGCGGGACCTGGCGGGCGACCCGCTGCTGGTGCGATCGGGTGCAAGCATGATGCCCACCGACGCCGCGCTGCGCATGGTGGAGCCCGCGGGGGCCATCCTGCGATCGGCCGAGGCGCTGTTCTCCGATGCGCGGGGGTTCGACCCGCGCACGTCCACCCGCACCTTCCGCGTGGCGGCCAGCGACTACCTGGACCCGCTGTTCCTGCCCCAGCTGGTCGCGCGTCTGAAGGTCGAGGCACCGCTGTGCCCGATCGAGATCCTGCCGCTGTCCGCCGATGCGCACTACCACGCGCATCTGGCGCAGGGCGAAGTGGATGTGGTCATCGGCAACTGGCCGCAGCCGCCCGACGACCTGCACATGGGCCGCCTGTTCGGCGACGAAGTGGTGTGCCTTGTCAGCAGGGAGCACCCGGCCGTGCGCCGGGGCTGGGATGCCGAGAGCTGGCTGGCCGCCGAGCACATCGCACCCACCCCCACGCACCCGGGCGCACGCGGCGTGATCGATGCGCACCTGGACAGCCTGGGCATGGCCCGCAACATCACCGCACGGTGCGCGCACTTCAGCGCCATACCGCCCATCGTGGCATCGAGCTTGCTCGTGCTGACCACCGGCCGCCAGTACTGCGAACGCTACGTTGACCAGCTGCCGCTGGCCATCTTGCCCAGCCCCGTGCCTTTCCCGCGCCTGATGTACTACCAGCTGTGGCATGCCCGCACCCACCATTCGGCCGCGGCGATATGGCTGCGGGAATGCGTGAAGACGGTGGCTTCTTCGCTACGAAAAGAATAGCTGCTCGCGCATACTGAGCAAGCGCAGGGCGGCATTTACATTCCAATAACAAGTTGTAAAACTGAGAGACAATCCCCGCATGAGTTCACCTCCTACTTCCAGCGCCCCGGATGGCCCGGGCGCACGGCCGCCCCGGCTGCAGCTTGTGGGCATCACCAAGCGCTACCCGGCCGTGGTGGCCAACAGCGGCGTCTCGCTGACGGTGCTGCCTGGCGAGATCCATGCCGTGCTGGGCGAGAACGGCGCGGGCAAGTCCACGCTGATGAAGATCATCTACGGCTCGGTCAAGCCCGACGAGGGCAGCGTGCACTTCAACGGCCAGGCCGTGCAGGTGCGCAACCCGCAGGAGGCGCGGGCCCTGGGCATTGCCATGGTGTTCCAGCACTTCAGCTTGTTCGACACCCTCACCGTGGCCGAGAACGTGTGGCTGGGCCTGGACAAGAGCCTCACGTTGCCCGAGGTCACGCAGCGCATCACCGCCAAGGCGGCCGAATACGGCCTGGACATCGACCCCCTGCGCCCCGTCCACACCCTGAGCGTGGGCGAGATGCAGCGGGTGGAGATCATCCGCGCGCTGCTCACCAACCCCAAGGTGCTGATCCTGGACGAGCCCACGTCGGTGCTCACGCCCCAGGCGGTCGAAAAGCTTTTCGTGGTGCTGCGCAAGCTGGCCAGCGAGGGCTGCAGCATCCTCTACATCAGCCACAAGCTGCACGAGATCCGCGCGCTGTGCACAGCCTGCACCGTGCTGCGCGGCGGCAGGGTCACGGGCGTGTGCAACCCGGCCGAGGAATCGAACGCATCGCTCTCGCGCCTGATGATCGGCGCCGAACCGCCGGCGCTCACGCACCGTGCGGTACAGACCGGCGCCACGGTGCTGCGCGTGCAGGGTTTGTCGCTGCCCCGCGCGGACCAGTTCGGCGTGGACCTGGTCGACCTGCAGTTCGAGGTCAAGGCGGGCGAGGTGGTGGGCATTGCCGGCGTGTCCGGCAACGGTCAGAAGGAGCTGCTCTACGTGCTGTCGGGCGAGGATACGCGGGCCGAGGCTGCCAGCATCCGGGTGGCCGGGCAGGACGCGGGCCGCATGGGCCCGGGCCAGAGGCGCGCGCTGGGCCTGCACTTCGTGCCCGAGGAGCGCCTGGGCCGGGGCGCCGTGCCCACCATGGGCCTGGCGCACAACCTGCTGCTCACGCGCACCAACTCGGTGGCCGGCAGCGGCTGGATCAAGGTGGGCGCGCTGGAGGCGCACGCCAAGGCACTCATCGAGCGCTTCAACGTGAAGGCGGGCGGCCCCCACTCGGCGGCCAGGTCGCTGTCGGGCGGCAACCTGCAGAAGTTCATCGTGGGGCGCGAGATCGACGCCAATCCGAAGCTGCTCATCGTCTCGCAGCCCACCTGGGGCGTGGATGTGGGCGCGGCGGCGCAGATCCGCGGCTCCATCCTGGCGCTGCGCGATGCAGGCTGCGCGGTGTTGGTGGTCAGCGAGGAGCTGGACGAGCTGTTTGAAATCTGCGACCGGCTGCACGTGGTGGCCAAGGGGCACCTGTCGCCCTCGGTGCCGCGCGCCGACGCCACGGTCGAGCAGATCGGTGAATGGATGAGCGGGCTGTGGCATGCCGACGTGCAGGCCCATTTGTCCCGCCAGGCCCATGCCAGTGGTGCGGAGGTGCAGCATGCTTAAGCTCGAACCCCGCCCCCAGGCATCCCGGCTCTGGACCTACGGCTCGCCGCTGCTGGCGCTGGCCTTCACGGTGCTGATCGGCGTCGCGCTGTTCGCCGCGCTGGGCAAGGACCCGGTGCGCGGGCTGCAGGTGTTCTTCTGGGAACCTATCAAGACGCAATACGCCATCGGCGAACTCATGGTCAAGGCGACGCCGCTGCTGCTCATCGCCCTCGGCCTGGCCGTGTGCTTTCGCTCTAACGTGTGGAACATCGGCGCCGAGGGCCAGTTCGTCATCGGTGCCGTGGTGGCGGGCGGCGTGGCGCTGCTGGCCGACAAGACCACCGGGCCGTGGATCGTGCCCGCCATCCTGCTCGCGGGGGTGCTGGGGGGCATGGTGTGGGCGGGGCTCACGGCCTTGCTGCGCGACAAGTTCAACGCCAATGAAATCCTGGTCAGCCTGATGCTGGTGTACGTGGCCACGCTGGTGCTGGGCTACCTGGTCTACGGCCCCTGGAAGGACCCCATGGGCTACAACTTCCCTCAGACCAAGACGTTCGAGAAGGTCACGCAGATCCCGCGCCTGATGCAGGGCTCGCGCATGTCCATCGGCCTGTTGCTGGCGCTGGCAGGGGCCGCGGCGCTGTGGGTGTTTTTGTTCCGCACCCGCGCGGGCTTTGCCCAGCAGGTAGGCGGGCTGGCGCCAGCGGCTGCGCGGTATGCGGGTTTTTCGTCGCGCCGGGCGCTCTGGACGGCGCTGCTCATTTCGGGCGGCGCAGCGGGCCTGGCGGGCGCGCTGGAGGTGGCGGGGCCCATCGGCCAGCTCACGCCGTATGTGCCGGCGGGCTACGGCTTTGCGGCCATCATCGTGGCCTTCGTGGGGCGGCTGCACCCGGTGGGCATGATCCTGTCGGCCATCCTGATGAGCATGTTCTACATCGGCGGCGAGCTGGCGCAGTCGCGCTTGGGGCTGCCCAAGTCGCTCACCGGCGTGTTCCAGGGGCTGCTGCTGTTCACGCTGCTGGCCTGCGACACACTCATTGCCTACCGCGTTCGCTGGGTAGGCGCCAAGAAAGTGGTGGCCTGATGGAATCCTACGCACTCCTCATCGGCGCCACCCTGAGCGCCGGCACTGTCCTGGCCATCGCGGCCCTGGGCCTGCTCATCAACGAGAAGGCGGGCATCGTCAACCTGGGGGCCGAGGGCATGATGCTCTGCGCCGCCATCGCCGGCTTTGCCACCGTGGTGCACACGGGCAACACCTGGCTGGGCTTTGCCGCCGGCATGGCCGCCGGGGCGCTGCTGGCCGCCATCTTCGGTGTGCTGGTGATCTGGCTCAACACCAACCAGTACGCCACGGGGCTCGCGCTGTCGCTGTTCGGGGTGGGGTTCTCGGCCTTTGCGGGCATCAGCTTCGTGCAGGCCAAGCTGCCCGAGCTGCCCAAGTACGCCATCCCGGTGCTGTCCGACGTACCGCTGCTCGGGCCCGCGCTGTTCCAGCAGCACCCGCTGGTGTACCTGACCATGGTGCTGGTGGCGGCGCTCATCTGGTTCCTGTACCGCTCGCGCGCAGGGCTGGTGCTGCGCTCGGTGGGTGAGTCGCCCGAGTCGGCACATGCGCTGGGTTACCCGGTGCGCCGAATTCGCCTGGCCGCCGTGGTGGCCGGGGGCGCGCTGTGCGGGCTGTCCGGTGCCTACATCTCCACCGTCTACACGCCGCTGTGGGTCGAAGGAATGGTGGCGGGGCGCGGCTGGATCGCGCTGGCCCTGACCACGTTCGCCACATGGCGGCCTGCGCGGGTGCTGCTCGGGGCCTACCTGTTCGGCGGCGTGACGATGCTGCAGTTCCACCTGCAGGCCACGGGCGTGCAGGTGGCCAGCCAGCTGCTGTCGATGCTGCCCTACCTGGCCACCATCGTGGTGCTGGCGCTGATATCGCGCAACCCCGCCTGGATCCGCATCAACATGCCGGCATCGCTGGGCAAGCCGTTCTATCCGGGCTCCTGACCGGCACAGGCCGTTGCGTCCCAGGCAGGCGGCTTGGAGTGGCGCCGTGGCCTGTGTCTTGCATCGGGGAGCGCCGGGGGTGAAAAACCTTTGGTTACTGCCCGGTAGATCGGACCATAATCACCGTTTTCGTGCGTCTGCCTTGTAAAACTCTCTTCATTCTCTTCATCCATCCATAAGGAATCGACATGACTGATCTGCAGAAACGCTCCCTGCTCAAGGTGGCAGCGCTCTCCGCCGTTGCCGCCGCCGCGCTCGTGGGCTGTGGCAAGAAGGAAGAGCCGGCGCCGGCGCCCGCGCCCGCACCGGCTCCTGCGGCAGAAGCCCCTGCGCCCAAGCCCGAGCCTCTGAAGATCGCGTTCGCGTACGTCGGCCCTGTCGGTGACGGCGGCTGGTCCTTCGCCCACGACAACGGCCGCAAGGCCATCGAGAAGGAATTCGGCGACAAGGTCGTGACGAGCTTCGTGGAAAGCGTGCCCGAGTCCGCCGACGCCGAGCGCGTGCTGCGCGACCTGGCCGGCCAGGGCAACAAGCTGATCTTCGGCACGACCTTCGGCTACATGGAGTCCATCCAGAAGATCGCCCCCGACTTCAAGGACGTGAAGTTCGAACACGCCACCGGCTACAAGACCGCCGAGAACGTGCGCACCTACGACAGCCGCACCTACGAAGGTGCCTACATGGCCGGCGTGATCGCCGGTGCCATGACCAAGACCAACACGCTGGGCGTGGTGGGCTCGGTGCCGATCCCTGAAGTGATCCGCAACATCAACAGCTTCACGCTGGGTGCGCAGTCGGTCAACCCCAAGATCAAGACCAAGGTGGTCTGGGTGAACGAGTGGTTCAGCCCACCCAAGGAAACCGAAGCCGCTACCTCGCTGATCAACGGCGGCGCGGACGTGCTGTTCCAGAACACCGACTCGCCCGCCGTGCTCAAGACGGCGCAGGAAAAGGGCAAGCGCGCCTTCGGCTGGGATTCGGACATGACCGCCTACGGCCCCAAGGCCCACCTGGCATCGGCCGTGATCAACTGGGGCCCGTACTACATCAAGGCCACCAAGGATGCCTTGGACGGCAAGTGGGCCACGGGCCAGAGCTGGTGGGGCGTGAAGGAAGGCGCGATCGACCTCGTCTCCATCGCTGAAGACGTGCCCGCCGAGACCAAGGCCAAGGTCGAAGAAGTGAAGAAGGGCCTGGCCGACGGCAGCTTCGTGATCTGGAAGGGCCCGATCGTTGGCCAGGACGGCAAGGCCGTGCTGGAAAAGGACGCCGTGGCTGACGACAAGTTCCTCGGCGGCGTGAACTTCTACGTCAAGGGCGTGGAAGGCAAGATCCCCGGCGGCGACAAGAAGTAAGCAAGGCACGGCTTGTGCCGTGACAGAGGCGGGCGCCGCACGGCGCCTGACGCTCCAGGGCCGCATCAGCGGCCCTTTTCGTTGGTGCGATGCCGGTGCATGATGTGGTCCACCATCCCCACAGAAAAATGAGAGGCCAGGCCGCCATGTTCAAAGTCCCGCCCATCTCCGCCGACCGCCTGCCTGCGCTGCTGCGCGCCATGCCCAAGGCAGAACTGCACATCCACATCGAAGGCTCGCTCGAGCCTGAGCTCATCTTCGCGCTGGCCGAGCGCAACGGGCTGACCTTGCCCTACGCCAGCGTGGAAGAGCTGCGCAGCGCCTATGCCTTCACCAACCTGCAGAGCTTTCTGGACATCTACTACGCAGGTGCCAGTGTGCTGCTGCACGAGCAGGACTTCTACGACATGGCGCGTGCCTATCTGGGCCGCGCCGCACGCGACAACGTGTTGCACGCAGAGATCTTCTTCGACCCTCAGACGCACACGGAGCGCGGCGTGGCCATGGAGACCGTCATCAATGGCCTGCACCGGGCCTGCCGGGACGCGCGCACCGAGCTGGGCATCAGCGCCACGCTGATCCTGTGCTTCCTGCGCCACCTGAGCGAGGAGTCCGCGTTCGAGACGCTGGAGCAGGCGCAGCCGCTTCTGGACAAGATCGTCGGCGTGGGCCTGGACTCGAGCGAAGTTGGGCACCCGCCGGAGAAGTTCGCTCGCGTGTTCGCACGTTGCCGCGAACTGGGCCTGCGCCTGGTGGCCCACGCTGGCGAAGAGGGGCCGCCGGCCTACATCTGGAGCGCGCTCGACGTGCTCAAGGTCGAGCGCATCGACCACGGCGTGCAGGCGGTGCACGACGCGGCGCTGATGCAGCGCCTGGCGCAGGACCGCGTCGCGCTCACGGTGTGCCCGTTGTCCAACCAGAAGCTGCGCGTGTTTCCTGACCTGGCCGACCACAACCTGGGAAAGCTGCTCGATGCGGGCCTCGCGGCCACCGTCAACTCGGACGATCCGGCGTATTTTGGTGGCTACATCAACGACAATTTCACCCAGGTGTTCGCCGCCACGCACCTCACCGCCAGGCACGCCTACCAGCTGGCTTTCAACAGTTTCGAGGCCAGCTTTGCGGGAAATGCCGACAAGCGCGTGTGGGAGCACAAGCTCAAGGAAACCTTCGAGCGCTGCGTGGAGCATGACTACTGAATGAGAGCCAGGGGAGCGTCGACAGTGGGATGCTGCACATGGGCCACAGTGCCCCTGTTTGGTGCAGGGCTAGCCAAATCATCGGGTAAACCCTAGAATTGTGAGTTTTTGTACGAGCGGGCTGCGGCCCGCACCGGGGTTGCGCCTTTGGCTGCAGCCCCTTTTTTGTTGTCTATCGACGCAGACCCCCGCCTCGCCACGATGGGGTGGGGACGGCGCACACCGCAACACCACGGAGCCACCCATGTTTCTCAGTCAAATTTCCATCGGCAAGCGCCTGACCCTGGTGCTGGGCGTGATCCTGGCGCTGTTCTTTGCGAGCAGCGTGGTGGCAGTGGTCAAGCTGGGGCAACTGGGCCAGGAGATCGACACCATGGTGTCGGACAACATCAAGGCCGAGCGCGCAGGGTCCGACTGGCTGCGACACACCACCTCGGGCGTGCAGCGCGCCGCAGCGATCGCCAAGAGCAGCGACGCGAGCCTGATCCCGTACTTCGCGCCCGCCACGGCCGCGTCCATCAGCCAGACCAACGAGCTGCAAAAATTCATCGAATCAAAGATGGACACGTCCGAGGAGAAGAAGCTCTTCGACCAGGTGGGCCAGCTGCGCAAGGACTATCTGGCAGCTCGTGAGGAAGTGAGCAAGTTCAAACAGGCGGGCGATGCCGACAACGCGAGCAAGGTGTTCAATGAGCGCTTTGAGCCCACCTCTCGCGCCTACCTCGCCGGTGTGCAGCAACTGGTGGACATGCAGCGCGCGCAATTGGACGAAGCCGGCAAGCGCAGCGAAACCCTGCGCGCGCAGACCACGCTGCTGCTGCAGGTGTGCACCGGTGTGTCCCTGCTGCTGGGCGCCTTGCTGGCCTGGCTGCTGGCCGCCAGCATCACGCGCCCGCTGCGCCACGCCGAGGCCATCGCCGAAGCCATTGCCGACATGGACCTGACCGGCCAGCCCGAGGCGAGCTACGCCAATGACGAGACCGGCCGCCTGCTGCGCGCGCTGGACCTGATGCGCAGCGCCTTGCAGCGGTCGTTGCAGCAGGTGCGGGGCGTCGTGGACAGCATCTCCACCGCCAGCACCCAGATCGCCATCGGCAACCAGGATCTGAGTGCCCGCACCGAGCAGACCGCCAGCAGCCTGCAGGAAACCGCCAGCTCGATGGAAGAGCTGACCAGCACCGTGCGCCAGAGCGCGGATTCGGCGGTGCAGGCCAACCAGTTGGCAGCCTCGGCCGCGGCGGTGGCCGAGCGGGGCGGCGAAGTCGTCTCGCAGGTGGTGAGCACCATGGATGAGATCAATGCCAGCAGCAAGAAGATCTCGGACATCATCGGCACCATCGACGGCATCGCCTTCCAGACCAATATCCTCGCGCTCAATGCCGCCGTCGAGGCCGCCCGCGCGGGCGAGCAGGGCCGTGGTTTTGCCGTGGTGGCCACCGAAGTGCGGGGCCTGGCCCAGCGCAGCGCGGAAGCCGCCAAGGAGATCAAGGCGTTGATCGGCGTGTCGGTCGAGAAGGTCGAGTCGGGCTCTGCGCTGGTGCAGAACGCCGGCACCACCATGACCGAAATCGTGACGTCCGTGCGCCGGGTGACCGACATCATCGGCGAGATCAGCGCCGCAGCGTCGGAGCAGAGCCTGGGCATCGGCCAGGTGAATGTGGCCGTGAGCCAGCTCGACCAGATGACGCAGCAGAACGCCGCGCTGGTCGAAGAGTCGACGGCGGCCGCCGAAAGCCTCAAGGACCAGGCCGCGCGCCTGTCGGACGTCGTGGGCGCCTTCCGCCTGGGCGGTACCGTGCCCGACCACGCCCGCCTGCGGGTGCCGCGTCTTGGCTGAATGCAGGACACCGGAGATACGAGACAAGCCGCACGCTGTGCCCTGCGGGGCATCCAGCATCGCGCAATGACCGATTAGCCGATTTTTTTCCGTGGACCACCGCCGCCCTGCGGTGGCTCCGCTTTTCAACCTGGGCCATGTAGAGGAACACCATGTACAAAAACCTCGCCACCGCACTGCGTGCGGCTTGTGTGAGTGCGCTGGCGGGCGCCGTTTTCATCACCCTTCCCGCTGTCTCCCAGACCCCGGCAGGCGCCAATCCACCCGCCCCCGCGCCGGCGCAGCCCGTCAAGGCGGGCTTCGTCTATGTCTCTCCCATCACCGAAGCCGGCTGGACGCGCCAGCACGACGAGGGCCGCAAGGCCGTGGAGGCGGCGCTGGGCGCGCAGGTGCAGACCACCTTCGTGGAGAACGTGGCAGAGGGCGCCGATGCCGAGCGCGTGATCCGCGACCTGGCGGCCACGGGGCACCAGATCATCTTCACGCCCAGCTTTGGCTACATGGAGCCCACGCTCAAGGTGGCGCAGGACTACCCGAACGTGAAGTTCGAGTCCATCACCGGCTACAAGACGGCGGCCAACGTGGCGGCGGCCAACGCGCGCTACTACGAGGGCCGGTATCTGGCGGGTATCGCGGCGGGCCGCATGAGCAAGACCGGCGTGGCCGGCTACGTGGCGGGCTTCCCCATCCCCGAGGTGCTGCAGGGCATCAACGCGTTCACGCTGGGCATGCGATCGGTCAACCCCCAGGCCACCGTGAAGGTGGTGTGGATCAATGTGTGGTTCGACCCGCCCAAGGAGCGCGATGCGGCCATGGTGCTCTTCAACCAGGACGTGGACGTGATGGCCTTTCACACCGGCTCCACCGCCGTGATGGCGGCAGCGCAGGAGCGCGGCAAGATGGCCGTTGCCTACCACTCCGACATGCGCAAGGCAGGCCCGGACGCGCAGATCGTCGCCGTCACCCACCAGTGGGGCCGCTACTACACCGACCGCGTGCGCGCCGTGCAAAACGGCACCTGGAAGAGCGGCAACCTCTGGGGCGGCGTGCGCGAGGGCCTGATCCGCGTGGGCGACTTCGGCCCCAAGGTGCCGCCCGCCGTGCAGCAGGAGGTGCTGGCCGCGCAGAAGGCCATCGGCGCGGGGAAACTGCAGCCCTTTCGCGCGGGTGCCAAGGCCCCTGTGCGCGACAACGAAGGCCATGAGGTCATTCCCGCAGGCCAGGCGCTGACGGACGCGCAGATTCTGCAGATGAACTGGCTGGTGGAAGGGGTGCAGGGCCGCATCACGCGCTGAGGGGGCGACGCCAGCTGCGGTGTGCAGCCCATAGCGTCTATTGCATGCAGCGTATGCGCCCGGACCGAGCCGCCGCTAAGCTAGCGCCCCATGCACGTATACCGTTCTGCCCTTTTGCGCTTTGCCGACGATGGATCGGCCCTGTACGACGAAGACGGCCTGCTGGCCGTCGGCCCGGATGCCCAGGGGCGCCAGCGCGTGGTGGCCGCCGGTGCCTGGCAGGCGCTGGCCCACCAGTACGCTGGCCATTCCGTCACGCATCTGCCGGGTCGCATCCTGGCTCCGGGCTTTGTGGACATGCACATCCACTTTCCGCAGACCGATGTGATCGGCTCGCCCGCGCCAGGCCTGCTGCCCTGGCTGGAGGACTACACCTTCCCGCACGAGTCCCGCTTTGTCGACCCGGCCTACGGCACGCAGGTGGCGGGCTTCTTCGTGGACGAGTTGCTGCGCAACGGGGTGACCACGGCGCTGACGTTCGCCACCTCGCACCCGGCCAGCGTGGACGCGCTGTTCACCGAGGCGCAGCGCCGCCAGATGCGCCTGATCACCGGCAAGGTGCTGCAGGACCGCCATTCGCCCGACGGCGTGCGCGACGACACACTGCAGAGCCTGATAGACACCGAAGCCCTGATCCGCCGCTGGCACGGCGTGGACCGCCTGGGCTATGCCATCACGCCGCGCTTTGCACCCACCAGCACGCCCGAGCAGCTGCGCGGCGCGGGCGAGCTGGCCGCGCGCTATCCCGACGTGTGGATCCAGTCGCACGTGGCCGAGAACCTGGACGAGATCCGCTGGGCCCGCGAGCTGTTCCCCGCGTCGCGCAGCTATCTGGCCGTGTACGACGATTTCGGACTGATGCGCGAGCGTGCGGTCTATGCCCACTGCATCCACTTCGACGACGACGACCGCGCATTGATGCGCGCGACCGGCACGGTGGCGGCCGTCAGCCCCACCAGCAACCTCTTCCTGGGCAGCGGCTTTTTCGACTATGCGGGCGCGGACCGCGTGGGCTTTGGCTACGGCCTGGCCAGCGACGTGGGAGGGGGCACCAGCTTCAGCCCGTTCCACACCATGCTGGCGGCGTACTGCGTGGGCCGGGAAGGGCAGAGCAAGCAGGGCCTGAGCCTGTCGCCCCAGCAGCTGTGGTGGCAGCACACGGCAGGCGCGGCCCAGGCGCTGGGCCTGGCAGGCGTGGTGGGCAACCTGCAGCCGGGCTGCGAGGCGGACTTCGTGGTGCTCAACCCCCGCGCCACGCCGCTGCTGGAGCGCAAGACAGCGCAGGCGCGCAACCTGGATGAGCTATTGTTTGCGCTGATCGTGCTGGGCGATGACCGGCTGGTGGAGCAGACCGTCATCGGCCAATGGCAGTTGGGCGGCGGCCCCCTCTGACGAGTGTCCGGATCGCGCCGGCGCAGTTCCTGAACCCGCTTGGCCTCATGCTGCCATCCCACATTTGGGGGATGTCAATGCGGAAAAGGTGTGTCAAATTGTTGGGTGACAACTTTGAGGCCTGGGCTCTTCGCTCACGCCGTCTGTTTCCACCCCATGAGGAGATCACCATGTACTGCCGCTTTCACATCAAACTGCACATACTGCCCGCGTCTGCATTGGCGGCACGCCTGCTGGGCCTGGCTTGCCTTGCACCGGTGGCCTCTTGGGCGCAAGGCGCGGTCGAGGCACCCGTTGCGGCCGCAGCGCCCATCTCAGCGCCCTGCCTGGCTGCGCCGGGAGCGCCGCAATGGCTTCCTTGCGGTCCCGACCGTATCCTGACAGAGGCCGAAGCGAAGGCGCATTTCTTCAAAGAGGGTCAAGTCACCAAGGTCCTGTTGACCGGTGGTCAGTCGGGCAGGAAGTTTTTTGCACATTTCAAACCCGGTGGCAAACTGGACGCGGGCCTGGAAGGCGGCACCAACAATGGCAAGAGCTGGAAGTTCGTTGACGGTCGTTTGTGCCGCGATTACTACCGTTTCTCCGCCGTCCATTGCAGTGCCTTCGAGGTCGCAGGCGGCAAGCTGTTTTTTCTGAACCAGGAGGGGTCCAGGGACACAATTACCTCGGTGGAATTTGCTCAACCCTGACCCTTGTCGCTCTTGCGCCGGGCTGGTGGCAGCTTGGAGGCCTTTTCTCAAGCAAAATATGCCTCTCGCGCTTGATGATCAAGCGCTACCAGCTACATATTTCATAGCGCCCTGTCGTTCGCCGTTGTGTGTCGAGCGCCCGGGCCACTGCGCAGGGAGTTGACCGATGAGCATCAAGAGCGACAAATGGATCCGCCGCATGGCCGCCGAGCACGGCATGATCGAGCCGTTCGAGCCCGGCCAGGTGCGCGAGGCCGAAGGCCGCAAGATCATCAGCTACGGCACCAGCAGCTACGGCTACGACATTCGCTGCGCGCCAGAATTCAAGGTCTTCACCAATATCCACAGCACCGTGGTGGACCCGAAGAACTTCGATGAAAAGAGCTTCGTGGACTTTCACGGCGACAGCTGCATCATCCCGCCCAACAGCTTCGCGCTGGCGCGCACGGTGGAATACTTCCGCATTCCGCGCAACGTGCTGACCATCTGCCTGGGCAAAAGCACCTACGCCCGTTGCGGCATCATCGTGAACGTCACCCCCTTCGAGCCCGAATGGGAAGGCTACGTGACGCTGGAGTTCAGCAATACCACGCCGCTGCCGGCCCGCATCTACGCCGGAGAAGGCTGCGCCCAGGTGCTGTTCTTCGAGAGCGACAAGGACGATGTCTGCGAGGTCAGCTACCGCGACCGCGGTGGCAAGTACCAGGGACAGGTGGGTGTGACGCTACCCAAGGCCTGACGCAGGGCCCGGGCTGCGGGCCGCGACCGCACTGTGGCGCGCTCAGCCGTCGGCGGGCTGTAGGGCCCGTTCGCGTCCTACACGGGCGCAGCCATCCGGCTGAAGTGCAAGCGCAAGTAAGGTTTCTAGCATGGTGTCAAGCCTCCAGGTGGTTCTGGTGGCAAGACAAAGAGGAGCTCCCCCATGCTGACTTTTGCCGCACCTTCGGCACCCGTGCAAAACCGGGGTGCTGATTTTCCCGCCTCTCACGGCGAATCGTTTGCCTCGCCGCGCCGCGCCGCAGCGTTTGTCAGCCTGCCGCACCACGCCACCTACTGGCCCTGCGATCTGCTGAACATCTTCGTGCTCAAGATGGCCGCCGCGGGCCATTGCGTCAATACCGACATGATGCTGGGCCATCGGCCCTACGCCCAGAGCCGGCTGGATGCCGCCTATGACTCGCATGATGAGAGCTTGGTCGCGCTCGCGGCCCGGCTGCAGGTCTACTTCGATGCCGCCGCTCCCGAAGGCTGCCGTGTGGCGGCCGAGCTGGACGAGGAAGGTCGCGGGCACCTGCTGCTGGTGTGAGCCCAGTGAGGGCGGCGGGCGGTGGTGACTGCACGAGAAGCAGCCCAAGTCGCTGCTCAGCTCTCCACGCAGACCTGGTTGCGGCCTTGGCCTTTGGCGGTGTAGAGCGCCGCGTCCGCCCGTCGCAGCATATCGGATCCTTCGTCATGCAGTCCCTGCATGGACGCAACCCCGGCACTCACCGTGATGTGCCCGACCACCGGATCGTGCTGCTCATCCATCGCAATCACCAGCGTCTGCGCGATGGCTTTGGCGCCCGCCAGGTCCGTGTCGGGGAGCAGGGCCACGAACTCCTCGCCTCCAAGCCGTGCCACCACATCCGAGGTGCGCAGCCTTACTTCCAGCGTGCGCGCCAGGCGTCGCAGCACCTCGTCCCCGGCCTCGTGTCCGTAGGTGTCGTTCACGCGCTTGAAGTGGTCCACGTCCACCGTGATGATGCTCAGCGGCCGGCCGCTGCGCCGGGCCAGCGCCACGGCAAAGGCCATCTGGGTCTCGAAGCCACGGCGGTTGAGCAGCCCGGTCAACGCATCCGTTCGGGCCTGCAGGTCGAGCGCGCGGTTGGCGGCTTCCAGTTCCAGCGTGCGCAGCCGCACCTTTTCTTCCATGGCCTCGCGTGCCGCCAGCAGGTGGTGCGTCATGCGGCGCAGTGCTCCTGAAAGCTTGCGCACCTCGCGGCTGCTGCGGGTCTGCGGGATGCGGGTGCCGGGGGTTTCGGCCTCCACTGCCGTGGCGGCATCGGCCAGCGCATACAGGTCGTCGCTCAGGCGCCGCGCGGCGAGCCAGGCCAGGAGCGAGGCCACCACCGCCGCGCTGAGACCGATGACCAGTGCCAGGCGCACGGTGCGTCCAGCTTCGGCGAATGCCAGCTCGACCGGTTCGCGGGCCACGATGCGCCAGCCCAGGTCGCTGGCCGTGTTGCGAGGCTGCATGGGCGTCATCGCGGTCAGGTACTCGCGCCCGTCCATCCATCTCACCACGGCGGGATGCGTGCCGTCGTTGACGCCGCCGCGCGCGGTGACGGGCGGCTTGGGCAGCGTCTGCCCGGCGGCCTGCAAGGCCTGTGTCTGGCCATTGGGTGCGTAGATCAGCTGGCCCTCGCGGTCGAAAACGAACAACTCCAAGGCCGTCTCTTCGGTGGGCGCGGGCGTGAGGCTCTCGATGACCTCGCCGGTCCACTCCCAGCTGCCGTGGATGCCCAGCACGCCCACGGTGGTGGGACCGATGCGGATTGGCGCCGCAAAGTCCACGAACCGGTACGGGTCGCCTGACGGCTGGGGCGGTAGCAATTTTTCGAGCAGTTTGGCGGGGTGCACATCACCCACGTAGACCCTCTCGATGCCGGCCTTGAACCACGGGCGTTCCAGCACGCTCTGGTTCACCAGCAGCCCGCCAGTTGCGTTGCGCACCACGCCCTGCGCGTCGGCCACGCCGATCCACACGCTGTTGGGCTGGGCGGCCTGGCTGCGCGCCAGCATGTGATGGGCTTCGGGCGCGTCCAGTCCCTTGACCCAGACGACTTCTGCGGCCGCCAGCACCTCGGCCTCGCGGCTGCGCTCCAGCAGGCCGTTGGCCAGCAGCTTGCCAGCGTTTTCAGCCACCATCATCAAGGCGGCTCCGGCGTCCCGTTCGTTGCGTACCTTGATCAGTTCGCCAAATCCCAGCGACAGCAGCGCGGCCAGGGCGACCACGATGGTGCCGAACACCAGCGCGATCTGCGAGCGCAGGCTGAGATCGGAGAAGCGCCGCACCCTCACGGCGTGGCCCACTGGGAATGCGGGGCGCCCGCGGTGGTGCCGGCACCCCGCACATCCTGCGCACGCACCGCGAGCCGCGCGGCGGCCAGGTCCCACCCTGCCCAGCCACAGCTCTTGAAGAGTACCGGCCCCGTGCGCTGGATGCGCGGGCCCTCCAGCACGTCGCGCAGCGTGGGCATCGCACTCACGTCCAGGCCTGCCTGCAGCAGGTCGCCTGCTTCGTGGCGTGCATCGGGGGTGTCGACGACGACGTGGCCGTGTTGCGCGATGTGGCGGCACAGCGTGGGCGACAGCTCCGCCATCGTCGGTGTGTAGGCCCCAACGGCCGCCACGAACGCGTCGGCCAGCGGCGGCGTGTCCAGCACCACGCTGTGGGCGGGCGTGCAGGTCACGATCAGGGGGCAGTGGCGCACCTGGGTGTGGGCATCGGCCACCACGGTCGCTTTGACGCCCAGCGCGCGGCCGTGTTGGACCAGGGCTTCGGCGCTGGCCGCGCTGCGCGAGGCCACGCGCACGTCCCGCACGCCCAGGCCATGCACGAAAGCTTCCAGGTGAGCGAGGCCCTGCACGCCGGCACCTACGATGAGCAGCGGCCCCTGCGGCTCCTGCGCCAGGTGCCGTGCGGCCAGCAGCGAGGCAGCGGCCGTTCGCCGCGCGGTGATGGTGGGGCCGTCGAGCACCAGCCGGCGCTCTCCGGTGGACACGTCGAACACCACCACGTCGCCCTGGATCGTGGGGCGCGGCGTTCCCGCGTTGGCGGGTGTGAGGGTGATGAGCTTGGTCATCGCCACCAGACTGTCGGTCGCCGGCATCACGAACAGGGTGCCGCCCTGGGGCAGCGGCATGACGCTGCGGGCGGGCACCCGCACAGATGCATCGCGCAGCACGGCGGCGATCTCGTCGGCCAGCGCGGTCCAGGGCAGCAACGTGGCCGTGGCTGCGGCGTCCAGCATGCGGGGGGGCTGCGGGCAGTGCGAAGAAAGCATGGTGGAAATGTACACAGGCCCTGCCGTGCCCGGGGGGCGGGCAAGTCCCAGTGGGGGCATTGACAGGCACGCCGGGCCATGGAACGCGGCCATGGGCTCGGCCTGGGCGCCGTGGATGCCGGGCATCAGTGTGTGGCGCCCGCGCCCAGCGCGATGTCCTCGCGTGCCAGCACGGCGGCCCACAGGGCTGCGTGCACGCCCCGCACCATGTCGCGCAGGGGCAGGTGGGGAGTGCCCTGGCTGGGCAGCCACGGCACGTGCACGAAGCCGCCGCGCACGCCCTGGGGGCCGCCGGGGCGCGTGGCCAGCAGGTGCATCAGCCCGTACAGCACATGGTTGCAGACGAAGGTGCCTGCCGTCTGTGATACCTCGCAGGGCACGTTGGCGCGCTGCACGCCGCGCAGCATGGCCTTGACGGGCAGGCTGGCGAAGTACGCCGCCGGCCCGCCGGGCGCCACGGGCGTGTCGACGGGCTGCGCGCCCGTGTTGTCGGGGATGCGCGCGTCGTCGATGTTGATGCCCACCCGTTCCATGGAGAGACCAGGGCGTCCGCCCGCCTGGCCCAGGCACACCACCATTGCGGGGTGGTGCGCTTGCACCAGCACAGACAGATCATGCAGGGACCGGCCGAACACCGTGGGCAACTGGGCCGAGACCACCCGGTGTCCGCCGATACGCTGACCGTCCAGCGCCTGGGCGATGAGCCAGCTGGGGTTGTGCGCATCGCCGCCGAAGGGGTCGAACCCCGTGAGCAGGATCACCCGTTCGCCGGGCAGCGCGTAGTGGGAGGGGTGGTGGTACATGGGATGGGGCCGGCGCGGCAGCGGGAGGTGGGACGGGCATCGTAATCCGTGCCGGGGCGTCCCGCATGGCGCGTAATATCGTGGACATGCCGTCCCCGGGGGGAGGGCGCTGGAGATTGGCATGAGGTGGGAAGGCAATCGCGAATCGGACAACGTGGAAGACCGCCGGGACGAGGGCGGCGGTGGGGGCGGCTCGCCTATCTTCGGCGGGCGCAGCATCGGCATCGGCACCATCGTCATCGCCCTGGTGGGCGGCTGGGTTCTGGGGATCAACCCGCTCACCATCCTGGGGCTGCTCAGCGGCGGCGGGCCGCCCGCCCAGGTCCAGCAGCAACAAGGACCGGCGCATCGTCCGCCGGCAGACGACACCATGGCGCGTTTTGTGTCCACCGTGCTGGCCGACACCGAGGACGTCTGGCAGGCCGTGTTCCGCCAGGGCGGCGGCCAGTACCAGAACCCGCGCCTTGTGCTGTTCCGTGGCGCCACGCCCACGGCCTGCGGCACGGGCCAGGCGGCCATGGGGCCTTTCTACTGCCCGGCCGACCAGAAGGTGTACATCGACCTGGGCTTTTATGAAACCCTGAAGAACAGGCTGGGCGCGCCGGGCGACTTTGCCCAGGCCTACGTGATCGCCCACGAGGTGGGCCACCATGTTCAGAACCAGCTGGGCATCAGCGGCAAGGTGGACCAGATGCGCGGCCGGGTGAGCAAGACGGAGTACAACCAGCTGTCGGTGCGCCTGGAGTTGCAGGCCGACTGCTTTGCCGGAGTGTGGGCCCACCATGCGCAGAATGCCCGCCAGATCCTGGAGCAGGGCGACGTGGAGGAGGCCATGAACGCTGCGGCCAAGATCGGCGACGACGCGCTGCAGCGTTCCAGTGGCGGTGCGGTGGTGCCCGAAAGCTTCACCCACGGCACCAGCGCCCAGCGCCAGCGCTGGTTCAACAACGGCCTGCAGAACGGCAGCGTGAAGGCGTGCGACACCTTCACGGCCCGCAGTCTGTAGCCCGGCGCTGGCACCACGCGGGCTTGGCCTGATCCGCACCCCACGGGCAGCACAGAACTTTCGGCGCGCACAGCGGCACCTCCATGTCGTCCACCCCGCAGCAGCCCCGGCCCGAGCAGGCCCTCCCCGCCGCGTCCACGGGCTGGAACATGCTGGAGCCGGAGCCCTCCGCGCCGCAGACCTCTGGTGCGGCGGCGGCGTGGTCGGCGGCGGCCGTCACCGTGCCGCATGCAGTCGGCCTGGGCCTTCTGGCCTTTGCTCCGCTGGCGGGGGACCACTCGCTGGCAGCGCTGGCCTTGTGGTCGGCCGCATTGCCCGGCTTGCTGCTGACGCTGGTGGTGCCGCGCCCCGGCGTGGTCTACGCGCCCACCACGGTGGTGGCCCTGCTGTTCGCTGCCGTGCTGGCGACGGCCCACGGCGCGGCCCCGGGCCTGGGCTTGAGCGCGCGCCAGGTGCTGGCGGTCAGCGGCGCCACGGTGGCGCTGGCCTTCGTCTTCCAGTGGCTGCTGGGCGTGCTGCGGCTGGCGTCGGTGGCGCGCTTCTTGCCGATTTCCGTCACGCATGGCTTTGCGGCCGGCGTGGGTTTGTCGATGGTGGTGGGCCAGGTGCGCAACGGTTTCGGCGCCGGCGTGGACGCTCTGTGGGACGCCCGAACGCTCTGGCATGCGCTGGCGGCCCTGGCCGTGGTGGCGCTGGCCTGGACTTTGCGCTGGCGTTGGCCGCGCGCGCCGGGGCTGCTGACGGCTGTGGTGCTGGTGGCACTGGCAGTGGCGCTGGCGGGCGCATGGGGCGCGGGGCTGGGCGACGTGTTCGCCCCTGCGGTGCAGGCGAGCCCGTTCGAAGGCCCGCTGTGGCCCGACTGGACGGGCATTCCCTGGATGGCGCTGGCGCGCAAGCACGGTTCGGCGCTGGTGGTGCTCGCGCTGCTCATGGCGCTGGTCAACAGCCTGGAGATCATGGTCTTCCACCAGGAGCTGGAGCTGGACCATGGCCTTCGCGGCAACGCCAACCAGGCACTGCGCCGTGAGAGCCTGCTGGGCGTGCTGTGCGGCCTGGCGGGGATGATCCCGGCGTCCACCAGCGCGTCGCGCTCGCGCATCGTGCTGGTGCAGGCCGGAGGATCGAAGGACGCACCGCGATGGCACGCCGCCATCATGCTGGGTGTGGCGGTTACCGGTGCCTGGTGGCTGCACTGGGTGCCCATGGCTTGCCTGGCCGGTGGCCTGGTGCTGGCGGGCCTGCTGCAGGTGCCAGGGCTGATGTGGTCGCTGCGCTATGCCAGAAGCTCGCGCGTGACCTGGGCGCAGAGCTGGCTGGTGGCGCTGGTGTTTGCAGTGATGGGCGGCGTGGGCGCGCTGGTGGCTGGCCTGGTGGTGGCCACCTTCGTGCTGCTGCACGATTCGGCGGCCAAGGTGCTGCGGCACGTGCGGCTGGATGGCGAGCTGCGCTCGCGCCGGCTGCGGCGAGCCGGCTCGGACACCTGGCTCGTGCCGCGCATGAACCAGGTTGCGGTGTTCGAGCTGCAGGGCGTGATGTCGTTCGGCGTGGCCGCGCACCTGGCCGAGCAGGTCCGCATGCTGCTGCAGCCGCGCCACCGCTGGGTCATTCTGGATGCGGCGCGGGTGCCCGCCTGGGACAGCACGGCGCTGGCCCAACTGCGTGCGCTGGTGCGCGACCTGGCCCAGCAGGGCGTGTCCGCTGCCGTGGCGGGGCTCGACCCGCTGGCCGCCGAGCATGCAGGCGAACCTGTGCGCAGTTTTGCCGACCTGGACCGGGCGCTGGAATGGGCCGAGGCCGGCATCCTGCTGCAGCGCCCGCTCGAGCAGCGCCCTGCGCACACCGAGCGCGATCTGCTGGGCGAGATCGGGGAGGGCGTGGGGCGCGAGGCGGGCGCGGCGCTCCAGGCCTTGCTCACGCCCCTGTCCGTGCCTGCCCGCGGCGTGGTCTTCAACGCGGGCGACAGCGACCGGGACCTGCTGGTGGTGCAGTCCGGCCACATCACGCTGGTCACCCAGTGGCCGCCCGAGAAGGGCTTGCGCCTGGCAACGGTGGGGCCTGGAATGGCGTTTGGGGAGATGGCATTTCTCAATGGTGCGGCGCGCACTGCCAGCGCCGGGGCCGAGCGGCGGCCGGCGCAACTCGTGCGGCTGTCCCGCGACGATTTCGACCACTGGGCCCGGCAATACCCCGAGGCTGCGCTCAGGGTGATGAATAACCTCGCCATGGTTGGGGCCCGCCGCCTGGCCGTGACCACACGCCAGTTGCGGGCCGTACTGGAGTAGGTTTTGGAATGAAAATGCCTTTGTTTGCTTGCTGAGAAAGCGTTGTCAGCTATCAAAATCATAGCTGCAAGGTGTCGTGTGCCCGGTTGCGCGGAGCAGATGTGGTACGGCGCTGCGCCGAAAAATGGCTTTTTGGCCTGTCGATGCGACAATAGAGGGCTAAATGACAAGTTCCTTTTCCAATCTATCGCTGGCCGAGCCGCTGGCGCGTGCCGTGGCCGAAATGGGCTACGAGTCCATGACGCCCATCCAGGAGCAGGCCATTCCGGTCGTGCTCACGGGGCAAGACGTGATGGGCGCCGCCCAGACCGGCACCGGCAAGACGGCGGCCTTTTCGCTGCCCCTGCTGCAGCGCCTGCTCAAGCACGAGAACAGCTCCACGTCGCCCGCACGCCACCCCGTGCGCGCCCTGGTGCTTCTGCCCACGCGTGAACTGGCCGACCAGGTCGCGCAGCAGATCGCTCTGTACGCCAAGCACACCAAGCTGCGCAGCACCGTGGTGTTCGGCGGCATGGACATGAAGCCCCAGACGCTGGAGCTCAAAAAAGGTGTGGAGGTGCTGGTGGCCACGCCGGGCCGTCTGCTCGACCACATCGAGGCCAAGAACGCGGTGCTCAACCAGGTCGAGTACGTGGTGCTCGACGAGGCCGACCGCATGCTGGACATCGGCTTTTTGCCCGACCTGCAGCGCATCCTGTCCTACTTGCCCAAGACCCGCACCACGCTGCTGTTCAGCGCAACGTTCTCGCCCGAGATCAAGCGCCTGGCCGGCAGCTACCTGCAAAACCCGATCACCATCGAGGTGGCTCGCCCCAACGAGACGGCCTCCACGGTGGAGCAGCGCTTCTACAGCGCCAATGACGACGACAAGCGCCGCGCCATCCACCAGGTCCTCAAGACCCGGGGCATCAAGCAGGCCTTCATCTTCGTGAACAGCAAGCTTGGCTGCGCGCGCCTGGCCCGCAGCCTGGAGCGCGAAGGCCTCAAGACCGCGGCCCTGCACGGCGACAAGAGCCAGGACGAGCGCCTGAAGGCCCTGGAGGCTTTCAAAAAGGGCGAAGTCGACCTGCTGGTGTGCACCGATGTGGCCGCTCGCGGCCTTGACATCAAGGACGTGCCCGCGGTGTTCAACTTCGATGTGCCCTTCAACGCCGAAGACTACGTGCACCGCATCGGCCGCACGGGCCGTGCGGGCGCGTCCGGTCTGGCGGTGACCCTGGTCTCGGGCAGCGATGCCCGCCTGGTGGCCGACATCGAGAAGCTGATCAAGAAGAAGATCGACCTCGAAGCCGTCGAGTACGACGAAGACCAGCCCCGTGGCCGCATCAACGACGGCCGCCGCGCCTGGCGCGAAGCCGGCGAGACCGGCGATGGGCGCGACGCCATCTCGTCCGGCCCGCGCCGCGAACGGGAGCGTGAGCGTGGTGATTTCCGGGGTGGGCGCGAGTCCCGGGAAACGCGCGAACAGCACCGGGGCTTCCGCCCAGCCGCTGTCTCCCGCGACCCGTTCTTCGAGAAGCCCTACGAAGCCAGCGCCGGTGTCGATGCCGCCCCCGCCTGGGAAGCCGCCAAGTCGGCGCCGCGCAGCAGCGTGTCTGCCAACATCAAGCCCAAGCGCAAGGTCGCCGCGTTGTTCAAGGCCGTCTCGCCCGAAACATCGACCCAGTAACCGCTGCTTCCTGCCAGCACCAAGATAGCTGCCACCGCCCGATGCATGGGTGCTGGCGGCTATGTTTTTTGTAGCGCGTGCCTTGTCTTGCCGGTCGCGCCAGGTCAAGCATGCCCGGCGTGGCCCGCGCTGCGGCCCGGCTCGCCGCTTGGAGCGGGCGGCAGGACGCAGGGTCGTTGGTCAGGGGCAGTGAGTGCCACCACGCACGCTTGGCGGCCCGGCAGCGGGTCGTGGACTGCGGCCGCGTTCCGCGGGGCCTCCTGGGCCGTGCCGAAGAGCCGCCCAGGCACGCAGCGCCCGGCGCCTGGGCATCCAGCGCGGCACCGCAGTAGGTGCGGTAGTCGTCGGGCTGCAGGCACTGCTGGAGCCTTTGGTGTTGTCCTGAGACGCCCGCGGTAGGCGTCTTCAGGCGCCGGGCGCCTGGGCCTGCTCGCAGTGCACCTGCAGCAGTTCGCGGTCGGCCAGCGTGGCGCCAAAGCGTACCGCGCTCAGGCAGCCCCCCCACACGCAGCCCGTATCGAGCCCGAGCAGGTCGCTGCGATTGAGCCCGCCCAGGGTGGACCAGTGGCCGAACGCGATCAACGTGCCTGCGGTGCGGCGGCCTGGTGCCTCGAACCAGGGCAACAGGCCGTCGGGCGCGGCGCTTGCGCTCTCGCTGCTTTCGAAATCCATGGCGCCCTGCGGCGAGCAAAAGCGCAGCCGCGTGAGGGCGTTCACGATCACGCGCAGGCGGTCCTCGCCCGCGAGGCTGTCGTCCCACCGGTCGGGGGTGTTGCCGTACATCGCCTGCAGGAAGTGGGGCAGGCCGGGCCCGCGCAGCACGGCCGCTATTTCGTCGGCGCGCGCCAGCGTGTCGGCGGCGGACCATGCGGGCAGCACGCCCGCATGCACCATCAGCAGCCGCTCGCCCGCGTGCTCGTGCGCGAGGGCCAGTGGCTGTTCGCATACCCACCGCAAAAGAGCATCGCGGTCGCTGGCCTCCAGCACGGTGGCCAGCGTGTCGCGTTTCGATGGCTTGCGCACCCCGTGGGCAGCAGCCAGCAGATGAAGGTCGTGGTTGCCCAGCAGGCTGCGCAGGGCGCCGTCATTTGCGATGCAGCGGCGCAGCACGGCGGCCGAGTCGGGTCCGCGGTTGACCAGGTCGCCCAGCAGATACACGGTGTCGCGGCTGGCAGAAAACCCAATCTCGTCGAGCAGGCGGCCCAGTGCGCTGTCGCAGCCCTGGATATCGCCGATGCAGTAAAGCGCCATGGTGGAATTCTTGTGATGGAAGGCGGTGATTCTCGGTGGATTCCAGGCTCTGCCGTACGCATATGTGCACCGGCCAGCGCCCTTATGTGTGGGCAATTTGCATCGGTCGCCGATTGCCGCGAAAGCCGTGAGCGATGCAGCACAACAGGTGTGCAGCTTTCACCGGACCGATATTCACTATTTACACGCAGTGCGCCCCTGGTTCACAAAAGGCATCGCACGCGGCGGTCCGGCCATCCGCACGGTGATAGTGGGACCTGTCCTACAAATGCTGTGCGGTTTAATCCGACATTGAAAAATAGGATCTTTGGGGCGCGGTGAACCGTGCAGCAGAAAATATTCCTATAATCGCGCCTGTCATTCACCCTTACTCCCAAATCCTGACACCATGACTACCAGCTACAAAGAACTCCTGAAGCAACGCGAAGCCCTCGAACAGCAAATCAACGAAGCGCGACGCAGCGAATTGTCGAGCGCTGTGGCCCAGGTGCGTTCGCTGGTGGCTGAATATGGCCTGACGGCGCAGGACGTGTTCCCTTCCGGCCGGGGCGCTGGCAAGGGTGGGGCCCGCAGCTCTACGGCTGGCACCAAGGTGGCACCCAAGTACCGCAACCCAGCCACCGGTGAAACCTGGACAGGCCGTGGCAAGGCTCCCAAGTGGATCCAGAACGAAAACCGTGACAAGTTTGCAATCTGATTCAGGTCTGGCGCAGTGAGCGTATTCCGGATGGTAAAAAAGCCCGCTGCACGCGGGCCTTTTTTATGGTCTGTTAATCCCCTTGATGGTGCATGCTGATTTGCTGAAAGCCGCAGTTTTCAAAGCCAGGTTCTCGCGGCACGGGTTGTCCACGCCTGCAGTCGTGTGGAGTACTTTGCAAAAGCCGGCACCGTTGGGTCGAGCGTGTTGCCGATAATTAGGTGGAAACCCTTGTCGTTGTACGCCGGGTTTTGTGGAACTTCGCCTGGCGTGCGGTGTGGCAATGGCCTGCGCGATTCAATCCGGCTTGTTTTGCGCAGCCATCCCGCGCAGCACCTGCGCCGTGAAATCGTCCGCCGGAAAGAACGACTCCACGGCCAGTTCCTGCAAAGTCACATCGACCGGCGTTCCGAATATCGTGGTGGTGCTGATGAGGGAGAGCATGCCGTGGCGGCTTTCAAAGCAGAACGGCATTACCACGCCCAGCATTTCACCGGGCAGCACGGTGGTTTGGGCCCCCGCGGGCTCGGGATATTCGAGCAACTCCGCCTGCAGCGCGATCAGCGCCGGATCGGCCGTGGCATGGATCTGCTGGCGCAGCCGTTCGAACAGGTGGGCGCGCCACTGAGCCAGGTTGGCGATGCGCGCCGCGAGCCCGTCGGGGTGCAGGCTGAGGCGAAAGACGTTGATCGGCGGCGCCAGCAACTCGGGCGCCACATGGTCTGCCAGCAGTGTCTGGGCTGCGCGGTTGGCGGCCACGACGTTCCAGCAGCGGTCCAGCGCAATGGCTGGACAGGGCTCGTGGCCTTTGAGCACCAGCTCGACCGCCTGGCGGGCCGCCGCCAGGGCTGGGTCGTCCAGAGCGCGTTCGCGGTACATGGGCGCGTAGCCGGCCGCCACCAGCAAGGCGTTGCGCTCCCGCAGGGGCACCGCCAGGCGCTCGCACAGGCGCAGCACCATGTCCCGGCTGGGGTTGGTGCGCCCGGTTTCCATGAAGCTCACATGCCGTGTGGAAATGTCCGCCTCGTCGGCCAGTTCCAGCTGGCTCAGGTGGCGCTGCTGGCGCCACGTGCGCAGGTGGTCGCCGAATGACGCGGGCCCCGCGGGCCCCGCTGGCGCCGAGCGGTGGGGCAGGGCGGGGCGGGGAGTGCGGTGCGATGGAATGGAGGGGGAGGTCATGGGGCACATCCTAGGTTGAAACGGCGCGCAGGCCATTACCTGCCAGGTCATCGACGGTGTGTGTCATGCCGGGAACGATGGAGGCCTGTTCTTCATTTTTTCAACCCGCCAAGGAGCCTTCCATGTTCAACCTGCTGTCCTCCCCCCGATTCCTGCGTGCCGTGGTCTGGTTCGATGCTTTCACAGGTGTCCTGCTCGGCGCCTTGCACCTGCTGCTCACGGCGCAGTTGGCCGAATGGCTGGGTCTGCCCGCAGGGCTGCTGCAGGCCACTGGCGCAATGCTGCTGGTGTACGCCGCGCTGGCCACGGCGATTGCGCGGTCCGAGCCCATGCCCCGTGGCTGGCTGTGGGTGCTGATCGTGGGCAACTTCGCCTGGGCGCTGGCCAGCCTGGGGCTGCTGCTGGGCTCCACACTGGCACCGACGCTGCTCGGTCAGGCCTACTTGCTGGTGCATGTGGTGTCCGTGGCCATGCTGGCCGAGCTGCAGTGGTGGGGTATGCGCCGCCTGTCGACCTGGGCTGCTGCATAGTGCACACTATTCGGTTGCTATTAAATATATAGCTGTCGGCGCTTTGCCAGAAAGCGGTGGCGGCTATTTTTGCTTGAAGTCGGGGGAGTAGAGGGGCACGCCATGGGCCGGTGCGGTCCCGCCGCGCTGCTCGGGCAAGCCCCCACGATTGCACCGTCACGTGGGGCTGACAGAATAGACCTGTTGCGTAAAAAAACAGGAGTTCGCCATGGCCTCATCGCCCAAGCCGCCAGCCACCTCGACGTTCCGCCCCGCCAGCCGCCCCACGGGCCGCTCCGCTTCCCCCACCCCGCCACGCCACGCGTTTGCCAGCACGCTCAAGAGCTTTACCACGGCATCAGGCAAGGAGGGCAGGTTCTATTCGCTGCCAGCGCTGGCCAAGCAGTTCCCGCAGGTCAGCCGCCTGCCCGTGTCCCTGCGCATCGTGCTTGAATCGGTGCTGCGCAACTGCGATGGCCGCAAGGTGACGGCCGAGCATGTGCACCAGCTGGCGCACTGGGCGCCGAATGCCGAGCGCAAGGACGAGATCCCCTTCGTTGTCTCGCGTGTGGTGCTGCAGGACTTCACCGGCGTGCCGCTGCTGGCCGACCTGGCCGCCATGCGCAGCGTGGCCGCGCGGCTGGGCAAGAATCCCAAGAAGATCGAGCCGCTGGTGCCGGTGGACCTGGTGGTGGACCACTCGATCATGATCGACTACTACGGCAAGAAGAATTCGCTCGACCTGAACATGAAGCTCGAGTTCCAGCGCAACCGCGAGCGCTACGAGTTCATGAAATGGGGCATGCAGGCCTTCGACACCTTCGGCGTGGTGCCTCCGGGGTTCGGCATCGTGCACCAGGTGAACCTGGAGTACCTGGCGCGCGGCGTGCACAAGACGCAAGAGGGCGTCCACTATCCCGACACCCTGGTGGGCACCGACAGCCACACCACCATGATCAACGGGATCGGCGTGGTGGGCTGGGGCGTGGGCGGCATCGAGGCCGAGGCCGCCATGCTGGGCCAGCCGGTGTATTTCCTCACGCCCGACGTGGTGGGCTTCGAACTCACGGGCCAGCTGCGCGAGGGCGTGACCGCCACCGACCTGGTGCTCACGGTCACCGAGATCCTGCGCCAGCACAAGGTGGTGGGCAAGTTTGTCGAGTTCTTCGGCGAGGGCACGCGCACCCTGTCGCTGCCCGACCGTGCCACCATCGGCAACATGGCGCCCGAGTACGGCGCCACCATGGGGTTCTTCCCGGTCGATGAGAAGACCATCGACTACTTCCAGGGCACGGGCCGCACCAAGGCCGAGATCGAAGCCTTCGAGGCGTACTTCCGCGCGCAGGGCCTTTTCGGCGTGCCGCTCGCGGGAGAGATCGACTACTCGCAGGTCGTGCGCCTGAACCTGGGCGACGTCACCCCCAGCCTGGCCGGTCCCAAGCGCCCGCAGGACCGCATCGAGCTGGGTCAGGTCAGCCGCCAGTTCGCCGATTTGTTCAGCAAGCCCGCCGCCGGCAACGGCTTCAACCGCCCGGCCGAGCTGCTGCACACGCGCCACCATGTGCGCCCCGCCGATGCGCCGGCGGAGCCCGTGGCGCCGGCAGAGAAGCCGGCGCCTTCGGGCGGGCCGCGCTTTCTGGTGGAGATGGAGCACAACAAGCCCACGCTGGCCGCCGCGCGCGCCGAGGTGCCCGCGCAGCAGGCCAGCCAGAGCGGCGATGTGACGATCGGCAACGGCGACGTGCTGATCGCCGCCATCACCAGCTGCACCAACACCAGCAACCCCAGTGTGCTGCTGGCGGCAGGCCTGCTGGCCAAGAAGGCGGTGGAGGCGGGGCTCAAGGTCAAGCCGCACATCAAGACCTCGCTCGCACCGGGCTCGCGCATCGTCACCGAGTACCTCACCCAGACCGGCCTGCTGCCCTATCTGGAAAAGCTGGGCTTTGCGCTCGCGGGCTATGGCTGCACCACCTGCATCGGCAATGCGGGCGACCTCACGCCCGAACTCAACGATGTGATCACCAGCAACGACCTGGTGTGCGCGGCCGTTCTGTCCGGCAACCGCAACTTTGAGGCGCGCATCCACCCCAACCTCAAGGCGAACTTCCTGGCCAGCCCGCCGCTGGTGGTGGCCTACGCCATCGCCGGCACCGTGCTCAAGGACCTGATGACCGAACCCGTGGGCAAGGGCAAGGGCGGGCGCGATATCTACCTGGGCGACATCTGGCCCACCAGCGAAGAGATCCACCAGCTGATGAAGTTCGCGATGAACGGCAAGGCCTTCCGCGAGAACTACGCCAAGGTGGCCTCCGAGCCCGGCAAGCTGTGGGAGAAGATTCGGGGCGTCTCCGGCACCACCTACACCTGGCCTGCCAGCACCTACATCGCCGAGCCGCCCTTCTTTGCGCAGTTTGCTATAGAAAATGAAGCTGTCGGCGCAAGCCCATCGGTTGCCGGAGGCCAAAAGAGTGCCCCGCTGCCGTCCGTGCTGGGGGCACGCATCATGGCGCTGTTCGGCGACTCCATCACCACCGACCACATCTCGCCCGCAGGCTCCATCAAGGCCACCTCGCCCGCAGGGCAGTGGCTGCAGCTCAACGGCGTGCAGAAGACCGACTTCAACAGCTATGGCGCGCGGCGCGGCAACCACGATGTGATGATGCGCGGCACCTTTGCCAACGTGCGCATCAAGAACCTCATGATCCCGCCCGGCGCCGACGGCTCGCGCGAGGAGGGCGGCGTGACCCTGTTCCAGAACGAAGGTCCGCTGCAGGGCGAGAAGATGTTCATCTTCGACGCCGCCATGCAGTACATCGCACAGAAGACGCCCACGGTGATCTTCGCCGGCGAGGAGTACGGCACCGGCTCCAGCCGCGACTGGGCGGCCAAAGGGACGCAGTTGCTGGGCATCAAGGCCGTGGTGGCGCGCAGCTTCGAGCGCATCCACCGCTCCAACCTGGTGGGCATGGGCGTGCTGCCGCTGCAGTTCAAGGCGGGGCAGTCCTGGGAGACCCTGGGCCTGACGGGCAATGAAGAGATCGACGTCGTGCCCGATCCAGCGCTCGCCCCGCAGAGCGACGCGCAACTGGTGATCCGCCGCGCCGATGGCTCGCGCGAAGAGGTCATGGTCACGCTGCGCATCGACACGCCGATCGAAGTCGACTACTACCAGGCGGGCGGCATCCTGCCGTTCGTGTTGCGCCAACTGCTGCAGGGTTGAGGGCCAGGCCGCTGCGCCCTTGTCGGTCGCAGCGCCGCACACGCCCGACAGGCAAAGGCGGCCGCAAGGATCCCGAGTGTCTTACTCATAGATACACTTGTGACGTGATGTAGAACTTTGTAGAAATACGCACGCCACATTCCCTGTCCATGCCGCCCCCGCTTGACCAACGCCCCACCAGGGCGCGCCTGCCGCTGCCGACCGATGCGCCTGCCGCCACGGTGGTGCTCGTCGTGGCTGTGCTGGCACTGGCCGTGGTGCCGCTGGCGCAGGTGCTGGGCGAGGGGGCCGGCGCGCAGCACGGGCTGGAGCCCTTCATGGAACTGATGGCCGTGCTGCTGGGCCTTCTGGTGGTGTCGGTCTCGCTGCACACGCTCGAAGCACCCGGCCAGGGCCGCGCCAATGTGCTGGCGGTCGGGTTCGGCGTGGCGGCGGCCTGCAACTTCCTGCATGGCGTGCTGGCGCACTCCACGCCTGTACACATGCCGTCGGCCACCTCGGACATCTCGCTGTGGCTCAGCAGTTGGGCGCGGCTGGCCGAGGCCATCACGCTGCTGCTCATGGCCCGCCAGGTGTCCGCCCCAGGCCCTGCCAAGGTCTGGCTGGCGGGGGCGGGCGCCCTGGCGCTCCTGCTGGTGGGCTCATCGCTCGGCCCGCTGCCAGCGTGGTTCGCGTCGGCCGCTGACGGGGGGTTGCGGCGCTACCTGGCTTGCGCTCTGGTCGTCGCGTTGGCCGTGGCCGCGTTCTGGTTCCATCAGGGGGCACGGCGCCGGGCACAGCCCCGCGAGCGGGTGTATGCCTGGGCGGCTTTCGCGTTCCTGTGCGGCGAGGTCGTTGTGGCGGTGCTGGGCGGCCACTCCCCCGTGGGCGGTCCGCTGGCGCATGGCCTGAGGGTCGTGGCCTATGCCCTGCTGTACCAGGCGGTGTTCAACGCCGGAATTCGCCTGCCGTTTGCCCGCGTGCAGGAGGCCGAGCGCCGCCTGCGCGAGAGTGAAAGCCGCCTGTCGCTGCTGGGGCGCAACCTGCCGCACAGCGTGCTTTACCAAGTGGTGCGCGAGCTGGACGGCCGCACCCGTTTCGTCCATGTGGGCGAGGCGCTGGAGCGGCTGCATGGCGTGACCGCGCAGGAAGCCCTGCGCGACCCGCTGCGGGTGTACCGCCAGATCCTCCCGGAAGATCTCAAGCGCTTGCGGCAGATGGAGCGCGCGTCCTTCCTCACCATGACCAGCCTGGACATGGTCTTTCGCATCCGTCGCGCCGACGGCCAGTTGCGCTGGATGCACCTGAGCGCATCGCCACGCCTTCTGGACGACGGCCGCGTGATGTGGGACGGCGTTCAGACCGACATCACCGCGCACCACCTCGCCGAAGAGGCGGCCCATGCACACGAGGCCTTGATGGCCAACATGCTGCGGCAGGTACCCGGCGGCGTGGCGCGGCTGGACAAGGACCTGCGTGTGCTCTACGTGAACGAGCAGCAGGCGCGCTGGCTGCGCACCCAGCCTGCGCAGCTGCAGGGGCAGTTGCTCAAGGACGTGCTGCCCCCCGAACTGATGGCGCGCATGCAGCCGCACTTCGACAAGGCCTTCGCGGGCGAGACGGCGGTGTTCGAGAACCGCGTTGACGCGCCCGACGGCCCCCAGTACCGCCACACGACCATCGCCCCCGAGGCCGTTGCCCAGCAGGGGGTGTCTGCCGTGGTGGTTTTCGCCTATGACCTGACCGAGCTCAAGCGCATCGAGACCGAACTCGCCCAGCAGAAGGCGCACCTGGCGCGCGTGGTCAATGCCATGCCCGACATGGTGTTCCTCAAGGATGCGCAAGGCGTGTACCTCTCGGTCAATCCCGTATTCGAGCGCTTTGCGGGACTGCGCGAGCGCCAGATCGTGGGGCGCAACGACTTCGACTTGGTCCCGGCCTCGGAGGCCGAGCGCTTTCGCAAGTACGACCAGCGCGCCATGCAGGCCTGGCAGCCGCTGGTGTATGAGGAAACGCTCACCTTTGCCGAAGATGGGTACCAGGGTCAGTTCGAGACCATCAAGACGCCGATCCGCGACCTGCACGGCCGTGTGACCGGCGTGCTGGGCGTGTGCCGCGACATCACGGACCGCAAGCGCGCAGAGCAGGAGATCGAGCGCCTGGCGTTCTACGATGCGCTGACCGGTCTGCCCAACCGCCGCCTGCTGCTCGATCGCCTGCAGCGTTCCATCGCGGCCTGCCAGC
>NZ_JAHUWH010000002.1 GCF_019219095.1 Acidovorax sp. sic0104
TTGTACAACCACCAGTTGCCACAGTCAGCGCTCAAGAGTAGTACGCCAATGCAGGCCATGAAAGAGTGGTACCAAGAGCACCCGGATCTGTTTCACAAGCGGCCATATGATCGTCCGGGATGTGACAGTTAGTCGAATATTTTGCATTGAGCAGATTGCCTGTTTAAAAGGTTGCAAACGGCAGATCATTTGGCAAGTGATTTGGTTTCGAAATGTTCATATCCAGGTAGCCAACATAATTCAATTTCTTGTTCAATGACCCTGGGGTGCTGCCCGCCGTGTGGTAAATGCTCACTCAAGTTATGGGTGAACATTCTGGTGAACTTGGTTTCACGTTGCTGCGCTATTTATCGAAATATTACAACAAAAATTTCACACCACTGGTGCGCTTTTGCAAATAACAGCTATTCGACCCATGGTGACATGCGGCAGCTGTTGATGCGTCGGCGTTCAAGTGCTTCCCAAACGTCGAAAAATTATCTGCAGCAAGCGTGGTGGGATTAAGTCGGGAAAAGGTGGGCGAGTCGCTTTGCCTCTCTCGGATAAGTGCTGCTAAGGGACTCACGGCATTGAATGACCCCCAGGTGCGCAAGCATGTCAGGCACCATGATGGCAACGGCTGCGGGGTGCGGTATTCGTGTTCGGCATTTATATGTCTGGCCATCAGTCATGCCGGCGCTATTTAAAAATGCCAGAGTTTTCGATAGTGATCAATCATCAATTGGCTTGACAAAGAATGAAGATGAATCTCTAACATCCACCATGGCGCAGAAAACTTTGTTGATCGGCGTTGGGCATCAGACGCCTCAGCAACGCATCTTTGCATGAGCTTGCGCACCCCCGCACTTACTACATGTCTCGTTGACTTGCGGGTGGGTTGCTGTTTGTCAAATTAATGTCTGCAATCAATTCATCTGAACGACCGGCTTGGTCCGTAGTAAGTGAATCAGAGCTTTTAGTATAGAAAATACGAGGAATTAAATGACTGCTGAAATCCATGCATCCGTGGTGACCATCGATAAGTCGGCGACATCCAAAGCAGGTGTTGTCGACAGGTCGGCCGGGATCAAGACGGTAGTGACGCCTGGTCAAGGCAATCCGGCGAGGATCAGTGCCAAAGGCGGCGCCACCATCGAACTGTTGCAGGCTGATTCCAAGTGGGCTCCAGAAATCGTCAAGGTCCGCCGGGTGGGTTCGGATCTCCAGGTGGATTTTCTAGAAGATAGCTCCGGCAGTTCCGATCTCGTGATCGAGGGCTTCTATGAGCAGGAAGGCGCCAAGCTGGTGGGCTACGGAAAAGATGGCGAAGTCTATGACTACGTCGCTCAGTCGGACAGCTTCGACCAGTCCTTGCCGTTCCTGATGGATGGCGGTGAACCGGTGATACAGGTGCTGGCTGAGCCTGCGACTGCTTTTGGCGTAGTTGGGGGATTCGCTGCACTGCCAATGTGGTTGGCGGGTGGGGCTGTGCTTTCCACCGCCGCCATCGCCGCGCAGGATCCGGGCTCGCCCGCACCCGTACCAGCCCCGGCGCCCGCACCCCACAAGCCCATCGCCCCAACGAGCTACAACGACAACGCCGCACCCGTCATCAATGCCCGCAGCGCTGCGGCCGCCACCAACGACACCACGCCAGGGCTGAACATCGGCACTGGCCTGCTCAATCCCAAGCTCTACGTCAACGGCAAGGAAGTGGCTGCGACCTACGATCCGAAGACGGGTACGCTCACCCCGGACACGCCACTGGCTGAAGGCGCCTACAGCCTGACGTACACCCATGCCAACAGTGACGGCGTCTATAGCGAGCAAAGCGCCCCGCTGATGCTGACAGTGGATGTCACGGCACCGGCCAAGCCAGCTCCAGCCACAGGCTATAACGACAACGTCGGGGCGGTGCAAAACGCGAGCAGCACTGCCGCAACGACCGACGACAACACTCCTGGGCTGAACATCGGCTCAGGTCACACCCAACCCAAACTTTACGTTGATGGCGTGCTCGTGGCTGCTACCTATGACGCGGCCATGGGTACCCTGACCCCTGGCATCGCCTTGTCGGATGGGGCACACCAGCTCACCTACACGGTCAGCGATGCTGCGGGCAACGAAAGCGCACAAAGCGATCCCACCTCGATCACTGTGATCACCACCGGTGTGTCAAAGCCTTCCGCACCCAGCAGCTACGACGACAACGCCGCCCCCGTTCTCAACACGCAGAGCACAGCGTTTGCGACCAACGACGCCACGCCAGGGCTGAATGTGGGACGGGATTTGATCGACCCTCGTTTGTATGTGGACGGACTGGAAGTGCCAGCCATCTACAACCCCCTGACAGGCACGCTGACCCCCACGGCACCTCTTCCCGAAGGCAACCACCGTCTGACTTTCACTCAGTCCAATGATTCGGGCGGCGTGAGCGAACAAAGTGACGCCCTGGTACTGTTGGTCGACACTGTCCCCCCGGCTACCCCTTTGGCAGCGCCTGCTGGATACAAGGACGACGTAGGCCTGGTTCAGAGCGCAAACAGCACGGCGCCCACGACCGACGACAATAAGCCAGGCGTCTTGGTGGGAGTCAACCTATCGGACACACCCAAGCTGTATGTGGATGGTGTTCAGGTGGCGGCCTCGTACGACCCGATCACTGGCACGCTGACCCCCCTAAGCGCCCTGGCCGATGGCGCTCGCAGCCTCAGCTACACGCTGACCGACGCGGCCGGAAATGAGAGCGGCAACAGCCCGGCGCTGAGCCTCACGATCATGGGCGGTGGGCCACAGCCCGGCAGCGAAGGTACTCTGTCCCTAATGGACGATGTCGGTGCCATACAGGGGTTGATTGCCTTGGGCGGCGTCACTGATGACACCAGGCCCACTTTCAGTGGCATCGGCGCGGGTCCCGACGTGGTCAAGGTCAACGTGTATGACGCCAATACCTTGCTGGGCACGGCCAACCTCAACAGCAATGGTGAGTGGAGCTACGAACTGACGACCCCACTCGCAATTGGCGACCACAGTCTGACTGCGCGGCCGGTAAATGCTGCCGGCGTCGAGGGTCAGGCTGGCAAGGCCTGGACATTCAAGGTCCAGGGCGACGCACCGACCATGCCGGTGATCGCCGGCGTGAGCGACAACCTTGGCGGCGTCACCGGCAACATTGCCAAAGGCGCACCGACCGATGACCCGACTCCTACCGTGAACGGCACGGGAACAGCGGGCAGCACGATCAAACTGTATGCCGATGGCGTCGAGGTGGGCTCTACCACCGTGGCGGCCGATGGCAGCTGGACAGTGACCAGCACAGCGCTGACAGGCGACGGCACCAAGCTGTTGACGGCCAAGGCCTTCGACTCCGCGGGACAGGCGAGCCCGGAGACAAGTGCATACGCAATCCTGCTGGACACCACGGCCCCGGCCAAGCCAAGTCCAATCGTCGCTACAGACGACCAAGGGACTGTCCTGGGAACGGTTGCAAATGGTGGCACCACCGATGACACAACCCCCATTTTGAGCGGTGCAGGTGCTCCTGGCGACCTCATCAGCGTGTATGACGGCAGCAGCTTGCTCGGCCGCGTGATGGTGCAAGCCAACGGCACTTGGAGCTTTGCGCTGGCTCAGCCTTTGAGTGCCGGCGCGCATGCCATAACCGCGACCGCGACGGATCCTGCGGGGAACACCAGCGCACCGAGCGATCCGCTCAATTTGGTGGTGGATTTTTCTGCCCCGCAGCCGGGCAGCGAAGGCACCTTGACCCTTCTGGACGACGTAGGCGCCATCAAGGGCGAAGTAGCTCGCGGCAGCGTGACCGACGATGCACGCCCCACCTTCAAGGGCTCGGGCGCCAGCGCCGACGTTGCCAAGGTCAACGTCTATGACGGCGCAGTGCTGCTGGGCAGCGCCACGGTGACCAACGGCAGCTGGAGCTTTGAGCCCACCACGCCGCTGGCCAGCGGCGACCACAACCTGACGGCACGCCCCGTGGATGCGGCCGGCAACGAAGGCCCGGCCAGCAATGGCTGGAACTTCAAGCTGTTGGGCGATGCCCCTGCAGCGCCAGCCATCACCGGCGTGAGCGACAACGCAGGCAGCGTGACGGGCAGCATCGCCAAGGGCGCGACCACCGACGACACCACCGCCGACAGCAACGACGTCGTGCGCCTGGACGACGCGAACTGGACCAACACCGGTGCGACGGCCACTGTGGACAACCACACCTACGCGGTGTGGAGCAACGCGGGGGCGCATCTGCTGGTGGACAACAACGCCACGTTGCATCAGGTCATCTGATGCCTTTCTGACCGAAGCCACGGGCCTGCAAGGCCGTGGCCGGCCAGCCAGGGATGGTGGAGTTGTGGACAGATTGCCTGCAGCGCATGCTGTGGGCGCCAGCGAGGGTTGAGTGAAAAAGGCTAAAGCAGCATCGGGGACGACCACGGTATTCGCATTGCGCGGCGTGAGAGGTTTGGGCGTGGCCTTGTGCCTGCAGGTGGGTGGGGCCGCGTTGGCGCAGCCAGCCGTTTCGCCGGTACTGCTGGGCTTGATCCGGCAGACGGTGGAATCGCATCCGTCGGTGCGCATGGAGTCCGCGTTCGTGCGTGCGGCCAAGGAGGAAGTGTCCGCTGCGGACTGGCAGCGCTTTCCTACATTGGCCGCGCAGACCTCTTCCAATACATCTCGGCCTTCCACCCAGCTGAGCCTGGAGCAGCCGTTGTGGACAGGCGGTCGTCTGGACGCGCAGCGGGACATGGCGCGTGCGCAGGAGGCTCTGCAGCAGGCACAGAAGTCGGAGGTCCAGTACCAGCTCGCATTGCGGGTGGTGGACTCCTGGGTAGCGATGGTGCAGGCGGACGAGCGCATTCTGGAGACCACCCGCACCATCAACCAGCTTGATCGCTACAAGGCGCTCATGCGCCGTCGTGTGGAGGCGCAAGTGTCGCCGCAGATTGAATTCACATTGCTCGAATGGCGCACGTTCCAGGCGCGGGTGGACATGCAGCAGACACGCACGGCGCGCTCTCTGGCCCGCAATCGCCTGCGCCAATTGGTGGGAAGCGAGCCTGTGAGCGAAACCGCATGGGACGCGGAGCAGCCGCTGGACGCATTGGCAAGTTCCGCTTCGGACACCCGGCATGCGCTGGGCCAGGGGATAGACGACGCCATTGAACGCCATCCCTCAGTGCGCAAGGCCCGTGAGAGGGCGAGGGTCGTGCAGTACCAGGCCGACGTGCAACGGGCAGCCCTGGGTCCGGAGGTGTACCTGAAGGCGCAGTACCGCGCTGGTGGTGCCGTCGTGCCAGGCGAGCGCAGCGTATTTGTTGGTGTGCGCTTTCAGCCGGGCGCGGGCCTTTCGTCACTGGCGCTCAGCCGGGCAGCGTCCGAGCGCGCGCAGGGCCAGGCGTTCGCTGCAGAAACGGCCCAGCGCGAGCTCAACGAGCTCATGCGGACCGATCTGGAGAACATGAACAGCGCACAGATGCGCGTCGACGCCCTGACCACGGCGGTGGAGTCGTCCGTGCAGGTGCTCGGCTCCAACGAAAGGCTTTTCGTCGCGGGCAAGCGCAGCTGGCAAGAAGTTCTCAACACCGTGCGCGAGGGCAGCGACAACCGGCTTTCCCTTGTAGACGCGCGTGCAGCGGTGCTCGCGGGGGCCTACCGGCTCCAAGTGGTTCGGGGTGAGCTCGATTGGCAGCAGAGCACGCCCTGACCGTGTCGTTTTCCCACATGCCCAGCAGCGCCGCAAGCAGTGCTGCTGCCCTTTTATTCTTGGACTGCCGGCAGCGAGCGCGTTGAGCGACATGCATGCCGGCGGCATGGGGCCTTTGCGATGAACCACCACAGCGACCATATCGAGCGATCCCTGGTTTCGGCCCTGGAACGACTAGCCCAGTTGCAGGGCGTAAGCATCAACGCCATGCGCCTGCGATCTGCCGTACAGCGGCATCCGCGTGTGCGATCCCTGCAGGGGGTCACGGCGGTATGCAGCAGCATGGATGTCAACCCGCCGGTGGCTCTGGACCACCCCGACCGCGTGATGCTGCCGCTCCTTTGCAGAACCCGAAGCGATGGATGGGGGGTTGTGGTCGACCGGGACCCGCAGCAGCGGTGGGTGGTGGAGTTTGCCGATGGCACCCGGCCTGTGGAGGAGGCGTCGCTGAGCGAAATCGCGCTGCTTGCCATGCGCCAGCGCAACGCCGGGGCGCAGACTGGCTCGTTCGCGGGCGTGCTCAGGGCCGCATTGCGTGGCTACCGGGGCGTGCTGACGGAAGCGGCCCTGGCGTCGGTGTTCATGGGATTGCTGGCGTTGGCGATCTCACTGTTTTCCATGCAGGTGTACGACAGGGTGATTCCCACCCGCAGCGAGTACACCCTGGTCATTCTGGGCGCGGGCGTATTGCTGGCTATCGTGTTGGAGACAGCGATGAAGTTCGCGCGTTCCAGGGTCATGGACTCGATCACTGCGGGCCTGGACAGCCGGTTGTCCCGGGATATCTTCCAGCGCCTGCTCAGCGTGCGGATTGACCAGTTGCCCAGTTCGGTCGGCAGCCTGGCCGGGCAGATCCGAGGGTACGAGCAAGTGCGCGGTTTCTACACGGGCAGCACACTGTTCGCACTGGTGGACTTCCCGATGGCGCTGCTGTTCCTGGCCGTGTTGATGGTGATCGGACACCCGCTCATTGCGTTGGTGCCTCTGGTGTGCGGCTTGTTGGCATTGGCGGTTGGCATGGCCAGGCACCGGCGCGTGACCGCGCTGGCAAACCAGGGCTTGGCTGCGGCGAGCCGCAAGACCGGTCTTCTGGTCGAAGCCGTGGAGGGGGCCGAGACCATCAAGGCCGGCGTTGGCGGCTGGAAGTTTCTCTCCCGCTGGATCGAGGTGAACCGCGATACCGTCCGGCAGGACGCTGACATGCGCCATGTGAGCGAAGGCGCAGGCTACCTGGCGGCCATGCTTCAGCAGCTCAGCTACGTGGGCATTGTGATGCTTGGCTCCTGGGTCATCATCAATGGCGGCATGACCATGGGGGCCCTGATTGCCTGCTCCATCATCGGCGGTCGCATCATGGCGCCGCTGGTGGCCTTGCCAAGCCTGATCGTCCAGCATGCCCACGCGAGAGCCGCGACCCGCTCGCTGGAAGCGCTGTATGCGCTGCAGACCGACAACCACGGCGTGCCGCGTCCCCTGTTGCCCCAGTCCCTGCGAGGCCACTACGTCCTTCAGGATGTCGCATTCGCGTACGGCCAGGGCCCTGCGGCCGTGTCGCTGCAGAACCTCGTCATCCACGCTGGGGAGAAGGTGGCGGTGATCGGGCCTATCGGATCGGGCAAGTCTTCGCTGCTCAAGCTCCTGGCCGGTCTGTACCGGCCCACGGCGGGCAGGGTGCTGATCGACAGCCTGGATCTGGCACAGGTAAATCCGCAGGTGGTCAGCCAGCACATCGGTTATCTGCAGCAGGAGCACCGCCTTTTCCAGGGAACCCTGCGCGAGAACCTGCTCATCGGCTTGCCCGACCCGGGCGACGACGTCATGCAGGAAGCCTTGAAGCGCTCGGGCCTGGTCCATCTGGTTGCGGGTCATCCACGCGGCCTGGATCTGCCGATCCACGAAGGTGGAAAAGGGCTGTCCGGCGGCCAGCGGCAACTGGTCGCCTTCACCCGGCTGCTGCTCACGCGCCCCCGGGTGCTGTTGCTCGACGAGCCCACCGCCAACATGGATTCGGCGCAGGAAAAACGCTGCCTCACTGTGCTGGCCGAAGAGGTCGGCGCGGACAAGACCTTGATCGTGGTCACCCACAAACCCAGCGTGCTGCCTCTGGTGGACCGGGTCATCGTGGTGTCTGGCAACAAGATGGTGATGGATGGACCGCGTGACGCCGTGCTGGCGCGGCTCAAGAAGATTCCGGAAGCGCCGTCACAGCCCGATGTGGATGCGCAGGACGTGGATGCCATGCGCGCATGAAAAAAGATCCGATGATGAACACTGTGCCCCCCTCCCGTGGCGAGGCCGCACCCTACCTGGACGCCGCGGACATCGGTGTCGATGATTTGACCATACCGCCGCGCCGCGCTCGCCACACCCTGAGGGTGGCGATGATCGGCATCATTGCCCTGGTGACCTGGGCGGCGTTTTCCAAGATAGATCAGGTGACGCGCGCGCAGGCACAGGTGATCGCCAGTGCGCGCACGCAGGTCATACAGTCCGTGGACCTGGGGGTTGTGACGCGCCTGCATGTGCGCGAGGGGGATGAGGTGACGGCGGGCCAATTGCTGGTGACTCTGGAAAAGGCGCGCGCAGAGGCGGCTGTGGACGATTCTCAGTCCAAGCTGGCCGCTCTGCGCGCAGCGCTGGTGCGCCTGCGCGCCGAGGTGTACGGTGAGCCGCTGGTCTTCGAGGCTGAACTCATGGCCTACCCGGAGTATGTGCGCAACCAGCGGGCCCTCTACGAGAGGCGCAAGCAGGCAATCGACGAAGACGTGGCGTCGCTGCGCGCTGCCATGGACCTGGCAAAACAGGAGCTGGACATGAACCAGAAGCTCGTGGCCACGGGCGACGTGAGCCTGGCGGACGTGTTGAGGCTCAAGCGCATGGTTGCCGAGATCCAGGCGCAGATCGCCAACAAGCGCAACAAGTTCTTCCAGGATGCGCAGGCGGAGATGACCAAGGCGCAGGAAGACCTGAACACGCAGGTCGAGCAAGTGCGCGATCGCAAGCAGGTGCTGGAACATACCGAGCTGACGGCGCCGCTGGCAGGCCAGGTCAAGAACATCCAGCTGACCACTGTCGGCGCCGTGGCAAAGCCCGGAGACGTCGTCATGGAGATCGTGCCCACGGGCGAAGACCTGATCGTGGAGGCGAAGATCAGCACGTCCGACATCGCCTTCGTGGAGGTCGGGCAGACAGCCAGCGTCAAGCTCGACGCGTACGACTACTCGATTTTCGGCACCATGAAAGGCGAGGTTTTCTATGTCAGTCCCGACACCCTCGAAGAAAACCGCCAGGGCAAAATCGAGCCGTACTACCGCGTGCAGATCCGCATCCGTGGCAAGGAATTCAGCAAGGGAGGCGATGTCAAGATCAGGCCGGGCATGACCGCCTCCGTCGACATCAAGGCAATGGAGCGGACCGTGCTGAGCTACCTGACCAAGCCGATTACCAAGACGCTGTCGCAGTCGATGGGCGAGCGGTGAGCCGCGTTGCCCAGCTGCTGCCCGGCTGTTGGGTCGATCCCGGCCATGGCGGGCAGCCCTGGCGCATGGCAGGTGCGGGCTGTTTTGTAATTTTGCTATGAATAGAGTAGCTATCGGCGCAATGGGCGCAAGCGCTGAAGGCGATTTTCATTCATACTTTCTTTCCAGCGCGTCCCATTGCGGCTTGCAAACCAGGCGCTGGCGTTCGGCAAAAGGCGCCACGAGGGCTGGGTCTTCGAGCACGCGGCGCTCGTCGCGCAGTACCGTCAGCACCTTCTGCATGCCTGCCACGGCGCCCTGCAGCGCGGCGTTGGCATACAGCACCAGACCATAGCCCAGGGTGGCCAGCTCGTCGGCGCTGAAGATGGGGGTCTTGCCGCCGATCACCATGTTCATGAGCTGCGGCCTGGCCGCCAGGCGGCGGGGCAGGGTGCGGATCTCCTCGGCGGTCGTCACGGCCTCCACAAACAGAATGTCGGCCCCCGCTTCCTGAAAGCGTTGCGCGCGTTCCACGGCGACCTCAAAGCCTTGCGTGGCGCACGCATCGGTGCGGGCCAGGATGAGAGTGTCCGCGTCCCGGCGTGCGTCCACGGCGGCCTTGATCTTGCCCAGCATCTCCGCGGTGGGAATCACGTCCTTGCCGTGGAAATGCCCGCATCGCTTGGGCGATACCTGGTCCTCTAGCTGGATGCAGTCGGCACCCGCGCGCTCGAGCGTGCGCACGGCATGGTAGGTGTTGAGAGCGTTGCCGAAGCCCGTATCGGCATCGACGATGAGCGGCAGCTCCACGGCATCGCGGATCCGGGCCGTGTGATCGGCAATGTCGGTGAGGCCCATGAACGCCTGGTCAGGCAGGCCGAACCACATATTGGTGACGCCGGCGCCGGTGACATAGAGCGCCTCGAACCCCAGATCTGCCACCACGCGGGCGGAGAGGGCGTTGAATGCGCCGGGCACGATGACACCCCGGCGGGCTTCGGCCAGGGCCTTGAGTTGTTGTTTGGTATTCATGCGGGTGGTTCAAAAACAGTCGGCGGGGATGCGAACACAGCCTTCCATGAGGATGCGTGCGCTGCGGCTCATGAGCGCCTTGGTCACCGTCCATTGGCCGCGGACGTGCGCGGCTTCGGCGCCCACGCGCAAGGTGCCCGAGGGGTGGCCAAAACACACGGATCCCGGCACGGCGTTGCGTGCACCGCCGCCTGCGGCCAGGTGGACCAGCGTGCCGGGGATGGCGGCGGCCGTGCCGATGGCCACGGCCGCCGTGCCCATCATCGCGTGGTGCAGCTTGCCCATGGAGAGCGCGCGCACCAGCAGGTCTACGTCGGTGGCGTCGATGTGCTTGCCGCTCGCGGCGGTATAGCTGGCGGGCGGTGCCACGAACGCGATCTTGGGCGTGTGCTGCAGGGTGGCAGCATCCGCCAGCTCTCGGATCAAGCCCATCCGCAGGGCGCCGTGCGCGCGGATGGCTTCAAAGCGCGCCAGCGCTGCCGCGTCGCCGTTGATTGCGTCCTGCAGCTCGGTGCCGTTGTAGCCCAGCTCCTGGGCGCTCAGGAAAATGGTCGGAATGCCTGCATTGATCAGCGTGGCGGCGAAGGTGCCGACGCCGGGCACCTCCAGCGTATCCACCACGCTGCCGGTGGGGAACATCGCACCCGCGCCTCCTGCGCCTTGTGCATCGTCGGCGGGGTCCATGAATTCCAGCGGCACCTCGGCGGCCGCGAAGGTCACGCCGTCGAGCTCGAAATCTCCGATTTCCTGCACCTGCCCATTCGTGATCGGCACATGCGCCACGATGGTCTTGCGGATGTTGGCTTGCCAGATGCGCACGGCGAGGCTGCCGTCGCGCGGGATGCGCGCCGCATCGATCAGCCCCATGTGGATGGCGCAGGGCCCCACGGCCGCCGAGAGATTGCCGCAGTTGCCGCTCCAGTCCACGAAGGGCTGGGAGATGGATACCTGGCCGAAGAGGTAGTCCACGTCGTGCCCGGGCCGTGTACTGCGCGACAGGATCACAGCCTTGCTGGTGCTGGACGATGCGTTGCCCAGGCCGTCGATCTGCTTGCCGTAGGGGTCCGGGCTGCCCACCACGCGCAGCAGGATGGCATCGCGGACGGCACCGGGTTGCTGGGCGGGTGCGGGCAGGTCATCCAGCCGAAAGAAGATGCCTTTGCTGGTGCCGCCGCGCATGTAGGTGGCAGGGATTTTGATTTGGGGTGGATGGGGTGTCATGGCATGGCTTTTTTCATTCTGGGTGGGCGGGGTTAGGGGGATGGATTGACGCTTGGTGGTCGTGGTGACGCCCCTCTCCCCCGGCCCTTCTCCCGCGAGGGGAGATGGGAGAATCGTGGGCAGTGACAGTGCGGGTCTGTGGATGCTAGATGGCTTCCTGTTGATGTGATGGCTGCTCCGACAACTACCACCGAGAGTTGCCAGGGGCAGCCCCTCTCCCCTCGCGGGAGAGGGGTTGGGGAGAGGGGGCCGTCGCACCGCCCCCACCCTGCGCCAGAAAATCCTGCGCGAACCTCTGGAGCACGCCACCGGCTTCATAGACCGAAACCTCCTCGGCAGTGTCCACACGGCAGATGACTGTCACAGCCATCACCTCGCCATTTCTGCGGCAGACGCGCAGCCCAAGGTTTGCACGCGGCGCCACTTCGCCGTCCACGGCATAGGTCTCAGTCCCATCCAGCCCCAGCGTGTGCCGGTTCGTTCCGGGCTCGAACTCCAGCGGCAACACCCCCATCCCGATCAGGTTGGTGCGATGTATGCGCTCGAAGCCTTCGGCCACCACCACCTCCACCCCCGCCAGGCGCACGCCCTTGGCGGCCCAGTCGCGCGAGGAGCCCTGACCGTAGTCGGCTCCGGCGATGATGATCAAGGGCTGGCGGCGGTCCAGGTAGGTCTCCATGGCTTCCCACATGCGCATGACCTGGCCCTCCGGCTCCACGCGGGCCAGCGAGCCGGGTTTCACGCTGCCGTCCGGGTTGCGCACCATCTCGTTCCGGAGCGTGGGGTTGGCGAAGGTGGCGCGCATGGCGGTCAGGTGGTCGCCCCGGTGCGTGGCGTAGGAGTTGAAGTCCTCCTCCTGAACGCCCATCCGGTGCAGATACTCGCCGGCCGCGCTGTTCATCTGGATGGCGTTGGATGGCGAGAGGTGGTCGGTGGTGATGTTGTCCGGCAGGATGGCCAGTGGGCGCATGCCCTCAAGGGTGCGCGGGCTGGCGGCCAGCGCGCCGACGCCTTCGGTGTCCCAGTAGGGCGGGCGGCGGATGTAGGTGGACTGGGGCCGCCAGCCGTACTGAGGGCTTGCCGCATCGCCGTGGTCGGCGCGGATGGCGAACATGGGCTCGTAGACGGCGCGGTACTGCTCCGGCTTGACAGCGGCCGTCACCACGGCGTCGATCTCTGCATCGCTCGGCCAGATGTCCTTCAAGCGGATCTCCCGGCCGTCCACCACCGCGAGCACATCGTTTTCGATATCGAAGCGCACGGTGCCGGCCAGCGCATAGGCCACCACCAGCGGTGGCGAGGCCAGGAACGCCTGGCTGGCATGGGGGTGGATGCGGCCGTCGAAGTTGCGGTTGCCCGAGAGCACGGCGGCCACGTACAGGCCTCGGTCGATGATCTCCTGCTCTATGGCGGGGTCGAGTGCGCCGGACATGCCATTGCAGGTGGTGCAGGCGAAAGCGACGATGCCGAACCCGAGGGCCTCCAGGTCGGGCAGCAGGCCTGCTTCCTGCAAGTACAGCTCCACGGCCCTGGAGCCGGGGGCCAGTGACGACTTCACCCAGGGCTTGCGGGCCAGGCCCAGCCGGCGTGCGTTGCGCGCCAGCAGCGCTGCCGCGATCACGTTGCGCGGGTTGGATGTGTTGGTGCAGCTCGTGATGGCGGCGATGATCACCGCGCCCTCGGGCAACGTGCCCACCTCTTCGGTGGGCATGGTCCAGGGCCGGGCGATGCCCCTGGCCGCCAGGTCTGCCGTGGCCACGCGGGCGTGCGGGTTGGAGGGGCCGGCGATGTTGCGCACGACGCTGGAAAGGTCGAAGCTCAGGTTGCGCTTGTAGACCACGCCCTTGAGGGTCTCGGACCACAGCCCGGCGGCCTTGGCATAGGTTTCGACCAGGCGCAGCTGGCTGGCGGTGCGGCCCGTCAGCGCGAGGTAGTCCAGGGTCTGGCCGTCGATGCTGAACAGAGCGGCCGTCGCGCCGTACTCTGGCGCCATGTTCGAGATGGTCGCGCGGTCGCCGATGGTAAGCATGGCGGCGCCGTCGCCGTGAAACTCCAGATAGGCGCCCACCACCTTGGCTCGGCGCAGGAATTCGGTCAGCGCGAGTACCACGTCGGTGGCGGTGATGCCGTTCTGGCGCCGGCCCGTGAGCTCGACGCCCACGACCTCGGGCAGCCGCATCCACGATGCGCGTCCCAGCATCACGTTCTCGGCCTCCAGTCCGCCCACGCCGATGGCGATCACGCCCAGGGCGTTCACGTGTGGCGTGTGGCTATCGGTGCCCACGCAAGTGTCGGGGTAGGCGATGCCGTCGTCGGCATGGACCACGGGCGACATCTTCTCCAGGTTGATCTGGTGCATGATGCCGTTGCCCGCCGGGATCACATCCACGTTGGCAAACGCCTTTCTCGTCCACTCGATGAAGTGGAAGCGGTCTTCGTTGCGGCGGTCCTCGATGGCGCGGTTCTTTGCGAACGCGTCCGGGTCGGACCCGCCGCACTCCACGGCCAGAGAATGGTCCACGATCAGCTGCACCGGCACCACGGGGTTCACCTGGGCGGGGTAGCCCCCGGCGGCGGCGATGGCGTCGCGCAGGCCGGCCAGGTCCACCAGGGCAGTCTGGCCCAGGATGTCGTGGCACACGACCCGTGCCGGGAACCAAGGAAAGTCGCGCTCGCGCTTGCGATGGATCAACTGGCGCAGACAGTCGTCCACGATGGCGGGGTCGGCCCGGCGCACGATGTTCTCGGCATGCACGCGCGAGGTGTAGGGCAGGGTGTCCCAGGCGCCGGGTTGCAGGGCATCGACGGCCGAGCGGGCGTCGAAGTAGTCCAGCGGGGTGCCGGGCAAGGGGCGGCGAAAGAGAGTGTTCATGGGATTTGTGAGGGCGGGCGTTCGGTTAATATCCGCGCCCTTTTCTTTCTATGTGGTTGTGTTCAATGCAGATCCGCCCAGCCCTGCCCGACGATACCCCTGCGCTGCTTGATGTCTGGCGCAGCGCTGTGCTGGCCACGCACGGCTTTCTCTGCGCCGATGACTTCGCGCAGATCGAAGCGCAGGTGGCCAACGACTACCTGCCGCATGCGCCGCTGTGGGTGGCGTGCGGCGCGCAGGGCGTGCCGCTGGGGTTCCTCGGGCTCACAGGCAGCCAGGTGGACACGCTGTTCATCCACGACACGGCGCGCGGACAGGGCCTGGGGCGGGCATTGCTCGCCCATGCCCGGCAGTTGGCGGGAACACCTCTCTGCGTGGATGTGAACGAGCAGAACCCCCAGGCCGTGGGCTTCTACGAGCGCATGGGCTTCGTGCAGGTAGGCCGCTCGCCGCGCGACGGGCAGGGGCGGCCGTACCCGCTGCTGCATTTGCGGCAGACGGACTGAGCGGGCCAGGCCGGGCGCAGCAGGTCGTCTCACCGCCGCTCCCCAATGGGCACGAAGATCTGGTCGTCGGGCCCCGTGTAGTGCGCACTGGGCCGAATGATCTTGTTGTCGGCGCGCTGCTCGATGATGTGCGCCGCCCAGCCGCTGGTGCGCGCGATGACGAAAAGCGGCGTGAACATGGCGGTGGGAACCCCCATCATGTGGTAGCTCACGGCGCTGAACCAGTCGAGGTTGGGAAACATCTTCTTGGCCTCCCACATCACCGCTTCGAGCCGCTCGGCAATGTCGAACATCTTGGTGCTGCCCGCTTGCTCTGACAGCGAGCGGGCCACGCCCTTGATGACCACGTTGCGCGGGTCGCTCACGGTGTAGACCGGGTGGCCGAAGCCGATCACGACCTCCCTGGCCTCCACGCGCCGGCGGATGTCGGCCTCGGCCTCGCCCGGGCTGTCATAGCGTTTCTGGATTTCGAACGCCACCTCGTTCGCTCCGCCGTGCTTGGGGCCGCGCAGCGCGCCGATGGCGCCGGTGATGCATGAATACACGTCACTGCCTGTGCCCGCCACCACGCGGGCGGTGAACGTGGACGCGTTGAACTCGTGCTCGGCGTACAGGTTGAGCGAGGTATGCATGGCGCGCTCCCACGCCGCGCCGGGCCGTGTGCCGTGCAGCAGGTGCAGGAAGTGCGCGCCGATGGAGTCGTCATCCGTCTCGACGTCGATGCGCTTGCCCTGGGTGCTCCAGTGATACCAGTACAGCAGCATGGAGCCGAGCGATGCCAACAGACGGTCGGCAATGTCGCGCGCGCCGGGGGTGTTGTGATCGTCCTTCTCGGGCAGCACGCAGCCCAGGGCCGAGACGCCGGTGCGCATCACGTCCATGGGGTGGCTGCTGGCGGGCAATTTCTCCAGCGCCTCCTTCACGCTGGCCGGCAGGCCGCGCAGGGCCTTCAGCCGCGCCTTGTAGGCCTTCAGCTCGGCGCGCGTGGGCAGCTTGCCGTGGACCAGCAGGTGAGCGATCTCCTCGAACTCGCAGACCTCTGCCATGTCAAGGATGTCGTACCCCCGGTAGTGCAGGTCGTTGCCCGTGCGGCCCACCGTGCACAGGGCGGTGTTGCCGGCTGTCACGCCCGACAGCGCGACGGATTTCTTGGGTTTGAAGCCTGGGGTGTCTGCGGTGGTGGTTGTAGTCATGCGGTCTCCTGATGAACGTAGGCGGTGGTGATGGCAGCGGGGCGTCCCTTGGCATCCACGGCCACCATTTCAAAAATCCCCTTCAGCACCTCATCGGGCGGTGATCCCGGCGTGGTGGCCAGGCCTGTCACACACACGGTGAGCGAGCTGCGGCCGATGCGGCTGACACAGGCGCGCAGCGTGAGCACATGGCCCACGGGCACCGGGGCCAGAAAGCACACATCCGTCACGCCCGCCATCACCACATCACGCTGCGCGGCGCCGCGCGCGGCCAGAAACGCCGCTTTGGCCATGAGGTGCAGCGCGTTGCCGCCGAACAGGGTGCCGTAATGGTTGGCATGCTCGGGAAAGATGATTTCTGTGAGCTCGAGGGTGCCGTTGGGGGTTGTCATGGTTCGCAATCTACGCACAATAGCTGCCCTGCAGAAGGGCTGAATTGGCAAATGTTTGCGAATGAAGCGGCTGCAATTTGCGAAGTTTGCAAATTCACGGCGAGGCCGATCGATGAAAAAAACCTTCATGGGCGTGCGTCTGCGCCGCCTGCGCGAAGAGCGTGGCATGACCCAGGTGGCGCTGGCGCGCGCGCTGGACCTGTCAGCCAGCTACCTCAACCAGTTGGAGCAGAACCAGCGGCCGCTGACGGTGCCGGTGCTGCTCAAGATCAATGCGGTGTTCGGCGTGGACGTGCAGCGCTTCTCCGACGATGACGAGGCGCGTCTGATCACCGGGCTGCGCGAGGCGCTGGCCGACCTGCCTGCCGGCGTGGGTGCCGATGTGGGCGGGGAGGGCGATGCCGTGTCGCTGGCCGAGATCCGCGAGCTGGCGGCTGGCATGCCCGCCGTGGCCCGCACGCTGCTGGCGCTGCACCAGCGCCACCGCCAGGCGCTGGAGCGGCTGGAGGCGCTGAGCACCCAGAACACCCAGTGGGGACTGGGCGACGAGCGCGGCGCGGCGCCCCGGCTGCCGGGCGCCCACGCCCCCATGGCCTACGAGGAAGTGCGCGACTTCTTCTTCGCCCGCCAGAACCACATCGCCGATCTGGACGACGCAGCCGAGCTGTTTGCGGCGCAGTGGTCCCTGAAGCCGGGCCAGGCCGACGAGGCGCTGGCGCAGCGGCTGGCCCAGGCCCACGGTGTGCGGGTGGTGAGCGTGGTGGACCTGCCGGGCCAGGCGCAGCGCGTGTTCGATGCGGATTCGGGCGTGCTGCAGCTGGCGGCAGGGCTGGAGCCCGGCCAGCGAGCGTTCCAGATGGCCACGCAACTGGCCTTCCTGGAGGTGAGCCCCCTGCTGGGGCGGCTGGCCGACGGAGCAGGGCTGTCCAGCGGGCAGGCCCGGGCCCTGGCGCGCATCGGCCTGGCCAACTACTTCGCGGGGGCGCTGGTGCTGCCGTATGCCGCCTTCTTGCGCGCGGCCGAGGCGGTGCGCTATGACATCGACCGCCTGGGCCACCAGTTCGGCGTGGGCTTCGAGACGGTGTGCCACCGGCTGTCCACCCTGCAGCGGCCCAGCGCGCGCGGTGTGCCGTTCTTCTTTATCCGGGTGGACCGGGCGGGCAACATCAGCAAGCGCCAGTCGGCCACGCATTTCCACTTCTCCAAGATCGGCGGGACCTGCCCGCTGTGGAACGTGTACGAGGCCTTCGCGCAGCCGGGCCGCATCGTGCCGCAGCTGGCACGCATGCCGGACGGGCGGGCCTACCTGTGGGTGGCGCGCACCGTGTCGCGGGGCGGGGGCGGCTGGGGGTCTCCGGGCAAGGAATTCTCGGTGGCGCTGGGCTGTGACGTGCGCCATGCGCCGCAGCTCGTGTATTCGCAAGGACTGGATCTGGCCAACCCCGACGGGGCGGTGCCGATAGGCATGGGCTGCAAGGTGTGCGAGCGGCCTGCGTGCCCGCAGCGCGCCTTCCCACCCATCGGCCGGGCGCTGGATGTGAACGAGAACCGCAGCCGCTTCGCGCCGTACCCCGTGGCGGCGGCCCCGGCGGCCGGGTAGCCCGACGCATGCGCCTGGGTCTTTTGCCCGCCATGCTGGTTTGCCGCGCACTGCTCATCTATTGATAGCGGATTGCGCACGGCGGTGTTGCGGTGGCAGTACTTTTATTTCAATAATGAGCGGTAACCAGTTGTTATGGCGCGCGGAGCGCCAATGGCTGGGTGATTGCAGCTATCCTGCGCCAGTAGCTGCCGATCGGGCCCTTGAGACACTTCGCCGCACACTGCCTGCACCGTACTTCACGCCATGTCTTCCTCCACCTCAAAAGGCAGTTACCGGCATTGGCTGTCCGGGGTGGGTGTCGCTGCACTGGGCATCGCGTTGAGCCTGTGGCTGGCCTGGCAACAGGCGCAGGCGGTGGCCCAAGTGGGGCAGGCGCGGTTCATGCAGGAAGCGCGCTCGTTCGCCGATGCACTGGGGCAGCGCATCGACGGGCACACCGAAGTGGTCAACGGACTGCGCGGGCTTTTCACAGCCAACCCCCGGCTCACCCGGGCAGAGTTCGAGCGCGCCGCCAGCGACCTGGATGTCGGCCAGCGTTACCCGGGCGTGCGAAACCTGTCGTTCACCCGGTGGGTACCGGGCTCCGAACGCGCCGCGTACGAAGCGCGGGTGCGGGCCGACACCTCCATTTCTGCCACCGGCTACCCCGACTTCGCCATCCGCCCCCCCGGTGAGCGCGCCGAGTACTTCGTGGCGGAGTACCTGTGGCCGATGGTGGGCAATGAAAGCGTGCTGGGCCTTGACATCAGCGCGCAGCCCACGAACCTCGCGGCCATGCAGTACAGCCGCGACAGCGGGCACACGGTGGCGTCGGCGCCCTTCGATCTGCTGCAGGAAGAGATCCACCGCCAGGGCTTCGTCATCCGGGTGCCTGTCTTCGACTACACGGCCGGCGCCCCCGAGCCACGCTTCCTGGGGGCGGTGGCCTCCACCATCCGGGTATACGACCTGGTGCAGGCCCTGGGCAGCCAGGGTTTGCTCAACGGCATCGCCATCTCGATGGCCGACCACGGCTCGGTGCGCGCGGGCTCCACCGACGCCACGGTGCGGCCTCTGCTGCTGCAGTCGTCTGCGGCACTGCCCGACTCGCAGCCGTTCGTGCGGGATCTGCTGGTGCACGACAGGCGCTGGCGCCTCACCTTCCGTCCCACGCGGTCGTTCCTGTCGGCATCAGAAGCCCGGCTGCCCATTCTGGCCGGGGCGGGCGGGATCCTGGTGTCCTTGCTGCTCGCGTCCACCGTGGGCTTGCTGGTGCGTCAGCGCACTCTGGCCCTGGTGCGGGCGAAGGCGTCTGACGATGCGCGGCGTGAGAGCGAGGAGCGCTTTCGTGCGCTGTTCAATCAGGCCAGCGTGGGGGTGGCCATGCTGGACAGCGCCACCGGGCGCTTTCTGCGCATCAACCAGCGCTACGCGGACATCGTGGGCTACACCGTGGAGGAAATGCTCACCTTGAATTTCCAGGCCATCACCCACCCGGGCGATCTGGCGGAGGACGTGCGGCAGCTCGAGCGGCTCAAGGCGGCCGAGATCCCTGAGTACCGGCTGGAGAAGCGCTACCTGCACAAGGAGGGGCATGTGGTGTGGGCCGATCTCACGGTCTCCCCGATGTGGTCGCCGGGCGCCACTCCCGACCACCACATCGCGGTGGTGCAGGACATCACCTCGCGCAAACGCATGGAAGACACGCTTCGCACCAACGAACAGCGGCTGCGTGGAATCCTGGAGCGCCTTCCGATGGGCCTGTGCCTGGTGCAGCCCGACGGCCGCATCAGCTTTCGCAACCGGCGGTACGTCGAGATCTGCGGCTACACCGAGGCAGAGGTGCCTGACGGTGACACCTGGTGGCAGCGGGCCTTTCCCAACGTCGCCGAGCGTGACGCGGTGCGCGGCACTTGGCGTGCAGCGGTGTCGCGCGCGGCCGCTGCGGACGGAGTCATCCCAGGTGCCGAGTACCTCATCACCTGCCGCGACGGCACAAGGCGTCCGGTGGAGGTTTCTGGCGTGCAGGTGGAGGCCGGGCACCTGGTCACCATGCAGGACCTGAGCCAGCGCAAGGCCGCCGAGGAAGAGATCAACAACCTGGCCTACTACGACCCGCTGACCAGCCTGCCCAACCGCCGCCTGCTCATGGACCGGCTGCAGCAGGCGCTTGCCGCCAGTACGCGCCACCAGCGCAGCGGCGCGCTCATGCTGCTGGATCTGGACAACTTCAAGACACTCAATGAAACCCGGGGCCACGACAGCGGCGACCACCTGCTGCTGCAGGTTGCGCAGCGCCTGCGCGCGTGCGTGCACGAGGACGACACCGTCGCCCGCCAGGGGGGCGACGAATTCGTGGTCGTGCTGGAAGATCTTGGCGACAACCCCGAAGAAGCCGCCGCGCGCAGCGAAGAGGTGGGCCAGCGCATCCTGGCCGCGCTGCGTGCCCCCTACATGCTGCACGGCACAGCGCACCACAGTTCGCTGAGCATGGGGGTCACGGTCTTCAGCGGCATGCGCGAGACCGTGGACGAACTGCTCAAGCGTGCCGATCTCGCGCTCTACCAGGCCAAGAGCGCGGGCCGCGACACGCTGCGCTACTACGACCCCCAGATGCAGGCCGCCGTGAGCGCCCGCGCCGCCCTGGAGCGCGACATGCGCATCGGCCTGGCCCTCGGCCAGTTCGAGCTGTACTACCAGCCGCAGATCGACCGGGGGCGCATCACCGGTGCCGAAGTGCTGCTGCGCTGGCGGCATCCGCGCGACGGCTTCGTTTCGCCCGCGCACTTCATTCCACTGGCCGAGGAGACGGGCCTGATCCTGCCGCTGGGGGAATGGGTGCTGAGAATGGCCTGCAACCGCCTGGCGGCGTGGGCGGAGCACCCTGAGCTGGCCGCCCTGAGCCTGGCCGTGAACGTCAGCCCGCGCCAGTTCCATCAGGGCAACTTCGTGGCCCAGGTGCTGGAGGCGTTGGCCAGCTCGGGTGCTCCGGGGCACCAGCTCAAGCTGGAGATGACCGAAGGCCTGCTGCTGCAGGACGTGGAGGACACCATCGAGAAGATGGGGCTGCTCAAGGGCTATGGGCTGGGCTTCTCGCTGGACGACTTCGGCACCGGCTATTCTTCGCTGGCTTACCTCAAGCGATTGCCGCTGGACCAGCTCAAGATCGACCAGAGCTTTGTGCGCGACGTGCTGACCGACCCCAACGATGCGGCGATTGCCCGCACCGTGGTCGCCCTGGGCACGAGCCTGGGCTTGCGCGTGATCGCCGAAGGGGTGGAGACGGAGGCGCAGCGCGAATTCCTGGAGCGCCACCAATGCCACGCCTGGCAGGGCTATCTGTTCAGCCCGCCAGTGCCGGTGGCCGAGTTCGAAGCGCTGGTGCGCAGCACCAATGCCGCCGACTTCCAGCACGCGTGACCGGACCATCTGCCCGGCCGTGGTGCGCACACCGGCCAGACGCTGCTGCAGGCCGGGGCAGGTGGTCCAGCGCATTGATTCAAAATTGATAGCTGCTACCGCTTATCCAGACAGCGGTGAAGCCGATTTTTGTCAAATAGTTCTCGGCGGGAGGCGCGGACTGCGTTTCGGGGTGCCGCACCGGGCAGGGAGTACCAGGCGGCGCGGTATCATTCCCGCCTAGCCGCAGCCAGCGCGTTCCCTGCCCGGATCGCACGTCCGGCGCCACTTTGCCCATTGCATTGAAGTCCCGCCCCAGTCCCGCTCCATTGCCCGTCTTCTGATCCGTGCGCCTTACCTCCATCAAGCTTTCCGGTTTCAAATCGTTCGCTGAACCCACCAACTTCATGCTGCCAGGCCAACTGGTGGGCGTGGTGGGTCCGAACGGCTGCGGCAAGTCCAACATCATGGACGCAGTGCGCTGGGTGCTGGGTGAAAGCAAGGCCAGCGAGCTGCGCGGCGAGTCCATGCAGGACGTGATCTTCAGCGGCACCACCACCCGCAAGCAAGCCAGCCGCGCCAGCGTGGAACTGGTGTTCGACAACTCCGACCACCGCGCCGGCGGCCAATGGGGCCAGTACGGTGAAGTGGCCGTGCGCCGCGTGCTCACGCGCGACGGTACCAGCAGCTACTACCTGAACAACCAGCCCGTGCGCCGCCGCGATGTGCAGGACGTGTTCCTGGGCACGGGCCTGGGCCCGCGGGCCTACGCCATCATCGGGCAGGGCACCATCAGCCGCATCATCGAGTCGCGTCCCGAAGAACTGCGCTTGTTCCTCGAAGAAGCCGCGGGCGTCTCCAAATACAAGGAGCGCCGCCGCGAAACCGAAAACCGCCTGTCGGACACGCGCGAGAACCTCACCCGGGTCGAAGACATCCTGCGCGAACTGAATGCCAACCTCGAAAAGCTCGAAAAGCAGGCCGAGGTGGCGGCCAAATACAACACGTTGCAGGCCGATGCGACGCTCAAGCAGCACCAGCTGTGGTTCTTGAAGCGCGCCGATGCCGAGGCCGACCAGGCCAAGGTGCGCCTCGATGGCTTGCAGGCCGTGAACGACCTCGAATCGCGCATGGCCGACCTGCGCGCGGTGGAGTCCGACCTCGAAACCATCCGCCAGGCCCACTACGCGGCCGGCGACCAGGTCAACCAGGCGCAGGGCCGGCTGTACGAGGCAACGGCCGAAGTGGGCAAGCTCGAAGCCGAGATCCGCTACGTGGTCGAAGGCCGCCAGCGTGTGGAGCAGCGCCTGGTCACGCTGGCCGAGCAGATCGCGCAGTGGCAGTCGCGCAAGGAAGAGGCCGACATCGAGCTCGAAAACCTGGCCGGTGCCGGTGTGGATGCCGAAGAGCGCGCCGAGATGCTGGCCGCCCAGGTCGAAGAGCAGGCGATGCAGCTGCCCGACCTGGAAGACGCCCTGCGCCAGGCCCAGAGTCGCGCCAGCGAGCAGCGCGGCAGCGTGGTGCAGGTGCAGCAGCAGATCGGCGTGCTGGCCGCAGAACAGCGCAGCATCGACGAACAAAGCCGGCAGCTCGACAGCCGCTTCGAGCGGCTGCGCACCGACCGTAACGCGCTGGCCGCGCCGGACGAGGCGCGCCTTGCCAATCTGCGCGAGCAACTGGAAGAAGCCCAGGAGATTGCAGAAACCACGGAAGCCCGTCTGCACGAGCTGCAAGAGTCCGTGCCCCAGCTCGACGACGACCGCCGCGCGCGCCAGCAGGCCGTCAATGCCGAAAGCGCTCGCCAGGCCGAGCTGTCGGCCCGCATGGAGGCCCTGAAGGCGCTGCAGGAAAAGGTCAAGACCGACGGCAAGCTGCGCCCCTGGCTCGCCAAGCACGGCCTCGAGGGTTTGCAGGGCCTGTGGAGCCGCATCCACATCGAAAAGGGCTGGGAAAACGCGCTGGAGGCCGCGCTGCGCGAGCGCCTTTCCGCGCTCGAAGTGGGGCGGCTGGACATGGTGCGCGGCTTTCTCGGATCGGGCGGCACCGATGCGCCGCCCGCTCGGCTGGCTTTCTACAGCGCTCCGGCGGCTGGCCAGCCCGATGCGCCTTCGCAGCATGCCCGCCTGTCGGATTTGCTGCGGCTGAACGACGCGGGCCTGCGCGCCGTGCTCACCGACTGGCTGCAGGGCTGCTACACAGCCAGCACGCTGGACGAGGCCCTGAACCGCCGCTCCAGCCTGCAGCCCGGCGAAGTTGTCTTCGTGCCCACCGGCCATGCCGTGAGCAGCCACAGCGTGAGCTTCTATGCGCAGGACTCCGAGCAGTCCGGCCTGCTGGCCCGCGCACAGGAGATCGAACACCTGGAGAAAGAGCTGCGCGCACAGGCCTTGATCGCCGAGGAGTCGCGCACGGCACTGGTCCGTGCCGAAGCCGCGTATGCCGACGCCTCCCAGCGCCTGGTGGCTGCGCGCCGCGAGGCCACCGAAACCCAGGGGCGCGCCCATGAGCTGCAGGTGGAGACCCTGCGCCTCACACAGCTGGCAGAGCAGATGCGGGCCCGCAGTCAGCAGATCGACGCCGACCTGGCCGAGGTGGAGGCGCAGCTGGCCGACCTGCAAGAGCGCCGGGTGTCCGCCGAAGCGCGATTTGAAGAGCTGGACATGCAACTGGCCGACAGCCAGGAGCGCGAAGCCCAGCTGGGCGACGGCGTCATCGAGGCCGAGCGCAAGCTGGCCGCCTGCCGCGAACAACAGCGCGCGCTGGAGCGCCAGGCCCAGGAGGCCACGTTCTCTCGGCGCAGCCTGGAGGCGCGCCGCGGCGAACTCAATCGTTCCATCGAGACCGCCACCCAGCAGGCCACCGCGCTGGCCGACGAGCAGCAGCGCGCCCGCGACGAGCTGGCCCGCCTGTCCGACGCCGCCGCGCAAGGCGGACTGCAGCAGGCCCTGGATGTGAAGATGGAGCGCGAGAAGGCGCTCTCCGCCCAGCGCAGCGAATACGACGACCTCACCACCAAGCTGCGTGCCAGCGACGAGCGCCGCATGCAGCTGGAACGGGCCCTGGACCCGCTGCGCGCCCGCATCACCGAATTCCAGCTCAAGGAGCAGGCCGCACGCCTGGGCCTGGAGCAGTACACCACGCTGCTGACCGATGCCCAGGCCGACCTGGAGGCCGTCGCGCAGTCCATCGCGGACGGCAACGTGCGCGTGTCCGGACTGCAGGGCGAGATCGACCGCCTGCACCGCGAGATCGCCGCGCTGGGCGCGGTCAACCTGGCAGCTTTGGACGAACTCAAGCTGGCGAGTGAGCGCAAGGTCTTCCTCGATGCGCAGACGGCCGATCTGACCGAGGCCATGAACACGCTGGAAGACGCGATCCGCAAGATCGACGGCGAAACCCGCCAGCTGCTGTCGGGCACCTTCGAGACCGTGAACGGCCATTTCGGCCGCATGTTCCCCGAGCTTTTCGGCGGCGGACAGGCCAAGCTCATCATCACGGGCGACGAAATCCTCGACTCCGGCGTGCAGGTGATGGCGCAGCCGCCGGGCAAGAAGAACCAGACCATCCACCTGCTGTCGGGCGGGGAAAAAGCGCTCACCGCCATCGCGCTGGTGTTCGCCATATTCCAGCTCAACCCTGCGCCGTTCTGCCTGCTGGACGAGGTGGACGCGCCGCTGGACGATGCCAACACCGAGCGCTACGCCAAGCTGGTGTCCAGCATGTCCAAGGGCACGCAGTTCCTGTTCATCAGCCACAACAAGATCGCGATGGAGATGGCCGAGCAGCTCATCGGCGTGACCATGCAGGAGCAGGGCGTCTCGCGCATCGTGGCGGTGGACATGGAATCGGCCCTTTCCATGGTGGATGCATGATCCCCCCTGAGTCGCTTCGCGCCTTCTCCCCTCATGGGGGACGCCTCCGGTGGACCGGCAAAGCCGGATCCACGGTGGCGCTGGCATGGACAGCGCCAGTTTGCGGCGTGGCTGGATAGCCGAAAAACTCTTTTTCTTATGAGCACATTGCAACTGAGTCTGGCGATCATCGGCGGCCTGCTGCTGGCGGGTATCGTGGCCTACAACACCTGGACGTCGCGCCGCAACGCACCCAAGCGTGCCGTGCCGCAGGAGACCGAACGCGGCGGCGCCGGGCCCGTGGACCGCCTGGCCGAGCCCGCGCTGCGCCAGGAGCCGGGCTTTGAGGGGGGCGCACCGGCGGAGCTGACACCCGGGGAGCTGCAGGCGCTGGACCGGGGCACCGACCCGTCGGCCGAGCATGCGGTGGACCCCACCGAAGCGCTGCAGATGCCGGTGCCGTCGTTCTCGGTGGAGCGCCGCCCTGGGCTCGACCCGCTGATCGACGTGATCGCGCCGCTGCAGCCTGAACATGTCGTCTCGGGCGACGCCGCCCTGGCCGCCTTACCCCCCACGCGGCGCGCCGGCAGCAAGCCGTTCGCCATAGAAGGCCTGAACGAAGCCACCCAGCAGTGGGAAACCCCCGCGCCCGGCCAGCGCTACCAGGCCTTCCAGGCCGGCGTTCAACTGGCCAACCGCATGGGCGCGCTCAACGAGATCGAGTTCTCGGAGTTCGTGGTCAAGGTACAGGCGTTTGCCGATGCCATCAACGCTGCGCCCGACTTCCCCGACATGCTGCAGGAAGTGGCCCGCGCCCGTGAGCTGGACCAGTTCGCCAGCGACCACGATGCGCAACTGGCCTTCATGCTGCGCGCGCGCCAGGCTGCCTGGAGCCCTGGCTACGTGCAGCAGAACGCCGGCCGCCTGGGCTTCGTGGCCGGTGCCATGCCCGGCCGCCTGGTGCTGCCCGCCACCAGTGCTGCAGGCCTGCCGCCGCTGCTCACCCTGGGCTATGACACCGCCGCCGCACTGGCCGACGACCCGGACCAGTCCGCCATCCGCGACATCACCCTGAGCCTGGACGTCGCCCAGGTGCACCGCTCCGAGCAACCCTTCGCCCGCCTGCGCGAGGTGGCCAAGGCGCTGTGCGACGCCATGGACGGCGTGCTGTGCGACCAGAACGGCCACCCGCTGCCCGCGATGGCCATGGACCCGATCACGGCCGACCTGGAGCTGCTGTACGACCAGCTCGACGGGCGCGACCTGTCGGCGGGGTCGGTGCTGGCGCGCAGGCTGTTCAGCTAATTCTTTGGACATGCAATCGCTGACAGCGTGTTGCCAAGCTAAAAGCCTTGTTTCCATTCGACGACGGGATGTCGACGACTATGGTATTCAGGGATTTTTGGTCGGTATCTCCGATGACTTGCTCGCGCTGGAGTACGTCTATGATTTTCAGATCGACGGATTGATGATTCTGCGCAGGTCAGACATCACCGAGGTCAAGCGGACTGCCACTGATGAGTTTCAGGAGCGGCTTTTGAAAAGAGAGGGTGTACGCCCAGGAACTCAGCAGCCCGTGCAGTTCGAGTTGGCCAGTTGGCAATGTGCTATTGAGCAGCTGTCAAAACACTATCCGCTCATGATCCTGGAGCGGGAATTGGGCCCATCCCCGGAGTTCGTCATCGGCAAACCACTCCGGACAACGAAAGCGCAAGTGGAATTTCATACTTTCACTGGAGTCGGACAGTGGTCAGACAAAAAGGTGCGATTGAAATACTCCCAGATGACTTGCCTTCAGGTGAATACGAGGTATATGGCGTTTTATCAAAGGCACTTCGAGCGCAGTGGCATGTGCCTTCAACATGACTGAACAATCCCAACTTTTTTCCGCCGCAGCGCAGACCAGCCCAGCGCAGGCAGCTATCAAAACCAAAGCGCTGCGCGACCAGCTGCAACGCTGGGCGCACCAGTACTACGTGCTGGACGAGCCCACCGTGCCCGATGCCGAGTACGACCGGGTCTTTCGCGAACTGCAGGCGCTGGAGGCCGAGCACCCCGACCTCATCACCTCCGACTCGCCCACGCAGCGCGTGATCGGGGCGGTGATGGAGGGCCTGACGCCGGTGCGCCATGCGGTGCCGATGCTGAGCATCCACACCGAAACCGACACCGAGGCCACGGGCGCCCAGGCCTTCGATGCCCGCGTGCGGCGTGAGCTGGGCCTGTCGGACGCCGACCCGGCCATCGAGTACGTGGCCGAGCCCAAGTTCGACGGCCTGGCCATGAACCTGCGCTACGAAAAAGGCCGTCTGGTGCAGGCCGCCACGCGCGGCGATGGCGAGGTGGGCGAGGACGTGACCCACAACATCCGCACCATCCGCCAGATCCCGCTGACCCTGCCCGACGGCGTACCGCCACTGCTGGAAGTGCGCGGCGAGGTCTACATGCGCCGCGCCGACTTCGATGCGCTCAACGAGCGCCAGCGGGAGCAGGGCGGCAAGACGTTTGTGAACCCGCGCAACGCGGCGGCGGGCGCGGTGCGGCAGCTGGATTCGAACATCACGCTGCAGCGTCCCTTGAGCTTTTTTGCCTACGGCCTGGGCGCCATCACCCCGGCCGCGGAGGGCGGGCTGGTGTTCCGCACGCATTTCGAGCTCCTGCAGACGCTCAAATCCTGGGGTTTTCCGGTCGCAGCGCAGGTCCAGATTGCGACAGGTGCTACTGAATTAGTAGCATATCACCAGCAGGTCGGCGCCAGCCGCGATGCGCTGCCCTACGACATCGACGGGGTGGTGTACAAGGTCAACTCCCTGCAGCTGCAGCGCGACCTGGGCTTCAAGACGCGCGAGCCGCGCTGGGCCGTGGCGCACAAATACCCTGCGCAGGAGATGGCCACCAAGGTGGAAGGCATCGACGTGCAGGTGGGCCGCACGGGCAAGATCACGCCCGTGGCGCGCCTGGCGCCGGTGTTCGTGGGCGGCGTGACCGTCACCAACGCCACGCTGCACAACCTGTTCGAGATCCGCAAGAAGGGTGTGCGCGTGGGCGACACCGTCATCGTGCGGCGCGCCGGCGACGTGATCCCCGAAGTGGTGGGCGTGATGCCAGGCAACCGGGTTGGCTATGTGCCCAACTTCCACATGCCCAAGACCTGCCCGGTGTGCGGCAGCGATGTGGTGCGGGTGAAGGGCGAGGCCAACCACCGCTGCACTGGCGGCCTGTTCTGCGCCGCGCAGCGCAAGGAAGCCATTTTGCACTTCGCCGCCCGCCGCGCGATGGACATCGAGGGCCTGGGGGACAAGCTGGTGGACCAGTTGGTCGAGTCCAACGTCATCCGCACGCTGCCCGACCTGTACCGCCTGGGCCTGTCGTCCCTGGTGGCGCTGGAGCGGATGGCCGAGAAGTCTGCGCAGAACGTGCTGTCAGCGCTCGAAAAATCCAAGCAAACCACTCTGGCGCGCTTCCTGTTCGGCCTGGGCATCCGCCAGGTGGGCGAATCCACCGCCAAAGACCTGGCCAAGCACTTCGGCACGCTGGATGCGTTGATGGGCGCAACGCAGGACACCGCCGCCACGGTGGAGCAACTGCTGGAGGTGCCCGACGTGGGGCCCATCGTCGCGCAGAGCGTGCACACCTTCTTTCAGCAGCCGCACAACCGCGAAGTGGTCGAACAACTGCGCGCCTGCGGCGTGACCTGGTCCGAATCGGCCCGTGCCGACAAGGCACCGCAGGTGCTGGCCGGCAAGACCATCGTGCTCACGGGCACGCTGCCCACCCTGAGCCGTGACGAGGCCAAGGACATGCTGGAGGCCGCAGGTGCCAAGGTCTCGGGCTCCGTGAGCAAGAAGACGAGCTACGTCGTGGCTGGCGAAGAGGCGGGCAGCAAGCTGGCCAAGGCCGAAGAGCTGGGCGTGCCGGTGCTGGACGAAGCCGGCATGCTGGCACTGCTGTCCGGCCCTGGCGCCTGAGGCGCTTTTCATTTTTTCGAGTTTTTGATGCGCACTTTGCTGCTTTCCTTCAAGGACCGCGCCGCGGCGTTCTTCCGCTGGCTGGCGGGCCTGTTCGCCTGGATGCCCCGGCCGCTGCGCCTGGCACTGTTCTGGGGTGCGCTGTCGGTGCCCGCGGCGGTGCTGGTGTACACGCTGGCGCTGATTCCGTTCACGCCGTCCATCAGCGACATCCGCAAGGCCAAGAGCGAGCTGCCCGCGCAGCTCATGTCGGTGGACGGCAAGCTGCTGGCCGAGTACCGCTGGGCCAACCGGGAGTGGGTGGAGCTCGACAAGATCTCGCCGCATGTGGTGGACGCGCTGATCGCCACCGAGGATCACCGCTTCTACAGCCACTTCGGGCTCGACTGGCGGCGCACCGCGTCGTCGGTGGTGCATACGCTGCGGGGGGACCCGCAGGGCGGCTCCACCATCACGCAGCAGCTGGCGCGCAATCTATTCCCGGACGAGATCGGCCGTTCACGGGTGTTTCCGCAGGCCCTCACGCGCAAGCTCAAGGAGGCCATCACGGCGGTGAAGATCGAGGCCTCGTACAGCAAGGACGAGGTGCTGGAGACGTACCTCAACACCGTACCGTTCCTGTACAACGCGTTCGGCATCGAGATGGCGGCCCGCACGTATTTCGACAAGTCGGCCGACAAGCTCAGTGTGCTGGAAAGCGCCACGCTGATCGGCATGCTCAAGGGCACGGCCTACTACAACCCGGTGCTCAACCCCGAGCGCGCCCAGGCGCGGCGCAACACCGTGCTGTCGCAGATGGTCAAGCGCGGCAAGCTCGAGCAGGCGCAGTTCGACGACCTGCAAAAGCGCCCGCTGCGCGTGAACTTCGAGCGCCAGACCGAGGTCATGGGCCCGGCGCCGCACTTTGCGATGCAGCTGCGCAAGCAGCTCATCGACTGGGCGGACAGCCATGGCTACAACCTGTACGCCGATGGCCTGGTGATCCGCACCACCATCGACTCTCGGCTGCAGAATTTTGCCAACCAGGCCGTGGCCCGCCAGGGCAAGCAGCTGCAAACGGTGGCCGACGCCGCCTGGGGCCGGCGCGATGGCTGGGGGGCGAACAACGAGCTCGTGCAGGCACTGGTTCGCGAGAGCGCCGAGTACCGCGGTGCCGTGGACAAGGGCGAGGCGCCCGAGGACGTGCTCAAGGCGCTGCTGGCGGATGAAGCCTTCCTGCAGAAGCTGCGCGCCGAGAAGACGCGCGTGCAGGCTGGTTTTCTGGCGCAGGACCCGGTCACGGGCCATGTGCTGGCCTGGGTCGGCAGCCGCGATTTCGGGCAGGATCCGTTCGACCATGTGCAGGCGGCGCGGCGCCAGCCCGGCTCCACCTTCAAGCCGTTCGTGTACGGCGCGGCTTTCGCCCAGGGCGCACAGCCTACAGACATGCTGATGGATGCGGCGGTGGAGATTCCGCTTGGCAACGGCCGCGTGTGGCGCCCGACCGACGGCGGCCCGCCGAGCGACCAGCCCATGAGCCTGGCTGACGGCCTGGCATTCTCCAAGAACACCATCACCGCGCAGGTCATGCAGCAGGTGGGGCCGGCCCGCGTGGCCGAGGTGGCGCGGGCACTGGGTGTGCGGCAGTCGCCGCTGGAGGAGGTTCCTTCGCTCGCGCTGGGCACGAGCCCGGTGACGCTCAAGGAAATGATCTCGGCCTACAGCAGCATCGTGAACCTGGGCCGCTACGTGGAGCCGGTGATGATCACCAGCATCGAGGACCGCCACGGCAAGGTGCTCGAGACCTTCGCCAAGCCCGTGCCCGAGACGGTGTTCGACGGCCGTGCCGCGCAGACGCTGCGCAACACCATGCGCGGCGGGATCGACCGGGGCACGGGCGCGGCCATCCGATCGCGCTATGGCATTCAGGCCGACGTGGCTGGCAAGACCGGCACGACGCAGGACAACACCGATGGCTGGTTCATCCTGATGCATGCCCGCGTGGTGGCGGGTGCCTGGGCAGGCTTCAACGATGGCCGTATCACTCTGCGCAGCGACCACTGGGGGCAGGGCGCCCGCAGTGCGCTGCCGATGGTGGGGGATTTCATGCAACAGGCGATCCGCACCAAGGTGATCAACGGCAATGACCGGTTTGTGGACGAGTTCGATATACGCCCCGTGCCCGCGCCTGACAGCTCGCTGGACACCATGCGTGACTGGATCCGGGGGCTGTTTCGCAGCGACCCGTCGCAGGGCGCGCCCGGCACCCCGAGCCCGTCCACAGCGCCGCCGGTGCCCGCAGAGGAGCGCGTGGGCGGCTGATCTTCGCCGTGGGGGCCTTGCCGGCCCCCCAAATCGTTCAGCAGTCGTGCACTTTGCGAGGTTTCTGGCCCTTGTGCATTGACCCTGCCTCACTACAATTGCAACCAACTGCTTCACCGATTTTCCGTCGGTCTTGATCGCTGTCAGCCGCTCGGCGGTCCGGCTGGCGCATGGGGAGTTGCCATGAAAGCTTGCGTTGAACGCGACAGTCTGGCGTTGTGGTCCCGAAGGGCACTCATGGCGGGTGTTGCATCCTCATTGGCGTGGCCCGTGGCGGCCGACACTCCTCCTGCCGATATCCACCTGGTCTCCGATACCTGGCATGGTCTGACGCGCAAGGATGGCACGGGCCTGTATTTCGACCTCATCCGTGCCGTGTACGCGCGGCGCAAGATAGAGTTGCGCATCACCATCTATCCCTATGCACGCACTGTGCAGGCGGTCAAGGACAAACGCGCCGACGCCTGGGTCGCCTCGTTCCTGCATGAGAAGGACTTTGCGCTGTACCCGCGCTGGCATTTCGACCGCAATGTGCAGCAGGCGCTTTTTCGCAAGCGCCCCGGATATCTGTTCGGGGGGATTGCCGACCTGCGCGACAAGCGCGTGGCCTGGCTGCGCGATTTTGGCCTGGACAGGTATCTCAAGGTCCCGATGAAGATCGTCGAGGTAGACACGATCCAGAGTGCCCTGCAGATGCTCGAGGCGGGCCGCATCGACTACTTCATCGGTGCGCAGTCCGACATTGCCGATGACATCAATTCCCGGGGGGTGGACATGCGCGATGTCGAACGGGCATTCGTGATGCACCTGGGGCTGTACCTGGCTTTCGCGGATACCGCTCGTGGCGAGGTGCTGCGGCGCATCTGGGACGAGGAGATGGAAACCTTCCACAAGTCCGACACCTTCAAAGCCATCTACCAACGAGCGGGGTTTGACTATCCCTACTGAAACTCCTACCTGAACTGCCAGTTTGGCACCGACGCAGCTTGCAGGGGCCGGTCGATGAACTCCATACAAAACCGCTTCATTGCGCTGCTGGTCCTGGTGGTGTCTGTCGTGCTGGGCAGTTTCGGCGCCTACAACTACATGGAAAGCCGGGCGCAGAAGCTGCGGCAGCTACATGCCGAGCTGGATGCCGCCGTGGCCCGGCTGTCACGCAATCTGCCCGATGCGCTCTGGCGCTTCGACAACAACCTGGTGCGCACCATCGTGGATTCGGAGCTCGGGACGGCGGATGTGCTGGGCATCGAGGTGTTCGATGAGCAGGGGCAGTCCACCTACCAGGCACTCATCCGGCCGTCGGGCCAGCCCTGGAACCCGGCGCAGATGCCGGCCGATGTCGAACGCAGCGTGCGCCTGCGCTATGAAGAGGGCCAGGCGCGGCACCCGCTGGGTGTTGTCCGCATCTATGCGACCACCCAGGCCATTCGCGACAATGTGCGGCGCGATCTGGTGCGCCTGGTGGGCGTCATGCTGGCGCTCAATGTGCTGGTGGCGTTGGTGCTGCTGATCGGCTTGCGCCTGGTGGTGCTGCGCCCATTGTTTGCCGTGCGCGATGCGCTGGAGCACATCGCATCGGTCGATGCCGACCTGTCACTGCGGCTGCCCAGCAGCAACAGCCAGGAATTCGAGGCCGTCGCCCGCAGCTTCAACACCTTCGTGGCACGGCTGGAGCGCATCATGGGAGGATCGATCGATGAGGTCCACCAGGCCATTGGCCGCATCTCCAGCGGCGACCTGGAGACCCCCATACAGTTGGGCGAACGCACGGAAAGTGGCAGCGTCATGGGTCGCCTGGCAGTCATGCGCGAAAACCTGCTTCGCGTGACCCTGGCCCTGCGCGACGCCAGTCTGCAGGCCGAACAGGCGGCACAGGCCAAGAGCGAATTCATGGCCAACATGAGCCATGAGATCCGCACGCCGATGAACGCGGTCATTGGCATGAGCCACCTGGCTCTCAAGACCGACCTGACGCCGCGGCAGCGCGACTACCTCGAAAAGATCCAGCGCTCCGGCCAGCACTTGCTGGGCGTCATCAATGACATCCTGGATTTTTCCAAGATCGAGGCCGGCAAGATGACGGTGGAGCATGTCGAATTCGAACTCGATGCGCTGCTCAACAATCTGGCGGGGCTCCTCGGACAGCGCGCCAGCGACAAAGGCCTGGAGATGATCTACGACGTGGCGCCGGATGTCCCGCCCTGGTTGATCGGTGACCCGCTGCGGCTGGGGCAGGTGCTGATCAACTACACCAACAATGCCATCAAGTTCACCGAGCATGGCGAGGTCTGCGTGATGGTGCGCGTTCAGGCGCGCAACGACCAGAAAGTGCTGCTGCGCTTCCTGGTGCGAGACACCGGAGTGGGTCTTGCGCCTGAACAGCAGGAGCGCATGTTCCGCAGCTTCGAGCAGGCCGATTCGTCCACGACCCGCCAGTTCGGCGGCACAGGGCTGGGGCTGGCGATCACGCGCAAGCTGGTCGACCTGATGGGGGGCGAGGTCGGCGTTGAAAGCAAGCCCGGCGCAGGCGCCACGTTCTGGGCGACCGTGAGCCTTGGCGTGGCTGCATCGCAGCGACCGCAGCCACCGAAAAGCGCCGACCTCCTGGGGCGGAGGGTGCTGGTGGTGGACGACAACGACAGTGCCCGCACCGTGCTGCTGCACATGTTGGAGCAAATGGGTTTTCGTGCGGAGGCTGTGGCCTCTGGCGTGGCGGCGCTGTCTGCTGTGGCGCAGGCCGACCGCCGGCAGCAGGCCTTTGACGTGGCGCTGGTGGACTGGCAGATGCCGGGCCTGGACGGCCTCCAAACGCTCGAGCGCATGAAGGGGCTGGGGCTGAGCAAACCGCCTCGTGGAGTGCTCATCACGGCCCATGGGCGCGAAGAATGGCTGCAACAGGAGCAGCACCCGTTGGCAAGGCGCGAGGTGTTGCTCAAGCCTGTAGGTGCGTCATTGTTGTTCGACACCCTGGTTCGCCTGCTGGCAGGCGAGCCCCTGTCGGACGATGCGACCGTGCCCGCCCAGGACACGCAGCCGGAGACCGAGCGCGAGGCACCCCAGGGCGCGCCGATCGGCCTGGAAGGGCGGCGCGTGCTGTTGGTGGAGGACAATCCACTGAATCAGCAGGTCGCCGCAGAGCTGCTGGCCGAGGCGGGTGTCTCGGTGGATGTCGCAGGCAATGGCCGCGTGGGGCTGGAGATGGCCCAGCGCCAGCACTATGACCTGGTGCTGATGGACATGCAGATGCCCGAGATGGATGGGCTGCAAGCAACCCGGCGTCTGCGATCCCAGCCGGCGCTGGCGAGCTTGCCGATTGTCGCCATGACCGCCAACGCACTGGCCGACGACCGCGCTCGCTGCCAGGCAGCCGGCATGGACGACTTCGTTGCCAAGCCCATCGAGCCCGCCAGCCTGTGGCGCGTGTTGCGGCGTTTTTTGGTGGCAGGGGATGCGCAGCAGGCCGAGCAATCGCCTGTGGCCTCTGACGGTGAGCCGGTGGACCCGACAAAACACCCCCTGGTGCAGCCATTGCTTTGCGTCCCGGGCCTGAACACGCGCAGCGGCCTGCGCCACGCACTGGATCGCCCTGCGCGCTACATCGCGACCCTGCGGGAATTCATCGCCACCCAGGAGAGCTCCGCCGATCAGTTGTCCGAGGCCCTGCGTGGCGGCGACTGGCCCCTGGCCGAGCGTCTGGCCCACACCCTCAAGGGACTGGCGGCGCTAATCGGCGCCGACGCACTGCGGTGTCACGCCAGCGCCGTGGAGCAATCGGCCCACGGGGGGAATGCGCTATGGAGCAGCCAGGAGCTGCTGTCCCGCGAACTGCAGTCGCTGGTGACTCAACTGCGGGCGGTGCTGCCGGTGTCTGCGCCAACGCCCCACGGGGGCCTGCGCAGTCCCTTGCGGCTGGAGCGCACGGTTGGGTTGCTCAGGGCCTGGCTGGCGCAGGACGATCCGCGCGCAAGGCGTTTGCTGGAGCGCAGGGCTGGAGATCTGCAGGCCTTGATGGGCGGGCAGTTCGAGGACTTTGAAGCCCGCTTGCGCGATTTCGACTTCCCGGCTGCGCTGCGGGTGCTGGATGCGGCCACGGGTGGTGCACAGGCTGAATCAGGAGCATCGACATGAACGAATCGACCCCCTCCGCCGCGCGACCTTCGGTGCTGGTGGTGGACGACACCCCGCAAAACCTGCAACTCATCAGCGAACTGCTGACCCACCGCTACAAGGTGCGGGTGGCGCCCAGCGGCGACCGCGCGCTGCAGATTGCCCAGGCGACACCGCCTGACCTCATCTTGCTGGACGTGGTGATGCCGCAGCCCGATGGCTACGAGGTCTGCCGCAGGCTCAAGGCCGATGCGCGCACGCGCGACATCCCGGTGATCTTCCTGACCTCGCGGCACGATATGGACAACGAGGCGTTGGGCTTCTCGCTGGGCGCAGTCGACTACATTGCCAAGCCTGTCGTGCCACCACTGCTGCTTGCGCGTGTGCACACGCATCTCACCCTCAAGGGGGCGTCGGATTTTCTGCGCGATAAATCCAGCTATCTCGAGGAGGAGGTGGAGCGCCGCACGCAGGAGGTGCGTGACGTGCGGGACGTGACCGTGCTGGCCCTGGCGTCGCTGGCCGAGGCGCGCGACAACGACACCGGCAACCACCTGCTGCGCACCCAGCGCTATGTCCGCCTTCTGGCCACCGAATTGCGCCGCCACCCCGTCTACGCGCCGCACCTGGATGAACAGACCATCGAATGGCTCTACAAGAGCGCGCCATTGCACGATGTGGGAAAGGTAGGCATTTCCGACGCCATCCTGCTCAAGCCCGGCAGGCTGACGCCGGAAGAGTTTGAAATCATGAAGACCCACACCACCATGGGGCGCGATGCGATTGCCATGGCCGAGCATCGCCTGGGCAAGACCGTGCCTTTCTTGCGCATAGCCAAGGAGATCGCCTATTCGCACCAGGAAAAGTGGGACGGCAGCGGCTATCCGCAGGGTCTGTCAGGAGATGCGATCCCCTTGTCAGCCCGATTGATGGCGGTGGCCGATGTATACGACGCCTTGATCACCCGGCGCGTGTACAAGGACGCCATGACGCATGAGGAGGCGGTGGGCATTGTGGCGGCAGGCCGGGGAAGCCACTTCGACCCGGCCCTGGTGGACGCATTTCTGGCCAGGGAGGCCGAGTTCCAGGCCATTGCCCGGGCGTTTGCCGATGAACCCGAAGGAGGACCATCTCAGCTTGATCCTGGCTGAGCGAAGGCGCAGCGGCGCGCGCAGCCGCTGGGCTACTCGATATCGATGCAGTGCAGCCCAAACCCGCCCGCCCTGCGGTCCGCAAAGTAGGCTGCCAGCGTTTCCTTCACGGTACGAAAAGCCAGCTCGTCCCAGGGGACCTCCTCTTCGGCAAACAGCTTTGCCTCGATGGTTTCATGGCCGGGGTTGAACCGGTCGCTGAGCAGCGTGGCACGGTAGAACAGATGCACCTGGCCCACGCGCGGCACGTTGAGCAGGCTGAACAGAGGGCCCATCTCGATCTGGGCGCCGGCTTCCTCGTCCGTTTCACGCGCTGCACCCTGGGCCGTGGTTTCGTCCAGCTCCATGAAGCCGGCCGGCAGCGTCCATTTGCCCCAGCGCGGCTCGATGTTGCGCTTGCACAGCAGCACGCGACCATCGGGCATGGCCGGCACCGTGCCCACCACGTTGAGCGGGTTTTCGTAGTGCACGGTATTGCAGGCAGGGCACACAGCACGCTGCTTGGTGTCGCCATCGTCCGGCAGGCGGTAGACCACGGCGGTGCCGCAAGCGCGGCAGTGTTGGATGGGGCTGCGGAAGGTCATGCGTTGAATTGGGTTCAAATGGGCCGCTAACGCTTATTCAGCATGCGCAGGCAGCTATGAAAAGCATAGTGTAGCGGGCACTGCGCGCGAGCGGGCCGCGTGCGCTGCCGCACAAGTCGGTGCAGCGCACGCAAGGTGGGGTGTCACGCCACGTTCAGGCGCAGCGTACCCAGGCCTTCGACACCACCTTCCAGCACATCGCCACGCACGACCGCGCCGACGCCTTCGGGGGTGCCGGTGTAGATAAGGTCGCCAGGCTGCAGTTCCCAGGCGGCGGAGAGGTGCTCGATGGTCTCGGCGATATTCCAGATCAGTTGTGCGACGGTGCTGCGCTGCCTGTCGGCTCCATTGACCTGCAGCCAGATGCCGGCGTTGGCCACGTTGCCCGCGTGCGCGGCCGGGGTGATGGGGCCAATGGGGGCGCTCGCGTCGAAGCCCTTGCCGATGCACCACGGCCGGCCTTGCTTCTTCATGTCGTTCTGCAGATCGCGCCGCGTCATGTCCAGGCCCACGGCGTAGCCGTAGATGTGGGATAGCGCGTCGGCCGCCGCGATGTTCTTGCCGCCCTTGCCGATGGCGACAACGAGCTCGATCTCGTGGTGCAGGTTGGCGGTAAGGCTGGGGTAGGGCAGCTGGCCGGTCTCGCCCGCGTTCACCACCACGATGGCGTCGGCCGGCTTCATGAAGAAGAAGGGCGGCTCGCGGCCGGTAAAGCCCATCTCCTTGGCATGCTCTTCGTAGTTGCGGCCCACGCAGTAGATGCGGTGGACGGGAAAACGGTCGCCGCTGCCCACCACGGGCACGCTGGCCACCGGAGCGGGAGAAAACACGTAGCTCATGTCTGCCTTTCTTGTATTGCTGTCTGTCTTGAAGGGGCCCGAGGCACTCCAGAGGTGGCAGTGTGCCATGGCTGCGGGGCGCGCGCGCTCTGACGCTACACTCGCGCCCATGGCAAAGAGCTTCGATTTCCACAACACGCCAGGGCACCTGGTGCGCCGTGCCCACCAGCGCACCGTGGCGCTTTTCATGGAAGAGACGGCGGGGTTTGATGTAACGCCTGTGCAGTTCGCCATCCTGCACGAGTTGCTGGCCCAGCCGGGTGAAGACCAGGTCACGCTGGCATCGCGCGTCGCGTTCGATGCAGCCACCTCGGGGTCGGTCATTGGCAGGCTGGAAAAGCGCGGCTGGATCCGCCGCGAACCCGACACGCGCGACCGCCGACGCAAGCTGCTGTGGATCACGCCCGAAGGCGAGGTCGCGGCCTTGCAGATGCGCGACGCGGCGCAGCGGGTGCAGGAACGCCTGATGGCCCCGCTCGATGCGCAGGAGCGCAGCGACCTCATGGAGATGCTCACCAAGGTGGTCTACCGCCACCAGGACCCTGCGGGTGCCTCCGGCGCCTGAGGCTCCCAACCCGCCCGGGAACCGTGGCGCGCGGCGCGCCGCATCTAAGCAAAGCAAAGGCAAAATTCCCGCATGCAGCTCTACAACTACTTCCGTTCTTCTGCCTCCTTCCGCGTGCGCATCGCGCTGGCGATCAAGGGTCTGGACTACGACTATCTGCCCGTGCATCTGGTCAAGGGCGAGCACCAGCACCCCGACTACACCATCCGCGTGGCCGATGCCCTGGTGCCCACGCTGATCACCGATGACGGCGCAGCGCTGTCGCAATCGATGGCGATCATCGAATACCTGGAAGAAACCCATCCGACACCGGCATTGCTGCCTGGCGATGCACTGGCCCGTGCCCGTGTGCGCGCGCTGGCGCAGATGGTGGCTTGCGAGATTCACCCCATCAACAACCTGCGCGTGCTCAAGTATCTGGTGCGCGAGCTCAAGGTGGACGACGACGCCAAGAATGCCTGGTACCACCATTGGGCACGCCGCGGACTGGAGGCCGTGGAGCGCCAATTGGTGCTGCTGGCGCGGGAGCGCGCGGACAGGGGCCTGTCAGCATCGGTGCTGTGCTGGGGCGACACCCCCACGCTCGCCGACTGCTGTCTGGTGCCGCAGATCTTCAACGCCCAGCGGTTCAAGGTGAATCTTGACGGCCTGCCGCTCACCATGGCCGTGCACGGCGCCTGCATGGCGCTGCCAGCGTTCCAGAAGGCCCAGCCCTCGGCCTGCCCGGACCACGAAGCTTGACGGCCAACAGTCTCGCCGTGGCACCCGCCGCCGAGTGGCTGCTCCCCGATTGGCCCATACCCGCGGGGGTGCACGCGCTGTGCTCCACCCGCAGGGGGGGCGTGAGCGTGTCCCCCTACGACAGCCTGAACCTGGGCGCCCACGTGGGCGACGACCCCGCCGCTGTGCGGGCCAATCGTCAGCGGCTTCAGGCGCGACTGCAAGCCGTCTCGGCCGACGCGCGTCCCGTCTTTCTGAACCAGGTGCACGGCGACGGCGTGGTGCATCTGGACAGCCTTACGCCCGATGGCGTGGATGCCGACGCCTGCGTAGCCTCGGCACCGGGCGTGGCCTGCACGATCATGGTGGCCGATTGCATGCCGGTACTGCTGGCCCACCGGTCAGGCACCGTGGTGGCTGCCGCACATGCCGGTTGGCGCGGGCTGGCCGGGGTAGGCGGGCAGGGGGTGCTGGAGACGGTCTTTGCGCGGTTCGCCAGCCTTGTGCCGACTGCCGCTGCGGCGGCCGAGCCCAGTGAACGCACGGCTGCGTCTGGCACACTGGCATGGCTGGGGCCGTGCATCGGCCCTCGCGCCTTCGAAGTGGGTGCCGAGGTGCGCGCGGCGTTTTGCGATGTGTCGGTCGCTGCTCAGGCGTGCTTCACGCCGAGCCATGTCTCGCCGGGCAAGTACCTGTGCGACCTGGCTGGCCTGGCCCGCCTGAGGCTGCAGGCCTTGGGCGTTGACGCCATCTATGGCAATGACAGCAGCGCGTCCTGGTGCACCGTGACCGATTCCTCACGGTTCTTTTCGCACCGGCGCGACAGTGGCGTGCTCGGCAGCTCCGGGCGCTTCGCCGCCTGCATCTGGCGCGACTGAGGCCAATGGCGGCGCTTCGTTGTCGCCGCTGACAATGCCTTCATCCGAGGGGCGCACGTTTTCCGGTGCCTGCTGCGCGTCGTACTCGGCCTGCTCGGCCGCCTCACGGGCCTTGATCTTGTGTTTGCGCGACGGCGTCCCGAGGATGTAAACGAGGATGCCCATCGGCAATACGCCATACAGCACGAAGGTGATGATGGCGCCCAGCACGGTGCCGACCGGGCTGGTGGCTTCGGCCACGGCCATCATGAGGGTGACGTAGGTCCAGACGATGACGATCAGGTACATTGGTTGTGCGTATTGAACAAGCGGTTGGGTAAAGGAACACGTTTCAGATGGTGTGAAGCCGTTGCCTTGCACAAGCCGGTGGGCAACAATGAAGCCGAGGGACAAAGCCCAGCCGCTGCGAACGACGAACCACCGAGGAAAGAGCATGAATTCTGAATCAATCTGGGCCGAGAGCGCTCAGCAGTTCCAGCAGATTTTCGGGCAAAGCTGGTCGCAGGCACTCCAGTCGTTCCAGAAAATGGATCTTGGCGCATCCGCGCCGTCCGCCCCGCAGCTCCAGTTTTCTCCTGCCAAGCTGCAGGCGCTGCAGCAGCAGTACCTCGAGGAGGCCAAGCAGCTGTGGGCCCAGGGCCTGCAGGGCACGCCCGAGGTCAAGGACCGGCGTTTTTCCGGCGAAGGCTGGGCCAGCAATCCGGTGGCCGCTTTCTCCGCGGCGGCGTATCTGCTCAATGCGCGCACCCTCATGGGCCTTGCCGATGCAGTGGAATCCGACGAGAAGACCAGGGCGCGCATCCGCTTCGGTGTAGAGCAATGGATGGCGGCCATGGCGCCGAGCAACTTCCTTGCCTTCAACGCCGAGGCGCAGAAGAAGGCCATCGACACCAAGGGAGAGAGTATTGCGAAGGGTATGCAGAACCTGCTGCACGACATCACGCAGGGCCATGTCTCGATGACGGACGAAAGCCTGTTCGAAGTCGGCCGTAACGTGGCCACCACCGAAGGCGCGGTGGTGTTCGAGAACGAACTATTCCAGCTGCTCGAATACAAGCCGCTCACGCCCAAAGTGTATGAGCGTCCGTTCCTGCTGGTGCCGCCGTGCATCAACAAGTTCTACATCCTGGACCTGCAGCCTGAGAACTCGCTCATCCGCTATGCGGTGGAGCAGGGCCACCGCACGTTCGTCGTGAGCTGGCGCAACCCCGACGACACCCTGGCCCACAAAGCATGGGACGACTACGTCGAAGACGGCGCCATGGCCGCCATCGACGTAGTGCAGAACATCACCGGTGCCGAGCAGATCAATGCACTGGGTTTTTGCGTGGGCGGCACCATCCTCTCCAACGCGCTGGCCGTGCTGGCCGCGCGCGGCGACGAGCCTGTGGCCAGCGCCACCTTCCTCACCACCTTGATCGATTTTTCGGACACCGGCATCCTTGATGTGTTCATCGATGAAGGCTTCGTGAAGTTCCGCGAAATGCAGATGGGCCAGGGCGGACTGATGAAGGGGCAGGACCTGGCATCGACCTTCAGCTTCCTGCGCCCCAACGACCTGGTGTGGAACTACGTGGTGGGCAACTACCTCAAGGGCGAGACCCCGCCGCCATTCGACCTGCTCTACTGGAACAGCGACAGCACCAACCTGCCTGGGCCGTTCTATGCGTGGTACCTGCGCAATTTCTACCTGGAGAACAACCTCGTCAAGCCGGGCAAGCTCACGGTGTGCGGCGAGAAGATGGACCTGGCGGGCCTGGACCTTCCCGTGTACATCTACGGCTCCCGCGAAGACCATATCGTGCCGGCCACCGCAGCCTATGCGTCCACCCAGGTGCTGCCAGGCAAGAAGCGCTTCGTGATGGGCGCCTCGGGCCACATCGCCGGCGTGATCAACCCACCGGCCAAGGGCAAGCGCAGTCACTGGATACGCGCTGACGGCAAGTTCCCAGCCACGCTTGATCAGTGGCTCGACGGTGCCGCTGAGCACCCCGGCAGCTGGTGGACCGACTGGTCTGGCTGGCTCAAGGGCCACGCAGGCAAGCAGATCGCTGCCCCCAAGGCCTATGGCAAGGGAGTGAAGTTCAAGGCCATCGAGCCCGCGCCGGGCCGCTACGTCAAGCAAAAGGCGTGAGCCGCATCGTCCTCTGCCACACCACGGCCTCGCCACGGATACGCAAAACCACTGATCTAAAGCGCAGCGAGAATTGCCAAGCTACAACCTCCAACCACAAGGACATTCCATGGAAGACATCGTCATCGTTTCGGCCACCCGCACTGCCGTGGGCAAGTTTGGTGGTGCATTGGCCAAGACCCCCGCAACCGAATTGGGTTCCATCGTGATCCGTGAAGCCATCACGCGTGCGGGCCTGTCGTCCGACCAGATCGGCGAAGTCATCATGGGCCAGGTGCTGACGGCGGGCGTCGGGCAGAACGCCGCCCGTCAGGCGTCCATCAAGGCCGGTGTGGCCAAGGAAACGCCGGCCCTGACCATCAACGCCGTGTGTGGCTCGGGCCTGAAGGCCGTGATGCTGGCCGCCCAGGCCGTCGCCTGGGGCGACAGCGAGATCGTCGTGGCAGGCGGGCAGGAAAGCATGAGCCTGGCCCCCCACGTCCTGCCCGGATCGCGCGAAGGCCTGCGCATGGGCGATTGGAAGCTGGTCGACACCATGATCGTCGACGGCCTATGGGACGTCTACAACCAATACCACATGGGCATCACGGCGGAGAACGTCGCCAAGCAATACGGCATCACCCGCGAAATGCAGGACGCATTGGCCCTCGCAAGCCAGCAAAAAGCAGCTGCGGCGCAGGACGCCGGGAAGTTCGTCGATGAGATCGTGGGCGTGAGCCTGGCGCAAAAGAAGGGCGATCCCATCCTCTTCAACGCTGACGAATACCTCAATCGCAAGACCAATGCAGAAGCCCTGGCCGGCCTGCGACCCGCCTTCGACAAGGCCGGCAGCGTGACCGCCGGCAACGCCTCTGGCCTGAACGATGGCGCGGCTGCCGTGGTGGTGATGAGCGCCAAGAAGGCGGCCGCCCTGGGCCTCAAGCCCCTGGCCCGCATCGCCGCCTTCGGCACCAGCGGGCTGGACCCCGCCACCATGGGCATGGGCCCGGTGCCTGCATCGCGCAAGGCCCTGCAGCGCGCCGGCTGGAACGCAGCCGACGTGGATCTGTTCGAGCTCAACGAAGCCTTTGCTGCGCAGGCCTGTGCCGTGAACAAGGAACTGGCCATCGACCCCGCCAAGGTCAATGTGAATGGTGGCGCCATCGCCATCGGCCACCCCATCGGCGCGTCTGGCTGCCGGATTCTTGTCACGCTGCTGCATGAGATGCAACGCCGCGACGCCAAGAAGGGCCTGGCCGCCCTGTGCATTGGTGGTGGCATGGGCGTGTCGCTCGCACTGGAACGCTGATCTTTCCTTGGGTACTGTTGGCCCCTTGTCCGGGGCTGCTTCGAAAAGCCGCGCAACAGCGCGGCTTTTTGCTTTCTCCGCGGTGCACCAGAACAGTGATCCGAGACAGGCACTGTGCCGCCGCAGGCACCGCGGATGCCAATACGTCAAAAACGAAAGGGCTTCAGTGTTTTCCTTCACGGCGGCGTCTGATTTCTTGGTTAGAGTGGCGGTGAGCGCTTCATCCAATCAACAAGGAGAAATCACATGACCCAGAAAGTTGCATACGTCACCGGCGGCATGGGCGGCATCGGCACCGCCATCTGCCAACGCCTGCACAAGGAGGGCTTCAAGGTCATCGCAGGCTGCGGTCCTACCCGAGACCATGCCAAATGGCTGGCCGAACAAAAGGCCCAGGGCTTTACTTTCTACGCATCGGTCGGCAATGTGGGCGACTGGGACTCCACTGTCGAGGCATTCGGAAAGACCAAGGCTGAACACGGCACGATCGACGTGCTGGTGAACAACGCCGGCATTACCCGCGACCGCATGTTCCTGAAGATGTCGCGCGAAGACTGGGACGCCGTGATCGAAACCAACCTCAACAGCATGTTCAACGTTACCAAGCAGGTGGTGGCGGACATGGTCGAGAAGGGCTGGGGCCGGATCATCAACATCAGCTCGGTCAACGGGGAAAAAGGCCAGGCAGGCCAGACCAACTACTCTGCAGCCAAGGCCGGCATGCACGGTTTCTCCATGGCCCTGGCCCAGGAACTCGCTACCAAGGGCGTGACGGTGAACACCGTGAGCCCTGGTTACATCGGCACTGACATGGTCAAGGCCATCCGCCCTGACGTGCTGGAAAAGATCGTTGCCACCGTACCCGTCAAGCGCCTGGGCGAGCCCAGCGAAATCGCCTCCATCATCGCCTGGCTGGCGTCCGAAGAGGGCGGCTATGCCACCGGCGCGGACTTCTCTGTCAATGGCGGCCTGCACATGGGTTGAGCCGCGTGGACATGGGGCGTGGACACTGGTATTTCCATTTGCCTTGCCTCAGAAAAGCAAAAACCCCGCAATGCGGGGTTTTTTGTGGGCGGTTGGCATTCAGAGAGTCGCCTGCTTTGAGCATGGCTGAAATCAGTAGTGCCTCCTGCTTGGAGCCAGAGGGAATGACGCACCTGTACGTTGGCACGGTCTGCGGTCAAAACCCAAGGCTTGCATCGGTGGGAATCCGGTGGACCAGGATTCTGGATGAAGAACGTTGCGCTATCTATCAGAAGCGTGTGGGAGCGCGCTTGCGGTCGCGTTCGTCTTCGGGCCAAGCGGACAAGATTGCGGTGGTATTCATGCTGGAAAACTCCTGTGATGTACCAACAACGCGGACCAAATGGGATGGGTTGACAGCTTTTCGCAAAAAAATGCAACCGCTGGGGCCGTGTTTTTTACATTTCAATTTGCTACAAAATTGATAGCTTCAAACGCATTGCTGGCAAGCGCACTACTTCAAAACCATACTGGCAAATTTACAGGGTTTTACATCTTAAGCCGCGGCGGATGCCTGAATTTCTTCGAGCTCGGACGAAATTTCCAACCAACGCTCTTCCAGGCGGGCCGTCTCGTCGTTTCCTGCCTTGAGGCGCTTGCCGCATTCGGCAATGTCCGAGGGAGGCAGTGATTCCGTCAGTTTTTGCTCCAGGGCGGCCCGCTCGATTGACAACGCAGCAAGGCGCTTGTCGATGGCTTCGAGTTCTTTCTTCAGGGGGCGGGTCTTCTCCGCCTGCTGCTGGCGAGCCTGTGCGTCCAGCTTGCGCTGCTCCCGGCTGTCCCGGGGCGCCGCCGCAACTGGCGCAGATGGCAGCAGGGTCCTTTCTGCCAGCGGAGCCTGCACTGGTGTCGCCGCAGCCGCGGGAGCGGGTGTCGGGGCATCTGCAGGCGGGGTACTGGAGCGCGTGGCCGAGTTCTGGGCCTGATCGGCCAGGCGAGCCTCTTCGCGCAGGCGGCGGGATTCGTCGAGCAGGTAGCGCTGGTAGTCGTCCAGGTCGCCGTCGAAGGGGCCCACGACGCCTCGGCCCACCATCCAGAAGTCTTCGCACACCGAGCGCAGCAGCGCGCGGTCGTGGCTGACCAGCATGACGGTGCCGTCGAAGTCGTTGAGCGCCATGGCCAAGGCCTCGCGGGTTGCCAGATCCAGGTGGTTGGTAGGCTCGTCCAGCAGAAGCAGGTTGGGGCGTTGCCAGACGATCATCGCCAGCACCAGTCGGGCTTTTTCGCCACCGCTCATCGTGCCCACAGCCTGCTTGACCATGTCGCCCGTGAAGTTGAACGTGCCCAGGTAGCTGCGCAGATCCTGTTCGCGGCTCGGTTGTTTAAGGTCGGGACCCAGCTCCTTGGCCAGGCGGATCATGTGTTCCAGCGGATTCTCCGCAGGGCGCAGCACATCGAGCTCTTGCTGCGCAAAGTAGCCGATGTTCAGTCCCTTGCCCTCGGTCACGCTGCCGCCCAGCGCCTTCATGGTGCGCGCGATGGTCTTCACCAGCGTCGACTTGCCCTGGCCGTTGGCACCCAAGATGCCGATCCGCTGGCCCGCCAATACCGAGCGGTTCACGCCCGAGAGGATGGTGGTGGGCACGCCTTCGTCGTCCATGTAGCCGAACGACGCATCGCTGATGGCGAGCATCGGGTTGGGCAGGTTGGCAGGCTCCTTGAACTCGAAGGTGAAGTCGGCCTCGGCCAGCACAGGTGCAATCTTCTCCATGCGGTCCAGTTGCTTGACGCGACTTTGCGCCTGCTTGGCCTTGCTGGCCTTGGCCTTGAAGCGGTCAATGAACTTTTGCAGGTGGGCCATCTTCTCCTGCTGCTTGGCAAAGCTGGCTTGCTGCAGTTCGAGTTGCTGCGCACGCAGTTCTTCGAACTTGCTGTAGTTGCCGCCGTAGCGGTTGAGCTGACCCGTCTGGATCTGCAAAGTGACGTTCGTGATGGCGTCCAGGAACTCGCGGTCATGGCTGATCACGATCATCGTGCCCGCGTAGCGCTTGAGCCAGGCTTCGAGCCAGACCAGGGCGTCCAGGTCCAAGTGGTTGGTGGGTTCGTCCAGCAAAAGCAGGTCGCTGGGGCACATCAGGGCGCGCGCCAGTTGCAGGCGCATGCGCCAGCCGCCGGAGAAGCTGTTGACGGGGTTCTCGAGCTCGCTGACGCGAAAGCCCAGGCCCAGGATCAGCGCCTGCGCGCGTGCGACCGCATCGTGCGCACCGGCGTCATGCAGGTCCGAATAGGCGTGGGCAATGGCCATTCCGTCGTCGCTGGCCTCGGCGTCGAGCAACTGTTGCTGGACTTCTGCGAGGCGTGTGTCGCCTTCCAGCACGAATTCCGTGGCCGACTGGTCGGTCTCGGGCATGTTCTGCGCGACCTCGGCCATCCGCCAGCTGCTGGGAACGTGAAAATCGCCGCCGTCTTCATGCAGCTTGCCGCTGAGCAGGGCGAACAGGCTGGATTTGCCGGCGCCGTTGCGCCCCACAAGCCCGACGCTCTCTCCGGGGTTGATGGTGGCCGACACGCTGTCGAGCACGACTTTGGCCCCGCGTCGCAGGGTGACGTTCTTTAGTTGGATCATGTTGGTTGGGTGCACATGCGAGGACGCACACCAGGGTCGCGCGGGGTCGCGCAATGCTGCGAGTATTCGTCGCACACTAGGGGTTCAGCTGGAGTGAACCGCCAGAAAGCTTCTCTGAGGTGGGGAGGATTGTATGCGCAAACACTAAAAGTATTGGCTGCTCAGCTTGTACTGGGCCATCAGGGTGGTCGCGAGCAAATACAGCGAATATCCCAGAAATGCACAAAATGCCAGAATTTCTACAGGCCGCAACGTCCGAACGCCGGCTTCAGTCTTGCCCAGCGCTGCCGCGATGAAAAGCGTCGGAACAAGAAAATACCGACCCTGAATACCCGATATCCTGTCGGCAGGATAGTTCGTCCATGTGATGGCCAAGGCCAGAAAAATCAGGAATGTGCTCGAAAGCCCCATGAACAGGAGCATCGCCCGCCGGGGTGCTGCACGCCGCCATGGGGTGACGATGACCAGCACCACTGCGCTCACGATGGCTGCTGCATACAGTATTCTTACTGCATGGCGCGGTATTGGGGTGTCGAGCCATCCCAATATTCCAAAATAGGAATCCCGATAAAAACGCCGTATTTCATTGTCGCCGATTGTGGAGGCCAGTAGATCAATGAATTCGAGAGGGCTGCTCAAATAGCTGATCAAAATGCTGGACGTCGAATGTTCGCGCACCACACGGCTGTCATGGGTGGTGCTGACTGCGAAGGCGATCCACGCAAAGGTAAACATATATACCAGAGCGACTGTGGCAATCCGTGGGCGGGACGGCCGGCTGATGGCAAGCACAAGAGGGATCAGCAATATGGGTAGCAGGTTGGTACGCGCTGTGCACAGCACGATGATAAGGCCGTAGAGCGCAACCTCTTTGAAAGCGAGCCCATTGCCTGAGAGGTACCTCTCAGACGCTGAGACACTGAACCACAGCCCAATGACCAAAATGGCCATCGCCGCACAAAGCCCGTCGATGGTCGGAGAGCTGAACTGAAAAAGGGCCATGGGGGTGGCCAGCAGCATCAGCGAGAGCACGTTCGGCGTATACATCGACAACGCCAGGACCATGAGCGTGAGTGAAGTGGCAACCACCAGTGTTCTGGTCAGCTCATAGCTCGCCTCCATGCTCAAATCAAGTTTACGAGACGTGAACAAACCCAGGGCATGGGGAATATAAATCACGGGCAGGTAATATCCCGTGCCTGCTGCGTTGTAGAAGGAGTCCTTGTGGGCCCATTTCACATCACCTGCCCGATCCCATAATTCCGATGCGATGTCCTTATTGGCGCCCTTTCCCGAAATCCACAACATGGCTTCAGAGAATCTGATGAAATTGGCGTCGGCGAGACCACCTTCACGACCCTTGCCCGATGCGCCGGGTTGCAGGAGCAACTGCCCGTGCGAGATCATGTCGGCGCGCAGGAGGTGGACGTTTTCGTCCGGCGACTGCACAGGCGGAATGAGGCGCGTTATTCCGGCGGCGATGACAATGGCAATAAGAATCAGGAATGCGAATTTTATGCGCTGCTGGGTGAGTCTCATGGTCTTCGTTTTTATTTTTTTCTTTGCTGCCAGTTATTCGCAGTCGCCGCCCACGCCTGCTGGTCAGGAAGCAGATGTGTAAAAAATCATCACAATGCCGGCGGCGATCATGGTCGCGCCAGCAAAATAACCGGGCGAAAATCTCTCGCCGAACAAGAAATGGCTTGCAATTGGAACAAAGACGAAAGCAAGTGCCATGATGGGATAGACCTTCCCAAGCTCGGCATGCCGCAGGATCAGCACCCAACCTATGGATGTGACTCCGTACAGCGCCATCGTCGCGGCAAGGTACAACAAGGGCTGGATGGCAAACATGCTTCCGGCCTGGTTGATGGCCAGCGCACTGTATTTGAAGAGAATCTGCCCCGCAGCGATTCCCAAGACGCACAGGATCGCCAGGAGGTGGATGGTTGTGATCATGCTTATAGTTCTTGCGCGTGGGGAAGGGGTTTTCTACTGCGAAGGTGCAGCAGCTTATGGATGGGGCGCTGCGGCTGATTGGCCACGTCGCTGGCAATGAACGCCAGCAGCAGGTGCAGCCCGGCAAGCACCGGCAGCGCCGCAAGCATCACCGTGCCGGCGGGGGAGGGTACATTCGCAGCAGACGACTGCACCCAGTGAAGGATGCCGTACACCACCCCAAAGCCCATCAGCACAATGCCGGCTGGCAGTTGCAGCGAAGCGACCGACATGTCGCGCAAATAATAGTTGTAGAAAATCCGCTTGAAGGTGTTGCGCAGATGCTTGCCCAGAAATTCCGGCAATATCTTCGTTATCTTCAGGTTGCTTTCTTCGTCGCCATATACCGCGTCCATCGGAACGTCGACAACGATGGCGCGCAGCGTGTTCAGTCTGAACAGCATGTCGGTTTCGAAAAAATAGCGCTTGCTGATCTTCTCTGTGGGCAGATGGCTTGCCACGCGGGCGTGAATTGCGGTGTATCCATTGGTCGGGTCAAAAATGCTCCAGTAACCCGTTGACAGCTTGCTCATGAACGACAACACCGCGTTTCCGAACAGGCGGATGGCCGGCATGTTGTGGATTTCGTCCAGGTGGTAGAAGCGGTTGCCCTTGGCGTAGTCGGCCTCGCCAGCGATCAGGGGGCTCACAAAGGTGGGCAGCAGGCCAGGGTCCATTTGGCCATCGCCGTCCACCTTGACGAGAATGTCGTGCCCGTCGGCGATGGCGCTCTGGTAGCCACTCATTACCGCGCCGCCGACCCCTTGGTTCACGGAGTGAAAAACAACCTTCACCCGCGGGTCGGTGCATTCCTGCGATACGTGGCGCCCGGATTCTTCCGGACAACAGTCGTCCACCACGTAAATGGCGGCCACCTCGGGGCCAATCTGGCGGATGACGCCGAGGATGTGGCGCCGAACTCGAAAGCAGGGGATAACAACAGCGATGGAAACAGGTGGACTCATAGGTTTTTCAGGGCGCCGGATCTGTTGTGCAATGCTGTTGCGCTTACCAGCAGCACTTGGTCTTCCCCTGCGCTCGTAGGGAGCCAGAAGACCGGCAGATCGGGGAACGCGGCTTCGAAGTGAGCGCGCTCGTTGCCGATCTCCAGGATGATCACGGCCTCTTCGCTCATGCAGGAGGGTGCAGCCGCAAACAGCTGGCGCACGAAGTCCATGCCATCGTCACCGCCGGCCAGGGCGAGTTCCGGCTCGGCGCGGTACTCGTCGGGCAGGGCCTGCATGCTGGCCGCATTGACGTACGGAGGGTTGCACAGGATCAGGTCCCACGGCCCGGGCAGGGCACCAAGGCCATCGGACAGTTGCAGCGCGATGCGCTCCTGCAGGCCGTGCCGGTCCACGTTGATGCGGGCTACTGCCAGGGCGTCGGGGGATATGTCGGCACCCGTCACCTGCACTTCGGGCCAGGCCATCGCCGCCAACACGGCCAGGCTGCCGTTGCCGGTGCACAAATCCAGTACGCGGCGGGTGTTGTCGCTCAGGAAATCGTCCACGCTGCCGTCTGCGAGCAGCTCGGCAATGAAGCTGCGCGGCACGATCGCGCGTTCGTCCACGTAGAAGGGAACGCCTTGCAGCCATGCCTCTTGCGTGAGGTACGCTGCCGGCTTGCGCGAGCGGATGCGCTCCTCGAAAAGCGCTGCCACCCGCGCGGATTCGTCCGGTGTGACGGGCTGATTGCGGGCGGAGCCGGGCGCGTCCGACAGATCGGTGCCAAGCGGCATGCCAAGGCGCCACAGCACGAGCCAGGCGGCTTCGTCGTGGGAATTCGTGGTGCCGTGGCCAAATGCAACACTGGCTGCAGTCAGCAGCTGGCTGCCGGATTCGACCAGCTCTCCAACGGTGGAGCCGGACACACGCGCACCACTCTCGGACGAGGCCCCGCCGCTGCCCCTGGTCATGCGCGCACCGCCCCGACCGTACCGCTGCTCGAAGCCACGGCCTGTGCATGCAGGTTTTCGAGCGTGCGGCGGTAGATGTTTTTCAGCGGTTCGATGTCGGCCACGACGATGTGCTCGTCGATCTTGTGGATGGTGGCGTTGGGCGGGCCTAGTTCAATCACCTGGGGGCAGACTTTTGCGATGAATCGGCCGTCGCTGGTGCCGCCCGTGGTGGACAGTTCGGTGGTGAGGCCGGTCTCGGCCCTGATGGCCTGCTGCACGGCATTGACCAGCTCGCCGGGTGTGGTGAGGAAGGGCTGACCGCCCAACGTCCAGCGCAGGTCGTATTCCAGCCCATGGCGGTCCAGCGTCGCATGCACGCGCTGCTGCAGGCTTTCGGACGTGGATTCGGTGGAAAAACGGAAGTTGAAGTCGACCACCACCTCCCCCGGGATCACATTGGTGGCGCCGGTGCCACCGTGCATGTTGCTGATCTGCCAGCTGGTAGGCGGGAAGAAGGCGTTGCCCTGGTCCCACGTGGTCGATGCGAGTTCGGCGAGCGCAGGCAGCGCCTGGTGGATGGGATTGCGCGCCAGTTGGGGGTACGCAATGTGGCCCTGGATGCCGCGCACGGTCAGCTTGCCAGAGAGTGTGCCACGCCGCCCGTTCTTGATCATGTCGCCCGTGCGCTCCACCGAGGTGGGCTCGCCGACGATGCAGTAGTGCAGGGTCTCGCCGCGCGCATGCAGCCGCTCGACCACCACCTTGGTGCCGTCCACCGATGGACCTTCTTCGTCGCTGGTCAACAAGAATGCGAGCTCTATCAGCGGCTCGGGCGTCGCGGCGAGAAATTCCTCAACCGCCACCACGAAGGCCGAGATCGAGGTCTTCATGTCGCTGGCGCCACGGCCAAAGAGTTTGCCGTCGCGGTGTGTGGGTACGAAGGGATCGCTGCTCCACTGCGTCAGCGGCCCGGTGGGAACCACGTCGGTGTGCCCGGCGAATACTATGGTTTTGATAGCTGCTTGCGCTTGAACACTGGGCGTAACAGGCCTTTTCGCCCACAAATTGCTGACGCGGAACTCGGCCGGACCGCTGTCCAGGCGTTCGCACACGAAACCCAGGGGGGCCAGGCGGGCCGTCAGTACATCCAGGCACCCCGCGTCTTCGGGAGTGATGGAGGGCAGGGAAATGAGCTGTTCAGCGAGGTGCAGTGTGCGGGACATCGGGGGCAGGGTAAGTGGCGGTCAGGCGGCGGGTTTGACGTCCAGCACGATTTCGGTGAAGGACGGCTGGTCGTCCGGCGCATCGCGCGCTTCCTTCTGGGCCTTGGCCGCGTTGGCCGCCAGGGAGAAGTCGTTTTGCAGGCGCCACATCAGGTTGGTGGGCGAGTCGGCGTAGGCCAGGCCTTCCTTGCGGTCGATCTTGGCGTCCATGATGAGCTGTGCCAGGGCTTCCTCGAACGTCTGGGAACCTTCGGCCATGGACTTTTCCATGGCTTCCTTCACTCCGGAGAAATCTCCCTTTTCGATCAGTTCGGACACGAGCTTGGAGTTGAGCATGACCTCCACGGCCGGCACGCGGGAGCCGTCCACCTTTCGCACCAGGCGCTGCGAAATCACGGCCCTGAGGGCGGAGGCCAGGTCGCCCAGCATGGTGGGGCGCACTTCCACAGGGTAGAAGCTCAGGATGCGGTTGAGCGCGTGGTAGCTGTTGTTGCCGTGCAGCGTGGCCAGGCACAGGTGGCCCGACTGCGCATAGGCAATGGCGGCGGACATGGTCTCGCGGTCGCGGATCTCGCCGATCAGGATCACGTCGGGTGCCTGGCGCAGCGCGTTCTTCAGCGCGGTCTGCAGCGACTGGGTGTCGCTGCCGATTTCACGCTGGTTCACGATGGATTTCTTGTTGCGGAACTGGTATTCGACCGGGTCCTCGATGGTGAGGATGTGGCCGGTGAGCACCTCGTTGCGAGTGTCGATCATCGACGCCAGCGAGGTGCTCTTGCCCGAGCCCGTGGCACCCACCATGAGGATGAGGCCGCGTTTGTCCATGATGAGCTCGCGCATCACAGGCGGCAGGCCGAGCGAGTCGAATTCGGGGATGTGCTGCGAGATGAAGCGGATGACCACCGCGTAGCTGCCGCGCTGGCGCATCGCGCTGATCCGAAAGCGCCCCACGCCGCTGAGCGGCACGCCCATGTTGAGCTCGCCGGTTTCTTCCAGCTCTTCGATGCGGTCCGGAGGGACCACTTCGGATAGCAGGTTGCGTGGCGCTTCGGCGGGCAGGATCTGGTTGTTGATCGGCACGCACTCGCCGTTGATCTTGATCAGCGCCGGCGCATTGGCCGACAGGTAGACGTCGGAGGCCTTTTTCTCTGCCATCAGGCGAAGAATCCGTTCCATCGTGCTCATGGTGTGTCCCTCTGGTTGTCGTCTTTGTCGTGTGGTGGCGCTGATCGTGCGGCTCGCGCGTGGTCCGGTCAACCGCTCAAGTGTCAGTCGCGCAGCAGGTCGTTGATGCTGGTCTTGGAGCGGGTCTGGGCATCCACCTGCTTGACGATGATGGCTGCGTACATGCTGTAGGGCGCGCCGTTGGCGGCCGTCTTGGGCAGGTTGCCACTCACGACGACCGAGCCCGATGGCACGCGGCCGTAGCTGATCTCGCCGGTGGCGCGGTTGAAGATAGGGGTGCTCTGGCCCAGATACACGCCCATGCCCAGCACGGAGTGCTCCTCCACCACCACGCCTTCGACGACCTCGGAGCGCGCGCCGATGAAGCAGTTGTCTTCGATGATGGTGGGGCCGGCCTGCAGAGGCTCCAGCACGCCGCCGATGCCCACGCCACCCGACAGGTGCACGTTGGCGCCGATCTGCGCGCACGAACCGACAGTGGCCCAGGTGTCGACCATGGTGCCTTCACCCACGTAGGCGCCGATGTTCACATAGGAGGGCATGAGGATCGCGCCCTTGGCGATGAAGCTGCCGCGGCGGGCGACGGCAGGGGGGACGACGCGCACGCCGGTGGCCTTCATCTCGTCTTCGGAGAGGTGGGCGAACTTGGTTTGCACCTTGTCGTAGAAGCCCAGGTCGCCAGCCTTCACGAGTTCGTTGTCCTTCAGGCGGAACGACAGCAGCACGGCCTTTTTGATCCACTGGTGCACGGTCCATTGGCCCACGCCTTCACGGGTGGCCACGCGCAGCGAGCCGTTGTTCAGCTCGGCGATGACGTGCTCGACAGCGTCCTGGATTTCCTTGGGTGCGGCGGAGGGCGAGAGGCTGGCGCGGTTGTCCCAGGCGTTGTCGATGAGGGTTTGCAGTTGTTGGGTCATGGTGTCGTCGGTCTGTCTAGGAGTCGTTCGGTCGTCTGTGGATCAGGAATCGGATCAGGCAGTACGGGATTGGATGAATTGCACGATGCGCAGCGCGGCTTCCACGCATTCGTCGGTTTCGGCGACCAGGGCCATGCGCACGCGCTGTGCGCCGGGATTGCTGCCCTGGGCCTCGCGGGCCAGATAGCTGCCAGGTAGCACCGTGACATTGTATTGAGCCAAAAGGGCCCGCGCGAACTCGGCGTCGGTCATTCCGAGGACCTCGGGCACCTTGGCCCACAGGTAGAAGCCGGCGTCGGGCAGGGCCACCTCCATCACGCCCGCCAGCAGGGGCGTGACTTGCGCGAACTTCTTGCGATAACGCGCGCGGTTTTCCACCACATGCTGCTCGTCGCTCCATGCGGCAATGCTGGCAGCCTGAACGATGGGGCTCATGGCACTGCCGTGGTAGGTGCGGTACAGCAGGAAGGCCTTGATCAGTGCGGCGTCGCCCGCCACGAAGCCGCTGCGCATGCCCGGCACGTTGCTGCGCTTGGACAGGCTGGTGAACGAGATCAAGTTGCGGAAATCACCGCGGCCCAGCTGCCGGGCGGCCTGCAGACCGCCCAGGGGCGGCTCGTCGCGGAAGTAGATTTCGCTGTAGCACTCGTCAGAGGCGATCACGAAGCCGTAGCGGTCGCTCAGCTCGAACAGCTTTCGCCACTCGGTCAAGGGCATCACCGCGCCCGTCGGGTTGCCCGGCGAGCACACGAAAAGCAGCTGCGTCTGCTCCCACACGGCTTCAGGCACGGCATCCCAGTTGACGGCGAAGTTGCGCGCCGGGTCGCTGGCGGCATAGTAAGGCTGGGCGCCCGCCAGCAGCGCGGCACCTTCATAGATTTGATAGAACGGGTTGGGGCAAACCACCAGAGCCTGGCCCTTGGAGGGGTCGATGACCGTCTGCGCAAACGCGAACAGCGCTTCGCGCGATCCGTTGACCGGCAGCACCTGCGTGGCAGGGTCCACCTTGAGCGCGTAGCGCTGCTCAATCCAATGGGTGAACGCTTCGCGCAGCTTCACATCCCCCGCAGTGGCCGGGTAGCTGGCCAGGCCATTGAGGTTGTTACTGAGTGCATCCTTGATGAACTGCGGGGTAGGATGGCGCGGCTCCCCCATGCCCAGGCTGATGGGGCTGTAGCTGGCGGGGGGCGTGACCCCGGCAAAGAGCTGCCGCAACCGCTCGAACGGGTAGGGCTGTAGTTGGGAAAGCAGGGGATTCATGGGGCGCCATTATGGGCGATGGGTGCCACCCACTGTCCAAGTGCCAGGTGCATGCATCGGTGCAAACCCGCAGCAGCGTCTCCTGTCAATTCACCGTAAGTGCGCCCCCCTAGGATTTCGCGCACTGACCAGAACGATAAGAGGAGACAAGATGCCCGCATTTGTGCCGCTGAGGCCGGGACTTTGGTGGATGCGCAGGTGGCGTTTGCCAGGAAAGCTGCTGACCCTGGGGGTGCTCGTGGCGTTGGCGCTGGCCTGCGCGGTGGCTGGCATGCCATGGTGGCTGCTGGCGCTGGCGGCCGCCGTGGTGCTGTATGCGCTGGTCGCGCTTTACGCCAGTTTGTCTGCGGACCTCAACACACTCGCGCAGGCCATTGATCGCACGCGCGGCGGCGACTTGTGCGCACGGGCCGGTGCAAGCCATGGCAGGGACGAGGTCGCGGAAATGGCACAGTCGCTTGACCGCATGGTGATCACGCTGTCGTCGATGGTGGCGGACATTCGGAGCAACGCGGCGTTGGTGGCCCATGCAGGGCAAAGCCTGGCTGAAGGCAATCGGTCGCTGGCAGACCGCACCGAGCAGCAGGCCGCGAACCTGGAGGAGACAGCCGCCAGCGTGGAGCAGCTGTCGTCGGCCGTGCAGAACAATGCGCAGACAGCGCAAAGCGCCGACACGCGAGCAGCCCAGGTACGCCAGGCGGCCGACCAAGGGGCGCAGGCCATGGACCGCGCGGTCCAATCGGTCGAAGCCATTCAGCAGGGCGCGCGCCGCATGACCGAGATCATCGGCGTCATCGACAGCATCGCCTTCCAGACCAACATCCTCGCGCTCAATGCAGCGGTCGAAGCGGCCCGCGCTGGCGAACAGGGCCGGGGCTTTGCCGTGGTGGCCGCCGAAGTACGCACCCTGGCCAAGCGCTCCGGCGATGCCGCGCGCGAGATCCGCGAGCTGATCGGAGCATCGGTGAGCCAGGTGGAAACGAGCGCGGGATTGATTCGCTCCGCTGGTGAGGGTATTGCGGAGATGGCAGGCGGTATCAGGAGCGTGGCGGCCAGCATGACCGAGATATCGGGCTCAAGCACCGAGCAGAGCACGGGCCTGCGCGAGGTCAGTGCCGCTGTGCAGCAGCTCGACCAGATCACTCAGCACAACGCCCAGATGGTGGGCCACGCCGTCCAGCAGGCCGAGGCGCTGGAAAGCCGCGCATCCACCCTGTCGCGCGCCGTGTCGGCGTTCAGGCTGCAGCAGGGTACTGCCGAAGAGGCCGTGGCGCTGGTGAACCGGGCGGTGGCCTTGCACAAGAACACATCGCTCGAACAGTTCCTGCGCAGCATCACCGACAAGAGCCAGCCCTACCACGACCGCGACATGTATGTGTTCGCGCTCGACGCAGGGGGAACATACCGCGCCTTCGGAGGCAACCCTGCGAAGGTCGGCACGCGGGTGCAGGACATTCCCGGCATTGCAGGCGACCGGCTCGTGAGCGACATCATCGCGCAGGCCGACCGCACTCCTGGCTGGGTGGAGTACGACATCGTCAACCCCGCCTCGGGCGCGGTGCAGACCAAGATGTCGTATGTGAGCCGCGTGGGTGAGCTGTACCTGGGCTGCGGCGTGTACAAGACCCTGGCGGCTCGCTGAGCTGGCCGGTCGCAGGCCAGGTCAATTGTTGGCGCACAAGGGAAAATCGCTGGAGGGTGGCAACTGCCAGGTCAGCGCGGTCCTTGCAGCCGGCGTTGGCGGGCGCGTTCCATGGCGGCAGCGATGGCGGCCTGCCGCGCGGCCTGAGCTGTGTCACCGCCGCCTGTCACAGTAGCACCTGCTGCGGAAATTGGGACTGGGGCGCCAGCGGCGTCGTCCTCATCCACTACCGCGTCCAGCGGCAGGCGCTCGCGGTGCGCCAGATAGCGTTGTCGCGCCTGGTGCGCCAACGGTGCAGACCATGCGGCCCAGCCGGTAGCCGCGCCGCTCACGTTTTCCAGCTGAATGCAATCGACGGGGCACACCGGGATGCACAGTTCGCAGCCCGTGCAATAGGGCTCAACGACCGTGTGCATCTTCTTGTGGCTGCCGATGATGGCATCGGTCGGGCAGGCCTTGATGCACAGCGTGCAGCCAATGCACCAGGACTCATCGATGAATGCCACCGCACGGGGGGTTTCGAGCCCATGTTCGGCGCTCAACGGCACCACAGGCTGCCCCGTGATCTCGGCCAGCCGTGCAATACCCTCGGCGCCCCCCGGCGGGCACTGGTTGATGGCCGCGGCGCCTGCTGCGATGGCGTGCGCGTAGGCCGCGCAGTCCGGGTAGCCGCAGCGCGTGCACTGCGTCTGGGGCAGGGCTGCGTCAATCCGCGCCGCCAGCGCGGAAGTGGCTGCGGGCGGGGATGGCGTGGTCTGGGGCGTGCTGCTCAAGCCTTGCGCGCCGCGCTGCGGCGGGTGCGGGGCGTGGCCGCGGCCGTGACCGAGGTCTTGGCAGGGGTGCTCGCATCGGAGTCAGCCGCTGCGGGGGCCGCAGCGCCGGTGGCCTTGCCGCCTCGGGTGGCCGAAGGAGGCGTCACCCAACGGGTGGATACCGCCGGCGCAGCCGAGGCGGCTGTCTTGACGGGGGCCTTGGCCGTCGCCTTGGGGGCGACCGTTTTGGCGGCCGCAGCCTTGGGCGCCGCACCCTTGGCGGCGCCAGCGGACTTGGCAACCAACTGGCGGGGCGGATTGTCGTCCGGCGTGTCGGTCATCGGAGCGGCCGCCTTCTTCTGCGGCTTGTCGTGGCCATGGATGAACGAGCGCACCTGCGGGTACACCACCTCGCGCCAGCGGCGGCCGCTGAAGATGCCATAGTGGCCTGCGCCCTTGGCTTCCAGGTGGCGCTGCTCCTTGTGCACGATGCCGCTGCACAGGCCGTGCGCCGCCTCGGTCTGGCCGGAGCCGGAGATGTCGTCCAGCTCTCCTTCCACCGTGAACAGCGCCGTGGTCTTGATGTCCTGCGGGCGCACGCGCTCGATCTTGCCGTCGGGTGAACGCACATCCCAGGTCCCGTGCACCAGCTTGTAGTCCTGGAAAACCGTCTCGATCGTTTCGAGGTAGTAGTCCGCGTCCATGTCGAGCACGGCGTTGTATTCGTCGTAGAACTTGCGGTGGGCCTCGACACTGGCGTCGTCGCCCTTGATCAGGTCCTTGAAGTAGTCATAGTGGCTCGATGCATGGCGGTCGGGATTCATGGCCACGAAGCCCGTGTACTGCAGGAACCCGGGGTACACGCGCCGGCCCGCGCCAGGGAAGTTGTCGGGCACGCGGTAGATCACGTTGTTCTCGAACCATTCGTAGCTGCGGTTCGTGGCCAGGTTGTTCACGGCGGTGGGCGACTTGCGCGCGTCGATGGGGCCGCCCATCATGGTCATGGTCAACGGGGTGGTCTCGCCGCGGCTGGCCATCAGGGACACGGCCGCTAGCACCGGCACGGTGGGCTGGCAGACGCTGATCACGTGGCAGTTGCCATAGATGCCCTGCAGGTGGCGGATGAAATCCTGCACGTAGTTCACGTAGTCGTCCAGGTGGAATTCGCCGTCGGACAACGGGACCAGGCGGGCATTTTTCCAATCGGTGATGTAGACCTTGTGGTCCTTGAGCATGGTGCGCACCGTGTCGCGCAGCAGCGTGGCGTAGTGGCCCGAAAGCGGGGCAACGATCAGCACCACAGGCTGGGCCTTGAGCTTGGCCAGGGTGGCGGGGTCGTCCGAGAAGCGCTTGAAGCGGCGCAGCTCGCAAAACGGCTTGTCCACCTCGATGCGTTCGTGCACCGCCACGCCCACGCCATTCACATCCACGGAATGAATGCCGAAGGCGGGCTTTTCGTAGTCCTTGCCCAGACGGTACAGCAGCTCGTAGCCGGCTGACATCCGCTGCGCCAGCGGGCTCTCGCTGAAGGGGGACATGGGGTTGCTGAAAAGCTTCGCAGCTGCTTGAGCGAAATCAGTGAAAGGCTCCATCAGAGAGCGTTGTGTCTCGTAGATGTGGTACAGCATGGGGAAACTCCGTTATGTTGCAGTGCAATATAGCAGCACTTGGTAACAAGCGCATGGAGGAAAACCACCAGTGCCAAGTCGCCTTTGCGACATGACGTGGGTCACCCGGCTCCCTCTTCAGTGGCAGGTGCAGGGGTGTGCACGCTACTTATTTGATAGCTATCACCGATTTTCCCAAGGGGCTTTAAGGTTGTTTTTGCCCGGCATTCAGTGCGGTCTGGGCTCGCCGTGCTCCAGCAGCCACGCCTCGAACGACTCCCGCGCGGAGTTGCGCAGTGCGGGGCGGAAAGCTGCCTTGTTGCTGAGATAGAGGCAGTGCCGGATCACGGTGTAAGGATTGAAACTCGCTTGAGGGTTCTGCTCCTCGAAATGCTGCTTGTAGCGCTTGATCACGCCCACCGTCTCGCGCATCAGTGCATTGAAGCGGGCGCGGGTCATGCCGGGCGACCACACCTGGATGTCGTCCACAAAGCTGTCGACCTTGGATGGCTCGAACTCAAAGTCCTTGAAGAAATGCGTGGCGATCTTCAAAAAGGTGAAGGCATTGAGTTCGCTGCTGGCCGAAGCCGCTCTCGGGGTCGGCTGTGAGCCGTCGCCGTTGTCGCCGTCAGTGGTTGCGTCGGGCACGGGTTCGGCGGTTTCGTCCGGCGCCTGCAGCAACTCGGCCGCCGTGGCGTCGCGGATCTGCAGGAATTCACGGTCTGCCAGCTCGAACAGCGCCGCCAGTACATTGATGCGACGCTTGAGCTGTCCGGGAATGGATTTCTTGTACTTGATGCGGTGGTCGAGCACGCTCCAGGAGTCCTGGATGATGGTGCGCACCTGCAGCTCGAAGGGGCGGTGCGCGTAAGCGGCATGTTCGGGCAGGGCGCGCTCGGCAGCGCTCAGTCGCAAGTCCAGGTGCAGGCCTTTGTAGCCAAACGATGCCTCGGTGCTCTCCACCGCGCTCACCTTGTCGGTGACATCGATCACCGCGAAGCGCGCACGCATGATCTGGGCGATTTTCTCCAACTCGTCCTCGTACAGGCACACCACCCGCACGCCGATCAGATCGGTGATGTAGCTCTCGATGTCGTAAGCGGTGTTGCTCTCCTCGAGGGCCGGGCGGTACTTGCGCACGAACTTGCGGATGCACTCGTCGACATCCTTCACGCGCCCCTCGACCTTGGCGATATCCACCCCGCCAGCCTGCGCCACTGTGGCCGCCACCATGGCGGTCAGTGCCGTGCACGCGTCCTCGAGCGAGGTGGATTGCTGCGCATAGAACGCGCGGAAGGCGGATTCCTCCAGGTCGAAATCAAGCGATGGCATACCGTTCTTGAGTGTGTGGGATGGTGGGTTTGCGGGGCTGGTGCCGTCGATGTGGGGATGGTCTGTGCAGAGCATAGCGGCTTGCCATGGCCGCAGCGCGTTGTGCAGGTCTGTGTGGGGGTGTCCTGCAGTGTCACCGCTTCTCTGCGGCGCCAGCGATTTTTGCCTCCGCCGTCCAGGAAAGCTGAGCCTGTGCAGGTGTGAACGATGGATCGTTCCAGAGGCGATCCACCAGTGCTTCCAGTGCCTTGTGCTGCGGGCCAGGCAGGGCCATCCGGTGAGCGATGGATGGAACCAGGGTTTTGGCAAGACGTGCCGCCAAGAAAAATGCACTCGATTCCTGAGAGCAGCTGTCAAAACCAGACATGTCCACGCCGGGCGTGATGGGGATGGAACCCTTGGCCTGGTTGAACTTTGCCTGAAACTCCATGCCCATCACCGTGCGAGCCAATGCGGACTGCCCGGCGGTTGCCTGGGGGCTGCCGCCCTTGCGGAACATGGCGAGACTGTCGACCACATAGATGTAACTGCTCAAGCCCCCCGGGGTGGGCACGCACAGGAAGTCCTTGTCCGGAACTCTTTGCGCGGCGATGAATTCGCCCTTGGCCCAGTCCCCCATGATTTGCATCGCGGCCTTGCCTTTGATGACCCGCTCCGAGGCGACATTCCATTCCTGGCGATCTGCTGCGCCGGTGTGGCCTGTCAGGGGCTTGAGCGCGATGAAGGTCTGCATGACCTGCTGCATGACAGGCCCTGCGATCACCGATGGATCCTGTTGAACGAGCGCCTTGAGATAGAAGTCGGCGCCGCCCGCGCCAAGCGCCACCGTCTCGAACAGGGTGAGGTTTTGCCAAGGCTGGTTTCCATGGGCCAAAGGAGTGATCCCAGCCTTCTGAAGGCGCTCAGCGAGGTGGAAGAACTGTCCCCAGGTTTGCGGCGCACGGCCTTGAACCTGTTGAAGCAGGGAGCGGTTGATGTAGAGCGAATTGACGCGATGAACGTTGACCGGCACCGCCACGTAGGAGCCCTTGTATTGAACCTGGGCGGCTATCTGCCTTGGAATCTTGTAGTCCCACCCTTCCTGTTTGGCGACCGTATCCAGCGATGCCAATGCTCCCTGCGCGCCCCAGGCAGCCAGGTCGGTGGCCTTCATCTGTACCGCGTCGGGTGCACTTCGGGAAGCAATACGGTCGCGCAGCACCCTGTCGAGGGCCTGTGCGCCCCCCGGCACGGGCGGCATCTTCAACTCCAGGCCCTGCCTGGCCATCTGCGGAACCAAAGACTGAACAGCCCTGGTCTCCCCTTCGGAGCTCCACCAATGCAGCAGTTCCACGACCTCGGCGTGGGCCATCGGAAGGCACGCCAGCAGGGCGACACCCAGTGCAGCGCAGGTGCGGCGCAGACGTGGGGCCCACGCGGAAAACGGATGAACGCGCTTTGATTTGTGCATATGGTTGTCTCGGTAAGGTGGTGGGTGTGGCGTGCCGCAAACGCCGCGCGAGAACGGGCTGTCCAGAGCGTCGCGCGGTGGGCGAGGGAAAGGGTGTGTCGCCACAGCGGCAGAAGACTGCGCTGGGTCCGTGGTGCCCGAAGGCCCCGCCGACGCCCAAAGACGTCAGCCTTCTGGGCGGGCGGAGGGGCCGCCTGCCAAGGTGGTCAAGGGGGTGCCAACGCTGGAGGTCTCGCGGCGACGAGCTCATCCGGAAGACGAAAGGAGTTCACGGCTCCGGCCAGGGCATCTGCCTGTTGGTCCAGGCCCAGCGCGGCGTGGGTGCTGTGTTCCACCAGTTCAGCGTTCTGCCGAGTGATCTGGTTGAGTTTTTCCAGAGCTATCCGCGTGTGCTCCGCATCGCGCGCCTGTTCGTCCATCGCCGCATGGATTTCCCCGGCGAGACTTGCGGCGGAGGTGACCTGTTGCAGCACGCGGTTCATCGTGGCACCGGCTTCGTGCACATGGTTGGCACCACGATCCACACAAACCATGGAGTCTTCGATCAGATGCTTGATCTCCTTTGCCGCACTCGCACAGCGTTGCGCCAAGGTGCGTACTTCGCTCGCCACCACTGCAAACCCTTTGCCATGCGCGCCAGCTTGTGCCGCCTCGATGGCGGCGTTGAGGGCCAGGATGTTGGTCTGGAACGCAATGGCATCGATGACGGCCGTGATCTCGCCGATCTTCTGGCTGGATGTCTGGATGGCATCCATCGCCTCGCGCGCCTGTTTTGCCTTCGTTCCACCTTCCGTCGCAACCCCGGCCGCACTTTGCGCGGCGCTGGCAACGTGCATGGCGGTTTCTGCCGACTGGCTGAGACTTCGCGTCATGTGGTGTATCGCCGCGGAGGTGGCCTGCAGGTGCTGGGTTTGCTGCTCCGTGCGATCTGACAGGTAGCCGTTGCCAGTTGCAATCGCATGGCTGGCCGCCTGTACCGCGTATGCGGCTTGCCGAATGGCGCCGACCGTGCTGCACAACTGGCTTCGCATGCGCACCAGCGTGGACTGGACTTGGGCGATTTCGCGGGGCGAATGGGGCTGAATCGGCTGTGGCGATGCAGAGAGATCGTTGGCTGCGACTGTCTCGATCTCTCCGGCCATGGCGCACAAAGGCCTCACGAGCCAGCTTTGCGCGCAACGCCACAGGATGACGCAGGCGGCCGCAAACAATGCAGCCAGCACCCCGAGCCAGACCAGGCTCTGCTCGAAGTCGTCTTGTATGTTCGCCTGGACTTGCTGGGCCTGGTTTGTGCGGTAGGCGATCAGCGCTCCCACCGCTTTTTCAAATTCGGCGTCGAGAGACGGTGTCTTGTTTCGCAGGGTATTGATATAGGCCTGGGGTTTGCCCGCCTGGAGTGCGGTGACGAGGGGGCGCAGGCCTTCGCTCATGTACACGGTGTACCGCTCTTGCGCTGTCTCTGCGAGGGGCCTTTCGACCGTGCTTTTGGACGTGTCCTGGTAGCGCGCAAAAGCGCTTTCCGAATCCGCCAGCTTGGCTTGCGCAATCTCCAGCGCCTGTTCGGCCTCCTTGAACATGCCGTACGAGCTGTAGACGGAGGCCTGTACCAACCACACACGGGCGGTGCGGGTGTGATTCACGGAGTCGGAGATATCCTGCCTCAAGGAAATCTCGCGAGCGACGCGGTCAAGCGATTCATTGCTGGAAACCAGGGCTGTGACGGAGCGCGTGGCCGAAGCCGAGAAAACAACGACCAGTATCAAGAGGGCGAGCGTCAGCATCGAACCGATGGACTGGCGAGAAGAGAGGCTGCGGGACTCGATAGGCATGGGGTACCCTGGACGGCGAACGAAAGGGCTGTCCCGTGCGTGACACAGCCCACTTGACTTTTGTTAATTAATTTAATTAATGATACGAAAGTCAAGACGTTCCACGCTGGGGGTTTGCCCTAGCTGACCGGCTTGACAGCGCTTTCTGGCAAGCCACAGGGCGTTTGCGATGGACGCAAACCGTGGGGACAACTAGTTTGACGTCTTGCGTAAGGACGTTGTGCTGATTGGGCCCTTGGCAGCAACATGCCCCACTGACTCCTGGCTCCCGCGCGCACGTACATGCCGAAGCCAAGCGCCGGGCCGGCGCGCGTTCGATCGCCTCGGCTCTGCAGCGCGGTCAATCAGCCAGACAGGCCCAGCGCTCATGGTCGCGCCATTCGCCCTGGATACGGAGGTACCGTGGCGAGAACCCTTCCCAGGAGACACCGCAAGAGCGAAAGAGTGCGATGGATGCGACGTTGCCCGGCGGGATATTGGCTTCCAGGCGATGCAACCCGAGCGTGTTGAACGCATGTTCCCGCGCCTGTGCCAAGCCCGCGCGCATGAGCCCCTGCCGTTCGTAATCCGCAAAGACGTAGTAGCCCAGGCATCCACTGCAAAAAGCACCTATGACCACTTGCGCAATGTTGATTACGCCTGCAATTTCTTCATCACACGCCGGAGGACTCCGTCGGCACACCAGGAAACTGTGATTTCGCTCGTGCTCCAGGGGCTCCATGAAGTCCGAGAAGTCTGAGTGATCCGTTGGCGCACAAGTCCAAGGGCTGTGCAGTGCGCGGCTTGCACGGCCTGTGCGGTGAACTGCGCTGCCTCCTCCAGCACGGGCAGGCGCAGAAAGCCCTGTGCTGGGACTGCCGTTGGTTCGGCGTGGGCGCTGCGGGCTGCCATGCTGCACCGCAGGTTTCGCTAGGCTCAGGCTGCGGCCCGTGCGGGCGGTGGAATGTCAGCCTCGGGCGCGGCAGATGCATATGACGCCCTGGCCAGGGCGTGGACCTCGCGGGCCGGCCGGTCCTTGAGCAGGTGGTTGCTCCACACCTGGCGCCAGATGCGTGCGCCGGGCAGGCTGTGGCGCAGGCCCAGCATGTGGCGTGCGATGTGCGGCCAGGGTGTGCCATGCTCGGCCGCTTCGCGTTCCATGTAGTCGACCATGGCCAGCTCCACCTCTTCGCGGGTCAGGGGGCAGGGGGCCCCGCCGTAGTAGAGCTGGTCCCAGCGGGCCATCCACCAGGGGTTGTGGTATGCCTCGCGGCCGATCATCACGCCGTCCAGGTGCTCGAGTTGCTGCAGCACCACATCGTCAGTCTGGATACCGCCGTTGATGGCGATGGTGAACTGCGCAAACTCGGCCTTGAGCTGGTGCACCACCTCGTAGCGCAGCGGCGGGATGTCGCGGTTTTCCTTGGGGGAGAGGCCTTGCAGCCAGGCGTTGCGGGCGTGCACGATGAACACCGTGCAGCCTGCCTCGGCCACCGTGCCGATGAAGTCGCGCACGAAGCCGTAGTCCTCCACCTTGTCGATGCCGATGCGGTGCTTGACGGTGACAGGCACGGTCACCACGTCCTTCATGGCCTTCACACAGTCAGCCACCAATTGGGGCGACTTCATCAGGCTGGCACCGAACGCGCCGCGCTGCACCCTGTCACTCGGGCAGCCGCAGTTGAGGTTGATTTCGTCATAGCCCCATTGCTCGCCCAGCCGCGCGGCGTGGGCCAGCCTGTCGGGCTCGTTGCCGCCCAGTTGCAGGGCCACGGGATGCTCTTCGGCGTTGAAGCGCAGATGCCGCTCCGTACCGCCGTGGATGATGGCTCCCGCGTTCACCATTTCGGTGTACAGCAGGGTCTGGCGCGTCAGCAGCCGGTGAAAGTAACGGCAATGCCGGTCGGTCCAATCCATCATGGGCGCGACGGACATGCGCCAGGGGCTCAAAGCGGGAGATTCCACGGCAGGAAAGAAAGAAGGGCAACGGGGCCACAGGGGGCCACAAGGGCGGCTGCAGCGGCGCGCCCGGGTGGGGCCCGCACGAGGCTGCAGTGCAGGAGCGCACGATTATCCCACTCGCCCAGGGGCTGCGCCAGCCTGGGGGATAGGTAAAAATGGGCTCCAACGCTTGACCAGAAAGCGCAAGTAGCTATCAAAAAAATAGTAAACGCCCGCGCAATCGTCTGGATCGGTACAAGCCTTGTCCTGCCGCAAGGCAGGGCCAAGGCTGTGTCGGCGATACTCGCGGCGCCGCGCCCATCCCCACAGGGTGACCTGCGCGGGCGCCATTGCCGCCGCTTTCCTGCAGGCCCGCCTGCTGCTGTTTCCCCATGCACCACACGATTTTCGACACGCCGGTTGTCAACACCTTGCTGCGCGCCCTGTCTCGCGCCACCCTGCGCCTGACGGGCTGGACCGTGGAGGGATCGCTGCCAGCCCACGCCGCCAAAAGCGTGCTGATCGCCGCTCCACACACCAGCAACTGGGACCTGCCGTACACGCTGATGCTGGCGTTTTCGCTGCGCCTGCGGGTGTACTGGATGGGCAAGCAGAGCCTGTTCAGGGCGCCGTTTGGTGGCGTGATGCGCTGGCTGGGCGGTATCCCGGTGAATCGCGGTCAGGCAAACAACCTGGTGGCAAGCTCGGCCCAGGCCATGCGGGATGCCGACGGGCCCATGCAACTCATCGTGCCGCCCGAGGGCACGCGTGGCAAGACGCGGCATTGGAAGACAGGCTTTTACTACATCGCCCAGCAGGCCGGCGTGCCCATCGTGCTGGCCTTTGTGGACTACGGCCGCAAGGTGGGCGGCCTGGGGCCGGTGTTCCAGCCCACGGGCGATGTGGAACGCGACATGGCGAGCATCAAGGCTTTCTATGCCCCCATACGGGGCAAAAATCCGACGCAGTTCGAGGCTTGAGCCAGAAAATTGAGATAAAAACCGGCCCAGTCGCTCGACCTGCAAGCGGTCCAAGCTATCAAAACCATAGTCAAGTACCTACGCTGCGCCGGTCGATCTTGCGGCTGAGCACGATGCTGGTCTGCGTCTGGTGCACTCCGTCAAGCTGGCCCACGCGGTCGAGCAGGGCGTCGAGCTGCTCGTGGCTTGTGCAGCGCAAGAACACCAGGTAGTCGAATGCACCGCTCACAGCCGACACCTCTTCGACTTCGGCCATGGACTCCAGCGACCGCAACACGGCGGGCGCGGCCTTGGGCAGCACGCTGATGCTGCACCAGGCCCGTACGGTGGTGGCGTCCAGCCGCGCTCCCAGCCGCACGCCGTAGCCGGCCACCACACCCGACCGCTCCAGCCGCGCAATGCGCGCCACCACCGTGGTGCGCGCCAGCCCCAGCTTGCGAGCGAGCTGCGCTGTGCCTTCGCGGGCATTGGCCTGCAGCAGACTCAGCAACTGGCGGTCGGTGGCGTCCAGCGTGGGCAGGGTGGCGGGTTGTGATTCATGAAAAGTCATAGTGGCCATGATATTCGCCGGTATGACGAAACGAAATCTATTTTTCGACGCTCTGGTAGCTACACATTGACAGTGCCTGTGCCTAGCATCAAGGCATCTGTCACCACCGCTGCGGCCTGGCCGTCAGCACATCCAAGGAGCATCGCCATGACCGCCATTTCCACCCGACACGCCGTCACCATCCTAGGTGCAGGGCACATCGGCTTTGCCATCGCGCTCTTGCTGCAGCAGACTGGCGACTACGACCTGCTGGTGGTCGACCGCGACCCCGGCCCCTTGTCAAAGGTGGCGGCCCTGGGCGTGGCCACCCGCCTTGTGGGTGACGACGCCAGCCTGCAAGCCGCCATCAGCGGGCGTTTTGCGGTGCTCAATGCACTGCCGTTTCACAGGGCAGTTCCCGTGGCCACGCTCTGCGCTGCGGCAGGCGTTCACTACTTTGACCTGACCGAAGACGTGGCCAGCACGCGGGCCATTCGCGCCCTGGGGGCCACGCGGCACAGCGTACTCATGCCCCAATGCGGCCTGGCGCCGGGATTCATCGGCATCGTGGGCAACGATCTGGCCCGCCGCTTTGACGCCCTGCACACACTGCGCATGCGCGTCGGGGCGCTGCCGCGCTATCCGCAAGGCGCCCTGCGCTACAACCTGACCTGGAGCACCGAAGGCTTGATCAACGAGTACTGCAACCCCTGCGAAGCCATTGTGGACGGCCTGCGCACCAGCGTGCCGGCGCTGGAGGGGCTCGAGACTTTTGCGCTGGATGGCGTCGAATACGAGGCCTTCAACACCTCGGGGGGGCTGGGTACGCTGACCGAAACGCTGGCGGGCAAGGCGCGCCAGGTGGACTACCAGTCCATCCGCTACCCCGGCCACTGCGCCATCCTGAAGCTGCTGCTGAACGACCTGCGCCTGCGCGAGCGGCGAGACCTGCTGAAAGACATCCTGGAGACGGCGGTGCCCACCACCGACCAGGATGTGATCGTCGTCTTTGCCACGGCGGCAGGCACGCGCGGCGGGCGGCTGGTCCAGGACTCGTATTCGGCCCGCATCGTGGGCACGGAGGTGGCGGGGCACAGGTTGAGCGCGATCCAGCTCACTACCGCCGCGGGCATTTGCACGGCGCTGGATCTGGTGGCGCAGGAGCGGCTGCCGCAGCGCGGGTTTGTGGGGCAGGAGGCGGTGCGGCTGGGGGATTTCTTGGCGAATCGGTTCGGGATGGCGTATGCCGAAGGCGGGCTTTTGATGCGCCCTTCAGCAGTTTCTGCCGAATTGAATCATCAATAAAATATTGATTTAATTGGAAATTCGGTATATTTTTGTGTTTTTGAAATTTATACCGAATGCGCGAAATCCGTCCTAACGTCGCCCGTCAGTACATCGATGCGGTTTCCGTGTTCGAAGCCTGGGAAGAGGCCGAGCGTGAAGCATCGCAAGTGCGTGGCGGCATGTACTGGCACAAGGGGCCGCCAGCGGCTCCGGAGGCTGTCTATCTGGTGCGAACCAGCCCCAAGGGCGCGGAAAAAAGCCTGGGGCCCAAAACACCCGAGACAGAGCGCGCCTATGCCCGCTTTCTGGAGCGCAAACAGCTGGCGCAAGACCGCCTGACCGCGCTGGCAGAAAAGCGCAAGGAGCACGAGCGCATGAATCGCGCTCTGCGGGTGGGCCGCGTGGACCCTATCGTGGTCAAGGTACTCGACCGCATGGCTTCATCGGGGCTGAGCGAGTTCTTTCGGGTGGTGGGAACCCACGCCCTGTATGCCTACGAAGCGACTGCCGGCGTGGTCGTCGAGGACGATGCAGTGGCGACCCGAGACATAGATCTGCTGTGGGATGTGCGCAGGCGACTGCACTTTGCGACCGCCCTGGCGCGCGTGGACAGTTCGATGATCGGCCTGCTCCGAAAGGTGGACAAAACCTTTCGCCTCAAGGACCTGGACAAATACACCGCCGTCAACCAGGACGGCTTTGAAGTGGATATCTTGCGGCGTGAACAGCAGGGAGAAGATCCGCACCCCATCCGCATGAGCGACGATGAAGACGACTTCTGGGTGACCCAGGCCCGCAAGGCCCATGTGCTGATGGACGCGCCGCCGTTCAGCGCGGTGGTGGTTGCTTCCAGCGGAGCCATGGCCCGCATGAACACCTTGCATCCCCTGGCATTCGCGCGTTTCAAGCGATGGATGAGCGGGCAGGGCGATCGCGACCCGCTCAAGCGCCGACGCGATGCCCTGCAGGCCGAAGTGGTGGAGGCGATGGTGGCGCAATACCTGCCGCAATGGCAGGCCGGCGCTGCAGGCTAGCGCCCACCCGGCTTCTGGTACATCCCGTCAATCGCCTGCGCAAAATGCGCCATCAGGTTGGTGCGCTTGAGCTTGAGCGTGGGTGTCATGAAGGTGTTTTCGATCGTCCACGGCTCCAGCGTGCAGTGCACGGCGCGCGGCACGGCGTAGCGGGCAAAGCTGGCGGTGTTCTTCTCGATGCGGGCCAGCACCGCGCGGTGCACGCTCGGGTGGTTCAGGCTGTCGGCATCTTGCGCTGACAGGCCCAGGTCCGCCGCCAGCCGCTGCCATTCGCCCGCATTGAGCACCGCCACGCAAGCGATGAACGGGCGGTTCTCGCCCACCGCGAAGGCCTGCTCCAGCAGTGGGTCGGCCAGCAGGGCCAGTTCCAGGTCACCGGGTGGCACTTTTTCGCCGGTGGAGGTGACGATGATCTCCTTGATGCGCCCCTTGATGTAGATGCGCCCGCCCACGATGTCTGCCTGGTCGCCCGTGCCCAGCCAGCCGTCGTTGCCCAGGATCCGGGCGGTGTCCTCGGGGCGCTTCCAGTAGCCCTTCATCACGATGGGGCCGCGCACCTGCAGCTCGCGGTTGTCGCCGATGCGCACCTCCACACCCGGCAGGGCCTTGCCCACGCAGGCCGGGTCGTTGTCGTCCAGCGAGTTCACCGACACCACCGGCGCGGTCTCGGTCATGCCGTAGCCCTGGACAAGCGGAAGGCCCAGGCCCAGGAAGCACTTGGCGATGGTGGGTGACAGCGGCGCGCCGCCGCTCACGGCCACACGGACGCGCCCGCCGAACTGTGCGAGCAGCGGCTTGGCCACCAGCATGTGCAGCAGCGGCCAGGGCAGGGCGGCCATCCAGCCGGCAGCCTTGCCATCGTCGGCCGCCGGCGCGGGCAGGGACTGCGCGGCGCAAAACTGCGTCCAGCCCTTGTGCTGGGCGGCCTCATACAGCTGCATCTTCCAGGGCGTGAGCGACAGCTTTTCCAACAGCTTGCCGTGGATGCGTTCGTAGATGCGCGGCACCGACACCAGCACGGTGGGTCGCACCGTCTTGAGGTCTTCGCCCAGCAGCGCCACCGACCGCGAGTAGGCCACGCAGCTGCCTGCGGCAATCGGCAGGTAGTAGCCGCCCGTGCGTTCGAAGGTGTGCGACAGCGGCAGGAACGATAGAAACACGTCGTCCACCGTGGGTGCGATGCGCTCGAGCACGGCCTTCACGTCGCTCACCACGTTGCGGTGGGTCAGCATCACGCCCTTGGGCTTGCCGGTGGTGCCGGAGGTGTAGACGATGGCGGCCAGGTCGTCCTCTGCGGGCGGCGTGACCACGGCCGGTGTGGCGACATGCTGCGCACCCGCCAGCCACTGCGCCAGCGACCCGACGATGGGACCGTCTTCGACGGATGGCAGGGCCGCGATGGCCGAGGCATCGTCATCGGCAATGACCACGGCGCGCAAAGCAGGAAAGGGCGTGCCGACGGCCTGCACCTTGGCCCACTGTTCCGCCTGGCCCACGATCAGCATGGAGGCTTCGCAGTCCGCCAGGATGTAGGCGATGCTGCCGGGATTGTCGATGGCATGCAGCGGTACGGGCACTGCGCCCGTGGCCAGTGTGGACTGGTCCGCGCACATGGCGTTCAGGCCGTTGGGCAGCAGGATGGCCACGCGCGCGGCCTGGGGCAACTGCATGGCCGCCAGGGCCAGCGCCCACTGCTCCACGCGCCGCGAGGTCTCTGACCAGGAGAGGCTGCTCCATGCCTGGGCGGTGCTGTCGAAGGCCCGGTAGGCCGGGGCATCGGGCGTGCGTGCGGCGCGGTAGGCCAGGAGCTGCGGCAGCGTCTGGACGCTGGCGATATCGGAAGGAATGGGAGCCATGGAACCTGCGGTGAAGGCCGTGCGCGCCGAAGGCGCACCGCCTCGGTGAAAACCCGCGGGATCATACCGACCGCGCTGGGCCAAAACGCGCCCGCCCATCGCTCTTGTGTTGCAAATGGTGCGTTCCGATTCCCGGAATGATCGGCTTGGCGGCCCGGCGCAAGTGCCGCACGGCGTGCCCTCACAACCGCCGAAGCGCGCCTTGGCACGGGGCGCCGCCCGCCCTTGGCCCGGTGCGCGCGTGTGCTGCCGTGGTGGCGCGGGCCGGTGTCAGCCACAATGCCCCACCGTCGGCGCGCGCTCAGCGGGCGGGGCCTTGCCGGTCCGACGCGCCGCTTGCCATTTGTCACACCGCAAACACCATCACGCCTGTTTCACCATGGATCCCGTCACCATCTTCATTGTTGCCACGCTGATGATGCTGGCCAATGGGTGGGTGTTGGGCCTCATGCGCAAGGATTTCCCCGTGGCTTTGCGGCCGTGCACCGAAAGCTGGCGCACCGCCACGCTGCTGCTGGCGGGCAGCTCGGTACTGTATGCATTTCAGTACCAGCTGCCGCTGGGCGTGGCGTCGCCCTTGGCCAACGGGCTGGTCATGCTGGGCTGCACGGGCTACCTGCGCGCATTGCGACAGTTCTACGGCCTGCCCGACCCGCGCTGGCTTTTCTTGCCGGCCTTGACCGGGGTGCTGGGCATCCTGTGGTTCGCAGTGCTGCAGCCCGACACCCGCATGCGCGTGCTCATTCTGTCTGCCTGCAGCACCTTTCTGCTGCTGGCCAGCTTTGTGCAGTTGGTGTCGCAAAAATCTTCCGAGGGCGCGCACAGCCGCAGGGTGGTGGCCAGCCTGTTCGCGCTGGTGGCGGGGTTCATGGTGTTCCGGGCTGCGTACCTGCTGGCGCGCGGCATCAGTCCGTCTTTCGACATCACGGGCGAGGGCGCGTGGATCAACATCGCCAGCCCCATGATCACTGCGCTGCTGCCGGTGGTGGGCACCACGGCCTTCTTGCTCATGTGTTCGGAACGCATCGGCCGGCAGTGGGAGCTGGCGGCGTCCACCGACTACCTTACCGGCCTGCCCAACCGGCGCACGCTGATCACGGTGGGAGAGCGGCGGTTTGCCGAGCGGCTGCACCAACGCGGGCGCAACCTGGCTTTGGCAGTGATCGATATCGACCACTTCAAGGCCATCAACGACCGCCATGGCCACGAGGTGGGAGACGTTGCGCTGCGCCATGTGGCCGAGCATTTGCGTGCTGCGTGCCGGGGCAGCGACCTGGCGGCGCGCCACGGTGGAGAGGAGTTTGTGGTGCTGTGGGATGGCCTGGACGCCGCAGCGGCCCTGACTGCCGGCGAGCGCCTGCGCGCGCTGGTGGCCCGCGAGCCGCTGCACGTGGGCGGCGCGTCGATCGCCATGACCATTTCGATGGGTGTGGCAGCGGCGGGCGAGGGGGAGCGCAGCTTCAGCGACCTGCTGCGGCGCGCGGACGAAGCGCTCTACATCGCCAAGGCCACAGGGCGCAACCGTGTGGAAATCGCGGTCTGATCCACCGTGGATCAGGCGTGTGCCAAGGCACCGGCGGAGCGTGGTGACGTGGCAGGGAAGCGAGGGTGCGGATTCAGGTCGCGGCTTCGAGGCCATGCGCGAAGTGCGCCTGCATGGCCTTCATCGTCGCCTTGGCATCGCGGGCCACCATGGCCGCGAGGATGGCGCGGTGCTCGTTCAGCGAGTCCTCGATGCGGCCCTGCTTGAACAGTGAGTTGTGGCGGTTGAGCTTCATCACCTTGCGCAGGTCGGCCACCATCTGGCTGCGCCAGCGGTTGTCTGCCAATTCCAGCAGCAGCATGTGAAAGCGTTCGTTCACGGCAAAAAAACGTTCACGCTCGGTCGCTGCGGATTCGAGTTCTGCGTGCAGGTCTTGCAGGGCCTGCATCTGCGCGGCGTTGGCCGTGGCGGCCACCACCCCTGCGGCATCGCTCTCCAGCAGGCTCAGCAGGTGGTACACGTCGCGCAGGTCCTTCTCGCTCATCTCGGTCACATAGGCGCCACGGCGCACCTTCATCGTGACCAGGCCTTCGGCGGCCAGCACCTTCAGCGCCTCGCGCAGGGGCGTGCGGCTGATGCCGAACTCCTCGGCGATCTTGAGCTCGTCGATCCAGCTGCCGGGCTCCAGCTCGCGGCGGAAGATGCGCTGGCGCAATTGCTCAGCTACTTCTTCGTACAGGGCGCGGGGCGTGAGGGTGACAGCGGACATCGATGGATTGTAAGGCCTGAAGAATATTTTGAATCAATAATTATGAATGATGTAAACTCGGCGCCACATCGGGGCAAGCGCCCCGCGCTGCTGAACGTCCATCGCCCCCAAGCCCAACGCCATCTTCGGAGACCACTTCGCCATGAGTGACACGCCCACCAACGCATCGCCCGCACCGTCGTTGCCCGAATTCGCTCCGGCGTCCCTGGAGGCCTGGGCCAAGGCCGCAGCCAAGTCGGCCCCCGGTGGCGATGTGAATGCCCTCAACTGGGTCACACCCGACGGCATCACCGTCAAGCCGCTGTACACCGCCGAGGACACGGCAGGGCTGCCGTACGCCAACACGCTGCCGGGTTTCGAGCCCTACCTGCGCGGCCCGCAAGCCACCATGTACGCCGTGCGCCCCTGGACCATCCGCCAGTACGCAGGCTTTTCCACCGCCGAGGAGTCGAATGCGTTCTACCGCAAGGCCCTGGCGGCGGGCGCGCAGGGGGTGAGCGTTGCGTTCGACCTGGCCACCCACCGCGGCTACGACAGCGACCACCCGCGCGTGACCGGCGACGTGGGCAAGGCCGGGGTGGCGATTGATTCGGTCGAGGACATGAAGATCCTGTTCGACCAGATCCCGCTCGACAAGGTCAGCGTCTCCATGACCATGAACGGCGCCGTGCTGCCGGTTCTGGCGGGCTACGTGGTGGCGGCGGAAGAGCAGGGCGTGAGCCAGGACAAGCTCTCCGGGACGATTCAGAACGACATTCTGAAAGAGTTCATGGTGCGCAACACCTACATCTACCCGCCCAAGCCTTCGATGCGCATCATCGGCGACATCATCGGCTACACGGCCAAGAACATGCCCAAGTTCAACTCGATCTCGATCTCGGGCTACCACATGCAGGAAGCCGGAGCGAATCAGGCGCTGGAGCTGGCCTTCACCCTGGCAGACGGCAAGGAATACGTGAAGACCGCCATGGCCTCGGGCCTGGACGTGGACGACTTCGCCGGGCGCCTCTCCTTCTTCTGGGCCATCGGCATGAACTTCTATCTCGAAGTCGCCAAGATGCGCGCGGCCCGCCTGCTGTGGTGCCGCATCATGAAGGAGACCGGCGCCAAGAACCCCAAGAGCCTCATGCTGCGCACCCATTGCCAGACGTCCGGCTGGTCTCTCACCGAGCAGGATCCGTACAACAACGTGGTGCGCACCACCATCGAGGCCATGGCCGCGGTGTTCGGCGGCACGCAGAGCCTGCACACCAACGCGCTCGACGAAGCCATTGCGCTGCCCACCGAGTTTTCGGCCCGCATTGCGCGCAACACCCAGCTCATCATCCAGGAAGAGACGCACATCACCAACGTGATCGACCCCTGGGCGGGCAGCTACATGATGGAAAAGCTCACCCAGGACATGATGGATGCCGCCTGGAAGATCATCGAAGAGGTCGAGGCCATGGGCGGCATGACCCAGGCCGTGGACAGCGGCTGGGCCAAGCTCAAGATCGAGGCCGCCGCCGCCGAGAAACAGGCGCGCATCGACAGCGGCAAGGACGTGATCGTGGGCGTCAACAAGTACAAGCTGGCCAAGGAAGACCCGGTCGACATTCTGCAGATCGACAACGTCAAGGTGCGCGACGGGCAGATCGAGCGCCTGAAGAACATCAGGTCAAAACGCGACGCAACGCTTGTCCAGCAAGCGCTGGATGCTCTCACTTCTGCAGCAGAGAGTGGCGAAGGCAATCTGCTGGACCTCTCCATCAAGGCCGTGCGCCTGCGCGCCACAGTGGGCGAGGTGAGCGATGCGCTCGAAAAAGTCTTCGGGCGCCACCGCGCCGACACGCAAAAGGTGACCGGTGTGTACGCAGCTGCCTATGACTCGGCCGAAGGCTGGGACAAACTCAAGACCGAGATCAACGAGTTTGCCGACACCGAGGGCCGCCGCCCCCGCGTGATGATCGCCAAGCTGGGCCAGGACGGCCACGACCGTGGCGCCAAGGTGGTGGCGACGGCGTTTGCCGACCTGGGCTTCGACGTGGACATGGGCCCGCTGTTCCAGACGCCCGAGGAGTGCGCGCGCCAGGCCATCGAAAACGACGTGCACGCCGTGGGCGTGAGCACGCTGGCAGCCGGCCACAAGACACTGGTGCCCGCCATCATCCAGTCGCTCAAGGACCAGGGCGCCGACGACATCATCGTGTTCGTGGGCGGGGTGATCCCGGCGCAGGATTACGACTTCCTGTACGAGGCGGGCGTGAAGGGCGTGTACGGGCCAGGCACGCCGATTCCGGCGAGTGCGAAGGATGTGCTCGAGCAGATTCGCAAGGCCGTGGCGGCGTGATCGAGTTGTTCGCTTCCCCCCGATCCGTTCGGGCTGAGCCTGTCGAAGCCAGGGCGCAAGCCGGTGACGGCCTTCGACAGGCTCAGGCTGAACGGTCTGGGGTCCAACGAGCCGTGCGGAACCTTGGCCGAATCGGACTCCCGCCCGTTCGGGCTGAGCTTGTCGAAGCCAGGGCGCAAGCCGGTGACGGCCTTCGACAGGCTCAGGCTGAACGGTCTGGGGTCCAACGAGCCGTGCGGAACCTTGGCCGAATCGGACTCCCGCCCGTTCGGGCTGAGCTTGTCGAAGCCAGGGCGCAAGCCGGTGACGGCCTTCGACAGGCTCAGGCTGAACGGTCTGGGGTGGAGCGAATGCCTGCCCCTAATAACGGCTGAAGAATGCGCCCCTTCTACGTTTACATCCTGCGTTGTGCTGACGGCTCCTATTACGTCGGCCACACCGACGATATTGTTCTGCGCATGCAGCAGCACGCCGATGGAGACATTGGCTACACGTCGCTGCGAAAGCCTGTGGAGCTTCTGTGGCATGGCGAGTTTGAGACCCGTGAGGCAGCGATCGCTTTCGAGCAGCAAATCAAAGGCTGGTCCCGGGCCAAGAAGGAAGCATTGATGGCCGGCGATTGGCACCTCGTTCAGAAATTGGCGCAGTCGCTGGGCAAAACTGCTGGATCGCCAAGGCTTCGACAAGCTCAGCCCGAACGGATGGAGGGAGGCATGCCTTTCGCCGTGGGAGCCCGCACCCCCCCACCCGTTCAGCCTGAGCCTGTCGAAGGCCTGCGCAAAGTCTCACCTTCCCTGCTGCAGAGCGTGATCGGCCCTGCCGGCCCTATCCAGCGCCGCGCCATGTCCAAAGCCATCACGCTGCTCGAATCCACCCGTGCGGACCATCGCGCGCAGGCGGACGGGCTGCTCACCGCACTGCTCCCGCACACCGGCAAGGCCTTCCGCTTGGGCATCAGCGGCGTGCCGGGCGTGGGCAAGTCCACCTTCATCGAATCGCTGGGCCTGTACCTCATCAGCCAGGGCCACCGCGTGGCGGTGCTCACCATAGACCCGTCCAGCACCGTCTCGGGCGGCTCCATCCTGGGCGACAAGACGCGCATGGAGCACCTGTCGGTGCACGACAAGGCCTACATCCGCCCCAGTCCCTCGAGCGGCACGCTGGGCGGCGTGGCAGAGAAGACCCGCGAGGCCATGCTGGTGTGCGAGGCTGCAGGCTACGACATCGTCATCGTCGAGACCGTGGGCGTGGGCCAGAGCGAGATCGCCGTGGCCGGCATGACGGACATGTTCGTGCTGATGCAGCTGCCCAATGCGGGCGACGACCTGCAAGCGATCAAGAAGGGCGTGATGGAAATTGCCGACCTGGTGGTCATCAACAAGGCCGACATCGACAAGAACGCCGCCACGCGGGCCGAGGCGCAGATCACCTCCAGCCTGCGCCTGCTCGGCATGCACGGCAACCCTGACCACGCTACGCACGGTGCGCTATGGCAGCCGCGTGTACTGCAGATCAGCGCGCTGCTGGGGCAGGGCGTGGACGCATTCTGGTCCGCCGTGACCCTGTTTCGCGAAACACAGACCACCAACGGCCGCCTGGCCCTGCGCCGCGAGAAGCAGGCGCTGGCCTGGATGTGGGAGCGCATCGACGCGGGCCTCAAGCTCGCGTTTCGCCAGCACCCGGCCGTCAAGGAGCTGCTCCCCCAGATGCAGGCCGACGTGGCTGCAGGGCGCATTGCTGCGTCCACTGCGGCAAGAAATCTGCTGATTGCGCAATCCTGGCAAGCGCCGACAGCTATCAAATAAGTAGCAAACAGCTTCTCTGACCATTTCACCGAAATTTCACCAAAGGACGACCATGCAAGACATCCTGGATCAACTGGAGAAAAAGCGCGCCCAGGCGCGACTGGGTGGCGGGCAAAAGCGCATTGATGCGCAGCACGCCAAGGGCAAGCTCACGGCGCGCGAGCGCATCGAGCTGCTGATGGACGACGGCACCTTCGAAGAATGGGACATGTTCGTCGAGCACCGCTGCACCGACTTTGGCATGGAAGCCAACAAGATCCCGGGTGACGGCGTGGTCACAGGCTACGGCATGATCAACGGGCGCCTGGCGTTCGTCTTCAGCCAGGACTTCACGGTGTTCGGCGGTGCGCTGTCTGAAACCCACGCCGAGAAGATCTGCAAGGTGATGGACCAGGCCATGAAGGTGGGTGCGCCGGTCATCGGCCTGAACGACTCCGGCGGCGCGCGCATCCAGGAGGGCGTGGCCAGCCTGGGCGGCTATGCCGATGTTTTCCAGAAGAACGTGCTGGCCAGCGGCGTGATCCCGCAGATCAGCATGATCATGGGCCCTTGCGCGGGCGGCGCCGTGTATTCGCCGGCCATGACGGACTTCATCTTCATGGTCAAGGACAGCTCTTACATGTTTGTCACCGGCCCCGAGGTGGTCAAGACCGTGACGCACGAGGAAGTCACGGCCGAGGAACTGGGCGGCGCCAGCACCCACACCACCAAGAGCGGCGTGGCCGACATGGCCTTCGAGAATGACGTGGAGGCGCTGATGATGCTGCGCCGCCTGTACAACTACCTGCCGCTGAACAACCGCGAAAAGCCGCCCGTGCGCCCGAGCAACGACCCGGCCGACCGCATGGACCTGAGCCTGGACACCCTGGTTCCGGAGAACCCCAACAAGCCCTACGACATGAAGGAGCTGATCACCAAGGTGGTGGACGACGGCGACTTCTTCGAACTGCAGCCCGACTACGCCAAGAACATCGTCATCGGCCTGGCCCGCATGGAAGGGCAGACCGTGGGCATCGTGGCCAACCAGCCGCTGGTGCTGGCAGGCTGCCTGGACATCAAGTCGAGCATCAAGGCCGCGCGCTTCGTGCGCTTTTGCGATGCTTTCAACATCCCCGTGGTCACCTTCGTCGACGTGCCCGGCTTCATGCCCGGCACCAGCCAGGAGTACGGCGGCATCATCAAGCACGGCGCCAAGCTGCTGTACGCATATGCCGAGTGCACGGTGCCCAAGATCACCGTCATCACCCGCAAGGCGTACGGCGGCGCATACGACGTGATGAGCAGCAAGCACCTGCGCGGCGACGTGAACCTGGCCTGGCCCAACGCCGAGATCGCGGTGATGGGTGCCAAGGGCGCGGTGGAAATCATCTTCCGCGAAGACAAGAACGACCCCGTCAAGCTCGCCGCCCGCGAATCGGAATACAAGGAGCGCTTCGCCAACCCGTTCGTGGCCGGTGCCCGGGGCTTCATCGACGATGTGATCCTGCCGCACGAGACGCGCAAGCGCATCTGCCGTTCGCTGGTGATGCTGCGCGACAAGAAGCTGGAAAACCCGTGGCGCAAGCACGGGAACATCCCGCTGTAAGCAGCCTTCGACTCAACACACAATGTCTGCGCCCCGCGCGTTTTTCACCTCCCGGGTGGACTCCTGGCTGTTTGCCATCGGTCCGCTGGCAGGACTGTTCGCCATCAGTTCCGTGGCGCTGACTGCGGTGCCGTTTGCGCTCGATGCCGGTGTGCTGCAAGACAAGACGATGATGGCCCTGATCGCCGTGGTGTTTGCCCTGACCCTGCTGCTGCCCCTGTGGCTGCTGCTGGACACCAACTACACCGTGACCGCCGATGAACTGCTGGTTCGCAGCGGCCCCTTTCGCTGGCGCATTGCGCTCGGCCAAGTGCACGAGGTGCTGCCTGCTCGCAGCTGGCGGTCTTCGCCCGCCTTGTCGCTGGACCGTCTGCGCATCCGGTATGGCCAGGGGCGCAGCATCCTGGTGTCGCCGCGCGAGAAGCAGCGTTTTGTGGATACGCTGCGCGAGCGCTGCCCCTCTTTACTGACTACTGGTTTTTGAATTTCTTTTGAGGAACTCGTCATGTTCACCAAAATCCTGATCGCCAACCGCGGCGAGATCGCGTGCCGCGTTATTGAGACGGCAAAAAAGATGGGCATCGCCACCGTCGCCGTCTACTCCGACGCCGACAAGGAAGCCCGCCACGTCAAGCTGGCCGACGAGGCCGTTCACATTGGCGCCGCGCCCAGCCGCGAGTCGTATCTGCTGGCCGACAAGATCATTGCGGCCGCCAAGCAGACTGGCGCGCAGGCCATCCACCCCGGCTACGGCTTCCTGTCGGAAAACGAAGCCTTCGCCAAGCGCTGCGAGGACGAGGGCATCGCCTTCATCGGCCCCAAGGCGCATTCCATCGCGGCCATGGGCGACAAGATCGCGTCCAAGAAGCTGGCGAACGAGGCCAAGGTCAACACCATCCCCGGATACAACGACGCGATCTCCGGCCCTGATCAGGCGGTGGAGATCGCCAAGGGCATCGGCTATCCCGTGATGATCAAGGCGTCGGCCGGCGGTGGCGGCAAGGGCCTGCGCGTGGCCTACAACGACAAGGAAGCGTTCGAGGGCTTTGCGAGCTGCCAGAACGAGGCGCGCAACAGCTTTGGCGACGACCGGATCTTCATCGAGAAGTTCGTGCAGGAGCCGCGCCACATCGAGATCCAGGTGCTGGGTGACAGCCACGGCAATGTGATCTATCTGAACGAGCGCGAATGCTCCATCCAGCGCCGCCACCAGAAGGTGATCGAAGAGGCGCCGTCGCCCTTCATCAGCGACGCCACGCGCAAAGCCATGGGCGAGCAGGCCGTGGCACTGGCCAAGGCGGTGAAGTACCAGAGCGCCGGCACGGTGGAGTTCGTCGTCGGCAAAGACCAGGACTTCTACTTCCTCGAGATGAACACCCGCCTGCAGGTAGAGCACCCGGTGACCGAATGCATCACCGGCCTGGACCTGGTGGAGCTGATGATCCGCGTGGCCGCTGGCGAAAAGCTGCCGCTCACGCAAGCCGACGTGAAGCGCGACGGCTGGGCCATCGAGTGCCGCATCAATGCCGAGGACCCGTTCCGCAACTTTTTGCCTTCCACCGGCCGCCTGGTGCGCTTTCAGCCGCCCGAGGAAACCATGTTCCAGGGCGACACGGACAAGAAGCTCGGTGTGCGGGTGGATACGGGCGTGTACGAGGGTGGCGAGATCCCCATGTACTACGACTCGATGATCGCCAAGCTCATCGTGCACGGCACCGACCGCAACCACGCCATCGCCAAGATGCGCGCGGCGCTCAACGGCTTCGTGATCCGCGGCATCAGCAGCAACATTCCCTTTCAGGCAGCCTTGCTGGCCCACCCGAAATTCGTGACCGGCGAGTTCAACACGGGCTTCATCGCCGAGCACTATGGCAAGGGCTTCCATGCCGAAGACGTGCCGCACGAAGACCCGCTGTTCCTGGTGGCGCTGGCCGCGTTCATGAACCGCCGCTACCGCGCGCGTGCCTCGGGCATCAGCGGGCAGTTGGCGGGGCATGAGGTCAAGGTCGGCGAGCAGTTCGTGGTGGTCACGCTGGGCGCAGGGGGTGAGAACGAACACCATGCCGTGTCGGTGACCGATTTTCAGGACAAATCCGGCTCCAGCGTTGTAGCGGTGGGCGGCAATAGCTATCAAATCAGTAGCGCCGCTACGCTGGGGCAGATCCGCGTGCAGGGCCAGTGCAACGGCGTGGGCTTTACCGCGCAGGTGGAGCGGGGCGCGGGCAAGAACCCGCTGGCCCTGCGCATTGCGCACAACGGCACGCAGATCGAAGCCGTCGTGCTGTCGCCGCTGGGCGCGCGCCTGCACCGGTTGATGCCTTTCAAGGCGCCGCCGGACCTGTCCCGCTTCCTGCTGTCGCCGATGCCCGGGCTGCTGGTTGACGTGGCCGTGCAGCCTGGCCAGAAGGTGCAGGCGGGCGAGAAGCTGGCGGTCATCGAAGCCATGAAGATGGAGAACATCCTGTTCGCCGCGCAGGATGGCGTGGTGGGCAAGGTGATGGCTGGCAAGGGTGAATCGCTGGCGGTGGACCAGGTCATCCTTGAGTTCCAGTGACCTGATCGCTGTGACCGCGAACGCAGCGGCAATGGCGCAAAGGGGCGTGCGGCCCGGCCACCCGGTCCCCCAGCGCCCTTGGCCGATGGCACGCGTCGCGTGCGCCGTCACGGCCCCCATCCTCCTGGCCGACGGGCTCGCGCTCATGGCGATGGGCCTGTTCAGCATGGGGGTGACCGTGCCAGCGGCGCTGGGCTTTGCGCTGGGCCTTCTGGCCTGGCGGTGGCACCCCGTAAAGCACTGGATGGCGAAGGCACCCTGGCGCCAGCGGGCCTGGCGCGCCGGCTGGGTGGCGCTGGGCCTGTGGCTGGCCAGTGTGGCGGTGTTCTGGGGCGTGATCCTGCAGCAAAGCCGTGCGCTGCACAGCGAGGCCGGCGGCATTGTGGCGCCAGCGGCCATCATCGTGCTGGGCAGCGGCACGCCCCACGGCAAGCCGTCACCCGCGCTGCGGGCCCGGCTGGACAAGGGGCGCGAGCTGGCAGAGCAGCACCCCGGCGCGTGGGTGCTCGTATCCGGCGGCGTGGACTTTGGGGAAACCTTGAGCGAAGGCCAGGTGATGGGCGACTATCTGCGGGCACAAGGCCTGCCGGCCGAGCGCATCCTGCAGGAAGAGCGCAGCACCAGCACCGAGCTGAACCTGCGCTACAGCCTGCCGCTGCTCGAAGCCCAGGGCCTGGGTCTCGGCGCCCCCGTCGCGGTGGTGACGAGCGACTTCCACACCGTGCGCGCGCTGCGCATCGCGCGCCGCATCGGCTACACCCAGGCCTTCACCGCGGCGGCATCCACGCCGCTGTACCTGCGCTACAACGCCTGGCTGCGCGAGTACTTCGCGTTTGCGAGCAGCTGGGCGCTGGGCGAGGTGTGAGGCCTGCGCGAGCCACCCGCGCATTTCTTGACGACGACATCGACGACGACATTCCTTTTCTTGCACCGGACCATTGCCATGAACACCTCCCACCTTCGCCCCTTCAAAGTCCTTGGCATCCAGCAGGTCGCCATTGGAGGGACCGACAAGAATCGCATGAAGACCCTGTGGGTGGACATGCTCGGCCTCACCCAGACAGGCACCTTCCGGAGCGAGCGAGAGAACGTGGACGAAGACATCCTGGCCATGGGGCAGGGCCCCTACAAGGTCGAGGTGGACATCATGCAGCCGCTCGATATCGACAAGAAACCCGCCGTGCACGCCACGCCGCTCAACCACATCGGCCTGTGGATCGACGATCTGCCCAAGGCCGTGGAATGGCTCACCACCCAGGGCGTACGGTTTGCGCCCGGCGGGATCCGCAAGGGGGCTGCGGGTTATGACATCACCTTTTTGCATCCCAAGAGCAATGACGAATTTCCCATTGCCGGCGAAGGCGTGTTGATCGAACTGGTCCAGGCCCCGGCCGATGTGATCGCCGCTCTGGGTTGATGGGTTGGAACGAGCCGAACATGGCACCTGGAATGTCCGCCCGCATGGCAACCGCCCTGGCGGCCCGGAGTTTTCGGGGGGCGCGTGCTCTCGCCGCCGTGGTCATCGCATGCGGGGCAGGGTGGTGTGCTGCGGGGGGCGGTGCCGGTAGCTACACGCTCGATTGGCACGGCGCCGGCGAAGTGCTGGAGTACCGCTCCTGCGGCTGCGCGGACAGCTGCTGGGTTGCCAGCGTGAAACGCCTGGCCACTCGCCAGACCCTGGCGCAGTTGCGCTGCGACTGCGAAAAAGCCTACGCCCGCGTGGGAGCGAACGTCTCGGAGACGCCCTACGCGGACAGCTGCAGCGCGTTTGAGCGCCCCGGCGACAAGCCACAGGCGATCCGGCAAGCGCTGGAGGCGCTGCTCGGACGCTGACTGGTGCGGCAAGGGTACGGCACCGCCAGGCCCCCGATCCTTCGGCGATGGAACGACCATAACTTCGTCCAATTTCAACGGGCCCTGCCAGCGTCTGCGCCGCAGTTGGCGGCAAATGCCGGCACGTTGGATGCAGTGGCGTGCATGCGTCCAAGCCAGCACGTCGAAAGTCCGCCAAATGCCCCGAATGCGCGGTCTTCTGCATCGAAACAGACACGCAAATTGGCAGCCGTTGGCGCAGCGTTTTTGTTGGCACTTTTTGTGACCCTGGAGCACTCAAAGGCACCTTTTTCCCCCCCAGAATCCGCACTCATTCGCCGCCGCCGGCCTCCTGCAGGGAGCCCGCGGCCTGGTCCACCTCTGCGGCTGCGCCCTGATCAAATGCCCCGTGCGTTCCAGGTCCGCCGCAGGCGCCCCGAAAGGAAACTTGCCCATGTCGTCCACCCTCGTCACCGCTCCCACGCAGTCCCAGGTCACCGTGCAGGTGCATCGGCGTGCTCCCGCTGCCGTCGCCCAAGGCCCCTGGTCGGTGCAGGCCATCCAGGCGTTGCTCGACAAGCCGTTGATGGATCTGCTGTTCGAAGCCCAGACCGTGCACCGCCAGCACTGGCCTGCGGGCGATGTCGAACTGGCCACGCTGCTGTCGGTCAAGACCGGCGGCTGCCCCGAGAACTGCGGCTACTGCCCGCAGGCCGCCGAGTTCGACACTGGCGTGAAAGCCCAGAAGCTGATGGAGGTCGACGAAGTGGTGCGTGCGGCGCAGGCGGCCAAGGACGCGGGCGCCACGCGTTTTTGCATGGGCGCAGCCTGGCGCGCTCCCAAGGACCGCGACATCGAGAAGGTGGGCGCTCTGATCACCGCCGTGAAGGACCTGGGCCTGCAGACCTGCGCGACCCTGGGCATGCTGGAGGCTCACCAGGCCCGCGCCCTGAAGGATGCCGGCCTCGACTACTACAACCACAACCTGGACACGGCGCCCGAGTACTACACCGACGTGGTCAGCACCCGCGCATACCAGGACCGGCTGGACACCCTTGAGCACGTGCGCGGTGCCGGCATCAGCGTGTGCTGCGGCGGCATTGTGGGCATGGGCGAGGCCCCCGTGCACCGCGCGGGGCTGATCGCCCAGCTGGCCAACCTCGATCCTTACCCGGAGTCCGTGCCCATCAACAGCCTGGTGCGTGTGCCAGGCACGCCGCTGGCCGATAGCGAGCCCATCGACCCACTGGACTTCGTGCGGGTGATCGCTGTCGCCCGCATCACCATGCCCAAGGCCAGGGTGCGGTTGTCGGCGGGTCGCCAGCAGATGGGCGAGGCAGTGCAGGCGCTGTGCTTCCTGGCAGGCGCCAACTCCATTTTCTATGGGGACAAGCTGCTGGTGACCGGCAACCCGGACGTCGAGGCCGACGTGCAGTTGCTGGCCAAGCTGGGCCTGAACGGCCACCGTACGCAAGCTTCCGCGCCCGTGCACGACGACAGCCCACCAACCGCCTGTTCCGAACTGGCTGGCCGTTGATACCAGAGGATGCGGGCCTCCAGCGCCCGGCCATCCGCTGCAACGGCCCCTATGCAGGATGCGGCAGTAGCGACAGATGACCTCGGAGTGGTCGCCCCCATGGGCATCCGCGTGTCATGCCCGGCAGCCAGGAATGGAGCGGCGGAATGATCCCCGCCGGACGTCCGTTCGTGGGGCAGCTACTCTGTTCCCGCCAATCTGTGAACCATTGTTGCTCCAGCCATCACGGCTACCGCGGCCGCTGGAAATGATCCAAGGCGCAGGGCCGGGTCGAATCGCCAATCGCCGCGCAGGCATGCAGACGCCGGGTCTTTCCACGTGCGCGGGGTTGCGCCCTGTGCCTCATCAGCCATGCCGCGAGCGACCCGGGCGCGCGTCCAAGGCCAGCCGCACGCGCCGGGCCAAGTCCTTCATGCCGTATGGTTTTTTGAGAATGTCGAACTCTACCCCCTCCACATCGTCCACCATGCTGCCGTCACCGGCGTAGCCGGTGGTCAGCAGGATGGCGATGCCCGGATGGCGGCTTCGCAGCTCTCGTGCCAGCATGAACCCGTTCATTCCCCCAGGCATGAGAACGTCGGAGAACACCATGTCGGGCCGGTTGCCGCCTCCGGACTCGCCGATCCAGGCGAGCGCGGTCGCCGCATCCGTCTCAATGCGGACGCTGTAGCCCAGGCTCTCCAGCATGGCGCCCGCCAGGTCGGCCACCTCGCGGCGGTCATCCACCACGAGGATCAATTCGCTTCCGCCATGTTCCGAAACCTCGTCGTCGGAGCTGTCGCGCTGGCTGGGCGGCTGCGTGGTCGCCGGAAAGTACAGGCGCACGGTCGTGCCAACACCCACTTCGGAGTAGAGGTTGACGGTGCCTCCGGACTGTTTGGCAAAGCCATACACCATGGACAACCCCAGCCCAGTGCCCTTGCCCTCGGGCTTGGTGGTGAAAAATGGGTTTACGACCTGCTTGATGAGTTCGGGAGGGATGCCTTCCCCCGAGTCCGTGATGGAGATCGAAACATATTGGCCAGGCCGCAGGCCACCGTAGGCCGTCACGTCGGCGCCAGTCACGTGAACATTGGCGGTGGACACGATCACCGTGCCTCCTTGTGGCATGGCGTCTCGCGCATTGGTAATGATGTTGAGGAGCGCCAGCTCCAGTTGCGTGGGATCGACCTGGCAGTTGGCGAGGTCCGGTGAGAGATCCATATCGAGCGTGATGCCCGCGTCCACCGTGTCCTTGATCAGATTCCGGATGTTCTGCGCTGCTGCGTTCAGGTTGATGGGACGCCCCTCCAGCCGCTGCTTGCGCGCGAACGCAAGCAGTTGCTGGGTGAGGGTGGACGCTTTTTTCACCGCGGCCACCGCGCTGTCTGCACTGTCCAGAACAGCCTCGTCACCGTTGCCCGCCTTGACGCGGCGCTTGAGGATTTCAAGGTGGCCGGAAATCACCTGCAGGAGGTTGTTGAAGTCATGCGAGATGCCACCGGTCAGTTGGCCGAGGGCCTCCATTTTTTGCGCCTGCGCCAGTGCCTGCTCCGCATCGCGGCGGCGGCTTACATCCAGCTGCGAAGCAAAGAAGTACACGAGCTCCCGGTCATGGTTGTACACGGGCGAGATGTACAAAGCATTCCAGAAGGAGGTGCCGTCCTTGCGGTAGTTGAGAATTTCCGTGGTGATCTCCGTCCGCTCTGAGATGGCTTGCCGGACCGAGGCGACAGTCGCTCTGTCGGTCGCAGGCCCCTGCAGAAACCGGCAGTTGGACCCCAGGATTTCCTCGCGCGAATAGCCGCTCATCGACAGGAATGCGCGGTTGGCAAACACGATGGGATTGTCCGGCTGGCGAGGGTCTGTCACGAGCATGGGCATGCGCGTGGTTTCTATGGCTGTGAAGAAGATATCGCTGGAATGGTCGGATATCGTTGTCACGTTGGAGCCCAGCACCGACACCTCGGGTGCGATGGATCCGGTGATAGGAGGCTTTTCGGGTTCAGAGCTCATGCGGCATTAGACCGAACGACATGGGCGATGCATGCAGGACAAGCGCCACAAAACCTTTACGCGTTGTGCATCGGCCACACGCACTGCTGCCCCCCGGCGCCGGGCCCTGCAGATGGGGCGATAACGCGATGCTTTCGCACCGAGGTTCCGTCGCCAGTGCCTCGCCCAACTTCCGCGCTCGCTTTAGCAGCAATGGTCGAACTGAATGAGCGCCGTAGCCGCAGCCAGCGACCCAACAACACCCGCCAGAGGGTGTGTCAAAAAGGCCATCACCGGGGCCAGCAACAGCAACTGCCTGAGGCCCCAGCCGTAAAGCAGGCCAGCCTTGCGCACGTAGACGCTATGCGCTGGCAATCGTCATGGCTTTGCGACCTGGTTTAGAAGCCGCGCAGATTGGGTTGCCCGACGTCCCTCCATCCACTCGAAGACACCCATGCCTGCCAGCATGGCGAGCACGAAGACCACGGCCTTGGGCTCGCCGGTGCCCAGCGAGACGATCGCCGGCCCGGGGCAAAAGCCCGCAATGCCCCAGCCCAGGCCGAAAAGCAGGCTACCCAGCACCAGGCGCCGATCGATGTGACGTGTGGTGGGCAGTTGCATGGCGCCTCCCAACACACTGGTGTTGCGCTTGCGTGCCACCGCGAAAGCCACCGTTCCCACCAGGATGGCGCCGCCCATCACGAAGGCAAGCGAGGGGTCCCACTGGCCGGCCAGATCAAGAAAACCAAGCACCTTGCCGGGGTCGGTCATGCCCGAGATGACGAGGCCCAGGCCAAAGACCAGGCCGATGCCGAATTCGGAAATACGCTGGAGCTTCATGGTTCGGTTCTCCTGGGTTCAGGCCAGCACGTGGCGGACGAGATAGACGATGGCAAAGCCGGCGCTCATGAAGGCCAGTGTGGCCACCAGCGAACGCGGCGACAGGCGCGACAGGCCGCACACTCCGTGGCCGCTGGTGCATCCCGAGCCATAGCGTGTGCCCACGCCCACCAAAAGCCCGGCCAGCGCCACCAGGCCCCAGCTGGCGTCGATGCGCACCTCGCTGGCGCCCGCTGCCAGACGGTACAGCAGGGGCGATGCCAACATGCCCAGCAAGAAGGCGACGCGCCATGCCACGTCCTCGCTCCGTGGTCGCAGCAGCCCGCCCAGAATGCCGCTGATGCCCAGGATGCGGCCATGCAGCAGCACGAAGGCGGCTGCCGCCAAGCCAAGCACAATGCCGCCCGCGAGGGCAGCCCAGGGGGTGAAATGGTCCCAATCAATCTGCATGCGGTGCCTCCTTGGGTGCACAGAATTGTTCAAACAGGGTCCGCATGACGGCCAGCGCCTGAGCGCTGGAGATGCGGTAGTGGATGTGCTTGCCATCGCGGCGAGTGGTCACCAGCCCCTCATCGCGCAGTACACCGAGCTGCTGCGACAGCGTGGGCTGAGCGACACCCACCAACGCTTCCAGCTCGCCCACGCGCTTTTCTCCTTCGCTGAGCTGGCACAGCAGCAGCAGCCGGTCGGGGTTGGACAGCGCTTTCATCAGCCGGCAAGCGCTGTCAGCCGAACGACGCAAACTTTCCAAGTCCATGGGGGTCGTGGTTTCAGCTTGCATGGGAACTCCATTGAAAGTGGTTGTGAATGAGCGACTGAATGCCTTGAGCCTTGATCAATAGTTTATTGACAAACATAATATTCGTCAATAAACTATAAATGTCGCAATTGAATGCGCACCGACACCCCATGCAAAACCCCATACAGCCCCAAATTCAGGCCTTCTTCGACCCCGTTACCTGGACGGTTTCGTACGTGGTCTTCGACCGCGCGGGCGGGCATTGCGCCATCGTCGACCCGGTGCTCGACTACGACCCCAAGGCGGGCCGCACGCGCACTGGTTCGGCCGGGAAGGTGGTTGATTTTGTGCAGGAACAGCAGCTCAGCGTACAGTGGATACTGGAAACACATGCCCATGCAGACCACCTCACGGCCGCGCACTACCTGCGCGAAGTGCTGGGTGGCCAGATCGCCATCGGTGCTGCCATCACCCAGGTGCAAAAGGTCTTCAAAGGCATCTTTCACCTTGAGCCGGGTTTTCCTACGGACGGCACGCAGTTCGATCATCTCTTCGCCGATGGCGAGGCGTTTCGCATCGGCGACCTGCAGGCGCGAGCCCTGGCAGTGCCGGGCCATACTCCAGCCTGCATGGCCTACCAGGTGGGAAACACCGTGTTCGTGGGCGACACCTTGTTCATGCCCGATGTGGGCACGGCGCGCTGCGACTTCCCCGGTGGCAATGCGCGGACGCTGTACCAGTCCATTCAACGGCTGCTGGCCCTGCCGTCGGAAACGCGCCTGTTTATGTGCCACGATTACCCGCCCGAGGGCCGAGAGCCCGCCTGGGAGACCACGGTGGCCGAACAGCGAGCCAACAACATTCACGTTCACGACGGCGTGCGCGAGGATGAATTCGCCGCCATGCGCAGTCGCCGTGACGCCACGCTGGAGATGCCGGCGCTGATCATGCCGTCAGTGCAGATCAATATCCGCGCAGGCCATATGCCGCCCAAGGATGACAACGGCGTGGCCTACCTGCGCATACCGCTCAACGCGCTTTGAGCGCCAATTTCCGAGATCCAGTACACCCGCGACACAGCGACTCGATAGCGAGAAGCTGCAGGCTGCGCCCGCGGTTGCTGGCGCTGTCGTGGCGGTGGATGAGCTTCAGGCCACCCGGGCGCTCCCTTTTTTTGCCAGCGCTATTCGGTTCATCGCTTGCCAGGGCTGTAGCGCAAGGAACCGAGCGTCATCACAAATCCAGGCTCTACCGCGCTGGCGTGCTCAGAGGCCACCTGCGTCATCACGATCACTGTCGTGCCCGCCAGCGCTGCTTTGAAAAAGCGCGCCTCGTGCGGCAGGTCTTGCCCCAGCAGGCTCACCACGAACCGCTGTGAAACACCCTTGCTTTCCTTGCCGGCCACTTCGCGGGCAATGGGCGACTCGGTGACCGCGCCCATCCGGAGCTGCTGCGCGGTATTCGACCGCGCCGCATCTTCACGGTTGCGAGCGGCGGTGGCGGCGAATTTCTGGATGTCCTGGCCCGCGAGGAAGGGGCTGAACATGAAGGTCACGATGGATTCGTCAGGGCCCTCGATGTCGATGCTGCGCAAACGCGTTTCGTCTTGTGCCACCACATCGTCGGCGACTTTCCAGCCAGGTGGGTGATCAAAGCTCACGCCGTCTTTGCTGTAGGTGATTGGAGGGGCCGCCTGCGCGACGACGGGCTGCGCCGTGAATAGCAGGGCCGCTGCGGCCATCGACGCAAAGAGGCCAAAGAGGCGGGGCAATCGGGTGCTGGAGGGCAGGGCGGTGAAGCGCATGGTCAAGAAGGGTGGTATGTCGATATCGGGCATGTGGCTTCATGCAGGGCTGTTCAGTCCTGCACGCATTCATGCACGCAGTGTAGGTGCTCGGCTGCGAGCGCGTGCCGCTCAGGTTCCAGCGTCAATGCGACCTGGCGCGCTTGCGGAAAACCGGAAAAAAGCACAACGCCCAAGCCGGCTCCGGGTTTGGGCGGCACCCCTTGCAGCATCAACTTGAAAGCGCGCGCAAGCTACCTCTTCTGACAGTTTCTGTCCGCTTCTCGGCTCGGTTCAATGGCTCTTGCCCCCTTACTTCGCAAAGCCAGATGACCTACCACTTCCAAATCTCTACAGCTGCCCAGATCGACCAAAGCGACCTGCGAGCCATGTTCCGCCTGAGATATTCGGTCTTTCACGAAAGACTGGGATGGGACGTGAAATCTCGGGACGGCATGGAACACGATGAGTTCGATGAACTGCCCGGTGTGGCCTACGTGCTGGCCAAGCATCCAGCCGGTTCTGTCGATGCGTGCTGGCGGCTCTTGCCAACCACCGGTCCGTACATGCTCAAAGACAGCTTTCCGCAGCTGCTTCACGGGCAGCCGGCTCCCGCCAGTGACGATTGCTGGGAGCTCAGCCGATTTGCCGTCGCGACTGACCGCGTAGGGACCGCGAACGCGACCTTCGGAGAAATGCCGATGGCTCTGATGCGCCAGTCGTTTCAGTTCGCACTGGAAAACGGAATCAACCGCTACGTGACGGTGACCACGCCCGTCATGGAAAGGATGCTCAGACACCAGGGCCTTCATGTCCACAGGATGGGCCCGTCGATCCGCATAGGCGTGGCCTCGGCTGTGGCGCTGATGGTCGAGGTCGATCACATCACTCTCTCGGCCATCAACGCGCGGTTGGCTCACTGAGGCCGCGCACAAAGCGGTCGCAAGTCCTGAAGACCGCAGGCTTCCAGTCGAGCCGGTCGACCAACCGCAACAGTGCAAGTTCTGTGAGGCCGCAGCCCAGGTCCAGGGCATCGTCGTTCAGCAGCATGAGATTGGAGAGGACGACCCGCGGGCAGGGGTGCAGGATGGCGCCATCGTCCAGCCGGATCCAGTCCCAGCTCACGACCAAGAGCGCATCGGGATGCGAAGCCACCCATTGCGTGAAACCGCTGCGTGCGCGGGAGCACGTGATCTCGGTGGAATGGTGCGTCAGGCCCAGGAGGTTGAGGGCCTGTGCAGGTATACGCACATAGTAGTCGTTATTTTTTCTGCTCACGCCTATCATGGAGTTGTTACCAACTGCGAGCTGGAGTATCGAATGTCGACAGGCGCTTCAGGGCCCGTTTCCATAGAGGCTTTGTCGAAGATCTTCGACGCGTCTACGGATCAAGAGTTTTTTGCCAGTATGGAGGCAATCACACGCGACATGGGTTTTGAAAGGTTTTTGGTCGGTACGCAATGGTTCGACGACAACGGTGCGCCCGTCTACAAGATCGCCAGCGGCTATCCCGGCGGATGGCAGCGCCTGTACGCCGAGCGGCAGTATGCGGGCCTGGACCCCACGGTCCAGCATTGCCGCACCTCCACCGATGTGGTGGTTTGGTCCGAGGATTTTTTCGCGCAGTCGGGAACGCTGGACTTTTTCGAGGAAGCACGTGGCCACGGCCTGGGATATGGGCTGAGCTTGCCGGTGCACGAAGCGCGTGGAGTCAAAAGCATGATCAGCCTGGCTCGGGACAAGCCCATACAAGACCCCCGGGAGGAGGCCCAAATGCTCGCGTTTGGAAAGGTGCTTGCCAGTTGCGCCCATTTTGCGCATCGGGGCCTGATTGCAAGCGAGGCCGCGCTCGGTGCGAAGCCGCAGATTTCTGCGCAGGAGTCTCAGTGCTTGCATTGGGTCGCGCTCGGAAAGACATCCGCCGAGATTGGCCAGATCATGTCGATCGCCGAACCCACGGTCGTTTTTCACGTCAAGAACGTGATGGAGAAGCTTGACGTGAAAAACCGCAGCCAGGCGATTGCCGTCGCGTTTCGACTGGGACTGCTGATGTAGCTTTTTTCCGGTTGGAATCATCCCGACCACTTTACGCATGCGGTCCCGACAAGCCACCATCAGGAATGGGAGGGCTATCAATTTTGCTAGGACAGGTGTTGCCCAGCTGCATCAAGATGAAGCAATAGGCGAAAGTGTTCTTTGGCCTCAGTTTCCGAATTTGGCATTTAACATAATATACATCGTATATAGCAATGATGACTTGAGCCAATCGCGAGGTGCACGCTCAGGCGCTGGTGCGGACAAAGTATGCTCAGACTCGAATTCACTCGACGTTCTCCACGCCAATGCCCTCGCTTGCTCCAGCCCATGTTGTTCAGCCGGTAATTCTGTCGGGCGGTAGCGGTACGCGTCTGTGGCCCTTGTCAAGGATGCAGCACCCGAAACAGCTTCAAGCCCTTGCCGGCGACGACACTCTTTTGCAGGCTACTGCTCGCAGGGCTGCAGCACTGCCCGGCGCCCAGCCTGCGGTGGTGATCACAGGGGAGGAGCATCGATTTCAGGTGATGGACCAACTGTCACGGGCAGGCTGTGCACCCGCGTGTGTGTACCTGGAGCCCGAGGGACGCAATACGGCACCGGCGATAGCCCTCGCTGCGCTGCATCTCGCCCAGAGCAATCCCCATGCCTTGATGCTCGTGTTGCCTGCGGACCATCTACTGGGCGACCACGCTGCGTTCGCAGCCGCCGTGGCCACCGCCCAGTGCGCCGCTCAAAAAGGCTGGTTATGTACCTTTGGCATTGCGCCATCGGCGCCCGAAACAGGGTACGGCTACATCCTGAAGGGTGCGTCACTGCCCGAGGAACCACAAGTTTTCCATGTCAGCAGCTTTGTAGAAAAACCCGACTCCATCCTTGCGCGCCGCCTGCTGGACGACGGTGGATACCTGTGGAACAGCGGCATCTTTCTCTTCAAGGCTCAGGCGTTCCTGGATGAGTTGCAGGCCCACCGTCCGGATGTGTTCGCCGCAGTGACCGCGGCTTGGCTGGGCCGCAGCGAGGACATGGGCTTTGTCCGACCGCAGGCGGAAGCATTTCGGGCGTGTCCTGCGATTTCCATCGACTATGCGGTCATGCAGTCCACGTCGATGGCTGCCGTGGTGCCTGCGGCCTTCCCCTGGAGTGATGTCGGCAGTTGGGAAGCCCTGTGGCAGGCATCGCCCAAGGACGCCAACAACAACAGCGTCTCGGGGGATGTGATGTTGCACGGGACCCGCAACAGCTATGTCCGCGCCGAGCACCGGCTGGTGTCGGTGATCGGGATGGACAACGTGGCGGTCGTAGAAACGGCGGACGCCGTACTGGTGATGAACAAAGAGGACTCCCAGGACATTCGTGCAGTGGTCGAGCAGTTGCGAGCGGCAGGGAGAACCGAACTGGTGCAGCAGATCCGGGTGCACCGCCCCTGGGGCTGGTACGAATCGACCGATCGCGGGGAACGCTTCCAGGTCAAGCGCATCATGGTCAACCCGGGCAAGAAGCTTTCGCTGCAGATGCATCACCATCGCGCCGAGCATTGGGTGGTGGTCAGCGGCACCGCACTGGTCACCATGGACGGCGTCAAGCGCCTGCTGGCCGAAAATCAGTCGGCGTTCGTGCCCCTGGGCCAGAAGCACCAGTTGGAGAACCCGGGCAGCATCCCTCTGCAACTCATCGAGGTGCAGTCCGGCAGCTATCTCGGTGAAGACGACATCGTACGGTTCGACGAATAGCGCCCAAGACCATGGAGCAGGCAGCCCCCCCCTACCCTTTGGTCTACGGCAGCCAAAGCCCAGACGCACGAACCGTGCTCGTTTACGGCAACTGCCAGGCACCCTCCGTGGCCCAGGGTCTGGCCGCTCTGGATGACCTGCACGAAGACTTCCGCTTCGTGTGCGTGCTCAACCATGTACCCCCTGGCATGGAGATGCCTGTGGTGCCGGATGCATGGCTGCAGAACCTGGCGCTGTTGATACAGCAGCACGAAGAGCGAGCCGACTACCCCGTTCTGGTTGCGCTGCGGCAGCGGCTGCCGGCCGGGGTGCCGGTGGTGACGTTCCCGAGCTTTTTCCTGCCATGCCTGTGGCCCTTCGAATGCGTGGAGACGCGCCCCGGCATGCCCGACCCCGCCCACCCCTGGGGGCGGTATCCGCTGGGTGACATGATCGGGCTGGAGCTGGCCCGGGCAGGACTGCAGGGCCCGTTGGCCGTTGCAGCCTACATGGATCTTTCAGCGCGCAAGCTACCGAACATGCAGGTGCGGCTGCAGCGCGACCTGCAACGAATGCGCGGCTACGACCGGCACTGCGATGTGAAACTGGCAGACTATGTCGAGTCCACCTTCCGACGCGAGCATCTGTTCTGGACCAACGGACACGTCAGTGGGACCGGTATGTATGTACTGATCGAGAAGGTGGCTCAGGCCATCCGCCGCTTTGTGGGCGGAAGCGCGCAGCGCGCACAAGCCTGCTTGGCGGGGCTGCATGACCATGGTGGGCTGGGAGCGCACCAGTTGCCGATCCATCCGCTCGTGGCCGAGGCTTTGCAGCTGGACTTCTGGCAGATTGACATGACCTACCGCTGGGAGTCCCAGAACTGGACTTTCTTCGAGTACATCCAGCGCTACATCGACCACGACACCGACTGGTGAGCCGGTCGGGCGGGGGCCGACAGCCTCAGTTGCTGCGCTGCCAGTACCAGCAGCGGCTGTCCACCTGCACCATGGGCTCGGTAATGCCGCGCTCGGCGCGGAAGCCGTCCACGGCGGCCCGGCAGTCTGTCCATTCGTCCTCGCCATAGTCATCCACAATGAGATAGCCGCCGGGGGACAGCCGGTCGTACAGGTTCACCAGGCAGTCGCGCGTGGATTCGTAGTAGTCGCCGTCCAGGCGCAGCACGGCCAGGTGGCCGATGGGCGCTTGCGGCAGCGTGTCCTTGAACCAGCCCGGAAGAAAGCGCACCTGCTCGTCCAGCAGACCATAGGTGCTGAAGTTCGCCCGCACGGCCTCCAGACCCACGGCCAGGCGCTGGTAGGCATCGCGCATGACCGGGCCATGGAAGGCAGCAGCTTCCTTGGGGAAGCGGGCCGCATCGGGCTCGGGCAGCCCCTCGAACGAGTCGGCGGCCCAGACGCTTCGGTCGGTCACACCGTGCACTTTGAGCACGGCCCGCATCAGAATCGCAGCCCCTCCGCGCCAGACTCCCGCCTCCAGCAGATCGCCCGGCACCCCCCGGCGGAGTACGTCTTCGATGCAGGCCTGCAACTGGTCGAGGCGTACGCGCGGCAGCATCGTGACAGCGCTGCCGCGGATGTAGTGGTTGATGAAATCCAGTACGAAGCGCGCACGGCCCGCGCCCACGTCGGGCTCGGTCCGCACGAGCGTGTCCGTCAGGCTTTTCTTGAGCAGATCGAGGTACAGGCTGGCGGCTTCCAAGCGAGGGAACCTCCGTGGTTTTGGTTTAAACTGGTCCGCACGCCCCCAGGGGCGCACGAAGCCGCGCATCTTGCCAGAAAACCCCACCTCCCCTGCCCCCCAAGCTTCCTTGGCGCCCCTTCCAGAGGTGCTCGTCTTCATTGCTTCGGTACTGCAGGTCGATCCCTCGCAACTGCGCGAAGATGACGGCACCGACACGGTTCCAGCCTGGGACAGCCTCAAGACCGTCATGATGGCCAGCATGATCGAGATCAACCACGGGGTGACTCTGGACAACAGCGAAATGGAACGGCTGACCACCGTACGGGCAGTGCGCGAAGTGCTCGCCCGCCATGCATCCCGCTGATTTTGCTCGTCTGCGCGAGCGGCTTGCTGCGCCCCGCCCCACCCTCCCCGATCTGTCATCCTGCGCGGCGGCGCTGACATCGTTGGCGCAACTGGAAGCGGCACGGCAGCAGTCCGAGCCCACCGGCGCCCCCGTGCGGCGCATTGCCATTGCAGGGGATTGCAGCGTTCAGTTGCTGGCGCAGGCAGTGATCTGCGCAGTGGCGCAGGAGGGTGAGCTGGCGCAAGTCCATGCCGTTCCGTACGAAGAAATGCAGCAGCAGTGCCTGGAGCCGAACTCTGCCTTGCATGCCTTTCGCCCCGACACGGTACTGCTGGTGCCAGACTGGCGCACGGCCACGCCCCCTCTGCCAGCTGGCAGCAGCACGCAGATGGCCGACAAGGATTTGCAAGAGCAAGTGCAAGAGCAGGTCCAGCGCTACGCCCGGATCTGGGACGCCTTGCTCGCGCGCGGCTGCCACATCATCCAGCATCTGCTGGTACCCGCACCGCACCAGCCCGGCGGGGTGGCTCAAAGGCGCGACCCAACTTCGGTCAACCGACGCGTTGATGCACTCAATGCAGCACTGCTGCAGGCCAGTGCGGGCCGCGTCACCTGGATCGAGGCCGACAGCCTTGCGACGCAGCTGGGCCTGGAGGCTTGGTCGTCTCCCCGCTTCTGGTACGCGGGGCGCATCAGTTTCGACCCACGCTTTCTGCCTGACTACCTGCCCTGGTTTCGGGGCGCCTGGCGCTTGGTCTCGGGGCGCGTTAAAAAGCTCCTGGTCTTGGACCTGGACGATACGCTGTGGGGTGGCACCATCGGCGATGACGGGCTGGACGGCATCGCACTGGGCCCTGGTCATGGCGGCAGAGGCGAGGCATTCGCAGCGTGGCAGCAGCACCTGGCGCAGCTCGCTGCGCGGGGCGTGGTGCTTGCGGTGTGCAGCAAGAACGACGAGGAGATTGCAGCCGCAGGCTTTGCGCACCCCTGCGCCGCGTTGCACCGCGGTGATTTCGCGGCTTTCGTATGCAACTGGCATGACAAGGCCCGCAACCTGCGCCGAGTGGCCGCCGAGCTGAACCTCGGCCTGGACGCCATGGTGTTCGTGGACGACAACCCCGCCGAGCGCGCTCTGGTGATGCAGGCACTGCCAGAGGTCAGCGTGGTGGATATTGGCACCGACCCTGCACAATTCATCGCCCGCCTGGAAGCTGGCCATTGGTTCGATCTGCAGCACACAACCTCCGAGGATACGGGACGCACCCAGGCCTATGCAGCCCGCAATCAGGCGCAACAGGCGCTGGAGCAGTCCGTTGACATGGCCGCTTACCTGGCCGGCCTGCAGATGACGGCAAGTGCAGTGCCCGCAGGGCCGGCCGACCTGCCCCGCCTGGCGCAAATGGAGCTCAAGACCAACCAGTTCAATCTCACGGGGCGGCGCTTCAGCCAGCCGCAGCTCGCCCTGGCGCTGGAGGACCCCACCCGGCTGGTGCTGGCCCTGCACCTCGACGACCGGTTTGCCGACCATGGCCTCGTATCCTCGCTGGTGGCGGTGCGCGAACAGGGTGTCCTGCGCATCGACAGTTGGCTGCTGAGCTGCCGTGTGTTCGGCCGCACGGCCGAGGCCTTCATGTTCGCGGAGCTGGTGCGCATCGCGCGCGCCACGGGGGCCAGCGCCATCCAAGGCGAGTACATTGCAACGGCCCGCAACGGGGTGGTAGCCGATCTCTACCCCCGTCTGGGCTTCAAGCCGTCGGACTCTGTCGGGCGGCTGTGGCACCGCGACCCGACCCTGCCGCTGGACGACCTGGCCTGTTCCATCACCCACAGGCAACTGCCATGAGCACTCTCGCCGACCCGCAGCTCATCGCCAAGCTCGACGCCGCCTGGGGCGACGAGCAGGCCTGGACGGCCGAGGGCCTGCACTGGCTCCACCTGGACGCTCTGCGGACTCGCAACAACCGCCAGGTGAGCGGCGACGATACGGTGGATGCCCTGGACTGGCTGGGCCGGCACGCGGATCAGGCGGGAGATCGGCCCTTCCAGCGCGCCCTCGTGCTGGGCTGCGGCGATGGCTGGCTGGAGCGCGGCGTGCGCGGCCGCGGGTTGGCCCACACGGTGGTTGCCATGGACCTCTCCCCCCGCGTGCTTGAGCGAGCCCGCCAGCTGTCCGAGGGCATTGCTGGCATCACCTACGTACAGGCTGACATGAACCAGCTGCCCGTGGGCAACGCTCCGTTCCTGCCGGGCAGCTTCGATGCCGTTCTGGCATGGTCCAGCGTGCACCACTGCAGCCACCTGGAGCAGCTGTACTGCGCGGTGCACGCGTTGCTGCGCCCCGGCGGCTGGTTCTTCCTGGATGAGTATGTGGGGCCGGACTATTTCCAGTTTTCCGAGGCGCACATGGAGCAGGTGCGTTCGCTGGCTGGCATGCTGCCCGAGCGGCTGCGGACCACGCGCTCCGGCTTCGTGCGGCGCGAGTTCCAGGCACCCACGGTGGCAGAGGTCCTGGCGGTCGACCCGAGCGAAGCTGCCGCCTCATCGCACATCCTGCCCTTGCTGGGAACGCACTTCGATGTCATCGCGAAGCGGCCCTATGGAGGCAGCCTGCTGCACGTGCTGCTGGCCCACATCGCCCAGAATTTCCAGTCACCTGAAGGTGCCCGCTGGGTGCGGGCGCTGATCGCCGCCGAAGACGACCTGCACCGCCAGGGCCTGCTGGAGCAGCATTTCTGCAGCGTCATTGCACGCCGACCGCACGCAGCCAGTCCGCAACCCACTCCCGCCTGTTGACGCCCAGCGGCCCCATCACCGCCTGCGGGCGCTCGATTGCCCGGCCAGCATCCACCTGGGCATAACTGTCCAGAATGTCCTGGCGCCGTGCAGACAGCGTCCGCGAGGTGGGATCGAGTCCGGCCACCAGAGTGAGACCGGTTGGAGACACCGGCAAGGTCACCACGCGCAACCCTGGCCGCAGCGCCCGCAGGCAGGGCACGAGCTTCCAGCCATCGCCACTGTAGAAGCTCGTGCTGCGCGTGCTATCGGAAGTGAGCGTGTTCAGCGGGAGGGTGTCGTGCAGCACCGCCAGCGCGCCAGGCGCAGCCCAGCGTTCCAGCGCAATGAAGTCGTCGAGGACCGTCTCGAAGCGGTGGTCGCCATCGATAAAAGCCATGTTGAACCCGTTCCCGTGCAGTGCGCATCCCTCTGGCGGCGCCCTCAGGAATTGGCCGCTGGGCATGGTGTAGACCTGCACCGGAACGCGGCAGCGGGCCAGCGGATCGCCCAGGGGCGCGGGGTCCACCCCCACGGCCCGGGTGGGCGGCCGGGCCAGGGCCAGCGAGAGCCCGCGCTCCACACCGATTTCCAGATACAGCGCGGGCTGCAGCAGCTCGTGCAGCCAGCCCAGCACGGTGTGGAAATCCGGGCCGGGCCAGCGCAGCCGCGCCAGAGCCACATGCACGTGGGCCAGGTCGGGGTCCAGCGCAAGCACCTGCTCCAGGACCTCGCGCGCTCCCGCTCGGTCAGCGCGCCGCAGGCGCAGGGATGACTCGATCAACGCGGGCCGCTGCAGCCGGGGCAATTTCATGTCGATGCGGCGCTTTCCAGCACTCTGCGCAGGGTGCTGGCAAACACCTCGGGGTCGTAGCGCAGCGCGCACTGCTGCCACGCCGCGTGTTGCTGCCGCTGCCATGCGGCGTCGTCCAGGCACAGGCGAGCCACCGCCTGCGCAAACGTGCGTGCGTCGCGAGCGCCCAGCACGTCCGTGCCGTCGCGCCACTCCAGCTGCCGCACCAGCAGCGCAGACGCCACCACGGGAATGCCTGCGGCTGCAGCCTCGATCACCTTGGCCGGCACCCCGCCCGCAAAACGCACAGGCGCGATGAACACGCGTGCGGCGTCGTAATGCGGCTCCAGCGCCGCCTGCGGACCGAGTATGCGTACATTCTCGCCTGCAAGCGCAGCCACGCGGGCAGACAGGCACACACCCACCACCGAGAGCACGGGCGCTCTACCCAGGCGCGCGTGCAGCAGCGGCATGACCTCCTGGATGAACCACAGCAGACCGTCTTCGTTGGGGGTGTCAGGGTGCAGCGCGCCCACGAACAGCAGGCCCGTGCGAGGCCCCGGGCCCGGAGCCTCGCGGCGCAGCGCAATTCCATGGCTGAGCACATGGGTGCGGTGGCCCGCCGCCTCAAAGTGGCGTGCGTCCCGCTGCGACACCACCAGCACATCGCTCGCGCCATCGGCCAGCGCCATCTCGCGGGCCAGGCGCTCGCGCTGTGCCTGGGATGACAGGGGCCTGCCCTGCACACCCGCCATGGCAATCTCCCGCAGCGCAAACAGGGCCTCGGCGTCGTACACCAGGCTCATGCCATAGAACAGGTCCGGGCGCCTCTGGCGCAGGGGCTGCAGCCGCTCCAGATTGGGCGGGCGGCTCACCAGCATCACGTCGTACAGGCCCCTGCGCTGCTCCAGGAAGGCTTCAAGGCCCTCGAAGTGGTGGCCCAGGGCCACCTCCACGCTCGCGGGCAGGGAGTCATACACCCGATGAACATGGTCGTGCTGGACCCACAGTGGAAAGAGGGTCACAGGCCAGCCGTCCAGCGCGTGCAGCATCCAGCGCGCGCGTGGCAAGCCGCCGCCCTTGTAGCTGTAAGGCACCTCGTTGTCGATGAACAGCACACGCGGCCGCCGGGGTTCATCGTCGGGCGAGCGCCACCGGTCCCCCGCGAGCGGCAGCGCACCGGGGCGCGGCCGATGGCGCAGCAGCCACTGGTGGCGCTCGCTGAACAACTGGCGGTTGCGCTCCATCAACTCCGTGGCGCTGCTGCCGGTGGCACTACCCCATTCCAGGTGCTCCAGCAGCACCGACGGGGCGTAAACCACCCGCAGCCCCGCCTGCCACACACGCAGGCAGTAGTCGGTGTCCTCGTAGTAGGCCGGGGCAAAGGCTTCGTCGAAGCCATCGAGCATGCGCCACACCGGTGCTGGCGTGACCAGGAAGACCCCGGACACGTAGTCGGTGTCGCGCGCTGCCAGCGCTCCGTGGTGGAAGGCGTCTTCGCCTCGGCCGATGCCGCCGGCCGAGCCGTCGTCGAACAGAAGGTTGCCGGCCTCCTGCAGGCCCCCTGTGGTGAGCACCACGCGCGCACCCAGCGCGCCGATGCCAGGGTTGGCTCGCATGAGGCGCAGAGTCTCATGCAATGCACCCTCCTGCAAGATGGCGTCGCTGTTGAGGAAGGCCAGGTAGCGGCCCCGGGCGGCCTGGGCGCCCTGCCGTGCAGCGCGCAAAAAGCCCAGGTTCCCGGCATTGCGCAGTATCTGCGCACCCCTCAGGCGCTCCAGCAGTTGAGGCGTGTGGTCGCTCGACGCATTGTCCACCACGACGGTCTCGAAGCGCACGCCTTGCTGGTCCGCCAGAGCCTGCAACGTGCGCAGCGAAAGCCCGGCCTGGTTGTAGAGCACCACGATGACCGACAGCTCCGGCGGTCCGTCGGGCGCGGGCAGATCAATGGTGCGGGGCTGCTGCAGCCACTGGCCCAGCATGCGCCGCGCGTGCTCGCGCAGGCGGTCCTTGGCGTGGGGCGCAGCTCCTTCGCTGCTCGCCTCGCGCGCCCAGCGCCGGCACAGCGCCTCGATCTGGGCGGCCACGCGGCGTCCATCCACAAGAGGCGATGCCGCCACGCGCGCGCGCAGTCCGGCACGCAGGCGCGCCAGGCCCTGCACGTCGTGCGCCAGTGCGGCCGCCCGGCCGACGAATGCCTCCCTGGTTTCGGCAACCCATTCCTCCAGGCCCAGCGCATGCAGCAGCGAGGCACCTTGCCGGGCACCTGCCCAGCCGCCGGCCAAGGTCACTACGGGCACGCCCATCCACAGCGGATCCAGCAGACTCAGGCCGCCATTGCCGGGAAAACTGTCGAGCACCACATCGATACGCCTGCACCAGAGCAGGTATTCGGCGTGGGGGACGAAGGGGTCGAAGAACACCCGGTCGGGCGTGACGCCCACGGCACGCATGCGCCGCAGCACATCGCGGCGCAGCGGCCAGTCGCCCGCGATCTCCCCGATGAAACGGATGGCGGACCCAGGCACGGCCGCAACCACGCGCGCGAATGTGTCCAGGCAGTCGGCATCCAGCCTGAGGCTGCGCGACGTGACACCGAAGGTGGCCCCCTTGGCGGCCAGCAGCGGCGGCGGTCCTGGCTCGGGAGCTGCGGCGGGCGGCGCCCAGCACCACTGCCCCCCTTCCAGGCGGGCCACTTCCTCGGCGTGGTGCACGGTATGTGCCAGCGGCACAGACACGGCATCGGCCAGCAGCGCATCGAACAGGCCGCCCGCCGAACCCCAGCCGCCCAGCCAGGCCACCTGCACCGGCGCGATGCGCTGCGCACAGGCCCTGAGCACCTCGAACTGCGCCTCCACGGGGTGCAGGCCCCCGGTGTCGATCACCACGTCGATCCTGTTGGCCGCACAGGAGGCGGCCAGGGTCTGCGGCTCCAGCGGCTGCACGTGAATGTATGCAGGCAGATTGCGCACGGGGTGGTTGGTGTAGACGAAAACCTGGGCACGGCCCGGGTCATGCGCAGCCAGCACCGGCGCCAACAGAGCATCGTGCAACTGCCCTGCGATATAGGCAATGCGCGGCCTGCCGTCTGCAGCTGCAGGCCTTTGCGGCATGGGAAGGCCCGCAGTGCCGCTGCGCAGCTTGAGCCCACGGTATGCGTCGCGTGCCTGCCGGGCCAGTGTGGCCGGATCGGAATGCGCTGACAGCGACGCGGCATACAGTGCGGCGGCTTGCAGCCAGGGGTCAGGGTCCAGTTCCTCGCAGGCCACGCGGGCAAGCCGGTGCAGGCATGCCTGCCCTTGCGTATGCACGGCCTGCGCGAGCGCCGCCTGCCACTGGTCCCGCAGCAGATCGGCAGGGATCAGCAGCAGCAATCGGCGGCCCGCGTCTTCGCCCAGTGCAATCAGGCGCAGCACGACGCGCACGGCCTGGGCCGAGTACCGGTCGCTGCGCAGCAACTGCTCGCACGCCGCCAGGGCTTGTCCATGGCCCGCTTCGACCAGGTAGCGAGCACGCGCCAGCAGCGCGGGAAACCAGCCGGGGCGTTGCGCCAGCAATGCGTCCATGCTTTGCACTGCATCGTCCAGCTGGCCTGCCGCAGCCTGGACCTGGGCCAGTTCCAGGTACAGGGCTGGGTCGTCCGGTGCGATCTCCAAGGCACGCAGCAGCACAAGCTGCGCCTGCCCGTTGCGGTGCAAGGCCAAATTGACGGCGCCCCACTGGCGCAGGCAATCCACATTGTCAGGGGCCAGTCGCAGGGCCTCTTCGATGGCCGCCTGCGCTTCGCCAGCGCGGCGCTGGTGCAGGCGCACATGCGATAGCGCCCGCCACGCCTCGGCCAGCGAGGGCGCGTGGGCCGCCGCGTGCTCTGCCCACCGCTGGGCGTCGCCCACCAGTCCGGCCGAGAGGAATATGAAGCTGGCCTGCACCTGTGCCGCCACATCGTCGGGCACGAGGCTGAGCAGCGCCTGCGCGGCAGCCACCGCTTCGTCCGTGTCGCCACGCTCCAGAGCCAGCCACCCCTGGCTGCGCCAGGCCTCGATGTTGTCCGGCAGCTGGGCTGTGACGTGGCGCAGCAGGCTGGCGGCACGCCGCCGCCGGCCCGCCCGCGCATGTGAGAGCGCTAGAAGTCGCCACAGGTCGCCGTGCTGCGCCTGCAGGCCACGCAGCACGGGCACCAGGAGGCGGCGCACTGCAGCGTGGTCACCCTCCTCCAGCAAGGCCTGCGCTAGCAGGCCCAGGGCGGCCGGGTGGCGCGGTTCGCGCTCCAGCGCCAGACCCAGCAGCCAGCGCGCCCCTTCGTGGTGCTTCCACCCGTACTGGATCTGCGCGCGGCGCACCAGAGCATCGGTGTTGCCAAGGTCGCGCTGCTGCACTTCCAGAAAAGCGGCATCCGCGCCCTCCAGGTCGCCCATCTCCTGCAACAGAACGCCCAGAACGTGCCAGTCGCTGGCCTCTCCGGGCTGAAGGCGCAGCCATTCGCGTGCAATGTGCGAGGCGGCGGACAGGTCGCCGCGCGTGCGGTGGTAGGCCAGCTCCTCGGCAAACAGCAGCGCGTCTTCAGGCCACGAAAGCCGGGCGGCACGCAGCTCTGCGTGCGCGGTGCTGGTGTGGCCAGCCCTGGACAGGCACTGCACGAGGTGCAAGTGCATCACGGGCTGCTGGGGCGCGTCATGCGCCAGCGTGCCGATGGCCTCGCGCCACAGGCCCGTGGCCTCCTGTACGTGGCCCTGGTGCTGCAGCAGCCAGGCGACCTGCTGCAGGCGGGGCGGCGTGCGCTCTGCCGCCAGCGCCTGGCGGGCGCGCGCGAGCGCCTGCGCGTCGTGGCCCAGGCCATGCAGCACCCATGCGAGGGCAAAGGCTGCCTCGTGCAACAGGGGGTTGACTGTGCAGGCCTGCTCAAAGGCCAGCGCCGCAGCCTCGCGCTCACCGGCCTGCTCCAGCACGTAGCCGCTGTACCAGTGCAGCGGCGCGAAATGCGGGGCCCGCTCGCGCGCGGGCAGCAGAACCTCGCGCGCTTGCGCCAACTCGCCTGCCTTGAAGAGAAAAAAGCCCAGCGCTGCGGTTGCGCTCCAGTCGTCGGCATGAACCGCCACCACCGCACGCGCCGCAGCGATGGCTTCGGTCAACGCTCCCGCTGCAAAAAGGCTCCAGGCCCGCTCTGTGTCCGCTGGTGCGGCCGTTGGCTCATCCATGGGCGTCAACGCGCCGCATGCCCCGCCAGCAGGCCCAGCAGTTGCCCAACGATCAGCGGCGTGGCGGCCGCGTGGCCCAGACCCTGCCGGCGGGCCACGGCACTCACATCCTCATGCGCGGCCAGCAGGCTGCGCAAGGCATCCGCCCATCGCTCCACGGGCGCGTGGGGGTCCAGCACCGTCCCCGCGCGTCCGACGATCTCCGGCAGCGCGCCCCGGTCGCTCGCCAGCACCGGCATGCCATTGAGCTGCGCTTCCACGGACGTGCGGCCAAAGGACTCCTCCCAGACTGAAGGCATGAGCAGCAACCGTGACCGGGCATAGACGGGCCGCATGTCGTCCACCGGCTCCAGCCATTCGATGTTGCCCAGTGACTGTGCACGCCTGCGGCACCAGTCGCGCCACACGGGTTCGATGTTCCAGCTCTCCACTACAAGGAAAGGGATGTCCGGGCAATGCGCGGCCAACGCGAACATCAGCTCCACCCCCTTGATGGGGACCGGATTGACGAACAGTACCTTGTCGCCGCTGGCACCTGCGAGGTAGCTATCGGCCTGCACCACGGGTGGGATGACTGCACACTGCAAACCTGCCAGCGCACGCCAGCGCTGCGCTGTGAAGTGCGAATTGGCCAAGTACAACAGCCGTGGATCGGGCACCAGCCTGCCCCCGAGCTGATGGGATTCCACGTTGTGCAGGTAAACGACCGTTGGCCGCCCGGTATCCAGGCTGGCAAGCACCATGCGGGTCAGCGACATGCCACTTTGCACCACGATCGTATCGGGCTGCCATGCTGCAGCCACCAGTGGCAGCGCCTCCAGCGGTGCCGGCGCACGCATGCACAGGTAACCGAGCGAAGTGTCGCTGACCGAGGGCGCGATCGTGCCCGCCGCACCTTCCACCTGTCCACAGAGCACAGCCGCCGTTGCCCCGGCCACGCCGATAGCATGGCACAGGTCATGGGTAGTGGTCTGCAGCCCTCCCTTGATCGAAGGCAGGTGCGGATAATCCGAAACGAAAAGTACACGCATCGCGGCGATGGACGCTCGCAGCGCTCAGGACTGGACAGGGGTCTGGCTGGTGCCCAGGATGTTGCGTAGGGGGTCCGACGAGGTATTGGCGCTCCCCGGGCCCGTGTCGTTCACATTCCTCAGGCGGTCGTTGGCCAACGTACTACCGGGTGACCCACCTCCTGTGCCGCCGCCGGAATTGCCAGTGGAGATGAGCTGCCCGGAGGGAGCCGGCGATGGGTTTGGCGAGCCCTGCGAGCCACTGTTCGACTGCGCTCCGAGTCTTCCCATCATGGCCGTGAGGTCGGTGGAGGAAAAGAGCTGCGGGCTGGAAACCTGATTGTCTTGGATTGAGACACCGAAGCCCTGGCGTGTGACGGTCTGGGTCTGCTGGCCGTCCTCGCCAGAGGCTCGCATCGACTGGCCGAACAGGAAGACAGCGCGGGCGGTGCCTCCTCCACGCTCTGCGGTGGTGATGCCGCCACGGATGCCAAAGCTCCCAACACCGGGTGCCCGAACTACGGTTTCGTTCTGTTTGCTGATGAAGCCGCCGACCACGCGCACGACCCCTTGGTTCAGATCCACGACCAGAACTCCATCACGGGTGGCGGTGTCGTAGCGATACTCCGAAATCACCACGCTGGAATTGGGCCCTATGGTGAGCGCGGACTGGTCCGAGAACAGCACGTGCATCGTCTGGTCAGGCCCGGTCGTCAGGCGCTGGCCGCTGGCGTTGTCGATGTAGATGGGCGTGCTGCCGTCAGTGGCGGAAGCCCCTTGCGACACCGACGTGACAATGCCTGCTGTCGGCCGGCTCTCTGCGGCCGTAGGCACCTGGCCCATCGCGGCGGGCAGCGCAGCCCCTGTCAGTGCGGCTGCAAGCCACCAGTCTTTTTGAATCGGCGGGGACATGTCTTTTTCCTCAGAAGCTGCGTACCACGGTGGCGGAAACCGATGTGTTCTTGTAACGGTAGTTGGGCAAGTTGGCCTGGTTGCGTGCGTATTCGGCCGACAGCAGCACCGACCACAGCGGCGCGACCGGGATGGTCTGGTTCACGCCCAGGCGCCACTCGCGATCCTTGTGGGCCTGGGGGCCCACGGCCAGGTCGGGGGCATCGTAGCGACGGTTCAGGGCGCCCATCCACACAGCGGTGGTCCAATGGCTTCCCTGGGCCAGCGGGCTGGCATAGGTCATGGCGTAGATGGCCCGTATCTCGTGCGAATCCGATGCATGGATGTCCCGGTCTGCCGTGGCGCGCCGCAGGATGTATTCACCCACCAGCACCCGGCCGGGTGCCAGTTCGCGACTCACGCGAGCGCGCAGCGAGTAGAGGTGACCGTCCAGTTCGTTGGCATTGGCCACGTCGGCCCGAACCGCGAAATCGCGGCGCACACCGTCCACCGTGAATTCGTACAGGGTGCGCTCGTTCGGGCGCCAGTTCATGTCAATACCCAGGCCGTGGTTGCGCAGGTACTGGTGGTTCTTTGCAACCACGTTGGACAGTATGACGTGCGGGCGCAGAGTCAGGCTGGAGCCCGAGGCCGGCGCCGGCCTGAACTGCAGGCCGGTATTCAGATCCAGCACTTGCAGGTCGTAGGGCTTGTTTTCACCAGCCACAAGGTGGCTACCCGAAGCGGAGCGGTAGTCCGCCAGATAAGCGCCAAAGTTGGTCACAATGGCGGCCGAATTCTGCCGCTCCAGATCGTAGAGATGGTTGACACGCAATCCGAGATTGATGTCGGTGTCTCCGCGCGGACGTTGGGTGTCGGCCAGGGGGCCGAGCACACCGGCCGAAAGAACCTGCGATGCATCGCTGCGGTAGGAGGGGTTGGTCTGGTGGCGTACTCCCAGCGTGAACACCCCTTGGAGCTGGCTGCGCTGTGCACGCTTTTGAACGTCGGCGAGCAATGACTCGGCCAGCTTGCGCCTGTCTCCCTGCAGCCGGCTGTCCGCCAGCGCGGTGCTGAGCATCGACTCGGCCATGGCATAAGAGCCCTGGCGGTAGTAAAGCGTGGCGATGTCCAGCCGCAGGTCGGGGCTGGCGTTGGGCTCCAGCAGCAGGCGCTCAAGCGCCGCGATGCCGCCTTCGTAGTTGCCGGCCTCTACCAGCAACTGCGCATACCGGGACCAGCCAGACAAATCCTGTGGCTGCTGCAACACCCGCCGGAAGGCCTCGTCCGTCTGCCGCTCCATCGACACGACACCCGTGCCCTGCGCGGACGCTCCAGCGCTGATCAGAAAACCGGCGGCGCCCGCCAGGAGAGGCACAAGCGTCTTGCTTCCGGTCAATTTCTGCATGCGTCCGCCCTTTGTATTAATTTGCAACCATTTTTGACTGTGCTTGGACTATAAGCGAATGGGAAGGCTGCTCAAACTTTTTCACGGCCTGTACAACACAGACAGATGTATCCAGCCATGCACGACGCTCCATTCGCACTTGGCAGGACCAGGCGCGCGCCCGGCCATGGGTCAAGACAGTTTGCGCAACCAAAGGCTGCCGCCGGAGTTCTTCAGCATGGTGGGGCACCCTGCTTCGATCTCTGAGCGGAAGTTCTGGAAAAAGTAGTCGTTGAAGAACTCGATACGAAACGCGCTGTTGTACATGAGAAAGGCGCGCAAGCCGTAGAGCTCGTTCCATGACCGGTTCTCTTGCAACACCCACCCGGCGGGGTACTCGAAAGGCCAGAACATGTCGTGCAGGTGCACCAGCACACCCGGCTTCAGGGAGGGCAGAACCTCGAACAGCTCGTGGCAGACATCGCTGCCGGTCTTCATCACGTGCGTGGAGTCGATGAACAGGATGTCCCCCGCCTCCAGGGACGTGAAGACGGACGCATCCGTGAACTGCACCCCATGGGGCAGCACCGTACAGCGCGCCAGGCGCTGAGGCCCCAGCAGTTCCTGAAGCAGTTGCGGGTAAGGCTCGATGAAAGTGACATCCACCTCGCCGCCCAGGCAGAGGTCTATGGTGTCGATCGCGCAGGCCGATGAGTAGCCGGAGCCGACCTCCACCAGCCTGCGCGGGCGGCTGGCGCGCAGCATGGCATGCAGGATGGCGCCGTCCGCATGGGCAAAGGCCGGGTTGTTGAAGAAGTAGCGCAGGTGCGGATCCTTCTCGTCGCTGAAAGGCTGCGACTGCAGGTAGGGCAACAGGCGCTCCCAGGTGGCCAGGTGCACGCCGGCATCAACCGTGATCGCGCACGGGGCCGCGCGAGGGGCGTCGGGGCCGAACAGATGCGCCACCGCAGCCGTGTCCACCAGGGGGCTGTAGAAGTGGCCCGGAGGCACAAACAACCCCCGGGTGGATGCCTTCTCGCGCTGGAGAAACTCTTCGCTCGCCAGGAAGGTCCGCACCAGGCTGGCGACATCCATGCCCGTCTCCAGGTGGCCGACCCAGGTTGGCACGGCTCCGGGCTCAGGTTCGCGGCCGAGAAATGCCCGGTACAGCTGCTCCACCAGGGCTGCGTAGCTGATGTCCATGTTCAGCCCCTACACCAGCGGGTCGCGCGCCACCAGCACGGTATCCGTGGGGTGGCTGAAGATGCCGGCCCGCTGCAGCGCGTCCTGCATCTGTTGCACGCCTTGTGCAAAACCATGGCGGGCCCGCACGAAAACCTGGGCGCGTGCGGACATCGCCCTCCATGCGGCGTCGTCGCGGTAGATGCGGGAAACGGCCTCGACCCATTGCGTCGGCGTGCCGGCCAGCAAGGCGTCGATGCCGTCGGCCACCGAGATGCCCTCGGCCGCCAGCGGCGACAGCACGCTGGGCACGCCATGGGCCAGCGCGCCAATGACCTTGCCCTTGATGCCGGCCCCCGACTGCAGCGGCGCGATGAAGACGCGGTGCGCCGCATACGCGGTGGCGACCCGCGGCACCCAGCCCTGCAGAATGACGCCCTCGTGCCGCGCCACCAGTGCGGCCAGGCCGGGCGGTGCATTGCTGCCGTAGATGTGCAACTGCACGTCGGGCAGCTCGGCACGCAGCGAGGCCCATACGTTCTGCAGGAACCACTCGACCGCCTCCTGATTCGGAGGGTGGCCGAAGCCACCCAGGAAGGCAATCCCGGCGCGCCCGGCAAAGGGTGCCACGGCATCTGCGACTGGGCTCACCCACGGGCAGCGGCCCACTACCGTGACATCCAGGTTGTGCGACTGGATCACCGCCTCCTCCACCGCGGTGTAGGTCAGGACCAGGTCCACGTCGGACATCACGGCCAGTTCCTCGCTGCGGGTCAGCTTCGCGCTTTCCAGCGCCTTGGCATCCCCGGCCGCCAGCGCGCCCCGCAGTTCGCGCAGGAAGTGCAGGTCGGCATTCATCAGCACCACCTTGGCCCGGGGAGCGAACTCCCGCACGCAGGCCAATTGCGCCTGTGCCACGTGATAGCGGGTGATGTAGACAAGATCGAACTCGCCGCCACGCTCGCCCAGCATCTGGGCGATGGACGACACATAGGGCGCGTGCAGGCATTCCACCCCCATGCGCTGTAGGTCCTGCGTGTAGCGGCCCGCCCATTGGAGGTCCTGAGGCACAAAGGTGCACTTGAAACCCAGGGCCTGGAGCAGCCGCATTTCCTGTATCGCGGCATAGCTGCCAGCGTCCCGGTCCGGCGTGGGCGTCTGCACATCGATCACCAGCGCCCGCAGCGGCACGCCACGGTCTTTCACCCAGTCGATGTCCATACCTTCCCTGCCATGGCCCGCGCAGGCCTCGATCCACTTGTGCCGGAATCTGGGACGGTTGACCTCCTGGTACTGCTTGACGCCCAGAGACAGATCGGTCCCATTGCTGCCGCCCTCGAAGTGCACCACGCGGGACAACGGTGCATACACCGTCCTGTAGCCACGCTCACGCACGCGGAATGCCAGATCCGTGTCTTCGAAGTAGGCGGGCGCATAGGCAGCATCGAGCCCGCCCAGGCTCCTCCACAGCGCGGCGGGCACCATCAGGCATGCTCCAGAGAGGTAGTCGGCCTGGCGCGCATAGCTGTAGCGGGGCTCATACGGGTTGCCGCCCCGGCCGTAGTTGGCCGGATTGGCCGAACTCCACACAATGCCGCCGGCCTCCTGCAGCCGGCCGTCCGGGAACAGCAGCTGGGCCCCGGTGAGTCCCACGCGCTCGAAGTTCTCGAAAGGCCAGAGCAGCTCGTCCAGCCAGTCGGGCGTGACTTCGGTGTCGTTGTTCAGCAGCACCACATACTCGCCCCTGGCTTGCATCGCCCCCCGGTTGCAGGCGTGCACGAAGCCCTGCGGCGTCTCGTGCCGGATGCAGGTGATGCCGGACACCAGCTGTGCGATGTCCTGCGTGCGGTCACTGGAGCCATCGTCCACCACGATGACCTCGAACGGCGTGGCATGGGGAGCCAGCAGCAGCGCGGCCAGGCAGTGGTAGGTCAGGTGGAACTGGTTGCAGGCCGGAATGACGACCGAGACTCTGGGCTGCGGGTGCGTCGGAAACTCCAGGCCGGCATAGTTGTTCTCGGCGGCATCGGGCCCCTTGCAAACTCGCGCGTGGACTGCGCCGAGCTGGGCCAGCGCCCGAGCACCCTGCGGATCCCGGCCGATCCGCGCCACCTGGCGGGCCAGCGCGTCGTACCGGTAACCTGCCAATGCCGCCAGGCGCGGAGCGTCGGTGTGGCGGACATTCGCGAGCAGCGCATGCTCGGGCGTGGCGACATGGGGCATGACGACGGCGGCGCACTGCACCAGCGCCCCGTCTCTCGCGCGATGCACCGTGAAGGCATGGGGCCGGCCATCGAACAGCGGCGCAGGCAACGCGATGCGAAAGCGCAGCAATGCGGCATCACCCGCATCGGCCTGCCCCTGCCCCTGTGCGACCACGGTCTGCGTGGCCACATCCCGCACCCACAGGGTGGCGTCCTCCCCTGACGGCGACCCAGCAAAACGTACCGCGCCCACCAGGGCGCCGCCATCGAGCTGCACCGCGCCTTCCGCCATCAAGGGCTCGGCACTGAAGGTGGAGATCTTCGCAGGCAGTACCGGGCCGCCGCCGTGGATACGCACCGCCACCTCGTGCACACGGCCGTCCAGCAAGGCCAGCGGCACAGGCAGGCTGAACGCACAGCCGCCGTCCGACTTGCCGGCCTGCGCCAGATCGGCTCGGAACTGGTCGGCCCTGGCCTGCGCCACCGGTGCGCCGTCGCACAACACCTCCACCACCAGACGACGCGCGGGAGCGCAGGCATCCAAAGCCCAGCCTGTGATCGTGGAGGGGCCGACAGTGTCGATAAAACCTTCGTATGCCGCTGCCGCCTGCAGGTTGTGTGTGTCGGTAGAAGTCGTTGAGGTCATGGTTGCCAAAGATATATGGGATCGGTGCTCAGGGCTGCAGGCTCAGGCCACGGCAAAGAAAACCAGGGCAGCATCTCCCAGGTAACCGAACGCAGGCGCCCTGTAGGCCAAGGCGTAGGCATCCTGGAATCCTGCCGCCCTCGCCTGCTCCAGCATGTCCCAGCCGAAATGGGTGTAGCACAGCACCCCGTCGCCGCCCAGAGGGTCGCCGTGGTACTCGGGTGCCAGATGATGGGTGATGGTGCCCGCAGCATCCACCGTGGCGCGGTGCAGGCTCGCCTGCTCATGGGGCAGGAACGGCACGGACCACATGAGCTTTCCACCGTCGCAAAGGCAACGGCGGCACTCGCGCAAGGCCTGCAGGTAGTCGGGTATGTGCTCCAGCACATCCAGGGACACGATGGCGTCCAGGCTGGCGTCGGCAAAGCTCAACTGGCGCAGGTCTTCGTGGCGGACACCGTCTGCGCGCGTGCCCCCCCGCTCCGCACCGGGCCCCAGATATTCGCTGCCAACGACACCGCAATGGCGCTGCCGGAACATCTGGTACGTCGGGGTGACCTGCTCCGTGAGGTAGATACGGCTGTCAGCATAGACCCCCATCTCCATGTCGAACAGGTGGATGCAGGCCCGCATGCGGTTGTTCAGCCCCGTCACCGGACACACCAGGCGTTCGCGCCAGTTGATCTGGCCCGGTGTGGCGCTGTACTGGTAGTCCACCAGAAACTCCACCATCGCACCTGCGGGATAGGAATACCCGGGCACGGTGAACGGCCGTGGATCGCCCGGTGGCACCAGGCGCGCGAGGGCCTGCGCATCGCGCTCGGCATCGGCATGGGTCCGGGCTGCATGGGCCAGGTACTCCTGCAGGGATCGCAAACGCCACACTCTCATGCTTGCTTTCGTGGGCACCACGGCCGCAGCAGGCGCAGTTGGCTGCCCAGGTGCGCGAGCGGTTGCACGCAGGTGCTTGGCCTGGAAGGCTCTTCATTCAGCCACACGTTCGAGCCTCTGATCGATGAAAGTGAAAGTAGCGTCGCAGCGGGAGGTCGCCGACACCAGCTCGTAGGTCTTCTGCCCATTCACGAACAGCGAGAAGGCAGCGCCGAAGCCGACCTGCCACCATTCGGCCGGGATATCCCACACCTTGACCCCCGTGGTGTTGACGGCGGGCTTGTCGCTGCGAAAGCAATAGCTCTTGACCGCCGGATTCCTTGCATCGAACAGGCGCAGTTGCTCCACCTGTTCCCGCACTGTCCTGCCATGCGGATACTGACCAAAATGCCGCAATGGCAGCCCCAGCGACTGGCCCAGCACCAGCAACAGGACAGCCGCTCCCACGTACGACACCCACTTTGGCCGCGCACCACCCGGCACATCGCAGCCATCGCAGACCAGGCACCAGCACGCCAGCACCACGAACAGGTGAGACAGCACCGAGTAGCTCCCGTAGCGCTGGTGCACCAGAAAGGCAAAGGGCAGCATGAACGCGGCGGACGCGAGGAAGAACCAGGCCGTGAGCAGCCTGCCCCTGAACCACGACCACGCGGCGCCCAGCGCCACCACCCCCATCCACAGCGCCGCACCCACATCGCCCTTGAAGTAGAACGTGGCGTTCTGCCAGAACGTGCCAAAGGAGAACGAGGTCGCGTAGGCGCCGGTCTGGTGCTGCGCCAGGTTCACGTAGAAGTACAGAAACAGGGCCATGCCCGCCGCAGCCACCCCGAGGTTCCACGGGTTCCTTCGGTAGCGCCGGTCGGCAACCAGCATCCACAGCGGCAGGCTGAGCACCATGCCCACCAGCACGTTGGACAGCAGCCCTAGCAACAGGACCAGCAGCAACAGCAACGCAGGAACCCACCGGCGGCCATGGCGGTCTTCTTCGCGGGCGGTGAACAGATACACGAAAACCAGGACGAACAAGTGCCCCAGCAGGTGCTGCGAGTTCGACAGCCAGGCGTAGGCTTCGACCGTGCCGGGAAGGCAGAAATACACCAACCCCGCCACGACGGCGGGGAATGTGCCGTACTGGCGCAACATTACCCGGTAGACCAGCAGGCTGGTGGCGCAGATGAAGAACAGGTTCAGCAGGAAGAACAGCGGCGCGTGCAGGGCAAAGAACTTGATGCCGTAGTGCCAGTAGACGTTGCGGCTCAGGAACCGGCCAAAGCTGGCGAAGTCCAGCAGTTGCTGCGGCTGCAGGGCGTGCGCGTACTGCACGATGAGCTGGAAGTCGTCCTGGAAGAACCAGGCGCTCTGTGCATAGGAAAGGTAGAACGCACCGGTGAACAGAACGGCCAGCAGCAGTCCCAGTTGAACGGGCAAGGGCGTGGGATGCTCCTGCGGTACGGCAGCGGTGGAAATGCGGTGGATGTCCATGCTCAGATTTTCATTCGGTGGAAGACGGCCCGCGGCAGATGGCGGATGACCACCATGATCCAGCGCCACCGGCCGGGCACATAGGCCAGCGGCTTGCCCGCCTCGATGGCAGCGACCACCTGACGGGCAACCTGCTCTACCCCGGCAAGCCTGACTCCCTGCGCCTTGAGGTGGGCGGTCATGGGCGTGTCGGTCGGGCCGGGCTTGACCAGAACGACCCGCACGGCCGTACCGGCAAAGCGGTGCTGCAACCCCTCGGCGTACCGCGCCAGCAGCCCCTTGGCGGCGCCATACACATAGTTGGTGCGGCGCCCCCGGTCACCGGCGACCGAGCCGATCAGTGCCAGCGTGCCCCGCCCCTGCCGGGCCATGTGCTCCGCGAAGGCCTCGGCAAACAGTACGGGCGAGACGCCGTTGACCCGCAGCGCCTCGCTGCATGCCGACAGGTCCTCCTGGCATGCAGGCTGCTCGGGAAGGCTGCCGTGGGCGATCAGCACGATATCGACCGCTCCTTGCCGCGCAATGCCGTCCACCGTGGCGCGGATGGCCAACGGGTTCAGAAAGTCCGCGCAGACCTTGCCGATGCGCGACCGCGGGCTGCGCACCCGCAGGTCCGCAGCCACACGCTCCATGCGGCCGTGGTCGCGGCCCACCAGCGTCAAGTCCACGGGCGCAGCCTGCACCCACAACCGCGCGCAGTGTTCGGCCATGGCGGAGGTGGCACCCACGATGACGATTCTTCTTGTGGCGTTGCTCACGGCATCAACTCCCCAGCAGCCGCCGCGACAGCCCCGAACTGATCCCAGGGTCCCGGAATGCCACAAATTCATCCAGCCTCGGATACCCCGCCTCGAACAGCGCCCTGGGCATTCGCGCGTCCTTGGCCGCGTAGAGCCGGCCACCGGCATCCGCCACGATGGCATCGAGCCGCTCGAACAGGGCCAGCGTGCGTGCGCCCCGGTTCGGAAAATCCAGCGCCAGCGTCACACCCGGCCGCACGAAACTCAGCATGCCGCAGGGCGCGCGCGCGCCAAAGGTCTTGAGCACCGCGAGGCAGGACCCCTCACCCGCGCGTGCAATCTCGGCCAGCATGGCTTCGGTAGCGGCCCGCCCAGCATCGCGCGGCACAACGCTCTGGTACTGGAAGAACCCCGTCGGCCCGTACAGACGGTTCCAGCCGTGCAGTGCATCCAGCGGATGGTGGAACGCCGCGCCGTGTATCACCGTGCGGCCGGCCTTCATGCGCCCTCGGTGGAAGTACAGCGCATTGAAGGGGCGCAGCGACAAGCGGTTGGCCAGCGGCACCGGCGGCACGAAGGGTACGGTCAGCGCGCGGGGCGCGGGTTCGCGCCGCGCCTGCGGGCCCGCTGTGTTGGCACGCATGAAAAGGCCCCGCACCAGAGGGCCCGAGAGGCAATCTATCCATGCCACGGCGTGCTCCCAGGCAGTTTCGGACCCATCGGAAAGCTGGAGAAATTCCTGCATGCCCGAAAACGGCACGGTCTCCGTGTCCAGCCACGCTGAGGCCGCCCGGCGCAGTTGGATCTCGGCTTCGACGATCACCCCTGTGAGGCCCAGGCCGCCCACCGTGGCAGCCCACCAGCCAGGTTGCAGGCCCGGGCCGCACTCCAGCGTGCTGCCATCCGTGCGCACAAGCCGGATGCGCAGCACATGGTCGCCGAAGCAGCCGCTGTGGTGGTGGTTCTTTCCATGCACATCGTTGGCAATGGCGCCTCCCACCGTGACCTGCTGCGTGCCGGGCATGACCGGCAGCGCCCAGCCTCTGGGCATGGCCAGCTGCTGGATGTCGCGCAGCAGGACCCCTGCCTCGCAGGTCAGGCGGCCCGTGGCCTCATCGAAGGCAATGAACCGGTCAAGGCCTGCCGTGAGCCAGAGCTGCCCGCCCGGATTGAGGCAGGCGTCGCCATAGCTGCGGCCCATGCCATGGGCCAGGCCGGGAAGACGGCCGCTGGAGACAAGCTTGGCCACCTGCGCCGCATCGTGCAGGCCCATGGTGTGGTGCGGGTCTGCGCACAGGCGCCCCCAGGACGACACCCGCCTCAAGCCACCACCCTGGCCAGCACGAATGCCAGCGCCAACAGCCCGGCCACGGCCCAGCTCGCACGATCCCTGAGCGCAAAGACAACAGGATCCTCATGCATGTGGCCGCGGTGGGCAATGAGCCAGGCGCGAGAGACCCAGTACAGCAGCAAGGGACAGGCCAGCCAGATGAAGGCGGGCGTGGTGTAGAGGCGGGCCGTGTGCTCGTCCTGTATGTAAAGCGCCAGCACCAGCACCGCGATGTAGCCCGCAGCTCCTCCCAGGCTGGCGATGAGGCCCAGGTCCTGGGTGTCGTAACCCCTGCCCCGAAGCCAGACCACGCTGCCGGTGGGCGGGACCGCACGCAGTTCGCCGTAGCGCTTGAGCAAGGCCAGGCTGAAGAAGAGGAACATGGAGAACGCCAGCAGCCAGAACGACAGGGGCACACCGATGGCAGCCGCTCCGGCCACGATGCGCAGCGTGTAGAGACCCGCCAGCGCCAATACATCGATGACCGGTATCTGTTTAAGCCACCACGAATACGCTGCCGTGGACACGAAATACGCCGCCAGCGTGGCAGTGAAGGGCCAGGGCAGCAAAGGCCCCGCCAGCGCGAGCGCCACCACCAGCAGCGCGGGCCAGGCCGCCCAGCCCTGCGCCAGGCCCAGGTTGCCGGAAGCCAACGGGCGCTTCCGCTTGCCGCCATGCTGGCGGTCGTCGTCCAGGTCGGCCAGATCATTGAGCAGATAGACGCTGGACGCCGTGAGGCAGAAAACCACGAACGCCCACCCGGCATTCACAAGGCTGGTGGCATCGCCGTAGCGGTGTGCGGTCATCAACGGCACCAGGACCAAAAGGTTCTTGACCCACTGGTGGGGGCGCATGGCCCGCAGCAGCATCGCCCCGGCGGGAGGCCTGCCACCCGCGATTTCGCGCCCGTGCCGGCCCAGGCGCCGCACCTCTTGCAAGAGTCCTCGCAGGCCGCACACCACATGGGACTGGGCTGCAGATGCCCACACCGGCAGGTCTGCCCGGTCGTTGCCCACATAGTCAAATCCGCCTTCGCCAAAACGGGCCACGAGTGCATCCCGCTTGGCATGCGCCTTGAGGTTGGTGGTGCCCCGTGTGGCGAGCACCTCGTCGAACAGGCCCAGGTGCGCGGCCACCTTGTCGGCCAGCAACTGATGGCTCGCTGTCGCGAGCACCACGCAGCGGCCCTGGCGCTTTTCCTCCCGCAGCCAGGCCAGCAGGTCCTCGTTGAAAGGCAGCGTGGAGGGATCGACGGCGCTGGCCTGGGCCAGGCGCGACTTCAGTGTGGCCCTGCCTGCAGCCAGCCATGCCAGTAGCTGAAAGACACGCCATGGCTGCGCAAGGATGAAGCTGTTGGCCGTTTCGGCCAGCAAATCGGTCTTGATCAGCGTGCCGTCCAGGTCGACGACCAGCGGAACCTGGGTACGGTTCACCGAGCCTCCCCGATACTGTGCCGGCCGCCGCTCCCCTGCGGCGGCGCCGTCCATCCGCTGCGATTCTTCATGGCCCGCATTGTCCCGCAAGAACGTGCGCTGGCTGCGAGGATAAGCTCGCGCATTTCGGCTGCCGACACACCCACGAGCCGCCCTTCAAAGCTGAAAGCGAATTTCCCATGCCCCTCATGCCTGCTCCTCTGAGCCATGCCTGCCGTGAGGCCGGCCCATGCTGAACTCCCTGCCCATGGAGGAATGCCTGGACTCCCCGCTCGGCAAGGTGCTGCCCGCTCTTCAGCAGGGCATCATGGACCACACGACCTACTTCGGCATCCGGACCCTGAAGAATCCGCTGGATGCCTGGGTTTACCAGGAGATCATCTTCGCGTCCCGGCCCGACGTGATCGTGGAGATCGGCAACTTCCACGGCGGCCATCTGCTGGCGCTGGCCCACCTGTGCGACGCCATGGGCCATGGACGGGTCATCGGCGTGGACCTGTCGCACCAATGGGTGCCCCCGGTGGTGCGCGAACACCCCCGGGTGACGCTCGTGCAAGGCGATGCATGCGCCAGCTACGAACGGGTGGAGGCGGTGATCGCGGCCGATGAACAGGTCCTGCTGATCGAGGACAGCGCGCACACCTTCGAGCACACGCTGCAGGTCCTTCGCCAGTACGCGCTGCTCGTCAAGCCCGGCGGCTACTTCATCGTGGAAGACAGCGTCTGCCACCACGGACTCGACGTGGGCCCCCAACCAGGCCCCTACGAGGCCATCGAGGCCTTCCTGCAGGAGAACCCGTGGTTCGAGAGTGACCGAAGCCGCGAGCACTTCCTCGTCACCTGGAACCCCAGGGGCTATCTGCGGCGGAAAGAGGCGCCAGGCTGAATCAATCGGCGGCAAAGGGCGGGCCCTTGCGCCGGGCCACCACGGTGTACAGGACGTGGCCGTACCAGCCCATGTGTCGCTGGATGTGAAAGCTGGTGTTCACCGGCGCGAAGCCCAGCACGTCCAGCATCTGCCGCAGGCAGGCGGGCGAAATGTGCCACCAGGTGCCAAACGCGTCGGCACCGGAGCCCGTGGGCTGGAAGATCATGGATGGAGGGTCGCGGTCTGCCAGGATGCTGGCTGGAACTTCGGTTTCATGGCCCGTCCAGTCCGGCGGTCGCGCAGCGAAGGGCATCAGCTCGGTGACCACGACCGTCTCGCGCGCCATCGCGCAAATGCGCTGCAGTGCCAGGAACGGATCCCGCAGATGCAGGAGCACCGCGCCCACGATCGCGACATCGACCGGCGCAAGCGCTCCCGGCAGGTCATAGACGGAGCCATGGCAGAGCTGCGCCCGGCTGCCATGCAGCCGGTGCGCCAGCCACCAGCCGTTGCAGAGCCGGTCCAGGTGCTGCTGCTGGACCGCTATGCGGGGATCGTCCAACACCCCGCCATAGGGCACGGCATCCCATGGGTCTGATGGGGAGAGGTCGTAGGCGATCACCCGCGCGCCGGCCGCTTCCAGGGTCTGGGTGAAGAAGCCGTTGGCCGGCCCTACCTCCAGCACCTGTTTGCCAGCCACATCCACATGGCCCAGGTACTGCCAGGCAGTCTCGCGGAAGTCCCAGTCGCCGCGCTGCAGGCCGAAGCCAGGCAGGTCCACCGTGTGGTAGAAGTGGCAGGACTCGGGGCCTGTGATGTTGCGGGGCGCTGCGGGCCGGGCCCATGCGCTGCACGGCTCCCCCTCGGGCGGGTGCTGTGTCGGTTCGCCCAAAGGGACTGCAGGCGCGGCCATCTGGCACAACGCCGCGGCAGGTCGGCCCGTGAGGGCTCGCAGCAGGGCGCCATCTTCCGGCGCAGCCTGGGGGTTCCGCAGGCCGGGCACGCCGTATCGCCGCGCATTCATGCAGTGTTCGAGACGATCCTGCATGCGGGCTGAATGCCTTGCGACGCAGGCCTCGTCCTTGACGAACACGGCCACGAAGTCGTTCCAGATATCCAGGTGCTGGTAGGTGGTGAACGACTCCAGCAGCACAGCCCTGTGGCCCGAGCGGTGCGACCAGTGCGCCAGGGCCTCTCCCGCATCGGGATAGAACCGCCAGCAGTCCACCGGAAAACGGTGGTAGTCGCCATTGGACGGGACGTTCAGGTAGAACAGTCCATGGGGCTTGAGAACGCGCAGCACCTCATTGAACATCAGCCAGAACATTTCGACGTGCTCGAAGCAGGAACTGCTCACCACCACGTCGACCGAGCCTTCCTCAAGGGGCAGCACGTAGGGATCGTCCAGCACCTGGTCCACGCCCTGGCCCGCTTGGAAGTCCAGCCCCAGATAACGCGCCCCTGGGGGTGCGAACTGCCGCAGCGAGCCGTTGATGTCCTGGGCGCCGATATCCACCACCAGCACCTGTGCGCCGGGCTGCAGGTAAGTATCAAAAAAAAGCTGTCCGTTGCGTATCGCGCTGGGATGCATGGGCCTTGCCTCCCTCAATCGGCACGCCGCCGAAGCACCACCACGTCCTGGTTGCCGGCCGTGCCCTCGATGATGTCCAGCACATCGAACCACCGGGCCCACCGGGTCAGGATGTAGTCGTGCGAGTGCATCACGTTGCGGTAGTACGAACGGTCCTCGATGACCTCCTCCAGCTGGCTGTTGGACCCGACGTCGAGGATGCCCTCGCGATGGGCCTGCAAGTGCAGCTCGGGCGGCGCGCGGTACAGCGACATCTGCGCCAGGCCCTGCACGGACAGCAGGAGAATGGCTTGTGGACAGGTCAGGCGCTGGAGTTCCGCCAGCCATGCATCCTGGACCTGCTCATCCAGGTGCGTGAGCACCGACAGTCCGACCACGAGGTCGAACGACCCCGCCGGCAGTTCCGTCGGGGGCATCAGATCCACCCGCAGGAAGCGCGCGCCGGGCAGAGTGCGTGCACAACTGGCGATATTGTCCGCGTCGATGTCGATGCCCGTCACCTTGGGAGACAGCTGCGTGAGGTAGCGGGTCAAACGCCCGGCGCCGCAACCCCAGTCCAGGATGGACTGGAAGCTGGCCAGCGTACGGTCAAACCTGTCGAGCAGCAGTTGTTCGAAACGCTTGACGATGGTCGCGCCGCCAAACAGGAAGGACTGAAGGTCGGGGGTCCCAATGACACGCTGGATCTGGGCGGGCGACGGAGCCGGCAACTCCCGGGCAGGATCGGCAACGTACCAGGCAGTGCGGTAGGACAAGCGGTGTTCGCCAAACCTCCCGGTGATGCTCAGGCGTGCAAAGCCATCCACAAAAAGGTCCCGCTGCGCTTGTCCCGTGTGCCTGCAACGAAAGCGGGATGCGGCAGCGCCTGGAATGTCGCCGAACGGAACCAGGAGATCGTGCGATTCAAGTGGCCATTCGACATGGGCGAAGTCTGACCCATTGATCAAGAAACGCATCTGGTCCTGCGCATCCCAGACGGACAGCGCCCACCCCTCCACCATGATCTCGTTGCCCGTGATGACGATGCTGCCCGGCATCCATCGCAGGTGCTTGGCTGCCGCCAGTTGTATGTCAGCTTGATGGATGTTCACAGGCAAGGCACGTTGGGAGTTGGTGGTCTCATGTTATTCGGTTTTACTGGCCGTCTTTGCCAACCTGGTGCACGCATCGTCCAGGCCCGGCCCCCCACGACGTGCGGCTACCATCCCCCCCATGACAACCCCACTACCCGTTTCCCCCGCCACCCCGTCCCCCGTCCACTTCGGCCACCAGGGCCGTGTCTGCATCGTCACCGGCGGCGCGCAAGGCATCGGCGAAGCCTGCGTGCGCCGCTTCGCCGCAGAGGGCGCCAAGCCGGTGATCGTGGATGTCGACGACGCCCGTGGCCAGGCGCTGGCGCAGGAGCTCGGCGCGCTGTATGTGCGTTGCGATGTGGGCGACAAGGCCCAGGTGGACGCGCTGGTGGCGCAGACCCTGGCCGCCTACGGACGTGTCGATGTGCTGGTCAACAATGCCGGCATTTTCAGGGCCGCAGACTTCCTGGACGTGACGGAGGCGGACTTCGATGCCGTGCTGCGGGTCAACCTCAAGGGTTCGTTCCTTGTGGGCCAGGCCGTGGCGCGCGCCATGGTGGCATCCGGCGGCGGCGCCATCGTCAACATGAGCTCGGTCAACGGCGTCCTGGCCATTCCCAGCATATCGAGCTACAACGTGAGCAAGGGCGGCGTGAACCAGCTCACCCGCGTCATGGCCCTCGCGCTGGCCGACAGGAATATCCGCGTGAATGCCGTGGCGCCCGGCACCATCGCGACCGAACTGGCCGCCAAGGCCGTGCTCACGAGCGACGAGGCCAAGAGCAGGATCATGAGCCGCACACCCATGAAACGCCTGGGCAAGCCGTCCGAGATCGCCGATGTGGTGGCCTGGCTGGCCAGCGACGCGGCCAGCTATGTCACCGGAGAAATCGTCACGGTGGACGGCGGACGCATGACGCTGAACTACACCGTGCCGGTGTAGCCCGGCAGGTCCCGCAGGCAAGACGCACTATTGTTTTGATAGCTGCCGGCGCCTGTCTATCAAGCACCAGCAGTCATTTTCATTCAAGAATCACGCCTGTGCGACGCGCCGCAGCAGCCCGGACATGCTGCGCGGCCAGCCCACACGGCCGAACCAGGCACCGCCCGCGATCGCCCAGGCGTTGATCAGTCCGTACAGCACCAGCGCCGCGCCCTGCGCCGCAAAGACGGCGGTCAAGCCGCCGCCCCAGCGCAGCGCCAGCCAACCGCCGGTCACGGCGACCAGCAAGCGCGCGATGTTGCCGATCACGGGCCACAACAGGCGCCCGGCCCCCTGGGATGCAAAGTACAGCACCAGCCCCAGACCGAAGAAGCCGTACACCGGGCCGACCGTGCGCAGATACAGCGCACCGGCTTCCAGCATCGCCGGGTCGCTGTTGAACAGGCGCAGCCAGGCGCTGGGGTACGCGGCCGCCCACAAGCCGATGGCCTCGGCCATGGCAAAAGCCATGGCCGCGCCTATCCAGGTGGCACGCAGGGCACGTTCGCGCTGGCCGGCGCCGATGCAGGTGCCCACCATGGCCACCAGGGGCGCGCCCAGGCCGAACACCAGCGGCACCAGCAGGTATTCCAGCCGCGAAGCCGTGCCATAGCCTGCGATGGCTGCCGTGCCAAAGCCGCCCACCAGCGCCGTCGTCACACCGATCGCCAGGTTGGTCGCCACCGTGGAGACCGTGCCCACCAGACCCACGCGCAGGATGTCCTTGAACAAGACCCAGCGAAAGCGGATATGGGCCAGCGATGGGCGCAGCAGGCTGCGTGGCGACCACAGGTAGGCCGCGAGCACCGCGCTGCCCACCGCGTAATACGCCATCAGCGCCAGCGCCCCGCCCGCGATGCCCAGGCCCTGCAGCGGCCCCCAGCCGAAGATGAGCAACGGCGACAGCGGCACCAGCACGACCGCGCCCAGCACCGTCACATACGCCGGCACCGCCATGTTGCCCGTGCCGCGTATCACGGCCGAGAGCGTGTTGAACAGCCAGACCAGCACGGCGCCCGCGAACACCCAGTTGGAGTACACCAGCGCGGCCTCCAGCGCCCCGCCCGAGCCGCCCATGCGGGTGTAGAGCCAGCGCCCTCCTCCCACCACGCCCACGGTGAAGACCAGCGCAAACACCGCCGCGATGGCCAGCGCGTGCAAGACCAGCGCATCGGCATCCTGGCGCCGGCGCGCTCCCAGCGCACGTGCGATCGCCGAAGCGATGCCACCGCCCATCGCGCCCGCCGACGTCATCTGCATCAGCATGACCACCGGAAACACCAGCGCCATTCCCGCCAGCGCGTCGGTGCCCAGCTTTCCCACGAAGTAGGTCTCTATCAAACCCACGCCCGCCTGCGCCAGCATGACCAGCACGTTGGGCATGGCCAGGCGCAGCAAGGTGGGGGCGATAGGTGCTTCCAGCAGCAACCGGGTGCGCGGATCCAGCGCCGCCGTGGCGGGCGCGGCCGGTGCGGCGCTCATGAAGCGGCCCCCGCGTTTGACGCTTCAGCCGTCGCGCCAGGGCGGCGCGGCACGACGATGCGCACGGTCGACAGCTGCAGTACCTCGCCATGCTGGTTGCGCGTCTCGCTGCGCACCGTGACCATGCCCCGGTCGGGTTTGGATTTGGAAGGCTGAATGTCCAGGACCTCGCTCACCACATGCAGCACGTCGCTCGCGCGGGTGGGCCGGGGCCAGCTGATCTCGGCCCCCGCGCCGATGATGCCGCCGGCGATGGGCAGGCCCGTCGTCACCTGCAGGCGCATGGTGATGGCCGCCGTGTGCCAGCCACTCGCGGCCAAGCCGCCAAACAGCGTGGAACGGCCTGCCGCGTCGTCCAGGTGAAAGGGCTGCGGGTCGAACTGCGCGGCGAAGTCCTTGATCTGGGCTTCGTCCATCGCATGTTCGCCGCTGGCATAGCGGTCGCCCACGGCGATATCGTCCAGGTACAGGGGGCCTCGCTGTGCCAGCAATGCGGCGGCTGCCGCCAGGGGGGAAGTCATGGCAGATTGCTTTCGTTGGGGGGAGAAAAGTTGTCGGTTCAAGCCGCCGCAGGGGCGGTATTGCGCACCAGCGGCGCCTCGCGGATCGGCAGGTTCACCAGCGCGGCGCCGGCCGCCAGCGCGATGTCGATGTACCAGACCCAGTCATAGCTGCCCGTGGCCTGGAACACGCTGCCGCCCAGGTATGCGCCCAGAAAGCCGCCGATCTGGTGCGACAGCATCACCACGCCAAAGAGCATCGCCATGTTGGCCGTGCCGAACATCTTGGCCACCAGGCCTGCCGTGGGCGGCACGGTGGAGAGAAAAGTCACGCCCATCACCGCCGCGAACACCATGACCACGGCCGGGGTCTTGGGCGCAAACAGGAAGACCAGCACCGCGATGCCGCGCGTGGCATACAGCAGGGCCAGCAGCGACTTCATGCGCCAGCGCCCCACGGCCCAGCCCATGGCCAGGCTTCCGACGATGTTGAACAGCCCGATCACGGCCAGCGCCCAGCCGCCCACTTCGGGGGGCAGCCCGCAGGCGGCGATCACGCCGGGCAGGTGCGTGGCCAGAAAGGCCACATGGAAGCCGCACACCAGGAACCCGAGCGCCAGGTAGCGGTAGCTGGGCGTGGCCAGCGCCTGGGCCACGGCCTCGCGGGCGGTCAGCGCCTTCTGGCCCGATGCGGCAGCGGCCTGCGCCGCGAGCGCCTTCGAATTGCCCTTGAGCACCCACACCGCCGGCAACGCCAGCAGCACCAACACGCCCAGCCACTGCATGGCGCTGGCCCAGCCCAGCGCGGCGGTCAGGCTGATGGCGATGGGTGCCATGATGAACTGGCCGAACGAGCCACCCGCGTTGACGATGCCGCTGGCCAGCCCGCGCTTGTGCGCCGGCACCAGACGCGCAGTGGCCGCCATCAGCACCGAAGGACCTGCCATCCCGGCCCCGCCCGCCGCCAGCACCCCGATGGCGAAGATGAGGCCTGCGGTCGTGGTCATGTACGGCGTGATGAACGTGCCCACTGCCACCAGCACCACGCCCAGCAGGATCACGCGGCCGGTGCCGATGCGGTCGGCCACCGCGCCGGCGAAAGGCTGGGTCAGGCCCCACCAGAGCTGGCCGAAGGCGAACGCCAGGCTGATGCTGCCGATGCCCAAGGCGGTGGAAGTGTTGAGCGCCGACAGAAACAGGCCCATGGTCTGGCGCGTGCCCATGGTCAGCGCGAAGGCGCCCGCCGCGGCCAGCAGCACCAGCCACAGGGACAACGGCACTGCAGACGTCCGGGGCCGTGCGGCGTCAGCGGGTTTGGGGAGGCGTGTTTCATTCGTCATCGCCGGCCCCCTGCGTTGTGGCCAGCAGGGCCAATGAATCGTCGACCAGGGCGTGCAGCGCGTTCACGCGCCCTACCCCCAGCGTCTCGTTGAGCGCCAGTTGCGCGGCCTTCCAGTGGCGCTGGGCCTCGGCCCGCTTGTCGCGCCCTGCATCGGTGATGTGCACCAGGCGGCTGCGCGCATCGGCACCGGCCTCCAGCGTGACCCAGCCGGCATCGACCAGCGGGCGCAGGTTGCGTGTGAGTGTGGAGGCGTCCATCTTCATCTCCGCCGCCAGGTCGCCCGGGCGGATGGGTCCCAGTTTGAGCACGTGCGACAGCAGCGAGTACTGCGTGGTCTTCAGGCCACACCGGGCCATCTCCGTGTCGTAGTGCTGCGCCACGCGCCGCATCAACTGGCGCAACTTGAAGTTGGTGCAACCCTGGGGCTGCACTGTGGCGACAGCGGTGGGTGAAGTGATTTCAGCTAGCATGCTATAAATTGTATCTGCAATAATTGCATATGCAAGTTATTCCTCCGGACTACACCCCCACTCCCTTCCAAGGTATCGCATGACGCACAACAACCAGCTTGAACAATGGCTCGCTCAAGAGCGCGAGATCGCCGCCCGGCTTGAGGCCGGCGTGGGCCCCGGTGTCTCGCGACCCGACCAGGTCGCGGGCTTGAACGGTTTGCAGATGATGCAGGCCATGCTGCGTGGAGAGCTGCCCTACCCGCCCATCGCCCGCACGCTGGACTTCCAGCTGGTGGAGGTCGGCGAAGGCCTGGCCATCTTCCAGGGCACGCCCGGCCCTGCGCACCTGAACCCCATGGGCACCGTGCACGGCGGCTGGTTTGCCACACTGCTGGACTCGGCTCTGGGTTGTGCCGTTCACACCCGCATGCAGCCCGGCCGGGGCTACACCACCGCTGAGCTCGGCGTGAACCTGGTCAAGGCCCTCACGCCCAAGGTGCAGCGCGTGCGGGCCGAAGGCCGCGTGATCCACTGTGGCCGGCAACTGGCCACGGCCGAGGCGCGCCTGGTCGGCCCGGACGGCACCCTGTACGCCCACGCCACCACCACCTGCCTGGTCTTCGATCTGCCTGCACAATCGAAGGCATGAGATTCCTCCACACGATGCTGCGCGTTGGCAACCTTCAACGCTCGATTGACTTCTACACCCAGGTGCTCGGCATGCAACTGCTACGCCAGTCCGAGAACCCCGAGTACAAGTACTCGCTCGCCTTCCTGGGCTTCGACGGGGGCAACCCCGGCCAGGCCGAGATCGAGCTGACCTACAACTGGGGCACCGAAAGCTACGACCTGGGAACGGCCTACGGCCACATTGCCCTGGGCGTGCCCGACGCGTATGCCGCTTGCGAGAAGATCAAGGCGGCCGGCGGCAACGTGACGCGCGAGGCCGGGCCAGTCAAGGGCGGGACCACCGTCATTGCCTTTGTGACGGATCCGGACGGGTACAAGATTGAACTCATCCAGCGGGCCGAAGGCTCCGCCGGCGGCGGACTGCGGTAGTCTCAAAGTATCCTCACTCTGGCGTTTTGCTACTGATTTAATAGCTATCAGCGCTTGTCAGTCATGCGGTACGGCCAAATTGGTTCTCACACTGATTGCCCGTGACGCACCCACAAAAAAGCCCGGCAATGCCGGGCTTTTTGCTGGGTGGCCGATACGCCGGGGCAGCTTACTGCGCGCCCAGCGCCACTTCCACGCGGCGGGCTTCGGCGTTGCTGCCACTGGCCGTCGTTTCTTCGGGCTTCTTGAGCTCGATCTTGTCTTCGGGCACACCCAGGCCCTTGAGGGCATCGCGCACGGCAAAGGCGCGCTGCTTGGCCAGCTCTGCGTTCTGCGCTGCGTCGCCCGTGGCGTCGTGGAAGCCCGACACGACGGCTTTCTTGCCTTCGGCCACGCCCTTGACCACGTCGGCCAGCGCCTCGTTGGCGCCGGCGGCCAGGTCGGCCTTGGCGGTGGCAAAGTAGAACTTCACCACGCCGTTGTCGACCCGTACGCTCGCGGCGTCGTCAGCGGCCGGGGCCGCTGGCGCGTTGCTTGCAACAGCGGCTGGGGCGGACGTCGCTGCCACAGCGACGGGCTTGGCGGCGCCCGAAGCGCCCACGCGCTTGACCACCACGGTGCCGACCACGGCAGAGATGACCAGCGCGATCAGCGCAAACAGGAAACCCAAGGCAAAACGTTGTTGGCTATCGTCGTCGGAACTGGACATGAGAACTCCCGCAGTCGTTGTGTTGAAAAATGGTCAGACCTGTGCACGCTGTCCACCGTGCGCCCTGCAGCGCAAGCCCTAGGCGGGCAGCAACAAAGCCTTCAATTGTAGAGTGCTCCCATGACGAATCTTCCCGCGCCCCTTCGTGACCCGGCCCCCATGCTGGAGCGCGCGCTGGACGAATGGGGTGGCCACGACGACCTGTGGGTGTTCGGCTATGGCTCCTTGATCTGGCGGCCCGACTTCGAATACACCGAGCGCCGCCCCGCCACGGTGCACGGATGGCATCGCGCGCTCAAGATGTGGAGCCGCATCAACCGGGGCACGCCCGAGTGCCCGGGACTGGTGTTCGGCATGCTGTCCGGTGGGAGTTGCCGGGGCATGGTGTTCCGGGTGGACCAGGCACATGCGCGGCAGGTGCTCATCAACCTGTGGCAGCGCGAGATGGTCACCGCCGTGTACGACCCACGCTGGCTGCCCTGCCGCACGCCCCAGGGCACGGTGAAGGCGCTGGCCTTCACCCTGTCCCGCAAGAGTCCAAACCACACCGGCGAGCTGGCTGACGACGAGTACTGCCGCATCTTCCAGCAGGCCTGCGGACGCTTCGGCACCACGCGCGACTACGCCCAGGCCACCTATGACGAGTTGCGCAGGCATGGTATCCATGACCGCGCCCTGGCCAAGCTGATCGCTTTGGCCCAAAAAGAGACATAGCGCACACTCTGTAACACCGAGGCGTGGACCGTGCGGCGGGGCGGACGTACCGGCCTGCACAATCCCGCTGTCTTTCAACGTGCACAGGAGTCTGACTTATGAAGAATGTTCGTCTTGCCAGCGTTTTGTCTGCCGCGGCGGTTGCCGCTCTGGTGGGTTGCGCCTCGCCATCCACCGGCCCCGGCGCCACCGCGACGCTGGAGCCCACCCGTGGCAACACGGCGGCAGGCACGGTGAAGTTCGTCCAGGCGGGCGACGTGGTGAAGGTGTCGGGCGAGGTGCGAGGCCTCAAGGCCGGTGCAGAGCATGGTTTCCACATCCATGAAAAGGGCGACTGCTCCAGCGGCGACGGCATGAGCACCGGCGGCCACTTCAACCCCGGCGGCAAGTCGCACGGCCACCACGGCGCGGGCGAGCACCACACGGGCGACCTGCCCAGCCTCAAGGCGGACGCCAACGGCGTGGCCACCTTCAGCTTCGAGTCGCGCACCATCCGCGTGGGCAGCACGGCCAACGACATCGTGGGCAAGGGCCTGATCGTGCACCGCGACCCCGACGACTACAAAACCCAGCCCACGGGCAACGCCGGCCCGCGCCTGGCCTGCGCCGTGATCGCGGCCAGGTAAGCCCGCAACTGCCCCCTCGAGCCTTGGCCCCGATCCAGGGCCCGCAGCAACCCGCCCACCAGACCTGGCCGGCGGGTTTGTCTTTTGGGGAGTCAGGGGCCTTTTCGCTCGGCCAGGATGCGCTCGGCACGCGCCAGGTCCTGCACCGTGTCGATGTCCGTCACCGTGCCTTCGTCCTGAACCTGCAAGTCCTGCACCCCGCCTTGCTGCGCGAACTTGCGCACCACGCTGGCCGCGCCCTGTTCGCCCGACAGGCTCAGCAGATCCTGCAGGCACTGCGCGCCGAACCCCACGGGGTGCCCACGCTCTCCCTGAAACCATGGAATGGCCACCGCGCTGTGCCGGGCGGCCAGTGCCATGGTTCGCAACGTGTCCGGGCGGACCAGCGGCAGATCGCCAGGCAGCACGAGCCAGCCGGCCGCGCCGGCAGTGGCTCGCACGGCGGCCGCAATCGAATCCCCCATGCCCGGGTGGCCGGCATCCTCCACATGGCAGGGCAGCCCGCTGGCGCGCACGGCGGCCAGCGTGTGCTCCAACACCGGCACGCCGGCCAGTAGAGCGCGCAGCTTGTGCACCTGCCCCCCCGAGGCCGCAAACCGCGCTCCCCGACCGGAGGCCAGGACCAGCACCACGGGCAGGCCCGGCTGGGCGGGGGCAAAGGAATGGGTGCTGGAGGGCTCGGCAGGCATATCGCCCGATGCTACGGCAACGGCGGCTACGGCCTGCCCCGACGCGACGGTTCTGCCTGGTGCAGGTACACGGCGAAGGTATCCCACGGCATGCTGATGGAAAGCCGCGACATGATGCGCCCGACTTCACCGCGGTGGTAGCCGCTGTGGATGACAAGGTGAGTCAAAATTTCCTCGCGCGACATGCACCCTGTGTCTCCATCCGTGAATACAAAGGGCACCGACTCGGACAACTGCTCAGGCGTCGCAGTGTCCAGGTAGTTCAGGTACCACTCGTCAGACGCCGCCACCGCCGCGCGCAAATCCTCGAGCGAGGGTACGTCCGCCAGGTTGTCTTCCACAAATTCATGCGCGACGCCAACCAGATGCGCAGCGAATATCCGATCGACAACAAGGTTGTGGTTGATCAATCGCAAGGCGTCTCGCCGATCCTGGGCGTGCAGCTCGGGGTCGAAGCCTTCCATCTTTTCCAGAAACTCCGCGTTGGCCCAGGCACGGTAGCTGAAGAGGGTGCGCAGCAAAGACAGGGTGCTCATGCTCTGAGTGTCCTTTCCCGTTCGAGAAATGTGAGTAGCATGTACATATATTCACAAGAACGGGTGAGTGTGTCTACTCGCATTCCAGCTGCACGGCCATCGATGCGCAAAGAGCCGCGTCAGGCGCGTTCGCGCGCCACAGTGGAGGTCATCGTCCGCGCCGGGGCTCGCGTTCTGGGCGACCGGGGCTGGGCGGGCTTCACGACCAACGAGGTCGCCCAGGTCGCTGGCGTCAGCATCGGCTCCCTTTACCAGTACTTCCCCGACAAGCTGGCGTTGACCGACGCCATCCGGAACCGGCACCTCGATGAAGTGCTTGCCGTGATGCGTAAGCTTGGACAAGGCGGACAGCCGCTGAAGGACGTGCTCGATGACCTCGTTCACGGCATGATCGCGGCGCACAGCATTCACCCCGCGCTTCACAGGGTGCTGCTTGACGAGGTCCCGGGCGACACTGGTGCAAGGTCAGCCCATCGTGCGTTCGAGTCCGAGTACCTGGAGCGCTATCGCGCGATAGTGGCAGCATGGGGCCCGGCTGATGAGGCCGCCGCCGCGGTGATGGTGCAGGTGCTTTCGGCCGCCGTCGAAGGTGTGATCCACAGCGCGGCCCGCAGGGGCGCATTGAAATCGCCGGCGTTGAAGCGGGAACTCGTGGCGATGATTCACTCGTACCTTCTTCAAGCGCGCAACGTGTGATGTGGGCTGCCCACCGCACCTTGAGACATCCAGGGCCACAGCGGCAGTCCGCTGGGCGCCATCTGTCGCGACGGAATGGATGAAGAATCAGCGCCGGACTGTTCCTGCCCGGCGCTTGGTCCATCAAGCCAACTTGAACGGCAGCTCGCGCGGAGTCTTCCCCGTGATTTGCGCGATCGCATTCGCAAACGCGGGCGCCAGCGGCGGCAACCCCGGCTCGCCCATGCCCGTGGGCGGCTCTGCGCTGGGCACGATGTGCACGGCCACCTGGGGCATGTCAGTGATGCGGGGCACCGCGAAGTCGCCGAAATTGCTCTGCTCCACCACGCCATCCTTGAGGGTGATGGCGGCGCCCGGCAGGCACATCGACAGGCCCATCAACGCCCCGCCCTGCACCTGCGCTTCCACGCTCCTGGGGTTGACCACCAGGTTGCAGTGCACGCCCGCCGTCACTCTGTGCAGCTTGGGCGTGCCGTCCTTGACCGACGCCTCCACCACATAGGCCACCACCGACTGGAAGGACTCGTGCACTGCCACGCCCCAGGCAAGGCCGGGGGCGAGCTTCTTCTTGCCGTAGCCCGACTGCGCTACCGCCAGCTGAAGCGCCGCCTTGTGGCGCGGGTGCTTGTCGCCCATGAGCGCAAGGCGGTAGGCCACCGGGTCCTGCTTCGTGGTGCGGGCCACCTCGTCGATCAGCGTTTCCATGGCGTAGGCCGTATGGGTGGATCCCACGCTGCGCCACCACAGCACGGGCACATTGACGTCCGGATGGTGCACCGACAGCTTCATGGGCACGTCGTAAGGCTCCTTCATGCCTTCGACGGCGGTGGCGTCGATACCGTTCTTGATCATGAAGGCCTCGAACGGCGACCCCTTGGTGATGGACTGGCCAACGATGGTGTGGTCCCACGCCAGGATCTTGCCCTGCGCGTCGAAGCCGATCTCGGCGCGGTGCACGTGCAGCGGCCGGTAGTAGCCGCCCTTGATGTCATCCTCGCGGCTCCAGAGCGTGCGCACCGGGGCGGTGATGCCCGCCGTGCGCGCTGCCCTGGCCACGCCGCAGGCCTCCACCACGTAGTCGCTGGTGGGGATGGCGCGGCGGCCAAAGCCGCCACCGGCCATCTGGGTGTGCACCTTCACGTTCTGCGGCTGCAGGCCCAGTGTCTTGGCAGCAGCCATCGCGTCCAGGCCCGGCATTTGCGTGCCCATCCAGAGCTCGGCCTTGTCGCCGTCGAGTTTCACGGTGCAGTTCAACGGCTCCATGGGCGCATGCGCGAGGTACGGAAACACGAACTCCGCGCTGATCTTGTGCGGTGCGCCGGCCAGCTGCGCCGTGTCGGCCTGCATCGCCACCAGACCGGGCTTTGCGGCCAGCTCCCGGTACTGCGCCAGTTGCCGGGCCGAATCGGTGGGCTGCAAGCCACTGTTGTCCCACTCGGCCTTGAGCGCATCGCGGCCTTGCTTGGCGGCCCAGTAGCCGTCGGCCACCACGGCCACGCCTTCGCCGCCCCGGTCGGTGGGCACGCGCAACACGGCCTTCACGCCCTTCACGGCCTTGGCGGCAGAGTCGTCCAGCGACTTGAGCTTGGCGCCGAACACGGGCGGACGCGCCACCACGGCCGTGAGCATGCCGGGCAGGCGCACGTCGATGCCGTAGTTCTGCTGGCCGCTGGCCTTGGCCTTGGCGTCCAGGCGGCCCGTGGGCTTGCCGATGATGCGGAACTGCTTCGCGTCCTTGAGCACCACCTTCTCGGGCACGGGCTGCTTCATTGCCGCATCGGCCAGTTCGCCATAGCCCAGCTTCTTGCCGCCGGGGCCGACCACAAAGCCGTTGCTGGTGCGCAGCGTCGATGCGTCCACGCCCCACTGCACGGCGGCGGCACCGACCAGCATGGCCCGGGTGCGCGCGCCCAGTTCACGGTACTGGGTGTACGAGTTCTTGATGGAGCCTGAGCCGCCGGTGATGTGCATTCCGAAGGCAGGGTCCACATAGGCCGGGTTGGCGTCGCCGTGCACGCTGCGCACCTTGGTCCAGTCGGCGTCAAGTTCCTCGGCCAGGATCATGGGCAGGCCGGTCTGCACGCCCTGGCCAAAGTCCAGACGGTTGATGGTGACGGTGACCGTGCCATCGGCGTCGATGCGCACGAACGCGGATGGTTGCTCGAACGGCTTGAGGCCGCCGGCCGGTGCGGCGGCGCCACCGGCGCCCTGCGCCGTCGCCGCCAGCGGGAACGCGCCCAGCGCGAAGCCCGAAGCTGCCGTGACCTTGAGGAAGGTGCGGCGCGCCAAGCCTCCTGCGCCATCGTTTGCTTCTGAATCCATAGCGCCTGACGCTTGATCCATAAGGGCGAGAAGGCCTTTTGGCATGCCGCTGCGGGCGGCCGCCACCACTTGGGGGTCGAAATGCATGGTGTTCTCCTTACGTGGGTCGATCAGGCCAGCGACTTGGCGGCGTCGTGGATGGCGGCGCGGATGCGCACATAGGTGCCGCAGCGGCAGACATTGCCCGCCATGGCGGCGTCGATATCGGCATCGCTGGGCTTCTTCTTGCCCTTGAGCAGCGCCGTGGCGCTCATGATCTGACCGCTCTGGCAGTAGCCGCACTGCGCCACGTCGTGCTTGACCCAGGCCGCGTGCACAGCCTTGCCCACCTTGTCGCTGGCGGTGACGGACTCGATGGTGGTGATCTTCTGGCCGGCCGCCGCCGAGATCGGGGTGATGCAGGAGCGGATGGGCGCGCCGTTCAGATGCACGGTGCAGGCCCCGCACAAGGCCTGGCCGCAGCCAAACTTGGTGCCGGTCATGCCCAGCGTGTCGCGCAGGGCCCAGAGGATGGGCGTGGATTCGTCGGCGTCTACGGCCGTGTCTTTGCCATTGATGTTCAGGTTGGGCATCGTGGGAACTCCTGGAGTTGAAGGTCGGCGCCGGCAAAAAAAGGCGGCGCCATCAGGGGCTGTCTGCGGCTCGGCTGGCCGCTCTTTTCTTTTTTAAGAGAATAATTATTCGATTAAAACCGAAAAATCCAATGTCTGCTGGCGGGTGTGGCTTCAGCGGACGGGAGCGCTCGGCGGGTTCACGCCTTGATCGCGTCCCAGCACAGGCCGAAAGCCATCTGGTGCACGGCGTCTTCATCGGGCAAGGTCGCCGAGCGGATCAGGCTGGCGGTCTCGCGCACCGAGCCGACAAAGCTGGCCGTGAGCAGCGGCACGGGCACGTCCTTCAGGATTTCCTGGCGCTGCCCCTCGGCCATCAGCGCAAAGAAGCCGGCCATCAGCCGCGTGGAGAACTCGCGGTTGCCGTCGGTGAACCACTGCGAGTTGTAGTACTGTTCCTGGAACACCACCTCTGCATACTGATCCAGCCGGTGGCGCAGCAGGTTGCACCAACTGCGGCGCACCCGCGCGCGGTAAGGCATGTCGGGCAGCACGCCATCCATGAGGCGCGCGGCCGTCTCGGTCTTGGCATCCTGGTAGAGCTGGCTGATCAGCTCGTCCTTGGAGGGGTAGTACACGTAGAGCGTGCTGGTGGCAACGCCCGCTGCCCGCGCGATCTCGGCCAGGGTCAACCCGCTCAGGCCCGTGCGGGCCACCAGGTCGAAGGTGGCCTGCGCAATGGCACGCTGCTTTTCGTCGTCCTTGGGTTTCATGGTCGCGACAATATAAGCGAATAGCAATTCGACAACAACCGGAAGGCCTGTCGGGATGCCCGGGCCGCTGCGCTCGCGCAAGAATGCTCATCGTGTACCGATGCACAATCGGCGCCATGACCACGCACTCCATCGCCGACCTGCGCAAGAGCTACGAGCGCGCAGAACTCAACGAAGACGCGTCGCATGCCGCGCCGCTGCAGCAGTTCGATCAGTGGCTGCAAGAGGCCATCAAGGCCGAGATCCCCGAGCCCAACGCCATGACGCTGGCCACCGTGGGAGGCGACCTGCGCCCCAGCACGCGGATCGTGCTGATCAAGGGCTACGACGAGCGCGGCATCGTCTGGTTCACCAACTACGACAGCCGCAAGGGTCGCCAGATCGCGGGCAACCCGTTTGCCGCGCTGCAGTTCCACTGGGTAGAACTCGAGCGCGTGGTGCGCATCGAGGGCTCGGTGGAGAAGGTGAGCGACGAGGAAAGCGACGCGTACTTTCACAGCCGCCCGCTCGACTCACGCATCGGTGCCTGGGCCAGTCCGCAAAGTCAGGTCATCCCGGGCCGAAGCCTGCTGGTGGCCAACGCGGCCAAGTACGGCGCGCAGTTCCTGCTCATGCCGCCGCGCCCGCCGCACTGGGGCGGCTTTCGGCTCAAGCCCGATCAGTGGGAGTTCTGGCAAGGCCGCAAGAGCCGCCTGCACGACCGCCTGCGCTACCGGCTGGACCAGGGCGAATGGATCAAGGAGCGGCTCGCTCCCTGAGCTCGGGCCTGCACAACCCTGCCCCGGCGCGCACAGGGGTACCGGGCCCGTGTTCATCTTCCGTTCATGTCCCGCTTCGCAGCGGTTCATGCGCGCATCACGCTGAATTCACCCCTGCCCGGTTCAATGGGAACTGCTGACTTCGCGGCCGGCGTTCACAAACTACAACCATTGAACTTCCATGAAGATCAACCGCCTGGCAGGGGCCGCTGGCGACGTCGACGTCGACGTTGCCACTTCCTCCTTGCAAGCCCAAGCCAAGCCGTCCGTCGTCACCCACGCCATGAGCGAGGCCGAGGTGCTCGCCGCCTGGCCAAAACTGGTGCCAGGCCCTGCTCGACACAAGGCGAATCGCGCCGGCCCCGTGGCCTACACCGCGAAGAACTTCGTCACCCCGAGGATCACCGCCGGCATGGTGATGAGGGCCAGCGCCGTGGACACCGCCACGCTGGCCGTTACCTCGTCCTCGGCCACCTGGTAGCGCTGGGCGAACAGGAACACGTTGGCCCCCACCGGCAGCGAGGCCGCCACGATCATCACGGCCAGCGGCATGCCCGACAGGCCCAGCGCCCAGGCCAGAGCCACCAGCACCAGCGGGTGCACCACGCACTTGACCACCGCGATGCGCAGGGCCGCCTTGAAATGGTGGCCCACCTTGGTGAACGCCAGCGTCACGCCCACCAGCAGCAGCGAGATGGGTCCCAGCGCCTGGCCGAGCAGCAGCATGGGCTTGTCCACCACGGCCGGGATGACCAGGCCCGTCTGGGCGAACAGCAGGCCCGCGATGATGGGCAGCGGCACCGGGTGCACGATGCCGTTGCGCACCGCTTGCAGCACCGTGCGCCACATGGCCTGCTGCGTGCCGCCGGCACGGCCCGCGTGTTCGCGCGCCGAGGCCAGCTCGAACACCACGGTGGCGGCCGTCAGCAGGATGAGCGCATGCACCGAGATCAGGGTGAACAGCGTCACCAGACCGGCCTCGCCAAATACCAGGGAGACTAGCGGCACGCCGATCATGATGGTGTTGCTGAAGGTGTTGGCCAGCGCGCGAGCAGCCGCCAGGCTGGAGAACCCCAGCACGGCCATGGTGGCGGCAAAGACGAGCATCGCCGCCGCGAAGTAGATAGCGATGGGGCCGAAGTCCAGGTCCTCGATGTGCACCGAACTCATGGTGCGAAACAGCAGCGCCGGCGTCAGCACCATGAAGACCAGATTGGCCAGGTCCTTGACCGCCTCGGCACGTATCCAGCCGCGCCGCCCCGCATAGAAGCCCAGGGCGATGAACAGGATGACGGGAAGCAGCGAGGTGACGACGGGCGAATTCACGGTGGGTGGCGCAGCGCGCAGTGGCGGCCGGCAAAAAGGGCGAGGGACAGCGGGCGGGGCCGAAAAGGCCAAGGCGCGTATTGTGGCCCCAACCGCAGCCGCGCAACAGGACATTACTACTGATTTGATAGCTACTCACGCAATTGCAGCAAGCGCCATGCACAGTTTTTGCTTTAAATGCGGCAACAAGCCACGGTGGCCGTGGCACCACCCGCAGATCCGCCGCCTATAGTGGCAATCCCACACAGCCGCCTCCTTCGCTCCTTGCCGTGAAATTCGCAGCCTTCTTTCGCAACCTGAACCTTGGCCACGGCAATGCCCCATCGCGCAGCGGGCTCGAGGGCTTCTTCGCCCGGGCAGGTGCGGCAGAGGCGGCATCGTTTCAGACCAACGGCACGGTGGCGTTCACGGCCAATGGCACGCGGTCCGCACGCCAGATCCTGCGGGGCGTGCAGAACGTGCTGTTGCAGGAGCACGGTTTCGACGAGCCGGTGTTTCTGCGAGGCATGCCCGGCCTTCGCTCACTGCTGGCCCGCGACCCGTTCGCCGGCCGGGACAAGGGGCCGCCCGTGTATGACTTCTATGTGACCTTTCTGCACGACGACGCCCAGGTACCGCCCGACCCGCCGAACAGCAACGCCCGGGGCGATGTGCAGGTGCTGCTTTACACCGGGCACGAGTTCCTGTCGGTCAGCCACGAACATGGCAAGACCATGGGCAGCCCGAACGTGTTTGCCGAAAGGCTCTTCGGCCTGCCCGCCACCACGCGCACCTGGGGAACCCTGTGCCGCCTGGTCGAGCGGCACGGCTGAGAGCCACCCGGCGCGGCCTGCCAGGCAGGCGCTTGCGCAGAAATATCCAGCATTCCCGCCACATATCCGGCATTTGAAACGCGCGCAGGCTGCCATGCTTCAGCCACCTGCCCTGCCCTGCGCTCGCCGACCCCTCGCAACGCGTGGGGCCGTCGCCACGGGCAGGCAGGCATTTTCCGGAGGGCTCCATGCTGTACACAGAACTCGAGATCCATTTGGCGGTCAAGCGCCTGATCCTTGAAGGCTATGCCGCGTTGACCTTGCGCCAGCAGCACATCGTGGACTCGCTGTCGGCGATCTGTTGATCGCCCCGCCCAGGGGCTGCGCCGTCGGCAGCGGCTAGGCCGGCAATTGCGCACCCGCCAGCAGCTCCCCAACTCCTTGCAGCCCCAGCACGTGGTGATCTGCCTCGTCCCAGGGGCTGACCCCGGGTCGGACGGTCTGAACCGTCACCATGCCCAGCGCGCGGCCCGCTCCCAGCTCGGACAACGGGTTGTCGCCCACGACCAGCACCTGCTCGGGTTCGCATCGCTCCTGGGCCAGGATCTCGGAGAAGATCCTGGCCTTGCCGTGCGGACCGGGTTCGTCGATCGCATCGATCACCACACGCTCGAACCATGGCGCAATGCCCAGCACGTCGATCTTGCTCTGCTGCAGGCGGCGAAATCCGCTGGTCACGAGGTACCTGCGCACGGGCAAGGCGGGCAACAGCCCCAGGTCGGCGTAGCCCGACAGCGGCGGCTGCATCTCCATGCTGATGAACGCCTGCCAGCCCGCGTCGCGCATGGCGTCGCTGAAACCGTAGCGCTCTGCCACCAGGTCGAAGGCCGTGTACCAGCACTGGGCGATGGCGTCCTCCAGCACGTCGGGCGACAAAGTGCCCTGGTTGGCCTGGCGGATGGCCACGAAGGCGGTCTCGAACAGAGTACCCATGGCACGGGCGTCCATGAGGCAATTGTCCAGGTCGAAGATGGCTGCGGTGTACGGCAGGTTCGGCGTCGGACGGCGGCGGGTTGTTTCGGTCATGGTTTTACGGAGGGTTGTTGTATTCAAATGGCTACCACGGACACGCCGTGGTCCGCCAGCGTCAGGCTGACTGGGGCGCCCACATCCAGTGGGGCCTTGACCAGGGGCGAGACCACGAAGATCTCGCCCAGCGCGCTGGCAAATGTGTATTCCATGATGCTCCCCAGGTAGGTGCGCTTGGTCAGCCGGGCGGCCAGCCCATGCGCAGTGGCTGGGCCGATGATCCAGGCTTCGGGCCGCACGGCGATCTTCACTGGGCCGCAGGGCAGCGAGGGCGGCGACGGCACGCGCAGCGGTCCCAGGTCCGCATGGCCCGGCTCTTGGCCTGCGGACGGGCCGGCCTTGTTGAAGCCCTCGAACAGCATCGCCTCGCCCATGAAGCCGGCCACGAACTCCGACGCTGGCTGCTCGTACAGCTCACTGGGCGCGCCGCGCTGGGCGATGGCGCCCTTGTTCATCACGATGATCTGGTCGCTGACCGCCAATGCCTCGCTCTGGTCGTGGGTGACGTAGGCCACCGTGAGGCCCAGCCGCTGCTGCAGCGTGCGAATCTCCTCGCGCATGGCGCGGCGCAAGCGCGCATCCAGGTTGGACAGGGGTTCGTCGAACAGCAGCACCGCCGGCTCCAGCGCCAGCGCCCGCGCCAGCGCCACCCGCTGCTGCTGACCGCCCGACAGTTCAGCCGGCCTGCGCTGGTCCAGGCCATGCAGGCCCACGGTGTCCAGCATGGCGCGCGCCTTGTCGCGCACCAGGGCCTTGTCCAGGTGCGACATCCGCAGGCCGTAGCACACATTGTCGATCACGTTCATGTGCGGAAACAGCGCATAGCTCTGGAACACCAGGCTCACATTGCGCTGGGCCGGCCCCAGCGTGGTCACGTCGTGGCCATCGATGAAAATGCGCCCGGCCGTGGGCGACTCCAGCCCCGCGATCATGCGCAGCGTGGTGGTCTTGCCGCAGCCCGAGGGCCCGAGGATGGTGGTGAGCGTGCCCCGGGGCACGGCAAAGCTGATGTGGTCCACCACCAGCGGGTCGCTGTCGGCCGTGCCGAAACGCTTGCACACGCCCTGAAACTCGATACCGTGACTGGCGTGCGGTGGTGGCAAGGACGACGGCGGTAGCCGGTACGCAGACATGTTCATGCAAAGGACTCCTCAGGTTGGCACAGCGCCTGCCGCCGCGGGCAGGCCGCCCGCTGTGCCCGTTGGCCCCCAGGTCACGAGCGCGTCCACGCCCACCACGCGACCCTGGTCCTGCCGGTTGAACAGGGTGACCTCGGCGCCCATCGACTCGGCGATCTGCCGGCAGATCGACAGGCCCAGGCCCACACCGCCTTTGCCTGCGGAAAACGGTTGAAACAGGCGCTGCCGCACCCCGTCCTCAATGCCGGGGCCTTCGTCCCACACCAGCAGTTCGCGCAAGCCGGTGCTGTTGCGCACCAACACGCCCAGCCGCCCATGTACCGGCGTGTGGTGGATGGCGTTGGCCAGCAGGTTGCGCATCAGCTCGCCCAGCAGGGCGGCATCCCCCGGCACCGACAGCTGCGGCCCTTCCAGTGCAAAGTCCAGGCGCTTGGCGGCGATCAGCGGCGCCAGCTCCATCACCGCGCCGCGTGCCACGCCGGTCAGATCCACGCTGGGCAGCTCGCCCATGCGCTTGAGCTGCTCCACCTTGCTCAGGCTGAGCAACTGGTTGGCCAGGCCCGAGGCCCTGTCCACCGTGTGCAGCATCTGCTGCAGGGCATCGGCCGGAAGTACGTCGCCATGGATGGCCGACTGCAGTTGCGTGCGCAGCACCGCCATGGGCGTGCGCAGCTGGTGCGTGGCATCTGCCAGAAAGCGCCGCTGCTCGTCGATCCAGCGGCTTTGTCCGGCCTGCAGTGCGCGCAGGTGCACCACTGCGGGCTCCAGCTCGGACGGCCCTTCAGGCGCTGCTGCGGCAGCGCCCGAAGGCAGAACCAGCGACGCATTCGCACGGCGCAGCCAGCCCGACGCGACCTGGGCGAGCGCCACCAACACGGCGCTCATCGCCAGCGCCAAGCCGTAGGCGGTACGCAATACCGGGTTGTCCAGCATCTGCTGCAGCGTGGGCAGGCGCTCGTTCCAGCGACGGGCCACCTGCCGCACGACGGGTTCCCCCGCTGCCGCAGCAGTTGCGGGCTGATACAGGGTGGCGGCCACGCGGGCGAGTTGGCCATCTATCTCTGCCAGGTACAGATGCACTTGGCCCGGCGCGCCAAGTTGCTGTACCGACAGCAGCGGCGGCACCGCTGCACTGCCCGCCAAGCGCTCGCCGCCCAGGCGGGTCTCACGCAGCCACTGCGGCCCGGCCTGTGACACCGCGCCAGACGGGGCGTCGGTGCCAATCTCTCTGCCCTGCCCCACTGGCCAGGCTAAAAGGGCCACGCGCAAGGTGTTGTCCTGCCAGTCGGCGTTGGTACGCATTTGGCGCACGGCATGGAATGCAGTGATCAGCGCCACCATTGCCCACAGGGCCAGCAGCGGCCACACCACCAGCAGCCGCTGCAGCGAACCGCCGCGCGGCTGCCAGCCGAGCCACCGACCCACCCTCCGAGCACGCCCCAGCGTCACCGGGGCGCCCCGCCTTTGTGCGCGGCCATGCTGTCGCCGTCGCACAGCAGATAACCCACTCCGCGCAGCGTCACGATCTCGGCATTCGTGCCCACAAGCTTCTTGCGCAAGCGGTGCACCACCACCTCCACCGCATCGGCCTGCACCTGCTGATCGCCGGTATCGGCGAACACCTGCGTGCGCAGTTCTTCCTTGCTCACCACACGGTCCACGCGGGACATCAGCAGCCGCAGCAGCTCCGCCTCGCGCTGCGACAGCTCCAGGGGAAGTGCATCGTTGTAGAACACCCCGCTGCCTGGCTCGCGGTACAGCGTGCCGCAGCGCAACTGCCCGTCGCGCCCCACGCGCCGCGTCAGCGCCCGAAGGCGCGCCACCAGCTCGTCCAGGTCGAACGGCTTGGCCAGGTAGTCGTCCGCCCCCGCCTCCAGCCCGGCGATGCGGTCCGTCACCGCCGCACGGGCGGTGAGCGCCAGCACGGGCGTCGTACTGCCACCGTCGCGCAGGCGCCGCAGTATCTCCAGGCCGTCCAGCCCGGGCAGCGACAGGTCGAGCGTGATCACATCGAAAACGGTGCGTCGGGCCGCAGCCAGCGCCTCCTTGCCGTCCGCACAGCACAGCACTTCGAAGCCGCGCGCCGCCAGGGTGCGGCTCAGCGCACCGGCCAGATCAAAATCGTCTTCGACAAGGAGGAGTTTCATAAGCGGGGGATCATGCCGCTTGCGCAGCAAGGGCGCCATTGTGCTTGTACCAAGGATGATTGACAGCAAACCGAAAGCACAATCCTGGCCTGCGGAGTCCGCGCAACAAGGCGTTTGTCACGACCGCTTCGGCGGGATTCTCAGCCTGGGCCCTGCAGGGAGGCCGCCGGCATCCAGCTGCATGCGTCCTCCGACTGCAACCGGCCCGTGCTGGTGGCTGCGCAATGGCTGGGTGGGCGGCTCGCGCACGAGGTGTCGCTGGTGCAGGCACGGATGGAATGCGTGGTCGCCATCCACGCCGGCGAGCACCCGCGCCACGCGCGTGCTGCCCAGCGAACGCCACTGCGCGTCACGCAGGAAGCAGGTGCGGGGCACACCGTCGTGCCCAGGCTCCGGCACCGGTGCGAGCCTGTTCAACAGCCGATCATGAAGCTTGATGGGTGTCATGCCGCCCGGCCCACCAGGCCCAGTTGCCCTGCGATGAGCCAACCCCACATGCCCAGCACCGCCAGGAAGTTGACCGTGAAGACGATACCGCGCAGTTGCACGTTGGCCGTCAGCACCTGCACCAGACTGTGCGCCACCCGGCCTGCAATGAACAACCACGCCAGCGTGATCTGCACCGCATCCACCGCCTGCAGCTGCAACAGCAGCAGGCACGCCGCGTAGAAGAAAAGCGGCCATTCGAACTGGTTGGAAAGATTCGCGCTCACCCGCCGCTCCAGCGCTGCCCAGGGGTTGGAGCCATCAGGGCTGCGGCCCAGGCCCCAGACCGTCGGGGCGCGCACGGCAGTGAGCAAGGCATAGATCACGGCAGCGAGGGCGACGTGCATCACCATCGGGTAGAGGAAGGCGTGGGGCATGGGGAGAATGGGCGCAAGGCCAGGGAGGTGAATCGACGGCAACAGGCCTGATTGTGCGTCGGGCCGCGTTCGTTCGCGCCCCTGCGTCCCGTCATACCGAGAATGTGCAGCCCGCCTCGGCCTGGGCCCGAAGCCACGGAAAAAGCTGCCCGGCATCGGCCACCAGGGGGCTGAACACGGCGGATTCGTCGTGCGACCAGTAGTACACGGCGCCCAGGTCGGGGCCGTCCGTGCGCAACAGAAAGCAGTCGGGCGAATTGTCGCCGCCCGCGATGGGCAGCATGCGCAGCGGGTCGATGCCGTCCTTGGCAATGGCCTGGCGTATCTCGGCGGCCAGCTGCGGCGAGCTGTCGTCGTGCAGGCCGATCCAGTCCATCATTTCGGCGTGCTTGTCCAGCGCCTGCCCGATGCCGAAGAGCTGGTAGGCCTGGCGGTACTCTCCATCCACCACCGTGAGCCGGTGCGACTGCCCGGGTGCACTGATCCAATGCACATAGGCCGCGCAGGCTGCGTCCTGCAAGACTGCAGGAAAGCGCTCTCGCAGCAGGGCAAGCTCGGCCGCCGTCGCGCTGTGGCCTGGCGCGTACTCGAACCGCAAGGCGGCGACGCGCTGGCGCTGGGCCGCGCCGGACTGCGCAGCCTCGCGCGCCACCCAGGCCTGATAGGCTGGATCATTGAGCACCTCGGGCATGCGCAGGCTCCATTTGCGGTGGCACGCGTGCGCCTCTGCGTGACGACCCAGCTGCAACAGCGCCGTGACGCGGTAGTGCTCCATCTGCGCGGTGCCGCTGCTGGTGCTGTCAGCCAGGGCGATGGCTTGCAGCGCCTGGGCGGGGTCGCTTGCAACGCACAGCGCGTACTCGGCCATTGTCTGCGCCGCAGCCGCCAGCTGCGAAGGAGCCCCGGCGTAACTGTCGCCGAAGCTGTAGCTGCTGCTGCCGGTGTGCATGCGAAAAGGGCTGGTCTGCTGCTCCTGCGCACTGACAACGATGGCCACGCAATGGTTCAATGCTGCGGCCCAGTCATCTTCCGCGCCAGGGCCCGGATTCGCACGCGCACGGTTGGCGTGCGCGCGTCGCGCCAGAGTGTGCCAGTACCACGCGCCTTCGCTGTCCTGCGATTGCCGCAACAGAGCCAGTGCAGCGTCGTTGTCACCGCATTCGGCGTGAAGCGCGGCGAGATCCATCCGGCACTCGTCGGGGGTCTTGGGCCTGTGGCCGGCGATGCTGCCAGGCGCGTACACCCTGTCGGGCGCCACCACCTCCTGAAAACCGCTGTCCGCCAGCGCGCGGCGCACGTCGATGAAGCGCTGCAGCACTGCCTGCGGGCCCCCCTGGGCGGGAAATGCCAGGTCTTCCACCATCTTGAAACGCTCGGCCGATGTGCGCGCCTCCTGCCGCATCCAATACGCCCGCCCGTCGTACCCGTGCGGATGGAGTGTGAGCTGGATGAGCAAGGGAGCGCTGTTCTTGCGCCTGGGGCTGGTTTCGATCCAGTGGCAGGTGTAGGCGGTCATGAATGACTGAATGGACGGGCGCAGGCCATGAATGCTGTTGGATCAGGCGCGCGTTGGCTATAGCGACGATAAATCAAGAAAGGCCGGAGCCTCTCGGTTTCCCAATGGTATCCACCACCGCCCCACGAGATCCTGTTTATCCAGCCAGGGGCGCGTGATCGGGGAAAATCCCCCGTCGGCCCTGCGGGCCACTCCCATCCATTTGCATCCCCAGCCAGGTCTTCGTGGTAACCACCCCTCTCAACGGCTTCATCCTCACGCGCCATTGGCGGGACACCCCGTCCGGTACGGAGATCGAATACTGGATGGCCACCGATGCCGGCCCGCGCAAGGTGTTGCTGCACCACCAGAAGTCGGTGGCGTTCGTGGAGGTGCGCCACAAGCCGACCGTGCAGGCCGTCGCGCGCGCCATGCCCGGCATCGAACTGCGCGACCTGCAGCTCAAGACCTTCCAGCATGTGCCGGTGCTGGGCATCTATGCCCGCCACTATCGCCACCTGACCCGGCTCGCCAGAGCGCTCCAGCGCCTTGGAATTGCCCTTCTGGAGGCCGATGTCCGCCCCCACGATCGCCATCTGATGGAAAGGTTCATCTTTGCAGGCGTCTCCATGGAGGGAGGGCGCGAGGAAGGCTCGGCGCTCGTCGATTGCAGGCTCGCCCCGTCAGCCCGCTTCCGGCCCGCGCTCACGGTCGCCTCGGTCGACATCGAGACCAGCGAGTACGAGGAGCTGTACTCCATCGCGCTCGACGGCATGCCCGAGCGTGTGGTCTTCATGCTGGGCGAGCCGCCGTCGGCCCCCGGGCCGGTGCTGGACTTCTCCATCGTCTACTGCCCGACCCGGCAAGAGATGATCGAGCGCTTGAACGCCTGGATCGAGCGCAACGATCCCGACGTCATCGTGGGGTGGAACGTGATCCAGTTCGACCTGCGCGTTCTGCAGAAGACCGCCGACGACGGTGGCGTACCGCTGCTCCCAGGCAGGGGGCGCACGCCCATCGCCTGGCGCACGCACCCTCGCAAGCAGGGCTATCTCTTTGCACCCATGCCCGGACGGCTCGTCATCGACGGCATTGACGCCCTGAAGGCGGCGGTATGGAGCTTTCCTTCGTTCAGCCTGGAGACGGTTGCGCAGCGCCTGCTTGGCGAGGGCAAGGACATCGGCGACAACTACGACAAGATGGCGGAGATCAACCGCCGCTACCGTGAAGACCGTACCGCATTGGCGGTCTACAACATCCGGGACTGCGAGCTGGTGCTGCGCATATTCGAGAAAACGAAGCTGCTGCAGTTTGTCGTCGAACGCGCGCAAACCACAGGCTTGCAGGCAGACCATTTCGGCGGCTCAATTGCCGCGTTCAGCCACCACTACCTGCCGCGAATGCACCGCCTGGGGTTTGTGGCGCCCAATGTGGGAGATGTCCAGCAAGGGGCGTTCCCGGGTGGGTACGTGATCGACTCCAGGCCGGGCTTCTACGATTCCGTGGTGGTCCTGGACTACAAAAGCCTGTACCCATCGATCATCCGCACCTTCCTCGTGGACCCCGTGGGCCACGCGGAGGGCCAGGCGGCCACCGACCCTGCAAGCTGCGTCGCGGGCCCGCTGGGAACGAGATTCTCGCGCGATCGGCACTGCCTGCCGGAGATCGTCACAACGCTCTGGAACGCCCGCGACGAAGCCAAGCGTGAGCGCAACGAGCCGCTGTCGCAGGCGCTCAAGCTGTTGATGAACTCTTTCGCCGGGGTGCTCGGGGCGTCCGAGTGCCGATTCTTCAACCCCGAAGTCGTGTCCGCGATAACGCTTCGCGGCCACGAGATGGTCAAGCTCACACGGCGCTTCGTCGAGGACCGGGGCTACGAGGTCATCTATGGCGACACCGACTCCATCTTCATCTGGCTCAAGCGAACCCATTCCAACGAAGAAGCCCATGCGGTCGCGGCGGACCTGGTGGATGACATCAACGCGTGGTGGAAACGAACCTTGCGCGACGAGCACAGGCTCGAGAGCTATCTCGAGATCGAGTTCGACACCCATTTCAGGAAGTTCTTCATGCCGACCATCCGTGGCTCGGATGTGGGCAGCAAGAAACGCTATGCAGGCTTGAGCGCGGATGCGTCCGGCAAGGAAGAGATGGTCTTTCGCGGCCTGGAGATGGCCCGCAGCGACTGGACGCCGCTGGCACAGCAATTTCAGGAAGGGCTGCTGTCCAGGATTTTCCAGGGCGCCCCGCACGGAGACTTTGTTGCCGACTACGCCAGGGCCACCCTCGCCGGCGAAAAGGACGACCTGCTCATCTACCGCAAGCGCCTGCGCCACCACCTGTCTGCCTACCAGGTCAACGTGCCGCCCCAGGTCCGGGCCGCCAGATTGGCAGATGAACACAACGCGCGGATGAACCGGCCCCAGCAGTACCAGCACGGAGGATGGATCCGGTACGTGATGACAACAATGGGGCCAGAGCCCCTGGAGACGCTGCGCTCACCCATCGACTATGAGCATTACCTGGCCAAGCAGCTACAGCCCATTGCAGACTCGATCCTGTACCCGCTGGGTGAGAGCTTCAGCAGCCTGACGACTTCGCAGCAGCGACTCTTCTGAGCCGCTCGTTCCCTGCAATGGCCTCTGAGGCCCTGTTGACGGCCTCAGACCTTCAACGAGCGCTCCAGGTCCGTCAGCCGGTAGCGTGCAAGGGCCAGGTTGCCCTTGTTGCGGTCGAGCACCAGGTACAGAAAAAGGCCTTCGTTGTTGGGGATCAGGCGGATCAGGTGGTACTGCTCGGCCAGCGTGATCAGGATGTCCTCGATGCCTCGACGAATGCCCAGGGACTCCATGGTCTTGAGCTTGGCCTGCACAACTTGTGTGTTGCCTGCAGCGGCAAGGTCCAGGTTCATCCCGCTGCCGGCCTGGGCAAGGCACATGCCGCTGCGGTAATCCACCAACGCCACTGCCAGCGCGCCGTCGATGGTCATGGCAGCGTCCATGGAACTCTTCAAATTCGAACTCATAACTTCTTCTGCGCCTTTTCTTTCTTCATTGACGTATTCGTTGACCGCCCTGACCTTGCCGATCTGCTCCATCAGGACGAACCAGAGCGTTTGCGGATCGCTGTTGGGCAACTGGTACTTGTGCACGCCTGCGCGCGGATGGGTGCGCAGGAATTTGGCGATCTCCATGTCTTCCATCACCGCGTTGGGCAACAGCAGGAACCAGACAGCCCGCGCCGCCTCCAGCGCCTGCAGGGCCAGCACGGGCGGTAGCATGGCAAAGCTGCCGGGCCCCACGAGCACGGCGACCGCATCGGGCGCAGGGGGCAGATCAGACAGGTCTTGCACCGCAGCCGGCCGGAACCAGCTGATCTCAGGCGCGCCCGGTACACCGCCAAGCGGCATCTTCTCCCAGGCGCCGTGCCCGGTGGTGCCGGTCACACCAAGCTGGGCCAATGCATAGCCGCCGATGCGCGAAGTCAGGTCCAGAACGGCGATTTGGGGTACGTTTGTCAACAGTGGGTTCCGGTGGTCGTCAAAGTGGAAAGGGGAATGTCCGTCAACGAAGCTGCGGACTCGGTGGACTGGCGCAGAGGCGCCGCGACAGATGCGGTTCACTCTCCGGATGGCCCGAAGGTGTTGCCTATCGAATGCCTGCTCTTTGAGAGCATGCAATGCGCACCGCGTGGAGCCCACGGAAGCCTTCGAGCGCGTAAGCACGCCCCAGGTTGACCCCTCACGCGCCAATTGTATCTATTTATTGCAAAAGTCGAATTTTGTTACATCAACGTGCGGCTTCACCCATGCTGCTACCGGCCCGCGCGGCGAGGGACAGCCCCGGCGCGCGGGCCTTTCCTCAAAACGCCACCTTTACTCCCACTGTCACATTGCGCCCCATCAACGGTGCCGCATTCTTGATGAATGAGGTATGCGCATACGCCAGGCGGTCGGTCAGGTTGTTCGCCTTCACATACACCTGCCACGGCGTGCCGCCGCTGAACTGCCCGCTGTAGCTCAGACCCACATTCAGCATGCCGTAGCCGGGCGTGGCGGTTTCGAACTCCGCCACACGGTTCTGGCGGGCCACCTGCACCCATTCGACCTGGCCATCCCAGGCGTTCCAGTTGCCATCCAGGCGCAGGCCGGCGCGGGTGGCCGGGATGCGGGGCAGCAGGCCGCCGCCGGCCAGACGGGCGCGCACGGTGTCGCCGAACAGCGTGATGCCGAAGTTGCGGTTCAGGCGCTGGCGCACCTGACCTTCGATGCCGGTGAAGGTGGCGTCGGCCTGGCTGTACTGCAGCAGTTGCAGGCCTTCCACTTCATCGAGCGTGCGGCCGTAGATGTAGTTGCTGATGCGGTTGCGGAACACGCTCACGCCGAAGGTGGTGTCGCCGCTGGTCTTCTTCAGGCTCACGTCGATGTTCTGCGAGATCTCGGAGCGCAGGTCGGGGTTGCCGCGTTCGTAGGTACTGGTGGCCATGTGAAGGCCCTGGGCGTACAGCTCTTCGGCCGACGGGGCGCGGCTGGCGCGGGTGAACGATGTACCGACCTGGTAGCCGGGCGTGAACCTCCACACCGCGCCCAGCGATGCCGAGGTGCCGTTGTGGCTGCGCTCGATGCCGCTGGCCTGTGCCTCGGCCGTCTGGCGGTCGTGGCGCAGGGCGGCCTCGAAGCGCCAGTCGCCCAGGCGGTATTCCTCCAGCGCGAAGACGCCCAGCTTGCGGGTGATGGTGGGCTCCACATAAGCCTCTTCACCTTCGGCGCTGAATTTCCGCTGCGAGGTCTGCAGGCCGATCACACCCTTGAAGCCGGCGATGGGCTCGTGCTGCAGCTCGATGCGGGTGTCGTAGGCCTTGTTCTTGAAGGTGGTGCTGATGGCGCCGTCCTCGACCTCGTCGTGCACATAGTCGGTGACCCCGGCCCGCAGGCGCAGGGCCGAGAAACCGGTGAAGGGATTGCGCAGCTCGCCGCGGATGTCGAAGCGCTCGCTGCGCAGGTCGACCACGGGTACATCGCCCGCTTCGGCGCCGTGGTCATGGTCGTGGCCGTCCTCGCCTTCGTCGGCATGGGCACCGCAATGCAGGTGGTCGCCGTGGGTGTGGCACCCCTCGAAGCTGTGGTTGTGCCCTGGCAGGCCGTACCTGGCGGTCTGCCGGGTGTAGGCGGCGCCCAGGTAGCCCCGGTCGCCCACCCACGACAGGCCCACGCTGCCGGTGTCGGTGCGGTTGAAGCTGCCCAGCACCTTGCGGCTGGGCTCGCCGTTGGGCACCCAGCCCTTGCCCACGCGGTAGTCGCTGGCGTCGCGCGAGACGCCCTCCACGTGCACCGCCAGGTTGCCGGTGCCGCCCGTGAGCGAGAAGGCCCCTGCCCCTTCGCGCGCACCCGTGTTGGCGCGCAGCTCGGCGCTGCCTTCATAGCCCTTTTCGGGCACGGCGGTGGGGATCTTGCCGTCCAGCACGTTGACCACGCCGCCCACGGCGCCGCTGCCGTAGACCAGGGCGGATGGGCCGCGCAGCACTTCGATCTGCGTGGCGAGCAAGGGCTCGGACACCACGGCGTGGTCGGGGCTGATGGTGGAGGCGTCGTGCAGCTCGGCGCCATCCGACAGCACCTTGACGCGCGGGCCGTCCATGCCCCGGATGATGGGCCGGCTGGCGCCCGCGCCGAAGTGGCTGCTGGTGATGCCGGGCTCGCTGTTGAGCGTCTCGCCCAGCGTGGCCTCGCGGCGGCGCACGAGATCGTCGCCTTCGAGCACGGTGGCGGGTGTGGTCATGTCGCTGGTGCCCAGCTGCAGGCCGCTGGCGGACACGGTGACGGCAGGCAGGCTGGGGGCGGCTTCGGCCGCCGACGGGGCGACAGCCGGTGCCGGAGCTGCCTGCGCATGTGCGATGCCATGGCCCGATAGCGCCAACATGGCAGCAAGGGCCACAGGACGAAGGACGGGGCGGCTGCGATGCGCTGCAGAACGGGATGCGAGGATGGTGTGGGTCATGGTGTGCGTGTGTGCTTGCGCCAATGGGCGTGTGCGCACCGCGATGGCAGAGCCAGGCGCGCGGCGCGCGGCTCCACGCCATGGAGCGCGGAGCCATGAATAAAAAGTGCCTCCAGCGCTTGATGGTCAAGCGCCGAAAGCTATGAAATCAGGAGTGAATTGCGACGAGAGCGCAGGTGAAATGCGCTTGTCAGGCCCGGGGCGGGCCACGCGCCTGGAACAGCGCAACATGCAAGGCGGCGTCGCGCGCCGCACGTTGGGCTGGCGGTGCGTGCGCGGGTGCCGGCTCGGGGGGCGCCACCGCGGCGCTGTGCAAGCTGTCGCCCAACGCCAACTGGTCCAGCAGAACGCAGTCTGCCGGGGCGTGCTGGCCCAGCAGCAGCGGCAGCAGTGCGTGGAGCCCGTGACTGTGGCCCGGTTTCGGTGCGGCCGCATCGGCGGTGTGGCTTCGGGGGGCCGCGCCTGGCGCACCCTGGGATGCCAGGGACAACCCTGCATGCACCCGGTCCAACGTGCTGCCATGGGCTACCTGGTGCAGCCGCCCCAGCGTGGGCACGGCCACGAGGGCCACCAGCAGCCAGGCCAGGGCCAGTTGCAGCAGCGCTTGCTGAGCTTGAAGACTGCGCCCGGCCGGCACGCGCGCGCCCTGCCCCGCCCTGCGCCGGGCTGGCTGGGTTTGGAAAGGGCGCAATGGAAAAGTCACGAGAGGAAAACCGTCAACAAACAAGGTGCCCGCAAGATGCGGGCAAAGATGCGGGGACGTCGGCGATTATTTCACCGGCACGGCCTCCACCACGCGGTAGTACAGGCCGTACTGGTCGTTGTGCAGCACGGTGAACTTGCCCTCGACCACCACGGGCTCCAGCGAATAGCGCACGGGTGTCCTGGCCTTGACCTCGACCATGCTCTCGGGCCCGCCGGGCAGGCAGAAGGAGCAGGTCAGCGGCACCGAGGTGAGCAAAAAATGCGTCTGGGTGGCCTTGGCGTCCAGCGGCATCATGAAGCCCTGGATGCGCTGCGTCGTCTTGTCCATGCCCTTTTGCGCGTCGTTGAACACGGGCAGGATGCCGTCCTTAGTGGTCTTCTTGGTCAGGTCGGTCAGCACCGACCAGGGGATCACATCCGTGCGCTGGGGCAGCGGCGCAATCGGACTGTTCGGGCTGTGATACCCCGCTCCCGAGCCCGATGGCACACCCGCCACCGGCGCCCCACCAGCACCCGCTGGCAACGGTGAACTGAGCACAGGCGCTGCGGAAGGCTTGGCTTGTGCCAGCGCGGTACCAGAAACACCGACACCCAACGCCAGCGCCAAAGGCAGAGCGATAGAGCGCCCGGGCACAAACCGAGGCAACCAACGATGGTGCATAAAAATCCCCTCCGTAAACGCCCCGTGCGCACAGGGCCAGCTATTCCATATGTGTGACAGCGCCGTCGACAAACGTGCTGATTCCACCTGAACTCCGTTGCGCCCGCGCCCTGCAAAACCGGCGCGCCCCAATCCCAGCGCCCCCGTGGAACCGGCTCCGCCGGGCCACCGGGGGCGTCCCCCCTCAGGGGGGAAGGCGCGCAGCGCCTCAGGGGGGAGCGTTAATGACTGTGGCGCATGCCGCAGTACTTGCCAATGCCCAGACCCTTGCACGCGGTCTGGAGTTCCTTCTGGCAGACGTCATGGCCCTTGCCGGATTCCAGGCACTTGGCGGCAGCTTCGTGCGCGGCGGCCATGGCGCGGTGGCGCTCGATGTCGGCCTTGGTCTCCTTGTCGGAATGCGCGCCCTGCGCATGGGCCACAGCACCGGCCATCAGCAGCAATGGCACCAGGGCCAGGGTGGTGAACAGTTTTTTCATGGAGAACCTTTCGAATGATGGACAAACAAGCAGGAAGCGAAAAACAAGGTCATCAGGGCTGGCCCAGCAGGTCCGCCACCTCGGTGCGGTAGGCCTGCATGGCTGGCAACAAGGCCGCCAATGCCGCCACGGCACCGGCCAGCAGCGGCACGCCCGCCTCGGCCGGCAGCCACACCAGGCCGCTGACCGGCAGCAGACCCTGGGCCTGCAGCACCCACCCCAGCGTGTGCGCCAGGGCGTGGCCCAGCAGCAGGCCCAGGGCAGATGCCATGGCGGACAGCCACAGCGCCTCCCACAGCACCAGACCGGCCACGCGGCCGGGCGGCGCGCCCAGCATGCGCAGCATGGCCAAGTCGGCCCGGCGCTCGCGCACCGCGTTCCACAACGCAATGAACACGCTGAGCGCGGCCACGGCCAGGAGCACGCCGCCAAAGGCGCGCAGCACGTCGGCCCCCACACCCAGCAGGCGCAGCAGGCGCGTGACCTCGATGGCCGGCGCGGCAGCCTGCAGCGCGGTGTCGGCATTGATCTGACGCGGCAGCGTGACGGCGGCCAGCGGCGTGCGGTAGCGCAGCAGCGCCACGGTCACTTCGCGCTCTTCCTTCAGGATCTCCAGGTCCTCAGGCTCGGTGGCCGTGGCGGTCTCGTGCACCATCCAGACGGACTCGGTGCTGGTCAGGATGAGGCGGTCGAGCACGCAGCCGCAAGGCGCCAGCACGCCGCTCACGCGGTAGGGGTGGTCGCCGTGGGCGTGCCCTCCTCCACCCAGGCCGTGGCTACCGATGAAGGTGGCGCCCACCAGCGGCGCGCCGCGGTTGTCGGCTTTGACAATGCCGCGCGCCACGCTGGCGCCCAGCACGGCGTCCATGGGCTGCTGCCACAGGGCGCCTTCGGCCAGGGTGGCGCTGTAGTGCGCCACATAGCCGGGCGTGGTGCCCACGATGCGGTAGCCCTGGTAGCTGTCGCCCAGGCTCAGCGGGATGACCTGCGCCACCAGCGGGCTCTTCTGCAGGGCCTGCACCTCTTGCAGCGGAATGTTGCCCGTGGGTACGTCGATGTGGAACACGCCCGCCAGGATCAGTTGCAGCGGGCTGCCCTTGGCGCCCACCACCAGGTCGATGCCATCGAGGTCGCGCTCGAAGGCCTTGTCGAGCTGGGTGGCCACCAGCAGCACCAGTGTGATGGCGGCCAGACCCAGGGTCAGCACCAGCAGGTTCAGCACGGCCGCCAGCGGGCGCGACCAGAGGTAGCGCCACGAAAGACGCGCGAGCTCCACTATGCTTTTCATAGCTGCTTGCACATACCCAGTGGGCGCTGTACTGCGTTTTTATTCAGATCCAGCTGCTGCGCGCCAACCAGCGCCTGCACCACGCGCTGATCGTGCGTGGCGATGACCAGGCTGGCGCCGCAGGCGGCTGCGCCGTGCTGCAGCAGGGACAGCGCATCGGCCGCGGCATCATCGTCCAGGCTGGCCGTGGGTTCGTCGGCCAGCAACAGTTCGGGCGCCAGCAGCACGGCCCGCGCCAGGGCTACGCGCTGGGCCTGACCGCCCGATATCTGGTGCGACTTGCGCGCCGCCAGCTCGGCCACGCCCAGCTGCGCCAGCACCAGTGCTATCCGCTCGTCGTCGCGCGGCAACCCGGCTGCAAAGTAGACCAGGCCCAGGTTCTCGGCCACCGTGAGCGCGCCCGACAGGTGCAGCTTCTGCGGCAGGAACCCGATGCAGCGTGCGCGCCAGGCATCGAGCTCCGCCCCGCGCTGCGTGCCCAGCTGGATGCCCGCCACGAAGAGATCGCCACCACTCGCACCGCGCAGGCCGGCAATGAGCGACAGCCAGGTGGACTTGCCCGTGCCCGAGCGGCCGCGCAGCAGCAGCGTGCCGCCCTGGTTCAGGTCCACGTCCGGAAAGCGCAGCGGCGCACCGCCCGTGGGGTAGGTGTAGGCAAGGCCTCGGGTACGGATCATGCGGCTGCGCTCTCGGCCGGGTGCGCGCAGCCAGCACAGCGGCCGCGCACGGCGATGTCCACGGCAAGACTCTCGTGCCCCGCCGTGGCCAGCGCCTGCAGCACCTGCTTCAACGCGGTCTGCACCTTGGCAGAGCCCTGCGACAGGCGGAACTGGCGGTGGCAGTCGTCGCATTCAAAGCGCGGTGCGGCGCCCTCCTCGCCTTGGGGTGCGAGCGCATACCGCGTGACGCGGGCGGCATCCACCTGCTTGTGCAGCAGCCCGGCCGCGGCGAAGCGGTCGAGCATGCGGTAGACGGTGACCTTGTTGACCGGGGCACCGGCAGTGGCGAGGGCAGCCTCCACTTCGGGTTCGGAGAAGGCTGCGTCTGGGCGGGCTGCGTACAGCGCCGCCAGTGCGCGTGTGGCACGGGTCGCACGCATCCCTGAAGGCAACGACCAAGTCGCGCTGGATGGACGTGAGGATATGGCCGGCATGGACAGCGATGGACAAGCGGAGTGGATAACGCAATCGGGTTGCATTATGCCTGCCGTGTTCGTCGCTGGACCTGGGTGTACCCAGGAACTGCAAGGGCACTTTGCAACATGCGCATGGGCCGCACAGGTTGAAGCGCTTCAGGCGCCCGGGGCGAGTGGCTAGATGCGCAGCGTCAGCGTCATGGGATGCAGGGGAGATTCCCTGCACCCGTAGTGCTCGTAAAACCGCTTGGCATTGTCATGCAAAGCGTGGACGAGAACGGCGCGAACCCCGGCGTTTTGCGACACCGCCACGGCTCTGTGCACGGCATCCTGCAGCAGTGCGCCCCCCAACTGAAGACCCTGGGCCTGCCGGGCGACCGCAAGCCGCGCCAGCACCATCACAGGAATGGGGTCCGGCATATTGCGGCGCACGCCGCTGGTCGCCATCTGGTGCGACACAGCGCCAGCCGCCATGGCGTAGTAACCCACTACACGCCCGTCAGCGCCTGCCACCACGAACGTGCGGCTCGCCCCGCTCAATTGATTGGCCAGAGCGCGGCGCTGGAGCCAATCATCGAGCGTAGGCTCTCCGCATGCAAAACCGTCGAGTTGATGGTGGGTGGCCAGAGGCTGTGGTGCACTGCACTGCAAACCCATGCCGCTCACGCTGCTCCCGCGGTCCAGGGAGCCTTGACGGCCATGAGTCGCTCCAGACCTGCGTCGGAGGTACGGGGCGCGTCCAGCAGGGCCGTGAACTGCTTGAACTTGTCTGTATCCAGGCTGAAGAACACTTGATCGAGCACCACAGCCTGCGCTCGGTCACAAGCCGCTTCCAGCATGAAATCGGAACGGTTTTTGCCGAGCAGGCTGGCCGCATGGTCGATCAAGTCACGTTGCTCAGGCAGCGCCCTGAGATTGATGGCAGCGTCGCGCATGGCAACTCCTGTGCATATGCAATGGATACACAAACTCTATATCAACGTATATCAGTTGTCAATACATACGTCAGCGCAGCATTGCACGACCCCCAGCCCCAGCTCAACCCTTTACATACCGCGCAAACGTCTTCCTGAACTTCTCCACCTTCGGCCCCACCACAAACGCGCAGTAGCCCGCATTCGGGTTCTTCGCGAAGTAGTCCTGGTGGTAAGCCTCGGCCGCGCTGTAGTTCTGCAGCGGCTTGACCTCGGTGGTGATGGGCGCGCCGAACAGCTTGTCCTGCGACATCTGGCGGATCATCGCGTTGGCCGCCTCGCCATCTTCAGCCTTGTCGAAGTAGATGCCGCTGCGGTACTGCGTGCCCACGTCGTTGCCCTGGCGATTGAGGGTGGTCGGGTCGTGGGTGTAAAAGAAGATTTCCAGCACTTCTTCCAGGCTGATCTCGTCGGCATCGTAGGTCAGGCGCACCACCTCGGCGTGGCCGGTGTCGCCCTGGCAGATCTGCTCGTAGGTAGGGTTGAGCGTGTGGCCGTTGGTGTAGCCGCTTTCCACGTCGGTGATGCCGCGCACGCGGTCGAACACGGCCTCGGTGCACCAGAAGCAGCCGCCGCCCAGGGTGATGGTTTGAAGGTTCTGTGCCATGTGGGTCTCCATGCGATGAATGGTTTCAGGGGCATGGTACGCGGCGCCCGGTAACGCAGTGCGGGCGGGGGCATTGGGCCGCCCCGCTGGTCGTCATTCGTACTGCCTTCCCTGCTCCATCAGCTCGGGCGTGCCGATCAGCGCGTTGAGGCCGTCGAAGTCCAGCATGCGCTCCTTGAACGGCGCCGTGGTCTGGTGCGTGTGCAGACTGGCGTAGTAGCCCCGCAGGGTATGGGCCACCGCCCGCGCCGTGCCGCCGGGGAAGATGGCGATGCGGAAACCGCGCTCGCCCAGCTCCTGCGCGCCCTGCACAGGGGTTTTGCCGCCCTCGACCATGTTGGCCAGCAAGGGGATGCGGTGGGCGAAACGCTGGCAGGCGGCGTCCATCTGCTCGGGGGTGCGCAGGGCTTCGATGAACAGCGCATCCACGCCGCATTCCAGGTAGCGCTCGGCCCGGTCGAACGCGGCCTCGATGCCCTCGACCGCCAGCGCGTCCGTGCGCGCCAGGATCAGGGTGCTGGCGTTACGGCGGGCGTCGAGCGCGGCGCGCAGCTTGCCGCACATCTCGGCGGCGGGCACCACGGTCTTGCCGTCCAGGTGGCCGCAGCGTTTGGGAAAGCCCTGGTCCTCGATCTGCACCATGGCTGCGCCCGCCCGCTCGAAGCCGCGCACCGTGCGCTGCACGTTCAGCGCGTTGCCAAAGCCGGTGTCTGCATCGACGATGACGGGCGTGCGCACCCGCTCGGTGATGCGCGCCAGGGTGTCTTCCACCTCGGTGTAGGTGGTCAGGCCCACGTCGGAGCGGCCCAGCCGTGTGTAGGCGATGGAGGCGCCCGAGAGGTACAACGCCTCGAAGCCGGCCTGCTCGGCCACCAGGGCGCTCAGCGCGTCGTAGATGCCTGGGGCCAGAAGGATGTTCGGCTGCTGCAGCCGTTCGTGCAGGGTCATGTCAGTCATGGCGGTCATGGAGTGGAACCCGTTGGGGGACGAAGCAGATGGGCGGCGGTGCAGGCCGCCAGGTAGCCGCCGGCCACTGCGCTCAGCAGGCCGTTGCCCGAGAGGTAACCCCAGACGGCATCGCCCGAGACACCCCGCGCCGCGCCGCCCGCGGCCAGCAGGTTGGGAAACGCGCGGCCCTGGGTGTCCAGCACGCGGCACTGCGCATCGATGTCGAGTCCGCCCTGGGTATGGAACAGCGCGCCGGTGACCTTCACCGCGCAAAACGGCGCCTGCAGCGCACGCGTGCCAGGCCGTGGACAAGGCCCCTGCCCGGCCAGCGTGGCCGCCAGTGCGGTGTCGTCGCAGCCGATCAACGTTGCCAGCGCCTGCACGCTGTCGCAATGCTTCACGGCGCCCGCCGCTTCTGCATCCACAAAGTCCGGAAAACCGCGCGCCAGCGCCAGGAGGGGCGCATCGAACACATTCCACGCCACGCCGCCCGGCTGGGCCAGCACATGCACCGAGGCCTCGGAGTAGCCCTGCGTCTCGTCATGAAAGCGCCGGCCCTGCGCGTTGACCTGCATGCCGCCTTCCATCATGAGCGCCCACGAGATCAGCGCGCCCTGCGGTATGGCCCATGATCCGTGGCCCTGGTAGCCGCCCAGGTCCGCCAGCCGCGCGCCCAGTGCGCGGCCCCAGGCGATGGCGCTGCCATCGTTGCCGGTGTGCCCGGCGAACAGGGCGTCGCGCATTTCGGGCAACAGTTCGCGCACCATGGCGGCATTGCCGCCGAAGCCGTTGCAGGCCAGGATGACCGCATCGCACGACAGGTGCTCCAGCGTACCGTCCGGCCGCTCGTAGCCCACGCCGATCACGAGGCCGGTGTCGTCAGCCCAGAGCTCGCGCACGGTGGCATCGGCCACCAGCGGAATCTCGGCCGCTGCCATCGCATTGGCCAGCCGGCCCATCAGGCCCGTGCCGGTCTTCTCTGGCACCGCGTGCATGCGGCGCACGCTGTGGCCGGGGTACAAGAATCCATCGAGCACCTGCCACTCCAGCCCGTGGCGGTCCTGCAGGGCATCCAGCGCTGGCCCGATGGCACGGGCGTAGGCCTGCACCAGGTGCGGCGCCGCCCTGCCCTTGGCCTTGGCGGTGATGTCGGCCGCAAAGCGCTCGGGGCTGTCGTCTATGCCCAACTCCTTCTGGACCCGCGTGGCCGGCGCCGGGATGAAGCCCGAGGACAGTGCCGACGAGCCCGTGGGCGTGGCGTCGCGCTCCAGCACGGCGCAGTCCACCCCCAGGTCGTGCAGCATCAGCGCAGCGGTCAGGCCGCAGGCACCACCGCCCACGATGGCCACAGGCACATGGTTGTCCCGCGCGGCCGCCGGCATGCTGTCGGCGTGGCGGATGGTCGGCAGCGTGCCCGTCATGGCGTACCGCCGGCCAGCGCAGCCGTGAAGTCTGCACAGCTGAGCACCTGCGCCACGGTGGCCATGTCCGCCAGCGCGGTGTCGTGCACTTCCTGGCGGAAGGCGGCGCAGCCGTCGGACAGCACCAGGGTGCGGTAGTCGCGCATGTGGGCGTCGCGCACCGTGCTGGCCACGCCGCCGTTCGTGACGATGCCGCACACGGCCACGGTGTCGATGCCCGCGCGGCGCAGCACCCAGTCGAGCTGGGTGTTGAAGAAGGCCGAGTACGCCACCTTGCACACCGCCACATCCACCCACGGCGCAATGTCGGACACCATCGCCTGTCCTGCGCTGCCGGGCGCGAAGTCGCCCCGCCGCAGGAACGGGCGCAGGGTCTTGAGGTGCGGCGAGATCATGGGCTCGCCCTGCGCGTCGGGCCACAGGGTGAACTGGCTGCCCACCACCATGCCGCCCGCAGCCTTCAACGCCCGGGCCACGGCGGCCACGCGCGGCGGCAGCGCCTGGGCTGCAGCGCTCACCGCGCCGCCCCGGGCATAGGCGCCCTCGGGCGCGAGGAAGTCGTCCTGCAGGTCGATGATGACCAGGGCCGTGCGGCGCAGGTTCAACGGTGCGTTGGCGTTATGGCTCATGCTGCACGCACCATCAGGTTGCCCAGCATGTCCACCGTGGCGTGAAAGCCCGGCTCCAGCCACACCGTGGTGTCGGGCTGCTCCAGGATGGCGGGGCCGTCGATGCGGGTGCCCACGGGCAGGTCCAGCCGCGCATGGCGCGCCGCGTCCCACCACTGGCCAGCATGGAACACGCGCTGCACGCCCAGCGAGGGGTTCAGCGTGGTCGACTGCGGTGCCAGCACCGTCAGGTCGAATTTGGGGCGCACGCCGACGCGGGCGTAGCGCAGGTTCATCACCCGCACGGCAATGCCGTCGAGCACCCGGCCGAAGGCGGCGCGGTAGGCGGCCTCGAAAGCGGCCTGGATGCCTTCGCGGCTCAGTGCCTGCGCCGCCAGCGGCACCTGCACGGTGTGCGTCTGCCCGGCGTAGAGCATGTCCAGCGCGATGATTTCCTGCACCTGCACGAACTGCACGCCCGCCGAGTCCAGGCGCTGCTGGCAGGCAGCCGACAAGGCCTGCACGCGCTCGTGCAGGTCGGCCACGTCCAGCTCGGCCAGGGGTTTGTTCAGGGTCTGCACAGCGTCATGGCGCATGTCGGCCATCACGCAGCCCAGGGCCGAGGTGACGCCGGGGTAGCGCGGCACGATGCCCGTGCCCACGCCCACCTCGCGCATCATGGCGCACACGTGCAGGGCGCCGCCACCGCCGAACGGCATGTACGCGAACTGGCGCGGGTCGTGCCCGCGCTCGATGGAAACCACCCGCACGGCGCCGGCCATCTTGGCGTTGGCGACCGTGAGGATGGCTTCGGCCGCCGCCATCACGTCCAGGCTCAGGGGCTTGGCGACATGGGTCTCGATGGCGTCGCGCGACTTTTGCGCATCCATCGCGGCCAGCAGACCACCGCCCAGGGGGCGGTCGGCGGCGATGCGACCCAGCAATACGTTGGCATCCGTCACCGTGGGGCGGGTGTTGCCCCGTCCGTAGCAGGCCGGGCCAGGAATGCTGCCCGCCGACTCGGGGCCGACCTGCAGCATGCCGCCGGCGTCCACCGAGGCGATGGAGCCGCCACCCGCACCGATGGTCTCGATCTGGATCATGGGCGAACGCACCACCATGCCGAACTCAATGGCCGTTTGTGCAGCCAGCGCCGCTTCGCCCTTGGCCACCAGCGACACGTCGAACGAGGTGCCGCCCATGTCGCCCGTGATCACGTCGGGGAAACCCGCCGCCCGTGCAATCGCTGCGCAGGCAATCACGCCCGCCGCCGGACCCGACAGCGCGGTGCGCACCGGCACGTCGCAAGCCGTCTGGCGCGACATCACGCCGCCGTTGCTCTGCACGATGAGCAGCTCGCCGCCAAAGCCTTGGGTGCGCAGGTCGCCCTCCAGCCGCTCCAGGTAGCTGCCCACCACGGGTTGCAGGGCGGCATTGAGCGTGGCGGTGGAGCAGCGTTCGAACTCGCGGATCTCGGGCAGCACCTCACTGGCCGCGGTCACGTGCGGGTTGGGCCACAGGCTGCGCACGGCGGCCACGGCCGCCTGCTCGTTGGCAGGGTTGGCGTAGGTGTTGATGAAGAAAACGCACACGGCCTCGCAGCCCGCGTCCAGCAAGGCCTGGGCCTGGGCTTTCACCTGCTCCAGATCGACCGGTGTGTGCACCGATCCATCGGCGAGCACACGCTCGTCCACCTCCAGGCGCAGGTCGCGCGGCACGATGGGCTCGAAGCTGCCGCGCAGGCCCCAGGTCTGGGGCCGGTCGCGGCGGCGCATCTCCAGCACATCGCGAAAACCGCGCGTGGTGATGATGCCGGTGCGCGCAACCTTGCGCTCCAGCAGCGCATTGGTGCCCACCGTGGTGCCGTGCACGATGGTGGCGATGGCGCCCGCCGAATCCGCCACGCGCGCCACGCCGTTCATGAAGCCGCGCGCTTCTTCCCCCCGGGTGGAGGGCACCTTGACGATGCGGGCGCTGCCGTCCGCTTCGTCGAGCACAAAAAGATCGGTGAAGGTGCCACCCACATCCACACCCACCACAAAGGAAGCCTTGCCGCTCATGCTGCTGCGCCTTTCACTGCTGCTGCGCTGTTGTCCGCCACCACATAACCCATCGCCTCGTCGCTCTGGCGCGCTGCTGCGGCCCGCGCCGACGGGGACCCGTAGCCGCCGCCGCCGGGTGTTTCCAGCCGCACACGCTCGCCTTTTTTCAGCTGGATGCCGATCATCTTGGAGCGCATGGGCGGCGTCTTCCACTCGCCCGCGTTCTCGTAGCTGAAGACGTTCATCGCGGCCTCTCCGCCTCCGGCGATGCCCTGCGGTGCGGCCTTGCCGCGCTCGCCGAAGATGAAGACTTCGGCGTCCTGCTCCAGCAGCTCGATCTCGTAGATGGCGCCCAGGCCACCGCGGTGCTGGCCGTCGCCGCCCGAGCCGGGGCGCAGCGCCCACTCTGTGAAGCGCACGGGGTAGGCAGCCTCCAGAATTTCGAGCGGCGGGATGGTCGCCGTGGAGATGGGCGCATTGCCGTGGCTCATGCCGTCGCCATCGGAATGCCCGCCGTGGCCGCCGCCGAAGAAGCTGAACATCACCCACCGCTGGCCCTTGCGCGCCGCGTCGGTGCGGTGCCCGGCGATGGACAGCGCATTGATGGTGCCGTAGGCCTGGGCCATGGCGCGCTCGGGCGCGGCCAGGGCCGTGGCGCTGAAGATCACGTCGATCATGCGCAGGATGGTCTCGGTGTAGCCACCCACCGGGCGCGGCCGCGCCGCGCTGATCACCAGGCCGTCCGGCAGCACGAAGTCCACCGCGTCGAGCACGCCGGCATTGGCAGGCACGTCGGGAAACAAGTGCTTGAGCGCCACGTAGCAGGCCGCGATGGCCGTGGCGCGCGAGATGTTCACCGGCCCCGCGCACTGCGGCGAGGTGCGCGAGAAGTCGAGCGTGAGGCGGTCGCCTGCCACCGTCATGTCCAGGGCGATGGTCAGCGCCTCGTCCTTCACGCCGTCGTTGTCCAGCATGTCGCTGAAGCTGTAGCGCCCATCGGGCAGCGCCGCGATGTGCGAGCGCATGAGCTTGACGGCGCGCATGCGCAGCTCGCCCATGGCCTGCAGCACCACGGCGTCGCCATACTGGTCCAGCAGGTCGTTCAGGCGGTGCTCGCCCAGGTCCAGCGCGGAGAGCTGTCCATTCAGGTCGCCCCACAGGCTGTCGGGCAGGCGGGTGTTGGCTTTCAGGATGGCCAGCACGTCCTCGTCCAGCGCACCGCCGCGCACGATGCGCACGGGTGGAATCTGCACGGCCTCCTGCCAGCACTCGGTGGCGGCGGGGTTGTAGTTGCCGGGCACATTGCCACCCACGTCGTGCCAGTGCGCGGCCGACGCGAGAAAGCAGTACAGCCGGCCGTCGCGAAAGAACGGTCGCACCAGCTTGAAGTCGTTGGCGTGCGTGCCGCCCTCGTACGGGTCGTTGAACAGCCAGGTGTCGCCCTGCACCATGCCGCCACGCTCGGCAGCGATGCGCATGGCCGCGCGCACTGCAAAGGCCATGGCACCCACGAACACCGGCAGGCCCGACTTGCCCTGCACCAGGGTGTCGCCGCTGACCGCGTCGTACAGGCCGTGGCAGGCATCGTGCGCCTCGGCGATGATGGGGTTGAACGCGCTGCGGTACAGCGTGGCATCCATTTCGTCGGCCACCTGCTCCAGCCGCCCACGCAGCACGGCCAGCGTGACCGGGTCCATCGATGATGATGCTGCTACCTTGTTGTCAGCCATGAATGGCCTCCTTGCCAAAACGGGTTCGCAGCTGGTTCATCAATCCGCCAGCGCGCACCATGTCCATGAGAAATGGGGGAATCGGCTCGCACGCCAGGGGCGCGCCAGCCGCAGTGATCAAGGCCGGGGCCTGCCAGTCCAGGGCGACCTGCTCGCCCTCGGCCACCTCGCCGGCCCTGGGGCATGTCAACAGCAGCAAACCCAGGTTGAAGGCATTGCGAAAGTACAGGCCGCTGAACGACGGTGCGATGACCGCCACGACACCCAGCCGCACCAGCACGGCCGCGGCCTGCTCGCGCGACGAACCGATGCCGAAGTTGGGGCCGGCCACGATCACATCGCCCTGGCGCACGCCGCCCACGAAGTCCGGGCGTACCGATTCGAGGCAGTGGCGGGCCAGCACGTCGATGCCGTGCTTCATCGCGTGGCCGGGGGCCAGCACATCCGTGTCGATGTCGGCGCCCAGCTTCCAGACCCTGTGTGGTGCGCTGCTCATGCCAGCACCTCGCGCGGGTCGGCAATGTGCCCCTGCAGGGCCGAAGCGGCCACGGTGTAGGGCGAGGCCAGGTACACCTGCGCCGTGGACGAGCCCATGCGGCCCTTGAAGTTGCGCGCCGTGCTGGAGATGACGGTGGTGCCGTCGCCCACCGTATCGCCATAGCCGGCGCAGGCGCCGCAGGTGGTGGGGAACAGCTCGGCCCCCGCGTCCTCCAGCACCTGCAGCACCCCTTCGGCGCGGGCCGCAGCCTGGTCCTGCTGACTGGCGGGCGCCACCATAAGGCGCACGCCGCGGGCCACGCGGTGGCCGCGCAGCACGCTGGCGGCGGCGCGCAGGTCGTCGAGCTTGGCGCCGGTGCAGGCGCCGATGTAGGCCACGTCGATGCGTGTGCCCGCATGCTGGTCCACGGCACCGGTATTGGCAGGGCTGTGGGGTGCGGCCACCTGGGGTGCCAGGGCGTCGGCGTCGAAGTCGTGGCGGGTGAGCGGCGCGCCGGAGTCGGTCACCCAGGCGTCCAGCCCCTGCAGGTCGGCCTCAGGCACGCCGTGGACGGCCAGCCAGTCGTGCGTGGTCGCGTCGGGTGCGATCAGGCCGGCCTGCGCGCCCAACTCGGCGCTCATGTTGGAGAGGGTCATGCGCTCCTGCATCGACAGGGCCTGTACCGCAGGCCCGGCAAGCTCCACAGCCTGGTACTGGCCGCCGTTCATGCCGAAGCGGCCGATCATGTGCAGCATCATGTCCTTGGCGGTCACGCCGGCAGCCAGGCGCCCGCTCCAGTGCATCTGCAGGGTGTGGGGCACGCGCAGCCAGATCTCGCCGGTGACCACCACGCCCAGCATCTCGGTGCTGCCGATGCCGAACATGTAGGCACCAAACGCCCCGCCGGTGGGCGAGTGCGAGTCGCCCCCCACGCAGAACATGCCCGGGCGGATGTGGCCGTGCTGCGGCACCACCACATGGCAGATGCCCTGGCCGTCGTAGACATGGGGCAGTGCCTGCTCCTTGGCCCAGTCGCGGGCGATACGCACGATGCGGCGCGATTCGTCATCGCGCTCGGGCAGGTAGTGGTCCATGACCAGCACCACGCGGGACTTGTCCCAGATGCTCGCGCCCAGCTCGTCGAGCATGGGCTTGAGGCGCCGGGGACCCGACGAGTCGTGGAACATGGCCAGGTCGACCTGGCAATTGACGATCTCCCCGGGCGTGACAGTGCTGCGGCCGCTGGCGCGTGCCACCAGCTTCTGCGCCAGGGTACTGGGGGCGGTGGTCATTCGGGCTTGGCTCCGGCAAAACGCACGACCTTGGCCCAGCGCGGGATCTCGGCCTGCACGAAGCGCGCGAATTCTTCAGGGCTGTTGCCCACGGGCACGGCGCCTTCAGTCTCCAGGCGCTTTTTGACCTCGGGCGTGGCAATGGCCTGGCGGGCGGCGTCGCTCAACTTCTTGGCGAGCTCGGGGTTCATGTTGCCAGGGCCGAACAGGCCGAACCAGGCGCTGGACTCGTAGCCCGGCAGCACTTCGGCGATGGCCGGCACGTCCGGAAAGGCCGGCAGCCGCTTGGCGCTGGTCACGCCCAGCGCCTTGAGTTTGCCCGCGCGGATCTGCGACTGGGCATTGCCCACGGCGGCGAACATCAGCTCCACCTGTCCTGCCAGCACGTCCTGCAGCGCGGGCGCGGTTCCGCGGTACGGGATGTTGACGATGTAGGCGCCCGACTGCATCTTGAAAGCGTCGCCCGCCAGGTGCAGCGATGAGCCCACGGCGCCGATGGCGAAGTTGAGCTGGCCCGGCCTGGCCTTGGCCAGCGCGATCAGCTCGCGCACATCCTTGGCCTGCACCGCGGGGTTGGCCACCAGGATGGACGGCGAGGTCGCCACGCAGGTCAGCGGGGTGAAGTCCTTGATGGGGTCGAACGGCAGCGACGGGTAGAGGCTGGCGTTGATGGCGTGGCTTGTGAAGCTCATCAGCAGCGTGTTGCCGTCCGGCGCGGCCTTGGCCACCGCGTCGGCCGCGATGTTGCCACCCGCGCCGGGGCGGTTTTCCACCACCACGGTGCGGCCGAGCTGGCGGCCCATCTCGGTGGCCAGATTGCGCGCCAGCGTGTCGGTGGAGCCGCCGGCAGGCGCGCCCACCAGGATGCGGATGGGGGCATTGCCCTGGGCCAGGGCCCGCCCAAGCGGAAGCACTGCGGGCAAGGCCAGCAGCAGGTTTCGGCGTGGAATCGTCATGTGTGTGTCTCCTTCTCAAAGGCCCAGGTAGGCCCGGCGCAGTTCGTCGCTGCGCAGCAGTTCGTTGGGGGCGCCGGCAAAGCGGATGCTCCCGTTCTCCATCACGTAGGCGCGGTCGGCGATCTCCAGCGACTGGCCCACGTTCTGCTCGACCAGCAGCACCGCCAGGCCCGTGGCGCGCAACTGGCGGATCAGGCCGAACATTTCTTCGACCAGCAGGGGCGACAGGCCCAGCGAGGGCTCGTCCAGGATCAACAGGCGCGGCTCGGCCATGAGGCCGCGGCCGATGGCCAGCATCTGCTGCTCGCCGCCGCTCATGGTGCCGGCCAGCTGTGCGGTGCGCTCCTTCAGCCGCGGGAAGGTGGCGAACACCTTGTCGATGTTTTCGGCGCGGCGCTCCCGGGCGCGCGAGAAGCTGCCGAGCGTCAGGTTTTCCAGCACGCTCAGGTTCGGGAAGATCTTGCGCCCCTCGGGCACCTGGATCAGCCCGGCCTTGACGACCTCGGTGTAGTGCGCGCCGCTCAGGTCGGCACCGCCAAACGCCACGCGCCCGGCCCAGGCCGGGTAGATGCCGCAGACCACGTTGTTGAGCGTGGACTTGCCCGCGCCGTTGCTGCCCAGCAGGGCCACGGTTTCGCCAGGGTTCACCTGCAGGTCCACCCCGCGCAGCACCTCCACGCGGCCATAGCCGCCGCGCAGGCCCTCGATATCCAGCAGTGGGCCCGTGCTCATGCGGCCTCCTTCGAGGAGGAGGAGGAGGAGGCAGCGGCGGCGCGCAGGCGGGCTGCGGTGCCGTGGCCCAGGTAGGCTTCGATCACCCGCTCGTCGGACGTGACCTTGCCGGGGTTGCCCTCGGCGATCAACTGGCCTTGGGCCAGCACCCACACGTGCTCGGCGAGGTTCATCACGGCCTGCATCACGTGCTCGATCATCAGCACCGTCACGCCGCCCTGGGCGATGCCGCGCACCACGGGAATCATCTCGGCAATCTCCTGGGGGTTGAGGCCGGCCAGCACCTCGTCAAGCAGCAAGAGGCGCGGCCGGGTGGCCAGCGCGCGCGCCAGCTCCAGCCGCTTGCGGCCTGCCACGGTCAGGTCGGATGCGGGTTTGTCGAGCTGCGCCGACAAACCCACGCGCGCCGCCACCTCGGTGGCCAGCGCCAGCGCTGCCGCGCGGCGCGGCTCGTGCAGATGGGCGCCCACGGCGATGTTCTCGCGCACTGTCTGGGCGGCAAAGGGCTGCACGATCTGGAAGGTGCGCGCCATGCCCAGGCGGGCATTGAGGTGCGGCGCCTGGCCTGTGATGTCGCGCCCCGCGAACTGCACCGTGCCAGCATCGGGCTTTACGAATCCGGTCATCAGCGCGAACAGCGTGGTCTTGCCGGCGCCATTGGGTCCGATCAGCGCGGTGAGCGAGCCTTCGGGTACCGTGAGGCTCACGTTCTGCACGGCCTTCAGGCCGCCGAAGGATTTGCCCAGCCCCGTCAGAGTCAGCAGGTCATTGGCCATGGCGGCCTCCCGATCGTTTCCACAGATGCACCACCGACTGCCCCAGACCCGCGATGCCGCGCGGGAGGAACATGACGATGACCACCAGCACCACCCCGTAGATCACCATGTTGATGCCGGGCAACTGGCCGAACAGGTTGCGCGTGAGGTCGGCCAGCACATGCAGCACCAGGGCGCCCAGCACAGGCCCCCAGATGGTTCCGATGCCGCCCACGATGGCCGCCACCAGGGCCTCCACCGATGTGAGCGATCCGTAGGCGATGGCGGGGTCGATGTACTGGAACACCTGCACATAGAAGGCCCCGGCCGCGCCCATGAAGCCACCCGACAGGGCAATGGCGCCCATCTTCACGCCGAAGGGGTTGACGCCCACGGCGCGGGCCGCGTCCTCGTTGTCGCGCACGGCCTGCAGCCAGGCGCCGAAGCGCGAGTTCTTGAGCCACCAGCTGGCCAGCAGCGCCAGCGTGACCAGCGCCAGGATCAGGAAGACATAGCCCTTGCGCGAGCCGAACTGCATGTTGGCCACCGATTCCTTGAGCGGCAGCATCAGGCCCACGCCCGCGCCGGTGAAGGGCACCGACAGCGCCAGGATGCGGAACACCTCGGCAAACGCCAGGGTGACCAGCGCAAAGTACGAGCCCTTGAGCCCGTAGCGGAACGACAGCCCGCCCACGAACAGCCCCACCAGCGCGCTGCCGCCCACGGCCAGGGGCAGCGCCACCCAGGCGTTGATGCCGCCCTGCATCTGCGCAATGGCCTGGATGTAGGCGCCCGTGCCGAAGAACAGCGCATGGCCGAACGAGAACTGCCCGCCGAAGCCGCCCAGGATGTTCCAGGCCTGGGCCAGTAGCGCCGCGTACAGGGACATCATGATGAAGTTGAGCAACACGCCGGAGTCGGACGCGAAGGTGATGGCCGACACGGCCAGCGCGAAGAGAGCGATGGATGCGAGCTGCTTCATTGACGGGCTCCAAACAGGCCCTGCGGGCGAAACAGCAGCACGGCGATAAAGATGGCGAAGATGCCGATCTGCCCCAGCGATTCGCCCAGGTACAGGCCGCCGAGCGACTCCACCACGCCGATCAGCAGCCCGCCGACCAGCGCGCCGGCAAAACTGCCCATGCCGCCGAGCACGACGATGGTGAAGGCCACCAGCACGAAGCCGCTGCCCACCTGCGGGTTGACGTAGTAGGCCGGCAGCAGAAAGCACGCGGCCGCGCCCAGGCAGGCCAGGCCGATGCCGAAGCTCATGGCGTAGACATGGTCCACATGGATGCCCATGAGCTTGGCGCCGTGCTTCTCGCGCGCCACCGCGCGGATGGCCCGGCCCAGGTCGGTGCGCCCCACGATCCACAGCAGCAGGCCCGAAACGACCAGGGCGCCCGCGAACGACACGAGCTTGGGCAGCGCGATCATCGCCGGGCCGATGGCCACGGTGGTGAGGGTGTAGGGGGTCTCGATGGTGCGCGTGTCGGACTTGAAGAACAGCAGCGCGAGGTTCTCCATGACGATGGAGATGCCCAGCGTGACGAGCAGGATGTTCTCGTCCTTGCCATGGCTGGCGCGGTTGATGACCAGGCGCTGCAGCACGTAGCCCAGGGCGAACATGCCGGGCACGAGGATGGGCAGCGCCAGGTAGGGGTCGATTCCCCAGTGCTGCTTGAGCAGGTAGACGGCATACAGCGCCAGCATCAGCGACGCGCCGTGCGCGAAGTTGATGATGTGCAGCACGCCGTAGATCAAGGTCAGGCCCAGGGCGATCAGTGCGTAGACCGCACCGGTCGTCAGGCCGTTCAGGACCGAGGGGAAGAGGATGCTGAGATCGAACATGGATGTGGTGTGTCCGGCTGTTCAGGCAAAGGCGCGGCCTGGCGCCAGGTGATCTGGCGCCGCGCTGGCCGTTGCAGGCATGGCCGGAGGTGGGTTTCTCAGGCCTTCAAGGGGAAGAGCGGGTCTGCTTCGCGGTAGTCGCGCGGGATGATGACCTTGATGTCCTTGTTCAGCACCTGGGTCATGAGTGGCTGGGCTCCCTGGTTCTGTCCGGCGACGAACTTGGTGGGGCCGTACGGCATGATGTGGTCGGCAAACGTGCTCTTTTCCAGCGCGTCAATGAGGGCGGCGCGGTCCGTGGACTTGGCGCGCTCCAGGGCATCGGCCAGCAGCCACATGGACGTGTAGGTCATGAACAGCTCGTAGCTGAAGAACAGGCCCTTGGCCTCCACGCGTTTCTTGAGGTCCTGCGCGCGCTTGTCCTTGGGGTTGAACCAGTGGTTGCAGTCGATGATGCCGTTGGCCGCGTCCGGAAACTCCTTGACGAACTTGTAGCTCGACGCGGCGCCGCCCAGCACCGAGTAGATGGCCTTGGGCGTGACCTTTTGCTGCTGCATGGTGCGCACCAGCAGCGCGTACTCGTTGTAGTAGTTGGCGGGGATCACGATATCGGGGTTGACCGCCTTCATGCGCAGCACGATGTTGTTGAAGTCGCGCGTGGGGTTGGCGTGCTTGACGACTTCCTTGACCTCGTAGCCGTAGCCAGGCAGCTCGCGCGACAGCAGCTGCGCCGTGCCGGAGCCGAACAGCGACTCCTCGTGGATGACCATCACCGTCTTGGCCGGCTTGCCGGCGGCGGTGTTGAGCACGTGCAGGTTGGCCATGGCCGTCTCGGTGCACTTCTTGTAGCCGGGGCCGAAGCGGAAGGTGTTCTTGAGGCCCCGCTCCACGATCTGGTCGGCCACGCCCACGTCCACGATGTGCGGCAGGTTGTACTTGGCGGCGGCCTGCGTGGTGGCCAGGCAGATGGCCGACGCGAAGGCGCCGACCACGGCGGACACGCCCGCCTCGTTCATCTTCTCGACCTCGGCCGCACCGGCCTGGGGCTGCGACTGCGCGTCGCCCAGCAGGGCCTCGAGCTTGGCGCCGCCCAGGGACTTGATGCCGCCGGCCTTGTTGATGTCCTCGATGGCCATCATCGCGCCCTCGCGGCACTGCTGGCCCGAATACGCCAGCGCGCCCGTCACCGGGTGCAGCACGCCCACCTTGATGGCCTTGGCCTGCGCCCCGCCCACCAGGGGGAAGGCCAGGGCCGATGCGGCGGCGGCCGACTGGGATAGGAAATGGCGGCGGTTACTCATGGGCTTTCTCCTTGGGGGGTGGGTCGGGGGGCGGTCGTTGTGATCAGTGGAACTGGGCGGACAGCTCTTTGCTGACCCAGACCTTGGCGTCGATGCTGCCGACGCGCGACAGCTGCATCTCGTATTCGTAGCGGTCCGGCCGGTACAGGCCGTGCAGCCATTGCACGGGCCGCTCCTGGTCGTCCAGGATCAGGCGGCGCACCGCCAGCAGGGCCGAGCCCACGGCCACATCCAGGTGGCGGGCCACGACGGCATCGGCCAGCTTGGCGGAAATAGTCTGGTGGGCACGGCCCACCTTCACGCCGGATTCCTCCAGCAGCACCAGGATGGGCTTGCGGGCCAGCTCGCGCCGGCCGAACTGGCGGGCGATGTCGGCCGGCACATAGGTGGTGATGTGCGACAGCGGGCCTTCGCGCGTGCTGCGCACCCGCACCGCCTTCTGCACCGAATCGCCCACGGCGATCTGCAGCGCACCGGCCACGGCGCGAGAGGCCGTCACTGTGTCCACATCGAGCACCTTGACCGAGGTGCGCAGGCCCATGCTGACCAGGTTTTCGAGCAGGCCCGTCAGTTGCGCGCGGTTGCTGTGGGGGGAGCCGTCCGCGCTGCCCTGCCCTGCGTCGGGTTGTTGCACGGGCCGGGTGCCGCGCCCAGGCTGGCGCGAGATCAGGCCTTCGCCCTGCAGCAGCTCCAGCGCGCGGCGCACGGTGACGCGAGCGACGGAGAACTGCGCCATCAGCGCCAGCTCGCCCGGCAGGCCCGCGGCGAAGTGGCCCTCCTGCAATTGCTCGCGCAGCACCAGGTAGATCTGGTGGTACTTGGGCAGTGGCAGCTTGGGCGACATGGGGTTCATCGTCAAGCATCGATAATGTCCTGTCAATAAGACATTTGGGGTCTTTTGGTCCTGTTTTAAGGACATTTGCGCCAGAGAGCCACAGCCCGCAATGCGCTCCCTTTTTTGGAGCACGGTTTTGCACAAACACGGGGCCTTCGGAAGTGCGACGCACCACCAAGGGGCTTGGACAAACATCCCTGCCAGGGCGCCTTCGCGGCCCAAAACCCGCAAGCTCGGGGTTTACCCGCAGGTGTCGCCTGCGTGCCGGTTTTACGGCGTGACAGGCACCAACGAATTGACTGCGGCAAACACCCTTGCTACATTACTAACCAGTCAGTCATTAACTACAACCCCTTTGACCTCAGCCTCTCTACCCCCTTCCGCCGGAACCAAACGCGCGCGCCGCAAGGAAGCCCGCCCCGGCGAATTGCTGGAGGCAGCGCTGGACCTTTTTGTCGAAAAAGGCTTTGCCGCCACGCGTGTGGACGAGGTCGCCGCGCGGGCCGGGGTGTCCAAGGGCACGCTGTTTCTGTACTTCCCCAGCAAGGAAGAACTCTTCAAGGCCGTGGTGCGCCAGAACATCGCGGGCCGCTTCGAAGAGTGGACGCAGGAGCTCGAAACCTTCGAGGGCAGCACCACCGAGCTGCTGCGCTACTGCTACCAGGTGTGGTGGGAGCGCATCGGCTCCACCAAGGCATCGGGCATCACCAAGCTGATGTTCAGCGAGGCGCAGAACTTCCCGGAGATCATGCAGTTCTACCGGCAGGAGGTAATCCTGCCCGGTCAGGGGCTGGTGCGCCGCATCATCGAGCGTGGCATCGAGCGCGGCGAGTTCCGCCCCGTGTCGCTGGACTACATCGTGCACGTGGTGCTGGCCCCGATGATCTTCCTCATGATGTGGAAGCACTCGGTGTCGGTGTGCATTCCCGAAGGCATGGACCTGGACCCCGAGAAATTCATCGAGGCGCAGATCGACAACGTGCTCCACGGGCTGCTGGTGCGGGCTGATGGCCCGGCCCCTGCCGCCCCCTCCCCTTCCTCACGCGGCACCTGACCATGAAACGCTGGATTCCCTGGATGGCCGCAGCCGTCGTCGTCGTGTTGCTCGGCGGGGGCGCCTGGCGCGCCATGGCGGCCCGCCAGGCCCAGCAAAAAGCGCTGGCCGAGGCATCGGCCCAGAAGGCGCAGGCACCGCTGCAGCTGGCGGCCGACGAGATCATCCAGGTGCGGCGCCAGAACCTGACCCTCGGGGTGCCGGTGTCCGGCTCGCTGCGCGCGGTCGAATCGGCCATGGTCAAGGCGCGCGTGGGCGGCGAGCTTCAGGGCCTGACCCTGCGCGAGGGCGACAGCGTCAAGGCCGGGCAGGAAGTGGCCCGCATCGATCCCACCGAGGCCCGGGCCCGCCTGCGACAGGCGCAGCAGCAGGCCGACGCGGCCAAGGCGCAAGTGGACATCAACCAGCGCCAATACACCAATAACCGCGCACTGGTGGACCAGGGCTTCATCTCGCCCACCGCGCTGGTCACGTCGCAGGCCAGCCTCGAATCCGCGCAGTCGAGCTACCAGGCCGCCGTATCGGCCGCCGACGTGGCGCGCAAGTCGCTGGACGACACCGTGCTCAAGAGTCCCATCACCGGCCTGGTGGCCCAGCGCCTGGCCCAGCCGGGCGAGCGCGTGGCCGTGGACGCCCGCATCGTCGAAGTGGTGGACCTGTCGCGCCTGGAGCTGGAAGCTCTGCTCACCCCGGCCGATTCGCTGGCCGTGCGCGTGGGCCAGAAGGCGCTGCTGACCGTCGACGGCACGGCCACCCCGGTGCCCGCCACCGTGGCGCGCATCAACCCCAGCGCGCAGGCCGGCAGCCGCACCGTGCCGGTCTACCTGCGGGTGGACCAGGCCGAGGGCGACACGCCGCTGCGCCAGGGCCTGTTCGTACAGGGCACCCTCGACACCGGCCGCGCCGAGGTGCTGACCGTGCCGCTGGATGCCGTGCGCACCGACAAGCCCGCGCCCTACCTGCAGACTGTCAAGGACGGCCGCATCGCCTACGCAGAGGTGAAGACCGGCGCGCGCTCGGTGGTCAACGGCCAGACCTGGGTCGCCGTCCAGGGCGTGGCAGAAGGCACGCCGGTGATCGACGGGCGCATTGGGCAACTGCGTGAAGGCACGGCGGTGACCACTGCCGCAGCGGCCCCGGCGGGCGCGTCCGCATCGGCGCCCCGCGCTGCCCCCTGACCGGCCCGCACTGCCATGTGGTTCACCCAAGTCAGCCTCAAGAACCCTGTGTTCGCCACCATGGTGATGCTCGCCATCGTGGTGCTGGGTTTGTTCTCGTACCAGCGCCTGAAGGTCGACCAGTTTCCCAACATCGACTTTCCGGTGGTTGTGGTCACAGTGGACTACCCCGGAGCATCGCCCGAGATCGTGGAGAGCGAGGTCACCAAGAAGATCGAGGAAGGCGTCAACTCGATCGCCGGCATCAACGCCCTGACCTCGCGCAGCTACGAAGGCACCGCGGTGGTCATCATCGAGTTCCAGCTGCACATCGACGGCCGCAAGGCCGCCGAGGATGTGCGCGAGAAGGTGGCCACCGTGCGCCCCCTGTTGCGCACCGAGGTCAAGGAGCCACGCGTCCTGCGCTTTGACCCGGCCAGCCGGGCCGTGTGGTCGCTGGCCGTGCTGCCGGATGACAAGGCGGGCGGCACGCAGCGCAGCGCCGTGGAGCTGACCACCTGGTCCGAGCAGGTGCTGAAAAAGCGCCTGGAAAATGTGCGCGGCGTGGGCGCGGTGAACCTGGTGGGCGCCACCAAGCGCGAGATCAACATCTACCTGAACCCGCAGGCGCTCGAAGCCTTCGGCGTGACGCCCGACCAGGTGGCCCAGGCCGTGCGCAACGAGAACCAGGATCTGCCCGTGGGCTCCATCCGTTCGCTGGCGCAGGACCGCGTGGTGCAGATCGACGCCCGCATGCAGCGGCCCGAAGACTTCGGCAAGATCATCGTCGCCCGCAAGAACGGTGCCCCCGTGCGGCTGGACCAGGTCGCCCGGGTCAACGATGGCGCCCAGGAAGTAGAAAGCCTGGCCCTGTACAACGGCCGCCGCACGCTGCTGCTGTCGGTGCAGAAGTCGCAAGGCGAGAACACGATCGAGGTGGTGGACGGCCTGAACGCTGCCGTTGCCGACCTGAAGAACCAGTTGCCCCCCGGCGTGCGGCTGGAGACCATCGGCGACAGCGCCCGCCCCATCCGCGTGGCGGTGAACAACGTGCGCCAGACCCTGATCGAGGGCGCCATCCTCACGGTGCTGATCGTCTTTCTGTTCCTGAACTCCTGGCGCTCCACCGTGATCACCGGGCTCACCTTGCCCATCGCTCTGATCGGCACGTTCCTGTTCATGAACATGTTCGGCTTCACCATCAACATGATCACGCTGATGGCTCTGAGCCTGTGCGTGGGCCTGTTGATCGACGACGCCATCGTGGTGCGCGAGAACATCGTGCGCCACGTGCAGATGGGCAAGGGTGCGTATGCCGCCGCCATGGACGGCACGCAGGAGATCGGCCTGGCGGTGCTGGCCACCACGCTGTCCATCGTGGCGGTGTTCATGCCCATCGGCTTCATGGGCGGCATCATCGGAAAGTTCTTCCACGAGTTCGGCATCACCATCGTCGCGGCGGTGATGATCTCGATGTTCGTGAGCTTCACGCTCGACCCGATGCTGTCGAGCATCTGGCATGACCCCAGCATCCACAGCCACGGCCAGAAGGCGGTGCCCATCACCTTCTACGACAAGACCGTCGGCCGCGTCACGGGCTGGTTCGACCGCGCCACGGACGCCCTGGCGGAGGGCTACCAGCGCATCCTGCGCTGGTCGCTGGTGCACAAGCTGGCCACGATGGGCATCGCGCTGGCCATCTTCGTGCTGAGCATCTTCATGGTGCCGCTCTTGGGCACCGAGTTCGTGCCCAAGGCCGACTTCTCGGAAACCTCGCTCAACTTCTACACGCCGGTCGGCTCATCGCTCGAAGCCACCGAGGCCAAGGCACGGCAAGTGGAAGGCATCCTGCGCGAAATGCCCGAGGTGCGCTACACGCTGTCCACCATCAACACCGGCAGCGCGCAGGGCAAGATCTACGCCAACATCTACGTGCGGCTGGTGGACCGCAAGGACCGCACCCGCAGCGTGGACCAGATGTCCGACGTGCTGCGCGAGCGCCTCAAGAGCGTGCCCGGCATCACCGTGACCCACGTCGGCCTGCTGGACGCGGTGGGCGGCCAAAAGCAGGTGGAGTTCTCGCTGCAGGGCCCGGACCTGAAGGAGCTGGAGCGCCTGACCAAGGTGGTGACCGAGAAGATCCGCGACATCCCGGGCCTGGTGGACCTTGACACCAGTGCCAAGCCCGACAAGCCGGTCATCGCGCTCGATGTGCGGCGCGACGCGGCCTCGGACCTGGGCCTGTCGGTGGCACAGATGGCGGCCTCGCTGCGCACCCTGGTGGCTGGCACCACCGTGGGCAACTGGCGCGCGCCGGACGACCAGACCTACGACGTGAACGTGCGCCTGGCCCCCGAGGCCCGCACCGCCCCGCAGGACCTGGAGCGCCTGCCGTTCGCCCTGTCGAACGCCGACGGCACCACGCGCATCGTGCGCCTGAACCAGGTGGCCAGCGTGACCGAGTCCACCGGCGCCAACCAGATCAACCGGCGCGACCTGACCCGCGAGGTGGCCGTGAACGCCAACGTGTCGCAGCGCTCGGCCGGCGAGGTGTCGAATGACATCAAGAAGGCGCTGGAGGGCGTGAGCTTTCCGCCGGGATACCGCTACCAGTTCGGCGGCTCCACGAAGAACATGGCCGAATCATTCGGCTACGCCATCTCGGCCCTGGCCATGGCGATCATCTTCATCTACATGATTCTGGCGAGCCAGTTCAAGAGCTTTCTGCAGCCGCTGGCGCTCATGACGTCGCTGCCGCTCACGCTGATCGGCGTGGTGCTGGCGCTCCTGATGTTCCGCTCCACGCTGTCGATGTTCTCCATCATCGGCGTGGTGATGCTGATGGGCCTGGTGACCAAGAACGCCATCCTGCTGGTGGACTTTGCCATCCGTGCCCGGGAGGAACACGTGAACGACGAGGGCCGCACCGTGCCCGGCCTGCCCCGCGCGGACGCGCTTCTGCTGGCCGCGCGCGTGCGGCTGCGCCCCATCCTCATGACCACGCTGGCCATGATCTTCGGCATGGTTCCACTGGCGTTTGCGCTGTCCGAAGGCTCCGAGCAACGCGCCCCCATGGGTCAGGCGGTGATCGGCGGCGTCATCACCTCATCGCTGCTCACGCTGGTGGTGGTGCCGGTGGTTTATTGCTACATGGACGACCTGGCAGGCTGGGCACGCCGCAAATTCGGCAGCGCGCGCGCAACGCCCCCTAAAATCGAGGGTTTGTCCTGATCGTCCCGATCGGCCCTGCACTCGCCCCACGGAGAAATCCCATGAACATGCCCCTGAACACCTCCGCCAACATCAGCGACCCCGTCGCCCAGGCCCGCTACAACATGATCGAGCAGCAGATCCGTCCGTGGAACGTGCTCGACTTCGACGTGCTCGAGCTGCTGGCCGTGGTGCGCCGCGAACAGTTCGTGCCGCCGGCCTACAGCAGCATGGCATTCATGGACATCGAGGTGCCGCTGCTGGGCAACGACGCCGAAGAGGCCGTGCGCCTGGGCCACAGCATGCTGCAGCCCCGCGTGGAAGCCCGGATCCTGCAGGATCTGCAGATCAAGCCCACCGACCGCGTGCTGGAGATCGGCACTGGTTCGGGCTACATGGCCGCCCTGCTGGCCCACCGCGCCGAGCGCGTGGTGTCGCTCGAGATCAACGCCGAACTGGCCGACATGGCCCGCGAGAACCTGCGTGACGCCGGCGTCCAGAACGCTGACGTGCGCCAGGCCGATGGCGCTCGCGATGCCATTCCCGACGGCCCCTTCGACGTCATCGTGCTCAGCGGCTCCGTGGCCGAAGTGCCCGCCGCCCTGCTCTCCCAACTGCGCGACGGCGGCCGGCTGGGCGCCATCGTGGGCAGCGAGCCCGTGATGCGCTTCACCCTGACGCGCCGCACTGGCGACCGCTTCGAGACTACATCGCCTTGGGACACCATCGCCCCGCGCCTGGTCGGCTTCCCCGAGCCATCGGGCTTCACGTTCTGATGTTTCGTTGATACCTGTCCTTCGGAGTCCTGCATGATCGATCACGTACGCCCTGCCCAGCTGTCTGCCTGGTTCGCCTCTGCCCCTGAAGGTGGCCGGCCCCTGGTGCTGGACGTGCGCGAGCCCTGGGAGCTGCAAACCGCCAGCGTGCGCGCCGATGGCTTCGAGCTGCTCGCCATCCCCATGGGCGAGCTGCCGTCTCGCCTGTCCGAGCTCGACCCCACGCGCGCCATCGCCTGCCTGTGCCACCACGGCGCCCGCAGCCTGCGCGTAGCGGCCTTCCTGGAGCACAACGGTTTCGAACGTCTGGCCAACATCACCGGCGGCATCGAGGTCTGGTCCCATGAGATCGACCCGTCCGTTCCCCGGTACTGAGCGTCCGTTTCATTGCGGCGCTATGGCATCCGCCCCGACGTTTCCTGATTTTTCCGTCTCCATCCGATCGATCCGCAGACTTTTCCGAAGGACTTTCATGACGACCCCGCTCCGGCCACATCCTTTGTCCCTCCTGTCCCTGGCACTGGGGACCTTGCTCACGGCGCTGTGCACGCCCGCGCAGGCCCAGAGCCTGCTGGAAGTGGTGGAATCGGCCCGCACCTACGACACGGCCTGGCAGTCGGCCCGGGCCCAGCTCGATGCAGCAGCGCGCCGCGCCGATCAGGCGCGCGCCGGCCTGCTGCCCAGCGCCGGACTGACGGCCGGCCTGTCGCGGGCCAATGTGGAGTTGAGCCGTCCCCCGGTGGAGAACACCGGCACGCAACAGACCGTGGGCGTTCAGGCATCGCAGCCCCTGTACCGCCCCGCCAACCGCATCACGCTGGAGCAGGGCCAGCGTGGCGTCGATGTGGCCCAGGCCCAGCTCGATGCCGCCACGCAGGACCTGCTGGTGCGCGTGAGCCAGGCCTACTTCGACGTGCTGGCCGCGCAGGACACACTGACCTTCGTGCAGGCGCAAAAGGCCGCCGTGTCCGAGCAACTGGCTTCTGCCAAGCGCAACTTCGAGGTGGGCACCACCACCGTGACCGATTCGCGCGAAGCCCAGGCGCGCTACGACCTCGTGATCGCCCAGGAGATCGCCGCCGAGAACGACCTGCGCGTCAAGCGCCTGGCACTCGACCAATTGGTGGGCATCACCGGCACCACGCCCAAGCCCCTGGCGCTGCCCGTACCGCTGCCCACGGTGCAACCCGACAACGTTGCCACCTGGGTGGACACCGCGCGCGACCAGCAGCCCGGCGTGCGCCAGGCCGCCATTGCCCTGGACATCGCGCGGCTTGAAACCAGGAAGGCCGAGACGGGCCACCTGCCCACCGTGGACCTGCAGGCGGGCTACAACATCACGCGCAACCCGCACGGCACCGTCACCTCGCCGGGCGTGAACAGCCGCACCAACAGCGCCAGCGTGGGCGTGGCCTTCAACCTGCCCCTGTTCGCCGGCTTCTCGGTGCAAAACCGCATCCGCGAAACCCTGGCGCTGGAAGAAAAAGCCGTGGCCGACCTCGAAACCACCCGCCGCAACGTGGCCCAGGCCACGCGCGCAGCGTTCTTCGGTGTGCAATCGGGCCAGGGCCAGGTGCAGGCCCTGGAAGCCGCAGAAGCCTCCAGCCAGAGCGCGCTCGATGCCAACAAGCTGGGCTACCAGGTAGGCGTGCGCATCAACATCGACGTGCTCAACGCGCAAAGCCAGCTGTTCCAGACCAAGCGCGACCTGGCCCAGGCCCGCTACAACGTGCTGCTGGGCACCCTCAAGCTGCGCCAGGCCGCCGGCACGCTGACACAGCAGGACGTCGAGGCGATCAACGCGCTGCTGGCCAGGTAGTCCTGGGCGCCCCGCCGCAAGACGGGACGCGGAACGCAGCCACTTAACCGGCCCCTGCGCCGGCAGGCTGCACGATGGCCAGCACGGCCTGTGCCGTGGCCGACGCCCCGCCACGGTGCTCACTGGCAAACCGGCTGGCGCGCTGGCTGGCCGACGCCTGCAATGCCGGATCAAGCGCCAGGATGTTGGCCTGGGCCACGCCTGCGGCCATGTCCGGAACACGCCGGGCCGCGCCCGCAGCACAGGCCAGCTCTGCGGCCTCCAGGAAGTTGAAGGTGTGCGGGCCGAGCACCACCGGGCAACCGCAGGCGGCGGCTTCGATCAGGTTCTGGCCGCCCAGTGCAGCGAAGCTGCCGCCGAGCATCGCCACATGGGCCAGGCCGTAGTACAGGGCCATTTCCCCCAGCGAGTCGCCCAGCCACACGTCGGCTGCATCCGGCCCAGCCCCCCAGGCGCTGCGGCGCGACACCGTCAACCCCGCTCGAATGAGCAACTGGTGCACTTCGTCGAAGCGCTGAGGGTGGCGCGGCACGATGAGCCACTGCACGCCACTGGCCATCGCCAGGGTGGCAGGCGCTTCATTTTTCATAGCACTCTGCGACGTACCTGCAAGCGGCACGGCGGTTTTTTGCAAGAAGCTCTCCAGCCACATGGCTTCCTCGCCCTCGCGGCTGCTGGCCAGCATGACCACCGGCCGCGCCGCGTGGTCACGCCAGGCGCGGCCCTGGGCCAGTTGGGCCGCATCGGGCACCACGTCGAACTTGAGGTTGCCGAATACGCCGCGCACCTTCGCGCCGATGGCGCGCAACCGGTCGGCATCGGCTTCGGTCTGGGCCCACACGGCGGTCAGCCCGGCGAATGCGGGGCGTGCGAGCGGCGCCAGGCGCTGCGCGTTGCGCAGGGACCTGGCATTGAGCCGCGCGTTGGCCAGCACCAGTGGAATGCCGCGCCGGCGACAACCTGCCACCAGGTTGGGCCAGACTTCGGTCTCCATCAGGATCCCGATGGCGGGGCGGAACTTGCGCAGAAAGCGCGCCACAGCACCCGGCGTGTCCCAGGGCTGCCAGACCTGCACGTCGCCCGGCTGCAGCAGCTTCTCCCCTTCGGCGCGGCCGGTGGCCGTACCGTGGGTGAGCAACAGGCGCATGCCGGGCAGTTGTGCGCGCAGCGCCGCCAACAAGATGGCGGCGGCGCGGGTCTCGCCCAACGAGACGGCGTGGATCCACACGAACCGGCCCAGGGGGTCGGAGCTGCTGTGGGGCATCAGGCTGTCGATGGGCGCTGGATAGCGGCCGAAACGCTCACTCACCGCATGGCCGTAGCCGGGCTCGGACTGCGCACGTCGACGCAGCTTGCGGCGCAGCAGGGGCTGCGCACCCCAGGTCACGAACGAATAGAGCGCACGGACCGGGTTCATGCGGGGACCAGGCGCGGGTCTACGGCCAACACGCCGCCGCCCCAGCCGCTGTCGCCGCGTGCGGCCCAGACCACGCAGGGCTCGTCGCCATCGGCCGCCACCACGCAGCGGCCACCGGGCTCCCAGAAGGCGCTGCCGCCCGCGCTGACGTAGTCGCCAGTGGGTCCGCTGTAGTTGGCCAGCAGCACGCCCATGCCGTGCTCGCGCGCGTAGCCTTGCAGAATCTCCGTTTCGGGGCCATAGCCTTTGTGGCTGATCAGCGCCCCAGCGGCGTACAGCGTGGCGCCCGCCTTGACGGCGGCGCTGGCGTGCTCGGCATGGGTGATGTCTGCGCAGACGGCCATGCCCATGGGCTCACCCGCGAGAAGGTGCACCTGGGCGTCGTCGGTGCCCGCGCTGGCAAAGCTTTCTTCGCTCGCATGCAGGTGGCGCTTGCGGTACAGCGCCGCTGTGCCGTCCGCACCCAGCACCCAGGCGCCGATGGCCGGCAGTTCACCCTCGACGACCGGGTCGGCGGGGCCGCCCACCACCAGCGCCATGCCGTGGTCGCGCGCTGCCTGGCGCAGCGGCGCCAGCGCCGCGTGGCCGGCGTGCAGCACATTCGCGGCCAGCACCGACGGCTCATAGCCGGTGAGCGACAGCTCTGGAAACAGCAGCACCTGCACCCCGCGGCTGGCCGCAACCCGCACGAAGGCCAGGTGCGTCTGCACGTTGCGCGCTACGTCTGCGGGGACGGACGGCGACTGTGCAGCGGCAATGCGCAAGGGGGTCGAAAACAGTGAGGTCACGCAGGCAGCTCGCTAACAATCTACGGTGAAGGTTCGGGTCAGGGGACAGTTCAATGGCTGGCCGCGCCCACGTGGGCGTCGGGCTTGACTTTGTGCAGCAGCGCGAGCATGACCGCCTCGATGCGCGCCAGCGCTTCGGGCGTGTGGCCTTCAAAGCGCAGCACCAGCACCGGCGTGGTGTTGCTGGCGCGGATCAGGCCGAAGCCGTCCGGCCAGTCCACGCGCAGGCCGTCGATGGTGCTCACCGCCGCTGGCGCGGCGAAGGCGCCTGCCGCCAGGCCCTGCAGATCGGCCGTCAGCCGGTGCGGCTCGCCCTCGGCGCATGCCACGTTGAGCTCGGGCGTGGAAAAGCTGGTGGGCAGTGCGTTGAGCACGGCGCTCGGGTCTTGCGACCGGCTCAAAATCTCCAGCAGGCGGCAGCCCGCATAGGTGCCATCGTCGAAGCCGTACCAGCGCTCCTTGAAGAAGATGTGGCCGCTCATCTCGCCGCCGAGCGGCGAATTCGTTTCCTTCATGCGCGCCTTGATGAGCGAGTGGCCGGTCTTGAACATGACGGGCACGCCGCCTGCGGCGGCAATGGCCGGCGCCAGGCGCTGGGTGCACTTCACGTCGAAGATGATCTCGCCGCCGGGCACACGCGAGAGCACGTCTTGCGCGAACAGCATCATCTGGCGGTCGGGGAAGATGTTGGTGCCATCCTTGGTCACGATGCCCAGGCGGTCGCCGTCGCCGTCGAACGCGAGGCCCAGCTCCGCGTCGCTGGTCTTGAGCGCCTCGATCAGGTCGCGCAGGTTCTCGGGTTTGCTCGGGTCCGGGTGGTGGTTGGGGAAGTTGCCGTCCACCTCGGAGAAGAGCTCGGTCACCTCGCAGCCCAGCGCACGGAAGATGCCGGGGGCCGACGCGCCGGCAATGCCGTTGCCGCAGTCCACCACCACCTTGAGCGGGCGGGCAAGCCGGATGTCCCCCACGATGCGCTCGGTGTAGGCCGGCAGCACGTCCACATGCCGTACGGAGCCGCTGGCCTGCAGTTGCCAGCTTTCCTGCTCCATGGTGCGGCGCAGGCCCTGGATCTCGTCGCCGTAGATGGCGCGGCCATTGAGCACCATCTTGAAGCCGTTGTAGTCCTTGGGGTTGTGGCTGCCGGTGACCTGGATGCCGCTTTGGCACAGCGTGCTGGCTGCGAAATACAGCATCGGCGTCGTGACAAGGCCCACGTCGATCACCTCGATGCCCGCCTCCACCAGCCCCTGGATCAGCGCCGCCGACAGCGCCGGGCCCGACAGGCGTCCGTCACGGCCCACGGCCACCGTGGACTGGCCTTCGGCGCGGGCGGCGGTACCAAAGGCCCGGCCCAGGCCGAGGGCCACGGCTTCGTTCAGGGTGGAGGGCACGATGCCGCGGATGTCATAGGCTTTGAAAATGGCGGGCGTAAGTTGCACGTTCGGGGGCCTTGTGTGAAGGAATTGGAAAAGTCCGCCGCATTGTAGGCGGCACATTTGACGCCACCCGATACCGCACCCCGTGCGGCGCGAGGCATATGTCCGAAAACGGCCAGTCCACGGGCACGGGTTCCCTATGATCGGGCCATGATTTCGCCGACTTCCACGCCCCATTCCTCCACCGCAGATCCTGCTGCGGATGACGGCCGATACCTGGCCGTGGTGGCGCGGGATGCCCGTTTCGACGGGCATTTCTTCACCGGCGTGACGTCCACCGGCATTTACTGCCGCCCCGTCTGCGCGGTGCGCACGCCCCGTCGCGAAAACTGCCGGTTCTTCGCGCTGGCCGCGCAGGCCGAGAGCGCGGGCTTTCGGCCCTGCCTGCGCTGCCGTCCCGAGCTCGCACCCCAGGCGCTGGTGTGGTCGGTGCAGGACGCGAGCAGCATCCTGGTGCAGCAGGCCGTGCGCCTGCTGGATGCGCCCGACCTCTGGCCGGCGCAGCCCTCCCCCGGTGCCTCGCAGGCCTCGCGCGCTGCCGAGACCGGCGCCACCGTGGCCCGCCTGGCCGAACGGCTGGGCGTGAGCGACCGGCACCTGCGACGCATTTTCGAAGCGGCGCTGGGCGTCTCGCCCCTGCAGTACCTACAGACCCGGCGCCTTCTGACCGCCAAGCAGCTGCTCACCGACACCCGCATGCCCGTCACCCAGGTGGCGCTGGCCAGCGGCTTCGCGAGCGTGCGCCGCTTCAATGCGGCGTTCGCCGGGCACTATGGCCTGAACCCCACCCAGCTGCGGCGCAGCGGTGCCACGCCCGCCAGGCCCGCCACCGGGGAGGCGGACAGCAACGGCAGCACGCTGCGCCTGGCGTGGCGCCCACCGTTCGATGTGGCAGCGCTGCTGGCGTTCTTCGAGCGCCGGCAGTTCCACGGTGTCGAATGGGTACGGCCTGCAGAGGCCACGCTGGGGCGCACGGTGCGCCTGCCGTCCGCCTGCACAGGCCTGCCGGGCGAGACCACGGGCTGGTTCAGCGCGCGCTTTGACACGGCCCGCCACCAAGTGCTGCTGCAGACCAGCGACAGCCTGTACCCGGTGCTGCCGCTCGTCATTCGCCGCGTGCGCGCCATGTTGGACCTGGACGCCGACCCGGCGGCCGTCAACGCGGTGCTGCACCCCTGCTTTCCGGACGGCGACGGGCTGCGCGTGCCCGGCGCTTTCGACGGGTTCGAGCTGGCGGTACGCGCTGTTCTGGGCCAGCAGATCACCGTGGCCGCGGCCCGTACGCTGGGCCAGCGGCTGGTGGCGCGGCTGGGCGAGCCCATCGACACGCCCTGGCCCGAGCTGAACCGCCTGTTCCCGACCGCCGCCACGCTGGCCGCGGCCGACGGCGACACACTGGGCCAGATGGGCATCGTGCGCCAGCGCCAGGCCGCCATCGTGGCGCTGGCGCGGGCGGTGGACAGCGGCGGCCTGGCGCTGCACGCGGGTGCCGACGTGGCCGCCACTACGGCAGCGCTGTGCGCGCTGCCCGGCATTGGTGACTGGACGGCGCAGTACATCGCGATGCGCGTGCTGCGCTGGCCCGACGCCTTCCCGGCCGGCGACGTGGCGCTGCACAAGGCGCTGGGCGTGCAGGGCCAGAAACACCCCGCCCGCGCGGCCACGGCGGCCTCCGAGGCATGGAGGCCCTGGCGCAGCTATGCGGTATTGCGGGCCTGGGCAGCTGGAACGACCGTTCCAGCGCCGTCCCCGCATTCCAGCGGGACGGCTGAATCGCTACCAAAACAATAGCTGCTCGCGGTTATGCAGCTTGACGCAACTGCCAATCTTTATCAAAAAAATCCAGGAATTCCCCATGTTCTACCACCCCCACACCGTACAGGCCCGCGCCACCACCGCCCTCGGGCCGGTGCGCCTGGCGGCGTCGCCCGAAGGGCTGTGCGGCGTCTGGTTCGAAGGCCAGCGGCACGAACCCACCCACTGGCTGCACGGCGAACGCGCCTGGGCCGAGGCGGCGGGCCACACCTTGCTGCAGGAGGCTGCAGGCCAGTTGCAGCAGTACCTGCAGGGAGTGCGTGACGGCTTCGACCTGCCGCTGGACCTGTCCGGCGGCACCGGGTTCCAGCAGGAGGTCTGGCGCGCGCTGCTGGCCATCGGCCGGGGCGGCACCACGAGCTATGGGCGCCTGAGCCAGCAGCTGGGCCGGCCATTGGCCGTGCGCGCCGTGGGCGCCGCCGTGGGGCGCAACCCGCTGAGTGTGGTGGTGCCCTGCCACCGCGTGCTCGGGGCCGACGGCAGCCTGACCGGCTACGCTGGCGGACTGGAGCGCAAGACCGCCCTGCTGGTGCTGGAGAATGTGCCAGGGCAGGCCGCGCACGCCCACGTTGCGCCCGGGCACCCGGTGCAGCGCCTGCTGCTCCCTGCCGCCCCCTCCACACTTCAGAAGAAAGCGCACGCATGAACAGCCCGGGAAGCCAACCCGTCACCGCCTGGATCGGCGAATTCACTCTGCTGGCGGCACTATGGGGGTCATCCTTCCTCTTCATGCGGCTGGGGGCCTCGGAGTTCGGCCCGCTGCCCACCGCCGGGCTGCGCGTGGCGCTGGCCACGCTGTTCCTGTGGCCCATCATGCTGCGCCAGGGCCACTGGCCCGCGTTCCGCCAGCACTGGCGGCCCATCATGTTCGCGGGCGTGATCAACTCGGCGATCCCGTTTGCCCTGTTTTCGTGGGCGGTGCTGCACATCGCCACCGGACTGTCGTCCATTCTGAACGCCACGGTGCCGCTGTTCGGCGCCCTGGTCGCCTGGGTGTGGCTGGGCGACCGCATCAACCGGCTGCGCTGGGCAGGCCTGGCACTGGGCTTCGTGGGCGTTGCGCTGCTCGCCTGGCGCGCACCGGCGGGCACGGGCTTCAAGACCGACAGCGCCGAGTGGGCCATCGGCGCGTGCCTGCTGGCGTCGTGCTTCTATGGGGTGTCGGCCAGTTTCGCGCGGCGCCACCTTACTGGCATCCCTGCGCTGGCAACGGCCACCGGCAGCCAACTGGGCGCGGCGCTGGGCCTGGCGCTGCCCACGCTGTGGCTGTGGCCGGCACAGATGCCGGGCGCGCGCGCCTGGGGCGCCGTCGTGGCCATGGCGGTGCTGTGCACCGGCATCGCCTACATCCTGTACTTTCGCCTGATCGCCAGCGCCGGGCCCAGCCGCGCGCTGGCCGTGACGTTCATCGCGCCGGTCTTCGCCGTGCTGTATGGCGCAGTGTTCCTGGGTGAGCGCATCACGCCGTGGATGGTGGGCTGCGCGCTCGTGATTGTCTGCGGCACGTTGCTGTCAACGGGGCTTATCAGGACATTGCGCCCCGGGCGTGGGGTGCCGGAACAGCCATAAACTCGGGGAATGGTTTTCCCTCCGGGCTGCTGCGATCCGACCCCCGCTCCTTGCAATGCCGGACACGGTGCCGATGCAGGCCGCCCCCTCCCCAGGGCGTGGTCCGGCGTCCCCATGCGCCGTGACTGCCCGCGCTGGCTCTGCCACATGAGCCGCCATGGGTAACAACACCCTGATGGCGGGGACGGTGCTGATGACGCTCCTGCTGGTGCTGGAGTGGTTGCCCCCGCAAGAAGCCTTGCGCCCATCGCGCCGCACGCTCTGGTTGCTGGGCGCGGCGGGCGGTGCCGTTTCGGTGGCCTCCTACACCGCACTCCACTGGAATGCGCCAGAACTGGGCCTGGTCGCCTACCCGACCGTGGTGGCCTTCATGGGCCTTTACTTTGGCGGACTGCCTGCCGCCATCACGGCCCTGGCTGCGCTGCTGGCGGTGGTCTTCATGGCGCCGGCAGCCACGCCCCCCGCCGTGATGGTGCTGGGCGCCACCTGGCTGCTGGCCTGGGCCTGGCGCCGTGGCGCGCGGCGGTTGCCGCTGCGCTGGGCTGCCTGGATTTCGCTGGCGGGCATGACCATCACGCTGCCGCTGACGGCGTCAGCCTGCCTGTGGCTGGCCAACCAGGCATCCAGCCCTTTCGGACCGTGGCCGACCCCGCTTCCCTGGCATCACGGCGCAGGCTTCCTGATGCTGGGCGTGGGCCGGCTTTTGCTGGCCGGCAAGGCCCGCGCGGAACTGGCCCGCACCAGCACCCAGCAGGCATTGATGCAGCGCGAGCAGCAGTTGCAGCTGGCGATGGACTCACTGGGCGGCGGCCGGTGGGAATGGGACGTGCTGGAGCGCCGGTTTCGCTGCCATGGCAAGTTCTATGAGGCCTTCGGCCTGAGCTGTGACGACTCCGACGCCGACGGCCTGTGGGAGCGCTGGTACGAAAAGCGCCATCCGCTGGATGCCGAGCGCAATGCCGCCCGCCTCGCCCGCGCGATGGACGGGCTGGACGAAACCTACGAGGCGCAATTCCGCGTGCAGGACACCTCCGGCCGCTGGCGCTGGCTGATGTCGCGCGGCACCGTGGCGCGGCGCGATGCCGCAGGCCGTCCCATCGCCCTGATCGGCATGGATGTGGACATCACGGCGCACCGCGAGGTCGAGGACGCCCTGCGCTCCTCCGAGGCCAAATACACCACCTTCTACCAGACGCTGCCCGACCCGGCGGGCATCTCGCGCATCTCCGATGGGCGCTACATCGACGTGAACCCGGCCTTTTGCGAGATCCTGGGGCGCCCGCGCGAAGAGGTCATCGGCCGCACGTCCACCGAGCTCGACATCTGGGCCTCGCCGCAGGAGCGCGCGCGGCTCATCGATGCCTTCCGGCGCGACGGCCAGGTGGACCGACTGCCCCTGGTGGCCCAGGGGCGCGGAGTACGCATTCCGGGCCTCATGTCGGCACGCTCCGTGCTAGTGGATGGTGAAAACTGCTTCGTCTTCATCTTCCACGACATGACAGAGGCCCAGCGCACCGGCGACGAGCTTCGGGCATTGAACAGCCTGCTGCAGCAGGCCGGGCGTATGGCGCGCCTGGGCGCCTGGGAGGACGAGCGCGGCAAGGGCCTGGTCTACTGGTCGGACGTGTGCTTCGACATCCACGGCCTGCCCGCCGGCGCGCCGATGCCGCACGACTACATCGACCGCCTGGTGGCGCCCGCCTACCGCGGCGCGCTGCGCGAGAGCATCCGGCAGAGCATCCGCGAGCGCACCGAATGGAGCATGGAGATGGAGGTGCTGCACGCGGACGGCCGCCAGGTGTGGGTGCGCGCTCGTGGCGAGCCCGTGGTGGAGAACGGCCGCGTCACACGCGTGCGCGGCGTCATGCAGGACATCGACGAAGCCAAGCGCGCTGACCAGCGCCTGCGCCACTCGGAGGAGCGCTTCTCGCGCATCTTCCACCTCATGCCCTACCCCCTGGGCCTGTCGCACCGCAGCGATGGGCGCTACGTGGACATCAACCCCGCGTGGGTGGAGATGCTGGGCATCCCGCGCGAAGAGGCCATCGGGCGGACCGCCATCGAGCTGGGCATCTTCACCCAGCAAGACCGCACCCGCCTCATGGAGGCCGAAGGCGGCACGGGCCAGTTGGCTGGCTACGAGATCACGCTGAACGTGCGGGGCGGCCCGCCCCGCACGGTGCTGCAGTCCATGCGTGCCACGGAATTCGACGGCGAGCCCTGCTGGCTGTTCTCGGTGCACGACATCACGGACCGCAAGAAGAGCGAGGAGCGGGTGCGCGAGCGCGAGGAGCTTCTCTCGCTCACCATTTCGGCCGCATCACTGGGACTGTGGGACTGGAACCTGCAGGCCGGCACCGTGGGCGGCGACAACCGCTGGCGCGCCATGCGCGGACTCCCGCCGCTGGCGCCCCTGCCCGCGACTTCGTCCGCCATCCAGTGGACCAGCGGCATCGCGCCCGACGACATAGACCGCATCACTGCCGAGCTTGCCCGCCACACCGCTCACCCGGGAACCCCTTTTGACGCCACCTGGCGCGTGAACCAGGCCGGCGATGCCGTGCGCTGGGTGCGCAATCTGGGCAAGATCGTCGACTTCGACCCGGCCGGCCGCGCGGCGCGCATGCTGGGCGTGGCGATCGATGTGACTCCCCAGCGGGAGCAGGAGGTGCTGCTGCAGCGGCTGGCGCTGTACGACGCGCTCACTGGCCTGCCCAACCGCGTGCTGCTGGCCCGCAAGCTGCAGGACTCCATGGGCCAGGCCCGCAAGGACGGCACCCAGCTGGGCGTGGCCTACCTGGACCTGGACGGGTTCAAGCCCGTGAACGACCGCCTGGGCCACGGCGCCGGCGACCGCCTGCTGGTCGTGGTGTCCGGACGTCTCACCCGCGCCCTGCGGCCGCTCGACACGGTGGCGCGGCTGGGGGGCGACGAGTTCGTGATCCTGATGCCCCAGCTGGAGTCCGTGCAGCACTGCGAGCGCATGCTCGAGCGTGTGATGGAGAGCATCTCGGCCCCCTACACCCTGGACACCGAACGCGTGGTGGTCACCGCCAGCATCGGCTACACCGTGTTCCCGCAGGACGACGCGGATGCCGACGCGCTGCTCAGGCATGCCGACCAGGCCATGTACGCCGCCAAGCAGGCGGGGCGCAACCGCTTCCACCAGTTCGACGCCGCCCAGGAGCGCGCGCTGCAACTGCTGCGCGAGCAGGGCCGGCACCTCCAAGGCGCACTGGCAGACGCTCAGTTCACGCTGTACCTGCAGCCCAAAGTGGACATGAAGACCGGCACCGTGGTGGGCGCCGAGGCATTGACCCGCTGGCAACACCCGCAGCGCGGCATCATCTCGCCCGGCGAGTTCCTGCCGATGCTGGAGGGCACCGAGCTGGAGATCAGCTTCGGCGAATGGGTCGTCGAGGCCGCGCTCGACGTGCTCGAGCAGATGCAGGCGCGCCAGAGCGCGCCAGGCCTGCCCATCAGCGTGAACATCGCGGCGCAGCACCTGCAGCACCCACGCTTTGCGCACTGGATGGCCGAATGCCTCGCGCGGCACCCCGGCGTGCCGGGCCAGTTGCTGGAAATCGAGATCACCGAAAGCGCCGCGCTGTATGACCTGGCCGCCGTAGCGCAGACGCTGACTGCCGTGCGTGCGCTGGGGGTGGCGGTGTCGCTGGACGATTTCGGCACCGGCTACTCGTCCCTCACGTACCTGCGCCGTTTGCCCATGGACACCCTCAAGATCGACCAGAGCTTCGTGCACGGGATGATGGGCGACCCAGGCGACCTTGCCATCGTGCAGGGCGTGATCGGGCTGGCCCGCTCGTTTGGCTACCGGGTGATCGCGGAAGGCGTGGAGACGGTCGAGCAAGGGCAGATGCTGCTGCAGTTGGGCTGCACACAGGCCCAGGGCTACTGCATCGCACGGCCCATGCCGCTCTGGGACTTCCTCAGTTGGGCATCGGAATGGCAGCCGCCACCGGGCTGGACGCGGCCCGCGCACGGCGGATTCAGGTAAAAAGACCCGCTAGCGCGCTCCTGCAAAGCGACAGCAGCTATCAAAAACAGAGCGTCATAAAAAGTGTCAGTCTGCGCAGGACAGAGCCCGGCGCCGAGTTTTCGCTGCGCCCTGTCCTGCCCTGCCCTGCCCCTCGTCAACTCCGCGCGGATGTCGCCAGCCAGCCCTGCAGCCGCTGCACGCCCGCCTCCAGCCGCGCCGGGTCCTTGGAGGCAAAGCACCAGCGCAGCCAGCCCTGCGCCTCGGGCGCGAACGCGTTGCCCGGCGCCAGGCCCAGCCCGGCCTCGCTCACCAGCCGCTGCGCCACGTCGAGCGAATCATCGAAGCCGTTCAACCGGAAAAACGCGTACATCCCGCCGAGCGGGCTGGCCACCTCCACCTGCGGCAGCGCGGCCAGCCGGGGCAGCAGCGTGTCGCGGCAGCGGCGCATGTGCTCCACCAGCGGCGGCGTGATCTCGCCCGCGTGCTCCAGCGCCGCCAGACCTGCCCGCTGCGTGAACACGCTTGAGCACGAGGTGTTGAACTCGATCAGCTTGCCCACGGCATCCACCAGCGCGTGCGGCAACACCAGCCAGCCCAGGCGCCAGCCTGTCATCAGAAAGCTTTTGGAGAAGCTCTGCACCACGATGAGGCGGTCCTGCGCATCGGCGATGTCCAGAAAGCTCGGCGCACAGCCGCTTGGCGTGGGCGCGTAGTACAGGCGCTCGTACACCTCATCCGCCAGGATCCAGGTGCCGGTGCGGCGGCAATGGTCCAGGATGGCCTGCTGCTCCTGCCGTGTGAGCGTCCAGCCGGTGGGGTTGTTGGGTGCGTTCACGATGAGAAGGCGCGTGGCCGGTGTGACAGCGTCCAGCAGCGCCTGCAGGTCCAGCGTCCAGGCACCGCCTTCGGCCTTCAGCGGCACACAGCGCACCCGGGCACCCAGCACGGCGGGCTGGGCCGTGAGGTTGGGCCAGACCGGCGTCACGGCCACCACCTCGTCGCCCGCATCGACCAGCGCCTGCATCGCGATCATCAGCGCGCTCACGCCGCCCGAGGTCACCGCAATCCGGTCCGCGCCGATGGGGCCGTGCAGTGCACTGGCGTAGGTGGCGATAGCCTGGCGCAGCTCCGGCAGGCCCAGGTTGTGGGAGTAGAAGGTTTCGCCCCGCTGCAGGGATTCCATGGCGGCCTGGCGCACGGGCTCGGGCGTGACTTCGTCGCTCTCGCCGAACCAGAACGCCAGCACGTCGGCGCGCCCCATGCCGGCATTGGCGACTTCGCGGATCTTGGAGGCTTCGAGGTTGGCTACGGCTGGGCGCATGGGTGGGGTCCTTGGCGGTGTGGGTATAGGGTTTGATGGGTGAGCATAGCGCCAGGGCAAGCCCGACGAAGCCGGGGCGCCCACCCTACCCGTTCGGGTTGAGCCTGTCGAAACCTGGGCGCCTCCCCCCCGCCCGTTCGGGTTGAGCTTGTCGAAACCGGGGCGCCTCACCCCCGCCCGTTCGGATTGAGCTTGTCGAAACCGGGGCGCCTCACCCCGCCCGTTCGGGTTGAGCTTGTCGAAACCGGGGCGCCTTACCCCCCGCCCGTTCGGATTGAGCTTGTCGAAACCGGGGCGCCTTACCCCCGCCCGTTCGGGTTGAGCTTGTCGAAACCGGGGCGCCTTACCCCCGCCCGTTCGGGTTGAGCTTGTCGAAACCGGGGCGCGCTCGCGGGCTCGCTGAGGGGCAGCATGCCTGGTTCAAGGGCGGAGGCCGGGAGTCGCCCGGCGGCGAGTGTCTTTCTTTTGCTTCGCCAAAAGAAAGGCACCAAAGAAAAGGCGACCCTGCTGTCTGCGTCCCCTTCGCTGCGCTGCGGGGCAACCCGGGGTGCTCGGGCGCGGGGTGTGCCGCAGAACTCACTGCGCGCCTGCAGCGCTTCGTTCAGACAACTGCGGCAAGTCAGAGCACGAAGGCGTGTGTCCTTCGGCACACGCCCACCCCGCCCCCTGCGCGCCCCAGGCGCATCCAGAAGGGATGGGGGCCAAACAGCCACACGGGCCATTGCTGCGCTCGGCCCCATCTCGCGGGCGCAAGCGCCACGCGCTGCGCGGGCGGGGCCGAGCAACGCGATGGCCCGTGTGGCTGTTCGGCTGTTCGGCTGTCCACCCCCTGCTGGCAGCGCCTGCGGCGGGGCGGTTACGGGGTGAGCATGCGCGCCAGTGCGCGCATGCTTCGTGCACTGACTCGCCGCAGTTGTTTGAACGAAGCGCCAACGGCGCGCAGTGAGTTCTGCGGCGCACCCCGCAACCGCCCCGACGCAGGTCGCCCCGTAGCGCAGCGAAGGGGTCGCAGACTGGGGGTCGCCCTTTCTTTGGTGACTTTCTTTCGGCGACGCGAAAGAAAGTTACCGCGCCGCCGGGCGCGCACCCCGGCTCCCGCACTCAACACAAGCATGCTGCCCCATCAGCGAGCCCGCGAGCAGCGCCCCGGTTTCGACAAGCTCAACCCGAACGGATGGCGCCGAACAAGCGCGGGCCGATGGCGGGCAAGCCCAGGTTTCGACAGGCTTGGCCCGGATGGGTGATGCAGGGTGAAGCACCCCGGCTACGGCCCTTCAACAATCTAGAAGCAGGCAAGCCCAGCGAAACAACGGCCAACCCTCAGCGCCCCACCAGCTCCCTCACCTGCTGCAGCGCCGCCGGATCCTCCATCGTCGTCAAATCCCCCGGATCCCGCCGCTCGGCCACCGCCTGCAACGCCCTGCGCAACAGCTTGCCGCTGCGCGTCTTGGGCAGCACCGTCACAAAGTAGACCCGCGCCGGGCGCGCCACCGCGCCCAGCTGGCCATCGACCTGCTTCATCACCTCACCCTCCAGCCGCAAGCGAGACGCATCGTCCACCAGTCCCGACGCATCCCGCGCCACGGCGAACGCAATTGCGACCTGGCCCTTGAGCGCATCGGCGATGCCGACCACAGCCACCTCGGCGATGTTGGGGTGGGCAGAAATGCTCTCCTCGATCTCCCGCGTGCCCAGGCGATGGCCCGCGACGTTGATCACGTCGTCCGTGCGGCCCAGGATGAAGTGGTAGCCGTCGGCATCGCGGATGCCCCAGTCGAAGGTGCTGTAGATCAGCCGACCGGGAATGCTTTTCCAATACGTGTTGACAAAACGCGCATCGTCGCGCCACACGGTCTGCATGCAGCCGGGCGGCAGCGGGCCCTCGATGGCGACCACGCCCTTCTGGTGGGGGGCCGTCAGTTCCTCGCCCGTGGCCTCGTCGACAAGCTTCACGCCGTAGCCGTACATGGCCTTGCCGGGGCTACCGAAGCGCGCGGTCTGCGGCTCCACACCGTTGGCGAGGGTGAGAATGGGCCAGCCGGTCTCGGTTTGCCAGTAGTTGTCGATGATGGGCACCTGCAAGGCATTGCTGATCCATTGCGCAGTGGGTTCGTCGAGCGGCTCGCCCGCGAGCCACAGGGCCTTGAGGCTTTTCACGTTGTATTTGGCGAGGTAGGCCGGGTCCTGCTTCTTGAGCACCCGCACCGCCGTGGGGGCCGAGAACATGTGCGTGACCTGGTACTTCTCGACGATGCTCCACCACACGCCCGCGTCGGGCCGCGTGGGCAGGCCCTCGTACATGATGGTCGTCATGCCGGCGATCAGCGGGCCATAGATGATGTAGCTGTGCCCCACCACCCAGCCGATATCGCTGGTGGCGAAGTACACATCCCCGGCCTTGGCGTCGAAGATGTGCTTCATGCTCGCGGCCAGCGCCACGGCGTACCCGCCGGTATCGCGCTGCACGCCCTTGGGCTTGCCCGTGGTTCCGCTGGTATAGAGCGTATAGCTCGGGTGCGTGGCTTCCACCCATTCACAGGGCACGGTGGTGTCCAGGTGCTGCGCCCGCAGCGCTGTCCAGTCGTGGTCGCGGCCAGGCTGCAGGTGCATGGGGGCCATGCCCCGGTTGACCATCAGCACGGCGGCGGGCTTGTGGCTGGACAGCGCAATCGCCTCGTCCAGCAGCGGCTTGTACGGCACGACCTTGCCACCGCGCGACCCGGCATCGGCACTGATCACGGCCACCGGGCCGGCGTCTTCGATGCGCGATGCCAGCGAGCCCGATGCAAAGCCGCCGAACACCACCGAATGCAGCGCCCCGATGCGCACGCAGGCCAGCATGGCGAAGGCTGCCTCGGCAATCATGGGCATGTAGATGAGCACGCGGTCACCCTTCTTCACACCCAGGGACTGCAGCACGGCCGCCATGCGCTGCACCTCGGCGTGCAGCTCGGCATACGTGTAGCTGCGCTCTGTCTCGGTCTCGGTGGAGATCGCCACGAGCGCAGGCTGGGTGGCCCGCTGCGCCAGGTGGCGGTCGACCGCGTTGTGGCACAGGTTGGTGGTGCCGCCCACGAACCAGTTGGCAAACGGCGGGTTGCTGTAGTCGCACACCTGCCGGGGCGGCGTGTGCCAGTCGATCAGCCGGGATTGTTCTGCCCAGAAGGCGTCGCGCTGGTCGATGGATTGGCGATAGAAGTCGGCGTAGCGGCTCATGGGGTGTCTCCTCGCATCTCTGGGTCCGGACCAGGCTGGCTGGTTTTGAATTCATAATTATTCATGATGGGCTTGCGGCAAACTGACGCTTGCTGTGCAATCCGTTGTCGGCAGCGCCCGCTCGCCGGCGCAGCACCCCGGGGCATTGCATATCGATATGTATTCAAGCGCCATCGCGTGCTGTCAAACTCGGAGCCCATGAAGGCGCCGATTCCCCCTGCCCCCGTGTCATTTGTCGAAGCCCTGCTGTTCTGGCTCAAGCTCGGTTTCATCAGCTTCGGCGGGCCTGCGGGGCAGATAGCGATCATGCACGCCGAGCTGGTGGAACGCCGCCGCTGGATCAGCGAAAAGCGCTTCCTGCACGCCCTCAACTACTGCATGCTGCTGCCCGGCCCCGAGGCCCAGCAGTTGGCCACCTACATCGGCTGGCTGCTGCACCGCACCTGGGGCGGCATTGCAGCAGGTGCCCTGTTCGTGCTGCCCTCGCTGTTCATCCTCATTGCGCTGTCGTGGGTCTACCTGCGCTTTGGCGACGTGCCGGTGGTGGCGGGCATCTTCTACGGGATCAAGCCCGCCGTGACGGCGCTGGTGCTGCATGCTGCGCACCGCATCGGCATGCGCGCGCTCAGGAACGGCTGGATGTGGGGGATCGCCGCAGCCTCCTTCGTGGCCATCTTTGCGTTCAAGGCGCCGTTTCCCGCCATCGTGCTGGCCGCAGGGTTGATCGGCTACTTTGGCGCACGGCGCTGGCCTGCCGTGTTCGCGCTGGGCGGCGGGCATGCCACCGCGCACCAGGGCTACGGCCCCGCACTCATCGACGACGACACGCCCACGCCCGGGCACGCCCGCTTTTCTCGCAGCCACCTGGCCAAGGTGCTGGGGGCCGGGCTGGCGCTGTGGCTGGGAGCCATGGCGGGGCTGGTGGCCACGCAGGGCTGGCAGGGCACGCTCACGCAGATGGCCTGGTTCTTCACCAAGGCCGCGCTGCTGACCTTTGGCGGTGCCTACGCCGTGCTGCCCTACGTGGTCCAGGGCGCGGTGGAGCAGTACCAGTGGCTCAGCGGCCCGCAGATGATCGACGGCCTGGCGCTGGGTGAAACCACGCCCGGCCCGCTGATCATGGTGGTGGCGTTCGTGGGATTCGTCGGCGCCTGGCTGCAGCAGGTGTGGGGACCGGACGCGCTGTTCGCCGGCGCGGCAGCCGGCGCCGTGGTGGTGACCTTCGTCACCTTCCTGCCCTCGTTCATTTTCATCCTGGCCGGTGGCCCCCTTGTGGAGGCCACGCATGGCAAGCTCGGGTTCACCGCACCGCTGTCGGCCATCACCGCCGCCGTGGTGGGCGTGATCCTGAACCTGGCGCTGTTCTTTGCCTACCACCTGCTGTGGCCCAAGGGCTTGAGCGGGCCATTCGATGCGGTCTCCGCCGCTATCGCCGTGGCGGCCGGCGTGGCACTGTTCCGCTTGAAGTGGGGCGTGCTGCCGCTGCTGGCCGCCTGCGGACTGACCGGCCTGGCGGTCACGCTGCTCAGGCCCTACCTCGCCTGACCTGGCGAATCCTTTTCCACAACGCCCGCCCCTCCACTGGCTGCCGGCAGGTGCGGCCACGCGCATGGCTTCAGGGCAAGCCCTGCGGCAGGGTTGCCACCAGAGGCTTCAATTCACTATTGTTTTAATAGCTATAGACGCAGTACCCATAAGAGGTAGCGGCAAAAAAATATCAAGAAGCGGTAGCTGGTGAGGCCGGGCTGCAACTTGAATGCCGCCATCTGGCCTCGTGGCGTCCTGGCTGTTCGGCTACTTGATCAGCGCCAGCACATCCTTGAACGCCGGGTGCTCACAGCTGCCCAGCCACTCGAAGGCCACCATTTCGGTGGTGACCAGTTCGGCGCCCGCGCCGGCGAGGCGGTCGAAGGCAGCGTCGCGGTTGCGCTCGGTGCGCGAGCCGCAGGCGTCGGTCACCACCCAGACGTCGAACTCATCCTCGATGAGCTGCAGCGCCGTCTGCAGCAGGCACACATGGGCCTCGCAGCCGGCGATGACGACGGTGCCGCGCTCGGGGGCCTGCTGGGCGGGCTTCTGCAGGTGTTTGGGCAGGCTGCGCGCATTGCCGCCCTGGGGGCGCGCGGGTGGTCGCAGCCATTCGCCCAGGCCTTCTTCGGTGGCGCTGAAATGCATCTTGGCCAGGGTTTTCTGGCACAAAGCGCGCAGCGCAGCGTCGTTCGGGCCCAGACGCGAAGGATTCTGCTCGGTGCCCCACACGGGCACCTCCAGCATTGCCGCGACCTGCGCCAACCGGCGGGCGTTGGCCAGCACGGCAGGGCCTTCGAAGATGGCGGGCATCAGGCGCTCCTGGTAGTCGACCAGGACGAGTTGGGATTCTGTGGCGTCAAGCAGCATGGATGGAGGCCGCCTCGGGGGCTGGCGTGTTCTCTGGAAATGGGGGCATTGTCGCAGCCCTTCCCCGTCCGGCCGCTCCGTGACCGGCCGCGCGCTCAGGAAGGCTGCAGTCGCAACAGCCGACCGTTCGGGCTGTCGGTCAGCAGGTACAAGAGGCCGTCCGGGCCCTGGCGCACGTCACGGATGCGCTCGCCATTGCCCTGCAGCAGCTTTTCTTCGCGCTGCACCTTGCCCTGCGCCACCTCCAGCCGGTGCAGCGTGCCGAACTTGAGCGAGCCCACGAAAAGGCTGCCCTTCCAGGAATCCCCATAGCGTGTGCTTGTCAGGAACGCCATGCCCGACGGTGCGATCGACGGCACCCAGTAGTGCAGCGGCTGTTCCATGCCGGCCTTGGCGGTGCCTTCGCCCAGTTTGCCGCCGCCGTAGTTCTCGCCATAGGTGATCACCGGCCAGCCATAGTTGCGGCCCGGCTGCGGCAGGTTGATCTCGTCGCCGCCTTGCGGACCGTGCTCGTGCATCCACAAGGTTCCGTCCGGGGCCAGGGTCGCACCCTGGGGATTGCGGTGGCCGTAGCTCCAGATCTCGGGCAAGGCGCCCTGGCGCTGGCGAAATGGATTGTCCGCAGGCACGGCCCCGTCGGGCGTGATGCGCACGATCTTGCCGTGGTGGTTGTCGAGCTTTTGCGCATCGTCCTTGCGATGGAACCGCTCGCCCAGGGTCAGGAGCAGGTTGCCGTCCGGCGCCTGCACGATCCGGCAGCCGAAATGCAGGCTGCTGTCCACCTTGGGGCGTTGGCTGAAGATGACCTTCACGTCCTGCAGGCTGCGTGCGTCCGCAGCCAGCGTGGCGCGTGCGAGCGCCGTGCTGTTGCCCGAGCCGCCACCCGCCGCAGGTTCGGAGAAGCAAAAGAAGATGCGCCGGTTGCGGGCGAAGTCCGCATCCGTCACCACATCGAGCAAACCGCCCTGCCCGCCGGCTGCCACCTGCGGCACCCCATCGAGCGCGGGGCCGACCTGCCCTGTCGCCTGGATGACACGCATGCGACCCGGGCGCTCGGTCACCAGAAATTGCCCGTCCGGCAAAAACGCGACCGCCCACGGGTTGGCCAGGCCGGTCGCGACCGGGGTCAACGCCACCGCAGGGGCGGCGGACTGCGCCAGGGCCGCGCTCCACCCGCCTGCTACCAAAGAAATAGCTGCACACGCTTGTGCCGTCAACGTGACCCGCGATACAGGCCTGGTTTTGTCGCCACTCTTCACACAACGCTCCTTGAATCTGCAACCTGCCCGGGACGAGAAATACCCCTTTGCGGCAGTCAAGCTCTTGCCCGCGCTACGAACACTGCCGCGCGCACGCCACCACCCCGTATATACAGGGCCGAGCTTGATTTAGATGAACGAAATCAACAGCTTGCGATGTTGATTATTTCTTATAAGTAAGCGTACGTGTTACCCTTCGCCCCCATGTCCAGATGGCTTTGCATCCTCCTCGTGGCCTGCGCCACCACCGCCCAGGCGGCACCCCAAGGGGCCAACACCGACGAGATGGACCGCTTGATTGCGGACAAGGGCCTGCTGACGCGGCTTGAAGACGTGAGCCATCGCGTCGCCGACAAAGCCCATACCGTTGCGGACAACGCCTCCAACCTGGCCATTCACGCGATGGGTTTTCTGGGCGTACCCTACAAGCGTGGCGGCAACAGCGCTGAAATCGGTTTCGACTGCAGCGGCTTCGTGCGGGCCATGTACGAGCAGACCGTAGGCCTTCTGCTGCCACGGCGCGCCGACCAGCAAGCCGCCGCCACCCAGGTGATCGACAAGAAAGACCTGCAGCCCGGCGACCTGGTGTTCTTCAACACCATGCGACGCAACTTCAGCCACGTGGGCATCTACGTCGGCGACAACAAGTTCATCCACTCTCCGCGCAGCGGCAGCGAAGTGCGCGTGGAGGACATGGGCGTGACGTACTGGGCCCGGCGCTTCAACGGCGCCCGCCGCGTTGCAACGGACAAGGACGCTGCCTCGTCCAAGTAAGCGACGGCGCCGCACGGTGCACGCGCAGCGTCTGCTCCACCAGCGCTTGCGGCATTGCATCGCGGCGTGCCCTCTCCCACCCTACCGCTTGATTTCGTAGACCGTTTCGGTGCTGCGGATAGGCCCTCCCACCACGTTCACCGGCCCGGCCGAGGGGTCTCCGCGCAGGATCGCCTTGGCCTTTGTCATGTCGGCCTGGTAGCGTGCACGGGCCTGCGACTCGCAACTCCTGCGGTCGGGCGCGCCCATGCTTCGGCATTCTTCCAGGCTGACCTTCAGACCTCCACCCGCCTCGCGGATGGCCGTCTGATACCGTTGCTGCGGCGTGGCGTCTGCCACTGCGCCACGGGCCAGTGAGGACTCGTCGCCGACTTGTGCCAGCACTGTTCGGGGGGTTGCCAGCGCCGCGCCCAGCGACAAAACTGCGACGAACACCAGAGGGAAGGAGCGGGATTTGAAGATTCTTGCCATGGTCATCCTTTCCTGATCTGTGAGCTTGCAACCGCGAATCGCTGCGCGGATTCGCGGTACCGACAGCTCAATGTAGGCAGCCCGCGAAAGGTGCACAGCCAGTACCTGCCGCGCTACCATGTCGGACACCGCCCACAAGCCTGCCATGCTCTCCAACGCTCCCACGCCGCAGTCCGCCGCCGACGACACCCCGCACGATAGGGCCTACCTGCGCCGCTTGCTCTCGCAGCGCAACCAGCTGCCGCACGGCGTGAGCGAGGTGGACGCGGCCATCGAGGCTGCGTTCGTGCGCGATGTGGCCATCCTGGTGCTGGACATGTGCGGCTTTTCGCGCATCACGGCCAGGCACGGAATCATCCACTTCCTGGCGATGATCCATCAGATGGAGCAGGCGGCGCGCCCTGCCATCGAGGGAAACGGGGGTGAAGTCATCAAGCAGGAGGCGGACAACCTGTTCGCCGTGTTTTCGAGTGCCGAGCAGGCACTGGAGGCCGCACTGGACACCCTGCGCGCGCTGGAGGCCATGAATGCCGTCCTGCCGCCAGAGCGCGCGCTGGCCGTCAGTGGCGGAATCGGCTACGGGCCCACCCTCGTGATCGCCCATGAAGATCTTTTCGGCCCGGAGATGAACTGCGCCTGCAAGCTGGGCGAGGACATCGCGGGTCCGGGCGAAATTCTGCTCACCGAGGCTGCCTACGCCGCACTGCCCGCCGGGCGATATGCCTGCAGCGATTGCGAGCACGAGATCTCGGGCCTGCCCCTGCCGGCGCGCAGGTTCCACCACTGCCTGTACGAACGGGCGCTGGGCCGGCCCTGACAGGCCTCCTACCGTATCCTGGTCAAGCCTCGCGGGACGCCCACAGTGCATGTCGTCCGACAGCCGGTCGTTGATGCCATCCCTACATTCTTCGACAACCAGTCGATGTAGAAAGGGAATGATCACGATGGCCTTGATAGGAACACTGTTGGTGGGCTTGGTGGTGGGGCTGCTGGCGCGCGCCTTCAAGCCAGGCAAGGACCATCTCGGATGGATCATGACCGCGCTGCTGGGTGTTGCTGGCGCATTCCTGGCCACCTACGTCGGAATGGCGCTCGGCTGGTACCAGCAAGGGGAAGCGGCGGGCTGGATCGCATCGATCATCGGTGCCATGGCGCTGCTGGCGCTGTTCGGCCTCGTCAGAGCGAGGCCGTGGTGACAGGCCCCCGACCACTTGTCCAAAGGCCCCATCTTTTCGGGGACAACGTGGCTGCGAGAACAATTGCCTGCCTCCGGCAAGCTGCCCATGTCCACGGCCATTGACCCACAGTTCCCACAGAGGATTCGCCTTCACCATGCCCACTTCTCTCCAGATGGCCGCCGGCAACCCGGCACTGCAGGCTGCAGTACGGCGCAGCCGTGAACTGCTGCACAAACGAGCTCTCGTGGCTGCCGCCGCCAGCGCCGTGCCCATACCAGGCCTTGACTGGGCAGTGGACGCGGCCCTGCTCTCCCGCCTGCTGCCGCAGATCAACGCCGAATTCGGCCTGTCGGCGCAGCAGATAGACCAGCTCGACCCGCACAAGCGCGAACAGGTGCAAAAGGCAGTCAGCCTGGTCGGCTCGGTGCTGATCGGCAAGCTCGTGACGCGTGAACTGGTGCTGAGGGCGACCCAGACCGTGGGCGTGCGCCTGACCACCAAGCAGGCCGCCAAGTACGTGCCCCTGGCCGGACAGGCCGTGGCCGCCACCATCGGGTACGCCACGCTGCGCTACCTGGGCGAGCAGCACCTGCGTGACTGCGTGCGGGTGGTGCAGGAGGCGCAGCTGCAGCTGCCCGCCCCCGCAGCCACGAAAAACCGCAAGTAGGCTGGCCTGGACCTGGCCTACTCCGCCGCGCAGACGAAGCTGCTGGCGTCCTCCACGCTGCCCGAGCCCTTGTACTTGGCGAACTTCGGGTAGGCGCACAGCGGCCGTGTCCGGCCCGGCATGTCGGCGTTGGTGGGCAGGGCCTTGGCGGCGATGGTGTCTGGGGCGACGCCCTTCTCCACCCAGTCCACCATGGCCTGGATCGAGTCGTAGTTGTCCGTGGCCGGCCCCCCCGAGCAGTGGTTCATGCCCGGCACGAGGAAGGTGCGCGCAAAGCCCTGGGTGGCCGCCATGCCGCCGTTGTTGGCGGCCAGGCGCTCGTAGTAGTCCAGGGTGTCGAAGGCCGAAAAGATCGGGTCGGACATGCCGTGGATGAACAACATCTTGCCGCCGCGCTGCTTGAACGCGGCGAGCTTGTCGTCCCGGTAGGTGTCGTAGATGGCCGAATACGCTTCCATGCGGGCCGGGTCGGTGTCGAAATTGAAGGTCAGCGGGTTGAAAGTCAGGTCCGGCGGCGTGAAGAACTCGTTCACCAACGCGTCCACCATCAGCGTGATGTAGCGCGCATCGGGCGTGGCGGTGGCCGAGCTGCCCAGCGTCTAGCTGCGCCAGCCTGGTGCGGCCAGGCCCGGGTCCCAGGGCTGGCCGGCGTACAGCGCCTTGCCGGCAGAGTTGCGCGGGCCGCTGAACACGCTCTTGAGCGCGCCCACCTGCGCGCCGCTCAGGCAATCCGCCCCCTTGGCACCGCTGCACTGCAGCACTGCCGGATCGAACTGGCAGGCCTTCACGTTATTGACCAGCCCGTCGGCCACGCCGTCGGCCGCGTCGCACGATGCCTTGACCGCGTTGGCCACGAGGTTCAGGTCGGCATTGCTGAACGCCTGCGACAGGATGCGCTTGCCCGACGCGTCCTGCGGGGCGATGGCGTCGAACTGGATGGTGTTCCACATCGCGGCCACGGTGGCGCCACTGGAGACCCGCATGGCCGGCGCGCCCGCCGTGATGGCGTCGAAGTAGTCCGGGAAGCGCTGCGAGAACATCATCCCCTGGCGCCCGCCGCCCGAGCAGCCCGAAAAGTACGAATGGTCGGGCTTGCGGCCATACCGCGTTCCAATCAGCGACTTGGCGGCCACGGCCGTCTTGTCGTAGGAGTTGTAGGCATGGTCGATGCGCGCCTGCGGGTCGGCCCCGAAACTGGCCGATGTTCCGCTGTGCCCCGCGTCCGTGGAAACCACCGCAAAACCCTGGCCCAGCGGCGACGGCGTGCCGACCGAGATGCTGGAGCTGAGCGAGGTGTCGCGCAGGATCCCGTCGTTGCCGCCCCCGCCGATGAACAGGAAGCGGCCGTTCCAGTTGTCGGGCAGGCTCAGCTGGAAGCCGATGGCGTAGTTCTTGCCGTCCACGCCCACGCGGGGGTTGATGGCGCCCGTGACGACGCAGTGGCCGGGCAGGAATGCACCGCTGGCGGCACCGCCCGGGCGTTTGGTGTCGGCCGCCACGTAGCTGGTGGTGAGCGTCGTGGCCGCCAGCCCCGCCTTGGCTGGCAGGTCGGCGCAGGCCGCGGCGGGCGTGACCGGCTGGGCCGCAGCATCGCCATTGCCACCGCCGCACGCGGCCATGAGCACAGGCATGGCCAATGCGGCCGGCAGGACTTTGCGCCGCAGACCGGCGGCAGTGGACGGGTGGGGCTGCAGGGCCCGCAGGGCATGGGCGAAAGGCATGGTGGGTCTCCGTTCGTGTTGTGGTTGAAATTCAGGCGGGCATTGGAGGAAGAGCTGTGCAGCGCACGGCGGCAGGCGTGGCTGCGCCCGGCCCGCCGCCTGGAATAAGGCGTGCGGGCGCGCAAGCAGGAAAATCAGTTGGGACGCCGTGCGGTCAGTCCGCCTTGAAGCCTGTGGCCGCCACGGCCTTGCCCCAGGTCACGGTGTCGGCCGCGATGGTGCGGGCGAACTCCTGCTGGCTCGTGCCCGTGACGCGAAAGCCCGCCTCTTCCATCTTGGCCTTGCCCTCGGGCGACTGCACGGCCTTGATGATGTCGGCGCTGAGCTTGGCGACGATGTCGGGCGGCGTCTTGGCGGGCGCGACGATGCCGAACCATGAGGAGAACTCCAGGTTGGCATAGCCTTGCTCCTTGATGGTGGGTACGTCGGGCAAGGTGTTGGTGCGCGTGGCTCCGGTGGAACCCAAAGCCGCGAGCTTGCCCGCCTTCACGTTCGGCGCGGCCAGGCCCACGCTGGCGAACACACCCTGCACATCGCCGCTGAACAGGCCACCCAGCGCGTCCGACGTGTTCTTGTAGTGCACCGGCTCGGGCTTGAGCTTGACCGCATCGCCGAACATGTAGGCACCGAAGTGACCCGGCGTGCCCGCGCCGAACGTGGCCAGGAACAGGCCCTTTTGCTGCTTGGTCCAGTCGACGAATTCCTTCACATTGCGCGCCGGCACCTTCTGCGGATTGACCAGCAGTACGAAGTCGGACGTCACCACCTGGCTCACGGCCGTGAAGTCCTTGGCCGGGTCGTAGGGCAGCTTGTTGTAGCTGCTGGGGGCGATGCTGAGCTGGCCGGTCTCGCCCAGCATCAGCGTGTAGCCGTCGGGCGCTGCGCGTGCGGCCTCGCTGGCCGCGATCAGGCCGCCGGCGCCGGGCTTGTTGTCCACGATAACGCCCAGGTTGCCCCAGCCTTCCGACAGCTTCTGCGCCAAGAGGCGCGCCACGATGTCCGGCCCCGTGCCCGCCGGAAAGCCCACGATGATGCGCACCGGCTTGTTCGGGTATGCCGCGCCCTGCGCCTGTGCGCCGGCCCAGGGCATGAGCCCGGCCAGCAGTGCGGCGGCGACGAGTGCGCGGCGGGGCGTTGTAGCGGGAGTGCGGCGAGGCTGGGCAGTGTGTGTCATGGTTGTCTCCAGGGATTCTTGTGTGTGGGCGGTTTCAAAAAATGAGGCGGGCAAGTGGGGGGTGAGCAAGGAGCCGGCTGGTGGTTGCTAGCGCAGCTCGAAGAAACGCATGGCCACCGCGTCGGGATAGCGCGCGCCGGTGCCGACGAACATGCGCTCGGTGATCCACGACAGCGCGGTGGACGCGGTCTCGAAGCTCGGACTGCAGCGGAAGTACACCTGCGCGGGGTCCACCAGCTCGCCGCGCACCAGGCGCGCGATGAGCTCGGCAGGCCCCGAGCGCACGGCGCGGTTCTGCACATAGATGAGGTCGCCACCATCGGTCTCGAGGACGTAGCGTGCATCCAGCTCGGACAGCCGGTCGTTGACGATGAGCTGGAAGTCCGCCCCACCGGGCAGCACCCGGGCGCTCCAGCCGTCGCCGGTAGCTGTGCCACCGACGATGGGGATCAGCCGGCGCAGGCCGTGCACGGTGTGGCCCACCTCCTGTGGCATACCGACCTCCACGCGCAGGTCGGCAAAGAATCGGAATTGCGGTTCGGGCAAGGGGGTGAGGTCAGACATGGAACCTAGCGTAAATCCCGTTGCCGCCAGGGCCTGTCATCCCAGAGGATGACGGGATTACCCCACTGCCACCCTGCGGCTGCGTGGGCAATTTCGGCGCACACTCCACCTTTTCGGCAAACCTCAATACCCCACCCTTCTTCCATGCGGCAGTGGCTTCCCCCCTCCTTGCAGACTCCACCCGGGCGGCAGGTGCTGCACAGCCCCGCCAGCCAGACGCTTGCCAGCATGGTCCACCGCCTGGGCGGCAATAACTTCGCGCCCGGGCTGCTGCAAGACCTGGAGCCGGTGCTGCCCGCAGCGTCGTGGTCGGTGTACCGCACGGGCCAGCGCTGCAAGCCCACGCTGTTCATGTCGGCCAGCCGGGGCGTGCCCGACACCACGCAGGATTGCTGGTGGGCCTACCTCTCGGGGCCCTACCGCAGCGACCGCACCTGGGGCCGCGCCTTCGACGAGTTGCCCGTGGCCCAGCCCGAAACCCGCCTGTGCCATGTCACCGCGTCCGAAGTGCAGGGCGAGCACCGCGCCCGCGTCTATGAGGCCCATGGCGTGGCCGAGCGCGTGTCGGTGGTGGAATATGAAAGCGACGGTTCGGTGTTCGCCGTCAACTTCTACCGCCACCTGCACCAGCGCGCGTTCAGCGACCGGCAGATTGGCGCCTTCGAGTCCGTGGCACCCGTGCTGCTGGCACTCACGCGCAAGCACATCGACCTGTCGCACGCCCACCTGCCCGCAGCGCCTGCCTGGACAGAGGCAGCCGCAGGCACTCCCCCCGCACCCGCCGCCGCTGCAGCGGCAACGTTGCCCGCAGAGGCATCCCTGCTGCCCCTCGCGACAGACGGCCTGCCCGTGCTGCGCATGCGCCTGCTGCGCCTGCAGGCCGAGCTGACGGACCGCGAACTGGATGTATGCGCCCGGCTGCTGCAGGGCATGACACACGAGGGCATCGCCAGCGACCTGGGCCTGGGCGTGCCCACGGTCAAAACCTACCGCAACCGCGCGTTCGCCCGCCTGGGCATCCACTTTCGCAACGAGCTGTTCGCGCGAGTGCTGGGCGTCTGACGGCCTGGCACCCCGCCCCTCAGATTCCCGGAATCCACGGCGGCGGCCGGCGCCGGATGGTCTGCGCCTTCACGATGGCCGTGCTGGTCTGCGCCTTGTCGGCGATGCGATCCAGCACGCCATCGAGCTGCTCGATGGTGCGCACATGGACACGCGCCACAAAGCAGTCGTCCCCCGTCACCTTGTCGCATTCGCAGAACTCGGGCGTGTCGCGGATGAGCTGCTCCACCGCCGCCAGTTGGCCCGGCAGCGGGCGGATGCGCACGATGGCCTGCAGTTGGTAGCCCAGGGCGCGCGGCTCGATGTCCACCGTGAACGCGCGGACCACGCCACGCTCCTCCAGCCGGCGCAGACGTTCGGACACGCTGGGGGAGGACAGGCCCACGCGTTCGCCCAGCTCCTTGAGCGAAGTGCGCGCGTCCTGGTGCAGCTGGGTCAGGATGGCTTGGTCAATGGCGTCCATGGCACGAATGCAAATTTAAATAATTGCCTCAGATTATCAGGATCATTCGAAAAATTGCCTATTGTTCGGCATTCCCTTGGCGGTTGGGGTTTTCTATAGTTCTGCCATCGACACACAAGGCAGAGCACCGGCATATGGACAGGAAAACACAAGGCACTTTGGAGATGGGCGCCGCGATGGCCATCTCGGGAACGATTGGCTGGTTCGTCGTGCAATCAGGCCTGCCTGCACTGCAGGTGGTTTTCTGGCGCTGCGCTTTCGGGGCGGTAACCCTGGGCCTCGTGTGCTGGGCCATGGGGCTGCTGCGGGGCGTACTGACCTGGCGCACCGCACTGTGGGCGGGCCTGGGGGGCGTGGCCATCGTCACCAACTGGCTGCTGCTGTTCGGCGCCTACTCCCACGCCTCCATCTCGGTGGCCACGGCGGTCTACAACACGCAGCCGTTCATGCTGGTCGTCTTCGGCGCCCTGCTGTTCGGCGAGCGCATCACGCTGGCCAAGCTCGGCTGGCTGGCCACGGCATTTGCGGGCATGCTGCTCATCGTGCAGGCCAGGCCTGGTGCCGGCGCTCCCGGCAGCCACTACGCGCTGGGCGTTGCGATGGCACTTGGCGCCGCCTTCTTCTGGGCTGTGGCGTCGGTCATCGCCAAGCGCCTCACGGGAACGCCGCCGCACCTGATCGCGCTGGTGCAGGTGGCCGTGGGCGTGCTGATGCTCGCACCGTTTGCCCAGCTGGGCACGCCGCCACAGGGCGCGTCCACCTGGCTGATCCTGATCACCCTGGGAGTGGTCCACACCGGCGTCATGTACATCCTGCTGTACGGCGCGGTGCAGAAGCTGCCCACCTTCCTGCAGGGCGCCCTGTCGTTCATCTACCCGGTGGTGGCGATCGCCGTGGACTTCGCCGCGTTCGGCCACCGGCTGCAACCGGCGCAGTGGCTGGGCGCCGCTGCCATCTTGCTGGCCGCGGCGGCGATGAACCTTCAGGCCACCCGACCGCGCCCGCCGGCAGCGAGAGCCGCACCACCCGACCCACGGAGCACCTGACGGCCGGAGTCGTCGCCGCCGAGCGGCACAATCGGCGACCTATGTCCGCCAACGGTCCCTCTCCCGGCCAGCCTGCCCGTCCCGGCGCCCCCCTGCCCCCCGGGCTGGTGGCGGGCCACTTCCGCCCCCGCATCACCCTCATGACGCTGGGCCGGGGCGAGGGCCTCCTGGGCATGGCGCCCCAGGGCAAGCTGGGCCCGCGCGGCGATAGCGTGACCCTGGCGCAGATCGACTGGACCTACCGCACGGATTGCGGTGCCGACTGGCAGGGCAGCGCGCCCACGTCGGTGCTCGGGCCCCGCCCCGCCGCCGAGCAGGAGCTGTTCGACACCGGCGGACCCGTGCTGCGCATGCAGCGCAACCTGGCAGCCGAGGCCGACGCCATGGACCGCGTGTGGGACCTGGGGCTGATCCCCGTCGATGCGGGCAAGCTGCAGTGGCGCCACCGCGCCGCCGCCAGCAGCCTGGGCCCCGTGTGGACGCTGGCGCAGGAAGCACAGTTCGGCGACTTCTGGGCCGACCAGATACCGCAGTTGCGCGCCGAGGGCTGGAGCGTGGTGGTCCACCCCGGCTTCGCACACGAAAGCGTGCCCGTGCAGCGCTGGAAACTCGTCATCGCCCCCGACACCGGCGAGCTGCTGGCCAAGGAAGTCGACGGCCCGCTGGGCGCGCGCCAGCGCCCGGTGCAGAAGCTGCATCTGCCCGAACGCGAAGGCGCCTGGCTGCTGAGCCTGGGGATCGAGATCGACGGCGTCACCGTGGACCTGGCCCCCATGCTGGCCGACCTGTTGCGCCGCGACGTGCGCTGGCTCAACGCGCGGCAGATGGCAGCCATCGACGACCTGGCCATCATCTCGCTGCGCGCGCCGGGCGGGCGGCGCATCGACGCCCCTGCAGGGCCGCTGAAGGCCATCGTGGGCGCGATGGTGGACCTGCTCACCGACCCTGCCCGCAACCAGCGCAAGGAGGGCGATCCACTGCACCTGGGCGCCTGGGAAGCGCGCCGCATCGAGGCCCTGCGTGCCGGTCTGGTGCAGGCGCACCGCGTCGGCGCCGTGAGCGGCTGGGACAACGGCTGGCAACTGCAGGGCGACGCGGGCCTGGCCCAGCTCGCTCACCGGCTGCGCCGCATCGGCGCACCCCTGCCCGTGGCGGCGCCCGAGGGCCTGGCGGTGCAACTGCGCCCCTACCAGCTCGAAGGGCTGGCCTGGCTGCAATACCTGCGCGCCCAGGGCCTGGGCGGCATCCTGGCCGACGACATGGGCCTGGGCAAGACCGCGCAGGCACTGGCCCACGTGCTGCTCGAGAAGGAAGCTGGCCGCCTCACCCGCCCTGCCTTGGTGGTCGTGCCGACCTCGCTGCTCTTCAACTGGCAGGCCGAGGCCGCGCGCATGGCGCCGGACCTGCGGGTGCTCTGCCTGCACGGCCCCGACCGGGGCGGGCGCTATCTGCAGATCGCCGGGCACGACCTGGTGCTGACCACCTACCCCCTGCTGTGGCGCGACGCGGACGCCCTGGCCGCCGAGCCCTTTCACCTGCTCATCCTGGACGAGGCCCAGATGGTGAAGAACGCCGGCAGCCGCAGCGCCCGCGCCCTGCGCCGCCTCTCGGCGCCGCACCTGTTGTGCCTGACGGGCACCCCGCTGGAGAACCACCTGGGCGAGTTGTGGGCGCAGTTCGATTTCCTCATGCCCGGCTTCCTGGGGGACCTGCGCAGCTTCAACGCGCGCTGGCGCAAGCCCATCGAGGAGAACGGCGAGACCCTGCGCGCGCAGTTGCTCGCGCAGCGTGTGCGCCCCTTCATCCTGCGCCGCCGCAAACAGGACGTGGCCACCGAGCTGCCAACGCGCACCGAGGTCATCCAGCGCGTGCAGCTGCAGGGCAAGCAGCGCGAGCTGTACGAAGCCGTGCGCACCGCGGCCGACAAGCAGGTGCGCCGCGCGCTGGAGCGCCAGAGCTTCGAGGGGGCGCAAGTCACCATCCTGGACGCACTGCTCAAGCTGCGCCAGGTGTGCTGCGACCCCCGGCTGGTCAAGGGCATCAAACATGACCCCCACGCTCCACCGCTTCGCGGGTCGCTGCCCCCCGAGGGGGCCGCTGTTTTGCCTTGGGGCGGCCCGGCGGCGAAACGACATGACCCCCACGCTCCGCCGCTGCGCGGGTCGCTGCCCCCCGAGGGGGCCGCTGTTTTGCCTTGGGGCGGCCCGGCGGCAAAACATGCACCCGGCACCGGGCACGCCAAACTCGACCTGCTGGCCGACATGCTGCCCGCGCTGGTCGAGGAAGGCCGCCGGGTGCTGGTGTTCTCGCAGTTCACCGAAATGCTGGGCCTGGCCGCCGAGCGGCTGGATGCCCTGGTCCTGCCCTACCTCACGCTCACCGGCCAGACGCCGCCAGGCCAGCGCGGCGCGGTGGTCCAACGCTTTCAGGCCCAGGACGCCAGCAGCGCGCCCATTCTGCTGGTGAGCCTCAAGGCCGGGGGCACGGGCCTGAACCTCACGGCCGCCGACACCGTGATCCACGTCGACCCCTGGTGGAACCCCGCCGTGGAAGAGCAGGCCACCGCGCGCGCGCACCGCATCGGTCAGGATCAGCCGGTGTTCGTCTACAAGCTGGTGGTCGAAGGCAGCATCGAGGAGCGCATGCTGGAGCTGCAGGCGCGCAAGGCCGCCCTGGCCAGCGGCGTGCTGGGCCACGACGAGGCCGGCGCCGTGAAGTTCAGCGAGGCCGACCTGAAGGCGCTGCTCGCGCCGCTGGCGGAACCGGCGGACAACCCGCTGGCGATTCCGGGCGAGGACGCGAAACGCTGGGGCGGCACGGGCAAACGCCGGCCACGGCCGTTGCAGCCGCCAGAATATGAATAAAAATGCCCTCTATCGCTTGGTGGAAAATTGCCGGCAGCTATCAAAACAATAGTGTTTGACGCGCTGACAGGGGCTACGCCCTTGTCTTTGCCCAACGTGCAGAATTCAAAAGCAAGCTTCGGAGTGCGCCCGGCAGGCGCCGTTTCTACAGTGATGGCATCGCAACGACATCTGCCCTGCCACGGCAGGTTCTTTTGGGAGCCACCACCATGCAAGCCATCGCCCATTTGCTGTTTTCACCATCTTCACCGTCTAACGTTTCCATGCCCACCCGCCCGGTCTCCCGCGCCGCCCAGGCAGCGCAGCAAGCCGCCATCACCCAGGCCGACCCGCGCTGGGCGGCGGTGCAGGCGCGCAGTGCTGCGGCGGACGGCAGCTTCTGGTACTCGGTGCAGACCACCGGCGTGTACTGCCGCCCCAGCTGCGCCGCGCGCACGCCGCGCCCCGAGAACGTGCGCTTTCACGTCAGCTGCGCGCAGGCCGAAGCCGCAGGGTTCCGCCCCTGCCAACGCTGCAAGCCGCAGCAGTCCTCGGCCACAGCGCACCACGCGGCCCAGGTCACGCAGGCCTGCCGGATCCTGGAAGCCGAAGACTCCGTCACGCTCGATGCGCTGGCAGCGCGCATGGGCCTGAGCGGCTCGCACCTGCACCGCATCTTCAAGCAGGTCACCGGCCTCACGCCCAAGGCGTACGCCGCCGCGCAGCGCGAGCAGCGCGTGCGCAGCGCGCTCACGCAATCCGGCGACTCGGTCACAGACGCCATCTACGGCGCGGGCTACCAGTCAAGCAGCCGGTTCTACGAGCGGTCCACCCAGGTGCTGGGCATGACGCCCTCGCGCTACCGCGCTGGCGGCACCGCCCAACAGATCCGTTTTGCGGTGGCCCAATGCTCTCTGGGCGCGATCCTGATCGCGCACAGCGGCCAGGGTTTGTGCGCCATCCTGCTGGGCGACGACCCCGATGCCCTGGTGCGCGACCTGCAGGACCGCTTTGCGCAAGCAGAACTCGTGGGCGGCGATGCAGGGTTCGAGTCGCTCGTGGCCCGCGTCGTCGCGTTTGTCGAAGCGCCCGGCCTGGGCCTGGACCTGCCGCTGGACGTGCAGGGCACCGCGTTCCAGCAGCGCGTGTGGCAGGCGCTTCGCGCCATCCCTGCCGGGCAGACCGCCAGCTATGCCGAGATCGCGGCGCGCATCGGCGCCCCCACTGCCATGCGCGCCGTGGCACAGGCCTGCGGCGCCAATGCGCTGGCCGTGGCCATACCCTGCCACCGCGTGGTGCGAAGCGACGGCGCGCTGTCGGGCTACCGCTGGGGCGTGGAGCGCAAGCGGGCGCTGCTGGCCCGCGAATCGAACGCAGTGCACCAGCCCGTGGCGCGGGAGAAAGCGGCATGAGCGCACTGCCCCAACCCACGCCATCAGCCACCGCCCCCTGGCCCACCCCCAGCGCCGCCCTCTACAACGCCCGCGTTGCCGCGCTCGACTGGGCGCAGGCCGCCGACGACCTGCACACCCAGGGCCATGCGGTGCTGCCCCAACTGCTGAGTGCCGCGGAATGCACCGCACTGGCTGCTCTGTACCGCCAGGCCGGCCCGCCGCTGTTTCGCAGCCGCGTGGTGATGCAGCGCCACGGCTTCGGCCTGGGCGAGTACCAGTACTTCAGCTACCCGCTGCCGGATGTGGTGGCTGGTCTGCGCGACGCGCTGTACCCCGAGCTGCAGCCCATCGCCAACCACTGGAACGCCGCCATGGGCATCGACGTGCGCTTTCCGGCGCAGCACGCGGACTTCATCGCGCGCTGCCATGCTGCGGGCCAGTTGCGCCCCACGCCGCTGCTGCTGCAGTACGCGCCGGGGGACTACAACTGCCTGCACCAGGACCTGTACGGCGAGCACGTGTTCCCGCTGCAGGTGGCCATCCTGCTGTCGGAGCCCGGCCGCGACTTCACGGGTGGCGAATTCGTGCTGACCGAGCAGCGCCCGCGCATGCAGTCGCGCGCCGAGGTCGTGCCCCTGCGCCGGGGCGACGCCGTGGCGTTCGCAGTGCACCACCGCCCGGTGCAGGGCACGCGCGGCACGTACCGCGTCCACATGCGCCACGGCGTGAGCCGCGTGCGATCGGGGCAGCGGCATACGGTGGGCATCATCTTTCATGATGCTGAGTAGACGTTCTCCCCCTGAGTCGCCTGCGGCGCCTTCCCGCTCTCTCGCTTCGCGGGAGGGGGACGCACCCGGTGGCCTGGAAAAGCCAGTTCCACGGGTGCACTGGCCTTGGCCGCGCCAGTTGCCACGGCCTTGCATCGATGACGCTGTGGGAAACTCCACAAGATGACGCTGGGTCTGTTCGACGACTTGCCTGCAGCAGCACAGGCTCCTGAATGGCTCGAGCCTGGCGCCGTGGTGCTGCGCGGCTTTGCGTCGGACCTTGCGGCCGAGCTGCTCGCGGCGGTCGGCGGGGTGGCCGCTGCCGCTCCTTTCAGGCACCTTGTCACGCCCGGCGGCAAGCGCATGTCGGTGGCCATGACCAACTGCGGGCCGCTGGGCTGGATCAGCGATCGCAGCGGCTACCGCTACGGTCCGGTGGACCCAGACACGGGCGCGCGGTGGCCGGCCATGCCCGCCCTGTTTCGCCAGCTGGCCCGCGATGCGGCCGAGGCGGCCGGCTATCCGGGCTTTGCACCGGACGCGTGCCTCGTCAACCGCTACGAGCCCGGCACGCAGCTGTCGCTGCACCAGGACCGCGACGAGGGCAACTACGCGCACCCCATCGTGTCCGTATCGCTCGGCATTCCGGCCGTCTTCCTGTGGGGCGGCGCCGAGCGCGCCGACAAGGCCCGGCGCGTGGGCCTGTGGCATGGCGACGTGGTGGTGTGGGGCGGCCCGGCGCGGCTGCGGTTTCATGGCGTGCTGCCACTGGCCCAGGCGGAGCATGCGGCGACGGGAGCGCGGCGCATCAACCTGACTTTCCGCAAGGCGGGGTGAGAGGCCGCGCGGCAAGCGCTACTTGCGGTAGCCCGTCTTCTGGGCGATCAGGGCCAGCATATGGTCCGCCGCGGGACGACCGGGCAGGCTGTCGGCCACGGTCAGCTTCTTGCCGCCCTTGAGCACCACTTCGATGCGGTAGAACGTCTCGTGCCGGGACCCTGTCTGCGTGGAATAGCTCTCGGCCACATGGAGCCGCGCGATATCGCTGGCAGGCGCCTGGTGGTGGATGAGCATCAGGCCCAGCAGGCGCCGCTCCGACCGCACGCCGCGATCATCCAGCTCCACGGTCAAGCTGTTGGCCACGGCGTAGAACCCGCCCAGCAGCATCGCGCCGCCGGCCAGGCCGAAGATCAATCCGAAGAAGGCAGGAGCCTCTCCCGCAACAAGGCGGGCCACAGCGACGAATGCGCCGCCCACCAGCACCCAGACAATGGTCTGCTTCCAGGCCCTGCCGTAGGGCTGGTACAGGCGCACCCCACCGGGCGTGCGCTCCAGATGGCCTACAGCCTGCAGCGCGGCGTCGCGCATCCCGGCGAGCCCAGGGTGGCGCGCGGCATCTTCCGCCAGCGACTGCGATGTGCCACCCGTGGCGTACACCGGGACCTCGAACGTGCGCTCGAAAGCCAGCGCGGGGTCGCCCGACTCGACCAGCACCCGCCAGGTGTGGTATTCGGTATCCGCCGCCTCGGTGGCGGGCAGCCCCGAAGGTACGTGGAAGCGAAAGGACAGCCCGGTGCCGACGGTGCGCGCATTCACCTGGGCCATGCCTTGCTGCTGCCACACCACTGTCTCGCGCGACTCGGTCTTGCCTCCGCTGCGCGATTGGTAGTGGCGCAGGCAGCTGAGCGTGACGGCGAACTGCATTCCGGGCTGGTAGGCGACCGGCAGCGCCAGCGTGGCGCCCACGTGTCCGCCGATGGCGCCCGGGAACGGGTCCATCACCAGCCGCACGTCGCCAAAGCGCAAGACATCGCGGGTGGCCCGCAGCGCCCACACCAGCACGCCCAGGCCTGCCAGCACCATGGCTGCGAACAACGCCAGCAGCGCGTAGTCGTGGCGGGAAAATGCCCTGACCCCATGGGTGGCGAGCACGGGCCAGGCAACGGCATTGCACACCACTGCGAACACCCACGCCACCCACACCTCGTAGCGTTTGTTGGAGCGGATGCTGTTGTCCGCCCACTCGCGCCGGGCGGTCCATGGCTGAGCCAATGCCTGCGGCGTCCTGGCCTCGCGCTCGCTCCTGGGGCCGCGCCAGGCGGCGTACAGCATGCCCAGGCCGGCACCGCCAAAGACCACGACGAACAGCATCTTGAACATCAGCAGGCCGGGCCGCAGGCTGCGGTCCAGCACTGCCTCCTGCGGGTTCGCCGTGTTCACCCAGGCGGTCACGGTGCGGCCATCGCGCTGGGCGGCTTCCAGGCGCCGCCCCAGCTCTTCCTGGAAATCGCCGATGTTGTCCATGCCAGAGCCCACGGCCACACGCTCGCCCACATAGGTCTGGCCAGCCATTTCGTAGCGGTAGCGTGCCGTGACGCCGTAGCTGCTGGATTTGCGGCTGCTTGAGCGATCGAGCGATGCCGACACCAGAGCGGCGGGCACCGGCTGCCACGCCTGCATGCGGGCCCAGTCATACACCGCAGGAACGACGCTGAGCAGCAGCATGCCCACGCCGAAAGCTGCGAACGGCGTGGCGAACAGCGCCAGCAGCCAGTAGGCACCCGTGCTGCTGCCTTTGCTGCGCGGCGACTTGGGCTGGCCCAAGTTCTTGCGGATGCGACTTTCACCCATGCTGATTGGACGCCGACGCACCGTGCCCTGCCCCCCCGCGCGTCCCGCGGCGCCCAGGCAGCGCCTTGGTGCCGGCGCTCTCCTCCGTATTGTCGTGATGTGTTGTGATGTGCCGAGCGCCCTGATGGGCCCCGCCGAGCTCGCGCCTCGTGCAACGCGGTCCGGCCACGATTCTGCGTCCGGGCCTGCAGGTATGCAATGCGGGCGCCTGCGGTGTCGCATTTGTGAAGATGCAGGCTTGAAGCGTCCACGGGCAAAGCGCTGATCGCTATCTTTTGAATAGCAGGGCAGTCGGTTAAATCTCCATGGCGGCATCCGGTCAATGCCGCCCTCGTGTCTTTGCCAGAATGGCGCCATGACCACGCCCAACGCCCCATCCGCCCGCGCGCAGCATTACTGGCTCATGAAGTCCGAGCCCGACGAATGCTCCATCGACGATGCACTGGCCGCGCCGCACGCCACCGTGGCCTGGACCGGCGTGCGCAACTACCAGGCCCGCAACTTCATGCGCGACGAGATGCAGGTGGGCGACGGCGTGCTGTTCTACCACTCCAGCTGCCCCGAGCCCGGCATCGCCGGCCTGGCCCGCGTGGCCTCGGGCACCCGCCCCGACCCCACGCAGTTCGACCCCGCGTCGCCCTACCACGACCCCAAGTCGCCCGCCGACAAGCCGCGCTGGCTGCTGCTGGACGTGCAGGCCACGCAAAAGACCCGGCTGATGCCGCTGGCGGAAATGCGCGAACACGCCGATCTGCACGACATGCGCGTGTTGCAAAAGGGCAGCCGCCTGTCCATCACCCCCGTCACTGCGCAGGAGTGGCAGGCCATCGTCGGCGCACTGCAGGCGGGCTGACGGCAGTCACCCGCGCCGCCGGGGCATGATCTCGCGCGGCGCCAGGTCGCCGTCGGAGGCCGACTGCATGAGCTTGCGGAAAGACGGGCATTCCATGTGGCTCGGCGCGGGGCACACGGCAGCATGCCGCAGTCCGTCGCTCATGGCCTGCAGGCGCCGCACCATCTCGTCGATCTGATCGGCCTTGGAGGCCAGCATGCGGCGGTCGATGTCGGGCCGGCCGTCGGGCGCGAACATGGTGGCGATCTCGTCGAGCGAGAAACCCGCAACCCGCCCCAGGGCGATCAGCGCCAGCTGGTCGAGCACCCGCGCATCGAACACCCGCCGCAGGCCGTGCCGGCCGATGGAGGCGATCAAGCCCTTCTCTTCGTAGTAGCGCAGCGTGGATGCCGCCACGCCCGAGCGCCTGGCCACTTCGGCGATGTCCATCACAAAAAAACCCCTTGACTTCAAGTTGACTTGAATTCGTACAGTACCCAGACACCGGTGCTCAGTCAACTTTGAAGGAAATGAGGAAGCTATGAACGAATGGACTGAATGGAGCCGCGAACTGGCGCGCGTAGCGTGGATAGGCATCGGCGCGACCGCCGTGCTGGATGTGTGGCTGGCCGCGCTGCGGCGCATGGGCGTGACTACCCAGCCCCTGGCGCTGATCGGCCGCTGGGTGGGGCACATGGCGCGTGGGCGGTGGTGTCACGACGGTATCGCGAAGTCGGCCCCCGTGCGCGGCGAAGGGGCGCTCGGTTGGCTCATGCACTACGCCACCGGCGTGTGCTTTGCCGCATTGCTGGTACTGGTGACCGGCCGCAACTGGGCCGCCCAGCCCACGGTCCTGCCGGCGCTGGCAGCAGGCATCGCCACCGTGGCCGCGCCGCTGTTGGTGATGCAGCCCGCCATGGGCAGCGGCGTGGCGGCCTCGCGCACCGCCACCCCGTGGCGCAACCGCCTGCGCAGTGTGGCCAACCACGCCGTGTTCGGCGCGGGCCTGTACCTGGCTGCCTGGGCCGGGAGCCGCGCCTTCCCCGGCTGATGCATCGGCCCGCATCGACCCGATGCCGCCGACCAGCACACACCTTGCTTTTGTATGAATGGAGATCCAAGAAATGATGACGACGAACAGAAAAATCGCGGTGGTGTTCCACAGCGCCCATGGCCACACGGAGCACATTGCCCAGCAGGTGGCCCACGGAGCGCACAGCGTGGACGGCACGCATGCGCAATTGATAGAAGCCGCCCGCCTGACGCCCGAGCCCGGCCTGCTGACCGGGTTCGACGGGCTGGTGTGGGGCTCTCCCACCTACCTGGGCGGAGTGTCTGGTGTGTTCAAGAGCTTCATGGACGCCACCGGCGGCCTGTGGCGGCGCCAGGAGCTGCGGGGCCGGCTGGCGGCGGGCTTCACGGTGTCGTCGCTGCCGGCGGGGGACAAGCAGTCCACGTTGCTGTCGATGTTCGTGTTCTCCATGCAGCACGGCATGGTCTGGGTAGGCAACCCCATCCTGCCCGAGCAGCATGGTGGCACGCCGTACGACGAGGCGGCCAACCGTCTGGGCTCCTGGTCGGGCCTGATGGCCCAGGCCGGGCATGCGTCTGCGCCCGATGCTTTCGCGCCGGGGGACGTGAAGACTGCCCACCTTTTCGGGCAGAACTTCGCGCGCAAGGTGCACGGCTTTGCGCCGCACTCCCGGTTCAGCGAGACGGCGTGCAAGGCCGCGGCATGATCCCGCAACGGTTTGCGCCGCTGCTGTTCGGCTTGATCCTGTCGGGCCTGATGTCGCTGCTGGTGTCGGGCATCTCCACGCTGCATGCGCGCGGGTGGAGCGCGGGCTTTGCCGGCCTGTGGGCCGGGGCCTGGCTCACGGCATGGCTGTTTGCGTTTCCGGCCGTGCTGGTCGCAGCGCCCCTGGCCCGGAGGTGCGTGGCGCGGCTTACGGCCCGGTAGGCGGCGCAGCCTCGGCGGGCAGATCGGGCGCGCGGTACACCAGCACCTTGAGCGCCCGGTCCGCATCCGTGTCGGCGAACGCGGCCGGGTTGGCCACACGCTCCACGAAGGCCAGCCCGGGCGCCAGTTCGCGCATCTGGTCCTTCAGGAAGGCTGCGCCCAGCTCCGGCGCATTCAGGCACAGCAGCGCGTGGCCGCCCGGCGCCAGCAGGCCGGGCAGGCGCCGCATCAGCCGCGCGTAGTCCTTGGTGGCCACGAAGCTGCCCTTCTGGTAGCTGGGCGGGTCCACGATGACGAGGCCGTAAGGCCCGCTGCGCGTGATCTTGCCCCAGCTGCTGAAAATGTCGTGCGGCAAGAACGCCGCGCCAGTGGTGGTGCCGTTGAGCTGATGGTTCTGCTGTCCGATGCCGATGGCGCCGTGGCTCATGTCCACGTTGACGACCTGCCGGGCACCTGCCTGCAGCGCCACCACCGAAAAGGCGCAGGTGTAGGCAAACAGGTTCAGCACCTTGAGGCCGTAGCGATCGGCACTGCGGGCGGCTGCGTGGTCGCGCACCCAGCGGCGGCCCTCTGCCATGTCGAGGAACAGGCCGTGGTTCTGCCCGCGCAGCACATGCACGCGGTAGCGCGTGCCGGCCTCGGTCACGGTGTGCGGCTCCGGCACAGCGCCGGCCATCAGGCGCGTCTCGCTGCGGCCTTCGACGCGCAACGCCTCGCCCCGGTGCTGGAACACCCAGTTGAGCGGCTCGCCCGCCGGGGCGATCTGGCTCCAGCGCACCTGCAGCGCGGCGCCGACGGCAGCCAGGTCTTCGTCGGTGGCCGGGGCGAAGCTCGTCAGCACGAATACGGGGGGATAGACATCGAGCGACCACTGCTCGCACCCCGCATGCAGCCCGCCCCGCCCATGGAAGATGCGCCGCGCTTCGGTGGGCAGGTGCATGGAGGCGATGGCGTCAAGAAGAGCTTGCATGAGGGACTGGGGAGCGAAAACAGGTGAATACACGAACGAAAACAGCCGCTACCGCCTGATGGGCATGCGCTGCCAGCTACTGAAACAATAGCATGCTGGATTATCGCCCGGGAGGTGGCGCACTCTTTGCCCGCGAGCGAGCCGCTGGAAAAACCCCGCCACAAATAGCCAGTACAGTCGCTGCCGGGCGCCCTGCCCTGCCTTCAACTCTTCACAAGGACTTTCATGTTTTCCATCATCGGAACCATCGTCGTCGGCTTCATCGTCGGCCTGATCGCGCGCGCCGTGAAGCCGGGCGACGACAAGCTGGGCTGGATCATGACCACGGTGCTGGGCATCGCCGGGTCGTTCCTGGCGCGGTACGCGGGCGTGGCGCTTGGCTGGTATGCCCCCGGGGCGCCGGCAGGCTGGATCGCATCGGTTGTCGGCGCCATCGTGCTGCTGGTGATCTACGGGCTGGTCAAGAAGAAGGCCTGATACGCAGGCGCAAGGGCGCTGCCCAGACACCGCAAGGGCTCGCGCCGGCAGCGATGCCCAACCTGATCCGGGCACGAGGCGCTGCCCGGCCAGTCCGCCTGGAAGAATTCAACGCCTCGGCCGTGGAACGGTCGGCGGTCCAGCGCCCATCAGCCAGAAAAGCTGCGCGCCAGACCAGCTGGGTCACACGCTGGATGCGTGTGGGGCTCCAGCCCCCGACCGACGCACACATTCGGCCTGCAGCCCTTGCGCCTCCATTTGCAGGTATTGGCGCACCAGTTTGTCTGTGAACAGAACTGCAATCCGCGCAAGCGGCCCGGCAAACCTCAGGTTCAGCGTCAATGTGCATTCGCGCCCGTCGGGCGTGAGGACGTGGTCCGCCACGGCCCACACGGCGCGCCCTTCGGAGCGCCAGGTGAACCTGTGTCCGGGTTGCCAATCGACGACCGTCATCTTCGCCACGGGTAGCTTCGGCTGCTTCACTTCAAACCGGGCGCCCACCCCCATCGGGCTTGTGCCAAGAGGACGCACGCTGCTCATCGATTCTGTCCAATGAGGCCATTTTTCGACATCCACAAGAATGTCCCAAACCTTTTCGCACGGGGCTGGAATGGTTATGCCGGTCGAGAAAACTGTCATGACTACTGCACAGAAGAATAAAAATCATTGGCCAACCGGGCACAACGAGGTTGATTTCAAAGAATGATATCTCCATCTTCTTCAACACCTTCTTTGTGCCGACTCATTGATTTTATAGCAGGCCGAATATCCAGATGCAATCATGCTCTTGCATGATTGCATTTCCACAACCGGAATATTAGGCTGCATGAGCGAGGCAAAGGCACACTTAAATATGCCAGCAAATTCCACTCGCCATATTTTTCACCCAGCAGATGCTATATATTCTTTCCAGAATACTCTCACCATACGACGCGGCCGATGTTTTCATCGGTGCCTTTGCCACTTTTCAAAAAGCACAGGCCGCAAGGAAAGCCGTCATGGAACTTTGGGAGCAAGGCGACCCGTACAGCAAACAAAGCTATCGGATCGCCGATTTGCAAGCAGATCTCATTATTTCTGAAATCACAGATATTCGTCTGGATGACAGCCAGGCCTTTGGATACATCGTCAGTGAATTCTGCGACTCACACAGCATGCTCACCAGAAGCTTCCTGTCAGCGCATTCGAGTCACGAGGACGCTGAAGCGTTCGTGAAGCGGCACAAGCTTGAAGAATCTCCGTGCATTGGAGGCATTTTCTGGCACGATATATTGACGACAAAGATCAACCCCGAATTGATCGACGTGCTGCACATCGCCAACAGAGCCAATCGGCATAAGATCAATCGGCAATTCATTCCCGCCTGATTTGTCAACAAGAAACATTCAAAGAGATGATCTCAGATTATCTCGGTCATATTTTTGGGCACCGCTGAAAAAGCAACGAACCTTTCATGCATCGTCATTTCAATCTCGGGCGTTGGCATTGATGAATTTCTCGTCCCGTTTCTGATTCCGCATCGAAAACCGACATCATCCCAGGGCGGGCGGCAGCGCAGGGCCCGCAGCCCCGTGCAGCATCAAGGCCACGTACTGCAGCAGCATCACTGTCTTGCCATCCTGAATGGTTCCGTTGCGGATGCCTTCGAGCGCCTGTGCCAGCGGCATCTCGGTGACCTCGATGTCCTCGCCCTCGTCGGCCAGCCCACCTCCCTCCCGGATGCGGTCCTGAGGCTGGTACTCGGCCACGAAGAAGTGCAACTTCTCGGTGACCGAACCGGGGCTCATGTAGGCCTCAAACACCTTGCGGGGCTGGCGCACGCGGTAGCCTGTCTCTTCCTCGGCTTCGCGGCGAATGCAGGTTTCGGGGTCGTCGCCATCGAGCAGGCCGGCGCAGGTTTCGATCAGCATGCCGTCTGCGCTGCCATTGAGAAACGCGGGCAGGCGAAACTGGCGTGTGAGCACCACCGTGCGCCGCTCTGGGTCGAACAGCAGCAGCGCCGCACCGTTGCCCCGGTCGTAGGCTTCGCGGATCTGGCGCTGCCACTGGCCGTCGCGCCGGCGCAGGTCCAGCGTGACCTTGCGCAAGGTATACCAGTGGTCCGACAGCACCTCCACCGTCTGCAGCCGGACATGCTCGGTGCTGGCGGGCACCGGCGCAGGCACGGGGCGGCTCACGGGCGGGCCTCCTGCGCACCCTGCGGGCGCAGCGGCAGTTCGCTCACATCGTGCACCACGGGCAGCCCGCGCGCACGGGCCCGTGCCACATCCATGTCGGCCCCGCGCGACGCGCCGGGCAGGCGCAGCACGGCGTCGCAGCGCGCGAGCAGCCGCTCTGCCACCGGGTACTGGTAGGCGTGGAAGACCGCATCGCCCGGCTCCCGGCCGCCCGCCGCGTGGATGATGGGCAGGGCCAGCCATTCGCCGAGCATCGGCAGGTGGCCGCGCTCGTAGATCGGCAACGCGGCGGCTTCCAGGCGGGCGCGGTTGGCAGCGATCCGGGCCGGATCGCCGTCGGTGCCGGAGAGATAGGGGCCGGCGATCAGCACCAGCAGCGGAAGATCTTGGGGTATGGCGGCGGAAAAGCTCATTCTTGGCATCCTTCAATTCGTGCAATATCATGCACAAACATGCAAATTCACGCAAGCCTGCACCCGCCCTTCGCTGCGCCCTGACACGATGCTCACCACACAACGCAAACAGCTCATCCTCGAACGCCTGCGGCAGACCGGCCAGATCGTGGCCAAGGCCCTCAGCGAAGAACTCGGCATCTCCGAGGACACGGTGCGGCGAGACCTGCGCGAACTGGCGGCCGAGGGCCTGCTGCAACGCGTGCACGGCGGCGCCCTGCCCGCTTCCGCCGCCGTGGGCAGCCTGCAGGTGCGCGAGCGCCTTGCCCCCGAGGACAAGCGCGCACTGGGCCGCGCAGGGGCGGCGCTGGTGCAGCCCGGCCAGGTGGTGATCCTGGACGGCGGCACCACGTCGCTGCAGGTCGTGCAGCACTTGCCGCTGCACCTGCGCGCCACCGTGGTCACGCACAGCCCGGCCGTGGCCGTCGCATTGGCCGGCCATGCCGAGGTCGAGGTGCTGGTGCTCGGAGGCCGCCTGTTTCGCCACTCGATGGTGAACGTCGGCGCCGCCGTAGTGGAGGCCGCTGCCCGGTTGCGCGCCGATCTGTACCTGATGGGCGTGACCGGCGTGCACCCGCAGGCGGGCCTGACCACGGGCGATTTCGAGGAGGCGGCCGTCAAGCGCGCCTTGCACCAGCGAGCGGCCGAGACGGTGGTGCTGGCATCCGCCGACAAGCTGGGCGCTGCGTCAGCCTTCACCGTGGCGCCGCTCACGGCCCTGGCGGGGCTGATGGTGCCTGCGGGCACGCCCCCTCAGATGCGCGAGGCGCTGGAGGCTGCCGGAACGCCGGTGACCTTGGCCCCAGCCTGACGACTGCCCCGGCCCCTATTCGCTGGCCAGGGCAACCGCCGGGCGCCCTGGCGGGGCATGCCGGGCCATCAACGCCGCCACCCAGTCGATGAACGCCCGCGCCTTGGCGCTGACATGGCGGTTGGGCGGATAGGCCACGTACAGCGGCATCGGGTCCAGCTCCCAGTCTTCGAACAGGGGCACCAGTTCACCGCTGCCCAGGTGCGGCAAGGCCATGTAGTGCGGCAGCCACAGGATTCCCATGCCCGCGAGCCCTGCCGCCAGATAGGCATTGCCGTCGTCCACCGCCAGCACATACCGCCCTTGCACTTGCACGTGCTCTTCGCCGCGCCGCATGGCATACGGAAAAGTCTTGCCCGAGCGGGACCACAGGAAGCCCACGACCCGGTGGTGCGAGTCTTCCAGATCCTTGGGATGAGGGGGCAGGCCCGCCCCCTCCAGGTAGCCCGGTGCCGCGTACACCCCCAGTTGCAGGTCGCCCACACGCCGCGCGATGAGGGACTGGTCCTTGATCTCCCCTCCACGTAGCACGCAGTCCACGTTGTCGCCGATGAGGTCGACCATTCGGTCGCTCACGCCCATGTCGAGCTGGATGTCGGGATGGCGCGCATGGAAGTCCGGCAGCGCAGGCACCAGGATCAGGCGCGCCAGCGGGCTGGGGACGTCCACGCGCAGCCGGCCCCGGGGAGCTGCCGATGCGCTGGACAGGCTGGTCTCTGCATCGTCCAGGTCGGCCAGCAGGCGTACTGCGCGCTCGTAGTAGGCGGCGCCGTCGGCGGTGACCTGCACCCGGCGGGTGGTGCGGTGCAGCAGCTTCACGCGCAGCCGTGCCTCCAGCTGCTGCACCAGTTGCGTGACGGTGGTCTTGCTCACATGCAGGGTGTCGGCCGCCCTGGTGAAGCTACCGGACTCGACCACCCGCACGAACGCCTGCATTGCATCGAACCGGTCCATCGGCACCGTACTCCTTATGGCCAAAGATTGTTTGGAGTTTACAAACAGTGATGGACAGACGGGCCCGTTTATCTCCGGCGTGCCCGCCGATAAATTCCTCGCATCGACCACCCCGGGCCGACACGGCCCCCACGGCCTGCCGGCCAAGATGCCCACCGAAAGGAATACACACCATGCCCATGCCTTCGACCTCCCCGCGCGATGTGGTCTTTCCACCCGGACGCCAGGCGCTGTACGAGAAGAACCGCTACTCACCCGCCATCCGGTCCAACGGCTTCCTGTTCGTGTCCGGCCAGGTCGGAAGCCGGCCCGACGGCTCGCCCGAACCCGACCTTCAGGCCCAGGTACGCCTGGCCTTCGACAACCTCAGCGCGGTCCTGCAGGCCGCAGGTTGCACGTTCGACGATGTGATCGACGTGACCGTCTTCATGGTGAACCCTGAAGCCCACTTCGAGGCTGCGTGGGAGGTGGTGGGCGAGTACTGGGGCCAGGCGCCCCACCCCACGCTCACGGGCATCGGCGTGACCTGGCTCTACGGCTTCCAGTTCGAGATCAAGGTGATCGCCAAGCTGCCGGTCGGCGCAGCCGGTGCGGCCGCGACGCGCTGAGCGCCTGCGCCGAGCTGCATCAGCGGGCCCCGGCGCGCAGGGTGTCCACCAATGCCTGCGCGAACCCCGACAGCACGGCTCCCCGGCGCACGCAGATCTGCAGGTCGCGCTGCGCCCACGGCTCGTCCATCTCGACCACGACGGGCGGCTCGCTCAGCCCCGCCGTCGGTACGGCGCCGCGCGGCACCAGGCCGATGCCCACGCCCGCACCCACCATGCGGCACACGGCCTCGAAACTGCGCACCTGGATGCGCACGTCCAGATGCCGGCCCAGCGCGGCGGCCGCGTTCATCGTGAAAGTGTGGATGGCCGACCCCGCGTGCAGCATCACGAACGCATGGTCCAGCACCTCGGCAAAGCCGACCTTCGTGCGCCCGGCCAGCGCGTGGCCTGCCGGGACAATGAGCACCAGCCGGTCCTGCCGGTAAGGGGCCAGTTCCACGTCTGCGCCCGTGCCGCTGTCGGCCAGCACGCCCAGCTCGATCTCGCCATTGGCCACCGCCACGACGATGTCGGCGCTGGTGCGCTCCTCCAGGGTCACGCTGACCTGCGGGTGCCGCTTGAGGAAACCGGCCAGATCGTCCGGCAGGAAGGTGTGCGTGGCATGGGTATTGGCCCACAGGCTCACATGGCCACGGATGCCGGTGGCGAACGGCGACAGGTTGGCATGCATCTGCTCGATGCTGGCCAGCACCTGGCGTGCATTGCGCAGCAAGGCCTCGCCCGCCCGCGTGAGCGCAAGGCCCCGGGTCTGGCGTTCGAACAGGGACGTGTTCAGCGCTTCCTCCAGCCGCCGCAGCCGGTGGCTGGCCGACGACGGCGCAAGGTAAGCACGCGCAGCGCCCCGCGTGAGGTTGCGCTCCTCGGCCATGGCCACAAAAAGACGCAGGTCGGTAAGGTCGTAGTTCAATGCGGCCCCTATCGTTCGTTGAATACGAACGCATGGTTGCAGGATGAGCAATTGTGCCCGACCTTCCAAAGAGGCACGATGGCACCTAGCTCCTCAACACACGCCCATGGGGCGCCTGCACAGCGTTCGGATTTTCCGCACACGCTGACTGCTTTGCTCACCCCACGCGCTCTGCCCCATGCCCTGGAAAAACTGGTCCTCAGAACGCCTTGGTCTTGCCCTCGCCATCCTGGCGGCGCTGGGCTTTTCGTTCAAGGCCATCTTCGTCAAGCTGGCCTACGCCGTGCCGCAGGCGGTGCCCGTCGATTCCGTCACCCTGCTATGCCTGCGCATGGCGTTCTCGGTGCCCGTCTTCGCCTGGGTCGGCTGGCGCGCCAGCCGTAACCTGGCACCACTGGGCGGGCGCGACTGGCTTGCCATTGTTGCCCTGGGCCTGCTGGGCTACTACGGCGCGAGCATCCTGGACTTCATCGGTTTGCAGTACATCACCGCCAGCCTGGAGCGGCTGATCCTGTTCACCTATCCCACGCTCACCATCCTGATCGGCGTGCTGTTCATGGGACACAAGGCCTCGCGGCGCGAGATGGGGGCGCTGCTGCTGTCCTACGCGGGCATCGGCCTGGCCTTCGCGCACGACCTGCAGGTGGCGGGCGACATGCATGCGGTGCTGATCGGCGCCGGATTCGTGTTCGGCTCGGCCGTCTCGTACGCGTTCTACCAGGCGGGCAGCGAGCCGGCCATCCGCCGCATGGGGGCGGCGCGCTTCACCGCGCTGGCCATGCTGGTGTCCACCGGCGCCACGCTGCTGCATTTTTGCGTGTCGCAGCCTGCCGGCGCGCTGGTGCAGCCCGCGCCGGTCTATCTGCACGCACTGGGCATGGCCATCTTCTCGACCGTTCTGCCGGTGTTCATGACGTCCGCCGCCATCCGCCGCATCGGCGCATCCAAGACTGCGCTCATCGGCACGCTGGGGCCGATACTGACGATCTTCTTCGGTGCCTGGCTGCTGGGCGAGCCTCTGTCCGCCTGGCAACTCGGCGGCGCGGGACTGGTGCTCGCGGGGGTCATGCTGATCAGCAAGGTCGGCATGGACACAGGTTTCCTGCGCTGGGCGGGCAAGGCATTGCTGCCTTTGAAACGCTAGCGAGACCCCTGCGCCCCGGCGAGGTGCGTGCAGGAAACGGCTGCCGCACAAGGGCAAAAAAAAGCCCGCAACGAAGCGGGCTTGCCGACGGGCCGGCTGGAGCACTGTGGCGGATGCCACAGTGCCGCCTCAGGCGCGCGGAACGGGGGCGCCGGAGTTGACGCACAGCTCCATGTTCAGCGCCTTGACCGCGGTCTTGTAGTCCTCGCGTTCGATCACGAACTGCATGTTCACCTGGCGCAGCGTCTGCGACACGCAGTTCACGTTGACCTGGGCATCGGCCAGTGCCTGCGCCGCCTTGGCCAGCACGCCGGGAATGCCGATGTTGGAGCCGATGGTGCACACGATCGCGCTGGGCTTGATCGTCACGATCTGGTAGAGCTCCTGCAGCTCTTCGACGAACGCAGGCGTGAGCTGGTTGTCCCACACCAGGTGCGCGATGGAGTTGGCGTTGGTCGCCTTCAGGATGTAGCTCACATCGTGCTTGCAGAAGACGTTCATCAGGCCGGCATCGAAGCCCACGGTGCCCACCATGCTGGGGTCGTGGATCTCGATCAGCGTGACCTTGTCGGTGCCGGTGACGATCTCCACGCGCGCGCGCTCGCCCACGAAGTCTTTGGTGATCAGCGTGCCCGGGTGGTCGGGCTCAAACGTATTCTTCAGGCGGATCGGAATGCCGGCCAGTTCCATGGGCTTGGCGGCCTTGGGGTGGATGGCTTCCATGCCCACGTCGGCCAGTTGATCGGCCACGTCGTAGTTGGTGGCGCCCACCACGATGGCGTTTTCCAGGCCCACCAGGTTGGGATCGGCCGACGAGAGGTGGAATTCCTTGTGGATCACGGCCTCGGCGGGGCGCACTTCCACCGCGATCTTGCTGAAGGTGACCTCGGAGTAGCCACGGTCGAACTCGCGCATGATGCCTTCGGTGCCCTTGGTGTAGCCCGTGGCCACGACGACCTTGTCGCTCAGATCCAGGTTCTTGAAGCTGTGGGCGATGCGCTCGTCGATCGTCCAGGCCTCGTTGTCGTCAAAACCCGCCAGATCCATGAGGACCGCGTTCACGCCGTTGGCCTTGAGGATCTCGACCGAGTTGAACGCGCTGTGCGATTCGCCGATGGAGGCGAGCACCTCGCGGGCGGCCAGCAGCACATCCTTGCGGCTGAGGTAGCCGCTTGAGAGCACATGGTGCATTGCGTTCAGGTATTCGCCGGCGTGGCTGATGCGCTGGTCGATGAAGGCATCGGCCACATCCAGCGGCAGGCCCAGGTCGGCATAGCCCGCATTGAGCTTCTTCAGGCTGGTGGACAAAGCCGCCAGCGCATCCTGATAGCCCTTGCCTTCGGCAAACAGCGCATAGATGCCACGCTCGCCCGTCTTCTTGTGCTCCAGCAGCTGGTTGGTCACGCCGGAATAGGCGGACACCACGTAGATCCGGCCATAAATGCGCTTGGGATCGTGCAGCACGATGTGGCGCAGCACATCGCCAAAGGCGGTCATGGAAGTGCCGCCGATCTTCTCGACAGAGATCTTGGAGTTTTGAACGTCTTGCATGGACTGACAGGCTCAGGGGAGCGAACAAATGGACAAACCGGACCAGTGCGCCAACCCCGGGAGGGCAGCAGCAAACCTGGTATTTTCCATCACTTTCGCGGATTCGCCTTTTCCAGTTTTTGGCCAGTTCACCATGGCGTCTGGAGATGCATGGCCCCACCCAGCTCAGGGCGCGAAGTCATCCACCTGAATGACCTTGTCCGCAGCCTGCAGGTAGGCCAGTGCCAGGGCGGGCTGGGGCATGCCTGCAGCCGCCACATCGAAGGAACCCGAGCGCCGCACCAGCTTGTTGAGCTGCATGGTTGCATCGTCACCCAGCTGGGCCGCCAGCTCCAGCGCTTTCGTCAGATCGACCAACCCGCCACTCTTGGGCAGGCTCATGTCGGGGCACAGGCGCCGCACCACAGATGGGTTTTCGCGCAACAGCTTGGCCAAGGCCAGCATCTGCACGTCGCGCGGGGGCGCCAGGTGGGCCGTGCGGCTCAGCACCAGCTGGCCGATCAGGCGCCGCCCCGGGGTGGGGAGGTTGGCATAGAGGTCGCTCAGCACCTCCTCGGCCGCATCCAGCTGCGCACGCAGCGCGGCCTGGGCCAGCGGCAGCATCTGCGGGTCGCCTTCCACCGCATAACGCCAGAGGGTGGAGCTGGCCATGTAAAGGTGCGCCAGGCAGTCGCCCAGGCGCGACGACAGCAACTCCATGCGCTTGAGCTTGCCGCCAAGCAGGCCCATGGCCAGGTCGCAGGTCAGCGCATATTTGGCGCTCAGGCGGGCCAACATGGCGGCTTCCTTGGACAGATCTTGCGGCGGTACGCCGACCACCGGCGCACCGAACAGGCTGCGCCAGAGGTTGCGGGCCACGTGCCCGGCGTGGCCCAGCAGGGCCTGGCCCAGTGCTTCATGGTCCTTGCGCTCGACCGCCTGCATCTCGGCCATCACATACGGGTGACAGCGCACGGCCCCCTGGCCAAAAATGATGAGCGATCGCGTGAGGATGTTGGCGCCCTCTACCGTGATGGCCACCGGCATGTGCCGGTACGCCACCGACAGCAGATTGGACGGCCCGTTGATGATGCCCTTGCCGCCCAGGATGTCCATGGCGTGGTTGATGGCGGTTCGCCCGGCCTCGGTCAGGTGCACTTTGAGGATGGCGCTGGCCACGCTGGGCTGCTCCCCTTTGTCCAGCGCGGCGGCGGTGAAGCGGCGTGCCGCATCGGTGGCATAGAGCTCGACCGCCATGCCCGCGATGATGCCCGCTACCGCATCGAATTTGCCGATGGGCAAACCGAACTGCTCACGCACCTTGCCGTAGCCATTGGCGACGAACACCGAGCTTTGCTGCGTAGCGGCCCCCAGCGCCGGCAGCGAAATCGCGCGCCCGGTGGCCAGGCACTCCATCAGCATGCGCCAGCCCTGCCCGACCTGCTCCTCGCCGCCAATGACCCAGTCCATGGGCACGAACACGTCCTCACCCACGATCGGGCCATTCATGAAGGCACTGTCCATGGGGCGATGGCGGCGGCCGATCTGCATGCCCGGCGTGGGCACGGGAATCAGCGCGCAGGTGATGCCCAGGTCACGCTGGCCTTCGGGGCGGCTCTCATCCCGGGCATTGAAGGCCAGGCCCACCACGGTGGCCACGGGCGCCAGGGTGATGTAGCGCTTGGAGAAGGTCACGCTGAAACCGCGCACTGGCTGGCCGTCGATCTCGCGCGTGGTCAAAATGCCGATGTCTGGAATCGAAGCGGCGTCGGAACCTGCGTACGGCGATGTGAGACCAAAACACGGCAGGTCACGGCCATCGGCCAGGCGCGGCAGGTAATGCTGCTTCTGCGCATCGGTGCCGTAATGCAGCAGCAACTCCGCAGGCCCCAGCGAGTTGGGCACCATGGCCGTCACCGCGGCCGACACGTTGACCGTGGCCAGCCGCGTGACCACGGCCGCATGGGCAAAGTGCCCAAACCCCAGCCCGCCCCATTCCTTGGGAATGATCATTCCGAAGAAGCGCTTGTCGCGCAGGTACTGCCACACCTCGGGCGGCAGGTCGCGCGCCGTGTCGATGGCAAAGTCGTCGAGCATGCCGCACAAAGTCCGCACCTCGTTGTCGAGAAACGCCTGTTCTTCAACGGTCAGCTTGTTCGGGCCGGTGGCAAGCAATGCATCGAAGTCGGGGGTGCCCGCGAACAACTGGCCTTCAAAACCGATGGTCCCGGCTTCCAGCGCTGCGCGCTCGGTGTCGCCCATGGCGGGCAAGGCTTTGGCAAAGGATTCCATGGCGAATTGACCGACGAGTGATGCGATACCCATGACCACCTCCTTGAAACTGAGAAAAGAAGCACCTTTGCGCAGATGCGAGTGCTTCAGTTTCAGCCGGTGTTCATCGGGGCCGCGTCCCCATCCTCTGACTCTGTTGTCATCCACGGCCTCGATTTACGCCGCCAGCGCAGGCAGTGCGCAGAGCGCAGGCGGCTACTGAAACACGTGAGAGATGGCACAAAAGGAAAGAGAGTCTGGGCGGTGTGCCGCGTGCGCTCCTGCGACGCCTTCAAGTGCTTTTGGCTCTAGCGGCTATCCCAGAAGCGCCAAAAGCTATCAGTACGATAGCCAGGGCCCAACACCTTCGCTGCAGCATGCAGAAAACCGCGGGTCCACTGATGGCGCCGCAGCGCTTGCCCGATGGATGGAAAACGTCTGAGCCCAACCCGGTGCCAACTCACTGTGCCTGCACCGCCCCGTCGCGCACCACCCACTGGGCGCCCCAGTGCTTTGACCACTGTTGTGCTAGGCGGTTGAAGCTGCTGTCGCGCTTCATGGCGTCCAGCGCTTCCTGCCAGCTGCGCACCACCGCCTGATCGGTGCGCTTGGACATGCCGATGTAGAGGCGGTTGACGAACAGCTCATAGACCGGCTCGAAGTCGGCCGGGTTCAGGCCTGCATCGCTGGCGGTGGTGGGCAGGTCCATGTCCGTCATGACCAACGCGGTGACCTTGCCTTCGAGCAGCTTGCGGAACGCGGTCGCCCAGTCGGGCGAGTAATCCAGGTTGTGGAAGTCCTTGCCTTTGAGGAACTCCTCTTTGGAATCCCCCTTGATGACCGCGATGCTGGGCAGCTTGCGCGCTTCATACAGGCTCTTGACGCTGATGCCGCTCCCTCTTTTCACAAACAGCACGGCATTGCTGTGCACCAGCGGGCCAACCCAGTGGAACTGGTTTTCGCGGCTGGGTGTGCGTGCCATGGTGAACAGCACGGCATTGGGCTCGGTCTGCAGCGCGGCATAGCTGCGCTCCCAGGAGGTGATGCGGACCTCTGCCTGGTGCCCGGTCCGGGCCAGAATTTCTCGCACCACGTCGGGAGAAAAGCCTTTGACGTCCGCACCGCTCGCATCGTGCTTGTTGGGGGCATCGGTGTAGTTCAGCGGGGGTTCGTGGGCCGTGCCGACGACGAGCTGAACGCTGTGCGCCAGTTGCGCGGCCGAGGCGCCGGGCCCTTGCCGAACGCGCAGAGCTGCGGCAGGACGCGCCACTTGCTTCTCGCTGGCGCGCGCAATGGGCAGTTCCGGCAGCGCATCGGCAGGAGGAAGACCGGGCACGTGGAACGCTGCTGCCGCATAGCGCAGCCGGTCGGCGCGGGTCTGCAAGGTTTCCGCATGAACGCTGGCGTCGTGCAGGAGTTCGGCGTAGCGCCCCGTCACGGCATCCAGGTGGTCCAGCGAGCTGCTCAGCTGGGAAATGTCGCGCTCCTGCTGCTGGGTGACGGCGGCGATCTCTTCCATCATGTGGGTGACTTGCTGCGAGCTGGCGTTGATCTCGTCCATGGAATTGGCCACCTGGTCGGCCAGCTTGGCCGACTGCGCAATCTTTTCCACCGAACCAGCAATCAGCGTCTTGATCTCTTTGGCAGCGCTGGCAGAGCGCTGGGCCAGCGTGCGCACCTCTGAAGCCACCACCGCGAAACCCTTGCCCTGCTCGCCCGCCCGTGCTGCTTCCACGGCGGCATTGAGCGCCAGAATGTTGGTCTGAAAGGCAATGCCATCAATGACGCCAATGATCTCCTCGATCTTCCCCGAGGATTCGCTCAGGGCGTCCATGGTGTGGGTCATCTTGCTGACCACCGCATTGCCCTGGGTCGCTATGTCGGATGCAAAACGCACCGACTTTTGAGAATCTGCTGTCTTGCTGCCCGCCTGCTGGATGGTGTCGAGCAGGCTGCCGATGTGCGACCGGCTTTGTTGCAGCAACTCGGTCTGCTGCGACATGTTGGAGGCCAGATTGAGATTGTTGGAGGAAAACGTGACCGATTCATGGGCCACAGTTTCGGCCTCTTGCCGGACCATCCCGATCTTCTCGGCGAGCGAGTCACGCAGGCCGTGGATAGCCGCCAATGCACTGTTTGAATCGCTTGTTGGCATCAAAGCGGAGGGTGTCAACTTACCAGCGCTCAGGTGGGCAATGTGTTCGCTCAATGTGTTGGGGCTGGCACCGAACTGCCGGGCTACCGACCTGTGCAGACGAATCAGGGCAACGCCGACCACTACCGCCGCCACCAGCAAAAGCCACATCAAGCGCTGCCAGGCTGCTTGCGAGGCGCGGGGAGCCGATTGCAGATCACCGTGCAAGCTCCAGGCACTGGCAGCCAGCACCAAAAAGCTGAACGCGCAGACAAGGCCCCAGACGAAAAAATGTGAACCGAGGGAGGCTTTGGGTTTCATGCAGGGTCTCACCAAAGGAGTGATTCGTGGTGGACCCTAAGCAAACTTGATGCCCGCAGTAACAAAAAGTCACAACCACCGGTAGCCCATGCAGGCTGGGCCAAACCCCGCCGCATTCGCTGGCCTGCCGAGCACAGTCAATAAAAAGCCGCGTAGACCTTATGAAATCGTCGCGGATAGCTACCAAATTAGTAGCATCTCAACGACTCGCTCATGGCTAACTTCTTTTTGCGGCGGCACATCCGTGCAACTCCAGTGGCCAATTTCTGCTGCCATGGTGATGACTAGCAGCCCTGGCATCCATAGTTCTTCGCCTGCCCCTGCACCAGCAGGTCAAACACAATCCGCGCAAGGTGGGCGGCTTTGCTGGGGTCGGCCAGCAACTGCATATCTGGTTCTGGTGGGCTTCACTGCAGTCAATGATGGCATCGTCTATCGCCTTGGAGAAGTCGCCCAGCAGGGCCTGTTCGGGAGAGTTGTTCTCGATCTGCTTGATCACCTTGGCGTTCTCGCCCACCTTGTCGCGGATGGTGTAGGCGTAGTTCGGCGGCGGGTTATTGGTTTCTTGGGTCGTGTATCACGAACGAGACGAACGGGGCTAACGAGGCACGGCGGTTTTAACCGAACGTGAGAACGTATTGCACGGGATCGGGGCGAATTGGCCACCCCGGCGCAGGCCTTCAAAGCACAAAGCCCGAACTGTTGCCAGTTCGGGCTTTTGTTTATCAGCAGTGAGCCGGGCTTACTTCTTCTGCGGCGGCACATCCGTGCAGCTGCCGTGCGCAATCTCCGCCGCCATGCCGATGCTCTCGCCCAGCGTGGGATGCGGGTGGACGGTCTTGCCGATGTCCACCGCATCGGCACCCATCTCGATGGCCAGAGCGATCTCGCCAATCATGTCGCCCGCATGGGTGCCGACCATGCCGCCGCCCAGGATCTTGCCGTGGCCGTGGGCTTCGGGCGAGTCGTCGAACAGCAGCTTGGTCACGCCTTCGTCGCGGCCATTGGCAATGGCGCGGCCGGACGCAGTCCATGGAAACAGGCCCTTCTTGACCTTGATGCCCTGGGCCTTGGCTTGGTCTTCGGTCAGGCCCACCCATGCCACTTCGGGGTCGGTGTAGGCCACGCTCGGGATCACGCGGGCGTTGAAGGCGGCTGCTGCCAGCTCCTTGTTGCCCTGCAGCTCACCCGCGATGACTTCAGCCGCGACGTGGGCCTCATGCACCGCCTTGTGCGCCAGCATGGGCTGGCCCACGATGTCGCCGATGGCGAAGATGTGCGGCACGTTGGTGCGCATCTGGATGTCGACGTTGATGAAGCCACGGTCCGTCACGGCGACGCCAGCCTTTTCGGCGGCGATCTTCTTGCCGTTGGGCGTGCGGCCCACGGCCTGCAGCACCAGGTCATACACCTGCGGTTCGGGGGCGGTGCCGCCCTCTTCCGCTGGCGCGAAGGTGACCTTGATGCCTTCGGGTGTGGCCTCGGCGCCGACGGTTTTCGTCTTCAACATGATGTTGTCGAAGCGCTTGGCGTTCATCTTCTGCCAGATCTTGACGAGGTCGCGGTCAGCGCCCTGCATCAGGCCGTCCATCATTTCCACCACATCCAGGCGTGCGCCCAGGGTGCTGTAGACAGTGCCCATTTCCAGGCCGATGATGCCGCCGCCCAAAATCAGCATGCGCTTGGGCACTTCCTTGAGCGCCAGGGCGCCGGTGGAATCGACCACGCGGGGATCGTCGGGCATGAAGGGCAGGCGCACGGCCTGGCTGCCGGCGGCGATGATGGCCTTCTTGAAGGCGATGACCTTCTTGCTGCCCGTCTTCTCCTGCGCGGTGCCGCTGGTCTCTTCCACTTCGAGGTGGTTGGCGCCGACGAAGCTGCCGTAGCCGCGCACGGTGGTCACCTTGCGCATCTTGGCCATGGCGGCCAGGCCGCCGGTGAGCTTGCCGATGACCTTTTCCTTGTGGCCGCGCAGCTTGTCGATGTTGACTGCGGGCGCGCCAAAGTCCACGCCCAGGTCGGCCATGTGGCTGACCTCGTCCATGACGGCTGCCACGTGCAGCAGGGCCTTGGACGGGATGCAGCCCACGTTCAGGCACACGCCGCCCAGGGTGGCGTAACGCTCGACGATGACGACCTTGAGGCCCAGATCGGCCGCGCGGAAAGCGGCGCTGTAGCCGCCAGGGCCGCCGCCGAGCACGAGCACGTCGCAGTCCAGGTCCGCAGTGCCGCCGAAACTGGATGCTTCTATTTTAGGAGCTACTGGCGCTTGCGCGGCGGGCGCTGTAGCCGATTTTTGCACAGAAGCAGCAGGTACTGCAGCAGGCGCGGGTGCCGGCGCAGCGGACGCTGCATCCGACGTTTCGAGCGTGAGCACCACCGAGCCTTCGGCGATCTTGTCGCCGAGCTTGACCTTGAGCTCCTTGACCACGCCGGCATGGCTGGACGGGATCTCCATGGAGGCCTTGTCGGACTCCACGGTGATCAGGCTCTGCTCTGCCTTGATGGTGTCGCCGGGCTTGACCAGCACTTCGATGATGGCCACTTCGGCGAAGTCGCCGATGTCGGGCACCTTGATGTCGATGATTGCCATGTGTGTTGCCCTCGCGTTACATCACGATGCGGCGGAAGTCCGCCAGCAGCGAGGCAAAGTACACGTTGAAGCGCGCAGCGGCGGCGCCGTCGATCACGCGGTGGTCCCAGCTGAGCGACAGGGGCAGCATGAGGCGCGGCGCGAACTGCTTGCCATCCCACTTGGGCTCCAGGCTGCTCTTGCACACGCCCATGATGGCAACTTCAGGAGCGTTGATGATGGGCGTGAAGTACCGCCCGCCAATGCCGCCCAGCGAGCTGATGGAGAAGCAGCCGCCGGTCATGTCGGCCGGGCCGAGCTTGCCGTCGCGGGCCTTCTTGGCCAGGTCGCCCATCTCTTGCGAGATCTGCACGATGCCCTTCTTGTCGGCGTCACGGATGACGGGCACGACGAGTCCGTTGGGCGTGTCGGCCGCAAAGCCGATGTGGAAGTACTGCTTGAGCACCAGCTGGTCGCCGTCGAGTGAGCTGTTGAACTCAGGGAACTTCTTGAGCGCGGCCACGGCGGCCTTGATCATGAAGGCGAGCATGGTGACCTTCACGCCACTCTTCTCGTTTTCCTTGTTGAACTGCACGCGGAAGGCTTCCAGATCGGTGATGTCCGCATCGTCGTGGTTGGTGACGTGGGGAATGACGACCCAGTTGCGGTGCAGGTTGGCGCCGCTGATCTTCTTGATGCGCGAGAGGTCCTTGCGCTCGACCGTGCCGAACTTCGTGAAGTCGACCTTGGGCCAGGGCAGCAGGTCCAGGCCAACGCCGGAACCACCACCGCCTGCCGGAGCTTTCGCTGCCTGGGCCTTGGTCTGCGTGGCACCGCTCATCACCTGCTTGGTGAAAGCCTGCACGTCGTCCTGGCTGATGCGGCCCTTGGGTCCGGTGCCCTTGACTTCTTCGAGCGGCACACCGAGTTCGCGGGCGAACTTGCGCACCGAAGGCGATGCATGGGGCAGGCCTGGCGCGGGCGTGCCGGGCTGGTGGGCCGGAACGGAAGCCGTTGCAGGTGCTGGTGCCGCTGCGGCTTGCGCCGGGGCAGGCGCCGCAGCCACCGGGGCTGCAGGCGCAGCGGCCGGAGCTGGAGCGGACGCTTCGGGTGCAGCCGCGCCTTCAAGAACAGCAACCAGGTCACCGATGTTGACGGTGTCGCCGATCTTGACCTTGAGTTCCTTGATCACGCCGGCTGCGGGCGATGGGATCTCCATGGAGGCCTTGTCGGACTCGACGGTGAAGAGCGATTGCTCCAGCTTCACCGTGTCGCCCACCTTGACCAGCAGCTCGATGACGGCCACGTCCTTGAAGTCGCCGATGTCGGGAACGCGCACTTCCAGCGGGCCGGAGGCTGCTGCCGCAGCTCCCGCTGGTGCGGCAGGCGCCGCAGCGGGGGCTTGTGCCTTGGGCGCTGCGGCGGCGGGCGCCGGAGCAGCCGCAGCCGGGGCAGCCGCAGGCGCGCCAGCGTCTGCCGATTCGAGCACGACGATGACGGAGCCCTGCTTGACCTTGTCGCCCAGCGCGACCTTGATCTCCTTGATGGTGCCCGCGTGGCTCGACGGGATTTCCATCGATGCCTTGTCGGATTCGACGGTGATGAGCGACTGCTCGGCCTTGACGGTGTCGCCAGGCTTGACGAGCAGCTCGATCACGCCGACTTCGTCGAAGTCGCCGATGTCCGGGACTTGAATGTTGACCAATGCCATTGTTGTCTCCGGTTCGATTTATGCGTAGAGCGGGTTGACCTTGTCGGCATTGATGCCGTACTTGGCGATGGCCTCTGCCACCTTGGCAGCGGGCACCTTGCCTTCTTCGGACAGGGCCTTGAGCGCGGCCACGACGATGTAATGGCGGTTGATCTCGAAGTGCTCGCGCAGCTTGCTGCGGAAGTCGCTGCGGCCAAAACCGTCGGTGCCCAGCACCTTGTACGTGCGGCCGGCGGGGATGAACGAGCGGATCTGGTCCGCGTAGTTCTTCATGTAGTCAGTGGAGGCGATCACCGGGCCGGTGGTCTTGCCCAGTTGCTCGGCCACGAACGACGTGCGCGGCGTGTCGGTGGGGTGCAGCAGGTTCCAGCGCTCGGCGTCCTGGCCGTCGCGGGCCAGTTCGTTGAAGCTCGGGCAGCTCCAGATGCTGGCGGCCACGCCCCAGTCCTTTTCGAGCAGCTCCTGGGCGAAGAAGGATTCGCGCAGGATGGTGCCGCTGCCCAGCAGTTGCACGGTGGGTGCGTCTGCGGCCAGTGTGGGGGCCTGCTTGCACAGGTACATGCCCTTGATGATCTGCTCTTCCGTGCCGGGCTGCAGGCCGGGCATGGCGTAGTTCTCGTTGAGCAGCGTCAGGTAATAGAAGACGTTCTCCTGACGCTCGACCATGCGCTTCAGGCCATGGTGCATGATCACGCCGACTTCGTGAGCGAAGGTGGGGTCGTAGCTCACGCAGTTGGGGATGGTGCCGGCCAGGATGTGGCTGTGGCCGTCTTCGTGCTGCAGGCCTTCGCCGTTGAGCGTCGTGCGGCCCGAAGTTCCGCCCAGCAGGAAGCCGCGGGCCTGCATGTCGCCCGCCGCCCAGGCCAGGTCGCCGATGCGCTGGAAGCCGAACATCGAGTAGTACACGTAGAACGGGATCATGATCCGGTTGTTCGTGCTGTAGCTGGTGGCAGCGGCGATCCAGCTGGCCATGCCGCCGGCTTCGTTGATGCCTTCCTGCAGGATCTGGCCGGCCTTGTCTTCCTTGTAGTACATGACCTGGTCGCGGTCGACCGGGGTGTACAGCTGGCCCTTGGGGTTGTAGATGCCGATCTGGCGGAACAGGCCTTCCATGCCGAAGGTACGGGCTTCGTCCACCAGGATGGGCACGACGCGCGGGCCCAGGGCCTGGTCGCGCAGCAGCTGCGTCAAGAAGCGCACGTACGCCTGGGTGGTGGAGATTTCACGGCCTTCGGCGGTGGGCTCCAGCACGGCCTTGAAGGTGTCGAGCGAGGGCACGGTGAAGCTCTCTTCGGCCTTGGGCAGGCGCTTGGGCAGGTAGCCGCCCAGGGCCTTGCGGCGCTCGTGCAGGTACTGCATTTCGGGCGTGTCGTCGGCCGGCTTGTAGTACGGGATGTCGGCCAGCTGGCTGTCCGGGATCGGGATGTTGAAGCGGTCGCGGATGTACTTGATGTCTTCGTCCGAGAGCTTCTTGGTCTGGTGCACGGTGTTCTTGCCTTCACCGGCCTTGCCCATGCCGTAGCCCTTGACGGTCTTGACCAGCAGCACGGTGGGCTGGTCCTTGTGCTCGTTGGCGGCGTGGAAGGCTGCGTAGACCTTGGCGGGCTCGTGGCCGCCGCGGCGCAGCTCGAAGATCTCTTCGTCGGTCATGTGCTCGACGAGCTTGAGCGTCTCGGGGTAGCGGCCGAAGAAGTTCTTGCGCACGAAGGCACCGTCGTTGGCCTTCATGGCCTGGTAGTCGCCGTCCAGCGTCTCCATCATCAGCTGCTTGAGCTTGCCGGTCTTGTCGCGGGCCAGCAGCGTGTCCCAGCCGTTGCCCCACAGAAGCTTGATGACGTTCCAGCCGCTGCCGCGGAATTCGCTCTCGAGCTCCTGCACGATCTTGCCGTTGCCGCGCACCGGGCCGTCCAGGCGCTGCAGGTTGCAGTTGATCACGAAGACCAGGTTGTCGAGGTTCTCGCGTGCCGCCAGGCCGATGGCGCCCAGCGATTCGGGCTCGTCCATTTCACCGTCGCCGCAGAACACCCAGACCTTGCGGTTGGCGGTGTCGGCAATGCCACGGGCGTGCAGGTACTTGAGGAAGCGTGCCTGGTAGATGGCCATCAGCGGGCCCAGGCCCATCGAGACGGTGGGGAACTGCCAGAACTCGGGCATGAGCTTGGGGTGCGGGTAGCTCGAGAGGCCTTTGCCGTCCACTTCCTGGCGGAAGCTGTCGAGCTGCTCTTCGGTCAGGCGGCCTTCAAGGTAGGCGCGGGCGTAGATGCCGGGCGAGCTGTGGCCCTGGATGTAGAGCAGGTCGCCGCCGTGCTTTTCGCTGGCGGCGTGCCAGAAGTGATTGAAGCCCGCGCCGAACATGCTGGCCACCGAGGCGAAGGAGCCGATGTGGCCGCCCAGGTCACCGCCGTCGGCGGGGTTCAGGCGGTTGGCGCGCACGACCATGGCCATGGCGTTCCAGCGCATGTAGGCGCGCAGGCGCTTTTCGATGGCGATGTTGCCGGGGCAGTGGGCTTCCTGGTCGGCTTCGATGGTGTTGACGTAGCCCGTATTGGCGGAGAACGGCATGTCGATGCTGCTCTGGCGGGCGTGTTCGAGAAGTTGCTCGAGCAGGAAATGGGCGCGCTCAGGGCCCTCCTTGTCGATGACGGCGGACAGGGCGTCCATCCATTCACGGGTTTCCTGCTGATCGGCATCCGTGCCGATGCCGAAACCGGCCTCTTGGTCGGGCTGAGCTGACATGCTTGTCTCCTGTAGGTGTGGCAGCAAATTTAGGTCGTTGGCTCTAGTTTCGCATATTTTTCTACAATTTCAAATGGTGCCTTTGCATTTCATATTGCAAGAAAATGCTGCAATCGCACAAAATCCAGCGAACAGGCATGCACCCTCGGCTCCCCTACACTCGCAGTATGGACTCCCTGCCCTCCGCCCCCCCTCCCACGGCCCCGGCCGTGGCCGCGCCTATCCGCTGGTGGCGCAAGTGGTGGCGCGGACTCTCGCCCACCCGGCAGGACCGGTTTGCGGCACTGGCGCCCCTGGCCGCCGTCCTGATGTTTCTGGCCGCCATCGTGGCGGCGTTCTGGTATTTGAGGGCCGAAGAGGCGGAGCGGGAACAGGAAGCCCTGCGCCGCGACGTGGAATACGCCCAACAGCGCGTGCGCCTGCGTCTGCTGGAGCGGCAGGAACAGCTCATGCGCATCGCCCGCGACCTCTCCAACCAGGAGCTGGAGCGCTCCGAGTTCGTGAGCCGTGCCGAAACGCTGATCAGCCAGTACCCCGAGTTGCAGGCCATCACCTGGATCGACGAGCGCCGCCGCATCCGCGCAAGCCATGCCGCGCCCACCCTGGCCAGCAGCGACCTGCGTATCGCCGGCGAAGTTCTCAAGCCCGGCGACACGGCCGACACCTTCGGACTGGCGCGCGACCTGCAGCAACCCGTGTACGCCCAGCCGGCGGCGACGGCGGGCGACTCCACGCCCCTGCTGCAGCTGCAAGTCCCGCTGAACAACCAGGGCAAGTTCAGCGGCGTGGTGCTCGGCGAATATTCCATCGACAGCCTGCTGCGCTACGGCACCCCCACCGAGGTGCTGGCACGCTATGCCGTGACGCTGCTGGACGGCAAGAACCAGGTGCTGGCCGGCACGCCGTTGGGGCCGCGCAATACCGCCACACAGTTTCTGCCGTGGGCATCGCGTGCCAACGAATATGAAGTGCCCGTATCGCCCGTGGGCAACGGCCTGGTGCTGAAGGCACAGGCCTATCGCACGTCCCTGGGCGTGGTGGGCAGCGGGCTGTTCTGGCTGGTGGGCACGCTCTCGGCCATGACCGCGTGGATGCTGATCGCCACCTGGCGGCACACGCGCCGGCGCATGCAGGCGCAGCAGGCCCTGGTGGCAGAGACCAATTTCCGCCGCGCGATGGAGAACTCCATTCTCACCGGCATGCGCGCCCTCGACATGGAAGGCCGCATCACCTATGTGAACGCCGCCTTCTGCCAGATGACGGGCTGGAGCGAGGCCGAGCTCGTGGGCCTGAAAGCGCCCTTCCCCTACTGGCCCGACTCCGACCACGAGGCGCTGCACGCCAAGCTGCGCGACGAGCTCTCCGGCAAGACCATCGTGGGCGGCTTTCAGGTGCGGGTGCGGCGCAAGAGCGGCACGCTGTTCGACGCGCGGCTGTACGTGTCGCCGTTGATCGATGCGCGCGGCCACCAGACCGGCTGGATGACGTCGATGACGGACATCACCGAGCCCAACCGCATCCGCGAGCAGCTGTCGGCCTCGCACGAGCGCTTCACCATCGTGCTGGAGTCGCTGGACGCCTCGGTGTCGGTGGCCCCTCTGGGCAGCGAGGAACTGCTGTTCGCCAACAAGCTCTACCGCCAATGGTTCGGCTCGCAGACCGGCGGCCACCTGCAGCTGGTGGCGCAGGCCGGCGTGGTGCCCGTGGCCGGCAACAACCCCACGGGCATGGACGACGAGGACGGGCTGATGGGCCTGCCGACCGACCCGCTCACCAGCGCCCGCACCGAGAACGCCGAGATCTACCTGCCCGACCTGGGCAAGTGGCTGGAAGTGCGCTCGCGTTACCTGAATTGGGTGGACGGGCGCCTGGCGCAGATGGTGATCGCCACCGACATCACGCCGCGCCGCCAAGCGGAGGAACAGGCGTCGCGCCAGGCCGAACGTGCCCAGTCCGTGAGCCGCCTGATCACCATGGGCGAGATGGCCTCCAGCGTGGCCCACGAGCTCAACCAGCCACTCACCGCCATCAACAATTACTGCAGCGGCATGGTCTCGCGCATCCAGAGCGGCCAGTTGACCGAAGAAGCACTGCTGACCGCATTGCAGAAGACGGCCCACCAGGCCCAACGGGCCGGCCAGATCATCCAGCGCATCCGCGCCTTTGTGAAAAAGAGCGAGCCCAACCGCACGCTGGCCGATGTGCACTCGATGGTGAACGAAGCCGTGGAGCTGGCCGACATCGAACTGCGCCGGCACAACGTGCGGCTCACGCACTACGTGGCAGCCCGCCTTCCACCCGTGATGGCCGACACCATCCTGATCGAGCAGGTGCTGGTCAACCTGATGAAGAACGGCGCAGAGTCCATCCAGCAGGCCAACCGCCCCGCGGCGGGCCGCAGCGTGGAGCTACGCGTGGTACCCAAGCACGTGGAAGACCGCCAGGGGGTGGAGTTCTCGGTGCAGGACACCGGCAAGGGCCTGGCGCCGGAGGTACTCGAACGACTGTTCGAAGCGTTCTTCTCCACCAAGGCCGAAGGCATGGGCATGGGCCTCAATTTGTGCCGCAGCATCGTCGAGTCGCACCAGGGCCGGATGCAGGCGGAGAACCTCTACAATGGCCCGGAGGTCATTGGCTGCAGGTTCTTCTTCTGGCTGCCGCTCGCCAAACCTGCGGATGCCACTACAAATTCTGTAGCAAACGTACAAACCCCAAGGACAATTGCATGAGCTTGATTCCGAAAAAAGGCACCGTCTACGTTGTGGATGACGACGAGGCGGTTCGCGACTCCCTGCAGTGGCTGCTGGAAGGCAAGGACTACCGGGTGCGCTGCTTTGATTCGGCCGAGACTTTCCTCTCGCGCTACGACCCGCGCGAAGTGGCGTGCCTGATCGTCGACATCCGCATGGGCGGCATGACGGGCCTGGAGCTGCAGGACCGCCTCATCGAGCGCAAGTCGCCCCTGCCCATCGTCTTCATCACCGGCCATGGAGACGTACCCATGGCCGTGAACACCATGAAGAAGGGCGCGCTGGATTTCATCCAGAAGCCCTTCAATGAAGAAGAACTGGTGGGACTGGTCGAGCGCATGCTGGACCACGCCCGGGAAGCCTTCGCCGGCTACCAGCAGGCCGCCAGCCGCGACGCCCTGCTCTCCAAGCTGACCAGCCGCGAAGCCCAGGTGCTCGAACGCATAGTCGCCGGCCGCCTGAACAAGCAGATCGCCGACGACCTCGGCATCAGCATCAAGACGGTGGAGGCGCACCGTGCCAACATCATGGAAAAGCTCAACGCCAACACCGTGGCCGACCTGCTCAAGATCGCACTGGGCCAGAACGCCCCCAAGGGTTGAACGGGCAGCAGATTGCTCACATTCTCATAGCTACTTGCGCTTGACCACAAAGCGCCAGCAGCCATTTTGACTCGGTATTTTTGACATGACAGCACAGCTCATCGACGGCAACGCCCTCTCCCGCCAACTGCGCAGCGAGGTCGCCCAGCGCGCCGCCGCGCTCACCGCACGGGGCCACCAGCCTGGCCTGGCGGTCATCCTGGTGGGTGAAGATCCAGCGTCGGCTGTCTATGTCCGCAACAAGATCAAGGCCTGCGAAGACAGCGGCGTGCGGTCGATCTTTGAAAAGTACGATGCCGACCTGACGGAAGCTGCGCTGCTCGAACGCATTGCGGCCTTGAATGCCGACCCTGCCGTGCATGGCATCCTGGTCCAGATGCCGCTGCCCAAGCACATCGACCCCCACAAGGTGATTGAAGCCATCGCAACGGCCAAGGATGTGGATGGCTATTCCGTGCTCTCCGCCGGAGAGCTCATGGCGGGCCTGGACGGGTTCCGCCCCTGCACGCCCTACGGCAGCATGAAGCTGATCGAGTCCACGGGTCAGTCGATCAAGGGCAAGCACGCTGTCGTCATCGGCCGCAGCAACACCGTGGGCAAGCCCATGGCGCTGCTGCTGCTGCAGGCCAACGCCACCGTGACCATCACCCACAGCGGCACGCCCGACCTGGGCTACCACACCCGCCAGGCGGACATCGTGGTGGCAGCCGTGGGCCGCGCCAACACACTGACAGCCGACATGGTCAAGCCTGGTGCCATCGTCATTGACGTCGGCATCAACCGCAAGGCGGACGGCAAGCTCTGCGGCGACGTCGACTTCGACGGCGTGAAGGAAGTCGCCGGCTGGATCACCCCCGTCCCTGGCGGGGTCGGGCCCATGACCATTACCATGCTGCTGGTGAACACCATCGAGGCAGCCGAACGCACCGCCGAGCACTGAGCGCCGCTGGCCGAAAAGCCCTGGCGACTGTCTGCGACTGCGCTGGCTGCCTTGCAACTTGAACCAACGCCTCCCGGCGCCATCTACCTTCGCATGAGCAACGCCCTTCTCGACTTCTCTGGCCTTCCCCCCTTCGACAGCGTCCGCCCCGAGGACGTCGCGCCCGCCATGGACGTGTTGCTGGAACGGGCCAGCGTGGCGCTGGAAACCGTCACCGCACCCGACTTCCCCGCCCGCTGGGATGCCATCGCCAAGGTGCTGGATGTGGCGACCGAGCAGTTGGGAATGGCCTGGGGCGCTGTCAGCCACCTCAACAGCGTGGCCGACACGCCGGAGCTGCGCGCTGCATACAACGCCGCCCTGCCCCGGGTGACCGAATTCTGGACCCGCCTGGGCGCTGACGAACGCCTGTACGCCAAGTACAAGGCCATCGACCCGGCCACCCTCACGGCCGAGCAGCGCCAGGCTCACCGCAACGCCGTGCGCAACTTTGTTCTTTCAGGCGCAGAGCTGACCGGCCCCGCCAAGGAGCGCTTCGCTCAAATCCAGGAGCGCCAGGCCGAACTCTCCCAGAAGTTCAGCGAAAACGCGCTCGACGCAACCGACGCGTACGCCTACTACGCCACCGCCGACGAACTGGACGGCATCCCGGCCGACGTGCAGCAGGCTGCGCTGGCAGCCGCCCAGGCCGACGGCAAGGACGGCTACAAGCTCACGTTGAAGATGCCGTGCTACCTGCCGGTGATGCAGTTCGCCACGCGCAGCGACCTGCGCGAAAAGCTGTACCGCGCCTATGTGACACGCGCTTCCGATCAGGCCGAAGGCGATGCCCGCAAGTTCGACAACACCGCGCTGATTGGCGAAATCCTGGCCCTGCGCAGCGAAGAAGCCCGGCTGCTGGGCTACGCCAACTTTGGCGAAGTGTCCGTGGTGCCCAAGATGGCGCAGTCGCCCGCGCAGGTGATTGGTTTCCTGCGCGACCTGGCCCGCCGCGCTCGCCCCTATGCTGAAAAGGACATTGCAGACCTGCGCACATTTGCCGCAGAAAAGCTGTCGCTGACCGACCCCCAGGCCTGGGACTGGCCCTACATCTCCGAAAAACTCAAGGAGGCCCGCTATGCCTTCAGCGAGCAGGAGGTCAAGGAGTATTTCACGGCACCCAAGGTGCTGGCAGGCCTCTTCAAGATCATCGAAACCCTGTTCGAGGTCTCCATCCGCCGCGACAGCGCCCCGGTCTGGAACCCGGCCGTGGAGTTCTATCGCATCGAGCGTGGCAACACGCTGGTCGGCCAGTTCTACCTGGACCAGCCGGCCCGCACCGGCAAGCGCGGCGGAGCCTGGATGGACGACGTGCGCGCTCGCTGGCTGCGCCCCGACACCGGCCTGCTGCAAACCCCCGTGGCGCACCTGGTCTGCAACTTCGCCAGCGGCGTGGACGGCAAGCCGCCGCTGCTGACGCACGACGACGTGATCACGCTGTTCCACGAATTCGGCCACGGGCTGCACCACATGCTGACCCAGGTGAACGAGCGTGATGTATCGGGCATCGGCGGTGTGGAATGGGATGCGGTCGAGCTGCCCAGCCAGTTCATGGAAAATTTCTGCTGGGAGTGGGATGTGCTCAAGCACATGACGGCCCACGTGGACACCGGGGCTCCGCTGCCCCGGGCACTGTTCGACAAGATGATCGCGGCCAAGAACTTCCAGAGCGGCATGCAGACACTGCGCCAGATCGAGTTCTCGCTCTTCGACATGCTGCTGCACACCGAGCACGACCCGGCCAAGGACTTCATGCCCCTGTTGGCCCAGGTGCGAGACGAAGTCTCGGTGCTGAACCCACCCGCCTTCAGCCGCACCGCCCACACGTTCAGCCACATCTTTGCAGGTGGCTACGCTGCAGGCTACTACAGCTACAAGTGGGCTGAAGTGCTGAGCGCGGACGCCTACGCCGCTTTTGAAGAAACTGCCGGCAGCGATGGCCTGCCCAGCACCGAAACCGGCCGCCGCTACCGGGAGGCCATCCTGGAGGCCGGCGGCAGCCGCCCTGCCATGGACTCGTTCAAGGCATTCAGGGGTCGCGAGCCCAATCTGGATGCCTTGCTGCGCCACCAGGGCATGGCAGAAGCACCCGCCGCGTAAAGGAAGGCCCCAGGCGCCCAGCACCGCGATGCCGCGTGACGGGCCGCTGACACCCACGAGTGAGGAGAATTGAACATGCACAAGCCACTGACCGCCCCCCTGCTGGCGTCCCTGCTGATGACTCTGGCCTGCGGCAGCGCCCACGCGCAGGGCGTCTACCGCATCGTCGGGCCGGACGGCAAGGTGACGTTTTCCGACCGCCCACCGGCCGATGGCAACGCGCAACCCGCGCGCGCAGCAGGCGCAGCGGCCACCTCGGCAACCGACAACCTTCCCTTTGCATTGCGCCAGGTGTCAGGGCGCTTTCCGGTCACGCTGTACACCAGCAACGACTGCACCCCTTGCACATCCGCACGGAACTTCCTGACCTCTCGCGGCATTCCGTTCACCGAACGCACGATCTCGAGCAATGAAGACCTCGCCGCGCTCCAGAAGCTGAGCAACAGCACCAGCCTGCCGTTTGGCACGGTTGGAAGCCAGCACCTCGTCGGGTTCTCGGAGGCCGAATGGTCGCAGTACCTTGACGCTGCAGGCTACCCTCAGCAGTCGCAACTGCCGCGCAACTACCGCCAGCCGGCGCCGACGCCGCTGGTTGCGGTCAAGGCCGCAGAGCCAGCTGCGGCACCTGCGTCCACCCCTGCCACGGCGCCAGCCAACGCCCGGGTACGGCCAGCCGTGCCAGCCAACGACGGCTCGGCGCCGAGCAATCCTGCGGGCATTCGGTTCTGATCAATACGCCAGGGTTTTGACGCCGTGGGCAGTGCCCAGCAGACACACGGATGCTTTCTGGTGCGCAAACACACCCACCGTCACCACGCCGGGCCACTGGTTGATCTCTGACTCGAACGCCAGAGGGTCTGTGATGGACAGGCCCGTGACATCCAGGATGTGCTGACCGTTGTCGGTGACAAGCGGCTGACCATCCTTCTGGCGCAGGCTGGCTGAGCCGCCCATTGCGGCAAACCGGCGGGTGACGTGCTGTGCCGCCATGGGGATGACCTCAACTGGAAGCGGAAACCCTCCCAGGGCAGGTACCAGCTTGGACTCATCGGCAATGCAGACGAACCGGCTCGCCAGCGCCGCAACGATCTTCTCGCGCGTCAGCGCCGCGCCGCCGCCCTTGACCATGTAGCCGCTGCCATCGATCTCGTCGGCACCGTCGATGTAGACGGCGAGGGACTCGACCTCGTTCGCATCGAAGACGGGAATGCCCAGCGCCTTCAGGCGCTCGGTGCTGGCCACCGAGCTCGACACGGCACCCTTGATATCCCCTTTGATCGTCGCAAGCGCATCGATGAACTTGTTGACTGTGGAGCCCGTGCCGACCCCCACAATCTCGCCGCGCACAACATACTGCAGCGCGGCTTGGCCAACCAGGGTCTTGAGTTCGTCTTGGGTCTGAGGGGTGGGAGTGGTCGTCATGAGGGAAAATCGGAGCTTGTTGCGCAATTATCCCCCGTGATTCCCCCATGTCCTTGATCCCCTACGCCCTCACCCGCCCTTTCCTGTTCGGCCTGGATGCCGAAGCCGCGCATGAACTCACGATGGACATGCTGTCCCGCGGGCAGCGCACGCCGCTGCAATGGGCCTGGTGCAACGAGACGGTGGACGACCCGGTGCAGCTCGCGGGGCTGACATTCCCCAACCGCGTAGGCATGGCCGCAGGCCTGGACAAGAACGCCCGCTGCATCGATGCCCTGGGCGCGATGGGCTTTGGCTTCGTCGAGGTGGGCACGGTCACGCCCAAGGCGCAGCCGGGCAACCCCAAACCGCGCATGTTCCGCCTTCCGGAGGCCCGAGCCCTCATCAACCGCCTGGGCTTCAACAACGAAGGGCTGGATGCATTCCTGCACAACGTGCAGCAGGCGCGATTTCGTACACAGGCGCGCCGCCACCCCTTGCTGCTCGGCTTGAACATCGGCAAGAACGCCACCACTCCCATAGAGAACGCGACCAGCGACTACCTGGCCTGCCTGGAAGGCGTGTATCCCCACGCAGACTACGTCACGGTCAACATCAGTTCGCCCAACACCCAGAACCTGCGCGCGCTGCAAAGCGACGCCGCGCTGGACGCCTTGCTCTCCGCGATCGCCGAGCGCCGCGAAGTACTCGCCACCCGGCACGCCAAGCGCGTGCCCGTGTTCGTGAAGATCGCGCCCGACCTGGACGAAGCCCAGGTCGCGGTCATCGCAGCAACCCTGAAGCGCCACGGCATGGATGGCGTCATCGCCACCAACACCACCATCGGCCGCAGCGCAGTGCAGGGACTACGGCACGCCGATGAGACCGGCGGCCTGAGCGGCGCCCCCGTGCTGGAGGCCAGCAACCAGGTGATCCGCCAACTGCGTGCGGTACTGGGGAGCCAGTTTCCGATCATTGGCGTTGGCGGCGTCATGAGTGCCGAAGACGCGGTAAGCAAGATCCGCGCGGGCGCCGACGTCGTGCAGATCTACACCGGCCTCATCTACGAAGGCCCTGCCCTGGTCGTCAAGGCCGCCAGGGCCATCAAGTCCATGCCCAGGTAGTCCACAACTGAACTTCGCAGTCTCAACCCCGACAACTGGCAGGTTGTGGGGGACACGCAGATGGAGTGCACAAAAAAGCCGCTGTACCACAGCGGCTTTTTTTCGGGGAACGCAGTCCCTTCCATGGTCTGTGCTGCACACCCTGCCGTTTGGCAGTGCCAGTCAGCGGCGCAGGCGCATCAGCATGGGCAGCAACACGCCTGCCCAGCGGACCAGCCTGCGGGGGCCGGCGAGCAGACCGACACCCGCCATGGCCACCACGGCCAGGGGGTGCTCCCGCGCGAAACCGGCCGCGCGCAAGACAAGGGACTCGTCGATGCCTCCGACCGGGCCTGGCTGCCGCGTCAGGGCCAGCGACTGGGCACGGGCGGCACGGCGCGCACGAAGGCGGCTGCGCTGAGAGGCAATGCTGTCCAGCACCTTTTGCTGCGCGGGACTCGGCTCCATGATGTCAGGGGCGGTGTGGGTCGCCGCCGGTGCGGAGGTGGAAGCAGAGGGCATTACAAACGCTCCTTGATGTCGCGCCAGTCCTGCGCCAGTTCACGGCGGGTCAGGGCGAAACCATTGCGCGCACGCTGGGCCACGGACACGAGAGACAGCAAGGCGGCAGCCCAGCCGGCAAGCCAGACACCCGCCACTGACCACGCCACCAGCGTGCGCTGGGGCGTGTCCCAGAAATGAACCAGCACGGCCAGCGACAGCATGATCAGGGCCACCACGGTCAAGCCCGCAACGAGTATCGTCAGCACCAGCATGTTCTGCAGGCGCTGCTTTTGATCCTGCCATTCCAGCCGCGCAAGATCCATGCGGTCTTCGGCAGCGATGGCGGCCTCGATGACGTTGGCACGCCAACGGGCCACCAGGCCTTCCAAACCCAGAATGGACAGCCAGTTCATGCGCAAACTCCGAACAGTGGCGTCATGCCAGACGTTCCGGGATCAACGGCGTGCAAGCAGGAAACCTACCAGCGCACCCACTGCCAGCGCTGCACCCGCCACGCGCCATGGCTCGTCGTGAGCGTAGCGGTCTGCGGCCAGCGCCGCATCCTTGGCCTGGCGGGCTGCGTCCTGCGCAGCACGGATGGCAGACTCGCGCGCATTGTGTATGCCGTCATCCAACTTCTGACGCAACAGCCTGATCTCAGGCACGGCATCCAGGTCCTTGCTGGCCAGCAGCCCGCGCAGGTCGGACACCAGTTTTTCCAGTTCGCCCTGGGTCGTGGTGGTGGTGTCGGAAGCAGTCATACAAGCCTTTCTTAAGAGCAACAAAAAACTGGCGAGCCTCGTGAATGGAGGCACCGCATTCATCTTAGCCACCTGCGTCAAACCCCTTCGTAGGACGGGGACCCAAGAGGTTACGGATTGCAAGGAGCTTGCGCCACATCAGGCCAACGCGGCCACATGCTCGCCAATGGCGAGAGCACTTGTCAAGCCGGGCGATTCGATGCCGAAGAGATTGACCAGGCCGGGCACGCCATGCACCACAGCGCCCTGGATCACGAAATCGGCAGCGGGTGCGTGCGCATCGTGGATCTTGGGGCGGATACCCGCATAGCCGGGCGACAGCGCTCCGTCTCGCAGAGCGGGCCAGTACTTGCGGACCTCGGCGTAGAAGGCCTGAGCACGTGCCGGATCCACGAGCAGGTCATCCGCAGAATCGACCCACTGCACATCCGGTCCGAACTTGGCCTGTCCGCCGAGGTCGAGCGTGAGGTGCACACCCAGGCCCGCAGCCTCGGGGACCGGGTAGATCAGATGGGTGAACGGCGCCTTGCCCGCCAGCGTGAAGTAGCTGCCCTTGGCATAGTGGGCCGTGGGCACATGCGCAGGGTCCAGGCCCGCAAAGCGTGCAGCCAGCCCGGGGGCATGGAGACCGGCGGCGTTGACCACCGTGCGCGCCTCGATCTGCGTGCCGTCAGATGCTATCAACACGATAGCATTCGGCGTAAGGTGGGCGGACGAAAGGGGCGAATTCAACGCCACGATCCCGCCCGCATGCTCCAGATCGCCCTGCAATGCCAGCATCAACGCATGGCTATCGACGATGCCCGTACTGGGCGAATACAGGGCCGCCACGCACTCCAGCGCAGGCTCCAGCGCCTGTGCCTGCGCACGCGTGAGCCACTGCAGATCGCGCACACCGTTGGCCTGTGCGCGTGCACGCAGGGACTCCAGGCCCGGCAGTTGGGCCTCTGAAGTGGCGACCAGCAGCTTGCCGCAGCGGCGATGGGGTACGGCGCGCTGCGCGCAGTAGGCATAGAGCATGTCGCGGCCTTGCACACAAAGGCGGGCCTTCAATGAGCCTGTGGGGTAGTACAGGCCGGCATGAATCACTTCGCTGTTGCGGGAGCTGATCCCCGTTCCGATGGCATCTGCCGCCTCCAGCACCATCACCTCGCGCCCCATCAGTGCCAGCGAGCGCGCCACCGCCAGCCCCACAACACCAGCCCCCACCACCACGCAATCCACCTTGTCGGTCATCCATGTCCTCCTGGTTCCGTTCCGTCGTCAGCGGCGGGCGGTTGCGACTGCAACTTCCCCGCCGCACATGTCCCATCAAGCCTGCTCGAAGCCATCAAGCACATTGACGGCGTTGGTCCCCAGTTCGGCAGCGGCATAGCCGCCCTCCAACACCAGCACGGTGGGCAGACCAAGGCGAGCCAGGCGTTCACCCAGGCGCGTGAAATCATCGGAGGCCAGCGCAAAGCGGGAGATCGGATCGCCTTCGAAGGCGTCCAGTCCCAGAGATATCACGAGCGCCTCGGTGCCGTCGGCCGCTATCCGCTGGCAGGCGGCCTCCAGCGCACCGAACCACCCGGCTGCACTGGTGCCCGCTGGCAACGGAAGGTTGAGATTGAAGCCCGCCCCCTGCCCCGCTCCCGTTTCGTCGGCATGCCCGAGATAGAAGGGATACTCAGTGCGTGGGTCGCCATGGATGCTGATGAAGAGCACGTCAGAGCGCTCATAAAAAATGCTTTGGGTGCCGTTGCCATGGTGGTAGTCCACATCCAGCAGCGCAACGCGCGATGCTCCCTGGGTGCGCAGCACCTGCGCAGCCACGGCCGCATTGTTCAGGAAGCAGTAGCCCCCCATGAAGTCTGGTCCTGCATGGTGGCCTGGGGGCCGCGTGCAGCAAAAGGCTGCGCGAGCGCCCTGGGCCACATGGGCTGCAGCGCTGGCAGCAGCATCGGCACCCGCCTTGGCAGCTGCCCACGTGCCGGCCGCCATCGGCGTGCCGTTGTCCATGGAGTACAGCCCGAGGCGGGCGACGAAGTTCTCCGGCTCCACATCGCTGCGCAGGGTACGCACGGGCCACACCGAGGGAAACGGCTGCACCGCTGCATTGGCCGGGTCGAGGCCCACCCATTGCTGCCATGCGGACTTCAGGAAGGCGAGGTAACGCGGTGCGTGGATTTGGGACAGCACCGCAGCGCTGTCCACGGCGGGGGGGACCAGCGGATGCCCTCGACGCCGCAGCGCTTCTTCCACGTAGTCCACGCGCGACGGCTTCTCAAAGCAGGGCACGCGCTCGCCGCGGTAGAACTCATGGATGGGCGCGTGGCCCTGGTGCAGAGGGTTGTGAAAGGTGAGCATGGCGGAGGTGTTGCGTCGTCGATCCGATCTCGCGCTGCACGAGCAGCACGAACACCTGACACTTTAGCGGCACCTGGAGCACCGAGATGAACATGCGACCGCGCCATGGACGCCGCACAGGAAGCGAAGTTCATGCAATGGCGCGCGTGTCTGCACCGGGCATCGTCCTTCGTGCACGCAAGTGGGGCACGTCCATGCTGCCGCGCCAATGAAAAACCCCTGAAGGCCGCAGCCTGCAGGGGTTTGAATTGGTGGGTGATACATGGATCGAACATGTGACCCCTGCCGTGTGAAGGCAGTGCTCTACCGCTGAGCTAATCACCCGTCGCAAGCACCCCAGCCATATGGCCAAAGTGCGACGCGAAAGTCTGTGCAAGCGCTGGTGGGTGATACATGGATCGAACATGTGACCCCTGCCGTGTGAAGGCAGTGCTCTACCGCTGAGCTAATCACCCTTGTCGCTGCGACAGCCTTCTATTATGGCACAGGTTTTCAGGCTGCCTGGGCAACTCGCCAAATTGTTTTGCCGCCACTGGCCTTGTCGATCTGCGCGAGCACCTCTTCGTGGGCCACGTTTTCCGGCTCGCTGGCGCTGAGCACGGGCAGCACGAAAGTGCGCAGGTCCACAGCCGCCACGGCAAGCCCGTCGGCGCCTTCTTGCGCGTCGTCGGATATGAGCAGCGCATCCTGGCCCCGAGTGAGGTTGATGTACACATCGGCCAGCAGTTCGGCGTCCAGCAGCGCGCCGTGCAGGGTGCGGCTGGAGTTGTCCACTCCCAGGCGGTCGCACAGCGCGTCCAGTGAATTGCGCTTGCCAGGGTACATCTCCTTGGCCATCGCCAGCGTGTCGGTGACGCTTTCCACGTAGGTGCGAAACGCGGGCCGGCCGATCAGCTCCAGCTCCTTGTTCAGGAAACCCACGTCGAACGCGGCGTTGTGGATGATGATTTCAGCGCCCTGCAGGTACTGCAGGATCTCATCGGCCACTTCCGCAAACTTGGGCTTGTCCTTCAGGAACTCGTTGCTGATGCCGTGCACCTTGAGCGCATCTTCATGGCTGTCGCGCCCCGGGTTGAAGTACAGGTGCAGATTGTTGCCGGTGAGCTTGCGGTTGAGCAACTCCACGCAACCCAGTTCGATGATGCGGTCGCCGCTGTCGGCCGACAGGCCCGTGGTTTCGGTGTCGAGAACGATCTGGCGCGTCATACGTGCCTCCATGCTCGGCACTTCGTGTCCTCGCTGCCCAGGAAGGCGGCGCGAGCTCGCTTGGAGCGGCCTGTCGAAGCACTCATCAGTGGTTCTCCTTGGCGTGGTTGATGGTGTATTTGGGAATCTCCACCACCAGGTCCTGCTGCGCAAGGATGGTCTGGCACGACAGGCGCGACTGCGGCTCCAGGCCCCAGGCGCGGTCGAGCAGATCTTCCTCTTCCTCTTCGGCGTCGTTGAGAGAATTCAGCCCCTGGCGCACGATGACGTGACAGGTGGTGCAGGCACAGCTCATGTCGCAGGCATGCTCGATGTTGATGTGGTTCTCGAGCAGCGCTTCGCAGATCGACGTGCCCGCAGGCGCAGTGATCTCGGTGCCGGCGGGACAGTATTCAGGGTGCGGAAGTATCTTGATGACGGGCATGGGGTCGGTGTCTTCTTGTCGTTGTGCTGTTTTGTCGAAAGCTCAGAGCGTCTGAACGTTCTTGCCCGCCAGCGCCTGCTGGATGCCAAGGTTCATGCGCTGGGCTGCAAAGGCCTCGGTACCCTTGGCCAGTGCTTCGGTGGCGGCCTCGATAGCGGGGGCATCGCCCACGTCGCGCTGCTCGCGCAGCGCAGCCATCAGCGCACGAATGCGCGCAAGCTCCGCCGGCAGCAGCACGTCGGCGTCGGCATCCAAGGCACTTTGCGTTGCGATGAGCATGCGGTCGGCATCCACGCGGGCTTCGACCACGGCGCGCGCCTTCATATCCTGCGCGGCGGTGGCAAAACCTTCCTGCAGCATGCGCGCGATGTCGTCGTCAGACAGGCCGTACGACGGCTTCACGTCGATGCGCGCCTCCACGCCACTACCTTGCTCCTTCGCGCTCACGCTCAGAAGGCCATCAGCATCGACCGTGAAGGTCACGCGGATGCGGGCGGCGCCTGCCGCCATGGGCGGAATGCCGCGCAACTCGAAGCGCGCCAGGCTGCGGCAATCCTGCACCAGGTCGCGCTCGCCCTGCACCACATGGATCGCCAAGGCCGTCTGGCCGTCCTTGTACGTGGTGAAGTCCTGGGCCTTGGCGGTGGGGATGGTTTCGTTGCGGGCCACGATGCGCTCGACCAGTCCACCCATGGTCTCGATGCCAAGCGACAGCGGCGTCACATCAAGCAGCAGCAGGTCGCCCGCCGTGTTGTTGCCCGCGAGCTGGTTGGCCTGGACCGACGCCCCCAGAGCCACAACTTCATCGGGGTTGAGATTGTTCAGAGGCTCCTTGCCGAAGAACTCCGCCACGGCTTGCTGTACCTGGGGCATGCGCGTGGATCCACCCACCATCACCACACCCTGCACCTCGTCACGCGCCAGGTGCGCATCCCGAAGGGCACGGCGTACAGCAGCCATGGAGCGGGCAGTCAGGTGAGCAGTGGCCGCCTCGAAGTCCGATTTTTTGACATCAAAATGCACGATTTCACCCGACAGATCGGCGCTGAATGCTACCAAATCAGTAGCAGTCAACGCCTCCTTGCAAGCTCGGGCGGCCATGCGCACCGCCGTCTTGTCGGCAGGGGTGCTCACCTGTCGATTCAGTTGCAGCAGCACCCAGTCCGCCAGCGCCGCATCGTAGTCATCCCCCCCCAGGGCCGAGTCCCCGCCCGTGGCGATGACTTCGAACACGCCTTGCGTGAGGCGCAGGATGGAGATGTCGAACGTACCACCGCCCAGGTCATAGACCGCATAGACACCCTCGCTGGCATTGTCCAGCCCGTAGGCGATGGCAGCGGCGGTGGGTTCGTTGATGAGACGCAGCAGGTGGATGCCCGCGAGCTTGGCGGCATCCTTGGTCGCCTGCCGCTGGGCGTCGTCGAAGTAGGCGGGCACGGTGATCACGGCACCGTACAGGTCGTCGTTGAAAGTGTCTTCCGCCCGGTAGCGCAAGGTGGCGAGGATCTCCGCACTGACCTCCACCGGCGACTTGACGCCATCGGCCGTGGCCAGGCTCACCATGCCGCCAGACTGCGGCTCGCTGCCCGACACGAACTCATACGGCAGCTTGCCGGCGTCCACCACGTCCTGCAATCCGCGGCCCATGAAGCGTTTGACCGACGCGATCGTGTTGCGGGCGTCCTGAGCCTGCGCTGCCACGGCGTCGTGGCCGATCTGGCGCCCGCCGTTGCCCAGGTAGCGCACCACCGAAGGCAGCAGCACCCTGCCCTGCGCGTCGGGCAGGCATTCGGCAACGCCATTGCGCACGGCGGCGACCAGCGAATGCGTGGTGCCCAAATCAATGCCGACGGCAATGCGCCGCTGGTGCGGGTCGGGGGACTGGCCGGGCTCGGAAATCTGCAAAAGCGCCATGGAATTCGGTATCTCTAACGAAGAAAGCAGGCCAGGATCACCGCCTGCTCCCTGGAGGGGAAACACAAGGAACAGCGGCTATTGTCCCAGTTGCTCTCGCCGACGCTCGATGTCGTCGGCAAATCGCGCAATGAACATGAGGGCTCTGACCTGCCGCGCGGCACCCGCATAGTCGTGCTGGCGGTCGATCAGCGCTTCGCATTCGGCAAGGGCCGCCTGGCGCGCCTGAGCGACGGCATTGTCCAGCGCATCCAGCTCGGAGTCGGACTGCGCCTCTTCCAGCGCTTCGCGCCACTCCATCTGCTGCATCAGGAACGCGGCGGGCATCGCCGTGTTGTCCTCGGCGCGGATGGGCGCGCCGTGAAGCTCGCTCAGGTACGCGGCCCGGCGCATCGGGTCCTTCAGGCGCTGGTAGGCTTCATTGATTCGCACCGACCATTGCATGGCCACTCGCTGCGCCGCTGCGCCCTGGGCGGCGAACTTGTCCGGGTGGGCTTCGCGCTGCAGCTCCTTCCAGCGCGTATCGATGGCGCTGCGGTCCTGCGCAAAATTGCGTGCCAAGCCAAAGAGTTCGAAGTCGTCGGATTGCAGGTTCATGCGCGGTCGGTCGTCAGGAATCGAGTGGGCAGGTCAACAAAAAACCGCCAGCACGCAGGGTGCGCGGTGGCGGTTGGGCAGGCACCGGGCCAGAGCAGCCTCAGACGCGGAAGCTCTCTCCGCATCCGCAGCGGTCGCGTTCGTTGGGGTTATTGAACCTGAAGCCCTCGTTGAGGCCTTCCCGCACGAAGTCGAGTTCGGTGCCGTCGATATAGGCCAGGCTCTTGGGGTCGATGAGGACCTTGACGCCGTGGTTCTCGAAAACGATGTCTTCGGGCTCGGTGTCGTCCACATACTCCAGCTTGTAGGCCAGGCCGGAGCACCCTGTCGTCTTGACGCCCAGGCGCACACCCAACCCCTTGCCCCGGCGGGCAAGGTAGCGGTTCACATGCCGGGCAGCGGCTTCTGTCAGGGTAATGGCCATGGTGCTCAGGCTGCGGTGGCTGCAGCCGCGTGTTTGGTCTTGTAGTCCAGCACGGCCGCCTTGATGGCGTCTTCGGCGAGGATGGAGCAGTGCACCTTCACGGGCGGCAGGGCCAGTTCTTCAGCGATTTCGCTGTTCTTGAGAGCGGCGGCTTCGTCCAGCGTCTTGCCCTTGACCCACTCGGTCACGAGCGACGACGAGGCAATCGCAGAGCCGCAGCCGTAGGTCTTGAAACGCGCGTCTTCGATCACGCCGGTGGCAGGGTTCACCTTGATCTGCAGCTTCATCACGTCACCGCAGGCAGGCGCGCCCACCATTCCGGTGCCCACCGAATCATCACCCTTGTCGAACGAACCCACGTTGCGGGGGTTCTCGTAATGGTCAACCACTTTGTCTGAGTAAGCCATGATGTGTACCTCTTGAATCTTCAGAAATGGGGATCAGTGCGCAGCCCATTGGATGGTGCTGATGTCGATGCCGTCCTTGTACATCTCCCACAGCGGGCTCAGCTCACGCAGGCGCGCGACGTTCTCACGAATGGTGGAGATCGCGTAGTCGATCTCTTCTTCGGTGGTGAAGCGGCCAATGGTCATGCGCAGGCTGCTGTGCGCCAGCTCGTCGCTGCGGCCCAGAGCGCGAAGCACGTAGCTGGGCTCCAGGCTGGCGGACGTACAGGCGGAGCCGGACGACACAGCCAGGCCCTTGATGCCCATGATGAGCGACTCGCCTTCGACGTAGTTGAAGCTCATGTTCAGGTTCTGGGGCACGCGGCGCTCCATGCTGCCGTTGATGAACACCTGCTCGATGTCCTTCAGGCCTTCCAGCAGGCGCTGCTGCAGCGCATGCGCCTTGGCATTGCTTTCGGCCATTTCTTCCTTGGCAATGCGGAAGGCTTCGCCCATGCCCACGATCTGGTGCGTGGGCAGCGTGCCAGAGCGCATGCCGCGCTCGTGGCCGCCACCGTGCATCTGCGCTTCAAGTCGCACGCGGGGCTTGCGGCGCACGAACAGCGCGCCGATGCCCTTGGGGCCGTAGGTCTTGTGGGCCGTCATGCTCATCAGGTCGACAGGCAGCGTCGCCATGTCGATGGCGACGCGGCCGGTGGCCTGGGCAGCATCCACATGGAACAGGATGCCCTTTTCGCGGCACAGCGCGCCGATGGCGGGGATGTCCTGGATCACACCGATCTCGTTGTTCACGAAGAGTACGCTGATCAGGATGGTGTCGGGGCGGATGGCAGCCTTGAGAGCGTCCATATTGACCAGCCCGTCTTCCTGCACGTCAAGGTAGGTCACCTCGAAGCCCTGGCGCTCCAGCTCGCGCATGGTGTCCAGCACGGCCTTGTGCTCGGTCTTGAGCGTGATGAGGTGCTTGCCCTTGCCCTTGTAGAACTGGGCTGCGCCTTTCAGGGCCAGGTTGATGGATTCGGTTGCGCCGCTGGTCCAGACGATCTCGCGCGGGTCGGCGCCGATCAGGTCGGCCACCTGGCCACGGGCATTTTCCACCGCCTCTTCCGCCTCCCAGCCCCAGGCATGGCTGCGCGACGCCGCGTTGCCGAAATGCTCGCGCAGCCAGGGGATCATGGCGTCCACCACGCGCGGATCCACCGGGGTCGTGGCGCCATAGTCGAGATAGATGGGGAAATGCGGGGTCATGTCCATGGCTGGCTCAGTAAAGGTTTCTGGCTGGCAGATTTGCAAGAAGGAAGGTCGGTGCACAAAAATCGTTCAGGGCGCTGCCGACCCCAGGGCCGGCACGGCGCGCCACCACTCAGGACTTCGCGAAGACGTTGCCCAGAGCAAAAACGGAATTCGGGGCGTTCACGCGGATGGGCTTGACCACCGGCGTCGTGGAAATGGCGCGGCGGACCACGGGCTTGTCCTCGATCTGCACGCCCTTGGCGAGCTGCTCTTCCACCAGCTTTTGCAACGTGACGGAATCAAGGAACTCCACCATGCGCTGGTTCAGCGATGCCCACAACTCGTGCGTCATGCAACGGCCGGCTTCGCCCAGGCAGTTCTCCTTGCCACCGCACTGTGTGGCGTCGATGGGCTCATCCACAGACACGATGATGTCCGCCACGGTGATATCGCCGGCCTTGCGGGCCAGGGTGTAACCACCGCCGGGACCACGGGTGGACTCCACCAGTTCATGACGGCGCAGTTTGCCGAACAGCTGCTCGAGGTACGACAAAGAGATTTGCTGGCGCTGGCTGATCGCGGCCAGGGTGACAGGGCCATTGTTCTGGCGCAGGGCCAGGTCAATCATGGCAGTGACCGCAAAACGGCCTTTGGTTGTGAGACGCATCGCAAGCTCCTTGTGCTAAGGCTTGTTCGTTGTAGAAACCGCCGCCACTGGCTGATGGCCAGTGAGGCACCGTCTCCGCCCCTTCTCCGCGCAGTCGCCCGTTAAGGCCTGCACGGAGCCCTTCATCGCTGGGCTGTTTTCTTGAGTGTTTTGTGCAAGTATAACACAAATCCCTATTGAATTGGTCGGGATAAAAAACCAACTGGTCGCAATTTGATCAGTGATGTCTTACCCGACTCTTTCAACGCCCGCCTACAGGCCCACAGAATCGCCTCCGTGTGCGCCGAATGCCTGGTCCTTGAGCCTCGTGAGCTGGTCCCTGACCCGGGCTGCTTGCTCGAATTCCAGGTTGCGTGCGTGCTCCAGCATCAGCTTTTCCAGGCGCTTGATCTCGCGCGCCACGTCCTTTTCGGACATGTCTTCCACCTGTGCCCGGCGCATGGCTTCCTGCTCCAGCCGTTCTGCGTCCTTGCCTGCTTTTTCGCTGTACACGCCGTCAATCAGGTCTCTTACCCGCTTGACAATGCTGCGCGGAGTGATTCCGTGTTCCTCGTTGTGTGCGATCTGTTTGATGCGGCGTCGTTCCGTCTCGCCCATGGCTTTTTTCATGGAATCGGTGATCCGGTCGGCATACAGAATGGCCTTGCCGTTCAGGTTGCGCGCCGCGCGGCCTATGGTCTGGATCAGGCTACGCTCAGCGCGCAAAAAGCCTTCCTTGTCCGCGTCCAGGATGGCGACCAGCGACACTTCCGGAATGTCCAGGCCCTCTCGCAACAGGTTGATGCCCACCAGCACATCAAACGCGCCCAGGCGCAGGTCGCGGATGATCTCCACCCGCTCGACGGTGTCCACGTCGCTGTGCAGGTAGCGCACCTTCACACCGTTGTCGGTCAGGTAGTCCGTCAACTGCTCCGCCATGCGCTTGGTCAACGTGGTGATGAGTATGCGTTCGCGCTTTTCTACACGAATGCGTATTTCCTGTAGCACATCATCGACCTGGTGGGTGGCAGGGCGCACTTCCACCTCGGGGTCCACCAACCCCGTCGGACGCACGACCTGGTCCACGATCTGCCCGGAGTGCGTGCGTTCGTAGTCCGCTGGCGTGGCCGTGACAAAGATCACCTGCCGCATGCGGTGCTCGAACTCTTCGAACTTGAGCGGGCGGTTATCCAATGCCGAAGGCAGTCGAAAGCCGTACTCCACAAGCGTGGTCTTGCGCGAACGGTCACCGCTGTACATGGCGTTGAGCTGGCCGATCATCTGGTGGCTCTCGTCCAGGAACATCAGCGCGTCCTTGGGCATGTAGTCCGTCAGCGTGCTGGGCGGGTCACCCGGCGCCGAACCCGACAAGTGGCGCGTGTAGTTCTCAATGCCTTTGCAGTGCCCCACTTCGCTGAGCATCTCCAGATCGAACCGGGTGCGCTGCTCCAGCCGCTGGGCCTCCACCAGCTTGCCGTCGGCCAACAGTTGCTGCAGGCGTTCGGCCAGCTCGAGCTTGATCGTTTCCACAGCCGCAAGCACCTTGTCGCGCGGCGTCACGTAGTGGCTGCTGGGGTAGACCGTGAAGCGCGGGATCTTCTGCTTGACCCGCCCCGTGAGCGGGTCGAACAGCTGCAGGCTCTCCACTTCGTCATCGAAAAGCTCGATGCGGATGGCCAGCTCGGAATGTTCGGCCGGGAACACGTCGATGGTGTCGCCCCGCACACGGAACTTGCCGCGCGAGAAATCAGCCTCGTTGCGCTGGTACTGCATGCGGATGAGCTGGCCGATCACGTCCCGCTGGCCCAGCTTGTCTCCCACGCGCAGCGTCATCACCATGCGGTGGTAGCTCTCGGGCTCGCCAATGCCGTAGATGGCCGAGACGGTGGCCACGATGACCACGTCGCGCCGCTCCATCAGGCTCTTCGTGCACGACAGCCGCATCTGCTCGATGTGCTCGTTGATCGCGCTGTCTTTCTCGATGAAAAGGTCGCGCTGCGGCACATAGGCTTCGGGTTGGTAGTAGTCGTAGTAGCTCACGAAGTACTCCACGGCGTTCTTGGGGAAGAACTCGCGGAACTCGCTGTACAGCTGCGCGGCCAGCGTCTTGTTGGGCGCAAAGATGATGGCCGGGCGCCCCATGCGGGCAATGACGTTGGCCATGGTGAAGGTCTTGCCAGAGCCCGTCACCCCCAAAAGCGTCTGGAACGCCTCGCCATCGTTCAGGCCTTCGACCAGCTTGCCGATGGCCTCGGGCTGGTCGCCTGCGGGTGGGTACGGCTGGAACAGTTCGAAGGGTGAATCGGGGAAGCTGACGAATTCGCCGTCTTGCTTTTCCGTTATGACCTGTGTGATATCCGGCATGGGTGCAGTCAACGTGGGGTGGGGGCGGGCCGTTAAAATCGGCGGAACCCGGCACGGTACACCACGCCCGGATTCCTCGCTACTGACAACCTCTTTCCAAGGATTTTCATGTCTCTGTTCACCGCCGTCGAAATGGCCCCCCGCGACCCGATCCTGGGTCTGAATGAGCAATTTGCCGCAGACACCAACCCCAACAAGGTCAACCTGGGCGTGGGCGTTTATTTCGACGACAACGGCAAGCTGCCCCTGCTGCAGTGCGTCCAGGCGGCCGAAAAGACCATGATGTCCGCCCCCACCGCCCGGGGCTACCTGCCCATCGACGGCATCGTGGCCTATGACAACGCCGTCAAGGGCCTGGTGTTCGGCGCCGACAGCGAACCCGTGAAGTCTGGCCGCGTGGCCACGGTGCAGGCCATCGGCGGCACCGGCGGCCTGAAGATCGGCGCCGACTTCCTGAAGAAGGTCAGCCCCAATGCCAAGGTGCTGATTTCCGACCCCAGCTGGGAAAACCACCGCGCGCTGTTCACCAACGCCGGCTTCGAAGTCGACACTTACGCATACTACGACGCCGAAAAGCGCGGCGTGAACTTCGAAGGCTTCCTGGCCAGCCTGAACGCCGCCGCTGCCGGCACCATCGTCGTGCTGCACGCCTGCTGCCACAACCCCACAGGCTACGACATCACCCCCGCGCAGTGGGACCAGGTCATCGCCGCCGTCAAGGCCAAGGGCCTGACACCCTTCCTGGACATGGCCTACCAGGGCTTCGGCCACGGCATCGCCGAAGACGGCGCCGTGATCGGCAAGTTCGTGGCCGCCGGCCTGACCTTCTTCGTTTCCACCTCGTTCTCCAAGAGCTTCAGCCTGTACGGCGAGCGCGTGGGCGGCCTGTCGGTGCTGTGCACGGACAAGGAAGAAGCCTCGCGCGTGCTGAGCCAGCTCAAGATCGTGATCCGCACCAACTACTCCAACCCGCCCATCCACGGCGGCGCGGTGGTGGCGGCCGTGTTGAACAACCCCGAGCTGCGCGCCCAATGGGAAGGCGAGCTGGCCGAAATGCGCGTGCGCATCAAGGCCATGCGCCAGAAACTCGTCGACGGTCTCAAGGCCGCTGGCGTCAAGCAGGACATGAGCTTCATCACCACGCAGATCGGCATGTTCAGCTACTCGGGCCTCTCCAAGGACCAGATGGTGCGCCTGCGCAATGAGTTCGGCGTGTACGGCACGGATACCGGCCGCATGTGCGTTGCCGCACTGAACAGCAAGAACATCGACTACGTCTGCCAGTCGATTGCAAAGGTCGTCTGAGCACGATGGTGAAGCGGCGCTCGCGCGCCGCTTCGTGAGCGAAGCGCTCCAGAACCCGTACAACGCGGCCATTCTGGAGCGTTTGCCGCTTCTGGGCCTGCCCGATGCGTGGCTGGTCGCCGGTTGCCTGTTCCAGACCGTGTGGAACCTGCATTCCGGCATGGCGCCCACCGCCCGCATCAAGGACTACGACCTGTTCTACTTCGACGCAGCCGACCTGTCGGAAGCTGCGGAACAAGAAGTCCAGGCGCGCGCCAACGCGCTCTTCGCGGATCTGCCAATCACCGTGGAAGCCAAGAACCAGGCCCGCGTGCACCTGTGGTACGAGCAGTGGTTCGGCTTTCCGTACCAGGCGCTGCAGTCGGCCCGCGATGGGATCGAGCGGTTTCTGGTGCCGTGCACCTGTGTGGGAGTGCATCCCGGTGAACAGGCCCTCGGGCCGACTCTGTATGCACCGTACGGGCTGCAGGAACTGTATGCCGGCATCCTGCGGCCCAATCCGCAGTGCCCGCACCTGCCGCTCTTTCAGGCCAAGGCCGAGAGTTACCGGAAACGGTGGAACTGGCTGCAGATCCGGGAGATGGCCGGCTCGCCACGCTGAGCGCGGCCGCCCGGGGCAGAGCGCACCCAGGCTGACAAGTCCCCATTTCAGAGTCTTTTTTGCCTCTGACGCCCAGTCTGCAAGCGCAGAAAGCTATCAAAAAATGAGCAAACTGCCAGCATGGGTGTCAACCCCACAGCACCGACCGCATCGAAATCGATGCCGACTGATATCCCGTGTTGAAGAAGCGAGGCATCTCGCTGGCCTCCACTGCGCCCGCCGCGTACAGCAGCGGCAGGTAGTGCTCATGGGTGGGGTGGGCCTGCTGGGCCACGGTGCCCAGCTTCTGAAAGTGCTGCAACGCGCCCAACTGCCCTTTCTTGATCTGGTCCTGCACCACCGCGTCGAACTCGGCGGCCCAATCGTAGGCCTCGTTGGGGGCAGAGCCCCGGCGCGACGCGCGCAGGTTGTGCACGACGTTGCCGCTGCCCACGATCAACACCCCGCGCTCGCGCAGGGCCCTGAGCTGCTGGCCCAGCGCATAGTGCTCCGCAGGGGCCCGGCTGTAGTCCATCGACAGCTGCAGCACCGGGATGTCCGCCTTGGGGAACATGGGCTTGAGCACCGACCAGGTACCGTGGTCCAAGCCCCATTCGCCCTCATCCACGCCCAGCATACCGCCCGTGGCCGGAGATTTGATTTCCCTGGCCAGGCTGCGCGCCACGGCCGGAGCACCGGGCGCGGGGTACTGCTGGTCGAACAGCGCCTGCGGAAAGCCGCCGAAATCATGGATGGTCCTGGGCTGCGCCATCCCCGTGATCTGCCACCCGCCGCGCGTCAGCCAATGGGCCGATACACACAGGATCAGCTGCGGCTGCGCGGCGCGCGCCAGCAGTTCGCCGCCCATCGCCTGCCAGCTGCGGCGCCATGCGTTGTCCTCGATGGCATTCATCGGACTCCCATGCCCCACGAAAAGCACCGGCATGCGCGGCGACGGCTTGAGCGCCTGCAGCGCAGGCAAGGTAGCGGCGCTGCTCAGGGATGTCATGGAAAAGGCTCCCGGGAAGGTGGCCAGGCCCGCCAAGGCGGCCATGGAGGTTCTGCGTTGCATGGATCGGGGAGCGTAACAAATTATGTATAACGCAGGGAGGGAGCGCCCGCCCCCACCAAAGTTCCAAGCGGTTTCGGCTTGGATGTACACCGCCTTCTCAGCCGAGGCCAGCTTCAACCCACGCCACCGCCGATGACCGCCCCTGCCACCCTCACCATCGCTGCCGCGCCCCAGCCTCTGCGCAACACCCGCCTCCTGAGCCTGGCGCTCAACCTGCCAGGCCCCGCGGCCCTGATGCGCTGCGCCCGCCTGGGCGCACAGTGCACGAAACTTGAACCGCCGCCCGCGCCCGGCTTGCCCAGCGCCGACCCCATGGGCATCTACAGCCCGGCGGCTTACGCCACGCTGCATGCCGGCGTGCGCGTGGTGCATGCCCACCTGAAGACGCCCGAGGGGCAGGCCTCGCTGCACGAAGAGCTTGCGCGCACCGACGTTCTGATCACCTCGTTTCGCCCCTCGGCACTCGCCAAGCTCGGCCTCTCCTGGGAGTCGCTGCATGCACGCTACCCGCGCCTGTCTCTCGTGCGCATCGTGGGCGCTGCGGCCGAACGTGCCGAGGAGCCCGGCCACGACCTGACCTACCTGGCCGACGCGGGCCTGGTGACCGGCACCGAAATGCCCCCCACGCTGTACGCCGACATGGGCGGCGCGCTCATGGCCAGCGAAGCGGTGTTGCAGGCGCTGCTCGAGCGCGCCCATACCGGCAGCGGTGTGTGCATCGAAGTCGCCCTGGCCGATGCTGCTGCGTGGCTGGCCCAGCCGCGCGACTGGGGCCTCACCACCCCCCAGGGCGATGTGGGCGGCAACCACGCAGGCTACCGCGTCTACCCCTGCGCCGACGGCCGCGTGGCCGTGGCCGCGCTGGAGCCCCACTTTGCCGCGAGCCTGTGCGCGGCGGCAGGCCTGCCCGCCACGGGCGATGCCGAGGTACTGCGCGCCCCCGCCACGCACCAGGCCGTGGCGGCCTTCCTGGCCGGGCAGACGCGTGCCCAGCTCGATGCGCTGGCCGCCGCGCAAGACATTCCCCTGCACACCCTGGCCTGACTGGCGGCCTGCAGCCCATGCAAAAACAAGGAACGGTCATCCGCTGGGACGCCACACGCGCATTCGGCTTCATCCGTACCCCGGGCACGTCGGCGGATGTGTTCTTTCATGTGCGCGACTTTCGCGGCAGCTCCCAGCCGCGTGAAGGGCTGGCCGTCGTGTACGAAGAAATCCACGTGGGCGGCAAAGGCCCGCGCGCCATGGCCGTTCAACCGGCGACGGGGGCATCGCCTGCCTTCGCCGGTGTCAGCACGGCGAGCGCAGCCCCGTCCCGCAGCGGCGCAAATAACGCACCGCGCAACCATCGCAGTGCTCCCGGCAGAGCCCCGCCGCCCAGCCCGCGCAAGCGCCGGCAGGGCCCGCAAGGCCGGCCTGCGGGCCGTGTCCGGCGCGAGGCCCGTGCGGGCACGGCCTCCGCCTCCTTGGCCCTTGCACTCGTTGCTGGCTGGCTCATCTTGCTGGGCTCGGGGATCTGGACGCGCCAGTTGCCACTGGGCTGGACCCTCGCGGCGGTGTTGGCGATCAACCTGGTCACATTCATTGCCTATGCAGCCGACAAGAGCGCTGCCATCCATGGCCGCTGGCGCACACAGGAAAGCCATCTGCACATGCTCAGCCTGGCGGGCGGCTGGCCGGCCGCATGGCTGGCCCAGCAGGCCATGCGGCACAAGTCGAGCAAACAGGAATTCCGCGCCGTTTACTGGCTGACCGTGGTGGTGCACTGCGCGGTGCTGGCCGCATGGGTGGCCCGCGTGGGACGCTAGCCGGACCCGCAGCGCAAGCCACTTGCATGCTTTGCATGGCTTGCACATTGCTACATGAAAAATAGCAAGCAACCGATAACTATCAATCAGCAGGGACGGTTCCACCCGGCAGACGACGGCACTCGCCGTGCTGACGGCAAGAAGGCCCGCCGACCTACACGGCCCGGCCCCGGCTGGCATTTCAATCGAGGGCGTTCAAACACCACCGGGAGATGGCCATGAAACCCCTCATTCTCGATTCGTCCATGACCAACATGGGCGGCACCTTCTATCCCACCGGCCATGTATTTGCGCTGTTCCCCGACGAAGACTGCGTGCGCCAGGCCGCCGCCGCCCTGCAGGCCGCGGGCCACGCCGGAGACGTGGCCTATGCCAGCCCTGAAGTCATCCTGCAGGACATCGTGCGTACGCTGGGCACGGCGGACGCGCCCTTGCCGTCCGTGGGCGCCGAAGGCGACATGGTCCGTCGCATCGCCGACCTGGCGGGCACGGGCCACCATGGCCTGCTGGTGAAGATGGCCGACAAGGACAGTGCCGACACACTGGTATCGGCCATTGCGCCCGAGGGCGCGGTCGCCGCCTTCTACTATCGCACCTTCATCATCGAAGACCTGATCACGCCATCGCTCCCCGAGGACCAGCAGTCCGTGCTGGTGGGCACACGCGCCGCGTCGCCCGCGCCCTGAATGCTCGCTCCAGCCTGATTGGGGGCGAAGGCATCGCGCCTTCAGCACTCTCCCACCGGCCCATGGCAGTCCCCTGCCCTGGGCCGTTTCTTCGTGCGCACCCATCCGCTCTCCCGGCCCGCAGGGGCGCAACCACAGCTGCAACGCCGGGCCTGCCAAGCTTTGCATGCATTGGCCGCTTGATCGCTATATAGTGCGTCGAGACCTCCTGGCGGTGCACCCGAGCACGGGCATGCCATGCGCCAGGAAGCCTTGCGAAGGTGCGGCCAGCACTGCTTTGCTCCCCTGCTGCGCGAGGCGGGGCGAAGAATCGTCGGCACCTTGGCACCCGGTGGGAGATCAATCCATGGATGTGTCGCAGCCTGTTGAGCGGAGTCCCCTGCAGCTGACCCTGCGGCTGACCTGGCCCTTCATCGCGATGGTGCTGCTTCTGGCCGCCTGCGCCACCGCCAGCCTGTATGTACTGTCCACCGTGCGCGCCTTCGTGGCGGGCGAGAGCCTGTGGACCAAGGGGCAAAAGGACGCCATCTATTACCTGGGCCAATACGCGGCCAACGGGTCTCCCCAGGCGTTCGATCGGTTCACGCAAGCCATGGAGATTCCGCTGGGCGATCGCTCGGCCCGCCTGGCGCTGCAGCCCGGCCAGGTGCAGGTGCACCTGGCGCGGGAGGGTTTCCTGCGCGGCGGCAACCACCCCGACGACATCGACAACCTCGTCTGGCTGCTGCGCTACTTTCACCGCTTCGACATCGTGCAAAGGCCCATGGAGTTCTGGCTGGTGGGCGATGAGTACATCAGCGCGCTGCGCGATCTCTCGCACGAGATCCGCCACGAGACGGAACTGGGCCAGGTGGACGAGATCACGCGCGTGCATTGGCAGGCCACGATCCGCGACATCAACGCCGGCGTGACCCCCGTCGCGCGCAGCTTCAGCGAGGCGCTGGGCGACAGCTCGCGCCACATCGTGCAGGTACTGATGTGGCTCAACGCCGGCATGGCTGCCGCGCTGATCCTGCTGACCCTGTGGCATACCCACACCCTGCTGGCCCAGCGCCGGCGCATCGAGCAGGCCCTGGGCGCCGAGCGAGAACAGGCCCGCACCACTCTCACGGCCATCGGCGACGCGGTGGTCACCACCAACATCCGCGGCGAGGTCGTGTACATGAACCCTGCAGCCGAGCTGCTGCTGGACCACCGCGCGCAGCACGCGGCTGGATGTCCGCTGCAGGAAATCCTGCGGTTCGAAGGAGACGGCACCGACGCCCCGGCCGCGACGGCGCTGGTGGAAAACATCCTGCGCCACGAAGGTTCCCCGGGTCCCGCGAGCGACCCTGTCCACCGCATCGTGGTGCGCCCCGACCACTCGGTCGTGCCCGTCAAGCTGATGGGGTCGGCGCTGCGCCACCTGGGTGGGGTGACCGGCGCGGTGCTGGTGCTGCACGACGTCACGCGCGAGCAGCACTACGTGGAGCAATTGTCCTGGCAAGCGAGCCACGATGCTCTGACGGGGCTGGTGAACCGGCGCGAGTTCGAGCTGCGGCTCGAAGCCCTGCTGAGCCGACCGCGCCAGCCGGGCCGCGAGGGCTCGCTGCTGTACGTAGACATGGACCAGTTCAAGCTCATCAACGACACCTGCGGCCACCAGGCCGGCGACGAGATGCTCCGCGAGGTCTGCCGCATGCTGCAAAGCCACCTGCGCGAGGGAGACACGCTCGCGCGTCTGGGCGGCGACGAATTCGGGATCCTGCTCAAGGACTGCCCGGCCGGGCCATCGGCACGCATTGCCGAGCAGTTGCGCCAGGCAGGCCAGGACCTGCGCCTGCACTGGGAAGGCCAGGAGCTCACCACGGGCCTGTCCATCGGCATGGTGCAGCTCATTCCAGCACTCACATCGATCCAGGAGGCCATGCGCGTGGCGGACATGGCCTGCTACCGCGCCAAGGAAGGTGGCCGCAACCGGGTGTTCATCTACCAGCCCGAAGACATCGAGATGACCCGGCGCGAAGGAGACATGGACTGGGTCCGCCGCCTGCGCCTGGCCCTGGAGCACGACCGGTTCGAGCTGCATGCGCAATCCATACGATCCCTGCAGTCTGGCGGCGGCGAAGGCCTGCATATGGAAGTGCTTCTGCGCCTGCGCAGCGAAGATGGCGAACTGGTCGCGCCCGGCACCTTCATACCGGCCGCAGAGCACTACGGCATGATGCCGTCCATCGACCGTTGGGTGATCCGGCACACCCTGCTCGCCCTGGCACAGCACCAGTGCGCCCCCGGCGCGCTGCCGCTGCACACCTGTGCCATCAATCTGTCGGGCACCAGCCTGGGAGACGACAGCCTGCTCAAGTACATCCGGACCGCACTTGCCGAATCTGGGCAGGACCCGGCGGTGCTGTGCTTCGAGATCACCGAGACCAGCGCCATCTCGCATCTGCCCAACGCGGTACGCCTGATGAAGGAGCTGCAGCAGCTGGGCTGCCGGTTCGCGCTGGATGATTTCGGTGCGGGGATGTCATCCTTCACCTACCTCAAGCACCTGCCGGTCAACTACCTCAAGATCGACGGGGCCTTCGTGAAGGACCTGCTGCACGACCCGACCAGCCACGCCATGGTGGAGATGATCCACCGCATCGGCCATGTGATGGGCAAGGAGACCATTGCCGAATTTGCTGAATCCGAGGCCATCGTGGATGCACTGCGCATCATCGGCGTGAACTACGCCCAGGGCTACGCGGTGGCAAAGCCCGTTCCACTGGCGGAGTGCCTGGGAGCACAGGCGTCCGCTACGCTTGGCGCCCCTTCCACAGCCACCTGACCCCCAGGCCCGCTGCGCCGCTGGCCAACACCACACCGGGCACGACCAAGGCCAGTGCAGCCCAGCCATGGCGGTCCAGCGGTTCCGCCAGCAGCCATGCAGCACCCAGCGCCGTGAACACAGGCACCAGTGCCGCCGACAGCGCCGCACGGGCTGCGCCCAGCCGGGCAATGGCGGCCGAATAGGCCACCAGGCCCAGCACACCAGCCATCGCCCCTTGCCCCAGCGCCTGGACGGCCACATCGCGCCAGGGCGCAGACACCAGCCGGGGAGCGCCCCACACCGCCACCACCGGCAGCAATGCCAGGGCCGACCCCAGGTTGACCAGTGCAGCCCCCTGCCACGGCGACAGGCCGCTACCGCGAAACGCCAGGGTGTACACGGCCCACATCGCCGCTGCCAGCACGAACAGCAGGTCGCCGCGCCAGGCGGCCAGTCCGTCGCGCCACGCCCCCATGCCCAGCACCCCCACGCCCGCCAGCATCAGCACCAGGCCCAGCGCGCTCACCCGTCCGGGCCACTGCCCCTGCACCACACCACCGGCCAGCGCGACAAACAGCGGCATGCTGGCGGCCATGAAAATGCCCATGTGCGCGGCAGGCGCCCACTGCACCCCGGCCAACACCACCAGGCCGAACGGCAACCCGCCACACATGACCAGCAGCATGAGCCTGCTCCTGGAAACCGACGCGGGCCAGCCGGCACGCCGGCACCACAGCGGCGCCAGCAACAGCGCGGGAACCCCGTAGCGCAGTACCGCCAGCTCCACGGGCCCGAGCGAGGTGGTCACGCCGTGGCGCGAGGCGATCTGCCAGCCGCTGCCGATCAGCGCCGCCGCAAGGGCCGCGAGCGCCCCTGTGACCAAGTCGGCGCGTGAACCTGCCGGAGTACCCGCAACAGCGGTCTGCCGCCTCTCCGAGACCGCTGCCAACGGGCGGGCCGCCGCGTCGTGGCGGGATGAAGTGGTGCAAGCCGAAGCATCGCGAGGCGGTGAAGAAGACATGGGCCCGAGTCTGGCGCCGAGCCCCGCCCATGGGCTATCAAATTCCTGCGCTCGCGGCCACAAGCAGCGCCGCACCGGACATCAGCAAGCCCGCAGCGCCGACCGGGCCTGGGCCAGCGTGACCCCCACCTCGCGCCGGAAGACGGCGCCCAGGTGGCTCTGGCTGCAGTACCCCAGGTCATGGGCCAGCGCGGCCAGATCAGCCTCGCCTTCTTCCAGCCGCTGCAAGGCCGACACCATGCGCAAGCGCTGGCGGTAGCCATGAAGGCTCTGCCCCAGGTACCGCCGAAAGAGGTGCGCCAGATGGAATGCAGAGCAGCCGGCCACATCCGCCACGTCGTGCAGCGACCAGCGCTCCCCGGACGCAGAGCTGACCTGCAGCGCCATGAACCTGCGCGCGCACGCCACGCTGGCGGGCGTAGCCAAGAGCGGCAGCGGCACGGCACGCACCCCAAGCCCTAGCACGGCGCTCAGCGCTTGCGACGTGCCCTCAGGGCCTGTGCCGCCGCCCACGCGCCACTGCGTGCGCACATGCCACATGGCGCGCGGGGACAGTGCCCTGACCTGCGGGCCGGCAGATGCAAGTGCACCGGGCTTCGGGGCGCCTTCGCTGGCCACGATGCTGGTCTGGTCCTTGTGCTGCAGGGGGCGCATCTGGTACGCCAGACCCTGGGGCAGGCACAGCGCCGTCAGGCCATCGAGCAGGACCACCACACCGGCCAGCTGGAACTCCAGCAGGCCGTCCGTGGGCAGCACCCACCGCCCGGAAGCAGCTTCATAGGGGGCGCTCCACTGCACAGGCACGGCATGCTTGCGCACCCGCTCCACGGTCCATGCCGCATCCGCTTGCAACAGGGTGCGCTGCTGGGGCATGGCCGATAGCGGTCAGACAACGCCCAGGTGCAGCGCCCCGTGGCCCTACCGCGCCTTCTTGAAAGGCTTGTTGCCACCCTTGCCCGCGCCCCCCTGCGCCGGCCGGCCTGCAACGCTCTGCCCGGACCCGGTCACGCGCGGCGGCAAGCCCGTGTGCTGGGTCAGGATGCGGCCCTTGGTGGGCTGCTGCACGCTGCGCGAGGCGGGTGCGGCGGCTGGCTTGGCCGACGAGCCCGCAGGTGTCGAGTTCTTGCGCCGCGCGCTCTGGTAGCCGCCGTCGGTGAGCGGCTGGAAGGTCGGGATCAGGTGATGCTTGCCATTGCCGATCAGGTCCGCGCGGCCCATCGCCTTGAGCGCATCGCGCAGCAGCGGCCAGTTGTTCGGGTCGTGGTAGCGCAGGAAGGCCTTGTGCAGGCGACGGCGCTTTTCGCCGCGAACGATGTCCACCGCCTCGCTGTCCCGGCCGATCTTGCGCAGCGGATTCTTGCCCGAGTGGTACATGGCCGTGGCCGTGGCCATGGGGCTCGGGTAGAAGGTCTGCACCTGGTCGGCGCGAAAACCATTCTTCTTGAGCCAGATGGCGAGGTTCATCATGTCCTCGTCGCTGGTGCCCGGGTGCGCAGCGATGAAGTACGGGATCAGGAACTGCTTCTTGCCCGCCTCTTCGCTGAACTTCTCGAACATCTGCTTGAACTTGTCATAGCTGCCGATCCCCGGTTTCATCATCTTGGTGAGCGGGCCCTGCTCGGTATGCTCGGGAGCGATCTTGAGGTAGCCGCCCACATGGTGCTGCACCAGTTCCTTCACATACTCGGGCGACTTCACGGCCAGGTCGTAGCGCAGGCCCGATCCGATGAGGATCTTCTTGATGCCCTTCAAGGCCCGGCCACGGCGGTAGATCTTGATGAGCGGGCCGTGGTCGGTGGTGAGGTTCTGGCAGATGCCGGGATAGACGCAGCTGGGCTTTCGGCAGGCGGCTTCGATCTCGGGGCTCTTGCAGCCCAGGCGGTACATGTTGGCAGTCGGCCCGCCCAGGTCGCTGATGGTGCCTGTGAAGCCCTTGACCTTGTCGCGGATGTCCTCGATCTCCTGGATGATCGAATCCTCGGAGCGGCTCTGGATGATCCGGCCCTCATGCTCGGTGATGGAGCAGAAGGTGCAGCCGCCAAAGCAGCCGCGCATGATGTTGATCGAAAAGCGGATCATCTCCCAGGCCGGGATCTTGGTCGCTCCGTCGTGGCTGCCGTTCTCATCGGCGTAGCTCGGGTGCGGGCCGCGCGCGTAGCTCAGGTCGAACACGTGGTCCATCTCGGCCGTGGTGAGCGGGATGGGCGGCGGGTTGATCCACACGTCGCGCGCCGTCACGCCCTCCCCGTGCGCCTGCACCAGCGCGCGGGCGTTGCCGGGGTTGGTCTCCAGGTGCAGCACGCGGTTGGCATGGGCGTACAGCACGGGGTCGCTTTTCACCTGCTCGTAGCTGGGCAGGCGGATCACGCTCTTGTCGCGCGGCGGCACCTTGAGCTTGGCCTTGAGCGCAGGGTTGGCGACGAACTGGATGGGCTGAATGGCCTGATTGGGATTGTTTTGGCCGCCAGCGCTTGCTGCACCTACGCCAGCAGCTATTGATTCAGGAGCATCTTCCTTGCTGCAGGTGCTGCCCTGTGCAGCCGCCTGCTCGCTGGTCGTCATGTAGGGGTTGACGTGCGCCTCGACACGGCCGGGCTCGTCCACCGTGGTGGAGTCGATCTCAAACCAGCCCTTGCCGCTCTCGTCATCGGGTCGGCGCACGAACGCCGTGCCGCGCACATCGGTGATCTGCTCCACCGGCTCGCGGGCTGCCAGGCGGTGCGCCACCTCGACCAGCGCGCGCTCGGCGTTGCCGTACAGCAGCAGGTCGCACTTGGCGTCCACCACGATGGAGCGGCGCACCTTGTCGCTCCAGTAGTCGTAGTGCGCGATCCGGCGCAGGCTGCCTTCGATGCCGCCCAGGATGATAGGCACGTCCTTGAACGCCTCGCGGCAGCGCTGGCTGTACACGATGGCCGCACGGTCGGGACGCTTGCCGCCCACGTCGCCGGGGGTGTAGGCATCGTCGCTGCGGATCTTGCGGTCGGCGGTGTACCGGTTGATCATGGAATCCATGTTGCCAGCCGTCACGCCCCAGAACAGGTTGGGCTTGCCCAGCACCTTGAAGGGCTCGGCACTTTGCCAGTCGGGCTGCGCGATGATGCCCACCCGGAAGCCCTGGGCCTCCAGCGTGCGCCCGATCACGGCCATGCCGAAGCTCGGGTGGTCCACATACGCATCGCCCGTCACCAGGATGATGTCGCAGCTGTCCCAGCCCAGTTTCTCCATCTCGGCGCGGCTCATCGGCAGGAACGGGGCCGTGCCAAAGCGCTTGGCCCAGTACGGGCGGTAGCTGGTCAGTGGCTTTGCGGCGCGCGCAAAAAAGGAGACGTCGACGGGGGCGTTCATTCAAGGGGGCGCGCGGCCAGCCCTGGCGGGTGGGCTTCGTGGGGCGCGGCTGTGGTGGGTAACACGCGATTTTACGTGAGCGGGCACTTTTTGTCGCCCATGCGCCCTTGCCCCTCACCTTTGCAGGTTTGATGGAGATCACGCATATACTTGCTTATGTCAATTAATTAGATGACAAAAGCAATCATGAACAGCAATGCTCCTGCGACAGGCAGCCCCTCCATGGCCAACGCGCCCGTTTCGCCCGAGGCCGTCAAGGCCGTGCGCCGGTTCAACCGCTTCTTCACGCGCCGCGTGGGCGTGCTCGACCCTTACCTGGGCAGCGACCTGTCATTGACCGACGTGCGCGTGCTCTATGAGCTGGCCCACCGCGACATGCCGGTGGCCAGCGAGCTGGCGCGTGACCTGGGCCTGGACGGGGGGTATCTGAGCCGCATCCTGCGCCGCTTCGAGACCGCAGGCTGGATCAGCCGCAGCGCTAGCGAGCGGGATGCGCGCCAGAGCGTACTGACCCTTACCGCCGCCGGGCGCGGTGCGTTCGAGCCGCTGCAGCAACGTTCACGCGACGAAGCGTCTGCCCTGCTGGCCCCCCTGCCGGTGGCACGGCGCCAGGAGGTGGTCGATGCGATGGAGCGCATACAAGCGCTGCTGGAGCCGTCCCCTGCAGCCAACGCGCCCGCCAGGGTGGCAGTGCTGCGCGACCCCGTGCCCGGCGATATCGGCTGGGTGGTGCAGCAGCATGGCGAGACCTACTGGCGCGAATACGGCTGGGACGGCCGCTTCGAGGCGCTGGTGGCGGACATCGCCGCGCAATTCCTGACCAAGTTCCAGCCCGACTGGGAGCGCTGCTGGATCGCCGAGCTGGACGGCGAGCGCGTGGGCGCCGTGTTCGTGGTGCGCAAGTCCGCCACCGTGGCCCAGCTGCGCATGCTCATCCTCTCGCCCAAGGCGCGCGGACTGGGCCTGGGCGCGCGACTGACCGACGAGTGCATCGCTTTTGCCAGGAGCAAGGGCTACAGCAAGATGGTGCTGTGGACCAACAGCTGCCTGACTGCCGCCCGCGGTATCTACGCCAAGCGGGGTTTCAAGCTGGCCAAGTCCGAGCCGTACGAAGGATTCGGGCAGCAATTGGTGGGGGAGCACTGGGAACTCAGGCTCTGACAGGCGCATACCTATCGTGCAAGCACAGGGTGCAGTCGCACCGCATGTGCTGCCAACACGTGCCATCATTGCGCCACGCCCCCTACCACGCCGCGCAATGACCGCCAGCTCCGCCCCCCTGATCCGCCCTGTCAGCGCCCGCGATGACCTGGAGCAGCTGACCCGCCTCATCCACTCTGCCTACGCGCCCCATGCCGCGCAGGGCCTGCGCTACTGGGGCACGCACCAATCGGTGCAGGACACGGCAAAGCGCTTTGCATCGGGCACCGGACTGGTGATGCTGGAGGGAAACGAGTACGTCGGGACCATCACGCTGCGCCCGCCCCAGCCGGAGTCTCCGGTGGCGCTGTACCGGGATTGCGGCGTCTGGACCTTCTGCCAGTTCTGCATTTCGCCGGATGCCAAGGGCCGGGGATACGGGGCGCAGCTGCATGCGCATGCCACCGCACTGGCGCAGCGCGCCGGCGCCAAGGTGATGGGCCTGGACACCGCCCAGCCCGCCGCGGCCCTGATCGCCATGTACGAATCGTGGGGCTACCGCATAGTGGGTGAATGCGACTGGAGGCCGCTGACCAACTACACCAGCGTGGTGATGTCGCGGCCTCTTGAATGAATCTGTGATGCGCTGAAACTCAGCCCGCCATCGACCCTGAACGCATCACCACTCGCCCGTCTCCCGCACGCGCTGTGCCAGATCCGGCAGCCCATCGTCCATGGCCAGATCGCCGGCCACCGCGCCCACCGACGGCAGGGCCGCGTCACTGCCTGCCACGCTGACTGAAGACCGTGACAGGAACCTGCCAAACACGTGGCTGGTCAGGGTTTCGTGCAACGGGGCGATGAGCGGGATGGCAAACATGGCGGTTCCTTGGTTTCTTCGGTGGGCTGGGCGGCGACGCAGCAACACGACGGACAGATCTGATTTCGGCACGCAACGCTGAGAAATTGAAGGGGGACGGCCCCCCAAGGTACCCGGCGCTTCGAAAACAGTAGCGCGAGCTTAGAGCCCCGCCGCAAAAAACCAGTGTAGGAAGAGATGCCATTTGTGAGTGTGACCAAACGCACACTCGGGCGCGGTACGGAGCCCTGCGACCCACTGGCGGTGCATTCGTGTGGCTTTCGTCACACACAAGGACAGTTTGCGGGCGCATCGCCAGCGCAAGCAGGCCATGGCCGGGCGTCACCACCGCCTTCCCGGGCCACCATGGGCCGTAAACTCACCGCCCCATGCCCTACACCCTGGCTGCGCCCGCGCACAGCGAAATCGTCATCAAGAAAAGCCGTTTCATCGGCTGCGTGCAGCCCATGGCCGACCGCGCCAGCGCGCAAGCAGCGGTCGACGCCCTGTGGCGGCAGCACCCTGGCGCGGCCCACATCTGCTGGGCCTTGCTGGCGGGCGGGCAGTCAGCAGCCGTGGATGACGGCGAGCCGGGCGGCACCGCTGGGCGCCCCATGCTCGACGTGCTGCGCCACCAGGATCTGGAGGGGGTTCTTGCCACGGTCGTGCGCTACTTCGGCGGCGTGAAACTGGGCGCCGGGGGCCTGGTACGCGCCTATACCGATGCGGTGGCGCAGGCATTGCTCACCGCGCCCAAGGTACCCCTGCAGCGCATGGCGGCCCTGCAATGCCAGGTGCCGTACGCGCTGGAAGGCCTGCTGCGCCGCGAGATCGAGGCCGCCGGGGCCGAGTTGGGCAGCGTGGGCCACGGCACGCTTGTCACCCTGCAGTGGAGGCTGCCCGAACAGCAGGCGGCTGCTTTCGTGCGGCGCATCAACGACATCGGCCAGGGCCGGGTCGGCTGGATGGATTCCTGAGGGGCAGAGCGACACAAGCCATTGCGGCCCAACACTGCCTTTGCGCCTACACCGCAAACAGCCGCCAGGCGGCACACTCCTTGGCACCAACGGGCAGCAAGGAAACCCATGAGCGACATGCTCGACACCATCATCATCGGCGCCGGCACGGCTGGCCTGGCCGCCCTGCGCGAAGTGCGCAAGCGCACGTCCCGCTACCTGATCGTCAACGAAGGCCCCTGGGGCACCACCTGCGCGCGCGTGGGCTGCATGCCATCCAAGACCCTGATCGAAGCTGCCAATGCCTTCCACCGCCGCCACGCCTTCGAGGAATTCGGCCTGCGGGGTGCCGACGCGCTGAGCGCGGACATCCCCGCCGTTCTGCGGCGGGTGCGGGCCCTGCGCGACGATTTCGTGGCGGGCGCGGTCAAGGCCACCGACAACCTGGGCAGCACTGGCATCTCCGGCCGGGCCACGCTGCTCGGGCGTGGCGCCGTGGACATCGACGGCAAGGCCTACGAGGCCAAAAGCATCATCATCGCCACCGGGTCGCGCCCCAAAGTCCCCGAGGAATGGCTGGCCTTCGGCGACCGCATGCTCACCACCGACACATTGTTCGAGCAAGCCACGCTCGGCCCGCGCATTGCCGTGGTCGGGATGGGCGCGATTGGCGTGGAACTGTCCCAGGCGCTGGCCCGGCTGGGCCTGCAGGTCGCGGCATTCAGCACCGGCGACGCACTGGCGGGACTGAGCGACCCGCGCCTCAACCAGGAACTGGCCACCGCCCTCAAGAAAGACATGGTGCTGCACATCGGCGAGCCCGCCGAGCTGCGCGAGGTGGCGGGCGGCATCGAAGTGAAGAGCGGCGCGAACCGCGTGGTCGTGGACCAGGTGATCGCCGCCATGGGCCGCACGCCCAACATCGAACACCTGGGGCTTGAAAATCTGGGCGTGCCGCTGGACAAACGCGGACTGCCGAAAGTGGACCCGCAGACGCTGCAGATCGGCGATCTGCGGGTGTTCATGGCGGGCGATGCCAACACGCAGGTGCCGCTGCTCCACGAAGCCGCCGACGAAGGCCACATCGCGGGCATGAACGCCTTGGCCCAGTCCCCCACGCGCTTTCAGCGCCGCGCCCCGCTGTCCATCGTGTTTTGCGACCCCAATATCGCCATCGTGGGAGAGCGCCAGGCCGATATGCCCGCAGGCTCGGTCGTCACCGGCTCCGTGGGATTCGAAGACCAGGGTCGCGCCCGCGCCGCACTGCGCAACGAGGGCCAGCTCAATGTCTACGCCGACCGCTCCACTGGCCGCCTGCGAGGCGCCGAAATGTGCGCCCCGGGTGGAGAGCACCTCGCCCATCTGCTGGCGCTGGCCGTGCAGCAAAAGCTGACAGTGCAGGACCTGCTGGGCATGCCTTTCTACCACCCGGTGCTGGAAGAAGGCCTGCGCACCGCGCTGCGCGACGCGGCACGCCAGTTGCCCAAGGCGTCGGATTCGGATCTGGCCACCTGCGCAAGCCTGGGCGTATCGGCCCTGGAATAGGCATCCAGCAAAGAAACCCGATGTAACGGGCCTCAAGTTCCAACCCGTGGTGCCGATACAACCCCATCAACCCAAGGAGCCGCCATGGACGTCGCCCTCGCCAACAGCATCGTCAACACCGCCACGGCCCTGGCCAGCGCCAAGACGTCGGACGCCTTGAACATGGTGGTGCTCAAGAAAGCCCTCGACATGCAGGCCGTATCGGCCGCCACCATGCTCGATGCCATGCAGCAGTCCATGCCCCAGCCAGCATTGGCCACCTCGGGCCACCTCGGAACCCAGGTCAACACCTTCGCCTGAGTTGCTGGGCCGCCCCCTATCGCAAGCGCGCTGGCGATAGTTCCTCGGGCACCACCCCTTCGCGCACCAACTCATCACCCAGCGGCTCGCCGCGCAGCAACTGGCTTGCCAGCAGCGACGCACCTGCTGCGCTCTGGATCCCGTAGCCACCCTGCCCCGCCAGCCAGAAGAAGCGGGGCACATGGTTGTCCCAGCCGATCACCATGTCGCCATCGGGCACGAAGGACCGCAGCCCCGCCCAGGTGTGCGAAGGCCGGCGGATCTGGAAACGCGTCATTTCCTCGATGTGATAGATCCCGGTGGCCACATCCAGCTCCTCGGGCACCACATCGTGGGGGTGCGTGGGGTCGGCGTTGGCGGGCGATCCGAGCAGCTGGCCCGCGTCGGGCTTGAAGTAAAAGCTTTCGTCGATGCCGATCACCGCAGGCCAGCGGCTCGCGTCCATGCCTTCGGGCACGGCAAAGGTGAAGGCCGTGCGGCGGCGAGGCTCCAGGCCGATGGGCGGCACGCCCGCCAGAGCGGCCACCACGTCGGCCCAGGCCCCTGCGGCGTTCACGATGGTGCGGGCCTGCAGCGTGCGGCCGTCGGCCAGGGTGATGTGCCAGAGGTCGTCCGCCCGCGCCAGGGCCGTGACTTCGGCGCCCGTCAGCACCTGCCCGCCGCGCTGGCGCAGGCCCCGCAGGTAGCCTTGGTGCAGGGCGTGCACGTCGATGTCGGCCGCGTCGGGCTCGCTCATGCCTGCCGCCACGGCCTCGGGTTTCAGGCAGGGCAGCAGGGACAGCAGCTCGGCGTGGTCCACCCACTGCACGCCCGGTGACGTGGCGCGGGTGTCCTCAAAAGTCTGTTGCAGCAGGCCCAGATGGCTGGGGCCGGCCACGTACACCACACCCCGGGGTGACAGGATGGGTGCGTCGCCAAACTCGGGCGGCGGCGCGTCGTAGAACGCCCGGCTGGCACGCGTGAGCGCCTGGATGTTCGGCGTGCCATAGGTCGCCATGTACAGCGCGGCCGAGCGGCCGGTGGTGTGGTAGCCGGGTTGCGATTCGCGCTCCAGCAGCAGTACGCGGCCGGCGGCGTCCGCAACCCCTGCAAGGGTGGCAGCAGCCGCCAGTTGCCAGGCCACGGAAGCGCCGGCAATGCCCGCACCGATCACCACATGGTCGTATATCAAAGAGTCCATGGTCCGTCCTTCGCTGCCTTCATCCTGCATGTCTGCGGCCGCCCCATTCACACTGCGGACACGGCGGACTGCGACACGGCCCGGCCGTCGCGCGGCAGGCTGCGCGCGTCGCGCGGGTCGGGCGCGCCGGTGACGATGGAGGTGAGCGCAGGCTCGGCGCGGGTCTGCAGCAGTTTGTCGATGTCCGGCCGGGGGCGCTGCAGGCCGGCAATGCCCTTGAACGCCTGCTCCAGCGCGTGGCCCACGCCCAGCGTGTGCCGGTCGGCCCGAAAGCGACCCACGATCTGCAGGCCGAACGGCATGCCCGCATCGTCCAGCCCGCACGGCAGGCTGAGCGCAGGATGGGTGGTGAGCGTGGTCACATAGGTCAGTGCCAGCCAGCGGTAGTAGTTGGCCTGCGGCTCGCCGTTGATGTGGCTGGCGTACAACTGCGTCCAGGCAAACGGCGACACCGGCGTGGTGGGCGCGAGGATCACGTCGTACTGCTCGAACAGCTTCTGGAAGCGCGCCAGGATGCGCGTCTGCTCGGCCTGCGCCCAGGCGCTGTCCAGCAGGCTCATGGTGGCGCCCAGTTCATAGTTGGCCCGGGTGTTGGGCCCCAGGCTGGCGGGGTCGCGCTCGTAGGCGTCGCGCGTGCTGGCCACGAAGGCTTCGGCGCGCAGCACGTCGAAGCAGCGGTGCACGTCGCCGAGGTCCACGTCGATGGCGTCGCACCGGGCAAACAGGTGCTTCATGGCCTGCACCTTGCGGCGGAACACCGCGCGGATGCCATCGTCCACGGCACATGCACCGAAGTCTTCGGTGTAGGCAACACGCAAGCCGGCCAGGTCCACGCCTTCTGGCAGTAGAAAGCCCATCGGGTCGAGCGGATAGGTCAGCGGATCGCCCGCCGACATCCCGGCGCTCGCAGCCAGTTGCAGGCACGCCTCCTCGACCGTGCGGCCCATGGGCCCCACCACGGAGATGGGCGTGAAGCCCAACAGCTTGCGCGAACTGGGCACCACGCCGGGCGACGGCCGAAAGCCCACCACGCCGCATTTGGCGGCCGGAATGCGCAGCGACCCCCCTGTGTCCGACCCCGTGCACACGGGCAGCATGTCGCAGGCCAGCGCCGCGGCCGAGCCGCCCGAGGAGCCGCCCGCGTTCAGGTTGGGGTTGAACGGGTTGCCGGTGGCGCCCCACACCGTGTTGCGCGAATTGGCGCCTGCGCCCATTTCCGGGATGTTGGTCTTGCCCGTGACGATGGCACCCGCCGCGCGCAGCCGGGCCACCAGCACGTTGTCTTCGGCCGGGATGTGGTTGCGGTAGATCTCCGAACCATAAGTTGTCAGCAGCCCGGCCGTGGCCTCCAGGTCCTTCACACCCAGCGGCAGGCCGTGCAGCAGGCCCAGCGGCTCGCCGCGCAGCACCGCCTGCTCGGCGGCCTGGGCCTCGGTGCGGGCGCGGTCGTAGCAGGTGGCGGTGACGGCGTTCACGTGCGGGTTGAGGGCTTCGATGCGGTCGATGCAGGCATCGAGCAGTTCGACGGGCGATACCTCGCGGGTGCCGATGCGGTGGCGCAATTCGTTGGCGGTCAGCTCGACCAGGGTGCTCCGGTTGCTTTGTGTGCTCATGTCAGGCTTGTCTCCTCTGCTGGTTCGCGGGTGGCTCAGTCGGCGGTGATGCTGGCGCGCTGGGCAATGGCGCGCATCAGCGGCAGCTCCTTGTCGATCAGCTCGGCCACCGCCTTGGACGAAGCATAGGCGGGTTCAAACCCCACCGCGATCATCCTGTCGCGGGTGTCCGGGTCCGACACCACCTGGGCCAGGGTCAGCTCCAGCCGCGATTTGACGGCAGGCGGCAAACCGCGCGGCGCCACCATGGCCAGCCAGGTGTCCATCTCCAGGCCCGGGTAGCCGCTCTCGGCCAGCGTCGGCACCTTGGGCAGCAGGGCCGACCGCTTGCCGGCGGTGACGGCAATGGCCTTGATCTTGCCGTCCTTGAGCTGCGGCAGCGCGGCAGACACCGTATCGACCGTGAACGGGATCTGCCCGCCCATCAGGTCCGTCATCGCCGGTGCACTGCCTTTGTAGGGCACATGCTGGATCTTGAGCGCCGCCGCGTGGAAGAACATCTCGCCCGCAAACTGCGAGGTGGTGCCTGCGCCGAACGAGCCGTACGAATACTTGTCGGGCGCGGCCTTGACCAGCGCCACGAACTGCTTCACGTCCGCCACCGGCACGTCCTTGTTGGCCAGCAGGATCAGGCTCGTGCGCCCGGCGATGCCGATGGGCTCGAAGCTCTTGACCGGGTCGTACGGCAGCTTGGGGCGCACCGCGGGGTTCACGGTGAAGGTGGTGCCCGAACTCATCAGCAGCGTGTAGCCATCAGGCGCCGCCTTGGCCACTGCACTGGCACCGATGGTAGTGCCCGCCCCGGCGCGGTTGTCGATGACCACGCTTTGCCCCAGCAGGTCGCCCATCTTCTTGCCGATCAGCCGGCCCAGCACGTCGGTGGCGCCACCCGGCGGAAACGGGATCACGAGCGTGATCGGCTTGGCAGGGAAAGGTCCGTCCTGCGCCATGGCGGGGGACCACGCAGCGGCCCCCAGGGCACAGATCACGGCAGACAAAAGCAGCTTCTTGCGGTTCATGGCGTTCTCTTCAAAGGTCAAGGGTTCAAGGGGTTGTCGGGACGGATTCGGTGGGCCGCGAAGGCGGAATGCCGGTGCAATGGACGGGCGTCGGCAGCGTCAGCCACGGGCCGCAAGCAGGGCCCGCCCACGCTGCACAAAACCCTCGTACTGCGCATCGGGCACCAGCAGCCCGCCCGTGGTCCACACCAGATGGGTGGCGTTGGGCAGCGCTGCGCCCACCCCCGCGCGGTGCAGCCAGGCCTGGCCCGCATCGGTGCCGGTCAACATGCCCGGGCCACTGAAGCCCGCTGCCGCCGAGGGCTCGATGCGCTCGCCCAGTGCGTCCAGCACCTGCACCAGGTGGGCAAACAAGGTGTCGTCTGCCACGGTGAACACGCCCGACAGCAGCGGCCCCATCAGCTGCGCCGCCAGCAGCGACGCACGGGGCACGGCCAGGCCGTCGGCCTCGGTCTGGTTGGTGAGGCCCCAGTCGTAGACCGAGGGGTGCGCCTGGCCACCACCCGACTGCGTGGCCTGATCCGCCAGCATCTGCACCATGAAGCACGGCGACTGCACCGGCTCGGCAAAGAAACAATGCACATGCGGCCCCAGCACCTGCCGCAGGCCAAACGCAATCCCTGCAGGAGCGCCGCCCACGCCGCAGGGCAGGTACACGATGAGCGGGTGCTCGGCGTCCACCACGATGCCCTGCTCTGCCAGCTGCGCGGGGACGTGCAGGGCCGCTGCGCTGTAGCCCAGCAGCAGCGAGAAAGATTGCTCGTCGTCGACAAAGTGGCACAGCGGGTCGCTGCCCGCCTGCGCACGGCCGGCAGCCACGGCGCGCTCGTAGTCGCCCGCATGCTCCACCACCTGAACACCACGCTGGCGCAGGCGCTCTTTCTTCCATTCCTTGGCATCGGCCGACATGTGCACCGCGGCCCTGAAGCCCAAGGCCGACGCCACCACGCCAATGCTCAGCCCCAGGTTGCCGGTGGAGCCCACTGCGACCTGGTAGCGGCCCAGCACCTCGCGCGCCTTTGGGTTGGCCAGCGCGCGGTAGTCGCCGCCCGGCTCCACCAGGCCGTGCTGCAACGCCAGCCCCTCTGCGAACTCCAGCACTTCGTGCATGCCGCCCCGGGCCTTGATCGATCCGGCCACCGGCAAGCGGTGGTCCGCCTTGATGAAAACGCGGCCCTGGACAGAGCCAATGCCCAATGCTGGGTGCAGCGCCTGAGCAGGCAGCACGGCGGATTCGACGACTCCGCCCGTGCCTGCCAACTCGGGAAACACCTGCGCCAGCAAACCTTCGAAGCGATGGAGGCGGGCCGCAGCCTCCCGCGTATCATTCAAACTAATGGTGCGACCCATTGTCTGAAGGGATGCAGGCGCACGCGCCATCCGCGCAGGGTTGGTCCACAGGCAAGGCTGGGCCCGATGCAGGTGGCTCGCCAGCAGCGTATCGATTCCCACTGGGGTTAGCGGGTCGACCATGGATTCGTTTTCGGACATAGAGGTTGTGACAACGGTGGTACACAGTGGGCAGCCAGGCGCTTGTCACACCCTGGGCCCATGCACTGCCGCATTCTTCGCCTCTCACTCGCTTGTCACAACGCATTTATAGTGACGATCGCATTAGCCAAAGTAATGGACATTCGACTCTCCCCCTCCCTGCTTGCCTGGCTGCGCAGTTTTGATGCAGCCGCCCGACACGGCAGCTTTACCAAGGCGGCGGCAGAGCTGTGCATCACCCAGGGCGCGGTGAGCCAGCAGGTCAAGCAGCTCGAAGACTGGCTGCGCCGCCCGCTGTTCCTGCGCACCCCGCGCGCCCTGGTGCCCACGCCCGAGGGCCAATGGCTGGCCGTGGTGCTGCGCGAGAGCTTCACCGCCATCGAAAGCACCCTGGCCCAGATGCGCCAGCCGACCGAGTCCGCCACCGCCACGCTCAGTTGCTCGCCGTCGTTCGCCATGAGCTGGCTCACGCCCCGGCTGGGCGAGTTCTTTCTGCAGTACCCCAGCCTGGGCCTGCGTGTTTTCGGGGAGTTCCACACGCTGGACCGCACCCGCATGGTGCGAGACGGCATCGAGGCTGCCGTGCGCTTCGACCGGGGCGGCTACCGCGATCTGAGCGCCACCGTGTTTCTGGACGAATGGCTCATCCCGGTGGCCAGCCCCGCCTTCCTGGCCCGCCACCCGCCCATCACCACGCCAGCGGACCTGCAAGGCGACTGGCTGCTGCACGACGGCAGCGCCTGGGACGGCGCGGACACGTATGAGGAATGGCAGCACTGGTTCACCCAGGTGGGCGCCACGCCCCCACCCTGGGCGGGCGGGCAGCAGTTCAACCTGTCGCAGCTGGCGCTGGGCGCGGCCCTGGCCGGCCAGGGCATCGCCATGGGCCGCGCAGCGCTGGTGCTGCAAGACGTGAAGGCCGGGCGCCTGGTGCCTGTCTTGGCGCACAGCGTGTTGTCGCGTGCGGCGTATTCGTTCGTGACCACCGCACACCCCAGCCCGGCGATGGACCAGGTGCGGGAATGGCTGGTGGACGAGGCGCAGCGGTTTTGCCAGGAGCGGCGGCAAGTGCTGCCTGCGCCCAGACGCTAACGACCGTCACTACACCAACAAAAATCAGGATAAAAGATAATCAAATTTATCTTTTTATCGGAAAAGAGTATTATTAAGATCATGAACAATGATCTTATTCAGAGTCTTTCCCTGGCCCGAAAAGCCAGCAAGCTCACCCAGGCAGAGCTGGCCGAGCGGGCTGGCCTGTCCCGCATGACAGTGCAACGCACCGAAGGCGGCGACCTGGACCCGCGCTATTCCACCCTGGCCGAGATGGCCCGCGTGCTGGGCATGGACATCATCGCCGTGCCCAGCAGCCTGCGGCCCAGCCTGGAGGCGTTCATCCAGTCCGGCGGCAAGTTCCTGGGCCAGCGCGAAGGCGTAGATGCGCCGCCGTCCGTGGTGGACAGCCTGAACCGCCCTGCCTGAGCCCACAGCTTGCGCCCGCACGCCCCGCCTTGCGCCATGAGCACCTCCATCCGCTACCTGCGCCTGTATCTGCACCAGCCTGCCCCCCAGGGTACGGTCCTCGAAGACGCAGCCGCGCCCGCCAGCCGCCGCGAGCCCATCGGCTACCTCTCGCAGTACGGCGACATCCTGCGCGTGTCGTTCGACGAGGGCTATATCCGCAACCCGCAGCGCCCCACCCTGTCGCTGAGCCTTCAGGGCGCCGACGAGGCGGCCACGCAGCAGATCCTGGCGTCGGCGCGGGACGCGCGGCTGGTGCGCACCGACGGGCGCTGGCCGGTGTACTTTCAGAACCTGCTGCCCGAGGGCCACAACCGCGACCGCCTGGCGCGCGAGCGCGGCTGCAGCCCCGACGACGAGTTCGAACTGCTGGCCGCTGCGGGCCACGACCTGATGGGTGCGCTGGAGGTGGAACCCGTGCCTGCACAGGACGGCATTCCGGACGTGGTGCGGCACTGGCACACCACACAGGGCCTGGACGTGCTGGAGCCCGGGTTTGTCGAATACCCGGTGGAAGACGCGGCGTCCCTGCCCGGCGTGGTGACCAAGTTCAGCGCCGTGCAGGATGGCCGCCGCTACACCGTGCACCGCCGGGGCGCGGCCGGCAGCGTGATCTTGAAGTTACCCACCACGGCCCACCCCGACCTGGTGGCCAACGAATACACGGGCTACCTTCTGTGCCAGGCGCTGGGCCTGCACTGTGCCGACGTGCGCGTCATCAGCCGCGCCGAGGCCGACCTGCCCGATGCCGTGCCCTTCGACGAGATCCTGGCGGTGCTGCGATTCGACCACCTGCCCGGCGGCGCGCGGGTGCACATGGAAGAGTTCAACCAGGTGCTGGGCTACACCCCGCGGCAAAAGTATGGCAAGGGCATCCTGCAGGACTGGGCCACCATGCTGCGCGTGCTCAACCGCCTGAGCAGCCAGCCGGTGCAGGACACGCGCGAATTCATGGCGCGCATGGTGGCGTTCATCCTGATGGGCAACACCGATGCGCACCTCAAGAACTGGGCGCTGGTCTACCCCGACGCCCGCGTGCCGCAGCTGGCGCCGCTGTACGACCCGGTGTGCGTGGCAGCGTTCTTCGACGGCGTGCCCGAGAGCCAGTACGCGGTGAACCGCGCCATCGACCGCACGCTGCGGGCCTTCGGCTGGAGCGACATGGAAGGCCTGATGAAATCTGCCGGGCTGCTGCGCGTGCCGCGGCACCTGGCATTGCTGCGCGAACAGGTGCGGCAAGCCCGCGCGCTGTGGCCCGCCCTGCTGCAGGCTGCACCACCCAGCATGCGGGCGGCGGTGCAGGAAAGGCTGGCGGGCGGCGTGGCGCTGACGGCGGGTGCCTGACCGCTGCCGGCCGCGCCAGCGAGCGCCGCGTGGCGGATCGACCGAATTCCGGCTAACCTCCCCGGGGCCTTCCTCTCGCGGCCCATGACTCTCTCCACACTCTTCAAGATCGCCATCGCGCTGGCAGTGGCGTTTTTCGCCATCGAAAAACTGCGCGTGCACCAGGCCGACAAGCGGCTGCAGGGGCACGCCGTGGCAAGCGCGCCCGCGCAGCCGTTCACGGACAGCCCCGTACAGACCGCCACACAGGACGCATCCTTCGTCTTCAATAGGTATCAGGTACGCCCGCTGGCCACCTTTGCCGTGCGCGCACGGGTGCTGTCGCGCGAAGACTATTCGCTGGGCAAGGAGGCCGAGCTGTCGCCGATCGACCTGGCCCTGGGCTGGAAACGCATGGCGGAGCCGGCGGTCTACGAGCCGCTGAACATCAGCCAGGGCGGGCGCTGGTACCGGTATTCGTGGCGCGACCAGCCACCCATCGCGGTGCAGGAGATCATCGAGTCGTCCGCCAACATGCACATGATCCCGGCGACGCCGGCCGTGGAGCGCGCCCTCAGGAAGGCCCGCAAGGGCGCCTTCATCCGCATCACGGGCAAGCTGGTCGAAGTCTCGCAGCCCAACGGCTGGCGCTGGACGAGTTCGCTCACGCGCTCGGACTCCGGCGCGAATTCCTGCGAACTGGTGTTCGTGGAATCCGCGCTGGTCGAGAATTGACCTGGGTCTTGCCGGGGCCGCCGCCAGCCTTGGCGATATCCCCGAGCGACAAGGGCCCCTCTGCGGGGTACGCTGTAGCGCAAACGCCTTCCCTCCATGCCGATGCGGGAACCTCTGGCGCCCGCATCCGCTTCGTCCGCCCGTCACAGAAAGAACGCCCATGGCCAAGATCCTGGAAGTGAAGTACGAGCACCAGGCGGATGCCCGCGTGTGCGAGGTGGACCGGCAAAGCCTGGCCGACCTGTGCTGGCACGAGGTGGCCTACCCCACACAGGCCAGCGGCGATGCCGTGTGGTTCTTCGTGCAGTACCCCAACCAGGCCAGCTTCAAGATCTACCGCGTGAAGCACGCGAGCCAGGCGGACATCAAGCTCTTCAAGGTCGCCACGCCTGAAGAAGCGAGCTGGCGCACCAAGGACCATCCGCTGCGCGGCAAGCTCGGGTAGGCGCACCGGCAGCCAGGCCATGGCGTGCACGCCAATGGCAAGCTCAGCCTTGCCGCGACACGAGGCCTGCGCGCTCTGGCAGTGCTTGCGGCGCGCGTAACATGGCGCGTGGGCGCGGCGTTGCAGCCGCTGCGCGCAAGAACTCCTGAATTGATAGCATCCGCCGCTTTTACACAAAGCGCCAGCGGCTGTTTTTACTGTGCATCCATCATGGCCCTTGCCACCGACACGACATCGACCCCGCCCGGCGCCCCCCCTCGGCCCCAGCCCCGCAACCCCGCCGACCTGTTCTGGTCCTTCACCTGGCTGGCCCTGCAGGGCTTTGGCGGCGTGCTCGCCGTGGTACAGCGCGAGCTGGTGGAGAAAAAGCGCTGGATGACGAACGAGGAGTTCGTGGAGGACTGGGCCGTGGCGCAGATCATGCCCGGCCCCAATGTGGTCAACCTGAGCATCATGATCGGCGACCGCTACTTCGGCCTGCGCGGTGCGTTTGCCGCGCTGGCGGGCATGTTGATGTTTCCGCTGATGCTGGTGCTGGGCCTGGCCGTGGTCTATGCAGAGTTCTCCAGCCACCCGGCCGTGGCGGGTGCGCTGCGCGGCATGGGCGCGGTGGCGGCGGGGCTGATCGCCGGGGTTGGCATCAAGCTATTTGCGTCGATCAAGGCGCACCCGCTGGGCCGGCCGCTGTGCGTGGCGTTCGTGGCGCTGACGATCCTCACCATGGCGGTGCTGCGCTGGCCCCTGCTGTGGATCCTGCCGGTGGTGGGCGGCGCGGCCTGCCTGCTCACATGGAGAAAGATCGCTCCATGACCGCCGCTGTCACTGCCACTGCCACTGCAGCCATGGCTGCCCCGCTGATCGCGCTCGGCCCTGCGGACTGGTTCAACCTCTTCCTCTACTACATGTCGCTGTCGCTGCTGGCCGTGGGCGGCGCCATTGCCACCGCGCCAGACATGCACCGCTTTCTCGTCGAGCGCCAGGCCTGGCTGACCGACCCGCAGTTCAACGCCTCCATCGCCATCGCCCAGGCCGCTCCCGGCCCCAACGTGCTGTTCATAGCGCTGCTGGGCTGGAATGTGGGCATCAACGCGGGCGGCCCCGGCGTGGGCGGCTGGCTGCTGGGCGCCCTGGGCATGGCGGTCTGCATGGTGGGCGTCATGCTGCCCAGCAGCCTGCTGACCTGGCTGGCCACACGCTGGGGTCACCGCAACCGCGAACGCCGTGGCGTGCGCGCCTTCAAGCAGGGCATGGCCCCGGTGGTGATCGGCCTGTTGCTGGCCACCTCCTGGGTGCTGGCCCGCGCCCATGGCGGCCCGGCCACGGCCTGGCCGCTGTGGCTGCTGAGCGCAGTCACAGTGGTGCTGGTGTGGCGCACAAGGCTGCACCTGCTGTGGATGCTGGGTGCAGGGGCCATGCTGGGGGCGCTGGGCTGGGTGTGATCACCCTGGCCCGGCGCTAAGGCCTGCACCCCTTCCATACGACCGAGGGCTCCGCTCCCGGCGGCTGTGCGGCAACAGCTCAGTCCGCAGGCCCGGGGGGTGCCAACACCGGCGTGCACAGCTCCACGAGCGCATCGTTGATGTCGGCCACATAGGCCACCGTCTGTCCCCAGGGCATCTCTTCGGGGGCCTGCACCAGGCGCGCACCGGCGGCGATGGCCCGCTCCACGGCGGCGGGTACGTCGGTGGTCGTGAGGGCAATCTCGAAGCTGGGAGCGTGGGCCGACGCGCGCTGGGGGTTCTTGCCCAACTCGGTCATCAGGCGCAGCGACGAGAACGCCAGCGCCGTCGCACCGGTCTCCAGCTCGCCGAAGTCTCCGGCCTCGTGGACGAAGCGGCGTTGCAGGCCGAAGGCGGCTTCATAGAAAGCAATGGTCCGCGGGACGTCCTCGACGTAGAGAATGGTGTAGCCAAAATGCATCGCAGGTTTCCTGGATTCTTGAAAGGGCCGAGCATACGCGGCCCGCGCTGCATGCCCGCGAGCCGCGGCAGCCCGAGGCCCCCTACACTGCACGACGAAGGCCACAACGGCCTGCCCCGCTCTTTGCGAAGCCACAGCCCACGCGCCACACCATGCTAGACCTGCTCGTTACCCACGCCACCTTGCCTGACGGCCGCACCGACGTCTCCATCGCGGTGCAGGACGGACGCATCACCGAAGTGACCCCCGGACTGCAAGCCCCTGCGCACGAAACGGTAGATGCGGCGGGCCTTCTGGTCAGCCCGCCCTTCGTGGACGCGCACTTCCACATGGACTCCACGCTGAGTTACGGCCAGCCCCGCGTGAACCAGAGCGGCACGCTGCTCGAAGGCATCGCCCTGTGGGGCGAGCTCAAGCCGCAGCTCACACACGACGCCATCGTGCAGCGCGCGCTGCGGTACTGCGACTGGGCCGTGGCGCAAGGCCTTCTGGCCATCCGATCGCATGTGGACACCAGCGACCCGAGCCTGCTGCCCGTGCGGGCGCTTCTGGACGTGAAGCAGCGTGTGGCCCCCTACCTGGACCTGCAGTTGGTGGCGTTTCCGCAGGACGGCGTGCTGCGCTCGCCAGGTGGTCTGGACAACTTGACGCGCGCGCTCGACCTGGGTGTGGATGTGGTCGGCGGCATTCCGCATTTCGAGCGCACCATGGCCGAGGGTGCCGAGAGCGTGAAGATCCTGTGCGAACTGGCGGCCCGGCTGGGCAAGCGGGTGGACATGCACTGCGACGAGTCGGACGACCCGCTCTCGCGCCACGTGGAAACGCTGGCGCACGAGACCCACCGCCTGGGCCTGCACGGCCGCGTGGCCGGCTCCCACCTCACGTCCATGCACAGCATGGACAACTATTACGTGAGCAAGCTCATCCCGCTGATGGCAGAGGCGCAGTTGGGCGTGGTGGCCAACCCGCTCATCAACATCACCCTGCAAGGCCGCCACGACACCTACCCCAAGCGCCGCGGCATGACGCGGGTGCCCGAGCTGATGGCGGCGGGCCTGACGGTGGCCTTTGGCCACGACTGCGTGATGGACCCCTGGTACGGCGGCGGCAGCGCCGACATGCTGGAGGCCGCCCACATGGGCCTGCACGTGGCGCAGATGACAAGCCAGGCCGCCATGGCCCAGTGCTTCGACGCGGTGACAGTCAACCCCGCCAGTCTGCTGGGCCTGCAGGGCTACGGGCTGGCGGCCGGCTGCCATGCCGACTTCGTGCTGCTGCACGCGCGCAGCCCGGCCGAGGCGATCCGGCTTCGGGCCACCCGGCTGGCGGTGTACCGGCGCGGCCAGAAGATTGCCAGCAGCCCGGCCCCCGTGGCCCGCCTGGGCCTTCCGGGGCGACCCGACAGCGTGGGATTTCTGGCAGGCGCCTGAGCAGCGCCCGTCAAGGACGGGCTGTGAAATCTCATCAAAGAGGCTTGCGCCGCTGGATGCGCGGGCGCAAATAGCTATGATTTCAATAGCGCCAGGCTATGCGGCAGCGCGTACATCAAACAATGACAGGTGGTTGGCCAGGTGCATGGCGTGCGCTTGCTCGTACTGTGGGCGGGTGAGCGGGCCGTAGGCGAAGTGCGGCTGCAGCGGCCCCTCATGCACAGCGAACGCTTTCACGGACGCGTGCAGACGCGCAAAGGCGGCCGATGCGTCCGGCGAGTGTGCGTCGAGCGCGGGAGCGCCCGGAATGGGCTCGGCCAGGTTGTGGCTCATGCGGCCCCGCCAGGCAAACACGCTGAACGCCGCCGCACCCGCCGTGTTCTGGAACAAAGCCGACTTGGGGACCGGAAAGCCCTGCATGGAGAATTCGATGCTCTGCGCGCAATGCTCCAGCGTCTGCGACCAATTCCATGCGGCGGCTTCCATGGCCTGGGGCGACGCGGCGTGAAGCCGGTTCACCTCCTGCATGGCATCGCTGATGCGCCCGTAGACCAGTTGGCGGTCATGGCTGGGCCGGTACAGCAGGTAGCCAGAGCCCGCAGCCACACCGAGTGCGGCCATGCCAGAGCCCAGCGTCAGCACGCGGCGGCGCGAGGGCGACCGAGCCTGCACTTCGTGTTCTACAGGGATCGAGGGGCGTGGAGCCCTCGCGCTGCCACGTGTTGCGCCTGCCGTACCTGTCTGCTCGCTCATCGGGGTTCTCACGAAGGTGGGGAAAGGGCTGCCATTGTGCGACCGAGCCCCACCCGGCAACCACCCGCCAGCCGCTGGCCAGGGTCGGGCAGACGACACAAGCCGCATTCGATCGGTGCAAGGCTGTCCGCGGGTGGGGCGGCCCATTGCGCGCCAGGGCATCACCCTGTCGCAGCAGGGCCCTTGCCCCCTATCGGTGCAGCATCTCCACGCGGTTGCGGCCGCGCTGCTTGGCCAGGTACATGGCCTCGTCAGCCCGCTGCAGCACGGCCTCGCCCGTGTCCGGTTCGGCAAACAGGGCCACGCCGATGCTCACCGTCAAACGCAGGCCGTCGCCGTCCTCGTGGGCTTGCCGCCAAGGGCCCTCCATTGGCTGGGATTCCACCATGGCGCGCAGGCGCTCGGCCACGGCTTTTGCGCCAGGCCCGTCGGCATTGGGCAGGAAGATCGCAAACTCTTCGCCCCCCAGACGGCCCATCACGTCCTCCTTGCGAAGGCAGCGTCCGGCAAGCTCCACGAAATGGCGCAGCACGTCGTCGCCGCAATGGTGGCCCCAGGTGTCGTTGATGCGCTTGAAATGGTCCAGGTCCATCACCAGCACGGGCAAGGCGGTCTGCGTGCGCTGGGCGTTGCTGATGGCCTTGTCCAGCAACGTGAGGAATGCTCGCCGGTTGAACACGCTGGTGAGCGGGTCCACCTCGGCCAGGTGGCGCAGCTCGCGGGTGGTGAACTCATGCGTCAGCATCAGCACCCCAAAGCCGATCAGCACCACGGCCAGCGTGGCCTCCAGCACCACGAACTGCGACAGCAGTGCAATCAGCGCCTCGCTCCACTGGAATCCCGCCAAGGGGCTCGACAGCTTGAACAGCGCGGGCCGTACCAGCACGAAGAGCCCGTGCGCGCCGATAGCGAGCCCCACGATGTACCGCACCGGCGCATGGCGAAAGCCGCCCCGGGCCAGCGTGTACGCGGTCAGCAGAAAGCACGGCCCCGAAAAGCCTCCTGAGAGCGCGAAGCGCACGCCCGGGTGAGGCTGCACCACGGTGAAGTACGCCGACAGGACCAGCAGCGCGACCAAGCCCACCGCAGCCACCCCATGCCGCAGAGGACTGCGCCCCATATACGCACGGCTACCCATCAGGCAGGTGTAGGACGCGACGGCGATGGAGCCTTGCGCCAGCATCACCGACAGCAGCTCCGGCATGAGCGAGCGGGCCAGCAAGGTGGTGCTGAACACCGTGGCCCCAAGGAACGACAGCACCCACAGGCGAAGGCCCGGAATGTTCCGGTTGAAATACCACACTGCGTAGAGCACTGCGGTAACCAGCGCAGCCAGCAGGGCCGCCAGGATGACGAGGGTCGGACTGTGCACGAAATGCGAAAGGGCTGGGCGAAGGGCTCGTCAGGTGGGGAGTTGGCGACAAGGCGACGGAACACAACGAACCGGTTCCACCCACACCACAGACCCTTGCAGCGCGGCCGGCGCCGACCAGCGGGACCGAGCATCGGGTGCCGCAGCCATGTTAACCGAGCGGAGGCAGCATCTTGATGACAAGGCGCAGAACGGGCTCCAGGCGCGCGGCCCCTCGGAACCCGTTCATGATCTTTTCACGCACGCCATAACGGCTGAGCACCGTGCCTGTCAGCCTTGCACGCTGCACTCCCTGCGCAGCAAGGCCAGGGCATCGTGCATCTGGTAGTCCATGTCGCTGAGCAAGGTCTTCTCTGCGTCTTGCACGAAGGCGTTCCACAGCGCGATGAAGTCCTGCTGGTGGATGCCGGGTGCGTGGCCGCGGATGAAGTCCGCTGCAAGCGCGGGCTGCCAGCCTGACTTGCGGACCTTGCGCACCAGACTGGCCGCGGTCTTCTCGGTCAGCAGCGTCTTCTTGGGCACCCCTGCGGCCAGGCAGAGAAACAGGGTCAGCAGCGAATGCTCGTCGTCGCTGCCCTGCACCGTTTTCGTCCAGGTCTTGCTCGCGGGCTGCGGGGTGTCACCCTCCGCATCCAGCGCATCCAGGCCGCGGTGGTAGTCGTCCACTTCGGCCAGGGGGTCGTCGATCAGGAAATAGCGCGCCCTGAACGGCCCCACGGGGCGCAGCAGGTTGCGCAGCGGCGTGGCGGCGTCCAGCAGCTTGGGCAGGTCTGACAGCACGGTGGCGCACTGAGCCTGCATGGCGTCGCGCAGATCCGCGGGCACGCCGGCGGGGAGGCGCAACTGCGCAGGGGGCGCGAATTTCTTCTTGCGCAGGGCTGTGACCAGCCGCTCAAACCCGGCGGCATTGGGCCATTCGCCCGACTCCACCGCCCTGGGCGAGAGTGCCTGCATCAGAAGCCCCGTGCGGACCACGGACTCGGCATCGGCGCCGGCAGCTTCCAGTTCGTCGGTGTCCAGCTCATATTGCTGGGCCACCCATTGCGCGGCATGGATGGCCTGCGCAATCTGCGTACGGCGCGCCAACTCCGCGCGGTAGTCCGCATGGCTGCGCAGCGACCACACGGCCAGCAGCGGGGTCTCGGCATCGGCATAGCCCGCCATGCCGAAGTTGCTGCTCTCGGGCATGGCGATCAGCCGCTTGAGCATGTCCGAGCCTCCCTTGGACCGGGACAGGAAGGAGTTGTCGCGCAGCGAGACGGCGGCCTCGTGCAGATCACCACCGGTGTTCTCCTGCAGGTAGAGGCTGATGAGGTTGACCATGCGGTCCCGCGCTTTTTCCAGCTCTGGCCTCAGGAACTCGCTGCCGAAGTAGCGGGCTATCTGCACCATGCCCTTGGGCGCATCCGCGTTGATCGCCGCCAGCCGCTCGGCGTCGATGATGCCGTGCTGCACGCCATGCTGCAGGGCTTTCTCGAAGAAGGGGCGTGCATCGTGCAGTTGCAGCGCCGAACTGTTTGCTGCCATCAGATCGCCGACTCCTCGTCCGAGGTTCTGGCCGCAGGCGTGGCCTTGCCCCGATCCGTGTCGCTGGTCTCGAACTTGCCATCGTCTTCCTCGGAAGGCACCTCATCCCCCTCTTCCAGCCCCAGGTCAAAGGCGCGCGCCTTGGCGCGCAGCACCAGCAGCATCTCGATGAACAGGTCTCGGCATTCGTAGCGCAGCAGCCAGGCCATCTGCATCCAGTCGCGGTCGGCCACCTCGTCCTGGTCGACGCGGGGCTGAACATAGCCAGAAGCCAGCAGCTCATCGTCGCTCAGCGTGGGGCCATAGTCTTCCACTGCGTCGAATGTGCCCGTGCGGGCAAAGGCCTCGATGCGGCTCCACTTCTCGGCGAAGTAGTTGGCCAGCGCCTCGGCGCCGCCTTCCAGGTCGCCGATGGCGGTGAGAAATTCGACCGGGTCCGCGTCGTCGCGAAAGACCACCGCGTTGACCATGTTGCGCAGGTGCGTGTGGGTGAGGTCCTTGTACTGCTTTTCCAGCACCATCGCGCGCGCGAACTGCTCGGGCGTGACCAGCATGTTCACCACCGACGCCTTGGAGTCGTCGTACTCGCGCATCACGGCCAGGATGTCCTTGGGCGCGAGCTGGTCGAGCACCACCATCAGCGCGCCATCGCCGTCGCTGTCCGCCAGCTCGGCCAATGCCGACTCGGCGCCGACGATGTCGCCCGCCGCAATCAGGCTGGTGGTCTTGGTGATCAGGGCCAGGTGGGTGTTGTTGCTGCTCATGCGGTTTCCTCAAGTTGTTGCTGCGCTGCGCGCAGACCGTAATGACTGGCGCGCTTTCATCGCCAGCGCCACCGTGGATCCGGCTTGGCCGGTCCACCGCAGGCGTCCCCCTCGGGGGACGGCGCGAAGCGCCACAGGGGGGCTAGTCCTTCCGATCAAAGCCCACGTCAGCCAGCCAGTTGGAGCTGGCTTCATCCCGCGTGCGACTGTTTTGAGGGTCTGCCGCGTCGTCCGCGCTCAGGGCGCTGAAATCGTCATCGTGCTCAGCGGCGTCTTCACCGTCGTCGTCGCCCTCCGCCTCCGCGTGGGCGGCGGGTGCCATGCGTGCGTGCTGCAGCATGTATTCCAGCCCGGCGGCCACCGCCAGGAATCGCGCGCCCTGCGGCTCCCGCAACACCGTCTGCGCCAGGCTCTGCGCCCAGGGCTCGAGCGTGACGGCATGGGTCAGGCTGTGCCAGTCGGGCAGCTCATCCTGCGGCAATCCCAGAACGTGTTCCACCGCAGCAGGCTTGGCGAATCGAAAGCCCTGGTGAAAGGCCACGGCCACCATCTCGGGCGCCAGCTCCATCATCTGCACCAGGAAGGCAATCTCGTTGCGCTTTTCGGCCAGCCGCTTGCGCAGCACGTCCTTGCCTTCCGAATCGGATACCAGGTCGTCCAGCTCGGCCTGGTAGGCCGAGCGCAGGTCATAAAAATAGGGGGAGAGTTTCACTGGGCAGAAGAAGACTTGAAGGAGGATCGAAGAATGTCCGTGGCGTAGGTCTGCCAGATTTCCTGCGCTGTCTGCAGCGGGTCGTCCAGCAGGTTGCGGCGGCGGTTGTCGTCGTAGGCCTGCCGCGCCGCCTCGTCCGACAGCACGTCGTACGCTTTTTGCACCGCCTGGAATCGCTGCGCGGCATCGGGCGCGTCGTTGCGATCCGGATGGAAGAACGCCGCCTTCTGGCGGTAGGCTTTCTTGATGTCGGCCAATGTTGCGTTGGCCGCCAGCCCAAGGGCTGCGTAGTGGTCTGCGTTCATGGACAAAAAAAGTTGGGCAGATGCCGTGGCCATTCGCGCAAGCCGTACGCAGCAAAGTGCCGGCCGGCGTTGCGCAGCAAAGCGTTGTCAGCCGCCCAGGCTCACGAACACGTTCTGCACGTCGTCGTTGGCGTCGATGGCGGCCAGGAAGGTTTCGACCTCTTCGAGCTGCTCGGCGCTCAGGTTGGCGGGGTTCACCGGGTTCTTGGGCTTGTAGCCGAGCTTGGCCGACAGCACGGTGAAGCCCTGGGCCGGCAGCGCGCGGCTCACCAGGTCCAGGTCGGTCGGGTCGGTCCAGAAGGTGGTGGTGCCCTCTTCGTCACCGGCCTCGAAGTCCTGCGCGCCCGCCTCAATGGCTGCGAGCTCGGGGTCGGCATCGGCGTTGGCGGGCTCGGCTTCGATCATGCCCACGTGGTTGAAGTCCCAGGCGACCGAGCCCGAGGTGCCGAGCTGGCCCTTGCGAAACAGCACGCGCATTTCGGGCGCGGTGCGGTTGACGTTGTCCGTCAGGCATTCGACCATCACGGCCACCTGGTGGGGCGCAAAGCCTTCGTAGATCACGCGCTCGTAGTTGATGGCATCGGCACCTGTGCCGGAACCCTTCTTGATGGCACGCTCCAGCGTGTCCTTGGGCATGGAGGCCTTGCGGGCCTGCTCCACCACAAGGCGCAGGCGGGAGTTACTGGCCGGGTCGGCGCCGCCGCGCGCGGCCACGGTGATTTCCTTGACCAGCTTGCCAAACAGCTTGCCCTTGGCATCGGCGACCAACGCCTTGCCCTTTGCCTTCCACTGCGCGCCCATGATGGACCTCTTTTCCTTGGTGTGTGTTGCGGCGCGCCGGGCGCCATAGAGGGGCGGCTCACCCCCACGGCGCAGGAAAACGGCCCTCGAAAAAGCCCCTGCGGTGAACTGAACCGAACCCTCTAGGGTACCACTGCGGCCACCGTTGCCTCTGCGCCACGCGGCCAGACCCTGCTGCACACCAGGAAAGGTAACCTCGGCCCCTGCGGCCGGTCCCTTTCCTTTTCACTCCGGAATCCTGATGCTCAATACCCTGTGGCTGGGCTTTTTTCTGACGGCGGCCGTGGCCGCGCTCACGCAATGGCTGGTGGGTGGCAATGCGCAGATCTTCGCGGCCATGGTGGAGGCCCTGTTCGCCATGGCCCGGCTGTCGGTTGAGGTGATGGTGCTGCTGTTCGGCACGCTCACGCTGTGGCTGGGGTTTCTGCGCATTGCCGAGAAGGCCGGCATCGTCGATGCCCTGGCCCGCTGGCTCGCCCCCCTGTTTGCCCGGCTGATGCCCGGCGTGCCCAGCGGCCACCCTGCCCTGGGCCTGATGACCCTGAACTTCGCCGCCAACGCGCTGGGACTGGACAACGCCGCCACGCCCATGGGCCTCAAGGCCATGAAGGCGCTGCAAGAGCTGAACCCCGAGCCCGAGACCGCCACCAACGCCCAGATCCTGTTCCTGGTGCTCAACGCCTCGTCGCTCACGCTGCTGCCCGTGACCATCTTCATGTACCGCATGCAGCAGGGAGCGCCCGACCCGACGCTGGTGTTCCTGCCCATCCTGCTGGCCACGTCCGCGTCCACGCTGGTGGGCCTCGTCAGCGTCGCCGTGGTGCAGCGGCTGCCCCTGTGGAGCCCCGTGGTGCTGGCGTACCTGTTGCCGGTGGCGTTGGCGCTGGGGGGGTTCATGGCGCTGCTGGCCGCGCTGGGCAGCACGGCCCTGGCACAGCTGTCGTCCTTGCTGGGCAACGTCACGCTGTTCGCACTCATCGTTGCCTTCGTGGCGATAGGCGCCTGGCGCAAGGTGGCGGTGTACGAGGCCTTCATCGAAGGCGCGCGCGAGGGCTTCGACGTGGCCAAGGGCCTTCTGCCCTACCTCGTGGCCATGCTCTGCGCCGTGGGTGTGTTCCGCGCCTCCGGCGCCTTGGGCTACGTGCTGGACGGCATCCGCTGGTGCGTGACCGTGCTGGGGGCAGACACCCGCTTCGTCGACGCGCTGCCCACGGCCCTGGTCAAGCCGTTTTCAGGCAGCGCCGCCCGCGCGATGCTTATCGAGACCATGCAGACCCATGGCGTGGACAGCTTCCCCGCCCTGGCAGCCGCCATCATCCAGGGCAGCACGGAGACCACCTTCTACGTGCTGGCGGTCTACTTTGGCGCGGTGGGCATACAGCGCGCGCGCCACGCCGTGGGCTGTGCCTTGCTGGCGGAGCTGGCGGGGGTGGTGGCAGCCATCGCGGTGTGCTACCGGTTCTTCGGGTAGCGACCCGAAGCGGGCAGTGACGCCGCGCCCGGCCTGCCCAGACAGGCCCGCACAGGCCGTCAAACGCCCTGGGCGCCGGTTATGGCCGAAAAATGTAGGGAAAAACAGCCTCCAGCGCTTTCCCATCAATCGCCAGATGCTATCAAAACCGTAGCACTCAGCCCAGAGCTGTATCCAGCAGCATCATGATCACGAAGCCCACCATCAGCCCCCCTGTGGCCCAGGCCTCGTGGCCTTTGCGGTGAGACTCGGGAATGATCTCGTGGCTGATCACGAACAACATGGCCCCGGCCGCAAACCCCAGGCCCCAGGGCAGCAGGCTGGCCGAATAGCTCACCACGGCGGCGCCCAGCACGGCGCCCACGGGCTCGACCAGGCCTGACGCCATGCCCAGGCCCACGGCCAGCGAGCGCCTGTAGCCTGCCGCCAGCAGTGCCACGGCCACCACCAGGCCTTCGGGGACGTCCTGGATGGCAATGCCGGTGGCCAGGGCGCTGGCGCGCAATGCATCGCCGCCCGCGTAGGCCACGCCGATCGCGAGCCCCTCCGGCAGGTTGTGCAGGCCGATGGCAAAAACGAAAAGCCAGGTACGCCGCAAGGTGCGAGACGCCTGGGCACCCTCCACGCCCTTGATGAAATGCTCGTGGGGCAGGAGGCGCTCCATCATCAGCAGCACCAGAGCGCCGAGCAGGATGGCCGCCCCAACCGTGCCACCAGCGGCCCAGGCGCTTGCGCCTGCGGCCCGCGCCGCGTGGATGCCGGGAATGATCAGCGAGAACGAGCAGGCTGCCAGCATCACGCCCGCACCAAAGCCGAACAGCGTGTCCTGCGCCCGCTCGGACAGGCGCTGCGACAACAGCACCGGCAGCGTCCCCAGCGCGGTGGCCAACGCCGCGGCCGCGCCGCCCCACAAGGCATTGAGCACCACGGGCTGGCCAGCCATCCAGGCCCACAGCTGCGCTGAAGCGGCCACCACGCCCAGCAGCACGATGCCCAGCCCCAGCCACTGCCGCCAACGCAAGCCGGTGATGCCGCGCGCCCCCCTCAGCTCGCGGGAAGCTGGCGATTCCACAACGGCTTCAGTCGGTGGCAGGGAAGTGGACGGGGTCTGCATGGCGGCTCCTGGGTCGGTCAGGGGGCGGTTTTCAGAGCGTGGATCGCGGGTGGACGGCGTGGGCGGGCCGGCTGTACTCATCAGGCCCTGGCCAGCGCGTAGCGGCGAGATACCTCGGCCCAGTCCACCACGTTGTAGAACGCAGCGATGTACTCGGGGCGTCGGTTCTGGTACTGAAGGTAGTAGGCGTGCTCCCACACATCCAGGCCGAGGATGGGTGTATGGCCTGACATGACTCCCGCCATGAGCGGGCTGTCCTGGTTGCCCGTGCTCTCCACCACCAGCTGGCCCGCCTTGGTCACGGACAGCCACGCCCAGCCGCTGCCGAAGCGGGTGAGCGCCGCCTTGGTGAAGGCGTCCTTGAAGGCATCGAAGCCGCCCAGGTCGGTATCGATGGCCCGCGCCAGCTCGCCCTCGGGCTTGCCGCCGCCCTGTGGCGACATCACGCTCCAGAACAGGCTGTGGTTGGCGTGCCCGCCACCGTGGTTGCGCACCGCGCCCTGCAGGTTCTCGGGCAGCAGCACCAGCCGCGCCACCAGCCCATCAATAGGCAGATCCGCGTGCGGCGTACCTTCCAGCGCAGCGTTCAGGTTGTTGATGTACGTCTGGTGATGCTTGGTGTGGTGGATCTCCATCGTGCGGGCATCGATGTGGGGCTCCAGTGCGTCGTAGGCGTAGGGCAAGGCAGGCAGGGTATGGGGCATGGTGTCCTTGGATGGAAAACAGGGTGGAAAACACAACGCAGAGGCCGCAGCGGTTCAGGCACGGCCCCGGCAGAAAAAGAGGGTTCAATGGCGCCCGGAGCCATCGGCCGCGTGGGCCGCAGCCAGGGCCTGCGTGATGGACGGGTGGGCGCCATGGGCCTGCACATGGCGCAGCAGTGCGGCATGGGTTTCACGGCTGTGGCGCCAGGCGGCCTGCTGCAGCGCGACGCCATGTCGCGCATCGGCCATCAGGCCCAGCAGCACCGCATGGGCGCGGCACAGGACCTGCGTGGAGTCCTCCAGGGCGCCAGCCTGCGCCTGCAGGTCGGCCACGTTGAGGTGCGACACCACGACGGCGGCAATGCAGTCGTCCTCCCGCCCGGCGGGCGGCGTGTGGTCGAGCAGTTGCAGCGACAGCCCCAGCGCCTGGTGCTGGTAGGCCATCGCCATGCGCCACTGCCCCAGCTGCTGCGCGGACCGTGCGCGCCGCGCGGCATGCTGCCACCGCGTCAGGGTGACAGGGTCGCGGTGAGGGGATGCGGATCGGTGGTGGCTGGCGTGCGCGCCGGTGTCCATGGCAATGCTCCTTGGGAAAGCCTTTTGCGGTGGACGAAGGTGGCGTACTCAGGCATACAAATGATATGCATTCTCATTTGACATGTCCAGCCGACGCGGTTTTCGGTGATGGCGAGCACACGGGCTGGGTGCTTGGCCTGTGAATGGCGCGCCGCGCACTTTGGCACTGATTTACGCCCGCTTTGGCGCCAAATTACGCCCCCTTTGGCACGAAAAACCCCCGCAGAGCCCAGTCCGGACGAAGAAAAGCCCCTCGCAAGGGGCCTGTGTAAGGTGCCGATCCAGCCGTTACCGCTGGCTGTTCAGGTCTTTCCCCGCCGCCAGCCCCGCCTCGTAGACCGCCTGCAACGCCGCCTTCACCCCCCAAAACCGCTACTTCGTTGAAGTCCAGGGAATCGCTGTTGCGGGTTACTGCACCTACCGACCGGAGGCAGGGCACGCTGTTTTGAGCCTCCATTCCTGGTCATCAATATTTCAATAATCGTTGTATGATTGAATCATGAACGAAACCGCCGTGATTCAAGCCCTTGCTGCCCTTGCCCAAGAACTCCGCCTGCGGGTCTTCCGCACGCTTGTCGTAGCAGGCCAGGAGGGTCTGACGCCCGGCGCAATCTCCGAGCTGCTGGGCATTGCGCCTAACACCCTGTCATTCCACCTCAAGGAGTTGGCTCATGCCAACCTGGTGAGCCAGGAGCGCCAGGGCCGCAACCTGGTCTACCGCGCCTCGTACCAAACCATGAACTCCCTGCTGGCTTACATGACCGAGAACTGCTGCCAGGGGTCTGCCTGCCTCACCGATCAAGCCACCTCCTGCAACTGCTGAAAGGAAGCCACCATGAAGCGATTCCATGTCCATATGCACGTGAGCGATCTCGACCAGAGCATCGCGTTCTACTCCAAGCTTTTCGCTGCACAGCCCGCACGCGTCGAGAATGACTATGCAAAGTGGATGCTTGAAGACCCCCGGGTGAACTTCGCCATCTCCACGCGAGGCGGCAAGCCTGGTTTGGACCATCTCGGGTTTCAGGTGGACGATGCCGACGAGCTGGCTGAACTCAAGGGCCGCGCTCAGTCTGCCGACATGGCGCTGCTTGATGAAGGGGCGACGACATGCTGCTATGCCCGCAGCGAAAAACACTGGGTGACAGACCCACAGGGCGTGGCTTGGGAGCACTTCCACACGCTGGGCAGCATCCCCTTGTTCAACGAGGCCCCTGCGGTCGGTTCAGCACATGCGGCAGCCTGCTGCCCGACGGGCAATCCCTCAGAACCCGAACCCGGAAAAGCCGCCTGCTGCGGGCCCAAGTCCACTGACGCAGCCAAGTGCTGCTGAGCGGGGTTCGCATGAGTCAGATTCAGCAACCCCTGAACGTTTTGTTTCTTTGCACTCACAACTCGGCGCGGAGCATTCTGGCCGAGGCGCTGCTCAACGACATGGGCAACAGCCGCTTCAGAGCCTATTCCGCTGGCAGCAGCCCGCGCGGCAACCAGCAGCCCAATCCCCTGGGGCTGGAAGTGCTGCAGAACGCCGGTATCTCCACGCAGGGCCTGCGTAGCAAGAGCTGGAGCGAGTTCGCAGCCCCGGGGGCACCGCAGATGGACCTGATCATCACGGTCTGCGACAACGCAGCGGGCGAGGTCTGCCCCATCTGGCCAGGCCATCCCGCCACAGCGCACTGGGGTTATGCGGACCCCAGCGAGGGCGATGGCACGGACGAGCAGAAGCTCGAAGCCTTCCGTCAAACGCTGCATGCCATCAAGCGCCGCCTGGAGTTGTTGGTCAGCCTGCCGGAGGAGAAGCTAGCCAAGACGGTGCTTCAAGCCACTGCCCGCCAGTTGAACTCAAACTGAGAGGCTGAGACAAGCAATGCAGAAGTCCGGTATGAGCGTGTTCGAGCGCTACCTCACCGTGTGGGTGGTGCTCTGCATCGTGGTGGGCATCGGGCTGGGCCAGATGCTCCCGGATGCGGCCCGAGCGATTGGCGCCTGGGAGGTCGCCCGCGTGAACCTGCCGGTGGGCCTTCTCATCTGGGTGATGATCATCCCGATGCTGCTCAAGGTGGATTTCACCGCCCTGGGCGAGGTGCGGCACCATGTGCGGGGAATTGGCGTCACGCTGTTCGTGAATTGGCTGGTCAAGCCGTTCTCCATGGCCTTGCTGGGCTGGCTGTTCATCCGTCATTGGTTTGCGCCGTACCTTCCGGCCGAGCAGCTCGACAGCTACATCGCCGGACTCATCCTGCTGGCCGCCGCGCCGTGCACAGCCATGGTGTTCGTGTGGAGCCGCCTGACGGGAGGCGACCCGCTGTTCACGCTGTCCCAGGTGGCGCTGAATGACAGCATCATGATCGTGGCGTTTGCGCCGCTCGTCGCCTTCCTTTTGGGCCTGTCGGCCATTGCGGTGCCGTGGGACACGCTGCTCACTTCTGTGGTGCTGTACATCGTCATCCCGGTGGTGCTGGCCCAGTGGCTGCGGCGTACTCTGCTGGCGCGAGGCCAGTCCAAGTTCGATGCCGCGCTGCAGCGCCTCGGCCCCTGGTCCATCGCCGCGCTGCTGCTCACCCTGGTGCTGCTGTTCGCATTCCAGGGCGAGGCCATCCTCCGCCAGCCGCTTGTAATCGCGTTGCTGGCTGTGCCGATCCTGATCCAAGTGTTCTTCAACTCGGCGCTCGCCTATTGGCTCAATCGGGTGGCGGGCGAGAAGCATTCCGTGGCGTGCCCCTCCGCGCTCATTGGAGCGTCGAATTTCTTTGAGCTGGCCGTTGCCACCGCGATCAGCCTGTTTGGCTTCGAGTCTGGTGCTGCCCTTGCCACCGTTGTCGGTGTTCTCATCGAGGTGCCGGCGATGCTGCTGGTGGTCCGTGTGGTGAACTCGTCCAAGGGCTGGTATGAGGCGGGGTCTGTGCGTCCAAACTAGACACATCCCGGCCTCCACGTCCGGACCGCACAACTAGGCCCGGCAACCACTTTCCGCTGTTCGGGGCCCGCCCGGCATCACAAAGCGCCCATTTCAGCCATTCCAGCCGCTTGGACCGACCATTCCGTGCCAAAGCCATCGGCAACGCCAAACCGCCTTAAATCGCCTGCAAACCCGCGCCAGGCTTAGCGGTGGCCAAATTTATCCACAGCCCCATGCGTGCCAATTCGATCACCTGCCCACTTGTGAGGCCGAGTCGCCGTCCAGCTGGCCGTTTTGGCAACTTTGCCCTGGCAATCGCAGCGTTGATGGTCTGGCACACCCGGTGGCGCGCCGGCGCGGGCAAGGCGTCGCTCAACCAACGGCACCGTCGATAGGCTGCACCAGGCAGGTTGCTCGGCCAGGAGCAGAAGGCCGCCGCCCATGAAAGCAGCCGTTCAACGTTGGAGCTCAGCGGTTTCCGAAGGCATTTCGATGCCATGTAGGCTTGGGCAGGGCGTTCTGTCCAGTCCAGTCCTGCCCTGCTATGTTTTCATCACCGTGGCATCAACCTCCACCCATTGCCCTGCATAGCCCAGCCGAGCCACGCCCAGAAGCGTCGCTGGTGGCACCTGACCGGCAAAAAATTCAGTGGTAGCTTTCCATGCAGCCGACAACTGCTCTTGCTCACCAACAACGTAGACCACGATTTTGCGGACATCTGCGAGCGTGAAGTCATGAACAGTCAGGACGAGGTTCAGGTTGCGAAGGCACTGGCTCGCTTGAACAAACGCGTTTCCGGCACCGACAAGATTCCCCTGGGAATCATGTGGCACCTGGCCCGCTACGAACAGCTGGTTGGCCACTCGCTGCGCGTATTGGTACTGAGGTGTCACCGACATTCCTGCGGTGAGCTCGGCTTCATTCATCGTGCACGTTCCCCTTTTCCTTGACTGCTCACAGCGTGTGCCGGATTTCAGAGCGATCCCAAAGGCCCGGGGACGACACGGCTTTGAGTATCATTGCCCGAAGCAGATCCGGGCCCAGAGCAGACCATGGCCCAGCGAGCCCGCAGCAGCGGTGTCCATGACAACCAGCCGCCCCCCCCACATCAATCCTGCGCCGCCCCGCCCGGCGCCGCCACCAGTTCCCACTCTCCCAACTGCTCGTTGGTGGCGATCAGCCGGCCCACCAGCAGCTTGATGAACGCCTTGTCGAACCGCGACTGCAAATCCTCCGACGCGCCTCGCAGCGCCGGGTTGCGGACCTTGAGCACCAGCACCTCGGTCTCTGCGACGGCCGTGGCCGTGCGCATCTTGTCCTCGGGGCGCAGGTAGGTCATCTCGCCCAGGGTGACGCCGGGGCCCAGGGTGCTGAGGTTCCAGCCCTGGCGGCTGACGCTGACCTGGCCTTCGATGAGAATGCAGAACGAGTCGCCGGGGGTGTTCTCCCGCATGAGCACGGTGCCCTGCTCCAGTCGGCGCCAGTTGCCCAGGCGCATGAGCTCCCATAGTGCGACATCATGAAAGTCGGCAAAGAACGGCAGCGCACGCAGGCGCGCAAAGCGCTCGGCCTCGGTGTCCTGCGACTTTTGGCGCGGCAGCGCCTGGTGGGCGTGCAGCAGGGCCTGGGCAAAGTCCTGCCAGGTGGCAAAGCGGTCGGCGGGCTGCTTGGCCATGGCCCGCAGCAGCACGTCGTCCACATGCCGGGGCAGCGAGGCGCGCAACAGGCTGGGCGGCGTGGGGTTCTCGTTGCTGATCTTGTAGAGGGTGGCAAAGTCGGTGTCACCGTCAAAGGGGCGCCGGCCGGTGAGCAGCTCATACACCACCACGGCCAGCGAAAACATGTCGCTGTGGTGGGTGAGGTCTTGCTCGCGCACTTGCTCGGGCGACATGTAGGACGGCGAACCCACCAGGCCCGACAGCTGCGTGGCGTCGCTGCGCAGCGACAGCGCCGCGCCGAAGTCGGTGAGCTTGATGTCGCCACCCTGCGCCAGCATCAGGTTGGCGGGCTTGATGTCGCGGTGCACCAGGCCTTCGCGGCACGCGTACTCCAATGCATTGCAGCACTTGAAGGCAATGTCCAGCACCTGGGGCACAGGCAGCAGCGTATCGGGCGTGGCGTAGGCCGACAGGGGCTGACCATCGACGTACTCCAGCACCAGATACGGCGGCACGGCCTCTTCGTCCGCGTCGAGCAGGCGCACGATGTTCGGGTGGCGAAGGCGGCCCGACAGCGCCGCCTCGTTGCGCAGCAACTTGCGGTAGCGCTCGGCCTGCTCGGGTTGCTTGAGCAGGTGCGCGTGGGTCTGCTTGATGGCCACCTTGCGGCCCCGGAAGCCGTCAAGCCCCAGGAATACGATGCCGCTGGCGCCCCGTCCCAGTTCGCGCTCGATGCGGTACTTGCCGATGTGGGCGGGCGGCGCGGAGGTTGCTGTGGCCATGGTACGGATGGGGTGAGAGCGGAGTGCGTCAGAAGGCTGCCAGCGCCTGCTCGAAGTCCGCGAGAAGGTCGTCGGCCTCTTCCAGGCCCACCGACAGACGGATCATGCTGTCGGCAATGCCCATGGACGCGCGCACCTCAGGGCCCGCCTCCCAGAAGATGGTGTGGGCCACCGGGATGATGAGCGTGCGCGTATCCGCCAGGCCGGTGGCCTTGATAGGCAGCTGCAGACGGTTGCACACGGGCAGGCAGTGGTCGGGGTTGCGCAGCTCGAACGACAGCAGCCACGAACCGGCCTTGAGGTGCTTTTGCGCAAACGCGTACTGCGGGTGCGACGGCAGGCCTGGGTACAGCACGCGCGAGACGGCCGGGTGCCGCTCCAGCCACTGTGCCAGCGCGAGCGCCGTGGCGCTGGTGCGGTCCATGCGCAGAGACAGCGTCTCGGCACCCAGCGCGATCTGATGCGCAGCGTGGGACGACAGCGTGGCCCCCATGTCGCGCAGGCCCTTCTTGCGCAGTTGCTGCAGGCCCCAGCCCTTGGCGTCACCCTTGCGGTAAGGGGCAAAGATGTTGGGGTACGTGCTCCAGTCGAACAGGCCGGTGTCGGTGACCGCACCGCCCAGCGCCGCGCCCTGCCCGCCGATGCTCTTGGTCAGCGAGTTGAGCACCAAGCCCGCGCCCACCGTGGACGCACGGAACAGGTACGGCGATGCCACGGTGTTGTCCACCACATACAGCAGACCGCGCTCACGGCAGACGGCGCCCACGCCGTCCAGGTCGGGGATCTGCGTGCCGGGGTTGGCAATGGTTTCGACAAACACCATGCGGGTGTTGGGCCGCACCGCAGCCGCCACGTTGGCGGCGTCGGTCACGTCCACCAGGGTTACCTCGATGCCCAGGTCCGCCAGCGTGCCGAACACGCTGTTGGTGTTGCCAAACACGAACTGGCTGGCCACCAGGTGGTCGCCCGCCTTGAGCAGCGTGAGGAAGATGGCGCAGATGCCCGCCATGCCCGTGGCAAAAACGATGGTGCCCTGCCCTTTTTCCATCTGCGTGATCTTGGCCTCCAGCGCCGCCGTGGTGGGCGTGCCCTGCCGCGCGTAATTGAAGCCGCCCTTGGCCGTGCCCTGGAACACGGCGATCAGGTCCTCGACCTTGTCGTAGCCGTACTGCACCGAGGTGTGGATCGCCTTGTGAATGGCCCCATGCTCCGCGCCGCCCTGGCGGTCGGCGTGGAGGATCTCGGTCGTGAAATGGTTGGTCTGCGGTGTCGTCATAAAAGTAAGCGGATTGCTGGGTCAGCTATCGTCACAAGCTCTGAAACTGGCGCGCCCTTAACGCCAGTGCACCCGTGGAACTGGCTTCGCCAGGCTACCGGGTGCGTCCCCCCTCAGGGGGGAAGGCGCGCAGCGCCTCAGGGGGGGCTACCGTTCAGGCGCGATGTGCTCCGCGTAATCGTACAGGGCGCCCAGGATGTCCTGCGTACGGTCGTCTTCGGCGGTCTCCGACAGGGTGTCGATTTCGGTGAACAGCTGCTCCACCGTGCGCGCCCCGCCCTGCCCGTCAAACAGGCAGGCTGCGCGGTGCGCCTCCCACTGCCGGGCTTCTTCGGGGGACAGCGTGGTGGGGAAGTTGCGTGCACGGTAACGCCACAGCAACTCTGCCAGGCGCGGGTCGTCGAACGCGGCGCGGGAGCGGGCCAGCTTCTCGCCGCTCATGGTGCGCAGGTCGTTGAGCTGTCGGCGGTCATTGTTGCCGACGAAGCCGCCGTACAGGTCCTGGTCCACATCGGGCGCGGGCTCCTGCGGACGCGCAAAGACCGCCGGCCATATGCCGCTCATGTCGGGCAGGTTGCGCGCCGCGTCGGCGTGTTGCGATGCCTGGGCCAGGTCGATCCCCCAGCGCTGCGCCAGCGCGGGCGTGAGGGTGTTGACGTTGCCCACGACCATGGGCGACTTGTTGAGGTGGATGGTCTTGACCGGCAGGCGCGAAACGCCTTCGGGCAGCGCATCGGCCTTGCTGAACATGCGCAGGCGGATCTCCTCGACACCCATGGTGGCCAGGGGCGACGGGTCCTGCGACAGGTCCCAGGCGATGAGTTCGTTCTTGTTGGTCGGGTGGCTGGCCAGCGGCCACATCACGGCCAGGCAGCCCCGCTCTGCGGGGAACATGCCCGACACATGCAGGAACGGCCGCGCCGTGATGGTGGTGGCGGGCAGGCGCAGTTCCGTCGCCACGCGGTCCTTCTTGTGCAGCGAGAGTGCGAAGTCGAACAGCTTGGCGTTGTGCTGGCGGATGAGCCGCGCCAGCGCAATGGTGGCGCGCACGTCAGAGAGCGCATCGTGCGCGGCCTCGTGCAGCAGGCCGTTGGCCTTGGACAGATGCTCGAGCTTGAAGCTGGCAGAGCCGTCCTCCTTCTTCGGCCAGGTGATGCCGTCGGGCCGCAGGGCGTAGGTCATGCGCACCACGTCCAGCAGGTCCCAGCGGCCGCACTGGTTCTGCCATTCGCGTGCGTAGGGGTCGATGAGGTTGCGCCAGAACATGAAGCGCGTGATCTCGTCGTCGAAGCGGATGGTGTTGTAGCCCACACCGATGGTGCCCGGCTGGGCGAATTCGGCCTCGATGCGGGCCGCGAACTGGTGCTCCGGCACGCCCTTCTCCAGGCACAGCTGGGGGGTGATGCCGGTGATGAGACACGATTGCGGGTCGGGCAGGTAGTCGTTGGCCGGCTGGCAGTAGATCATCAGCGGCTCGCCGATCTCATTGAGCTCGGCATCGGTGCGGATGGCGGCGAACTGCGCGGGCCGGTCGCGCCGGGTGTTGGCACCAAAGGTTTCGTAGTCGTGCCAGAGAAAAGTATGCATGGAAAAAAAGGCGCAGCCCGGCGCTCGAACGCAAAGCCCCGAGTATGCCGGGTGGCGCGGCCGCCCTGCGTCAGCGTTCAATTGCAATTGATATCAATTCGCATTTGCTATGCTCGCCGCCCATGAGCACGCCGGCCCGCCTCTCCCTCCTGGACGAATTTCCCCTGCGCTACGACGCGCTCGTGCGCTTTCTGCGCCACCGCACCGGCAACGGCGAGGACGCGCGGGAGATCGCCCACGAAACCTGGCTGCGTCTGGCCGAGCAGCGCCCTGCCGCAGGCGCACCGGCGGGCGCACCTGTGGAGGATGCGCGCGCCTACCTGAGCACTGCCGCCGCGCACATCGGGCTGGACCGGCAGCGGCGCGCGCAATGGCTGCAAAGCCACACGCGCGACAGCGCCGCCACGGGCGCCGCCGCCGGCCATGCACCGGACGTGGCCGACGCGCTCATGTACCGCCAGGCGCTCGCCGCCGTCGAGGCCGCTCTCGCCGCGCTGCCCGGCCGCACGCGCGAGGCCTTCGTGGCGCATCGCGTCCACGGCGAGAGCCAGGCCGCCATCGCAGGCAGGTTGGGTGTGTCGCTCAACACCATCGAGCGCGACCTGGGCGCGGCCAGCGACCGCATCGAAACCGCGCTGCGCCAGTGGCGCGGCGAACCCCGCCCCCCGGCACGCGAGGGCGGGCGCCGCAGGAGCCTGGCCTCGCTGCTCGCGGTGGGCGGCCTGGGCGTGGTCGGCGCGCTGGGCTGGCGCCTCTGGCGCGACCAGGCCCTGCACTGGGAAGGCAGCTACGCCGCCGCGCGGGGCCGCAGCCTGACACAGCCCCTGCCCGACGGCTCCGGCCTCATCCTCGATGCCCAGAGCCGGATCGAGCTGGCCTACGACGCCCGCCGCCGCAGCGCGCGGCTGCTCGAAGGCGCGGCGTTCTTCGCAGTGCAGCACGACGCCAGCCGGCCCTTCACGGTGCAGGCGCGCGAGGTCACGGTCACCGTGCTGGGCACACGCTTTGGCGTGGAGATCGAACCCGGGGGCAGCGTGCTCGTGCAGACCGAGTCCGGGCTCGTGCGCGTGAGCCGCGGCGACACGGTGCTGGCCGGCGCCCTGGGCGCGGGCCAGGGCTTGCGCGTCGCTCCGGACGGCACGCCCCGGGCCGTACCCGGCACTGCGGCCCCCTGGCGCCATGGGCGCCTGCACTTCGACGCCGTGCCGCTGGCCGAGGCCACCGAGCGCCTCGCGCGCTACGCGCGCTTGGAGCTTGCCACCGACGCGCGCGCCGCGCAGCTGCGCATCAGCGGCACGGTGGAGATCGCCGAAGCCGCCGACTGGCTGCAGGCCCTGCCCGCCGTGCTGCCGTTGCGCGTGGTGCGCGACAACGGCCGCGTGCTGCTGGTGGCAAGGCAGGCAAAAAATCAATAAAAATGGCCTCCAGCCCTTTGGGGGAAAGCGCAAATAGCTACCATTTCAATAGCAAAAACGGCATTCAAAAACTTTCAGGGTTTCCGCCGCTCGTTCGTCCAGCAAGGTGAAAGACCTGTTTCACCCTGAACGAAAGACCCATCGGCCATGCGACCTCCCGCCTCCCTGCCCCCGACCCTGCCCTCTCGCCTGCCCCGGCACGCCGTCGCCCGCGCCGCGATGGCTGCGGCCCTGGCGCTGCAGCTGCAGTGCGCCACCGCTCAGACTGCGCGCTTCGATATTCCGGCCCAGCCGCTGGCCCCCGCGCTCGCGGCGCTGGCGGCGCAGGCCGGATTGCAACTGGCGTTCGCACCGGACCTGGCGGCGGACCGCCAGGCCCCGGCCGTGCACGGCACCCGCGACGTCGGCGATGCGCTGCGCGCGCTGCTGGCGGGCTCCGGCCTGCAGGGCCGTGTGCAGGGGCGCACGCTGGTGGTGGAGCGCCCGCCCGCCCAGGGGGCCGCGCTGGGCGAGGTCACGGTGCGCGCCGAGGCCGAGCACGACACCGCCGCCGGCCCCCTGCACGGCTATGCGGCGCGGCGCAGCGCCACGGGCACCAAGACCGACACGCCGGTCCTGGAGACGCCGCAGTCCCTGAGCGTGGTGGGCGCCCAGGAGATCGAGAACCGCAAGGCGCAGAGCCTGCAGGACGCGCTGGGCTACGTGGCCGGCGTCAGCCGCTCGGAGGGGCTTGACCGCACGACCGACGGCATGTTCCTGCGCGGCTTCCAGTCCAGCAACGTGGGCACGTATTTCCGAGACGGCACGCCCTACACGGTCAACTACTACAACGGCAGGCAGGAGCCCTATGGGCTGGAGCGCATCGAGGTGCTCAAGGGCGCGGCGTCAGTGCTCTACGGCGCCTCGGCGCCCGGCGGCATCATCAACACGGTGAGCAAGCGCCCCACCACGGAGCCGCTGCGCGAGTTGCAGCTGGAACTGGGCAGCTTCGCGCGCCGGCAGGTGTCGGGCGACTTCGGTGCGGCGCTGGACCCCGAGGGCGAGTGGTCGTACCGGCTGACCTTCCTGGGGCGCGACAGCAACAGCTTCGTGGATCACGTGCGGGACGACCGCAGCTACTTCGCGCCCGCGCTCAAGTGGCAGCCCAATGGCAGCACCTCGCTGACCCTGCTGGCCGAATACCACCGGGACCGGACAGCCTACGTCTACGGTCTGCCCGGCCCGGGGACCGTGCTGCCGAACGTGCACGGGCGGCTGCCGCGCAACCTCTACACAGGCGAGCCCGGCTACGACAAGTTCGACCTCACGCGCTACTCCCTGGGCTACCTGCTCGAGCATGCGTTCAACGACCGCCTCACGCTGCGCCACAGCCTGCGCTACTTCCACGCGCATAACGAATACAACAACGCCGGGATCTGGGGCCTGGCCAGCGACCAGCGCACCACGCTGGACCGCACCGCGCAGGACCGCTGGGACCGCTCGTCCGCCACCACCACCGACACCTCGCTGCAGTACCAGACGACCCACGGCAGCGTGCGGCACACGCTGCTCGCGGGCCTGGACCATGCCGCGCCACGGCACAAGACGGAGCGCTACAACCGCGAAGGCCAGCCGCTGGACCTGTATGCGCCGCTCTACGGCCAGCCCCTGGGCGCGGCCGTGCCTGCCGGGAACTCCTCGGTCTCCAGGATCCGGCGCATGGGCCTGTACCTGCAGGACCAGATGAAGATCGGCGAGAAGTGGGTCGTGCTGCTGGGTGGCCGCCATGACAGGCTGCGCGCCGACGAGCACGCCCTGTTCACCGGCGAGAAATGGGTGGACGCCGAGAAAAGCCAGGCTTTCACCGGCCGCGCCGGGCTGGTGTATCTGGCTGAGGGCGGGCTCGCCCCCTTCCTGAGCTACAGCGAGTCCTACGAGCCCACCGAGGGCCGAGACCGCAGCGGCCGCCGCTTCCAGCCGACCACCGGCACGCAGATCGAGGCCGGCGTGCGCTGGCAGCCACCGGGCTCGGCCACCCTGGTGTCCGCGGCCATGTACCAGCTCACTCGCGACAACCTCACGGTCGCCGACCCGCAGGACCCGAACTACGCCATCCAGCACGGCCGGGTGCGCTCGCGCGGACTCGAGCTGGAAGCCCGCACCCGCGTCGGCCGCCATGCCAACCTGATCGCTGCCTATGCCTATACCGATGCCCGCACCGTGCGCGCCAGCCCGCTGCAGCCCGCGCAGGAGGGCGCCCGCTCGATCGGCGTGCCCTACAACCAGGTCTCGCTGTGGGCGGACTACGAGCTTGGCGCGCTGGGCCTGCCGGGCCTGACGGTGGGCGCGGGCGTGCGCCACATGGGCGAGGCACGCGGCATGGCGCACGGGACGCCCGTGGCCGTGCCGGCCTTCACGCTGTTCGACGCCATGCTGGGCTACCACACCGGCCCCTGGCGCTTCGCGCTGAACCTCAGCAACCTGGCGGACAAGACCTATATCGGCAGCTGCGCCATGTACGGCTGCTTCTACGGCGAGCCGCGCAAGCTGATCGGCACGGCCACCTACCGCTGGTAACAGGCGGCACGCGGGCGCGGGAGACAATGCCGGAATGCACCCTGCAATCCCCCGCGCACATACCTGGGCACGCCCCTTGATCCTCTGGCCGCTGGCCACGCTGGCCCTGGCCCTGACGGGCTGCGCCAATGCCCCCGCACCCCGCCCGGTGGCGGCTGCCGCCGTGCCCGCAACCGCACCAGCCGCAGCCACAGCGACCCCCAGCGCGGCGGTACCGGCGCCTACAACCCACGAAGCCGGCTTTGCCGCCTGGCGCGATGGCTTTGCCACCCAGGCACTGGCCGCGGGCATCCGCCCCGAAACCGTGCGCCAGGTGCTCGCCCAGGCGCAATGGCAGCCGCGCGTCTTGGAACTGGACCGCGCCCAGCCCGAGTTCAGCCGCACGCCGTGGGCGTACCTGGACAGCGCCGTGTCGCAGCAGCGCGTGGCACAAGGCCAGGCCAAGCTGGCCGAGCATGCGGCGCCGCTGCAGGCCGCGTCCGCGCGCTATGGCGTACCGGCTGCGGTGATCACCGCCATCTGGGGCATGGAAAGCAACTACGGCAGCAATTTCGGAAGCTTCCACACGGTGGATGCCCTGGCCACGCTGGCGTACGAGGGACGCCGCCGCGCCTGGGCCCAGGGCGAGCTGCTGGCGGCGCTGCGCATCATCGATCAGGGCGACATCGCTGCCGACCGCATGATCGGCTCCTGGGCCGGCGCCATGGGGCACACTCAGTTTCTGCCCTCGGTGTTCCTGCGGCATGCCGTCGATGCCGACGGTGATGGCCACCGCGACATCTGGGGCAGCGTGCCGGACGTGGCCGCTTCCACGGCCGCGTTCCTTGCCGGCGAAGGCTGGCGGCGTGGCGAACCCTGGGGAACCGAGGTGAAGCTGCCCGCAGTCTTCGACTTCGCGCGCACGGAGCTCAACGTGCGCCAAAGTGCCACACAGTGGGCGGCCGAGGGTGTTCAAACGACGGACGGACGTGCGCTGCCTGCGCTGGATGCCGCCTCGGTGATAACGCCGGCAGGGGCCCGAGGGCCCGCGTTCCTGGTGGGGCACAACTTCCGCACGCTGCTGCGCTACAACAATGCGGTGACCTACGCCCTGGGCGTGGCCCAGCTGTCCCAGCAGATCGAAGGCGGCGCGCCAATTGTCGCGACATGGCCGCGTGAACTGCCGGCTCTGTCGCGTGAGCAGGTCCAGGCGCTGCAGTTGGCGCTGAATCAGCGAGGCTTCGACACCGGTACACCCGACGGCGTGCTGGGGCCGGCCACCCGTGCGGGCCTTCGGCGCTACCAGCAAAGCGAGGGGCTGGCGGCAGATGGCTATGCCACGGTCGAACTGCTCAGCAGGTTGTCAGGCAGCGCACCTGCATCCTCCCCGCGCACCGGCACGCCGCTCGCGGAGCAGCCTGCGCGCTGAAGGCCGGCGACCCCGCGCGCCGCTGGAGGCGCCGGAATTTTCCCAGACTGATGCCTCACAGGCCGGTGCTGCGGTGCACGGCGTCGGAATGCAGGGATTCGCTGAACTGGTCCACGATCATCGCCCAGGGCGCGTCGGCCTTGAGTTGCTCCAGCAGGAATTGGCGCTGGGAGTCATTCCAGTACGGCGCGTCGCCAAGCGCCACCTCGGTAGGCAACTGGTGGGTTTTGATGAACTGGGCAATGCCCTCTGCACTCTCATCCAGCCCCAGCTGCAGGAAAAGATTGGTCATGGTGGGTTCGGTCGTGATCATGGGCAGCTTCCTTTTGTAGCGTTGGCGGCAGCGGGATGATCAACATCTGCGTGTTGCTGCCGGGTGCAGGAAACATAGCAGCTTGGAGCTGACTTTTTCGCAGTTTTCACCGCCTTCCGGGGCCTTGGGCGCAAGTCGCGCTTTTACCGCCGGCCCCACCGCGGCAGTCGCTGGCACGCGGTCGAGCGTGCCGCTGACAGACGGGCGACCATCACTCCCTGCGGGTCCATGCGGCAGCTCTCAAAGAAAAAGCCAGCCATCACGGGATGGCTGGCTTGCCGGTCGGGCGCAAGCGCCCTGGCGATGCACACCGGAACTCTCAGCCCCGGCGCATCCGCAACAGCTCAGTCGGCTGTGGCCTCTTCGGGCTCTGCAGGCTCCGACTTGGCAGAGCGATCCTTCTTTGCCACGGGTTGGATGTCAAGCAGCACCTCGGGCGTCTCCACGCCCTTGTCGTCGGTCTTGAGCTCGATGTCCACCGTCAGGCGTCCACCGTCGGTCAGGCGTCCGAACAGCAGTTCATCAGCCAGCGCGCGGCGAATGGTGTCCTGGATCAGACGTTGCATCGGGCGGGCACCCATGAGCGGATCAAAGCCCTTCTTGGCCAGGTGCTTGCGCAGCGTGTCGGTGAAGGTGACTTCCACCTTCTTTTCGGCCAGCTGCGTTTCCAGCTGCAGCAGGAACTTGTCCACCACGCGCAGGATGATCTGCTCGTCCAGGGCCTTGAAGTTGACGATGGCATCCAGCCGGTTGCGGAATTCGGGCGTGAACAGGCGCTTGATGTCGCCCATTTCGTCGCCCGCCTGGCGCGGGTTGGTGAAGCCAATGGTCGCCTTGTTCATGGTCTCGGCGCCGGCATTCGTGGTCATGATGATCAGCACGTTGCGGAAGTCGGCCTTGCGGCCGTTGTTGTCCGTCAGCGTGCCATGGTCCATGACCTGCAGCAGCACGTTGAAGATGTCCGGGTGCGCCTTCTCGATCTCGTCGAGCAGCAGCACCGCGTGCGGCTTCTTCGTGATGGCTTCGGTGAGCAGGCCGCCCTGGTCAAAGCCGACATATCCGGGGGGCGCGCCGATCAGGCGGCTCACGGCGTGGCGCTCCATGTACTCCGACATGTCAAAGCGAATGAGCTCGATGCCCATGATGTAGGCCAGTTGCTTGGCCGCTTCGGTCTTGCCGACGCCGGTGGGGCCGCTGAACAGGAACGAGCCGATCGGCTTGTCGCCCTTGCCCAGGCCCGAGCGCGCCATCTTGACCGACGAGGCGAGCACTTCCAGCGCCTTGTCCTGCCCGAACACCACGCTCTTGAGGTCGCGCTCCAGCGTCTGCAGCTTACTGCGGTCGTCGTTGGAGACATTGGCCGGCGGAATGCGCGCGATCTTGGCCACGATCTCTTCGATCTCGGCCTTGCCGATGGTCTTCTTGCGCTTGCTGGGCACCAGGATGCGCTGAGCGGCCCCAGCCTCGTCGATCACGTCGATGGCCTTGTCGGGCAGGTGACGGTCGTTGATGTACTTGGCGCTCAGTTCTGCAGCAGCCTGCAGGGCCGCAGCCGCGTACTTCACGCTGTGGTGCTCTTCGAAGCGCGACTTCAGGCCCTTGAGGATGTCGATGGTCTCCTGCACCGTCGGCTCGACCACATCGACCTTCTGGAAACGGCGGGACAGCGCTGCGTCCTTCTCGAAGATGCCACGGTACTCGGTGAAGGTTGTCGCACCGATGCACTTGAGCTGGCCGCTGGAGAGCGCAGGCTTGAGCAGGTTGGACGCATCGAGCGTGCCGCCCGAGGCCGCGCCCGCACCGATCAGCGTGTGGATCTCGTCGATGAAAAGGATCGCGTTGGGCTTGTCCTTCAAGGACTTGAGCACGCCCTTGAGGCGCTGCTCGAAATCGCCACGGTACTTGGTACCGGCCAGCAGCGCGCCCATGTCGAGCGAATACACCGTGGCCTCGGCCAGGATCTCGGGCACGTCGTTCTGCGTGATGCGCCAGGCCAGGCCCTCGGCAATGGCGGTCTTGCCCACGCCCGCCTCACCCACCAGCAGCGGGTTGTTCTTGCGGCGGCGGCACAGGATCTGGATGGTGCGCTCGACCTCGTAGTTGCGGCCGATCAGCGGGTCGATCTTGCCGTCCTTGGCAGCCTGGTTCAGGTTCTGCGTGAACTGCTCCAGGGGCGAGGCCTTTTCGCTGCGCTCGCCGCCACCGCCTTCTTCGCCTTCGGCCTGGTTATCAGCCTTGGCGGGTTCCGGCGGCTCGCCCTTCTTGATCCCGTGGGCGATGAAGTTGACCACATCCAGGCGCGTCACGCCCTGCTGGTGCAGGTAGTACACGGCGTGCGAATCCTTCTCGCCGAAGATGGCCACCAGCACGTTGGCGCCAGTGACTTCCTTTTTGCCGTTGCCCGTGGACTGAACGTGCATGATGGCCCGCTGGATCACGCGCTGGAAGCCCAGCGTGGGTTGCGTATCCACCTCGTCGGTGCCCGCGACCTGGGGCGTGTTGTCTTTGATGAAATTCGACAGCGATGAACGCAGATCATCGATGTTGGCCGAACATGCGCGCAGCACCTCCGCTGCGCTGGGGTTATCGAGCAATGCAAGCAACAGATGCTCCACGGTGATGAACTCGTGGCGCTGCTGACGGGCCTCAACAAAGGCCATGTGCAAGCTGACTTCCAGTTCCTGGGCAATCATGTGAACTCCTTTGTGCTTGCGTGGAAGGGATAACTTTAGATCGGGACAAAAGACCTGTTATTCAACAGGCTCACTGACACATTGCAGTGGGTGGCCCGCCTTGAGGGCGGCGTCAAGCACTTGTTCCACCTTGGTGGCTGCCACATCGCGGGAATACACGCCGCAGACGCCTTTGCCATCAAGGTGGATCTTCAACATGATCTGGGTCGCTTGTTCGCGGTCCTTGCTGAAGAACTCCTGCAAGACCACGATGACAAACTCCATGGGGGTGTAGTCGTCATTGAGCATGACCACCTGATACATCTGGGGCGGCTGGGTCTTTTGTGTGCGTCTTTCGAGCACGACCGAACCGCCGTCATCCCGCGCTGGCCGTGTCACGGGCGGCGCGGTGGGGGGTGAAGGTGGTTTTGTTGCCATGAAAATCATTCTAGCGATCCGCACGGCATGCTGCCGCGAGACAAATCTGGCGTTCATGCGGTTTTTTTCAAGCTCACACCGCAACCGGCTCACCCATGCTCATACACCACCGTCGCAGAGCCGCTACCCACCTGGGCCGTCCAGGCGGCCAGCGCGGCGTCGGTCGGGTAGAAACGCGCACTCTCCCCCAGTTGAAGTTCCGCGACGGCGGTGGTCCCATCCGAAGCGCAGCGCACGCCCATGCGCACCTTGAGGCCGTGCAGCACCTCGCCCTCGGCGATCTCCTCGCGGCGGGGCGGGAATTCACGCACCAGGCGCGGCACGTCGGGCCCCTTGTCGGCCACCTGCACATGCAGGTACTTGCCAAACCGGCAGCGCGCACCGGCCAGGTCCCAGACCTGCTGCACCTTCACGCGCAATCCACCGCTGAAATGGTCCATCTGCAGCTTGCCGACCATGACGACGAACTCGTCTTCCTTGAGCTGGTTGCGATAGGTGTTGAGCAACGCCTCGTCGGCGGACGCCTCGATCACTCCCGACTTGTCGTCGAGCTTGAAAAGCCCCAGCTTGCCTCGCTGGCCGTTGATGACGCGGAAGTCAGTGATGATGCCAGCCAGCACCTGCGGCTCTCGGCTGTCGAGCAGCTCGTCGATCGACGTGCGCACGAACCGGCGCACCTCGGTGGCGACCTCGTCGAAAAGGTGGCCTGAGAGGTAGAAGCCCACCGCCGTCTTCTCCAGGGTCAACCGCTCCTTGATGCCCCAGGGCAGCGCGTCCACCAGTTCGGGCTCCTGCGTGCTGGAACCGTGGGCGTCGTCGCCCATCATGTCGAAAAGCCCCCCCTGGTTGACGTTGGCGAGCGTGGCGGCCGCAAATTCGAAGGCCCGGTCGATGGATGCCACCAGTGCCGCGCGGTTCATGTTGATCGCATCAAAGGCGCCGGCCTTGATCAACGCCTCCACCGTACGCTTGTTCATGCGCGCCTTGTCCACGCGCAGGCAGAAGTCGAACAGGCTCTTGAAAGGCCCCGTCGTGGATCCGTTGGGTCCCTCGCCCCGACCTTCGCGGGCGGCCACGATGGCCTCGATGGCCTGCTGGCCCGTGCCCTTCACGGCGCCCAGGCCGTAGCGGATGATCTTGTCGGTCACGGGCTCGAAACGGTACTTGCCACGGTTGACGTCCGGCGGCTCGAAAGTCATGCCGAAGTGTTTGACCGCGTCTTCAAACAGCACCTTGAGCTTGTCGGTGTCGTCCATTTCGACGGTCATGTTGGCGCAGAAGAACTCAGCCGTGAAGTGCACCTTGAGCCAACCCGTGTGGTAGGCCAGCAGTGAGTACGCGGCAGCGTGCGACTTGTTGAAGCCGTAGCCCGCGAACTTCTCCATCAGGTCGAACACCTCGTCGGCCTTCGCCTGATCGATGCCATGGGTCGCGAGGGCGCCGGCGCGGAACTTCTCGCGATGCTCGGCCATTTCCTCGGCCTTCTTCTTGCCCATGGCGCGGCGCAGCAGGTCGGCGCCACCCAGGCTGTATCCGCCCAGGATCTGCGCGGTCTGCATCACCTGCTCCTGGTAGACCATGATCCCGTACGTTTCGCTGAGCATGTCGGCGACGGCTGGGTGCGGGTACTCCACCACCTCCTTGCCATGCTTGCGGTTCACGAAGCTGGGAATCAGGTCCATGGGACCCGGGCGGTACAGTGCGTTCAGCGCGATCAGGTCTTCCAGGCGGCTCGGCTTGGCCTCCTTCAGCATGCCCTGCATACCGCGGCTTTCAAACTGGAACACGGCCTCGGTCTTGCCTTCGGAGAACAGCCGGTAGGTCGGCCCGTCGTCAAGCGGAATGTTCTCGAACGCGAAGTTCTCCTGGCCTTTGTGGCGCTTCATGATGAACTCGCGTGCGATCTCCAGGATGGTGAGCGTGGCAAGCCCCAGGAAGTCGAATTTCACAAGGCCAATGGCCTCCACGTCGTCCTTGTCGTACTGGCTCACGGCAGACTCGCTGCCAGGCTGCTGATACAGGGGGCAGAAGTCTGTCAGCTTGCCCGGGGCGATCAGCACGCCCCCGGCATGCATGCCGATGTTGCGGGTCATGCCCTCGAGTTTTTGCGCCATCTCGATGACGGTCTTGACGTCTTCTTCCTTGCGCACGCGCTCGTACAGCGTGGGCTCCAGTTCCAGCGCGTAGTTGTTCTTGTCGCCCTCTTTCTTCACCTCGGGGGGGTACGCCAGGGTATAGGACATGCCGGGCTTTCCCGGTACCAGCTTGGAGATGCCGTCGCAGAACGTGTAGCTCATGTCCATCACGCGGCCCACGTCCCGGATCGCCGCCTTCGCAGCCATGGTGCCGAAGGTGGCGATCTGGCTCACGGCGTTCTTGCCGTACTTGTCCTTGACGTAGTCGATCACGCGGTCGCGATTGGACTGGCAAAAGTCGATGTCGAAGTCGGGCATGGATACCCGCTCGGGGTTCAGGAACCGCTCGAAAAGCAAGTTGTATTCAAGCGGGTCCAGATCCGTGATCTTGAGCGCATAGGCCACGAGCGAGCCGGCACCCGAGCCCCGCCCCGGCCCCACAGGGCAGCCGTTGGCCTTGGCCCACTGGATGAAGTCCCCCACGATGAGGAAGTAGCCCGGAAAGCCCATCTTGAGGATGGTGCCCAGCTCGAACTCCAGGCGCTCCACATAACGTGGCCGCTCCTTGTCGCGCTTGGCCTCGTCGGGGAAGAGGTGCTTCAAGCGCGCTTCCAGCCCCTCGAACGACGCAAACCGGAAGTACTCGTCGGCCGGCATGCCGTTGGGCGTCGGAAAATCGGGCAATTGCGGCTTGCCCAGCACCAGCGTCAGGTTGCAACGCTTGGCCACTTCCAGGGTGTTGGTGATGGCCGTGGGCACGTCGGCGAACAGGGCCTGCATCTCTGCGCTGGACTTGAAATACTGCTCGCGCGTGAACTTGCGCACCCGGCGCTGGTTGGCCAGGATCTCGCCTTCGGCGATGCAGATGCGCGCTTCATGGGCCTCGTAGTCGTCGGCCGTCGCGAACTGGACCGGGTGCGTGGCCACCACGGGCAGGTTCAAGCGCGCGGCCAATTGCACGGCGGCGATCACATGGGCTTCATCGTCCGCACGGCCGGCCCGCTGGATCTCCATGTAAAAGCGGTGAGGAAAGATGCCCGCCAGCTCCAGCGCCACATTGGAGGCCCCGGCGTCGTCCCCCTTCATCAGCGCCTGGCCCACCGGCCCGGCCTGCGCCCCGGCCAGCGCAATCAGGCCCTCGCCCAGTTCGCGCAGCCAGTCCCAGGTGCACACGGGCACGTTCTTGACGATGTTGCGCGTCCAGGCACGGGCCAGCAGTTCGCACAGATTCAGATAGCCCTGCTTGTTCTGCACCAGCAGCACGATGCGCGCCGGAGGGCCGGACTCGGCGGCGACATTGACTTCGGCCCCGATCAGCGGCTTGACGCCCTTGCCCCGCGCTTCCTTGTAGAACTTGATGGCGCCAAAAAGGTTGTTGAGGTCGGTGATGGCCAGTGCGGGTTGGCCGTCCTTGGCGGCGGCCTTGGCCACCTCATCGATTCGGTTGGTGCCGTCAACGACGGAAAACTCGGTGTGCAGGCGCAGGTGAACAAACATAGGGGAGCATTGTAAAAAGTCCGGCGTCACGCACGGCAGAAATCACAAGGTCTGCGCCCGTCCTGTGGCCACGCTGCGACCAGTACAATGCTTTTTTGCCGCCCGGGCCACAGGCGGCCCTTGTGCAACAGCGGCCCGCGCTGTAGCCGACGATGCACATTTTGTTTCTATTTTGCTGAAAGCTTCTTTCGATGCTGCGTGCTCCACTGCCCCTTGTCTCCGCCTTGCTGGTCGCTGGTCTGCTGGCAGCCTGCTCCACCACTACCGATGACAAGACGGCAGGATGGAGCCCCAACCGCATCCACTCGGAGGCCAAGGACGAACTGAACAGCGGCGCCTACGACAAGGCGATCCCGCTGCTTGAAAAGCTCGAAGGCCGGGCTGCCGGCACGCCTCTGGCGCAGCAGGCCCAGCTGGACAAGGCCTACGCCCATTTCAAGGCCGGCGAAAAGGCCCAGGCCATCGCCACTCTGGACCGCTTCATGAAGTTGCACCCGGCCAGCCCCGCGCTCGACTACGCGCTGTATCTGAAGGGCCTGGTCAACTTCAACGACAACCTGGGACTGTTCTCGTTCATCTCACGCCAGGACCTGTCGGAGCGGGACCAGAAGGCCGCCAAGGACTCCTTCGAGTCGTTCAGCGAGCTGGCCACGCGCTTTCCGGACTCGCGCTATGCGCAGGATGCCCGCCAGCGCATGACCTACATCGTGAATTCGCTGGCCCAGTATGAAGTGCATGTGGCGCGCTATTACTTCGAGCGAGGCGCTTACGTGGCGGCCATCAGCCGGGCGCAGGTCGCGCTGGCCGACTACCAGGGCGTGCCCGCGCTGGAAGAGGCTCTGTACATCCTGATCCAGTCTTATGACGCGCTGGGCATGACCCAGTTGCGCGACGATGCGCGCCGCGTGATGGACAGCTCCTACCCCCAGAGCGCTTACCTGCGCGGCGAGGTCAAGGGGACGTCGAACCCCTGGTGGAAGTTCTGGTAAGCGCCTGCAGCGCCTCATTGAACTCCTGATCGGAGGCCAGGCGCCGCATGGGCGGAAGCGCAGCCAGCAGGCGCTTGCCATAGCCCATGGTCACCAGCCGCGTGTCGCCCACCACCAGGATGCCCCTGTCGGTTTCACGCCGGATCAGTCGCCCAGCACCTTGCTTGAGGGCCACCGCCGCCTCTGGCAGCGCATAGGCCTTGAAAGCCTTTCCGCCCGACCTTTCGATGCGCTGCGTGCGCGCCTCCACCAGGGGATCACCGGGCGGGGGAAACGGGAGCTTGTCGATCACGACGAGCTCAAGCGCATCGCCCGGCACATCGAACCCCTCCCAGAACGTGGCTGACGCCACCAGAATGCAGCCTGGCTGGCCGTGGTCGGAGCCTTCCCGAAACCGCTCCATCAGTCGCCGCTTTGGCCAGTCGCCTTGCACCAGCACCTCCAGCTCCCCCATGGCGCCCCATCTGGCCTTGAGCGCGTCGCCCACGGCGCGCAGCGCCTTGAGCGTAGTGGTGAGGACCAGCGTACGGCCGCCCAGCACCGCCGCAGCATCGCCCACCCATTGGGCCAGGGCCCCGCTGTGGGCCGGATCCGCCGGGGATGGAAGATGCCGCGGCACGTACAGGGCCGCCTGCGACGCGTAATCGAAGGGGCTGGCCACCCGCAGGATGCTTGCATCCTGGAGACCGGCTCGTTCTGTGAACCAGGTCAGTGCATCGTCATCGCCCAACGTGGCAGAGGTGAATATCCAGGCCCGGCCTGGGCCAGCCTCCGCGGCCTCCAGCGGCCAGCCATCGGCGTCAGACACCTCCTTGGGAGCTGCCAACACGCGTGTGCGCATGGCATCGGCAATGTCCAGCGGCGACTCGATCAAGCGCAGCTGCGCTCCCGCGTCCAGCCATCGCACGGCCTCGGGCTGGGCAGGCCCGCTGAACCGCGCAATGCGCGCCAGCAGGTCCGAGCAGCGCTCGTACAGGCGCACGAAGTCGGGCGCGATCTCGCTCACTGTGTCCAGCGCTTCCTGTGCATCGGCGCATGCCTGTGCTACCCGGTGCAGGGCCGTGGTCCATGGCGCCTGCGGCACGCCCTCGGGCGCTTCGTCCGTCCAGCGCAGTCTGCTTGTGCCGTGCTGCTGGCCTGCCAGCAGCAGCAGGTCGCGCACAGACCGGTCAACACCGCCCGTCAGGCTCTGCCAGTCGGCCAGGCCGCGCGCGTGCTGCAGGCCAGCTGCAAGCACATCCCGGCCGAAGTCCACCAGTTGACCGGAAGAAAGCTGCATCCCCAGAAACTGCACACCCGTCTCGTTGATCTGGTGGGCTTCGTCGAAGACGACGACGCGCACGGACGGCAGCAGCTCCGCCATGCCCGATTCGCGCACCGCCACATCGGCAAAGAACAAGTGGTGATTGATGACCACGATATCTGCAGCCAAAGCCTCCCGGCGCGCCAGGTGCACGTGGCACTCCCGAAACCGGGGACACTGTGAGCCGAGGCAATTTTCGCGCGTGGATGTGACCAGGGGTATCACGGGCGAACGCTCGTCAAGGCCGGTGAGTTCAGCCAGGTCGCCCGAACGGGTGTTGCGGGACCAGTCCTCCACTTTGGCCAGCACGCGGGCCACGCCGCGGTCCTGTCCCAAGGCCTCGTGGCGTGCACGCTCAAGACGGTACAGGCACAGGTAGCTCGCCCGTCCCTTGAGCAGCGCCATGCGCAAGGGCAGTCCAAGGGTCTGGGCAAGCAGCGGAAGATCCCGAGCGAAAAGCTGGTCCTGCAGCGCCTTGGTTGCCGTGGACAGCAGCACCCTCTCGCCGCTGAGGAGTGCGGGCACCAGGTACGCGAAAGTCTTGCCCACGCCAGTGCCAGCCTCAACCACCAGGGAGCCGCCCTGCTCCATGGTCCGCGCAACAGCAACGGCCATGCGGGTCTGCCCTTCGCGCGGCTGAAAGTGCGGGTCTGCGCGCGCCAGCACCCCATCGGCGGCGAACACCTCCGGCACCATGTCGGCCCAGGCCATCAGCAGCAGCCCCGGCTGTGAAATCCGCACGATGGGGTGGGAGCTGGAGCAGGTGCGCGGTCGGCAATCGATCGCAGGCCCGTCGGACGGCAGCCCGTGCAGGCTTGACCGGCGCGTTGCCGTTGGAGCGTGGTGAACAAGGGGGGATTCAAGGCAAAGACGCCATGGCATGGCAAAAACGCCACAGGCAGGCCGATAATAAGCGTTTGGCAGCCCCTTCACGATGGCCGTTCTCACACGCGCCTCCACAATCCACAGCATGACCAAAGCGTTTCGCCTCATCGCGTCCACCGGTATCCACAAAGGAGATCGGGAGTACCAGCAAGACCAGGTGGCCTTGATCTCACACGAGCGGCACAACGGCTGCGTGCTGGGCGTCATCGCCGACGGCATGGGCGGCCGCAGTGGCGGCCGCAAGGCGTCCGACCAGGTCATGATGACCGCGCGCCAGCTGTTCGAGCGTTATTCGCCCGACACCGATGACCCGGTGGCCATGCTCAAGAGCATGGTGGAGGAAGCCCACATCGTCATCCGCCTCACCGCCATCGCGGCCGAGCAGGAGCCGCACAGCACCATTGCGGCCTTCCTCATCAACCCACGTGGAGACTGCCACTGGGTGCATGCAGGCGACTCGCGTATCTACCACTTCCAGGGCGCGCGCATGGTGTTCCGTACCAGCGACCACTCCTATGTGCAGGCGCTGGTGGACCGAGGCGAGCTCACCGAAGCCGAGGCCAACAACCACCCTCACTCGAACATACTCGTGGGTTGCCTGGGCACCGAAAGCGATCCCCCCATCACCACCCACGTCATCCCGCAGTTGCAGCCGGGCGATGTCCTCATGGCGTGCAGTGACGGCGTGTGGCACTACTTCTCGCCCACCGAACTGGGATCGGTGGTCGACTCCCTGTCACCCCGCGAAGCCACTGAATTCCTGATCGAGAAAGCCCGCTCGCGCGCACGGGGGGGCGGTGACAACCTGTCGCTGGTGATCGTGAAGATCGAGCCGCTGGTGGAAGAAAAGAAAGTCGCCCGCCTCGTGCCATTGGACGCAGGCCGCCCCTGAACGTTTGCCGGCAGCCCCGGGCTTCATGCCCTCAGGGTTGAGCCCAACGGTACGGTGTCTGCAACCGCTGCGCGAGCGCGATGCACACACAGATCGCGGGCGCGCATGCATCGCAACAAGCCATGCGCCGGGCAACGCGGGCATTCACCCGGTGCCCTGAACCCACGGCGTTCGCCATTGCGAAGGTTGGCTGCGGTGGCTATGCCGCGCATTGCGCTCGAAGGGGCCAACCCTCAAGACCTATCGGGCTGGAGCCGATGCGGCCGGCGCGGGAGGTGCGGGCAGAGGCGCGGCAGGCTTGCGCCCTTGTGCGGCGGCGTCGGCCTGCGCTTTTTCAACCCTGGCCCGGCGTTCCTGGGCTGCCTGGAGTGTCTCGGCATGGCGGGTGCGGGCCTGCGACGCACGTTCGGCGCCTTCTGCAGCGCGGCCTGCCTGCTCCTGGGTCTGCTTTTCGACCCTGCTGCGCTGCTGCTGCGCCCGCAGCTGCGCATCATGGTCGCGTTGTGCTTTGGTGGCCTGCGGGTCCGGCGCGGGGCTGCGGAGCACGGCACCGGGGCCGCCACGCACCGTCGCGTCTGGCTGCGCCGGGCGTTGCTTGTCCTCGATGGACCTCAGCCGGTCTGCGGCCTTTTCCTTGCGTTCGGCGTCATTGAGTTCGACCTCCTGCGCGCGCAGCCGTGTTTCCGCATCACGGGCCCGGGCGCGCAGCGGCCTCAGGCAATCCTCTACGGCGAACTGCTTGTAGCACTGCGCTTCCTCGTGCAGGCGCTGGGCCTTGACCGCGTCACGCTCATGGCGGATGCGCTCGTGCTCCGCCCTGCGCTGGGCTGCGGTGGCGGCGCGGGCGCTGCGCTCCCGGGATTCCGCCGCAGAGTCAAAAGCAGCAGCCGGAGAATCAGATGCCAGCTGGACCCGCGCTGGCTGTGACGCCGTGGAGGTCGCTTGCGCCCACGCACCGGCACCCGGCACGCCGCCCAGCACCAGGATGAGGGAAAGGAACACGCGTTGCTTCATGTCAGCCCCGTATCCACGTTGCGGCGCTCCAGCGCCAGGAATTCCTTGGACTGCATTTCGTTGAGCCGCGACACGGTGCGCGGAAACTCGTGCGCCAAAGGCCCTTCGGTGTACAGCTGCTCGGGCGGCACCGCCGCCGACATGATGAGCTTCACACGCCGGTCGTACAGCACGTCCACCAGCCAGGTGAACCGCCGTGCAGGCGATGCCATGCTCACCGGCATGTACGGCACGTCGGAGAGCAACACGGTGTGGAACTGCGTGGCGATCTCCAGGTAGTCGTTCTGCGAACGGGGGCCGCCGCAAAGCGTCTTGAAGTCGAACCACACCACGCCGCCAGCCTTGCGCCGCGCACGGATCTCGCGTTGCTCGATGTGCAGCACCGGGTCTTCGTCGCGCACTTCGGCCAGCTGCTCAAAGGCTTGCCGCATCTCGGCGTCGGCCTCGGCGCCCAATGGCGTATGGTAGAGCTTCACATGTTCCATCGTGCGGCGCCGGTAGTCGGTGCCGTTGTCGACGTTGACCACTTCCAGCTTCTCATTGAGCAGCGCGATCGCCGGCAGAATGCGGTCGCGGTGCAGGCCGCCAGGGTACAGCTCGTCCGGCATGAAATTGGACGTGGTCACAAAGCCCACACCGTTGTCGAACAGCGCCACCAGCAAGCGGTGCAGGATCATCGCGTCGGTGATGTCCGCCACGTGGAACTCATCAAAGCAGATGAGCTTGTAGCGCTTGGCAATCCGCTCGCCCAGCACGTCCAGCGGATTTTGCGTGCCTTGCAGCGCGACCAGTTCGCGGTGCACTTCGCGCATGAATTCGTGGAAATGAAGGCGCACCTTGCGCTTGAGCGGCACGGCGTTGAAGAAGCATTCCATGAGGAAGCTCTTGCCCCGCCCCACCCCGCCGTACATGTACACGCCACGCGGAATGTCGGGCCGGTTGATCAGCTTCTTGAGCGCATTGGAGCGCTGCGCCTTGTAGGCAGCCCACTCGTCGGCGCAGCGCTGCAGCGCGTCCACGGCCCGCAGTTGGGCCGGGTCGCTTTGGTAGCCTTTGGCGGCCAGCTCGGCCAGATAAGCCTGTTTGACTGTCACGGGATGGGCACTCTTCCTTCCGATACTATGAATTCAATAGCTGCCAGCGCTTGACCACCAAGCGCTGGAGCCCTTTTTCATTCAAATATCAGAAGTTCAGCGTGCGCTTGTCCACGGCCAGGGCTGCTTCCTTCGTGGCTTCGCTCAAGGATGGGTGCGCGTGGCAGATGCGCGCGATGTCTTCGCTGCTGGCCTTGAACTCCATGGCCACCACGGCTTCGGAGATCAGCTCGCTGGCCTGCGGGCCCACGATGTGCACGCCCAGGATTTCGTCGGTCTCGGCATCGGCCAGCATCTTGACCATGCCGGTGGTGTCGCCCAGCGCGCGCGCGCGGCCATTCGCCAGGAACGGGAAAGTGCCGGCCTTGTACTTGACGCCGTCGGCCTTGAGCTGCTGTTCGGTGCGGCCCACCCACGCGATCTCGGGGCTGGTGTAGATGACCCAGGGCACGGTGTTGAAGTTCACATGGCCGTGCTGGCCGGCAATGCGCTCGGCCACGGCAACGCCTTCTTCCTCGGCCTTGTGCGCCAGCATCGGGCCGCGCACCACGTCGCCCACCGCCCACACGCCGGGCAGGTTGGTCTTGCAGTCTCCGTCCACCACGATGGCGCCGCGCTCGTCCAATGCCAGGCCCACGGCTTCCACGTTCAGGCCGATGGTGTTGGGCACACGGCCGATGGAGACGATGAGCTTGTCAACGTCCAGCGACTGGGCTTCGCCCTTGGCGTTGGTGTAGGCAATGCTCACGCCCTTCTTGCCGGTCTTGATCTCGCCGACCTTCACGCCCAGTTCGATCTTCAGGCCCTGCTTGTCGAAGGCCTTCTTGGCCTCCTTGGCGATCTGCTCGTCCACTGCGCCCAGGAAGGTCGGCAGACCTTCGAGGATGGTGACTTCAGCGCCCAGGCGGCGCCACACCGAGCCCATTTCCAGGCCGATCACGCCCGAGCCGATCAGGCCGAGCTTCTTGGGCACCGCGCCCACGCGCAGCGCGCCGTCGTTGGACAGCACCAGCTCTTCGTCGAAAGGCGTACCAGGCAGCGCACGGGCGTTGGAGCCGGTGGCGATGATGATCTGTTTGCCGGTGAGGGATTCTTCGGCGGCGCCGGCCACCTTGATCTCGTAGCCACCTTCAGCCGCTTTGACGAACGAGCCACGGCCGTGGAAGAAGCTGATCTTGTTCTTCTTGAACAGGTACAGGATGCCGTCGTTGTTCTGCTTCACGACAGTGTCCTTGCGGGCGATCATCTTGGCCACGTCCATCTTGACGTCGCTGGCCGTGATGCCGTGCTCGGCGAAGTGCTTGTTGGCATGCTCGAAATGCTCGGACGACTGCAGCAGCGCCTTGGAAGGAATGCAGCCCACGTTGGTGCATGTGCCACCAGGCGCTGGGCCGCCCTTTTCGTTCTTCCACTCGTCGATACAGGCCACGTTGAAGCCCAGCTGGGCGGCACGGATGGCAGCCACGTAGCCGCCTGGGCCACCGCCAATGACGATCACATCAAATTGTTTGCTCATGAGAAATCTCGCTCGGTCTGTTGGAGAAAGACCCACCAGCGGGCAGGACCACAGGTCGGCCGCGCGGGTGGGTCGATGCAGTCAGGGGATCAGATGTCGAACAGCAGGCGCGATGGGTCTTCCAGGGCGTCCTTCATTGCCACCAGGCCCAGCACGGCTTCGCGGCCGTCGATGATGCGGTGGTCATAGGACATGGCCAGATAGTTCATCGGACGCACCACGACCTGGCCGTTTTCGACCATGGCGCGGTCCTTCGTGGCGTGCACGCCCAGAATGGCAGACTGGGGCGGGTTGATGATGGGGGTGGACATCATGGAGCCGAAGGTGCCGCCATTGGAGATGGAGAACGTGCCGCCGGTCATTTCTTCGATGCCCAGCTTGCCTTCTGCGGCCTTCTTGCCGAACTCGGCGATCTTCTTTTCGATGTCAGCGAAGCTCATCTGGTCTGCATTGCGCAGGATGGGCACCACCAGGCCACGGGGCGAACCCACGGCGATACCGATGTCGAAATAGCCGTGGTAGACGATGTCATTGCCGTCCACCGACGCGTTCAGCACGGGGTACTTCTTGAGGGCGTGCACGGCGGCCTTCACGAAGAAGGACATGAATCCCAGCTTGGTACCGTGTTCCTTGGTGAAGGAATCCTGGAATTTCTTGCGCAGGTCCATCACCGGGGCCATGTTCACTTCGTTGAACGTGGTCAGGATGGCATTGGTCGATTGCGACTGCAGCAGGCGCTCGGCCACACGGGCGCGCAGGCGGCTCATGGGCACGCGCTGCTCAGGGCGGCCGCTCAGGTCTTCCTTGGCGGCAGGTGCGGACACCTGGGGCAAGGCCTTGGTCGGCACGCCGGTGGGAATCACACTGGGCGCTGCGGCAACCTTGGCGCCGCCAGCCACTGCCGACAGCACGTCGCCCTTGGTCACGCGGCCATCCTTGCCGGTGCCGGCCACGGCCGACACGGACAGGTTGTTGTCGGCCAGCAGCTTGGCAGCTGCGGGCATGGCAACGTCGCCCTTGGAACCGCCAGCGGCGACAGGGGCTGCTGCTGCAGCGGCAGCGGGCGCTGCGGCGGCGGCAGGCGCAGCAGCAGGGGCTGCGGCCGGTGCGGCGGCTCCCGCCTTGCCTTCGGTGTCGATCTTGGCGATGAGCTGGTCGGCCACCACGGTGGCGCCGTCGCCCTGGATGATTTCAGCCAACACGCCAGCAGACGGCGCGGGCACTTCCAGCACCACCTTGTCGGTCTCGATCTCGATGAGGATTTCGTCCACGGCCACGGCTTCACCGGCCTTCTTCTTCCAGGTCAGCATGGTGGCTTCGGCCACGGATTCGGACAGCTGGGGGACTTTGACTTCTACGATAGCCATTTTGAATTCTTTCAGTAGGGTTCTGTTCTGTGTTCGGTAGGGGTAGCTGGCCTTACTTGGTCAGGACAAAACCCTTGAGCTTGGCAAACGCACCATCGACCAGCGCCTTTTGCTGCTCTTGGTGCAGGTGCGAGTAACCCACGGCGGGCGATGCCGAAGCCGCACGGCCGGAGTAACCCAGCTTCTGGCCTTCGAGCATGTTCTCGTGGATGTTGTGCTGGATGAAGAACCAGGCGCCCTGGTTCTGCGGCTCGTCCTGGCACCACACGATGTCCGTGGCGTTGGGGTACTTCTTGAGCTCGGCAGCAAAAGCCTTGTGCGGGAACGGGTAGAGCTGTTCCACACGGATGATGGCCACGTCATCGTCTTCACGCTCGGTGCGCTTCTTCACGAGGTCGTAGTACACCTTGCCGGAGCAGGCGATCACGCGCTTGACCTTGGCGGCCTTCTTCACGATGGCCTCATCCTGTTCTGGGATCACAGTCTGGAAGCTGCCCTTGGTGAACTCGGACAGTGGCGAGGTGGCATCCTTGTTGCGCAGCAGCGACTTGGGCGTCATGATGATCAGCGGCTTGCGCAGATCACGCACCATCTGGCGGCGCAGCACGTGGAAGATCTGGCTGGCCGTGGTGGGCTGCACCACTTGCATGTTGGTGTCAGCCGACAGCTGCATGAAGCGCTCAAGACGCGCCGAGCTGTGCTCGGGACCCTGGCCTTCGTAGCCGTGGGGCAGCATCAGCGTGATGCCGTTGACACGGCCCCATTTCACTTCTCCCGAGGCGATGAACTGGTCGATAACGACCTGCGCGCCGTTGGCGAAGTCGCCGAACTGGGCCTCCCAGATCACCAGGGTGTTGGGGTCATTCGACGCATAGCCGTATTCGAAGCCCAGCACGGCTTCTTCGGACAGGATGGAGTCGATGACGACAAACGGAGCCTGGTTGTCGGCTACGTTCTGCAGCGGCGTGTAGGTGCCGATGTCCCACTTTTCGCGCTTCTGGTCGTGAATCACCGAGTGGCGGTGCGTGAACGTGCCACGGCCGCAGTCTTCACCCGACAGGCGCACGGGGTAGCCGCTGGCCACCAGCGATGCAAACGCCATGTGCTCGCCCATGCCCCAATCCACGGGGATCTCGCCACGGCCCATGGCGGCGCGGTCGTCGTACACCTTCTTGACCAGCTGGTGCGGCGTCACGCTTTCGGGGATGGTCGTGATCTTCTCGGCCAGGCGCTTCCACTCGGCCAGAGGGATCGCGGTATCGCCCGCGTCAGTCCACTTCTTGCCGAGGAACGGGCTCCAGTCCACGGCGTACTTGCTCTTGAAGTTGGTCAGCACAGGGTCTACCGTGTGCTTGCCCGAATCCATGGCGGCGCGGTAGGCCTTGACCATGTCGTCGCCCAGCGTCTCGCCCAGGCCTTGCGTGGCCAGCTTGTCGGCGTACAGTTTGCGCGTGCCTGGGTGCTGGCCGATCTTCTTGTACATCAGCGGCTGGGTCAGGGCAGGCGTGTCCTGCTCGTTGTGGCCCAGCTTGCGGAAGCAGATGATGTCCACAACCACGTCCTTCTGGAATTCCATGCGGAACTCGAGGGCGAGCTGGGTGGCCAGAACCACGGCTTCTGGATCGTCGCCGTTCACGTGCAGAACGGGCGACTCGACCATCTTGACGATGTCGGTGCAATACAGCGTGGAGCGTGCATCGCGGGGGTCCGACGTAGTGAAACCGATCTGGTTGTTGATGATGATGTGCACCGTGCCGCCCGTGGAGTAGCCACGGGTCTGGGCCAGCGCCAGGGTTTCCTGGTTCACGCCCTGGCCGGCAAAGGCTGCGTCACCGTGCACCAGCACGGGCAGCACTTGCTTGCCCTGGGGGTCGGCGCGGCGGTCCATGCGGGCGCGCACCGAGCCTTCGACCACGGGGTTCACGATTTCCAGGTGGGAGGGGTTGAACGCGAGCGACAGGTGAACCGGGCCGCCAGGGGTGGTCACGTCGGAGCTGAAGCCCTGGTGGTACTTCACGTCGCCCGATGGCAAGTCTTCGGGTGCGGTGTGGTCGAACTCGGCGAACAGGTCCTTGGGCATCTTGCCCAGCGAATTGACCAGCACGTTCAGGCGACCGCGGTGGGCCATGCCAATCACGATTTCCTGCACGCCCTTGGCGCCGGCAGACTGGATCAGCTCGTCCATGGCGGCGATGAAGCTTTCACCACCTTCCAGCGAGAACCGCTTCTGGCCGACATACTTGGTGTGCAGGAAGCGCTCCAGGCCCTCGGCAGCCGTCAGGCGATCCAGAATCTGCTTCTTCTTGTCCGCACCGAAGCTGGGCTTGCTGCGGATGGTTTCCAGCTTTTCCTGCCACCAGCGCTTCTGATTCTGGTCGGTGGCGTACATGTATTCGGCACCGATGGAGCCGCAATACGTTTCGCGCAGGGCGTTGATCAGCTCACGCAGCGGCATGGATTCCTTGCCGAAGAACGTGTTGCTGGTGTTGAACACGACTTCCTGGTCGGAGTCGCTGAAGCCGTAGAACGAGGGTTCGAGTTCAGGGATCGCAGGACGCTCGGTGCGCTTGAGGGGGTCCAGATCGGCCCAGCGCTGGCCCACATTGCGGTATGCGGCAATCAGCTGCTGGACGGCGGTGCGCTTGCGGCCCAGTTCGGAGTCGGCGCCCGTGGCGACGACGACCTTGGTGCCGCCCTGCTTTGCACGCTCGGCAAAGGCATTGATGACGGGGAGGTGCGGGACGTCCTTGGCATTGCTGCCGTCCACCGCAGGCACATTTTGCAGTGCGTCAAAGTACTCGCGCCAGTTGTCTGGCACGCTACCGGGGTTGGCAAGGTAGTTTTCGTACATCTCTTCGACATAGGGCGCATTGCCGCCGAAGAGGTAGGTGTTGCCTTGGTAGGCTTGATAGACGGATGTCGTATCGCTCATATTCCGCTGACCTCCGCTTTCCTTGGGAAAGCATTAGCTGGTTGAGAAACCTTCCGCGACACGGCTGAACCGATTGGCGGATGCGACAGTGGCTGGGGAAGGGCCTGGTTGCGGGCGCCATTGTGCCACCGAACCGGGAAGCACCCAACTTTGCGGGCTTGCAAGGCCAAAAACAAATAGTGCCGGCCACGGGAAAGTGCCCGGCTCGCTTACATTGCGGGTTGTTCCATTGCACCGCACAACATGACGCCCGCCCATCTCCAGTCCAAAGCTTTCCTGCTGCTGCTGATCCTGGTCACCATTGCCTTCGGAGCCATCCTCTGGCAGTTCCACGGGGCCGTCTTCTGGGGCGTCATCCTGGCCATCCTGTTCGCGCCGCTGCACCGCAAGCTCTTGCGTCGAATGCCTCGGCGCACGAACCTTGCGGCCCTCAGCACGCTGGGCCTGTGCCTGGTGATCGTGATCCTGCCCATGACCGCCATCACCATCTCGCTGATCCAGGAAGCCACGGTGGTGTACGAGCGTGTGCGCTCCGGCCAGCTCAATTTTGGCGTGTACCTCCAGCAGGTCATTGCCGCCCTGCCCGGCTGGGCAGTGAATATGCTGGACCGCCTGAACCTCACATCGGTCGTGCAGTTACAGGAGAAATTCTCGTCCGTGGCTGTGCAGGCCAGCCAGTTCGTGGCCGCACAGGCACTGAGCATCGGTCAGAACACCCTCGAGTTCGTGGTCAGCTTCGGGATCATGCTGTACCTGCTGTTCTTTCTGCTGCGCGACGGAAATCGCCTGGCACTGCGCATCGGCCAGGCCACCCCACTGGACGAGGCCCACAAGCGCCAGTTGGTCGACAAGTTCACGACCGTGATCCGAGCCACGGTCAAGGGCAACATCGTGGTGGCGGCGTCGCAAGGCGCCTTGGGTGGCTTGATCTTCTGGATCCTAGGCATTCAGGGCCCCGTGCTGTGGGGTGTCCTGATGGCCTTCCTTTCACTGCTTCCTGCCGTGGGTGCAGGGCTGATCTGGCTGCCCGTGGCCATCTACTTCCTTGCGACAGGCGCGGTATGGCAAGGGGTCGTTCTGATCGCCTATGGCGTGTTCGTGATCGGCCTGGTAGACAACGTGCTGCGCCCCATTCTGGTCGGCAAGGACACGAAAATGCCGGACTACGTCGTGCTGATCTCAACGCTGGGCGGCATGGCCTTGTTCGGCTTGACTGGGTTTGTCATCGGCCCTGTGATTGCGGCACTTTTCATTGCGACGTGGGATTTGTTTGCGCCCGCTGCCGGTTATCGGGCAACGCCGATCGATCCAGACCAGTGATACGGCGATGCGCACACCGATGAAACATGCCAGGGCTTGCTTGCGGTTCCGTTAAAAACCACGAGAGGCCAGCCGGGCACACACTTGCCACCACTGAAACGCAAGGCAGGTTCTGTCCCGCTTTGAGCGGGGCCCGTGGGCCAGTTTTTTTGGCAGCGGCCGATCATCGAGACCAATGATCGGCCCATGGCAGTGCCACGATCATTGAGGCGTCACTCCATCGCGCAGCTGTGCTCAATGAGAATTTCCGCAGCCATCAAACTGCTTTCATGAAGACTGGGATCGTCTTCAATCTGCTGTACGACCTTGTCGACGAGCTGATTGAATTCAGGGTCCCCCCATAGTGATCGTCCAAGCTGATTCAGCAACACGGATTCCATGAATATCCGGAAAGCCTTTCGTCGTCGCTGAGGATCATCCGGTGCAATGGTACGAATCCGCTGAAGCACCTGCAGCTCGATGAGAGGGTTGGCCTGACTCACGACCTTGGCATGCGCTGTCCGGTCATCTGGCACTTTGGCGCCCACTGGCACTGTTGCCGTCGAATTCGCGCGCCCGCCCGCGTCGGGCCGCGATTTCAGAAGCGCGTTCATTGCTGCTGCGGCGTCAATGCGTGTCATCTGGAGCAAACGTCTGGAAGGGCAATGCGGCAGGAGTCTCAGTGCAATGATCCCTGGCGCCCATAGTTCGACACCAGAAAATGCGAAGACGATTCACTGTCGTCTGAATGCTGAACCGAAGCAGCCTGCGGTGCAACTGTTGACGGATTTTTCAGCACTGCATCAATCTCGCGAACGATGTTGAGAATGTCTGAGGACATCGGCAAGTTGTCGAGATTGAGTTGCACACCTCTTTCGAAATGCATTTTCGCTGCGCCGAACTGATCCTGCGCCAACGCACCGAAACCTTTGACCCAGTGCGTCATCGGGCTGCTCTCTCCGAGCGCCAGTAACGGCTGCCACGTGACGAGTGCTGCAGGCACTCGGCCACTGCTGTACTGAAGCAATCCCAGCTGATACCTCGCAACATGCAGATGGGGCGCTAGCAGCACCGCGTTCGAAAATGCCACGTCGGCCTGATCGATCTGCCCGAGCGCTGCATATTCGGATCCCATGAGGAAATGTGGAATTCCGGATGAGGGCTGTTCGCTGGCAGCCCGGCAAGCAGCACCAATGCACGCTCGGTGTCGCCTGCATGGCTTGCAGCCAATGCTTGCTCAATCAACAAGGACGAGCCGTCCAGGGATTTTGTCATTTTGGGTTGCAGGTAAAGGTGAAGTTCAAAACGTGAGAATGAAGCTCAGGTGGCAACAGAGCGGAATGAACATCGTGCAGACTGGAACATACCGCCCACCAGGGGCTACCAGGAAACATCGACCGGCGGTCCCTGCCCCAATGCAGTTCTCAGCCGGATAAGAGCTTGCCGGTGCAACTGGGAGATTCTGCCTCGGGACACGTTCAAGAGCCTACCGACTTCGTCAAACGCGACCTCCTGTTGGTAGTGATACCGGATGACCGTACGCTCCCTGTCGGGGAGCTGGGACACAGCGGCGCGCAGCAACTCGCGCAGGCGGGCTGTTTCGCTCTTGCGAAAGTAGCTCGCCTCAGGAGACGCCGACTCGGAAGTATCTGCAGGCTCCTGATCCAACACCATCGCAGAGTCTTCCAGCAACACACCCAACGCCAAGCCGATGCCGACCTCTGCCAGATAGCACAACAGATCCCGCTGAACTTTCTGTGAGCTTGGCTTTGCCTCGATGCATGGCGAGGCGGCCGACTCCTTGGCATTGGCCTTGACTGCTTCCAAGCGGTCATTGCGGATCCGCTTGCGGGCGGCGATCTGTTGGTTCTTTTCCGTTTCTTTCTCAAGGCCATTGAGGATCGCACCGCGAATTCGATGCGCAGCATAGGACTTGAAGGGCACCGCTTGGTGCGGTTCGAACCGATCTACCGATTCCATCAGTCCTACACAAGCCAGTTGCATGTAGTCTGAAAAAGGTACATCGTCGTTGAAGCGCCCCTTGAAATTGACTGCAGCAAGGGTCCGCGCAAGCGGCATGTAGTGACGAACCAGCAGCTCTCGGGCCTGAAAGTCATTGTGATCCACCCACCGCGCCCAAAGTGCCGACTCTTGCGCAGAAGTGTCGCACCCATTCGGATGTTGCAGCGCAGTCCCCATCTGAACAACCAAGGCAACGTCAGTGGAAACTGCCGACCAGCGCCTTGAGCAACAGGCTCCAGCCATCGATCAGGATGAACATCAATATCTTGATGGGCAGTGCGATGGAGGTCGGCGGCATCATCATCATGCCCAACGTCATCAGCACGCTGGACACAATAAGATCGATCAGCAAGAAGGGCAGGAAGACCACAAACCCGATTTGAAAAGCGGCACGCAGTTCTGACAGCATGAATGCCGGGATCAACTGGACGTTGCTGATGTCCTCCATCGATTGAGGTGCAGGTGCTTTAGACAGCTCAACCATCAAGGCGAGGTCCTGCTCTCGTGTTTGGCGGACCATGAAATCCCTCAAAGGCGATATGCCTTTGGAATAGCCCGCCTCCATGCTGAGTTTGCCTGCCATGAAGGGCTGGAAGGCTTCCTGATTGACCTTCTCGAAGACCGGAGCCATCGTGAAGACTGTGAGAAAAAGTGCCAACCCGATGAGCACGGTATTAGGAGGTGTTTCAGTCATGCCGATGGCATGGCGAAGCATGGATAGAACGATGATGATGCGCAGGAACGCCGTGATACATACTAGAAGTGCGGGCAATACCGCGAGCAATGTCAGGCCCAGGACAATCCTCAGGGCTTGCGAGGTTTCTGCGGGCCCTGCCTGGCTTGCGGACTGGGCTTGCGCAACATCGCACACCGAGAGCGCCACGACGGTTGCGATCAGGCCGACGCTCGCGCTGACGTTCCAACGGAGACGCGGTTGGATACGACGGAACGCCGGCTTCATGCGGAGTCACCTGCTGACTTGCCGCAGGGATCGGGCGCCCAATGCTCTCGGGTACTTGTTTCTGCCAGCACATGAATGGACTGACTGCTGCAACCGATCAGCAGTGTCCTTCCACGCCATTCGATTTCGTGTACGCTGTGCCCCGGGGTCAGCCGACGGCTTTCCCTCACCTGCAGTCCGCCTGATGAACTTCGATGCAACCATCCCCTCAACGGTTTTGGCATAGCGGAAGCCCCCCCATCCGACATGGCACGGGACCGACTTTTCATTGTCCGCAAAAGTGCGACAGCCACCAGTGCGATCGGAATGAGCAACCCGAGCCAAGCGATCTCCGAGCCGCTACCCAAAGCTGCGTCAGGCACTTCACGGCGTAGCGGAATGCTCTTGGGCAGGCTCATGGCTGGGCAGCACCAGGAAGGTCCATGGGAAGAGGAAGCTCCGTGATGCGGACCGCGAAGTGATCGCCCACCGCAACCAGTTGGCCACGTGCGATCACATGCCCTTCCAGCAAGAGATCGACGGGCTGATGGATGTCGCGGTCCAACTGAAGTACCTGCTGCTCTTGCGCGCCCAGAAGTTCGCCGACCGTCAAGCTTGCAGAACCTACGCACACTTGCAAAGTGGCTTTCACCTGCTGCAATGGGTGCAGGGTCGACACCAACGGCGCAAGCTTGCCATGCCTCGAATCCATGTCTTCTGGCTGCGCAGAAAGCTCACTCAGCTCAATGCGCTGGACATGAGCCGGCTCCTCATTTGCAGACGCAGAAGAAGCAAGCGAGGATGGGCTTGAGTACGGGCCTGGCTCGGTGGAGTCCATCGAAGAAATTGTTCGAGACATGATTTCGCAGATTTATGGTCACGAAAGACGAAGTAGTTCGGCGGCCATCTGGCCGGAGGTCTGGCCCAGCCAGCTGGCACAAAGAGGTTCGGGTCGGGCTTCCCCTGATGTGGAACCGCTAGCCTTCTGCGTCCACTTGTGCAATGCGCTGGTCCAGCGCGTTGTAGTAGCTGAAGGTTGCCGTCCACAACCTGGGTCGCCTCCAGCACCCGCTGCTTGCCTGCGACGAGCCCGTATGTCACGTAAAGCGCCGAGCCGTCCTTCTGGAGGATGCTGGAGACGCGGTGGCTGTCTCCGTCATAGGTGTAGCGCGTGACGTAGGTGTTGCCATCGGCAATGGAGGCATCGTCCGGCGACAGGTCTACCACCACTTCCGAGAGTCGGTTTGCGTAATCGTATCCATAGCGAACAAGCACCGACTCTTGTCCGCTGGCATAGAAACTCTTGACGCTGGTGAGGTTGCTCCCCAAGTATTCAAGGTAGCTGACATCTCCACTCGCGTTGGTCACGCTGGCAAGCAGGTTGCCGCGGTATGCATACGTGACCAGGTGGCTGTCGGAATCGCTTTGCGTTTGCAAGCGGCCGGTGGAGCCGGTCCAGTCGTACGTTTCGACGGTGCTGGATGCCCCGTCGCTCCAGGTCCAGGTGTTTTCGGCCAGGTTGAACTTGAGATGGTCGTAGGCACCCGAGCCATCCTTGCACACGTAGACCTGCAGGGCTGGGTCATAGCGATAGAGAGATTGCGCGCCGTCCGCATCCACCCGAACGATCGAGCTTCCCGCCCCGTTGAGCGTGCCGGTGAGCGCGTTGAGTGAGCGGTAAAAACCGATGCGCCAGTTGTCCGCATTGTCGTCATCGAGCAGACCCTGGCTGTTGTAGGTTCGCAGGACCGCGGTATCTGTACCCAGCCCCATCACCAACTCGTCATTGCGCTGTATCACCAGGTTGCCTGTCGTCGCATTGACGTACGCAAAATCCCTGCCCCGGCCAACTGCAGCTTGAAGGTCGTGCACACCCCCATTGAGAACACCCAGCGACGTAGACGACAAACCCAAGCTATTGCCCGCAACAATGCCAACCATGACTGTTCCTTTGATCTCTTGAATGACAGCAAAGACGGGATGAAGACATGGCGGCCTTTGGCCTCCCCCTCTCCGGGCCCCTCTTCTGGTCAGTCAATCCAAAGGAAATGGAAGTTGTTTAGGCAGATGCAAAAACCCTTGTCGAATCAGCACGATACGGCGGAATTCCTTGGCCCGCATATCAATCGAATCAATCACTTGCGTGCACACCAATCCGACAAACTCGCATGGTCATGACAGAAAAAAGCACTGCGCAAACCACCTGCGCAAAGGCGGTTTCGACAGCCTTGCGGAACACCCGCGATGGCGACGACCATGCCGTAAGATGGCGCGATTCACAACAAAGATCAGGGCGTGAAAATGGACTCGGGTGAAAGCAAACAAGACGCGCGCGATGGTCTTTTCCGCCTTGAAACACTCCTTGCCAAAGACCCGGACAACCCGTCTTTGAAGACGGCGGTCTATGAAGCAGCGCTGCGTTGTGGCGATTGGGGCAAGGCAAAAAGCTTGATCGATCAAAATTTGCAGAAGTCCGTTGATACTGTGCTTTGGAAGGTCCGTGAAGGCGACTACTTTCTGGCACGCAGAGAGTTTTCTCAGGCGCGCGCGGTGCTGCAAGCAATCAATGCGGACGCGTTGGACGCAAATGTTCGGGATGTCATCCTGCACAACATCGCCTATGCGCATTTCGCCGACCAGAACATTGAAGCCTGTATCGATGCGCTTGCCCCGCAGCTGGTGCAGGCACCGGAGCATGAGTGCTCAGCGGCGCAGCTCCGTGAGACTCAAATCGGCTTGCACAAGCTGTGGCTGCGAGCGCTGCACCACAAACCAGATATCAAGCGGGCGTGGGAGTGGGCGAAAGCCATGGACGGGCGAGGCTCACTCTCCCCCCGGGTCGCCGGCATCGCAAGCCTGGTGGCCCTCGACTCATCCGACACCACCCTCGCCCAGAAATGGGCTCTCGCCGCACTTGAACACGACATCCGGGAATCCGAGCGCTCCGAAGCCTTGGTCACCTGGGCATCACTGTGTCTGGCCAACCGGGAGATTATCCGGACCCATGAGATTGCCGACCGCGTGCTGGCCCTCAATCCCAACGAGGGACGGGCTTGGTCGATAAAAGGCTTTGCCCAATTGCTTGCCGGCGCAGTGTCCGAATCCCAGGCGCTTTTTGCCAAGTCTCTCGAATCGATTCCCAGACACGTAGGGACATGGCACGGCCTGGGATGGGCGCAACTGATTGCTGGATCGCACGCGCAGGCATTGACAACATTCCAGCAAGCATTGGCACTGGACCGCAATTTTGCTGAAAGCCACGGGGCCTTGGCAGTGGCGATGTTCTTTGGTGGCGACAGGGCGGGCGCTGCGAGACACGCCGACTACGCCCATGGACTCGACAAGACCAGCCTGGCAGGACAGTACGCGCGGGCGCTGATGAGCGGCGAAGTCCAAAGCACACAGGCACTTGAGCGACTGGCCAAGCGAGTTTTGGGCGCGCAACACGGGCCGTTGGGCGGGTCGATGGCCGATTGGCTGCGAAAAAATTGAGCCTGCGGGTGGCCCATCGATGTGCAAACGACTGATCGCCCGTGAAACTTGGGCAAGCCGGCAGCGGCAGAGAAGCACAACCGCCTGCACGACGCGCAACACGGGGGATGCCTACCAGCGTACTGATACCCCCAAAGTGACCCTTGCGGACGACCGCTCTCTCCATCACGCGTGCAAGGTTCGGCCAGCCCCTCAGTTCAGTTAAAACAAGAAAGCCGCTACAACTTTAATAGCTGTAGCGGCTTATGTATCTTGGTAGGACGTACTGGATTCGAACCAGTGACCAACGGATTAAAAGTCCGCTGCTCTACCAACTGAGCTAACGTCCCGACCTGTTGCATCAATTGGCTGACCAACTGCTGCAAAGCCTCGGATTATAGCGTCTTTTTTTGCGATTTTTGAGTCTTGACCGCAAGCTGATCAAGAACCCAGCCTGCAGCGCACTGGCCGAAAGTGGCAGTCACGGCGACGACGGAGCCGTAGCCGTGGCAGTTCAATGAGCCGTCTCCATCGATATTGCAAGAGGCATCCGGTGCAGAGACTGCCTCTCGGCTGAAGACGCAGGCAACGCCAATTTTCTTGCCGTCACGCGGCGCGCGGTGCTCTTTGCGAAGGCGGTAGCGCACCTGGGCAAGCAAGGGGTCGTGCGTAGTATGGGCCAGGTCTTCAATGTCGACTTTGTGTGCATATCGCTTGCCGCCTGCAGCGCCGACAGCGATATGCAGCACGCCCCGGCTGCGCGCCCAGGCGGCCATGGCGGTCTTGGCCTTGACCTGGTCGCAGGCGTCAATGACGGCGTCGACTTCGATCGGCAAGATGCCTGGCCAGTTCTCGGGTGAGGCGAAATCGTCGACGCAATGCACCATGCAGTCGGGGTTGATCTGGGTAATCCGGTGCTGCATGGCCACCACCTTGGCCTGGCCTACCGTGTCGGTCAAGGCGTGGATCTGGCGGTTGATGTTCGACTCGGCGACATGGTCCATGTCGACCAGGGTGATCTGCCCTACCCCGCTGCGCGCAAGGGCCTCGGCGGCCCAGGAGCCCACACCGCCGATGCCAATGATGGCGACATGGGCCTGGCGGATGCGGGACGCCCCCGCAACGCCATAGAGCCGCTCGAGTCCACCGAAGCGCCGGTCCACGTCGACAGCAGGCTCAGCGTCCGCCGAAAAGACCTCGGGGGCCATGGCTTACTTCAGACGCGAGAGACGTTCTTTGGCCGCCATGGCGGCCTCAGATTGCGGATACGCGCGAACCAGGTCCTCAAGGGTCTTTCGAGCAGCGCGCGTGTCCTTCAACTCGATCTGGCAGTTGGCGATGGACAGGGCTGCTTCCGGGGCACGGGCGTGCGCGGGCGCATCGACAAGCATCAGCTTGAAGTTGCCGATGGACTCCTTGTAGTCGCGCGTGGCGTATTGCGCATTGCCAAGCCAGAAGCGGGCCGACGGCACGAACCCGCTACGCGGATACTGGCGCACGAACGTTGCAAAGGCTGCACCTGCGTCCGCGAACTTGCCGGATCTGAAGACCGCAAGCGCGGCTTCGAAGTCCCGTTTCTCTGCCGGGTCGGCCTGGAACTCCTGGCCGTCCAGCGTCACCTTCACGGGCTCGAACTGCCGCAGACGTTCATCCACGCCCTGGGCGATGTCCTTTTGCCGCTTCTGCAGGTCGGCTGCATCGCGCAGCAATTGCTCGTTCTGGCCGCGCAGCTTGGATTGCTCCACGCGCAGCGTCTCGATCTGCGTCTGCAGGTCCAGCAGGCTGCGGCGCAGCTGGCTGTTGTCTTCGACCAGCCTGCGCACTTCCTCGGAGGAGCGCTGCTGGGCGGCCTGCATGCCATCGACCCGCTGGCGCATTTCCAGGATGGCGCGGCGGGCCTCGTCGTCCTCGAACAGTGCAGCGTGGCTGGCAGGCACGAATGCCGCCATCAATGCCGCTGCGGCCAGCGCCTTGCGAGGGAAGGAAAAAGACACAGCGCGCATCAACGATAGGACAGTTCAGCGCGGCGGTTTTGAGCGTGCGCATCTTCCGAGTTGCCTGGGACTGCAGGCTTTTCCTTGCCGAAGCTCACGGCTTCGATCTGGTTGTCCGGCACGCCCAGCAGGCCCAGCGAGCGGCGAACGGCCTCGGCACGCTTCTGGCCCAGGGCCAGGTTGTATTCGCGGCCGCCGCGGTCATCGGTGTGGCCTTCGATCATGACCTTGCGGGCGGGGGCCGCCTTGATGAAGCGGGAGTGCGCCTCGATCAGCGACTGGAACTCGGGCTTGATGACGTAGCTGTCGTAGTCGAAGTACACGATGCGGGCCACGCCCTGCGGGCCGGCTGCGTCACGGGCAGACTGCCCCAGGTCCACACCCGCCACGCCACTTTGCGCGGTGTTGCCGGAATTGGCTCCGGCGTTGCCGCCCATGGTCGAGGTGGCGTTCTTGTCTTCCACGGGCACGTCGTCCAGCTTCACACCGGAACTGCAGCCTGCCATGAGGGCGACGATGGAAAGGGCAAGGGTAAAACGTTTGATCATCCAAAATTCTCCTGAAAGCTTGATAACTGAAATTGAAACTGGAAATTGGTTCACTGCTTTTGAAACGGGCCCCAGTCCGGCTCGCGGATGTCGCCGGCCTGACCTGCCAGACGCGCCTTGATCTTGCCGTCCAGCGTGGTGGTCATGAGAGCTTCGCGGCCTTGCTGCTGGGTGGCGTACACGATGAGGCGGCTGTTGGGCGCAAAGCTGGGGTTCTCGTCGGCGGTTGAGTCGGTCACGGCGTTCACGGTGCCGGTGGACAAATCCATCACGTGGAGCTTGAAGGCACCGCCCACGCGGGAAATGTAGGCCAACCACTTGCCATCCGGGCTTACGCTGGGCGAGATGTTGTAGGACCCGGTGAAGGTGACACGTTCGGCGTTTCCGCCGGACGCTGACACCTTGTAGATCTGCGGCGCACCGCCCCGGTCGCTCACGAAGTAGATGCTGCGACCGTCGCCTGCGTACACGGGCTCGGTATCGATGCCGGAGCTTTGCATGAGGCGGCGCGGCTCGCCACCGTTGGCGTCGATGGTGTACAGCTGAGAGCCGCCATCGCGGCTGAGCGTCACGGCCAGCGATCGCCCGTCCGGGGCCCACGCGGGGGCGCTGTTGGAGCCTCGGAAGTTGGCGATCAGGCGGCGGCGGCCCGATGCGACGTCGTGCACGTACACCACCGGCTTGCGCGATTCGAACGACACATACGCCAGCTGGCCACCATTGGGGGACCATGCGGGCGAAATGATCGGCTCGGGGCTGGACAGTGCCGACTGGGCGTTTTCGCCATCGGCATCGGCCACCCACAGGCTATAGCGGGAGCCCGTCTTGGTGACGTAGGCGATGCGCGTGGAGAAAATGCCGCGCTCGCCGGTGAGCTTTTCGTAGATGAAGTCGGCGATGCGGTGAGCCACCAGGCGCAGGTCACCCTGCGTGACGACGAAGCTCTGGCCGCCCAGGTCCTGGCCCTTGACGACATCCCACAGGCGAAAGCGGATGTCGAAGCGGCCGTCGGCCAAGCGCGTGATGCTGCCCGTGGCCAGCGAATCAGCGCTCTTTTGCCGCCACAGGGCGACATCGGGACGGGCGGTTTCATCCAGCGCCGCGCCCGTGGCATCGACGGCGCGAAACTGGCCGCTGCGCTCCAGATCGGCCTGCACGATGGAGGCGATCTTCTGGGGTGCCTGCTGCTCGCCCCTGAACGGCGCGATAGCTATCGGCAACTGGGTGAGGCCCACTCCCGTGACCTCGACGCGGAACTGCGCAAGGGCCGGAACGGCGGGTGTGGCGATCAACGCTGCCAGCACATGGCGGCGCAGGGGTTGCGGCAAGGCCGAGAGAGTGTGGTGAGATGTGATTCGATCTGTGGTCATTGGCATCCAGCAGTGGCCGAACAGGACATTGAACAGGCGCTAGCCTAACCGCGAATGTTACACACTGCAGGAAAACCCCTGTGACAAACTGTGCGCCAGGCCTGCGCCGGGTGCTCATTTTTTTGACATGCGGTCCCGGCGCGCTCCTAGGTCGCCCTGGGCGCAACCGTAGAATTGGACCCTCATGCAAGCCACCGACACGGGCTCCTCGCCCCCCTCCCCGCCCCCAGCGCCCCCAGTTCCCACCGCCAGCCTGACCGCACGCCTCCAACGGTTGTCGGTCTACTTTGGAAACCAGCGGCTGGCCTGGAGCCTGGCCATCGTGGCCACGCTGGTGGGGGCCATCACCGAACCACTGATCCCCGCCCTGCTGCAGCCGCTGCTGGACCGGGGCTTCACCCAGGGCACGCTGCAGCTTTGGATGGTTCCGCTGGCCATTCTGGGCATCTTCTTCGTACGGGGGTTGGCGCAGTTCGTTGGGCAGTACGCGCTGGCACGCATCGCCAACGAAGGCATGCTGATACTGCGCAAATCCTTGTTCGACCGCGTCCTGGCGGCCGAAATGGGCCTGTTCACCCGCCAGTCGGCGAGCGCCCTGTCCAACACCGTGGTGTACGAGGTGCAGACCGGTGCCACGCTGCTGGTACAGGCCTTGATGGGGCTGTCGCGCGATGGTTTCACGCTGCTGGCGCTGCTGTTCTACCTGCTCTACCTGAACTGGCAGCTCACGCTGATCGTGGCGGTGGTGGTGCCGGGCGTCGCCTGGATCATGAAGACGCTGTCCAAGCGCCTGTACCACCTGACCAAGAGCAGTCAGCAGGCCACGGACGAACTCGCCTACGTGGTCGAAGAAAACGTGCTGGCGCACCGCATGGTGCGGCTGCATGGTGCGCAGGCAGGCCAGGCGGACCGGTTTGCCGGGCTCAGCGGCAGCCTGCGGCGCTTGGCCATCAAGTCCACGATCGCCTCGGCGGCGATGACGCCGCTCACACAGTTGCTGGCCGCTGCCGCCCTGTCGGTGGTGATCTGCATCGCGCTGTGGCAAAGCCGTGGCGCAGTGGACGCCAAGGATGTCACGGTCGGTGGATTCGTGTCTTTCATCACGGCGATGCTGATGCTGATCGCACCGATCCGCCGGCTGGCCGACGTGGCCAGCCCGGTCACGCGTGGCGTGGCGGCGCTGGAGCGCGGCCTGGCCCTTCTGGGCGATACCGGGGCCGAGAGCGGCGGGCGGTACTGCGCTGGCCGGGTTCGAGGCGAGTTGGCGCTGGAGCAGGTCACGGTGTCTTTCGGACCCGACCACGCACCGGCCCTTGATGGCGTGAGCCTGCGCGTCAAGCCCGGAGAAATCGTCGCCCTGGTCGGTCCGTCCGGGGCGGGCAAGACGACCCTGGTCAACCTGCTGCCCCGGTTTGTGATGCCGACATCCGGCAGCATCCTGGTTGACGGACACCCGCTGCCCGACTGGGACCTGGGCTCTCTGCGCTCGCAGTTCGCGATGGTCAGCCAGGACGTGGTCATGTTCAACGACACCATCGCCGCCAACGTGGCGCTGGGCCGCACCGTGGACGAGAAGCGCGTGCTCGACTGCCTGGAAGCCGCCAACCTGGCGGCACACGTGGCCGCGCTGCCGCAGGGCATCCACACCATGGTGGGCCACAACGCCACACAGTTGTCGGGCGGACAGCGCCAGCGACTGGCCATTGCGCGGGCGCTCTACAAGGACGCGCCCATCCTCATCCTGGACGAGGCCACGTCGGCGCTGGACACGGAGTCCGAGCGGCTGGTGCAGGACGCTCTGCAGCGCCTGATGCGGGGCCGGACCACGCTGGTGATTGCGCACCGGCTGTCCACCATCGAGCATGCCGACCGCGTGGTGGTGATGGAGCGCGGGCGCATCGCCGAGCAGGGCACGCACGCCCAGTTGATGGCGGCGGGCGGGCTGTATGCGCGCCTGCAATCACGCCCCGCCGAAAGCGCCTGACATCATCAAAAACAATAGCTAGCGACGCTTTCCAGTAAAGCGTTATAGGCCATTGAGACCACTTTTCATGGCGCGGGTGGCTGCGGGCCCGGCAGCCGCAGCGTGCCAGAGCCCGTGACCACCTGCTCCCTACCACTTGCCGCGGTTGGGCTGGCGGCGCCGGATGGCCTCGGCGATCTTCGCTGCCGAGTCCGTGCGGCTGGCGCGCATCGCAAAATCGGTGGCGCTCAGTCGCAGCTGATTTCGCAGTGTGGGGTCCGCCCCCTCGTCCAGCAGCAGTTGCACGGACTCCAGCGACCCATAGTGTGCGGCCATCATCAGCGGTGTGGTGCCGTTGGGCGAGGCAGCGTCGATGTACGCGTGGTTCTCCAGCAGCAGCGCAATGATCTGCGTGTGCTGGGGTGTGCCGGCCGAAGCGGCGTAGTGCAAAGGAGCCCAGCCAGTCTTGTTCACGTCGGCATCACGGGCAATCAGGGTGCGCGCGATATCCACCTGGCCCTTGATGGCGGCGAGCATCAACGGGCTTTCGTCCTGCGCGTTGCGCACCTCGACCTTGATGTTGCGCGCCGCCAGCAGCGCTGCCACCGCCTTGAGCGAATCGTTCTGCAGCGCGATCAGCAGGCCCGCCTGCCCCTTGGCATCCCGTGTGTTCGGGTCGAATCCGCGGCGCAGCAAGGCCGTGATGGCATTGCCATCGTCACGCTGAATGGCGGAGAAGAAATCTTCGTAAGCGCCTGCCCAGACCCGTGGTGCCAGCAGCCCCGCGGCGATGCCGACAAGCGCCATGCGCCGGTGCAGGGCCGTGTGCGTGGCTGGTTCCTCTTGCTGCGGTCGGCCCGACACTGCAAGCGACCGATGGGTGCGAAGGCGGGAAGACGCAGCGCTCATGCCATCACTCCCTTGAACAGGGTTTCGAAATTGCGGCTCGTGGCCTGTGCCACCTCTTGCACGGTCACGCCCTTGGTTTGCGCCACCTGCCTGGCCACATACGGAACATAGGCCGGACTGTTGGTCTTGCCCCGGTAAGGCACAGGCGCGAGGTACGGGCTGTCGGTCTCGATGAGCGTGCGCTCCAACGGCACATAGGCCACCACGTCCCGCAGTTCCTGCGCGCTCTTGAAGGTGACGATGCCCGAGAACGAGATGTAGTAGCCCAGGTCCAGCGCGGCGCGGGCTACCTGCATCGATTCGGTGAAGCAGTGGAACACCCCACCGGCCAGGTTGCCGGCCCCGTCCTCGCCCTCTTCGCGCAGGATGGCCAGCGTGTCGTCCGAGGCACTGCGGGTGTGGATCACCAGCGGCTTGGCGCAGGTGCGCGCTGCGCGGATATGGTTGCGAAAGCGATCGCGCTGCCATTCCAGGTCGGCAATGCTGCGCCCGCCCTTGCGGTCTTCCATGCCGTAGTAGTCCAGGCCCGTCTCGCCGATGGCCACCACGCGCGGCATGGCGGCGCGGGTGAGAAGGTCCTGCACCGTGGGCTCCTGCACGCCCTCGTTGTCGGGGTGCACGCCCACCGTGCTCCAGAAGTTGTCATGGGCCATGGCCAGGGCGTGGACACCCTCGAACTCTTCGAGCGTGGTGCAGATGCACAGTGCCCTGTCCACCTGCGCCTCGGCCATGGCCTGGCGGATGGCGGGCAACTGGCTCACCAGTTCCGGAAAATTGAGATGGCAGTGGGAGTCGATGAACATGCGGTATCAGGAAAACGAAGCGGTAACAAACGGGGCGGACCGGTGAGTTGCCGGGCAGCGAAGCTAGTGCGACCACCCTGGCGCGCGTAAGTTCTGCCCCCAATAAAAATGCCGACACGCCTGCGCGGGTCGGCACCGGGCACGCAGGCCGTGTCAGATGGTCTGGGTAGGACGGTCGGAGCCCAGGGCCGTGCCCAGGATTTCCTCGATCTTGACCTTGAGCTGGCGCGATTTCTCGTCCTTGGGAAACTGGATGCCCACGCCCTGGGTGCGGTTGCCCGCCGCACGGGCCGGGGTCACCCAGGCCACACGGCCTGCCACGGGATAGCGCTGCGTGTCGTCGGGCAGGGTCAGCAGCACATAGACATCGTCACCCAGCTTGTAGTCGCGCTGGGTAGGGACAAAAATGCCCCCTTCGCCAAAAAAAGGAATGTAGGCCGCGTACAAGGCCGCCTTTTCCTTGATGGCCAGCTGCATGACGCTGGGGCGGGGGGCTGTGGATGGACTGCTCATGGGTGGGTGCCTGGGGCTGGTTGCCTTGAGTGTAGGGTGTTTCGCGCCTGCGCCACAAGCGCCTCCAGCATGAGCCCTGCATTGAACGGATGCTCTGCCGTGCGCGCCTCCTTGGCCAGCGCGCGCGACCAGCGCGTGAGCGCGCCCAGCGGCGGCACGGCCTTGGGCAGGTCAGCGGGCGCAAAGTACCGCGGCGCGGCGCCTACGCTGGCGGACAGCAGGTCGTGGCAGAGCTTCTGTAGCGCATCGATGGCCTGGGCTGGCGCCCAGTCGCCGAAGGCAGTGACGTCGCCCTTGGCCATGGCCTGGGGCAAGGCAGACCACGCCTGCGGGCTGCGGCCCGATTGCGCCAGCGCCAGCGCGTCGTCCGGCCTGCCCCCTGCAGCGCGCAGAAAGGCCTTGGCTGCATCGTCGGCCACGCCCTGCGCACGCAGCCACTGCAGCATGTCTGTCTCGGCAGGCCAGGCCATCGCATGGCCCAGACAGCGGCTGCGGATGGTGGGCAGCAACTGGTGCGCGGCCTCGCTGGCCAGCACGAAGCGCACATCGCCGGGCGGCTCCTCCAGCGTCTTGAGCAACGCGTTGGCCGTGATGTGGTTCATCTGCTCGGCCGGGTACACCAGCACGGCCTTGCCGCGGCCCCGGGCCGAGGTGCGCTGCGAGAACTCCACCGCGTCGCGCATGGCCTCCACGCGGATCTCGCGGCTGGGCTTGCGCTTCTTGTCGTCGATGTCGGCCTGCGCCTTCTCGGACAGGGGCCAGCCCAGCGCCATCATCTGAACCTCGGGCATCAAAACGCACAGGTCGGCATGGGTGCGCACCTCGATGGCGTGGCAGCTGCCGCACTGGCCGCAGGCGCCCTGCGGGCCCGGTGTGTCGCACAGCCATGCGCGCACCAGCTCCAGACCGAGCGCGTACTGCCCCAGGCCTGACGGCCCCTGCAGCAGCCAAGCATGGCCGCGCTGCGCCAGCAGGCTGGTGCGCTGCGCGGCGATCCAGGGTGCCATCGCGGTGGCCCCGCCGTCGCTCATCGGGGGCCTCCCTGCGAAGCCACCATGATCGCCAGCCACCCCTTGCGCACGAAAACGCTGGTGAGCTGCTGCCAGACGCGGTGGCGGTCCTGCGCGGCGTCCAGCCGGGCAAAGCGCTCTGGTGCTGCGGTTGCGCGGTCGGCATAGCCCTGTGCCACGCGGCGGAAGAACTCGACCGGTTGGGATTCGAAACGGTCGGGCACGCGCGCGCCAGCCAGGCGCTCGGCCGCCACCTCGGGGGCGAGGTCGAACCACACCGTCAGGTCGGGTTCGCGCATCAAAGTGGCATCTGGAGCAAGTCCAGTCTGCGCCAGGCGCTCCAAAGTCGATAGCACGCCCAGGTCGAACCCGCGCCCCGCGCCCTGGTAGGCGAACGTGGCGTCGGTGAAACGGTCGCACAGCACCACCTCGCCGCGCGCGAGCGCCGGCTCGATCACGTTCAGCAGATGGTCGCGGCGCGCGGCAAAGATGAGCAGGGACTCAGTGAGCGCGTCCATGGGGTCGGCCAGCACCATTTCGCGCAGCTTCTCGGCCAGCGGCGTTCCGCCGGGCTCGCGGCTGACGGTGACGGTACGGCCCTGCGCGCGGAACGCCGTGGCCAGGCCTTCGATGTGCGAGGACTTGCCCGCGCCGTCGATGCCTTCGAAGCTGATGAACAGTCCCTGGCTCATTGCCCACCCTTCTGGTACCGGTTGACGGCACGGTTGTGCTCTTCCAGCGACGCGCTGAAGTGGCTGGTTCCGTCGCCCTTGGCCACGAAGTACAGGGCGCGCGTCGCCTCGGGCTGCACGGCGGCCAGCAGCGCGGCCTTGCCCGGCATGGCGATCGGCGTGGGCGGCAGGCCCGCGCGGGTGTAGGTGTTCCAGGGAGTGTCCGCCTGCAGGTCGCGCTTGCGCAGGTTGCCGTCGAACTTCTCGCCCAGGCCGTAGATCACGGTCGGGTCGGTCTGCAGCAGCATGCCCACACGCAGCCGGTTCGCGAACACGCCGGCGATCTGCGCACGGTCGCTGGCGCGGCCGGTTTCCTTCTCGACAATGCTCGCGAGGATGAGGGCTTCATCGGCCGACTTCAGCGGAGTGTCGGCCGCGCGCTGCGCCCAGGCCGCCTCGAGCTTGCGGTCCATCGCGTGCATGGCGCGGCGCAGCAGGGCGACTTCGCTCGAACCCTTGGCGTAGGCGTACGTATCGGGGAAGAACCTTCCTTCCGGCGCCACGCCGGGGCGGCCCAGCTGTGCCATCAGGGCCTCGTCCGTCAGGGAGGCGGCATCGTGCTTGAGCTGCTCTTCCTTGGCGAGCGCCTGGCGCACCTGGCGCCAGTTCCAGCCTTCGACCAGGGTCAGCGCGCGCAGGGACTCTTCGCCCCGCACCAGCTTGTTGAGCAGATCGCGCGGCGTGGTGCCGGGCGGGATCTCGTAATTGCCGGCCTTCATGGCACGGTCCTGGCCGGAGAAGCGGAACCAGGCATACAGCAGCCGGGCATCGGTCTGCGCGCCGGCGGCCACCACGTCGCGGGCAATGCCCCGAGGGGTGGTGCCGGGCTCGATGGCCAGCTCCAGCGGCTCGCCGCCGGTGACCAGCGGCTGGTGCAGCCACCAGAAGGCGGCGCCGCCGGCACCGATGAGAACCACCAAGATCAAAGCCAGTAGACGTCGCACAACCCTGATGAATGTATGTGTAGAACCGGGCATCATAATTCAGCGATGACCCACCCTCTGAATGGCATTGCCCCCCTGTCCCATCTCGGCGTGATTCGCGTGGAAGGCGAAGACGCCGCCAAGTTCCTGCACGGCCAGCTCACCCAGGATTTCGCGCTCCTGGGCACGGACCAGGCGCGCCTGGCGGCCTTCCTGTCGGCCAAGGGCCGCATGCAGGCCACCTTCATCGGCTTCAAGCGCAGCGCCACGGAGATCCTGCTGCTGTGCAGCCCCGACCTGCTGCCGCCCACGCTCAAGCGCCTGTCGATGTTCGTGCTGCGCGCGAAGGCCAGGCTCACCGATGCCACCGCCGACTTTGCGCTGTACGGCCTGGCGGGCGATGCGGTCGCTGCCCTGCCCCAGGGCGCCCAGCCCGCCTGGACCAAGGCGGACGTGGGTGCGGCGTCCGTGGTGCATCTCTACCCCGCAGACGGCCAGCCCCGCGCGCTGTGGGTGGCGCCCGTGGCCGAACCCGCGCCGGCCGGCGCTGCGCTGGAGCCGAACCTGTGGGCCTGGGGCGAGGTCCGAAGCGGCGTCGCAACGCTGACCACCCCGGTGGTCGAAGCCTTCGTGCCGCAGATGCTGAACTACGAATCCGTGGGCGGCGTGAATTTCAAGAAGGGCTGCTACCCCGGCCAGGAAGTGGTGGCGCGCAGCCAGTTCCGCGGTACGCTGAAGCGGCGAGCGTACGTGGTGCATGCGGATGCTCCGCTGGCTGTGGGCGCAGAAGTGTTCAGCACCAATGAGCTGGAGCAGCCTTGCGGCACCGTCGTGCAGGTCGCGGCAGCACCTGCAGGGGGTTTCGACGCCATCGTGTCGCTGCAGATCGCAGCCGCGCAAGACAGCCTGCAGGTGGGCGCGCCAGACGGCGTGGCGCTGGCCGTGCAGCCTCTGCCCTACGCGCTGCTCGAAGATATCTGATCAAAAACCGGCTCTACCGCACTACTGGCAAGCGGTAGATGCTACCATTTTCATAGCAAAAAAGGTTTCGATGGCGGGCGTTACAGGCGCTGCGCCATCGCGATGTGCGCAATGCCGGCTTCTTCGTACGGCTCGCCCACCACGCTGAAGCCCGCGCGGCGGTAGAAGCCCTCGGCGCTGCGCTGCGCGTGCAATTGCACCTCACGGTCGCCCCGGGCGCGGGCGGCCGTCACCAGCGCGTCGAGCAGCTGCCGCCCCCAGCGCCCGCCACGCACGGAGCGGTCCACTGCCATGCGTCCGATGCGCCCGATGCCCGGCTCGGGCTGCAGCAGGCGGCCCGCAGCGATCGGCATGCCCAGGCGGTTGTAGAGCACGGCGTGGCGCGCCGAGATGTCATTCGCATCGGCTTCGATCTCTGCGGGAATGCCCTGCTCGCGCACGAACACATCGGTGCGCACGCGACCCGCGTCGCGGCCCAGTGTGTTCCAGTCGCCGGTCTTCGCCTCGGCCATGTCGTGGCCAGCCTCGAAGCCGTCGAAGATGGCGCGCAGCGCGGGCGGCACCGGGCGCGAGGTCTGCGTGGCCGGGTCGGCGAACACGTAGACCAGCTCGGCCGAGATCAGCAGCCGGTCGCCGCTGAAAATGCCCGCCTGGAACACGCACGACGAGTTGCCGATGCGCGCGCATTTGAGTGCCACGTCCAGCGTGTCATCGAGCCGCGCCGACGCGTGGTACTCCACGGTGGCTTTCTTCACGTACATCTCGCCGCCCAGGGCGTGCATGCTGCTCTCGTAAGGCAGCCCCAGCGCCCGCCAGTAGTCGGACATGGCTGTGTCGATGTACATCAGATAGTGGGCGTTGAACACGATCTTCTGCATGTCCACCTCGGCCCAGCGCACGCGCAGGCGGTGGAACAGTCGGAAATCACGGCGTTGCATGGTGTCTGGGCTCTCCATTTTCTGGCGGGTCATGAAAGGCCGAACGCAGCACGCAATGCACGTGCCGCGTCGGCGTGGGCCTGGCGCGCCTCGGGAATGGCGCGGCCCATCTTGATGAATTCGTGCGTCACGCCGCGGTAGATGTCAAGGTCCACCGGCACGCCAGCGAGCCGGAGCTTGTCGGCATAGTCCACGCCCTCGTCCACCAGCGGGTCGCACTCGGCCAGGCCGATCCAGGCCGGTGCCACGCCATCCACGTCGGGCGCGAGCAACGGAGCAAAACGCCAGTCCTCACGCTCCTGGCGGCTTCGCACATAGTTGCCGAAGAACCAGCTGATGGCGGGCTCCTCCAGCACCAGGCCGTGCGAGAAGGTCGTGTGCGACGGCGTGTCCTGGTGTGCGGCGCACCCGGGGTAGATCAGCAGCTGCAGGGCCAGCGGCAGGCCCGCGTCGCGCGCCAGGATGGCGTTCACGGCAGCCAGGGTGCCGCCCGCGCTGTCGCCGCCCACGGCCAGGCGTGCGGGGTCGGCACCCAGCTCGGCCGCATGCGCTGAAAGCCAGGCCAGCGCGTCCCAGGCGTCGTTGCTGGCGGTCGGAAAGCGATGCTCGGGCGCGAGGCGGTAGTCCAGCGACACCACCATGCACCCGGCCAGGCGTGCCAGCTCGCGGCACAGGATGTCGTGCGTGGCAATGTTGCCGATGGTGAAACCGCCGCCGTGCGTGTACAGCAGGAGAGGCAGGCCGGTGTCGGCGCTGGGTGCGTACAGGCGTGCGGGCAGCGCATGCCCGTCACGGGCCGGGATGGTCAGGTCCTCGACGCGTGCGAGCGCGGCCTTGGGCACTTCCAGCACGTCCGCCCCGGCCTGGTAGGCCACGCGGGCATCCTGGGGCGAGCGCGTGTGCAGCGGCGGGTGACCGGCGCGGGCCATGCGCTCGAGCACGCTGCGCATCTGGGGGGTGAGGCGGGTGTGGTGGATGTTCAGGTCGGTGGTCAATGGTCGGTCTCTGGCAAAAGCCGCGCCCGTCAAAGGAAGGAGGGGACGGGCGCGGGTGCAGGTTTTACTTGAAGCTCAGGCGCACGGGCGCGGCGCCCGGCAGGCCGTCGTAGGTGGCCGTGACGGTCAGCCCCGCCTTGGGCGGCAGCAGCGGCGAGAACGAGCCCAGGCTGATCAGGTCACCGGGTTGCATGGTCAGGCCTTCCTGCTGGAGGGCGCCGGCCAGCCACACCACGGCATTGAGCGGGTGTTCCAGGATGTCGCTGCCCTTGCCGCCACCCAGGCGCGCGCCGCTGGCATCGGTGAGGGACACATTCATGTCGGCCAGCGCCTTGAGCAGCGCAAAGCGCTCGCCCCGGTAAGCCGGCACGGGCAGCGGCGCGCCAGCCACGCCCAGCCGCGCGCCCACATTGATGGCGCTCACGCCTGCGCCGTTGAGCTTGGGCGGTGCCTGCACCAGCAGGTCGGGCAGTTCGATGAAGGGGATGACCTGATCCACGGCGTCGAGCACTTCCATGGGCGTCTTCGCATGGTTGATGGCAGCGCTTTTCACGCGCACCAGCATGTCGGCCTCATACAGTGGGCGGGCGCCGAAGGCGGCATCCACCGCCGCGCCGTTCGGAAGGATCATGCCTTCGTACAGCTTCCCCCATACAGGCTTGTCGGTGTTGAAGCGCTTTTGTACAGCCGGGTTGGTGAGGCCCGCCTTGTACCCCACCACCTTGCCCAGGCGCTGCGCCAGCAACTGGTTGACCTTGCCGCGCGTGCACGCGCCATCGGCGTCGGACAGGTTTTCCAGGTTCGCAGCGGGCGTCCTGGCCACGTAGTTGGCGACGAGTTCGGAGGCCTGCGCATCGGTCAGGCATTCGGCCTGGGCGACTGTCGCAAAAGCGACGGACGCGCCCGCCAGAGCGAGCGAAATGAGGGTTTGCTGAGTGGTCATCGGTGTCTCCGGGTTGTAGAGTGCCTGGAACCTGCCCGTTGCCTGCACCCCGCGCTCCTCGCAGAGCGGCCCCGCGCACAGCGCAGTGGCCGACCCCGTCTCGCTTCGCAGGCACGGCAACGGACGACTCCAGCGGCCCATCGTAAACGTAACTTCTGCAACCACCATGGCTTTCATCTACTACGTCACACAGATCCAGTTCGAGTTCGGCGCCGTCCAGCTGCTCAAGCAGGAGTGCGAACGCGTGGGCATCACCCGCCCGCTGGTGGTGACGGACCCCGGCGTGAAGGCCGCCGGCGTGCTGCAGAAGGCGCTCGATGCGCTGACGGGCCTGCCCGTGGCGGTGTTCGACCAGACCCCCGCCAACCCCACCGAGGCCGCCGTGCGCGCGGCCGTCGAGGTGTACAAGGCCCAGGGCTGCGATGGCCTCATCGCCGTGGGCGGCGGCTCGGCCATCGACTGCGCCAAGGGCATCGCGATAGCGGCCACGCACGAAGGGCCCCTGACCCACTACGCCACCATCGAGGGCGGCTCGCCGCGGATCACCGACCGCGCCGCGCCGCTGATCGCAGTGCCCACCACCAGCGGCACGGGCAGCGAAGTCGCGCGCGGCGCGATCATCATCGTGGACGACCACCGCAAGCTCGGCTTCCATTCGTGGAACCTCGTGCCCAAGACCGCCATCTGCGACCCCGAACTGACCCTGGGACTGCCGCCCGCCCTGACCGCCGCCACTGGCATGGATGCGATTGCGCACTGCATGGAAACCTTCATGTCCGCCGCGTTCAACCCGCCGGCCGACGGCATCGCGCTGGACGGACTCGCCCGCGGCTGGGCCCACATCGAGCCCGCGACCAGGAACGGCAGCGACCGCGATGCGCGCCTTCACATGATGAGCGCCAGCATGCAGGGCGCCATGGCGTTCCAGAAAGGCCTGGGCGCGGTGCACTCACTCAGCCACAGCCTGGGCGGCGTGAACCCGCGCCTGCACCATGGCACGCTCAACGCCATGTTCCTGCCGGCCGTGGTGCGCTTCAACGCGGGGGCCGAGTCGGTGCGCAAGGACAGGCGCCTCGCGCGCATGGCGCACGCCATGGGCCTGGCGTCGGCGGGCGATATCCCCGACGCCATCCGCGACATGAATGCACGCCTGGGCCTGCCCACGGGCCTGGCCGCCATGGGCGTGTCGGAGGCGCTGTTCGACGACATCATCAAGGGCGCGATGGCCGACCACTGCCACAAGACCAACCCGCGCGTGGCCACGCCGCAGGAATACCGCGAGATCCTGGCCCAGTCGCTCTGAACGAGCGCGTCCCGGCCCCGGCCAGATGTCCCGGGGCTTACCTCAACTGCCTGGACTGCGGGCGCACGCATGAACGCGCCCTACGGCCCGGCGGCACGTCGGCACGGTGCAGCCCCCCGTGCCACCCTCCCTCCGAATGAAAAGCGGCAGGCCACACTGTCCCTGCGCGACCTCGCTGGCACGAAGCGCTAGACTCCGGGCGACAAACAATTAATTAATTAACAATTTCTTACCCCGGGGTCAGGGAAGGCCACTCACGATGCGCACCGGAAAACTCAGCAACTGGCTCTGGCGGGGAACGTACCCGCGCCTGTACGTGCCCATTGTGCTGATCATCCTTGCGGTGAGCGCAGTGCGCTACCACTACCTGCTGGCCACCGAAACAGCCGAGGCGCACCGCCTGGCCACCACCGAGCTGCGCCGCGCGGGGGATGCCCTGTTGCCCGCGCTGTCCGCCCTGCCCGCCGGCGACGCCGAAGGCGCCGCCATTGTGCTGCGTGAAGCGCTGGCGAACGCGCCCGCCGTGAAGACTCTCCTATGGACCGTCGGCACCCAGCCCGCCGTGGCAGCTGCCAGCCCCACTCCTGCCTCCAAAGCGCCCGCCTGGTTCATCGACTGGATCAACCCAGGGCCGCTGGTGCAACAGTTCGGGCAGAACACGCTGGCGGGGCCGCCAGGGCGCCTCACTGTCACATTGCACGCAGTGCCGCTCGCGGGCCAGATCTGGAGTAGCGTGGTCGTTCAGTTGCGCATCACGGCGCTCAACATCTTCACCATCTTCTTCCTGCTCACGCTGCTGCTGCGCGCCAACGCACGCATGCTGCGCCGTCTGGCAGAGGCCACCGACGCCTTCCGCCAGGGGCGGCTTGATACGCGCATGGAGGTCACCGGCACCCTGGAGTCGCGCGCCATGGCCGCCACCTTCAACGACATGGCGGGCAAGGTGCAGTCGCTGGTGCTGTCGCTGCGCGAAACCCAGCGCCTGCAGAGCGAGCAGTTGCACTTCACGCGCCAGCTCATCGACGCCTTGCCCCTGCCCGTGTTCGTGCGCGACCCCAAAGGCACCTACCTGGACGTGAACCGCGCCTGGCAGCGGCTCTTCCAGCCCCGGGCAGACCTGGCGCACCCCGCGCCGCCCAGCACCTTCTATCCGCCGGAGCTTTCGCCCGAGCGCTCTGCGCAGATCGCAATGGCGCAGGACAACGAGATCCGCATCCGCCCCGCCAACCACCACCCCCCGCGGGACATGGCCTACTACGAGGCAGCTTTCACTACCACCAGCGGCGAGCTGGCCGGCACCATCGGCACCCTGGTGGACGTGACCGAGCGCAAGCGCGCGCAAGAGGCCCTGCGGGCCGAGAAGGAACGCGCCGAGGTCACCCTCGCGTCCATCGGCGACGGCGTCATCACGACCGATTTGTCAGGCTGCATCGAGACCATCAACGAGGCCGCGCAGCTCATGACGGGCTTCAATGCCGACCAGGCGATCGGCCACCAGCTGGACACCGTGTTCCGCCTGTACGAAGACCCGGCCAGCCGCACCGCCCAAACGGCCGCGGAGCGCGACACCCAGCCCGGCGCGCTGCAGCAGGCCACGCAGGAGTTGCTGATCCACCGCTCCGGCGAGCGCTACGCCATCGAATACACGGCGTCGGCCATTCGCAAGGGCGACGGCATGGCCGTGGGCTGCGTGCTGGTGTTCCGCGACGTGACCGAGACGCGCAACCTGCGCCACCAGATCTCCTGGCACGCGCGGCACGACGCCCTCACGGGCCTGTACAACCGCGCCGCGCTGGCCGAGCGGCTGACCCACGCGATCTTCGTGGCCCGGCAAAAAGGTCTGCTGCTGGCCGTGTGCATGCTGGACCTGGACCACTTCCAGGCCGTGAACGACGCGCACGGCAATCGCGTGGGCGACCGGCTGCTCAAGGAAACCGCGCGGCGGCTGGGTGCCTTCATCACGCCGCAGGACGCGGTGGCGCGCATGGGCGGCGACGAGTTCGTGCTGCTGCTGGGCGAGCAAGCCGACGTTCCCGCCATCGAATCCCGCGTGGGCGTGCTGATGCAGCAGCTGGCGGCGCCCTATGCCATCGACGACCGGGTGATCACCACCACCGTGAGCGTGGGGGTGGCCGTGTTCCCGCAGGACGACACCAACCCCGACACCCTGCTGCGCCATGCCGACCAGGCCATGTGCCAGGCCAAGAGTTTCGGGCGCAACCAGATGCACGTGTTCGACGTGCAGCTCGACCACGCCGTGCAGACCCAGCACACCCGCCAGACGCGCGTCGCGCGGGCGCTGCATGCGGGCGAGCTGGTGCTGCACTACCAGCCCAAGGTCCACCTGCGCACCGGCGAGATCATCGGCCTGGAGGCGCTGCTGCGCTGGCAGCACCCCGAGCAGGGCCTGCTGGGCCCGCAGCACGTGCTGCCGCTCATCGAAGACGCGGAGCTGGAGGTGGAACTGGGCGAATGGGTGCTGCGCCAGGCGCTCACCCAGATGCGCTACTGGACCGATGCCGGCATGCACTGGGAAGTCAGCGTGAACATCTCCGCGCGGCATTTCCACCGGCCCAACTTCGTCGAGCGCTTGAAGGACATCCTGCACACCTGCCCCGAAGTCTCGCCCACCCGGCTGGAGCTCGAGATCCTGGAATCGGCTGCGCTGGAAGACATGCAGTACATGCGCCACATGATGCAAAGCTGCCAGGCGCTGGGCGTGCGCTTTGCGCTGGACGACTTCGGCACGGGCTTTTCGTCGCTGTCCTACCTCAAGCGGCTGCCGGCCGAGACCATCAAGATCGACCAGTCCTTCGTGCGCGGCATCCTCGAAGACGAAGAAGACCTCACGCTGGTCAGCGCCATCGTCGCTCTGGCGGCGGCCTTCCAGCGGCATGCGGTGGCGGAAGGCGTGGAGACTGCGGAGCAATGCGCCAAGCTGCTGGAGCTGGGCTGCGAGCGCGCCCAAGGTTTCGGCATCGCTCGGCCCATGCCCGCGCACGAGGTGCTCAGCTGGGCACGGGACCACGCCACGCGCCACGCCGCCAGGGCGGTGCAGGAGGCTGCGCGCCGCCCCGCGGCTGCGCCTGCCGGCTACAGGCGCTGAACCGCCCCCAGGTCAGGGCGTTCGAGCCACGCGGCCCATTCGTCCACCAGTTGCTGGCTCGCGCGCGTGGCCGCGAGCCAGGCCTTGGCACGGGCAGCGCCATCCGTGCCGTAGTGCGTGAAGTCATTGCGGTCCGGCAGCTTGGCGTTGGGCAACGAGCGCACCCATTCCGGGCTGGGCGAGAGCACCACCATGGTGTCCAGCGCGGACGTGGAACGGTGGCGCCACTTGAGCCCCTTGTCCAGCCAGCCGGGTACCACGCGGTGCTGGAAGTGCGGGTACAAGACCAGCCCAGGCGAGCGAAGCAATCCAGAATTTGAATGATTCTGGCCGCTATCGTCCGCTGGCATTGCGCCACCAGCTACCAAATCAATAGCATTCGACATGATCTGCCGGCCATAGGCCAGGTGCAGGTGGTAGTCGGTGATCCCCCCATCCCAGTACGCCCCGGGCGGCGCGCCCGGAATGTTGTGCACGGCCTGCAGCACGAAGGGGATGGAGCAGCTGGCCTGCAACGCGGGCATGAAGTTGCCTGCATTCAACGCCACTTGCCGAGTACGGTAGTCCGACGTGGCGAACGGCAAGGCCGCGCAGGCGCCTGCCGCCGCGCCAGCGGGCGCGTTCTCGGGCGATGAAAAGACCACCCGCTCCAGCCACGCGCCCATCGCCTTGCGGTGCACGGTGTTGGACAGGAAGGCGCCCAGGTAGCCCAGGGGCGTGGCCACGCCATGCTCGCGCCGCAGCATGTGGCGACCGCGCGAGGTGACGATGTGCAGCCGAAAGCGCGGATGATTCAGCACTTCGTCCACCCTGCCGCCATAGAAGGCATCGAGGCTCTGCCCGAAACGCTCGCTGACGTGCGCGGCAGAGGGCCGCTTCTTGCCGGGCGGCAGGTCGTAGTTCTGGTGGATGTAGTCACGCTCCAGCCGCTCGAACGCCGCCACCGGGTCGTGCAGGCAAGCCGTGGCCATGCGCCACGCGCCAATGGAGGCACCGACCAGGTGCACCGGCTGCTCGGACTGCGGCAGCCACTGCCCGAAGATGAAGCGGTCCAGCGGCCCCAGGATGAGGCCTTTGGGCCCGCCCGCCGCACCGGGGATCACGCCGACGTCGGAGGGCTGCAGCCCGTGCTGTTCAAGGTGCTCGCGGGCGCGGGGGCCGGCATAGATGCGCAGGGCTTTCATGGACGAGGATTGTCGCAAAGGGCGGCGGCTGCGCCTGTCGCGCCGTGGCGGTGCCCGGCATTGGAGCGCGCCCTCAGACGACGTAGTCGGCAGCCTCTGGCTTGACCGTCCAGTCGATCGGGTCCTGCTGCAGGACCATGTCGATGTCGAGGCCCAGCGTCAGGCCCACCTCGCCGGGGAACGACACCGCCAGCTCCTTGTCGGTAAGCTCTACTTCGCGGGCGCGGGCACGCCAGGAGGCCAGGTGGATGACGCCCGCCAGCGGTTCGTAGACGTTGTTGTCGAACGGCGCACCCTGGTGCTGAAGAGCGTCCACCACCGCTTCGGGCAATTGCCACCGACGCGCCAGCGCGGCCGTGACATGGCCGTAGCTGTAGCCGAAGATGCGGTGCTCGATCTTGCCGCGCCGCAGGTCGAATGGCGCGACCAGCGTGTTGACGGAGTGCGCCTTTTCCGGGTCGGCCAGGTGGATCACCAGCTCGCCCAGCGCATGCAGCAGGCCGGCCGTGAACGCGGCGATCTGGCTTTGGTGCACGATGCCCGCCAGCGACCGCGCCAGCTTGGCGGTGTTCAGGCTGTAGCGCCAGAACTGCTGCATGTTCACGCCCGGCACCGAGCGCGACGTGGTGCCCAACGTGGCGGACGACACCAGCGAGCGCAGTTGCACGGTACCCAGCAGCGCCAGCGCTTCGGGAATGCCCGCGATCTGGCGCGGCAGCTGGAAGGTGGCCGAATTCGCCAGCTCCAGCAACCGGGCGGCCAGCGCGGGGTCCGTGCCGAAAAGCTGGTTCAGGCGCCGCAGGCTCGGTTCCTCGTGGGCCAGCTCGTTCATCAGCAGCGCCACGGCGCGCGGAAGACTGGGCAATGCCACTGGTTGGGCCAGCAGTGCGTTCAACTCCATGGGTAGGGCACCGGGGGGTTTGGGTAGGCCGATTATGGCCCGCCCTCCCCGCCTGGCACCTAACGATTCTTGGCCTGTTGCAACTTGGCGAATGCCGACGCCATGGCCGACTGCTGCGCGGGCTCGCTGGCCCGGCGCTGCGGCTGGGCATAGCCCCGGCCCGCGCCCTCGAAGCGGTTGCCCTGCGGCGCGCCACGTTCGCCGCCCTGGCGCGGCGGCGCGGCATCGAGCTTCATCGACAGGCCGATGCGCTTGCGCTCCACGTCCACCTCCATGACCTTGACCTTGACGATGTCACCGGTCTTGACCACTTCGCGCGCATCGTTCACGAACTTGTGCGCCAGCTGGCTCACATGCACCAGGCCATCCTGGTGCACCCCAAGGTCGATGAACGCGCCGAACTGGGCCACGTTGCTCACCGTGCCCTCCAGGATCATGCCTTCCTTGAGGTCCTTGATGTCTTCCACGCCGTCGTTGAAGCGCGCCACCTTGAAGTCGGGGCGTGGGTCCCTGCCGGGCTTTTCCAGCTCCGCCAAAATGTCCTTGACGGTGATCACACCGAACTTGTCGTTGGCAAACAGCTCGGGCTTGAGGGTCTTGAGCATGTCGGCGCGGCCCATGATCTCGGCCACGGGCTTGCCCGTCCTCTCCATGATCTGCTCGACCACGGGGTAGGTCTCGGGGTGCACGCCGGTCATATCGAGCGGGTTCTCACCGCCCCGGATGCGCAAAAAGCCCGCGCTCTGCTCGAAGGTCTTGGCGCCCAGGCCGGCCACATCCATCAGCTGCCTGCGGCTCTTGAAGGCGCCATTGGCTTCGCGCCAGCGCACCACGGCCTTGGCGACGCTGCCCGAGAGGCCCGACACGCGGGAGAGCAGCGGCACGCTGGCCGTGTTCAGGTCCACGCCCACCGAGTTCACGCAGTCCTCCACCACCGTGCCCAGCGTGCGCGCCAGTTCGCTCTGGTTCACGTCGTGCTGGTACTGGCCCACGCCGATGCTCTTGGGGTCGATCTTAACCAGCTCGGCCAACGGGTCCTGCAGGCGGCGCGCAATGCTGGCGGCGCCGCGCAGGCTCACGTCCACGTCGGGCATCTCCTGGCTGGCGTACTCGCTGGCGGAATAGACCGAGGCGCCGGCCTCGCTCACCACCACCTTCTCGATGGCGCGCTCGGCCTTGGCGGCCATCTTGATGAGGTCGGCGGCCAGCTTGTCGGTCTCGCGGCTGGCCGTGCCGTTGCCGATCGCAATCAGGTTCACGCCGTGCTTTTCCGCCAGCTTGGCCAGGGTGAACAGCGAACCGTCCCAGTCGCGCTTGGGCTCGTGCGGGTACACCGTGGCCGTCTCCACCAGCTTGCCGGTGGCGTCGACCACGGCCACCTTCACGCCGGTGCGGATGCCCGGGTCCAGGCCCATCACCACGCGCGGGCCGGCCGGCGCGGCCAGCAGCAGGTCGCGCAGGTTGTCGGCAAACACCTTGATGGCGACCTTCTCGGCGTCGTCGCGCAGGCGGGCGAACAGGTCGCGCTCGGTGGAGAGCGACAGCTTCACACGCCAGGTCCAGGCCACGCACCTGCGCACCAAATCATCGGCCGGGCGGCCCGCGTGGCTCCAGCCCAGGTGCAGGGCGATCTTGCCTTCGGCCAGGCTGGGCTTGCCAGGCTCGGGCTCCACTGGGAGCACGAGCTTGGCTTCCAGGATCTCCAGCCCCCTGCCACGGAACACGGCCAGCGCACGGTGCGAGGGCACGCGGCCGATGGGCTCGTCGTAGTCAAAGTAGTCGCGGAACTTGGAGACCTCGGGGTCGTTCTCGTTCTTGGACTCCACCTTCTTGCTGCGCAGCAGACCTTCGGCCCACAGCCATTCGCGCAGGTTCTGCACCAGCACGGCGTCTTCGGCCCAGCGCTCGGACAGGATGTCGCGCACGCCGTCGAGCACGGCCGGCACGGTCGAGAAATCCGCGCCCGGCTTGCCGTCGTCCAGCACCTCAGGGGGCTTGGTGAAGGCAGCCGCTTCTGTGGCGGGGTCGAGCGTGGGGTCGGCAAACAGCTTGTCGGCCAGCGGCTCGATGCCGAACTCGCGGGCGATCTGGCCCTTGGTGCGGCGCTTTTGCTTGAAAGGCAGGTAGATGTCTTCCAGCTCCTGCTTGGTGGGCGCAGCGGCAATGGCAGCGCGCAGCGCGTCCGTCAGCTTGCCCTGCTCGTCGATGGCCTTGAGCACAGCCGCGCGGCGCTCTTCCAGCTCGCGCAGGTAAGACAGGCGCGCCTCGATCTCGCGCAGTTGGATGTCGTCCAGTCCACCGGTCACTTCCTTGCGGTAGCGCGCGATGAACGGCACCGTGGCACCGCCGTCCAGCAGCTCCACCGCTGCGCGTACCTGTTGTTCACTGACCCTGATTTCTGCGGCCAACTGCCGGATGATCTGCTGCATGTGTGGGCAAACTCTCTCTGACTGACAGGAGCCGGCCGCGGGCCGGACTCCCAAACAAAACGCGAAGCGCGGGAGTTTGCCACAGGCGCCCGGGCCTTCCCCCGCCCCCAGGGCAGCGCCCCCGACGAAAGCCGACACACCCGCGCCGAGCCCTGCTGCACCGCAGGGTGGGCCGGACATCCCTAGAATGCCGGTGCTGGCCATGACGACTCCCTTGCCCTTCCCCATCCGCACCGAATGCCCACCAGGCACCTGCGTCTGCGGCCGGGACGAGCTGATGGCGGCACCCGGCGGCGACGTGCGCATCCTGCGCCTCACGCGGGCCGAAGAGAAAAAGCTCATGGAGCGCCTGGAAAACCTGACCAGCCTGGAAGACCTGCGCCGCATGCAGGACCGCATGGAGCAGCAGCTGGGCGTGCGACTGTCCATCACCCCGGGGCCGAACGAGGTGCGCACCCTGCGCGGCATTGCCATCCTGGTGCTGGAGCAGCCCGGGCTGTGTCGCAAGACACGCCAGGCCATCCCTGCGGCCATCAAGAAAAGCCTGGACCAGCGCCCTGAAATCACCTACGAGCTGCTTGACGAAAGCGGGTTGTTCGGCAGCTTGTGATTCTGTGCCCCGTGCTCGAAAGCCCCTTTCGCCCCGCCTGAATGCAAGACGACCTGTTCGGCGGCCCGCCGGCGCCGCCGCCCTCGCCCTCACCCACCAGGACGCTGAAGCCTGAAGCCGCCCCCGCGCCACGCCGTACGGGCGTGCACCCCGCCCCGGGGCACGACGCACTGCGCGCCCTGGCAGCCGCGCTGCCGCAGCGCCTGCGCCTGGGGACCTCGTCCTGGACATACCCGGGCTGGAAGGGCCTGGTGTGGGAGGGCGAACATTCCGAATCCATGCTGTCAAAGCAGGGCCTGGCCGTTTACGCCCAGCACCCGCTGCTGCGCACCGTGAGCATCGACCGCAGCTTCTACCGGCCACTCACGGTGAGCCAGTACGAGCGCTATGCCTCGCAGGTGCCCGACGACTTCCGCTTCGTGGTCAAGGCCCCGAGCCTGGTGACCGACGCGCTGGTGCGCGCCGAAGACGGCCGGGGCCGCGAGCCCAACCCCGCGTTCCTGAACCCCGAGCTGGCGCGCAGCGAGTTCGTGGAGCCGGCGCTGCAGGGCCTCGCGCACAAGCTCGGCGCGCTGGTGTTCCAGCTCAGCCCGCTGCCGCTGTCGCAGCTGGACCGCATGCCGCAGTTGCTCGAGCGCCTGCGCGCCATGCTGCTGGCACAGCCCGCGCTGGCGCCCCTGGCGCCCGATGGCGTGATCGCGGTGGAAGTGCGTGACCCCGAATGGCTGACGCCCGCGTTCGCCGCCGTGCTGCGCGAGGCAGGCGCCACCTACTGCCTGGGCCTGCACCCCAAGATGCCGCCCCTCAAAGACCAGCTGCCGGTGCTGCGCGCGCTGTGGCCCGGCCCGCTTGTCTGCCGCTGGAATCTGCACCCCATCCACGGCCCCTACGGCTACGAAGAAGCCCAGAAGCTCTATGAGCCCTACGACCGCCTGCACCACCCCGACGAAGAAACCCGCAACGAGCTGGCCGCCGTGATCGCCGGGATGACCGGGCGCGGGCAGAACGCCTTCGTGAGCATCAGCAACCATGCCGAAGGATCGGCACCGCACACGGTCTTGTGGTTGGCGCGTGCCGTGGCAGCAGCCACGGGCAGCGCCAGCGCCGGCACAGGCGGAGCGGTTGCCGAAACCCCGGCGTAGGGCGCGGAGCACCGGCAAGATCGCATCTCCCGTCGCTCAAACGCCCGAAAATCTGCTTCTAGCGTGCTCCAACGCTTGTTGGAAAAGCGTTGTCAGCTATCTTATCAATAGCACGCCCATGGACCACGGGCTACAAGGCCTGGCCTTGCGCTTCGGAGCGAGGGGCCCGAGGGCGGCCCAGCGTGAGCCAGGTGAGCAGCAGGCCCATCAGCGCGCCACTGGCCATGCCCACCACCATCGGCAGTGGCTTGCCCGTGGCGAACAGGCCCACCACGCCCATGGCCACGGCACCGATCAGCATCTGCAGCGTGCCCAGCAAGGCCGACGCGGTACCGGCAATGGCGCCATGCTCTTCCAGCGCCAGCACCGACGTGGTCGGAATCACCAGCCCCATCAGCGCGCTGGCGATGAAGTACAGGCCCAGCAGCACGGCCAGCTGGTCGCCGCCAGCCAGGTAATACGACAGCATGGCCACCATGACCGCGCCCGCCCCAGTGACCGCCGCCTTCACCGTGGGCACCAGGCCGAATCTGCGGCCCAGCTGCGCGTTGAACTGCGCCGCCGCAAAAAAGGCCGCCGCGTTGACCGAGAACGCCAGGCTGTACTGAACGGGCGTGAGGCCGTAGTGGTTGATCAGCACGAAGGGCGAGCCCGCCAGGTACACGAAGAAGCCCGCCATCGAACACCCGCCGATGAACACCAGGCCCAGGTAGTGCCAATCGCGCAGCAGCAGCGCATAGCCCGACAGCGCACTGCCCAGGCTGCTGTCCAGCCGGTCGGCCGCGGGCCGCGTTTCCTGCAGGCCCTGGGACACCAGCACCAGCCCTGCCACTGCCGCCACAGCCACTGCCCAGAACACGCCGCGCCACCCCGTCACGGCGATCACGCCACTGCCGGCCAGCGGCGCCAGCAGGGGCGAAATGCTGAACACCAGCATCAGCAGCGACATCAGGCGCGCGGCTTCAGTGCCGGTGTGCAGGTCGCGCACCACGGCGCGCGGGATCGCCATGCCCGCCGCTGCGCCCAGCCCCTGCACGAAGCGCAGGGCCACCAGGGTTTCGATGTCGGTGGCCAATGCACAGCCCACGCTGGCCAGGGTGAAGAGCAGCAGCCCGGCATACAGCGGCGGCTTGCGCCCCACCATGTCGGAGATAGGACCGTAGAACAGCTGGCCCACGCCCAGCGAGACGAAGAAGGCCGTGAGGCTCCACTGCACGGCAGACACATCGGCCCCCAGGCTGGCGCCGATTTCCGGCAGTGCCGGCAGGTACATGTCGATGGCGAAAGGGCCGATGGCCGAGAGCAGGCCCAGGATCAGGGCCATCTTGAAGAAACGGGTAGTCTGCATAGTCGGCCATTGTCACCAGTTTGGTGCGCGGCTGCGGGAAAACCCGGAATGGCCTTGGCCGGCGACATTGCGGACATTGATTGCCAGGCGGTTGGTCGCAGCACGCGGCTGCACTTCAGTTGTCGGCCAGAAGCGAACGTTGCGCAAATTCAAACCGGCTGGGTGTCCGGCATGACGGATTCGCTGTCGAACACAGAGGCGCCGCTCGAATGGGTAGACGATGCGGGACCCTATCGCGTGATCTCGAAGGCCCTCACCGCTGCCAACGTCGATCTTCAAGCCGTGCGGTCCTTCACGAGGGGTTGCGTGGCTTTGCCCATACCAGTTTTGTAGCGCTCGACGGAGGTACACGCCATGCTGAGCATGGGCGCCTTTACGTCGTTGATGGGGACGGCAAGAGCATTGGAGAAGGACTGCACGAGAGCTTCGTAGATCATCTACTAGACTCAGGGCGCCTCGCATGAGGCACGCACTGCACTTCCCGGACGGTCCCCAGCGCTCCAAGGGCATCGGGCTGAATCCGGCTACAAGCGGACATTGGAGTCACAAATGCCACTCGAATGGAAACACTCCACCGAGGGAGTCGATTGGGAAGAGCTTTCTGCCCTCTATCGGGCAGCCCCACTAGGCGAGAAGCCGCCGCTTCATCTGCAGAGAGTCTTCTCCAACAGCATGTTCACGTGCTTCGTCTACCAGAATGCGAAGCTTGTGGCGGCGGGGCGCGCGCTCGCTGATGGCGGAGATTGCTCGTACATATGCGACGTTGCCGTACTGCCCAGCCATCAAGGCACAGGCCTCGGCAAACAGGTTGTCAGTGACTTGGTGGAAATGTCATCCGGCCACAAGAAAATCATCTTGTATGCGGTCCCTGGCAAAGAGCCGTTCTACAGAAAGTTCGGCTTCATGCGAATGAAAACGGCTATGGCCATCTTTAAGAATCAGCAGCAGCAGGTGGAGGGGGGCTACCTTAGTGAAACCTAATCCTTCAATCAGGCTGCCGCGTGGCGTAACCCATCCATCAGGCTGACGGCCTTCGGCTCCACGCCACCAACTGCTGTTGGCCGACAGCAGAAAGCAGGCCTAGTTTCATATTCAGCACAGCATTTCTACAGACCATGACCAAAATTGTTGACATCAACTCCCGGCACCCGTTGGTCGGAACTTGGAAGTGCTGTGACGGCTTCTCGGATATCGAGATCCGGATCGATTTCCTTGACGGAAAACCGCATGTTTCTGTATCAGACAAGTTTGACGGAGAGATTCCAGAAGTGTCTGACATGCGCTGGAATCAGGAGCAGGATCGATTGAGCTTTTCGACCTTCTGGTCATCAGGTAGGGTTGTGAAATACCAATTCATACCTTCACCAAAAAGCGGTCGCGCAGGCGTAACTTTCTCATATGTCGATCAAGAAATATGGGAGAAGATCTAGAGTTGAGTAAGCAGCTTCTTGCAAGCCTCGTTTACCACCTGACGGGACTTTGAGTTGCCTCTGTTCCAGGCCTCCTTTGTCCGCTCTGGTCGATTTCAGTCATCGTTCCAGCGCTGGCGTTTCCATTAACTCAAGACTCACGCTCCCTCAAAAGCGCAATGAGCGCGATGAGCACAATTCCCGCAGACAAATCTACCCTGCGCACGTAGCGAAAATTCATAGTCGCACCCAAACGCGCCAGTGCAACGACTGACGGCATCGCCTACGGTTCAATGCCGCCACTCCCCCGCCCCTCGCCCTGCACCTGTGCCAGTTCGATCCTGTGGCGCCCACCCTGTTTGGCGCGGTACATGGCGCGGTCGGCCTGGCGCACCAGCTCTTCGGGCAGCTGGTCGCGCTGCGGATGCAGGCTGGCCACGCCGAAGCTCACGGTGACGATGCCGTGCGGCGAGCCTTCATGCGGCAACGCCAGCTGGACGATGGCCTGCTGGATGTGGCGCGCTACGTCGGCAGCGGCCTCGAGGTCCGATCCCGGCAGCAGCACCACGAACTCCTCGCCGCCGAAACGCGCGGCCACGTCGCCCTCGCGCCGCGCACCCGTCTGCGCCAGCGTGAGGGCAAGGGCCTGCAGGCAGGCGTCGCCCGCCAGGTGGCCGTAGTGGTCGTTGAAATGCTTGAACACGTCCACGTCCAGCATGATGAGCGCCAGCGGCGCGCGGGCCCGCTGCGCACGCGCCCACTCGCGCGCCAGGGCCTCGTCAAAGTGGCGGCGGTTGGCAATGCCGGTGAGGCCGTCGGTATTGCTCAACAGCTCCAGGCGGCGGTTGGCCTGCGCCAGGGCCTCGGTGCGCTCATCCACCAGCGCCTGCAGCTCGCGGTTGCGCTGGCGCAGGTCTTCGATGGGGTACACCTCGCTGCCGTGGGCTTTGCCGAAGGGGATGGAGACGCTCACGTGGGCGATCTTCCAGTCGCCCTCGCCCCTGTCTGCGCCCAGCCCTTCGGTTGCGGGCTCGCGCCGAAACAGAACCACCTTGCGGGCCGTCTCGCGGGCGAACAGCGCGTCAGGGATGGGCAGGTGGATGTGAAAGAAGGCGTTGGCTGCCAGCAGGTCGGGGCCCAGGTCCTGCACGAACAGGTCCACCATGTCGATGCCGATGCGCGTGGGCACCTGCGCGAAGTCCTGCTGGGTCACCTCGATCCATTCCGCCCGGGTCTTGAGCAGCTTGTCGCTGCTGCCCGAAAAGCCGCTGAAGTTGTCGCTGAAGCGCGCCAGCAACCGCCCATCGCGCGCGGCATACATCTCGATGTATTCCTCGAAGAGCATGCGGGCTAGGCGCTCGCGGTCTGGTGGCATGCAGCGGGTCCTTGTCTGGGGGTGAAGGGGCACCGCGCCAGTGGCCGCAGTGCACTGGCATCGGCAAGAGGTGCGTTGCAAGGTGCTTTTGAATGTAACACCCGCCTTGCCCTCACAACTACCCCCGGCTTACCCTGCCAGCCGCACTATTGCGCCCCCCGTCAGCACCGCGCGCCCATCCGGGCCTTCAGCCATGGAACCACTTCGCGGGCCCCGTCACCAGCCAGGGGAAGACCACCATCAGGAACATGATGGCGAACTCCGCAGCCATGAAAGGCACCACACCCCGGGTCACGTCGTCCATCGACATTCTGCCCACCCCGGCCACGACGTTGAGCACCGTGCCCACGGGCGGCGTGACCAGGCCGATGGAGTTGTTGATGATGAACATCACGCCGAAGTAGACCGGATCGATCCCCGCCGCAGTGATCACCGGCATCAGCACAGGCGTGAGGATCAGGATGGTTGGCGTCATGTCCATGGCGGTGCCCACCAGCATCACCAGCACCATGATGGCCGCCATCAGCAGGATCTTGTTGTCCATGAAGGGCTGCAGCAGGCCCACCACCTTGGACGGCAGATCGGCCACGGTGATGAGCCAGGCGCTCACCATGGCGGCGGCGATGAGGAACATCACGATGGCGCTGGTCTTGGCCGCCGCGACGAAGATGCCGTACAGGTCGCGCCAGGTGATCTCGCGGTAGATGACGGCCGACACAAACAGCGCGTACACCGCCGCCACCACGGCCGCCTCGGTGGGCGTGAACACGCCCATGCGCAGGCCCACGAGGATGATCACCGGCAGCATCAGCGCCCACAGCGCCTTGCGCAGGGCCGTGAGGATCTCGCCCGCGGACTTGCGCGGCGGGGGCTCGATTTTTTCGCTGCGCACCAGCACGGCCCAGGTCAGCCACAGCGCTGCCCCGATCAGGATGCCCGGCACGATGGCCGCGAGAAACAGCTTGGAGATCGACACATTGGCAGCCACCCCGAAGATCACGAGGCCGATGCTCGGCGGAATCACCGGGCCGATGACGCCGGTGGCCGCGATCAGCCCGCCCGCCCGCGACTTGTCGTGCCCGGCCTTCACCATCATGGGCAGCAGCAGCGCGGTGAGCGCCGCCGCATCGGCCACGGCCGAGCCCGACAGCGCCGACAGCAGGCAGCCGGCCATGATGGTCACATAGCCCAGGCCGCCCTTCACATGGCCCACCAGGGCCAGCGCAAAGTTCACGATGCGGCGCGACAGGCCGCCCACGTTCATGATCTCGCCAGCGAGCATGAAGAACGGCACCGCCAGCAGCGGAAAGCTGTCGGCCCCGCTGATCAGGTTCTGCGCCAGGATCTGCGCGTCGAACAGATCCAGATGCCACATCAGCGCCACGCCGCTGGCCAGCAGCGAGAACGCGATCGGGATACCCATGGCCATGGCGAGCAGCAGCGCGCCGACAAAGACGAAGATGGTCATCGCGCGCCCTCCTTGCCGGGGGACGCATGGGTGGTGCCTGCCGAGCCCAGGATCTGCTGCAGCTGCACGGCCTCTTCGGACTCCTGCACCATCACCAGGTCCTCATCGGCGATCTGGCCGCGCAGCAGCCGGACCAGGTCGATGGCCAGGATCAGCGCCGCGCACACGGCGAACACCAGGCCCGCCGCATAGACGATGGCCATGGACGCGCCCGTGGTCGGCGCGGTCACGTCCCAGTTGATGCGCGCCTGCGCCAGGCTGCCTTGGAACAGCAGCCACACGATGTAGAGCATCACGACATGGCCCAGGGCCAGGCAGATCTTCTTGCCCATGGCCGGCAGGCGCTGCACCACCATATCCACCCCCAGGTGTCCATGCTCGCGCAGCGCGACGATGGCCCCGAGGAAGGTCATCCAGATGAAGAGCCAGCGCGACACTTCTTCCGACACGGTGATGCCCGAGTTGAAGCCATAGCGCAGCACCACGTTGCCGAACACCAGCACCACCATCAACGCAAGCATGGCGGCGATCACCGCCTCCAGGCCGCGACAGGCGCGGTCCATCCACCGATTCATGTTGTATGTCCTAAAAAACACCCCCTGAGGCGCTTCGCGCCTTCCCCCTCTCTCGTCTCGCTGCGCGAGTCGGGAGGGGGACGCCCCCAGTGCGGCGGGGCGGCCCTTGCACGGGGGCACTGGCTTGGGCTGCGTCAGTTTTGTACGTTGCGCGCAAGGCACAGCACAGTAAGTGCTGGCGGAACAGCGCTCAGGCGGGCTGCGCAGCCTCGCGCAGGCTCTCCACCAGCGAGCGCAGCGCCGCCAGGTAGGAATGCGGCCCGAAGCCCTGCACCGTGGCCTTGACGGCCGGCGAGATGATGGAGTGCGCACGCCAGGCCTCGCGGGCGGCGATGTTGGACATGTGCACTTCGATCACCGGGAATGGCATGGCCTTGATCGCGTCGTGCAGCGGCACGCCGTGCTGCGTAAGGCCCGCCGGGTTTACCAGCGCGCCCTGCGCGGCGTCGATGTGGTCGTGCAGGAAGTCGATGAGCGCGCCTTCGTGGTTGGACTGCACGATGGCGAGTTCTACCTGCAGTTCGGCTGCGAGCTTTTGAAGCCGCTCGTTGATCTGCGCCAGCGTGGTGGTGCCGTAGATGTGGGGTTCGCGGCGCCCGAACAGGTTGAGGTTCGGGCCGTGGAGGACGAGGATTTTCATGGGGTTCGGGGCTGCTCGATTACTTGCGGATGCGGGCGAGTTCGCTGTTGTAGAGCTTGACGATGGCCGGGTCGTAGGTGGCGGCGAACTTCTCGATCACGGGCTTGGCGATCTGCTGCATGCGGGCCAGCTCGGCCGGCGCGATCTCGTTGTAGGCCATGCCCTTGGCCTGCAGGTCGCCCACGGACCTTTGGGCGGCGGCGCGGCTTACCTGCCGCTGGTAGCCGCGTGCCTCGTTGGCGGCGTCGTGCATCATCTTTTGCTCGGCGGGGGTCAGCTGGTCCCAGAACTTCTTGCTCACCAGCACGATGTTGGCGGCGTACACGTGGTTGGTCGCGCTCACGTATTTCTGCACCTCGAACATCTTGTTGGACAGGATCACCGCGAAGGGGTTCTCCTGCCCGTCCACGGCCTTGGCCTCCAGCGCGCCATACAGTTCGGCAAACGGCATCGGCACCGGGTTGGCCTTGAAGGCCTTGAAGGTGTCCAGGAACACCGGGTTCGGGATCACGCGCAGCTTCAGGCCGTCGAAATCCTCCGGTTTGGCGATGGGACGCTTGCTGTTGGTCACGTTGCGAAAGCCCAGATCCCAGTAGCCCAGGGCCACCAGGCCCTTCTCGGGGAGCCGGGCGATGAGCGCCTGGCCCAGCGGGCCGTCCAGCAGCGCATCAGCCTGCTCGAAGCTGGTCACCGCGAACGGGAAGTCCACCAGCCCGAACTCCTTGACGATGCCTGCCAGCGAGGTGGTGGCCGGGGCCGACATCTGCTGCACGCCGCCCTGCAGGGCCGACTGCTGCTGCAGCTCGTTGCCCAGTTGCGAGGCCGGGTATTCCTGCACCTTGAGCTTGCCGCCACTCTTGGCCGCCAGCAGTTCGGCGAAGCGCTTGACGCCGAAGCTCACGGGGTGGTCCGCGTTGTTCAGGTGGCCGAAGCGGATCACGCGCTCCTGCTGGGCTGCGGCAGGCAGGACGAGCAACAAGGACAGGCCGGCGGTTGCCAGAAGGCGGGCAGTGTTTCTCACAAGGCATCTCCATCAAAAAAAGAGGCAGGGCTCGCCGCGAATCACCAGACCGGTATCCGCAGCTCTTGGGAGCGAATCGTAGAAAAAAGTGGAAAGTGTTTCCATGGTAGAAACCCTTTAACAATTTTTGGTACATTGCTGCCGAACCGATGCAGCGCTTGCAGGCGCCTGCACCACCCTCGAAAGTCCTTGTCATGAGCAGCATCCTCGAGCGCAGCTTCAAAGTCCTGGAGCACCTCGCGCCCCATCCCGAAGGCAAGGCGCTGTCCAGCCTCGCGTCCGAGCTGGACATGCCGCTGAGCGCCACGCACCGGCTGCTGGCCGAGCTGGTCCGCTGCGGCTATGTGCGCCAGGACCACAGCCAGGGCAACTACATGCTGACGATCAAGCTGGTGTCGCTGGGCCTGGGGTTCCTGAGTGCCAGCGGCATCGTGGACATCGCCCAGCCGCTGCTGGACCGGCTGGCCGCCGAGTCAGGCGAGCTGGTGCGCCTGGCCGTGGTGGACGGCAGCGAACTGACCTTCGTCGCCAAGGCGCAAGGGGCCGTGCGCGGTCTGCGCTACGACCCGGACATGGGTTTGTCGGTGAACCTGTCGTGCAGCTCGGCCGGCCATGCGTGGCTGTCCACCCTGAGCGATGAGGAAGCGCTGGCGCTGGTGTCCCAGCAGGGTTTCGGCAAGCCCGAGGACTACGGCCCGAACGCGCCCACCACCGTGAAGGCCCTGCTGGCCTACCTGAAGGCAGCGCGCGAGCGCGGCTTCAGCATGATCGTGGAGGTGTTCGCGCCCGCCATGACAGCCATGGCCGCCCCCATCCGCAGCAGCCACGACGGTGCGGTGATCGGCGTGGTCACCATCGCAGGGCCGCTGGTGCGCCTGACCGAGGAGCGCATGCTGGCGCTGGGCCCCGCCCTGCTGGCCACCACCGAAGAGCTGGCGATGGCCAGCAGCGGATCGGCGATGCTCAGAAAACGCGGGTAGGCACGGGTGAGGCCCCGGCGGTTGCAGCGGGCCTCACGCGGGGTTCGCGCTCAGGCATTCAATGCGCAAGGCCGTCCGGGCTGCGCCCTTCGACAAGCTCAGGACAGGCCCGTCGAAGCCTCGCGCGGCGCTTCGAGGGGCTCAGCGTGAACGGTTCGAAATTTCGGAAAGTGTTTGGGTGTCAGCAAGAGCCTGGGCCGCTCAAGAGCGTGGCGCGAACAGCGCCAGCGTGTGGTGCGCGAAAGCACCCTCGATGTCGAGCATGCGCATCTTCGTGGCGGCCCCGCCCCCGGCCGAGAAGCCGCCCGTGCGCCCATTCGCGGCCAGGATGCGGTGGCACGGCACCACCGGCGCAAACGGGTTGTGGCCCAGCGCCTGGCCCACGGCCCGGGCCGCGCCGGGCTCGCCCAGCGCGGCGGCCATTTCGCCATAGGTCATGGTCTTGCCCGGAGGGATGCGACGGGCCAGTGCGTACACGCGGGCGTTGAACGGCGGCACGCCTTCGGTGGCCAACGGTACATCCAGCAGATCGTCGTGCACGCCTTCCAGCGTGGCCGCCACGCGCGCGGCCCAGCCGCCCACGGCGGACGGCATGGCGCATTCGGACAATTGCGGAAACCGGCGCTGCATGCGGGCGCGTGTCGCGGCTTCGCCCGCATCCTCGGGCAGTTGCACACCCACCAGCAGCGCGCCCTGCCATGCGATGCCGCAGTGGCCGATGGTGGTGGCAAACAGCGCATAGCCGCAGGCGCTGCAAGCGCCGCCCTGCGGTGCGGCAGTGGCGTTGTGCTCTGCTGTCATTGCTATAAATTCAATAGCTATCAGCGCTTATACAGCAAGCGAAAAATGCCTTTCAGCGCTTGAACTTCAGCCCTCTGCCCTGAGCGCCGCGCGCAACTGCTCACCCACTTCGGGCTTGCCGGCAAACGGGTCGGTGGGGTTGCGGCCCAGCATGATGTCTTCCATGCGGGTCTGCACCGAGGCGATGGCCTTGGGGTGGCTGTAGATGTAGAACTGGCCCTGGGCCGCTGCGTCGAACACTTTCTGCGCCACTTCGGCCGCGGTCACCTTGCCGCTGCCCACGGCCTTGTCGCTCATGGCCTGGCCGATGAGCTGGCTCCTGGTGGGCTTGTCGGCGGGCATGTCGCCAGGCCGGTTGCGATGGCTCTGGGCGATACCGGTAGGCACGAAGAAGGGGCACAGCACGCTGGCCTTGATCTGGTCCGTCACCAGCGACAGATCCTGGTACAGCGTCTCCGACAGGCTGACCACCGCGTGCTTGCTCACGTTGTAGATGCCCATGTTGGGCGCGTCCACCAGGCCTGCCATGCTGGCGGTGTTGACGATGTGGCCGCGCCAGGCGGGGTCTGCCTTGGCGGCGGCCAGCATCATCGGCGTGAACAGGCGCACGCCGTGCACCACGCCCCAGAGGTTGACGCCCAGTACCCATTCCCAGTCCTTGACCGAGTTCTCCCACACCAGGCCGCCCGCGCCCACGCCGGCGTTGTTGAACACCAGGTGCGGCGCGCCGAAGCGCTGCTGCACGTCGGCCGCCAGTTGCTCCATCTGCGCGGCGTTGGAGACGTCGACCTTGCGCGCCAGCACCTGCGCACCCGCAGCCTGCATCTCCGCAGTGGCTGCGTCGAGCGCGTCCTGCTGAACATCCGCCAGCACCAGGTTCATGCCCAGGCGGGCGCCGATGCGCGCGCATTCGAGGCCGAAGCCCGAGCCTGCGCCAGTGAGGACGGCGGTCTTGCCGGCAAAGTTGTCGATCATGGTGGTGTCTCCTTGAAGTGGTGTGTGGTTTTGTGGTGGGTCGGTGACAGGGCATGGGCCGATGCATCTGTGCGGTCACCGGGTCATCCATCACCCCACCCGTTCGCCCTGAGCTTGTCGAAGGGTGTCCGCGAGGGTTGCCCTGGCTTCGACAGGCTCAGCCCGAACGGGTGTAGGTGTGGTTATGAGGCGGCGCGGCGCCGCCGTCAGGCATTCACGGCCCGCAGCACATACCCGATGCGCGGAAAGTGCACATGCACCGTGCCTGCGCGCGGGTCGGTGCGGCGCAGGGTGTAGCGGGTGCGGGTGGCAGCGATCAGCTCGCCCTCGGTCGGCTCGGTGCCAAAGCTCTCGGCGGCGATGGCGACCTGCGACCCCAGCGGAATGCCGTGCTCGTCCTGGAACATGTCGTCCATCAGCGGCAGCGGCTCAGCGCCCGCCGCCACGGTAATGGCGTCCTCAGCAGCGAACTTCTCCATGCGCCCATGGCCCAGGGCTGCGATGCGGTCCATCCATTCGGGCACCGCGGGCGTGGCTGCGAAGATGTCGGCCATCACCGGCACGCACTGGCGCGTGAACCACAGAGGGTGGTAGGCGGCGAAGTCCGCGAGGCACGGCTCGGCGCCGAACAGGAAGTCGTGCTCCTCGGCCATGTGTGCGATGCGGCGCAGGTACGAGCGGTAGGCGGCAGTGGCGTCTGCGGGGCGCAGGCGCTGCATGCCGGCGCTCATTTCGCGCCTGTCTTCGCTGAAGGCCTGGGCCACGGCGGGCGGCAGGTTGGCAAACATCGCCGATGCCCCCTTGGGCTGCAGGTTGTAGGCCATGGCCGCCCAGAACAGGCTGCTGTCGGCCCACTGCGCGAACACCCGGGCCACACCCTTCAGGTGCGGCGGGTACAGAACGGGCTCGGGCTGCTCGTGCTCCAGCACGTCGCAGATCAGGGCGGAGTCGCAGTAGATGTCGGCACCGATCTGCAGGAACGGCGTCTTGCGGTAGCCGCCCGTGAGCGCGACCACATCGGGCTTGGGCGCGATGCTGGGGATGATCACGGACTTCCAGGCCAGCTTCTTGAAGCCCAGCACCAGGCGGATCTTTTCGGAAAACGGCGAAGAGGGGTAGTGGTGCAGGATGAGATGGGACATCGGGATCTCCGCAAAAAAGGGGGGTCAGGCAGGCAGTGCCCGGCTCAACAGCAAATCGAAGTCGACGTTCGCACCCAGGGTGCCGAAGCTGTAGCCCCAGTCGCCGGCAAGGCGCGAATCGCAGAACGCCGCGAACACGCCGGCGGGTGCGCTCTGGTACAGCAGCGCGGCCTGCACGGCCAGGGCCACGTCCTGCGCCAGGCGTCGGGCCTCGGCCTCGGTGGTCATGGCGTCCACACGCAGGGGCAGCGCGCTGGCCAGGCGGTCGAGCGCCGGGTGGGCGCCGCGTGCGGGCGCGAGTTCGTCGGCCAGGGCTGCGGCGGTGTCGGCGCGGCGCACGGCGCGCAGCAGGTCCAGCGCCATGATGTTGCCGGCGCCTTCCCAGATGGAGTTGAGCGGCATCTCGCGGTAGATGCGGGCCATGGCGCCTTCACCGCCCTCTTCCACATAGCCGTTGCCGCCCAGGCATTCCATGGCCTCCTGCGCGAACACGCTGCCGCGCTTGCACACCCAGAACTTGGCCACGGGCGTGAGCAGGCGTGCCATGACGGCGTCGTGCTCGCTATGGGCCTTCTTGTCGAAGGCACTGGCCAGGCGGATGGACAGCGCGGTGGCCGCTTCGCTTTCCAGCGCCAGGTCGGCCAGCACATTGCGCATGAGGGGTTGCTCGATCAGCTTCTTGCCAAAGGCCGACCGCTGGCGCGTGTGGTGCAGCGCGATGGTCAGCGCCTGGCGCATGAGGCCGCTGGTGCCCAGGGCACAGTCCAGCCGCGTCATGGTGCCCATCTCCAGGATCTGCGCCACGCCCCGGCCTTCGTCGCCCACGCGCCAGGCGGTCGCGTCGATGAACTCCACCTCGGAGCTCGCGTTGGCGTGGTTGCCCAGCTTGTCCTTCAGGCGCTGGATGCGGATGGTGTTGAGCGTGCCCTCCTTCCCGCCGGGCAGCACGCGCGGCAGGAAGAAGCAGGTCAGCCCGCCCGGGGCCTGCGCCAGAACCAGGAAGGCATCGCACATGGGCGCCGAGAAGAACCACTTGTGGCCCGTCAGGCGGTAGCGCGGGCCCCAGGCGTCCTCGCCGTCAGGCACGGCCTGCGTGGTGTTGGCACGCACGTCGGAGCCGCCCTGCTTTTCGGTCATGCCCATGCCCATGGTGAGCGCGGATTTCTGCGAGAACAACGCCAGGCGCGGGTCGTATTGCGTGCTGGCCAGGCCCGCGCTCCAGTCGGCCCACACGGCGGTGTTGCCGCGCAGTGCTGGCGTGACCGCATAGCTCATGGAGACCGGGCACAGCACCGACGGCTCGGCCTCGGTGAAGAGCATGAAACCGGCTGCGCGCTCGGTGTGGGCGTGCGCCGCGGCGTCGCCGGTACGCGACCAGGGCGTGGCATGCAGCCCATGGCGCAGCGCGGCGCCGATGAGCGCGTGGTAGCTGGGGTGGAACTCCACCACGTCGGTGCGGTGGCCGAAACGGTCGTGCGTGCGCAGCTGCGGCTTGTGGGTGTTGGCCAGGCGCGCGTGGGTCTGCATCTCGGCCGAGCCCATCTCCGCGCCCAGGGCCGTGAGGCGGGCCAAGGGCAGCGCGGGGCTGTGCAGCCGCAGCGCATCCTGCAGCGGCTGGTTGGTGGTGAACAGGTTCACATCCGCCCAGGGCGTGCTCTGGTTGAACACGTCGTGGGTGCGGGCCAGGCTCGCAACAGGTGCAGTCGTCATGACGGGCTCCGCAGCATTTGGACGTGGGGGATGTCGTCTTCGAGATATTCGTCCGACACCGTGACAAAACCCAGGCTGCCGTAGAAGCGCTGCAGATGCGCCTGCGCGCTGATGCGAATCGCGTGGCCGGGCCACGCCTCGGTGCAGCGCGCGATGCCCTCCTGCATGAGCACGCGGCCCGTGCCATTGCCGCGCGCCTCCTTGGCGGTGACCACGCGGCCAATGGACGGCTCGGCGTAGTTCACGCCCGGGTCTGCCACGCGCAGGCAGGCTTGCAGCACGCCAGCGTCGTCGTAGCCCAGCAGGTGGTGCGACTTCTTGTCAGCGCCATCCGGGTCCTGATAGGGGCCCTGCTCCAGGATGAACACCTTGCAGCGCAGGGCCAGGGCGTCATGCAGCGCGTGCACGCCCAGGTCGTCGAAGCGGGCCCAGACCCAACGGAGCGACATCAGACCAGCTTGACCAGTTGCTTGCCGAAGTTCTTGCCCTTGAGCAGGCCGAGGAACGCTTCGGGTGCGGCGGCAATGCCATCCGCCACGGTCTCACGCGGGCGCAGCTTGCCGGTGCCGACCAGCGTGCCCAGCTCTTTGAGGGCCTCGGGCCAGACTTCCATGTGCTCGCTCACGATGAAGCCTTCGACCTTCATACGGTTGATGAGCATGAGCGCGGGGTTGGCCATGGGCAGCGGTGCACCGTCGTAGCCGGCGATCATTCCGCACAGGGCGATGCGGCTGAAGGCGTTCATGCGCAGCATCACGGCGTCCATGATCCAGCCGCCCACGTTCTCGAAGTAGCCATCGATGCCGTTCGGGCAGGCTTCCTTCAGCGCCTTGGACATGGCCTTGACGTCGCCGTGCTGCTTGTAGTCGATGCAGGCGTCAAAGCCCAGTTCCTCCATGGCGTACTTGCATTTTTCAGCACCACCGGCAATGCCCACCGTGCGGCAGCCGCGCGCCTTGGCCAGCGCGGCAAACGCGCTGCCCACGGCGCCGGTGGCGGCGCTCACCACCACGGTGTCGCCCTCCTTCGGCGCAATGATCTTCACCAGGCCGTACCAGGCCGTCACACCGGGCATGCCGACAGCGCCCAGGTAGTGCGACAGCGGCACATGGGCCGTGTCCACCTTGCGCAGCGCGCCGGGGGCATTGGCGTCGACCACGCTGTACTCCTGCCAGCCGCCCATGCCCACCACCTTGTCGCCCACGGCGTACTTGGGGTGGCGGCTCTCGGCCACCTCACCCACGGTGCCGCCGATCATGACCTCGCCCAGGCCTTGCGACGCCGCGTAGCTCTTGCTCTCGTTCATGCGGCCACGCATGTACGGGTCCAGGCTCAGGTAGTGGTGGCGCACCAGCACCTGGCCGTCCTGCAGCGCAGGCGTATCGGTGGCGACCAGCTTGAAGTTGCTGGCCACGGCCTCGCCCTGGGGACGGTTGTCGAGAACGATTTGCTGATTGCGTGGCATGGAAAACTCCTTGAACTATTTGCTACATTATTCATAGCTTTCATCGCTTACCCATCAAGCGATAGCAGCCATTTTTATTCAAATTTCCGGCAATCTCAATCGGTGGAGATCACCTTGAGCCCGTGGGTGCTGCGGCCGTCCACCGGCAGGCGCTTGACGTACTTGAAGGTGCCGGTGGCATGGCTGCAGACCTTGCCTTGCGCGTCGTACACCGTGCCTTCGGTGAAGGCCATGGTGGCGGTGCGGTGGATGAGCCGCCCCTTGGCCACCAGCGGGCCACGGGCGGGCTGCATGAAGCTGGTCTTCATCTCGATGGTGACAACACCCATGTCAGGCGTCTCGCTGCGCGCGGCCGTGGCCATGGTCACATCCAGCAGCGTCATCGACGCGCCGCCGTGGGTCACGTCGAACGAATTCAGGTGCTCGGGCCTGGCTTCGTAGCGCAACTCGGATTCACCCTTCTCCATGCGGTGCAGGGTAAAGCCAAGGTGGCTGACAAAGGGGATCTCGACACCAAATTTCAGCACGGGCAACTCCAGGTTTTGTAGGGAGGCAAAAGCATACGCCTTCGCCTGCCACAGCGGCACAACCCCGGGCATGGCGAGGACATCAAGTCCACCGCCAGCACCAGCCTGCACGCCGCGCAGGCGTGCAGCCGGGGGCCATCAGCCCCCGGTGACGATGCTCACGCCGCCGTCCACCGCCAGCCACTGGCCGGTGATGTGCTTGCCCGCGTCCGACGCATACAGCGCGCAAAGGCCTTTCAGGTCCTCGTCGTCGCCCAGGCGGCCCAGCGGCGCGTGCGCGGCCAGGGCTTCCTCGCCCATGGCCTTCAGGGTACCCACCGTCATCTTGCTCGGGAAGAAGCCCGGGCAGATGGCATTGACGCGGATGTTGTACTTGCCCCATTCAGCGGCCAACGCGCGGGTGAAGTTGATCACCGCGCCCTTGGATGTGTTGTAGGCGATGGTGTTCATGCCCTTGGGGTTGCCGCCCAGGCCCGCGATGGACGCCACGTTGATGATGCTGCCGCTGCGGCGCGCGATCATGCTGTGCTTGGCGATGTGCTGGCTCAGGATGAAATAGCCGCGCACGTTCAGGTTCATCACCTTGTCCCACGCGTCCACGGGGTGGTCTTCGGCGGGGGCGCCCCAGGCGGCGCCAGCGTTGTTCACCAGGATGTCCACGTGGCCCAGGCGCTCCAGGGTTTCATCGGCCAGGCGGCGGATGTCGGCCTCGTTGGCGCAGTCGGCGGCGATCCAGCGGGCGTCGATGCCGGCGGCCTGCAGGTCGGCGGCGGCTTCTTCCAGGTCGGACGCCTTGCGCGAGCTGAGCACGATCTTGGCGCCCGCCTCGCCCAGCGAGTGGGCCAGTTGCAGGCCCAGGCCGCGCGAGCCGCCAGTCACGAGGGCCGTCTTGCCGGTCAGGTCAAACAGTTGCTGGATGGTGCGGGTCATGGGTTGTGTCTCCTTGGGTTATCGATCAGTGATCAGCGGTGAGGGGCCGTAGAGGCTGCCGCGCAGGGCGCGCAACCGTCGGCAGCGAACAGGGGCAACGCGATGATTGTGCGACGCAACGCGACTATTGCGTACCACAGGGTGTCGCGCTGGTGTCGCGCGCCCGGCAGGGCGTTCACGGCGCGGAGTCCGCCCGCAAACGCGAGCGCACGCCGATCAGCACCAGCCCCGCCACCGCTGCCAGCCCACCCACGGCAGCGAGGCTCCAGCCCAGCGCGTCGTCGGTGCGGGCCGTCGCAATGCCCACGGTGAGCGTGAGCAGGCCGCCATAGATCAGCGCCCAGATGAGTTGGTGCAGGCGCTGCAGAGTGCGTGGCGCGGCCATGGTCAGAACGCGTCTTCCGGAAAGCTCGCGCAGGTCGCATCGCGCGTGCTCACCACCTGCAGCCAGGCGCCGATTTTCGGCAGCTCGTAATGGAAGAAGTAGCGCATGGCGCCCATGCGGCCCACGCTCGCGGGGCGCGTGAGGTCGGCATCCTGGGCCAGCGTGGCCAGGGCCAGGTCCAGCCACATCCAGGCCAGCACCGTGTGGCCAAAGGCCTGCATGTAGGGCACGGCATTGGCCAGCGCGTCGGCCGGCTGGCCCGTGGCCCAGGCAGCCTTGGTGGCGGCGCCCACCTGCTGCAGGGCGGCACCCAGCGCATTGGCATGCGCGGCCAGCGCGGGCACCTGGATCGCGCGCTCGATGGTGGCGTTGATGCGCCCGGCCAGCAGTGTGAGGCCACGCCCGCCTTCCATCAGCACCTTGCGGCCCAGCAGGTCCATGGCCTGGATGCCGTGGGTGCCTTCATGGATCATGTTCAGGCGGTTGTCGCGCCAGTACTGCTCCACCGGAAAGTCGCGCGTGTAGCCGTAGCCGCCGTGGATCTGGATGGCCAGCGAGTTGGCTTCCAGGCAGAACTCGCTGGGCCAGCTCTTGGCGATGGGCGTGAGCACTTCGAGCAGCAACCGCGCTTCGTCGGCCGAGGCCGTGTCACCGGTGTGCTGCTCGTCCACCAGCTTCGCGCAGAACAGGTTGAGCGCCAGCGCCCCTTCTCCGTACGACTTCTGGGCCAGCAGCATGCGCTTGACGTCGGCGTGCTCGATGATGCGCACCTGAGGCTGGGCTGCATCCTTGACCACCGCTGCGGCGCCATCCTTCGGGCCTTGCACCGGGCGGCCCTGAGGCCGGTTCTTCGCGTAGTCCAGGCTGGCGTAGTAACCCGCCAGGCCGAGCATGGTGGCGGCCATGCCAATGCCGATGCGGGCCTCGTTCATCATGTGGAACATGCAGGCCAGGCCCTTGCCCGGCTGGCCCACCAGGTAGCCCACGGCACCGGCCTGCCCGCCCACCGGGAACTTGCCTTCGCCAAAATTGAGCAGCGTGTTCGTGGTGCCGCGCCAGCCGAGCTTGTGGTTCAGGCCCGCCAGCGCCACGTCGTTGCGCTCGCCGGTCAGTTGGCCCTGTGCATCGACCATTTTCTTGGGCACGATGAACAGCGAGATGCCGCGCGTGCCCGGCACCAGCTTGCCGTCCGGCCCCGGGATCTTGGCCAGCACCAGGTGCACGATATTCTCGGTCAGCTCATGGTCGCCCGAGCTGATCCACATCTTGTTGCCCGTCAGGCGGTAGCGCGGGCCCAGCGGGTCGGATTCGAAGTCGGCACCATCGGGCACGGCGCGCGTGGCCACGTCCGACAGGGACGAGCCCGCCTGCGGCTCGGACAAACACATGGTGCCCGACCAGCGGCCGTTGAATTCATTGAGCGCGAACACCTCTTTCTGCAGCGCCGTGCCGTGCGCCATCAGCAGGTTTGCATTGCCCGAGGTGAGCAGGTTGGAGCCGATGCTGATCGACGCCACCGCGAAGAAGCTGTTGGCCGCGGCCTCCACGGCATAGGGCAGCTGCATGCCGCCGATCTCATAGTCCTGCGCGGCCGACAGCAGGCCCGATTCCGCGTAGGCCTTGCGGGCCTCGTAGGTGGCCTGGGGCAAGATGACCTTCTCGCCATCGAAGTGCGGCTCTTCGGTATCGACCGTGCGGTTGAACGGCGCGTACTTCTCGCGCGCGATGCGCTCGCAGGTGTCCAGCACCGCGTCGAAGGTCTCGCGCGAATGGTCGGCGAAGCGCTCGCGGGCCGAGAGGCTCTCTGCGGAGAGCCAGTCGTAGAGCAGGAAGTCGAGGGTGGAACGCAGGGTCATGAGGTCTCCTTGAGTGCGGCCTGCCCCGGCCTCCTGCGCCAGGCGCAGGTCAGCGTGCGGGCAGCGCGATGTTCTTGAAACACCAGTAGTCCAGGTCCGAATCGGGCCGGGGCTGGCAGCTGGCCTCTCCGAGCTGCAGGCGCTTGGCACCGGCAGGGAGTGGCGGGAAAGTGATCTTCAGAAACTTGGTGCGGCCGGGCTTGATGATGTCCATCTTGCCGCCGCACAGCGAAAGGCCGCCGATGGTGCGCTGGGGCAGCACGGTGCCGCTGTCCAGGTCCTTGAGCGTGAAGGCCTCGGTCGAACCCGTGGGCTGGGCGCAGGCTTCAAAGGTTTCGCTGGTGGTGTTCTTCAGGAGCAGCGTGACACGGGTCTGCTGGGCATCGAGCACGATCTCCTGCAGCACCACGTCGGCATCCGTCTCCAGCGGCTGCAGCAGCTTGAAGCTCTGTGCATGGGCTCCGCAGGCCACGGCCAGCGCCGAGAGTGCGGTGAAAAAGCGGAGGAATGAAATGCGGCGCATGGAATGGTCCGGTGAAGGGAAAGGTAGGAAAAAGGAGTGCCACGGCACCAGGCTGGCCTGGGTGCCGCGCGGATTCTGCCCGCCAAGCCGCCGCCGGCTCGCGCCACCCGCTTCCACAAGGCAACAATTTGTAGCCCTTCCTTCACCCTCCTGTCGCTGCATCATTCACGGTGTTGGTGTCTGCGCAAGATGCTCAGCCGGCCTGCGATGTACTGGCAGGCAGCGCGGCGATCGTGCCCTGCGCCACGGCGCAGAGCTTTTCCTGTCCGTCTGCCTGCACCGCGTACACGTCACAGCGGCACACCGCTTGGCTCTTGCCATGGTGCACGGCCTCGGCACGGGCCACCAGCCGCTCACCCACAGCCGGGCGCAGGTAGTTGACCTTGAACTCGGACGTGACCACCGGCACCTGCATGGCCGTGCCACCGGCATAGGTGAGCGCGTTGTCGGCCAGGTAGCTCACCACCCCGCCGTGCGCAAACCCATGCTGCTGGCGCAACTGCGGCGTGAGCGCCAGGCCCAGCTCGCAACGCCCCGGCGACAGCGACAGCAGCTCGGCCCCCAGCAGCACGCTGAAGGGCTGGTTGGCCAGCACCTGCCGGCCGAGTTCCAGAAAGGCCTCAGGCGAGACCGTGCCTTCACTTCGCATGTCGGTGGGGCGCCCAGAGGCCATGGGTCAGAACACCTCGAAAATGCCGGCAGCACCCATGCCGCCGCCGATGCACATGGTCACGCACACCTTCTTGGCACCACGGCGCTTGCCTTCGATGAGCGCGTGGCCCGTGAGGCGCTGGCCGGACACACCGTAGGGGTGGCCCACGGCGATGGCGCCGCCGTTCACGTTCAGGCGGTCTGCCGGGATGCCCAGCTTGTCACGGCAGTACAGCACCTGCACGGCGAAGGCTTCGTTCAGCTCCCACAGGTCGATATCCTCGACCTTGAGGCCCAACTTCTTGAGCACCTTGGGCACCGCGAACACGGGACCGATGCCCATTTCATCGGGTTCGCAACCGGCCACGGCAAAGCCGAGGAAGCGGCCCAGGGGCTTGAGGCCCTTCTTGCTGGCGTACTCTTCACTGGTCACCACGCAGGCGCCTGCGCCGTCGGAGAACTGGCTGGCATTGCCCGCCGAGATCACGCCGCCGGGCAGCGCGGGGCGGATGCCGCTGATGCCTTCCTTGGTCGTGCCTTCGCGCGTGCCTTCGTCCTTGCTCACGGTGACCTGCCTGGTGATCAGGCCCAGTGTCTTGTCGGCGATGCCGGCGGTGACGGTGATGGGGGCGATCTCGGCATCGAACAGGCCGGCGGCCTGGGCCGCGCAGGCCTTTTGCTGGCTGGCGGCGCCGTACTCGTCCATAGCGTCGCGGCTGATGTTGTAGCGCTTGGCCACCTGCTCGGCGGTCTGCAGCATGCTCCAGTAGATCTCGGGCTTTTGCTTGGCCAGGGCCAGGTCCTGGATCATGTGCAGGTTCATCTCCTGCTGCACGCAGGAGATGCTTTCCACACCGCCCGCCACGTACACGTCGGCCTCGCCGGCGATGATGCGCTGGGCCGCGGTGGCGATGGTCTGCAGGCCCGAGGAGCAAAAGCGGTTGATCGTCATGCCGGACGCCGTGATGGGCAGGCCGGCCTTGAGCGCGATCTGGCGCGCGATGTTGCTGCCCGTGGCGCCTTCCGGCGTGGCGCAGCCCATGATGACGTCGTCGACATCGGCGCCGTCGATGCCGGCGCGCTGCACGGCGTGCTGCACGGCATGGCCGCCCAGCGTCGCGCCGTGGGTCATGTTGAAGGAGCCCTTCCAGCTCTTGGCGAGCGGCGTGCGGGCGGTGGAGACAATCACTGCGGAGGTCATGGGAAATCCTTTAATCGATGAACGGTGGCGCGGGCTTATTGGAAGGCCTTGCCTTCGGCGGCCAGCTTGGCCAGCAGCGGAGCGGGCTTCCAGGCGTTGGCGTCGTCCATGGGGTTCTGGGCAAAGCGGTTCATGGCCTGCACCACGTTGAACAGGCCCACTTCGCTGGCGTAGTGCATGGGGCCGCCGCGGTGGATGGGGAAGCCGTAGCCGGTCAGGTACACCATGTCGATGTCGCCGGACTTGCTGGCAATGCCCTCTTCCAGGATGTGCGCGCCTTCGTTCACCAGGGCGAACACCAGTCGCTGCACGATTTCCTCGTCGGAGATCTTGCGGGGCGCCGTGCCCAGCGTCTTGCGGTGCTCTTCGATCATCTTGTTGACGACATCGCTCGGGATCGCGTCGCGCTTGCCTGCCTGGTAGTCGTACCAGCCTGCGCCGGTCTTCTGGCCAAAGCGGCCCAGCTCGCACAGCAGGTCTGCGGTCTTGCTGTACTTCATGTCGGGCTTTTCGCTGTAGCGGCGCTTGCGGATCGCCCAGCCGATGTCATTGCCGGCCAGATCACCCATGCGGAACGGGCCCATGGCAAAACCGAACTTCTCGATGGCCTTGTCCACCTGCTGGGGCGTGGCGCCTTCGTCCAGCAGGAAGCCGGCTTGCTGGCTGTAGCGCTCGATCATGCGGTTGCCGATGAAGCCGTCGCACACGCCCGAGACCACGGCGGTCTTCTTGATCTTCTTGGCCACGGCCATCACGGTGGCCAGCACGTCCTTGGCAGTGGCCTTGCCGCGCACCACTTCCAGCAGCTTCATCACGTTGGCGGGGCTGAAGAAGTGCATGCCCACCACGTCCTGCGGACGCTGGGTGAAGCTGGCGATCTGGTCCACGTCCAGCGTGGAAGTGTTGGAGGCCAGGATGGCACCGGGCTTGGCCACGGCATCCAGCTGCTTGAACACGGCTTCCTTCACACCCATCTCTTCGAACACGGCCTCGATGATCAGGTCGCAGTCCTTGAGGTCGTCATAGCTGAGCGTGGTGGACAGCAGCGCCATGCGCTGGGCGTACTTGTCTTCCTTGAGCTTGCCCTTCTTGACCTGCGCTTCGTAGTTCTTTTTGATGGTGCCGATGCCGCGGTCCAGGGCCTCTTGCTTCATCTCCAGCATCTTGACGGGAATGCCGGCGTTCAGGAAGTTCATGGCGATGCCGCCACCCATGGTGCCCGCACCGATAACGCCCACCAGCTTGATGTCGCGCTTGGGGGTGTCCGACGGAACGTCGGGGATCTTGCTCGCGGCACGCTCTGCCATGAACAGATGGCGCAGCGCGCGGGACTCGGGGGTCCACATCAGGTTGATGAAGATCTCGCGCTCGACCAGCATGCCTTCGGCGAACTTCTTCTTGGTGGCCGCTTCGACCGCGTCCACGCACTTGGCGGGAGCGGGGAAGTTCTTGGCCATGCCCTTGACCATGTTGCGTGCGAACTGGAAGTACGCGTCGCCTTCGGGGTGCTTGCAGGGGAAGTTGCGCACCAGGGGCAGCGGACGCGCATCGGCCACGCTCTGGGCGAACGCCAGCGCTTCTTCGGCCAGCGATTCGGGCGATGCAGCCAGCTTGTCGAACAGCTTCTGGCCGGGCACGCCGGCGATCAGTTCGCTCTTGACGGGCTCGCCGCTCACGATCAGGTTGAGCGCGGCTTCGACGCCGATCACGCGCGGCAGGCGCTGCGTGCCGCCCGCGCCAGGGATCAGGCCCAGCTTGACCTCGGGCAGCGCGATCGAGCAGCCAGGCGCCGCAATGCGGTAGTGGCAACCCAGCGCCAGCTCCAGGCCGCCGCCCATGGCGACGGTGTGCATGGCGGCTACGACCGGCTTGGCCGAGTTTTCGACGGCGAGGATCACCGACAGCAGGTTGGGCTCCTGCAGCGATTTGTCGGTGCCGAATTCCTTGATGTCCGCACCGCCGGAGAAGGCGCCGCCCGCCCCGGTGATGACGATGGACTTGACCGCTGCATCGGCATTGGCGCGGGCCAGGCCGTCCACGATACCTTGGCGGGTGGCCAGGCCCAGCCCGTTGACGGGAGGGTTGGCCAGCGTGATCACGGCAACGGAGCCGTGGACTTTGTATTCAGCGGTCATGGTGCTGTTGTTCCTTGGAGAGTGAAAAAGAACGATCGTGCGTTTTTATTGTAGGGGCTTCAAACCAGTTTGGCGTGTCAATTTGTCCCGGGCGGGACAAGGGGTTGACTGCGAGGTCGTTTTCGAGGCGGTGACCTTGAAACCCCCGAAACCGTTCACGCTGAGCTCGTCGAAGCGTTGCGCGAGGCTTCGACGAGCCTGTACTGAGCCTGTCGAAGGGCTCAGCCCGAACGGTATCTGGTGGTAGCACGCGAACCGATGCGACCACAAAGCGCTACATGTCGATGAACTTGAAAACCCCCATCCGTTCACGCTGAGCTTGTCGAAGCGCTGCGCATGGCTTCGACAAGCTCAGCCCGAACGGTTCTGGGGGGAAGAACCCATATGGCCACATGGCGTATCTCGTGTCGCTTGAAACGAGCCTTTAATCGAATACCTGTACTTTGGCAAAAGAGAGGCGCCATGAGTTGTCACGCGCCTCTTGAGAATGCGTTGGCCGTCACCCTCAGACTTCAAGCCACTCTTTGCGGATGTAGTTGTCTGCCCTCAGGCTGTCCGGCGTGCCCTGGAACACGATGGAGCCGTGCCCCATCACCAGCGCGCGGTCCGAGATCTTCATCGCGATGGTGAGCTTCTGCTCGATGAGCAGCACCGAAATCCCCCGCGCCTTGATGGTCTGCAGGTACTGCCCCACCAGCTCGACGATCTTGGGCGCCAGGCCTTCGGTGGGCTCGTCGATGATGATGAGGTCCGGGTCACCCATCAGCGTGCGGCACAGCGTGAGCATTTGCTGCTCGCCACCCGACATGACGCCTGCCTCGGTGTGCTGGCGCTCCTTGAGGCGCGGGAACATCTCGTACATGTCGTCGAACGACCAGCGGCTGCCCTTGCCGCTGCCCTTCTGGCCCAGCAGCAGGTTTTGGTGCACGGTGAGGTTGGGGAACACGTCGCGGCTCTCGGGGACGTAGCCCAAACCCAGATGGGCGATCTCGTAGGCCTTCTTGCCGTTCAAGGCCTGGCCCTTCCATTCGAGCGTGCCCTCCCAGTCCACCAGGCCCATGATGGCCTTGGCGGTGGTGGAGCGGCCCGAGCCGTTGCGCCCGAGCAGCGCCACGATCTCGCCGGGCTGGACTTCGAAGCTCACGCCATGCAGCACATGGCTCTTGCCGTAATAGGCGTGGAGGTTGTCAATTTTCAGCATAGTCAATGATCAGTGTCCCGCGCCTTGCTCATCGGCCACGACGGAGCCGAGGTACGCCTCCTGAACGCGCGCGTTGGCGCGCACCTTGTCGGGCGTGTCGAAAGCGATCACCTCGCCATAGACCACCACGGCGATCTTGTCGGCCAGGCCGAAAACCACCCCCATGTCGTGCTCCACGGTCAGCAGGGTGCGGCCTTCGGTCACTTCCTTGATGAGGTGAATGAAACGCGTGGTTTCGCTCTTGCTCATGCCGGCCGTGGGCTCGTCCAGCAGGATCACGTTGGCGCCGCCCGCGATGGTGATGCCGATCTCCAGCGCCCGCTGCTCGGCATAGGTGAGGTTCATGGCCAGCGTGTCGCGCTTCTTGTCGAGCTTGATCATCTCCATGAGCTCCTTGGCGCGCTGGTTGGCGTCGTGCAGGTTCGACAGGAAGCGCAGGAAGGTGTACTTGTAGCCCATGCTCCACAGCACGCCGCATCGCAGGTTCTCGAACACCGACAGCTTGGGGAAGATATTGGTGATCTGAAAGCTGCGCGACAGGCCCTTGCGGTTGATCTCGTACGGAGCCAGGCCGTTGATGCGCTGGCCGTTCAGGATCACGTCGCCGCTGGTGGGCGCGAAGCGCCCGCTGATCAAGTTGAACAGCGTGGACTTGCCTGCGCCGTTGGGACCGATGATGGCCACGCGCTCGCCGGGTGCCACGGCCAGGTTGGCGCCGCGGATGATCTCGGTCTTGCCAAAGCTCTTGCGCAGGTCGCGCAACTCCAGGGCGTGGGTCGTGGGGGTAGCGTTGTCAGCAGCCATGTTCACAGCGCCTCCGTACGCTTGATTTCATGTTCGATTTCCTCCTGGATCGTGCCCCACTGGCGCAGGAACTGGCGTCGGCACAGCTCGAACAGCCCGAAGCCCGTGACCATCACGAAGACGGCGCCGAACCAGCTGGCAAACCCCTTGGCGTTGAGCGTGGCGCCCAGGAAGGTCAGCTCCGGCCCGAGTGCGGCATTGAGTTGCAGGTGGTAGGTCATCTCGATCATGCAGGCCGCCCCCATCACGCCCACCAGGGCGGTGCCGGCCAGGCCCAGGTAAGAACTGCCGAGCTGGCGCAGCTTGCCGTACTTGGCCAGGCGCAGGTTCATCATGATCAGGCTGGCGATGCCGCCAGGTGCATACATCACCATGAACAGGAACACCAGGCCCAGGTACAGCAGCCAGGCCTTGGACAGCTCGGACAGCAGCACCGAGGCCAGCACCAGCAGCACCGCGCCGATGATGGGGCCGAAGAAGAACGTGGCTCCGCCCAGGAAGGTGAACAGCAGGTAGCCGCCCGAACGGATCACGCTCAGGCTGTCGGCGCCCGTGATGATCTCGAAGTTGATGGTGGCCAGTCCCCCGCCGATGCCGGCAAAGAAGCCGGCGATGATGAAGGCAAAGTAGCGCACGCGCTGCGTGTTGTAGCCGATGAACTCCACGCGCTCGGGGTTGTCGCGCACGGCGTTCAGGATGCGGCCGAGCGGCGTGCCGGTGAAGGCGAACATCGCCGCAGTGCACACGAAGCAGTACGCCGCGATCAGGTAGTACACCTGCATGCCCGAGCCGAAATTCAAGCCGAAGAAGGCTTTGCCGTAGGTACGATCGGTGGTGATGCCGCCTTCGCCGCCGAAGAACTCGGGGAACATCAGCGCCATGGACGCCACCAGTTCGCCGATACCGAGCGTGATCATGGCGAAAGTGGTGCCCGACTTCTTGGTGGTGACGAAGCCCAGGATGATCGCGAAGAACGCCCCGGCCAGCCCCCCCACCAGCGGTATGAGCACCAGCGGGATGTTGACCGAGCCCTTGGTCGCCATGTTCATCGCATGGATGGCGATGAACGAACCCAGGCCCGTGTACACCGCATGCCCAAAGCTCAGCATGCCGCCCTGCCCCAGCAGGATGTTGTATGACAGGCAGATGATGATCAGGTAGCCGATCTGGGAGAGCATGGTCAGCGCCAGGCTGCTGCGAAACAGCATGGGCGCGACGATGAGCGCAACGGCAAACAGCGTCCAGACGACGAAGCGGCCCACATTCCAGGGCTTGAACCGGTAGTACGAGCTGGCCGCAGCGCTGCCGCCAGCGGTAGCGTTGGGGGGGGTGATGGTGGTGGTGGTCGAATTCATGGCATCAGTCCTCCCGCGTACCCAGCAGGCCCTTGGGGCGGAAGATCAGGATCAGCACGAGGAACAGGTAGGGCAGGATGGGTGCCACCTGCGAGATCGTGAGCTTGAGCAGCGGGTAGCCGAAGGTCTGGTCGGTCACGGCGACCCCCACGGCCTTGAACACATGGATGAGCGAGTAGTCGAGCGCCACGGCAAAGGTCTGCACCAGGCCGATCAGCAGCGATGCGAGGAATGCCCCCGCCAGCGAGCCCATGCCACCCACCACCACCACCACGAAGATGATGGAGCCCACCGAGGCCGCCATGGCGGGCTCGGTGACGTAGGTGTTGCCGCCGATCACGCCAGCCAGGCCGGCCAGGGCCGCGCCGCCGCCGAACACCAGCATGAACACGCGCGGCACGTTGTGACCCAGCGCCTCGACCATGTGGGGGTACTTGAGAGCGGCCTGGATCACCAGTCCAATGCGGGTGCGCGTGAGCAGCAGCCACACCGACACCAACATCAGCAGCGCGACCAGCATCACGAACGAGCGCGACTTTGGAAACTGCGTGCCGTACAGCGAGAACAGCGGGCCCTGCAGTTGCTCGGGCAGCCCATAAGGCACGGTGGAGCGGCCCCACACGAGCTGCACCACTTCCAGAATGAGGTACGAGAGCCCGAACGTGACGAGCAGCTCCGGCACATGGCCGAACTTGTGCACGCGGCGCAGGCAATAGCGCTCGAACGCGGCACCCAGTGCAAACACCACCAGCGGCGCAATCACGAGCGCCGGCCAAAAGCCCACCAGTCCGGAGATGGTGAAAGCGAAATAGGCTCCCAGCATGTAAAAGCTGGTGTGCGCAAAGTTGAGCACACCCATCATGCTGAAGATCAGCGTGAGGCCCGAGCTGAGCATGAACAGCAGGAGCCCGTAGCTCACGCCGTTCAGCAGCGAGATCACGAAAAACTCAGTATTCATTGGAATTTTTCACTGCAGGGGTAAAAAAAAGGCCCGAGTGGCTCGGGCCTCGAAGCGGTTGCGCAGGGTTTATGGACGCTTCATCTGGCACGATGAGGGTGTGCTGGCCACATAGGGCTCGTAGTACTTCACAGGCACGAAGGTGTAGCCGGTGTTTTCCGAATCGAGCGGGTACTTGCCGCCAGCCTTCTCCCACTTGGAGATGAACAGGCCTTGCTGCAGCTGATGGTCCGTCTTGCGCATCTCGACCTCGCCGTTGAAGCTCTTGAACTTCATGCCTTCGAACACCGCCGCCACCTTGACGGGGTCGGTCGACTTGGCCTTGGCAAAGCCTTCGGAGAGCATCGTGAAGGCGTGATAGACCGCGCCGGTGTACATGTCGTCGTTGAACTTCTTCTTGTAGTCCACCACGATCTTGTTGATCTCGCCCGGCAGGTTCATGTGGGCGTAGGCCACCATGTACACGCGGCCGGCGGCGGCCGAGCCCATGGCCGTGGGGCTGCCGGTGACCGAGCCGTAGTAGGTATAGAAATTGACGTTGTTCAGGCCTGCATCGTTGGCCGCCTTGATCAGCAGCGCCAGGTCGGAGCCCCAGTTGCCGGTGATCACGCTGTCGGCGCCCGACTGCTTGATCTTGGCGATATAGGGCGCGAAGTCACGCACCTGGGCCAGCGGGTGCAGGTCGTCGCCCACGAACTGCACGTCAGGACGCTTGCGGCCCATCATTTCCTTGGCGTACTTCGCGACCTGGTGGCCGTGCGCGTAGTTCTGGTTGATCAGGTAGACCTTCTTGACCTCGGGCATGTCCTTCATGTACGTGGTCAGGGCTTCCATTTTCATGGAGGTGTCCGCGTCCAGGCGGAAGTGCCAGTAGCTGCACTTGCTGTTGGTGAGGTCAGGGTCCACGGCCGCGTAGTTCAGGAAGAGCACTTCCTTGCCGGGGTTGCGGGCGTTGTGCTTTTCCAGCGCGTCCATGATGGCCAGGGCCGGGCCCGAGCCGTTGCCTTGCACCACGTAGCGCGCGCCCTGGTCCATGGCCGAGCGCAGCGCGCTGGTGGTCTCTTGCGGGCTGAGCTTGTTGTCAATGCCGATGATCTCGTATTTGACCCCTGCGGCGTTCTTCTTGTTGAACTCTTCAGCAATGAACTGGAAGCTCTTGAGCTGGTTGGTTCCCACGGCCGCCATCAGGCCGGACAGCGGGTCGAGCCACGCAATCTTGACGGTCTCGCCTTTTTGAGCGAACGCCCCGCCAGCACTTGCCAGGATTACCGAGGCTGCTACAGCCTTAATAGCGAACTTCATGGTCTTGTCTCCTTGTAAATTAGTAAATCGCAGCGTACCGCGTTGCAACAAAGCGATGCTCAGGGATTGCCCCTACCAGCGTCGCACACGCGACTGGCCCCGCGCTCCCCCGAGCGCGGGGCCCGTCTTCATCACAAACCCGGAAGCTTGTAATCCTTCAATTGCTCGCGCAATCTGGTCTTGAGCATCTTGCCGGTGGCGCCCAGCGGAATGGCATCGACGAACACGACGTCATCGGGGATCTGCCACTTGGCGGTCTTGCCTTCGTAGAAAGCCAGCAGCTCCTCGCGAGTGACCTCGGTGCCGGGGCGCTTGACCACGGCAACAATGGGGCGCTCGTCCCACTTGGGGTGCGGCATGCCCACGCACGCAGCCATGGCGATCGCAGGGTGCGCCATCGCGATGTTCTCGATGTCGATGGAGCTGATCCACTCGCCGCCGGACTTGATCACGTCCTTGCTGCGGTCGGTGATCTGCATGAAGCCGTCGGCGTCGATGGTGGCCACGTCGCCCGTGGGGAACCAGCCCCGGCCCTGCGCGTCCTTGACGAGCGGGTTGCCGCCCTCTCCCTTGAAGTAGCTGTCCACGATCCACGGGCCCTTGACCAGCAGGTCACCGTAAGTCTTGCCGTCCCATGGCAACTCGCCGCCGTCCCCGCCCACGATCTTCATGTCCACGCCGTAGATCGCACGGCCCTGCTTTTGCAGGACCTTCATCTGCTCGTCCTTGCTCATTGCCAGGTGCTTGTTCTTCAGGGTGCACAGCGTGCCCAGCGGGCTCATCTCTGTCATGCCCCAGGCGTGCAGCACCTCGACGCCGTAGTCTTCCTTGAACGCATGGATCATGGCGGGCGGGCAGGCCGAGCCGCCGATCACAGTGCGCTTGAGCGTGGAGAACTTCAGGCCCGCGGGCTTCATGTGGCCGAGCATCATCTGCCACACGGTGGGCACACCGGCCGCGTAGGTCACCTTCTCGGCTTCGATGAGTTCATAGATGGACTTGCCGTCCATGGCGGGACCCGGGAACACGAGCTTGCAGCCCGTCAGCGCGGCGGAATATGGGATGCCCCAGGCGTTGACGTGGAACATGGGCACCACCGGCAGCACCGAGTCGCGCGCCGACAGGCACATCACATCGGGCAGCGCAGCGGCGTAGGCGTGCAGCGTGGTGGACCGGTGGCTGTACAGCGCAGCCTTGGGGTTGCCCGTGGTGCCGCTGGTGTAGCACATGCTGGATGCGGAGTTCTCGTCGAACTCGGGCCAAGCGTAGTCGGGGGCATAGGCGCCGATCCACTCTTCGTAGCTGGCCAGGCCCGGCACGCCGGAGTCGGCTGGCAACTTGTCGGCATCGCACAGCGCCACCCATTTCTTCACCGTGGGGCACTTGGCGTGCACGGCCTGCACCAGAGGCAGGAAGGTCAGGTCAAAGCACAGCACCTGGTCTTCGGCGTGGTTGACGATCCAGGCGATCTGATCGGGGTGCAGGCGCGGGTTGACGGTGTGCAGCACGCGGCCCGAACCGGACACGCCGAAGTACATCTCCATGTGCCGGTAGCCGTTCCAGGCCAGCGTGGCCACGCGGTCGCTGAACTGCAGCTTCAGGGCATCCAGCGCATTGGCCAGGCGGCGCGCACGTGCCCCCAGGTCGCGGTACGTGTAGCGATGGATGTCGCCTTCGACCCGGCGCGAGACGATTTCGGCGTCGCCATGGTGGCGCTCGGCGAACTCGATCAGCGACGAAATCAAGAGCGGTTGGCTCTGCATCAGACCCAGCATGGGTGCTCCTTGGATGTAGTGGTGAATGGAGAGATCATCGTAGCGCGGCGCACGGCCCCGGGATGTCACGCTGGTTGTGAAAACCCGAGCCCTGGAGTGCAGCCGCCATCGTTCGCACGGCAGTGTGCGCCGCCCGTGCGGCCTTGCCAACACCTGTCGTCCCGTTGACAAACGCACAGGGATTACCCTGCATGCCCCCAGGAGCAGGGACAATGCGCCGCATGCTCTGCTTTGCGCCCACCGCCCAGCGATTCATCGAAGCCCAGCCGTGGTTCGGCAGCGTGCCTGCAGCCCTGCAGGAGCGCCTGCGCGCCGAGGTGTTTGCGACCCAGGGCGTCAAGGGCACGGTGATGATGCCCGCCGGCAGCGCGGTGCAAGGCTGGCACGCCGTGCTGTCGGGGCTGGTGATGCTGCAAAGCCCCGCCAGCAAGGGCCGTTCGTCGGCCTTCATCGGCGTGCCCGACGGCGAGTGGTTTGGCGAAGGCTCGGCCATGAAGCCGGAGCCGCGCAAGTACAACGTGGTCGCACTGCGACCCACCACCCTGCTGTGCCTGCCCCTGCCACTGTTCGACGTGCTGCGCGACACGCACCTGGCCTTCAACCAGTTCCTGGTGCTGCACCTGAACATGCGCCTGGGCCAGGCCATGACCATCATCGAAGCGGGCCGCACGCAGTCCACCGAGCACCGCGTGGCGCTGTACCTGAGCCGGCTGTTCTGGCGCAGCACGCGCCGGCTCAACCTCACGCAGGACGAGCTGGGCCAGTTGGTGGGCCTGTCGCGCCAGACGGTGAACCGCGTGCTGCAAACGCTGGAAGGGCTGGGCATCGTGTCTCTGGACTTCGGCAAGGTGGCCATCGTGGATGACGACGCACTGAGTGCATACCTTGCCGCCACGGTGGCATCGTGAACGGACATGGGCTTGGACATCACCGGGCAGGCTGACTGAACACGCTTATTGAACGCTGAGGCGCGCAGCCTTCAGGTCCGCGTCGAAGATGAACCTGCGCGGCCAGGCCTGCCACTCCTGCCCCAGGCCGGTGTGGTTGGGGTTGCCGGTGTGCACGAAGGCGCGCACGCTGTCCATCATCACGCCCGACAGGGCCAGGCGTCCCGGCTGGTTGGCGGTGCTGTTGGCCGCCTTGGCCAGCAGCGAAGGGCCGAAGTTGCCGAACACGAACGGCAGATCGAAACCGTGGGCCGCGCCGTACACATCGTTCCAGGGCGCGGGCTGCTGGGCCCAGTTGAACTGGTAGCTCCAGACGTTGGCCTGCTGGGTGCGCAGCGTGTTGAGCAGGTTGTCGCGGCTCGGGTCGATGAAGGCGGCGCCCAGCAGCTTCATGCGGGCGTTGTAGCCGGTGACCGGTGCGGTGACGGGCAGGTAGGACGCGTCGATGACGTCTGCCGGCGTGAGCGTGGTGGGGGCGTCAGGGTTGAAGCCCTGCGTCAGCGCAAATCGCTCTGCATCGGTGATCTTCATGCCGGGCTTGCCGCCCAGCAGTGCGAGAAACGGCGCAAACAGCTTGGCCTCGTCCAGCGTGTAGCCCGACAGCACGGGCACCTTGTGGTAGCGCCCTGCCCCGATCTCCGCAATGGGATCGACCGGAACCACCACTCCATCGGGAATGGGCCCCGACCCGGTGAGGCCGTTCTTGAGCACGGTCTGCAACAGGACGCGGCCGTCCTTGCCGCGCAGGTAGCTGGCGGTTTGCGCCGGCGTCCAGCCGGCCACCAGCGCGGCCGCCGCTGCGGCATCGGGCGCCAGGCCATCGGCCAGCGCCAGGGCCGCGAGCAGAGCGCCCGCCTGCGCTGCATACTTGCCGGCTGGGTTGAGCGTGGGGATCGCGCCGGTGGGCAGGTTGGTGGGCAGCGAAATGCCCGCGCTGATCGGCAGAGCCTTGTGGAACAGGCCTGCGGCCGGCGGCGCGGCGAGCAGTGCCAGCACATTGGTCGCACCGGCTGACTGGCCCATCAGCGTCACGTTGCGCGGGTCGCCGCCAAAGCGGCCGATGTTGGCTTCGATGAAACGCAGCGCCTGGATGTTGTCCAGCAGCGCGTAGTTGCCGGTGTATGCCTTGCCGCCCGCATGCAGCGCTGGCAACTGGAAGAACCCCAGGACATCGAGCCGGTAGTTGGCCGTGACCACCACCGCATTGGCCCTGCGCGCCAGTGCGGCGCCGTCGTACACCGGGTCGGCCGTGTAGCCCGAGATGCCGCTGCCGCCGTGCAGGAACAGCAGCACGGGCAGGTTGTCCTGCGCGTTCGCCGGGCGCCAGATATTCAGGGTCAGGCAGTCTTCGTTGCCCACGGGCGTGCCCAGCGTCTGGCCGATGGTGTCGTCAAAGCGGTTGTTGGCACCGGGGCCGTACAGGCGGCCCATCTGCAGGCAGGCATTGCCAAAGCGGGTGGCGTCGCGCTCGCCCGTCCAGGCTGCGGGCTCTGCGGGTGGCTGCCAGCGCAGATCGCCGACCGGGGGCTTGGCAAAAGGCAGGCCTTTCCAGGCGTAGGTGCCGGTGGTGGCGCTGTCGTCCGTTCCACGCACCGCGCCGTAGCGGGTCTCGCGCAGCTCGGGCGGCGTGCCGCTGGAGCCGCCGCAGGCCGTACCCATCAATGCTGCCAGCACGGCGGCGCCAAAGCGCACGCGGCGTTGAAAATCAGCCATGTCTTGTCTCCTTGGGGGTTTTCAGGAATGGGTCGGGCCTCTCTGAAGCGTCACACTTGCGGCAGGGCCAGACCTCAGCGACGATTGTGTGAACGCATCGCCATCGGCCCACTATCGCAACCGCGCCAAAACAGTGACTTCAGAACACCACCCTCGCGTTAACCCTGACCCGGCAGCCCGGCCATGACACCGCGCACCAGTTCCGCCGCGTGGGTGCGCGGCATCGCGGACATGTTTGCGGCAGAAGGCCTGCCGGCGGCCGACCTGTGCACCGAGGCCGGCATCGACCTGCCGGCGCTGCAGCAGCCGCACACGCGTGTGGACGTGGACCGAGTGAGCCGCCTGTGGGAGGCTGCAGCGGCGCGGCATGGCCAGCCCGGCCTGGGCCTGGAGCGGAACCTGGCGGCGCGCTACGGCAATGTGGACCTGGTGGGCTACGCGCTGGCCTCCGGGCCCAACCTGCTGGTGGGGTTCGAGCACCTGCAGCGGCAGATGGCGCTGATCTCGGACGCCACCACGTTCGAGATGCGGAGCGACCCGCGCGGCCAAGGCTACTGGCTGGCGCTCAGCCACATCGGCGCCACCCGGCCCATTCCGCGCCAGCGCATCGAATTCGCGGTGCTCACCTTGTTCACGCTGTGCTGCTGGCTGACGCGGCGCGACCTGGTGCCGCAGGCGGTGGAGCTGACCACCCCCCCGCCGCAGGACGAGGCCCGCTACCGTGCAGCCTTCGGCCTGCTTCCGCGGTTCGGGCAGCCCGCCAACCGCTTCTTGCTGGCCGAAGCCGACCTGCTGGCCCCCATCCCCACCCACAACCCCAGCCTGTGGGCACTGCACGAGCGCATGGTGGACGCAGAGCTGGACCAGCTCGGCCAGACCCTGGCAAGCACCCGGGTGCGCACCGAGATCGCCCGCGTGCTGCACCTGGGCGAGCCCCGGCGCGAAGACATCGCAGCGCGTCTGCATCTGACCGACCGCACCTTGCAGCGGCGCCTGCAGGCCGAATCCGTGAGCTACCAGCAACTGCTGGACGACACCCGCCGCGAGCTCGCCCGCCAGCACCTGATGGACGTGCGGCGCAGCCTGGCCGAGATCGCCGACCTGCTGGGCTTTGCCGACCAGAGCAACCTGTTTCGCGCTTGCAAGCGCTGGTTCGGCATGCCGCCCGGCCAGTATCGGGCCCAGGTGCTGCAGGCAGAGCCTGAAGCCGCGTCCTGAAGCGGCCTGCGACCCATGGCCCTGTCGGCCCGGGGGCATCGGCGGTGCGAGACAATCAGCCCATGAATCAGCGCGCTGACAGCGACACCTTCGCCAACATCGGACTGGCCTGGAACCACGGTTTTGCCGCCCTGGGCCCGGACTTCTTCACCGAACTGCGCCCCACTGCGCTGCCAGCGCCCCACTGGGTGGGCACCAGTGCGTCAGTCGCCCAGCTCATCGGACTGGATGCGGCCTGGCTCCACAGCGACGAAGCGCTGCAGGCGTTGACCGGCAACACGCTGCTGGCGGGATCGCGCCCCCTGGCCAGCGTCTACAGCGGCCACCAGTTTGGCGTCTGGGCCGGCCAGTTGGGCGACGGCCGCGCCATCTTGCTGGGCGAGACGGCCAGCGGCCACGAGGTGCAGCTCAAGGGCGCCGGCCGCACTCCGTATTCCCGCATGGGCGACGGGCGCGCCGTGCTGCGCTCGAGCATCCGCGAGTTTCTGTGCAGCGAAGCCATGCACGGCCTGGGCGTGCCGACCTCGCGGGCCCTGTGCATCACCGGATCGCCCGGCCCGGTGCGGCGCGAAGAAGTCGAAACCGCCGCAGTGGTCACGCGCGTGGCGCCCAGCTTCGTGCGGTTCGGGCACTTCGAGCACTTTGCGGCCAACGGGCTGGAGCCTCAGTTGCGGGCGCTGGCCGACTACGTCATCGACCGCTACTACCCGGCATGCAGGGACACCACCGAGTTCGGCGGCAACGCCTATGCCGCGCTGCTGCAGGCCGTGAGCGAGCGCACCGCGCGCCTCATGGCCCAATGGCAGGCCGTGGGTTTCTGCCACGGGGTGATGAACACCGACAACATGAGCATCCTGGGCCTGACCATCGACTACGGGCCGTTTCAGTTCCTGGACGCTTTCATCCCCGGCCATGTGTGCAACCACAGCGACACGCAGGGGCGGTACGCCTACAACCGCCAGCCCAACGTGGCGTACTGGAACATGTTCTGCCTGGCGCAGGCCTTGCTGCCGCTGATCGGTGACGAAGAACTGGCCAAGCAGGCCCTGGAGTCGTACAAGAGCGTATTCCCCGACGAGTTCATGGCCCGCATGCGTGCCAAGCTGGGCCTGGCGTCCGAGCGCGAGCAGGACGGCGCCCTGATCGACGGGATCCTGCAATTGCTGGCGAAAAACGGTGTGGACTACACCATCTTCTGGCGGCGCCTGTCCCACGCCATGGGCGCGAGCGAGTTCGAGCCGGTGCGCGACCTGTTCGCGGACCGCCAATCCTTCGACGCCTGGTTGCTATCATATTCAGAGCTTTTGGCGCATATTGACAGGGCGCCAGCGGCCGATTTGATGCTCAAGACCAATCCCAAGTTCGTGCTGCGCAACCACCTGGGCGAGCAGGCCATCCGCGCTGCGAAACTTGGCGACTTCAGCGAAGTCCAAACCCTTCAGCGGCTGCTGGAGCGCCCCTTCGACGAGCACCCCGGGCACGACGCCTACGCAGCCTTCCCGCCCGACTGGGCGTCTTCCATCGAGATCAGCTGTTCATCATGACCCACCCCGTACAGAAAACCGATGCCGAATGGCAAGCCTTGCTGCGCGACAAGGGCGCAGAACCCGTGGCCTTTCAGGTCACGCGCCACGCGGCCACCGAGCGGCCGTTCACCGGCAAGTACGAAGCCCACTGGGCCGATGGCAGCTACCACTGCATCTGCTGCGGCGCCAAATTGTTCGATTCGGTGACCAAGTTCGACGCGGGGTGCGGCTGGCCGAGCTTCTCCGAAGCCATCCCCGGCGCGATCACGGAAATCGTGGACCGCAGCCACGGCATGGTCCGCACTGAAACGGTGTGTGCACAATGCGGTGCCCACCTGGGCCATGTGTTCGAAGACGGCCCGGCGCCCACAGGCCTGCGCTACTGCATGAATTCCGCATCGCTGGACTTCGAAACCGACAAGCGCTGACCGCAGAGACTCCCGCCTGATTCCATGAAAATCCTGATCGACTTTTTCCCCATCCTGCTGTTCTTCGGGGCCTACAAGCTGTACGGCATCTATGTGGGCACGGCAGTGCTCATGGCGGCCACCGTGGTGCAAATGGGCCTGATCTACGCCATGGAGCGGCGGCTGCAGACGATGCACAAGGTGACGCTGGTGCTCATCCTGCTGTTCGGCACCCTCACCCTGGTGCTGCAGGACGACCGGTTCATCAAGTGGAAGCCCACGGTGCTCTACGGCGCCATGTCCGTCGCGCTGGCAGTCGCCTTGTGGATCCTGAAGAAGAATTTTCTCAAGATGCTGCTCGGCGGCCAGCTGGCGCTGCCAGATGCCGTGTGGACGCGTTTGAACGTGGCCTGGATCATCTACTGCGCCTTCATGTCGGCAGTCAATGCGTATGTGGTCCTGAACTTCAGCACCGAGGCATGGGTTGATTTCAAGCTGTGGGGCTATGCCTTTCCGCTGGTCTTCCTGATAGGCCAGGGCATCTACATCGCTCCGCACCTGAAAAACGACGAGCCTGTGGCCTGAAGGATGGAGCCCATGACGACGACCCCCCTGGCGCGGCAGATGCATCAGACGCTGGTTGAGCGACTGGCACCCACGGTGCTTGAAGTGCTGGACGAAAGTGCCGCCCACGCAGGCCACGCCGGGGCCAATGGCACGGGTTTCGGCACCCATTTCCGCGTCCGCATTTCGTCACCTTTGTTTACAGGCAAGGCCCGGGTTGCCAAGCACCGCCTTGTGTATGATGCGCTGCAAGAATTTATTGACCAAGGCGTACACGCCCTTGCCATTGAAGTTCTGTGAACCGGCCGCAGCTATCAGTCGCCGGATTTCAGCTGGCACAAAACAAACTTTCATTTTTTGGATTCCGCATGAAGAAACAGCTCCTGTCCGGCCTCGTGGCCGCTGCCGTGCTGGGCACGATGGCCCTGCCGGCTTCCGCCCAGAACGTCGCCGTCGTCAACGGCAAGGCCGTGCCGAAAGAGCGCGTTGAGGCCCTCAAGCAGCAGGTGGAGCGATCGGGTCGCCCCGTGACGCCCGACATCGAAGGCCAGATCAAGGAAGAAGTGATCGCCCGAGAAATCTTCATGCAGGAAGCGCAAAAGCGCGGCCTGGAAGGCTCCGCAGACTACAAGCTGCAGATGGAACTGGCCCGCCAGACCATCCTGATCCGCGAACTGTTTGCCGACTACCAGAAGAACAACCCCGTGACCGACGCCGAGATCAAGGCCGAGTACGACAAGTTCGTGGCCGCCAACTCCGGCAAGGAATACAAGGCCAGCCACATCCTGGTCGAGAAGGAATCCGAGGCCAAGGCCATCATCGCGTCCATCAAGAAGGGCGGCAAGTTCGAAGACATCGCCAAGAAGCAGTCCAAGGACCCAGGCTCCGGCGCCAAGGGTGGCGATCTGGATTGGGCCAACCCGTCGAGCTACGTGGGCGAGTTCAGCGACGCGCTGGTCAAGCTCGAAAAGGGCAAGATGACCGACACGCCCGTCAAGAGCCAGTTCGGCTACCACATCATTCGCCTGGACGATGTGCGCCAGGCCGAGCTGCCCAAGCTGGACGAAGTGAAGCCCCAGGTCGCACAGCAGTTGCAGCAGCAAAAACTGGCCAAGTTCCAGGAAGACCTGCGTACCAAGGCCAAGGTCGAGTAGTCGGCTTCTTGCCGATGCACACCTCGAAGGGCAGCCCGGGCAACCGGTCTCTCTTCCAAAAAAAACGCGGCCCAGGCCGCGTTTTTTCATGGGCGCTCGACAAGCCCATGACGGGCTGCGATGGGGTACGTGCCAGCAAAGGCGTTGAACATGGCGCGCGGGCAGTCGGCGCCGCCGAAGTCTATCCGCCCGCTTGCGGACCGGATCAACGGCCCAGCCAGGCAGCCACCATCAACGCCCCGATCAACACCGGCTGGTGCACCATGTAATAGCTCAGGCTCCAGCGCCCCAGCAAGGCCAACGGCGCCAGGAATCCAGGCAGTCGCGCTTGAAGCAACTCAGTGCGGCTCCGCAGCAACCACTGGCCTGATGCAAGCCCCACCCACATCAAGCCAAGCCACGGCAGCACCGGCACATAGTCTTCCGTGAAGGGCTTGCGCCCCACCAACCCCAGCCAGTTGAGCCAGCGGCTGTTGAACCAGGGCGCGGCCTCGTGCCAGGGCCCCGTGAGCAGCACATGTGCCAACGGGGGCAGCGCGATGGCCACGCCACCTGCCACCGACAGCCACCGGCCCCAGCCCGCCGTGAGCCGGGCCACGATCAGCATCACCGCCATGCCGTGCAGCACGCCGAAATAGATGAAGCTCTGCGGGAACATCACCACCGAGCCCGCCGTCACCAACAAAGCACACCCCGCGATCTGCAACCAGCGGCGCCCGAACCGCGCCCAGCCCTGCCCCTGGTGCAGCGCAATGGCCTGCCCCAGCCCGGCGCAAAAGAGGAAGAGGCTCACGATGACCGTGCGCTGCGTGGTCCAGAAAGGGTCCATGCGAAAGTTCTGCGGCCAGAACCCGAGATGGCTCAGGTCGAAGCAGAAGTGGAACACCGTCATCCACACCATGGCCAGCCCGCGCAGCGCATCCACGCTGTCGTAGCGGGCTGGTCGCGGTGCGAAGGAAAAGGGAGAAGAAGACGCGGGTCCGGTCATTGGTTTCCTGGTAGGTCGGCTCGGCACGGCGCTTGCCAGCGCCGGTAAACCTGCCAGAGCACCGGCATGGCTTGAAGGCATGCGCGCCGACATTCTCCCCCCAGACAGCATGGCCGCAACGGGTCGCCATGATCAGAAGGAACGCCGCAAAGCAGAAAGGCCCCGCAGCAATTGCTGCAAGGCCTTCAAACATTGGCCGGAGCGGCGGAATTCGAACTCGCGACCCTCTGCTCCCGAAGCAGCACCGTACACGGTCCTTCAGGCCGTACGGCCAGGGGTTCGGGAATCTTTCGAGGTGATGCAGGTGCAACTCGCCCCCGTGCCTATGCAAGCCCTCGAGGCCCACCGCGCTGGATGCAGCATTGAACGCATCGAGCAGAACCTTTTTACCCAGGAAGAACGGCCCGCGCATCTTGATGCTTGCTTCAACAGGTGCATCTTCCACCCCCATCGGCGAACCTCGAACTCTCGCGGCTCGCTGTTTTATCGCCTGCTTCACCAGGCCACACAAAACAGCCCTTACCGATCAGCCTCGCGAGAAACCGACCGACGGCTCGCTCAACGAGGGCCGAAGCCCTCACCATGCTTACCAGCCCCGGAACGCCCTCACCTGCGCAGCCACCGCCGAAGCGATAGCCATGTGCGTTACCAAGGTCGGGTGCAGACCCTCATGGGTCGTGCCGGGGTTCATCGCCACGGCGCCGTTGCTCCAGTAGCGAACGCGGGTTGCAAAGCCTGGGTAGTGAGCATTGATTTCCGCCACGGCGGCGTCAATGCCCGAGTTCAATGAGTCGCGGCGGCCGACGAAGTCCGCGTAAGCGCCGGTCGTCGGGTCGGTCGGGCCGAACGTGTCCTCGGGTACAGGGTACGGTGCTTCCACGATGGCCAGGCGGGTGCCGTTCTGCGCCAGGGGCTTGCCGATCAGCTGCGAGAACCAGTAGGCGCTGACCGCAGTGCGGTCTGCGGGGCTCAGCGCGTCGTTGCCACCCAGGTGGATCACCACTTGGTCAGCCTGGATGGCGATGGCGTGCTGCACCAGCGTCAGTCCGCCAAAGGCTGGGACCAGGGCATTCGTATTCAGGTCCGGCCTGTAACCGTCCGTCATGCCCACCAGGGTGGAGCCGCCGAACTGCTGGGCGTCGTAGCTGGAACCAGGGACGGCTGCGCTGATGCGGCGAGCCATGTTGAACTGGTTGGACGCATTGCCGTACGACTCCCAGGTGGAGTACTGCGAGTTGAAGCCGAACCCACCGGACACAGTGCGCTTGGGCCGTCCGAGCGGGTTACCTCCGTCTCCGAACGAATCGGTGTAGACGGCGATCTTCCTGGCGATAACGGGCGCGCCCTGGGCCCTCGCAACCATTGGCAAAGCCATGGCGCTGACTGCCGCAGCTGCAACTTTCAAAATCGAGCGACGGGGCAAAGAACTATGAATGCTCACGCGGACTCCTCCGAATTGATGAGCAGGCATTAGGTAAATTTCTGCTGCATTCGGTCAAGGCAACTTACGCTCTCGCAACGGAACTCACCGGCACTTACAGGCTTGCCGCCGATGACTGATCACGCGCTGGCCAGGGCGAGCGACCAGCGGCACAAGAAGCATGTGAGCCCCTGCTGATCACCCCGAAGTGCAAGTGATGTGCGTTGTCTGCAAGCGGAACACAAGGCTCGCAGGGTCAGTCACGGCAGCCCAGCGGATGGGGTGCCAGCACGAAGCAGCGGCAGACGGCCGAAGACGCGGGACACACGAAGAAAGAAGAAAGAAGGCGATCAGGATGACCGCAGGGTGCTGAGCGCAAACCGCCGCCCGGTCGAACGCAGGCGTGAAGTGCGCTCAATGTCGCCGCAGAGTAGACAATGGCGATGCAGTTAGACAAAAGGCCCGCAGAGGAAACCCCTGCAGGCCTTGTCAATATTGGTCGGAGCGGCGGGATTCGAACTCGCGACCCTCTGCTCCCAAAGCAGATGCGCTACCAGGCTGCGCTACGCTCCGACAGCTAGTATTCTAACGCGGCAATCCAGCTGTTTTTGGTTCGTTGCCGATTTTTTGAGATTTTTTTCAAAAACCGCCAACGGCCGTTGATTAACGATTGCCGGTCGAGCCAGGGCCGGGGCCGCGACCTGCCAGGTGACGGAATGTGATGCGGCCCTTGGTCAGGTCGTAAGGTGACATTTCCAGCGAGACCTTGTCGCCGGCCAGGATGCGGATGTGGTGCTTGCGCATCTTGCCGCCCGTGTAGGCGATCAGTTGATGGCCGTTGTCCAGCGTGACGCGAAACCGCGAGTCGGGCAGGACTTCCGTCACGGAGCCCTGCATTTCAATGAGTTCTTCTTTGGCCATGTTCTATCTCTTCAAAACAAATATTCTGTGGTCGGCGCCTGGCACTTGTGCATCCACCATGGCAGCTACGCGTGGCCGGTTGTACTCGGCACACGGGGCATTGCGGGCGGTGGGAGTCGCTGCACCCAGGGCGCAGATACGGGCAGAAAGCCGCGGGAGACGGCGTCGATGGACAGGCAAAGCGCTGTGCAAAGCCTGTCAATTGTACCGCGTATACCCAGTTTTGCCTATGTGGGTGCCGTGGGCGAGCCCTCGCCCGGCGGCGGAGCGGACTGGCGCACGGCACCGGGTCCGCCACCCTCCTCCTCGTCGCGCCCTTGCACCACAACAGCCAGGGTCCGCACCAGATCTGTCTGCGTGATCACGCCGACCAGGCACTGCTGGTGGTCGACGATGGGAATGTGGTGATGGCCGCCATGTGAAAAAAGCGGTACCAGGTCCATCGCGTGCTGGTCCACGCGGGCGACCTGCACCGGATGCGACATGATCTCCCCGACAGTGCCCGGCTGGCCGCCCCGCCCCATCACCAGCGCCCGCAGGCGCTGGCCCAGTCCCTCGTGGACGTCCAGATTGGCCAGCCGCATGAAATCCGCCACCGTGACGATTCCCGCCACCCTGCGCCGGCCATCGACAACGGGCAGCGCCTTGATCTTCTGCGCACGCATCAAGGCCCATGCCTGCTTGAGCGAAACACCGGCCTCCACTGCAAAAGGCGGGCGGGACATGATGTCCGCACAGCGCACCTCGCCCAGCGTCCGCTGAAATGCCGCGCGCCCGGCAAGGTACAGCAGGCCCTCCAGATCGGCCCGGCTCACGTCCAGCACCTGGTTGTAGTGGGCCAGCGCCGCATCCACGTCGGACGCGGCAAAGGCGCTTTTGTCCGACGCAGTCCGCGCGGGCGACTGCTGGGGGTGCGGATAGCTGCGCCCCGTGAGGCTGTTGTAGACCACGCCCGCCAGCAGCAGCACCAGCACATTGAAGAGAACCGGAAATGCCGCAAGATGCAGCCCATCGCTGGCCGTAAGCACCACATACAACGCCATGGAACCGCCGGGCGGGTGCAGGCAGCGCAGCGGCACCATGAGTGCGATGGCCAGGCCAACGGCAAGCGCTCCGGCGAGCGCGGGGTCTGGCACAAGGGCCGCACATACGGCCCCGACCAACGCGGACAAGGTGCTGCCACCCAGTACCGGCCATGGCTGGGCCAGCGGGCTCGACGGCATGCCGAACACCAGCACTGCACTGGCCCCCAGCGCCCCCAGCATCCAGGGCCCATGGGCATGGCCACCGCCCACCCACCAGCGGCTGAGCATGGCAGTGAGGAAGATGCCGAGCATGGCCCCGACGATGAATCTCAACCGCTCCTTGCCGTTGATCCCCAACGGCGCCGGCCAGAAGCGGCGTATCCAGCGCACGATCCTCACCCGAGCAGGCAGGACGGGAACCACGGCGCGTTGCGCCGGCAAAGGGGATGAATCGGACTCCGTGGCGGAAGAAGGGGCAAGGGGCGGCTGCGGCGGTGCTGACATAAAGGGCGAAGCTTGCTCACGAGCATGGGGGCCGCCCTGGGCGGCGCGTGGTCGCTTGCCATGCTGAATGAATGCATGCCATTCTGACGCCTACCTGAATCGCACGCACCGTCCGCGAGCAAACCCGGCGATAGCACCAGGGACACCAGCGGTCAGGACTATGCTCGAAAGTACTTACCTTCCAGGCGCGGGTGCATGAAACATCGGCAATAACATGCTCTATACTGCATGCGTCAAAGGAAATTTGCAGTTTAGTTCAATACCTCCCGCCTGCCCGCCCCGCAAAGAAAAGGTGCCTTGGAATTGCGGATCGCACCCGCATGCCGTGCCCGATACGGGAAAGCCATAGGTTCTTACCTCGGGGGCTTGGGGTTAAATTACTTTAAGCCTAAACAAAGGAGACACGCCCCATGACCTCTCGCCGACTCATCCTCAGCCGCAGCGCAGCCCTCGTGGGCGCGGCATCCACCGGCCTTTTGCTGCCCTCCATCGTGCGGGCGCAAAGCGGCAAGGTGCGGGTCGGCTTCATGCTGCCCTACACCGGCACATTTGCCCAACTGGGCGTGGCCATCGAGAACGGCGTGCGCCTGGCCATCGACCAGCAAGGCGGCAAGCTGGGCGGCCGCGAGATCGAGTGGTTCAAGGTGGACGACGAGTCCGAGCCCAGCAAGGGCGTGGAAAACGCCAGCAAGCTGGTGCAGCGCGACAAGGTGGATGTTCTGATCGGTACCGTGCACTCCGGCGTGCAGATGGGCATCCAGAAAGTGGCACGCGACACCGGCGTGCTCAACCTGATTCCCAACGCGGGCGTGCATGCCGCCACGCGCGCTCTGTGCGCGCCCAACGTGTTCCGCACCTCGTTCAGCAATTCGCAGCCAACGCTCGCACTGGGCAAGGCCATGGTCGAGAAGGGCCACAAGAAGGCCGTGTGGATCACCTGGAAGTACGCGGCCGGCGACGAAGCCTTCGAAGGCTTCAAGCAAAGCTACACCGCTGCGGGCGGCACCATTGTCAAGGAACTGGGCCTGCCCTTCCCCAACGTCGAATTTCAGGCGCTGCTGACCGAAATCGCCGCGCTCAAGCCCGATGCCGTGGCCTGCTTCTTCGCGGGCGGCGGCGCGGCCAAGTTCATCCGCGACTATGCGGCTGCGGGTCTCAAGGACAAGATCCCGCTGTACGGCTCGGGCTTCCTGACCGAAGGGGTGCTCGATGCGGCCGGCCCCGCCGCCGACGGCATCATCACCACCATGCACTACAGCGACTCGCTGGACACGCCGCGCAACAAGCAGTTCCGCCTGGAGTACGCCAAGGCCTTCCGCAGCCAGCCCGATGTGTACGCCGTGCAGGGCTACGACACCGGCCTTCTGCTGGTTCAGGGCGCCAATGCGGTCAAGGGCGACCTGTCTGCCAAGCCGGCCGTCATCAAGGCCATGGAGAGCGCCACCATCGACAGCCCACGCGGCAAGTGGACGATGAGCAAGTCTCACAATCCCGTGCAGGACATCTACCTGCGCCGCGTCGAGAACAAGGAAAACAAGGTGATCGGCGTGGCCGCCAAGGCCCTGGCCGACAGCGGCGCCGGTTGCAGGATGGGCTGAGCTACCCCTCTGCCCGCTGCGCACCAAGCCCTGCGCTCCCACCCGCCCGGCCACCATGCCGGGTGCCCTGCTGCCGGCTTCGCGCCGTGCGGCCTGATCTTCTGCACCCCCTCAACGGCATCCGATGGACTTCGCAACCTTCCTGATCCAGTTGCTCAACAGCGTGCAGTACGGCCTGCTGCTGTTCATGCTGGCGGCCGGGCTCACTCTGATCTTCGGGATCATGGGCGTGGTCAACCTGGCGCACGGCAGCTTCTACATGCTGGGGGCGTACCTGGGGTATTCGCTGTCAGGGCTCTTCGGCAGCCTGGCCCTCGCGATCATCGGCGGTGCGCTGCTCGCCGTGGCGTTCGGCCTGGCGCTGGAGTGGCTGCTGTTTCGCCACTTCTACCACCGCGACCACCTCGACCAGGTGTTGCTGACGTTCGGCCTCATCTACATCTTCGAAGAGCTGCGCTCCATCCTGTGGGGCGACGACGTTCACGGCGTGGCCATACCGTCAATGCTGGACTGGTCCATTCCGCTCACGGACACCCTCTCCTACCCCGTGTATCGCCTCTTCATCTCGGGCGTCTGCATCGTGCTCGCACTGGGCCTGTACCTCTTGATCTCCAAGACCCGGCTGGGCATGAAGATCCGCGCGGGCGCATTCAACCGTGACATGGCCGAGTCGCTGGGCGTGAACATCAAGCTCATCCATGCCATCGTGTTGGCACTCGGCGTCGGTCTGGCCGCCGTCGCCGGCATGGTGGCCGCACCGGTCTCCAGCGTCTACCCCAACATGGGCTCGTCGGTGCTCATCATGTGTTTCGTGGTGGTGGTGATCGGTGGCATCGGCTCGGTGCGCGGCGCGCTCATCTCGGCGCTGCTGGTGGGCTTTGTCGATACCTTTGGCAAGGTGCTCCTGCCGCAGGTGGCCGGGATGCTGGTCTACATGCTGATGGCGGCGGTGCTGCTGTGGAAACCTGAAGGCCTCTTTAAGCAATGATTACCCCCACGCTCATCACTTCGTGCATCTCCCTGCCCCTCAAGGGGGCCTTCGCTGCCTTGGGGCGGCCCGGCGGCAGCTCATGAGCACCCCCCGCGCCAATATCGAAGTGCTGCCGCGCAGCGTGCAGTTTGCCCTTGCGCTGGGGCTGGCGGCACTGCTGATGTTCCCCGTGGTCGGCAGCGACTTCTACGTGCAGATGGTCACGCGCATGATGATCATGGCCATCTTTGCGATGAGCCTGGATCTGCTGCAGGGCGTGACTGGCCTCGTGTCGCTCGGCCACGCCGCCTACTTTGGCGTGGCGGGCTATGCGCTGGCCTTCCTCACACCGGCGGACGCGCCCGTGAGTCTGTGGTGGACGCTGCCGCTGGCGGTGGCGGGCGCCGCGCTGGCGGCCCTGGTCATCGGCTTCTTCGTGGTACGCACCCACGGCATCTACTTCATCATGGTCACCATGGCGTTCGCGCAGATGGTGTTCTACCTGTTCTTCGACAACAAGGTGCTGGGCGGCTCGGACGGGCTGTACATCAACTTCCGGCCCGATGCCTCCCTTTTTGGCTGGCTGCCGTTCGACCTCGAAGGCCGCAAGACCTTCTATTACTTCACGCTGGCGCTGGTGGTCATCGTCTATGTGCTGCTGCGCCGCCTGCTCTGGAGCCCGCTGGGCCGGGCGCTCGCGGGCATCCGCATCAACGAGCACCGCATGCGCGCCATGGGTTTTGGCACGCAGGGCTACAAGCTCACGGCGTTCACCGTGGCGGGCGCGCTGGCAGGCCTGGCAGGGTACCTGTGGGGTGCCCAGACCGGCTACGTCAATCCCGAGCTGATGGGTTTTCACATGAGCGCCCACGCCATCATGATGGTCATCCTGGGGGGCATGGGTAACTTCGCGGGGGCCATCGTCGGCGCGTTTGCCTTCGAGGTCCTGCTGCATGTGTTCAAGGACATCACCAAACACTGGCAGCTGCTGATGGGCGGCTTCATCGTGCTGGTGGTGGTGGCCGCGCCGCGCGGGCTGCTGGGCATGCTGGGACAGCGCCGGAGCGGCAAGGCACAGGAGGACTCTCACCATGGCTGACGCCCTGCTTTCTGCCCGCCAGCTCACCAAGCGCTTTGGCGGCCTGGCGGCCGTCAATGGCGTCTCTGTGGACCTCTGGCGCGGCCAGATCCACGCCGTGATCGGCCCCAACGGCGCAGGCAAGTCCACGCTGACCAACCTGCTCTCGGGCGACCTGCCCCCTACCGAAGGCACCGTGCTGCTCGGTGGCGCCGACGTGACGGGCTGGGCTCCCGAGCGCATCTCGCGCCAGGGCCTGGGCCGCAGCTACCAAAAGACCAACATCTTCCTGCCGCTCACAGTGCATGAAAACGTGCGCCTGGCCGCCCAATCGCGCGATGCGCAGCAGCCCTGGAACCCGCTGCGCTGGTGGCAGGACACGCGCGCCAGTACTATAAAAAACAGAGCTACCAACGCCCGTCTGGAGGGCGCTATCGAGCTGTCAGGCCTCAAAGACAGGCGCACTGCGATTGCCGGAGCCATGAGCCATGGAGAGCAGCGCCAGCTGGAGATCGCCATGACCCTGGCCACCGAGCCCCGGGTGCTGCTGCTCGACGAGCCACTGGCAGGCATGGGCGTAGCCGAGGCCGAACGCATGGTGGAGTTGCTGCAGCGCCTCAAGCCCGCGCACGCCATCATGCTGGTGGAGCACGACATGGATGCCGTGTTCGCACTGGCCGACCGCCTCACAGTGATGGTCAACGGCGAGGTGATTGCGCATGGCACACCGCCCGAGGTGCGTGCCGATGCCACCGTGCAGTCGGCCTACCTCGGGGAGGACCACTGAGATGACCACTCCATGGATTGATGCCAAAGGCATCCACACCTTCTACGGCAGCAGCCACATCCTGCACGGCATTGACTTCACCGTGGGCCAGGGCGAGACCATTGGCCTCATGGGCCGCAACGGCATGGGTAAAAGCACCCTGCTCAAATCGCTGATGGGCCTGGTGAAACCCCGCTCAGGCAGCGTGACCGTGGCGGGCCGCGACATGACGGGCAAACCGCCCTACGAGGTGGCCCGGCTGGGCATTGCCTACGTGCCAGAGGGCCGGGGCATCTTCGGCAACCTGAGCGTGGTGGAAAACCTGCAGATGGCCGCCCGCCCGGGCACGCGCGGCCAGCGCGACTGGACCTACGAGCGCGTGCTGGAGACCTTCCCCCGCCTGAAAGAGCGCCTCGGTCATGGCGGCCAGCAGCTCAGCGGCGGCGAGCAGCAGATGCTGACCATCGGCCGCGCGCTCATGACCAATCCCGACGTGCTCATCCTCGACGAAGCCACGGAAGGCCTGGCGCCGCTGATCGCACGCGAGATCTGGCGCATCTGCAGCCTCATCAAGGACAGCGGCATCAGCAGCGTGATCGTGGACAAGAACTGGAAACACGTCACACAGATCACCGACCGCAACATCATCCTGGTCAAGGGCCAGGTCGTTTTCGAAGGCAGCTCGGATGCGCTGCACGCGCAGCCCACTCTGCTGGACCAGTACCTCGGGGTTTGACCGTGCGTGCGATGCACGCCCGCGCCGATAGAATCATCCGCTTTCGTCTTCGAGGGGTTCGCCCGTGTCCGATCGCCTGGCAGTTCTGCCGCAATACCTCCTGCCCAAGCAGGCACTGACCACCCTGGCCGGCAGGTTCGCATCGGCCCGGCTGGGAGGCCTGACCACCTCGGTGATCCGCTGGTTTGTGGGACGCTACAACGTGAACATGGGCGAAGCGGCCAACCCCGACATCACGAGCTACGCCAGCTTCAACGACTTCTTCACGCGGGCACTGAAAGACGGTGCGCGCCCGCTCGCCGATGCCGACCTGATCTGCCCCGTGGACGGCGCCATCAGCCAGTTCGGCCCCATTGCCAAGGACCAGGTCTTCCAGGCCAAGGGCCATTCGTATTCCACCACTGCGCTGGTGGGCGGCGATGCCGCACTGGGTGCTCGCTTCGAGAACGGCCACTTCGCCACGCTGTACCTGAGCCCGCGCGACTATCACCGCATCCACATGCCCTGCGCGGGTGAGCTGACGCGCATGATCCATGTGCCCGGCGATCTGTTCTCCGTCAACCCCACCACCGCGCGCGGCGTGCCCGGTCTGTTCGCTCGCAATGAACGTGTGGTCTGCGTGTTCGAGTCGGCGCACGGCCCGTTCGTTCTGGTGCTGGTGGGCGCCACCATCGTGGGCAGCATGGCCACCGCGTGGCACGGCCAGGTGAATCCGCCGCGCCCCGGCACCCTGCGCCAGTGGGACTACGCTGCGGGCCAGGTCAGCCTGCAAAAGGGCGAGGAGATGGGTCGGTTTTTGCTGGGCTCCACGGTAGTGATGCTGTTTCCCCAGGGGCCACTGCAGTTCAACCCGCAATGGGCGCCTGCCAGGCCCATTCAACTGGGCGAGGCCATGGCGCAGCGGGTGCAGGCCTGACCAGCCCAGCACTGATTTATTGTCCTCGGCACCGCAAGGCTGCACCATGGTGCAGCAAGGGCCTTCACTCCGGAACGCGGCCCAGATGGAACACGCTGGGCTGAAGTCGAAGGGTGTCCGGATGCACCGGGGCCTCGTGACCTACCAGGTGCACCATCAGCCCACCGCGGCGCACCAGCACGTGGCTCACCGTCTCGCGGGTGTGCCCTACGTGGACGACCGCACCGGGTTTGAACAGGGGCATGTAGTAATAGGCCGCGGATTCCATCAGGATGCGGCTCCTTCCGCAAGGGTGGCCAGGTGGCGCACCACGCGGGCCGTGGAGGACCGCTCGGCCCATACTAGCACCGATCGTTGGCGGCGCGACCTGGCAGACAGGTAAAGATGGCCCGGCTCAGCGACGGTCCTGGCGACGCGCAAACGCCAAGGCGGCCTGCAGCATGCGCTGCAGGTGCGGCTGCACACCGGCGGCCACCTCGGGCAGGTAGTCGAACGGCAGTGCCTCCTGCATGTAGCTGCACTGCGTCATCTCCAACTGCACCGCGTGGATGTTCTGCGCGGGCTGGCCGTAGTGGCGCGTGATGTGCCCGCCCTTGAAGCGGCCATTGAGCACGCCGGTGTAGCCGGGCGCAGACTGGGCGATGGCCAGCAGCGACTGCGCCAGCGCCGGGTCGCAGCTGGCTCCATCGGCCGTGCCCAGGTTCAGGTCGGGCAGCTTGCCCTCAAAAAAACGCGGCAACACCGAACGGATGGAATGCGCATCCCACAGCACCGCCACGCCATGCTGCGCGCGGATGCGGTCCAGCTCGGCACGCAGTTGCGCGTGGTAAGGCGCCCAGACGGCGTCGCGGCGCGCGGCCACCTCGGCGTCATCGGGCACATCGCCCTGCGCATAGATGGGCGTGTCGTCGAAGGTGTCCACGGGGCACAGGCCGGTGACGCTCTGGCCGGGGTACAGACTGGCGCCATCCGGAGGACGGTTCAGATCGACCACATACCGTGAATGGGTCGCCACCAGGATGGAGGCGCCCATATCTTTGGCAAACGCATACAGCCGCTCCATGTGCCAGTCGGTGTCGGGCACCTGGCGGGCCTCGTCGGTGAAGCGCGCTGCCAGCGCGGGCGGCACGTAGGTGCCCGCATGGGGCATGGAGACCAGCAAGGGCACGGTACCCTGGTGGAAGTTGAAGGGTGGGGGCGTCGTGGTCATGAGGGGGCACGTGGTTGGAGTGGAAGAACCCGGGGTTTCAGCCCGCCGCGATGGTGGTGGAGCGCGCCGCCACAAAGGCCAGCGCGGCCGCGTCGTGCAGGGCATGGCGGCCTTGCGCCACGCGCTGCACACCCGCCACCCACAGACTGTCGATGGCCGAGGTGCGGTGGCTGCCGAACACATGGGATGACAACATGCTGGGGGCGGGCAGGCCCGCCAGCGCCACATGCTGCGCATCCAGCGCGACCATGTCGGCCTGCTGGCCCACTGCAAGGCCTGCCGGACCCGCAGGGCCACCGACCGTTCGGCCAGACGCTTGCGCCCCGCCCTGCACCGCCTGCAGCATCATGGCAGTGGCCACGTCGGTCTGGCTGCGGCTGGCCAGCACGTTGCGCTGGCGCAGCGACAGGCGCTGGCCGTATTCGAGCATCAGCAGCTCCTCGGCCGCATTCACGCAGGCGTGGCTGTCCGAGCCCACGCCCCAGCGCCCGCCGTGCTGCAGCCACAGCGGCATGTCGAAGATGCCGTCACCCAGGTTGGCCTCCGTGGTGGGGCAGATGCCTGCCACCGCGCCCGTGCGCGCTGCGTCCTGGTACTCCAGCGGCGTCATGTGCGTGGCATGCACCAGGCACCAGCGCTCATCCACCGGCGCATGGTCGAGCAGCCACTGCACGGGGCGCTGGCCGCTCCAGGCGATGCAGTCCTCCACCTCCTGTGTCTGCTCGGCAATGTGGATGTGGATGGGGGCCTGCGCGCTCAGTGCCGTGAGGCCTTGCACGGCGGCGGCCAGGCTGTCGGGCGGCACGGCGCGCAGCGAATGCGGGGCCAGGCCCACAATGCCACCCAGCGCCTGTGCGGCGGGCGCAATGCGCTCCAACAAGGAGAGCATGTTGTCGGTGCTGCGAATGAAGCGCGCCTGGTCGGCGCGCGGCGGCTTGGCACCAAAACCGCTGGTCTGGTACAGCACCGGCAGCAGCGTGATGCCAATGCCTGCATTTCCTGCCGCGCGCAGCAGCGCCAGCGAGAGCGTGGCGTCGTCGGCATACGGCGTGCCATCCTGGTCGTGGTGCACGTAGTGGAACTCGCACACGCTGGTGTAGCCCGCCTCCAGCATCTCCACATACAGCCAGGTGGCGATGGCCTCCAGCGATTCGGGCGTAATGCGTGCGGCAAAGCGGTACATCAGGTTGCGCCAGCTCCAGAAGCTGTCCTGGCTTTCAGCGCGGTACTCGGTCAGGCCCGCAAACGCGCGCTGAAAGGCGTGCGAGTGCAGGTTGGGCATGCCGGGGATCACCGGGCCCGGCGCAATGGCTGCGCCCTCAGGCCGCTGCGCACCGGGCGTGACGGCGGTAATGCGCCCTGTCCCGTCCCAGGCGATGAGCACGTCGCGCGCCCAGCCGGTGGGCAGCAGCGCGTTGGCAGCAAAAATCTGGCTCATGCCTGGCCTCCATGAATGCGCCCCTGCCGAACGATGGTGCAAGCTGGCTTGTGGCCAAACCAGTAGGCCAGCTCGGCCGCCTCACCCACGGGCCACAGCACGAAGTTGGCGGGTCGGCCGGACGCGATGAGGCCATGGGAGTCTTGCAGGCCCAGCGCGCGCGCGGCATGGGTGGTGATGCCCGCCAGCGCCTCGGGCACCGTCAGGCGGAACAGCGTGCACGCCATGTTGGCCATGAGCAGCAGGCTCAGCGCCGGCGAAGTGCCGGGGTTGTGGTCGGTGGACACCGCCATGGCCACGCCCGCTTCACGCAGTTGCGCGATGGGCGGCAGGTGCGTGTCGCGCAGCGTGTAGTAGGCGCCGGGCAGCAGCACGGCCACGGTACCTGCGGCTTTCATCGCAGCAATGCCATCCGCAGACAGGTGTTCGATGTGGTCGCACGACAGCGCGCCATACCGTGCTGCCAGGGCCGATCCACCCATGTCAGACAGCTGCTCGGCGTGCAGCTTGACGGGGATGCCGCTCTTGCGTGCGGCCCGGAACACCTGCTCCGTTTGGGCCAGCGTGAAGGCGATGCGTTCGCAGAACACATCGACGGCATCCACCAGGCCTTCGGCCGCGAGCGCAGGCAGCATCTCGTTGCAGACCAAGTCGGTGTAGTCCTGGCTGCGGCCTGCGTACTCCGGCGGCAGCGCATGCGCGCCGAGGAAGGTGGTACGCACCGTGACGCCGAAGGCTTCGCCCAGGCGGCGGGCCACGCGCAGTTGCTTGCGCTCATGTTCCAGTGCCAGGCCATAGCCGGACTTGATCTCGATGGCGCACACGCCTTCTGCGAGCAAGGCTTGCAGGCGCGGCGCGGCCTGGGCAAAGAGCTCGTCTTCCGACGCAACGCGCGTGGCCTTCACCGACGACACAATGCCCCCACCCGCCTGGGCTACTTCTTCATAGGTGGCACCGGCCAGGCGCATGGCGAACTCGTTGGCACGCTGGCCGCCGTAGACCAGATGTGTGTGGCAATCCACCAGCCCGGGCGTGGCAAGCGCGCCCCGCGCATCGTGGCGCGGCAATGCCTGGTAAGCGGCGGGCAACTGCGCCTCGGGGCCTACCCAGGCCATCTGGCCTTGCTGCACTACCACGCAGGCGTGCTGGCCCTCCGGCACGGGCACATCGGCCACCCACAGGCCGGGCGCGGGTTTCAGGTTTTGCCACACGCCGTCGGCGTTCTGGCTGGCGGCCGACCCGCTCGGGTGGCCGTGGTTGTCCATGTGTTGCATCTGCCTGCCCACCCACGGGCTCCGTGTTGAATGCTATACAAATAATAGCTACCAGCGCTTATCCATCAAGCGTTAGCGGCCATTCTTATTCAATTTTTGGGGGCTGCGGCGCGCTGCAAGGCAATCCAGACCAGCGCGGGCGCGCTGGCGGCGGCATCCACAGGCTCCAGCCGACCCGGCGTTGCACCGCCCTCGCCCGCCCACCAAAAGCCTTGCCCTGCGGCCAGTGCGTGCGGCCCGGCGCCTGGCACCACCCAATGCCAATCGCCCTTCAGCACCAGGCACAGGCCTGCGGGCGTGGCGCCGGGCGACTGCGCACCGCCCACCACCTGAAGCGGCCCGTGCCAAAGGCCCCGCCGCAGCATGAGATTGAAGTCCCTGGACGCGCCGCCCAGCATGGCGCCGTCCACCGCGTCATCGCCCGAGAACGCGAACGGCTGCCAGCGCTGCTCCAGGCGATGCTCCCAGCCAGGGCTGCGCAATTGCAGGCCATCTCCAGAGAGCAGCATGATCTGCCGGTCAATGGCCGGGAAGACCGAGAACGGACCAGGCCGGTCCACCGTGGCCAGGCTCACGCGCCACTCAAAGCTGTTCATGTCCGCGCCGGGGGGCCAGCAGGCCAGCTCCTGCGTGCTGCCGCCGCCGTTTTTCCAGGGCATGCTGGGCGTGGTGGCCAGGTCAAAAAAATGCATCGCCATCGTTGTTGTCGTCGTGTCCATCAGGATGTTGCGGTGGCCTGCCCGGCACCCGAAACCAGCAGCGGGAACAGCGGGTGGTCCATCTCGGCCCCGGCGGGCAGCTCGTCGGCCAGGCCGGGAAACTCGGGCGAGGTCTTCCACGGCCGGGGCGCATGGCGCGTGTCGTCGCCCAGAAAGCGCACCGAAAACACGCGGCGGCGGCGGGTGCCCTCCACCCCACCCGCCGCATGCAGCGTGAGCATGTGGAAACACACCACGTCGCCGGGCTCGATCTCCCAGCCCACGATGGGGAAGGCATCGCGGTCGGCCTCGACGTTGGGCAGGTCCTGCAGGCTGCCTTCGGGGAACCACTTGGCCTGGTTGTCCATGAACGTGCGCGGCATGAGCCACGGCCCCTTGTGCGAACCGGCCACAAACTCCAGCGTCGCAGCGCGAGATACCGGATCGACCGGAATCCACATGCTGACGTTCTGCATGCCGTCGATGTTGTAGTAGGGCTGGTCCTGGTGCCAGGGCGTGCGCTGGCGCGTGCCCGGCTCCTTGACCAGCACATGGTCGTGGTACAGCCGCACGGTGCGCGACTGCATCAGGCGCTGCGCGGCCAGGGCCAGCGGTGTATCGCGCACAAAGCGGCTGAACTGCGGGATGTCCCGCCAGTTGCAGAAGTCCTCGAAGAACCGGCCCGGGTCATCCGGACGGCTGGCCACCTTGGCGCGCGGGCTGGGCGCGGCGAGGTTGGCGTCGATGCCATCGCGCAGCAGCGCGACCTCATCGGGCGAGAGCAGTTGCCTGATGCAGATGGCACCGTCGCGGGCGAAGTCTGCCACCTGCTGGTCGCTCAGCCGCTCACGCAGGCGCGCTTGCCATGGCTGCTGCAAATCCCCAGACGAAACATCGGACATGGCACCTCACCTCCAGATCAAATTGACACACAGATCCCGCAAGTATCGGCGGGCTTACTTGATCATCGGCAGCTTCAGGCCCTGCTTCTTGGCTGTTTCCACGGCCAGTTCGTAGCCCGCGTCGGCATGGCGCATCACGCCGCTGCCGCAGTCATTCACCAGCACGCGCGCCAGGCGCTCGGCTGCTGCGTCCGTGCCATCGGCCACGATGACCATGCCCGAGTGCTGCGAGTAGCCCATGCCCACGCCGCCGCCATGGTGCAGGCTGACCCAGGTGGCGCCACCTGCGGTGTTGAGCAGCGCATTGAGCAGCGGCCAGTCGCTCACGGCGTCGGTGCCGTCCTTCATGGCTTCGGTCTCGCGGTTGGGGCTGGACACGCTGCCGGTGTCCAGGTGGTCGCGGCCAATGACGATGGGCGCCTTCAGCTCGCCGTTTTTCACCATCTCGTTGAAGGCCAGGCCCGCGATGTGGCGCTCGCCCAGGCCCAGCCAGCAGATGCGTGCGGGCAGCCCCTGGAAGGCGATGCGCTCGCCCGCCATGTCGAGCCAGCGGTGCACGTGTTTGTTCTCGGGGAAAAGCTCCTTGATCTTGGCGTCGGTCTTGCGGATGTCTTCCGGGTCGCCCGAGAGCGCCACCCAGCGGAACGGGCCCTTGCCTTCGCAGAACAGCGGGCGGATGTAGGCCGGCACAAAGCCCGGGAAGTCGAACGCGTTCTTCACACCTTCGTCGAACGCCACCTGGCGGATGTTGTTGCCATAGTCCACGGTGGGTATGCCCATGGCCTGGAAGTCGAGCATGGCCTGCACGTGCACGGCACAGGACTTGGCGGCTGCCTTCTTCAGCACGTCGTGCTGGGTCACATCCTGCTGGGCGGCACGCCACTGCGCCACCGTCCAGCCGGCGGGCAGGTAGCCGTTGACGAGGTCGTGGGCCGAGGTCTGGTCGGTGACCAAATCGGGCTTGAGGCCACCGGCCTTGGCACGCCTGACGAGTTCCGGCAAGACCTCGGCCGCATTGCCCAACAAGGCGATGGAGATGGCCTCCTTGGCGGCCGTGTGCTGCTCGATGAGTTCGATCGCGTGATCAATGTCGCGCGCCTGCTTGTCCACGTAACGTGTGCGCAGGCGGAAGTCGATGCTGCTTTGCTGGCATTCGATGTTGAGCGACACCGCACCCGCAAACGTGGCGGCCAGCGGCTGCGCGCCCCCCATGCCGCCCAGGCCGGCCGTGAGAATCCATTTGCCCGCCAGCGAGCCGCCGTAGTGCTGGCGGCCGGCTTCGGCAAAGGTCTCGTAGGTGCCCTGCACGATGCCTTGCGTGCCGATGTAGATCCAGCTGCCCGCCGTCATCTGGCCATACATGAACAGGCCCTTCTGGTCCAGCTCGCTGAAGTGTTCCCAGTTGGCCCACTTGGGCACCAGGTTGGAGTTGGCCAGCAGCACGCGCGGTGCGTTGGCGTGGGTCTTGAACACGCCCACGGGCTTGCCGGACTGGATGAGTAGCGACTCGTCCTCGTTCAGGTCCTTGAGCGAAGCAAGGATCTGGTCAAAACACTCCCAGTTGCGCGCAGCGCGGCCAATGCCGCCGTACACCACCAGGTCCTGCGGGCGCTCGGCCACTTCGGGGTCGAGGTTGTTCTGAAGCATGCGGTAGGCGGCCTCGGTGAGCCAGCTCTTGCAGGTGAGCTGGCTGCCGCGCGGCGCGCGGATCACGCGGCTGGCGTCGTGGCGGGGGTCGGTGTTGGAGGCGGCGGCAATGATGGCGTCGTTGGCGTTCATGGTGGGCTCCTGTGAATCAGTGGGTGTGCGTGGAAAAAATCAGGCAAAGCTGGGCAGGCATTGCGTGAGCGCTGCGGGCCAGGTGGCCTGCTGGGCCCAGGCGCGCATGGCTTCGATGTCGGGGGCGAGGTAGCGGTCCTGCTCCAGGTAGGCCACGCGCTCGCGGATGGCGGCGAATTGCTCCTCCACCAAAGGTGAAGACTTGAGACTGCGGTCGAACTCCATGCCCTGCGCGGCTGCCATGGCCTCGATGCCGACCATCACTGCCGCATTGCGCACCATGTCACCCAGGCGGCGCGCGCCGTAGGTGGCCATGGAAACATGGTCTTCCTGGTTGGCCGATGTCGGCAGGCTGGTCACGCTGCTGGGGTTGGCCAGGCACTGGTTTTCAGCGGCCAGCGCTGCGGCAGTGACCTGGGCGATCATGAAACCCGAATTCACGCCGCTGTCGCGGATCAGGAACGCGGGCAGGCCCGAGAGGCCGGGGTCCAGCAGCAGCGACAGGCGGCGCTCGGAAATCGCGCCGATCTCGGCAACTGCGAGCGCGATGATGTCGGCCACAAAGGCCACGGGCTCGGCGTGGAAGTTGCCGCCGGAGATCACGTCGCCGTTGTCGAAGACCAAGGGGTTATCGGACGCCGCATTCGCCTCGATGGTGAGCACACGGGCAGCGTGGTGCAGGTTGTCCAGGCATGCGCCCATCACCTGCGGAACGCAGCGGATGGAGTATGGGTCTTGCACACGACCGCAGTTCGGGTGCGAGGGGTCGATGGCGCTGCCGTCGAGCAGCGCGCGCACGGCGGCGGCCACGGCGATCTGCCCGGCCTGGCCACGTGCTTCGTGGATGCGCGCGTCAAAGGGCTTGACCGAGCCCTTGATGGCTTCAAGCGAAAGGCAGCCCGCCACCAGCGCGGCCGCGAACACGCTCTCGGCGCCAAACAAACCGGCCAGTGCGAGCGCGGTGGACACCTGTGTGCCGTTGAGCAGCGCCAGCCCTTCCTTGGGGCCCAGCACAAAGGGCTGCAGGCCGATGGAACGCATGGCCTCGGCACCGGGCACCACCTTGCCATCTACCTTGGCCTGCCCTTCCCCAATCAGCACGCAGGCCATGTGCGCCAGCGGCGCCAGGTCGCCCGATGCACCCACAGAGCCCTTGGCCGGGATCACCGGCAGCACATTGGCATTGGCCAGGGCCAGCAATGCATCCACCAGCTCGGGCCGCACGCCCGAATGGCCACGCGACAGGCTCACGGCCTTGGTGGCCAGGATGAGGCGCACCACGTCGTCGGGCAGCGGATCGCCCGTGCCCACGCTGTGCGACAGCACCAGGTTGCGCTGCAGCTCGGCCAGGCGGTCGTGCGCGATCTTGGTGCTGGCCAGCTTGCCAAAGCCGGTGTTGATGCCATAGACCACCTGGTCTTCATCGACGATGCGCTGCACCGTGGCCAGGGATTTGTGCAAACCTGCGCGTGCCGACGCATCGAGCACCAGTTGCACAGGGCCCGCGTGGATGCGGCGCAGCTCGGCCAGCGTGACGCGGCCGGGGTGCAGAGTGATGGGTGATGTGTTCTGTGTCATGGCGTTGATCCTGTATATACAAGTAGGTACAAGCGAAAAATAAGCAGCGTTAATTTGTTCTTCAAATCCTGTCAGCCAATCCCGCAACGGGTGAAACTGCCACGGCACCCGCGAGAGACGCCGAGCAAGAGCCGCCCCGCAGCGAGGGCGTCGTCCCCCTTGAGGGGGAAGGCGCGAAGCGACTCAGGGGGTGCTTCATATTCAACCGGCGACGGGATTGCCGTCGGCTCGGAAGCGGCTGCCCAAACGGTAGCGGGTGGCAGGGTGCAAACACCGCACCACGGTGATCGGCACCCCGCGCGACCAGGTGCGGCGGGTGAGCAGCAGGCATGGCTCCTGAGGCGACATTTCCAGCAGCGTCGCCTGTTCGGCGGTGGGCATGACGGCATCGACCACATGCTCGATCTGGTCGAAGGGCACGTTGCGCACAAGGTATTCGGAAGGTTGCAGTTGCGTGAAGTCCTGCGCGGCGAACTGGGGCACCTGGCGCGGGTTCACATGGCGGTCTTCAAGCTGCACGGGCAGGCCGTCCTCGCGGTGGATGCACAGCGAGTGGAACACCGACTCGCCCGTGCGCAGGTCCAGCGCAGCGGCCACTTCGAGCGTGGCCGAGATGCGCTCCACCGCCAGCACGTCGCAGCGATAGTCGTGCCCGCGCTGGCGGATCTCGCCAGCCAGGTTGGCGATCTGCAGCAGCGTGGACTGGGGCTTGTCTTCCGCCACGAAGCTGCCTACACCGGCCACGCGCACGATGCGGCCCTGCTCCACCAGCTCACGCAGCGCGCGGTTGACCGTCATGCGCGAGATGCCGAACTGGGTGACCAGTTCGTTCTCGGACGGCAGGCGGTCGCCCGCACGCCAGATGCCTTCCTGGATCTTGCGCGAGATATGGTCCTTGACCTGCTCGTACAGCGCCATGGCCTGCGCGGGCGCAGCCACGGCGACCACGGCCCTGGCAGGCGTGGCGCTGCGCGGTGCAGTGGCTGCGGTGCGGCGGGATGGGCGGGCGCTCATGGGCTGGTGCGGGTTCAGATCAGTGCAGGTCCGCCGCCATGGATTCAGCGCGGATCTCTTCGGTGAGGCGCGCCTTGAGGTCCATGAACTCGGGGCTGGTCTTGATCGTGTAGTGGCGCGGGTGCGGCAGGTCCACCGCCAGCTCGGTCTTGATGCGGCCGGGCCGGGCGCTGAACACGGCCACGCGGTTGGCCATGAAGATGGCTTCATCGATGTCGTGGGTGACAAACAGCACCGTCTTGCGCTCGGACTCCCAGATGCCGAGCAGCAGCTCCTGCATGAGCACGCGGGTCTGGTTGTCCAGCGCGCCGAAGGGCTCGTCCATCAGCAAGATCTTGGGGTCGTTGGCCAGCGCGCGCGCAATGGCGGTGCGTTGCTGCATGCCGCCCGACAGCTGCTTGGGAAAGTGCTGCTCGAAGCCACGCAGGCCCACCTTGGCGATGAAGTACGCGGCGCGTTCCTTTTGCTGCGATTCGGGCATGCCGCGCTCGCGCAGGCCAAAGCGGATGTTCTGCTCGATGGTGAGCCAGGGGAAGAGCGTGTAGCTCTGGAACACCATGCCGCGGTCGGCGCCCGGGCCGTCCACCGGCGCACCGTCGAGCAGCACGCGGCCGCTGGTGGCGTGGTCCAGCCCCGCCACGATGCGCAGCAGGGTGGATTTACCGCAGCCCGAGGGGCCGAGGATGGTCACGAAGTCGTTGTCCTGCACCTCGAAGTCGACAGGCTGCAGCGCCTGTGTGCGCTGGCCCTTGGCGGTCTCGAAGACGCGCGAGACGGCTTGGATGGATACGCTGCTCATCGCACAAAGCTCCAGGCAAACAGGCGGTGGTTGAGCGCCTTGAAGGCGAAGTCGGACACCAGCCCGATGAGGCCGATGATGATGATGCCGAAGATGATCTGGCCGGTATTGAGCAGCGACTGGCTGTCGGTGATCATGTGGCCGATGCCGCTCGACGAGCCGATCAGCTCCGCCACGATCACATAGGTCCAGGCCCAGCCCAGCACCAGGCGCAGTGTCTCGGCGATCTCGGGCGCAGCGCCGGGGATCAGCACCCGCGTGACGATGCCCTTGTGGCCCGCACCCAGCGTGTAGGCAGCCTCCACCAGGTCGCGCCGCGCGCCGCCCACGGTGACGGCCACCATCAGCGTGATCTGGAAGACCGAGCCGATGAAGATGACGAGGATCTTCTGCGTCTCTCCGATGCCGGCCCACAGGATGAGCAGCGGGATGAAGGCCGACGCGGGCAGGTAGCGGCAGAACGAGACGAAGGGCTCGAAGAATGCCTCGATGCCCTTGTACGCGCCCATCGCGATGCCCAGGGGCACGGCGATGACGGCGGCCAGGATGAAGCCGCCGAACACGCGCCACACCGTCATGCCGATGTCCTTGTGAAAGCCGTACTCGCTGAACAACAGCCAGCCTTCCTTGGCCATGGTGACAGGGCTGGCCAGGAAGGTAGGCGACACGAAGCCGCCCAGTGTGAAGAACGCCCACACCAGCACGAACAACACAAAAAAACCGAAGCCCAGCAGCCAGCGGGCACGGGCACTCACAGGCTCCAGGGGAGCGAGCGAGCGCCGGCGCACGGGGGCTTGGGGCGTGGTCACGGGCAGAGGTTGCACAGCAGACATGGCGCGTTCTTCTTCCAGGAACGATTTACTTGATGAAGCTCGCGTCGAAAGTGACGTTCAGATCCTCGGGCCCCTTGCGGATGATGCCGGCCTCGAGAAGGATGGCCGTGGCGTCCTTCATGAACGCGGTCAGCTCGCCCGCAAAGAACTTCTGGTTGGCGGCCTTGTCCTGCCAGCGCAGGAAGGACGACGACTTGGCAAACTGCTCGCCCGTCTGCTTGACCGCCGCGCCCATGATCTCGTTGGACTTGGCCGGGTCGGCCTTGATCATGTCGAGTGCCTGGAAGTACGAGTTGGCCAGGGCCTGTGCGGCCTTGCCGTTGGCCTTGAGCCAGGTGGGGTCGCAACCCACGGTGTCCATCACCATGGGGTAATCGAGCGTGGTGGCCAAGATCTTGCCCGCAGCAGGGTTGTCGCGCACGGTAGACAGGTACGGCTCGTACGTCATGGCGGCGTCGTTCTGCCCCGCCACGAAGGCCTGGGCAGCGGCCTGAGGCGACAGCGTGGTGGTCTTCACGTCCTTGAGGCTCATGCCGTTCTTACTGAGCATCCAGGCCAGACCGAAATACGGGGCGGTGCCGGGCGCATCCACGCCGATGGTCTTGCCCTTGAGGTCCGCAAAGCCCTTGATGTCGCCACGCACCGCAATGCCGTCGGCGCCGTAGGACTTGTCCATCTGGAAGATCTGCACGATGGGCACGCCGTTGGCGTTCCAGGCCACGTGCGTCTCGACCGTGGTGGCGGCGCACTGGATGGACTTGGAAGCCAGTGCGAGGTGGCGATCCTTCTGCGGGATCATCTTGATCTCCACATCCAGGCCGTTCTTCTTGAAGATGCCCGCCTTGTCGGCCAGCGTCAGCGGCGCAAAACCCGTCCAGCCGGACATGCCCAGCACAATCTTGGTCTCTTGCGCCTGGGCCGGTGCGGCCATTGCCATCACGCAGGCCGCTGCCGCTGCCAGCGACGTCCATTTCACAACCGATCGAGTCATCATCTGCTCCTGTTTGAAGAAAGTACCTTTGCCCACTCCGGCCGGGTCGCACCCGCTTCCAGCCGCCATGATGACAGTCCGAGCATACCTGTATATACAGGGTAAACGCTAGCACTGCGCCTCAAGAATCGCGGGGTGATCTGGGTTTGCAAGAACGGGGCCAGGCCGGAGGGTCGGGGGGGCGCTGGCGCGATTATTCGGCCATTGCTATATAAATAATAGCATTCAACCCAATGCCAGCCGACCCCATTCGGCACATCGACTCAAGAGCTTGCAGCAGTGCCAGGGCAAGCGGTCTGAATGGTGCCCAGCCCTGCCGTGCACCAATACCGGGCAAGGTCGCCGCTCAGTCCACCAGGGGCAGGCGCACCGTGACCGACAGGCCGGGCTCTGCATTGCGCATGTCCAGCGTGCCACCGTGCGCCTGCGCCACCAGGCGGCACAGGTACAGGCCCAGCCCCACTCCGCCCGTGGTGCGCTGGCGGGCCGTGTCAGGCCGGTAGAAGGCCTGGGCCAGGTGCGGCAGATGCTCCGCAGGAACGCCCGGGCCGTGATCGCGGACCTCGATCACGATGGAACCATCCACGCGCCGCAGATGCAGCTCAGGCGGTGGAGCGGCCGGGTCGCTGTGCCGAAGGCTGTTGTCCAGCAGGTTGCGCAGCAGCAGCCGAAGCCGTGAGCGGTCGAGCGACAGCGCCGCCAGTGCCTGCGGTGCCCCGCTCACGTCCGCATGCAGCACGATGGACGCCGCGCTGGCGTGGCGCGTGCCCAACTCGCCGATCACCTCGCGCGCCAGCGCAGCAAGATCGGTGGGCTCGCGGTGCAGGGCTGCGTGGCGCCCGGCCAGGCGCTCGCTTTCCAGCAGGTCGGTGATGAGGCCCGCCATCTCGCCCAGGTCGCGCATCAGCGCCAACCGCTGGGTCTGCACGTCGGTGCTTTCGGGCAGCAGTTCGGTGTTCAGGCGTGCCCGCGTGAGCGGGCTTCGCAACTCGTGGCTCATGGCCAGCAACAGTGCGCGCTTAGCCTCCAGCATCTGGTGGATGTCGTCGCCCATGGTGTTGATGGTGGCCGCCAGCTGGCCCAGTTCATCAGGCCGGTGGGCGTGCCGCACGGGGATGGCCTGGGCGAAATTGCCTTCACCGAAGCGCTGGGCGCCCATGCGGATGTCGTCCAGCGGCCGCAGAAGGTGACGCACGTACACATACGCCAACGCCGTGAGCAGCAGCAGCACGGTGAGCGTGCCCCACGCGATGCGCGGCCGCTTGTCCCACGACAGCGCGTTGAGGCCAAACTCGATGCTGTGCCCGTCGGCCGTGATGCGCTGCAAGAGCCGCCGGCCCTGGTCGTCGCTGCCATGGCCGTTCCAGTGGTCCTCGCGCTGGAACTTGTCGCTCATCCAGTCAGGGCGCGGTTGGTCGGGGTGCGACTCCCAGTGGACCGACGGCCCGTCGATGCGCAGCGTCACGGGCAGCCGCTTGGCAATGGCCTGTGCGCGCTCGACGCTGGGGGGGGAGCCGATCTCCGCAGCCAGGCGGTCCACGTAGTCCATCAGCAACGGTCGCGCCGCCTCGCGCCAGCCCACGGACACGGCCTTCTGCACGCCGCCCATGAAGGCAATGGCCACCGTGATCGCCAGGGCCATGAAGACCAGCACCAACCGTATGCGCAGCGAGTAGCCGACGGTCCTGCTTGCACGGCGGTGCCATGGGCAGTCGTGTTCGAGGCCCGGGATGTCGTGGCGCGCCCGTTGGCGGCTACTCCACCACCTCATGGCGCTGGGCCGCGCCGCAGCGCGAGCGAGTAGCCCGCGTTGCGCAGCGTCTTGATGCAGTCGAGCGGCTCGAGCTTCTTGCGCAGGCGGCTGACCACGATGTCCACCGCGCGGGTGTACAGCTCGGCCTCATGTCCGCGCAACTGGTTCAGGATGTCGTCACGGCTGAAGACCTTGCCAGGCTCGCGTGCCAGCAGATGCAGCAGGTCAAACTCCGTCCCCGTGAGCTCGATGTCAGCCCCGTGGCGCTGAACGCTGCGCCGCGCCGCATCGATGCTCAGCCCATCGAACTCCAGCACCCCCGTCCCCCCGCCCGCCCCCGGCGTCCGGCGGCGTCGCAACACGGTCTGCAGACGGGCCACGAGTTCGCGCGGCTCGAACGGCTTGGGCAGGTAATCGTCCGCACCCAGCTCCAGCCCGACCACGCGGTCCATCACCTCCCCGCGGGCCGTGAGCATCACCACGGGCAGGTCGCCTTGCTTGCGGATGGTTCGGCACAACTCGAACCCGTCCATCTCGGGCAGCATGACGTCGAGGATGGCGGCATCAAATCCGCCCGCAGCAAGCCGGGCCAGCCCGTCGCTGGGCCGAAGCGCATGGGTCAGTTCCAGCTCGAAGCGCTGGAAGTACACCGTGAGCGGGGGCCCCAGTTGTTCGTCGTCGTCGATGAGAAGGATGCGGTGCATGTGCAATTCTTACACTGACAGGCTGTATTCCGGCATGGCGCGCTGGCCGGGCGCAATGCCCCAGGCCTGCCCTGCTTCTTCGGCCATGCCCCAATCCTGCCCACGGGTATGGATGGCGCGCACTGCCGGCTCGGCGCCGCTGCCGTGCCAGGCGCCATCGCCGTGTGCGTCAGCAGATACCGCACACAATGCACGGTGTCTGCGGATCAGGTCTCGCAAGCGCCGTTGCGCGGGGATGTGCAGGGCATCGAAGGCATCTGCAGCGGCCAGCAACGCGGGCAGCGCCGCCAGGGCCGCCTGAACGGGCTGGCGCGCAACCAGGCCCAGCGCATGCTCGCGGTCAAAACGCGGGCCCCACACCAGGGACATCAGCTCATCATGTGGCTCGGGCATGCCCGCCAGCAGCACCGGCCCATGCTCGCGCAGTTGCGTGGCCAGTTGGTGAATGGGTTGGAGCAAAGGTGACATGTTGACGCTCCCTGCCTCAGGTGCGCGCCAGCCAGCCCTTGCGCCGCTGCATCAGCTCGCGCACTTTCTGCTGCTGACCCGGATTGAGGCTGTCATAGAAATCTGCCAGCGCCGTGATCACCTCAGGGCTGTTGGCCTGCACGGCCCGGGTCTTTTCATCCAGCAGGGCCTGGGCACGTGTGCGGTCGAACTTGTCGCCAGCCACGATGGCCTGGACCTCTGCGCGCGGATCCGCCGTCTGGCCGACCAGAGCAGTGCGCTGGGCCTGCAGCTTGTCCGCCAGCGTATTGAGTTTTTGCTTCTGTGCGTCCGTGAGATCGAGCTTGCTGCTCACGCGCTCGACCACCTTGCCGCGCATCTCGGCCATCTTCTCCGGCGTCATGGCGCCATGTCGGTGGTGGTAGCCACCGGAGCAAGCAGTGAGACCACCCACCATGATCGAAGCGCCGAACAATCCCACCAGGGTTCTCTTGATCCAGGATTTCATGATGCAGTCCTTTCACGGACGGTGTTGAACATGACCCTGATGGTGCCCGCGCAGCCCAGTCGGGTGGTCTCGGCGCAGTTTCGGTTTATTTCGCTTTGTATCGGTGCACAAGACGGGCGGCCGGGAAGGAGAAGAGCCCCCCAATGGGGCGCTTGGCCCAGGCGGTCGCCTATCGCATGACAGCGGCAAGCACGATGAGTCTCTCGGCAAGACTGGCTGCATCGTCGCGCATTCGAGCCAGCGGCAGGGCGCCTATCGTGCAGCCTTCATACCAGATGCAGTATCCGGCCTGTGCCGCACCGCCCTGCCCATAGGCACATATAGCCTCTTCCACACTCGAATGCAGTGTTGGCTCACCGACCAGTGTCTTGCCCTGGAATACCCTGGCTTGGTATTGCACCGGGCCGTGCGCGCGGATATGGAGTGTGGGGAGCAATGCGGGCGCTGCAACCCGATGTCCGCGCGGCTCGCCCGACGCTGGCGCGGTCACCCCAGGGCCTGGATCTGGCGACATCCCGGATCGGAGAATTGCAATTCGCGCTCCACGCCATGGCCATCTCCATCGCCTTGATAGGCAGGGAGGTCGTCAGCCTGCTGGCGCTGGCGGAGTGCCTCGGAAGGCTGGCCCATCTGGAAAGATGGCGCCTCAGGCAAGGCCTCGATGTGGTGGAACGACGAGTGATCGGAGCAGGCAGAGAATGACATGGGGCTTCCTCGCGGCGAAACTTTGCGGACGCGTCAATGCAGGATTGAGCTTGAGCGGAACATTGGCGCACCAGGCGCTGAGGCGTCGTGTCGGATCGTCTTGCGGTCAATCGTAGGATGCGACTTACGCACCATTTACCCTGTGCGCCGAGGCACGCCGCAGTGCGATCCGACGGTGGTACCGCTCGCTTCAAGCCGCCTTTGCGAGCTCTGGCGGCTCGATGCCCAGGGCATCGCCCTCCCCGGCCAGCAGGCCGATGCAGTCCAGTGCAGTCGGCGGATCACACGGCTCTGCATAAACCCGCAACGCGATGTCCTGGGCTGCTGGCGAAAAGTACAGCCAAAGATTGTCATTGGCCTTGTCGTAGCAGGAAAAAAGCGCACGCCCCGACCCCGGGCGACACATCAGAAACCTGGACATGAACATCTGCTGAATGCGCAGAGTGGGCTCGAAAGCCTGTTCGTCATTCCCGAGGGCCAACTTGTGCCAAGTGCTGCTCATGAGGTGCCTTTCGCCTGGCCATGCCAGTGTTGTGGATGGCACATCGTATGGACGGCACCTTCTTGAGCGGCCTTCTTGTGCACCGCATCAATCTGTAGGACAGTCTCTCTGGCGTATGAGCTTTCACACCGACCTGGGAGCAACCATTTGTCGCTGCGCGGCCCATCGTGACAAGGTCATTCGAACGAAGCTTCCAAATCGCGAAAGGCTTCACCCCGGTGGGGAATGCGCAGCCTTGCGCCGTATGCGCGGAGCGTCGCGCAGCCCAGACCCGTGACATAGAGGATCTGCGCGCGCTGGCAGGGTGAGTCTACGGGCGGGAGTTGCACCTCTACCATTCCTGCCGCATGCAGAACGCGAAGTTTGTCGATGTTGCCCACATCCGACTCGACAACAGGCAGGGAATCGCGCTCCAGCGCTCTCAAATACTCCATTGGCATGGCGGGCCTCCGGCGTGGATGAAAGTTGATTGTGTGGCGCTGCCCCGCGCGCTTCAAGAACTGATACACGCCGCTACAACATCGGGGCGCGATCTGGTTTTCGCCCAATGACGCGCGCATACCGAACGTCCGGAACGCCAACCTTCAAAGCCATACCGTCAGCACAGCTTTTGCCTACATGTGCGCCAGGGCTGCTGCCGTTGATGCGCAACCGTAGGACCAGGCTGACACGCTTGCAAGCAGCGCGAGGACTTTCGCCAAATGACAGCATCTTTAGCATGGGCCGGTTCGCAACCAGGGGGCCCCATGCCGATTCTTGTGATCTTCTTCGGAGTACAGCTTGTCGCGGTCGCATTGGCTGCAGCAATCGCCGGGCTGTGATCAGCGATGGGCCAGATCGCCGCAAGCAGCTCACATTCGCGACTTCAGCCCCAGTTGCGGCGCACGTCACCCAACGCGATGTGATCGCTGCGCAACTTCACGAGGATGACCTTGGCAACGTCGGATCCGATCCGTTCAGCTTGTTCGATGCTGAGAAACCAACCACCAAGCAGCGTTGATGGCTGGGACTGCGCCTCCCACGCTGACCATCCCCGCAGCCGACTGCCAGGGTACTCCAGAAGCCAACTCCCACGCGGCCAACGCAAGCACTGCCAGTATCGCCAGGACATTCACGCCACCAGCCAAGGCAACCAGTCGCCCAGAAATACCGCCGCGCACCGCCGCACAGAGAGCCAGGGCGAAGGCGGCTGCCGCCAGGAGATTTGCCAGCATGGCGGGCGTGTGCCAGGGAGTCCGCAGCAAGGCAACCACCCCCGCGCACAGCCAGAGACCCAAAAGATTGATGAGCCCAAGCCCCATGCGAGTGACCGTGCTGGGTGCCACAACCCGAGAGCGAACTGAGTCCTTCATGATCCTTGGGGCTCCTCACGGTTGAACGCCATACCTCTTGCGCACATCACAAGAACATTGGCCATCCTCGCACAATTCACGGTGGCCGCTCTGCCTTGAGCCGCAACGCCAGGCTCTGGGCATGACTCCCATGGAGGGCCAACTGCTCGCAATTGACGACTGCTGTAGACGGAACGGAAACGCCGATCTCGACCACCGCCCGATATGCAATCCTCGTCACCGAAAGTCATCATTTGGACGATTCTCATCACCGTCTCGGCATTGCGGCTATGTGGACCCTGCTGCTTCGCGGCTCTCCTTGGGGCCGGATGCAATGGCTGTGCTGCTGGCAATGGTTCTTCTAGGGATCCTCTGCACGAATCGAGTGGCCAAGTGTGCGCTGCGGATCGGCATGGACGGCGACTGGGCGAACGAGCTTCATCCAAGCGCAAGCGGAATCAAAAAGCTTGTGCATGCAGCATGGAAGCCGCACCTCATCGCTGCGGGGCTGGCTTAAAACCGGGATAACGACGTCATCAAGGAGCCAAAGACAGCGGCCGGCATCCGCGAGGTGGAACTCGACGCAAGCACCGTTGCGGCCCTGAGAGCTCAACGCCCAGTTTCAGAAGTCAGGGGCGTCCGCATCTGACTCAATTCTCGCGATGACAAAGCCCTGGTCCCCGGATGCGCAGAAGCGAAAGACTTTCCGGGTACCGGTCTGTGCGAGCTCTGGGGGTAGAGTGCCGCAACCCGCATGAAGTCCGGCATACCAACGCCTCGACGCTCCTCACCGCAGGTCAGAACCCTTGGCATGTGCCCCCCCCAGCTCTGCCACGAGGATGTGGAAATGGTCTTTCGCTCGTACGGGCGGTTCATCCGGGAGGATTTCCAGAAGCCGAAGCCCGAATTGCGCATTGTGGGAAATTACTGATCGGTGTGAATTCCGTGTGAATTCACCGACAGCACCAGACACCTCCAGGCAAAGAAAAACCGCCACAGCCTGGGTTCTCCAGGGTGTGGCGGTGTCTTGTATGGTGGAGCTGGCGGGAATTGAACCCGCGTCCGCAAGCCTTTATCGGGCAGATCTACATGTTTAGCGGTCTGATTTAAATCTCGCTACCGTTGTCGCGCAGTCGCACGCTACAACGGCGGCCAGCACCCTATTTTCTCGCTTCAACCCAAGGTACCCGGATCAAAGCCAGCCCATGTAATTATCCTTGCAGCCGGGAGGCGCTGATTGCTCAGAACCCCCTTGCCCAGCCCATCGGCCAACTGTTGCAAGGCTCACTGGCAATTAAGCAGCGAGTGCGAAACGTTCGTCGTTTGCAGTTAGTTTGTTAAATCGAGATTTACGAGCGTGACTCAAGCTCGACATGCACCACACCGATTCCGAACCCACGTCGAAACCAGGACAGCCCCAGGCCTTCTATTTTAGGCGCCATCGAGCAATTGCAAGAGGTCCCCGGGACATTTAATTGCAGCATGCGCCCCCCAGTCGAGAGGGTTGTTCTTGACCCCCAAGTAACCGTAGGTCGCAGCGACCGTTCCCATGCCTGCGGCCAGCCCTGCCACTATGTCACGCTCATCATCTCCTACATAGATGCACTGCGCAGGCGCAACGTTCAAGCGCGCCGCAGCCTCGAGCAACGGAGCGGGATGGGGCTTGGAGTGCGGCGTCGTGTCACCGCTGACAACCGCCCCGGCGCTTGCGAACAGAGGAATGGCGCGGGTCAGGGGGTCGGTGAATCGGGAAGCCTTGTTGGTAACCACGCCCCACACGAGTTCGCGCTCGACGATCTGCGCGACCATTTCTGCCACTCCGTCAAAAATGCTCGTGAGCTCGGTCATCCGGGATTCGTAGTTCACGAAGAACTCCTCCCGAAAGGCCAGGAAGTCGGGATGCTCGGGTGTCATTCCAAAAGCCTCGCCGAGCATTCCGCGCGCTCCAGCTCCTGCCATCGACCGGTATCGCTCCAGGGGAAGGGATGACATGCCTCGGTCCGTGCGCATTTTGTCGGCGGCAGCGCCCAGGTCGGGTGCGCTGTCGATCAGCGTGCCATCGAGGTCGAACAGCACGGCGCGAATGTTCTGAAACATGGGTCAGTAAATAGGAGTGTCGGATAAGGCATCAAGCGTTGCGCCGGGTGGCAAACAGGTAGTTGACACTGGTGTCGTCGCTCATCCAGTAGCGCTTGGTCAGCGGGTTGTATTCAAGACCTCGAGTGGCCTCAATGTCGAGCCCCGCATTGCGGCAGCTCAGGGCCAGTTCACTGGGCTTGATCATCTTTGCATATTCGTGAGTGCCACGCGGCAGCATGTTCAGCACGTACTCGGCGCCGACGATGGCCAGCATGAAGGCTTTCGCATTGCGGTTGATGGTGGAGAAAAACACCGATCCACCCGGCTTGACAAGACGAGCGCAAGCCTGCACCACAGAAGCAGGATCCGGCACGTGCTCCAGCATTTCCATGCAAGTGACCGCATCGAAGCTGGCAGGCTGTTCTTGCGCCAGGATTTCCACGCTGATCTCACGATACTGGATGTTGCTGGTCTGGGCCTCCATGGCATGCAACTGCGCCACGCGCAGCGCCTTGGTGGCCAGGTCGATGCCCAACACATCGGCTCCTTTCCGAGCCATGGAATCCGCCAGAATGCCGCCCCCGCAGCCCACATCCAACACGCGTTTACCTGAAAGCGGGCAAATACCGTTGATCCATTCAAGCCGCAGGGGGTTGATCTGGTGCAATGGTTTGAATTCGCTTTCGGGGTCCCACCAGCGGTGGGCGAGTTCGGAGAATTTGGCCAATTCGGCCGGATCTGCATTGACGTTATCACTCATGCTTGTGATTTTCCACGATGACGGACATGGATACGAAAAGCCCCAAAACGCAAAAAAGCCCCGTTACCGGGGCTTTTTTGTGCATAACAGCAATCCAGGGGATTACTGAGCAGCGCGGGTACCGACCACTTCGATTTCCACGCGGCGATTCTTGGCGCGGCCTTCGGCAGTCTTGTTGTCAGCCACAGGTTGCTTTTCGCCCTTGCCTTCGGTGTAGACGCGGTTCTTTTCGATGCCCTTGGACACCAGATAAGCCTTCACGGCTTCGGAACGGCGGACCGACAGCTTCTGGTTGTAAGCATCGGAACCCACGGAGTCAGTGTGACCCACGGCGATGATCACTTCCAGGTTGATGCCCTTGACCTTGGAGACCAGGTCGTCCAGCTTGGCCTTGCCTTCTGGCTTCAGCACGGACTTGTCGAAGTCGAAGAAAGCGTCAGCAGCGTAGGTTACCTTGGTGGCGACAGCTGGTGCTGGTGCTGGAGCTGGTGCAGGTGCTGGTGCTGCTGGAGTGGCGGCAGGAGCAGGAGCAGCGGCAGGAGCGGGAGCAGCGATAGCGCCGTCGCAGCCAGGAGCAGCCGTAGCAGGCGTCCAGTTGGCGTTGCGCCAGCAGTATTCGTTGGTACCGTTCTTCCAGACCAGTTGGCCAGAAGCATCACGCCAGTTGTCAACGGTTTGTGCGCCAGCGGCGGTTGCGAGCGCTGCAGAGGCAAACAACATCGCCACTTTGTTCAGTTTCTTCATGGTTCTCCTCTTGGGGAAAAAGCCGCAGCCGCGCTGCGAATCAGGACGCTTGGGGTGACCACCACCCAAAGCGTTCAAACGATTGTGCCATACGTAACAGGGCAAAAGCGGGGGCGCCGGTGCGCGCTCCGTAGGACAAAACCGGAATTGCCACGATATGTTGCTGAAGCGCTACACGCTCTTACCTCTAAAATGAATCTCCTTTGCCACCGCCGCCGCCCCCAATGACCCAGTTTGCCAAAGAAACCTTGCCCATCAGCCTCGAAGAGGAGATGCGGCGCAGTTATCTCGACTACGCGATGAGCGTGATTGTGGGCCGGGCCCTGCCCGACGCCCGCGACGGCCTGAAGCCTGTGCACCGCCGCGTGTTGTTCGCGATGCACGAGCTCAACAACGACTGGAACCGGCCTTACAAGAAGTCGGCCCGTATCGTGGGCGACGTGATTGGTAAGTACCACCCCCACGGTGATTCGGCGGTGTATGACACCATCGTGCGGATGGCGCAGGATTTCTCGCTGCGACATATGCTGGTGGACGGTCAGGGCAATTTCGGTTCGGTGGACGGAGACAACGCTGCGGCCATGCGGTATACCGAAATCCGTCTGGCCAAGATCGCTCACGAAATGTTGGGCGATATCGACAAGGAGACTGTCGATTTCGGCCCCAATTACGACGGCAGTGAAAAGGAGCCGCTGGTATTGCCCAGCAAATTGCCCAACCTGCTGGTCAACGGTTCGGCCGGGATTGCCGTGGGCATGGCCACCAATATTCCACCCCACAATCTCAACGAAGTGGTGGACGCCTGCCTGCACATGCTGCGCCACCCCGAGGCCTCCATCGACGAGCTGATGGAGATCATTCCGGCGCCCGACTTCCCCACCGCGGGCATCATCTACGGCATCAATGGAGTGAAGGACGGCTATCGCACGGGCCGCGGCCGCGTGATCATGCGCGCCAAGTGCCACTTCGAGGACATCGACCGGGGCCAGCGCCAGGCGATCATCGTTGACGAGCTGCCCTACCAGGTCAACAAGAAGACGCTGCAGGAGCGCATGGCAGAGCTGGTCCACGAGAAAAAGATCGAAGGCATCAGCCACATCCAGGACGAGTCCGACAAGTCGGGCATGCGGCTGGTGATCGAGCTCAAACGCGGCGAAGTGCCCGAGGTGGTGCTGAACAACCTGTACAAGCAGACGCAGCTGCAGGACACCTTCGGCATGAACATGGTGGCGCTGATCGACGGCCAGCCGCGTTTGTGCAACCTGAAGGACCTGATCGTCGTCTTCCTGCAGCATCGCCGCGAAGTGGTGACGCGCCGCACGGTATTCGAGCTGCGCAAGGCGCGCGACCGCGGACACGTGCTCGAAGGCCTGGCCGTGGCCCTGGCCAACATCGACGACTTCATTGCCATCATCCGCAACGCCCCCACGCCGCCGGTGGCCAAGTCCGAGCTGATGGCCCGCTCATGGGACAGCAAGCTGGTGCGCGAGATGCTCACCCGCACCCGCGAAGACGGCGGCGTGATCAATGCCGACGACTACCGTCCCGACGGCCTGGAAAAGGAATTCGGCATGGGCCAGGACGGCCTGTACCGCCTGTCTGAAACCCAGGCCCAGGAAATCCTGCAGATGCGCCTGCAGCGCCTGACTGGCCTGGAGCAGGACAAGATCGTCGCCGAGTACAAGGAAGTCATGGCGGTCATCGAAGACCTGCTGGACATCCTCGCCAAGCCCGAGCGCGTCTCCACCATCATTGGCGAAGAGCTCACCTCCATCAAGACGGAATTCGGCCAGCACAAGCTGGGCGCGCGCCGCAGCATCGTCGAGTACAGCGCGCAAGACCTCTCCACCGAAGACCTGATCACCCCCACCGACATGGTGGTGACGCTCAGCCACACCGGCTACATCAAGAGCCAGCCCCTGTCCGAGTACCGCGCGCAAAAGCGCGGCGGGCGGGGCAAGCAGGCCACGGCGACCAAGGAAGACGACTGGATCGACCAGCTCTTCATCGCCAACACGCACGACTACATCCTGTGCTTCTCCAACCGCGGACGCCTGTACTGGCTCAAGGTCTGGGAAGTGCCCGCCGGCTCGCGTGGCTCGCGGGGCCGCCCCATCGTCAACATGTTCCCGCTGCAGGACGGCGAGAAGGTCAACGTGGTGCTGCCGCTGACCGGCGACATGCGCACCTTCCCGGCCGACCGCTATGTGTTCATGGGCACGAGCATGGGCACGGTCAAGAAGACGGCGCTCGATGAATTCAGCAACCCGCGCAAGGGCGGCATCATCGCCGTGAACCTGGACGATGGCGACTATCTGATCGGCGCCGCGCTGACCGATGGCAAGCACGACGTGATGCTGTTCAGCGACGGCGGCAAGGCCGTGCGCTTCGACGAGAACGACGTGCGCCCGCTGGGCCGCCAGGCCCGCGGCGTGCGCGGTATGACGCTGGAAGACGGCCAGAGCGTGATCGCGATGCTGGTGGCCGAAGACGAAACGCAAAGCGTGCTCACCGCCACCGAAAACGGCTACGGCAAGCGCACCAGCATCGTCGAATACACGCGCCACGGCCGCGGCACCAAGGGCATGATCGCCATCCAGCAGAGCGAGCGCAACGGCAAGGTCGTGGCCGCCACGCTGGTGCATGCCGACGACGAGATCATGCTGATCACCGACAAGGGCGTGCTGGTGCGCACCCGCGTGTCCGAGATCCGTGAACTCGGCCGGGCCACGCAGGGCGTGACACTGATCGCGCTGGACGAAGGCTCCAAGCTCAGCGGCCTGCAGCGCATCGTGGAAAACGACGCCAACGTGGCCGACCCCGAGTCGGACGGCGAAGGCAGCTCGGACGGCGGCAGCCCCCCAGACTCCGGAACGCCGCCCACGCCCGACGCCTGACCCTTGCCGCGAGGCGCCGTACACAGACCGCGCCATTGCTATGAAAAGTGAAGCTGCCAGCGCTTACCCATCAAGCGCTGGCAGTGTTTTTGATGGATTGATCATGAACCGTCCCTATAACTTCTCGGCCGGCCCGGCCGCCATTCCCGCCGAGGTGCTGGAGCAAGCCGCTGCCGAAATGCTCGACTGGCATGGCAGCGGCATGGGCGTGATGGAGATGAGCCACCGCGGCAAGGAATTCCTCTCCATCTATGAACAGGCTGAAGCCGACCTGCGTGCACTGCTGGCCGTGCCTTCCAACTTCAAGATTTTGTTCATGCAGGGCGGCGGCCTGGCCGAAAACGCCATCGTGCCGCTGAACCTCTCCCGCGCCGGTGTGGTCGATTTCGTGCTGACCGGCAGCTGGAGCCAGAAGTCCCAGAAGGAAGCCCGCAAGTACGCCTCCGAGGTGAACATCGTCGGCTCGGCCGAGGACACGGGCTTCACCACCCTGCCCGACCCCGCCACCTGGACGCTGAGCCGTGGCGCCAGCTACCTGCACATCTGCAGCAACGAGACCATCAACGGCATCGAATTCCACCAACTGCCGGACATCCAGGCCCTGGGCAGCGATGCCCCCCTGGTCATCGATTTCTCGTCGCATGTGGCGTCGCGCCCCGTGGACTGGTCGCGCGTGGGCCTGGCCTTCGGCGGCGCCCAGAAGAACCTCGGCCCCGCCGGGCTGACCCTCGTCGTGGTGCGCGAAGACCTGCTCGGCCACGCCCTGCCCGCCTGTCCCAGCGCCTTTGACTACAAGACAGTGGCTGACAACCAGTCCATGTACAACACCCCGCCGACCTGGGGCATCTACATTGCCGGCCTCACCTTCCAGTGGCTCCTGCGCCAGACCGAAGGTGGCCTTACCGGCGTGGCCGCCATGGAGCGTCGCAACATCGGCAAGGCTGAACTGCTTTACAACGCCATCGACAGCTCGCAGCTGTACGTGAACAAGGTGGCCGCCAACTGCCGCTCGCGCATGAACATACCGTTCTTCCTGCGCGACGAAAGCCGCAACGACGCGTTCCTGGCAGGGGCCAAGGAACGCGGCCTGCTGCAGCTCAAGGGCCACAAGTCCGTGGGTGGCATGCGCGCCAGCGTCTACAACGCCATGCCGCTGGCTGGAGTGCAGGCGCTGGTGGACTACATGCGAGAATTTGAACAAAAACACGCCTGAACCGGAACCTCCACCGACACCTGTTCTCGCGAAAGCGCACTGACACCCCATTCATGAATACTCCGCAAGCCTCACCCGACCTCGCCAGCCTGCGCGTGCAGATCGACTCCATCGACCAGCAACTGCTCACGCTGCTCAACCAGCGGGCTCTGGTGGCCGAACAGGTGGGCGAAGTCAAGAAGCGCGAAGGCACGCCGTTCTTCCGCCCCGACCGCGTGGCGCAGGTCATCGAGAAGATCCAGACGGCCAACCCCGGCCCGCTCAAGGGTCCCCATGTGGCGGCCATCTGGCGCGAGATCATGTCCGCCTGTCTGGCACTCGAGTCACCCCAGCGCGTGGCCGTGCTCGGCCCTGAAGGCACCTTCTGCGAACAGGCGGCCATCGAATTCTTCGGCGGCGCGGCCGACCTGATGTACTGCGCCAACTTCGACGAGGTGTTCCACGCCACAGCCGCCGGCAGCGCCCAGTACGGCGTGGTGGGCGTGGAGAACTCCACCGAAGGCGTGGTCACCCGCTCGCTCGACCTGTTCCTGCATACCCCCACCCACGTGGTGGGCGAAGTGAGCCTGCTGGTGCGCCACAACCTGCTGCGCACCACCAACTCGCTGGACGGCATCGAGGTAGTGCTCGCGCACCCGCAGGCACTGGCGCAGTGCCAGGCCTGGTTGTCCAAGCACCTGCCACATGCCGAGCGCCGCCCTGTGTCGAGCAACGCCGAAGGCGCACGCCTGGCCACCACCAACCCCGCCTGGGCGGGGCTGTCCAGCGAGCGAGCTGCCACCCAGTTCGGCCTGCACATCGTGGCGCACGCGATCCAGGACGACGCCTACAACCGCACCCGCTTCGCCATCATCTGCCTGCCACACACGCTGCAGACGCCGCCGCCCTCTGGCAAGGACTGCACCAGCCTCGTGGTGTCGGTGCCCAACCGGCCCGGCGCGGTGCACGACCTGCTGGTCCCGCTCAAGACCCACGGCGTGTCCATGACGCGCTTCGAATCGCGCCCGGCACGCACGGGCCAGTGGGAGTACTACTTCTACATCGACCTGGACGGCCACCCAGCCCAACCCCACGTGGCACGAGCCCTGGAAGAGCTGCGCAGCCTGTGCGCGTTCTACAAGGTCCTGGGAACCTACCCTGTCTCGTCGTAAGGAACAGCCGCCATGTTTGAACAATTGGGACTGATCGGCTGCGGGCTCATGGGAGGCTCGTTTGCCCTGGCGATGAAGAAAGCCGGGCTCGTCAAGCGCGTGGTGGGCTACAGCAAGTCGCCCTCCACCACCGACCGCGCCCGCCAGATGGGCGTGATCGACGTGGAAGCCCCCTCCGCGCTGCTGGCCGTGGCGGGCGCGGACATCGTGCTGCTGGCCGTGCCCGTGGCCGCCACCGAGGCCACGCTCAAGGCCATCAAGCACCTGGTCACCCCCCAGATGCTGATCATGGACGTGGGTTCCACCAAGGCCGACGTGGTGCAGGCTGCGCGCCGCGCACTGCGCGACCAGGTGGGCTCGTTCGTGCCCGCGCACCCGATCACGGGGCGCGAAGTGTCGGGCGTGGAGCATGCCGAGGCCGACCTGTACAGCGGCCGCCAGGTCATCCTGACGCCCACCGAACGCACGCTCACCGTGCAGTTGCAAAAGGCCGACGAGATCTGGACGGCCCTGGGCTGCCGCGTGAGCAGCATGTCGCCCGAATCGCACGATGCCGCTTTCGCGGCCGTGAGCCACCTGCCCCACGTGCTGGCGTTCGCCATGATGAACAGCATCACCGGCCAGAACGAAGGCGACGAATTCCTGTCGCTGGCCGGCCCGGGCTTTCGCGACTTCACCCGCATTGCCGCCAGCGACCCCAAGGTCTGGCGCGACATTCTGCTGTCCAACCGCGAAGAGTTGCTCGCGCAGTCCAAGCTGTTCCGGCAAGCGCTGCTCAACATCGAACAGGCCATGGAAAAAAGCGACAGTCAGTCGCTGGAAGACATGCTGACGCTGGCCAGCGAAACGCGGGCGCATTGGCGCATGGGCGCGAAGAGGAAGTAGCCCCCGGCCTGGTAGCCCCCTGAGTCGCCTGCGGCGCCTTCCCCCAAGGGGGACGCACCCGGTGGCCTGGCGGAGCCAGTTCCACGGGTGCACTCGCCTGGGGCGCGCCGGTTTCGTAGGGCGTGACGGGTGCGCAGGGTTTGGCGGATGACCGCCACTGACTTGGCCTGCGGCCCTCGTGCTCTGGCTCAATTCACCGGGCTGGTTAATGCTCTTTTGAGCGATGGACGAATCACACTGATGTACAGCACTGTTTTCCTAGACCTGCCTCCCCTGCAAGCCGCTACGGGCGAAGTCCATCTGCCGGGCTCCAAGAGCATTTCCAACCGAGTGCTGCTGCTGGCGGCGCTGAGCAATGGCACCACCGCTGTGCACGACCTGCTGGCGTCGGACGATACGCGTGTGATGCTGGACGCGCTGCGCCAGATCGGGTGCGCCGTCGACGAGAGCGGCAGCACCGTGCACATCACCGGGCTGGGCGGCCGCGCGCCGCAGTCGCCTGCCAAGCTGTTCATGGGCAATGCGGGCACGGCCATGCGGCCGCTGACGGCGGCACTGGCGCTGCTGGGGGGCGAGTTCGAGCTGTCTGGCGTGCCCCGCATGCACGAGCGGCCGATTGGCGATCTGGTCGACGCGCTGCGCCAGTTGGGTTGCCGCATCGACTACCTGGGCAACGATGGCTACCCGCCGCTGCGCATTGCCCACGCCGACGGAGTGCCTGCGCTGGCGCTGGCCGCGCCGATCCGCGTGCGCGGGGATGTTTCGAGCCAATTCCTCACTGCCTTGCTCATGGCGCTGCCCCTGGCGGCGGCCACGCAGCCCATCACCATCGAGGTGGTGGGCGAGCTCATCTCCAAGCCCTACATCGCCATCACCCTGCAGCTGCTGGCGCGCTTCGGCATCGTGGTGGAGCACCAGAACTGGCAGCGCTTCACCATCCCGGCCGGCAGCCGGTACCAGTCGCCCGGCAGCATCCACGTCGAGGCAGACGCCTCCTCTGCTAGCTATTTCATAGCACTTGGCGCAATAGCACCTTGCGGCAGCGGCCCCAGCGACCCCAAGGGCATCAAGATCCGCGGCGTGGGGCTGGACTCGATCCAGGGTGACATCCGCTTTGTCGAAGCGGCCCGGGGCATGGGCGCGGTGGTCACCGGCGGGCCCAACTGGCTGCACATCGAGCGCGGAGCATGGCCGCTCAAAGCCATCGCGCTGGACTGCAACCACATCCCCGACGCCGCCATGACGCTGGCGGTGATGGCGTTGTATGCCGAGGGCACGACCACATTGACCAACATCGCCAGTTGGCGCGTGAAGGAAACCGACCGTATCGCCGCCATGGCCAACGAGCTGCGCAAGCTCGGCGCCACGGTCGAAGAAGGCGCCGACTTCATCCGCGTGACGCCGCCCGCGCACGGGCAGGACTGGAAAGCCGCCAGCATCCACACCTACGACGACCACCGGGTGGCCATGTGCTTCTCGCTCGCGGCCTTCAACCCCGCCCGGCTGCCGGTGCGCATCGAAGACCCCAAATGCGTGGCCAAGACCTTCCCCGACTATTTCGAGACGCTGTTCTCGGTGTCGCAAGCCCCTGCTGAAGACATCCCGGTGATCTGCATCGACGGGCCCACCGCCTCGGGCAAGGGCACCGTGGCCGCCGCCGTCGCCCGAAGGCTCGGCTACCGCTTCCTGGATTCGGGCGCCATGTACCGCATCACCGCGCTCGCGGCACTGCGCGCAGGCTTTGCCATCGACACCGCCCACGAGCCCCGCATCGCCGCCATGGCCCAGACGCTGCCCGTGCGGTTTGAAGGCGGCAAGGTGTGGCTGGGCGACGACGATGTGACCGAGGCGATCCGCACCGAAGAAGCGGGCATGAACGCCTCCCGCGTGTCCGCCCTGCCCTCGGTGCGCGAGGCGCTGGTGGATCTGCAGCACAGCTTTCGGCGCCTGCCCGGGCTGGTGGCCGACGGACGCGACATGGGCACCGTGATCTTCCCAGGAGCCCCTTTGAAGGTGTATCTGACAGCCAGCGCAGCCTGCCGCGCGGAACGCCGCCATAAACAGTTGATTTCAAAGGGTTTTTCAGCTAGTATCGAAGACCTTCGCGCGGACCTGGAGGCGCGCGACCTGCGGGACAGCTCCCGCCCGGTCGCACCGCTCAAGCCCGCGCAGGATGCTCTGGTCCTGGACAACTCCACCTTGACGATTGATGAAGCCGTCGATCAGGTGTTGGCCTGGTGGCAGGAGCGCCAGCCTTTTGCAGCAGTAGCAGCTGCTGCGCAAGGCTGAAACGTGCAGGGCCCTGGGTCGAACCAGGCCCCGCAGGCAGTGCCGCAAGGCCTTGCCACAGGCCCACGCAGCCCCTCCCGCGCGCCAGCGCACAGGTTGTGTGGATCGTTAACCTAACCCGCGGCTCAGCCGCAAAAAACCACCGCAAGCAGCTATAAAAACGGTAGCAATGGTGCTGCCGGAATCCTGTTTGTGGCAAGGAAACACATGTCCGAATCTTTTGCCGCCCTTTTTGAAGAATCCCTGCAGCGTACGGAAATGCGCCCAGGCGAAGTGATCACCGCTGAAGTCGTGCGCGTCGAGCACAACTTCGTCGTGGTCAACGCCGGCCTCAAGTCCGAAGCCTACGTGCCGCTGGAAGAGTTCAAGAACGACAAGGGCGAAGTCGAAGTCCAAGTGGGTGACTTCGTGTCGGTGGCCATTGGCTCCATCGAAAACGGCTACGGCGACACCATCCTGTCGCGCGACACCGCCAAGCGCCTGGCTTCCTGGATGAGCCTGGAAAAGGCCCTGGAATCTGGCGAATTCGTCACCGGCACCACGTCCGGCAAGGTCAAGGGCGGCCTCACGGTCCTGGTCAACGGCATCCGCGCATTCCTGCCCGGTTCGCTGATCGATACGCGTCCGATCAAGGATCTGACGCCGTACGAAAACAAGACCATGGAATTCAAGGTCATCAAGCTCGACCGCAAGCGCAACAACGTGGTGCTGAGCCGCCGCGCCGTGGTGGAAGCCTCCATGGGCGAAGAGCGCGCCAAGCTGATGGAAACCCTCAAGGAAGGCTCCATCGTGCAGGGCGTGGTCAAGAACATCACCGAATACGGTGCGTTCGTGGACCTGGGCGGCATCGACGGCCTGCTGCACATCACCGACATGGCATGGCGCCGCGTGCGTCACCCCTCTGAAGTGGTGACGGCTGGCCAGGAAATCACCGCCAAGATCCTGAAGTTCGACACCGAGAAGAACCGTGTCTCGCTGGGTCTGAAGCAAATGGGCGACGACCCATGGATGGGCGTGAACCGCCGCTACCCACAAGGCACCCGCCTGTTCGGCAAGATCACGAACATCGCCGACTACGGCGCGTTCGTCGAACTCGAACCCGGCATCGAAGGCCTGGTGCACGTCTCCGAAATGGACTGGACCAACAAGAACATCGCTCCCGCCAAGCTGGTTTCGCTGGGCGACGAAGTCGAAGTCATGGTCCTGGAAATCGACGAAGACAAGCGCCGCATCAGCCTGGGCATGAAGCAGTGCAAGGCCAACCCATGGCAGGAATTCGCACAGGACACCAAGCGCGGCGACCGCGTCAAGGGTCCTATCAAGTCGATCACCGACTTCGGCGTGTTCGTGGGCCTGGCTGCCGGTATCGACGGCCTGGTGCACCTGTCCGACCTCTCGTGGAACGAACCCGGCGAAGCCGCTGTTCGCAACTACAAGAAGGGCCAGGAAGTGGAAGCCATCGTGCTGGCCGTGGACGTGGACCGCGAGCGCATCTCGCTGGGCATCAAGCAGCTTGATGGCGACCCATTCACGACCTTCGTGACCGTGAACGACAAGGGCCAGACGGTGACCGGCAAGGTCAAGACCGTGGACGCCCGTGGCGCTGAAATCGACCTCGGCGAAGACATCGTGGGCTACCTGCGCGCTTCGGAAATCTCCCGCGACCGCGTGGAAGATGCCCGCAACGTGCTCAAGGAAGGCGACGAAGTCACGGCCGTGGTGGTCAACGTGGATCGCAAGACCCGCAACATCCAGCTGTCGATCAAGGCCAAGGACATGGCCGACCAGCAAGAAGCCATGTCGAACCTGTCGCAACAGTCGGCCCGCGAAAGCGCCGGCACGACCAGCCTGGGCGCCCTGCTGCGCGCCAAGCTGGACAACTCGGAAAAGTAAAGCGCTGACCCCAGCGGGAAGGATCTGCGCGAATCGGGCCATGCCGTGATTCGCACAGGACTTTCCTGAAGGTCAGACAGCGGGCGCCTCGGCGCCCGCTCTTTTTTCAAGAAGAAGAGACAACCCTTTGCCCACCGGCACTCGCGCCTATGTCCCAAGACTCCATGACCCGCTCAGACCTGGTTGAAGAACTGGCCGCACGATTTGGCCAACTCACCCACCGCGATGCCGAATTCGCCGTCAAGACGATCCTGGACGCCGTGGGCGACGCGCTGGTGCGCGGGCACCGCATCGAGATCCGGGGCTTTGGCAGCTTCTCGGTCAACCACCGTCCGCCCCGCATGGGCCGCAACCCCCGCAGCGGCGAGGCCGTCGCCATCCCCGAAAAGCGCGTGCCGCACTTCAAGCCGGGCAAGGCCCTGCGCGAAGCCGTCGACAAACGCACGGCCGAGCTGGAAGAAATCGCCGCCCCGGCAAATAATCAAGATTGATAGCAGATACCGCTTGCCAGGTAAGCGGTATCTGCCTGTTGGACACACAAAATCCATTGGGCATGCCGCCAGTTGCCGGCATGGTTTCACCAGCCGCACCACCGGCAACACGCCAAGGTGCCAATGCACCCGAAGTTTTGGCTCGACGCTGCGGCACGATGTCCCGGGAAGACCTTGGACACCCTCTTAGAATCGCCCCACCACTGGGGAGACCGATGAAATACCTCCTGTGGCTGCTCAAGGCAGCCATTTTTTTTACGCTCTTCGCCTTCGCGCTGAACAACCAGCAGGATGCGACCGTGCATTTCTTCTTTGGCACCCAATGGCGAGCCCCGCTCGTGCTGGTGGTGCTGACCGCCTTCTCCGCCGGACTTGCGGTCGGGGTGCTGGGCATGGTGCCGCGCTGGTGGCGCCATCGTGCGGCAGCACGGCGCGCACAGGCCATCGCCGCCAGTGCCGCGCCCTCGGCCCTAGCCACGGCTGCGGCTGCCACCAGCACGCCGCCCGCGCCTCCTCCACCGCCTGACCTGCCCTCCGTCCATGGAATTTGACCTGACCTGGATCCTGCTGGGCCTGCCCGTCGCCTTCGTGCTGGGCTGGCTGGCCTCGCGCTTCGACCTGCGCCAGCTGCGGGCCGAAAACCGCCGCGCGCCCAAGGCCTATTTCAAGGGTCTGAATTTCCTGCTGAACGAGCAGCAGGACCAGGCCATCGACGCCTTCATCGAGGCCGTGCAGAACGACCCCGACACCTCGGAGCTGCACTTCGCCCTGGGCAACCTGTTTCGCCGCCGCGGCGAATACGACCGCGCAGTGCGCGTGCATGAACACCTGCTGTCCCGCGGCGACCTCTCCCGCACCGACCGCGAGCGCGCCCAGCATGCACTGGCGCTCGACTTCCTCAAGGCGGGCCTGCTGGACCGCGCGGAAGATGCGCTGCAGCGTCTGGAGAGCACGCCTTTCGAGGCGCAGGCCCGCATGGCACTGCTGGCCATCTACGAAAGATCACGCGACTGGCCCCATGCCGCCACCATTGCCCGCAAGATGCACGACGCCGACCAGGGCGACTTCAGCACCCGCCAAGCCCACTACCTGTGCGAGCAGGCGCTCGCCTTGAGCGGTCAGGGCGACCTCGCGGGGGCGCAAACCCTGCTGGAACAGGCTGTCGCCGCAGCACCGCAAGCTGCCCGCGCCCGCATCGAGCTGGCACGGCTGCAGCGCATGATGGGCCGCCCCGCCGACGTGCTGGCCACGCTGCGCACCCTGGGCGAGCGCAACCCCGCTGCCATCCCCCTGGCGGCACCCATGATGGTGGAGGCTGCCACCACCGCACGGCGCGTGCCCGAAGTGCAGGCGCTGCTGCAGGCGCACTACACACAGGCCCCTTCGCTGGACGTACTGGAAGCCATTGTTGCCCTGGAAACAGCCGACGAAGCCACTCGCAGCACGGCGCGGCAACGCTATGTGCAACATCTGGACAAAGAGCGCTCGCTGGTGGCCGCCGCCAAGTGGCTGGCCGGCGAGAAGCTGGAACACGAGGAATTCCACCCCCAGGTACAGCGTGCGCTCGAGCATGCGGTCAAGCCGCTCACGCGCTACCGCTGCGCAGCCTGCGGCTTCGAGGCGCGCCAGCACTTCTGGCAGTGCCCCGGCTGCCAGACCTGGGACAGCTACCCGGCGCGCCGCGTCGAAGAACTCTGACGCGCGCTCACCCCAGAGCCCACGGCGCACCGCCCACAGGAAACCTCCATGCTCAAGAAACTGCTGCTGCTCATCGCCACCCTGTGCGCCACCGCCACGTTCGCGGCCGTGGATGTGAACACCGCGACCGAGGCCGATCTCGATGGCATCAAGGGCATCGGCCCGGGCCTGTCCGGCCGCATCCTTGAAGAACGCAAAAGCGCGCCCTTCAAGGACTGGAGCGACTTCATCGGCCGCGTGGGCGGCGTCGGCAACAAGAGCGCGGTCAATTTTTCAAGGGAAGGCCTGACGGTCAACGGCAAGAAGTACAGCGCCGCCGCAGCCGCCAAGGCGCAAGCCAAGTCCCAAGCCAGCCACAGCGCGCATTCCAAGAAGACGGCGGGCACTGCGCACGAGCGCAAGCAGTCGCAGACCCCTGTGGTCCCGCCTGAAGCCGCAGGCGCGCCGGCCGCAGCCGCCAGCGCTAGCAAAAACTAAGCACACTCTCCAAGCTGCAAGCCCGCCAGCGCGGGCTCGTTTTTGCTGCACTATCGGCGGCGCAACGGCCGGACCCAGGCAGGGTCTTTGAAACATGCCCCTAAAATCGTTCGGGCATGCCCCTGATCACCCTCATCCTTCTTCCCTTCATCGGCAGCCTGCTTGCGGCAGTGCTGCCCGCCAACGCACGCAACACCGAGTCCACGCTGGCCGGCCTCATCGCCGTGTTCTGCACCGTGCAGGTGGCGCTGTGTTTTCCGCAGATTGCGGACGGCGGCGTGCTTCGGCAAGACATCGAGTGGCTGCCCGCGCTGGGCCTGAACCTCGTCATCCGCATGGACGGCTTTGCGTGGATGTTCTGCATGCTGGTGCTGGGCGTGGGCAGCCTGGTGGTGCTGTATGCGCGCTATTACATGTCGGCGGCGGACCCGGTGCCGCGCTTCTTCTCGTTCTTTCTTGCGTTCATGGGGGCCATGGTGGGCGTGGTGCTGTCGGGCAACATCGTCCAGATCGCGTTCTTCTGGGAGCTGACCAGCCTGTTCTCGTTCCTGCTGATCGGCTACTGGCACCACCGCAAGGACGCGCGGCGGGGCGCTCGCATGGCGCTCACCGTGACCGGCACCGGCGGTCTGGCCATGCTGGCGGGCATGCTGGTGCTGGGCCACATCGTGGGCAGCTACGACCTCGACCACGTCCTGGCGGCGGGCCAGCTCATCCAGAACCACCCGCTGTACACCACTGCGCTGGTGCTGATCCTGCTGGGCGCGCTCACCAAGAGCGCGCAGTTCCCCTTCCACTTCTGGCTGCCCAACGCCATGGCCGCGCCCACGCCCGTGTCGGCATATCTGCATTCGGCCACCATGGTCAAGGCCGGCGTGTTCTTGCTGGCACGCCTGTGGCCCGCGCTGGCGGGCACGGAGCAGTGGTTCTGGCTGGTGGGCGGCGCGGGGCTGTGCACACTGCTCGTGGGCGGCTACGCGGCCATGTTCCAGAACGACCTCAAGGGGCTGCTGGCCTACTCCACCATTTCGCACCTGGGCCTTATCACGCTGCTGCTGGGCCTGAACAGCCCGCTGGCAGCCGTAGCCGCTGTCTTTCACATCATGAACCACGCCACCTTCAAGGCGTCGCTCTTCATGGCAGTGGGCATCGTCGACCACGAAAGCGGCACGCGCGACATCCGGCGGCTCTCTGGCCTGCGCCGCATGATGCCCATCACCGCCACGCTGGCCATGGTGGCGAGCGCGGCCATGGCAGGTGTGCCACTGCTCAACGGTTTTCTGTCCAAGGAAATGTTCTTTGCCGAAACCGTGTACGTGAACACCACGCCGCTGCTCGAATGGCTGCTGCCTGTGGCGGCCACCATGGCTGGCGTTTTCAGCGTGGCCTATTCGCTGCGTTTCACGGTGGACGTTTTCTGGGGCCCTGCGGCCACCGACCTGCCCCACGACCCGCATGAGCCCCCGCACTGGATGCGCGTGCCGGTCGAGCTGCTGGTGCTGGCCTGCCTGGTGGTGGGCGTGCTGCCCGCCTGGTCCGTGGGCGAATACCTGGCTGCCGCTGCACGGCCCGTGGTGGGCGGCGAGCTGCCCGTGTACAGCCTGGCCGTTTGGCATGGCTTCAACACACCGTTCGTGATGAGTCTCATCGCGCTGGGTGGCGGCATTGCGCTGTACATGCTGCTGCGCCGCCAGCGCGAGAACGGCACGGTGGACGCACCACCGCTCATGTACCGCATCAACGGGCAGCGCATCTTTGAGCACACCCTGGCCCTGGTCAGCCAGGCGGGCCGCCACGGCCGCAGGCTGCTGGGCACCGGGCGGCTGCAGTGGATGATGCTGTGGCTGGTCAGCGCCGCGCTGCTGGCCTGCGTGCTTCCGCTGTGGTCGCGCGGCCTGCCCATCGGCGACCGCGCGCAATTGCCGCTGTCACCCGCCTTCGCCATGCTGTGGCTGCTGGGCGGCGTGTGCGCCATGGCGGCGGCCTGGCAGGCCAAGTACCACCGGCTGGCGGCCCTCACGCTGCTGGGCGGCTCCGGCCTGTGCGTATGCCTGACCTTCCTGTGGTTCTCGGCGCCCGACCTGGCCCTCACGCAGATCGTGGTGGAGATCGTCACCACCATCCTCATCCTGCTGGGCCTGCGCTGGCTGCCGCGTCGCGACGAGGCGCTGCGCAAGCCCACGCTGGCCGAAGAGCGCCGCACTCAGTTGCGCCGCTACCGCGACATGGCGCTGGCACTGACCGCCGGCGCGGGCATGGCGCTGCTGTCCTTCGCGATGATGAGCCGCCCCTTCCCCGGCAGCACCTCGACCTTCTTCCTCGAACACGCGCTCAATGAAGGCGGCGGGACCAACGTGGTCAACGTCATGCTGGTGGACTTCCGGGGCTTCGACACCTTCGGCGAGATCGTCGTGCTGGGCATCGTGGCGCTCACCGTGTATGCGCTGCTGCGGCGCTTCCGCCCGGCCCGCGAGGTGATGGACCTGCCGCCCCAGCAGCGCGCGCTGCCGGCCGATGTGGACACCGACCTGTCCAACCCGCGCCAGACCGCCGACACCGCCGTGGGCTACCTCATGGTGCCCGCAGTGCTGGTGCGCCTGATGCTGCCTTTTGCGACCCTGGTGTCCATGTACCTCTTCATGCGCGGCCACAACGAGCCCGGCGGCGGCTTCGTGGCGGGGCTGGTGTTCTCGGTGGCGCTGCTGCTGCAGTACATCGTCTCGGGTACGTCTTGGGTAGAGGCGCACCTGCCGCTGTACCCGCGCCGCTGGATCGGCGTGGGCCTGCTGGCCGCGCTGGCCACGGGCCTGGGCGCCTGGGCCTGGGGCTACCCGTTCCTGACCAGCCACACGGCCCACCTGCACCTGCCCGTCGTGGGCGAGGTGCATGTGGCCAGCGCGCTGTTCTTCGACATCGGCGTGTTCACCCTGGTGGTGGGCTCGACCATGCTCATCCTCACCGGCATCGCCCACCAATCGGTGCGCAGCCACCGCTACAACAATGCGCGCCCGACCGAAGAGGCCCAGGCCGCAGAGCCCCCCGCCATCGCAACGCAAGGAGAAGGCCCATGGAACTGATACTGGCCCTCGCCATCGGCGTGCTCACCGGCTCGGGCGTGTGGCTGCTGCTGCGGCCCCGCACCTTCCAGATCATCATGGGGCTGTCGCTGCTGTCGTACGCTGTCAACCTGTTCATCTTCAGCATGGGCCGCCTGGGCCTGGCCATCGACAAGGAACCCGTGCTCCAGCCCGGCCTGCCCAAGGACCTGGCCCACTACGCCGACCCCATGCCCCAGGCACTCACGCTCACGGCCATCGTGATCGGCTTTGCCATGACCGCGCTGTTCCTGGTGGTGCTGCTCGCATCGCGCGGCATGGCAGGCACCGACCATGTGGATGGCAGCCGCGCCAAGGATGCGCAGGAGATGCCATGACGGGGACAGGTTTCACCGCCACGCTCGCGGCATCGCTGATGCCGCACCTGATCCTCGCGCCCATCGCCCTGCCCATGCTCACTGCCGGGCTGATGCTGCTGCTGCGCGAGGAGCGCCAGCGCACCAAGGTGACGCTCAACATCGCCTCCACTGTGCTGGGCCTCGTGATCGCGGTGCTGCTGCTGGTGCAGGCCAAGGACCCCGGGCTGCCGGGCAGCCTGGGCGTGTACCTGCCGGGCAACTGGCCTGCGCCGTTTGGCATCGTGCTGGCCATCGACCGGCTCTCGACCATGATGCTGGTGCTGTGCAGCACCGTGGCGCTGGCCACCGTGCTGTTCTCGGCGGCCCGCTGGCACCGGGCGGGGGTGCACTTTCATCCTCTGTTCCAGTTCCAGCTCATGGGGCTGGCGGGTGCGTTCCTCACGGCCGACCTGTTCAACCTGTTCGTGTTCTTCGAGATCATGCTGGCGGCCTCCTACGGGCTGCTGCTGCACGGCTCGGGCCGCCCGCGCGTGTCGGCGGGGCTGCACTACATCGCCATCAACCTCGCGGCCTCGTCGCTGTTCCTCATCGGCGTGTCGATGCTGTACGGCATCACCGGCACGCTGAACATGGCGGACCTGGCGCGCAGCATCGCGGGCGTGGCGGCGTCCGATCGCGGTCTGCTGCATGCGGCGGCGGCCATCCTGGCGGTGGCGTTCCTCATCAAGGCCGCCGTGTGGCCGCTCAACTTCTGGCTGGTGCCAGCCTACAGCGCCGCCACGGCGCCGGTAGGCGCACTGTTCGCGCTCATGACCAAGGTGGGCGTGTACAGCGTGCTGCGGCTGTGGACGCTGCTCTTTGGCGCCGAGGCCGGCGAATCGGCCCAGTTCGGCAGCCAGTGGCTCATCGTCGGCGGCATGCTCACCATGGCGTTCGGCGCCATCGGCATGCTGGGCTCGCAGCGGCTGGGCAACCTGGCGGGGTTCGCGGCCATCCTGTCGTCGGGCACGCTGCTGGCGGCGGTGGGCTTCGGGCAGAACCTGCTCACCGCAGGGCTGCTGTACTACCTGCTCAGCTCGACGCTGGCCGTGAGTGCGCTGTTCCTGCTGACCGACCTGATCGACCGCTGGCGCAACGACGGCTCCAACCTCGCCGCCTACGAGCAGACCGACGACGCGCCTTTTCTTTCGGCCGACCTCGTACCCACCGAAGGCATCAATCTCGACGACCGCGAAGAGGCGCTCATCGGCCAGGTGATCCCGGCCGCCGTTGCCTTCCTGGGCCTCGCTTTCATGGCCTGCACGCTGGTCATCGCGGGGCTGCCGCCCCTGCCGGGCTTCGTGGGAAAGTTCGCCATGATCCATGCCCTGTTCAACCCGCTGGGCCTCGCCGCTTCTCAAGGCTTTCAGCTCGGGACGGCGGGATGGGCGCTGGTGGCGCTGCTCGTTGCCACAGGCCTGCTGGCGCTGCTGGCCTTGACGCGTGCCGGCATCCGCCACTTCTGGGCCGCGCATGACCGCTCGGCCCCCAAGCTCATGGTGCTGGAGGGCCTGCCCATCGCCCTGCTGCTCACCGCCTGTGCGGTGCTGGTGTGGCAGGCCGGCGCGGTGATGCGGTACACCCAGGCCACCGCCGATGCGCTGCACGCGCCCGCCGGCTACGTGCGCGCCGTGATGGCGGCAGAGCCCGTGCCCAACCCGCCCAAGCCTGCCACAGCACCCGGGAGCACCACGCCATGAAGCCGACGCCTATCTCCCCACGCCCGTTCAAGCGGCTGGTGCCCGCACCGCTGCTCTCGCTGGCGCTGCTGGGCCTGTGGCTGCTGCTCAACCGCAGCCTGAGCGCCGGGCACGTCGTGCTGGGCGGCGTGCTCGGGCTCGCCATTCCGCTGCTCACGGCCGGGCTGCGCCCGCTGCCGGTGCGCATCCGCAAGCCCGGCGCGGTGCTGCGCCTGGCGTTCACCGTGGTGGCAGACACCACGCGCTCCAACCTGGCCGTGGCGCGGCTGCTGCTGGCGCCGGGCCGCCGGCGGCACCCGTCGGGCTTTGTGCACATCCCCCTTGATGTGCGCGACCCCAACGCGCTGGCCGTGCTGGCCATGATCGTCTGCATCACCCCCGGCACCGCCTGGGCCGAGCTGTCGCTGGACCGCAGCGTGTTGCTGCTGCATGTGCTGGAGCTAGACGACCCGGCCACCGTGATCGCCGAGGTCAAGCAGCGCTACGAAGCCCCGTTGATGGAGATTTTCGAATGACCACACCCGTCCTGAGCTGGGCCCTGCCCGTGGCGCTCTTCATGCTGGCGCTGGCCATGGGCTGCGCGCTGATCCGTTTGCTCAAGGGCCCCTCGGCGCAAGACCGCGTGCTGGCGCTCGACTGCATGTACCTGAGCGGCATGCTCGTGATGCTGGTGCTGGGCCTGCTGTACGGCAGCAAGAACTACTTCGAGGCCGCGCTGCTGCTGGCGCTGTTCAGCTTCGTGGGCTCGATGGCCATGGCCAAGTTTCTGCTGCGCGGCGAGGTGATCGAATGACGGACGCCGCCACCGCCACCCTGCCCCTGTGGCTGGAGATCATCGTGGCCGTGCTGGTGCTCGCAGGTGCCGCACTGGCCCTGCTGGGCTCCTCGGGCCTGCTGCGCCTGCCCACGTTCTTCGAGCGCGTACACGCGCCGTCCATCATCGCCACGCTGGGATGCTGGCTGATCATGCACGGCACGGTGCTGTACTTCTCCGTGGCCGACCGCAGCCTGGCGCTGCATGCGCTCCTGATCGCCGTGTTCGTTGCGATCTCGGTGCCCATCATGTCCATCTTCCTGATGCGCGCGGCGCTGTTCCGCGCGCGGCAGATGGGCCACCCACCGGTGCCGCCCACGCTGAGCCAGCCCAGGCCGGAGCCCGATCCGGCATCGGCGTCGCCCGAGGACGTGCGCGTCTGACGCTCCTGATTTAGTAGCTGCTGGCGCTTGCGGATCCGGCGGTAGAACCTGTTGGGCTTGAGGGCTTGAGGGCTTGAGGGCTTGAGGGCCTGAGGGCCAGTTGGACCGGTTCGGCTACGGGCCTCGCGCCTCCACCCGTTCGGGCTGAGCTTGTCGACGCCGGGGCCGGCCCCCCGATCGCGCAAGGCTTCGACAAGCTCAGCCCGAACGGACCAGGGAATACGACGCCCGAGGCCCGCTCATCAGGGAGCTTGTCCCTTACCTCGAGCCGGTAGCCCCGAACCCGCCGCCGCCCGGCGTGTGGATCTCGAACACATCGCCCGGCTGCATCTCGGCCTGGCCGATATGGTCCAGCAGCTCGGTCTTGCCGTTGCTGCGCACCACCTTGTTGATGCCCACCGCGCCCGCGCCGCCGCCGGCCATGCCGAACGCGCCGTGATGGCGGCCGTTGGAGAGGATGCTGGCCGTCATCGGCTCGAGGAAGCGCACCCGGCGAATGCCACCATCGCCGCCCTTGTACTGCCCGGCGCCGCCCGAGCCCTTGCGGATCTCGTAGCCCTCCAGCCGCACCGGAAAGCGGAACTCCAGGATTTCCGGGTCCGTCAGGCGCGAATTGGTCATGTGGCACTGCACCACGCTCGTGCCCGCAAAGCCGCCCGTGAGCTGGCCCGCCGCATCCCACACGCCGCCCGCACCGCTGCCGCCGGAGATGGTCTCGTAGTACTGGTACTTCGCACTGCCGAAGGTGAAGTTGTTCATGGTGCACTGCCCCGCCGCCATCAGACCCAGAGCGCCATAGAGCGCATTGGTGATGCAGGTGGAGGTTTCCACATTGCCCGCCACCACCGAGGCCGGCGGGTTGGGGTTGAGCATGCAGCCCTGCGGGATGATGACCTTGAGCGGTTTGAGGCACCCCGCATTGAGCGGAATGTCGTCCTGCACCAGCGTGCGGAACACGTACAGCACTGCGGCCATGCACACCGCCGTGGGCGCGTTGAAGTTGTTCACCTGCTGCGCACTGGTGCCGGTGAAGTCGATCTCGGCGCTGCGGCTCGCCGCATCCACGCGCACGGCCACCGTGATCTGCGCACCGTTGTCCAGCGGCAGCGTGAACTGCCCGTCCTTGAGCCGCGTGATCACACGGCGCACGGACTCTTCGGCGTTGTCCTGCACGTGGCGCATGTAGGCCTGCACGACGGGCAGGCCGAACTCGCCCACCATGCGGCGCAGCTCCTGCTGGCCCTTTTCATTCGCGGCGATCTGCGCGCGCAGGTCGGCCATGTTCTGCTGCGGGTTGCGCGAGGGGTATTCACCGCTTTCCAGCAGCGCGACCATCTCGACCTCGCGCAGCACGCCGCGCTCGACCAGCTTCACGTTGTTGATCTGCACGCCCTCTTCCTCGATGCGCGTGGAGAACGGCGGCATGGAGCCCGGCGTGGTGCCGCCCACATCGGCATGGTGGCCCCGGCTGCCAACGTAGAAGGTGGGCTCGGCGTCGCCTTCGATGTAGACCGGCGTGATGACGGTGATGTCCGGCAGGTGAGTGCCGCCGTGGTAGGGGTCGTTCAGCACGAACACATCGCCCGGCTGCATGCGGCCGACGTTGTCCCGAATCACTGTCTTGATGCTCTCGCCCATGGAGCCAAGGTGCACCGGCATGTGCGGCGCGTTGGCGATCAGGTTGCCCTGGGCATCGAACAGCGCGCAGCTGAAATCCAGCCGCTCCTTGATGTTCACCGAGTACGCCGTGTTCTGCAGCTGCAGCCCCATCTGCTCGGCGATGTTCATGAACAGGTTGTTGAAGACTTCCAGCAGCACCGGGTCCACCGTGGTGCCCACGGCGTGCTGCACTGCGCGCGCCACGGTGCGGTCCAGCAGCAGGTGGTCCAGGTCGGTCAGTTGCGCCTGCCAGCCGGGTTCGACGATGGTGGTGGCGTTCTTCTCGGCAATGATGGCCGGGCCGGGGACCACATCGCCCGGGCGCAAGTCCTCGCGCACCACCAGCAGGGCGCTGTGCCACGTCGGCACACCATCGACGCCGCCGGTGTACATGCGCACCATGCCGCGGTGCGGCGTCTCACGCGGTGGCTGCAGCGCGTGGCGTGGCTCTACGGGCGCGTCGCCAGCGACCACGGCCTCGACCGACGCGGCTTCCACCACCAAGCCCTTGCCTTGCATGAGGAAAGCAAAGCGCTGGCGGTAGGCGCTTTCAAACGCCGCGGTGATCTCGGCCTGCGAACCGAAGGGGACGATGAGCGCCGAGTCGCTGCCCTCGTAGCGCACATGCACCCGTCGGTGCACCACGGCCGTGCTGCTGCCGGCCTGCTGGCGCTCCAGTTCGGTGCGCGCGGTGGCGGCCAGTGCGTCCAGCGTGGCCTCGATACCCGGCAATGCGTCCGGCGCCAGCTTGATTTCCACCGCCTCTTCACGGATCACGTTCTGGTCGGCCAGGCCCATGCCGTAGGCGCTGAGCACGCCCGCCAGCGAGTGCACGAACACCCGCGTCATGCCCAGGGCATCGGCCACCAGGCAGGCGTGCTGGCCGCCCGCACCACCAAAGCACTGCAGCGTGTAGCGCGTGACGTCGTAGCCGCGTGCCACGCTGATCTTCTTGATGGCGTTGGCCATCTGCTGCACGGCGATCTGGATGAAGCCGTGGGCCACGTCCTCCTGCGAGCGGCCGCTTTGCACCGCCAGCTGCGCAAACTTCTGCGCCACCACGTCGCCGTCGAGCGCCTCGTTGGCCGCATGACCGAACACGTGGGGGAAGTGCGCGGGCTGGATCTTTCCGACCATCACGTTCGCATCCGTTACAGCCAGCGGGCCGCCACGGCGGTAGCTGGCCGGGCCGGGGTTGGCGCCAGCGCTCTCGGGGCCGACACGAAAGCGCGCCCCGTCGAATCCCAGGATGGAGCCACCGCCGGCGGCCACCGTGTGGATGCTCATCATCGGCGCGCGCATGCGCACGCCGGCCACTTGCGTCTCGAACTCGCGCTCGAATTCCCCCGCGTAGTGGCTCACGTCGGTGGAGGTGCCGCCCATGTCAAAGCCGATGACTTTCGCGTGCCCCGCCAGCCCCGCCGTCCGGGCCATGCCCACGATGCCGCCGGCCGGCCCGGACAGGATCGCGTCTTTCCCCTGGAAGGTGTTCGCATCCGTGAGGCCGCCCGATGACTGCATGAAGAACAGCGCAACCCCCGGCATCTCGCTGGCTACCTGCTCCACATAGCGCCGCAGGATGGGCGAGAGGTAGGCGTCCACCACCGTGGTGTCGCCGCGGCTCACGAACTTCATCATGGGACTGGTCTGGTGCGAGGCGCTCACCTGCGTGAAGCCCGCTTCCCGCGCGAGACGCGCTGCGGCCTGCTCGTGCGCGGTATAGCGGTAGCCGTGCATGAACACGATGGCCACGCTGCGCAGCCCGGCGTCATACGCGGCCCACAGCCGCTCCTTGAGGTGGGCCTCGTCCAACGGTTCGATGATGTCGCCCTGCGCGCCCACGCGCTCCTGCGCCTCGATCACGCGGCTGTAGAGCAGCTCGGGCAGCACGATGTGGCGGTCGAACAGACGAGGCCGGTTCTGGTACGCAATGCGCAGCGCATCCTTGAAGCCCCGCGTGGTCACCAGCAGCGTAGGCTCGCCCTTGCGCTCCAGCAGTGCGTTGGTCGCCACCGTGGTGCCCATCTTCACGCACTCGACCAGTGCCGGCGTCACCGGCTCACCGGCCTTCAAACCCAACAGGTGGCGGATGCCGGCCACCGCCGCGTCCTTGTATTGCTCGGGATTTTCGGACAGCAGCTTGTGCGTGACCAGCGTGCCGTCCGGCCGCTTGCCCACGATGTCGGTGAAGGTGCCGCCCCGGTCGATCCAGAACTGCCAGCGGGAGAGTGGGGAGGGTTGATTGGACATGGTTGCTATTGTTTTGGTAGCTTCTCGCGCTCAGCCATCAAGCGCCAGGGCATGATTTCATGAAGAAAAAATTGGCGGACCTGCGCCGTGCTTTGCTCTGCCTTGCCTTGTACCAAGCGCCGCTACAGCGACGCCGCCGAGCGAGCTGCCTGGTCGTACATGCCCGAGAGCACACGCAGCAAGCGGGCCAGTTCGCCGATGTCGCGGTTCAAGGAGTCGTCGGCGTGCAGCGCATCGATGAGGCAGCTCTCGCGGATCTCGCGGTAGCGCTGCACATAGGCACGGCCCACATCGGTGGCGGCGTAGGTTACGTCCTTGCCGTTCTTCTGCGATGCGACCACGCCCAGGTTCTGCAGCTTCTTGAGTGAGTAGTTCACCAGGTGCGTGTCCTCCACGTTCATGATGAAGCAGATGTCGGCCAGCCGCTTGTCGCGCGCGCGGTGCGTGACGTGGTGCAGCACCAGTACATCCAGGGGCGTGAGGTCCTTCAGGCCCGCCGCCGCCATGCAGTGCACCACCCAGCGGTGAAAGGCATTGCCCGCCACGATGAGCCCGAATTCGAACTCGCTCATCTCCGCACTCTGCGCCGACACGAGGTGCGCAGACGACACGATGGGGCCGGAATCGCCCTTGGCCTTGGAGCCGGATTTCATGATGGACAGCAAACCTTCAGGAGATGGAAAAACTGGCACGGGATATGCAAGCCATTGTAGGCACCATGACAATGATTTGTTGGCAATTTGTCAGCGTTTAGGCAAAACACCTATGTCGCCACGGGTTGATTTCTATACAGTCGCCGACAGTTCCCACCCCCACGTTCTTACCTGCGGAGTTCCCTCATGAAGCGTCGAATTTTCTCTGCCACTGCGCTCGGCCTGGCCCTGGCCTCCAGTCTCACCGCCCCTTCGGTGATGGCCCAGACCAAGTGGGACCTGGCCGCCGCCTACCCGGTGAGCAACTTCCACACCGAGAACCTGATGCAGTTCGCCAAGGACGTGGACGCGGCCTCCGGCGGCAAGCTCAAGATCACCGTGCACGCCAATGCGGCGCTGTTCAAGGCCAACGAGATCAAGCGCGCCGTGCAGGGCGGGCAGGCACCGGCCGGCGAAGTCCTGCTGGGCAACTTCGAGAACGAGAACGCGCTGTACGGCGTCGACGGCATCCCCTTCCTGGCCACTTCGTACGGCGACTCCAAGCGCCTGTACGACGCGCAAAAGCCCTACCTCGACAAGCTTCTGGGCACGCAAGGCATGAAGCTCTTGTACGCGGTGGCCTGGCCGCCGCAAGGCATCTATTCGAAGAAGGAGCTGGCCTCGGTGGCTGACCTGCGCGGCATCAAGTGGCGCGCCTACAGCCCCGCCACCGCCAAGATCGCCGAGCTGATCGGCGCGCAGCCCGTCACCATCCAGGCGGCCGAGCTGTCGCAGGCGCTGGCCACGGGCGTGGTCGAAGCGACCATGACATCGGGCTCCACAGGCTACGACAGCAAGATCTACGAGAGCATCAAGCTCTTTCACGACACCCAGGCCTGGCTGCCCAAGAACGCGGTCATCGTGAACAAGAAAGCTTTCGATGCGCTGGACAAGCCCAGCCAGGACGCGCTGCTCAAGGCCTCGGCCGAGGCCGAGTCGCGCGGCTGGAAGCTCAGCGAGGAAAAGACCGAGTGGTACAAGAAGGCACTCACCGAAAAGGGCATGAAGATCGTCACGCCCGCGCCCAAGCTCATGGCCGACATGCGCCAGGTCGGCGAGATCATGCTGGCCGACTGGCTCAAGAAGGCCGGCCCCGACGGCGAGGCCATCATCGCGAGCTACCGCAAGAGCAGCCCCGCCGCCACCGCCACGCAGGCCAAGAAGTAAACAGGCCGGCAAGACCACCATGCTGCGCCGCTGGCTCGACCGCATCTACCTCGCCGCTGGCGCCCTGGGCGCCGCGTTCATCGCGCTGATCTGCATCCTCATGATTGCCCAGAGCATCATGCGCGAGGTGGGCCTGCGCACCGGCGCCATCAATGACATCGTCGCCTGGTTTTGCGCGGCGGCGGCCTTCTTCGCGATGGCCCATGCCTTCAAGCACGGCGACTTCGTGCGGGTGACGCTGCTGCTGGAGAAGCTGCCCCCCCGCCGCTGCCGCCAGCTCGAAGTGGTGTCGCTCGCCATCGCATCGGTCGCCGTGGGCTACCTGATGTGGGCGGCCTGCAGCTACACCTATGAGAGCTGGGAGTTCAACGACATGGCCCAGGGCCTGCTGCCGGTGCCAATGTGGATCCCGCAACTGAGCTTTGCGATCGGCTCGGTGCTGCTGTGGGTGGCGGTGGTGGACGAATTCATCATCGTGCTGCGCGGCGGTGTGCCGACCTTCGTGCGGGCGGTGGAAGAGCGCCACGCCAAGGGCGACTTCTCCTCTGATATCTAGGAAGCCCCCCTGAGGCGCTGCGCGCCTTCCCCCCTGAGGGGGGACGCACCCGGTGGCCTGGCGGAGCCAGTTCCACGGGTGCGCTGGTATGGGGGTGCGCCGATTTTTGCGGTGGGTGGGAAAGCGTGCCGCAGTGAGTGAATACCGATAACAACAGGTCGCGTGGGACGTCCGTCCTTGCGGCCCAGAAAGTTCGATATGGATATCTTGATGGTGGGTGGCGTGTTGCTGCTGCTCATGCTGGTGCTGCTGTCCGGCGGCGTGTGGATTGCAATGACGCTGGCGATCTGCGGGTGGGTGGGGCAGGCGTTCTTCACGTCCACGCAGCCGGCCAAGAACTTGTTCTCGGCGTTCTGGGAAAGCAATGCGAGCTGGGAGCTGGCCGCCCTGCCGCTGTTCATCTGGATGGGCGAGATTCTGTTTCGCACCAAGCTCAGCGAAGAGATGTTCGAAGGTCTGCGCCCGTGGCTCAACCGCGTGCCGGGGCGGCTGATGCACACCACCATCCTGGGCTGCGGCATCTTCGGCTCGGTATCGGGCTCGTCGGCCGCGACCTGCGCCACCATCAGCAAGGTGGCCCTGCCCGAGCTGATGAAGCGCGGCTACGACGAGAAACTGGCCCTTGGCTCACTGGCCACGGCCGGCACGCTGGGCATCCTGATCCCGCCGTCGATCACCATGGTGGTGTATGCGGTGGCGGCCGATGCGTCGATCATCCGCATCTTTCTCGCGGGCTTCCTGCCCGGCATCTTGCTGATGCTGCTGTTCTCGGGCTACATCGGCTGGTGGAGCCTGCGCAACCCCGACAAGGTGCCTGCGGCCGACCCGCCCAGCACGCTGCGCGAGAAGATCCGCAAGTCGGGCAACCTGATACCCGTGGGTGTGCTCATCGTGTTCATCGTGGCGGTGCTGGTCACGGGCTATGCCACGGCCACTGAGTGCGCGGCGTACGGTGTGGTGGGCTCGCTGGGCCTGGCGCTGTGGAGCCGCTCGCTCACCTGGCAGAACTTCAAGGATGGGCTGATGGGCACCACGCGCACCAGCTGCATGATCATGTTCATCCTGGCGGGCGCGGCGTTTCTCACCAAGACCATGGCCTTCACCGGCATCCCGCGCGAGCTGGCCGAATGGGTCAACGCGATGCACCTGTCGCCGTTCGCGCTCATCAGCGTGCTGGTCATCGTGTACCTCGTGCTGGGCACGGCGCTCGACGGCATCAGCATGATCGTGCTGACCAGCGCCGTGGTGCTGCCCATGATCCAGCAGGCCGGGTTCGACCTGATCTGGTTCGGCATCTTCATCGTGCTGCTGGTGGAGATCGCCGAGGTCACGCCGCCTGTGGGCTTCAACCTCTTCGTGCTGCAGAACATGACGGGCAAGGACAGCAACACGATTGCGCGCGCTGCGATCCCGTTCTTCCTGTGCCTGGTGGTGTGCATCGCGATCATCACGATCTTTCCGCAGATCGTGACCGTCCTTCCTGACCTTGTCATGGGCGCGGAGAAGTAGCCCCCTGAGGCGCTTCGCGCCCTCGCCGAAGTCGCCTGCGGTGCACGCATCAGCGCCTCTGCACAGGCACGCCATCGCCGACAATGGCGCCCATCGAGTTTTCAGGAGTCTTTGCATGCTCGCAGTGGTCGCCATCTGTATTGGAGCCAGCGTGGGCGCGCTGGCGCGCTGGCGGCTGGGGATGTGGCTCAACACGGCAGGGGCGCTTCTGCCCTGGGGCACGCTGGCAGCGAACCTGATCGGGGGGTATCTGGTGGGGGTGTGCGTAGCCGTGTTCCAGGCCATGCCGCAGCTCGACCCGGTGTGGCGGCTCGCGCTGGTCACGGGCTTCCTGGGCGGGCTCACCACGTTCTCCAGCTTCTCTGCCGAGGTGGTGGGCATGCTGGTGCAGCAGCGCTATCTGCTGGCGCTGGGCACCACGGCGGTGCATCTGTTCGGATCGCTGACACTCACCGTACTGGGCATGCACACCGCTACGCTATTGATAGCATCACGCGCCTGATCCTGCGTGATAATCGGCGCTACGGCGGCCCTATCACCGCTTTGCCCCGGCCGACAAAGGCCACGCACGGGGTCGCCGCGTTTGTTTTCCGGAACCGCCCCATGGACGCCAACACCCAACTCAACGAACGCCGCCTGGCCGATGCCTGGGCGGAGCTGCAAAGCCATGCCGCCAACGGCAACCCGCTGCACGCCGATGCCTACCGCTTGGCCTTTGCCGACCCCGAATTCCTGTTCCGCCGCGAGACGCGCGGCATCCGGTTCCAGCTGGAGATGCTCAAGCCCGACCTGGGCCAGATGGAGCAAGGCATCGAGAACACCATCGTCGTCTACGGCAGCGCGCGCTTCATCGCCCCCGATGAAGCCGACGCCCAGTTGCTGGAAGCCGAGGCCAGTGGCGACGAAGTGCGCTTGCAACGTGCCCGCCTGGCGGTGCGCAACGCCCGGTACTACGACCTCGCACGCCAGTTCGCGCGCCTGGTGGCCGAGCACAGCGAGCGCCAGCAGCCTGCCGACCGCATCTACATCTGCACCGGCGGCGGCCCCGGCATCATGGAGGCGGCCAACCGCGGCGCGCACGATGCAGGCGCCCTGAACGTGGGCCTGAACATCGCCCTGCCCCACGAGCAAAGCGGCAACCGCTTCATCTCGCCCACGCTTTCCTTCAAGTTCCATTACTTCGCGCTGCGCAAGATGCACTTCATGATGCGGGCGAAGGCGCTGGTGGCCTTCCCTGGCGGCTTCGGCACGCTGGACGAGCTGTTCGAGGTGCTTACGCTCGTACAGACCAAGAAGGCCAAGCCCGTGCCCATTGTGCTGTTCGGCACGGACTACTGGAAGCGCCTCATCAACTTCGAGGTGCTGGTCGAGGAAGGCACCATCTCGGCGCAGGACCTGGGCCTGTTCCACTACACCGACGACCCGCAGGAAGCCTGGGGCCTGATCAAGTCGTTCTACCAGCTTTGAACGGGTGACGCCGCACTGAAGCACCACTCCAGGCGGACAGTCGCCCTTTCGCCCCTTGGCCCGTCCCCCCGGGCGGACCTGCGGCCTGGGCCGCACCGTCAGCGGATGACGGGAGGCGGTGGCGGGGGCAGCCTGATCGGCGGCAGCACGATGACGGGCCGCACGATGGGTGGCAGGACCACGATGGGAGGTCGCGTCGGAGGCGTTGCTGGCGGTGCGGTGGTTCCGGGGGGTCTTGTGGAGGGCGGCTGCCCGGGCGTGCCCGTGACCGGCGGCGGCGGCACTGGGGGAACGGACGGGTCCGGGGCCGGTACGGTCGTGGCGGGCGGAGGCGGCGCTGCAGGGCCGGGTGGCGGCACCGACGGCGCCGGGCTGCCGATAGGTGGCGGCACGGGGACGGCGGGCGCCGTCGACAGCCGGTCACCCAGCGTTTCACCCATGACAAACGGCACGGGCGGCGGCGGCAGGGGCAGCACCGCTCGGGTGTGCGTGTATAGCGGCAACTGGCTGCCGGACACCACGCGCACCGATTCACCCGCCTTGACGCCCACGCAGCCAGCGTCGGTGCAGACCTCGATCTCGTCCTGCTCACCCGACACCACCAGTTCGCCGTCCGCATTGAAGGCGATGAGGAATGCAGAGCCGCGGATCCCCACGACCGCCGTCGGCGTGGTGACCTTGTAGTTGCGTGGATCGCGCTTGCCGATGAGTCCCGTGACCGCGCGCATGCCACCGCGCAGCAGGCTCACCGCGAAGTGGTCTTCGGGCGCCGCGCCTGCGTTGGCTGCAACTGCGGCAGTTGCGGTGCTGGCGTTGATGGCAGCCGTGCCTGCGCCGGCAGCATTGCCTGCATCCGCATAGCGCGTGACCGTGAACTGGGAGTCCGGGTACAACGCCACCAGCCCGCCATCGGAGAAACGGATCTGCGCGCGGCCCGCGGGACCGGTGACGATCACATCGCCACTCTCCACCTCAGCGCCCTTGGTGGCCGCCTGCTCGGCAGCGCCCCTGCGCAATTGCACTTCACCCGTGACGAACTGCACGAGCCCCGCTGCGGCCAAACCCTGCAGAGGCCATGCGGCCGCAACGGCCACCCACAGCGCCAGCCGGGAAGAAGGAAATTTGGACTGCATCTGGGACCCCCTCAGAACTCGCGCCGTACGGTGACGGACAACACGCGCCGGTCGTAGTCGGTGATCGGCAGCGTGGACGCGTTGCGCGTGACCGCCCACTGCGGCGTGATGCGCCAGCCGGGGGCGGGCACCCATGACAGCCCCACCACCGCGTAGCTCTGGCGGTCACGCCGAGTCACACCGAAGAAGGGGTCGGCGGCGTCGTAGCGGCGCCGCTCATGGTTCAGGTGCGCGAAGGCCGCCCAGTCGGCGCTGATGGCCCACTGCACGCCGCCCCGCAGCCCCACCACGTGGTGCCCCAGGTGGGCGACGTCGCTGGCACGGGGGTCTTCCTGCCCGGCATAGGCCCCGGCGTAGTACAGGCTGCCGTTGCGCAGGATGTGGACATACGACGTGCCGCCCACAGTGCGGCGCGCATTGCGCAGCGACTGTGTGGGATAGCGCAAGTCCTGAACCTGCAGGAAGGTGTCCCATTGCCGGAAGCCGTCGAGCCGGTAGATCCATTCACCCAGCACCCCACTGGTATTGCGCAGCGTGTCGCCGTCCAGCCGGTAGGTGGCGCCCTGCGCGCTCAGCATCCATTCGTTGCGCTCCACGCGATAGGCCACGCCGGCGCTGGCATCCAGCTGGGTGCTGTCGTAAGGCTTGCCCGCATCGGAGTACCCGCGCGCCTCGGCGGTGGCGGCACCGATCAGTGACCAGCGCGAATCCAGCACATGCCGCCCGCGAATGTTGCCCAGCACGGCGGCATACGAGGCACGCTGTGCCTCGGCCCCGGGGGCCAGCGACCAGGCCGGGGTGCCCGGCGGCGACAGCGCGGGCGCATCGATGCCCGGGCCCGCGTTGGCGTTGGAGTCGCGGCCCACGGTGAGCTCGACATGGCCCTTCCAGGTGGAGCGGCCTTCGTGGCCCATGCGGTCGTACGAGACGAGGAACTGGTCGATGCTGAGAGCCGCATCCACCGGGATGCCCGCTGCGCGCACGCGTTCGGAGACGGCCTGAGCCCCTTTCTTGTCGCCCACCGCGTGCAGCGCGCGGCCCAGTTCCCACTGCGCCTGCACATTGTCCGGCTGGGCGGCCACCACGCGCTCCCAGGCCATCACGGCCCGGCTGTACTGGCCTGCGGCGTGGGCGGCACTGCCCATGGCGGTGTCGAAGGCAGGGTCGCCGGCGCGCTGGGCCTCCTGGGCATCCAGCATGTCGAAGGCTCGCCGGGCGTCGCCCTGCTGCAACAAAGCCCGCGCCTGGGCGAGCAGGTCGTCCGCGTGAAGAAATGCCCCGGGAGCCCCCACCAGGAATGAGAGCACGGCCAGGCTGCGCGCGCGCCGGAACCAGTTTGGAACGCTCATGTCAGCCCCCTCGGTCGAATGAGGGCAATCTACTACGTTTTGCCGCGCTTGCTCAGCCCCTCAAGCCCTGATGGCCGCACAGGCCTGGCTGTGCGTGCGCAGCACGTCACGGGCCGTGGCGGGAGTCCGGCGGCGCGCCCGGCGGCGCCACCGTGAGCAGCCACGCCAGGCGCGTGCCGCCCGCCACGATGGCCCCCACGCCCCAGAACAGGCCGCCCACGCCGATCAGCGCACCGGCTGACCCGAACAGCAGCGGCATGATCACGCTCGAGGCGTTGATGGCCATCAATCGCAGGCCCAGGGCCTCACCGTGGCGGTGGGACGGCGTGATCTGGTGCAGCAGGCTCATCACCATGGGCTGGGCCGAGCCCAGCGCAAAACCCAGCAGCACCGAGCACAGGCCCATGCCCAGGGCGCTGTTCAACAGCGGGTAGATGCAAAAGAGAGCCGTGGTGGACACCATCGCGCCCGCCAGCACCACCCGCTCGCTCAGCCGCGCCGCCACCAGGGGCATGAGCACGCGAATGACCGTGGCGGCAATCGCGAACGAGCCCAGGATGGTGCCGATGACCGAGGCCGACAAACCGCGCTCGTGCCCCAGCAACGGGACCACGAAGGCGTGCACGTCCCAGCAGCACGACATCAGCCAGTTGACGGTGAGCAGGCGCCGGAACGGCGGGTCGCCCAGCAGGTCCCAGGCGCGCCGCGGCGTGCCGGCGTCTGCGGCCACCACCGGGGCCAGCTCCACAGTGGCGCGCACGCACAACCACGACAGCAGCGGCATCAGCGCAAGCAGCGCGAAGGCCGCGCGGTAGCCGGTGGTGCTGCCCGCCACGCCCCCCGCATGGTCGATGAGCAGGCCCGCGAGAAAAGGCCCGATGAAGTTGGACACGGCCGGCCCGATGGCCAGCCAGCTGAACACCTGCTTGAGCTGCGTGGTGTCGTGCACCGCGCGGCCTGCGTGGCGCTGCACCGCGATGACGGCCACGCCCGAGGCGCCGCCTGTCATGAGCGCGGCCAGGCACAGCACGGGGAACACCGGCAGCACCACCGCCAGGCCCGCGCCCACAGCGGCCACGGCCACCGCGAAGCCCATGGGGCGCTTGAGCCCATGCCGGTCCACGAAGCGGCCCACGTGCAGGCCCAGGAACACCTGGGTGAGCGCGAACAGCGCCACCAGCAAACCCACCGCCACGGCGCCATGGCCCTCGCGCAGCGCCAGCAGCGGCGCGGCCAGGCGCATGCCCGACATGCTGGCATGAATGAAGACCTGCCCGGCGATCAGGCGCGCCAGCTCTTGGTTCATGGCTGATCGTCCTCCAGGTCCAGCCCGGGCAGCGCGGCGGACCGGCCTTGCGCCAGCGTGGCCACGGGCGCGTCCGGCGCGGGCAGCTCCTGCACGTCGCGCAGCTTGCGCTGGATGGCGCGCGTGCGCACGCCCACGTCGTCGAACTTCTTGGCCGCTGCGTCGATGGACTTCCTGGCCGACTCGACGATCTCGCCGAACTTGGAGAACTCGGTCTTCACCGAGCCGAGCACGCCCCACACTTCGGACGAGCGCTTCTCGATGGCCAGCGTCTTGAAGCCCATCTGCAGGCTGCTGAGCATGGCGGCCAGGTTGGCGGGGCCGGTGATCATCACGCGGCAGTCGTTCTGCACCGCCTCGACCAGACCGGGGCGGCGGATGACTTCGGCGAACAAGCCCTCGGTGGGCAGGTACAGCACCGCAAAGTCGGTGGTGTGCGGCGGCGAGACGTACTTGCTGAAGATCTTCTTCGCTTCAAGCTTGATCGAGGTCTCGAACGCATTGCCCGCCGACAGGATGGCGGCCTTGTCGGCAGCGTCCTGTGCGTCGAGCAGGCGCTGGTACTGCTCCACCGGATACTTGGAGTCGATGGGCAGCCACACGGGCTTGTCGTCGCCGCGCCCGGGCAGGCGGATGGCGAACTCCACCAGCTCGTCGCTGCCCGGCACGGCCTTGACGTTGCGCGCGAACTGATCGGGCGTGAGCACGTTCTCGATGATGGCCCCAAGCTGCATTTCGCCCCAGGTGCCGCGCGACTTCACATTGGTCATCACGCGCTTCAAGTCGCCCACGCTGCCGGCCAGCGTCTGCATCTCGCCCAGGCCTTTGTGCACCTGCTCCAGTCGGTCGCTCACCAGCTTGAAAGACTCGCCCAGGCGCTGCTCCAAAGTGGCGTGCAGCTTTTCGTCCACCGTACGGCGCATCTCCTCGAGTTTGGCGGTGTTGTCCGCCTGGATGGCCTGCAGCCGCTCGTTGAGCGCGCCGCGCAGCGCCTCGGCGTTGTGCTGGCTGCCCTGCGCCATGCCCGACAGTTGCTGCGAGACAGCGTCCTGCAACACGGCGAACTGGTTGCGGATCTGCTGCCCGTTGGCTTCGAGCTGGTCCTTGAGCGCCGTGGACACCGCGCCCAGCTGCGTGTGGATGTCGCCCTTGAGCGAGTCGAGCGTGCCGCGCGTGGCGGCCGTCAGCGCCTCGAAGCGCTCCTGGATGCGCTGCTCGAAAAGCTTGGTGCTCTCCGCCATGGCTTCGCGCGAGCGCACGCTGTCGGACGCCAGCGACTGCGCGGTCTGCGTGAGTTCCGTGCGAAACGCGAGCAAGGTATCGGACAGCTCCTTGCGCGCCAGTGCTGCCTCTGCCTGGCCCTGCGCCAGGCGCTGCTCCAGCTTGGCCTCAAAGGCGCCGAATGCGGCCAGCAATTCGGTCCGGCCGGTGCGCGATTCGCCCACGGCCTGGGCCAGCCGTTCGTCAACCGCGCCACGCAGCGTCTCGAGCTGTCGCTGGGTGGCCTGCGTGAAGCCTGAGATCTGCTGAGCCAGCGACTCCATGGCACCATCGTTGCGCGCCACAGCCAGTTGCGTGGCCTGGGCCGTGTTCTCCAGCGCCTGCAGCCGGGTCAGCCATTCGGGCGGCAGGTCCACGCGCGGGCGGCGCAGCAACACGATGACAAGAAGCACCGCCACGATGGCCAGCGCGGCCAGCAGCACGAGGGTATCGGTAGTCAAAGTTCTCTACTATTGTTTTGATAGCTTTCGCCGCTTATCCACCAAGCGGTAGAAGGCTTTTTCATCTGATTTTGAGTGCTCAGGCCCTAGCCACCGGCGCATTCACCGGCGTGAGCGCTCCGCGTCCATCGAAGAACGCGATCAGGTTGTCGGCCGCGAGGTCGGCCATGGCGCGGCGCGTGGGCACGGTGGCGCTGGCGATGTGCGGCGTGAGCACTACGTTGGGCACGGTGAGCAGGTCGGGGTGTACGCTGGGCTCGCCTTCGAACACGTCCAGGCCCGCCGCCGCAATGCGGCCTTCACGCAGCGCCGCGGCCAGCGCGGCGTCATCCACGATACCGCCCCGCGCAATATTGACCAGCGTGGCCGTGGGCTTCATATGTGCCAGTTCGGCAGCGCCGATGGTGTGGTGCGATGCGGCCGTGTAAGGCACCACCAGCACCACGTGGTCGGCCGCGGCGAGCAGCTCATTCTTGCCCACGTACGTGGCCTTGCATTCGGCTTCCAGCCCGGACGGCAGGCGCGAGCGGTTGTGGTAGATCACCTTCATGCCGAAACCATGCGCACCGCGCCGGGCGATGCCCTGGCCGATGCGTCCCATGCCGATGATGCCCAGCGTGCTGCCGTGGATGTCGCTGCCGGCGAACATGTCGTAGCTCCACTTGGTCCACCGGCCTGCGCGCAGGTAGTGCTCGGACTCCGCCATGCGGCGGGCAGTGGCCATCAAGAGCGCAAAGCCGAAGTCGGCCGTGGTCTCGGTCAGCACGTCGGGCGTGTTGGTGCCCTGCACCCCGGCCGCGGTCATGGCCTGCACATCGAAGTTGTTGTAGCCCACGGCCATGTTGGCCACGATCTTGAGGCGCGGTGCCGCGGCCAGCAGCGCGGCGTCGATGCGCTGGCTGCCGGTGGTGAAGGCGCCGTCCTTGTCGGCCAGGCGCTCGGCCAGCTCGGCCGGGGCCCAGATGGTGTCGTCGGGGTTGTCCTGCACGTCGAAATGCTGGCGCAGGCGGTCCACGATGTCAGGGAAGATCGCACGCGCGACGAGGATGCGGGGCTTGCTCATAGAAAGAGGTCTCCAGATCACCTGAACCAGATGAATGTCATGGCCAAAAACAGCGGCACCAGGATGCCTCCCGACCACAGCATGTAGCCGAAGAAGCTGGGCATCTTCACGCCCCGGTCTTCGGCGATGGCCTTGACCATCATGTTGGGGGCGTTGCCGATGTAGGTGTTGGCGCCCATGAACACGGCGCCGGCCGAGATGGCTGCGAGCGTGGGGGCCATCGTGGTCATCAGCGCCGCCGGGTCGCCGCCTGCGGTGTTGAAGAACACGAGGTAGGTGGGTGCGTTGTCGAGGAACGAGCTGAGCACGCCGGTGGCCCAGAAGTACATGGCCGGGTCGGGCGATCCGTCGGGGCGGGTGACTGCGCGCACGACGGCGCCAAAGGGCCCGTCCACGCCCGCCTTCAGCATGGCGATGACCGGGATGATGGTGAGGAAAATGCCCGCGAACAGCTTGGCCACCTCCTGCATCGGCGCCCAGCCGAACTGGTTGTCTTCATGCACCTTGCGCGGGGTGAGCCACAGCGACGCCAGCGTGACCAGCACCAACCCGGCGTCGCGAACGATGCCTGGCAGGCCCACCACGGTGCCTGCGATGTCGAACGCGATCGGCGACTTCCAGAAGCCGCTGAGAAGCACCAGCGCCACGGCGACGCCGAGGAGCGCGAAGTTGAGCTTGCCGTCGAAGCCGAAGGCACGTGCACCCCGGCTGTCGGGGGTGGGGTCGCGCGGCAGCATCTCTTCGCGGTGGCGGTAGAACCAGCTGTCAAGCGCGAAGAACAGCACGAGCAGCGTGCCGACGAGGAACAGCGTCTCCGGAAAGATGTGGCCCACCGTCCAGAAGAAGTCCACGCCCTTCAGAAAGCCCAGGAACAGCGGCGGATCGCCCAGCGGCGTGAGCGAACCGCCAGCGTTGGAGACGATGAAGATGAAGAACACCACCACGTGCACCACATGCTTGCGGTTGTCGTTGGCACGGATGAGCGGGCGGATGAGCAGCATGGACGCACCCGTGGTGCCCATGAAGCTGGCCAGCACCGCACCCAGTGCCAGCAGCCCCGTGTTCAGACCCGGGCTGCCGTGCAGGTTGCCCCGGATGTAGATGCCGCCAGCCACGGTGTACAGCGCGGTGAGCAGGATGACGAAGGGGATGTACTCGGCCAGCAACGCGTGCACAAGGTTCGCGCCGGCCACTGCCGGGCCAAAGGCCACGGCAAACGGGAGCAGGAAGGCAAGCCCCCAGGCCGCAGCCACCTTGCCGAAGTGGTGGTGCCAGAAGATGGGTGCGAGCAACGGCATCAGCGCGATGGACAGCAGGATGCCGGCGAACGGCACGCCCCAGAGGACAGACAGGGTGCTGCCGTCCAGATCGGCGGCGGCCGATACACCGGGCAGACCCGCGAACATCAGCGCGGCGGCAAACGGCAGCACGCGAGCCAGTTGCAGGTTTTTTCTCGTCTTCATGTCGCTCCAAAAGAAGATGGCCCGAAGGCCTGCCGAACCAGCCCGCGGCGGACTCAGGCGGTCTGGGGAATATCGAACACCTGGCGCAGGTAGGCCAGGTACTTCTCGTCGTCGCACATGCCCTTGCCGGGCGTGTCCGACAGCTTGGCGACGGGCTGGTCGTTGCAGCGGGTCATCTTGATGACAACCTGCAAGGGCTCGTGCGCGGGCGGGCTGCCCAGGTCGTTGGTCAGGTTGGTGCCGATACCGAAAGCCAGCTGGCAGCGCCCGCGGAACTGCTGGTATAGCTCGATGGTGCGCGGCACGGTGAGCGCGTCGCTGAAGATCAGCGTCTTGGTCAGCGGGTCCACGCGGTTCTTGCGGTAGTGCTCCAAGAGGCGCTCGCCCCAGGCGAACGGGTCGCCGCTGTCGTGGCGCGCACCGTCAAAGAGCTTGCAGAAGTACAGGTCGAAGTCGCGCAGGAAAGCGCTCATGCCGTACACGTCCGACAGCGCGATGCCCAGGTCGCCACGGTACTCCTTGGCCCACATCTCGAAACCGAAGACCTGGCTGTCGCGCAGGCGCGGCCCCAGGGCCTGGCAGGCCTGCAGGTATTCGTGCGCCATGGTGCCGAGCGGCGTCACGCCCAGCTTCATGGCGTAGAGCACGTTGCTGGTGCCGGCGAACTGGCCCGGGCCAGCGGGGGCGCCGGGGCGGCGGTCGCCGGTGCCCAGGCGGGCCACCAGCACGCGCAGCACCTCTTCGTGCCATGCACGGGAAAAGCGCCGGCGCGTGCCGTAATCGGCGATCTTGAGCTCCGACAGGCCGTCGGCCTGCAGCTGCGCGATCTTGGTATCCAGGCGCCGGCGGCCTTCGGGAAAATCGGGCACCTTCTGGGTGTTGCGGAAATACACCTCGTTGATGATGGCCAGCACCGGTATCTCGAAGAGGATGGTGTGCAGCCAGGGGCCGCGGATGGCGATGTCGATCTCGCCGTTGTGCAACGGCGTGACGGTGATGTACTTTTCGTTGAGCTGGAACAGCCCGAGGAAGTCCACGAAATCGCTCTTGATGAAGCGCATGGACCGAAGATAGGCCAGTTCGGCGTCCTGGAATTGCAGACTGCACAGCGACCGGATTTCGTCGCGGATCTCGTTGGCGAACGGCGCCAGCTGCACACCGGGGTTGCGGCACTTGAACTTGTACTCGACCTGCGCACCCGGAAACTGGTGCAGCACCACCTGCATCATGGTGAACTTGTACAGGTCGGTGTCGAGCAGGCTGGTGATGATCATGGACGTTGCGGGCGCAAGAGGAGGCCGGGGACGCGAAGGCCGTGCAGCAAAGCCGCAAAGTGTAGGCCATGGCGCCCCGCCCTGCCGGCAGCACGGGTTGGCCACCGGCAGGGCATTTATTGAGCCAATCGGACTGCCAAAGCTTATCCGACGAGCGCCTCCAGCTATCAAAAATGAAGCGGCGCGCTCAGCGGCGCTCAGGTGGTTGCCAGCAGGTCCTGTAGCACCTTGCGCAGTCCCTCTGGCACTGCTACGGGACGGCGAGTCTCGCGGTCCACGTACACGTGGATGAAATGCCCGGCGGCCGCAGTGAGCGGCTCGCCCTGCGCGAACAGGCCCACCTCGTAGCGCACGCTGGAGCCGCCCAGCCGGGCCACACGGATACCCGCCTCGATGGTCTGCGGGAACGCGAGCGGCGCGAAGTAATTGCATTGCGTCTCGATCACGAGCCCGATGGTGCCGCCGGAGTGGATGTCTAAAACGCCCTGCTCGATCAGGTGCGCATTCACGGCGGTATCGAACCAGCTGTAATAGACGACGTTGTTCACGTGGCCGTATACATCATTGTCGGCCCAGCGCGTGGTGATGGGGCGAAACGCGCGGTAGGCGCTGCGCGGCTGGGGCGCGGGACGCGCCGGTGCGGCGGGAATGTCAGAGGCAGGGCTGGCGGGGGTCGTCATGGCCGCACATTCTGCCAGCGCTGGTGGTACTCGAGGGCTACGCGCCAGGTGTTGAGCTGTGCGGTGAGCGTGTCTTCCATGTCGCGCCCGTACCCGCCCGCCATCGCGAACACGAGCGGCAGGCGCCGCTGCCAAGCCCAGTCGAAAACGCGCCGGTCGCGGGCTTCCAGGCCGTCGTGCGTGATGGCCAGGCGGCCCAGGCGGTCACCCTCGTGCGGGTCGGCGCCCGCCAGGTAGAACAACAGCTGCGGCGTGAAGCGCTGCTCCAGCGCATCCAGCGCTTGCGAAAGCGCCTCAAGGTAGGCGTCGTCGGTGCAACCGTCTGGCAACTCGACATCGAGATCGCTCGCCTCCTTGCGGAACGGGAAATTGCGTGCGCCGTGCAGCGACAGGGTGAACACGCTGTGGTCCTCGCGAAAGATATGCGCCGTGCCGTTGCCCTGGTGAACGTCCAGATCGATCACCGCAACCTTGAGCGGTGCCACCGGACGGCCGCGCGCCCTCGCCCACTCCACCTGCATCAGCCGTGCGGCCACCGCCACATCGTTGAACACACAAAAGCCGCTGCCCTTGTGGGCGTAGGAATGGTGCGTCCCCCCGGCCAGATTGCCTGCGATGCCGTCCTTCATGGCGATGCGGCTGGCAGCCACCGTCGCGCCCACCGAACGACGGGCGCGTTCAGCCATCGCGGGGCTCCACGGAAAGCCGATCTCTCGCTGCGCGGGCGCGGGCAGCGTGCCGTCCGCAATCGCATCGATGTAGCCGGCATCGTGCGCCAATGCCAACTCACTGTCTGTCGCAGGCAGGGCCACCTGCAGCGACACGCCGGGCAGATGCCGGGCGATCCTGTCGCGCAGCAGGCGGTACTTGGCCATGGGGAAACGATGCCCTTCAGGCAGTGGCAGCACGAACTGGTCCGCGTAATAGGCATGCATGACGCGATTGTGGCAAGAGGCGGATTTCTGGGTGATCCGCCCTAATTTGCTGCAGCGCAACAAATACCTCTTGCAAACCAGCGCCAAGTCCCTAAAATTCGACCCATGCTGCACTGCAACATGACTAATGAGTCAGGGCCAGCGCAGATGTCTTTGAACCACCATGGCCTGCCAGGCCGCATTTTCAGGAGATATGACATGTCGCTGACCGCTGAACAAATCCTCGCTTCCCACAAAGCCAACATCGAAACCCTGTTCGGCCTGACCACCAAGGCCTTCGAAGGCGTCGAAAAGCTGGTCGAGTTGAACGTGACCGCCTCGCGCGCCGCCCTGACCGAAGCCGCCAACCACAGCCAGGCTGTGCTGGGCGTGAAGGACGCGCAAGAACTGCTGGCGCTGCAAGCCGGCCTGTTCCAGCCCCTGGCTGAAAAGACCGCTGCATACAGCCGCCACCTGTACGACATCGCTTCGGGCACCGGCGCCGAATTCGGCAAGGCCTTTGAAAGCCAAGCCGCTGACGCACAACGCGCCTTCACCGGCCTGGTCGACAGCGCCGCCAAGAACGCCCCCGCCGGTTCCGAAACCGCCGTTGCCGTGATGAAGAGCGCCGTCTCTGCCGCCAACAATGCTTTCGAATCGGTCCAAAAGGCCGTCAAGCAAGCGTCCGATGTGGCCGAAGCCAACTTCAACGCCGTGGCCAGCACTGCAGTCAACGCCGCCAAGACGGCGACTCCCCGCAAGCGCTAAGCCCTTGGCCATGCGGTCTGGAGTGCAAACTCTAGGCCGTTTTCAGGGCTTACCCTGATAATCCCCCCATGCGCTGCAGCCTTGCCTGCAGCGCGCGAGTTGTCTCCTTGGATCCTCTCGAAACCCCCGTTTCAAGGATCCCTTCAAAGCCCGGTTCTGCCGGGCTTTTTTTTGCGCTGGCCGTCTTGACCGGGGTCAACCGGCGCAGCGATATCCACAGAAACCCATGCGTTTATTAAGAATAATTCGCGTTTGGTTTTATCATTGGCGGCTGTTACAACCCCCGAAAGACGCATCCATGTCGAAGACCGTGAAAGCCCTGCTCTGCGCCTGCGCGATGGCCGCCGCCGCCGGCTCCGTTTCTGCCCAGGAGCAGGTCGTGAACCTCTACTCGGCCCGCCACTACTCCACGGACGAGGCGCTGTACACAGGCTTCACCAAGGCCACAGGGATCAAGATCAACCGCGTGGATGCGGACGACGCGGGCATCCTGGCCCGCCTGAAGGCCGAGGGCACGGCCTCCCCCGCCGACGTGATCCTGCTGGTCGATGCCGCCCGCCTTTACAAAGGCGAAGTCGACGGCCTCTTCCAGCCGATCAAGTCGCAAGTCCTGAACGACGCCATCCCGGCCAACCTGCGCAGCGCTCCCACGGCAGACGGCTCCATTGCCTGGTACGGCCTGTCCACCCGCGCCCGCGTCATCGTCTACAACAAGATCAAGATGAACAAGGACGACGTCGACACCTACGAAGAACTGGGCGACCCCAAGAACAAGGGCAAGCTGTGCATCCGCTCCGGCTCGCACCCCTATAACCTGAGCCTGTTCGGCGCCGTGACCGAGCACCTGGGCGAGCAGAAGGCCGAGGCCTGGCTCAAGGGCATGGTGGCCAACCTGGCACGTCCTCCCAAAGGTGGTGACACCGACCAGATCAAGGCCGTGGCCGCTGGCGAGTGCGACATCGCCGTCACCAACAGCTACTACCTGGCCCGCATGATGCGCTCCAACAAGCCCGAGGATGTGGCCGTGGTCAACAAGGTGGGCGTGGTGTTCCCCAACCAGGAATCCTGGGGCACCCACCTGAACATCGCGGGCGGCGCGGTGGCCAAGCACTCCAAGAACCAGGCCAACGCCGTCAAGTTCCTGGAGTACCTGGCCAGCCCCGAAGCGCAAAACTACTTCGCCAACGGCAACAACGAATGGCCCGCAGCCAAGGGTGTGGCGCTGGACAACCCCGCGCTCAAGGCCATGACCAACAGCAAGCCCTTCAAGAGCGAAACCATCCCGATCAGCGCGGTGGGCGCCAACGTGACCAAGGTGCAGCAGATGCTGGACCGCGTGGGCTTCCAGTAAGTTGCCCCTGCCCGCAGCCGCTTCGGCGGCATGCGCACGGCCTCAAGCAGCCCGGTCCCGCCGGGCTGTTTTTTTGTGTCCGCGAACGCACATCGGCCATAATTGACGTTTACGTTAACGTCACTTACTGGAGACATCCCATGGACATCAAGGGCAAGGTATTCATCGTCACTGGCGGCGCATCGGGCCTGGGAGAAGGCACGGCACGCATGCTGGCCGCACAGGGCGGCACGGTCGTCATCGCCGACATGCAGGCGGACAAGGGCGAGGCCGTGGCCCGCGACATTGGTGGCGCCTTCGTGAAGTGCGACGTGAGCAACGAGGCCGACGGCCAGACCGTGGTGGCCAAGGCCGTCTCGCTGGGCAAGCTGATGGGCCTGGTCAACTGCGCCGGCATTGCGCCCGCAGAGAAGACCGTGGGCAAGAACGGCGCCCACGCACTGGCGCTGTTCAGCAAGACCGTCACGGTCAACCTGATCGGCAGCTTCAACATGATCCGCCTGGCGGCCGAGGCCATGAGCAGGAACGAGCCCGAAGCCACCGGTGAGCGCGGCGCGCTGATCTCCACGGCCAGCGTGGCAGCGTACGACGGCCAGATCGGCCAGGCGGCGTACTCCGCATCCAAGGGCGGCGTGGTCGGCATGACCCTGCCCATCGCCCGCGACCTGGCCCGCAACGGCATCCGCAACATGACCATCGCCCCCGGCATCTTCGGCACGCCCATGCTGTTCGGCATGCCGCAGGAGGTGCAGGACGCCCTGGCAGCCGGCGTCCCCTTCCCCAGCCGCCTGGGCACGCCGCAGGACTACGCCAAGCTGGTGCAGCACATCTTCGAGAACGACATGCTCAACGGCGAGGTCATCCGCCTGGACGGCGCCATCCGCCTGGCGCCACGCTAAAAAAGCGTTTGCTATTAGAAAGATAGCTACCAGCGCTCGTGAATCAAGCGCCAAGCCCATCCAGGGGCCATGAAATGAAGCCCGGTTGCGCCGGGCTTCATTGCTTTGTGCTCGCCCGGCAGGCACCCGGCGCAAAGCCAATCCACAACGCCAGCGCCGCAGCAAACGCCAGCGCCGCCACCCCCACCGACAGCCCCAGGGCAGCGGCCGCTCCTGCATGGTCGATGACGGCCGCGTACGCCACCGGCGCGCAGGCCGACAGCACAAAACCTGGAGCCACCATCCTCCCCAGCTGAGCGCCATAGGTGCGGTGATCGAAGAGCACCAACGGCGCGGTACCGCGTGTGATGGTCAAGAGCCCATTGCCGGAGCCGTAGGCCAGCACGAACACCAGCGCAGCGGCCAGCGCCTGGCCCGACCACAGCCCCGCCAGGCAGGCAAGGGGCAACAGCAAGGCGGCACCGGCGCCCAGCGCCAGAGGGTGGCACCGACCACCCCACAGCACGTCGGCCAGCCGCGCACACGACTGGCCCACGCCCCGCAGCGAGGCCAGGCCCACAGCCCACGGCAGTGCAAGCCCCAGGCCCGCGAGCAGCCCCACGGTGTGCGCCGACATGCCCGCGTTCAGAAAATTCAAGAGCGTGGTCATGGCCGCAAACAGCGCGCCAGCCAGGATGCGCGGTGACCCTGCTGCGGCCAGCGGCTCCCCGCCGATCGGCCACGTGGCCTCCACACCTCCGACACCGTGTGCCACCCCTTGCGCCAGCGCATCGCGCCGTGGCAGCGCCAGGTGCAGTGGCGCCGTCAACAAGGCCAGGGCCGCGTACACGACCAGGGCACCGCGCCATCCCCATGCGCCCGCCAGCGCATGCCCCAGTGGCCAGAAGGCGCTGGATGCCAAGCCGCCGAGCAAGGTGATCTGCGCCATGGGCCGGCGCGCCTGCGGCCCCAGCCACTGCGCCAGGGCCGCAAAAGCGGCGTCGTACAGCGTCAGGCGCATGGCGATGCCCATCACCAACCACGCAGCGTAGTGGGCCACGATACCGTCGGCAGCGGCCAGCGCGAGGCATCCCGCTGTCAGCAAGAGCGACCCGGCCGCCATCACATTCCTGCCACCCCACCGGTCCACCCATCGCCCTGCCGCACCGGAAACGATACCCATCATGAGCAGCGCCGCCGCAAACCCGCCATGGACCACGGTGCGGCTCCAGCCGAGCCCGACCGACATGGCGTCTCCCAGCGCACCGAGCAGATAGTACGAGATACCCCATGCAACGAACTGCGCAACGCCCAGGTAAAACACCACGTGGCCAGCAATGCACTGGCCAGGCGGCGAGGAAGCCGCGACAGCCGGATCTGCTGACCCTGAAGGACCAGCCACTACGCCCCCGCCCGGCTCCGCGCAGGCGGACTGCTGTCCGGCATGCCGCCGGGTTGCGCCTCGTTTCCGGCGCCGAGAGACCGCTGCATCAGGACTGTGTCCAGCCAGCGCTCCTTCTTGAACCCTACCGACCGCAGCGCACCAATGCGCTCGAATCCCAGGCGCGCATGCAAAGCCATCGAGCCGGTGTTCTCGTCGCCCTGTCCGATGACTGCGAGCATCTGGCGCCAAGGCCCCGCCTCGCACAACCGGATCACCTCACCCAGCAATGCCGCCCCAATGCCGAGGCCAGCCCACCCGGGCGCAACGTAGACGGAATCCTCCACCGTGTGACGATAGGCCGAGCGCGCCCTGTACACCGTGGCGTAGGCAAAACCGACAACCTGCCCATCCCGCTGCGCCACCAGATAGGGCAGTCCCGAGGCCCGTACGGCAGCGTGCCGGACACGCAGCTCGCCCACATCGGGCGGCACCTCCTCGAACGACGCCAGACCGTGGAGCACGTGGTGCGCATACAGCGCCTGAACGGCGACCAGGTCCTCTTCACGCAGGGCGCGTACGGTGGCTGCAGTGGTGGCCCGTCCCTCGGCAGAGGGGGTGGCAAAAGGAGGCGAGGCTGCCGCGTGGTGGGGGCGGCCGCTGTGCGGAGAGTGGTAAGAAGTGTTCATGGACGACAGTTTGGCAAGCCTTCATCCATAAAAGAAGCTTTGTCTTTTTATGCAGATCATGAGAAATTCTTTGTCATGGAACGCATCAATCTCGACCAATTGCACGGCTTCGCCACCGCCCTTGAGCTGGGAAGTTTTTCGGCTGCAGCACAGCGCCTGGACCTGACCCAGCCCGCCGTAAGCCTGCAGGTCCGCCAACTGGAAAAGCGCCTGGGAACGCCCTTGGTAGAGCGCGCAGGACGGGTGCTGCGGCCCACCGCGGCCGGCGCCGAACTGCTCGCCCATATCGGCCACATCAATGCCGCAGTCAACAGCGCGCTGGAAGCGGTTGCCCGGCACGCCGACGGTACGGCAGGCCGCGTGCGGCTGGGGACGGGCGCCACAGCCTGCATCTTCCTGCTGCCACCCGTGCTGCGCGCATTGCGGCAGCAGTTTGCTGGTCTCGACATCACGGTCAGCACGGGCAACACCGCCGACATCGTGCAGTCGGTCGAAGACAACACGCTGGACCTGGGCCTGGTCACGCTACCCGCCAGCGGGCGCATGCTGCATGTCACGCCACTGCTGGACGATGCATTCGTGGCCATCGCTCCCGAGGGCAAAGGGTTGCCAAAACGCGTGGGCGCCAAGGAGTTGGCACGCCACCCTGTGCTGCTCTACGAGCCCGGCGGCCAGACCCGGCGCCTGGCAGACGCGTGGTTCGCCCGCGCTGGCGTGGCGCTGCAGCCGGCCATGTCGCTGGGCAGCGTGGAGGCCATCAAGGAACTGGTCGCCGCCGGCCTGGGCTGCGCGGTGCTGCCCGGCATGGCGGTGCAGGACGGACACGGCAGCACGCTGGAAGTGCGGCCGCTGTCGCCACCCCTGCGCCGCACGCTCGCGATCGTTCTGCGCAAGGACAAACGGCTGCACCGGGGACTGCGCGAGACTGTGGCGGCCTTGCAGGCGCTTCGCAGGTGACGGGGCTTCGGAACAAGCAGCTGCCTACCTCCAGAAATGGCTGATGCGCGCCGCGTGGCGGCAATCTGCATGGCGAAGGCATGGTAAACCCTGCGGCCCAACCAGCCCCGCCAGCCCTCTACCGTCTGCGCTGCCCGCACCAGAGTTCAGGAAAGGCAGCGCACACCGACACTTTGCGTCCAGCAGCCAGACAAAGAAAAACGGACTGCAGTAATCGCTACTGCAGTCCGTTGACTGTTTTCCTCATGACACCCTAAACCCTGGGTTTGCTGTGCCACAAAAATCTGGCGGAGTGGACGGGACTCGAACCCGCGACCCCCGGCGTGACAGGCCGGTATTCTAACCAACTGAACTACCACTCCTGGCAGGCAGCTTTTCGCTTGCGTCTATCAACACAAGCCAAGTGCTACAAACTTGGCGACCCTACGGGGATTCGAACCCCGGTACTCACCGTGAAAGGGTGATGTCCTAGGCCTCTAGACGATAGGGTCAAAACCTTGGAACTAACCGATATCAAACTTTGGTGGAGGTAAACGGGATCGAACCGATGACCTCTTGCATGCCATGCAAGCGCTCTCCCAGCTGAGCTATACCCCCACGGATCTCTGGATGACTCCAAAGAAAAACCCTTGCATATCAAAGACCTGCAAGGGCTTTTGACTGGCGGAGTGGACGGGACTCGAACCCGCGACCCCCGGCGTGACAGGCCGGTATTCTAACCAACTGAACTACCACTCCTGGCAGGCAGCTTTTCGCTTGCGTCTATCAACACAAGCCAAGCGCTACAACTTGGCGACCCTACGGGGATTCGAACCCCGGTACTCACCGTGAAAGGGTGATGTCCTAGGCCTCTAGACGATAGGGTCAAAACCTTGGAACTAACCGATATCAAACTTTGGTGGAGGTAAACGGGATCGAACCGATGACCTCTTGCATGCCATGCAAGCGCTCTCCCAGCTGAGCTATACCCCCACTTAATGACGCTAAACACTTAGTGTTTGTTGTCATCATCTGAGCCTTGAATTATAGACAGATTTTTAGCGGTTTCGCAAACGCGCTACAACTTTTTCGCGTCCGACCAATTCCAGCACCGCATCGACCGAAGGCGTGTGGGCCGTTCCCACGGTGAGCACCCGCGCAGGCATGGCCAATTGCGGCATCTTCAGGCCCTGGCTGGCGAGCACTTGCTTGAAGGCTGCGGCAATTGATGCCTTGTCCCATTCGCAGGCGGACAGCGCGTCTGCCAGCGCGTCGAGCGCAGGGGCGATGGCGTCGGTCACATGCTGCGCACGCTCGGCGTCCACGGGCGTGACGTTGCCGTAAAAGACCTGGGCCCAGTTGGCAAGTGCCACCGTCGTGTCGCAGCGGTCCTTGAACAACCTGCAAATGCGCACCAGCCGGCCGTCGGCCAGGGCATCCGCGGCAATGCCGCGTTGCTGCAGTTGCGGCGCCACCAGGGCAGCCAGCGCATCGTCGGCAGACGCCTTGATGTGCTGGGCGTTCACCCAGCGCAGCTTGGCTTCGTCGAACTGGGCGGCGCTGCGGCCCAGGTGGTCCAGGTTGAACCATGCCAAGAATTGCTCGCGGCTGAAGATTTCGTCGTCACCGTGGCTCCAGCCCAGGCGCGCCAGGTAGTTGACCATGGCGTCGGGCAGGTAGCCTTCGTCGCGGTACTGCGTGACGGGCTTGGCGCCGTTGCGCTTGCTCATCTTCTCGCCCTGCTCGTTCAGCACGGTGGGCAGGTGGGCGTACACCGGCGGTTCCTTGCCCAGCGCACGGAAGATGTTGATCTGGCGCGGCGTGTTGTTCACATGGTCGTCGCCACGGATCACGTGGGTGATCTCCATGTCGATATCGTCCACGACCACGCAGAAGTTGTAGGTGGGTGTGCCGTCGGGCCGCGCGATCACCAGATCGTCGAGCTCGTCATTGCTGATCTCGATGCGGCCCTTGACCTTGTCGTCCCAGGCCACCACGCCGCCTTGCGGGTTCTTGAAGCGCAACACGGGTTGCACGCCTTCAGGAATCGGCGGCAGGGTCTTGCCAGGCTCTGGGCGCCAGGTGCCGTCGTAGCGGGGCTTTTCCTTGGCGGCCATCTGTTTTTCACGCAGTGCGTCAAGCTCGGCGATGCTCATGTAGCAGGGGTAGACCAGGCCGGTCGCCTTGAGATCTTCGAGCACCGCGCGGTAGCGGTCCATGCGCTGCATCTGGTAGAACGGCCCTTCATCGGGCTGCATGCTCAACCACTGCATGCTCTCGAGAATGACGTCCACAGCGACCTGGCTGGAGCGCTCCACATCGGTGTCTTCGATGCGCAGGATGAAGTCTCCACCCATGGCGCGCGCAAAGGCCCACGGATACAGGGCCGAGCGGATGTTGCCCAGGTGAATGAAGCCCGTGGGAGACGGAGCAAAGCGGGTGCGCACGCGGCCCGCGCTGGAAGCAGTGGTTTCAGTCATGTCAATAAATTCTGGCCCCTCGCGGGGCCAGTTTCCGGAATCAATCAGCTGGACCGGCAGACGCCTGGCGCCTGGCGCTCCACCCATCAGAGCACGTTACAACGCGCAGCTCGGGCATTCGAGCCTGCGCGCACCAAGCAGAAAAGCCGGGCGCAGTCGGCCTTCAGGCTTCCTGCGCGTTGGGCAGCGCCAGGCGGGAGGTATCTTCCTCACCCTCTTCCGTCCCCACGCGGCCTTCGTTCAAGCTGGCGATGCCTTCGGCAGTGATGTCTCCGGTCACATACACGCCATCGAAGCAGGACGCATCGAACCCGGCGATCGCGCTGTTGAGCGCACCAACCGCTTTCTTCATGCCGTCCACGTCCTGGTAGATCAGCGCGTCGCAGCCGATGGCCTGGCGGATCTCTTCGACCGTGCGGTTGTGCGCGACGAGCTCGCTGCTGGTGGGCATGTCGATGCCGTACACGTTCGGATAGCGCACCGGAGGCGCCGCGCTGGCCAGGTACACCTTGCGGGCACCGGCGTCGCGCGCCATCTGCACGATCTCGCGGCTGGTGGTGCCCCGCACGATGGAGTCGTCCACCAGCAGCACGTTGCGGCCCTTGAATTCGCTGCCGATCACATTGAGCTTCTGGCGCACGGACTTCTTGCGCACGCCCTGGCCAGGCATGATGAAGGTGCGGCCAACGTAGCGGTTCTTGACGAAACCTTCGCGGTACGGAATGCCCAGCAGGTGCGCCAGTTGCGTGGCGCTGGGGCGGCTGGATTCCGGAATGGGGATGATCACGTCGATCTCGTTGGGTGGCACGGTGGAGATCACCCGCTTGGCCAGGGCCTCGCCCAGATTCAGTCGCGCCTGGTAGACAGAGATGCCGTCCAGCACCGAGTCAGGGCGCGCCAGGTAGACAAACTCGAAGATGCAGGGGTTGAGCTGCGGCTTCTCGGCGCACTGGCTCGCATGGACCGTACCGTCGAGCGTGATGAAGACGGCTTCGCCCGGCTCCACATTGCGCTCGAACACATGGGACGTGCCCTCCAGCGCCACCGATTCGCTGCCCACCATCACGGTGCCGTCCTGGCTGCGGCCCAGGGCCAGCGGACGGATGCCGTGGGGGTCGCGGAAGGCCAGCAAACCGTGGCCTGCAATCAGCGCGATCACGGCGTAGGAGCCCTTCACGCGCTTGTGCACGGCACGCACGGCCGCGAAGACGTCCTCGACCTGCAGCGGCACACCCCGTGTGGAGCGCTCCAGTTCATGGGCGAACACGTTCAGCAGGACTTCGGAGTCGCTTTCGGTGTTGGTGTGGCGGTGGTCCGTCTGGAAGAGCTCGGTGCGCAGTTCACGGGCGTTGGTGAGGTTGCCGTTGTGCACCAGCACGATGCCGAACGGCGCGTTGACGTAGAAAGGCTGCGCTTCTTCTTCGCTGTAGGCGTTGCCCGCCGTGGGATAGCGCACCTGCCCCAGCCCCACATTGCCCGGCAACGCCCGCATGTTGCGGGTGCGGAACACGTCGCGCACCATGCCCTTGGCCTTGTGCATGAAGAATTTGCGGCCCTGCTGGGTGACGATGCCCGCTGCGTCCTGGCCGCGGTGCTGCAAAAGCAGCAGCGCGTCATAGATCAGCTGATTGACGGGCGTTGTGCTGACGACGCCGACGATTCCACACATAGTAAGTTTCCATCCGTTTGCGGGAAAAGCCCCGCGGCAATCACACAGCGGCAGCTTCTGGCCGCCGCCACATCGATATCCGTCTCAGTCAGGAAGGCAGATGCCTACCAAATTCTTCCGGTAACGCCGGTTTCAAGCCCTTGAGGACCTCTCCCAGTACCGGCCCAGCCCAGGACTCCTGCCACCAGGGCGCTTCGCGCATGGGCGTAAGGCCCGCCACCACGGCCACAGCCAGCAGCAGCACCAGCCCACGGAACACCCCGAATACCGCGCCCAGGGTGCGGTCCGCCGGCCGCAACCCGATGGCTTCGATCAGCTTCTTGGCCAGCCAGGTCAGAAAACCGCACGCGAACACCGACGCCACAAACACCACCGCAAATCCTGCGGCATAGCGCAGCGACCCGGCCGACTCGCCCATTGGCAGCAGGGCCGCCATGTCTTCGGCGAACCATTGCGCCACAAAAAACGACACCACCCACGCGAGCAGCGAAAGCACCTCGAACACCAGTCCACGCCAGGCGCCGATCAGCATCGACGCCAGCAGCACCGCTGCAAAAATCCAGTCCAGAGCCGCCACGGACACGCTCAGTTCAACCGGGGCGTGGGCCTACAGCGTCAGCACGGACGCCGACAGGTCCAGCGCCTTGATGCGGGCCGCCGCCTTGTCGGCCTCCGCACGGTCCGAGAACGGCCCCACACGAACCCGCGTGCGCTTGCCGTCCTTGGTGTCCACCACCTGGGTATAGGTCTTCATGCCAGAGCGCTCGACCTTGGCGCGCGCCTCCCGTGCCTTGTCCGCATCAGCGAATGCGCCGACCTGAACGATGAAGCGGCTTTCTTCGGCCTTGCTGGCCGCCAAGGCCACTGGCTCCGCCGGCCGGCCTTCCAGCAGCGCGCGGGCACGCGCCGCATCGTCCGTGCGGGTCGCGGGCTTGTGCTCGGGTGCAGGCTTGGGCTCGGGCTTGGGTTCAGGCTTGGGTTCAGGCCGGGTTTCGGCCCTGGCTTCAGGCTTGGCAGGCGCGGCGGCTGCGGGTTTGGATGCCGCGGCGCGCGGGCTCTGCACCAGCTCTTCACCGTCTGTCAGGCCATTGCTGGCGGCAGCGCTGCGCGCGGGTGTCGTGGCGGGGGCAGGACGCGCGGCCACAGCATTCGGCTCGGGCTGCACGGCGGGTTTGGTGTCTGGCGCCTGGGCCACCGGTCCGGGCACCACCAGGGGTGCCACCTTGTTGCGGTCAGGAATCTCGATGGGTATATCGACGGGGATCGGCCTGGGCTGGGTGTCGAACAGCATGGGGAAACCGATGACACCCACCAGCACCAGCACGGCAGCACCGATCAGCCGGTGGCGGGCACGCCGCCGCATCACTTCGATGCTTTCGGCCTGCGGGGTGCGCGGGCGCTTGGCGGGCTTTTCGGCCGGCGCCTGCTCACTCTGACCGGGCCAGCGAAACTTGAAAAATGCCATGGAGTAACGACTCGTTCGGACCTCGGATGCGCCCCTATTGGCCCAGATGTTTGGCGTGCAGGCGGGGCGTTCCGTGGATCAGCACCCCACCTACCGTGAAAAACGAGCCAAAGACCACGATTCTATCAGCGGGGTCTGCCGCCGCGACGGCCGCATCAAGCGCTGCCAAAGGGTCGGCATGCAGGCTCGATGCCACGTCGCGACGCCCCCCGGCCACCATGTGCACCGCATTCCACTTCTGCTGCAGCGCCGCCGCCGTCTCGGCGCGCGGCGTAGGCAGGTTGGTGAAATACCAGCGGTCGATCAGCGGACCCACCTTGGCGAGCATGGGTGCCAGGTCCTTGTCGGCCATGGCGCCAAAGATTGCGTGCGTGGTGGGAAAGAACCCCATGGCATCCAGATTGGCCGTCAGCGCCGCCACCGAGTGTGGGTTGTGCGCCACGTCCAACACCAGCGTCGGCTGCCCTGGCACGATCTGGAAGCGGCCGGGCAACTCCACCATGGACAGCCCATTGCGCACTGCCTGCGCGGTGACAGGAATGCGGTCTCGCAAGGCTTCGAGCGCCGCCAGCACCCCGGAGGCATTGACGAGTTGGTTGGCACCACGCAGCGACGGGTAGGCCATGCCGGCGTAGCGGCGGCCGCGCCCCGCCCAGTTCCACTGCTGCTTGTCGCCCGAGAAGTTGAAATCCTTGCCGAACTGCCACAGGTCCGCACCGATCTCCCGCGCATGGTCCACCACACTTTGCGGGGCCATGGGGTCGCTGACGATCACAGGGCGGCCCGTGCGCATGATGCCGGCCTTTTCCCGGCCGATGCTCTCCCGGTCAGGGCCCAGGAACTCGGTGTGGTCGATGTCGATGCTGGTGATCACAGCACAGTCGGCGTCGATCACGTTGGTGGCGTCGAGCCGCCCGCCCAGGCCCACCTCCAGGATCGCCAGGTCAAGCCGGGACTGGCTCATCAGGCGCAGGATCGCCAGCGTGGTGAACTCGAAATACGTCAGCGAAACCTCATCGCCATTTTGGACTCTGGCGCTCTCCACTGCGTCGAAGTGCGCTATCAAATCAGAAGCAACCACAATCTCACCGTGGATGCGGCAGCGTTCCTCGAAATGCACGAGATGCGGCGATGTGTAAACCCCCGTGCGGTAGCCCGACTGCAGCGCCACGGCCTCCAGCATGGCGCACGTGGAACCCTTGCCGTTGGTGCCGGCGACGGTGATCACGGGGCAGTCGAAACGCAGGGCCATGCGGCTTGCGACCTCGCGCACGCGGGCCAGACCCATGTCGATATTGCGGGGGTGAAGCTGCTCGCAGTGGCGCAGCCAGTCTTCCAGGGTGTGGTGGGTGGTGTGCATACAGGGCGGGATTGTCGCCCAGGCCGCAATGGGTGGATGATGCGCGGCATGACAACCTCACACATCACTCTCTACGGCATCCCCAACTGCGACACCGTCAAGAAGTCCCGCGTCTGGTTTGCGGATCAGGGCATCGACGTTGACTTCCACGATTTCAAGAAGCAGGGCGTGCCCGCCGACCGGTTGCCCAGCTGGATAGCCGCCGTGGGCTGGGAGAAACTGGTCAACCGCCAGGGAACCACCTGGCGCAAGCTGGACTCTGACAGCCAGTCCGCCGTCAAGGATGAAGCCAGCGCCAGGGCTCTGCTGCAGGCGCAGCCGAGCGTGGTCAAGCGTCCGGTGGTGGAGTGGCACGAGGGCGGCAAGACCCATGTCTCAGTGGGTTTCACCCCTGATCAATGGCTCGCCTGGCGCAGCAAGGAAGAAAACACTTGAACCCACACGTAAAGAGCGGAGAAATTGCACAAATCTTTACGCAGATTTACGGCTCCCCGGCCCGCGATTGACCTTGCAGGCCTAAACTTTTCCACAGTCTGGTGCGTTATGTACCGACCCGAAAGGAGTTTCTCCATGAAAAAGATCATCGTTTTTTCCGCCATCGCAGCAGTTGCCACGGTGGCCAGCGCACAGGAACAGGGCCGCGTGCTGTCGGCCACGCCGGTCGTGCAGCAAATCGCCACGCCCCAGCAGGTCTGCGGCAATGAAACCGTTTACAGCGGCAACCGCACCACAGGTGCCGGCGCCGTGGTGGGCGCCATTGCTGGCGGTGCCGCCGGCAATGCCATCGGCAAGGGCAGCGGCCGCGCCGCAGCCACGGCCATCGGCCTGATCGGTGGGGCCGTGATCGGCAACCAGATCGAAGGCGGCCAGCCGCAGTACCAGAATGTGCAGCGCTGCACGACCGAGACGTACTACCAGAACCGCACCGTGGGCTATGACGTGGTTTACGAATACGCAGGCCGCCAGTACACCACCCGCACGCAGCATGATCCGGGCCGCTGGATCCCTGTGAGCGTGCAGCCCGGCCAGACCTACTCCACGCAGCCGGATCCATATGCGTCCCAGGGCGTGTACAGCCAGCCCGGCGTGGTCACATCGACCTACCCGGTGCAGCCCGTGTACCAGCAGCCCACGTATGTGACGCCTCCCGTCACCGTGATCGAATACGGCTACGACCGCCCCTACCACCACCACCGCAACCCGTACTGGCGCTGAGCCCCCGGGCCCCGTGCAGCCGCGACGACAAAGAGCCCTTCGGGGCTCTTTTCATTGGGGTGCCGCCCGGGCGCTGTTGAACGGGTGTGGCCCTTCTTCCAGCATGCGTTGGCGGGAGGGCCGCGTCCCCTGCCCTAAAATCGCGGGTTTCCTCCAACCCAAACCAGCGCATCCATGACCACCGAAAAAATCGACGGCGTGTCCGTCACCACCCAGGCCAATGTGTACTTTGACGGCAAGTGCGTGAGCCACGGCATCACCTTCCCTGATGGCACGAAGAAGTCGGTGGGCGTGGTGCTGCCCGCAACGCTGACGTTCAACACCGGCGCGCCGGAGATCATGGAATGCGTGGCGGGCTCGTGCGAGTACAAGCTCGACGGCACCGACAGCTGGGTGAAGTCCTCGGCGGGCGAGAAGTTCAGCGTGCCAGGCAACTCCAAGTTCGACATTCGCGTGGCCGAGGCCTATCACTACATCTGCCACTTCGGCTGATCCTGCCCTCCCCTTCGACGACGACCACGGACACCGCAATGGCCACCATCCTCCAAAACCTGCCCACCGGCCAGAAGGTCGGCATCGCCTTCTCCGGCGGCCTCGACACCAGCGCAGCCTTGCACTGGATGAAGCTCAAGGGCGCCGTTCCCTATGCCTACACTGCCAATCTGGGCCAGCCCGACGAGCCCGACTACGACGCCATCCCGCGCAAGGCGATGGAATACGGCGCCGAGAAGGCCCGCCTGATCGACTGCCGCGTGCAGCTGGCCCACGAAGGCATCGCCGCCCTGCAGGCCGGCGCCTTCCACATCTCCACCGGCGGCCTGACCTACTTCAACACCACGCCCCTGGGCCGCGCCGTGACCGGCACCATGCTCGTGGCGGCCATGAAGGAAGACGACGTCAACATCTGGGGCGACGGCTCGACCTTCAAGGGCAACGACATCGAGCGCTTTTACCGCTACGGCCTGCTGACCAACCCGTCGCTCAAGATCTACAAGCCCTGGCTGGACCAGCTGTTCATCGACGAACTGGGCGGCCGTGCCGAGATGTCGGCATTCATGACGCAAGCCGGCTTCGGCTACAAGATGAGCGCCGAGAAGGCCTACAGCACCGACAGCAACATGCTGGGCGCCACGCACGAGGCCAAGGACCTGGAGTTCCTCAGCAGCGGCATCCGCATCGTGAACCCCATCATGGGCGTCGCGTTCTGGAAGGACGATGTGGCGGTCAAGGCCGAGGAAGTCTCGGTGACCTTCCACGAAGGCCAGCCCGTCGCCCTGAACGGCAAGGAATTCAACGACCCGGTCGAGCTGATCCTGGAAGCCAACCGCATCGGCGGCCGCCACGGCCTGGGCATGAGCGACCAGATCGAGAACCGCATCATCGAAGCCAAGAGCCGCGGCATCTACGAAGCCCCGGGCCTGGCGCTGCTGCACATCGCCTACGAACGCCTGGTGACCGGCATCCACAACGAAGACACCATCGAGCAGTACCGCATGAACGGCCTGAAACTCGGCCGCCTGCTGTACCAGGGCCGCTGGTTCGACCCCCAGGCCATCATGCTGCGCGAAACCGCCCAGCGCTGGGTGGCCCGCGCCGTCACCGGCACGGTCACGCTGGAACTGCGCCGCGGCAATGACTACTCGCTGCTGAACACCGAATCGCCCAATCTGACCTACGCGCCCGAGCGCCTGTCGATGGAGAAGGTGGAAGACGCGCCGTTCAGCCCGCTGGACCGCATCGGCCAGCTGACCATGCGCAACCTGGACATCTCGGACACGCGCAACAAGCTGGGCGTGTACGCCAAGTCAGGCCTGTTGTCGCTGGGCGGCAACGCGGCCCTGGCCCAGCTGGAAAACGACCGCAAGTGAGGTCCAGGTGGGTGCGGCACCGGAGAGCAATCCCGGCCGCCCCACCCCGCCCCACCCCGCCCCACCCCACCCCGCCTGCAACGGCGGCACAGAGCACGGCTCCCTAGCTGTACCAGTGTTGAATAGGCATTAAAATAGCCCCTACCGCTTGATAGACAAGCGCTAGCAGCTATCAAATAAATAGCTAAGCCACCGATCATCGATCCGGTGGCTTTTTTCATGGTGCGGGGCTCTGTGCGACCCACCCGGCTGGGGCATCGCCAGGCCGAACGCGCTACACCACCACCGGCTCAGGCTCCAGCCGGATGCCGAAGCGCTCGTACACGCTGGTCTGGATGGCCTTGGCCAGGGTCATCACCTCGCCGCCCGTCACACTGTCGGCGCCCCGCCCCCGATTCACCAGGACCAGGGCCTGCTTCTCGTACACGCCCGCCTTGCCGATGGACTTGCCCTTCCAGCCGCAAGCGTCGATGAGCCAGCCGGCTGCCAGCTTGATGCTCCCGTCCGGCATGGGGTAGTGCACGATGCGCGGCTCGCGGGCGATGATGTCGGCGCACTGGTCGGGCGAGACCGTGGGGTTCTTGAAGAAGCTGCCGGCGTTGCCCACCACCGCGGGGTCGGGCAGCTTGGCGCGGCGGATCTCGCAGATCCAGTCGAATATCTGCTGTGCGGTAGGCTGCTGCACGCCTTCGTCGGCCATGCGCCGCTCCAGATCCACGTAGCCCAGCACAGGCTTCCAGGGCTTGGGCAGGTGAAACCGCACATGGGTGATGACGGCCCGCCCCTCCAGGCCCATGCCGCGGGGCAGGCCATCCGCGCCCACGGCGTCCGAGGGCGCGCCGTGCTTGAACACCGAGTCCCGGTAGCCAAATCCGCACTGCGCCGCATCCAGAGTGAACGTGCGGCCCGTCGACAGGTCGATGGCGTCCAGCGAATCGAAGCGGTCCTGCAACTCCACGCCATAGGCGCCGATGTTCTGCACGGGCGATGCCCCCACGGTGCCGGGAATCAGCGCGAGGTTCTCAAGGCCCGCAAAGCCCTGCGCCAATGTCCAGGCCACGCAGTCGTGCCACACCTCGCCGGCGCCGGCTTCCACGATCCAGGCCTTGGCGGTTTCCTGCACCAGGCGCAGGCCCTTGATCTCCATCTTGAGCACGACAGGCTTCACATCACCGGTCAGAATGATGTTGCTGCCGCCACCCAGCACGAACTTGGGGGCCGATGAGAGCGCAGGATCGGCCAGCACGGCCAGCACGTCTTCCACGGAGTGCACACGCACCAGCGTCTGTGCGCGCGCGGCGATGCCAAAGGTGTTGCAGGGCTGCAAAGGGGCGTTTTTCTCGACTACCATTGGCCCGATTGTCGCATCGGGCCTTGCGTGCCCCCTGCCCACACCCCCTGTTTCCCCGAGATTGATTGAGAGTAGTCACCATGCCATCTTTTGACACCGTCTGCGAAGCCAACCTGGTCGAAGTGAAGAACGCGGTCGAGAACACCGCCAAGGAAATCGCCACCCGTTTCGACTTCAAGGGCACGTCGGCCAGCATCGAGATCAAGGACAAGGACATCACCCTGGTCGGCGATGCCGACTTCCAGCTCACCCAGATCGAGGACGTGCTGCGCAACAAACTCACCAAGCGCAACGTGGATGTGCGCTTCCTGGACATGGGCGACGTGCAGAAGATCGGCGGCGACAAGGTCAAGCAGGTCATCAAGGTGAAGAACGGCATCGAGAGCGAGCTGGCCAAGAAGATCCAGAAGCTGCTCAAGGAAAGCAAGCTCAAGGTGCAAGGCGCCATCCAGGAGGACAAGGTGCGCGTGACGGGCGCCAAGCGCGACGACCTGCAGGCCGCCATGGCACTGATCCGCAAGGACGTGACGGACACGCCGCTGTCGTTCGACAACTTCAGGGACTAGAAATGCCCCCCCTGAGTCGCTTCGCGCCGCCCTCCCCGGGGAGGACGACGCCTGTGGCCTGGCAAAGCCAGTTCCACGGCGTCCGCCGGCTGCGCCCGCGCCAGTTACGAGCAATGTGCTCGATGCTGGGCGCTGCGCACCTTCAGTTGCGCGTGGCTGCAGCCCTCGCCGCCCTGTGCCTGGCGCCTGCCTGGGCACACGCCCAGTCGGTGGGCATTGCGGGCATGCTGGGCAGCAAGGCGCTGCTGGTGGTGGATGCACATCCACCGCGGGCGCTGGGCGCGGGGGACGAGTTTCAGGGGGTGAAGGTCATTGCCGTGGGCAAGGACGAAGCCACCGTCGAGATCAAGGGCGGGCAGCGCGTGCTGCGACTGGGCGAAGCCCCCGTGAGCGTGGGCAGAAAGGGCGGCAGCGGCCGGCGCGTGGTGCTGGTGGCCGACAGCCGTGGCCACTTCGTGAACAGCGGCACCATCAATGGACGGGTGATGCAGTACATGGTGGACACGGGCGCGACTTCCGTGGCCATCGGCCGCACAGATGCAGAGCGCATGGGGCTGAACTACCAGGGCGGGCAGCCCGTGCGCATGAGCACGGCCAATGGCGTATCGCAGGGCTGGCGCATGAAGCTCGACTCGGTGCGGATCGGTGATGTGGAGGTTTTCGGCGTCGAAGCCGTGATCACCCCCCAGCCCATGCCCTACGTGCTGCTGGGCAACAGCTTCCTCAACGAGTTCCAGATGACACGCATGAACAACGAGATGGTGCTGGAAAAACGCCACTGACCACGCTCAAGCCCGTACTTTCCAGACACACCGGCCATGTCAGTTCACCACCCCAACGGCAACCCGCACGCGGAAGGCGAGTACGAAGACCTGCTCAGCCTGTGGTCCGACCTGGAGGCGGCGCTCTCGGTCATGCTCTCGCGCCCGATGCACGTGCAGGATTTCCCGGCCAAGGTGCGCCAGTTCGACGGTTGGCTCCAGGACCTGGTGGCGCACGACATCGACGCGGCGCTGTACCTGATGTTCCAGCTGGCCTCCACCTCCACCGTGGGCTACAGCGCATCGCACGCGCTGGTGTGCGGCACGCTGTGCCACATCATGGCGCTGGAGCTGCAGCTGTCCCCGCGCGAGCGCGACAGTCTGGTGCGCGCGGCGCTGACGATGAACATCGGCATGACCGCGTTGCAGGACGAACTGGCCGAGCAGCGCGAGCGCCCCACCGCGGCGCAGCAGGAGGCCATCAAGGGCCACCCCGAAGAAAGCATGATGCTGCTGGAGCGTCTGTTCATCAACGATGCGCTCTGGCTCGACGTCGTCGGGCAGCACCACGCCAGCATTGCCGACCGCGTACCGCTGGCCCAACAGGCGCCCGAAGACAGGCTCACACGCATCCTGGGCACCATCGACCGCTATGCGGCCATGATCAGCCCGCGCAAATCCCGCGCCGGACGCAGTGCGACCGACTCGGTACGTGCCATCGTGGGGCAGGAGATCGACCAGCGCGACGAGGTGAGCTACACGCTGGTGCGCTCCATAGGCCTGTGCCCGCCGGGCACCTTCGTCAAATTGGACAACGGCGACACCGCCATCGTGCTGCGCCGCAGCGAGAAGGCCAACCACCCGCTGGTGGCCAGCCTGCTGGACCGCAGCGGCCACCACCATGCCCAGCCCAGCCTCTATCAGACGGCAAGCGGCAAGCCGCGCATCCAGTCAGCCCTGGCGCGCTCTGCAGTGAGCCTGGAACTCAACCACCGCACGATGATGCGGCTCGGCCTGTATGCCGCCCAGCACAGTGCCGGGCTCCGGGGCCTGATCACGGGGCCGGGGTCGCTCTAGAGACGGTACGCCGGCACGGCCCGCAGACACTGGCACCAAGCGATACCACGCGCGGCGAGCACAACCACCACGCCGCCATGACCAGAAGACACCCTACTTGGCTGATTTGCCAGCAGCCTGCGCACCGGCCTGCGCCTTCTTGCTGCCCAGGCGCGATTCCTTGCCCGCGATCAGGCGCTGGATGTTCTCCTTGTGCCGCCAGGCCAGCAGCAATGCCATCGCCACGATGGACGCAGCGATGGTGCCTTCGGCATACCAGACCACGCCGTCGACCAGCAGGTAGTACACGGGCGCAAACGCGGCAGCCACCAGCGAGGCCAGCGACGAGTAGCGAAAAAAGAACGCAATGATGATCCACGTGAGCGCCGTGGCCAGGCCCAGCCACGGGCTGATGCCCATCAGCACGCCCAGGGCCGTGGCCACGCCCTTGCCTCCCTCGAAGCGAAAGAACACGGGCCACAAATGGCCCAGGAACGCCGCCAGGCCCACCATGGCCACGGTGCCGTCTTCCAGCCCATAGGGGTGGCCGAACCACATCACCAGCGCCACGGGCAGCCAGCCCTTCAGCGCGTCGAGCAGCAGCGTGATGATGGCCGCGGCCTTGGAGCCCGAGCGCAGCACATTGGTGGCGCCGGGGTTCTTGCTGCCGTAGGTGCGCGGGTCGCTCAGACCCATGACGCGCGTCACGATGACGGCGAACGACAGCGAGCCCAGCAGGTAGGCGGCCACGGTGGCAAGCAGGGGATAGACGGCGGTCAAAGCAATTCCTCGTTGGTCGGTGGATCAGCCTTCTGGCGGGCTGTGGTCGGGGCGGCCTATTCTGCCAGCGCGCAGTGCACCGGCTTCGCACCCAGCAACTGCACGCACACCTGCGGGTCCAGCTGCACCAGAAAGCCCCGCCGCCCGCCGTTGATGGCGATGCGGGGAAGCGCAAGAATGGTCTCCTCGATGTACACGGGCATCGCGCGCCGCGTGCCGAAGGGCGAAGTGCCTCCGACCAGGTAGCCGCTGTGCCGGTTGGCGACTTCCGGCGCGCAGGGCTCGACCGACTTGGCGCCGATCTGGCGTGCCAGGTTCTTGGTGGAGACCTTGCGGTTGCCGTGCATCAGCACCAGGAGCGGCTTGGCGTCCTGGTCCTGCATCACCAGCGTCTTGACGACGGTGAAAGGATCGAGCCCCAGCACCTCGGCACTGTGCAGCGCGCCGCCGTGCTCCAGGTACTCGTACGGATGCTCGGTGAAGGCCACCTTGTTCGCCTTGAGCAACTGGGTGGCTTGGGTTTCGGAGACGTGTTCTTTCTTGGCCATGGTGCGGTCTGGGTAGGAAGCGAATGGTAGCCACTTGCAGCAGCGCCCGCCCGCCGTGCGACGCCAGTGCCGCCCGCGCCGTCACGGCCACGCGGCCTGCGCGGCGACCCGTGCCTTGCGCCTCCCGACCTTGCGTTTGCCGTACTGCTCAATGGCCGCTACCAGCGCGTCGGTGAACTGCTGCACCAGCGCCGACGGCACCCGCCCGTCGCCCGCCAGCACCTGCAGGCGGCGCTGCTGCAGTTGCGCTTCGTCGAAAGGCCGGGCCGCCAGCAGGCCTGCCTCCACCCAGCGCGCCGCCGTCAGGTAGCTGGCCAGCGCCACGTCCTGGCCACTGAGCAGCGGCAGCAGCGCGGACGAGAAGTTGCTCTCCACCGCGGGCACATAGCGCAGCCCCTGCACCGCGCAGCTCAGGTCGAACAGCTGGCGCCCTGTGATGCTGCTTGCGCCCATGAGCAGCGGGTAGCGCACCACGTCGGCCACCGTCACGCTGCGCTGGCGGGCCAGCGGGTGCTGCGCGGGCATGATGGCGTAGATCGGGGCGATGGCAGAGTGCAGCACCTGCAGCCCCTTCTCGGGCGCCACGCTGTACTTCAACGCCAGATCCACCTCGCCACGCAGCAGCAGCGCCGACACCTCCTGCGGCACGGCCACCTGCAGCTGCAGCTGCACCTGGGGGTGAGCCAGCCGAAAGCCGGACATCACCAGCGGCATGAAGGTCGCGGCAAATCCTTCGGTGCACGCCACCCGTACACGCAGCGCGCCCTGGGCCGACAACCCCTGGAGCTGGTCCACCAGCTCGGCGGCCTGCGCATCGTGCGCATTGGCATGGGCCAGCAATCGCGTGCCGGCCTCGGTCAAGGCCATGCCACGTGCCTGGCGCTCGAAGAGCACCACGCCCAGGCTGTCTTCCAGCTTGCCCAGCTGGCGGCTCACGGCAGAGGCCGCCACATGCAGGCGCTGCGCCGCCTGGTTGACGGAGCCGGTGCGCGCCACCTCCAGAAAGTAGCGCAAGGGCAGGCTGAGCAATGAAACAGGCACGGTATCTCCATCCACAAAAAGGCAATAGTCAATTGCTAAATCTCTATTCAAAGCAATGGTAAACCGGCTTCCATCTTGCATGGCTTGAGGCTCCAATTGATCCATGCCCGTGTGCATCCGCCATGCCGTCCTGTTGCGGCGGCGCCTGCCGCCCGGGCCTCACCACCGGAGTCCGCATGAAAAATCGCTTTGTACGAGCCTCGCTGTTGTCCGCTGCCTTGGCAGTGCTTGCCAGCATGGGCAACCCATCCATGGCCCAAACGGCCGCGCAGCCTGAGGCCTGGCCCCAGCGCCCCGTGCGCCTGGTGGTGCCCTTTCCGCCCGGCGGCGGCACCGACGCCGTGGCCCGCGCGCTGGGCCAGAAGCTCGCCACCCGCCTGGGCCAGCCGGTCGTCATCGACAACAAGCCTGGCGCCTCCACCATCATCGGCACCGACAGCGTGGTGAAGGCAGACCCGGACGGCTACACGCTGCTGGTATCAGGCTCCACCAGTTACACCGTCAATGCCGCGCTGCGCCCCAGGCTGCCGTACGACCCGCTGAAGGACCTGGCGCCGGTGGCCATCGTGGCGCGCGCGCCGCTGGTCGTGGTGGTCAACGCCAACTCGCCCTACAAGGACCTGGCCGCCCTGCTGGCCGCCGCCAAGGCCGCACCCAAGACGATCAACTACGCCACTTTCGGCTCGGGCTCCGCGCCGCATCTGGTGGGCGCACTGATCGAGCAGGCCGCCGATGTGCGGCTGCAGGACGTACCCTACCGCGGCAGCGCGCAGGCCATGATGGGCCTCATCGGCGGCGAGATCCAGATGGCCGTGGACACCGTGGCCAGCGCCGCGCCGCACGTGCGCTCGGGCAAGCTGCGCGCCCTGGCCATCGCCGGCAACGAGCGCGCCCGCGCCCTGCCGACGGTGCCCACCGTGCAGGAGCTCAAGCTGCCTGACGCCGCCTTCGACGGCTGGTACGCCGTGGCCGCCCCGTCGCGCACCCCGACGGCCGTGGTGGACAAGCTGCTCAAGGACGTGGAGGCCGCCCTGCGCGACCCCCACCTGCAGGAGCAGATCCGTGCCCAGGGCATGGAGCCCGTGTTCATCGGCCCCAAGGCCATGCACGCCGCCATGGACAACGAGATCGGCCGCTACCGCGCACTGGTCCACCGCGCCAAGATCGTCGTGGAGTGACGGCTGGCATGAGCACATCACCACAAGGATGAAAACGATGACCCGTGAACAACTGATCGGCAGCGTCCAGCGTTACTTCGATGACGGCCGTTTCGAGGGCGACCTGCGCCGCCGAGTGGCCCGGCGCACCGAGAGCGACACCGGCAAGCTGCCGCCCGAGCTGCGCACCTACCTCACCGACGAGATGGTTCCGTGGCTCAGCCCCCTGGGCTTCGAATGCCAGGTGCTGGAGAACCCCTCGCCCCAGGGGGGGCCCTTCCTGATCGCCCGGCGCGTGGAAGACCCAGCCCTCCCCACCGTGCTCACCTACGGCCATGGCGACGTGGTCAACGGCCAGGAGAGCCAGTGGCGCGAGGGCCTTTCGCCCTGGGAGCTGACCATCGAGGGCGACCGCTGGTTCGGCCGTGGCACCGCCGACAACAAGGGCCAGCACACAGTGAGCCTGGCGGCCCTGGCGCACGCCATCGACGCCCGCGCGGGACGCCTGGGCTACAACGTGACGCTGCTCATGGAGATGGGCGAAGAGGCGGGATCCCCCGGCCTGGCTGCATTCTGCGAAGCTCACCGCGAGGCGCTGAAGGCCGACCTCTTCCTGGCCAGCGACGGCCCGCGCGTGAATGCGGGCCACCCCACCCTCTTTCTGGGCTCGCGCGGCGCGATCAATTTCTCGCTCACCGTGCGCAGCCGCGACAAGGCCTACCACTCGGGCAACTGGGGCGGCGTGTTGGCCAACCCGGCGACGGTGCTCACCCATGCGCTGGCCACGCTGGTGGACGCGAAGGGCCGCATCCTCATCAAAGGCCTGCTGCCGCCTGCGGTACCCGACAAGCTGCGCACGGCGCTCAAGGACGTGGTGATTGGCGCAGGCGCCGATGACCCCACGCTCACGCCCGGCTGGGGCGAGCCCGGGCTCAGCCCCGCGGAGCGGCTGGTGGGCTGGAACACGCTGGAGGTGCTGGCGCTGGGCGCGGGCAACGCGCAGCGGCCCATCAACGCCATTCCCTCGCAGGCCGTGGCGCACTGCCAGCTGCGTTTTGTGGTGGGCACCGATTGGCAGAACATGCAGGCCACGCTGCGCGAACACCTGGACGCGCATGGCTTCGGCCAGGTCGAGATCGCCATGGGCATGCACTGCGGCGCCACGCGTCTGGACCTGCACAACCCCTGGGTGGATTGGACAATGGCCTCGCTGCAGGCCAGCGCCGGCCAGCCCGCCACGCTGCTGCCCAATCTGGCGGGATCGCTGCCCAACGACATCTTTGCCGACCAGCTGGGCCTGCCCACGCTGTGGGTACCCCACTCATACCCCGCCTGCGCCCAGCATGCGCCCAACGAGCACCTGCTGGCGCCCGTGGCGCGCGAAGGGCTGGCTGTGATGGCCGGCCTGTTCTGGGACCTGGGTGAACCCCAAGGGACCCCGTGGACGCAAGGGCGCACCCACCGCCGGGAAGTGACTGCCTGACGGCGGCGCGCAAAGACTCGCAGAAAGAAAGTGACCCGTCCTGAATTACGTTGACACTCAAACAGCCGGCGTTCAGCCGGCCAGGGACGCCCGGTGCACAGCATCGGGCGTTTGCATTTTGAGCGACAGATGGGGTCGTTCGTGGTTGTAGATCTGCA
>NZ_JAHUWH010000030.1 GCF_019219095.1 Acidovorax sp. sic0104
TGCAGATCTACAACCACGAACGACCCCATCTGTCGCTCAAAATGCAAACGCCCGATGCTGTGCACCGGGCGTCCCTGGCCGGCTGAACGCCGGCTGTTTGAGTGTCAACGTAATTCAGGACGGGTCAGTGGTGAAGTGTGAAGGGCATTGCCATTGCCATTGACGCGAACAGCTGTAGTTGCAGTTGCAGTTGCAGTTGCACCGCGCCGAATTCACGCTCATTGCAATGCCACGATTCGATCTCACGGCGAAGACCCGCACCGTGACACGACCGTGCATGCAACGAAGCCCGCGCCACATTCCGTCACCAAAAGCCGGCTTTTCGGCATGACGGAAAGCCGAGCGGCGCAGTGCGGCGCCTTCTGCCAAGGCACAATGTCGGGATGAACATCGTGATCCTCGACGACTATCAGGACGCAGTGCGCAAGCTCCATTGCGCCTCCCGGCTCGACGCATACACAGCCAAGGTCTATACCAATACGGTCAAGGGTCTGGGCCAGCTTTCCGTAAGGCTCAAGGATGCAGACATCATTGTCCTTGTCCGTGAACGTACCCAGATCACGCGCCAACTCGTGGAGAAGCTTCCCCGGCTCAAGCTGATCGCGCAGACCGGCAAAGTCGGCAACCATGTGGACGTTGTCGCCTGTACAGAGCGCGGCATTGCAGTGGCTGAAGGCATCGGCTCGCCGGTGGCCCCCGCGGAGTTGACCTGGGCGCTGGTGATGGCTGCCATGCGCAGGGTGCCGCAGTACATATCAAACCTCAAGCACGGCGCCTGGCAACAATCCGGCCTGAAGGCTGCCTCCATGCCGCCAAACTTCGGCCTTGGCAATGTGCTGCGCGGCAAGACGCTGGGCATCTGGGGGTATGGCCGCATCGGCCAGTTGGTAGCCGGCTACGGTCGAGCCTTTGGCATGAACGTGCGGATCTGGGGTCGAGAAGCATCTCGCGCCCAGGCGCTGACGGATGGCTACCAGGCCGCCACCACGCGTGAGGAGTTCTTCGCTCAATGCGATGTGATCTCTTTGCACCTTCGATTGAACGACGAGACACGCGGCATCGTGTCGCTCGAAGACCTGTCGTGCATGAAGCCCACGTCACTGCTCGTCAATACATCGCGCGCGGAGCTGATCGAGCCCGATGCGTTGATCGCGGCGCTCAACCGGGGCCGACCTGGCATGGCAGCAGTGGATGTATTCGAGAGCGAACCCATCCTGCAAGGGCACGCCTTGCTGCGACTGGAGAACTGCATCTGCACGCCCCACATCGGCTATGTGGAGCAAGACAGCTATGAGCTTTACTTTGGTGCAGCATTCGACAACGTTGTGAATTTCATCAAGGGCACGCCGACGAACATCGTCAATCCCGGCGCGCTGCAGGTTCGCCGCTAGGTCCGCTCGCGGCACGCGCGCTGCACTTGGTGCGCACGCCTTGCGAAATGGGCAGCCCTGTTTGCCCAAACCCTGATGACCTGCCGACGCCCACACAACGTACCGTGCCTTGCTGTCGCATCCGCCACCAGCATTTACTTGAGAGTGTGATGGCGCTGCATGCCCGGCATGGGCATATCTGCGCTGCTTCCACCGTGATCTGCCTTGCAGTAGCGCCATCGGGCATTGTGTGAGCGTTGGGGTGCAAGGCCGCCCAGCCTGGGCGAACCGGGCTGCCGATTGCAGAGCGCACTGCACTGCGAAGCTGCGGCAGGTCCGCTAAGCCTGCAGTGCTTCCGATGCGGCCATGCGGTCCAGTTCTGCGCACACGTCCGCCATGCGGCCAGCGATCACGAGTCGGCCGCTGGCATGGGCTACCTTGCGGACAGTGGTGGCAGATCGTTGCGACGCCGTGCCTGATGCGATGGACGCCAGGAAGGCATCCCGGCTGCTGCCGCTGGGGCCGCAAAGAAAGGAGCGGTGGGCCGCAGGGCAGGACCGCGTGGCAGTCGGCTTGGGCCCATTTGCTGTCACTTGCCCCTGTGATGGTTGCGAAACGGTGAAGGGCCAGTTGCCCCTCAGCGGACGAAGGCGGGGAGCGCCGACGGTGCGTTCATCATCCGCAGGCCGACTGCGGTGGCCCGAAACTTGGCTGCCCTGGGAGCTGGCATCTGTTGCCGGCAAGGGCGACGCTGTGCCGCTGTGGCTGCCATTGCGAGGAGCCTCTTCGAGCTGAACAAGGCTGTGCAGCCAGCGTGCCAGGTTCTGGAGCGGGTGGGGCAGGGCGGCAGAGAGGGTGGACAAGGCAATTCCCATGTGAAAACTCCGAAGTTCGGGGGTTGGACATAGGCAGGATTGCAATGACAACCGACACCGCAGGGCTGGCGTACCGGCATTGCCAGCACACCAAACGCCCGCCACCTGGGGTGCGGCAAAAAACCAGGGTGCTACATGAGCATGGTGTTTCGGATGAGGCCCACGGCCAAGCCTTCGATTTCAAAAGGCTCGCCGGGCTGGACGACGATCACGGGGTAATCGGGGTTCTCGGGCAAGAGTTCAATGGATGTGGCCGTGCGGCGCAGACGCTTGACGGTGACGTCGTCACCCAAGCGCGCCACGATGATCTGGCCGTTGCGGGCCTCGCGGGTGGATTGCACGGCCAGCAGGTCGCCGTCCATGATGCCTGCGTCGCGCATGGACATGCCGCGGACCTTGAGCAGGTAGTCGGGCTTGTGCTGGAACAGGCTGTTTTCCACGCTGTAGGTCTGGTCGACATGTTCTTGCGCGAGAATCGGCGAGCCTGCAGCCACGCGGCCCACCAGCGGAAGTACCAACTGGGACAGCCCCGGAATGGGGAGGCTGAACTGGTTTCCGCGTGCTGCGTTGATGGAGCGCACCGTGTCATTGCGCAGCCGGATGCCGCGCGAAGTGCCGCTGACCAGTTCGATGACGCCCTTGCGTGCCAAAGCCTGCAGATGCTCTTCTGCAGCGTTGGCGGACTTGAAGCCCAACTCGGCGGCGATTTCAGCGCGGGTGGGGGGCGCACCCGTACGGGCGATGGCGTTCTGGATGAGATCCAGGATCTGCTGCTGGCGTGCGGTCAGTTTCGGGTTGTCGAGCATGGTGGTTTCCGGTGGAGACGCTACAGTGGCGAACAACTGTTTTTTAATCCAGTAACTGTATTTTTCACCAGTTTTTCGGAGTATGCAAGTGAGCGGGCAAAAAATTGTGGTTTTGGGCACGGGGGGGACCATCGCGGGTACGTCGGCGCAGGCAGGCGACAACATCGGCTATACGGCTGCGCAGGTCGGGGTCGCGCAGTTGCTCGCGGCGGTGCCGGGGCTGCAGCACGCCGCCGGTGGCGCGGAGTTGCACGCCGAGCAGGTGGCCCAGATCGACAGCAAGGACATGGACATGTCGGTGTGGCAGACGCTGGCCTTGCGCTGCGCGCAGCACTTGCAGGACCCGGCCGTGACAGGTGTTGTGATCACCCATGGGACCGATACCCTGGAAGAAACGGCGTGGTTCCTGAGCCAGGTTCTCGACGTGCGGTGCAAGCCCGTGGTGCTCACTTGCGCCATGCGTCCAGCCACTGCGCTCACTCCCGACGGGCCCCAGAACCTGCTGGATGCGATGGCTGTGGCCGCCGCACAGGGCGCGCGCGGGGTGGTGTCGGTGGCCGCTGGAGAAATACACGGCCCCCGCCACGTGCAGAAGGTGCATCCGTACCGTGTTCATGCATTCAGCTCGGGAGAGGCGGGGCCGCTGGGCTGGGTGGAGGAAGGGGTAGTGAGATTGGTGCAAGACTGGCCCCTTGCGCCGAATCCATCTGCGTTGAATGCTTTTAAAATGATAGCAAACGCGCCTCTCTGGCCGCGTGTAGAGATTGTCCTCAACCACGCTGGCGCGAGCGGGGCGATGGTGGATGCGCTGGTGCGTGACGGCGTGCAGGGCATCGTCGTCGCCTGCACGGGCAACGGCACGCTTCACCATGCACTGGAGGCTGCGCTGCTCAAGGCGCAGGACGTTGGTGTTCGCGTGGTGCGGTCCACCCGCTGCGCGCAGGGGCAGGTACTGCCCAAACCGGGCGATGCGTTGCCGGATTCGCAGGGCCTGTCGCCGGTGAAGGCTCGCGTTTCCCTGATGCTGGATATCTTGCAAGGCCAGTCGGCCTGATCCATCGGCAGGCACCGGACGGCAACACCGCAAGCAAAGGCGACGCACGGCATGTTCTTCGCATCTCTCAAGACCCATGCCTGGGCCTACCCGGCGCTGGAGGTTGTGCACATCGTGGGCATCGCGTTGCTGCTGGGCAATCTGGTGCTGCTGGAGTTGCGGGTGTTCGGCCGTGGCGCCGCGCTGCCGGTGCCGGATCTCGCTCGGCTGAGCCTGTCTGTGGCGCTGTGCGGCTTCGGGCTGGCAGCTGCGTCGGGGCTGCTGATGTTCGCCACGCAACCCGCAGAGCTGCTCAGCAGCCGGGCATTCACCTTGAAGATGCTGTTGTTAATGCTTGCGGGTTGCAATGCTGCGTGGTTCCATGGGCGGGGTTCGCTGGCGCGCCTGGATGGCCTGGCCCGGGCGCAGATGCTGGTGTCCACCTTCATCTGGCTGGGTGTGGTGGTTTGTGGCCGCTGGATCGCCTATTTGTAGTAGCGGGATGCGGGCTGCCAGCCGTCCGGCCTGTAGGCCTCGCTGCTTGCCTGATCGCCGTGATTGACCATGAAAGGAGTGTTTCGATGAGCCTGCACCGCCGTCATCTGCTTGTGGCTGCCGCCACCATGCCGCTGGGTGCCCATGCACACCACGGATGGAGCAGTTTCGATGCCGATCGCCCGATCTACCTGGAAGGCACGGTGCGGTCCGTGCGCTGGCAGAACCCGCACGCCGAGTTGCAGCTGGATGTACCTGCGGGCCTGGCGCTGCCCACCGATCTGGCGCAGCGAGCCGTACCTGCCCAGACGGCACCGGTGGATGGCAAGGCGCTGCTGGCCAAGGCTGTGCTTCCCCGGCGCAAGGACCGCCAGTGGGAGATCGAGCTGGCGCCGCTTACGCGCATGCAGGCCTGGCAGGTGCAGGAGATCAAGCCGGGGACGGCGCTGTCGGTGGTGGGCTTCACGCTGCGTGATGAAAAGGGCGACGCGGTGCTGCGCGCCGAATACCTGTTCGTGGATGGCAAGGCCTATGGCCTGCGGTCAGGCCCTGCCTGAACTTTGGTTCAAAGAGCGGCGGCAGCATCTTCCCAAAAAGGACTTGGACAGGATCCAGCCCCGTTCCATAGCCCACGGTTGTCGATGCGGCAGTTGGCGAACGCGTGGGCGCCAACAACAACGGCGCCTTGTCGCAAGGCGCCGTGATTCAAACCACAATCTTGGCGAAAGCTCAGCTGGCCAGCGCCTGCAGTGCGCGGGTGGTGATTTCGTCCACGCTGCCCGTGCCGCTGATGGCGCGGTACTTGGGGGCGGCATGGGGCTCGGCCTGGGCCCAGCTGCTGTAGTAGTCCACCAGGGGACGGGTCTGGTCGCTGTAGACCTGCAGGCGCTTCTTGACGGTGTCTTCCTTGTCGTCTTCGCGCTGGATCAGCTCTTCGCCCGTCACGTCGTCCTTGCCTTCGACCTTGGGTGGGTTGAACTTGACGTGATAGGTGCGGCCGCTGGCGGGGTGCGAGCGGCGGCCACTCATGCGTTCGATGATGGCATCGAAGGGGACGTCGATTTCGAGCACGTAATCGAGCTTGACGCCTGCCGCCTTCATGGCGTCGGCCTGCGGAATGGTGCGGGGAAAGCCGTCGAACAGAAAGCCGTTGGCGCAGTCCGGCTGGGTGATGCGTTCCTTCACGAGGCCGATGATGATGTCGTCGCTGACCAGTGCACCCGAATCCATCACCGCCTTGGCCTGCAGGCCCAGGGGGGTGCCGGCCTTCACGGCGGCGCGCAGCATGTCGCCGGTGGAGATTTGCGGAATGCCGTACTTCTGGCAGATGAACGTGGCTTGCGTGCCTTTTCCGGCACCGGGCGCGCCCAACAGAATCAGTCTCATGGAAGTCCTCGAAGGTTAGAAATCGTCTGGCGCCGCTGGCGGGGGCGCGCCAAGATCACCGCGTGCAGGTCGCGGTGAGCAGAGGCGTACCCGGGATGCGATGCTCTCTCTCGTTGCATTCGAGGATAGCATGTGACAACCTTGACTTGACTTACAAGGTGCACCGTTTGCGAGCAGCTTCGCAGCGCTGGCGTTCAGCGTGTGCCACCGAGGTGCGTTGCCCGCACAGCGGAGTTTGTCGCGCACAGGTCAGCGAAAAAGTGCGCGCACGCGCTCCAGGTCCTGGGGCGTATCCACGCCGGGGCCCGGAGCGGAGTCGGCCAGGTGGACTGCGATGCGGTGGCCGTGCCAGAGTGCGCGCAACTGTTCAAGCGCCTCCACGGCCTCGGTCGGTGCAGGTGCCAAGCCTGGAAACTGGCGCAGGAAGCCCGCGCGGTAGCTGTAGATGCCCACGTGCCGCAACGGCGCAAAGCCTGCCAGTGCGGCCACCCCCGGCGCTGCTGTCTGTGCGGCGCCGTCCTGCCACCAGGCGGTGCCCGCATGGTCGCGCGCGAACGGAATGGGGGCGCGGCTGAAGTAATGCGCAAGGCCTCGCGCATCGAGCACCACCTTGACCACGTTCGGGTTGGTGTAGTCCTCCAACGCGGCCAGCGCGTGCGCCGCAGTGCCCATGCTGGCATCTGGCCGTGCATGCAGCAGGGCTGCCACGGCGTCGATGAGCGCCGGGTCCATCAGGGGTTCGTCCCCCTGCACGTTGACCACGATGTCGTCGCCGTCCAGGCCCAGTTGTGTGCACGCTTCGGCCAGCCGGTCGCTGCCGCTGGCGTGGTCGGCGCGCGTGAGGATGGCCTGCACCCCATGCTGCGCGCAGGACTGCAGGATGCGAGCGTCATCCGCAGCCACGACGACACGGCTTGCGGCGCTTGCGGCAGCGCGCTGCGCAACCCGCACCACCATGGGCAGGCCGCCGATGTCTGCTAGCGGTTTGTCGGGCAGGCGGCTGGATGACATGCGCGCGGGGATCAACACGGTGAAGCGATCGCCGCAACTCCTGCTGGTGGTGGCGGGCGGCGTGCTCACGCCTGCAGTTCCTCATCGGTCAGCGGGCGGGCTTCGTTTTCAAGCAGCACCGGAATGCCATCGCGTACCGGGTAGGCCAGGCGCGCGCTGCGAGACTTCAGTTCCTGCGCCTCTCGGTCATAGGTCAATGGGCCTTTGGTGACGGGGCAGACCAGCAGTTCGAGCAGTTTGGGGTCCATGGCGTGGCTTTCGGGCAAGGCGGTAAGCAGGATGGGGTGTCTTCGTCAGGCAGGCGGCGATGATAGCGGCGGGCCGCTCGCAGATCATGTTGGCAGATGGGCGTCCAGTGCGGCAAAGAATGCGCTGTCGATGTGCAATTGCAGTGGTACCGCCAGCGCGTCCGGGTGGCGCGGCCATAGCTTGACGGCGTCTTTTTCAGTGCAAATCAGCACTTGACGGTTGTCCTGCAAGCGCTGCCAGCTATCAAAATTATAGTGATCTGGCAGTGCCTCGGTGCGGGCCAGCGTCAATCCCCGGGTTTGCAGCATGGCAAAGAAGTCAGCGGGGCGGGCGACGGCGGCCACTGCGTGCATCGGCTGGCCCTGCAGGTCCTGCAGTGGGACCCGGCTGCCATCCGCGCGCAGCGCGAAGTCGGCCAGGTGGCGTTCCATGCGAAAACTGGGTGCTGCGCTGCGCGGGGGGGCATCCCCTGCGTACAGCACCAGGTCTGTGGGCCGAGGCCACGGTTCGCGCAACGGGCCGGCGGGCAGCAAAAAGCCGTTGCCCACCCCTTGATTGTTGAAGATGCAAACCTCCACATCGCGGCGCAGTGCCAGGTGCTGCAGGCCGTCGTCGCAAACGATCATCTGGGTTTCGGGGTACGCCGCAAGCAGGGCACGTGCCGCTTCGGTGCGCTGGCGGGCGACGAAAAGGGGTGTGGTGGCACCGCCGTCGCTCAGGTTGCGCGCCATGAGTGCAGGCTCGTCACCCACCTCCGACGCCGGGCTGTCCGCAAGCACCTCGCGGCAGCCCGTTGTCTTTCGGCCATAGCCGCGCGAGATCACCCCCACGCGCAGCCCTCGCGCCTGCAGGTACCGGACCAGTTCAATCACGACCGGCGTCTTGCCTGCGCCGCCTGCAATCACGTTGCCCACCACGATGACGGGTCGGCCAGGGTGGCTGGACGACAGGATTCCTGCACGGTATAGCCAGCGCCGAAACGCGACCAGGGCCCGGTACATGCAGGACACCGGCCAGAGCACCCACGCGGCGACGCCGCGCGACTGCCAGGCCTTGTGCAGGCTCTGCGCAGCAGTCAGTGAAGGCAAAGCCTGGGAGGAGGGGGCCGGCGGTTGCGGCCCGGAGCCGGCCATGCGGTCAGTCAGCGGCTGGGCGCGCGTCCGGCCGCCGAGGACTGGGTGGCAAAGGTGATCTGTGTGAGGCCCACCCGGCGGGCGGCTTCCATCACCGACACCACGGCTTGGTGGGGGGCCATCGCATCGGCGCTGATGATCACCACGCTGCCTTGTCCGGCAGTGGCTGCGCCGCGCAGCGCCTGCGCGATGGCATCCACGCTCTTGCCTTCCACGCCGGCCTTGTTGACTGCATAGCGTCCGTCTGCCGCGACGGCGACGATGACTTCCTTGGGGTGGTCGCGCTGCTGCTCTGCGTCGGCTACGGGCAAGGTGAGCTGCAGCTCTGTGAACTTGCTGTAGGTGGTGGTCAGCATCAGGAAGATGAGGATCACCAGGAGCACATCGATGAACGGGATCAGGTTGATCTCCGGCTCTTCCTTGGCGCGGGGGCGAAAGTTCATGGGCTTGCTGTGGTTCTTCTTACTTGACCGCTTTGCGCAGGCGCAGGATGTGGCGCACGAACTGCTCGGAGGCCAGCTCCAACGTGAGCAGGTAGGCATCGACCCGGGCGCGGAAGTAGCGCCAGAAGATCAGCGCTGGGATGGCCACGATCAGGCCGAACGCCGTGTTGTATAGCGCAATCGAAATGCCGTGAGCCAGCTGCGCGGGGTTTCCGCCGCCCATGGCCTGGCCCACCCCCCCGCCGCCAGCTTGCGAGCCGAAGATCTCGATCATGCCGATCACCGTGCCCAGCAGGCCCAGCAACGGCGCGGCCGAGGCGATGGTGGCCAGTGCAGCAAGGTACTTTTCAAGCCGGTGCGCCACGGCACGCCCCGTGCCTTCCATGGCGGCGCGCAGATCGGTCTCGCTGCACTGGGGGTTGCTGTTGACGGTGCGCAGGCCGCTGGCCAGAACCTCCCCCAAAGCGGAGCTCTGCGCCAGCTGGTTCACCACATCGGGCGTGGGAATGGCCTTGGACGATACCGTGATCGCTTCGTCCAGCAGTTTGGGGGGAGCGACACGGGCCGTCTTCAGGGCCAGGAAACGTTCGAAAATCAACGCCAGTCCCAGGACGGAACACGCAATCAGGGGCCAGATCGGCCAGCCTGCGGCTTGTATGATGGACAGCAAATCTCTCTCCGCGCAGATGAAAGCAATCGGCGATTATGGCCCAGCTTGCGCGTGCATCCGGCGCGCCCTTGCGTCACAAACAGTTACCTTGCCGCCCCATAGTCCGGGCATTGCTCTCACCCACAAAATCTGTGGATAACTTTGTGGGAAACCCGGCTTTGGCGGTCCGCAAAGTGGCGCCACACCGTGATTGCAACAGATTGATGAAAAATTGTGCAATGAAAAACGCTTATAAATCAATGACTTGCACGTGCAATCGTGCTGTGGGGGCATTTTGTGGCTACGTGTTCGCTGGTGCTGCCGCACGCGATGCGCTGTGGAGTACTCGCGCCGCCCTGACGGCGCCAAAGCGCGCAACCGCCGATGTTTGAGGGCCCAGGCCTCGCAGCGGCGCCGCGCGTGTGGGAAGTTGGCGCGCTATGCCGCGCCATTGCTGATGCGCTGGAGGCCCGGTTCAACCCTGTCGCGGTGCGCGGGGAGATCACGGGCTTCTCGCGCGCATCCAGCGGGCATTGCTACTTTTCGGTGAAGGACACAAACGGGCAGTTGCGCTGCGCCATGTTCCGCCGCGCCGCCAGCCTGCTTGACTTTTCGCCGCGTGATGGCGAATTGGTGGAGTTGCGGGGACGCATCGGCGTGTATGAGGCGCGGGGCGACCTGCAGTTCATCGTGGAGAGCATGCAGCGCGCAGGGCAGGGCGCGCTGTTCGAGCAGTTCCTTCGCTTGAAGACCCAACTGGAGGCCGAGGGCCTGTTCGACGCTGCCCGCAAGCGCCCGCTGCCCCTGATGCCGCGCGGCATCGGGCTGGTCACGTCGCTGGGCGCAGCGGCGCTGCACGACGTGGTCACCGCACTGCGCCGCCGCGTGCCGCACATCCCGGTGGTGCTGGTCCCGGCCCAGGTGCAGGGCGGTGCAGCGCCTGCATCGCTGGTGGCGGCGCTATCAAAACTGTATCGGCTCGCGCAGGCGAGGCAAGCGCCAGGGGCCGATCACGGCACCACGCCGCCCATCGACACCATCTTGCTGGTGCGCGGTGGGGGCTCCATGGAAGACCTGTGGTCGTTCAACGACGAGCAACTGGCGCGCACCATCGTCCAGAGCCCGGTGCCGCTCGTCTGCGGCGTGGGCCACGAAACCGACTTCACTATCGCCGACTTCTGCGCGGACCTGCGCGCGCCGACACCCACGGCGGCCGCCGAACTCGTGTCCCAGCCGCGCGCCGTGTGGCTGGGGACACTGGACCTGATGGCCGAGCGCCTGGAAGACAGCCTGCAGCGCCAACTGGACAGCCGGCACCAGCGGCTGGACCAGGCCGCGGGCCGCCTGGGGCGCCCTTCAGGCCTCGTCGCACGCCAGCAACTGCAACTGGCGCGGCTATCGCAGCACATGCGCCACGGAATGATCCTGAAATTGCAGCGGCTGGCGCAGACCCAGCAGGCGCTACAGGCCGATCTGCCGGTCAAGATACAGCGCCGCATGGGCCAGCAGGCAGAGCGGCTGGACCGCGCAGCCCTGCGGCTGCAATTGCTCGACCCGCGGCTGGTGCTGCAGCGCGGCTACGCATTGCTGACGGACGCCCAGGGCCACGCTGTGACCAGCGTGCGGCAGGCCCAGCCCGGCGATGCGTTGCGCGCCACGCTGGCCGATGGAGCGGTGGATGTGACCGTGGCCGCCCAGCCCCGCCTGCTGTAGTCCCGTGGGTGGGTGCCCGGCCCGCGGCACAGGGCGCCGTGATGGCGCAGTGAGGGGGGAAGGTTCGGTCGCCGCTGTAGGACGTGCGCGCCATCTGAAGCTTTTTGGGGGCGGGGCCGGGCAGGAGCCTGCACAGGTCATCCGATGTTCCTACAATGCCCCTTTCGCGCTGTGTCCGACTGCATTGCCGAGGTGAGCGCTGCAGGTGGCATGCATCCCAGAATTTCAAACCACGAGGAAAACACCATGGAACATACCCTTCCCCCGCTGCCCTATGCCATCGACGCCCTGGCGCCGCACTACAGCCAGGAAACGCTGGAATTCCACCACGGCAAGCACCACAACGCCTATGTGGTGAACCTCAACAACCTGCAAAAGGGCACCGAATTCGAAAACCTGACGCTGGAAGAGATCGTCAAGAAGTCCAGCGGCGGCATCTACAACAACGCTGCGCAGATCTGGAACCACACATTCTTCTGGAACTGCATGGCGCCCCAGGGTGGCGGCGAGCCATCCGGCGCGCTGGCGGCAGCCATCAACGCCAAGTGGGGCAGCTACGCCGCGTTCAAGGAAGCGTTCGTCAAGAGCGCCGTGGGCAACTTCGGCTCGGGCTGGACCTGGCTGGTGAAGAAGGCTGACGGCAGCGTGGACATCGTCAACACGGGAGCCGCCGGCACGCCCCTGACCACCGCCGACAAGGCGCTGCTGACGGTGGACGTGTGGGAACACGCGTACTACATCGACTACCGCAACCTTCGCCCCAAGTTCGTCGAGACCTTCCTCGACAAGCTGGTCAACTGGAAGTTTGCTGAAGCCAACTTCGCCTGATTATCGGCAGTCAGCCCACTTCGCCGCATCACGCTGCGGGGGGGGGCAGAGAAAAGCGGCTTCAAGGCCGCTTTTTTTTTGGCTGCGCCCGTCACTGCCGGCGAAACGGGGCCCCGGCAAGCTTGGCGCCGGCTTTGAGGCCCTTCTGGGCGAACCAGCCCTGGTTCATCTCCAGCACATAGCGCACGGGCTTGGCCGAGCAGTGCGAATCCAGTGTCTGGGGCTTCATGTCCGCCAGGTTCACCACGGTGCCGTCATCGGCCACGAAGGCCGCCGTCAGCGGCAGCAACGTGTTTTTCATCCAGAAACACTGCTGTGCAGGCTGCTCGAACACAAACAGCATGCCTTCGTGCTGCGGCATCTCCTTGCGGTGCATGAGCCCGATCTGGCGCTGCTCCGGCGTGGCCGCCACCTGGGCGTCGATGCGGTGCATCCCGGCCGTCAGCTCCACGCGTTGCAGGTTGAGCTGTGGGCCTTCCTGTGCGGCGGCGGTGTTGCCCAGCAGGCCCAGGGCCAGAAACAGGGTGGCAGCCAGGGCGGGGCGCGCAGTGAACGACGCGTGTGCGAGGGTGAGAGTCTTCATGGGCAATGCTTTCGGTGCAACTGGACGGCGATGGAAAAGAGTATGGGGCAGGGATTGAAGGCGATGCGCGGCGCGGGGCTTGGCGATGCCGGCAGCGGCCAGTCTGGGTATGGAGGCGATGGCACCGCAAAAAATTCCAACGGCTGGCAGAGTCGGTCCATGAACACTCGGGGGCGCAGCGGCCGCAGCGTGAGGGCTCCCCAACGAAAACGCCCGCGAATGCGGGCGGTTACCGGGCTTTTCGCCAGGGCCTGAGAGGCCCTGCGCGTCCAGGTCAGGCAGCCTTGTGGGCAGTTTTCTTCTTGGCGACCTTCTTGCCGGTCTTCTTCTTGGCAGTATGGGTCGCCTTGGCCTTGGCTACTGGTGCGGGTGCGGCTGCGGCGGGTGCAGCGGCGGGTGTGGGGGCAGGGGCCGTTGCGGGTGCCTGTGCAAAAGCACCTGCAGCGAACAGACCAGCCACCAGGACAGCGAGGAGTTTTTTCATATATGCCGTTTCCAGTGTTGCATTGAGGTTCTAGGGGCCCTGCGCGAACCGCAAGGCTCCACTCGCAACGATAGCAGCGGCGGCCGCGTTGACAGGGTCTTTTGCGATTTTTTTTGTCATTAGAATTGTTTGGTTCTTTCGACAATCCGCACTGCACCGCCTGCTGATCCATGTCAGCTTTCCCACAGGAGACACCCCGTCCATGACCAGCTACCAGCACATCCAGGTGCCCGCCGAAGGGCAGAAAATCACTGTCAACGCCGACATGTCGCTCAATGTGCCCGACCAGCCCATCATCCCGTTCATCGAAGGCGACGGCACGGGTCTGGATATCACGCCCGTAATGATCAAGGTGGTGGACGCTGCTGTGGCCAAGACGTATGGCGGAAAGCGCAAGATCCAGTGGATGGAGGTGTACGCGGGCGAGAAGGCCACCAAGGTCTATGGCCCCGACGTGTGGTTGCCCGACGAGACGCTGCAGGTGCTGCGCGAGTACGTGGTCTCCATCAAGGGCCCGCTGACCACGCCCGTGGGCGGTGGCATCCGCTCGCTGAACGTGGCGCTGCGCCAGGAGCTCGACCTGTACGTGTGTCTGCGCCCGGTGCAGTATTTCAAGGGCGTGCCTTCTCCGCTGAAGGAGCCCGAGAAGACCAACATGGTGATCTTCCGCGAGAACTCGGAAGACATCTATGCCGGCATCGAGTTCGAAGCCGAATCCGACAAGGCCAAGAAGCTCATCAAGTTTTTGAGCGACGAGCTGGGTGTCAAGAAGATCCGCTTCCCCAATACGTCCGGCCTGGGCGTGAAGCCCGTCTCGCGCGAGGGCACCGAGCGTCTGGTGCGCAAGGCCATCCAGTACGCCATCGACAACGACAAGCCCAGTGTGACCATCGTCCACAAGGGCAACATCATGAAGTACACCGAAGGCAGTTTCCGCGACTGGGCGTATGCCCTGGCGCAAAAGGAGTTTGGAGCCGAACTGATCGATGGCGGCCCCTGGTGCAGACTCAAGAGCCCCAAGTCGGGCAAGGAAATCACCATCAAGGACAGCATCGCCGATGCATTCCTGCAGCAGATCCTGCTTCGCCCGGCCGAATACTCGGTAGTGGCCACGCTCAATCTCAATGGCGACTACATCTCCGACGCGCTGGCAGCCCAGGTGGGCGGTATCGGCATCGCTCCTGGCGCCAACATGTCCGACTCTGTGGCGTGCTTCGAGGCCACGCACGGCACGGCGCCCAAGTACGCCGGCAAGGACTATGTGAACCCCGGCTCGGAGATTCTCTCGGCCGAGATGATGCTGCGCCACATGGGTTGGGTGGAAGCCGCCAACCTGATCCTGAGCTCTCTCGAAAGATCCATCGGATCCAAGAAGGTCACGTACGACTTTGCACGGCTGATGGAGGGCGCCACGCAAGTGAGCTGCTCGGGCTTCGGGCAGGTCATGATCGATCACATGCAGTAGCGGTGGCGGCGCCCGGCGTCGCACACCAGAGCAATGCAGCGCCGATTTGGCGCCAAAGGCCCTTGCTTCCGCTGGCGGAGCCGGGGCTTTTTTGCGCCTGCGCGATCCACAGCGGCGCCTGCGGCGTGCAGTGGCCGGGCTTGGCCATTTGTTCGTTGGCATTTTGTGCTCATGCTCTTAAGATATTTTTGACCTGTCGCCGCGGCGTGGGCGCGGGCTGCGCCAGCGCCGGGCAAGCGGCGGACAGGCCCATACAAAAAACGCCATCACCGGGTGCCCTGCCTGCCACATAGGCGTCTTGACCGCACATTGCGTCCAGATGTCATGGCAGGCGCCCACTGACGGCTCCATTGCCGGAGGGCTCGATGGAGGCTGATTTTTCGCTCTCGTACTGGGAGCAGAACCCCGACGCCTTGCTGGTGCTGTCGCCGCAAGGGGCCGTGCTCAACTGGAACGCTGCGGCCGAAGCGATTTTTGGCTACACCGAGTCCGAGGCGTTGGGCCGCTCCATTGGCGAGCTGATCGTGCCGCCGGACAAGTTGGCGGAAGAAGAAGGCATCCGTGCCCAGGCGCTGCGCGGATCGACGGAGGTGCATGAGTCCGTGCGCAGGCGCAAGGATGGTTCGCTGGTGCACGTCAATGTCTCGACCAAGGCGGTGCGCGACGCGGCCGGGGTCCTGCTGTACTTTCTGTCGAGCAAGAAGGACGTCACGCCACTGAAGGTCCAGCGTGACGCCAAATTGCTCGAAGCACGCTTTCGCGACCTGCTGGAATCGACACCGGATGCGATTGTCATGGTCAACGTGACCGGACGCATCGTGCTTGTGAATTCCCAGGCCGAACGTTTGTTCGGATATGTGCGCACGGAGCTGCTGGGCCAGTCCATCGAGACGCTGCTGCCGCACCGCTACCGGGGAGCGCACCTGGGCCACCGCAGCGGCTTCTTCGGCCAGCCGCGCACCCGCACCATGGGGGCCGGGCTGGAACTTTACGGGCTGCGCAAGGATGGGTCCGAGTTTCCGGTGGAAATCAGCCTGAGTCCCATCGCCACAGAAGAAGGCACCATGGCGATGACCGCCATCCGGGACATCACCGACCGCAAGCGGGCGGATCAGAAGTTCAGGGATCTTCTGGAAGCAGCGCCGGACGCCATGGTCATCGTCAACCGGGATGGCCGCATCGTGCTGGTCAACTCGCAGGCCGTGAAGCTGTTCGGCTGGAGCCGCGAAGAGCTGCTCGATCAACCGGTGGAGCTGCTGGTCCCGCATCGGTTCAAGGACCGCCATCCGCACCATCGCCACGGTTTCTTCTCGGAGCCCCGCGCCCGATCCATGGGAGCCGGGCTGGACCTGTACGGCTTGCGCAAGGACGGGTCAGAGTTTCCGGTGGAGATCAGCCTGAGCCCGCTGGAGACGGAGGAGGGGCTCTTCGTGTCGAGCGCGATCCGCGACGTCACCGCGCGCAAGCACATCGAGCGGGCGCTGCGCGACAAGAACCTGGAGCTTGAAAACGCTGCGCTCGTCAAGGACCGTTTTCTGGCCAGCATGTCTCACGAGCTGCGCACCCCGCTCAATGCCATCATCGGTTTCACCGGCACCCTGCTCATGCAACTGCCGGGCCCGCTCAATCCGGAGCAGGACAAGCAGTTGCGCATCGTTCAGACGGGTGCGCGCCACTTGCTGTCGCTCATCAACGACCTGCTGGACGTGGCCAAGCTCAGCGCCAACAAAGCCTCGTTCAATCTGGAAGCGCTGGACGGCCGAAGTCTGGTGGAGGACGTCGCGGCCACTCTCGAGCCCGAGGCACGGCGCAAGGGCCTGGTGTTTGCGCTTCACCTGCCTGCGACAGCCGTGCCCCTGTACACCGACCGCAGGGCGGTCAGCCAGATCCTCATCAACCTGGTGGGCAATGCCATCAAATTCACCCACGAAGGGCGGGTCGATGTGACGCTGGAGACTGCCACCAGGGCTCAGCAGCGCCTGGTCTGCATGCGTGTGCAGGATACGGGGCCGGGCATCCCCCGATCAGAGCAATCCCGCCTGTTCGAGGCATTTTCCCGCGTGGAGACCGCCGAGCGCCGGCACCAGGAGGGAACGGGACTGGGGCTGCATCTGAGCCGAAAGCTGGCTGAGGCGCTCGGAGGCACCGTGGACCTGGAGAGCATCGAAGGGCAGGGCAGTGCCTTCACCGTCGAACTTCCGGAGACGACCTCATGACCACCAAACCCCGCAAAGCCACCATCCTCGTCGTCGAGGACGACGAGGCCAGCCGGCAGTTGGTGCTGTACCTGCTGGAAGACGCAGGACACCGGGTTCTGGCCGCCGAGAACGGCGCCCTGGGCCTGGCGCTGGCACTGGCCCACGGGCCCGACCTCGTCCTGTGTGATCTGCAGATGCCGGTGATGAACGGCTACGAAGTGGCGAGGCATCTTCGCTTGCACCCTGAATGGCGTGTTGTCCCACTCGTGGCCGTGACGGCCTTCTCGATGCCGGGCGACCGCGAAAAGGCCCTGGAAGTGGGTTTTGACGACCACCTGTCCAAGCCCATCACGCCCGAGACGTTCGTGCAGCAGATCGAGGCGTTCCTCGGCCCCTCCTTCCGTTCGCAACCAGGCGGGACCTGACACGTTCGCACACGCATGGCCAAGATCCTTGTCGTCGACGACATCCCGGTGAACCGGGCGCTGGTGGTGACGCTGGTGGAGCACAGTGGGCACCAGGCGCTGGAAGCGTCCGACGGCGCCCAAGCGCTGGCCATGGTGCGTGCGCAACGGCCCGAACTGGTGATCTCCGACATCCTCATGCCGACGATGGACGGCTATGAGCTCGTGCGCCAGATGCGCAGCGACCCCGAACTCGCCGGCACGCATGTGATCTTCTACAGCGCCCACTACCGCGAGCAGGAGGCGCGCAACCTGGCGGCGGCCTGCGGTGTGCGACAGGTCCTGGCCAAGCCGTGCGAGCCGCAGGACATCCTGGCGGCCATCGAACAGGCTCTGTCTGAGGTGTCCATTGCTGCCCCGCTGCTCGCACAAGGATTCCAGACACGGCACCTGCAACTGGTGACCGACAAGCTCACGGGCAACGTGGCCGAGCTGGAAGCCATGAACCGCCGCCTGGCTGCGTTGACCGACCTGAACCTGCAACTGGCGTCCGAACGCGACCCCCAGGTGCTGCTGGCCAACGTCTGCAGGGGCGCTTGCGATCTGGTGGGCGCGCAGTATGTGGTGCTGTGCGTGGTGCGCAAGGACATCCATGCGTCGCTGGTCTGTACCAGCGGCATCGACCCCTCCGCCACGGGGCCGCTGGACCTGCCTGTGGTCTCGCACGGCCTGCTGGGCCGGGTTCGCGCGGAACGGCGCGCCCAGCGCTTTGTGCATGATCACGGCGATCCTACGGCTGTGGGCCTGCCGGCCGGATACCCGCCGCTGCACAATGCCCTGATCGCGCCCGTCACCTCACTGTCGTACTCCTACGGGTGGCTGTGCCTGGTCAACAAGACCGGAGCTTCGCAGTTCAGCGCCGACGATGAAAAGATCCTGTCCATCCTTGGCGCGCAGGTGGGCCGCATCTATGAGAACGGCAGCCTCTACATCGAGGTGCAGCGGCATGCGGACAGGCTGCAGCTGGAAGTGCTGGAGCGCAAGCGCGTCATCGAAGAGCTGCGCGCCAGTGAAGCGAGCCTTCACCGCGCTCAGGTGCTGGCCAGGATCACCCATGTGGTCAGTGGGCGCGACGGCGTGTTCGAGAGCTGGCCTGGCACCTGCCCCACCATGCTGGGCGTGGAGCCCTCAGCGATGCCGCGCTCTGCCCGGGAGTGGATGGCGCGGGTGTACCCGGACGACCAGCCGCTGTTCCGGGCGCGCGCGCTGGAGGCTGGCCGCAAGCGCGTGCGCACGGACTTCACCTACCGACTGGTGCGCGCGGACGGCGTGCTGATCCACCTGCGCCAGGTGATGGAGCCCCTGCCTGGCGAAGACGGCGCGCGCGGGAGTGTGCGCTGGTTCAACACCATCCAGGACATCAGCGTGCAAAAGCGCGCCGAAGAAGCCTTGCGCGAGAGCGACCGGCGTTTCAACGACATGCTGGACAAGGTCGAGATGATCTCGCTGATGCTCGACAACGAAGGGTGCGTCACCTACTGCAACGACTACCTGCTGCGCCTGACTGGATGGCAACGCGAAGAGGTGGCGGGGCAGAGCTGGTTCTCGCTGTTTTTGCCGCCGGAGCAGGCGCACATCCGCCAGGTGTTCGCAGACGTGCTGACCGGGCGATCATCGGCATGGCACTACGAGAACGAAATCGTCACCCGCTCGGGGGAGCGTCGGCTGGTGCACTGGAACAACACCGTGCTGCGCTCGGTGGGCGGGCAGGTCTCGGGCGTGGCAGCGCTGGGGGAGGACATCACGGAGCGCAAGGAGGCCGAGCGCAAGATCAAGCGGCTCAACCGGGTGTACGCGATGCTCAGCGGCATCAACACCTTGATCGTGCGCGTTCGCAAGCGCGAAGAGCTTTTTCAGGAGGCTTGCCGCATCGCCGTGGAAGCCGGGCAGTTCAAGATCGCCTGGCTGGGCCGTGTCGACGAGGCGCAGATGCAGCTTGTGCCCGTGGCGCTGGCCGGTGCCGAGCCGCAGTTCCTTGGGCGGATACGCGGCCGGCTCGGGCTCTACGCGCAGCCCACGCCGGGAGAAGCATTGATTGCCGAAGTGGCGCGCACGGGGCAGCCCGCAGTGTGTGACGACGTGCGTGGCGACCCGCGCATCTTGATGCCCGACCTGCTGGCCGAGCATGGTGTCGCGTCATTGGCCATGCTGCCTCTGATCGTGGCGCGCAAGGTGGTGGGTCTCCTTGCTCTGTTCTCCGAAGAGGTGGGCTTTTTCGATGCGGTCGAGATGAAGCTCCTTGTGGAGCTGGCCGGCGACATCGGCTTTGCGCTTGATCATCTGGACAAGGAAGACCGACTGAGTTACCTGGCCTTCTACGACGAGATCACCGGCCTGCCCAACCGCACGCTTTTCCTCGAACGCAGTGCCCAGCACCTGAGGTCGCGCGAAGGTGCCCGTGCGCTGCAGGGCCTTGCGCTCATGGACATCAGCCGGTTTCGCTTCGTCAACGACACGCTGGGGCGCCAGCGCGGTGACGAGCTGCTGCGGCAGGTGGCCCAGCGGCTGCGGCAGGCCGCCGGAGAAGCCTGCGGCGTGGCCCGCGTCGGAATCAACAGCTACGGCATCTCTGTCACGGACGCCCGCGATGCCGATGCGGTGGCCTTGGCGGTGGATCACCTGCTGCGCAGCTGCTTCGACGCGCCCTTCGTGCTGGGTGACACCGAGCTGCGCATGGCGGCCAAGGCGGGTGTCGCCCTGTACCCACTCGATGGCGCCGATGCTGAAACACTGCTGCGCAACGCCGAGGCCGCCGCGAACAAGGCCAAGGACTCTGCGGAAAACCTGCTGTTCTACACATCGGGCATGAACACGCGCGTTGCCGAGACGCTGAGCCTGGAGGGCCGCTTGCGCGAAGCGCTGGAACACGGCCAGTTCGTGCTGCATTACCAGCCCAAGCAGCGCCTGGCCGACGGACAGATCGTGGGCGCTGAAGCCCTGATCCGGTGGAACGACCCGCTCCGGGGTCTGGTGCCCCCGGGCCTCTTCATCCCGGTGCTGGAGGAGACCGGCTTGATCTATGACGTGGGCCGCTGGGCACTGCGCCAGGCGCTCCTGGACAACCAGCGGTGGCGCCGCGCGGGCCATTCAGCCCTGCGGGTAGCCGTCAATGTGTCCTTCCTGCAGCTGCGGCACCGCAACTTCATTGCAGAAGTGCGCCAGGCGCTCGCTTTCGACCCGGAAGCGGGTGCGGGGCTGGAGCTCGAACTCACCGAAAGCATGGTGATGGATGATGTGGAACACAGTCGCCGCAGCCTGCATGCGCTGCGCGAAATGGGCATCACCGTCGCCATCGACGATTTCGGAACCGGCTTTTCATCGCTGAGCTACCTGGCCACTCTGCCGGCGGATACCCTCAAGATCGACCGCTCCTTCGTGATGGGTATGGACACCGGCTCTCAGGGCCACGTGCTGGTAGCCACCATCGTCAACCTGGCGCATTCCCTGAGGCTCAACGTAGTGGCCGAAGGCGTGGAGACGCAGGACCAACTGCGCCGGCTGGCGCTGCTGGGCTGCGACGAGATCCAGGGCTACCTGCTGAGCCGGCCTTTGCCGGTCGAGGATTTCGAGCAGCAGTTTCTGGGGGGCACGTAAAGTCACCATCGCTGCCACCCTTGGCCACGGCGCGACGGGGTGGTCGCTGTCGGCGTTGGCTGCAGCTCAAGCGGTCGTTCCTGTGGCCGCAGCGCCCAGCATCGAGGTGTCGGCTCGCCAGTCCTGCGCAAGGCGTGCAAACCGCGCCAGCAGGTCGCTGGCGGCCGGCGTTGCGGCAACACCGCGCTCAAGAGCCTGCACATCCACGCCGCCGCGAGCGAGCAAAGGTGCGAAGAACCGCACATAGTCGCCCATCACTGCGCGGCTGAACTCGGGGTGGAATTGCACGCCCCAGGCGCAGCGTCCCACCCGGAACGCATGGTGTGCCTCGTGGGCGTTGGCGGCCATCGCAACGGCGCCGGCTGGAAGGCGCCGCACCGATTGCTCGTGCACGGTGTGCGCCGCGAACTCATCGGGAAGACCACCCAGCAGGGCGTCACCCAAGGCAGCGGGCAGGCGCCGCACGGCAACGCTGCCGATCTCCAGGCCCGCCGGGTGATGGGAGACTTCTCCGCCCAGCGCATGCGCCAGCAACTGGTGCCCGTAGCAGATGCCCAACACCGGTGTGTCGTCCTGCACCAGCCCGGAGAGCCACTGCGCGGTGCGCTCGCTCCACGCCTCGCGGTCCGTGACCATGGCGGGGGAGCCCGTCACCACCACGCCCGCGATCTCTTCCTGCGCGGGCCAGGCGGGCAACAGCCGGGCATCGATGATGCGTATTGTCAGCGGGCACCCGTGGAGGCCTGCGCGCAGCCCCAGCGCGATCCAATCTTCGAAATCCCCGTGTACCGCGCGCAGCGGTGCGGGGGCGTTGCCGGTCTTGACGATCCACAGTGCAGGTGCTGTGCGGGAGTGCACAGGGAGGGGGGCTGACGGTTGGCTCATGGTGTTGCATTGTGAGGCACCTGTCTTGCGGCGGCCGACTGACAGTATCAGGCCGCCCTGCCACCTTTTTCTGCTGCACCGCCGACATCCGCAACCAATTCCAAAACTGCCATCATTGACTTTGCCCATTGGCAATTTAAAGCTTGCATCGACAACGAGACATGCCTTAAATATCGCAGCGCTACTTTCTGGTTGAAAGCGATTGCGGGCAGTGGGCTTGAAATATATTTGTTCGAACTGCTTTCATGCCTTCAATCAGGGTGCAAGCCATCTCGCGAGAAGAGATTATCGCAGGATGTATTAAACGCCTGCGTTTGTTTGGCGGATTCTGCTTTGTAACTTCCGCTAGGATGATCGCTTGGTCCTGGCCCCATTGGGGCATCAAGTTGTGCAAATTGAAATCCTGACGAGTATTGTGGCATGAGTTTTTTTATTGAAAATTATATGCGGCGTCCATGCGGATTTGCCTTGGTGAGCGGTATGTTTGCTGTATTGGCGGGATGCAGCACAGTATCGATAACATCCGACTATGATCAAGAGACCGACAAGCAGCTCACCTCACTTCAGCAGACAATGGATACATTCATTGCCAAAATGTTGATCGAAACTCCTAGGTGGGACAAGCAAGGGCGCTCTGCAAAAAATACCTATGCAGCACAGAAAAAATTCTATGTTGAATTTGATGAAAAATTGCGAATCCTGGAATTTCGCGTGCAGAGTATTCCAAATAACTCCAGAACGCAGAAGCTTGTCGCCGATGTACGTTCAGCTGTCTTGCTGTCGGAATTGGATGAGCGTCGTTGCGATGAAGAAAACAATGGCAGAGGTATTGTAGTCAAAGAGGACGAGACACCCGCGCCAACGAGCCTCCAGGCCACTCATTGCCTTGAGCGCAATAAGATGGAAGGTCCTCGGCGAGGTGTGCTAGAACTCAATCAGCGCAACATAAATCAGATCATTGGCATCGCTCTTGCGCACGAGCTGTCGAAGAAGCAGCGTAATTGATATAAGAAATATCAAGGAGCAATCATGGCAACAGTAAATATCGTTACCGAAAAAAATCTTGGCGACAAGATGCTTGAGGCGGTCCAAATGTCCTTGGGAGCAAAATTTTCATCTGTGAAGCAGTTTGCCAAGGCGGAGACGGAAAAGTTCGCCATCACCTTGCGCATGATCATCGAGGCACGCGCAGCAAATGAAATAAGTCAGGCCGAGGCAAAGATTCTTCTCAATCAACAAAAAATCGCAACATCAGCGGTCCTTACAGCCGTTGAAGGAATGGGCATTTCCGCAGTGCAGGCCGCGATCAATGCGGCCTTGAAAGTTGTCAAGGATTTTGTCAATGGAAAAATTGGATTTGCTTTGCTTTAGCGCAGTTTTTGCCTCGTGCGCTACTGTCGCGGGCATGTTTATTTAACCTGGAATTTAATTGGTTTTGAATTCTCGATAGGAGGTTTGCATGGATGATGCGATACGGCGACTAATCAGCATAGCGCGATCCGAGCTGGGCACGCGAGAAGATGCAGTCAACAATACCGGTGCGCGAATTGTAGAATACCAAGGGGCAACTTGGTTGGCACCTGGGGCCTGGCCTTGGTGTGCAGCCTTCACCGCTTGGGTCATGAGAGAATGGCTTGAAGATGAATCTGTGAGAAAACTGCTAAATCTTGATACTTTTTCTTTGGCCGAAAAGTGGCGATGTCGGGATGCCAGTGCTTTCGGGTGGGAGAAGTGGGCCCGGCAAAGGAATATTTCGGTACTTCCAGAAACAGAAAAGGCTCGTGCGGGCGATTTTGTTGTTTTTGATTTTTCGCACATAGGCTTGGTCATTGAAAACCAGGTCTCGATCAATAGCAAGATCGTCACGATTGAGGGAAATACCAACGGCAGGGGTGAAAGGGATAGTGATGCCGGGGATGGTGTCTGGGAAAAGCAGCGGATGCCTAGCCTGACCAAGTCATATATCCGTATGTTCGATTGAGCGCCAAGCTGCTCTTGGTAGTAATTGCGCTAAAGATATTTTGAGGCTGATGAGTTCTGCACTCCGGTCCCTCGGCGTGCGTGCTACCCAGATGGCTGTGCCATCGATTTTGCGTAAGCCACAGCCAGTAGGAATGTATTTTCATGATAATTCAAGATCATTCAGATCAAAAAAATGCCAGCATCTGCTGGCATTTTTATTGGATGGAAAGGTGCCCCTCACCCTTTCTGCATCATCTTGATAATGCTGGAGAAATCCAGCCCCCCGTGTCCCGCCAGGCTGTGCGCCGCATACAGGTTGCGCGCCAGGCCGCCCAAAGGCGTGGCTGCCTTCACCGCCGCTGCGTTCTCCTGCGCCAGGCCCAGGTCCTTGAGCATCAGGTCGGTGCCGAAGCCGCCAGCGTAGCCCTTGCTCGCGGGCGCGGTTTCCATCACGCCGGGCATGGGGTTGTACTTCTCCAGCGCCCAATTGCCGCCCGAACTGCGGCGCATGATTTCTGAGAGGACTTTGGGATCCAGGCCGTTGGCCACGCCAAGGGCGATGGCCTCGCTGGTGCCGGCCATCAGGATGCCCAGCAGCATGTTGTTGCAGATCTTGGCCGTCTGGCCGGCGCCCACGCTGCCGGCGTGGAAGATGTTGGCGCCCATCTTTTCGAGGATGGGGCGGGCGCGCTCCAGCGCTGCGGTGTCGCCGCCCACCATGAAGGTGAGCGTGCCGGCGATGGCGCCGCCCGTGCCGCCCGAGACGGGGGCGTCGATGAAGGCCAGGCCCCGTGCCTTGGCGGTATCGGCCACCTTGCGCGAGGTGGCGGCGGCTATGGTTGAGCAGTCGATCACCAGCGCGCCCTCGGCCAGTTGGGGCAACAGGCCAGGCTGCTTGTCGTTGCCCAGGTACAGCGCCTCCACGTGCTGGCTGGCGGGCAGCATGCTGATGACCACTTCGGCGCCCAGCACGCAGGTGCCGGCGTCGGCGGCAATGCGCACACCGCCTTCGGCCAGCTTGTCGCAGGCAGGTTTGGAGAGGTCGAAGGCGCCCACGTCGTGGCCAGCCTTGTGCAGGTTCAGGGCCATGGGGCCGCCCATGTTGCCCAGGCCGATGAATGCGATCTTCATGCTGTGTTGCTCCTTGGTGTCGTTGTGATGGTGAAGGGACGGGTTAAAGGGGTTTGATATGAAATTGATAGCGGATAACGATTGACCAGTAAGCGCTACAGGCCAAAAAATCATTCATGAATTGTCGGCTTGGGGCAAGCTGTTCGCCCAGCGTTTATCAACAACCGTTCGCAAGATCGCGCTGGCTTCGACAGGCTCAGCCCGAACGGATGGGGGAATATTTGGGGCGATTGACTGGTGCCACAGGCAGGCATGAAGTTCATTCTTTGATGTCCGCTCCACGATTGGCCAGCTCAGCGCGCAGCACCGAGCGGTGGCAGCGCGACTCGTGCTCGCAGTAGCAGCCCACCGACATCGCGCTGTGTTGCGATAGTGCGGCCAGCAGGTCCAGGGTGCGGCTGGCCTCGGGCTGGGCCAGCTCCTTGCGGAAGTGTTGGACGAACGCCTGCCAGTCCTTGTCGCCCTCGGGGCCTGCGGCGACCTGCTGGCCCTGGGCCATCAGCTGTTGCGTGGGGGCGAGCAGCGGGTACCACACATCGTAGTAGTCGCGGATGGCGAACTCGGCCTTGGGCACGCCGCGCGGCGGGCGGCGTACGGTGCCGATGCGGGTGCCTTCCCCCGTGGCGCGCGGGGTGCCGAGGCGGACGATGCGGATGGGCATGGTGGTGGCTCCGGGGTGGGCTGGGGGATGGTGCGGGTGCGGGTGCGGGTGCGGGCGAGGGCGAGGGCGGCTCAGTCGTCGGCTTCGAAGATGCTGTGCTTCTTGGCTGCCGCTGTCTTCGTTGCCGCTGTCTTCCTTGCCGGCTTCTTCACGCCCGCACTTTTGTCGGACGCTTTGGCGGCAGGCTTCTTGCCGGTGGTGACGGCTGCCTTGCTGGCTGCAGCAGCGGGCGCGCGTTTCTTGCGCGGACTGGCCTTGGCCAGCGGGTTGTACGCCAGGGCTTGGTCGACCCAGAAGCTCCATTGCGCCCGCGTGGAGTAGCCATTGGGCTCCACCCAGAAGTAGCCTTTCATGCCACCGCCGGGCGACAGCTCGCGCGTGTTCTGCATCTCCTGCAGCTCGCCATGGCGCTCTGGCGGCAGGCGCACCAGCAGTTCTTCGCCCTTGACCGCGATGCACATCTTGCCGTCCACGAAGAACGCATGGGTGCCGAACAGCGGGCGTTCTTCCACATCGCCGCATCGGGCGAGCGCCGTGCGCACGGCGTCGATCAGGTGCAGGGTTTCGTCAGAGAGGGGGCGTGCGGGCATGGTTTTGATAATAATGGGCAGCTAACGATTGATGGGTAAGCGCCGGTAGCTATCAAAAATATAGTGTCAGCGAATCGCCTCCGTCGCATCCCCATCCAGCATGCGCCGCGCAATGATGACCCGCATGATCTCGTTGGTGCCTTCCAGGATCTGGTGCACGCGGGCGTCGCGCAGCAGGCGCTCCAGCGGGTATTCGCGGATGTAGCCGTAGCCGCCGTGCAGTTGCAGCGCGTCGTTGATGACGGTGAAGCCCGCGTCGGTGGCAAAGCGCTTGGCCATGGCGCAGTAGGTGGATGCATCCCGCGCACCGGCGTCGAGCTTGGCTGCAGCCAGGCGCACCATCTGGCGGGCGGCGACCAGCTCGGTCGCCATGTCGGCCAGCTTGAACTGCAGGGCCTGGAAGCTGGCGATGGGTTTGCCGAACTGCTTGCGGTCCTGCATGTACTGCTGGGCGGCGTTGAGCGCGCCTTGCGCCGCGCCCACCGAGCAGGTGGCGATGTTGATGCGGCCGCCGTCCAGGCCCTTCATCGCGATCTTGAAGCCTTCGCCTTCGCGGCCCAGCAAGTGGTCGGCGGGGATGCGCACGTTGTCGAAGCTGATGGTGCGCGTGGGCTGGCTGTTCCAGCCCATCTTCTGTTCCTTCTTGCCGTAGCTGATGCCCGGTGCGTCGGCTGGCACCACAAACGCGCTGATACCGCCCGCGCCCGATGCCGCATCGCCCGTGCGCGCCATGAGCACCAGCACGTCGGTGGCGCCCGCGCCGCTGATGAAGGCCTTGCTGCCGTTGATGACATATTCGTGCCCCGCCAGTTCGGCGCGGGTCTTGAGCGAGGCCGCGTCGGAGCCCGCGCCGGGTTCGGTCAGGCAGTACGACGCGAGCTTTTCGCCGGTGGTGAGCAGCGGGCCCCAGTGGTCGCGCACCGCAGGGGTGGCCCAGGTGCCCAGCATCCAGGTGGCCATGTTGTGGATGGTGATGAAGGCGGTGGTGCTGGGGTCTACGGCTGCCATCTCTTCGAAGACCAACGTGGCGTCCAGGCGGGGCAGGGCGAGGCCTCCGGCGGCTTCGGGCGCGTACAGTCCACAAAAGCCCAGCTCGCCCGCCTTGGCGATGGCTTCTTTGGGGAAGATGCCTTCTTCATCCCAGTGCGCGGCGTGGGGGGCGAACTCCGCTTGTGCAAAGTCGCGGGCCGTCTGGGCAAAGGCGCGTTGTTCTTCGGTGAGTTCAAAGTCCATGGTGTCTTGTCTCTTGGCTTTTTGTTGTTCTGGGGGGCGTGTTCACGGCTTGGCGGACGGGTGGTCCAGCGTCAGCCAGCGCATCAGGCCCTTTCGGCGCGCCTGGGTTTCGGCCGTGAGGCACTCGTGGTACAGGCGCGGCCACTGGGGTTGCGATTCGTTGCTGCGCTGCGCCTGCTTGCAGCGCGTGGTGCGCTCGCGTTGCCAGGCCGCGTGCTCCTGCCGCAGCTGGGGCCGTTCGTGGGCCGACAGGGCACGCATCACATCACCATAGAGAACGGCGATTTCAGTATCTGCCGCCTGGAAGGCTTGCACGGCGCAGGCGTTGGTTTCTTCGACGCTGCCACCCGGTTTGCAGGCGGAACCGGCCTGAGCGTGGGCATCGGCACCAACCAGCATCACGCACGCAGCACCGAAGACCATGGCCCATCTCCGCATCGTTGACTGAAAAGTTTGCATGCACCGCTTTTACCACCGCCCACAGCCGCTGAAACCGCGCGGCCCAGGCCAGTGCCACCGTGCAAGGGCAGCCATCAAGCGGCTCAGGCGCGGGTGGCGTCCCCCTTCCGCATCGCGCAGCGATGCAGAGAAAGGGGGAAGCGGCGAAGCCGCTCAGGGGTTTACTTCAGGCTAATTGTCGTGTTCACACCATGAGAGATGGTGCTGTCGTCAAACCAGCGTGCTGTCACGGTCTTGGTCTGCGTGTAGAACAGCACGACCTGCTTGCCGTAGGGGCCCAGGTCGCCCAGCTTGGATGCGCGCGAGCCCGAGAACGAGAACAGGGGCACTGGCACAGGGATTGGCACGTTGATGCCGACCTGGCCCACGTCGATCTCTTCCTGGAACTTGCGCGCTGCCGCACCCGACTGGGTGAAGATGGCGGTGCCGTTGCCGTTGGGGTTGTCGTTGATGAAGGCGATGGCTTCGTCAATGTCGGCTGCGGCCGACAGGCACAGCACCGGGCCAAAAATTTCCTGGTCGTAGATGGCCATGCCGGGCTTGACACCGCTGAACACCGTGGGGCCCACGAAGTTGCCCTTTTCGTAGCCAGCCACCTCTGGGTTGCGGCCGTCCAGTTCCAGCGTGGCGCCGTCGGCAATGCCGCGCTCGATCAGGCCCTGCACGCGGTCCTTGGCGGCGCAAGACACCACGGGGCCCACGTCCGTGCCCTTTTCGGTGCCAGCACTGATCTTCAGCGTCTTCGCCTTGGCCACAAGCTCGGGGATCCACTTTTGCGCTTCGCCCACCAGCACCACCACCGACAGCGCCATGCAGCGCTGGCCTGCGGCGCCGAAGGCCGCACCGGCCAGGGCGTTCAGGGTCTGTTCCTTGTTGGCATCGGGCATCACGATGGCGTGGTTCTTGGCGCCCATCATGCACTGCACGCGCTTGCCGTTGAGGCTGGCGCGGTTGTAGACATGAGTGCCCACCTTGGTGGAGCCCACAAAGCTGATCGCCTTGATGTCCTTGTGGTCGCAGATCGCGTTCACAGCCATCTCGCCGCCGTGGATCACGTTGAGCACACCGGCAGGTACACCGGCTTCGAGCGCCAGCTCCACCAGTCGCATGGTCACCATGGGGTCCTGCTCAGACGGCTTGAGCACGAAGGTGTTCCCCGTGGCGATGGCCATGGGGAACATCCACAGCGGGATCATGGCGGGGAAGTTGAAGGGTGTGATGCCTGCGCACACGCCCAGCGGCTGCATCAGCGTGTAGGTGTCCACGCCGCCGGCCACGTTGTTGGCCAGCTCGCCCAGCTGCAGGTTGCCGATGCTGGCAGCGTGTTCCACCACCTCCAGCCCACGGAATACGTCGCCTTCGGCGTCGGGCAGGGTCTTGCCTTGCTCGGCTGTGAGGATGGCGGCCAGCTCGGCCATGTTCTCGCGGATAAGCTGCTGGTACTTCAGGAAGATGCGGGCGCGCGTGCCGATGGGCGTTTTCTTCCAGGTCTTGAAGGCTTCCTTGGCCGATGCCACTGCGGCATCGATCTCCTCGGCCGTGGCAAACGGCACGCGCGCCAGCACCTGTTGCGTGGCAGGGTTCACTACGTCGCGCCACTCGGTGGTCTTGGACTCGACGAACTGGCCGCCGATCAGCAGCTTGACGGTGGGGGCGAGTACGGCCTGGGAGGTCGGTGCGTTCATGGGTGTTGTCTCCTGAATGGGAATGAAGGCAGTAGGGCGCCGAAGTGGGCCACCGACGCATGGTAGCTGTGCAAAATTGTGAAGACAATAGACAATACTGCGCACAAGGTTTGCAAAAATGCAGATTGCTGCCGCAGAGGCGCGGACCTTCAATGTGTTCGAGAGCGAAACGCTGGAAAGCAGACGATGAGAGCTTTGTCGATGGCCTTGCTGGCCGCAGGATGCTTGGTACATGCGGGCCAAGCGGTGGCTGCGCAGACCCTGGAAGAGTTGTTGGCGGCATCGCCTGCTGCCGCCGCGCAGGCTGCGGCCCACAAGGGGGACACCCGTTTCATGGGCGTTCCGGCCTGTGTGGCCAACCAGGTTCCGGGGATGCCGTTCGAACCCACCGCGTGGTGGAAGGGCCAGGACCGCATCGAACCCCTGGAATGCGAGACCGTGGTGGGGCAGGCGGCGGTCGAGCGCATGGGCCAGTTGCGGCAGTTCGCCAAGGAGTACAACCTCGCCATGCTGGCACATGTTCGTGCCCATGGCCTGTACCCGCTGTATCCATGGGATGCAGAACCCAACCACCAGCCCACGCCTGCGCAGCAGAAGCTGATCGCCGCGCAAGCCGAGGCCGCGCTCGATGCGTTTTATGCTCCGAAACGGCCTGCATCCGTCGACCTTCACGACGATGTCGGGGCCTGGATGACTGCGGGTGGCAAGCTGTCACGGCTTTTCGTGAGTTCCAAGGTGGATGCGGCGGATTGGAAGAAGGCATTCCCGAGCGCGCGCTGGAAGTCCGTCGCCACGCCCCGGGATTTCGTGCGAACGGCCCACAAGGTGGCGCCCACCTACACCGGGATGATCGGGGGCAAGCCCGCTTACCTGTTCGTCAGCCCTGAGCGGGGCGGCGAGATTCTGCTGGGCATGGTGCTGATCTATGACACGGACGAGCCGGCAATCGCTCCCGCGCAGGAAGATGCCCGAACCAGGCCGGCGCGCTGACGCGCGAGCAGCTTCAACACCATGGATTGGGACAACCTGCGCTACTTTCTGGAGCTTGCCCGCTCCGGCACGCTGGTCGGCGCCGCCCGCCGCCTGGCGGTGGACCACACCACCGTCGCGCGACGCATCCAGGCGCTTGAAAAGCAGGTGGGCTCGGCCCTGTTCGCCCGCGAGGCGGCGGGCCACAGGCTGACCGAGGCGGGCCGCGCGCTGCTGCCCCAGGTCGAGGCCATGGAGGCCGCCTTCCTGGCGGTGGAGAGTGCGGCGCCCGGCGTGCGGCAGGGACTGCAGGGGCTGGTGCGCATCGGCACCACCGAGGGCTTTGGCAACCTGGTGCTGGCGCCGCAACTGGCGCACTTCGCGCTGGAACACCCGGGCCTGGTGCTGGACTTGCTCGCGCTGCCGCGCCTGGTGCACCTGTCGCGGCGCGAGGCGGACATCGTGATCTCGCTGGAGCGCCCCGCGCGGGGCGCGGTAGTGGTGGTAAAGCTCACGGACTATGTGCTGCAGCTCTATGGCAACGAGGGCTACCTGGCGCGCCATGCCCCCATCCGCTCGCCCGACGACCTGCGCGGCCACAGCTTCATCAGCTATGTGGACGACCTGCTGTTCACCAAAGAGCTGCAGATCCTGGACGAACTGCACCGCCCCGCGCGTTTTGCGCTGCGCAGCACCAGCATCCTGGCGCAGTACGAGGCAGTGCGCGCAGGCGCAGGCCTGGCGGTGCTGCCGGCCTTTGTGGCCTCGCAGGACCGGGCGCTCCGGCCCGTACTGCCGGGGCTGGCACGTTTCACGCGCACGTTCTGGATGTCCATGCCCGAGGAAAACAAGCACGTGGCCCGCATGCAGGCCACCTGGGCCTTCCTGCGCGAGACCGTGGGCGCCCAGCAGGGCTTGCTGCTGCCCGACTGAGCGGAGCGCACGGTGCCTGTCACCATGCCGCGATAGGATCGGCAGCATGAAGCCCATGGCACCGTCCACCCCCATCGCGCCGCGCGTTCGCCTGCGGGCCGCAGCTGTCATCACGCGGCCCGGGCAGGTGCTGCTGCACCGTGCCGAAGGCGACATGTTCTGGGCACTCCCCGGCGGCGGCATCGAGCCGGGCGAGAGTGCCGCCCAAGCGCTGGTGCGCGAGATGCACGAAGAACTGGGCGCGGCGGTGGAGCCCGGCGCGCTGGCCTGCGTGGTGGAGAACTTCTACGCCTATGGCGGCGTGGACTACCACGAGATGGGCCTGTACCTGCACGCCCAGCCGCAGCCAGGCAGCCTGCTGGACCAGACGCCCGGCCCGTATGTGGGCGCCGAAGGCCATCGCGGGCTGGAGTTCGCGTGGTTTGCCCGTGCCAGCCTGGCCGAACTGGACCTGCGCCCGGCCTTCCTTGGCGAAGCCTTGGCAACGCTGGGTGACGTACCTGGTCATGTGCAGCACTTCGTGCACCGCGACCCGGCTCCCGCACCCACCGACCAGAAAGCCCCTGCATGAATCCTCGTGACCTGGAGTCCTACCTGCACGACCACATCCCCCTGGCCCGTGCCATGGGCGTGTCGGTGGTGGACGCATCACCGCAGCGCGTGGTGCTGACCGCGCCGCTGGCGCCCAACATCAACCACCGCGACACGGTGTTCGGCGGCAGCGCGTCGGCCGTGGCCATCCTGGCGGCGTGGAGCATGCTGCATGTGCGGCTGTCGGCACAAGCGCTGGGCAGCCGGCTGGTCATCCAGCGCAACACCATGGACTACCTGGCGCCCATGGCCGGCACCTTCACCGCCGTGGCCGACGCCCCGTCGGCCGCGGTGTGGAGTTCCTTCACCCGCATGCTGCAGCGCAAGGGCATCGGGCGCATCGTGCAGACTTCGGTGCTTCACTACGAGGGCCAGCCCGCCGGGCAGCTGGAGGGCGAGTTCGTCGCCTTCGGGCCGGGCTACCAGTCGCTGGCCTGAAGGGCCGGGGCTTGACGGGCCACCGGGACATCACAACAGCAGGAGAACACGATGGGACTTTTTGACGGCGTCATGGGCAATGCATCCAAGATCGATGCAGCGAAGATCCAGGAAGAGTTCGGGCGCATCCTCGCGCCCGGCGAGGTGGTGGAGCATGCCTATCAGTTGATTCGCGACTATTTCGTGTTCACCAACAAGCGGCTGGTGCTGGTGGACAAGCAGGGCATGACCGGAAGCAAGGTGGAATACCACTCGCTGCCCTACAAGAGCATCACGCACTTCAGCATCGAGACCGGCGGAACCTTCGATCTGGATGCCGAGTTGAAGATCTGGATCTCGGGCAGCGCCGCGCCGTTTCAAAAGCAGTTCAACAAGCGGCTCAGCATCTACGAGGTGCAGTCGGTGCTGGCGGGCTACGTGCTCAAGTAGGCAAGGTGGGGGGCGATGTCGCCGCTTCTCAGGCCTTTGCCAGGTGCACGGTGCGGGTACCCTGGCGGGGCAAGGCGAAACGGTGGCCCGTCGATGGTCGTCCCACGGCACCGGGGTGTCGCCACACAGGAGTTCATGGCGATGTCACCTCTCATTTCCGGCCTGGCGTCCGTTGCGTCGATGGTCTTCAACGCCGCCTCGGGCGGATCCTCCAAGGCAGCGGCCACGCGCCGCAGCAGCGAGACGGCCGATGCGCAACCCTCTGCGGTCGTCACGCTCAGCCCGCAGGCCGAGGCGCTGGCCGGGTTTGCGGGCAAGGGCATTCTGGTGTCGCAAGGCAAGCTCGATGGTGCCTTGGGTGCCGTCCAGCGCGGTGGCGCGCAGAGCGGGCGCAGCGCAGGGGCGGCGGGCGGGGGCGCCTCGGTGTCGGTGCAGGACTTTCAGGAGATCCTGACCCGCTTTGGCGCCGACGATGCCCAAAAGCAGCAGATCACAGCGGGCTTTGATGCCAACAAGGACGGCAGCATCTCGCACGACGAGTTCTTGAAGGGCATGGCCAGCACATCGATCCAGAAGCAGGGCACCGATTTTTCGCAAGCGGTGCTTCAGATGATGGACAAGGGCGGCGATGCCAACGGCGTGGTGAACCAGAACGAGTTCGCTGCGTTCACCACGGCGTTTGCCCGCGCAGAAACGCGTGTGGGCACGGTGTAAGGTATTTGCGCGGTGCGCGGCACCGGGTCTGCAGTGGCGCGGCGGGCATGACAGGCAAGTACAGCGCCCACGAAAAAGCGGCCCGAGGGCCGCTTTTGTCTTCAAGGTGTGACACCGGGATGCTGCGGACGTTGTCCGCCCGCGCCACCCTGGTGCCGCACTTTTATATCCTGCCCATGAGCAGCAGGATCACCAGGATCAGCACCACGAGGCCAATACCACCACTGGGTCCGTAGCCCCACGAACGGCTGTGGCCCCAGGTTGGCAGTGCGCCAACGAGGATGAGGATCAGGACAATCAGCAGAATCAGCGAGAGCGACATGGCAGTTCCTTGTTATGGGTTACGGTGACTGCATTGTTGGGCTCGTACCCTGTAGGTGACCGAAGGTGCTGCGCCTGCTCCCGGGTCAGGAATTTCCGACAGGGAGTGTGGGATTGCAGGGGCGTCAGCGTGGCATGTGGCGAGCCCTGCAGTTGCTGCGCGATGCGTGGCCCAAAAAAGAACCGGCCCAAGGGCCGGTTGTTTGCGCTGTGGCGCAGAGCGCGCGGGCGCTTTGTCAGTGCGCCCCACCAGCATCGGCCGCGCCGCCGCCCGCGGCCCGTGGCGGCCGCTTGGTCAGCCAGATCAGCCCGATGAGCAGCAGGAACAAAAACGCCGACCCCAGGAAGATGTCGTTGGCAGCCCGCGTGAAGGCCTGCTGGTCGATCAGCCGGTTGACCTGCGCCAGCGCCTGCATCTGCGTGAGGCCCGATGCGGTCAGGTTGTCCAGCGTCTGCCCGAACACCCCCTGGCCTTGCACCAGCCCTTCGGTCAGGTGCGCGTGGTGCATGGCGGCGCGGCTCTCCCAGAGCGTGGTGGCGATCGACGTCCCCATGGCCCCGGCGGTGATCCGCACGAAGTTGGACAACCCCGCAGCCGCCGGTATGCGCTCGGGCGGGATGCCCGCCAAGGTGAGCGTGGTCAACGGAATGAAGAAGAACGCCATGGCCGCGCCCTGCAGCAGGGTGGGGATCAGGATGTGGATGAAGTCCGTCTGCACCGTGAACTGCGAGCGCATCCACAGCACCGTGCTGAACACGATGAACGCGCCCGTGGCCATGCGGCGCGGGTCCCACTGGCCGACCTTCTTGCCCACCAGTGGCGTGAGCAGGATGGCGAACACGCCCACCGGCGCCAGCGCCATGCCGGCCGAGGTGGCGGTGTAACCCATCCACTGCTGCAGCCACAGCGGCAGCAGCACCACGTTGCCGAAGAAGAGGGCATACGCCACCGACAGCGCGAGTGCACCGAAGGTGAAGTTGCGGCCCTTGAAGAGCTTCAGGTCCACTACCGGGTGCTTCTCGGTCAGCTCCCACACCAGGAACACCGCGAACGCGACCACGGCGACCACGGCCATGATGATGATCTCGCCCGAGGCGAACCAGTCGAGCTCCTTGCCCTTGTCGAGCATGAGCTGCAGCGCACCGACCCACAGCACCAGCAGACTCAGCCCCACCGTGTCGATGGGCAGCTTGCGGATCGGCGTCTCGCGCTTGCGGTAGATGCCCCAGGTGAGCAGCCCGGCCAGCAGGCCCACGGGCACGTTGATGTAGAAGATCCACGGCCAGGAGATGTTGTCGGTGATCCACCCACCCAAGAGCGGTCCCACCACGGGGGCGACCAGCGTTGTCACTCCCCACAAGGCGAGGGCGGTGCCGGCCAAGGCTTTGGGGTAGCTGGCGAGCAGCAGCGTCTGGCTCAGCGGGATCATCGGCCCGGCCACCAGGCCTTGCAGCACGCGGAAGAACACCAGCATCTCCAGCGACGAGGCGAACCCGCACAGCCAGGACGTGAGCACGAACAGCAGCACGCTCATGGTGAACAGGCGCACGGCGCCGAAGCGCTGCGTGAGCCATCCGGTGAGCGGCACCGAGATGGCATTGGCCACGCCAAAGCTGGTGATGACCCAGGTGCCCTGGCCGGGGCTCACGCCCAGGTCGCCGGCAATGGCGGGGATGGAGACGTTGGCGATGGACGAATCCAGCACGTTCATGAACGTGGCCAGGGAGAGCGACAGCGTGCCCAGCAGCAGGGCAGTGCCCTGCAGCGGTGGGTAGCCCGCAGGTGGGCCCGGCGGGGCTGCGGGTGGCGATGCGGCAGGGACCGCAGGCGCGGCGGCTGCCTGGCTTGCGGTGTCTGCAGTAGGGTTGGCGGCAGTCATGCGAACCCCGGCTTACTGCACCGCTGGCGATTGCAGGGCTTGCGCGGCTGCTGCGGGTGCAGACGCATGCTTCTCGATGTGGGGCGCGGAGGGCGTTGAAGCCATGGCCGGGGACTTCGTACTGGCCTTGCCGGCCGCGCCCACCTTGGGCGACGCCGCGGCCACGGCGGCCTTGCTGCTGCGGCCCAGGTTGGCGGCAATGATCTGCGCCACTTCATCGTCGGCCGCCTTGAACTGTTCGTCGAACACGGCGGTGGCGGCCACGGGGGTGGAGCGTTGCGTGTCGGCCAGGGTCTTGCCGCTCTGGTCGGCCGTGTCCACCTTGACCTCCATCGACAGGCCCACACGCAGCGGGTGCTCGGCCACCTGCTTGGCGTCCAGTGCGATGCGCACAGGCACGCGCTGCACCACCTTGATCCAGTTGCCGGTGGCGTTCTGCGCGGGCAGCAGCGCAAAGGCTGCGCCGGTGCCGGCCCCCAGGCCGGTCACGGTGCCGTGGTACTTGACCTTGGTGCCGTATACATCGGCTTCGAGCTCGGCGGGTTGGCCGATGCGCAGGCTTTGCAGCTGGCTTTCCTTGAAGTTCGCGTCCACCCACAGATCGTTCAAGGCCACCAGCGTCATCAGCGGTGCGCCGGCCTGCACGCGCTGGCCCACCTGCACGCCGCGCTTGGCGACATGGCCGTCCAGCGGCGCGACCAGTTGGGCGCGCTGCACGGCCAGGTAGGCCTCGCGCACGCGGGCCGAGGCGCGCTGCACGTTGGGGTGCTGCTCGATGGAGGTGCCTTCGGTCTGCGTCTGGCTGGCGGCCAGTTGCTCCTGCGCGGCCACCACGGCCGACTGGGCAGCGGCGACGGTGCTCTTGGCGGCTGTGACCTGGGCCGTGGCGTGCTGGAACTCTTCCTTGCCCACGGCGCCGCTGGCCATCAGCGGTGCGCGGCGCGTCACGTCGTCCTGCAGGCGTGCGGCTTCTGCCTGCGCGCGGGCCAGGTCGGCGCTGCGCAGGCTGACCTGGGCCTTGAGCGTGGAGTTGTTGGCGAACAGCGTGCGCACTTCGCGCACCGTTTGCGCGAGTTGGGCCTCGGCCTGCTCCAATGCCACGCGTGCATCGGCGGGGTCGAGCTTGACCAGCAGCTGGCCGGCCTTCACGTAGTCGGTGTCGTCCGCGCCGATGGAGACGACGGTGCCGCCGACCTGCGGCGTGATCTGGACCACGTTGCCCGCCACGTAGGCGTTGTCGGTGGTCTCGACGTGGCGGCCGTTGGCCCAGTGCCAGCCGCCCCAGCCGATGGCTACCAGCGCGACGGCGGCGGCAATGATGGTGAGGCCCCGGCGGCGGGCGGTGTTGGCTTCGTTGGCGGTGAGAGGTTCGCTCATGGCAGTGGTCTTTCAGGAATGTGTTGTTGTGTGGTTTTTGTAGGGGGCTGGCTTCGGGCTGTTGCGCTGGTCAGCGTTCGCACGTCACCTCGACCGTTCGGGCTGAGCTTGTCGAAGCCTTGCGCGGCGCTTCGACAGGCTCAGCGTGAACGGATGAGGGGCGTGGGAAAGGCACGGCATGCGAAGGCGCTCGGACTGGGCCACAGCAAACCTTGCGTCTATCGCGCTGCGGTCTGCAGCGTTGCCGTGTCATCGGTCCAGCCGCCGCCCAGCGCCTTCATCAGCTGCAGGCGGGTATCGAGCTGGCGCGCGCGCAGGTCCACGGCCAGGCGGCGCTGGGCCAGCACCTGGCTTTCGGTGGAGAGCACCACCAGGTAGTTGCCCAGGCCTGCGCGGTAGCGGTCCTGCGCAAAGCGGTAGGCCTTTTCGGCGCTGGCCACGGCGTCGTCCTGGAGCGTTTGCTGGCGTGTGAGCGACTGGATGGATGCCATGGCGTCGCCGGCTTCCTTCACCGCGTCGAGCACCGCGCCGTTGTACTGGGCGATGGCGGCGTCCAGTTCGGCCTGGCGGCCGCCCAGCTGCGCGCGCAGGCGGCCGCCGTCGAAGATGGGCAGGCGCAGCGCCGGGGTCACGCCCATCTGGCGCGAGCCGGCATTGAACAGATTGTCCAGGCCCAGCGAGTTCAGGCCGATGAAGGCTGCGATGTTGATGTTGGGGTAGAACTCGCTGCGTGCGCTGTTCACACCCTGCGTGGCGGCTTCGACGCGCCAGCGTGCGGCCACCACGTCAGGCCTGCGGCCCAGCAGGTCTGCGCCCAGCACGTCGGGCACGGCATTGCGTTGCAGCTGGGCCAGTTGCGGGGCCAGCGTGGGCAGCGCATCGGGGGGCTGGCCGCTCAGCACCGCGATCTGGCGGCGTGCGAGAGTGATCTGCTCGTCCAGCGCTTCGATCTGCGTGCGGGCATCGGGCACGGCGGCCTGGGCCTGCGTCAGCTCGACCTGGCTGTCCAGGCCGGCGGACACGCGCTCCTGGGTGAGGCGTTGCTGCTCTTCGCGCTGCGCCAGGGCGCGGGCGGCCACATCGCGCTGCGATACCAGCCGGGCCAGCGCCACATAGCTGCGGCCCACCTGCGCGGCCAGGGTGTTGGCGGCGGCGGCGGCATCGGCCTGGGCAGCGCGGGCCTGGCCCAGCGCAGCCTGCAGCTCGGCCGCATGCTGGCCGAAGAAGTCCGGCGACCACGACAGCGTGGCCTGCACCGTGCCGCTGTTGTAGGTGTTGCCGGCGATGGGCGCCGGCACCAGGCCGTTGGCGGTGTAGCGCTGGCGGGTCACGTCCACACCCAGGTTGACCTGCGGGCCGTTGGCCGCTTCGCGCACCTGACTCAGGGCAACCGCCTGCTCCAGCCGGGCGCGGCTGACGGCCAGGCTGGGGTTGCCTTGCAGAGCTTGCTCGACCAGGGCGTCGAGCTGGGCATCGCCCAGCGTCGTCCACCACTGGCTGGGTGCTGCGGTGTCGGTGGTGGCGGACTCCGCCAGGCCCACGGCGGCAGGCGTGGTCTGGGCCAGCGGGGTGTGGGGCGCGCCGGGGCTGGCGCAGCCGACCAGCAGGAGGGCGGCGGCCAATGCCAGGGCCGATACGGCGAAATGCGCGGCAAACGCCGAGCGGATCGAGGGCAGGGGGGCTGTGGTGTTCACAGGGTTCTCCAAAATGGTTTTATGGGGTGTTGTGTGTGGAGGTCGGAAACAGTGCGCGGGCTGACGGCGTCAGGCTGAATCCGGCGGCCGCTGCTGGCGCAGCGCATCGCCGTTGGCCAGCATGCGGCGCAGCAGGCTGAGCAACTGCTGCCACTCGTCGTGGCTGAAGTCGCTGAGGTGGCCGTTGAGCACCTCCGCCAGCACAGGTGGCACGCGGGCCGCGACCTTGTCGCCCTCGGCCGTGAGCGCCAGGCGCACGACGCGGCGGTCGGTGGTGGAGCGCTCGCGCAGCACCAGGCCCTTGGCTTCCAGGCGGTCCATCGCGCGGGTCATGGACGCGGGGTCGGTCTCCAGGTCCCGCGCCAGGCTGGCCACCGTCGTCTGGTCGCACAGCGAGATCTTGAACAGCGGGAGCCACTGCGCATAGGTCAGGTCGTGCGTGGACAACTGGGCGTCCGCCTGGGTGCGGATCGACGACATCACCTTGCGCATCAGGTAGCCCACGCTCTCCTGCGGGTTCAGTTGGCTGGGGTCGTAAAAGCCCTGAGCGGAAGAAGAGGAGGTTGGGGAGGTCATGGGCAGGGAATTTAATTGACTAGACAATTATTGTCTTGGCAATGGTGATCACCCACAACGGCAACAGGGATTTTTAAAGCTCTGAAATTGCTATCTAATTCATAGCTTCTGGCGTATTTCCAGTAAGCGCTAGAGGCATATTTTTATGTGAAATCCAGTGCCCGAAGACTGTTCGGACAGCTCTGGATCGCCTTGCGGACATGCCGCAGCGGGCTATCGGCCGATCAGGCGCCGCGCCCATACGGGTAGCGGCTGGACCAACGGGGTGATCTGGCCGGGTGAGCACATCGCCACCAGTTGCGGCCCGGTGGCAGCGGCTTCTGCTGCGTCATACAGGTACGACACATTGGCTTGGCGCACCGCCTGCGCCAGGTTGTCCATGGTGCGGGGGTAACGCGCGAGGATGCGTTCAGGCGGAACGGCGTGCCCGCCTTCGCGCACACGTTGGGCCACACGCGACAGCAGCCGCGCCGGGTCGTCCAGCGCCACGATGTACAAGGCCACTGTGTAGCCACACTGCTGGGCTTGCTCAATCAGCGCAAGTTTGGACGGGTGCGAAAACACGGTCTCGCTGGCGAAATCGGCGCCTTCGCACAGCAGCGCGGCTCGGCGTGCATCGGCCCATTGCCGGGCTGTTTCAGACCGTGCCTCCGGGTCGGCGATGTGCTGAAGGTGGGCCTGCTCATGCAGGTCCGCGTTCACGAACGGGAGTGGCGGGCCGAGGATGCCCTCGCGCACCAGCGCGCGGTAGAGCGTGGATTTGCCGGCGCCGTTGGGGCCCGCCAGCAGGTGAAACCAGCGAGTTGGGGTGGAGCTGCTGGACGGCGGTGAAGTGCGAGGCTGCGACGGCGCCATCGACTTTTCAGACGGCAGCCGCCTTGGCCTGGTTTTCCTGAACCACGTCCCGTACCCGCTGCGCCAGAGTCCCGCGAGTCTGCGCTGCCAGCAGGCGGGCTGTGAGGTCGTTCACCGATGCCGGGGCTACCAGGGCGCTGTTCCGCGAAGTCGCAGCTTCATATTGCTCTATGGCGCTGCGGGCCTCCGAGACGCTCAGGCCTGTGTGCTCCACGATCTGTCCGAGCGTGGCCCAGTATTCGATCTGGCTGGCCACGGAGCGGCGCATGGGCTGTGCGGCTTGGCGGGCCTGTTCCACCAGATGGGCGGGCAGCTTGACGGAAGAAAAGGCGGTAGCAGACATGGTGATCTCCTGATTGGCGCATTTTGCGTCAATCGGGGTGAGATCGCAATGGTGCAAGGAAATTCGGGGTCTTCGCTGCATGGCTTTTCGGGCGATACCATGTGTTCAACTTTGCTCATCCAGTTTCACCAACATCCAGAGCGCCATGACCGAGTCCGCCCAATCCCCAGCCGTTGATTCCGCCACCCCGGCCTTGCGCTTTGCCGTCATGGGCGCGGGCGCGGTGGGCTGTTACTTTGGTGCCTTGTTGGCCCGTGCAGGCCATGCCGTCACGCTCATCGGGCGGCCTGCCCACGTGCTGGCCGTCCGCGACAAGGGGCTGCGACTGCAGACGGCGACGATGGATGTGCAGGTGCCACTGGCGGCCAGCACCGAGGCCAGTGCCGTGCAGGGTGCCGATGTGGTGCTGTTTTGCGTGAAATCGTCCGACTCGGAAGACGCTGCGCAGCAGATTCGCCCGCACCTGGCACCCGGTACGCTGGTGCTGACGCTGCAGAACGGCGTGGACAACGATGAGCGTGTGCGCGCCGTACTGGATGCGAGCACCCCGGTGGCCGCAGCCGTGGTCTATGTGGCCACCGCCATGGGTGGAGCGGGGCATGTGGTGCACCATGGCCGGGGCGAGCTGGTGATTGCGCCTTCGCCGCGCAGCGACACGGTGGCCCGCCAGCTCACGGCGGCGGGCATTCCCACCCAGGTGTCTGACAACGTGCGGGGCGCTCTGTGGGCCAAGCTGGTGCTTAACAGCGCCTACAACGCGCTGTCGGCCCTGTCGCAACAGCCCTATGGGCCGCTGGTGCAGGTGCCTGGCGTGACGCAGGTGATTGCCGACATCGTGGCCGAATGCCTGGCAGTGGCGGCTGCCGATGGAGTCACCATTCCGGGCGATGTGCAGGCTGCCGTGCGTGGCATCGCCAGCACCATGCCAGGGCAGTATTCGTCCACCGCGCAGGATCTGTCACGGGGCAAACCCACCGAGATCGACCACTTGAATGGCTATGTGGTCAAGCGCGGAGCGGCTCTGGGGGTGCCGACACCGCTGAACCATGCGCTGCAGGTGCTGGTGAAACTCGCGGAAGTGCGGGGTGTTTCTGCGTAGTGCGGGCGTATTGCGCAGCCATGTCCCTGTGTCCTCGAAATCCTGAAAACCTTTCACGCAGAGGTTCTACGGTTTCTGGTTTTACACGCCTTTCCTTAACAGAAATGGGCATGTCGCGAAACTACAAGAAATATGAGTGATGACGAGAGTGCACACGAAAACGTTGCGCTAACATTTTCGTCTGCCGCGATGTGAATTAAATTGCATTTATACGCAATCGCCCTGAAAACCGTGTTCCTGGGTTGGCTGCAGATTTAGCGATTCGTAACAAATATCAGGCCAATGCAGTACATGCGGCTGCTCCATATCCGTGTAGATTTTTGAGATGCGTGCGCCAGCCTTGGTGAATAACGCGAATCAACCTGCCTCAAATAATAAGAGAGGGAAACCAATGTTCAAAAGCTCAAAGGCGACTCCAAGAATCTCAACGCTTGCAGCGTTAATTTTTGTAGCGTTTTTTACAGAGTCGGCTCACTCGGCGAATGAATGGCGGTCGCATTTCTATCAGGACAGAAAGTTTTCCAGCCCAGGGGCTTGCAACGAGTTCAATATCGAAATATGGCACCAAGTCTGGCCCGGCCATCTCGATGCAATTTTCACGCTTTCAGATATCGAGGAAGGATATTGGGCGTGGACAATTACAAACAATGCCGGCGGCAAACTTTATTGCTGGATAGATAAGCCCGACGAAAGCGGGAATGAAGACTCCCCGCCTCCAGAGCAGCCCCCAGAGAATCCACCTCCAGATCTCCCCCCTGACACCCCACCAGAGCCACCCAGGCCACCGGAGAACACGCCGCCGCCCTGGGAGCCCGCAAATTGCACAGAGAATCCCATCGTCCCCGCCAAGGCAGAAAAAATCCGCAATGAACTGGACTGGATCGATGGCGGTCCATCCCCACTGAGCTTTGTTCGCTACTACAGCAGTAAGACCAATACGGATCTGGGCATCGGCAAAGGCTGGAATCACAACTGGGGTGCCAGCCTGTCGCTGTACCCGGCAAGTGGACCTGTCGGCGCCATCATCAAGCTGCCGTCGGGTGATGAGCACGTCTACAGCAAGCTCAATGGCGCGACAAGTTGGACAACCGCAAACGGATTGGACCAGCTCACCCAAAACCCGAATCAGACATGGACGTGGAAGCGTGCCAACGACGACAGCCTGTGGATCTTTAGTTCCACCGGCCTGCTGATCAGCTCCACCAACCGCACGGGCTGGACCACCACCTATACATACTCAGCCAACGGTCTCCTGACCGGTGTCACCAACCCCTTCGGGCGCCAGATCACATTGGGCTACAACGCCCAGAATCAGCTGACCAGCGTGCAAACGCCTGATGGCCGAATTCTTAGCTACGGCTACGACACCTCGCGCCGCCTCACCTCGGTCACCTACCCGGACAACAAGCAGCGCCAGTTCGTGTACGAACACACGCTGTTCCCCAACGCGCTCACCGGCATCATTGATGAGAACAACAAGCGGTGGGGGACCTTCGCCTATGACGCATGGGGTCGGGCGGTCAGTAGCGAACTCGCCGGCGGGGTCAGCCGCTATGAGGTGGGTTATCCGGCTGCGCGGCAAAGCACCATCAAAGATCCGCTGGGCATCACCCGCAGCTATTCCTACAGCACGGCGGGAGGATACAGCCAGGTCGCGTCGTCCAGTGCTGCCTCTGGTCCCGGCACTTCTGTCATTGCCAATCGCACCATCAATGCGCAGGGCTTGGTCACGCAAAGCACAGACTTCAAAGGCAACAAGTCCACAACATCGTGGGATCTCTCTCGCTTCCTGCAAACCGACTACACGGAAGCATTCGGGACAGCTCAGCAGCGCTCAACCACGTACACATGGCATAGCAACCTGCGGTTGCCGGTCGGTATCACTAGGACCGGGCGCACCACCATCTTTACCTACGACACGCAAGGTCGCCCGTTGAGCCGGACGATCGTAGATACGACGGTCTCGCCCAACACCAATCGAACATCGAGCTGGACCTACAACGCTCAAGGCCTCGTAGCGACTGCCACCGCCGCCAACGGAGCTGTTACCCAGTACACCTATGACAGCGTGGGCAATGTAGCCACGATGACCAACGCGCTGGGTCATGTCACGACGTACAGCTGGGACAGCGGGAACCGCCTGGCGAGCGTCACCTACCCCAACGGGCGCGTAGTCAGCTACACCTGGGATGCGCGTGATCGTCTGCTCACGCTCGCCAGTGCTGGCTACACCAAGACGATGACCTATCTGCCCAGTGGGCAGGTCCATACGGTCACCGACTCAGCGGGCTACGCAGTCACCTACCAGTACGACGATGCTCACCGCATGACAGGCTGGAGCGACAACCGCAGCAACTCCGGCGTCTACACCCTGGATGCCATGGGCAACCGCACCCAGGAAGACCTGCGTAACGCCCAGGGGCAAACTGCCTGGCGCGTTGCACGCACCATCAATAACCTCAATCGTGCATCCTCCGTCACAGTCGGCGCGCAGACAACCACCTTTGGTTACGACGCCAACGGCGATTCGACGTCGGTCACCAATGGCCAGGGGCAAAGCGAGAGCCAGAACCTGGATGCTTTGCGCCGCGTTGCCAGCATTACCAACGCAGAGAACGCCACAGCGTCTCTGAGCTACAACGCCCTGGATGCCACCACCCAGGCCCGCGACTTCAAGGGCGTGGCCACCACCTACACCCGCGACGCGCTGGGCAACGCCACCAGCGAGACCAGTCCGGACACGGGTACAGAGAGCGCCCAGTACGACGCGCTGGGCTTGGCTGCCACGATCACAGACGCCCTGGGCCAAACCACCAGTATTGAGCGAGACCGGCTCGGCCGCCCGACCCTGGTCACCTACGCCGACGGCCGCACCACCACCCTGCGCTACGACCTCACGCCCACCAGCAAGGGATACCTGAGCGAGATCGTGGACGCCAGCGGCA
>NZ_JAHUWH010000031.1 GCF_019219095.1 Acidovorax sp. sic0104
TCTCCATCATCAAGGCGGGCGCCAGGATCGTGGGCCACGACGGCGGCCCCGTGCGCGCGCCGCTCACCGACCTCAAGCCCAGCGAGATGGAAGAACTCGCCGCGCTCATCAAGAAGCTCGGCCCGCAGTAACCGCTCCGCACCACGCCCCCATCCTGGCATCCAGGCAAGCATCCGTTCCGACGCAACACCCGACCCAGGCCCCGCAGAGGGCTGTCGACCCATCCACCTTTGGAGACATAGACCATGTTCATCAACAAACTGCTGCTCACCGCGAGCGCTTGCAGCCTCGCTTTTGCCGCATCGGCGCAGACGCCCGCGCCCAGTACCCCCGCAGCCTGGCCTGAAAAGCCCGTGACCATCGTCGTGCCGTTCCCGGCCGGCGGCTCCACTGACATGGTGGCACGGGCCATGGCACAGCACATGGGCGATAAGCTGGGTCAGAACTTCGTGGTGGACAACCGCCCCGGTGCCACGGGCACGCTGGGCGCAGGCATGGTCAAGCGCGCGCCGGCCGACGGCTACACGCTGCTGGTGTCCTCGCTGGGCGCCTTCGTCGTCGCGCCGCACCTGCTCAAGAGCGTGCCGTATGACGCGCTCAAGGATTTCGACTACATCACCGTGCCCGTGCAGGCGCCCAACGTGCTGGTGGCTGCCCCAGGCCAGAAGGCCCGCACCGTGAAGGAAGTGATCGCCCAGCTCAAGGCCAACCCGGGCAAGGTGAGCTTCGCCAGCTCGGGCAACGGCTCGTCTGACCACCTCTCGGCGGAGGTGTTCTGGCAGCAAAGCGGTACCGAAGGCCTGCACATCCCCTACAAGGGCGGCGCACCGGCCATCAACGACCTGCTGGGCGGACAGGTGGAGTTCTCGTTCCAGAACGTGAACGCCGTGCTGCAGCACATCCGCGGCGGCAAGCTCCATGCGATTGCCGTCACCGGCGACAAGCGAAGCCCCGTGCTGCCCGATGTGCCCACCCTGGCGGAAGCCGGCGTGGCAGGTGCCGAGGTGTACTCCTGGCAGGGCATGGCCGCGCCCAAGGGCCTGCCGCCTGCACTCAAGAAGAAGCTATCGGACGCTGCCGTCGCCGCGATGAACGACCCGGCCGTGAAGAAGCGCATGCTCGACCAAGGCCTGGAAATCGTGGCCAGCACGCCGGAAGCCTTCACCGCCTACCAGGCGCGTGAGTTCGCACGCTGGAAGACCGTGATCGAGACCCGAAAAATCACTGCTGATTGAGACTTACCCCGGGGCGCCATCGTGCGCCTCATCTTCGCTTTCGGACCACCATGACCACTCCATCCATCCCCTCTGCCACCAGCACCCCCGTCGTCACCGAGCTGCGCGTGGTGCCCGTGGCAGGCCACGACAGCATGCTCATGAACCTGAGCGGCGCGCATGGCCCGTTCTTCACGCGCAACCTGCTCATCCTGCGCGACAGTGCGGGCAACACGGGGGTGGGCGAGGTGCCTGGTGGAGAGAAGATCCGCCAGACCATCGAGGACGCGCGAGCGCTGATCGTGGGCAGGCCCATCGGCCATCACAACGCCGTGCTCAATGCCATGCGCGCCCAGTTCGCCGACCGCGACGCGGGCGGGCGCGGGCTGCAGACCTTCGATCTGCGCATCACCATCCACGCCGTGACGGCGGTAGAGTCGGCATTTCTTGACCTGCTGGGCCAGCACCTCAACGTCCCTGTGGCCGCGCTGCTGGGCGACGGCGTGCAGCGCGAATCGGTACAGATGCTGGGCTACCTTTTCTATGTGGGCGACCGCGCCAAGACCGACCTGGCCTACCGCACCGAGCCCGGCGCGGACAATGACTGGTTCCGCCTGCGCAATGAAAAAGCCATGACGGCCGAGGGTATCGTGCGCCTGGCCGAGGCTGCGTATGAGCGCTACGGATTTGCCGACTTCAAGCTCAAGGGCGGCGTGCTGCGCGGCGAGGAAGAGGTGGAGGCGATCCGTGCGCTGCACGAGCGCTTTCCGGAAGCGCGCGTGACGCTGGACCCCAACGGCGGCTGGCTGCTCAAGGATGCGGTCCGCATCACGCGCGACCTGCACGGCGTGATGGCCTATGCCGAAGACCCTTGCGGCGCCGAAGGCGTGTTCTCCGGCCGCGAAGTGATGGCCGAGTTCCGCCGCGCTACCGGCCTGCCCACCGCCACCAACATGGTGGCCACCGATTGGCGCGAAATGGCGCACAGCCTGGCGCTGCAGTCGGTGGACATTCCGCTGGCCGACCCGCATTTCTGGACCATGGCCGGCTCGGTGCGTGTGGCACAGATGTGCCAGGCCTTCGGCTTGACCTGGGGCTCGCATTCCAACAACCACTTCGACGTGTCGCTGGCCATGTTCACGCACGTGGGCGCCGCAGCACCGGGCAGGGTGACGGCCATTGACACCCACTGGATCTGGCAGGACGGCGAGCGCCTGACGAAGGAGCCGCTCCAGATCAAGAACGGCTTTATCGACCTTCCCAAGAAGCCTGGTCTGGGGGTGGAGCTGGACATGGACGAGGTGGAGCGCGCCCACCGCCTGTACCTTCAGCACGGCCTGGGTGCGCGCGACGACGCCATCGCCATGCAGTACCTGATCCCGGGATGGAAGTTCAACAACAAGTCGCCCTGCATGGTGCGGTGAACGCACGCCCGCAGGTGCCGCTGCTGCGGTTGCTGGCGAGTTGTAGCCAGTTGCGCAAGGCCTGCCCGCTCTGAGTCGTGTTGTCTCCAGGCCTGCTCAGAAGCCGCCGCCAAATTGCCCTGCCAAGGACGCCCGATGCGCTGCATCGGGCGTTTTGCATTGGAAGCGGCGGGTACGGCCCCCGCGGTCGCCGACGATGACGTTGGGCCCGGCCCACGCGGCCGTCCATGCCGTACTGGTGCAGCGCCTCTTGGACCGTGATCAAGTCGAAACGGGGTAGAGGACGCCTTGAAATCCGCCTCCGCACCACATGCCTCGGGGAAAAGTCCATCCCATGAATGGGGGATGGACCCTTGTGTACGTCTTGACACATCCTCTGTCGACTTCGGGGCCTGGGGCGACCGTGCCCTGGATGTGTTCTCGCAGCAAATCATTTCCAACTTCGCACATATCAAGGCGTACACCATGGCATACATCCCTGGAACATCGGGCAACGACACCCTCGTGGGTGCTGACAATGTCAGCGACGATCTGGAAGGTTTTGGGGGCAACGACAGTCTGGTGGGCGGGGGCGGGCGGGATTTCTTCGATCGGGTCCTTTATTCGGCCAGCGTTGGTGCTGTCAACGTAAATCTGGGCACCGGCCGTGCCACTGGCGCGGACGGAAACGACACGCTGGTGGGCATCGAGATGGTCGTGGGCTCCGCGTTCAATGACACCATCACCGGCAGTGCCGCGGATGTGTTCGAAATGTTCGAAGGCGGGCTTGGCAACGACACCATCGACGGCGGCTCGATCACGAGCAACAGCAACCAGAATCGGGTTTCCTACCAAAGCGCCAGCGCTTCCGTAACGGTGGATCTGCAAGCCGGCACAGCCATTGGCGCCGACGGAAACGACAAGCTGATCAACATCAATCAGATCCGTGGTTCCAGTTTCAACGATGTTCTGCGGGGCTCGAACAACCCCTCCACCTACGTCGAATTCTTTGACGGCCGAGGTGGCAATGACCTCATCGATGGCCGTGGCGGCATAGATTGGGTCCGCTACGACGGGAACACTGGAGTCCACGTGAATCTGGCGCTTGGTCGCACCTTCAACGACGGTACGGGTGGCACCGACACCTTGGTGGGCATAGAGGGCATTCAAGGATCAAGCGGCAATGACACCCTCATCGGAGGAGACCCCCAGGGCGGGGTCACCTTGAACGACGGACTCACCGAGTTGTTCCGCGGCGGTGCAGGCAATGACACCATCGATGGCAAAGAGGGCTTCGACAGGGTTTTCTACGACACATCAACCGCCGGGGTACTGGTGGATCTGGGCATGAACTCTGCCCAGGATGGTCTCGGCGGCACCGATGCGCTGTACAACATCGAAGCGGTCAGCGGATCGAGCTACAACGACACCCTCATCGGAGGTTCTGGAGAGTTTGAGTCCTTCGAAGGTGGCGCGGGCAACGACACCATCATCGGCAACGGTGGTTGGGATCGGCTGGACTACCGCTTTCTCGCGACCTCTGGCGTGAATGTCAGCATGGTGGACGGCACTGCCTCCGACGGCCAAGGCGGCACCGACACCTTCAGCGGCATCGAAGGGGTGCGGGGCGGAGGCTTCAACGACACCATCGTGGGGGACGGCGCCTCCAACAGGCTCGAAGGCCTGGGCGGCAACGACAGCATCGACGGGGGCGACGGCAACGACTCGCTGGAGGGCGGTGCGGGCAACGACACCGTCCATGGTGGGGCCGGCAACGACAACATCTGGGGCGGCGCTGGTGATGACTCTCTGAATGGCGGCAGCGGATGGGACTTCGCGAACTACCACGACGCGACTGCGGCGGTGAATGTGAACCTGACGACCGGCCGTACGTCGGGAACAGGCTCGGGTAGCGACACCCTGGCGGGCTTCGAGGGGGTCAGCGGCAGCGCCTTCAACGACACCATCACGGGCGACGCCAGCAACAACGACCTCAGCGGCGGCCTGGGCAACGACAACATCACCGGCGGGGGAGGGTTGGACCGGGTGGCTTACTGGGGGGCCAGCGGAGCCGTCACGGTCAATCTGTCCACGGGCCGCGCGACCGGTGCCGATGGCAACGACACTCTGGCCGGAATATCGGGTGTCTCGGGCTCCGCCTACAACGACACTCTCATCGGCAGCAGTGCGGACAACGGTTTCGAAGGGGGGGCCGGCAACGACTCCATCGATGGCGGGGCTGGCAACGATTGGGTCTGGTACGGCATCGCAGGCACTGGCGTGAATGTGAATCTGGCAACAGGCGTGGCCGTGGATGGCCAAGGCGGCACGGACACGCTGACCAGCATCGAGAATGTCGCTGGCTCGTCTTTTGCCGATACCCTGCTGGGCAGCGACGCCGCCAACACGCTGACGGGCGACTCGGGTGATGACCTCATCGACGGCGGCGCCGGCAATGACTGGCTGGGCGGCAGTGCGGGCAACGACACCCTGCTGGGCGGTGCGGGCGGCGACATCCTGCAGGGCGGCGCAGGCAACGACAGCATCGACGGTGGCGCCGTCACCGACCGCGCAGGCTACGCCGACGGCAACACCTTGAGCTACGAGGACAACGCCAGTGGCATCGTGATGAACCTCTCGGGCATCACCGGCGACGGCAGCGCGGGCTCCGGCACGGTGACCGACGGATGGGGGGGCACCGATACGGTGGTCAATGTGCCCTTCATCCGGGGCTCGGCCCACAACGACAGCATCCTGGGCAGCAGTGCGGACATCTTCGAGATGTTCGAAGGCGGCGCGGGCAACGACACGATCAACGGGGGCGCCATCACCAACGCCAGCATCAATGGCAATCGTGCGAATTTTCAGAATGCTGGCGCGTCCGTGACGGTGGATTTGCTGGCTGGCACGGCCACCGGCGCGGCCACCGGCAACGACGAACTTTCCAACATCAACCAGATTCGTGGCTCCGGCTTCAACGACACGTTGTTGGGTTCCGATGTTGCTACCTATGCGGAACTGTTCGAAGGCCGTGGAGGTAACGATTTCATCGATGGCCGAGGCGGCTTCGACATCGTGCGCTATGACTTTGCGCCCGTCACCACAGGAGTGAACGTCAACCTTGCAGCCGGCACGGCCAGCGATGGTCAGGGTGGCACCGACACGCTGACCAACATAGAGGGCGTGCGTGGCACTGCGCTGAACGATACGCTGGTGGGCAGTGCGGCAGACAACCGCCTGGAAGGCAAGGGCGGCACGGACAGCGTCAATGGGGCCGAAGGCAGCGATACGCTGGTGCTTGCGGGCGACCGCAGCGACTACACGCTGACCCGAGCTGCCGGCAGCTCGGCCTTGACTCTGGCACGCACGGGCGAATCCGTCACCTTCCAGAACATCGAGCACGTAGCGTTCGCGGACCAGACGGTCACCGAAGCCGATCTGCTGGCCCGGCTTGAAACCGAGCAGAACGACACCCTGGTGGGCGACGGTTCTGACGATCTGCTGAACGGAAAGGGCGGCAACGATCTCATCTCCGGCATGGCCGGCAACGACACACTGCTGGGCGGCGCGGGCAACGACACCCTGGACGGAGGCACCGACAGCGACCGCATGGAAGGCGGTGCGGGCAACGACATCTACATGGTCGATGCGGTGGGCGACAACGTGGTGGAGGCACTCAATGCCGGAACGGATCTGGTGAATGTCTCGCTCGCACCGGGCTCGGGCTACGACCTGAGCCCTAACGTGGAGAACGCCACCGTGGCCACGTCCGCCGGACTGGGCCTCATGGGCAACGCCCTGAACAACGTGCTGACCGGCAACGACGGCAACGACACCTTCAGCGGCGGGCTGGGGGCCGACACGGTCATCGGCGGCGCAGGCAATGATCGCCTGGACGGTGGCGCCGGCGTCGATCGCCTGGTCGGCGGTGCGGGCGACGACGAGTACTACGTGGACTCTCCCACCGACGTGATCGTCGAGGACGCCGGTGCGGGTTCGGACTACGTGTCCGTCAACTTCACCACCACCGGGACCTACGTGCTGGCTGCCAATGTCGAAGGTGCCGAGGTGGAGAGCAGCCCGTCGGTAGCGGTCAACCTCACCGGCAACGCCGCCAACAACCGGCTTGAGGGCCACACGGGCAAAAATGTCCTCAACGGCGGCCTGGGCGATGACACGCTGCAAGGAGGCGGTGGCGCGGACACCGTGGATGGCGGTGCGGGCACGGACACGCTGGAGCTGCAAGGCAATCGCAACGAGTACACGGTCTCGCGCACCACCACCGACCTGGTGCTCACACGTGGCAGCGAAATCGTCACCTTCCGCAATGTCGAGAGCATCGTCTTCGCCGACGCGACGGTGAGCGAGCAGGATCTTCGGGATGTTGCGGCAGGCGATACCGCCGACAACATCACCGGCACGGCCAGCGCAGACAACTTCGACGGACGGGGCGGCAACGACACCCTGAGCGGCCTGGAGGGCAACGACACCCTGGCGGGCGGCGCGGGGGATGACAAACTCTACGGCGGCGACGACAACGACACGCTGGCCGGCGGTGCGGGCAATGACACGCTGGACGGAGGCCTGGGCAACGACGCGCTGGACGGCGGTGCGGGCAACGATACCTATGTCATCGACGCGCTGGGCGACCAGGTGGTGGAGGCGTTGAACGCAGGCACCGATACGGTGAACATCGCTTTCGCAGGCCCTTATACGCTGGCCGACAACGTGGAAAACGCCACTGTGACCCTGTCCGGCGACTTCAGCCTGACGGGCAACGCGCTCAACAATGTGCTGACAGGCAACGACGGCAAGGACACGCTCAGCGGTGGCAATGGCAACGACACCCTGACGGGCAATGCCGGCGACGATGAGCTGGATGGAGGCGCCGGCGCAGACCGACTGGCCGGAGGCACGGGCAATGACACCTACACCGTGGACGTGGCAACGGATGTGGTTGTCGAAGGCGCAGATGCCAGTTCGGACATGGTGAAGGTAGCGTTCACCGCCGCTGGAACCTATACGCTGGCTGCCAACGTCGAGAACGGGCTGATCGTCTCGACCCCGGCCTTGAAGGTGAATCTCACCGGAAATGCCGGTAACAACACCCTGACAGGCAACACCGGAGACAACGTCATCACCGGTGGAAGCGGCGACGACACGCTGGTGGGAGCGGGTGGCAACGATACGCTGGATGGAGGCGTGGGCGCAGCGGACGTGGCGGTGTTCAGCGGTGTTCTGGCCGACTACACGGTGGCCCGCCTGTCGGCCACGGATGTTCGTTTCACGCACATCGGCAGCGGCACCATCACCATCGTGCGCGGCGTCGAATGGTTCAGCTTCCAGGGCGGCGGAGCGGACAAGTCGCTCTCCGAGGTGGTGTCGAACACAGCCTCGGCAGCCGCCGATACGGTGAACGGCTCAGCGGGAGACGACATCATCGACGGACTGGCGGGCAACGACGTGCTCAATGGCCTGGGCGGCAATGACACCCTCATCGGCGGGCTGGGCGATGACAAGCTGGACGGTGGCTCGGACAGCGACCGGCTGGAAGGCGGTGCGGGCAATGACACCTACACGGTCGATGCGTTGGGCGACCAGGTCATCGAGGCGCTCAATGCGGGGACCGACCTGGTGAACGTCGCCCTCCTGGGGGGCTCGTACGACCTGAGCCCCAATGTCGAGAACGCCACCGTCACCACGTCCGGGGGGCTGGGCCTCATGGGCAACGGGCTCAACAACGTGCTGACCGGCAACGATGGCGGCGACACGCTCAGTGGCGGCCTCGGTGCCGACACGCTGTCCGGGGGCGCTGGCAACGACCTGCTCGATGGCGGCGCGGGCGCTGACCGCATGACGGGCGGGACCGGCGACGACACGTATGTGATCGATGTCGCGACCGACATCGTGGTCGAAGGCGCCGATCCGGGCATCGACCTGGTGCAGGTGGCCTTTGCTTCCGCGGCTACCTACGTACTGGCCGCCAACGTGGAAAACGCCATCGTCCTGAGCAGCGCCGCCGTGAACCTGACCGGCAATGCCGGTAACAACGAGCTCACCGGCGGCACGGGCAACAACGTGCTCAACGGCATGGCGGGCAACGATACGCTGGCTGGCGGCCTGGGCAGCGACACGCTGACGGGCGGGCTGGGGGCCGACACCTTCGTGTTCGACAGCGCCATCAACGCGGGCAACGCAGACCGCATCACGGACTTCAGCACCGCGCAGGGCGACAAGATCCAGCTGTCGGCGAGCGTGTTCTCCGCATTGGGGGTGGCGGGTGGATCGGTCACGCTCGATGGCGTGACGCTGGCCTACAGCACTGTCACGGGGGCGCTGACCTACGACGCGGATGGCGCCGGGGGCGGTGCGGCCATCACCATCGTCACGCTGGGCACGACCACGCACCCGGCGCTCACGAGCGGTGACTTCCTTGCGCTGGTCTGACACCGCGGTGCAGCCTTGAACCACAAAGGCCACCCCAGGGTGGCCTTTGTGGCTTGTGGTGGGCTCAGCCTGGGGCTGCGGAGCCCGTCAGGGAAAGTGCGCGGCAGCCAGCTCCTTCAGCGCAGCCTCGGGCACGGGCTGCCTGGCGGCCACGACCCACAGTGCGTACATGGGCGGCGGCTGGCGCAGTCCCGCGCAGCCGCCGAAGCCGGATGTGTTGAAGGCGTGCATGAGGCTGCTCAACGTGAACCCGGTGCGGTGCGCCATGAACAGGTTGCCCTGGGCCAGCGCAGGCCGGTGGCCGTACAGGATGTCCAGCGCGGAGATCGGGCCGGCGGGCGATTGGTAGGCCGGCTGCGTGAGCTTGTCCTGGGCCACCAGTTCCGCGACCGCCTGCAGGTCAGGGCAGGTCACGACGGCAAAGCCCCCAGGCTTGAGGACGCGCCTAAACTCCGCCAGCGCCAACGGCACCTCATGCGGGTACAGGTGCTCGATGTTGTGGGAGGAGTAGATGGCGTCCACCGACGCATCCGCCACCGCGCGCATGTCGGTCATGGTGCCCACGATGTCGGGCACGACGGCTGGGTCGATGTCCAGCCGCAGCTCGGTCCATTCGGGCGTGTTGAACGCGCGCGTGGTGCGCACCTTGGTGTTCTGGCCGCAGCCGACGTGCAGGAAGACAGGCATGTTGAACGGGGGTAAAAAAGTCAGAGAGGCGCGCCCAGGACACTGGAGAGCAGATTGATCTGTGCGGGCAGGCAATTGGTGGCCAGGTCCAGGTTGTTCACCACATGCGCGCGCGCCGCTGCGCGCAGCGGGGTCAGTTCGTTGCGCTGCTCGATGGCCCGCACGATGGTGTCGGCCAGAGCCTCGTGGTCGAAAAAATCCACCAGCAGCCCCGTTTCGCCGTGGCGCACATGCTCGCGCACCGGGGCCGTGTCCGAGGCGACGATCATGCAGCCGGTGCTCATGGCTTCCATCAGCGACCAGCTGAGCACGAAGGGGTAGGTCAGGTACGCATGCACCGTGGAGACCTGCATCAGCTGCGTCAGGTTGGCATGGGGCAGCTTGCCCACGAAGTGCACGCGCTGCGGGTCGATGCGGCCTGCCACTTCCGCGTGGAAGATGTTGCGCCAGGTGGTGCCCGCCGGCGCCGCCGCGCCGTAGCTGGCACCGCTGCCGCCCACGATGATGACGTGCGCCTTGGGGCGCCGCGCCAGCAACTCCGGCAGGGCGCGCATGAAGATGTGGTAGCCGCGATAGGGCTCCAGTTCACGCACTGCGAAGGTGACCACCTCGTCCTGGGCCGTCAGACGCAGGCCCGCGTTGCGCAGTGAGACGAAGGTCTGCGCAGCGGGCGCGAAGCGCTGCGTGTCGATACCGTCATGAATGACGTCGATGCGCTGGCGCAGCGGCAGGGGGTGCCGGTCCCGTTGGAACTCGGTGGGGGACACGCCCTTGTCTGCATGGGTCAGCGCATGCATGAGGTGCAGGTTCTTGGTGTGCAGGCGGCGGTTGTCGCCTTCGGCAGGCCGGCTGAACTCCGGGTCGAAACTCGAGTCGCCGCCGTCGGCGCCATAGAAATATTCGGCATAGACGATCAGCCTGGCGTCCGGAAACACGTCCTTGACGTAGAAGGCTTCGCCCCAGCCTGGGTGGGCATAGATCAGGTCAGGGGTGAAGCCTTCGCGCTGCATGGCCTGCAGCGCACGGGCCACGGACGCCCCGCGCTCCATCTTGCTGCGAAGCTCGTGCAACGACGCCGTGTCGGCATCGCGGCCCGGCGCCGCGGCGGTGAACTGGGGCTTGTGCAGGACCACCTTGACACCTGGCAACGCAACCGATGGCTGGTTGATGCCCAGTGCCACGACTTCGTGGCCCCGGGCCGCGAGCGCAGGTGCCAGATGCTTGAATTGCCCCGGGAAATTCTGGTGGATGAACAGGATGCGCATGCCCGCCATTGTGCAGGCTCACGTGGGCGTACGAGCGTCAGCGTGCTGCGTTTTCAGGCCGCTCCGGTGCCGCATGCGGGCCGTGTCTTGCAGAGCAACGCGGCCGTGCACGCCGCGCACAGCGCCACCAGGGCGCACAGGTAGGGCAGGGCCGCCAACAGCGGCGCGCCCAGCTGGTTGAGCCGCAGCGACGCCTGCACGCCCGAGGTGCTGGGCAGCAGCCAGCGCAGCCACTGCATCGGCTGCGGCAAGGCCTCCACGGGCCAGGAGAAGCCAGCGACGAAGGCGATGGGTAGGGTGGTGAACAGCAACACCTGCAGCGCCCGCTCGCGGTTGCCGAACCACAGCCCCAGCAGCGAACCCAGCGCCGCCACGGCCGGAACGTAGCACGCCAGCAGGGCCAGCGCGCCCACCGGGTTGCCGCCGCGCGGGTAGTCGTGCAGCACGAAGATCCAGCCGAAGTAGAACAGGCCGCTGGCCCAGCCCAGCGTGCACAGGGCCAGCAAGCGCCCCAGCCAGGTGGTGGCGTTGGCGCGGTGCTGCCCGGCCTCCACCCAGGTGCCGGCCAGCAGCGCGGCGCCCATGAACAGGGTCTGCTGCAGGATGAGCAGCGCCACGGCGGGCACCACGAAGCTGCCGTAGCCCTCGGTGGGGTTGAACAGCGCCACCATCTGCAGCTGCACGGGGGCGCGGCTAGCGTGGGCCTGCTGCGCGCTCTGGCCGCCGGCCTGCAGCTTGCGGATCTCGACCCCGGCGGAGACTGTGCCCACGGCCTCGGCGAAGCCGTACTGCACGGCCTTGTTGAGCAGCGCATACGCGCCGTTGGCTTCGATGCTGACCACGGCGTTCTCGCCGCGCACGACGCTGCGCTTGAGCCCCGCGGGAACCACTGCGTAGCCCTCGATCTCGCCACGCCACAGGGCCTCCTGCGCCTCGCGCTCGCTGCCAGTGACGATGCGCACCTCGATGCGCGGATCGGCATCGGCAAAGCGCGTGATCTGGCGCGACAGGCTGCTGCGGTCCATGTCCACCACGGCCACGGGCACGCGGGTGAGCACCTCGTCGGCGTAGAACCAGGGGTAGAAGAAGCCGTAGAGCACCGGCGCACCGATCAGCAGCAGCAGCACGCCCTTGTCGCGTGCCACGGTGGCCAGGGCCAGCAGCCAGGCATGCAGCAGGTTGCGGGGGGATTCGGGGGGGATGGGGGGTGTCATGTCAGCCTGGGTTCAGTAGCTGGGCGGGGCGGGCTGGGGTGGTTTGGGGTGCACTGGTGCTTGCGAGGGCCCCCTCTCCCCAACCCTCCCCCGCGAGGGGGGAGGGGCTCCGAGGGCGTTGCAGCCGTCTGCGAGGCGCGCAGGCATTGCTCCCTCTCCCCTCGCGGGGGAGGGTTGGGGAGAGGGGGCAGCTGCCGCATGCCAGTCGCTCCATTCCATTTCAGCGGCCTCCCCAGCTGTCAGGCTGCCGTACCGCACGATGCAGGCCCGCCGCGCCCACCAGCCACAGCACCCCGGAGGCCGCCATCAGCGCCACCACGGTGGACACGCTGGTGGCCAGCGGTGCGCCCATCTGCAACTGCTCGATCTGCAGACGGATGTAGTGCGTGAAGGGCATGGCCTCGGACCAGGCGCGGGCGCTGGCGGGCATGCCGGCCAGCGGAAAAGCCACGCCGCTGAACGCAAAGGCCGGGGCGGCAAAGAACCCCGCGCCCGACAGCGCTGTGCGCAGCGACCGCGTGAGGGCGGCCAGCGCCGCACCCGCCGTGAGCGACACTGCCATCAGCAGTGCCAGTGCCGCTGCCACCCACCACAGGTTGCCCGGCGGATGCCAGCCCCGGCCCCAGGTGATGCCCACCAGTGCCAGCAGGCCGGTGAGCGTGAGCGTGGCCCAGGGCAGCGCCAGCTTGCCCAGCAAGGCGCCTGCGGTGTGGAAGAAGCGGCCCGCGCCCAGCGGGGCTTGCAGCCACTGGCCCACGCTGCGGTCGCGCAGCTCGCGGCCCACGGCCCAGGCGCCGGCGGTCATGGCCAGGATGTGCAGCAGCGCAGGGATGAGCGCCGCGCCCAGGAACTGCTCGTAGTTGCTCGACACGTTGAACAGCGCCACCATCTGCGCATGGATGGGCTCCATGCTCACGCGCACGGCCTGGGCGGGTTCGCCGCGCTTGTTGCGCGCGGCCATCTCGATGCCTGCCGACAGCGTGCCCACCGCCGCGCGCACATCGCGCTGCAGCAGGCCCGAGTGGGTGCCCATCTGCGCGTTGTGCAACAGGGTGACCTCTGCGGCGCGGCCTTGCTTCACGGTGCGCGCGAAGTCGCGCGGGATGGCCACCACGGCGTAGACGTCCACGGCGCGCAGCGCGCGCTCGGCCTCGGCCGCGTTGGTGTAGTGCTGCGTGACCTGCACGCCGGGCGTGGCGTCCAGCATGCGCACCAGCTGGCGCGACAGGCCGGAGTGGTCGTCATCGACCACGCCCACCGCCAGGTGGCGCGGCAGCCCTGCCGAAAAGATCCACCACAGCAGCGCCACCGCCAGAAGCGGCACCCAGGTGACCATGGCGAGGTCCCAGCGGTCGGCGGCCAGGCGGCGGGCTTCGCGGCGAAAGCTGTTTGCTATTGAATTCATAGCTATTGGCGCTTGATGGCAAAGCGCTGGAAGCACTTTTTATTCAAATCCGCGGGCTCACTGCACCAGCACGGTCATGCCGGGGCGGGCGCCTTCGATGGGCTGGGCTGGCCGCGCCCGCACCTCGAACGTGCGTACATCGAACCCCTGGCCCGCGCGCGTTGCGCGCCAGGTGGCGAAGTCGGGCAGCACGCCGGTGTGGTAGACCTTGAAGGTCACCGCCTTGCCGCCGAGTGCCGGCAGCGTGGCGTCGAATTCCTTGCCGATGGCAAAGCGCTGCAGCCGGTCTTCGCGCACGTTGAGCACCACCCACTGGTCCTTGAGGTCCACCACCGTGACCACGGCCACGCCCTGGGGCGAGAGCTCGCCGGTGCGTGTCAGCACCTTGGCCACTTCGCCGGCGACGGGGCTCTTGAGTTCAGTCTCGGCCTGGGCGGCTTCGACTTCGGCCACCACGCCGGCCACCTGGCGTGCCTGGGCGCTCGCGGCCGAGCGGTCTTCGGGGCGTGCCCCGGCGCGGGCCAGGTCGTACTGCGCCTTGGCGGCCAGCGCCTGGTCGCGCGACGCCTTGAAGTTGGCTTCGGCCTCGTCGCGCTTTTGCGCGGCCACCAGGCCCTCGCGGGCCAGGCCGTCCACGCGCTTGAAGGACGTCTCGGCCAGGTCGGCGGCGGCCACGGCACGCTGCCAGTTCAGGCGGGCCATCTCCACCTCCTGAGGGCGCGCGCCGTGCTCGGCCTTGGCGGCCACGGCCTGCGCGGCCTCCTGCGCGGCGGTGGCCTGCGCCAGCTTGGCCTTGACCTCGGGGCTGTCCATGCGGATCAGGGGCGCGCCCACGGCGATCTGGTCGCCTTCCTTCACCAGGATCTGCGCGATGCGCGCAGTGACCTTGGGGGCGATGTCGGCTTCCTGCGCCTCGATCTGGCCCTGGAAGACCTCGGGCGCGGGTTGCGAGGCCTTCCACAGGCCGAAGCCCACGAAACCGGCCACGGCCACGACAGCCACCGTGCCGATCACGGCGGCCTTCCTGCTGTTGTTGGTGTTCTTGTTCATGTTGGTCACTACTCCACTTTCAGGGCGTCGGCACGCGCCATGTATTTGCCAAAGTCATCCGACAGGCCGCAGCTCTCCAGCAGGTCGGCCAGCGCCTTCACGTAGTCATGGGCCGCCTGGGCGCGCTCGGTCCGGGTCTTGGCCTGGTTCACCTGTGCGTCGATCAGGTCCAGCGTCGTGCTGGTGCCGGCTGCAAGGCCCGAGGTGCGCAGGCGCAGCACCTCGTCGGCCAGCTCCAGGCTGGGGGCCATGGCCAGGAACTGCCGGCGGGCCTGCTCCACGCCCAGCCAGCGTTTTTCCACCAGCAGGGCGATGTCGTTCTGCGCCTGCGCGCCTGTGCGCTCGGCCTGCGCGATCTGGCGGTTGGAGGACTCGGCCAACGCATCGCGGTCGATCGAGTCCCACAGCGTCCAGCGCACGCCCACACCAGCCACCCAGTCGGCCTCCTTGCCGGTCTTGAGCTGGCGCTGGCCGAACGCGAACACCTGGGGCTTGCGCAATGCCTCCTGCGCTGCGTGCAACTGCGTGGCCTGCTCCTTCTTGGCGGCGACCTTGGACAGGCCCGGGTGGCGAGCGAGCGCGGTGTCGATGAACTGCGGCAGGGGTTCGAGCGGCTGGCCCAGCACGAACAGCGGGCTGGTGGGCGTGACGCGCTCGCTGGCCTTGAGGGTGCGGGTGAGCGCGGTGGCGGCCAGCTCGGCATCGTCGCGTGCCTTGCGGGCGTTGCGGCGTGCCTCCTCCAGCGCCGATCGGGCCTGCAGGCGCTCGACGCGGGCGATCACGCCGGCGTCCAGCATCTTCTGGGCGGCTGCGTCGTGCTGCTCGATGGTGGCCAGCGCCGCCTCGCGCAGCACGGCGGCGCGCTCCGCCAGCTGGGCACCGAAGTAGCGCTGCACCAGCAGCGTGGTGGCTTCATGGCCCGTCCTGGCGGCGTCGGCCTCGGCCTCATGGGTCATGGCGTCCAGCAGGCCACGCGCGGCGTGGCTGGCTCCACCCATGTAGATGGGCCACACGGCAGAGACCGAAGAGGTGGTGTCGCTCTTGTGGCGGTTGAGTGTGTAGGACGACGGCAGGTGCGGCAGCTGGGCCAGGGGGGCGGCGAGCTGCGGCGGCAGTTGCGACAGCACGCCGGGCAGCACGCGGTTGAGCGGGTTCAGGTCCACGTCCAGGTTGGCGTTGTAGGCATAGGCCGCGCCCGTGAGGTTGACCACCGGGCCGCCCAGGCGCTGCATCGCATCGCGGCGCAGTTGGGCGCTTTCGACGGCGCTTTTGGAGGCGGCCAGCTGGTCGGAGCGGCGACCCAGTTGCTCAAGCGCCGCATCGAACGCCATGGGCTCGGCCTGCGCGGGCAGGGTGGTGATCGCCAGCTGGGTGGCAGCAATCAGGCACAGCAAAGCTTCGCCTGCCCGGCGGATGCGCCGGTGCGGTCGGTGGAGTGTCATGGTTCAGCTCGTAGGTGTCAGCGCCGGCCCGGGGTGGAGGCGGCCGGCTGCGCGGTGCAAGGCAGGTGGGTGGAGTTGTAGCAGCACGGGGCGTGCGGGTCAAAGGGGTGGTGCGCAGGGCGCATCACCGTGCGCCCATGGGCGTGAAGGTGTCGCTGTGCTCGGCCAGCCAGCGCGCGGAGAGATCGCTGCCGTGCTGGCTGGGGTGGAAGTTGCGCCGCAGGTAGGCGCGCCAGGGCTTCCAGGTCTCGCGCACCAGGCCGCCCCGGCCCAGCAGCATGCGCGCCGCGCTGGCCCAGGTGCTCCATTTCCACAACGTGCCGTCCCGGCGCAGGTTGGCCACGGTCTGGCGCAGCACGTCCGCCAGGAACACGGTGGTGATGCGGCGAAACCAGGTAATGCGCCAGTCGTGGTTGCCGCCCAGCGCCTGGTACAGATCGAACGCGGTGTTGCGGTGCTCCGACTCTTCGGCGCAATGCCACTGCCACATCGTGGCCAGGCGCGGCTCGGCGCCCGCCAGGATCTCGGGATGGGCCAGCAGCCATTCGGCCAGCAAGGCGGTGAAGTGCTCGTTGGCGGCCGTGACGGCCAGGGGGTGGCGCGGGTCGGCTTCGGCAAAGAGCTTCATGCGCTCCTGCGCGCGGGGTGCCCATTCGTTGGCAAGGCCCTGCTTCTCGAGGTGGCCATTGAACAGTGCGTGGATGCGGCGGTGCGTGGCCTCCTGGCCGATGAAGCCGCGCACCTCGTCGGCAAACCGGGCCTGCAGGTCCGGCGGCAGTGCCTTGTGGCCGTCGCGCACCGAATCGATGAAAAACTGCTCGCCCACCGGAAAGCTCATCGACAGCGCATTGAAGAACGCCGAGCGGAACGCGTCGCCTCCGCACCAGTGGCGCGCAAACGGCGTTTCAAGATCGATCAGCAGGCGGCGTACAACAAGCTCGGTCATGGACAATACTCCCTGGATATCCCGGCGGATGAGTTGGTACTGGATGGTACCAATGATGCAAATCATGCCTGCCGGGTGTGGTACTGTCAAGTACCAGCCAGTGCAACCCTTGTGTCCAGCTTTCAGGAATTCAGCCCGCACAGCACGCATGACGACTCTTGACGCCACCGCCTCCGCCCCGGTTGCCACCCCCGCACCGGAACCCCGCGCCCGCCTTCTCGAAGGCATGGCCCGCGCTGTGGCGTCCAAGGGCTATGCGGACACCACCATCGCCGACATCGTGCGCGAAGCCAGCGTGTCACGCCGCACCTTCTATGAAAACTTCGCCGACAAGGCCGAGTGCCTGATCGCGCTGTACGAGCTTGCCAGCGGCAACGCGATCGGCGTGCTGCGTGCCGCCATCGACCCGCACAGCGACTGGCAGGCGCAGGTGGAGCAGGCCATGGGCGCTTACTTCGGCGTGCTCATGCGCAACCCGGTGCTTCTGCGCACGCTGTTCATCGAGATCCTGGGCCTGGGGGCACCAGGCCTGGCCGCGCGGCGGCGCGCCAACCAGCAACTGGCCGACCTGATGCTGGACGTGGTCAACAACCGCCCTGGCGAGCGCCTGCGCAAGACGCCGCTGCAGCCCGCCATGGCGATGGCGGTGGTGGGGGGCATCAACGAGATGGTGCTGCAGGCCATCGAGCAGGATCGCGCTTCAGAGCTGCAGGAGCTGGTGGCGCCAGCGGCTGCGCTGCTGCGTGCAGCGGTCTTTGCGGAGTTCTGACCCCTTGCCTGCGGTGGGAGAGGGCGGCGGCTTGCGGGATTTCGGGCCCGGGTCTTTACCGAGGCTGTCAGCCGCCGTGAAAGGGCCCGCCACCGTGGGTGCTGCCGATCGGTCGGCTGCTCACAGGCGGCTTTCCACGCTGTTGCGCATGGCCGCTTGCGCTACGGCGTCCAGCGCACCGTCCACCACGTTCTGCTGAGTGAGCACCTGCATAGCGCCTTGCTGTATGAGCCGGTCCACCAGCCGCAAAGTCATGGACTGCGTGCGGCCCGAGGCGCTGGTGAACAGGAAGAAGGTGCCGTTGGAGCCGATCCAGGACAGCTGCGTGCGCTCCCAGTGGCCGGCGACCAGCAAGTTCACCCAGTTGCCTATGGCGAGCGCGGGCACGACGCTCTCGCCACCCGCAGGGGCCGCGAGGGTGGCTGGCAGCGGACTCTCGGACTCGGGCGTCTGCGAGGAATCCATGTAGCCTGACTCCTTGGCCTCGGAGGGCGCCACCCAAGGCTCTTCGTCCTCGTCGAGGGCCGGGGTGCCGGGGGCTGGCGCCCGAGGCACCTCGGCGGGCGGGGCCGTGCGGGCGGCAGCGGGCTTGGCGGGCTGCTTGAAAGCCTGCTGGTGCAGCTGCATCAGCAACTCGAAGACGGCCTCCGTGCGGTCCGCCGGGTAATCGATGGACGCCAGGCCCTCGCGCAGCTTGGGCAGCAGCTTGGGCAGCAGCCGGGCAAGGCGGCCCGTGTTCAAGCTGGTCAGCTCGGGCTGCGCACTCCAGATGAGCGCTTCCACCAGCTCCTGGTAGCGGCCGGGGTCGGTACTGCCGGTCGTGTCGGCCAGGCGCGCCTGGGCGACGACCTTGGCCCACGGGCCGAGAAGAAACCGCAGGATGGGGTCCGGAACCTTGTCGATGTCCGGCAGCAGCCAGATGTCGCGCGAGATCTTGGCGGCCAGCAGGTGGCGCTGCTCGGCATGCTGCAGCGCCTCGATGGCGCGCTGGCGCTCCTCCTTGCGCTCCTTTTCGCTGTCGGCCCATTTGGCGTGCAACTGCTGCAGCACCTGCTCGAAATCGTCGGGCCCCTCGATCGTGGCGGTGGCCAGCGGGCCCGCGATGTTCATGAGCGAGCGCATGAAGCTCTGAAAACCCGTGTCCTCCGTACTGTCGAAGGCCAGGCTGCGCTCGGTCAGGTCCTGCAGCAGCCTGCGTGCAGGGTGTTCCTTGTGGCTGAAGAAGCGGGGGTCGGCCAGCGCCAGTTGCATGAGCGCCGGCTCCATCGCCCGCACGAACTGCTGCACGGGCCACAGCAGCCGCGTGTCGCGCGCGATGTTGTCCACCATCAGCGCCACCACTTCCATGCTGAGGGCCTGGCCCAGTCCGCCCGCGTGCTGGCGCGGCGTGGCGGCCGGGGGGTGGTCGCCGCTGGCCGTTGGGGGGCGTGGCGTGCCCAGGCGCTCCATCATCTGCCCGACCTGGTTCATCTCCTGCAGCGCCTCGAAGGCGGCGGGCACCGTCATGGCGAAATCCGTGGCGGGCGGGTCCACGCGGGGCAGATCGTCCAGCCCGTCGAACTCCCGCGCGAAGCGCTCGGCGAAGTCTTCGGGCGCCCCGGTCACGCCGGTCATGCCGGTTGCGTCGGTTGCGTCGGGAAAGGCAGGCGCGGGGCCCGGCGCCGCAGACTCATTGAGCTCGCCCAGCAGCAGGCGGCGCAAGCGGTCGAGCGTGAGCAGCGAATCGGCAGACCCGGCGGCCGCAGTGGCGAATTCGTTGTCAGCCGCAAAGCCTGGCGACGCACCGCTGGCTGCGGGCGCCACGTAAAGCACCTGGCCGTCGGTCTGGCGCATGGCGTAGCCCACCGGCTGCACGCCGCTGTGCCGCAGCTGCTCGACCTGCGCCAGGTACAGGGTGCGCAGTTCGCGGCCCAGCGCCTGCGCCATCGGGCCGATCCAGTCGTGCCGCACCTGGTCCGTGACCTGCATCTGCGACACCACGGTTTGCAGCGCCTGCAGGAAGACGTCCGGGCGCAGCGGGTTCTGGTCGGGCTGCACCCGTTCCAGCCCCTGGGCCGCGCACACCAGGGCGTCCAGGTCGGCGAGCGGGCCTTCCACCGCAGACACCAGGATCTGCCGCGCCCGGGCACGTTCCACGCTTTCGCTGATCTGCGACTCGTCCATCAGCTCAAGCTCGTCGAAGTGAACGGTGAACAGCGAGCGCGTGGTCTTCTCTGCGGTGCGCGTGGCGGACTGCTCGAGGGCCTTGCGCAGCGCCTCGGGGTAGCGTTCGCCCATCACGGAAGCCAGCCGGGTGATCTGCTGCCGCGCCTCGTGCATGGCCTGGTGCTCCCCCGCCGTGCGCACCGCGTCCTGGCGCGCCTGCAGCGTCATGCGCGCCGCTTCGGCAATACGCTCCATCAGGTGCCTGGCATCCGCCACCACGGCATGAATGAGCTGCTGGTAGGCCCCATGGCTGCCGGCGGCAGGTGCAGGGTGCGATGTCGTGGTGTTTTTCAGGGCCATCTTCTGGGATGAAGGGATACCGGTAGCCGCGATGGTACGCGGCAAAAAGGGGGCTTTGCCCCCTTTCTCGCTTTTTCATTGGCAGGCCGGCCTGCCCGGCTTGCTGTGCTTACCCCCCGTGAAACTTCACCACCAGCGGCACGATCAGCAGCGCCACGATGTTGATGATCTTGATCAGCGGGTTGATCGCGGGGCCGGCCGTGTCCTTGTAGGGGTCGCCCACGGTGTCGCCGGTCACGGCCGCCTTGTGGGCCTCGCTGCCCTTGCCACCGTGGTGGCCGTCTTCGATGTACTTCTTGGCGTTGTCCCACGCGCCGCCGCCGGTGCACATGCTGATGGCCACGAAGAGGCCTGTGACGATGGTGCCCATCAGCAGACCGCCCAGGGCCTTGGGCCCCAGGGCCAGGCCGACCACGATGGGCACGATCACGGGCAGCAGGCTGGGGACCACCATTTCCTTGATGGCGGCGCTGGTGAGCATGTCCACGGCCTTGCCGTATTCGGGCTTGCCGGTGCCGTCCATGATGCCGGGGATGGTGCTGAACTGGCGGCGCACTTCAACCACCACGGCTCCGGCGGCGCGGCCCACGGCCTCCATCGCCATGGCGCCGAACAGGTAGGGGATGAGGCCGCCGATGAACAGGCCTACGATGACCATCGGGTCCGACAGGTCGAAGCTCACGGCCCGGCCGTAGGTTTCGAGCTTGTGGGTGTAGTCGGCAAACAGCACCAGTGCGGCCAGGCCCGCCGAGCCGATGGCGTAGCCCTTCGTCACGGCCTTGGTGGTGTTGCCCACGGCGTCCAGCGGGTCGGTGATGTCGCGCACGCTGCTGGGCAGCTCGGCCATCTCGGCGATGCCGCCGGCGTTGTCGGTGATGGGCCCGTAGGCGTCGAGCGCCACGACGATACCCGCCATGGACAGCATGGACATCGCAGCCACCGCGATGCCGTACAGGCCCGCCAGCGTGTAGGCCGCGATGATGGCGATGCACACGAAGATCACCGGCCAGGCCGTGGAGCGCATCGACACTCCCAGGCCCGCGATGATGTTGGTGCCGTGCCCGGTGGTGGAGGCCTGCGCGATGTGCTGCACGGGCGAGTACTGGGTGCCGGTGTAGAACTCGGTGATCCACACCAGCGCGGCCGTGAGCACCAGGCCCGTGGCGCAGGCGCCGAACAGCCTCATCTGGCTGCCGCTGGCGGTGATGGCGTTGTCCGGCATGATCCAGACGGTGACGAAGTAGAACGCGATGAGCGACAGCACGCCCGCGATGGCCAGGCCCTTGTACAGCGCGGGCATCACGTTCTTCATGCCGGGCGAGGCCTTCACGAAGAAGCAGCCGATGATGGACGCCACGATGGACACGGCGCCCAGCGCCAGCGGGTACACCACCGCATTGACCGGGGCGGTGGCGACCAGCAGCGCACCCAGCACCATGGTGGCGATCAGCGTCACCGCGTAGGTCTCGAACAGGTCGGCCGCCATGCCGGCGCAGTCGCCCACGTTGTCGCCCACGTTGTCGGCGATCACGGCGGGGTTGCGCGGGTCGTCTTCAGGGATGCCAGCCTCCACCTTGCCCACCAGGTCGGCGCCTACGTCGGCACCCTTGGTGAAGATGCCGCCGCCCAGCCGAGCGAAGATGGAGATCAGCGACGAGCCGAACGCAAAACCGATCAGCGGGTTGAGCAGCGTGGCCAGGTTGGCCGTGGGCGTGAGGTTGCCGTTGCCCGCCAGGAACCAGTAGAACGCCGTGACGCCCAGCAGCCCCAGGCCCACCACCAGCATGCCGGTGATGGCGCCACCGCGAAAGGCCACGTCCAGCGCGGGGCCGATGCCCTGCGTGGCGGCCTGGGCCGTGCGCACGTTGGCCCGCACCGAGACGTTCATGCCGATGAAACCGCAGGCGCCCGAGAGCACTGCGCCCACCACGAAGCCGATGGCCGTGGTGCCGTCCAGGAAGATGCCGATGAGAACGGCCAGCACCGCGCCGACGATGGCGATGGTTTTGTACTGGCGTGAGAGGTAGGCAGCGGCACCGGCCTGGATGGCGGCGGCGATTTCCTGCATGCGGGCATTGCCCGGGTCCTTGGCGAGGATCCATCCCCGCGCCCAGATGCCGTAGGCTACCGCAATCAATCCGCAAACCAGAGCCAGTATCAGGGGGGCAGTCAGCGCTGTAGTTCCAGCCATTGGTCGCTCCTTTCAATCTTTTCAGTTGCACGGAAGGAAACATCACAACGCAGGTCGGTGGTGCTTCCGCTGCGTTGCTTCCTCGTGCTCCAGGACTGCCGCGGGGGCAAGGAGTCGATTGGCCAACAGACCCAATTTACAGGCAAACGCGGGTTTGCAAGCGGGCAGAAAGGGGCGTGCCCGTAAAATCAGGGTTAATCCCGACGCTGCGCGACCTGCCTGCCCCACGAATGCAGGCTGGCCGCAAGACCGCACGCATCGCGGGTTACGCTTACCAACCACTATTCAAAGACATGTCCCTCAACAACGTCACTCCTGGCAAGAACATCCCCGAAGCCTTCAACGTGGTCATCGAGATCCCGATGAACGCGGACCCGATCAAGTACGAAGTGGACAAGGAGTCCGGCGCGATCTTCGTGGACCGCTTCATGACCACGGCCATGCACTACCCGACCAATTACGGCTACGTGCCCCAGACCCTGTCGGGCGACGGCGACCCGGTCGATGTGCTGGTGATCACGCCTTACCCGCTGCATTCGGGCGTGGTGGTGCCTTGCCGCCCCCTGGGCATCCTGATGATGGAAGACGAAGCCGGCGTGGACGGCAAGGTTATCGCCGTGCCCACGTCCAAGATCCTGCCCATGTACGACCACTGGAAGACCATCGACGACGTGAACGCCATGCGCCGCAACGCCATTGCCCACTTCTTCGAGCACTACAAGGACCTCGAAAAGGGCAAGTGGGTCAAGGTGCTGGGCTGGGAGGGCATCGACTCGGCCAAGAAGGAAGTGACCGACGGCATCGAAGCCTACAAGAAGGCCAACAACGCATGATGTCCGGGCCCGGCGCGGTGTGCCGGGTTTGACGGGTCTTGTGGGCCGCTGGCGCTTGACAGGCAAGCGCCAGGAGCTATCAAAATCGGAGCATTCAGGCAAAGCGCACAGGCCATTGGCCGGTGCGCTTTTTTCATGGCCGGCGCGTTGCCCCTAGCCATGCCGGTCCGCCCGCCCGGTCCGCTCGCCTGTCACGGCGCCGCAACACGGCCACCCTAGTCTCTGGCGCTTTCCTGGTTCTTTCCTTCAACCAACGGGCCCGGCAGGGCGGAGCGACAGAGATGGCACTGGTGCATTCATGGCGGCGCATGGCCGTGGGCGTGGCGATGGCCGTGGCGGCTGCATTGGCAGGCTGCGGCGGTGGCAATGACGATGGCGGCGGTCGGGCCCAGCCCATCGCCGCGCTGCGGCTGCTGGGCAGCACTTCGCTGCCCACCGGCACGATGTTCGAGGGTGTCGAGTTTGGCGGCATCTCGGGCCTGGACCGCGCCGCGGACGGCAGCTACTGGGCCGTCTCGGACGACCGGGGCGGCGAGCGTGGCACGCCGCGCTTTTACAACCTGGGCATCGACTACGACGCCGGCGGCAACGTCAAGGTCCGCATCAACCGCCAGATGCACATGCTGCGCGAGGACGGCACCCCGTTCCCCGCCACGGCCCGCACGGTGGACCCCGAAGCCATCCGCACCGCGCCAGACGGCAGCCTGTACTGGGCTTCGGAGGGCAACTGGAGCGCCACGGCGGCCAGCCGGTTCCAGCCCTTCGTGCGGCAGATGACGCGCGAAGGCCGCTTCGTGCGTGAGCTCTCGCTGCCCGGCATGTACCAGTACGTGGACAACACCACCGACGGCGCCCGCAGCAACAAGGTGTTCGAAGCGCTGGCCGTGGCGCCCGACGGCACGGTGTATGCCGCCAACGAGGACGCGCTGATCCAGGACGGCCCCATCACCACGCTGCAAGGCGGCAGCGTGGTGCGCGTGACGGCGCTCGACCCCGCCTCCGGCAAGCCCAAGGGGCAGTACGCCTACCCGTTGCCCAGGATTCCGGTGGACGCCGCCCCGGGCGCGCCCTTCGGCCCCGACAACGGTTTGTCGGACATGCTGGCCGTGGGCAATGGCCAGTTCATTGCAGTGGAGCGCGCGTTCGCCTCGGGCGTGGGCAACACCATCCGCCTGGTATGGACGGAGATCACGGGTGCCACCACCGACGTGATCGGCACCCCGCGCCTGGCCGGTGCCAGCTACACCCCCATGGCGCGGCGCGTGCTGCTGGAGATGCCATTGACCTACCAGGGGGTCAAGCTCGACAACATCGAAGCCATCACCTGGGGCCACACGCTGCCCAACGGCCACCGCACGCTGGTGCTGGCCGCCGACAACAATTTCACGCCGGACACGCAGGCCAACCAGTTCATCGTGCTGGAGGTGGTCCCGCAATAGCTTGCTGGCGGCCTAGCAACCATTGAGCGGCGCAGAGGCCTGCGGCGCTTTCTGGATCAGCGCGGGATGCTCCCGAAAAGAGAGCGTCCGCAGCCTGGCGCAGCCATGGGCAGCCTGGCCTCCGGTTGCGCAAACCGTGAAACACCTGAGAGAAGATGCTGCCTCTGGCTGATAGACTGGGACAGCATTTTGTTACAAATGGCGGGCATGCTGCAGCGCCGCCGTCTGAAGGGTGATTTCATGAAAATTTCCGATCTGCGCATCGGCGCCAAACTGGGCGTGGGCTTCGTGTCGCTCGTGCTGCTCACGGCCATGCTGGGGGTCATCGCGCTGGTGCAGATGTCGCGCATCCATGCGCAGGCCGAAGAGATCGCTACCAACCTGCTGCCCAGCGTGACGCAGACCGGCGAGTTGCGGGTGCAGCTCAACCGCATGCGGCGTGCCGAGGCGGGCGTTGTCACATCGCGCAGCGTGGCCGAAGTGAAGGCGTTTTCCGAGCAGGTGGCTGCCCGCCACAAGGATCTGGACCGCATCGAGGCGACGTATGAAACGCTGATCGACATGCCCCAGGAGCGCGAGGTCTACGGCGTCTACAAGAAGCGCAAGGCCGCCTATGTGGAGCTGCAGGCCAAGCTGATGGATATCGCCAAGAACGTGGACTTCAGCACCACCGAGACGCTGGAGCTCACCAGCGACGCGCTGGGCATGTTGTACGCGGGCGAGTCCGAGGCGGCGTTTGTCGCCACCGCGGAGACGCTGGGGGAGCTGCAGAAGATCAACACCGACGCCGCGCAGCAGGCGCAGGCGGACGCTCAGCAGGTGTTCTCGCTTGCACGTGTCTGGGTGCTGGGCACGCTCGCGGTGTGCGTGGTGCTGGCTGCCGTGCTGGGCGTGGGCATCACCCGTTCCGTGACGCGGCCTGCGCACCACGCCGTGCAGGCTGCGCGGGCCATCGCTGGTGGTGACCTGACCTCCGATGTGCCGCCTGGCGGCAAGGATGAGATGGGCCAGTTGCTGACCGCCCTGGGCGAGATGCGCCACAGCCTGGTGCGCGTGGTCTCCGGCGTGCGCGGCAACGCCGAAGGCGTGGCGTCGGCCAGCTCGCAGATAGCGTCGGGCAACAACGACCTGTCGGCGCGCACGGAGCAGCAGGCGTCGGCGCTGGAGGAGACGGCGGCGTCGATGGAAGAGCTGGGCTCCACGGTGCGCCAGAACGCGGACAACGCGCGCCAGGCGAACCAGCTGGCCGTGAGCGCAAGCACGGTGGCGGTGCAGGGCGGGGACGTGGTGGCCGAAGTGGTGGAGACCATGAAGGGCATCAACGACAGCAGCAAGAAGATCGCGGACATCATCAGCGTGATCGACGGGATAGCGTTCCAGACGAACATCCTGGCGCTCAATGCGGCGGTGGAGGCGGCGCGTGCGGGCGAGCAGGGCCGGGGCTTTGCGGTGGTGGCCGGCGAGGTGCGCAGCCTGGCCGGGCGCAGCGCAGAGGCGGCCAAGGAGATCAAGGCGCTGATCAACGCGAGCGTGGAGCGGGTGGAGCAGGGCA
>NZ_JAHUWH010000032.1 GCF_019219095.1 Acidovorax sp. sic0104
AGCGAGCCCGCGAGCGCGCCCCGGTTTCGACAAGCTCAACCCGAACGGGCGGGGGTAAGGCGCCCCGGTTTCGACAAGCTCAACCCGAACGGGCGGGGGTAAGGCGCCCCGGTTTCGACAAGCTCAACCCGAACGGGCGGGGTAAGGCGCCCCGGTTTCGACAAGCTCAACCTGAACGGGCGGGGTGAGGCGCTCCGGTTTCGACAAGCTCAACCCGAACGGCCGGGGGTAAGGCGCCCCGGTTTCGACAAGCTCAACACGAACGGTTTGTTGAGGAGGCTTCGGTCCCGCGTGCAGCCAGCGTTTTTACTGCGGCCCCTGGCCCTGCTCTTTGTCTGGCCCGAGTGCGTTCTCTCGCTTCTCGTGCTGCAGCCATTGCGCCACGGCCTGCACGCGCGCCTGGTGGATCAGGGCGCCCACCTGTGGCCCGGTCTGGCCCCGGCTCGCGGCCTGCGCGGCGATGTCGCGCGTGACCACCGACTGCGCCGCCGCCAGCACCGCCAGCAGGCGCGGGCGCTGTGGGTAGGGGGTTTCTTCGAAGTGCAGCCGCCCCCGCGCATCGCATTCGCAGGCCAGCAACACATCGGCAAACCGCGCGGGCTTGCGGATCGCGTCGCAGCGCTCCAGCAGTCGCATCAGCGCGGCGGCCGACAACTCGCTGCTGCGGTGGATGTGGCCATGCTCGCGGGCCACCACGTCGGCGGTCTCGCGGCAGTCCACCGGCACGCGCAGGCGCTCGGCCACGTCCACCAGCAGCTCGGCGCTGCGCTGCTCGTGCTCGATGTGGCGTGGCAGCACGTCGGCGGGCGTCGTGCCCTTGCCCAGGTCGTGCGTCAGGCAGGCAAAGCGCACGGCCAGCGGGGCATCGAGCCGAGCGGACATGTCCAGCACCATCATCAGGTGCACACCGGTGTCCACCTCGGGGTGGTATTCGGCGCGCTGCGGCACGCCCCACAGGCGCGCCACCTCGGGCAGCAGCACGGCCAGCGCGCCGCACTCGCGCAGCACTTCGAACATGCGCGAGGGCTGTTCTTCCATCAGCCCGCGCGCCAGCTCCTGCCACACGCGCTCGGGCACCAGGTGGTCCACTTCGCCGTGGGCCACCATCTCGCGCATGAGCTGCATCGTCTCGGGCGCCACGCTGAAGTCGGTAAACCTTGCCGCAAAACGCGCCACGCGCAGGATGCGCACGGGATCCTCGCGGAAGGCGTCGGTCACGTGGCGCAGCACGCGCGCCTCGATGTCCCGCACGCCGTGGTAGGGGTCCACCAGGCCGCTGGCGCTTGCCGGGTCTACGCTCTGTGCTATTGCATTGATAGTGAGGTCGCGGCGCGAGAGGTCTTCCTCCAGCGTCACGTCCGGCGCGCTGTGCACCGCAAAGCCCCGGTATCCCTGGCCGCTCTTGCGCTCGGTGCGGGCCAGTGCAAATTCCTCACGCGTCGTGGGGTGCAGGAAGACGGGGAAGTCGCGGCCCACGGGCAGATAGCCGCCCTTCAGCATCTGCTCGGGCGTGGCACCCACCACCACCCAGTCGCGGTCGTTCACGGGCCGGCCCAGCAGCTTGTCGCGGACGGCGCCGCCCACCATGTAGATTTGCATGGGGCGAGTTTAGAACCTGCGCGGCGCCGTATATTCCGGCACATCATGTCCCTGTCGTCCGACCTCACCATTGCCCAACTCAACCCCGACGGCAGCGTGCCCGTGCCTCCGCCGCCCGACGCCGCGGCCAATGCTGCAGCGGCAGCACTGCAGCGCGAGGCGCAGTTCGAGGCGCTGCAGGCCAAGGTGGAGGGCTTGGAGGAGATATTGGCCAAGCCGCTCAGCGAGATCCTGGCAGAGCACGACAAGTTCAAGGAGGCTGCGGCTGCCTGGGAGGCCTTCGGTGCGATGTGGGTGCTGTCCCAGCGCGCCATGCGCCGCGTGGCCCTCGACCTGGCCGAGCAGCAGGGCGTGACCGAGGCCGAGGTGGTGGCGCGGGCGATGGCCTATGCGAACGATGTGCTCAATGGCGACGGCGTTGACTTGGGCGGCTCGATTGCCGAGGCGCAGATGGCCCACATCGCGCGGCACAAAGCGAAGTTGCGCAAGCAGTTCCGATAGTGGGTGGGCGGGGTTCAGCGCTTGAAGCCCGCCTCCCGTTGGTTGCGCACCGCCAGCACGAAAACGGTGTCGATGTCCGCGACGTAGTGGTACAGCGCCACGTACCCGCGAGAATCCCGACCAATCACCAGTTCGCGCTTGCCACCTTGCACAGGCCGACCGATCTGTGGACTGTGGGACAGGATCTGCAGGGCGTCCACGATGGCGCCGATGCGCTCGGGCGCACTGTCGGGGTCGTGTTGGGCGATGTGGTCGAAGAAGCGGTCGAAGTCCTCCAGAACCTCTGGCGCCAGCTCGATGCGGGTCATACCTTGGCGGAGGGTTTGCGAGCCCGATCGCCCTTGGCTCGGGCGGTCAGATAAGCCTTGGCGTCGTCCCACGCCACCGTCTTGCCGGTAGCGCGGATGCGCGCCCAGCGCTCCTCGGCCAGGGCGTGGAATGCGTTGTCCTGCTCCACTTGCTCCACCTTCTGGGCCAAGGCCTCCAGGATGAAAGCGTGGGCTGTTTTGCCAACCTGCGCCGCTGCGGCATTGAGGCGGCTTTTCATCTCATCTTCAAGGCGGATGGTGGTGGTGGACATGGGGGAGCTCCTGCAGAAAGAGGCAATGTAGCACATTAGTGCTACATCGACTCAGCACGGTTCTCACCCAAACACCGGCCTGAAAAAACTCCGCTCATAGCTCACGATGCACCCCGTCTCCTCGGCATAGCGGAACGCCGCCAGGCACTCCGCGTCCTGCATCGACTGTTGCCGGTACACCTCATAGGTTGCCAGGCTCTCGAAGGTGAACAGCGCCAGCGCGATGTTGTTGGCGCCTTCGCTGGGCATGAAATAGCCGTGGTGCTTGCCGCCGAACTTCTCGACCAGCGGGATCCACAGCTTGCCGTAGTGCTCGAACTCCTTGAGTTTGCTGGTATTGAGCACATAGCGCAGGTAGATGGTGACTGCCATGGCGGGTGCTCCTCAGCGCTTGGCGGGGGCCAGGCGGTAGGGTTCCTCGAAGTCGAGGAAGTCCTTCTCGGCCAAGGCGTCGTCGATCCAGGCCTTCACGCCAGGCAGGGCGCGCACGCGCTGCACGTAGTCGGCGATGTGGGGCGGCAGGGGCAGGGCGTAGGTGGCCAGGCGCATGCAGACCGGGGCGAAGTACGCGTCGGCAATCGAGAACTCGCCGAACAGCAACGGGCCGCCGTGCTCCTTGAGCAGCGCGCTCCACATGCCGACCAGGCGCTCCACATCGGCGCGCACGCCGGCGTTGTCGCGCCAGATCAGGGCGCCGGTGTCGGGCAGGTCGGCCTCGATGTTCATGGGGCAGTTGCTGCGCAGGGCCGTGAAGCCGCTGTGCATTTCGGCGCAGATGCTGCGGGCGCGCGCGCGGGCCTTGGCGTCCGTGGGCCAGAGCTTCTTGTCCGGGTGTGTCTCTGCGGCGTACTCGGCAATGGCCAGCGTGTCCCACACCACCAGGTCGCCATCGACCAGCACGGGCACCTTGCCGGTGGGGTTGACGGCGCCGATGGCGCGCTTGAATTCCGAGTCGGCGTCGAAGCTGTCGAAGCGCACGCGCACTTCCTCGAACGCGATGCCGGCCTGGCGCAGCAGCACCCAGGGGCGCATGGACCACGAGGAGTAATTCTTGTTGCCGATGTAGAGCTTGAGCATGGATGAAAAACTTTGGAGGCCTTGAAAGGGGCACCCATGCTACCCCTGCCGGGGGCCGCTCATCAATGCTCAATGGCCCGGCATTTGATGCCATCTGCGCATCAAAGACGCAAACACCATCCAGTCCGGCGCATCGGGAAACAAGGGCGTGCGGCACAATCTGCCGCTTTCGCGGTGGTTTCCCCGCCCGACGACCTGTGTCGGGCCGGCTTTGATGACGCTGTCTTTGATCTCTTTCTTGCTGAAGCTTGTCGTGGGCCTGCGGTGGCTCGGCAGCGGGGCCGCCGTGGCCCTGGCGTGGGCCGCCCTGGTGCTGCCCGTGGCCGGCCAGGCCCAGCCTGCGGGGCGCGATGTGCCGGCCCCCGTCGCACAGCACCCCGGCGGCATGCGCGTGGTGCCGTTCATGGGCATGTTCGAGGACAAAAGCCGCCAGATGGATATCGAGGCGGTGCGCCAGCCCGAGAACGAGGCCCGCTTTGCCTACCCGGAGAATGCGCTCAAGGGCGCCGAGTCTGACCGGGTGCTGTGGTTCCGACTGCGCCTGCAACTGGCCGACCCGGCCGATGCGCTGCGCGAATGGCTGCTGCTGGTGCCCACGGTGTCCACACACGAGCTGCGCTTTTACGGCCCGTACGACGAACAGGGCCGGGCCCTGGCCGAGCCCGTGGTCACCGGCATGCGCCACCCCTGGTCCACACGGCCGGCGGGGTCGGAGCAGATGGCCTGGCGCTTCAAATTGCCGGATGCCGGTGTGTACACCGTGTACTTCCGGGTGGAGTCCACCTTTGCACGGTTTTACGCGGCCACGGTGTGGGACCTGCCCGACTACCTGCAGGCCACGCAGGACAAGCGCATGTTCGACGGCGTCTGCTATGGCCTGTTGCTCGGCCTGGTGGTGTTCAGCACGGTGATGCTGCTGGTGTTCCGCGAGAGCATCTACGCCTGGTACCTGGTGTCGTGCGCGGGCGCGCTGCTGGCGCTGGCGGGGTTCAACGGCCATACGCTGCGCTACCCCTTCGCGCATTGGCCCGAGGCGGCGGGCTTCTTCTACAGCATCGCGCCGCCGCTGTGGGCCATCTCCAAGCTGATGTTCGGGCGCAGTCTCCTGCGGCTGTCGCACTTCGCGCCGCGCCTGGACAAGGTGGTGCTGGCCATGGTGGCGGCGCTGGCGCTGGCCACGGTGTACGGGCTGCTGGGCTCGCACCCCTTGTGGCTGTTCCGCCTGGTGCAGGCGTCCGTCATGGCGTCCACGGTGGTGCTCACGGCCGGCGCCGTGGTGGCCATGCGGCGGCGCTACTGGCCTGCGGTGCTGTACTCGGCCGGCGTGACCTTGCTGCTCATCGGCATCTGTGCCATCGTGGTGGCCAGCTGGGGCTGGGTGGCCTGGACGCCGCAGCAGATGGACATGACCCAGACCGTGCTGGTGGCCGAGTCCATCGTGTTCGCGGCCGCCATGGCGTCGCGCGTGCGGCTGCTGCGCAATTCGGAAGAGGCGCTTACCGTGCGCACGCAGGAACTGGTGGAGGCGCTGGGCACCGATGCGCTCACCGGTGCCGCCAACCGCGCAGGGCTGGCCAGCCGCGCCGGCTCCGCCATTGACGAGAACCGGCCGTTCGCCCTGCTGCTGCTGGACCTGGACGGCTTCAAGGGCGTGAACGACAGCCACGGCCACGCCGCCGGCGATGCAGTGCTGGCCACGATGGTGCAGCGCCTGCGCGCCCAGTTGCGCGCCGAGGACATGGTCGCGCGCCTGGGCGGCGACGAGTTCGCGGTGCTGATCGCGGGCGCCCCGCCGCGCGAGGTGATCGCCGCCATGGCCCGCCGCATGGCCGCCAGCGCCGCCGAGCCCGTGGTGTTCGAGGGCCGCGCACTCACGGTCGGCATGAGCCTGGGCATCGCCTGCCACCCCACTGACGGCACCACCCTGGCCGACCTGCTGCGCGCCGCCGACAGCGCCATGTATGCCTGCAAGCGCCGCCCTGCCGATGGCGAGTGCTATGCCTTCGCCTCAGAATTGCGGGTCGGGTGAGGCGCAGGTCCGGCGCGGCAGGTGACTCAGGGGGAGCCCACAGGCCAGACCACGCCGTTGTCGTTCAGGATGGCGTCGAGCGGCAGGTCGAACTCTTCGGGTTCGAAGTCATCCAGGTAGCCGTTGGTGAAGCCCAGCCCCACCGTGAACGGCTTGGGCTGCAGCGTGGCCAGCGTGCGGTCGTAGAAGCCGCCGCCGTACCCCAGCCGGTAGCCGCCCGCCGCGTAACCCACGCAAGGCACGAACAGCAGCGTGGGCACGATGACCTCGGTGTCCTTGGGCTTGGGGATGCCGTAGGCGTCTTCTTCCATGGGGCAGCCAGGATACCAGGCGTGGAAGGTCAGGGTCTTGTGCACCTTGTTGACCACCGGCAGGCCGATGCGGCGCAGTTGCGGCTCGTCCAGCAGTTCGCCGTCTTCCTTCCAGCGGTGCAGGGCGGGCAGGGGGTCGAACTCGCCCTTGATGGGCCAGTAGGCGCCGATCACGGTGTCGGGCCGGTTCACCAGCCAGATGCGCATGACCTGCTGTAACAGGTCGGACCGCTGTAGGCGGTCGGGCAGGTTCAGGCGTTCTTCTACCAACGCGCGCCGCAGGGCTGCTTTGTCCATCAGATAATTCCCCCATGCAATTGTTTCGAATTCTGACACCGCTTCTCGCCGGCGCTCTGCTGGCCACCGCCGCGCCCCTTGTCCAGGCGCAAAACCGTGGTGACGATACCTTGTTGGAGATGCAGCAGGCCTTCCGCAAGGGAGACCGCAAGAAACTGGAGCAACTGCTGCCCTCGGCGCGTGGCCACGCGCTGGAGCCCTGGGCGGCCTACTGGGAGCTCAAGCTGCGCCTGGCCGAGGCCTCGCCCGCCGAGATCCAGTCCTTCATGCAGCGCTACGCCGGCAGCTACCAGGAAGACCGCCTGCGCAACGACTGGCTGCTGCTCCTGGGCCAGCGCCGCGACTGGGCGCAGTTTGCCGAGCAGCACCCCAGCTACCGCATGTCCGACGACCGTGAGGTGCGCTGCTACGCCCTGCTGATCGACCAGATCAAGGGCACAGCGGCCGCCACCGTGGCCGAGGACGTGCGCAGCAACTGGTACGCCCAGCGCGACGGCGACGACGGCTGCACCCACGCCGCGCGCGAACTGTACGGCTACAAGAAGCTTTCGGCCCTGGACGTGTGGCGCAAGGCCCGCCTGGGCGTGGAGGCCAACCGCCCGCGCGTGGTGCGCACGGCGGTCGAGATCGTCTCGCCCGAGTCCCTGCCACAGGTCAAGGACGTGCTCGATGCGCCCAGCAAATACCTGCTCTCGCGGGCAACGGCTGCCGGCAAGGCCAGGCAGGAGCTGGTGCTGCTGGCGCTGCTGAAACTGGCCACCAGCGACCCGGACAGCGCCGCCTACCAGCTCGACAGCAAATGGGGTGTGCACCTGTCGGCCGAAGAGCGCAACTGGGCCTGGGCCGTGATCGGCAAGACCGCCGCGCAAAAGCTGGCCGGCAATGCCCACAGCTACTTTGCCAACGTCTCCAAGGACAGCGACCTCAACGACGACCTGCTGGGCTGGAAGGTGCGCGCAGCCCTGCGCGCCGGCCAGTGGAAGGCCGTGGGCAAGGCGGTGGACGCCATGAGCCCCGAAGGCCGCCAGGACAGCACCTGGGTCTACTGGAAGGCCCGCTCGCTGCTCGCAGGCCGCGTGACCGATGCCGAGCGTGCCGAGGCACGCCAGCTGCTCGAAGGCATTGCCAGCACGCGCGGCTTCTACGAGCAACTGGCGCTCGAAGAAATCGGCCAGCGCATCAGCGTGCCGCCCGCGCCCGCGCCGCTCACGGCCGAGGAAAAGGCCGGTGCCCGTGCCAACGCCGGCCTGAACCGCGCCCTGTACGCCATCTTGCTCGGCCTGCGCAGCGAAGGCGTGCGCGAGTGGAACTACACCACCAACCTGCACCAGAGCGGGGGCATGCCCGACCGCGAACTGCTGGCCGCCGCCGACTTTGCCTGCCAGAGGGAGGTGTGGGACCGCTGCATCAACACCAGCGAACGCACCAAGAGCGTGGTGGACACCAACCAGCGCTTTCCCACGCCGTTTCGCAGCGCCGTGGTGGAGCGCGCCAACGGCATCGGACTGGACCCGGCCTATGTCTACGGCCTGATCCGCCAGGAAAGCCGCTTCATCATGGATGCACGCTCCCACGTCGGCGCATCCGGATTGATGCAGGTCATGCCCGCCACCGCGCGCTGGACGGCCAAGAAGATCGGCATGACCAACTTCACCGCCGACCAGATCAACGACCGCGACACCAACATCACCATCGGCACCGCGTACCTCAAGCTCGCGCTCGATGACTTCGCGGGCTCCATGCCCATGGCTGCTGCCGCCTACAACGCCGGCCCCGGACGCCCGCGCAGCTGGCGCAACGGCCCCGTGCTCGACGCCGCCATCTGGGCCGAGAACGTGCCCTTTGCCGAAACGCGCGACTACGTGAAGAAGGTGCTGGCCAACACCACCAACTACGCCGCCATGCTCACCGGCCAGCCGCAGTCGCTCAAGAGCCGCCTGGGCACCATCGGCCCGCGCGACGCGGCCGCGCCCGAGGTGAACAAGGACCTGCCGTAAGGCGCGCTGCGATGGTGTGTGCCACCTGTTTGCTATAAAAATAAGAGCTAATTCCGCTTGGCTGGAAAGCGGTAGGGCCAGTTTTGGCCATGAATTGGAGGGATGAAGATGATGGTGAAGAAGCTGTCGTGGCTGGCCATGGCCGGCCTGGTGTGGGGGATGGGTGCGGGCGCGCACGCGCAGCCTGTCTACAAGTGGGTGGACGCCCAGGGCAAGACGCACTATGGCTCCCAGCCGCCGCCGTCCAATGCGGATGCCGAGCCGCTCAAGCTGCAGAGCAACAACGGCTCGACCAGAAGCGTGTCTTCGTCTTCTTCCTCATCCGGCAAGCCGGGCCAGCAGTACAACGCCGACGGCACCAAGAAGATCCCGAAGGACGTGCAAGAGTTCGGCGAGGGCGTGAAGAAGGCGCTGCAGACCGTGGACGGTAAAGAGGTGCCCCTCAATTGCTCGGCGGCGGTGGACAACATCCATTACCAGGCCGACCAGATGCTGGAAGTGGGCCAGAAGAACGTGCGCGACGGGTACATGAAGCAGGCGGACTTCGACAAGACCGCGCCCAAGATCCGCGAGGCCCGGGGCAAGTACAGCCTGTCGGACTGCCAGTCTTCGTCGGGCAACAAGAAGTTGTTCTACCAGTGCATGTCGAACAGCTACAACCATGTGATGGGGTGCGATAAGGAGCACAAGCACGACTAGCGGTGCGACTCGATCCCACCTTGTTTTGGGGCTTTCTTGCATGGAACAGATAAATTCGACAGCGCAGGTCTTGGCCGTCAAGGACGGGGAGTCGGAGCGCCCAATCCCGAGTGTTTGGCGTCCAACCATCCAAGAAATAGTTCGTGCGTTTGTGCACCAGGACTATCAACTCAGTGGCGGTGTTCCTGGCGTGGCTCCCGTGTCAACTGAAACGTCAGAGCGAATCAAAAGCTACGTACAGGACTACGGCGTACAGCTGACGGAGCTCCCTGAAGAAACATGGACATCCTCCACCTGCATCTGGATGGGCACGCGGTGGGACGTGCTCGTTGATCTTTGGTCGGATTCGGAGGGGAGAAGCGACCTGGTGCTGAGGCTGAAGGTGTCTGAGGGAGTTGAGGGAGGCTTTCAATTCAGTATCTACATGGTCTACGTGCCCTGATTGATCCGGAGCCATGGCATGGTGGCCCGAACAAGTGCGCAAAATGCGCAACGCTCCGGCAATCCTCACAAGTGCGTCACTGGCTCACACGTTCTGGAGCACGTCCCCCTGCCGCACCGCAGCCCCCGACCGCACCAGGTCATCCGCCAGGCTCTGAAGCCACGCATCTTCCTCCTGGTCGCCAAAGTGCGTCTCGCGCAGCATGCCGAAATACGGCGTGGCCTGCGCCCAGGCGGTCAGGTCGGCCATGCCGATCCGCTGCCACTCCAGCAGCTTGTATTTCAACAGCACCTTGGCCGCGTAGAGCGCATGTTTCGACGGGTTGCGCACGAAGCCATCCAGCCTGCGGCGCGCGCCGTCGATGGCGCGGGGCGCATCGGTGAAAACCGGGCCGTGGCCGGGGATCACCACGCGCGGGGCCAGGGCCTCGATCACATCGAGCGTGGCGGCCACCTCGGCGAACGCGCTGTCGCCTTCCAATTCGGGGAAGACGACGCCAAAGCCGTTTTCCCACAGCGCATCGGCCGAGATCAGCACCCTGTCCTGCGGGTTGAAGAGCACCACCGAGTGCGGGTCGTGGCCGGGCGCGGCGTGCACCTGCCAGGGCTTGTCGCCCAGCAGAACGCAGGAGCCGGGGTCCAGCAGCGTGTCGGCGCGGAACTGCGGGCATTGCTGGCCGGTGGGGGTGTAGCTCAGCGCATAGGCGTTCCACTGCCGCACATGCCGCGCCTGTCCGGGCGGGATGGCCGTCAGCACGCGGGGCCATTGTTGTTGCAGGGCCGCGTTGCCGCCGCAGTGGTCGCTGTGCAGGTGGGTGTTGAGCACGCGGTCGAGCGGGCGGCCGGCCAGCGCGCCCTGGACCAGGGCCACGGTCTGCTCGGCGTGGCTGCAGTAGCCGGTGTCCACGATGGCGGTGTCGTGCTGGCCGATGAAGAGGATGTTGTTGGCCGACAGCCAGCCGCGCTCCAGGACGGTGATCTCGGGGGGGAGCAAATCGTGGGGCGCGGGACTGTGGGGCATGGGTGCTGGCGTGTCGGAACGGGTTGTAAGCAGCCGGCATCCATCGACCTGGACCGTTCACGCTGAGCCTGTCGAAGCGCCGCGCAAGGCTTCGACAAGCTCAGCCCGAACGGGTTTCAAATTCAAGAATGCCCATTGCGTCCAAGCCAGCGTAACCCAGCCTGCGCCCTGGGCAAGCTATGCAAAACCCGTAATCGGCCCCGCGTCGCGGTGCCGAGGTTGTGTCAGAACGTGACGCCTGCGACCAGGATCACGTTGGCGTACGGCGTGCACTCGCCCGTGCGCACCATCACGCGGGCGTTGGCTGTGCGGCGCTTGAATTCTTCGTGCGCAATCGGCGTGGGCGCCACGGGCAAGCCGACGCACCACGCGGGCGGGGCGCCAGCGCTGCGCTGCACGGCTTCGGTGGCGATGAAGGCGTGCTCGACCTGCATCTCGGCCAGCACCACGCGCAGCACGTCCACCACGGCCGGGATGCCCGGGGTCAGCGCCAGATCGATGCGGCGCGGGCCGTCGGGGATGGGCAGGCCCACGTCGCCGATGACCAGCATGTCGCCATGGCCCAGGCTGGCGATGGCGTGGGAGAGTTCGGCGTGCAGCAGGGTGGTGCGTTTCACAGGGCGGTCCAGTCGGGTGGTTGGGGGCTCTGCGCCACGGCGGCGCGGGTGGGGATGGAAGGCTGCGCGCCGTGCTGCGTCACGCACAGCGCCGCGGCGCGGATGCCTTCGCGCACGCCGGCGTCCAGCGGCTCGCCGCGCGCCAGCGCCACGGCCAGCGCGCCCAGGAAGGTGTCGCCGGCAGCGGTGGTGTCTACCGCGCGCACCTGCATGCCGGGGTGGTGGCGGCAGCCATCGGCATCGGCCGCCACGGCGCCCGCGGCGCCCAGCGTGACCACGACCTGGGCGGGGCCCCGCCCGCGCAGCGCCTGCGCGGCGGCGGCGGCGTCCTGCGGGGTGTCCACCGCCACGCCGGCCAGGGCCGCGGCTTCGACCTCATTGACCACCAGCGTGTGCACCAGGGGCCACAGCGCATCGGGCAAGGGCTGGATGGGCGAGGGGTTGAGCACCACGGGGCAGCCCGCGGCATGCGCCTGCCGGGCGGCGGCCACGACCTGCGGCATGGGGGTTTCGAACTGCACGACCAATCCCCCGGCACCGGGCAGCGCGGCGCCCAGCGCGAGCGCGTCCAGCACGAAGCGGCCGTTGGCGCCGGGCACCACCACGATGCGGTTCTGGCCCGTGGCTTCGACCGTGATGGCGGCCACGCCGGTGGTGGATGCGGTATCGGTCTGCACGCCGCTGTGGTCGATGCCGTCGGCGGCCAGGCCTGCGCGCAGCGTGCGGCCATAGCCGTCGTCGCCCAGGCGGCCGAAGAGGTGCACGCTCGCGCCCTGGCGCGCGCAGGCCACGGCCTGGTTGCCGCCCTTGCCGCCGGGCACCAGGTGCAGGCCGTCGGCCAGCACGGTTTCGCCGGCCTCGGGTGCGCGGGCGACCTGCAGCACCAGGTCCATGTTCAGGCTGCCGACGACAGCGATGCGGGGTGCGGTGTTCGACGCTTTGTCGCTCATGCTGCGGTCTCCGGGGCCGGCGCGGTGGAAGACCGCACGCGCAGCTCGGGCTGCAGCATCACCTTGCGTGCATCCTGGCGCTTGCCGTCGATGCGCTCGAGCAGCATGTCCACCGCCAGCGCGCCGATGCGCTGCTTGGGCTGGGCCACGGTGGTCAGCGGCGGGCTGGTGAAGGCGGCCAGTTCGATGTCGTCGAAGCCGACGATGGACAGTGCCTCGGGCACGCGCAGTGCGCGTTCGTGGGCAGCGCACAGCGCCCCCATGGCCATGAGGTCGTTGCAGACGAAGACGGCGGTGGGGGGCTCGCTCGCGCGCAGCACGGCGTGCATGGCCTCGTAGCCGCCCTGGCTGGTGAAGTTGCCGTGCCACAGCAGGCCGCTGCCGTCGCCGCAACCCGCTTCGGCCAGCGCGGCGCGCCAGCCGGCGATGCGCTGCTCGCTGGGCGCCAGGCCCGCGGGGCCGCCGATGCAGGCGATGCGGCGGTGGCCCTGGGCCAGCAGGTGGCGCGTGGCCAGCTGCCCGCCCTGCATGTGGGCGGTCTCGACCAGGTCGCAGGGCAACTCGGCGATCTCGATCTCGCGGTCCACCAGCACGGTGGGGATGGACAGGCCCGCCAGTTGCGTGGGCAGCGTGGCGTCATGGCCGGTGGAGACGACGATCAGCCCGTCGATGCGGCGCTCGGCCAGCACCTGCAGGTAGCTGCCCTGGCGGTGCGCCTCGTCGTTGGTGTTGCACAGGATGACGTTGTACCCCGCGCCGAAGCACCGGTCTTCCACGCTGTGCACGATTTCGGCGAAGTAGGGGTTGGAGCTGTTGGGGATCAGCATGCCCAGCGTGCGCGTGTTGTTGCTCTTGAGGCTGCGCGCGATGGCGCTGGGCACGTAGCCCAGGGCGCGGATGGCTGTCTCGACGCGCGCGCGGCCCTCGGGGCTCACGCGGCGCGTGCCGTTGACCACGTGGGACACGGTGGTGACCGATACGTCGGCGTGGCGCGCAACGTCCTTGATAGTAGCCATGGGGTGGAAAAGCGGATTCGGTGGAGGTGGGGCGATGGTGAGATCAGACGGCGGCGCGGCGCTGGCGCAGCGTGTCCACGATGACGGCGGCCACGATCACGCAGCCCGTGATGATGCGCTTGCTCGGCTCGCTCGCGCCCACCTGGGCCAGGCCCGCCTCCAGCACCGCGATGATCAGCACGCCGAACGCGGTGGTCACCACCGAGCCGCGCCCGCCCATGAGGCTGGTGCCGCCAATCACCACCGCGGCGATGACCTGCAGCTCCATGCCCGAGCCCGCGTTGGGGTCGGCCGCTTCCAGGCGTGCCGACTGCATGAGGCCCGCCAGGCCCGCGAGCAGGCCGGTGAGCGCGAACACGATGATGCGCACCGGGCGCGGGTCCACACCCGCCAGGCGCATGGCCTCTTCATTGGTGCCGATGCCCACGACCGAGCGGCCGAACACCGTGCGCGTGAGCACCATCTGCGCCACCACCACCAGCACCAGCGCGATCAGGAAGGCCACCGAGATGCCGCCGAAGAACGGCGCGGCCAGCCACGAGATCGCGTCGCCCACGTACTGCGTGCGCGAGTCGGTGACCAGGTAGGCGCTGCCGCGCACGGCTTCGAGCATGCCCAGCGAGACGATGAACGAGGGCAGCCGCCAGGCCACCGAGATGGAGCCCGTGATGGTGCCGCACACCAGGCCCGTGGCCAGCGCCAGCGCGGCGGCGGCCGGCACCGTCCAGCCCCACTGCAGGATGGCGGCCGCCGATGTGGCGGCCGACAGCGCCATCACCGAGCCCACCGACAGGTCGATCCCCGCGATGATGAGCACGAAGGTCATGCCTACGGCCATCACGGCCAGGGCCGGGATCTCGTTGGCGATGGTGATGAAGGTCTCGGCGCTCCAGAAGTATTCGGACATCCACGAGAACAGGCCCACCATGCCGGCCAGCACGGCCAGAAGACCGAGGTAGGTGCCGAGCTGGCTGCGCCACACCGGGGTGGAGCGCGGGGCGGGGGATGCGGTGGGGGAGGAGGCTGCGGCGTTCATGCGGTGGCGGAAGAAGGTGCGGACGAAGGCCCGCGGGAAGAAGAGGGTGCGGCGGCGGAAGGCTCGGTGGCGCGGCCCGCCATGTCGGAGAACGCGGCGGCCAGCAGCGACTGCTCGGACCACTCGCCGCGCTCGAACACGGCCACCAGGCGGCCGGCGCTCATCACGCCGATGCGGTCGGCCATGGCCATGAGCTCGCGCAGGTCGGACGACACCATGAGCAGTGCGCGGCCTTCGTCGGCCATGCGGTCGAGTTCGGTGTAGATCTCGGCACGCGCGCCCACGTCCACGCCGCGCGTGGGTTCGTCCAGCAGCAGCACGCGCACGGGGCGGTGCAGCCAGCGGGCGAAGACCACCTTTTGCTGGTTGCCACCCGACAGCTGGCCCACGGGCTGCTCGCCGCTACGGCAGCGGATGCTGAGCGTGCGCACGAAGCCTTGCACCAGCCGGTGCTCCAGCGCCCGCTGCAGCCAGCCGCCGCGCGAGACGGCCGACCAGTCGGACAGCGTGGCGTTGATGCGGATGGGCTGCGCCAGCAGCAGGCCCTGCGACTTGCGGTCCTCGGTGACCAGGCCGATGCCGGCGCGGATGGCCGCCAGGGGCGACGCGAAACCTTTGTCGGCCTTGTTTGCTACTGATTTTGTAGCTTTCGGCGCTTTTACACCCTGCACCGGAGGCTGTTTTTTATCTGAATCTGAGCCATGCACGGTGACACTGCCACGGTCCGCGCGGTCCGCGCCGAACAGCAGGCGCACCAGCTCGGTACGGCCCGAGCCGACGAGACCCGCAACGCCGAAGACCTCGCCCGCGCGCAGGCTGAGGCTCACGTCCTGCACGGCGGTGCCGCGGCCGATGCCGCTCACTTCCATGACCACCGCGCCGGCCGTGCGGCGGGGGCGGTGGTCCAGGTCGTTGACCGAGCGGCCCACCATGCGGCGCACCAGGTCGTCCTCGGACAGGCCGGCCATGGGCAGCACGTCCACCAGCCGGCCGTCGCGCAGCACGGCGGCGCGGTCGGCGATGCGGCGCAGCTCTTCGAGCCGGTGCGAGACGTAGACGATGGCCACGCCGCGCGCGGTCAGGCGCGCGATCTGATCGAACAGGTAGGTGGTCTCGCGTGGCGTGAGCATGGCCGTGGGCTCGTCCAGCACCAGGATGCGCGTGTCGTCCTGCAGGTTGCGGGCGATCTCCACCATCTGCTGCTGGCCGATGCCCAGTTGCGACACCGGCGTGGCCGGGTCGATGGATTCGAGGCCGATCTTGGCCAACTGCGTGCGCGCAGCGGCGTGCAGCACCTCCCGCTGCAGCCAGCCTGCGCGGTTCGGCAGGCGGCCCAGCAGCAGGTTCTCTGCCACGGTGAGCGTGGGCACCAGGCCCAGCTCCTGCATCACCATGCGCACTCCGTGCTGCTCGGCCTCGCGCCGCGTGGCCGGGGCAAAGGTCTGCCCCGCCAGCCGCATGCCGCCGCGCGTGGCCGGCGTGAGGCCGCAGACGATCTTGGACAGTGTGCTCTTGCCCGCGCCGTTCTCGCCCGTGAGCGCCAGCACCTCGCCCGCGTTCAGCGCCAGCGTCACCCCGTCGAGCACGGTGGTGGCGCTGTAGTCCTTGCCGACCGCGTCGATGCACAGCAGGGGTGTGGGTGGCGCGGGCGGTTGGGTTGTGGGGGTTGAGGGCATGGCAGGTCGCGGCAAGGGTTGCTGATCTCTTGAGCGGTGAACAAAGCTCAGCGAAGCGGTTCTGGCCAGGCGCCGGGTCGCAGGCAGTACTGGAAGTACGACCAGACCCGGCAACGACGCCAGAAGAGTTTTGTTCACCGCTCCGGGTTACTTGCTGCCCTTGGTGACCAGCACCACGTCGGTCTTCACCGCGGCAGGCAGCTGGTTCTGCGGCGTCTTGGCGGCCAGGGCCTTCTGGGCCAGCTCGATGCCGAACACGGCCTGCTTGGCGGCGTACTGGTCGGCGGTGGCCAGCACGCGGCCGTCGGCCAGCATGGGCTTGATGGCGTTGATGTTGTCGTAGCCCACCACCTGCACCTTGCCGGTCTTGCCTGCGGCCTTCACGGCGGCCACGGCGCCCAGCGCCATGCTGTCGTTGCCGGCCAGCAGGGCCACCAGGTCAGGGTGCTCGCGCATCATGCCGGCGGCCACGGTGTTGCCTTTTTCGATTTCCCAGTTGCCGGACTGCACGCCCACCACAGTGATGTTGGCGGCCTTCATCGCGTCCTGGTAGCCCAGGGTGCGCTGCTGCGCATTGAAGGTGGTGGACACGCCTTCGATGATGCCCACCTTGTCGCCGGCCTTCAGGCTCTTGGCCAGGTGGTCGCCCACGAGCTTGGCGCCCGCGCGGTTGTCCGGGCCCACGAAGGGCACGGTGATGTTCTTTTCCTTCAGCGCATCGGCATCGAGCTGGTTGTCGATGTTGATCACGATCACGCCCTTGTCGATGGCGGCCTTGACGGCGGGCACCAGGGCCTTGGAGTCGGCCGGGGCCAGCACAATGGCGCTGGCCTTTTGTGCCACGGCCTGCTCGACCATCTTGATCTGCGCGGCGGTGTCGGTCTCGTTCTTGATGCCGTTGGCCACCAGCGTGTACTCGCTGGCGTGCGCCTTCTGGTGCGCCTTGGCGCCGTCTTCCATGGTGCGGAAGAACTCGTTGGCCAGCGATTTCATGACCAGGGCGATCTTGGGCTTGTCCTGCGCCAGGGCAGGGCTGGCCAGCATGCCGCCCAGCACGGCAAGGGCTGCGGCGGTCTGAACGGTACGGCGGGTGAAGTGCATGGTGTCTCCTGTTGGAATGGGGTCGAGAGCGTCAAGAACGAATGGAACGAACTAAACCGACAACGGCGCGAGGAGGGAGGAGCGCGCTCCCAAAGGAGCATGGCACCTTGTTCCCCAGGCCGCGCATCCCCTGAACAACAGGCAAGGATACGCGCCGGATCGGCTTGCGGCCCGCGGATCATAACGAAAGCAAACGTTTGCGCAAACGTTTGCTAGTTGGTGAAAACCCGAAGATGAGGGGAATTCAGGGCGTGTCGGATTCGAGCGAGGGAGGCTGGTGGGGTATGGGCGGATGTGCCTACCCACCCGTTCGGGCTGAGCCCTTCGACAGGCTCAGGACAGGCTTGCCGAAGTTTTGCGCGGCGTTTCGACAGCCTCAACGTAAACGGTTTTGGGGTATCCGCTAGCAGCTGGTGAGAAGAGGCCTAACGGATCAGCATTCGCCCAGTCCAAACCGTTCGGGCTGAGCCTGTCGAAGCCTCGCGCGGCGCTTCGACAGGCTCAGCGCGAACGGGTCGGGGGTGTGCAACAGCTGACGGCTAGAAGATGCCGCGCGTATCAGCGCTCGTTCACTCCAAGCCGTTCGGGCTGAGCTTGTCGAAGCCTTGCTTGGCGCTTCGACAAGCTCAGCCCGAATGGTGTGGTGTGGGGAGTGAAGCAGAGAACCATGCCAGCAGCTGCGCCCGCGTGCAGCTGCTGGGTTTGATACGCGCCCTACGCCTTGCGCAGTTCGCGCCGCAGGATCTTGCCCACGTTGCTCTTGGGCAGCTCGTCGCGGAACTCGATGTACTTGGGCCGCTTGTAGCCCGTCAGGTTCTCCTGGCAGAAGCGGGCCACGTCCTCTTCGCTCAGCGTGGGGTCGTTCTTGATGATGAACACCTTGATCGCCTCGCCCTGCTTCTCGTCCGGGATGCCGATGGCCGCGCATTCCACCACGCCGGGGCACAGGCTGATGACCTGCTCCAGCTCGTTGGGGAACACGTTGAAGCCGCTCACCAGGATCATGTCCTTCTTGCGGTCGATGATGCGGGTGTAGCCCTCGGCGTCCATCACGCCGATGTCGCCGGTGCGCATGAAGCCGTCGGCGGTGAAGGCCTTGGCGTTTTCTTCGGGTTGGTTGTAGTAGCCCGTCATCACGTTGGGGCCGCGGATGCAGATCTCGCCCGGGTCGCCTTGCGGCACGCTGTGGCCGGCATCGTCCTTGATGGCGATGTCTATGCCCGGCAGCGGCAGGCCGATGGTGCCGCTGAAGGACGTGTTGTTCACCGGGTTGTTGGTGCCGATGGCGCAGGTCTCGCTCATGCCCCAGCCTTCGATCATGGTGCTGCCGGTCACCTTCTGCCACTGCTTGGCCGTGCCCTCGCTGGCGGCCATGCCGCCGGCCTGCGACACGCACAGGTGCGAGAAGTCGAGCGTCTTGAACTGCGGGTTCTGCAGCAAGGCGTTGAACAGGGTGTTCACCGCGGGCAGCATGTGGAAGGGGCGCTTTTTCAGCTCGGCCACGAACTTCGGGATGTCGCGCGGGTTCGGGATCAGCGTGAGGCTGGAGCCCTGGCGGATGGCCAGCAGGCACAGCGTGAGCGCGAAGATGTGGTACAGCGGCAGCGCGGCAATGCTGTTGGCCTTGCTCACGTCGCCGATCCTGGACAGCGCCGGTGTGAACCAGGCCTCGGCCTGCAGCGTGGCGGCCACGATGTTGCGGTGGGTCAGCACCGCGCCTTTCGAGAGGCCCGTGGTGCCGCCCGTGTACTGCAGGAAGGCGATGGAGTCGAGCGTGGCCTGGCTGGGCGCGAGCGACTTGTGCTCGCCCAGCGACAGCGCCTTCTTGAAGGGCACGACCTTGCGGCCGTTGGTCAGCGGCAGCTCGTAGGCGGGCACCATCTTGGCCAGGTGGCGCACGGCGAAGGTGATCCAGGTGCCGAAGGCCGCGCCCAGCAGGTCGCCCATGGCGGTCATCACCACGTGCTGCACGGCGGTGCGGTCCACCACCTCGGCCAGCGTGTGTGCGAAGTTTTCCAGGATCACGATGGCGGTGGCGCCCGAGTCCTTGAGCTGGTGCTCCAGCTCGCGCGCGGTGTACAGCGGGTTCACGTTCACGCAGGTGTAGCCTGCGCGCAGCACGGCCGCCATGGTCACGCCGAACTGGGGCAGGTTGGGCAGCATGATGGCCACGCGCGCGCCAGGCGCCAGGCCCAGGCTCTGCAGGTAGGCGCCCAGCGCGGCCGAGCGGCGGTCCAGTTCGCCGTAGGTCATCCAGCGGTCCATGCAGACCGAAAACGGGCTCGATGCGTGCTTGCGGAAGGATTCTTCCAGCAGGTGGGCTACAGAGCGGTATTGCTCGGGCTTGACGTCGTGCGGTACGCCCGGGGGGTAGCTCTTGAGCCAGATCTTTTCCATGCGCTTGTTTCCTTGGGCTTGTGTTCGCGTTGTCGCGTGTGCTCGCCGGTGAACCGGTGGGCACAGATTGTGAAAGCGCAAGGGGCGGATCAGCTACCGGGCTTGTCCTAGGGTGCGGGCGAGTTGGGTCTCGCAGGTGACACGGTCGGCATCGAAGAGCGCGGCCATCAGCGCATGCTCACGCGCCTCGATGGTGGCCAGGAACTGCTCGACCCCGCCGCGCTGGCGTGCCAGTTGGCCGAAGGTGTCGAAGCCCGCTTCCAGGAACTGCTGCAGCGCGCCCATGCCGGCCGCGTGGGCCGGGGCGCGCATCATGCGCAGCATCATGCGAAGGCCGGGCGTGCGCGTGAGGCGCGCCAGGTCAGTGCCCATGGCCAGCACGCGCTGCAGCTGCAGCTCGCGCTGGGCACGTTGGCCCACCGCGCGCCAGGCGGCGACATAGCGCGCGGCATCGGCTGCGTCCTGGCGTGCGATGCCGGGTTCCGCCACCGCAGCGGCAGGGCTCGCGACTGAGCCGGTCCAGTGATGGCCCATGGCCTGGTCCAGCTCTTCGGTCTGCGCATGCAGCACCGCCAGCGCGACGGCAGTCGCAACCACCGCTGCCGGGAACATGGTCTGCAGCGTGCCCGCAATGCGGCCGAACTGCTGGTCGCGGGCTGCGTAGTCGGAGTCGCTGTACAGCTCTTCGAGGAAGAACTTGGCCGCGGGGCCGAAAGAGGGCGAGCCCATCAGGTCGGCATATGTGCCCCGGAAGCGCCGTGCCTGCAGCGTCTTGACACGGCCCACCCCCGAGCCCAGCCCCGGGTCGGCCGTGCGCTGATGGCGCAGGGCGGTGACATCGGCAATGCGATCACGGATGGTCTGGGCTGCGTCCATGGTGGTCATGAAGGGAAGGCCGTTGTGGGAGTGGCCGGCTGCCACCGCACGCCCTGCGCCCATCGGCCAGGCCGCACAATGTGGCGAACGGGTCGCTCGGCATTACACCATCCCTCTCCCATCCTCCCATCGCACCGACACATGATTGCGCGCTGGCAACAAGCCTTGGTTCTTTTCATCCTTGCGGCCATGGCGGCCTGGCTGGGCTGGCAGTGGCCCCGATCGCCCCAGGCGGCCGTTGTGGGCGCACTCGTCCCGCTGGCGTTGTACCTGCTGGTGATGGCGGTCGAGTTCGTGCTCATGCACATCACCAACCGAACCGACGCCGCGCCCCGCGCACGGCTGGCCCAGGTGGTGGCGGCCTGGTGGGCCGAGGTGTGCGTGGCGCTCGCACTGTTCGGCTGGCGCCAGCCGTTTCGCCACCAGTCCCTGCCCGATTGGCTGCCCGCCAAGTCCACGGGGCGGCGCGGCGTGGTGCTGATCCATGGATTCATGTGCAACCGCGGGCTGTGGCTGCCGTGGTTTTCGCCCCTGCAGGAGCGTGGCCACGCATATGTGGCCGTCAACCTGGAGCCGGTGATGGGCTCCATCGACGAGTACGCCTCGATCATCGAAGACGCGGTGCTGCGCGTGACCACCGCCACGGGCCAGGCGCCGGTGCTGGTGTGCCACAGCATGGGCGGCCTGGCGGCACGTGCGTGGCTGCGCGCCCACCAGGCGGATGGGCGTGTGCACCGGGTGCTGACGCTGGGCACTCCGCACGGAGGCACATGGCTGGGGCGGTTCAGCCGGGCGGTGAATGGGCGGCAGATGAGCCTGGCGGGGGAGTGGGTGGGGGCGCTGCAGAAGGCGGAGCCTGCGGGGAGGGCGGCTTTGTTCACGTGCTGGTTTTCGAATTGCGACAACATCGTTTTTCCGGCCACCACGGCAAGTCTGCAGGGGGCGGACAACCGTTTTGTGGAGGGGGTGGCGCATGTGCAGATGGCGTTTCATCCGGGGGTGATGGCAGCGTGTCTGGATGAGGTGGGGCGGGGGTAATGATGGGGGCGTGGGTTGCCTGCCGTTCGGGTTGAGCCTGTCGAGGCGTGGGCGCAACCACTGTCCGTTCGGGTTGAGCCTGTCGAAACCTGGGCTTTTTCGCTCGCTGGTTGGGCGGCATGCTTGTGTTGAGGGCGGGAGCCGGGGTGCGCGCCCGGCGGCGCGGTAACTTTCTCTTGCTTCGCCAAGAGAAAGTCACCAAAGAGAAGGCGACCCCCAGTCTGCGACCCCTTCGCTGCGCTACGGGGCAAACCTGCGTCGGGGCGGTTGCGGGGTGCGCCGCAGAACTCACTGCGCGCCGTTGGCGCTTCGTTCAGACAACTGCGGCGAGTCAGTTCACGAGGCATGCGCGCACTAGCGCGCATGCTCACCCCGCAACCGCCCCGCCGCAGGCGCAGCCAGCAGGGGGTGGACAGCCGAACAGCCGAACAGCCGAACAGCCGAACAGCCGAACAGCCGAACAGCCGAACAGCCGAACAGCCGAACAGCCGAACAGCCGAACAGCCGAACAGCCACACGGGCCATTGCTGCGCTCGGCCCCGCCCGCGCAGCGCGTGGCGCTTGCGCCCGCGAGATGGGGCCGAGCGCAGCAATGGCCCGTGTGGCTGTTTGGCCCCCATCCCTTCTGGATGCGCCTGGGGCGCGCAGGGGGCGGGGT
>NZ_JAHUWH010000033.1 GCF_019219095.1 Acidovorax sp. sic0104
CGAACCCATCGGGTACATCCCGCCTGCTGAGGCTGAGGCAAACTACTACCGGCAACTCGCCAGTCAGGCCACTGTGGAAGTGGGCTGACTTAAACCAAACAGCCTCCGCAGAAACCGGGGCGATTCACCTCGTCCCTCAAAGAAGGCTTCGACGCTTGATCGGCGACTCTCGAGATAACGAGTCAAGTTAGCGTTTTTGACCTTGGTCGAGGACGCTTCATAGTCTTCCTGCTCTGGCATATCGGAAGCCTCGGTGAGCTCCTGTGCATCGAATTCAGGCGGCTGTCCCCCCTTGGAATTGCCACTTAGGGTGATGGATTCGCTCACCAATGCGCGCATAAGCCTCGATGCTGTAGCTTCATCGCGCTGTACGTCCAGCCAGTCGCGCATACACAGCAACAAATCGCGAAAAGTGGGCTGGGTCAACCCGTTGGCAACCGGTTCAGGGCTGGTTGGCTGGGATTCGGATCGCAACACTTGGTTTTCCTCCACTCAACTCTTGGAATCCCTATGTTGTCACTATTCGCGTTGCACGAATCCAATCGTTTTGTTCATGTGAGCGAGGTCGAGCGCGGCTTGGCTTGTGATTGTCGATGTGCCGTTTGCGGTGAGCCAGTAATTGCGCGGCAGGGCGAACTCAGGGAGCACCACTTTGCGCACAGCTCTAACGCCGAGCCCTGCGCTTCTAGCTACGAATCAGATCTGCACCGCTTTGCCAAGAGAGTGATCATCGAAGCCCGAGGGTTGGTAGTACCAGTGACTCCTGCTGCATCCCAAGCACTAGGGTTCGGCGGACGGTTAGATCCCTCAGTCTTGTTGGCGTGCACTGACATTGAGGAGGAAGTCGCTGTTGGAGAGTTGCGTCCCGACTTGCTGGCGGCGACGGCTGCAGGGGTGACGGTGGCCATTGAAGTCGCCTACTCGTCTTTTTGCGGTGCGGACAAGTGCCTAGCCTATGAGCAACTAAAACTACCTGCTTTGGAGATCGATCTCCGTGCGTTCACACCCACCGCTTTTGATGTTGCCAAGGTCAAACATGCCATCTTGGAGGATGTTGCGGGAAAAGTTTGGCTCTGGCCCGAGAACATTGAGGCCGAGCAGCCGGTAGATGCTTCTGCTGAGAACACCCCTACGCAACGCTTCCTTCCGGAGGAAATCGTGACGATCCGTGGACGTTGGATATCGGTAAAAGAGCTGCCCAGCGGAGATATCGCCATCAAAGCAGTGCGATATGACCCAGATGTCGTCTCTGTGGTGCGAACCGTCGCACGCGCGCATTTTGGTCGGTATCGCGAGGCTTACCATAACTGGGTCATTCCACGCTTCAGGGCGCAGGCAGCGCGGTTGCAATTGCGTTCTATTGCTTCAGCCGACCTGTGCTGAGCGTCAGCTGCATGATGTTGCGCAACTTCAAGTAACATGAAAGTTACAGAAAACTCATCAAGGGAGTGGGAATGAGTGCAGTACCCGCATTAAAGGCTGTGCCGGGAGTTGGCTCCGTGACCGATCAAGATGAAAAAACAGCCAAGGATCGGATTAAGGGCACCCACACACCCGAAATTGTCATCGCATTGTGCGGTCCCTTGGGCACACCTTTGCATGACGTCGCCAAGATATTTCAGCAACTGTTGCGCGGGCAAGATTACGGTTACTCCCACGTCGACATCATCAGATTGAGCGATGAGATCCGGGAGATGGCGGCTCTCCCTGCAGAAGCAGATATTGCAGCGCTAATCAAAGCGGGGAATGAACTCCGCGAAAAACAGGGTCGTGCAGTCTTAGTGCAGCGAGCTATCCGACGCATTTCCCTCACCCGCCAGAAGAAGGGAAGTGACAACGCTGACTCTTCCAGCCAGCCCAAGCTTTTCGATGATGAGCTAACCGACGCAGTAATCCCCACCCCTATTGAGTGGACCTGTCACATTATTGATTCGATCAAAAATGAAGAGGAGCTTGAACTGCTGCGCTTCGTTTATGGTGACATGCTTCACATCGTTGGCGTCTATGCGCCCATCGAACAGCGAATCGCGCGCTTGCAGAAAAAGATTTCTAAGCCCGAGCAAATCCACACGTTAATAAATCGCGACTCTGGCGAAGAGCAGGATCATGGTCAGCAAGTCCAAAATACGTTCCCGCATTCTGATTTCTTCCTGAGGGTTGATGCGGGTACAGATTCGCAACTGATGTCACGTGTTCGTCGATTCTTGGATTTGATGCTCGGCACCAGGATCATTACACCGACCGTAGCGGAGCGTGCGATGTACGCAGCGTCGTCAGCAGCAATGAATTCGGCGTGTCTGTCTCGTCAGGTAGGCGCTGCGCTCACTAGCTCCAGCGGGGAGTTGATAGCCACGGGATGGAATGACGTCCCCAAAGCGTTTGGCGGCCTCTACGAAATTGAAGACCTGCGCGCCTCGCCAGATGACGATCATCGTTGCTACAACAAAGACGGCGGAAAGTGCTTCAACGATGAAGAAAAGGACTTGATCGCACGGACCGTCATCGACAAGATGGTCGCCAAAGGCATCGTGGAAAAAGACAAGACCGAAGAAGCTGTGAGACTGATTCGGCACGACTCCCAGCTTCGAAGCCTAATTGAGTTCTCTCGAGCGGTGCACGCTGAAATGCATGCCCTCCTGAACGCGGGTGCGCAGCATGGTTCGAAGGTCCGTGGGGGAAAACTGTTTGTTACGACGTACCCTTGCCATTCATGTGCGAGGCACATCGTCGCGGCCGGTGTGCGTGAGGTCTACTTCCTAGAGCCTTACCGCAAGAGCTTGGCGACCAAGCTCCATGAAGATGCGATAACTGAGCAGGAGACCAACTCTCTGAAAGTCCGGATCGTTCCATTTGACGGTGTCGCGCCTTCGCGCTTCCTTAAATTTTTCGAGGGCAACGACCGTAAGGACAGCATCACGGGAATGATGCGAAAGAAAGCCGCGCGACCGGTGACTGCTGTCACTATGGAAGCTGTCTCGTCGCTTGAAGGCATCGCGATCCGTTCTATACAATAGTGCGGTTTGCCGGAACACAAGATCGTTGCTTGATGTCTCGTGTCAAAAGATCTGGAGCCTCCCATGACCCGCGATTCCGAGAAGCAATTGGAGCTGGACTTCGACGGTAAGCTCGAGTCGAGTGAACGGACCTTCCACGCGCCAAGCGCACGTGTGCCGAGCTCGGTCGTTTGCTTCAGCGCACACCTCCAATTGCGCCGCGCCCACGAAGAAAAAGCGAAAGACGCCAAGATGCTTGAACGCATCACTAATCGAGTTCGGCATTTCCGGTAACTTCCCCTCGCGTTGGCGTAATAGCCAGACAGCAACATAAGCAACACGTCAATCTGGCCCATTTTTCAGGACAACTGACCCCTGATGGCTGTGTGGCTCGACCACTTGACGCTCAAAGGGAGAAGCCGGAGCAAGCCGGGTTTTTCGCTTCTGAGGCCTGACGTGACAGTGAGAGACGGCGGGGTTTTGGTTAGAAGCGATTGCGGCCCGTCAAATTGGGTAGAAGCACTGTCCAATTGGCGAACTACCTGTAACCCGCGCTGCAAAGTGTGGCAACGCGCTACCAGCGGGTGAGATGGACAGCTCCTTCAGCTCCAGATAGAAACCAGCTCGGCAATCTTGGTTGCAACGACCGCCATGGTGTCTTCTGAAGTATCAAGTCCGCTTCTCGACGCCAGCATGGGGCTGACATCGCGGAGCGCGGTGTACGTCGTGCCGTGCACGATGGGCACGAGGCGGTTGCCCTGCAGAAGCGTTGAGAGCTCCTTGTCGGCGACGCCCTCTTTCGGCAGGCGCGCAAGCAATGCAGAAGTCACAAGGACGATCCCAATTTTGGAGGCGGCTAGGCCCTTGTCGATTGCACGCATCATCGGTACACCAAGGCCAAGATCCTTTTCGCTGAACCAAACCCTGACACCCGCTGCCTCGAGCAAATCATGCAGTTGTTTGGCGGCTCCCTGTCGGTCGTCCCAGGCGTGGCAGAGGAAGCAATCCCGAAGGTCAGGCCTCGCCGCCGCCTCTCTTTCAATTGCTTCCCGCACCGGTGTGAGAGACACCACCTGTGCTGCCGTATATGAGACAACGGAACTGGCGCGGGACCAGCGTGGCCGCGAGCCGCCGCCTCCGCTGGATCTACCTCCACCGCTATAGCTGTTGCCGTTGCTGCCGCCCGACGAGTAGGACGAGCTGTAGCCGCTGCCATAACCACTGTATCCACCGTACCGACGACCATAGCTGCCACGGCAGGCGGGACAGGCCGCTGCAGCGCTAGATGAGCGATGTCCTTCGACTGGAGCTGTGCACCGAGCCATGCTTACCCCCTTGGCGGAAAAGTGTCATTGCCGTGGCTGTCCTTGTATTGAATCCGGCCATTTTGGCCATGGACCACCAACTCGGACTTCTGATTCTGCGAGATCTCCCGGGCGCGATCCACTGCGTCTTGCTTGCGGTCAAAGACTTGCGTATCGCGTTGGGCTCCAGCGCCCCTGACGGCCCAGCCATCTTCACGGGGGAGCACATGTTGATTGCGTTTGCTCATATCGAGGCTCCTTGTCACGGCGTGATTGCCGCTATATAGGTGTGCGGTCGCCGAATCCGGCGCGGACAATAGCTACATCGCTGTCCGCATTGAAAATGAAGACCGCACACATAAAAGCCCAAGGAGGAGCCGTGCCACCGAAACCGCCTTCAGAACGACATGCCAGTGTTGAGGAGTTATCCCGTTCACTGTTGATGCTGACTTCCGGCGAGCGGCTACGCCTGTTAGCAAGAGCTAGGCTGCTTGTCTGGGGTACCGAGTACACGGATCCCCAGGAGTTGCTCAATGAAGCAGTGAAGCGCGCCCTCATTGCAGCAAGCGGGGCCAAACAGGACGGTGAACGCGGACGTCCTTGGCCTATTGACCGGGTGCCGCTTCCGGCATTTCTGTCTGGCTGCATGGACAGCATCGCCGACTCCTCCCGGGAATCGCTTGGTCAAACCCAGACCGACCGATTGGAAGCCATTGCGGGCGAGGCCAGTGACGTTGACACGAGGATTTACCGGGCTGGTGGCTGGAACACTGACGTCGTGGAGCAAGCCATTGAGGTGGAGGACGTAGCTGATAGGCAGCAACGGGCTCGAATGGACGCGCAAATCATTGAGGCCCACTTTAGAGATGATCAAGAGGTGCTTGCGGTCATCGAGGGTGAGAAGGCTGACATGCCAGTAGCGGAGGTACTTGCCTTGTTCGATCTTGATCAAAAGACCTATGACACGGCACGGCGGAGACTGAGAAGGCAAGTGGACAAATTGATGCCAGGACGGAGAAAGCGATGACCAACGAATCTCAGAAGACGCTCGCCGCAGTTCGAGCGCTGGCACTCAAAGACCTTGAAGCCACGTCTGACGAAGACATTCGGGCCGAGCTCGCCGCGGAGGGTATTGATCCCGATCAGCTGGCAGCCAGCATTGCAGCGAGTCTCGACGACGTTCTCGCAGCCAGCCTTCGCCAACAAGCTGCGGCCGCCAAGGCAGCCATGCAGGTCCGAGTGCTTCCCAAGACGTCGCGACGACCTGCACTGGATCGAATCAAAGAACGCATCGCGCAAGCTTTCGCGGCCGAGCCACAACTGGCTACTGCATTCCGAGAAGGAAGCCGCCAGAGCGATGCCGATCTAGAAACGCTCTATGACGATCTTGTGCTGATGGGCAAAATACCTGACGCCGATGACGGCCGTTGATGTCGATCGGCTCAGCCGCCCTGAGCGCTTGCTCTGGGGGCATGGCGTCAGGAGGCCTGAGCACATTGATCTGGAGGCCATTGCCGGCGCCAGGGGTGCTCACGTCATATACAGAAAGCTCGACGGTTGCGCAGCACGCTTGGTGGCCGCGGGTGATCGTGCGGTCATCAGTGTCGCCACGGACGACAACCTCGGACGAAGGCGATTCTCGCTAGGGCATGAGTTGGCCCACTGGATGCAGGACGCACAGCGCATTTCGTTCAAGTGCTCCAGCATGGACATCGGGCCGCAGAACGCTGAAGCTAGGTCTATTGAGGCCGACGCTAATAGCTTTGCCAGTCAGCTGATCCTTCCGGACTATCTGGTCTGGCCATGGGTCGCTGAGCGCAAACCCAGCCTTGATCTTGCGAGCGCAATGGGCGCGGATTTTCAGGCCAGTCTGACTGCATCAGCCCTGAAATTGCTCCAACGCGCCAAAGTGCCGATCGCTATTACCTGCCACGATCAGCGGAGGTTGAAGTGGTCCCGGCGCAGCCGAGACTTTTCAACCGATTTCTACATCCTTAACGAACTGCATCAGGACACAGTCGCTTTCGAAATGGCCTTTGGGGCAGCCAAGGGTCTGAGTCGTCCGAAGCGGGAGACTGCCTCGCGCTGGCTCAGCGGCCCAGGCGTCTATCGAATGGATGTCTGGTCGCAGTCGATCAAGCTTCCAGAGGGTTCTGTGCTGACCATGCTTACGGTTATGTAGCCTGCTGATGTATTTGTGACCAGTTACGTTCTTGTTTGCCGCGAGGGTCCCGGACCGTGCTGGCAAAGTCAGCATCTATCTGGCGTTCGAGTATTGGGGGCAGCAGTGCAGCGTAAGGAGCCGCCCGGTCTGCGGTGGACGAATTCACGGATCTGCCATCAAGCGGCCCCTCAGCAGTGAACCAGCCGCCGTCAGTGAGGTCACGGGAATGAGTCGGGCTGCCGCTACTACGCCTTCTCCAGGGTGTAGCGCGTCGGGAACCACGGGTCGTTTCGGGCCATACTACCGCCACGAAAAGAGGCCAAGCGAGCATTGAAATGCTGGACTCACTGACACGTTCGAAGACAGCCGCTCCCCTCCTGCCTCTCATTTAAGCGCGTCGAGTGCCTGTGCCCGTTCTACGAGCCCAGCGACGTCCTTGAACTTGTCGTAGATGGCAGGCCTCTCACCAACAGCCAGCGCCTTGAAGTGCGCCCGACCACACTCGATCTTGGCGTTCTCGGCGTTGCGCAGGTCCTTGTCGAAGAGGCTGCTCTTGGTCTCGACAACGAAGTAGAGGCGGTCGCCATCGGGCGTCGCCACCAGCACGGCCCAGTCGGGGTTGTAGGTTCCCAGCGGTGTGGGCACCTTGAACCAGCCTGGCAGCTTGGCGTAGACCTTGATCGCGTCGTTTTTTTCTAGCTGGTCGGCGAAGTCACGCTCGACCTCAGAGTCGTAGACGACGTGCTGGTAGACCGAGCGCTGTGCGTCCTGCAGCATGTTCTTCAGGTAGCCGGTCAGCTCTTCCTTCTCGAACAGCTCCTGTGCGTAGTACTGGTCGTCTCCCAGGCGCTCGTAGCGGATGCCGTCCACCAGCACGACGCGCTTGCAGCGGTTGATGGCGTCGGCCACGATCTCGATGAACTGCTGCGGGTTGCGCTTGAAGTCGTGCAGGCGATGACTCTCAATCAGAATCTGCGCGATGCTGCAGCGGGTCAGCTGGGTGCGGTTCTGCATCTCGGTCAGGATGTCGGGCAGTTCGATGTCGCCCTCATCCAGCACGACGACGCTGGCGCCACCGGTCTCCTGGGCCACGATGCCGGCCTGGCCGATCTCCATGTTGGCCTTGCGCCACTGCAGGCGCACCTTGCTGATGGGCGGGGCGGCGATCACCGCGGCGATGCAGTCGCGGATCAGCTTGTCGTTGTCGAAGTGGACCCGGTACGTGGTCTTGAACTTGATCCGATCCCACAGCGCCTTGAATTCGGAGCTGTCTAACACGGCGCGGCGCACTGGCACCTGGCGGCGCTCATCGGCGTTCTTGATCTCCAGCTTGCCGGCGACCTTGCGCAACAGCTCCAGAATCTGAGCGCGCTGGGCTTCCAGCTCGGCGGGCAGCGGCAAGCTGCCATCCTTGATGGCCTGGCGCAGGGTGTCCTGCACCCTGCCCTTGGCATCAATCAGCCGCTGCGCGCGCAGGTGTTCGGCCAGCACCTTGGATGCGTCGAAGCCCAGCGGCTTCTGGGTGCCGTCCGCCTGCTTGACGGCAAGACCAGCGAAGAGGTGGTCGGGCACGACGCCGAACTGGAAGCCGTCCTCCTCGATCTCCTTCTGCAGGTTGTCGGCGAACTGCTGGTAGCTCTCGTTGGCGATCACGGTCAGCGTGTTCACCTCGAAGCCGCGCAGGCGCAAGCCTTCCTGATTGACGCACAGCCGGAGGCCGCGGCCTATGGTCTGCCGGCGCCAACGTTCGGTGGAGCGGGTGCTGAAGTTACAGATCTGGAAGACGTTGGGGTTGTCCCAGCCTTCTTTCAGGGCCGAGTGGCTGAAGATGAACTTCAGCGGCGAGGAAAAGCTGAGCAGCTCCTCCTTGTCGCGCATGATGAGGTTGTAGGTGTCGTCGTCTGCCGCGGTGCTGCCGCTGGTGTCCTTCACCATCTCCACGGTCTTACCGCCGACCTTCTTCTTGTCCTTCGAGAAGTAGCCGTTGTGCACCTCGTGGGCCGCCGCGCTCAGGTCGACCTCGTTGAACATGCTGCGGTAGTCGGGGTGCCTTGCCCAGCGCTGGTACTCCTCTTCGAAGATCGTGGCGTACACACCCTTCTGCGGGTTGCCCTGCTCGTCGTAGACGCGGTACTTGCTCACCTCGTCGATGAAGAACAGGCTCAGCACCTTCACGCCCATGGGGCGCAGGCGCTTCTCCTTGTCCAGATGCTCCTTGATGGTGCGGCGGATCATCTCGCGCTGCACCGCCAGCGGTTCTACGCCGCCCCAGCTATCGTCCACGCGTAGGAACTCCTGCCCACCGGGCAGGTGCAGTTCCATCAGGGCCTCGGTCTTAGGGCTCTTAGTGGCCGCCCGCAGCGTGCCTACGCGCATGTTGGCGTAGACCTCGCGACCGGTGGTCTGCTCCAGGTCGTCACCGTCCTGCACCACGACCTCTTTGCGCTGGACTATGCCGGCCTTAGTCAGGATGTCCAGTTCCACCGTGGCAGCGACGACGCCGCGCTTGTTGCTGATGCCCACTAGCTTCACGTAAGGCTTGTTGAAACCCTGCTCGATGGTGGCCGAGGCCACCTCGATCTGCTTGACCAGCTTCTGTTCGTAGGCGTCTACAGCGTCGAGCCGGTAGACCATGTTGTGCTTGTCAACGTGCGTGGCCGAATAGCGCAGCGTGCACAGCGGATTCATGCGCGACAGCGCCTTCTTGCCGCGGCCGTCGATGCCGCCGTCCACGCTCTGCGGCTCGTCCACGATGAGGATGGGCCGCGTGGCGCGCACCAGGTCGATGGGCTTTTCGCCGCCCGTCTTCTCGCTGGCGCGGTACATCACGTTCTTGCTCTTCTCGCGGCGCAGGGCTTCGTCAGCCTCTTCTAGCGCTGCTTCCTGCTCGTCGCCGAACTTGTTGATCGCACCGACCGTGATCACCATGATCTGCACGTTCGGGCTGGTGGCAAAGTTGCGCACCTTGCTCAGGTTGCCGGAGTCGTACTGGAAGAACTCGTAGCCCTTGGCGCTGGGGTAAAGCGTGTCGAAGTGCTCACGCGTGATCTGAAGTGTCTTGTTGACACCCTCCTTGATGGCGACCGAGGGCACGACGATCACGAACTTGGTGAAGCCGTAGTTGCGGTTCAGCTCGAAGGCCGTCTTCAGGTAGACATAGGTCTTGCCGGTGCCAGTCTCCATCTCCACGGTGAAGTCGGGCGACAGCTTGGTGGAGGGCGGCACGCCGTTGCGCAGTTGGACCGACCGCAGGTTCTCTTCGATCTCCTCGTCCAGCAGGGTCAGGCGGTTGCCAATGCCCCCTTGCTCGGTGGCCAACATGCCGTCCAGCGAGCCTTGTGTGGCTGCCAGTTCATCGTAGGTGCGCGCGGCGCGCACCGTCACCGTGAACTCTGTGCGGCAGATCTCCTGCCCGCGGAAAAGGTCGCAGACGGCCTTGATCGCCTCAGACTGGTAGGGGAGGTCCGCTTCGAAATGAAGTTTCATCGCAGCTTCCCCGTTACAGGCTACGCACCTTGGCGATGCCGTGCTGTTCGAGGATGGCAGCCAAGTTGGTCTTGGCGACATCGTTCTCGAAGGCGCTGTCGAGGAAGACACACGTCACTTCGCCGGCAGTAGCTTGCTCCTTGTGCCAGGCCACGATGCCCAGTGCCAGCGGCTCGGCATCGGCAACGCTGATGCGCTCGTCGAAGCAGGTCAGCAGCACGCCGCCACCGATGCTGTGTACCGTCTTTCCAGCAATCTTCCTTTCCTGCATGGGCACACAAAGGTCCAGACCGAGCTTGAGCAGCAGCTCGTACAGGACGTCGTCATTGCTGCGGCCAGCGGTCACGTGCTCCAGATGATCGAGCAGTGACTGTGCGACGTCGTCGCTTCGCGGCGTCCAGGCCTTGATGTTCGAGGTGTCCAGGCGGAAAGTTCGGAAGCCGACGTCACCATTGAACTCGGCGCTCCCTTCCTTGTGCCGCTGACCGGCTGCCTTGATGCGCGCACGCGTCACGTCCGCGATGGTGGTCCAGCCTACTGACTCGGCGCCATTCAGCGGTTCGGGCAACTGCACAAGGATGCAGCGTCGCTTGCCTCCGTCCTCAGCGTTCTGAGCGAACATGGCGTCCATCGTGGTGCCGGTTCCTGCAAAGAAGTCGACGATCAGGTCGGCCTCATCGGGTGACGTGGCGAGCTGCAAGATCCGACGCATCAGCCGTGTCGGCTTGGGCGTGTCAAAGACGACGTCAGAGTTGGGGAAGTCAACGGAGGCGATGAGTTCCTTCTTGCCTTCCTGCGTGTGGCCAACATCCTGGTACGTCCAGAGAGTTTGAGGCACGCGCCCATCTTTCACTTCGGTGAGGAAACGCTTGATGGCAGGGACGTTGTTGCCGTCTGTGCCCCACCAGATTCGGTTGTCTTTATCCAGCTCATCGAACTTGGTCCGTGATACCCGCCAGTAGGTTCCAGGGGGAGGGCCGGTGAGTTGGCGCCCTGAAGGGCACGTGATCGGGTAGGTGCCCTCGCCGTAGTAGTTCCGTGCAGAGAGGTCGCCAGCCTTCCAGGGCCCACGGGGGTCTGCGTCTGGGTTCGAATAGCGCGCCTCCATCTCCTCGGTTCGAGGTAGCAGGCGTGGAGTCCATGTCTCGGCGTTCTTGGCATAGACCACGATGTAGTCGTGATCTTCGGAGAAGTGACGTGCCGAGTTCTTGGGTGAGTAGACCTTTTGCCAGATGACTGTTGCGACAAAGTTCTCTTCGCCGAAGACCTCATTCAACGCCGCGCGCAGGTTGTGGATCTCGTGGTCCGCAATGCTCACAAAGATGACGCCGTCGTCCTTCAACAAGCTGTGTGCCAGCTTCAATCGCGGGTACAGCATGTTCAGCCAGTCGGTGTGGAAACGCCCGCTGGCATCGGTGTTGCTGCTGATCTTGCGGCCACCCTCGACCTGACCGGTCAGCTGCAGGTAGTTCTGGATGCTGTCTTGAAAGTTGTCGGGGTAGACGAAGTCCTTGCCGGTGTTGTATGGCGGGTCGATGTAGATCAGCTTGACCTTGCCGGCGTAGCTCTTCTGCAGCAGCTTAAGCACTTCGAGGTTGTCGCCCTCGATCATGAGGTTCTGTGTCGTGTCCCAGTCCACGCTCTCGTCGGGGCAGGGGCGGAGCGTGCCGGAGCTGGGCGTCAACGCCAGCTGGCGTGCCGCGCGCTTGCCGTGCCAGTTCAGGCCGTACTTCTCATCCGCGTCGGTCACGGTCGTGTCGCCGACCAGGGCCTTGAGCACGTCGATGTTGATGGCCGGACCCTTGGCGCCTTCGGTCACCAATTCAGGGAACAGGGCCTTCAGTCGGGCCAGGTTGTCGGCCAGGATGTTAGCGCTCTGGCTCTCCGGCATGCCGGGTTCGATCTTTTGGATGGACATGGTTCGTTCTTCTTGGACTTCAGTGTTCTTGGGCTTGACCCACGACGCCATCAGCGCGCGCATGGGGCAGCAGGGGCGGTGGCAGTTCAGCGGCAAACTCAACTTGGAGCCTGCTGACGCGCCGGACCATAGGCGGGCTGCCAGCCAGTACGGCCAGCATCATGCCAGCCATCAACATGAGGCCGTTGCAGTTGCGCAGGGCACCGATCACCAGTGGCTCAGGAAAGCCCTGCGCATGCCGGTGCAGGGCATGAATGCCGCCGTGTACAAAGGAGTTCAGTGCTGCGGCGTTGTTGTCCTTGAACGCCTGCAGACCGAGCAGCGGCTGTGCTGCGGCCGGCTTGGCAGCCAGTTGCTTGAGCATGTCTGCCAACATCGGCAGCTTGTTGGCCGCGGCTTCGGTCTCCTTCGACAGCGGGGCAGCAAGCTTGGCCACCGCGAGGTCCGTCGCCGCGTAGAGCCGCCACACGGCGCACGTCAGCGCTTCGTGTTGCAGGCGGAGCAAGCTGAGCGCCGCGGTGGGCAGCCCTTGAGCCACCAGCACCCGGAGCGCTCGGCAATGCTCCAGCGCCACGCAGGTGGCACTGACGCTGGCGCCGATGCGTGCTGAATCGTCGTAGGGGCGGTACTGGTCGGCGGCGACGGACGACATCAGCGCTTCATCCAGCTCATCGGCTCGGGCCAGCGCCTGGCCCAACGCGTCCAGCGCCATGCCGGCGTCGTGCGGAGCGGGCGCGTCCGTCATGCGGCCTCTCCGGAAAGCGTGCACTGCAAGGTCAGCAACTGGCGCTCCGCGTCATGGATCTCTTGGTTGAGTGCTACTTGGCGTGCGATCTGCCTTTCCTTGTCGGCCTGGCTGCGCAGCTGCGCGATCTGCGCCTTGAGCTGGCGACAGTCCTGCAAGGCGGCTTGCCGTGCCGCTGCCTGCTCGCGCGTCATGCTGCGCTGGAACCGGCCCGTTTCCGCGGCGATGTCCAGCGCGCCCGCGGTGTCTAGCCAGCCTTGGTAGAGCGCGAGGAGGTTAGCCTGGGGCTGCTTGGCCAGAGCCATGGCCGCGTAGAAGTCCTGCCCGCGGCTGGCTTCCGGCAGCGGGACGGAAAGGACGGGGCCGTCCAGCACCATCTTGTCCGCTTCGTTCTGTGACGCGCGGATGTGCGCCAGCGACAGGTTCACGCCGAGGTCTGAACTGGTGACGAGCAGCATGGGGTAGGGCACGGCACGATGCAGCAACTCGGCCAGCCGGCCAGGTTTGGTGCCGGGCTTCAGCTTCAGGCTCAGCACCGCCACCTCAAGGTACTCGCGCTGCGCATCCTTGAAGGCCGGCACGCCGATCAGGTGGGGCTTGAGGGATGCCAGCCACTGGACCTCGTCCACCCCGTCCTGCACCTGGCGCTTGTCGGCCGCTGTGGCGGCGCCACGCTCGGCCAGTAGCTTCTTGGGAACGCGCTGGTCCACCCGAGTGGCATCGGGCAGCGCCAATGCAGCGAGGACGTGAGCAGTCGCAATTGCACTCATGCCAGCAGCGCAGCCCCGAATGCCTTGACGGTGTCCTCGCTATCCCGGCCGGACACATTCTTGCCAGTGGCCTGTTCGATCAGTGACAGCAGCGCGATGGCACGCAGTCGAATAAACCCATCGAAGTCGTCGGATCTGATGGCATCCACCGAAATCTGGTGCGAAATCAGGAACTCGTCCAAGCTGGATGCAGGCACCTGCTTGGCTTTCTGGATGCGTCCCAGGTAGTGGCTAGGCGCGTCGCCGCTAATGAAACGGTTTGTGCTCGCCGCGAGGGGCGCCTTGTTGACGACGCTATTCCACTTTTCTTTGGGCAGCTTCTGCTTCTCGCACCAGGCGCGCGGAAAGATGTGATGGATGTCGATGGCGTTGTTGAAGTAGGTGGTCAGGTCGATTGGCGTACCGCTGATAAAGTCTCGCCCGCCGTGCTTCATCAACAGCGCGGCGAGGCCCTTGTAGGCCGCCGCGAGGCGGCTTTGCAGTGACAGCAGGCGAGTCGGGGCGAAGTTGGCATCGCGCACAGTGCGTGGCTCCGCGCCGCCATCTATCCAGGCCACGACATCCTGCATGTCCATGGCGAAGCGCGTCTCGCTGGCTCCGCCATACAGTTCGCCCAGCACGCCGTTCCAATACCAACGCAGCAGGCTCTGCTTGACGCCGTGCAGAGTGGTTCGGTCGCCCAGCTGTGCGCAGATCGCAGCCAGCGGAATTAGTTGCGTGGCGTAGGGAATGCTGCGGTCGTCGAAGATCTTTTCCTCGGCTAGCAACTCGGCCGCACGCTTGAAGCCCAACTCCAGCGCCGGCTCCAATGCCTTGAAGTCGGACAGGTCTAGCCTCAACACGTCAGCACGCTTACAGCTCACCGGAGTTTTCTGGGCGAGGTGACGTCGGTAGCTGGCCAGCAAGGTAATGGCTGTGAGGAAACTGGTGCCATCCACCGCCTCCAGAACGTCGTGCTTGGCCGTCAGCCTTTCACGACGGGCGTCCCAGTCGTCGCGAAGATTGAAGTCACTGGCAGCAAAGGTGGCCGTCATCAGTTCGAACACGGTGAGGGTCACACCTCCGGTGTTTACCTTTTCGAAGACCTGGCAAACAGCCTCGCGTGGGGTGTCCTGAGTCAGCTCAATAGCCGGTACCTTGAATTGCTGGAAGCGCAGCCAGATCTCGTTGCGGAACTTCTGCATGAACTGCATCGCCTCCGCGCCAAACGCGTGGTGAGCACTGAACCCGCTCTCCCAGGTCATGAAGCCCTGGATGTCAAAAAGCAAGGCGACCGGAAACAAGCGCTGAGCGTACTGATGTTCGGGCGTGCTGAGATCGAGGTCCACTTTTCGGCCGAAGTCGGAAGTGACTTGCAGCGTTTCAGGTACCGAGATGACAGCTTCCTCGCGGTCAGCAACTGGGTCCAGACACTTGGCCATGTCCAAAAAATAGAGCCTGCGTATGTCGGCGCCCTTCTCTGTGCGCGTCGGCACGGGCTGGCCGCTGCGCAGCGCCAAGTACATGGAGGTCAGACGTTGTTGGCCATCGAGCACAAGGATCTTGGGGTCTGGAGCTGGTTGCAGGCTCACGCCCGCGAACAGCCGCGGTTTGAATGGCACCCCACCGGCCTCCAAGAACATGACAGCGCCGATGGGGTAGGACAGCGACAGGCTCGCGATCAGAGAGCGAATGTGGTTGTCGTCCCAGACCCATCCGCGTTGGAAGTCGGGGAGCTGGATTTGGCCAGCGGCGATGCCGTCGAGAACATCCTTCAGTGCGGGTTCTGCGGTACGAAAGCTCATGTGTTGTGTCCCTGGGAATCTGTTTGTTCTGTGCGGGCGGCATCCCACGTAGTACCGAAGTGCTTTCGCAGGGGCTCCAGTGCGTTCGGCAGTGCTGCGGTGCAGGTCATGCCCAGGTACTGGGCAGCCCGGGTCGCCCCCACATACATGAACTTGCCGAACAGTTCAGGCTGACCGACGGCCAATTGGTCGATGCCCACGAAAAAGACGGCCTCAAACTCCAAGCCCTTGATGTGCTGAACATCGAAGACGCGGACATTACTCTCTTGGCCGACCGCCTGGCCTTCCCGACAGGCGACGACCGGGATGTTTTGCTGGGCCAGCGCTTCATTCAACGCAACGGCAACCGCTTCTACCTCAGCCTCGGAATTGACGAAGATCGCTGTGGAGGGCAAGTTCCCATCCATGAACTGGTCAATCTCGCGGATTCTGGTGGCTAGCCACCCCACAGTGTCGTTGCCCGATGCATATTCCAATAGGACCGGTGGCAACCCCTCGTTGTCGACTTCGGCGGGCAGGACTGCATCTTGAACTGAGCCTCCAATGCATCGGATGATGTCTCTCGCCAGCTCGTTAAGCTGCCGGCTTTGTCGGTAGGTGACAGTGATGCGCCTGATGTCAACGTCGGCGAAGACCCATTGCAACTCTTCAGTAGATCGCGAGCCCCATGTCGTTAAGCGCTGATTGAAGTCACCGCAGGCGAAGAACGAGCGAAGGCGAGGGTGAGCCAGTGCTGCCATGCAGGCTAGCTGGATCGGTGAGAAGTCGGTGGCTTCGTCGACCACGACCTGGCTGCGAAGCGTGGACAGTGTAGGCTTCAAGGATGCCCACGCTGGGCTTTCAATGTCTCGCATTACCGTGGGGCGCTGAAGCAAGTCCCCGGCGGATCGAAGAATCGCTAGCAGAACAACATCCAGCTCCAAGGGATGCAGGTCGCGGGGCTCAAATCCAGACTTCGCATACCAATGCCCCTCATCCTGGCGTAGTTTTCGGAAGGCACGGTACCGCTTGGGGATGCCGTCGATGTATCGCTTGACCGGATTCGTGAAGCGGCGTGCGTGCGTCTGCAATAGCAGGCTCGTTCCCAAGTTGGCTAGGTCAGAGGCTGGAAGTGTGCGGTCGCTCAGCCACTCGATGATCTTTCCGTTGCGAGTGGTCTTGTTGGTGGAGCGCTTGGCGGCAGCATTGCGGGCCTGTGTGCGAACTGCCTGTATGTAGGCGTTGATCGCCGCGGCGGCACCTACGCGGGGTGCTGCAGCGACCTCTTCGTCCTCATCGCCATCTTGATCGTCATCGCTCTCCCCATCGACAGAGGCCTGCTGCTGAAGACTTTCAATAAGCTTGGACAAGTCGCTGATGAGGCTCTTGTTTCGAGCCAGTTGAGCGTTTAGTGCGGCCTTGATGGCGGTGTCTGTTTCGTCCTTGAGGCGAGCCACAAAGCTCTGAACCGCTGGCAATTCGCCAGCCAATGCGGCGAACGTCCCGGGCCAAGTCTCAGCTTCCCGCAGTGGCTCTTGCAGTCGCTTACCAAGTTGCTGAGCTGCAGGCAGCGATGCACCTTCAAGCGCTTTCACGGCCTCAATCAGTTCTTCCCGATACGCAGTACCTTGCCAGGCTTGAAAGTCTTCAAACCAGGCGATGGGCTGGGCCTCTGTCGATTGCTGCAAACTTGGCACCGCCGGTTTCAGGACGAAGGTGCCGCCGCCATTGGCGGTTCGCAATACGCCGAACGTCTGCCGCGCTAGGTCACGTCGATGATCCCCCCAAGTCCGGATGTTCTGGTCAGGAGCGGGAACGCCCTCCCGCGAAAACGCCTCCTTCAGGTACTGCTTCAACAGCTCGGTCGGGGTGAACATCAGCCAACTCTTGCCGTGTGGCGTTTGCTGAGACTGGGAAAGTTCCTCGGCAACCCGCTGCTCGTCCTCGTCCAAGAATTGACTGTCGAGCTTTTGGCCCAGGCGCCGAATCAATGTTGTGGTTTTGCCGGTGCCAGGAGGGCCGAGAAACAGCACTCGGCGGTTCAGTGGCAGACGGAAGATCTCGTCCTGAAATTGGTCCAGCACCGGCTGGTCGCGCAGGCCCATCTTTCTGATGACGCTGCGCTTCATACCCGCTATTACGTTCTGACTGGCTTCAGCGCTCGCCAGAATTTGGGCGACCAGGTCTTCGGCCGGCTCTGCCAACTCTGGGTGGCGCTCAAGAAGTTTGCGAAGCGACTCGATGGTGACGGTCGGCGCAGCCTCAGATTGCACCACTGTGTAGGCGTCCCATGCCCCTGCAAGAGGAGACGGACGGAGCTGAGCCCGCTCAACGACCAATAGCGCTTTGCCGTCTGGGCGCACGTATTCGTCGCCAACGGGGAGGGCTGCCAACCGACCTATTGGCGCCCGATAGCTGAAGAGCCCCTGATTGACTATGCCTTGTTCTGCACGGCAAAAGTAGTATGCGGTGCGCTGCCCGTCCTCATCTTCGGCGATGACGCGCGAGATTGCCGGCTCGCTCGCAAGCTTGCGGTAGGCCGCTTCGTTAGCCAGATTCACGCTGTCGAGCGCACGTGCCGCTCGGTCCGAATTCAATGTGTTGCCTCCGTTGGCCAGCGCGTCAACGCTCAGTCGACGTGGGTTCGCCAACCAAGACTTGGCGGTGCTGGCAACGGCATCCAACTTGCCGACGACCTCAGTGGCTAGCGGCTCAAGCCGCTGACTATCCATTACGCTCATTCGCTACTCCCAGAAGCTTTGTTTTCCAGCACGACCAAGTAGGCCAACACTTCGAAGTCGTTTATGCCCGCGAACTCGCCGCGCATTGCGTGAGTGCCGCCCGGCGCGAAGAGGCTGGCGACCGCCCGCTCTTCCCCCTTGCCGACGATGGAGCCCACCGCAGCGGCCAGCAGGTCTTGGGTGTGACGCATGTCAGAGAACTGGCGTGTGCTCTTGGCATGGCGAGCGACGGCGCCCGCGTCAGGCAGCTCCCGACCCATGCTCAAGCGCTTCAGCCGGTCCAGTGCGTGCTTGGCTTGTGTGTATGGCAGCAGCACGGTGCCGTGTTCGCCGATATGCACTAGGTAGATAGGCGCCAATGGGTAGTTGGGATCGACAGACTTCTCCGCCGCGATGCCTTCGGCGCGCAGGCAGAAGAGCATGCCCGGCGGGATGTCGGTCTCGTGCGTAGTGGTGACTGCGCAAGCTCCCAGTGGCATGTTCTCCAGCTTGCCGGGGTGGGCCTTGAGGTAGCGGGCCAAGTCGATGCGGTAGTCGGTTAGGGTCAGGTCTGTGATGGATACGCCGCTGGATAGATCCTCTAGGTCAATCACCGCGTCTTGCAGCTTCAACAGCTGCTTGCGCCGGTACTCCAGGTCGTTCATCGGGTCGCCGGATTGCTGCTCGATGATGTTCTCTTCGCCAGTGGCGGAAACATCCAGCAGCACCATGCGACCACTGACGCGCTGCTCCAGGCCGATGTATTCCTCCAGTTCCATGTTGGGCCAGAAGTTGACGAGCTGGATGCTGGTGTTAGACGAACCCAGGCGGTCGACGCGGCCGAAGCGCTGGATGATCCGCACTGGGTTCCAGTGGATGTCGTAGTTCACTAGCCAGTCACAGTCCTGCAGGTTCTGGCCCTCGCTGATGCAGTCGGTGGCGATCAGCAGCTCAAGTTCACCCTCGTGACCCAAGCTGGCGGGCCGTTCCTTGGATCTGGGTGAAAAAGCGGTGAGGATCGACGTCAGGTCCTTGCGCAGGCCGGGCGACGTGGACCGGTTCCTTCCTGAGCCTGTGACCAGCGCAGCTTCGACCTGTAAGTGCGTCTTGGCCCAGTCCGCAAGGTGGTCGTAAATGTACTCGGCCGTGTCAGCAAATGCGGTGAAGACAATGATCTTGCGGTTCCCCGCGTTGATCGGGTTACGCACCTTCTCTGCGATCAGGTCGCGAAGCTTGCCGAGCTTGTCGTCACGGGCGGCGTCGACTTGGAGCGCGGCGGCGTTGAGCGTCGCCAGTCGATTGCGGTCTTCAGTGAGATCCTGGCGCCAGCGAGCGAGATCGATGTCGCTGAGCAGCACCTTGACTTTGCGACCCACCAGCAGGATTTCGAAGGCGGGATCGTCCACGTCGACATCAGCGATATCGATCTCTTCGAACTCGTCTTCTGCGCCGACGCTGCCTGCCTTGTAGGCCTGCAGTCGCGCCAAGGTCTCGTCGACATCCTTGAGCTGACGGCCCACTGTCAAGGCGAAGGAGAAGACCGAGCTTTCCATCCGCTTCAGCAGGTTGACCCGCATCAGGTGGATCAGGCTCTCTTCACGGTCAACCTGGCGGAAGATGCTTTCGCCGCCGCGGATGGCCGTGCTGTACTTGGCGTCGTAGCCGGCCAGCTTGTCTTCCTTGACGTAGCGTAGCGGCGCGTAGCTGGCCAGCTTGAGGCGCCGGATCTCGAAGTTGATCTCCCTGATCGGCTGGAACTCGCCGGCCTTGTCCACATCCGCCTTGATGTTGATCGGCGGCAGCCGACTGGGAAAGCGACCGGTCTCAATGGTGCCGTAGTACTTCTCGATGTGTCGACGCGAGCGGGCGATGGTAAGGTGGTCCAGCAACGCGAAGTAGTCGAAGCCGAGCATTTCCACCAGCAGCGGAGGTGTCCGCTCCTCTTCAGGCAGCTCCAGCCAGCGATTGAAGGACTTCTGGGCGCGGCGGGTCGTGCTGTCGATGCTCGCGATGCCGTGGTCGAACAGCGCAGTATCGTCGCCCTCGGTGACAAAGGATATCTGGTTCTTGAGGTCGGCCAGGCGGTTGTTGACCGGCGTGGCAGACAACATCAGTACCCGGGTCTTGACGCCCTCGCGGATGATCTTGCGCATGAGCCGGTCATAGCGCGTTTCGGCGCCCTGCTTCGGCGTCTTCTTATTGCGGAAGTTGTGCGATTCGTCGATGACGACGAGGTCGTAGTTGCCCCAGTTAACGTGGGCCAGGTCGATGTCGCCCGACAAGCCACCATCACGCGATAGATCCGTGTGGTTCAGCACGTCGTAGTTGAAGCGGTCGGAGGCCAGGATATTGCGCTGGTCGTTGGCCTTGTAGATGGTCCAGTTGTCGCGTAAGCGCTTCGGGCAGAGCACCAGGACGCGGTCGTTGCGCAGCTCGTGGTACTTGATGATTGCTAGCGCCTCGAAGGTTTTTCCAAGCCCCACGCTGTCGGCAATGATGCAGCCGCCGAAGCGGTCGAGCTTGTCGATAGCGCCAACGACCCCGTCGCGCTGAAACTTGTAGAGCTTCTTCCAGACCACAGTGTCGCGGATGCCCGTGGCGGACTTGACGATGCGGTCCTCGTCCATGTCCTGGCTTTCGGCCCGGAACAGGTGGTACAGCATGACCGCGTAGACGCTCATTGGGTCGCGTGCGCTGGCAAGGTCATCGAGCGCGGAGAGGATCGCTGTTTTGGCATGGGGCTGATCACCCAGGCTATCCCACTGGGCGTCGAACCACTGGGCAAGCGTCGTAGCTTCCTGCTCAGACTCAGAAACTTGTATGAAGCTCAAGGGGTTGCCGGGGGTGATCCCAAGCCCGTCGGTTGACAAACCGAAGGAGCCGTGTAACGCCCGCCGGGCTTTGCCGTCCGGATCACGAAGGACCGCCAGGCCTTGAGGGATACTGCCTGGCGCACAACGCACATCCGCCTTAGCGCGAATCCAGTCCGCCAACTGCTTGGCGAGTGCCGGTGTCTGTAGCTTGTTCCTAGCGGACCGGTCGCTGGCGTTGCCCAACAAGCCGAATTCGGAGGCATCTGCGGGCACCACCAGGCGCGCACTACTCAGTGTCTTAGTCCCTGCCCGCAGAGCGTCGTAAGCAAACAATGACCCAGTCGAGGTCATCAGATCCATCTTGTTACCGGGTGCGAGCTCGGGCGCAATAATGTCCAAAACGCGGTCTGCACCCGCATTTCTGATTGGCTTCATGCGTTATTACCTCCCGTAGCAATTTACCGCACGTGGAGTGTCGTCGAGCAGTGCGCCCCCACCTTTGTGTCATTGAACCGTGCTTTTTGGAAGGATGGCCGGGGCCAAGTACCCTTTCGAAAGGCTTTCTGGCAGATCTGGACTGCGAGGAGGTTTTGGAGGATGACAAGCGCGAATGACACATCCTGGGTATGCGCCGAGGGAGACAGCGCTTCTGTCAACAGACGCACTGTGCTTGCGGGTCATGCCGTATCAGGCGGACTCTGCCTGCAGAGACCAAACCTATGGGCCACCGCCACCCCTGCTGCTGGCGCTATGGCATCCGCGTACGTCACCGCCAATTCCTGTTTTAGCAAGCAATAGGATGCGCCGCCGGTTCATGCACTTGGCATCTACGTAGGCGGTCAGGCAAGCACGCCTATCGATACCAAATCTTGCAGCTCTAGGTCGGCTTTGCCGGACAGCAGTCTTTTAGTGCAGTGCAACTGGAAGGCGGCTCTCAGCCTAAAACGGACCTCCATTGCTCGCACGGCTTCAACAATCAAGAAGCTATTGATCTGAGGGTGACGACAGCCTCCGTGACCCGTCCTGAATTACGTTGACACTCAAACAGCCGGCGTTCAGCCGGCCAGGGACGCCCGGTGCACAGCATCGGGCGTTTGCATTTTGAGCGACAGATGGGGTCGTTCGTGGTTGTAGATCTGC
>NZ_JAHUWH010000034.1 GCF_019219095.1 Acidovorax sp. sic0104
TGCAGGGCTATCAACATGGCTTCACTCCCTGGGTGGATTGAAACGACTCTATCAACTCTTGCAGAACGGCTCGCGCCATGAAGAGTGGATAGCGTTTAGAGTCTATGCAATCATCCGGGATGCGACAACTAACACCAATTGCATTTGCGGCACATTCTTTCGAGCAGAACATCGTGGCTGTTTTTGCTGCAGCCGCACACGCAAGCCTGTGCTCGGGATGCTGAAATGCAATGCCACGGGAGGCGGGCAGCAGACGCTCGTTGCACGGATCGCGCATCCGGCACGATCTGGGGCATCCGTGGTGCGCCTCGAACGACGGATAGATCAAGCAGGAGCCACCTCGGCGCTTCGTCGTGAATGATGGCGAGGCCACTGGCCCAGCCCAGCACTGCACAATGGCCGTCTCCACCAGGTACCTTGAATCCCCGCATGCTTTACAACATCCTGAAATTCGCCCACATCCTGTCCGTCATCGTGTGGGTCGGTGGCATGGCTTTTGCCCATTTCTTCTTGCGGCCCGCGGTGCAGTCGCTGGAGCCGCCGCAGCGGCTTCGCCTGATGCGGGATGTGATGCAGCGCTTCCTGAACGCCGTCGCGGCGGCCGTGGTGGTGCTGTTCGCCAGCGGCCTGTGGATGATCGGCCGCTTGGCCAAGCAGACGGTGCAGTCCGGCGGAGGGTTTGCTATGCCGCTGGACTGGACCATCATGGCAGTGCTGGGCATCGTGATGATGGCCATCTTCGGACACATCCGCTTCGCCCTGTTCAAGCGTCTGCAGTGCGCAGTGGCCGCGTCGGACTGGCCCGCCGGCGGCCAGGCCATGGCGGCAATCCGCCGCTGGGTCGGCGTGAACCTGGCAATTGGCGTGGTGATCGTGGGAGTCACCCTGTTGCTGTAACGCTGCCACTGCCACTGCCACTGCCACTGCGACTGCGTGGCCGCGACCGCGGTCTTCACTGAGAGAGCGTAGTTTTGTAGATCGCGGCTGCTGGACGCGACAGCTGACACCGCGCACAAAAATGCAGCCACCGCTGTCCGGTGCGGCGGTTCACCTACTTCATGCGCGGACAAGCCGGCGGCTGACACCCCCCGGGATGCCGGTCCTCTACCATCTGCGGGTATCGAGGAGCCCAGCTACGTGTTCAAGTATTTCGAAAGCCGCATTTCCCCTTATCCCCCCGCTGAACCCCATTTGCCTCCGAAGGACTTCATGGCCTTCGTGTGGGACGGCACCCGCGGCCTGCGCGGCTATGTGGTGGCCATGGCGGCGCTGTCCGCTGCCATTGCGGTGTTCGAAGCCCTGCTGTTCGCCGTGCTCGGGCATGTGGTCGATTGGCTGTCCACCGTGGCGCCCCAATCCCTGTGGGCGCAGCGCAAGGGCTCGATCCTGGGCATTGTGGCGCTGCTGTTGGGCACACTGGTGCTGGTGTCCTGGCAGACCAGCCTCAAGCACCAGGTGCTGGCCATCAACTTCCCGCTGCGCCTGCGCTGGAATTTTCACCGCCTGATGCTGGGCCAGAGCATGGCGTTCTACGCCGACGAGTTCGCGGGCCGCATCACCACGAAGATCATGCAGACGGCGCTGGCGGTGCGCGACATGATTTTCACGACCACCGATGTGGTGATCGGCATGGGCATCTATCTGGCCACCATCCTGGTGCTGCTGGCCGGGTTTGACGCGCGACTGATTGTGCCCTTCGCGGTCTGGATCCTGGCCTACGGCCTGGCGTGCTGGTACTTCGTGCCTCGCCTGGGCAAGGTGGGGAAGGCGCAGGCAGACGCGCGTTCGGTAATGACCGGGCGTATCACTGACGCCTACACCAACATCGCCACGGTGAAGTTGTTCTCGCACACCCGGCGCGAGTCGGAGTTCGCGCGAGCTGCCATGGATGCCTTCAAGCTCACCGGCTATGCGCAGATGCGGCTGGTGAGCCTGTTCGAGATCGTGAACCAGGCGCTGGTGGTGGCCATGATCCTGGGCGCCTGCGGAACGGCGCTGTGGCTCTGGACGCTGGGCGAGGTGGGCGCGGGCGCCGTGGCCGCCGTCATCGCGATGACGCTGCGCGTCTCCGGCCATGCCCATTGGGTGATGTGGGAGATGACCACGCTGTTCGAGAGCGTGGGCACGATCCAGGACGGCATCAACACGCTGACCAAGCCGCGCACCGTGGTCGATGCACCCGATGCACGCCCGTTGCAGGTCACTCGGGGGGAGGTGCGCTTTGACAATGTGAGCTTTGCGTACGGCAACGGGCGCCCGGTCATCGACCAGTTGCAGCTCACCATCCGGCCGGGCGAGAAGATCGGTCTGATCGGCCGCTCCGGCGCGGGCAAGTCCACGCTGGTCAATCTGTTGCTGCGCTTTCATGACGTACGCTCGGGCCGTGTGCTGATCGACGGGCAGGACATCGCCCAAGTCACGCAGGACAGCCTTCGCCGCGCCATCGGCATGGTCACGCAGGACACATCGCTGCTGCACAGGTCGATGCGCGACAACATCCTGTACGGCAGGCCGGATGCGAGCGATGAAGACATGCACGCCGCTGCCCGCCGCGCCGAGGCCGCGGAATTCATCGAGACGCTGAGCGACCTGCATGGCCGCACGGGCTATGACGCCCAGGTGGGCGAGCGCGGCGTGAAGCTCTCGGGCGGCCAGCGCCAGCGCGTGGCCATTGCCCGCGTGATGCTCAAGGATGCCCCCATCCTGCTGCTGGACGAAGCCACCAGCGCGCTCGACTCGGAGGTTGAGGCCGCCATCCAGCAAAGTCTGGACAGCCTCATGGAGGGCAAGACCGTGATCGCCATCGCGCACCGGCTGTCCACCATCGCAGCCATGGATCGGTTGATCGTCCTGGATGCGGGCCGCATTGTCGAAGAAGGCTCGCACGCGCAACTGCTGGCCCAGGGCGGCGTCTATGCGCGGCTTTGGGGCCACCAGAGCGGAGGATTTCTCGGGGAGGACGAGTGACAAGCGCTTGCTGAGGCGCCGCGCTCCTGCCTCCTGAGGGAGACGCACCCTGTGGTCCGGCAAAGCCGGCTCCACCGGCGCGATGGCAGGGTGGGCGACAAGGGGGCACCCGGTTGCAGGGCCGGCAATCCATATCGCAGCACTTTGGCCCACGGCACGGCCAGGGCGCCAGGCTGTAGGGAAACTCATTCACAGACGCCATGCTCAAGTCTTTGCTTCCGGTGTTCTATGTGCAGCTCTCGCCCAGCGAGATCAGCGTACTCAACGTGAACGCCCATGCCCGGGTCTGCGACGTTCCGGAAATCGCGTTGACGCCGGGCTGCGGCGCGCTCGTTCAGGCGGTGGGCCGCCACGCCCGACAGGCTGCGGCCCAACCGGGTGTGGCGCTGGCCAATCCTTTCGCGCATCCACGGTCTCTGATTTCCGATTTCGTGTTGGCGGAATTGGTGATCAAGCACTTCGTGGCCCGGGTGGCCACCACCGGCTTGAAGCGCCTTGTTGCGCCGTCGCCGCGCATGGTGATCCACCCCTTGGGCGATCCGGAGGGCGGCTACACGCAGGTGGAGATCCGCGCGTTGCGCGAGTTGGGCCTTGCCGCGGGCGCGGCGTTCGCCACCGTGTGGCAGGGCCGTCAATTGACGGATGAAGAGCTGCTCTCGGGACGATTTCCCTCCGAAGGCCAAGTGCTCGCGTAAGGAGCCGACCGTGCATCACGGACCTGCGGCAGGTGTCGCGCAGGCGGCTGCAGATACAGGCTGCACACCCTTACCTTTCAGTCCGCTGCGGCCGTCGCGCGGCATACCTTTTGGAGCACCCTGCATGATCAAGATCACAGCCCTGTACCGCTGGCACGAGGGCGCCACCTTCGACCACGACTACTACCACGGCGAGCACATGCGAATTGCCCGTGCGGCCCTGCAGCCGCTGGGCCTGGTGCGGCTGGAGAGCGACCGCGTGCTCTACCCTGCCGAGCCCCGCCCCGGGCAGGTGGTGGCGCTGACCAATGCATTCTTCAGCGACCTGAAGCAGGCGCAGGCGGCAGCACGGCAGACGGCTGAAGCGCTGACGGCGGACGTTCCAAACTACACCAACATCGCGCCCGAATCCTACTTCGCACAGTTGCTGTCGCACGAGCTGCCTTCGGCTCGATAGCGCCCTTTCGCCCTTTCGCCCCGGCCCCCTTGTTCACCTGCGGGGCATGCGCAGGTGACCTTGCCCACCTCACATAGGCCGGGGCGGCGCCCACGCGGCCACGCACCGGCGCTCCTGCACGGCTTTAAGCAGCAGGCCCAGGCCATCGACCGTCCAGCCGCCATACTCCTGCGCGCATTCATTGCGAGCCGGATGGCATCCGCATCTGCCCTGCGACATGGTGACGCGGCGACCTGTCGCACGTCTCCCACAGCTCGGTGCCAAAGCATCACCCAATCCAAAAAACTGATTAAAAATAGCGGTTAACGCTTTCTCGTATTGCGCCAAAAGCTATCAAATTAGTAGCAAACACACCCATCCCGCCCCATCCATGACATCCACCCCCATCTCTCTCGCCATGCCCATCCCCACCGGCGACCAGCTCAAGGCCAGCCGCGCCGCCGCCGGGCTCAGCCAGGCCCAGGCCGCCGAGCTGATGGGCTACCCGCTGCAGACCGGCAGCCGGGGCGGCGTGCAGTCGCGCACCTGGCAGGCGCTGGAGAGCATGGGTGATGAGCGCAACATGCAGGGCCCTGTGTACGCCATGTTCCTGCTGCTCACGGGGCAGCATCCCGGCTACGTGCTCACGCCCCGCGTGCCGGACGCGGGCTGAAAAAAAAGCGGAATGGCCCGAAGACCATTCCGCAAATCACTTACAAGGGAGATTGCTGACGGAAGGTGGCGGCTCAGTCCACCTTGATGTTGGCGGCCTTGATCACCTGCGCCCACTTGTCCACCTCGGACTTCTGGAAGGCGGAGATTTGTGCGGTCGTCATGTCGGCGGGCTCCATGCCAAAGCCCTTCAGCCGGTTTTGCATGTCGGGCTGGGCCAGGATCTTGCGGATCTCGTCATGCAGGCGCGTGACGATGGGCGCGGGTGTGTTGGCGGGTGCGAAGATGGCCTGCCACGACTGCACCTGGAAGTCCGCCAGGCCGTTCACGCCCGACTCTGCCACCGTTGGCACGTCGGGCATCGAGGCCAGGCGCTTGGGCGACGTTACCGCGATGGCGCGCAGCTTGCCGCTCTGGATGTGTGGAGCGGCGACCACGGTGGTGTCGAACATCATGTCCACCTGGCCGCTGATCACGTCCTGGATGGCGGGGCCGCTGCCCTTGTAGGGAATGTGGGTGAACTTCACGCCCGACTTGTAGGCCAGCAGTTCCACGGCCAGATGCTGCGAGCTGCCGGTGCCGGCGGACGCGGACGACAGGCCGCCTTCCTTGCCCTTGGCCGCGGCCAGCACGTCCTTGAGCGTCTTGTGCGGGCTGTTGGCCGACACCACCAGCACCACGGGGTTGGTGCCGATCAGCGTGACCGGGCTGAACGACTTGATGGGGTCGTAGCCCAGCTTGGGGTACAGGCTGACATTGATGGCATGCGAGCTCACGGTGCCGCCCAGCAGCGTGTAGCCGTCCGGTGCCGCGCGAGCGGCGGCTTCCGAGCCGATGCTGCCGGCCGCGCCGCCCTTGTTCTCGACCACGACGGTGGTCCCGAGGGCCGTGCCCAGCTGCTGGCCGATCAGGCGGCCCAGCGTGTCGGTGGTGCCGCCTGCGGCGAAGGGCACCACGTAGCTGATGGGCTTGCCGGTGGGCCAGGTGCCTTGGGCTGCCGCTGGCAGGCTGACGAAGCCCACGGCAGCGGCAAGAGCGGCGGTGTGGATGAGGGTTCTGCGTTGCATGAAAAGTCTCCTGGTTTGTGGATGATTGGATGAAAACTGGCGGAATGAAAGGGCTGCAGCAAATGGCCGGGTCAGCACGCGAGCCCGCCTACACGGCGCCCCGCGTCTCCACATACAGCGCATAGACGGAATGGCTGCTGGCCATGAACAGGCGGTTCTTCTTGGCCCCGCCGAACACCAGGTTGGCGCAGCGCTCAGGCAGGCGGATGTGGCCAATAGGCTTGCCCGCGGGGTTGAACACCATCACGCCGTCCAGGTCGGCAGCGCTGGCGCCGGGGGAGCCATTGCTGCCCCAGCCGCACCACAGGTTGCCGTCCTCGTCGCACTTGATGCCGTCCAGCGCGCCCGGGCCGCCGGCGTCGATGTGCACGCGCTTGTTGGAAAGGCGTGCGCCGGTGCCAACATCAAACGCCCAGACCAGGCGGTTCGGTTGCGCGCGGCCTTCCACGATGTACAGGCGCTTCTCGTCCGCAGAGAAGCAAAGGCCATTGGGGCCGGCCAGGTCGCCGAGCACCAGCTCCGTCTTGCCGCTGGCCGGATCGATGCGGTAGACGGAGTGCGGCAGCTCGGACGCCGCCTTGTCGCCCTCCCAGTGGCCGCCGATGCCAAAAGGCGGGTCGGTGAACCAGATGGAACCATCGCTCTTGCAGACGATGTCGTTGGGCGAATTCAGGCGCTTGCCATTGAAGCTGTCGCTCAGCACGGTGATGCTGCCGTCGTATTCGGTGCGGGTCACGCGGCGCGTGAGGTGCTCGCACACCAGCAGGCGACCCTGGCGGTCGCGTGCCAGGCCATTGGAGAAGTTGGCGGGGTGACGGAACACGCCGGTCTGGCCGGTGGCCTCGTCCCAGCGGACGATGCGGTTGTTGGGAATGTCCGAGAACAACAGATAGCGCCCGTCGCCCACCCACACGGGGCCCTCCACCCACCGAAAGCCCGTGGCGATCTGCTCCACGCTGCTGCTGAAAAGGCGGTACTTGGCAAACGAAGGGTCGAGCACCTGCACGGCCGGGTCGGGGTAGCGCTGGTTGGGCTTGAACTCGAACGACTGGGCCTGCGCCAGCCCACTTGCGGCGGTGGCAGTGGCGGCCATGGCTCCCGCCATGAAGGTGCGGCGCGATGGCACCGGGTGGGAGGTGGCCTGGTCGGTCGATGGATGTGGGCTCATGCTGCGGTGTCTCCTTGAGGTGTTTTATTGCCTGGGCTCAGGGCAGGTCGACGATCTCGACCCAGTTGGGGTTCTTGCCCGCAGGCACGCGCGTGGGAGTGCCCGGGATGCCCGTGGCCGGATCGATGGGATGCAGCGACACCTGGTGCGACTCCTGCCCCGCCGCGACCAGGAACCGGCCCGACGAATCCACGGCGAATCCGCGCGGAGACTTCTCGGTGGGCACCTGCCCCAGCGGCTGCAACTGACCCGTGGCCGCATCGACCCGGAAGCTGCTGAGCGTGCTGGACGTGCGCTCGGACGCATACAGCGTGCGGCCGTCGGGCGACAGGTGCAAATCGGCAGCCCAAGGCTTGCCCGTGAAACCGGCGGGCAGCGCCGAGGCACGCTGCACGGGGCGCAGCGCGCCCCGGGTCGCGTCGTAGGCCATGACGTGAACTGCGGCATCCAGCTCATTGAGCACGTACATGTACCGCTGGGACTTGTCCCACACAAAGTGGCGCGGGCCGGACTTTTCGGGCGTCACGGAGGTGAGGGCCGGCTCGTTGGCGGAAAGCTTGCCGGTCTCGGCATCGAACCTCCAGCCCGAGAGGTTGTCTCCGCCCAGACTGGTGGCGAACACATAGCGGTTGCTGGAATCCGCATGGATGGCATGCGCGTTCGGCGCCGTAGGGATGAGCTGCTGAACCGCACCCACGGTGCCATCCTTGCTGATGCTGTTGACCGTGATCTTGTGGCCGGGGTAGGACGCCCCGAACAGCCAGCGCCCGGTGGCATCCGTATCGATGTTGGCCATGCTGTCGGCCAGCGGCGCCTCGCCCAGTTTGCGCAGCTTGCCGGTGGCCGCATCGATCGCGAGGCTCACCACCCGAAAGGGCTGCGAACGCAGCGCCACGTAAAGTACCTTCCTGTCCGGGCTCACCGCCATCGGCATGGCCATTCCGCCCAGAGCCGTCGTGTCGACCGGCCTGAGCGAAGCCGCTCCCCTGTCGAGCTCGTACACGGACACGTCCTGGCTGTCCGCGTTGGAGACATAGACCCACGTGCCCGCCCAGGCGCCGGGCGTCGCCAGCGCGGCGCCCGCCGCAAAGGCCATTTGCGTCAATCGGGCAACGCTGCGTTTCGCCGATCGTGGTGCAGTCATCCTTATCCCCTTTTCTTTCGTGTGGCAGGTGACACGCCGGCTGGCGGCCAAGGCAACCAGCCAGCTGTGCGATGCCACGGTTTGCAGGCTTGCCGTGTGTACGCGGTGGCAAGTCCAACGACACTCTTGTCATATGTCGTCATACAACTTAGGCGCCATTGTGGCCCTCCTTCGCCAGCTACCGCTCAAGGGATTACCCGAGGTTTTGAGTGATCGGATGCCGGCCTGCTTCCCAATGAGGCATTGCGATATCAGCCCCTGAAATATCAGTGATTACCCTGATTTTTTACGGGTAAACCCGGAGTTTTGACAGATATCAGTTGCATGCATTCTTGTCTAGTTGTACGATGACTAACAACAACTGAAGCAACGGAGACATTCCATGACTTTGAATCGCCGCGCCATCCTTCTCGCCTGCACCGCCGCCCTCGCGGCAGCCTCTGCCACCGCCCAGACTGCCGAGTGGCCCGCAAAGACGCTGCGCATCGTGGTGCCCTACCCTCCAGGCGGCAGCTCGGACATCATTGCGCGCTCCATCAGCCAGGTGCTGTCCGAATCGCTCAAGCAGAGCGTGATCGTCGAGAACAAGCCCGGCGCCAACGGCAACCTGGGCGCGGACTTCGTGGCCAAGGCCGATCCGGACGGCTACACCATGCTGCTGTGCGACGTGGGCGCACTGGCCATCAGCCCATCGGTCTATACCAAGCTGTCGTTCGACCCCTCCAAGGACCTGCGCGGCGTGACCATGCTGGCCTACTCGCCCCACCTGCTGGTGGTACACCCTTCGGTGCCGGTGAACAACCTCAAAGAGCTGGTCGCCTACTCCAAGAAGAACGACCTGAACTTCGCCGTGACCGCCACGGGCAGCGCACCCCATCTCGCCGGCGTGGCGCTGGAGCGCGCCAGCGGCGCACGCTGGCAGTACATCCCCTACAAGGGTGGCGTCACCGCCATCCAGGACACCGTGGCCGGCCAGACCCAGGTGCTGATGAACGGCATGCTGGCCACCCTGCCCCAGGTGCAGAACGGCAAGCTCAAGGTGCTGGGCGTCTCCAAGGCCACGCGCATGCCGCTGATCGGCGATGTCCCCACCATTGCCGAGCAAGGTGTAGCGGGTTATGAGTCGGGTACCTGGCAAGGCGTGCTGCTGCCACGCGGAACGCCCGATGCCGTGGTGCAAAAGCTCAACAAGGCACTGATTTCCGCCATCCGTGCCCCGGAAATCCGCTCGCGCCTGGCCGGCCAGGGCGCCGAGGTGGTCACGATGACCCCCACCGAGCAAGAGCAGTTCTTCGCCAAAGAGCGCGCGCGCTGGGCCAGCGTGGTCAAGGCCGCCAACATCAAGCTCGACTGACCCATCCCACATTTCTCCTACCGACCTGGACTCACATGAACCCGCAAGAACTCAAATCCATCATGGGCTCCGGCCTGCTGTCGTTCCCCATCACGGACTTCGACGAGCAGGGTGAATTCCGCCCCAAGACCTACATCGAGCGCCTCGAATGGCT
>NZ_JAHUWH010000035.1 GCF_019219095.1 Acidovorax sp. sic0104
TCTCCATCATCAAGGCGGGCGCCAGGATCGTGGGCCACGACGGCGGCCCCGTGCGCGCGCCGCTCACCGACCTCAAGCCCAGCGAGATGGAAGAACTCGCCGCGCTCATCAAGAAGCTCGGCCCGCAATAAGCACTGCGCAAACGCAAGAAATGCCCCGCGTGTGGCCGTGCACGGACGCGGGGCGAGCCAGCGGCACGCCTTTTCACTCTTCATCCATCACACATAACAACGGAGACAGACAAGATGTTCAGAAAGCTGATTCTCACCACGGCCACCGTCCTGGCCGTGGCGGCCCTCGCAGGCTGTGCCACCCATGCGCCCGCCGCGTCGTCGGCGTCGACCGAACAGGCCGTGGCCGCTGCGGCAGAACGCCTGCGCGTGGCGATGATCGACCCGACGCAGGCAGCGCTGGCCCAGCTCGTGGCTGACGACCTGAGCTACGGCCACTCCGGCGGCCGTGTGGACACCAAGGACAGCTTCATCGGCGACCTGATCGCCGGCAAGTCCGACTTCGTGACCATCGCGATCACCGAGCAGACCATCAAGGTCGTGGGCAACACCGCCATCGTGCGCCACACGCTCACCGCAGACACGAACGATTCGGGCAAGCCTGGCAAGGTGCAGATCAAGATCCTGGGCGTATGGCAGCAGCAGGCAGGCAGCTGGAAGCTGCTGGCCCGTCAGGCCGTCCGGGTCGCCTGAGCGACTTCCCGACCAAGGGCCGCCGATGCGGCCCTTTTTTCTTTGCTGGCTTTACCGGCCACCCGCGCCCGCGCTTCTCTTTTGCTTCTCATTTGCACCCCTACCGGCACACCGAGCCCCACCCGCCATCCATGACCACCACCGCCCTGCCCCGCATCCTGCAAATCGGCCGCCTGCCCCTCCCCGCGCTGGAGGCCGAACTGGCCGCCCGCTACAACGTGACCTGCCTGTCCGACCAGCCTGACCCGGCGGGCTTCCTGGCATTGCACGGGGCCGAGTTTTCTGGCGTGGTGACCACGGCGTCCATCGGCCTCAAGGGCGAGGTCATTGCAGCGCTGCCCCACCTGCAGGTCATCAGCAGCTTTGGCGTGGGCTTCGATGCACTGGACATCGACGCCGCGAAGGCACGCGGCGCGCAGGTGGGCTACACGCCTGGCGTGCTCAACGACTGCGTGGCCGACATGGCGTTTGCGCTCATGCTCGACGTCTCGCGCGGCATTGCCGCCAGCGACCGCTTCGTGCGGCGCGGTGCATGGACACAGGGCCGGTTCGCCCTGGGCAGCCGGGTCTCGGGAAAGCGCCTGGGCATCGTCGGAATGGGCCGCATCGGCGAGGCCGTGGCCGACCGCGCCAGCGGTTTTCGCATGGAGGTGGGCTACCACAACCGGCGCCGCAACCCCGACGCAGCCCTGCAATACTTCGAGTCCCTGACGGCGCTTGCAGGCTGGGCCGACTACCTGGTGCTGACGGTCGCAGGCGGCCCCGCCACCCGCCACATGGTGGACCGCGCGGTACTGGATGCACTGGGGCCGCAGGGATTCCTGATCAATGTGGCCCGCGGCAGTGTCGTGGATGAAGCCGCTCTGATCTCGGCACTGGCCGAAGGCCGCATTGCCGGCGCGGGACTGGACGTCTTCGAGGACGAACCACAGGTTCCTGCGGCGCTGATGGCGCTCGACAACGTGGTGCTGACCCCGCACACTGCCAGCGCCACGCATGAAACGCGCCGCGCCATGGCGGACCTGGTGCTCACCAACCTGGCATCGTTCTACGCCACCGGCTCCGTGAGCGTGCCCGTTCCAGGCACCTGAGCTTGTGACTGCCGGCGCAGGCAAGCAGCCTGCGGCCAGCCTGCAATCTCACTTGAGCTTGTCGCGCGAGATGTCCATGATCATCCGCGTGGCCAGGTACAGGCGCGGCACGATGGTATTGATCTGCACGTACTCGGCATCGTTGGAGTGGGCGCCGTAGCCCGACAGGCCCATGCCCTCCACCACCGCGCCCCTGGTCTTGAGGGCTGCGAAGGCTGCGTCTGTGCCGCCGCCCGTGGCCTTCTCGACCACGTTGAGCGGCAGGCCCAGCTCCTGGTAGATGACCTTGCCGTAGCCGGCCACGCGGCGCGACGCCTCGCTGGCTTCGAGCGGAGGGCGGCGCACCTCGAACTTCACGTCCACCTTGGAGGCGGGCAGCAGCCGGGTCTTGACCTTCTCCTGCAGGGTCTTTTCCAGCCCCTCGAAATCGGTGACCTTGAGCGCGCGCGCGTCGGCCTGGGCCGTGGCTTCGGCAGGGATCACGTTGCGGTTGGTGCCGGACTTGGAGACGGTCCAGTTGAGCTTGAGGCCTTCTTCGTTCCTGGACAGGTCCTTCATCTGCAGCAGCTGGTGCGAAAGCTCGTACAGCGCGTTCACGCCGTCCTCGGGCTTGGCACCCGCATGCGAGGCCTTGCCCTGCACCGTGAGGTAAGCCGCGCCGATGCCGCTGGTGGCCAGACGCAGCGTGCCGTCGGTACCGCCGCCTTCGAACGAGAACACCACATCGTGCTCTGCCGCCACGCGGGTGATGGTGCTGCGCCAGCCGGGCGAGCTGATTTCCTCGTCGCCATTGATCAGCACGGTGATCGTGCCGTAGTCCTTGAAGTTGAGCTTTTGCAGCACCGCCACGGTGTGCAGGATGAGCGCGATGCCCTGCTTGTCGTCCGAAATGCCCAGGCCATAGGCCTTGTCGCCATCGATGCGGAAAGGCTGGCCCTTGAGCATGCCTTTCAGGTAGACCGTGTCCATGTGGGCGATGAGCATGATCTTCTTGCTGCCTGTGCCCTTGAAGACGGCCTGCACGGCGGGGCCCACCTTCTCGGGCGTGTCGTCCAGGCGGTAGATGTCGTTGGTCTGCAGCACCTCCACCGTGCCGCCCAGTTGCTTGAGCTGGCCCGCGATGCGCTCTGCTATCTGGTTCAGCCCCTCGATGTCCTTGCTGCCCGACTCGATGTGCACCAGGTCGCGCAGCGTGTCGAGCAGGGGCTGCTGCTCTTTCTGGGCCAGGGCATGCACATCGGCCACAGGCGCTGCATGGGCCAGGGTGGCGCAAAAAGCCAGCGCCAGCGACGCGATCAGCGGGCGGACGAAAGACGGGGCAGTGGACGAGGGTTGCATGGTGCAGCGGCCTTTGGTGGGGTATGAAGGAGCTGGATTATGACGGCCTGCAACAGGCATTTCAAAAAATCCGCCTCCTTGCAAAGCGTGCATCAATGCTGGACATCCAAAGACTCCAAGCCCACGCCGCAAGGGCGCGAACCCAGCTCGAACAGCCACATGCCGTACAACGGCAATGACTCGGCCAACTGCAAGGGGGCTAGCAGCGGCGCAGCCGCGCCCAGCAGCACGGGGTGCGGCACCACAGCCAGCAATTCGGACTGGCCCACCAGGTGCAGCATGCTGGCAAAGTCGGGGCAGCGAACCGTCATGCGGGGGGCCGGCATGCGCCGCACCCGGTGTGCCTCGGTCAGCACATCCACGGGCCCGCTCACGCTGGGCCCGACGCAGGCCCAGGCCGCACCCTTCAGGTCCGACAGCGCACGGGCCTGCGCCAGGGGATGGCGCCTGCGCGCATAGATTCGCGGCTGCAGCTCATACAGGCGCCGCTCCACCACGTCGGGGTGCGAGAACCCGCGCGGGCGGGGCGCAATGACGGCGTCCAAACGCCCCTGCAGCAAACCCGCGAGCAGGCTGCCCTCATCCGCAGTCTCCATGGCAAGAGTGCGCCGGGGATTCGGCAGGCACCAGTCCTGGTACAGCAAGGGGCCGCACACCATGGCGGCGGACGAGGTAAGCCCCACGCGCAGCACACGGCGCCCGCCGACAGCTGTGCCCGCCTGGGCCAGACCGTCGATGCGCTGCCCTAGCGATTGGGCTTCGTGTGCCAGGGCGCGCGCCAGCCTTGTGGGTACCAGGCGGCGCCCCTCCTTCAGCCACAAGGGCGCGGAAAAGCGCGCCTGCAAGGCCTTCATGCCCTGGCTGATGGCGGGTTGGGACACCCCGCAGGCCTGCGCAGCTGCGGCAAAGCTGCCGTGTTCGATCACGGCCTGAAGGTATTGAAGGTGGAGCAGATACATAAGCCATGTTTATGTGTTGCCGCCCATTCTCCCTTGTCGCGCAGGGCGTTTGGCGGGAAGCTCCCTCCAACCCAACCTTCCAAGGACACCGCATGACCACACAGCCGCTCGACACCGTCAGAACCTACCTGGCCCATCTGCACGCCAGCAACACCGAGGGCCTGATCGCCTGCTTCGAGGCAGACGGCCAGGTCCACTCCCCGTTCCTGGGAACAATGCGCGCGAGCGACTTCTTCAGGAAGCTGGCCCAGGCCTCCAGCGGCAGCGTGATCACCCTGCTGGACGTGTTCGCCTCCACCAAGTCCACCCCGCAGGACGCGGTGCGCGTAGCTGCGTACTTCCGCTATGACTGGACCTTGAACGACGGACGCGAGGTGAGCTTCACTTGCGTGGACGTATTCACCTTCGATGCGGGCAGCCCGCGAATCCGCGACATGAACATCGTGTACGACACCCACCCGCTGCGCGAGCAGGTGGGCGACAAGTACGCACCGGACTGAGGCCCCCTGAGCAGAAGATGCAGACCGAGATCGAGCTGGCCGTGTGCAAGCAGGAAGCCCTGGGTATCGACGTGCTGGTGCATGGCGAGGCCCGGCGCCACGACAGGGTGGAGTACTTCGGCGAACAGTTGGACGGCTTTGCCTTCACCGCCAACGGCCGGGTGCAAAGCTACGGCTTGCGCTGCGTGAAGCCGCCCATCATCTACGGGGACGTGGCCCGCCATCCGCGAAGGCTTGCCGCTGCGCCGCCCGGGCTGGAAGCCCTACCTGCAGCGCGCTACGCAGGCCTTTCGCATCAGCGCGAGCGGCGTGCGTGACGAAACCCAGATCCACACCCACATGTGCTACCGCGGGTTCAACGACATCCTGCCCGAGATCGCGGTCATGGATGCCGACGTGATCACCATCGAGACCAGCCGCTCGGACATGGAGCTGCTGCAGGGTTTCGGCACCTTCAAGTACCCCAACGAGATCGGCCCCGGCGTGTACGAAATCCACTCGCCCCGCGTGCCCGGCGTGCAAGAGATGACGGCACTGCTGCGCAAGGCCACCGAGGTGTTCCCTGTGGAGAACCTCTGGGTGAACCCCGACTGCGGCCTCAAGACCCGGGGCTGGCCCGAGACCGAGGCGGCATTGCGCCACATGGTGGAGGCGGCGCAGGAAGTGCGAAAGCGGCTGCTGGAAGAGGCGACCGCCTGACACCAAATTACGTGTGATTGTTGATTTCCACGCAGAAGTGACCCACTGGGGGTTAGTGGGTCACTTCTGCGTGGAAATCAACAAGCTGCCGTGGCACAGGTCCGTCTGGGGTTGGGGTCATACCATCCGAAATTCGATTTATGCAACAAAGTCCGGTGCATGAAAACCCTTTGGCCGCTCCAACGAACTCGCATTTACACACCAAAATTAACCTTGAGTCAAAGTTTTGCAATTTATTTAGGAGTCGCCCGTATTGTTAATATCTTGCTTTCTTCCCCCAAAGAAAATAATAGCAATCATACCCAGCGAAACGACTCCCCCCAACACCAAGAAAAAATAAAACTCTCTATTTTGCTCTTCTGTTACATATCTTGTAACACCATGATTAATCAAAGCCACATTAAATAGCTCGTCAGATATATCTTTTCCATTGGAATGGTATTTTTCAAATATCGAAACTGCATAAATAATGCATGCCGGCCCTAACGAGGCAGCAATAAATTTCAAAATGCTGATTGATATTTTTTTCACGAATAACAAAAGTACATCAAATCTTAATTATTTGCATGTGCAACTGTCATTTCCACCAAACAATTCCACTCCAGTAAAAGACTTACCGGTATACCCCTGTACGCCAGCGCCGCCGCCAATAGTGATACCACCACCACCCACCGGCTGTCCTCGTGAGCCGCTTCCACCAAATCCATCTGCGCTGCCTCCGAAGCCGAATGCTGCATTGAGACCAAAGATGGTGGAGGATCCACGGAGATCGCACCCGAACATCGCCAAGCAGCTATACAAGGTCGTGGCGGCGTCGGACGACAAGGACGTCATCGCAGAGGGCTTCGTAGGGCTTCTGGATTCCGACGCCGTTTTGTTGGAGTACCAGCTTTTCTGGCTTGCCGTCATAGCCGAAGACCATCTGAGCGAGACGGTCAAGTACGGTGATTTGGTGATGGGCGTCTACGAGCGATGCGACGCGTTCGAGATAGCCGCCGCAAAGGTGCTCGAAATTCCCGATCAGTCGTTCGGTCTGAAGGCCATTCGGTCGCGCATCCTGAAATCGGGTGCCTCGAACTGGAGGAGCTGGGCAGCCGCGATGGGGACACGAACCCTGCCAGCCGCCGAGCGCAACTACCTACTGGGGTATTTCGCAAATGGTTCCACGATGAATCACCTGGTTGCTAACTGCGTCAAGAAGCTGTGAATGCCGTCGGCGCGCCGCCGAACAGCTGCTCGAAGACTTTCTAGCAGCCCATGCCCCACGGAGACTCGCTGAGCGCCTGCTCCCGCTCGCTGCGGTCATCGCACAACGAGCGAATGACGATGTTCCAGCCTGAAACAGTCCCAATCAACTGGAGTCGGCCCTGCAGCACTAGCCCAGGGCCCTCATGGTGGCTGCAATACATCGATCATGGGTGAGGTAGTGCTCAAGGGCGGCAGCCTTTTGCGCCTGTGAGAACTTGGGCTCACGCCCTGCATAGCTTTTAGGCAAGTCCTGGCGCTGCTGATATTCCCGATACCAACCTTTCAATGAGTTCTTGGTCGGGTATCCCAACTGCCTGATAGTGGGCCTGACTCGCATGCCCAACTTGATGAAGAGCTCAACTGCTCGGATTCTGTTTTCGTAGGAATACATGAACTACCTTCTAGTAGTCCAAGTTTTCGTCCGCACCCCCAAATCAACAGCCCGTCCAGGTCCGACAGGTACATCAGGCTGCGGATGCCGGTGCCCGCAGCCGGCCGGCCACAAACTCGGCACGAACGCGCGCCTTACTCTTGAGATTCAGTAAGCCTGGCTCGGGCCTGTTGCAGCGGCCCAAGCGAGGCGCGGGGCAAGCGTCGCAAAGGCTACCGCGAGTTCAGGAGGGCCGACGGGTGCTAAACACATCTTATCTAAAATTAAACAGAGGCTCGATAACAGGAGGATGTTAAAAACTGCGGCTCAAAGGCTCCATGAGAAAATTCAGAGAAAATCGATACAGAACCTGGGGGGGTGCCGACTGCGATAACTATTTCTTGGTCATGAGGTCCTCTGAAAATTAGCCCGCATTCAGATATCACGTCTGCGTCTTCGTGGACCATCTTTTCAAGCTTCTCAATTCGAAATTCTGAAATTTCAATTGTTTTCAGAATTAACTCCTCATCTGAAACTCCTACTTCGGTTGAGTTTTTGAGAAGAATATTGAGACTCCCTACTTCTTGCCAGCCTATCACCTGAGTGCAAGCCGAAGAGAATTCCAAAAAGATGCCTTCGCGCAGAATTAGTCTGAATATCCAGGCCGATTGAAATGTGTGCCCCTCCGGCATGGAATAACCTATTATATGATTCCATTTTAGGAGATTTTCAATCTCATGCCGGTTTGTGCCTTCGTATTGAAATGAAAGCAACCTCTTTCCTGATGGCAAGATCTCAGGGGTAATGTAGGGTTTCATGGGGTTTTTTCCCGTTTGCTGGAATGTCTATGCTCTGGCCGCCACCACTATTCGTAGGGCGGCCAAAAATTCCATTTTCACCGATCAGGCTGCCTGGCGGAGCTTTGTCACCTGGCCGCCAGGGGCGGGCACCACCCGTTAATTTGTCAAGGTCTGGCAAGAATTCTCCAGTTCCCCCATTTTCTTCTGTCAACGGCCCGCTGGTATGCTTTCCTCCGCCTCTGTTCGGACCTGCTCGCGGATCACTTTGATCACCCACAAGATCTTCAGGAATTGGCGGCACATTGCCGCCACTTCCCTCAGAGTTCATCCAGTTTCGGAAGTCGTTTCCTAGCTTTGAGCAAAATTCCCTGCATGCAGGTGTGGCAAGACACGCCGCAGGAATAATCCAAAGAGGATGAGGAGCAAAAGTCGTCGCTTGAAGGCCGTACTGGTCGGAAAATCGTATCGGGTTTCCCCCCGCATATCCAAACCGATTGAAGCCACCACTCAACCCAATCGGATCCCCCTGCATATACCTCCCCGTCCGGCTGTCATAGCTCCTGAAGTAGTTGTAGTGCAGCTTGGTCTCCGCGTCAAAGTACTGCCCCGGATACCGCAGGTTGAAGGTCACCTCAGGCACGCTGGTGGCGCCCGTCGTCGGGGTGGTGGTCTCGCTGGTGAAGCGTTTGGCCGCCGTGGTGGGTTGCTCATCGCCAAACGCGCTGTATTCCCACTGCCAAACGGCTTGCCCGTCCGCCTGGGTCAGCTTTCTGGGGGTGTTCAGGTGGTCGCTGTGGATGGCATACGTTTGACCCTTGATGACTGCCGCAATGGGCATGGGGCCTGAGGCGGTGGGCAGGTACAGGTATTGGGCCGTGCCTGCGCTGTTGGCGCCGCCCGAGCCGTATTCACCCAGCAGGGTGCCGTCTTCGCCGTACACGTAGCTCCAGCCGAGCTTTTCTGCATCGCTGGTGG
>NZ_JAHUWH010000036.1:2500-5583 GCF_019219095.1 Acidovorax sp. sic0104
TCGGGGAGCTGGCAAATAAGCTTTGATCCGGAGATTTCTGAATGGGGAAACCCACCTCGCAAGAGGTATCGCATGATGAATACATAGTCATGCGAGGCGAACCGGGTGAACTGAAACATCTCAGTAGCTCGAGGAAAAGACATCAACCGAGATTCCGAAAGTAGTGGCGAGCGAAATCGGAAGAGCCTTCTAGTGATAGCACGACTGTTAGCAAAACGGGATGGAAAGCCCGGCCATAGCAGGTGATAGCCCTGTATGCGAAAACAGACGTGTGGTACTAAGTTAGAGAAAAGTAGGGCGGGACACGAGAAATCCTGTCTGAATATGGGGGGACCATCCTCCAAGGCTAAATACTCGTAATCGACCGATAGTGAACCAGTACCGTGAGGGAAAGGCGAAAAGAACCCCGGGAGGGGAGTGAAATAGATCCTGAAACCGCATGCTTACAAAAAGTAGGAGCCCGCAAGGGTGACTGCGTACCTTTTGTATAATGGGTCAGCGACTTACATTCAGTGGCAAGGTTAACCGAATAGGGAAGCCGTAGAGAAATCGAGTCCGAATAGGGCGAATCAGTCGCTGGGTGTAGACCCGAAACCAAGTGATCTATCCATGGCCAGGATGAAGGTGCCGTAACAGGTACTGGAGGTCCGAACCGACTAGTGTTGCAAAACTAGCGGATGAGCTGTGGATAGGGGTGAAAGGCTAAACAAACTTGGAAATAGCTGGTTCTCTCCGAAAACTATTTAGGTAGTGCCTCAAGTATTACCTGCGGGGGTAGAGCACTGTTTAGGCTAGGGGGTCATGGCGACTTACCAAACCTATGCAAACTCCGAATACTGCAGAGTACAGCTTGGGAGACAGAGCACCGGGTGCTAACGTCCGGACTCAAGAGGGAAACAACCCAGACCGCCAGCTAAGGTCCCTAAAATTGGCTAAGTGGGAAACGAAGTGGGAAGGCTAAAACAGTCAGGATGTTGGCTTAGAAGCAGCCATCATTTAAAGAAAGCGTAATAGCTCACTGATCGAGTCGTCCTGCGCGGAAGATGTAACGGGGCTAAGCCAGTTACCGAAGCTGCGGATGTGCAATTTATTGCACGTGGTAGGAGAGCGTTCTGTAGGCCTGTGAAGGTGTCTGGTGACGGATGCTGGAGGTATCAGAAGTGCGAATGCTGACATGAGTAGCGTTAAAGGGGGTGAAAAGCCCCCTCGCCGTAAGCGCAAGGTTTTCTACGCAACGTTCATCGGCGTAGAGTGAGTCGGCCCCTAAGGCGAGGCAGAGATGCGTAGCTGATGGGAAACAGGTCAATATTCCTGTACCGATCAATAGTGCGATGTGGGGACGGAGAAGGTTAGCTCAGCCAACTGTTGGATATGTTGGTTCAAGCCTGTAGTCGTGCCTGGTAGGCAAATCCGCCGGGCTTAGATGAGGGGTGATAACGAGTCTGCTTGCAGACGAAGTGAGTGATACCCTGCTTCCAGGAAAAGCCACTAAGCTTCAGCTATTGACGACCGTACCGCAAACCGACACTGGTGCGCGAGATGAGTATTCTAAGGCGCTTGAGAGAACTCAGGAGAAGGAACTCGGCAAATTGATACCGTAACTTCGGGAGAAGGTATGCCCCAAGTAGGTGAACTCGTACAGAGGAAGCCCAACGGGGTTGCAAAAAATCGGTGGCTGCGACTGTTTAATAAAAACACAGCACTCTGCAAACACGAAAGTGGACGTATAGGGTGTGACGCCTGCCCGGTGCTGGAAGATTAAATGATGGGGTGCAAGCTCTTGATTGAAGTCCCAGTAAACGGCGGCCGTAACTATAACGGTCCTAAGGTAGCGAAATTCCTTGTCGGGTAAGTTCCGACCTGCACGAATGGCGTAACGATGGCCACACTGTCTCCTCCTGAGACTCAGCGAAGTTGAAATGTTTGTGATGATGCAATCTCCCCGCGGAAAGACGGAAAGACCCCATGAACCTTTACTGTAGCTTTGTATTGGACTTTGAACAGATCTGTGTAGGATAGGTGGGAGGCTTTGAAGTGAGGTCGCTAGATCTCATGGAGCCAACGTTGAAATACCACCCTGGTGTGTTTGAGGTTCTAACCTAGGTCCATTATCTGGATCGGGGACAGTGCATGGTAGGCAGTTTGACTGGGGCGGTCTCCTCCCAAAGCGTAACGGAGGAGTTCGAAGGTACGCTAGTTACGGTCGGACATCGTGACGATAGTGCAATGGCATAAGCGTGCTTAACTGCGAGACTGACAAGTCGAGCAGATGCGAAAGCAGGACATAGTGATCCGGTGGTTCTGTATGGAAGGGCCATCGCTCAACGGATAAAAGGTACTCTGGGGATAACAGGCTGATACCGCCCAAGAGTTCATATCGACGGCGGTGTTTGGCACCTCGATGTCGGCTCATCTCATCCTGGGGCTGTAGCCGGTCCCAAGGGTATGGCTGTTCGCCATTTAAAGAGGTACGTGAGCTGGGTTTAAAACGTCGTGAGACAGTTTGGTCCCTATCTTCCGTGGGCGCTGCAGATTTGAGGAAGCCTGCTCCTAGTACGAGAGGACCGGAGTGGACACACCTCTGGTGTATCGGTTGTCACGCCAGTGGCATTGCCGAGTAGCTAAGTGTGGAAGAGATAACCGCTGAAAGCATCTAAGCGGGAAACTCGTTTCAAGATGAGATCTGCCGGGGCCTTGAGCCCCCTGAAGAGTCGTTCAAGACCAGGACGTTGATAGGCAGGGTGTGGAAGCGCAGTAATGCGTTAAGCTAACCTGTACTAATTGCTCGTGCGGCTTGACCCTATAACTTTGATAGCCAATACACACCATCTATATCGATGACTGTGCAAAAGCTCAAAGATTGTTATGCCAAGTTAGACGCAGTCAAAACACACCATCTGATTCCAGACTCTATGAATTCGCTGACCTGCTCACAGAGCAGTTCGGCAACCCTTTATGCCTGATGACCATAGCAAGTTGGTACCACTCCTTCCCATCCCGAACAGGACAGTGAAACGACTTTGCGCCGATGATAGTGCGGGTTCCCGTGTGAAAGTAGGTCATCGTCAGGCTCTTACAGCCCA
>NZ_JAHUWH010000037.1 GCF_019219095.1 Acidovorax sp. sic0104
TGCAGGGCTATCAACATGGCTTCACTCCCTGGGTGGATTGAAACGACTCTATCAACTCTTGCAGAACGGCTCGCGCCATGAAGAGTGGATAGCGTTTAGAGTCTATGCAATCATCCGGGATGCGACACTTAAGTGTTGACGGAAGCCACCACTGCACCTGCTGTACAACCTTATTTGCGAGCGGGAAGGGCGATGCGCAGATAGCACGTATGCCGTTGTGGCGCGGCAGAGTGATCATCGGGTCACTATATATTGGCGTTCTGTAAGGCCGCGATGCAGAAGACTATTGATTTCCATTCAGAAGTAACCCCACTGATCCCAAGATTTTCATCTAAATCTGACCCACGTACTAACGCTAACCTGCTGATTTGTTAAGCAGCAGGAGACCAGGAGTGATAGACGTGGCAACAGTGAGTTTCATCAGGCGCTGGGCCCCCTGCGAGAGTACATGTCCTTTCGCGAGATCGTCCGCCGCAAGGGCCTCTCGCGTAACACCATCCGTAAACACCTGCGCTCCCATGCCGACGAGCTGCACTATTCCAAATGGGTAAGCCCCTACAAGCTTGATCCCTTTGCGCTCACGCTAGGTGGCTGGACGGCTGAAGGCTGAGGAGGGCCGATCCCGCAAGAACCAACGAACCACCAAGCGGATGCACGCCGATCTGCAGGCTCTGGGTTACGACGGTTCTTACAATCGGGTCGCTCCCTTTGCCAAGCTCTGCACAAGCAGCGTCGAGTAGCCCAGCAGACCACCGGAGGCGGCACTTTTGTTCCCTTGGCGTTCGCGCCTGGTGAGGCCTTCCAGTTCAACTGGAGCGACGACTGGGCGGTAATTGCCGGGGTGCGCACCAAGTTACAGGTGGCTCACTTCAAGCTCAGTCACAGCAGGGCGTTCTACCTGCGCACCTATCTCTCGTAGACGCACGAGATGCTTTTTAACGCGCATAACCATGCGTTCGTCGTGCTACGCGGCGTGCCGAGGCGGGGGCATCTGCGACAACATGCGCACCGCAGGCGACCGGGTGCGCCGAGTTCCAGAAGCATGACGTCAATGCGCGCTTTGCCGCCATGGTCAGCGACTTCCTATTTGAAGCAGAGTTTTGCAACCGGGCCTCGGGCTGGGAGAAGGGCCAAGTGGAGAAGAACGTGCGCGATGCCTGTCACCGTCTGTAGCAGGTGGTACCGCCTTTCCATGCTCAAGCCGTCGGCGTCCAAGAGAATAATTCAGCTGAACCTATAAATTTCCCTATTTATTCAAAGGGCAGAGTCTTTTAAAGAAGCGCCAATCCTCCAGCACCCACCACTTTGAGTTGGCCAGAATCGATTGCCAACAGGTCTGGTCGCGAATGGAGACTTGGCTAAGCTGCGCCTGGTGGCTGCCACCGAGTTTTCAGGGCCCAACTCTCGGCCGAAAAATATATGATGTCAGCGACGGGATCTTTGACAACCGAATAGCAATCAGAATTGGACAACGCCAAAGCTAGCCGCTTTTTTAGCTCACCATAAGCTTCCGCAACGCTTCCATTGGCTCGCAGGTAGTCACGGACGAGTAGCGCATAGCGCCGATTAGGTTTATCGAGCTGCCTAACGTGAATGTTACTTCGTCGATCCCCAGTACGCTGCGTGAAAAAGAGTTTTGTCCAGTCCTGTTCCCGATCCTCGAAGCCAGGAGGCACATGGTCCCGTTTGACTATTTCGCCGCAGCTGCTGAAGCCGGCAACCCGAAGTTTTTCTGAGATGGCGGCGTCCAGACGGAGCACGGTTACTTGGATATCAATGATGTTTTTAGCGGCAAGCGAAGGGACTGCTGTGGAGCCGATGTGATCAACTCCAAGGGCTATGCTCCCCAGCACATCTCGTAGCTCCGTGGCGATGATTTGGAAATCAGCGCTCCATGAGGTTTTATGTTCAACGATAGCTACGGTTTCCGAAGGCATATTATTGCTCGTGGTCGAGAGACATATAGTAGCAGTCAGCGCTAGATTTTATCGGCGCACGGCCGGGACAGATGCTAGCGCCGACAGTTCACCTTTGTTTTTCTGTTAACTGCGGCAGAAGAGCGGATCCAGCATCAATGCGAGCCTCGTCGTGGGTTTGATGGAGGCCCGCCGCAAGCTCGCGCCCGTGCATCCGGAAAGTCGCTCGTTGACCTACCGCAGCGCGCAAGCCTTTTGCAGATCTCCAGCCGCAACGGTGTGTGCTCGCTAGTGAAGCGCCATCATGCGTTCGCAAAGTGCCGATGATCCGGGATGGACAAAAGCAGTCCATGACTTGAGATGAGCCTCCCCGTGCAGTCCATACACCACGCATTTGAAGATCCCAGCGAGAGAGCCGAGTACCGAATGCCTACGCACCGGCCAGGCGTCGAGATCTTCCAGGCCAAGTTCGTCCGGCTCGCTTTCGAACCGCACACCCATGAGGCCTTTGGTCTGGGTGTCATACACGAGGGGGTAGAGCGATTCAAGTACTGCGGGTCTGACCATCTGCCGGAGCCGAATCAAGCTTACGGAGAATCCATTTCCACACAGGCCCATCTTCAGGATGTTCAATCTCCCCTGTTAATTCGAATCCGTGTTTGCGAAGTACCGCACTTGAGGCTCCATCTTGAGGCAAAGTGTGCGCGATAATAATAATTTTTGATGTTTGATTCCGCGCAATTTTCAAAAGCTCCCCCGCCATGCTTGTCGCAATGCCGTTGTTCTCGCACCCGGGAAACGTATAATAGGCAATTTCCACTTCGCCTGCGTAAGGAGGGCTCGTGAAAGCACAAGTACCCACATACCGCGCATTTTCGACCGCGAGATAGCCAATCCAGGGCGGTACAAAACCTTTGCGTTTATACAGAGTTTGCGTTGCGATGACGATTTCTGATAGATCTTGGGACGCAACGTCAGTTTCAAGGTGCCCGTTCTCTTCGATTGGATAAAGTTTCATCGAATTTTACAAGGGTTGATTGCTTGGGGAGCTGTTGAGGTAAGTGCCCGAACTAGAGTGTTAGTGCAGTAGAAGGAAGGTGGCTTTGTGTTGCCCCGGAAATTTGGGCCATTGGCTTGTTTTCCCTTTGCCGACTAACACGGCAAAAAATAAGAAAAATCTCGAGCGTATTTAACTAAGAAAATCCGAATTGCTTGGACCCTAACACCCCCCAAGCTTGGCCAGCCGGTCGGCGATGACGCCTGTCTTACTTTGCGCCTCCGGCCCAAGCGGCCCCGGCATAATTCCTTGCACGGTATGCGATCATGAGACATTAATCTCATCCGGGAGCGGGGCAGCAAAGGGCCATGGGTCCGCCCGAGAGCCACGCTTCGTCGTCGGCGGTCCGGGGCGGCACCGGGCCGACCGCGATGAGCTCTTCCAAGGTGTACCGCGTGGCGGGCTTGGGCTCGACTACCATGCGGTCGCCCTCCAGGCTGATGCCGACCGAGGCGCCAGCGGTAAGGTGCAGCTGGTCAAGGAACGCGCGAGGCACCGCCATCATGACGAAGCCACCGACTTGTCGAAGGTTCGTGATAGGCATCGTTTTCTCCAGTTATATGAAAGTATAACTGTTGCAGTGATTATAGGGCGCTACAGTGGAGCGATGAACGTCCGCACAACCATTATCTACAACATCGGACAGACGCCCCGCCTCTACATCGATTTGCCGAGGAAGGCGATCGCCGGTGGCAGCTGGTGCGCGACAACATGAACGATGCCGAGCTGGCGCTGGAGGCGAAGCACGGCTGCAAGGTGCGGCGAAGCGTGGTTTCGTTCACGGACGAGATTGAAATACGGGGCAAAGTTGGCGAAAAGTTCCAGGAGATCGCGCAGATGTTCCTCGACGGACCCGGTCACCCGGTCACCCCGGACACGCGGTATGTCCCTAGTTGTCGCATCCCGGATGATTGCATAGACTCTAAACGCTATCCACTCTTCATGGCGCGAGCCGTTCTGCAAGAGTTGATAGAGTCGTTTCAATCCACCCAGGGAGTGAAGCCATGTTGATAGCCC
>NZ_JAHUWH010000038.1 GCF_019219095.1 Acidovorax sp. sic0104
CGTATTTGGTCTGGGGGGCGTCTGCGCCTTGCCCGGTGGTGGCGCTTTCCATGCGCCCTTCGCTGTCGTACTGGTAGCTGATGAGGCCGTCGCCCAGCAAATCACCTGCGTTGTTGTACTGGTAGGTAACGTTGCTGGTGGCGGTGTTGCCCCCTTGGCTGGTGGTTTGCGCAAAGCCCAGCAGGCGGTTGTGGCCGGCGTCGCCGCCGTAGGTGCGGCTGGTGGTGGTGCCTGCCACATCCCGGGTGCTGGCCGTGCGGTTGCCGTTGGCATCGTACTGGAAGCTGGCGCTGTCGGCGGGGGTGTTGGCACCGGTGTTCTTGGTGAAGCCGGTGATGCGGCCCGCAGGGCTGTATTGCACGGTCCAGGTACTGGTGGCCTGGGCGATGGTGCTGTCCTGCAGGTTGGTGCTGGCCGGTTGCCACAGGTTCTGGCTCAGCGTGTGGATGCGGCCGGCCGCGTCGTACTGGTAGCTACTGAACTCGGTCGCTGTGAGCTGGCCTGCGGTGTTGTAGGTGCGAGCAGCACTGGTAGGGCTCGCGCTGCCGGGCAGGTTCCAATTCCACACAATGGGCCGGCCCAGGGGGTTCCACATGATGCCGCTGACCAGAGGTTGGCCGGCCCAGGTGATATCTGTGATCTGGCCGGTGCTGTCGTACACGTACTGCAGGGCCTGTCCACCGGGGTAGGTGGTACTGGCCAGCAAGCCCTGGGCGTTGTAGCCGTAGCTGACGCTGCGGGTGTCGCCGTTGATCAGTGTCTGGGTCTTGGTGGTGACCCGGCCGTGGCTGTCGCGCTGGTAGGCGGTGGTGCCGCTGGCATCCACGATCTCGCTCAGGTGGCCTTTGCTTGATGGCGTGAGGTCGTAGCGCAGGGTGGTGGTGCGGCCGTCCGCATAGGTGACCAGGGTTGGCCGGCCGAGTTGGTCGCGCTCAATGCTGGTGGTTTGACCTAGGGCGTCTGTGATCGTGGCAGCCAAGCCCAGCGCGTCGTACTGGGCGCTCTCCGTACCCGTGTCCGGGCTGGTCTCGCTGGTGGCGTTGCCCAGCGCGTCGCGGGTGTAGGTGGTGGCCACCCCCTTGAAGTCGCTGGCCTGGGTGGTGGCATCCAGGGCGTTGTAGCTCAGAGACGCTGTTGCGTTCTCAGGGTTAGTGATGGTCCTGAGCCGGCGCAATGCATCCAGCCCGAGCTGGGTGCTTTGGTTGATGCCGTTGGTGGTGCGGTTGACCTCGCCGTTGGCGTCATAGCCGTAGCTGGTGGTCTGCTGGCCGCCCACGGTGGTGCTGGCCACGCGGTTCAGGCTGTTGATGCTGCGCGCCAGGCTCCACGCTGTTTGGCCCTGGGCGTTGCGCACTTGTTCCTGGGTGCGGTTGCCCATGGCGTCCAGGGTGTAGACGCCGGATTGGCCCCGGTTGTCGCTCCAGCCTGTCACGCGCTGGGCAGCGTCGTAGGTGTAGGTGGTGACGTGGCCGCTGGGCAGCGTGGCGGTGGCGATCTGGCCGCTGGGGCGGTAGGTGAAGGTGCTGGTCAGCCCACCGGTTTGGGTGGTAAGCACCCTGCCCCGCGCGTCGTAGGTGTAGCTGGTCACCAGGCCCGTGGGCCCTGTGTGGGTGAGCACACGGCCTGCGGCGTCGTGGGTGTAGGTGTCGGTGTGGCCCAGGGCATTGGTGGTGCTGGTGAGGTGGCCTGCACTGCTGTATTGGTAGCTGGTGGTGGCTCCATTGGCAGCGGTCTCAGTGGCAACGAGACCCGAGGGGTGGTAGGTCCAGCTGGTGGTGCGCGAGGTGCTGCCGGCACCAGCTCCCGAGCCAGTGTCCGTGATGGTCTGGCTCAGGCGGTTGCCCACGCTGTCGTAGGTGTAGGTGGTGGTGCGGCCGGCCTCCGTGACCATCAAGGGCAGGCGCCACTGGGGGTGCCAGGTGGTGTTGGTGGTGCGCTCTTCGGGCTTGCCGACAGCCTGGGTGACGGAGGTGGGCAGGCGGCGGGCGGTGTCCCAGGCGTAGCTGGTGCTGGTGCCCAGGAAGTCCGTTTCCAGGTCGATCAGGCCCAAGGCAGACTGGCTGCGGCTGGCCGCGTCTGCTGCGCGATTGCCGGAGGGCAGGTTGCTGCCTTTGACGGCCAATTGGCCGAACTTGGTGCCGTAGCTGTAGGTGCGGGATGTGCCCAATGGATCAAGCACGGTGGCCTGGCCTGCGGCCGGGTAGCTCACCTGGTAGCGCTCTGCGCCGCCAGCCAGCTCGGTGCTGATGGCACGGCCTTGTGCGTCGTAGGTGAAGTTGCCCCAGCGCTGGGCGTTTTCATCAACGATGGCGGTCAGGGCGTGGGGGAAGGCGGTATTCTCGTAGAGGAACTGGCGGGTGGTGTTGCCTGGGTAGGTGACCGTGGCCAGGCGCCCTGCACTGTCGTAGGCGTAGCCGATGACGCTGCCGTCCGAGGCGGTCACGGAG
>NZ_JAHUWH010000039.1 GCF_019219095.1 Acidovorax sp. sic0104
GCTCTTCCATCGACGCCGCCGTCTCCTCCAGCGCCGACGCCTGCTGCTCCGTGCGCGCCGACAGGTCGTTGTTGCCCGACGCTATCTGCGAGCTGGCCGACGCCACGCCTTCGGCGTTGCCGCGCACCGTGCTCACGGTGTTGACCAGGCTTTGCTGCATGCGCTGCAGCGCACCAAGCAACTGGCCGGTCTCATCCCGCGAGCGCACCTCGATCACGCCACTCAGGTCGCCGCTGGCCACCCGGTCGGCGGCTTCCACCGCGCGGGCCAGCGGTCGGGTGATGGAACGGATGATGGTGACGGCCAGAAAGATGGCCACTGCAATGGCTGACGCCCCAGCAATGAGCACGTCGCGCTGCAGCGCCCTGGCGGCAGCCTCGGCCTGCTCGCCCGCGTCCGCCGTGACCTGGGCCTGGAAGTCCACCTGCTCCTGGATGGTGGCCTGGTAGGCGCGCTGGACCGGGCGCAGCTTTTCTTCCATGAGCTTCAGGGCATCGTCCTTCTGGCCTTTCTGGATCAGGCCCATGTACTCGTCGCCCAGAGCCAGAAAGCTGGTGCGGTTCTGCTGCATGCGTGCAAGGATCTCCTTGCCCTTGTCGGAGCGGATCAGGCCGGTGATCACCGGCATTTCCTTGGCGATCAAGGCCCGGGCCGTGCTCACGCGCTCGAGCGACTGCTTGAGGATCTCTTCGGAGGTGAACAGCGCCAGGTTGCGAAACTGGATGGCCTGCACGTTCACCCCGTCGGCCAGGATGCCCATCGCCCTGGTGATGGGGATGCGCATGGTCACGATGTCGTTGAGGGAAGTGCGCTGGCTGGCCGAGTGCGCCAGCGCCACGGCGCCCAGTGCAGCCAGCAGCAACACCATCGCCGCGAAAGCGACCGCGAGCCGGGTGGAAATGTTCAGACGGTTCATCTGCTCCTCCTCAGTGAAAGCACGGATTGATTCTTGGATTTGCAACCTTATCCGCGCGCGCCGTCATCAGCCAGCACTTTTTGCCACAACGGCCCACCTCCTGCACCTGCACTCGAGGCCTGTTGTGGCAGGCGCGGGGGTGTGGAATTGGAGAGCTATCTCCACAGCCACACAGGAGGTGAACGCAAAAAAATGCTACCGTCACCGCACGCCCGTGCACCATGCGCGCCCCCGCCATCTGCGCCCCGTTTTCGCACCGTTTGGAACCACCGCCCCATGCCATTTTTCAGCAAAAGAAACGAGACCGACCACATGCCGCCGCCCGGGCTGCCTCTGCTGGCCCTGGAGCTGCGCGCCCCGTGGGAGTTCGGCGCCGTTCTGCCCGCCTGGCCCGTGCTGCAGCGTGCCCCGCTGGGAGACGGCCACACCGTGATCGTGTTCCCAGGCCTCACGGCGGGAGACGCCACCACCGTTCCGCTGCGCCGCTACCTCGATTCACGCAACTACGGCACGCAGGGCTGGGGCCAGGGTCTGAACCTGGGCCCGCGCGACGGCGTGCTGGAAACCGCCAAGCGGCAGTTGCAGGCCGCCAGCGACGCCAGCGGCCGCAAAGTGAGTCTGGTGGGCTGGAGCCTGGGCGGCGTCTACGCCCGCGAACTCGCCAAGGAAATGCCGGACCTGGTGCGCTGCGTGATCACGCTGGGCACGCCCTTTGCCGGACACCACCGGTCCACCAATGCCTGGCGCATCTACCAGTTCGCCAGCGGCCGCGACATCGAGCGCGAGACCGAAAACTACAACCTGCCCGAGGCGCCCCCGGTGCCCACCACCAGCATCTATTCGCGCAGCGACGGCGTGGTGGCCTGGCGCGGCAGCATCCAGGCGCCTGCAGCGCACAACCCGCACACCGAGAACATCGAGGTGGTGGCCAGCCACTTCGGCATCGGCCTGAACCCCAGCGCCTGGTGGGCCGTGGCCGACAGGCTGGGCCAGGCGCAGGACGCTGCGTGGCAAAAATTCCAGCGGCCCACGCTGCCAGGACTGCAGTTCGTCTACCCCGATCCTGAGCGGTGAGGCCTGGGGCTCTGGGCACGGCCCCACGGCCCCAGCGATTACCGATTACCCGACGTGCCGCTGCCCGGCCTGAAAAACAAAAAAAAGCACGCGGAGAACCTTTCTCTCGCGTGCTTCTTTTTTTGTAGCTGCAACCGCTTATCCAGAAAGCGGTAGCGGCCATTTTCGCGGAATGCAGGGGCACTCCCCCTCAGAAGCTCTCCCAGTCATCGTCCCCGCCCGCTGCCGGCGCAGGTGCCCGCGCCGGTGCTGCCGCCGGCCTCGGTCCTGCTTTGGGCGCCAGCCTGGGCGCTGGCAGGCTGGCTGCAGGCGCCT
>NZ_JAHUWH010000003.1 GCF_019219095.1 Acidovorax sp. sic0104
CCACGAAGTTCGAAACCAACCGCACCCGCGCCGAAGTGGCTGCCGAGGCATCGAGCGTTGCCCAGACCCGCAGCATCGAGCCCGCAGGTTCGCGCGTCGTGACCTACAAGTCCACCGCCGACCGCGCCGCCGTGCGTGCCCAGGCTGCGGAAGCCGTGCGCACCGGCACCATCCCATCGGGCGAAATCAGCGCGATGTAATCTGGCTGGGCTGACCACCAAAGACTACGGGCTCCCTAGGGAGCCCGTTTTTGCGTTCCTGCGGCAAAGATCAAGCGATCAGCGTCACTCCGGTCTTGGCCTGTAGCGCCTCGAAGCTCACGCCCGGCGCCAGCTCCACCACCTTGAGACCTGCTGGCGTCACATCCAGCACGGCCAGGTCGGTGATGATGCGGTCCACCACGCCCACACCCGTGAGGGGCAGCGTGCAGGCGGGCAGGATCTTGAGATCCTCGGTGCCATCCTTCTTCCGGGCCACATGCTCCATGAGCACGATCACACGCTTGACGCCGGCCACCAGATCCATGGCACCGCCCATGCCCTTGACCATCTTGCCGGGGATCATCCAGTTGGCCAGGTCACCCTTTTCGCTGACCTGCATCGCGCCCAGGATGGACAGGTTGATCTTGCCGCCCCGGATCATCGCGAACGACTGGTCGCTGCCGAAGATGGACGAGCCCTTGATGGTGGTCACGGTCTGCTTGCCGGCGTTGATGAGATCCGGGTCTACCTTGTCATCCGTCGGGAAGGGGCCGATGCCCAGCATGCCGTTCTCGGACTGCAGCCACACTTCCTTGTCGCCGGTGAAGTTGGCCACCAGCGTGGGGATGCCGATGCCCAGGTTGACGTAGAAGCCGTCTTCGAGTTCTTGGGCCGCGCGCGCGGCCATCTGGTCTTGGGTCCAGGGCATGGTTCAGGCTCCTTCTTTCTTTTCCGTGATCGTGCGTTTCTCGATGCGCTTTTCCGGGCTGGCATTGAGCACGATGCGGTGCACGTAGATGCCCGGCAGGTGGATGTCGTCCGGGGCCAGTTCGCCCACTTCCACGATCTTTTCCACCTCGACGATGCAGACCTTGCCGGCGGTGGCGGCTGCGGGGTTGAAGTTTCGCGCTGTGAGGTTGAAGCGCAGGTTGCCCGACTTGTCGGCCACGTCGGCCTTGACCAGCGACACTTCCGGCACGAGCGACCGCTCCATCACATAGGTTTCGCCGTCGAACTCGCGCAGCTCCTTGCCCTCGGCCACGATGGTGCCCACGCCCGTCTTGGTGAAAAAGGCCGGGATGCCCGCGCCGCCCGCACGCAGCTTCTCAGCCAGCGTCCCCTGGGGCGTGAATTCCAGCTCCAGCTCGCCCGCCAGGTACTGGCGCTCGAACTCCTTGTTCTCGCCCACGTACGACGAAATCATCTTCTTGATCTGGCGGGTTTCGAGCAGCTTGCCCAGCCCGAAGCCGTCCACGCCCGCGTTGTTGGAGATCACGGTGAGGTTCTTCGCGCCCGAATCACGCAGCGCGTCGATCAGGGCCTCCGGAATACCGCACAAACCGAAGCCGCCAACGGCCATGAGCTGGCCATCCGCCACCACGCCCTGCAGGGCTTCGGCGGCCGAGGGGAATATCTTGTTCACCACGATCTCCTTATGAATTGGGATGCGCTACGATACTACGTATCCGAATAAGTAGTTTCTCGTAAAGACTTTCACTATGGATGTTGATTACCGGCTGGCTTTCGACATGGCGCCCGTGGGCCTGGTGCTGTCGCGCAACCGCACCATGGTGGACTGCAACCGACATGTCTGCGAGATGTTCGGCGCCTCGCGCGAGGTTCTGATTGGCCAGTCGTTCCAGGTGCTGTACCCCAGCGCCGACGAGTACGAGCGCCTGGGCGCACACATGGAGCCCATCCTGAACGCCAAGGGCCACTACGCCGACAACCGCATCATGAAGCGCGCCAATGGCGAGGTCTTCTGGTGCCATGTGTCGGGCCGCGCATTGAACCGAGCAGACCCGCATGCCTCGGGCATCTGGAGCTTCGAGGACCTTTCCGCGCAGCGCCCCGTGAAGGCAGAGCTGACGGGGCGAGAGCGCGAGGTGGCGGCCCGGTTGCTCGAAGGTCTCACGTCAAAGGAGATAGGCAAGGCCCTTGAGATCAGCCACCGCACGGTGGAGATCTACCGGGCGCGGCTCATGCGCAAGTACAACGCATCCACGGCGGCGGACCTGGTGCAAAAGCTCCTCGCCGGGGGGAGTTAAGCCCCTGAGCCGCTACGCGCCATCCCCGGTTACCCCTTCAACGGACCATCCACCACTTCTGCAGCCGTGCGGAAGGCTTCCACCGCCGTCGGCACGCCGCAGTAGATGCTGGCGTGCAGCAGTACTTCCTGCAGCTCTTCGGCCGTCACGCCGTTGTTGAGAGCGCCGCGCACGTGGCCCTTGAGTTCGTGCTGCTTGCCCAGGGCAATGAGCATGGACACGGTGATGAGGCTGCGGGTGCGCAAGTCCAGGCCGGGGCGCTGCCAGACGTCGCCCCACGCGTTGCGCGTGATGTATTCCTGGATGGGCTGGGTAAAGGGCGTCGCGTTGCCGAAGGCACGGTCCACGAAGTCGTCTCCCATGACTTGGCGGCGGGTGGCCAGGCCTTTGTCGAAATCCTTGGATGATGGTGGCTGGGTCATGCAGTCTTTCTCCTTCGAAGGGTGCGCACGATGTTAGCTGCGCCTGCAAGGCCCCATGAAAAAACGCCGCACACACCCGATGGCGCGTGCGGCGTTTTCAACTCCAGCTGCTTGCACCCGGGCAGCGGCACGGGCGCGATGCGTCATCAGTGCTTGCCCGGCGCCACGTCAAAACGGTCCAGGTTCATGACCTTGGTCCAGGCGCGCACGAAGTCCTTCACAAAGACGGCCTGCGCGTCGCTGCTGCCATACACCTCAGCCAGGGCGCGCAGTTGCGAGTTGGAGCCGAACACGAGGTCGGCCACCGTGCCCGTCCACTTCGCGGCACCGCTCGCGCGGTCCACGCCTTCCAGCACACCTGCCGACGTTGCCGACTTCTGCCACTTGGTGCGCATGTCCAGCAGGTTGACAAAGAAGTCGTTGCTCAATGTTTGCGGACGCTGCGTGAAGCTACCGTGCGCCGCTGCGGCCGCCACGTTCGCCCCCAGCACCCGCAGGCCACCGACGAGCACCGTCATCTCGGGTCCGGTCAGCGTGAGCTGGTTGGCACGGTCGATGAGAAGTTCGGCCACGGCGCCCTCCAGGCCCGGCTTCACATAGTTGCGGAAACCATCGGCGACCGGCTCCATGACGTCGAACGACGGCACATCGGTCTGCGCTTGCGATGCATCGGTGCGGCCCGGCGTGAAGGGCACGGTCACGTCCTGCCCGGCTTTCTTGGCTGCGGCTTCCACGGCTGCGCCACCGGCCAGCACGATCAGGTCGGCCAGCGAGATCTTCTTGCCGCTGCCGCTGGTCTGTTGCGCAGCATTGAAGGCCTGCTGGATCGCTTCGAGCCGGCCCAGCACCTTGGCCAGTTGCGCGGGCTGGTTCACCTCCCAGTCCTTTTGCGGCGCCAGGCGGATGCGCGCGCCGTTGGCACCGCCACGCTTGTCGCCACCCCGGAAAGTGGAGGCAGAAGCCCAGGCCGTGGACACCAGCTCGGCAACCGACAAACCCGATGCCAGAACCTGGGCCTTGAGCGCCGCCACATCCTGTGCATCGACCAGCGCGTGGTCCACCTCGGGCACAGGGTCTTGCCACACCAGCACTTCGGCCGGCACGTCCGCGCCCAGGTAGCGCGAGCGCGGGCCCATGTCGCGGTGGGTCAGCTTGAACCAGGCACGGGCAAACGCGTCGGCGAACTGGTCGGGGTTGTCGAGGAAGCGGCGCGAGATCTTCTCGTAGGCCGGATCGAAGCGCAGAGACAAATCGGTGGTCAGCATGGTGGGCACCAGCTTCTTGGACGGGTCGTGAGCATGCGGGATGGACGCCTGTGCATTCTTGGCTGTCCACTGGTGCGCGCCTGCCGGGCTCTTGGTCAGCTCCCACTCAAAACCGAACAGGTTCTCGAAGAAGTTGTTGCTCCACTTCGTGGGTGTCGTCGTCCAGGTGACTTCCAGGCCGCTGGTGATGGCGTCGCCGCCAAAGCCGCTGCCGTGCTTGCTGATCCAGCCGAAGCCCTGGTCCTCGATGCCGCCGCCTTCGGGCTCCAGGCCCACCAGGGCCGCGTCGCCCGCGCCGTGGGTCTTGCCGAAGGTGTGGCCGCCGGCGATCAGCGCCACTGTCTCTTCATCGTCCATCGCCATGCGGGCAAAGGTGTCGCGGATGTCGCGCGCCGCGGCCAGAGGGTCGGGGTTGCCGTTCGGGCCTTCGGGGTTCACGTAGATCAGGCCCATCTGCACGGCGGCCAGGGGCTTGGCCAGGTCGCGCTCGCCGCTGTAGCGCTTGTCGCCGCCGAGCCATGTGGTCTCTGCGCCCCAGTACACGTTTTCATCGGGTTCCCACACATCGGGGCGGCCACCGGCAAAGCCGAAGGTCTTGAAGCCCATGGATTCGAGCGCGACGTTGCCCGTGAGAATCATCAGGTCGGCCCACGAGATCTTGCGGCCGTACTTCTGCTTGATGGGCCAGAGCAGACGGCGGGCCTTGTCCAGGTTGGCGTTGTCGGGCCAGCTGTTCAGGGGTGCAAAACGCTGCTGCCCTGCCCCGGCGCCGCCCCGGCCATCGGCCAGGCGGTAGGTGCCGGCGCTGTGCCAGGCCATGCGGATGAACAGGGGGCCGTAGTGGCCGAAGTCGGCAGGCCACCAGTCCTGCGAGTCGGTCATCAGCGCGTGCAGGTCGGCCTTCACCGCAGCCAGGTCCAGGCTTTTGAACTCTTCGGCGTAGTTGAAGCCGTCGCCCATGGGGTCCACCAGCGGCGAGCTCTGGTTCAGGGGGCGCAGGTTGAGCTGGTTGGGCCACCAGTCCGCATTACCCCGGCCCTTGGGCGCGGCGGCTTTGGTGTGGTCGAACGGGCACTTGCTTTCTTGTGTCATGGGGCGCTCCTTTGGTGACTGATGAGTGATCGATGCTAAGGAAAGCACCCCGGAAATAAAAGACAATCGTTTCGATTGATTCAATAGTTTTATCTAATCAAATCACATCACAGCAAGCGCAGCGGGCTCCCGGCCTCCTCGCACCCACAGGTATCGAACAGCACGGAGCGCACCCATCGATGCCCTGGCGAACGGTGGGTGCGTTCGTGCCAGGCGGCGGTTTTCACAAAGCCCGGTATGGCCACCGGTGGCTCCAGTACCTTGAGCCCACGGGCATCGGCCACGACCCGCTGCGGCACCACTGCGATCAGGTCGCTGTTGCGCAGGATCTCCGGTAGTACCAGAAAGCTGGTGATCGACAGCACCACCCGGCGCGACCGGCCCAGGCGTGCCAGCACCTCGTCCGTAACGCCGCAGAAGCTGCCGCCCGTGTACGAGATGAGCGCATGGTCCAGCGCGCAGAAGCGGTCCAGCGACAGCGCGCCCCTGGCGTCCGGGTGCCCCGCGCGCATCACGCACACATAGCGCTCGTCGAACAGGTGGCGGGCATACAGGTCGGGGGCGGTGTTCTCCGGGCTGATCAGGGCCAGGTCGATATCGCCGCGCTCCAGCCGCTCGTACACCGGCAGGTGCTGGGCGGGCACCACGGCCACACGCACGCCGGGCGCGCGGCGCCGCAGCTTGGCAAGAAACGGCACCACCACCGCCTGCAGCGCGTAGTCGGTGGATGCCAGCTGCACGGTCATCTGCGCCGTGGCGGGGTCGAAAGCCTGGGGTTGCAGCAGCGACTCGATCCCACCCAGCAGCTCCTTGACCGGCGCGGCCAGCTCCTGCGCGCGCAGCGTGGGCGTGATGCCGCGCTGGGTGCGCACGAAAAGCGGGTCGTCGAAGCTCTCACGCAGACGGGTCAGCATGCCGCTGACCGCAGGCTGGGTGAGCGACAGGCGCTGGGCTGCGCGGGTCACGCTGCGCTCGTCGAGCAGGGCATCCAGCGCCTTGAGCAGGTTCAGGTCCATCGCCCTGATATCGATTGCCATGATTTCAAGAATAAGAAATATCGATTTGGTTTATGGCTGCATCGTACCCACCATCCTCACCGTGTGGGGCCATTACTTCTTTGGCCCTCCCGCTTCACTCCCCTTTTCAGTCTCCCACAAGAAAGAAAGCTTCATGTCCGCCCTGTTCACCCCGTTCCAGCTCCAAAGCGTCACCCTGCGCAACCGCATCGCGGTCCCGCCGATGTGCCAGTACAGCGCCACCGACGGCCTGACCAATGAATGGCACCAGGCGCACTACGCCGGCCTTGCCCGTGGCGGCGCAGGCCTGGTCATCGTGGAAGCCACGGGCGTGTCGCCCGAAGGCCGCATCACCCCGGCCTGCACCGGCCTGTGGAACGACCAGCAGGTCGAAGGCCTGGCCCGCATCGCCGCCAACATCAAGGCCGCTGGCGCCGTGCCCGGCATTCAGATCGGCCACGCCGGGCGCAAGGCCAGCGCCCAGCGCCCGTGGGAAGGCGACGACCACATTCCCGCAGACGACCCGCGTGCCTGGCAGCCCATCGCCCCGTCCGCCATTGCCTATGGCGGCGACCTGCCCCGTGTGCCCAAGGCCATGACGCTCGCGGACATTGCGCGCGTGCAGGCCGACTTTGTGGCCGCTGCCCGCCGTGCGGTAGCCGCGGGCTTTGAATGGCTGGAGCTGCACTTTGCCCACGGCTACCTCGCGCAGAGCTTCTTCTCGCCCCACAGCAACCAGCGCACCGACCAGTACGGCGGCAGCTTCGACAACCGCGCACGCTTTCTGCTGGAAACCGTGGAGGCTGTGCGCAAGGTCTGGCCCGCGCACCTGCCGCTCACGGCACGTTTCGGCGTGATCGAATACGACGGCCGCGACGAGGAAACCGTGGCCGAGTCCATCGAGCTGGTGCGCCAGATGCGCGAGCGCGGCCTGGACATGGTCAACGTCAGCGCCAATTTCGTGATCGCAGAGACCCAGATCCCCTGGGCCACGCCGGCCTTCCTGGCCCCGGTGGCCCAGCGCGTGCGCAGCGAAGCCGGACTGCCCGTGGCGTCGTCATGGGGAATCGACGACCCAAAAATCGCTGAAAGCGCAGTGGCCGACGGCCAGATGGACTTGGTGATGATCGGCCGCGCCCACCTGTCCAACCCGCACTACACCTACCATCTGGCGCAGGTGCTGGGCGCGCAGAAGCCTGAATGGACCACGCTGCCCGCACCGTACGCGCACTGGCTGTCGCGTTATCGGGGTGCGGCCAAGGTCGCTGCGGCGCAGTAAACCGCCTCCAACCGCCGCTCAGCCCCCGGCCGGGCGGTGCAGCGGCAGCCCCGGCGCATCCAGCCGCGCGCGCAGAATGTGGCCGTGGGTCGAATCGGTCACGAACACCGTCTGGCCGCCCTCCCCGCCAAACGCCAGGTTGGTGGTGGATGCCCCGGCCGGCCCGCGCAGCACCAGCTCGGGCTCGGCCCGGTGATTGAGCACCCAGACGTAGCCCAGGCCCGGGTTGGCCACCAGCAGCCGGCCCTGCGCATCCACGGCCAAGCCGTCGGGGCCGCTGGGCCCGTAGGACGTGAAGAACTGCCCCACCTTGGCCACGCTGCCGTCGGGCAGCAGCGGCACGCGCCACACGCAGTTGCCGCGCGTGGCGGCCAGGTACAGCACGCGCCCGTCGGGAGACAGCGCCACGCCGTTGGGACTGGGCACGTTGGCCAGCAGCAGGTCGAGCTGGCCGTTCGGGCGCAGGCGGTACAGGCGGCCGCTCGGGTCATGCAGGCCGCTTTGCCCCTGGTCGGTGAAGTACAGGTTGCCCTCGGCGTCGAAGATCAAATCGTTCACGCCCTTGAAGCGCTCGCTGTTGCGGCGCTCCAGGTGCGGCGTGACGGTGCCGGTGGCCACGTCCAGGCGCATGAGGCCGTTCTTGTAGTCGGTGATGATCAGCGTGCCGGCATCCATGAACTTCATGCCGTTGGGCTCGCCGTCGTACTCGGCCACCAGCGTCCACGCGCCCTCTGGGCTGATGCGAAAGATGCGGCCCCACGGGATGTCGGTCACGTACAGGTGGCCTGCGTCGTCGAACACCGGGCCCTCCAGAAACGAATCGGTGACGGTGCCGCCCCGGTTGGCGTCGGCCCACTCGCTGCGCTCGCGGCGGCGAAAGTGGTCGGGCATGGAGGTGAACACATCCAGGTCACGGACCTGGGGTGGTTGCAGCAGAAACATGGCGGTGTCTTTCTTGTTGTTCAGGCAGGAGAGCCGAAACCATACCGCCGCGCCGGGTTGTCGACGAGGCGGCCCCCACCGCATCCATGCGGCATGGCATCGCGCAATGGCAGGACCATGGGCGATCAGTCCAGCTTGATGTTGCCCTTGCGCACCACATCGCCCCACTTGCTGTCTTCCTTCTTGAGGAAGGCCGCGAACTCGGCGGGCGTGGAGCCCACGGGCTGCGCGCCCATGTCGGCCAGGCGCTGCTTGAGCTCGTCTTCCTTCATCACCTCCTGCACGGCCTCGCGCAGCTTGGCGGCGATAGGCTCGGGCGTGCCAGCGGGCAGGAACATGCCGTTCCATTCATACGCTTCGTAGCCGGGGATCACCGTCTCGGCCACGGTGGGCACGTCGGGCAGGCGCCTGGAGCGCTCGGGCGCCGACACGGCCAGGGCGCGCAGCTTGCCGCCCGACACGTGCGGGTAGGTGGCGGCCACGGTGCCGAACATGAAGTCCACCTGGCCGGCCATCACGTCGGTGATGGCGGGGCCGCCGCTCTTGTAGGGCACGTGCACCATGTCCAGATTCAGCTGCTGGCGCAACAGCTCGGCCGCCAACCGCTGCACCGTGCCGCTGCCGCCCGAGGCGAAGTTGAGCTTGCCCGGCGCCGCCTTGGCCCTGGCGACCAGGTCGCCGACGTTCTTGATCGGCGAGTCGGTTTTCACGATGAGCACGTTGGGCGCCAGCAGCACCAGCGAAAGCGGCTGCAGCGCGTTGGCGGCATATGGCATCTTGGGGAACAGGTGCGGGTTGATGGAGTACGGCGTGGCGTCGTACAGCACTGTGTAGCCATCAGGGCTGGCCTTGGCCACGTAGCTCGCGCCGATGGTGCCGCTGGCACCGGCCTTGTTGTCCACGATCACGCTGGTGCCCAGCTTCGCGCCCAGGCGCGTGGCCAGCACGCGGGCCACGGCGTCGGCCGCGCCGCCCGGGGCATAAGGCACGACGATGGTGATGGGGCGCTCCGGGAACGCGGCATGGGCCAGGCCGGCAGCCAGGGCGCAGGCGGCGATCAGGGGTTTGAGAAAACGCAACATGTCTTGTCTCCGATCCATCGTTCATGGGGGCATTCAGCCAAAACGCTATCAATAAAATAGCTACAACCGCTTGATGGACAAGCGGTAGAGGCCATTTTTTATTCAAAATCTTGTTCGCCGGGCTTTCCCTGCCATGGCTACGCGGCACGCATCGCTGGCGTCTCGCGGGCCAGCACTGCCAGCAGGTTCGTGGCCGCGCCCACGCCCATGTTCACGTAGGCGTCGCTGGTCACGCCACCGATGTGCGGGCTGAGGATGAAATTCTTCTCGCCCTGGAACGGGTGGCCGGCCACCATGGGCTCCACCGCAAAGCTGTCCAGGCCCGCCGCCATCACCTGGCCCGAGCGCACGGCTGCGAGCAGCGCGGCTTCGTCGATGAGGCCGCCGCGCGCGGTGTTCACCACGATGACGCCGCGCTTGCACTGTGCGAGCGTGGCGGCGTTGAGCATGCCGCGGTTGTCGTCGGTCAGCGGGCAGTGCAGGGACACGGCATCCGCCTCCCGCCAGATCGTTTCGAGCGGAACGCACTGCACGTAGTCGGGCAGGTTCTGGGCGAACGGGTCGAAGCCGATCACCCGCATGCCCAAAGCATCGGCCATCTTGGCAAACCGCAGGCCGATGGCGCCCAGGCCCACCACGCCCACGGTGCGGCCGTGGAGCTCCAGGCTCTTGTGCGTGGCCTTGTCCCAGTGGCCGGCATGCATGCGCGCATCCAGCTGCACCACCGACTTGGCGCAGGCCAGCAGCAGCGCCAGCGCCTGCTCGGCCACGGCTGCGGCATTGGCGCCCACGGCGGCCACCACCTGGATGCCGCGCGCCTGGGCCGCCACCTTGTCGATGGTGTCGGTGCCGCTGCCGTGCTTGGAGATCACCTTGAGCGAAGGCGCCGCGTCCATCACGGCCGGGCCCACCTTGCCGTAGCGCACGATGATGGCCACCGGGTCGTGTTGCCTGGCCAGGGCGACCAGGTCGTCTTCGGTCGGCGTCTTGCCAGCGTAGATGACTTCGTAGCCGGTGAGCAGGCCGAGCGCCTGCTGCGCCAGGTCGGCTCCCGTGACGATGATGGCGGGGTTGGTGCTCACAGCGATTCCCCTTCCGTCAGGACACCCGCCGCACGCAGCGCGGCGGGCAGCCACTTGGAGGCCGTGTCGCCCCGGGCGATGGCCTCGATGCGGGCAGCTTCATCAGCCACCTTCTTGTCGGCCAGGGCCATCATGCCGGGGGCCTTGGCGCGCTCGATCACGACCACGCCGTCGGCGTCGCCCACCACCAGGTCGCCGGGGTTCACGGTCGCGCCGCCGGCCGAGATCGGGTGGTTGATGCGGCCGGGCACGTACTTGGTGGGCCCGGCGGGGTTGAAGCCTGCGCTGAACACGGGGAAGTCCAGCTCCAGGATCTCGAGCTTGTCGCGGATGGCGGCATCCACGATCACGCCGGCGAGGCCCCGCTTCTTGCAGGCGCTGAGCATCAGCGTGCCCATGAGCGCGGCGGTCAGGTCGCCCTTGCCGTCGATCACCAGCACGTCGCCGGGCTGGGCGAGCGCAATGGCGGCGTGGATCATGAGGTTGTCGCCGGGGCGCACTTCCACGGTGAAGGCCGGGCCTGCGACCTTCATGCTCTGGTGCACGGGCGCCACGCGGCCGTGCAGGGTGCCGCGGCGGCCGGCGACGTCAGCCAGGATGGCGGCCTGGTAAGTGGCGGCTTTGCTGACGACGTCGGCGCTGACGCGCTCGATGTCACGGATGATGTCGGGGAGTTGGCTCATGGTGTTCTGTCCGGTTGAGAGAAAAGAAACGGGGATAGGTCTGGGTCGGTTCGGCAATAGAGAGAGGACGCGGCCTTATTCGGCTTTGATATTCCCCTCCTTGATCACCTTGGCCCACTTGGCGGAGTCGGCCTCTTGCAGGTCACCCAGCTGCTGGGGCGTGCCGCCGACCAGCGTCACGCCCAGCTTGTCGGCCAGGGCCACCACGGCGGGGTCCTTCAGGGCCTTGTTGATTTCCTGGTTTAGTCGCGACACCACGGTGGCGGGCGTCTTGGCAGGCGCGAACACCGCCTGCCATTGCTCCACCACGAAGTCCTTCATGCCCACCTCGCCCATCGTGGGGACGGCCGGCAGGGACTTCAGGCGCTGTGCCGACGTGACGGCCAGCGCGCGCAGCTTGCCTGCCTGCACATGCGGCAGCGCGGCGGCCGCGGGCGCGAACATGAACTGCACCTGCTCGGCCAGCGTGTCCTGCAGCGCTGGCGTGTCACCCTTGTAGGGCACGTGGATGAAGCGCGCGCCGGTCTGCTGCTGCAGCAGCTCGCCCTGCATCTGCAGGATGGTGCCGTTGCCGCCCGATGCAAAGGCAAGCTTGCCCGGCTGCGCCTTGGCCGCTGCCAGCAGGTCGGCCACGGTCTTGAACGGCTGGTTCACACCCACCACCAGGATGTGCGGGATGGTGCCGATGATGACCACGGGCTCGAACGCGGTGATGTGGTCGTACGGCAGCTTGCCCATCAGGTGCGGTGCGATCGCCTGCGGGCCGATGGAGGTGCCCAGCAGCGTGGTGCCGTCGGGCGCGGCCTTGGCGACGAAGGCCGCGCCGATGGTGCCGGTGGCACCCGCCTTGTTGTCCACGATGACGTTGGTGGACAGTGCCGCGCCGATGCGCTGCGCCACGTTGCGGCCCAGCACGTCGGTGCTGCCGCCTGGGGGGTACGGCACCACCCAGGTGATGACGCGGCCGGCAGGCCAGTCGCCCTGGGCCAGCGCCGGGGCGGCCAGCCAGGGGGGCATCAGCGCGGCACCGCTGGCGGCGAGCACGCGGCGGCGCGACGGGCCTGCAGGTGGCGTGTGGGTTGCGGATTCGGTCATGGCGATGTCTCCCGGTGTCATCAAGGCAATGAAGAAATGGTGGGTGCGAAGCCGTACAGCGCCGCCGGGTTGTCCACCAGCACGCGCTGCAGCGTGGCGCTGCTGTCGCCAGCCTCGCGCGCCCAGTCGGCCAGCCGGTCCACCTGGCGGGCGTCGTCGGGCAGGGGCTGCACGCCGGCCGATGCCGTGGCATGCGGCCAGTCGCTGCCCCAGACCACGCGGTCGGGCGCGCAGCGCAGGTAGCTGGCAGCCAGGGCGTCGAGCGCGGGGTCTTCCACCGAATGCTGCTCGCTCACGATGTAGCCGCCAGACAGCTTGATCCACGCCTGCCCGCCCTGCAGCAGCGCCAGCAGCAGCGCATGGGCGGGGTGCCGCCCCGCCTGCGCGGGAGCAATGCGGCCGAAGTGGTCGAACACCACCGGCACGGGCAGCAGGCGCAGCACATCGGCCTGCGCGACCAGCACATCGGGTGCCATCAGCAGCTGCAGGTGCCAGCCCAGCGGCGCGATGCGGCGGGCCAGCGGCAGCAGCGAATCCGCCGTGCCCGACACGCCCAGCGACAGGTTCAGCCGCACGCCGCGCACACCAGCCGCATGCAGGCGCAGCAACTCGGCGTCGCTCTCGGCACCGTCGATCACCGCCACGCCCCGGGCCTGCACGCCCAGGGTGCCCAGCGCGGCCAGGCCTTCGAGCAGCGGGCGGTTGTCGGTGCCGTAGGTCGATGGGGTGACCAGCACCACCCGCGTGGTGCCGATGCGCTGCTGCAGTGCGCGGTAGTCATGCGCCGACGCGTCGGGCGGCAGTAGCCTGGCCAGCGGTGCGGCGGGAAAGCGGCTGTCGTACACGTGCACATGGCAGTCGCAGGCGCCGGCCGGCACCACGGTGCGCGGCGCGGCCGTGCCGGACGAGAACCGTACAGGCGTGACAAGGCTGTCGCGGTGCATGGCGCGGACTCCTGGAGGGCGCAAAGCGGTGGCTGTGCCGGCGCGGATCAGTCCAGGCTGGCGCCCGAGTCCTTGACGATCTTGCCCCAGCGCGGCACCTCGGTGCGCAGCAGTTGCCCGAATTGATCGGCCGAGCCGCCCAGCACGTCGCCGCCTTCGGAGCGCAGCTTGTCGGCCACTTCGGCGTGCTGCAGCGCCTGGTTGATCGCCTTGTTCAGCTGCGCCACGATGGGCGCGGGCGTACCGGCCGGCGCCAGGATGCCGAACCAGGTCACGGCCTCGAAGCCCTTGTAGCCGGACTCGGCCAGCGTGGGCACATCCGGCAGCTGCGACGAGCGCTTGGCCGATGTGATGGCGAGCACCTTGAGCTTGCCGTTGCGCACCTGACCCAGCAGCGTGGGCACGGACGACATGTACAGATCGATCTGCCCGCCCACCAGGTCCGTCATGGCCTGGGCCGCGCCCTTGTAGGGGATGTGGCGCAGCTTGATGCCCGCCGCGTTCTCGGCGAGCTCGCCGGCCAGGTGGGCCACCGTGCCGTTGCCCGAGTAGCCCAGGGTGAGCGCGTCAGGCTTGCCCTTGGAGGCGGCCACCACGTCGGCGAAGGTCTTGTACGGTGAACTGGCCGGCGCGGCGATCACGATGGGCGACGACGACACCAGCGCCACGGGCACCAGGTCCTTGATGGGGTCGTAGGGCAGCTTGGGGTACAGCGTGGGGTTGATCGCCAGGTTGCTGGTCTGGCCCATGACCAGGGTGTAGCCATCAGGGGCCGACTTGGCCGCCGCGTCCACGCCCAGGTTGCCGCCAGCGCCGGGACGGTTGTCCACGATCACGTTCCACTTGTTCTGGTCCGCGAGCTTTTGCGCCACGGTGCGCGCGATCATGTCGGTGCCGCCGCCGGGCGGGAACGGCACGATCAGGCGGATGGGCTTGGCCGGGTACGTGCCCTGCGCCAGGGCTGCGCCCGCAGGCGCGGCCAGGGCCGCAACGCCCAGCAGGGCACGGCACAGGTGCGCGCCGAGGACGCGCGAAAGCGATGGAAAAGCTGGCATGGATTTGTCTCCGTTTATTGGTGGTTCTTCACGCCGGTCTGCACAACCTGGCAAGGCCCCGGCACCGTGGTCGCGACTTTACGCAGACGTTTCAACCCATACAATGCAGTTGCGCACAGTGAAACGAATGGCACCATGAGCAACACCCCCCGCAAGACCGCACGCCCTCTGCTGCCCCCTGCTCCCCCACCTGCCGCACCGGCCTCAACTGGCGAGGCCGAGGCCGCAGGCGGCGTCATTGCCGTCACGCGCGCCCTGCAGGTGCTGGAGGCGTTTGCCCTGGGAGAGTCCAGCCTGCCACTGGCCGAGCTGAGCCGCCGCTGCGGCCTGCACAAGACCACCGTGCTGCGCCTGGCGCGCACACTGGCCCAGTCGGGCTTCATGGTGCAGCGCGAAGACGGTGACTGGCGCCTGGGCCCGGCCGCAGGCTGGCTGGGCGCGCGCTACCAGGCGGGCTTTGACGTGCAGAACGTGCTGGAACCCGCCCTGCGCGAACTGACCCACGCCACCGGCGAAAGCGCGGCCTTCTACGTGCGCGAAGGCCAGGTGCGGACCTGCCTGGTGCGCGTGGAAGGCCCGCAGGCCTTGCGCCACCACGCACGCATGGGCGAAGGCCTGCCGCTCGACAAAGGCTCGCCGGGCCGCGTGATCCTGGCGTTCTCGGGCGAGCCGGGCAAGGCGTACGAAGACATCCGCAGGAAGGGCTACCACTGGTCCATCGGCGAGCGCGAACAGGGCGTGGCCACCGTGTCGGCGCCGGTGTTCGGCATGCATTGGAGGCTGATGGGCTCGGTGTGCATTTCGGGTCCCGCATCGCGCCTGCCTGCCGAAAAGCTCGAAAGCCTGGCCCAGACGGTGATCGCGGCCGCGACACAGCTGTCGTATGCGCTGGCGGGCAACACGGCGGCCCCTGCGCAAAGCCCGGTGCGGGCGACCCACTGGCATCCTTGAGTTCCCCCTGAGCCGCCTGACGGCGTCTTCCCCCTGAGGGGGACGCACTCGGTGGACCGGCGGAGCCGGATCCTCGGGTGCACTGGTGCGGGCCGCGCCAGTTTCGGGGGCGTGCGCAACGCGTGCATCGCTGATACTGGCATCCATCACACGAAACAACACAACCCAAGGAGACCTTCGTGAGCCGCTACCCCTTCCCCGATCTGAACACCCTGCCCGACGACATCCGCGCCCGCATTCTGGAGGTGCAGGAGAAGGCCGGCTTCATCCCCAATGTGTTCCTGGCCTTCGCGCGCCGCCCTGCAGAGTGGCGCGCGTTCTTCGCGTACCACGACGCACTCATGCTCAAGGAAGAAGGCAGCCTGACCAAGGGCGAACGCGAGATGATCGTCACCGCCACCAGCGCCGCCAACCAGTGCCTGTACTGCGTGGTGGCTCACGGCGCCATCCTGCGCATCTACGAAAAGAAGCCTTTCATCGCCGACCAGGTCGCGGTCAACTGGCGCAAGGCCGACATCAGCCCGCGCGAACGCGCGATGCTCGACTTTGCGATGAAGGTCTGCCAGCGCTCGCAGGAGATCGCGGACGCCGATTTCGAAGCCCTGCATCCGCACGGCTTCGACGACGAGGACATCTGGGACATCGCGGCCATCACCGCGTTCTTCGGGCTGTCCAACCGCATGGCCAGCTTCGCAGGCATGCAACCAAATCCCGAGTTCTACCTGATGGGCCGCGTGCCCAGGCAGAAGTGAGCTGCGCGCTGAACGCTATCAATTAAATAGCTGCTAGCGCTTTCCCGGCAAGCGGTAGGCGGCCATTTCATTTGAAAAATCAGTCCCCGGACACCAGCGCCCGCATCCAGTCAGGCAGGTCCGCGGCCTTCTGCCGCGGAAAGTCCACCCATATCGTCGTCGCACCGCCCGCCGCGCAAACCACACCCGGCTGGTCCACACGCTCCATCGTGCCCCAGGTCTCGAACGTGGTGCGGCCCGGGTCGCTCACATAGAGCTTGAGCAGCACGTCGGCCGGGTACTCCAGCTGGCGGTAGAAGTTGCAAAACGCATTGACGATCACCGGCCCCTGGCCCTGCGGGTCGGGGTTGCAGCCCACCGACACCAGCCAGTCGATGCGCGCCGTCTCCAGGTAGCGAAAGTACACCGTGTTGTTCACATGGCCCATCGCATCCATGTCGCCCCAGCGCACGGGAAAGCGCGTCTCAAAGACCAGCTTCTTGGCCTCGGGAATTTCAATCTTCATCTCTGCACTAAGCCCCTGAGATCACACCGCAAAGCCGTCGTCGGCAGCGATGATGGCGCCGTTGACGAAATGGCTCTGGTCGCTGGCCAGCATGACCAGCAGCGCGTCCAGGTCCTGCGGGCTGCCGACGCGCTTGCGCGGCAGCATGTCGATGAGCTTGCGCCCTTGCTCGGTGTCCCAATGGTGGTGGTTGATCTCGGTGTCGATGTAGCCCGGGCAGATCGCATTCGTGTTGATACCGAACTTGCCCCATTCCACCGCCATCGCGCGGGTCATCTGCACGACGGCGGCCTTGCTCATGCAGTAGGCACCAATCTGCGGCAGCACCTTCAGGCCCGCCATCGACGCGATGTTGATGATGCGCCCGCCCGTGAAGCTGCCCGGCGCAGCGCCACGCGAGCGGGCCAGCATGCGCTTGCCGACCTCCTGCGCCACGAAGAACGCACCCTTCACGTTGGTGTCGAAGATGAAGTCGTAGTCCTCGGGCGTCACGTCCTGCAGGCGCTGGGTGGTGCTCACGCCCGAGTTGTTGACCAGGATGTCGATGGAGCCCATCTCGGTCTCGGCGTGCGCCACGGCGGACTTGATGGAGTCGTGGTCGGTCACATCCAGTTCGATCACGTGGGCGTCACCGCCCTCGCCTTCAATGCGCGCGCGCAGCTCCTTGAGCTTTTCCACCCGGCGGCTGGCCAGCACCACGCCCGCGCCGGCCCTCGCCAGCGTGCGAGCGAACTGCGCGCCCAGGCCGCTGGACGCTCCAGTGATGAAGGCCACGCGGCCGGACAAGTCGATGCTGTAAGCCATTTAGAGTCTCTCCACTCAACAAAATAGAACGGTCGTTCGATTGTCGCGATTCCGTGAATACAATCAGTCGCCAGCCAGACAGGGCATTGCACCTTGTTCTGTTCAGAATATCCATTATCAAACGCCCGACGAGAAGCCCATGACAAACGAAGAAATCATCGCCCAGTATGGTCCCCGTGAATCGATGGAATACGACGTGGTGGTCGTCGGCGGCGGCCCGGGCGGCCTGGCCACGGCGATCCGTCTGAAGCAGCTGGCCGCCGAAAAAGGCCAGGACGTGTCGGTGGTGGTGCTCGAAAAAGGATCCGAGCCCGGCGCGCACATTCTCTCGGGCGCCATCATGGACCCCAAGGCCCTGACCGAGCTGATCCCCGACTGGAAGAAGCGCGGCGCTCCGCTCAAGCAGCCCGTCACCGACGACGCCTACATCTTCCTGTCTGAAAAATCGGGCTTTCGCGTGCCCAATGTCTTCCTGCCGCCGTTCGCGCAGAACCATGGCAACTACATCGTGCGCCTGGGCGACGTGACCAAGTGGATGGCCGAGCAGGCCGAGGCCCTGGGCGTGGAGATCTTCCCTGGCTTTGCGGCCGCCGAGGTGCTCTACAACGAGAACGGTTCGGTCAAGGGCGTGGCCACCGGCAACATGGGCGTGGGCAAGGACGGCGAGCCCACCGAGAACTTCCAGCTGGGCATGGAGCTGTTGGGCAAGTACACCGTGTTCGCCGAAGGCGCGCGCGGCCACCTCGGCCGCCAGCTCATTGCGCGCTTCCACCTCGACGAAGGGCGCGACCCGCAAAGCTTCGGCATCGGCGTGAAGGAACTGTGGGAGATCGACCCCAAGAAGCACCAGCCTGGCTTCGTGATGCACACCGCCGGCTGGCCGATGGAGAACGACACCTACGGCGGCGCATTCCTCTACCACCTGGACGACAACAAGGTCGCGCTCGGCTTCGTGACCGGCCTGGGCTACAAGAACCCCTACCTCAGCCCGTTCGAGGAGTTCCAGCGCTGGAAGACGCACCCGAACGTCCGCTACTACTTCGAGAACGAGAAGGGCGAGATCACCGCAAAGCGCCTGTCGTACGGCGCGCGCGCCATCAACGCCAGCGGCATCAATGCCCTGCCAAAGACCATCTTCCCCGGTGGCGCACTGGTGGGCTGCAACGCAGGGTACCTGAACGTGGGCCGCATCAAGGGCAGCCACGCGGCCATCAAGACCGGCATGCTGGCCGCCGAGGCGGCCTATGACGCCGTCGTGGCCGGCCGCCAGCATGACGAACTCAAGGCCTACCCCAAGGCCTTCGAGGAAAGCTGGCTCTACACCGAGCTGAACAAGGACCGCAACTTCAAGAACTGGTTCAAATACGGCCTGACCACCGCGACGCTGATGAACGGGTTCGAGCAGTTCGTGCTGCGCGGCCACATCCCCTGGACGCTGCACCGCGACAAGCCCGACCACGCGTACCTCAAACCTGCGGCCGAGTGCAAGCCCATCGTCTACCCCAAGCCCGACGGCAAGCTGACCTTCGACCGCCTCTCCAGCGTCTTCATCAGCAACACCAACCACGAAGAGAACCAGCCCGCCCACCTGACGCTGAAGAACTCCAGCGTGCCGGTGGACATCAACCTCGCCAAGTACGCGGGCCCCGAGGCGCGCTACTGCCCCGCCGGCGTGTACGAGTTCGTGCCCGACGAGGCCAAGGGCGGCAGCGCCCAGCGCCTGCAGATCAACGCGCAGAACTGCGTGCACTGCAAGACCTGCGACATCAAGGACCCCACGCAGAACATCGTCTGGGTCACGCCCGAAGGCGGTGGCGGCCCGAACTACTCGGGCATGTAGTCCGCGCCGGCGATCCCGCCCACCCCAGAGCAAAGGGCCTGCAATGCAGGCCTTTTGTCATGGTGGATGCCGAGCAACGCGCGCTCAGGCTTGGGCAACGCGCGCGTCGCCGAACCCGCCGCCGCCCGGCGTGGATATCTCGAACACATCCCCCGGCTCCATCAGGGCGGCGCCGATGTGCTGAAGCTCCTCCACCTGCCCGTTGGCGCGCAGCACGCGGTTCGCCCCCGTCAACCCGGCCTGCCCGCCCGCCATGCCGAAGGCCGGCTTCACACGGCCATTGGACAAAATGCTGGCCGTCATCTGCTCCAGGAAGCGCACGCGGCGCACGCCGCCGTTGCCGCCCCCCCAGCGGCCCCGGCCGCCCGAGCCCTCGCGGATTTCGTAGCTGTCGAGCACCACGGGGAAGCGGAACTCCAGGATCTCCGGGTCCGTCAGGCGCGAATTGGTCATGTGCGTCTGCACCACACTCGTGCCCTCGAAGCCGCGCACCACCCTGCCCTGCGCATCGAGTACCGCGCCGGCACCGCTGCCGCCCGCAATGGTTTCGTAGTACTGGTACTGCGCGTTGCCGAAGGTGAAGTTGTTCATGGTCGGCTGGCTGCCCGCCATCACGCCCAGGGCGCCGAACAGCGCGTTGGTGATGCAGGTGGACGTCTCCACGTTGCCCGCCACCACCGAGGCCGGCGGGTTGGGGTTGAGCATGGAGCCCTGCGGGATGATCACCTGCAGGGGCTTGAGGCAGCCCGCGTTGAGCGGGATGTCGTCGTCCACCAGCGTACGGAACACGTACAGCACCGCCGCCATGCACACCGCGCGCGGGGCATTGAAGTTGTTCACCTGCTGGGCGCTGGTGCCCGCAAAGTCGATCACCGCGCTGCGCTCGGCGGTGTCGACCTTCACCGACACGCTGATCTGCGCTCCGTTGTCCAGCGGCAGCGTGAACTGGCCGTCCTTCAGGTGCGTGATCACCCGGCGCACCGATTCCTCGGCGTTGTCCTGCACGTGGCGCATGTAGGCCTGCACGACGTCAAGGCCGAACTGCTCGACCATCTTGGAGAGCTCTTGCACGCCTTTCTCGTTGGCGGCGATCTGCGCGCGCAGGTCGGCGAGATTCTGGTGCGGGTTGCGGCTGGGGTACGGCGTGGTGCCGCCGCCGGTGGCCAGCAGAGCGCGCACATCGTCTTCCAGGAAGATGCCGCGGTCCACCAGCTTCACGTTGTTGATCTGAACGCCCTCTTCCTCGATGCGCGTGGAGAACGGCGGCATGGATCCCGGCGTGGTGCCGCCGATGTCCGCATGGTGCCCCCGGCTTCCGACATAGAAGGTGGGCTCCGTGCCCGCGGCCACGTACACCGGCGTGATCACCGTCACATCAGGCAGATGGGTGCCGCCGTGGTAGGGGTCGTTGAGCATGAACACATCGCCCGGGTGCATCTTGCCGGTGTTCTCGCGGATCACGGTCTTGATGCTCTCGCCCATGGACCCCAGGTGCACCGGCATGTGCGGCGCGTTGGCGATCAGGTTGCCCTGGGCATCGAACAGCGCGCAGCTGAAATCCAGGCGCTCCTTGATGTTCACTGAATAGGCCGTGTTCTGCAGCTGCAGGCCCATCTGCTCGGCGATGTTCATGAACAGGTTGTTGAACACCTCCAGCAGCACCGGGTCCACCGTGGTGCCGGCGGCGTACTGGACCTTGCGCGCGGTCACGCGGTCCAGCACCAGGTGGTCCAGATCGGTCAGGCGCGCCGACCAGCCCGGCTCAACCACGGTAGTGGTGTTCTTCTCGGCGATGATCGCGGGGCCGGGGACCACGTCGCCGGGGCGCAGGTCCTCGCGCACCACCAGGGCTGCGTCGTGCCACTCGCTGCCCGAATACATCTGCACCGTCTCGCGCAGCGGGTGCTTGCGGTGGGCGTGCACCGGCAAGCGCGGCTCGGCGGGCGCATCGCCTGCGATCACCGCCTCTACCGACACGGCTTCCACCACCAGGCCCTTGCCCACCATCAGGAAGGCAAAGCGCTGGCGGTACGCCGCTTCGAAGGAAGACTGGATGGCCGCGATGTCGCCGAAGGGCACGACCAGCGCCGAGTCGGTGCCCTCGTAGCGCACATGCACGTTGTGGCGCACCTGCACGGGGTTGGCGCTGACCTGCTGGCGCTCCAGCTCCGCCTGGGCAGCAGAGCCCAGCGCGTCCAGGCGCTCGGCAATCAGGGGCAGCACCTCGCTGGCGAGCGGCATCTCCACCGCTTGTTCACGGATCACGTTCTGGTCCGCCAGGCCCATGCCGTAGGCGCTGAGCACGCCCGCCAGCGGGTGCACGAACACCCGCGTCATGCCCAAGGCGTCGGCCACCAGGCAGGCGTGCTGGCCGCCCGCGCCACCAAAGCACTGCAGCGTGTAGCGCGTCACGTCGTAGCCGCGTGCCACGCTGATCTTCTTGATGGCGTTGGCCATCTGCTGCACGGCGATCTGGATGAAGCCTTCGGCCACTTCCTCGGGCTTGCGCTCGGTCTGGGTGGCGATGTCCTGAAAACGGGCGCGCACCGCGTCGGCGTCCAGCGTCTCGTTGGCGGCAGGGCCGAACACGCTGGGGAAGTAGCGTGGCTGCACCTTGCCGACCATCACGTTCGCGTCGGTCACGGCCAGCGGGCCGCCGCGGCGGTAGCTGACGGGGCCGGGGTTGGCACCCGCGCTCTCCGGTCCCACCCGGAACCGAGAGCCGTCGTACGCCAGCACCGAACCGCCGCCTGCGGCCACCGTGTGGATGCTCATCATGGGCGCACGCATGCGCACGCCGGCGACATGGGTTTCGAACTCGCGCTCGAACGCACCGGCATAGTGGCTCACGTCGGTGGACGTGCCGCCCATGTCGAAGCCGATGACTTTCTCATGCCCGGCCAGGCCTGCCGTGCGCGCCATGCCCACGATGCCGCCGGCGGGGCCCGACAGGATGGCGTCCTTGCCCTGGAAGGTGCCCGCATCGGTCAGGCCGCCCGACGACTGCATGAAGAACAGCTTGACGCCCGGCATCTCGCTGGCCACCTGGTCCACGTAGCGGCGCAGGATGGGCGAGAGGTATGCATCCACCACCGTGGTGTCGCCCCGGCTCACGAACTTCATCATGGGGCTGGTTTCGTGCGATGTGCTGATCTGCGTGAATCCCACCTCGTGCGCGATGCGGCGCGCTGCCTGCTCGTGCGCGGTGTAGCGGTAGCCGTGCATGAAGACGATCGCCACGCTGCGCAGGCCGCGCGCGTAGGCTGCCAGCAGGTCGCCGCGCAGCGTTGGCTCGTCCAGGGGCAGCATCACGCTGCCGTGCGCACCCATGCGTTCGCGGGCCTCGATCACCTCGGTGTAGAGCAGCTCGGGCAACTGGATATGGCGGTCGAACAGGCGCGGACGGTTCTGGTACGCAATGCGCAGCGCATCGCGAAAGCCGCGCGTGGTGACCAGCAGCGTGGGCTCGCCCTTGCGCTCCAGCAGTGCATTGGTGGCCACGGTGGTGCCCATCTTCACGCACTCGACCTGTGCAGGCGTCACCGGCTCGCCGGGCTTGAGCCCCAGCAGGTGGCGTATGCCCGCCACCGCGGCGTCCTTGTACTGCTCGGGGTTTTCGGACAGCAGCTTGTGGGTGGTGAGCGAGCCATCGGGCCGCTTGGCCACAATGTCGGTGAAAGTGCCGCCCCGGTCGATCCAGAACTGCCAGCGGGGAACATGTGTGGAGGGTGTCAGGTTTTTCATGGTGTGATGGTTCCGACAGTTGAGAAATGAAGTACCCAATGGCGCAGCACGTTGCTCAGCGCTGCGTGTAATAGGGAATGAAGAGCTGGTTGGCCTCTGCGCCCACCGAGCGCACCCATTCGCGGGAGAAGCGCTCACCCAGGCGCTTGAGGTCTGCGTTGAGTTCGGCTGTGGGTCGCTCCACCTTGACGCCCCTGCGCTGCAGTTCGGCTACGGAATCCTGCGCGATGGTCTCGCTCATGGCCCAGCCCCGCGCCTCGGCCTCGGCGGCCGCTTTGGCAACAGCCTGGCGCACCTGCGGCGACACCGCATCGAAGGCCTGCTGGTTCACGAACACGATGTTCTTGGGGAACCACGCGTCGATGCCGTAGTACTGGCGGATCTGGCCCCAGACCTGGTTCTCCACGCCGGTGAGGGCCGAGGTGATCATGGAGTCGAGCTGCCCGCCGGCCAGCGCCTTGTTGACCTCGACCATGGGAACGTCCACCGGCGTGGCGCCCAGCAGCTCGGCAATGCGAACGGTGGCGGGGTTGTAGGTGCGCATGCGGGTGCCCTTGAAGTCGGCGGACGACTTCACAGGCGCCACGGAGAACAACCCCTGCGGCGGCCACGGCACCGCGTACAGGGCCTTGAGCCCCTTGCGCGCGAAATGCCCCTCGATCAGCGGCCGCTGCAGTCCCCACATGCGCCGGGCATCGGCATAGCTGTGCACCACGAAGGGCACGGCGTCGGCCCCTGCGATGGGCATCTCGGCCACCAGGCTGGTCATGATGGTCTCACCCGCCTGGACCTTGCCGCCCTGCACTGCCGCAGGAATGTCGGCCAGCTTGGCCAGCGTGTTGTTGGCGTGCACCTCGATGCGCAGCGCACCCGACGATGCGGCCTCGACGTCCTGCGCGAACTGCACCAGGTTGCGCGTGTGGAACGATTCGGCACGGTAGCCCGTGGCCAGCTTCCATTGCACCGGCGTCTGGGCCAGCACACCGAAGGCGCAGCCCATCCCCGCCGCACACAGTGCGGTCATCCAAAAAGCTTTCACAGGAACTCCTGGGAGGTGAAATGACCGGCTGGCTGGGCGTGGCAGGTCGGGCACGCGGGCGCGAAGGCTCAGAGGCCCAGGTACGCCTTCTTGACGCCTTCGTCGTGCAGCAGCGTCTGGGCCGGGCCTTCCATCGCAATGCGCCCGGTCTGTATGACGTAGCCGCGGTGTGCGATGGCCAGCGCCTTGTGCAGGTTCTGCTCCACCAGCAGGATGGACACGCCCTTGGCGTTGATCTGCTGGATCACGTCCAGCACCTTGGTCACGAACTTGGGCGCGATGCCCCACGAGGGTTCATCCAGCATCAGCAGCTTGGGCCGCGCCATCAGGCCCCGGGCGATGGCCAGCATCTGCTGCTCGCCGCCGCTCATCGTGCCCGCGAGCTGCGTCGCGCGCTCCTTGAGGATGGGGAACAGCCCCAGCATCTCGTCGATGCTGCTGGCCACCTCGTGCTTGTCGGCACGCGTGAACGCACCAAGCTCCAGGTTGCGCAGCACCGTGAGGCGCGGGAACAGCCGGCGCCCTTCGGGCACCAGCGACAGACCGAGCGACACCCTGCGATGGGCGGGCATGCCGCCGATCTGCTGGCCGTTGAAGGACACTTCGCCTGCGGCAGCCGCGTTCAGCCCCGCCACTGCACGCAGCGTGGTGGACTTGCCATTGCCGTTGCCGCCCACCAGGGCCACGATCTCGCCGGCCCCCACGTTGAGGCTCACGTCCGAGATGGCCAGCACGTCGTCGTAGCAGACCTTGAGGTTTTGGATGTCGAGCATTTTCATTCGTCTCCCAGGTAGGCGGAGATGACGTGCGGGTCGCTGGAGACCTGTTGCGGCGTTCCCTCCGCGATCTTCACGCCCCGGTCCAGCACCACGATCTTGTCGGCAATGGGCATGATGCCTTCCAGCACATGCTCCACGATCAGGCAGGCGATGCCCCGCTCGCGGATCTTGAGCACCACGTCCACGGCTTCGCGCACTTCGGACGGGTTCAATCCCGCCATCACCTCGTCCATCAGCAATATCTGCGGCTCGATGGCCAGCGCGCGGGCCACCGCTAGGCGGCGCTGCTCGCTGATGGTCATGCTGCCCGCAGGCTTGTCGGCAAAGCGGTGCAGGTTGACGAACGCCAGCCACTGCATCGCCGAAGCCCGGGCCTTGGCCACGTTGTGCTGCAGCAGCATGGCACCGGTCATGACGTTCTCGCAGGCCGTCATGCTGGTGAAACTGCGCGCCACCTGGAAGGTGCGGCCCACGCCGGCACGGGCACAGGCCTCGGGCGGCAGACCGGCGATATTGCGCCCGCCCAGCAGGATGCTGCCCTCGGTGGGCGCGAAGTAGCCCGCCACACAGTTGAACATGGTGGTCTTGCCCGCGCCGTTGGGCCCGATCAGCCCCACGACGGTGCCCTTGTCCACATCGAATGAGACGTCCTGATTGGCGGTCAGCCCGCCAAAGCGCTTGCTGACCTGTTTGACTTCGAGCAGTTTCATCACGCCTCTCCCTTTGCCGACTGCAGGGGCGCGGCGCCGGCATGCTCAGCCACCTGGCGTGATGCGTCGGCCCGCGCCGCACGCCGCTCCTGGACGCTCTTGAACCACCCGAGAATGCCCGTGGGGTAGTACACGGCTATCAGGATGATCATGGTCGCGTAGATGATCACGTCGGTACCCCGGCCCGTGCCTCCGAAGACGATGCGTGTGAATTCTTCGATGCTGGTGAGCACCACGGAACCCAGGACTGGACCGAACAGCGTGCCGACTCCACCGAGGATGGCCACCAGGGCCATCTTGATCGACAGCGCCGTGGATAGCACGGAGCCCGGGTCGATGAACAGCTCCTTCTGGGCATACAGGCTGCCCCCCAGCGCCGCGAAGAAGGCGCTCAGCGACAGGGCCACCTGCTTGTAGCGGGCGATGTTGATGCCCACGCTGCGCGCAGCATCGGGCTCGTCCTTGATCGCGCGGAAGTAGTAGCCCAGGTAGCTGCGCTCCACCCACCAGTTGGCCGCCAGCGTGATCACCAGCAGGCCCAGCGCCAGCCAGTAGTAGGGCAGCTTGGTGGCGAAGTTCATCCACAGCCAGCCCTGCTTGTCCATGGGCACATACAGGCCCACGGCCGCGCCGCCGTACTCCCACTCGTTGAAGAAGATCTGCACCAGCTCGGCCACGGCGATGGTGGCCATCGCGAAGTAGTGGCCCTTCAAGCGAAAGCACGACCAGCCGAAGCCCAGGCTGAGCAGGGCCGACAGTGCGCCACCTGCCAGCGCACCGATCCACGGGTTGACGCCGAACTTGAGCAGCAGCAGCGTCGAGGTGTAGGCGCCCAGCCCGAAGAAGGCTGCATGGCCCAGAGACACCTGCCCGGCGTAGCCACCGAGCATGTTCCATGCCACCCCCAGTTGGGCGGCCATGAGCACGAGGATGGCCATGTTCAGGTGCGACGCATCCACGAAGGACGGCAACGCCAGGGTGGCCAGCAGCAGCGCTGCGATAAGGATTGAGTTTTTCATGGTGATCACGCTTTGCCCATGAGGCCTTGCGGACGGAACATCAGCACTCCGAGAAAGAGCGCCAGCACTACCGCGGTCTTGTACTGGGGCCCGAGCAGCAGGCCCCCCATCACCTCGATCACGCCCACCAGGATCCCGGCCCAGAACGCGCCGGTGATGCTGCCGAAGCCGCCCAGGTTCACCACCACGAAGGCCAGCAGGATGAAGTTGGCTCCCACGTCCGGGAAGATCGGGAAGAAGGTGGACAGCAGCACGCCGGCGGCACCGGCACACGCCGCAGCCACACCCCAGGCCAGAGCGAACATCCTGTGCGAGTCAATCCCCATCAGGCGCGCGGCTTCCTTGTCGGACGCGGTGGCTTCCAGCGCCGCCCCCAGGCGCGTCTTGTTGAGGAAGAAGTAGATGAGGCCGGTGATGACAATGGCCCCGATGCCCGCCACCAGCTGGGGCTGCCCGACCTGCACGCCGAAGCCCTTGACGGTGCCGCTGACCAGCGAGTTCTCGATCGAGCGGAAGTCGGGCTTCCACAGGAATTGCGCGATGCCACGCAAGAGGATCATGATCCCGAAGGTCGTGAAGATCTGCGAGAGCATGGGCGCGTTGATGATGCGCACGATCACGAACTGGTACAGCAATACGCCGAAGGCGAACAGCATGAGCACCGTGAGCGGCAGGGTGTAGAGGGGGTCGAGCGCATACAGCGAGAACATCCAGAACGCCGAGTACATGCCCAGCATCAGGAATTCGCCGTGCGCGAAGTTCACGATGTCCATGACCCCGAAAATCATGGTCAATCCGATCGCAACCAGCGCATATATCAACCCGATCATCACGCCCGAGGCCAGCGTCTGAAACAGAATTTCCGCAGTCATGGTTTTCTTTCAGGATTCAGCCCGTGGGGCCTTCACTTGCGCTGGTCCCACTTGGGCATGGGCCACACCACTTCGCGGGTCGCCATGTTGAAGGGCCAGACCGTGTGGTACTTGCCGTCGATGATCTGCACCAGGATGCCGCGGCCCAGCGTGTTCTGGCCCGAGGTGTCGAACTTCACGCCCTTCCACGGCATGATGATGTCGTCGGCGCGGATGTTGGTCTGCGTGAGCGCTGTGCGCACGGCCTCGGGCTCGGTGGAGCCGGCACGGTTGATCGCGTCGGCCATCACCATCAGGCCGGTGAAGGTGCGCGAGCTGTTGCCGGTGAAGTTGATCTTGTAGCGTTTTTGAAAGAGGTCATTGACCTCCTTGATCATCGGATTGCGCGTGGCCAGGTCCAGCGCCCAGGTCTCGCGGGTGATGATGAAGTCGGCGTCCTTGCCCAGCGTGCGGATGAAGTCGGTGTCGGTGAAGCCGGCGTTGTTGGCCAGGATCATGTCGGGCGAAAATCCCAGTTCCTTGTATGTCTTGATGGACATGATGGCGTCCGCCGTGTACGACGACTGCAGCACCAGATTGGGGTTGGCGGCCTTGAGCGCCTGCACTTCCGAGGTCAGCTGCGTGGTCTTGGCGGGATAGGACACTTGCTTGGCGATGTTCTGGCCGAACTCCGCCGCAAGCTTGGTCTGCAGCTTGGTCGTCTCGGCACCCCACAGGCCGTTTTCATTGAGCGATGCCACCACCTTGGGCTTGATGCCACGCTTGGCCTCGAACTCCTTCAAGAACTCGAAGGCGTTGTGCACGAACAAATCGTCGTGCGGCGTAGTGCGAAAGAACCACTTGAAATTGCGCTGCGTGAGCGAGGCCGAGGACGACTCGGGGTTCAGAAATGGAATGCCCGCGCGCTCGGCCACCTGGCTGGCCGTGGCGGTGACGTTGCTGTTGTACGAGCCGATCAGGGCGACCACCTTTTCCTGCGTGATCAGGCGCTCGGCTTCCGTCGCGCCGATCTGAGGATTGGACTGGTGGTCGGCGAAGACCAGCTTGATCTTGGCGCCCTTGAGGTTGGGTAGCCCCTTGCCGGCCGCAAACGGCAGGTTCGGCACAGATGGCGCGCCGTTGTTGACGATGTCGGCCGCCAGCTCCAGCGCATTGCGCAGCTCGGCGCCAACGGCGGCTCCGGTGCCGGTCAGCGGGTAGATCACGCCGATCTTCACCTCTTGCTGCGCGTGCGCCACCAGCGCCACGCAACCACTGCCGATCGCCACGGCCACACGGGTCCACAGGGTCTTTTTCATCTCGGATACTCCTTTGAAAATTGAACGTTTCATCGCAGGCAAACAACTCAGAAAGAGGCCAGCTGCTGGTTGAGCAGCGAGGTCACCAACATGGCGCCCGGCGCGTGCGTGATGCAGAACGCGGGCTGCGCGGTCAGGATCGCGGACTGGGGCGTGACGCCGCAGGCCCAGAAGACGGGGATGTCGCCCGGCGCCAGGTCCACCGGGTCGCCGTAGTCAGGCCGGCCCAGGTCCTTGATGCCGATGAGCGCGGGGTCGCCGATGTGCACAGGAGCGCCGTGCACACTGGGAAAGCGCGAGGTGACCTGCACCGCCCGGATCACGTCGGCTGCAGGCATGGGCCGCATGGACACGACCATGGCGCCGCCGAAAGGGCCTGCAGGCTCGGTTGCGATGTTGGTGCGGTACATCGCCACGTTGCGGTTCTCGTCGATGTGGCGCAGGCGGATGCCAGCCTCCTGCAGCGCATGCTCGAACGAGAACGAGCAGCCCAGAACGAAGGTCACCAGGTCGGGGCGCCACAGGTCCGTGATGTCGGCAACTTCGTCCTTGAGTTCCCCATGGCGCCAGACGCGGTACATCGGCACATCGCTGCGGATGTCGATGCCCTCGCCCAGGCTGGGCAGGCCCACCTGGCCCGGCTCGCCCACGGCCAGCACCGGGCAGGGCTTGGGGTTGCGCTGGCAAAAGCGCAGGAAGTCGCCGGCCAGTGCCTCGGGCAGGATGACCAGGTTGCCCTGTACGTAGCCATGCGCCAGGCCACTGGTGTGCAGGGTCCACAGCCCTTTGCGGATGACGCCGCGCACATGGGCGGCGTCGCCATGGCCTTCAAGGCCGAAGGCTGCCAGCGTGTTTTTTTCTTCCGGTTCCACCGTGTTTCCTTGCATCGCGAAATGTCAAATGAATGACGATGGAAGGATTGTGTTGGCGGGGCGCGCACACTGGCAAATTCAAAAATTTTCTCTTACTTCATCGATTTTTTCGATGCACTACGCTGGAGCACACTTCACCCAAATTGGTGCTCGGTAAAAACCCTAGGGATTGAAATGCGCGCCGCCAGGCACCTGGCCCGTCGCGCCGCAGGCCGCGCGCAGCGGGCTTTTGCCGCCAACGTTGGTGGCGCGCCATCCAGCCGATACAAGCCGCGCACGGGCTGGTACTTGTCGATGGCATGCACCAACAACGGGCACCGTCACGCGCCGGGACCATCGGAAGGTGTGCAAGGCCGCTGCGCGGGGCCACCTCAGGGTTGCCCAGTGCGCGAACTGCCGCGACAGCGGTCCGGGGTAGAGCTTCGCCCGTCAGCCTGGCTTCAGCCTTTGGCGCGCACCTTGGTGCGTTCCGACTGCAGCTCGAGGAAGGCCATGGCCGAACGCACCACGCTCTCGACCGGGGTGGACGGGTCTTCGCGGTAGCTCAGGTGGATGGGCAGTGGACGCAGCTCCGTGTCGCAGGCCAGCGCCCGCAGGTCCGGAAACGCCAGCAGCCGCTGCACCGCATGGCGCGGCAAGGTGGCGATGCCGAAGCCGCCCTGCACCAGCTGCACCATCGCCGATATGGACGAGATGGTGTGCACGCGGCGCGGCTCCACCTGACCCTGGCGCAGCACGTCGAGCAGAGTCACGTGCGGGTGCGATCCGCGCTGGAAGGTCAGGATGTCCATCTCTGCAAAATCCGCCAGCGCATAACGCCGTTTGCGGTGCAGCTTGCTGTTGCCGACGAACACCATCTCCATGGGTGCAAGCGCCTGGGTGCGTATGCCCTCGGCCGACGCCGGCAGCGCAGCGAACACGGTGTCCAGCGCGCCGCGGCGGATCTGGTCCAGCAGCACGGGCGTAGTTTCCATGGTGAGTTCGAGTTCCAGCGCCGGGTTGTCCTTGCGCAATTGCTCGATCCACGGGATCAGCCAGGAGTGCAGCACCGACTCGATCGCGCCCAGGCGTATGGAGACTTCCATCGGCCCGCCCGACCCCATCTCGGCCTTGAGCTGGCGCTGCAGCTCCAGCATGCGCTTGGCGTAGGTCAGAAACCGCGTGCCCGCCACCGTGAGCTTGAAACGCTTGTCGCTGCGGTCCAGCAGCAGCACGCCCAGCTCTTCCTCCAGCGCCGCCACGCGGCTGGACATGGCCGACTGGGTGAGGAACAGTTTTTCGGCGGCGCGCGTCACGCTGCGCAGGGAGGCGACCCAGTAGAAGGCTTCGACGAAACGCAAGTTCATGGTGAGTGTGTGGGCGCTATGTGCGATAGGTGCGGCGGCTGGATTTTGCGCCGACGCCAGCTCCGGCAGAGCAGCGAACCTGCCAGCGACCTATTCGGTGAACAGGGGCATGTCGGCCTTTTTCAGCGTGCGCAGCACGAAGCTGGAGCGGCTGTGGCGTATGCCCTTGATCTTGTAGAGCTTCTCGCGCAGCAGGCGCTCGTAGTCGCGCGTGTCCTTGACCACCACGCGCAGCAGATAGTCGTAGTCGCCCGAGACCAGGTGCGCCTCGATCACTTCGGGGATGCTGGCGAGCGTTTCACCGAACTTCTCGAGCGTGTTATCCGAGTGGCTGTCGAGCGTGACCTGCACCAGCACCGTGTCGGACAGGCCCAGCGCCTGCGGGTTGAGCCGCACGGTGTAGCCCTGGATGACACCAGCCTCTTCCATCTTCTTGATGCGGCCCCAGCAGGGCGACGGGCTCAGGCCGACAGCCTGGCCGATCTCCTGCAGGCTGGCGCGCGCGTCGCCCTGCAGCACAGCGAGAATTTTCTTATCCAGACGGTCCATTGGATGAATTATTCAATATTTTTAACCATCTCAGAAAATTATTCTGACTCCATGGCATTTCAAAGCCAATTCAGCAAATTCATCTCCGTAGTGACGCGCATACTTCTCACATCAAGGCGGTCTTACCGGATCGCACAAACTGACAAGGCCCCGGCTGGTTACCGCCAGCACGGGGCCGTTGGCATTTCCGGTGGATCGCGGTGCACGGCGCTCGCCGTGCCATTGATAAGCACGCTTACCAGCACAAACCCCGATGCCCCGGCCATGTTGCGCCGCCATAATTTGTGCAGACCAGGGCCCTGTGCATGGGCAGTTGAACACGGCTTCCGCCGGCAATGTCCTGGACCAAAAGAACCCAATGGAGACAACATGCAATTGACCAAACTCGTCGTCGGCCTGAGTCTTGCGCTCGGATTTGTGGCCAGCGCCGCTGCGCAGACCACCATGCGCATCAGCATTTCGACCGCCCAGAACTCGCACCAGGGCGTGGCCATCGACACGTTTGCCAAAGAGGTGGAAAAACGCACGGGTGGCCGCTACAAGGTGCAGACCTTCTACAACGGCGCCTTGGGCGGTGAGCGGGAGTCGATTGAGGCAGTGCAGTTGGGCACCCAGGAGCTGGCCTTCAGCTCTACCGGCCCCATCCCCAACTTCGTGCCGGAGACCAAGATTCTGGATGTGCCCTTCCTGTTCCGCGACAAGGCCCATGCACGTGCCGTGCTGGACGGCCCTATCGGCCAGGAGATGCTGACCAAGTTCGACGCAAAGGGTTTCAAAGCCCTGGCATGGGCGGAAAACGGTTTCCGCCACATGACCAACAGCAAGCGCGACGTGAAAGAACCGGGCGACCTCAAGGGCCTGAAGATGCGCACTATGGAGAATCCGGTGCACATCGCAGCGTACAAGGGTTTCGGCATCATCACGACGCCCATGGCATTCCCTGAGGTGTTCACTGCGCTGCAGCAAGGCACGGTGGACGGTCAGGAGAACCCTCTTCCAGTGATCATCTCGGCCAAGTTCGACCAGGTGCAAAAGCACCTGACGCTCACCGGTCACGTCTATTCGCCTTGCATCTTCGTCATGAACAAGGCTGCGTTCGACAAGCTGAGCGCGGCTGACAAGCAAGCCTTCCTCGACGCCGCCAAGGAAGGCACCAAAGCCAACCGTGCCCGCGTGGACGAAGACGATGCCAAGGGTGTGGCCGACCTGCGCGCCAAGGGCATGACCGTGATCGACAACGTGGACAAGGCGAAGTTCGTGGCCGCTTTGGCCCCCGTCAATGCAGACTTCGAAAAGCAGTTCGGCAAAGCCACGCTGGACAAGATTCGCGACGTCAAGTAACGCTGCTACGCTATTATTTTAGGAGCAACTAACGCCCGTGGGCCTTGCGCTAGCGGGCGTTTGTTTATTGTTTTCTTCGGTTTGATTCGCCACCGCCGGTCGGCGCTGCCCCATGAAAAATGCTTTTTTGACCTTTGAGCGATGGAGCACCTTCGTTGCCATGCTCGGTGCCTGCGCCATGCTGGCGGTGGCTTCCTCGCTCGGCATGTTCCAGATAGTGACCCGCTTCGTGCTCGAACAACCCGCCGAATGGACCGAAGTGCTGATCCGCTTCAGCCTGATCTGGATGGTGTTCCTTGCCATTCCCGCGGCCTTTCGCCAAGGGGCCATGGTGAGCGTGGACGTGCTGTACCGCTGGAGCCCACCCAAGCTGCGGCGCGTGCTGGACTGGGTGGTGGCATTGGCGGCCCTCGCGCTCATCGGCATCATCATCTGGTGGGGATGGGACTACTCGGTGCGGGGGGGCGTTCAGAGCATGGCGGGATTGGAGTCGGTGTCGATGTTCTGGGCCTATCTGGCGATGCCTGTGGGCGGATTGTTCTGTGTCGTCGGCATCATCGGCAACCTGATCGATCCCTTGCGCATGGAACTGGAGACGGCCCAATGAGCGTGGTCATGATTTCAACCATGGTGCTGTGCTTTGCACTCACCATCTCCGTGGCAGTGTCCATCGGACTGGCATCGATTCTGGGCATTCAGGCGTCCAACGCCAACATGCTGATTTCCGTCAAGGAGATGTTCGGCTCCATCAACAAGTTTCCGCTGGCAGCGATTCCGTTTTTCATACTCGCCGGCAACCTGATGGAGACAGGCGGGATCTCCCGCCGCCTGGTGGAATTCGCCAAGAGCATCGTCGGCGGCGTTCAGGGCGGCCTGCCCATGACCTGCGTGCTCACGTGCATGATTTTTGCAGCCGTATCGGGCTCGTCGGTGGCCACCACCTTTGCGATCGGCGCAATCTTGATCCCTGCGCTCATCAAGCATGGCTACCCCACCAGCTACGCCGCAGCGCTGCAGGCCACGAGCGCAGAACTGGGCGTGATCATCCCGCCCTCCATTCCGATGATTCTGTACGGCGTGAGCGCCGAAGTGTCGATCGGCGAGCTGTTCATCGCAGGCTTCGGGCCGGGCCTCTTGATCAGCGCTGCGCTGATGCTCTTCGTCTGGGCGTACTGCAAATGGAAGGGCTGGGGCAAGAACGATGGCGAAGGCCGCATGGGCTTTGGCAAGGCCACGCTGCAGGCGGGCTGGGCGCTGCTGATGCCGGTGATCATCCTGGGCGGCATCTATGGCGGCGTTTTCACACCCACCGAGGCTTCGGCAGTGGCCGTGTTCTACGCGCTGATCGTCGGCGTCGTGATCTACCGCGAGATTCGACTGAAGGACCTGTTCGCGATCCTGCGCAAGTCGGCCATTTCTTCGGCCGTGATCATGTTCATCATCGCCAACGCGGGCCTGTTCGCATTTCTGATCACCCGCGCCGGTGTGCCGGACGCCATCGGGCGTTGGCTTGAAGCCGTGCTGCAGTCGCCCGCGCTTTTCCTGCTGGGCGTGAATGCCGCCTTGTTCGTGATCGGCATGTTCATCGAGACCAGCGCGGCCATCATCGTGCTGGCGCCGATCCTGGCGCCTGTGGCGATGCACTTTGGAATTGACCCGGTTCACTTCGGGCTCATCATGGTGGTCAACCTCGCGCTGGGCATGATCACCCCGCCCTTTGGCGTGAACCTGTTTGCCGCGTGCACGGTGGCCAGGATTTCACTGGACCGCATCATCAAGCACCTGCTTCCCTTCGTGGTGGTCATCCTGGTGTGCCTGATGATCATTACCTACGTGCCGTCGATTTCACTGGCGCTGCGGGATCTGGTCTACGCGAAGTAGTTAGAATCCGTTTCGTCAGGAGAGAGTGCTCCACCCGCATCTAACGGGTGAGCAGCACCGCCGAAGGCGCAGGGACAACCCGAACGCTCAGGCAAAAGGACTGGCAACCGCCCGCAGCGATGCGGGCGTTTCCTTGCTGGAGAGAGATGGACCGCCGGTCATACCGCACGCGGCACCCATCCACCGAAGGAGCAAGCCGCACGGCCAGCCAGGGCGCTGCGGTGAATCTCTCAGGTAAAGCGGACAGCAGGGCAAATACCGTGGCCTCTTGCAGGCCGCGGCTTTCATTTGCCTTGCCCTGAGAAGCCCGCCATGTCCGACTCCGCAACCACAGCCCCCCTGCTCACCACGCCCCTGAACGCACTGCACGTCGAGCTGGGCGCCCGCATGGTGCCGTTCGCTGGCTATTCCATGCCCGTGCAGTACCCGGCCGGCCTCATGGCCGAACACTTGCACACACGCTCAGCGGCAGGGCTGTTCGATGTCTCCCACATGGGCCAGCTCAAGCTTGTCGGCCCGGACGCTGCGGCCGCCTTCGAAACCCTGATGCCGGTGGACGTCATCGACCTGCCCGTGGGCAAGCAGCGCTACGGCCTGCTGCTGACCGATGAGGGCACGGTCATCGACGACCTGATGTTCTTCAACCAGGGTACGGTCGATGGCGAGCCCACCCTGTTCGTCATCGTGAACGGCGCGTGCAAGGTCGGCGACATCGCCCACATCCAGGCTCGCATCGGCCAGCGCTGCCAGGTGGTGCCCATGCCCGACCATGCGCTGCTGGCGCTGCAAGGCCCGCAGGCGGTCACCGCCCTCGCCCGCCTGGCGCCGGGTGCGGACAAGCTGGTGTTCATGACCGGCGGCGCGTTCGACATTGCGGGCTGCGACTGCTTCGTCACCCGCAGCGGCTACACCGGCGAAGACGGCTTTGAAATCTCGGTGCCCGCGGCCCAGGCCGACGCGCTGGCGCGGGCGCTGCTGGCCCAGCCCGAGGTCAAGCCCATTGGCCTGGGCGCGCGCAACTCTTTGCGCCTGGAAGCGGGCCTGTGCCTGTACGGCAACGACATCGACACCACCACCACCCCGCCCGAAGCGGCCCTGAACTGGGCCATCCAGAAGGTGCGCCGCACCGGCGGCGCACGGGCGGGCGGCTTTCCGGGCGCGGACAAGGTCCTCGCGCAGATCGACAACCCCGCCACGCTGCAGCGCAAGCGCGTCGGTCTGGTGGCGCTGGAGCGCGTGCCCGTGCGCGAGCACACCGAACTGCAGAGCACGGAGGGCCAGAAGATCGGCGAAGTCACCAGCGGCCTGCTGGGCCCCACGGTGAACGAGCCCGTGGCCATGGGTTACGTCACCCCAGAATTTGCCGCCATCGGCACGCGCGTGAACGCCATCGTGCGCGGCAAGGCAGTGCCCATGGAAGTGCGGGCCATGCCATTCACACCCGCAAGGTACTACCGGGGCTAACACGCCGGACAACCCCGGCCGGGCTACAGTCGCGCCTGGCATCGGCAACTTTCTTTGTTATCCCTTTTTTCAGGAGCCCCCATGACTGTCAAGTATTCCAAGGACCACGAGTGGATCGACATCTCCGACCACGAAGCCGCCACCGTCGGCATCACGCTGCATGCGCAGGACGCGCTGGGCGACGTGGTGTTCGTGGACCTGCCCGCCGTCGGCACCACCTTCACCCAGGGTGACGTGGCCGGCGTGGTCGAGTCCGTGAAGGCAGCGGCCGACGTGTACATGCCTGTCACCGGCGAGATCGTCGAAGTGAACGAGGCGCTGCGCGCCGACCCGTCCCTGGCCAACAGCGACCCGATGGGCGCTGGCTGGTTCTTCAAGGTCCACGTGACCGACATGACGCAGTTCGACGCGCTCATGGACGAGCCGGCCTACGCCGAGTTCGCCAAGAACGCCTGATCGGACCGCCCCTCCCTTCGCGGCCCGGCAGCCACCCGCCGGGCCATGTGTCCCCGCCCTTGCCGCCGCCGCCGATGACCTCCCAAGCCACCCTGCCCTCTCTCGCCGCGCTCGAGAACGCCACCGAATTCCTGCCCCGCCATATTGGCATCGACGCAGCGGATGAAACCCACATGCTGTCGGTGATCGGCGAAGCCTCGCGCAGCGCCCTCATCGAAAGCATCGTGCCGCGCTCCATCGCGCGCAGCGCGCCCATGGACCTGCCCCTGCCCGCCACCGAAGCGGCGGCGCTGGCCGAGCTCAAGGCCATCGCTGGCAAGAACAAGGTCCTGCGCAGCTTCATCGGCCAGGGCTATTACGGCACGCACACGCCGGGCGTCATCCTGCGCAACATCCTGGAGAACCCCGCCTGGTACACCGCCTACACGCCCTACCAGGCCGAGATCTCGCAAGGCCGCATGGAGGCCCTGGTCAACTTCCAGACCATGGTGTGCGACCTGACCGGCATGCCGATCGCCAACGCATCCATGCTGGACGAAGCCACCGCCGCCGCCGAAGCCATGACCCTGGCCAAGCGATCCGTCAAATCCAAGAGCAACATCTTCGTGGTGGCCGGCGACGCGCACCCACAGACCATCGAGGTCATCCAGACCCGCGCCAAGCCCCTGGGCCTGGAAGTGCGCCTGGCCAACTCGGCAGAGGAATGGAACGACCTGCTGGCCGGCGACTACTTCGCCGTGCTGGCCCAGTACCCTTCCACCAGCGGCCGCATCGACGACCTGCGCGCCGATGTGGAAAAAGCCCACGCCAAGCAGGCCGCCTTCATCGTGGCCGCCGACCTGCTGGCGCTGACGCTCATCACGCCGCCCGGCGAGTACGGCGCCGACATCGTGGTCGGCACCACGCAGCGCTTTGGCATGCCCATGGGCGCGGGCGGGCCCCACGCTGCCTACATGGCCTGCCGCGACGAGTTCAAGCGCAGCCTGCCCGGCCGCCTGGTGGGCGTGAGCGTGGACGTGCACGGCAAGCCCGCCTACCGCCTGGCCCTGCAGACGCGCGAGCAGCACATCCGCCGCGAGAAGGCCACGTCCAACATCTGCACTGCGCAGGTGCTGCCCGCCGTGATCGCCAGCATGTACGCCGTGTACCACGGCCCCGAGGGCCTCGCGCGCATCGCCCAGCGCGTGGCCAGCTACACCGCCATCCTGGCCCAGGGCCTGGTGCAGCTGGGCGCGCCGGTGCGTCCGCAAGCCACCTTCGACACGCTCAGCCTGCATACCGGGTCTGCTACCAAATCAATAGCTGCTCGCGCAATCCAGATGGGCGCCAACCTGCGAATCTACTTTGAAGAATACCTGTGCATCTCGCTGGACGAGACCACCACGCGCGCCGACATCGAGCTGCTGTGGAAAGTCTTCGCCAAGGACGGCCAGGCCCTGCCCACCTTCGATGCTTTCGAGAACGGCGTGGAGCCGCTGATCCCGGCTGGGCTGCGCCGCACCAGCCGCTACCTCACGCACCCGGTGTTCAACACCCACCATTCCGAAACCGGCATGCTGCGCTACATCCGCCAGCTGTCCGACAAGGACCTGGCGCTGGACCGCAGCATGATTCCGCTGGGCAGCTGCACCATGAAGCTCAACGCCACCAGCGAGATGATCCCCATCACCTGGCCCGAGTTCGCGCACATGCACCCCTACGCGCCCGCCGACCAGCAGGCCGGCTACCGCGAACTCGATGAACAGCTGCGCGCCTGGCTGTGCCAGGCCACCGGCTACGCCGGCATCAGCCTGCAGCCCAACGCCGGCAGCCAGGGCGAATACGCGGGCCTGCTGGCCATCCAGGCCTACCACCAGGCGCGCGGCGAAGGCCACCGCAACATCTGCCTGATCCCCAGCAGCGCACACGGCACCAACCCCGCCAGCGCGCAGATGGTGGGCATGCAGGTGGTGGTGACGGCGTGCGACGCCGCCGGCAACGTGGACCTGGCAGACCTCAAGGCCAAGTGCGAGCAGCACAGCGGCAGCATTGCCTGCGTGATGATCACCTACCCCAGCACGCACGGCGTGTTCGAGACCCAGGTCAAGGAGCTGTGCGCCCTGGTGCACAGCCACGGCGGCCGCGTGTACGTGGACGGCGCCAACATGAACGCCCTGGTGGGCGTGGCCGCCCCCGGCGAGTTCGGCGGTGACGTGAGCCACCTGAACCTGCACAAGACCTTCTGCATTCCCCATGGCGGTGGCGGCCCGGGCGTCGGCCCCGTCTGCGTGGTCGAAGACCTGGTGCCCTACCTGCCCGGCCTGCCGGGCCAGGGCGACCAGCCGCTTACTCCCGCCGACGGCAAGGTCGGTCCGGTGAGCGCCGCCCCCCTGGGCAACGCCGCCGTGCTGCCGATCAGCTGGATGTACATCCGCATGATGGGCGCCGTGGGCCTGCAGGCCGCCACCGAAACGGCCATCCTGTCCGCCAACTACATCAGCGCACGCCTGAAGGACCACTACCCCACGCTGTACGCCAGCGCCAACGGCCACGTGGCGCACGAGTGCATCCTGGACCTGCGCGGCCTGAAGGAAACCAGCGGCGTGATGGCCGAGGACGTGGCCAAGCGCCTGATCGACTACGGCTTCCACGCGCCCACGCTCTCCTTCCCGGTGCCCAACACGCTGATGGTGGAGCCCACCGAGAGCGAGACACTGTTCGAGATCGACCGCTTCATCGACGCGATGATCGCCATCCGCGAAGAGATCCGCCAGATCGAGGCCGGCAAGCTGCCGCAGGACAACAACCCGCTGAAGAACGCCCCGCACACGGCCGAGAACCTTCTGTCCGGCGAGTGGGCACGCCCGTACAGCCGCGAGGCCGCCGCCTACCCCGTGGCCGCGCTGCGCCAGGCCAAGTACTGGTCGCCCGTGGGCCGCGTGGACAACGTCTGGGGTGACCGCAACCTGTCTTGCAGTTGCATCCCCGTGTCCGACTACGCCTGAGCCTGCGCCGTCGCCTCCATCGCAAGAACCTCGGCGCGGGCCCAGCCTGCGCCGAGGTTTTTTGCATGGGGCCGATCCGCCCGCTGGCGGCAACCCGAGCGCATCCCGAACGCGAATAAGATCGCAGCCTCACTCGACTTCCATCACGGAGACTCCTTTGCGAAATACTTTGTGCGTGCTGCTTGCCAGCGTTGTGATCGCTCCCGCCCTGGCGCAAGCCCAGCCTGTCACCACCGCCAGCGGCCTGGTCTATGAATCCCTGAAGGAAGGCGCTGGCGAATCTCCCAAAGCCAGCAGCACCGTGAAGGTGCACTACAAGGGCACGTTCCTTGATGGCAAGGAATTCGACAGCTCGTACAAGCGCGGCACCCCCACCGAGTTCCCGCTCAAGGGGGTGATCCCCTGCTGGACGGAAGGCGTGCAGTTGATGAAGCCGGGCGGCAAGGCCAAGCTGACCTGCCCTGCCGCCATCGCCTACGGCGAGCGCGGCGCAGGTGGCCTGATTCCGCCCAACACCACGCTGATCTTCGAGATCGAACTGATCTCCGTGCGCTGACGGATGAAGCCCCCCTGCCGCTGCATTGCGCCGTCGACCATCAGGCCGGGGGGCCAATGCGCCCGTCGCACGGACAGCCTGCGGCCCCCCATATGGCCATCGGCTGTGGAAAGACCATGCTGCTGAAAGTCGGCGACCTCGCACGGCGCACCGGCCTCACGGTGCGCACGCTGCACCACTACGACGAGATCGGGCTGCTCAAGCCTTCGGGCCGCTCCGAGGCGGGCTACCGGCTGTACAGCCAGGCCGACGTGCAGCGGCTGCATGGCATCCAGACGATGCGCCAGATGGGCCTGCCGCTCAGCGATATTGGTGACCTGCTGGCGGGCGACGGCGTGGCACCCGAGCGCATCATCGGCCAGCAGATCCGTGCGCTGGACCAGCAGATTTCGCAGGCCACCGAACTGCGCGGGCGACTGACCATGCTGCGCGACGGGCTCATGGCCGGGGCCGAGCCCGACATGGGCAACTGGCTCCAAGCGCTGGCGCTCATGACCACCTACGGCAAGTATTTCAGCTCGGCTGAGCTCAAGCAGATCTTCACCAACTGGAGCCTGATCGAAGCCGATTGGCTGATCGTCAAGGACTTGGTGAAGAACGCCATGGACCGCCGGCTGCCGCCCGATTCACCCGAAGTTCAGGCCCTGGCCTACCGGTGGATGGCGCTCATGCTGCACTGGATGAAAGGCGACATGGACCTGCTGGAGCGCTGGGGCCATATGTTCCGCACCGAGCCCAGCACGCATGGCCGCAACCACGCGCCGCCCGGCGAGATGATCGAGTACGTCGAAATCGCCATCAAGCTGCGCATGGAACTGCTGGACAAGTACCTGACCCGCGACGACCTGCGCGCACTGGGCCATGTGCCCTATGCCGATTGGGCCGCGCTCGAAGAAACCGCGCAGCAGCTTCTGGCCCGGGGCCTGCCACCGCATCACCCGGATGCCATGGCGGCCGGACGGCGCTGGGATGCGCTCTTCGGGCAATTGACCCGCAACGACCCTGTATTGCGCCGCAAGCTCCTCACGGCGTCGGCGCAGGAGCCCTTGCTGCAGGCGGGCTCTCCGCTCAGTGCGCCGGTGCGTGCGTATCTGCACGCCGCGCTGGCCCATGCGCATCAACAGGCCGTGCCCGAGAAGCCACGCGCAGCCAAAAAAACAGCGTAAATCGCTTGACCCTCACGCAACGTGAGGCCTGACAGTCGGTCTCCTGATGGACCGACCCATGACTGACGACCCTTCCCGTTCTCCCACCGAGGCCCCCCAGCGGCTGCACGCGCTGGACCACCTTCGCGCCGCGATGATGTGGCTGGGCATCGTGCTGCACGCATCCATCGCGTACATGAAGGCACCATCGCCGCTGCCGTGGCACGACGACCTGTCCACTCCGGTAGCCGACCTTTTTGTGGCGGTGATCCACGCGTTCCGCATGCCGCTGTTCTTCATCCTGGCCGGGTTCTTCGTGGCGCTGCTGGTGCAGCAGCGCGGCCTGGCCGGCATGGCGCGGCACCGCGTACGCCGCCTGGGCCTGCCTTTCGCGGTGTTCTGGCCGCCGCTTTTCGTCGCCACGGCGCTGCTCGGGCTGATGTTCCTGCACCGCATGGCGCACGGCACCTGGGGCGTGGACCGCAGCCTGCTGCCGCACGGGCCCAACGTGCCGCAGGGTCCGCCCACCATGCACCTGTGGTTCTTGTGGATGCTGCTGTGGCTGACATTGCTCACCCCGCCCCTGTGGGCTGTGACCCGCGCTTTGCCAGCGGCACTCCTTCGCGCGCTGCAGCGCATGGCCGCATGGCTGTGCGGCTCACCCGCCGGGTTCGTGGCGTTGACGCTGCCGCTGGCCTGGATCGGCGCGCACTACACCCACGGCATCGTCACGCCCAGCGGCTCGTTCCTGCCACCCCTGGCGGAATGGGCGCACAACGGCCTGTTCTACGCGTTCGGCCTGTGCCTGCATACCCAGCGACGCCTGCTGATGGCGCGCTACGAGCGACATTGGCCAGTGTTCGCAGCCATGGGCTTCGCGTGTTTCGTGGTCACGGGTTTGCTGGCGGAGGTGCTGGCCCAGCCCGAGGCGTCTGCCTTCGCGCTGGTGATGGTGACCGGCGCGTTCACGGACATGCTGGCGGCACCCGTGCCCGCCACGCGGCACCTGCAGTTCTGGATGGCGCTGGCCTACAACGCCGCGTCGTGGCTGTGGAGCTTTGCGCTGATCGGCCTGTTCCTGCGCCACGCATCGAAGCCCCGGGCCTGGCTGGCGTACCTGGCAGACAGCTCGTACTGGGTCTATCTGGTGCACCTGCCGATGACGGTGGGCTTCAGCGCCCTGCTGTACGGCGTGCCCATTCCGGCTCTTGCCAAGATTTTGATCAACGTGCTGGCCACCACGGCCCTGTGCCTGGCCAGCTACCACCTGTGCGTGCGCAGCACTGCCATCGGCCAGCTGCTCAACGGCCAGCGCCATCCCCGCCCTTTGACTGGAGAGCCTTCCCATGCCCACTGAGACCCCCGATCGCGACGCCCCAGCGCGCCGCCCCCAGCCTGCCCCGCCGGACCAGGACCTGCGCGCCGCGCTGCTCAGAGACCACAATTTCCGCTGGCTGACCGGCGGCGCCTTTTTGTCGATGCTCGGCGACCAGTTCACGCTGATCGCCCTGCCATGGCTGGTGCTGCAGATGACTGGCGACACTTTGGTGCTGGGCACCGTATTGGCGCTCGTCAGCGTTCCCCGCGCCCTGTTCATCCTGATCGGCGGCGCGCTCGTGGACCGCCATTCGCCCAAGCAGGTGCTGATGATCACCAAGTACGTCAACCTGGTGCTGCTGGCCGCGCTGGCGGCGCTGGTGCTGGCGGGCAGCCTCACGCTGTGGATGGTGTATGCGCTGTCGCTGGGCATCGGCCTGGCCACGGCCTTCAGCATCCCGGCGGGCACGGCCATGATGCCGCACGTGGTGGCGCGCCACCAGCTGCAGGCGGCCAACGGCATCAACCTGGGGCTGCGCCAGCTCACCATGTTCCTCGGGCCGCTGCTCGCGGGCGTGCTGATCGCGCTGTTCGGCGATGCCACGGGGTCGCCAGCGGGCGGCATGCGGGCCAACGCCACCGGTATCGGCCTTGCCTTCGCGCTCGATGCGCTGAGCTTTGCAGTGTCGGCCTGGACGCTGGCCAAAGTGCAGGTCCGGGGTGACAGTGGCGCCCATCCCGCTCATGCTGCCGCGCCGCCCCAGGCCGTGCTGGCGTCGGTGTGGCAGGGTCTTGCGCATTTCTGGAGCGACCACGAGCTGCGCACCTGCTTTCTCTACTGGAGCGCGATCGCCCTCTTCATCATGGGGCCCATCCACATCGCGATCCCGGTGCTGGCCAGCAGCACGCCCGCGCTCGGTGCGGCCGCCTTCGGCATCATCGTGGGCGCGCACGGAGCGGGCACTCTGCTGGGCATGGTGATCTCGGGGGCGGTGCCGCGCCTGCGCATCGGCAGCCTGGGCGTGACCATCCTCGCATTCGACGCGATCATCGGCGCGCTGTTCATGCCCATGGGCCTGATCACCGCCGTGTGGCAGGGCGCGGCGCTGATGCTGGTCATCGGCCTTCTGGGCGGCTTCATGCAGGTGAGCGTGTTCACCTGGATCCAGCAGCGCGTGCCGCCCATGCTGCTGGGCCGCGCGATGAGCCTGTTCATGTTCATCTTCATGGGCCTGGCGCCCATCTCCGCCGCCGTGACGGGGTGGGTGATGAAAAGCGTGACGCTCGCGCAGCTGTTCGCGGCCAGCGGCGGCACGCTGGTGGTGCTGGCAGCACTGGCCTTCGTGATCACCCCCATGCGCCGCGTGACGGACGCGGCACCTGCGGCCCGTTGACGGGCCGCACCATGAGAAATGCCGGGCATGGGCCCGGCATTTTCTTGTGCGCTACAAGCCCGGGGCTCAGACTTCCGTCACGAACTGCTCACGCGGGCGGCGCACCTTCTTGAGGTTCACCAGCCAGTCGCCTTCGTCGGCGCGATAGCCCAGCGGCAGGATGGACACGCTGCGCAGTCCACGTGCCCTCAGGCCCAGGATCTCATCGAGCGCGTTGGGGTCGAAACCCTCCATCGGGGTCGAGTCGACTTCCTCGAAGGCTGCGGCGATCAATGCGGCGCTCATCCCGATGTACGCCTGGCGGGCGGCATGCTGGAAGTTGACCTCCGCATCGCGCTGAGGGTAGCTGTTCAGCAGCATCTGGCGGTAGTTTTCCCAGCCTTCATTCTTGAAGCCGCGCTGGTCGTTGGTCAGATCGAACATCATGTTGATGCGCTCGGCCGTGTAGTTGTCCCACGCGGCGAACACCAGCAGGTGCGAGCCGTCCGTGATCTGCGCCTGGTTCCAGGCGATGGGCTGGATTTTGGCGCGCACTGCGGGGTCGGTCACGACGATGATCTCGAAGGGCTGCAGGCCGCTGGAGGTGGGGGCCAGGCGAGCGGCCTCCAGGATGCGCTCTACCTTGTCCTGGGGGACCTTCTTGGCGGGGTTGAGCTTCTTGGCGGCATAGCGCCATTGCAGTTGGTTGAGCAGCGGCTGGGCTGCATTGGCGGTGTTGGCTGTGGTCATGTTGTAGTCGTCCTGTGATCTGGGCCGTTGATGTTTTTTGCGCGAGCCTTGCGGTCAGGCGGCATATGAACTGTATGCAAGCCCCGAGCGCCCGGTAAGGCATCAACGGGAAAAGGATTGTTCGCGTTTGATCAACAATCGGCCGTTTATGCCGCCGCCGATGGCGGGGTGAGCGCCTTCTGGACGGGCTGGACCCGTGGGGTCTTGGGCGCGCCCCCGCGCCCACCCGCGACCTGCGGGCGTACACTCCGACGCATGCCTTGCGGTAGCCTGCAGCCGCGCACCGCAGCGACCATTGGCCGTCAACCCGCCATGCGATGGCTTGCAGTTGCGTGCAGTTGCGTGGAGAACGCACCGCCTTTTCTTCCATGATTGAACACGACCTGTCTTTTCTGGACCCATCGCGCCGCATGCCCGCCCAAGCGGCCGGCGCGCCGGGCCAGCCGGTGGTGCGCACAGCCCCCCCCGCCTTGCCGCCAGGCGCTTCCACAGAGGGGCTGGTGGCCGAGCTGCGCGCTTACCAGGCCGAACTGGAAAACCAGAACAAAGTGCTGCGTTACAGCCAGACCGTGGCCGAGAGCGCTTACGAACGGTTCGAAACGCTGTTCGCCAGCGTGCCGCTGGCGCTGATGGTGGTGGACGAACATGATCTGGTGGTGCAGGCCAATTCCATGGCCCATCGCTCGTTCCAGCCCTCCGAGCGCGACCGCCCCCTCACCGCGCTGATGCCCTTCGTGCGCGAACAGGACGCTGGGCGCGTGCGCGAGGCTTTCGCCCTCGCGGAAGATCTGGGGCACAGCGAGGTCAAGGAGGTGGTGTTCACCATCAATGCCGACAGCCGCATCACCGGCGACCTGCACATCGCCCACATCGAGGCCCCGCAAGCCAGCGGCCCACCCCTTCCGCAGTTCCTGTGCGCCGTGATCGACCAAGGCCCCGTGCTGGCCGAACGCCAGGCCCTGCAGCACAGCGCGCGGGCACTCCAACAGCGCAACCAGCAGCTGTACGCCAGTGAGAAGCGGCTCGAAGCCATCATCAACTCCGCGCTCGACGCCATCCTGTGCGTAGACCAGCATCGGCGCATCACCGTGTTCAACCCCACCGCGGCTGCGCTGTTCCAGTGCAGCGCGGGCGACGCGCTGGGCAGCACGCTCGACCGCTTCCTGCCAGACGCGGCTCAGGCCCTGGCATTCGCGCAGCTCACCACGCAGGCCATGCTGGGCGAAATGACCGCGCTCACCGCCAGCGGCAAGGAGCTGGCGGTGGAAGTCAGCGTCTCGTTCGAGCGCCACTCCGAGGGCGAGACCACCACTGTGTTCGCGCGCGACCTCACTGGCCGCAAGAAGGCCGAAGCCCACCGCAACGAGCTGGAGTCGCAGTTGCGCGAGTCGCAGAAGATGCAGGCCGTGGGCACCATGGCCGGCGGCATCGCGCACGACTTCAACAACATCCTGGGGGCCATCCTCGGCAATGTGGAGCTGGCCAAGGCCGACTGCGCACCGAACTCGCCCGTGCTGGAAAGCCTGCTGGAGATCGACAAGGCCGGCCGCCGAGCGCGCGACCTGGTGCGCCAGATCCTCACCTTCAGCCGCAACGAGCCACCCCGGCGCACCGCCGTGTCGCTGGCCGAGGTGGTGCACGATACCGAGCGCCTGCTGCGCGTGACGCTGCCACCGGCCATCGAACTGCACATGCACCTGCAGCAGGGCCTGCCGCCCGTTCTGGGCGACGCCACGCAGGTGGAACAGGCACTGCTCAACCTGTGCACCAACGCCGTCCACGCCATCCAGGGCCAGGGCACCGAGCGCGGCAGCATCCATGTCGAAGCCGCCGCCGTTCAGCCCGACCACCGTCTCTCGGAACGGCTGGGCCTGGCGTCTGCCGACTACGTGGCGCTGACGGTGCGCGACACCGGCCCCGGCATGGACGACGCCTTGCTGGCGCGCATCTTCGAGCCCTTCTTCACCACCAAGCCCGTGGGCCAGGGCACGGGCCTGGGCCTGGCCGTGGTGCATGGCGTGATGCGCACGCACGAAGGCGGCGTGGACGTGCAAAGCGCGCCCGGCCAGGGCAGCCGCTTCACGCTGTATTTCCCGGTGGCGCCGGGCGATGCCGCCCAGTCCTCGCTCCCGGCCGCGGCGCAACTGGTGACCGAGTCCACAGCCCCCGCCGAGCCGTCCAACGACAACCCGGGCTGCACCCCGCCGCCACGCAAGCCGCATGTGATGTACGTGGACGACGACGAAGCGCTGGTCTTCCTGGTGCAGCGCCTGCTGCGCCGCCGAGGCTACGAGGTGAGCGGCTTCACCGACCCGCACGAGGCCACCGCAGCGCTGCGCGCAGCGCCCCACTGCTATGACCTGCTCGTCACCGACTACAACATGCCGGGCTTTTGCGGCGTGGACCTGGTGCGCGAGGCACGCCACATCCGCCCCGACCTGCCCGTGGCGCTTGCGTCCGGCTACGTGACGGCCGAGATCGAGCAGGAGGCACGGGCCGAAGGCGCCCGCGCGCTGATCCACAAGCCCAACGACGTGGAGGAACTCTGCGCCACGGTGCAGCGGCTCATCGCCGGCAGCGCAGCGGGCGATGACGCAGCCTGAGCTGCCGGCATGCAGCGTGCACGCGGCGTATGAAGACGCCGACCTGCTCGTGTTGCACAAGCCCGCCGGCCTGCTGTGCGTGCCGGGCCGGGGCCCCGACAAGCAGGACTGCCTGAGCGCCCGCGCAGAGCAGCGCTGGCCCGGCGCGCTCATCGTGCACCGGCTGGACCAGGCCACCTCGGGCCTCGTGATCATGGCGCGCCACATCGACGCGCAGCGGCGCCTGAGCCACGCGTTCGCGGAGCGCCAGGTGCACAAACGCTACCAGGCCGTAGTGCAGGGCCACATGCGACAGGGCCCGGGCGACGCCGAAGCCTGGCAGGACATCGACCTGCCCATCGCCGCCGACTGGGAGCGCCGCCCGCTGCGCGTGATCGACCATGCCCTGGGCAAGCCCAGCCTCACCCGCTGGCGCGTGCGAGGGCACGATGCCGCCGCCGGTACAAGCCACGTCGAGCTGGAGCCCGTGACGGGCCGCACCCACCAGTTGCGCGTGCATCTGGCGGCCGTGGGCCACCCGATCCTGGGCGACGCGCTGTACGCAGACGCCGCCACGCAGGTGCAGGCTCCCAGGCTGCTGCTGCATGCGAGCGACCTGCGCTTCATGCACCCGGCGACAGGCGCCGATATGGTGCTGCAATGGCCTGCGGATTTTGAATAAAAACGTGCTCTTACGCGCTTTCAGCAAGCGCTATAAGCTACCAATTCAATAGCAAATCACCCACGCGATGCCTGCCGCGACATCGCCCACTGCACCGCCAGGATGCTGCACAGCACCACCAGCATGCCGGCCAGCGAGATGCCTCGCATGGACTGCCCGAGCAGCGCCCACCCCAGCAGCACCGCCGTCACCGGGCTCAGCAGGCCCAGCGACGCCACGGCCACCGAGGGCAGGCGCGCAATGCCGCGGAACCACAGCCCATAGGCCAGCAAGGCCCCCGCCACGCTCAGGTACACATAGCCGGCCACATGGGCCGCCGTCAGCGTGGGCAGGGGCGGGTCCACCAGCCAGGCCACGGGCGCCAGCATCACGCCACCGGCCAGCAGCTGCCAGCCCGTGAAGGCCAGCACCGGCAGGTCGGAGCGCCAGCGGCGCGACCAGAACGTGCCCGCCGCCATGCACAGCGTGCCCGCCAGCGCGGCGGCCACGCCCACCATGTCCCAGCGCGCGCCCGGCGACAGCAGCAGCGCCGCCATGCCCGCCACACCCAGCCCACCCGCCGCGAGGGCCACGGCCGGTGGGCGGCGATGGTCGAGCGCCCAGGTCAGCCCCATCACCACCAGCGGCCCGATGGCTCCCACCACCGCCGCAACGCCACCCGGCAACCGGTAAGCCGCCACGAACAGCAGCGCCTGGAAGACGCCGATGTTCAGCGCCGCCAGCACCATCAGGCGCCACCACCCCGTCCGGTCGCCCCAGGCAGGCCAGCGGCGGCACCACAGCACCAAAAGCAGGCCGGCGGGCAAGGTGCGCAGCAGTGCGGCAGTGAAGGGCCGATCGGGCGGCAGCAGCTCGGTGGTGACGATGTAGGTGGAGCCCCAGATGACAGGCCCCACCGCCGTGGTCAACGCGTCCAGCCAGGGGGAGGTGCGGTCGTTCGACATGGTTATTTATCTTAAATTCAAGATAAATAACTCTACCATACAATCTTGAAATCAAGATAATTTCGAGCACATTGCCATGGCCACCCAACGCCAACCCGATGCCGTCGATGCCATCCTCGACCAATGGCACCGCGAGCGCCCTGACCTCGACGTGAGCCCCATGGGGCCGATTGGCCGCATCAAGCGCTGCGCGGCCCTGCTGCAGCGCCGCCTGGACGAAACCTTCGCCGAGTTCGGCCTGAGCTTCTGGGAGTTCGACGTGCTGGCCACGCTGCGCCGCTCGGGCGCGCCCTTTTGCCTGGCGCCGACCACGCTGTTCTCTACGCTCATGGTCACCTCGGGCACCATGACGCACCGCATGGGCAAGCTGGAGGCCAGCGGCTGGATAGCGCGGCTGCCCAACCCCGCCGATGCGCGCAGCTCGCTGGTGCAGCTCACCCCCGAGGGCCTGGCGCTGATCGACCGCGCGGTGGAGGCGCACGTGGCCAACGAGCACCGCATCCTGGCGCCGCTCAAGGCCGCCGATCTGGCGGCGCTGGATGCGCGGCTGTCGCTGCTGCTGGCGGCGCTGGAGTCCCACGCGGGTCAGCAGGCATAGCACGGACCGGCACCGCCATGCGTACTGCGCAGTAACATGGCGGGATGCCTCACAACCACCTCTACATCCTCACCGGCGCCTCGCGCGGCATGGGCCTTGCCATGGCCCGGCAGCTTCTGACGGCCGGCAACACTCTCATCTGCATCGCGCGCAGTGCCAACACCGACCTGGCCGCTGAAGCCCGGGCCGCAGGCGTCACGATCGAGCAGTGGCAGCAAGACCTGTCGCAGGGCGAGCAGGCCGCGCACGAACTGAAGGCCTGGCTTGCCGCCCAAGGCCCGCAGGCATTCGCCAGCGCCACGCTGATCAACAACGCCGGCATGATCCCGCGCATCGCCCCGCTGTCGGGCAGCGATCCCGCCGACCTGGCCACAGCCTTGCGGGTGGGACTGGAGGCGCCCATGCAGCTCACGGCGGCCTTCCTCGGTACGACCGACACCTGGACGGCCGTGCCGCGCAAGGTGCTCAATATCTCCTCAGGCCTGGGCCGCCGCGCCATGGCCTCGCAGGCTGCATACTGCGCCGCCAAGGCCGGCATGGACCACTTCACACGCTGCGTGGCGCTGGACGAGGCCACCAAGTCCCATGGTGCCAAGGTGTGCTCGCTGGCACCCGGCGTGATCGACACCGACATGCAGGTGCAGTTGCGTGGCGCAGACCCCGCCGCCTTCCCGGACCGGCAGAACTTCGCCAACCTCAAGGACGGCGGCCAGCTCACATCGCCCGCCGATGCCGCCGCCCGCGTTCTGGCCTGGCTGGAACGCGCCGACTTCGGTGCGAACCCCGTTGCAGACGTCAGGGACGCGTGACTCGAAAGCTCCTCATTTGATAGCTAACGGCGCTTCATGCAAGCGCGCTAGCGGCCGATTTGATTCAAAAAAACCGTTGAAAGGACTCTCCCATGACCCGTGAAGTCGTCGTCGTCAGCGCAGTGCGCACCGCCATCGGCACCTTTGGCGGCAGCCTCAAGGACATCGCCCCCACCGAGCTGGGCGCGCTCGTCGTCAAGGAATCGCTGGCGCGTGCCAGCGTGGAAGGCAAGGACGTGGGCCACGTGGTATTCGGCCACGTGGTCAACACCGAGCCCAAGGACATGTACCTCTCGCGCGTGGCGGCCATCCAGGGCGGCTGCGCAGAGGGCACGCCCGCTTTCAACGTCAACCGCCTGTGCGGCTCGGGCCTGCAGGCCATCGTGTCGGCCGCGCAGACCATCCAGCTGGGCGACACCGACATCGCCATCGGCGCGGGCGCCGAGGTGATGAGCCGCGCCCCGTTCGCGAGCCTGAACATGCGCTGGGGCGCCCGCATGGGCGACACCAAGATGGTGGACATGATGATCGGCGCGCTGCACGACCCCTTCCACAACATCCACATGGGCGTAACGGCCGAGAACATCGCCGCCAAGTGGGGCATCAGCCGCGAGCAGCAGGACCAGCTGGCGGTCGAAAGCCACAACCGCGCGGAACGCGCCACGGCCGCCGGCTACTTCAAGGACCAGATCGTTCCCGTCACCTTGAAGAGCAAGAAGGGCGACGTGCTGTACGCGACCGACGAGCACTTTCGAGCCGGCGCCACACTGGCCGACATGGCCAAGCTGAAACCCGTGTTCGCCAAGGAAAACGGCACGGTGACGGCCGGCAATGCATCGGGCATCAATGACGCCGCCGCGGCCGTGGTGCTGATGGAAGCCGGCGCTGCCAAGGCGCGCGGCGCCAAGCCCCTGGCCCGCCTGGTGGCCTATGCCCACGCGGGCGTGGACCCGAAGTACATGGGCATCGGCCCCGTGCCGGCCACGCAGCTGGCGCTCAAGAAGGCAGGCCTCACCGTGGCCGACCTCGACGTGATCGAGGCCAACGAGGCCTTCGCCGCGCAGGCCTGCGCCGTCACCAAGGACCTGGGCCTGGACCCCGCCAAGGTCAACCCGAATGGTTCGGGCATATCACTGGGCCACCCCATCGGCGCCACGGGCGCGCTGATCACCGTGAAGGCACTGCACGAGCTGCAGCGCGTGCAGGGCCGCTATGCACTGGTGACGATGTGCATTGGCGGCGGCCAGGGCATCGCGGCGATCTTCGAACGTCTGTAGGTCCGCCACCGCCGTCCATGGCGGCAGCCATCGCCAGCGGCGATGCTGCCACCCTGCATTGGCAAGGCATGGCCGGTGGAGGATCAGCGATCATCCCCGGGTGCCGGCACCAAGACCGGCAAAGCGGCGCGCGGGCCTTGCACCTGGCAACGCGACCCGCCGATTTCATTGAACCGACGGAGACATTTCTCACCATGATTCGCACACTGCTTTCTTCCTTCACCGCGCTCGCCTTGGCGATGGGCGCCACCGCGCAGGCCCAGACGTCCGCTGCACCCGCAGCGCCCGGTGCCTACCCCAGCAAGCCCATCCGCCTGATCGTGCCCTTCCCGCCCGGTGGCGGCACCGACATCCTCTCGCGTCTGGTGGCCACCAAGCTGACTGAAAGCGCCAAGTGGACCGTGGTGGCCGACAACAAGGCCGGCGCGGGCGGCACCATCGGCATCGGCGAAGCCGTGAAGGCCGCGCCCACCGGCTACGACCTGGTGATGGGCCAGAAGGACAATCTGGTCATCGGACCCTGGCTGTACAAGAACCTGCCGTGGGACCCGACCAAGGACCTGACGCCCGTGGCGCACGTGGCCTACACGCCCGTGGTCATCGCCACCAGCGTGAACTCCAAGTACAAGACCCTGGCCGACGTGGTGGCCGCCGCCAAGGCATCGCCCGGCACGGTGACCTACGGCTCGCCCGGCAACGGCACCTCCATCCACCTGGCAGGCGATCTGTTCGAGAAAGCCGCGGGCGTCAAGCTCAGCCACATCCCCTACAAGGGCTCCAACCCGGCGCTGATGGATGCGCTGGCCGGCAATGTGGACCTGCTGGTGTCGTCGCTGCCGTCGGCCATGGGCCAGATCAAGTCCGGCAAGCTGCGCCCGCTGGCCGTCACGTCGGCCAAGCGCAGCTCGTCCTTGCCCGATGTACCCACCGTGGCCGAGTCCGGCTTCAAGGGCTTCGACGTGAGCACCTGGTACGGCGTGTTCGCTCCGGCCGGCACACCGGCCAACGTGGTCGCCGCCGTGAACGCCGAGGTCAACAAGCTGCTGGCCACCGCCGACATGAAGGCCGCCATCCATGCGCAGGGCGCGGAGCCGGAAGCCATGACACCGGCCCAGTTGGGCACGCTGCTCAAGACGGAGTACGTGCAGTGGAAGGGGATCGTGGAAGCCTCTGGCGCAAAAATAGAGTAACCCCCTGAGACGCTTCGCGCCTTCCCCCAAGGGGGACGCACCCAGTGGCCTGGCGGAGCCAGATCCACGGGTGCACTGGCGGGGGGTGTGCCAGTTTTCATGGCTGTGACGAACGTAGCGCCACTGAGAACCTCAATGAAAACGGCTCCCTGGGGAGCCGTTTGTCATGGGGCGATACGGTTTGCGATGGTCAGGTGCGCACGACCAGCACGGGGATGTGCACCACGCCCAGCACGCGCTGGGTGACGCTGCCCAGGACCAGCTTTTCCAGGCCGCGGCGGCCGTGGGAACCCATCACGATGAGGTCCGCGCCGGTGCTCTCCAGCGCGCGCAGGATGCCGTCGTGCACGGCGTGACCTTCGCCCACCACCGTGGTGGCCTGCACGCCGGCATCGGCCATGGCCTTCTTGGCGGCGTCAAGGGCGCTGTTGGCTTCTGCAGTGGCGGCGTTGATGTACTGCGCCTGGCCGTAGGCAAAATCGGCCCCCACGCCCGTGAAGGGATAAGGGTCGACCACATACACCGCCGTCACCGCGCTACCGAAGGTCTTGGCCAGGGCTGCGGCCTTGGAAACTGCCAGCATGGAGGTTTCCGAGCCGTCGACAGGAACCAGAATGTGCTTGAACATGGTGCTTCTCCTTGAGTGAATGCGTGGATGGATGGCGTCACCGGGCTTGTGGCCCGGCATTGGACTCCAGTGTGAAGGCCCACCATACCGCGCATCTTGATTCGCATCAAATCGACGCCACTCATCCCGCCGGGCACGAGGGCTTCATCGCGCCACCCGCACGGCTCCGCACTTGCGCCTCAGGAATCTCTTGGCGATTCACCCACCACATCGGCACCCTGGAAATTGCCTCGCCGGCAGGTCACCACCAGCGTGTCGCGGTGGCCGGCAGCTGCCAGCGGCTGGATGGGGGTGGACTCGTGGATCATGCGTGCGTCGTCGAGCAGCAGCAGCGACCAGGGCTCGGTCAGGGTGAAGCGCTGGCCGCTGGGGCCGTTGGCCTCGAACACGCGCGTTTCTCCGCCCTTGACGCCCGAGCGCCCCACGAGGAACACGGCCACCAGGTCCACACCATCGCGGTGCGCACCTTCGGGCGTGGGGCGGCCGATGCCGTCGGTGGTGTCGATGCGGAACTGGTGGGCCTCCACAAACCATGGCGCCGGCGCGGCCTGGCTTGCGAACACGGCATCGGACACGCCGGCCAAAGCCGCCAGCAACTTCTGCCAGGCGGGCCGGGCCACAGTGGCAGGCTCCATGGGCGCGAACCAGCGCTCCATGCCGCCGTGCAGTGCGTTGTATTCCACCGGTTGCCAGTGCGCGCGGTGCGGCGCCTGCCGCACCTGTCCGCCTTCCACCACGAAGCACGCGTGACGCCGGCGCCGGTAGCGGCCACCATCCTTCAGGAAGCCATCGGGCGGCAGACTGTCCCAGTCGCCGTTGAGCGCCATCAGGGCTGGAAGGTCGCAACCGATGAAGCGGGCCACATCATCCGGCGCCAGCACGGCGTAGCCCCGCTGGCCGAGATGGTTGGCAACGTCGGACGGAGTGGTGAACGGGGGAGAAAAAGTGACTTGGGCCATAGAGGCCCGAGCTTAACCGCTGGCACCGGCGTTGCGTCTGCGCTGGCGCAAGCGGTGGCCCTCTCGCGCGGTCATCTGCACCAGCGCAGTGGCCTCAGTCGCGGTGGCCGTGCCCGTGGCCCTTGCCATGACCGCGTCCACGGTCGCCATCGCGGTCGTGGTCCCTGCCGCGGTCACGGTCATGCTTGCCGCCGTGGCGGTGGTCGTTGTCCCAGTGGCGGTCATCGCGCCCATGCGGCCCACGGTGGTGCGGCGGCCCCCGGCGCGGCGGCGGTTCCTGCACGAAGTAGACCGGCTGGTTGCACGCGTTATAGCGCGCGCAGTGCTTGCCCCAGTTCTTGGCGTGGCCTGGCGGCACATACATGTAGATGGGCGAGCGGGGGACCACCACGGCGGGGCGGTGGATGACCACGGGCTCGGCATACAGCAACGGCGGTGGGGGCGCATTGCCGATATTGATCCGGCCGTACACGCCGGGCGCAAGCTCGCCGCCCACGGTGGCGTTCACATAGGCCTGCGCGTGCGCCGCGCCGGCCGCAGCCGCCAGCAGCAGCGCAGCGGCTGCCCCGCTGAGCGCCTGGCGCAATCCGGTGCGCGCCGGGGCCAGGCTGGCGCCAGGGTTGTCGGTGGTGGGGGTGCCTGTCATGGAGACTCTCCTTGGTGTCGTGTTGTTATCCAGCGCGCCGCATCAGGCCATGCAACCGCATGCCAGCCGGGGCACGCCCCAGCCTACACCGAATACGCCGGCAGCGGCGTCAGCCAAGAACGACGAAGTCGGCATCCGCGCCAGCATCGGTGGGACGCGGGCGGGGCTCGGCGTCCGCAGGGTCACTGCCCGGGAGAGTCTCCGCGGGCCCCGGCCGCCCGAACAGGTAGCCTTGCCACAGGTGGCAGCCCAGGCTGGCCAGCATGTCCCGCTGCTCCACGGTTTCCACGCCTTCGGCAATCACGCCCAGGTCCAGGCTGTGGGCCAGCGTGACGATGGCGCGCGCGATGCTGGCGTCGTTGGCGTCGGTGAGCAGATCACGCACGAAGCCCTGGTCGATCTTGAGCTGGTCCAGCGGCAGGCGCTTGAGGTAGCCCAGGCTGGAATAACCGGTGCCGAAATCGTCCAGCGAGAAGCGGATGCCCAACGCACGCAACGTGGTCATGCGCACGATGGTGTCCTCCACATCGTCCAGCAGCAGCGTTTCGGTCAGCTCCAGCTTCAGGCACTGCGGGTCGGCACCGGTGCCCTCCAGCACGCCCAGCACGTCGTCGACGAAATCCGGGTGGCGGAACTGGCGCGCGCTCACGTTCACGGCCAGGCTCCAAGAGGCGGTCGCCGGGCTCGCGGCCCAGCGCACCAGTTGCTCGCAGGCAGAGCGCAGAATCCAGGTGCCCAGCGGCACAATCAGGCCCGCCGCCTCGGCCACCGGGATGAACTCCGCCGGCGACACCAGCCCGCGTTCCGGGTGCTGCCAGCGCACCAGCGCCTCGGCCCCCACCATGCCGTCGCGCTGGCTGATCTGCGGCTGGTAGTGCAGCAAAAACTGGCCTTCGCGCAGCGCCTCGCGCAGGTCGGCCTCCAGCGCCGTGCGGGCCGACACGGCCGCCTGCGTGCGGGGATCGAAGAAGCGCAGCGTGTTGCGCCCGGCCCCCTTGGCCTGGTACATGGCGAGGTCGCCGCGCTTGAGCAACTCGTCCACCGAGCCCTGTGCGTCAGCGTACAGCGCCACACCGATGCTGCAGGAGCCGTGGTACATGCGCCCACCCAGCGGATAGCCCTGCCCCAGCGCCAGCAGCACCGTGCGGCCCACCGCCTCGGCCTGCGCGGCGGCTTCCGCGGGCTGAGGGCTCAACCCCTCGATCAACAGTACGAATTCGTCGCCGCCCAGACGCGCCACCGTGACGCCCTGGCGCACGCCGCCCAGCCTTGAAGCCACCTGGCACAGCAACTGGTCACCGATCTCGTGCCCCTGTGTGTCGTTCAGGTCCTTGAAGTTGTCCAGATCCACGAACAGCAAAGCCCCGCCAGTGCCCAGGCGCGCGGCGCTTGCCAGCCCATGCTGCAGTCGGTCGGCCATGAGGCGCCGGTTGGGCAGGCCGGTAAGCGGGTCGTAGAACGCGAGCAGCCGGATCTCCTCCTCGGCGGCCTTGCGGGCCGAGATGTCGGTCTGCGTGCCCACGTAGTGCGTGATCTCGCCCTGCGGCGAGCGCACGGCAGTGACGGTGATCCACGCGGGGTACACCTCGCCGTTCTTACGGCGGTTCCAGACCTCGCCCTGCCAGGAGCCTGTGGCGCCGAGCGCATCCTTCAGCGCGGCGTAGAACTGTGCATCATGCCGGCCGGACTGCAGCATCCGGGGCGTCTGTCCGATGAGTTCGTCCACCGAGTACCCTGTGAGCCGCGCGTACGACTGGTTGGCCGACAGGATCCGCTGGTCGGGGCCGGTCACCACCATGCCCTCGAATGACTCGAACACCGTGGCTGCGATGCGCAGCGACTCTTCCGCCCTGCGCCGCTCGGTGATGTCGGTGGAAATGCCGCACAACGCATGGATGCTGCCGTCGGGCTGGCGCAGCGGAATCTTGACGGACAGATAGGCCCGCGTCTCGCCCGTATCCAGGTGGGTGTTGACCTCTTCCACCTCCAGCCGTTCGCCCTGCTGCAGCACGCGGCGGTCATTGGCCTGCAATTGCGCGGTGGTGGCCTGGTCGAAGAAGGCGGAATCGTCCAGCCCCACCACGTCCCGCGCGGGCCTGCCGAAAAGCTCCAGGATGTGATGGTTGGCGTACTCGTAGCGGAAATCCCGGCCCTTGATATAGATGAAGGCGCCCACGCTGTCCAGAATGGTGGCCAGCTTCTGTTCGCTGGCCTGCAGCTTGCGCGTGCGCTCCTCCACCTTGCGCCGCAGCAGAACGGCCGACACCGCTGCCAGCAGCGCGAAGACGGCCAGAGCCACCATGGCCCAACCCATGGCGGAGGACATCTGCGGGCCTGCCTCAGGCCTGGCCCAGCGGCCCATCACCTCCGCATAGCGCGGCTCGGCGCCCGTACGCCAGCGCTGTACCGAACGGTCGATGGCCGCCAGCACGTCGGGATTGCGGCCCGGCCCCGTGGCGAAGTACAGCGAAGAAGGCAAGAACACGATGCCGGAATCGATCAGTCCGAACTGCCCCGCCTGCAGGTTGCCGAATAGGTGGTTGGAGATCACCGCGTCGGCATCGCCGCGCTGCACGAACTCGAAGGCTTCGCCCAGCGTCGTCGCGTCGATCAACAGCACCGCAATGCCGAAGCTGTCCATCATGCTCAGGAACGTGGTGCGCTGCACGGAGCCCTTGAGCACCGCCACGCGCTTGCCCGCAAGATCGAACATCGACTGGATGGGACTGCCACGCGCGCGGTAGACCTGCGACCAGCTGTGCAGCACCGGCGTGGAGTGAAAGTCGTACAGACGCTCGCGCTCCTTGGTGCGGGCCACATCGGGCATCAGGTCAAGGCGTCCGGCCGCCAGGGCATCCAGGCAGTCCTGCCATTCGCAGGGCACATAGCGCAGCGTCCACTGCTCGCGCTCGGCCACCAGTTGCAGCAGGTCCACGAAGATGCCCGATGGTCGGCCCTGCGCGTCCAGGAACAGCTTGGGCTCGTTGGAATACACGCCCACGCGCAGCTCGCGCGGCGCAGCGTTCGCGCTGGCGCCTGCACCCGCGTACAACAAAGACAGCAGCGGCACCATCACCGCCCAGCGCAACCAGGGAGCGCGCCAGATTCTGATCAGGGATGCGCGTGAAATCACAAGCCGATCCCACAGGAGAAAACCCCATGTTAACGAAAGGTTGCAAAAACATCCAAACGTAATAGACGACCGGCGCGCTTGGAGTAGCATGTGCCCACCACCCGCTTCGCCCAGGAGACAGCGATGCCCCATGAACGCCGCCACTTCGTCCGCGTCGGTTTTGATGCGCCGGCCCTGCTGACCACCGCCACGGATGCGTTCAGCGTGCATGTGCTGGACTTGTCGCTCAAGGGCGCGCTGCTGACGGCACCGGCGCAGGCAGACCTGGAAGCCGGCATGCTGTGCCAGCTCACGATTCCGTTGGCCGAGACGGGAAACCACATCGCCATGTCCACCGAAATCGCCCATGTCGAGGGCCTGCACGCCGGCCTGTTGTGCCGCGGCATCGACCTGGACAGCGTGACCCACCTGCGCCGCCTGATCGAGCTGCAACTGGGCGACCCCGCCTTGCTGGAGCGAGACCTGGGTGAGCTGACGCTGGCGGGGCCGCAGCACTGAGGGGCGCCGTGCGGCCTTGAACGCATACTCTCCCCAGCCCTCTTTCGCAAGCAAAGAGGACGCAAAGCCCGGTTTGCCCCCGCAAATGCCTCGCCGTGCTACTGCTGCGCTTCCTGCTCCTGCAGCGCCCGCCACATCACCTTGCCGCTACCGCTCTTGGGCAAGGCACTCACGAACTGCACGATGCGCGGCACCTTGTAGACCGCCATGTTCTCGCGGCACCAGTCGATGATCTGCTGCTCGGTGGTGCTGTCCTTGTGGGATGCGCGCAGCACCACCACGGCCTTGACCGTCTCGCCACGGTAGCTGTCCTTGGCGGCGATGATGCAGGCCTCCTGGATGGCCGGGTGGCGAAACATCAGTGCCTCGACCTCGGCGGGCCAGACCTTGAAGCCGCTGGCATTGATCATGCGCTTCAAGCGATCGGTCAGGAAGAAATAGCCGTCTTCATCCATGCGCCCCAGGTCGCCCGAGCGGAAAAATCGCTTGCCATCGAACTCGATGAAAGCAGAGGCTGTGGCGTCGGGCCGCTTCCAGTAGCCCTCGAACACTTCGGGGCCATGGATGATGATCTCGCCCTGCTCGCCCACCTGCACCTCCTGCAGGGTGTCAGGGTCGATCACGCGTGCGTCTGTGCTCATGAACGGGATGCCCAGGCACTGCTGCTTGGGGTGGTCCGGCGGGTTGGAGTGCGAAGGCGCGGCCGTCTCGGTAAGGCCGTAGCCTTCGGAATAGCGCAGGCCGTACTGCTCCAGCAGCCGCTGCGCCACCGCCTGCGGCATCGCCGCGCCGCCGCCACCGATGTAGGCCAGGCTGGTGAGGTCGTAGCTCGCGAAATGGGGGCTGCCCAGCAGGTCGATGACCATGGTGGGAATGTTGGTCCAGCTCGTGACCTGGTAGCGGGAGATGAGGCGCCCGGCCAGGTCGCGGTCCCACCGGGGCATGATGACCAGCGTCGCACCCGCGTAGATCGCCGTGTGCATCACGCTCACCATGCCGGTGATGTGGAACATGGGCACCACGGCCAGCGTGACGGTGTCGACCGACGCAGTTCCCCACAGCGCGCCCGCAGCGGCGTTGTGCAGGATGCTCCTGTGCAGGTGCATGCAGCCCTTGGGCAGGCCCGTGGTGCCGCTGGTGTAGGGCAGCAATGCGAGGTCATTCGGGCCCACCTGCAGCACTGGCGGTGTGTCGGCGGCGGCCAGCGCATCCGTCCAGGCATGGACGTGCCCGCCGTCCAGTGCGGGCAGTGGGTGCCGGGTGCCCAGCCAGTCCATCCAGGCCTCGGGCGGCGCATCGGTGCCGGTCACGCCCACATCGAACGCGTCGGAGAACTGCGTGACCATCAGGTGCGCCAGGCGCTCGCCAGCAGGCAGCGCGTTGCTGGCCTTGGCCAGTTCGGGAGCCAGGTCGCCCGTGGTGATCGCGACCTTGGTGTCGGGATCGGTGATGTAGTGCTTGAGCTCTTCCGCTCTGTTCATGGGATTGACCGGCACCACCACCGCGTTCGCGCGCAGGATGGCGAAATGCGCCATCACCAGCTGCGGACAGTTTTGCATGCACAGCACCACGCGGTCGCCGCGCTGCACTCCCAGCGTCGCCAGCCGCGCAGCCAGGCGCTCGGCACCATCGACCAATTGCCGATAGCTCAGCGTGCTGCCGAAGAACACCAGGGCCGCCTTGTCCGGATAGCGGCGCGCGCTGATGGCCAGGTTGTCCCACAGCGAGGTGGATGGCAGGGTGATGGCCTTGGGCAGACGATGGGGCCAGAACTTGTAGTGAGGGCGCATGGATCAAGGGTTCCTTTGAAGAAAACAGCCTAGATCGCATGGTGCCTGAGGGCATTGGGGATGCCACTGATGCCGCGTCGCAAAGGTGACGCCCGCAGCGCCGGGCGTGGCGCTTCCAAGGCGCACGGGCAAACCAATGGTTACCAAAAGCCCTCGGCTACCATCGTCGAATCGATCCACTTTTCCTGCAACGACCACCATAGGACCTCGCCGACATGCTTACCGCCCTGTACTACGCGCTCATGATCCTCGTCGGATACTTCTGGTACCGGTACGGACAGAAACTGCTGCGCCAGGGCGTGCGCGACGAAAACGATGAATTCACCAAGCCGCCCATCGGCCCCATTGGCTTCGTGGTCGTGGCCATCATCACCTGCTACCTGGCGTTTGCCGCCTTGCGCGCAGTGGTGACGCGAGAGATTCCCTGCGTCGGAAAGGGCTGCGCGGGCCAGATCTACACGCTGGCTGAGCATTCAGGGCAGTACTGGGGCAATCTCTTCTTTGTGGCGTGGATGGTGCTTGCGCTGGCCTATGCGATGTATGTGACGGTCAGGATCTGGACCCGGCCCTGAGAACGTGTTGACGATCTCGCAGAGATCGCTGCTTCGCAGACGCTCCACCCTGCCCCGTGCGCGCGAAATCCGGGGAACTCGCCCCATGGCTGACGGCGCCACGGGGACCGTGATCAGTCCAGGTCAGCTATTGACCTGCGCCCACAGCTTGTCCAGCCGCTTCACGCTCACCGGCTGCGGCGTGCGCAGCTCTTGCGCGAAGAAGCTCACTCGCAACTCCTCCAGCAGCCAGCGCAGCTCCTGCATGCGCGCATCCAGGGCACCCTTGCGCTCGGCCACCAGGCGCCAGTAGCGCTGCTCCTGCGGGCGCAGTTCGGCCAGCCTGGCGGCGTCGCGGGCGGGGTCGGCGCGGTACTTGTCCAGGCGCAGGGTGATGGCCTTGAGGTAGCGCGGGAAGTGCGCCAGCTGCGCCCAGGGGGCCTGCGCGATGAAGGCCTTGGGAACCAGGCGCTGCAGCTGTTGCTGGGCATCCTGCGTGGCGTCAGGAGCGTTCTTCGTGTCCTTGATCTTGCGCACTGCCGCCGCGTACTCGACCAGAATGGTTCCCGCCAGGCGCGCGACTTCATTGGCAATCAGCGTGAGGCGCCCGCGGCCCTCTTCCACCCGGCGCTTGAAGGCAAACTCGTCGGTGGGCAGCGGGTCGAGCAGGAAGGCGCGGTCCAGCGCCACGTCGATGATCTGGGTGCGCAGCTCTTCCTGCGTTCCCAGCGGCATATAGGCCACCGCCATCTTCTGCAGGTCGGGAATGTTCTTTTCCAGGTATTTGAGCGCGTCCTTGATCTGCAGCGCAAACAGCCTGCGCAAGCCTGCGCGGTGCTTTGCAGCGGCCACCTCGGGCTCGTCGAACACTTCGATGCTCACCGCGTCGCCGCCATCGATCAGCGCGGGGAAACCTACCAGCGTCTGGCCGCCCTTTCGTATTTCCATCAGCTCGGGCAGTTCGCCGAAGGTCCAGGCGGTGTAGCGCTGGCCGGCCGGGGCTGCGGGTGCTGCCGCCGGCCCCGAAGCCTTGGCAGAAGGCGCGCCATTTGCTCCTGATCCGATAGCACTCTGCGCTTTACCAGCAACCTGCGGGGCCGTTTTCGACTCCGTAATTGGTGCCTCAGCCGCGCCGCCACCCAGCTTGAGCCCCGCCAGCGCCTGGAAGGCGCCACGCGCCTTGGCGCCCCACTCGGCCTTGAGGGCGCCCAGGTTGCGGCCGTGGCCCAGCTGGCGGCCATGCTCGTCCACCACGCGGAAGTTCATGAAAAGGTGCGGGCTGAGCATGTCAAGCTTGAAGTCGGCGCGCTTCACATCGAGCGAGGTCTCATCACGCACCTGCTTGAGCAAGGCGTCGGTCAGGCTGCCAGTGCCAAAGCGCTCCGGCGCGTTGAACAACGCGGCCAGGCGTGCGGCCGATTCGGGCAGCGGCACGAAGCGGCTGCGCGGGCGCTGGTGCAGGCTCTTGAGCAGGGCCTGGATCTTGTCCTTGAGCATGCCGGGCACGAGCCACTCGCAGCGCTCTTCGCTCACCTGGTTGAGCACGAACAACGGGATGGTCACGGTGATGCCGTCGCGCGGGTCGCCCGGCTCGTGCAGGTAGGTGGCCGCGCAGTCCACGCCGCCCAGCCGCACGGTTTTGGGAAACGCGTTGCTGGTGATGCCAGCGGCCTCGTGGCGCATGAGCTCTTCGCGCGTGAGCTTGAGCAGGTCCGGCTTCTTCTTCGACTCTTCGCGGTACCAGGCCTCGAACCCGTGGCCGTTGCAGACATCCGGCGGCAACTGCTGGTCGTAGAAGGCGTAGATGAGTTCGTCGTCCACCAACACGTCCTGGCGGCGCGACTTGTGTTCCAGCTCTTCGACCTTGGCAATCAGCTTCTGGTTGGCGGCCAGGAAGGGCAGCCGGGTTTCCCAGTTGCCGCCCACCAGCGCTTCGCGGATGAAGATCTCGCGTGCAGCATAGGGATCGATCTTGCCGAAGTTGATGCGCCGGCCACTGTAGATCACGATGCCGTAGAGCGTGGCGCGTTCCAGCGCCGTGACCTCAGCGGACTTCTTCTCCCAGTGCGGGTCGAGCAGCTGCTTCTTCAGCAGGTGCCCGCCCACCTGCTCGATCCACTGCGGTTCGATCGCGGCGATGCCCCGGCCGAACAGGCGCGTGGTCTCCACCAGTTCCGCTGCGACGATCCAGCGGCCCGGCTTCTTGTTCAAGTGCGCGCCCGGGTGCTTGTAGAACTTGATGCCGCGCGCGCCCAGGTACCAGTCTTCCTCTTCGCTGCGCGCGCCGATGTTGCCCAGGAGGCCCGCCAACATCGACAGGTGAAGTTGCTCGTAGCTCGCAGGCTGGGTGTTGATGGCCCACTTGTGCTCGGTCACCACGGTGAGCAGCTGGGTGTGGATGTCTCGCCATTCGCGCAGGCGGCGGATGCTGATGAAGTTCTGGCGCAGCAGTTGCTCGTACTGGCGATTGCTGAGCTTGTGCGTGGGCGCGGGCGCCGCAGCACTGGCCACGGCAGGCGAAGGGGCCGCGGCGGTCACCATGCGCTGCGCCACAGGCAAATGGGCCTGCGAGGGCGCTCGCTGGTTCGCCATGGCTTTTTGTGCGCGGGCCGATGGCAGCGTGGGCGCGCCGCCCCGGGCCTCGTTGATCCACTTCCACAGCTTGAGGTAGCCGCTGAATTCGCTTTTCTCGTCGTCGAACTTGGCGTGCGCCTGGTCGGCCTGCTGCTGGGCTTCCAGCGGTCGGTCGCGTACATCCTGCACGCTCAGGGCGCTGGCGATCACCAGCACCTCGTCCAGCGCCTTGCGGTCGCGCGCCTCCAGGATCATGCGGCCCACGCGCGGGTCTAACGGCAGGCGCGACAGCTCCACGCCCATGGGCGTGAGCTCGTTGGCGTCGTCCACCGCACCCAGTTCGGCCAGCAGCTGGTAGCCGTCGGCGATGGCACGGCCCGACGGGGCCTCGATGAACGGGAACTGAACCACATCGCCCAGGTGCAGCGACTTCATGCGCAGGATGACGCCGGCCAGCGAGCTGCGCAGGATTTCCGGGTCGGTGAAACGTGGGCGGGCATTGAAGTCCGCCTCGTCGTACAGGCGGATGCAGATGCCGTTGGCCACGCGGCCGCAGCGGCCCGCGCGCTGGTTGGCGGCGGCCTGGCTGATGGGCTCCACCAGCAGCTGCTCCACCTTGCTACGGAAAGAATAGCGCTTCACGCGCGCCGTTCCTGCGTCGATGACGTACCGGATGCCCGGAACGGTGAGCGAGGTCTCGGCCACGTTGGTTGCCAGCACGATGCGCCGGCCGGTGTGGCCGTCGAAGATGCGGTCCTGCTCGGCCTGGGACAGACGGGCGAACAGCGGCAGCACCTCTGCGTTGCGCATCACCGGCTGGTGGGCCAGGTGCTTGCGCAGGTGGTCGGCGGCCTCGCGGATCTCGCGCTCGCCGGGCAAGAAGATCAGGATGTCGCCTGCCGCATTGCCTTGCCAGAGTTCGTCCACCCCATCGGCGATGGCCTCGTTGAGGCCGTAGTCGCGTGTGTCCTCGAACGGGCGCCAGCGCTGCTCCACCGGAAAGGTGCGGCCCGACACATAGATGATCGGTGCAGGGCCCTTGGCCGATTCGAAATGCTTGGCGAATCTGTCCGCATCAATGGTGGCCGAGGTCACGATGACCTTGAGGTCCGGCCGGCGCGGCAGGATCTGCCGGATGTAGCCCAGCAGAAAGTCGATGTTCAGGCTGCGCTCGTGGGCCTCGTCGATGATGATCGTGTCATACGCCTTGAGCAGCGGGTCCGTCTGCGTCTCGGCCAGCAGGATGCCGTCCGTCATCAGCTTGACCGACGCGTCGCGCGAGAGCCGGTCCTGAAAGCGCACCTTGAAGCCCACCACATCGCCCAGCGGCGTGTTCAGCTCCTCGGCAATGCGCTTGGCCACGCTGCTGGCGGCGATGCGGCGCGGCTGGGTGTGGCCGATGAGCTGGCCCTTCTGCCCGGGCCCGGCATTGCACTTGCCGCGGCCCAGCGCCAGCGCGATCTTGGGCAGCTGCGTGGTCTTGCCCGAGCCTGTTTCGCCGCACACGATCACGACCTGGTGCTTCTCGATGGCGGCCATGATCTCTTCCCGCTTGCCCGACACCGGCAGCGATTCCGGGAAGGTGATGCGCAGCGGTGCGGTTTTGGGGGCAGTGTGCGGGGCTGCTGGCGGGGAGGTGGGAGGCGCGGATTCGGTCATGAAGGCACGCATTATCCGAGGCCGGCGTTGGCCCCTTGCAACACAGGCCATGTTTGCAGCCCCGTGCACCAACCCCCGCACCGGCGACGCGCCGATTTTGTCGCTTGCTGCTTTTTGATGCCGGGGATTTCAGTATGTAATAGCCCGGTTCCGCCGCGACGATGTCTGCGCGGCGGGTGCCCTCTGGAACGACCGCATGCTCCCGCAGACATCTGCCCCGAATCTCTTCGCCGACGACCGCCACTTCGTGCAGCCTCCATCGCGCCGCAGCTGGCTGGCATGGGCTGGCTCAGCAGCCCTCGCGCCCTTGCTGCCCGCCTGCGGAGGCACCGGCAACCCCGGGCCCACCCTGGCGGCCACCGTGGCCTGGGGGCGCAGCGAGATACGGCAGGCCATGCAGCGCAGCGAGGCGCGCGCCGCATCCATCGCCGTGTTGCACGGAGACCGCCTTGTCTGGCAGGAGGCCTTCGGGGTGCTGGACGACACCACCGGCGCCCCGGCAACGCCGGACACGCGCTTCAACGTGGGCTCGGTCAGCAAGGTGCTCGCAGCGCTGGCCGTGATGGTGCTGGTGGACCGCCAGCTCGTACAGCTCGATACGCCGGTGGTGTACTACCTGCCGCAGTTCACGATGCTGTCGCCCGGCTTTCGCGACATCACCGTGCGCCACCTTCTGAGCCATGCATCAGGCTTGCCTGGCACCCACACGCGCAACATGTTCGCCCTGGCACCGCTTCCCGGCTACGCCGCCGAGCTGGAGGCGGCGCTGGCGGACACGCACCTCAAGCATGCGCCGGGCGCCATGGCGGTGTATTGCAACGACGGCTTCACGCTGGTCGAGCGCATCGTGCAGGCAGTCACTGGGCAGACCTACCCGGCGTTCGTGCAGTCGGCCCTGCTCAACCCGCTGGGCATGGCGCGCTCGGGCTATACGCTGCTGCCGCTGCCCGAAGGCAGCTTCGCCCACGGCTACATCGGCAAGCGGCGCCAGGGTCAGGAGTTCGTGATGGGCCACGCCACCGGCGGGCTGTGCACCACGCCCGGCGACATGATGAAGCTCGCATCCATGCTCATCCAGGGCGGCGAATACGACGGCCGGCGCGTCGTCTCCAAGGCTGCGGTGCAGGAGATGGGGCGCGGCCAGAACCTGGGCATGCGCATCGACCTCACGCCCGACTGGCGCTGGGGGCTGGGCTGGGACAGCGCGCGCCAGCAGGGCCTGGACGCGGCCGGCTTCCTGGCCTGGCAAAAGAGCGGCGGCACCATGTTCTATTCCAGCGACTTCTATGTGCTGCCGCAGGCAGGCATGGCCGTGCTGCTGACCGGCAGCGCCTCGGCGTTCAAGCCCGGCCCGCTGGCCGAGGGCATCCTGCTGCGGGCGCTGCAGGAGACCGGCCAGTTGAACGCCCTGCCGCCCAAGGTGGCAAGCGCCGCACCGGCCCTGGCCACCACCTCCGCCAGCGCGGTCGATGCGCTGCTGGGCATCTACGGCCGCTCGTCCAAACCCCTGAAGGTGGCGTCGCCCGATAGCCAGCAGATCGACCTGTGGATGTGGTCGGCCGAGGCGAAGGACTGGACGCAGTTGAGCCTGGGGCTGCGCTTGCGCAGCGACGGATGGTGGTGGTCCGATGCCCAGCCCGGCACCCAGTACCGCTGGGAGCAGTCCAACGGACGTCGCTACCTGCTGTCCCGCGAGCCCGCGCCAGCGGGGCACTACTGGGTGACGATGCCCATGGCGCAGCAGATGCCCGCCGCAGCTGCGCCGCTGCCTTCGCAGTGGAAGGCACGGGTGGGCAGCACCTGGCTGCTGTCCAACGAGGCGCCCGAGTCCATCCCGCTGGCCTTCGGCGTGGGCACGGCCTCATTGAGGGAGTTGCCCGAGCTGCCCGGATACCTGTTCTGGGATGACAGCCAGTTTCTCCTGCCGCTCACGGGAGACCGCGCAGGCATGACCGTGCAAGTGCCGCTCAACGACGGCCGCGACCTGGTCGAGCTGGTCGTGGAGACACGTGACCAGCAGGAATGGATGCGCGCTGCGGGCTGGGTCTACAAGCGCCAGGACCGACGCCAGGACTGAACGCGCGCCACGCCAGGGCCCCCTTTTCTCGCTCGCCCACAACCCCGCCGTTGCAGGAGCTGTTCCTTTCTTGCGACAGATTCTGCGGGCTGCGGCACCGCCGTATTGCCAAGCGCAAAGACCCTCGCCACAATTCGCGCTTTCTTCTTTCAGGCATGTGCCCGCCGCCACGGCAGCCCCTGAAAGCACTGGAGGTCATCGCTATGTTTGTTCCTTTGTTCGCTCCCGCCTGACCACAGTCCACCGCCCCGGCTGGACTGTGCATTCACAAGTCCAGCCAAGGCCGACAAGCGCGCTATTGCACCCTGTGCAGCGCTCCACAAGCCCTGGCTACCTTGCCGGGGTTTTTTGTTTGTGGAGTGCACATGAGTGCTCAAAAAATCTCTCGGGCCTTTGCCCAGGGTCAAGTCAAGAAGCTGCGCCGCATGAAGCAGCCCCTGGTTCTGAGGCTCGAGGCTTCGGGCCCGCCCCGAAACCCTGTGGCCACTGCGCTGGCCCAGCGCAGCCTGTCGAGCGCGGCAGGCAAGCACATCCGAAGCGCCGGCGCCCAGCGCCGCGCGGACAAGGTCGCCCTGCGCAAGGCGACACGAACAGACTTTTCTTTCCATGACTGACAACAACCATTCCACCGCCGCACTGGCGGACACGCGGGCGCCGTGGGGCCCCGCTCAACCTGGGTACCCAGGGCAACCAGGGCAACCTGCATCCAGGGCAACGCTCGACCCGGCGGAGACCCGCACGCTGCACGTGGACGCCACCGCGACCCTGCACGGGCTGCCGCCAGCGCACAGTGCAGCGGCTGTGCCAACACACCGGCTGCCCACCGCCGCCGAACTGGCCCAGCGCCAGCAGCACCTGGCCGACACCGCGGCGCAACTCAAGACCGAGCTCGTCGGCATCGACGAGGTCATCGACCGCGTGATCGATGCGGTGCGCGCCTGGTACGTGCTGCCGCAGCTCATCCGCCGCCCGGTCATCGTCTGCCTGTGGGGCCTGACCGGCACGGGCAAGACGCAGCTCACGCGGCGCCTGGCCCAGCTGCTGGGCTTCTACGACCGCTTTGTCGAAGTGCAGATGGACGGCTTCAGCCACGGCGCGGGCTACCGCAGCTCCACCATCTCCGGCATGCTGGCGGACTCCGGCATCTCCGAAGGCGCGCCGGGCATGCTGGTGCTGGACGAGTTCCAGCGCTTTCGCACGGTGGACCGCAAGGGCGAAGAGGCCAAGGTGGAGCGCTACCAGGACGTGTGGTCCCTGCTGTCGGACGGGCGCCTGCCGCCCGCGCTGACGGCCCTGTCCAACATCGAACGCAAGCTGGCCGACAGCCACTACGAGGCCGAGCGCGCCGAGGACGACGAGAACGAACGCGCGGGCAAGAAGCCCTACCGCTTTCAGCTCGACGCATGGGACGCGCAGGAGCTCAAGCGCATGCTCAAGCTCTCCGACCCCCTGGCCGAGATCATGCAATGGCCTTCGGCCAAGGTGCTGGCGATGTACATGGAGTTCCAGCGCTCCAACCAGTCGTGGGAGACCGACTACAGCCGGCTGCTGGTCTTCGTGTGCGGCAACCTCGACGAGATGTACCACGAGACCGCGCAGCGCGTGGAAGACTGCGATACCGACGCCGACATCTTTCACCGCCTCACGCGCAAGCTATCCATCATCGACGTGAAGAAGGCGCTGTCCGAGCGCTTCAAGCCCGAGCAGATCGCGCGGCTGGGCAACGAGCATGTGATCTACCCGTCGTTCAGCCGCGCCACGTACGAGCTGCTGATCCGCCAGCTGTGCGACCGTTACGTGCAGGATGTGGCCGCCCAGTGCGGCGTGCGCTTTGCGATCGGAGAGGACGTGCAGCGCGAGATCTACGCCAACGCGGTCTTCCCCGCGCAGGGCACACGGCCACTGTTCTCGTCGGTGCACGCCATCCTGAGCGCGAATCTGGTCAAGGCCACGCTGTGGGTGATGGAGCAATCGCTGCCGCTGTCGCAGGTGTTCGCCATCCACCTCGCGGCAGACCGCCGCCACCTGGCCGTGCAAGGCACCGACGCCCACGGCGGCACGCACGAGCGTCAGTTCGCGGTGGCGCTGGAACTCAACCGCCTCAAGCAGCGCGCCAACGCGGACTTCCGGGCGCTGCTGGCGGTACACGAAGCCGGGCATGCGCTGCTGTACTGCCTGCTGTTCGGCCAGGCCCCGCAGGAGGTGAAGATCAACATCGCCTCGTTCGAAGGCGGCTACAACAGCTTTGCGGGCTTGAAGGTCACCACGCGCCAAAACGCGCTGGACATGATGTGCGTGGGCCTGGCCGGCCGCGTGGCCGAAGAGCTGGTGTTCGGCGAGATGGCCTGCACCACGGGCGCCGAGCAGGACTACAAGCAGGTGACCGCCGAGGCCGCGCGCTACGTGCGCCACCACGGCTTTGGCGCGCGCATCAGCCGCACCGACACCACGGTGGAGATGGACAACCACATCAACACCGAGGTGGGACCGAGCAACACCGCCATCGAGGCGCTGCTGCAGTCCCAGTACCGGCGCGCCCAGGCGCTGCTGCACGACAATCAGGCCGCGCTCAACGCACTGGTGGGGGCGTTGATGGACCACGGCATGATCGCGCAGGACGAGATGCAGGCGCTGATGGCGGCGCAGGGCCTTGCCGTCATCGTGCGGCCGGCCTGCAGCGTTGCCGAGGACACCTTGGTGCTGGAGCCGTTTGCCGACCGCCTTGCGCTGTTTCAGCGTCGCGGCGCCACGCAGTAAGGCCCTCGCCGCCACACTGAGGCCCTGCATGCTTATGATGCGCGCCTGAGCCGGGCGGCCTGAGGGCCGCCCTTTTGTTGGCTGGCCGCCGATTTCCCCTGTCAGACGCTCCCTTTGAGGACCCCGCACACCGCCATGTCCGCCGTTTTCAATTTCACCTTCGTGCCCTGGTTCCGCTCGGTGGCGCCCTACATCCACAAGTTTCGCAACCAGACGTTTGTGATCGGGCTCACGGGCGAGGCGATCGCGGCGGGCAAGCTGCACAGCATCGCGCAGGACCTGGCGCTGATCCAGGCCATGGGCGTGAAGATCGTGCTGGTGCACGGCTTTCGCCCGCAGGTCAACGAGCAGTTGGCGGCCAAGGGGCACGCGGCCAAGTATTCACACGGCATTCGTATCACCGATTCGGTGGCGCTCGACTGCGCTCAGGAGGCCGCCGGCCAGCTGCGCTACGAGATCGAGGCCGCCTTCAGCCAGGGCCTGCCCAACACGCCCATGGCGGGTGCGACGGTACGGGTGATCTCGGGCAACTTCCTCACGGCCCGGCCCGTTGGCATCGTCGACGGGGTGGACTTCCAGCACTCGGGCCTGGTGCGCAAGGTGGACGTGGCCGGCATCCAGCGTACGCTGGACATGGGTGCGCTGGTGCTGCTGTCGCCGTTCGGTTTCTCGCCCACGGGCGAGGCCTTCAACCTCAGCATGGAAGAAGTGGCCACCAGCGTGGCCATCGAGCTGCGCGCCGACAAGCTGATCTTCCTGACCGAGGTACCGGGCATCCGCATGCAGCCCTCCGAGCCCGAGAGCGAGGACAACCCCATCGACACCGAGCTGCCGCTGGCCGCCGCGCAGGCCCTGCTGGCCACGCTGCCCACGGCACAGACCCCCACCGACACGGGCTTTTACCTGCAGCACTGCGTAAAGGCCTGCAAGGCCGGTGTGGAGCGCAGCCACATCCTGCCTTTTGCCGTGGATGGCTCCCTGCTGCTGGAGGTGTACGTGCACGACGGCATCGGCACCATGGTGATCGACGAAAAGCTCGAAGAGCTGCGCGAAGCCACCATCGACGACGTGGGCGGCATCCTGCAACTGATCGAGCCTTTCGAGAAGGACGGCACCCTCGTCAAGCGCGACCGCACCGAGATCGAGCGCGACATCGCCAGCTACACCATCATCGAACACGACGGCGTGATCTTCGGCTGCGCGGCACTCTACCCCTACCCCGAGGCCAAGACCGCCGAGATGGCGGCCGTGACGGTGTCGCCACAAAGCCAGGGCACGGGCGACGGCGAGAAGCTGCTCAAGCGCATCGAGCAGCGCGCCCGCATCCTGGGGCTGGACAGCATCTTCGTGCTGACCACCCGCACCATGCACTGGTTCATCAAGCGCGGGTTCCAGCCGGTGGACCCGGACTGGCTGCCCGACGCGCGCAAGCGCAAGTACAACTGGGACCGCAAGAGCCAGGTGCTGGTCAAGAAGCTCTGAGTCTTCGGCATTCGGTCTTCGGCATTCGGCTCTGATCATCGGCCTGGGCGCCTTGCGGCACGGCAACCCCCGAACCGTTCACGTTGAGCCTGTCGAAGCGCAGCGCAAGGCTTCGACAGGCTCAGCCCGAACGGTCGGTGGCGGCCAAGACTCGGCCCGAACGGCCAAGCGGTGACGAACGCTTGGCCGAGACTGAAAAAAAGCTACCCCTGCCTGGCAGCCACCACCGCGCGCGCCACCTGCGCAATCGCCGCATCTCGCTGTTCAGACGACGCCGTCGACGCGGTGACATAGCAGGTCACCACCACGGGCGCCCCCCCGCCCGGCGGCCACATCACAGCGATGTCGTTGGAGGTGCCGCTGTTGGTGGTGCCCGTCTTGTCCCCCACCTTCCAGCCCGGCACGCCAGCGCGCAGGCGCTTGTCGCCGGTGCTCGTCTCCACCAGCCAGCGCTGCAGCCAGGCACGCGATGCAGGGCTGAGCGCATCGCCCAGCACCAGCTTGTGCATCGTCTGCAACATGGCCAGCGGCGTGGTGGTATCGCGCGGGTCGCCCACCTTGGCCTCGTTCAGCGCAGGCTCAGTGCGGTCCAGCCGCGTAACGGTATCGCCCAGCGAGCGCACGAATACCGTGAAAGCTGCCGGCCCGCCGTGCTGCGCCAACAACACATTGGCGGCGGTGTTGTCGCTCAGGCTCACGGTGGCGGCGCACAGCTCGCCCACCGTCAGGCCGCCGCCGTCGCCCGCACGCGGGCCGCTGACCGGCGAATGCGCGATGACGGCATCGCGGCCGTACTGCAGGCGGCGGTCCAGCCTCTCCTTGCCCTGGTCGACCAGCGACAGCATCCAGCCCGCAAGCACGGCCTTGAAGGTGCTGGCCATGGCAAAACGCTCGTCCTGGCGCCAGCCCAAGGCAAGGCCCGAGCCCGTGTCGAGCATCGCCACGCCCAGGCGGCCCTGCGCAGTGCGCTCGATACCGGCGAGGGTTTCGTTCCAGGCACGCGCGGCCTGGCTGCCGCTGGCTGTACTGCCAGGCCCACTGGCAGCGTTGCCGGCACCGGCACAGCCCCACAGTGGCACCGCAGCAGCGGCCATCAATCCCAAGGAAAACTGTCGTCTTTGCATAAAGATTTGGAGTGAAGTGGAAACAAGACCCAAACGATAAGTACTTCGATCCCTTGGCACCATCGACAATAATTGCCGCCAGACCCAAGAAAAACTGAGGCCTCTGAATGCACTTGCCGCTCAACGCCCTGCGGGCCTTCGAAGCCTCCGCGCGCCACCTCAACCTCACACGCGCAGCCGAAGAACTGCACGTGACCCAGACCGCCGTGAGCCAGCACATCCGCAAACTTGAGGACCGCCTGGGCAAGCCGCTGTTTCGCCGCCTGCCACGCGGCCTGGCGCTGACGGACGAAGGCCAGGCGCTGCTGCCGGCGGTGGTGCAGGCCTTCGGGCAGCTGGAGCGCGCACTCGACAAGCTGGGCGACGCCCGCCCGCGCGAGGTGCTGACCGTGGGCGCCGTGGGCACGTTCGCCGTGGGCTGGCTGCTGCCTCGCCTGCGAGACTTCCAGGCCGCCTGCCCGTTTGTGGACCTGCGCCTTCTCACGCACAACAACCGCGTGGACATGGCGGGCGAAGGCCTGGACCTTGCGATCCGCTTTGGCGATGGCGCCTGGCACGGCACGCACGCCGAACGCATCATGGATGCGCCCATGTCAGTGATGTGCGCACCGGCCCTGGCACACGGCCTGCGAACCGCCTCCGACCTGGCGCGCCAGCCGCTGCTGCGCAGCTATCGCGCAGACGAGTGGGCAGCCTGGTTCGCCGCAGCAGGCGCACCCTGCCCAGTGGTGCGCGGCGCCGTGTTCGACTCGTCGCTGACACTGGCCGAGGCCGCTGCCCAGGGGGCGGGCATGGCCCTGCTGCCGGTGCGCATGTTCATGCGCGAGCTGCGGCAGGGCCGGCTGGTGCAGCCTTTCGCGCAAGAGCTGCACCGAGGCTCCTACTGGCTCACGCGGCTGCAGTCCCGCCCGGCCAGCGGCGCCATGGCGGCATTCAGCGACTGGCTGATGGCCGAGGCTCGCAGTGGAGCAGAAAAATCGGATTGATTCAGCCTCTAGCGCTCTCTGTACAAGCGCAATTAGCTACAAAATAAATAGCAAATGCAACAGGTGCAGCCGCTACGGAAACCGCTGCCAGGCAGCATTCCAGCCGAGGGCTGCGAGGCGCAAGACGCAGCAATCGCTGTAGCTATTGCGAGTATTTGCTTGCGCCGCAGACCGCCCGGGCCCGCAGATGCCCCCGGCGCGGTGATTCGTGCAGAGGGTCCCTAGGCAAACCCCAGCGCCGCAATGTCCACCGCGTCCACCTGCCCCGCATCCAGGAACTCCTGGCCATAGCGCAGGTACACCCCCTCGCGCACAAACACCTCGAACAGGTCGGGGTCGATGTGCCCGTTGTCCCGCATGCGGCACATGATCGCCAGCGCCTGCGACAAGGTCATGCCGCTCTTGTAGGGGCGGTCGGCGGCCGTCAGGGCCTCGAAGATGTCCGCGATGCCCATCATGCGGGCCTGCAGCGACATCTGCTCGCGCGTGAGGCCGCGCGGGTAGCCCTTGCCGTCCATGCGCTCGTGGTGGCCGCCCGCGTATTCGGGCACGTTCTTCAGGTGGCGCGGCCAGGGCAGCGTCTCCAGCATCTTGATGGTGGCGACGATGTGGTAGTTGATGGTGTCGCGCTCAGCCTGGTTCAGCGTGCCGGCGCGGATGGTGAGGTTCTCCACCTCCTCGGCGGTGAGAAAGCTGGTCTGCACGCCCTGCGGGTTGCGCCAGTGCCGCATGGCAGCGATGTCGCGCACGCGCTGCTGGTCTTCGGGCCGCATGGCTTCGGTGCCTGTGTTGCTGCGGCGCAGGAATTCGCGGTCCTCCTCCAGCGCGTGGATCTCGTGCTGCAGGGCCAGAAGCTCCTGCCCTTCGGCGCGCGCATCGACCACCGGGCGCAGGGCGAGCTGGCGGCGCAGCGCGGCCAGTTCTGCATCGCGCTTGAGCACTTCGAAGCGCGTGTCCACCAGGCCGATGCGGTCATACAGGGTCTGCAGCTTGGTGGCCTTGTCCACCACGTGCACCGGCGTGGTGATCTTGCCGCAGTCGTGCAGCAGGCCGGCCATCTTCAGCTCATACCGATCCCGGTCTGTCATGCAAAAGCCCGCCAGCGGCCCGTGCTCAGTGGCATTGACCGCTTCCGCCAGCATCATGGTGAGGGCCGGCACGCGCTGGCAGTGGCCGCCGGTGTAGGGAGATTTTTCGTCGATGGCCAGGTTGATGAGGTTCACGAACGACTCGAACAGCCGCTCCAGCTGCGTGATGAGCAGTCGGTTCGTGAGGGCGATCGCGGCCTGCGACGCCAGCGATTCGGCCAGGCTCTGGTCGGCCTCCGAAAAGGTGGTGACCGCGCCTGTTTCCGGGTCGTGCGGGTTGATGAGCTGCAGCACGCCGATGAGCTCGTGGTCGTGGTTCTTCATCGGCACGGTGAGGAACGAGCGCGAGTGGTAGCCGGTGCGCGCATCGAAGGCGCGCGTGCCCGAGAAGTCGAACCCCGCCGCGCTGTAGGCATCGGCAATGTTCACGGTGCGGTCGTGGATGGCGGCATGCGCGGCCACCAGGGAATCATTGGGCGAGCCGTCCGCATGGCGCAGCGGCAACATCGGAAAGTCGATGGGCTTGCCCGTGGTGCCACCCAGGCGGATGCCCAGCGAGTCCGTGCGCAGGATCTCGAACTTGAGCGCCTCGCCGTCTTCCGTCACGCTGTAGAGCGTGCCGCCGTCGGCGCCGGTGATGGCCTTGGCGGCCTCCAGAATGTTCTCCAGCAGCCGGTCTATGTCACGCTCGCGCGAAAGCGCAGCACCGATGCCGTTGAGCTGCTCCAGCCTGCGAAACAGGTTGACTGTGGATTCCTTGCCCATAAAAAGCCTTGCGTCCAGCGATGGTGGGAGCGAGCCATGCATGCCCGGCACACATCGTAACTAAAAGTGACCGCTATCATCAGCCCCCTCCCCTCCCATTCCTCCTGCCTCCCGCCATTTCGTGGACATTTCGTGGACTCCGTCACACCCCGCCTTCTCACCGCCGCGCTTTACCAGTTCGTGGACCTGCCGGACTTTGCGCAGCTGCGCGAGCCACTGCAGTCGCTGTGCGACGCGCACGGCGTGCGCGGAATGCTGCTGCTGGCGCCCGAGGGCATCAACGGCACCATCGCGGGCGAACCGCAGGGCGTGCACGCCGTGCTGGCGTGGCTGCGCAGCGACCCGCGCTTTGCCGCCCTGCAGCACAAGGAGGCACCGGCCGAGCGCATGCCGTTCTACCGCATGAGGGTGCGCTTGAAGCGCGAGATCGTCACCCTGGGCGTGCCCGGACTGAACCCGGCCCGCAACGCGGGCACCTATGTCAAGCCCGAGGACTGGAACGCGCTCATCGATGACCCCGGCGTGGTGGTGGTCGACACGCGCAACGACTACGAAGTGGGCATCGGCACCTTCGCGCGCGCGGTCAACCCGCATACCCAAAGCTTTGCGGAGTTTCCGGCCTGGGTGGCCGAACAATCGCAGCCGGGCGGCGTGCTGGCCGGCAAGCCACGCGTGGCCATGTTCTGCACGGGCGGCATCCGCTGCGAGAAGTCCACCGCGCTGCTCAGGTCGCAGGGATTCGAGGAGGTCTTCCACCTCGAAGGCGGCATCCTCAAGTACCTCGAAACCGTACCCGCTGACGCCAGCCGCTGGCAGGGCGACTGCTTCGTGTTCGACGAACGCGTGTCGGTGGGCCACGGCCTGGTGCGCGGGCACCACCAGCTGTGCCGCTCCTGCCGCATGCCGCTGGGCGAGGCCGAACTGCAGTCGCCGCACTATGTGGCAGGCGTGAGTTGCCCGTATTGCCACGGCACCCGCACGCCCGAGCAGGAGCGGGCCCTGGCCGAGCGCGAGCGGCAGATGCAGCTGGCCGCGCAGCGCGGCGAAGAGCACATCGGCGCACGGCAGCCCGGCTCCGCGCGTGCAGCCCCCAGGCAGACCGATGCGGACAATGAGGGCGAGGGCGGAGGCACAGCCCCATGAGCGCCCTGCCCGTCCTCTATTCCTTCCGCCGCTGCCCCTATGCCATACGCGCCCGCCTGGCCATCGCCGTGAGCGGCCAGGCCTGCGAGCTGCGCGAAGTGGTGCTCAAGAACAAGCCGCAGGGGCTGCTGCAGGCCTCGCCCAAGGCCACCGTGCCCGTGCTCGTGCTGCCGAATGGCCAGGTGCTGGAGCAGAGTCTGGACATCATGTTGTGGGCCCTGCGGCAAAACGACCCCGCTGCCTGGCTCGCCCCGGACCACGGCAGCCTTGAGGACATGCTGGCGCTGATGGCCGAGTGCGACGGCAGCTTCAAACATGCGCTTGACCGGTGCAAGTACCCCAGCCGCTACCCGGGCACCGATACGGATTCGCAGCGTGCCAAAGCCTCTGCATGGCTGGCTTTGCTGGAAGCCCGCCTGTCTGCAGCGCCCCATCTTTTCGGACACGCGGTCTCCATCGCCGACATGGCCATCGCCCCCTTCGTGAGACAGTTCGCAGGTATCGACACGGACTGGTGGGCCGCTCAGCCCTGGCCGCGTTTGCAGGCCTGGCTGGCCCAATGGCAGGCGTCGCCGCTGCTGGCCAGCGTGATGCCCAAGCTGCCGCCGTGGGTGGATGGGGCGCAAGGTGTGGGTTTTCCTTTCTCCGAGGCGCCGCTGCATTGAGACTGGAATGGATGGCGCGGCACGCTGCCAAAAAGCAAAAAGGCGCTCAATGAGCGCCCTTTCGATGCTTCCACGAAGCCAACGGCATCACGCCATCGAGTACCCCGAACCCTTCCTGCCAGCGGTTTTGAGGCCACGCACCAGCAACGCCAGCAGCACCACCGCAAACCCCACGAAGCAGACGAACGACCAGTTGGCGATGGAGCCACCCAGAAAGGTCCAGTCGATCGCAGCGCAGTCGCCCGAGCCACGGAAGATCATGGGAACGGCGCGGCTGATGGGGTAGTTTTCGATCATGCCGTAGAAGTCGCGGCCACAAGTGGCGACCTCGGGCGGGTACCACTGCAGCCAGCTCTGACGGGCAGCCACAAATGCGCCGAAGCCGGATGCGATCAGGGCCAGCACACCCCAGCCCATCCACCAGCCTTTTGAGCCCCTTGCGCTTGCCAGGCCTGTGAAAATTGCTACAGCAATGAGAGCATAGCGTTGCACGATGCACATCGGGCAAGGCTCCAGGCCCACCACGTGCTGCAGGTACATGCCGAAAGCCAGCATCGCCACACACGCCACGCTGATCAGCGCCAGCACGCGGCGCGGGGCCGCAGTCAACCAATTCATTTCTTATCCCTCATCAGTAGCCATTGCAAACGGTGCCGCCGGTGAAACGGGCACCGTCCGCGCCAGTGCATCCGTGGATCTGGCTCCGCCAGTCCACCGGGTGCGTCCCCCAGAGGGGGAAGACGCGCAGCGGCTCAGGGGGAGTCAGATCCCAGCGGCGTGGTCCAGAAAAACCCGGGCGCGGCGCGGTGTCACCACCAGCGTTTCACCCTCCTTGAAACCCATCTCCTTGAACTGCTGCGCAGGGATCTGCGCTTCGATCAAGTGTTCCGGGGACGCATTGTCCGCTGGTTTGTGATCCTGGGATGGAATAAGTTCCAGGCGCGCGATCGGGCCCACCACGATGGCGCGGCTGAGCTGCGCCACGATGCCGCGGGGGCGGCCTTGGGCGTCGAGTCCGGCGCCCGGGGAGTAGCGCTCCACGTCCAGATCGTGCGGGCGCACGTACGCAAAGGCCTTGGCGTTCTGCGCGCCCTGGTGCTCGGGGGAGTCGATCTGCATGCCGTCCAGGTGCACCAGACCTTCATGGGCCCGGCCGTGGAACAGGTTCACGTCGCCCAGGAAGCCGTAGACGAAGGGGCTGGCAGGCTGGTCCCACACTTGCTGCGGCGAGCCGCTTTGCTCGATGCGGCCCTGGTTGATCACCACCACGCGGTCGGCCACCTCCAGGGCCTCTTCCTGGTCGTGGGTCACGAAGATGCTGGTCACATGCAGCTCGTCGTGCAAGCGGCGCAGCCAGCGGCGCAGTTCCTTGCGCACCTTGGCGTCCAAGGCGCCGAAGGGCTCGTCGAGCAGCAGCACCTTGGGCTCCACCGCCAGGGCGCGGGCCAGCGCAATGCGCTGGCGCTGCCCGCCCGAGAGCTGCGAGGGGTAGCGCTCGGCCAGCCAGTCGAGCTGCACGAGCTTGAGCAGGTCGGTCACCTTCTGCTTGATCTGCGCCTCGCTCGGGCGCTCGCCACGGGGCTTGACGCGCAGGCCGAAGGCCACGTTCTCGAACACGGTCATGTGGCGAAACAGCGCGTAGTGCTGGAACACAAAGCCCACGTTGCGCTCGCGCACGTGCACGTCGGTGGTGTCTTCGCCGCTGAAGTGGATGGTGCCGACATCGGCCGTCTCCAGGCCCGCGATGATGCGCAGCAGCGTGGTCTTGCCGCAGCCCGAGGGCCCCAGCAACGCTATGAGTTCGCCCGAGGCGATGTCCAGACTCACGTCGCGCAGCGCGTGGAAGTCACCGAACTGCTTGCTGACGTTACGGATTTCAATGCTCATGGTCTTGTTCCTTCAGCGGGCGGCGGGTGCGGGCCGCTCCGGGGGCAATTCGGCAGCTGCCTTCTGCGCCTGCTCGTTGCGGTGTTCGGCAATGGTCTTGATGACCAGCGTGACCAGGGCCAGCAAGGCCAGCAGCGATGCAGCAGCGAACGCGGCCACGGACTGGTACTCGTTGTAGAGAATTTCGACGTGCAGCGGAATGGTGTTGGTCTGCCCACGAATGTGGCCCGACACGACGGACACCGCACCGAACTCGCCCATGGCCCGCGCATTGCACAGGATCACGCCGTACAGCAGACCCCACTTGATGTTGGGCAGCGTCACGTGCCAGAAGGTCTGCCAGCCGGTGGCGCCCAGCACGATGGCGGCCTGCTCCTCGTCGTTGCCCTGGGCCTGCATCAGCGGGATGAGCTCGCGGGCGATGAACGGGAAGGTCACGAACACCGTGGCCAGCACGATGCCCGGCACCGCGAAGATGATCTTGATGTCATGCGCCTGCAGCCAGGGGCCGAACCAGCCCTGCGCGCCGAACATCAGCACGTAGATCAGGCCCGCCACCACGGGAGAGACGGAAAACGGCAGGTCCACCAGCGTGGTCAGGAACGCCTTGCCCCTGAACTCGTACTTGGCGATGCACCAGGCGGCCGCGACGCCGAACACGAGGTTCAGCGGCACCGCGATGGCGGCGGTGATCAGCGTGAGCTTGATAGCGGCCCAGGCGTCGGGCTCTCGCAGGCCCTCGAGGTAGGCCCCAAAGCCCTTGCGCAAGGCCTCGGCAAACACGGCGGCCAGCGGCAGCACAAGGAACAGCAGCATGAAGGCGAGCGCGATGCCGATCAGCGTATAGCGGACCCAGGGCGCCTCGGTGGTGCCCGCCTGTGCGCGGCGGATGGTGCGGGAATTGCTGCCGCTCATGCTGGAGCCCCCGCGTGGCGCCGTTGCCAGGCCTGCAGCGCATTGATGATCAGCAGCAGGATGAACGATATGACCAGCATGACCACGGCCACGGCGGTGGCACCGGCGTAGTCGTACTGCTCGAGCTTGCCGATGATGATGAGCGGCGTGATTTCAGACACCATGGGCATGTTGCCGGCAATGAAGATCACCGAGCCGTACTCCCCCACGGCCCGTGCGAATGCCATGGCAAAGCCGGTGAGCAGCGCGGGGGTGATGGAAGGAAGGATGACCTTGGTGAAGGTTTGCAGGCGCGTGGCCCCGAGGCAGGTGGCGGCTTCTTCCAGTTCCTTCTCGGCGTCCTCCAGCACGGGCTGCACGGTGCGCACCACGAACGGCAGGCCGATGAAGATCAGCGCGATCACGATGCCCGCGGGCTTGAACGCGAGCTGGATGCCCAGGGGCTCCAGGATGCTGCCGACCCAGCCATTGCCGGCCAACAAGGCGGTCAGCGAGATGCCGGCCACAGCGGTGGGCAATGCGAACGGCAGGTCCACCAACGCGTCCACGATCTTCTTGCCGGGAAACTTGTAGCGCACCAGCACCCAGGCGATCAGCAGGCCGAACACCAGGTTGACCAGCGCCGCCAGGAACGAGGCGCCGAAGGTAAGGCGGTACGAAGCCACCACGCGCGGCGCGCTGATGGCGGCCCAGAATTGCTCCCAGGTCAGGGTGAAGGTCTTGAAGATCAGTGCCGACAGCGGGATCAGCACGATGATGCTCAGATAGAAAAGCGTGTAGCCCAGGGTCAGCCCGAAGCCGGGCAGCACGCGCTTGGGCGCGCGCCGACCGGCCGGGGCTGCGGCCACTGCAGTCGCGGTGGTCATATGCGAGGTAGAAAGACGAAAAGCGCGCTGGGCTTACTTGGCGCCGGGCGTGTAGAGCTTGTCGAACTGGCCGCCATCGTTGAAGTGCACCTTCTGCGCTTCGGTCAGCGAGCCGAAGTACTTGGCCACCGTGAACTGCTTGAGCGGCTTGAAGGTGTCGGCGTACTTCTTGAGCACGGTTTCAGAGCGCGGACGGATGGCGTGCTTGGCGGCGATCTCCTGGGCCTCTTCGGAGTACAGGTAGTCCAGATAAGCCTTGGCCAATTGCGCCGTGCCCTTCTTGGCCACGGTGCGCTCGACCACGGCGACCGGGTTCTCGGCCACCACGCTCACCGAGGGGTACACCGCATCGACCTTTCCGGTGCCGAACTCGCGGTCGATGGAGACCACCTCGGATTCGAAGGTGATCAGCACGTCGCCCTGGTTGCGCTGCAGGAAGGTGGCAGTCGCATCGCGCCCGCCCTTGGCCAGGATGGGCACGTTCTTGTACAGCTTGCCCACGAACTCGGCGGCCTGTGCCTCGGTGCCGCCCTTTTCGCGCACGGCGCCCCAGGCAGCCAGGTAGGCATAGCGGCCGTTGCCGCCGGTCTTGGGGTTCACCACGATCACCTGCACGCCGGGCTTGATGAGGTCATCCCAATCCTTGATGCCCTTGGGGTTGCCGTTGCGCACCAGGAACAGCATGGTCGAGGTGGTGGGCGATGCATCGTGCGGGAATTTCTTGGCCCAATCCTTGGCCACAACGCCGCTGTCGGCCAGGAACTGCACGTCGGTGGTGGTGTTCATGGTGACCACGTCGGCGGCCAGACCGTCGTTCACGGCGCGCGCCTGGGCGCTGGAGCCGGCATGCGACTGGTCGATCTTCACGTCCTGGCCGGTCGTCTTCTTGTAGTGGGCGGCGAAGGCGGCGTTGTAGTCCTTGTAGAACTCGCGCGCCACGTCATAGGACACGTTGAGCAGCGAGTTCTGCGCTGCGGCCATGCCGCTGGCGGCCAGGGCCAGGGAAGCCAGGAGAGTCTTGAGTTTCAAAGAAGTCATGGTCGCGTCGCCTAAGGTGCTGATACGGAGATTCGCCATTGTGTGGAGCAATGGCTTAAAACTCAAAAGAATATATTCTTGTTAAATAATCAGCTATTGGAATATAGATTCGCTATGGTGGAAGGGCGAATGATTGCCAGCGGCTGCCCACAGCCACCGGATGCATGTGCGCAGTGCGGCATTCCTGGCCAAAAAATGCCAGTAGCGCTTGACCAGAAAGCGCCGGAAGCTATTAAAAATATAGCAAAACGCTAGAGTGGTGATGACAATACCTGCTGCAGCGGGGCGACCGAACCCTTGAGCGCGGGTTCTCCTTCCAGGGACTGCAGCAGCGCCCACCCCAAAGGCCATTCGCCGTGGCCGGATTCGATGTTGATGTGCCCGGCGTTCTGCATGCGCACGAATTCGCTGCCCCAGGCGCGGGCGTAGGCCCCGGCCAGGCGGATGGGGCAGTAAGGGTCGTTGCTGCTGGCCACCACGATGCTGCGGTACGGCAGCGCCGCATAGGGCACGGGTGCGAAGTCGCTGAGCACGGCGCGGCGCTCGGGATCTGCCGGGGCCACCAGCAAGGCGCCACACACCCGCGCCGCCGCTTCGGGGCCCATGTGGCTCGTGGCAATGCAGCCCAGGCTGTGCGCCACGATCACCACGGGGTTGGGCGCGGCAAGCACGGTCTTTTCAAGCTGCCCCACCCAGGCGGAGCGGGTGGGCGTGATCCAGTCGTCCTGCACCACGCGGCTGGCATGCGGCAGGCGTTCGGTCCACAGGCTCTGCCAGTGTCCGGGGCCCGAGTCGCGCCAGCCGGGAACGATGATGATGGAAGTGGTGGTCACGGAAATCGGAGGGCCGGCCACGGCGATGCCGCAGCCCTGCCCTGGTGGTTCTACTTGTGCTTTTTGGTGCCTGCGGCTTACTTGTTGGGCTGGGGCGTGATGCGCAGGTAGGGGCGCACGGCCTTGAAGCCCTTGGGGAAGCGCTGCGCGATCTCGGCCGGGTCCTGCAAGCTGGGCACGATGATCACGTCGTCGCCGTCCTTCCAGTTGGCGGGCGTGGCCACCTTGTGGCTATCGGTCAGTTGCAGCGAGTCGATCACCCGCAGGATCTCGTCGAAGTTGCGGCCCGTGCTGGCGGGGTAGGTGAATGTGGTGCGGATGACCTTCTTGGGGTCGATGATGAACACGCTGCGCACCGTGACCGTGGTCGATGCGTTGGGGTGGATCATGTCGTAGAGGTCTGCCACCTTCTTGTCCGCATCGGCCAGGATGGGAAAGTTGACGGTGGTGTTCTGCGTCTCGTTGATGTCGCCCACCCAGCGGTTGTGCGAATCGACGGGGTCCACGCTCACGGCGATGGGCAAAACGCGGCGCTTGGCGAATTCGCCGCCCAGGGCCGCCGTCTTGCCCAGTTCCGTGGTGCACACGGGTGTGAAATCGGCGGGGTGGGAGAACAGCACGACCCACGAATCGCCCGCCCATTCATGAAAGCGGATGGTGCCGGCAGTGGAGTCCTGGGTGAAGTCGGGGGCGATATCGCCGAGTCGCAGGGTGGCCATGGAACGTGCTCCTTCAATGTCTGATGGAGCATTCTGCGAGTCGATCTTTAAAACCCAAACGAATATATAGCTCTTACTTAATCGCCAAAAGGTCTATAAAACCAGCCGGCTTGGATCTGTCACCCTGCGAGCAGGCGTGGGAGTCGATCCTGATAGTTGTTCAGGAAGTCGTGCGTCACCACATAGTGCTCGGTGTCCTCGAATGCGACTTCGGACACGCCGCCGCCGTCGAACTGGATGATCTTGGCGTTCGGGTAAGACAGCAGGATGGGCGAGTGCGTGGCGATGATGAACTGCGACTTGTCCTCCACCAGTTGGTGGATGGCCGACAGCGCGGCCAGTTGCCGGTTGGGCGACAGCGCGGATTCAGGCTCGTCCAGCAAGTACAGGCCCTTGCCGCCGAACCTGTACGTAAGCAGCGCCATGAATGCCTCGCCGTGCGAGCGGGCATGCAGTGACTTGTCGCCATAGTGCTCCAAGCCACCCACCTCGTCCATGTAGGTGGCCACGTTGAAGAAGCTCTCGGCCCGCAGAAAGTAGCCATCCTTGGGGGCGCGGTAGCTGCGCGCCAGCCGCAGCACCTCGTGGAGGGACGACTCCGACCCCGCCGTGGTCAGCTGGAAGTTGCGGGTGCCGCCTTCGGGGCTGTAGCCCAGGGCCAGGGCGATGCCTTCCAGCAGCGTCGACTTTCCAGAACCGTTTTCACCCACGAAGAACGTCACGTCCGGGTGAAACTCCAGCCGGCCCAGCTCGCGGATGGCGGGTATGTTGTAGGGGTAGGTGTCGTAGTCGATGGCGGCATCCGGGCGGATGCAGGCGCTCTGGAGGTAGGGTTTGGCAGACAGCATGGTGCCATGCTAACGGGCGCAATCGCGGGCGGTGGCGGCCTGGCCCCTCGCCGTGCGGGCAGCGGCGGCAGCGGGCAGACCCAGCCGTGATGCGTCCCCGACGCCCGTCGTCAGCATCGAGAGCCCTGAAAATTATTTTCATATTTTTTTGCGCCGGTTAACCCCATTCGCCCGCCCCGTTCGTTTCACCCAGCACCAACAACCTCTTTGATGGAGCTGCCATGACAACCGGTGCATTCCCCCTGACCGCCATCACCACCCTCCCCGCGCTGACGGCGCTGACGGTCCTGACTGCCGTTCTGACGCTGGCCAGCGCTCCGGCGCATGCCATCGGCCGATTGGCCGACATCACCATCGTGGACCGCGACACCGGGGCCACGCTGCCGGTGCATTTCGCCAAGGGCGAGTACTGGGTGGCGGGCCGCCCGGGGGCGCGCTATGCCGTCACGGTGCACAACCGCAGCGGGGAGCGCTTGCTGGCCGTGCCTTCAGTGGACGGTGTCAACGTGCTCAGCGGCGAGACCGCGGCCTGGGACCAGCGCGGGTACGTGTTCTCTCCGTACGAGCGCTACCAGATCACCGGTTGGCGCAAAAGCAGCAGCGAGGTGGCAGCGTTCGAATTTTCGAGCATCGCCAATTCCTATGCCGGCCGAACCGGCCGTCCAGCCAACGTGGGCGTGATCGGGGTGGCACTGTTCCGTGAACAGCAGCCGGTGGCGGTGCCGACCATCGCGCCCGAGCCCGACCGCCAGCGGCGCGAGGCACGCGACAGCGCCGAGCTGCAACGCAGCACGCCCTCTGCCGGTGCCCTGCCCCCGCCGCCTGCAGCGGCGGCGCCTGCCCCGGCCGCTGAAGACGACTCCTCTGCTGCGGGGCCATCCGCGCTGTCGGAGCAGCGGTCCGCCAACAGCAGCGTGGCCAAGTCGATGCCGGCACCCTCGCTCCGGCTCGGCACCGCCCACGGCCAGCGCGAGACCTCGGTCGTGTCGCACACCACCTTCACACGCCTGCAGGACCAGCCCAACGAAGTGATCAGCATCCGCTACGACAGCCGCGCCAACCTGGTGGCCAGCGGCGTGATCCGCGAGCAGCCAGCGCGCGTGCCGTCGCCCCGCGCTTTCCCGCAGTCGGACAACGTGTCGTATGTGCCCGACCCGAAGTGAACGGCCCGCGGGCCGCAGTCTGCGCATGCCCGCCTGCCACGCGACGGGCCGGCGGTGAATGGGCGCCTCGCATAATGCGCGGGTGCCGACCATCCCCTCGCCCGACAACGCCGACGATGCCGATGAAACGCTGATGCAGCGTTTTGCTGCTGGAGACATGGGCGCCTTCGACACGCTGTACGGTCGGCACGAGCTGGCGGTGTGGCGGTTCGTCTATCGCAGCGTCAAGGTCCAGGCGGTGGCCGACGACCTGCTTCAGGATGTCTGGTTTGCCGTGGCGCGCAGTGCGGGCGGCTACCAGGCCACCGCCCGTTTCCGCACCTGGCTGTTCACCCTGGCGCACAACCGGCTGGTGGACCATCTCCGCACCGCCCGGCAGCACCTGAGCCTTGATGTCACCGACGGCACGGAGCGCAGCCTGGCGGAAACGCTGGCCGCCGACTCCGGCTTCGGACCCGTGCGCCAGCTGCAGTCCCGCGAGCAGGCCGCCGCCCTGATCGCCGCGGTGGAGCAGTTGCCCTTCGAGCAGCGCGAAGCCTTTTTGCTGCAGGCCGAAGGCGACCTGAGCGTGCAGGAGATTGCGCAAGCCACCGGTGTCCCATTTGAAACGGCCAAGAGCCGCCTGCGCTATGCGCGGGCCAGCCTTCGCCAGCATCTGCAGGAGTTTGCATGAGCGCGCCGGACCACGACGAGCTGACCGAGCGGTACCGCCAAGCCAGCGCCCAGGACGATGCCCGCCCCGGCGCGCAGGTCCGCGATGCCGTGCGTGCGCATGCCCAGATGCTGGCGGCTGCGGCCTCAGGCTCAGGCGCCGCCTCTGCCACTGCAGCGCCGTCGCCGACCACAGCCGCACCAGGGCGCGCCGCCGCGAACCAGTCGCACTGGAAGCTGTCGGCACTGGCCACTGTGGCCGTGGTGGGCCTGACCGGTTTGCTGCTTTTGCAGTTCCAGCGCGGAACACCCGAAGAACGAGAAGTGGCATTCGGCGAACGCCAGGTGGCCGCAACGCCCCCCGCGGAGTTGCCTGCGCCCGAACCTGCAGCGCCACCCACCGCGCCAACCACCGCGCCTTCTGCGGCGGCGGATGCCAACGCTGTCCCCGCGCCTCCACCGCCCGCGGCAGCGCCCCCCCAGGCAACGCCGGACAGCGCTGGGGACCAGCAAGGACGTGCGGCCCAACGCGCACTCCAAGAAAGAGTTGACCCGGTAGAGACACCCACCAGGCCGCTGGCCAAGTCAGCCCCAGCCCCTGCAGTCGCCGAGGCCGAGTCCGCCCGGCGAGAGCCAGGCAGCAACGCAGCAGCACCGCGGCTGCCCGCGCCCGCGCCGCTGGTGACCGATGGAGCTGTGGCACCGCAGATCGCTCCTGCGCCCGCGCAGTCGCCGCAATCGTCAACGTCAACGTCGCCACCTGCAGGTCCGCCCAACCCGTCCGCCGCGCCTGAAGCATTGCGCGAGCGCGCCACCGCGCAACGCATGCCTGCCGCCAGGGATGCGGCGCGATCTGCCGAGGCACCAGCACCGGCAAACGCTCCTGCGCCCGCCCCGGCGCCTGCAGCCCAGGCATCCCCCGCAGCTCCTGCAGCCCATGGCCTGCAAAGCAGCAATGCGGTCAACGGGGGCGTTGCGGCCGGTGCCGCTGCAGCCAAGCTCAGCGCCGCCGGCGAGCCCCGCGACGCGTTGGCGCAGGCGTTGCGCCAAGCGGCGCGTGAGGGCCGCATCCAGCGCGTGGAGCAACTGGTGCACCAAGGCGCCCCCCTTGACGCCCGCGACGACACGGGCAAGACGGCACTGATGCTGGCCGCCGCCAACGGCAGGGCCGACACGGTTCAGCGGATCATGGCCCTGGGCGCCAATCGCGCATTGGCAGACCAGGAAGGCCTGACTGCCGCGCAGCAAGCGCGGCGCCTGGGCCACGTGCGCATCGCAGACCTGATCGACGCGGGGCCCTGACTGGCTCCTAGAACCGCACGGCCTCAAACGCTGGGTGCAGCTCGTCGATCCAGTGGTCCAGCTCTTCTGGCGGCACGGCCAGGTGGTCCATGCAGGCCTGGCCGTGATCCTGCCATTCGCGGGTGGGCGGCAGGTTGTCGTGGTGGTTGACAAGGTACTCGGCCAGCATCCCCAGGGCCACCAGGTGGCGCACCGTGGGGTTGAAGCGCTCGTCGCCCAGGCACGCAAAGTCGTGGTGCAGCCAGATGGCCTGCGCCACGTCCCCCGGCAGGTGCCAGGTGCGCGCCACGATGGCGCCCATCACCGCGTGGTCGGTGCGGTGGTTGGCGTTTTCGGTCTGGGTGAAGGTGCGGTCCCTGCGGGCCAGTGCTTCGGTCACCGTGGAGCCGTAGCCGCGCACCGCCTTCACCAGCACCGGCATACCCACATGGCAGAACAGCCCGAAGCTGTAGCCCAGGCCGGGGTCGAAGCTGTAGAGCTGGCGGCCGATGTGCTCGCAGGCGATGGCCCGGCGCTGCGAGCTCTCCCAGAAATGGTCGAGCAGCGGTGAGCGCACCAGCAGCGCATTGCGGGTGATGAAGGCCGACAGCAGTTCCACCGAAGGGTGCAAGCCCAGCACCGTGAGCGCCATGCCCACGGTTTGCACCGGCTGCGCCAGCGCGTGCAGCGGGCTGTTGGCCAGGCGGATCAACGCCGCCGCCATGGCCACATCGGATGAGGCCAGCTGATCGAGCGCATCGGCGTCTATCTCCGGCTCGGCCATGATGGCCTGCAGCCGCAACAGGGATTCCGGGCAGGGCGGAATCACGATGGCCCGCACGGAAGGGTGCATGCGCACCTGCCGGATGTGCTGGTCGATGGGGTGGGCAGAAGTCAAGGCGCGTACAGGGCGACGCGTGCAGTCCACGCCTGCGCCCATTCAGTTGCAATTGGTTGCATTGTGGCGCCAAAAACGGGAGTCATGGAAAAGGAGCGACCGTGAAAACTCCTTGAACAGATTCCTAGATGTTGGAGCCGTCCACCCCCTCCATCGCCTGCCGGGTGACCTGGCTGCTGCGGCCCGGCATGGCCTCGCCCAGGTAGTCCAGGAAGCGGCGCACCGCGGGCGAAAGGCCTCTGCGCGACGGGAACACGGCGTGCACGATGGCGGGCAGCGGCGCCCAGTCGGGCAGCACGCGCACCAGGCGGCGGGCGCGGATCTCCTCGTAGCACATGTAGTCGGGCATCCAGCAGATGCCGGTCCCGGCCATGGCCGCGATCTTGAGCGTGAGCAGGTCGTCCGCCACATAGCGCGGCGCGTGGTGCACCACCTGGTGGACGCCGCCGGGGCCGATCAGGTTCCAGGTGGAGCGGCCGTCGGGCGCCGACATGGCGATGCTGTCCAGGCGCGCCAGATCTTCCAGTGTCTGGGGTGTGCCCTGGCGGATGAGCTGCTCGGGGCTGGCCACCAGAATCTGAGTGGCATGGTCCAGGCGCTTGACGACCATGCTGCCGCTGTCCTCCACTGAAGGGCGCACGCGCAGAGCCACGTCGATGCCCTCCTCCACCAGGTTCACTGCGCGGTTGCTCACCATCATCTCGACCCGTACCTCGGGGTAGTCCGCCAGGAACTTGGGCATCAGCTCGGCCAGCACCGTCTGCGCCAGGGTCACGGGGCAGCTCACACGGATGGTGCCGCGCGGCGCAGTCTGCACCTGGGCCACGGTGTCTGCCGCCGCCTGGGCCGACTCGCGCATGGCCTGGCAGTGGCGCAGGTAGGCCTCGCCAACTTCCGTCAACGACAGCTTGCGGGTGGTGCGCTGCAGCAGACGCACGCCCAGGTGGGTTTCCAGGTCAGACACGCGCCGCGACAGGCGGGACTTGGGAATGCCGAGGGCACGGCCCGCAGCTGCAAAGCCACCGCGCTCCACCACTTCGGCGAAATACAGCATGTCGTTGAGGTCTTGCATAAAGTTCATCGTTCCACTGATAGAACAATCTATCGCAAGTTCACCACCTTATCAACATTTTGATGAGTCCCCACAATTCTTCCCATGGCCACACACCGTGGCACCCACCGGACCACATTCCAAGGAGTTCTCTCATGCAACTGCTTCACATCGACTCCGCCATCACCGGCGAACAATCCGTCTCCCGCGAACTGACCGCCCGCACCGTGGCTGCGTGGAAGGCCGCGCACCCTGGTACCAGCGTGCAATATCTGGACCTGGCAGTACAGGCGCCGTCGCACCTGTCGGCCCAGTCCCTGGGTTTTCGCACGGGCCAGGCCGCCGCAACCGACGTCGAGCGCCAGGAAAACGCGCTGTCCGAAGCGCTGGTGAGCCAATTCCTGGCTGCTGACGTGATCGTGATCGGTGCACCGCTGTACAACTTCTCCATCCCCAGCCAGCTCAAGGCCTGGATAGACCGCCTCGCCCAGGCCGGCCGCACCTTCAAGTACACCGACAAGGGCCCCGTGGGCCTGGCCGGTGGCAAGACGGTGATCGTGGCGTCGAGCCGCGGCGGCGTGTATTCGTCGAGCGAAGGTGGCCAGGCCATGGAGCACCAGGAGAGCTACCTGAAGGTGGTGTTCGGCTTCTTCGGCATCACCGACGTACGCTTCGTGCGCGCCGAAGGCGTGGGCATGGGCCCAGACGCGAAGGCCCAGGCCTTCGCCAACGCCGACCGCGACATTGAGGCCCACGCGAGCACGGCTGCCAACCAGCCGCAAGTGGCCGCCGTGGCGTAACGCCCCCGGGGGCGGCCCGCCATGGCCGCCCGCACGCAGCGCGCACCTGCAAAGGGCCTGCGCATTTCCCTGGCGGGAAGTGTTCAGGCCCTTCGTCTTTTTGGTCTGTTGGGTTCGGTGCATCAGCCCTGGTGCTGGCGCACCCAGGCCACGTACTTGTCCACCCAGCCCTGCAGGAACTTGCGGCTGGCTTCGCCAACATTGCCATCGGCGTCGAACAGGCCCTCCTTGGCGTGGATGAAGGCTTCGGGCTGGCCCAGCGTGGGCATGTCGAGATAGGCCAGCACGTTGCGCAAATGCTGCTGCGACAGCGCGGTGCCGATGGCCCCCACCGACGCGCCGATCACGCCCGCCGGCTTGCCGGCCCACGCACTCTGGCCATACGGCCGCGAGCCATGGTCGATGGCGTTCTTGAGCACACCGGGCACGGACCGGTTGTACTCGGGCGTGACGAACAGCACGCCGTGCGCGGCCTTGACTTCGCCCTTGAGGCGCAGCACCGAGGCGGCCTGCTGGCCGTCGTCGTCCTGGTTGTACAGCGGCAGGTCGTCAATGCGCAGCTGCGTGAAAGTCACGTCCTGCGGCGCCAGACGGGCGAGTGCAGTGGCCAGTTGGCGGTTGAACGAATCCTTGCGCAGACTGCCGACGATGACAGCGATGTTGAGCTGGGCCATGGGTACTCTCTCCTTGGTGGTGGATGCCGTTTGAAAGCGGGGGGACCATGCATCCTAGGTGGCCGACCCGGCCGTATCAAGCGCACAGGCCGCTGCGGGCGGCCCCAGGCAGGGGATGCTGCAGCCATTCGCTATCAAAAAAATAGCTGCTGGCGCTTTCATATCAAGCGGCGGCAGCCATTTTCAGTTGGAAACAATGTCAGTGACCCGGTGGGTGCCCCTGTGTCCGGGTCATCAGCACCATCAAAAGCCTGGCAACACCGAGCCCTTGAACTCGGTCTGGATGAACTTCTTCACTTCGTCCGAGTGGTAGGCCTTGACCAGCTTGGCAACCCAGGGCTTGTCCTTGTCGGCCTCGCGCACGGCGATCAGGTTGACGTAGGGGCTCTTGGCGTTTTCCTGCGCGATGGCGTCCTTGCCCGGGTTCAGGCCGGCCGACAGCGCGAAGTTGGTGTTGATGGCCGATGCGTCCAGGTCATCCAGCGAACGCGGCAGTTGGGCTGCATCGAGCTCGACGAACTTGAGCTTCTTGGGGTTGCTCACCACGTCCAGCGGCGTGGCCTTGAGGTCGGCACCGTCACGCAGCTTGATCAGGCCCTTGTCCTGCAGCACCAGCAGCACGCGGCCGCCGTTGGTGGGATCGTTGGGAATGCCGAACTTGGCGCCTTCCTTCAGGTCTTCGAGCTTCTTGACCTTCTTGGAATACAGGCCGATGGGGAAATTGACGGTGTAGCCGACGGGCACGAGCTTGTAGCCACGGTCCTTGACCTGGGCGTCCAGGTAGGGCTTGTGCTGGTAGCTGTTGGCATCCAGGTCTCCTGCGGCCAGGGCGGCGTTGGGCTGCACGTAGTCGCTGAATTCGACGACCTGGATCTTCAGGCCGTCCTTCTCGGCGACCTTCTTGACCACTTCGAAGATCTGGGCATGGGGGCCACCCGTCACGCCGATCTTCAGGGGCTTGTCCTGGGCCATGACGCCGGTGGAGAAACCTGCGGCCAGGGCCAGGGCGAGAGTGGTTTGCAGCAGGGAGCGCTTGTTCACGGGAAACACCTTTTCGTTAAGAGATGTTTCGCATATTAGGGTTTACCTGATAAAACTGGAAAGAATAGGTTTTTATTTCCTTAAAACAAAATCGAATAAAAACCCTGCCATCCCGGGTTGTTCCACCGTTCGCACAGCATCAGGTTGCGGACCTCAACGCCACGTTGTTGAGCTTGTCCAAGCGCTCGGGCCAGGTGCCGTGCACCGTGGCGCCCTGCAGCAGGATGCGTGTCCATGCGACCCAGGCGTCCCATTGCACGCGTTTGTCCCACGAATTGCCCCATGCGCAAAAGAGCTGCAGCGCGCTGGCGGCTGCGGCCTGCGCCTCGTCCGTGCGGCCGGCCGACAGGTACAGCTGCGCCAGCACCATCTGCGGCTCGCCCACCCAGGGGTTGTGGCGCACGGCGCTCTCCAGCACGCCGGTGGCGACATCCAGGTCCACGAGCGGCTGGTCCTGCTGTATCACCGACCAGTACAGCGATGTCGCCGCCGCTTCGTCCGCCGCACTCAGGCCCTGCATGCAGTGGCCGAACACCGGGGGCACGGGCAGCAATCCCTTGAGGCCGGGGTGCTGCAGCGCCCGCCCCAGGCCGTTGATCTGCGACACCATGCGCCCGCTGGGACGCATCGGGCCGGGCCAGAGCGACGCCGCCCAGTGCACGGGCTGCGGCCGGTGCTGCACGGCCGGAAATCGCGAAAATATGTCGTCCTGCCAGCTGAACCACTGCTCGATGGTGTCCGCCATGCTCACCACGATGAAAGCCGCCACTTCGTAAGGCGTGAGCGTGTGCGGCTGGCCGTCCTTTTCCAGCACCAGGCTGCCATCGGCCGCCAGCGCGCCGGCCAGCACCTTCTGTACGAACTGCGTGCGCGACTGCGTGCAGAACAGGTACACGAGGTGTTCGGCCGATTCTCCCGCGATCTCGCGCACGCGGGCCCGCTCCTTGGCGGGGTCGAACTTCACCAGATCCACGAAGGCGTTGCCGTAAACGCTGTGCAAGAGGCCCAGCAAACGCACATCGCGCGGCTGCTGCCATAGGGTGAGCGAGCGTGCCACGCCCACCAGGTGGTGCCGAAAGGTGCCCGCCTTGTGCCAGTCCTGGCCCACGTTGCGCGCCAACACGGTGGGCAGAACGGGCGCGAGATCGGGGTCGCGGGCCAGCCACTCCTCGTCCAGCAGGTGCTGTGCGCGGGCGAACAGGTCGGCGTCCAGCGGTTGAAACGGCAGGCTCATGATCTTGTCTCCGGTTTTTGGGGGGGGCGAATGCAATGTACACACAGTATCAGCCGGGAGCGCAGGCGGGGGCTAAAATCCATTTTTATGGATTCAATTTCCATTAAACTGCCACCATGGACATCAACACCCGCATCGCCCGCCGGCTGCGCTACCTGCGCGACGCTCGCGGATACTCGCTCGAAGCCCTGGCAGAACGCAGCGGCGTGAGCCGCTCCAACATCTCGCTGATCGAGCGCGGCCAGAGCAGCCCTACCGCCGCAGTGCTCGACAAGCTCGCCATCGGGTTGAGTGTGGCGCTGGCGTCCTTCTTCGACGACAGCGGCGACACCGACGCCGGCGGCGCAGCCCCCTCACCGCTGATCCGCGCCGCCGACCAGCCACAGTGGCAGGACCCGGCCTCGGGCTATGTGCGCCGCCGCCTCTCGCCCCCCGCGCCATCGCCGCTGCAGTTGGTGGAGGTGGTGTTCCCGCCCGGCCAGCGCGTGGCGCTGGACTCGGCCGTGCGCGACGCCGACATCCACCAGCAGGTCTGGCTGACCAAGGGCCGCATGGACATGACGGTGGGCGACACCACCTGGAAGCTGTCCGCCGGCGACTGCCTGGCGATGCAGCTCAACCAGCCCATCGTGTTCCACAACCCCGGGGCGCAGCCCGCGCGCTACCTGGTCGCCTTGACCACGCTCTCCCCTGCCCCCATGGCCGGCATCGCCAACATTGGCGCCATGGCAAAGATCGCCCGGAGAAAACCATGACCCATGCCCTGTGCGCTACCGACATCACCATCCGGCGCCTGGGTGCCAACGAGGCCGCCGCCAGCGCGGAGGCCTTGGCCGACGTGCTGATCGACTGTGTGCAGGGTGGCGCATCGGTGAGTTTCATGTGGCCCTTGCCGCACGCCAAGGCGATGGACTTCTGGCGCGGCGTGGCCGACGGCGTGGCGCGCAAGGAGCGCGTGCTGCTGGTGGCCGAGGACTCCGGCGGCGCCATCGTGGGCACCGTGCAGCTCATTACCGCCATGCCAGACAACCAGCCGCACCGCGCCGACGTGGCCAAGATGCTGGTCCACCGCCGCGCCCGCCGCCGGGGCGTGGCCCAGCTCCTGATGGCCGCCGTGGACGACGCCGCGCGCGATGCCGGCAAAACCATTCTGGTGCTGGACACGGTGACCGGCGGCGATGCCGAGCGCCTGTACCTGCGCGCCGGCTGGCAGCGCGTGGGCACGGTGCCCGACTACGCCCTGATGCCCGACGGAGCCCTGTGCGCCACCACGTTCTTTTGCCGGCGGCTGGACCCTGCAGGGCATGCGCCTGCGCCGTAGCGGATGCTAGGTCGGGTCGCCTGCGGCCGCCTGTCGCACATCCACAGAAGGGGTCGCAAATGCCTCAAGCGCCCGCCACACCGCCTGGATGGCGGGGTCGTGCAGCTCTGACGCGCGGCGTGCGAGGCCCAGTTCGCGCAGCAGGGGCGGATGCAGCGGGCACACCAGCAGACCCTCTGTGTCTTGCCCATGCGCATCGGAACCGCCCACGCCCGGCTGCTCCAGCGGCAGCACCGCCACGCCATGGCCCGCCGCCACCAGGCTGCGCAATGCCAGGGGGTGGTTCAGCTCCATGCGGGGCCGGGGGTTCAGGCCCGCCTGCGCAAACCAGCCGGCGATAAGCCGGTACATCTGCGTGGCCGGGCCGAACGACATCCAGCGTTGATCGGCCAGCCATTGCGGCGTCGCCTGCGCAGGCGCGTTCCATGCGCCCGGCACCAACGCCACCATGGGGTCGCTGCGCCAGGGGTCCACCTGCACCCCGTTGCCCGAAGCCTGTGGCAGCGCGACGATGGCCAGGTCGAGCGTGCCGGCCCGCAGCCGAGCCATGGACTCGGCAGAGCTGAGCACGTCCAGCTTCACGTCCACTCCCGGGCCCTGGCGGGCCAGGTGCTCCAGCAGCGGAGGCAACAGGTCTGCGCTCACCCCCGCCGTGGTAGCCAGACGCACCACGCCTTCGAGCCCCTGTGCACGCCGGCGCACCCGCTCCACCACTTCGTCGGACGTGGACAGCAGGCGCCGCCCCGCGTCAACCAGCAGCTGGCCGGCCGGCGTCAGGCTGGCCTGGCGCCGGCCGCGCACCACCAGCGCCGCGCCCAGACGGGACTCCAGCTCACTGATGTGCAGGCTGACCGTGGGTGGCGCCAGGTGCAGGGCCTGCGCGGCTGCGGCCAGCGTGCCCAGGTCGGCAATCGCAATGAGGGTCTGCACCTGGTCGAGGTTGAGGTTTCGCATCAGAAATCCTGATTTCAATCGTCATTTAATTCAACTTTACAGATGTCTGATGGAAAAAGATGATCCGCGCAGCCAAAACAAATGCCCAACAGAACCGCCACTGCGCGGACTTCATCACCATGCTGACCAACGACGTCTTTCTCATCGTGCTGCTGTCCGCAGCACTCAACGCGGGGTGGAACAGCGCCATCAAGGTGGGCGGCGACCGCATCACCGCCATGGCCATCACCACGCTGGCAGGCAGCGGGCTTTCGCTGCTCGCCCTGCCGTGGGTGGACATGCCAGCAGCAACCAGCTGGTCGCTGCTGGTGCTGTCGATCGTCGTCCACACGGCCTACCACTTCGCCCTGCCCGTGGCCTACAACCATGGCGACATGGGCCAGGTGTACCCCATCGCACGGGGCTCTGCGCCGCTGCTGGTGATGTTGGGAGCCGCACTGTTCGCGGGTGAATGGCCGAGCAGCGGGGCCCTGTGGGGCGTGACCTGTTTGTGCGCGGGCGTGCTGTCGCTGGCGCTTGTGCGCAGCGCCGGCCACCGGGCCAGCCAGCGCAGGGCCGTGGGTTATGCGCTGCTGACGGGTGTGTTGATTGCCGCCTACACCGTGGTGGACGCGCTGGGCGCGCGACAGGCGGGCTCGGCCATCGGCTTTGCCGTCATGCTGACCCTGGGTGACGGCATTGCCACGGCGCTCATCGTGCTTCTCTGGAAGGGGCCCCGCACCTTTTGCGTGGACCGCGCCATGCTGCTGCGCTGCGGTGCAGCCGGCTCGATGCAGATGGGGGCGTACTGGATTGCCGTGTGGGCACTGGCGCGCGCACCGATGGGCGCGGTGTCTGCGCTGCGCGAGACCAGCGTGCTGCTGGTGGCCTTGATTTCGACCTGGCTTCTCAAGGAGCGCATGGGAGCGGCGCGCATGGTGTCGGTCGCGCTGGTGTGCGCAGGGCTGCTCATGGTGCGGCTGTCGTCCTGACTCGCGGGTGAGTGCCCCCGGAACGATCAAGCCCCTCTCGCAGGACGCTTGTCCGCCGGGACGCCCACGCCCGCCAGTTCGCCCGACTTCGCCAAAGCCTCGGCCAGGAACTTCACGAACGTCTGCACGCGCGTGGAGAACTGATGGCGCTGCGGGTACACCGCGTACACGTCGGCCGCAGGGGTCTGGTAGTGCGGCAGCACGGGCTCCAGCAGGCCTTGCGCCAGGTGCCGTTTCACGTCCCACTCGGCACGCATCACGATGCCGTGGCCCTGCAGCGCCCACAGCACGGCGATCTCGCCGTCGTTGGTGGTCAGGTTGCCGGTGATCTTGATGGACTCTGTGTGCGCCTTGCTGCCGCGCCCGGTGGTCAGGCGCCACAGGCCGTAGGCCTCGTCGCCCTGGCGGATGCCGATGCACTGGTGGGCCATCAGGTCGCGCGGCACGCGCGGCCGGCCATGGCGCTCCAGGTAAGCGGGCGCGGCGCACAGCACGCGCCGGTTGGGGGCGATGCGCCGGGCTATCACCCGGCCGTCGGGCGGCTCGCCAAAACGCACGCACACATCGTAGGCATCGTCGGTGATGGGCGGGGGGTGCACAGACAGCTGCAGTTGCACATCCACCTCGGGGTACCGCCGCACGAAGTCCGAGATCACGGGGGCGATGTGCATGCGCCCGAAGCCCAGCGTGGCGTTCACGCGCAACAGACCCTTGGGGCTGGCGCGGGACTGCACGATGAGCTCGTCCAGCGCGTCGATCTCGCGCAGGATGCGGCGCGCGTGCTCCAGCAGCAGCTCGCCCTCGGGCGTGAGGCTCATGCGGCGCGTGGAGCGGTTCACCAGCACGACGCCCAGGCGCCGCTCCATCTGCGCCAGGTGCTTGCTGACGGCTGCTGTGGACACGCCCATCTCGCGCCCCGCGGCGCTCAGGCTGGGGCTGGCGGCCAGGGTGGAGAAAAAGCCCAGTTCGGCAGGCTGGATGGTGCTGGAGCTCATGAGCAATCTTCAACTCAGAGTTAACGATGGATTCACTTTATCGCCGTTCCAACGCAGCGTCCAGGCCTACAGTCCGCACCATCCAATCAGCCACTCACGGCGTTCAACGCCCTACCACCATGACCACCTACGCAATAGCCACCATTCCCGGAGACGGCATCGGCAAGGAAGTGATTCCCGCCGGCCAGCGCGTGCTGCAGGCACTGGCCGCCCAGCACGCAGGCTTGCAGTTCGAGTTCGAGAACTTCGGCTGGGGCGGCGACTGGTACCGCGCACACGGCGTGATGATGCCGGCCGATGGCCTGGACGCTCTGCGTGGCAAGGACGCCATCCTGTTCGGCTCGGCCGGCGACCCGGACATCCCCGACCACATCACGCTGTGGGGCCTGCGCCTGAAGATCTGCCAGGGGTTCGACCAATACGCCAACGTGCGGCCCACGCGCATCCTGCCGGGCATCGACGCCCCGCTCAAGCGTTGCGCGCCCAAGGATCTGGACTGGGTCATCGTTCGCGAGAACTCCGAGGGCGAATACTCCGGCGTGGGCGGCCGCGTGCACCAGGGCCACCCCATCGAGGCGGCCACCGACGTGTCCATCATGACCCGCGTGGGCGTGGAGCGCATCCTGCGCTTTGCCTTTCGACTGGCCCAGTCCCGGCCCCGCAAGCTGCTCACCGTCATCACCAAGAGCAACGCCCAGCGCCATGCGATGGTGATGTGGGACGAGATCGCCGCGCAGGTCGGCCAGGAGTTCCCCGACGTGAAGTGGGACAAGGAACTGGTCGATGCCGCCACGGCCCGCATGGTCAACCGCCCCGCCACGCTGGACACCATCGTCGCCACCAACCTGCACGCCGACATCCTGTCGGACCTGGCCGCTGCGCTGGCCGGAAGCCTGGGCATCGCGCCCACGGGCAACATCGACCCCGAGCGCCGCTTCCCCAGCATGTTTGAGCCCATCCACGGCTCGGCCTTCGACATCATGGGCAAAGGCCTGGCCAACCCCATCGGCACCTTCTGGTCGGTGGTGATGCTGCTGGAGCACCTGGGCGAAACCACGGCGGCCGTGCAGGTGATGCAGGCGATAGAACAGGTCACCGCCAACCCGGCGCTGCACACCCGCGACCTGGGCGGCACCGCCACCACGGCGCAGGTGACCGACGCCGTGTGCGAGCTGCTCGCGCGCCAGCCCTTGCAGCGCGCCGCCTGATGCCTGCGCACCCGGGCGCCTGGTGCCACCCGGCACGGGTGCCAAAAAAAGCCCGCCCCTGCCCGGCACGGGGCCGGCCCCCATGACCAGCGAAGTCATGCGCCGCACGCCACAACAACCATGAAGGAGACAAGCATGAAGCACCGTGACACCCACCGGCGCACCGGCAGCGTACCTGCCGCGCTGTATCCCGGCCACCTGTTCGCACAACCCCTGCGGCGAGGTCTGCTGTGCGCGGCCGCCATCGCCGCAGGCGCCTTTCTGCTGCCCGGCACCCAGGCGCTGGCCCAGCCCCAGGCCTGGCCGACCAAGCCCGTCACCATCGTCGTGCCGTTCGCCGCAGGCGGCACCACCGACGTACTGGCGCGCGCGCTCGGCGAAAAGTTGGGCGCGGCCCTGGGCCAGCCCGTCATCGTCGAGAACCGTGGCGGCGCCGGCGCCACCATCGGCGCGGACTACGTGGCCAAGGCAGCGCCCGACGGCCACACGCTGCTGATGGGCGCCGTGCACCACACCATCGCCACCAGTGTGTACAAGAAACTAGGCTACGACTTCCAGAAGAGCTTTGCGCCCATCACCTCCGTGGCGCTGGTGCCCAACGTGCTCGCCGTGGCCGCCACCACGCCCGCCAGGGACGTGAAGGAACTGGTGGCGCTGATGAAGGCGGCGCCCGACAAGTTCTCGTACGGCTCCAACGGCGCGGGCACGGCGCAGCACCTGATCGGCACGCAGTTCGCAGCAGCCATCGGCCAGCCGCTGCTGCACGTGCCCTACAAGGGCAGCGGCCCGCTCACCACCGACCTGCTGGGCGGCCAGGTATCGATGTCGTTCGACACCGTGACCCCTGTGCTGCCCCACATCAAGGCCGGAAAGCTGCGCGCGCTGGCGGTCACCACGGCCAGGCGGTCTTCGTCGCTGCCCGACGTGCCCACGCTGGCGGAAAGCGGCTTTCTGGGCTTTGACATCGGCACCTGGTTCGGCGTACTTGCTCCCGCACGCACCCCGCCCGAGGTGGTGGAGCGGCTGAACGCCGAGATGGTCAAAGTGATCCAGTCGCCCGACTTCAGAAAGCGCATGCAAGAGATCGGCGCCGAGCCCATCGGCAACACCCCGGCGCAGATGGGGCAGCAGATCGCTGCGGACACCGCGCGCTTTGGCAAGCTGGTGGCAGACAACAAGATCACCACCGACTGAAGAACCGCATGGCGTGTGCCGGTCCGAGGGCGCTTGCCAGGCTCGCCCTCCCCTTGCGGGAGAGGGTTGGGGAGAGGCAATCAATCGACGCGGCGTGCCTGTGCGCCCCCTCTCCCCCGCCCTCTCCCACAAGGGGGGGAGGGAGTGAAGACAAGCGCGGCCATGGGTGCGGCGGTGGAGGCCGAATTTGAGGAAAAAAAGGCCGTCTGCGCTTGACCATCAATCGTCAGCAGCTATTGATTCAATAGCATGCACCGTCCGGCTCAGCGGTGGCTCAACCTGCGCACCGCCCAGTCGCCCAGGCTCTGCACGGCCTGCACGAAGAAGATCAGCACCAGCACCACGGCCAGCATGATCTCGGGCAGGAAGCGCTGGTAGCCGTAGCGGATGCCCAGGTCGCCCAGGCCGCCGCCGCCAATGGCGCCGGCCATGGCGGAGTAGCCAGTGAGGCTGACGAAGGTGATGGTCAGGCCCGCCACGATGCCGGGCAGCGCCTCGGGCAGCAGCACCTTCCAGACGATCTGACCGGTGGTGGCGCCCATGGCCTGGGCGGCTTCCACCAGCCCATGGTCCACCTCGCGCAGCGCGGCTTCCACCAGGCGCGCCACGAACGGCGCTGCGGCGATGGTCAGCGGCACCACGGCCGCGGCCGTGCCGATGGACGAGCCGGTGATGAAGCGCGTGAACGGGATGATGGCCACCAGCAAAATGATGAATGGCGTGGACCGCACGGCATTGACCAGCCAGCCCACGAGCTTGTTGGTAGGGCCGTTTTCCAGCACGCCGCCGTGGTCCGTCAGCCGCAGGAAGACGCCCAGGGGCACGCCGATAAGGCCGCCGACGATGCCGGAGATGCCCACCATGATGAGCGTCTCCCACAGAGACGACGCGAACAGGTCCAGCATGGCGGGGGTGAAATTGTTGAACATGGTTGTTTGCTTCCTCTGCTTTCAGCCTGCCACAGCGACTTCTTGGACTTCGACACCGCCTGCGCGCAGGTGCGCCACGGCACCCGACAGGCGCCCGGCCTCGCCGCTGGCGTACACGGCCAGCGAGCCGAAGGTCTCGTCCTGGATTTCGTCCACCTGGCCGTGCAGGATGCTCATGTCGACGCCGAACTCGCGGATCAGCTGCGACAGGATGGGCTGGTAGGCGCTGTCGCCGGCGTAGGACAGGCGCAGCAGCCGGCCCGTGCGACCGGCATCAAGCTGGCCTGCGAGCTTGCGCACATGGTCGAGCACGCTGGCGGGCAGCTCTTGCGGCAGGATCTCGTCGATGAGGCTCTTGGTGATGGGCTGCTGCGGGCGGGTGAAGACGTCAAGCACACGGCCCTGCTCCACGATGCGGCCGGCCTCGATCACGGCCACGCGGTCGGCCACCTGCTTGATGACCTGCATCTGGTGGGTGATGAGCACCACGGTCAGGCCCAGCTCGCGGTTGACCTGGCGCAGCAGGTCGAGGATGGAGCGCGTGGTCTCCGGGTCCAGTGCGGACGTGGCTTCGTCACTCAGCAGCACCTTGGGCCGGCTGGCGAGCGCGCGCGCAATGCCCACGCGCTGCTTCTGGCCGCCGCTGATCTGCGCGGGGTAGCGGTCTGCCAGGGCCGACAGGCCCACCAGCTCCAGCAGCGGGTTCACGCGCTCGCGGATGGCCGCCTTGTCCATGCCGGCGAGCTCCAGCGGCAGCGCGGCGTTGTCGAACACGGTGCGGGACGACAGCAAATTGAAGTGCTGGAACACCATGCCGATGTCCCGGCGCGCCTCGCGCAGCTGCGATTCGTTCAGTTGGGTGAGGTCGCGGCCGTCCACGATCACCTGGCCGGTGGTCGGGCGGTTGAGCAGATTGATGACGCGCACCAGCGAGCTCTTGCCAGCGCCGCTCTTGCCAATGATGCCGAACACTTCGCCGGACGTGATGTGCAGGTCGATGCCCTTCAAGGCTTCGACCGGGCCTTGTGAGCCCTGGTAGGTTTGGGTGATACCCCGTAAGTCGATCATGGAAATGCGAGAGCGCCGCACAGGCCGAGGTGTCGGCCCGCTACGGCGCCCATGTCAGTGAAAAAAAGGGATGCAGGAAATGTATCGGCGCAGCTTAATATCTCAAACGATCAAAAAATCGATTGATTAGATGAATTGCTTATATGGCGAGCAAAAAAACGCAGTAGCTATGAAATTCATAGCTTCAAGCGCTTGACTGAAGTGCGGCATCAGGCATTTTTGCCCATGCCGCTGCGGCATCTGCCTTGTGGCCGCTACCCGCCGCCCCCCATCACCGAGAGCACCTTGTTCACCAGCGCCTGGGCGTCGAAGGGCTTGACAAGCAGTTCCATCTGCGCGCCCAGGAACTGGGGGTTCATGGCCGCCTGCTCGGCGTAGCCCGTCATGAGGATGATCTTGATCGCGGGAAGCTTCTCGCGCGCGTAGTCGGCCACCTGACGGCCGTTGGGGCCGGGCAGGCCCACGTCGGAGACCAGCAGGTCGAAGTGCACGGCGCCCGACAGCAGCGCCATCGCGGCGCTGCCCGAGGCGGCCTCCATCACGTAAAAGCCGTTGTCGCGCAGCAGTTCCACCGCCAGGACGCGCACGGTGTCGTCGTCCTCCACCACGAGCGCCGAGTCAGGTCGGCGCGGGCTGGTGAGCATGGGGGCCGGATCGGCGCGCTCGGCCGCGGCTTCGGCGCGTGAGCGGCAGAAATACAGCGACACCCGCGTACCCTGCCCCACCGTGCTTTCAAGCACCGCCAGCCCGCCGGACTGGCGCATGAAGCCGTAGATCATCGACAACCCCAGGCCCGTGCCCTGCCCCAGCGGCTTGGTGGTGAAAAACGGGTCGAACGCGCGGGCCATCACATCGGCGGACATGCCGACGCCGGTATCGCTCACGGTCACGCGGACGTACTCGCCCGCATCCAGCCCCGGCACGGAATTGTCCCCCGACGCCTCCAGGTTCACGTTGTCGGCCTCGATGCGCAGGGTGCCGCGCTCGGGCATGGCGTCCCGCGCGTTGATGCACAGGTTCAGCACCGCGTTGTCGAACTGGTGAACGTCGGTGTACGCTGGCCACAGGTCGGGCTGCAAGGCCATTTGCAGCGCGATGTTCTCGCCACAGGTGCTGCGCACGATGGTCTCCAGGCTCGCCAGCGACGCGGCCAGGTCCACGGGGCGCGAATCCAGCGGCTGGCGGCGCGAGAACGCCAGCAGCCGCTGCGTGAGCGCGCCCGCACGCTTGGCGGCGGCCAGACCCGCGTCGATGTACTTGCCGGCCTCTGCCTCGCGGCCCTGGGCGATGCGCTGGCGGATGAGCTGCAGCGGCAGCACGATACCCTGCAGCATGTTGTTGAGGTCGTGCGCGATGCCGCCCGTGAGCTGCCCGAGCGCCTCCATCTTCTGGCTCTGGCGCAACTGCTCCTCCGCGCTGCGCAGGGCCTCGGCCTGCGCGCGCTCTTCAGTGACGTCGCGGCCCACCGCCTGGATGAAGCCATCGGCCGGGGCGGCCGTCCAGGCCACCCAGCGATCGGTGCCGTCACGGTGGCGGTAGCGCAGCGTGCCCTGGCGCTTGGGGGCGCCTTTCTGCAGTGAGTTGAGCTCGCCCATCAGCGTGGGCTCGTCGTCCGGGTGGGCAAAGGCCTGCACCTGGCGGCCCACGGTCTCCTGTTCGGTCCAGCCGAGCACGGAGGTCCAGGCCGGATTCACCGCCACGATCTGGCCGTCGAAACGCGTCACCATCAGCAGCGCGTCGGACCCCAGCCACAGGCGGTTGCGGTCGGCGGTGCGCTCGGCCACCTGCTGCTCCAGCGACGCCGCAGCCTCGCGCAGGCCCCGCTCGGCAATCACCTTGCCGGTGGTCTCGATCACCGTGTCCATCATGGCCACCACGACGCCGGTGTCATCGCGCACAGGGCTGTAGCAGAAGGTGAAGTACGCCTCCTCGTCGTAGCCGTGGCGGTTGATGGTGAGAGGGAAATCCTCCACAAACGTGGATTCGCCCCGGAATGCCTTGTCCACGATGGGGCTGATCACGTCCCACACCTCGCTCCACACCTCCTGCACCGGGCGGCCCAACGCATCGGGCTTGTCACCCAGAATGGTGCGAAATGCATCGTTGTGGAAGCAGTAGCGGTGCTCGCCCCACATCAGGCATTTGGGAAAGTCTGACGCCAGCACCATCTCCACCGCAAAGAGCAAGGCGCGTGGCCAGCCCTGCACCGGGCCGAGCGGGTGGCGCGCCCAGTCATAGCGCCGGATCTTGTCGCTCGCCGCGCCAGGGGCGCGCGGAAATCCAGCGGGGGCGGACGAAAAGAAATCGGTCATGGCAATGAATTGGCGGCCCGGCGACTGTGTCTTGGTAGGGTGTCCATGGTGGTTCTGTGGGCCCGTGAGTTGCTTTCAGCGGTCCCCGCAGGCCGGCCGGCCGGCTGGCCCACCCGCCGAACGCGGCCTCTTGGGAGTCTACAAGCGAAACCGCTCCCGGCTGAAGTTCCCGGCAGCCCGCCGGGGTGGAGAGTGGACGCCGGTTCGTGCCGTTCTTCGGTGTGTCTCAGGCGCCTACCGCCGCCGCGCCCCTTGCCTGCACGCGGCGCGAGACCATCAGGCCAAGCACGAACACGCCCAGTGCCGCGACGGAGAACACGGGCGCAAGCCAGCCACGGTCCACGCTGAAGGCCACTATCAGGACCCCGGTGGACTGGCCCAGGAACAGAAGGCACGCGAACATCGTCACCGCCGCTCCCCGCGCCTGCGGCGCCATCTGAGTGGCCTGCACCTGCAGCGTGTTGTGCAGCATGTAAAAGCCGATGCCCGCCATGAAGCAGCCCAGCATCGCCCAACCCACCACCGGCGCCCAGGCCAGCGACAGCAGACCCACGGCGATCAGCGTGGCGCCCGTGACGGCCAGGCCCCGCTCGCCCAGCGCGGCCAGCCAGCGCCGCGCGAACACGCTGTAGATGAGGCCACCCACACCGTAAAGCACCATCACGCCGCCCGCGGCCGCGGCCGACAGACCAAAGCCGTCGACCATGCGCGCCGGCACGAAGGCCAGAGTGCCGAATGCCAGCGCACCCTCGATGGCCACCACCGCCAGCACCCATCGCACACGCTCCATGCGCAACAAAGCCATTGTTCCCGCCAGGTAGCTGCCCAGCGAGAAGGCCGCCGCACCCTGCACTGCCTGCGTGCGCAGCGCCCCGCTGGCGCGGGCATGCCGCAGCAGCAGCGCGGCGGCGGCAAAGAACAGCACGGCCAAGGCACCCAGCGCGGAACGCCAGCCCAGCGTCTCAGTGGCCAATCCTCCGAACCACTGGCCCGCCATCATCCCGGTAACGGTGGCGACCATGAGGCGCGCCAGGGTCTCCTGACGCTGCTCGTAGGCCACCTCATCGCCTATCCAGGCCATCGACAGCGGAATGATCCCCGCCGCTGCCGCGCCCATGGCGGCGCGCGCCACCACCAGCAGCGTGAAGCTCTGCGCCAACGCCGTGACGGCACTGAACACCGCGCAGGCCGCCGTGGCGCCGATGATCACGCGCACCTTGCCGATGCGATCGCCCAGCGGGCCGTACACCAATTGCAGCACGCCGTAGGCCACGGCAAACGCGGCGATGACGGCGGAGGCATCTCCGGTGGTGATCCTGTATTCGAGGGACAGCGCCACCAGCATGGGGTCGCACACGCGCATGGATGCCATGCTGCAAAAGGCCGCCAGGCTGATGAGCCGCAGCATCGTGGAGGAAGAGGTCATATCACCCGATTGTGGTGCGGCTGGCGCAAGGGCGCTGGCGCGGAGCGCTATGCACCCCGGGGGTTGAAGGTCTGAGCCTGCATTTGGCTTCATGGCGCGATGTGCGTCGCTTCGACAAGCGTGAACGGGCAAGGGGCGCGCCTGGGCCGATGGATCCTTGAGCCGTTCGGGGTGAGCATGTCGAAGCCTCGCTGTGGCGAAGATTGGGTGACCATGGAGTTTCATCCCCGCGAAGCCCAGCGTACCGAATGCATCGCTGCACAGGCGAGAACGCGCCGCAGGTCAGGCGAACTACGCACTGTCAAGTGCAAAAAAGGAGCTTGGTCAAAAAAAATGCACGCATAAGCTGGCACTCCCTTCAACCTAACCGGGGCTTCCGGCACTTTCATTGAAAGTGAACTTCAGGAGAGAGCGATGCAAGCAATGATCAGTTCAGGGCTCGAACAAGATGTGCCCGATGGTTCAGAACTCTTCGTCCAATCAGCAGGTGATGAACCTGCGGAGGATTCCTCGGCACCGGGCCCCTTGACCAAAAGCAGGAGTCACGGGGACACGCAGGGCTTCCGAGCTGATCCACCACCGAAGATCAAAGGTTCCTCGGATTCGGGAACCAAGAAAAAGGGCTGAGCTGTCAACACACATCACAGATGACGCTCCATGCTTAGCTGCAACTTGACGGCTGAAGATCTTGCCAAAGATTGGCATGCCGATGAAACCGGATGGTACTGTGGCCAAAGCTATGTCAAGCCGTACAGCCATCGAATCATTGAAACGTTGGCATTCCGTACGAAAGGGCGCATGGCATTTGTGGTGCGTGAACACCTGCGGCGCGGAGTTTCCGCGCTTGAGGTCTCACCACTGCGCGATGTGTCCGACGATGAATTCGACTCCGCCGTGCACGAGGCCAAGCGCTGGCCGCTGAATCATGTCACGTTGATCATCGATCGGTGCGCCGCCGCCGTTTCCATCTACTCGGGAGAATGGGCTGTCGCCCCCCTGTACGTCCTCGGAAGACCCGGCATCCTGTACGCGGATTGGGACGTCGCAAACCTATACACGCATGTCCGATCCTCCATAGATTTCGGCAGAGCCAGCCACTATCTGGTGGGGCTGGGGTGCCCGTATTCACGCGTGACGCTTTTCCCGGAAATATCCCAGCTCACAGAGCGATCGGAAGCCTTCTGGAACGGGCTTGCAGGAGACCTTCGCATCGACTACCCGCCGCGAGTGGCGCGTCCCGCAGCAAAAGAGCTGCGCGCTGACGCAGATGTCCTGGGTATGTTCGAGTCCATCCTGGCAGCTTCGATGCGTCGTTGGCTCACCGATGACAGGCCGATGGCGACACAGCTGAGTGGAGGCCTGGATTCATCCGTGGTGGCACTGGTGGGCGCCAAGGAAAGCCGACATGGACTGCGCAGCTACGGCCTTGTCATGCCTGGAGAAAATGGCAGGTGGCAGTCCATCCGCCGGGATGAAGTGGCAGCTCTGGCCGGAGCCAACGACCACCACATTCCGGCCGAGGATCACTTGCCGTTCCTATCTGGAAGCCAGCGTGTGCAGGGCACATCTCACGTGCCCTGGGGCGAGTACTACGACGAGGCGCTTGGCGCACTGCTCGACCAGGCCCGTGCAGACGGAATGGATGTGATGTTCACCGGAGCCGGAGGCGACGAAATATCGGCCGTGACCTGGCGCGAACTTCAGATGCACGGCATATCGAAACCTGACGACGATCCCCCCGAAACGGATGGCGATGGTTTTCCGCCGTTCCTCACGCCTGCGGGTCTTGATGCCTATCACGCGACGGCGAAATGTCTGGATGAAGCGCCTCGACCCGCAACGGAGCTGAGCGCACTGGAGGCGGCGGCCAGCGGCACCACCTGCTTCCTGCGCCGCGGCGTATGGCCGGTCAATCCATATTTCACGCCCGAACTCGTTTGGTTCTGTCGGAGTCTGCCTTTCGAATGGCGCTACGGTCGCGCACTGCAACGACGCTACCTGCTGCAGCGGGGATGCTCGCAGGAAGTCGCGTTTCCACAAGTCAAGGAATCGTTCTGCGACGTCATGGAGCAGTCGTTGAAGCACCGTTCTCGCAATTTGCTCCAGAGCATTTTCAGCGACTCAAGGCTTGCGGCGATGGGCCTCGTAGAAAGATCGGATTTGCTTCGCACCTACGAAGACTATTGCGCTGACCGCGATGGCCAATGGGGTGATTCGATTCTCGGCGCGGCAGTTCTTGAACTTACCGTGCGGGCACTGGAGCGCTCACGATCCGCCGCATAGGTCTCTCCCAGGAACAAGGAGCCGGTATGAACGCGTCATCGGAAGTAGCGAATTTTCTGCAGCACCATCCGGACTTCGATATCGAGTCGTTCGACTTTCTTTCACGGGATGCCGTGGATGGACTGGCCCGGTCTGTGGGAGCGTCCAACGGCGTCGTCCAGTCCCTCAAATCCACGCAGCGCCTTTTGCGCCTAGGCTCAGACCATGCAGTCGCCAGCCTGCTGCGCCAAAGGGGCTTTGACTCTGCCCATTCCATCGCCGCCGTATCGGAGGATTTATGGGTGGACACCAACCAGGACGCCTTTCCCGAAGGCGCCCGCCAAGCGCGTGACCTTCATCGCCGGGCACAAACAGTCAAGGGCCAGGCGACTCATCTGTGGGCAGCAGTTCATGGCGCTGTCAGCTCGAAGACTGCGCAAGGCATCGCCTCTCACACGGCGGACAGCCGGCTGGTCGACTTCTTCTCAAGTCTTCCTGACTACGAGGCGCTCTTTGGTCCTCAGGACTACTGCAGCTGTGAACATTGCAGGTCGGTTTTTGGACCTGCGGCGTACTTCGTTGACCTCATGAGGATCATCGATCGCTATGTGACGCAGCCGAACAAAATCGCCGCGAATCAAACCCTGGAGTCACGGCGCAAAGACCTTTTTTCCTTGCGCCTGGACTGTGCGAACACGAATACCTTGGTTCCCACGCTCCAGATCGTGAACACCGTGCTGGAAGAGCGTGCGCGCACTGAGCTTGGGACCTCAGACGTGTTCAAGCGCCTGGCAACACAAATCTATCCCCTTCAACTGCCTGGCAACGTCCCGCTCCTGGAGGTTCGGCAGTATCTGGCATCGGTCAATGTCTCACTGGCTGACGTATTTCGCGCGTTCGAGCGACCACGCTTTGGCGCGCTGGTCCAATCCCATACGGAGAACACATTCACCCTCGAGTTGTCAGGCCCTCCAGTCAATCTGGCGGGCGCTGTGCTCTGCGTCACGGACAACAGCGGTGCCGAGCAGTTGCGTGTCGTGCAGTCTTGGGATGCACTTACGGCTACAGGCGTTGTGAACCGGGATTGGGCCGCAGGATCCAGGTTCGAAACCTGCACGGTGGGTCTTGACACGGCCTTTATCGCGCGCGAGGCCCTGTCACTCTCCACAGAGCAGGCTTTTGTCGTGACCAACACGGACACGTCCGCCAGCTATCTGAAGTCAGCCTACGGTCTGGGTGACGCGCAGCCGCTCTCGGTGCTGGCTGATGCCGCGCTGTTTCGCCAGCACACCGGCATGTCTCGCGAATCGCTTCCGGAGTTCCTTCTGCAGAACTTGGAATCTGACGAGATTGCGGCCGGGATGGCTCATGACCTTTTCATCAATGCTCCGCTCGCCGACAAGCACTACGTCGACGTCCAGACCGATGACGAGGGAAAGCAGACGGTCACGAACCTGAATGAAAAAACGCTAGACCGCATCCATCGCTTTTTCAGACTGTCCGAGTGGACTGGGGTCGCTGCCTCGGATCTTGATTGGGCACTATCCAGCCTGGGGATTCACGACATCGCGGCCGACTCGCTCATCGCGCTGGCCAATGCCGTGCAGGTGCGCCAATCCTTGGGAAATGCACCGTGGGATATTGCATGTGCCTTCTGGCACGACATCAAGACGACCAACAGCCATGTGACAGGCGGGCCGAGCGGCAGTCTGTTCGACCGCGTCTTCAATCGACCGGACCAGCTGCGCGGGACGCGCCCCTATCACCCACTCTATGCGGCGAACCCTTTGTACCGCGACACCCCCAGCAGCATGGCGGCCGATGGATCCGAAACCGTGTCTTGCGGTTTTGGGCGCATGCGTCTGGCCGCGGCGCTGGGGCTGAGCGATGAAGAGCTGACGGCCGTTACGGCGCTGTTCTTCGACTCCGGTGACACCGTAGTGCTGGACGTGCCAACCCTCACTTTGTTCTTCCGCGCCGCAACGCTGATGAAATTCCTGCGGCTGACAGCCAATGGTTTGAAAAGGCTCTTGGCGCAGCACTCCATGGATGCACGCGATCCCTGGCCTGCGTCCCGGCTGGAATTACTTTTGACGAGTTCGCGGGCTCTTTCGGGCGCGGGGCTCACGCCTGCCGTGGTGGATCTGATCGTGCGTGGCGATGCCAGCGGTGTACCTGCATTGCAAAAGCCAGCGTTGCCGTACAACGGCGTAAAGACGTTGTGGGCCCAGGCGATGCCTACCCTGATCACGCCGGCATCGTTTGCGGGCGATCTGCTGGATATCCAAGAGTCTGTTCAGACTTACTCACTGCTTGCCAGCACACGGCCCGAACTCTTGCTGCAGATGGGGCCAGCGTACAAGACAGTCATGGGGCTAGGCCCAGGGCGTGGCATCGCACTGGTTCTGATGCGTGTGGGGGTGGGCGAACTCAAGTTCCTCAGTAAGTTGCTGGACTCCGAGCAGATCGCGGCAGTGGCTCGGGCCTTGAACCGCACTTACGACGGTCAGCTGTCGTTCTTAACCGAACAGCTCGCCGATCTGATCGGATCCAGCTCGCAAATGCTGCAGGCCGCTGTGTCGTTCTTTGACCAGGTTCTGCATGGTCGGCGACCTTGGCTGGCTCAGTTCTTCATGCCCGTAGGGCAGAACACGAAAGCCTGGAACGAACTTGAAAAAAGTGCGCAGGTATTGCGCCGCCTACTCTTCGCCTGCGAGAAGCTGCTACTGGAACCAGCGGAAGTGCAAGCCATCACAGCCATGCCCGAAGCCTTCGGACTGCATGATCTTGCGCAACCTGGGGCAGCAGATATCCAAGCGCTTGTGGACTACAAGGGCCTGCTGCTGCAACTCAACTGCCCCGTGCAGGAGTTCCTTGGCTATCTGGCGCTTGCACCGGATCCAGTCAATGGTGAGCGGACCAAGCTCCTGGCATTGTCCGATCTGACCGGCTGGGCACCTGAGCAGATCACGGAAGTGGCTGATCGTGTTGGCAATGGGGCTGACCTCTACAACACAGTTCCGGGCATCTTGCGGATGAGCGCGGCCTTCTCTGTGCTGGGCAGCATCAACGCCGACATGCGTTTCGCGCACGACATCCTGGTGCTGCAAAACCTGCCCGTGCAAGATGCCAACGAGGCTGCCTGGAACATCTGGCGAAGAACAGCGTCCTCTGTGGCCACTCTGGCATCGACACGGTTCACGGAGCAGGCCTGGCCAGCCGTCGACGCAGTGGCAGTCTCCAAACTCAACGAAGCGCGCCGCGACATGCTCGAGGGTGTTGTCCTGTGGAAAATCCGGGAACGATTTGCCGACATCGATAGCAGCGCGCGTCTTTACGCATTCCTTCTCGTCGATGTAAAGACCGGAGGTTGCGCCAGCACGTCCCTGGTCGTCGAAGGCCTGAGCGCCTTGCAGTTGTACTTGCAGCGCTGCCGCTTGAACCTGGAAGCGGGGGTTGAAAAGCTTGCCATTCCAGATGCCTGGTGGGACTGGATGATGAACTACCGCGTCTGGGAGGCAAACCGCAAAATCTTTCTGTACCCGGAGAACTATCTCGTTCCGTCCGTCAGGCGCAACAAGACGACCGTCTTCAAGGCGCTGGAGGAGTCCCTGCTACAGGCCAATGTCGACGATGGGGCCGTGGCCAGGGCATACCGCGACTATCTCGCCGGCTTGGAACCCATCACCACGCTCACGTTCGTGGATGCATACCGTTGTCAGCGGCAGGATGACGAAGCTTCCGGAACCCAGACCCTTTTCCTCTTTGCACGCACCCGCGACGAGCCCTACACCTACTACCACGCGGCCAAGACCGGTGAAGGTGTCTGGACAGAGTGGGCAAAGATCAACGTCACCATCGACTCTCCCCACATTGCTCCGGTCTATGCGTTTGGCAGGCTGTTTCTGTTCTGGGTGCATCTTCGCCGCGTCTCCACATCGGAAATCCGCGCTCCCGAGGGCGGTACGGTCGCTGTGTCCGCCAACAGCGCTTCATACCAGGCGACCATCAGCTACTCGTTCCGCGATGTCGATGGTGATAGCTGGGTGGCAACCGTGTGGCGCTTCCTGATGATGCAGTTCGGTACGTCAATAAAGCGCAGGCCGACGACATCAAAGAGTTTGCAGATATTGCTCCCCCCTCCAGTGGGTACAACCTGCCAAACTTCGACTATCTGGTCCGTCTCTACAAGGGGCTGTATCCGGGCGTGCATATCGTGACGCAATGGGAGATGACGGAGCCGAACCTGTTCGCGTTTCGCGCCTACGGACTGAACGTGGTCGTGGTGTCAGGGGCCCTTGTGCGCGCCAAGTGCCTTGAACAAGAAGGGTTGGCCCTGATCCTGGGCCATGGAATCGGGCGCTTCATCGGCGGTTCTCCCTCTGATGAGGCTGGATACGCTTGCACCGGGCAGGCGGATCACTTCTCTGCAGGCTACATCATCAACCAGACCTTCTACGGCAACTCAACACCCTATCTCAAGAGCGGGATCAAACAGGTGTGCGAGTTGTTCGAAAGCATTCAAAAGGACAACCGCGGAGGGTCTGACCGTTGCGAAGAGCCTTCCATAGCTTGCCGCATCCAATCGCTCAAGGACGCGCAATCGGGCAAGAACTTGCCTTATTGCGCTGGTGCGCCTGTCCCCGGTGCGTTGCAATTGCTATCGGCCCAGGCGCTGTCTGTGGCAGACACTGCGGGCCTTGAGCTCGCCTTCAATCTGCCGCTCAAAGCTTCAACAGTCACTGATGTGACCAGATACACCATCACCCCCGTAAGCAGCGTGCTGACGGCAATGGTCGATCCGCTGGATCCTACCCGCGCTCTATTGACGGTAAGGTTTCCACAGGATGTCGAACAGGAGTTTTCCATTGCCGTGAGCAATCTGCGCGCGTCCGATGGGTCTTCATTGGACCGAGAGCATTCGGTGGTGAACTTCCGCCTCGTAGAGGCCAGCAGCATTTGAACACCAGGCAGACAAGCATGACTACACAGATGTCACCTCTGCCAGACTCGGTCCGCTCGATGATGCCTGAGAACATCGATTGGGAAAGGCATTGCCAGGAGCTTGGCGATGCATTGGGTCTCGATGCCCCCGTCTCCCGTGAGGTGTTGCAAAGGGTGGCGCACGATGACGACTATGCAAAGCGGCTGTTCGCAGGACGCCGGCACCCTCCATTGCTGCGAGCGCTGCTTGATTCTGCGCCGTCACCATCTCCGAAGCCAATTCAATCGCTTTCCAATGGAATGCTTGCACGCGGGCTGGCCAACGCGATGGGGCGATGGGCTTCTGCAGGGTTTGCTACGCTTCCACCAGAGGCGGTGGATCGGCGAAGAGCCGCTTGCGAGAGCTGTCCGAACTTGATGGATGCTCCTCCCAAGTTGGCCTACGCACTGGTGCGCCGATTGGACGGCAAGGTATGTGCTGCCTGCGGGTGCGCAGTCGCCACGAAAACGCGATTCCCGACAGAGGCATGCCCTGAAGAACACCCACTGCGGCCTGGCTTGACGCGATGGCTGGAACCGCTTGCTTCGGGCTGATGTTTCCTGAATCGACTGCAGCGCAGGTTCTGCGAATGCAGCCCCTTGCGACCCTGCTTGGCTTGCCAGGGGCGCCCATGAAGTTTTTTAGAACCGGCTCACGTTCTCAACCCTTGCCCACATTGAAGCTGGTATCGAACGTGCCCCGCACATCCAGGCGCTGCTTGATGAGGCCTGCAGCCAGATAAAAATCCGCCGTCTTCTGCTGGTCGGCCAGCACCTGTGCATCGATGTCCTGCCAGCGGGTGGCGCGCCGGTCGAACTGCAGTTGCGCAGCGTCGGCCGGGATGCCGATGATGCGGGCCAGCGACTGGCCGAACGACTTGGAGTTCTGGTACGACCAGACCTGCGCGCGCGCCACGCGGTCCTTGAAGTCCTGCAGCACGGCGCGCTTTTCGGCCAGCGCCGCATCGGTGGCAGCCAGGAAGGACAGGCCCGTCCACAGCCCGCGGCCACTGACCAGCACGCGCGCATGGCCACTCGTTTCGGCCAGCGCCGTGTAGGGCTCCCAGGTGGCCCAGGCGTCCACCGAGCCCTGGGTGAGCGCGAGCTTGGCGTCAGGCGGCGGAATGAAGCGCAGCTGCACGTCGTCGGCCTTGAGGCCGGCCGATTCCAGCACCTTGAGCGTGACGAAGTGGCCGATGGAGCCCCGGTTGGTGGCAATGCTCTTGCCTTTGAGATCGGCCGCTGACTTGAGCGGCGAGTTGGGGGCCACCAGCACGGCGGTGCCGTAGGCGTCCGACCGGCTGGCCGCAAACGCCTTGACCCGGCTGCCTGCCGCCAGGGTGAACAGCAGCGGCGCGTCGCCGATGGGGCCGAAGTCCACGGCATTGGCATTGAGCGCCTCGGCCAGGGGCGCTGCCGCCGGGAATTCGCTCCACTTGATGTCATAGGGCAGGTTTTTCAGTTCGCCTGCCGCGTCGAGCAGCGCCTGCAGGCCGCCCTTCTGGTCCCCCGCGCGCAGCAGCACGCGCGACGACGTCTGGGCATGGGTGAGCACGGGCGAGAGAAAGGAGCTGGCGGCGACAGAGGCGGTCAGCAGATGGTGGAATTGGCGGCGCAGCATGGTGGTGTGTGAGGAACAGAATGGTCAAAACAGAAGGTGGTCTTTGAAGGATTGCAACACCCGCCGCCCGCCACACCAACGAAGGCTTGCGACCATTCATATGCGGTTTTCGCATGCACGCCCCGATTCCGCCAGGGCCGGCGCTCAGTAGCCGCGTGCAGCGTCCACCACGTCTTCCAGCGGCTGCCCTGCCACATGCCGGGCCAGGTTGGCCATGAACTTGCGCGCCGTGAGCTCCGCCGCACCCTGCGCAGCCCACGACACATGCGGCGTAAGGCGCACGCGCGGGTGGCAGTACAGGGGATGCCCCTCGGGCAGCGGCTCGGGGTCGGTGACGTCCAGCGTGGCGCCTGACAGGCGTCCGTCATCCAGCGCGTGCAGCAGCGCCTGCTGGTCCACCAGCGCACCACGAGCGATGTTCACAAGGTGCAATCCGGGCCTGGCATGCGCCAGGGGGGCGGCATTGATCAGGTGGTAGGTCTGCGCGGTGATCGGCAGGGCCAGCACCAGGTGGTCCGAGGCCGCGAGCAGCTTCTCTATGGAATCCACGGTGTGCACACGCCCGATCTCGCCATGGCCGCCACCGTGGCTGCCGCCCTCCTCCACCAGTGCAACGCCGCGGCGCAGCACCGTGACCCGCACGCCGAACGCCCGCGCCAGCCGCGCCACTTCGCGGCCGATGGCGCCATAGCCCGCAACGCCCAGCGCCCGCCCCTGCAGCGTGCCAGGCAGGTGCTGGTCCACCCGCGCAAAGGTCTCGCGCCAAGGCCCGGCTCCGGCCACGCGCAGGGCATCCCACCCACGCTGGTGTGACAGCAGCGCGGTCAGCACGTATTCGGCAATGGGCACGGCCGCCACGCCGCGCGAGCAGGTCACTTGCGGCACCTGCAGCAGCCACGGCGGAAAGAAGTCGATGCCGGCCGACGCCACATGCACCCATTGCAGGCGGCCGGGCCAACCCGCAGGGGCGGTTGCAGGGGCATTGCGCCAGCCATTGCGCGGGCCCGTGAAGAGCACATCCACATCGTGGGCGCGCAGCCAGGGCGGCGTGTCGGAATCGGCCGCCAGGGCTACCGGTAGCCCCGCAGAGCCCACCAGCACATCCGCTTCGGCACCGGTCTGGTTCAGCATGACGAGCGGGCGCGGCGCGAGCACCGCGTTCATGCAGCCCCCACGGCCAGCGCCCGGCGGCCCGCCGCGACGTAGGCGCTGTCGTCCTGCGGCGTGTGCACGCGGCCGCACAGCACGTCGCGCAAGTGGCGCTCCAGCGGGTTCTTGCGGGCCAGGCCGTGGTTGCTGCTCAGCTCCAGCGCGGCCTGCACGGCCTCGATGGCGTTGCGCGTGGCCAGGGCCTTCACCAGGCCGCTGTCCACCGCCGGCACGAGCGTGCCGGCATCAAGGTCCTGGGCCAGGCTGGCGATGAGGCGGTCATTGGTGAGCAGCAGGCCTTCGATGCGGCCCACCGCCTCCTGCGCGCGCGGCAGGCTGGCCAGGGGCGCGCCCAGGCTGGCGGGCACGCGTTCGCGCAGGAACTGCACCAGCCAGTCGCGCGCGGCCTTCGCCACGCCGGTGTACAGCGCCGCCAGCATCACCGTCATCTCGGCCTGCATGGTGGGCTCGCCGCGCGCCCAGTCCTGCGGCAGGCGCAGGTCCAGCGCGTGGGCATAGGGGATCAGCACATCCTGCAAATGCACGTCGTGGCTGCCGCTGGCGCGCAGGCCCAGGTGGTCCCAGGTGTTGTCGATGCGGATGCCGGGCGAGCCTGCGCGCACCAGGAAGGCCCCGGTGCGCGGCGTGGCCTCGTCCGTGCGGGCCCACACCACGTACCAGCGCAGGATGGGTGCGCCGGTGGAATACACCTTGTGCCCGCTGATGCGCCAGCCCTCGGCCGTGTGCCGCGCCACCGTGGCCGGCAGGCCGCCACGCGCGGGCGAGCCCAGCTCGGGCTCCACGCGCAGGGCGTTGATCAGCGAGACCTCGTTCAGCGATTCATGCACCAGTTGCTGCGCCAGCGCCTGCGGCCACGGCGAGCCGGGGCGGCCCATGCCGCGCTGCTGGATGTACTGCATGGTCAGCACCAGCGCCGTGGCCGGGCAGCCCTGCCCGATGGCGCCGATCACCTCGGCCAGCTGTGCGGCCGAGGCGCCCTGCCCGCCCAGCGAGCGCGGCGCGGCCAGGGCCAGCAGGCCGGCCTGCTGCAGCTCGGCGAAGTTGGCGTGCGGAAAGCTGCCGTCGCGGTCATGCACTGCGGCCCTCGCACCAAACTCCACCGCCAGCGCGCGCGCCGCCTGGCCCCAGGTCAGCGGCGCATTCACTGCAGGACCTCGGGCTGCTCGCGCACGATGATGTCGAACAGGCTCTTGAACGCGAACTGCGCGCCGCCCGGGCCGCCGATCTGCGAATGCGTGCGCTGCGCGATCTCGTGCGGGATGGGCTTGGGCGTGCCCGCAGCCTCGGCCAGCAGCTGCGCCTGGCAGGCGTTCTCCAGCGCGATGTACCACCATGCAGCGGCCTCCACCGAAGGCCCCGCCGTGAGGATGCCGTGGTTCTGCAGGATCACGGCCTTCTGCGTGCCCAGCGCCTTGCCGATGCGAAATCCTTCGTCGGTCTCCAGCACCACGCCCGTGAAGTCGTCGAACAGCGCGTGGTCCTCGTAGAAGATGCACGAGTCCTGCGTGAGTGCATCGAGCTTGCGGCCCAGCGCCGCCCAGGCCTTGCCATAGGTGGAATGGGTGTGAGCGGCCGCCACAATGTCCGGCCGCGTTTCGTGCAGCGCAGCGTGGATGGCAAAGGCCGCGCGGTTGAGCGGGCCCTGGCCGATGACGATCTCGCCGGCCGAGTTGACGAGCAGCAGGTCGGACACCTTGATCTGCGAGAAATGCACGCCCAGCGGATTGACCCAGAAATGGTCCTCCCATTCAGGATCGCGCGCGGTGATGTGGCCGGCCAGGCCGTAGTCGAAGCCCTGCTGCGCGAACAGCCGAAAGGCCACGGCCAGCGTCTCCTGCCGGTGGCGGCGTTCGGCCTCGACCGTGGGGCGCGGGGCCGGGGCGTCGAACCAGTCCTTGCGCTGGGGCGCAGGGTTCACAGCAAGGTGGGCGGTGGGCAGGGGCTTGAGGACGGCGGACATCGGTTGGCTTTCGGGTCGGTGGGGTTGCAGTACGAGACCCCGATCACCTTAGAAGCACCCCAGCGCCACGCCAACGAAGAAATCCGCGTGACCAAATACGGTTTTGGCATGAACAGCCGCACCCCGGTCACCCCCCTTTGGTGGCGCTCCGCGCGCGCTGCAATTCCCGCATATCGATGCTACGCAACGGTCTTTGCGCGGCGGCCGGGCTTGCCGGAACCTCGCGGCCTGTCCCATTGATCCCTCCGAACACACCTGCCATGCCCGACACCCCGACACACCTGCCGATGAACCGCCGCCACCTCCTGCAGGCCAGCCTGGGCGCCGCCGCCTGGGCCGCCACGGCGGGCACCGCCGCGCTGGCTGCCGCGCCCGCGCAAGACCTCTCCCAATTGACGCTGCGCATCGGCACCTACAAGGGCCTGTGGCGCGCGCTCATCGCCGCATCCGGCCAGGGCAACACGCCCTACCGCATCGAATGGCGTGAGCTCAACAACGGTGTGCTGCACATCGAGGCCCTGAACGGCGACGCGCTGGACCTGGGCTCGGGGAGCGAAATCCCGGCCTTGTTCGCCGCGCGGCAAAAGGCCCAGGTGCGCTTCATCGCCGTGGTGCGCGAGGATCTGAACAACCAGGTCACCGTGGCCCGCAAGGACGCGCCCATCCAGCGCATCGCAGATCTGAAGGGCAAGCGCGTGGGCTACGTGCGCGCCACCACATCGCACTACTACCTGAGCCGCCAGCTTGCCGAGGCCGGCCTGTCGTTCGCCGACATCAACGCCATCAACCTCACACCGGCCGACGGGCTCTCGGCCTTCGACCGGGGCGACCTGGATGCCTGGGCCATCTACGGCTACAACGGCCAGCTGGCGCGGCTGCGCTATGGCGCGCGCGTGCTCAAGACCGGCCAGGGCTACCTGTCGGGCAACTTCCCCATCTACGCCAACCCGCGCGCGGTGCAAGACCCGGCCCGGCACGCCGCCATCAGCGACTACCTGCAACGCCTGCGCCGCGCCTACGCTTGGGCCAACAACAACTACCTGGACTACGCCCGCGCCCAGTCCGCCGAAACCCGCGTGCCCGTGGGCGACCTGATCGAGCTGTGGAACAACCGCAGCACCGACTACGACCTGCGCCCCGTGGAGGACGCCGTGGTCAAGGGCCACCAGGCCGTGGCCGACGCCTTCCTGCAGCTGGGCGTGCTCGATGGCCCCGCGCAGGTAGGGCCGCTGTGGGACCGCAGCTTCAAGAGCGTGCTGCAGCCGCTGGCGCTGGACAAGGCGGCTTAGGCGGCAAACAAGGGCCGGGCCAGCCGCACCACACACCGCCAGCGCGTGCCATTTTTTTCGTGGCACACGCGCAGCTTGCGCTTACCATCCGCGCCTCATTCACCCAGGGGAGCCACAAGATGATGATGAACAAGCGCAATTTCGTGACCGCCGGCGTCGGCCTGGCCGGCCTGTGGACCAGCGCCACCAGCAGCCACGCCGCACCGTCGCCCGCCGGCAAGGCCTTGGGCGGCCCCGTGCTGCTGACCATCAGCGGCGCCATCGCCAAGCCCAACCGGGGCGCGCTGGACACCACCATCGACCAGATGATGGGCAAGCACGGCATCCAGTTCGACAATGCCCACGCACTCGACGCCGCCGCCCTCGCGCGCATGGCTGCCGTCACCATCAAGCCCACGCTGGAATACGACAGCAAGCCCCACACGCTCAAAGGCCCCCTGCTCACCACGGTACTCGCCGCCGCGGGCGTGGCTGCCGGCAGCCCCGTGCAGGTGCTGCTGCGCGCGGTGGACGGCTACAACGTCACCGTCAGCATGGCCGACGTGCAGGCCTGGCGCATGATCGTCGCCACCCACATCGACGGCCAGCCCATGGCCCTGGGCGGCCTGGGCCCGCAGTGGGCGGTGTACGACGCGGACGTACTGCCCGCGTTCAAGGACAAGCCAGTGAAGGAGCGCTTTGGCCCATGCCCCTGGGGGCTGTACCACATCGAGGTGAAGAAGGCCTGAGCGGACTCCCTGGCGAAGTTTCTGCAAGAACCCGCCGCAGGTATTGATGACGCCGGGATTTACTCCCTCTCCCCCTGCGGGAGAGGGCCGGGGAGAGGGGGCCTGCAGGGCAAGTGCCGGCCCGCTATTCACCCCTTGCGCCCGGCCATCCGCACCCCCAGCGCACCCAGCGATGCCACGGTGGCCAGCGCCACCACCCCCTGCCACCCCCACTGCGCCAGCACCAGGGCGCCCAGCGCCGCGCCCGCCGACATGCCGATGAACATGCCCGTGAACAGCAGCGCATTGAGCCGGCTGCGCGCGGCAGGGTCGATGCCGTAGACGATGGTCTGGTGCGCCACCAGCGTGGCCTGCACGCCAAAATCAAAGCCGATGGCACTGACCACGATCAAGGCCAGTTGGGCCTGGGCGGGCACCCAGGGCAGCAGCGCCATCAGAGCAAACGACACCGCCGCCAGCCCCGTTCCGTAGCGCGTGACCACCTCGGGGCCGCGCCTGTCGGCCAGCCGCCCCGCCAGTGGTGCGGCCAGCGCACCCGCTGCCCCGGCCAGCCCGAAGGCCCCAGCCGCTGCGGTGCCCAGGTGAAACTGGGTGTGCAGCATCACCGCCAGCGTGGACCAGAACGCGCTGAAGCCCACCGCCACCAGCCCCTGCGCCCAGGCCGCGCGGCGCAGCGCGGCGTGCTGGCGCCACAGCGCCACCATGGAGCCGATCAGCGCGCCATAGCCCAGTTGCGTGGTCGGCACAAAACGCGGCAGCCCGCGCCACACTGCCAGCGTGAGCAGCGCAATCGCCACCGCCGCCGCCACATACACCGCGCGCCAGCCCCACTGCTGTGCCACAAATCCGCTGACCACGCGCGACAACAAAATGCCCAGCAGCAGCCCCGTCATCACCATGCCCACCGTGCGCCCGCGCTGTGCGGCAGGGGCCAGCGTGGCGGCGGCGGGCACCACGTCCTGCGCCACCGTGGCCGCCAGGCCCACGGCCAGGCTGGCCGCCAGCAGCGCGCCCATGCCCGGGGCCAGGCCGCTGAGCAGCAGCGCCAGCATCAGCGCGATGGACTTGATGACGATGATGTGGCGCCGGTCAAACCGGTCGCCCAGCGGCGCCAGCAGCAAGATGCCCAGCGCATACCCCAGTTGCGTGAGCGTAGGCACCAGGCCCACCACTCGGATGTCGGCCTGCATGTCAGGCCCCAGCACACCCAGCATGGGCTGGCTGTAATACAGCGAGGCCACGCTCAGCCCCGCCGTGGTGGCCAGCAGCAACAGCAGCGGCGCGCTCACCGCGCCCTGGGCTGGTGCGGCAGACGAAGGCGTGGCCGCACCCACCGTACCGCTTGCATGCACATTTTGAATGGAAGACATGGCACAACACCCGTTCAGCAAAAAGAATGGTGCGATTGTTCCGGTGTGACCGCCCACTGGGTAGTAGGTTGAAATGCAGATTCGTTATACGCTTGGCGTATGACCACCACCCTCCCACCAGGCGCCGACCGCATCGAGCTGATGCAGACCTTCCTGCGCATCGTCGAGACAGGCAGCCTCTCTGCGGCCGCCCAGCAACTGGGCACCAGCCAGCCCACCGTGAGCCGGCGCCTGCAGGCGCTGGAGCGCAGCCTGGGCATCAAGCTGTTGCAGCGCTCCACGCATGTCATGAAGCTCACGGAAGACGGCGAACGCTGCTTCGCCCACGCCAAGGCCCTGCTGGAAGACTGGCGTGCGATGGAGGACGACCTGCGCGGCACCGCCGACACCCCGCGCGGCAGCCTTCGCGTGCTGGCGCCCCACGCCTTCGGGCAAGACCAGTTCATCGCGCCGCTGATGGCCTACCTGCGCCGCTACCCTGAGGTGGATGTCGAATGGATGCTGCACGACCGCCGCCCCAACTTCATCGCCGAAGGCATCGACTGCGCCATCCAGGTCGGAGCGGTGGACGACCCCAGCGTGGTCGCAGTGCGCCTGGCCGAAGTGCCCCGCATCGTGCTGGCATCCCCCGCCCTCATGGCGGGCCGCGCCACGCCGCAGCACGCGCAAGACCTGCAACCGCTGCCCTGGCTGGCCCTGAGCACCTTCTACCGGCGCGAAGTGACGCTGACCCACGAGCCCGGCGGCGAGGACCACACGTTTGGCATCACGCCCCGCCTGGCCACCGACAGCCTGTACGCCCTGCGCAGCGCCGCACTGGCCGGGCTGGGGGCGTGTATTTCATCGGCGTGGATCGTGGATGCAGACGTGCGCCGGGGAGACCTGCTGCACCTGGTGCCCACGTGGCACGCCGCGCCCCTGCCGGTGTATTTGGTGTACCCGTATGCGCGGTTTTATCCGGCACGGCTGAGGCTGTTTCTGGAGGCGATGCGGGAGGCGATGCCGGGGTTGGTGGGGATGCGGGCGGTGGGGTGAGGGGTCGCGGCTGGAGGCGGAAATCGGCCAGGAGCAGCCAGTCACCGCAGATGAAAGCCGACACTCAACGGTAGAGTTAAACCTTGCCTCGTGAATTTCATTGCGGCGGCCGACTCTTCAACTCCGCCAGAATTTGATCGAGCTTTCGCTCTAAGCGCAGATTCGTGGCGCCGACCAAGAACCAAACGCAAGCGAAGTTCACCATCGGAATCGCCCCCAGAATCGTCCATTTCAGCGTGTTACGGCCCTTCTCTTTTGCCAGAAAGTAGGAGCCTATCGCTATGGCCAGCGACATGAACATGAGAGGCAGCAGCGAAATCAGCATGGACGGGTCGTTTTGCATAGGACTCCAATAGGCGAGGAACAACGAAGACGTGCCGGGAAACCTGCCGTGAGGCCTGACGTTTCACATGAGACAGCAGTTAGCAAATGTACGGGAGCTTTGCGGTAGTGTGAGTGGCGCAACTCCACCCATACATTGCGAATTCAAAAGGAAAGAGACGAAGAGCGAATCGGCGCTGCCTGTACATCTGGCACGGCTTCCCCACAGCACCCTAAACCGCAAGCCGCCCAACACGCTCAGCCGCCACTCCCACATGGCGCACCAACTCGGCCTTGCACGCATCGAAATCCGCGCTGAATCCCGCCCCGTCCTCCAACCGCCGCACAAACACCTGCGCCATCGCAAGCGCCTCTTTCCAAGCCGCCGCGCTGACCTGCTCCCCCACCGTCAGTTCCAGCGCCCGATCCGGCAAGCCTCCCCCCACCGTGGGCGCGAACGCCATGGGCGTCATGTCATACGCAGGCGCCAGCTCGTAAGGCCTGCGCCCCTCTGACAAGCACGACAGGTTGCCGCTGTGCATGTCGGTATTGCCAATCAGCGTGCCAAACGCCCACAGAACGCAGGCCGTATCGAAGGCCTGGGCGGTAATGACGCCCTCCTTCAGCAACCCCCGGGCAATCACCGGCCAGTTGCCGCCGCTGCCGACAAACTCGGCATCGAGCGCGGCGAAGGAATGCAGCGCCCTGCGCCCGCGCGCCCCCAGTCGGTCAAACCGCTGCACCTCCAGAAATCGTTGGGTGCCATGCATCCAGGTCACTGACTGTGCGGCGGCCACGCCGTGGTCCCGCAGCACTTGCAGGGCGATGTGTTCGGCCAGCAGCAGGTCTCGCCAGCGCTCGCTCACGGGGGTGTCGAGTTCTGCGGTGAACTTGACCATGACATGCGCAGCGGTGCCGTCGGCTTGTTCTGCGTAGGCGGTGAATTTGGGCTGCTCTCCGGCGGCTGACGAGCCTGCCACTTCGCCACGCGCGGCCATGTCGGCCAGCTGGGCGTAGGTGTGCAGCTTGTGCGCCGCTGAAATCGGCACGGGGTCGGGCGCGTTGACGAACTGGTCGCGCGCGGTGGGTCCAATGAGCAGGTTGCCGGGCATGTCGTCGCCCTGGTCCAGGATGGCCCGCAGCGCGTGGGTGTCGCTCCAGTCGCCCAGCCGCTCTGGCAAGCCCAGGCGCTGGCCGTGCCGCTCGCAATACGCGCGCCCCAGGTAGCCTTGCGGGCGCATGTCAAAGATCCACCAGGGCAGGCCATCGCTGTGGAGGCGGGCGCCCCCCGCTTCGATCATCACAAAGCCCTGCGGGCACACGGGGACCAGCGTGCCAAGGGTTTCCAGCGCACCGTGGGGGGTGACGCGGTACACGCTGGCCTCCAGGTCGGAGCGCAGGCGATCGCGGAGCGTGTACTGAATAGATCTTGCAGCGCCGAAATGCACCACATCGCCGCCCAGCGCGCTGAGTGCCCTGGAGACTGTGGGCTGGCTGACCTTCAGGGCCAGCGCCATGGCCTTCGCCTTGGCAGGGCCGGCGCGCAACAAGGTTCGGATCGTCTCGGCGTGTGTTTGGGAGGCTGACGGCATGCCCTGAGGATAACCGTATTGAATAACAAATTGAATAGATAAAAGAATAGTAAAGTGCGATTGGATTGGATGCAGCTGCGCGCACCACCACTGCGGCCGCCCTGGGCGCGGGTCAGGCCATCGCAGTCGCAGGCGCTATTCGCCCAGCTCGGGGCTGGGCCCCCGCTCCAGCAGCGTCGACAGCGCTATCTGCGTGCGCGTGCCTTCCACGCCTTCCACCCCGTGTATCTTGGCCAGCAGCGCTTCCAGGGCCTGGGTGTCCTGCGTGCGGACCTTCAGCAGGATGCCGCTCTCGCCTGTCACGGTGTGGATCTCTTCGATATCGGCCAGCGACGCCAGCGCGGCCACCTGGCGGGCACGCCGCACGGTGCTGGTGATGACCTGCACGAAACACAGCAACGGGCGCCCGAGCTTGGCCCCGTCCAGCCTCGCGACAGTGCCCAGGATGACGCCGTCGCGTTTGAGGCGCTTGACGCGCTCATGCACGGCCGGGGCCGACAGGTGCAAGGCCTGCCCCAGTTCGGCATAGCTCAGCGTGCTGTCGCCCGCCAGCAGCCCTAATAGTTTTCGGTCCACAGGGTCCAGACGGGCGGCAGGTGCGCCTCTGGGCGGAAGCTCATTCGTATTTTTGGTCATGGCTGTAAAAAGGCTTTGCCAGCCGAATGGTGTTCATAACAATGCAGAAATATTCGAACATTATTCAACGCAAACCGCCATGACAGACAAAACCCTCGCGCAGCCATCCGCTGCACCCTGTGCGGGCGCTCAAAGCGCTCAAAGCGCTCAAAGCGCTGAAAACGCTCAGGGCGCCCCACGCCACACCCGCTTGCTGGGCCAAGCCACTCCCGCACAGTGGGCACAGGCCGTGAGCCGCGTGGGTCACCCGCAATCACAAGCGCCCATGCAGCGCACGGTGCAGGTGATCAATGCGGCGGATGCCTTTGCCCTGCGCAGCCTGGGCGTGCCTGCGGCGGGGCGGCCGTTGCCCGAGGTGGTGGATCAGCTACTGAACGACATCAACCCCTGGCGCGCCAAGATGGACCACCCGCGCTTCTTCGCGTTCATTCCGGGCCCGGCGTCGCCGCTGTCCGCCCTGGGCGACCTGGCCATCGGCATGCACAACGTACACGGCGGCAGCTGGCTGCAAAGCTCGGGCCCGTCAGCGGTGGAGAGCGGCCTCATCGCCTGGCTGGCGTCGCAGGCGGGCTTGCCAGCATCCGCGGGCGGGCTGTTCGTGTCGGGCGGTTCCATGGCCAACCTCACGGCGCTGACTGTGGCGCGCGACCAGAAGCTGGCGCCACACGAGCGCCAGGCGGGTGTGGCCTATGTGTCAGAGCAAACGCATTCGTCCGTCGCCAAGGGCTTGAAGATCATCGGCTTCTTGCCGCAACAGGTGCGGCGCGTGCCCACCGACACCGCATTCCGCATGGACGTGGAGGCACTCCAGCGTGCCATCTCCGCAGACCGCGCCGCAGGGCTCAAGCCCTTTGTGGTGGTGGCCAGCGCCGGCACCACCAACACCGGCAGCGTGGACCCGCTGCGCGCCATTCGCGCTCTGTGCGACGCCCACGGCCTGTGGATGCATGTGGACGGCGCCTATGGTGCGTCGGCCGCACTGTCGCCCAAACATCGCCATTGCCTGGATGGCATGGGCGAGGCCGACAGCCTGAGCTGGGATGCACACAAATGGCTGTTTCAAACCTATGGCTGCGGCATGGTGCTGCTGCGTCAAGGCGCACACCTGGCGCAGAGCTTTCACACCCGGCCCGAATATCTGCGAGATGCACACGCCGAGGCCGACCAGGTGAACTACTGGGACCTGGGCTGCGAGCTGACACGGCCCATGCGCGCCATGAAGCTGTGGCTGACGCTGCAGGTGCTGGGCGCTGACGCGGTGGGCGAAGCGATTGCGCATGGCTGCCAGCTGGCGCAGTGGGCCGAGGAAGCGCTGCGCCAGCGCCCTGGCTGGGAGATCGTGTCGCCCGCGCAGCTGGCGATCGTCAACTTCCGCAGGGTGCAGCCCGGCCTGTCGCCCGAGGCCACGGACGCCCTGAACCGCGCCATTTCACAGCGCGCACTGGAAGATGGCTTTGCCACAGTGCTGACGACGCAGCTGCAGGGCCGCACGGTGCTGCGCATCTGCGCGATTCACCCGGATGCGACGCAGGCGGACATGCAGGAGACAGTGCACAGGCTGGCAGCCTACGGAGCCGCAGAACTGGCCACCCTTGCGCCTGCGGGGGGGCACGGCCGGCCCCATTCCGAGAGCCGCTGACGCAACCGAACCGCAGAACCCCGCACTGCCGAAGTGACAGCAGGGGCGCAACACTGTCGCTACTATTTTTATAGCTAGACGTGTAAAACCATCAAGCCGCAGCGCCCTATTCTTCTTACGAATCACCCTGCGTCACCTCAGGCAGCACCCTTCCACAGCTGGGCATCCGTGATGGCCGCCACGTCCACGCGCGTGGGCAGGATCCCGTCCCGCGCCGAGCGGTCCGCCACCGTCTGCAGCGCAGAAATGTCCGCCTGCGTCACCGGTCGCGCCGCAATGGCCGCGCGCCCGGTGATGATGCGTGACGCCTCGATGGGCAGGCGCGTGAGCTGGGTGTAGACCTGGGCATACGCCTCGCGGTTGGCCAGCGCCCAGTCGCCCGCGCGGGCCAGGCGGTCCAGGTACTGGACGATGGCGGCGCGCTTGGCCGGGTCTGCCAGGGCTGCCTCGGTGGCGGTGATGAATCCCAGCGCGGTGTTGATGCCGCGCCCGTCGCGCAGGATGCGGCCCCCCTGTTGCAAGGCGATGGTGTAGTAGGGGTCGAAGATGGCCCAGGCGTCGATCTGTTTCGATGCGAAGGCGGCGGCTGCGTCGGTGGGCAGCACGAACTTCACTGTCACATCGTCGCGCTTGACGCCCGCTTCTTCCAGCGCGCCATACAGCTGGTACTGCGAGATGCTGCCGCGCGCGGACGAGACGATGACCGTCTTGCCCCGCAGATCGGCCACGCTGCGCAGGGGCGAGTTGCCCTGCACCACGATGCCCAGCGAGTCGGGCTGGCCGACGCGGGTGGCGACGATCTTGAGCGGGGTCTTGCCCACGGCGGCGGCCAGCACGGGCAGGTCGCCGGCCATGGCCGTGTCCACCGCACCGCTGCGGTGTGCCTCGAACAGCGGTGCCGCGCCCTGAAAGTTGGCCCAACGCCAGGCAAAGGGCACTCCCTCCAGCGTCTTTGCGGCTTCGAACAGTGCACGCAAGCCGCCGGCCTGGTCGCCCAGCACCAGGGACGCGGGCGCCGAAGCGCCAGGCCCACCTTGCGCCTGGGCGTGCGCCGAAGCGCCCCAGCCCAGAAGTCCGGTGGTGCCCAGCGACAAGGCTGCGGCCTGCTGCAACCAATGGCGGCGTGTGCGCTGGGGCAACTGCGCAGCGCCTTGGTGGCGCTGGAGACTGTCGCGCTTGCTGTGACTGCGGCCCATCACGCCGCCTTTCGCAGGGTTTGCGCGGCCTGCTGTGCATCGCGCTCGGCCACCTTGGCGTGCGCCAGGGGCAGCAGTTCGCGCCCATAGTCGATGGCATCCACCAGCGGGTCGAAGCCGCGGATGAGGAAGGTGGTGATGCCCAGGTCGTAGTACTTGAGCAGTGCGTCGGCCACCTGCTGGGGCGTGCCGACGAGGGATGTGGAGTTGGAGCGGCCGCCGATCTCGCGCGCCACGGCGGTCCACAGACGTTCGTCCACGCGGTCGCCATTGGCGGCATCGGCCAGCAGGCGCTGCGCACCTTCGCTTTGCTGCGGGCCCACGCCGCGCGCGTAGCCCTGCTGCACGCGCAGGCGGCGCGTGTCTTCCAGGATGCGGTCGGCCTTGGCCCAGGCTTCTTCCTCGGTCTTGCCCAGGATGGGGCGGAAAGAGATGCTGAAGTCCACGTGCCGGCCGTTGAGCGTGGCCTCGGCGCGCACGCGGCGCACCAGGTCGCCGGCCTGGGCCAGCGATTCGCCCCACAGGGCATACACATCGGCATGCTTGCCAGCCACCTGCAATGCCGGCGCGGAGGCACCGCCAAAGTAGATCGGCACGCGCTGGCCGCGCACGGGCTTCACTTCCGACACGGCGCCCTTGACGCGGTAGTAGGTGCCTTCGTGGTCGAAGGGTTTGTCTTCGGACCACACGCGGCGCAGGATGGCCAGGTACTCGTCGGTGCGCGCGTAGCGCTCGTCGTGGCCGAGGAAGTCGCCATCGCGCTGCTGGTCTTCGTCCGAGCCGCCGCTGATGTAGTGCACGGCCAGGCGCCCGCCGGTGTAGTGGTCCAGCGTGGCCAGCTGGCGCGCGGCCAGCGTGGGCGCGACGAATCCGGGGCGGTGCGCCAGCAGCAGCCCGATCTTCTGCGTGACCGACGCCGCGTACGTGGCGGTCAGCAGCGTATCGGGGCTGGACGAGCTGGCCGGCACCAGAATGCGGTCGAAGCCCGCGTGCTCGTGCGCCTGGGCAAAGGCGCGCACGTAGGCGGCGTCTATCGCAGGGCCCTTGCGGGGGATGGTTTCAGAGACTTCGTGCGGCTGGATCATGCCGATGAACTGGACGGGCATAGCGGGCTCCTGGGGGATGAGGAAAAACGTTCCGGAACGGGTTTGCAGCCCATGATCCGCGCAGGGGCGCGCCGCCTCAACGAAGAAAAACGCGTTTGCAAAGTCGGGGGGCGCATACGTGGTGCGTGGCACGTTTGACGCGAGCGGCGCTCGGGTTAGAGTGTCGGGCCGCGCCGGGCAGCCAGGCCGAATGGCGCGCTTCATGGATATCCCGCCCCGCTGCCGCGCACCCACATCGAGCACATCGGCGCCGCGGCAGGCCGCCCAGGCTGATCAGCCCTCGCCGCAAGACCACTTCCGCCGAAGGAGACACGCACATGCCACCCAAACCCGCCACAGCCACCCAACCCGCATCCACCCTCATCGACCAGCGCATCGCCGACCTCGCCGACTGGCGAGGCGCGGTTCTGGCGCGCATGCGTGCGCTGATCCACGAAGCGGCGCCCGATGTGGTGGAAGAGTGGAAGTGGATGGGCACGCCCGTTTGGTCGCTGGGCGGCATCCTGTGCACTGGCGAGAGCTACAAGGCAGCGGTCAAGCTCACCTTCCTCAAGGGCGCTTCGCTGCCCGACCCGGCGCGGCTGTTCAATGCCAGCCTGGACGGCAATGCACGCCGGGCCATCGATATCCATGAAGGCGACACGCTGGACGCAGACGCCTTCAAGGCGCTCATCCGCGCTGCGGTGGAGCTCAACGCTGCCAAGCCTGCGGGCAAGAAGCCCTCTGCCGGCTCGAAGGCGAAGTAGAAGCACAAGCGCAAGCACACAGCGCGGCTGATGCGGTACAGGCACCCCGCACACTGGCCGCTACGGTATCGATAGCAGTAAGCGCTTTGTGGTCAAGCGGCAGCGGCCAATTTCAATGGTACTGGTGCTCCTCAATCTGCGCTTTGGCTGCAAAAAATGCGTGCATCAGGGTTGATCCCATGGGCAATTTGGGCAAAACAACTGTACATTCATACAGTCATTTACCCAGGAGAACGCCATGGACACCCTCGAAGCCATCTACACCGTCACCCTGCGCGACTACCCCGAAGATCTGCCGGCCCAGCAGCGTGCCAACGCCGAAAGGCGCTACGCCAAGGAGCTGGAAAAGCAGTTCGGCGGCCCTGAGCAAGTCGCTGCTGCTCTCGACACCATGTCGAGCCTGGAAGACTCGCCGCCCGAAGTCGTCTCGCCCGGCGACCTCACGCTGCTCAAGCACTGGGGCCGCGCCAGCGTGGCGGCCAAGCAGGCGGGGTTTCGGGATCTGGGCGAGGCGGACGGGGCGTACTTCGAGGTACGCACGGCTTGATGGTGGCCAGCGCAGAGGGCGCTTGCCACCCGGGCTGTGCGCTCGTTGGGATTCTGGCCTCTCGCCTGCCCCGCTGACCGGCCGGACAGCCCCCCGGAAGGCGCCGTGTCTTGACCCCCATCAAGCCCATCGGTTCTACAAGCAGTTGTCCGACAGGCCTGCGATTGGTTGGATGGCGGGCCAGGGGTTCTTCCGGTTCAAGAATTTGTTCAGCGAGTGATCTGCTCGCATGTTCAACACACGACAAGGAGAGCCTCATGAACACCCTCTCAAATCCGTCTGGCGACACAACACTCATCGACCCCGATCTGGTGGAACAGGCCGTTCCGGGCCACGGCGTTCCATCGCAAGACCCCGACCCCGCAGCCCAGCACGCGCTGAGCGCCGAAGAGGCCGAGCGCGAATCCAGGTCGGCCCTCATGGGCGGCGGGATGATGGCCGGTGCCGCAGCGGGGGCCGCCGTTGGCGTGGCCGTTGGCGGCCCGGTCGGCGTGTTTGTCGGCGGCACCGCAGGCGCCATTGCCGGAGCCCTGGGCGGCGCGGCAGTGGGCCAGGTGGTGGAACCCCAGCCTCCCACGGAGCCTGCCCATGAAACGGCATTGCCTGAGATCATCGAGAGACCATGAACGTCGATGGTGTTCACGCCACTGCCAAGCCCGCACCCGGCGGGCTTTTTCATGGCCGGACCGTGGTGTCACCTGCAACACGAGACGCATACCGTGGAGAATCTGCTGCCCACACTTCCTCCACCGCCGGCGACATGGCCCGAACCACCGACTCCCAGACCCTTTGCGCTCAACTGAGCGGCAAGCTGCAAGGCGGCCAAGGCATTGCCGTTCTGATGATCTGCATGGGCAACATATGCCGAAGCCCCACAGCCCACGGGGTGCTGGAAAAGATGGTGGCCGACGCCGGCCTCGCGGGCCGCATCCATGTGGACTCGGCTGGCACCCACGGCTACCACGTGGGCGAGCCGCCCGATGAACGCGCCCAGGCCCACGCTGCGCGACGCGGCTATGACCTGTCGGCCCAACGGGCCCGCCGGCTTACCCGGCGCGACTTTGCCGACCACGATCTGCTGCTGGTGATGGACGACAACAACGAGCAGGCCGCCCGCGCACTGTGCCCACCCGGCAGCGAAAGCCGCCTGCACCGGCTGACGGACTTCTGCACCACGCTGCAGGCGCATGAGGTGCCCGACCCGTATTACGGCGGCGCCGACGGATTCGATCATGTGCTGGATGTGGTGGAGGATGGGTGCGGGGGGCTGATGCGCCTGTTGGCTGGCAGGCGCTGAAGAGCGCATCCGCAAAGATCCTCAATCGCTGAAACGCTTGTCAGCTCTATACATGCACAACTCCATCGATGCAGGCCCATTCGCAGCGCTGGCGCGGCAGTTTGCCGCCTGGTGCCATACCCCGCACAACGGAAAGCCCACCGGCCAGATCACACGCGAGGCGCTTGAACAACTGGCTGCCGTCTATGCAGCCGGGCTGCAGCTGCCGACTGTGGATTTCCATGTCGCACCCGATCCACCCGCCAGAACTGCGGACCAGACCAGCAAACTCACGAAGAATCTGTCCGCTCTTCCGTTCCAGTTCTACTGGGATGTGCTTGAGCCGCTGAGTCTTGCCCACCACCAAGAGCTGGGGTCCGGCGATCTGCAGGATGATTTTCTGGACATCTGCAACGATCTGGAGCGTGGGCTTTGGCTCTTTGACAATGGCCACGCCATGGCAGCCATATTCCACTGGCGCCAGATGTTTTTTCATTGGGGTCAGCATGCGGTGGATGCGATGCGGGTCCTTCACATGTTCCGCCACGGCTGACGGTCCGTTGGCACGCATGCATCGCAGCACATCGCCCACGCCAACTTAGTGTGGGAACCCGCCCCGCACCAGGCGCACGGGCTCGGCATCCATTCGGCGAATGAGCGCGTGCAAACCGTCCGTCGGCGTGTCAGTGCCAGCTGCAAGCGCAGGCGCGGGCGCAGCGATTGGCAGCGGAGCGCTCGCAGCCATTGGCGCCGCGCCGGATCGGCACACCAGGTCATCTTCCGACCACGCCGCCTTGCCCGGCTGCCCCCGCGCGCGCAGCCAGCCGCCACGGTCCACGATGAGCTGGTAGCCCGGCAGCTCGGCGGTGGGCACGCCCAGCACCAGGGCCAGGGCCTCGTCGATGGCCTTGCGGGTGTCAGGGCTGCCCTGTGGCTGGCATTCCACGTCGCTCCCGGCGTCCGGGGTACCGGCCACCAGCGTGACCAGACGCGGGTCCTCGGCCGCTGGCGGGGTGCCCTGCGATGCCACCACCACACGCACGCGCTGGCCCACAAGGTCATGCGTCTGGCGCGCCCGGCCGCTTCGGCACTGAACCGCCATGGCGGGCAGCCGCACGGGGCGGTCCCACGTGCCTGATTCGCGCAGCATCTGCCCGGCCGCGTGGGCCTGCAGGTAGTCCAGCACCTCCCAGATCTGTGCGTCGCTCACGGCATCGCCCACACCGGGCATCGTCACTGCGCCAGCACGGTTGTGCATGCCTTCGCGCACGCGCCAGAAGAGTTCGCCATCGAGGCGCTTCCACAAGAGTGCGCCATTCAGATTGGGGGGCCACTGGGCCAGCTGTGCGGCATCAGGCCCTTCACCGCGTCCGTCGGCGCCGTGGCAGCGCACGCAATGCTGCTGGTACACGGCCTGGCCGCGCACGATGCCCGTGGCTTCGAAGCGGGTGGGCGACTGGTGCAGGCTGGTGGGCACGGCGGGCGACAGCAGCAGGTGCGCCTGCGGCCAGGGCGCAATCACCAGCAGCACAACCGCCAGGGCACCCAGGGCCACGCGGGCGCGCCGCCAGGGCAGCGACAACAGCAACGCCAGCACGGCGCCCGCTACGCACAGCAGCGACAGCAGCACCCGCCGCGCATGGCCCGCGTCCACCACCAGCATCTCCGCAGCGATGCGGTGCGCGAAAGGCCAGGCAGGCTGGCCGTGCGCATCGGGCGCCAGGCCCAGCAGGTGCAGCAAGGCGCGCAGGCCCTGCTGCGCAGCATGCAGGCCTTCGAGCAGGCCGTTCAACAGCTCAGGAGACAAGGCAGCAGACCAGCGCCCGGTTCACCAGCTCGCGTCCAGGCCCAGCAGCGCCAGCGCTTCGTGGCGCAAGGCTGCAAGGCGCGGGTCGCCTCGGTGGCGTGGGTACGGCAGGTCGTTGACCAGCACCTGCTTCACACGGGCCGGTCGGTCCGAGAAGACCACCACGCGCTGCGCCATGAAGAGCGCCTCTTCCACATCGTGCGTGACCAACAGCGCCGAGAAGCCCGTGCGCTGCCACAGCTGCACCAGCTCGGTCTGCATCGTCAGCCTCGTGAGCGAGTCGAGCTTGCCCAGCGGCTCGTCCAGCACCAGCAGGCTGGGGTCGTTGACCAGTGCCCGCGCGAGCGCCACGCGCTGCGCCATGCCGCCCGACAGCTGGTGCGGGAAGGCCTTGGCAAAGTCCTGCAGGCCGACCAGGGCCAGCGCTTCGTTCACCCGGTGGCGCTGCGCCTTGAGGATGCCGCGCGCCTGCAGCCCCAGGGCCACGTTGTCCCACACGGTGCGCCAGGGAAAGAGCGTCGGGTCCTGGAACACGACGATGCGCGAAGGGTCGGGCTCCGTGATGGGCACTCCGTCCTGCAGCAGCTCGCCCGTGGTGGCGGGCTCGAGCCCCGCCACCAGGCGCAACAAGGTGCTCTTGCCGCAGCCGCTCGGGCCCAGCAGCGCCACGAACTCACCGGGCGCAATGGACAGGTCCAGCTCGTCGATCACATGCAGCGGGCCTGCGGGAAGGTCGAACCAGTGGCTCACATTGCGCACGTCGATGCGTGCGCCCGAGCTTGCTGGCACGCCGCTTTGGGCATCGGCGTGCACGGCGTTGGTTGCCACGGCGCTCACCATTTCACCACTCCCTTTTGCCACGACAGCACGCGGTCGCGCAGCACGAACAGCAGCGTGATCACGCCCGAGAACAGCAGCGCCATCACGATGAGCGCTGCATACATGTTGGGGTATGCCGCCCAGCCCTGTGCCCAGGTGAGGTACCAGCCCAGACCCGCCTTCACGCCCAGCATCTCGGCCACCACGAGGGTGGAGAACGCTGCGCCCAGGCCCATGAAAAGGCCCACGAAGACCTGCGGCAGCGCCGCCGGGATGGCCACCCTCAGCACCAGGAACCAGGGCGATGCCCCCATGGTGCGGGCCACGTCGTAGTAGTTCTTGTGCACGCCCGCCACGCCCGACCAGGTGAGGATGGCCACGGGAAAGGCCGTGCCCAGCGCGATCAGGAAGATGGCGGTGGACCAGCTGGACGGAAAGAAATAGAAGCTCACCGGCAGCAGCGCCGTGGTGGGCACCGGGCCGAGAATGCGCAGCACCGGGTGGATCCAGTAGCTGGCCTGGCGCGACCAGCCGATGAGCACGCCCGTGACGAAGCCTGCGGCGGCCCCGATGGCGATACCCAGTGCCAGCAGCCGGATGGAGGCGCCCGCGCTTTCCAGCAGGCGTGCCCAGTCGGTCACATACACCTCGACGAGGCTCTGCGGCGGCGCAAAGAACGGGGGAGGCAAGGTGCCCAGCTTGGCGGTGAAGACCTCCCACACCGCCAGCCCGGTGGCGATGGCCACGAGCCAGGGTCCGGCCCGGCGCACGCGGCCACCGGAACGGCCGAGCGCGCCCGGCACGAAAGCCAGCACCGCCAGGACGAACGCCACCGCGCCCGCGCCGATGGCGAACTCCTCGGTGAACGCCCAGTCGCTGAAGCCTGCGGGCTTGTTGGGCCACAGGTGGGTGAGCAGGGCCAGCGCGCCCCATGCGGCGGCTGCGGCCAGGCCGGTCCACCAGAAAGCTGGCGATGCGGCGACGCGCTGCGGGGCGGCCACTGCAGCGGCGCGTGGTGCGGCCGGGGTACTCGCAGCGGCCACGGAGGCCGGTGCGGGCAGGATGTGATCGGCGACAGTGCTCATGGCGGGCTCAAGCCAGAACGTCGGCGTAAACGTGGGCGGCGAAGCGCGCCGGATCAGTGGAGGGCTTGAGCACGTTCACCAGCTTGAAGTCGCGGGCATAGAACTCGATCTCCTGGCGCAGCGCCGTGCTCACCGGGTGGCTGCGGTGCGTGAGCGTGCCCAGCACGGCGCGCAGGTCTTCCTGCGGCACCTTCGAGTAGGGGCTGAAGATGCGTGCGGTTTCGTTGGGGTTGTCGGCCACGAAGTCCGAGGCTTCGATGATGGCCCGCGTCAACGCCGCCGCCGTACCCTTGTCGCTGCGCACCATCGCGCCGCTCACGCCCAGCACGCAGCAGGTCTTGGCGGCGTACTCGCCCGACAGGTTCGATGCCAGGTCCACCAGGCCCTTGGTACGCCGCTGGATGAGCAGCAGGTTGGGGTCGCCGTCGGCAATGGCCTGGGCCTCGCCTTTTTCCACAGCCAGGCCGAGCATGTCGCCGGGGAACTGGCGCCAGGTCACGTCCTTTTCGGGGTTCAGGCCGGCTTTGGTCAGCAGCACGGCAAAGAAGTTCTTGCCCGGGCTGTTGAGGTCCGACACGGCAATCGTCTTGCCCTTGAGCTTTTGCAGGCTGGTCACGCCCGCGGCCTCGTAGCCCACCAGGCGCGAGCAGCCGCCGTGCGAGCTGCCCACCAGCTTCACGTCGAAGCCCGACTCCAGCGGCTTGATCCAGCGGTGGATCATGCCCAGCCCGGCATCGGCCTTGGAGGTGGCGATGGTCTCCAGCAGTTGGTCGGTGGAGCCCGCGAAGTTGACCAGCTCGACCTTGAGGCCGTGCTTTTCAAAAATGCCGCGCTCGATCGCGACAGGCGCGGCAGACAGGCAGATCGCATTCGCATTCCAGGCCAGCTTCACCTCGCGCAGCTTGCCGGCGGCCAGCACCTGGCTGCCCACCACGCCGGATGCAGCCACCACACCGGCACCGCCGGCCACGCGCAGCACCTGCCGGCGCGACCAGCGCGCTCCCGCTCCCCCCAGAATCAAGCCCTTGTTGTTCATGCTCTGCACCTCGTGTAATGAAGACGACAAACGGTGATGAACACCGCACCCCACGCATTGGAGTCGGCAGAGCCCGACAATGGAACGAAGAAAAACGGAGATGCATATGCAAAAGACTCCACACACCCACCGGCCCGACGCTGGTGCAATACAGCCCATGAATGCCGTCGCCTCCGCCATCCTGCCGCCACCCGCCACAACACCTGCCCCCCCCGGCACCGCCCGCCTGCGCCACTTCGTGCAGCAACTGGCTGCCCTGGTGGAGACGGCACCGCCGGAGCCCGAGCTGCTGTCACGCGGCGGCGCTTTGCTGGGCGCCCTGGTGGCGCACGACGACTGGCTGCCAGCAGCCTACGCACAACCCCACCCCGAGCGCTACCAGCAGTACCTGTTGCATGCCGACGCGCTGGGCCGCTTCTCGGTGGTGAGCTTTGTCTGGGGGCCCGGCCAGTCCACCCCCATCCACGACCACACGGTGTGGGGCCTGATCGGCATGCTGCGCGGGTCCGAGGACTCGCAGGCGTTCGCCCGGACCGCCGACGGCCGATGGGCGCCCCAGGGCCCGCCGCACCGCCTGGAGCCGGGTGATGTGGATGCCGTGTCGCCCGCCATCGGCGATGTGCACCGGGTCAGCAACGCGTGGGAAGGCCGTACGTCCATCAGCATCCACGTCTACGGCGCCAACATCGGCGCCGTGCAGCGCAGCGTGTACCTGCAAGACGGCACGGCCAAGCCGTTCATTTCCGGCTACAGCAATGCCACGCTGCCCAACATCTGGGACCTCTCCCGCAACCCCGCCACTGCCGCCTGACACGGTTTCGCACGCCCAACGAACTGGCCCAGACCTTGCCCATGACCGCTCCCACCCTGCCCCAGACATCCTTCCTCCAGGTCCGCGAGGCCCTGCTCGCCCGCCAGGAAATCGCCCTGCTCGACGTGCGCGAGGAAGACCCCTTCGCCCAGGCGCACCCGCTGTTCGCCGCCAACCTGCCCGCCAGCAAGATCGAACTGGAGGCCTGGGCACGCATCCCCCGGCGCGACACCTTCATCGTCGTGTATGACAACGGCGAGGGCCTGGCCGAGCCCGCGGCGCGCAGCCTGCAGCGCCTGGGCTATACCCAGGTGACGCTGCTCGCAGGTGGCCTGCAGGGCTGGCGCGATGCGGGCGGCGAACTGTTCATCGACGTGAACGTGCCGAGCAAGTCCTTCGGCGAACTGGTGGAGGCCGAGCGCCACACCCCCTCGCTCGCGGCCGAAGAAGTGCAGGCGCTCATCGATGCCCAGGCCGACGTGGTGGTGCTGGATGCACGCCGCTATGACGAATACCACACGATGAACATCCCCACCGGCGTGAGCGTGCCCGGCGCCGAGCTGGTGCTGCGTGCCAGGGCGCTGGCGCCCGACCCGGTCACGCAGATCATCGTGAACTGCGCCGGCCGCACCCGAAGCATCATCGGCACGCAGTCGCTCGTGAACACCGGCATCCCCAACCCCGTGGCCGCGCTGCGCAACGGCACCATCGGCTGGCTGCTGGCCGGACAGACGCTGGAGCGTGGCGCCACGCGCCGCTTCGACCCCGCCGTGCATGCCGACCGCGACCACGCGCCGCGCCAGGCCCGCGACGTGGCAGACCGCGCCCGTGTGCAGCGGGCCCACGCGGGCGACCTGGCCCGCTTCGCCGCCGAGACGGGGCGCACCACCTACCTGCTGGACGTGCGCACGCCCGAGGAGTTCGCGGCCGGGCACTTGCCGGGCTTTCGCAACGCGCCCGGCGGCCAGCTGGTGCAGGAGACCGACCACACCGCCGCCGTGCGCGGCGCGCGCCTGGTCCTGGTGGACGACGACGGCGTGCGCGCCAACATGAGCGCGTCGTGGCTGGCGCAGATGGGCTGGGAGGCCTGGGTGCTTGATGGCGCCGAGCCTGCCGATTTCACCGAAACCGGCGCAGTGGCCAACGCCGTGCCCGAACCCGAGGGCCCGATCGCCTGGGTATCGCCCGCGCAGCTGTCCGCCTGGCTGAAGGATGAAGCCCCCGGCCGCACCGCTGTGCTGGACCTCACCACCAGCGCCAACTACACGCTGCGCCACATCCCCGGCGCGTGGTTCGTGATCCGCTCGCAGCTGGCGCAGGCCGTGGCGTCCATTCCGAAGGCAGAACGCTACGTGCTCACCTGCGGCAGCAGCCTGCTGGCCAAGTTTGCGGCGAAGGACCTGGAGCGTTTGACCGGCGCGCAGGTGCTGGTGCTGGAAGGCGGCACGCTGGCCTGGATCGCGCAGGGCCTGCCGCTGGAGCATGGCGAGACGCGTCTGGCGTCGCCCCGCATCGACCGCTACCGCCGCCCGTACGAAGGGACCGAGAGCCCCCGCGAAGCGATGCAGGCCTATCTGGACTGGGAGTTCGGGCTGGTGGAGCAGCTGGGGCGCGATGGCACGCACGGCTTTCGGGTGCTGTGAGGGCTATTCAACACAAGCACTATCAAAGTAGTAGCACACCACGCTTATCAGTCAATCGGTAGCGCGCATTTTTGTATGTAGCGCCCTGTAGCGCTTCGACAGGCTCAGCGTGAACGGGTGTGGTTGTGCGTAGCGTTGGAGGTGTTGTGAGGGGCATCGGAGCCAACCACCGTTCGGGCTGAGCCTGTCGAAGCCGGGGTACGCAGGCCCGCATCCCAGGAGCTACGACAGGCCAGGCGTACCCCACCCAAAGGGGATGGCTCCAGCCTTCTCTACCGCCCCCCCCGCCCGCATCAAGCGCGCAGCGCTCCGTAGCGCCACTGCACCTTCAACTCCATCGACTCCCCCTGCGCCAGTGTCCGCAGCCCCGGCTGCCCGGGCTGGTTGAACGCATCGATGGGCTGCGTGATGGGCTCGAAGCAGAAAGCCGGGCCCTCTGGCGGGCGGTAGATCAGGCAGTAGTGCTGCGCGCTGCCACCGTCACGGTCAAAGTCCGGCATGCGGGCCGTCAACTGCAAGCCGCGCTCGGGCCACTCGATGCGGGCCGTGCCGCCCCAGCCGGTGTAGGCGTTGTCGATCAGGCCGCCATTCGCAGGGATGCCCTCGCTCAGGTTCCAGCTCTCGGGGAACTGCGTGGTGTGCTGGGTCGGTATCGGGTCACTGCCACTGAGCCACACCGCCTGCACCGGAGCGGTGATGCGCGTGGCGGGCGTGCGCGGAAACCAAGGGTGCAGCCCCGCGCCGTACGGCAGGGGCTGGGCGCCCAGGTGCCGCACCCGCAGGCTCTGGTCCAGCCCCCCGTCCACCAGGCGGAATTCCTGCACGCATTCGTATTCGTAGGGGTTGCCTTCGGAACGCTTGGAGCGCAGCGCCATCTCCAGCGTGTCACCCGCTGGCTGGCGGATGGCCCAGGGTTGAAGCCAGCCGTCGCCATGAATGGGATACGGCTCGCCCGCACGGTTGGGCTCCATGGCATGGAACTGCCCGCCGTGCGAAAACCCGCCGCCGCTGATGCGGTTGGACCAAGGCACCATCGCGAACGATGCCAGCTTGTACAGGTCGGGCGTCTGGCCGTCCCAGGGCCGCCACAGGTCGATGCGCTCCGTGCCGCCGCCTTGCGGATCATCGATCTGCCAGGCGGCCACGCTGCCGCCCAGGGAGGGGACCAGGCCGAGGTGCTGGCCAGCGTGGTGGAGCCAGACGATGGGATGGGTGGCGGCCTCGGTCATGGGCAAGCTTTCTGAAGTGAACTGTTGGAAGGGAGGAAGGAAGCAGCGTTGAGGCGGACGGGCGGGCGCGCTGTGGCAGCTTGGCAACCCGGCAGCTTGGCTGCCGCACTGCGTGCCGTGCCATGTCGCGGTGCCGGCGGTCAGCCGCCGAACAGGTGGGCGGGCAGGCCCGGGCTGTCCACGGACACCGCAAACAGCGCCCCGGCCAGCGGCTCGGCATCCAGTTGCGCCGCCGTCAGGCCCACGCGCGCCGAGGTGATGAACAGCGTGCGCAAGTCAGCTCCGCCAAAGGCGCAGGTGGTGACCTGGCTCACGGGCAGGTTGACGCGGCCCAGTTCGGCCGCCGTCACCGGGTCGTGGCAGGTGACGCACGAGCCGCCCCAGTGCGCGATCCACAAACGCCCCTGCGCGTCGGTGGTCATGCCGTCAGGCAGGCCGTCCTCGGGCAGCCAGCGCATCCACAGCCGCTTGTTCGACAGGGTTCCGGTGGCTGGCTCACTGTCGTAGCGGTAGGTGCACCCGTCGATGGTGGCGTTGAAGAACATGGCAGTTTCCTGCCCTGTGCCCGACCATGCAGGGCCGTTGGTCACGGCAAACCCATCGTCGTGGCGCGTGCATTGGCCATCAGGGTCGTAGCGGTACAGCGCGCCCGTCGGGGCCTCGCACGCGAAGTCCATGGAGCCCGCCCAGAAGCGGCCCTGTGCATCGCACTTGCCGTCGTTGAAGCGGTTGCCCGCGCGCTCCAGCTCGGGCTGGTGCACATATCGGGGCTCGGAATCCACCTTGGGATCAAACAGCGCAAAACCCCGGCGCAGCGTGACGATGAGGCCCGGTGCCTGGACCCTTTCGGCTATCGCCGAGATCTCTTCTGGGAAGGTCCAGCGGCGACAGGCGTCGCTCGCCGGGTCCCAGCGGTGCAGGTGCCGCGCGAGGATGTCCACCCAGTACAGCGCCTGCTCGCGCACGGACCACATCAGCCCTTCGCCCAGATCGGACTCCAGTGCCTGCACACAGCGCACAGTGCCGACGGCCGGCGCAGAAAAGGCCGAGGCTTGCGGCCTGGCCATTGAAGTATCCAGATGAAGGCTCACGCGTGTCTCCGGTGATTGTCTTGTGCCCATGTCTGCTGCATGGCTCTTGACGGTGGGCATCTTATCAACGCAAACTGATGCTTGTAATTTATATTTTTATCATCAATCAATACAAATATTGATATGTCACAAGTTTCGATCTCCCCTTCCGCTTCGTCGTCGGAAGCACTGCCCCTGCCCGAGGGCCTGTCGCTGTTCCCCAGTCTGCGCGGGCGCTCCGTATTCGTCACTGGTGGCGGCAGCGGGATCGGCGCCGCCATCGTGGCCGCACTGGCCCAGCAAGGCGCACGCGTAGCCTTTGTCGATGTTGCTCGGCAGGCCAGCCAGGACCTGGCTCAGCAACTGCACGACGCTGGCTTTGCACGGCCCTGGTGGCGGGAGTGCGATGTGCGCGACATTGATGCGCTGCGTGCAGCCATCGCCGACGCGGCAGCAGAGCTGGGCGACTTCCACACGCTGGTGAACAACGTGGCCAGCGACGACCGCCACACGCTCGAGTCCGTAACGCCCGCCTACTACGACGAACGCATGGCCATCAACGAGCGCCCCGCCTTCTTCGCCATCCAGGCGGTGGTGCCGGGCATGCGCAGGCTGGGCGGTGGCTCGGTGATCAACCTGGGATCCACGGGGTGGCAGGGCAAGGGCACGGGCTACCCCTGCTATGCGATCGCGAAGTCGTCGGTGAACGGCCTCACGCGGGGGCTGGCCAAGACGCTGGGGCAGGACCGCATCCGTATCAACACGGTGTCGCCCGGGTGGGTGATGACGGAGCGGCAGATCAAGCTGTGGCTGGATGCGAAGGGTGAGGAAGAGATTGCGCGCAACCAGTGTTTGCCGGACAAGCTGCGGCCGCATGACATTGCGCGGATGGTGTTGTTTCTGGCGTCGGATGATGCGGCGATGTGCACGGCACAGGAGTTCAAGGTGGACGCGGGATGGGTCTAGGCGTCTGGATGCATTCGCTCAGGCCAAGCCTGCAGAGGCTAGCGCCCCGGCGCACTTGCGGTTGCGTTCGGGTTGAGCTTGTCGAAACCGGGGCGTCTTACCCCCCGGCCGTTCGGGTTGAGCTTGTCGAAACCGGGGCGCCTCACCCCGCCCGTTCGGGTTGAGCTTGTCGAAACCGGGGCGCCTCACCTCCGTCCGTTCGGGTTGAGCTTGTCGAAACCGGGGCGCCTCACCTCCGTCCGTTCGGGTTGAGCTTGTCGAAACCGGGGTGCCTCACCTCCGTCCGTTCGGGTTGAGCTTGTCGAAACCGGGGTGCGCTCGCGGGCTCGCTGAGGGGCAGCATGCCTGGTTCAAGTGCGGAGGCCGGGAGTCGCCCGGCGGCGAGTGTCTTTCTTTTGCTTCGCCAAAAGAAAGGCACCAAAGAAAAGGCGACCCTGCTGTCTGCGTCCCCTTCGCTGCGCTGCGGGGCAACCTGGGGTGCTCGGGCGCGGGGTGTGCCGCAGAACTCACTGCGCGCTGCGCGCTCCGTTCAGACAACTGCGGCAAGTCAGAGCACGAAGGCGTGTGTCCTTCGGCACACGCCCACCCCGCCCCCTGCGCGCCCCAGGCGCATCCAGAAGGGATGGGAGGGCCAAACAGCCACACGGGCCATTGCTGCGCTCGGCCCCGCCTGCGCAGCGCGCGGCGCGCGGCGCATGCGCCCGCGTTTTGGGGCCGAGCAACGCGATGGCCCGTGTGGCTGTTTGGATGTTCGGCTGTTCACCCCCTGCTGGCTGCGCCTGCGGCGGGGCGGTTACGGGGTGGCATGCGCGTCGGAGCGCGCATGCTTCGTGTACTGACTCGCCGCAGTTGTCTGAACGGAGCGCCCCAGGCGCGCAGTGAGTTCTGCGGCGCACCCCGCAACCGCCCCGACGCAGGTTGCCCCGTAGCGCAGCGCAGGGGCCGCAGACTGGGGGTCGCCCTTTCTTTGGTGACTTTCTTTCGGTGACGCGAAAGAAAGTTACCGCGCCGCCGGGCGCGCACCCCGGCTCCCGCACTCCACACAAGCACACCACCCAATCAGCGAGCCCGCGAGCAGCACCCAGGTTTCGACAAGCTCAACCCAAACGGGCGAGGGTCAAGGCGCCCCAACTTCGACAGGCCCAGCCCCGCCTGCGCAGCGCGCGGCGCATGCGCCCGCGTCTTGGGGGCCGAGCAACGCGATGGCCCGTGTGGCTGTTTGGATGTTCGGCTGTCCACCCCCTCCTGGCTGCGCCTGCGGCGGGGCGGTTGCGGGGTGGCATGGGCGCCTTAGCGCGCATGCTTCGTGTACTGGCTCGCCGCAGTTGTCTGAACGAAGCGCCCCAGGCGCGCAGTGAGTTCTGCGGCGCACCCCGCAACCGCCCCGACGCAGGTTTGCCCCACAGCGCAGCGCAGGGGTCGCAGACTGGGGGTCGCCTTTCTTTTGGGTACTTTTCTTTGGCGAAGCAAAGAAGAAGTACCTCGCCCGCCGGGGCGAACTCCCGGCCTCCGCCCTTGAACCAGGCACACCACCCAATCAGCGAGCCCGCGAGCAGCCCCCAGGTTTCGACAAGCTCAACCCGACCGGGCGGGAGGCAAGGCGCCCCGGTTTCGACAGGCTCAATCCGAACGGGCAATAGCTGTGCCAAGGCTTCCACAGGCCCAGCCCAAACGGACGGAGCAGCGATACGCCCGCTGTCGACAGGCTCAGCCCGAACGGTTCAGAGAAACAGGCCCATGGAATGGCACACAACGCCACGTCAATCCCCCACCTCCAACCTGCGCCCGTATTGCACCAGACTGGTCTGCTTCAACGCCCTCATCATCACCTTCGCCGCCGGCGACAACAGCCGGTCCGTGCGCGTGATGATCCCGAACGCGTCCATGTGGCAAGGCATCGCCATCGGCAACACCGCCACGATCCCATGCGATGCGTAGTAGTGCGCCACATCCGCCCCCACCACAGCCACCATGTCGCTCTGCTGCAGCATCCGCGTCATGAACAGCAGCGCCGCCGTCTCCACCACATTCACCGGCGGCGCCAGCCCGTCTTGCTGGAACATCAGGTCGAACCGGTGCCGCAGCACGCTCCCCGCTGGCGGCACGATCCAGCTGGCCGAGAGCACATCGCGCAGCGTGAGCCCGCTCAGGGTCGACAGCGGATGCCCCGGACGGGTGATGGCGCAGACCAGCTCCTCGGTCAGCGGCTCATAGCGCAGGTTGCTCTTGTCGTGCTCTTCATACAGGCGCCCCACCACGATGTCGAGCTTGCCCTGGTCCAGTCGCTCCAGCAGCACCGGGCTGGTCTCGATGTCCAGCGAGATGCGCAGGCTGGGGTGCTCCTGCTTGACCAGCGCCACGGCCGCCGGCAGCAGGCTCAGGCCTGGTGAGGTGATCGCGCCGATGCCCACCTGGCCGTAGTGGCCCCGCTTGAGCGCGCCGATCTCATCGTGCGCCTGGTTCAGATTGGCCAGTGCCATGCGCGCGTGGCGGATCATGGTCTCGCCGTACCAGGTGGGGCGCATGCCGCGCGGAAGCCGCTCGAACAAAGGTACCTCCAGCACGTCCTCCAGATCCTTGAGGAGCTTGGACGCAGCGGGCTGCGTCATGCTCAGTACCTGGGCCGCGCGGTGGATGTTGCCTTCCTCCGCCAGAGCCACCAGCAGCAGCAGCTGGCGCGTCTTGAGGCGGGCCCGGATGAACCAGTGGTTGTAGGTGCTCATAGGCTGGGGTTTTCCAGAATGCGGGTATTGATATGTATTTTGTCTAAAAAATGATTGGATTGATATCAAAATCATCCATAGACTTCGCCGCACCCATCACAAAGGCTCACAAAGGCCCCCATGAAGTTCGGCGACATGCAGCAAAACCCTCGGCACCTGATCAATGGCCGCTGGGAAATCGGCACCACCACCGGCGTCAGCACCAACCCGTCGGACACCCGCGAAGTGGTGGCCGAATACGCCCGCGCCGACCGCAACCAGACCGAACTGGCTGTGCGGGCCGCCGCCGATGCCCTGCGCACCTGGAGCCAGAGCAACCCGCAGCGCCGTGCCGATGTCCTGGACATGATCGGCTCCGAGCTGCTGGCCCGCAAGGACGCGCTGGGCACGCTGCTGGCCCGCGAGGAAGGCAAGACGCTGCCCGAGGCCATCGCCGAGGTCGCGCGCAGCGGGCAGATCTTCAAGTTCTTCGCTGGCGAGGCGCTGCGCATCCCTGGCGAGCTGATGGCGTCGGTGCGCCAGGGCGTGCAGGTGGACATCACCCGTGAGCCCGTGGGCGTGGTGGGCGTCATCGCGCCCTGGAACTTCCCGTTCGCGATTCCGGCCTGGAAGATCGCCCCGGCCCTGGCCTACGGCAACACGGTGGTCTTCAAGCCCGCCGAGCTGGTACCGGCCTGCGGCTGGGCGCTGGCAGAGATCATCAGCCGCAGCGGGCTGCCTGCAGGCGCCTTCAACCTCGTGATGGGCAGCGGCCGCGAGGTGGGCCAGACGATGGTGGACCACCCGATGGTCAACGCACTGAGCTTCACCGGCTCGGTCTCCACCGGCGACAGCATCCTGCGCGCGGCCTCGGCCCGGCGCGCCAAGGTGCAGCTGGAGATGGGCGGCAAGAATCCGCTCGTCGTGCTGGCCGATGCCGACATGGAACAAGCGGTTGACTGTGCGCTGCAGGGCTCGTACTTCTCGACCGGCCAGCGCTGCACGGCATCGAGCCGCCTGATCGTGGAGGCCCGCGTGCACGACGCCTTCGTGGCACGGCTGCGCGAGCGGCTGGCCGCGCTCAAGGTGGGCAACGCGCTGGAGCGCGGCATTGAAATGGGCCCCGTGGTGGACGGCAGTCAGCTCGATCAGAACCTCGGCTATGTGGAGATGGCCCGCACCGAAGGCGCCGAGCATGTGTGGGGCGGCGAGCGCGTGGAACGCGCCACGCCTGGCCACTACATGAGCCCCGCCCTCTTCCTGGCGCGGCCCGAGCACCGCATCGCCCGCGAAGAAATCTTCGGCCCCGTGGCCTGCGTGCTGCGCGCCGACGACTACGACCATGCGCTGGCACTGGCCAACGACACCCCCTTCGGCCTGTGCGCGGGCATCTGCACCACATCGCTCAAACACGCCATGCACTTCAAGCGCCACGCCGCAGCGGGCATGACCATGGTCAACCTGCCCACGGCGGGCGTGGATTTTCACGTGCCCTTCGGCGGGCGCAAGGAATCGAGCTACGGCGCGCGCGAACAGGGCCGCTACGCCGCCGAGTTCTACACCACCGTCAAGACAGGCTACATGCTGGCCTGAACGGTCAAGAAAATAAAAGAAGAGAGAAGAGAAGAGAAGAGAAGAGAAGAGAAGAGAAGGCACGACGACAGAAACCAACCGATCCCGCAACGCAGTCATCAACCAACCATTCATTAATTCAAGAAAGCAGGAGACAAGAAGATGATGATGAACGACAAGAAACTGAGCCGCCGCACCGTGGCCATGGCCCTTGCAGCCACCCCCATGGCCGCGCTGCTGCCATCGGCCGCCTGGGCCCAGAAACCCATCGTCCTGGGCTTCAGCCAGGTCGGTGCCGAAAGCGAATGGCGCACCGCCAACACCGAGTCGATCAAGTCGGCGGCCAAGGAAGCCGGCATCGAGCTCAAGTTCTCGGACGCACAGCAAAAGCAGGAAAACCAGATCAAGGCCATCCGCTCCTTCATTGCGCAAAAGGTGGATGTGATCGCGTTCTCGCCCGTGGTCGAGTCCGGCTGGGAGCCCGTTCTGCGCGAAGCCAAGGCCGCAAAGATCCCCGTGGTGCTGACCGACCGCTCGGTCAACGTGAAGGACACCTCGCTGTACGTGACTTTCATGGGCTCTGACTTCGTGGAAGAAGGCCGCAAGGCAGGCCGCTGGCTCGTCGACAAGATGAAAGACCAGAAGGGCGACGTGAACATCGTGGAGTTGCAGGGCACCGTGGGCTCGGCTCCTGCCATCGACCGCAAGAAGGGCTTCGAGGAAGTCATCAAGGCGGACCCCAAGTTCAAGATCCTGCGCTCGCAGACCGGCGACTTCACCCGCGCCAAGGGCAAGGAAGTGATGGAAGCCTTCCTCAAGGCCGAGGGCAAGAAGATCAATGTGCTGTATGCGCACAACGACGACATGGCCATCGGTGCGATCCAGGCCATCGAAGAGGCCGGCATGAAGCCCGCCAAGGACATCACCATCATCTCCATCGACGCGGTCAAGGGCGCGTTCGAAGCCATGATCGCCGGCAAGCTCAACGTGAGCGTGGAGTGCAGCCCCCTGCTGGGCCCGCAGCTGATGAGCGCCGTGAAAGACATCAAGGCGGGCAAGGCGGTGCAAAAGCGCATCGTGACCGAGGAAGGCATCTTCCCGATGGAAGTGGCGGCCAAGGAATTCCCCAACAGGAAGTATTGACCCCCTGAGGCGCTGCGCGCCTTCCCCCTTTCTCTCGCATCGCTGCGCGATGCGTGAAGGGGGACGCCACCAGCGCGGCGGGGCGGCCTTGCGCGGTGGCACTGGCGTTGGGCCGCGCCAACTGCGACGGCCATGCCGCCACTGGCATCCCTTGACGCAAAAGATTCACAACAGGAGACGGAAACAAATGAAGCGTGCAATTTTCAAGGCCGCGCTGGCCACCGTGGCGCTTGCTGCCATCGGCGCCACGTCGCTGGCATCGGCCCAGGACAAGGGAAGCATCGGCATCTCGATGCCCACCAAGTCCTCGTCGCGCTGGATCGCCGACGGCGACAACATGGTCAAGGTGCTCAAGGAGCGCGGCTACAAGACCGACCTGCAGTACGCCGACGACGACATCCCCAACCAGCTGGCCCAGATCGAGAACATGATCACCAAGGGTGCCAAGGTGCTGGTGATCGCCTCCATCGACGGAACCACGCTCTCGCGCGTGCTGCAGAACGCGGCCGACAAGGGCGTGAAGGTCATCGCCTACGACCGCCTGATCAAGGGCTCGAAGAACGTGGACTACTACGCCACGTTCGACAACTTCCAGGTCGGCGTGCTGCAGGCCACGTCCATCGTGGACAAGCTGGGCCTGAAGCAGGGCAAGGGGCCGTTCAACATCGAACTCTTCGGCGGCTCGCCCGACGACAACAACGCTTTCTTCTTCTACGACGGTGCGATGAGCGTACTGCAGCCGTACATCGACAGCGGCAAGCTGGTGGTGCGCAGCAAACAGACGGGCATGAACAAGGTGGGCACGCTGCGCTGGGACGGCTCGGTCGCCCAGGCGCGCATGGACAACCTGCTGTCGGCCTACTACGGCAAGGACAAGGTGCATGCCGTGCTGTCGCCGTACGACGGCCTGTCCATTGGCATCCTGTCGTCCTTGAAGGGCGTGGGCTACTGCACCGCGCAGCAGCCCTGCCCCGTGGTCAGCGGCCAGGACGCCGAGGTGCCCTCGGTCAAGTCCATCCTGAAGGGCGAGCAGTACTCCACCGTCTTCAAGGACACGCGCGAGCTGGCCAAGGTGGCGGCCAACATGGTGGACGCCACGCTGTCGGGCAAGCAGCCCGAGATCAACGACACCAAGACCTACAACAACGGCGTGAAGGTAGTGCCCTCGTACCTGCTCAAGCCCGTGTCGGTCGATGCATCCAACTGGAACGCCATCCTGGTGGGTAGCGGCTACTACAAGGAATCGCAGATCAAGTAGTGCAGAGCGTCTCAAAAAACTCTTCTGGCGTCGTTGCCGGGTCTTGTCGTACTGGCGTACTGCCTGCGACCCAGCGCCTAGCCAGAAACGCTGCGCTGAGTTTTGTGAAACGCTCCACGCCATGCCTCGCTGCCGGGACACCACCCGGCAGCAAGACTTTCAGGGCCCCAGACGGCCCCCTGTACGAGCCTAGTCAGTCCATGCTTCTTGAAATGCGGAACATCCGCAAAACCTTCCCCGGTGTGGTGGCCCTGAACCAGGTGAACCTGCGGGTGAAGGCCGGTGAGATCCATGCCATCGTCGGCGAGAACGGCGCGGGCAAGTCCACGCTGATGAAGGTGCTCTCCGGCGTGTACCCGCACGGCAGCTACAGCGGCGAGATCGTCTACGACGGCGAGGAACGCCAGTTCGGCGGCATCCGCGACAGCGAACACCTGGGCGTGATCATCATCCACCAGGAGCTGGCGCTGGTGCCTTTGCTCTCCATCGCCGAAAACATCTTCCTGGGCAACGAGACCGCGCGCTACGGCGTCATCGACTGGATGGCCGCGCACAGCAAGACGCAGGCGCTGCTGCACAAGGTGGGCCTGCGCGAACCCCCCGAGACGCTGGTCACCCACCTGGGCGTGGGCAAGCAGCAGCTGGTGGAAATTGCCAAGGCGCTCTCGCGCCAGGTGCGCCTGTTGATCCTGGACGAGCCCACCGCCAGCCTGAACGAGAACGACAGTCAGGCGCTGCTGGACCTGCTGCTGGAGCTCAAGGCCCAGGGCATCACCTGCATCCTCATCTCGCACAAGCTCAATGAAATCTCGCGCGTGGCCGACTCCATCACCGTGCTGCGCGACGGCAGCACCGTCGAGACCATGGACTGCGGCGCCGCCCCGGTCAGCGAAGACCGGGTGATCAAGGCCATGGTCGGCCGCGAGATGGCCGACCGCTACCCGCCGCGCGAGCCCCGCATCGGCGAGACCGTTTTCGAGGTGCGCGACTGGCATGCCTGGCACCCCCAGCGCCCGGACCGCGCCTTCATCAAGGGCATCAACCTGCAGGTGCGCAAGGGCGAGATCGTGGGCATTGCGGGCCTGATGGGCGCGGGCCGCACCGAGCTGGCCATGAGCATCTTCGGCCGCTCGTGGGGTGAGCGCATCAGCGGCCAGGTGCTGCTCCACGGCCGCCCCATCGATGTGAGCACCGTGGAAAAGGCCGTGGCCCATGGCCTGGCCTACGTGACCGAAGACCGCAAAGGCAACGGCCTGGTGCTCAGCGAGGACATCCAGTTCAACGTGTCGCTGGCCAACCTGGGCGGCGTGTCCACCGCCACCGTGATCGACGGCGGGCAGGAGCACCGCGTGGCGCAGAACTACCGCGAGAAGCTGCGCATCCGCTGCTCGGGCGTGGACCAGAAGACGCTGAATCTCTCGGGCGGCAACCAGCAGAAGGTGGTGCTGAGCAAGTGGCTCTTCACCAACCCCGAAGTGCTCATCCTCGACGAGCCCACACGCGGCATCGACGTGGGCGCCAAGTACGAGATCTATACCCTCATCGCCCAGCTGGCGGCCGAGGGCAAGTGCGTGATCGTGATCTCGTCGGAGATGCCCGAGCTGCTGGGCATCACCGACCGCCTGTACGTGATGAACGAGGGGCGCTTCGTGGCCGAGATGCCGACCGCCGAGGCATCGCAGGAAAAGATCATGCGCGTGATAGTGGCTGCCCCCCCTGAGTCGCTTCGCGCCATCCCCCCCGAGGGGGACGCCGCCCGTGCGGCGGGGCGGCCCTTGCACGGCGGCCCTGGCCTGGACCGCGCCAATGCCAGCGCCAGTACCTCCGCATCAGACAGCCACCCGCAGCGCAACGCATAACAACCATGAGCCAGATGACCAATCCCTCCCCCACGGCCTCGGCCGCGCCTGCACCGGGCGCGCCCGCGCGCCCCACCCGTTCGCTGCTGGACCACGCCAAGCACAACCTGCGCGAGTACGGCATGCTCATCACGCTGGTCGCCATCATGGGCTTCTTCCAGTACATGACGGACGGCACGCTGATGCAGCCGCTGAACCTCACCAACCTGGTGCTGCAAAACAGCTACATCGTCATCATGGCGCTGGGCATGCTGCTGGTGATCGTGTCGGGGCACATCGATTTGTCGGTGGGGTCGGTGTGCGGCTTCATCGGGGCGCTGGCTGCCGTGCTGATGGTGCAGTACCAGTGGCACTTCGTGCCCGCCACGCTGGCCTGCCTGGCCTGCGGCGGTCTCATTGGCGCTGTGCAGGGCTGGTTCGTCGCGTTCTCGCGGATCCCGTCGTTCATCGTCACGCTGGCCGGCATGCTGGTGTTCAAGGGCCTGGCGCTGGCGCTGCTGGCAGGGCAGTCGGTGGGGCCGTTTCCTGAAGCGTTCCAGATGCTGAGCTCGGGCTTCATGCCCGACCTGTTCAGCGTGGAGGGCCTCAAGCTCACGTCCCTGTTGCTGGGCGTGGCCGTGGCGGCCGCGCTGGTGGTGGCCGGCCTGCGCGCCCGGGCCAACCGGCTGCGCCACGGCGTGCATGTGGAACCCACCGCGTTCTTCCTGGCACGCACCGCGGTGTTTGCCGCACTGCTCATCTACTTCAGCTACCTGCTGGCCTCGTACAAGGGCCTGCCCAATGTGCTCATCGTGATGGCGCTGCTGATCGTGCTGTTCGACTTCATCACCAGCCGCACCACCATCGGCCGGCGCATCTACGCCATGGGCGGCAACGAAAAGGCGGCCAAGCTCTCGGGCATCAAGACCGAACGGCTGTCGTTCTACGCCTTCGTCAACATGGGCGTGCTGGCGGCGCTGGCGGGCCTGGTGTTCGCCGCGCGTCTGAACACCGCCACGCCCAAGGCGGGCCTGGGCTTCGAGCTCGATGTGATCGCGGCGTGCTTCATCGGCGGTGCCTCGGCCTCGGGCGGTGTGGGCAAGGTGATGGGTGCGGTGATCGGCGCTTTCGTGATGGGCGTGATGAACAACGGCATGTCCATCCTGGGCATCGGCATCGACTACCAGCAGGTCATTAAGGGCGTGGTGCTTTTGGCTGCCGTGCTGGTTGACGTCTACAACAAGAACAAAGCCTGATCCCATGGACGCGGCCACCGCTCACACCCCTGCCCCCGTGCTCGAACTCACGGGCATCCACAAGCAATTCGCGGGCATCCCCGTGCTGCGCGATGTGCAGCTCCACCTGTACCCCGGCGAGATCCATGCGCTGATGGGGCAGAACGGTGCGGGCAAGTCCACGCTGATCAAGGTGCTGACGGGCGTGATCAAGCCCAGCGGCGGGCAGATGCGGCTGGGGGATGATGCGGTGTGGCCCGACTCGCCGCTGGCCGCGCAGCGCCTGGGCATCAGCACCGTGTACCAGGAGGTCAACCTCTGCCCCAACCTCTCGGTGGCCGAGAACATCTTTGCGGGCCGCTACCCGCGCTGCGGCATCGCGCAGGGCTTTCGCATCGACTGGGCGCAGATGCACCAGCGCTCACGCGAGCTGGTGGCGCGCATCGGGCTGAACATCGACGTGACGCGCCTGCTGTCGGACTACCCCGTGGCCGTGCAGCAGCTGGTGGCCATTGCCCGCGCGCTGAGCATCGAAGCGCGCGTGCTCATCCTGGACGAGCCCACCTCCAGCCTGGACGACGACGAGGTGCAAAAGCTCTTCGAGGTGCTGCGCCGGCTGCGTGGCGAGGGCCTGTCGATCGTGTTCGTGACGCACTTCCTGAACCAGGTGTATGCCGTGTCGGACCGTATCACCGTGCTGCGCAACGGCACCTGGGTGGGTGAATGGGCCGTCAACGACCTGGGGCCCCAGGCCCTGATCGCCGCCATGCTGGGCCGCGACCTGGCTGCGCAGGCCGCGCAGACATCGCCGCCCCCCGTGGCGAACGCATCGGACACCGCACTGCTGCAGACCGAAGGCCTGGGGCAGACCGGCCAGCTGCAGCCGTTGGACCTGCAGATCCGCGCGGGCGAAGTGGTGGGCTTGGCGGGCCTGCTGGGCGCGGGCCGCACCGAGCTGGCGCGCCTGCTGTTCGGGCTGGAGCAGCCCGACCGCGGCATGCTGCGCATCGACGGCAAAGCGGTGAGCTTTTCCAACCCCATGGACGCCATCCGCCAGGGCCTGGCGCTGTGCCCCGAAGAGCGCAAGACCGACGGCATCGTGGCCGAGCTGTCGGTGCGCGAGAACATCGCCCTGGCACTGCAGGCGCGCATGGGCGTGGGCAAATTCCTCTCGCGCGCCGAGCAGACGGCCATTGCCGACCGCTACGTGCATTTGCTGGGCATCAAGACCGCCAGCGTGGACACCCCCATCGGCCTGCTGTCGGGCGGCAACCAGCAAAAGGCCATCCTAGCGCGCTGGATGGCCATCGAGCCGCGCCTGTTGATCCTGGACGAGCCCACACGCGGCATCGACGTGGCGGCCAAGCAGGAAATCATGGACCAGATCCTGCGCCTTGCGCAGGCCGGCATGGCCGTGCTGTTCATCTCGTCCGAGATGAGCGAAGTGGTGCGCGTGGCGCACCGCATCGTGGTGCTGCGCGACCGCCGCAAGGTCGGCGAGCTGCCCGCCGGCAGCACCGAAGACGCCGTCTACGAACTCATTGCTGCCGAACATGCTTGAAGAACGCAACACCCCCTCTCTCGTCAGCAGGCTGATGCGCCACCGCCTGGCCTGGCCCATCATCACGCTGTTGCTGTTGCTGGCCGTCAACACGGCCTTCAACGCCAGCTTCCTGCGCATCGAATGGCGCGACGGGCACCTGTACGGCAGCCTGATCGACATCCTCAACCGCGCGGCGCCGCTGGTGCTGGTGTCGCTGGGCATGACGATGGTCATCGCCACGCGCGGCATCGACATCTCGGTGGGCGCGGTGGTGGCCATCGCCGCCGCCGTGGCGGCCTGGATGATCGGCGGTTCGGTGTCGGGCACCGAAAGCCGGTTTCCGCTGCCCGTGGCCATCCTGGGCGCCATTGGCGTGGCCCTGCTGTGCGGGCTGTGGAACGGCGTGCTGGTGGCCCGCGTGGGCATGCAGCCCATCATCGCCACGCTGATCCTCATGGTGGCGGGCCGCGGCATCGCCCAGCTGATCACCGACGGGCAGATCATCACCATCTACTACACGCCCTACTTCTTCATGGGCGGCGGCTACCTGGCGGGGCTGCCGTTCTCGCTGTTCGTCGTGGCGGCCGTGTTCGCGGTGCTGTACCTGGCCGTCACGCGGACGGCGCTGGGCCTGTTCGTGCAGGCGGTGGGCATCAACCCCACGGCGGCGCGGGTGGCAGGCGTGCAGGCGGGGCGGCTGACGATTGCGGCGTATGTCTTTTGCGGCGTGTGCGCGGGCATCGCGGGCCTGCTGATCAGCTCCAACGTGAAGAGCGCGGACGGCAACAACGCCGGCCAGCTGCTGGAGCTCGATGCCATCCTGGCCGTGACGCTGGGCGGCACCGCCCTGACCGGCGGGCGCTTCAGCCTGGTGGGCAGCGTGATCGGCGCGCTCATCATCCAGACGCTGACCTACGCCATCTATTCGCTGGGCGTTCCGCCCGAGATCAACCTGGTGGTGAAGGCCGTGGTGGTGTTCATTGTGATGCTGCTGCAGTCGCCCGAGTTTCGCGCGCAGGTCGGCGCCATCGCGCGCCGTCCCGGCGCAGGGGCCCTGTCATGAGCGCCGTTCCGAAGACCGCAGGCTTGAGCACCGTGGCCTCCTCATCCGCCCCCCAGGCCGCCGGCACACGCTCGCGGCTCAACCCCAAGTACCTGCCGCTGGCCGCCACCATCTCGCTCTTCGTGGCCATGGCCACGCTGGGCTCGGTGATGTACACCGGGTTCTTCTCGGCCCAGGTGTTCCTCAACCTGCTGATCGACAACGCTTTTCTCATCATCGTGGCGGTGGGCATGACGTTCGTGATCCTGTCGGGCGGCATCGACCTGTCGGTGGGCTCGGTGGTGGCGCTCACCACCATGGTGCTGGCCGCGCTGGTGGAGCACAAGGGCTGGAGCCCGCTGGTGGCCGTGCCGGTGGTGCTGCTGATGGGCACGCTGTTCGGCGCTTTCATGGGCTTTCTCATCGAGCGGTTTCGGTTGCAGCCCTTCATCGTGACGCTGGCGGGCATGTTCCTGGCGCGCGGGCTGTGCTACCTCATCAGCATCGACTCGATCAGCATCACGCACGAGGCGTATTCCGAGATCTCGCAGTGGCGCCTGCCGCTGTGGGAGGGTGCCTCGCTGTCGCTGGGTGCGCTGATCGCCATCGCGGTGCTGCTGGCGGCGCTGTTCGTCGCGCACTGCACGCCGTTCGGCCGCGCGGTGTATGCCGTGGGCGGCAGCGAGAACTCCGCCGTGCTGATGGGCCTGCCCGTGCGCGCCACGCTGATCGGGGTGTACACGCTCTCGGGCTTTTGCTCGGCGCTGGCGGGCGTGGTGTTCACGTTCTACATGCTCTCGGGCTACGGCCTGCATGCCGTCGGCATGGAGCTCGACGCCATCGCCGCCGTGGTCATTGGCGGCACGCTGCTCACCGGTGGCGTCGGCTACGTGGTGGGCACGCTGTTCGGCGTGCTGATGCTCGGAATCATCCAGACCCTGATCTCGTTCGACGGCACGCTCAGCTCGTGGTGGACCCGCATCGTCGTCGGCGTGCTGCTGTTCGTCTTCTGCCTGCTGCAGCGCCTGCTCACGCGCCGCTCCGGCAAGCGGTCCTGACCTTTACCCATCTTCTCCCTGATCCGCATCCACAATGACCAAAACCCCGCGCAAACTCCGCTCCGCCGAATGGTTCGGCACCGCCGACAAGAACGGCTTCATGTACCGCAGCTGGATGAAGAACCAGGGGATTCCGGACCATGAGTTCGACGGCCGCCCCATCATCGGCATCTGCAACACCTGGTCCGAGCTGACACCGTGCAACGCGCACTTTCGCAAGATCGCCGAGCACGTCAAGCGCGGCATCTACGAGGCGGGCGGCTTTCCGGTCGAGTTTCCGGTGTTCTCCAACGGCGAATCCAACCTGCGCCCCACGGCCATGCTCACGCGCAACCTGGCCAGCATGGACGTGGAAGAAGCCATTCGCGGCAACCCCATCGACGCAGTGGTGCTGCTGGTGGGCTGCGACAAGACCACGCCCGCGCTGCTGATGGGCGCGGCCAGCTGCGACGTGCCGGCCATCGTGGTCACGGGCGGGCCCATGCTCAACGGCAAGCTCGACGGCAAGGACATCGGCTCGGGCACGGCCGTGTGGCGCCTGCACGAATCGCTGAAGGCCGGCGAGATCAACGAGCACCAGTTCTTCGCGGCCGAGGCCGGCATGTCCCGCTCGGCCGGCACCTGCAACACCATGGGCACGGCCAGCACCATGGCCTGCATGGCCGAATCGCTGGGCACATCGCTGCCGCACAACGCGGCCATACCCGCGGTGGACTCGCGCCGCTACGTGCTGGCCCACATGTCGGGCCGCCGCATCGTGGAGATGGCGCACGAAGGGCTCACGCTCTCCAAGATCCTGACCCGCGAAGCGTTCGAGAACGCCATCCGCACCAACGCGGCCATCGGTGGCTCGACCAACGCGGTCATCCACCTAAAGGCCATCGCAGGCCGCATCGGCGTGCAGCTGGACCTGGAGGACTGGACGCGCATCGGCCGCGGCACGCCCACGCTGGTGGACCTGCAGCCCTCGGGCCGCTTCCTGATGGAAGAGTTCTACTACGCCGGGGGCCTGCCGGCGGTGCTGCGCCGCCTGGGCGAAAACAACCTGCTGCCCCACCCCGATGCGCTGACCGTCAACGGCAAGACGCTGTGGGACAACGTGCGCGAGGCGCCGCAGTACAACGACGAAGTCATCCGCACCATCGACAACCCGCTGATCGCCGACGGCGGCATCTGCATCCTGCGCGGCAACCTGTCGCCGCGTGGCGCGGTGCTCAAGCCCTCCGCCGCCTCGCCCGAACTGCTCAAGCACCGGGGCCGCGCCGTGGTGTTCGAGAACCTGGAGCACTACAAGGAGCGCATCGTCGATGAAAACCTGGACATCGACGCGAGCTGCGTGATGGTGCTCAAGAACTGCGGCCCCAAGGGCTACCCCGGCATGGCCGAGGTGGGCAACATGGGCCTGCCCCCGAAGCTGCTGCGCCAGGGCGTGAAGGACATGGTGCGCATCTCCGACGCCCGCATGAGCGGCACCGCCTACGGCACCGTGGTGCTGCATGTGGCGCCCGAGGCCGCAGCCGGTGGCCCGCTGGCTGCTGTGCGCGATGGCGACTTCATTGAGTTGGACTGCGAGAACGGCCGCCTGCACCTGGACATCAGCGACGAGGAACTGGCCGCACGCCTGGCCGCATTGGCTGGCACGGACAACGGCGGACGCGGCGGCTACCAGCGGCTGTATGTGGACCACGTACTGCAGGCGGACGACGGCTGCGACTTCGACTTCCTGGTCGGCTGCCGTGGCGCCGCCGTTCCTCGCCACTCTCATTGACGACGGCGGGCTCTCAGCCACAGGAACGCTACACATTTCATAGCTTACAACGCTTGCCAGATAAGCTATAGAGCCGAATTTCAATCAAATTCTCACTTATTCTTTGCCATGTCAGCCAAGCCTTCCCTCCAGAACCCACGCTACCGCGGCATCTTCCCCGTGGTTCCCACCACGTTCCATGAAGACGGCACCCTGGACATCGAGAGCCAGAAGCGCTGCCTCGACTTCATGATCGACGCCGGCGTGGACGGTGTCTGCATCCTGGCCAACTTCTCCGAGCAGTTCTCGCTGTCCGACGCCGAGCGCGAGACTCTGACCCGCCTCTCGCTGGAGCATGTGGCCGGCCGCGTGCCGGTCATCGTCACCACCACCCACTACGGCACCCGCGTGTGCGCCGAGCGCAGCCGCGCCGCGCAGGACATGGGTGCTGCCATGGTGATGGTCATGCCGCCTTACCACGGCGCCACCTTCCGCGTGCCCGAAGCGCAGATTTACGAGTTCTACGCCCGTGTGTCCGATGCGATCGGCATCCCCATCATGGTGCAGGACGCACCCGCCAGCGGCACGGTACTGTCGGCCCCGTTCCTCGCGCGCATGGCGCAGGAGATCGAGAACCTGGCCTATTTCAAGATTGAGGTGCCCGGCGCTGCGAGCAAGCTGCGCGAGCTGATCCGCCTGGGCGGCGCGGCCATCGAAGGCCCCTGGGACGGCGAAGAGGCCATCACCCTGCTGGCCGACCTGGATGCTGGTGCCACCGGCGCGATGACGGGCGGCGCCTTTCCTGACGGCATTCGCCCCATCATCGAGGCCCACCGCCAGGGCGATGCCGACCAGGCCTTTTCGCTGTACCAGCGCTGGCTGCCTCTCATCAACCACGAAAACCGCCAGGGCGGCATCCTGACCGCCAAGGCGCTGATGAAGGAAGGCGGCGTGATCGCCTGCGAGGCGGGCCGCCACCCCTATCCGGCCATGCACCCTGAGGTGCGCCGGGGCCTGATCGACATCGCACGCCGGCTGGACCCGCTGGTGCTGCGCTGGAGCCGTTGAACACGCCATGGCAGACACCGCCAACCTCTCTGACACCCGCTTGGTGGCCCTGGACTGGGGCACCAGCTCGCTGCGCGCTTTTCGCCTAGGCGCCCAGGGGCAGGTGCTGGATCAGCGCAGCCGCCCCTGGGGCATCATGAACCTGCCCCCGGCCCCCACGGGCCAGGCCGATGCCGAGCCCGGCGCGGCCTTCGAGCGTGCCTTGCAGGACGCCTGCGGCGACTGGCTGGCCGCCCTGCCCTCGGTGCCTGTGCTGGCCTGCGGCATGGTGGGCAGTGCGCAGGGCTGGCGCGAAGCCGGGTACCTCGATACCCCCACCTCGCTGGACGACCTGGCGCGCGGGCTGACCGTGGTGCAGCGTGGCAGCGGCACCCCCCTGCACATCGTGCCCGGGCTGCTGCAGCGCGCGGGCCTGCCCAACGTGATGCGCGGCGAAGAGACGCAGGTGCTGGGCGTACTGGCCGACACATCCGTCGCCAGCCAGGGCCCCTTGCTGGTCGGCCTGCCGGGCACGCACAGCAAGTGGGTGGTGGCGCACAAGGACGGCACCCGGCGCGGCATCGAGCGGTTTCACACCTTCATGACGGGCGAAGTGTTTGCCGCATTGCGCGGGCACACCATCCTGGGCAAGACGATGCAGGCACCGGCCGCGCCTGACGACGCCGCATTTGCGCAGGGCCTGCAGGTGGCGCGCGGCAGCGATGCGGCGCTGGGCCTGCTGTCGCACATCTTCAGCACCCGCACGCTGGGCCTGACGGGCGCGTTGCCCGCCGCTGCGCAGGCGGACTACCTGTCGGGCATCCTCATCGGGCACGAGATCGCCAGCCTGGCGCGCCTGCACCCGCCCACCGGCGCCGCCCCCATCCCGCTGGTGCTGTGCGGCGAGGCCGACCTGTGCCGCCGCTACGCCATCGCCCTGCAGGCCTGCGGGTTTGCGCCGCCCACCATCGCTGCGCAGGCCACCGTCATGGGCCTGTGGCAGATCGCCATCGCTGCCGGGCTGGCAGCACCGGGCGCAGAGTCCACCCCATTCCCCAGGAGCCAACCCGCATGAACCCCATCGACAAGAACCTGTTCAGCACCATGCAGGCCTGCGGCCTGATCGCGATCCTGCGCGGCGTGCAGCCGCACGAGGTGGTGGCCATCGGCCACGTGCTGTACGACGCGGGGTTTCGCATCATCGAGGTGCCGCTGAACTCTCCCCAGCCCCTGGCCAGCATCCGCGCGCTGCGCGATGCGCTGCCCGCCGACTGCCTGGTGGGCGCCGGCACGGTGCTCACGCCCGAGGCCTGCGCCGAAGTGGCCGCCGCGGGCGGGCAGATCATCGTCATGCCCCACAGCGACCCCGCAGTGATACGCACCGCCCGCGCGGCCGGCATGGCCTGCGCACCCGGCGTGGCCACGCTGACCGAGGCCTATGCCGCTCTGGCGGCGGGTGCCAACATGCTCAAGCTCTTTCCGGCCGAGGCCTTGCCGCCGCATGTGCTCAAAGCCTGGCGCGCGGTCATCACCCCGCCCATGGCGCTGGTGCCGGTGGGCGGCATCGTGCCCGAGAGCATCGCCACCTACGCAGCGGCCGGGGCCAGCGGATTCGGCCTGGGCTCGGCCCTGTACCGCCCGGGCGACAGCGCAGGCGACGTGGCCGCCAAGGCCGTTGCGTTCGTCACCGCGTGGCATGACTCCTACAGCCCGGCACACGGTGCGCACCCAAATGCCGCCACGGGCCCGGCTGCCTAGACGTCCTATCGCTGCGTTGCCGCTCATCACCCGCCTCTGCATACCCACTGCTTCCTTTCCATACGCCCTCCCATGAAGATCACCCGACTGACCACGTTCCTGGTGCCCCCGCGCTGGTGCTTTCTGAAAATCGAAACCGACGAAGGCATCGTCGGCTGGGGCGAGCCCATCCTGGAAGGCCGCGCGCAGACCGTGGCCGCCGCCGTCGAGGAGCTGGGCGACTACCTCATCGGCAAGGACCCGCGCCATATCGAAGACCACTGGACGGTGCTGTACCGCGGCGGTTTCTACCGGGGCGGCGGCGTGCACATGAGCGCCCTGGCCGGCATCGACCAGGCGCTGTGGGACATCAAGGGCAAGGCCCTGGGCGTGCCCGTGTCAGAGCTGCTGGGCGGCAACGTGCGCGACCGTATCCGCGTGTACAGCTGGATCGGCGGCGACCGCCCCAGCGAGACCGCCCAGCAGGCCCGTGACGCCGTGGCCCGGGGCTTCACCGCCGTGAAGATGAACGGCACCGAAGAGGTGCAGTACGTGGACACCTTCGACAAGGTAGAGCGCTGCCTGCAGAACGTGGCCGCCGTGCGCGATGCCGTGGGCCCCAACGTGGGCATCGGCGTGGACTTTCATGGCCGCGTGCACCGCCCCATGGCCAAGGTGCTGATCAAGGAGCTGGAGCCCTACCGCCTGATGTTCATCGAAGAGCCCGTGCTCAGCGAGCACGAAGAGGCGCTGAAGGAGATCGCCCGCATCTCATCCACCCCCATCGCGCTGGGCGAGCGCCTGTACTCCCGCTGGGACTTCAAGCGCGTGCTGCAGGGGGGGTATGCCGACATCATCCAGCCCGACCCTTCCCATTCCGGCGGCATCACCGAAACCCGCAAGATCGCCACCATGGCCGAGGCCTACGACGTGGCCCTGGCCCTGCACTGCCCCCTGGGCCCCATCGCGCTGGCCGCCAACCTGCAGCTGGACGCGGTCTGCTACAACGCCTTCATCCAGGAGCAAAGCCTGGGCATCCACTACAACCAGGACAACGACCTGATGGACTACGTGTCCAACCCGGAAGTGTTTGCGTACGAGGACGGGATGGTGGCGATACCGAACGGGCCGGGGCTGGGGGTCGAAGTGAATGAAGAGTACGTGAGGGAGCGCGCACAGCAGGGGCACCGGTGGAGGAATCCGGTGTGGAGGCACAAGGATGGGAGTTTTGCGGAGTGGTGAGACAGGTGATGGGAGCGTCGCGCGAGACATGAACCGTGACGACCAACGTCGGCACGACCACGGAATCGCAAGGCCCTTCCCCACTTCCACGCTGTGTTTGCAACCGGCATACCGGAACACGAGAACTCACGGTCCTGGCTCAAATACAAACTAAGTCTTGTCGTTAGACACCCCATTCGACAAAATGCTGCGCTTTGATTCAATTTGCCCATGGCCCGTGCGGCCTGCAGCGCTTCAAAGAGTTAGCCGATGCCCAAGAACTTGCCTACGCTCCCCAACCCTGAGCCCCTCCAGCGTTTCACGCCACACACCGAGTCTTCTCAGCCACCAATAGATACCCTGGCGCAGGGTTTGCGAACCGACCTGGTATTCATCGACGGCCAATTGGAGGGCATCGATGGGCTCATTCAAAACCTGCCCGCGGATCTTGAAGTGATCGTGCTGGATGGGAGCAAGAACGGCATTGCTCAGATGGCTGAGTACCTCGCTGGGCGACACGGCATTGACTCGATCGCGCTCATTTCCCACGGCAGCCCGGGCGCCCTGCAGGCAGGGAGCGTCTGGCTTTCCGCGCAAAACATGCAGGACCATCAGAGCGATCTGACGCGCATTGGCCAATCGCTTGCTGCGGATGGGGACCTGATGTTCTATGGGTGCAAGGTGGCAGATGGAGAGGAAGGCCAGGCGCTACTTGAATCCATTGCGGCTATCACGGGTGCTGACGTAGCCGGCTCTTCAGACAACACCGGGACATCTTTGCTGGGAGGCAACTGGGTGCTGGAACGTAGCGTGGGCCAGATCGAGACGGCCGTGCTGTCCGGCCAGGCCTCCAATGGTTACAACGGCCTGCTGGCCGGTCCGACCACGCAGATATTCGACACCATCATCCTGAACGATGGGCAGTTCACCTATGTGCCTCCCGGTCAGTCGAGCACCTTCGAAGGCTGGACCTTCTCGGTGCTGGACCGCACGGGCTCGATCGATCAGGCCGGCCAGATGGCCTACACCAACGATGCGAGCACCACGGGGTTGGCCAATAACGCCAGCGACAAGGCCCTTGTCTTCCAGGGCGTCTACGATAGCTTGACCGGTGAAGCCGCCGCGTCGTTGAAGTCGGCCACCACCGACAAGTTCCGTTTCGTGTCCGTCACGGTGGAGTCCTTCCAGAGCAACGGTGACAACTACGCGCTGGTGGGCTATCTGAATGGCGTGGAAGTCTCAGGCGCCCGGCAGACCTTCACCGCAGGCCAGAACCTGAGCGGTGGCACCATCGTCAGCGTGTCCGGCAGTTCGTGGGATTACCTGGATGAAATCCGCATCATGCGCGGCAGCGGACAGACCGATATCTCGCTGTCTGTGGACGATCTGTTGATCGCCGCCCCCATAGCCCCCAGCACGCCCCCCGTGATCGGCAATCTCAACGGCGACGCGGTCAACTATGTGGAAAAGTCCGGCCCGGTCCTGCTGGATGCAGGCTTGAACGTCACCGTGACCGACAGCGACAGCACTGACTTCAACGGTGGCAATCTCACCGTCAACATCGTCACCAACCGATACGATAACTTTGACCAACTGCTCATCCTGAATCAGGGAACGGGTGCGGGGGAGATCGGCGTCTCTGGCAGCACTGTCACGTATGGCGGCACGGTCATCGGCTCATACACCGGTGGTACAGGCACCAACCCGCTGGTCGTGACCTTCAATGGAAATGCTACGGCCGCTGCTACACAAGCCTTGATCGGCAGAATTGCATTCACCAATATTTCCTCAGACACCGGGGCGTTGCAGCGCACAGTGGCCTTCACGCTCAATGACGGCGACACCCTGACGGACAGCGCCGAGTCGCGCGTCAACATCACGGTCCAGACCGTCAACGACGCGCCAACGTTGACTGCCACAGGCACCAACCCGATCTACACCGAGAACGGCGCATCCCAGCAACTTTTCAGTGGCACTTCGGTGTCCGCCGTCGAGTTCGGCCAGACGCTATCGAGCCTCAGCCTGACAATCAGCAATGTGGCCGATGGCTCCAGCGAGGTGCTGACGGTGGACGGCACCAGCGTGGCGCTGTTCAATGGCTCCATCGTCAACAGCACCAGCACCTCCGCCTGGGGTTTGTCCGCCACGGTCAGCGTGTCGGGCGGCGTGGCCACCGTGACGCTGAACTCATCCGCCGGCCTCTCCGGCGCCAACGTACAGACCTTGGTCAACGGTCTGGCCTACCGCAACCTCAGCGACAACCCGACCGACGGCGTTCGCAGCGTCACGCTCACCACGCTGCGGGATAGCGGCGGCACATCCAACGGCGGCATGGATACCGCCGTGCTGTCCGTGGCTTCCAACGTCACCGTGGTCTCGGTGTACGACGCGCCCATCCTGACGACCACTGGCGGCTCCACCGCGTTCACGGCCGGCGACAACACTGCATCGACACCTGTCGTGATCGACCCGCTGCTCACGCTCAGCGATGTCGACAGCACGACGGCAGCGTCCGCCAGCGTAGCCATCACTGGCAACTTTCGGAGCGGTGAAGACCAGCTCATCTTCACCAACAACAACGGCTCGCTCTACGGGAACATTACGGCCAGCTACAACGCAGGCACCGGTGTGTTGAGCCTGAGCTCGGCGGGTGCCAGCGCCACGCTCAGCCAGTGGCAGGCGGCGCTGCGCAGTGTGAGCTACACCGACACGGCCGTCACACCCAACAGTGCCACCCGCACCATCAGCTTCTCCGTCAATGACGGCTCGAACGACAGCACAACCCAGACAAAGAGCGTCACTGTCACGCCGGTGGACCAAACCCCGATTCTGAGCACCAGTGGGGGCAGCAGCGCCTTCACCGAAGGCCAGGGCACGGTGCAGGTCGATCCTGGCGTATCCGTCAGTGACCTGGACAGCAGCACGCTGGCCACCGCCACCGTGCAGATCTCGGGCAACTTGCGCAGCAGCGAAGACCTGCTGCTCTTCGCGAACACCAGCAGCGCCATGTACGGCAACATCTCGGGCAGCTACAACGCCGCCACCGGCGAGTTGACGCTGAGCTCAGCTGGTTCCGTGGCCACAGTGGCTCAATGGCAAGCTGCCCTGCGCGCAGTCAGCTACAGCAACACCTCCGAAAGCCCTGATACAGGAACACGCACGATTGGCTTCGCCGTGAGCGACGGAACCCAGAGCAGCGCCGTCGGCAACAGAACGATCACCTTGACGGCAGTCAACGACGATCCTACCGTTGCAAATCCCATCGCAGACCAGATTGCTCCCGAGGACTCCGCCCTCAACTTTCAGATTCCGGCCAATGCCTTTGCGGATGTGGACACCGGCGATACCCTCACCTATAGCGCTCAGCTGTCAGGTGGTGGAGCTCTTCCTGCGTGGCTGAGCTTCGACCCCATCACCCGTACCTTCAGCGGCACCCCTGTCAATGCAGACGTCGGCGTGCTGTCGATGGAGGTGACCGTCAACGATGGGAACGGAGGCTCCGCGACCGACACCTTCCAGATCACAGTCAGCAACACCAACGATGCACCCACGGTGGCCAATGCCATCCCCAACCGCAGCGCCACCCAAGGCTTTGCCTTCAACTACACCCTGGCGGCCAACACGTTTGCGGACGTGGATGTGGGGGACACCCTGAGCTACTCGGCCCAGCTCGCCGGAGGCGGGGCATTGCCCGCGTGGCTGAGCTTCTCCCCCGCCACAGGGACTTTCAGCGGAACCCCCACCGGCACCGGCACCGTGAGCATCGAAGTCACTGCCAACGACGGTCATGGCGGCAGCGTGAGCGATAGCTTCGATGTGGTCATCAGTGCGGTACCGGAGGACCCAGAACCACCCGTCACTCCACCCGTGACCCCACCGGTGACCCCGCCCACGCCTGGAGTGCCCGACAGCGACGGCATACCGACCATCGTGGAAGACCAGGTGCCAGGCATTCCGGGCCCTGGCGGGGCCATCCTGCCAGGTGATGGCAACGGAGACGGCATCAAGGACAGCGAGCAAATGAGCGTGGCCTCGATCGGCTTTGCGCTCAGCCCCACGGGAGAAAGCAACCCTGGCGGCGCGCAGCCCACCTTCACAACCTTGGTCGCCAGCAGCCTCAATGGCAAGGTGGTCAGTGGCAACGACAACAGCCGCATCACCAGCCTCAAGCAACTGGACGCACCACACGACCTCCCCGGAGAGCTGCAGTTGCCGATAGGACTGGTGAGTTTCACGGTGGAGCTGGCAACGGGCAAGACGGGCGAGAACTTCAGCCTCTACGTGGACCCGGCGCTGGGCGCAAACGGCTACTGGAAGCAAGACAACACCGGCACCTGGGTGAACATCGCCAGCGAGCCATATGGAGGCAAAACGGTGATGGAGGGCGGGCGTCTGCGGCTGGACTTCCGCATCGAGGACGGGGGGCAGTTCGACGCGGACGGCAAGGTGGACGGGGTCATCACCGACCCGGGAGCACCGGGACACATGCCGCTGTCGATTACCGGGCAGGCGCCTGACTTGCCCCATGGGTTCTGGTTCTGACCGGCCCGCGGCCGGGGCGCACTGAGCGACAAACAAGAACGGCCGGTAGCCGCCCTGCATTACGGCGCCCGGCCGCTCGTCCCGCACCGGGTAGCACGCACCCTCATGAATTCCTGGGGAGTTCACGTGCTGCCACGAAAATCCAGAGAGAGCCCAGACACTTCAAAACTCTCCTTTTGATAGCAAATAACGCTTATCCATGAAGCGCCAGGAGCGAATTCAAGCGGAGCATCGCCGTCATTTCCCTTGATTCGGTCCAGAATCGGCACCCGTCTGGCACTGTGATTAAAATCAGTACCACGCCAGCCCACCCATCCGCCATGACGGTGCTGCCTTCCCATCTTTCTGACTCTCCACCCGCCATCGCCATCACCCGCTTTCACCGCACACGCCTGATGCAGATCTGGCGCTCGGCGGGTTGGCCATGCAAGGACGGGCTGGAGATCGACCTGCTGGCGGCCGGACTGATCACGCTGCGGGTGGCGCCTGACGGCTGCGAGACCCTGCGGCTCACCGATGAAGGCATCCGCACCCTGGCGCTCGCACGCCAGCGCAGCGTGCGGGCGCTGAGCACGCACGACCGGCTGGCGGCGAAGTTTGCAGAGCACCTGCTGGCGGCGGGGCGCATCGTATGGCGGGAGCTGTCGCTGCGCGCGGTGGTGGATGGGCCGGCCCCCACACCCGCACCCGATGCCGCCCTGCCTACCCCCCCCTTCGGCAACGGCAGGGGGAATGGCCGCAGCACCCCGCTGTGGAGCGAAGACCCCGACACGCCCGCAGCCCGCGCCGCCGCCAATGTGTGGCGCATGGCACGGCCCGATCTTTTCTCGGTGCGCAACACCTCGGTGCCGGCCTACCTGCAGCCCATGGTGCACGAGGTGAAGGCCAGTCGGGCCGACCTGCTGTCGGACCTGCGGCACGACGCCAAGCGCCAGGCGTACCAGTGGCTGTGCGAGGAGTGCTACTACGTGTTCCCTGCGGGCATTGCGGAGCCGCAAGAGATTCCGGAGCACTTCGGCATCTGGGTGCTGCACGGCAAGCTGGACGACGGTGAAAACAGCCGGTTCGAGCTGCTGCGGCCGGCGCGGCATGCCCGCTGCGCCCTGCCCTTTGCGGTGTGGATGGCGCTGTGCAAGGCCACGCCGATGCGCAGCGAGGCCGAGCTGGCGCAGGCCCACCTGGGCGAGCCGGGGGACGACGCGGCCGGGCCGCCCGCCACGGGGCCTGCAGCGCGTGATCTGCCGCCAGACGGCAGCGCTCCACCCTGCGCCGAAGCCCCGCCATGACCTACACCGTGGCGGTGCGCGAGCTGTGCGAGTTCACCGCCAAGCAGGGCGACCTGGACCTGCGCTTCACCCCGGCGCCCACCGCGCTCGAGGGCATCGCCGGCCATGCCACCGTGGCCACGCGGCGGGGCGCGGGCTACCGCGCAGAGGTGGCGCTGGCGGGCCAGTACAAGACGTTGCGCGTGCGCGGCCGGGCCGATGGCGTGGACGCTGCGCAGCAGCGGCTCGATGAGGTCAAGACCTTCAAGGGCCGGCTGGACCGGCAGCCTGCGTCGCACCGCGCGCTGCACTGGGCTCAGGCACGCATCTACGGCTGGCTGCTGTGCCAGCAGGAGGGCTGGGGCCACGTCGACCTGGCGCTGGTGTACTTCGACATCGGCACGCAGAAGGAAACCGTGTTCACCGAGCGCCACAGCGCGGCCGACCTGCAGCAGCATTTCGGGGTGCAGTGCGAGCGGTTCCTGGCCTGGGCCGAGGCTCAGGTGGCGCACCGTGCGGCGCGCGACGCAGCGCTCTCGGCGCTGGCGTTTCCGTTTGGCACCTTCCGCGCAGGGCAGCGCCCGCTGGCCGAGGCGGTGTACAAGGCCGCTGCATCAGGCCGCTGCCTGCTGGCGCAGGCACCCACGGGCATCGGCAAGACCATGGGCACGCTGTTCCCGCTGCTCAAGGCCATGCCGGGGCAGCAGATCGACAAGGTGTTCTTTCTGGCGGCCAAGACATCCGGGCGGCAGATGGCGCTGGATGCCCTGCACCGCCTGGCCCGCAGCCCATCCGCCGACGCCCCCGCGCCGCCGCTGCGCGTGCTGGAGCTGGTGGCGCGCGACAAGGCCTGCGAGCACCCCGACAAGGCCTGCCATGGCGAGTCGTGCCCGCTGGCGCAGGGCTTCTACGACCGGCTGCCAGCCGCCCGCGCTGCAGCCGTGGCGACAACCACCGACGAAGTCATTGCGGCCCCCGCCCCGTTGCTGCTGCAGGCCCGCGTGCGCGAGGTGGCGCTGGCCCACCAGGTGTGTCCGTACTACCTCAGCCAGGAGCTGGCCCGCTGGGCCGATGTGGTGGTAGGCGACTACAACTACTACTTCGACCTGGGCGGCCTGCTGCACGGCCTGGCGCAGGCCAACCAGTGGCGTGCGGCGCTGCTGGTGGACGAAGCCCACAACCTGGTCGAGCGCGGCCGCAAGATGTACACCGCCGAGCTGCGCCCTGACAGCCTGGCGCTGGCCCGCCAGTCAGCTGCTGCCGCGCGCCACCCCGCCGTGAAGAAGGCGCTGGACAAGGTGCGCCGCTGCTGGGTGGCGCTGGACAAGGAACAGAGCGCAGCCGGCGCCGCCTACGCTGTGTACCAGGCCTTTCCCGAAAAGCTGCTGGCCGCGCTTCAGCAGTGCGGCAGTACCCTGTCGGACCACTTTGCCGACCACCCCGCCGAGCCCGATGCGGCGCTGCAGGCCTTCTACTTCGATGCGCTGCACCTGGTGCGCATGGCCGAGTTGCTGGACACGCATTCGCTGGTGGACGTTACCCAAGCCACGCGACCCACCCAAACCACACGGTTCGCGCCACATATGGACGGCAAGGCCGCAGCGCCGGGCAGCTCCACGCTGTGCATCCGCAATGTGGTGCCCGCGCGCTTCCTGCAGCCGCGCCTGCAGGCCGCGCACACCAGCACGCTGTTCTCGGCCACGCTGCAGCCCGCGCGCTACTACGGCGACCTGCTGGGCCTGCCCGACCAGCATGTGTGGGTGGATGTGGAGTCGCCTTTCGACAGCACGCAACTGCAGGTGCAGGTGGCGCGCCACATCTCCACGCGCTACCCGGACCGCCACGCGTCGCTGGCACCCATTGCCGATCTGATGGCGCGGCAGTTCACCGAGCGGCCGGGCAACTACCTGGCGTTCTTCAGCAGCTACGAGTACCTGCAGCAGGTGGCCGATGTGTTCGAGCGCAACCACCCCGGCCTGCCGCACTGGCGCCAGTCGCGCCGCATGCTGGAGGCCGAGCAGCGGCAGTTTCTGGGCCGTTTCACAGACACCAGCGAAGGCATTGCCTTCGCGGTGCTGGGCGGCGCGTTTGCGGAAGGCATCGACCTGCCGGGACGCCGGCTGATCGGCGCCTTCCTGGCCACGCTGGGCCTGCCGCAGGTCAACCCGGTCAACGAGCAGATCCGCCAGCGCATGCAGGCGCTGTTTGGCGACGGGTATGACTACACCTACCTGTTCCCCGGCCTGCAGAAAGTGGTGCAGGCGGCGGGCCGCGTGATCCGCACGCCCAGCGACGAGGGCGTGGTGCACCTGATGGACGACCGGTTCGGGCGGGCCGAGGTGCGGACGTTGCTGCCGACGTGGTGGAAACTCGGATAAAAAAGGCCGGTCACGCAGGGCGACCGGCCTTGTCAAGGCTGCCGAGGCAGCATACAGAGAGTCAATCTTCAGGTCAGGTGGCGGCGGGTGCCGCCACTTCCAGTTCCTTGGCACGGCCGCGCTGGCGGAAGAAGCTGAACGTCTGCCACGCGATGAACGCGGTGATCAGCCCGATGAGCGTGCCGCTGATGGGCCGGTTAATGAACACGTCGAAGCTGCCGCGCGACAGCAGCATGGAGCGGCGGAAGTTCTCCTCCAGCATGGGGCCGAGGATGAAGCCCAGCATCAACGGCGACGGGTCCATCTCGAGCCGCATGAACAGATAGCCCAGCGCGCCGAAGGCCACGGTGATGAACACGTCGTCCAGGTTGTTGTTGATGCTGTAGGTGCCGATGCAGCAGAAGAACAGGATGGCCGGGAACAGCACGTTGTACGGGATCTTGAACACCGACAGCCAGTAGCGCACCAGCGGCACGTTCAGGATTAGCAGGAAGCAGTTGCCGATCCACATGCTGGCCACCAGGCCCCAGAACAGCTCGGGGTGGCCCGCGATCATGTTGGGGCCGGGCTGGATGCCCTTGATGATGAACGCGGCCATCATCAACGCCATGACGGCATTCTCGGGGATGCCGATGCTCATCAGCGGGATGAAGCTGGTGCGCGCGGCGGCCTCGTCGGCGGCGGCCTGGCCTGCCACACCCTCGATGGAGCCGTTGCCGATCTCGTGCTTGTACTTGCTGACCTTCTTGTCCAGTGCATAGGCCGCGAACTGGGCGATCACCGGCCCGCCGCCGGGCAGGATGCCCAGGATGGAGCCCACCACGCTGCCCCGCAGCGCGCTGGGAATGATGCGCTTGAACTCGGGCCAGGTGGGGATGAGCTTGATGGTGCCGTTGAAGGGCGAGCGCTCTTCACGCGCATCCAGGTTCTTGGTGATCTCGGCGATGCCGAAGCACCCGAGCGCAATGCTAACAATGCCCACGCCGTCGGCCAGGAAAGGCATGTCCAGCGTGAAGCGGGCCGTGCCGCTGTTCACGTCCGTACCGATCGAGCCCAGCAGCACACCCACCATGCACATGGCCAGGCCGTTGAGCAGGCTGCCGGTGGTCACGAAGCTCACGCACACGAAGCCCACCAGCATCAGCGCGCAGTAGTCCGCCGGGCCGAACAGGAAGGCCACCTCGCCCAGGCTGGGCGCGAGAAAGGTCAGCACGACGATGGCCACGGTGCCGCCGATGAAGCTGGAGACCCCGGCAGTGAACAGAGCCAGGCCAGTCTTGCCCTTCAGGGTGAGCTGGTATCCGTCGATACACGCCACGATGGAGCTGGCGTGCGGGATCTTCATGGTGATGGCGCTCACGCTGTCGCCATACTGCGCCCCGTAGTAGATGCCGGCCAGCATGATGAGAGCGCCGGTGGTGTCGATCGAGTATGTCAGGGGCAGCAGCAGGCTGATGGTGGCCAGCGGGCCGAGGCCGGGCAGCAGGCCCACCAGGGTGCCCACGGTGCAGCCCAGGGCGCAGAACATCAGGTTCTGCAGCGTGAGCGCATGGCTGAAGCCGAACACGAGGTTGTTGAGGACTTCCATGGCGATGGCCTCAGAACAGCGGCAGGTTGACGCCCAGAAGCTTCTGGAACATGAAGGCGATGCCCACCAGCACCGCCGCGATCTTGCAGTTGCGCGCCACCGAGTACGACGTGCCCGCGAAGCCCGAGCAGAACACCAGGAAAATGATGCCCGCGATCATGTTCACGAAGTGCGACAGCGCCGCGAAGCCGCACAGGCTGGCAAGGATGATGGCGATGTTGCGCACCTGGAAGTTCAGCGGCACGGGCGCCACCATGCGCGAGCGCACCACGGTGATCGCGCCGATGGCGAAGAGCATGCAGCTGACGATGAACGGGAACAGCCCCGGCCCGGCGTGGCTGAGCTTGCCGAGCGAGTAGCCCACCGACGGCAGGCCGAAGCCCAGCGCCAGCGCCATGAGGACGATGCCCCGGGCTAAGTTGCGGTTGACCATGGAATGTTGTCTCCAGAAAGGCTTTGAGGGGACACTCCAGCGGGCCGGCCTGCGCCGGTGGCTGGGGTATGCTGACAGCGCGACTATTCCCACCGAACCTGATCGCTGGCTGATCTGGGCCATGCGTAATTCCACGTAGAAATCCGAACCCAACATGCGCCTCCTTTTGGTGGAAGACGACCCGGTGCTCAGTCGCACCATGGCCCGCGGTCTTGAAAACGCAGGCCACCGCGTCGAGCTGGCCCACACCGTCGAAGAAGCCCAGCACTGGTGGGCGGTGCAGGCGTTCGATGCCGTGCTGCTGGACCTGAACCTGCCCCACGCGGCGCACGCCCGCAGCGGCCTGGGCAGCGGCCTCACCGCCCTGCGCACCGCCCGGGCCCGGGGCGACCGCACGCCCGTGCTGGTGCTCAGCGCGCGCGACAGCACCGAGGAGCGCATCGCGGGCCTGGACGCGGGTGCCGATGACTACCTGGGCAAGCCGTATGAGCTGACCGAGGTCGAGGCCCGCCTGCGCGCGCTGCTGCGGCGCGCCAGCGGCACGGCCGACCTGGTGACCGTGGGCCGCCTGGCGCTGGACAGGCAGGCGCGCCGCGTCAGCGTGGCAGGCCAGCCGCTGGAGCTGGCCGCGCGCGAATTCGATCTGCTGTGGGAGCTCATGACCCCGCCCGGCCGCGTGCTGAGCAAGGGCGACCTCTCCTCGCGTTTGTCGGATGCGGGCGAGGTGCTGGGCGAAAACGCGCTGGAGGCCTCGTTCTCGCGCCTGCGCCGCAAGATCGCGGGCAGCGGCGCTGGCATCCGCACGCTGCGCGGGCTGGGCTACGTGCTGGAGGAAGAATGAGGCATCGCCCCTCTGGGGCCCTGCGGGCCTTCCCCCCGCCCGCGTCGCGCCGGTCTCATGCATTGCAGGTGGTGCGCGGTGCCAAGCCCCACTGAAACGGCGGCGGGTCGCCCGCGCCCCGCACTGCGCGAGCGCATCGGGCGCCATGTGCTGCTGTCGCTGGTGCTGATCTGGGGGCTGGGCAGCACCGTGGTGCTGGGGGTGGGCAACCATTTCGTGGCCGAGGCCTTTGACCGCGCATTGCTGGACGATGCCCACGCACTGGCAGCGCATGTGCGCGGCGGCGACGCGGCACCCGGTGCTGCACCGCTGCAGCTGGACCTCACACAGCGCGAGGTGGGGCTGCTGCGCTTCGACCAGAGCGAGACCGTGTGGTTCGCGGTGTACGGCGACGGCGGTGCGCTGGTGGCGGGCGAGGCGGACCTGGCCCCCGACGGCGTCCCGGCGGGCAGCACGCACACCTTCTCGCAGTTGCAACGCGACGGCCGGGAGCTACGGCGCGTGAGCCTGCGCATCGACGGGCCGCAGCCCTTCACCGTGGTGATGGCGCAGACCACCGCCGAGCGCACGCAGCTGCTGCGCCGGCTGCTGGTGTATTCAGGCCTGGCGCAGCTGTGGCTTCTGGTGGCGCTGGGGTCGTGGCTGCTGCGCGGCATCGAACGCGACCTCAAGCCGCTGAGCGACCTGCAGGACGCCGTGGACCGCCGCGACGCCGCCGACCTGCGGCCGCTGCCCGCCGCCCTCACGCACGATGCCGCCACGCGCGACGTGCAGCGCCTGGGCGAGGCGCTCGACGGCCTGCTGGCACGGGTGCAGCAGAGCCTGCACGCCCAGCGCGAATTTGCGGGCAACGTCGCGCACGAGCTGCGCACGCCACTGGCCGGCATACGCACCCAGGCAACCCATGCGCTGGGGCATGCCGACCCGGCCGTGTGGCGCACCGAACTGGAGGGCATTGCGCAGGCCGAACAGCGCGCCAGCCGCACGGTGGACCAGCTGCTCGCGCTGGCGCGCGCCACCGAAGGCGGCATCGCTCTCACCCTGCAGCCCCTGGCGCTGGACGCCGCGGTGCGCGACACCCTGCTGCGCTTTCTGCCGCGCGCGGACGCGCTGGGCGTGGACCTGGGCGCCGAAGGGCTGGAGCACGCGGTGCACGTGCAGGCCAACCTGGCGCTGGTCGAGGGCATCCTGAACAACCTGCTGGACAACGCCCTGCGCTATGGGCGCGGCAACCCTGCGCGCATCACGGTCGCCCTGCGCGCCGATGCCACGCATGCCGTGCTGTGCGTGTCCGACAACGGCCCCGGTGTGGGTCCCGACCTGGCCGGCCGGTTGCAGCAGCGCTGGGCTCAGGGTGCGCCCGGCCTGCTGCTCGGCCAGGGCGCGGGGCTGGGCCTGTCGATCGTGGCGCGATATGCGCAGCTGATGGGCGGTAGGCTGACGCTGGACGACGCACAGGCGGGCACCCTGCGTGACCCTGGTGGTGCCGTTGGCTCGGGCCTGGCCGCCAGCGTCTGGCTGCCGCTGGCCCCGCCTTCGCCACCCCCGCACGGCCGCGCCGGACCACAGGCTTGACGCACATCAAGACGCAGCCCGGCTGCAACGCCACAATGGGACGGTGCAAAAGCCTCCGACCCTACCCCTGCGCTCCCCTTTCATGACTGCCCACCGCCTGCAGCGCGCCGGGCTCTGCCTTGCCGTGATGGCTGCGGCGTTGGTGCTGCAGGCCTGCGACAGAACCGCCGGCAACGCTGGCACCACCCAGCCTGTGCCTGCGGGCTCCAGCGCGGCCGAGGCGGAATTCGACACCCTGGTGGCAGCCTGCACCCGGTCGCTGGCAGCTCGGGTGCCATTGGTACAGGAAAGCAGCCCCGGTGAGACAGGCAGCCCGCGCCAATGGACCCAGACCGGCTACAGCCCCGCGCAGGTGCAGCGCGAGGTCACCCGCACCGATTCGCCCATTACGCCGTACGTGGGCAAGATCGTGGTCAAGGACAACGTGGCCCAGGCCAGTGCCGGATCGCAGACCGAGGCAAGCGCCATCACATTGACACCCGCGCACCTGCGTTCGAACCGCACCCACACTTTCATCTACAGTTTCGACGGACAGAAGTGGCGCTGGAACAATGGCCTGCGGCTGACCAAGGTGCCTTCGCAGAACGATGAGAGCACGCCGTTGGCGCTGGCCGATGTGGCGGCAGACAAAGGCCTGGCGGGTTGCCTGCCGCGCTGATGCAGCGCGACTCGGTGGGCACCCCTTCATCAGGCACTGAAGACACGGGAAAATGCTACCAAAACTATAGCTATTTGCGCAATACAGATAAGCGTCGACGGCACTTTCATCGGTATTTCAAGCCCTTCACGCGGTGACCGCATCTTCGGCGCAGGCTGCACGGGCCGCAGCGGGTGCCACGGCCAGCGCGGCACGGCGGCGCACCGTGTGGCGGTTCTCCGGCACCGGCAGACCCAGGTTGCCGCGCAGGGTGTCATCCGCATACTCGGTGCGCAGCAGACCACGCGCCTGAAGCACCGGCACGGCCAGCTCGACAAAGGCCTTGAGCGAGGTGTTGGGCAGCGCCTCGAAGAAGTTGAATCCATCGGCTGCGCCGCCCTCGAACCAGCGCTGGATTTCGTCGGCGACCTGCTCCGCCGTTCCGACGAAGGTGCGCTTGGGCCGGGCATGCCACAGCGCCACCTCGCGCAGCGTCAGCTGGTGCTCCCTGGCGTGCTGCTTGATACGGTCGCTCGCGCTTTGCTGGCTGTTGCGGCCCAGGTCGCCCAGGTCCGGGAAGGGTTCGTCCAGCGGGTACTGCGAGAAGTCGTGGTCGCTGAACGGGCGCGCCAGTGCGGCGATGGCGTTCTCGATGGGCACGAGCCCAGCCAGCTCTTCGTAGCGCTGCTCCGCCTCCTGCTCCGTGCGGCCGACGATGGGCCGAAAGCCAGGCAGCAGAAACACCCCGTCGGGGTTGCGCCCCTCGGCCCGTACGCGGCCCTTCACGTCCCGGTAGTAGGCCTGTGCTTCCTCGAAGGTATCGGCGTGAAAGAAGATGGCGTCGGCCCGCTGCGCCGCAAACGCCTTGCCGTCGTGCGAGGCGCCCGCCTGAAAGATCACGGGCTGGCCCTGGCGCGAACGGGCGATGTTGAGCGGCCCTTCCACCGCAAAGAACTCGCCCTGGTGGTCCAGCTTGTGCAGCTTGCCGTCGTCGAAGAACTGGCCGGTGGACTTGTCGTGCACCAGGGCATCGTCCTCCCACGAGTCCCACAGGCCCTGCACCACGTCCAGGTGCTCGCCCGCCAGGCGGTAGCGCACATCGTGGGCATAGTGCTCCTGGCGGCTGTAGTTGCGGGCGCTGCCGTCCAGCCAGGACGTGACCACATTCCAGCCCGCGCGCCCGCCGCTGATGTGGTCGAGCGAGGCGAACTGCCGCGCCACGGTGAATGGCTCGCTATAGCTGGCCGTGAGCGTGGCCACCAGGCCGATGTGCGACGTGGCGGCCGCCAGCGCCGACAGGATGGTGATGGGCTCGAAACGGTTGAGGTAGTGGGGGCTGGAGCGCGGCGTGATGTGCACGCTGTCGGCCACGAACAGGAACGTGAACCGCGCCTGCTCGGCCAGCTGCGCCTGCGCCTTGTAGAACGCGAAATTGGTGCTGGCGTCGGTCACGGCATCCGGGTGGCGCCAGTCGCCCCAGCCGGCCCCCACGCCGTGCAGCACCAGGCCGAGTTGAAGGGTGCGCGGCGCGCGTGGCGCCGATGTGGCGGGTGCGGAAGATGAGGTCATGGTGGTCCCGAAGCAGAGGCCCGAAGGCAGGTCACAAACCCCTCAGCGTAGAAACCTCGGCCCGCCGCGCCAACGAAGAAATTCAGATATCGGTATGCCCCGCCGCATCGCCCCCGCCCTGCCCCAGGCCGTGAGCGCTTTGCTGCACCGCCTTCTGCACCGCGTCGCGGGTCAGCGTGGGCACGAAGCTCTCGATGAAGTGGTAGGCATAGCCCCGCAGCCAGGCCCCCCGCCGCAGCCCCAGGCGCGTGAGGTTCACCTCGAACAGATGGCCCGCGTCGATCAGGCGCAGGTGGCGGTCGCGCTCGGCATCCACCGCGATGGACGCGACGATGCCCACGCCCATGCCCAGCTCCACGTAGGTTTTGATCACGTCGGCGTCCATGGCGGTGAGCACGATGTCGGGCGCGATGCCCTCGCGCGCAAAGGCCTCGTCGATGTGCGCGCGGCCGGTGTAGCCCAGTTCGTACGTGATGATGGGGTGCCCGGCCAGTTGCTCCAACGTCACGGGCCCGTCCAGGTCCAACAGAGGGTGGCCCGGCGGCACCACGATGCTGTGCGTCCAGCGGTAGCACGGCAGCGTGACCAGCCCGTCGTAGCCCGCCAGCGCCTCGGTGGCCACGCCGATGTCGGCCTCGCCGGACATCAGCATTTCCGCCACCTGGCGGGGCGAGCCCTGGTGCAGGTGCAGCGACACCTGCGGGAACATCGCCCGGAAGTCGCGCACCACCTGGGGCAGGGCATAGCGCGCCTGCGAGTGCGTGGCCGCCACCGACAGGCGCCCTTGTGCGCTGGCGCTGAAGTCCTGGCCGGCACGCCTGAGGTTGTCGGCTTCGAGCAGCAGCCGCTCCACCGTGGGCAGCAGCGCCTCGCCCGGCGGCGTGAGGCCGGTAAGGCGCTTGCCGGCGCGCACGAAGATCTCGACACCCAGCTCCTCCTCCAGCTCGCGGATCTGGCGGCTGACGCCCGGCTGCGAGGTGTGCAGCATGTTGGCCACCTCGGTCAGGTTGAAGCCCCGGCGGACGGCTTCGCGCACGGAGCGCAGTTGCTGGAAGTTCATGGCCAGCCTCTGGGAGTGGGAGATGCAGGTGCGTGTAAGGCGTGGATAGCCAGGCTGGGTATAGGGTGGGCAAAGAGGGTCACAGACAGATGGCGCGGTTTAATAACCCATCAATCTTAAAATATCAAATTTAAAACAATAAACAATATATAGACATAACTTTCCGACCAAAATGTCTGTGGTGAGTGCGGCTTTTGCCGCCCCGGCTCGAAGCCAGCGTCAGCGCACTGTGGCGCGCCGCAGCCACAGCATCACGAACACTGCGCCCAGGCCGGCAGTGACGATGCCCACGGGCAACTCCTGCGCCCCCAGCGCCGTACGGGCCAGCAGGTCGCTGACCAGCAGCAACGCTGCGCCCAGCAAGGCCGCGAACGGAACGAACGCGGCGTGCAGCGGCCCCATGAAACGCCGCGCCAGGTGCGGCACCATCAGGCCGACGAAACCGATCACCCCCGTCAGCGCCACGCAGCAAGCGGCCGCCACCGCCGAGACCACGAAGACCTGCACCCGCAGGCGCTCCGGTGCCAGGCCCAGACTGTGCGCCGTGTCATCGCCCGCCAGCAGGGCATCGAGCGCGCGATGCCGCCGGGCCACGAAGACCGCCACCACCAGCATGCCGGCGAGCGCAAGCCACAGGTTGTCCCAGCGGGCCAGACCCAGGCCCCCCATCGACCAGAACACCACGGCATGCGCCGCGCGCTGATCGCCTGCAAACACCATGGCATGCGTGACCGCGCCAAAGAGAAACGACACCGACAGGCCCGCCAGCACAGTCTGCGCAGGCCCCTGCCCCACGGTGCGGCGCACCAGCAGCAGCACGGCCGCCGCAGCCACCATGGCCCCGGCGAAACTCGCCAGCGGCAGCGTCCACGGGCCAAGCGAGTCGCCTGCCCAGGCCAGCACCGCCACCGCGCCCACCGATGCGCCCGACGACAGGCCGAACAGGAATGGGTCAGCCAGGTCGTTGCGCGTGGCTGTCTGCAGCAAGCCGCCCACCATGGCGAGCGTGGCGCCCACCAGCAAGGCCAGCAGCACGCGCGGCAGGCGCAGGTCGCGGACGATGGCCTGGGCCATGTCGGCTGTTGGCGCGCCGCCCCATGGGAGTGCCAGCGCGGCCACGGCCTCGTGCCATGCGACAGGGGTGCTGCCCATCGTCAGCGCCAACACGGCCAGCGCCAACAGCGCGGCCACGGCGACCAGCGGCAGCATCCAGCGCGGCAGCGTCATGGCACGGCCCGCAGTGCGCGGGCGATCTTCTCGATGGCGCCGATGTTGGCCGGACCGGGCGTGAGCTCTGCATAGCGCAGCAGGATGAATCGGCTGTTGCGCACCGCGTCGGTGAGCCGCATCGCGGGGTGCGCCCGCAAGACCTGCTGCAGGTGCTCCGGACCCTGGCCGTTCTGGTAGTCCAGCAGCACGATGAACTGCGGGTTGGTGGCGGCCACCGCCTCCCAGGATGCGGTGCCCCAGCTCATGGGCAGGCCGTCCATCACGTTGCGGCCGCCCGCGGCATCGATCAGCGCGGTAGGCATGGCGGCGCGCCCGGCAGTGAAGGGCTTGTCTTCGCCGCTGTCGTAGACGAACACGCGCGGCGCGGCCGGCAACGCGGGCTGTGCAGCGGCCCGCACACGCGCCTGCCATTGCGACACCAGACGCTCGGCGGCATCGCGGCGGCCGAACACGGCACCCAGGCGCAGCATGTCGCCGTAGAGCAGGTCCAGGGTGGCGCGGGGCTTGTCGCGCAGCGCGTGCGAGCAGCTTTCGGTGAGCACCAGGGTCTTGATGCCGTGGCGCGCCAGCGTGGCGGGCGTGACCTCGCCCCCGGGCTGCATGCCGTAGTACCAGCCAGCAAAGAAAAGATCGGGCCGGGCAGCGAGCAGGTTTTCGAGCGTGGGGTACTTGGGCGCAAGCTCGGGCACGCCGCCCAAGGTCTCGCGCAGCGATGCATCGGACTTGTACCAGCCGGTGATGCCCGTCACGCCCACCAGTTGCGGGCGCAGGCCCAGGGCCAGCGCCATCTCGGTCATGTTGAGGTCGTGCACCACCAGGCGCTGCGGCGGGGCATCAAAGCGCAGCGTTTCACCGCAGTTGGCCACCGTGACCGGGAATCCCGCCACAGCGCCAGCCCCAGCGGCCGGCCCCCCGCACGCAAGGAACAGCGACAGGGTCAAAGAAAGAATCCGCAGCAGCGCCATCGTCATTACCTTCATGCGGCCTCCCTCTCGAACGACCACAGCGTGCCACCATGCCGTGGGTGCCGCGTGTGCACCAGCTCCATGCCGAACACATCGGACACGCGCTGCGCGCTCAGCGCCTCGCCCGGCGGGCCGTCGGCCACCAGGCGGCCGGCCTGCAGCATCCACACCCGGTCGGCGAAGGACGGCACCAGGCCCAGTTCGTGCAGCGCCGCCACCACGGTAATGCCCAGGCCGCGCACCAGCGCCAGCAGGTCGGCGCGTGCGGACAGGTCGAGGTGGTTGGTGGGTTCGTCCAGCAGCAGCAGCGCGGGCTCCTGCGCCAGCGCCCGGGCCAGGTGCGCGCGCTGGCGCTCGCCGCCCGACAGGGTGGCCAGCCTGCGCGCGGCCAGAGCGTCGGTACGGCAGGTGTGAAGCGCGGCGTCCACCAGGCGGGCATGTTCATGACGCCCCACGCGGTGCTGGTGCGGCAGTCGGCCCATCGCCACATAGTCGCGCACTCTCAGGCCCAGGCCCACCGTGTCGGCCTGGGCCAGCACGGCGATGTGTCGCGCCCGCTCTGGCGCAGGCCAACCAGACAGGTCGTGCCCTTGCACGCGCACCCGGCCCGCCGTGGGCGCCAGGCGCGCGCACAGCAGCTTGAGCAGGGTGCTTTTGCCGGCACCGTTGGGGCCCACCAGGGCCACGCATTCGCCGAGTGAAACGCTGGCGTCGATGGGCGCGAGCAGATCGCAGCCATCCGCCGCGCGGAACGCGGCGCCCTCCAGTTGCAGCACGGGGGTGGGCAAGCTCATGACGACCTCGGAGCGCTCAGAGCGTCCAGCGCAGGGCCAGCTCGACGCTGCGCGGCGCGCCCAGCAGGATCTGGTCCGGGTAGAACGGGTCCGACCAGGCCGCATACACCTTGTTGGCCAGGTTGCGCCCGCGCAGCGTGAACTGCACGCCGCGCGCCACGTCCACCGTCAGAGCGGCATCCAGCGCGGTATAGGCGGCCAGCCGCACGGTGTTGGCGTCGCTGTGAAAGCGCTCGCCCACATGCCGCACCGAGGCCGACAGCTGCATCGGCACGCCCGCGACGAAGCGGTAGCCCACGCCGGCATTGGCCACCACGCGCGGCGCGTTCGGTGGCGTGTTGCCCGACAGCGACCCGCCGCCAGCCAACGCGTAGTCCTGGTAGCGCGCCCGGTTGAGCGCCAGGTTGCCCCACACGCTCCACTGCGCATCGGGCCGCAGCGCGACCGAGGCCTCGGCACCGCGCGACTGCAGGGCGCCGGCCCGCGCCAGCGTCTGGCCACCCTGCCCCGCGTACACGTTGCGCCGTTTGGTGTCGTACAGCGCGAAGGTCCACTCGCCACGGTCCTGCCAGAAGCCCTGCTTCACGCCTACCTCGGCGTTGCGGGTGCGGGTGAGGTCCAGCGGCTGCGTGCCGCTGAGCAGGAAGATGTTGTTGGCCGCCACATCGGCGCCCGTGCCGTACTGGCCGTACACGGTGGTCCCCGCCGCAGCCTCCCAGGTGAAGCCCACACGCCCGGTGGTGGGGTGCCAGGTCTTGTCGAACGGGAAACCGTTGCGCTGCACGCCCTGGGCGTTGGCGGAGGTGCGCGACAGCTCGATGGACTCGTGCCGTACGCCGCCAATCAGCGCCACGGTGGGCGTGAGCTTGAGGCGGTCTTCCAGCGCCAGCACGGTGTTGCGGATGCCGGTGGTCTGCCGCTGCTGCGTGAGCGGGCCGTAGGTGCCGCGCGCAGGGTTCACCAGACTCACGCTGTCGCCGGGGAAGTTGGCCGCACCGGGGCGGATGAAGTCGAGGTCGCTGTACTCGAACGCCGCCACCAGGCGGTTGTCGCGGCCCGCCACCTGGCTGTCCCACTGCAGCTCGGTCTTGTTGCCCACCGAGGTCTGGTCGTGCGCGAGGAAGAATCGCTCGCGGTCCACCAGGCCCGTGGTGGCGTTGAACGCGGCGATCTCGTTGTTGAACCAGGTGCGGTCGGCGGTGTAGCGGTAGAACTGGGTGCGCAGCGTGAAGGCGCTGTCGATGCGCCAGGCGGCGCCCGCGCGTAGCCAGGTCTCGCGGGCCTCGTTGCGGTTGTCCTGCACGTTGTAGTTGGTGCGCAGCGTGCGGCGGTCGATGGCCACCGGGCCCAGGTTGGTGCCGTTGTAGTTGGAGGTATAGGTGCCCGACACCACACCGCCCACCGGCTGGATGCCCGGGGCATCGGCCGACACCAGCGGCGTGCCCCAGTAGCTGCTGCCGTTGTCGCGCTTGGCCTCGCCGGCCACGAAGAGCTTGACGCCCGGCGCCACGTGCCAGTCGAGCCCGCCCGAGATGTGGCGGTTGCGCTGGCCGGTGTCGTGGACGAAGCCGTCGCTGTTCGAGCCGCTCACGTCGATGCGGTAGTCCAGGTCCTTCCAGGCCGTGGTGCCGCCCGAGCCGAAGGCCACGCGCCGCTCGCCGAACGAGCCGACCGCGCCGGTCACTTCGCTCTGCACCGCGCCGCGGTGCGGCGCGCGGGTGACGAAGTTGACGGCGCCGCCCACGGCGCCCTCGCCCGACATCAGCGATGCCGCGCCCTTCAAGAACTCGATGCGCTCCAGGTTGGCCGCGTCCATCACGCGCGATGTCATGTTGGGCGGGCCGATCTTGATGCCGTTGTACAGCGTGTTGATCTGGCTGTTGGCAAAGCCGCGCATCGAGAACGCGCTGGGCTCTGCCGGAAAGTCCCCGGCCGTCACCCCGACTGCGGCCTGTGCGGCTTCGGTCACCGTGCGCAGGCCGCGCTCGGCCAGCACCTCGCGCGGCACCATGTCGATGGACGCAGGTGTCTCGCGCACCGTGAGGCCCAGGCGCGATGCGCTGTCGGTGCGCTGATCGAGCAGTGGGCCGGGCGTGGCGGATTCCTTCACGACGACATCGGGCAAGGTGCCTGCGGTCTGGGCATGCAAAGGGAAAGCAGCGGCCAAGGCCAACGGCAGCGCGGCCATCCGCAGGGGATGAAATGAGTGGCTCATACGATGATGGAAAACAGATAGGCCCGGCGCCGGCCTCCCGCCAGCGCTTGAGCGTCACGGCAGCGCTCCCTGAGAGCACCACCCACTTGTTGGCCGGTATCCGGGCTGGCGGAAGAATCCCCCAAAGCCTTCCCAGGTGCTTGTTCAAGGCAGTCCAGTGGCTGTGCGTAAGGGGAGCGGGCAGCCGAGGTGGCGACCCATCCGTTGACCGTTGCGGGGGCAGCGCAGGCGCGGCACGTTCCTGTTCGGTGGTGCTTCCCTGCTTCCCGTTGAACTGCGGCATGCGAACCATGCTGCGAGCACCAACGGGGCGATTCTAGGGGCACGGTGCAGCCCTCGCGTCAGAAGTCATACCGGGCCGACAGCTCGAAGGTGCGCTGCGGCGCGATCAGCACCTGGCTGGTGGCCCGGCCTGCGAAGCTGGCGTAGAGCTTGTCGGTGAGGTTGCGCACACGGAAGGTCAGCAGCACCGGCTGGATGCGCCAGCTGGCAGCCATGTCGGCCGTGGTGTGGCCGTTGATGCGGATCTGGTTGGCGTTGTCGGTGTACATCTTGCCGGTGTGGTTGATGGACAGGAACAGATCGAGCGGCAGATCCTTGAACCGGTAGTTGGCGAACAGGTTCACGATGCGCTCGGGCACGTTGGGCGGCGTGTTGCCCACGCGCGATACGCCGCCCGCCTCGGTCAGCGTGTCGAAGCGCGCATCCAGCGCCGCCACGTTGCCCGACAGCGTGAGCTGCTTCGTCGCGCGCCAGGCAGCGGCCAACTCGACCCCGCGCGACGACTGCCGGCCGTTATTAATGGTGACGTTGGCGTTGTTCGGGTCGCGCGAGAGCACGTTGTCGAGCGCGATGTGATAGGCGGCCGCCGTCCATTCCACACCAGCGAGGCTCTGCTTGAAGCCCACCTCCCACTGCTGGCCCTTCGACTGTGGAAACGCCGCATTGCCCGCCGACAGCAGGAAGAGCGAGCCCACCGGAATGGTGGCGTTGGTGTACTGCGCGTAGACGGACGATGACGCGCTGAGGTCGAACACCGTGCCCAGCCGCGCGGAGTTGGACGAATACTGCGTGCCAAAGGCGCTGAACGTGCCCAGGTTGAGGTCGGCCACGCTGCGGTCCACATCCACGCGGTCGTGGCGCAGGCCGCCCACCAGCGTCCAGGCCGGGGTGAGCTTGAGCGAGTCTTCGGCAAACACCGAGGTGCTGCGCACGTCCGAGGTGAAGTTGGTGCGGTTGCCACCGCCCGCCATCAGCGCCGGGTCGTCGTTGTAGGTGCCCACGGCCGGGTCGAACAACGGCACGCGCAGGCTGGTAGCAGTGGCCGCCGAGCCGTTGGAAAAGCGCCGCGTGTTGTCGAAGTCGGTCTTGCTGATCTCGCCGCCCACCACGAACCTGTTCTCCAGGCCCGCCAGACGCCCTGCGTGCGCGGCATCCAGCCGGTTGGACAGGTAGCGCTGGTCGTGCGCGATGGTGGTCTGGTCGCGCGTGATGGACGCGGGGGCGGTGAACACCGCGCTCTCGGAATTGCGCCACAGGCGGTCGACCTGGTTGGCCGTGAGCTCGTTGCGCAGCATCCACTCGGGTGTCAGGCGGTGGGTGATGCGGGCGCGCAGCCAGTAGGCCTCGGACTGGTTCTTGTCGTCCAGGATGTTGTAGTTGTTGCGCGCGATGCGGCGGTCCACCACGCGGCCGTCGGGCGTGCTGACCACGCTGGTGGGCTCGGTGGACAGATTGCGGGGGATGAGCGGCGTGCCCCAGTAGGCGTGGCCTTCGTCGCGCGAATAGTCGAACGACACATCCAGCCGGGTGGCGCGCGCCAGCTCGAACGACACGCCGGTGGTCAGGTGCTCGAGCCTTTCGCTGTTGCGGTCGATGGTGCCCACGCGGGTGTCGTTGCGGCTGTAGTCGATGCGGTAGGCGCCCGTCTCGCCCACGGCGCCGCCCAGGCCCACCGCCGCCCGGGTGGAGCCGTAGCTGCCGTAGGACAGCAGGGCCTCGCGCCCGGTGTTGCCGCGGTCGGGCCGCTTGGTCTGGAAGTTGACGATGCCGCCGATGGCGCTGTCACCCTGCAGCACTGACGCCGGGCCCTTGAGCACCTCGATGCGCTCGTAATTCCAGGTGTCCTGCACCCGGTTGGTCACGCCCGCGCCGGACATGCGCATGCCGTCGTACAGGTACAGCACATTGGTGAAACCGCGCATCGACAGCGTGGTGGGTGCCGCAGGCGTGCCCCCGCCCGCCATGCCGGCCGCACCGCGCAGCGCCTCGCTCAAAGTGCGTGCGCCGCGCTCCTGGATCACGTCCTGCGAAAGGATCTCCACCGACGCGGGGGTTTCGCGCAGCGTGAGGCCCAGGCGCGATGCGCTGGTGCTCCGCTGGTCCAGCTGCAGGCTGTCGCGGTCCTGCCCGCCCACGATGCTGACCGCGGGCAACTCGCGGTCGGGCTCTGGCGTCTGTGCCCAACTGGCGTGCGTGGCAGCAGCCACCGCCAGCGCCACGGTGGTGCGGGTGAAGGGGGTCATGGAATGGTCCTCTCGGGTTTGTTGTTCGGTGTTGGATGGATGCGCTAGACGACGCGGTAGCGGCGCAGCCGCCAGAGCGCTACGCCCAGCAGAACAAGCGTGGGCAGCAGCAGCTGCAGCACGGCCCGCGCGGCCTGGGCCTGCACGGTGCCGGGCGCTTCGTCGCGCCATGCAAAGGCGGGGATGTGCGCGAAGTCCGCCTCGGTAATGGCCAGACCGCCGTCGATGCGGGGAAAGAAGAAGTCCTTCCACGCCTGGTGGTAGGCCGTGATCTGCGCCATGAACCAGGCGTTGCGGCTGTGCCCCGTGCCCGCCAGCGCGGTGATGCCCTCGTACGCCACGGCCGCAGGCGACACGGCGCTCCAGCGCGCCACCAGTGCCTGTTGCTGCGCCTGCTGCGCATCGAAGCGGTCCAGCTCGGGCTGCAGCGTGTCGTCCACCTGGCGCTGGATGCGGTAGTTGGCCATGGCCCGCCCGCTCATGGCCAGGCGGCCGTCCTTGGGCACCAGCACGTCGGGCTTGTCCACATGCTCGTAGTCGGTGGCCAGCAGTGCGGCGTTCTGCGACATGGCCTGCGCGGTGACCACGCGGGTGCGGGTGGCCAGCTCTGCGCGCGACGGCGCTGGGCTGATGTGCGTGACCGCGATGTTCAGCAGCACCGGCACCACCAGCACCAGTACCACCCAGCCGATGATGAGCACCATCGCATTGGTGGCCGAAGACCGGCCGAAGGCGTTGACCGCCACCACCGCGGTGAACCAGAAGAGCGCATACGCCCCCACCACCAGCGCCCACCACAGCGTGGCGCCGGGCATGGCCAGCGCATGCGGGCGGGCCACCAGCAGCACGGCCAGCGGCACCAGCACGGCGGCGCCCAGCAGCACCGCGGCGCGCACCGCGATCTTGCCGGCAATCAGCGTCGGCAAGGCCAGCGGCTGCGAGAGCAGCAGGCGCAGGGTGCCGTCTTCCTTCTCGCCGGACAGCAGGTTGTAGCTCAGCGCGAAGATCAGCAGCGGCAGCAGGTACACCACCACGAACGCCAGGTCGAAGTGCCCACTGAGCAGGTGCCAGGGGTTCTCGATGTCGTTGTTGTGCAGGAAGTTGACCTTGCTCTGGTGCGTGACCTTGAACTGCGACGGGAACAGGTCGGTCTGCCCCAGGGCCACCGGCGCCAGCGCGGCGCTGGGCATGACGGCGTAGTGCGCGCCCAGCCCGCCGGCCATGTTGGCGGGGTTGGCCGGGTTGCCGAACGGCGTGGGGGTTTCGGTGCCCGCCATGATGCGCTGGAGCTGCGCCAGTTGGCCAGCGCGCGCCTGCGCATCGGCCGCCACCAGGGCCGCCTGCGCGCTGTCGCGCTGCGTGGTCTGCAGCACGCCGTTGAAGAGCGCATAGCCGATGAGCAGCAGGAACAGGCCGCCCACCCACCAGAGGCTGCGCTCCTTGAGCAGCAGGCGCAGCTCCTGCCGGGCGACCATGCGAAATCGTTGGAACTGAAATGCTTGCACGGGGTTTTCCTTACAGCGCCCGCTGGCGCGCCACGGCAGCCCAGGCGAATGCGACGGCAAGCAGCAGGCTGACGCACAGCACCGCCAGGCTCGCACCGCTGCGGACCAGCGCCCAGCCCACGGAGGGCGCGTGGTATTCAAAAGCCGGCACGCGCGCCCACAGCGACGGGCTGGCCTGGTAGGCGAAGTGCTGGTGGCCCAGTGGGTCGGCGTGCTCCACCAGGTCCTGGCTCACGATGTCCTGGATGACGCGGCGGTGCCGCTCCGCAGCTGTGGTGAAGTCACGGTGGTGCACAAAGTCGGTGCCCGCCATGGCGGTGGAGAAGGTGCGGATGGCCAGCAGCGGCATCAGCAGGCCACCGACTTCCTGGACCGCCTGCTGGTTCTCCCAGGTGTCCCACAGCCGGCCGAAGTGGCGGTCGTACACGGCGTAGCTGGACTGATCGTCGAGCTTGAGCGCAATGCCCCATTTGTTCAGCGGTACATCGCGGCTCCAGCGCTCGGTGGTGCCAAAGGCCTGCATCCAGACCTTGTCGGAAGTCGCCTTGCGGTCGGCATCCAGCGCCTGGTTGAACTCGAGCCGCGTCGGGCTGGGGAACACGGCGCGCGACAGCTCGGACATCACGCGCGGCGCCACCACGGTGTTGGCGATCCACAGCGCCAGCAGCACGGTGATGGCCACGCGCGAGGTGCGCGATGCGGCCGACACCCCGAGCGTGATGAACACGAAGATCGCCAGGTACAGCGCATAGCCCAGCGCCAGGCCCGCAAAGCGCAGCAAGGCGTCGCCGCGCTCGCCACTGGCGGCCGACAAGGCCACCACCGCCGCCGCGATCAACGCGGCCGGCAGCAGCAGGCCCGCCAGGCCCAGGCCCAAAGCGGCCGCCTTGCCCCACAGCAGGCGCAGCGGCGGCACACCCAGGCTCAGCGTCTGGCGCAGGATGCCCTGCTCGCGCTCGCCCGCGAACGCGTTGAAGCCCAGCACCACCACCAGCAGGGGGCCCAGCACCTGCAGGATCCAGCCCACCGAGAGGTCGCCGAAGCGCTGCAGGCCGGTGGCGTCCTGCGCGGGGCGGAACTTCACCTCGCTTTGCCGGTGCGCCTGCAGCCACACGGTGCTGCCGATGTAGGGGTTGATGCCAGGGTCCAGCAGCGCCAGCGCCGCGTCGGGCTTGAAGGCGTGCATGCCCTGGTGCGCTGCATCGTGCGGGTGGCGTGCGCCCTGCTTGAGCCAGTCCTGGTAGTCGGAGTTCTGGGCCGCGGCCTGCTCAGCGCGTGCCTCCTTCTGGTGGCCCCAGCCCACCGCCAGCGCGGTGAACAGCAGCAGCATGACGATGCCGCCGGCCCAGTACAGCCGCCCGTCGCGCAGCCGCTCGCGCAGGTCCTTGAAGGCAATCAGCCAGATCATTGCCCCCCCCGCATGTGCCGCAGGTACAGGGCCTGCAGGTCGGTGTCGCTGATCTGCTGGCTGTCCAGGCTCTCGACCAGGCGCCCCCGCTTCATGATGCCGATGCGCGTGGCCGTCTGCTTGGCGTGGAACAGGTCGTGCGTGGTGGCCAGGATGGCCACGCCCGCGTCACTGGCGCGCTGCAGCAGCGTGGTGAACTCGGCCGCGGCATGCGGATCGAGCCCCGAGGTGGGCTCGTCCAGCAGCAGCGCCTTGGCGTCCTTGGCCAGTGCGACGGCGATCCAGATCTTCTGGCGCATGCCTTTGGAATACGCGGCCACCCGCTTGTCGGCCGCGCCAGCATCGAGCCCCACCTGAGCCATCAGCTCCAGCAAGCGCGTGCGCGGCGGCGGCTCGCCGAGAGCCAGCGCCGCGAAGTAGCGCAGGTTCTCCAGCCCGGTCAGCGTGCCGTACAGGTTCACCTGCTCGGGGATGAAGGCCAGGTACTGCTTGGTGGCCACAGGCTCGCGCGTCACGTCTACACCGTGGATCAGCGCCTGCCCTCCGTCGGGGTCGATGAAATTGAGGAACAGGTTGACGGTGGTCGTCTTGCCCGCGCCGTTGGCGCCCAGCAGGCAATAGATCTCGCCCGGCCGGATGTGCAGGTCGAGCGGGTGCAAGGCGGTGTAATCGCCGTAGCGTTTGGTCAGGCCGATGGCTTCGAGCACGGGGAGATCCTCCAGTCGGACACGGGAAACAGGCGGGTTTGCTGGGGCACACCGTTGCGCCGGCAAGCGACGGACAACGTTCTGTCAGCTCCAGATGAGTTTTTAATGATAATGCATTATCGATATCAAAAAGACGTGAATGCAGTTGCGCACCGATGGAAGCACCCGCCTCTCACGACGGGCTGCGGGGAATGCGTTCACCGATAATTCGCGCACTACCGCCGCACGCCACTCATCCTTTCCGATGGAACGATCCACCAAGCAACGCACAGCCATCCATGCCGCCATCGCGGACGCGCACCGCCCCCTGACGCCGCAGGAGGTGCTGGACAGTGCGCGAGAGAGCGTGCAGGGCCTGGGGCTGGCGACCGTCTATCGCAACATCAAGGCGCTGGTGGAAGATGGGTCGGTGCAGGTGGTCAACCTGCCGGGCGAGAGTCCTCGGTACGAGTCCTCCGCGCACGACCACCACCATCACTTTCAATGCACCGTGTGTTTGCGGGTGTTCGACGTGCACGAGTGCCCCGGCGATCTGCACAACCTGGCGCCCAAGGGGTTCACTGTGGAGCGGCACGAGCTGACGCTGTACGGACGGTGCGCGGACTGCGCGCCCGTGCCCGCGCGGGCGCGTGCCCCAAGCGGTAGGCAGTAGACGGCAGGCGGCAGGCGCGTATCGGGTTGCCGATCAGGACGCAAAAGGGCGAGCCGTGGCTCGCCTTATCTTCTGGCACCGCCGCAGCCCGTGAGGTTGCGCGGCGACCTGTGGCTACCCTCGCGTGAGCCGGTGCGGCACGTAGTGGTCGGCCTGGATGTCGGGCGTCACACCATGGGTGTAGACGTCGTCGGCGATGGGCAGGAACTGCGCGTCCCACGCGGCCCACTGCGTCTTCAGGCGCGCGAAGACCTCGGGCTCGAGGTCGCGCAGGTTGGCGCGTTCGCGCTCATCCGCAGCCACGTCGAACAGGAACTCGTTGTCGTTGACCTTGAGGTACTTCCAGTTGCCTTCGCGCACCGCGCGCTGGGCCTGCGCCTTGTAGCGCCAGTACAGCGTGCGCGGGTGCGCGGGCGCTGAACCCTCCAATACCGGCAGGATGTTCTCGCCATCGCTCGGGTAATCGGCATGCGGCGACACGCCAGCGGCCGCCAGCAGCGTGGGCAGCCAGTCCATCGATGCGGTGACCTGGTGCTGCACCTGCGGCGCGATGCGCGCAGGCCAGCGCAAGAGCGTGGGCACGCGCAGGCCGCCTTCGAGCAGCTCGGTCTTCTGGCCGGTGAAGGGCCAGGTCTTGGAGAAGCGCTCGCCGCCGTTGTCGCTGGTGAAGACGACGATGGTGTTGTCGCCCGCGCCCACATCATGGAGTGCCGCAAGCACCTGGCCCACGGCGGCATCGAGCGCCTCGACGATCTCGCCGTATTTGCGTAGGCTGCCGCCGTCGTAGTGGAACAGGCTCTTGATCTGGTGCGCCACGGCCTCGTCGCCCGGCCCCTCCCAGGGCCAGTGCGGCGCGGTGAAGTGCAGCGACAGGAAGAACGGCTTGCGCTCGTCGGCACCCTGCACTGCGCGGGCGTTGATGTACGCCGTGGCCTCGTCGGCCAGCACCTGGGTGTAGTAGCCGGCGCGCTCCACGGGCATCTCGTTCTCCCACAGGTCGCGCGCCACGTCGTCGCCCACGCCCGGCTTGTGGGTGAAGTAGTCGATGGCACCGTGCAGGTTGCCGAAGAAGCGGTCGTAGCCACTTTGCAGCGGCCCGTACTGCGGCGGCAGGCCCAGGTGCCACTTGCCGATGAGTGCCGTGTCGTAGCCCGCGGCTTTGAGCAGCGACGGCAGCGTGGGGTGCTCCGGCGGCAGGCCCAGGCCGGTGTCGCGCAAGGCGATGGGCTCTTCGAGCCCCGCGCGCAGCCGGTACTGGTAGCGGCCGGTGATGAGCGCGATGCGCGTGGCCGAACACACGGCCGAATTGGCGTAGGCCTGCGTGAAGCGCACGCCCTGCCCGGCCAGGCGGTCCAGGTGCGGCGTGGCGAAGTCCGTGGCGCCGTAGACGCCCAGGTCCGCCCAGCCCAGGTCGTCGGCCAGGATGAAAACGATGTTGGGAGCCTGGGCCACGGTCAATCCGCCCAGAACCCGGACGACTCGATCACCGGCCGCCATTTGGCGATCTCGGCCACGCGCAGTTGCTCCAGGGCTTGCGGCGTGCGCGGGTCCGGGTCGAGTGCGATCTCGTCGAGCCGTGCCTTGACCACCGGATCTGCCAGCGCCTTGTTGAGCGCACGGTTGAAAGCGGTGACGGTGGCTGCCGGCGTGCCGCTGCGCGCCCACAGGCTGTACCAGCCGCTGCCCACGGCCTTGGGGTAGCCGGACTCGGCGAAGGTGGGCACATCGGGCAGTTCGCGTGTGCGCTTCTCCGAGAAGGTGCCCAGGATGCGGATCTTGCCCTGCTTGTGCAGCGGCAGCAGCTCAGTGGTGGTCTGGATGGCCGAGCTGATCTGCCCGCCCGCCAGGTCCGACAGCATGGGCCCGCCGCCCTTGTAGGCGATGTGCACGATGTCGATCTGCGCCGCGCCGCCCAGCAGCAGTCCGAAGAAATGCGGCAGGCTGCCCGCCGCCGGGCTGCCGAAGTTGGCGCGGTCGGGGTGGGCCTTGAGCCAGGCCACGAACTCGGCCACGTTGCGCGCTGGGTGGTTGGCCGGCACGGCCAGCGCGAACTGGAAGTGCGCGAGCAGCCCCACTGGCGTGAAATCCTTGGCCGGGTCGTAGCCCGGCTTCTTGTAGACGATCTGCGACAGCACCGGCGTGATCAGCGGGGCGATCAGAAAAGTGCTGCCATCTGCAGGCGCCGACAGCAGCGCCTGCGCGGCGATCTGGCCGCCGGCGCCGGGCCGGTTGTCCACGATGATGTTGTGCTTGCCGCCCAGGTGCGCGGGAATGCGCTCGGCCAGCACGCGGGCCAGCAGGTCGATGCCGCCACCCGCGCCGAAGCCGACCAGGATGCGCGATGACTCGGGCACGGCCGTTGCCTGGGCCCAGGCCGCCGGGGCAGTGGCCACGCCGCAGGCCAGCGCGCACACGCTGGCCGCAGCGCGGCCCAGCAGCGTGCGCCGCTGGCGCGAAAACGCAGTCGACGATGGCGAAGTCCGTGTCTCGGTCATGGCTGCTTCCGGGTCAGAGCTTGGCGATGGAGACTTCGGTGGACTTCACCAGGGCCACCACATCGGAGCCCACGACCAGGGCCAGGTCGTCGACCGAGCGGGTGGTGATGACCGACGTGACGATGCCCCAGGGGGTTTCGACATCGACTTCGGAGACGACGTCGCCGCGAATGATCTCGCGCACTTTGCCCTTGAACTGGTTGCGGACGTTGATGGCTTGGATGGACATGGAAAGGCTCCTGGAAGATGGGGAAAAAATGGGCGGGTGCTGGGGCGGTTGGCACGTGTCGACAACGATCTGTCGCACCGGGCCACCTGCCGCGCACCCACAAACTAAACAACCAGAAGCAATGTAAATTAAGTTTCTTATACGAATAAATGGTCATTACTCATAAGCTTTGACTTAGATGTGTGGGGCATGAGTTGCAGCCGCCACGGCATAAGCACGTGCCCTGGGGGTGCACCGTTGCTCGGGCCGCACCACCCGATGGCCGCTGCACAACGCAGCCGCCCCGCCAGACCTTTCGATCTGGCGGGGCGAATGGAAGCGGCCGGTTCAGCCGGGGAAGTCGCCGATGTCTCAGGCGGGCTGCGGCAGGTAGCTCGGCCGCGTGGCCGTCATCGACAGCTTGACGTGCTGCGTGAGCTCATCGGCCAGCACTTCGTCCGCGCCTGCCGCCAGGCCGTCCAGCGCGCGCTGCACGATCTGCTCGGGGCTCGACTTGGGGACGTCGAAGCCGCGCGTCAGGTCGGTATCGACATAGGCCATGTGCAGGCCCAGCACCTGCGTCTTTTGCGCCGCCAGTTCGTGGCGCAGTGCGTTGGTCAGCGACCATGCGGCCGACTTGCTGGCCGAATACGCCGCCAGCTCGCCGCCGTTGACCCACGACGCCACCGACAGCACATTGAGCAGAGCCCCACCGCCATTGGCCGCGAGGATGGGCGCAAAGGCCTTGCTCACGCGCAGCACGGCAAAGAAGTTGGTGTCGAAGATGCGGCGGGCCACCTCTTCGCTGTCGGCGGCCATGAAGCCCCCAGGCTGGGCGATGCCGGCGTTGTTGATGACCAGCGTCACATCGTGCGCCTCAGCCGCTGCAGCGGCCACGTCGGCCGGGTTGTTGACATCCAGGCGCAGGGCCTGCACCCCCGGCTGGGGCGTAACGGTGGCGGGGTCGCGCGCACCGGCGTAGACCTTGCGTGCGCCGCGGGCGAGCAGCTCGCGGGCAAATGCCAGGCCGATGCCGCGGTTGGCACCGGTGATGAGGACGACAGCGTTTTCGATCTTCATGGAAATCTCCAGAGGGACAGGTGGAACGGATGGGAGGTTGGGTGGGGACTGACGGCGTGAGAAAAAGGATGTGCAGCGGCCTGCTGCTCACACCACCTGGATGACGACCTTGCCCTTGGCACGGCCCGATTCCACATACGCCAGGGCGTCGTTGGTGGCGCTGAACGGAAAGACTTTGTCGACCACCGGGCGGATGGCGCCCGCTTCGACAAGGCGCGTGATCTCCTGCAGCTGCGCGCCGTGCGCCCGCATGAAGAGGAACGAATAGCCCACGCCCAGCGCCTTGGCGCGGCGCCGGGTGCCGGCGCTCAGCAGGCGCATCACCAGCCGCACCAAACCGGGCGCTCTGAGCGTCTGGCCGAATGCCGGGTCGGGCGGGCCGGATATGGAAATCACCTGGCCTCCCGGCTTGAGCACGCGCAGCGACTTCGCCAGCGCCTTGCCGTCCTGGCTGTGCAGCACGACGTCGTAGTCGCGCAGCACCTCTTCGAAGTCCTGCGTCTTGTAGTCGATGACGACATCGGCGCCCAGGCTGTGGACCAGCGCCGCATTGCCTGCGCTGGCCGTGGTGGCGACGGTGGCGCCCAGGTGCTTGGCCAGCTGGATGGCAAAGGTGCCCACGCCGCCCGACCCGGCCTGGATGAAGACCTTCTGGTCTTTTCGCAACTGCGCCTTTTCCACCAGCGCCTGCCAGGCCGTGAGCCCCACCAGCGGGATCGATGCGGCCTCTTCCATCGTCAGGCCCCGGGGCTTGAGTGCCAGCGACGATGCCTTGACGGCGATCAGTTCTGCAAAGCTGCCGATGCGGAAATCGTCTGCCCGGGCGTAGACCTCGTCGCCCGGCTGGAACTGCTGCACGCGCGGCCCCACCCGCACCACCACGCCCGCCACGTCGTGCCCTAGCACCAGCGGCATGGCGTACGGCAGGATGAGCTTGAACTCGCCGCTGCGGATCTTGGCGTCGAGCAGGTTCACGCCGGCGGCATGCACCGCCACCAGCACCTCGTCGTCGCGCAGGTCCGGCGCGGGGACATCGGCGTGCCGCAGTGGGCCCTGCTTGGCGTAGCGGTCGAGGACAAAGGCTTTCATGGGGCTTCCTGGGTGAAGGGCGCAACGCAAGGCAGTGCAGATCGCAAGCAATTTCACATGATGATCGTCATATGTAAAGGCAAAAAAAAGCGCACCGCTGGGACAGTCAGCCGGGCGCGCCGGGCGGCGTGGCAGGCGCCGCGTCTGCAGCGTGCGTCGAATTCGTCAGCTGCGTCAGGTGCTTGAGCGCGGCCTCGAGCAGGCTGTCGGACAGCGCGGGCTCGTCCACCGCGCGGGCCAGCACCAGGGCGCCCACCATGGTGGCCATGGTGACCAGCGCCTGTTCATGAGCTGCGGGCTGCCCCCACTGCGGCGACTGGCGCGCGATGAGGTCGACCATTTCCTTGATGTGCCGGGTGGCCACGCGGCGCACCTCCGGCGCCTGGCGTGGGGTCTCCGAGCCCAGGGCGGCCAGCGGGCAGCCCCTCTCGACGCTCTCGACATGCTGGCGCGACAGGTAGGCCGAGAGCAAGGTGGCCAGCGCGTGGGGCGACGCTCCGCCTGCAGCACCGGCAGCCAGCGCCGTGGATTCGGCGCAGGCCTTGGCGGCTGCCTCGGCCAGCATGGCCTCGCGGGACTCGAAATGTGCGTAGAAGGCGCCGTGCGTGAGGCCCGCCTCTTTCATGATGTCCGCCACACCCGTGCCGTGGTAGCCCTGGCGGCGGATGGCCCGCGCGGCCACCGACACGATGCGTTCGTGCGTGGCCTCCTTGGCGGCGGACCTGGCATTGGGTGTTGAATTTCGCATGACGCATATCATACGAAATTTTCGTCAATCCCGCAACCCCGAGGCTTGGCCAGGCCAAGGGCGCCAGACGGTCCAATTCAGCAGTCCGGCCAGGCCCATGCACCGGTGCGTGCCCCAAAAGACTCAGGCCCTGTGAGAGGGCCTGGGGAGTGCGCGCCGGCGGGGCAACGCTGCGGGGTCCGCGTGCAGGCGCTACTCTTTTAGTAGCATACAGCGCTCATCCAGCAAGCGGTTGCGGCATATTTTTCTTGAAATACCTTACAACTTGGCGATGGACACCTCGGTCGATTTGACCAGCGCGACCACTTCGGAGCCGACGACCAGAGCCAGCTCGTCCACCGAGCGCGTGGTGATGACCGACGTGACGATGCCCCAGGGGGTTTCGACATCGACTTCGGAGACGACGTCGCCGCGAATGATCTCGCGCACTTTGCCCTTGAACTGGTTGCGGACGTTGATGGCTTGGATGGACATGGGGTTCTCCTGGATGGGGCCGTGGGGGAAAGAAAGGAATGACAGAAGACAGAAAAGAAAGCAGCGACAGGCAAGCAGGCGCCAGAAACGGCTACACCGCCCAGCGCAGACCATGCGCAGGCACGCCGGGCCACGGCGCTTCGTGCGCGGGCTCGCCCTCGGGCTTTTGCAGCACGCGGTCCAGGATGCGTTTTTCGATCGCCGCAAAGGCGGCGTCACCGTGCGACCGGGGACGCGGCAGGTCGATGCGCTGGTCCAGCGCGATCTGGCCGTCCTCGATCAGGATCACGCGGTCGGCGAGGGCCACGGCCTCCTGCACATCGTGGGTCACCAGCAGTGCGGTGAAGCCGCTGCTGCGCCACAGGCCTTCGATGAGGCGGTGCATCTCGATGCGGGTCAGCGCATCCAGCGCGCCCAAAGGTTCGTCGAGCAACAGCAGGCGCGGGTTGTGCACCAGCGCACGGGCCAGGGCCACGCGCTGGCGCTGGCCGCCGGACAGGCGCGCGGGCCACTCGGTCAAGCGGTCCCCCAGGCCCACGCGGGCCAGCACATCGGCGGCGGCGCCGCGCCGCGTGGGCGGCAGGCCCAGGGCCACGTTGTCGGCCACGCGCTTCCAGGGCAAGAGGCGGGAGTCCTGGAACATGATGCGGGTGTCGTCGCTCAGCCCGGCCACGTCCTTGCCATCGAGGCGGATCGCGCCGCCCGAGACGGATTCGAGCCCCGCCACCAGGCGCAGCAGCGTGCTCTTGCCGCAGCCGCTGCGGCCCACGATGGCCACGAACTGGCCAGGCTCGATCACGAGTTCGGTCTTCTTGAGCACGTCGCGCGGGCCATAGCGCTTGTCCACGCCGCGCACTTCCAGGCGCACGCCTTGCGCGGCGGGGGTGTTGGTCGTCTGGGTCATGGTGTCAGGCTCCGGTCTTGAACAGCGGCACGTCCAGCGCGTTCACGCGCTTGGGCAGCAGCTTTTCGGCAAAGAAGGCATCGGCGATGCGTTGTTGTTCGGTGAGCGCCGCGGGCACCACCGCCCGCACCTCGTAGCTGCGGCGGCTGTTGGCCAGCTCGATCACGCCCGCGTCCAGCCCCCACACGGGCGACAGCAGCGCGGCCGCGTCCTTGGGGCTTTGCTTGACCCACACGCCGGCTTTTTGCAGCTCGTTGAAGAACACGCGCAGCACGTCGGGCCGCGCCTGGGCAAACGGGGTACCGGCCAGGTAGTAGCGCTGGTAGGACGCCAGGTCGCGCCCGTCGGCCAGCACGCGCACGGCAGACTGCTTTTGCACGGCGGCCAGGAACGGGTCCCACACCACCCAGGCGTCGATGGCGCCGCGCTCGAAGGCGGCCCGGCCATCGGCGGGGGTCAGGTACGCAGGCTCGATGTCCTTGAACGACAGGCCCGACTTTTCCAGCGCAGCGATCAGCAGGAAATGCACGCCGGCGGCCTTGGCAAAACCGATCTTCTTGCCCTTGAGCTCGGCCACGGTCTTGATGGGCGAGTCGGCGCGCACCACGATGGCCTGGGCCGACGGCGATGGAGACTCCTGCGCCACGAAGGTGAGGTTGGCGCCCGCTGCCTGGGCGAACACCGGCACGGTGTCGGCCACGTCGGCACTCACATCGATGTTGCCCAGGTTCAGCGCTTCGAGCAGCGGCAGGCCGCTGGTGAACTCGTGCCACGTCACCTTGACGTTGAGCGGCGCGAGCAACTGCTCCAGCGTGCCGCGCGTGCGCAGGATGGTGGTGAGCGTGGATGACTTTTGCAAGCCGATACGCAGTGTTTGCAAGGTTTCAGGCTTGCCCTGCGCGGCGGCCAAACCGCTCGACAACGCGGCGATGGCACCCAGCACGGCGCGCCGGTGAAGGTTGAAAGAGGTGGTCATGGTGGTCCGCAATTCTTGGAATGAAGGGTCGGGCTGCAGTGCGCCTTACGGCGTCTGGTAGCCAGGATGCCAACGCAGCCAGTAGCGCTCCAGGCCCTTGGCGAACAGGTCGGCCAGCTTGCCCAGCAGCGCGTACAGCAGGATGCCGACCAGCACGATGTCGGTCTGCAGAAACTCCCGCGCATTCATCGTGAGGTAGCCGATGCCCGCCTGCGCGGAGATGGTCTCGGCCACGATCAGGATCACCCACATCAGGCCCAGCGAGAAGCGCAGGCCCACCAGGATGCTGGACAGCGCGCCGGGCAGGATGATCTGCTTGTACAGCTGCCAGCGGCCGAGACCATAGGTGCGCCCCATCTCGATCAGGCCCGGGTCCACGTTGCGGATGCCGTGGAAGGTGTTGAGGTAGATCGGGAAGAACACCGACACGCTGATGAGGAACAGCTTGGCCGATTCGTCGATGCCGAACCACAGGATCACCAGCGGAATCAGCGCCAGCGCGGGGATGTTGCGCACCATCTGGATGGTGGAGTCGAGCAAGGTCTCGAACACGCGCACCGAGCCGGTCAGCAGGCCCAGCAGCAGCCCCAGGCCGCCGCCGATGGCCAGGCCCGCCAGCGCGCGGCCGGCGCTCACCTTGACGTGGGTCCACAGCTCGCCCGACACGGTGAGCGTCCACGCGGCCTTGATGACTTCGAGCGGCGCCGGCAGCACGCGGGTGGACAGCCAGCCCTGCGACGAGGCGATCTGCCACAGCACGATGAGCCCCACGGGCACGGCCCAGGGCAGCAGGCGCTGCAGCAGGCCGGACAGGAATCGGGACAGCGCTGCGGGCAGCACGGGCTTGTCGATCGGGAGATCGACGGAGTCGGCCACGGGCGATACCTGCAGCTCGCGGACGGTCTGGGTTGGGGTCATGGGGTGGTTTCCTGTTCGTGATCGGGTTCCAGGAACTCCAGCTGGTTACCGGCTGGGTCCTTGACGTAAAAGCGCAGGTAGCCGGGCAGCGCGCGGTTTTCTACCAGCGGCAGGTCGGCCTGCAGCAGGCGGTGGCGCAGGGCCGGCAGGTCCTGCACTTCAAATGCCAGGTGCGACACCGCGGGCGCCGGCTGCCAGTGCTCGGTGGGCACCAGGTCGATGCGCTGGGTGCCCGCGGCAAAGCGCAGCGTGTTGCCCGCCTGCAGGCGCACCTCGGGCAGCCCGAGCAGGCTGGCATAAAAGCGCCGGATGGGCGCCTCGGCACCGGCCGGAAAAGCCAGTTGCACGTGGTTGATGGACTGGATGCTCATGGTGTGGCTCCTCGTCGGTGCGGTCAGCTTTGCGAGGCGCGTGGCACGAAGTCGTTGGCCACGGTTTCGCCGAACGGGCCCAGCGGGTTGCCGCCGGTGAGCTTCTCGCGCACGCCCACGGGCAGCAGCGGGAACACCAGCTCGGCAAAGCGGTAGGCCTCTTCCAGGTGCGGATAGCCCGAGAGCACGAAGTGGTCGAGGCCCAGGCTCGCGTATTCCGTGATGCGCGCGGCCACCGTCTCGGGGTCGCCCACCAAGGCGGTGCCCGCGCCACCGCGCACCAGGCCCACGCCGGCCCACAGGTTGGGGCTGATCTCCAGGTCTGCGCGGCTGCGCTTCACGCCCCCGGCATGCAGCGCGGCCATGCGGCGCTGGCCTTCGGAGTCCATGCGCGCAAAGACCGACTGCGCGCGCGCCACGGTTTCGTCGTCCACATGGCTGATGAGCGCTTCGGCTGCGGCCCAGGCCTGCGCCTCGGTCTCGCGCACGATGACGTGCAGGCGGATGCCGAAGCTGACGGTGCGGCCGTGCCTGGCCGCACGGGCTCGCACGTCGGCCACCTTCTTGGCGACCTCGGCCGGGGGCTCGCCCCAGGTCAGATACGTTTCCACCTGCTCGGCCGCAAGGTCGTGCGCAGCGTCGGACGAGCCGCCGAAGTACACCGGCGGGTGCGGCGTCTGCAGCGGAGGGAACAAGAGCTTGGCGCCCTTGACGGACAGGTGCTTGCCCTCGTAATCGAAGGTCTCGCCCCGATGGCTGCGCGCCAGGATCTCACGCCAGATGCGGATGAACTCGGCCGACTGCTCGTAGCGCGTGGCGTGGTCCAGGAACACGCCGTCGCCCTCCAGCTCGGCGCGGTCGCCGCCGGTCACCAGGTTGATGAGCAGGCGCCCGCCTGACAGACGATCGAACGTGGCGGCCATGCGCGCGGCCAGCGCGGGCTGGTGCAGCCCTGGGCGTACCGCCACCAGGAACTTGAGCTTCTTGGTGACCGCCAGCAGGCTCGATGCGATCACCCACGGGTCTTCGCAGGAACGGCCGGTGGGAATGAGCACGCCTTCGTAGCCCAGGCTGTCGGCGGCCACTGCGACCTGCTGCAGGTACTCGATGCTCAGATGGCGCGCACCCTTGGCCGTGCCAAGGTAGCGGCTGTCGCCGTGTGTAGGGATGAACCAGTAGATCTTCATATCGTCGCGTGCCTTGAACGTGTGCCGTCGGGGAGTCAATAGGAGAAGGCCAGGCCGTAGCCCGCCAGCGAAAAGCCGAAACGCAATGGACAGGCCCGCATACCCCCAGCCGCCACATCGGCACGCACACCGGCATGCACACGGTTGCGCGTGCGGACCGGCCTGCGCGCCGGCGCCTTCAGGCGCCAGGCGTTGGCCGTGGTACGCAGCACACGGCGTGCTGCATCGTGGACAGGGTTTGCGGAAGCGGTGGGCATGTCAGGGCTCCTTGAAAATCGGTGTGAAGCGAAAAGCACCGCCGGGTCACGTCGCTCGCTATGGGCGAGGCCGAGGCCAGTGCACCCGTGGATCTGGCTCTGCCAGGCCACCGGGTGCGTCCCCCTCCCGAAGGAGAGGGGGAAGACGCGAAGCGGCTCAGGGGGTGCCTACCTCCCTACCACGGCGACCGCGCCACATCGCGCACCTGGATGCGCTTGGGGATGAGCTTCAGATCGAAGAAGGTGTCGGCGATCTTTTGCTGTTCCGCAAGGATGGAAGGTGTGACGGGCCCGGTGCCGTATTCGGAGCGGGCAGTGGACAGATCGAGCACCGGCTTGGGAATGCCGAACAACGGCGCCAGCTCTGCGGCCAGCAGATCGCGGTTGAGCTTGGCCCAGATATCGATCTTGTTGAGTTCTTCGATGGCGATGCGCAGCACCTCGGTGTTCTTGTCGGCGTACTGCAGCGACGAGAAGAAATACGCGCGGTTTCCGACCACGCCCGTCGCGTCCGCGAGCACGCGGGCATCCAGCGTTTTTTCAGCCGCCGCAGCAAACGGGTCCCAGATGACCCAGGCATCGATGGAGCCCTTCTCGAAAGCGGCACGCGCATCGGCCGGGGGCAGGAAAACCACATTCACGTCAGCGTACTTGAGGCCGTGCTTTTCCAGCAGCTTGACCAGGAAGTAGTGCACGTTGCTGCCCTTGTTGAGCGCCACTTTCTTGCCTTTGAGGTCTGCCACCGTCTTGATGGGCGAGCCCTTGGGCAGCAGCACGCTCTCGGCCTTGGGGCGGGGCACGGTGGCGGCCACGTAGGCCAGCGGGGCACCTGCGGCCTGAGCAAAGATGGGCGGCGCTTCACCCACGTCGCCGAAGTCGATGGAGCCCACGTTCAACGCTTCAAGCTGCACTGGGCCGGCGGTGAACTCGGTCCACTTGATGGAGACACCGAGCGGCGCCAGGCGCTTCTCCAGCGTGCCGCGGCCCTTGAGCAGACTCAGGAAACCTTTCTGGTGGCCGATGCGGAATTCACGCGCCGGGCTTTGCGCCAACGCGCCGAAAGCCGGCAGCGCCACAGCGCTGGCCGCACCCTGGACGAGGCGGCGGCGGGACAGTGAGATCGAAGTCGTCATGGTGTTCTTCTGGGGGAATGAATGCGTGAAAGGCAGCGGTGCATCAGTGCTGCGCATTGAGCACGACGGCCTCGTTCACCTTGATGGCCTTGGGGATCAGCTTCAGCTCGAAGAACGTGTCGGCGATCTTTTGCTGGTCGGCCGCGACATCGGGCGTGATGGGCTTGACGTTGAATTCATAGCGCTGCAGCGCCAGCTCGACCACGTCCAACGGCAGGCCCTGCAGCGGCGCGATGAGTTCTGCGGCCTGGCGCAGGTTCTTCTTGAGCCAGATGCCCTCCGCCACGGAGTCCTCGAACAGTGCCCCGATGACCTTGGGGTTCTTCTTGACGAAGTCGCGCGCGCCCAGGTAGTACTGGTAGTTGTTGACCACGCCGCCCACACCGTCGGCGAGCACGCGGGCCCCAGTGGCTTTCTCGGCGGCGGCCTGGAACGGGTCCCAGATCACCCAGGCGTCCACGTTCTTGCTCTCGAACGCGGCGCGGCCGTCCGCGGGGGCCAGGTACACCGGCGTGATGTCAGTGAACTTGAGACCGTTCTTTTCAAGCTGCTTGACCAGCAGGTAGTGCACGTTGCTGCCCTTGTTGAGCGCGACCTTCTTGCCCTTGAGGTCGGCCACCGACTTGATGGGCGAGTCCTTGGTGACCAGGATGGCTTCGGCGCGCGGTGCCGCAGGGTCATAACCGAAGTACACGAACTTGGCCCCCGCCGCCTGGCCGAAGATGGGAGGCGCCTCGCCCACATAGCCCACGTCAACGGCGCCCACGTTCAGGCCTTCGAGCAGTTGGGGACCTGCAGGGAACTCCACCCACTTCACACTGAAACCCAGGGGCGCGAGTTTTTTCTCCAGCGAGCCGGTGGCCTTCTGCAGCACGAAGAGGCTGGCCGACTTCTGGTAGCCGATGCGCAGCTCGCCTTTGCCTTTGCTCTGGGCATGCACCGGTTGCGCCAGCAGGAAGGCTGCGATCAGCACAAAAGCCGTGAAGACCACGAAGCCGATGAACATGTTGCGCAGGGCGGAGAGCCAGCTCGCTGTGGGGGCGGTGCGGCCCTCCTGTGCGCCATCGCGTGTCAGTGTGCTCATGGTGAATGTCCTTTGAAAAACAAAAAAGTGGCGTCTGAACCGGGCAGTGCTCCGCCCTGCCTGCCGCTGCGCGCGGAAGGCCCATCGAGAAAAATGAGGAAAAGGGATGAGGGGGCCCGCCCTGCCCTGCACTGTCGCCGCGCCATGCAGGCAGCGCAGCGCAGCGAAACGGGGGGGCGGTGCCCGTCAGACGCTACATCGCACCTGCGAGAAATGCACCGGCGCAAACCGCGTGGCCTGGGCGGGCGAGGGGCGCAGGGTTTCCGTGACCAGCACATTCACGGCGTCGTCCAGCCGCGACGCGATGTCTTCGTTCACGTGGTAGGCGCCTTCGGGCGTCAGCGTGACCTGGGCGTCGGTGGCGTAGATGCCGGGCAGGATGCTCTTGGCACCCAGCGACTGCAGCACGGGGCGCAGCGCATAGTCCAGCGCCAGCATGTGGTGCGGGCTGCCTCCCGTGGCCAGCGGCAGCACGATCTTGCCCTTGAGCGCCGTCTGCGGCAGCAGGTCCAGAAAGACCTTGAGCACGCCGCTGTAGGCGGCCTTGTAGACGGGCGTGGCCACCACCAGCACACTGGCCTGGGCGACCTGGTCGACAGCGCCCACCACGGTGGGGTGGCCGAAGTCGGCCAACAGCAGCGCCTGGGGCGACAGGTCGCGGATGTGAATGCGGTCCACCAGCGCGCCGCGCACCGACAGGCGCTGGGCCACGGCGTCCAGCAGGGCGGCGGAGCGGGAACGCTCGGAGGGGCTGCCGGCGATGAGAAGAGCGGACATAAGAGGGGATTCCAGAGGGCGCGGTCAGACCAGCGCCACCCTGGATCCGGCTCTGCCGGTCCAGCGGTGGCGCCCCTTGAGGGGAGGCGGCCGAAGGCCGCTTCGGGGTGAGCCTATTTTTTGGTGTAGATCTGATCGAAGCTGGCGTTGTCGGCAAAGTGCTCCTTGGCCGCCTTGTCCCAGCCACCGAACGCGTCGTTGATGGTGAACAGGTTCAGTTTGGGAAACTGCTTGGCGTACTTGGCCTTGGCCTTGTCCGACACGGCCGGACGGTAGAAATGCTTGCCGGCGATGTCCTGGCCTTCTTCGGTGTACAGGTACTGCAGGTAAGCCTCGGCCACGGCACGCGTGCCCTTCTTGTCCACGTTCTTGTCCACCACCGTCACGGCGGGCTCGGCCAGGATGGAGATCAAGGGCGCGATCACGTCGAACTTGGTGCCGAATTCCTTCTCCAGCAGGTAGGCCTCGTTCTCCCAGGCGATCAGCACGTCGCCCTGGTTGCGCTGGGCAAACGTGATGGTCGAGCCACGTGCGCCGGTGTCCAGCACGGGCACGTTGCCGTACAGCTTCGCCACGAAGTCCTTGGCCTTGGCATCGCTGCCGCCGTTCTTTCGCTTGGCGTACTCCCAGGCGGCCAGGTAGTTCCAGCGGGCGCCGCCCGAAGTCTTGGGGTTGGGCGTGATCACGCTGATGCCGGGCTTGACGAGGTCGTCCCAGTCCTTGATGCCCTTGGGGTTGCCCTGGCGCACCACCAGCACGATGGTCGAGGTGTAGGGCGAGCTGTTATGGGGCAGGCGCTTTTGCCAGTCCTTGGGGATCCAGCCGCCGTTGGTATGCAGCGCGTCGGTGTCGCCGGCCAGTGCCAAGGTGGCCACGTCGGCGTCCAGCCCGTCGATGATGGAGCGCGCCTGCTTGCCCGAGCCGCCGTGGCTTTGCTTGACGGTCACATCCTGGCCGGTCTTGGCTTTCCAGTGCTTGGCGAATGCCTGGTTGAAATCCACATACAGCTCGCGCGTCGGGTCGTACGAGACATTGAGCAGCGTCACGGACTGCGCAAACGACGGCAATGCCGTCAGGGCCAAACTGCCCACCAGGGCGGCGGCAAAGGGAAACTTGATAAAGTCGCGGCGAAAGTTCATTGGAGGGCCTCTTTTTTGGAATGCAGGACGGTGCAAATCACCGATGAAGCGCATTCTGAAATCCCCTCTACAAAACTGGAACTACTGAGATTTCAGTTCTTTATATCCAAATCATCTGAGCAGCTCGCTACTGCGCTACTGCTCTCACACCAACACACAAGGAAACCCATGGCACGCACCGTCCAATGCATCAAGCTCGGCAAGGAAGCCGAAGGCCTCGACTTCCCCCCCTACCCGGGCGAACTGGGCAAGCGCATCTGGGAGAGCGTGAGCAAGGAGGCCTGGGCCGGCTGGCTCAAGCACCAGACCATGCTGGTCAATGAAAACCGCCTGAACCTGGCTGACGCCCGTGCCCGCCAGTACCTGGCGCGGCAGATGGAGAACCATTTCTTCGGCGGCGGCGCAGATGCTGCGGCCGGCTACGTGCCCCCCAGCGAGTAAGCAGCGAACCGCGCACCCTTTCGCACCCGTCGCACCACTCAGTCAGCACACACGTCCAAGCCTCATGTCCGAACCAGTGGACTGGCTGCCGGACGGCACACCCTACAGCCCCCGCTTCGGCGACCGCTACCACAGTGAAAAAGGCGGCCTGGACCAGGCCCGCCACGTTTTCCTGCACGGCTGCGGCCTGCCCGCGGCGTGGGCGGGTCAGCCGCTGTGGCGCATCCTGGAAACCGGGTTCGGCTTCGGCCTGAACTTCCTGGTGACCTGGGCTGCCTGGCGGGCCGACCCCGCGCGCCCCACTCTGCTGCACTTCGTCTCGACCGAGGCTTGGCCGGTGAGCCCGGCCGACCTGCTGCGGGCCACCACATCCCATCCCGAACTTGCGCCCCTGGCGCAGGAGCTGCACCGCCAGTGGTGGGGGCTCCTGCCGGGCGTGCACCGCTTGCGCTTCGACGAAGGCCGCGTGCTGCTCACCCTGTATGTGGGCGACACGCAGACGGTGCTGCGCCAGCAGAACCTGACGGTGGATGCGGTCTACCTGGACGGCTTCAGCCCCCAGCTCAACCCTGGGATCTGGGACCTGCACACGCTCAAAGCCGTGGCGCGCTGCTGCCGTCGCGGCACCCGCCTGGCGACCTGGACCATTGCGCGTGCCGTGCGGGATGCGCTCGCTCAGTGCGGGTTCGAAGTGACCCGGGTGCCCGGCGTGCCGCCCAAGCGGGACAACCTGCACGCGGTGTACGACCCGCGCTGGGAGCCGCGCACCTCTCGCCAGGATGCGGAGCCCGCCCCGCAGCCGCCCGGCCGTTGCATCGTGGTCGGCGGCGGCCTGGCCGGTGCGGCCACGGCCGCCAGCCTGGCGCGGCGCGGCTGGCAGGTGCAGGTGCTCGACCAGGCCGACGCCCCGGCAGCGGGTGCATCGGGCCTGCCTGCGGGCGTGTTCGCGCCCCATGTCTCGCCGGACGACAGCGTGCTGTCGCGCCTGTCGCGCAGCGGCGTGCGCACAACACTCCAGCAGGCAGGCTGGCTTCTGCGGGACGGCGTGGACTGGTCTCCCTGCGGCGTACTGGAGCACCGCACCGATGGCACGCCAGGCCTGGGAGCCGGGTGGGCCGATGGAGCCGGAGCCGACTGGAGCGAGGCTGCAACGGCCCTCACGCTGCAGGCCGCCGGCCTGCCCCCGGACACCACCGCCTGCTGGCACCGCCAGGGCGGATGGGTAAGGCCACCCCGCCTGGTGGCGGCACTGATGGCGCAGCCGGGCATCGAGTGGCGGGGGCAATGCGCCGTGGCGCAATTGCGATGTGTGGAACATGCCCCAGCGGGCGCCCCACCCCCCGAACACGCCCGATCGCGTACGGACGGCACGGCGGGTGCGGCCGCCACTGGCACTTCACGCCAGTGGCAGGCCCTGGACGCCGACGGCCGCGTGCTCGCGCAAGCCCCTGTCGTCGTCGTTGCCGCGGGCTCCGGCAGTCCGCACCTGCTCCCGGCTCACTGGCAGTTGCAGCCGGTGCGCGGCCAAGTGTCCTGGGCGGCGATAGCAGAGGGTGCAGCGCCTCCCCCCGTGCCGTTCCCGGTCAACGGCCACGGCAACCTGGTGCCCCGGTTTCCCGCATGTGATGACAACGGCAACCCGGAGAGCGCAGGCAAGGCCCACTCCACGGCCTGGGTGATGGGTTCCACCTTCGAGCGCGATGTCACCGCCCTGCCCCCGTCACCCGCCGACCGCCAGGCCGCGCATGCAGCCAATTGGGCCAAGCTGCAGGCTCTGCTGCCCACGGTGGCTGAGCAGCTGGCGCCAGCTTTCGCCAACGTTGTGCCGTCCGGCCCGCAGCCCGACGCAACCGCCATCCCGACGCAGGCTCCCGCCGCGATCCAGTGCTGGGCGGCCGTACGCTGCACGGCCGCTGATCGCCTGCCCATCGTGGGCCCGGTCGACCAGGCCTCCCTTCCTGGCGTCTGGGCCTGCACGGCCATGGGAGCACGGGGTCTCACGCTGGCGTTGCTGTGCGCAGAGTTGCTGGTGGCCCGGCTGCAGGGCGAGCCCCTGCCTCTGGATGCCAAGCTGGCACGGGCATTGGATAGCGAGCGGCTTTGAGCCACGGCGCGCGCCGCCAGCGGGCGGCTGCGGCCCGTCAAGGGAGGCATCGCCACCCCGCTACATCCCGCATCCATCCTTGCTTATACAAAAAACGACATACTAGAAGGAAAAAACAATAGTTTGTTTTCATAAGCGAGCCTCCTACATTCGCTGCCATGCATGAATTGGCGTTTGTTTTTGCGGGCTTCGCGGTGGGGCTGATCGTCGGCCTCACCGGGGTGGGCGGTGGCTCGCTGATGACGCCTGTGCTGATCTTTTTCTTCGGTGTGAAGCCGCACCTGGCCATCGGCACCGACCTGCTGTTCGCGGCCTTCACCAAGATGGGCGGCACGGTCAGCATGGCGCGCCAGCGCCTGGTGCCCTGGCGCGTGGTGGGCCAGCTGTGCGCGGGCAGCATCCCGGCCGCGCTGCTGTCTCTGTGGGCGCTGCAGATCCTGGGCCCCGCCAGCGGCACGGCCCAGCGCATCATGACCACGACGCTGGGCTTTGCGCTGTTGCTCACCGCTGCGGCCACGCTGTACAAGGTGGTGGCCTTCTCGCGTGAACGCCAGGCGGCCGACCATGCCAAGCGTGTGGCCGGTGCCGAGCATGCAACCCGTCCCCGCCACTGGGTCCTGCCCGTGCTGCTGGGCGCCGTGATCGGCACGATGGTCACCTTCACGTCCGTGGGCGCTGGCGCCATCGGCGTCACGGTGCTGCTGCTGGTCTACCCGCTGCTGCCGCTGCCGCGCGTGATCGGTGCCGACATCGCCTACGCCGTGCCGCTGACGCTGGTGGCCGGCCTGGGCCATGCCACGCTGGGCTCGGTGGATTGGCCTTTGCTTGCACAATTGCTGGCTGGCTCGTTGCCGGGCATCTGGCTGGGCTCGCGCCTGGTCACCCGCACACCTGAACGCCTGATTCGCTCCGCGCTGTCCCTCCTGCTGGCCTGGGCAGGCGCCAAATTAATAATGATCTGATGGGTCCACGATGTATCAATACACCCCCTTTGACAAGACGTTCGTCAAGCAGCGCGCCCGCCAGTTCCGCGACCAGCTCAACCGCTGGCAGGCGGGAAAACTGGCCGAGGACGACTTCCGCCCCCTGCGCCTGCAAAACGGCTGGTACGTGCAGCGCTACGCCCCCATGCTGCGCGTGGCCGTGCCCTACGGCGAGATCGCCAGCCGCCAGCTGCGCGTGCTGGCCACCATCGCCCGCGAGTACGACGAGCCCGAAGCGGCCGTGTTCAAGGCCGCCATGGAAGGCCAGGGCCTGCTGGGCACCACCTTCCTGCCCAAGAACTGCGCCCACTTCACCACGCGCACCAACGTGCAGTTCAACTGGATCCCGCTGTCCAAGAGCGCTGACGTGATGGACCTGCTGGCCACCGTGGACATGCACGGCATCCAGACCAGCGGCAACTGCATCCGCAACACCACCACCGACGCGCTGGCCGGCGTGGCCGTGGACGAGATCGTGGACCCGCGCCCCTACGCGGAAATCATCCGCCAGTGGACCACGCTGCACCCCGAGTTCGCCTTCCTGCCGCGCAAGTTCAAGATCGCCATCAGCGGCGCCAAGGACGACCGTGCCGCCACCGGCTGGCACGACGTGGGCCTGCACCTGGTCAAGAACGATGCCGGCGAGATCGGCTTCAAGGTGTTTGTGGGCGGCGGCATGGGCCGCACGCCGGTGATCGGCACGGTGATCCGCGAGTTCCTGCCTTGGAACCAGATCATGAATTACATCGAGGCCATCGTGCGCGTGTACAACGAGCACGGCCGCCGCGACAACAAGTACAAGGCCCGCATCAAGATCCTGGTCAAGTCCGAAGGCCAGCAGTACATCGACGATGTGGAAGAAGAGTACCGCCAGATCGTGGAGATCGACGGCGGCCCGCACACCGTGCCCCAGGCCGAGTTCGATCGCGTGGCCGCGTGCTTCGTGGCACCCCAGCTGGCCGATATCGCCGACGTGGACCCCGCGGCGCTGCAGGCATCGCTCACGGCCCAGGCCGCCGAGCACACTGCCTTCGGCCGCTGGCTGCAGCGCAACGTGCATGCACACCAGAACCCGCAGCTGCGCGCCGTGACGCTGTCGTTCAAGCGCCCCGGCCAGTCGCCCGGCGACGCGACCAGCGAGCAGCTGATCGCCGTGGCCGACCTGGTGGACAAATACTCCGCCGGCGAAGCGCGCGTGACGCACGACCAGAACGTGGTGCTGCCCTGGGTGCATGCCAGCCGCCTGTTCGACCTGTGGCAAGAGGCCAAGGCCCTGGGCCTGGCCAGCGCCAACGTGCAGTTGCTCACCGACATGATCGCCTGCCCCGGCGGCGACTTCTGCGCGCTGGCCAACGCCCGATCGCTGCCCATCGCAGAGGCCATCACCCAGCGCTACCAGGACCTGGACGAGCTCGACGACATCGGCGAGATCGACCTGCACATCAGCGGCTGCATCAACAGCTGCGGCCACCACCACAGCGGCCACATCGGCATCCTGGGCGTCGACAAGGACGGGAAGGAGTGGTACCAGGTCACGCTCGGCGGCTCGGACGGCTCGGACCTGTCGGGCGCCGCAGTGGCCGGCAAGGTGATCGGACCGTCGTTCTCGGCCGCCGAGGTGCCCGACGTGATCGAAGCCGTGCTGACCACCTACCGCAGCCTGCGCGAAAGCGGCGAGACCTTCCAGAACACCGTGCGCCGCACCGGCCTCGACCCCTTCAAGGAAGCCGCCAAGACCGCCCGCCACCCCGCCAAGGAAGAGTTGGCCACGGCCTGATCGCCAGCCGCCAAGCCCTGATAAGACCCATGAAAATTCTTGCCTCCCAAGACCACCAGCCGCCCGCAGAGGGCGATGCCCGCGCCGTGGCGCTGGCCAACGATGCCGATGCACTGGCGCTGCCGCTCGACGGCGTCGAGCGCGTGGACCTGCATTTCCCCAACTTCACCGATGGCCGCGCGTTCAGCCAGGCCTTCTTGCTGCGCCGCCGCCGCGGGTTCACAGGCGACATCCGCGCCACGGGCGACGTGCTGATCGACCAGTTGGTGCAGATGCAGCGCACGGGCTTTTCGTCGGCCGTGCTGCGCGATGGCGTGGACCCGGCCGATGCGCAGCGCCAGTTCGAGATGTTCCCCGGCTTCTACCAGGGCGACGCGGTGCACCCGCAGCCTCTCTTTGCCGACAAGGCTGCCGCCTGAGCCAGGCCGCAGCGCTGGTACGCACCCCCACGAGCACACCACATGAGCCAATTCGATCTCGCACGCGTCAATGCCGACCTGGGCCGCAACGCCGAAGGCCTCGTCGCCTGGGCACTGGGCCTGGGCCAGAGCCCCATCGTCACCACCAACTTCCGCCCGTTCGAGGCGGTGATCCTGCACATGGTGTCCGCGGTGAACCCTGATGTGCCGGTGGTCTGGATGGACAACGGCTACAACACCGAAGCCACCTACCGCTTTGCCGACGAGGTGACCCGACAGCTGGGCCTGAACCTCAAGATCTACCTGCCCCTGCGCTCGCGCGCACACCGCGAGGCCGTGGACGGACCAACGCCTGCGCTGGACGACCCACGCCACGCCGCGTTCACCGAAGAAGTGAAGCTCGAGCCCTTTGCCCGCGCCCTGCGCGAGACGGCACCCAAGGTCTGGTTCACCGCGCTGCGCGCCACCGACACCGCCGTGCGCGCGCAGATGGACCCGGTCAGCATCAACCCCGACGGGCTGATCAAGGTCGCGCCGCTGCTGCACTGGTCGTCCAAAGAGCTGCACGAGTACTGCGTCAAACACGGCCTGCCCAACAACTTCGACTACGTGGATCCGACCAAGGGCGAAGACAACCGTGAATGCGGTTTGCATATCGCTCACTGAGATGACACCCCCTGAGCCGCTTCGCGTCTTCCCCCACTCTCGCTGCGCGGGAGGGGGACACACCCGGTGGCCCGGCAAAGCCGGTTCCACGAGTGCCCTGGCCTCGGGCGTGCCAGTTGCGCACGCCACGGACATTGAATCGACGACCGAAAGCAACCCACCATGAACGCCCGCACCGATGCCGCGCAGCTGCTGCAGAACAACGACATGAGCTACCACCTGAACAACTCGCACCTGGACGCGCTGGAAGAAGAGACGATCTTCATCCTGCGCGAAGTCGCCGCCGCCTTCGAGCGCCCCACCCTGCTGTTTTCGGGTGGCAAGGACTCGCTGGTGATGCTCAAGTGCGCGGAGAAGGCCTTCGGCGCGGGGCGCATCCCCTACCCGCTCTTGATGATCGACACGGGCCACAACTTCCCCGAGGTGACGGACTTCCGGGACTTGCGCGCCAAGGAGCTGGGCGCGGAGCTCATCGTGCGCAATGTGGAAGATTCGATGGCGCGCGGCACCGTGCGCCTGTCGCACCCCGGCGAAAGCCGCAACGTGCACCAGTCCGTCACACTGCTTGAAGCGATCGAAGAATTCCGCTTCGACGCGCTGATCGGCGGCGCGCGCCGCGACGAGGAAAAAGCCCGCGCCAAGGAGCGCATCTTTTCGCACCGCGACAGCTTCGGCCAATGGCAGCCCAAGGCCCAGCGGCCCGAGCTGTGGACGCTGTTCAACACCCGCCTGCAGCCCAATGAACACTTCCGCGTGTTCCCCATCAGCAACTGGACCGAACTGGACGTGTGGCAGTACATCGACCGCGAAAGCATTGCGCTGCCCAGCATCTACTACACCCACAAGCGCCAGGTGGTGGACAGGAAGGGCCTCTTGATGCCCGTGACCGAGCTGACCCCGCCGCGCGATGGCGATGTGGTGGAGACGCGTGACGTGCGCTTTCGCACCGTGGGCGACATCACCTGCACCGCCCCGGTGGAGAGCACGGCAGCCACCCCGGCCGAGATCGTCATCGAGACGCTGGCCGCCGACGTGAGCGAGCGCGGCGCCACGCGCATGGACGACAAGACGAGCGACGCTTCGATGGAGAAGCGCAAAAAGGACGGGTACTTCTGATGACCACTATGAATTCGATAGCTAGCAGCGCTTTGCAGACAAGCGGTACAGCCCAAAACAACCATGCTTCCGCCTTGAAATTCATCACCTGCGGGTCGGTGGACGACGGCAAGAGCACATTGATCGGCCGCCTGCTGGTGGACAGCAAGGCCGTGCTGCAGGACCACCTGGCCGGCGTGCAGCGCCAAGGCGAGACCGACCTGGCCCTGCTGACCGACGGTCTCTCGGCCGAGCGCGAGCAAGGCATCACCATCGACGTGGCGTACCGCTACTTCGCCACCGAAGAGCGCAAGTTCATCATCGGCGATGCCCCCGGCCACGAGCAGTACACCCGCAACATGGTCACGGCCGCCAGCAGCGCCGACGCTGCCGTGGTGCTGGTCGATGCCACCAAGCTCGACTGGAAGAACGCCGACCTGGCCTTGCTGCCGCAAACCCGCCGCCACAGCCTGCTGGCCCACCTGCTGCGCGTGCACTCGCTGGTGTTCGCCGTGAACAAGCTCGACGCGGTGGAAGACCCCGCCCTCGCCTGGAAGCACATCCAGGGCGCGCTGGCCGCGTTCGCCCAGGCCGCCGGCATTGCCGTGCGCGCCACGGTGCCGGTGTCGGCACTCAAGGGCTGGAATGTGGTGGACGCCCACCCCGGCTGGTGCGGCTACGAAGGCCCCACCCTGCTGCAGGTGCTCGAAGAGCTGCCCAACACACCCGCCGACACGGCGCTGGCCCCCGCCTTCCCGGTGCAGTGGGTCGAGAAGTTCTCCTCTTCGTCCGACACCAGCCAGGGCCGCCGAGTGTTCTGGGGCCGTGTGGCCGCAGGCCGCTTTGCGCCCGGCACCGCCGTTCAGGTCTTCCCGAGCGGCCAGTTGGCCACCGTGGCCCAGGTGCTGGACCACGCCCGCCGGCCCACCGATGTGCCCGCAGGCACCAGCGCCGGCATCATCCTGGACCGCGAGGTGGACGTCTCGCGCGGCGACTGGATCCTGGCCGCGCCCACGGCCGCTGCCGCCGCGCCGGCGGACGACGACTTCGGCGACACCCCGGCCGCCACACCCGCCTGGCCCGCCAGCCGCGAACTGCGCACCACCGTGGCCTGGATGGACGACGAACCCCTGGTCGCCGGCCGCGTGTACTGGGCGCTGCACGGCCACCGCTGGGTCAAAGCGAAGGTCAAGGCCGTCGTGCACAAGCTCAACATCAACACGCTGGCCGAGGAAGCCGCCACGCAGCTCGACCCCAACGCCATCGGCCATGTGCAGCTCGTGCTGCAGGAGGCCATTCCGGCAGCTGCATTCGGCACGGCGCGCGTACTCGGCTCGCTGATCCTGGTGGACACCGCCAGCCACAAGACGGCCGGCGCCGTGCTGGTGAACTGATCCACATCAGGCACGCAACGCCCCGACATCCCTCCCAAGAGAGGGGCCCTGTAACCAAAGGTCGGTGAAAGCCTTAAAATCGAGGGTTTTCACCGACCCACACAACACCTGTCATGACCCACGTCGTCTCCGAAAACTGCATCAAGTGCAAGTACACCGATTGTGTGGACGTGTGCCCTGTGGACTGCTTCCGCGAAGGCCCGAACATGCTCGTCATCGATCCCGATGAGTGCATCGATTGCGCCGTGTGCATCCCCGAGTGCCCGGCCAACGCCATCTTTGCCGAAGAAGACCTGCCCGCAGACCAGATCGCCTTCATCAAGATCAACGCCGACCTGGCCTTTGCCGACGGCTGGAAGAGCATCACCAAGCGCAAGCCCGCCCTGCCCGACGCGGACGAATGGAACGGCAAGCCGGGCAAAGTGAACGAATTGGTGAAGTGACCCTTCACCCCCAACCGTTCGGTCTGAGCTTGTCGAAGCCTTGCGCCGCGCTTCGACAAGCTCAGCGTGAACGGTTTGTGTCGATCCAACTCGACGTGGCGCCTGACGCTGCCACCCTGCCGTGCCGACCATGATTCAAGAAACCGACGCCGTCGTCATCGGTGCCGGCCCCGTGGGCCTGTTCCAGGTCTTCCAACTGGGCCTGCAGGGCATCACCGCCCACCTGATCGACGCCCTGCCCCATGCGGGCGGCCAGTGCGTCGAGCTGTACGGCGACAAGCCCATCTATGACATTCCGGGCATTCCGGTGTGCACCGGGCGCGAGCTGGCGGCATTGCTGCTGCGGCAGATCGAGCCTTTCCAGACCCATTGGCACCTGAACACACTGGTGGCCGCGCTGTCCGTTCAGGATGACGGGCGGCTGCTGGTCGAGACTTCGCAGGGTGCGCAACTGCTGGCGCGCAGCGTGTTCATTGCGGCGGGCGTCGGCGCCTTTGTACCCCGCGCGCTCAAGGTCGAAGGCATCGAGCGGTTCGTGGGCACGCAGGTGCACTACCAGAGCCTGCCGGCCCACGCCGAGGTGGCTGTGCGCCATGTCGTCGTGCACGGGGGCGAAGAGGCTGCCGTGGGGATCGCGGTGGAGCTGGCCGAGCAAGGACTGGCGGCGCGGGTCAGCCTGCTGTACCGCCGCGATGTGTTCCAGGCGCCTGACGCCCTGCTGCAGCGCCTGCAGCAACTGCGGGACGCAGGCCGCATCCATGTCGAGGCCGCCCAGATCACGGGCATCGAGACTGCGGGCGACCGGCTGGCCGCACTGCAGCTGGTGGATGCAGATGGCAGCACCCGCGCGCTGGCGCTGGACCTGCTGGTGCCGGTGCTCGGCATCTCGCCCCGCCTGGGGCCGATTGCCGACTGGGGCCTGGCCATGGACCGCAAGCAGCTGGTGGTGGATACCGAGGCCTTCCGCACCAGCGTGCCGGGCATCTACGCGGTGGGCGACATCAACACCTACCCCGGCAAGCGCAAGCTGATCCTGTGCGGCTTTCATGAAGCCACGCTGGCTGCATTTGGCGCGGCCGAGGCGCTCAAGGGCGACAAGGTGGCGCTGCAGTACACCACCACCAGCCCCCGGCTGCACCAGCTGCTGGGCGTGGCCGTAGCGCCGCCCGCCAGCGCATAGCCTGCGGCCCATGCCCGCCATCATTGGCACGATGCAACGGGCCTGTGGCAAGCGAAGAAAAAAGCACAAAATGTCCAAATGACGGATAGGTGCTCGGCACGATGGCGTCTCCAATCCACCAACAGGAGCACCGCACCATGAGCCAGCCACTGCAATCCATCTGGGACACCTACACCGCGTCGTGGAAAACCGACTCGCCCACCGAGCGCGATGCCCTCTTCGCGCAGTCACTCGACCCCGCCTGCACCTACGACGACCCACTGGCCGCCACGCAGGGCTGGGGGCAACTGACGGCCTACATGGACGATTTTCACCGCCAGGTGCCCGGCGGCCATTTCGTGACGCACTACTTCGCCAGCCACCACCAGCAAAGCATCGCCAAGTGGAACATGCTGGACGGCAACGGCCAGGTCATCGGCGAGGGCGTGAGCTACGGGCGCTACAACGACGGCAACCGCCTGGTCGCCATGACGGGCTTTTTCGAAACGCCCTGATCCGCAGGCCCGCCCGTGCTGCACCTGCGACAACTACAGGAGGGCATCGACTACGTCGAAGCCCACCTCGAATCCGACATTGAGCTGGCCGACGTGGCGCGGGCCGCAGGCCTGAGCCAGTGGCACTTCCAGCGCATCTTCAAGGCGCTGACCCACGAGACCCTGAAGACCTACATCCGCTCGCGCCGTTTTGCGAAGGCGCTGGAGCAACTGGCCGGCACCCGCCTGAGCGTGCTGGACATTGCGCTGGGTGCGGGCTACGACACCCAGGAGAGCTTCACCCGCGCGTTCAAGGACTGCTTTCGGCTGACCCCGTCACAGTACCGCCGCATGGGCAACCGATCGCTCTTCGTGCGCAAGATCCGGCTGGACGAGAGCTACCTGGCGCACCTGCGCCACAACGTCTCGCTGGCGCCGCAGATCGAGGCCCGCCCCGCCATGCGCATGGTGGGCCTGCCCACCGACTACTACGGCATCGACTCCGAAAAGAACAACCTGGGCCAGAAGCTGCCGCCGCTATGGGGCCGGTTCCTGCCGCGCCTGCATGAAATCGCGAACGCTGTGCCCGGCGTCTGCTACGGCGTGGTGCTGCCCGCCGGGCCGCACACCGAACAGCTGCGCTACCTGGCCTGCACCGAGGTGCAGGGCGCCGGCGATGTACCGCCGGGCATGGCGGCGATGGAGATCCCGGCGTCGACCTACGCACGCTTCACCCACCGCGGCGCGGCGCAGAACGTGGACGCGACGGTGAACTACATCTACGGCAGCTGGCTGATGTCCGCAGGTCGGTCGCACACCCTCGGGCCCGATCTGGAAATCTACGGTGCACAGTACCACCCGACGTCCGAGCAATCGGTCATGCACTACGCGGTGCCGGTGCACGCACCGGCGGTCTGAGGCTCAGGCAGCGCCTGCGCCCCACCACTGCAGCGCTGCCGCGTCGTGCAGCGCCTGCAGCACCTGCGACGCGTCCACCGCCTGCGCCAAAGCCAGCGCGCCGCTGTGCCGGTACGCGGGCTCCATCAGCCGCAGGGCGACCGCGATCACGATGGGCGCGGTCACCGCGTAGATGTCCTGGCCCCGCACACCGCTCGTGCGGGCCGTGCCGTTCTGCTCCACCTGCACCACCAGCTCGAACTGCTGGGCCGAGCGGCCCGATGCATCCGCCGCGGTGGGCGGCGGGGTGGCCGCATCGCGGATGTCCTGCAGGGCCGACCGGTTGAGCAGCGAGCGGATGCCCTGCACCGGCAGATGGTGCGCCAGCGTGATGACTTCGCTGAAAGGGATCTCCACCATGGCCTGGCGGCCCAGCGGCGCGACAAAGGTCCAGTCCGGCACATCGGCAGAAGGCACCAGCGGCTCCAGGCGGCCATTCTTCACGACCATGCGGGGCACGGTGTTGCGCTCGCCGGTGCGGCGTGTGCCGGCGGTGGGCCACCAGCGGTCGAGTGCGATGGCGACCGTGATCGCGTCGATGGGACCGGGCGACGCCAGCGACGTGGCCAGCAGGTCGGCCAGGCCGCCGTAGAAAGCCGCGGCCGGGATGGCCACCCGGCCTGCCGCGCGGGCCGGTGCATCCAGGTCGGCCAGGGTGGACCGGGCGCTGGCCTGCTCGGCTGTGACATCAAGGTAGTGGCAGCCTGCGCGCAGTGCGGCGGCACCGACCGGTGCCGCGGTGTCCATGAACGGCCCGGCGCAATTGATGACCACGGCGCAGCCGGCAAACGCCGGGTCCAGGCTGGACGGATCGGCCAGGTCTGCGGTGCGGCAGGCCACGCCCGGCGGCATGGTGTCGGCCAGCTTGCGCGCGTCGCGGCCCACGGCGACAACGGCCAGGCCGCGCCGCAGCGCCTCGTGCACCACGAACTGGCCGGTATGGCCGGCGGCACCGAATACGGCGATAGAGGGATAAGTGGGATTCATGGCAGTCCTCTATAAGGTTGATTTTAAAAAGATACAGACCTGTCTGTTCTTTAAATATTACAGACAGGTCTGTATCATTGTCAACATGCCCAACGCAAAAATTTCTGACTCCGTGTCCGGCCCGGATGTCGCGCCGCTGGACACCCACACCGCAGCCTCCCCCACCCTTCCAGCACCGAGACGCGCTGCCAAGGCCGCGGCCAGCGACGGCGCCGATGTGCGCAGCCGCATCCTGGACACGGCCTCCCGGCTGTTCTACGAACGCGGCGTGCGCGCCGTGGGGGTGGACCTGGTGGTGCTGGAGGCCGAGGTCGCCAAGACCAGCCTGTACCGCTACTTCCCCACCAAGGACGACCTCATCGTGGCGTTTCTGGAGCGGGAGGATGTTGACTTCTGGGCTACCTGGGATGGTGTGGCCGCGCAGTTCCGCGACGACCCGGCGGGCGAGCTGAACGCCCACATGGGCTGGATCGGCGAGCGCCTGGCGCGCTCGAACTATCGCGGCTGCCCGCAGATCAACGTGGCGGCAGAATTTGCCGAGCAGGACCACCCCGCTCGCCTGGTATCGCAGCGGCACATGCAGGCGCTGCGCCAAAAGCTGCGCGCCATCGCCGTGCGGCTGGGGGCGGCGGACCCGGACCGCCTGGCCGCCCAGCTGGCGGTGCTGGTCAACGGCGCCTTCGTGAGCGCGGGCTTGCTCAGCGCGGAGGAAGGCACGGGCGTGCTGCGTGCCGCACTGCAGGCCATGCTGGCGGGCGCGCAAGCCAAGGACTGATGCCATCGAAGGGCTGATGGGCACGAAGGGCTTCGCGTGCGATGGGCAATCCCTGCGCCGCGCCCACATCCTGCGCCTTTGCCGCGCCGTCGTAACCGACCGTTTCCGCGTGGCACAATCGCGCCGCTGCCTTCGGGCGGCAATGCTAGGGGTGTCCCGCCGAGCGCGGGGCTGAGATCACACCCTTTGAACCTGTTGCACACCCGCCGTCCGAACGTCTGACGGCGGTGTGCGTGAGATCATCCTCGCGCAGGGAAGCCAAGTCCGACGACGCCACGCCCTGCACCCTTGCGCTGCCGGGCGCCAGCCACCCGGGCCGCCCCTGCTCTGTACGCCTGTCTGTCTACGGAGCTCTCCATGCCTGTCCACACCGCCGCGCCCGCTGCCACCAACGAAGCGCTGGCCCCCGTCTCCCCCGACCGCCGTGTCTTCCAGTGGCACGACCATGCCTCGCTCTGGTTTAGCCTGGGCGTGGGCCTGCTGGTCATGCAGGTGGGCTCGTACCTGATGCCTGCGCTGGGCACGCAAGAGGCGTTGATCGCCATCGTCTGCGGCTCCATCGTGGGCGCAGGCCTGCTCGGCTGGGTGGCCAAGCTGGGCGCTGATAGCGGCCTGGCCAGCGCCGGACTGATGCACGCGGTGTACGGCCGCACGTTCGCCAGCCTGCCCATCCTGCTGAACATCGTGCAGCTGGTGGGCTGGGGCACGTTCGAGCTGGTGGTCATGCGCGATGCCACGGTGGCCATCGGCCAGCAGTCCGGCGCCATGGCCGGCACGCACTGGCCCGTGCTGGCCACACTGCTGTGGGGCGGCGTGGTGATGCTGCTCATCAGCGGATCGATGGTGCAACTGGTGCGCAAGGTGATCGCCCGCGTGGCGCTGCCGCTGGTGGTGCTGTCGCTGCTGTGGCTGTCGTGGCAGTTTTTGTCGCTGGCGCAGACCCAGGGCTTTGAAGCGCTGTGGACGCGCAAGGGCGAAGGCGGCATGGGCGTGCTGCCCGCGCTGGACCTGGTGATCGCAATGCCGATCTCGTGGCTGCCGCTGGTGGCCGACTACGCGCGCCACGGCAAGAGCGGCAGCGCAGCGCTGCGCGGTACCTGGCTGGGCTATGCGCTGGCCAACATGTGGTGCTACACGCTCGGCGTGCTGGTGGCGCTGACGCTGCCCAGCAAGGACCTGGTACAGGCGCTGCTGCTGGCCCAGGGCGGGCTGATCGCGCTGTCGCTGATCCTCATCGACGAGGTGGACAACGCCTATGGCGACACGTACTCGGGCGCGGTGTCGGCCCACAGCCTGCTGCCGCGCTGGAGCGTGCGCCGCTGGGGCCTGGGCGTGGCGGCCGTGTGCACCGCCCTCGCGCTGGTGCTGCCCATGCACAGCCTGGAGCCCTTCCTGCTGCTGCTCAGCTCGGTGTTCGTGCCGCTGTTCGGCGTGATCCTGGGCCGCCTGGCATTTGGCGCCAACGCGCCCGCGCTGCTGGCCAACGCACGCCGCGTGAATGCGGCGCCGGTCGCCATCTGGGTGCTGGGCATCGCGGTGTACCACCTGGCTCCGCAGGTGGTACCCGGGGCCGGGTCGGCACTGCCGGCGCTGGCGTTCAGCTTTGTGCTGGCGCTGGCCACGCGGCCGCGCGCCGCGTGATCTGCCCCCCTGGCAAAGCCTGCAACGCCTTCACCCTGGCGTTGCTACTAAATTTATAGCTTCTACCGCTTTATGGACAAGCGGTAGCAGCCTAAAAGCCATACATCAGTCCGGCACCATCCCCATTGCTGCGGCATCTTTTATTTAACTTGAACAAACCGTTCGGGCTGAGCTTGTCGAAGCCTTGCGCGGCGCTTCGACAAGCTCAGCGTGAACGGTTCAAGTTGAAGAACGCCGAATCAATAAACCACGACCTGCGCCACCGGCGCATAGCCGTGGTTCAGCGGCCCGTGGCCACGGCCCGTGCGCACATCGGCACCAGCGGCAATGGCGCCCAGGATGTAGCTGCGGGCACGCTCCACGGCTTGCTGCAAGGGCAGGCCCAGCGCCAGGTGCGCGGCAATGGCGGACGACAGCGTGCAGCCCGTGCCGTGCCCGTTGTGCGTGGCGATGCGCGCGGACTCCAGCCGCTGCGCCACGCCGCCGCGCATGCCCAGCAGGTCCACCACCCAGTCGCCGGGCAGGTGTCCGCCCTTGAGCAGCGCGGCGGGCGCGCCGAGCGCGAGCAGGCCATCCACCGCGCCCTGCAGCGCATCCACGCCTTCGATCGTGCGGCCCAGCAGCCAGCCGGCCTCGTCCAGGTTGGGGGTGATCACCTCGGCGAGCGGGAACAGCTCTTGGACCAGCACGCCCACCGTCTCCTGCGCGATCAGCCGGTCGCCGCTGGTGGCCACCATGACCGGGTCCAGCACCACGTGCGGCAATTGGTAGGTGCGGATGGCGTCGGCCACCACGCGCACCACCTCGGGCGAATGCAGCATGCCGATCTTGACCGCATCCACGCCGATGTCCTGCACCACTGCGTCGATCTGGGCCTTGAGCATCTCGGGCGGAATGCCGTGGATGCCGGTGACGCCGCAGGTGTTCTGCGCCGTGATGGCGGTGATCGCCGTCATGCCGTAGCAGCCCAGGGCGCTGAAGGTCTTGAGGTCGGCCTGGATGCCCGCCCCGCCGCCGCTGTCCGAGCCGGCAATGGAAAGCACGCGTGCGTAGCGCCGCGCCGCGTGGGGCGCCTGAGTCGAAGATGTCATGGCAAAAATTATGGCCTATGCGCCACATCAAAAAGGGGCGGCAGGGGGATGTGCTGTAATTGAATTTTCCGGACGAAACAGGGGTGTCCCGCCCGCACTGTGCTCGATGCAGCGCCGGCAGGGGGACTGAGAAATACCCTGGGGCCTGAACGCACACGGTTGCCACGGCCCCGCTACCCGATCCAGGTCATGCTGGCGTGGGGAGTTTCCTTTCAAGCGGCACAGCCCCGTTTTGTCCCAGGCCCTTGCTGTCGCAGGGGCGCAGCACACGGACGAACGACGACGCCATGCCCCTTTCACCCTCCTCATTTGCCATCCTGGGCGCAGGCCTCATGGGCCGTCTTCTGGCCGTGGAGCTGGCCCGCCAGGGGCACCGTGTCGAGATCTACGACGCCGGCAGCCCGGCCGCCGAAGGCTCGGCCGCCACCGTGGCGGCAGCCATGCTGGCGCCCCTGGCCGAATCGGCCATCACCGAGCCTGGCGTGGTGCGCATGGGGCACCACGCCCTCACCCGCTGGCCGCAACTGCTGGCGCCACTGGCCGAGCCCGTGTTTTTTCAGCAGGCGGGCACGCTCATCGTCTGGCACCGGCAGGATGCCGCCGAAGCCCAGCGCCTGACCCGCCAGCTGGAGACCAACCAGCGCACCGTGCCGGAGCTGCCCAGCCTGCAAAAACTCGATGCCACCGGCCTGGCCCAGGCCGAGCCCACGCTGGCCCACCGGTTTGCGCAGGGACTGTACCTGCCCGGCGAAGGCCAACTGGACAACCGCCAACTGCTCGCCGCTCTGGTGGTGGAGATGCAGCGGCTGGGGGTGCGCACCCACTGGCACGCACCCCGCTCGCCCAACGCCTTTGCCCCCGGCAAGCCGGGCCAGCCCGACTGGGTGCTCGACTGCCGCGGCCTGGGCGCCCGGCCCCAGTGGGCCGCGCTGCGCGGCGTGCGCGGCGAAGTGGCACGCATCCATGCCCCCGACGTGACACTGCAGCGCCCCACGCGGCTGGTGCACCCGCGCTACCCCATCTACATCGCGCCCAAGGAAGACCACCTGTTCGTCATCGGCGCCACCGAGATCGAGTCCGAGGACCTCTCGCCCGCCAGCGTCCGCTCCACGCTGGAGCTGCTGTCTGCCGCCTATGCCGTGCACCCGGGCTTTGGCGAAGGCCGCATCCTGGAGATGGCCACGCAGTGCCGCCCCACCCTGCCCGACAACCTGCCCGCCATCCGCCAGCCGCGCCCCGGTGTGCTGGAGATCAACGGCCTGTACCGCCACGGCTTCATGATCGCGCCCGCCATGCTGGATGTGACGCTGGAGGTGCTGAACGCGGGACAATCGCAGCTTTCGCAACGTTTCGACCTGGCGCTGCAGCTGGAGCCCGCCCCCGGGTCGACAGCTCCCGCCGCACCCAGCGCTTTCGCATGAACATCTCCATCAACCAGATTCCGCACGATCTGCCCGAAGGCGCCACCGTGGCGGACGCCGTGGCGGCCCTTGAGGCCCGCCCGCCCTTCGCCGTGGCGGTGAACACCACCTTCGTGCCCAACACACGCTATGCGTCCCATGCACTGCACGCTGGTGACCGCGTGGAAATCATCTCGCCCGTGACCGGGGGCTGACTTCTACCCGCCGTAAGACAAACAGGCCCGATTTGCTACATGCATCAACGCACCCTATCCGTTCGGGCTGAGCTTGTCGAAGCCAGGGCGTGCACCGAGAGTGCAAGGCATCGGCAAGCTCAGCCCGAACAGATGATGGAACATGAAGTCCGAGCTACGTCGCCAATCAGAAAAACCGGCCCCTACCGATCATCCAGCAAGCGTCAACAGCTATCAAATTCATAGTAACCATATGACCACTTCGATGCCCCAAGACCCTCTGGTGCTGTACGGCCAGCAGTTCGCCAGCCGGCTGCTGCTGGGCACCTCCCGCTACCCCTCTCCCGCCGTGCTGGAGGCCGCCGTGCAGCGCGCGCAGCCGGCCATGGTCACGGCATCGCTGCGCCGCCAGGGCAGCAACCCGGCCGAAAGCGGCAACAGCTTCTGGGAGCTGCTGCGCAAGCTCAACGTGCCGGTGCTGCCCAACACCGCCGGTTGCCACAGTGCGCAAGAGGCCATCACCACCGCCCAGATGGCGCGTGAGGTATTCGGCACGCCGTGGATCAAGCTGGAGCTGATCGGCGACGACTACACCCTGCAGCCCGACACGCTCAACCTGGTCGGTGTGGCCGAGCACCTCATCAAGGAAGGCTTCCAGGTGCTGCCGTACTGCACCGAAGACCTGGTGCTGTGCCAGCGCCTGGTGGATGTGGGCTGCCAGGCCGTGATGCCCTGGGCCGCGCCCATCGGCACCGGGCGAGGCCCCGTGAACCCCTACGCGCTGCAGACGCTGCGCGAACGCCTTGACGTGCCCCTGCTGGTGGACGCAGGTCTCGGCCTGCCATCGCACGCCTGCCAGGTCATGGAATGGGGCTACGACGGTGTGCTGCTGAACACGGCCGTCGCACTCGCGCAAGATCCCGTGGCCATGGCTGGCGCATTTGCCGACGCAGTGAACGCGGGCCGCACGGCCCATCGCGCGGGCGCCATGTCCGCACAAGAGGCGGCCCAGCCCAGCACGCCGGTGCTGGGCACCCCTTTTTGGCACCACGCGCAACATGCCTGATACCGTCCCAACCGTTGATACCGGCCACCTGGCGCAGCAGATCGTTGCGCACCATGCGGCCACCTTCGCCGGCTTCGCGCCCGAGCCGGTCCCTACCCCCACCCGCCAGGACGCGACCTATCTCGCAGCCCTGCAGGCTTGCAGCGCGCTGGGATTCATCGCCCACGATGCGGAATGCGTGGCACAGGCCTGGCAGGCCCGCGCCGAGCGCACCGGCGGCGCTGCCCAGCCCGAACTGTGGCCCGACGCACCGCAGGACTTCCGGCTGCAGCCCGTGCCACGCGCGCAGGCATTCGCCCCGTGCCCGCAAGACCTGGGCCTGTACGCCGTGCTGCCCGACGCCGAATGGGTAGGCCGCATGGCCCACGCGGGCGTGCCCACGGTGCAGCTGCGCTACAAGTCCGCCGACAAGGCCGCCATCGAGCGCGAAGTGCGTGCGGCGGTGGCAGCGGTGCAGGGCACATCTGCGCTGCTGTTCATCAACGACCACTGGCAGGCGGCCATCGCAGCAGGCGCCTATGGCATTCACCTGGGTCAGGAAGACCTGGATGCACTGAGCCCCGCCGACCTGCAGGCGCTGCGCGCATCCGGCCTGCGCCTGGGCGTGAGCACGCACGGCTATGCGGAGATGGTGCGGGCCGACGCGGTAGGCCCGAGCTACATCGCCATGGGCGCTGTGTTTCCCACCACGCTCAAGAAGATGGCCACCGCGCCACAGGGTGTGGGCCGACTGGGCGTGTATGCCCGTCTGCTGCGCCACTATCCCCGGGTGGCGATCGGCGGTATCGGCGCGGAGCAGTTCCCGGAGGTTCTCGCGACGGGCGTAGGCTCCATCGCCGTGGTGCGGGCCGTCGTCAATGCCGACGACCCTGAGGCGGCGGCAGCACGGCTGATGCTTCGCATGGTCGAGCCTGCGGCGCGCGCCTAAGTACGCAGCTGCCTACCTGCCTGCCCACCCAGCTTTCAGGACCCGCCCTTGTGGGTCTTGGATTCCCGTTGCTCCAGCTCCAGGCGCAATTCCATCAGGTCGTTCTCCATGCCAAAGCCCACTGCCTGACCGGAGACGGGGGGTGGTGTCACTGGCACGGGCGGCAGGTCACTGAGCGTGAGGTGGGGCGGCTCGGAGAGGTCCAGATCCAGCGGTGCCCCACGCGTGTCCAAGGCAGGCGGCGCAGGGGATGGGGACACGGCGCTTGCAGCGGACTGCTTGCGCAGCGACTCGTCGAATTCGAACTCCAGGCTGGCCGCCAGCGAGTCGAGCGGCCGGTCATCGGTCTTTCCGGCAGGCAGGGCCGAGGCCTCGGGCATTACCACGGTTTCCACCCGATCGGGCGCCATCGGCGTGGTTCGCTTGCGCGGTGAGGGTTCGCCCCGCGCACTGGCAGGAGTGGTCTGCGCGATTGCGAGCAACAGCAGCAACTCATCGTAGGCAGCCATGTCGAAGGGCTCAGCCGCGCTGACGCCGTCGCGCCGGAAAAGGAGTGCTTCCAGAAGCCCCAGCACCGACGACGATGTCCATTGCGCTTCAATCTCGGCGAGCGCATCGGTGTAGTGGTACAGCATGCGCCCGGTACGATGAAAGCCCGTGAACTCGGGTACCTGCGCGTTGAAGGAATGCATGAACTGCGTCCGCAGCTGCGAGAACTCTTCCACGCGGCTGAGCGTGTGGTACAGCCGCAGAAGCTCGAGGTAAGCCAACGGCGAGACATCGCCCCGTTCCGCGATGTGATTCTTGAGGACTTCGATGGCCTGCTGGTGCTCACCCACCGAGATGAAGAATTCGGCCTGCTGCTGGATGTCGAACAGCTCTTCCGGGCTCACGATGTGCAAGGCGGGCTTGCTTGCCGCAGCAGGTGTAGCCGGAGGCACCAGTGCAGCCGTGGCGGTCACTGCGGGGGCAGCAATCGCCTGGACTTTGGGACCGGGCGCGGTATCGACAAAATCAGGCACGAGCGGCGCCAGACCCGAGCCCAGTCCTGCCTTGCGGCGTGCCGGCGAAGCCTTGGCGGGCGACGCCGGTGGCACTGCCGCAGGGGCCGTGTCCGGCGGCAGCCAAGTGTCGCCGGGATGGGGGGTGAGTCCCAACGCCTGCTCCTGTGCGGCCAGCGCCGTGTCGCGCCCTCCCATGGCGGCTACGGAATCACGCCAGGCCCGGATGGCTTTCTCCGAACCCAAGCGCAGCCGCCACAAGGCCCAGGCCGCCAGCAGCAATGCAACCGCCAGCAACCCGCCCAGCACGTACACCAGTGTGGCGGGGAAGCGCTCTTGCATCGCCTGTTCCAGTTGCTGCTGCGTCTGCGTGGCGCTGGTGCGGTCGCGGCTGGCCTGGGCGCGCAGGGCAGCCACGTCGGCCTCCAGCGCCTTCATGCGGTCTGCATCCTGATTGATGTCTTCAGGCTGTGCGTTCAACGACTTCCAGACGGCCGCAGCCTGCGCGCGTTGTGCCGATGGCTGATCGGAGGGCGTGACCAGCAGCTCTGGCGAGGCGCGCAGCGCCACGGGGCGGTCCAGCCACAACTCCAGCGGCTCGACCACCAGGCGCGAGCGCTGGGCCGCCAAGGGCGTCTCGGCCTTGCCCTGTGCAGCCGCAGCAGACGGGCGAGGCGCGGTGCGTGCAGGGGGTGGCGCAGCGGCAACGCGCGGCGCAGGCCGGCTCGCCGGGGCAGCCGCGGGCTGTGCTGAACCACTGCGGCCCTCGTCGGGAACATCCGAGGGGCGCTGGGGAGTTGTCGGGGCGTTGGCGCTGGGCAAGGGTGCTGCCGCGCGCTGCGAGGGCAAGCCTGGGGGTGCACGTGAGGGATCCGCTGCGCCGGGCAGCGCAGATGCCAGTCTGGCAACATCGACGGGGCCGCCGGATCGCGCAACCGTGGTCGGCAGTTCGGAAAGGAATGTGTAGGTCCGCGTGACCTTGCTCGAGCATCCGGCCGCCAGCACCACCGTCAGCACCGGCTCGTCCACCGCGATATTGGCCTGCACCCGCACGGCGGGGGGCCGCCCCCGCATGTCTGGCAGAGGCGTGACGCGCACCTTCGCATCACCGATCGGCGTATCGCCGGCCCTCACCTGGGCAGACACGCAGGAGGACGCCACGTCGGAACCCGCATCGGGCTGCACATCGAACGACACATCCACCGGCGCACCCAACACCACCGCACCCCGGCTGCCGCCGAGCGAGAGTGCCCCGGCGCCAGCAGCTACCACCCACAGCCCGGTCCCAAAAATGGTGTTACGGATTTTCACGATAGGTTCTATTTATGGTGCAGCCCATTCTTGCACATAAGTCCCGCTCAAGGCCAGAGCCATAATGGCGCTATGAAAATTCAGTTTGACAACGTTGGAATCGTGGGCACCGGCGCCATGGGTCGGGGCATTGCACAAATCGCCGCGCAGGCCGGCAGCCAGGTTTTCCTGCTCGATGCCAACCCCGGCGCCGCCCAGGCCGCCCAGGCCGCGCTGCAGGACCAGTGGGCCAAGCTGGTGGCCAAGGGCCGCATCGATGCCGAACAGGCCAGCGCGCTGGCCGCGCGGCTGCACCCCGTGCAGGCGGTTGCGGACCTCGCGGGCTGCGACCTGGTGGTGGAAGCCATCGTGGAGCGACTGGATGTGAAGAAGACATTGTTTGCCGAGCTCGAAGCCGTGGTGCGCAGCGACGCGGTGCTGGCCACCAACACCTCTTCGCTGTCCGTCACGGCGATCGGTGCGGGCCTGCAGCGGCCCGAGCGCCTGGCGGGTTTTCACTTCTTCAATCCCGTGCCACTGATGAAGGTGGTGGAAGTGATTGCCGGACTCAAGACCGATGCCGCCGTGTGCATCGCACTGGCGGCCTATGCCAAGCAGATGGGCCACACCCCCGTGCAGGCGCAGGACACGCCGGGCTTCATCGTGAACCATGCGGGCCGGGGCTTTGGTACCGAGGCGCTGCGCATCGTGGGCGAAGGCGTGGCCGACTTCGCGACGATCGACCGCATCCTGCGCGACCAGGTGGGCTTCAAGCTCGGGCCGTTCGAGCTCATGGACCTCACCGCGCTGGACGTATCGCACCCGGTGATGGAGTCCATCTACCGCCAGTACTACGACGAGCCGCGCTTTCGCCCGAGCGTGATCACCGCGCAGCGTCTGGCTGGCGGCGTTGTCGGCAAGAAGGTGGGCGAAGGCTTCTATAAGTATGCCGATGGCGTGGCCCAGGTGCCGCCCGAGCCCCCCGTGCCCGTCGTGGCCGACATCCCCCCCGTGTGGGTCTCGCCCCGCGCTGCGCGGCGGGCCGAGCTGTACCAGTTGCTCAAGGACCTGGGCGCCAACATCGAAACCGGCCAGTCCCCTTCACCGCAGGCGATCACGCTGGTGGCCCCGCTGGGCTTTGACGTGACCACCGTCGCCGTGGTCGAGCGGCTGGACCCGGCGCGCACCATCGGCATCGACATGCTCATCGACGATGCCGCCACCAAGCGCCGCGTGCTGGCCACCAACCCCGCCACGCGCGTGGACATCCGCAATGCTGCGCATGCCCTGTTCGCCCGCGACGGCAAGGCCGTGAGCGTGGTCCGCGACAGCGGCGGCTTTGTCACGCAGCGCGTGGTGGCCACCATCGTCAACATCGCGTCCGACATCTGCCAGCAAGGCATCTGCTCGCCCAAGGACCTGGAAACCGCCGTGACCCTGGGCCTGGGCTACCCACTGGGCCCGCTGGCCATGGGCGACCGCTGGGGGCCGACCAACATCCTGGAAGTGCTGTTCAACATGCAGACCGTGTACGGCGACACGCGCTACCGCCCCAGCCCCTGGCTGCGCCGGCGCGGCGCCATCGGCCTGAGCCTCACGCATGTAGAAGAGGAATGAGGCGCCCCGCCCTCCCCTGACCGAGCGCCCGCCCGGCCCTGACAGTCCTACACCCCACCACCAGGTCACGCACATGCCCGCAGAACTCAAGAGCACCAGCCAGGGCCAGACCCTGATCCTGACCCTCAGCAACCCGGAGCGGCGCAACGCCATCGACCCGTCGATGTACGCGGCGGGCGTGGAGGCCCTGAGCGTGGCCGAGAGCAGCGCCGACATCCGCAGCGTGATCATCACCGGGTCGGACGGCATGTTCTGCTCGGGCGGCAATCTGCAGCGGCTGCTGGCCAACCGCCAGCAGCCGCCCGAGGTGCAGGCCCAGAGCATCGAAGGCCTGCACAACTGGATCGAGACCATACGCACCTACCCCAAGCCCGTGATCGCGGCAGTGGAAGGCGCGGCTGCAGGCGCGGGCTTTTCCCTGGCGCTGGCCTGCGACTTCATCGTGTCGGCGCGCAACGCGGTGTTCGTCATGGCGTACAGCAACGTGGCGCTGTCGCCGGACGGCGGCGCGAGCTGGAGCCTGTCGCAAGCGCTCCCTCGCCAGGCCGCCGCCGAGATCCTCATGTGCGGCGACCGCATTGGTGCCGAGCGGCTGCATGCGCTGGGTGTCGTCAACCGCATTGCAGAGCCCGGCGGGGCGCTCACCGCCGCGCTGGCACTGGGCGAGCAACTGAACGCCAAGGCACCCAACGCCCTGGCCAGCATCAAGGAGCTGCTGGGCGAGGCGCCAGGGGCCAGCCTCACGCAGCACCTGGGCCGCGAGCGCGACCACTTCGTGAAGAACCTGCACCATATCAATGGCGGTGCGGGCATCACGGCCTTCCTTGAAAAAAGCGTGCCTCGCTACCAGTAGACGCGCACTGCACAGGCCGCATTGCGCTGCGCACCGAGCGCCCCGCGCCCGAAGCCCCCGGCTTGCCGATCAAGCAGCCGAGGGCTTTTTCTTTTTTGCGTGGCGCAGTCCCGGCGCGTCAGGTGAATGAGCGAGACACGCAGGTGACAACCCTGACGCAGCGCGAAGGTCCCTCACGCGACAATGGTCCCGTTTCTAGTCACGCAAAAGACAGGCCATGGACGACCCGATTCTTACTATCGAAGAACGTGAAGCGATCAACTCAGGTCGCTGGTTTTCATCCCTCTCACCTTCGCTACGCCACGACATCCTGCGATGTGCATACGTCAAACGCTTCAAGGACGGCGGCCTGATTGCCGCACGCGGCGATCCGCCCGAGGAGTGGATCGCCTGCGCGCGCGGTGCGGTGCGGGTGAGTTCCACCTCCATCTCGGGCAAGCAGATCACGCTGACCTACGTCGAACCGGGCATCTGGTTCGGCGACGTGGCGATCTTCGATGGGGACCGGCGCACGCACGACGCCTACGCGCATGGCGACACCACGATCCTTTGTGTGGCCAAAGCAGACTTCAGGAAGATCCTGGCAGCGCACACCGAGTTCTACGAGGCCATGCTGCGCCTGCATGCGCGGCGCATTCGCCAGCTGTACGGCCTGGTGGAAGACCTCAACACCCTGCCCCTGCGTGCGCGGCTGGCCAAGCAGTTGGTGCACCTGGTGCGCAGCTATGGCATTCCGAGTCTGTCGGACGGCAGCGAGATGCGCATCGGCCTGCAACTTGCGCAGGAAGAACTGGCCCAGTTGCTGGGGGCATCGCGCCAGCGGGTGAACCAGGAGCTCAAGGCCATGGAACGCGAGGACGCCATCCGCATCGAGCCGGGCGGCCTGGTGGTGCGCAACCGGGATGCGCTGATGCGCATCGCCGAAACAGACAACTGAAGAACAACCCTTGCAGCGCCCACCCATGAGCAATTTCGACCATTTTGTGGGCACGCGGCCCGTCTCCGACCAGCATGCGTTCGACATCGGCGCATTGACCGCATGGTTGTCCACAAACATGCAGGGCTTTGCCGGCCCGCTGACGGTGGAGATGTTCAAGGGTGGGCAGTCCAATCCCACCTACAAGCTCATCACGCCCAGTGCCAGCTACGTGATGCGCGCCAAACCCGGCCCGGTGGCCAAGCTGCTGCCCTCGGCCCATGCCATCGAGCGGGAGTTTGCCGTGATGAGCGGCCTGTATGGCACCGATGTGCCGGTGCCGCGCATGTTCGTGCTGTGCGAGGACGAATCGGTGATCGGCCGCGCCTTCTACGTGATGGAGTGCATGCAGGGCCGCGTGCTGTGGGACCAGTCCCTGCCCGGCATGTCGCCCGCAGAACGCACCGCGATCTATGACGAGATGAACCGCGTGATCGCAGCGCTGCACACCGTCAAGTTCGCGGACCGGGGCCTGGCCACCTACGGCAAGCCGGGCAACTATTTCGACCGCCAGATCGGCCGCTGGAGCAAGCAGTACGTGGCCTCCATCACGCAGCCCATCCCCGAGATGGACAAGCTCATGCAATGGCTGCCCGCCAACATGCCGGCCAGTGCGCGCGACGAAGGCCATGTCTCCATCGTGCATGGCGACTACCGGCTCGACAACCTGATGTTCCACCCCACCGAGGCGCGCGTGATCGCGGTGCTCGACTGGGAGCTGTCCACCCTGGGTCATCCGCTGGCTGACTTCAGCTACCACTGCATGAGCTGGCACATCCCCGCCGCCATGGGTCGAGGCATTGCCGGGCAGGATCTGGCGGCCCTCGGCATCCCCGACGAAGACGCATACATCCGCAGCTACTGCGAACGCACCGGCATCGCCACGCCCGAAGCGCTGCGCGCCGACTGGAACTTCTACCTCGCCTACAACATGTTCCGCATAGCGGCCATCCTGCAGGGCATTGCCAAGCGGGTGGAGGCCGGTACAGCGTCGAGCGCGCAGGCCAAGGCCTCGGGCGACACGGCGCGGCCCATGGCCGAGTTGGCCTGGTCGTTCGCGCAGCGGGGATGAACACCACGCGTTAGCGCCCCCAGGCATCGCCCCTCGATTACCAACGGAGAAGACACCCATGGACTTTGACTACTCGCCCAAAACCAAGGAACTGCAGGCCCGGCTGCTCAAGTTCATGGACGACCACATCTACCCCAACGAGGTCGCATACAAGGACGAGCTGGCCGCCAACACGGCCGCAGGCAAGCGGTGGTCGGCCCTCTCCACCATCGAAAACCTCAAGCCCAAGGCCCAGGCCGCCGGTCTGTGGAACCTGTTCCTGCCGGTGGACAGCGCTGCAGCCTCTGGCTACGACGGTGCAGGCCTGACCAACCAGGAATACGCGCCCCTGGCCGAGATCATGGGCCGTGTGCCATGGGCCAGCGAGGTGTTCAACTGCTCGGCGCCCGACACCGGCAACATGGAGACCATCGCCCGCTACGGCGACGAGGCCAACAAGGCCCGCTGGCTCAAGCCGCTGCTCGAAGGCAAGATCCGCTCGGCCTTCGCGATGACCGAGCCCGACGTGGCGTCGAGCGATGCCACCAACATCGAGACGCGCATCGAGCGCGACGGCGACGAGTACGTCATCAACGGCCGCAAGTGGTGGATCTCCGGCGCGGCCGACCCGCGCTGCGCGGTGTTCATCACCATGGGCAAGACCGACCCCGAAGCCCCCCGCCATTCGCAGCAGAGCATGGTGCTGGTGCCGGCCGATGCCAAGGGCATCACCATCATCCGCCCGCTCAACGTGCTGGGCTATGACGACGCGCCGCACGGCCACGTCGAGATGACCTTCGAGAACGTGCGCGTGCCTGTCTCCAACATCCTGCTGGGCGAAGGCCGCGGCTTCGAGATCGCGCAAGGGCGCCTGGGCCCCGGGCGCATCCACCACTGCATGCGCCTCATCGGCCTGGCCGAGCGCGCGCTGGAGCTGATGTGCAAGCGAGCATCGTCGCGCGTGGCTTTCGGCAAGACCGTGGCACAGCAGACGGTGACGCAGGAGCGCATTGCCGAAGCCCGCTGCAAGATCGACATGGCCCGCCTGCTGACGCTGAAGGCCGCCTGGCTGATGGACGTGGCCGGCAACAAGGTCGCCAAGACCGAGATCGCGATGATCAAGGTGGTGGCCCCCAGCATGGCCTGCCAGGTGATCGACTGGGCCATGCAGGTGCACGGCGGCGGCGGCATGAGCGACGATTTCCCGCTGGCATATGCCTACGCCGGTGCGCGCACCCTGCGCTTTGCGGACGGCCCGGACGAAGTGCACCGCAATGCCATCGCCAAGTGGGAATTGGGCAAGTACGGTGCCTATGGCCGCGATGCGGGCGTGCCGATCACTCGCGGAAGTTAAGTAAGCACCCCCTGAGCCGCTTCGCGTCTTCCCCCTCTCTCGCGCTGCGCGCGGGAGGGGGACGCACCCGGTGGCCTGGCGAAGCCAGTTCCACGGGTGCACTGGCCTGGGGCGTGCCAGTTTCGGAGGGCGGGGGCGTATCGCACCAACAAACACGGGGCCACAGGCCCCGTTTTTGTTTCCGTTTCCGTTTCGGTTTTGAATCGCGCGCGTGCGATGTCAGCGGCCGAATCCCGCCTCGTCATCCGGCCCCGCCACCGACATGGGCGGCAGGTTTTGCAAGGCTGCTTGGCCGGCGACCAGCAGCAGTTGCTTGGCATGCGCGATCTCGGCCAAGCTGCGCTGGGTGTGTTCCAGGCGCAGGTAGACCTTGCCGCGCGCGAGCATCAGCACCATGGGGGACTTGGCCCTCTCGGCACCGCCCTCGCCTTCCACGGCATTGAGCAATTGCGAGACCACCGGTGCATGAATCCAGCGCTGCGCCACCTCGATGCGCTCGGCCACCACGGTGAAATGGTCGCAAAACGACGCGGGCAGACCGGGCCAGGCCATTTCTTCGTACATCGACAGCCAGCGCATCTCCTCGGGCAGGCTGGTGCTGATGGCCGTCTGCAGGGTGTCGGTGATCTCGTCGTAAGCGGTGCTCTCCAGCACATCCTGCAAGGGCCTGTTGATCACCATCACGGCGGCATCGGGGTCGGCGCCCACGTCGGCACGGCCACGCAGCTCCAGGCCCTTCACATAGTCGCGCGTGGGCGTACCGCACTCCAGCCTCCACGGGTGGCCGTGGATGTCGCCGCCCAGGTCGAAGTGTCCGTCGGTGGCATGGGCCACGATGGGCAGGCGCTGGTCCGCCGCCCAGCGCGACACATCACGGTTGGTCACGGGCCGGCCAGAAGCGCCCAAAGAGCCGGTGGCGCTGAATGCTTTGCGGAGGCGGTCGAACATGGGGGGCCGAAGCACGGGGCTTCGCAAGAGTCACGGGTACAGGCATTATTGGGCGAAAATTGAAAACCCCCCTGAGTCGCCCGCGGCGCCTTCCCCCTGAGGGGAACGCACCCGGTGGACTGGCAGGGCCAGATCCACGGGTGCACCCGCCGGGGCGCGCCGGTTCTGCGGCGGTGCGCGGTGCTTGCGCTATCGACGAACGACTGTTTTTTTGCTCTTCCATGAACTTCAACCGCCGCTTCGTTCTTTCCGTCGCAGCCTGTGCGCTCGTGACCCCGCTGAGTGCACTGGCGCTGCCCACCGACGCCTCGGCCACTGCGCGCCAACTGGTGCGTTGGGCTACGGCCACGGGTGACACGCAGGGTCTGCCATTTGCCGTGATCGACAAGCCTGCCGCCAGCATCCATGTGTTCTCGGCCCGGGGCGAGTGGCTGGGCAGCTCACCGGTGCTGCTGGGTGCAGCACTGGGCGACCGGTCCGCACCCGACATCGGCCAGCGCCCGCTGTCGCAGATCCGGCCCGAAGAGCGAACCACGCCCGCCGGCCGCTTCGTGACAGAACCCGGGCGCAACCTCAAGGGCGACGACATCGTCTGGATCGACTACGACGCGGCCGTGTCGCTGCACCGGGTGCGCAGCGTGAGCGCCGCCGAGCGCCGCTACCAGCGCCTGGCCAGCAAGGGCACCGCGGACAAGCGCATCAGCTACGGCTGCGTGAATGCGCCGGAGGCGTTCTACAACCAGTTCATCGCGCCGCTGTTCGGCCAGTCGCGCGGGGTGATCTACGTGCTACCGGACACCGAGCCTTTTGCTACTATATTTATAGCTGCCAGCTCATACCAGTAAATCGCTAGAGGCCATTTTCTTGTGAATTTTCACGTTCACGGTGCTTCAGTCGCTCGCGGTCTGCAGCCGGAACACGGCCCGCCGCTCGCCCACCTGCAACCCCTTGGCGCTGATGATGCGCCCGGACCGGCGCGGTGCCAGCGCCTCGCGCTGGCGGGCATCCAGCCAGCCGAGCTGGTCCATCACCTCGACGGCCGCGGCCACCTGGGCGACCATGTTGCCGTCCATGACCTTGAGCGCGAAGGCTTCGCCGCGGCTGCGGCTGCCCACCACCTGCACACCGTCGGCGCCCGTCTTGGAAACCCAGTCCCCCTGCCCTGCCTGCATGAAGTCCAGGTCGTGCCGGCCCGTGCCCGAGCCCAGCTCGGGCCGCGCCACCATGGCGTCGGCCAGCGTGACCAGGCTTTCATGGAAGTCCGTGTCGGGCGCGCCGCCAGCCAGCCGCGCGTAGCCCCGGGCCAGCAGGGCCAGCGGCATGGCGTAGTTGGGGGCGGAGCAGCCGTCGATGCCCATGGACATCTGATCGGGCGCCAGACCCACGGCGCGCGCCACGTGATCGCGGATCGCGGCCTGCAGCGGGTGCGCCGGGTTGAGGTGCCCCTCAAGCGGCAGCCCCTGCAGCACGCAGTGCGCCACGAAGCCCGCGTGCTTGCCGCTGCAATTGTTGTGGCGCTCGTCGGGCACGAAGCCGGGCGGCAGCGGCGCGATGCCCAGCTCCGCGAACAGTGGACGGTGGCAGCCGCATTGCAAGGCGCGGTAGTCCCGGCCCACACTGCTGAGCATGCGTTCGGCCTGCTGCACGTGCATGGGCTCGCCGTTGTGGCTGGCGCACAACAGCGCGATGTCGTCCTGCCCCCAGCCCAGCGCCTGCGCACCACCCGACTGCATGAAGGGCAGCGCCTGGAACGCCTTGATGGTGGAGCGCGTGAACGTGACGGTATAGGGGTCGCCCACCTGGGCCAGCACGCGGCCCTCACGGTTGGCCACGGCCACGGCGCCCCAATGCCGGCATTCGGGCAGGCCGCCCCGGGTGGTTTCGATCAGCGGGACAAAGCCCATGGCGTGGCTCCTTGCTGCGGCTTCACTGCGCTGGGGCGCCAGGCACCAGGGTGAGCGTGTGCACCCACCGCGTGGGCTGTCGCTGCAGCGCGCGATAGCCGGTCTCTGCCCAGGTGCTGCTCATGTCGCGGTAGCGTGGCGAAAACACGAGGCCGCTCTGGCCCGTCTGGTAGATGAAGCGCGATTGCTCCAGGTCAGCCAGGTCATACACCGCGCGCAGCGATGCCGCATGGCGATTGACGAAGGGCCCGCTGGCTTCGCCCGCGTTGTACTGGCCCACGTTCACGGTGTAGCCGTCGCCATGCGAGGGCACACTGACGTCGAAGAAGCGGGCCAGGGCCGGCACATTGCCAAAAGGCCGGTGCACGCTGAGCGCCGGGTGCGCCGCACCCCATCGCCACTGCGCGGGATCTGCGCCATGCGCGGCCTGCAAGCGGTCGAGGGCGCGGCCCAGCGCAGCGGCGGATTGCTCGGCGCAGGACGAGGGCTGGCACCACCAGGTGTCGTTGCGCTCCAGGATGCCTTCCAGCGCCGCGCGGTAGTCGCGCTTGCCGTACGTGGCGGTGAAACGGTCCCCGCCGATGCGCGGAATGATGAGGCCGCGTGCGAGCTCGTCCGTCCAGGCAGCAAAGATCAACGGGGCTGGCCGGCCCGCGTCCATCACGCCGTCGAAGTCCTTCAGTTGCTCGCGTGCGGCGGCAGCTAGCACGTGGGACGTCTGCGCCTGTTGCAGGTGGGGCAGCAGGCGCCGTGTGGCCAGCGAGGTCACGTCGCGGTGGATGGCCTGCATGCTCGCCGCGTCGTGCTTGGGGCTAGCCTCGATGAGCTGCGCGATGCGCTCGTAGCGGTACGGCAGGGCCCAGTCCTGCGTGAGGAAGTGCGGGTAGCCTGGATCGGTGACCCGCTGATTGGCGGTGGCCACCCACCCCTTGGCACCATCGTCCTGCGGCGTCTGGTCGTAAGGTATCCAGCCTTTCCAGTCGTAGCGCGCATCCCAGCCCGGCGACGGCGCCACGCCGCGCAGGTCGTTGGCGGCATCGCGCAGCGGCACCCGGCCAGCGGCCTTGAAGCGGATGGTGCCCTGGTCGTCGGCCGCCACCACGCTCTGCATGGGAGAGTGGTAGTGCGCCAGGCCCGCAAAAAGTTCGTCCACGCTCTTGGCCTGGTTGGTCTTGAAGCCCGCGACCACGGTCTGGTTGTCGTCGTCCAGCGCGCTCCAGCGCAGCGCCAGCACGTACTTGCCCAGGTCCAGTACCTCGGCGTGCGACTTCTGCACGTCGCTGAGCACCGGCCCGTGGCGGGTGCTGCGCAACTGCAGTTGCACGTCGGCCTGGCCCTTGACGCGGATGGTCTCGGCACGCACGGTGAAAGGCGCCCAGCCGTCGGGCGTGCGGTACTGCGCAGGGTCGGCCGGGTTGATCTGCTCCAGGTACAAGTCCTGCACGTCGGGCCCTGTGTTGGTGAAGCCCCAGGCCACCTTGTCGGTGCGGCCCAAGACCACGAACGGAAGGCCCGGCAAGGTGGCGCCCACAGCGTCGATGGGTGCGATGGGCGTGCCGTCGGCAGCCTGGCCGGCGGGAGCCTGCAGCCCTGCGAAGTACCAGATGGCGGGGGCAGAGAGGCCCAGATGGGGGTCGTTCGCGAGCAGCGGCTTGCCGCTCACGGTGCGCGAACCTGCGATCACCCAGTTGTTGCTGCCCTTGCCTTCGTTGGTGCCCGCATTGCGTGTGAGCTCCTCGGACCAGGCCAGCATGCCGGCGCTGACCTGGCGGGACAGCGGGCCTTGGGCCTGTCGCCCGGCCACACCGGCCACGTCTTCTGCTGCAGGGCTGGGGCCGGCTGCGGTGGAGCCCGACCCGCCCGCGCGGTACACGCCCAATTGGCGGTACATCGCCGCCAGGTCAGCCGAAGCGGCAGGCTTTTCACCAGGATATGGCGGCATCAGCTGCCACAGCCGGTCGGTGTCCAGCGTGCGCGCCAGCGACAGGCGCGCGAACTCGCTGCCCCAATTGCCGCCCAGGTCCAGCGCCATCATCAGCGCCCAGCCCACACTGTCTTCGGGCTCCCACACGGCGCCCCGCGCGCCGCCGGGCTGAGCCCCCAAAATCAGGAATTCGGGCGGCAGCGCCTGCGGCCGGTTCCCGTGGAAGGCTCGAATGCCGTTACTGTAGGCCTGGAGCGCTTCCTTGGCGTACGGCGGAAGGCCGGCGTACTGGCGGCGCGCCACGCCCACGATGTCCAGCGCGCGCATGAGCTTGTCGGTCTCCAGCGTGGCGGAGCCAAACACTTCGGAGAGTTCACCGTGCATCACGCGGCGGTTGAACTCGAGCTGCCAGGTGCGCTCCTGCGCGTGCACATAGCCCATTGCGAACCAGGCATCCTGCGGGGTACTGGCGCGCAGGTGCGTCACGTCCGATGCATCGCGCTGCACCTGTACAGGCTGCGCCAGCCCCTGCACGGCGAGCTTGCCGTCCACCACCGCAAAACTGCGCTGCACATACACTGCTGCGCCAGTCCCTGCGAGCAACGCCACCGCCACCAGCCCGACGGCGGTCCGCTTCATCCATGCCATAGTGATCTGTCTCCGATGTTTGGGAATTCTGGGCCCCCGGAGGGCCGGAGGGTGTGGCCGGCCGCAGTGTCACCCGAGGTGCACGCTGGTGCCCGCCACCTGAAAATTCATGATGGGTGCGCTGGGCTCGCTGAACGACACGCCTAGCGCGATCTTCCCCGTGCCGTGCAGGATGCACGCATCGCGGCGCAGCCGCACCGGCGCATCGCTGCCGTCAAAGCGCACCCAGGTGCCAAAGCTGCTCATGTCGGTCAGGACGAAGCCGCTGTTGCGCCAGTCGATGCGTGCATGCAGGCGCGACACGCGCGGGTCGTTGATGCACAACTGCGCATGGTTGGCACGCCCCACATGCACAGGGGCATCCGACGAGGTGAACGACATGTTCACCCCGTGCCATGAGAACTGGATCTGCCCCAGGATGGAGTCGGCGGGCGCGAAGTTGCTGACCAGGGCTGCCTGCATGGTGAGAGAGTCGGGCGCCTCGTCTTCACGCCACTCCACCTGGTAGAGCATCAGCGATTCGGCCTTGCCGCGGATTTCCATCATGCCGAGCTTGCGATACCAGACATCGGCCGACGCCCCCGCCAGCAGCACCGTGGTCTCGGTGGCCCAGATCTCGGCCGGGCCGGCGCGCTCGCACAGCCGCGATGCCACATTGACGGCATCGCCATAGCAGTCGCCTTCGACGTCGATCACTTCGCCGGTGGCCACGCCCACCCGGATCTCCATGCGCAGCGGCTGGGGCCAGCGGTCCTGGCGCTGCTTGTGCTGGCGCAGCATCGTCGCCGTCGCGGACACGGCACCAGCGGCATCGCCGAAGACACCCAGCACCCCATCGCCCAGCGTCTTGACCACGCGCCCGCCATGCACCTGCATGGTCTCGCCGATCCATTGCGTGACCTGCGTGATGGCTTCCGCGGCCCGCTCATTGCCCAATGCCTCGTACAGGGCAACGCTGCCCGATATGTCCGCAAAGACCATCGTTGAGAGCACACTCATGAACGCTGGCCTATTAGTAACATCATGTGAATCAGTTTAGACCAAGCTCTGCGCGCGCGCACAAGGGAAAGCGTCACGAACCGTCGCGCAAGGCACTTGGTTGCATGGGCAGCAGAACGGGCCCCGAGCTGCCGCGCGACTCACGGAGTGCTCCGCCATCCCGCACAAGCCGGCCCGACAACCAGTCACGTGCGCGGCAGGCGGCCCACCCGCGCCACACCATCAAACTCGGCCGAAGACGTAAAAGTTCGCAACATAAGGGAATTGTTTGTTGTCTTTACGCAAAAACAGGAGCGCCACCCTTGCGCCAACCAACGGTCCCGCTTACTTTGGCCGACCCTGTTACAAAAACCTGCCTCCGCAGAATCATGCGCTGGAACAAGCCCAATCTTCGCAACAACCTGCACGACCTGCTGGGCCGTGACAAGCCGTCATCCACGGCATGGGTGCGCGACCAGGGCCTGGAGGACGTGCGACGCTCCATGCTGCAAAGCCTGGTAGGCACCACGGGGTGCGAAGTGGCCCGAATGAACATGCGGCTGCGCTACGCGGCGGACATCGAGGCGCTGTGGTACTTGCGCATCGACCTGCAAAAGACGCTGCAGCTCCTTCGGGGGGACGCCAGCGCCCAGCGCACCATCGACGAGATCACCGTGCTGTTTCAGGGCCAGTTGCCCCGCTCGCCTCGCCCAGCGCAAGCCCCCCACCTGCCGCGCGTGCACTGACAGACTGCGCGCACCCGCATCGACCAACGACGCAGGAGGGCACAGACCCCAGTGCCGATTTCCGGCTAGTGCTGGTGGCCCCAGTAGATCAGGGCATCGCGCTGCTCCACCGACAGCGACACCGTAGCGCCCACGGGCAGCAGCACCTTGGTCTCCACATGGCCGAACGGCAGGTTGGTGAGCACGGGCGCCTTGATGCGCGAACGCAGCCAGTCCACGACGGACTGCAGCTTGTAGCCCTTGTCGTGCGGCGCCAGCTTGAAGTTGGTGAACTGCCCCAGCACCACGGCCTTTTGCTGGGCCAGAACCCCGGCGTGCAGCAGTTGGGTGAGCATGCGCTCGATGCGATAGGGATGCTCGTGCACGTCTTCCAGAAACAGCACGCCGCCCTTGATGGCCGGCAGGTATGGCGTGCCCACCAGCGTGGCCAGCACCGACAGGTTGCCGCCCCACAGCGTGGCGCTTTTCACGTACACATCGGGCACCGCCGGCTTGCCGGTGGTGGGGCTGGGCTTTTCATTGTTCATGCGCCAGCCCGTGCCTTCGCCATGGCCGGTCAGCAGATCGTCGAAGCAGGCCTCCATGATGTCGTCGGGCTCCCCCGCCACGCCGAAGTCGGCCCCCAGGGATGGGCCGGCCCAGGAGGTGGCGCCCGTCTTGGCCAGCAGCGCGAGCTGGAATGCCGTGAAATCGCTCACTCCCACAAAGCGCGTACCCCCTGCAATGGCCTTGGCCACCGCCTTGTAGCGAATGCCCGGCAGGATGCGCGACAGGCCATAGCCGCCGCGCGAGATCAGCGCCACATCGGCGCCGCTGGCGGCCGCGCGGTGGATGGCGGCCAGCCGCGTGTCGTCGTCGCCCGCAAAGCGGGTGTGCGTTGCCAGGGCGTCGGCATCCACCTCCACCTCATGGCCCAGCGCCTTCAGGCGGGCGATGCCACGCTTGAAGGCCGCCTTGTCGCGCACGGCGCTGGAGGGCGAATAGATGTAGATGTGCTTGGGGCCATGGTCATGGCTGCACTGGGAATGGTCGTGATCGTGCGGGTGATCGGGTGAATGGTCGTCGTGCAAAGCGCTCAGGCCGCGAAAGGGCCTGCTCCGTCAAAAACAGGTTGCGTCCGGCGCCGGTTCAGCCGCTTGGGCGGCCAGCGTCGGGAAACGAGAAGTATTCCACAGCCAGCCGGGCCACCGGCGCGCCATGCTCCTGCACGAAGTGCCCCGCATCGGGCAGCACGGTGGGCGCAGAGCAGCCACGAATGTGGCGCTGCAGTTCGTGCATGGTGGCGGGGCCCAGCACCGGGTCCCGGGCACCGATGACCATCAGGCTCTGCCCTTGCCACCGGTGCTGCCAGAAGTCGCGCGCCTGGCGGGACAGCGCCGCGCCTGGGGCGTCCACCGATGCCGGAACGCGCTCGGGGAAGGCGCGCAGCGCCGCGCGGTAGCCCTTGTCGGGGAAAGGCGCGTCGTACGCCGCGCATTCCGCCGCAGACAGGTGCGGATTGCCGCGCAAAAGCAGGCGCCCCACGCCATACAGGGGCTTGTCGCGGCACATAGCGCGCCAGTCGACAAATCCGGCCGGCAGCGGCGCATCGCCCGTGGCGAGCAGCGTGTTCATCACCAGCAGGGCTGCAAAGCGCTCCGGGCAGGCCATGGGCAGGGTCAGGCCCAGGATGCCGCCCCAGTCCTGCACCACCAGCACCACGTTGCGCAAGTCCAGGCGCTCGATGAGCTCCAGCAGCACCTGGCGGTGCCATTCGAACTGGTGCGCCGGCTCCTTCTTGGGCTTGTCGCTCCTGCCAAAACCGATCAGGTCGGGCGCCACGACCCTGTCGCCAGCGGCCAGGAAAACCGGCAGCATGTGCCGGTACAGGTAGCTCCATGCCGGGTTGCCGTGCAGGCACAGCCAGGTGCGCGGCGCATCCACGGGGCCTTCGTCGAGGTAGTGCATGCGCAGGCCCGCCAGGCTGGGCAGGTCGCTCACGTACCGCGGCGCCCAGGGGTAGCCCGGCAGGTGGGCAAAGGCCGTGTCCGGGGTGCGCAGCGCGTCGTCGCGCAAGGGATGGCGGGCGAATGCATCGGCGCGCTGCTCGCGGCGCCGCTCGCCAAAGAAGGTGGTGAGCAGCGCGCTGCATTCGCCCGCCAGCACCCCTCCCTGCACGGCTGTCTGGTGGTTGATGGCGGCGTGCGCGAACAGATCCAGCACCGAACCCGCAGCGCCCGTGCGGGGCTCCGTGGCGCCATACACCACGCGCGCCAGCCGCGAATGCAGCATGGCGCCGCTGCACATGGCGCAGGGCTCCAGCGTGACGTACAGCGTGCAGCCGTCGAGCCGGTAGTTGCCCAGGCGCTGCGCAGCAGCGCGCAGGGCGACGATTTCGGCGTGGGCTGTGGGGTCTTTGGCCTGAACGGGGGCGTTGCGGCCTGTGGCGATCACCTGGCCGTCCTTGACGACCACGGCGCCCACGGGCACTTCGCCGGCGTCGCCCGCGGCCCGCGCCTCGGCCAGCGCCAGGCGCATGCCTTCTTCGTCGCTCGAGACTGCTGCTGTCATCGGTGCATCACTTGTCGGATTCAGGCAGCAGGTCCTGGCTGCGCTGCTTCATGATGTCGTCCAGCTGCTGCTGGACCTGCTGCTGCACCTGCTGGCTTTGCATGCGCACATTGCCGCCAGGGTTGGCGGCTGGCGCAGACGCCCCCGTACCGAGCCCGGGCGCCTGCTGCTGCTCAAGCACCGCCGCCGGCGCACGCGTGGCCGACAACTGCTTCTTGGCGACGATGCCCACGATGGCCAGCACCACGACCAGCCCCACCAAACCGAACAATCCCCGCATGCCTGCGCTCCCGATGCTGTACAGATCAGCACTTTAAACCGGGACAGCGCGCTCGCGCCTCCCGTACGCGCGTCTCCTGTCAATGTGTCATGGGCAGCGCCGCCCCCATCCAACCGAACAGCCCGCCGCAGGCGCGGTTGAACTTGCGGCCAGACCGTTGCAGCCAGGGGCGGATGCGGTGCGCCAGGCTGGCCAGCCCGAATTCGACCAGGCATTCGACCACCGCAAAGGTGCCCGCCATGACCACGAACTGCAGCCACAGGTCGCGCCCCGGCGCGATGAACTGGGGCAGGAACGCGCCATAGAACAGCAGCACCTTGGGGTTGGAAATGGCGGCCAGCAACCCTTGGCGCAACAGCCTGCCGCCCGTGGCGGCGGGTGCGCCCGCAGCCGGGGCTGCCGTCGCCGGCACGGCCTCCAGCTGCATGGGTGGGGCCCGCCACAGCTGGATGCCCAGCCACACCAGATAGGCGCCGCCCACCCACTTCATCGCCGTGAGCGCATGGGCCGACGACTGCAGCAGCGCGCCAATGCCGAGCATGGACAAGCCGATCAGGCCCGCAAAGCCCACCGCCCCGCCCGCAATGGTCCACAGCGTGCGCACGCGCCCGTGCAGCGCGCCATGGGCCAGCACCAGCAGGCTGTTGGGGCCTGGGGTCAGTGACAGGCCAACGACCGCCAGCAGGTAGACCAGCCAGATATTCAGATCCATCGCAGCACCATTCCTTGAAAAGATGGAGTGCAGTCTAGGTGCCAGCCGGCTGATACAGGAAATCCGATCTGGCTATTATTGCCACCAAATTAGACACCCTCCCATGCTCCCCGCCGACGCCAGCCCCCTTCCACGCCCGGACGTGCGCCTGCTCCTGATGCCGCTGCCCGACTTCGCGCTGCTGCCTTTCGGCGCGTTTCTCGACAAGCTGCGCTTTTCGGCCGACGACGAGGACCGCAGCCGCCAGCGCTATTGCGCCTGGACGCTGGTGGGCATCGACGGCGCGCCCGTGGTTTCCAGCAGCGGCGTGCAGGTGGCCATGCAGGCCACGGCGGATGCGGTGGACCTGGCGGCGTTCGACTATCTGGTGGTGTTCGGCAGCCGCACGGTGCAGGCATCGCGGGGGCATGCGCACACCCACGGACCGTTGCTGCGCAAGGCGGCGGCGCAAGGCCTGCCGCTGGTGGCCATCGACAACGCGATCTTTCTGCTGGCCGAGGCCGGTTTGCTCAAGGGCCGCCGGGTGGCGCTGCACTGGCGCCATGTGGCCGAATTCCGCCATGCCTTTCCGCGCATCGCGGTGGCCAGCGAGCAGATCTATTGTTTTGACCGTGACCGCATCACCTGCGCGGGAGGCACGGCGGCCATCGACATGGCGGTGGAGCTGCTGTCACGCCACTGCGGCCGGGTGCGCGCCTTCAAGGGCCTTGCGGACATGCTGGTGGACGCGCCCCGCCACCAGGGGCACTCTTTGCAATCCATGGACGGCGGCGGGCCGGACCTGGGCCGGCACCTGGGGCGCGCGGTGGCGCTGATGCGCAGCTCCATGGCCGAAGGCCTGACGGTGGCCAGTATCGCCGAGCGCATCGGCATCGGCCGCCGGCAGCTGGACCGGCTGTTCACGGACCGCTTCGGCCACAGTGCCCACGATCACTGGACGACGATGCGCATGGAGCATGCCCACTGGCGAGTCGCCAACTCGCACCACAGCCTGGCCGCCATTGCCGACGAAGTGGGTCTCGCCAGCGCCAGCAGCCTGGCGCGGCTGTTCCGCAAGCACCATGGCACCAACCCGGCCGCATTGCGCGCCGGGGCAGACCCCCCACGGATCCCGAAGGATCAGTTCAACGCGACGCGGCTGCCGTCCCTGTAGGTGTACAGCGTCACGGCGGGCGTGGTCAGCTCGCCCTTGGCGGTGAAGGCGATGTTGGCGGTCACGCCCTTGTATTCGGTCTTGCCGATGAAGGGGATGTACGCCTTGGGGTCCACCGAGTTGGCACGCTTCATCGCGTCGGCCAGCACCATGGCGGCGTCATAGGCGTAGGGGCTGTAGATCTGGAACTGGCCGGGGAACTTGGCGTCGTAGCGCTTCTTCCAGTCGGCGCCGCCCTGCATCTTGTCGACCGACGCGCCGCCCGTGGCGCAGGTCACGTTCTTGAGCGCGGGGCTCTTGCCCGACAGCTCGGGCAGCTTCTCGGTGCACAGTGCGTCGCCGCCGAAGAACTTCACGCCGCCCAGGCCCAGTTGCTCCATCTGGCGCAGCATGGGGCCGGCCTGTGCATCCAGGCCGCCGTAGAAGATCGCATCGGGCTTCTTGTTCTTGATGGACGTGAGGATGGCCATGAAGTCTGTGGACTTGTCATTGGTGAACTCCTCGCCCACCACCTTCAGGCCCTTTTGCAGCGCCGTCGCCTTGAACACCGAGGCCACGCCCTGGCCGTACGCGGTGCGGTCGTCGATGATGGCCACGCTCTTGAGCTTCAGGTGGTCGGCGGAGAACAGCGCCAGCGCCGCGCCCAGCGCGTTGTCATTGGCGATCAGGCGGTAGGTGGTCTTGTAGCCGGGCTTGGTCAGGTCCGGGTTGGTGGCGGCCGCCGTGATGTGCGGCACGCCGCACTTGTCGTAGATGGCCGCTGCGGGGATGGACGTGCCCGACTGCAGGTGGCCCACCACGCCCGCCACCTTCTGGTCGCACAGCTTTTGCGCCACAGCGGTGGCCTGGCGCGGGTCGCCCGCATCGTCTTCGGCCGCGATCTCGAACTTGATCTTCTTGCCGCCGATCACCAGGTTCTGGGCATTGAGGTCGTCAATCGCCAGGCGCACGCCGTTTTCCGTGTCCTTGCCGATGTGGGCGATACCGCCCGACACGGGGCCTGCGTGGGCGATCTTGACGGTCTGGACGTCCTGGGCGTAGGCCGCGTGGGCAGCCGCAGCGCAGGCTGCGGCGATGGTCAGTTGCACGAAGGGGCGGGAAGCACGGCGAAACACGTTGGAAGTCTCCGAAAGTAGATGTCAGAAGGGGTCGCACAGCACCATGCACCACCTTGGGGCATGACACGGCCCCGCATCCTAGCCACCTGCACCCCGGTTTGCCCCGCAATGCTATGTAAACATAGCAACTTGGCGGGTCATTAAGCGAGCTAATAGTGATACCTCCGCGCTCGGACACGCGCAGCCGGATGCCCCACATGGCGGTATGGCTGGGATAATCACGCCCCATGTCTCTCCTGCCCCACCAGCTCGAATTGCTTTCGCCCGCGCGCGACGCCGACATCGGCATCGAAGCCGTCAACCATGGCGCCGACGCCGTCTACATCGGCGGCCCCGCCTTCGGTGCGCGGGCCGGGGCGGGCAACGACATCCGGGACATCGAACGCCTGGTGAAGCACGCGCACCGCTTCAACAGCCGCATCTTCATCACCCTGAACACCATCCTGCGCGACGACGAACTGGAAGCCGCGCGCCGCATGGCCTGGCAGGTGTACGAGGCCGGTGCCGACGCGCTCATCATCCAGGACATGGGCCTGCTGGCGCTGTCCGACATGCCGCCCATCCAGCTGCACGCCAGCACCCAGACGGACATCCGCACGCCCGAGAAGGCGCGCTTTCTGCAGGACGCGGGCCTGTCGCAGATCGTGTTGGCACGCGAGCTCACGGTGCAGCAGATCGCTGCCGTGCACAAGGCGCTGGGGCCCGTGGATGCGCCGGGCCGCGCCAACATCGAGTTCTTCATCCACGGCGCGCTGTGCGTGGCCTACAGCGGCCAGTGCAACATCAGCCATGCGCAGACCGGCCGCAGCGCCAACCGGGGCGACTGCAGCCAGGCCTGCCGCCTGCCCTACCAGGTGACCGACGCACAGGGCCGCTTCATCGCGCACGACAAGCACGTGCTGTCCATGAAGGACAACAACCAGAGCGACAACCTGCGCGCGCTCATCGATGCCGGCGTGCGCAGCTTCAAGATCGAGGGACGCTACAAGGACATGGGCTACGTGAAGAACATCACCGCCCACTACCGCACGCTGCTCGACGCTATCCTGCAAGAGCGCGAGAATGCCGGCCGGCCGCTGTCACGATCGTCCAGCGGCGCCACCACATTCACCTTCACGCCCGACCCGCTGCAGAACTTCAACCGCGAGTTCACCGACTACTTCGTGACCGGCCGCAAGGAAGACATCGGCGCGTTCGACACCCCCAAGAACCCGGGCCAGGCCATCGGCTGGGTGACCAAGATGGGGCCGGACTTCGTCGAGCTGGAGGTGAGCGACCCCGCCACCGTGCTGCACAACGGCGACGGCCTGTGCTACTACGACCTGCACAAGGAGCTGGTGGGCATGGCCATCAACGTGGCCGAGCCCGTGTCGGCGCGCAGCGTGGGCCAGTGGCGGGTGTACCCCAAGGACCCGATGGAAGGCTTCAAGGACCTGCGCAAGGGCACCGAAGTCAACCGCAACCGCGACATGGACTGGGTGCGCACGCTCGAGAAAAAATCCAGCGACCGCCGCATCGGCCTGTGGGCGCACCTGAGCGAGACGCCTTCGGGCTTCAGCCTGATGCTGACCGACGAAGACGGCAACGTGGGCTGTGCCGACGTGGAGCAACCCCATCAGAGCGCCACCGACGCCGCCAAGGCAGAAGCCAGCCTGCGCGAGCAGTTGGGCCGCTTCGGCGCCACCATCTTCGCGGTGCATGACATTGCACTGCAGTTGTCCGAACCCTGGTTCGTGCCGGCCTCGGTGCTCAACGCGCTGCGCCGCGACGCGCTGGCCGACCTGGAAGACTGCCGCGCCCGCAACTTTGCGCGGCTGCAGCGTGCGGTGCCGGTCGACCCACCCGTGCCCTACCCCGAAGACACGCTCTCGTTCCTGGGCAACGTGTTCAACCAGAAGGCGCACGACTTCTACGTGCGCCACGGCGTGAAGGTGATCGATGCGGCCTACGAGGCGCACGAGGAGGAAGGCGAAGTCAGCCTCATGATCACCAAGCACTGCGTGCGCTTCTCGATGAGCCTGTGCCCCAAGCAGGCCAAGGGCGTGACGGGCGTGCAGGGCACCATCAAGGCCGAGCCCTTGATGCTGATCAACGGCAAGGAAAAACTCACCCTGCGCTTTGACTGCAAGCCGTGCGAGATGCACGTGGTGGGCAAGATGAAGAAGTCGGTGCTCAACCAGCACGCCAAGGAGACCGAGGCGCTGGCCGTGCCGCTGCAGTTCTACCGCGCGCGGCCACCCGCGAATCCGCTCTCAAAATAATAGCTATTGGCGCTTTGCCAGAAAGCGCCGCAGGCATTTTTGACTTGAAATTCGCAGGCTGGGACGCGCCTGCATTCTGCGCATAAGCTCATAGCCAACGATTCGACCCATGCGCACCGTCCCGGTGCAAGAATGGCCGCTGCCGCCTGCGCGCACCCTGCGCCGCAGGCGTGCTGCATCAGCGTAACCATTCATCTACCGGGAGACCCATCCGCATGAAGATCGAAACCCTTGCCGTCCACGCAGGCTATGCGCCCGACCCCACCACCAAGGCCGTGGCCGTGCCCATCTACCAGACGGTGGCCTACGCCTTCGACAGCGCCCAGCACGGCGCGGACCTGTTCGATCTGAAGGTGCCGGGCAACATCTACACCCGCATCATGAACCCCACGACCGACGTGCTGGAAAAGCGCGTCGCGGCACTCGAAGGCGGCATCGCCGCACTGGCCGTGGCCTCGGGCATGGCGGCCATCACCTACGCCATCCAGACCATTGCCGAGGCGGGCGACAACATCGTGTCGGCCAGCACGCTCTACGGCGGCACCTACAACCTGTTTGCGCACACACTGCCCCAGCAGGGCATCACCACGCGGTTTGCCGACCCGCGCGACCCAGCCAGCTTCGCGCAGCACATCGACGCGCGCACCAAGGCCATCTTCATCGAGTCCATCGGCAACCCGCTGGGCAACGTGACCGACATCCGCGCCCTGGCCGATGTGGCCCATGCGCACGGTATTCCGTTGATCGTGGACAACACGGTGCCCAGCCCCTACCTGCTGCGCCCCATCGAGCACGGTGCGGACATCGTGGTGCACTCGCTCACCAAGTACCTGGGCGGCCACGGCAACAGCGTGGGCGGAGCCATCGTGGACAGCGGCAAGTTCCCATGGGCCGAGCACAAGGCCCGCTTTCCGCGCCTGAACGAGCCCGACGTGAGCTACCACGGCGTGGTCTACACCGAAGCCCTGGGCCCCGCCGCCTTCATCGGCCGCGCGCGCGTGGTGCCGCTGCGCAATACCGGCGCGGCGCTGTCCCCGCAAAGCGCGTTCCTGATCCTGCAAGGCATCGAAACCCTGGCCCTGCGCATGGACCGCATCTGCGACAACACGCTGGCGCTGGCGAAGTATCTGCAGAGTCACCCCAAGGTGGAATGGGTGCGCTACGCCGGCCTGCCGGACCACCCGGACCACGCGCTGGTGCAGCGGCAATCGGGCGGCAAGGCTTCCGGCATCCTGAGCTTCGGGCTCAAGAGCACCGACGCCGACCCGCGGGCGGCCGGTGCGCGCTTCCTGGACGCGCTGCAGCTCTTCACGCGCCTGGTGAACATCGGCGACGCGAAATCGCTGGCCACACACCCCGCCTCGACCACGCACCGCCAGCTCAACCCCGAAGAGCTGGCCAAGGCGGGCGTGAGCGAGAGCATGGTGCGCCTGTCGGTGGGCATCGAGCACATCGACGACCTGCAGGCAGACCTGGCGCAGGCACTCGACGCGGTCTGACCATTCGACCGCAGCCGACGCCAGTTGCGGGATACTGGCGGGATTGCCCCGCAGATCGCGGGGCGCACTGACCCTCCATCGCCATGTTCCGCCTATCTCCTCTTGCACCGCTCACCCTCGGCCTGCTCACTCTGGCCGGCTGCAGTTCGTCACTGTTCACCCCGCCGCGCGGCGTGGATGTGACCGAATCCCAAGTCACCAGTTTCCGCCAGCGGGAGGACGAACAATTGCTGCGGCGGCAGGTGTCGCCGCCGCTCGACACGCCCCTGACGCTGCTGGAGGCACCGCTGCCGCGCTACCCGTCGTTTATGCTGAATGACCCGTCGCCCACGGCGCGCGGCGATGTGAAGGTGTCGTTCGAAATCATGCCCAGCGGGCTGGTCGGCACCGCGCGCGTAGTGTCTGGAACCGGCGATGAAGCCCTCCACAAACCCGCGACTGACGCGGTGCGCCGCTGGAAGTTTGCGCCGCTGCTGCGCAATGGCGAACCCGCCCGCCTGGTGCTTGAGCACACCTTCCGCATGGAACCCTGAACGTGCGGCCAGATGCCGCACTAGCGCCGCTCACGCATCCCGCGCCAGCCGCAACCCCGTGTACTGCCAGCGCGCCGTGGCCGCGAAGAAGTTGCGGTAGGTGCTGCGCGCATGCCCGGAAGGCGTGGCGCAAGAGCTGCCGCGCAGCACGTACTGGTTGACCATGAACTTGCCGTTGTACTCGCCCACCGCACCGTCGGCGGTGCGAAAGCCCGGGTAGGCGGCGTAGCTCGACTGCGTCCATTGCCAGGCGCTACCGAACAGTTGTTCCAGCGTCTGGCCATCGTGGGCGCCGTGGCCATCGTCGCCGTCATCATCGTGTCCACCAGCCGCTGCTACGGCTTGCGCCGCATGCTCCCACTCGGCTTCGGTCGGCAGGCGTGCGCCCACCCAGCGGGCGTAGGCATCGGCCTCGTAGTACGACAGATGCACCACAGGCAGGTCGCCACGCAGCGGCTGCAGGCCCGCCAGGGTGAACGCATGCCAGAAGCCACCGTCCATCCGGTGCCAGTACAGGGGGTGGTCAAGCCCCTGGGCCACCCGCCAGTCCCAGCCTTCGGCCAGCCAATGGGCGGGGTCGTCGTAGCCTCCGCCCTCCACAAAGGCCAGCCATTCCGCGTTGGTCACCAGCCGCGAGGCCAGCGCATACGGTGCCAGGTAGGTGCGGTGGCGCGGGCTTTCGTTGTCGAAGGCAAAACCGTCGCCTCGGTGGCCGATGTCCACCAGCCCGCCGTCCAGCGTCAGCCACCCGAAGGGCTCGATGGCTGGCACCAGGGCCAGGTCGCCCGCCGAATCTGAAGTTGTGCCGTACGCCGGCCACGTGGAGTTGCACGACAGCAGGTGCTTGACGTCCGTCACCAAGAGCTCCTGGTGCTGCTGCTCGTGCTGCAGGCCCAGCTCGATCAGCGCGCACAGCGCCGCGTCGTTCAGCACGGTGGGCATCAGGCGCGCCATGCGCTGGTCCACGTTGGCACGGTAGGCTCGCACGGCATCGAGCGACGGGCGGGTCAGCAGCCCGCGCTGCGCACGCGGGTGCTTGGCGCCCACGCCGTTGTAGTACGAATTGAACAGTACGCGAAACGCGGGGTCGAAGGGCGCAAAGCCCGGCTCGTTCGGCTCCAGCACGAAGGTTTCGAAAAACCAGGTGGTGTGCGCCAGGTGCCACTTGGCCGGGCTGGCGTCGGGCATGGACTGCGCGCCGCAGTCCTCGGCCGACAGGGGCGCGACCAGGGCCACGCTGTGGTCCCGCACGGCGGCATAGCGCGAGAGCAGCGCGGTCAACGGGGGGCACACATCCATGTTGGTCATAGTCCATCCATCCTCAGGGGCGCGCGTGCAGCACGGCAAACCAGCCGCGGTCATCCGTCCACGCCTGGGCCCGCGAGAACCCCGCGCGCGCCAGCATGTCGGTGAACACGGGCAGGGGGTATTTGTAGCTGTTTTCGGTGTGGATGCGTTCACCCTGGTCAAACCGGCGGGCACCACCGGGCCAGCGTACGTCGGCGTCGGCCAGAGCCTCCAGGTGCATCTCGATGCGGGACTCTTCCTGGTTGAAGAACGCGCGGTGCTGCCACTGCTGAACGTCGAAGTCGCTGCCGATCAGCCGGTTCACGTGCGTGAGCACGTTGCGGTTGAACGCCGCCGTCACGCCGGCAGCGTCGTCGTAGGCGGCTTCCAGCACCTGCACGTCCTTGGGCAGGTCGATGCCGATCAACAGGCCGCCGTCGTCGTCGATCAGCTCGCGCATGTGGGCCAGCAGCTCCAGGGCGTGCGGCGGGTCGAAGTTGCCGATGGACGAGCCCGGGTAGAACACCAGGCGCCCCTTGCGCGGAATATCTGCAGGCAGCACCACGCCCTGGGTCATGTCGCCGCCCACGGCGCGCGCATCCAGCCCGGGGAAGTCGTCGCGCAGGCCCTGCACCGCGGCCTGCAGGAAGTCGGCCGAAATATCCACCCCCACGAAACAGGCCGGCTGCACCAGGCGGCACAGCGTGCGCGCCTTCTGGCAATTGCCCGCACCCAGCTCGATCAGCGTACCGCCGGGGCCCACAGCCCGGGCGATGCCGTCTGCATGCTGCTGCATGAGCGCAGTCTCGGTGCGGGTGGGGTAGTACTCGGGCAATCGGGTGATCTCCTCGAACAGCTCTGAGCCGTGCTGGTCGTAGAAGTACTTGGGGGAAATGCTGGCGGGGCGCTGGTTCAGGCCGCGCGTGATGTCGTCGGTGGGGCTGGGCAAAGGCATGGATCTTGAAGCGTCTGGCGCGGCATGGCTTGCCACTGCTGGTAATAGAGCGGGACCGCCGTGGAGCCCACTGGCTCCAAGCCGTCCGTCCCGCCCGCAGGCTGGACCGTGAAAGGCAATATAACCCCACGGCCATCGGGACATTCTGCGGCGGCAGGATGATGCGGCGTGTAGGCCGTTTCCCCGTTGCCTGCGGTGCGCGGGCGCCCACACCGCCCGGCGTGACGCGGCTGCGGCACTTTTTGCGCGCCGGATGGCTCCTACCGCCGTGCGTCCGACACGGAGCCGATCACCCACCCGCAGCCGCCCCAGGCAGGAGCCCGCCATGCCCGACAACACTGCCAACGCCCACCTTCCGCCACGGCACACCGCCCCCACACGCCGCCAGTGGCTGCAGCAGGGCCTGCGGGGCGCTGCGCTGGTCGCCGCACCGGCGCTGGTGCAGCCGGCGGCGGCCCAGGCCCTCGCCATGCCCACACCGCACCAGACCGAGGGACCTTACTACCCCGTCGACTTCCCGGCGGACAGCGACGCCGACCTGCTGCGCAACGGGATGCTGCGCTACACCCAGGGCGAGGCCGTCTGGGTGGAAGGCCGGGTGACGGACACGCAGGGTGTGCCCTTGGCTGGCGGCACGGTGGAGATCTGGCAGTGCGACGCCAAGGGCCACTACCATCACCCGGGCGACGGCGGCAAGGCAGCGCAGGCCTTCCAGGGCTTTGGCCGCGTGGTGCTGGGGCGCGATGGACAGTACCGGTTTCGCACCATCCGGCCGGCGCCGTACACCGGCCGAACCCCACACATCCACTTCAAGGTGCGGCTGCCGGGGCGCGAGCTGCTGACCACGCAGATGTACGTGGCGGGCGACGCCGGCAATGCGCGCGACTACCTCTGGAGCCGGCTGAGCGAAAAGGACCGTGCGGCGCTCACGGTCCGCTTCGCCCCCGCGGCCGACGGCATGCGGGGAGAATTCCCGATCGTCGTGCAGACCTGATAGGGTCGCAAGGCGACGGCACCAGCCGGCGCCCCCGCCCATCCACCTGCCACCCATCCACCTGCCACCCATCCACCTGCCACCGTCCGCACCACACGCCCGCATGGATTCCGTCACCCAAATCGTTCTGGGCTCCTCCGTCGCCATCGCCACCCTGGGCCGCCGCACCGCCGTGTGGAAGGCCGCGCTGTGGGGCGGCATTGCCGGCACGCTGCCGGACCTGGATGCCTTCGTCAACCACGGCGATGCCATCCTGAACATGGTGCTGCACCGCGCAGAAAGCCATGCCCTGTTCTACCTGACCGTGCTGTCGGTGCCGATGGCGTGGCTGGTATCGCGCCTGCACCGCGAAACGGACCGGTTCACGCGCTGGTGGCTGGCCCTTTGGCTCGCCCTCATCACCCACCCGCTGCTGGACTGGATGACGGTGTACGGCACGCAGCTGCTGCGGCCCTTCACCGACACGCCGTATGCCGTGGGCAGCGTGTTCATCATCGACCCGCTCTACACCGTGCCTTTGTTGCTGGGTGTACTGCTCGCCCTGGCGATGCGCCAGGGGCGAGGCATAGCCTGGACGCGCGCCGGGCTCGTGCTGAGCACTGCCTACCTGGTCTGGGGCCTGGCTGCGCAGCAGATCGCCACCCACAAGATCCTGGCATCCGCGCCGGTGCCGCACCTCACGCCCGGGCAGTTGCTCGTCACCCCTGCGCCGTTCAACACGTTGCTGTGGCGCGCAGTGGCCGTGACGCCCACGCACTACCACGAGGGCTACTACTCGCTGCTCGATGGCGACCGCCCCGTTCGGTGGTCCACCCACGCGCGCGGGGCTGAGCTGTATGCGCGCTACCAAGGCCACGCACTGGTGGACCGCGTAGCCCGCTTCAGCCACGGCTTTTTCAAGATGAGCGAGGCCGGCGGCGAGGTCTTCATCACCGACCTGCGCATGGGCAACGAGCCCACGTACAGCTTTCATTTCAACCTGGGGACGCCGGCAGAACTGGTTTCGGGCCAGCGGGCCACCACTCAGGTGTGGCAGCGACCCGACCTGGCCACCGCCCTGCCCTGGCTGTGGCAGCGCATGTGGGGTGCGGACGTGCAGCTTGCAGCCCCCTGATTGGCCGACCCGCGCTAGCTCCAGCGGGCAACGCCAGCGGCTGGTTTCGATCAAAGTCGTGCGGGGCTGACCTTCAAGGAGCGTGTTCACGATCCATGCGTTGAGTGCCCTGCACTGCGCCGAGCCGCACTTGTGTGTACTGCTCGCCGCTGCGGCATCTGTACCTTGCCCGGCCACGCCGGCTGGCATACCCTTGCAGCCGTTTCTTTTGCCCCAAGGACACCCCATGCTCCAGATGCGCCCCAACTGCGAATGCTGCAACAAAGACCTGCCGCCGGACTCCACCGGCGCGCGCATCTGCACCTTCGAATGCACCTTCTGCAGTGACTGTGCCGACACCCGGCTCGGCCACGTCTGCCCCAACTGCGGCGGCGACCTGGTCCAGCGTCCGCGCCGGCCGGCCTCCAAGCTGGCCAAGTACCCCGCGTCCACAGAACGCGTGCTCAAGCCCCTGGGCTGCGGGCTGTTGGCATGACGCTCGCCACGCTGCTGGTCTTTGCACTGGTGGCCCTCGTGGCCATTGCCACGCCGGGGCCCACGGTGCTGCTGGCGCTGGCCAACGGTTCGCGCTATGGCGTGCGCCGCGCGCTGCCCGGCATGCTGGGCGCGGTGGCGTCGGACTTCGTGCTCGTAGGTGCCGTGGCCCTGGGCCTGGGCGCGCTGCTGGCGGCATCGGAGTTCTGGTTCTCGGTGATCAAGTGGCTGGGCGCGGCCTACCTGGCGTGGCTGGGCGTGCGGCTGCTGCGCTCGCACGGAGGTCTGGAACTCGCGGCGGCGGGCGCACAGGTCCCGGGCTCGGCCACCACGCCGCGCGGCATCTTCGCGCGCTCGTTCCTGGTTGCGGTGACCAACCCCAAGGGCTACCTGTTTTGCTCGGCGCTGTTGCCGCAATTCATCGATGCCAGCACACCGCAATGGCCGCAGTACGCAGCCATTGCCATCGTGTTCGCAGGTCTGGACTTCGCCGTCATGCTGGCCTACGCCGCCATCGGTACACGCGCTGTGAAGCTGCTGCAACGCCGCGCCATCCTGTGGCTGGACCGCTGCTGCGGCGGCGCCTTGCTGGCTCTGGCCGGGTCCCTAGCTGTGAAGAGTCAACAGGTTATTTCCTGTTGGATTGAGTCTGTCCATAGGCACCAAGCCGCCAGTGCCACCGTGGAACCGGCTCTGCCGGGCCACCGGTGGCGCCCCCTCAGGGGCTGAAGCCTGCGGCTCCAGGCCTGCCTGCGCAGGCTTGGACAGGCCGAAGAGGCCATGCCTCTCGCACTGCCACGCAGGCGTGCAGCAACTCAGGGGGAGTCCAGCTAGAACCTCCAGCCCAGACCCACGCCCACCAGCACGGGGTCTGCCTTGAAGGTGCCCAGCTTGGCGCCCCCCGCCGACACATCGGTCTTGATGAAGACCTTCTTCACGTCGAAGTTCAGATACAGGTTCTTGGCCAGCGGAATGTCCACGCCCACCTGCAGTGCCGGGCCGAAGCTGTTGCGGTCGATGTCCACACCAGCGGGCAGGCGCACACCCGAGAAGCGCGTGTAGTTCAGGCCCGCGCCCACATAGGGCTTGAAGCCGGGCGCATTGAAGTGGTACTGCACCAGCAGCGTGGGCGGCAGGTGCTTGAGCGAGCCGATGGCGGTGCCTGCGGCGCTCAGCGTGTGCTTTTGCGGTACGGTGAGGATCAGCTCGGCCGCGATGTTCTGGTTGAAGAAGTAGGTGACGTCGACTTCAGGAATCGTCTTGTCGTTGATCGACAGACCCAGGGGCGTGCTGTCCTTGTTGGCGCTGTCCAGGTTCACCGCGCGTGCGCGGACCATCCACGGCCCTTCGGCCTGTTGCGCCATGGCGGCGCCGGAGGACAGGACACACAGTAGAGCGACAGCCAGCAGGTTCTTTTTCATGTTCAGTTCACATCGGTTGGACGGGGACGACCCCCGTGCATCCATTGAACCGCTGCGGGCGCCCACCGGCCTTGCCCTATCTCAAGGCCCCGGCCCGCGCCCTTAGACATACATCAAGGAAACGCGGCCTGGGCTCTTGCATCCGCCCTTCGCGGGCGCTTGTCGTCAATGCGCTGCGGACTTGCCCCGCACGCGCTTGACCAGCGTCACCGCGGCCAGCACCAGGCCTCCGGCGATGATGCCGACCACCGCGTTCAGCAGGTTGGGCACCAGCAATTCCCACAGGCCGCCCACCGGCCACTGCGCCGCTGCCGCGCCCGTGCCTTCGACGGCGTGGTGCAGCGCGGGCACGCCGTGCACCAGGATACCGCCGCCCACCAGGAACATCGCCGCCGTGCCCGCGATGGACAGGCCCTTCATCAGCCATGGCGCGGCGCGCAGGATGCCATTGCCCAGTGCCTGCGCCGCGCTGCTGGCCTTGCGGCTGAGCCACAGCCCCAGGTCGTCGAGCTTGACGATGCCAGCCACCAACCCGTAGACGCCGACGGTCATGATGACCGCGATGCCCGACAGCACGGCCACCTGCTGGGTGAAGGGCGCGTTGGCCACGGTGCCCAGCGTGATGGCGATGATTTCCGCCGACAGGATGAAATCGGTGCGCACGGCACCCTTGACCTTGTCTTTCTCGAAAGCCACGAGGTCCACCGCCGGATTGGCGTTGGCCTGTGCATGGCTCTCGCGTTCGGCCGCGTCTTCGTGGGGGGTGTGCAGCAGCTTGTGCGCCACCTTCTCGAAGCCTTCGAAGCACAGGAAGGCGCCGCCCACCATCAGCAGCGGCGTCACGGCCCAGGGCGCAAACGCGCTGATCAGCAGCGCTGCGGGCACGAGGATGACCTTGTTGATCATCGAGCCCTTGGCCACGGCCCACACCACGGGGATCTCGCGCTCGGCCCGCACGCCCGTGACCTGCTGGGCGTTGAGCGCCAGGTCGTCCCCCAGCACACCGGCCGTCTTCTGCGCGGCCACCTTGGTCATGACCGACACGTCGTCGGCCATGGCCGCACTCTTCTTGGCCGCGACCTTGGTCATCAGCGCCACGTCGTCGAGGATGGTAGCGATATCGTCGAGCAGGGCCAGCAAGCTGCCAGAAGCCATGGGAAAGTCCTTGGAGTCAATCGGTGAAGGGGCAGACTATAGCAATGACCCGGGTCAAATCCAGCGGTGTCGCCGTCGCATGAAAAACGGGGCCGAAGCCCCGTTGGAAGTCATTCCCCGTGCCGACGGCGGCCCGTGATGGGCTCACCGTGCGGAGCATCCGCTGGCGCGGATCGCAGCCTTTAACCGACCCACTTGCGGGCATTGCGCCAGATGCGCATCCAGGGGCTCAGTTCGCTGCGGTCGCCGCTGGTCCAGCTCATCTGCACGTTTCGGAACACGCGCTCGGGGTGCGGCATGATGGCCGTGAAGCGGCCGTCCGCCGTGGTCACGCCGGTCAGGCCGCCCGGGCTACCGTTCGGGTTGAACGGGTACTGCTCGGTGGCCGCGCCGTGGTTGTCCACGAAGCGCATGGCCGCGACCGCCTGTGCTGCATTGCCCCGGTACTTGAAGTTGGCATAGCCCTCGCCGTGCGCCACGGCGATCGGCAGGCGGCTGCCCGCCATGCCGGCAAAGAACAGGCTGGGCGACTCCAGCACTTCCACCATCGACAGGCGGGCCTCGAAGCGCTCGCTCTGGTTGGTGGTGAAGCGCGGCCAGTCCTGCGCGCCGGGGATGATGTCGGCCAGCTCGGCAAACATCTGGCAGCCGTTGCACACGCCCAGGCCGAAGGTGTCGGCGCGGCCGAAGAAGCCCTGGAACTGCTCGGATAGCACGGGGTTGAACGTGATGGAGCGCGCCCAGCCGATGCCCGCGCCCAGCGTGTCGCCATAGCTGAAGCCGCCGCAGGCGACCACGCCCTTGAAGTCCTCGAGCTTGACGCGGCCGGTCTGCAGGTCGGTCATGTGCACGTCGTACGCCTCGAAACCCGCCTCGGTGAAGGTGTAGGCCATCTCGATGTGCGAATTGACGCCCTGCTCGCGCAGGATCGCGACCTTGGGGCGGGCCAGGTTCAGGAACGGAGCTGCCACGTCGTCGGCTGCGTCGAACGTGAGGTGCACGTGCATGCCGGGGTCGGTGGCCTCGCCCGCTGCGGCGTGCTCGGCATCGGCGTTGGCGGGGTTGTCGCGCTGCTGGCAGATCTTCCAGCTCACGGCGTCCCAGACCTGGTGCAGGTCGGTCAACTTGGCACTGAACACGGCCTTGGCATCGCGCCAGACCTGCAGCTCGCCCTTGCCGGCGTCGATGCTGGAGGACTGCGGGCGCGTCTTGCCCACGAAGTGGCTGAACTTGGACAGGCCGTGCTCGCGCAGCACCTGCATCACATCGTTGCGCTCGGCGGTGCGCACCTGCAGGAGCACGCCCAGCTCTTCGTTGAACAGGGCCTTGAGCGTGAGTTCTTCACGGCGCGCGCTGACCTGCTGCGCCCAGTTCTTGGCGTCGCCGGTTTCCATGCGGCTGTCGGTGATGCCGTCGCCTTCGGTGACCAGCAGGTCCACATTGAGCGACACGCCCACATGGCCGGCAAAGGCCATCTCGGCCGCAGCTGCCAGCAGGCCGCCATCGCTGCGGTCGTGGTAGGCCAGGATGCGGCCCTGCGCACGCAGTGCATTCACGGCATTGACGGTGTTGACCAGTTCCTGCGGGTCGTCCAGGTCGGGTACCACGTCGCCGCTTTGCTCCAGCGTCTGGCCCAGGATGCTGCCGCCCATGCGGTTCTGGCCCTTGCCCAGATCGATCAGCACCAGGGTGGTGTCATCCTCGGCGGAATCCAGCTGGGGCGTGAGCGTGCCGCGCACATCGGACAGAGAGGCGAACGCGCTCACGATCAGGCTGACGGGGGAGGTGACCTTTTTCTTGTCATTGCCGTCAGACCATTGCGTGCGCATGGACAGCGAATCCTTGCCCACTGGGATGCTGATGCCCAGGGCGGGGCACAGTTCCATGCCCACGGCCTTCACGGTTTCGTACAGCGCGGCGTCTTCGCCGGGCTCACCGCAGGCGGCCATCCAGTTGGCCGACAGCTTCACGCGCGGCAGCTCGATGGGCGCGGCCAGCAGGTTGGTGATGGCCTCGGCCACGGCCATGCGGCCCGATGCGGGTGCATTGATGGCGGCCAGGGGCGTGCGCTCGCCCATGCTCATCGCTTCGCCGGCAAAGCCCTTGTAATCGGCCAGAGTCACCGCGCAGTCCGCCACCGGCACCTGCCAGGGGCCGACCATCTGGTCGCGGTGCGACAGGCCGCCCACCGTGCGGTCGCCGATGGTGATAAGAAAGCGCTTGGACGCCACCGTGGGGTGGGCCAGCACGTCGATCACGGCCTTTTGCAGCGGCACGCCGGTCAGGTCGATGGGCGCGAACTGGCGCTGCACCGTGGTCACGTCGCGGTGCATCTTGGGCGGCTTGCCCAGCAGCACGTCCATGGGCATGTCCACGGGGTGCTTCTGGTCGCCCGCGACGACGGCGGAGTCCTGCAGCACCAGCTGGCGCTCTTCGGTGGCCGTGCCGATCACGGCGAAGGGGCAGCGCTCGCGTTCGCAGAAGGCCTTGAACAGGGGCAGCGACTCGGGCGCGATGGCCAGCACGTAGCGTTCCTGGCTTTCGTTGCTCCAGATTTCCTTGGGCGCCATGCCCGATTCTTCGAGCGGCACGGCACGCAGGTCGAAGCGTGCGCCACGGCCGGCGTCGTTCGTGAGCTCGGGGAAGGCGTTGGACAGGCCGCCCGCGCCCACGTCGTGGATGGCGAGGATGGGGTTGTTGGCGCCCTGGGCCCAGCAATGGTTGATGACTTCCTGCGCGCGGCGCTCGATCTCGGGGTTGCCGCGCTGCACGGAGTCGAAGTCGAGCTCGGCCGCGTTGGTGCCGGTGGCCATGGAGCTGGCGGCGCTGCCGCCCATGCCGATGCGCATGCCGGGGCCGCCCAGCTGGATGAGCAGCGAGCCGGCGGGGAATTCGATCTTCTTCGTCAGTTCGGCATCGATCACGCCGACACCGCCGGCGATCATGATGGGCTTGTGGTAGCCGCGCTGCACGCCGGCAACTTCCTGCTCGTACTCACGGAAGTAGCCCGCCAGATTGGGGCGGCCGAATTCGTTGTTGAACGCTGCGCCGCCCAGAGGCCCTTCGACCATGATCTGCAGCGGGCTGGCGATGTGCTCGGGCTTGCCGACCGTGCTGCCCCACAGCTTGGACACGGTGAAGCCCGTGAGGCCCGCCTTGGGCTTGGAGCCCCGGCCGGTGGCGCCTTCGTCGCGGATCTCGCCGCCCGCGCCGGTCGATGCACCGGGGAACGGGGAGATGGCCGTGGGGTGGTTGTGCGTTTCCACCTTCATCAGCACATGGTGGGTTGCGCTACTTTTTTGATAGCTGGTAGCGCTTTCTGCATCAGCGTTAGATGCCATTTTTGCCACAAATCGCTCGACCGGGTGGCCTTCCATGATGGAGGCGTTGTCGGAGTACGCCACCACCGTGTGCTGGGGCGCCAGCTGGTGGGTGTTGCGGATCATGCCGAACAGCGACTTGTCTTGCGCCACGCCGTCGATGGTGAACTGGGCGTTGAAGATCTTGTGGCGGCAGTGCTCGCTGTTGGCCTGCGCGAACATCATCAGCTCCACATCGGTGGGGTTGCGCGCCAGGCCCGTGAAGGCGTTGACCAGGTAGTCGATTTCGTCGTCGGCCAGGGCCAGGCCGAATCGGCTGTTGGCGGCCTCCAGGGCCCCCCGGCCACCGCCCAGCACGTTGACGTGCTCCATGGGCGCAGGCTGCAGCTCGGTGAACAGCGCCGCAGCGGCTGCGCGGTCGGTCACCACCGATTCGGTCATGCGGTCGTGCAGCAAAGCGGCAACCTGGGCCAGCTGCTCGGCGGTCAGCTCGGGGGTCTTGCCCAGCAGCCCGGACTTGAGGCTGATGCGGTATTCGGTGATGCGCTCCACACGGCGGATGGCGATGCCGCAGTTGCGCGCGATGTCGGTCGCCTTGGAGGCCCAGGGCGACAGCGTGCCCAGGCGGGGGGTGACGACGATGGCGGGACCGTCTTCGGGGCCGGCGTACGGGTCGCCGTAAGTGAGCAGGGCCGACAGGCGCTCGTGCTCGGCAGGCGCGGGGGCCGCATCCGTGGCGACCAGGTGCACGAAGCGCGCTGCAATGCCGCTTATCTTGGGGTGGATGGCTTCCAGGGCGGGTTGGAGTTGCTGTGCGCGGAAGGTGCTGAGGGCGTTGCCGCCCGCCAGCGTGGTCATGTGCAAGGTCACTGTAGCGGCCTGTTGGGTGTGAGGGGTACGTGGTGGCGCTGACGCGAAGCCCCCGGCCGGTGGGCGGGAACCAAGTGGTCAGCCCGGCATTTTACCGGGCTGCCCGGCCCCCTCTGCAGCCGGCGGGGTGCGATGGGATAATTGCGGCATGAGCATCACCATCAAAAGCGCCGCGGACATCGAGGGCATGCGCCTGGCGTGCCGCCTGGCCTCCGAAGTGCTGGACTACATCGCCCCGCACATCAAACCCGGCATCACCACCAAAGAGATCGACCGCCTGGGCGCCGAATGCATGGCGCAGCAAGGCACCATCTCGGCCACGGTGGGCTACCAGCCCCCAGGCTACCCGCCCTACCCGGCCTCGCTGTGCACTTCGGTCAATCACGTGGTGTGCCACGGCATCCCCAACGACAAGCCCCTGAAGAAGGGCGACATCGTCAATGTGGATGTCACCGTGATCACCAAGGACGGCTGGTACGGCGACAACAGCCGCATGTACATCATCGGCGAGGGGTCCATCGCCGCCAAGCGCCTGTGCGCCATCACCTTCGAGGCCATGTGGCACGGCATCGTGCAGGTCAGGCCCGGCGCCCGGCTGGGCGACATCGGCCACGCCATCCAGAAGTTCGCGGAAGCGCAGGGCTTCTCCATCGTGCGGGAGTTCTGCGGCCACGGCATCGGCCAGAGGTTCCACGAAGAGCCGCAGGTGCTGCACTACGGCCGCCCTGGCACGCTGGAAGAGCTGGTTCCCGGCATGGTCTTCACCATCGAGCCCATGATCAACGCAGGCCGCCGCGAGGTGAAGGAACACGGCAACGACGGCTGGACCATCGTGACCAAGGACCACAGCCTGTCCGCCCAGTGGGAGCACACGGTGCTGGTCACCGAAACGGGCTACGAAGTGATGACGCTGTCGGCCGGCTCGCCGCCTCTGCCGTCCTTCGTCACCGCGACCAAGACCTGACCGGCCCCGCCTGCATGCCTGCCTCTGCCAGCGGGCGCGCACAACTTTTGCATGGCTTTTGCATGGCCCCTTCACAGCGCGACACACGACGACCATGACCGAAATCCATGCCCTTCGCGACGCGTATCGTCGTGACAAGGCCGCCCTGCTGACCGCATTGCAGGCCACTGGCACCTCCACGCGCGGCATCCGTGTGCTGCTGCGCAAGCTCTCCACCCTGGCGGGCCACCTGCTGCACACCCTGTGGCAGCGCGCAGGGATGCCCCCTGACATGGCGCTGGTGGCCGTGGGCGGCTTCGGCCGGGACCAGCTCTTTCCGTATTCGGACGTCGATGTGCTGCTGCTGCTGCCCGAAGGCGTGGCCCCCGAGGCGGGCAGCGCGCTGCGCACCCGGCTTGAAGGCTTCATCGGCAGCTGTTGGGATGCGGGCCTGGAGATCGGCTCCAGCGTACGCACGGTGGCCGAATGCCTGGCTGAGAGCGCGGGCGACGTCACCGTGCAGACCTCGCTGCTCGAATCACGCCTCGTGTGCGGCGACGCCGCGCTGTTTGCCGAGTTCCAGCGCCAGTACCGCCTGCAGATGGACCCGCAGGCCTTCCTGGTGGCCAAGACGCTGGAGATGCGCCAGCGCCACAACAAGTACGAGAACACGCCCTACTCGCTGGAGCCCAACTGCAAGGAGTCGCCCGGCGGGCTGCGCGACCTGCAGATGATCCTGTGGGTCTCGCAAGCAGCAGGCCTGGGCCGCAACTGGAAAGAGCTGGCGGCCAGCGGCATGGCCACGGCTTTCGAGGTACGCCAGATCGAGCGCAACGAAGCCGTGCTGTGCCTCATCCGCGCACGCCTGCATGCCGCGGCCGGACGGCATGAAGACCGCCTGGTGTTCGACCTGCAGACCGCCGTGGCTGAATCGTTCGGCTACCGCTCACTCTCGCCCGACGGCTCGCGCCTGCCCATGCGCGCGAGCGAAAGCCTGATGCGGCGCTACTACTGGGCGGCCAAGGCCGTGTCGCAGCTCAGCCAGATTTTGCTGCTCAACATCGAGGAGCGACTGAACCCCTCCACGCACGAGCCGCGCCCCATCAACGAGCGCTTCTTCGAGAAGGCCGGCCTCATCGAGGTGGCCAGTGACGACCTGTACCAGCGCGATCCGCACGCCATTTTGGAGACCTTTTTGCTCTACCAGACCACGGTGGGCTTGAAAGACCTGTCGGCCCGCACCCTGCGCGCGCTGTACAACGCGCGCGGCGTGATGGACGGTGCCTTCCGCCGCGACCCGGTCAACCGTGCCAACTTCATGCGCATCCTGCAACAGCCCTCGGGCATCACGCACGCGATGCGGCTCATGAACCAGACTTCGGTGCTGGGGCGCTACCTGTGGGCCTTTCGCAGCATCGTGGGGCAGATGCAGCACGACCTGTTCCACGTCTACACGGTGGACCAGCACATCCTGATGGTGCTGCGCAACGTGCGCCGCTTCTTCATGGCCGAGCATGCGCACGAGTACCCGTTTTGCTCGCAGCTGGCGGGCGGTTGGGACAAGCCCTGGCTGCTGTACCTGGCTGCGCTGTTCCACGACATCGGCAAGGGCCGCGGCGGCGACCATTCGGTGATCGGCGCGCAGGAAGTCCGGCACTTCTGCCGGCAGCACAGCGTAGGCCGCGAGGACGCGAAGCTGGTGGAATTTCTGGTCAGCGAACACCTTTCCATGAGCCGCATCGCGCAAAAGGAAGACCTGAGCGATCCGGACGTGATCGCGGCGTTTGCCAAACGCGTGGGCAACGAGCGCTACCTCACGGCGCTGTACCTGCTGACCGTGGCCGACATCCGTGGCACCAGCCCCAAGGTCTGGAACGCCTGGAAGGGCAAGCTGCTGGAAGACCTGTACCGCGCCACCCTGCGCGCCCTGGGCGGCCGCGCGCCCGACGCAGCAGCCGAGGTCGAGGCCCGCAAGCGCGAGGCGCTGGTGCTGCTGGCGCTCAGCGCCCTGCCCTTCGAGGCGCACAAGAAGCTCTGGGACACGCTGGACGTGAGCTACTTCATGCGCCACGAGGCCGCCGACATCGCCTGGCACACCCGCCACCTGTCGCGCCACGTCGGCACAGCCAAACCCGTGGTGCGCGCGCGCCAGTCGCTGGCGGGCGACGGCCTGCAGGTCATGGTGTATGCCGCCGACCAGGCCGATCTGTTCGCGCGCATCTGCGGGTACTTCGACCGCGCGGGCTTCTCCATCCTGGACGCCCGAGTGCACACCGCCAATAACGGCTATGCGCTCGATACATTCCAGGTCGTGGCGTCATCTCAACCAGGGCACTACCGAGAGCTCACGCACATGGTCGAGAGCGATCTGGTGCGGGTGATCGAAACCGGCGGCCCGCTGCCGGAACCTGCACGCCGGCGGGTATCCCGCCGGGTCAAGAGCTTTCCGGTCGCGCCACGCGTCACCCTGCGGCCGGACGAGAAAGCGCAGCGCTGGCTGCTGGCCATCTCCGCCAGCGACCGCGCCGGCCTGCTGTACCTGGTGGCGCGCATCCTGGCGCAGCACCACCTGAGCGTGCAACTGGCCAAGGTCAGCACGCTTGGCGAACGTGTGGAGGACACCTTCCTCGTGCAAGGGCCCGAGTTGCAGAACAACGCGCGGCAGATCCAGATCGAGACGGAACTCCTGCGCGAGCTGTCGGACTGACTGGCGGCGGCCGGCATATCGACCGCCTCGCGAGCGGTCAGTCGTCTTCGTTGGCGCTGATGTCGGGAAACAGCACGTCGGTGAAACCAAACTGCGTGAAGTCGCGCACCCGCATGGGGTAGAGCTTGCCGACGAGGTGATCACACTCATGCTGCACCACACGCGCGTGAAAACCATCCACCGTGCGATCGATGGGATCGCCATAGGGGTCCCTGCCCGTGTAGCGGATACGCGACCAACGCGGAACCTTGCCCCGCAGGCCGGGTACCGACAGGCAGCCTTCCCAATCCTCGTCCTCTTCGTCGCCCAATGGGGTGATCACCGGGTTGAGCAGCACGGTGGGAGGCACCAGCGGGCGGTCTGGGTAGCGGGGGTTGCGTGCATTGGAGCCAAAAATCACCAATTGCAGGTCCACGCCAATCTGCGGCGCGGCCAGGCCCGCGCCATTGACGGCGCGCATGGTGTCGAACATGTCGCGCACCAGCAGGTGCAGGGCATCGGTGTCGAATTCGGTCACGGGCTGGGCCACGCGCAGCAGGCGCGGGTCGCCCATCTTGAGGATGGTGTGAACGGTCATCGGGTGGGTCGTGGTTTTTGCGGGCGGATGCCGGTGAAGCGCAGCATAGCGCGGCCAGCAACGTGCGGGCGACAATACCGCCCATGGCCACACCGCCCACAGACGCCACAGAAGCGGCAGTCCCGCACTCCGCAACCGCCGCAACAGCCGCGGCGAACGCGAGCAGCCAGACCCTGCAGCCCTTGCCGTGGCCCGTGCGGTGGCTGCTGCTGGCGTTTGCGGTGCTGTGCCTGGTGATGGGCATCATCGGTGTGATCGTTCCGGGACTGCCCACCACCGTGTTCATTCTCATGGCGGCATGGGCAGCAGCGCGCAGTTCTCCACGGCTGTACCGGTGGCTCTGGAACCATCGGTTTTTCGGCCCCCTGCTGCACAACTGGGCGCAGGGGGGCAAGGTCAGCCGCCGCGCCAAATGGAGCGCGAGCACCGTCATGGCGGCCAGTGCGACCATCCTGTGGGTCGGCGGCACGCGCACCTGGGTGACCGCACTTGTCTCCATCTGCATGGCATGTGTGCTCATCTGGCTGTGGCTCAGGCCCGAGCCGTGACACATGCGCGCAACCAGCGCAGCCACCGCAGGCTGGCTGCTGAACCTTCGACATGCACCCCACAACCTGCCAGGCGAGTTTTCAGCACGTGTTTTTTGTGTATATAATCTAAGTCTTGTTCCTCGATAGCTCAGTCGGTAGAGCGCCGGACTGTTAATCCGTAGGTCCCTGGTTCGAGCCCAGGTCGAGGAGCCAAGAATTTTGCAGGCCCTGCATGTGTACGCGGGGCCTTTCAATTAGTCAGTTGCAAGTCGTACCGATCATTCCTCGATAGCTCAGTCGGTAGAGCGCCGGACTGTTAATCCGTAGGTCCCTGGTTCGAGCCCAGGTCGAGGAGCCACATTGAAAGCCCACCATGGATCCATGGTGGGCTTTTTTGTTGTACACCACACCATCCGCCAGAGCATCAGGGCGCAGAAAAATACCCGTCGGGCCTGCTCATGAGCGCTTCTTCGGCGCGCTCCGCTGCATCTACGGACGCCTTTCGACCTGCGGGCTGAAAAATCCAATCCGGCCAGAGTCCGGGCGCTACCTGTTGGAAGTTGCAACTAGCAATCTCTGCGGCTGACGTAGAACACGCCGTCGGTGTCTTCATCCACCTCCAACTCGACGCTGCGAAGTCCGGCCGCGTCCGATACCGACCGCGCAGTATCTGCAATGGCGCCATGGTGAGCGACCACCAGGCCCAGCAGCTTGGCGACGTCGCTCCAAGGGTGGTTGGGCCAGGTCACGCCGATGTCAATGTTCCTGCCATCGTCACTGCAGCTCAATTGGATCCTGGCAGGACATGCGGCCGTGTCGACGGGGCCACCTGGCACCGCGTCTGCAGTGGATTCAGGCCCATTTCGGGCAGTCCTGCGCAGCATCGATGTGACGACATCCAGCGCGGCGCCGGGGTCTTCCTCGCCAACCATCGATTGACGCAGATGCAAGGTGTTGAGGGACTCGGATTGCATGGTTTCACCTCCGTTCAAAACCGGGCACCATGGCACACAGGGGGCGGTGAATGAGCCCGGCTCAGGCCATTAGGGTATTGACTGACCACGGGCCTTGTCAGAGACGTCCGCCCAGGCGGGTAGGAACATACGAAAACCGCAGAATGCCGCCCCGCGACGGGGACTGACATGACACGCCCGTATGCCACCTCCGAATCCAGCGCAGGCGCCGAAGGCACTTCGCACCCGGCAGCAGACAGGACCGGCTTGGTGTGATCTCCATTCAATTGCAACCAAAGGCAACAAATCCATCATCAACGCGGTTATCGCCGTTGTCTGACAGACGCTCTTGGTGGCCGTTGCTCAAATAGCCATGTCGGCCATTGCGGCGACACAAACGGTCATTGAGATCTACCCCCTTTTTCCAAGGACATTGCCATGAAACGCCACCCTCTGCCGCCCGGAATGCGTGCACTTGCTGCGTTTGTCGGTGCCGTTGTACTTGCCGTGCTGGCCGCGGCCTCCGTGATGACCCCGGACTTTGCTGTCCAGTCGGCGGACTCCACGGCAATGCTCCCGAATGGCTTGGACCAGATTCTTCCCGCCAGCCTGTTTGAGTGACCGGCGGTCTGCCCGTCATTCGGGGTCGCCACCGGCGCAAGGGAGAATCGCATGACGCCCATTGCGCACGCCAGCAACACCCGGGTAGAAAAAACCATAGCATCGGAGTACCATTTGGCGCTGCGCACCACAGGTTACGGTGGTGGCCAAAATGGAGGACGATCATGAACTCCCGTTTTCGCACCCCCGCTGGCTTCCCGGTCGGCTTTTCCCTCCCCTCCTTTCATGTCCTGCGAAGCGCCTGGCTGATCGCGGCCATCGCCGCGGGGGCTCTGATGCTGGGTTGCACGAGCCCGCGCGACGGCACGCTGGACGAGTTTGCGCGCTGGCACGACACCGCGCGCGCGCAGGCCCAGGCAGGCACCATGAGCTGGAGCGAGTTCTACCGCCAGAGCTTTGATCGGCTGACGGCGCTGCCGCCCTCGCTGCAGCAGGACACGCGCCTGGAAAACACAGTGCTGCTGCTGTCCACCGCGCGCAAGTACGAAGCCCATGAGATTACGGCCCAACAGTTTGCTTCCGAGCGCGATCACATCGAAAGCCAGTTGGAGGCCCGTCTGCGCTAGCAGACAACGCAGCGGCAGCCCGGCCCTGCCCGTCGCACAACTGCACCGCCCTGGCAGCCGCTTCAACGTCTTGGCGTGCCCTGCTCCAGTATCAAGATACGCCGCTTCAGCGCGGCGCTGGCCGCAGAATCTCCCACAGCCTCCGCACGCTGAGCCTGCAAAACCAGCCAGGCCATCAGCGGTCTGCGCCAGCCTTGACCTGACGCGGTATCCACCGCGATTGCCATGGCTTCGGGGCTGATGCGAGCGCCCTGGAGCAGCACGCCGGCTGCCACCAGCCGCGACAGAGGGTCGGGCATGGCCGCCAGCGCAGCGATATCGGGCGACGCCGCGACCTTGCGCTGGGGCTCGGGAAGCAACGGGGCCTGCGTCGGGTCAAGACGTCCTGCCAGGTAGTCGGCGTAGGCACGCTCAGCTGGCGCCGCGTCGGCGCGCAGGGCCTCGAAACGCTCGCACGGCCCGGGAACCAGGCTGGCCACCATGGCAGCGCAGCGCATCAGTTCCAGGCGCGCCAGCAGGTCGGGCCGCCCTGTGCGGGACACCTCCCCACGGGCCCGATCCCACTCGAGCAGTTCCACCCGCGTGTTGCCCGACAGATAGGCCTCGATGGCCTTGTTCGCGGACGCATGGGCATTCATTTGCCAGTCTGGTACCGCGGGCTTGCTCGAGCAGGCGGCCAGGCCCAGCGCAACCCCGGCAGTGATGGCGGCAGCCAGAACGAAACGTGCAGATGCGCGCGACGAGTGTCTGCGGACGCTGCGGGCGAAAGGATTCTTTGCTGCGGCAGCAGCGGCAGCACCATCATCGGACTTCATGGCAGTTTGAGCTCCGTATCCCTGGCAAAGGGCCACTTGCGATTGATCTCATTGACCAGGGTTTCGACCTTGCGCAGATTGCTCTCCACCTCGGCCCGCAGGGCGCCCAGGTCAGTGGTGGCCTCGCGCGCATTGGCGCCAATGGCCTGCGCCTCCACCAGCACGGCATCCACCTTCTGAAGGCTGGTGCGGGTGTCGGCCAGCAGCCCATTGAGCTGGGCCACTGTGGCCCGCACTTCCGGCACCAGCGCGTCCTTGCTGCCGTCGCTGCCAAACACCTGACGGTCTGCGCGGGCAGCCATGCCGTCAAGACGCGCAAGCAAGGCGTTGGTGCGCTCCAAGGTGGATACGATCTTCTTCGCATCGGCCTCGTTGCCCATCAGCACCCCCAGCACACCCCCAGGGCCATTGAGCCGCTCGGTGAGCGTGCGCACCTGGGCCAGGCTGCCGCCCAGAGCTGCATCCTGCGCCGTGAGCGCGTTCAGGTTGGTCAGCAGTTCACGCGCCGATGCCATGAGCTGCGGAATCTCCGCGGTGGCATCGCCCCGCAGCACGGGGCGCACGGCCCCGTCGAGCAAGGGCTCATCATTGAGCATGCCGGTGTAGGCGCGGATGTTGGTGCCTCCCACGATACCGCGAACCAGGGTGAATACGCTCGACTGCCGCAGCCAGTGCGCGTCCTTGCGGGGCACGTCGACGATGATGCGGGCGTTGCCCTCATTGGCAAGCTCGATGCGGCGCACACGGCCGATGGGGAATCCCGAGAAGGTCATGTCCATGCCCACCACCACGCCCTCGGAATCGTCGGCTGTCAGCACCAAGGTCTGTGTGGGCTCGAAGGCGCCACGCGCATACAGCAGGTAGAGACCCGAGCCCACGACGAGCGCTAGCATGAACAGCAGCAGCGCTGCCGCCTTGATCTCCAGGTGGGCCACCGGGCGAAGCGTCTCCACCGGCGGAACATCGCCAGCGTGCACAGGTGACGGCTGGCCGGAGGCAGGGGGTCGGTGAGTAGTGTCGTTCATGGGCCGGGTGGGGACGCGCGGATTTTGCAGGCTGTGGTGCGGGTTGCTCAGTAGTAGTTGCCCATGAGCGACGCCACTTCGATGAGCAGGAGCACGGCGAACATGCGCGCCAGGCCGCCCAACTCGGAATCGGGCTGCGTGCGCTCGCCTGAGTCGTAGAGCCCTGCCGCCATGGGGATCAGGGCCACGGCCAGGGCAAAGAACACGGTCTTGAGCACGAACACCAGGGTGACGGTGGGACTGAACACCTGGCCGAACATCCGCGTATAGCTCTGCAGCCCCGCGAGGTTGAAACCATACACCCCCAGGTAGGCCAGCACCAACGCCACCACGCAGCTGAGCGCTGCCAGCGTGATGCAGGCGAACACGCCGGCGACCACGCGTGGCAGCAGCTCGATGCGCACCGGGTCGGAGCCCTGCTCGCGCAGGGTGTCGAAGCGGCCTGTCTGCCGCAAGCGCGTGATCTGGCTGCCATTGGGTATGGTGCATCGCATGGCCACGAACAGCGCTGCCGTGAGCGGGATCAGCTCCAGCACCAGCACGCGGATCACCATTTCGAGGGCATAGCGCGACAGGCCGTAGCTGAGCGCAGTGACCACCACGATGCGCGTGAGTACCAGGCTGATCAGCGCGGCCAGCACGGTGAAGCCCAGCAGCACAGGCGCGGTGTCGAGGTACAGGTGGCGCGCCAGGGCCCGGCGCGTCCCCCGGCCGTAGCTCGACGGCGACAGCACCAGCACCAGCACGACGGCGCCCAGATAGAGAATGCGCCACCAGGCCACCGCCCAGCGCCGCGCGGTGCTCCACACACGTTCGGGCAGGGACAGGCCGGGCAAGCGCGCAATCATGACCGGATCATAGCGGCGTGCCGGAGGTCGCACGTCCACCGGACGGCACCAAGATTACAGGCCATTTTTGGCTTCTATCGCTTGACACACCAACGCCATTAGCTATATTTTTAATAGCATTCAGGAGATGACTGAAACAGCTCCTCACACGCAGCCGGGACGCAGCCCTACACATGCCGCTTGCCCACCCCGGAAACGGGCGATGCACAAGGCTGGGCATCCGCGCGCTCATGCAGCGCCTCGATGATGTGGCAGTGCTCATCCGAGCCATCGCAGCGGCTGCGCAGCGCCAACAGGTCGGCCTCGAGCGCCTGCAGTTCCGCCAGGCGGCTGCGCACGTGCTGCAGGTGTTCGTCCAACGTGTCGCGCGCGGCCTCGCAGTCGGCCTTGCGGCTCCAGTCCAGGGCCAGCAGCGTGCGCACTTCGTCCAGCGACATGTCCATGGCCCGGCACAGGCGGATGAAGCGCAGGCGATGCACGTCGTCGCCGCTGTACAGGCGGTAGCTGTTGTCTTCGCGCGCGCCAGCAGCCAGCAGGCCCTCTTTCTCGTAGTAGCGGATGTTGGCGGCGGACACCCCGGACTGCCGGGCTGCTTGGCCGATGCGCAACTGCGGAGTGTCGATAACCGTCTGCAACATGGCTTGACCTTCAAGTGACTTCAAGGTTTCCAATCATGCCATCGCATTCAAAACCTGTGGAATCCCGAGAAAGAAAGAAGGACCCATGTCTGCCAATTGCCAACACCACAACCAAAACCACAACCACAACCACCACGACCATGGCGTTCCGGCCACCGCCGACCCGCGCTACCGGCGCATCCTGTGGGTCGCACTCGTCGTCAACGCCGCAATGTTCGTGCTGGAAATCGGTGCAGGGGTGCAATCAGGCTCGGCATCGCTGCTGGCGGATGCCATCGACTTCCTGGGGGACGCAGCCAACTACGCGCTGTCGCTGTGGGTGCTATCGATGGCGCTGGCGTGGCGCGCACGCGCGGCGATCGTCAAGGGAGCGAGCATGCTCGCGTTCGGGATGGTGGTGGTGGCCCGCGTGGCCTGGGGTGCCTGGCAGGGCATCCCCCCCGAGCCGCTGACGATGGGCACCGTGGGTCTGCTGGCGCTGGCTGCCAATCTGGGCGTGGCCGCGCTGCTGTACGCCTACCGCGAGGGTGACGCCAACATGCGCAGCGTCTGGCTATGCACCCGCAACGATGCACTGGGCAACATGGCCGTGATGCTGGCCGCGCTGGGCGTGTTCGGCACCGGTACCGCCTGGCCCGACCTGGCGGTGGCAGCCATCATGGCCTGGCTGGCCATCACAGGGGGCTGGAGCGTGGTCCGCCAGGCACGGCAGGAGTTGGCCACCGGTACCCCTGCCCGTAGCGGAGCACACTGAGATGCGGGTGCGCTCGTCGACCCGCCTGGAGGCCCCGCCGGACTGGGTTGCGCTGCAGTTGCAGAGCACGGAGGTGTTCCGTCACATCACGGCGCCGGTCATGGTGTTCACACCGGCAGACGGCGCCGCCTGGCCGACCCGCTGGACCGTGGGCGAGCTGCAAGTGCACATGCGGCTGCTGGGCCTGCTCCCCTTGGGCTCGCAGGCCGTGCGCATTTCCATCGAACCCGCGCAGCAGGCGGGCGGCTGGCCCATCCTGCGTGACAACGGACAAGGCAGGCTCATGTGCCGGTGGGACCATCGCATCACGGTGCAGGCCTTGCCTCAGGGTGCGACCCTGTACACCGACGATATCGATGTGGCCGCACGCTACCTGCCCTGGCTCATGACGCCGCTGAGCGCGGTTTTCGCCTGGCTTTTCTTCCGGCACCGGCAGCGCCGCTGGCGTGCGCTGGCCCGCACCCTTTTCAGACATGAATCCTCCGACGGCCCGGCACCGCCACCAACCCCGTGGCGACGACGCCGCGCTGTCGATCAGCTTCTCGAAGGTTTTGCCAACAGTGCCGGCGCAGCGCCGCCTGCCCGCTGGCGTTGGCTGGAAGCCGCCCATGTGGTGGGCCAGGGTTCGCTGCCCCTGCACTGGCAGTCCCACTGCGCGATGCTGCACTACGCGCTGGCGCTGCGGGATCTGCGGGAAGCTGCCGGCCAACTTCTGCGGCTCGCGCTGGTGTCCGTGGGCCATCTGCTCGACCGGCTACCGCGCGGAAACATCGGGCGCAGCCACGTCAACGCGTTCAAGCCCATGACCCCAACTGCAGAGGTTCAGGCGCTGATCGATCAGGCACTTGGCGATTTCGTGCGGCGGTAAAGGCAAGTCTCCAGCAGGCGAGTCAATCCGCTCCGAGCCCTTCGAGCCGCTGCATGCCACTGCAAGCCCGGTCGCAAATCAGGGTACTCACCTGAGACCCGGCGAGCCCGCATCCTCGCTACCCCGGTCCGCTGGGTGCGGCAACCCGCTGCACAGCTCGAAAAAGGCCTCCAGCTCCGTCGATTTGTCGAACACCCCGTCCGCGCCCAGAGCCTTGCACTGGCGGCGCATGTCGGCGGTAGCATAGTTCGACAGCACATAGACATGCTGGCCGGGCTCTCCCTGTCGCGCCGGCTGCGTGGCCCGCAGCCCTTGCCGTTGCTGCAGGGCCTGGAGCACGTCCAGTCCAGAGCCCTCCTGCAGAAACAGGTCCACCACCATCAATTGCCAGTCCTCCCGCCACTGCGCAAGTGCTTCGATGGCGTCGCTGGCGGTGGCGGCAATCGCCACCACATGCGCGTCCGCCAGCTCTTGCAGCGCAGGCACCAGCGTTTCCTGGATGGTTTTGCTGTCTTCGACGAGGATGGTGCTGAGAGGCATTGGTGAGCCCTGACGTCTGGTGGCCGTGGTGAAGCACTCAATCTCGCCGCACCCTGCACCGTTGCATGTAGGCGATGGCGCCGCGTGTTCGCTGGGAGAAGCGAAAGATTCGTGCTCACCAGGGCTTACACGCGCCCAGGCGGGTGGCCTGCGCCGTCAGTCGGCGGGCTCGCAACTACCCCTTGGCCCGAGCCCGGGATGTGCGGCCGGGCGCACTGAAGTTCCGCGCGCGCGGACTGTTGGCCTGCTCCAGCCAGAGCAGCGAATCCATCTGCGACAGAAAGCACCGCGTGTAGTCGGGCGACAGGGTCCGCATCAGGCTGAGCGAGCGCAGCATGAGCCTGTGCGGGTTGAGCGGGCCTGCATTCTCCGGCCCCCGGTCGATCGCCTGGGCGACCTGCCGCTCGGCGGAGATGCGCGACCAGACCTCGCTGAACGCACGCACGCTCTTCATCTCCGAAGCGCTGGCGCCCCCCTCGACACGCACCCGGTCCGCCTCAGCCTGCGCCCGCGCATCGAGATCGCGGTTGAGCAGTACCAGTGGCGAAGGCGCAAGCGGTTCTGCGGCGTGGGGGCCAGCCTGGCCCGGGCTGTCGGTTTTCTCGGCCTGAGCAACCCTGTCGGCGTAGTCGGCCAGCGCCCTTTGCAGCCGGTGAGCCAGCACCTGCTGCACCGCGGCAGGCTGCGCAGCCAGACGCTCTGCCATCGCCTCCAGATAGCGAAAGCGCACCGGGTCATGCCGGTCGGCCCCCCGGGCTTTGAGCGACGGGATGGTGGTTTCGCTCATTGCGCGCGGGCAGGGGTGTTCGTGGCCTTGGGCACCGGTGCCATCTCCACCCGGCGGTTCTGCGCACGCCCTTTTTCGTCGGCATTCGATGCCACGGGCTGCTCGGCGCCGAACGCGGCCGCAAACACCTGCGACGACGGCATGCCTTCGTCGATGAGCGCGCGCGCCACCGTGAGCGCCCGCTGCGCCGACAGCTCCAGGTTGTCGGAGAAGCGCTGATGGCGACCTTGCAGCAGCGTCGTGTTGTCGGTGAAACCGCTCACCATCAGCATCTCGTCGCGCTCGCGCAGGTACACCTGCAGCGGCTGCACCATGCTATTGAGAAGCTGCCGGCCCTCGGGCCGCAGTTCGTCGGAGCCGGCGGCGAACAGCACGCTGCCGCTGATGCCGATGCGGCCGTTGTTCATCGTGACGCGGCCGCTGGCCAGGGGCACCGCCAGCGCCTTTTCCAGGGCCATGCGGCGCTTCTCTTCGTGTTGGCGTTTTTCCACCTCCTGCTTGAGGCTGGCGACCAGATCGATCTGCACCACCAGCACGCCCACCAGTATCAGCACGAAGGCGCCCAGCAGGCCCGCCATGAGGTCGCCAAACACCGCCCACACAGGGGCGGCCTGTTCGGTGCCATCGTCGATGGCATCGTCCCCGCCCATCATCCGGCCACCTCGTGCACGGCAGAGGCAGCCGCAGCCTTGCCGTTGAGCCGGCGCAGGTCTTCGACGATGCCCTGCTGCGAAGCGATGCTCAGGTCGATCACCTCGCGTGCCTGGGCCACGTAGTAGGCCAGTTGCTCATCGCTGCGGGACAGGGACTGACCAATGGCACCTTCGATGCGCTGCAGGCTCTCCATGAGCTTGTCATTGCTGGCGGTGAACAGCCCCACGCCGTGGCCGAAGGCCTCACCCAGGCTGGACAGTTCCACCGCGCTGGCGGCCACATGGGTGGCCACCTCGCCCGCCCTGCCCGACTGCTGGTCCAGGGCCTGCGCAAATTGCGACGCAGCCTGCTCCAGCGCCGACGCCGCCGTGCCCACCAGGGACTCGATGGCGCCGCGCTGCTGCACGGCCGCTTCGTTGACGGACTGCAGCAGCGTGCCCAGTTGTTCCATCATGGCAGTGCGCTCGGCCAGCGCGACGTTATCCCGCTCGCTCAGTTGCGTCATCTCGTGGCGCAACTGGGCGATGACCTGCGCCGCCGCCTGCGGCACGTCGGATGCCGTCTGCAGCAGCCGCGCGAGCGGTGCCTCCAGGGCGGAGCCCAGCGTGGCCAGGTGCTGCGCCACGGCCTCCTGCAGCATCTCCAGGCGGTCCACCGCAGCGCGGCCGCGCTCTGCCTCGGCATCCCGGAGCGCCGCGAGTTCGGTGCGCCACACACCCGCCAGCGCATCCATGCGGTCCCCCTGCGCTTGCAGCCATTGGGCTTCCGCGTCGGTGCGGGTGCGCATCAAGGCCTCGGACTGGTCCATCAGCCGCGCCGTGCCGTCCAGGGTGCGGGCCACTTGCTCGCCCATGCGGCCGGTCAGACCGGTCACCGCGGTCTCCAGCCCGTCGCACACGGCTTGCTGGCGCTCCAGGGTCTGGGTGCTCATGCGGTGCCACTCGGCCGTGAGCGACTGCGTCACGTCCTGCATCGAGGCATGCCAGCCGGCCAGGCGCGTCTGGTCCGCCGCCGCCTGGGCTGCGTGGGACTGCGCCACGGTGTCCTGCAGCGACGACAGCAGCGCGCTGGAGCGCTGCTCAAAGGCCTGGGTCGCAGCCTGTAGCGCGCCGTCAAGCTGCGTGGCGGCGCCATGCAGCGCCTGGCCCACGCCCTGCTGCTGCTCTGCTGCCTGCCCAGCCACGCGCTGCCATTCGGCGGCGAGGGTCTGCGCCATGCCGTCCATCGACGCGCGCCAATTGGCGATGCGCTGCTCGTCCGCTGCGGCGTTCGACGCCTGCGTGGCGGCTGCCGTCTCTTGCAGCGAAACGACCAGCGCCGCAGAGCGCTGCTCGAAGGCCTGGGTGGCAGCAAACAGGGACTGCTCCAGCCGCGCCGTGGCACCCTCCAGAGCGCCGTGCAGGCCCTGCTGCTGCTCCACCGTGCGCGCGCCTGCACGCTCCCACTGCGCTGCCAGGGTTTGCGCCATGCCTTCCATCGATTGCGCCCATCCGGCCAGGCGCTGCTCATCGGCTGCCTGCTGGGCGGCGTGCGACTGCGCCACGGTGTCCTGCAAAGCCACCTGCAATGCGCTGGAGCGTTGCTCGAATGCCGCCGTGACGGACTGCAGGGCGACTTCGAGATCGCCCATCAGGCGGGAGTGCGAATGCGCGTGGTGTTCCAGCGCGGATGTCCAGGTGCCCGAGACCTGGCGGGCCGTGCCTTCCCACTGGGCTGACAGAGCTTGCATCTGGGCTGCAGTGGCGTCCGTGAGCCGCTGGTGCGCGCGCTGCGACTCCAGCGCCAGCTCGGCCATCGCCTGCTCGACCACGGGCCGCAGCGTCTCGCCAGCCACCCGCGCGCTCGCCCCCAGGCTGTCGTGAAGTGACGTTCCCACGGCGCAGGCCAGTTGGCTGTAGGCCGAAGATGCCTCGCTGTGGAAACCCTTTTGCTGCACCAGCAGTTGCTCTGCCAGAGTGTCGTGGCGTCGCTCCAACCCTTCCACCAGGCTCTGCAGACGGTCGGCAATCAACGGCAGTGCCTGCGCCTGCGCCTGCAGCGCCTGGAAGGTCTCGTCACGCCGGTGGGCCGCCGAAAACGGCCGGAACATCGCCGGAATGCGCGCGTCGAGCAGCCGCAACGCCGCCAGGCGCTCACGGCGCGCCATGGCAGACAAAAGTCCCAGCATGGCAGAAGCCGCCACCCCGGCCACCGAGGTGCCGAATGACAGGCCCAGGCCCTTGATGGGCTCTGCCAGCGCGGCACGGATCGCCTCCAGGTTGGAGGACGTCTCCAAGGCAAACACCGCGCCCTTGAAGGTGACGACCATCCCCAGGAACGTGCCCAGCATGCCCAGCATGACCAGCAAGCCCACGAGATACGGCGTGAGCGCGGGCCCCGGCAGCACTGCACGCTCGCCCTCGATACGCTGGCGCACCGGATGGCGCAGCGGGGCGGGCAAGCGCTCCAGCCAGGGGCCCAGGTCCGCCAGCGGCTGCGGCGCCCCGTCGGCGAGGGCACCGGCCAACGCCACCGTGCCTTTGCGGAACTGCAGCAACTCCAGCGCACCCAGCACATAGACGGCGCCGATCAACAGCGTCATAGCCAGCGCCAGCGGGCTCGACCCCACGAATCCCCAAACCACCCAACCCACTGCCGCCAAGCCCAGGGCAAATACGGCGGCCATCACACTCTTGTTCATTCCTGTCGTTCCATGTTCTCGTTGCGGGCTGCCTCCAGCAGGCCCGTGATGGGTTGCATCCGCACGTGCATCTCGGCCAGCAGCAGCGCCTGCAGATCCCGCTCGAATACGGTCAGCCAGCCTCCGGGATCGCGCCACCGCAGCGGCTCGTCGGTCTGCCCCAGGGCTGCGAGCCGCTGCTGGTGGGCCGTGCGCAGCTGCACCAGGCGCTTGTCCAGGTGCACGGGCAGCGAGGCCCACAGTCGCTGCTCCCGCACGCAGGTGAGCTGCTCCATGACCGCGTCCAGCGCCGCGAGTTGCCGCAGAGCCCTCGGGCCCTGCGCCAACCCCTGTCGTACCTGGGAACGCAAGGCCAGCAGCCTGGCATCGAGCTGTTTTTGCAGGCCGAGGTAGCGCGGCGCGTGGAAACCGAACTCGCCTTCGGCCTTCAGGTCCGGCGCCTGGGCGCGGGTGTTGTCCGCACGCTCCCGCACCGGCCTGGCGCGCGCGGGTGGCGCACAGGCCAGTTCGGTCAGCTCCGCCTTCGCCCGCTGAACGGCCTGCTCCAGCGCTGGCACGTCCACTCTCTCGCCGGTCGCTGCATCCTGCGCGAACGATTCGATGGCGTGCAACGACCGGCTCAGGGTCACTGCCTCCACCGTGCTCAGGCCCTGGCCCATCTGCTCGGCCACGTCCAGGCCCACGTCCAGGCGCGCGGCAACGCCCGCGTCGGCCTGCATCCATTGCTGGAGCAGGACAACGAGGCCCGAGCTGCTGAGTCTGTGTTGCGGATACATCCCTGAGAAACCATTCACTGCGCCTGGCCTCGCCCCCAAGGGCGCCGGCGCCAGGGAATCGTTCCCCGCAGGCAAAACCGGCTATTTTCGCAGGAACCGGACAGGCATCTGCGAGGCCTCCCCCAAGGTTGCAGGTGTTACATCTGAGAATGTCCCGTCCCGTCCCGTCCCGTCCCGTCCCCTCGCCGGCGCCACGCGGTCGCTGTTGAAATACAGCACCGTGGCGTCCTGTGCGTCACCTTGACGCGCGACAACTCCGGCATGAGGCTTGCATGGTCCAATCGGCCGCCCGGCCATCGTCCGGATTCCGCACTGCCCGCCGCCATTGCACCATGCCCAGTTCACCCTCCGCCCCTGCCACGCCTTCCTGCGCAACCCTGACCGCCCCAGCCGCCGTACCGCACACCCTGACGGAAGACGCGCTCGCCATCTTCACAGGGGTGTTGCTGATTTCGGTGGGAGTGGCCTTCTTTACCACCGCCGGACTGCTCACGGGGGGAACCGCCGGGCTGGCGTTCCTGCTGCACTACGCCACAGGCATCGGCTTCGGCAAGATCTTCTTCGTGCTGAACCTGCCGTTCTACTGGCTGGCCCTGCGCAAGCTCGGGCGCGCATTCACCATCAAGACATTCGCTGCGGTGCTGCTGCTGTCGCTGCTCACCGAAGTGCAATCACAGTGGCTGCAGTTTGCGCAGCTGCAGCCGCTGTACGCCGCGATTGCCGGCGGTTTGATCACGGGCACCGGCTTTCTGGTGCTGTTTCGCCACCGGTGCAGCCTCGGCGGCGTCGGCATCGCGGCGCTGTACCTGCAGGACCGCTACGGGTGGCGCGCAGGCAAGGTGCAGATGGCCGTGGACTGCTGCATCGTGCTGCTGGCCCTGTGGACTGTGGACCCCGTGCGGGTGGCCTGCTCGATTGCGGGCGCTGTGGCGCTGAATCTTGTGCTGGCCATGAACCACCGGCCGGGGCGCTACATGGCGGTGTGAATACGCGCGGCCGCGGGCCACCAGGGTCTAGCCAGGGCCACCTGCGGGCCCAGTGGCCGGTGCCTTGAGCCGCTGCTCCAGCTCTTCGGCCGGCGCGGGCCGTCCCATCAGGTAGCCCTGCCACAGCGTGCAGCCGTGGCGCTCGAGGAAGACGCGCTGCGCTTCCGTCTCGACGCCTTCGGCGATCACATCGATGCCCAGGCTCTGCGCCATTCCGATGATGGTCTGCACGATGAGCGAGTCCGCGTCCTGGATGCCGATGTTGCGCACGAAGCTCTGATCGATCTTGAGCTGGTCCAGCGGCAGCCGAGTGAGATAGGCCAGCGACGATTGCCCGGTACCGAAGTCGTCCATGGAAAAACGCAGGCCCAGCGCACGCAGGGCATGCATCTTGTCAATGGTGTCGTCCACGTTCTCCAGGGCGAGGCTCTCCGTCAGCTCCAGCTTGAGCTGTTCGGGCCGCGCGCCGGTCTCACGCAGTGCCGCCACGACCTGCTCCATGAAATCGGCCTGACGGAACTGGCGTGCGCTCACGTTCACGGCCAGCTGCAACGGCGCAGTCGCCGGATGATCCTGCCAACGCCGCAGCTGCGCGCAGGCGGTGCGCAGCACCCATTGGCCGATGGGCACGATCAGGCCGGTTTCTTCCGCCAGCGCAATGAATTCGAGCGGCGGCACCATGCCGCGCACCGGATGGTTCCAGCGGATCAACGCCTCCGCGCCCACCATGTGCAAGCCGCAGCCCATCTGCGGCTGGAAATGCAGCACGAACTGGCCCTGCTCCAACGCTCCGCGCAGGTCACTCTCCAACGCAGCGCGGGCCGTGACGGCCGCCTGCATCATGGGGTCGAAGAAGCGGATGCTGTTGCGCCCAGCGGTCTTTGCGGCGTACATGGCCAGGTCGGCATGTTTGACAAGGTCTTCCACCGTCTGGCCCTGCGCATTGAACAGCACCGCGCCCACGCTGGTGGTGCTGTGCACGTGGTGCGATGCCAACTGGTACGACCGGTTCAGCGACAGAAGGATCTTCTCGCCCACCACCTGCGCCTGCTCGGCCGCTTCGGTGGCATGCGCGCCCAGGTCTTCCAGAAGGATCAGGAACTCGTCGCCTCCGAGCCGCGCCACCGTGTCGCCCTCGCGCACGCAGGCCACCAGGCGCTGCGCGACCTGCTGCAGCAGCACATCGCCCATGTCGTGGCCCAGCGTATCGTTCAGGGTCTTGAAGTGGTCCAGGTCCAGGCACAGGAGAGCACCCTGCATGCCTGTTCGGGCACTGGTGGCAAACGCCTGCTGCAGGCGGTCCAGCATCAGCCGGCGGTTGGGCAGGTGGGTGAGCGGGTCGTAGAACGCCAAGGTCTCGATCTCGCGCGCGGCCTGTGTGCGCTGGGTCAGGTCGCTCAGCATGCCAACATAGTGCGTGAGCGTGCCCCGCTCATCCCGCACTGCTGTGATGACCAAGGCATTCAGGCGCACCTCGCCGCTCTTGCAGCGGTTCCAGATCTCGCCGCGCCATTCGCCGGTGCCGTTCAGGCTGGCCCACATCGCGTCGAAGAAAGCCTTGTCGTGGTGGCCCGATGCCAGCATGCTGGCGCGGCGGCCCATCGCCTCGTCGGCGTCGTAGCCCGTGAGGCGCGTGAAGGCTCGGTTGGTGCGCAGGATGACCGTATCCGCATCGGTCACCACCATGCCTTCCTGCGAGTCGAACGCGATGGCGGCAATGCGCAGCTCCCGCTCGTCACGCCGGCGCGCCGTGATGTCCTTGCCCACGCCCCGGTAGCCCGTGAAACGGCCCGCGTCGTCAAACACAGGGGTGCCGCTGACGGACACCCAGTATTCCTCGCCGGACGGGGCGACGCGCTGGAACTCGAAGTCGCGAAATTCCTCGTGGCGGGCCAACTGCGCGCGGTGCTCCGCCCACTGGGCGTCGGTCACGCCCTGGGAAGTCACTTCCCAGCGGGTCTTGCCGATGAGCTTGGCCACTTCCTGCACCGGCGGGCTTGCAGAACTGCCTTCCAGCCGCGTGAGCCGCAGCTGCGCGTCCTGCTCCCAGTACCAGTCCGAGGACAGCGCAGCCAGCGTCCGAAAGCGTGCGGCGTTGGCCTGCAGCTGCTCACGCGCCTGGTAGGCCCCGGTGACGTCGCTGAAAACCAGCACCACGCCCACGATCTGGCCCTGCGCGCTGCGGATGGGCGCTGCACTGTCCGCAATCTGGTACTGGGCGCCGTCGCGCGAGATCAAGGTCGTGTGGTTGCTCAGCTCCACGATCTCACCGCGCTCCATGACCATATGCACCGGATCGAGCTGCGCAGCGCGGGTCGAGGCATTGACAACGTGGAACACGTCCCGCAGCGGCCGACCGAGGGCCTGTGCCAAGGTCCAGCCCGTGAGCCGTTCCGCCACGGGGTTCATGCGCGTGACATTGCCGGCCGCATCCGTAGCCATGACGGCGTCGCCGATCGAGTGCAGGGTGATTGCCAGGTTCTCTTCGCTCTGGCGCAGAAGAACCTCCGCCGCCTGCCGGGTGCGCGCCATGCGGTCGAAGCGCCGGCTGAGCTCCGCAAGCTCTGCCAATCCCTCTGTCTGCTCCAGTGGCACGTGCCGTCCCTGGGCCAACTCATCGGTGGCAGCCATCAGCCGCTGCAGCGGCTGCACGACGCCACGCCGCACCCCGGTCCTGGCCAGCAGGAACGACAGCACGACCCCTACCAGCAAGAAGCCCATGTCGATCCACATGTGCCGATTGGCTTCCGCGTACAGTGCACCGAGCGGCACGGTCAGGCTCATGGTGGCGATCGCCTTGCCGCGTGATTCGACCAGCGGCTGAAACACCACCAGGTGCGGCCCTTGCGCATTGGTGCGCTGCAGAACGCCTTCGCCCGGACTCAGCAATTGCGCGCTGATGTCTGCCCCGTCATCCAGCACCGAGCCGAGCTCGGCGGGGTCGGGCGGGAAGCGCGCCAGCACCTTGCCTTGCGGGTCGGTCACACGCGCCACCGCCCCTTCCGGCAGCCCCAGGTCGGACAGGCGTTTGCTCCACCACTCCAGCCCCACGACAGCCACTGCCGCGCCCACGGGCTCGGCGCTGCCGGGCGGCACCACAGGCACGGCGAAATTCACGCTGGCCACTTGCGCAGCACGGTCGATCTGGAAGGCACCCACCGAGAATTCACGGTCCTGGATCGCTCGCTGGAAATACGGCCGGTTGGCCACATTGACTGGCGCCTGGAGCGGGCGCGCGTTGCACAGAAGCTCGCCATCAGCGCGCGGAACGCCAATGTTCACGTACAGGGGCTGCAAGGCCAGCACTTCAGCCAGGAACAAGCCGCAGGCCGGCTGCGACGGGTCATGCACCTGGGGCTGGGTCGCAAGTTGCTTGAGGAAGTCGTGCGTGGTCTGAACGAGGCGCTGCTGGCCTGCGACCACCGCGCGCAGGGTGAGGCGGGCCTTGTCCTCGGCAGCTGCCACCCCCGCCAGCCGGTGCTCGCTGGCCTGGTGCACCAGCAGAGCCACCGCGGGAAGCGATGCCACCAGAATCAGCCACCGGATCCTGGCGGACAGGGTGCTCCAGACTGCGGAGATCCGAGGCGGCCACAAAGGCATCAGCGACCTTTCAGGAAGATAGGGCTTCTTGCGCGGTTCATACCCGGGTTGGGGTGCCAAGGCACAAGCGCCGGCAACGGCGCTTTCATCCTAAACAACTACGCGCGAATCAGGTACTCCTATTTTGTGCACGGCCTCGGCAGTACCCCGTGTAGGAATACATCCTCACGGATGGCGAGCACACCAAGAACGGCCTGGGCGAGGCTTCGCAGCGCGGCATGCCGCTACCGTATCATCGAGGGATGCGTCGCGGCTTTTACTTCGTGCTCATGATGGTCCTGGTCCTTCGAGGCCTGATGGGTAGCGCCATGGCCACCGGCATGGCGATGCCGGCACCCCTTCAGCCCGGGCACGAGGCCGCAGTCCATTCGCACACAGCTTCGGGCCATGGGCTCGCGCCTGCCAATGCAATGCGCAGTGCGAGCGGGGCAGCGCCGGCAGAGCAGGAATTCAGCCCCGCAATCGTGGATGTGCCGGCGTCCAGCCACGATCACGATCATGGCAGCGACCATGACCACGACCACGGGCAGGCGCTCCAGGACGGGACCCACGTCATGGCCTGCCATGGCGCCTCTGACAGCACCGGGGCCTGCGGCGGACACAGCCACCACACCGGTGCCTGCTCGGCCTGCGGGATCTGCCACTCGGCCATGCTTGAAGCGCCCGGCGTGGTGACTCCAGCGCCCCACCCGCAGCGCACGGCGCTGCCGCGCGCCTTCTCGCAGTTTGACAGCGCCCCCGCGGCGCGTGCCATCAAGCCACCCATCGCCTGACCTCCAACACCCGAAGTGCGTCTGCATTCGGGGCCTGTGCGTGCCCGTGGTGACACTGCGGCGCAGTGAGATAGGGACCGGCATCGCTTTGCCTCCTGAGTTGTCGGCCTGCCTGCCGCAGCGCCGCAGCATTGGGCGCGCGGGGCGTCCCTGCTACCGCCTCTCACCGCTTCTCGCCAATGTCGCCCCGTGCTGCTGCTCCCTGCGGCAGCACGCCCGCACCCCACAGGCCACGACCTCCGGCTGCCCGCCCCGTGCGCCAGCCTGCAGCGCTCCCACGATTTTGTTGTCTGGAGATCGCCATGCACCTTCCCGCATCCCTTGTTTTATCGTTCCTTGCCTTCCCGCCGCTGGCAGGCCCCGCCTTTGCCCACGGCAGTGCGGCCGACCCCGATGCCGCCACAACTCCACCGGCCTACCAAAGCCTGGCCACGACGCCGCACCTTGGGGCCGAGCCACTCCCCCCGCCCGAGACCTGGCGCGCGGCCAATGACGCGGTGGGCGCATTTGCGCGCGGCCATGCAGACATCCTGGCCTGGGAGGCGCGCCAGCAGCCCGCGCCGGATCCAGCCGCATCTGCCCCCCACACCCCACCGGCCCACCGCCACGCGGCGCCCGGGAGCAAGCCATGAGCCGCCGAGCCATCCGCGGCACAGCGCACCGCAGCGCCGTGCGCACCTGGTGCCTGCTGGCTGCGGCCGCCATGCTGGCCGGCTGCGCCAGCGTCTCGCCCGACGGGCTGCGGGGCGACGTGGCCGCGTTCACGGCCCACCGCACGGGCAGCACCCCTGCGGCAGCCTTGCCCGGCACCGGCCCGCAAGCCGGTGCACAGGCGCAGAAAGCCGTGCAAGCCTTGCTGGCCCAGCCCCTCACGCAGGATGCCGCCGTGCGCATCGCGCTGCTGAACAACCCGGGCCTGCAGGCCCGGCTGGCCGCACTGGGTGTGGCAGATGCCGAGCGCGTGCAGGCCATCACGCTGCCCAACCCGCATCTCTCGCTGGCCCGCCTGAGCAACGCCCATGAACGCGAGATCGAACGCAGCCTGGCGTTCAACCTGCTGGGCCTGCTGACCCTGCCCTGGCGCGCCGATAGGCAGGCCGAACGCATGCAGATCGCCACGCTGCAAGCCGCTCAGGAGACGGTGGCCCTGGCCGCCGACGCGCGCCGCGCCTGGCTGCGCGCGGTGGCTGCCGAGCAGGTGGCCGACACCCACGACCGCATGGTGGAAGCCGCAGAGGCAGGCGCCGAGCTGGCCCGCCGCATGGTGCGCGTGGGCAACTGGAGCCGCCTGCAACACGCCCGCGAACAGGCAGTGCTGCATGAAGCCAGTGCCCAGCGCGCCCGCGCGCGTCTCGCCGCAGCCACCGAGCGCGAGCAGTTGAACCAGCGAATGGGCCTGTGGGGCATCCAGGCACAGCAGTACCGGCTGGCCAACCAGTTGCCGGCTCTGCCCGCCAGCCCCTTGCCTGCGGACGGCCTGGAAGCCACGGCCCTGCGCGAGCGGCTCGACGTGCAGGCCGCACGCCGCCAGCTCGACACCGAGGCCCGCCAGCAGGGCTGGAGCGGCGCGGGCGCGGTGTTCGGCGACATCGGCCTGGCCTACCAGCGCAACACCGCTGTGGAACGCGATACCGGCCACCGCGAGATCACCCGCGGCTGGGAGCTGGACCTGCCTGTGCCCCTGTTCGACTGGGGCGGCGCCGCACGCACCCGCGCGCAGATGCAGGTGGAGCACAGCGCGGCCCAGTTGCAGGACACCGCCGTGCGCGCGCGCAGCGAGGTGCGGTCCACCTGGCTCATCTACCGCACCACGCTCGACCTGGCCCACCAGCAGCAAAGCGAGGTGGTTCCGCTGCGCCAGTTCATCGCCGACGAGACCACCCTGCGCTACAACGGCATGCTCGCCAGCGTCTGGGAGCTGCTGGCCGAAGCCCGCAGCAGCACCCAGGCTGTTGCCACCGCGATCAACGCGCAGCGCGATTTCTGGCTGGCGGAAACCGACCTGCAGCTCGCCCTCACCGGCACATCGCCCGGCGCCCTCACGGGCCCCGCCTCCGGCAGCGCTGCCGCCCCAACCCCACAAAGCCACTGACCATGAACCGCCGCAATTTCTTCTCCGGCGCCGCCACTGCCGTGGCCGCCGTGTCCGCCACATCCGTCCACAGGGTGGCCATGGCGGCCCTGCCCGAGCCCGCGGTGCAGGCCGGCGCCGACACCGCACCGCCGCTGCACCCGCCCACGGGGCGCCCCTACCACCCCGTAGTCACGCTCAACGGCTGGACAACACCCTGGCGCATGAATGCAGGCGTCAAGGAGTTCCACCTGGTGGCCGAGCCTGTGGTGCGCGAGGTGGCGCCGGGCTTCATGGTCAACATGTGGGGCTACAACGGCCAGAGCCCCGGGCCGACGATCGAAGTGGTCGAAGGCGACCGCGTGCGCATCTTCGTCACCAACCGCCTGCCCGAGCACACCACCATCCACTGGCACGGCCAGCGCCTGCCCAATGGCATGGACGGCGTGGGCGGGCTCAACCAGCCGGCGATTCCACCGGGCAAGACCTTCGTGTACGAGTTCGTGGCGCGCCGCCCCGGCACCTTCATGTACCACCCGCACGCCGACGAGATGGTGCAGATGGCCATGGGCATGATGGGCCTGTGGATCACCCACCCCAAAGGCAGCCACCCGCAGATCGCCAAGGTACAGCGCGACTACGCGTTTTTGCTCAACGCCTTTGACTTGGAGCCCGGCAGCATGACCCCCAAGGTCAACACCATGCTGGACCACAACATCTGGTGCTGGAACAGCCGCGTGTTCCCCGCCATCAGCCCGCTGGTGGCGCGGCAGGGCGAGCGCGTGCGCATCCGCGTGGGCAATCTCACCATGACCAGCCACCCCATCCACATCCACGGGCATGAGTTCGAGGTGACCGGCACCGACGGCGGCCCCGTGCCGCGCAGCGCACGCTGGCCCGAGGTGACAACCGACGTGGCAGTGGGCCAGATGCGCCAGGTGGAGCTGGTGGCCGACGAGCCCGGCGACTGGGCCTTCCACTGCCACAAGAGCCACCACACCATGGGCGCCATGGGACACGACGTGCCCACCATGATCGGCGTGGACCACCGGGGCTTGGTCGGCAAGATCCAGAAGATCGTGCCCGACTACATGGTGATGGGCGAACGTGGCATGGCCGACATGGGCGCCATGGAGATGCCGCTGCCCGACAACACCTTCCCCATGATGACCGGCACCGGCCTCCATGGCCCGCTGGAGATGGGCGGCATGTTCACCACTTTCAAGGTGCGCGCCAACCAGGCGGCAGGGGACTACCGCGACCCGGGCCACTACATCCAGCCACCGGGCACGCAGGCCTACGAATGGCAGGGCGCACCGGCCAGCACACCCCGCCCCGCACGCACCGATACGCCGGGTATCGCCCCCGGCGCTGCGAATGCCCGCAAACCGGCCGCCAGCGGCCACCAGCACTGATACAGGACACACCCATGGAAACTATCAAATTCATAGCTACTCTCGCTTTACTGGCGGGCGCAAACGCCTCTTTCGGGCATGAAAACACGCCCCACCACAACCGCAATGCACCGTTGGTGAAGGAACAGAAGCCCTGGGGGATTGCAGGCGAGGCCCAGGCGGCGGCCCGCACCATCACCATCCGCATGACCGACGACATGCGGTTCACGCCCCGCCACATCGAAGTGCGCGAGGGCGAGACCGTGCGGCTGCGCGCCGAGAACAAAGGCCAGGTGCTGCACGAGATCGTGATCGGCACCAAGGCCGAACTGGACGCGCACGCCGAGATGATGGCCAGACACCCCGGCATGGAGCACGACGAGCCCTACATGGCCCATGTGGCCGCAGGCAAGAAAGGCGACATCGTGTGGCAGTTCAACCGCGCAGGCCAGTTCGACTTTGCCTGCCTCATCGCGGGCCACTACCAGGCGGGCATGACCGGGACCATCACCGTGCTGCCGCGCAAGCCATGACCCGCACCGGGCCCTTTGGAGTCACAACACCATGAACACACCCCTCACATCCCTCACATCCCTCACATCCCGCACATCCCGCGCCCAGCCCACGCGCCGCCAATGGCTTGCCGCCGCACTGCCCGTGGCGGGCGCGGGGCTGGCCATCGCCCTGCTGCCCACCGCCGTGCGCGCCACCCCGCGCACGGCAGCAGCCACCCCCCTGGAGGTCTGGAAAGACCCTAACTGCGGCTGCTGCCAGGACTGGGTGGACCACATGCAGGCCCACGGCTTTGCCGTGAAGGTGCACGCCACCGGCAACAACGCCGTGCGCGCCCGCCTGGGCCTGCCGCAAAAGCTGGGCTCATGCCACACCGCGCTGGTGGGCGGCTATGTGGTCGAAGGCCATGTGCCCGCCAGCGACGTGCGCAAGCTGCTGCAGCAAAAACCCAAGGCCCTGGGCCTGGCCGTGCCCGGCATGCCCGTGGGCTCGCCGGGTATGGACGGCGCCGTGTACGGCGACCGGCGCGACCCGTACGACGTGCTGCTGGTGGCGCACGACGGCAGCACGCGCGTGTTCAACAGCTACAACAAAAAGGCATCGGCATGAAAAAGCATCGCTTCTCCATCCCGCTCGCTGCCAGCCTGCTCGTCCTGGTTGCAGGGACTGCCTTCGCGCAAACCCCGGCCGGGGCTGCCGCAGATAGCCACGGCAGCCACCACCCCACAGCCACCGCGTCGCCCGCGCCTCAGGCAGAGCTGAGCGAAGGCGAAATCACCCGCTGGGACCCGCGCACCCTGCGCCTCACCCTCAAACACGGCGAGATCAAGAACCTGGAGATGCCGTCCATGACCATGGTGTTCCGCGTGGCGGACGCCAGTGTGGTGGGCGATCTGAAACCGGGGGACAAGGTACGTTTTCGGGCCGAGCAGGCCAACGGTGCATACCACGTCCAACGGATCGAGAAAGCGCCCTGAAGCGGCTCCGCACGCGGCAAGGGCACCTGATGCGGCACAAGAGCCGCGCTGCGCATGGGCACCATAATCATCGGCCATGAGTTCTCCACACGCACTGGCTGGCGACGCTGGCAGCATCACCCGCGTGGCCGGCATCGAGGTCGGCCACTTCACCGAAACCCGCCGCCCCACGGGCTGCACCGTCATCATGACCCGCGACGGCGCCGTGGCCGGCGTGGACGTGCGCGGCGCGGCCCCCGGCACCCGGGAGACGGACCTGCTGAACCCCTCCAACCTGGTGGACAAGGTCCACGCCATCGTGCTGGCCGGCGGCAGCGCCTGGGGGCTCGATGCTGCCAGCGGCGCGGTGCGCTGGCTGGAGGAGCGCGGTATCGGCTTCGATGTGGCCGTAGGCCGCCTGCCCATCGTGCCGGCCGCCGTGCTGTTCGACCTGCTGGTGGGCGACATGCGCATCCGCCCCGATGCAGCGGCAGGCTATGCCGCATGCGACGCCGCATCCACCGCCGACCCGGCCGAAGGCAATGTGGGCGCGGGCACGGGCGCGGCCCTGGGCAAGATCTTCGGCATACAGCGGGCGATGAAGGGCGGCATCGGCACGGCGTCCGTCACGGTGGACGGCGTGACCGTGGGCGCGCTCATCGCCTGCAACGCGCTGGGCGACGTGGTGGACCCCGACACCGCCCAGGTGATCGCCGGTGCCCGCAGCGACGATGGCCTGCGCCTTCGCGACACGCGCCGCGCCCTGCTGCGCGGCGACCCGCCCCAGCCTTTGCTGGCGGGCACCAACACCACCATCGGCGTGGTGGCCACCGACGCCGTCATCACCAAAGTGCAGGCCCACCGCCTGGCTGTGGCCGCGCACGACGGCCTGGCGCGCAGCATCAACCCGGTACACACCATGTCCGACGGCGACACGCTCTTCAGCCTGGGCACCGGCCGCGCCGGCAAGAGCCTGGGGATGATGGTGCTGGCCACCATGGCGGCGGAAGCCACGGCCATCGCCACCGCGCGCGCGGCGCGGGCTGCGCGATCAATCACGACGGCCGAAGGGCTCTACCTGCCCTGCGCGGCGGACCTGGGCTGATACAGGACGGGTGCTGCCTACCCTACCCCTGCCCTGCAGCGCCGAGTTCTTGCATGCCGGCGTGTCCCAGCCGGTAGCTCAGCCGGTCGGCCACCAGCCCCGCGCCAAGACGCTCGTAGAACGCGATGCCCCGTTGGTTGGAGGCTTTCACGTTCCAGTCCATGCGGGCGCAGCCGTGCTCCAGCGCAAACCGCGCGGCCCAGGCCATGAGGGCGCGCCCCACGCCCTCGCCACGGGCGCGCTCGCTCACGAACAGCTCCTTGATCAGGCATTGCCCGCCACTGTCAGCGCCCGGGTCCACCAGGGAATGCAGCAGCACCACGGCGGCCAACCCCGCCAGGGTGCCGTCGGCACGCGCCGCCACGGCCAGATACAGCGGCGAGCCAGCGGCCAGAAGGCGGCCATGAAGGTGGGCTCGCACCGCGTCGCGCGTGGCCGCAGGCTGAGGGTCACCTGGCAGGCGGTAGTAGGCGTTCAGTTCACACAGCAGGTCCACCAGGGACTCGTGCTGCGGCGGGCCGGCAAGTGTGATGAGCATGCTGCGCATTGTGCAGCGCCAGCGCCGCGGCCTGTCCCCGGCCCGGGCGGCACTGCCCTCGCGGGTGCGACACCTGGCTGAGGTCAGCGGCAGTCCAAGTCCGCTCCAGCACAAGCGACAAATTGCCCAAAAAATGTAAAAGACATTACAAAAAGCCAAAGATCTACACAACTATCAATTAAAAACTGGACGAGCGCACCTTTGCAGTGCAACCTGAGGTTGAACAGGTTCACCACGCAGGGCGCGCGTAACGTGTGTCTTGGCGTTTTCTTCTTCAACTTTTTTGGGGAGACGGCGATGCAGGCACCGCGGCAGGCGCAACGACGGACTGGTTCATCCAAAGTGACAGACATTTGGGCGCAGGAGCAGCCAACGGGGCAGATGCGGCGGGGGGCCGGCATCGTCCTGGCCTGCTTCGCCTGGGCATGTCCTGCCGGTGCTGACACGCTGACGGGCAATCTGCAATCGCAGATCCAGCTCACGGCGGGCTGCATGATCGCCGGCAGTTCCGGCGCTGCTTCGGGAGTCAACTTCGGCACGCTGGACTTCGGCACCAGACCCAGTACCTTCACCGGTACGGTGCAGGCCACAGCCTCGGGTGGCGAGGGCGTGTCGGGGCCCACGCAGTTGGTGTGCTCGCCCGATGTCCTCGGCATCAGCATCCAGGTCGGCCCGGGCAACTATGCAGGCCTGGGCGGCAGCATTGGGGCGGGCACACGGGCCATGCGCAACGGCAGCACCGCCGCCTACATTCCCTACGACGTCTACCGCGACTCGGGGCACAGCCAGGTCTACCCTCTCGCGTCCGCCATCAACGGCATCGCGGTGCCAGCCAATGGAGCGGCGTTTGCGCTGCCTATCTACGGTCAGATCAACAAGACCGATGCCACCGCGCTGCCGGCGGGCATGTACACGGACACGCTGCAGGTCACCGTGACCTACTGATTCTTTCTCGCCTCGTCCACCGCACCGTACGGACGGGCGCACGACCCGGCGGCAGCCACACCAGGCCTGCAGCCAGCAGCCACAGGGAGATCCAGATGAAAAACCACACGCAGGTGCGTGCAGCGGCCCCGGCACGCGCGGACCGTCCCACGGTGCTGCGGCCATTGCCCTGGCTGGTGCGGGCATTGCGCCTGGCGCTGGTGGCGCTTCCGGTGGCGGCGCTGGCAGCCACCATCCCGACCAATCCGTCGTTCTCGGTGTCGGCTTCGGTGGTCAGGGGCTGCGCCGTTTCGGGCAACACCGGCCAGGTCAGCGGCATTCCGTTCGGCAGCATCAACTTCGGCAGCCATCCGGCCCTGCAGTCTGGCGCCCTGCAGTCCATGGCGGGCAGCAGCATGGGCAGCCAAGCCAAGCTGGTTTGCACACCGGGAACCGCGGTGCAGATCAGCGTCGATGGCGGGCAGAACCGCGTGGGAGCGCAGCGGCGCATGTCCAACGGCGCCGGCAAGTACGTGCCCTACGACCTGGAGCTCGTACAGGGCACTCCCGCCCTGCTCGCTCCCAACGTGCCCGTGGGCCTGGTGATCGACGCCACGCCACTGGCCCTGCCAGTGCGTGGCACGGCCACGCTGCCAGGCGCGACGGCGGCAGCGGGCATCTATGCGGATACCGTGCAGGTGACCCTGTCATGGTGACCCCCAGCGGACTCCCCCATCCATGGCGCATGCGCCAGCACGCGGACTCCTCCACCGGCACCACCGCCCGCAATGCGCTGCGGTACTGGCTGTGCACCCTGTGGCTTGTCATGGCGTGCGCGGCGCCAGCCCGCGCGGCGACTCCGCTGATGATCTGGCCGGTGGACCCGATGATCACCGAGCAGCAACAGGCGGTTGCGGTGTGGGTGGAGAACCGGGGCGTGGCTGCGGTATCGCTGCAGGTCCGCGTGATGGATTGGAGCCAGACCGAGGGCGAGGAGTTTCTGTCGTCCCAGAAAGAGATCTTGGCCAGCCCTCCGATCAGCGTGATCCCCCCTGGCAAGCGGCAGATGATCCGCCTGATCGCGTCGCACCCCGTGCCGCCGGAGCTGGAGGTGGCCTATCGCGTGCTCATCGACGAATTGCCTGCGCCAGACAACGAAGCGCAAGCCACCACACAGGACGCAGCCGGCATGGGCATCCGGCTGAAGGTGCGCTACGCCATACCCCTGTTCGTGTATGGGAGCGGCGCGCAGCCCTTCAGGGCCACGCATTCCCAGGCGCTGCGCAGCGGCAAGGGCAAGCCGCTGCCGCCCGATCTCACCTGGACTACGGTCAAGGAAGGCAAGGTGCACCGCCTGGTGGTGCGCAACAAGGGCAGGGGCCACGCTCGCATCACCGCAGTGCGCTGGGGCACCCGGGCGCCGCGCCCCGACATCACCGTCAACGAAGGGCTGATGGGCTACGTGCTGCCCAACAGCCAGATGAAATGGGACCTGGAAGCGCCCCCGCCCGGCGACCCGGTGCTCAAGGCGAACATCAACGGGCATGAGACCCTTGTGCCCCGTGGTGCGGAATGAGCGGCCATCCCTGTGGGTCCGAGCCGGGCGTGCGCTGGTGGCAAGCACCCTCGTTCCAGCGCAGATATCCGCCGACACCGTGACCGCACCGGCAGCGCCTGCATCGAATCCGGTGCCCGCAGGCGCGCCGGGACTGCATGCTCTGGCGGTTCCGCCCACCGTGCCGGCCCAGCCCGCCCGGGACGCCCCGGGACCTGTTCGGTCCCCACCGCCGGGTGCGTCCCTGCTGTATCTGGACGTGCAGGTCAACGGCCAGGCCCAGGGACAACTGGTGGAGGTCGTGCACAACGGGGACGACTTCGAGATCGAAGCCGAAACCCTGCGGCGCATGCATATCCACAACGGCCAGCCGCGCAACACCCGCCTGGCCGTGAACCGGCTGCCCGGGGTGACACTGGAATACGAGCCGCTCACGCAGCAACTTTTGCTGTCCGTGCCGCCCCAGTGGCTGCCCATGCAGCGGCTGGCGGACGAAACGCCGCAGGAGTTCCCCGGCAGCAGCGCCGGCACTGGCTGGCTGCTGAACTACGACCTCTACAGCACGCATTCGCGCAGGCACTCCTTGACCTCCGTGTGGTCGGAGCAGCGCTATTTCAGCCCCGAAGGCGTGGTTTCCAACACAGGACTGGTGCGCATGCAGGTGCGTGACGCGAGCCGCGGGTATGTGCGTTTCGACACGCGCTGGACGCGTACCGACACGGGGACAGCCAGCGAGGCGATCTACGGAGACATCGTCACCGGCGCACTGCCCTGGAGCACCTCGGTACGCCTGGGCGGGGTGCAATGGTCGCGCAACTTCGGGGTGCGGCCCGATCTCGTCACCTACCCCTTGCCCCAGTTCGCCGGGCAGGCGGCCGTGCCATCCGCCGTGGACCTGTTTCTCAACGGATTCAAGGCATTCAGCCACCGGGTGGCGCCCGGCCCTTTCACGCTCAGCGAGATGCCGCTGGTCAGCGGCGCAGGAACGGCTTCGGTGGTCACGACGGATGCGCTGGGCCGGCAGGTGTACACCACCATCCCGTTCTACGTGCACCGCGAGTTGCTGCGCCCGGGCTGGACGGACTACTCGCTGTCGCTGGGCGCCCTGCGCCGTGACTACGGAGTGCGCAGCTTCTCGTACGGTCGGCCTGTCGGCACGGGCGTGTACCGCCAGGGGCTGTCGGACCGCATCACGCTGGAAGCCCAGGCCCAGGTAGGCAAAGGCCTCGGTGTGGCGGGCGTTGGAGGGCTGGCGGGGCTCGGCATGATGGGCATCGCCAATGCGTCGATCACCCGAGGCTACACGTCGCTATCGGGCAGCGGCTGGCAATACAGCACCGGCTGGCAGTACAACACGCAGCGCGCTGGGGTCTCCATTCAGCAAAGTGGCCGCACGGCCCGCTTTGGCGACGCCAGCACCTACGCGGACGACCGCTACCAGTTGCCCCGGCGCACCCGCCAGCTGAACCTCAGCTGGACGCTGGGCAACGGAGCCGTCACGGCCGGCTGGCTGGACACGCGCAGCGCCCGCAGCGAGCGCAGCCGCATCGCATTCGCCAGCTACAGCGCTCCTTTGCGCAGCAACACCTACCTTACCGTGACCGCCGGACGCACGCTGGAGACCGGCGAGAACCAGTTGCGCCTTCAATTGACATACTTCCTGGGCGGCAGCTCCACCGTGCAGGTGGCGTCGGGCAAGACACACGGCTCCACTCAGACCTACGCCAGCTACCAGCGCTCCCTGCCGACCGAAGGCGGCTGGGGATGGAACGCGTCGCACACATTGTCCGGGGGGCCCGAGCGATACGGCCAGGCCGCTGTGCAGTTCCGCAACGGCACGCTGGCCCTGGAGGGCGGCGTGAGCACCAGCGCAGGCCAGACCATGCAGTGGGGAGGGATGGCCGGGTCGCTGGGCATGATGGATGGTCATCTGTTTGCGGCCAACCGGGTGCACGACGGCTTTGCCCTGGTGTCCACCCAGGGCATGCCCGATGTGCCCATCATGTACGAGAACCAGCTGGCCGGCTACACCAACGCGCAGGGCTATCTGCTGGTGCCCAGCGTGCCCGCGTACTACGCAGGCCGCTATGCCGTGGACCCGCTCACCCTGCCGGCCGACGTTGACATCCCGGCGCTGGAGCGGCGCATGGCCGTCTCGCGCAATGCCGGCATGCTGGTCAAGTTGCCCGTGCTCAAGATGCGCACGGCCACCATCACTCTGGTGGACCAAGACGCCAAACCTGTGCCGGCTGGCAGCATGGTGCACCACACGCCCGGGGGCATGCACACCGTGGTGGGATGGGATGGCGTGGTGTACCTCACCGTGCTGCACCCCCACAACCAGTTGGTGGTGCGCACGCCCGAAGGCCCCGAATGCCGGGCGGAATTCAGCGAGGCCGACTACATGGCGGCACGAGACTTCGTCGTTCGATGTGCGAAGGCCGCAAGCCCCCCGCCCCAAGGAGCCCAGCGTTGAAACCAACCCGTGTACTGCTGGCCTGGCAGCCTTTTTTTCACGCACGGAAGGCATCCACGTGGCGCTGGTTGCGTGGGGCATTGGCACTCGCCCTCGTTATTTGCTCGCTGCCGGCGGCGGCGGTGTGCACCCCCGTGGAGAGCAGCGGCGTACTGGGGTCGCACCCCTCGCAACGGGTGCGCACGGGCACCCCCATCACGACCACGGCGGATTTCCGGTTTGGTTGCGGCACCGTGGTACTGGCCGTGCTCTCGACGCCCGCGCTCAAGGCCAAGATCACCACAGCCACCACGGGGCTGACCCTCAAGAAAACCACCGACACCGCCATCACCGTGCCTTACGAGCTCACGCCCGTGGGCGGTGGCACGTTCACGCAGGGACTGCTCATCATCGACCTCAACAGCAGCAACGTGGTGTCGCTGCTGAGCAACAACCAGGCCATCATCAACCTGAAGATCACCACGCTCACGGGTGCCAATGTGCCTGCCGGTACGTACACGGACAACATCACCGTGAACTGGACATACGCCAACATCTGCGAAGGCATCGCCGTGGCCAATGCCTGTGTGGGCAACCTGCGCACGGGCAGCGTGGACCGCACCATCACCGTGACGCTCGTCGTGACAAACGACTGCACCATCACAGCGCCGGACGTGCAGTTCGGCACTGCCCCCCTGCCCGGCGCGTTCAACACTGTGGCGCAGAACATCACGCTGCTGTGCACCAAGGGAATGGCTTACACGGTAGGGCTGGACCCGGGCATCTACGGCAGCGGCGCCCGGCGCCAGATGGCCAGCGGAGCCAATCGGCTGCAGTACAACATCTTTCGGCAGGACCAGTCCGTCTGGGGCCATCTGGGCAGCGCGCGCGTTGCCAACTTGGGCCTGGCCGATGGTTTAACGCCCCACGTGATTCCGTACACCGCCACCATCTATGCCGACCAGCCCGCAGTGCCGCAAGGCAGCTACACCGACAGCGTGAAAGTCGATGTGCAGTTCTGAAACCTGCCAGGAGGCCGCGAACCGCATCACAATATCCCGACCGTACACCGCCCCGGTCCACCGGGGCATTGCATTGCCACAATCGCTGCGAAAAGGAAGAACCATGAACGACCCGGCCTTTCGGAAACACGCTTGGCTGCTTTGCCTGCCATTGTTGGTGAACCCCCTGGGTACCCAGGCCCAGACGCAGGACCAGTTGGTGGACCTGCGCTCCAGCGGCGGCTACAACTCCTACCGCCTGGCGGACGACGTGACCCAGGTCGACCTGGTGGAGCAGACGCAAGGCGCCTGCCGTTTCAACCGCACCTGGGGCTATGACCTCACCAACCGCGAACTCTGGACCAACGGCGGCTGCGGCGGCCGTTTCAAGGTGTCGCACAGCTACGCCGCCGGCAGCAACAACGGCAGCGGCTCCAACGCCGGAGCGGCCGTCGCCGCGGTTGCGGCCATCGCAGGCATTGCACTGCTGGCCAACCACAACCGGCATGACGACGACCGGCGCCCGGAGTACCCGGACCCCGGCTACGGCGGCCGTGGTGGCGAGATCCGTGTGGATGGACGCCTGTGCCTGGATGTGCGGGGAGGCAAGTTCCAGCCGGGCACCACCCTGCAGGTATACGAATGCAATGGCACTGCCTCCCAGCGGTTTGCCGTGGGACGCGGCGGCGAGATCCGCGTGCGCGACCTGTGCGTGGATGTGGACCGCGGTGACCCGCGTGACGGAGCCCGGGTGGTGCTTTGGTCCTGCTCCGGGTCGCGCAGCCAGAGCTGGGGTACGCGCGGCGGCCAGATCGTGAGCAACCTCAACGGCAAGTGCCTGGACGTCGAGGACGGCCGCCTCCGACCGGAAGCACCCGCCATGGTGTGGTCCTGCAACCGCAGCCCCAGCCAGCGCTGGTGGTGGTAACACAAGAAGGACCGGAAGGAAGCACCATGAACATGCCCCACTCTGAAGCAGCCACCGCAAGCCGTGACGTGCAGCCCTTCATGGCCGCACGCAAGGCCTATCTTGGACGGAGGGCCATTGGCCTTGGCATTGCCCTTGCCGTGGCGGGGATGGCAGTGTCCACCCGCCTGCACGCGGCCGATGCGCCTGTCTCATCCCCTGCAGTGCCGCAGAGACCTGCAGCCGCCGCGCCGGGCGACGCCCACAAGCCAGCCGCAAAATCACGCGGGCAACGTCTCCAGGCCATCTGCTCCGCCGCAGACCTGAACCACGACGGGACCGTGTCGCTCGACGAGTTTCACCAGGACATCGTTCAAAGCTGGCACAGCCTCGGACCCGACGCTGCAGGCTACGTGAATCTCGCACAACTGGCCCAGGTGCCGCGCATCGGCAAGGGCCGCTTGAAGCGTCTGGCTGCGAGCGACAAGGACGGTGACGGCAAGCTGTCCTTCAAGGAGGTCGTAGAGACCCGCATGGCCTATTTCGAGGCTGCGGACACGAACCAAAACGACGAGTTGTCGATCCAGGAGTGCGTGACCTACGAACGCCAGCGGCGCGCCGGCAAGCAGTAGCCAGGGCTTTTCCGCTCCCCAGGCCACGGGATAATCGTGATCCTGCGGCCAGCGATGCAGCGATGCAGCGCTGCCGGACTGTCCCTGCCAGCATCGAACCCGCAGGTGCCGCCAACGCGGCAGATGCAGCCAGCGCCCATGCAGTGAAGGCACTGCCACCATCACGCGCCGATCTCTACACCGACCACCCATGCCCCAGGCCTTCCGAAACACCTTTCTGACACTGCGCGACCTCATCGCCTCTGCGGGGCCGCTGGCCTTCCTGGCGGTGGGCCTGTTGATGCTCGCCTATTGGTGGCTCAACCCCAACCCGCCCAAGAAGGTCACGCTGGCCACCGGCCCAGCACAAAGCGCATACGAGGAGTTCGGCAAGCGCTATCAGAAAGCCCTGGCGGTGGACGGAATCGAGGTGGTGCTGCTGCCCAGCGACGGCTCTTCGCAGAACCTGCAGTTGCTGCGGGAAGGCAAGGCCGATCTGGCGTTCGTGCAGGGCGGCACGGCCCAGTTGCTGCCCGACGATGCCGACCAGCCCCTGTCACTGGGCAGCCTCTTCGTGGAACCCGTCTGGGTGTTCTACCGCACCGATGCTGCCGAGAGCCACTACAACACGCCCCGGCTCGACAGCCTTCGCCAACTGCGCGGTTGGCGGGTGAACGTAGGCTCCGAAGGCAGCGGCGTGCCCAAGCTGATGGAAACGCTGCTGGAAGCCAACAAGGTCGACCCTGGCGCCGTGAAAATGGTGCGACTGGAACAGACACCGGCCACCATGGACTTCCTGGCAGGCAGGCTCGACGCACTGGTGTTCGCATCCGCGCCCGAGTCGCTGATGGTGCAAATGCTGCTGCAAACGCCAGGGGTGCAGTTGCTGGACTTCGCGCAGCACGAGGCCTATGCCCGGCGTTTTCCGTTTCTCACGCCCGTGACGCTGCCGCGCGGCGTAGTGGACCTGGCGGCCAATGTGCCGACGCGGGACGTGCGGCTGGTGGCCTCCACCACATCCTTGCTGGCGCGCGACGGCACGCATCCGGCGCTGCTCACGCTGTTTGCCCAGAACGCACAAAAGCTGCACGGGGGCTCGGGCTGGTTCAACCGAGCACGCGAGTTCCCCAACTCGCGTGCCAGCGAGCTGCCCATCGCCAAGGAAGGCGATCGCGCCATGAACGAGCCCGTGCCGATGCTGCAGCGCTACCTGCCGTTCTGGATTGCCAACCTGATAGAACGCATGTGGCTGGTGCTGGGCATCTTGCTGGCCGTGATGCTGCCGCTGTCCCGCGTGGTCCCGCCGCTGTACCAGTTCCGGGTGCGCTCGCGCGTGTTCCGCTGGTACGGCAGACTGCGCGAGATCGAGAACGACATGGAAGCGGGGCGGTCGGATCCCGCCACCCTGATCACGGCCCTGGACACTTTGGAAGCGCAGGCCGAGAAGGTCAGCGTGCCCTTGTCGTACGCGGACGAGCTATACGCTCTGCGCAGCAACATCCACCTGATCCGCAAAAAGCTGCTGCGCCTGCAGGCCGGAGGCCCTGCCGCGCAGGGCGCATAGACCGAGACGGTTGCCGCGGCAGGGTCGCTCGCGGGAGAAAGGAGCACGGACGCAGCGTCTTCAGTGCCACCGTCACCGCAGAACTGGATAGCCAGTCGGCATGCCTGGATGCATGCCTTGAGCACAATGCGCCGCTCAGCGGTCCTTGCCTGCAGTCTTGCCGCTGGGGGACAGGGGTGCCGACTTGGACATCGGAGCCGACCGCGACAGTGGGGCGGACTTGGACAGTGGAGCCGACCTCGACAACGCCGCCATCCTGGAGCTGGATGGCGTGCGCGACGATGACGCCGAGCGGCGCGCATCAGCGTCCGAGCCGGAGTCGGCCACGCCTGCATCCGTGCTTCTGGCACCAGCAGGCTTGGTCGTCTGGGACGGCGTGGGAATCAGCCTCAGCGAACCCTCGGATGCCAATTTGTCGCGCATGCGCCGTGTCATAGACTGCGTGCTGGCATCGGGCGCCGTGAACAGGAACAGCGTGCCGTGGGGGCTGGACCAGGTCAGCTGCGTGCGCACCACGCGCCCGTTGGTGACCAGTTCCACCCAGGCACCGATCACGAAGTCTGCATAAGGATCGGGCGCAGACGCCACCGGCGCCTGAACGTCTTCTCCCTGCACCAGATCGGCTGTTTCGGGCACTGCCGGTGAGTCCGTGGGCGCTACATCCTCCTGCGCGGACACCGCTTCCACAGGCGATTCCACCTCGGGTTCGGGCAGGGGGGCCGTCTTGGCTGCCACCACGGGCGCGGGCTTTTCGAAAGCCTCCTGGTGCAGGCCCACAAGCCGCTGCAGCAACGCACTGGTCTGCACGGCAGGATAACCGATGGTCTTGAGCCCCTTGCGCAACTTGGCCAGAAGACCGGGAATGGAATCATTGAGCCGGTCAGGATCCTGCCGCGAGAGGTCCGGCTGCGCGCTCCACAGCAGCACGGGCACCAGCGCGAGATAGCCGCCCGGGTCTTCGTCCTCGGAATCGGAAGGCTTGAGCACCTGAGCCAATGCCACCACGTCGGCCCAAGGGCCGGCTGCAAAATCAAGGATGTCTGCCGGCACACCACCGACGCCCGGCAGCTTGCGGATGTCTGCCGCAATCTTTTCGGCCAGCATCTCGCGCTGCTCGGCATGCAGCAGCGCCTTTTGCTGCGCTTCCTGATGGGCCTTGAGCTTTTTCTCCTGGGTGTCCCAAGCGGATTGCAAGGCCTTGAGCACTGTGTCGAACGGTCCCGCATCCTTGATGTCAGAAGCGGCCAGGTGATCGACGGCGCCCTTGAGCAGCCGCATGAAGCTGCTGAATCCAGGCGCGGTCTCGGTGGTGAACGCCAGGCTGCGCTGGGTCAATTCGTCCAAAAGGCGTCGGGCCGGGTGAGTGCCTTCGGTGAAAAAACGCCCATCATGTTGCACCAGTTGCTTGAGTGCCGGCTCCAGCGTCTGCACGGCCTTTTGAACAGGCGGCAGCAGCCGGGCGTCCTGGGCGATGTTGAACATCATGCGCCCCACAACTTCCATGGCGACGACGGCGGACTGGGTCGCACCTTCCATGGGCACCGTGGCATACGCCACGGGCGCCACGCCCGGCGGCAGACGCCAGCCGGACAAGGGTACAGGCAGGGATCCTGGCTGGCTCACGCTGCCCGCCGCCACCCCTGCTGCAACCGATCCGCCAGCAAGGCGGCCAACCAGGCGCTCCAGTTGCGCCATGTCTTCCATCGCCTCTGCCGCAGCATTGGCCGGGTAGTAGCCGCCGGCAGCCGCTGAGCCCGCCACTGCGGCCACACCTGCAGCCGGCGCGGGCCCGCTGTGACCCGATTGAGACGGATACACGCCGTTCGCCGGCACGGCCGCCTCGACCGGTACACCCATGGCTGGCATGGCGGCATAGTTGCGCGGGTCGAAAGGGTCCCCCCCGGCCAGCATCTGCCGCAGTATGCCCACCGTCAGCATGGCCTCTTCGGCGGCCATGGGCATGCCGCCTTGCTGGGAATCTCCACTCCACCCGGTCGAAGGCCCCGCGCCCCCGCGCGCATAGCCGCCCATGCCCGGGTCCATGGCCCCTTGCACCGAATGGCCGTAGCCGGAGTAGCCTGTGCCGTATCCGGTGCCGTACCCCGTTCCGGGGCCACTGCCGTACCCGGTCCCGTAGCCGGTTCCTGAATAGCCACCCGTCCCGGGGCCGGGCCGCGCGCTGCCCGAGGGGGTTCCGAGCACGGCATAGCCCACGGGCTGCACGCCATGCTCGCGCAGGCTGGCAGCAGTGCGCCGGTACTCCTCGACCAGCAACTTGCCCAGCAGATCGCGCATGTGCTGCATCCACAACTGCCGCACCTCGGGCGACACGCCGGTGTCGCCAACCACCTGCTGGAGAGCGCGGATGTAGCTTTCAGGACGCAGTGGATTGCGCTCGGGCTGCACGCTGCGCAGCCCTTGCGCCGAGCTGACCAGGGTATTGAGTTCGGCCAGCACGGCGTCCGTCGCGTGCAGGGCCGACTGCTGGGCCTTGGAGAGTTCGACCTGCGCCTGCATCTCGTTCTCGTCCAGGAGCGAGAGTTCGCCGAAGTCCATGCCGGTGTCTTCTGCCGAGCTGCGGCCCTTGGCCATGGACGGGCCTTCGGCGAAGGTTTCCAGCAAGGCCATGGAATAGCCCTTCACGAGGGCTCCCTCGTGCTGGTTGAGCAGGCGCAGGCTGTCGCTGAGGAGATTGCGCTGCTGGATATTGCGAACGACCGATTCTTCCTCGGCCAAGGCAGACTGCGTCACCTTGACCAACTGCTGCATCAACGCCTCGCCCCCGCGCACGGCGTTGACGACACAGGCGCGGAAAACAGTTCTCGGATGAGACGCAGGCTGGGACATGGTGGGGGAAGAATCGGGCGAGGGGTTTCCAGATGCAATCCTACTTGACCTGAAAGCTTCTTTCAGGCCTTTTAAACCCGCACCCTATGGCTTATTTCAGGGCTTTGTAGCGCATGCGCTTGGGTTTGGCCCCTTCTTCGCCCAATCGCTTCTTCTTGTCGGCCTCGTACTCCTGGTAATTGCCGTCAAAGAATGTCCACTGGCTATCACCCTCGGCGGCCAGGATGTGGGTGGCGATGCGGTCGAGGAACCAGCGATCGTGGCTGATAACCAACACCGTGCCGGCGTACTCCAGCAGAGCATCTTCCAGCGCACGCAGGGTTTCCACGTCCAGGTCGTTCGAGGGTTCGTCCAGCAGCAGCACATTGCCGCCAGCGATCAAGGTCTTGGCCAGATGCAGCCGACCGCGTTCGCCGCCGGAGAGCATGCCCACCTTCTTTTGCTGGTCGCCACCGTTGAAGTTGAAGCGTCCGGCATAGGCCCGGCTGGCCATGGTGAACTTGCCGATGTTGATCATGTCCAGGCCGCCCGAAATGTCTTCCCAGACGGTCTTGTCATCCGACAGCGCATCGCGGTGCTGGTCCACGAAGGCCATCTTCACCGTGGCGCCGATCACGACCTCTCCACTGTCGGGCTGCTCGCGGCCGGCGATCAGCTTGAACAGCGTGGATTTACCGGCCCCGTTCGGGCCGATGATGCCGACAATGGCGCCGGCAGGAATGGTCATGGACAGGTTGTCGATGAGCACACGGTCGCCAAAGGACTTGGTGACGTTGTGGAACTCGATGACCTGCGTACCCAGGCGGTCGGCGACGGGAATGAAGATTTCCTGCGTCTCGTTGCGGCGCTGGTATTCGTAGTCGCTCAGCTCCTCGAAGCGGGCGATACGCGCCTTGCTCTTGGCCTGGCGGCCCTTTGCGTTCTGGCGCACCCACTCCAGTTCCTTCTTCAGGGCCTTGGCGCGGGCTTCCTCGCCCTTGTTCTCGGACTCCAGGCGGGCCTGTTTCTGGTCCAGCCAGGTGCTGTAGTTGCCCTTGTAGGGGTGGCCGTAGCCCCGGTCGAGTTCCAGGATCCACTCGGCCGCGTTGTCGAGGAAGTAGCGATCATGGGTAATGGCCACCACGGTGCCAGGGAAGCGGTGCAGGAACTGCTCGAGCCAGTCCACGGACTCGGCGTCCAAGTGGTTGGTGGGCTCGTCGAGCAGCAGCATGTCAGGCTTGGACAGCAGCAGGCGGCACAGCGCGATGCGGCGCTTTTCGCCGCCGGACAGCAGGCCGACCTTGGCATCCCACGGGGGCAGGCGCAGCGCGTCGGCGGCGATTTCAAGCTGGTGTTCGGAGTCTGTGCCGGCCGTGGCGATCACCGCTTCCAGGCGGGCCTGTTCGGCAGCCAGCGCGTCGAAGTCGGCATCGGGCTCGGCATAGGCGGCGTACACCTCTTCGAGCTTGGCCTTGGCGGCGAAGACTTCGCCCATGGCCTCTTCCACGCTCTCGCGCACCGTGTGCTCATTGTTGAGCTGAGGCTCCTGGGGCAGGTAGCCGATCTTGATCCCGGGCATGGGGATGGCTTCGCCTTCGATTTCCTTGTCCACGCCCGCCATGATCTTGAGCAGAGTGGACTTGCCCGAGCCGTTCAGGCCCAGCACGCCGATCTTGGCGCCCGGGAAGAAGCTCAGCGAGATGTCCTTCAAGATCTGCCGCTTGGGCGGCACGGTCTTGGAGACGCGGTTCATCGAATAAACGTATTGGGCCATTGGGTTCTAACCTGCGAGAAAGTTGGCAAAAATTTTTGCGTTCAAAGGGCGATTATCAGGCCATGCGACAATACGCCCAGCGACGGGCTCCAGTTGCCCGCTGCATCAGCACACCGCTGGGGACGAAGGAAGCACCCCAACTTCCGGGCTCCCACTCTAGAACCTCTTCGGCTTGAGACTGGCTCGGCAACCCCCGGTTGCACGACAGGCCGATACCAGCGCCCCGGATGGGCGCATTCAACGACATGACATTTGACGATTTGAACCTGGCTCCTGCCATCCTGAAGGCCGTGCACGAAACGGGCTACGAGACCCCGACGCCCATTCAGGCCCAGGCCATTCCCGCTGTCCTGGAGGGCCATGACCTTCTGGCCGGCGCGCAGACCGGCACCGGCAAGACCGCCGCGTTCACCCTGCCCATGCTGCACCGCCTCTCGCTGGGCACGGTGCCCAAGAACAAGTTCGGCGGAAAGGGCATCCGCGCCCTGGTGCTGACCCCCACCCGCGAGCTGGCAGCCCAGGTGGAAGAATCCGTGCGCGAGTACGGCAAATACCTGGACATAAACTCCACCGTCGTCTTTGGCGGCGTGGGCATGAACCCACAGATCGACCGCATCAAGCGCGGCGTGGACATCCTGGTGGCCACCCCCGGTCGCCTGCTGGACCTGCAGCAGCAGGGCTTCATGGACCTGTCCACGGTGGAAGTGCTGGTGCTCGACGAAGCCGACCGCATGCTGGACATGGGCTTCATCCACGACGTGAAGAAGGTGCTGGCCCTGGTGCCCAAGGACAAGCAAAGCCTGCTGTTCTCGGCCACCTTCAGCGACGAGATCCGCGAGCTGGCCAACACCCTGCTCAAGAACCCCCAAAGCATTCAGGTCACTCCGCGCAACACCACGGTGCAGCGTATCACCCAGGTGATCCACCCCGTGGGCCGTGGAAAGAAAAAGCAGGTGCTGCTGCACATCATCCAGCAGCACAACTGGAGCCAGGTGCTGGTGTTCACCCGCACCAAGTTCGGCGCGAACAACGTGGCCGAATTCCTGACCAAGAACGGCGTGAACGCCATGGCCTTGCACGGCAACAAGAGCCAGAGCGCCCGCACGCAGGCCCTGGCCGGATTCAAGAGCGGTGACATCCGCGCGCTGGTGGCCACGGACATCGCCGCGCGTGGCATCGACATCGACGAGTTGCCGCACGTCGTGAACTACGAAATCCCCAACGTCTCGGAAGACTATGTGCACCGGATCGGCCGCACGGGCCGCGCCGGCAACAGCGGCGAAGCCGTGAGCCTGGTCTGCATGGACGAAGAAGGCTTCATGATGGAGATCGAGCGCTTCACCAAGCAGCAGATCCCCGTGCAGGTCATCGAAGGCTTCGGACCCGAACCCGGCGAGAAGGCCGAGCCCATCGCCATGGGCCGCCAGACCATCTGGGGCGGCGCGGGCAAGCCCCCGAGCCGTGATGTGATGCAGGCCGCCGCCAAGGCTGCGCGCAGCGAAATGATGGAGCGCATCCGCACCAACAAGGCCGGCCAGGGCGCCGGTGGTGGCGGCAGTGGAGACCGTGGCCCCCGTCCTGGCGGCGGCGGCAATGGTGGTGGTGGCCGTGGCGGCCGGGCCGGTGGCGGCGCGAATGCAGGCGGCAGCGCCAGTGCCAACGGCCCCAGGGGCGCCCGTGCTGGTGGCGGCGCAGGCGGGGGCGGCGGAGCACGCTCCGGAGGCCAGGCGCCCGCACGCGGCCGGTCTGGCGGTGGTAGCGGTGGCTACGGTGCCGGCGGTGGCGGTGGCGGACATCGCTACGACGACTCGCAGCCTCCTCGCGCTGACGCCCACCTGGGCACGCATTCGGGACACAGCAATCCGGGCCACCGCGCCTCCGGCCATGGGGCTGGCGGCCAGCCCGACCCCATGCGCACCAGCGTTGACAGCATGGGCGGCGGACGCCGAGGCGGTGGATATCGTGGCGGCAATGGCGGTGGAGGCGGTTATGGCGGAGGCTCGGGTGGCGGTGGTGGCCGGGGCAACGGGTCTCGTGGGCCAGGCGGTTCTCGCGGATCTTTTGGCCGCTGAGACTGCCCGCCAGGGCAAAGCGGCTTCAACGCCCGCCGCAACAGTGCATGTACTGCATGCACAGGGCCGGCGCGCCCCCGCGCCAGGCCATCCACGGCTGCGCCTGCACGCCGTTGACTTTGCGGCACTGCCCGCATTGCCGCCTGTGGACGATGTCTACATCACCCTGGGGACCACCATCGCGGCGGCAGGCAGCCAAACGGCCTTTCGCGCGGTCGACCATGACGCTGTGATGGCCACCGCGCGCGCTGCACGCGCGGCAGGTGCCACGCGCTGTGGCGTGGTCACGGCCATGGGCGCCGACCCGCGTTCGCGCATTTTCTACAACCGTGTCAAAGGCGAGGTCGAACGCGACCTGCGAAGCCTGGGCTTCGAGACCCTCGTGATTGCACGCCCCTCCCTGCTCATCGGCGAACGCCAGGCACTGCAGCAGGCACCACGGCGCGGGGAATCGCTCGCCATCAAGGCCTCCCGCTGGCTCAACCCCCTCCTGCCCGCCAGTTACCGGGCCCGTCCGGGCGCCGACGTGGCGCATGCCCTGGTGCACGCCGTGCAATCGCTGCCTGCCGGGGTTCACGTACTGTCAGGCCGCGCCCTGCAGCCCATGGGGTGACGGCGGCTGCCGCCCCAAGGCATGATGCAGGGCCGCTCCAAAGCTTCGCTCTCCATGCGCCCCAACGACATTCCCGTACCGCTGGCCACCCTGATGGTGGCCACCTGCAATGTGCTGAACCTGGCCAACCCGGGGCGCATGTTCTATGAAAACCAGGACCCTTACACAGAGGCCGAATTCGACCGCAAGCTGACCTGGCTGGGCAGCCGCTTTCGCATGCTCAATGCGGATGTGCTGGCAGTGCAGGAGGTCTGGGACGATGCGGCCTTCAAGGGAGCGCTTTCCCGAAGCGGGCTGCGCTACGATTTCGTGGCGGTGCCCGGCGCAGAGAACGACGGGATGCACCAGGGGGCGCAAGGCACGCCGCGCGTGGGCATAGCCACTCGGCTCAAGGTGGATGCACTGCAGTCGTTTGCGGAGTTCCCGCCGGGCCTGGAGGTTGAAGTGCCCGGCCTGGGACGCCACGCGCGCTTCGAGCGACCTCCCCTCGTGGTGACGATGCACATGAAACACGGGCAGACGCTGAATGTGCTCACCGCCCACCTCAAATCCAAGCGCCCCAAGTTCCTGCAGGACGGGCACGGCAACCCTGTGGAAGACCGTGGCGACCCGAAGGTGATGGCCCTGGCGTCGCTGCGCTCGCTCATCATGCGCGGCGCCGAGGCCTTGGCGCTGCGCTGCCTGGTCATCGACCTGCTGCACCGCACCAGCGTTCCTCTCGTGGTGTTGGGTGATTTCAACGACACGCCCGACAGCGTGACCACGCAGCTGATCTGCGCCACCAACGAAATCGCCTACGACCGGGAAGCACGCGACGTCGCCCTGTTCAACGCGTACGAGTTGCAGGGCGATGCGGCGCTCAAAAAGGACGTGGCGTACTCGCACATCCACCAAGGTACTCCCAGCGTGCTGGACCAGATCTTGGTGAGTGAAGAGTTCCTGCACAACGGCCGCAACAGCATCGGCGATGTGCGCAGGGTGGACTATTTCAATGACCACCTGCACGAGGGGCGCGACCGCTCGCGGTCCGACCACGGCTTCGTGCGAGCGCTGCTGAGGCTCCGGATGCTGGATCAAACGCGGGTGGAGACCGGCGCACCATCGGTACAGCTCCCTGCACCGGAAAACACAGCGCCGCCACGTGCCGGCCGGCCAACGGCTCCCGAGGGCCTGAGCAGGCCCGCGGGGCCGATCCGCCAGACAAATCTGCAACGTCAATAGCTGCCGAACGTTGTCAATCGCCCGTTTGCAACGGGATGTACGCTGACACAGGACGGGCCGGACGGGCAGGTAACATCGCCGTAACAATGCCGCTGTCGCGGCCCTCACCGGCACCACACCATGACCATGTACACCTTTTTCCGGCGCAATCCGCGCGGTTCGGCCCCCCGGCCCCTGCCCGCCTTGTCACAACAGACGGCCTGGAAGGTGTCAGCCACCCTGGCAGCCGTGCTGCTCAGCGCATGCTCCAGCACACCGCTGCCTCCGTGGCCGTCGAACCCGACGGCGCGCCCGAACGTGCCGGCCCCCCTGCCCAACAGGCCGCAGCAGGGCAACGTGGTACCCAAGCCGGTACCCAAACCGCTGGGGCAAGCCGGCGGGCTTCAGGCGCCACATCAGGGTGCTGTTGCCAGCCCGCTACCACCGTCCGCACCGCTGGTGGTGCAAAACGAAGGCCCGCTGGCGCCGCCCTATGGGGCTGCCGTCGCGGCACGGTTCCCGGAACCCGCCATGACCTACGCCACGCCCGGGCTGGGGGCAGACCGCCGCGCATTCACCACAAACGCCGAGCTGGCGCAATGGCTGCGCTCCCTGGATGATCCGGCACATCGCGGCGCCACCCGCACGCGGCTGCTGAACCTTGGCATGTCGCAGCGCGGCGAGCCGCTCCTGGGCCTGGTGGTCGCGCGCGCGGCAGGCACCGATCCGGTACAGCTGGACAACAGCGGCAAGCCCACCGTCGTCCTCATCGGTCAGCAGCACGGCGACGAGCCCGCCGGCAGCGAGGCCCTGCTCGTCATCAGCCGTGAGCTCACGCAAGGCCTGCTGGAGCCCCTGCTGGACCGCATCAACGTGGTGATCGTTCCCCGCGCCAACCCCGATGGCGCTGCTGCGGGCACGCGCGTGACGGCCAACGGCGTGGACATGAACCGGGACCACCTGTTGCTCAACACCCCGGAAGCGCGCGCATTGGCCAAGGTCGTGAACGACTACCGCCCCATACTCGTCCTGGACGCGCACGAATACACAGTCGGGGGCCGCTACCTGCAGAAGTTCAATGCCATTCAGCGCTACGACGCGCTGCTGCAATACGCTACCACGGCCAACTACCCGGAGTTCCTGACGAAGGCTTCCCAGGAGTGGTTCTACCAGCCCATGGTCGCAGCCCTCAAGGCGCAGGGACTGACAAGCGACTGGTACTACACCACCTCCAACAACCCGGATGACAAGCTCATCTCGATGGGAGGCACGCAGCCCGACACCGGCCGTAACGTCAACGGCTTGAAGAACACCGTGAGCCTGCTGGTCGAGACCCGCGGCGTAGGCATCGGGCGGATGCACATCCAGCGCCGGGTGCATTCGCAGGTCACGGCCATCGCCAGCGCGCTGCGCAGCACCGCCGAGCGTGCCGCCAACCTGGAACAGGTGCGCTCTTTCGTGGCACGCGACATCAGCGCACAGGCCTGCCGCGACCAGGTCGTGGTGGAAGCCGCGGCCACGACCACCCAGCGCGAACTCGAGTTCCTGGACCCTGACACCGGCGCCACGCGACCCATCCGTGTGGACTGGAACTCCTCCCTCACGCTGCGCCCCACCAAGACACGTGCCCGGCCGTGTGGCTACTGGCTGTCTGCCAGTTCCACCGCTGCGGTCGAGCGGCTCAAACTGCTGGGCCTGCAGGTGATGCGCGTGGCCGAGTCGGGCTCCGCACTGGCCGACACCTACCGCGAAACCGCACGGGAATCCGGCGACCGTCAGGATGTGATCGGAACCATCGCTGGTGGCACGGGCATCATCCGCGTTCAGGTGGCTCCCCTGCGCAGTGCCATCGACGTGCCTGCCGGCAGCTTCTACGTGCCTCTGAACCAGCCGCGCGCCAACCTTGCCGTGGCCGCACTAGAACCCGACACGCAAAACAGCTATTTCGCCAATCGGTTGATCGATGAATTGGCCCACACCGCGCGCATCATGAGCAACCCGTCGCTGGTGTTTGAGGAGGCCGACTGACCACGGCCCCGGGCTTCTCCAGGCCCCTGCAGTCGAGTCGCACGGCAGCAAGCGTCGGTGCGTCAGGCCCGCAATGCTATTAATTAGATAGCTTCCAGCGCTTGTCCATCAAGTTCCGGAGTCGTTTTTTACCTGTAATTTGGCTCAGGTGCGGCTGTGCAGAGGCGCCGGCGCAGTCGCGCGTGCACGGCGCGTCTCGGTGCGCTCCACGACATAGCGCGACATGGCCTGGGCCAGGGCCTCGTCGGCGAGGAACACCGCGCTGTCGCACTCCTGCGTGAGCCTGCGGGCCTCGTCGCTGCTATGGCTGCGCACCACCGTTTCGATGTGCGGATTGAGCGTGCGTGCCGTGCCAATGATCTGCCGCACATTGAGCGTGTCGGGCGTGGCGATCACCAGCATGGCCGCCCGGGCAATATGCGCCTGGATCAGCACGGCCGGATCCACCGCATCGCCAAAGACGGCGGCCACCCCGGACTCCCGCAACGCCTCCACGAGCTCGCGGTTCTGCTCCGCCACCACGAAGGGAATGTCGTTGGCCGCCAACACTGCTGCCACGCGCCGCCCGACCCGCCCATAGCCGACCAGCACCACCTGCCGCGCCAGGTAACGCGAATCGGTGGTCATGGGCAACTCGGCCAAGGGATCGTCGCGCTGCTCCAGCCGCCGCGCCAGCGCGGAGCGCGCACGCAGCCATTCCTGCAGCGGAGCGATCGCACGAAAGAGCATCGGATTGAGAGCCATCGAGATCAAGGCGCCGGCCAGCACCAGGCTGGCCCCCTCGGCGGGCAAAAGCCCGAGCGACGAACCCAGCGCCACCAGGATGAACGAAAACTCGCCGATCTGCGCCAGGCTCGCGGACACGGTCAGCGCTGTATTGAGCGGGTAGCGGAAGGCCAGCACCAGCGCCGCCGCCGCCAGGGTCTTGCCCAGCATGATGATGGCCACCACAGCCAGAACCTGTACGGGCCGGGCCCAGAGCACCGAGGGATCGAACAGCATCCCTACCGAGACGAAAAACAGCACCGCAAATGCATCACGCAGCGGCAGGGACTCTTCGGCTGCGCGATGGCTGAACTCCGACTCGCGCATCACCATGCCGGCGAAAAAGGCGCCCAGCGCAAACGAGACGCCGAACAAGGCCGCAGACCCGAACGCAATGCTGACCGCGGCAGCCACCACGCAAAGCGTGAACAGCTCACGCGACCCAGTGCGGGCCACCTGCCAGAGCACCCAGGGAAACAGGCGGCGCCCCACCAGCAGCATCAGCGCCACAAAGCCGCCCACCTGCAACAGCGTCCATCCCAGCGTCTTCCACAGAGTTGCGCCATCGATAGCCGCCCCCGCCTGCCCACCGCTGCCACCCAGCCAGCCCGCCAGCGGCGGCAGCAGCACCAGCACCAGCACCATGGCGAGGTCTTCGACCACCAGCCAGCCCACCGCAATGCGCCCTGTGTGGCTGTCGAGAATTCCCAACGTCTCCAGAGCCCGAAGCAACACCACCGTGCTGGCCACCGACAACGCCAGGCCGAAAACCAGGGCGCCGCCCCAACTCCAACCCCACCAGGCGGCCAGTCCCATGCCGAGCGCCGTGGCCACCATCATCTGCACCACGGCCCCGGGCACGGCGATGCGGCGCACAGCCAGCAAGTCGCCCCACGAGAAATGCAGGCCCACGCCGAACATCAGCAGCATCACGCCGATCTCGGCCAGTTGGCTGGCCATGGCTGTATCTGCCACGAAGCCGGGTGTATAGGGGCCAATCACCACGCCCGCGAGCAGGTACCCCACGAGAGCGGGCAACTTGAGCCGTGCAGCCACAAACCCCAAAGCCAGCGCCAAGCCGAGTGCCGCAGCAATGGTGTTGATGAGGTTGACACTGTGCGGCATGGGTGGGAAGGGGTTTTGGGAAAACAATCGCGCGACGCGTGCGCCACTCCGTTATAACCGCATCCGCCGCGAACTGGCCACTACGCCCGCAAATGCCGGCCCCTCGGTTTAGAAAGCGCGGCCGCGGCAGGTATGATCCAGGGTCTGCGCCAGGCATCACGGCCATCCACTGCCGAAACACTTGCCGAGTGCGACGGCCCTTGCGGCCGATACCACATCCATCCATCTGCCCGTAGCTCAACCGGATAGAGCAATTGCCTTCTAAGCAATAGGTCGGGGGTTCGAGTCCCTCCGGGCAGGCCAGTTCTCACCGCCGCTAGCCATTCTCGGGCGGCGCTTTTGCGTCTGTCCTGGCCGTTCAGTGCGGATTGCCCGGACGCATCGATTTGCACATGACCCGCGCGGCTCGAACCGAAGATTGCCGACGCAAGGTGGATGAGTTCGGGCCTGCCCAAGTCATGGCCACGCAGACCGAGATGACTTGATAGGCGCCCCTGCGAGCCGAGCAACGGGTCACACCGTCACCTGGACAAGCTGTCGGAATGGATGTTGTCAGCGAGGCCATCCGCGCAAAGCCCGATGATGTGGGCACACAGGCGAGGAAAAAACAAAAGCCGCTGCAACTTTTACAGTTGCAGCGGCTTTGCTGATTTTGGGGTGGCTGATGGGGCTCGAACCCACGACAACAGGAATCACAATCCTGGACTCTACCAACTGAGCTACAGCCACCGTAGCTTCGTATTATAGCCCGAGATTTTCACTCTCGGTCCAAATTGCTCAATTTTCTGCGACTGCCTGCACCGCAGCGTCCGGACGCGGTGCCTTGATCTGCACCTTGTAGCGCTGCTTGAGGAGTTCGTAGTAGGCCAGGCCCTCTGCGGTGGTCCACCACTGCAGGTACTGCTGGCGCTCCTGCTGGGCGCGCTGCGCGTCAGGCGCCTGGCGGGGCACCACGCGGTTGACCTTGATCACGGCGTAGCCCTCGCTGCCCAGATCGACGCCGGTCCAGCCCGGCAGGCTGTCGGCAGGGGCGCGCAGGGCTGCGTCGATCACCTGGCGTGACTGGCCCTGGGGCTGTTCGCGCGAGATTTCCACCGCGGCGGGCAAGCCCGTCGCGGCCCCTGCGTTGGCCTTCCAGGCGGCCAGCTTCGCCTCCCCTTCCTTGCGTGCTTGCTCTGCGGCGCGCTGCGCGACAAAGAGAGATTTCACGCGGGGGCGCACTTCGTCCAGGGTGAGCGCGCGGGCGGGGGTGTAAGTGGTGATGCGACCCGCAGCCATCTGGCTCGGCCCCACTTCCACAGCCTCTGTGTTGCGCTTGTTCTGCACAGAATCACTGGAGAACAGCGCCTCCAGGAATTTGCTGTTGGCCAGAGGACCTTGGGCACCGGGCATGGGCGTGCGCGTCACACCGCTGGCGCTGTGCACCTTGAGCTTGAGCTTCTCGGCCACAGGCTGCAGGCTATCGGCCTGCTCATAAACACTGTTGGTGAACGATTCAGCCACTTCCGCGAACTTGCGCTGCGCCTGCTGCTGCCTGAGTTCCGCTTCCAGCGAAGGACGCAATTCCTCGAACGTCGGCTGGCGGGGCGTCTTGATGTCGGTCAGTTGAATGATGTGATACCCGAAATCCGACTCGACCACATCGCTGATCTCGCCCTTCTTGAGCGCAAACGCTGCGTCTTCAAAAGGCTTGACCATCGCGTTGCGGCCAAAGAAGTTCAGGTCTCCACCCGCAACGGCCGAGCCCTTGTCGTCCGAGGACTTCTTGGCCACCTCCGCAAAGCTCGAAGGCGTCTTGCGCACCTGGGCGAGCAGTTCTTCGGCGCGGTCCTTGGCCTTCTGGCGATCAGCCGCGGGGGCGTCCTTGGGCGCATTGATGAGGATGTGGCTCGCGCGGCGCTCTTCCTTGCCCGACAGGCGCGACAGGTTTTCCTTGTAGTAGGTGCGCAGGTCGTCTTCGCTCAGCGTGATGCCGGAACGCACGCTGTCCAGGTCCAGCACCACATATTCCACCGAAGCCTGCTCAGTCTGCTGGAACTGCGAGGTATGGCCCTTGTAGTAAGCCTCCAGTTCCGCGTCAGTGGGCTCTGCCTTGGACGCGAAATCCGTCGCCTTGAAGCGAACGATCTGCACTTCGCGCCGCTCATAAAGCGGGTCCAGCGCCAGCTTGACCTGCGCATCGGTGCCAAAGGCCGAACCCATGACACCGCCCATGACCTGATTGACCGACAGGTCGCGTCGCACGTTGGCCTCAAAGCCTTCGGGCGTAAGGCCCTGCGTGCTCACCAGGGCACGGTAGGCCTCGGCGTCGAGCGTGCCGTCGGCGCGCTTGAGGTTGGCGATGGCGGGAATCTCCTGCAGGCTGCGGGCCAGGCGGGCGTCGCTGGTCACCAGATGCATGTCTTTGGCGGCAGCGGCCAGTACGCGGTCGCGCACCAGGCGCTCCAGCGTGGCGTAGCGGGACTGGGGAGAATCCAGCAGCTTGGGATCGACCGTGGGAGACTGAGCGCGAATGCGGTCGGTTTCCATGCGATGTGCGTTGTCCCAGTCGGTCTGGTTGATCTTGTGGCCGTCGACGCGGGCGACCACTGGGCTCTTTTCAGAGAAGTAGTTGCTGTCGATGCCTACCAGCACAAACGATGGAATGATCAGCAAGAACAATAAGATCATGACGATCCTGGAGTGCTTGCGGATGGATTCAAACATGGTCGATCTTTCAGAAGACAAAAACAAAAGGCGAACTTGCGTTCGCCTTTGTTCGGTGGTGGTGGGTCCTGACGGTCTCGAACCGCCGACCTACTCCGTGTAAAGGAGCCGCTCTACCAACTGAGCTAAGGACCCCGCCTAAACAACTGATCCTCAGTTCAAGGCATCTTTCAATGCCTTGCCAGGACGAAACTTTGGAACTTTAGCAGCTTTGATTTTAATCGTGGCGCCGGTACGGGGATTGCGGCCCGTACGGGCAGCGCGCTTGCCGACTGCGAAAGTGCCGAAACCGACGAGCGAAACAGTGCCGCCCTTCTTCAGGGTCTTCTTGACGGCCTCGATCGTGGATTCCAGAGCACGCGCAGCAGCGGCCTTGGAGATGTCGGCGTTGGTAGCGATGTGCTCAATCAGTTCGGTTTTGTTCACAAGAAGCCTCTCGGGAAAAGAGTTGATGGATGTCTCGCGGATATCTGGTCTTCACACGTCCGAAAGCGCAGCCTGAGGAAGGCTGGAGGAAAGCAGACGGGGGAATGACTGGCATACACAGCAGTGGCTGCTGCATCAGATTAAAGCCATCGAGTTTCCGGGTGTCAATACAACACGCTGATTTGCGGCAGCGTTGCATTCAATTCTATTCGCATTTCAAGCAGCGACCGGGCTTGCAGGCGGTTTTGTCTCATACATGCCGTATGGGCAGCATCCCGTATTGACACCCCCATGGCGGCAAGGCACATAGCGCGGGCAACCTGCCCGCAAGCGGTCGAAAATGCGCGCGAGCCCTCGGCAAGAACCTCGCGGCGCACCGCCAAGGTGCGCGGCGCACCTCACCGAGGCGGGAGACTATTTCACCCGCGCACGGATCTCGGGCAACGCCTTTTGCAAGTAGTACACCATCGACCACACCGTGAGCACTGCCGATGCCCAGATCAGCCAGGTGCCCCATACGCCGGTGTCGATCATGCCGAACAGGCGGCCGTCGAACAGCAGGAAGGGAATGGCCACCATCTGCACCGTGGTCTTGACCTTGCCGATCATGTGCACAGCCACGCTTTTGCTGGCGCCTATCTGTGCCATCCATTCGCGCAGCGCAGAGATCGCGATCTCGCGCCCGATGATGATGAGCGCCACGAACACGTCGGCCCGTTGCAGGTGTACCAGCACCAGTAGCGACGCGCAGACGAGGAACTTGTCGGCGACGGGGTCCAGGAAGGCACCGAAGGACGATGTCTGGTTGAGCTTGCGCGCGAGGTAGCCGTCGAGCCAGTCGGTGGCGGCAAACACCACGAACATCGCGGTGGCGATAAGGTTGCGCGTGGCTGGATCGAGCGGCGCATAGAACACCCCCACGATCAAAGGTATCGCGACAATGCGCGTCCAGGTCATCAGCGTGGGGATCGTCCAGAACATGGCGGCGATTGTGTCACGGCCCGGGCTTGCCCCACGCGGCGCATTGGATGAACGCACCGCTGCTGCGGGCCATGTGACGCGGCAGCAACGCCCTGGGTCAGCGCAGGGCCCGGTAGATCTCCTCGGCCAGTGCGCGCGAGATGCCGTCGACGGTTGCCAGGTCCTCCACACTGGCCGACGCCACGCCGCGAACACCCCCGAAGCGCTGCAGCAGCCGCGCACGCTTCTTGGGCCCCACTCCGGCAATCTCCTCCAGTTGTCCGCCGCCCACCCGCACCTTGGCGCGCGCCGCGCGCATGCCGGTGATGGCAAAGCGATGAGCCTCGTCGCGGATCTGCGCCACCAGCATGAGCGCGGCTGAATCCTTGCCCAGGTATACCTTCTCTCGGCCGTCTGCAAAAACCAGTTCTTCCAGGCCCACCTTGCGGCCCTCGCCCTTTTCGACACCCACGATGCGCGTGAGGTCCAGCCCCAGGGCCGTGAAGACTTCGCGGGCCACGCCCACCTGCCCCTTGCCCCCGTCGATCAGCACCAGGTCTGGCAAGCGGGCCACACCCTTGGGCTTGACGGCACCCTCAGCGGCTTCGGAGCCGGGCGGCGGCGCCGCGGCAAAGTCGATGCCCCCGGCTTCGCGTGCGGCCTCCACCACCTTGCTGTAGCGGCGAGTGAGCACCTGGCGCATGGCGGCGTAGTCGTCGCCACCGGTGATGCCTTCGATCTTGTACCGGCGGTACTCGCTGCTTTGCATCTTGTGGTGGTGGAACACCACGCACGATGCCTGGGTGGATTCACCCGCCGTGTGCGAGATGTCGAAGCACTCGATGGTGAGCTGGTCCAGGTCCTCGGGCGGCAGGTCCAGCGCTTCGGCCAGCGCACGGGTGCGGGCCTGCTGTGAACCTTCTTCCGCCAGCAGGCGGGCCAGTTGCAGGCTGGCGTTCTTTTGCGCCATGTCCAGCCAGGCGCGGCGCTGCTCGCGTGGCTGGTGCACGGCCGTCACGCGCAGGCCCGACTGCTGGGTCAGCGCCTCCAGCAGCGCCTTGTCCACGGGCTCGCTGGTCACCAGCAGCGGCGGCACCGGCACGCCAGTGTAGTGCTGGGCTATGAAGGCTTCGAGCACCTGGACTTCCACCGGCCTGGTCGGATGGGCCGCGGCGCTGTCGGGACCATCGTCTTCGGTCTCTTCCGCGTAGATGGCCGCGGCGTCTTCCACATGCACCGGAAAGTACGGCCGGTCGCCCAGGTGGCGGCCGCCGCGCACCATGGCCAGGTTCACGCAGGCACGGCCGCCCTGCACCCGCACCGCGAGGACGTCCACATCCTTGTCGTCCGCGATCTCGATGGACTGCTGGTGCAGCACGCGCGACAGCGCCTGGATCTGGTTGCGCACCTCCGCGGCCTGCTCGAATTCAAGCAGGTCGGAGTGCGCCATCATGCGTTTTTCCATGGCCTGCAGCACCTCCTGCGTCTCGCCGCGCAGCAGCGCTTCGGCATGCTGTACATCGGCCGCATAGGCCTCGGGCGAGATCAAATCCACACAGGGTCCGGTACAGCGTTTGATCTGGTAGAGCAGGCACGGCCGGGTGCGGTTGGCGAACACGGTGTCCTCGCAGGTGCGCAGCCGAAAGACCTTCTGCAGCAACTGGATGGTTTCCTTCACCGCCCAGGCGCTGGGGTACGGCCCGAAGTAGCGGTGTTTCTTGTCGACCGAGCCCCGGTAGTAGGCCATGCGCGGAAACACCTGCCCTGGCGACTCGCCGCGCGCAGCACCGCCGGGCACGCCAGTGATCTTGAGATACGGATAGCTCTTGTCGTCCCGAAACAGGATGTTGAACTTGGGGTTCAGCGTCTTGATGAGGTTGTTTTCAAGCAGCAGCGCCTCGGCCTCGGAGCGCACCACCGTGGTCTCCATGCGTGTGATCTTGCTGACCATGTGGCCGATGCGCGTGCCGCCATGGTTCTTGGTGAAATAGCTCGACACGCGGCGCTTGAGGTGCCGTGCCTTGCCCACATACAGCAGCGCGCCCTGGGCGTCGAAATAGCGGTAGACACCGGGCAGCGCCGGCAGCGCAGCCACCTGCGCCAACAGTTCTTCGGAATGCACATCAGACATGGCGCGTATTGTGGCCCCACATCCGGATGCTACATAAACAATAGCTTCCGGCGCTTATTCATCAAGCGACAGCAGCTGCTTTTTTCTTCAAATCATTCAGCTTCGATCTTCGAAGACTTGACCACGCCGGCCCAGCCCGCCAGGTCGGTCTTGACCTTGTCGCCCAGCTGTTGCGGGCTCTGGTAGTCTGCCGTGGCGCCCTGCTCCTGCGCCTTTTGCTTGAACGCGGCACTTTGCACCACGGTGCGGATGTCGGCGGTGAGCTTGTCCACCACGGGCTTGGGTACCGCAGCGGGCACGAACACCGCAAACCACGACGTCGCGTCCACCTTCGGGTAGCCCGCTTCGGCGGTGGTGGGCACCTCGGGCAGGCTTGGCAGGCGCTCCTTGCCGGTCACGGCCAGCACGCGCAGCTTGCCGGCGGCGATGTGGGGCATGAAGGGCGGCGCTGTGCCAAAGGTCAGGTCCACCTGGCCGCCCAGCAAGTCCTGCAGCGCGGGGCCGGTGCCCTTGTAGGGCACGTGCACCATCTTCACGCCGCCCTGCTGCTCCAGCATGGCGCCGGTCACGTGCTGCAGCGAGCCGTTGCCCGATGAGGCGTAGTTGAGCTTGCCCGGGTTCGCCTTGGCATAGGCCACCAGTTCGGCCAGCGTCTTCACCGGCAGGTCGTTGCGCACCACGATGATCTGCGGGGCCGAGATCACATTGGCCACAGGCTGGAAGTCCTTTTGCTCCCACTGCGGCGCCTTGGTGAGGTGGGGCGAGATCACATGGTAGCCCGAGTACTGCATCAAGAGCGTGTAGCCATCGGGCTCTGCGCGCTTGACGGCCGCCGCCGCAATGCTGCCGTTGCCGCCGCCCTTGTTGTCCACCACCACGGACTGCCCCAGAACAGGCGTGAGCGCCTGGGCGAGCATGCGGGCCGACAGGTCGGTGGTGCCACCGGCGGCCGTGGGCACCACCATGGTCACGGGTTTGCTGGGGTATGCCCCCTGGGCCCGGGCGGGGGAAGATGCGCCGAGCGCCAGGATGGCCAGGGTGGTGGCGCCCAGGGCGGCCAATGCCGTGAACGGCTTGCGAGAGAAGGTGGTCATAAAGGTTTTGTCTCCGTTGTTGTGACTGCCAAAAAGTGGTGTCGCTGGCGAGGGGCCCACTATCGAGTCGACGCCTACCAGCTTGAACCGTTCACGCTGAGCTTGCCCAAGCGCCGCGCAGGGCTTCGACAAGCTCAGCCCAACCGGTGGGTTCGAGTTCAAAGACGCCGACGCAACAGGCGTGCGTGCTGGCCGGCGTGCGGGCTTCAATCGACCGTGGCGCCGGTTTCCTTCACCACGCGCTGCCAGCGGACCAGGTCATCACGCACCAGCGCACCGAGCTGGGCGGGCGTGCCCTTGAAGGGCTCACAGCCCACGGCGGCGAGCTTGTCGACCACGTCCTTGTGGTCCAGCGCCTTGGCCACTTCGGCCTGCAACTGCGCCACCACGGGCGCGGGGGTGCCCGCGGGGGCGAACATCGCGTACCACGGCGCCTGGCCGAAGCCCTTCAAGGTCTCGCCGATGGTGGGCGCGTCGGGCAAGGCGGCCACGCGCTTTTCGTTGACCACGCCCAGCACCTTGAGCTTGCCGGCCTTGATGAACGCGATGGCCGACGGCAGGCTCTGCACCGACAGCGGCACCTGCCCGCCCACCACATCCGTCGCTGCCGCGGCCGAGCCTTTGTAGGGAATGTGCTGCAGCTGAATGCCCGCCGCCTTTTGCAGCATCTCGCCGATCAGGTGGTTGAGGGTGCCGTTGCCCGCCGACGCGATCGAGTACTTGCCGGGGCTGGCCTTGGCCAGCGTGATCAGCTCGGCCACGTTCTTGGCGGGGAACGACGGGTGCGCCACCAGCACGTAGCCCGCCGTGGCGATGGGCGCCACGGGCTCGAAGTCCTTGACCGCATCGAAGCCTGCGTTCTTGTACAGCGCGGGGCCGATGACGTGGGCGCTGTCGGCCGTGACCAGCAGCGTGTAGCCGTCATGCCTGGCGCGCGCCAGGCCCGCGGTGGCCAGCGTGCCGCCCGCGCCGGGGCGGTTGTCCACCACCACGCTCTGGCCCATCTGCTCGGACAGGCGCTGCGCCAGTACTCGGGCGATGGCGTCGTTGGCACCGCCCGCGGCCTGGGGCACGACCAGGGTGATGGGCTTGGACGGAAATTTTTCTTGCGCCAGGGCGCCGAGCGAAGCGGCGTACAGCGCGGTGCCCAGCAGCAGCATGGCGTGGCGGCGGTGGAAGGTGGTCGTCCGGGTCATCGTTGTCTCCTGTTGTTGTGGGGATGGTCTTCGCTGCGGCTAGGCCCCGCCGCGCTCGCGCTGCAGCGCGCGGTCGCGGATGGCCTCGAAATCAGCAGGCACGGGGTGCAGGTGCAGCCGGGGGCCGGCCTTCACGATCTGGCTCGGAATGTCGTGCCCGATCAGGCCCGGCAGGCGCGCCGCGGCGGCCACCAGCGCGGGCAGGTCCACGCCGGTGTCATAGCCCATCAGCACGAGGGCGTGCACGATCTCTTCGCTGCATACATTGCCGCTGGCGCCCGGCGCATAGGGGCAGCCGCCCAGCCCGCCCAGCGATGCGTCGAAGCGGTCCGCCCCGGAATCGATGGCGGCCAGCACGTTGGCCAGCCCCATGCCGCGCGTGTTGTGAAAGTGCAGCGTGAAATCCACGCTCGGCCAGCGCGCCCGCGCGGCCGCCGTGATCTGCGCCACCCGGGTGGGAAAGGCCATGCCGGTGGTGTCGCACAGCGTGATGCCGCCCACACCCAGGTCCACGAACCGCTGCACCCAGCCGAGCACCGCGGCCTCGGGCACGTCGCCCTCCATGGGGCAGCCGAACACACAGGACAGCGACACGTTCACCGCCACATTCGCAGCCTGGGCCACGGCCACCACCTGCGCCAGCGCGGCGAAGGACTGCTCCTGCGTCATGCGCAGGTTGGCGATGTTGTGCGTGGCGCTCACGGACATCACCAGGTTCAGCTCGTCCGTGCGCGCCTCGATGGCGCGCTCGGCCCCGCGCAGGTTGGGCACCAGCGCGGTGTACACCACGCCCGGGCGCCGCTCGATCTCGCGCATCACGATCTCGGCATCGCGCAGCGCAGGGATGGCGGTGGGCGACGTGAACGAGGTGACCTCGATCTTCGCCAGGCCCGTGGCCGACAACGCGTTGACGAGCGCGATCTTGTCGTCGGTGGGCACGAAGGCCTGTTCCATCTGCAGGCCGTCGCGCGTGCCGACCTCCTGCATGTGGATGCGGCGGCCATGGCCCTGCCAGACGCTGGCGCCGGTCGAACGGGTGGTGGTGGTCATTGGATCACTCCCTTGCTGCGCAGCAGACCGATCTGCTCTGCCGTCAAACCGGCCTCGGCCAGCACCGCATCGGTGTCGTCGCCCAGGTGCGGCGCGCTCGTGCGGATGCTGCCGGGCGTGCCCGAGAGCTTGGGCACGATGCCCGGCACCTGCACGCTGTAGCCGTCGCGCGTTGGCTGGGTCAGCAGCATGTCGCGGGCCTGGTAGTGCGGGTCTTCGGCAATGTCCCGGGCTGTGTAGACCTTGCCCGCGGGCACACGGGCACCGCCCAGCGTCTCCATCACCTGCTGCACCGAGCGCGCGGCGGTCCAGCTGCCGATGGCGGCGTCGATTTCTGCCACCCTTGCCACGCGGCCCGTATTGTTGCCCAGATCGGGCGCGTCGGCCAGGTCCTGCCGGCCGATGGCCGCCATCAGCCGCTTGAAGATGCTGTCGCCATTGCCAGCCACCAGCACCCAGCCATCGGTGCAGGGGTAGGCGTTGCTGGGCGCGATGCCGGGCAATGCGCTGCCAGCCGCCTCACGCACCGCGCCGAAGGCGCTGTACTCGGGGATCAGGCTTTCCATCACGTTGAAGACGGCCTCGTGCAGCGCCACGTCGATCACCTGGCCCTGTCCGCCGTTGACCTTGCGGTGGTACAGCGCCGTCAGCACGCCGATGGCGCCGTGCAGCGCCGCCAGCGTGTCGCCGATGGACACGCCCACGCGCACCGGCACCCGGCCGGGCTCGGCGGTGAGGTGGCGCAGGCCGCCCATGGCCTCGCCGATCACGCCGAAGCCCGGCAGGTCGCGGTAGGGCCCCGTCTGGCCGTAGCCCGAGATGCGCAGGATCACCAGGCCCGGATTCAGCGCGTGCAGCGCCTCGGGCGACATGCCCCAGCCCTCCAGCGTGCCGGGGCGGAAGTTCTCGATCAGCACGTCAGCCTCGGCGATCAGGCGGCGGGCGATATCCTGGCCCTCGGCCTGGCGCAGGTCCAGCGCCACCGAGCGCTTGTTGCGCGACTGCACCTGCCACCACACGGAGGTGCCTTCCTTGATCAGGCGCCAGTTGCGCAGCGGATCCCCGCCCGGCACACCGGGCCGGTCGGGGTCGGCCGGGGCTTCGATCTTGATGATCTCGGCACCGAACTCGCCCAGCGTCTTGCCGCAGAACGGGCCGGCGATCAGCTGGCCCATTTCGATCACGCGCACGCCGTGCAGTGCCGAAGAGCCCGCGGCGGCTGACGGAAGGTTGTGGGGGGAACTCATGGAAATGTTGTCTCCTGCCGGGCACACCCCCGGCCTTCTGGCGCCGAATGATGCGCAGGGCACTCCACCACGTAAACCGCTGATGCACGAAGCTGCCATCGCAAACCGGCATGGTGGCGCAGTGACCAGCGTTACCATCGACTCCCCGCCACCTGCCCCGCCATGAAGCTCGACCCCGTCTCCCTGCGCCTCTTCGTTGCCGTGATGGAAGAAAGCACCATCGCTGCCGCCGCCGCGCGCGAGCACCTGGCGGCATCGGCCGTGAGCCGGCGCCTGGCGGACCTGGAGGGCACGCTGGGCGTGGAGCTGTTCACCCGCAGCAACAAGGGCACCGAGCCCACCGCCGCCGCCTACGCGCTGCTGAATCTGGCGCGCGGCGTGCTCAACGACCTGGACGGCATCGCCAGCCAGATGCGCGAATACGGCACCGGCGTGCGCGGCCATGTGCGCGTGGTGGCCAACATCTCGGCCATCACGCAGTTCTTGCCCGCACAACTGCAGAGCTTCATGGCGTTGCATCCGCAGGTGGATGTGCGGCTGCAGGAGCAGATCAGCACGTCGATAGCACAGTCGGTGGCCGAGAACGCGGCCGACGTGGGCATCCTCAATCAGGGCCAGTATGGCGACCGGGTGGTGCAGCTACCCTACCGCCAGGACGAGCTGGTGCTGCTGGTGCCCACGGGCCATGCGCTGGCGCGCCGCAAGTGCGCCCGCCTGGCCGACGCACTGCCCTACGACTTCGTGGGCGCGCACCCCGGCAGCGCCATCAACAACCAGCTGACCCGGGCCGCGTCCGAGGCCGGCCTGCCGCTGCGGCTGCGGATGCAGGTCACCAGCTATGACGCGCTGTGCCTCATGGTCGCCGCCGGCCTGGGCGTGGGCGTGATGCCGCGCGGCAGCGCCGCGCTGTACAAGGGCACGCAGCCGATCCGCGTGGTGACGCTGAACGAGACCTGGGCCCGGCGCCAGCTGGTGCTGTGCGTGCGCTCCGAAGAATCGCTCTCGAGCGTGGCCCGGCTGCTGGTGGATCATCTGCGCGCTGGCGCCGAACCGGAAGGCACCCCGGCATGACCGCCTCCGCCCTGCAATGGGACGTTTTCTGCCGCGTGATCGACAACTTCGGCGACATCGGGGTGTGCTGGCGCCTGGTCACGCAACTGGCAGCCCACCGCCAGCAGGTGCGCCTGTGGGTGGACGATGCCTCGGCCCTGGCGTGGATGGCACCCGGCGGGTGCCCCGGCGTGGAGGTGCGCGACTGGCATGCCCCGCCGCCCGCAGCCGCCGAGCGTGCGCCAGATGTGATGGTGGAGGCCTTCGGCTGCGAGATTGCTCCTGAATTCATAGCTTACAGCGCTCTCTCAGCAAGCGGTAGCGGCCAAAAACCTGTGTGGATCAACCTCGAATACCTGTCGGCGGAAGGCTATGTGGAGCGCAACCACCGCCTGCCGTCGCTGATCATGTCGGGCCCGGCGGCAGGGTGGACCCGCTGGTTCTTCTACCCCGGCTTCACGCCCGCCACGGGCGGCCTGCTGCGCGAAGATACCTTGATGGCCCGGCGCTCTGCGTTTGACCGCACCGCCTGGCGCGCCGCGCACGCAGCCGCATTTGGAACCGGATCGGCCGACGAAGCGGGGCTCTGGGTCTCGCTGTTCTGCTACGAGCCCCCGGCACTGCCCGCCCTGCTTCAGCAACTGGCCCGGCACAGCGAGAACCAGGCCACCCAGTTGCTGGTGGCGCCGGGCCGCCCCGCAACCGCCGTGCGGGCGGCCCTGCACCCGGACAAGGTAGAAAATGGCCTCCAGCGCATACCAGTCAAGCGCGAGCAGCTATCGATTTCATACCTGCCGCCCCGCCCCCAGCCGGCTTTTGACGAAATGCTGTGGGCCTGTGACCTGAACCTGGTGCGCGGCGAAGACTCGCTGGTGCGGGCCCTGTGGGCCGGGCAGGCGCTGGTCTGGCACATCTACCCCCAGGACGACAACGCGCACCATGACAAGCTCCGGGCATTTCTCGACTGGCTGCAGGCGCCGGCGTCGCTGCGTGCATTCCATGCCGCCTGGAATGCTGTCGATGACACCCCCCTGGCCCTGCCCGATGCGACTGTCCTGGCCGAATGGACCGCCTGCGTGCAGGCCGCCCGCACCCGGCTGCTGATGCAGCACAACCTCGTGGCACAACTATTGGGCTTTGTCGCCGAAAAACGGTAAAATCCAAGGCTTTGCGCAAAACAGGTGCGGCACATCGGTGCACAGCACTTGCGCATTCCCGCCGCGGAACATGCATCGGCACGGCGCGCCTACTGCCCCTCCCAGAGGAAGGCAGCAAGCCACCGGCCCGCGCGTTGAGCGGCCCCAACCCAAGCAACTCGCTATGAAAATCGCTCAAGAAATCCGCGCCGGCAACGTGATCATGCACGGCAAGGACCCCATGGTTGTCCTGAAGACCGAATACGCCCGTGGCGGCCGCGGCGCAGCCACCGTGCGCATGAAGCTCAAGAGCCTGATCGGCAACTTCGGCACCGAAAACGTGTTCAAGGCCGACGACAAGATCGACAACGTGATCCTGGACAAGAAGGAGTGCACCTACTCCTACTTCGCAGATCCCATGTATGTCTGCATGGACACCGAATACAACCAGTACGAAGTCGAAGCCGAAAACATGGGCGACGCACTGAACTACCTGGAAGACGGCATGTCCCTCGAAGTGGTGTTCTATGACGGTAAGGCCATCTCGGTCGAACTGCCCACCAGCGTCGAGCGCGAAATCACCTGGACCGAACCCGCCGTCAAGGGCGACACCTCCGGCAAGGTCATGAAGCCCGCCAAGATCGCCACCGGCTTCGAAGTGCCCGTGCCCCTGTTCGTCAGCCAAGGCGACAAGATCGAAATCGACACCCGCACCGGCGAATACCGCAAGCGCGTCTGATCGACCGAACACCCGAAGCTGCCTGCAGCTTCGTTCGGCCCGCAAAAAAGGCTTCCCTCGGGAAGCCTTTTTTGCTTTTTTTCGGTGTATTTTCTCGCTCCAGCGCTTGATGGGCAAGCGCTGGCAGCTATTCAAACCATAGCAAATCAGAGTATCCCGGCCGTCGTCACACCGGCACGGCCACGAGGTCGTGCCCCTGGGTGCCCACGATGCGTGCGCGGGTGAACTCGCCCACCTTGAGTTGCTTGCTGATCTTCTCGGGCGGCAACAGGTGCACCACGCCATCGATCTCGGGCGCATCGGCATAGCTGCGGCCCCGGCCGCCCTTCTTGCCCAGCGCGGGCGCGTGGTCCACCAGCACCTGCATGGTCGCGCCCACACGGCGCTGCAGCCGGGCGATGGAGACTTCCTCGGCAACCGCCATGAAGCGGGCGCGGCGCTCTTCACGCACTTCCATGGGCAGCATGCCCGGCAGCTCATTGGCCGCCGCCCCATTCACGTCACTGTAAGCAAAGCAGCCCGCACGGTCGATCTGCGCCTCGCGCACGAAGTCGAGCAGGTGCTGGAACTCTTCTTCCGTCTCGCCCGGAAAGCCCGCAATGAAGGTGCTGCGGATGACCAGCTCGGGGCAGACCTCACGCCAGCGCTGGATGCGCTCCAGGTTGCGCTCGCCGCTGGCTGGACGCTTCATGCGCTTGAGGACATCGGGGTGGCTGTGCTGCAGCGGCACATCCAGGTACGGCAGCACCTTGCCCGTGGCCATGAGCGGAACGATATCGTCCACGCTGGGGTAAGGGTACACGTAGTGCAGACGCACCCAGGCGCCATAGGGCTCGGCGATCTCGCCCAGCGTCTGCACCAGCTCCAGCATGCGGGTCTTCACAGGCTTGCCGTCCCAAAAGCCCGTGCGGTACTTCACGTCCACGCCATAGGCCGATGTGTCTTGGCTGATCACCAAAAGCTCCTTCACGCCGCCTTCGAACAAGGCCTTGGCCTCGCTGAGGACATCGCCCACAGGGCGCGAGACCAGGTCACCGCGCATGGAAGGAATGATGCAGAACGTGCAGCGGTGGTTGCAGCCTTCGCTGATCTTGAGGTACGCGTAGTGCTTGGGCGTGAGCTTGACGCCCGCAATGCCGAAGCCGCCGGGCACCAGGTCGATGAAAGGATCGTGCGGCTTGGGCAGGTTCAGGTGGACCGCGTCCATCACCTCCTGGGTGGCATGCGGCCCGGTCACGGCCAGCACGCTGGGATGCATCTCGCGCACCAGGTTGCCGCCCGCTTCGGAAGCGCGCGCGCCCAGGCAGCCGGTGACGATCACCTTGCCGTTTTCAGCGAGGGCCTCGCCAATGGTGTCCAGGCTTTCCTTGACGGCATCGTCGATGAAACCGCAGGTGTTGACGATGACCAGGTCCGCGCCGTGGAAGGTCTTGGAGGTCTCATAGCCCTCGGCGCTCAGTTGCGTGAGAATGAGTTCGGAGTCCGTGAGGGCCTTGGGGCATCCAAGGGATACCATACCTATACGCGGTATCCGGGCCGCTTGTTCAATCGTTTCAGTCATTGTGGGGGTGATTTTGAAAGGTCTTGTCTACAGCTACATGCGGTTCTCTGATCCGCGCCAGGCCGCTGGCCACAGCCGGGAACGCCAAGAGGCATACGCAGCAAAGTGGGCAGCAGAGCACGGACTGCAGCTGGACGACAAGCTCACGATGCTGGATGAAGGCCTATCGGCCTACCACCAGCGGCACGTCAAAACGGGGGCGCTGGGGGCGTTCCTGGCGGGGGTTGAGGCCGGGCGGATCGCAGCAGGATCGGTGCTTGTCGTAGAGGGGCTAGACCGGCTCTCACGCGCCGAGCCGATCCAGGCCCAAGCGCAGTTGGCCCAGATTGTAAATGCCGGCATCACTGTGGTCACTGCCAGTGATGGAAAGGCCTACAGCCGCGAGCGTCTGAAAGACAACCCCATGGACCTGGTGTACAGCCTTCTCGTGATGATCCGGGCGCATGAAGAGAGCGACACCAAGAGCAAGCGCGTGAAAGCCAGCATTCGGCGGCTCTGCGAGGGCTGGAGGTCCGGCACCTATCGCGGCCGCGTGCGCCAGGGGCACGACCCGGACTGGCTGCACGAGTCGCCAGGCGGACCCAATGGGGGATGGGAGTTTGTTCCCGAGCGCGTAGCGGCCGTGCGCAGGGCCATCGCGCTGTATGTGGAGGGCAAGGGAGGCAAGCGCATCGTAGAAATACTGGATGCGGAAGGGCTGCAGCTGTACGGCACGAGCGATGCCAACCACTCTCCGCAGATTTACCGCCTCATCAAGCTGCCGCAGCTGGTAGGCAACAAGCCCGTGAGCGTGGACGGGGAGCAGTTCGTGCTGGAGGGCTATTACCCGGCCATCCTCAGCCAGGCTGAATACGACGAGCTGCAGCGTGTGGCCGCCCAGTCCGGCCGCCGCCGCGTGAAAGGCGAGCTGCCGCACGTCATCACCGGGCTGGGCATTACCGTGTGCGGCTACTGCGGCCGACCCATGGCCGGGCAGAACCTGGCCACAAAACCCCGCCTGCCAGATGGGCGGATTCGTGACGGCTACCGGCGCCTGCTGTGCGCATCGAACGCGGCGTATGGTGGCGGCTGTGCGGTGCAGGCCAGCACCAGCGTGGCACCGATAGAGCGGGCCATCATGGCCTACTGCAGTGACATCGTGAACCTGCAGGGCCTGTTTGGTGCCGACCGCACCGAGGCACCCCGCGCGCACGTGGCCAAGGCGCGCACGCGCGTGCACGAGATCGAGGCGCAGCTAGAGAAGATCACGGACGCGATGCTGGCCAGCACCGCCGAGGGCACGCCCATGGTATTTGCCCGCCGCGCCCGCCAGCTGGAGAACGAGCTGCAGGACGCGCACAAGGCCCTGCAGGATGCAGAGCACGAGTTGGCCAGCGTGGCACGCAAAGACACCACCGGCGCCGACGAAGCCTGGCGCGCACTCGCCGCCGGCGTGGAGGCCCAGGACGTGGACGCCAGGCTGCGCGCCCGCCAGCTGGTGGCAGACACCTTCGAGCGCATCGTGGTTTACGCACGCGGCATGCGGCCAGATCCTGAGGCTGGCGAGCGCAACTATCAGATTGACCTGGTGCTGGTGGGAAGGGGCGGAATTTCCAGGGCGCTGCGGCTTGACCGTGAAGGTAATCTTGTAAGCGGGTTTGACGCACCCCATGGGCTTGCAAACGCTCAGACGCAAGAATTTGCAACCTAGCCAAATTCTTACAAAACGGATGCAGCGATCGGGACAAATTTGGGGGTATGCAAAGTCCTTTACAGCCGATTTCCTACGCCCCCCGAAATGCGTTCGCCCCAATTGATCTTTCTGCCAAATGGCATGAAGGCGTCGTGTCGAAGATCAAGGTGCTGCGGTTCGCCGCCCTGTCAGGCCTTCAGAGCTATGAGAACGGGTCGTATCTGCTGCCACAGGCTACCGGCGTGCTTGAGATTACAGGGCACCGAGCGGGAACAGTTCGGACGGAACTGATCATCGGCTTCTCCAATAGCCTCGACCTACCCCCGCCGACCTTCACTCTTGATGAAACGACGGCAGCGGGCACGCTTTCCTTGCCTTCAATCTTGTTCGCGCCGTTTCTGCAAATTGCAGGCCAGCCGAACTGCCATTTCCGTCTGAGCAGTGACGGCACACTCAATGGGCTTGCGTCCGACCCTGCAATGTTTAAGCAGTGGAGATGAGCACGGATTTCGACATCAGGGTATTGTCTTACACCAGTGCCGGCTTGCAGTGCATAACATCCTTAAGCCGCCATCCCCTGGCGGCGAACCATCCCCTTTCTTGCTTTCGGCAAGTTGAGCCCTCCCTATCGGAGGGCTTTTTTTGGCCTTCGCTTTTGGCACCGCCTGAATATGTCTTTTGATATAGGCCTTAAATAACCAAGCCTATAGAATCCGCCATCTTCATATTCGCCCAGAGAACAAGAATGCCCCAGGACTTTCTGCGTCAGCTCGCTCACGAGTCTCTGCCCCAGACCTTTCGCGACGTCGCTTCTGTGGACAAAATCCGCGTTCTTGTGGCTGCTGAGCTGGTGGAAGCAAGTCTTCCGGCGCCCGGCGAAGAAGGGGAGGCAGTCGTCAAAAAAATCACTCCGCTGGGTCGTGCAACTGCAACCACCCCGCGCCGGCCGGCAAATTGACGCCGCTCAGGGACAACCAATTGGAATCCGGTCGCGCATGACTTAAAGCTGTGGTGCCGGGACCCATCGGAGCCGGCTACCAACCACGCCCCTCACCGCCGTCTTCCTTAGACATCTCCGTGACCTCAGGTCTCTCATCGAAAATCTCCACTGGCGCGAGACGAAGCAGATCCGTTGCCTGTTCCATGGTGCCGGTCAGCCATGCATCAACATCCCCCAGCTCGATGGGGATCACACTGCGTTTGTCTTGCCGCTCAAGGGGCAGCGGCTCCTTCGTCACCTTGTCGATTTCCGGCTTGTGCATGCGACTCATCAAGGGGTGTGAGTTGGCGTGTTTGGTCAGCATGCTGTAGCTCTCGTGGACCTCGCCTGTCTCGTAATTGGTCCACGCATTCCAGATGCCGGCAAGACCCCATAGATCGCCATCGGCCCTGCGGAACGCCCAGGGGATGTGTCTACCCGTTTCCCAGTTCGGCTCAAAGAACGCTTCAGCGGGGATGATGCAGCGCTGCCCACGCTGCCACGCGGTCTTGAAGCTGGCCTTCTCGATCAGCTCCTCCGAGCGCGCGTTGTTGGTGGAGTAAGGGTAGTCCGCCGTCTTCGCAAACGCCGGGATCAGACCCCACCGGCCAGCAAGCATCTCTCGGCTGTAGCCGGCCTCGGCCCGCGCGCGCCGAATGAACAGCCCCTGGCCCTTGGGGAACAGCACCTTGTTAAAGATGCGCGCCTGGTTGCGCGCGTCGATGCGCCACAGCCTCTCTGCGGCTGCTTCGTCAGGTGAGACATATCGATTGCACACGCCTGCACTGTACACCGAAAGCCCAAAACACTGTATGCTTTCACAGTGTTTTGCGAAGTCATCCCCCTCCGATCCCAAGGCTTACGCCTGCGCCCGAACGAATGGCCCGAGCCATCACGCGGGCTGCTGCGCATAAGCCACATGTCTTACGAGGACTGCTCAGCCAGACGCACGGTGCGGCGCGTGGATCTCCTGGGCGAGTGGGTATCCCACCCCATCACGCTGCTGATCTTGTTCGAGCCCGACTTCGTTGACGTCGTGGGCGATGGCTTTCTGCTTCGCGGGCATGTCATCGATTCGGCCTCGGGTCGATCCTATGAACACGAGCAGCTTTGGCTTGTGCGGCCGTGCCCCGATCCCAAGGCGCCACCGCTGGCCAAGTTCGATGCGCGCAAATGGATGAAGCGCCTGCCGGTGGAAGAGCGCAATGGCAATGAAACCTCAGTGAGCGAACAATGGCACAAGACCCACGCCTAGACCTAGGCCCCTACCCTACGCTGCTGCGGATGCCGACCTGGTACGGCGGCATGCCAGATGAGATGGTGTTGCCACTGGAGCCCACGGCCTACCGCGTTGAGCAGGTTGAACCGGATCGGTGGACCGTGACGGTGAAGCATACAGGCGAAGAGCTATACCGGGGGATAGGCCCGGTCGAAGTAGTGGAATCGCCGGCGCCGTTTTAGGCGGCGGGCCTCCTCCAACCAACCCGGCTGCCAATGCGACCCCGGCGAGAGCGGTAATAGAGATAGATGGCGGATTACCCGTTCAGGGGCTTGCGGCAACCACCTGCTGCACTGTCATCTGTCCATTTCGAGGTTTGACACGGCTGATGCCTGCAATACACTCTCTCGGACTCTCAGGACCGCGATGCTACTCTCTCCTAAACCATTCCTCGCTGCGACAGCTCTTTTATTGTCCAGTGTAATCGTACACGCACAATCTGGATGCCCCTCCACTTATTTGGAGGGCAACAGATCAAGCGACAGGTCGATCGAAGATTTTTTTAAATCAATCTCCGCAAGCGGCAATCAAGCAAATATATTCCTTGATTGGGTTGAAGTCAGAACCATGAACTCTGGCGACATAAGGTCACTGCAAGGAAAACCATTCCAACAGTGGAGCCGCGACGACTGGCAAAATTTAATCTCCGTACTGCGATCTCTGCCCACACAATCCAATTATTTGGCATCACATCTGCAAGGGACAACCCCCGCTTTAAAACAAGAAGTATTATCAAACTTAGAAAATAAAATTTCCGTCGTACGCTGCTACTCCGAAGCCATATTGGCTGCTCAGGCGGGAAAATCTAATGCCGGGAAAGATTCTGAGCGATCACTGTCTATGACTGGGAAGTCAACGGGCCGGTCATCAGATAGATCATCTGATTCGAGATCGGCGCCTCGCGAAGCTACTGAAGCATGTCGAGGAAATGCCGACTACGTGGGTGTACGCGGAAACGAGCGCGCTGTGTACATCCGAAATTGTTTAAATGATCGCGGACATAGCTCATCAGCGGATGATACTGTGGCAACGGAGGGCGACCTGCCAGCAACTGATGGAGGAAAGAATCGAAATCCCGCTGCCTTTAGGTATGATTCCCACAAAAATCAGTGCATTTCAGTAATCCAGTCACCTTCAGGCGGTCCATATCAAGGCATCCGCAATTCTTGTGGCTTTACGGTAGATGTAATTTTTTGCATTGAAAATGGCGTAGACGCGAAGGGTGATTGTTCCAAAAGAAATTTTAAGAGATTATCTTTAGCCGCTGGAAACTATGAGGTTATAGACTCCTACCAAGGCGGTATGACCGCTAAAGTATTCGCCATTGCTTGTCGCGAGCCTTACTACACCGCCCCGTCCAAGACAACATTCAAAGGTGACAAAATTGCCGGAGATTGCCAAGCAGAGAAAAAGCGATAGGACTTGATTGAGATCGCCTCGCTAAATTCGTTTAGTAAGTGGCAACCTCTGCCACAACCCTATAGTCAATTCCCGTCCCAGCGCAGGGTGATCAGTCTGCTGGCGCGCATTCAACCGCTTGACGATCTTGGGACAGGTCGAAACCTTTCGACCACCTAGTGCGAATAGGCCTGCACTCTCACTGCCTAGCCTCAATGGGAGCGGTGCAAACCACCAAGGCGGCGCGCATCTTGATTTCGTACGCCTCCCGGCGGTCGATCTCTGCCAACGCAGCCCGCTGCAGCACCCAAGGTGGCGCGCCTGGCGCCAGCGCCTCGGTGGGCATGAGGGGCCGATCTGGCACCACCTCATCACACACCACCGGAACGGGCACGTTCACGCGCACGTGCTGCGATGTTCCAGCACAGCCCGCGCCCAGCAAGGCTGCGGCCAGCACTGGAACAAAAAGCACCTGGTGCTTTCTGAAAATTGTTCCACTCATTTCCCGGCCCTCCCCTGCAACCATTCGTCGCCCAGCGCCTGCATGCTGGCGCACATATCGCCTGGCACCTTGGGTTGCAGGCCCAGGGTGTAGTCCGCGCGGGCGTTGAGGCCCTGCGCGGCCGTGGTGGCTGCAGCTCGCGCCGGCGCGGCCGCTGCAGCGCGCTTGCGGCCCAGCTCGTGCAGATCCTCCACCGCATCGCTGCAGGCGGTGGCATCGGCGCGCGCCTGGTCCCGCTGGCCTGCGGCAGCCGTGGTTTCGTCGCGTTGGCCCAAGTACGCCCGGCCCAGCCAGGCGTTAGCGGCCAGGCTGATGACCAGGGCCACGATCACCGGATTGATAGCGGGCAGCATTACGGCAGCTCCTGAATGCCCAGCTGCGTGCCAGCGTCCGTGATCGTGATCACGCGGTTGGCAGGCTTGTCGGGTACGCGGGTGGATACGTGCACCCATTGCTTGCCCTTCACTCCCTCTAGGATGAGCTGGCCGATGCCCAGGACCGACACCAGCGGGGCCAAGGCCTTGGCCACCTGATACGCCGAGCCGTAGCCAGGCGCGACGATGTCGGCCGCGTGGCCCTGCGTGTGGTCACTGCTGGTGACGCCGCCCACGGCCTTGTTCACGTCGCGGCTGCGGTAACCGCTGGTGACCGTCACGGGCACGCCGAGCTGGCGGCGGATGGCCTCCAGCATCTCAGCTGTGAGCACCAGGCGGGGCATCAGCTCGGGCGGCAGCGTGTTGTCCAGGCCAAGCTGCCGGGCTTTGTTGCTGGCCGTCAGCTCGGCCAGGGTGAAGTGCTGTGTGAGTTGCATGGGTCAACCTTCTTTGACTCGGGTACGAACGATGAGGACCGCAAAGCCCAGCGCTATGCAGGTGTCCTGCAGCGTGGGCAGTTGCGTGGGCATGAGCAGCGGCCAGATGGCGCCGCTGCGGTTCATGGGCAGGAAGGGCATCAGCGGCGCCAGCAAGGCCCCTGCCGCGCCCAGGGCGAGCAGCAGCCAGGCCAAGGCCTTGAGCCAATCCGTGGCCCGCTCGCGCGGGGTGAGGCCCGGCCTGCAGGGCGCGGTGCGCTCCAGCTTGTTCAAGGCCTCAGCGAGGACCACCAGGCCAGAGAACCAGTGCACCGCCTGCAGCGCGGCAATGAGCAGATCGCTTGTCATGGCATGCCCCCGCTCTGCGTTGCGGCAGGCACCTGCGGTTGCCCGCTGAGCCTGCGTATGGCGAACATCAGCACCTGCTGCGCACCGCCCCCGACTGCGAAGGCCGCACCCAATAGCAGCGCCTCTGGCACCTGCGCGAAGAGCATGGCCAGCGGCGTGAGATAGCCCGCTGTCAGGCTGCTGGCGAAGGCCACCGCCATGCGCCGCAGCGTGGTGCGCAGCAGCTCCATCCAGCTGTCGATAGAGCCTGGCACGGCGTTGAGCAGGATGATGGCCACCAGGCTCCCGGCAAAGCCAGCAATCAGCAGATCTGCGCGCAGGCCCAGCGGCACACCAAAGGCAGAGATGGCCGAGGTGGACGCGGCCGCCACGGCGACCGTGGCGATGCCGGCGGCGGTAGAGGTGGGCTCAGGCATCCGGCGCCCCCCACACCGGCAGCACAGACCAGGTGACAGGGGCGCGCAGCTCGTGGCCATCGATGGGGTACCAGGCCTGCAGGCCCGTGGGCTCGTGCCACACGTTGCTGACCTCATACCCCACCCGCACGCGCTGGTGCAGCTTGCCCACCAGCTGCTCCATGGCCACGATCTGCCAGGCATCGCCACAGCGGTACACGGCAACGTTCTGCCCGCGCCAAACCTGCACGCCGGCGGACAGGTCCACCGGCATGCCGCGCGCCCAGGCCTCGTACTCCCCGGCATTGCGCCTGTACCAGGCCTTGCGCGACTTCTGGCTGCGTGGGTGCTCGCCCTTGCACCAGTAGTTCGCGGCGCGGGCCTCGGCCGTGTCGTCCAGCCATGCACCAGGTGCAGGCCTGCCATCTGGCCACGGCACGTTGTCGCCATGGGCTGTGATGTTGACCATGGGCGCGATGTCCCATGCAGCCAGATCCGGGCGCACGTCGCGAAGGCGCTCGGCCGCCCAGGGCAGCAGCTTGGCGATCTTGCCGGCGCGGAACAGGCGCACCCGCCACTTCGCCCAGGTGAGGCCCTTGGCGCGCTCGCGGGCGCCCTCCAGCGCATTGACGGCGGCCGCGTGGTAGTGCTCGGGTACACCGGCCGCCTGCAGGTGTTGGATGAAATTCATGGATATCCCTTCAAGCAAAGAAAAACCCGCCGGGTGGCGGGTTGGTGGGGTGAGCGAAACGGCGGGCCTAGAGCTGGATTTCTCCAGCCAGGACGAAGAGCGCGTCAAGCGCGTCTTTGTCCATGCCCAGGTGCGCTGCGGCCGCGTTCAGGAAAGGGCTGGAGCGCTGCCACTCGGTGGTGTCATTCAGCGCCACCTCTGCAATGGCGCGCTCTTTGGGGTCATCGATGCCGGCGACGAAGGCCAGCACGTCGTCCCACAGATCCGACTGGATCAGCGCGGCCTTGCCTTGGGCCCGGCTCACCGTGCGCGGCACTGGGCTGCGTGCCTCCAGCTCGACCGCCTGCAGCGCATCGAACTCTTCCTGGCTGATCACGGCCAACACGCCAGGCACGTCGGTGTCGGACTCATCCGGGCAGGTGCCGAAGAACTCGGGCACGTGCGTGGGGTACTGGCTTTCGCGGACCCACACGAACTGCAGGCCCTCCACGGCCGGGTTTACCGGGCCGCTGCTGGCCGGCGCATCCGTGACGGGCACGCCGGTGGCTGCGTCCACGTAGGTGTATTTGATGTGCTGCATTGCTTGCCCTTAGATGATGCTGCGCCGAATCGCACGCGTGCGCTGGTTTGCGCTCGCACTGTTTTTCGAGATAGCGCCTTGCGCGTGGTAGGACGCACCGTTCAACCAGTCTTGCGACCATGCAGACGACACGTTGTAGTCCGAAGATGACCAGTATTGAGAATTGCTTGCGAGTGCCTCCGCCTGCCCTTGGGCGAACGCTGCAGCGGTTGTCAGCGCGGGAATCGCTGAGCCTGCATAGGCCACCCCAGCGGGCACGGAGTGGCGATTAACGCCGTTGGCCGTAGACGCGTCCGACCAGCTCCCTTGATTCTGATAACTGGAAGTGGGAGCGTTGTTGCGGGCCTGTACGTTGCTTGCGCCTGCAGTCCCCTTCAAGTTGCGCGCCATCAATTCCAATTCATCCCGGGCTGGGAGATACCAGTCGCCGTAACCACCAATGGTCAAGCTTCGGGTCCACCAGGCGGCCGGGTAGGTCGTAGCGTCGCCTGCCGCGACCATGGCCAATGTGGCTTTCCAGCCCTCGGTGAGCGTGAACGCCCCTGCTGGGCCCGCAGTGTTCGTGCTCTTCCATGCCACGGAGGTCACCTCTCCGCTGGACTTGGGCGCGATGATCAAGCGATACCGCGACATCACCGACCAGTCGGCGAAGGTGCCCGCTCCGTTGATGCTGGTGACGTTGATCACCAGGTTAGGGCCATCGGCACTGACCACGGTGCCCGCGAACCGGTTGTCGGGGTTGGCGCGGCTGCGCACCTCCAGCTGCTGCCCTGCATAGACCAGGGGCGCAAGGTACATGCTGGCGGACAGCACGAATGATTGCGTGCCCGTAGCAAGGGTGCGCGAGCTGGCGGACTGGGCCAGCTCGTTCCAGATCATCCCGTAGTAGTACCCACCCTCGAACGCATCACCAATGGCTGCAGGAGTACCTCTGCCCCCAGGGCATAGGCTGCCCCGGGGTCATAGGCTGCGGGTGGCGCCTCTGGCACGCTGCTGTACAGCAACATGCTGGGCTTGATGCCAAACCGGTCATTGCCGGTGCCTATGGCCTCGGCGTTGACGGGTGGGATTACATAGGCGGTCACGTTACACAGTCTCCAGTTTTGTGCCCTTGCGATTCACTACAGGCACGCCATTACGGTCCCACCCTTCCAGCTCGTCCGCCGTGCGCGAGGCCTGGCGTTCAACCTGCTGCAGCCGCCAGTCCAGCGAGCCAAAGCCCGATTGCAAGGCGCTGACCACCATGCCCATACCGCCGGCGTCACCACCCAGTGCCCCGCGCAGCGACTGCGTTTGGCTGGCCGTGTAGATCTGCGACGGCGGCAGGTACGCCACCTCTGGGCCCCGCTCACCCAACATGGCCCAGCCGCCTGCGTGCCACCCGCCATCCGCAAAGGCCGGCAGCTTGCCGCCGTACTTCTTCACCAGCGCTTCGGCCGAGGCCTGCAGACTGGCTGCGGTAACGGCCTGGAAGTAACGCAGATCCGCAGCGCTGCGCATCTGGCTTTCAGCCATCTCCAGCAGGGCCTTGCTCAGCTCTGGCAGCTTCTCGGCTGCGGTCTTGTCGCCGGCGCGGGCCTTCGCCGTTGCAAGGGCAAATTCGCTCTGCATGCCCGCCCAGGTCATGTCTATGGGGTTGCCCTCTTTGATGACTCCGCGGATTCGCTTGACCTCGGCCACGATGGCATCGGTCAGGCTCTTCATGCTGTCGCCCGCCTGCCCCATGGCACTGGAGAGCCCAGTAGCTGCGCCCAGCGAAAAACTGGCATCCGTGACGAAGATGCCGGCGGTCTTTTTCAGCTCGCCGGCAACCCCGCCGATAGCGCCGCTCACGCCCTTGATGGCCTCCTGAATGGAAGGGTCGGACATGATCGATGCGTAAGCGCTGATGGACGCGTGAGCCGCTGCAATAGCGGCCTGCACGTTGGCACCAGCGATGGCCCCACCCTGCGCCATGGCTGCGGCCGCAGCCGCCCCACCCTGCGCCATGGCGTTTGCAGCCATGCCCCCGCCTTGCGCGGACGCGATACCAGCCGCCACCCCGCCAGTGGCCAGGCCACCAGCAGCAGCAGCGCCGCCTGCGGTCAGCATGGCGGATGCCGATGCCGCACTGGTAGAGAGACCAGTGACCAGCGGGCCCACGATGGCCGACATCAGCATTTCGCTGATGCCGCCGGTCAGTGCGCCGAACATGGCCGACATGATCTGCTCTTCAAACGCGGCGCTGGCCAGCTCGCTGGCCTCGGTCGGGCTGCGGCTTTCGGACACGGCGGATTCAAGAATGCCCTTGAGCGTCTCCGCTGTAATGCCCAATGAGTCCTGCACCTGCGTTGCAGCACCCACCACGTCCATGAACGCCCCCGACAGGCCCAGCAGGCGCGCCGCCGTGGCTGCGCCCGCATCGCCCAATGCCATCTGCGCCTGCACGAGCGCCTTGTATTCGGCAACCGTGCGCGGCACTTCCAGGCCCATCTTGGCGAACTCGGCCGTAAGGTTGCCGCTGGCCACGTCCAGGCGCTCACCAGCCAGCAGGGGCAGCGCTGGCAATTGGGATGCGGGTGAAGGTCAACACCACCGCGCGAGGCCCCAAACAGGCCCCACACATCGGCAAGGAAGGCACCGTGTCCCGTCAGATTGGGGCCACCGCTTGGGATGTGGCCATCCCCCGCGCCAAGCGGTCGGTTCCCGTGTTCGTCGCCTTCGACGCGACAGAGCTGGAGATCCTGCAATGACCCACGGCCGCAAACCCCGCACGCCACGCACGCGCGTCCAAAACCCGGTTCGCCTGGCAGCCTGGCAGGCAGCGCTACTGGACAGCAACCAGGTCGAATCCATCATGACGCCGTTGCGCCTGGCGTTTGCCGCTCTGCGCGAGGGCGTGGGCACGGAGCTGGAATGGGCCTACATCGTCAGCGCAATGAACATCGCCGACTCGGTGGCCATCACCAGCCCGATACGGGGCACGCGCGGCCACATCGAACCCGCACAGCGCGCCCTGGACGGCATCATGCGCCGCGCCATGACTACCGGCGAGTGGTGCCCCATTGAGCTGTACCTTGAAGAGCTGGATCTGATTCGCGACGGCCTGGCCATCTACCACCACCAGCTGCAGCACCTCACGCGCGGCGAGTACCAACATGCGGAAGACCACGCGGCCGCAGACGTGCGCCGCGCCGCTGGCGCAGTCGTCATCAACACCAACCGGGCCAGTGAGCAGCTGGCGCTTGCAGGAGTTTGAAATGATCGGGCCACAAGCTACAGGCACCATACCCGGTATCGTGATCTGCGCCACAAGTCACGAGGGCCTGCAGGTAGTGGTTAACGGAAAGCCCGCCCGTCTGGCTATCGTGGACGAAAGCGGCAACGTGATTGCTGTCGGCGATGAAGTAGCCCGTGAAGCGGAGGCCGTAGCCCTCAACAACTTCCGCTCAACGATGATGGGCAAAGGCTATTTAAGGAGCCTCAGTAAGCCTATCTCATCATCGTAGATCCGACTCAGCGTCCTATATTTGCAATTTGAATAAGCTCTTGCACCAAAACACGCGAACCAGATTGCAACTTAGTTAGATCGGAAGCGTGAGCGATAAAGCGCCGCGCATGTGCTGCCCAATTGCCAATCTGGCGAGCCTCTTTTAGCGCTGCTTTGGCATCTCTTCCAAGATGTAGACCGGTATGCCCACGTTCACCACAAGCGCGCTCCACAAGATCAGCCAACATGAAGTAGTTTCCACCCGGGTCCTTGATCTCAGACTCTCGACGCAGATGCTCGTAGGCTTCGATGATCAATGTTTCCAGAAGGCGGCGGAGCATTACAGCGGCTGCGTTGTAATACGCGGCCCGAAAGCAGCCGTTGAGTTCACGGCAAACCGCTTCGACATACCCTCGATTGCTTCGCCAAACAAATTCCGGAAGAAATCCGGATGCATGATCCATAGCAGGCTGAACGCCATCGATGTGAGCTGGAAGCAGGGATCGAATTGCCTTTCGTGACCCTGGCTTTAGTGAAAATCCGGCGCGGCTTACCGTAACAAGCTTGGAAACCCGGAGCGCCTCACCTAACGCTGTTGAGTTTGGAGTTCCAACGTGATGGTCATCAAGCACGCGCGCTAGCTGCCCGGATGACATAGCGATGTCAGGCTGCTTATAGTCGTGATACCAAAGGACTGCCAGCGCTTTCTCAGCGTTGGTCTTCATATTCAAACCCTTGAGGGTTTCACAAAACTCTTCAAGTGAAAGATGCACGTGACACTTTCACCTTAACCCTTGCGAGCCGCCATGTCGTGTTCGACGTAGTTCTCACCAACGGTGGTGACCTGAAGCGAATCAGGGGTTGAACCACCAAGCCAGCCCTTCTGCTTTCTGCAATTCCGAACGGTCGAACGCAGATCAGCAGGAAGCGGCTTGCCAACGTCTTTCAACGCGGTTCGAACCGCACTCAAACCAATCGCCGGCATGCTCATATTGACCTGCATGTAGTAGACAACCACGAGGATCTGTTCCATGTCCCCTTTTGGCCCCTTCTCAGCAAAGAACTCCCGTAGGGTCGGTTTGCCGCCGGGTCTGAAATCCAAACTGGTGTCAAAGTCAATACCAGCGTTGTAGTCTCGCTTTGGCCCTGATCCGCGCTTACGAGGTGCCGGCGCCTGCTCATCCGGTTCCGGCTCGACTTCTTCAACCTCAACAATTTCGTCTTCTTCAGTATCAGCGAGTGACGGCGCCGGCAAGCCCTCATTCGCCCCCTTTGTTGGCAAGCGAGAGTTACTCGTAGCCGGGCGATTGATGGCTTGCACCATCGATTTAACAGCCTCCCTCACGCTGTCATTGCTACCTTCAATTTCGGCAAAGAAAATGCGAACCTTCGCCTTATCTGTCGTTGCTGGGGAGTCCTGAGGTTTTTTAGCCATATCGGAACGTAACAGTGAAGATATGCACCGTTATACCGTAAGAACTCGTTACCTCATCAAAATTAATGCGCGCAACAACGTATACATAGATTTCAATTCGGCCATCCGAGACTGACGAACCCGACCTTGGGTGTTTTCGTGGGGGAGAGTACTTCGCTCATCCCCGTATTGTCCCAGTTCCGGCGCTGCACGGGTTGAGGGGCGCCTCCATCACAGGATTTGCGCTGCCGAGAGACGCTAAAAACCGGCGCAATTCAGCCGCGTGCCACCGTGGATCCGGCTGCGCCCGCCCAACGGAGGCGCCCCCTCGGCGACCGCGCAGCGGCTCGGGGGCTTCTCTCCTTATCTCTTGATGCCGAAGGCCCCCAGCATCTGCTCCGTCTGCTTTTGCATCTGCTCCTGCATTTGCGTCAGCATGGACTGCGACTGTTCGACATAGTTGCCCATCATGCCCTTCATCATGGGCGACTGCAGGCTCATGAACTGCGCCCACATCTCGGGCGTCACGCTTTGCGATTGCTCGGCCAGCTTGGCCTGGATGTCGGTGAAGGCCTGCACGTTCTTTTCGAGGTAGGCGCCCATGAAGCCCTGCATCGCATGGCCATAGAACCGGATGATGTTGGCAAGCACCGCTTCGGTGAACATCGGGGCGCCACCGGCTTCCTCTTCCAGGATGATCTGCAGCAGGATGCTGCGGGTCAGGTCATCGCCGGTCTTGGCATCGCGCACCACCACATGCTGGTGGTCCATGACCAGCTGGCGCACTTCGGCCAGGGTGATGTAGGTGGATGTGTCTGTGTCGTACAGGCGGCGGTTGGGGTACTTCTTGATCACGCGCTGGGCAGGCTTGGCTGCAGCGGTGCTTTGCGAATCGGGCACAACGGACTCCTCGGGGTTGCAACCCCTGTATTGCAGTGCAGCAGATTCTAGAAGTCCAACCCCGGCGGGCGGCGCAGGATAACCCTAATGGGGGGTGATATGCGACTGCGATGCCTGTGCACGCGTGCGCTGTGCCGCGGACGCCCGATGCTGTCGGCGTTGGCTGACAACGCACGCAGGAGCTGCTCTGGACAATGTTGGCAAGTTCACACCACGCGGAGCGCCACACCATGGCTGACACCAACACCACCAAGGTCGACGAAGCGGAAAAGGAGATCGGCAACGTCCTGGCCGAACTGGAAGACGAGACGGACTCGGAGGTTCAGAAAATCGCCCTGGAAGACATGGTGGAGGTCGATCCCGCCACGGGCAAGCCGGCCTTGCACAAAGGTGTGGATGTCACCGTCACACCGCGCCCCAAGCGACAGTGGATTCGCTAGACGTGGTGCGCTTGTCACCACTGGCATTCCGTCGGCAGGCCCACGGCACTGCGGGGCGTGAGCGCCCGGCCAACTCGGATTTCGGGACTTCCCGCTGATGGACGGACTCGCAAGGCTCACGCCCTGGGCATCCATCGGTCTGGTCGCCGTCGCGGCCTTGCTGGCTGCGGCCATTGCCCACCGTCTCGCTGCGGTGGTCCTGCGGCGCATCACCGCGACGCTCCCGCTGGTGCACACAGTGGTGGTGGCCTGCATTCCGGTCATGCGCGTCGTGCTTCCACTGATCGCATTGCAAGCTGTCTGGCAGGGAGCGAGCGATGACCTCCGCCATATCGGGGGAGTCAGGCACGTGAACGGGCTGGCCCTGATCGCCGGGACGTGCTGGCTGGCGATGACCGCAATCCAGGCATTGGCCAACGGTATCGTGGCCCGACACCCCGCAGACGTGGAGGACAACCTGGCCGCCAGGCGCATCGCCACCCAGGCACGCGTCCTGGCGCGCACTGCGATGACGGGCGTGGCGATGGCCGGTGTCGCGCTCATGCTCATGACCTTCCCAGGCGCGCGCCAGGTTGGCGCCAGCTTGCTTGCGTCGGCTGGCGTGGTGGGCATCGTGGCAGGCATTGCAGCGCGCCCGGTGTTCAGCAACATGATCGCGGGGCTGCAGATCGCATTGGCGCAGCCCATCCGCATCGACGATGTACTCATCATCGAGGGCGAGTGGGGGCGCGTGGAAGAAATCACTTCGACCTATGTAGTGTTGCGCATCTGGGATGAACGGCGGCTGATCATTCCCCTTCAATGGTTCATCGAACACCCCTTCCAGAATTGGACGCGCACCAGCTCTGAAATTCTGGGTACGGTGTTCCTGTACGCGGACTACCGGCTGCCCCTGGAGCCGCTGCGCGCGGAACTGCAGCGTGTGCTGGACGCAGCTCCCGAGTGGGACAAGCGCGTCAGCGTGCTTCAACTGACCGACGTCACCGAGCGCACCATCCAGATCCGCGTGCTGGTGTCAGCACGGTCGTCCGGGCTGGCCTTCGACCTGCGATGCAGGGTGCGCGAAGCACTGGTCACCTTCATACAGCGCGAGTACCCCGAATGCCTGCCCCAGGTACGCATTCCCGAGCGAACGGCGAATGCACAGGACCCGTTCCACGCTCCAACGCCCAATACCACCCGCTGATCGAGGGGCTGCGCCGAACGTGCCATGGCCCGCCGGGGCCAAGTCGGGATGTTGGCTGGCACGAAACAGGCCCCGCAGCCGCTAATGTGGCCTTTTGAAAGACCCAACCATCTCACGAGGTTTCACATGCAGACTCCAGCCCCCTCCCCCGTTCCACCCTTCCCACCCATCGACACGCCACCTCCCTGGACGCCCGACGTCCCTCAGGTCGACCCACCAGCCCAACCGGGAACGCCGCCTGTGCAAGACCCACCGCCGCATTTCAACGTGCGCCGCTTGCGAGAAGCGCTTGCGTGATGAAAGCGCCTGTGGCGGCAATGAATGCGCCGCCGGGCGGTGACTGGATTGGAAGAAGGCAGTGGTATGGGCAGCGACCCGCCGCACCTTCACACCGTCAGAGGCATGCGTTGCAAGCCGTGCCGACTACCAAGAAAGTATTGAGGATCTACATGCCATCACGTTGACCGCCATGTCGCCCTGTCAGGGCTGCATGGTTGATGGCAACAATCTGGGCTATTCCGAGTATGTCAGCGCGTGAAATAGCCGCTGTCGGGAACAACTCCGCTGCAAGGCTTTGCGCCTCCTGAATCTGCGCTGCTGCAAGCACGCAAGACTGGTGCAAGCTGCGCGCCAATGCAATGTTCGGATCCTGGGCCATGACAGTTACTCCTGAATGATTCGATCACCACATCAGGCAGTATGACGGCGGCACGCAATGCCATCAACCGCCAGCAGCCGCGGTTGCGGGGCCGTCGCAGACCATGGACCTTGCAACGCTAGTAGCCCATCTTGTAGTAGGCCACCATCAGCACCGCCAATACCGCTATCAATGCGGCGATCCAGAATACTCGAATGTCGTACATACCCAGTTCAGGATCGGTATCTACGACGTGTTGGCCAACGGCCTGCGGATTGGTCGAAACGTTCATGGCTAAAACCCCTGGCTCTCTGTGAAGCCTCAAAGGTACTGGGGGAGCTGGGGCGCCACTGTCAGACAATCGCCAATCGTCACGAGCAACAACAGCTGAGCCAAAATAGCGATGAACAGCCTGCACTCCTCCAGCTTGGGCGCCCAGGTCAATCCAAGCCGAGCGCACCAAGCAAGCATGATCGCGCAAACAAGAAAACCGCTCCAGGAGCCCAGGAGCGGCATGCGTTTGCCGGCTTTCGGAAAGCTTTGCCCGGACTAACCGTGAACGTTGTCCACGGGCAATTCCCCCCCCGAGCCACATGAGTAGCACTTCACCTGGAAACCGTCGAAGCCCGTCAGCAACAGGAACTTCTGGGGGGCGCCGCCCTGGCGGTACGCAGACACTGTCTCTTCCGCCTCACAATTGGCGCACCGGAAGTGGGCGACGTTTCCATCACAAAAACGGGTGACGTTCTCTATGGAGAGTGCAACGATAGGCATTGGGGCAATCTAGCATGCCCCTGCGCCGTCACCGTGTCAGACGAAGCGCAGTCTTTTCCATGGCGAGTTGCCTCGAATCTGCAGCCCTCCCGAGCGATCCTGCTGATGCCTGCTGCCTGACGCCAGCATCCAGGACCTCGGTGGCAAGCACCCGCGTCCGGGGAGTCGTTGCATCAGCCGCCGCTGGGCACGGGGCATTTTGGTAGAACGGCCTGCCATTGAGGTCGCACTTGTTGATTGCATGGGCAAAAGAGGTTGGTAGAACCATCGCAATGACCAGTATTCCGAACATTCGCATAACACCCCTTCACAATCTCATTTGAAACAAATTGTCGCAAACTGGATCCATCGGGTGTATTGCGGAAAGTGCGTAGTGGCCAGACGGCTGCGGCGGCCCGGATGGCAGTGGGAGCGTTGCCGTTGCCGCGCTCCATCTGAATGTGGTGTAGCTGCCAGCGCATATGCGCCAGTTGTTCCGGTTCGGCGATGGGTCCGGCGAGCGACCCGTTCGAATCAGTTCGCCCCATCATCTGGCGAAGTTTCGCCAGCTACGGCAGTCGTGCTTTCGACATCTGCGACTCCTTCAACACCACGAATGATGTGTCCACACAACCGTGGCCAACTCCCGACCCGTATCCGCTTGCGCGTTACGGGCGTCTGAAATCAATCCGATGTCTGTAGCCCATATCGCGTACGCATCACGGCATCACAGCACTGCCCACGCAAGAAGCGGCAAAAAGAAAAGCCTTCTGGGTCAGTGACCTAGAAGGCTTGGTACCAATGGTTAATTGGTAGGCGCGATTGGACTCGAACCAACGACCCCCACCATGTCAAGGTGGTGCTCTAACCAGCTGAGCTACGCGCCTGTCGTTGTTAAGACCACGATTATAGCCATAAAAACGGGGGCTAGACAAATTGGTGCATAAATCGTCGCGCGCCACGCACCCACTTGCCGGACCGTCAGCGTCGGCGCGCGGAGCGCACGCCGGGCACACCAGCCACGATGCCCAGCACCTTGTTCAGGCGCCCGGAGTCGGCAACCTCCACGGTGAAGGTCATCCACGCGGTGCCCTTGACCGACTGGGTCTGCACACCGATCACGTTGGTCTTCTCGCGTGCAAAGACCTCGGAGATGTCGCGCAGCAGGCCCTGGCGGTCTGCAGCTTCGACGGCCACATCCACCGGATACACGGCGGCGGTTGCGGCCGTTTTGGGTATACCCCATTCGACGTCGATCACGCGCTCCGCGCTGCGTGCGGCCATTTCGCGGAAATTGCTGCAATCCGCGCGATGCACGCTCACCCCTTTGCCACGGGTGACGAAGCCGCGGATGTCGTCTGGCGGTGCGGGCTTGCAGCACTTGGCCAGTTGCGTCATCAGTGAATCGATGCCCACCACCAGCACGCCGCCCTTGGGCGCGGATTCATTCGTGCGGGTTTTCTTCAGCAGCAGGTAGTCGTCGGGCTGGCGCACGGGCTCGGGCGGGCGCAATACCGTTTCGATGTTGCGCAGTGAATACTCGTCCTTGCCGACCACCTCGAACAATGCGTCTGCAGACTTGAATCCGAGCTGAGCCGCCAAGTCGTCCAGCTTGACGGCGGTCTTGCCCTCACGCTGCAACAGCTTTTCCACCGCCTCCCGGCCACGCCCAATGGTTTCGTGCGTGGCCTGGGCGTTGAACCAGGCGCGCACCTTGGCCTTGGCGCGGTGGCTTGTCAGGTAGCCCAGCTCGGCGTTCAGCCAGTCGCGCGAAGGACGGCCTTCCTTGACGGTGGAGATCTCCACCGTCTGCCCATTCTGCAGCGGGGTATTGAGCGGCACCATCGCGCCGTCCACCCGTGCCCCACGGCAGCGATGGCCCACGCTCGTATGCACGGCGTAAGCGAAATCCACAGGGGTCGCGCCCTGCTGCAGTTCGACCACTGCAGCGTCGGGGGTCAGCACATAGATACGGTCGTCAAAAAGCCCACGGTTGGACTCGGTGCCCGACAGGTCGCGCTCCCAGGCCAGCAGCTGGCGCAGCACCGCGATCTTGGCGTCGTACTCTCCCGTGGCCGAGACGCCCGCGTAGCCCTTGCTCCCGGCCTCCTTGTACGCCCAATGGGCAGCCACGCCGTGCTCGGCATGGTCGTGCATCGCCTGCGTGCGGATCTGGATCTCGATGGGTTTGCCGTTGTCGTCGCGCACGATGGTATGCAGCGACTGGTAGCCGTTGGGCTTGGGTTTGGCGATGTAGTCGTCGAACTCCTCGACGATGGGCTTGAACTGCTGGTGCACCCAGCTCAGGGCCGCATAACAGTCCTTCACGGTGGGAACGACCACGCGCAGCGCGCGGATGTCGAGCACTTGGTCGAAGTTGAGCGACTTGCCACGCATCTTCTTGACGATGCTGTAGATGTGCTTGGGGCGACCCTGCACGCTGGCGCTGATGCTATGCGCACGCAGGTCGGCTTCTACACGCGAGCGCAACTGCACCATGTACACCTCGCGCTCGCCGCGTTTCTCGTCGAGCAGGCGCGCCACTTCCTTGTACGTATCCGGCTCCAGAAAGCGGAACGACAGGTCTTCCAGTTCCCACTTGATCTGCCAAATGCCCAGCCGGTTGGCCAGCGGCGCGAACACTTGCAAGGACTCTCGCGCCAGGCTGGGCGGAACGGGCCGCTTGCTGGCCGCATGAAAGCGCAGCGTCTGCAGTCGCGACGCCAGGCGCAGCATGACCACCCGCAGGTCGCGCGAGAAGGCCAACAGCATCTTTCGCACGTTCTCTGTCTGCAGCGCGTGCCCGTCCACCTGCTGTCCGGCACGGGCCTGCTGCTGCACCCGCATGAGCTTGGTGGTTTCCACCGCCAGCGCCGCGAAGTTTTCGCCGAATGCCTTGGAGATCACCTCTTGCGGCTTCGTCAGGTGGATGCAGGCGTGCACGAGGTAGCTGGCGGCCTGCATGGCTTCAGAGCCGCCGATGCCCTTGAGGATGGAAGCCACGGCGTCCGCGTGGGCCAGCGTGTTCTCGCCCGAGTCCAGGGTCTCACCAGCCATCAGGGGCTCGGCGAAGGCACGCGCACGCGCCAGGGCGTTTACCTGCTCGGGCAGCGTGTGTGCGGTGGCAGCGATGAGCTGCGGAACAGCGTCAGGCTGCGGCGATGTTGCGGTGGAAGCTGCGAGGTTGGTTTTCATCCCGCCGTGGCACCTTCTGCGGCCTGCAGGAAGTCCGTGACCGCAGCGACCTGGTCGGCCGCCACCAGCGTGGGAGCATGGCCGACACCGGCGAACTCCACAACGCGCGCTCGGGGCCCACGCTCGGCCATGGCCTGCGCCGTCTCTTGGGACAGCAGGTCGGACTGCGCGCCGCGCAGCAGCAAGGTTCGCGCCGCAATGTTGTCATACAGCTGCCACAGAGCAGCCTCGCCAGCGGCCGCGCCGTCCTGCGTCAGCGACCGAAAGGGAACTGCGATGTCTGGATCGTAGTGCAGCGTCACACCGCCATCGGGCAGGGGCCGGACCATCGCGCGCGACAGTTCCAGCCATTGCGCCGGCGTGTGGGGGCCGAAGCTGGTCGAAATGGTCCACATGGCCTGCGCCGCCTGCTCAAGCGATTCGAACCGAGCCACCTGCCCCAGGTACTGCCCAATGCGCTGCAAGGCCTGCCACTGAATGACCGGCCCGACGTCGTTGAGCACCAGCCGGCGCACGGGCACCGGAAGTGGGAGGCCCGGCTGCCCCGCCACCCCCATGCCGATGAGCCCGCCCATGCTGGTGCCAACCCAGTCCAGCGTGGCGATGGGCGCCTGCCGGTGCAGTTGCGCGATCAGCATCAGCATGTCCGCCGCATACTGCGGGATCTGGTAGCCCGCAGGGTCCGCCAGCCAGTCGCTGCGGCCGCGGCCGACCACGTCGGGGCAGACCACGCGCGCGTGGCGCGACAGCTCTGCAGCGAGCGTATCGAAATCCCGGCCCTGGCGCGACAGGCCGTGCACGCAGACGATGACGTGGGGATGTTCGGGGTTGCCGGTGGCGTTCCATTCCCAATACGCCATGCGGTGCTGTTGCGCAGGGGCAAGCTCTGCGCCGGGTGCCACCGGCGCAGCCGCAGAGCCAGGGCACAGTACGTAGTTCAGCGTAGGTTCAATCATGGGGTGCGGAATCCGGGAGCAGCGCTTGATAATCAGCTGCGTTGCATCGTAATTCATTCGGAGAGACTCACATGCTGAAAGGCAAAACCGCCCTCGTCACGGGCTCCACCAGCGGCATCGGCCTGGGCATCGCCAAGGCCCTGGCCCGCCAGGGCGCCCACATCGTGCTCAACGGTTTCGGCGACGTGGAAGGCCCGCGCGCCGAGGTGCTGGCCGCTGGCCAATCCGCGGGCGTGCAGGTGGCCTATCACGGGGCCGACATGAGCCGCGCGGCGGACATCGAAGACATGATGAAGTACAGCGCAGCGCAGTTCGGGCGCGTGGACATCCTGGTGAACAACGCCGGCATCCAGCACGTGGCCAACGTGGAGGATTTCCCCGTCGAGCGCTGGGATTCGGTGATTGCCATCAACCTGAGCAGCGCGTTCCACACTTCGCGCCTGGCGCTGCCGGCGATGAAGAGCGCCAACTGGGGACGCATCATCAACGTGGCGTCGGTCCATGGCCTGGTGGGTTCGGCCCAGAAGTCGGCCTATGTGGCGGCCAAGCACGGCATCGTGGGGCTGACCAAGGTCACGGCGCTCGAGAACGCCACCACGGGCGTGACCTGCAACGCCATCTGCCCCGGTTGGGTGCTCACGCCGCTGGTGCAAAAGCAGGTCGACGCGAAGGCGCAGGAGCATGGCTTGTCGAACGAAGACGCCAAAAAGCTGCTGCTGGGTGAAAAGGAACCGTCGATGCAGTTCACCACGCCTGAAGAACTGGGCGAGTTGGCGGTGTTCTTCTGCTCCCCGGCCGCCAACAACGTGCGCGGCGTGGCGTGGAACATGGATGGCGGCTGGGCCGCGCAGTAAGGAAAAAGGCGCACCGCAGGTATGCCGGTGCGCCTCGGAGACAAACTGACAGGCCGGTCGACGGCCTGCCAGCCCACCTGAACACGGTGCGCGAACTCAGCGCATCTGCACCGAACCCGACACGTTCACGATGACCTGGGCCTTGCCCGCCTCGACCGGCACCGCCGAATCGGAGAACGACCCCATCTTCGCCTCGGCCGCCATCATGCGCGGACGCGGGCCCGGCATGGATTCATTGCTGTTGACCGCCACTTCACGCAGGCTGTAGTTGCTGAAGCCGAACCCCTTTGCCAGGTCGGCAGCGCGCGCCTTGAACTGCTCGATGGCCTGGGTCTGGGCCTCGCCCTCTACCTTGGCACGCGCCTCGCGTGACAAACCGAAGGCGACCTGGCTGATCGTCATGGTCTGAATCTTGCCCGCCGTGGTGGTGATGCGTGAGAAATCGCGCCCCTCGAGCACCAACTCGGCCCGGCCCTGCCAGCCGTTGATCTTGCCATCCTTGCCATAGCGCGGAAACAGGCCGAATGGCCCCGTGCGCACATCCAGCTGCCCGGGCTGCGCATTCCGCTTGGCTTCTGCCAGGGCGGCATCCAGAGCTTGCTTGAGCTGGGTCTGGACCGTGGCCGCATCTGCGGCTTCCTTGCTTGCAGCAAGATTCAGCACCAGCAGGTCCTGCTGCACCTCCACCGTCCCGGTCGCCGACAGCTGCACCACATTGCGCGGCTCGGAGACCGGCGCCGCATTTTGTGCAAAAGCCGCTCCAGCACAAGCCAGTAGAGCGCTAGCAGCTATCATTTTGGTAGTATTTTTCATAGTCCGAATATCCTTCATGGCAAAACACAGCCTCCGGGTGGGCATGTGCGGGCACCACCATAACCGCACCAGACGGCACGATGTTTTAAGGCCTTTGCATGAGCATGCGAAGCTGGGCAAAACTTGTAACAGTTGGTCAAACCACGCCCCAAAACCCGAACTTCGGCGTTCCAACTGGTCAGAATCGGCTCTGTTACAAATTGGACTTGAGATCTACATGGCCACAACAACCAATCGCACCGACAAAGTTCTCGTGGTAGACGACGATGCCCGCATCCGTGATTTGCTGCGACGCTATCTGACCCAGGAAGGCTTCGAAGTCATGGTCGCGGAAGACGGCAAGGCCCTGAACCGCCTGTTGCTGCGCGAGACGGTGGACATCATCGTGCTGGACCTGATGATGCCCGGTGAAGACGGTCTGTCGATCTGCCGCCGCCTGCGCGCCGCCAATGACCGCACCCCCATCATCATGCTCACCGCCAAGGGCGAGGACGTGGACCGCATCGTAGGACTGGAAGTGGGCGCGGACGACTATCTGGGCAAGCCTTTCAACCCCCGCGAACTCCTGGCCCGCATCCATGCCGTGCTGCGCCGCCGCCCCGCCCAGGAGGCACCCGGCGCTCCGTCCGGCGACAACGAGGTCGTCACCTTCGGCCCCTTCACCTTCGATCTGGGCACCCGCGCGCTTCAGCGCAATGGCGAAGAGTTGCCGCTGACCACCGGCGAATTCGCGATGCTCAAGGCCTTGGTTCGCCACCCACGCCAGCCGCTGTCGCGCGAGAAGCTCGCCCTGCTGGCCCGCGGCCGCGAGTTCGAGCCCTTTGACCGCAGCCTGGACGTGCAGGTGTCTCGCCTGCGCAAGCTGGTGGAGGTGGATGCGGCAGCGCCTCGCTACATTCAGACGGTGTGGGGCGTAGGCTACGTGTTCGTGCCGGACGGAACAAGCTGAGCCCCTGTTCATGCGAAAGACCGACGGCGGGCCGAGATCATCGTTCCGCCAATCAGTGACCGCTCCGCCCGACGCCACCAGCCCCGCGCCGCTCGAAGCTCTTCGTCTGGCGCGGGAGCAGCGCGCCCGCGTGGGGCTCAATCTTTTCTGGCGTACCTTCTTCCTGCTGGCCCTGTTGCTGGTGGGCAGCATCCTGGCCTGGCTGCAGACCTTGCGCGCGCTGGAGTTCGAGCCACGCACGCTGCACACCGCGCAGCAGATCGCATCATTGGTCAACCTGAGCCGCGCCGCACTGGTGCATTCGGATGCCATCGCCCGCGTGTCTCTCATCAAGACCATGGCCGACCAGGAAGGTGTCCGCATTCTTCCCCGCGAGCCCAAGGACAAGTTCGAGCTGCTCGAGGGCACGGCCCTGGGAAACCGCCTCACGGATGAACTGACCCAGCGCCTGGGCCCCGACACCATCGTTGCCCAAAGCGTCAATGGGGAGACCGGCCTGTGGGTCGGCTTCAACATCAACGGCGACCCCAACTGGCTGCTGATGGATCGCTCCCGGTTCAGCCCGGCTGGGGGGCGCACCTGGCTGATCTGGCTCATCACGGCGGGCGCTCTGTCGCTGGCAGGCGCAGCCGCCATCGCGCGGCTGATCAACAGGCCGCTCAAGCAGCTCTCGTACGCCGCCAACCGCGTGAAGGATGGCGACTTCGCAGCCAGCCACCTTGACGAGGAAGTGGTGACCAGCGAGATCCGCGAGGTCAACATCGGCTTCAATCGCATGGCGCAAAAGCTCGCCAAACTGGAGCAGGACCGCGCCGTGATGCTGGCAGGCATCTCGCACGACCTGCGCACGCCCCTGGCGCGCCTGCGGCTCGAGACAGAGATGAGCGTGAACGACGAGGTCGCGCGCGAACACATGGTGGCCGACATCGTGCAGCTTGATGCCACCATTGACAAATTCCTGGACTACGCGCGGCCTGACCACGTCACGCTCACGCCCGTCAATCTGCATGCCGTGGTGTCCTCCTGTGTCTATGCAGTGCAGGACCACCGCGAGCTGCAGATCACCATGACCGTGCCCGAGGACCTGAACGTGCTGGCCGACGAAGTGGAGCTGGCGCGCGTGATCTCCAACCTGCTGGAAAACGCCCGACGCTACGGCAAGGCCGAGGACACCGGCATCACCAACGTGGACATCGCCGCCAAGGGCCGCGAGAACTGGGTGCTGGTGAAGCTGCGCGACCATGGGCCTGGCGTACCGCCTGAGCAGTTGTCCAACCTGACCAAGCCCTTCTTCCGCGGCGATTCGGCGCGCACGGCGGCTGCGGGCGCAGGGCTGGGCTTGTCCATTGTGGACAAGACCGTGCAGCGCATGGGAGGCATCTTCGCGCTGGCCAATTCCAGCACGGGCGGACTGGTGGCGCATCTGCAATTGCAGCGCGCCACAGGTCTGCCCGATGGCGCGGACCCCAAGCAGCGACTGCAGCGCCCGTCCGTCAAGCGTCAGCTGCCCCGGCGCCGAGCAGAAGACAAGACGGCATGACAGATACCCCTTGCTGGAAGGCGAAAGAGGGAGCAAAAAATCCTGACGCTGACAACGCCGCTCCATCGAGTCTGATTGGCTTTCGTTGATGGACATGGGTGCGTCGGCACATGCTGGGCACGTTCTGCTGAATAGCAACCGCTTCCTCCACGGGAATTTTCAACCCTGTCGCACTGCGCCCAGAAGCGACATTTTGCTGCGCGCCCTTGCCGCACCATGCGGCGCGCAATCGCATGCCCGCCGCCTCCGCGGCATGCAGCAGCGCACAACATGCCGGACAATGGCCGCATCCCGCCCTACCGCCTGCCCGACCCATGCCCCCGCAACTGCCCTGGCTGGAGCCTGAAGACCCGCTACCCCACCCCGACCACGCCTGGGGCCCGGACGACCCAGCACCCGGCCTGCTTGCCGCAGGCGGCGCCCTGAACGTTGCAAACTTGCATGCAGCCTACGGCCAAGGCACCTTTCCCTGGTATGGACCGGGACAGCCCATTCTCTGGTGGGCACCCGATCCGCGCATGGTGTTGCCCGTGGCCGACTTCAAGTTGCACCGATCCCTGCGCAGGACCCTGCAGTCCTTTCGCGCCAACCCGCGCGCCGAGATCCGCATCGATCACGCCTTCCGCGAAGTCATCACCGCCTGTGCGACGAAAAAACGCGATGGCCAGGCCGGCACCTGGATCGTGCCGGAAATGATCACGGCCTACACCCGTCTTCACTCCGCCGGCCACGCGCACAGCGTGGAGACCTGGATCGATGGCAGGCTGGTCGGAGGGCTTTACTGCGTTGCCATCGGCCAAGCAGTATTCGGCGAATCGATGTTCGCGCACGCCACGGATGCCTCCAAGATCGCGCTGTCGGCATTGGTGGCCGTGTGCCGGCGTCACGGCGTACAGATCATCGACTGCCAGCAGAATACCCGCCACCTGGCCTCGCTGGGTGCCCGCGAGATATCCCGCGACGCATTTTTGTCGCATGTACGGCATGCCAAGGCCCAGCCTTCGCCCACCTGGACTTTTGACCCCGTATACTGGTCCGAGCTGCTGCCCTCATCAGCCACCACGGCATGACGCAACTCAACGATCTTCCGCTGCAGACCCTGCAGTTCTATGCCACTGCCCCCTACCCCTGCAGTTACCTGCCGGACCGGCAGGCACGTTCGCAGGTCGCCACGCCCAGCCACCTCATCCAGAGCGACGTCTACTCCGACCTGGTGGCCAAGGGGTTTCGCCGCAGCGGCATGTTCACGTACCGCCCCTACTGCGACGGCTGCCAGGCCTGCACGCCGCTGCGGGTCCTGGTCAATGAGTTCCAGCCCGACCGCAGCCAGCGACGCGCCTCGGCACGCCATGCCAATCTGCAGGCGCGTGTGCTGCGCCTGTGCTTCATACCGGAGCACTACCAGTTGTACCTTCGCTACCAGAACGGCCGCCACGCGGGCGGCGGCATGGACCACGACAGCATCGACCAGTACACGCAATTCCTGCTCCAAAGCCGGGTGAATTCGCGCTTGGTGGAGTTCCGCGAAGTGGACGAGCAGGGTGAGCCGGGCGCACTCAAGATGGTCTCGATCCTCGACGTGCTGGACGATGGCCTGTCGGCGGTCTACACCTTCTACGAGCCCGAGCCTCACTGCAGCTACGGCACCTACAACGTGATGTGGCAGATCGAACAGGCGCGCTCCCTTGACCTACCCCACGTCTACCTGGGCTACTGGATCGCAGCGAGTCCCAAGATGAACTACAAGGCGCGCTTCCACCCGCATGAAATCCGCACCGACGGACACTGGGCGCGTGCAGGCGCCAATGCGCCCCCAAGTGCGTGACAGCGCGTTTGCATTTCACAAGATAAAATGCGGCGGTCTCCACAGCACCGCCGCCATGAAAAAAAACGATCCGAGCATTCCTGTCAAACCGAGCGTTCAGGTTCTGGAGCGCATGTTCACGCTGATCGATGTTCTGGCATCGCGCGAAGACGCCATCTCCCTCAAGGAAATCAGCGAAAAGACAGGACTGCACCCATCCACCACGCACCGGATCCTGAACGATCTCACGATCGGGCGGTTTGTGGACCGGCCGGAGTCGGGCAGTTACCGCCTGGGCATGCGGTTGCTGGAGTTGGGCAATCTGGTCAAGGCACGCCTGAGCGTGCGTGATGCCGCGCTGACCCCCATGCGCAACCTCCACAAGCTCATCCAGCAACCCGTGAACCTGAGCATGCGCCAGGGCGACGAGATCGTTTACGTGGAACGCGCCTACAGCGAGCGTTCGGGCATGCAGGTGGTGCGCGCCATCGGCGGGCGGGCGCCTCTTCACCTGACATCCACCGGCAAGCTCTTCCTGGCGCTGGACGACCCGCAACGGGTCCGTGCCTATGCCACCCGCACAGGGTTGGCCGGGCACACGCGCAACAGCATCACCCAGTTGCCGCTGCTCGAGCGCGAGTTGGCCAAGGCCCGACAGTACGGCATGGCACGTGACAACGAGGAACTGGAGTTGGGTGTGCGCTGCATGGCCGCAGGTGTGTACGACGACCAGGGCAAGCTGGTGGCGGGCCTGTCGATCTCTGCGCCCGCCGACCGGCTGGACGAAGGCTGGCTGCCCAAGCTGCAGGCCACGGCCAACGAGATATCGCACGCACTGGGCCACACCGCCAGCGCCGAGTCGCCATCCGAGGCAGCGGGTCGCACCACGGGCTTGGGCTGACTGCCGACCTGTGCGGGCCACCATGGGGCCGGGACGCTGGCCGTGGGCGCGCCCATGCCACAAGGCCGCAGCACAAAGAGTACCCCCCAAGAAAAAGGCCAACTTGAGCTACCAAGTCGGCCTTTGCTCAGATCGCGAACCCTTGCCCGGGATTCCGCTGGCAACAGAATGAATAGATGAAAGCTACGCCTAGCGCGCGACGGTGGCGGTACTTGCCCTGGCCTGCAGCGGCGTCGTCAGCGATGCCGGCAGGGTTTCCACCCAGTGGCGCACGCGCTCTGCATCGCCCAGGCGGCTGAACTTGCCTGCGGAATCGAGGAAGACCATGATCAGCTTGCGGCCGGCGATCTGGGTCTGCATCACCAGGCAGCGCCCGGCTTCGGAGATATAGCCTGTTTTCTGCAGGCCGATGTCCCAGGTGGGGTTCTTCACCAGGCCATTCGTGTTGTTGTACTGCAGGGTGCGCTGGCCCACGGCCACTTCGTAGCCGGGCGAGGTCGACAGTTCGCGCAGCAGCGGGTCGCCATGCGCTACGTTGACCAGCGTGGCCAGGTCGCGCGCGCTCGACTGGTTGCGGCTGGACAGGCCCGTGGGCTCCACATAGCGCGTGTCGGTCATGCCCAGCAACTTGGCCTTGGCATTCATCTGCGCCACGAACACCTCCAGACCCCCCGGGTAAGTGCGGCCCAATGCGTGCGCCGCGCGGTTTTCGCTGGACATGAGGGCCAGGTGCAGCATCTCGCCGCGCGTGAGCGTGGCCCCCACGACGAGGCGGGAACGGCTGCCCTTTTCGGTGTCCACATCATCCTGTGTGATGGTGATCGGCTCTTCCATGGGCAACTTGGCCTGCGAAATGATCATGCCGGTCATCAGCTTGGTCAGCGATGCGATGGGCAGCACGGCATGATCGTTCTTGGACAGCAGCACTTCGTGCGTATCCTGGTCGATGACCAGGGCGACGCTGGACTTGAGGTCCAGCGGGTCATTGACCTCGTGCAGGCCCGCCATCTGGCCAAAGGAGGGCTTTGCGGGCACAAAGGCGACCCGGGTGGCGGCCTTGGAGGACTTGGCAGACACGCGCACGGGCTTGGTCGCCGTGGCCGCCTTTCGCGGGGCTGCGGCCCGTTTGGGGCTGGCGCTGGCCGCGCTGGTCTGCTGTTTCTTGACGGGGGCTTTCTTGCGCTCCTGAGCGTGCGCGGCTGGCACGGCCAGCGCCGCACTGACGACGACAAAGCCCAAAAGCTGGAGAAAACGGTTCACTGCGGCGCGGTGGCGATGGTGCATCCAAATGCTCCAAACGGTAATAAGTGTTGAGCAGTGTACAGAATCAAAAAAAGTCGCGCAAGATCAATACCTTGCGCGACTTTCCGAGAAAGTGAATGAAATTATAAATTCACTGCTCAGCCTTGTGCGGCCACCCGATCAGCTTTACTTTGTAACTTGTTCAGGGCACTGAGGTAGGCTTTGGCAGACGCCACCACGATATCGGGGTCTGCGCCCACACCATTGACCACGCGCCCGCTGTTCTGCAGGCGCACGGTGACCTCTCCCTGACTCTCGGTGGAGCCGCTGATCGCATTGACGGAGTACAGCACCATCTCCGCACCGCTCTTGACGTGCGACTCGATGGCCTTGAGGGACGCATCAACGGGGCCGTTGCCGTCGGACTTGCCCTGCACTTCGCGGCCGTCGACCGTGAAAACAATGGTGGCCTGTGGGCGCTCGCCTGTCTCGCTGTGTTGAGCCAGCGACACGAAACCGTATTGCTCGTTCTCGCTGGTCACGCTTTCATCGCTGACCAGTGCCAGGATGTCTTCGTCGAAGATTTCGCTCTTGCGATCAGCCAGTTCCTTGAATCGGGCAAAAGCGAGGTTGATCTCGGTCTCGCTGTCGAGCTGCACGCCCAGTTCCTGCAGGCGCTGCTTGAAGGCGTTGCGGCCGCTGAGCTTGCCCAGCACGATCTTGTTGGCCGACCAGCCCACGTCCTCGGCGCGCATGATCTCGTAGGTATCGCGCGCCTTCAGCACGCCGTCCTGGTGGATGCCGCTGGCGTGCGCGAACGCGTTGGCGCCCACCACGGCCTTGTTCGGCTGCACAACGAAACCGGTCGTCTGACTCACCATGCGGCTCGCCGCCACGATGTGTTTGGCATCGATGCCAAGGTCCAGGTCGAAGTAGTCACGGCGCGTCTTGATGGCCATGACGACTTCCTCGAGCGAGCAGTTGCCCGCGCGCTCGCCCAGGCCGTTGATCGTGCACTCGACCTGACGGGCGCCGCCAATCTTCACCCCAGCGAGCGAATTGGCCACCGCCATGCCCAGGTCGTTGTGGCAGTGCACCGACCAGATCGCCTTGTCGCTGTTGGGAATGCGCTCGCGCAGCGTCTTGATGAAATTGCCGTACAGCTCGGGAATGGCGTAGCCCACGGTATCCGGCACGTTGATGGTGGTGGCGCCTTCGGCAATCACGGCCTCCAGCACGCGGCACAGGAAGTCGGGGTCGCTGCGGTAGCCATCCTCGGGGCTGAACTCGATGTCGGCCACCAGGTTGCGCGCAAAGCGCACCGATTGCTTGGCCTGCTCGAGCACCTGCTCGGGCGTCATCCGCAGCTTCTTTTCCATGTGCAGCGCGCTGGTGGCGATGAACGTATGGATGCGCGCGCTGTTGGCACCCTTGAGCGCCTCGGCCGCCCGGGAGATGTCGCGGTCGTTGGCGCGCGAGAGCGAGCAGATGGTCGAGTCCTTGATCGCATTGGCGATGGCCTGAACCGCTTCGAAATCGCCGTTGGAGCTGGCGGCGAAACCGGCTTCGATCACATCCACCTTCAGGCGCTCGAGCTGGCGCGCGATGCGCAGCTTTTCATCCTTGGTCATCGAGGCGCCGGGGGACTGCTCCCCATCGCGCAAGGTGGTGTCGAAAATGATCAGTTTGTCAGCCATGTCGTTCTCCTGGTATCGGTGGGTGTGGGTCCCGCAACGTCAAAAATCTGGCGCCCAAAGCAAAAGGCCCGTTGCGGGTGCATACGGGCCTTTGTGGAAAAAGTGTGCGCGTGCGCCTACTGTCTCCGCCCGTGGGGAGGTAGCAGTAGAGCCAGGGCCAACGTGTTCATGCAGCGCAATGTAGCACAACTGCGCCCCGGCGCCTGTTGTCGTCACTTGTGCAGCCCGCGCTCGTCCGGCTCGTCGGTGGAGGTGCTGATCACGCTGCTGTGCTGCCCCTTGGCCTTGCGCCAGGCGTACACGCCGTAGCCGCTGATGCCATAGAACACGAACACGCTGAACAGCACGATGGGCGGGTGGATGTTGATGATGGCGATGACCAGCGCGATCAGCACAATGGCAGCGAAGGGCACGCTCTTTTTCATCTGCACGTCCTTGAAGCTGTAGAACGGCACGTTGGTCACCATGGTCAGGCCCGAGTACAGCGTGAAAGCGAACATGATCCAGGTGATCTGGGGCCAGGTAAGCCATGCGTCTTCACCGGGGCGCACACCCAACTCGGTCATCAGCCAGATGAAGCCTGCCACCAGCGCGGCAGCAGCGGGGGACGGAAGGCCCTGGAAGTAGCGCTTGTCGACCACGCCGGTGTTCACGTTGAAACGTGCGAGTCGCAGCGCCGCGCAGGCGCAGTACACGAAGGCGGCGATCCAGCCCCAGCGACCCAGGCCCTGCAGCGACCATTCATAGGCGATCAGGGCGGGCGCGGCACCGAACGACACCATGTCGGACAGCGAGTCCATCTGCTCTCCAAACGCGCTTTGGGTATTGGTCATGCGGGCTACGCGCCCGTCGAGGCTGTCGAGCACCATGGCGCAGAACACGCCCACCGCTGCCTGGTCGAAATTCCCGTTCATGGCCATCACGATGGAGTAGAACCCCCCGAACAGTGCAGCCAGCGTGAACAGGTTGGGCAGGATGTAGATGCCCTTGCGCCGCTTGCGCACCATCACACCGGGGTTGTCGGCAGGCTCTTTGCCATCATGCATTCGATTGACCTCCAGCGCTTGCCTGGTCTAGGCAAGCCGCTATTGAATTTATAGTTTTTTCAGCCAGCGCCGAGGAAACAGACCCGGCACTGCACGCACAAGAGGCGAAGCTCGCAGTGTAGCGCCTGGCGGCATCTCGCTACCCGAACGCCGGCAACCCCCTGCACCCCGCAAGGCAGGCAGCGACACTTGGGCACCTGTCGGCGCCGCCAATGAAAAAGGCCACCGAGGTGGCCTTTCGTTGGATTGGAGGCCTGCTCAGCAGAAGTGGCAGCAGGCACAACCAGCAAAAGAATCAGTTGCGGGTTTGGTCGACCAGCTTGTTCTTGGCGATCCAGGGCATCATGGCGCGCAGCTGGCCGCCGACCTTTTCGATGGAATGGTCAGCGGTATTGCGACGGCGGGCGGTCATCGATGGATAGTTCAGGCGACCTTCCTGGATGAACATCTTGGCGTAGTCGCCGTTCTGGATGCGCTTCAAGGCATTGCGCATGGCGGCGCGCGATTGCTCGTTGATCACTTCGGGGCCCGTCACGTACTCGCCATACTCGGCGTTGTTCGAGATCGAGTAGTTCATGTTGGCAATGCCGCCTTCGTAGATCAGGTCCACGATCAGCTTGAGCTCGTGCAGGCACTCGAAGTAGGCCATTTCAGGGGCGTAGCCGGCTTCAACCAGGGTTTCGTAGCCCATCTTGATCAGCTCGACGGCACCGCCGCACAGCACGGCCTGCTCGCCGAACAGGTCGGTCTCGGTTTCTTCCTTGAAGTTGGTCTCGATGATGCCGGCCTTGCCGCCGCCGTTGGCTGCAGCGTAGCTCAGGGCCAGGTCACGGGCCTTGCCGGACTTGTCCTGGTGCACAGCGACCAGGTGGGGCACGCCGCCGCCTTGGGTGTAGGTGTTGCGCACGGTGTGACCGGGGGCCTTGGGAGCGACCATCCACACGTCCAGGTCGGCGCGGGGCACGACCTGGTTGTAGTGCACGTTGAAACCGTGGGCGAAGGCCAGCGAAGCGCCTTGCTTGATGTTGGGCTCCACGTTGTTCTTGTACACGGCTGCGATGTCCTCATCGGGCAGCAGAATCATGACCACGTCCGCCGCCTTGACCGCGTCGTTGACTTCCAGCACGTTCAGGCCAGCCTTGCCGACCTTGTCCCACGATGCACCGCCCTTGCGCAGACCAACCACGACCTTCACGCCGCTGTCGTTCAGGTTTTGCGCATGCGCGTGGCCTTGCGAGCCGTAGCCGATGATGGCCACGGTCTTGCCCTTGATCAGGCTCAGGTCGGTGTCTTTGTCGTAGAAAACTTTCATGGGTCGCTCCGGTTGAAATGCGTTGTTGGGGTGAAAAATCAAAAAACAGGGAATTGTCTTACACGCGCAGGATCCGCTCGCCGCGGCCGATGCCGCTGGCGCCAGTGCGCACGGTTTCCAGGATGGCCGTGCGGTCGATGGCCTGCAGGAAGGCATCGTTCTTGGACTGGTCGCCGGTGAGCTCGATGGTGTAGCTCTTCTCGGTCACGTCAATGATGCGGCCTCGGAAGATGTCGGCCATGCGCTTCATCTCCTCGCGCTCCTTGCCCACAGCGCGCACCTTCACCATCATGAGCTCGCGCTCGGTGTAGGCGCCTTCGGTGAGGTCGACCACCTTGACCACCTCGATGAGGCGGTTCAGGTGCTTGGTGATCTGCTCGATCACATCGTCGGAGCCGGTGGTCTGGATGGTCATGCGCGAGAGCGATGCATCCTCGGTGGGCGCCACGGTGAGCGATTCGATGTTGTATCCACGGGCGGAAAACAGACCGACCACGCGCGACAGCGCGCCGGGTTCGTTTTCCAGCAGAACGGCAATGATGTGCTTCATGATGAGAGATTCCTCTTTTCGCTGCCCTCCCCTGCGCACGGTAATGCGCAGGCTCGGCAGGCAATAGATTCGTCAAAAGGTTGAATGCTATCTATTCGATAGCTAATGGCGCTTGACGGACCAGCGCCGAAGGCCGATTACATGCTTAGAGGTCTTCCGACCCCAGCAACATCTCGGTGATGCCCTTGCCGGCCTGCACCATCGGGAACACGTTCTCGGTGGGGTCGGTGCGGAAGTCCAGGAACACAGTGCGATCCTTGAGCTTGCGCGCTTCACGCAGGGCAGGCTCCACGTCACGCGGGTGCTCGATCAGCAGGCCCACGTGGCCATAGGCCTCGGCCAGCTTCACGAAGTTGGGCAGCGCGTCCATGTAGCTGTGGCTGTAGCGGCCCGAGTACTCGATCTCCTGCCACTGGCGCACCATGCCCAGGTAGCGGTTGTTCAGCGAGCAGATCTTGATCGGCGTGTTGTACTGCAGGCAGGTCGACAGCTCCTGGATGTTCATCTGCACGGAGCCTTCGCCCGTGATGCAGAAGACCTCGGAATCCGGCTTGGCCAGCTTGATGCCCATGGCATAGGGAATGCCCACGCCCATGGTGCCCAGACCGCCGGAGTTGATCCAGCGGCGGGGTTCATCGAAGCGATAGTACTGCGCGGCCCACATCTGGTGCTGGCCCACATCGGATGTGATGTAGGTGTCAGCGTCCTTGGTCATGTTCCACAGCGTTTCAACCACGTACTGGGGCTTGATCACGTCGCCGCTGCCCATGCTGTACTTGAGGCAGTCGCGCTTGCGCCAGCCCTCGATCGTGTCCCACCAGGCCGCCAGCGCGCCTGCATCGGGCCGGGTGCTGCTCTCGCGGATCATGGAGATCAGCTCGGTGAGCACGTCCTTCACGTCGCCCACGATCGGAATGTCGACCTTCACCCGCTTGGAGATGCTCGACGGATCGATGTCCACATGGATGATCTTGCGGTCGTTCTGCGCGAAGTGCTTGGGGTTGCCGATCACGCGGTCGTCGAAGCGCGCGCCCACGGCCAGCAGCACGTCGCAGTTCTGCATCGCGTTGTTGGCTTCGATGGTGCCGTGCATGCCCAGCATGCCCAGGAACTTGCGGTCGCTGGCCGGATAGGCGCCCAGGCCCATCAGCGTGTTCGTGACAGGGTAGCCCAGCATGTCCACCAGCGTGCGCAGCTCGTTCGTGGCGTTGCCCAGCAGCACGCCGCCGCCGGTGTAGATGTAGGGACGCTTGGCTGCCAGCAGCAGTTGCAGCGCCTTGCGAATCTGGCCGCCGTGACCTTTGCGCACTGGGTTGTACGAGCGCATTTCCACACTCTGAGGGTAGCCGCTGTAGGGCACCTTCTTGAACGAGACGTCCTTGGGCACATCCACCACCACGGGGCCAGGGCGGCCGGTGCGGGCGATGTGGAATGCCTTCTTCATCGTCGCCGCCAGATCGCGGGCATCCTTGACAAGGAAGTTGTGCTTGACGATGGGGCGGGTGATGCCGACGGTGTCGCACTCCTGGAAGGCATCGAGCCCGATGGCGGGCGTGGGCACCTGGCCGGAGATGATCACCATGGGGATCGAATCCATGTACGCGGTGGCGATGCCGGTGACGGCGTTGGTCAGACCCGGGCCCGAGGTGACAAGTGCGACGCCGACTTCGCCGGTTGCCCGGGCATAGCCGTCGGCGGCATGCACTGCGGCCTGCTCGTGGCGCACCAGCACGTGCTGGATGGTGTCCTGCTTGTACAGCGCGTCGTAGATGTACAGCACCGCACCGCCAGGATAGCCCCAGATGTACTGGACGTTCTCGGCCTGGAGCGATTTGATGAGGATTTCGGCCCCCATGAGGTCCTGCGAGGCCGCAGCCAGGGAAACGGGGGACGTGTTGCCCTGCGAAGCAGCGGCAGCTGAGGACAGTTCAGCCTTGGAGATTTCCATGATCGATCAACCTTTGCGAATTTCTCTGACGAAAAACCTTGGGTGCTCCTCGCACGCGCTCTTGTGAAGCCAGCTTGGAACTTGAGGCCAAGGACATGGGCGGGATGATTGCCGCGCCGGACCGTGACCCGTTTGCCTTTTGAATTGCAGCGGCGATTATCGCACTGCAACACATGTAAAACCGAAGTGCGCCAAAAAAATCACCTGCCGGTGCGATAATCGGGGGCTTACCGGGCCGGATAACCACATTTTTGTGGAGACTTCGGTACCACATCCTCCCGGACCGACCTGTCTTGGCCACTGAACAAGAACTCTCCGATTTCCTCAAAAGCGTAGAAAAGCGCGCCTTCAAGCGCTCGGTCTACCACGTGCGCAATGAGGAAGCGGCTCTTGATATCGTGCAGGACAGCATGCTCAAGCTGGCGGAGCACTACGGCGACAAGCCGGCCGCAGAGCTGCCGATGCTCTATCAGCGCATCCTCTCCAACTGCACCCTCGACTGGTTTCGCCGCCAGAAGACCCGCAATGCACTGTTTTCGAGCATGAGCGACTTCGAGGGACCCGGCGAAGATGGCATGGATTTTGATCTGCTTGAGGCGTACTCGGGGCCGGACGACAGCCAGCAGGCCGAGAGTGCCGAAGACCTGACCCGCCGCGCCCAGGTCTTTCGCGAAATCGAAGCGGAAATCGCCGAATTGCCACCACGTCAACGGGAAGCATTCCTGATGCGTTACTGGGAAGAAATGGATGTAGCAGAAACGGCAGCCGCCATGGGTTGCTCGGAAGGCAGTGTCAAAACGCACTGCTTTCGTGCCATACAAACCCTGAGCAAGGCATTGAAAGCCAAAGGAATCGAGCTATGAACACTGTACGGACTCCATCGCCAGAGGCACTGGCCGCAGCAGACGGCTTCGCTCAACGGGTTACCGCGCGGCTTTCCAGCGGCACGGCGGAACTCCCCTACGACATCTCCGAACGCCTGCGAGCATCGCGCGTGCAGGCATTGGCCAAGCGCAAGAAGGCCGTCGCGCCCGCGCGCATCGCGACGGCGGTGTCGCTGGACGCCAGCGGTACCGCCACCCTGGGCCGGGGTGGCAACGAACGCGGCGGCTGGTGGAATGCCCTCGTGTCCGCGGTGCCATTGACGGCATTGGTGATCGGATTGGTGATGATCAACATCGCCCAGGATGAAAGCAGCGCGAACGATGTGGCTGAAGTGGACGCCGCCCTCTTGACCGATGATCTTCCGCCGGCAGCGTACGCCGACCCAGGCTTCGTACAATTTCTCAAGACCTCTTCGCAGACGAACTGAGCCCCTCGATACCGCCAACACCGTAGTGCATGCACCCAAGCCCATCTGACGCTTCCCCCGCCCTGCCAGCCTTTGTGCTGGCTTTGGCGCTCTTGGGCGTGCTTGCCGCGGTGGGTGGCCAGGTGCTGGGGCAGATGCGCATGGTGCCGGGCACCGTGCTCTCGGCTGGTGCAGAGGCGGCTGTCGCCAGCCCCAACAACGCGCGCTCGTCGTCCCCCTACGGTGCGTCCGCCCTGCCCCAGGCAGAGGCAGGCCCCGGCTGGGTCACCTTGACTACGCCCCAGAAACTGGCGCTGTACCCGCTGGCTGAGCGATGGGCCCTCATCAGCGAAGCCCAGAAGCGGCGCTGGCTGGCCCTTGCGGCCAACTTTTCCAGCCTGCCGGAGGACGAGCAGGCCAAGTTCCACGAGCGCATGACCGACTGGGCGAACCTGAGTGCGCAGCAACGCAATCAGGCGCGCCTGAACTATGCGGTGACCAACCGTCTGGCACCTGACGACAAGCGCGCGCAGTGGGAGGCCTACCAGGCGCTGTCCGAAGAGGAGCGCCGGGCGCTGGCGGCCCTTGCCTTCCCCAAACCCAAGGGCGCCGCCACGGCGCTTCGTCCCGTCTCGCCCAAGAAACTGGCACAGGTGCCGGCTGCAACCGCCGCCAACCCCGCCCGCCCGAACGCACCCAAGATTCCCCCGGTGACCGACCATTCGCCCCGCGCGGCGGCACCGGTGCCCTTCTCTATTACGCCCGCAGCCCCCAGCGCACCTTCGGCGCCGGCATCTGGCTCGAGCGCAGTGGAGACAGCGCCGGTGTCCGTGCCCGTCGCGGTGCCGGCCGCATTGCCTCCGCTGGGCAGCGGCCCGGCGGAACCCGCCCCTCCCGTCACGCCCGATAATTCAGGCTTGTACCCCCAATAATCGGGCCGCCCGCAGGGGCCGGCCTGCTTTCACCCGGATGACCGCCTCACCACCCGCCAGCGCTCCCCAGGCCGACACGGCCATCGCCGCCACCCGATCCCCCCTGCGCAACGTGACGCCCAACCTGTGGCGCCGCATGGCCTGCTGGCTGTACGAGGGCATGCTGATGTTCGGCGTGGTGTTCATTGCCGGCTATCTCTTTGGCACGCTGAGCCAGACGCGCAACGCCATGGACAACCGCCACGCACTGCAGGCATTCCTGTTCGTGGTGTTCGGCATCTACTTCACCTGGTTCTGGGCCAAGGGTCAGACGCTGGCCCAGAAGACGTGGCTCATCCGCGTGGTCGACAAGGCGGGCCGCCCCATCACACAGGCGCGCGCCCTGTTGCGGTATCTGCTCAGTTGGGTGTGGTTCCTGCCACCGTTGGCGGCCTACCTGTTTGGCGTGCCGGTGCTTGAGGTGCTGGTGCTTTTGGCTGGTTGGGTCGCGATCTGGGCCATCCTGAGCCGGTTCCATCCAGAGCGCCAGTTCTGGCACGACGCGCTGGCGGGCACGCGCCTGGTGCATTTCGAGCTTCCGAAAAAATAGCTGCTTGTGCCGCACTCGACGGCGCAAGCTGTCACGCGGCTGCGAGACAATGCGCGGATGTCCATGCAGCCGCCGTCGGAGTCCACCTCCCCAGTCAATCCGCAAAAAACCCGCTCCGGCCTGAATCGCATCTGGCACGCCGCCGGCTACTCGCTCGAAGGCCTGCGCGCCGGCTGGGGCGAGAAAGCCTTCCGCCAGGAGGCCATCGCCGCGGCCGTGCTGCTGCCGCTGTCGCTGTGGCTCGGGCGCAGCTGGGTGGAGGTGGCGCTGCTTGCGGGCTCCGTGCTGATCGTCATGATCGTCGAGTTGCTCAACACGGGCATCGAGACCGCCATCGACCGCATCGGCCCCGAGTGGCACGACCTGTCCAAGCGCGCCAAGGACATGGGCAGCGCAGCGGTCCTCCTGGCCCTGCTCCTGTGCGTTGGCATCTGGGCTGCGGCCCTTTTCCAGAGGTTTTTCAATGTCTGAATCCGCTGCTGCTTCCGTTGCCTTCTCCGTCTGTGTCTACTGCGGTTCGCGCCCCGGCGAGAACCCCGCCTTCGCCGATGCCGCCAAGGCCGTTGGCAGCTGGATTGGCCGCCATGGCGGCCAGCTCGTGTATGGCGGGGGCCGCAGCGGACTCATGGGCACGGTGGCAGAGGCCACGCGGCTGGCAGGCGGCCGCGTGGTGGGCGTGATTCCACAGGCCCTGGTGGACAAGGAACTGGCCAACCGCCTGTGCGACGAACTGCACATCGTGCAGACCATGCATGAGCGCAAGGCAATGATGGCCGAGCGCAGCGACGCATTCATCGCGCTGCCCGGCGGCATCGGCACTTTCGAGGAACTGTTCGAGGTGTGGACCTGGCGCCAATTGGGCTACCACGACAAGCCGCTGGGCCTGCTCAACGTGGCGGGCTACTACGACGCACTGATGGGCTTTCTGAACCACAGCGTGGCCAGCGGCTTCATGGGCGAATGGCAGATGGGCCTGCTGCACGCCAATATCGACGCGCCAGCCCTATTGCAGACACTGGTCGAACAAGCCGGCACCAATGCCCGCCAGATCCCGCTGCGTTCGGTGATCTGACAGCGACGGCGGCAAAAACTGGCACCGCCGAGGCCAGTGCCACCGTGGAACTGGCTCTGCCAGGCCACCGGTGGCGTCCCCCTCTGGGGGAAGGCGCGTAGCGCCTCAGGGGGAGGAAATTACACAGCCGCGTCGTCCAGATCGCCCGTACGGATGCGCACCACCCGCTCCACCGCAGTCACGAAGATCTTGCCGTCTCCGATCTTGCCCGTGCGCGCCACGTTGACGATGGCATCCACGCAGCGGTCCACGTCCTCGGACTTGACCACCACCTCGACCTTCACCTTGGGCAGGAAATCCACCACGTACTCCGCGCCGCGGTACAGCTCGGTGTGGCCCTTCTGGCGGCCGAAGCCCTTCACCTCGGTCACGGTAAGGCCGGTCACGCCGCATTCAGCCAGGGCTTCGCGGACTTCTTCGAGCTTGAAGGGCTTGATGACGGCGGTGATCATTTTCATGGCGGGTCTCCTGAAGGGATATAAAAAAATAGGGGCGAAGGCACAGCGCCAAGAAAGCGCTACGCCCTGAATTTGCTGGTGATAGGGTAACGCCAGTCCTTGCCGAAGCTGCGGCGTGTCACCCTTATCCCCACGGGCGCCTGGCGGCGCTTGTACTCGTTGAGCTTGATCAGGCGCGTCACGCGCTCCACATCGGCGCGCGCAAAGCCGCTGGCGATGATGGATTCGATGGGCTCGTCGTTCTCCATGTAGCGCGCCACGATGGCATCGAGCACCTCGTACGGCGGCAGACTGTCCTGGTCCTTCTGATCCGGCCGCAACTCGGCGCTGGGCGGGCGGGTGATGATGCGCTCGGGGATCGGGTTGGCGCCCGTGCGATAGGGGTCGTTGGCATTGCGCCAGCGCGCCAGGTCAAATACCCGCGTCTTGGCGACGTCCTTGATCACTGCAAACCCGCCCGCCATGTCGCCGTACAGCGTGCAGTAGCCGGTGGACATCTCGCTCTTGTTGCCGGTGGTGAGCACGATGGAGCCGAACTTGTTGGACAGGGCCATGAGCAGCGTACCGCGGATGCGCGCCTGCAGGTTCTCCTCGGTGGTGTCTTCGGGCAGGCCGGCAAAGTCGGTGGCCAGCGCGGCCTTGAAGGCCTCGAACTGCGGCTTGATGGAGATCTCGTCGTAGCGCACGCCCATGCGGGTGGCCATGTCGCGCGCATCGATCCAGCTGATGTCGGCCGTGTAGGGCGACGGCATCATCACCGTGCGCACCTTGCCGGCGCCCAGCGCATCCACGGCAATCGCCAGCACCAGGGCCGAGTCGATGCCGCCCGACAGCCCCAGCAGCGCGCCCGGAAACCCGTTCTTGCCCACGTAGTCGCGCACGCCCAGCACCAGGGCGTCCCACAGGTCGGCCTCCAGGCTTTTTTCGGGAGCAATGTCCGCTTCAATTTTGATAGCTGACTGCGCTTGATGGACGCGCACAAACACCAGTTTTTCCTCAAAACCCGGGCCCCGCCCCGCCACCGAGCCGTCTGCATTCAGCGCGAACGAGCGGCCTTCGAACACCACCTCGTCCTGCCCGCCCACCAAGTGGGCATAGACCAGGGGCAGGCCGGTTTCAGCCACGCGCTCGCGCATGGTGGCCTCGCGCTCGGCGCTCTTGCCCAGATGAAAGGGCGACGCGTTGATGACCACCAGCAATTGCGCACCGGCCGCGGCTGCATCGCGCGCGGGGGCGGGGAACCAGGCGTCCTCGCAAACCAGCACGCCCAACCGAACGCCTTCTACCTCGAACACGCAGGTCTGCGTGCCGGCGACAAAGTAGCGGCGCTCATCAAACACCTGGTAGTTGGGCAATTCGCGCTTGGCGTAGGTCTGCTCGATGCGCCCATCCCGCACCACGCTGGCCGCGTTGCGGCAGGCGCTGAAGGCCGGCGCGTCGGACGCCACGGCCTGTGGGTGGCCCAGCACGATGGCCAGGCCCTTCAACCCTGCGGTCTCGCGGGCCACGGTTTTCACGGCATCATCACAGGCCGCGATGAAGGCAGGGCGCAGGAACAGGTCTTCGGCCGCATAGCCGCAGATGGCCAGCTCGGGCGTGAGCAACAGCCGCGCCCCCTGGGCGTAGGCCTCGCGCGCAGCGGCAATGATCTTCTGCGCATTCCCGGGCATGTCGCCCACGACAAAGTTGAGCTGCGCAGTGCAAATGGAGAGCGTCATGGAACTGGAGTCGGCCCTTTTATCGGCCCTTTTGGCCGGGTTGGATACCGCCCATGCAGCCCCGGGCTGCGGCGGGCAACACGGGAGAGTGCATGGCTGAGGAAGCTGCCATTATCGCCCGCGTCATTGCGTCTCCGCTCGACGTGGACGCCGCCGCCTGGAATGGGCTGCTGGCATGCCAGAGCCACCCCACCCCGTTTCTGCGGCACGAATACCTGGCCGCGCTGCACGAAAGCGGCAGCGCCACGCCCCGCACCGGCTGGGCGCCGCGCTTCATGACGCTGTGGGAGGACGACATCCTGGTGGCCGCCTGCCCGCTGTACCTCAAGAACCACTCGTACGGCGAATACGTCTTCGACTGGGCCTGGGCCAGCGCCTACGAACAGCACGGCGTGCCCTACTACCCCAAGGCGGTCATTGCCGTGCCCTTCACGCCCGTACCGGGTGCCCGCCTGCTGGCACGCGACGAGGCGACGCGGGCACTGCTGCTGCAGGCCGTGTGTCAGTGGTGCGAAGAGGAAAACGTGTCGTCCGTGCACATGCTCTTTGCCAGCGACGACGACATCGCGGCCGGCACGCAGCAGGAGCTGATGTTGCGCCGCACGGTGCAGTTCCACTGGACGAACGAAGCCCCACGCACTCTGGACGTGGACACAGGCACAGACACAGGCAGCCAGGCGCGGCGCTACACCAGCTTCGACGACTTCCTGTCCACCCTGGCGCAGGACAAGCGCAAGAAGATCCGCCAGGAGCGCCGCCGCGTGGCCGATGCCGGCGTGCGCTTTCGCTGGTCGCGCGGCACCGGCATCAGCGAAGCCGATTGGGATTTTTTCTACCGCTGCTACGAACGCACCTACCTGGAGCACGGCAACCCGCCTTACCTCACGCGCGACTTCTTCGCCCGCATGGCCGCGCACCTGCCGCAGGCGTGGCTGCTGTTCATCGCCGAGCGCGACGGGCGCCCAATTGCTAGCAGTTTGATAGCAATCAGCGTAGATGCATCAATAGCCAGTGCGCCAAAAGACTTGAAAAATGCATCACCACTCGCGGCCTATGGCCGCTACTGGGGCGCCCTGGAGCGTGTGGACTGCCTGCACTTCGAGGCCTGCTACTACCAGCCGCTGCAGTGGTGCATTGAACACGGCGTGCAGCGTTTTGAAGGCGGCGCTCAGGGCGAGCACAAGATGGCCCGCGCGCTGCTGCCGGTGCAGGCCACCAGCGCGCACTGGCTTGCGCACCCCGCTTTCGCCGACGCCGTGGAGCGCTTTCTGGCCCGCGAGAGCGAGGGCGTGCAGCACTACCTGGACGAGCTGCAGGAACGCAGTCCGTTCAGGAAAACCGGCCCCCTCACCCCCACCGGAGCCTGAGCGGTCAGGCTCCCCGCCGAAGCCGTCGATGGGGCCAACGCCAGCAGCCCGCGACCGGCCCCTTCAAAAACTCTCCCAGTCATCCTCTGCGCCAGCCGGTACGGGCTGGGGCGCGGCGGCCTTGGTCTTGCTCGCGGCGATGGCAGGCACCCGAGCCTCGGTGGGTGCCGACTTGGCCTTGGTCAGCCCTGCGGAGACGGGCCGTACGGCCGATGCAGGACGTGCCACAGGCCGGGCTGCCACGGCCGGCGCCTTCGGCGGCGCGGCCACCGGGGCGGACACGTTCGCCCCGTGCGACGGATCGGAGGCGAGCTTGAACACGGCCACCGCGCCCACCAATGCCTGCGCCTGGTGGCTCAGGCTACCCGCAGCGGCGGCCATTTCCTCGACCAGCGCCGCGTTCTGCTGTGTGACCTGGTCCATCTGCGTCACCGCCTCGCCCACCTGCGACACGCCCGCGCTTTGCTCGCTGCTGGCCGCGCTGATCTCGCCCATGATGTCCGTCACGCGGCGGATCGACGACACCACCTCCGTCATCGTCACGCCTGCCTTGTCCACCAGCATCGAGCCCTGCTCCACCCGCTCCACACTCGCGTTGATCAGCGCCTTGATCTCCTTGGCCGCCTCTGCGCTGCGCCCGGCCAGGCTGCGCACCTCGCCGGCGACCACCGCAAAGCCCCGGCCCTGCTCGCCCGCACGCGCCGCCTCCACCGCCGCATTGAGCGCCAGGATGTTCGTCTGGAACGCTATCCCGTCGATCACGCTGATGATGTCCGCAATCTTCTTGCTGCTGTCGTTGATGCCCTTCATGGTCTCCACCACTTCGGCCACCACCTCGCCCCCCTGACCCGCCACCGTCGAAGCGCTCACCGCCAGTTGATTGGCCTGTCGCGCGTTGTCGGCGTTTTGCTTCACCGTGGAGCTGAGCTCTTCCATCGACGCGGCCGTCTCCTGCAGCGCGCTGGCCTGCTGCTCCGTGCGGATCGACAGGTCATTGTTCCCCGAGGCGATCTCCGCGCTGGCCGATGCCACGCCCTGCGCGTTGCCCCGCACGCCCGAAACGACATGCGCCAGGTTGTCGCGCATGGCCGTCAGGCCGCCGAGCAACTGTGCGATCTCATCCTTGCCGTGGGCCCTGATCGGCACTGTGAGGTCACCCTGCGCCACTGAGTCGGTGATCTGCACCGCGTTGTCCAAAGAGCGCGAGATCTGCCGGATCATCGCGCCACCCATCAGCACTGCCAGAAGGATACCCAACACCACAGCCGTGAGCGACATCGCGCGGACTGTCTTGAAACTGGCATCCGCGTTGTCGTACTCGGCCTTCGCGCGATCGAGCTGCACGTCCATGAGCTTGCCCAGCACATCCTGCAGCGGATCCATGGCCGGATACATCTCCTTGGCCGCATAGGCCGTGAGCGCGGCGATGTCCCCCGAGCGCAAATGCCCATTGAGCACATCGACCGCCGACTCGGCTCTGGCTTGCAGGGGTTTGAACTTCTCGACCAGTTGCACTTCCTCAGGCACCAGTTGCGTGGCCAGGTAGGCCTTCCAGTTCGACTCGATGGCCTTGCGCGCATCGGCCACCGACTGCAGTCCCTGCGCGGGAGTCATGGCGCCATCGCGCACTTTGTGCGCGGTATCGACCACGTTGACGGCGTACATGTCCGCCACCTGCTTGATCTGTTTGAGGGGCACCACCCGATCGTCGTACACCGACTTGAGCCCGGCGTTGGACTGCCCCATGCCGAACAGCCCCGCCGCGCCCACCAGCAGCACCAGCAGGCACAGCGCCGCGAGCAAGCCGGCAAGGCGCGTGGATATCTTGAATTGGCTCATGGCAAAGCTCCTGAAGTGGGGGTATGGGGAAAAGCCGATCAACCGCGCTGGATCACCGCGCTCCGCCGGGGGCGGGCGAGGTGCAGCAGCAGTTCAGGAAAAGGAAAGGCATGGGCCATGCCAGGCAAGACGGGCGCGAGCGGAAGGGAGGGCATCCATCCAAGTCACAGCCACGAACCATGAGAGAACTCCTGGCGAAATACCGACGCATGCAAGGGAAAACAGACCATCGCGCCGGAGCCCATGCTGCATGCACGGGGGCTTATCGCTGAGGCTGTTGCCTCTCAGCATACCGAATTTAGTTACGTTTGAAAACAATTACAGCTGTCCAGCTGCTCGCTTTTCAAGCGCTGAATCGGGGTTGACAGCGCGCATCGCCCCCGCGGAGAAGGCGTGCCTCAACAAACTCTTGCCGCACGATTTTGCTTCTAACTTGATAGCAATATCCGTCCATCCTGCCAGCGGCTACAGCCATTCTGGGTTGCATTCCCGGAAATCCGCCCCTCCTCAGAAGCTCTCCCAGTCATCGTCCCCGCCCGCTGCCGGCGCAGGTGCCCGCGCCGGTGCTGCCGCCGGCCTCGGTCCTGCTTTGGGCGCCAGCCTGGGCGCTGGCAGGCTGGCTGCAGGCGCCT
>NZ_JAHUWH010000040.1 GCF_019219095.1 Acidovorax sp. sic0104
CGGGTGTGCCGCTGAAGGTGCGGGTGGCGGGGTCGAAGCTGAGCCAGGCGGGCAGGGCCCCGCCGCCAGCGAGCTGGGCGCTGTAGCTGAGGGTGTCGCCCACGTCGGCATCGGCGAAGGTGTTGGCAGCGAACTGGAAGCTGAAGGCCGCGCCCTGGGTGGCGCTGCGGTCGGGGATGGTGTTGGCGACGGTGGGGACGGCGTTGGCGGGGGTGACCGTGATGGAGACCGTGGCGGTGTTGCCGTTCACCATGCCATCGTTGGGCCTGTAGGTGAAGCTGTCGGCGGCCGTGCTGCCGCCGACATGGGCATAGCTGAAGGTGCCGTTGGCGTTGAGCGTGAGTGTGCCGTGGGACGGCCCGGTGACCAGGATGGCCGTGAGGGCGTTACTTTCCGCATCGGTGTCGTTGGCCAGGATGCTGGTTGCACCACCGACCAGCACGGTGGCGGTGGCGCCTTCGACCACGGTGATGCTGTCGTTCACCGCCACGGGTGCATCGTTGACAGGGGTCACGTTGACGGTGACCGTCACCGTGTTGCCGTCCAACGTGCCGTCGTTGGGCTTGTAGGTGAAGCTGTCCGTGGTGGTTTCGCTGCCGTTGTGGGTGTAGCTGAAGGTGCCGTCTGCGTTGAGCGTCAATGTGCCATTGGCAGGGCCTGTCACCAGTATGGCGGACAAGGTGTCGTTTTCAGGGTCCGTATCGTTGGCCAGCAAGCTGGTGGCGCCACCGACGAGGGTGGTCGCGGTCCCGCCCTCTGCCACGGTGATGCTGTCTGCCACGGCCGCGGGCGCGTCGTTCTCACCGGCCACCGCCAGCGTGACCGTGGCGCTGTCGCTCTGGGCGCCACCACTGCCGGTGTTGCCGCCATCGTTGATGTTCACCGTGAGCGTGACGTTGCCCGATGCGTTGGCCGCGGGGGTATAGGCAACGTTGCTGCCTGCAATGAAAGTGTTGATGTTGGCAATGGAGCCGCTCAGTGTCAGGGCAGAGGCCGTGCCCCCCACGGTGACGCCACCGCCGCTGGTGGCCGCCATGGCGCCAGCGGGCACCGACAGGGTGACGGTCACGCTGCTGCTGCCCGCATCCAGGTCCGCAAAACTGATGCCGGTGACGGCACCCGCCATGTCTTCGGTGAACGCAATGCTGGTGGGCACCGTGGCTGTGGGCGCGTCGTTGACGGCAGTCACCACCAGCGTGACGGTTTCGGAGTCGGTCTGCGCGCCGCCGCTGCCGCTGTTGCCGCCGTCGTTGATATCCACGGTGAGCGTGACATTGGCAGTGGCATTGGCTGCAGTGGTGAAGGTGACGTTGCTGCCCGCGACAAAGGTGTTGATGTTGCTGGCCGAACCGGTCAGTGTCAGGGCCGTGGCTGTGCCGCCCACGGTCACACCGCCGCCGCTGGTGGCCGC
>NZ_JAHUWH010000041.1 GCF_019219095.1 Acidovorax sp. sic0104
TGACCCGTCCTGAATTACGTTGACACTCAAACAGCCGGCGTTCAGCCGGCCAGGGACGCCCGGTGCACAGCATCGGGCGTTTGCATTTTGAGCGACAGATGGGGTCGTTCGTGGTTGTAGATCTGCACGGACTCGGCCACCAGCCGTCTGGCTTGCGCGAGGTCAACAGGCCGGCTCAGCAGGAATTCGTTCTTAAGTATGCCGTTGACGCGCTCGGCCAAGGCGTTCTGGTAGCAGTCGTAGCCGTCAGTCATCGAGCACCTCAGACCATGGCGTCGGTGTAAGGCTTGGTAGTAGCTCGAACAGTACTGGATGCCTCGGTCAGAGTGATGAACCAGTTCCCGGCATGTGTGCCGGCCCCGCAAGGCCATCTTCAGCGCCTGCGCGACCTCCTCGGTCTGCAGGCTGGGGTGAACATGCCAGCCCACGATCTTGCGCGAGTGGGCATCGGTCACCAAGCTCAGATACACGAACTTGTCAGCGGTCGGCAGGTACGTGATGTCGGCCACCCACAGCTGCTCGCTGCGCGTGACCTGAATCTGCTCAGGCCCTTGCTTGAGCAGGTTGGGATGACGACGAAAGCGATGATGGCTGTCCGTGGTCTTGTGGTACGCGCGCCGGTTGGCCACCAGCATTCGCGCGTTGCGCAGCACGTCGAACATCGCGTCGCGGCCCAGTTTGATGCCTGCGTCCTGCAGCGGCGCGCGCAGCAGGTGGTGCAGCTTGCGTGTGCCCAGCCTGGGCTGACGCATCCGCGTGTCCTTGACCAGTTCGATCACTGTCTCGGCTCGCTGGCAGCGCTGCACCATGCGCTGCTGCGCCTGGTAATGCGCCTGGCGGCTGATGCCCATGTAGCGGCAAGCCCTCGTCACGCTCAACCCCGGGACGAGCTGTTGCGAGAGGACTTGCCCAAAGGCTTTTTTACGACACGCACGCCGTGATCCTTCTTCAGAACCTCCAGCACCGCTTCAAACAAGCGCGCCTTCTCCTGCGCCAGCGCCAGTTGCGTCTCCAATTCCTTGATCCGCTGCTCGGGCGTCGCAGGGGCAGTTGTCTTGTCGATGGGCATGGCCGCCAATGATGCCGCACGGCCCCAGCTCTGGCGACCGTGCTTGCGCAGCCACATCAACACTGTCGAGTTGCCCTGGATCCCGTAGCGCAGCTGTGCCTGGCCGCAGGTCAGCTCCCCTTTTTCCACTTGTTCAACAACGGCCAGTTTGAAGGCCATCGTGTAGTCACGCTGCGTTCTCTTGATGCCTGTATCCATGGCGTTTCTTCCTTTCGAGCATGGAAAGGTGTCAACGCTGGGCAGGACGGGTCA
>NZ_JAHUWH010000042.1 GCF_019219095.1 Acidovorax sp. sic0104
TGTCGCATCCCGGATGATTGCATAGACTCTAAACGCTATCCACTCTTCATGGCGCGAGCCGTTCTGCAAGAGTTGATAGAGTCGTTTCAATCCACCCAGGGAGTGAAGCCATGTTGATAGCCCTGCACAAGAACGCCCGCACCACTCCCGCCGTGCGCGCCGAGATCGCAGCCAGCAATGAACCAGCCAGCGTCCTGGCCCAGCGCTTTGGGATCACTGAGCAGACGGTCTACAAGTGGAAGAAGCGCGATGTCTTTGCAGACCGCTCGCACACGGCCCATCGCCTGCAGACGGTGCTCACGCCTGCGCAAGAGACCGTGGTGGTTCACTTGCGACATACCCTGCTGCTGCCCCTGGATGACCTGCTGGCGGTCACGCGAGAGTTCTTGAGCCCCGATGTCTCACGCTCAGGTTTGGACAGGTGCCTGCGCCGCCATGGAGCGGGCAACCTCAACGCCCTCAAGCCCCACCAGCCTGCGGTAGCCCACAAGGCCTTCAAGAGCTACGAGCCAGGCTACGTGCACATGGACGTGAAGTACCTGCCCCAGATGCAGGACGAGAGCAGCAGGCGCTATCTGTTCGTGGCCATCGACAGGGCCACGCGCTGGGTGTTCGTGCAGTTCAAGGCCAACAAGACAGCGGCCAGTGCCAGGGCCTTTCTCAAAGCACTTCACAAGGCCTGCCCGATCAGGATCAACAAGCTGTTGACAGACAACGGCAAGGAGTTCACAGACCGACTGTTTGCCAGCCGGGAGCGCGAACCCAGCGGCAACCATGAGTTCGACCAACTGTGCCAGGAGCTGGGCATAGAGCACCGGCTGACCAAGCCCAGGACTCCGAGAACCAACGGTATGGTGGAGCGGTTCAATGGCCGCATAGCGGACGTCCTGAAGACCCACCGATTCAACAGCCGTGAAGATATGGAGCAGACCTTGCAGCGCTATGTGGCCTTGTACAACCACCAGTTGCCACAGTCAGCGCTCAAGAGTAGTACGCCAATGCAGGCCATGAAAGAGTGGTACCAAGAGCACCCGGATCTGTTTCACAAGCGGCCATATGATCGTCCGGGATGTGACA
>NZ_JAHUWH010000043.1 GCF_019219095.1 Acidovorax sp. sic0104
AAAGGCAAGGCCTTCAACTTTCCGAAATGGGAGGCGAGTGCTGAATGCTTCGGCCGCCATATGACACCCCATTCCTTCAGTTGGCGCACTAGGCTTAACGGTTTCACGATCTGCGACCTAACGTGCAAGCTCAGCCGCCGCCGAAGGCGGTCGGCTGGAGTGAGGGGTTAGAAGGCGCGGTGGCCAATACTGAAGGCACTTCTTTGGTAAGCACGGAAACACATTCATTCAGACCGACGACAAGATACTCGCGGACCCAGTCTTGGCGCCCGGAATAGAAGTAAGGACGTGTCAGTTCAAGTTCTTTCCAGCCGCCGCTGGTCACTTCAAAGAGCCAGCCATCTTCCAGTGTGCAACGCGACCAGAATTCCGTTAGGTCCAACTCGTCAAGAACTCGAAATCCGTAGGTCTGTTCAAACCCAACCCTTGCGTCCCATCGCTGTGAAGACACTGAGATTGAGAGCCCGTTGGAATCCAAGGTCACGGACTCAACCCGCGTCGTCCTATCCGGCTCAAACGCGGTCTGCACGACGATGACCGCAGGAGGCGCAAAATTGTCTAACACGGGACTTAGCCTTCTAACGTAATGTAGACCGCACCAGCTCGCAGGCCATATCTGGCGCGTGCGGTCTAAATTGGCACAGAAAAAGTGCGGGAAGGTGCTTGTAGCCTAGCACTTCGGCATGCGTGAAGTGCAAAAATACAGTACTAAATTTAGGCATGAAACCGCCGCCCCTCCTGTGTTCCGCGCCACACGGTTGCTGGATCAGGTCCGTGAGCGAAATCATTACAAACACTATAGCCTGCGCACCGAGCAGGCCTATGTGCAATGGGTGAAGTTGCAGTCGGGCACCGACATTCGCACGGTGCGGGAGATGCTGGTGCATTCGGACGTAAGAACGATGATGATCTATACACATGTCCTGAAAGTCGCTGCCCCAGGAACCCCCAGTCCGTTGGACTCGCCGGCCTAAGCACTTGCAGCTGGCTGAGTGGCGGCTTTGGAGCTTCTAGCTGTATGGCGGCTCTGGGCCCCGAGCCGCCATCCAGACAAAAGCTGC
>NZ_JAHUWH010000044.1 GCF_019219095.1 Acidovorax sp. sic0104
TGAATCGCCCCGGTTTCTGCGGAGGCTGTTTGGTTTAAGTCAGCCCACTTCCACAGTGGCCTGACTGGCGAGTTGCCGGTAGTAGTTTGCCTCAGCCTCAGCAGGCGGGATGTACCCGATGGGTTCGAGTAGGCGATGGTGGTTGAACCACGATACCCATTCGAGCGTGGCGAACTCAACTGCTTCCTTGGTTTTCCATGGAGCCCGGCGGTGAATCAGTTCGGCCTTGTACAGGCCGTTGATGGTCTCGGCCAGGGCGTTGTCGTAGCTGTCGCCCTTGCTGCCCACCGAAGGCTCGATGCCAGCTTCCGCCAGTCGCTCGGTGTAGCGAATGCTGACGTATTGCGAGCCTCTATCGGAGTGACAAACCAAACTGCCATCGCGCTCAGGCTGACGGGCATAGAGGGCTTGCTCCAGGGCGTCGAGAACAAAGTCCGTGCGCATTGAACTGCTCACCCGCCACCCAACGATGCGCCTGGCAAACACGTCGATAACGAAGGCTACGTACAGCCAGCCTTGCCAAGTCGAAACGTAAGTGAAGTCGCTCACCCACAACTGGTTCGGCCTCTCGGCCCGGAACTGCCGGTTGACCCGGTCCAATGGACATGGTGCTTTGCCATCACTGACGGTGGTTCGTACGGCCTTGCCGCGCATCACACCACGCAGTCCCATGCTGCGCATCAGACGCTCTACCGTGCAGCGGGCCACGGTCACGCCTTCGCGCGCTAGTTGCCGCCATACCTTGTCGGCGCCATAAACCTGCATGTTGGCCTGCCAGACTCGTTGAATCTGCGGCATCAGCAATTCGTCGCGTTTCGCTCTAGCGCAGCGTTTGTGAGGCTCGCGCACCAGCGCGGCGTGGCGCCGATACGCCGACGGGGCAACCTGCAAGACCTTGCAGAGCGGCTCGACCCCGAAAGCATTGCGCTGCTGGTCGATAAAGGCCCTCAAGACTTGAGCCGGCGGTCGAGCTCCGCCTGGGCGAAAAACGCGCTGGCCAG
>NZ_JAHUWH010000045.1 GCF_019219095.1 Acidovorax sp. sic0104
TCCCTGGCCCCCGAGATGCCCGAGGCGGCAGCCCAGGCCGAGACCGTGGCCGAGAAACTGCTGGCGCACCTGAACCAGCCCTTCGAGCTGGACGGTGCCCAGCACTACAGCACCCCCAGCATCGGCATCACCCTGTTCGGGGACGAGCGCCTGTCGGTGGACGAACTCTTGAAGCGTGCGGACCTGGCCATGTACCAGGCCAAGGCGGCAGGGCGCAACACCCAGCGCTTCTTCGATCCGGACATGCAGGCGGCGGTGAACGCCCGCTCCAACCTGGAGGCGGACCTGCGCCAGGGCCTGGCGCGGGGTGAGCTGCTGGTGCACTACCAGCCGGTGGTGGACCACCAGGCCAACCTGCTGGGCGCCGAAGCCCTGGTGCGCTGGCGCCACCCGCAGCGCGGCATGATCAGCCCGGGGGACTTCATCCCGCTGGCCGAGCAGACGGGGCTGATCTTGCCGCTGGGGCAGTACGTGCTGCGGACCGCGTGCGCGCAGCTGCGGCGCTGGGGCGAGCACCGCGAGACCGCGCAGCTGTCCATCTCGGTGAACGTGAGCGCGCGCCAGTTCCGCCAGGCGGGGTTCGTGGCCGAAGTGCTGCAGACCCTGCGCGAGCACGGTGCGGATCCCAAGAAGCTCAAGCTGGAGCTGACGGAAAGCCTGCTGCTGGGGGACATAGAGGACACGATAGGAAGGATGGTGCAGCTCAAGAGCGAGGGGGTGGGGTTTGCGCTGGACGACTTTGGTACGGGGTACTCGTCGCTGTCGTACCTGAAGCGGCTGCCGCTGGACCAGGTGAAGATAGACCAGAGTTTCGTGCGGGACGTGCTGGCGGACCCGAACGATGCGGCGATCGTGCGCACGATATTGGCGCTGGCGCGGAGCCTGGACCTGGACGTGGTGGCCGAGGGGGTGGAGACGACGGGGCAGCTGAGCTTTTTGCGGCTGCATGGCTGCGAGGGGTTCCAGGGATATCTGTTTGGGCGGCC
>NZ_JAHUWH010000046.1 GCF_019219095.1 Acidovorax sp. sic0104
CTTGTCTATGAAGGACGACGCATCAACGGAAACGGGAGTGTTTGGAGGAGCTTTCACTTTCGCGTGATAGGGACGGACTGGATCGCAATACTGCATGACCAGGGTCCGCAAGCCAAGCCCTGGGTCATTTTTGCGCGACGCCCCTCTGGATATGTATCTGCTTCCGCATTCTCAAATTTCGAAAGATTCCTAAGCCAGATTCCGGATGCGCTACAACCTAACTTCAGAAGTAATGTCCACCTGTTCCAGCCTCCAGCGCCACCCACCTAACTGGTCATTGCAGCGGACGCCTTCGGCGCCCGCTGAATTTCGACGTTAGGCCTCGGTCACCAAAACTTTCTCCGGGGATCACCATGAAACTACCTAATATCGATTGTGCGCGACACATCCGCGACGGCGGAATCGATGCAATGGCCGCCTTGAACGAGGCGCTTCGTGACGCGCTCGTCAGCCTTGATCTAGAGGATCAGCAGCGTCTCAAGCGCGTTTTCGGCGAAGTCATGGCAGAGGTCAGTGAAAAGATCATCAACCCCGCGATAAGTGCGTTCCCCGAGCTTGATCCTGATGAGACAACTTGGGCTGCTGTCGTTCGAGCCACGGCAAAGGCGCGCTCTTATGCGGCCTAGCTCATCATTCCGGCGGACCGCCTTCGGCGGTCGCTGAATTCAGACGTTGGGCCGCTCGAACATGACACCGTGTGAATATATTGTCGTAGGCGAGTTTCGGAACGACACGACGCAGGAGATGACGCTCTATCTGGAAATGACATGCGAAGAGGTCGTGCTCGCGCCTAGCCATGAAATTGAACTACTGGCAAGGCCGGATCCGGATCTGCTTCCTCTGACTACGAACTATGTTGAAGGAGGTCTTCAAATTCATCCATGCCGCGTCTTCGATCCAGATTGGCATATTCGATTCAAAGGCAAGATCATCAAGCCGGGCTACCCGACGCGTTTGTCAGAGTTCATAT
>NZ_JAHUWH010000047.1 GCF_019219095.1 Acidovorax sp. sic0104
ATAACTTCTATCGAAGAGGTCGCGTACATCCCCGTTGAAGAGCTGCTGGAGATTGGCAGCATTGAGTCTGAACGACTACTTCAAATTCGTGAATATGCGCGCCGTTTGCTACTACCTCTCTAACGGCGAGAAGCGAAACCATGAATTCACTAGGCATGTCCCTAATCAAGGCTGCGGTCTTTCAACGGTGCTTCCGAGGCCTAACCCGTCATTGCAGCGGACTGGCTTCGCGAGCCGCTGAATTCCAACGTTGAGCGTCCGCTTTCTTTGACTGCCACCGGCTGGTGTTGGCCGTTCTCAGATCAAACGCCAACCTGCCTAACCGCACGCAACAACGAAATGTGGCGCCGTTTTGAATTGTGGGAAACGGTCCGAAAGGTGGACGTGATCAAAGCTCCCTCCCATCTGTTCCATTTCATCAGCACAAGTGCGAAAAAACTCCGCCAAGAGTCGCAACTCATCAGCGGTTGCATTTAAGGTGACTTCTGCCAGACGACCTGACGCAACGGTGGTGATTGGTTGTTCGGCATGCTCGTAGCCAAAAATGTGCATCGCATTTCCTCTATTTTTTCTGAAGGTAGCCGATCTAGAAGTTGTCTCTAGCGACTGACGGCTCCTGGCCGAATCCTGCGCTGCGGGCGAACGTCCGGATATGGCCGATAGTACGCGTTCGACGGCCAAGTCTGGATGACTGCTATCGCTGCATAGCGGCCCCTGGCGAGCTAACGCACTCCGCAGCGCGGAGGAATGTGCGGATCCGATGGGCTGCGGGAACTAGGTGTCACATCCCGGACGATCATATGGCCGCTTGTGAAACAGATCCGGGTGCTCTTGGTACCACTCTTTCATGGCCTGCATTGGCGTACTACTCTTGAGCGCTGACTGTGGCAACTGGTGGTTGTACA
>NZ_JAHUWH010000048.1 GCF_019219095.1 Acidovorax sp. sic0104
GCAATGATCTTGGCCACGACGCCAGCGCCCACGGTACGGCCGCCTTCGCGGATAGCGAAGCGCAGACCTTCTTCCATGGCGATGGGGTTGATCAGCTTGACGGTGATCGACACGTTGTCGCCAGGCATGACCATTTCCTTGTCGGCTGGCAGCTCGATGGCGCCGGTCACGTCGGTCGTGCGGAAGTAGAACTGAGGGCGGTAGTTGTTGAAGAACGGGGTGTGGCGGCCGCCTTCGTCCTTGCTCAGCACATACACCTCAGCCGTGAAGTGGGTGTGGGGCTTGATCGAGTTGGGCTTGCACAGCACTTGGCCGCGCTCGACGTCTTCGCGCTTGGTGCCGCGCAGCAGCAGGCCGACGTTGTCGCCAGCTTGACCCTGGTCCAGCAGCTTGCGGAACATTTCCACGCCGGTGCAGGTGGTCTTTTGCGTGTCACGGATACCGACGATTTCGATTTCTTCGCCGACCTTGATGATGCCGCGCTCGATACGGCCGGTCACCACGGTGCCACGGCCGGAGATGGAGAACACGTCTTCCACGGGCATCAGGAAGGCACCGTCCACTGCGCGCTCAGGCGTGGGGATGTAGGTGTCCAGGGCTTCGGCCAGCTTGTCGATGGCTTGCTCGCCCAGAGGACCCTTGTCGCCTTCCAGGGCCAGCTTGGCCGAGCCGCGCACGATGGGGGTGTCGTCGCCAGGGAAGCTGTACTTGTCCAGGAGTTCGCGCACTTCCATTTCGACCAGCTCGAGCAGCTCTTCGTCGTCGACCATGTCGCACTTGTTCAGGAACACGATGATGTAAGGCACGCCCACTTGGCGAGCCAGCAGGATGTGCTCGCGGGTCTGGGGCATGGGGCCGTCAGCGGCCGAGCACACCAGGATGGCGCC
>NZ_JAHUWH010000049.1 GCF_019219095.1 Acidovorax sp. sic0104
CGTCGACATCGACGTGATCGCCAGCGACGGCAACGGCGGCAGCGTCACCGACACCTTCGCCATCACCGTGGGCAACGTCAACGACAACCCCACCGTCGCCAACGCCATCCCCAACCAGAACGCCAGCGAAGACTCGGCCTTGAACTTCCAGTTCGCCGCCAACACCTTCGCCGACGCGGATGTGGGCGACACGCTCACCTACACAGCCCAGCTCGCCGGTGGCGGTGCCCTGCCCGCCTGGCTGAGCTTCGATCCGGCCACCCGCACCTTCAGCGGCACCCCGCTGAACGCCCACGTGGGCACCCTGAGCATCCAGGTCACCGCCAGCGACGGCCACGGCGGCAGCGTGGCCGACAGCTTTGACATCGTGGTGGCCAACACCAACGACGCCCCCACGCTGGCCAATGCCATCCCCAACCGCAGCGGCACCGAAGGCTTTGCCTTCAACTACACCCTCGCGGCCAACACCTTTGCCGATGTGGACGTGGGCGATGTGCTCACGTACAGCGCCCAGCTCGCAGGCGGCGGCGCATTGCCCGCCTGGCTGAGCTTCAACCCCGCCACCCGCACCTTCAGCGGCACGCCCGCCGCCACCGGCACGGTGAGCATCGAAGTGACCGCCGACGACGGCCATGGCGGCACCGTGAGCGACAGCTTCGACGTGGTGATCGGCGCCGCACCGGTGGACCCGGAGCC
>NZ_JAHUWH010000004.1 GCF_019219095.1 Acidovorax sp. sic0104
TGCCTGATGACCATAGCAAGTTGGTACCACTCCTTCCCATCCCGAACAGGACAGTGAAACGACTTTGCGCCGATGATAGTGCGGGTTCCCGTGTGAAAGTAGGTCATCGTCAGGCTCTTACAGCCCAAACCGCCCTTCTGCTCCCTTGAGTAGAAGGGCGTTTTGCTTTGGATCACGCATATCCAACTGCCCCACTCGATCCTCTATCGGCCCCTCGCGGTATGCGTCCTTGCATGCACTCACTCGTGCTGCTCAGCTGCTATCCCATCACCCCGGCTCCATTCAGTGAGCCTCGCCTGAATTTGTGCACACCCTCAGAGTCCAGCAGGCGATCCATCTGCCCACCGAACCAGAGATAGTGCAAATGGGCCAAGGCTTCTCCCATGGCAAAAGTCATCTGGTGGGCGTCCAACGGGCGCTTGAACAGAATGGGGAGGATGTCAGCTGCTGACAGGGCGTCTGCAGCGCCGGCATCCATGATGTCCTTGAGGCGATCCCGGTGATGATCTTCCAGTTGCTGGATTCGTTGGTGCAACCCGTTGAAAGGTTTGCCATGCGATGGGAGCACGAGTGTGTTCGAAGGCAATTCCGTATACCTGCGCAGCGACGTCAAAAACAAGCGCAGAGAGTCCGCCTCGGGCTCCGTGGAATGCACGCTCACATTCGTTGAAATGCGCGGCAACACCATGTCACCGCTCAGCAATACGCCCAGTTCCTGACAATGCAAGGCGATGTGCTCGGGAGCATGGCCATATCCACCGACGCATTGCCACGCTCGCCCGCCGATTTCTACAGTCCCCCCATCGAGTAGCCTGCGGAATGTGGGTGGGAGCGCGGGGACCAAAGTGGGGAAGTAAGACACGCGCGCGCGGACATGCTGCAGAAATTCCTTGTCCTTCATGCCGTGGAGCGCATAGAAATCTGCATTGGCTTCACCCCCGCCGCCGTCGCGGTCGTACACAGCGATCCTCGCCACGTTGTAGTCCGTGGCACTGATCCACAGTTGAACCTGCCAGCGCTTGCAGATCCAATGCGCCAGGCCGATGTGGTCGGGGTGCATGTGCGTCACGATCACGCGCAACACGGGCAACCCGTCTAGGCCGGTGGCAAAGACCTGCTCCCACTGCGCCCGGGTGCCGGGGCTGTCGATGCAACAGTCCACCACCGTCCATCCGTCGACCAGGTTTCCATGGACGTCGCGTTGCCGGTCGCGCAGGAGCCAGAGATTGATGTGATCCAGCGCAAAGGGCAGCCCCATCCGTATCCAGCGGACGCCCGGCGCGACCTCCAGCACGCCGCCTTCGCCGGGCATCGTGTCACCCAAAGGGTAGTGGATTTGGTGTTCGAGAGGATTCATGGCAGCGATGGGATGGGTTAGCATTGACGTTAACGTAAACGTCATGCATTGATTCAGGCATTGTAGGGATTGGCGGCCAATGGGCTGTCTCCTCGGGGAAAAGCCTGAACTGCACACCACGAGCACCATGGCCAACACCTACAGCATCAGCGATCTCGCCAGAGAGTTCGACCTCACCACGCGTGCCATCCGGTTCTACGAAGACATGGGGCTGCTACAACCCGAGCGCACAGGTGCTGCGGGTCGCAACCGCGTCTACAGCGCGCGGGACCGCACACGCCTTCGGCTGACGCTGCGGGCCAAACGGCTGGGCCTGTCGCTGACGGAGGCCAAGGAGATCATCGACCTCTACGACAGCCCGCGTGACACAGGCGTGCAACTGCGCAAATTCCTCGACGTACTGGTCGTTCACCGCAAGCAGCTCGAAGAGCAGATGGCGGACCTGAAAGCCAACCTCGAAGAAGTGCAGGACCACGAGGACGATGCGCGGGCTCTGCTGCTCAAGCTCGAAAAACAAAAATGATCCATAATTGACGTTTACGTAAACGTAAATCAGGAGACCGCCCGTGCACATGAGCACTTTCGAGCCCCGCTGCGCAGAATATGCAACCCGTGTCACCGATAGCTTTGCGCGGCAGGGTGCCATGCAGACCTTGGGCGCGCGCTTGGGCCTCGTGGCTCCAGGGGCGGTGGACATCGTGCTCGACTGGGCTTGCGGGCTCACACAGCAGCACGGATTCCTGCATGCCGGCATGGTTGCCACAGCGCTGGATTCGGCCTGCGGCTATGCCGGCTTTTCGCTGATGGCGCCCGACGCAGCGGTGCTCACGATCGAATTCAAGATCAATCTGCTGGCGCCCGCCAAGGGCCAACGCTTTCGAATGGAAGGCCGAGTGATCAAGCCCGGCCGCACCATTACGGTGTGCGAGGGGCGGGCCTTCGCGATTGATGACAGCCAAGAAAAGCTGATTGCCACCATGGGCTGCACGCTGATGGCTGTATCGGGCCGCGACAACATCCAGGGCTGAAATGACACGCGTCCTGACTCCGTGCGCGCCTTGGACCTCTCTCGCTGCGCGTGCCGGCACTGAGGGTTGCCAGAGGACCCAAGCACAGCGCCGCACCCCCGGCTCGGTACCGGCTGTCCCAGGCGCCACTGAGATCGCCATACCCCCCATTGACACCAACTACTTCCTATCAGGAGACAAACCATGAGCATTCCAGCCAACCTTCCCGGCCTGAACTTCCAGTTGGGCGAGGACATCGACGCCCTGCGAGACGCCGTGCGCGACTTTGCCCAGGCGGAAATCGCCCCACGTGCCGCCGAGATCGACCGCAGCGACCAGTTCCCCATGGACCTGTGGCGCAAGATGGGTGACCTGGGCGTGCTCGGCATCACCGTGCCTGAGCAGCACGGCGGTGCCGCCATGGGCTACCTGGCGCACATGGTGGCGATGGAAGAAATCTCCCGCGCCAGCGCCTCGGTCGGGCTGTCCTACGGTGCGCACAGCAACCTGTGCGTGAACCAGATCAACCGCAACGGCAGCGACGCCCAGAAAGCCAAGTACCTGCCCAAGCTCATCAGCGGCGAACACGTGGGCGCCCTGGCCATGAGCGAGCCGGGCGCCGGCTCCGACGTCATCAGCATGAAGCTCAAGGCGGAAGACAAGGGCGGTTACTACCTGCTCAATGGCAACAAGATGTGGATCACCAATGGCCCGGACGCCGACACACTGGTGGTCTATGCCAAGACAGAACCAGAACTCGGCGCGCGCGGCGTCACCGCATTCCTGATCGAGAAGGGGATGCCGGGCTTCAGCATCGCGCAAAAGCTCGACAAGCTGGGCATGCGCGGCAGCCACACGGGTGAGCTGGTGTTCAACAATGTCGAAGTGCCAGCTGCCAACGTGCTCGGCGGCCTCAACCAGGGCGCCAAAGTCCTGATGAGCGGCCTGGACTACGAGCGAGCGGTGCTCACCGGCGGCCCGCTGGGCATCATGCAGTCCGTCATGGACAACGTGATCCCATACATTCACGACCGCAAACAGTTCGGCCAGAGCATCGGCGAGTTCCAGCTCATCCAGGGCAAGGTGGCCGACATGTACACCGTGCTGCAGGCCGGTCGCTCGTTCGCCTACACCGTGGCCAAGAACCTCGACATGCTGGGCACCGAGCACGTGCGCCAGGTGCGCAAGGACTGCGCCAGCGTCATCCTGTGGTGCGCCGAAAAAGCCACCTGGATGGCCGGCGAAGGCGTGCAGATCTACGGCGGCAACGGATATATCAACGAGTACCCCCTGGGCCGCCTGTGGCGGGATGCGAAACTCTACGAGATCGGCGCCGGCACGAGCGAGATCCGCCGCATGCTGATCGGCCGCGAACTGTTCGCCGAGACCTGCTGAGCCCGCCGCCCCAGCCGCATTGTGGCGGCACGTTGACTTCAAGGACCCCATGACCACCTCCATCGACGACCTCTTCGTACACAACCGCGCCTGGGCCGCCCAGATGGAGCGCGAGCGCCCCGGCTTCTTCACCGGCCTGCTGGCCCAGCAAAAGCCAAAGTACATGTGGGTGGGCTGCTCGGACAGCCGCGTGCCGGCCAACCAGATCACGGGTCTGGAGCCCGGTGAAGTCTTCGTGCACCGCAACGTGGCCAATGTGGTGGTGCCCACGGATCTCAACTGCCTGTCCACCATTCAGTACGCCGTCGACCAGTTGCGCATCGAGCACCTCATGGTCGTGGGCCACTATGGCTGCGGTGGCGTGTTGGCTGCACTCGAAGGTATCCGCGTCGGCCTGGCCGACAACTGGATCCGTCACGTGGCGGACGTGCGCGACCGTCACCGCGAGTTGATCGCTTCCATCGCGCCCGAGTGGCGCCACGACGTGCTGTGCGAGCTCAACGCCATCGAGCAGGTCGTCAACGTCGCGCAGACCACGGTGATGCTCGACGCCTGGGGACGCGGGCAAAAGGTCACGCTGCACGGCTGGTGCTACGGCCTCAAGGACGGCCTGATCAACAACCTGCACATGACGGTGGACAGTACCGAAGGCCTGGAGTCGCTGTACAAGGCCGCCATCGCGGGCGTTGCTGCCACGCGTCGCGAGTAGGCCTGTCTTTTCGCTGTCCCGCTCAGGCGCGCCATGTTTCCCCAGCGGCTCGATGCCCCAGAGGCCTACGGCATCGCCAAGGCGATGATGGACGGCTTCAACCGCCACTACCGGCTGTTTCGCACCGAGTCCGCACGCGCCAAGCACCGCTTCGAGACGGCCGACTGGCCAGGCCAGCAGCGGGCCCAGCGCGAGCGCATCGAGTTTTACGACCTGCGCGTGAAGGAGTGCGTGCGCCGGCTTGAAAAGGAGTTCGGCGCGGGCTCCCAGCCCATGGACGTGTGGCACCAGATCAAGCTCCACTACATCGGCCTGCTGGTCAACCACCACCAGCCCGAGCTGGCCGAGACCTTCTTCAACTCGGTCACCACCAAGATACTGCACCGCACGCACTTTCACAACGACTTCATCTTCGTGCGCCCGGCCGTCAGCACCGAGTACATAGAGAACGACGAGCCCGCGGCCTTGCCCACCTACCGCGCGTACTACCCCTCGCGCAGCAACCTGCACGGCACGCTGCAGGCCGTCATCGACAACTTCCGGCTGCAGCGCGAGTTCGAAGACCTCGCGCGCGACACCGCCCATGTGCTGGCCGCCATCGAGCCGCGCATAGCGCACATGACGCTGCGCGCCAACTTCCAGATCCAGGTGCTGGCCAGCCTGTTCTATCGCAACAAGGGCGCGTACGTGGTGGGCAAGATCATCAACGGCTTCAGCGAAGTGCCGTTCGCGCTGCCCATCCTGCACACTGAATCGGGCAAGCTCGCCATCGACGCCGCGCTGTTCGGCGAGGACGACCTGCTCGCGCTCTTCAGCTTTGCGCGGGCGTACTTCATGGTCGACATGGAGATCCCCAGCGCCTACGTGCAGTTCCTGCGCAGCCTCATGCCGCGCAAGCCCCGCGCCGAAATCTACAACGCCCTGGGACTGGCCAAGCAGGGCAAGACGCTGTTCTATCGCGACTTCCTCTCGCACCTCAAGCACTCCAGCGACAAGTTCCGCATCGCTCCGGGCATCAAGGGCATGGTGATGCTGGTTTTCGACCTGCCGAGCTTTCCCTTCGTGTTCAAGCTCATCAAGGACTACTTCCCGCACCAGAAGGAAACCACGCGCGAGCAGGTCAAGGGCAAGTACCTGCTGGTCAAGCAACACGACCGCGTGGGCCGCATGGCCGACACGCTCGAATACAGCGAGGTCGCCTTCCCGCGCGACCGCTTCGACGATGCGCTCATCGCCGAGATCGAGAAATTCGCCCCCAGCCAGCTCGAGATCAGCGACCGCGACGGCGACGGCCAGACCGAGGTCATCATCAAGCACCTGTACATCGAGCGCCGCATGGTGCCGCTCAACATCTACCTGCAGGAAGCGTTCGACGCGGGCCTGTCCGACCCGCGTGCCCATCAGCGGATGGAGCGCAGCGTGATCGAATACGGCAATGCCATCAAGGACCTGGTGGCCGCCAACATCTTCCCCGGCGACATGCTCTGGAAGAACTTTGGCGTCACCCGCAACGGCAAGGTCGTGTTCTACGACTACGACGAGATCGAATACCTCACCGACTGCCAATTCCGCCGCGTGCCCGCTGCGCGCAACGAGGAAGAGGAGATGAGCGGCGAGGTCTGGTACAGCGTCGGCCCGCGCGACGTGTTTCCGGAGACCTTCGGCCCCTTCCTGCTGGGCAACGACGCCGTGCGCGAGGTTTTCATGAAGCACCACGCGGACCTGCTCGATGCCGCGTTCTGGCAGTCGCACAAGGAGCGCATCCAGGCTGGGCACATGCTCGACGTCTTCCCCTACGACAGCGACCGGCGCTTCGTGAATGGCGCCCCGTTGCACAGCGCTTCCCGAACGCACTGACTTCACACTTTTCGTTTCTTCAAACCCACCGATACATCAACCCGGAGACCATCGCCATGACCACACCCCAGCACGACCCCATCGTCATCGTCGGCGCAGCGCGCACCCCCATGGGGTCGCTGCAGGGCGACTTTGCCAGCCTGGCAGCGCACGACCTGGGCGGCACCGCCATCAAGGCCGCGCTGGAGCGCGCCAAGGTATCGCCCGATGCCGTGGGCGAAGTGCTCTTCGGCAATTGCCTGATGGCCGGCCAGGGCCAGGCGCCCGCGCGGCAGGCTGCCTTCAAGGGCGGCCTGCCCAAGGGCGCTGGCGCAGTCACGCTGTCCAAGATGTGCGGCTCCGGCATGAAGGCCGCGATGATGGCGCACGACATGCTGCTGGCCGGCACGCACGACGTGATGGTGGCCGGCGGGATGGAGAGCATGACCAACGCCCCCTACCTGCTGCAGAAGGGCCGTGGCGGCTACCGCCTGGGCCACGACCGCATCTTCGATCACATGATGCTCGACGGTCTGGAAGATGCCTACGAGGCCGGCCGATCGATGGGAACCTTCGGTGAAGACTGCGCCGCCAAGTACCAGTTCACCCGCGAGCAGCAGGACGCCTTTGCCACCGCCAGCGTGCAGCGCGCCAAGGCCGCCACCGAGTCCGGCGCATTCGCAGCCGAGATCGTTCCTGTGACCGTCAAGACCCGTGCGGGCGAGACCGTGGTGTCGACGGACGAAGGCCCGGGCAAGGTCAAGCTTGAGAAGATCGCGACCCTCAAGCCCGCTTTCAAGAAGGACGGCACCATCACCGCCGCGTCCAGCTCCAGCATCAACGACGGCGCGGCCGCGCTGGTGATGATGCGCGAATCGACTGCGAAGAAGCTCGGCGCGCAGCCCCTGGCCCGCATCGTGAGCCACGCCACGCATGCGCAAGAGCCCGAATGGTTTGCCACCGCACCGCTGGGCGCCACGCAGAAGGCGCTGGCCAAGGCGGGCTGGCAGGTCGGCGACGTGCAGCTGTGGGAAATCAACGAGGCCTTCGCCGTGGTCCCCATGGCGCTGATGAAGGAGCTCGACCTGCCGCACGACAAGGTCAACGTCAACGGCGGCGCCTGCGCCCTGGGCCACCCCATCGGAGCGAGCGGCGCCCGCATCATGGTCACGCTGATGTATGCCCTCAAGGCACGCGGCCTCACCAAAGGCCTGGCCACGCTGTGCATCGGCGGCGGCGAGGCCACGGCCGTGGCGCTGGAACTGGTCTGATGGCAGCGTCTGCATCGCCTGAGATCGCGGCGTTCTGGAACGAGTTCACCGCAGCGCAGCACACGCTGCAGGCGCTGCCACTGCGCGACCGCGTGGAAGAGGCCAACACCATCCTCGAGCGCCACCTGGAGGGGCTGGCGCTGGAGATGTCCGGCGGCGACGACGATGCCGTGGTGGACCTCATCGCCACCGCGCACGGCAGCATCGACCGGTTCCCGCTGCTGATGCAATGGGTGGCCGCAGCGCCGCCGCTCGCACACTACCGGCTGCGGGCGTTTCGCGAGCGCACCACGCAGCCCGACTTTCCCATCGGAATGGAAGGCTTCGAGCTGGAAACCTCCGATGTGCTCGTGGCCTGCAGTCGCGACGACGGGCAAGCGGCGCTGGAGATCCGCTTCGGCCGCGAGATTCCGAGCGACTACCAGGACCACGCGCGCAACATGGCATTCATCATGCTCGACCATGTGCTGGGCGAGTACGACTTTGCGGTGAAGGTCGGTGGCGTGGACTTCGTCGACGGCTCCTACGACCCGCAGGCGCAGTGGACCCCGCTGAGCCAGCTGCCCGCGGTGTTCGACCGCTACTGGACCCACGAGCTGGGCCGTACCGGAGATTTCCCCCAAGGCGAACACGACTGGGGCGGCATGACGATCACCTTCGGTAACCGCGACCGGGACGACGACGGCGCGGGCCGAGCTGGCGGCGACCGTGACGAGAGCGACAGCGAAGGCCGAGGCTGCGGCGATACCGCCATCGTCATGGTCAACCGCAGCGCCAACCCCGTGGCGATGCGCGCAGACCTGGCCACCGCCCTGGTGCTGGACCTGGCTGTCGGCAACTCCCAAGAGCTGGCCGTCGTGCAATCACTGCAGGAGCAGGCCGCCACGCTGCTGGAGCTGCCGCAACTGGGCATCCTGGCCTACATCCTGACCCGCGCCGGGCGCCGCCAGGCCGTGTACTACGTGGGCGACGAGCAGATGGCGCGCCAGGCGCTGGCCCCGCTGCTGCTGCGCGACGAAGCCGCATCGCTGGAGTGGAGCGTGCGCTTCGAACCCACATGGTCCGGCTACTTCGAGTTCGCCATCCACCTGTAGCAGCGCCTTTGCTGCGAGTGCTCCATTTTTCATAGCTGCTCGCGCTTGATCATCAAGCGGTAGCGGCTCGAAAGGTCCTTCAAATGAAGTCCATCCTCATCATCGGCGCCTCGCGTGGCATCGGCCTGGAGCTGGTGCGCCAGTACACCGACGCCGGCCGCCGCGTGATCGCAACCGTGCGCGACGGCGCAGGGCGCGAGCGTGTGCAGGACCTGGGCGCCGATGTGCTCACCATCGACGTCGCCAACCCCGCCAGCGTGAGCGCGCTGGCCTGGCAGCTCGATGGCGAGAAGATCGACCTGGCCTGGTACGTGGCGGGAGTCATCCGCCGCCCCAATGCCACCACGCCGCCCACGCAAGAGGACTTCGACGCGGTCATGCACGCCAACGTCCTGGGCGCCATGCAGACCATCCCCCAGGTCGCGCCCCTGGTGGCCGACACGCGCGGCGTGTTCGCGTTCCTGTCGTCGTCCATGTCGCAGATCGAAGGGGTGCCCGACAGCGGATCGTGGCTGTACCGCACCAGCAAGGCTGCGCTCAACATGGCCGTGGCCGCGGCGCAGCACGACTATCCCGATGCCACCCTCATCACCATCGACCCCGGCTGGGTACAGACCGACATGGGCGGCGGCAACGCCCCGCTGACGGTGCAGGACAGCGTGCGCGGCATGCGCAACACCGTGGCAGGCCTGTGCCCGGCCGACAAGGGCCGCCTGCTGCACCACGACGGGCGCCGCGCCAGCCACTGGTAACCCCCCTACCTGCCAACCCATCCATAAACTCAAAGACCCGGAGACACCCCATGCTGTTGACCCAAGACCAGGAAATGATTCGCGACGCGGTGCGCGACTTTGCCCAGGAACAGATCTGGCCCCACGCCGCCCGCTGGGACAAGGAGCACCACTTCCCCAAGGATGTGCACCAGGGCCTGGCCGCCCTCGGCGCCTATGGCATCTGCGTGCCCGAGGAGTTCGGCGGCGCCAACCTCGACTACCTCACGCTCGCGCTGGTGCTCGAAGAGATCGCCGCCGGCGACGGCGGCACCAGCACCGCCATCAGCGTGACCAACTGCCCCGTCAACGCCATCCTCATGCGCTACGGCAACGCCCAGCAAAAGCGCGACTGGCTCACGCCGCTGGCACGCGGCGAGATGCTGGGCGCCTTCTGCCTGACCGAGCCGCATGTGGGGTCCGACGCGTCCGCACTGCGCACCACGGCGGTGAAGCAGGGCGATGAATACGTGATCAACGGCGTCAAACAGTTCATCACCAGCGGCAAGAACGGCCAGGTGGCCATCGTCATCGCCGTCACCGACAAGGGCGCGGGCAAGAAGGGCATGAGCGCCTTCCTCGTGCCCACCAGCAGCCCCGGCTATGTCGTCGCGCGGCTCGAAGACAAGCTGGGACAGCATTCCAGCGACACCGCGCAGATCAACTTCGACAACTGCCGCATCCCTGCCGAGAACCTCATCGGCGCCGAGGGCGAGGGCTACAAGATCGCCCTGGGCGCGCTCGAAGGCGGCCGCATCGGCATCGCCGCCCAAAGCGTGGGCATGGCGCGCAGCGCGTTCGACGCGGCGCTCGCGTATTCCAAAGAGCGCGAGAGCTTCGGCACCGCCATCTTCAACCACCAGGCCGTGGGCTTTCGGCTGGCCGACTGCGCCACCCAGATCGAGGCCGCCCGCCAGCTCATCTGGCACGCCGCGGCCCTGCGCGACGCCGGCAAGCCCTGCCTGAAGGAGGCCGCCATGGCCAAGCTCTTTGCCAGCGAGATGGCCGAACGCGTGTGCAGTGCCGCCATCCAGACCCTGGGCGGCTACGGCGTGGTGAACGACTTCCCGGTGGAGCGCATCTACCGCGACGTGCGGGTGTGCCAGATCTATGAAGGCACGAGCGACGTGCAGAAGATCATCATTCAGCGCGCGCTGGCATAGGCAGCCTTCGGCGGCTTCATCGCGCAGCCTTGCGCAGCTCACGCTCGAGCATGGCCAGGCGCTCGGGCTCGGCATGGTGGCGGGCCACAGGCTGCACGCCGGCAAACGCCTCCTGCGCTTGCCTGGCGTGCCCTGTCCAGGCCAGCGCCAGGGCATAGTCGCAGGTGCACACGGCCAGTGAAGGCCAGGCGCCGGGTGCCCTGCGCACCAGGCTCAGGAACTGTTCGCACGCACTGCCCAGGTGCCGCGCCGCATCACCGGCAAGCGCCGGGTCGCGCAGCGCCACCATGCCCCGCACCCAGTCGATGAAGGCCTGCCCGTGGGGCGGCAGCAGTTCGGGCTGCAGGGCATCCAGCAGCCGCGTGGCCTCTTCGGAGTGGCCGGCGCGGGCCTCGCCCAGCGCCAGGTCCATCTGCAGCGTGGGCTCGCCAGGGCGTTGCGCCAGCAGTTCGCGCAGGCGTGCGATGAACCCTGCGTGGTCGCCGGTGGCCAGGGGCAGGGTGTAGGTGCGCGCCAGGAACTCGGTGTCGTCCGCAGGCCGCAGAGGGTGGACGCGCAGCCGCAAGGTGGCCGCCTCGGCGCCGTCGGTGCGCGCTTCGAACCAGGCCACGCGCACGGCCGCGTCCCAGGCCGGCTGCACGAGAAACTTGTGCCGCTGCGCAGCGCGGGCCAATTGCTCCGCCAGCGAGCGCAGGCGCTGCTGGTCTCCCGTGGCGTGTGCATGCAGCACATCCTGGTACATGCGCTGGAACCGGTGCATGTAGGCAAACAGCGCAAAGGGCACCAGCAGCACCGCGACCAGCCCGCCCACCACCCACGGGCCCCAGTCGAGCCACACCGCCAGCGCGACCAGGGCAGCACAGGCCAGCAGCCATCCACGGTTGTTGCGCAGCAGCTGGCGCAAGGTCGTCCAGGCGCCCGGGCTCTCCAGGTTTTCGATCTGGTCGCGTGCGAGCTGGCGCAGGGCTTTCACGTCCAGCGGTCCCAGCACGTCGTCCAGCATCTCGGTCATCGCCCGCGCATGCAGGCTGGACGTGTGCAGCCGGACGTGGGTGAGGGGCGGCTGTTGCGCTGCGATCGCCTGCAAGGCTTCTTCGGCCGTGGCGGCGTGGACGAATCCTTCGGTGGGCTGCCCGCTGGCGTCCTGGGCCTGGTACAGCCAACGGGGTTTGTGGCTTGGTGGGTGTTCGTTTGGGGCTGTGTTCAACGCGCGGCTCCGTCTGCGCCGACATGGCGACTCGTGCGGGGCCTCACTGTGCAGGAATTGCGACCGCGCACCGCCGTTGTCCGGACAGCCGGACTGCCGTGCTGGATTGCCGGTGCCAGGGATCCTCTGCACGAATCATCGCGCTCGACCATGGGCTATCGCGGTTCCTGCGTTTGCAGGAATTCATTGGATTGCTATCAAAAGTGAAGCTATCGGCGCTTTCTGCTAAAGGGCTGAAGGCTGTTTTTGCCGATTTTCGCTGCGCTCCAGCCACCGTGCGAGCACCGCGTGCAGCTCTGCGGGGTTCACCGGCTTGCGCAGCACCAGGTAGCCCTCGTCCTCGGCCTCCCGCAGGGCGGGGGCCTCGAACTCGCCGCTGACCATGGCGCCACGCGCGGCGGGGTGACGTGCCAGCAGCGAGCGCAGCACGTCAAAGCCGCTATCGCCTGTGCGCAGCCGCTGGTCGCAGAAGATGGCGTCCGGCTCGAAGCCGTCGTCGAGCCAGGCATGGGCTTCGGCCGCCGTGGTCGCGTACGCAGCGGTCACGCCCCACGCATCGAGCATGGCGCGCCAGGCCTTGAGCACCTGCCGGTCGTCGTCCAGCACCAGGCAGCGGCCCTGCAGCGTGTGGACTGCGGTTGCGTCCGGATGCGCGGCAGCAGGGGTGGATGGCCCGGCCGCTGCCGCGGCAGCCTGGGCCGGCAGCCGCAGCCAGAAGCGCGAGCCCCGGCCCGTGCGCGACTGCAGGCCGTAGGTGGCGCCCATCTGCTCGGCGCAGCGGGCCACCACAGCCAGACCCAGGCCGTGGCCGGCGTCGCCCATGCGGCCCGCCTGGTCTGCCCCCCTGTCGCCCCGGTAGTAGGGGTTGAAGACCTGGTCCTGGTCCGCGGCCGCGATGCCGATGCCGGTGTCCCGCACCTCCACCAGCCAGTCGTCCCCGCGCGAACGAACGCTCACCAGGACCTTGCCTTGCGGCGTGTAGCGGATCGCGTTCTGCACCAGATTCACCAGCGCCTGGCGCAGCAGTACCGGCTCGGCCCACACGGTGGCGCCGACGCGCGGCAGCCGCAACCGCAGGGCCAGGCCGTTCATGCTGGCCTGTTCACGGAACAGGCGCACCACGTCGGCGAGCAGCGCATTCAGATCGACCGCGCCCTTCGCGCCCAGCGGCTGGCCCGACTCCAGGCGCGAGAGGTCCAGCAGCGCGTTGAACAGCTGATTCATGGCCTGCATGCTGTTGCACAGGTCGGCCAGCAAGGGCCGCAGGACCGGGTCGCTGTTGCGCAGGCCGATGGCCTCGACCATCAGCGACATGGCATGGACAGGCTGGCGCAGATCGTGGCTGGCGGTTGCAAGGAACAGGTTCTTTTCGGCCAGCGCGTCCTCGGCCAGGCGACGGGCCGCGGCCAGCGCCTGGTTGGATGCGCGGGTGCGCCTGTATTGCCGGAAACTCGCGCCGGCCGCCAGCAAGGCCAGCGCCACCGCGGCGGCCAGTCCGATCTGCTGCATGCGCCGTACGCGCAACTCGGCATCCTGGACGCGGTTCGCCTGCGCGAGCTGCTCGATCTGGCGCTGCCGCTCTGCGCTGTCGAAACGCTCCTGCAGCGCCGCCACGGCCTGGTCGCGCTCGGTGTGGAACAGGTCCTTGGCCAGCGCCTGCTGCTTGCGTGTGGTCTCGATGGCTTCCCGGTACAGGCCGGCTTGCTCGTACATGCGCGACAGCTCGCCCAGGAGCTGCTCTTGCAGCGGCTGGGAGCCTGCCCCCTGCGCGAACCGGATGCCGGCTTCCACCTCGTGCACGCCCGCTGCGACCCTGCCCTGGCCCATGAGCGCGAAGCCGAGGTTGGCCTGCGCCAGCGCGGCCCCGTTCAGCTCGTGCGCGTCGCGATAGGCGGCCAGGGCCTCGCGCATCACGGGCTCGGCCTCGGCGTAGGCCTTGCGCTGCAGCAGGACATCGCCCAGGTTGTTCAGTGCCGTGGCCCTGAGCCCGGTGAGCCCGCCCGCCCGGGCGATCTGCAGGGCCTGCCGGTACGCGGCGACGGCGGTGTCAAGGTTGCCCTGCACGTTCTCCACATTGCCACGGTGCAGGTGCAGCCAGCCCAGCGCCTGGCGGGCGTCCAGGCGCTCGGCCAGCGGCAGCGTCTCGCGGATCGTCTGCAGCGCCCGGTCAGGGTTCTTCATGTCGAAGTGCAGCAGTTCCAGGTGGGTGCGCGAGCGCAGTTCGGCGGTGGCCGCCTGGCGCGGCAGCGTGCGTGACAGCTCCAGGCTGCGCAGCACGTGGGTCATGGCCTCTTCGAACTGGCCGTTGCCGCTATGCAGCGCGCCCAGCGTCAGGTGGTAGAGCCAGCGCACCCAGAGGTCGGGGGTCTGCTCGGCAGCGGCTGCCTCGCGCGCCAGGGCGTCCAGCCCGGCGCGCGTCTTTCCTGCGACGGCCAGTTGCCGTGCCTCGAAACAGGTAGCCAGCACCTGGGCCGAAACGTCGTTCCGCGCGGCCGCCAGGTCCTTCAGCTGCGCAATGGCCTGCGCCACCACCGGAGCTTGCCCTGTCTCGAAGGCGGCGTCCGTCAGCGCCGCCAGGTAGGTACGCCGGGTATCTGCATCGGCCGCGTTGGCAAAGCGCGGCGCCGATGCCTGCAGGGCCTGCAAGGCCTCGGCGCTGTTGCGCTGCGACAGGGTCTGCAGCCGGTCGAGCTCCGCCAGGTCCGGGAGCGGGGCCTGGGCACCTGCGGGCAGGGCCACCCGCAGGCACATGGCACTGGCCAGCAGCAGGGACCGCACCCGGTGCATCAGGGCAGCTCCAGCCGCCGCCCGCGCAGCAGGGTGATGGCCTCTATCCGCGTGCGCACGCTCAGCCGCTCCAGGATGCCTGTCACATGCTCCTTGACGGTGCTCTCTGCAATGTCCAATTGCGACGCAATGCGCTTGTTGGGCAGGCCCTGCAGCACCAGCGCAAGGATCTGGCCCTGGCGCACCGACAGCCCCAGTTCGGCGGGCGTCACCGACAGTTCGCGGCTGCGCGGGGGCTCGACCCCGGGCAAGGCCGGCTCGAACCATGTCTGCCCGCCCAGCAGGGCTTCCACAGCCAGGCCGAACGTGTCAGGCGCTGACTTCTTGTGGATGAAACCCTGCGCGCCTGCCCGCCGGGCCTTGTGCATCACAGAGGGGTCATCGTCGCCGCTGATCACGGCGATGGGGGTGTCGGGGCAGTCGAGGCGCACCTGGGCGATCAGTTCCAGCGCCGCTCCCTCTGCCAGCCAGAAATCGATGAGCACGATGGCCGGCGTACCCCGCACCCCGACCCCGTTGAAAAAATCCTGCGCGCGGCCTGCCACGACCACGTCCATTTGCGGCAGGCGAGCACGCAGGAACTCGGCCATGCCGTGGGCCACCAGCGGGTGATCGTCCAGGATGAGCGCGTAGGGGGATGTCGGGGCCATGTGGTGGGCGGAGGGTGGACGGGGCTGCTGCAGCCTGCGGTTGGCAGTGGGGCAGGGCAAGTGCACCGCCAAGGCATGCCAATCGGCAAATTCTGCCAAGTGTTGGGCAGGACGGATGGCACGCAAACCCTACCAGCGTAGGGTTTCGCGGCCCATGGCGAGGTGCGCAGAATCCGCCCTTCATTCACGATCACGAGGTTTTCTTTCATGGCACGACACGCAAGCGCAGCGGGTGTTCCGCGCACCGGCCCATCCGTACGGCAAGCCTTCCGCTGGGCACCCTTGGGCCTCGCGGCCGCCTTGCTGGCGGGCTGTGGCGGCGGTGACGACGACAACAACCAGGGCACGCCCCCGCCCATTGGCGGCGCCTTCAGCATCGGCGGCACGGTGGTGGGCCTGGGCGCCGGAAAGACGCTGACGCTGCAGAACACCGGCAAGGATGACCTGACGCTGAACGCCAACGGCAGCTTCGTCTTCGTGACCCGCCTGGACAGCGGCATCGCCTATGCCGTCACGGTCAAGACCCAGCCCGCAGGGCAGCGCTGCACGGTGACCGACGGCACAGGCACGACCACGGCCAATGTCACTGGCGTGCAGGTGCGGTGCGAGAACCTGGCGGCCGCGACCTACACCGTGGGCGGGTCGGTGTCGGGCCTGGCAGGCGGCACCGTGGTGCTGCAGAACAAGGGTGGCGACGACCTGTCGGTGTCCAGCAACGGCGGCTTCACGTTCGGCACCGCGCTCTCGGGTGGGGCGGCCTACGCGGTGACTGTGCGCACCCAGCCATCCGGCCAGAGCTGCACCGTGCGCAACGGCGCGGGAAGCGTGGGTTCCGCGAACGTGGGCTCGGTGGAGGTGGCGTGCGGTACGGCGGCGGTCTTGCCCGAAGGTGACTGGAAGCAGGAGCTGTGTGTGGCCGTGCGGCCCGGCGCCTGGGGCCGCTCGCTGTGGCGCATCACGCGCCAGGGCGACAGCCGGGTGACGGCACAGACCGGCGTGGCCACCTACGGCGACGCCAGCTGCACGGGGGCGGGCACGGTGGCGGGCCCCTTGACCGACGTGGGCAACGTGGCGTTCGACCGCACCGGCAGCACGGCCGCACTGACCGCGTTCTGGGGGCTGTGGACCCAGCCTTCCGGCATGACGTCGCGCGCCGTCTGGGCGCGCAAGGGGAGCCGGCTGTGCATCTTCGGCGACCAGGTTCCCACCGCTTTCCCGACGCCTGCCAGCGTGGAGAGCTACGCCGACACCGTCATCCCCAACAGGTTCTGCTACACGCAGAACTGACGGACAGGCCAGCGGCTGCAAACCGCTGGCGAGCGGCCGCAAAAGGCCTGGAAACAGGCCTGCATGCCCGCACCAAACGACAAAGCCCCGGAGCGCCAGGCCCCGGGGCTTTTCATTGGTTCGCCCGGCATCGGACGCGCCGGTTCCGCGAGGGTCCCAGCGCGGCGCGTCAGCGCGCCAGCTCGGCGGCCGTGGCCGCGTCCAGCCGACCCGACGCGGCCAGGCCCTTGTCCTTCTGGTACGCGCGCAGCGCTGCGGTGGTCTTGCCGCCCATGGCGCCGTCGGGCAGGCCCGCGTTGTAGCCCAGTTCATTGAGACGTGCCTGAGCGTCGCGCAGCGACAGCAGCCCCGTGCCGGCACCGCTGCCGCTGGCAGACGTGCGAGGCGCGGAGGTTTGCGATGGCGGTGCCGCGCCGTCCACGCCCAGGCGGCCGCCGCCGCCCAGGCCTTGGCCCTTCACCGTCTGGGCGCGGTAGTGGCGCAGCGACTGCACCATCTGGTTGAACGCATCCATGAACGCTGCGGCAATCACCTTGCCTTCCGCCGTGTTGGAGTAGCCCCCCATGCGCGCCCCGCCCGAGCCGCCCAGCAGCTGCCCCATGGCGCCGAAGTCGGTCTTGGCAGCGCTGCCTTCCGAGGCCGCGACCTGCACGCCCGAGCGGTTGTCGATGAGGGTGAGCAATGCGCTCGCCTCCTTGGTGTTCATGCTGCCGCCAATGGCCGCGAGCAGGCTGCCCGCGCGGCCGCCGACCAGCCCGCCCAGGGATGCCGAGGCACCTCCCGCGTTGTTGTTCTGGAACACGATCTCGGGCGACAGGCCGTAGTCCGAGGCCACCATCTGCCCCTGGCCGAACTGGCTGCCCTGCCGCATTTCGCCGGACTGCATCAGCGCGCGTTCACGCGTCATTGCGTTCATGCCGGCTGCGCCGCGCTCCACCACCACGAAGCAGTTGGACTGCTGCACCAGCAGGCGCAGCAGGTTGGCCGTCGGAGGCAGGCGGTATTGCTCGCGCAGGATGGTGTACCAGCCGGCTTGCTGGTTCTCGATGAGTGAGACGGTGCCCAGCGGGCTTTCGCAACGCTCCAGCGCATCGCTCGCGCCCGTGGTGGCTGCGCCTGCTGCACTGCCCGTGGCCATCGTCTTGGCCTCGGCGTTGCCCATGCGCATGTTCGTGGTTTCGCAGCCGCTCAGCAGCAGGGCCGCGGTGGTGGCCGCAGTGGCCAGGACGCCCAGGCGCAGGGCCGGCGTGGGGCTGCGGCGAAAGCTGCGGTTCGTGGAGCGCGTGGCAACGGGCTGCACGCGGGCGGACAGGGGAGAGATCGTCATGGGCATGGCGGGCTGCGATCTGCAGCAAGGTGGAGAAAAAGAAGAGGACCGAAAGGTCTGATCTTTCGCCGTGCCCGCCAACTGCGACAACCCCACAGAGGTAGGGTTCCCGCGTGAACTATCTCCGCACAACCGCTGCGGCCAATGTCCCTCAGCCCTGCGAGTCCCGCCGCCGGAGCACCACCGTGATCTGGCCATTGGTCTCGATGGTGGCACGCTCCACCTCATGCAGGTGAAGGCAGCCACCAGCGCGCAGGGCGGCCTCCAGGTCGTCAGCGGACAGCAGTTCCTTGCGCATCAGCGCGCTGTTCACCTGGCCTTCCTGCACCAGCACCTGCGGCGTGCCGTCGATCAGGCGCTCCACCCGCTTGAAGCGGAAGGTCAGCTGCGCCAGCACGACGTGGCAGACGATGAGCGTGGTGGCTGAAATGAGCCCGCCCACGAGCGAGTTGTCGCCGGCATTCATCGAGTTCTGCACCGCATTCGAAAGAATGAGCAGCAAAATCAGGTCGAACGGTGCGAACTGGCCCGTCTGCCGCTTGCCCGTCAGGCGCAGAAAGACCAGCAGGAACACATATACGATCACCCCGCGCAGCACGAACTCCCACCACGGTACGCTGGTTGTCCACATCGCTCCACTCCTTGTTGTCCTTGCCGCCAGATCGTAAACAGGTTCTTCGGTGCGCGCGTGGGTGAAAATCGGCATCTGCGGTCAGCCGTCCGCCTCCACCCTCATCGAACACGAAAGAGCCCCACATGCTGCGTCGCCAGTTCCACCACGCCACCGCAGGCGCCCTGGGCGGGCTACTGCTGCTGGCCGCCCACCAGCGGGCGCTGGCCCTGTCGCTCTCCGACCTCACCAGCGCAGACGCCTCCGGCGGCCTCAAGGCAGCGCTCTCGCAGGGCGCGCAGGCTGCTGTGGCACTGCTGGGCCGGCCCGACGGGTTTCTGGGCAACCCGCAGGTGCGCATCGGCCTGCCGGGCTACCTGGCCGATGCTGCCAAAGTCATGAAGTCCCTGGGCCAGGGCAAGCGCATCGACGAGCTCGTCACCTCCATCAACCGCGCCGCCGAAGCCGCCGTGCCCATGGGCCAGGACCTGCTGGTCGGTGCGGTGCAAAGCATGACGGTGACCGACGCCAAGAACATCCTCACCGGCGGCAGTACCTCGGTCACGATGTTCTTTGCCGACAAGACGCGCGCCCCGCTGGGCGAGCGCTTCTTGCCCGTGGTGAACCAGGCCACCGAAAAGGTCGGCCTCACGCAGAAGTACAACGCGTTCGCGGGCAAGGCCGCAGGCTTCGGCCTGCTCAAGCCCGAAGAGGCCAACCTCGCGCAGTACGTGACCGGCAAGACGCTCGACGGCCTGTACTTCATGATCGGCGAGGAAGAGCGCCGCATACGCCAGGACCCGGCGAGCGCCGGCAGCGCCATCGCCAGGAAAGTATTCGGAGCGCTGAAATGAAGCTCTCCCCGAGCTCCCGCCAGCGCCTTGGAGACACCTGCCCATGAACCGGACCGACCCCTGCCCATGCGGTCGTATCCGGGCCACGCCCGGTAGGCCTGCCAAAGCCCCTGCCTTATCGTATGCGGACTGCTGCGGACGCTACCTCGACCACGGGGACGACGCTGCCGCACCCGATGCCGAGAGCCTCATGCGTTCGCGCTACACCGCCTTCGTCCTGGAGCGCGGCGACTATTTGCAAGCCACATGGCATGCCAGCACCCGTCCGCCGTCGCTCGAGTTCGAGCCCGGCGCCAGGTGGCTGGGCCTGGACGTGCGCAGGCACCAGGCCGGGGACGACCGGGCCGTGGTGGAGTTCGTCGCCCGCTACCGCGTGGGCGGGCGGGCAGTGCGCCTGCACGAGACCAGCCGCTTCGTGTGCGAGCAGGGCCGCTGGTATTACGTGGATGGCGACAGTGCTGGCGCCCGAGCCGCCGAGCGAGTGGTTTTGAACGAAAACAACTGATCGCGCTTGATGTGAAAGCGCCCATAGCTATGAAATTTGAAGCAATCCTGTTTGACTGCGACGGCGTGCTGGTGGACAGCGAGCCCATCACCAATGGCGTGCTGCGCGACATGCTCAACGAAGCAGGCTGGGCCATCACCCACGAAGAGTGCATGGATTACTTCATCGGCCGCACGGTGCGCAGCGCCTCTGCCCGCATCGAAGCCGAGACCGGCAAGCCTCTCACTGACGAATGGATGGCCAGCTTCTATGCGCGGCGCAACGCCGAACTGGACCACCGCCTGCTGGCCATCGAACATATCCATTCGGCCATCGAACGCGTGCACGCACACCATGGAGGACGCATCGCATGCGCCTCGGGCGCCGACCGCTTCAAGGTGGAGATGCAGCTGACCAAGGTCGGTCTCATGCGTTTTTTCAACGGCCGCGTCTTCAGTGGCCATGAAGTGCCACAAACCAAGCCGGCGCCCGATGTGTACCTGGCCGCCGCTGCCGCGCTGGAGGTGGATCCCTCACGCTGCGCCGTGGTGGAGGATTCGGCGATCGGCGTGCGGGCAGGCGTTGCCGCGGGCGCTGCAGTGTTCGGGTACGCGCCGCAGGGCGATGGCGCTGCGTTGCGAGCCGCAGGCGCCACGCAGGTGTTTCGCAGCATGGCAGAGCTTCCGGCGCTGCTGGGCTGCTGAGTTTCGCCAGCGCGGCCCAGGCCATGCCGATCTACAGCAGCAACCTTGTCCGATGGTTGTGGCGCTGCACCGTGCTGGCGGCGCTAGGTTTTCTCCTTGGCTGCTCGTCGGTGCGCCCCTGGATCAACGAGCCGCTGCCGCTCGAAGACCAGAACATCCCGGTGCGCAAGTCCGAGCGCGACCCGAGCATCCTCGTCGCCGTCACGCTCTCGGGCGGTGGCGCCCGCGCGGCAGCCTTCGGTTTTGGCGTGCTGACGGAGATGCAGCAGACACGCTTTCAATGGAACGGCAGGGACACCACCCTGCTTGATGCCACCGATGTGGTGAGCGGTGTCTCGGGCGGCAGCATCGTTGCGGCGTACTTTGCGGCGCATGGCATCGACGGCCTTGCGCGCTTCGAGCACGATTTCCTGCGCCAGAACTTCCAGAACAGCCTGATCAGCCAGGCACTGCGCCCGGGCAACCTGGTGGACCTGACCTCGCCCTGGTTGGGGCGCACGCACCTGCTCGCGCGGCGGCTTGACGAGCTGTACGGAGGGCTCACGTTCGGCGACGTGGAGCGGCGCCCGCGCCACCCGCAGCTGTTCATCACCGCCACCGACATGTCGCTGGGCACGGGGTTCGAGTTCACCTGGGAGCAGTTCGCGCTGATCTGCTCGGACCTGCGCAAGGTGCCGCTGTCGTTCGCGGTCGCGTCCTCATCGGCCGTGCCGCTGCTGCTCAGCCCCATGACGCTCAAGAACTACGCCGACCAGTGCCCCGCGCACCGCGCCCCGTCTGCCGTGGGGGCGCAGGCCGCAGCGGGTGACTACCGCGCCCGGCTGTACCGCGCGCACGAGCTGAGCTACACCGATGCGCAGCGCAAGCCCTATATCCACCTGGTGGATGGCGGCCTGGCCGACAACCTGGGCGTGCAGCGCCTGCTGGACCGGGCTCTGGCCGGTGGTGGCCTGCGCCAGACCTTCAGCGAGGTGGGCATCCCGCCCGGCACCATCCGCAAGCTGGTACTCATCACCGTGAACGCCGAGCGCGACCCCTCTGTCAACATCGACATGAGCGACCGTGTGCCCAACATGGCGCAGGTGGTGGACTCGCTGCTCTTCGGCACGGGCGCCCGTGCCACCCGCGAGACGCAGGAGTTTCTGCGCGACATCACCGGGCAGTGGCGCCAGTCGCTGGCCGAGGGCACCCAGGGCGGCAGCGATGCGTTCGCGCATGACGCCGAGATCCATGTCATCCCGGTGAACCTGCGCGACGCGCCGGACGACGTGGCGCGCCGCCGCCTGCTGCAGGTGCCCACGGCGTTTTCCATCGCGCACGAAGAGGTCACGGACCTGATCGAGGCCGGCGGCAGCGTGCTGCGGCACTCGCCGGAGTTTCGCGCGCTGGTTCAGTCGCTGCTGCGCAGCGCGCCGCCAACGTCCCCTTCGCCCCAGCCGCCCAGACTGCCCCAGTAGCGGGCGTGGAGCAGTCTGCGTGGATGCGGTGCCGCCCGCCTCACAGTGCGGGCGGACCTTGCCGGCGCTACATCAAGGCCGCGTGTCGGGCGCCGGGGTGGTGGGCACGTCCTGGTCGTCCGCCGCTTCGACCTGTGCGGCGTGAGCCCGCAGGTAGCCCGGGCGCTCCTGCAGCCGCTGCCAATAGGCCTGCGTGGCCTCGCCGAACTGCGGCGCCAGGTCCAGGTGCTCGGCCAGCAGCAGCGCATAGCCCACCGACACATCGGCCGCTGTGAAGCGGCCCGCGCACAAATAGTCCTGGCGGGCGACGGCGGCCTCCACCGCGCGCAGGCGGGCCAGAAACCAGCGGCTGTAGTCCTCCACCACCTGCGGCTGCCTGCGCTCGCCGGGCTCGAAGCGGCCATAGCGCAGCACCAGCGTCTGGGGAAAGGTGAGCGTGGCTTCGCCCAGGTGCAGCCAGTTCAGGTAGGCGCCGAAGGCCGGATCGGGCGGGCGCACCTCCAGCCCCGCATCGGGGTGGGCAGCGGCCAGGTACTGGCAGATGGCGGCCGACTCGGTCATGCGCACCTGTCGCGGCCCCTCGCCCTGCACCAGCAACGGCACGGTGCCCAGCGGGTTCTCTTCCAGAAACCAGCGAGCCTTGGCGCGCGGTGGAAACGGCATCATGTGCAGCGTGTACGGCAGGCGCAGTTCTTCGAGCATCCACAGGGGGCGAAATGACCGGGCGCTGACGCAGTGGTAGAGATGGATCATGGCGGGGCGGGCCAGCCAGGGCGGCGGACCCTCAGGCAAACAGGTGGCTGCAGTTTAGTGGCCCACTGTCGGCAGGGCTGTCGGACAGGTGCCATGCAGGGTGCAGATCACGCCGACTTGCTTTCTGGCCCAGCCGTGGTCACGCGTCACGGGACTGTCGGCGAAACTCCGCGGGCGAATGTCCCGTCCAGCCGCGGAACGCGCGGATGAAGCTCTTCTCGTTGACGAAGCCTGCCGCTTCGGCCACCTGCTTGATGGGGCGGTCGGTGCGGTGCAGCAGGTCCACGGCGCGGCTTTGGCGCACCTCGTCCTTCAGGCCCTGCAGCGTGGCGCCTTCTTCCTTGAGCTGGCGGTGCAGGGTGCGTGGCGACACGTGCAGCAGCGCGGCCAGCGACTCCGCACTGTGCTGCGCCAGCGCGGGCGTGGCGTGCCCGGCCACCGTGGCGCCCAGCAGTTGTCGCACCCGCTGCACCAGCAGGCGGTCGCGCCGGTACTGCAGCACCGTGAGCGGCAGGGCGTGCTGCAGCATCTGGCGCAGCGCCTCTTCGTCGCGCCGCAGCGGCAGGCTGAGGTAGCGCGCATCGAAACGCAGGGCCGTCTGCGCCGCGCCAAAAGCCACCGGGCCGCGGAACAGCACCGCATACGCATCGGCATGCGGCGGTGCGGCGAACGCGAAGTCGGCCGCGACCAGTGGGATGCGCGAGTCCACCAGCCAGCAGGCCAGCCCATGCGCATTGCGCAGCACCGACACCAGGCAGAACTCGCGCAGCGCCCCCAGGTCGCGCGCCTCGGTGATGCGCAGCGTGGCGGTGTCCCCCTCGGTGGTCAGGTGCAGGGCGATGTCGTCCGCCAGCAGGCCGTGGTGCCGGCACCAGCGCGCCAGCGCCACGCCCAGGTGCGGCGAGCTGATCGATGCGCGTGCCAGCATGCCGTAGCTGCCCCAGGGCAGGCGCCGGCTGAACCAGCCCAGGGCCTCGTCGTCCAGCTCCTGCATGGCGGCATCCGAGATGCGCTCCATCTGCCAGGCCGTGATGCGCGACTGGTCGTCGTCCAGCAGATGCGGCGCAATCTGTGCCTGCGCCAGGGCCCGGTCGGCGCGCAGGCCGCGCTGCTCGTAAGCCAGTACGATGGCCCGCACGAACGCGATCGGCGTGACGGCGGGTGCAGAAGCGGGCTGCAGAACCTGCCAGACCGGCTCAGGGGGCGATGCAAGGGATTTCACGCGGGCCAGTGTGCCCCAGGCGTGGCACGATTTGCAACCATTGTGGCAACCCGGGGCGGGTTGGCGCTTCTATGCTTACGCATCGCAGCCCGGTCCACGGGCGCCACCGCCTGCCGCCGCTTGTCGCCACATGGACCGCGCAGGCCCCGCAAGGAGACACAAGGATGACGAGCCCCACCACCGCTGCAGCGCCAGCGCCTCTCACCGGGAGCCACGCCCGTGGCGCCACCAGCGTCCCGCTGATCGAGCAGACCATCGGCACGTTCTTTGCCGACATGGCGGCCCGCCAGCCCGGCCGCGAGGCGCTGGTCAGCGTGCACCAGGGCCGCCGGTACACCTATGCCCAGTTGCATGCCGAGGCGCAGCGCCTGGCCAGCGCGCTGCTGGGCCAGGGCCTGGTGCCCGGCGACCGTGTGGGCATCTGGTCGCACAACAATGCCGAATGGGTGCTGATGCAACTGGCCACCGCGCAGGTCGGCCTGGTGCTGGTCAACATCAACCCGGCGTACCGCACGTCCGAGGTCGAATACGCGCTCAACAAGGTGGGCTGCCGGCTGCTGGTGAGCATGGCGCGCTTCAAGACCAGCGACTACCTGGGCATGCTGCGCGAGCTCGCGCCCGAGTGGCAGCACCAGCAGCCCGGCCAGTTGGGCGCGGTGAAGCTGCCCCACCTGAACACCGTGGTGTGGATTGACGACGGGGCGGGGCAGGGCGCCGATGAGCCCGGGCTGCTGCGGTTTTCCGACCTGCTGGCGCGCGGCCATGCGCAGGATCCGCGACTGGCGCAGATCGCGGCCACGCTCAAGGCCACAGACCCCATCAACATCCAGTTCACGAGCGGCACCACGGGCTTCCCGAAGGGTGCCACGCTCACGCACCGCAACATCCTGAACAACGGTTTCTTCATCGGCGAATGCATGAAGCTCACGCCCGAAGACCGCCTGTGCATCCCCGTGCCGCTGTACCACTGCTTTGGCATGGTGCTGGGCAACCTGGCCTGCTTCACGCACGGCGCCACCATCGTCTACCCGAGCGACGGGTTCGACCCGCTCACCGTGCTGCAGACGGTGCAGGATGAACAATGCACCGGCCTGCACGGCGTGCCGACGATGTTCATCGCCGAGCTGGACCACCCGCGGTTCGCCGAGTTCGACCTGTCCACCCTGCGCACCGGGATCATGGCCGGCTCGCCGTGCCCCACCGAAGTGATGAAGCGCGTGGTGGAGCAGATGCACCTGTCGGAGATCACCATCGCCTACGGCATGACCGAGACCAGCCCGGTCAGTTGCCAGAGCAGTACCGATACGCCTTTGCCCAAGCGCGTTTCCACCGTGGGCCAGGTGCAGCCGCACCTGGAGGTCAAGATCGTGGACCCCGACAGCGGCGCCGTGGTGCCCATTGGCCAGCGCGGCGAGTTCTGCACCCGGGGCTACTCGGTGATGCACGGCTACTGGGGCGACGACGCCAAGACCCGCGAGGCCATCGACGCCGAAGGCTGGATGCACACCGGCGACCTGGCCACCATGGACGACGAGGGCTACGTGAACATCGTCGGCCGCATCAAGGACATGGTGATCCGCGGCGGCGAGAACATCTACCCGCGCGAGATCGAGGAATTTTTGTACCGCCACCCGCAGGTGCAGGACGTGCAGGTGGTGGGCGTGCCCGATGCCAAGTACGGCGAGGAGCTGTGCGCCTGGATCATCGCCAAGCCGGGCACCAAGCCGACGGAAGACGACATCCGTGCCTTCTGCAAGGGCCAGATCGCGCACTACAAGGTGCCGCGCTACATCCGCTTCGTCACCAGCTTCCCGATGACGGTGACGGGCAAGATCCAGAAGTTCAAGATCCGCGACGAGATGAAGGACCAGCTCGGTCTGGTCGAAGCCAGGACCGCGTGAAACACCCAGGAAGCACTACAGCATGACCATTCTCGACACCCAACTCAACGCCCGCTCGGCGGACTTCCTGGCCAATGCCGCCGCCATGCGCACGCTGGTCGATGACCTGCGCGCCCAGCTCGACAAGGTGGCCCAGGGCGGCGGCGAGGCCGCCCGCGCCAAGCACACCGCGCGTGGCAAGCTGCTGCCGCGCGAGCGCGTGCAGATGCTGCTGGACCCGGGCACGCCGTTTCTTGAACTGGCCCCGCTGGCCGCGCTGAACATGTACAACAACGACGCACCCAGCGCGGGGCTTATCGCGGGCATCGGCCGCGTGAGCGGCGTGGACTGCATGATCGTGTGCAACGACGCCACGGTGAAGGGCGGCACCTACTACCCGCTCACCGTCAAGAAGCACCTGCGCGCGCAGGAAGTGGCGCAGCAGAACCACCTGCCCTGCATCTACCTTGTGGACTCCGGCGGCGCCAACCTGCCCAACCAGGACGAGGTCTTCCCCGACCGCGACCACTTCGGCCGCATCTTCTTCAACCAGGCCAACATGAGCGCCCAGGGCATCTCGCAGATCGCCGTGGTCATGGGCAGCTGCACGGCCGGCGGCGCCTATGTTCCCGCGATGAGCGACGAGTCCATCATCGTCAAGAACCAGGGCACCATCTTCCTGGGCGGCCCGCCGCTGGTCAAAGCCGCCACCGGCGAAGTGGTGAGCGCCGAAGACCTGGGCGGCGGCGACGTGCACACCCGCCTGTCGGGCGTGGCCGACCACCTGGCGCAGAACGACCTGCACGCACTGCAGCTGGCCCGCAATGCAGTGCGCAATTTGAATAAAAACAAGGCTCCAGCCCTTGCTGATCAAGCGCCGGTAGCTCCTAAATTTGGAGCGGAAGAGCTTTACGGCGTGATCCCCGTGGACACGCGCAAGCCCTTCGACGTGCGCGAGATCATCGCGCGCATCGTCGACGGGTCGGAGTTCGACGAATTCAAGGCGCGCTACGGCACGACGCTCGTCACGGGCTTCGCGCGCATCGAAGGCATGGCCGTGGGCATCATCGCCAACAACGGCATCCTGTTCAGCGAATCGGCCCTGAAAGGCGCGCACTTCATCGAGCTGTGCTGCCAGCGCAAGATCCCGCTGGTGTTCCTGCAGAACATCACCGGCTTCATGGTCGGGCGCAAGTACGAGAACGAGGGCATTGCGCGCAACGGCGCCAAGATGGTCACGGCCGTGGCCACCGCGAGTGTTCCGAAGTTCACCATCATCATCGGCGGCAGCTTTGGTGCCGGCAACTACGGCATGTGCGGCCGCGCGTACAGCCCGCGCTTTTTGTGGATGTGGCCCAACGCGCGCATCAGCGTCATGGGCGGCGAGCAGGCGGCTGGCGTGCTGGCCACCGTCAAGCGCGACGGCATCGAGGGCAAGGGCGGCCAGTGGAGCGCCGAGGAAGAAGAAGCCTTCAAGGCCCCCATCCGCCGCCAGTATGAAGACCAGGGCCACCCCTACTACGCCACCGCGCGCCTGTGGGACGACGGCGTGATCGACCCCGCCGACACGCGCCGCGTGCTGGCGCTGGGCCTGGCCGCCACGCGCAATGCGCCCATCGAGGACACGAAGTTCGGCCTGTTCCGCATGTGACCGTGCCGGGAGCCGCCATGGACGCCGTCGCCCACTTCACACAGCTTGCACGCTACAACGTGTGGGCCACGGCGCGCCTGCTCGACGCCGTGCGGGCGCTGCCTGAAGAGGTCTACCGGCACGATGCGGGCCTGTTCTTCCAAAGCATCCACGGCACGCTCAACCACCTGCTGGTGGGCGAGCACCATCTGTGGTTCGTGCGGTTTGCAGAAGGCACATCGCCCAAGGTGGCGCTGGACGCCGAGCTGGAGAGCGACCGCGCGCGGCTCGATGCCCGCTTGCGCGCGGGCGCTGCCCGCTGGGCACCGTTGATCGCCTCGTTGCCGGCAGACCGCTGGAACGGCACGCTCGACTACACCACCATGCGGGGCACGCAGTCATCGTTGCCGTTTGCCGCCACGCTGGCGCATGTGTTCAACCACGGCACGCACCACCGGGGCCAGATCACCGCCGCATTGACCGCCCTGGGCCAGCCCAGCCCCGAGCTGGACCTTGTCTACTTCCTGCAAAACCCGCCCACGCCATGAGCCAGAACCTGTCCATCACCTACATCGACGCCGTGGCGCGCATCACGCTCACGCAGCCCGAGATCCGCAACGCCTTCAGCGACGAGGTCATCGCCGAGCTGACGGCGGCCTTCACCGAAGTGGGCGCGCGCGCCGACGTGCGCGCCGTGGTGCTGGCCGCAGAGGGCCCCGCGTTCTGCGCGGGCGCCAACCTCAACTGGATGCGCCGCATGGCCGACTACACGCGCGCCGAGAACATCGCCGACGCGGGCAAGCTGGCCCAAATGCTGCGCGTGATCTACGAATGCCCGAAACCCACCATCGCCCGCGTGCAGGGCGACGTGTACGCGGGCGGCATGGGCCTGGTGGCGGCTTGCGACATGGCAGTGGCAGTGGACACGGCGGGCTTTTGCCTGAGCGAAGTGAAGCTGGGCCTCATCCCCGCCACCATCAGCCCCTACGTGATCCGCGCCATGGGTCCCCGCGCGGCGCACCGCTACTTCCTCACGGCCGAACGCTTCGGCGCGGCCGAGGCGCTGCGCATCGGCTTCGTGCACGAGGTGGTGGCTGCGGACCAGCTCGATGCCAAGGTCGATGAACTGCTCAAGGCCCTGACCAGCGCCAGCCCCAACGCCGTGCGCGCCTGCAAGAAGCTGGTGCTGGATGTGGCCGAGCGTGAGATCAACGCCGGTTTGATCGCCTCCACGGTGCAAGGCATTGCAGATATCCGCGCCAGCGACGAGGGCAAGGAAGGCGTGCAGTCCTTTCTGAACAAGCGCAAGCCTTCCTGGCTTCTGGGTTGATGGGCTGAAGGCACGCCACCATGGACCAACTTTGGCTCAACATCGTGCAGTGGCTCCACACGCTGGGGCTCCACGTGGATGGCGGCACGGCGCGCGCCGTGGGAGACGCGGCGGCCACGGCCACCGCGCGGCTCGACATGCCCAGCCTGCTGGCGCTGGCCGCTGCGCTGGGCTGGGCCAGCGGCTTTCGGCTGTATGCCGTGGTGTTCATCGTCGGTGGGATGGGTGCTCTGGGCTGGCTGGTGCTGCCCCAGGGCTTGCAGGTGCTGCAGAACCCGCTGGTACTGCTGGTGGCTGGCGGCCTGATGCTGGTCGAATTCTTCGCCGACAAGGTCCCGTGGATCGACAGCGCCTGGGATGCCGTGCACACCGTCATCCGCGTGCCCGGCGGCGCCCTGCTGGCCGCGGGCGTCTTCGGTGCCGACAACGCCACCATGGGCGTGGTGGCGGGCTTGCTGGGCGGGTCGCTGGCCGCCACGTCCATGGCCACCAAGATGACCACGCGCGCAGCGGCCAACACCTCGCCCGAGCCGTTTTCGAACTGGGGTTTGTCTTTCTTCGAAGACGGCCTGGTGGTGGTGGTGGTGTGGCTCGCAACGCAGCACCCGGTGGCCTTCGGCATCGCGCTGGTGCTGATGGTGGCCGTGTCGGTGCTGCTGCTGGTGGTGCTGTTCAAGTTTCTGCGCGCCGTGGTTCGGCGCTTGTCTTCTTTCTTTTCTGGTTCTGCCAAGGTGGCTTAAATGTTCAAAAAGATTTTGATTGCAAACCGCGGCGAGATCGCTTGCCGCGTCGCCGCCACAGCCAAGCGCCTGGGCGTGAAGACCGTCGCCGTGTATTCCGATGCCGACGCCCAGGCCAAGCATGTGGCCGTGTGCGACGAGGCAGTGCACATCGGCGGCAGCGCGCCCAAGGACAGCTACCTGCGCTGGGAGCGCATCATCGAGGCCGCCCAGGCCACGGGTGCCCAGGCCATCCACCCGGGCTACGGCTTCCTGTCGGAGAACGAAGATTTCGCCCTGGCCTGTGCGGCGGCCGGACTGGTGTTCATCGGCCCGCCCGCATCGGCCATCAAGGACATGGGCCTGAAGGCCGAGTCCAAGCAGCTCATGGAAAAGGCCGGCGTGCCGCTGGTGCCCGGCTACCACGGCAGCGACCAGGACCCGGCCCTGCTGCAGCGCGAGGCCGACCGCATCGGCTACCCCGTGCTCATCAAGGCCAGCGCGGGTGGTGGCGGCAAGGGCATGCGCGCGGTGGACAACAGCGGGGACTTCGCCGCCGCGCTTGAATCGTGCAAGCGCGAGGCCATCAACAGCTTTGGCGACGACGCGGTGCTGGTCGAAAAATACGTGCAGCGCCCGCGCCACATCGAGATCCAGGTGTTTGGCGACACGCACGGCAACTGTGTCTACCTGTTCGAGCGCGACTGCTCCGTGCAGCGCCGCCACCAGAAGGTGCTGGAAGAGGCTCCCGCTCCCGGCATGACGCCGGAACTGCGCGCGCAGATGGGCGAGGCCGCCGTGGCCGCCGCCAAGGCCGTGAACTACGTGGGCGCGGGCACGGTGGAGTTCATCGTGGAGCAGCCGGGCGGCTACGAGCGGCCCGACCAGATGAAGTTCTACTTCATGGAGATGAACACCCGCCTGCAGGTGGAGCACCCGGTGACCGAGGCCATCACCGGCCTGGACCTGGTGGAGTGGCAGCTGCGCGTGGCCTTTGGCGAGCCGCTGCCGTTGAAACAGGAAGGGCTGCGCATCACCGGCCATGCGATCGAAGCCCGCATCTGCGCCGAGAACCCCGACAACAACTTCCTGCCCGCCACGGGCGCGCTCAACGTGTATGCGCTGCCCGACTGCGTGACGTTCGAGAGGGGCGCGGTGCGCGTGGACTCCGGCGTGCGCCAGGGCGATGCGATCAGCCCGTTCTACGACTCCATGGTGGCCAAGCTCATCGTGCACGGCGACACGCGCGAGCAGGCGCTGGCGCGGCTGGACGAGGCCCTGGCGCAGACGCACATCGTGGGCCTGGCGACCAACGTGCAGTTCCTGCGCCGCGTGGCGCGCACCGGTGCGTTTGCCAGCGCAAAGCTCGACACCGCGCTGATCCCGCGCGAGCAGGCGGTGCTGTTCCACCAGGAGCCGGTGGGCCTGCCGCTGGCTGCTGCGGCCGCCGTGGCGCAGACGGTGCTGCATGAACGCGCCAGCCAAGGCGTGGACCCCTTCAGCCGCCGCGACGGCTTCCATTCGCACGCGCTCACGCGCCGCCGCTTCGAGTTTGAGTTTGGCGGCGAGCATGCCAAGGCCTGGCTCACGTATGAGCGAGGCGGCACGCTGCACCTGACGGTGGAAAGCGCGAAGGAGGGTGGCGACGCGGCTGTGTCCGGGCCACTGACCTTTGCCGCGCAGGGCGGCGCCATCGAGTTGCAGTTTGCCGGCCAGCGCACCCGTGCCTCCGTGTACGCGCAGGGCGAGGTGGACCATGTGTTCACCCCATCCGGTGCCACCCAGATCACTGCCATCGACCTGCTCGCGCATTCGGGCGAATCGGCCGCCGAGGGTGGCCGGCTCACGGCCCCCATGCCCGGCAAGGTCGTGTCGTTCGCCGTGAAGGCGGGCGATGCCGTCACCAAGGGCCAGCCGCTGGCGGTCATGGAGGCCATGAAGATGGAGCACACGATTGCTGCGCCCGCCGACGGCGTGGTGCAGGAGCTGCTGTATGCGCCCGGCGACCAGGTGACCGAGGGGGCGGAGCTGCTCAAGCTCACGCTGGCTGCCGCGGCCTGAGTCTTGGGCCTTGGGCGTGACACCCGTTGACCTCGCCGAGTGGAAACGCCGTTCACGCCGAGCTTGTCGAAGCGCCGCGCAAGGCGTCGACAAGCTCAGCCCGAACGGTTTTGAACGGGATTGAATGCTCGAATGGTTGAACGCAAGGCAACAAGACGGGACGTCGTTCCCCGCTCGCTGGAGCCCGTCCCCTGCTCGCCACAGCCCGCCTCCTGCGCGTCTGCGGCCTCTCCCCCCCGTTCGGGCTGAGCTTGTCGAAGCCAGGGCGTTTGGGGTCGGATGTGATGGCCATTCGACAAGCTCAGGGCGACGGATGGTCGGGTCGCACAGCGGGTGCGCCCTGCGTCAGGCCGTGCAGGCCCTACGTGACACCCAGCCAGCGCCAGTGCAGTTACCCTTGACCGCATGAACATCACCCTTTGCTGTACCGACACCAAGATCGAGCCCTGGCTGCAGGGGCTTGCCGCTGCCTTGCCCCATGCCCACGTCAGCGTGTGGCAGCCGGGGGCATCGCAGGCCGACTACGCCGTGGTCTGGGCCCCGCCCCAGCAGTTCCTGGACGAGCAGCCCGGCCTGCGCGCCCTGTTCAACATCGGCGCTGGGGTGGATGCCCTGCTCAAGCTGCGCATTCCCGCCGGCTGCCAGGTCGTGCGCATCGACGACGGCGGCATGGCCGTGCAGATGGCCGAATACGTGTGCCATGCGGTGGTGCGCCATTTTCGCGAGCTGGACGCTTACGAAGGCGACATGCGCGCCGGCCGCTGGGGTTTTCGCCGGCCGCGGGTACGCTCGGAGTTCCCGGTGGGCGTGATGGGCCTGGGCGTGCTGGGTGAGCGTGTGGCACGGGCGGTGGCGCATTTCGACTTTCCGGTCAACGGTTGGAGCCGCTCTCCCAAGGCGGTGGACGGCGTGCGCGGCTTCAGCGGCGCGGAGAGCTTTCACGATTTCCTGGCGGCCAGCCGCGTGCTGGTCAACCTGCTGCCGCTCACGCCCGACACGCAGGACATCATCAACCGCGACACGCTGTCGCGCCTGCAGCCCGGGGGCTATGTGGTCAACGTGGCGCGGGGTGCGCACCTGGTGGAAGAAGATCTGCTGGCCCTCATCGACAGCGGGCATATCGCTGGCGCCACGCTGGATGTGTTTCGCACCGAGCCTTTGCCAGTGGGGCATCCGTTCTGGCTCCATCCGAAGATCACTGCAACGCCCCACACCTCGGCACGCACCATGCGGGAAGAGAGCATTGCGCAGATCACGCGCAAGATGGCTGCGATGGAGCGCGGCGAGGCGGTGGCGGGCACGGTGGACCCGTCGCGCGGCTACTGAGACCGTGCGGCACCTGCACGCAGCATGTTGTATCCCTTGCCGTAGACCATGACCACTTCGTCTTCCACACCCTCTTCCCCCGTGCGCCGCTTCCTGGGGCTGCTCGGCGGCTTTCTGCTGGCAATGAGCCTGCTCACGGGCCTGGGTGCCGCCTGGATGGTGTTCGGGATGGGCGGTGGCGACATGCGCACGGCCCAGGGCCGGGTGGTGGCGCACGAGACCGCGCAGCTCAAGCGCGGCAGCGGCCAGCGCAGCGTGGTCGAGTTCACCGCGCACGACGGCCGCAGCCTCAGGGTGACGGATGCGCTGGTGCGCCAGGGGCAGGCCGCCCACGAGGTGGGCGAGTCCGTCGCCGTGCGCTACCCGGCGGCCGACCCCGCGCAGGCCGAGATCGGCAGCTCGTTCTGGATCCGCAGGGTGGTCGGCTGGGTGCTGCTGGTGTTCAGCGGCCTGTGCATGCTGGCCGGGGCGCTGCTGTGGCGCCTGAGGCCGCGCGCCGCCGCGCAGCGCTGAGATGGCATGCGCCGCAACGTCGGCGCCACGGCCTGCAATGGCACGAGCGGAGAATGGTCTGGCAGGATATGAGGTGGTGACGAACGCCTGAAGTCCGGACAATGGGAGGCGTCGTATTTCAGCCTCTGCGCACCGTTGGCTGGCCACTGCGGGCCACACACGTTGCCATCTTTTGCCCTCTCTTTTCAGGTAGCCCCACCATGAGCATTCCTTCCCGCGTCAAACTCATCGATGTCGGCCCGCGCGACGGGCTGCAGAACGAGAAATCGCCCGTGCCCGCCGAGGTCAAGATCGCGCTGGTGCACCGCCTGCAGGACGCGGGCTTGAAGGAGATCGAGGTCACGAGCTACGTGAGCCCCAAGTGGGTGCCACAGATGGCCGACAACCACGAGGTGATGCAGGGTGTGAACCGCGTGGCCGGCGTGCGCTACTCGGTGCTCACGCCCAATCTCAAGGGCTACGAAGCCGCCGTGGCGGACCGGCCCGACGAGATCGTGGTCTTCGGCTCGGCCAGCGAGGCCTTCAGCCAGAAGAACATCAACTGCTCCATCGCCGAGAGCATCGAGCGCTTCGCGCCCGTGGTCGAAGCGGCGCTCGCCGCCGGCATCGCCGTGCGTGGCGCGATGAGCTGCACCGTGGGCTGCCCGTACGAGGGCGACATCGCTCCCGAGCGCGTGGAGTATCTGGCCGGCCTGCTCCGGGGCATCGGCGTGCAGCGCGTGGACGTGGCCGACACCATCGGCGTGGGCACGCCGCGCAAGGTGCAGCGCGCGCTGGAAGCCACGCTCAAGCACTTTGGCATCGACGATGTGTCGGGGCACTTTCACGACACCTACGGCCAGGCGCTCTCCAACACGCTGGCCGCGCTGGAGCTGGGAGTGTGGAACTACCAGTCCTCGGTGGCGGGCCTGGGCGGCTGCCCGTACGCCAAAGGGGCCACCGGCAACGTGGCGACCGAGGACGTGGTCTACATGCTGCACGGCATGGGCATCGAGACGGGCATCGATCTTGATAAGCTCATCGATGCGGGGGCCTACATCAGTGGGTTCCTCAACCGTAAACCCAATTCCCGGGCGGCCAATGCGCTGCTGACCAAACGAGCTGGATAGCGCCCCCTGGCGCAGGAGATGACGACCGTGTGTGGAGCCGAACTGAAGAACCTTCCTGAGGGCGTGCAGCGTGTGGCTGCAGCCCTGCAGACCTTGAACCACCCCCACATGCCGCAGATGCTGGACGACGCCGCGCGCACCGCCCAGCAGGCGGCCGATGCACTGGGCATCCTGGTCGGGCAGGTGGCCAAGAGCATCATCTTTCGGCGCAAGAGCGACGATGTGGCCGTGCTGGTGGTCACATCCGGAGACCGGCGCGTGGACGAGAAGAAGGTCGAGGCCCATGTGGGCGGCAAGATCGGCCGGGCCGATGCCGACTTCGTGAAATCGCGCACCGGCTTTTCCATCGGCGGCGTATCGCCCGTGGCGCACGCCACGCCGCCCGTCACGCTGATCGACCAGGACCTGCTGCGCTTTGACGTGGTGTGGGCCGCGGCCGGACATCCGCACAGCGTGTTCCCGCTGCACCCGAGCGACCTGCAGCGCCTGACGGGCGCACCGGTGGTGGATGTGGTGCAGGCGCCTGTGGAGGCCAGCGCGCAGCCTGCGGTATGAATGCTATTGATTTGCTAGCTGTTCGCGCCCGCCAATTGGGCGCAGACGGCCTCTTTCATGCTGAAAACGCCGAGCCGGTGCCTTCGCCGTGCATCTCGGTGTGCCGCATGTCGAGCGATCGCAGCCACTGTCTCGGCTGCTACCGCACGCTGGACGAGATTCGCCTGTGGTCGGGCGCGGACTCCACGCTGCGGCGAGACATCTGGACCCGGTTGCTGGACCGGGCAGGCATCGACCTGGCAGCGCCGGAGACCTGACGGCAACCGCCGCGCAGCGCCAGCACCTTGCAGGAGACAACCGCCATGAAGCGCATCACCTTCTACCTCGATTTCATTTCCCCTTACGCCTGGCTCGCGTTCGAGCGCCTGCCGCAGGAGCTGGAGGGTCTCAGCTACAGCGTGGCCTACAAGCCGGTGTTGCTGGGCGCGCTGCTGCAGCAGCATGCCAACCCGGGCCCCGCAGGCATCGCGCCCAAGCGCGACTGGACCTACCGCCACGTGACCTGGCTGGGCCACGCGCAGGGCACGCCGCTGCAGATGCCGGCGCGCCATCCGTTCAACCCGCTGCCCCTGCTGCGCACGGCACTGGCGTGCAGCGACGACGGGTACATCAACCGTTTCGTGGTAGGGGCGGTGCTGCGCCATGTGTGGCAAGGAGGGCACGACGCGCTCGATGCCGCGCGCCTGGCCGAACTGGCCGCGCAGCTCGCGGACCAGCTGCGTGCCGGTGAGGATGCGGCGAGCGACGGCCCCAAGGCCCTGCTGCGCGCCAACACCGAAGCCGCGCAGTCGGCGGGCGTTTTCGGCGTGCCGGCGTTCGAGGTGGACGGCAAGCTGTTCTGGGGGCTCGACAGCCTGCCGATGCTGCGCGCGTACCTCTGTGGCGACGCATGGTTCGACGGTCCGGGCTGGGATGCCGTCAGACAGCTCCCATCGGGTTTACCCGGCAAGGCGTGAGCAATTTCCGGATGCTGAAAGGTGTGCTGCGGGTTTCACCCTAAGTTGTCAGAGAGCGGTCAGTTTGGTGAAAGCTCTTGTTGGTTTGGTGTCAGAGCAGGGTCAGTGCCGTCTCGAACAATGGGCACAGCCGCTCAAGCGCGGCCTGAAAAACCAACAGGAGACACACACCATGGCAACCGTTCATCCCGCACCGCGGCCGATGTCGCCCGAAGAGAGGAAGGTCATCTTCGCGTCGTCGCTCGGCACTGTTTTCGAGTGGTACGACTTTTACCTGTACGGCTCGCTCGCGGCCATCATCGCCAAGCAGTTCTTCAGCGGCCTGGATGCCGGCTCGGCGTTCATCTTCGCGCTGCTGGCGTTTGCCGCGGGCTTCATCGTGCGTCCCTTCGGTGCCATCTTCTTTGGCCGCCTGGGCGACATGATCGGCCGCAAGTACACCTTCCTGGTCACCATCCTGATCATGGGTCTGTCGACCTTCATCGTCGGCATCCTGCCCACGTATGCCTCCATCGGCGTGGCCGCTCCGGTCATCCTGATCGTGCTGCGCCTGCTGCAGGGCCTGGCCCTGGGCGGTGAGTACGGCGGTGCTGCGACGTATGTGGCCGAGCACGCCCCGCACGGCAAGCGTGGCGCCTACACCGCCTGGATCCAGACCACGGCCACGCTGGGCCTGTTCCTGTCGCTGATGGTGATCCTGGGTACCCGCACGGCGATGGGCGAAGAAGCCTTTGCCGATTGGGGCTGGCGCATTCCGTTCATCGTGTCGATCCTGCTCCTGGCCATCTCGGTCTGGATCCGCCTGTCGATGAACGAATCCCCCGCCTTCCAGAAGATGAAGGCAGAGGGCAAGACCTCCAAGGCCCCGCTCAAGGAGTCCTTCGGCGAGTGGAAGAATCTCAAGATCGTGATCCTGGCACTGGTGGGCCTGACAGCCGGCCAGGCCGTGGTCTGGTACTCCGGCCAGTTCTACGCGCTGTTCTTCCTGACACAGGCGCTCAAGGTGGATGGCGCGACCGCCAACATCTTCGTCGCTATCTCGCTGTTGATCGGCACGCCGTTCTTCATCGTGTTCGGCGCGCTGTCCGACAAGATCGGCCGCAAGCCCATCATCCTGGCAGGCTGCCTGCTGGCTGCGGTGACGTACTTCCCCGTGTTCGGTGCGCTGACCAAGGCGGCCAACCCCGCCCTGGCCGAAGCGCAAGCCAAGAACCAGGTGGTCGTGACGGCCAACCCCGACGAGTGCTCGTTCCAGTTCAACCCCACCGGCACCACCAAGTTCACCAGCTCGTGCGACATCGCCAAGCAGGTGCTGGCCGGCGCTTCGGTGAGCTACGAGAACGCCACGGCTGCAGCCGGAACGCCCGCAACGATCAAGATTGGCGAGACGGTCATCACGTCCTATACCAGCAAGGGCCTGCCCGCTGACGAAGCCAAGAAGAAGGACGGCGAGTTCAAGAAGGCCGTGGCCGATGCCCTGAAGGCTGCAGGCTACCCCACCAAGGCAGACCCTGCCCGCATCGACAAGGTCATGGTCGTCGTGATCCTGACCTATCTCGTGCTGCTGGTGACCATGGTGTACGGGCCTATTGCCGCCATGCTGGTGGAAATGTTCCCGACCCGCATCCGCTACACGTCCATGTCCCTGCCGTACCACATCGGCAACGGCTGGTTCGGCGGCCTGCTGCCCACCACGGCGTTCGCCATCGTGGCCCAGACCGGCAACATGTACAACGGCCTGTGGTATCCCATCATCATCGCCGGCGCGACGGTGGTGATCGGTGGCCTGTTCATCAAGGAAACCAAGGACGTGGACATCTACGCCAACGACTGACCGGCACGGATGGAAAAGATCGTCATTGATTGACGGGTGTACAGGGCCCGCCCCGCAAGGGACGGGCCCTGTGTTCCATCAAGGGGCTTGTACCTGCTGCACCAGTACAACCGACAACGCCGCGCAACAGGCTCCTTGATTGAACAAACCCATCCCCTAGGAGAAATTGATATGTGGAAGATTGCTGTTGGCTTCGTTTTGTTCGCGGCCCTGTCGATGTACGTGATCATCAAGGCGGGCGACAAGGCCGACATGGGTGGTGAAAAGCATGGCGCCGATGCCGTGCATGCGCCTGAGTCGCCAGCGAGCGCGCCAGCACCGGTGGCGGCGCCCGCCGCTTCGACCCCGGCGTCCGCTGCCAGCGCTCAGTGATGCTGGTTTGAATGGAGGCCGCGCAGGTGCCGGCCTCTATGAACCCTTAAGGCAAAAAGCCCGGTGCCTCCATGGCACCGGGCTTTTTTTTCTCTGCCGGCCTACTTGTTGCTGACTGGAACCACGGCCGAATTCGGCATGAATGAGTGGTGAGAATGGTTGAAATAAGCTGATATGCGGCGCTGCGACTGCTCCTTGAGCGCCCTCAGCGCTTGAAACGCCCGTCGCTGCCGATGATGGACAGGTCCGAGAAGTCCAGCCCGGTGTGGTCGGAGGGGCTGTAGCTCAGCTCCAGACCACCCAGGTCCCACTTCCTGATGCTTTCCAGGCCCGCGTGAAGCTTGGCGCGGTCAGGTTTGGGACCTGCGCGCTTGAGGCCTTCGATCAACACCTTCGCGCTCACGAAACCCTCGACCATGGCGGGCGTGAGGTCGCTGATGTTCTTGGCGCGGGCCAGGTCCATCGCTTCCTTGATGACCGCGTAGCTCAGGGAGCGCTCGGAGGGGAACACCTGCGTGACCACGACGCCCCGGGCCTGCTCGCCCAGCGCCTTCACGAAGCCGCCCGAGGCATTGTTGGACAGGGTGACGATCTGGCCGGTCACGCCTGCGGCGCGCAGTGCCTTGATGCCGTCAACCACCGCAGCGCCCGTGCCGATGAAGATCACTGCCTGGGGCTGCTTGCCCGCCACGCGGGGCGCGATGGCGCTGTAGTCGGGCTTGGCGCGGTCGAACTTCTCGATGAACGCGGCTTCCAGGTTGTTGGCCTTGAAGCCGATCTGCGCTCCGGCCAGGCCGTCGGCGCCGAAAGTGTCGTCCACGTGCACCACGCCGATGCGCTTGATGCCCAGCGTGTTCAGGTGCGTGATGGCTTTTTCGACTTCGCGCTGGTAGGCGGCACGCACATTGAAGACATATTTGCTGACTGGCTGGTGCAGAGCGATGGCGCCCGTGGACGGGCCCACGAGCGGCACGCCGTGTTGTTCGAGCAGCGGCACGATGCCCTGCGTGTGCGGCGTACCGCGCGTCATGAACATGCCGATCACGTTCTTCTGCTCGATCAGCGTCCTGGTGTTCTCGAGCGTGAGCTTGGGGTCGAACTTGTCGTCCAGCAGGACCAGCTCCACCTGCTGCCCACCCACGCCGCCGCGCGCGTTCACGTGGTCGATGTACAGTGCCGCGCCTTGCGTGGATTCGGCCACGGTGGCGGCGGCCGAGCCGGTCACTCCCACCGTCTGCCCGATGAGAAGCTGCGCGTGGGCCGTGTGCGCCATGCCGAACGCCAGCGCCAACAGCGCCGCGCCTTTGCCCAGGGAATCAATCACTGTCATCGTGAGCCACTTTCTGGTGAGGGGGCCGAGTTTAGGGATGGATGGTCACCGGGCATCCGTAGAAGTGCGTAGTACGGTTGCTCGCCTGCACATTGTGCGGCAGGCCTTGCGGCCTGCCTCAGCATCATCTTCTGAACTTGCCGTCGGTGCCGATGATGGACAAGTCTGCGAAGTCCAGGCCGGTGTGGTCATCCGCGCTGTAGCTCACTTCCAGCCCGCCCAGGTCCAGCTTCTTGATGCCTTCCAGGCCAGCGTGGATCTTCTCGCGCGTGGGCTTGGGGCCGGCGCGCCGCAGACCTTCCACCAGTACCTTGGCCGCCGCGAAGCCTTCCAGCATGGCGGGGCTGATGTCGCCTGCGCCCTTGGCCTTGGCCAGCTCCTGTGCCTCCTTCACCATGGGATAGGTCACGGCCCGCTCGTTGGGGTAGACCTGCGTCACGATCACGCCGCGGGCGTTGGCGCCCAGGCTCTTGATGAAGCCGCCTGATGCATTGTTGGACAGCGTCACGATCTGCGCCGCCGAGCCGGCCGCGCGGAACGCGGTGCTGGCCTCCACCACGGTCGAGCCTGAGGCGATGATCAGTACGGCTTGCGTGTCGGCCTTGGCCACCTTGGCGGCGATGGGAGTGAAGTCCGGCTTCGCGCGGTCGAACTTCTCCAGGGCCACGGGCGTGAGCTTGGCGCCCGCCAGGCCTTTTTGCGCGCCCGCGACGCCGTCGGCGCCAAAGCTGTCGTCCGCGTACACCACGCCGATGCGCGTGATCCCCATGGAGGCCAGGTGGGTCATCGCCTTTTCGGCCTCGCGCTGGTAGGTGGCGCGCACATTGAAGATGTACTTGCGCACGGGCTGGTGCAGGACCATCGCCCCGGTGGAGGGCGCCACCAGGGCCACGCCGTGCTTCTCCAGCAGCGGGATCATGGCTTCGGTGTGCGGCGTGCCCCGCGTGAGGAACAGCGCCACCACGTTCTGCTCTTCGATCAGCTTGCGTGCGTTCTCGGCGGCGATCTTGGGGTCGAACTTGTCGTCCAGCGACGTGAGCTCGATCTTCTGGCCATGCACGCCGCCCTTGGCATTGACCATGTCGATGTAGAGCTTGGCGCCGTCGGTCGTCTCCTTCACGCCTGCGGCCACCTGCCCCGAAAAACCTGCGGTCTGCCCGATCAGTATCTGCGCATGGCCGGCCGTGGCCAGGCCGAGCGCAAGGGCCGTGGCTGCCGTCCACTGAATCTGCCATTTGTTCATGCTTGTCTCCTGCTTGTGTCTTTGCGTAAAAGTCCAGTCTAAGCGCTTGTATTTGAAGCCTTCAAAGGGTTTGTTCCGAGAAAAGCACCCCCTGGTTCAAGGGGCTTTGCGCTTTGTCAAACGCTGGCGCAGCGGGTTCCGGGGGTAATCCGGGCGGCCGGGCAGGGCGGGCCCGCCGTCCCTAGAATGTTCCGCCTCACTCCAGAAAGACCGCTTTCATGACCCAGGGACTGATCCGTATCCGCGGCGCACGCCAGCACAACCTCAAGAACCTGGATCTGGACATCCGCACCGGCGAGCTCACGGTGGTCACCGGCCCGAGCGGCTCGGGCAAATCCAGCCTGGTGTTCGACACCCTGTACGCCGAGGGCCAGCGCCGCTACGTGGAGACCTTCAGCGCCTACGCGCGCCAGTTCCTCGACCGCATGGACAAGCCGGCGGTGGACAAGGTCGAGGGCGTGCCGCCCGCCATCGCCATCGACCAGACCAACCCCGTGCGCTCCAGCCGCTCCACCGTGGGCACGATGACGGAGCTCAACGACCACCTGAAGCTCTTGTTCGCGCGCGCCGGGCAGCTGTTCGACAAGGAGACCGCGCAGCCCGTGCGCCACGACTCGCCCGAGACCATCTACGCCGAGCTGCAGCGCCGCAGCGCCGAGGCCGGCGACCCGCGCGTGGTGCTGACCTTCCCGGTCGAGCTGCCGGGCGGTACGTCGCCCGAGCAGGTCGAGCAATGGCTGTCCGCCAGCGGCTTCACCAAGGTGCAGGCCGAGCGCGAAGTGGCCACGCCCACCGGCCCGCGCAAGGTGCTGGACGTGGTGGCGGACCGCTTCCGCCTGGGCAACGCCGAGAAGGCGCGGGTGGTCGAGGCCATCGAGGTCGCGCTCAAGCGCGGCACGGGCCGCCTGAACGTCTATGTGCTCCCCTCAACCCAGACCGTTCAGCCTGAGCCTGTCGAAGGCCGGGACAAGGTTTCGACAAGCGGGGCGCGAACGGAATCCGTGGAACCCGCACCCGAGCTCTGGCGCTTTTCCACCGGCCTGCACTGCCCCGACAGCGACCTGCGCTACAGCGACCCGATCCCGTCGATGTTCTCGTTCAACTCCGCCGTGGGCGCCTGCGAGAGCTGCCGGGGCTTCGGCCGCGTGATCGGCGTGGACTACGGCCTCGTCATCCCCAACGACAGGCTCACACTGCGCGCAGGGGCCATCAAGACCATCCAGACCCCTGCGTGGAAAGAGGCGCAGGACGACCTCATGCGCCATGCCGAAACCGCCGGCATCCCGCGCGACACGCCCTGGAACAAGCTCACCGACGACCAGAAGAAATGGGTCATCGGCGGCGCGCCGGGCTACAAGGACGGGCAGTGGAGCAAGCAGTGGTACGGCATCAAGCGCTTCTTCGAGTACCTGGAGAGCAAGGCCTACAAGATGCACATCCGCGTGCTGCTGTCCAAGTACCGCAGCTACACGCCGTGCCCTACTTGCGCCGGCGCGCGCCTCAAGACTGAAAGCCTGCTGTGGCGCGTGGGCAGCAAGGACGACGCGGACGCCGCAGTCGACCCGGCCCGCCGCTTCATGCCCGAGGGCGTGCAGTGGTCGCGCGCGCAGCTCGAAGCCTTGCCCGGCCTGTGCCTGCACGACCTGATGCTGCTGCCCATCGACCGGCTGCGCCGCTTCTTCGACCGCATGGAGCTGCCCGTGGGCGATGCCGCGGCCGGCGGCGACGCGCAGGCGCTGAAGCTGCTGCACGAGGAAATCACCACGCGCCTTCGCTACCTGTGCGACGTGGGCATCGGCTACCTCACGCTCGACCGCCAAAGCCGCACATTGAGCGGCGGCGAGGTGCAGCGCATCAACCTCACCACCGCGCTGGGCACCAGCCTGGTCAACACCCTCTTCGTGCTGGACGAGCCCAGCATCGGCCTGCACCCGCGCGACATGCACCGCATCACCGAGGCCATGCTGCGCCTGCGCGACGCGGGCAACACCCTGGTGGTGGTGGAGCACGACCCGGCCGTCATGCTGGCGGCCGACCGCATGATCGACATGGGCCCCGGCCCGGGCAGCCTGGGCGGGCAGATCGTGTTCGACGGCACCACCGCCGACCTGCGCCATGCCGACACGCTCACCGGCGCCTACCTGGGCGGCCGCAAGCACGTGGGCTTCGGCTTCAAGCGCATGGTGACCGAATCCACCCCGCGCCTCATTCTGGAAGGCGCGCGCGAGCACAACCTGCAGAACGTGTCGGTCGAGTTCCCGCTGCAGCGCCTGGTCACCGTGACGGGCGTGAGCGGATCGGGCAAGTCGAGCCTGATCCAGGACGTGCTGGCCCCCGCGCTGCTGCGCCACTTCGGCAAGGCCACCGACTCGCCGGGCGCGCACGACCGCATGCTGGGCGCCGACCACCTGTCGGACGTGGTGTTCGTGGACCAGTCGCCCATCGGCAAGACCGCGCGGTCCAACCCCGTGAGCTACGTGGGCGCGTGGGACAGCATCCGCGAGCTGTTCGCCGTGGCGCCGCTGTCCAAACAGCGCAGCTACACCGCCGCCAAGTTCAGCTTCAACAGCGGCGACGGGCGCTGCCCGACCTGCGGCGGATCAGGCTTCGAACATGTGGAGATGCAGTTCCTGTCGGACGTGTATCTGCGCTGTCCGGACTGCGACGGCAAGCGCTACCGCCCCGAGATCCTGGAGATCACCATCGAGCGGGGCGGTAGGACGCTGAATGTGGCCGACGTGCTGGCCCTGACCGTGGCCGAAGCCGCCGCACTGTTCGCTGCCGACCGCGACGTGATCCGTGCGCTGCAGCCCATCGTGGACGTGGGGCTCGAGTACGTGGCGCTGGGCCAGCCCGTGCCCACGCTCAGCGGCGGCGAGGCGCAGCGCCTCAAGCTCGCGGGCTTCCTGGCCGAAGCGGCACGCGTGCAAAGCAAATCGCGCCAGGCCGTGGCGCGCAAGGGCACGCTGTTCCTGTTCGACGAGCCCACCACGGGCCTGCACTTCGACGACATCGCCAAGCTCATGCGCGCGCTGCGCAAGCTCATCGACGCAGGGCATTCGCTCATCGTCATCGAGCACAACCTGGACGTGATCCGCGCGAGCGACTGGCTCATCGACCTGGGCCCCGAAGGCGGCTACGCGGGAGGCCTTGTCGTGGCCGAAGGCACGCCCGAAGACGTGCGCCAGCACGCCACATCGCACACCGGCCAGGCGCTGCGCGACTACGAGCTGGCATTGGGCACGGGCGGCCATTCGGTGCACGAGAAAGCAGCAATGCTACGGAAAAAGGAGCGTTCCGCGCAGGTTGGAGAAGCGTTGGTGGCCAAAAACGCCATTGAAATCGTCAACGCCAAGGAGCACAACCTCAAGAACCTGACCGTGGACATTCCGCGCGGCAAGTTCAACGTGGTCACCGGCGTGAGCGGCTCGGGCAAGTCCACGCTCGCGTTCGACATCCTGTTCAACGAAGGCCAGCGCCGTTACCTTGAATCGCTCAACGCCTATGCCCGCAGCATCGTGCAGCCCGCGGGCCGGCCCGAGGTGGATGCCGTGTACGGCATTCCGCCCACCGTGGCCATCGAGCAGCGCCTGTCGCGCGGCGGGCGCAAGTCCACCGTGGGCACGACCACCGAGGTGTGGCACTTCCTGCGCCTGCTGTACGTCAAGCTCGGCACCCAGCACTGCACCAAGGACGGCGCGGCCGTGCAGCCGCAGACGCCCGAGAGCATCGCGGCGCAGTTGCTCACCCAGTTCCGCGGCCAGCACATCGGGTTGCTGGCGCCGCTGGTGATGAACCGCAAGGGCGTCTACACCGAGCTGGCCGACTGGGCGCGGCCGCGCGGCTTCACCCACCTGCGGGTCGACGGCAACTTCCTGCCCACCACCAACTTCCCGCGCATCGACCGCTTCAAGGAGCACACCATCGAGCTGCCCGTGGCCAGCATCGACGTCTCGCCCGAGAACGAGGCCCTGCTGCGCGAATCGCTGGCGCAGGCGCTCACGCACGGAAAGGGCGTGGTGCATGTCCTCTCAAGCATTGCCGCGCTGGCCACTGCGATGGAAAGCGGCCAGCCCACGGCGGGCATCGGCGCGCTGCAGGTGTATTCGACCAAGCGCGCCTGCCCCGTGTGCGCCACGAGCTACGCCGAACTCGACCCGCGCCTGTTCAGCTACAACAGCAAGCACGGCTGGTGCCCCGACTGCGTGGGCACGGGCGTCAAGCTGACCCGTGAGCAGCGCAAGGTGTTCGACGACTCGGTGCAGGACGACAAGGAAAAGGGCCGTGAACAGACCTTTGCCGAACCCGAGGTCGAAGACCTGCAGGACACCGCCTGCACCACCTGCCACGGAACCCGCCTGAACGCCACGGCCCGTGCCGTGAAGTTTGCGGGCGTGGGCATCGCCGACATCGCTGCGCTGTCGGTGACGGATGTGCGCCGCTGGGTGGAGACCCTGCGTGCCGACGGCGGGATGACCGCGCGCGAAGCCGATATCGCGCGCGACCTCGTGCCCGAGATCCAGAGCCGCCTCGAATTCCTGGAAGAAGTGGGCCTGGGCTACCTCACGCTCGACCGGGGCGCGCCCACGCTCAGCGGCGGCGAGGCGCAGCGCATCCGCCTGGCGGCGCAACTGGGCAGCAACCTGCAGGGCGTGTGCTACGTGCTCGACGAGCCCACCATCGGCCTGCATGCACGTGACAACCAGATCCTGCTCAACGCCCTGCACAAGCTCGGCGACAAGGGCAACACGCTGGTGGTGGTGGAGCACGACGAAGACACCATCCGCCGTGCGGACCACATCATCGACATCGGCCCGAGCGCGGGTAAGCGCGGTGGGCGCCTGGTGGCGCAGGGCAGCGTCGCAGACATCACCAGTGCCGACGATTCGCAGACCGGCCGCTATCTGCTGCATGCCATGCGCCACCCGCTGCAGCTGCGCCGCAGCATGGTGCCGGTGGAGGCGAGCGAGGCCGATGCGGCGGCGGCCGACCCGGTGGAGGCACCCAAAGGCCGCCAGAGCGCCGCCGTCAAGAAGCGCGCGGCGCAGGCTGCATCGCTGGCTGCCGATGCTCTGGCAGATGCGAAGGAGCGCGCAGCCATCCGCTGGCTCACCGTGCACGGCGCGCAACTGCACAACCTGCAGAACGTCACCGTGACTGTGCCGCTGCACCGCCTGGTGGCCGTCACCGGCGTGAGCGGCTCGGGCAAGTCCACCCTGGCGCGCGACGTGCTGCTGGCCAACGTGCAGGCCTGGGTGCAGCAGCGCTCCACCAAGGCCGGGCGCGACGCGATGGACGCGGGCAAGGCGCCGCCCCTGGTGGGCTGCGCGGGCCTGTCGGGGTTCGAGAGCATCGACCGCGTGCTCGAAGTGGACCAGACGCCCATTGGCAAGACGCCGCGCTCCTGCCCCGCCACCTACATCGGCTTCTGGGACACCATCCGCAAGCTGTTTGCCGAAACACTGGAGGCCAAGGCGCGTGGCTATGCGGCCGGGCGCTTCAGTTTCAACACCGGCGAAGGCCGCTGCGCGAGCTGCGAAGGCGCGGGCGTGCGCACCATCGAGATGAGCTTTCTTCCCGACGTGAAGGTGCCTTGCGAAACCTGCCACGGCGCACGCTTCAACCCCGAGACGCTGGCCGTCACCTGGCGCGGCAAGAGCATCGGCGACGTCCTGCAGATGGAGGTGGACGAGGCGGTGGACTTCTTCGCGACCATGCCCAGCATCGCGCACCCGCTGCAACTCTTGAAGGACGTGGGGCTGGGCTACCTCACGCTGGGCCAGCCGTCGCCCACGCTGTCCGGCGGCGAGGCGCAGCGCATCAAGCTCGTGACCGAGCTCACCAAGGTGCGCGACGAAGTCGGCCGCCGCGGCCAGAAGGCGCCGCACACGCTGTACGTGCTGGACGAACCCACGGTGGGCCTGCACATGGCCGACGTGGACAAGCTCATCCGTGTGCTGCACCGCCTTGTCGACGGCGGCCACAGCGTGATCGTGATCGAACACGACCTCGATGTGATCGCCGAGGCCGACTGGATCATCGACCTGGGGCCGGAAGGCGGCAAGGAAGGCGGGCGCATCGTGGCCGCAGCCACACCCGAGCAGGTGGTGCAGCAGGGCACGCACACCGGGCGGGCGCTGGCGCCGGTGCTGGCGCGGTGAGGGGAGGGTGACTGGTGCGGGACGACGCCGCGGCGTACGCCGCTGTCGGCCCGCGTCCTACGTGTACCGCAGAACATGCCGCACGTGGGGTGGGAGGCGGGTTTTCTAGGATGCGTAGCAGGGGTTGGCGCTGTGGTGCGATGGCCCCGGGCAACAAAACTTCTCCAACTCCAACGGACACCCATCACCATGAAATCACTGCTCAAGACCTGCGCTGCGCTGGCAGCCACCTCTGTTTTGCTGGTCGCTTGCGGCGGCGGCAACGACGACGACCCGACGCCCAGCAACGAGCCCGGCGTGCTGACCGTGACGGGCGCTTCCGTGGACGGCCTCAACGGCGTGTATGGCAACGGTACGGTCAACCTGACCGATGTGGACAAGCGCAATCCCGTGGGTTCCGTGCCCGAGCTGTGCGCGTTCAACTTCGACGGCATCGGCAAGGTGGGCTCCTCGGCACTGGCTTTTGGTGACATCCGCTACCGCCCTGATGCGACGGGCCTGCACCAAGTCTTTCTCACCTTCGACGGCAAGGAATACGCCAGCGGCGAGCCCACCGACACGGCCGTGGTGCGTGAAAGCAACCAGATCCGTTTCACCAGCAAGGTGCTGACCGCCACCGACGGCTCCAACAACACACTGCGCGTGAGCGGTGTGATCCCCATGCGGCCCAACCGCCCCAGCGGCTGCTGATGAGCATTTGAACCCGGCCGCCGCAATGCCTTGGCGACGGGGCGCTGCGTCCGGCCACCTGGTCCCTGTGTAGCTTGTCTCCCTCGCCGGCCCCTGGCCGGATTCGGCCCCGCGGCTCTGGCTGCCAGGGCCTTTTTTGCATGGCCCGATGCCGGCCCGGCGCAGCGCAGCGTGGCGCTGCGAAAGCACGTTGGCGGCCACCCCGCATGCAGGTGGTCGGCACAATGGCGCCATGACCTTCCCACCCGCACGCCACGCCGTGGTCTGGCTGCAGCCCGAGGCGCCCCCCAAGCCTGCCGTGGGCGCGCCCTGCAACGGCTGCGGCCTGTGCTGCCTGGCCGAGCCGTGCCCGCTGGGCATGCTGGTGTCGAGGCGCCGCCGGGGCGCCTGCCGGGCACTGCGGTGGGACGATGTGCAGGCGCGTTATCTTTGCGGCATGGTGGCCGACCCGGGTGGCGTGACCGGCGTGCGCCAGGGCTGGATCACTGCACCCCTGGCCTGGCTGGCAAGCCGTTGGATCGCTGCGGGTGTGGGGTGCGATGCCGACCTGGCAGCCGCCGACACGCCGCCCCCTGGTTGAAGCCTGTGGGCAGGCCCGTCGGGCGCGTGGGCCCTGCGCTTCGTCGATTACCGCCATTTTGCTATCGAAAAGATAGCTATTTGCGCTCTTCCAGCAAGCGCCAGGCAGCGATTCTTGTCGAAATCCGGGGCGCCGCGCCCGGTGGGCAGCCGCAGGCCTGCAACGCGCGGAGCCGCCCGCCAGTTCGATGGTGGGCGTGGCCAGCGGCAGAATCTGGCGTTCTGATCACCCAGAGACCCACTATGAACAGGCTGGACGACACCGACCGCGAAATCCTCAGCATCCTGCGGGCCGACGCGCGCACGCCCGTGGCCACGCTGGCGCAAAAGCTGCGCGTCTCGCGCGGCACCGTGCAGAACCGGCTGCACAAGATGGAGGAGGGCGGCGTCATCGTGGGCTATACCGTGCGCCTGCGGCCCGATTCCGAGCCCCAGCGGATCCGAGCGTGGATGAGCATCGCTGTGGAGGGCAACGCCGCGCCCGAGGTGATCCGCGCGCTGCGTGGCGAGCCGATGGTGGGCACGCTGCACACCACCAACGGCCGCTGGGACATCGTGGCCGAAGTGCGGGCCGAGAGCCTGGAGGCGTTCGACGCTGCACTGGGCCGCATCCGCCTCACGCCGGGCATCGCGAACACCGAGACCAGCATCCTGCTGTCCACCTACAAGGCTTGATGTGGCAGGGCCGGGTGCATGGTGGCACCTGGGCGACACAGCGTAGGGGGTTTCCGCAAGACCCCGGCAGCCTCTGCTGCAGTCCAATGGCGGAGTCTTTTTTCTTGCTTTTTTCAGGAGCCCCGCCATGCAACGTCGCCAGATCATCCAATGGGGAGCCGCCAGCCTCGCCGCCCCCGCATTCATGGCGCAGGCCCAGAGTTTTCCGAACAAGCCCATCAAGCTCGTGATCGCCTTCCCTGCGGGCGGCCCCACCGACATCACGATGCGCTCGCTGGCCGACAACGCCAGCAAGATCCTGGGCCAGGCCGTCATTGTGGAGAACAAGCCCGGCGCCGGCGGCACGCTGCCCGCGCAGGCGCTGCAGGGCGCGGCGGCCGACGGCTACACCGTGGCGCAGATTCCGCTGGGCGTCTTTCGCCTGCCCTACACCACCAAGATCAACTGGGACCCGGTCAAGGACATCAGCTACGTGCTCAACGTCACCGGCTATGCGTTCGGCCTGGTGGTGCCTGCCGACTCGCCGCTCAAGACCTGGACGCACTTCGTGGCCTGGGCCAAGGCCAACCCCGGCAAGCTGAGCTACGGCTCCACCGGCACCATGACCAGCCCGCACCTGACGATGGAGCTCATCGCGCAGCAACTGGGCATCGAGCTGCTGCACGTGCCCTACAAGGGCAGCGCGGACCTGATGCAGTCCATCCTGGGAGGGCAGATCATGGCGGCTGCCGACTCCACCGGCTTTGCACCGCAGGTCGAGGCCGGCAAGCTGCGCGTGCTCAACACCTGGGGCGCCGAGCGCCTGGCCAAGTTCCCGGATGCGCCCACGCTCAAGGAGCTGGGGCTGAACCTGGTGCAGAACTCGCCGTTCGGCATCGGCGCACCCAAGGGCACGCCCGATGCGGTGGTCAAGCGCCTGCACGATGCCTTCAAGCAGGCGATGGAGCAGGACAGCTACAGGACCGCGCTGGCCCGCTACGACATGGTGCCGATGTACATGAGCACGTCGGCGTACAAGAAATTCGCGCAGGACACCTTCACGCGCGAGAAGGCGCTGGTGGAAAAACTGGGCCTGGCCAAGCCGGCGTGAAGCTCCCCCTGAGGCGCGTTGCGCCTTCCCCCGCTCTCGCTGCGCTGCGCTGGCGGGAGGGGGACGCCACCGGTGGCCTGGCGAAGCCAGTTCCACGGTGGCACTGGCTTTGGGGCGCGCCAGTTGCTACCTTTCGCTGGCAAACTCCTGTCACTCAATACCCGCCCCCACGCTATTCATCGGGACCGCGGCGGGGCCTCTGGAGTGGCGTATGGCGTTCCGTGTGATGATCCGTCCCAACATTGAACGGAACAACACCGCGAGCATTTATGGCATCCCCCTCCGACAACAGCATCAGCATGGCCCTGTTCTGCGACTTCGAAAACGTCGCTCTGGGCGTGCGCGATGCGCAGTATGAAAAGTTCGACATCAAGCCCATCCTGGAGCGCCTGCTGCTCAAGGGCTCCATCGTGGTCAAGAAGGCCTATTGCGACTGGGAGCGCTACAAGGGCTTCAAGGCCACCATGCACGAGGCGAACTTCGAGCTGATCGAAATCCCGCATGTGCGGCAGTCAGGCAAGAACTCGGCGGACATCCGCCTGGTGGTGGACGCGCTGGACCTGTGCTACACCAAGTCGCACGTGAACACCTTCGTGATCATCAGCGGCGACTCGGACTTCTCCCCGCTCGTGTCCAAGCTGCGCGAGAACAACAAGCAGGTGATCGGCGTGGGCGTGAAGCAGTCCACGTCGGACCTGCTCATCGCCAACTGCGACGAGTTCATCTTCTATGACGACCTGGTGCGCGAGAACCAGCGCGCGATGGCCCGGCGCCAGAACCCCGGCTCGGCCCCCGCGCCACGCCGCACGCCCGAGGAAGAGCGCCACCGCAAGGAAACCCAGGACGTGCGCCGCACCCAGGGCGTGGAATTGGCGGTGGAAACTTTCGAGGCGCTGACCTCCGAGCGCGGCGACAGCGGCAAGATCTGGGCGTCGGTGCTCAAGGAAGCCATCAAGCGCCGCAAGCCCGATTTCAGCGAGAGCTATTACGGCTTTCGCACCTTTGGCAACCTGCTGGAAGAAGCGCAGGCACGCGGGCTGCTGGAGTTCGGCCGCGACGAGAAGTCCGGCGCGTATGTGTTCCGCTCGCTGGGTGGCGGGGTGGGCGCAGGCAGTGCCGATCCCTCGGGCCGCGCCGATGCACCGGCCGAGCGGCAAGGGGGTGCAGCAGGTCACGTCCGCCACGATTTCCATGCCGTCGCTTCGGTGCCGGACACCTCGGCAGGCCATGGCGAAGGGGGCGGCGGCAATGGGCGCAGTGGCCGCTCGCGCGGGCGGCGGGGCGAAGGCGCTGGGCGCTCGCAAACATCGCAGCAGGCAGAGATGCGCCGTGATGGGCAGGCAGAGGGCCATGGCGACCAGCAGCCCGACATCGCCTTGGATGCTCACGATGGTCGTGGTTCGCGTGACTCCCGCAATTCACGTGAGGCTCGAGATGCTCGTGACACGCGGGACACGCGGGACACGCGGGACACGCGGGATTTGCGCAATGCGCAGGATGACGATCAGCCGGAGCGCCCGACCCGCAGCTACTTCAGTCAGCCGGCGGCCGCACCAGCGCCTGCGCCCTCTGCGGTCGACGCCCCGTCGCGTCGCGATGCCGTGTTGAATGATGAAGAGGACGAGCCCGGCGCTCCAGCTCAGCAGTGGGGTGCCAACGATGACCACCAGGCCTCAGCGCCCGCGATGGTCGAGGCACCCGATGACGCAGCCGAAGAGGCCGACGCCCCTGCACCCCGCAGCCGCCGCGCCGGATCGGCAGCGCGCAAGACCAGCGGACGCAAGGCGGCAGCGGGCGACTCTGATGCCCCGGCGGCCGCATCGCAACCCGAGCCAGCGCCCAAGCCACGAACAGCATCGGCCAAAACCAAGGCAGCTGCGGCTGCTGCAACAGCAGCAACTCCAGAGGCCGCTGCAAAGACCCCAGCACCCCGCGCCCGCAAGCCGCGCAGCACGGCCAAGACCACCAAGCCCGCTGAGTGAGCGGCGCAAGCCGCCGGCCGGGCTGAACGCCTGGCCGCACGCCCCTGACGAGCGCTGCCCACCCAGGCAGCACCAGCCCTACGCGGCGGCTGCCTGTGCGGCGGACGCGCCCGCCTCCGCAGCGAGCCGCTGGCGCACCGTGTCGTAGCGGGGCGGCACGCAGCCCACCTGCTCCACGCAATGGCTGGCACTGGCGAGCGCATGCCACAGCACGGCGTGCAGCCGCTCGGTAGCCAGCGGGGCCACCAGGCCCCCGGGGCGCTCGCACAGGGCCTCCTGCCCCCGCTCCGGCCCCGCCAGCAGCGCGGTGATGAGACCGGCCAGAAAACAATCTCCCGCCCCCACGGTGTCGGCCACGGCCAAAGGCGCGTGCTCTTGCGCATGAACGGCCTGGCCGTCGCGCTGCAGCAGCCACGCGCCGCCGGGCCCCAGCGTCAGGGCCAGCCACTGGGCGCGGGTGTGGTCCAGCAGGTGCCGGGCGCGCTGCAGTGCGGTGCCGCCCGGCACGGCCAGGGCCTCCAGGTCGTCGTCGCTCACCTTGATGAGGTGGGCGTGCTGCAGCGCGGCCATCACATTGGCGCGGTAGGCGGACACGTCGTCCACCGCCGACAGGCGCAGGTTCGCGTCGACCACCACCATGCGCCCTGCAGCACGCTGGGCTGCAAGCCAGGGCAGGTAGATCGCGGAGTCCTGCGCCACCAGCGCGAGGCAGCCGGTGGCCACCACCTGCAGGCCGGGCAGGGCGGTGCAGGCGGCGATCAGCGCGTCGGCCGTGGCCTGACGATCGGCCACGCCATCGCGATAGAAGCTGTAGCTGGCCTTGCCCTCGGCATCCAGCGCGGCCACCGCCAGCGCGCTGGGCGCGCGCACCGGGGAAGGCTCTGCCAATGCCACGCCGACGTCATGCAGGCCCTGGGCGAGCTGCCGGCCCAGCAGGTCGGCCGAGAGGGGGTTCAGGTACATCGTGCCTACGCCTTGAAGGCCCAGCGCACGGGTGAGGTTGTAGACGGCGCCGCCCGCGCAGGGCTGGAGGCGTCCGTCAGGCTCCTGGATCAGGTCGAACAGGGCTTCTCCGGCGGTGGCGACCCGCAGCGCTGGAGTCTCGTGGACGGGCTTGGAGGCCGTTGTTTCCTGGGCATCACGTGACCCCGGGGGTGGGGGAGGAGCTGCGGCGTCAGGTGCTGATCGGCTAGGGAAAACCATAACTAAATCCACTTGATTTATTAAATTGCAACGCACTATAGTTCGATCCCATCCACCCGGCAAGAGTGGTGTTCCCGAGACGCCGCACCGTGCGGTGCGCGGGTTTTCAGCCATCCATTACAAGGAGACAACCGTGATCCAACGCGCCCCTGCTTTCGTGCTGTCCGCCATTGCCTTGTCTGGCGCCCTGGCCTGTGGCCTGGCCCAGGCTGCCGAGCCTGTGATCGGCCTGATCACCAAGACCGAGACCAACCCCTTCTTCGTGAAGATGAAGGAAGGCGCCACGGCCGAAGCCAAGAAGCTCGGCGCCAAGGTGGTGTCGGCCGCAGGCAAGACCGACGGCGACAACGCCGGCCAGGTCACGGCCATGGAGAACCTGATCGCTGCGGGCGCCACCACCATCCTCATCACCCCGAGCGACGCCAAGGCCATCGTGCCGGCCATCAAGAAGGCCCAGGCCAAGGGCGTGATGGTGATCGCGCTCGACAGCCCCACTGACCCCGTGGACGCCACCGATGCGCTGTTCGCGACCGACAACTACAAGGCCGGCGAGCTGATCGGCCAGTACGCCAAGGCGGCCCTGGCCGGCAAGAAACCCGTGATCGCCATGCTGGACTTGCACCCCGGTCACCCCGTGGGTGCCCAGCGCCACAACGGCTTCCTCAAGGGCTTCGGCCTGAAGGCCAACGATGCCAAGAGCAATGAGCTGTCGCGCCCCGCCGAGGTGGTGTGCATGGCCGACAGCTTCGGCGACCGCGCCAAGGGCCAGACCGGCATGGAAAACTGCCTGCAGAAGAACCCGGACATCAACCTCGTCTACACCATCAACGAGCCCGCCGCGGCCGGTGCGTACAACGCGCTCAAGGCCGCGGGCAAGGACAAGGGCACGATCATCGTGTCGGTGGACGGCGGCTGTGCCGGCGTGGCCGACGTGGGCAAGGGCGCCATCGCCGCCACCAGCCAGCAGTACCCGCTGCGCATGGCCGCGCTGGGCGTGGCGGCTGGCGTGGAGCACGCCAAGAGCGGCAAGAAGGTCAGCGGCTATACCGACACCGGCGTGACGCTGATCGCCGCCAAGGCCGTGCCCGGCGTGGAGAGCAAGGACGTGAAGACCGGCACGGACCTGTGCTGGGGCGCGAAGTAACGCACGGTCTCCTCCATTCGACCGCCTCATTCCAACCGTTCACGCTGAGCCTGTCGAAGCGCTGCGCGAGGCGTCGACAAGCCTGGCCTGGGCTTGTCGAAGGGCTCGGCCCGAACGGTGGTTTCACGTTCAAAGACGCTGCATCGACCGCTGTCTTCTTCCTTGCAGCGTCGGACACCGGACCGTCGCGCCGACTGACTGACCTCTATCCAAGCCATGAACACCTCCGCCTCAAGACTCCCTCCGCTGGCCACGCTCGGGCCCTTCATCGCGCTGCTGCTGGCGTGCGGCTTCTTCGCGCTGCAGAGCGACCGCTTTTTGTCAGCGCAGAACTTCGCGCTCATCCTGCAGCAGGTGATGGTCGTGGGCGTGATCGCCATCGGTCAGACGCTGGTCATCCTGACCGCCGGCATCGACCTGTCGTGCGGCATGGTCATGGCGCTGGGCGGCATCGTGATGACCAAGGTGGCGTCGGACTATGGCCTGTCGGCCCCCGTGGCGATCGCCTGCGGCATGGCGGTGACCACGCTGTTCGGCATGGTCAACGGCCTCTTGGTCACCAAGGTCAAGCTGCCGCCCTTCATCGTGACGCTGGGCACGCTGAACATCGCGTTCGCAGCCACGCAGCTGTACTCGGGTGCACAGACCATCACCGACATCCCCGCCGGCATGACGGTGCTGGGCAACACCTTCCAGGTGGGCGGCACGGCCGTGGTGTGGGGCGCGCTGCTGATGCTGGCGCTGTATGTGGCGATGTGGTTCTTCCTGCGCGAAACCGCGCCCGGCCGCCACATCTACGCCGTGGGCAACAACCCCGAGGCCACGCGCCTGACCGGCATCCCGACGGACCGCGTGCTGCTCTTCGTGTACATGCTGGCCGGCGTGTTCTACGGCATCGCCGCGCTGCTGTCGGTGGCGCGCACCGGCGCGGGCGACCCCAATGCGGGGCAGACCGAGAACCTGGATGCCATCAGCGCCGTGGTGCTGGGCGGCACCAGCCTGTTCGGCGGGCGCGGGGTGATCCTGGGCACGCTGGTGGGAGCGCTCATCGTGGGCGTGTTCCGCAACGGGCTCACGCTGATGGGCGTGTCGTCCGTCTACCAGATACTGGTCACCGGCATCCTCGTGATCCTGGCAGTGGCCACCGACCAACTCTCGCGCAAAGGAGTGCGTTGATGAACACCGCCCACCCCAACGCATCCGCCCCGCTGGTGATGCAGGCCAAGGGCCTGGTCAAGCGCTACGGCCAGGTCGTGGCGCTCGATGGCGCCGACTTCGAGCTGCGCGCCGGCGAGATCATGGCCGTGATCGGCGACAACGGCGCGGGCAAATCCAGCCTGATCAAGGCATTGTCGGGTGCCACCGTGCCGGACGAGGGCACGGTGCTGCTCGACGGTGCTCCCGTGCAGTTCAAGAGCCCCATCGACGCGCGCCGCGCGGGCATCGAGACCGTCTACCAGGACCTGGCCGTGGCCCCCGCCATGACCATCGCCGAGAACCTGTTCCTGGGCCGCGAGCTGCTGCGCCCCGGCATGGCCGGCCGCGTGCTGCGCATGCTGGACAAGAAGCGCATGCTCGAAGAAAGCGTGGCGCGCATGAACGAGCTGAAGGTGGGCATCCGGTCCATGACGCAGGCGGTGGAGACGCTCTCGGGCGGCCAGCGCCAGTGCGTGGCCGTGGCGCGCGCCGCGGCCTTTGCGCGGCATGTGGTCATCATGGACGAGCCCACCGCCGCGCTGGGCGTGAAGGAGGGCAACATGGTGCTGGAGCTGATCCGCCGCGTGCGCGACAAGGGCCTGCCCGTGATCCTCATCAGCCACAACATGCCCCACGTGTTCGAGATCGCCGACCGCATCCACATCGCCCGCCTGGGCAAGCGCGCGGCAGTCGTCGACCCGAAAAAGATCAGCATGAGCGACACCGTGGCCGTGATGACCGGGGCCATGGCCGCGTCTGAACTGCCCGCCGAATGCCTTGCCTGAAACGTGCCGCTGCCTTCACCATTCATGCTCAAGAACATCGACCCTCTGCTGACCCCCGACCTGCTCAAGGTGCTGGCCGAGATGGGCCACGACGACGCCATCGTGCTGGCCGACGCCAACTTCACCGCCATGAGCCTGGGCGCAGGCAAGCCGGTGCTTCGCCTGCCTGGCATCGGCATGGCCCGCGCCATGCAGGCCGTGGCCAGCGTGCTGCCGTTGGCGCAGGATGTGCCGCACCCCGTGGCGTACATGCAGGTGGGCGGCACCGAGGCGCCGTACCGCTCGGCCGTGCAGCGCGAAACGCTGCAGGTGCTGGCATGCGAGGGTGTCGCCAGTGCGCAGGCCGAGGGCGTGGAGCGCTTCGCGTTCTATGAGCGCGCGAGGCGCGCATATGCCATCGTGGTGACGGGCGAGCCGCAGCCCTGGGGCAATTTCCTGCTGCGCAAGGGCGTCATCGGCGAAACTCTGCGGGATTGAACTGCACACCGCCATGCTGGAAACCGACGCCGCTCCATCATCTCCCGCCGACCCTGGCGAGCCCGCCCATGCAGGTGGCCCTGCGCGCCTGCGCCAGCGGGGCTCCAACCATGTGGGGCTGCGCCAGTTCAACGAGCGCGTGGTGCTGCAGGCCCTGCGCACCCACGGCAGCCTGGCCAAGGCCGAGATGGCGCGGGTCACCGGGCTCACGGCGCAGACCATCGGGCTCATCACCGCGCGGCTGGACGAAGACCAGCTGCTGCGCCGCGAGGCGCCCGTGCGCGGCCGCGTCGGGCAGCCCTCGGTGCCCATCGGCCTGAACCCCGATGGCGCCTTTGCCATCGGCATCAAGATCGGCCGGCGCAGCGCCGACTGGCTGCTGGTGGACTTCACCGGCCACGTGCGCGAGCGCGTGGTGCTGGACTATGCGTTCCCCGACATCGACGTGCTGCTGCCCGCCATCCGCCGGCACCTGAACCAGCTGCTGGACGGCCTGGGCCCGCTGCGCTCGCGCGTGGTGGGCGTGGGCGTGGCGGCACCGTTCCAGCTGGGCGGCTGGCACCGCATGCTCGGGCTGACCGAAGCGCAGTCGCAAGCGTGGAACAACATCGACCTGGGCGAGCAGGTGCAGCAGATGACCGACCTGCCGGTGAGCTTCGCCAAGGACACCTCGGCCGCCTGCGTGGCCGAGCTGCTGCAGGGCCGCGGGCACGACATCCCGAGCTTCCTGTACCTGTTCATGGACACCTTCGTGGGCGGCGGGCTGGTCATCAACTCGCACCTTCACCGCGGGCTGCATGGCAACGCGGGCGCGGTGGCCTCGCTGCCGCTGGCCCCTGCGCAACCGGGCCAGGCGCCCGCGCAGCTCATCAGCCAAGCCTCGCTGTGGGAGCTGGAGCAGCGCTTTCGTGCCCACGGGCTCGACCCGATGGCCGCCTACGACAAGCGCGTGCTGCAGGCGCCGTGGCTGTCGCACAGCCGCGCCTGGATCGACAGCGCGGCCGGTGCGCTCGCGCACTGCATCGTGTCGGCCACAGCCTTCCTGGACCTTGATGCCATGGTGATCGACGGCGCCTGCGCGCCCGAGCTGCTGCAGGCCCTGTGCGAAGGCGCACGCCGCGCGCTGGCCGACTACAACTGGGAAGGCCTGCACCAGCCGCCCCGGCTGGAGCTGGGCAGCATCGGCTCGGATGCGCGCGCGCTGGGCGGCGCCCTGCTGCCGCTGCACGCCTGTTTTGCGCCCGATCACGAGATTTTTCTGAAGGCGTGAGCTGCGGCGTTCTGCGTGATTTGCTATTGATTTAATAGCTATCGACGATTTGCCATCAAGAGCTGGGCAGTTTTTTGATCAAAATTTCCCGGCGGGGAAGGCCTTGTCAGCGCCCGTGGCGATCCCGTCCCGCCAGGACGGCGCGCGCTACCTCGGCGAACCCTGCGCCGCGCTCGCCCTCGGTCACGTAGCGCGGCAGGTGCTGCAGCTGCGGCACGAAGCGCGCAATGTTGGCCACGCCCACGCTGTGCGCGAAGTGCTCGAACATGAGCTGGTCGTTGGTGGAGTCGCCCACGTACACCCACTGGTCGACCTCGGCATCGAGGCCGCGCCCGAACAGCTCGCGCACGACCCAGCGCGCGCCTTCCAGCTTGTTGTGGGTGCCATACCAGCCGTTGATGTGGATGCTGCTCACGGTGGCGTTCATGCCGGCTGCACGCATCAGCGCCACGCATCGGTCGATGTGCTCCTGGGGCATCTGCGTGAACTCGCTGTGGTCGATGGCGATGTCGCACTCGCGGCCCGCGGAATCGGTGGCGCGTTGCGCGCCGGGCACTTCGCGCTCCACCTGGGCCAGAACCTGCTGCATGCGTGCGAAATTCGCCGCGCGGGTGGCGTCGTCCTGCTGGTAGCGTTTGGCCAGAGAGCCGTCAGGCTGCCGGATGAGCGCCACGGCACCGTTCTCCGCGACGATCGCATCGACGGGCCATGCCAGAGCGAACGGCTCGCTCCAGCCCACGGGGCGCCCGGTGATCGGGATGACGCGCAGGTCCGCGGCCCGCAGCGCGGCGAGTGCCTGCAGCGCATCGGGCGTGATTGCGCCTTCGGTCGTCAACGTGTCGTCGATGTCGGTGAAAACGCCCACCAATGGCTGGCCCGCCGCAACGGGCCAGCCGGCCAGCGGCTGCATGCGCCCGCTCACCCTGCGTTGCCCAGGCTCAAGCCCGCATGCTCGCGCAGCGGATGGAAGTGGATCTTGGGGAACCGCTCCTGTGCCAGGCGCACGTCATAGGGCGAGGTGCACAGGTACGCCAGCGTGTCCGCCGCATCGTGCGCCAGGCGCAGCGGGTAGGCATCGGTGAAGGCGCGCAGATCGGCAGCGTTGTCCGCCGTGATCCAGCGCGCGCCGGTGTACTGGCAGCCTTCCAGGCGCACGTCGGCGTCGTACTCTGCCTTCAGGCGGTGCTGCACCACTTCGAACTGCAATTGGCCCACGGCGCCCAGCAGCATGTTGCCGCCGGCGTCGGGTTTGAAGACCTGGATCGCGCCTTCCTCGCCCAGTTGGGCGAGGCCCTGCTGCAGTTGCTTGGTGCGCAGCGGGTTCTTGAGCACCACGGTCATGAACATCTCGGGCGCGAAGAACGGCAGGCCGGTGAACTGCAGGTTGGCGCCGTCGGTGATGGTGTCGCCCAGCTGCACGCCGCCATGGGTGGTGAAGCCGATGATGTCGCCCGCGTAGGCCTCTTCGACGGCTTCGCGGCGCTGGGACATGAAGGTCACCACGGAGGTGGGGCGCAGCTCCTTGGCGGTGCGCTGCACCTTGAGCTTCATGCCCGGTGTGTACTTGCCAGATGCCACGCGCACGAAGGCGATGCGGTCGCGGTGGTTGGCGTCCATGTTGGCCTGCACCTTGAAGACCACGCCGGCAAAGCCTTCGTCCTCGGGCTGGATGGTCTTGACCACGGGCTGCTTGTTCACCTGCAGCGTGCTCACGCGCGGCCCGGGGGGCGGGGCCATGTCCACCAGGGCGTCGAGCACCTCCATCACCCCGAAGTTGTTCACGCCGGAGCCGAAGAACACGGGCGTCAGCTTGCCGGCGAGGAAGGCTTCGTGGTCCCACTCGGGCGATGCGCCCGTGGCCAGCTCCATGCTTTCGAGGGCTGCGTCGAATTCGGCGCCGAAGCGCGCGCGCAGCGTGGCCTCGTCGGACAGGGGGATGGACTCGAAGTCCTGCGGCCGCCGCTCGCTGCCGGACTCGAACACCGTCATGGTCTTGGTGCGCAGGTTGATGATGCCGCCAAAGGCCTTGCCCTGGCCCACGGGCCAGGTCATGGGGCAGCAGGGCATGCCCAGCTCGCGCTCGACTTCGTCCATGATGTCCAGCGGGTCGCGCACCTCGCGGTCCATCTTGTTCACGAAGGTGATGATGGGCGTGTCGCGCTGGCGGCAGACTTCGATCAGGCGGCGCGTCTGTGCTTCCACGCCGTTGGCGGCGTCGATCACCATCAGGGCCGAGTCGACGGCGGTGAGCACGCGGTAGGTGTCTTCCGAGAAGTCCTTGTGGCCGGGCGTGTCCAGCAGGTTGATCACGTGCTCGCGGTACAGCATCTGCATGACCGAGGAGGCCACCGAGATGCCGCGCTGCTTTTCGATCTCCATCCAGTCCGACGTGGCATGGCGGCTGGCCTTGCGACCCTTCACGGCGCCCGCGATCTGGATCGCGCCCGAGAACAGCAGCAGCTTTTCGGTCAGCGTGGTCTTGCCCGCGTCAGGGTGGGAAATGATGGCAAAGGTGCGGCGGCGCCGGGTTTCGGGGGCGTAGGACACAGGGGATTCCAGAAGGGGGAGTCGAGGCACGCTGCGGCAGGGCTCTGCGGCTGGCGGCGCGGCAGGCGCATGCGCCCGAATCGCGGGATTTTACCGGTGTCCGCAGGCGGGCTTTGGGGTGCGGCGTGCCACGCCGCTCTGGCCGCCTCGCCGCCATTGCTTTTATAATCCGCCGATCCGAGGAGCGTTGCAGCGTCCCCAGCACAGGCGGGGCGTGAGGCTCGGAGTCATCCAGCAACGACGCTCAACCACTTTTCGCGTGGTGAGCCCAGGCAATCCCCGACCAGTGGTTTTTTCAAACATGCTTTGGAGCAAACCATCATGAACGCACGCGTCAACGCACCCGTCGTCAACACCGACTGCGTCATCACCGACATCACCCTGGCTCCGTGGGGCCGCAAGGAAATCGCCATTGCCGAGACCGAGATGCCCGGCCTCATGGCGATCCGCGAGGAATTCGCTGCCGCCCAGCCCCTGAAGGGCGCGCGCATCACTGGCTCGCTGCACATGACCATCCAGACGGCCGTGCTGATCGAGACGCTCAAGTCGCTGGGCGCCGATGTGCGCTGGGCGTCCTGCAATATCTTCTCCACCCAGGACCACGCCGCAGCCGCCATTGCTGCGGGCGGCACGCCGGTGTTCGCCGTCAAGGGCGAGTCGCTGGAGGAGTACTGGGACTACACCCACCGCATCTTCGACTTCGCGCCCAAGGGCACGCCGGGCGAAGGCCCCAACATGATCCTGGACGATGGCGGCGATGCCACGCTTCTGATGCACCTGGGCCAGCGCGCCGAGAAGGACGCATCGCTGGTGGCGGGCAACGGCAGCAGCGAGGAAGAGCGCATCCTGTTCGCTTCCATCCGCAAGAAGCTGTCGGAAGACGCCACCTGGTACAGCCGCAAGTCGGCCGAGATCATCGGCGTGACCGAAGAAACCACCACCGGCGTGCACCGCCTCAATGAGATGTCCGCCAAGGGCACGCTGCTGTTCCGCGCCATTAACGTCAACGACTCGGTCACCAAGTCCAAGTTCGACAATCTCTACGGCTGCCGCGAGTCGCTGGTGGACGGCATCAAGCGCGCCACCGACGTGATGATCGCCGGCAAGGTCGCCGTGGTGGCTGGCTATGGCGACGTGGGCAAGGGCTGCGCCCAGGCGCTCGCCGCCCTGCGCGCCCAGGTGTGGGTCACCGAAATCGACCCCATCAATGCACTGCAGGCCGCGATGGAAGGCTTCAAGGTCGTGACCATGGAATACGCTGCCGACAAGGCTGACATCTTCGTGACCACCACGGGCAACAAGGACGTGATCCGCCATGAGCACATGGTGGCGATGAAGAACGAAGCCATCGTCTGCAACATCGGCCACTTCGACAACGAGATCGACGTCGCATCGATCGAGAAGTACCAGTGGGAAGAAGTGAAGCCCCAGGTCGACCACGTGATCTTCCCGGACGGCAAGCGCATCACGCTGCTGGCCAAGGGCCGCCTGGTGAACCTGGGCTGCGCCACGGGGCACCCGAGCTTCGTGATGTCCAGTTCGTTCGCCAACCAGACGATCGCGCAGATCGAACTGTTCACGAAACAGGGCGACTACCAGGCCGGCAAGGTGTACGTGCTGCCCAAGATCCTGGACGAGAAGGTCGCCCGCCTGCATCTGAAGAAGGTCGGCGCGCAACTGACCGAGCTGACCGACACGCAGGCCGCGTACATCGGCGTGCAAAAGCAGGGCCCCTACAAGCCCGACACGTACCGGTATTGATGCCGGCCGCGGGGGGCTTCGGCATGTCTGTGCCTGTGCCCTTCGCTGTTGCGTGGGCTGGCGTTGTGGATCGACAGGCTTGGCCGGGGTCCGCAATGCCGGAGCCACGCCGCGCTGAACGAGTTGCTATATAAAAGGTAGCTGTCAGCGCATGCTGTACAAGCCGTACAGGCATTTTTAATCAAGAAGGACGGGCGCGATGCGCGCAGATGTGTATTTGGTGGAGCGCGGCCATGCCGCGACCCGCTCCCAGGCCCAGCGGCTCATTGCCGCGGGGGTGCAGTGGCGCCTGTCGTCCGGCATGCCCTGGCAGAAAGTGGCCAAGAACGGCGACGACATCCCGGACATCGCCCACGTCGAGCTGCTGGACGGCGCCGAGGCCAAGTACCTCTCGCGCGGCGGCCTGAAGCTGGAGGGCGCGCTCAAGGCCACGGGCCTGACGGTCGCAGGACTGCGCTGCCTGGACGTGGGCCAGAGTACCGGGGGTTTCACCGACTGCCTGCTGCAGCACGGTGCCGCTCAGGTGGTGGGTGTCGACGTGGGCCATGGCCAGTTGCACGAGCGGCTGCGCAACGACCCGCGCGTGGTGGGTGTGGAGGGGCTGAACGCCCGCTCCATGACGGCGCAATCGCTGCAGGACGCGAGCGAGGAGGCCCTCTCCGAGCACGTGGAAACCGATGTCGACGACAACGACACCCAGCCCGTGGCGCCCTATGCCTGGATGCGCAACGGCGGCCAGGTGGACGATGAATACGACGACAGCGATGACGCCCGCGAGCAGGATGTCGAGGCCTTCAAAGCCGAGCGCGCCGCCAAGGCGCGCGCGCGTGCCGAGGGCATTGTGCCGACCAAGCGCCAGCGCAGGGCAGGGCTCGAACAGGTGGACATCACGCCGGAGTTCGATGTTGTCACCGGTGACTTGTCCTTTATCTCGCTCACGCTGGTGTTGCCGGCCCTGGTGCCGCTGCTCAAGGCGAACGGCGTTTTGCTGATGCTGGTCAAGCCCCAGTTCGAGCTGCAGCCAGGCCAGGTGGGCAAGGGCGGCATCGTGCGGGATGAATCGCTGTATGCCGTGGTCGAACAACGCATCCGCGAATGCTGCGCCGGCCTGGGGCTCACCGTGAACGACTGGCTGGCCAGCCCCATAGAAGGTGGCGATGGCAACCGCGAATTTTTTGTCTCTGCGAGGAGGTCTGCTGCATGAATGCTGCCAGCACAAGGCAAGGCACCGGCTTTCCGGTGAGCTTCGAGTTCTTTCCCCCCAAGACGCCCGAGGGCGCTGACAAGCTGCGCGCCGCGCGCCAGCAGCTGTATGCGCTGCACCCGGATTTTTGCTCCGTGACCTACGGCGCTGGCGGATCGACGCAAGAGGGCACTTTCGGCACGGTGCGTGAGATCCTGGCCGAGGGTCAGGGCGCTGCATCCCACTTTTCTTGCATCGGCGCCACGCGCCAATCGGTGCGCGAAGAGCTGGGGCAGCTCAAGGCCATGGGCGTCAAGCGCCTCGTCGCGTTGCGCGGCGATCTGCCCAGCGGCTACGGCGCGGGCGGCGAGTTCCAGTACGCCAGCGACCTGGTCGCCTTCATCCGTGCCGAGACCGGGCGCGACTTCCACATCGAGGTGGCGGCCTACCCGGAGGTGCACCCCCAGGCCCGGTCGCCCGAGGCCGACCTCAAGGCGTATGCCGCCAAGGTCCAGTCAGGGGCCGACTCGGCCATCACCCAGTATTTCTATAACAGCGACGCGTACTTCCGGTTCGTGGAAGAGGCCAAGCGCCTGGGCGCGGACGTGCCGGTGGTGCCGGGCATCATGCCGATCGGCAGCTCGACGCAGCTGATGCGCTTTTCGGACGCCTGCGGCGCGGAGATCCCGCGCTGGATCCGCCTGCGCCTGCAGTCCTTCGGCGATGACACGGCGAGCATCAAGGCCTTTGGCCTGGATGTGGTGACGGATCTGTGCGACCGACTGCGCAGCGCGGGCGTGCCGGCGCTGCATTTCTACACCATGAACCAGAGCGCTGCAACGCTGGAGATCTGCCGCAGGCTGGGGATCTGACCGATGGGGGCGCCGCAGGGCATTCGACGCTGGCAGAGTTGGCTGGCGGGTGCGCGATGCGCCCGCATGGCAGGGCTGTGGACTGGCATCCTGGCCCTGTCGTTGGCCGGTGCGCATGCACGCGCGCAGGGGCTCTCGGCCGAAGCCGATGCGCTGGCGCCCCACCTGTTGAGCGTGCCGGGCGAAGCGATGCTGATCGACCCGCCGCGCAAGGCCGATGCGTTACCGGGGGGCGCAGACAGCGCCCTGCCCGAGAAGTCGATCGAGCTGTCGGCGGACGAGGTGGGCCTGGCGTCGTGGTACGGCGCCAAGTTCCACAAGCGGCGCACGGCGAGCGGGGAGCTGTTCGACATGAAGGCCCTGACCGCCGCCCACCCCACGCTGCCCTTCGGCTCGCTGGTGTGCGTGCGCAGCCAGGCCACGGGGCGGTCCGTGGTGGTTCGCATCAATGACCGGGGTCCCCACACCCGCAAGCGCGTCATCGACCTGAGCCGGGGAGCCGCCGAGGTATTGGGCATGGTGGGGCTGGGCCTCAAGCCGGTCGAATTGTTCGCGCTGGACGACGGGGAGCGTGACTGTCCGGCGCCATAGGGGGCCCATCGACAGGGCTGCACATTCCTGAGTCTGAGACGGCTGCAGCCTGGGATTTCCTGGGCTGCACTTTGCCGTGGGCCTTGCCGGCGCCACCGTGCATGCGGCGTCGCCGGGCTTGCGGAGGCGCCGCCCTTTGGGAGGGAAGGCGCCGCAGGCGGCGCCATGGACCGTTCTATCCGCCGGACTCCAGCGTGTGCGTCGCGTGCTTGTCCTGGGCCAGCAGGTCCACCATCTGGGGCAATGCCGCTTTCAAGGCCGCCTTCAAGGTGAATGGCGGGTTGATCAGGAACATGCCGCTGGCCGGAAGGCCGGGGCGCTTGGTGTCCCCGGCGGCATCGCTGGTGATCTTGCTGGACTTGACCGTGAGCGTCGCGTGCAGCCAGCTCTTGCCCGCTTTGGTGGCCATGGTCTTGAGTCGGCGGGGCAGGTCGTGCGCCTCGGGGCGCGGGATGATGGGGTACCAGACAGCGTAGGTGCCGGTGGCAAAGCGCTTGAGCGAGTCTGCGGCCATGTCGAGCACCTTGGCATAGTCGCTCTTGATTTCATAGCTGGGATCGCACAGCACCAAAGCGCGGCGGGCCGGAGGAGGCAGGAACTTCTTGATGCCCTCAAACCCGTCTTCATGCAGCACGGCCACCTGGCGGCCCGCTTCGAGCTGGGCCACGTTGCCCGCCAGCGAGCGCAGATCGGTGGGGTGCAACTCGAACAGCTTGAGCTTGTCATGGTCACGCAACAGGCGCTGCGTGATGAAAGGCGATCCCGGATAGACCCTGAGCGCATTGCCCTGGTTGAAGCCGCGGATCAGGTCCACATAGGCCTGAAGGGCGGGGGTGAGGGCGGGCGTGTCGGCCGCGAACAGGCGGATGACCCCGTCTGCTGCCTCACCGCTGGTGTTGGCGTAGTCGCCGTCCAGTCGGTACAGGCCGGCGCCGGCATGGGTGTCCAGCACGGTCAGGGCCGCGTCTTTCTCGGTAAGGTGCTGCAGGGCGGCGATGAGGACCGTGTGCTTGAGCACGTCGGCATGATTGCCTGCATGGAAGGCGTGGCGATAACTGAACATGTCCAATGGTAACGGGTGCGCGTCGGACGGGCCTGCTTTTGCACTCCGCGGGTGGAGAGTGCGACGGCGCCCCGCCCCTTTTCTGCCGGACTTCGCTGTCGCATGTGCGTTTCGGCGAGGGCTGGTGGTGCAGGCCCGCCGGGCGCGGCACAATCGGGATGTTTGCCCCGAGCGTGATGTTTTTTGCAGACAGATAGCCTTTTGTTTCTGGTACGGTAACCACATGCATCATCATCGCGCCTGCAATCGCCTTGACCCCATGGCGGTGCCGATGCAAGTACGCCTGCCCGCCACGCACCCTTTAACATGAACGCAGTTTCCAGCCCCGCTTCTGCTCCCGCCAGCGGCATCAGCCATGTGGATGCGCTGCCGCCGGGCACACGGCTGGCCGAGTTCGAGATCCTGGGGCTGCTGGGCGTGGGTGGTTTTGGCATGGTCTACAAGGCCTTCGATCACTCCCTGCACCGGTCGGTGGCCATCAAGGAGTACATGCCGTCCTCGCTGGCGGGCCGTTCCGAGGGGCAATCGCTGTGGGTGCGTTCCTCGTCCGATCAGCAGACTTTCCGCGCAGGTCTGGCATCGTTTGTCGGCGAGGCGCGGCTGCTGGCGCAGTTCGACCACCCCTCGCTGGTCAAGGTGTTCCGGTTCTGGGAGGCCAACAACACCGCCTACATGGTCATGCCGCTGTACACCGGCATGACCTTCAAGCAGGCCCGCGCCCAGATGCGCACGCCGCCGCCCGAGGTCTGGCTGCGCAAGCTGCTGTGGTCCGTGCTGGGCGCGCTGCGCGTGTTGCACGACGGCAAGACCCTGCACCGCGACATCTCGCCCGACAACATCTTCCTTCAGGACAACGGCCCGCCGGTGCTGCTGGACCTGGGCGCCGCCCGGCACGCCATCAACGATCAGGACCGCAAGCACACGGCAGTGCTCAAGGTGAACTACGCGCCGATCGAACAGTATTCCGACGGCGACGAAGAACTGCGCCAGGGGCCGTGGAGCGATCTGTATTCGCTGGCGGCGGTGGTTCACGGCTGCCTGTGCAACGACACGCCCCTGCCTGCCACGCTGCGCTCCATCCGGGACCGCATGGTGTCGTTCTCCCGCGTGGCCCGGACCGTCAAGCGGCAGTTCGGGGTGGAATATTCAGCGCCCTTCGTCGCCGCCGTCGCCAAGTCGCTGGCTCTGCGCCCGGCAGACCGGCCGCAGAGCATCGACGAATTCCTTCAAATCATGGAAATGACCGCCGCCCCCGAGGGCGTCGAGCATTTCGACTTCCGGGCAGACCTGGGCGACATCTGGGTGGAGCCGGCGGACCGGCCGGGACCCGGGCAGGTCACGCCCACCGTGGATGTGACCTCGGCGTCGCAGGTGATCGGCGAGTTGCCGGCGCCCGCGCTTGCGCAACGCGCATCGCCCGTGGGCAGCGTGCCGCCCTCCCACAGGTCGGGCGAGCCCCCCGAAATGCCCACCGCCGTCGACGATGCTGGTGGCGACACCGTGATGCTGGGCGGGCCTGACACCGTCGCGGCAGATGCGGGTGACACCGTGTTCATTGATGCAGGCGATACCGTCGCGGCCGATGATTCACGCTATGACGACCCTGATGCCTACCGCAGGGCTGCCGGCAATGGTGGCAAGAGCGCGGAAGAACACCGGGGCCGGCATGCTGACCGCGACGCCGGGGGGCGCTCATCGGCCCGGCCGGCCAAGGCCGGAGGCAAACGCGTGCCCATTGTTGCCTGGCTCGCGGTGGCGGTTTTTTCTGTCGTGGCCATTGCCGGGGGCGTGCGGTGGGCGCAAAGCGGCAAGGCGGCTCCCAAGGACGACATCATCACAGAGATGGCCGAGCCCGCCGCACCCGCCCCGGCGGCCGAGGCCGTGCTGGCCGAAGCTGCAGCCAGCACGCCCGCTTCGGACTTGGCGGCCTCTGCGGTGCAAGCCAGTGCGGCGGCTGCTTCCGCTGCCGAGTCCGCGCCCGCCGTGCCGGCTTTCGTGGCGGCATCTGCGCCGGCGCGTGCGCCCCGCACCGCCAAGCGGCCGGTTGTCGAGCCGGTCGCAACCCCCATCGTGGTGCATGAGGAGCCCGCGCCCGCACCACCTCCGGTGGTGGCCGAGCCCAAGCCTCGTCCGCCGCCGCCGAGGGTGCTGTCGCCGCAGGAAAGCTGTGCGGACGCCAACTTCCTGGCGCGGCCCATGTGCATCCACCAGGAGTGCCAGAAAGCCTCGCACGCCGCGCATCCCATCTGTGTGGAAAGCCGGCGCCGCTACGAGGCTGAAGAGCAGCGCCGCCGCCAGACTCCCAACTGACTTTGGGGTCGCGCGCCCCAGCCGGGCGCCGCAAGACCCACATTCCGAAGGGGCGGCTCTGCGCCTAAAAAAACGATTGTTGCCCCTTGGGACGGCCCGGGCCTTGCGTACTTCGGAGTCAAATTCGTATAATCGTGGGCTTCGCAGCGCTTTTGTGGTCCCGCGGCGGAGATTTCATGCCACCTAAGAGGCTTCCTTCAGAGAAGCACCGACCGTGGAAAAGGACCCGCCAAACCCTCTCCTTTCAAAGAGAAACTCATGACTACTACTTTCAGCGCAAAGCCCGCTGAGGTCGTGCACGAGTGGTTTGTGATTGACGCGACCGACAAGGTCCTCGGACGAGTAGCCAGCGAAGTTGCTCTCCGTTTGCGCGGCAAACACAAGGCCATTTACACGCCTCACGTCGATACCGGCGACTTCATCGTCGTCATCAACGCAGCCCAGCTCAAGGTCACCGGCACCAAGTCCCTGGACAAGGTGTACTACCGTCACTCGGGATATCCCGGCGGTATCACGGCCACGAACTTCCGCGACATGCAATCCAAGCACCCTGGCCGTGCACTGGAAAAGGCTGTCAAGGGCATGCTGCCCAAGGGTCCCCTTGGCTATGCAATGATCAAGAAACTCAAGGTGTATGGCGGTGCAGAGCATCCCCACACCGCCCAGCAGCCCAAGGCTCTGGAAATCTAAGGAGCCTTGAGATGATTGGTGAATGGAACAATGGCACCGGCCGTCGCAAGTCCAGCGTCGCCCGCGTGTTTCTGAAGAAGGGTTCCGGCAAGATCACTGTGAATGGCAAAGACATTCAGCAGTACTTCGGCCGCGAAACCTCCATCATGATTGCCAAGCAGCCCCTGGCACTGACCAACCATGTCGAAACTTTCGACATCCAGGTCAACGTGCACGGTGGTGGTGAATCCGGCCAAGCCGGTGCCACCCGCCACGGCATCACCCGCGCCCTGATCGACTACGACGCAGCACTCAAGCCCGCACTGAGTCAAGCCGGCTTCGTGACGCGCGATGCGCGTGAAGTCGAGCGCAAGAAGGTCGGTCTGCACTCTGCACGCCGCGCCAAGCAGTTCTCCAAGCGTTAAGCTTCGGCCCCTGCCCCGAGGCCGCACCATGCGGCCTCCAATTCTGCAAAGCGGCCTTTCGAGGCTCTTTACAGAACAGAAAACCGCCTCAGGGCGGTTTTTTCGTTTAAGGTGCGCTCTTTTTGCTGCGAACCATTCTCATGCCGCAACCTACCATCCTGCCATGCGCCTTCGCCTGCTGCGCCGTCGGCTGACCATCAGCGCCCCCCGGGTCGCCATACGCAGCGCACTCCCCTGGCCGTTTCGCTGGCTGACCCTGGCGGTGGTGCTGGGCTTTTGCGCGGCGGTGGCGGTCTGGGCATTCGAATTCGGCAAGTCCATTGCAGGCCTGGACCCTATTTCCCGTGACGAGGTGGTTCAGATGCGGGCCGAGATCGCGCGTCTGCAGGACGCTGCCCAGGAACAGCAGACGGGCGCGCACACGGCCGAGAGCCTCCTTGTGGCCGAGCGCGCCGCCAAGGAAAGCCTGATGGCCCAGGTGAAGCAATTGGAGGCGGACAACCGCACGCTGCGCGAAGACCTGGGCTTTTTTGAGAAACTGATTCCAGCCGCCAAGATCGAGGGCCTGGCCATCCGCAGCCTGCAGGCGGAAGTGTTGGGCGGCATGCAATTGCGCTGGCAGGTGCTGGTCATCCAGGCGGCGCGCAATGCGCCGGAGTTCAACGGCCGGCTCGAGCTGGTGCTCGCCGGTACGCAGGACGGCAATCCCTGGACGCAGACCCAGCCCGCCCAGGGCCAGCCCGTGCAGGTCAAGCAGTACCGGCGCATCGAAGGCGTGCTCGATCTGCCCCCCAATGCCGTGGTAAAAACCGTGACCGCGCGCGTGCTGGAAGGCAGCACAGTCCGGGCCGTGCAGGCGATGACCATCGAGTGATCGCACGGGGCGCGCAGGAATGGCGGCCCTGGGCACGGCAGTGCCGCAACCGTGCTGCGATACCTCCCAGCCAGCGCCATGCACCGCCAGGGGCTGCCGACGACGCGGCGTTCCACCTCGCTGCGTGGGTGTCCGTCCATCGGGCACCTGCGGTCCATTTTTTCGTTTGCCGCAGCCGCCTGGGCTGGCGGCGCGTCTCCCAAGGAGTCTTGCCCATGTTTTCCCGTAAGAAGCAGCCCCCCATCAAGAGCCTTGTCGCCCAGGGCACCCGGATCGAAGGCGCGGTGCATTTCGTCGAAGGCATGCGCATCGATGGGGAGGTGGTGGGTGACATCCGCGCCGCAGCCGAGCAGCCCAGCATCCTGGTGATCTCCGAAACGGCCCGGGTGGAGGGCGCCGTGCATGCCGACCACGTGATCGTCAACGGCCAGGTGATTGGCCCGGTCCACGCCGCGGAGCTGCTGGAACTCCAGCCCAAGGCGAAGATCACAGGCAACGTGCACTACAAGGCGCTGGAGATGCACCAGGGTGCGGTGATCGCGGGCCAGATGTGCCCGGTAGCCGTGCTGGTGGAGGAAAAGCCCCCACTGAAGTTAGCGTCAAACGGGCAGTGACCTGAATTCCCGAGCGGTCTGCAGTACTATTACCCGCAAAATTGAAACCGGAAGGACACCCCATGAGCGCAGTTGCCGAGAACATCCAGACCGAAATGCCCGCCCCCATCCTGTTCACGGACAGCGCGGCGGCCAAGGTGGCGGACCTGATCGCCGAAGAAGGCAACCCTGACCTGAAGCTGCGCGTTTTCGTGCAGGGTGGCGGTTGCTCCGGCTTCCAGTACGGCTTCACCTTCGACGAGATCACCAATGACGACGACACCACCATGACCAAGAATGGCGTGTCGCTGCTGATCGACGCCATGAGCTACCAGTACCTGGTGGGCGCCGAGATCGACTACAAGGAAGACCTGCAGGGCGCCCAGTTCGTGATCAAGAACCCCAACGCCACCACCACCTGCGGTTGCGGCTCGAGCTTCTCGGCCTGATGCGCACCGGGCGCTGCGACAACCGCGCCATGACGATCCAAGCCGCCTCCGGGCGGCTTTTTCGTTGGAGCGTCGTGCAGGGCGGCGGCCCCGGCCTGCCGGCGCGCCACCTGCCAACGACCTGACCTTGTGAACCCCCATGCCGCAGCCGTCCTTGATTTCGCCGCAGCCACCCGTGCCATCCCCGTCGCCGCAGTCGCTGAAGCTGCTCCTGTGGCTGGTCGCCGTCGGCTTCTTCATGCAGACGCTGGACGCCACCATCGTCAACACCGCCTTGCCCGCCATGGCGCGTAGCCTGGGCGAGAGTCCCCTGCGCATGCAGTCGGTGGTGGTGGCTTACTCGCTGGCGATGGCCATGCTGATCCCGGCGTCGGGCTGGGTGGCCGACCGCTTCGGCTCCCGCCGCGTGTACCTGGCGGCCATCGTGCTGTTCGTGCTGGGCTCGGTGTTCTGCGCGCTGGCGCAGAACCTGGGCCAGTTGGTGGCCGCGCGCGTGGTGCAGGGGCTGGGCGGGGCGCTGCTGCTGCCCGTGGGGCGGCTGGTGGTGCTGCGCACCTTCCCGCGCGAGCAGTTCCTGCAGGCGATGAGCTTCGTGGCCATCCCGGGGTTGATCGGGCCGCTCATCGGGCCCACGCTGGGCGGCTGGCTGGTGGAGGTGGCCTCGTGGCACTGGATCTTTCTCATCAACGTGCCGGTGGGCATCGTGGGCTGCCTGGCCACGCTGCGCTTCATGCCCGGCGGGCCCGTCACCTTCGTCGCGCGCTTCGACCTGGCGGGCTACCTGATGCTCGCGTTCGGCATGGTGTCGCTCTCGCTCGCGCTGGACGGCCTGGCGAGCATGGGCCTGCGCCAGGCCAGCGTGCTGGTGCTGATGATCTTCGGGCTGGCCAGCCTGGTGGCGTACTGGCTGCACGCCGCGCGCAAGCCGGACCCCTTGTTCTCGCCCAGTTTGTTCACGGTGGACACGCTGCGCATCGGCTTGCTGGGCAATCTGTTCTCGCGCCTGGGCAGCTCGTGCATGCCGTTCCTGATACCGCTGCTGCTGCAGGTGAGCATGGGCTACTCGCCCATGCAGGCCGGCATGATGATGCTGCCCGTGGCCGTGGCCGGCATGTCGATGAAGCGCTTCACCACGCCGCTGATCACGCGCTTTGGGTACCGGCGTGTGCTGGTGGCCAACACGCTGCTGGTGGGGCTGGCCATGGCCAGCTTCGGCCTGGCCAGCCCTGCGCAGCCGCTGTGGGTGCACATTGTCCAGTTGGCGGCGTTCGGAGCTGTGAACTCGCTGCAGTTCACGGCCATGAACACCGTCACGCTCAAGGACCTGGAGCACGCCATGGCCAGCAGCGGCAACAGCCTGCTGTCGATGGTGCAGATGGTCGCCATGGGCATGGGGGTGGCGTCGGCTGGCGCGGTGCTGGCGGCCTTCACCAACGTCTTTCCGGCGGGTGCCGCAGGGCAGGCGCTGGCGGCGTTCCAGGCCACCTTTGTGTGCATGGGGCTGATCACCGTGGCGTCGGCCGGCATCTTCTGGCAGCTGTCGCCGCACGACAAGGCCAGCAGCCGGGCGGCGGCGTCGGCGGACGCGGCAGAGCCGGGCTGAAACGAAAGGGCGGGGCACTGCGCCTGCAGCGGCACCCGCCGCGCAGGCCCATGGCGGGCTGCTATGCCGGGTACATGGCGCCCAGCACGCGGGGGCCCGCTGCGCCGGTCACGCTCGACAGGTTGCCCGGCTGGCCCGTGACCGCCTGGCGGGCCAGCCAGGCGAATGCGGCGGCCTCCACCTGCAGCGCAGGCAGGCCCAGCGCATCGGTGGCCACCACCTTGAGTGCGGGGCACAGTGCCTGCAAACGGGCCATGAGGTGGGCGTTGAGTGCGCCGCCGCCGCACACCGCCAGTGATTCGCTATTTTTTTGATAGCTGCTTACGCTCATCTGGCAAGCGGTAGCGGTGAATTCTGTCAATGTCGCCTGCACATCCGCAGGCCGTGCGTCCGCCCAGGCGCGCAGATGTGCCGCCAGCCAGCCGGGGTTGAACAAATCGCGCCCGGTGCTCTTGGGGGCGCTCTTGTGCAAAAACGGTTCCTGCAGCAATGACGCCAACAGGCCCGGCAGCACCTGCCCGCTGGAGGCCCACCCCCCGCCTGCGTCGTACGACTGGCCCGTGTGCTGCTGGCACCAGTGGTCCATGAGTGCGTTGCCCGGGCCGCAGTCGAAGCCGAGCACACTGCCGTCCGCACCCAGCACGCTGAGGTTGGAAATGCCGCCGATGTTGAGCACCAGCACCGTTTCATCGGGCCGACCGAACACGCCCTGGTGAAACGCCGGCACCAGCGGCGCCCCCTGGCCACCCGCCGCCACATCGCGGCTGCGAAAGTCCGCCACCACCGTAATGCCCGTGCGCTCGGCCAGCAGGGCGGGGCTGCCCAGTTGCAGCGTGTAGCCGGTGCCGTCGAATTCCTGGGGACGATGGCGCACCGTCTGCCCATGCGCGCCAATGGCGCGGATGGCGGTGGCAGGCAGCCCGCTGTGGGCCAGCAGCGTGTGCACCACCTCGGCATACGCGCGCGACAGCGCGTTGCCTGCCAGCGCGGCGCGGTGCAGCTCGTCGCTGCCAGAGGTATTGAGTGCCAGCAGTTCGGCCCGGAGCCCGGGTTCGAAGGCCATGCTGGCGTAGTGCGTGACCACCATGCGCGGCCCGGAAAAATCGGCCAGAACCCCGTCGATGCCGTCGAGCGAGGTGCCCGACATCAGGCCGATGTACAGCTCGTTGGTGGTGGTGCTCATGGGAAGGCCTGCGAACGGGCGAGGGCGTTTGCTATGGGCGCGGACCCAACCAGGGACGCCGCGGAACTGGCTTTGCCAGTCCGCTGGCGTCGTCCCCCTGGGGGGAAGGCGCCGCAGGCGACTCAGGGGGGGTCACATCACTCTGCGCTGGCCTGCTCGATCAGCGCTGCGGCATTCAGCTGAATGCGCATGTTGGACGCCAGGCGCTGGAAGGCGGGGCGCGATGCGGCAGAGATGGGCGCGGCAGCGTCGCTGGCGGCCACGATGGTCTGCGGATCCTGGTGCACGCCGTTCACACGGAACTCGAAGTGCAGGTGCGGACCGGTGGCCCAGCCCGTGGAGCCCACGGCGCCCAGGGTCTGGCCCTGTTCGACCGACTGGCCCTGGCGCACGTCGATGCGGCTCAGGTGGGCGTACACGGTGACATGCTGGTTGCGGTGCTTCACGAACACCACGTTGCCAAAACCGTTCTGCACGCCCGCGAACTCGACCACGCCGTCGCCCACGGTGCGCACGGCGGTGCCGGTGGGGGCCGCGAAGTCCGTGCCCAGGTGGGCACGCCAGGTCTTCAGGATGGGGTGCAGGCGCATCTTGAAGCCGCTGGTCACGCGCGAGAACTCGACCGGCGAGGTCAGGTAGGCGCGGCGCATGCTCTCGCCGTCCAGGGTGTAGTACGAGCCCTTGCCGGCGCCCGGCTCCTGGAACCAGATGGCCTGGTGGGTCTTGCCGGCGTTGACGAACTCCGCGCTCAGCACGCGGCCGCTGGACAGGGGCTCGCCGTCGGCCTCCAGCGTTTCATACACGACGGAGAAGCGGTCGCCCTTGCGCAGCGAGCGGCGAAAGTCGATGTTGCCCGAGAACAGCTCGGCCATCTGGACGGCCACGCCGTCGGGGATGTTGGAGGCGTCGGTGGCGGCGAACAGCGAGCTGTTGATGATGCCGCCAGCCAGTCGGCTGCTGGCCGTCATCTTGGCGGTCTCGACGCGCGAGGTGAATTTGTTGTTGCCGGTGCGCTCGACGATCAGGCGGCGGAAGTTGCCGCTGTCGTCCGGCACCCAGCGTACCGTCAGGCGGATGAGGCGGTGGTCGTCGGTGGTCTCGGCCGACACGATGCGGCCGGTGCGGCCCAGCACATTCTGTCTGACAGGTGTGTCACCGCGCATGAAGGCGGCGGCAGCCGGGTCGGCCACGCCCATGCGCTGCAGCAGGGACTCGGGGGTGTCGCTGCTGCGCACCTGCTCGGAGCGGTACAGCGAGAAGCCGGGGGCATCGAGCTCGCCCAGCACCAGGTTTTCTGCCAGAGACTCGACGGGCAGCGTCACCATGCGCACAGGCATCTCGGCCGGGTCGGGTGCGAAGGAGGCCACTGCGAATGCGCCGCCGCCGCCCGTCAGCAGGATGGCTGCGATGGCGGCGGTGATGCGCTTGGGGTGTTTCTGGATCGTGTGGGACAGCCGGTCAAGCAATGCCGTGCTGGCGGTGGTCAAGCCATGAATCAAAGGTCTATCCCCAGGGTGAACGTGGCTCCAGGAAACTCCCCCGCGGCGCGCGCTAGCGGGGCAAGGCTGGAGGCACAGGCTGTCAGGTGCAAGGTGCCGGGCGCGGGATCGGGGCGTCGGAACATGGGGCCCACTAGAATCCGCCCTTGGCAAGGTGGGCGCAAGTATAGCGGCGCACGCTGTCTAGACATCCCAAAAAACCCTTATGAATCAATCTGCTGTTACAACAAGCCCGCCTTCCGATGGTGTAAGGCAAGCCCTCGAAATCTCGCTGCGCGGCGTCGACGAATTGCTGCCACGGGACGAGTGGGCCAAAAAGCTGGCGCGCTCCGAAGCCACCGGCCAACCCCTGCGCGTGAAGCTCGGGCTGGACCCGACGGCGCCGGACATCCACATCGGCCACACCGTGGTGCTCAACAAGATGCGGCAGTTGCAAGATCTGGGCCATCAGGTGATCTTCCTGATCGGCGACTTCACCAGCCTCATCGGCGACCCTTCGGGCCGCAACAGCACCCGTCCGCCGCTCACCAAGGAGCAGATCCAGGCCAACGCCGAGACCTACTACCGCCAGGCCAGCCTGGTGCTGGACCCGGCCCGCACCGAGATCCGCTACAACAGCGAGTGGAGCGAGCCCCTGGGCGCCACCGGCATGATCCAGCTGGCCGCCAAGTACACGGTGGCGCGCATGATGGAGCGCGACGACTTCCACAAGCGCTTTTCCACCGGCCAGTCCATCTCGGTGCACGAATTCCTGTACCCGCTGATGCAGGGCTACGACTCGGTGGCCTTGAAGAGCGACCTGGAGCTGGGCGGCACCGACCAGAAGTTCAACCTGCTCATGGGCCGCCATCTGCAGCAGGAATACGGCCAGGAGCCGCAGTGTGTGCTCACCATGCCGCTGCTGGTGGGCCTGGATGGCGTGGACAAGATGTCCAAGTCCAAGAACAACTACATCGGCATCACCGAAGAGCCCAACACCATGTTCGCCAAGGTGCTGTCCATCAGCGACACCCTGATGTGGGACTGGTACACGCTGCTGTCATTTTTGTCACTCTCGCAGATCGCGGCGCTCAAGGCCGAGGTGGCGGGCGGGCGCAACCCCAAGGACGCCAAGGTGATGCTCGCCAAGGAGATCACCACGCGCTTTCACAGCGCGGCGGCGGCCGATGCGGCCGAGCAGGACTTCATCAACCGCAGCAAAGGCGGCGTGCCCGATGAGATTCCCGAGGTGAGCCTGACCGGTGCACCCCTGGGCATCGGGGCGCTGCTCAAGCAGGCCAACCTTGCGCCGTCGGGCAGCGAGGCCAGCCGCCTGATCGACGGCGGGGGTGTGCGCGTGGACGGCAGCGTGGTCAGCGACAAGGGCCTCAAGCTCGACGCCGGGACTTATGTGGTGCAGGTGGGCAAGCGCAAGTTCGCGAAGGTGACTTTGGCTTGAAACTGCCTCCAGCGCTTTCTGGATGAGTGTTGGCAGCTACAAAAATGGTAGCTAGTTTGCACCATCCAGGTCGTCATTGAGGTCCGGGTCCGGCACATCGCCAATGGCCTCGCGCGTGGCCTGGGCCTGCAATTGCAGCCACGCGCAGAACGCCTTGATCTCGGGCCGCTGGGCGCTGCGCGGGCCCACCATCAGCCAGTAGGTCAGGGGCGAGTCGATGCGGTGTCCGGGCAGTACCTCCACCAGGTCGCCCGAGGCCAGCGCATCGGCGATCAGCGGCATGCGGGCCAGCGCCAGGCCCTGGCCGGCCAGCGCGGCCTGCACGATCTGGTGCGCGTAGTTGAAGTACAGCCAGCGCTCGGGCTGCAGCTTGGCCAGGTCACGCGCATCGAACCAGCGGCGCCAGCTCAGGTATTCCAGGTAGTGCGTGCGGTGGGCGTCGCCCGCCTCGATCAGGGTGAACTGCGCCACGTCCGCCGGCGTGCGCAGGGGCTTGCCGCTTTTCAGCAGCCAGGGGCTGGCCACCACCGCCAACTGCTCGCCGAACAGGCGCGTGCCGCCCTGGGTGGCGCCGCCTGGCATGGCGTAGCGCAGCGCCAGGTCCACGTCCGAGGTGTCCAGGTCGATCTGCACGTCGCTCGCATCGATGCGGATGTCGATGCCCGGGTTGTCGCGCTGGAACTCCTCCATGCGCGGTATGAGCCACATCGATGCAAAGCTGGCCCAGGTGGTGATCGCCACGCTGCGCCGGCCGGCCGTCTGGCGCACCAGGCGCACGGCGGCGTCCAGGCGCTCCAGCGCCGGGGCCACGGCGCGCTGCAGCTGCGCGCCCGCGCTGGTCAGCTCCACGGCGCGCGTGTGGCGCAGGAACAGCGCCACACCCACTTCTTCTTCCAGTGCCTGGATCTGGCGGCTCACGGCCGACTGGGTGAGCGCCAGTTCGTCCGCCGCGGCGCGAAAGTTCAGGTGGCGTGCCACGGCCAGGAATGCGCGCCAGTGGCCGGTGGCGACGGGCCGGGTGCGCAGGACGGCGGGGGAGTATTCGGCAGAGGCCATGGCGGTTTCCCGAGGAGATCCAGATTCATGCGTCGATGGAATGAATAGCGTACCGCGTTTTCATTGGACTGTGTAGGGCGCTGGCGGCAACATTGATGCTCATCAACGCGCATTGAGCGCACCTGAAGGAGTCCGTCATGCCAGCCCGCAACGTTCTGGAATCGCAACAATCCGCCCAAGCCCCATCGGCTGGCCGACCTGCGGCCGGTTGCTGGAAACTGAACCCTGGCCGAGCCCTGTCGCTGCACCCGCGCGAGCACGGCGTGTTGGCCATCGCGCAGGGCCGCGCCTGGGTCACCCTGCGGGGCGCGTCGCTGGCCGGGCTGCCGGCGGACTTGCGCTCAGACCTGCCCTTGTGCCTGGCCGACCACGTGCTGCAGGCCGGCGAGCGCCTGGTAGTCGCGCCCGGCCAGCATGTGGTGATGGAAGCCTGGAGCCCCGCGGGCGCGCTGCCTGAAACCGTGGCCTTCGAGTGGGCGGCGCAGCCCGCTGCACCGGCACAGCGCCTGCTGCGGCCCGGTGCCGAGTGGGAATGCAGCGTCGCCTTGCCCCTGCGCGACCTGATGCAGGCCCTGGGCCAGGGCGGCCGTGCCGTGGGCCAGGCGGGCGTGCAGGTGTTGGGCGCAGGCAGCCGGCTGGCGGTCGGAATCGCGCGGTTTGCTCTCTTTCGGATAGCAGCGCCCCGTGCTCGCACCACGGCTTGAGGGCGACATGCAAGAAGAGCATCAATCCTCATATTCCTTTTCATTGGACGCTGTTGCTAGCACGGCGCACCATAGAGTCCATCAAGGGTAAACCCGGAGAAGCACCATGACCACCTCGCAGACCTTCCAGTTCGTATCCGCCGCTGCCACGGCCGCTGCCACCCACGGTGTCAGCACCTTGCTGCCAGGCAAGGCCGTCAGCCTCGCGCCCCGTGCCCCCATGGCCCTGCGCGTGGCCGAAGGCCACGCCTGGGTGACGCTCGATGCCGGCCCCTACGGCACGGGTGCCGAAGCCGGCGACGTGTTCCTGCACGCCGGCCAGACCCTCTGGGTGGCCGCCGGCCAGCATGCCGTGGTCGAGCCCGTGGGCAGCGCCCGCCTGCAGTACCGCTGGACCAGCACCCCCGTGGGCGCGGCCAGCATCGCCACCCCCTGGTGGCGCCGTGCGGCCTTCGGCAGCCCGTCCGTGGCCGTTGCGAGCGACGCCTGCTGCGCCTGAACCGGCATGCGGGCGGGCGAGCGAGAGCACCAGGCTGCCCGCGCAGTGTCCGCCCGGTTCTATAGTCTGAATAGCTTCCTGCGTTTGCCCATCAAGCGTTGGAAGCTATTTTTTTGATAGCAAAACGTTTGCTGTGCCCCCGGCTCAGTCTTGGGGTGTATCCAGCAACTGGATCAGCTGCTCCTGCAAGGTCGTCAGCAGCTCCTGAGACAGCGCCGGCTGCGCCGCCGCCGTAGCGCGGGCCAGCACCAGGCCGCCGACCATGGTGGCCAGCACCTCCATCGCCCGCGCGCGGTGCGCCGCCGATACCTGCGCTGCATCGGCACCGAAGGGCTCGGCCGGGGCGGGAGCATGGTCTGCCAACAGCTGCGTGAAGCGCTGGATGTTGCGCTCGATCCCCGATGCAAATACTTCCGACAGCTCCGGGCCCGCGCGCGCCGCGTCCACCGCCAGCGCTGCGGCCGGGCAGCCGCGGCCAGGGGCGTCGCGGTGCGCGGGCGAGAGGTAGCTCTTGATGCGGTCTGCCACCGTCGCGTTGGGCGTATGCCCATCCAGGGGGGCGATGGACCAGTCGAACGCGCGGGCGCAGGCCTCGCGCACCAGCGCGTCCTTGGACTCGAAATGCCGGTACAGCCCGCCGTGCGTCAGCCCCGCATCGCGCGTGATGTCGGCCACGCCCACGCCCGCCAGGCCGCGCTCGCGGTACAGGCGCGCGGCCGCGTCGAGGATGCCCTGGCGGTTCTCTGCCGCCTGTGCCTTGGAGACTTTCATGGAAACCTCTTAATGATTGCGGTCGTACGCATTAAGCAGTTTTGTGCTTATGATGACGGCTGCAATCATAAATCCCGGCCCGCCTTCTGGGCGCAGTTGAGCAGCGAACCGCCGCCGTGCCTGCCTTTCTGCTTTCTGTCGTCCCTGCCGCCAGACCATCCACCAGCGAGTTGTTTCCGATGCAATCCCTACCGTCCGTCTTCCTGATATCGCGTGCAGCCCCTGGTTGCGGAGGCTGCGGCTGATGCGCCGCGTCGTCATCACCGGCATGGGCCTGGTCTCGCCCCTGGGCAGCCACGTGGAGCTGGCCTGGCAGCGGCTGTTGGCCGGGCGCTCGGGCATCACGCGACTACCCGACGCGGTCTGCGACGGCGTGCCGGCCAAGGTGGCAGGGCAGGTTCTGCCGATCGCGCAAGACCCCGAGGGCGGCTGGGACGTCGACGCCGTGGTCTCGGCCAAGGACCAGCGCAAGATGGACCGCTTCATCCCCTTCGCGCTGGGCGCCGCGCAGCAGGCGCTCGCGCAGGCCGGCTGGCCGGTGGCCGGTGGTGACGAAGCCGCGCTGGCGCGCACGGCCACCGTCATCGCGTCGGGCATCGGTGGCTTCGGCGCCATCGCCGACGCGGTTCGCACCACGGAAACGCGCGGGCCGCAGCGCTTGTCGCCGTTCACCGTGCCGTCATTCCTGGTCAATCTGGCGGCAGGCCATGTGTCGATCCGCCATGGGCTCAAGGGCCCGCTGGGCGCACCCGTGACGGCCTGCGCGGCCAGCGTGCAGGCGCTGGGCGATGCGGCCCGCATGATCCGTGCGGGTGAGGCCGACATCGCCGTGTGCGGCGGCAGCGAGGCGGCCATCGACCGCGTGAGCTTGGGTGCATTCGCCGCAGCCAAGGCGTTGGCGAGCGGTTTCAACGATGCGCCGCACGAGGCCTCGCGTCCGTTCGATGCGCAGCGTGACGGCTTCGTCATGGGCGAGGGCGCCGGCATGCTGGTGGTCGAGGCGCTGGAGCACGCGTTGGCGCGTGGTGCGCAGCCGCTGGCCGAACTGGTGGGCTACGGCACGTCGGCCGATGCGTACCACATCACTTCAGGCCCTGAGGACGGCGATGGTGCGGCCCGCAGCATGGCCATGGCGCTCGCGCAGGCCGGGCTGGCCGCGGGCGAGGTGCAGTACCTCAATGCCCATGCCACTTCCACGATGGTGGGAGACCGTGGCGAGCTGGCCGCCATCCGCCGTGTGTTCGGCAGTGGCGGCTCCGTGGCCATCAGCTCCACCAAGTCCGCCACCGGGCATCTGCTGGGGGCTGCCGGCGCGGTGGCCACGGTCTTCACCGTGCTGGCGCTGCGCGACCAGGTGGTGCCCGGCACGCTGAACCTGCACACGCCCGACGAGCAGGCCGCCGGGCTGGACCTGGTGGCGCTGTCGCCACGGGCCCAGGCGATCACGCACGCCATGGTCAACGGGTTCGGGTTCGGCGGGGTGAACGCAACGCTGGTGCTGCGGCGCTGGCCGCACGGCGAAGGCTGAGCAGGGCGTTGCGAAGGGCCTGGCGCTGCAGAGCGCTCAGTACTCGAGCTCGCCGCAGACAGCCCTGAACGCCGCGATCGCGGCATCGCCGTCGAGCTGCTCCATGCGCGCCAGGGCCTCTACGTCTTCCACGGTGCTGAAGGCCAGGTCGAAGTTCTGAAACCTGCGGCCCGCCAGCGGACCATGGTGCAGCACCTCGATGTTCACATGGCGGGGGTCGTTGCGGATGCGCTCGATGAGCTTGAGCACGGCCTTCCTGGGCCCTTCGAACTGCTGGCAAAAGCGCTGGCCATCAAAGATCAGCAGGCCGGTGATGTCCATCCGCGCGTTGGCCACGCGTGCCGCTGCAGCGATCTCGGCGACGATGCCGAGCGGCTGCTCGGGCGCGATCATGCTGACGTACAGCACCTCGTACAGGGCGGGGGAAAGGTTCATATCAGCACCCCAATGTAGGCGGCGCCCTGTCCGCCGCGCAATGTCAAAAGACATACGCCGCCGCGAATGCGCCGCTCGTGCGGCATCTGCGCATCACCGCTGTGAAAACCCGTTGCATGCGGCTGTGTGCCGGGGGTGTGGCTTCTAAAATCGCGCCACCATGAGCGCCGTTCCCCCTGTCATTCCTGCGTGCCCTCCCGCCTGCCGAGATTGCGGATTGCGAAGAAGCGGAGCCTTCACTGCGGTGACGCCGCAGGCGCTGGACTTCATCGAGGACTTTCGCAGTACCACGGTCGCGGCGCAGCCCGGCGAGACGCTGGTGCACGAAGGCCAGGCCAACGTGCGGCTTTTCACGCTCTATGGGGGCTGGGCTTTTCGCTACAAGACCTTGAGCGACGGGCGCCGACAAATCCTGAACTTCCTGCTGCCCGGCGACCTCATCGGGCTGCAGCAGGAGTTCGGCGACTCCTCGGCGCACGGTGTCGAGGCCCTGACGGCCTGCTCTCTGTGCGTGTTCCAGAGCGACAGCCTGTGGGCACTGTTCCGCGAACACCCGCGCCTGGGCTACGACATGACCTGGCTGGCCGCGCACGAAGAGGGCCATGTGGACGACAGCCTGCTCACCGCCGGCCGGCGCAACGCCACCGAGCGCGTGGCCATGCTGCTGATGCACCTGTACCGGCGGCTCGACCGTATCGGCCTGGCCGAGGGTGGCAGTGTGGCCTTCCCGCTCACGCAGCAGCACATCGCCGACGCGCTGGGGCTGTCGCTGGTGCACACCAACAAGACGCTCAGGCGCCTGTCGATGCTGGGCCTGCACGAGCTCAAGGACGGGCGGCTGCGCCTGCTCAACACCCGCGCGCTGGCGCGCATCGCCGAGTACTACGACACCCCGCCGCGCCTGCTGCCGCTGCTGTAGCCTGTCGGTGGGCGCAAAAAATCGCTTCGGACACCAGCTGATGGGCGCTGATTGCTATGTTTTGCATAGCGTTCGGCGCGGAGCGCGCTGCAGCCGATAATCCCGTACCGGCTTGCGCACGCACCGTGGCGCTGCCCGCTTTCTCCCCATTGTTCATGACGCAACTCGACATTCTCATCATGGCGGCCGGCAAGGGCACGCGCATGAAAAGCCGCATTCCCAAAGTGCTACAGCGCCTGGCCGGGCGCCCGCTGCTGCACCACGTGCTGGACCAGGCCGCGCACCTGCAGGCCCGCAGCGCGGTGGTCATCACCGGCCACGGTGCTACAGATGTAGAAGCAGCCTGCGCAGGTGCAGCGAGCGGCAGCGGCAGTTTTGATCTGAAGTTTGCCCGCCAGGAGCCGCAACTGGGCACGGGCCATGCGGTGCTGCAGGCCGTGCCGCTGCTGGCCGACGACGGCGTTGCCGTGGTGCTGTCGGGCGATGTGCCGCTTACCCAGGCCGACACGCTGCGCGCGCTGGTGCAGGCCTGCACCGAAGGCGGCAATGGCCGCCTGGCACTGCTCACCGTCACGCTGCCCGACCCCACGGGCTATGGCCGCATCGTGCGCAATGCAGCGGGCGACGTGCAGGGCATCGTCGAGCACAAGGATGCCAGCGACGAGGAGCGCGCCATCACCGAGATCTACAGCGGCATCATGGCCGTGCCGACGCAGCGGCTCAAGGGCTGGCTGGCGCGGCTGACCAACGACAACGCGCAGGGCGAGTACTACCTGACCGACATCGTCGCCATGGCCGTGGCCGATGGCGTGCCCGTGGTGGCGCACCGCATAGCAGATGCGCTGCAGGTGGCTGGCGTGAACAGTCCGCTGCAACTGGCCGAGCTGGAGCGCGCGCACCAGTTGCGCGTGGCGCGCGGCCTGATGGAGCAGGGTGTGCGCCTGGCCGACCCTTCGCGCCTGGACGTGCGCGACGACGCCCGCACCGGCGTGCGCGGCGAACTGGTGTGCGGCCAGGATGTCGAGATCGACGTGAACTGCGTATTCACAGGTCGCGTGGAATTGGGCGAGGGCGTGGCCATCGGCGCGCACTGCTGCATCGCCAACGCGACCATCGCCGCAGGCGCGGTGATCCATCCCTACACCCACATCGACGGCGAGAAGGCCGGCGCCAGCGTGGGCGCGGGCGCGCTCATCGGGCCGTTTGCCCGCCTGCGTCCCGGCGCTCAGCTGGGCCGCGAAGTGCACATCGGCAACTTCGTGGAGGTGAAGAACAGTACTCTCGCCGACGGCGCCAAGGCCAACCACCTGGCGTATCTGGGCGATGCCACCGTGGGCGAGCGCGTGAACTACGGCGCCGGCAGCATCACCGCCAACTACGACGGCGCGAACAAGCACCGCACCGTGATCGAGGCCGACGTGCACGTGGGCAGCAACTGCGTGCTGGTGGCGCCCGTGACCATCGGCGCGGGCGGCACGGTGGGCGGGGGCAGCACCATCACCAAGAGCACGGCGCCCGGCGCCTTGAGCGTGGCGCGGGGCAAGCAGGTCAGCATCGCCAACTGGCAGCGGCCCAGGAAGGGAGGCACCCCCTGAGTCGCTTCGCGCCTTCCCCCTCTCCTTCGGGAGGGGGACGCACCCGGTGGCCTGGCGGAGCCAGTTCCACGGGTGCACTGGCGATGAGCGCGCCAGTGTCGACAGACGTGAGCAGGCGGGGCGCAGCTGAATGCTCTGCCGGGTTGAGTGGGGTGTGAGCCATGAGCGACGAAGAAACTCAAAAGACCGTTCAGCAATTGCGTGCCGAGCTGGCCCGCAGCCAGCAGCAAGTGGCCGACATGGCTGCCGCGCAGGAAGATTTCTTGCGCGCGGTGTCGCACGACCTGCGGGCGCCGCTGCGCCACTTCACGTCGTACGGCAAGCTGGTGCGCGAGACGCTGGGCGACCTGCCGCCCCCTGTTGCGCAGGGGGGCGAGGTGCAGGAGGTGCTGGGCTTTCTGGCCACCATGGACCAGTCGGCCCGCCGCATGGGCCTGATGATCGACGGCCTGCAGGCATTGGCGCGTGCGGGGCGTGCGCCGCTGCGGCTGCAGGCGGTGCCGCTGGCGGATGCGGTGGCCCGTGCGCGCGCCGCGCTGGCGGATGGCGAGGCGGCCAGGGCCGTGCAGTGGCACATCGCACCCGCCCTGCCCACGCTGCAGGCCGATGCCGACCTGCTGCACGAGCTGCTGGTGCAACTGCTGGGCAATGCGGTCAAGTTCACCCGCAAAGGGCCGCAGCCGCCGCACATCAGCGTGCAGGCGGCAGCAGCGGATGCGCCGGGGCAGGTGGCCTGCACCATCACCGACAACGGCGCGGGTTTCGACAGCGCGCGCGCGGGCCAGCTGTTCGGCGTGTTCCAGCGGCTGCACCGTGAAGCCGAGTTCGACGGCGTCGGCGCTGGCCTGGCGGTATGCCGAGCCATCGCGCAACGCCACGGCGGCAGCGTCAGTGCGGTGGGGGAGGTGGGCGCTGGCTGCACGGTGCGGGTGCAGTGGCCGGCAGCACCGTCCGCTGCAGTGGGTGTTGAGTGAGGTGGGCACGCTGCTGACCGCTCCAAGCCGTTCGCGTTGAGGCTGTCGAAACCTCACGCGGCGCTTTCGCGGATCAGCGGGATCGGCCGGCGTGATTTCCCATGCAGGCCCGTATCACACGGCGGGCACCAGTGCCGGCTCGGAGCAACCCGCGACGCGGTTGCGGCCCGCCTTCTTGGCGGCGTAGAGCGCGGCGTCGGCTGACTCGATCCAGGCGCGCAGGTTGCTGTGTCGGTGGTCGGCAGGGGCCACGCCGATGCTGATGGTCAGGCGCAGATGGGGCAGCTCCCGCAGCCGAACGCCTTCAGCCTGTGCGCGGATCCGCTGCGCGATCGCCAGGGCATCCTGCGCCCGCATGCCGGGCAGGATGATGGCGAACTCATCGCCTCCGTAGCGCCCCGCGCAGTCGCCCGCGCGCACGTGGCCCCGCACCACGTGGGCCAGCGCACGGATCACCTCGTCGCCCACGGCATGGCCGTGTTCGTCGTTCACTTCCTTGAAATGGTCGATGTCCATCATCAGCATGCAGGCAGGCTCGTCGGTCGTGTGGTGGCGCCGCAGCGCGGCCTCTGCCTGCTGCTGCCAGTGGCCGCGCCCGAACAGGCCGGTGAGCGCGTCGATCCGCCGCAGCTCATCCAGCATCTGGTTCTGGCGCGACACCTGGCGGATGAGCTGGTAGCTCACCACGCTGACCGACAGCGTGTGCAGGCTGATCAGCGGCAGGCAGGCGAGCATCACGGTCGTGGATGTCACGGGCGACCAGTGCCAGCCCGTCAGCGCGGCACTGATGGCCCCGGCGACCAGCATCACGGGGATGGACCGCGCCCAGAGGCCGCGGATGCCGGTGGTGATCTTGTCCACCATGGTCAGCGTGATCAGCATCACGCTGGGCAGCAGGCTGAAGTGCATCAGCGGCACAAAGGCCGCTGCTGCTGCCGAATCCACGAGCAGGTTGCGAATCTCGGTGCGGTAGGGGTCCGTGCTGCGCCGGGTCAGCAGGAAGGCCACATGGGGCCATACAAATGCAGGCAGCACCATGCCCAGCCAGGCGTAGACCGAGGCCTGGCGCTCCCACAGCACCACGCCCACCACGGCCCCACCCAAACCCATGCCCAGCAAGCGCAGCGGATAGATACGGCGGGGCATCTGGCGTTCGGGCGTCGGCATCGGTGGCGGGTGGTGCTGGCCGTCCGCACCAGGGACGGATGTGCGGGCAAGGCCGGAAGGCTGAAAGGAAAAAGGAGGGCTTCGGGACAGCTTACCGTGGGCTGGCGGGTGAGGCCAGCAGGAAATGGCAGACAGCAAGGGCGCCCGCCAGCGCCTCTGCGGCGCACAGTGCCAGGCGGTAGGGTCTTTTGCGATTTGCTATCTATTCGATAGCTTAGTGTGCTTGCTGGTCAATCGCGAGAGGCACTTTGGTGTCGAATTTTGCCCGCCTTGTGGCAAAGAATGCCTTCACATTGCGCACATTCGCATCCCCCGTGAAAAGCCTCTTCGACAGCGCGAGATACCCCGGCATGTCGCGTGTGTGCGCCACCAGCACGAAGTCCGGCCCGGGAGAGACGCGCCAGCACTGCTGCACCGCGCCGTCCGCCACGGCGCGCGCTTCGAATGCATCGAGGTGCTCGGCACCCTGGTGGTCCAGCGATACCTCCACGATGCACGAGAGGCCGTGGCCTTGGATCGCGGCCAGCCGGTCAGGCTGCAGGAGCGCCACCTGCCGCTCGATCAGCCCCGCGTCCTGCAGCCGCTTGACGCGCCGCAGGCAGGTCGGCGGCGACACATGCACCTGTTCGGCCAGCGACTGGTTGCTCTGGGCGGAGTCGGTTTGCAACAGGTTCAGCAGTTGCAAGTCCGTGAAGTCGAGGGCTAAGGATTCCATAATGATGTATTCGTTGAAATATTATTTCAACAAACTGGTTTCGTGAAATTAAAGTTCACAAACTATTAAAAATCAATCTGAAATTTCCTTTTCGGGTGCCTACCATCCGTTATCCGTTTCACACAAAGGCATCTCCATGTGCGGCATCGTCGGCGCAGTCTCCACGCGCAACATCGTTCCCATCCTCGTGCAAGGCCTTCAGCGGCTGGAATACCGCGGCTATGACTCCTGCGGCGTGGCCGTGCACGGCGCCAGCCTGGACCCGGCCCGCCACGGCACCGAGCGCGGCGGCCTGCAGCGTGCCCGGAGCACCGCCCGCGTGGCCGAACTGCTGGAACAGGTGCAGACCGACCACTTGGACGGCGCCACCGGCATCGCCCACACCCGCTGGGCCACCCACGGTGCGCCCGTCGTGCACAACGCCCACCCCCACTTCAGCCACGGCACTGGTGCTGACGCGCACACCCACAGCGCTGGCCGCGTGGCCCTGGTGCACAACGGCATCATCGAGAACCATGAAGAGCTGCGCCGCGCCCTGCAGGCGCGCGGCTACGTCTTCGCCAGCCAGACCGACACCGAAGTCATCGCCCACCTGGTCGACAGCCACTACAGCGGCGACCTGTTCGAGGCCGTGCAGGCCACCGTGGCCCAACTGCACGGCGCCTACGCCATCGCAGTCATCCACCGCGACGAGCCGCACCGCGTGGTGGGCGCACGCGCCGGCTCGCCGCTGATCCTGGGCGTGGGCTCGGGCACCGGGGGCTCGGTGGCTGGCGAGCACTTCCTCGCCAGCGACGCCATGGCCCTGGCCGGCGTCACTGACCAGATCGTGTACCTGGAAGAGGGCGACCTGGTGGACCTGCAACTGGGCCGCTACTGGATCGTGGGCAAGGACCGCACCGCGCTCACCACCGCGCAACGCCCCGTGCGCACCGTGCAGGCCCACAGCGGCGCGGCCGAGCTGGGGCCCTACCGCCACTACATGCAAAAGGAAATCTTCGAGCAGCCGCGCGCCATTGCCGACACGCTCGAAGGCGTGGAAGGCATCGTGCCCGAGCTGTTCGACGGTGCCGGCCTGCACGGAGAGCCCGGCGCCGCCGCCTGGCGCGTGTTCAAGGAAATCGACAGCGTCCTCATCCTGGCCTGCGGAACCAGCTACTACAGCGGCTGCACGGCCAAGTACTGGCTGGAAGAAATCGCCGGCATCCCCACGCAGGTGGAAGTGGCCAGCGAATACCGCTACCGCACCAGCGTGCCCAACCCGCGCACCCTGGTCGTCACCATCAGCCAGTCGGGCGAGACGGCGGACACGCTGGCCGCGCTGCGCCACGCGCAGTCGCTGGGCATGCAGCACACGCTGACCATCTGCAACGTGGCCACCAGCGCCATGGTGCGCGAATGCAAGCTGGCCTACATCACCCGCGCGGGCGTCGAGATCGGCGTGGCCAGCACCAAGGCCTTCACCACGCAACTGGCGGGCCTGTTCCTGCTGACGCTGGCGCTGGCGCAAACCAAGGGCCGTCTGAGCGAGGAGCAGGAAGCCGCCCACCTCAAGGCCATGCGCCACCTGCCCGTCGCCCTGCAGGCCGTGCTGGCACTGGAGCCACAACTCATCAGCTGGGCTGAAGACTTTGCCCGCATGGAAAACGCCCTGTTCCTGGGCCGCGGTCTGCACTACCCCATCGCTCTCGAAGGCGCATTGAAGCTCAAGGAAATCAGCTACATCCACGCCGAGGCCTACCCCGCCGGAGAGCTCAAGCACGGCCCCCTGGCGCTGGTCACCAGCGCCATGCCCGTGGTCACCGTGGCGCCCAACGACGCCTTGCTGGAAAAGCTCAAGAGCAACATGCAGGAGGTGCGGGCCCGCGCCGGTGTGCTGTACGTGCTGGCCGATGGCGACACGCGCATCGAGAGCGGCGAAGGCCTGCACGTGATCCGCATGCCCGAACACTATGGCGCCTTGAGCCCGCTGCTGCACGTGGTGCCACTGCAGCTGCTGGCCTACCACACGGCGTGCGCGCGGGGTACGGATGTCGACAAGCCACGGAATCTGGCCAAAAGCGTGACGGTGGAGTGACGATGGCGTGACGGTGGCGCGCATATTCTGGGTAATTAAAGTCGTAAACACGCAAATAAAGTCGTAAACATGCCTCCAGCATTCACGCGGGTTTGCGGGGCGGTCATTTGTAACGGTAAAGTCGTAAACTCGAAATTGACGGGTACAGGCGACCTAGAAATACAAAAAAACTTCGGCCCTGGTTGGGTTCGTTGCTATATAAAAAAGAGCGCCCAGTTTGAGCGCTCTTTTTCTTTGGTTTTTTCTAGAAGTTCTTGTGGTTCGAGTAGCCCCCAAAACGCTCCGATGACTGCAAGAGGCTGGTTGCTGACGCTCAACCGGCGGTCATTGAACGACTGCTGTGATCAAGAGCAGACGGTGAAGAGCATTCCCAGGTTCATGTCTACCTGCCAGTGCGTTGCACTTGCATCTGGATGCCATTGAAATCGCCGGCCTGAGTAGCTGCAATGGTGCTGTCTCCTCCGAAACGCTACAGGTGATAGGCGCTGAGCGAATCATGCACTTGCTGCACGATCGCTGGAATGTGCGTTCGGGATGGATCTATCCGTTGCTGTCATCTGACTTGGCCCTTCATCTGGCTCAAGTGAGCGAAGAAGAAGGCGCTGAGATCAAGCGGACTCTCGATCAATTCAAACCTAGCGCGTTTGCCCCGCTATTGAAGAAGACGCCATTCCCGGTGTTGTGTGCATTTGCTGATCAACGTGATCTGGGGCCATCACAAGTGCATCAGACATTGCTGGCTATTGCAGGGGACGGTAGTTTTCTCCAGGGCGATCGAATGGAAGCTTGGTGCATCGACCTGGCGATCTCCTGCTTGGCATTGCATGCGCAGACCTGGGCGAATCGGCCAGTGCGAAACGCGCGTCTAATCGAGTCTGAGACGATTTACCTTGCAGCGCTGGAGGCACTTCTGTTCGCCGAACTGCACGAGGATGAATTGGGCGAGCTGATTGGCCAGGTCAACGTGGTAGGTCGATTCGACTGGTCTGCAGATGTTTACGACAGCGGCGCGCACGCCCTGGCGCGCCTGCAACTGCGCGCGCCCGGCCTCCGGCAATGCCGCCCACCCGGGCTGGCGCACACAGCTCACGGGCGTACCTGGTCGGTCCCGTGGGCGACACGCTGACCTCCAAAGGCGACATCCCCGTCTCAGCACTTTCTGGACTGCCGTTCATACTGCCCAGTGCCCCCAACGGATTGCGCAACGCGCTGGACGCTGTCGCGCGCCACGACAAGCTCACCGTCACCCCGGTGATCGAAGCAGACTCCCTGCCGCTGTTCAAGTCCCTTGCCGAGCAGGAACGTTTGTATTCAGTCCTTCCTCTGCACGCGGTGTGGACCGAAATCGAAGAAGGGCGCTTGCAAGCCGCCAAGATCGCCGATCCGCGCCTGCAGCGCAGCATCACCATGGCCATGTCCAAGAGCAAAGGGCCGGCGCGAGCGGTGCAGGTCGCATCAGCGGCGATCCGTTCCATCGTGCAGGAACTCGGAGATCGAGGAATGTGGCATTCCACCGCACTGGAACTGAAGACGAACTGACACGCCAAAAATGAGGCGCAGGGCACGTGCATGTCGCCACGCGCAAGCCAGTCTTGCCAGGGAGCGTCTTGCTGCTGCAGGGCGTGCCACCTAGAGTAGTGCCGCCCACGTCGGTAGTTCTTCTTCTTCGCCATGCATGCTGTCACCCCATCGCCAGACTCCACATTCAATCCAGCCGCGCTCTCTTCCCGCCGCAGCGTCGTCGTACTTGGCGCGGGAACCATGGGCAGCGGTATCGCGGAAGTCGCTGCCACCGCGGGCCACAAGGTGGTCTTGCGTGACACCGTTGCAGATGCCGCTCAGCGCGGTCTGCAATCCATCCGCGAAAGTGTGACGCGCCGTGCCACTCGTGGCCGAATATCCAACGAGGAGGCTGCCGATATCCTGGCCCGCATTACTTTGTCGCTCGACGATTCAGAGCTGGCGCAGGCAGGGCTGCTTATCGAGGTGATCGTTGAAGACATCGCGGTGAAAGGCCGAGTTCTGCGGTCATTGGAGCAACACCTGGCACCGGATGCCATCATTGCCACCAACACGTCTTCGATCTCCGTGACTGCGCTGGGTGCCTGCCTGCAGCGCCCCGAGCGGCTGGTGGGCATGCATTTCTTCAACCCTGCCACGAGTCTGCCACTCGTCGAGGTGATCGCGGGTCGAGAGACGGATCCCGGTGTGACTGCTTGCATCACCGCCACCGCGCGCGCCTGGGGGAAGACTCCGGTTGCCTGCCAGTCGACCCCCGGGTTCGTTGTCAATCGCGTCGCACGTCCCTTCTACGGCGAAGCGTTGCGATTGTTGTCGGAGCGGGCATGCGACCCTGCAACGCTCGATGCGCTTCTTCGGGACTGCGGGGGCTTCCGCATGGGCCCGTGCGAACTGATGGATTTGATCGGCCATGATGTCAATTTCACGGTGACGCGGACCGTGTACGAAGCGTTTTTCCACGACCCTCGGTACCGCCCGTCTTTGGTGCAGAAGGACCTGGTCGACGCGGGCTGGCTGGGGCGCAAGAGTGGGCGCGGGTTCTACGACTACAGCGGCGGAGCGGCGGCGCCTAAGCCGATAGCGTTTGCATCACCAGCTGTCGTTGAAGCCCTGGAGATCACGATCTGCGGGGACCTGGGAACCGCCTCTGGTCTTCTGGATAATTTGGACGATCGGATGAACGCCGTACCCACGGCAGGCCGGGGATTCCTCCGGGTCAACGGCCATGTCCTAGCATTGACGGATGGGCGTACCGCAGCCGAATGGGCCGCTGATTTGCAGGAGCCTGTGGTGCTTTTCGACCTGGCATTGGACTTCGCCAATAGCAAGCGCATGGCGATCTCTGCGTCACCCCGGGTCTGTGACAAGCACCGCGCGGCCGCCGTCGCCTTCTTTTCGGCCGTGGGCAAGACAGTGTCCGAGCTGGCTGACACTCCTGGCCTGGCGGTCATGCGCACCGTTGCAATGCTGGTCAACGAGGCCGCCGATGCGTTGCACCAAGGCGTCGCGCAGGAGCAGGATATCGATACGGCCATGCGGCTGGGGACGAACTATCCGCTTGGCCCCCTGGAGTGGGGCCGACGCCTTGGTCTGCCGTTGGTTGCACAAGTGATTCGTCATCTGCGCATCGCTTACGGCGAGGATCGTTACCGAGCCTCCCCCTGGCTTACGCAGGCCGTTTGGGCACATGCGGGCCCCACCGCGAATGGCTGCGCAGCATGAGCGCCAATGACTGCCATGCCGTGGTTCAGCGGCGGGTACAGGGCCCCGTCGGGATCGTGACCATCCAACGTCCCGAACGGCGCAACGCCCTCAATATGACCGTTAAGCACGAGCTGGAGCAGGCTCTGCGGGCATTGGCCAATGACCCCGAGGTGGCGGCGGTCGTGCTCACCGGGGATGGCGGCTACTTCGTGGCAGGCACCGACATTGCAGAGATGTCCAGCATGCGCCCGACCGACCATGTGCGGCAGGAAACTGACCGACTGTTCCGCACCGTGCGAGAGTTGAGCAAGCCGGTGATCGCGGCTGTTGAGGGCTATGCGCTGGGCGGTGGCTGCGAGCTCGCTTTGTCCTGCGACATGGTGATCGCCGCAGAGGATGCAAAGCTGGGGCAGCCGGAAATCAAGGTCGGCATCATGCCCGGTGCCGGGGGAACGCAGCGACTCCTGCGCAGCGCCGGACGCCACAAGACGCTTTTGTGGACGCTGACCGGCAGCATGATCTCGGCGCCTGAAGCATATGCAGCCAACTTGGTCAGTGAACTTGTTCCGAGTGGACAGGCATTGGCGCGCGCTGTGGAGGTCGCCCAGTCAATTGCCCAGATGCCTCCGCTCGCGGTGCTTGCGATCCGGGAAGCCGTTCGCCTGGGTGCCGATGTACCAGAATGCCCTGTGGAGGGCTAACCCTGAAAACTTGGTCTGGGGTAGCGACTGGCCCTACCTCAATGTCGTGAACCCACCGAGCGGCGCAGATCTGATGCAGCTGTTGCGTGAATCCGTCGATGATCGCGCTGCGGTGCAGGCTATCCTGATCGACAATCCTGCCCGCCTCTATCCATCTTGTACGCTGCGTTCAATACAAGCAAGCGCGCCTGATCAATCGCGCACCGCGATTCGGCAATGCGCTCATGCCAGACGGACTGCTCCACCAATGGCTTGCCGAAGGCCGACCGCGTGCTGAGTCTGTCAATCATCATCTCCAGCGCGCGCTCTGCTGCACCGATGGATCGCATGCAATGGTGGATGCGACCCGGTCCGAGACGGCCCTGTGCGATCTCAAAGCCTCGCCCCTCTCCCAGCATGAGATTGCCGACTGGAACTCGAACATCCTCCAGCAATATCTCCATGTGTCCGTGCGGTGCACGGCTGCTGAGAACGGGCGAAACACCACGCCACGTGCTGCATAGCCGTCTGAGGCGTAAGGATTGACCAGTCCTACGCCCAGCCCCTCCATCGCCAGCGCACATACGGTGGATGAATTGGGTGTCTCTGCAACGACTTTCGGCCTGACGCTGCTGGTTTCCAGAATCTGCGCCAGCTTTCTGCGCACCGTGTCCTCCGGTGATAGCGCGATGAAGGCCTCCTCGTGAAGGTCTTCGGGCTTGGCTGCCCTGGCTGATCTGGCACTGAACGCCCAGCAGCAACGAGCGGGTTACGGTTACCTGCTGGTCACAGGGCGGGTCCAACTCGACCGCAGCGGAGTCCCCATGGTCCAACCGGGCCAGCCGTTGACCATCGACCAAACCGACAACCGCTACATCCCTGTCCCCAAGGCGGCCGGGGCGACAGCATCGTCGCCTCGTCCATCGACACGGAATGGAGTGGAGGCACGGCCCGACGCGCACGGTCTCCGCTGCGAACAGGGTTGTATTGATCGCATGCAGGCAGCGGGTATGCCAAGCGGGATGTAAGGATCCTGCGCCGTACCAATTGTCACAATTGATGTGACAATGTCGGCAGGGCACAGACCAAGCGTCGTTGACCCAATGGTGCGCACCTGCCGAGGTGCGGCGTTGCCTTCGGCATCCACCACGCGCACGGTGTGCGTGCCGTCGGCATTGCGCGCACTCAGCGCGGCCGATGGGATGGTGACAGCGCCCTTGGCCTCGGCCCGCACGATGTAGACCTGCGCCGTCATGGAGATGCGCAGCTTGCCGTCGGGGTTGGGCGCGTCGAACAGACCGTTGTAGTAGATGGCGGTGGCCGTGGCGTTGCTGCTGGCAGCGGTGCTGGAGAGCGAAGACTCCGTGGCGATGGAGTCGGGCGCGGGCTCCACCGCGCGCAGCGTGGCCTGATAGCGCTGGTCTGGCTCGCCCAGGATGGTGAAGTACACCTTTTGCCCCGGTTTGACGCGCGTCACGTCGGCCTCGGAGATCTGGGCTTTCACCGTCATGGTGTCCACCTTGGCCAGCTTGATGATGGTGGGCGCGGCCTGGTTGGCGTTCACCGTCTGCCCCTCCTGCGTGACCACGGCGACCACCTGGCCGTCGATGGGCGCGACGATGCGCGTGTAGCCCAGGTTCACCTTGGCCGTGTCGGCGGCGATGGCGGCCTGCTGCATCTGCGCCTTCAGGGCGTCGATGTCGGCCAGCGTGGTGCGGTAGGTGGCCTCGGCCGCTTCCAGGTCGGCCTGCGGACCCGCGTCGGCCGCGCGCAGCTGCTGCTGGCGCTTGTAGGCCAGCTCCACCTGCGACAGCGAGGCCTGGCGTGCACGCAGGTTGGCCTGTGCCGTGGCCAGCGCCGCCTCGGAATTGCGCACCGTGTTCTGCTGCGTCATGGAGTCGATCTCGGCCACCAACTGGCCCGCCTTCACGTTATCGCCCAGCGCGACCTTCAGCGACTTGATCTGCCCCGACACCTGTGCCCCCACACTCACCTGCTTGAAAGCCTGCAGCGTGCCGCTGGCCAGCACCGTGTCTTCCAGGTCGCCCGTGGTGGACGTCGCGGTGATGAACGTATTGGCCGCCTTGGCGGGGAAGAACTGCCACTTAACGACAGCGGCAGCTACCGCGAGCAGCGCCAGGGCAGTGATGCCGATGCGCAAGGTTTTTTTCTTGGAAAAGAAGGCCATGGTGTTGGGTGAAAAAGGGTGGGGCTTTTGGTGCGCGGACAAGGCGCAGTCAGGAACGGTCGGAAAAGCGCGGCGCGAACGAGCCGCATCGTCGTGCCGAGGGCATCACCTTGTTTTGCGCTGTCGCGCTCTGGTGTTTGCCGCTCCCGGTGCGGAATCGCCAAACGGCCTGGGCACCACAGGATCACAAAAGGGCAGGTTGCTGACCGCGCGGATGGCGCGAGACATCTGCGCCACCACCTCGGCAGTCGTGAAGGCCTGCCCATCGCGCACGGCGGCGCGGCTGATGGTTTCATCCACCGTCCGCACTGCGCCCATCACGGCTGCAGCGCACAGGCGAACTTCGAAGTCGTGGTGCGAGCGGCCGAGCCGCTCGCCGATGAGCGCGGCCATTTCCTCCTCGCCATCGTGGTACGAATGCAGCCAGACGGAGCGCAGATCGGGCTCTTCGGGCAGGGCAGCGATCAGCCGCACCACCAGCATCATGTCGGCAATCTCCTCGGGCGAATGCTTGTCCAGGGCGAACTGGTCTGCCAGATGCTGTTCGATCGAGTCGCCGCGCGGCCAGCAGCCCAGTTCGCGTGCGAAGCGCTGCCACGTCTGAGCGAACAGCGGGGCGACACAGCTCTCCTTGTTGCGGAAGTACCGCCACACGGTCCGTTCCGAAATACCGGCCGCCGCCGCGATGTCGCTGCCGCTGGTGGCACTGAACCCCCGCTCTGCGAACAAGCGGGCGGCAATGCGGGCAACTCCCAGGCGGGCGAGTTCTGTGCGATCAGGCAAGATGATTGATTGGCAGTTTACGCCATCATAATGGCATTAACTGTCATGGTCTGACCCATTGCCTGTTGCCGGACGTGGGCTTCTACATCAATGTCCATGCAATCCCTGTTTGCGCCCGGGCGGGTGTTACTTCCAGCAGTGAAGCGCGATGGTCAGAGGTTGGGGTGTCGCTGTCGGCAAATCCCGTGCTCACCGGTGGCTCCGCCTGTCACGGAGTCTCAGGTGTGGTCATTTCCCAGCCGGAAGACCGCCACTGCCTGCACCAATTCCTGCGACTGCGTGCTCAGGCTCAGGGCGGCCGCAGACATCTGCTCGACCAAGGCGGCGTTTTGCTGGGTGGCTGAGTCCATCTGCACCACCGCTTGCACGACTTGCGACACCTCGTGGTGCTGGTGCCGGCAAGCGGTGCTGATGGCGGCCACGAGTTCGGACACCTTGCGAATGGTGCCCACCGCCTCGCCCATCGTGGCTCCAGCGCTGTTGACTAGGCCCGAGCCGTGCTCGACGCGGCCCACGCTGGTATCAATGAGGTTCTTGATCTCCTTGGCGGCTTGGGCGCTGCGCTGTGCAAGGCTTCGCACCTCGCTGGCCACGACCGCGAAGCCGCGTCCCTGCTCGCCTGCACGGGCGGCTTCCACCGCCGCATTGAGCGCGAGGATGTTGGTCTGGAATGCGATCCCATCGATCACGCCGATGATCTCTGCGATCTTCCGGGAGCTGTCGTGGATGCCCTTCATGGTCTTGACGACCTCCTGCACCACCGAACCGGCGTCGTTGGCCACTGTGGCGGCAACCCCTGCGACCCTGTCGGCTTCGGCGGCATCGTCAGCGTTCTGGCGCACCGCGGTGCTCAGTTGCTCCATCGTGGCGCTGGTTTGCTGCAGGGTGCTGGCCTGGTGCTCGGTGCGGGCCGACAGGTCGTGGTTGGCATTGGCGATCTCCTGGCTGGCGGCTGCTACGCTGTCGGCGTTGTGCCGTACCTTGCGCACAGCGTCGGACAAGCGGCGCGACATCGTGGCCAGCGCGGCCATGGCGCTTTCCGAATCGCCGTTGCGCAGCCTGATCGTGCCTGCCAGATCTCCGTCGGCCACTGACTGCGCGACATGCTTGAGTGCGTGCGGATCGGCGCCAAGCTGTCGCACCACACTGCGCAGGTAGGCAGACAGCCCCAAAAGCGCCGCTGCAATGCCGGCCATCACGCCGATCACGATGTTGCGGTCCAGCGCGGCGAACGACTGGATCTCGCTGATGCGAAACGCCAGCCGCTGCCCCTGGCGGCTTTTTTCCGCAGCCAGCGGTTGCAACAGCCGATTGCGGGCAGGAATCGTCTTGTCCACCAGAAAGGCAAAGGCTTCATCCTTCTTGCCGGCCTGGATCAGTTTGACGTTCTCTTCACCCACTGTCCAGAAATCCGCCATCAGCGCAGGCAGGGGCGCGAATGCTCGGCGTCCGTCGTCGTCGATCATGTTCTTGCCCAGGTGATCCAGCCGGTCGAGCAGCAGCGTTTTCTTGGCGCCGATGTCCGCCAGCGTTTCGTCGAGTTCGGCGGGCGTTCGCGCCAGAATCGCGTGGCGCAGCTGCAGCGATGTGCGCGTGACGTTCAGTTCCAGCTCCGCGATGGTCAGAAGCTGTGGAACGTTGGTGAGATTGACGCGGTCTGACGCCTCGATCACCTTGGCCATCATGGACCAGACGATGACCGCAGCCACCCCCAGTACGCAGATGAGAGATCCGTTGATGAGCGCAAGCCTTCGTGCCAGAGACAGTTTGTTCATCGGATTTCCTGTTGTATTTGGATCTTCTGAAATACCGACCGGAACGCGCGTTGCCTCCTTTGTCTTCACCTCGAACGCGCGCTCGGGTGGCCCTCTCGGACGTACGCTGAAGGGGAATCGGCAGGTTGGTGGCGACCCTTCCCCAGCGGGCGTTCGCCGCTGAAAGCAGTGTACGAAAAGCACAAACTGCTGCAAGTGGTTTTCGCGCGGCTGGCGATGCTTGCCGTGGTCCGTCGGCGCTGTGCGTCCACCCGGCAGCTTTGGCCGTGGTGGGCTTCGCTTCTGAGCGGCGGCTATAGTTGTCTCGCCACCCCTGTCCTGGATGGTGACCATGCGCTTCAAAAGTCAACTGTTCGCACTTGTGCTATCTGTCCTGCTGCCAGCCTTTCTGGCTGCGATGCTGGCCATCGGCTATGTTTACCAGGAAGAGCAGGCGAGGCAGGAGGCCGGGCTGAAGGAGGCTGCGCGTACTTTTTCGCTCCTTGTCGACAATGAGTTGCAGGCGCGCCAGAAGATCCTGCGCACCATCGCCAATGCGCCGTCCCTGGCCAGTGGCGACCTTGCGACGTTCTACGAGTTCGCGCTGAAGAATGCCCCGACGGCGGACACAACCATCGTGCTGATCGATGCGAGCGGCCGGCAGTTGTTGAACACCCGGCTGCCGCTGGGCTCGGATCTTCCCGCCAGAAGGGCCCCGGGCATTGAAGAATTGATCCGGCGCGATGGCGGTGTGTCACCGCTGGTTTCCGACGTTTTCCTTGCACCGATCGGAAAACGCCACGACTTTGTCGTGCAGGTTCCGTTCATCGTGGGTGGGGAGATCCGGTACTTCGTCGTCATGGGCGTGAATGTGACAGCCATCCAGGCGTTGTTGTCGCAGCAGAGCCTTCCGACCAGTTGGCTGGGCGCCGTTGTTGACCGTATGGGCGTGGTGATGGCGCGCTCGCGCGACCCAGAGAAATTCGTGGGCCGTTCGTCGGACGAACGGCTTCGGAAGATGTTTTCCTCAACCCGGCACGGGGTCACACGCTCCGTCACGCTCGACGGTGTGGCGGTGAAGACTTTCTACCATCGGGTGGATTCTTCGGATTGGACCGTCGTCCTCAGTATTCCCGAAAGCGAGATTCGGCGCTCTGCCGTGCGCGGGGCGGGCATGTTTGCGATGGCTGCCATGCTCCTGCTGGTTTTCTCGCTGCTGGTGGCGCGGCGCATCGGAGCGAGCGTCATGTCGCGAATGCATCGCCTGGAGCTGGCAGCCGATGCGTTGGGGCGCGGCGAGCCGGTGAACTATCCGTCGCAAGGATTGGTGGAGGTCGACGCGGTGGGGCACCGCATCGTGGAGGCGAGCGAACGGCTGCTGTCCAACCAACACGAGCTGGAGTCGCGCGTGGCCCAGGCGGTGGCAGACACCGAGCGGGCCCAGAAGGCGCTGTTGCAGAGCCAGAAGATGGAGGCTTTGGGGCGGCTGACTGGCGGCATCGCGCACGAATTCAACAACCTGCTTCAGACATTGGCCACATCCCTGCAGCTTGCCAAGCGGTCGGGTGACATCGACCGCATCCATGCACTGCTGCAGACCTGCTCCAAGGCACTCCAGCGCGCCAGGACCTTGACGGGGCAGTTGAGCTCCTTCGGGCGCACGCAGGACGCCCGGCTTGAAACGGTGAGCCTGCACGAGCGCATCCATGAGTTTCGGCAACTCGTGGACAACGTGCTCCCCGCCAGCATCACGCTGGACATTCAGATTCCCGAGCAAGCGTGGCCGGTGACCATCGACCCTACGCAGTTCGAGCTCGCATTCCTCAACCTGGTCATCAATGCGAAGGACGCCATGCCCGCTGGCGGCAATATCCGCGTCGTGGTGACCAATGAGACGGCGGTACTTCCCGCTGCGGGAATGGATGCGGGCGACTATGTGAGAGTGAGCGTAATGGATTGCGGCGTGGGCATGAGTGCCGACGTCATGGCCAAGGCGCTCGATCCGTTCTTCACGACCAAGCGCGTGGGTGAAGGCACGGGGCTGGGCCTTCCACAGGCCTTTGGCTTTGCACGGCAGTCAGGCGGCACCTTGCTGTTGCACAGCCATGAAGGACAAGGCACCCAGGTGGACATCTATTTGCCCAAGGCCGCGCAGCCGGTGGCCCAGCCAAGCGCGGCCGCGCAAGAACCCTTCGCGGTCCCGGGCAAGTCCGGGGGGACGCTGCTGTTCGTGGAGGACGATCCGTTGGTGCGTGAAAGCGTGGCGCCGGCGCTGGAGGGTGGCGGCTTCTTCGTGATCATGGCCGAAAGTGCCGATGCGGCGCTGGCATGTCTGGAGGCCGGCACCAAGATCGACTTTGTCTTCTCCGACGTCGTGATGCCCGGCACGCTCAACGGCATCGACCTGGCCAGGGAGATTGTGGGCCGCTTTCCCAAAGTGAAGGTGGTGCTTGCCACCGGCTATTCGGAAAACCGCGTCTCCATGCCTGGCGTGCAGGTGCTGGCCAAGCCCTACAACGTGGCCGACGTGCTGCGGATGCTGCGCAGCCGATAGGTCCAAGCGCGCGCTGGTGCTGCGCGCGGCAATCTATCTGAATCTACCCAGGCGGGCGTTCCATAGGCGTCCCGTATGCGTTTTGCCCCCTGCGCTTGCTCAGTGGTGGCCGTTTCGGTTGGCAATTCCAGCAGCCCTGTGCCTAAATTCTCACGGAAGGCCCTTGCCGCTGCCGTGCGAGCGACGGGGCTGCTCCGCGCAATTCGAAACCCCCCGGCGCGAGGCATCGTGTGTGATGCCTTCGTGCCGCTATCCGGACACTCCGACATGACCAATTTTCAACTCTGCCGCTGCGCAATCCATGTGCTTGCGCTTTCTCTGTGGGCTCACGCTGCCGCGGCCCAGACCGCACCGCGCGGGGATCAGATTCCCGCAGAGTTCATGACGCCGTCGAAAAGTTGGCGCACGGGCTCGGCGGGGCTCACTGTCCACCTCGACAAATGGACGGGAAGGGCCCAGGCGCCGTCCGGTGCCGCTCAGGTGATCCACTTCGAAAAGAACGGGCCGGGCACTCTGCGCCAGGAGACGTTCCTGCAAGCCAACGCGTACGGCGTCGTGAAGTCCACACTGACCACGATCGACGCGACGGTGACGGTGGGGACCGTGACGGACGACGAGGGCGTGACAGCCAGCACGCTGACCATTCACCCCGTGCGCGGCGACTACAAGATCGTCGACAACGGTAAGCGCAGCGAAAGGCCCATTCCCCAGGACGAGCTGATGTCCAGCAAGTTCTCCGGAAAGACCTACGCCGTGCTGCGAAGGACGGACCCCGGCAGCGGGCGCGAGGTACTCATGATGATCGACCTGGGGGCCAACAAGCGCGTGGACGATACGGACACGGTGTTCACGTACAGCGTTTATGTGCCCTGACCTGTGCGCAGGCGTGCGCCCTGCCGGCGCCGTCCTTGCCTGGCGGCCGGCCTGCTTGCGCTGCACGAGTGGGGTGTGCCGCTGAACCGGCTGGCATTGTTGGGTTTGCTATCAAATAAATAGCTGATTGCGCCCGTCCAGAAAGCCGCAGAGCAATTTTGCATTGAATTTCAGAGGGTGGTGGGGACACGTGCCTTGCGTCGGGCTCTGTGTCTGCAGCTGCGCTGCGCGGAGGAGCCGCTACAGGAACTGCGCCCGTGCGCCCACCATCACCCGCCGGCCGGCCGCAGGCTCGAAGAAGCGGCCGTTGCCGTCGTTCACGACCAGCGTGCCCGCGTAGTGCCGGTTGAAGACATTGTCGAGCCGGGCCCAGAATTGCCATCGCGTGGTGCCAGGCAGCTGGTAGCCCGCGCGCAGACCCAGCACTGCAAAGCCCGGCGCCGATTCGCTGTTGGTGTCGTTCGCAAACACACGCCCGGACAGGTGCACCGCGCCGCCCACACGCCAGCGCGCGCTGGGTGCATGCTCGATGGTCCATTGCGCCATATGCCGGGCCGTGCCCGGCAAGCGGTTGCCGGCGGCCACCGCAGCACTCGCTGCACCCACATAGGCATTGCCGAATTGCGCATCCAGGTAGGTATAGGTGGCGTTGGACGACCACGCGCCCCGCGCGGCCCGCCAAGCCAGTTCCAAGCCCTGGCGGCGCACGTTGTCCACGTTCTGGAACACGGATCGGCCATTGACGGTTTCCACGGGAACGATCTCGCCGCGGCTGCGCGTGGCGAACCAGGCCACGTCGATCTGTTGTTGCTCGCCGCGCCACTTGGCGCCCACCTCCCACTGCCTGCTTCGAGAGGCGGACAGCGCGTAGTTGGGCCCCGTATTGCCCAGGCTGTAGGCCATCTCCGCGAGCGTAGGCGTCTCGAAGCCGCGTCCCATGTTGGCGTAGAGATTGACGGTGTCGGTGGCGCTCCAGACCATCCCCAGCACGGGGCTGGTGTGGCGCCAGGAGCGGGTACCGCTGTCGTCGGGGTTGGCGGGCGTGATGTGGCGGTCATCCACCTGAACGCGCACCTGGCTGGCGCGCAGTCCGGCGATGGCGCGCCAGCGGGTCGAGAGCCAGGCATCGAGCTGGCCGTACACGTCGGTGTTGGTGGCGCGGTCCTGCTCGTTGCGCCGCAGGTCACCACGCATGCCCGCGTCGTTCACGAAACCCTGGCGGTGTTCTGCCATGCGGTGTGTCTCCACACCTGCCGTCCAGGTCACGGGCAGGCCGGACCCAAGCCGCACCGAGCGTGTCCAGGCGGCGCCCATGCCACGGTAGGTGCGGTCAAGGCTCACCACGCCGCCTGCGCTGTTGGCGGCCGCGCCGCTGAAGGACAGGTACTGGGTCAGGTCGCGGACCCCGCCATAGGCGCGCAGCTGCAGGCTGTCTGACGGTGACAGCTGGTGGTCCATCACCAGGCCCAACTGGTTCTGCGACACCGACTTGCGGGTATCAAAAGCCGAGGCCACCGCAGGGGCCTGCCGAGGGTTGCCCTGCATCTGGGCGCGGGTCAGGCCCAGCGGGTCTTGCGCCAGAGGCTGCTCGTACAGGTTGAGCAGCGCGGTGATGCGCGTACGGCCATCGGGCCGGGCCACGAGCTTGCCGTTGACGTGCGTGCGCCGCGCCGCGCTGTGGTCGCGCCAGCCTTCGAGTCCGAAGTGGGATATGTCCACCAAGCCCCCCAGGCGCTGGTCGCCGAAGTCCAGCGATGCATCCACCAGCCGCTGCCCGTGGGACCCTACGGCCAAGCCTGCCTGGGCGGTGCCCGTGGTGCGGGGCTCGCGCGTGGTGACCTGCACCACGCCGCCGGCCGCGTTACCGTACAACTGGGCCAGCGGGCCGCGCAGCACGTCCACCTGCGCTGCGGAGGGCAGGTGTGCCGTGGCTGCCTGGCCTTGGCCGTCCGGCATGGTCGCGGGAATTCCGTCGACCAGGATGCGCACGCCACGGACCCCGAAAGTGGCGCGCGCGCCGAAACCCCGCACCGCGATCTGCAAGTCCTGGGCGTAGTTGCCCCGATCCTGCGTGACCACGCCGGCCTGACCGCTGAGCAACTCCGACAGGTGCACCAGCGGCGTGGGTTGCGAAAACCCGTCCACCGCCACGCTGCTGTGGCTGGCCGCGCTGTCGAAGCTGCGCTGGGCTGCTGCGCTGCCCATGACCTCCACGGTGCCCAGTGCCGGCGTTGCATCAGCGGAAGCTTGCGATGCCACGGGATCGCCAGCCGCATTGGCGGCCAGGCCGGTACCTCCGGCGAGCAGGAGGCACAGGCTGTGCCGGCAGAAAGAGGGTGTGGTCAGTGGCACTGTGAGGTCATGGCGGGAGGGACGGGCGCCCCTGGACACCCACTTATCTGAATATCGGCCGCAGGCTGCACGCGCTGGCGATTTTGCGCTGCAGCGCTCACTCGGAGCGGACCACGCGCCAGATCGTGTTACCGACATCGTCAGCCACCAGCAGCGCGCCCTTGGCGTCCAGCGCAACCCCGACGGGGCGCCCGTGGGCCTTTCCTTCCTTGCTGAGGAAGCCACCCAGAAACTGCACCGGCGGCCCCGACGGCTGTCCCCCGGCAAAAGGTACGAACACCACGTTGTAGCCCGTCAGATCCTTGCGGTTCCACGAGCCGTGCTGCCCGATGAAGGCGCCGCTGGCGTACTGCGCAGGCATGCGCGCGTCCGAGAAGGCCAGGCCCAGCGGCGCGACGTGGGCGCCCAGACCATAGTCCGGCGGCACTGCCTTGGCCACCATCTCGGGGTTGGGCGGCTTCACACGGGTGTCCACATGCTGACCCCAGTAACTCCACGGCCAGCCGTAGAAGGCACCGTCCTTCACGGAGGTGAGGTAGTCGGGCACGAGGTCGTTGCCGAGTTCGTCCCGTTCGTTGACCACAGTCCAGAGCGCCTTGCTCTGGGGTTCCCAGCCCAGGCCGTTGGGGTTGCGCAGGCCCGAGGCGAATATCCGCTTGCTGCCAGTTGAAAGATCCACCTCCCAGATGGCCGCGCGGCCTTGCTCGGCTTCCATCCCGTTGTCGCCGATGTTGCTGTTGGAGCCCACCGTCGCATACAGCTTGCTGCCGTCCCCGCTGGCGATGATGTTCTTGGTCCAGTGGTGGTTGGCGCCTGCAGGAAGGTCCGTGACCTTGATGGGGGTGGATGCGATCGAGGTCTGGCCGGTTTCATACGGCACCTTGACAATGGCGTTGGCGTTGGCGATGTACAGCTGGTCGCCCACCAGCGCCATGCCGAAGGGCGACACCAGGTCCGTCATGAATACGGCCCGGGTCTCCGCCACGCCGTCACCGTCGGCATCACGCAGCAATGTGATGCGGTTCGCGCTGGGCGTGCCTGCGCCCGCCCGCTTCATCACCATTCCCATCGCCTTGCCGCGCAGACCGTCGGCATGGACGTTCTTGGCGCCTTGCTCGGGCGCAGGCTTGTTGCTCTCGGCCACGAGCACGTCGCCATTGGGCAAGGTGTACACCCAGCGTGGATGGTCCAACCCCGCAGCGAGCGCTGTCACCTTGAAGCCCACCGGCGCCTGCGGCACGCTGCCCTGGGGCCATTGCTCGGCCGGCGCGATATTGACCGTGGGGATCAGGCCACTCCTGGCAGGCCGTGGCAATGTGGGATGGGGCCCGACGCCGGGTGGTGTGAGCTGCTGCACCCCGGCACCCGCGATGGAGCAGCCGGCGAGAAGCACCACAAGCGGCAGGGGCCACCAAGGCCGGGATGACCCCGGCTGCGAGGATGTGCGGGCAGGCTTTTGCATGGCGCAGTATCGCGATGGCTGCTGCCTGGCGCATGTAGGTGAACATCGCCAGTCTTGTCCGCTGCGCAGCCGGGCGTTCCTGGCTTGTGTCAGGGGGCTTGCTTGCTGCAAGCTGCCGACCGGGCATGGGCAAAGGAGTCCACACGTCCACGGCAGGGTGGCACGTCTGACCTGAGAGCCCGGTGGTCTCAGCCCTGCGGCTGTGCGCGGATCAGCTTCGCGAGTGCGGTGTACAGCATCTCGGGTGTGCAAGGCTTGGGCAGCACCTCAAAGCCCAGGTTCCTGATGCTGTCCAGTTGTTCCGCGTAGCCGGTCATCAGCAACAGTTGTTGCCGAGGCCAGGCCTGGCGGATGTACTGGGCCAGTCCCACGCCGTCCATGTCGCCCGGCATCACCACGTCAGACAGCACGATGTCCGGCCGCTCGCCACGCTCCAGCAGATGGCGGGCCTTGGCCGTTCGGTCCACATGCGTCACCTGACAACCCAGGGACTCAAGGATGGGTACCAGCGATGCTGCAACCTCCTCGTTGTCTTCCACCATGAGCACCGTCTTCGAGAGAGGGGCCAGGGCCGGATGGGACGCCAGGGCCTGTTCAGCCTGTGGTGCTGCGGCGGGCAGAAGCAGGCGAACACGCGTGCCCACACCGATTTCGCTGAAGATCTCCGCCCGGCCGTTCAGGCGCTGGCACATTCCGTACACCTGGCTCAGGCCCAGACCCGTGCCCTCTCCCACAGCCTTGGTGGTGAAGAAGGGCTCGAACACCTTGCTGATCAATTCTGGCGAGATGCCGGTGCCCGTATCCTGCACGTCGATCAGCACCATGCCGGGCGATGCCCCGGCGCCGACTTCCGCTGCGGACGCGTTGCGCGCGACGATGGAGAGTGAACCGCCCTTGGGCATCGCGTCCCGCGCATTGATGGCCAGGTTCAGCAGCGCAAGTTCCAGCTCCGCCAGGTCCAGGGTGACGGGCGCGGTGGCCGCATCCACCTGGACATCCAGCTGGATCTGGCTGCCCACCGCAGGGCTGACCAGGTCCTTGATGGACGGGAGTTTCTCCTGCAGTACCACGTGTTCCGCCACCAGCGGCTGGCGGCGCGAAAAAGCCAGCAACTGCCGGGTCAGGTTGGTGGCGGACTTCACCGCCCTGGCAATGGAGTCCACCTGCTTGGCCGCCACGCCCGGTGCGCTGCGCTTGATCAGGTGCAGGTTGTTGCTGATCACCATCAATGCATTGTTGAAATCGTGCGCCACCCCTCCCGTGAGCCGGCCCAGGGCTTCCAGCTTCTGGGCCTGCAGGAGGGCTTCTTCCGCGCGGTGGCGGGTTTCGATTTCCCTTTCGAGGCTCTCCATGGTCTGCAGCGCGGTTCTGGCGTTGCGCAGCGCAATCGTTGCCGTCAGAAAAAGCGCAGCCACAGGCAGCGCACCCAGGGCGAACAGCCGGCCCAGTTCGACCAGCACGTCGTTTCGCAGCGCGCGCAGGCTCATGCCCGTGCCGACGTACAGCGGGTAGTTGTTGACGCGGCGGTAGGCCAGGAAGCTGTCTTCGCCGCTGACGGACGAGACGCCCCGCAGTTGCGCAAAGTCTTCGCCCTTGCGCAGGTGCGTCAGCACCGGGCCGTCAGATGCCAGCCGGTCGGCCCCCCCGGGCAGGTGGGGCCACCGGGTGTAGATTTCTCCGCCTTCCCTGAAAAGATTGAAGGCCAGGCCTGGATCATCTGCCACCAGGTCGGCGTAGTAGCCGCTGAAGTAGGAGGTCAGCAAGGTGACATTGATGACCCCGGCAAATCGGCCTTCGTTGTCATAAAAGCCCGTGCTCAGGTTCAGCACCATTTCCTTGGACGTGCGCGTGACGAAAGGCTTGGACAGGTAAGAGCCTCTGTAACCCTGCTGGTGCACCTTGAAGTACTCGCCATCGGACAAATCCGTGACGGGGAACGGCAGCAGGCGGCTGCTCGCAACCGTCTTGCCCTGGGCATCCAGGATCAGGATCGACTGGATCTGGGGCTGGTCCACGGTCCTGGCGCGCAGTGCCTCGTGCAAGGCGGTCTCGTTGCTCCTCAGTTCGGCCGGGCTTCTGCCGCCGACCAGCACCATAACCTTGTCGTGCAAGGCTTCTGAAGCCGCGATGACCTTGGATGCGTGCTCGTGGGCCACGCGCAGCGAGCGGTTCACCCTTGCCGCAGCATCGTCCCGTGCACCCACATACCGCACAGCCCCGACCACCAGATAGATGAACAGCGGTACCGCAATGCTCAGCATCACCAGAATCCGGAGCCAGCGGACAGATTCGCCCGCCTGGCGGGGAGCATTTTTGGCAGCACCAAGGCTTTCCGGCATCTTCCGTCCTTGCAATCGCGGTTCTGTATAGAGGCTCGCCAGCGGCATCGCACGCTTGCGCGTGCTCCTGCGAGATGGACTGATTACAACCGATTCTTGCTCGAACGTGAGTTCTGGCTCTGGCCAGGACGAGCTGCCGCCGAATCCTCAGGCTTGAGCGCGGGTACCGCGTCGCTGAGTTGCCGTCCTGCAACGAAAGCCGTCCGGCGGCTGCCGCCCGTTGCCCTATGCGGCCTTCCTGCGCGGAGCAGCTTTCCCTGTGGGTGACTTTGCGGGACTGGGCTTTTTGGCCGGCGCCTTGGTTGCCGGCCCGCCCCCAGCTTTGGAGCCCTTGCGAAGACTGCGCTGGAGCAGTGCCGTGAGGTCGATCACCTCGCCGGTCTGCGGTGTCTTTTCTTCTGGCTCCAGCACCGTCTTGCCTTCGCCGGCCTTCGCCTTCTTTTCCACCAGTTTCATCACCTGCGAGCGGAATTCGTCCTTGAAATCCTCTGGGTCCCACGGGCCGGACATTTCCTCGACCAGTTGCCTGGCCATCTTGAGTTCGGTCGCGCTGACGCGGCTCTTTCCCGCCGTGGGGAGATCCAGCGAATCCACTGTCTTGACCTCGTCGCCCCATCGCAGAAGATTCAGCACCAGCGCGGGCCCTGATGGAACCAAGGCCGCCAGGTGCTGCTTGGTGGCGATCACCACCTTGGCCAGCCCGATCTTGCCGGTGGCGACGAGGGCTTCCCGCAGAAGTGCGTAGACCTTGTCGCTCTTGTTGATGGGAGCCAGGTAGTAGGGGCGCTCCAGGAAGAGGAAGGGCAGATCGTTGGCGGCGATGAACCGTTCTATCTCGATGCTCTGCGTTGTCTTGGGAAACACCGCCTCGATTTCCTCGGGACTGATGACCACATACTTGCCATCTTCGTATTCCACGCCCTTGACGATGTTGTCCTTGGCTATTTCTTTGCCGGTGCGCTTGTTGACGCGCTTGTAGCCCACCGGATCCATGGAGCGCTTGTCCAGCCAGTCGAAATCCACCCCTTGCTCGCTCGATGCAGTGTGCAGCCCGACAGGTATGTGGACCAGGCCGAAGGTGATTGCGCCCTTCCAGAGTGTGCGACTTCCAGTGGCCATGTCTTGATGCCCTCCATTGAGAATCCCATGGGCGAAGTCTGCGGCCGAGAGCACGCGCGAGGTGTAGGCCTTTGCTTATCAGATTGGTAGGCGCGGGCGTTGTACGGCCCCGCAGGCGACGTCGGACTTTCAGGTCCATCGCGCGCACACTCTCTCACGCGCGCAGGCGATAGCGGGCCAGCTCGTTGCCGACCGCAGCGTTCAGGGTTTCCAGGTCGAACGGCTTCTTCAAGACGGATTGCGCGCCGACGAGCTTTTCCACCTCGGCCATGTCGGCATAACCCGTGGCCATCAGCACGGGGATCTTTGGGTAGAGCTCTCTGGCCGCTGCGATGAACTCAGCACCGTTCATGCCGGGCATCAGGTAGTCCACCATAAGAAGGTCGGGCACGCGCCGCTGCAGTTCGCGCAGTCCGCTCTCTCCATCGCTGGCTTCACGCACGCTGTAGTTCAGGAGCCGCAACCCCTCCGTGATGCCACGCCGAACGGCGTCGTCGTCTTCCACCACCAGCACCTCGGTGCGCATGGCGGCGCCTGGGCTTGCGGTCGGATTCATGGCTGCGTGGCCTTCGCTACCAGGCGCGTGCTGCGCGTGGGCGAACTGAAGCGTCACCGTGGTGCCCTTGCCCTCGATGCTGTGGATCTCGGCGCTACCCCCCGATTGGGTGGCAAAACCGTAGACCTGGCTCAGTCCGAGACCTGTTCCTTCTCCGTCTGCCTTGGTGGTGAAGAATGGATCGAAGACCTTCGTCTGGATGGCTTCTGGAATGCCGCAGCCTGTGTCGTGCACGCTGATCTGCACCAGCTTTCTGCCATCGTGCCCGTCCAGTAGCCGGGTTCGAATGGTCAGATGTCCCCCATCAGGCATCGCGTCGCGTGAATTGACCGCCATGTTCAGGAGCGCCATCTCCAGTTGCGCTCCGTCCAGCAGGGCCCAGGCAGCCTCGGGGCTTGGGTCTACATGCACTTGTACTTTCGAGCCAACTGATACTTCGATCAGTTCCCTGAGGTTGCCGACCATCGCATTGACATCGTGCAGGCGCGGCAGCAGGCTTTGCGCCCGGGCGAATGAAAGCAGCTGGGCGGTCAGCCGGGCGCCGCGGTCCACCGAGTCCTTGGCACGCCGGGCATAGTCGGCCAACCGATTGTCCTGCGCCAATCGCATGATGAACTGCAGGTTCAGGCTGACGGCATGGAGCAGGTTGTTGAAGTCGTGGGCAATGCCACCGGTCAGCCGGCCGATCGCTTCAAGTTTCTGGCCCTGGACCACCTTGGACTGGATACGTTCCCGGTCGCTGATTTCGCGCATGAGGCGGTCGTTCGCGCCAGCGAGGTCGCTCGTGCGCTCGGCGATCCGGTTCTCAAGCTCGGCGTTCAGCCGCTCCACGGTCTGTTTAGCGTGTTCTATATCGGTGAGGTGGCGCCGGGTGGCGTATTGCCTGGCGCGTGCCCGCAAAGCCGAGCGTGCCGCGCTCACGAGTGTTTCTGGATTGACGGGCCGCTCCAGGATCACGAGGCTGCCCAATTCCTGCAGCGATGTCGCCGCGCGCAGCGACCGCCGGCTGGCCTGGCGCGTGGCCAGCACCACGAACGGAAAGTCCGACCAGGCTGGCTGGCGCACCAGGTAGTTGCGCAGCGATTCATCGAGGCCTCCTGCCAGCACCTCCTCCGTCAGGATCGCGGCGCCGGCTCCTGCCTCCAACTGCAGCAGCATGGCCGCTGCATTGCTGCATACCTTGCACTCCACATCGTGTCCCAGCAGCACGGATTCGATGACTTGCGCGTCGCGACCATGCGGCGCAAGGATCAGCACGCGGCCTTCCATGCGTCGTTCCTTCAGGACGCCTGCGCGGCGATGTCTGTATCGCCCAGCAGGGCGTGCTGACCGGAGTAGGTCACGGCTCCAGCGAGAATTCCATGGAAATCGGCCAACGGTTTGCCGATCTCGATGCCGCCGGGTCCGAGGCGGAATTCACGGATGGTGGTTTCATGTTCCAGGGTGCGGCTTTTCACCACCGAGATCGCCTTGAGCAGGTTGCCGCGGGCCTCGAAGAAGCGGTATTGAACCATGGCGTCGCTCAGGTAGCTCAGGTCGACGTCAGACCGGGTATCTCCCACAGTGCCATGCGTCGACAGAATGATCAGGGTGACAACGCCTTTCAGATTGAGGTAGGCCAGCAGTTCGTGCATCTGTAGTTGCAGGGACTGCCCGCCGGGCATCCCCTGCATGTAGGAGTTCAAGCTGTCGATGACCACCATGCTCGCCCCATCTCGCTCCACTGCATCCCGCACCGCGTGCGCAAATTGGCCGGGCGATACCTCGGCAGGGTCGAAGGATCGAATGAAGAGATGGCCAGAAGCCACGAATGGATCGATGTCCAGGCCCAATGTGCGAGACCGCTGTCGGAGGGTTCGCAGGCCTTCGTCGAAGAGGTAATAGGCTACCTTGGCGCCGCGCCGCATGGACGCGACCGCGCAGCTCGTGGCCGTCGTGGTCTTGCCGACACCTGCAGGTCCTGCAAAGAGCAGATTGCTGCCGGGCGTCAGGCCGCCGCCCAGCATCTCGTCCAGTGACGCTGTGCCGCTCGAAACAGCGGTGTTGTCGAAGAGGTTGCCATGTTCTCCGGCGGAAAGTCGCGGAAACACGGTAATTCCTCCCCGGTCGAGATCAAAATCGTGGTCGCCGCTGCGGAATCTCACGCCACGCAGCTTGACTACGCGCAGCCGCCGCTTGTCTGGGCCATAGTCGTTGGCGTTCTGGTTGAGGTGGACGACTCCGTGCGCGATGCTGTGCAATTGCTGGTCGCCTTCGCCTGCCGATTTGTCGTCCAGCATCAGCACGGTACAACCGACCTGTGCAAAGAATCGTTTGAGCGCGAGTATCTGGCGCCGGTAGCGCAATGCGCTTTGCGCCAGCAGGCGCAGTTCCGACAGGCTGTCGAACACCACACGGTGCGGTTTGAGTTCGCCTACCAACCGCATCACATCGCGCGTTGTTTCGCCCAGCTCGAACTCCGAGGGGTGCAATATGGTCTGCTCGGCCTCTTCGCTGAGACCCTCGTCGCTCACCAGGTCGTAGACCTCGATACCGTCGAGTGTCCAGCCGTGTGACTGAGCTACCTGCGCCAGTTCTTCTGAAGTCTCGGACAAGGTGACGTACAGCCCGCGTTCGCCCCGCTCACGACCCGAAAGAAGGAATTGCAGCGCGAGGGTGGTCTTGCCAGTTCCGGGGCTGCCTTCCACCAGGTATAGGTGCCGTTCGGGAAATCCACCGTTCAAGATGTTGTCCAGCCCCGCTATGCCGCTCGGAGCCACGCCTTGGGATAAGGAGGGGGTGCTAGAAATGTTTGACAAACCTCTTTCCTTTCGGCGGTGGGGTGCAACGGCCATGCGCGCGAGCCCGGGCGTTTTGATTCAGGAGCGCTCATTTCCATGCGTCCCGGTCCGATGCCCCACGGTCCGCGCACCCGTCGCAGCCGCAGATACCGCGCTCGACATGTGCCGCTGGCCGAATGCTGAAATCACTGAAATCGCTTGTGGCCACTCCATTGTTCAATCGTGGCTCAGCGTGCGAGGTCAGCGTTTGCCGCGAGACCCAGGCAGGCCAGTCCTACAGGCGGGCTCGGTTCAGCGGGGCGCGATTCCGCCTCCATGCAAGACTCCCTTCCGCTGCAATGTCTTTTTGCCGGAAACACGCGCATGGGATTGCGGGGGCGGGCGAACTCCCGCACTCTGTGCACCTGCGGGCGCTGGATTGAAGGCGGTGTTCGTTGGTGAAAGAAGGATGTCGAAATCGTCCTCTGTCAGATGCCAATGCAACGAAGGCGCTAGCCTGCGTGGGCAGCCATCGGGATCGTCCGCGCTGCTCGCACGAACTCTGGCAGGAAGGTGCGCCGCGTGCCGTTCGAGAACTCCACCGTCACGAAATGCTGATTCGCCTCGACCACCTGGCCTGCTCCATACCGCCGAGCGCGCACAGCCTGTCCGCTGGCAAAGCGGGGCGAGGGATGCGTGGCTTGTTGCGGCACTTCGATGGGCTTCTCGGGCATGGCCAGGACGGGCGCCAGATGCGCCAGCGTGGCCATGCGCGTGCAGTTGTCACAGTGGCCGCAGGCATCGAATGGTGGGTCTTCCCCCAAGGCGCGCAGCACGGCATGCCAGCGGCAGCGTCCGCCCTGAGCATAGTCAACCATGGCCTCCAGCGTCTCTCCGTCCTGCTCGCGCCGTTGGCGATAGTGCGAAAGAAGCTGGTCCAGCGATGCCTCGGTAAGGTCGTTGGGTTTACCGAATCGGCCAGTCCGGTCACGCTTCACCGCCTTGTGGCTGCGCAGCAGGCTCAGCGCCACGAGGGTCTTTGCACGCGGCCGCTCTATTGCGTCTGCGATGGCTTCAGCGGTCCAACCGCCTTCGGGCGCGGACTGTTGCAGGGTGCGGTGCACCGCCTGCAAATCCCCCAGTGTCGGATAGCGGCCGGACATGAAGAACTGTTGCAGGGACCGGTCCTGTCGCACGTAGAGCAAAGTGCATTGCGCGTCCTTGCCGTCTCGTCCGGCACGGCCCGCTTCCTGGTAATAGCTGTCCACGCTGGAGGGCATCTGGTAGTGCAGAACGAAGCGTATGTCGGGCTTGTCGATGCCCAGCCCGAACGCATTGGTGGCAACCATCACGCGCACTTGCGCGGACATGAAAGCATCCTGGGCCTGGGCGCGGCGGGCTGCTGGAAGCCGGCCATGGTAGAGCCCCACAGATTCGCCGGCTGACGCCAGCTTTGCGTGCAGTTCCTCGGCGGCTTTCACGGTCGACGCATAGACGATTCCGGTGCCTTGGCTGCCCGCGACGATCTCCAGCGCACGGGGCAGCCTGTCTGCGGTGCATGAGAGCTGCTCTACGGCGAAATGGAGATTGGGTCGGTAGGCTGCGGCCTGTACGACGTTGTCGGGCTTGATGCCGAACTGGGCCACGATCTCCTTCAGGACCGCCGGCTTGGCCGTAGCTGTCAGCGCCAGCACGGCGGGCCGGCCCAGCGCGCGCACCGCGGGAGCGATATCCAGGAAGGCCGGCCTGAAATCATGTCCCCATTGCGATATGCAGTGCGCCTCGTCCACCACCAGCAGGCTGACCGCATGGCGCGCGAGCGCAGCAGTCAGCGCGGGGTCGGTCATCTGCTCGGGCGTTGTCAGCACGATGCGTGCGCTGCCCTGGTCAATGGCTTCGCGCGCGGCCGCCAACTCTTCGGAGGGAATGGCGCTGTTGATCTGAACGGCCGCGATGCCCAGCGCCCGCAGGGCATCGCACTGGTCCTTCATCAATGCAACCAAGGGAGATACCACCACGGTGGTGCCCGGCAGCAGTACTGCCGGCAACTGGTAGCACAGCGACTTGCCTGCACCCGTGGGCATGACCGCCAGCGTATTGGCGCCCTGCAGAGCGCGCTGTACGACCTCCAGTTGCCCTGGCCGAAGGCGTCGCAGTCCGAAAACCTGCTCCAGGGCTTGTTGAATGGGGTCTGGTACCGCAGTTTTGGTGCGGCGGTGATTGTCGGGAATGCGTGAAGTCGGTTTCATGTCGGTCGTCGCGTATGGGCGCGCGAGAGATCGCGCCGTGCCCGGATCATGGGCGCCGGTGCAGGGCGCCGCTCGACAGATGGAAGCGCGCGCCCTTGTCAGACGACATGAGCTGCCCGTGCGATAGCGCCAAGCGTTCAGCGGGGTTGGACCCTCGCGATGACGAGCATCCCCGGCACCGGTCGGCCGAGCTCGTGGCGAATGTTGAGGCGCACGATCCGGCTCTCCGCAAACCCTGCGGACGAGAGGCACTCCCGCACGTAGCCTGCCTGGTGGCTATAGCGCCCTGTATCGTTGATCCTGTAGCTGCCATCGCCGTCTTTCGAGGGGTCTTGGGGCGTCCATTCCTCGAAAGAGGCGACCAGCCAGCCACCGGGTACCAGCACGCGCCGTGCATGGGCCGCGAAGCCCTCGATGCCACCGAAGTAGATCAGCGTATCTGCGGCGGCCACCATATCGAAGGATTCGGGCGCACAGGCGGTGAGATAGGCTGCGATCTCTTGGTGGTGCAGTGCATCGTAGAGCGACTTTTCGCCGGCTTTTGCAAGTGCTTTCGCCGAAAGGTCCACGCCGGTGAGGTGCCTTGCGAACGGTCGCAGTTCGATGCCGCAAAGCCCGGTACCGCAGCCGGCGTCAAGCACCTGCAGGCTGCGCGGCGCCACGCCTAGCGCACGCAACTCATGCCCGATGGCGACCGGGACGCGGTACTCCAGGTTGCCGAGCAACTTGCTCTCGAAGCCGTCGGCGAAGTCATCGAAGTACGCTTGCAGATACGCCTGCGATGCGCCCTCCGGCGATGCCCGCCCCGTGCTGGCCTGCAGCAGATGCTGCGCGATCGGATGGTCAGGCTCTTCGGCCAGCCAGGCCTCATAGACCTGTGCCGCATCGTCATGGCGGCCCAGCTTGGCGTAGGCAAGTCCCAGGACACGGCGCTCGGTATCGGCAACCGGGTGCAGCACGTACTCTGCACAGTAGCAGAGCGCCGCTGCGTGCGGGTCGCCGGCCTGGGTGAGGGCATCGCCCAGATTGCACAGAGCGTCCCGAAAGCCGGGGTCAATGTCGATGGCGTTCCGCAATGCCGCGATGGCGTCCTCCAGACAGCCCTGCCGCAGCAGCGATGCGCCCAGGTTGTTCCATGCCACAGCGTCCCGGGGCTTGATGGTTAGCGCGCTGAGGAATGCGGCAGCAGCTTCCTCATGGCGGCCCAGGGCCGACATCATGTTGCCCAGGGTGTTGTGCCATTCACTGGCGCGGGGCTCCGCCTGCAACGATGTGCGCACCAAGGCGACACCCTCGTCGTGGCGGCCGCTCTGGTGCAATGCAACGCCGAGAAAATGCGTCGCCGACGAGTGCCCGGGCGACTGCTGAAGCGTTTGGCGGTATCCCTCCTGGGCCTGGGCAAGTCGTCCGGCCAAGTGGTTTTCCAGCGCCTGCGCGAACAGCTCGTGGGGCGTGGCCTCCTGTAGTCTTTGGAGTCCCCTGTTGCTTGGCGCAAGGGCCCTTCCGAAAGCGTCATTGCCTGTGTGATCCAACTCCGCGTCCATGGTGTGTCGCGACCTCCGTGTGCCATGCGTTGCCGGCGATGGCGGACCGTTGCAGGTTCCAGGAGCCTGCCCTCGGGCGAAGGGCGCCGGCTGCAGTGGCGCCACCGTAATGGTAGGCCTCTTTCGGGGTTTTCAGGCTCCGCGCGTTCGCCTTGTCGGTCGGCATGCATGGACCGTTACACCGTGGCCTGCGGCTGTACTGTCCGGGGATGGGGTGCAAGAGAATGGGTGCCGGTCCTACAGAAATTTCAAGCCCATAAGCGACAGTCGGATGACGACGATGCAACAAGGGCGCCATGTTTGACACAGGTCGCAACTCCCCAAGTAAAACTTGCAATCGCGCAGGGATTTGGCAATATTTTGAGCAGGGACCCCGCGGGTCTCCTTCTGAGCGTACGGTCGTCATGCTGGGCAGCATCTAAATTTGGAGGATCTTTCAGTGAAGTGCCCACCCGTTCTTGAGTCAGAGGCTGCACGTCTGCAGGCGCTTTCCGACTATGGACTTCACAGTGACCGCCCTTTGCCGAGCCTTGATTCAGTCGTTCAGATTGCCGCCAAGGTGTTCGGCATGCCCGTCGCTGCCGTGAACCTGGTCGGCGACGACCATGTGTTCTTTGCCGCCAGCACTGGCTTCGAAGGTCAGCATGTGGACATGGGCCGGGACGTATCGTTCTGCGCGCACGCCATCGCCAAGAACGAGGTCCTGGTGGTACCCGATGCCAGCCGGGATGCACGGTTCCATGACAATCCGCTGGTAACCGGCATCACAGGCGTGCGGTTCTATGCGGGGGTGCCGCTGTACTCTCCGGGTGGACTGGCCCTGGGGGCGCTGTGCGTGCTAGACAGCGTCCCGCATTTTGACTTCTCCGACGATGACCGGGCGCGTCTTTCTGACCTCGCACAAATGGCCAGCGACCGGCTTGAGTTGCGGCGGCTCGAACATTCCACGGAGCGAGCTGCCCGACCCTTCGAAGAAGGGGCCCGTACCTCTCCCACCGCGGTCGTCTGGTTTGACGCGAGCCTGCGCGTGATGGCATGGAACAAGGCCGCAGCGACCATGTTCGGCCATGCCCCTGCAGCCGGCCCCGGCCGCATGGTCCTGGGCTTTTTGTCCGAGCGGCACCGCGAAGCCGTGGCGCATCTCGTCGCGCAGGCCGCATTGGCAGGCACGGCTGATGGCCTGGTGGTTCCCGAAGGGTTGCGTGGCGTGCGCAAGGATGGTTCGGAGTTCCCGCTGGGCGTGGCGCTGTTTTGCTGGATGGGTGACGGCAGGCTGACCTTCCACGCGCACCTGGAAGACCTGTCGGATCGGCATGGACAGTCCGAGGAACTGCGCCGGCTGGCGACCACCGATCTGCTTACCTCCCTTGTCAACCGCGCCACGCTGTACCGACGCATGGAAGAAGCCATGACCGATGCTGCCGGCGCGTGCCTGATGATCTTCGACATTGATGGCTTCAAGGACGTGAACGATACATTGGGGCATCCCGTGGGCGACGGCGTGTTGCGCGAAGCAGCACGCCGTCTGCGAGACGGCGTCACCGCATCTGCCACCGTCGCGCGCACGGGGGGGGATGAGTTTGCCGTGCTCATTCCGGGATGCTCGGACCATGCGGAACAGATGGCGGTTGCCAAGAGCCTAGTCTCGCGCCTTGCCGAACCCATCGACGTGGGTGGAAACGAGATCCGCATCACAATGAGCTGCGGCCTGGCCGTGGCGCCCGGCGATGCACAGGAGGCGCTGGAGCTGTTCAGCAATGCCGACCTTGCGTTGTTCAAAGCCAAGAGCTTTGGACGGGGCCACGTTTTTGCGTACGTGGCGGGCCTGCGCATGCAGGCCACTGCCCGCCGTCTCTACAGCATCGAGCTGCACCGCGCCGTCCACGAGGGGGAGTTCGTGCTTTTCTATCAACCGCAGATCAGGCTGAGCGATGGCGCGCTGCGTGGCGCGGAGGCCCTGATCCGCTGGCAGCATCCGCAGCGTGGCCTTTTGTCTCCAGCCGCTTTCCTTCCAGCGCTTGAGAACGGGCCGCTCGCATCGGTGGTGGGTTTCTGGGTGCTGGACGAAGCCTGCGCGCAGGCCGCCCGCTGGCGGCGCAACGGGGCCACCGATTTTCGTATTGGGGTGAATTTGTTCGGTGCCCAGTTCAGGGCGCACGACATGGCGGCGGAGGTTGCCGCCACCCTTCACAGGCATGGTCTGCCCCCGTATGCGCTTGAACTGGAAATCACCGAAAACATCGTGCTGGACGACGACGACCTCGTGCTCGACGTTCTGCAGAAAATCAGGAGCATGGGCGTGGGCATTGCCTTCGACGACTTCGGCACCGGATATGCATCGCTGAGCCTGCTCAAGCGATATCCCGTGAGTCGACTGAAAATCGACAGGTCCTTCGTGCAGAACATGCCCGAATCGGAGCGGGACAGCGCCGTGGTCCGCGCCATCCTGGACATGGCCCGCAGCTTCGACCTGGAGACCGTGGCAGAAGGCGTGGAAACCGCACTGCAGCGGGACTACCTGACCGACTGCGGCTGCGAAGAGGGTCAAGGCTATTTGTTCGGCCGCCCAGTGTCTGCCTATGAGTTCTCGGAGGCCTATCACCTCCATGCCGAGCGCCGGGCCGTCAGGCTTGCCTGAGGGGCGCCCTCAATACCCCGGATGCGGGAGACAGCCCGCACCGGCGGGCCGTCAATGAGACCATCCCGACGGCTGGGCCGGCTCGCGTCAGGCGGTGGCTAACTGTTCGTCCATCAGCTCCTGCTTCCTGGCTTCGGCGTCGTCGCGCATGGCCACCAGGTCGAGCTTGCGGGCCGAGCGTGCCTTGGGGAAGATCTCGTTGCGCTCTTCCTTGACGTGGTGGTCGATGTACTCGCCCAGCACCTTGACCTTGGCATTGAACTCCTCGTCGGCCGTTTCGGCGGCCTGGATCTGGGCAATCAGATCCTTGGCGGTCTGGTGCTCCACCTCGGCTTCGGCGATCAGGTCCGTTTCCTTGATCGCGCTGCGCAGCGCGGGGTAGAAAATTTCCTCTTCCACCTGGGCGTGGACGGTCAGTTCCACGCAGATCTCGCGGGCGAGATCCAGGCGCGATTGGGCGGCACCGCGGGCCTTGGATTCGCACAGCGAATCAAAATCCTTGAACATCTTCTTGACGGCCTTGTGGTCGGCATCAAGCAGGTCGCACACGTCTTTCTGGCGTTGGCTGGTAGGCATGAGAGAACTCCTGAAGGGGGGTTGATGAGGAATAGCAGAGCCCATGTTCAGGACCTGGTCGAGATGGTTTTGTAGGCGCAAGTCACGGTATCCCGTCAGATCGGCGCAGGCGCTTTTTTTCAGTGCTGCCTGCATCGGTTTCAGTTCCCGCGCTTTCTGCCGATATCACGGGGATGAAGATGGAGGAGAAAAGCCCAACATGAATGCTGTAGGTCTTACCCCAGCGGCGGTCGTTCCACCTGCATGGGGCCAAGGAGCCGCCGTGCCTGAGGTGGACGTTTTGCGGTCCGTCGCAGGCGGTGCGATCGCCACCACCAGTCAGCCCGCAGCCATCAGTGTGTACACGCCAAGTGCTACCGCAGCAGGGTATGCGGCGAGTGCGGTAAGCGGCGACCCGCGCTTTTTGCATGTCACACAGATGCCCGGAAGCCTGGAAACGGCCCAGGCCACCTACGAAGCGCTTTTGAAGGTACAGACCCGGGGTGGCCAGATGCAGGTGTGGGAGCAGGCGCCGGACAACGCGCTGGCCGAGGCCATGGGCCGCAATGCCAGCGCAACGACGCAGCAGGGCCGTATGGCAGGGCTGGGCGCGGCCCTGCTCGAACACGCGGCAGCCACCGGTGCCAGCTACCGCCAGACCATCGTGAACGTGGGCGCGGCGTATTCGCCCGACCAGATTCAGCGCAAGGCCTACGATGCATTGTGGTCCTTCAAGAGCAGGCCCAGTGCCAGTGCGGAGCTGACCATAGAGACGCAGTCGGGCGCCAAGGTGCGGCTGTCCATCACAGACCAGCGCGAGTACAGCCCCAGCGGATCGGGCATGTCGGTCGCCATCGACGTCGAAGGAGAACTGACAGCCCAGGAGCGTGACGCCCTGAGGGCACTGGCGATTGGGTTCGACAAGGCCGTGCAGGGCCTGGCGGGAGACGAACCACGGCTCGACCTGGGTGATCTGCTCCAATTCGACAGCAAGGTGCTCGCGAAAGTGGAGCTGAATTTCGAGCGTTATGGCCTCGACAGCGAGGGCCAGCGGGTTCTGCAGCTGGGGGCCAACCTGCGGCTCGATCCCAGCCGCCGCGAGGTCGACATCAAGACCCGCGACGGCGTCGTGCGGATGGGTACGGACCTTCGCCAGCCTGCGCAGTGGGGCAGCACGGCCCAGAAGGACCGTGCGGTGAGCCAATACCTGGAGCGCATCGGCCAGGCCGCGGAGCGTGGCCATGCCAACCCGGGCCTGGTGGCGATTTTCAAGTCCACCTTCTCCGCCATGCATGCGAGCTACGACCGGGAGGAAAGCGGCAGCAGCCACCTGGATGTGAGGCCTGGAGGCATCCCCGTGCGCGGCGACGCCCATGCCTTCAGCGAGGAGGACCACAGCCTGATGACGGGCCTGGCGGATTTCGACGCCAGCATCACAGCCACGGTGCGGGCCACCAACCCACGGCGCACGCAGGAACGGGACAGGTTCGAGTACGCGCTGAGCCAGGCCACGGACATCGCTGGCAGTTCCCGGGGTGGCCGCGCGGTCACGCAGACCCAGACTTCCCGGCTCTCGGCCGCCTACCACCAGTCGCTGCTGACCTCGGCCGCGCCCAAGTTCGACTTTACCTCTGCCTCGCAGAACTACTACTACAACAAGGTGGAGGACAGCAGCACGACGGAGATGCACCTGGCCTACGAAAAAGGTGAGCCGGTGCTGGCCACCCTGTCATACCAGGCATCGCAGTCGCTCCACATGACCAAGGTCGAGAACAACCAGTTGGTGGATACGCAGGAAACGCCGGGCGAGCAGTCCAGCCACAAGGATCTGCTGCCCCTGTTGAAGGCCCTTCAGCGCCAGCAGCGCGACCAGGGCGCCGAGCAGGACCGGCAGGCGACGATGGAATCCTGGCACGGCTGGGTGCTGCAGGCGCCGGTAGCCTGACAGACTACGCCAAATCACTGGCAGATAGCAGCCAAATGGCGCGCTTCGCTGCGCCCGCCCCGGCGAATCAGCCGCGGCCCACAAAGGGCATCTTGGTGGCCATGACGGTGTGGAACAGCACGTTGGCTTCCAGCGGCAGGTTGGCCATGTACAACACGGACTGGGCCACGACGTTCACGTCCATCAGGGGCTCGATGGCTATCTCGCCGTTGGCTTGCGCAACGCCCTTGGCCATGCGCGATGCCAGGTCCGTCAGGGCGTTGCCGATATCGATCTGGCCGACGGCGATGTTGAAGGGGCGGCCATCAAGCGCCGCGGTTTTTGTCAGTCCCAGGACCGCATGCTTGGTGGACGTGTAGGCCGCAGAGTTCGGCCGTGGCGTGTGGGCCGAAATCGAACCGTTGTTGATGATGCGGCCGCCTTGCGGGGACTGGTCGCGCATGGCCCCAAAGGCCTGCTGCAGGCAGTAGAACATGCCGTTCAGGTTCACATCCACCACGTCGCGCCACTGCTGTGGTGTCCAGTCGATGAAAGACCCGGGCGGGTTGCCCCGGCCTGCGTTGTTGAACAGCAGGTCCACGCGGCCGAACCGTGAAAGCGTTTGCGCGAAGAGCCGCTCGACGGCTGCGGGATCGGCGACATCGGTCGGCACGCTCAGCATTCGACCGCCCGCGCCTGACTCGTCCTGGGCTTGCACGACCACCTCGTCCAGCAGCGCGCTGCGACGCCCCGCAAGCACCACGCTGTACCCGTCCTTCGCCAGAGCCAGCGCGACGGCTTTGCCCACTCCGGAACCCGCACCGGTCACCACGGCGATTCTTTCCTGCTTCATCTTCGATGCTCCTTGCATTGATCTGGTCTGCAGCGCCTGCCGTGCGCGGGGCAGGGCGGCGATGGACCCGGCATTGTGCGTGATCGATGCATTGGCGGAGCGGCGCGCTGGACGGTATTTGTCCAGGGGCCGTTCGGCGGGTGGGCCGTCAGGTCGTCGTCTGCACGTGCAGCCGGCTGGACTTGCAGCGATGCAGGGCGTTGTAGTACTCAAGACGCCGGCCGTTGGCGCCGTACGCGATCGACTCTATGCGCAGCAGCGGCTCGGGATGTTCAAGCTGCAGCAGTCCGCAGGTCTCGACATCGGGCAGCACGGCGTCGATCCAGCGTTCTGCGCGCACCAGGCGCACGCCGTACTGGCGCCGCAGCACGTCGTAGAGCGAGCGGTCCTCAAGGCGCATGCGGTGCAGGCCGGGTGCGAGGTCGGCGGGGATCACGGTCTCCACAAGCAGGCGCAGTTCGCCATCCACGCTGCGCAGCCGCTTCAGGGCCACAACCTGGATGTCGTCGGTGAGGCCCAGGGCGCTGATCTCCTGCGGCGTGGGGTCGCGCAGCTGCTGCGACAGGATCTGGGTTCGCACCGAGCGGCCCTTGCGCTCCATCTCGTCGGAGAAGCCGAGCACGGTGGAGACGAAATCTTCGTCGCGCTCGCGCGCCGCGACAAAGGCACCACGGCCCTTGATCTTGTAGATCAGGTTGTTGCGCACCAGGTCGGCCAGCGCCTCGCGCACCACGATGCGCGAGATGCCGAACTGCTCGCCCAGTTCGGCCTCGGAGGGCAGCTTGGCGCCGATGGCCAGATCACCCTGGAGTATCTGCAGGCGCAGGGCATCGCGGAACTGCGCCCACAGGGGCGATTCGGAGTTGCGGTCGAGCAGGGGCTGGAGTTCGGTCGGTGAATTCACGTCAGGACGGGCTAAGGGCCGGATGGGTGGTCAATGATGCAGGGAAAGCCGGCGATGCATCGGAATCGGGGACTGCGGGGGCCAGGCGCACGCCATGGCGCTCGCGCAGTGCAGTGCTGCAATTGTGCAGTTCCTGCCGTTCGCGCTCTGCGTCCCAGCCGAGCGCCTGTGCGGCGATACCCGCCAATTCGGCCAGCCCCGCATCCGTGACAAGGCCGCGGATGGCCAGCAGCGTGCGGCGGATCACCAGGTCATCCAGGTGGATCACCCCGGTGTCGGTGCACAGCCAGGCTATCTCTGCTGCCGAGTAGCCAGGGGCATGCTGCAGCGGCGCGTCGTCGGTCATCTTGAAACGCCGAGCTACGTGCAGGGCCCAGGACCCGTAGCGGCGCAGCAATTCCTGGGCGCGGTCAGGCGCGAGGCCTGTGTCCCTTGCGATGCGGTCGATGAACTGCTGCGTGGCATGGGCATCGCGCGGCATGCCGGCACCGCCGCCGATCGGCAACTGCCGGGTCGAGGCCGTGCGGTCGCGTCCCAGCAGGCGCAGCACTTCGTCGCAGGCCTCTTCGGCCAGCGCGCGGAAAGTGGTCCACTTGCCCCCCACCAGGCCCACGACCGGGATATCGCGAGACGGAGATGGCGGGTCGATCACCACCGAATGGTCGCGCGAGATCTGGCCCGGCTTGTCGGCGTTCGAGCGCGCCAGCGGCCGCACGCCTACATAGGTGTAGACCACGTCCTCCCGCCCGAAGGCCAGGTTGGGAAACACCTCGCCCAGCACCTCCAGCAGGTATTCCACCTCCGCCGGCTCGGTGGCGATCTGGTCGGGGTCGTCCACAGGTATGTCGGTGGAGCCCACCAGCACCCGGTCCAGGAAGGGGTAGACGATGCACACGCGCCCGTCCAGCGCCTCGAAGTAAGCCATGCGCCCGCCTAGCGCGTCGCGCAGCAGAGGGTGGTCTAGCACCAGGTGCGAGCCCTTGGTACCCATCACACGCGGCACCGGGCCGCCCAGCAGCTCGGTGCTCCGGTCCAGCCAGGCGCCGCTGGCATTGACCACGGCATCTGCCGTCACCTGCACCACCTCGCCCGTGGCTTCGTCGCGCAGCGTGAGGGTATTGCCCGCGCAACCCGTCACGCGGCAGTGGTTGATGGCCGCGGAGCGCGGCTGGTCGCGGCAGGCGTCGCGTACCAGCTCCAGCACCAGCCATTCGGGGTGGCTGATCCACGCATCGAAGAAGGTCGCCGTCCAGCGCACGGCCGCTCGGAACAGCAAGCGGTCGGCCGGCTGCACGCGGCTGATGCGATGGTTGGGCATCACGCGCTGGCGCCGGCCCAAGAGGTCGTACAGGCGCAGCCCGGTAGCCACAGCCAGCAGGCCGCGCGTGCGCTGGGGCGGCGTGCGCCCCAGGAACTTGAGCGCACTGCTCATCACGCCACCGAAAAGGCTCGACAACGGCACCACGGTTTTGAGCGGCTGTACCAGGTGCGGCGCGTTGCGCAAAAGCAGGTTGCGCTCGCGCGTGGCTTCGGCCACCAGCGAGAAGCTGCCACTTTCCAGGTAGCGCAGGCCACCGTGGATCATGCGTGAGGGCGCGCTGCTGGCGCCGGCGCTGAAGTCGCCCTTGTCGACGATGAGGCAGTCCACGCCCTGTAGCGAGAGGTCTCGGAAAACGCCCACGCCGTTGATGCCGGCGCCCACGATCACGGTGGAAAAATGGCGGCCCGCCACGGCCGCCGGTCGCACGAAGGGCAGGCCAGGGGAGGCGCTCATGGCAAGACCTCCACGCGCTGCGTGGGCGCGGTTACTGGCTCTGGCAGCGGCGCAGGCGTGCCCCGGGATCTGCCCGCCAGATGGGCGAAGACCGGGGACATGGTGTCGATCAGCTCGTTGAACGTGGCGTTGAAATCCGCATGGGCGCTGGCCTGACGGGGATCGGGTTCGACGGTGTCGCAAGGCGCGCGCAGCGGCTCGGTATCGATATCTTGCGAGATTGCGGCGTAGATAGCGGCACCTCGCGCGCCGGTTTCGTCGTCGGCGCAGCGCTCCACCGGGTGTCCCAGCAGGCCGGCCAGCAGGCCCACCAGGCGTGTGTCGCTGGCGCCGCCCCCGAGCACGGTGGAAGTTGACACCGGCAGCCCGGCCGCCGCCAGACGTGCGATGTGGCGCGCATGCAGCGCCGCGACTGCATCCACCACCGCGCGCGCCATGTCGCCGCGCGTGTGGTGGCTTTGCAGGCCGACGAAGCCGGCTGACACGCCGGTCCCTCCGTTCACGAACGGCAGGAAGCGCAGGCCTGCGGCCCCAAAGGGCACCGACATTGCCAGGTCGACCACCGCGCGTGCATCGGGAAGGCCCAGCACCCCGGCCAGCCAGGCGATGTTGGCCATCGACGAAGGACTGTTCTCCATGTACAGCCGCCGATCGTGGGGTCCGAAGTTCACGACCGCCACGACATCAGGCCGAGGCTCCACCACCGGCCCAATGACGGCATTGACGCACCAGGTGCCCAGCACCGACACCGCTCGGCCGCGCTCTTGGGCGTGGATGGCGGTCATCGACGCCAGCAGGTCGATGGCCCCCATGGCCACCGGAATGCCTGCGGGCAGGCCATGAGCCTCGGCGGCCCGGGCTTGCAGCCTGCCGATCACCTCGCCGCTGCCCACCAGCGGTCCGAAGGCCTGGGGCGACAGCTCTGCGATGCCCGAAGCCGCGAAGGCCGTCGATGACCAATTGCCCGTGGTCACCGACAGGAGGCCCGCCGTGCTCGCATCGCTGGCGTCGGTGGCGATCTCTCCGGTGAGCAGAAAGACCACGTAGTCCTTCGCGAACATCAGACGCCGCAGGGCGCCGCTGCGCACCGCGCTGACACCCATCAACTCGGCAGCGATCACGGTGGGTTGGCCCGGCCAGGGCTGGCAGCCGACTTCGGCGCGCAACTGTGCGCCGTGGGTCCCTGTCAGGGACTCGGCCCGCGCGCTGGCGCGCTGGTCCGTCGAGGCCACGGCCCGGCCACCAGCCAACTCGCTACGGTCATCCAGTGCATAGAGCCCGGCCCCATGCCCCGTGCAGCCGATGCCACGGACATCGGCTACGCGGCTGCCAAGTTGGTGCGCCACATCGCGCAGCACGGTGGACAGGGCTGCATGGATCATGGAGGCGCCCAGCTCGCAGCCTCCGCCCGGCAGTCGGTGGTGCTGCAAGGGTATGCGCGAAAGGGCCACGGTGCGCCCACTCGCGGCCTCCAGGGCCAGTGCTTTGAGGCTGCTCGACCCGAGGTCTATGCCTATCAGTAGTTGTGTCTTCATGTCATAACAGCTTCCGCTGAACCGGCGGTCATATCCAGTAGTGTTTCCCCTAGCTATCTTGCTATTGATCTCCCGGTTTACATTCTACCTGTCATAACAACTTTGTGACGCAAAGCACCCCATCGCAGCCCTGGAGACAGCAGCACCCTGTGCAGCACCGTTCAACAAGAGGAGACAAAAAATGAGGCGTAATTTCCTGAAGTCCGCAGCCGCCGCCGGTATTGGCCTGGCCGGCACCAGCGCATTTGCACAGCAGCCTGCAGCGGCCCCCGCAGCAGCGGGCGGCCTGCGCGGCAACCCCAGCGACGTCTACGTGATGAACGTGATGGTCTCGGGCGTGGAGTACTGGTTTCCGGTCTACGAAATGATGAAACAGCTGGGCCGCACGCTGGGCGTGCGCACCCGCTACACCGGCACGCCGGAGTACGACGTCAACAAGCAACTGGCCTCGTTCGAGCAGGAGCTGGCCCGCAAGCCTGCCGGCATCCTGCTGCACCCCATGAACCCCGACCCGTTCATCGAGCCCATCAACCGTGCGGCAGCAATGGGCATCCCGGTGGTCACCTTCGCAGCAGATTCGCCCAACTCCAAGCGCACGTCCTTCATCACCTCTGACAACGAGCGCGAAGGTGCGCAGGCGGCCGATGCCATCGCCGCGTCGATGAACGGTAAAGGGGAGTTCGCCGTGTTGGAGAACCCCGGCCAGGACAACCACGACCGCCGCATCGCCGCCTTCATCAACCGCATGAAGGCCAAGCACCCCGGCATGAAGCTGGTGGGCCGTGCCGCCAGCAACCAGGACCCCAACAAGGCCTACCAGGCCGTCCAGAGTCTGGCGCAGGCCAACCCCAACCTGGGCGCGCTTTTCATGCCTGAGGCCAACTCGGCCCTGGGTGCGGCACAGGCCAAGGTGGAGACCAAGAAAAACATCAAGGTGATGTGTTGCGACGTGAACGCCAAGATCCTGGACATGATCAAGTCCGGCGACGTGTTCGGTGCCATCAACCCCAACCAGGGCATGCAGGGCTACATGGGCATGATGATGCTGTTCCTGGCCAAGAACCCCGGCCTCATCGACCCGATGAACGACGCCAAGCGCAACGGCACCAACCCCATGTCCGTGCCGTTCCTGGACAACGGCCTGGCCGTGGTCAGCAAGGCCAACGCCGACGACTTCTACTGGGACAAGTACCTCGCGCGCCGCGGCACCAAGGGCATCAGCGAGTGAGCACCACCACCATGGGCGCCCCCCTGCTCGCGCTGCGTGGCATCTGCAAGCGCTTCGGCGCTTCGCACGCGCTCTCGGGTGTGGATTTCTCAGTGCAGGCGGGCGAGATCCACGCCCTGTGCGGCGAGAACGGCGCGGGCAAGTCCACGCTGATGAACATCATCGATGGCATTCACCAGCCGGACGCGGGCGAGATAGCGCTCGACGGCCGCGTGGTCACCATTGATGGTCCGGCCCAGGCGATGCGCCTGGGCATCGGCCTGGTGCACCAGGAAATCGCCCTGTGCGCCGACGCCACCGTGGCCGAGAACATCTATATGCCCGAGATCAATGCCGGCCGGCAGGCATGGATGGACTACGCAGGTCTCAACGAGCGCGCCGCCCGGGTGCTGCAGCGCCTGGGGCAGGACATCGACCCCGCAGCCTGTGTGGGCGACCTGCCGATCTCCAGCCAACAGCTGATCGAGATCGCCAAGGCGCTCACGCTCGACTGCAAGGTGCTGATCCTCGATGAGCCCACCGCCGCGCTAACGGACAACGAGTCCGCGGCTCTCTTTCGAGTGCTGCATGACCTCAAGGACCAGGGCATAGCCATCATCTACATCAGCCACCGCATGGCAGAGATCTTTGCGCACTGCACGCGCGTGACGGTGCTGCGCGACGGGCGCAACGTGCACTCGGGTCCGCTGGCCGAACTCGATGCCGATGCGCTTGTGCGCCGCATGGTCGGGCGTGACCTGGGCAACTACTACCCGCCCAAGCAGCAGGAGGCCGATTCCAGCGGGCCGGTGCTCGAAGTCAACGGGCTGGCCGACGGCGAGCGTGTGCACGACATCTCGTTCATCGTGCAGCGTGGCGAGATTCTGGGTATCGCCGGGCTCATGGGAGCCGGGCGCAGCGAGCTGGCGCAGACCCTGTGCGGCCTGCGCCCCGCCACCGGCGGCAGCGTGTACCTCAACGGCAAGGCGCTCTCGATCCGCAAGTACAGCGATGCGCTGCGTGCAGGCATCGCCTACCTGAGCGAGGACCGCAAGGCCGCAGGCATCTACCTGGACCTGCCCATCGCGCAAAACATCGCCTCCATGGCGCTGGCGCGCGTGAGCTCGCGCTTCGGCCTGCTGCAGCGTGCCAGCGAACACCGGCTGGCGCAGGAGCTGGGAGCACGCCTGAAGCTCAAGTCCGACGGCGTACAGATCGAGGTGGCCAGCCTTTCGGGCGGCAACCAGCAGAAAGTGGCCATCGCCAAGCTGCTGGCGACCAACCCCGCAGTGCTGCTGATGGACGAGCCCACGCGCGGCGTGGACGTGGGCGCCAAGTCGGAGATCCACCACATCCTGCGCGACCTGGCCTGCCAGGGCGTGGGCGTGGTGGTGATCTCCTCGGAGCTGCCCGAGATCATCGGGTTGTGCGACAGGGCCCTCGTGATCCGCGATGGCCGCGTCGCGGGCGAGGTGCAAGGCAAAGACATGACGGAAGAGGCCCTGCTGCGGCTGGCCTCGGGACTGGAACGACAACACGAGGAAATGGCATGAATCACCCCGCACAACTGGATGCCGGCAGCGTGGCCGGCCTGCAGCCCCTGCGCGAGAAACCCCAGGGAGGGCCCGGCAAGCCGGGCGGAACCAGGCTGACCAGCATTCGCGAGATGGGCCTTCTGGTCATCATCCTGGTGCTGTGCATCGGCATGAGCTTCGCCTCGCCCTACTTCCTGACCTGGGACAACATCCGCGCCATGCTGCTCTCGTTTTCCATCGAGGGCATCGTGGTCGTGGGCATGACCATCCTGCTCATCGTGGGCGGCATCGACCTGTCGGTGGGCTCGGTGGTGTGCTTTGCGATGGTGGTCACAGGCAAGCTGTTCCTGATGGGGGTCGACCCCTGGACGGCCGGGCTCATCGCGATCGCCGCCAGCGCCCTCATCGGCGCCATGATCGGTGGCTGCGTGGTGCGCATCGGGCTGAACCACTTCATCGCCTCGCTGGCCTTCATGGTCATCGTGCGCGGCCTGTGCCTGGCCCTCACGCAGGGCACGCCCCAGTCGCTGTTCTCGCTGCCGGCCTCGTTCAAGTTCATCGGCCAGGGCACGCTGTTCGGCATTCCGGCCGTGATCCTGATCTTCCTGTTCATCGTGGTGGTCAGCGACTTCGTGCTGCGCCGCGCCAGCCTGCTGCGCCGCGTGTTCTACACCGGCAGCAACGAGAAGGCGGCGCTGTACTCGGGCATCCGCGTGGGCCACGTGAAGTTCTGGGTCACGGTGCTGTGCGCGGCCTCGGCCGGGCTGGCCGGCGTGATCTACACCGCGCGCTTCGGCGCGGCCACGCCCACCTTCGGCGTGGGGATGGAGCTCAACGTGATCGCCGCGGCCGTGATCGGCGGCGCAAGCCTCAAGGGCGGCTCGGGCACGGTGCTCGGCGCCGTGCTGGGCCTGGCCTTGCTCTCGGTGGTGACCAGCTCGCTGATCCTGCTGGACGTCTCGCCCTACTGGCAGGACGTGATCAAGGGCCTGATCCTGCTGGCCGCCGTGACCATCGACCACCTCATGAACACCCGAAAGACCAAGCGATGAATGCCGTGATGATGAACCCCGCCATGAAGACCACCACCCTGGGGCCGTCGGGCATCCAGTGCTCGGCCATTGGCCTGGGCACCTGGGCCATGGGCGGCTGGATGTGGGGCGGGCAGGACAGCGCTGCCGCCACCGAAGCCATCCACGCCTCGCTCGACGCAGGGGTGACGCTGATCGACACCGCGCCGGCCTATGGCCTGGGGGCCTCCGAGCAGTTGGTCGGCGCCGCCCTCAAGGGCCGCCGCCACGAGGCGGTGATCGCCACCAAGTGCGGCCTGGTGTGGCACACGCAAAAGGGCACGCACTTCTTCGACGAAGACGGCCACCCGGTGTACCGCCACCTGGGCCGCGAATCGATCTTTCACGAAGCAGAGGAAAGCCTCAAGCGTCTGCAGACCGACTACATAGACCTCTACATCACCCACTGGCAGGACAGCACCACGCCGGTCGAGGAGACCATGGACGCCCTGCTCACGCTCAAGAAGCAGGGCAAGATCCGCGCCATCGGCGTGAGCAACGTGGATGCGCCGACCCTGGCCGAGTACCTGCGCCACGGCCCCGTGGATGCCGCGCAGGAGCGCTACAGCCTGATCGACCGCGAGATCGAGCAGACCCTGCTGCCGCTGTGCGGCCGCAACAACGTCGCCATCCTGGGCTATTCCTCGCTGGCGCTGGGCCTGCTGGCCGGCCCCATCGACCCGGCGCGCCAGTTCACGGGCGACGACCAGCGTGCCAGCAATCCGCGCTTCAGCGCGGCCAACCGCACCCGGCTCAAGGCCTTCTTCAACGAGCTCGAGCCCCTGCGCCGGCAGTTCGGCTGCTCGTTTGGCCAGTTGATGATTGCCTGGACGCTGGCCAGCGGCAGCGTTTCGGTGGCGCTGTGCGGTGCGCGCACGCGGGCCCAGGCCACCGAGAACGCGACCGCCGGTGCACTGGAACTGCCCGAGGAGGCCGTGCAGCGCATCGACGACGCCGCAAGCGCCCACCTGAAGGCCCTGGCCTGACCCATATCTACCCCTTCTCAACCCAAGGATTTCTTCGTATGTCGAAAGACAAGACCGCACGCCTGAACCGCTTGCTCACCAACGGCCGCTGCCTAGACATCGCGCTCGACCACGGCGTGTGCAACGAGCCCAGCTTTCTGAACGGCCTGGAAGACATGCCCCAGGTGATGGACAAGCTCGTGGCCGCCGCACCCGATGCCATCCAGCTCAACTACGGCCAGGCCGACCTGCTGCAGGACCGCCCGGGCCGCAACAAGCCGGCACTGGTGATTCGCATCGACATGGGCAACCCCTACAACGCCACCGCCCACCGCGTGATGTGGGCCGTATTGCAGAACGAGCACGATCCGGTGCTGCCGGCCGTGCAGCGCGATGCGGCCTGCGTGGTGGTCAATCTGTTCATGCTGCCCAATGAACCCGACCTGTTCCGCCAGTGCGTGCAGAACATCGCGCGCGTGCGCGCCGACTGCGACCGCTACGGCATGCCGCTGATGATCGAGCCACTGGTGATGCGCCCGCACAGCGACCAGGGCGGCTACATGGTCGATGGCGATGCCGAGAAGATCGTCACCCTGGTGCGCCTGGCGCGCGAGATGGGTGCCGACATCGTCAAGGCCGACCCCACCACCGACCCCGCCGCATTCCACCGCGTGGTGCAGGCCGCGCGCTGCCCGGTGCTGGTGCGCGGCGGCGGCCGCGAAGACCTGCAGCAGGTGTTCGCGCGCTCGCGCGTGCTGCTCGACCAGGGCGCCGTGGGCATGGTCTACGGGCGCAACGTCTACCAGCATGCCAAGCCATCGGCGGTGGTCGATGCGCTGATGGCGATGATCCACCGAGGCGTGAGCGCCGCAGCCGCCTGGGACATCTACCAGACGGGCAGCGCGTAAAGCGGCCCCGCCCAGCGACGGATCTTCCCGATCCTGATGCCGGCGGTTTTGACGATCTGGCCATAGTGCACGAACCCAGCATTCACCTGACGCTGGAATAGTTGCTGCGCGCAGCCGATGGCCTCTATGCCCTGCACTGCGAGGCAAGATCGAGCCAAGGTCGGCCGTGCAATGGAAAAACCGCCCGAGGCCTGGGCCTGGGGCGGCTTTGTCAGGGCTGTCCCTGCGGGCTTACTTGGCGGCCTTGCGCTTGGCGGCCTTGGGGTCGACGGCGGCCTTGAATTTGGCGCCAGCGACGAACTTGGGCACTGTGGAGGCCGGGATCTTCAGGGCTGCGCCGGTGGAAGGATTCTTGCCAGTGCGGGCTGCACGCTTGGCCGACTTGAAGGTGCCAAAGCCCACCAACTGGACGGTGTCGCCCTTCTTGACGGCGGTTTGTACGGTCTCGATCAGCGTCTCGAGCACGGCGTTGGCCGCGGCCTTGGACAGATCATTCTTGGAAGCCAGGATTTCAACGAGTTCTGCGCGGTTCATGGATGCTTTCACACAAAGGATTGATGGGTGCGCTATTTATAGCGCAAGCGCGGCGTGCCAGGCGCACTTGCCAGGCACATGAGCAAGGTTGGCGACGCTGGCTGCCAATTTTTTCACAGGGCCTGCGGTGGCACGGCATCAAGGGGCGTCAGCGGGCAACGGCGAGCGAATGTCGGACAGAAACTGCCGCGCGCGCGGGTGCTGCGGACTGTCGAAGAACGCCTGGGGGCTGGCGCGCTCCAGCACGCGCCCCGCGTCCATGAACCAGATGCGGTCGGCCACCTCGCGCGCAAAGCCCATCTCGTGCGTGACGCACACCATGGTCATGCCGTCGCGCGCCAGGTCGCGCATCACCGAAAGCACCTCGCCCACCATCTCGGGGTCGAGCGCGCTCGTGGGCTCGTCGAACAGCATGATGCGGGGCTCCATGGTGAGCGCGCGGGCAATGGCCACGCGCTGCTGCTGGCCGCCCGACAGCTCGGCGGCATGGGCGCCGGCCTTGTGCGCCAGGCCCACGCGGTCCAACAGGGCCAGCGCGCGCTGGCGGGCCTGGTCCGGCGACACCCTGCGAAGATGGACCGGCGCCAGCGTGCAGTTGTCCAGCGCCGTCAGGTGCGGAAACAGGTTGAACTGCTGGAAGACGAAGCCGATGCCTGCGCGCAGGACGTTCAGGTTCAGCTTCGGTGCGTGGATATCCTGCCCGTAGACCGTGATGCGGCCTTTGTCGATGGGCTCCAGCCGGTTGATGGTGCGGATCAGCGTGGACTTGCCCGAGCCCGACGGCCCGCACACGACCACGACCTCGCCGGCGGCGACGGTCTCGGTGATGTCTGCAAGCGCGTGGTAGTCGCCGTACCACTTGTTGACGTTGTCGAAGGTGATCATGGTACGGCCCCCGCAGCGGGGGCGTGGAGAGGCATCTGGCGCGCAGGGCGCCGTGCAAGGCGATGCTCCAGCCAGACCGCGAAGCGCGTCAGGCCGAAACACAGCACGAAATACGTGAACCCCAGCACCAGGTAGACCTGCGTGGGCAGTGTGAACACGAGCGTGTTGATCTGCGTGGCGATGAAAGACACCTCGGCCAGGCCGATGATGTAGCCCAGCGACGTGGCCTTGATGGTGGAGACGAACTGGTTGACCAGCGACGGCAGCATGTTGCGCAGTGCCTGTGGCAGCACCACCAGGCGCATGGACGCCAGGTACGGCAGGCCCAGCGAGCGCGCGCATTCCATCTGCCCCCGGGGCAGGCCGCGGATACCGGCGCGCACGATCTCTGCCAGGTAGGCAGCGTCGAACACCACCAGCGCGATCAGCATGGTGGTGAACTGGCCGGTCTTGTGCCCGGTGATGCTGGGCAGGAAGAAGTAGGCCCAGAAGATCACCATCAACAGCGGCGTGCCGCGCACCACGAACACCAGCGCACTCACGGGCCAGCGCAGCCAGGCCCAGGGGCTGACCCGGGCCAGGCCGAGCAGCAGCCCCGCAGGGATGGCCAGCAGCAGGGCGGACGACGCCAGGAGCAGCGTCAGCGCCAGGCCGCCCAGCGGCCCATTGGGATACTGGCCGATGAGGAAAAAGAGCCAGTAGGCATCGAGCATCTCGAGAAAACTCATGGTGGCGTGCCTCCTGTCATGCCGAGCGTGGCGGGTACCGGTGCTGGTACCAGGCCGCCAGGGCGGTGATGGCCAGCGAGATGCCGAGGTAGCTGACCGTGGCGAAGGTGAACGCCTCGAAGCTCTTGAAGGTCGCGCTCTCGACCTTGGCGGCCTGGTACATGAGCTCGGCCGTGCCGATCACGGTGGCGATGCTGGTGTCCTTCCACAGGTTGAGGGTTTGCGACACCAGCGGCGGCACGCTGGTGCGCACGGCCTGCGGCAGCACCACGAGCCGCATGGCGGGCACGAACCCCAGGCCCAGGGCACGTGCGGCTTCCAGCTGCACCGTGGGCACGGACCGGATGCCGCTGCGGATGTCCTCGGCCATGAAGGCCCCGGCATACAGGCTGAGCGACACCACGGCCGCGACGGCCTCGATGTTGTGCTGGTAGAGCCATTCCCTGGCCGACTCCGGAAGGAGTTCGGGCGCACCGAAGTACCAGAACAGCATGTGCGCGAGCAGCGGGATGTTGCGCTGCGACTCCACGAACAGGAAGCCGGTCCAGCGCAAGGGTGCCAGCGGCGCAAGGCGCAGCACGGCCACCAGCAGGCCCAGCAGCAACGCCAGTGGCAGCGTGACGGCCAACAGAGTCAGCGACAGGCGCAGGCCTGCCCAGAGCATGGCGTGGTAGGGGCCTGCCAGCAGCAGCGAAAAATCGAAAGTGGGCATACGGGAAAGAAGCGGCGGCCTGCCTCTTGGAACCGAGGCAGGCCGTCTTCGGGGGCTTCAGCAACCGGTGCTCCGGGAACCGCTGTCAGAGATCAGTGACCGGAGCGAGGCGTTCAGCCGTCCACCTTGTCCGATTCAAAGCGGAACGTGCGCTTGGCGAACTTGAGCTTGCTCTGGGCGCCCCACCACTTTTCGTACAGCTTCTCGGCGTCTCCCGAGGCTTCGAGGCCGCGCAGCGTGTCGTCGATGGCCTTCTTCAGCGCGGTTTCACCCTTGCGGATGCCCAGGGCCAGCGGCTCGACGTTCAGGTTCTGAGGGAGGATCAGGTAGTCGCCACCCTTGGCGCCCAGCTTGGCCACGTCGTTGTACAGCGACGACTCGTCGTTGACGTAGGCAATGCCCTTGCCCTGCTGCAGCGCCTGGAAAGCCTGCTGCGTGTTCTCGAAGGTCACGACCTCGGCGGTCGGCACGGCGCGCAGCAGGTTGGGCTCCTGCGTGCCGCCCTTCACAGTCAACACCTTCTTGCCGGCCAGATCGGACACGTTCTGGATGCCGCTGCTCTTCTTGACCAGCACCTTGGAGCCGGTGACGAAATGGGTCAGGCCGAAGTCGATCTGCGCCTCGCGCTCCTTGTTGTGCGTGAGGGATGCGGCCAGCACGTCCACGTGGCCCTGCTGCAGCTCGGGGATGCGCGCGGCCACGGCCAGTTGCTTGAACACGGGCTTGACGCCCAGCTTCTTGGCCACGGCGGTGGCGATGTCGATCTCGTAGCCGATGAAGCCGCGGCTCTTGGGGTCGACGAAGCTGTTGGGTTCGTCGGTGCCCAGCACGCCGAAGACGATCTCACCCTTTTTCTTGATGTCGTCCAGCTGGTCGGCCTTGGCGGTAATGCCCACGAGCGCCAGCGCGGTGGCCGCAATGAGGCCGGTGAGGGATGAAAATTTCAGTCGCATGGTGATGAATGAAGGATGTCTGGTGGATGGGGCGCTGGCCTGGTCAGGTTCCCTTGCATGCAGGCAAGCCGCAAAGCCAGCGAGAGCCGCGACGATAGGCGCGCGCCCCCACCCGACCAACGAAGGAAAGCGCATATCCAAATCAGTTCATTGAGCGGCATGAAGCGGTGCGGCTGCGATACCTTGTGAGCGTGTGCGCGGCTTGCCCGGCGGCGCACCCACGGCGCCGCGATTCCTTCGGATGTTTATTTCATAAACAAGCAACAAATCATTCGTTCCATGTAGAACGAAGCATCCCTACAGTCGGCAGCTCCCATGCACCCGCCCTGCGCCCCGAGCGCGAGAGCCTGAATGACTGCCACTTCCATCCTTTCCGCTGCACCTGTCCAGAACTTCGAGATAAGGCCATTCGATGCGCCCGTGGGCGCTGAAGTCGTGGGCCTGGACATCTCGCAGCCCCTCAGCGACAGCGAGTTCGCGCGCATCCACCAGGCGCACCTGGACCACCACGTGCTGGTGTTCCGCGACCAGCAGGTGTCGCCTGCAGCCCATGTGGATTTCAGCCGACGTTTCGGCCCGCTAGAGATCCACGTGCTGCACCAGTTCCAGTTGAAGGGGCACCCTGAGATTCTCATCGTCTCCAACATCAAGGACAACGGCGAGCCCATCGGCTTGGGGGATGCCGGTGTGTACTGGCACTCCGACATCTCCTACAAGCCGCATCCCAGCCTGGGGTCCTTGCTGCACGCGCAGGAGCTGCCCAGCGAGGGCGGCGACACGCTGTTCGCCGACCAGCACCTGGCCTGGGAGGCGCTCAGCCCGGCGTTGCAGCAGCGCATCCTGCCGCTCAAGGCCGAGCACAGCTACCTCGCCAAGTACGAGGAACTGCGCGCCAAGAACCCCTGGCGTCCCAAGCTGTCGCAGGCGCAGATCGACCAGGTGTCGCCCGCTGTGCAGCCCGTGGTACGCACGCACCCGGAGACTGGCCGCAAGGCGCTGTTCGTGAGCGAGCACTTCACCACGCGCATCGTTGGGCTGCCTCAGGCAGAGAGCGATGCTCTGTTGGCCGAGCTGTTCGCGCACAGCGTCAAGCCCGAGTTCATCTACCGCCACCAATGGCAGCCGCACGACCTCGTCTTCTGGGACAACCGCTCGCTGATGCACCTGGCCGCCGGCACACCCGACCACCTGCGCCGCAAGCTCTATCGCACCACGATCCAGGGCGACGCGCCGTATTGACCACCATCCTCCACAAAGAAACACAGAGCCATGAACAACTTCACGCGCAAAGCCGCCGCACTCGTCACCGGCCTGGGCCTTGCCTTCGGCACCCTCAGCGCCCACGCGGAAGGGCAGATCCGCATTGCCCAGCAGTTCGGCATCGTCTACCTGCTGCTCAATGTGGCGCAAGAGCAAAAGCTGATCGAAAAGCACGCCAAGGCCGCCGGTGTGGATGCCAAGGTGGAATGGGTGCAGCTCTCGGGCGGCTCCGCCGTCAACGACGCGCTGCTGTCGGGCAACATCGAGATCGCTGGCGCCGGCGTGGGGCCACTGCTCACCATCTGGGACCGCACCAAGGGCCGGCAGGACGTGAAGGGTGTGGCGTCGCTGGGCAACTTTCCTTACTACCTGGTCACCAACAACCCGAACGTGAAGACGATTGCGGACTTCACCGACAAGGACCGCATTGCGCTGCCGGCCGTGGGCGTGTCGGTGCAGTCGCGCGTGCTGCAGCTGGCATCGGCCAAGCTCTGGGGCGACAAGGAATTCAACAAGCTCGACAAGATCAGCGTGGCGGTGCCGCACCCCGACGCAGCCGCCGCCATCATCAAGGGCGGCACCGAGATCACGGCGCACTTCGGCAACCCGCCGTTCCAGGAGCAGGAGCTGGCGGGCAACCCGCAGGCGCGCATCGTGCTCAAGTCCTATGACGTGCTGGGTGGCCCGTCGTCGGCCACCGTGCTGTACGCCACCGACAAGTTCCGCACCGAGAACCCCAAGACCTACAAGGCCTTCATCGACGCGCTGAACGAGGCCTCGCAGTTCGTCACCGCCAACCCCGAGAAGGCGGCGGACATCTACCTCAAGGTGAGCAACGCCAAGACCGACCGCGACCTGCTGCTCAAAATCATCAAGAACCCCGAAGTCCAGTTCAAGATCACGCCGCAGAACACCTACGCGCTTGCCGAGTTCATGCACCGCGTTGGCGCCATCAAGAACAAGCCTGCCTCTGCCAAGGACTATTTCTTTGCGGACGCCCACAACGCGGCGGGGAACTGACCATGCCCGTGCTGGCGCCTGACCTCGCGTTGCGGCAGGGCTTCCTGTCCGAAGCTGCCGTGGATGCTCCGCACGCCGCGCCGGCGCCTGCCGCCGCAGCACAGGCGGCGCCTGGCGCGCTGCTGCAGGTCGATGGCGTCAGCCTGGAATACCGCACCACCGAACGCGTGGTGCGCGCCACGCACCAGGTCAGCTTCGCTGTGCACGCGGCTGACCGCTTCGTGCTGCTGGGCCCCTCGGGCTGCGGCAAGTCCACGCTGCTCAAGGCGGTAGGAGGCTTCATGGCGCCCATCGAGGGAGAGATCCGGTTGGGTGGGCAGCGGGTGACCGCGCCCGGGCCCGACCGCATCGTGGTGTTCCAGGAGTTCGACCAGTTGCCGCCCTGGAAGACCGTGAAGCAGAACGTAATGTTCCCGCTGCTCGCATCGCGCACGGTGGGCAAGAAAGAAGCCGCCGAGCGGGCCCTGCACTACCTGGCCAAGGTGGGGCTTGATAAGTTTGCCGATGTGCACCCGCACCAGCTGTCGGGCGGCATGAAGCAGCGCGTGGCCATTGCCCGGGCGCTGGCGATGCAGCCCCGCATCTTGCTGATGGACGAGCCCTTCGCCGCGCTGGATGCGCTCACGCGCCGCAAGATGCAGGAAGAGCTGCTCGCGCTGTGGGACGAGGTGCGTTTCACGCTGCTGTTCGTCACGCACTCCATCGAAGAGGCGTTGGTGGTCGGCAACCGCATCGCGCTGCTGTCGCCGCACCCCGGCCGCATGCGCGCCGAGATCAACAGCCACGACTTTCACCTGGGGAGCCTGGGCGGTGCCGATTTTCAAGCCACGGCGCAGCGCATTCACCACCTGCTGTTCGAAGAAGAAACAACCCAAGAAGGGCACGCGCAGCCATGAGCCCAGTTTTGCACCCGCCCGTGCGGCCTGAATACGAGCGCACCCTTAAGCCGTTTCGTGACGTGCCGGTGGAGCGCGCGCTCCCCTTGTCAGACCGCATCTGGGGCCAGGAGTGGCTGCGCAAGGCGGTGATCCTGGCGGTGCTCGCCGCCGTGTGGGAGGTGGCAGCGCGCTGGCAAAACAACGACCTGCTGCTGCCCACGTTCAGCGCCACGATGAAGGCGCTGGCCGAAGGCCTTTTGAGCGGGGAGCTGATCGAGAAAGTGCGCCTGTCGCTGGTCGTGCTGGTACAGGGCTATGTGGCGGGGGTGGTGCTGGCCTTTGCGCTGACCACGCTGGCAGTGTCCACCCGGCTGGGCCGCGACCTGCTGAGCACGCTCACGTCCATGTTCAACCCGTTGCCCGCCATTGCGCTGCTGCCGCTGGCGCTGCTGTGGTTCGGCCTGGGGCGCGGCAGCCTGGTGTTTGTGTTGATCCATTCGGTGCTGTGGCCGCTGGCGCTCAATACCTACGCGGGCTTTCAGGGTGTGCCCGAGACCCTGCGCATGGCGGGCCGCAACTACGGGCTGCGGGGCATTCCGTATGTGCTGCAGATTCTCATACCCGCCGCGCTGCCGGCCATCCTGTCGGGCCTGAAGATCGGCTGGGCCTTTGCCTGGCGCACGCTGATCGCGGCCGAGCTGGTGTTCGGCGCATCGTCGGGCAAGGGGGGGCTGGGTTGGTACATCTTCCAGAACCGCAACGAGCTCTACACCGACCGCGTGTTCGCGGGGCTCGTCATGGTGGTGCTCATCGGGCTGCTGGTGGAGAGCCTGGGCTTTGCCACGCTGGAGCGGCTGACCGTGCGCAAGTGGGGGCAGCAGCGCTGAGCACGCCTGCAGCGCAATCTGTGCCTCCGGTGGGGCGTGCGTCCCCTTCATCCATTCTCGACAGGCGCAATGCCTTCTTCCATGCCAACACCTTCTCCCACCATGCACCTGGGCGCCTTCTTCTTTGGCGTGGGCCACCACCTGGCCGCCTGGCGCCACCCGGACGTGAACCCCGGCGCGTCCAGCTCCATCGCGCAACTGCGTGAATGGGCGCAGATTGCCGAAGCTGCCAAGTTCGACGCCATCTTCTTTGCCGACAACGTGGGCCTGCCCGGCCCGCCCGATGCGGTGGTGGCCAAGAACGCGCTGTGGTACCCGATGGAGCCGCTGCTGGCCCTGTCGGCGCTGTCGCAGGCCACGGAGCGCATCGGCCTGGTCGCCACCGTGTCCACCACTTACCTGCCGCCCTACCACCTGGCGCGCAAGTACGCCACGCTCGACCAGATCAGCGGCGGGCGCGCGGGCTGGAACCTGGTCACCTCGGGCAGCGACTTCGAGGCGCGCAGCTTTGGCCTCGACAAGCAGCTGGACCATGCGCACCGGTACGCCCGTGCGCACGAGTACGTGCAGATCGTCAAAGGCCTGTGGGACACCTGGGAGGACGATGCCTTCATCCACGACAAGGCGGCCAACCGGTTCTTCGACCCCGAGCGCCTGCACCGCGTGGCGTTCGACGGCGAGCACTTCAAGGTGCATGGCGGCCTGCAGACGCCCCGCTCGCCGCAGGGCTACCCGGTGCTGGTGCAGGCCGGCTCGTCCAGCGACGGGCAGGACCTGGCTGCGTCCGCCGCCGAGGTGGTCTTTACCGCGCAGCAGACGCCCGAGGCTGCGCGCGCGTTCTACCAGTCGCTCAAGGGCCGTCTGCCAGCGCATGGCCGCAGCCCGGACCAGCTCAAGATCCTGCCCGGCATCTCGCCCTTCGTGGGGCGCACGCAGCAGGAGGCCCAGGACAAGTTCGACCAGCTGCAGGGCCTGATCGACCCGGTGCTGGGCGTGGGGCTGCTCTCCACCTTCCTGGGCAACGCAGACCTGTCCGCCTATCCGGTCGACGGCCCGTTTCCGCAAGACCTGCCGGTCACCCAGGGCTGGCAGAGCCGCCAAGAACTGTTCGCCCAGATGGCGCGCGACGAGGGGCTGAGCATTCGCCAGCTGTACGAAAAAGTAGCGGGCGCACGGGGTCACTGGACGCTGGTAGGAACACCCGAGACCATCGCCGACCAACTGGAACACTGGTTCATCACCGGCGCGGCCGACGGCTTCAACGTGCTGGCGCCCACGCTGCCGCATGGCCTCAAGGATTTTGCCGAGCTGGTGGTGCCCGTGCTGCAGCGGCGCGGCTTGTTCCGCAAGGACTATGCGGGCACGACCTTGCGCGAGCACCTGGGCCTGGCGCGGCCCGCGCACCCGGTGCGGCGGGGCACGGCATGAGTTCTCCCGGCCAAGATATTCCCCACTATGACGCCATCGTGGTGGGTCTGGGGGCGGTGGGCTCCGCCACGCTGTACCAGCTGGCGCGGCGCGGGGCGCGCGTGCTGGGCGTGGACCAGTTCGCTCCCCCGCACAGCCTGGGCTCGTCGCACGGGCAGACCCGCATCACCCGGCTGGCCGTGGGCGAGGGCGAGCAGTACGTTCCCCTGGTGCGGCGCTCGCACGAGATCTGGGCGGAGCTGGAGGCCGCCACCGGCCAATCCATCTACACCCGCACCCATGGCCTGGTGCTGGGCCCGCGCGACGGCGCGGCCCCCCGCGCGGGCAAGCCCGATGATTTCGTGCGCCAGACCATCGAGATTGCACAGCGCCACGGCATTGCGCACGATGTGCTGGACACGGCCGACTTGCGGCGCCGCTACCCGCAGTTCAAGCTGCGCGGCGACGAGTTCGCTTACTGGGAGCGCGATGCAGGCTTCGTCCGCCCCGAGGTGGCCATCGGCGCGCAGTTGCAGGTGGCGCAGGCGCACGGCGCCGAGGTGCACACCCACGAGACGGTGCTGTCCCTGGAGCCGCAGGGCGATGCAACGGTGGCCACCACCACGCGCGGCACCTACCGCGCGGACCAGGTGGTGCTGGCCGCGGGCGCATGGCTGCCGCAGCTGGTGCAGGCGGGCGGGGCGCTGCACAGCGCGCCGCTGGCCGGGCAGTTGGGCGTGTACCGCCAGGCGATGTTCTGGTTCGACGTCGGTGCCGATACCGATGCGTTCTCGCCCGCGCGGTTTCCGGTGTTCATCTGGGCGCTGGGGGATGAGGAAGGCCATGCGTTCTACGGCTTTCCGGCCGTGGGGCCCGGTGCCCCCGCTTTGAAGATCGCCACCGCCCAGTACCAGACCACCACCACGCCCCAGGCGGTGGACCGCACAGTCGCCCCTGGCGAGGTAGAGGAGATGCTGCGGCGCTACGTTCAGCCGCGGCTCCATGCGCCCGAGGCGAGGTTCTCGCAGGCCCATGCGTGCCTCTACACCGTCTCCCCCGACCACGGCTTCGTGATCGACCGCCTGCCGGGCTGGGCGGGGGTGCATGTGGCGTCGCCGTGCTCAGGGCACGGCTTCAAGCATTCGGCCGCCATTGGCGAGGTGCTGGCGCTGCGGGTGCTGGGGCTGCCGGAATGGGCGGACCTGTCGACCTTGTCGGCAGGGCGGTTTGCGCCGGCAGGCGCCTGAGCGTTACGCACACAGCGCGGCACGCTGCCGAGGACGATGGTTGCCTGCGGATCGCCTAAGGATGTTTAGGTAATTTTGAACGGAGTTTTTATTCGTTTGTGATCGATGGCTGGGCCCGTAGATTCGATGGCTATCACCACCGAATTCATTGCCAGGAGCCATTTCATGACCTACGAAACCGCAGACGCCGTGCTGCCCGCCGCCCTGGAGCAGGCGCGCCAGGCGTCGGTGGACCAAGGACTCTCTTACGCCGGCGGCGTGAAGCCCCCGGCCGCCTGGGACCTGGTGCGCGAAGGCCAGGCCCTGCTGGTCGACGTGCGCTCCGCCGAAGAGCGCAAGTTCGTCGGCCACGTGCCCGGCAGCCTGCACGTGGCGTGGGCCACGGGCACGGCGCTCACCCGCAACCCCCGCTTCGCGCGGGAGCTGGAGGCCAAGCTCGCCAAGGACGGCGGCAAGGACGCCGTGGTGCTGCTGCTGTGCCGCAGCGGCAAGCGCTCGGTGCTCGCGGCCGAGGCGGCAGCGGCCGTCGGCTTCCGCCATGTGTTCAATGTGCTCGAAGGCTTCGAGGGCGAGATCGACGAGCGCCAGCAGCGCGGCGGCAGCGATGGCTGGCGCTTTCACGGCCTGCCCTGGGTGCAGGACTGAGACGCGCAGCGCACAAGGCACCCATGGCAAATTTCCACATCGAGCAGATCGCCGCTTCGCTGAGCGAGGTGCGCCGCGAATGGCGCGAGGCGCAAAAGAGATCGCAGGAGCCGGGGGGCCGCGAGTTCCCCTCGCGCGACGCGCTGGCCCAGGTGGTCGAGCAGCTCAAGGGCGCGCTCTTTCCTATGCGCCTGGGGCCCTACGACCTGCGCCAGGAGAGCGAAGACTTCTACGTGGCGCACACGCTCGACACCGCGCTGCACACGCTGTTCGCGCAGATCAGCCTGGAGCTGACGTACAGCGCCCGCCACGAAGAGCGCGACGCCGACGGTGTGCAGGACCAGGCCCAGCAGGTGGCGCAGGCGTTTGCACAGTCGCTGCCGCAGATCCGGCGGCTGCTCGACAGCGACGTGCTGGCCGCCTACCAGGGCGACCCCGCCGCGCGCAGCGTGGACGAGGTGCTGCTGTGCTATCCCGGCGTGCTGGCCATGATCCACCACCGCCTGGCCCACTGCCTGTACCGGCTGGGCCTGCCGCTGCTCGCGCGCATCGTGTCCGAGCTGGCGCACAGCCAGACCGGCATCGACATCCACCCCGGCGCGCAGATCGGCGCTGGCTTCTTCATCGACCACGGCACGGGTGTCGTCATCGGCGAGACCGCCGTCATCGGCCAGCGCGTGCGCCTGTACCAGGCGGTCACGCTGGGCGCCAAGCGCTTTCCCACCGACGCGCATGGCGTGCTGCAAAAAGGCCTGCCGCGCCACCCGGTGGTCGAGGACGACGTCGTCATCTATGCGGGCGCCACCATCCTCGGGCGCGTCACGCTGGGCAAGGGCGCGGTCATCGGCGGCAATGTCTGGCTCACACACGACGTGGCGCCCGGCGGCAACGTGACGCAGGCCAGCACCCAGGAGTCGGGCCGCGCCCCCCGGCCTGCGCCCGCCGCCGAGGCACTGCCATGACCACGACGCTCATTAAGGGATTCGGCATTGCGGTACGCCAGTCGCGCGAGGCCCAGGGCTGGTCGCAGGAGCGCTTGGCAGAGCACTCGGACCTGAACCGTTCCTACGTCGGCGAGGTCGAGCGCGGCCGCGTGATCGCGTCCCTGGTCACTGTCGAGAAGCTTGCGGTGGCCTTGGGCGTGACGCCTTCCACGCTGGTCACGCGCGGTGAAGTGGTGCACACCGCCAACCTAGTGCGCGGCCTTCAGTTGGCGGCTATAGCCTGTTGAAACCCCGCGGCAGAGCTTTGACACTCGGTGCCGACGTTCATCCCTTCCTTTCAGTCTTTAACCACACGGAGTTCTCTACATGTCGGCAACAGTGGGCGGTACCACCGCACTCGGCGATCACGCAGCAAGGCAACTTGCCAACGCAACCAAAACCGTTCCCCAGCTGGAGACCATCAGCCCGCGCTGGCTGACCCACCTGCTGCAGTGGGTGCCGGTGGAAGCGGGCATCTACCGCCTCAACAAGGTCAAGAACCCCGAGGCGATCAAGGTCGCATGCACCGCCAAGGAGTCCGAGAACCAACTGCCGCGCACCTTCGTGGACTACGAAGAAAACCCGCGCGAGTACTTCCTCAACGCCGTGAGCACCGTGCTCGACGTGCACACCCGCGTGTCGGACCTGTACAGCAGCCCGCACGACCAGATCAAGGAGCAATTGCGCCTCACGATCGAGACGATCAAGGAAAATCAGGAAAGCGAACTCATCAACAACCCCGACTACGGCCTGCTGGCCCAGGTGACGGAAGAGCAGCGCATCTTCCCGCTCACCGGCGCCCCCACGCCCGACGACCTGGACGAGCTGCTGACCAAGGTCTGGAAGGAGCCCGCGTTCTTCCTGGCCCACCCGCTGGCCATTGCGGCGTTTGGCCGCGAAGCGACGCGCCGCGGCACGCCACCACCCACCGTGAGCCTGTTCGGCTCGCAGTTCATCACCTGGCGCGGCATCCCGCTGATCCCGTCCGACAAGGTGCCCGTGGCCGACGGCAAGAGCAAGATCCTGCTGCTGCGCGTGGGCGACAAGCGCCAGGGCGTGGTCGGCCTGTTCCAGCCCGGCCTGCCGGGCGAGCAAGGCCCGGGCCTGTCGGTGCGCTTCATGGGCATCAACAACCATGCCATCGCGTCCTACCTGATCTCGCTGTACTGCTCGCTGGCCGTGCTGACCACCGACGCACTGGCGGTGCTCGATGACGTCGAGATCAACAAGTACCACGACTACCCCGATACCTACAAGTAATCCGCGGTGAGCAATCTTCCATCCACGCCGCAAGGCGCAATCCCCCACGCGCTGGAGGCGCCGATCAGCCCGGCGCTGCTGGCGCAGATGGCCACGGCGCTCTTCTCGGCCCGGCCGGGCGATGCACCGGCTGTGCCCGCCGGCCCCGCCGCCGCGCTGCCGTCCACACCACCGGGCACCGCACCCGGGTTTGCGCAGGCGCTGTCGCCCGTGCCGGCCGGCGTCCAGGCACCCGTCAACATCGCGCCGCCGGGCTCGCCGCTGGTCAGCCCCGCGGGGTTCGGCCCCAGCGTGCCGGGCACGCCGATTCCGCCCGGCGTCTTTCCGGGCAGCAACATCGTCCCGGCATCGCCCACGCCCCTGGCGTCGCTCGCGCACCGTGCCCCGGCCCTGCTGCCGCACGCCACGGCGGGCAACGGCCTGCCGGACTCGGTGGTCAGCGCACTGCCCGCGTACGAGCCGCGCCTGGGCGGGGCCGTGCTGGGCGTGCCCGAGGCCTCGGGTGCCAATGCTGCTTCGGTGGCGCGCCACGCTCCGGCAGGCGGCGCTGCAGAGCCCGCATCGCCGTTCTACTTCCTCGCAGACCGCCATGGGCAGCCTTCGCCCGGTGGGCACCCGGCACCGTCCACCGGTGCGCCGGCTGGCGTGCAGACCGGCGTACCTTATGGTGCCTCTCCCAACGCACTGGGCGACACCCGCATCAGCGACGAGCTGGCCCGCCAGCCCTTCGCGTCGCTGCAGGGGGTGGACCTGCGCAGCGCGTCGTCCGCATCGCCCGGCGCGCTGGGCCAGTCCCGTGCGGGTGCTGCGCCCGCGCAGTTCTACTTCACCGATGCCGTGGTGCTGCCCAGCGGCTACGTGACCCCGGCCAAGCCCGCGCCCCACGCCACCGTGCCGCTCGCAGGGCAGGGCCACCACCCGCCGTTCGACGTGCATGCCATCCGCCGCGACTTCCCGGTGCTGGCTGAGCGCGTGAACGGGCGGCAGCTGGTGTGGTTCGACAACGCGGCCACCACGCACAAGCCCCGGGCGGTGATCGACCGCATCAGCTACTTCTACGAGCACGAGAACTCCAACATCCACCGCGCCGCGCACGAGCTGGCGGCGCGGGCCACCGATGCGTACGAAGGCGCACGCCAGCGCGTGAAGACCTTCATCAACGCGCCGGATGTGAACGAGGTGATCTTCGTGCGCGGCACCACCGAGGCGATCAACCTCGTGGCCAAGAGCTGGGGCGCGCAGCATGTGGGCGAGGGCGACGAAATCATCGTCAGCAACCTGGAGCACCACGCCAACATCGTGCCCTGGCAGCAACTGGCGGCCGCCAAGGGCGCGAAGCTGCGGGTGATTCCGGTGGACGACTCGGGCCAGGTGCTGCTGGATGAATACCAAAAGCTCTTGAATGACCGCACCAAGATCGTCGCGGTCACTCAGGTATCCAACGCGCTGGGCACCGTGGTTCCGGTCAAGGAGATCGTGGCGCTGGCGCACCGCGCGGGGGCCAAGGCCCTGGTCGATGGCGCGCAGTCGGTCTCGCACATGCGGGTGGACGTGCAGGACCTCGATGCCGACTTCTTCGTCTTCTCAGGCCACAAGGTGTTCGGGCCCACGGGCATCGGCGTGGTCTGGGGCAAGCGCTCGGTGCTGGAAGACATGCCCCCGTGGCAGGGCGGCGGCAACATGATCGCCGACGTGACCTTCGAGAAGACGGTGTTTCAGCCCATCCCGAACAAGTTCGAGGCCGGCACCGGCAACATCGCCGACGCGGTGGGCCTGGGCGCTGCCATCGACTATTTGAACCGTGTGGGCATCGAGAACATCGCGCGCTACGAGCATGAACTGCTGGTGTACGGCATGCAGCAGCTCGCCACCATTCGCGGCGTGCGGCTCATCGGCACGGCGGCGGACAAGGCCAGCGTGATGTCCTTCGTGCTGGCGGACTACTCCACCGAAGAGGTCGGCAAGGCCTTGAACGAAGAGGGCATCGCGGTGCGCACCGGCCACCACTGCGCGCAGCCCATCCTGCGCCGCTTCGGTGTGGAGACCACGGTGCGGCCGTCGCTGGCGTTCTACAACACCTTCGACGAGATCGACCGCCTCACGGCGGTGGTCCGCCGGCTGGCCGCGCAGCGGATCTGAGGCGACATCAGCCATGCAGAGCGGGCGCGTCCGCCGATGGTGGGCGCGCCCGCAGTCGTTGCGCGATGTGCTCGGGCCGGCAGGCGATGTTGCCTGGCGAGCACCGCGCAAGCCGGCCCAGGGGACTTTCACCTGTCCTGCAGGGTCATGGCGCACGCTGCCTTGATCAAGCGGTCCCGGGGATTTTCGGCCATTCCCGCAAAGGCCAGATCGCGCCCGTCGCGCTCCACGTACTCGTGCATCCGCATTTGGCCACGCCACAGGGGCTTGTCGAACAGTGTGACCGAGCGGTGCCATGCCGTCATCTGCGTGCAGTCGAACATGGCCGTGGAGTAATACGACTGAAAGGGCAGGCCGTCGAAAGCGTTGCGGGCTTTGGCACGGTTGACCCGCAGCTTGACCAGGCGCATGGATTCAAACGCCACCGCGCTCGCAGCATCGACCTCAACGGTGTCTGCCAACGCGTTGCCCGGATCGCCGACCACGGTGAGCCAAGTGGGAGCTTGTGCCGCGGCAGTCGCCACGGCGAAGACTAGCGCAGCGGCGAGCACAACGTTTTTCATGGGCAGCAGCTTATTGGCAAAACGCTATTCAAGCACCAAACGGCCGCTCCGTGCAGCTTTCTCAGAATACGCCCATCTCAAGCCCTGCCGCCAGGGCCCGGCCCATCGCGGCGCAGCGCTCCAGATCGTCCGGGCCGATCTGCTTGGGGGCGAGGATGGCCTCTGGCGCCTGTGCGTGGGTGCGGACGATCAGCGGCTCTGCCACGGCCCTCAGGCGCCAGCCGGTGGCAATGCGCTCGATCTGCCGCACGGCGTTGCTGCCGTCGCTGCCCGCGCAGACCAGGCAGGCATAGGCGCGGCCATTGAGATGGTCGAGCGCTGCATAGTAAGTGCGGTCAAAGAAGTCTTTGAGCTGCCCGCTCATGGCGGCCAGGTTCTCTGGCGTTGCGAAGATGAAGCCGTCGGCTGCCAGCACGTCGGCGGGCCCGGCTGCGCTGGCGTGCACCAGGTGCACCTGTACGCCCGGCTCCTGCGACGCGCCTTCGCAGGCGGCCTGCGCCATCTGAAGCGTGCCGCCCGTCATGGAGTGGTAGACGATCAGCAGCGTCTTGGTGGTTTGCATGCAGCGAGCATAGCGCTGGCGCCTGCGCTGCACTATGCCCGGCTCACGGCAGGTGCCAGCGGACATCCCGCGCTGCTTGGCAAGCGCTGTTTGCCTACATCCGCTCGGGGCGTCACTTCAGACAATGGATGTCACAAGGAGGCACTCATGCACAACGGACCCTGCGAAGAGAATGTGTTCGGCGCAGCTGACGGCAGCTCGTACTCGGCGGTGCTCGCCCATGCCGGCGACGGCCGCGTCAGCATCCAGAGCCTGCTCATCGATGGCCACAACGTTCCGGTGCGCCAAGCCACCTTCGGATCGCGGGAACAGGCGGTGGCCGCCGTCGAGGACTATGCGCGAGGCGACCGCAAACCTTGAGGGGCGCGCCGAGTCCGTCCAATAGCGCGCCATACCCGAGCGGAGCGGGTTGCATCAGGCACCATCGCCCGCGTTGCCCGTGATGGGCAGTACCGTGCCGGTGATGTAGCTCGAGCACGAGGGCGCCGCGAGGAACACATAAGCCGGTGATATCTCTTCCGGCTGCGCCGGCCGGCCCAGGTGCGTATTGGCACCGAATCTCGCGATGTCGCCGGCGCTCTTGTCTGCGGGATTCAGGGGCGTCCATACGGGGCCGGGGGCTACCGCGTTGACGCGGATGCCCTTGTCGGCCAGGTTGTGCGCCAACGCCTTGGTGAAGGCATGGATCGCACCCTTGGTCGCTGAGTAATCCAGCAGTTCCTTGCTGCCTCGCAGACCGGTGACCGAGCCGGTGTTGATGATCGCGTCGCCGCGCTGCAGGTGCGGCAGTGCCGCCTTAGCCATGTGGAAATAGCCGTAGATGTTGGTGCGGAAAGTCTCGTCAAAGCGCTCTTCGGTCAGATCTTCCAGCGATGCCGCATGCTCCTGAAAGGCTGCGTTGTTGACCAACACGTTGAGCTTGCCGAACGCATCGACCACCTGTGCCACCGCCTGCTGGCAATAGCCCGCATCCCGAACGTCTCCCGGCAGCAGGATGCAGCGCCCGCCTTCGGCTTCGACCAGCTCGCGCGTGTGTTCGGCGTCCTCGTGCTCCGACAAATAGGCGATGGCTACATTGGCACCCTCCCGCGCAAACAGCACCGCCACGGCGCGGCCGATGCCCGAATCGCCCCCTGTGATGAGGGTGGAAAACCCCTGGAGCTTGCCGCTGCCCGCATAGTGCGGCGCTTCGAAGCGGGGCTGCAACTGCATCTGCGCTTCGAAGCCGGGCTTGGCGAGGTGCTGCCGCGGCAGTGGCGGCGCGGGCTCTGCGCGGCCCGGCCCTGGGGCGGCTTTCTTCTTGGCAGGTGGGGAGGATGTGGCGGCCTGGCTGCCGCTTGGGGCCGTCTTGCGATCCTTGGCATCCTGCTCTGCCTGGATCTTCTGCTGCTTGCGGGTGGTGGCTGCTGCTGCGCTGGCGGTTGCCGGGGTGGCGGTTCGGGCACGGTTCCTGGCTTGGCTGGCGCCAGTCCTGGATGGAAGTCGGGAAGGTGCTGCAGCCGCCTTCGTCGCCGCCGGCGTGGCCGGGGTGGATGACGCGGGCGCGGTGGCGGCAGGGGCTTTGGAGGCGCGTCGAGTGCTCATGGGTGAATCGAATCCGTGGTTGGAGTGCGTATGGACGTGCGCCTGTGGTGCGTGCGTATCAGCCCAGCGGCTTCCACACCGGTGGCTCGGGGTCTGGAAAGCGCAGCGGGACCGAGCGGGGGCGGGCCATGGCCTCCCACTGGCGCATGCGCTTGCGGGCGCGGGGCTTGGTCTGGTCGGTGCCGGTGCGGTGGGTCTTCGACATGGCGATCTCCTTGGAGGGTGATGCCTTCCATTACTCCACCGCCGGCTGCTGGCCCGTGTCAGACAGCGTCTGCTTTGCGCATCGGCGCCGCGTGGTGGCACGGTGCTTTCAGCGGGGCGCGGCCTTGTCGCGTGCTGCGGCGCGCTCCTTGGCGTCGCCGAGCATTTCCTTCATCCAATTCACCAGCATGCCGGTGTAGGCCTCGCTCCATTCGGGCTTGGCCAGCGCGTGGTCGGCACCGGCAATCACCCGGTAGGTCATGGAGCGTGTGCGCAGGAATGCGGCCCGGTAGTTCTCCAGCACCGGGTGGGGCACGATGTGGTCCATCTCGGACTCGACCAACAGCACATCGCCCTCGAACACCGCACCGGCTGCCAGCGCGCGGTTGGCGTCGGTGGGCAGCTTCATGGCGCGGTAGCGTGCCAGTTCCTGGCGGTCCAGGTGCTGCTTGGGGACCAGCCAGTCCTCATCCTTGTAGAGGGCGGGCGCGCGCAGCGCCATCCAGCGCACCGGCCGCAGCGCGCTGAGCACGGCGGCCAGGTAGCCGCCGTAGCTGCTGCCCACCACGGCCACAGACTGGCTGTCCACGGCCGGATGCCCTGTGAGCAGGTCGTACGCGGCCAGCATGTCGTTGAGGTTGTCTTCCCGCGTCACGGTCTCGCGGTGCGCCTTGTCGCGGGCATGGCCGCGCAGGTCGATGGTGAGGCAGATGCAGCCCAGCGCCGCAATGGTGTGGGCGCGCGACAGGTACTGCTCCTGGCTGCCGTCCCAGCCGTGCACCAGCAACACGCCGGGCACCACGGTGTCCGGCGCCACCAGCGTGCCGGCGATGGTGCGGTCGCCCGAAGGGATCTGAATGTCTCTATGCCGTGTCGCCATCGGGTTGCACCTTGGTGTACTTGGTCAGCGGCCCGACCTCGGGGTCTTCGCCCTGGAAGTAGACGATGGCGGATGCGGGCGGTGGTTCCAGAGGGCCGAACTCTTCGATGCAGCTGGCCCGCACCGTGTGCAGGCCGGGGTCGGCATGGAAGGCCTCCAGCGCGGCGATCTCCGCCCCGGTGGCGCCGCCGATGCGCCAGGACTGCTCCAGCACGCCCGAGCTCCATTCGCCGCCGGCATGGATGCCCTGCGCCACGTCGTAGTTGACGCGCGAGGCATAGAAGCCCGGAAAGCACTGCCGCACCGAGGCGTCGTAGAGCAGCGCCTGGTCCACTGCCTTGCGCACCGGGCCGGGGGGCAGCGTGGCCAGCAGGGCATGAAAGTCGCCGCGCACCACGGTCAGGTCCGACCCGCCGTACGCCACGGCGCCGCGGTTGTCGCGTGTCAGGCGCTGGCGGCCGTGGTACGAGGCCAGGATGCCCGCCACGCGCACCTGGCCGACACTCAGCGTGTCCACGTTCGAGAGGTTGTGCTCCAGCACCACGCCATGCTCGGAAAAGGCGTTGTCGCTCAGCGCCGCCAGGCTCATGGTCAGTTCGCCGATGGCATGCACCACCGACTGCCCGCGCCCGCCGGTCTCCGCCACGGGCTTGATGCGCACGGGCCCCAGGGCCAGCAGCCGTTCGCCGGCCTCGGCCGCGTCGTGGCGCGTGAAAGCGGTGTAACCCGCCAGCACGGCCTTCTCGACCGCTTCGGGCAGAACATGGCTCCAGCCCGGGGGCGCGGCGGCACCGGGCGCGATCAAGGGGTGGGTGATGGCCTTGGTCGCCACGAAGGCGTGGGGCACCACACCACCGAACAGATCGTCTTCGCCGCGCAGGTGCAGGCTCAGGGCGGCGGCCTCCACCAGGGTTTCGCTCGGCACCAGGTAGGTGCGCTGGGTCCACAGCGATGGGGGGAGTTCGTGGCTGAACGCACAGCCCTTCAGGTGGGCCACGCGGCGTGCGATATGTTCACGGGTCTGGCGCTCGTGTTCGCTGGCATGGCCCCGCAGTCCCAGCGTGAACGGCATGACGACTTCTTCATGCTGCACCGCCGTGTGCTGCAGCGCAGAGCGCAGGGGGCCGCCAGGGGCGGTCGTGTCGGTCATGCAAGGTCCTTTCCTTTCGGAGGGCCGGCCAGCGGGCCGACGGCGCCAGTACCAAAGCACAGGCGTTCTGAAAGCATCGTATTTTTGGACCACTCCGTCCGGTGTAGGACGGATAAGCAAGCGCGGGACAGCGGCGCCACCCCGATGCAAGCCGTGCAACACGCCGGTCGCTGATGCACGCAGGGCTCTCAACCCGGGCCTGCAGCGTGCTTTGCCGCCCCAGGATGTCAATTGCTATTAAATGTATAGCTAAAAACTGACGCCCATAAAGAGGTAGGGGCAATTTTAATGCCCCACCCCTCAGTAGGTCTCCAGGTGCAGACGTCCTTCGCGCTTGAGCGCCGCGCCCACCTGGCCCCAGTCCAGCCCGCTGGCGGTGGCGATGTCGCGCAGGGCCATCACCACACCTTCTTCCATGCTCTTGAGGCCGCACACATAGAAGTGGCTGCTGCCATCGCGCAGCAGCGCGGCCAGGTCGGCAGCGCGATCGCGCATCAGGTCCTGCACATAGCGCCGGGGTTGCCCTGCGGTGCGCGAGAACGCGAGGTTGATGTCGATGAAATCCTTGGGCAGGCTTTGCAGTGGGCCGAAGTAGGGCAGCTCCTGCTGGGTGCGCGCCCCGAAGAACAGCAGCAGCTTGCCGCCCTCGAACTTGCCGCTGCTGCGCAGCCGGCGGCGCCATTCGGTCATCGCCCGCATCGGTGCGCTGCCGGTGCCGGTGCAGATCATCACGATGTGCGAGCGCGGGTGGTTGGGCATCAGGAACGAGCTGCCGAAAGGCCCCACCACCTGCACCTTGTCGCCCACCTGCAAGTCGCACACGTAGTTGGAGGCCACGCCGCGCACGGGGTGGCCGTCGTGGTCCGTGGTCACGCGCTTGACCGTGAGCGCCAGGTTGTTGTAGCCGGGACGCTCGCCGTTGCGCGGGCTGGCAATCGAGTACTGGCGCGCGTGGTGCGCCTTGCCCAGCGCGTCGGTGCCCGGCGGGATGATGCCGATGGACTGCCCCTCCAGCACGGGGAACGGCATGCTGCCGAAGTCGAGCACCACGTGGTGCGTCTCGCTCTCGAAACCCGCTTCGGTGCAGTTGAAGTTGCCCACGACTGTCGCGGTGGTGGGGCTTCGGGGCGGGAACAGGTTGGTGTAGGGGTGCGCGGCCGACCAGGGCGGCACAGTGGCGCCGTACTGGGCGGACTGAAACGGCTGTGCCCCGGGCTCTGCCGCGGCGGCGAGCGGCGCAGCCTGCAGCCCGGTGGCCTGTGCCGCCGCGGCCGGTGCGCCCTCGGCCGCCAGCTCCTCGGGCGACAGTTCTGCGGGCAGTTCTTCCCACGTCAGCTGTTCCTCGATGCTGTAGGCGCGCGCCAGCGGCATGGTGCGCCAGTTGTCGATGGAGCCCGTGGGGCAGGGCGAGATGCAGGCCATGCAGCCGTTGCACACATCGGCCCGCACGACGTAGTTGTTGTCGTCGTGCGTGATGGCGCCCACCGGGCAGGTGGCCTCGCAGGTGTTGCAGCGGATGCAGATCTCGGGGTCGATCAGGTGCTGCTTCAGCATGCCGTTGTCGATCAGCGTGGTGGTATCCATATTTTTCTTCCAGCGAAGCCGCAGAATTCTTGGGCGATGCCTTGGATTGCGCGCGGCCCCGGGCCAGTGCCACCGCGAAACCGGCTCCGCCGGGCCGCCGGTGGCGTCCCCCTCGGGGGGGAAGCCGCGCAGCGGCTCAGGGGGGCTCAATTAAAGCGGACGTATTCGAAATCGACCGGCTGGCGGTTGATGCCCATCACCGGTGGCGCGATCCAGCCCGCGAACTTGCCGGGCTCCACCACCCGGCCCATCAGCGACGCGACGAACGCAAAGTCCTCGGGCGTGGGCAGCCATTCGGCCTTGCGGGCCGCCCATTCCACGTCGTTCACCACGCGGCCGTCGGGTGACATCTTGATGCCGGCAAGGGCGCCGATCTGGCGGTTGAAGGCCTTGTGTGGCACCGACAGGCGGGTGGGGATGCCGGCTTTTTCCAGCACCTTGTTCCAGCGGCCCACGCCGGCCATCGAGTCCTTGATGAAGTCGTCGCGCAGCACCTCGTTCAGGGCGTTGAGCATGGGCACGTCCTTTTCCAGCAACTGGCCGTCCTTGACCTCCAGCACCTTGTAGGTCTGGCCCTTGAGGATGTGGTCGTCACCTCTCTTGCCTTCCTCGTAGCGGCCCTTGAGGCCCGAGCTGTAGAAGATGGCCGCGTTGCTCGACTGGTCGGCGCCAAACAGGTCGATGGTCACGCTGTAGTGGAAGTTCAGGTAGCGCTGCACCGTGCCCAGGTCGATGGCGCCGGCGGCGCGCACCTTGGCCGGGTCGTCGGTTTTCAGCTCGTTCATCACCTGCGCGGTGCGCGCCAGAACGCGGGAGACGCCGGACTCGCCCACGAACATGTGGTGGGCTTCCTCGGTCAGCATGAACTTGGTGGTGCGGGCCAGCGGGTCGAACGCGCTTTCGGCCAGGGCCGAGAGCTGGAACTTGCCGTCACGGTCGGTGAAGTAGGTGAACATGAAGAACGCCAGCCAGTCGGGCGTTTTTTCATTGAAGGCGCCCAGGATGCGCGGGTTGTCCTGGTCGCCCGAGGTGCGTTGCAGCAGCGCCTCGGCCTCCTCGCGGCCGTCGCGGCCGAAGTGCTTGTGCAGCAGGTAGACCATGGCCCACAGGTGGCGGCCTTCTTCCACATTGATCTGGAACAGGTTGCGCAGGTCGTACATGCTGGGCGCGGTGAGGCCCAGGTGGCGCTGCTGCTCCACCGACGCGGGCTCGGTGTCGCCCTGCGTCACGATGATGCGGCGCAGGTTGGCGCGGTGCTCGCCGGGCACGTCCTGCCAGGCCTTCTCGCCCTTGTGGTCGCCGAAGTGGATCTCACGGTTGGCGTCACCCGGGTTCAGGAAGATGCCCCAGCGGTAGTCGCGCATCTTCACGTGGCCGAACTGTGCCCAGCCCTGCGGGTCCACGCTCACGGCGGTGCGCAGGTAGACCTCGTGGTCGGTCGATCCCTCGGGGCCCACATCGTCCCACCAGTTGATGAAGTTGGGCTGCCAGCCTTCGAGCGCGCGCTGCAGCGTGCGGTCTTCGCCGAGGTTGACGTTGTTGGGGATCTTCTCGCTGTAGTTGATCGTGCTCATGGCCAGTCCTTCAAGTGGAGGTTCATATCCGTTCGGCCTGAGCTTGTCGAAGGCTTGCGAAGGGCTTCGACAAGCTCAGCCTGAACGGGTGGGGAGGTCAATCGGTTGGGTGGGGGTAGGGTCAGACGCGGTTCAGGTCAAAGCCGGCTTTTTCTCCGGTGCCGTAGACCTTGAGCGCACCCTTGTCGCCCACGGCATTCGGGCGGTTGAAGATCCAGTTCTGCCAGGCAGTCAGGCGGCCGAAGATGCGCGTGTTCATGTTCTCCTTGCTGGCAAAGCGCAGGTTGGCCTCCAGCCCGGTGAGCGAGTCGGGCGACATGGCGGCGCGCTCTTCGATGGCGATGCGGATTTCGTCGTCCCAGTCGATGTCGTCCGGGGCGGCCGTCACCAGGCCCAGGGCCAGCGCGGCGTCCGCATCCAGCGGCGTGCCGGCCGCAGCGCGCGCGGCTTCCAGCGGGGCGGCTTCTTCGTAGAAGCGGCGCTGCAGGCGGCTTTGGTCGTTCACCATCGGCAGCAGTCCGAAGTTGAACTCGTTGAGCGTGAGCCTGGGTGCGCGCTCGGCGTCGTCGGGCAGGGCCAGCATGTAGGTGCGGTCGGCGGCCAGCGCCAGTTCGGCCAGCGATCCGGCAAACGCCGAGCCCGACTCCACCAGCGCGAACAGGCTGCGCGACGATACGTCCAGCCGTGCGAACGTGCGGCGCAGTGCGCCGATGGTCTCGCGCACCAGCCAGTGGTCCTGGTGGGTGATCAGCGTGGCGTCGCTCGCCAGGACGGCCTGGGCGTCGCCCTCGGTCTTGAGCAGCCAGGTGCCGATGTCGAGTTCGTTGGTGCGCAGGTTCAGGATGGCGTCGTCCAGCTGGCGCGCCAGCGCCAGCGGCCACCAGGCGGCGCCCGCGGCCTCGATGCCGGCGATGTCCGTGGGTTGCGCGCCGGTGGGCGCCTTCAGCGTGAGCGTGGCCGTGCGGCGGGTGCGGTCGATGTCGACGCTGACATGGGCGTAGCGCAGGCTGTCGGCGCTTTCTTCGCGCTCCACGCGGGTCAGGGCTACGCCGTTTGCGTTGGCTGGGCGGTGGCTGCCTTGGGCCAGGCGCGCCGCCGCGTCATCGACGGCGGCCGCGAACTGCGCCGGCTTGGCGATGCGGTCCACCAGGCGCCAGTCCACCGCGCGCTGGCCGCGCACGCCTTCCACGCTGGTGCAGAAGATGTCGGCCAGGTCGTGGCGCACGTGGCGCTTGTCGGTCACGCGGGTCAGGCCGCCCGTGCCGGGCAGCACGCCCAGGAGCGGTACTTCAGGCAACGACACGGCCGACGAGCGGTCGTCCACCAGCACGATTTCGTCGCAGGCCAGGGCCAGCTCGTAGCCGCCGCCCGCGCAGGCGCCGTTCACGGCGGCGACGAACTTCAGGCCCGAGTGCTTGGACGAGTCCTCGATGCCGTTGCGCGTCTCGTTGGTGAACTTGCAGAAGTTCACCTTCCAGGCGTGGCTTGAGACACCCAGCATGAAGATGTTGGCGCCCGAGCAGAAGATGCGGTCCTTGGCGCTGGTGACGATGACGGTGCGCACCTGCGGGTGCTCGAAGCGCACGCGGTTGAGCGCGTCGTGCAGCTCGATGTCCACGCCCAGGTCGTAACTGTTGAGCTTGAGCTTGTAGCCGGGGCGGATGCCGCCGTCTTCGGCGATGTCGAGCGACAGGCGGGCGACCGCGCCATCCACCACCAGCTTCCAGTGGCGGTACTGCGTGGGGTCCGTGCGGTAGTCAACGCGGGTGGGTGCGGTGGTCTGGGCGGTCATGGGGGGAGTCTCCGTCGAAAACTGCTAACAGGAATAATAATGCATAAATCCAGCAATCGATGTGCATCATGATGCATGTTTGCGGGCGAGTCAATGCATGTTTCTGCTGATCGCCAATTTTTCTGCGCGATGGGGCCGGGCGGGCGGCGGTCAGGTGGTCGGTAGCGCGTGTGGTGCGTTCGGGAGGCCGGGCGGGGAGGCCGGGCTTTCAGTCGGGCCGGTTGGCCATCAGCCTGCGCACGCCCGTGCGCAGCTGCCGCAGGCTTTCTTCCAGGTTCTGCCCGGAGGTATCTATGGTCAGGTCCGCCTTGGAATAGAAGGCTGCCCGGCCTTCCAGGATGCGGCGCAGGTCGTCCATGGCCTCCTTGCTGGCGGCCATGGGTCGCATGTCGCCCTGGGCCAGCACGCGGCCCATGTGCTCTTCGGGCGCGGCGCGCAGCCAGACGGTGGTGCAGTGGGCCAGCAGTTCGTTGAAGGTCGCGGGGTCCGAGACGATGCCGCCGGGCGTGGCGATCACCACCTCGCTGTGGATCTGCACGATCTCTTCGAGGGCGCGGCGTTCGTAGCGGCGGTACGCCGTGGTGCCGTACAGGTCGTGGATCTCGCGCACGCTGCAGCCCGCCAGGGTCTCGATCTCGCGGCTCAGCTCGATGAACGGCACGTCCAGGTCACGCGCCAGCAGGGGCCCCAGGGTGGACTTGCCCGCACCGCGCAGCCCCACCAGCGCGATGCGCCGGTGGCGCGCCGTGTCGCTGGCGCCGCTGTTCAGCATCTCGTGCAGCGCCAGCCGCGCACGGCGCAGCTCGGGCTCGCTGCGGTGCTCCAGCAGCTCGCGGATCAGCAGCCATTCGGGTGATCGGGTGGTGAAGTCGCCCACCAGCTCGGCCAGCGAGCAGTGCAGCGCGCCGGCCACCTGCTGGAGCACCAGGATGGATGCATTGCCGGTGCCGTACTCCAGGTTGGCCAGGTGCCTCTCCGACACATCCGCCGCCACTGCCACCGCCTTGCGCGTGAGCCCGCGCTGAGCCCGCAGGTTGCGCACCCGCTCGCCCAATGCGGCCAGCAGGGGGTTGCGGGCTTCCTCGGCGGGCCCTGGCGCGCCCTCGCCCATGGAGGGGGGCAGGGTGGCTGTGTCTTCTTGTTCGTTCATGTCCATCCTCAATTCACATCCGGCTGCGGCGCGGCAGTTGGTGGAAGCAGCTCTTATGCACTATAGTGCTTGACACTGCGCAAAGCATTAACTATCGTTTGGTTGCAAGCAAGATACTGCACATTGTGGAATCCCACAAGAACATACATCAAGCGGTGTGCACGCCGTCCCATTGTCCCAGCCACCCACGAGGCGCCATGTCCGATAAAGCAGCATTCCATGAAGCCCTGGCAGACCTGACCGGGCAGATCGCGGGCCGAAGTCTGGACTGCGACCTGCAAACCTGGCTCAACCAGACGCACGGTCCCGACAGCGACGCCTACCGGCAGCTCAAGGCGGGTTGCCTGGCGGGCGTGGCGCAGGGCTGGCTCTGCGAGCGCGAGGGCGGCGGCATCCGCTACGGCCGTGTCTTCAAGGCAGACGACGCGCTGCACCGCTTCTCGGTGGATGTGGTGGACATGCAGGACATTGCTGGCCCGCACCACACCCATCCGCTCGGAGAGATCGACCTGATCATTCCGCTGGAGGGAGACGCCACTTTCGACGGCCATCCGGCCGGCTGGTGCGTATACCCGCCGGGCAGCGCCCACCGCCCCACAGTGGCCCAGGGCCGCTCGCTGGTGCTCTACCTGCTGCCCGAGGGGCAGATTCAGTTCACGCGCTGACGGCATAGCCGGCCGCATCTTCCCCATCCGCTGCATCGCTGGCGCCAAAGCCAGCACAGCCGAGCACCGAACAAGAAAGACCCACATGACCGAACTGCTCCCCAACTACGCTGCCGGACGCTGGCAAACAGGCCACGGCACGGGCGCCGTGCTCAAGGACCCGGTGCTGGGCCAAGACCTGGTGCGCGTGGACTCCACGGGGCTCGATGTGCCCGAGGCCTTCCGGTTCGCCCGTGAGCAGGGCGGGGCCGCGCTGCGTGCGTTGACCTACCGCGAGCGTGCGGGCCTGCTCAGTGGGGTGGTCAAGGTGCTCCAGGCCCATCGCGACAGCTACTACGAAATCGCCACGGCCAACTCCGGCACGGTGAAGAACGACTCCGCCGTGGACATCGACGGCGGCATCTTCACGCTGGGCCAGTACGCCAAGTGGGGCGATGCGCTGGGCGATGTGCGTGCGCTGCGCGATGGCGATGCCGCCCGGCTCGGCAAGGAGCCGGTGTTCCTGTCGCAGCATCTGCAGGTGCCCACGCACGGCGTGGCGCTGTTCATCAATGCCTTCAACTTCCCGGGCTGGGGGCTATGGGAGAAGGCAGCGCCTGCGCTGCTCTCCGGCGTTCCGGTGATCGTCAAGCCCGCCACGTCCACCGCCTGGCTCACGCAGCGCATGGTGCGCGACGTGGTCGAGGCCGGCGTGCTGCCGGCGGGCGCGCTGTCGGTCATCGCAGGCAGCTCGGCCGGGCTCATGGACCAGCTCGGGCCGTTCGACGTGGTCTCGTTCACCGGCTCGGCGGACACGGCGGGCATCATCCGCGCCCACGCTGCGGTGGCGCAGCGATCGGCGCGCGCCAACATCGAGGCCGACAGCCTCAACAGCGCCCTGCTGCTGCCCGATGCGGCGCCCGGCAGCGACGCCTTCAACCTGCTGGTGCGCGAGGTGGTGCGCGAGATGACGGTCAAGTCCGGCCAGAAATGCACGGCCATCCGCCGCATCCTGGTGCCGCAGGACGTGTATGGCGCGGCGGCCGAGGCCATTGGCGCCAAGCTGGCCGGCGTGACCGTGGGCAACCCGCGCAACGATGGTGTGCGCATGGGCTCGCTCGTGAGCACCGCCCAACTGCACGCCGTGCGCGAAGGGCTCGCGCAGCTGTCTGCCCACGTCGACATCCTGCACGACGGCCGGCAGGTGCCGCTGGTGGACGCAGACCCTGCGGTGGCCGCGTGCATCGGCCCGGTACTGCTGGGTGCGCGCGATGCCGATGCGGCATCGGTGGTGCACGACGTCGAGGTGTTCGGCCCCGTGGCCACGCTGGTGCCTTACCGCGATATGGGCCATGCCCTGGCGCTCGCACAGCGCGGCCAGGGTTCGCTGGTGACATCGCTCTACGGCGCCGATGAGGCCGCGCTGGGGCATGCCGCCGTGCACCTCGCAGCCAGCCATGGCCGCGTGCACGTGGTGACGCCAGACGTCGCCCAGGCCCACACCGGCCACGGCAACGTGATGCCCATGTCGCTGCACGGCGGCCCGGGGCGCGCGGGTGGCGGCGCGGAGCTGGGGGGGCTGCGGGCGCTGGACTTCTACCACCAGCGCAGCGCCGTGCAGGCCAGCCCCGGTGTGCTGGCCGCGCTCGGCCTCTGACCGCCCAGGCACCGGACAAAGGCAGCCGCCAGAACGCATCACAAGAAAAACGCCAGCAAACCACGGAGACATTGCCATGACCACCCTGCCAGAGCGTTTCAACTTTGCACAGCACCTGTTCGACCTGAACCGCGACCACGCACAGCGCACGGCATACATCGACGACCGTGGCACGCTGAGCTACGGCGCCCTGCAGGATCGCGCACGCCGACTGGCCGGTGCGCTCCAGGCCGCCGGCGTGCGGCGCGAAGAGCGCGTGTTGCTGCTGATGCACGACACCAGCGATTGGCCGGTGTGCTTTCTGGGTTGCCTGTACGCAGGTGTGGTACCCGTGGCGGTGAACACCCTGCTCACGGCAGACGACTACGCCTACATGCTGCGCCACAGCCGCGCGCAGACCGCGCTGGTGTCAGGCGCCTTGCTCCCCATCCTGCAAGACGCCATGGCCCGGGGTGCTCACGAGGTGGCCACCCTGCTGGTCTCGCAGCCTGCACAAGCGCTGGAGAGCGGGGCGTCGGATCTGGACGAGGCGATAGCCAGCGCGCAACCCCTGGCGGCGCCGGCAGCCACCGGCCCCGACGACCCAGGCTTCTGGCTGTACTCCTCGGGCTCCACCGGCAAGCCCAAGGGCACGGTGCACACCCATGGCAACCTGTGGTGGACCGCCGAGCTGTACGGCAAGCCCGTGCTGGGCCTGACATGCGACGATGTGTGCTTCTCGGCAGCCAAGCTCTACTTCGCCTACGGGCTGGGCAATGCGCTCACGTTTCCGCTGTCGGTGGGCGCCACGGTGGTGCTGATGGCCGAGCGGCCCACGCCCGATGCCACCTTCAAACGCTGGGTGGAACACCAGCCCACCGTGTTCTTCGGTGCTCCCACCGGCTTTGCCGGCATGCTCGCATCCCCCCGCCTGCCGGGGCGCTCGCAGGTGGCGCTGCGCATGTGCTCGTCCGCTGGCGAGGCACTGCCCGCCGAGATCGCGCAGCGCTTCAAGACGCACTTCGGCTGCGACATCATCGACGGCATCGGCTCCACCGAGATGCTGCACATCTTCCTGTCCAACCGGCCCGGCGACATCCGCTACGGCAGCACCGGCAAGCCCGTGCCAGGCTACGACATCGAGCTGCGCGGCGAAGACGGGCGCGCCGTGGCGGATGGCGAAGTTGGCGACCTGTACATCCGCGGCCCCAGCGCCGCCCTCATGTACTGGAACAACCGCGAGAAGACACGCGACACCTTCCAGGGCGGCTGGACCAAGAGCGGCGACAAGTATGTGCGCGACGCCGAGGGCTACTACACCTATGCCGGGCGCAGCGATGACATGCTCAAGGTCAGTGGCATCTACGTCTCGCCTTTCGAGGTCGAGGCCACGCTGATGCAGCATGCTGCCGTGCTGGAGGCCGCCGTCATCGGCACGCAGGACGGCGAGGGCCTGACCAAGACCAAGGCCTTCGTCGTGCTCAAGGACGGCCAGGCCGCCACGGAAGATGAACTCAAGGTCTTCGTCAAGGACCGCCTTGCGCCCTACAAGTACCCCCGCTTCATCGAGTTCGTGCCCGAGCTGCCCAAGACGGCCACCGGCAAGATCCAGCGCTTCCGTCTGCGCGAGAAGGAGGCGCTTGCATGAGCCCCGCCTTCTCCGGCAACGGGTTCGCCAGCATCGAATGGCGAGGGCGCGGGTTACAGGTCGAATACCAGTGGATACAGCCCGAGCGCGCCGACGCTCCGCTGCTGGTCTTCCTGCACGAAGGGCTGGGTTCGGTGGCGATGTGGAAGGATTTCCCTGGGCGGCTGTGCGCATCGGGCGGCTTTCGGGGCCTGGTGTTCTCGCGACCCGGCTACGGCCGCTCCACCCCCCGTGCCCCGGATGAGTGGTGGGGCGTGGACTTCATGCACCGGCAGGCGCAGGAGGTGTTGCCCGCGCTGCTGCAGGCACTGGGCGTGAGCGAAGCGCCCTGGCTGTTCGGCCACAGCGATGGAGCGTCCATCGCGCTGCTGTACGCCGCCAGCTTCCCGGCGCGCGTGAGCGGCCTGGTGCTGCTCGCGCCGCACATCTTCGTCGAGGACGTGACCATCGCGAACATCGAGCTGGCGCGCACCGCCTACGAGACCACCGACCTTGCGCACAAGCTGGGCCGCTACCACGACGACCCCGACTCCGCCTTCTGGGGCTGGAACCGCATCTGGCTGGATCCAGCCTTTCGCGCCTGGAACATCGCGGCTGACCTTGCCCACGTGCGCGCTCCCGTGCTGGCGGTCCAGGGGCTGGACGATGAGTACGGCACGCTGGCGCAGATTCGCGGCATTGCCGAGCGCGTGCCCGCCACCCGCCTGGTGGAGCTTGCGTCGTGCGCGCACTCCCCGCACCGTGACAGGCCGGGCGATGTGATCGCCGAGACCGTGGCGTTCATCAAGACCGCACGCAGCAGCCAACCCTGAACCGCCGGCACACACGCTTCGCCCGCTGATGACTCTTCGCCGCTAGTCGACCCGCCGACGCAGGCTCTCCAGGTCCACCACCGTGATGCCTCCGTATTCGATCTGAAGCATGCCGTCGGCCTTCAGGCGTTTCAAGGCCGCGTTGCAGCGCTGGCGCGACACGCCCGACAGGTTGGCAATCTCTTCCTGCGACACCTGCAGGTGCGGGTCGCTGCCGGGGTGAAGGAAGGGGTGGAACAAGCCCACCAGCGCCCGGGCCACCTGCGTGTCGGTGTCCTGCAGGTGGTGGGCCGTGAAATTGCCCAGGAACCAGTGCATGCGCTCGTTGATCTGGCGCAGCAGGAAGTGGTCGAAGCTGCGCTGCGTGGCGTGCAGCCATTCGAACGTGTGCACCGGCAGCAGTGTCACGCGGCTCGGACGCAGCGCAATGATGTCTGCCGTTCGCGCGGCGCCGCGCAGCAGTGTGCCCTCGCCAAACCAACTGCCTGCCGACAGCCCGCCCAGCGTCACGGAGCGGCCGTTGTCGGACGTCACCGTCCACTTGAGCAGCCCTTCGATCGCGCCGTACCAGTGCAGCGGCACATCGCCGCGCCGGCACAGCGCGCTGCCCTGGGGCACCTCGACTTCGCGCAGTTCATCGAGCACGCGTTGCTGGGCCGGGGCGTCCAGCACCGGAAACCAGGCCGAGTCGTTCAGCAGTTCGGCGGCCGTGGGCGCAGCTTTTTTGACCAGCATCGTGAAGCGTTCTCCAGCGGGCAGGGCCGCACGGTTCCTCGTATACCCTGAGTCCAAATGTCATCGCAATGACTGAGTATGCAAGCGCCCAAAAAAATAATGCGTGCATTACCATTTTCCCTCAGTCGATGCCATGAGCCAGCGCAAAGTCATCGTGACCATCGCCCCCACGGGCGGCATGGCGCGCAAGTCGCAGAACCCGCACCTGCCCACCCAGCCCGCCGAGATCGCCGATGACGTGCAGCGCTGCTGGAACGCCGGTGCCAGCGTGGTGGCCATCCATGCACGCAGGCCCGATGACGGCGCCACCTGCAACGCAGACATCTACCGCGACATCAACACCCGCATCCGCGCCAAGGGCTGCGACATCGTCATCAACAACTCCACGGGCGGGGGCGTGCATGGCGACATGGTCAAGCCGCTCCCCGGCAACCGCTGGGAGATCGCCTGGGAAGAACGCATCAAGGGCATGGACGCGGGCGCCGAGATGTGCACCCTGGACGCCACCACGCTCAACCTGAGCTTCGACGGCCGTGAGATCCTGATGGACACCCCCTTGAGCCGTGGCCGCGAGCTGGCCGCCGGCATGAAGGCGCGCGGCATCAAGCCCGAGTGGGAGGTCTTCAGCCCCACCCACATCCTGCAGGACACAACCACGCTCATCGAAGAAGGCCACGACGACGGCCCGCACTTCATCAACCTGGTGATGAACGTGCACCGCGCCTTCCAGAATGCCATGCCGTACTCGCCGCGCCACCTGCAGATGATGGTGGACACGCTGCCCAAAAACAGCCTGTTCTGCGTGAGCGGCATCGGACCCTCGCAGCTCGAAGCCAACGTGGCGGCCCTGCTGCTGGGCGGCCATGCGCGCGTGGGGCTGGAAGACAACCTCTACTACCGCCACGGCGAGCTGGCCACCAACGTGCAGCTCACCGAGCGCATCGTGCGCGTGATCCGCGAGCTGGGCATGGAGCCCGCCACGCCCGCTGAGGCTCGCGCACTGATGGGCCTGCCGCGCGCAGGTGGCCCTCGACCTGAATTCGCACCGCACTGATCCCCTTCACCCGTTCAGCCACCGCTGTTCATCCCACCAGAAAGAAAGAGGAGACAAGAAATGATGATGCCGACACGCCGCCAGTTCATGCACCACATGGGCGCAGCCACGGCGCTCGGGGCCCTCGCGCCCTGGAGCGCCCTGGCGCAGACGATCGAGCAGGTGAAGATTTTCTACGGCTTTCCGGCCGGCAGCGCGGGCGACAGCGTCGCGCGGCGCGTGGGCGAGAAGCTGGCGGGCTCTGCGTACACCCGCAACAGCGCGGTGGTGGAGAACAAGCCCGGCGCCGGCGGCCGTATTGCGCTGGAGTCGCTCAAGGGCGCACCGGTGGACGGCAGCGTGCTCACGCTCTCGCCGTTCTCGTGCACGTCGATCTACCCGCACATCTACAGCAAGCTCAGCTACGACCCGGTGAAGGACTTCGTGCCCGTGTCCATCGGCGCGGTCATGCACCATGGCCTGGCCGTGGGCCCCCTGGTGCCGGCCTCGGTCAAGACCGTGAAGGACTACCTGGCGTGGGCCAAGGCCAACCCGGGCCAGGCCAACTACGGTTCGCCCGCCGCAGGCTCCACGCCGCACTTCATCGGCGCGCTGCTGGGGCTGAACAACGGTGTCGACCTCAAGCACGTGCCATACCGCGGCTCCATCCCCGGTGTGACGGATGTGGTGGGCGGACAGATCGCGTCCATGGTCACTCCGAGCGGCGACTTCATCCCCAACCACAAGGCCGGCAAGCTGCGGCTGATCGCCACGTCCGGCCAGGCGCGATCGCCGTTCTCGCCGGAAGTGGCGACCTTTGCCGAACAGGGCTTCCCCGAGCTCACGACCGAGGAGTGGTTCGGCTTCTATGCCCCGGCCCGCACGCCGGCCAGCGTGGTGGCCGCCGCCAATGCGGCCATCAACCACGCTATCAAGGAGAAGGCCGTGATCGACAGCCTGGCCGTCGTGGGCCTGATCGCCAAGGGGTCGACCCAGGCCGAGATGGCAGCGTCGCAGCAGGCGGAGTTCGAGCGCTGGGGGCCGCTGGTCAAGAAGATCGGGTTCACGGCAGAGTCTTGAACAGGCCTTGAATCTCCCCTGAGCCGCTGCGCAACAACGACAAGGAAAATCTTCGATGGATTCGACAGTGAAGCGCGTGGCCGTGGTGGCCACCGGTGTCATCGGCGCCAGCTGGGCGGCTTACTTTCTGGCGCAGGGCCTGGACGTGGACGCCACCGACCCAGCGGACGGCGCCGAGCAGAGGCTGCGCGAAGCGGTGGCCCGCCACTGGCCTGCACTGGAGCAACAAGGGCTGGCACACGGCGCCAGCATGGCCCGGCTGCGGTTTCACGCGCGGCTGGAAGATGCGGTGGCGCAAGCGGACTTCGTGCAGGAGAACGGGCCGGAGCGCGAGGATTTCAAGGCCGACCTGCTGCGCCGCATCGACGCCGCTGCGCCAGCGCACGCCATCGTGGCGTCCAGCTCGTCGGGCCTGTCGGTATCGGCCATGCAGGTGCAATGCGCCCGGCCGGAACGCATCGTGCTGGGGCACCCGTTCAACCCGCCGCACATGATTCCGCTGGTCGAAGTGGGCGGGGGCCAGAAGACGTCACCCGAGTCCATCGCCGCCGCAATGGCCTTCTACACCGCCATCGGCAAGCGCCCCATCCATGTGCGCCGCGAGATCCTGGGCCACATCGCCAACCGCCTGCAGGCCGCACTGTGGCGCGAGGCGTTCCACCTGGTGAACGAGGGCGTGGCCAGCGTGGCCGACATCGACACCGCCATCGCCCAGGGCCCCGGCCTGCGCTGGGCGCTGATGGGGCCTTTCATGAACCTGCACCTGTCCGGCGGCGACGGTGGCATGGCCCATCTGCTGGCCCACCTGGGCGGCCCCATCGAAGGCTGGTGGGACGACCTGGGCGCGCCGCGCATGACGCCCGAGTTGCAGCGCCGCGTGGTCGAGGGCGTGGACCAGGCGCTCGGCGGGCGCACCCAGGCAGAGCTGGCGCAGGCGCGCGACGCCCTGCTCATCGGCCTGCTGCGCGCCAAGAGCGCATCCCCCGGGCTGGACACGCCGACCTGATGCGCCTGGCGCTCCCACCACCTGCCTCACCCAGACACCGCCAGAGAGACACAACGCCATGCACCCCGGATTCCTTGACGACGACACCCAGATCGCGCTCGCATTGACCACCCAGACCCGTGCGGACGACGGCTCGATCACGCTGCAGTCCCCCGTGCCGCTGGGCGCCTATGCGCGCTGCATCGGCGAGTGGCTGGAGCACTGGGCGCGCGAGACGCCCGATGCACTGGCCCTGGCCGAGCGCGATGACAAGGGCGAGCACTGGCGCCGCCTGAATTACGGCGAGTTGCGCCGTGCCGTGGGCGCGGTGGCGCAGTCGCTGCTCGACCTGAAGCTGCCCGCCGACCGTCCCGTAGCGATCCTGTCGGACAACGCGGTGGACCACGCGGTGCTCATGCTCGCGGCCATGCATGTGGGCCTGGCCTCGTGCTCGCTGTCCAGCGCCTACGCGCGCTCCAAGGACCCTGCGCGGCTGCACGGCATGCTCGCGGCGCTCGGGCCGTCGCTGGTCTACGCGGCCGATGCCCGGGTGTACGCACCAGCCCTCGCGGGGTATGCATCGGATGCGCTGCAGGTGTTCAGCCGCCATGCCGACGAGGTGCCCGGCGCTCTGCCCTTCGCGCAGTTGCTGCAGGGGCTGGAGACAACTGCCGTGCGCCAGGCGTTCGACGCCATCGCGCCGGACGACCATGCCAAATACTTGCTGACATCTGGCTCCACTGGCCGGCCCAAGGTGGTCATCAACACCCACCGCATGCTCTGCGCCAACCAGCAGATGATGGCCCAGACATGGCCCTTTCTGACCCGCGAAAAACCGGTACTGGTGGACTGGCTGCCCTGGAGCCACACCTTCGGCGGCAACCACAACCTGAACATGGTGCTGTGCCACGGTGGCACGCTCTACATCGACGAAGGGCGGCCCGTGCCCGGCCTCATCGACAAGACGGTGCGCAACCTGCGCGACGTGAAGCCCACCATGCTGTTCAACGTGCCGCGTGGCTTCGACATGCTGCTGCCCTTCCTCGAAGCGGACGAAGAGCTGGCCGCCGAGGTCCTGTCGCGCATGCGGCTTGCCTTCTATGCGGCGGCGGCCCTCGCGCCGTCCACCTGGCAGCGGCTCGAAGCGCTGGCCCTGCGCGTGCGGCCCGCGCAGCCGCTGTGGCTGACCACGTCCTGGGGCTCCACCGAGACCTCGCCCGCCGTCACCAGCGCGCACTGGCGGCTGGACAAGGCCGGCTGCATCGGCGCGCCGCTGCCCGGGCTCACGCTCAAGCTCGTACCCAATGGCAGCAAGCTCGAGATGCGGGTCAAGGGCGTGTCGGTCTTTCCGGGCTACCGCAACGCGCCGGCGGAGACGGCGGCCGCGTTCGACAGCGAGGGCTTCTACCGGATCGGCGACGCCGGCTACCTGGTGGACCCCGAGCGGCCCGAGCGTGGCGTGGTCTTCAACGGGCGCGTGGCCGAAGACTTCAAGCTCTCCAGCGGCAGCTGGGTGTCGGTGGGCACGCTGAGGGTGGAGCTGGTCTCGCAACTGGCGCCCCTGGTGCAGGACATCGTGCTCACTGGCCACAACCACGACGAAGTGGGCATGCTGGTGTTTCCGTCGGCGGCCGGCGCGGCCGACCCCGCGAAGCTCGCTGCCGCCCTGCAGGGCGTGATGCGGGCCCGGCGCAACGCCGGTGCGGGCTCTTCGCAGTGCCCCACGCGCGCGCTGGTGCTGGCGCAGCCGCCCGATGCGGACAGCGGCGAGATCACCGACAAGGGCTACATCAACCAGGGCGCGGTGCTGGCGCGGCGGGCGGCCGATGTGGCGCGACTGCAGGCCAGCCCGGCGGCAGAAGAGGTCATCACCGCGTAAGGATCTTTACAAACCGGGCAGGGCCCGGATCCTTACAATATGAGAATCATTCTTATCAGCCACGGGCCTGCCAGCGCAGCGCCCTCAGCCGTTCCGGTCCCGAACCCGCCGCGTTCGGGTCGCCCTATGACAGGCTGCGTGCCCCGTGGTTGCCCACTATTACCAAGAACTGCTGAACTACTTTGCCCGCATGGTGCGCAGCCGCGACACGGCGGCAGACCTGGTGCACGAGGCCTACGCGCGCGTGCTGGCGCTGCAGCGCAGCGGCGAGGCCATCACGCAGCCGCGCGCGCTGCTGTACCGTACAGCGCGCAACCTGCTCATTGACCAGCACCGCCGCCATGTGGCGCGGGGAACGCTGCACGCCGATGCCGACGACAGCCTGCCCGACGTTGCTGAATTGCCCGCACCCGCAGGGTGCGAGCCCGAGGCCGCCTTCACCTCCGCGCAAGGCGTGGCCTCGATGATCGCCACGATCGAATCGCTGCCGCTGCGTTGCCGCGAGGCGTTCATCCTGCACAAGTTCGATGGGCTCTCGCAGGCCGAGGTGGCCGCGCAGATGGGCATCTCGCGCAAGATGGTGGAGCAGCACATCCATCGCGCCCTGGTGGCCTGCCGCGCGTGCCGTGCCGACTTGCGGGGGGAGGATCAGCCATGAACGCGCAGAGCCACGAACTGTCGGTCATGGAAGCGGGCGACCGCATCGACCGCGAGGCGCTGGAGTGGCTCGTGCGGACCCAGGGCTCACCGGATGCCGCCACGCTGCGGCAGCTGCGCGCATGGTGCGATGCCGACCCCCGGCATGCGGCGGCACTGGTGCGCTGGCAGCAGGAGTGGAGTGCGCTGGATGCATTGCCCGCTGCAGCCCTCCGGCAACTGCGCGCTGGCCTGGCCAAGGACCAAGCCAGCGCTGAACCACGGGCCCGGCCACGTGGCCTGGGCTGGGGGAGGGGCGCCGCCACGCTGGCGTCGGTCTGCCTGGTGGCCGCAGCCGGTGGACTGGGCTACCGCCATTGGCAGCAGCAGCCCGTGTATGAGCAGGCGCTGGCCACCGGGCTGGGCCAGCAGTCCGAAGTGCAGCTGCCCGACGGCAGCACCTTGCGCCTGGACACGAACACCCGGCTTGATGTGACCTTCCGTCGCCAACGCCGCGAAGTGGTGCTGCCCGAAGGCCAGGCCGTGTTCCGCGTGCAGGGCGATGCGGCACGGCCCTTCGACGTGCTGGCCGGGCCGATGCGCATCACGGTGGTGGGCACCCGGTTTTCCGTGCGCTACACACCCGGCGTGCCGGGCGATGCAGGCGTGCGCGTGGCGGTCGAGGAAGGCCGTGTGCGTGTGGCCCGCGCGGGCGATGACGGGCCGGACGTGATCGAACTCACCGCCGGCCAGCAGGTCGTCAGCGACGCCGCCGGCCGCCTGGGCCCGGTGGCCGCCGTGCCCAACGCGGGCATCGCGCCCTGGCGCGATGGGCGCGTGAGCTTCGACGACACACCCCTGTCGCAGGCGCTGGCCGAATTTGCCCGGTACGGATCCACGCAGCTGGTGGTGCGCGACACCGGTGTAGCGGCCCTGCGCCTGACCGGCACATTCGACCCCCGGCGGCTCGACAACTTCACGCGGTCCCTGCCCAGCGTGCTGCCCGTGCAGCTGCGCGAGCGTGGCGCGGTCACGGAGATCGTGGCCGCTCCCCACCCCCCCGCCCATCCCCAATAGCGCCAACGGCAAGCCGCTGCTGGCGGGCGTGCACGCCCGCCGGGCCCTTGCTTGTCCTGACGCAGGGCACGGCATCTTATTTTCAAAAATTTTTGCTGGGCGACCTAGGGGGATGGTGTTTGGCTGCGTCTACATGAGAAGGCGTCTTATTCAATATTCATTCCAACATCCGTTTCCAGGGAGATCCCTCACATGCCTTGCACCCGATTCCGGCCCGCCCCGTTGGCCTTGGCCGCCGCACTCAGCCTGGCCGCCATGGGCGCCAGCGCCCAGGTGGCGCCTGCCCCCGGGCAACCCGCCGTGGCGCTCAGCATTGCAGCGCAGCCGCTGGCCCAGGCGCTCAACGACCTGGCGCGCCAGTCACGCATGGAGCTCATGGTGCAGCCCGCGCTGGTGGCCGGGCGCTCGGCCCAGGCCGTGAACGGATCGCTCACCGTGCGCGAGGCGCTGGACCGGCTGCTCGCGGGCTCGGGCCTGGTGGGTGTGATCGAAGGCACCAGCATCGTGGTGCGCAGGCCGCCTGCGGCGGCTTCATCGGGTGCTGCGGGTGCTGCAGGCGAGACCAGCCTGGCCGAGGTGAAGGTGCAGGCCCAGGCCGAGCCCAGCGCGCTCACCGAGCACAGCGGCTCCTACACCACGCGCCAGGCGGGCACGTCCACGCCGCTGGGTCTGTCCCTGCGCGAGACGCCCCAGTCGGTCAGCGTCATCACGCGCCAGCGCATGGAAGACCAGGGCCTGACGCAGCTGTCCGACGTGGTCGCGCAGACACCCGGGCTGGTCTTCAGCCAGAGCGGCAACCAGGGCTCGGACACCTCACCCATCTACTCGCGCGGCTTCTCTGTCAATACCTACATGATCGACGGCGTCCGCCAGACGGACTCCAACTATTCGAGCATCTTCCAGACCAACGACATGGCGATGTTCGACCGCGTGGAAGTGGTGCGCGGCGCCTCCGGCCTCATGAACGGCATCGGCACGCCGGGCGCTGCGATCAACATGATCCGCAAGCGGCCCACCGCCGACTTCCAGGCCTCGGTGCGGGCCGAGGCGGGCTCGTGGAACCATGTGCGGACCGAGGCCGACATCGCCGGGCCCATCAACGCGTCCGGCAGCGTGCGGGGCCGCCTGGTGGCCGCCGCGCAGGACAACGACTCCTACATCGACCGCCTCAAGGAGCGCAAGAAGCTGCTCTACGGTGCGGTCGAGGCCGACCTCACGGCGCAGACGCAGCTGTTCGCCGGCGCGTCGGTGCAGCACCACGACGCCACGGGCCACGCGCGCGGCGGCCTGCCGGCCTACTACTCCGACGGCACGCGCACGCAGTGGAGCCGCTCGGCTTCGGCCGCACCGCCCTGGGCGTATTCCAAGCGCCACTACACCTCGGTGTTCGCGGCGCTGGAGCACCGCTTCAGCGACGACTGGAAGGTCAGGGCCACGGCCACCCGCACCAACAATTTCTACGACGAGCTGATCGGCTACGCCAGCGGCGGCGCGCCGGTGCGCGCGACGGGTGCGGGTGTCACGCTGTGGGCGGGCCGCTGGAGCGCCACGCCCCGCCAGGACAGCCTGGACGTCCAGACCACGGGCCGCTTCGACCTGCTGGGGCGCAAGCACGACCTGGCCTTCGGTGCGCAGATGTCGCGCACCAGCTACGACGCGCCGTCGTACACCAACTGGACGCACGCGGGCTGGAGCAGTGCCATCGGCAACATCTTCACCTGGGACGGCACCTCGCCCGCCGCGCCGCCCAACCCCAGCATCGGCCGCAACACCTCGGACGAACGCCTGAACAGCGCCTACGCCACCGTGCGCTTCAAGCCCACGGACGCGCTGGCCGTGCTGGCCGGCGCGCGCGTGGTGGACTGGAGCCGCGCGCAGACCAGCACCCGCTTTTCCACCGGCGCGACCACCGCCAACAACCGCTACGAAAGCGGCGAGGTGACCCCGTACCTGGGCCTGGTCTACGACATCGACCGCAACTGGTCGGCCTACACCAGCTATACGACCATCTTCACGCCGCAGAGCCTGCGCCTGGCCAACGGCGACTACATGGACCCGCAGACGGGCGACAGCTTCGAGCTGGGCGTGAAGGGCGCGTTCCTGAACGACCGCCTCAACGTCTCGGGCGCCATCTACAAGGCGCGGCAGGACAACCTGGGCGTGGCCATTCCCAACGTGTTCGCCCCGGACGGCAGCCAGGCCTACGAGGCCGTCTCGGGCACCAGCACGCGCGGCTTCGAGGTCGAGGCCACGGGCGAGGTGCGCCCGGGCTGGCAGGTCGCGGCGGGCTTCTCGCGCAACCTCACACAGGACCGCCTGCGCACACGCCTGCTCACCGACGTGCCGCAGAACACGGCCAAGCTGTTCACCAGCTACCGCATTGCGGGCATCGGCAAAGGCCTGACCGTGGGGGGCGGCCTGCGCTGGCAGAACCAGATCTACCGCGACAACCAGGGCGCCGCGCGCGTGCGGTTCACGCAGCCCGCGTATGCGGTGGTCGACCTCATGGTGCGCTACGCCATCACCGACACGGTGGCCGTCACGGCCAACCTGCGCAACGCCCTCGACAAGGTGTACTACACCTCGGTCGGCAACTCGTACTACGGTGCGCCGCGCAGCCTGCAGGTGGCGCTGGACGTGCGGTTCTGATGCACCCCCTGAGTCGCTTTACGCCGTACCCCTGGAAGGGGGCCGCTCCCAGCGCGGCGGGGCGGCCCTTGCGCGGGAGCCCTGGCCTGTGTTGCGCCAGTTTTACCGGCAGGGAGTGATGCATGCCATCGCATCTCTGCAACCGGAGTGATCTGCCATGAAAGAAGGCTTTCGCCAGTGCATGGCCTGGCTGCACACCTGGGTCGGGCTGGTGGTGGGCTGGGTGCTGTTCTTCGTGTTCGTGACGGGCACGGCCGGCTACTTCGCGCACGAGATCGACCGGTGGATGCGCCCCGAGCTGCCCTTGGCCACCGCTGCCGCGGCGGTGGAACCGCACCGGGCGGTCGCGCTGGCGCAGGCCTACCTGCAGGCCAACGCGCCGCCACAGTCGCAGGACTGGTCGGTGCAGCTGCCCGGCCAGCGCGGCAGCAGCGCACTGAGCGTGAGCTGGCGCGAGCCGCCCGCAGACGGCAAGCCCGGCGCGCGCGGCCGCTTCGTGCGCCGAACGCTCGACCCGGACACGGGCCAGGCAGCCGCCGAGCCCGTGGTGCGCAAGACCGGCGGCGGCCACCTGCTGTACCGCATGCACTACATGCTGCACTACGTGCCGTATGACGTGGCGATCCGCCTGGTGGGCGTGTGCACCATGCTGATGCTCATGGCCGTGGTGACCGGGGTCATCACCCACAAGAAGATCTTCGTGGACTTCTTCACCTTCCGGCCGGGCAAGGGGCAGCGCTCGTGGCTGGACGCGCACAACATCATCAGCGTGACGGCGCTGCCGTTCTTTCTGATGATCACCTACAGCGGGCTGGTGTTCTTCCTGTTCCAGTACATGCCGGCGGGCCTGGCGGCCAGCCACTATGCGGGCAATGCGCAGGTGTTCTACGACGACCTGCTGCAGCGACCGGCCGCTGTGGATGCCACTGTTTCCGCGCAGCCGCTCACCGCTATGGCGCCGCTGGTGGCCCAGGCCGAGACGCAGTGGGGCGTGGGCCAGGTGGCGCGCGTGGCCGTGCAGCAGCCCGGGCGCGCCGATGCCGATGTGCAACTGGTGCGCGTGGCGGGCGGGCAGATTGCCGGCAGCGACCGGCTGCGCTTTCAGGCCCGCACGGGTGAGCCACTGCCGCCTAGGGCCGACGAAGGCGCGGCCCGCGAGACGCAGGACGTCCTGCTGGCCTTGCACGAAGGCCGCTTTGCAGGGCCCGTGCTGCGCTGGCTGTACTTTGCGAGCGGCCTCTTGGGCTGCGCGATGATCGCCACCGGCCTCGTGCTCTGGACCGCGAAGCGCCGCACCCAACAGGACAAGCGGGCAAAGGCAGGCCACAAGCCCGAGTTCGGCTTTCGGCTGGTGGAGTGCCTGAACATCGGCACCGTGGCCGGCCTGCCCGTGGCCGTGGCCGCGTACTTCTGGGCCAACCGCCTGATCCCGGCGGACTTCGCCACCCGCCGCGAGTGGGAGGCGCACGTGCTCTTCATCACCTGGGGCGTGCTGCTGCTGTACCCGGCCTTGCGCACGCCGCTGCGCGCGTGGCTCGAATCGCTGTGGCTGGCCGCCGCCGCCTTCGCGCTGCTGCCCCTGATCAATGCGCTGACCACCGACCGCCACCTGGGCGTCACTCTGCCTGCGGGCGACTGGGTGCTCGCCGGGTTCGACCTCACCATGCTGGCGCTGGGCGCGTGCCTTGCGGTCGCTGCACGCCGCGTGCATCGCCGGCAGCGCGCTGCGGCGGAGCCCGCGCGCGCCCGTGGGGCCGTGGTCGCCGGTGCCGCCCTCTAGCGTGCCGCAGTGCTTCTTCCCCGATTTCTCTTTCTTCCTTTTCTTCTTCTCGATTTTCAAAGGAGTCTCCATGTTCAAGAAAACCCTGCTCGCCGTCGCCCTGTCCGGCATCGCCCTGTCTGCCGCTGCCCACCAGCTGTGGCTGGAGCGTGATGCCACCGGCCCGGTGCGTGTGTACGTGGGCGATGCCGACAGCGAGCACGACAAGGGCGCCGAAGTGGCCAAGCTGGCCGCCACCACCCAGGTCTTCACCACCGACCGCCAGCAGACGGCCAAGCTCACCGCCAAGGAGGAATTCCTGGAGGCCGACGTGGCCGCTGCCGGCGACGTGCGCCTGTCCAACGACCAGGTCTGGAAGCCCTGGAAGGCCAAGGACGGCAGTTTCCAGGCCGCCGTGTTCAACGCGCGCGCCGGCCGCAGCGAGACGCAGGCCGTGCTCGACTACGAGCTGGTGCCCGTCACGGCGGGTGGCAACACCTTCACGCTGGTGTTCAAGGGCCAGCCCGTGGCGAACAAGACCGTCACGGTGATCACGCCCGACAAGTGGACCAAGGGCTTCAAGACCGATGCGGCCGGCCGCGTCGACGTGCCGGTGAACGGCAAGGGCCGCTATGTGCTCGTCAGCACCCACGAGGCACCCGCCGTGGGCGATGTGGTCATTGCCGGTCAGAAGGTGGGCAAGCTGGGCTACACCACCACGCTGACCTTCGTCGCGCAGTAAGCCGCCATGGCCACTGCACACGCAGGCTCTGCCGCGCGCTACCGCTGCATGGTGGCCAGCCGCGCCCTGGCGGCGGCCCTGGGCGGCTATGCGCTGGCGTCGCTGTTCACCGCGGTGCTGGCCGTGGGGCTGCCCCGCGCGTTGGACACCAGCCGCGCCAGCGCGCTGCTCACGGCCACCCTGCTCAGCTTTGCGGTGTATGCGGCGGCGGTGATCTGGGCCTTCAGCGCGCGCAGCGCACTGCGCGCCTGGATGGGCCTGGCCGTGCCGTCGGCCGTGCTGGCCGCTGCGCTCTGGGCGCTGAAGGTGGGCGCATGACGGCGGCGATCTGGGCGGCACCGCTGGCCGCGCTCACGCTGTCGTTCAGCGGCATGGCGGGCCTGGCGCTGGCCATGGACCGCCACCACGAACAGGTCACCGGCCGCAGCGAGGTGCCGCGCACGCGGCGCCGGGTGCTGCGCTGGGCGGGCAGCCTGCTGCTGGCGCTGTCCCTGGCCGCCTGCATCGGGGCCTGGGGCGCCACCGTGGGGCTGACCGCCTGGTGCGGCCTGCTCACGGCGGGCGGCCTGCTGGTGGGTGTGCTGCTGACCTACGCGCCGCACCTGGCGGTGCGGGTGTCGGCGGCCACGGTGCTGGTGGCGGGCGTGTGCCTTGTGGGGTCCGCTGCCGGGCTGTAGGCACCAGCGGCGCCGCTTTGGGGGGCGTTGGCAAAAGTCCCGAACAGCGTGCGCTTTTTTCCGTCTCGTTGGTCATAGGCAGTAGGTGCAGTGCGCGGCCCTGCAGCCTGCGCCGTTGGCGGCCTGCGTTTTTTTCATCTTCGTTTTTCGACCCAGCCATGTCTTCACTCTTTGCCTCACCTTCCGCCGCCGGTGCCATCCTTGCGCTGGCCGCCTGCGCCTGGGCGGGCCACGCCCATGCCGACTACGTGTGGCTGCAGCGCGACGGGGCCCAGGCCCGCGCCTACGCCGGCGAGCTGCCCCGCCGCAGCGCGGCGCTGCCGCCCCTCCAGGCCCCACGCGCCTACCTGGCCGACGGCAAGGACCTGCCCGTGGCGCCGCAGGCCGGCCACATCGACATCACCGCACCGGGCGGGGACGATCTGCGCCTGAGCACCTTGCACGTCACCGGCCACGGCGCGGTCACCTACTACCAGGCCCGCGCCGGCCGCAGCGAGACCCGCGCCACCAACGACCTGGAGCTGGTGCCCACCACGCCCGGCGGCAACACCTTCAAGCTGGTGTGGAAGGGGCAGACCGTGGCAGCGTCGCAGGTGAACGTGGACACCAGCGCCGGCTGGCGCCGCACGCTGGCCCCGGCGGCCGATGGCACGGTGCAGCTGGAGACGCCGTTCCCCGGCCTCTACGTGCTGGAGGTGAGCGCCAAGGTCAACGGCTCCGTCACCGTGGACGGCAAGAAATACGACGACGTGCGCCACACCGCCACGCTCAGCTTCGAGGTGCCCCGCTGATGGCCCCGACCCCACCCAATACACGCACCGCACGCACAACCCTGAGCGTGGGCGCCCTGGTGGTGCTGGCGGGTGCCATCGCCGCCGGCGCCTGGTGGTGGACGCGGCAGCCCGCCATGGTCTACGACACCGTGCCCGTGGCGCGCGGCGACATCGAGGCCACGGTCAGCGCCATCGGCACGCTGCAGCCGCGCCGCTATGTGGACGTGGGCGCGCAGGTGTCGGGGCAGATAACGCGCCTGCACGTGCAGCCCGGCACCGAGGTCAAGAAGGGCCAGCTGCTGGTCGAGATAGACCCCAGCGTGCAGCAGGCCACCGTGGACGGCGCGCGCGCCGCACTCGCCGGCCTGCGGGCGCAGCTGGCCGAGCAGCAGGCCCAGCACCGCCTGGCCCAGCAGCAGCAGGCCCGCCAGCAGCAGATGGAGCGCGAAGGCGCCACGCGCCTCGAAGATTTGCAGACGGCCGAGGCCGCGCTGGCATCGGCGGCGGCGCGCATCGACCACCTCAAGGCGCAGATCGACCAGACCCAGGCGAGCCTGAAGGCCGATGAGGCGCGCCTGGGTTACACCCGCATCTACGCGCCCATGGCCGGCACCGTGGTGGCGCTGGAAGCGCGCGAGGGCCAGACCCTGAACGCCACCTACCAGACGCCCAACATCCTGCGCGTGGCCGACCTGTCGACCATGACGGTGTGGACCGAAGTCTCCGAGGCTGACATCCGCCGCGTGCGGGCCGACCTGCCGGTGTACTTCACCACGCTGGGCGGCCAGGCCGACGCCGCCGCGCGCCGCTGGCGCAGCACCGTGCGCCAGGTGCTGCCCGCGCCGCCCACGCCCGAGGCCAAGGCCGCGGGCGGCGCCAACGCACAGGCCGCCGCGAGCAAGGCCGTGTCGTACACCGTGCTGTTCGATGTGGACAACGCCGACGGCGAGCTGATGCCGCAGATGACCGCGCAGACCAGCTTCGTCACCGCGCAGGCGCAGGGCGTGATCGCCGTGCCGCTGTCGGCCCTGGCAATCCCTGCCAGCCCGGCCGGCGCCAAGGCGGCGGGTGGCAAGGCAGCTGATGCGGAGGGTGACGGTGACAGCGCTGGTGCCGGCGCTGGCGCGAAGGCCGCAGCAGCCACCCACAGCGCCCGCGTGCTGCGCGCCGATGGCGTGGTGGAGCAGCGCGCCGTCGTCGTGGCGGTGAAAAGCCGCCACCTGGCCGAGGTGCGCTCGGGCCTGCAGGAGGGCGAGCAGCTGGTGACCGGCGAGCGCCCTGCGCGCAGCGGACCGCAAAGGTTCAAGCTGTGACCGCAGGCACCGGCACCCAACACGACACCCTGCACGGCGTCTTGCAGGACGCCCCTGGTGTGCCGCTGATCGAGCTGCGCGGCGTGCGCCGCCGCTACGGCGGTGGCGAGCAGCCCGAGGTGGAGGTGCTGCGTGGCATCTCGCTGTCGATCCACGCGGGCGAGTTCGTCGCCATCGTGGGCGCGTCGGGCTCGGGCAAGTCCACGCTCATGAACCTGCTCGGCTGCCTGGACAAGCCCAGCAGCGGCAGCTACCGCTTCCAGGGCGAAGACGTGGCGGGCTTCGACGCCGACCAGCTGGCGTGGCTGCGGCGCGAGGCCTTCGGCTTCGTCTTTCAGGGCTACCACCTGATCCGCGCCGAGTCGGCGTGCGAGAACGTCGAGGTGCCCGCCATCTATGCCGGCACCCCGCGCGAGGAGCGCACCCGCCGCGCAGCCGCACTGCTGTCGCGCCTGGGCCTGGCCGACAAGCTGCACCACCGGCCCACGCAGCTGTCGGGCGGGCAGCAGCAGCGCGTGTCCATTGCCCGGGCGCTGATGAACGGCGGCCGCATCATCCTGGCCGACGAGCCCACCGGCGCGCTGGACACCCACAGCGGCGCCGAGGTGATGGCGCTGCTGCACGAGCTGGCCGACGCGGGCCACACCATCGTGCTCATCACCCACGACCGCGAAGTGGCCGCCCAGGCGCGCCGCGTGATCGAGATCCGCGACGGCGAGATCGTGGCGGACAGCGGTGCGGCCGTGGCAGGCACGTTGGAAGAAAAAAATGCCTCTACCGCTCAACCAGCAAGCGCAAGCAGCTATAAAAATAGTAGCAAAAATTCCGGACGCGCCTTCTGGGCCGAGTTGGCCGAGGCCGCCCGCTCGGCCTGGCGCGGCATGCGCATCAACCGCGCACGCACCGGGCTCACGCTGCTGGGCATCGTGATCGGCGTGGCGTCGGTCATCGTGATGATGGGGGTGGGCGAGGGCGCCAAGCAGCGCGTGGTGGAGCAGATGGGCTCCATGGGCACCACCATCATGTACCTGGGCGCCAGCCACCCGCGCGAGGGCGGGCCGCAGGGCGAGATCACCGCAGAGGACCTGGAGGCCATCGCCCGCCTGCCCGAGATCGGCCACGTGATGCCCGTCATCGGCGACCCCATCCCCGTGCGCCATGGCAACGTCGAGCGGCAGATCTACGTGTTCGCCGCCAGCGAGGACATGCCCCGCGTGCACCACTGGAAGGTGGCCCAGGGCCGCTACTACATCGCCGCCGAAGACCGCGACCTGGCGCCGCTGGTGGTGCTGGGGCACAAGGCCAGCGCGCAGTTCTTTCCGGACCATCCGAACCCGTTGGGCCGCCACCTGCTGATCGGCAACGCGCCGTTCGAGGTGATCGGCGTGATGGCCGAGCGTGGCGCCGACTCGGGCGCGCAGAACTACGACGACATGGTGTTCATTCCGTACCAGTCGGGCCGCGCCCGCGTGTACCGCGTGCAGACCCAGCCCGACTACACCGTGGTCGCTGCCGCGTCGGTGGAGCAGGTGCAGGCGGCCGAGAAGGCCATGCACGCCTTGCTGCTGTCGCGCCACGGGCGCGAGGACTTTCGCATCGGCAACGCGGCGGCCAAGCTGCAGGCCGAGGCGCAGACGCGCAACGCCATGACCATGATGCTGGGCCTGATCGCGGCCGTGTCGCTGGTGGTGGGCGGCATCGGCGTGATGAACGTGATGCTGATGACGGTGCGCGAGCGCACGCGCGAGATCGGCATCCGCATGGCCACCGGCGCGCGGCAGGGCGACATCCTGCGCCAGTTCCTCACCGAGGCCGTGCTCGTCACGCTGGTGGGCGGCGCGGCGGGCCTGGCCATCGGCCTGGCCGTAGGCGCGGTGCTCATCGTGTCGGGCGTGCCCGTGATCTTCTCGCTCACCGCCATGGGCGGTGCCTTTGCCTGCGCCGTGGCCACGGGCCTGGTGTTCGGCTACATGCCCGCCCGCCGCGCCGCCGGGCTCGACCCCGTGGTGGCCCTGGCCTCTGAATGATTGTGATGGTTGGTATGCGCACTTGTATTGCCTCTGTGTCCTGTCTTGCCGCTGGTGTGCTGCTTCTCAGTGGCTGCGCCGCGGTGCAGCCGCTGCCTGAAGATGCCGTTGCCGCACCCGCCTTGCCCGTGCACTGGACCAGCCCGGTGCCGCCCGCTCAGGGGGTGGCGACGGATGTCTCTGCGCTCGGCGTCGCAGAGCTCGACGCGCTCATCCGCGCCGCCCACGCGCAGAGCCCGGACCTCGCCGCCGCCATCGCGCGGGTGCAGCAGGCCGATGCCGTGGCGCGGGCCGCCGGCGCCAGCCTGCTGCCCGCCGTGACCGGCACGCTCGACGCCCGCCGCCAGGCCCGTGCCGGCGGGCAGGCCGAGGTGGCCGGCAACCAGATCGGCGCCGCACTCGTCGCCAGCTACGAGCTCGATGCCTGGGGCCGCCTGGGTGCCGAGCGCGCCAGTGCCCAGGCCCTGCGCACGGCCAGCGTGCACGACCGCGGCGCGGTGCAGATCACGCTGACGGCGGCGGTGGCGCAGGCATGGCTGCAACTGGTGGGCGGGCGCGAGCGCCTGGAGATTGCCGAACTGAACCTGCACAGCGCCGAGCGCGTGCTGGCCGTGGTCGAGTCGCGCGCGCGCGCCGGGGCCGCCACGCAGCTCGAGCTGGCGCAGCAGCGCGGCCTGGTGGCCACGCAGCGGCAGGTGCTGGAGGCACGGCGCCAGCAGGTGTCGGGCGCGCACACGGCGCTGGCCGCGCTGCTGGGCCAGGCGCCGTGGCCGGTGGTGCAGGCCAGCACGCTGCCCGCCACGCAGGCGCTGGCGCCCGCTGCCGGATCGCCCGCCGACCTGCTGGTGCGGCGGCCTGACATTGCGCGGGCCGAGGCGCGGCTTCAGGCCGCCCACGCCGACGTGGCCGCAGCCCGCGCGGCGCTGCTGCCGCGCATCAGCCTGAGCGCCAGCCTGGGCACCGGGGGCAGCAACCTGCCCCGCGTGTTCGACAACCCGCTCTACAGCCTGGCCGCCGCGTTGGCGGCACCCATCTTCAACGGCGGGCGCCTGGCCGCCGACCGCGATGCGGCCCAGGCGCGGCAGGCCGAACTGCTGGCGCAGTACCGCGCCAGCATCGTGGAGGCCGTGAGCGATGTGGAACAAGCCCTGCAGGCGGTGGCGAGCACGCAGGCCCAGCGCACCGCGCAGGCGCAGGTGGTGCAGCAGGCGCAGCGGGCGGCCATGCTGGCGCAGTCGCGCTACCGCGCCGGGGCCGAGACGCTGCTCACGTTGCTGGATGCACAGCGCACCCTGTATGCCGCGCAGGACATGGCGGCCCAGCTGCACCAGGCCGAGTGGCAGGCGCAGGTGGCTCTGTACCGCGCACTGGGCGGTGGCTGGCAGCCCGATGTTGACGCTGTCGCGCACCGCGTGGCCGCCATGGCCACCGTGGTGCAGCCATGAGGGCAGCCACCGACGAGCCGGTGACCATGCTGCAGCGCTTGCGCACTGCGGGCCTGCGCCCCACCACGGCGCGCATCGGCGTGCTGCAGGTGATCCACTCCGCGGGCAGCGCGGGCATCGGTGCGGACGAGGCGTTTCACCAGATGCTGCTGCGCGGTACGCACGTGAGCACCAGCACGGTGTACCGCATCATCCATGAGCTGCAGACCCTGGGCGTGCTGCTGCACGACCGCAGCGACCGGCGCCACACCGTGTACCGCCTGCGGCCCCATGCGCCGCCGCCGTCGGCCGACGTGCGCATGGCCTGCCGCCGGTGCGAGCGCTCAGCCACGCTGCCCGGCGCACAGCTGCGCAACGAGCTGGAGCTGCGCGCCGCCGAGGTGGGCCTGCGGCCGCTGGTGGCGGGCCTGGTGCTGCAGGTGGACTGCCTGGGCTGCGACGGCGCCACGGGGCACTGCCAGCCCAACTAAAACCCAAGGCCCGCACAAAGAAAAAGGACCAGACGCCCGGAGGCATCTGGTCCTTGTCGCTGGATAGCGCGGGCTGATTTATCAGGCCGTTGCGTCCTTGAGCTTCTTCAGCGCGCGGGTCTTGATCTTGACCGATGCGGGCTTGGCGGGGAACCAGCGCTCTTCACCGGTGAAGGGGTCCTTGCCAAAGCGCTTTTTTTTGGCAGCGACTTGCTGCAGGCCGATCTTCAGCACGCCAGGCAGCGTGAATTCGCCGGAACCCTTCTTGTGCACCGAGCCCAGGATGGCGGCTTCGAGTGCTGCCAGCACGGCCTTGGTGGCCTTGGGTTCCACGCCCGATTGCTCGGCCAGGTGGGCGACGAGCGTGGTCTTGTTGAACGCTGCCTTGATGGGCTTGAGCGCTGCCGGCACGGCGGCGGCCTTGGCGGCAGGAGCTTTCTTGGCAGGCGCGGCCTTGGTTGCAGGAGCTGCTGCCTTCTTCGCGGGAGCCGCCTTCTTGGCTGCAGGAGCGGCGGCCTTCACGGCCTTCTTTGCTGGAGCAGCGGTGGTTTTTTTCGCAGTTGCCATGATGATTTTGTTGTTTCAGAGTTTTGAGAATCCCCGGCAAATTTGCAGGGGACGCGCGATTTTAGGTGCGGAAGAGTCGCACGCCAGCATATGGAAGACCCGCAGAGGTTTGAGGATTCTTGCAACTGCGTCCGCGCAGCGCCTCGCAAAGGCGTTTGCGGCGCTCGTGGTGTCAGGCCTTCGCGGGCTGCGCGCTCTTTACAATGGGGTCCAACCGTGGGCCGGGAAATGGACGGCCTCGCGGCAATGAACCTTCAGACCCAATGCCTTACAGCGCGGCTGCCGTGGTGGGCAGTGCGTGCATCAATCCATGCAACTGAGCCGATTGCTTCAACTGCTTGGAGCGCTCATCCTGGTGGCCGCCGTGCTGCTGGTGGGGCGCGTGGCAACGACCGAATGGCAGTCTGTGCGCAAGGCGTCGCGCAGCCTGCTCGCGCTCGAAGAATTCAGGCTGGGGTTGCTGGCGGTGGAGATGCTTTCGCGCGAGCGCGGGCCGACCAATGCGGCGCTGGGCGACGTGCACCCCGCGTCGCCGCAGCGTCAGCAGGCCCTGCGCGAAGCCCGCGAGCGCACGGACCAGGCACTGGCCCGGCTGCAGCAGTCCCTGGCGCACGCGCCCTATGCCCGCGATACGGCCGCCTCGGAGCAGCGGGCCGTGCTGGCGCTGTCGAGGGCGCGCGCCTCGGTGGACCAAGCGCTTGCCTTGCCCCGGGAGCGGCGCACGCACGCGATGATCCATCAGGCCGTGTACGGCATGGTCGCCGTGGTGCCCTTGCTGGCCCCGCTCTCCAATGCATCCGCCCGCGCTTCGCTGAGCGCCTACCCCGCCTTGGGCGAGGAGGTGCACGGCGCGAGCCTGGCGACCGACCTGCGCGACCAGGCCGGACTGCTGGGCTCGCATTTCACGGCGGCCATCGTGACCGGCCGGCGCTTTTCGGTACAGGAGCGCCGCTCCATCGACGAGACACGCGGCGGCATCGAGCAGTTGCGCGCCCTCCTGGAATTGCGCCTGCAGTTGCCGCAGGCTTCCATCACGGTCGTGGAGGCCTGGGACAGGGTCACGATGCGGTACTTCGGCGCGGCCTACGCCCTGGCCGAGGACGTGATGCTGCGCGGCGAGCGCGACGGCCGCTACGAGCTCAAGGCAGCGCAGTTCGCGGCGCAGTACGTGCCGGACATGGAATCGTTTGTGCAACTGCGCGACGTGTTGCTCGCGCAGGCGCGCAGCAAGGCGTCCGCAGAGCACGCGCGAGCTGCGCGGGTGCTGGCGTGGGTTCTGTCGGGCGCTGCCATGCTGCTGCTGGTTCTGGGTGCCGCGCTGTTGATGATCCAGCGCCGCGTGCTGCAGCCGCTGGTCAAGACCACCCGCGCCCTGCGGGCCCTCGCCCGCGACGACCTGAGTGCCAGGCTGCCCATACCGCTGGCCGAGGACGAAATGGCGGAGGTCATCGGAGCCGTGCGTTCGCTGCAGGTCCAGACACAGCAGCGCCAGGACCTTGAGCGCGAGCGGGACCAGCTCATCGAGCAGCTGCGCCTGCAGTCCGCGACCGACTTCCTCACGGGCCTGCCCAACCGACGGGCCTTCCTCGCCGCAGCGCAGGGCATGCTCGCGAGCGCGTCGCGCCACGGCCACGCGGTGGCGGTGGTGATGATGGACATCGACCACTTCAAGCAGCTCAACGATGGCCGGGGCCATGCGGCCGGCGACACGGCCCTGTGCACGGTGGCCGATGTTGTGCGTGCGACGCTGCGCGAGGGGGACCTGGCGGCCCGCATGGGTGGCGAGGAGTTCGTGGTGCTGCTGGCCTACTGCGACACCCGCCAGGGCCTGCGCTTTGCCGAGCGGCTGCGCGCGGCGATCGCCGCTACTGCCATCGCGCTGCCGGGCGGCCCGGTGCAGGTCACCGCCAGCCTGGGCGTAGCCGATTCCGTGTCGGTGGGGCTGGACCTGGATGCGCTTCTGTCGGCCGCCGATGCGGCGATGTACGCGGCCAAGCAGGCAGGGCGCGATGGCGTGGCGGCGGCTGGCGGGCCAGTCAATCCATGAAGAGCGGCCGAGCCATCGGAGTGGCCGGCTATCGCTGAAGCCGCGCGTCCTGCGTGTGGTGCCGCTCGCGCCACAGGTGATAGCGTGACCGCTGCAGCGCCAGCAGCTCCACCAGCCCCCAGGCAATCGCGCAGCCCAGCGTGCCGCACAGAACCGCCAGGCGATAGGCCTCAGTCTTGCGAAGGGAGCGGGGCGTCGTCATGGAACCATCCGTCCGTGCGTGGCAGGTCAAAGCGCACCCAGCCTTGATCGAAGAGCTCATCCAGCAGCCGCTGCAGTCCGAGAATTTTCCAGAGCATGGTGTACCTCCACCCTTTGACTGCGGCCACGTTAGCCCGCCAATGTGACGGTTTGGCGTCATCGGGATGAATAGCAACAGCCGCCTGCGTAGGGCTATCGCGGGGCCGGGGCCCCGCTTAAGCTCGCCGGCTGGTGCGCGCCCCACGGGCCGCCATTCACCGGGAAAACATGCTGTCCGAGCTGCTGGCACTGGAAAAGATCATCGAGCTGGGCGCCCCGCACCTGGACGTACGGGTGGTGCGTCAGGTGCAGGTGCCTTCGGGGCCCAGCCTTCCCATCTACGCCATCGGCATCGGCAACGACGCGCCCGAAGTGCCGGCCGTGGGCTTCTTCGGCGGCGTACATGGCCTGGAGCGCATCGGCACCGAAGTGGTGATGGCCTACCTGCAAAGCGTGGTGATGCGGCTGCGCTGGGACGCCACGCTGCACCGGCAGCTGGAGCAGGTGCGGCTGGTGTTCATGCCCATCGTCAACCCGGGCGGCATGTGGGCATCGACCCGGGCGAACCCGCGTGGTGTGGACCTGATGCGCAACGCTCCTGTGGAGGCGATGGACCGCGTGCCCTTCGGCGTGGGCGGGCAGCGCATCAGCGCGGGCCTGCCCTGGTACCGGGGCCGCGCCGGCGAGCCCATGGAAGAGGAAAGCCAGGCGCTGTGCGAGGTGGCCGAGACCGAGCTGCTGCCGCGCAGCTTCAGCATGGCACTGGACTGCCATTCGGGTTTCGGCGTGCAGGACCGGCTGTGGTTTCCGTTCGCCCACACGCGCAAGCCCATCCCGCACCTGGCCGAGCTGCATGCGCTGCAGGAGATATTCCTGCAGGCACACAGCCACCACCCGTACGTGATCGAGCCGCAGAGCGCGCAGTACCTGACGCACGGCGACCTGTGGGACCACCTGTACCTGCAGGCCTGCCGCAACGTGCCCACGCACACCTTCTTGCCACTGACGCTGGAGATGGGCTCGTGGCTGTGGATCAAGAAAAACCCGCGCCAGCTGTTTTCGCGCTGGGGCATCTTCAACCCGCTCATCGACCACCGCCAGCAGCGCGTGTTGCGGCGCCACATGTTGCTGCTGGACTTCCTGGCGCGCGCGGCGTGCAGCCATGCGCGCTGGGCGCCCGCGCCGCAGCAGCGGGCGCAGCGGCGGGCGGATGCGCTGGCGATGTGGTACTGAGCGATGGCCTGCGCCCAAGGTGCTTTTGAAAGGAACGGATGCCAGGCTGGATCTTCCTGCGCGGGCTGACGCGCGAATCGGCGCACTGGGGCGGCTTTGTGGCCGACTTCGAGCGTGCGCTGCCGGGGCACGCAGTGACGGCGCTGGATCTGCCGGGCAACGGGCGGCTGCACGCGTTGCAGTCGCCTGCCACTGTGGCGGGCATGGTGGCCGCGTGCCGGGGCGAGCTGGCGCGCCGGGGCGTGGCGCCGCCGTATTACCTGCTGGCCATGTCGCTCGGCGCCATGGTCGCTACCGAATGGGCTCGTGTGGCGCCGCACGAGGTGCGCGGCTGCGTGCTCATCAACACCAGCTTCAAGCCGTTCAGCCCGTTCTACCGGCGGCTGCGGCCGCGCAGCTACGCCGCGCTGCTGGGCCTGGTGCTGCGGCCGGCAGCGGCCGAACAGGTGGAGCGCACCGTGCTGCGGCTGACCAGCAACCGGCCTGCCGAGCATGGCGCTGTGATCGGCGAATGGGTGCGTGTGCGGCTGGCGCGGCCCGTGTCGGCACCGAACGCGCTGCGCCAGTTGGCCGCAGCGGCCCGCTACCGTGCGCCGCGCACGGCACCCGCTTCAGCGCGCGTGCTGCTGCTGGGCAGTGAGCAGGATGGGCTGGTGCATGGCGGGTGCTCGGTGGCCATTGCCAACGCCTGGCAAGTGCCGCTGCGGCTGCACCCCGAGGCCGGCCACGACCTGCCGCTGGACGACGGGACGTGGGTGGTGGAGCAGGTGAGACAGTGGATGGCCGGCGTGGGTTGAACCGCATAAAGCCGGGCCATGCGCGACGGGCTCAGGGGGTGAGGGCCGCCAGCCCGCCCTGGGCCACCAGTTCCTGGTACCACTGGGCATAGCCCGCGCTGCTGGGGTGCAGACCGTCGGCTGCGTTCAGCTCCTGGCTGCGGGTGACGAAGGGGTCTTCATCGCGCGGGCGCAGCAGGCTCACATAGCGCACCTGGCTGGCCGTTGCCACGTCCTGCACCATGGCGTGCAGGCGCTTGGAGCGGGCAGACATGGCCCACGACAGCGGCGGTGCAAAGAAGGGCGCGTGGCCTACGTTGCCGCAGGGCATCAGCACCACGGCGCGGCCTTTCTCGCGCGCCAGCGCCACGGTCTGCTCCAGGTGGGCGCGCAACGCCTTCTGGGTGGTGAGGCGGATCACATCGTTGCCGCCAGCCAGCACCAGCACCATGTCATACCCGGCCTCCGCACCCTTCAGTTGCTGCGCCACGTCGCCGAATTTCGCGCCGTTGGCGGCCAGGTTGTCGATGCGCCACTGGGGGTGGTCCTTGCCGATCAGCCCCGCCAGGCTTTCGGCAGGGCTGCTGGCGCCCGTGCCCATGGCCGTGCTATCGCCCACCACCAGCAGGCGCTTGGTGGGCTGGTCGGGTTGGGCGGTGTAGGGCTGCGCCTGTTTGGCCAGATCCAGGGAGGTCGACAAGCGCCAGGGCGCACAGGCCGACACCAACAGGGCGCCGCCCAGTGCGGCGGTCATCACCAGGGCCAGACGGCGGTGGCGCGAGCGGCTGGGGCGCCGCAGTGGTGGAAGGTGTGGCATGGCGGTTTGCGAAAGAAGCGGATCAAGCCTGCAGGCTATCGTCACCGCGCCGTGCCCGCAGTCGGCAGCGCTCCGTGGCCTGCGTAGGACAGGGCACCTGCAACGCTTGTAGCGCACCCGGTCGCCGCACTGGCGACCTCACTGGCCACTGTGTTGCCCTGTCCTGCCTACTGCTTGAACACCACGGCCTCCAGGTCCATCGCGCGGATGGACTCTGCAGCAGCGGCTGCCTGTGCGCGGCTGTCGTAGGGGCCCACGCGCACCCGGATGCGGCGGCCCTTGGAGTTGTTGAGCTCCTGCCGGAAGGCCGGCAGCCCTTCGTTGAGCAGCCGGGCCTGGGCCTTGCGCGCATTGGCTTCGTCGGCGAACAGGCCCACGTTGATGTAGTAGCCCGCCGCGCTGCCCACCGTGGCCAGGGGAGCGCTGGCGGGCGCGGAGGCGGCCGAGGCTGCAGCGGTGGCAGCAGCAGGCGCCTTTGTGTTGCCGGACGCCGGCGCGGTGCGGGCTGCGCGTTCGGGTGCGGCAGCCGGCTTGCTGGCAGCCCTGGGCTCCGCCTTGCTGGCAGTCCTGCTGTCGGCCTTGCTGGCCGTCTTGGACTCGGCCTTGCTGGCCGGTGCTGCGGGCTTCGATGCGGAAGGCTCGGGCCTGGCAGCGGGTGCAGCGGGTGTGCCCTCGGCCTTCTCGCCCTTGCCTGGCTTTGTGGCGGCGGCCTTGTCGCTGGCGGGCTTTTCTGCCGCGGGAACAGCCTTGGCGGCGGAAGCTGCGGAAGGGCTGGCTTGTTGCAGGGTTGTGGCGGGAGGTGCTGCGGCTGGAGCAGGAGTGGGCGCTGCCACTGCGGATGGGCGTTCAGGGGCAGTGGAAGGCGCGCTGGCTTGCGGGGTTGGCGCAGATGCGGGTGCTGCTTCAGGTGGCGCAGACGCAGCCTGTGCAAGTCCCGAAGCTGCAGCAGAGGCCGCAGCCGCCGCCGACGCCTGCGCAACGGTGACGGCAGGTGTCATGGATGTGTCGGCGCTGGACTGGAAACCCGTGCTCGGCAGCGACAGGTAGGCCGCCACCGCGACGAGGGCGAGTGCGACGTTGGCCCCCACCACCGCCTGCAGCCGCTTGCGGCTGCTGGCCCGCTGCTCCAGCAGCGCACACGCCTCGGGCACCGTGCGCGACGCAGCCAGCGCACGCGAGATGCGCCGGCGGATGTCCGCATGCAGGATGGCATTGCCGTACAAGCCCGGCACCGCGAAGGCCAGCATGGCAAACGCCGCCAGCACGCCCAGCTCCACGCCCTGTGGCCAGTTCAGGAACTGGCGGCCCAGGGCGAACACCAGCAGCGCCAGGCCCTCGGCCACGGCCACATAGGCCAGCGCGCCGCTCCACACCTGGCGGAACACCATCCAGTTGAGCGTGGCCAGGCTGGCGGCCCAGTTCCAGCTGGTGGTGGTGCGCCCGGTGGTGTCGAAGCGGGCGAAGACGGGCAGGTAGTAGTCGGTGTTCACCGGCCCCAGCGCCACGCGGTACAGCGCCGTCATGGCGTTGTCGGACGGGGAGTCCAGCGACATGGCGGGGATGAGGGAGTCTGCAGGGTCCGAAGTGGCGCGCATGCCTGATTCTGTCATGCACCGAAGCGCGTGCGGCCGCTGTTGCGGCCACGCAGCGCTGGCGCGGCGTGCACCCGGCCGGCGGGTGCGCATGCCGCACCGGGCCTGTGCAGGTTGCGGGGCTGCAGGCTTGAAGAGAAATTGGCCACTAGCGCATATCGGGTAAGCGCTGAATGCTATTGAAAAAGGAGCAATCGGACGGGCAATCGGTCGTCAGCCGCCCCGCACCATCGCCATGATCTTGCCCGCGTCCAGCGTGGCGGCCTTCTGCTGGATCTGCGGCAGGTACTGCGACTGCATCTGCTTGGCCGGGCCCAGCAGGTTCTGAAAGCTGTCGCGCAGCATGGCCGTGCTCATCACCCGGCCGCCCGCGTAGTAGCGCTTGGCCACCTGGCCGAGCGCATAGGTGGTGGCAAACGAGAACGCCACGCCCGTGGCCGCACTGCCCACCCCGCCCAGCATGCCACCCAGGCTGCGTCCCGCCACCTTGCCCAGCAGGCCGCCCACCAGCTTGCGGCCGAACTGCTCCAGGTACTGCGACGTCATGCCCACCCCGGCCGCGGCAATGAACTCCTTGATGTGGCCCTGGTCCAGCTCCACGCCGTGCGCCTTGCCGATGCCGTAGACCATCTTCACCTGCATGGGGATGATGGCCATGGAGGCCCACGACTGCGGCAGCAGCTCCAGCGCGCCGTTGAGCATCGCGTAGTTCAGGATGGACTTGTCCAGCTCTGCATCGCCTGCCGACGCGGGTAGCGAGGGTGCGTCGGACCTGGCCGGCAGCGTGGTTTGCGAGGCCTGCGATGCCGCCGCATAGGCCGCAGCCCCCGCGCCCGCTGCCACCGTGGCGGCACCCGCCACGCCCCATGGCACGGCCGAAGGAGGGGCTTTTTCAGCCACGTCCACCAGCGCACCGGCCTGGTGCTCGAAAGCCTCGGTCTGCTGGGCGCCCAGCTGCAAGGCGGATTTCAGCGTGGCGAGAAACTGCGCCTCGGCAGGGCTTTGGCGCCCATCCACATCGCACACGCACACCGCCATCTCGTAGGCCAGCTGGCGGTGGCCGGGGTCGGTCAGCGCGGCGGCGGCGGCCTGCACCGTGGTGCGCTTGAGCAGCACGTCCTGGTAGATGCGCGGCAGATCGGCCATGCCGCCGTCGCCCGCGAGCGACTGCGCAATGCGGCGGATCTCCTCGCGCTCGGAGTCGTCCTTGGTGCCGTCCGCAAACGCGGCCAGCAAGGCGATGGTGAGAATGGATTTTTGCTGTTCTGGAGTCATGCGGTGCGGGCCTGCAAGGCCGTGAAATGAAGGGGCTGTCACGCTGCCCCAGCCCAAAGGGGCTACGGGCGGCGTGCGGAGTCAGGTGCAGTCTAGGGCGCGCGCTTTCAACGCCACGGCTTGTGGGGAATTGCAGGCATCTGGTAACCAGGTGCATCGGGGCACGGGCTGCCAGCCCTGCGCTCCCCACTCGGGTTTCCCCTTGCGTAGTTGATCGGCTGTGCGCCCGGACCCGGCTTGCGTACAGTGGCTGTCTCAATGCAAGGAGGCAAGGCATGCGGCAAGCGGCGACGACCAGCAGGGCAAGCAATACCAGCGTTACGGGCAGTACGGGCAGTAAGGGCAGCACCAGCAGGGCAGGCACCACCACGCCCAGCGCGCGGGGCGCCACCCGATGAACATCGCCCACCTGCTGCGCCGCAGCGCGCAACTGCACGCCCACCAGCCCGCCGTGCTGCAGGGCGACCGTGTGCTCTTCGACTACCAAACGCTGGGTGCCCGCACCGCCGCGCTGGCCGCCAGCCTGCGCACACGCTACGGCGTGTTGCCCGGCGACCGCGTGGCCATCTACGCCGCCAATGCGCCAGAGTACCTGGAGGCGCTGCACGCCATCGTGTGGGCCGGCGCCGTGCACGTGCCCGTCAACTACAAGCTGCACGCCAAAGAGCTGGCTTACGTGCTGGCCGACTCCGGCGCACGCGTGGTGCTGGTGTCCGAGGCCCTGCACCCCGCCGCGCGTGATGCGGGCGCCGACCCCGCAGCCACCCTGGTGCTGGGCTCTGCCGACTACCAGCATGCCGTGCAGCAGCACGGTGCGCCGATGCCCGTGCACGACCGTGCCCCGGACGACATCGCATCGCTGTTCTACACATCGGGCACCACCGGCCGGCCCAAGGGCGTGATGCAGACGCACCGCAACCTGCTGGCCATGACGGCCTGCTACTTCACCGACGTGGACGACGTGCTGCCCGGCGACGCCATGGTCTACGCCGCGCCCATGTCGCACGGCGCGGGCTTGTACAACTACGCCCAGGTGCTGCGCGGCGGGCGGCACGTGGTGCCCATGTCCGGAGGCTTCGACCCTGCCGAGCTGGTGCAGCTGGCCGCCACAGTGGGCCAGCTCACCCTGTTTGCCGCGCCCACCATGGTGCACCGCCTGGTGGACCATGTGCGCGCCACGGGCGCCGACGTGCAGGGATTCAAGACGATTGTCTACGGCGGCGGCCCCATGTATGCGGACGACCTGCGCACCGCCATGGCCGTCATGGGCAAGGATCGCTTCGTGCAGATCTACGGCCAGGGCGAAAGCCCCATGACCATCACCGCGCTGTCACGCGCGCACCTGGCCGACACCACCCACCCCCGCTGGCCTGAGCGCATGGCCTCGGTCGGCGTGGCGCAGTCGCTGGTGGAAGTGCGCGTGGTCGACGCGCAGGGCCAGCCCATGCCCACCGGCGACACCGGCGAGGTGCTGGTGCGCGGCGACACCGTCATGCCCGGCTACTGGAACAACCCCGATGCGACGGCCCGCACGCTGCAGCGCGGCTGGCTGCACACCGGCGATGTGGGTGTGCTGGATGCCGATGGCTTCCTGACCTTGAAGGACCGGTCGAAGGACGTGATCATCTCCGGCGGCAGCAACATCTACCCGCGCGAGGTGGAAGAGGTTTTGCTGCTGCACCCCCAGGTCCGCGAGGTGGCCGTGGTGGGGCAGCGCGATGCGGAGTGGGGCGAGGTGGTGGTCGCTTACCTGGTAGCGGGCGAGGGCGGGCCGGTGGGGGACGCGGTGCTGGACGCGCTGTGCGGGGAGCACATCGCGCGGTTCAAGCGGCCGAAGGTGTATCGGTGGGTGGAGGGGTTGCCGAAGAATAGTTATGGCAAGGTGTTGAAGACGGAACTGCGTGGGTAGACGCGTTGCATGGGGTGGCAATGAAGCACCGGTTCATCGCTGCTCCTCATGCGCCTACTCAGCCACACATGCGCCACTTGTGAGCGGGTTCCGTTGCGGTCCTACAAGCGGTGGCCTTCGGTGTCCCTAAAGTTGCGGGCTTCGTGTGTCCGAATCGAGCGGCAACAGCTCATCGGCACAACCCTCCAATTCACTTCGTTTTATCTCCCCGACCATGATGCAGATCGTCTCCGATGCAGCGCAACCCGGCCTCATCATCGTGAACCTGGACGCGCAAGGCCACGACCTCTCCGTCCGCCTGGACCGCGCCATGCTGGAGCACACGCTGGGCGTGCACGGCGCTTTTGCATCCCTCGCCCAGGCTGTGGGCCGCAACATCGAACGCATCCAGGACGCCGCATTGCGCAAGTACCAGCAGACCCGCCAGCGGTGTGTGATTTTGTCGAAGGCTGAGTTGATGCGGGTTGCGGTGTGATGGCTGGGCCCGTGTTGGATCAGCGGGCGTTCTGAACGTGTGGTCGTGGTCTTTACTCGCGTTATGAACTACCGGTATAGGCTGACAGTGGCCGTTCTGATTTGCGTCGGGAATGTCAGTTTTCGCTGTAACGCGACATTGACAGACAAGCACCGAGTTCGCCGCATCAGGCCCTTAGCATCAGACGCACATTATCGAATTGCTCGTCCACAAATACATCCATCCAGATCTGTTCCGGGGTCGGTGTTGACAGCGCGATACCGAAAGACTCTCGCGATTGTGCGACGGTAACCGCTGCAAAGCGGTCAACCGCCTCACCGCCAGCCACACGAACCCACTCAGTAAACCCCCTCCCTCCACGGTTATCCGGCCCCGCCTACCATCCCGTCCTTCTTCCCTTCCCAAAGCCCTCCCATGCCCACCCCCACCACCCTCAAAATCGATTTCGTCTCCGACGTCTCCTGCCCCTGGTGCATCATCGGCCTGCAGTCGCTGGAGCAGGCGGCGGACCGCCTCAAGGACCAGGTGGCGCTGGACCTGCACTTTCAGCCGTTCGAGCTGAACCCGCAGATGGGCCCGGAGGGGCAGGACATTGGCGAGCACCTGCAAGAAAAGTACGGCGCGACGCCCGCGCAGAGCCAGAAGAACCGCGAGGCCATCGCGGCGCGCGGGGCTGAGTTGGGTTTCACTTTCAGCATGGACAAGCGCAGCCGCATCTACAACACCTTCGATGCGCACCGGTTGCTGCACTGGGCTGAAGAGCAGGGCGTGCAGCCAGCGCTCAAGAAGGCGCTGTTCAAGGCCTACTTCACCGATGGGCAGGACCCGAGCAGCCATGAGGTGCTGGTGCGGGTGGCGGGCGAGGTGGGGCTGGATGCGGCCGAGGCGCGTGCGCTGCTGGCGTCGGACCGCTTCACAAACGAGGTGCGTGAACGGGAGCAGTTCTACCTGCAGCACGGCATTCATTCGGTGCCGGCGATCATCGTGAACGAGCGGCACCTGATCCAGGGTGGGCAGCCGGTGGAGGTGTTCGAGCAGGCGCTGCGGCAGATTGCGGCGCAGCAGGTGTGAGGCTGTGATTTGCTATTGAATGTATAGCTGCTGGCGCTTGCTGGATAAGCGGTAAGGGCTGAATTACATAAAAACAAAGGGGCCCTGGGGCCCCTTTGTCGTTGTGGTGTGCTTGTCTTGCTGTGCGTTGGGTGCTTTGCGTGCTGTGCGCTCTCGGGCTGGGTCCGTTGACATGGCGTGAACGGGGTTGGGCGGCGTGCTGTGTGGCGCTTCGACAGGCTCAGCGTGAACGGATTGGGGTGGGGTGGGTGCCAGGGGCAGGGCGGGATGCTTACCCTGGCTGACAGTGACGCGGCTGCAGCCACTGCCCCAGCCGCAGTTGCAGTTGCAGTCGCAGCCGCAACCGCAGTTGCAACCGCAGTTGCAACCGCAGTTGCAGCCACGGGGGCATCACTTGCGCAGCGGGATGGCCGTGGCGCGGTCCACGGGCACGGCGGTCACGCTGTTCTGCGGGGAGCCGTCCACCAGTTTTTCAGAGTACGTCAGGTACACCAGCGTGTTGCGCGAGGCGTCCACCATGCGCACGATGCGCAGGCGCTTGAACAGGATGGACATGCGTTCGCTGAAGACTTCTTCCTGCTTCTTCAGGGGCTCTGGGAAGCTGATGGGCCCGACCTGGCGGCAGGCGATGGAGGCCTCGGCGCGGTCTTCGGCCAGGCCCAGGGTGCCCTTGATGCCGCCGGTGCGGGCGCGCGAGACGTAGCAGGTCACGCCCTGCACGGCGGGGTCGTCGTACGCTTCCACGATGATGTCGTGGTCGCGGCCCAGCCACTGGAAGGCGGTGTCCACGGTGCCGATCTTTTCGCCGGACGCGGCGTGCGCCGGTGCGGCCATGCCCATGCACAGGGCCGAGGCTGCGAGCGCGGCGAAAGCGGCAGCGGCCCGGGTCTTGATCGTCTGTGTGGTCGCGATCGTCATCGTTGGCTGCGCCTTCTTCATTGTCGTCATCATCGTCACGCAGCCGCTCCGGGCGTGGGAGCTTCGGAGCAGCGCTGGGCCAGGTGGGCCAGGGCTTCTTCGACCTGGTCCACCAGCACCAGGCACAGGTCGCCGGGCTGCAGGCGTTCCAGGGCTGCGTCGATGGCGATGAATTCGCCGCGGATTTCTTCGACGTGTTGGGTGCGCGGTGCGCCGGCCAGGCCTTCGCGCAGCAGGTTCATCACTTCGCCGTCGGCGCGGCCGCGCTGGGCGGCGTCCTGGTACAGGATGACGTCGTCGAAAGCGGCGCCCAGGATGACGGTCTGCTCGCGGATGTCTTCGTCGCGGCGGTCACCGGCGCCGCTGATGACCACGCTGCGGCGCTTGGCGGGCAGGGCGTCCACGGCCTGCACCAGGGCGCGCATGGCGTCGGGGTTGTGGCCGTAGTCGGCGATCACGGTGGCGCCGCGGTAGTCCATGATGTTGAAGCGGCCCGGTGCGTTGTCGCTGTCGTTCACAAAGCCCGACAGGCCGCGGCGTATGGTCTGCCAGGGCATGCCCACGCCCCAGGCGGCGGCGACGGACGCCATGACGTTCTCGACCTGGAAGCCGATCTTGCCGTTGCGGGTGATGGGCACGTCGCGCAGGTGGATGGTCTCGCGCCACGAGCCTTCGGATGCGACGATGGAGTCGCCGTCCACGTACACGGTGCGGTGGCCCTGCGCGCGGTGCGTGGCCATCACGGGGTGGTGCCGGTCGGCGGCAAAGAAGATGATCTTGCCAGGGCATGACGGTGCCATGGCGGCCACGATGGGGTCGGCGGCGTTGAGCACGCCGTAGCCGTTGGGGGCCACGTTCTGCACGATCACGCGCTTCAGGACCGCCAGGTCTTCCACCGTGGTGATGTAGTTCAGCCCCAGGTGGTCGCCCGCGCCGATGTTGGTGACCACGGCCACCTGGCAGCGGTCGAAGCCCAGGCCTTCGCGCAGGATGCCGCCGCGCGCGGTCTCGAACACGGCGGCGTCCACCTCGGGGTGCAGCAGCACGTTGCGGGCGCTCTTGGGGCCGCTGCAGTCACCGCTGTCGATCTGGCGGCCGTTCACGTACACGCCGTCGGTGTTGGTCATGCCCACGCGCAGGCCTTGCGCGGTGAACAGGTGGGCGATGAGGCGCGCAGTGGTGGTCTTGCCGTTGGTCCCGGTGACAGCCACGGTGGGGATGCGGCCGTCGTCGCCATGCGCGTACAGCTTGTCCACCATGGCCTGGCCCACGTTGCGGGGCTTGCCGTAGCTGGGTGCCAGGTGCATGCGCAGGCCGGGGGCGGCGTTCACTTCGACAAAGCCGCCGCCTTGCTCTTCGAGCGGGCGCAGGACGGTCTCGGCCACCATGTCCACGCCGCAGATGTGCAGGCCCACCATCTGGGCAGCTGCGATCGCGCGGGCTGCGACGTCGGGGTGCACGTCGTCGGTCACATCGGTGGCGGTGCCGCCTGTGGACAGGTTGGCGTTGTTGCGCAGGATGACGCGCTGGCCTTTTTCAGGCACGGAGTCGGGCGTCAGGCCCTGTAGCGTGAGGCGGGCGACGGCGATGTCATCCAGGCGGATCTTGGTGAGCGATGTGGCGTGGCCTTCGCCACGGCGCGGGTCCTGGTTGACGATGTCCACCAGCTCGCGCACGGTGCGCTGGCCGTCGCCCAGCACCTGGGGCGGCTCGCGGCGCGCGGCGGCGACGAGCTGGTCGCCCACGACCAGCAGGCGGAAGTCGTGGCCGGGCAGGAAGCGCTCGACCATCACGGTGCCGTATTCGGCAGCAGTGCGGAAGGCTTCCTCGAGCTGGGCGCGGTCGGTGATGTTGACGGTGACGCCCTTGCCCTGGTTGCCGTCCTGCGGCTTGACCACGACGGGCAGGCCAACCTTGAGCGCGACTTCCCAGGCTTCATCAAGCGTATCGACGGGCTTGCCCAGTGGCACGGGCACGCCGGCGGCGTGCAGCAGGCGCTTGGTCAGGTCCTTGTCCTGGCCGATGGATTCGGCCACGGCGCTGGTGGAATCGACCTCGGCGGCCTGGATGCGGCGCTGCTTGGAACCCCAGCCGAACTGCACCAGGCTGCCGCGTGTGAGGCGGCGGTACGGAATGTTGCGCGCCACGGCGGCGGCCACGATGGAGCCGGTGCTGGGGCCCAGGCGCTCGTCTTCGTCCAGCTCGCGCAATTCGTTGATCACGGCGTCTGCATCAAAGCTGCCAGTGCCTTGCGCGGCATTGATGAGTTGCTCTGCGTATTCAAATGCCTTGCGTCCCACGGCTTCTTCGCTGTATTCCACAACCACCTGGTAGACGCCCGCGTCGGTGGTGGCGGTGGTGCGCGCAAAGGTGACGGGGCAGCCGGCCTGCGCCTGCAGCGCCAGGGCAGCGGTCTGCAGCACGTGAGCCAGCGAGATGTCGGGGCCGCCGCTTTCCGGGTGCAGTGCGCCGATGCCCGGGAACAGTGCCCGCAGGCGGGTTTCGAACCCGGCCATCTGGCTGACGGCACGTTCGGCTTCAGGGCAGGTCACGATGGCCTCGATGGCCATGTGGCGGCTCCAGAGATTGGGGCCGCGCAGGGCCCGTGTGCGGGATACATCCATGGGGAGTCTCTTTCTCAATATCCGTCGGGACCACAGTCCGACTTCACTACATCTGTCAGGTTGCTCAGCGTCAATTTCACACAGTACGTGGTGACGCCAGCGGCACATGAAACTGGCGCGACCAAGGCGAGTGCCCCCGCGCAAGGGCCGCCCCGCCGCGCTGGGGGCGTTCCCCTCCCGTATTGCGAAGCAATACGAGAGAGGGGGAAGGCGCGAAGCGACTCAGGGGGTGCCATTTCAGGTGGGCAGGCCAAGGGGTGCCGGCAGGTCAGGCTCGAAGGTCTTGATGCCCGCGCCGATCAGGTCGGGTGCGATGTCCAGTGCCCAGGCGGCGCCCACGGCAGCCAGCAGGGCGTCGGTGTCGGGCACCACGGCGTTGCGGCCGAAGGTCAGGTCCGCCAGCGAGCCCAGCACGTGTTCGGCACTGCCGGTGGCCAGCACCACGCGGCCGTTCTTGACGATGACGGCGCGGCCGTTGTCGGTGGCGCGGTGTTCGACGATGACGGGCAGGGTCGGGTCCTGCGCGTACAGCACGACCGAGCCGTCCGACAGGGGCGCCAGGTCGGCCACCTGCTCGATGGCGGCGTTCAATACCGCGGCGCCTTCGGACAGCACCACGTCCACCTGGGTGCGCATCACCTTGGTCATCTGGTCCTGCTCGTGCACGTCGAATTCGGCCAGCGTTTCCACGCCGTCCATGTCGGTCACCACGCCCACCTGGCAGCGGTCGTAGGCCAGGCCGTCGCGCAGGATGGTGCGGGCGTCGCTTTCGATCACGGCGGCCTGCACGGTCTGGTTCATCAGCAGGCGGTGAGCGGCCTCCCAGTGAGCGCAGTCGGTGGTTTCCACGCAGCGGCGGTCCAGAAACAGGCCTTCGCGGCAAGCCAGGCCGGTGTGGTGGCCGCCCAGGTGCAGCAGCCACGCCACCAGGCGCGCAATGATCGATGTGCTGCGCGTTCCGGCCACGCCCACCACGGGGATGCGGCCCACCTGGCCGGATTCGTCGTCGGACGGGAACAGATGTTCCGCGATGGCCTGGCCCACGGGGCGGGGCGCGCCCACTGCGGGCTTGAGGTGCATCAGCAGGCCCGGGCCGGCGTTGACTTCGACGATGGCGCCGCCCTGCGTGTGCAGGGGCTTGGAGATATCGAGCGCCACCATGTCGATGCCGGCGATATCGAGGCCCACGACCTTGGCGGCAAGCTGCGCGATGTAGGCGACTTCGGGGTGCACGTCGTCGGTGCAGTCCACGGCCACGTTACCGTTGCGCTGCACCACGATCACGCGGCCGGCGGCGGGCACGGAGTCGGCGCCCAGGTCCTGGCGCTTGAGCTCGAGCTGCACCTTGGTGTCGGTGGCCAGGTCGATGATCTCGAGCGGGTACTCTTCTTCGTAGCCACGGCGCGGGTCGGAGTTGAGCTGGCTGTCGATCAGCTCCTTGACGGTGTTGTGCCCGTTGCCGGTGATGCTGACCACCTCGCCGCGCGCGGCGGCCACGACCTTGCCGCCCACCACCAGCAGACGGTGTTCGTCGCCGGGGATGAAGCTCTCGACCATCACGTCGCTGCCTTCGGGGTAGGCCACGTGGTAGGCCGCCTCGATGTCTTCCTTCTTGCGCAGGTCGAGCGTGACGCCACGGCCGTGGTTACCGTCGGAGGGCTTGACCACCACGGGCAGGCCGATGTCCTGCGCGGCTTCCCAGGCTTCTTCGGGGCTGTTGACGACCTGGCCATCCGGAATGGGCACGCCGCAGGACTTGAGCAGGGTTTTGGTCAGGTCCTTGTCGCTGGCGATGCCTTCGGCGATGGCGCTGGTGAATTCGGTCTCGGCCGTCCAGATGCGGCGCTGGCTGGCGCCATAGCCCAGTTGCACCAGGTTGCCGTCGTTCAGGCGGATGTGCGGGATGCCGCGGTCGGTGGCGGCGGTGACGATGCAGGCGGTGCTGGGGCCGAGGTACTGGTCATCGACCTCGGTGCGCACGCGGGCCACGGCGGCTTTCACGTCGAAGGGCTCGTCGTTGATGGCGGCCATGATGAGCGCGTGGCCCTGGGCCAGCGCCACGCGCGCCACGCTTTCGTCTCGGGCCCGGAACACCATGCGGTACACGCCCCGCTGGCTGGTGCTGCGCGTCTGGCCGAAGCCGGTGGGCATGCCCGCCAGGTTCAGCAGCTCGATCACGATGTGCTCCAGCACGTGCCCGCACCAGGTGCCTTCTTCCAGGCGCTGCAGGAATCCGCCGCGCTCGCCCACGCCGCAATGGTGCTCGATCAGGGCGGGCAGCCAGGCGGTGAGGCGGTTGTTGAAGCCGGGAATGGTGTTGGAGGGGAAGTCCTCCAGTTCGCCCAGGTCCAGCCAGACTTCCAGGACCGGCCGGTAGGTCCAGATGTTGGGTCCGCGCAGGTAGTTGATGCGCAGCAGTTGGATGTCGTTGAGTTTCGCCATGGATTGCAGCGGTGTGTTTGCGGCCTTGGAGAGGCTTCTGAGGACAAAGAGGACGGGATGGACGGAGATTGTGCGTCAGCCGCGCACTGGCTGGCAGTGTCAGCCAAATGATCGCTGCAGACGTTACATGAGGATGCCGCCGCCCCTCGAATCACACCTCCGAAGAGGTTCCGAGATGCAGTATCGGCGAGAATTCGCGCTTTCGCGAGACCGGTGGCGGCATGCTGCCGGGGGCGGGGATACCAACCAAAAATGCAACATCACCATTCTGTGGACGCTTCGGGTGTCTTTTCCAGCCCTGTCGGGGCTGATCTGCGGGCCATGCTCTCTGAGAGAGAGAACGTGCTGGCGGCGTTACAGGTTGACCTGAGCGCGGATCTGCGGTTTGCCGCCGGCTGGGTGGTGGTGACGTCCGAGCGCCTGCTGGCCTGCGATCCCGGCACGGCCTCCTGGCGCGACTGGCCCCTGGGCAACGGTCTTTCCCTGCGTTTGCAGGACCACGGTGGCGTCGGCTCGCTGGAACTGCACGGCCCCAGCGAGCGCCTGGCTCTGTGGCGCTTCACGCTGGCGCACCATGCCCAGGTGCTGCGCCTGGTGCAGCGCTTCGAGCAGCAAATCGCCCGGGGCGATGTGGGCGGGCCGGACGAGGCGGATGAGCCTCTGTGCCCCACCTGCCACACGCCGCTGCCGCCGGACACCGAGGAATGCCCCGCCTGCGCGCGGGCCCAGCCGCCGCAGACCTCCACCTGGGTGCTGCTGCGCCTGTGGCGGTTCGCGCGGCCGTACCGCAAGCACCTGGCCGCCGGTTTCGGGCTGACGCTGGCGTCCACCGCCGCGACGCTGGTGCCGCCGTACTTGACCATCCCGCTGATGGACGACATCCTGATCCCGTTCCAGAACGGCAAGCAGATCGATCCGGGCCTGGTGCTTCTGTACCTGAGCGGCCTGCTGGCGTCGGCCCTGGCGGCCTGGGGATTGAGCTGGGCGCGTACCTACATACTGGCGCTGGTGTCCGAGCGCATCGGCGCCGACCTGCGCACCACCACGTACGAACACCTGCTGCGCCTGTCGCTCGACTACTTCGGCGGCAAGCGCACGGGCGACCTGATGGCGCGCATCGGCTCGGAGACGGATCGCATCAACGTCTTCCTGTCGCTGCACGCGCTTGACTTCGTGACCGACGTGCTCATGATCATGATGACCGCGGCCATCCTGTTTTCCATCAACCCGTGGCTGGCCCTGGTCACGCTGGTGCCGCTGCCCTTCATCGGCTGGATGATCCACACCGTGCGCGACCGCCTGCGCACCGGCTTTGAAAAAATCGACCGCGTGTGGTCCGAGGTGACCAACGTGCTGGCCGACACCATTCCCGGCATCCGCGTGGTCAAGGCCTTCGCCCAGGAAAAGCGCGAGGCCCAGCGCTTTCGCGATGCCAACCAGCACAACCTGGAAGTCAACGACAAGCTCAACAAGACCTGGAGCCTGTTCACGCCCACGGTGTCGCTGCTGACGGAAATCGGGCTGCTGGTGGTGTGGGCCTTCGGCATCTGGCTCGTCTCGCGCAGCCAGATCACGGTGGGGGTGCTGACCGCCTTCATAGCCTACATCGGGCGCTTCTACAGCCGGCTGGACTCCATGAGCCGCATTGTCTCGGTCACGCAAAAGGCCGCCGCCGGCGCCAAGCGCATCTTCGACATCCTGGATCACGTGAGCAATGTGCCCGACCCCGTCCAGCCCGTGAAGGTGGACCGGGTCGAGGGCGCCATCGCCATGCGCAACGTGGGCTTTCGCTACGGCAGCCGCTCGGTGATCAAGGGGCTGGACCTGGACATCCGCCCCGGCGAGATGATCGGGCTGGTGGGCCACAGCGGTTCGGGCAAGAGCACGCTGGTCAACCTGATCAGCCGGTTCTACGACGTGAGCGAGGGCTCGATCCAGGTGGACGGCGTTGATGTGCGCCGCTTCGCCGTGGCCGACTACCGCCGCCACATCGGCCTGGTGCTGCAGGAGCCGTTCCTGTTCTTCGGCACCATTGCCGAAAACATCGCGTATGGCAAGCCCGACGCCTCGCGCGATGAGATCATCGCCGCCGCCCGCGCCGCGCACGCGCACGAGTTCATCCTGCGCCTGCCGCACGGCTACGACTCGCTGGTGGGCGAGCGCGGCCAGGGCCTGTCGGGCGGCGAGCGCCAGCGCATCAGCATCGCCCGCGCGCTCCTGATCGACCCGCGCATTCTGATCCTGGACGAGGCCACCTCGGCCGTGGACACCGAGACCGAGAAGGAAATCCAGAAGGCCCTGGACAACCTGGTGCAGGGCCGCACGACCATCGCCATTGCCCACCGCCTGTCCACGCTGCGCAAGGCCGATCGCCTGGTGGTGATGGACCGCGGCGAGGTGGTGGAGGTGGGGCCGCACGACGAACTGATGGACAAGCAGGGCGCCTACTGGCGTCTGTACGAAGCCCAGGCGCGCCGCGCCGAAGAGGACGCGCAGGCCGCTGGCGTGGTCATTGTCGACAGCAGCCTGCTGCACCCGGCCCACCCGGCCGGCAACTCCTGAACCGCCGGACCCTGCGATGAACGACGCTTTTTCCTCTTCCAACGCCTCGCTGCCCCAGGTGCCCTCCGCAGGCCTCACGGGCTTTCGGCTCACGCGCAACGCCCACGGCCGGCTGTCGCTGACCTTGGCCGACGGCTCGGTGCACGATAGCGTCACGCCCGTGCGGGCGTTCCCGATCGCCGCACCGGGCGAGGGGCTGTCCCTGGTCGGCTCCGATGGGCATGAGCTGCTGTGGGTGGATCGGCTGACCCAGCTGGACGCTGATGCGCTTCGCCTCATCGAAGAAGAACTGCAGGCGCGGGAGTTTGTGCCTACTATCGAAAAGATCGTTGCGGTATCGAGCTTCTCGACCCCTAGTACCTGGGAAGTACTGACCGATCGCGGTGCAGCCAAACTGGTGCTCAAGGCCGAGGAGGACATCCGCCGCCTCGGCGGGCGCACCCGGCTGCTGATCGCGACGGGCGATGGCCTGCAGTTCCGCGTGCCGGACACCACGGCGCTGGACAAGCATTCGCGCAAGTTGCTCGAGCGGTTCCTCTGAAACGGGGCCGCGCTCGCGGTCCTTTTGGCAAGTGGCTGGCATGCAGAGATCGCTGCTGCAGGCATGGGCCAGTCGCAGGTGGCGCGATGCATCAATTCGGGCGTTCGACAGGCTGACCACGCGCACACCTCACGGTGCGCGGCCGCTTCTCGCGCCCGGCCGGCACCTGTTCGCCAGGCGTTTTGTCGGGCTGCGGCTCTGATTTCGTTTTTTTCTGCCAACAGACGCTTCAAACATCCGAGGCGTCGCCTCGCTTTCCCCGGTTTCAATCGCCCCGTTGGCGGCACCTATGTCTGCTGAAGGATGTCTTAAGGCCCGTGGATGGCTCCAAACATGCCTCCATACCTAGGGAAAACCCTGTTTTTTGTTCAATCGGTGAAAAAGACCTAAATTTCCCTTTCTTTTTGCCGTAATGAAGTACGAAGAGGCCGAAAGACCCTCTGTACTTTTTAACAACTACCGGGCCCATGCCATGCAAATGCCACCTGTCGATCGATCGCCGAGTTGGCGTCCTCAGGGCGCTGATTTGTATTCCACTGGCGCTTCGGGCGCCCCTCCTGTGCGTCCCATCAACGCCGCCAACCCCGTCGAATCCATGGATCGGCTGGGCGAAGGCGCGATCGTGCGCGAGCCGGACAAGCCGTCCAACCCCGATACCGCCAACCGCGACTGGACCGAGGTCAAGAAGAAGGACACCGTCGAGGAGCCGCCCGAACCCCCGAAGGAGCCCATCTACAAGCAACTTCTGGAGCTCATACAGTCCATGTGGCGTGCCAGCGGCAGCGCGGTGGAGGTGGCGCAGGACATCAACAAGATGACCCTGCAGGAGCGCATGGCGCAGCAGGTCAAGAACGAACCGCTGATCTACTCGGACCCCAAGGTCAAGCGCACGGGTGGTTTGTAGGCCCGGTCAGGTTGCCCATCGAAGAACAGCGCAGTGCGGCGACGCACTGCGCTTTTTTCTTTGGGTTTCGGGTTGCGGGTTCTCTGGATTTGGAGTGGGCCGCCGGGCGCGGCTGCGCGCAGGGCCCTGCGCTGGGGGCTGGCGAAATGTCTCTCGCCTCGGTCATTTGCTATTGAAAATGTAGCTGCCAACGCTGGCTGAATGGACGGTTGGGTGGATTTTTATTCAAAATCTCGAGCCTGCACCAGCGCTGGCCTCGCCACGGGCAGCAGGCACTTGCAGGCGCTGGCGGGCGATCACTGCGGGGCCGAAGACGCCGGCGCTGAGGGCGCTGGCTCCGCAGGTGTTGCAGGCTGCGCGGCCGCAGCCTGCTCCGCCTTCTTGCGGTCACGCTCTGCGCGGTACTTGGCGGCGAAGGCGCGGACTTCGGCGTACGAGGCAAAGCCGTCGTGGTCCGTGTCAGCATCGTCGAAAGCAGCGGCCAGGCGCGGAAACAGCTTGACCTCCGAGCGGCTGAGCTTGCCGTCGCCGTTGAAGTCGAGCATCTTGAATTCGCGGATCGCCTTGACTTCGCCCTTGGACAGGCCGGGCTGGGACTCATCGGGTACGGCAAAGGGGTTGGCGGCCGGTGCCGGCGCCTTGGCGGGGGCGGGTTGCTGCGCGAATGCGTTACCGCACAGGGCCGCTGCAACAACTGCAGCCGACGCGAGGGACTCCAGCGTGGGTCGTGAAATTCTGGTGGGCAATGCGTGCTCCTTCGGCGCTTGGCCGCGATGTCATGGTGGCACAGTTGGGCCCGCACCCAAGGTTTGCAACCGGGCTTTGCAGCCTTTCACCCAGCGTTGCACGGCTTTGCAGAACTTTGCCGGGCCGCATCGCGCGCCAGGCGCAGTGGTGAGTGCGCAGGGCGGTTCCGTATCAACGTTCGGCCGCCTTCGGTGGGTTGGAGATGCCGCTGTTCACATGCCCGGCCGGTACATGGCGGGCGGCTGAGGCCACGTGGCTGCGCTGGTCGTCGAAGAAGAAGTCCGGTTCGAACTCTCGCAGGAATGGGCCTTTTTCCAACCCGCCCAGGAACATCGCCTCGTCCACTGTGATACCCCAGTCGAGCAGCGTGCGCACAGCGCGCTCGTGCGCGGGTGCGCTGCGCGCGGTGACCAGCGCGGTCCTGATGCGCATGGTCTTGGAGGCATCGGCCTGCTGCTGCAATTGGTGCAGGGCTGCTAGCAGCGGCTTGAATGGGCCGCCGGCCAGCGGCTGAGCGGCCTTGGTGACCTCGTTGGCCTGGAAGGCGGGCAGGCCGGCCTCCTGGTAGATGCGCTCGGCTTCGTCGGAGAACAGCACGGCGTCGCCGTCGAAGGCGATGCGCACCTCGTGGGGGTAGCGGTCGCCGGCCGGGGTGGAGTCGGTCATCACCCGCGCGGCCGGAAAGCCGATGCTCAGTGCCTGCTGCACGTCTTCTTCATTGGCCGACAGGAACAGGTGCGATCCCAGGGGCCGCAGGTAGGCAAATGGATTGCGCCCCCGCGTGAACACCCCGCGCTCGATGCGCATGCCCGCCGCCTGGGCCGACGCGAACACGCGCATGCCGCTGGCTGGGTCGTTGCGCGAGAGCATGACCACCTCCACACGCTGCACGTCGGCCGTGTTGAAGGCCAGCAGCTTGCGCACCAGCGGAAACGCAATGCCGGGCCGCGCCGGCTGGCGCACCAATTCGAGCTGGCGGCGCATGTAGGCCGCCTCGTCGCCGGACTCGAACAGGCGGTTTTCTTCCTCCAGGTCGAACAGCGCCCGCGAGGAGATCGCCACGACCAGCTTGTCGTCCAGTGTCACGGCCATGACGGGCACTCCATCTTGGTGATCGTCATCGCCGTGGCTTCCAGCGTAACCGTGAAAACGGCGCTGCCAGGCCACCGGGCCTGTTCCCGTCCCGAAGGCAGGTGGGAGGCCGCGCAGCGGCTCAAGGGGGGCTTGCTCATTTCACGAACTGGTTGAGCTGAATGATCGGCAGCAGCACGGCCAGCACGATCATCATCACGATCAGGCCCATGCCCACGATGAGCAGCGGCTCCAGGATGGTGGCCAGAGCCATGGCGCGGCGCTGTACCTCGGTGGAGAGCTGGCGCGCAGCGCGCTGCAGCATCACCGGCAATTGGCCTGTCTGCTCGCCCAGCCGCGCGAACATCGACAGCAGTCCCGGAAAGCGCTTTTTCTGCGCCAGGGCCGAGGCCAGCGGCGCACCTTCGCGCACCAGCACCAGCGCATCGAGCGCATCCGCGCGCAGCGCGCGGTTGCTCAGCGTCTCGGCGGCGGCCTGCAGGGCCTTGAGGATGGGCACCCCAGCGCCCGAGAGCATGGCCAGCGTGCCGGCAAACCGCGCCGCGTTGTAGCCACGCGCGAGCTTGCCCACCAGGGGCAGGTTCAGCCAGGCTGCATCGAACCTCTCGCGCACCGAGCCGATGGACAGCGCCCAGCGCGCCACGCCGCCCAGCACCACGGCTGCGAGCAGCAGGGCCCAGCCATAGTTGCGCACGAAGCCGCTGATGCCCAGCATGGCCACGGTCAGGAAGGGCAGCGCGCGCTTGGTCCCCGCGAACACGCTGGCCACCTGCGGCACCACGTAGCCCACGAGGAACAGCACGATCACGATGGCCACGATGGTCACGATGGCCGGGTAAAGCGCCGCGCCCACGAGCTTGGCCTTGAGCGCCTGTCGCTCTTCGAGATCGTCGGCCAGACGCTCCAGGACCAGGCCCAGGTTGCCGCTGTGTTCGCCGGCGCCGATCACCGCGCAATAGATGTCGGAGAACTCGCGCCGGTGCTGCGACAGGGCCCGCGCAAAGGTGGCGCCTGCGTTGACTTCGGCCCGCAGTGCCGCGACCAGATGGCGCTGGCGTTCGTCCTCTGCCTCTTCGGACAGCGCCGTGAGCGCGCGCTCCAGCGGCAGGCCTGAAGACACCAGCCCGGCCAGCTGGCGCGTCCAGATCGCCAGCGCCGTGGCGCCGAACACGGGCCGAGTGAAGAGGCGCTGGCCCAGGCCCGGCGCGCTGCCGGCGGTGGACTGGCCCGTCTGCACCATTTCCACCACCAGGGGCACCAGCGCCTGGGCCCTGAGCAGGCCGCGCGCGGCCTTGGCGGTGTCGGCCTCCATGAGGCCCTTGCGGGTCTGGCCCTGGGCGTCCAGGGCTTCAAAGGAAAAAGCGGGCATGCGGGCGTAGGCGTGAAAAGCGGTCGGTGTGCCGGTGGCCCAGGGTGGGGCCGTCACCGGCAGTGCATTCGGTAGCCTGGGATGGTAGCCGCTACGTGGGGCGATTCATCCGCATCGCGTGTTGTCGCCCCCCGCCGGGGCCTGTTTCAGTGCGCGGCGGCAGGGCTGGTGAGCGCCGCATGGGCCTGCGCGGCGATCTCCAGCGAGCGCAGCCGCAGCGCAGGGTCGTACACGTCGCTCACCAGCATGAACTCGTCGGCCTGCGTGGCCTCGGCCAGCTGCGCCAGGCCGGCGCGCACGGTATCGGGCCCGCCGATGACGGCCGCTGCCAGGAAGTCGCCGATCGCCGCACGCTCCTGCGGCTGCAGGCGGGCGGCAAAGTTCTCGACGGGCGGCAGCAGGCGCCGCCGGTCGCCCGTCAGGATGCCCAGGACGCGCTGGTAGGTGCTGCTGGCCAGGTATTCGGCCTCCTCGTCCGTGGGGGCGGCGATCAGTGGCACGCCGATGGCCACGTGGGGCTTGGGCCATGCATCAGACGGCCGGTACAGGTTGCGGTACAGGTCGATGGCCTGGTGCAGCAGGCGAGGCGCGAAGTGCGAGGCAAAGGCGTAGGGCAGGCCGCGCTCGGCCGCGAGTTGGGCCGAGAACAGGCTGGAGCCCAACAGCCAGATGGGTACGTTCGTGCCCGCACCGGGCATGGCGATCAGGCGCTGGCCGGGCACCTCGGGGGCCAGCAGGCGCTGCAGCTCGGCGACATCCTGAGGGAAGTCGTCCGCCGTCTCCACGCGGCTGCGGCGCAACGCGCGCATGGTGGCGGGGTCGGTGCCCGGTGCGCGGCCCAGGCCCAGGTCGATGCGGCCGGGGTACAGCTCGGCCAGGGTGCCGAAGGCCTCGGCCACCACAAGGGGCGCGTGGTTGGGCAGCATGACGCCGCCCGAACCCACGCGGATGCGCGAAGTGCCGCCTGCGATGTGGCCCACCAGCACGGCGGTGGCCGAGCTGGCGATGCCCGCCATGTTGTGGTGCTCGGCCAGCCAGTAGCGGGCAAAACCCAGCTTCTCGGCATGTTGTGCGGTGCGCAGGGCGATCTGCAGGGCATCGGCCACCGTGCCGCCTTCGCGGACGGCAACCAGATCGAGCATGGACAGGGCAGAGCGGTGGGCAGTGGAAGTCATGCGTGCATTGTCTTGCGCGCAAGGCATTCGTGTCGCGGGGTGCCCCAGAGCCGGCTGCGCCAGAAGGGTTGCATCCGGCACAACATACTCGCCGGTAATTTTTTGGTAGCCAAAAATGCTGCGCCCCCACAAAATGTTTCAAGGCATTACTGGCGGGTCATTTCCGGCTCCGCGCAAGGCCGCTACCGGGACCAAGCATGGGTTTTTTCAGCCGTCTGTTCAAGATCAGGGAGCAAGACCCCGCCAGCCCCGACACCACCTGGGCCATGGAGGACAACGGCAGCGAACTGGTGCTGGACGCAGAGTACGCCTCGATGCTGATGACCGAGATAGACATCGATGCCGCCATTGCCAGCCACGAGCGGTGGCGCCTGCAGCTGCAGGACATGGTCAACCGCCGATCCGAGGAGGTCATGCGCCCCGAACGCATCTGCCAGGACGACCGCTGCGACCTGGGCCGCTGGCTCTACGGCACGGGCAAGGTGCGCCTGGGCCACTACCCTGCGTTTGCCATGCTGGTGGCGCGGCACAAGTACTTTCACCAGCAGGCCGCCGACGTGGTGACGCTATTCCAGGCGGGCGAGCAGCAAAAGGCCGTGCAGTTGCTCAACAGCAGCTGCCGCCACGCGTCGAACCAGGTGCTGCTGCTGCTCAAGGAACTCAAGCGCGGACTGGGTCGGTGAGCGCGATGGTGGCGCGGCCTCGGTAACAGGGCGTACATTCAGCACGAAGGCCGTGCAGGCGCAGGACGCGGGCCGGCGTCGGGGCGTCGGGCTTACCCTTTGCTCATCATTCGATAGCGTTCAGCGTTCATCCAGCATGGCTGTGCGCAGTGTTTTGCTGCGCGGCAAGGCATTTGCTGGCCGCGCCTGGGGCGGGACTCTCACGCGGCACCCGCACCTATCGCCGGGCCGCAGGGCTATACACCTCTTACATCTGCAGACATCGAACGGCGCAACATTTTGCGTTTTGATGGCTATTCTTCGCCGCGCATCGAAAGGCTCTTCACAGCGGCCCGTGCGATGCAGCAACGCAATAACAATCAACCGCAACGATGAGAGAGGGATTCGCATGGACCGCCGTCAACTGTTGACGCTCGCCACCTTGGCGTCTGGCGTGAGCGCCGTGTCGCCCGTATGGGCGCAGTTCGATCTGGGCAAGATGCTCGATGCCGGCAAGGACCTGACCAAGTCCGAAAGCCTGACCGATGCCGAAGTCAGCAGCTACTTCGACCAGATGGCTCAGGAGAGCGACCGCCAGAACAAGATCGCCCCCGCAGGCAACCCGTACGCCTCGCGCCTGAACAAGCTGACCTCAGGCCTGGGCACATACGACGGCCTGAAGATGAACTTCAAGGTGTACCTGACGCCGGAGATCAACGCGTTCGCCATGGCCAACGGCACCATCCGCGTGTATTCGGGCCTGATGGACAAGTTCACCGACGACGAAGTGCGCTACGTCATCGGCCACGAGATCGGCCACGTCAAGCACGGCCACAGCAAGGCCCGCATCCAGGCCGCCCTGCGCACCAGCGCGCTGCGCAACGCGGTGTCGGCCAGCAACAGCCGCGCTGGCGCGCTTGCCAGTTCGCAGCTGGGTGACCTGTTCGAAAAAGTGGTGCGTGCGCAGCACTCGCAAAGCAACGAGCGTGAGGCAGACGACTACGCGATGGGCTTCATGAAAGCCAAGCGCTACCAGCCTGCGGCCTGTGTCTCCGCGCTGGAGAAGCTGGCGGCCATGTCCGGCGGCGACTCGACCAGTTTCCTGTCCACACACCCGTCTCCCAAGGAGCGGGCAGACCGCATGAAGACGCAGCTGGCCTGAGCTGGTGCAATTGATGGGCGGCACGCCCTAATAGCTGCGCCCACCCTTGTACATCGCGTGCTGGCGCCGGTTCAGCGTGGCCGCTTCGCCCAGCCGGCCCATGGCTGTTCCGGCATGGGCATGGGTGATGGCCAGGCCCAGGCCGTCGGCCGCATCGGTGCCCGGCAGGCCGGGCAGCTGCAGCAGGCGGCGCACCATCTCCTGTACCTGGCTCTTGGCCGCCCGGCCGTGGCCCACCACGGCTTTCTTCATCTGCAGCGCGGTGTACTCGGCCACCGGCAGGTTGCTGGCCACCAGCGCCGTGATGCACGCGCCCCGCGCCTGGCCCAGCAGCAGCGTGGACTGCGGGTTGACGTTGACGAACACGATTTCGACCGAGGCCACGTCGGGCTCGTAGCGGGCCGCTACCTCGGTGATGCCGTCGAACAGGATCTTCAAACGGCCGGGAAGGTCACCCAGCGCCAGCGTGGTGGTGCGGATGGTGCCGCTGGCCACGTAGCTGAGCTGGTGGCCGTCCATGTCCACCACGCCGAAGCCGGTGGTCTGAAGGCCGGGGTCGATGCCTAGGATTCGCATTGCTATATTTTTGGTAGCTAACGGCGCTTTCCCATCAATCGGTAGGCGCCGTTTTTCTTATAGGCCGAAGTACCAGCGCACCGAATGGAAGAACACGGGCGCTGCAAAGCACAGTGCGTCCACGCGGTCGAGCAACCCGCCCGCGCCGGTAACGGACATGCCCTGCATGCCCCAGCTCGTGATGCCGCGGTCACGCTTCAAGGCCTTCATCACGAGGTGGCCCAGGCTGCCCGCCACGCAGGCCAGCAGCGCCATGCCCAGCGCCTGGCCGGGCTTGAAGGGCGTGATGAAGGTGAGCAGCCCACCCATGAGTCCGCCCACACCCACACCTGCGAGCCAGCTGACCCACTGAAAGCTTTGGCTCACCTGTGGCGCCACGGGCTTGTGCGGGAAGCGCCGGCCCAGCAGGTGCTGCACGACCATGCAGGTCTGCACCACGAAGACCAGGAAGAACACCAGGAACGCGCCCTTGTCGCGGTAGCCCGGAAAGTCCAGCAGCAGCAGCGCGGGCACATGGCTCATGCCATACACGCAGACCATGATGCCCCATTGCAGCTTGGCGTTGCGCTCCAGAAAGCGCTGTGGGTCGTTGGCGAGAGCGCTCACCACCGGGATGGCCAGGAACACGTAGACCGGTATGAACACCGTGAACAGGTCGAAGTGCTTGCTGCCCACGATCCAGAACTGCAGCGGCAGCACCACGAAGAACGCGAGCACCAGGCTGCGGTGGTCGCCGCGGCGCGTGGGCGAGAGCGTGATGAACTCGCGCAGCGCAAAGAACGCCACGATGGCAAACAGCACCGTGGCGACGGTCTCGCCCAGCACCCAGCCCACCCAGAACACGGTGGCCATCATCCAGGAGGTCTTGAGCAGGCCCCAGAAACGCTTGGCCTCCAGCGTCCGGGCTTCCGATGCCGGGTCGTCGCTCGCGTGCTCGCGCAGGTTGCGCACGAAGGCCCACACGGTGACGGTGGACAGGATGCCGAACACGACCAGGAACAGCGCCCCGATCTGCTGGGTGGCGGTGAGGTTGCGCAGGAAGTCGTTCATGGTTTAAGGCTCAGACGTCCCGCAGGGCGATCACGGCGCGGCGCGCACGGTCGAGGAAGGGCCGGCGCTCTTCACCCGCTTGAAGGGCGATGGGCTCGCCGAATGTTACCGAGCACAGGATGGGTACGGGCACTACCTCGCCCTTGGGCATCACGCGCTGCACGTTGTTGATCCAGGCAGGCACCAGCACGACCTGCGGGAACATCTGGGCCAGCTTGAACAGCCCCGACTTGAACGGCTGCGGCTCGTCGCCATGGCCGCGCGTGCCTTCGGGAAAGATCACGATGGAGTCGCCGCTCTCCAGCGCGCGCACCAGGGGCGCCAGCGGGTCCGACTCAGGCAGGGCCGCTCGCCGCTCTTGGGGCGTGGGTGCGCGCGGCGGGGCTTCGGGTGACGGGTCGGGGCCTCCTGCCATGGCGGTGTCGGCCTCGGCCGAGGCGCTGGCCATGGCACCGATCACCCCCACGGGGTCGTTCGCCACCGGGGCGGGCGGTCGGGCAGGTGTGGCCTGGCGGTCCACGTACACGGCGTTGAACACCGCCGTGGTGATCCACTGCCGAAACGGCGTCTTGGTCCAGTAGTCCTTGGCCGCGATGGGCCGCGTGATGCTGCGCAGCTCCTCAGGCAGCGCGGCCCAGATCAGCACCATGTCGGCGTGGCTCTGGTGGTTGGCGAAATAGATGCGCTGCTCGGCCTTGGGCGGGCAACCGTACCAGCGGGCCTGGGAGCCGGTGAGGAACCGCACGATTCCCAGCAGGAGGAGACTCATCAACTTGGCAAGCATGGCGCGGATGATACGTGGCGCATGCCGGCCCGCCTGCCGGTATCTCGGCGGCGTCCGCAGTCACCCGGGGCCGCCGGTGGTGTGCGTTGACGTGCCCCGACGGCGCCCCACGTGCGCTGCCTTCGCTGGCAGGCTCAGAGCGCGTCGATCCTGATCAGGTCCTGGTTCACGGGGCCCCGGGGTGGCGCGATGCAGACATCGGGGTGTTGACTGATGTTGTGCAGGAGGCGCGGGTTCAGAGGTTCGGTATAGAACACCGCTTTCACGCAGGCGAGCTCGTCGGGCCGGGTCACGGTTTCCAGCATGCGGGCCATGTGGTTCCTCATGGCGTCCTCGGCGTGGTGGTGCGCCGGTTCGCCCGATCCATCCATGCGAAACACCACCAGGTTGATCCTGAACCGGTGCCCATCGATTTCCCGGGACTGCAGGCTGCCCACCCAGCATCCGTCGATCCGGTGGTTGCCGATGACCGCATCGCGAAACAGGCCGCGCGCGGCGGCGGGGAGCGGCTCCAGGGGCTCGTTGGCAAACCGGCTCCACAGGTCTTCGTCGATGAAGGCGTCGGTCCAGCGCGTCGCGGCGTCCAGCATTCTGATCGACCGTTCGATGTCCCGCGCGCAGTCGCGGCCCAGGTGGTGCTCGGAGATCCGTTGCAGCGCCGGCACCGCCATCTTCTTGTTCAGCCGCACGGCCGCCTGCAGATAGGCGATGCCGTCCTCATGCTCAGCGTCGAGCAGGGCGCGGCCCAGCTCGTAGTTCAGGTACGCGTCGCCAGGATGCTCTGCCACCAGGGCGCGCAGTGCATCCAGTGCCTCTGCGGATGTGGACAGCGATGCCGTCGCCACGGCCTGCAATGCCAGGTCGGCCGGGTTCGTGCCGGCTTGCGCCTGCAGCCAGCGCAAACGGTAGTGAGCAAAGCACCACCCGTGCTGGTGCTTGTAGATCCATGCCGCCTGGTGCGCATGCAAGCGCGCCGGCCAATCGTCAGGAAAGGCCTCGGCCCCCGCGCAGGCGCCATACCACTGAGGGGGCTTGATCGCTACGCCAAGCTGGCTTGCGCGCTGCTGCAGGAGGGGGTGTGTGTCGTAAAGGCTTGCCGGGCGCGCGGCCGCCACTGCCAGCATGGGGGTGAAGGACTGCGCCGCGTGGAGCTGTACCTTGCGGTGCACGGTCTCGAGAATGTCGCCGGGCGGGGTGTCGGACTCGAGCTTCCATTGCACCCAGTCCTGCTGCATCGCATGCTGCTCGATGTGCTGCTGCAGTTCGATCTTGACCAGCGCGTCGATCAGGCTGTCAGCCAAGCCCGCACGTTGGGCGCATTCGTCGGCTTCGTATTCGCACTGGTGTGACCAAGCAGAAGACTGGCGCAGGAAGTACGGGATGAACCAGCGGGCCACCAGCTTTTGCAGCGACTGTATGGCCCCGTCCTCGTCGGACCGGCGTGCCAGCAGAAAGATGCCCCACTTGTAGCGGACCCGGTAGATCCACTGGCCTGCCCGGTTGTGCTGCCGCGAGAAGTGCCCCAGTTCATGCGCCACGATGGCTTTGACTTCATTGCTGGAGAGGCACTGCAGCAGCGGCAGCCCGATGCTGAGCGTCCTTTGTGCGCCCAGTCCCATGAATCCGGTGGAGACATGGGCCGAGGCATTGAGCTCATCGGTCAGCACGATGCGGTGAATCCTTGTGCCCCCCACGGCCGCCGACAGCGCGTGGACCCACTGATGCAGCACGCTTTCCGGCGCCACCTCGATCGCGTCCCGGTCATCGACGGGGTCTGGCTGGATCGCCCACACCACCACCAGAAACAGCGTGGCGCCGATCAGCAGCGAAGTGCTTGGAGCGTAAAAGATGGAGCAGAGCAAGGTCAGCGCCACTGCGGGAACGAGTGCGAGGATGTAGTAAATGGCCTCTACAAAAAAGCACAAAACGATCAGTTTTAATTTCTGGAAAGTCGAAAATTGCATGGCATTTTTTGCGGTGTTGCCGATTGGAATGCCAGATGCTCCGCATGTACAGACTGCCCCGCGCGATGGGGGTGAATTGCAACACTTGCCACGGCCGCAAGGTTCGCGCATCTGCGCTGGCTGCGCATTCCGGTGACGATGGGGAGCCAGTCAGTCAGTCAGCCAGCCAGCACCATGAACACCGGCAGCAGGTATCCTGAGTCACCGGCCGGCGATCGCAGTGATCTCGGTTTTGCACGGCTGGCGGGCTTGGCTGCCGGGGATCAATTGTTGAAGTGGAAATTCATGAGAGCGCTCGTGCCCCTGTTCTTCGCGTTGGCATCCGTCTCCGCAGCAGCCGAAGTGTCGCGCCCAATGCTGGAGATCAAGACACGCTGCCTCGCGAACAGCACTGCAATCGAACTGCATTTCGAAATTCGCAATCTCGGTGATCGGACTGTGTGGATCTACCAGGACACCGAGCCATGGTCTCCCGCTTTTATAAGCAATAGATTTTCAGCCCAGGCGGGAGAAGAGGCTCCACAGGCGCTTCTCGGGCCATTGGCGTTCGGGCACTCCGTCGAGTCGGTGAAGGTGCTCTCAGGTGGGGCCGCGAAAGGGGTCGTTCAACTGCACCATGTGTTCCCCGAAATATTGCGTACTGCTGTCACCCAGCCGGTCCGGCTGTCTTGGCGATGGCAAGGACTTGCAAGTTTCTCGGAACGGTTCGAGGAGTTTTCGCCCACTGCGTTTTTTGAAGGAAGCATGACCATTCGTGCAGGGGGCTGCGATGAATTCGCAAACGCGGCAGCTGAGCTGGGGCCTGTTCACACTATTTTTTGCCAGTGCGAAGGCCGTCCCAGTCGCGCCAATCCAGGCGCGTGACGACGACAAGGCCGGGGCCTTGGTCAGGAACGCAGCGACGAGTGGCGTGGCTGTGGCGGCCTTCTCTTCGGGTTGCGATTCAAAAGGGCCATCCGCGGCGTTGCCAAACCTCACTGGGGCTGTACCTCAGCTTCGTTTGGCGCCTCGCGCTTTTTCCATCGCAACGCATCCGGCAAAAATAGTGTGAACAGACCCTAGGTCGAACGCAATGGCATCAACACGCTCTGGAGAGCCTTTCTGAATCTTGGGTCCATCACGGCCCCCACGTTGTAGCGGGACCATGGCGAGGCCGCAGAGGCGTCGACGCTGAAAATCGTGCCCGGCGCCAGTCGGACGTTGTGTGGCAGCAGGGCGTCTGCCAGAGTCATTGAATCATTCACCCCCGGCATGGACACCCACAGGTAGAGGGACTGGGCGTTCTTCGCGAAGATGTTCGCGCCGACGGATTCGAAAAGTGCTCGCGCGCCTTCCGTGGCTTCGCCCAGCCGACTGCGCAAGCGGGTCAGGTGTCTCTGGTAGTGGCCTTCGCTCAACATCACATCCACTGTTCTTTCGCAAAGCTCCGAACTGCTGACGTGGATGAGCGCTTTCAGGTCCGCAAGATCACTGGCCAGATCTGCGCCGCAGGCAATGAACCCCACGCGCAGCGCGGCCGAGAACGACTTGGAGAAGCTGCCGATGTAGATCGTGCGCTCAAGCTGGTCCAGAGAAGCCAGGCGCGGCGACGAGGTCGGTTTGAAGTCCGCAAGCGGATCGTTCTCCACGATCAGCAGGTCATACTTGTGTGCCAGTTGCAGCACGCGAAAGGCCTTTGCTGCGGACAGGTCCGAGCCTGTCGGGTTGTGTGCGAGCGACTGCGTGAAGAAGAGTCTGGGCCGCTGGGTGATCAGCAACTGCTCCAGAGCTTCCAGGTCGGGACCATCGTGCAGGCGCGGTACGCCCAGCACCTCGGCGCTGGCCATCTTCAATTTGCCGAACAAAGGGTAGTAGCCCGGGTCGTCCACCAGGACCTTGCCACCGGGTGGCACGAAATAGCGAATGACGATGTCCATGGCCTCGTTGGCACCGTGCGTCAAGACAATCTGCCGAGGTTCGGCGCCGATCCCGAAATCCGCGACTTTGCGCACCAGATGCTCTCGCAGGGGCGTGTACCCGAAGCGGCTGCCGTAGCGAAAGAGGGAGCCCAGTCCTGTGCGTACGACTTTCTGGTGGTACTTGTCCAGCCTCACATCCGAAAGCCATTCGACCGGTGGAAAGCCATCGGCGATCGCCAAGGCGCCAGGCTCGGTCTTGAGCTGCTCACGCATCAGCCAAACGATGTCTCTGGCTCGTCCCAGGCTGCCCGCCTCGTCGTCCGCCGCCTTGGACGCGGGCTTGTCGACCACGAAGTACCCGGCACCTCGACGAGGTTCGATCAGCCCGCGCGAGACGAGCAGTTCGAAAGCCGTGACCACGGTGTTCTTGGCGTATTTGTGGAGTTCGGCCATCTCGCGCAGCGACGGCAGTTTGTCGCCGACCTTGTAGGCGCCGTCGCGTATCTGCCTTTCGATGGCATCTGCGACCGAGACCGGCAATGTGGCGGGTCGGGAGCGACGTGTCCGGGAGCTTCCTTCTGCTGTCATCTTTCACCTATTGCACATCGCTGTGCCCTTGCTGGACAAGAAACTGTTTGCCCAAACTGTACCTTTCTTGATTGGTACGGTGATCTTAAAGTTTACCCATACCGTATCCACTACCAAGCAGTCATTCAATGGTCGACTCACGACTTCCAAATTTTCGTTCTCTCACCCCGTCACAGCGCCTGGAGCATGTTGCGCGCGTTGCCGACCTGTCCGAGGAAGAGAGGGCTCTCATCAGCGGGCCCGGTGCGCTCACCGTGGAGCGCGCCAACGGCATGGTGGAGAACGTCCTCGGAACGTTCGAGCTTCCATTCGGTATCGGCGGCAACTTCCAGGTGAACGGCCGCGATGTCCTGGTGCCGATGGTGGTTGAAGAGCCCTCGGTGGTGGCTGCCGCGTCGTTCATGGCCAAGCTGGCTCGCGATTGCGGCGGCTTCGAAACCTCCAGCACGGGGCCGCTGATGCGTGCCCAGGTGCAGGTCATCGGAATCACTGACCCCTATGGCGCGCGCCTGGCGCTCCTGAAGCACCGCGACGAGATCCTGGCGGTCGCCAACAGCCGCGACAAGGTTCTCATCGGCCTGGGCGGCGGCTGCCGTGACATCGAGGTCCACGTGTTTCCCGACACGGCACGCGGTCCGATGGTCGTCATGCACCTCATCGTTGATGTGCGCGACGCGATGGGTGCCAATACCGTCAACACCATGGCCGAGTCGGTTTCGCCCCTGGTGGAGAAGCTCACAGGCGGCACCGTGCGGCTGCGTATCCTGTCCAACCTCGCCGACCTGCGTCTGTCGCGTGCCCGCGTGCGGCTCACGCCCGAAACGCTCACAACCAAGGAGCGCAGCGGCGAAGAGATCATCGAAGGCGTGCTGGATGCCTACACCTTCGCGGCCATCGATCCGTACCGTGCGGCGACGCACAACAAGGGCATCATGAACGGCATCGACCCCGTCATCGTTGCCACCGGCAACGACTGGCGAGCGGTCGAGGCTGGCGCCCATGCCTATGCCAGCCGAAACGGCCGCTACACCTCACTGACGACCTGGGAAAAAGACACCCAGGGCGCGCTGGTCGGCACCATCGAAATGCCCATGCCTGTGGGCCTGGTGGGGGGCGCGACCAAGACACATCCGCTGGCCCGCCTGTCCCTGAAGATCATGGGCGTCAAGTCGGCGCAGGAGCTGGGTGAGGTGGCCGTCGCCGTGGGTCTTGCACAGAACCTCGGGGCGCTGCGTGCCCTGGCCACCGAAGGCATACAGCGCGGCCACATGGCACTGCACGCCCGCAACATCGCCCTGGTCGCTGGAGCCACGGGCGACGAGGTGGATGCCATCGCCCAACGGATGGCTGCCGAGCACGACGTGCGCACCGACCGAGCGCTCGCCTTGCTCGAAGAGCTGCGCCGCAAGTAAGACATCCAGCGTTGCCGACAGGTTGGCTGGGTCAGCCAAGCTGAAAGCCCGTCAGACCGTTCCCTGATAACTTGGAGACAATCACAATGAAACAACCCCAGCTCAAGCGCCGCACCGTGCTCGGCTCCCTCGGCGCCACGATGTTGTCAACGGTGGCGTTACCTGCGTTCGCCCAGAGCGCCGCGTTCCCCAACCGCCCTGTCAAGATCATCGTCCCCTGGGCAGCAGGCGGCGGTGGCGACGTGATCGTGCGCCTCATGGGCACGAGCCTTCAGAAGCGGCTCGGCCAGGCCATCGTGGTGGACAACCGCCCCGGTGCCGTCGGCACGATCGGCAGCGTCGCGGCGGCGCGCAGTCCGGCGGACGGTTACACGCTCGTCTACGGCGGCATGGAGTCGCACACCATTGCGCCCCATGCAATGAAGAAGTCGCCTTACGATCCGAAGAAGGAATTCGTCGCTATCGCTCCCCTGGGATTCTTCCCGGCAGCGCTGGTTGTGAGTGCATCCCACCCCGCCAGGAATCTGAACCAGTTCCTGCAGATGGCCAAGGATGCAAAGAACCCGATGAGCTTTGGCTCATGGAGCACTGCCACGTCCGGACACCTGATGATGGAGGCGCTCAAGGTCGCAAAGAACGTCGATCTCCTGCATGTGCCTTATAACGGCACCGCGCCCCTGCTGAATGCCCAGTTGTCTCAACAGGTGGACTGTTCCATCAACGTCCTGTCGACCGTTGAACCCCACATCCGCAGCGGCAATCTGCGTTTGCTGGCCGTCTCAATGCCCCAGCGCCTGCCGGAGTTCCCGGACGTCCCGACCTTGAAGGAAATCGGTCTCAATGTCGAACGGGGACCCTGGGTGGGAATTTTCGGGCCCGCCGGAATGCCGGAAGACGTCATTGCACGCGTGCATGAAGCTGTCGACGCCACCCTCAAGGAGCCTGCCATCGTCGAGCAGACCAAGAAGATGTTCTTCGTCGTCGAACACATGGAGCAGCGTGCGTACCAGAACTTCTATTTCAGCGAGATCGATCGCTGGGGCCAGTACGTCAAGACCGCCAAGGTTGCGATCGAGTGATTGCATCGGCGTTGCGTGAAACCACAGGCCCGCAGCCCCGCAGACCAGTGCCGCTGGCGCCTCTGCGGGGCAGCGGGATAGCCGACCGGTGCGAGGAGCGGAGCTCCAGGCCGGTTGCAGCCCGTTGTAGATCAAGCCACTTCAGCACCAGCAAACCCCATGAGCGAGCACGTCAAGATTGTTGAGGTCGGTCCGCGCGATGGTCTGCAGAACGAGAAGCAGCCTGTCAGCGTGGACACCAGGGTCGGGCTGATCGAGCGGCTGGTTGGCGCAGGCGTCAGGCACATCGAGGCCGCGTCTTTCGTGTCGCCGAAATGGGTGCGCCAGATGGCTGGCAGCGCAGAAGTCATGCGACGCGTGCCGCGCATGGCGAATGTCCACTACAGCGCGCTCACGCCCAATATCCAGGGGCTGGAGGCTGCCATGGCAGCGGGCTGCGAAGAAATCGCGGTCTTTGGTGCCGCCTCGGAAACGTTTTCGCAGCGAAACATCAATTGCTCCATACGCGAGAGCCTGGAGCGCTTTCGCGCTGTCATGAACGTCGCGCTCCAGAACAAGCTGCGGGTGCGCGGCTATGTTTCTTGTGTCCTGGGGTGTCCCTATGAGGGGGACATCGAGCCCGGGAAAGTTTCGGAAGTAGCGCTCATCTTGCGGGAGATGGGCTGCCACGAGATCTCACTGGGAGACACCATCGGCCGTGGCAATCCTGACTCCACACGGCGCATGCTCGAGGCCTGCATCCGTGTGATTCCTGCACCGCAGTTGGCCGGCCATTTCCACGATACCTACGGCATGGCCATCGCCAACATCGTTGCGTCCCTGGAGCTGGATCTCCGTACCTTCGACAGTTCCGTTTCGGGGCTGGGCGGCTGCCCTTATGCTGCCGGCGCTTCCGGCAACGTCGCGACGGAGGACGTGGTGCACCTTCTGCACGGGCTGGGATACGCGACCGGCATCGACCTGCACAAGCTCATCCGGGCGGGGTCGTACATCGGTTCTGCACTGGGGCGGGCGACCTCTTCGCGCGCAGCACTGGCCGTCTACGGCGACTGTTCAACCACATCGGCTGCCTGATCTGGCGAGGGTGAAGGTGCACCAGACGCCAATGCGCGTCGCAAACTTTTCGCACGGGCACTGACGCCGCTTTTTTACAGACGGCAATCCGGCTTTCGAGGCTGGCCGCCGAGGGGTGGAACCAGGCCTGCGTGTTTACCCCCATCGATGCTGAAAACGCATTCCTAAGTGATTGCTGCACAACGCCTTTCCTTGGCATCAGCATGCCGTTGAATATTCGCCAATAGCCTCTGGAGCTGGGGATTTCTAGACTGACAGTGGCTCGGAATTCCGCCGAGCCGCAACCAGCAGCAATGCGGCTGCCAATCGTCAGGAGACAACCCAATGAGTGCAAATCAAGCCGCCGGTACGGCGTTGGAGGAGTCGGTCTATCGCAAGGTGGTATGGCGGCTCATACCGTTCCTTTTTCTTTGCTATGTCGTCGCGTACCTGGATCGGGTCAATGTAGGCTTTGCGAAGTTGCAGATGCTGAACGACCTGAAGTTCAGTGAAACGGTCTATGGCATCGGTGCCGGAATCTTTTTCATCGGGTACTTCCTTTTTGAAGTGCCCAGCAACATCATCCTTCACAAGACCGGGGCCCGGGTGTGGATCGCCCGGATCATGATCTCGTGGGGCATCATCTCCGCCGCGATGATGTATGGGAGCTCTCCAGCAAGCTTCTACGTTCTGCGCTTTCTCTTGGGGATTGCCGAAGCGGGCTTCTTCCCAGGAATCATCCTTTATCTGACGTACTGGTTTCCTGCGGCGCGCAGAGCGCGCGTTGTGGCGCTGTTCATGACGGCCATCGCGCTCTCCGGGGTCATTGGCGGCCCGTTGTCGGGCTGGATCATGACGTCGTTTGCCGGCGTCCAGGGCCTGGCTGGCTGGCAGTGGATGTTCGTCCTCGAAGGGATCCCTTCCGTGATCGTCGGCTTCATCGTGCTGGGCTATCTCGACGACTCCGTCAAGGGCGCCAAGTGGCTCAGTGAGCCAGAAAAGCAGAACATCATCAACAACATCGCGCGTGAGGAGCGGTTCAAGAGCGACCACGGTGTTGGCGGCGCGTTCCGCAACCCGCAGGTCTGGCTGATGGCGGGCATCTACTTCTGCTTCATCATGGGGCTGTACGGCGTGAGTTTCTGGTTGCCGCAGTTGATCAAGAGCGCTGGGGTCAAGGATGTGCTGGATGTCGGCATGTTGACCGCCATTCCGTACGGGCTTGCTGCGTTGGCCATGGTGCTGGCCAGTCGCAGCTCCGACAGGACGGGTGAGCGCCGGTGGCATACCGTCGTGGCTGCTTGCGCGGGCGCTGCGGGCTTGGCGCTGAGTGCGCTGTTCGGCAACGATGTGACGCTGTCCATGGTGGCCTTGAGCTTGGCAACGATGGGCATTCTGTCCACCCTTCCGTTGTTCTGGACTTTGCCGACTGCCGTTCTGGGCGGCACTGCAGCCGCTGCCGGCATAGCGCTGGTCAACAGCGTCGGCAACCTGGCCGGCTTTGTGAGCCCCTTCATGGTCGGCGCCATCAAGGATGTGACCGGAAGTGCGCAAGCCGGGCTTTTCGTATTGGCCTGCAGTCTCATGATGGGCGCTCTGCTGACCCTCGCCGCGACCCGCAGGCGTGGCACGGCCAGCGAGCCGCCCCGCGTGCCGGCTCGCGCATGAGGACGCACATGACGGCGAGCGTCCATCCACTGCCCACCCTGGGTTTGGCTGCCCCCGTGTCGGATTCATCGCTTGAGTTGACTCTTGCCCACGTCCACGGGCCGTCGAAGCTGGATGTGGAGCCACAGTCCGACCGAGAACTGCTGGTGAAGATGTTCGACGAAGCGTTGAAGGCCGTGGACCCGAAGACAGTGGTTTCGCGTTACCTGCCGCAGCCCGGTCATCGCGGCCGGACCATCGTCATCGGTGCAGGTAAAGCAGCCGCTCGGATGGCAGCGGCCGTGGAAGAGGCTTGGTCCGGGCCGTTGGAGGGCATCGTGGTGACCCGCTACGGCCATGGTGAAAGGACCCGCCACGTGCGCGTCATCGAGGCAGGTCATCCCGCCCCGGATGCGGCCGGCCGAGACGCGGCGAGGCAGATTCTGGCGCTTGCGCAGAGCGCTACAGCGGATGACCTCGTCATCTGCCTGATGAGCGGCGGCGGCTCAGCGCTGCTATCGCTGCCGGCGGACGGCATTGCTCCGGAAGAAAAGGCCGGGATCGCCAAGGCCCTGCTGCAGAGCGGCGCGCCGATCAGCGAGATCAACTGTGTGCGCACCCACCTCTCCGCGATCAAGGGTGGGCAGCTGGGCGTCGCCTGCGGCGAGGCCAGGGTCGTCACCTTGATCATTTCGGACGTGCCGGGTGATGACCCGGCGCTGGTGGCCTCCGGCCCGACCGTGCCATGCACCAGCACTGCACTGGAGGCGCTGGACATCCTGAGGCGGCGCAACATCTGGGCGCCTTTTGAAGTGATGGACCGGCTGCGTGGCATGGCGCTGCAACCCCGGAAAGAACTGGGGCCTCGGCAGGTGCAAGTCATCGCGACGGCGCAAACTGCGTTGGCGGCCGCGGGACAGTATGCGCGGTCTCAGGGGCTCAATGTGCTCATGCTGGGCGGCAGCCTGGAGGGCGAGTCCCGGGATGTGGCTGCGGTGCACGCGGGTATCGCAGCGCAGATCGCGACGCATGGAGAACCCACCCCCGCGCCCTGCGTCATCCTTTCCGGTGGAGAAACCACGGTGACTGTCCGGGGCGGCGGCAGGGGCGGGCGCAATGCCGAGTTTCTATTGGCTCTGGCCCTGGCGGCTGACGGGCTGCCCTTGAGTGCGCTGGCGTGCGATACCGATGGGATCGACGGTGTGGAAGCAAACGCTGGTGCTTTCATCGACGCCCACACCCTTGCCCGTGCCAGGGGCGTTCGGCTCGATGCGCAGAACCATTTGTTCTCCAACGATGCCTACACATTCTTCGAGCGTCTCGGCGACCTCGTGGTCACGGGACCTACACGCACCAATGTCAACGACTTCCGCGCAGTGCTGGTGAGGTAGCCACGCAGCATCGTCAAACCAAGTTCGTTGCCACGCTCGGGCCGGGCCGCGCTCGAGGCAGGCCGCTGCGCAATGCCTGCAGTGCTCTTGCCAAGGGAAAGTCGCTGTGGCAGCCGGCCCGCCTTTCAGTACATTGGGTGCCATCAACTTCCTGCACATCCTCCCTCCGGCTTTGGCGGACCCGAAGTCCGAGGCTGGCTCGCCACCATGGAACTCCATCAGCTCAGGGCTTTCGCTGCGGTAGCCAGGACGGGCCACCTTGCGCGAGCGAGTGACGACCTGCACTTGACGCAGTCAGCGGTATCCAAGCAGCTCAAGGCGCTGGAGGAAGAGCTGGGCACCTTGTTGTTCGAACGGGGCCCGGCCGGGATGGCCCTCACCTGCGCTGGCCGCCAGTTGTTGCCACTCGCCCAACATGCACTCGACTCGGTGCAGCAGCTTGCGAGTGCCGCTTCATCGCTTCGAGGAGTGGTGGCGGGCCCACTCAGGCTTGGAACCATCATCGACCCCGAGTCCTTGAAGCTGGGCCCCATGTTGGCATCGCTTCTCAATTTCTACCCGCATGTCGATGTGTCTTTGAACCACGGCATCTCGGGAACCGTTCTGGAGAGGTTGCGCGCCGGCCTGATGCGCGAGCGGTTGGCAAGCCAGGTCATTGCGCAAGGGGCCGCCGCTGTGTGGCGTGGTGCGAGGGTGCCGTGCCCGTTGTCGCTGCTTTGGCGCAGGTCGAGGGCTGACTCTGCCGTCCTTCGGGCTCTCGCAGCATCCGTTCAGCGGGTCTGGCAGATCGATGCGGATGGTGCCGAGGCCGTCTCGGTCACGAAGAACAACCCTGCCGGCGACCGGCTGACGTAAGCCGGGAGACGGCGCCAGGCTTCATGGCAGCTCGGCGCTGCCCATCCGCGCCATGATGGTGCGCGTGCGGCCTGCCAGGTAGGCCGATCCCGGCGCTTTCTCGAACCGCTTGGGCGCGGGCAGCATCACGGCCAGGCGTGCGGCTTCGCCCGCGCCGAGCTTGCTGGCGCTCTTGCGAAAGTAGTGCTGGGCTGCGGCTTCGGCGCCGAACACGCCTTCGCCCCACTCCACGCTGTTGAGATAGATCTCGAGGATGCGTTGCTTGGAGAGCAACTGCTCCAGCAGCAGCGTGAGCACGAACTCCTGGCCTTTGCGCAGCAGGGTGCGCTCGCCCGACAGCAGCAGGTTCTTGGCCAGTTGCTGCGTGATGGTGGAGCCACCGCGGATCCTGGGCGCACGCTGCGGGCGGTCGGGGGCGCGGGCCTGGGCCTTGCTGGCCTGGGCTTCGGCTTTCGCGTTGCGCTCCCACGCTTTCTCGATGGCGTTCCAGTCCACGCCATCATGGCTGACGAAGCCATCGTCCTCCGAGGCGATCACGGCGCGCTTGAGGCTGTCGGAAATACTGGCGTACGGCACCCACTGCTGGCGCCAGCGGACATGTCCTGTGGCGGACAGCTGGCTCCATGCTTCGGAGCGCTGGAAGCTCGTGGATTCCGGGTCGATCATGGCCATGGCCGCAATGCGGGCCACGAAGAACAGCTGCAGCGCCACGAAGGCGAGCACCACCAGTCCCAGCCAGCGCAGCACGGCTTTCATTGGAGCGTTTTTCTCGGTGTCGGGTGTTGTGGATGCATGGGCCTGCCTTTGCACAACCGTTCGGGCTGAGCTTGTCGAAGCCTCGCGCGGCGCTTCGACAAGCTCAACGTGAACGGTTCAAGGGCGTGCATGCGGACGGTGGCTCAGGTGGCCTGCTGCATCTCGCTCAGAACCTGCGCCGACGGCGGGCGCACGCCGCGCCACAGCAGGAAGGCCTCCGCCGCCTGCTCCACCAGCATGCCCAGTCCGTCACGCGGCACCGCGCCGTGCTGGCGGGCCCAGTCGAGGAACCCCTGCGCGGCAGGGCCGTACATCATGTCGTAGGCCAGGCTGCGGGGGCGCAGCACATGGGGCGCCACGGGCACGCCCGCACCGGCCAGGCTGGTGGCCGTGGCATTGATGATCACATCGAAATCGGCCTCTACCGCTTGCGGGGTAAGCGCGAGAAGCTCTGATTTTTGTAGCGCCGCCAAGGCGCTGTGGGTGTGCACCAGCGCCTGGGCTTTCTCCAGGGTGCGGTTGGCCACGGTGATGTGCCGCGCGCCCGCCAGCAGCAGCGGGCCCAGCACACCTGCCGCGGCCCCCCCCGCGCCCACCAGCAGCACATCGCGCCCCGCCAGCGAGACGCCGGCGTTGCGCGTGATGTCGGCCACCAGGCCCAGGCCATCGGTGTTGTCCGCGTAGATGCTGCCGTCCGGGCGGAAGGTGAGGGTGTTGGCCGCTGCGGCCAACTGCACACGTTCGCTGCATTCGGTGGCCAGGCCCGGCGCGTCGATCTTGAACGGCACCGTGACGTTGCAGCCGCGCCCGCCCTGGGCGGCGAACTCGCGCACGCCCTGGGCAAAACCGTCCATGGGCACCAGGCGGCGCTCGTAGGTGAGCGATTCGCCCGTCAGCTCGGCAAAGCGGGCGTGGATGGCGGGCGAGCGGCTGTGCGCTACGGGGTTGCCCATCACGCAGTACAGGTCGGCAGAGGAGGTCATGTGGTTAATTGCTGCGTGCAACGCTGGAAGGGGGCTGAACCGGGGCCGCCGTGGAACGGGCTTTGCCCGGCCACTGGCGGCGCCCCCCGGGGAAGCCGCCGCAGGCGACTCAGGGGGGCTACCTCACACTCGTTTCCAGGGTCTGGTCCCGGGTGAACTTGAACCGCGCCACCATGGCGATCTGGTCGGCTTTCTTGCGCATGTCGGCGCCGAAGGTGCCGAACGGCCCGGCGGCGCGGGCGATGGCCTCGGCACGGCGGTCCAGGGTCGAATTGCCCGAGCTTTGCACGACCTCGGTGTCCAGCACCCGGCCATCGTGGTTGACAGTGACGATCATGGTCAGCTCCCCATACAGCTTCTTGCCGCCCTGCTCGGGGAAGTTCTCGGTGCCCTTGTCCTCCACCTTGCGGCGCAGGGCGTCGTAGTAGACGGCGTAGGCCTCTTCGCGCGTGGCGGGGCTGATGTAGCGCTTCTTGGGGCGCGAATTTTCTTCGTTGATGCGCTTTTCGATCTCGGCCAGGAGCTTGACGAGCTGGCGGCGCTTTTCCTGCTCGGCCGCCTGCTCGGCGCTCTGGCTCGCCTTGCGCGGGTCGGGCTCGGGCAGGGTGGCCAGCTGCTTGCGCAGCTGGGCGAGCAGTTGGGCCTGCTGCTCCTGCATCGCGTCCATCTTGCGCTGGGCTTCCTCGAAGTCGTCGCCGATGGCGGTGAGGGCCGAGTAGGGCAGGGGGCTGGTGGCGCGCCCTTTTTCTGCGTCACCGCCGCCCGCCAGGTTGGCCTGGGCAATCGCCTGGGCCTTGTCGGGGCGCTCGTTGGACTTGGCGTTGACCAGGATGACTTCGAGCGGCGTGTCCTGGAACACGCGGTTGAAGCCCTCGGGGTCGATGAAGCGCACGGAGATCAGCGCGGCGTGCACGGCGATGGAGACGCCCAGCGCCAGCTGCAGCGTGCTGAAGGTGCGAAGGAAGGCGGGGAGTTTCATCGCCGGTGATTATCAAGGTGCAGCGGCTGCCGCAGCGGCTTCGGCGGGGGCCTCGTTAACGTCCACTGCAATCGCAATCGGCCCGGCCACGGCGTCGTCGTCTTCCTCGGCGTCTTCCACCGGGCCGTCGTCGCTGCTGTCTGCCGGGTCGTCCAGGCGTTCGATCACGGTGCCGTGGATGTCGAGGGTGATCTCGTCCACCTCGCCCAGCTTGACCTTCAGGCGTGCGCCGCGCGGCAGGTTCTGCGCGCCCAGCACGGGGAAGACCAGCGGAATGTCGTCCGCACGCACCAAAAAGCTGCCGCCCGGGCCTTCCTTGAAGACGGTGGCGTTCAGCTCGGTGATGCCGTTCTGCTCCACGTACTTGAGCGTCCAGAAGCGCTCCATACCGGCCTGGTAGCCGTTGTAGGCGCCGTAGGCGGCATCAAAGCTGCTGATGATGGAGAACAGGTCGGCGTCCTTGGGCTTGAACGGCGCGGCCAGTGCTGCGGTCTTGCCGTGGCGGGCGCAGGCAATGATCTGCCACTGGTTGACCAGGTCGGTGTAGCGGCGCAGGGGCGAGGTAGCCCACGAGTAGGCCTTGACGCCGATGCCCGCATGCGGCAGCGCCTTGGTGCCCATGCGCACCTTCACGCCCGGCGCCATGCTGGCCTGGCTGCGGTAGATGCCGGGCACGCCCAGCTCGGCCATCCAGCTGCCCCAGGTGCTGTTGGCCACGATCATGGCCTCGGCCACGATCAGATCGAGCGGCGATCCGCGCTGGCGCACGCTGATCTGCACCTGCTCATTGCCGGTGGGCTCGGCGCCGTCATTGCCGACGAGGCGGAAGTTGTAGTCCGGCCGGTTGAAGTTCTCGGGCTTGCCGCGCACGACTTCGCGGCGGGCCTTGAGGTCCTTGGCCAGGCGGTGCAAAAATGATAGCTGGGGGCGCAGGTCAGACAAGCGCTGCGGGTCGTTTTGATGCTGAAAAGAAGGGTTGGCCAGCCATTCTTCGGTCACCACGGCATCGAGCTGGTCATGGCGCAGGTTGGCAACCACGTGCACGCGTTCGAGCCTGGTCTCGGAGCCCTTGAATTCCAGCGTGGCTTCGTCGATGGTCACGTACAGCGACACGGCCGGGTTGGCGCGGCCTTCGTCCAGCGTATAGGTCTGCACCACGTCGTCGGGCAGCATGGTGATCTTGTAGCCCGGCATGTACACGGTGGACAGGCGGGCGCGGCCCAACTGGTCGATGGCGCTGCCCGGCTGGATGGCCAGGCCGGGCGCGGCGATGTGGATGCCCAGCACCACGGTGCCGGTGCCCAGGCCCTGTACCGACAGCGCGTCGTCGATTTCAGTGGTCTGCGAGTCGTCGATGGAGTACGCCTGCGCGGTGGACAGCGGCAGCTCATCGGCAATGACGGGCGCCGTGACGGCCGGAAAGCCCGTGCCCTTGGGGAAGTTCTCGAACAGGAAGCGTTTCCAGTGGAACTGGTAGGCCGAGTCGATGGCGCCGGCCTTTTGCAAAAGGTCGAGCGGCGCGGTGTGCGTGGCGCGGCTGGCATCGACCACGGCCTTGTACTCGGGCGCGTTCTTGTCGGGCTTGAACAATATCTTGTAGAGCTGGTCGCGGATGGGCTGCGGGCATTCGCCCCGGCCCAGTTGCGCGGCCCACTCGTCGATCTGCGCAAGGATGGCCTTTTTCTTCTCGATGGCGGCCAGCGCCTGTTGCAGGATCTCGGCCGATGCCTTCTTGAAACGGCCCTTGCCCGCGCGGCGGAAGTAGTGCGGTGCGTCGTACAGGCGAAACAGCGCGCCGGCCTGCTGGACCATGGTGGCGTTGTCGGAAAAATAATCGCGCGCCAGATCAGCAAAGCCGAATTCGTCTTCGGGAGCGAACTCCCACGCCAGATCCAGCTCGATGGTCTCGGCCACGGCCTGGGCCTGGGCGATCAGTTCGGCCGGGGCCGGTTTTTCGAACTTCAGGAGGATGTTGGCGGCCTTGACCTTGACCCGCTTGCCGGAATCGAGCTCCACCTGGGCCGAGGTATCGGCTTCCGACAGGATACGGCCGGCCATGAATTTGCCGGCTTCTTCAAACAGTGCATGCATGGCAGGGATTGTCCCATGGGTGGCGGTGGGGTCCGGTGGGGGGCTGACCAGTCCGGGCGTGGACGCGGCCCCGCGGTTCGCTGCGCCTATGATCCGCGTGACGCCCCGCCGGTCTTTCCCTTCATTCCCTAGCCGCCCTTTCCTGCCGAGATGCCTTTTTCCGTCGCGCCGTTGTCGTTTGTCCTGGCGGTAGCGCTGCCGTTTCTGTTTTCCTTCACAGACTCTCCCACAGGCAACTTCTGGCCGATGCTGGTGTCCTGGGTGTGCGGGGCCGGTTTGCTGCTGATGGCCGCCTTGCGGGGCGCGCGCCCCCGGGGGCTGGAGCCCGCCGGCCGCCTGGCGTGGGGCCAGCTCCTGGCGCTGGGGCTGGCGGTGGCAGCGACGGCGGGCAGTTTCATCGGGCTGGTCCAGTACCTGGCCGGCGACGTGGGCCTGGCGCCCTGGATCCATGCCTCGACCATCGGGCAGGCGGTGGGCAACCTGCGGCAGCGCAATCAGCAGGCCTCGCTGTTGAGCCTCGGGCTGTGGGCGCTGCTGTGGTGGACGCAGCATGCGCAGCGGTGGCGCTGGGCGCCGGGCACCATGCTGGGCGCCGCACCGCGCTGGAGCCTGCCCGAGGGCATGGCCAGCGTGCTCACGGTGGCTGCGATCGCCTGGATGTCACTGGCGCAGGCCGCGACGGCGTCACGCACCGGCGCCGTGCAGTGGCTGCTGGTCGTGGGGCTGGTGGTGTGCTGGCGGCGCACGGGGGCGGGCGCTGCGCTGCGGCTGGCTTTGGCGGCGCTGGCGCTTTACGTCGTCGCGGCCTGGGCGCTTCCAGAGCTGCTGTGGCAGCTGCAGGGTGCGCGCGCGGAGGTGCTGTCCCAGCGCTTTGCGGGCGATTCGCACTCCTGCACCAGCCGCCGGGTGCTGTGGTCGAACATGCTCACCCTCATCGCGCAGAAGCCCTGGCTGGGCTGGGGCTGGGGTGAGCTGGACTATGCCCACTACATCACCCTGTTCCCCGGCGAGCGCTTTTGTGTGCTGCTGGACAACGCGCACAACCTGCCGCTGCACCTGGCGGTCGAGCTGGGGCTGCCTGCGGCGGCGGCACTGTGCGCTGGCGTGCTGGCCTGGGTGGTGGCCAGCCGGCCCTGGCGGGAGGTGGACCCGGCGCGCCAGCTCGCGTGGGGCGTGCTGGCCATCATCGGGCTGCACAGCATGCTGGAGTACCCGCTGTGGTACGGCCCTTTCCAGATCGTGACCCTGGCTGCCCTGGCGTTGCTGCTGTGGCCCCGGCGCCGGGTGCTGTCGGCGCGCGGCATGGCGGCGGCGGGGGCCTGCACGGCCTTGCTCTGGGCGCTGTGCGGCTATGCCGCGTGGGACTACCGCCGTGTGAGCCAGCTGTACAAGCCCTATGCCGAGCGGGCTGCGGCCTACCGCGATGACACGCAGGCCAAGGTGGGCGGCTCCGTGCTGTTTGCAAACCAGGTCGATTTTGCGCGCCTGACCACCATGGCGCCCACCCGGGACAATGCGGCCCGGATGAATGCGCTGGCCCTGGAGATGCTTCACTACTCCCCCGAACCGAGGGTTGTCGAGGCGCTGATCGAGAGCGCAGTGATGCTGGGCGAGGACGATGAGGCGGCGTTCCACATGAAGCGCTACCGCCTGGCCTACCCCCGCGAATACGAACGGTTCATGGGCCGGCGCAGCGCGCAGGCCTCGGAGCCGGGCTGACGGGCTGGCCGGCTGCCCACAGGGGCGCTGTCTGGCGGCCCCGCCGGTTCCTTCGCCGCTCAGGCCAGGGCAAGGAACTCCACCACGGCGGGCAGGTATTCCTCGAAATTCACGAGCGCATGCTCTCCGCCCTCCTGCAGCAGCACGCGGGCATGGGGGTAGCGCGCCACCATTTCACGCCAGTCCAGCACCTCGTCGCCCTTGGCGATGATGGCCAGCTCACGGCTGGCCGGGGGCTGGCTGCTGGTATCCAGCGCCCGCAGTTCGTCGATGTACTCGGGCCGGAAGTAAAACCGCTCCGCCGGGTCGTGCCATGCGGTCTGCTCGCCGATGTAGCGCGCCAGGTCGCGGGCCGGATGGGCAGCGGGGTTGAGCATCACGCTCGGGCAGCGCTTGTGGTGGGCCACCCAGCTGGCGTAGAAGCCGCCGAGCGATGAGCCGACCACGCCCATCGCCGCGCCGGGCCACTGGGCGATGCCTTGGGCCACCAGCTCCATCGCCTCCCGGGGCGAAGGCGGGAGCTGAGGGCACCAGAAGGTGACGTCCGGATGGCGCTGCGCCACGTGCGCGGCCATCTGCCGGGCCTTGGCGGACTGGGGCGACGAGCGAAAACCGTGCAGGTACAGAAGGTGGGTGACGGGCTGTGTGGTGGTCATGGCGGGGGAAAACGACAGGGCAGGGGAATCACTGCTGCGATGGCGGATGGGCAGGCATAAGATTCGTGCCATGGGCGCCGCGTCCAAGGGCCCGGATTGATCCCCACCATGACCGATTTTGCCCCGCTTTCCACCGGCAGACGCTGGGCCCTGGGATCCAACAACGACAAGCAGCCAGCGTCCGTGGGCCGCTTCGAGCTCAAGAAGATGCTCGGCCGTGGCGCCCAGGCGACCGTCTGGCTGGCGCTGGACCCGCGCCTGCAGCGCGAAGTGGCCGTCAAGCTCATGCGCCCCGTGCAGGAGCAGGACCCGTCCGTGCTGGAGCAATGGCTGCGCGAGGCGCGGCATGTGGGGCGCCTGGCGCACCCCTTCATCGTGCCGGTGTTCGAGGCGGACGTGCAGGGGCGCCAGCCTTTCATCGTGTTCGAATACGTACCGGGCAGGACCCTGGCCGAGCACATTGCCCAGCAGGGCCGATGCACGCCGCACGATGCGGTGGCGCTCATGGTGGACGTGCTCGACGGCCTGCAGGCCGCGCACCAGGCCGGCATCGTGCACCGGGACCTCAAGCCCTCCAACATCATGGTCGACACCCAGCGCCATGCGCGGGTGATGGACTTCGGGATGGCGGCGCCCGTGCAGGCCGAGCCCGATGCGCAACTGGCCAGCGGAACGCCTGCCTACCTGGCGCCCGAGGCCGCGGCGGGCGCCGCGCCATCGCCCGCGATGGACGTGTATTCCGCGGCGCTGGTGCTGGTGGAGATGCTCACGGGCCAGCCGCTGATCCACCAGAAGGACACCTGGCAGGCCCTCTACCGTATCGCCAACGAAACCCTGCAACTGCCGCGGGACCTGGGCCCCGGTGTGGACGACGGCCTGCGCGCCATCCTGCAGCGCGCCATGGCGCGCGATCCCGGCGAGCGCTACGGCTCGGCCGCGGATTTCAGGGATGCGCTGCGCGCCTGGGCGGCGCCGGCCAGCGCGTCCAGCGCGGCGAGCAACGCCACGCTCGACTTCTTGCTGCGGCGCATGCGCCACAAGAGCGACTTCCCGGCGCTGTCCGATTCGGTGGCCCGCATCCAGCGCGTGGCAAATTCCGAGGACGACAGCATCAGCGACCTCACGCACGAGATACTGAAGGACGTGGCGCTGACCAACAAGCTGCTGCGCCTGGTCAACAGCGTGCATTACGCGCACGCCGGCCGCGGCACCATCAGCACCGTGTCGCGGGCGGTGAGCCTGGTGGGCTTCAATGCGGTGCGCAACATGGCGCTCAGTCTGGTGCTGCTGGACCACATGCAGGACAAGGCCCATGCCAGCCAGATGCGCGAAGAGTTCCTGCGCGCGATGATGGCCGGCTCAGTCGCTGCCGAACTGTGCGAGCCCGGCCAGGCGGCCGAAGAGGCCTTCATCGGCGCGATGTTCCAGAACCTGGGTCGCATGCTGTGCGAGTTCTACTTTCCGGAAGAGGCGCGGCAGATACGCGGCCTGGTCGCCGCCGGCCGCCTGGAGGGTGGCGAGGAGTCGGCTGCGCTGCAGGTGCTGGGCCTGGGCTTCGAAGACCTGGGCGTGGGCGTGGCCCGCGTCTGGGCGCTGCCCGACAGCCTGCAGCGCTGCATGCGCAAGCCGCTCGGCTCGCCCATGCAGCGCGCGCCCGAGCAGGGCGTGGAGCGGCTGCGCTGGGTGGCCATGGCGGCCAACGAGGTCGCGACCACGCTGCTGCTGAGCGAGCCAGCCCAGGCGGAAGCTCGCCTGGCCCAGGTCGGCACGCGCTATTCGCGCACCCTGGCTCTGTCGGCGCAGGAGATTGCCGATGGCACGGTGCGCGCGCGCCACAAGCTGGTGGCCTTGGCCGAGGCGCTGGACCTGCGCGTGGACCCTGGCGCGCCGGCCGCGCGGCTGCTCAAGCTGCCGCTGGTGGCCGACGCCGCATCAGTGCAGGACGACGGCTTGACGCCGCACGAGCTGCGGGAAAGCGAAACCCAGCCTCTGCCCGCGCTGCTGGAGTCGCAGGCCAGCAGCGCGGTGTCCGTCACGCAGATCAATGAGCTGCTGGCTGCTGGTATTCAGGACATCACCAATGCCATGGTGGACAGCTTCGAGCTCAACGACGTGTTGCGCATGATCCTGGAGACCATGTTCCGGGCGCTGGGGTTTCGCCGCATGGTGTTTTGCCTGCGCGAGGCGCGCACCGATATGCTCACCGGCCGCTTCGGGCTGGGCGAGGGCAGCGAGGCTGCGGTGCGCGCCCTCAAAGTCCCTCTCAAGGCGCCGGGCGACCTGTTCGCGGCCGTGTGCCTGCGGGGCGCCGACACCCTCATCAACGACGCCACCGAGCCGCGCATGCAGGCCCGGCTGCCGGCGTGGTACCGCAGCGGGCTGGACGCCCCCTCGTTCCTGCTGCTGCCCCTGCAGATCAAGGGCCAGACCTTTGCGCTCATCTATGCCGACCAGTCCACGCCCGGGGGGATCGTGGTGGACGACAAGGCCCTGGGCCTGCTGCGCACCCTGCGCAACCAGGCCGTGATGGCCTTTCGGCAGGCGGGTTGAGGCGCCGGGAACCGGTGACAGGCTTTGGAGGCCCCGATAATCGGGGCATGGCTGCCGTTTTCGACAAACCCACGCTCGCCCAGCGTTTCATGCCCCTGTTCCGCGGGTTCGACCTGCCCTTGCTGCTGGTCGTGATGCTGCTGGCCGGCGCCGGCCTGGTGGCGATGTATTCCTCGGGCTTCGACCACGGCACGCGTTTCATCGACCATGGCCGCAACATGCTGATCGCCGGTGCCATCCTGTTCATGGTGGCCCAGGTGCCGCCCCAGAAGATCATGGCCTTTGCCGTGCCGCTGTATGCGGCCGGCGTGGCGCTGCTGGTGGCAGTGGCGCTTTTCGGCATCACCAAGAAGGGCGCACAGCGGTGGGTGAACGTGGGCATCGTCATCCAGCCGAGCGAAATCCTCAAGATCGCCATGCCGCTCATGCTGGCGTGGTGGTTCCAGAAGCGCGAGGGCACGCTGCGCCCGCTCGACTTTGCGGCAGCGGGGCTGCTACTGGTCATTCCGGTGGGGCTCATCATGAAGCAGCCCGACCTGGGCACGTCGCTGCTGGTGCTGGCGGCCGGGCTGTCGGTGATCTTCTTCGCCGGGCTGTCCTGGAAGCTGGTGCTGCCGCCGGTGCTCATCGCCGGGGTGGGCATCTTCACGCTGGTGATGCTGGGCGACCAGCTGTGTGCCGACGGCGTGCGCTGGGTGGTGCTGCACGACTACCAGCAGCAGCGCGTGTGCACGCTGCTGGACCCCACGCGCGACCCGCTGGGCAAGGGTTTTCACATCATCCAGGGCATGATCGCCATCGGCTCGGGCGGGGTCTGGGGCAAGGGCTTCATGGCCGGCACGCAGACGCACCTGGAGTTCATCCCCGAGCGCACCACTGACTTCATCTTCGCCGCGTTTTCCGAGGAATTCGGCCTGGCGGGCAACCTGTTCCTGAATGTGTGCTTCCTGCTGCTGGTCTGGCGCGGCCTGGCCATCGCCGTGGGCGCCACCAGCCTGTTCGGGCGCCTGATGGCGGGCGCGGTCTCGATGATCTTCTTCACCTATGCGTTCGTGAACATGGGCATGGTCAGCGGCATCCTGCCTGTGGTGGGCGTGCCGCTGCCGTTCATCAGCTACGGCGGCACCGCCATGGTGACCCTGGGGATGGCCCTGGGCATCCTGATGTCGGTCGCGCGCGCCCAGCGCCAGGACCCGAAGGACGCGCGGCCCGCGCTGCTGGGGGCCTCCGCGTAGATCCTGTTCAAATCCTTTCGGAGCCGCAACAGCGGCCGCAGGCCGGGCAACATAAGGACTGACCCACCATGAAGCGTTTGCACCCTGTTTCCTTGCAGATGGCAACCTGGGCCCTCGTGCTCTCGGCGGGCGCGCTGGCGTCGTGCGGTGGAGGGGGCGGGGGCAGCAGCGACGCCGGCGCAGGCAACAACCCCGGCGGCGCGCAGCTGCCCGCGCGCGAGGCGCTCATCGCCCGCGCCCGGGCGCTGGAACTCAACACACCCTATGTGCCTCCCCCGGGCGATGTGCTGGAGCACCATACCGCCGGCTACGCCAAGACCATGTGCTCGGCGGTGTTCATCACCGGGCTGGACCCGGACGTGGCGGCCGAGAGCGTGGGGTACTTCACGGGCCCCTACGAGCAGCGCAAGCGCGTGGGCAAGCCGGTGGTGGACCGCGAGCGCAAGGAAGTGCGCATCACCATCCCCGGCGGGCCGACGGTGGTGGCGCGCCATCATGCGTCGCAAGGCTGCGTGGCGTTGCCGCCGGGGCGTGATGGCGTGTTCTTCACCCCTGCCGCCGTGCGCAGCAACCTGCCCGACGCGGCCACCCAGCCCTGGCCCATGGGCGACGTGCTGCCCGGCGGGTTGCCATCCGGCTACGACACCGGCCGGGCCGCGCAGGCGGTGGATGCCGCGTTTTTGGTGCCCGACGCCTACACGACGGCCTTTGTGGTCACCTACAAGGGCCGCATCATCGGTGAACGCTACATGCCCGGCATCACGCGTACCACCCCGCTCGAATCGTGGTCCATGGGCAAAAGCGTGGTGGCCACGCTCATGGGCGTGCTGATGCAGCAGGGCGAGTACAAGCTTGACCAGCCCGCCCCCATCCCCGAGTGGCAGACCGCGGGCGACCCGCGCCAGCAGATCCGCATCGCCGACATCCTGCACATGTCCAGCGGGCTGCGCATCAAGGCGCCGGACGACCCTGACTTCGACCCTGCCGGCACCTACCCGGATCACACCTATCTCTATACCGGCCGCGTCAACTCGTTCAACTACGCGGCCACCCGGCCGCAGCAGTGGCCACCCGGCGCGGTGGGCCGCTACCGCAACACCGAGCCCGTGCTGGCGAGCTACCTGGTGCGCCTGGCCGTGGAAAAGCGCGGGGAGGACTATTTCTCGTTTCCGCAGCGCAGCCTGTTCGACAAGATCGGCGTCCGCTCCATGGTGATGGAGACCGACCCCTACGGCAACTTTCTCACCCAAGGCTATGAGTTCATGGCCGCGCGCGACTGGGCGCGCCTGGCAAACCTGTACCTGCAGGACGGCGTCTGGAACGGCGAGCGCATCCTGCCCGCGGGCTTCGTCAATTTCGTGAGCACCGTGGCTCCCGCCTGGGCTGCTGACAAGCGCCCCATCTATGGCGGCTTCTTCTGGATCAACGGCACGGGGACCTTCCCGGCCCTGCCCACCTCGGCGTACTACATGCTTGGCGCGGGCGGGCAGTTCGTGATCATCGTGCCCTCGCACGACCTGGTCGTGGTGCGGATGGGCTTCGACAAGGGCTCGCCCCTGGCGGGCGTCGGACTGCAGCGCGCACTGGCGCTGCTGATGGAGGGGCTGCCGCGCACGCGGTAGGACCGGTGCCAATCAGGCGGGCCCGCACCGGGGCCGCCGCGCGTACATCCCGATCCGAACTGGGGTCTCTGCCCCGGCGTTGCATGTGCCGCGGCAAGCGGGTACAACCCGGCTGGCGGTTCCCGCATTCCTTGGCCTGTGCACACGGAGGACATCCCCCATGGCGGCGAAGTTCGAGCTGAAGAAGTCGAAGAACGACAAGTTTGTGTTCAACCTGCTGGCCACCAACGGCCAGGTCATCCTGACCAGCGAACTGTACGAATCCCGTGCCAGTGCGCTCAGCGGTATCGAGTCCGTCCGCAAGCATGCGCCGCAGGGCGGCCGGTTCGGCCGGCTGAGCGCCAAGGACGGTTCGCCCTATTTCACCCTCAAGGCCGGCAACGGCCAGGTCATCGGCCAAAGCCAGATGTACACGGGGGCCAAGGCGCGGGATGCGGGCATCGAGTCGGTGCAGGCCCATGCGCCTGGGGCGGGCGTGGACGATCAGACCGCTGCCTGACACGGATTTGCAGGCGGCCCTGCCTCACCCGCGCAGGGGCATCTGCGGCGGCCGTCCGGCGGGACAGGGCGGCGCGCCTAAAATGCCGCGATGACTCTCCGCACTTCCACTGCCGCCCCCCAGCGCGCGGCGACCAGCCAGCGCATCGATGTTGCCCGCGAACTGCTGCTGACTCCCTTCGGCCTCGACGAGAGCCATCTGGCCCGGGCCCTGGCCGAGATCCGCGCCCACCAGGTGGACGACGCGGACCTGTACTTCCAGTACACGCGCAGTGAAGGCTGGAGCCTGGAGGAAGGCATCGTCAAGACCGGTTCGTTCAGCATCGACCAGGGCGTGGGCGTGCGGGCGGTCAGCGGGGAGAAGACCGCTTTTGCGTACTCGGACGACATCTCCGAGGCTTCCCTGCTGGATGCCGCACGCACTGTGCGATCAATTTCGGCTGCATCGCGCTCTGGCAGGGCGCGAGTAGCTCCTAAAAAGGTAGCGGCGGGCCGCAGCCTCTACCCTGGCGTGGACCCCATCGCATCGCTGGACAGCACGGCCAAGGTGGCCCTGCTGGAGCGGCTGGAGCAGCGCGCCCGTGCCAAGGACCCGCGCGTGTCCCAGGTCATGGCGGGCCTGGCCAGCGAGTACGACGTGGTGCTGGTGGCCCGAGCCGACGGCACCCTGGCGGCCGATGTGCGTCCGCTGGTGCGGCTGTCGGTGACGGTGATCGCCGAGCAGAACGGCCGGCGCGAGGTGGGCTCGGCCGGCGGTGGCGGGCGTTTTGGCCTGGCGTACTTCGACGACGCGCAGATGAACCAGTACGTTGATGAAGCCGTCAACGCGGCGCTGGTGAATCTCGAATCCCGCCCCGCACCGGCTGGCGAGATGACCGTGGTGCTCGGCCCTGGCTGGCCCGGCATCCTGCTGCACGAAGCCATCGGCCACGGGCTGGAAGGCGACTTCAACCGCAAGGGCTCGAGCGCATTCAGCGGCCGCGTGGGCCAGCGGGTGGCGGCCAAGGGCGTGACCGTGCTGGACGACGGCACCATCGCCGACCGCCGTGGCTCGCTGAACGTGGACGATGAAGGCAATGCCAGCCAGCGCAACGTGCTGATCGAAGACGGCATCCTCAAGGGCTACATCCAGGACTCGCTCAACGCCCGCCTGATGGGCGTGGCGCCCACCGGCAACGGCCGCCGAGAGAGCTATGCGCACATCCCCATGCCGCGCATGACCAACACCTACATGCTCGGTGGCGACAAGGACCCGCAGGAGATCGTGGCCAGCATCAAGAAAGGGCTGTACGCCACCAATTTCGGCGGCGGCCAGGTGGATATCACCTCGGGCAAGTTCGTGTTCTCGGCCAGCGAAGCCTACTGGGTCGAGAACGGCAAGATCCTGTATCCCGTGAAGGGCGCCACCATCATCGGCAGCGGCCCGGAGTCGCTCAAGAAGGTCACCATGATCGGCAACGACATGCGCCTCGATAGCGGTGTAGGCACCTGCGGCAAGGAAGGCCAGAGCGTTCCGGTGGGCGTGGGCCAGCCCACGCTGCGCCTGGAAGGCCTGACGGTGGGCGGTACGGCCTGAGGCCGTTTCCAGCCACGCAGCGCACACGACAGCATGCAGTTCACGCGGCTACTTTCCGGGTCCGGGTGGGGTCCCGCCGCGCTGTGCGCGCTGGGCTGGACCTTGAGCGGGTCGGTCCTGGCCTCCCAGTGCCTGGTGCGGGAAACAAGTCCCACCGCGCCCGTGCGCCAACTTTTTGTGGTGGCAGGGCAGTCCAATGCCGCGGGCCTGGCGTCTGTGAAGGACGTCGTCGGCGGGCCGGAGGACTATGCGCGGCAGGACACGGTCTTTCCGAATGTGAAGATCTATGGGATCTATGGTGCACCCCTGGGTGTGGCGGGTAGAGACGACGGGCGGCTTTCGCGGGGATTGCCGTGGAGCCGCTTCGCATCCTGGCAGACGGCGCAGCCTGGTTTCGGTTTCAAGAACGTGAAGCCATATGCCAGCGAATTTCCCCCTGGCGTGACGGCGAAGGAAGTTTTTGGCCCGGAATTATATTTGGCGAGATACTTGAATGATGTACCGCCTCATGACTCCTATATTGTCAAGCTGGCCGTGGCGAATACATCGCTGAGTTCCCTGGGTGCCCTGGATAATTGGGCCCCAGGTGGACGATTGAATAACGAGCTTCTGAAAATGATCGCTGATGCCTATAATTCCCAGAGGTGGAAGGTCAGGCTGCAGGTTGCCGGTATTTTCTGGATGCAGGGGGAAACGGATGCGCTCAATGAAGCATCGGCTCTTCAATATAAAAAGAATCTGAGCGGATTCATAAAAAGATTCCGGCAATCGCTCGTCCGCATGAAGTGCGCCAGCGATGTCGAAGTTCCCGTGGTGGTAGGGCGGATCCAGGACAATCCGACATGGGTGCACAGGAGTCATGTGCGTCTGGCACAGGCTCAGGTGGCCCACGAGCTGCCGCGAGTCAGCCTTGTCGATACGGATGATTTTTCCGCTCACCTTGTGGTAGGGGGCGTCCATTTCAATGAGATTGCACAGGCGCGGCTTGGAGAGAGAGCTTTTGGGGCTTTCTTCGCGGGCGCTGGCCATGCAAGAAAAGAGTGACCCTCTGTCGGGTTGTGCTTCCCGGGTTGCGAGCGCTTCGGCGCTCTTTTTGAGTTTCGCTTGTAGAACGTGTGGTTGATCCTCTATGAATATATTGGGAATTTCTTCGTATTATCACGACAGTGCAGCAGCCATCCTGCGCTCGGGTCGGATAGTCGCCGCTGCACAGGAAGAGCGATTCACCAGAAAAAAGCACGATGCACGGTTTCCGGAGAATGCGGTCAGATATTGCCTTCAGGAGGCCAATGTTCGGGTGAGTGACCTGGATTCCATCGTTTTCTACGATAAGCCGATTCTGAAATTCGAGCGGCTTCTCGATACCTACCTGAGCTATGCGCCGAGCGGTTTCCGCTCCTTCGTCGCGGCAGTCCCCGTGTGGCTGAAAGAGAAGCTTTATCTCAAGCGGACCCTCAAGCACGAGCTTGCTGCCCTGCTGGCGTGCAAGGAGTCGGAACTGCCGCCCATCCTGTTCGCGGAGCACCATGAATCCCATGCTGCGTCTGCGTTCTACCCGAGCCCCTTCGACAAGGCGGCCGTCTTGTGCCTGGACGGCGTCGGCGAATGGGCCACCACCTCGGCCTGGCTGGGGGACGGGGCAGATCTCAAGCCCCTGTGGCAGATTGAGTTTCCGCATTCCCTGGGATTGCTCTATTCGGCATTCACTTATTACCTGGGCTTCAAGGTCAACTCTGGTGAATACAAGCTCATGGGGCTGGCGCCTTATGGCAAGCCCATTTACACGCAGCTGATCTGGGATCACTTGATCGACATGAAGCCGGACGGGTCTTTCCGGTTGAACCTCGATTATTTTGATTACTGCACCGGCCTTCGGATGACGAACCAGAAGTTCGCGGACCTGTTTGGTGCACCGCCTAGGGATTCCGATGCCACCCCGACGCAGCGAGACATGGACCTGGCGGCATCCATTCAGGCGGTGACGGAAGAGGTGGTGATCAAGCTGGCCCGCCAACTGCAGAGCGAGACGGGCGCGGACTACCTGTGCATGGCGGGCGGTGTGGCACTCAACTGCGTGGCCAACGGCCGATTGTTGAGGGAAGGCATCTTCAAGGACATATGGATCCAGCCGGCGGCCGGGGATGCGGGGGGGGCGCTGGGCGCAGCCTACGCTTCCTATCACACGTACCGCGGGCAGCCCCGCGTTCAGGGCGAGGCAGGCAGAGACCAGATGCAGGGCTCGCTGCTCGGCCCGCAGTATCCGCAGGCCGCCGTCACCCAGGCGTTGAGCGAGCTGGGTGCGAGCTACACCGTCCTGGACGACGAGAGCCTGTACAGCACGGTCGCTGGATTGCTGGCGAGCGAAAATGTGGTGGGCTGGTTCCAGAACCGGATGGAATTTGGCCCGCGTGCTCTGGGCGCCCGCTCGATCATTGCGGACCCCCGTTCGAGCGCAATGCAGTCCCAGTTGAACCTGAAGATCAAGTTCCGGGAGTCCTTCCGTCCCTTCGCCCCTGCCGTCAAGGAAGAGGCGGTGGAGAAATACTTCCATCTTGATCGCCCGAGCCCCTACATGCTGCTGGTGGCGCAAGTGCACGACAGCATTCAGCTCCATCCAGACCAGTCGCTGGAGGGCCTGGCGCAGCTGCACCAGGTGCGCTCCAGCATCCCGGCCGTGACCCACGTGGACTATTCTGCGCGGGTGCAGACCGTGAACCCCGAGAGCAACCCGCAGTTCTACAAGCTGCTGACGGCGTTTGAGGCGCAGACAGGTTGCCCGGTTCTGGTGAATACGTCCTTCAACGTGCGTGGCGAGCCCATCGTGTGTACGCCAGAGGATGCGTATCGCTGCTTCATGGGAACGGACATGGACTATCTCGTGGTGGGAAATGTCCTGCTGGCCAAGGAAGATCAGACGAATGCCAAGGTCGAGTTCCGCAAGGGCGCCCTGGCACTGGATTGAAACCTCATGAGCAAGAAAACTGAAAATCTCCCGGTGGTGAGCGATACCGAACTGCGCAAGTTCGGCTACGTGATGGCGGGCTTCTTTGCCCTGTTCTTCGGCGTGCTGCTGCCGTGGTGGTGGTCCATGAAGTGGGCCTACTGGCCCTGGGTGGTTGCTGCCGTGTTCCTGGCCGTTGCTCTGGCTGCGCCCGGGCTGCTGCACTGGCCGTACAGGTTCTGGATGCGCCTGGGCAGGGTGCTGGAGTGGGTCAACACAAGATTGGTGCTGGGTGTCGTGTTTGTCCTGGTCTTTGCTCCGCTTGGGTGGGTGCTGCGGTTGCTGGGCAAGGACACCCTGCAAAAGAAGTGGGACAGTCGTTTGACGACATACCGAGTCAACAAGGTGCCTAGGAAGGCCGATCACATGGAGCGTCAATTCTGATGTTGGAATTACTGAAAGAACTCGTCCTGTTCTTCAAGGAACACAAGCGGTATTCGCTGATCCCCGTGCTGGCGGTATTGCTGCTGCTGGGCGCCCTCATTGTTTTCGGACACGGATCGGTGTTGGCACCCTTCATCTACACGCTGTTCTGATCCATGAAGAAACTCTTGTACCTCCTGCTGCCGACACTGGCACTTTGCATGCTGGTCGGGCTGGGATATGGGGTCGGGGTCTACACGGTCGCGGGACGGTTCGAGAAGACAATCCACTGGGTCGAGCAGGGGGAGACCCTGGCGGGCGTGCTGGCGATCACGCCGCTCAACGATGAGCAGCGAAACGGCATCAAGAATGCCTACAGCAACCCGGACATCGACGCTCGCAATATCAGCTGGTCGGTCCCCAATCAGCCGACCCCCTTTGTGGGCACCGCCCCGGCTCCGGGGCAGCACCACAATGCGCATATCAATGCATGGCAGATGCGCAACAGTGAAGAGGTCCAGGTCCCCAAGCCTGCGGGCGTCTATCGGATTTTCCTTACCGGGGGGTCCACGGCCTTTGGGTCTGGAGCGCCCAGCCAGGACAAGACGATCGGCAGCCTGCTCAATGGCCTGCTCGCGGACAGGCTGTCGCAAAAGACGGGGCGGCGCTATGAGGTCTTCACCTTCGCCAACCCGTCCTGGGCGTCGACGCAGGAGCGCATTGCCATTGAGAACTACCTGTCGGAGCTCCAGCCCGATCTGGTCGTTTCTCTGTCTGGCAACAACGACGTCTTCTGGGGTGACGCGGGCCGCAATGTGCTGTGGTTTGCCGCAGGGGCGGACGAGTACTTCCAGACGCTGGTCAATACGGGCCTGAAAACAGCGGGCAGAAAAGAGTTGTCTGCGCTCCCGCAGGCTCGGCCGACATCGCAGCCCGTGGCTGCTGAGCTGGTGTCCTATCGGCTGGAAAAGAATGCACGCCTGAGCGCGCAGGCGTTGGAGCATGTGAATGCTGACTGGATCTTCTTCCTGCAGCCCACGTTGTCCGTGACGCGCAAAGCGCTGAGCTCTCGCGAGCAGGCTTTTGTTCCGGCATCGAAGAACTATTTCGTGCAGTGTTATGCACTGATGTCGTCCAGTTTGGCCGGGCTGCGCCAGAGCAATTTCAGGTTTGTCGACTTGTCGAAGATTTTTGACAGCTACCAGGCAACCGATGAAGTATTTCTCGACCAGTTTCATTTCGGTGACAAGGGCAATGCCGTCATTGCCGACGCAATGTTCTCCGCCATAGCCCATCATCTGACGGGGCAGTCCGCCGTTTCCAAACCATGACGCAATGCGGCCAAGCCTGAAGGTTTGGCCGCGCAACCGCGCCCGAGTTGTTGCTTTGCCGTCGCACCGTGTGCCCATGCAGGGTGCGACGGTCGTTTCCTCTGGCGGGGAGCGCAAAATACCCGCATGCCCGCCACGATTCCGAGCCAGCAGTTGACACTCCAGTCGTTTGGAGACATCAGCCGCTTTCTGCGCGAGGGCGTCGCCGATGAAGAGTCCCGTCAGCTGCGGGATAGCCTGAGCGCGCTTTCCAGCCAGATCGACGAGGCCGTGCGCACCCGGCGCACCAGTACCGACACGGCCACCATCATGCAGCGGGTGGCTAGCCTGTCTCAGTGCGCTCGCGAGCACCAGCTGTTCCTCACCGGCCTGGGCTCGGCATGGCATGCGCTGTACGAGTTCGGTGCGTATCAGCGCGCGCTGCGCGAACTGCGCAACGCCATTGCCCACTGGCAGCAGATGCTGGAGCGCCGCAGCGCCAAGGAGAGTGCGGGGTTTGATCAGTTCGAGCTGCTGGCCTGGCGCACGCTGGGAGAGGCCTTGCTGCTCATCGACATGTACGAACACCACAGCGATCCGCCCAGCGACCTTTCTGACGTCGGGGGGCGGTCCAAGTTGTCCGCTCTGCAGCGCGTTCGCAACTGGTTTGGGCGGTTGCGGCGCTGAAGGGAGTTGCTGTGCCGTGCACTGTTGCTCAGTCGCAACGCACTGGGCTTGCTGCACTGCGGCACTCCTGTGCTACATTGCTTTCCATGCAAGTTCGCAGCGCGTTTTATTTTTGGTTTTTTATCTCGGTCCCCGGCGGATGAGAGGAAAACGCGCAAGCAGACACAACCTCCCCATACCAACCGCCGACGCTGCAAAGCCCGGCGGTTTTTGTTTTTTCAGCCTCCGCTTTTCATCTCCGTTCCTTTCTTCATCCAACCAACGACTCCACGAGGAAGCAGCACCATGACGGTCTCCCACACCCCCACCAGCGATGCCTGGTACCGCAGCGTCGAGAAAACCAGCCAGACCGACGACGAACGTATCAAGGACATCACCGTGTTGCCTCCTCCCGAACACCTGATCCGCTTCTTCCCCATCAGCGGCACGCCGGTGGAGTCGCTGATCACCCAGACCCGCCAGAACATCCACAACATCATGGCCGGCGACGACGACCGCTTGCTGGTCATCATCGGTCCCTGCTCCATTCACGACCCGGCTGCAGCCCTCGAATATGCCCGCCGCCTGAAGGTGGCCCGCGAGCAATACAAGGACACGCTGGAGATCGTGATGCGCGTGTACTTCGAAAAACCCCGCACCACGGTCGGCTGGAAGGGTCTGATCAACGACCCCTACCTGGACGAGACCTATCGCATCGACGAAGGCCTGCGCATCGCGCGCCAGCTGCTGATCGACATCAACCGCCTGGGCATGCCTGCGGGCAGCGAGTTCCTGGACGTGATCTCGCCCCAGTACATCGGAGATTTGATTTCCTGGGGCGCCATCGGCGCGCGCACCACCGAAAGCCAGGTGCACCGCGAACTGGCCTCGGGCCTGTCTGCCCCCATCGGCTTCAAGAACGGCACGGACGGCAACATCCGCATCGCCACCGACGCCATCCAGTCCGCCAGCCGCGGCCACCATTTCCTGTCGGTGCACAAGAACGGCCAGGTCGCCATCGTCAACACCAATGGCAACAAGGACTGCCACGTGATCCTGCGCGGCGGCAAGGCGCCCAACTACGACGCCGAGAGCGTGGCCGCCGCCTGCAAGGACCTGGAAGCCGCCAAGCTGCCCGCCACGCTGATGGTGGACTGCAGCCATGCCAACAGCAGCAAGCAGCACCAAAAGCAGATGGACGTGGCGCGCGACGTGGCCGGCCAGATTGCTGGGGGCTCGCGCAGCGTCTTCGGCCTGATGATCGAGAGCCACCTCACCGCGGGCGCCCAGAAGTTCACGCCAGGCAAGGACGACGCCTCCGCGCTGACCTACGGGCTGAGCATCACCGACGCCTGCCTGGGCTGGGACGATTCGCTGCAGTCGCTGGCAGAGCTGTCCGAGGCTGTGAAGGCACGTCGCGCGCGCTGATGAACGCCGCAGGGTCGCGCCGCGCTGGCGTGGCCCTAAACTGATACCGTGGTGCCGATACCTGGCACGCGCTGCCACCAACCCCGGTTATCAGAACAGAAGAAAGGCAATCCAACATGCACAGCGAAGTCTCCGTCCGCCTGGCCGCAAGCCAGGAATTCCGGTTCGATCTGAAAGACGCCGAGCCCATGGGCCACGAGGCCGGCCGGCGTTGGCTGGATGAACAGTTCACCGCGCTGGACTGCGAACCCCTGCGCGCCAGCGGCAAGGTGCTGCTGGCCGACAAGGTGTTGACCGTGGCGCGTGCCGCGGGCGAAAGGCTGCTCGCCGACCCCGCCTGGCTGAAGGACTTTGCCCGCGCATCCACGGCCGCGCTGGCCAAGCCGGTGGTGCGGGTGGATGTGCCTGCGATGGCCGTCACGTTCTGATCACCTTCTCGGGACGGCGCGCCGAGGGGGTGGCTGCGTCGCTCCCTTCAAGTTGCGGATGCGGTAGAAATTGCTCCTAAGGCTTGTCAAATAAGCGCCTGCAGCTATTTATCTTGTAGCGCTTGCAGCAACTTGGCGTGGACGCCCCCGAACCCGCCGTTGCTCATGCACACGATGTGATCGCCTGGCAGGGCGGACTGGGCGACCAGCGTCACCAGCGTATCGATATCTGCGGCCGTCTGGGCGCGCCGCCCGGGGCCCACGCCCAGCGGTGCCAGGGCTTGCGCGGCGTCCCAGTCCAGGCCTGCGGTGTGGCAGAACGCCAGATCGGCGGGCTCCAGGGACCAGGGCAGTTGCGCCTTCATGGCACCCAGCTTCATGGTGTTGCTGCGGGGCTCGAACACGGCCAGTATCCGGGTGGGCTGGCCACCACCGCTCTTGCCGTCGTTTGCCGCATCGATGCTGCGGCGCAGGCCGTCCAGCGTGGTGCGGATGGCCGTCGGGTGGTGGGCGAAGTCGTCATATACGGCGACGCCACCCACTGTGCCGCGCAGCTCCATGCGGCGCTTGACGTTCTGGAACGACCCCAGCGCGAGGGCGGCCTGCTTCGGGGGGACGCCCACATGGTGCGCCGCGGCGATGGCTGCCAGCGCGTTGAGCTGGTTGTGCACGCCCGTCAGGCCCCATTCGACGCGGGCGGTTCTCTGGCCCCGGTGCAGCACGTCGAAGGCGTGCGGCGGGCCGTCGGCCGAAAAGTCGCCCACGGCGTCGCCGAAACTGCTCACCTCACTCCAGCAGCCCATGTGCAGCACCCGGGCCAGGCTTTCCTCCAGTCCGTTGACCACCACGCGGCCCGATGGCGGCACGGTGCGCACCAAGTGGTGGAACTGCCGCTCGATGGCTGCCAGGTCATCGAAGATGTCCGCGTGGTCGAACTCCAGGTTGTTCAGTACGGCGGTGCGGGGGCGGTAGTGCACGAACTTGCTGCGTTTGTCGAAGAAGGCCGTGTCGTATTCATCGGCTTCGATGACGAAAAGAGGGCGGGCTGCGGGTTGCTTGGCGGCGAACTGGCCCAGGCGGGCCGACAGGCCGAAGTTCAGCGGCACGCCGCCAATCAGGAACCCGGGCTGCTGGCCTGCGCTCTCCAGGATCCACGCGAGCATCGACGTGGTGGTGGTCTTGCCGTGCGTGCCCGCCACGGCCAGCACATGGCGGCCCTGCAGCACATGCTCGGCCAGCCACTGCGGACCGCTGGTGTAGGGCAGGCCGGCCTCCAGAATGGCTTCCATGAGCGGGAACTTGGGAGACCCATCGGGCAACCGGGCACGGCTGACCACATTGCCCACCACGAACATGTCGGGCTTGAGGGCCACCTGATCTGCGCCGAAGCCCTCGATCAGGTCGATGCCCAGGGCCCGGAGCTGGTCGCTCATCGGCGGGTACACGCCCGCATCGCAGCCGGTGACTTTGTGCCCCGCCTCGCGCGCCAGCGCCGCCAGGCCGCCCATGAACGTGCCGCAGATGCCCAGTATGTGTATATGCATGGGCGCAGATTCTAAGAGCCAGCCCACGGGCGGCCGGGCGCCGTGGCCCAGAGCCCGCTGCGGTGCCGCAAGGCGCTCGCACAAAGGGCGCGGCCTGCAAGGTATGAGGGGGGTGCGGCGGGCTCTGAAGCCCATCAATGCTGCGTGGACAGCTACTAAAAATGTAGCAATTGTGCCAGCGGTACTGACGATCCCATCGGATCCAAGGGTCAACCCCTATCCACCGTGGCGGTTGGCGCCACAATGCGAAGGTGTCTTTCTGCCGCCCTGACTGCCATGCACACACCTTTGAGCGAAGAGATCGCCCACACCACGGCCCGCCTGGTAGTGGAAGAGGGCCTGGAATGGGGGCCGGCCAAGCGCCGCGCGCTGCGCCAGATGGGCCTGCCTGCCCGCACGCCGCTGCCCGACAACGACCAGGTCGAGGCGGCGGTGCGCGAATACATCGACATCTTCTGCGCCGACACCCAGCCCCGCGAATTGCGGGCCCTGCGGCAACTGGCGCTGGTTTGGATGGAACGCATGGCCGCTTTCCGGCCGCATCTTGCCGGCGCAGTGTGGCATGGCACCGCCACACGCCTGTCGGATATTTATCTTCAATTGTTTTGCGATGACTCGAAATCTGCGGAAATAGCGCTCATCGACCACCATGTGGACTACGAACCGCGTACCGTGACGGGTTTCCACGGCGAGTCCGTGGAGGCCCTGAGCCTGGGCAGCAAGTCGCCGGAACTCAATGAAATGATCGGCGTGCACTTGATGATTTACGACCTGGACGACCTGCGGGGTGCCTTGCGGCCCGACGCGAAAGGCCGTGTGCCGCGTGGCGACATCACGGCCGTGCGGCGCCTTCTGCAGGAAAATGCTGCCCCATGAATGCTCCTGTACCTTCCGAGTCCACCCTGGCGGCAGAGTCTGCGCCGTTCCCATCGTCGGGGCGTCGGCGTCTGCTGTATGCAGGAGTGGCGGGCGCTGCGGCACTGGGTGGTGCCGGGCTCGCATGGTGGAAGTTCCAGCCGCATGCCATCGAGAGCGGCGCGGAGCAGGCCTTGTGGGCGCTGGATTTCGAGCGGCCCGAGGGCGGGACGGTGGCGCTCAAGGAGATGGCCGGCAAGCCGTTGCTCCTGAACTTCTGGGCCACGTGGTGTGCGCCCTGCGTCGAAGAGCTTCCCATGCTCAACGCGTTCTTCCGCGAACAGGCCGCCAATGGCTGGCAAGTGCTGGGTTTGGCGATCGATCAGCCCTCGGCGGTGCGCAAGTTCCTGGCACGCATTCCGCTGGAGTTTCCCGTGGGACTGGCTGGAATGGGGGGGACTGAACTGGGCCGTTCGCTTGGCAACCTCACCGGTGGCCTGCCTTTTACCGTCGTGCTGGGTGGCAATGGCCGGGTGCTGCACCGTAAAATGGGGCAGGTGACGCCGCAGGATCTGCAACTCTGGGCTTCTTTGCGATGACTTCCAGGCGGTCCAAATCCGCCTTCCTGGATGCCGAAAGGTGCGGGGACGTGCGAATTGTCAGCGGAAGTTCATGAAAAATAAGTGTGGAAGACGGTGATAGGGTGAAATTGGAGTAAATTCGCGCCCTATTCAGTTTTATAGCCGTTGGAGCTTCCATGGATCTGCGAAAACTCAAAACCCTCATCGATCTCGTGTCCGAGTCGAATGTGTCCGAACTCGAAATCACCGAGGCCGAGGGCAAAGTCCGCATCGTCAAGAGCGGTGGCGCGGTCGTCCAGCAATACGTGCCCGCGCCGGTGCAGGCCTCCGCACCCGCTGCTGCGCCCGCAGCCGCACCCGTGGCCGAACTGCCCGCGCCTGCTGCTGCGGCGCCCACGGGCCACATCGTCAAATCCCCGATGGTGGGCACGTTCTACCGCTCGTCCAGCCCTGGTGCCAAGGCATTTGTCGAAGTCGGCAGCCAGGTGAAGGAAGGCGAGACCATCTGCATCATCGAAGCCATGAAGATCCTGAACGAGATCGAAGCGGACAAGTCCGGTACGGTCACGCGCATCATGGGAGAGAACGGCCAGGCTGTGGAATACGGACAGCCGCTGTTCGTCATCGAATAAGGCGCTCATGTTCAAGAAAATCCTGGTCGCAAACCGAGGGGAGATTGCCCTCCGTATCCAGCGCGCCTGCAGTGAACTTGGAATCAAGGCGGTGATGGTCTACTCCGAGGCCGACCGCGAAGCCAAGTACGTCAAGCTGGCCGAAGAAGCGGTGTGCATCGGCCCTGCGCCCTCGCCGCTGTCCTACCTCAACATGCCGGCCATCATTTCGGCGGCCGAAGTCACCGATGCCGAGGCCATTCACCCTGGCTACGGCTTCCTGTCCGAGAACGCCGATTTCGCCGAGCGCGTAGAAAAGAGCGGCTTCCAGTTCATCGGCCCGACGCCCGACAACATTCGCACGATGGGCGACAAGGTCTCGGCCAAGCAGGCCATGATCCGCGCCGGCGTGCCCTGCGTGCCAGGGTCCGAGGGCGAGCTGCCCGATGACCCGGTGCAGATCCGCCGCATTGCCAAGGCCGTGGGCTACCCCGTGATCATCAAGGCCGCCGGCGGCGGTGGTGGCCGCGGCATGCGCGTGGTGCACACCGAAGCGGCTCTGGTCAATGCCGTGCAGATGACCAAGGCCGAGGCGGGTGCGGCTTTCGGCAATCCTGCGGTGTACATGGAGAAGTTCCTCCAGAACCCCCGCCACATCGAGATCCAGGTCCTGGCCGACAAGCACCGCAACGCGGTGTACCTGGGCGAGCGCGACTGCTCCATGCAGCGCCGCCACCAGAAGGTGATCGAAGAGGCGCCGGCCCCCGGCATCCCGCGCAAGTTGATCGAGAAGATCGGCGAGCGCTGCGTCGCTGCCTGCAAGAAGATCGGCTACCGCGGTGCGGGTACCTTCGAGTTCCTGTACGAGAACGGCGAGTTCTACTTCATCGAGATGAATACCCGCGTGCAGGTGGAGCACCCCGTGACCGAATGGATCACGGGTGTGGACATCGTGAAGACGCAGATCATGGTGGCGGCCGGCGAGAAGCTGCCGTTCACCCAGCGCCAGATCGAGATCCGCGGCCATGCCATCGAGTGCCGGGTGAACGCGGAAGACCCGTACAAGTTCATCCCGTCGCCGGGGCGCATCACCACATGGCATCCGCCGGGTGGCCCGGGCGTGCGCGTGGACTCGCACGCGTACACCAACTACTTCGTGCCGCCCAACTACGACTCGATGATCGGCAAGATCATCGTGCACGGCGATACGCGCGAGCAGGCCCTGGCCCGCATGCGCACGGCTCTGTCAGAGACCGTCATCGAGGGCATCAACACCAATGTGCCGCTGCACCGCGAACTGATGGTGGATGCGAAGTTCATGGCTGGCGGCACCAACATCCACTACCTCGAAGAGTGGTTGTCCCAGCACAAGCGATAGGTTTTCGGTGCCAGCGCGGCCCACTGGGCCGTGCGCTTGTTTCCATCCACATGCTGGCCTCTGGCAACGGGGGCCGGCATTTCATTTTTTCTGAGAGTCACCCATGTTCGAGCTCAGCCTGATGTGCCCGGAAGACAGTATCGAAGCGGTCAGTGACGCGCTGGATGCACTGGATGCCCTGTCGGTGTCCGTCGAGGATGCCGATGCGCAGACCGATGCCGAGCAGGCGCTGTTCGGCGAGCCCGGCATGCCGCCGCCCAAGGATGGGTGGCAGCGTAGCCGTGTGGTGGCACTGTTCCCCACAGAAGCTGCCGCTCACGAGGCGCGCGACCTGCTGGCCGTGCAGGACTTCTTTGAAGGCTGCCAGGTGCTGGGTGTGGCGCGGGTCGAGGAGCAGGACTGGGTGCGCCTCACGCAGTCGCAGTTCGCGCCCGTGGACATCACGCCGGATTTCTGGATCGTGCCCACTTGGCACGAGCTGCCTCGCCAGGCCACGCGCAGCATCCGCCTGGACCCGGGCCTGGCGTTCGGCACCGGCACGCACCCCACCACGCGCATGTGCCTGCGCTGGATCGCGCGCCATGGCGCCACCGATGCAGCAGTGCAGGGTAATCCGCTCGGGCGTGTGCTGGACTACGGCTGCGGCTCGGGCATTCTGGCCATCGGCGCCGCCAAGTTCGGCGCCGCCGAGATCGACGCGGTGGACATCGACCCGGCGGCCGTGGAGTCCACGTCCCAGAACGCCACCGCCAACGAGGTCGTGCTGCGCGCGGGACTGCCGGACAAGGCGCAGGGGCAGTACCAGACGGTGCTGGCCAACATCCTGGCCACCCCGCTGCGCGTGCTGGCGCCGCTGCTGTGCGGGCATGTGGCCGAAGGTGGGCATCTGGTGCTGGCCGGTATCCTGGAGCGGCAGCGTGATGAACTCAAGGAGGCCTATGCCCCCTGGGTTCAGCTGGAAGTCGCGGATACGGAAGACGGCTGGATCCTGATGACGGCCCGGCGCTGAGCCCGCAGCGCCTTTCCCCGCATCGGGAAAGAAGCACCGGCCCCTACAATCATCCGCAGATGAGCCAGATCACCCGTTGCCCGTCCTGTGCCACCTCCTTCAAGGTGGTCGCGGATCAATTGCGCATCTCCGAAGGATGGGTGCGCTGCGGTCAATGCAAGGAAGTCTTTGACGCGGCGGCCCATCTGCTGCCGGCGCCCCCGCCACCGTTGCTGCCGGATGTCTCCTTGACGGACGTGCGTCCGCCCATGGCGCCGGTGGTGCGCAAATCCGACGCAGGGCGGGCGTGGGGGACGAGGGCTGCGGCCGTGTCGTCGCAATCGCCAGTGCCAGTGCCATTCGCGCCAGTCGCTGACCCTGCACCTGTGCCTGCCGCACCCGTCTATGCGGCCGCGGAGTTTTCGCTGTTCGAATCTGCGCCGCCGGTGGTGGCCGCAGATACCGCGCCGCAAGCTGAACCGCTCTCCGTGCCCGTCCACATTCCCGAATCGGTGCCAGGGCACGAATCGGTGCTCGCCGTTCCCGACCCTACCGTGCCGGCGTTTCTGGCGGCGGCTCGTGGTGCCGACGCGCGCAATGCGGTGGACCTGCGCCTTGAGCCTCTTACCCCGTTCGCCTGGCGCGCGCGCGAGAAGGCGCCAGATCGGCAGCAGCCCGCACCGCCTGCAGATGTTGGTGCAACAGGCCTGTCAGGCATGCCGATGTCCGCATCGCCAGAGGGCTTCGTGCAGTCCCAGGGCGCGGATGTGGGGTCTTTGCCGCCGGCCTGGGCAGACCCGAAAGTTGCCATCCCCCGATCACCTGGCACTGCCCCAGCCGCTGCAGCGCCCGCCGCGCAAGCGGCATCAGCCTCCATGCCTTTGTCCGTGCCTGCAGGCTACGAGTTGCCATTCGCGGATTTGCGCGACGATGGCGAACTGTTGGAGATGCCCTCGTTTGAAGAGACGGCACCGGCGGACTTGACACCGATGGGCTACCCGGCCCTCGAACTGCCCATCAGGCCGGGTTCTGCACCCCCGGTGGCTGCCGCTGCGCCTGAAGTTGAATCCGGCCGGAGTCCGGGCCCAGACCTCGGTGCATCGAAGCGCGCGCCCGCTCCATCCGCGAAGGAGCCTGTGGCGGAAGGATCCGGTCTGCCGGCGGTGGATTTCGTGCAGGAGCCGCGGGAGAGCGCGCAGACCCCAGCACCGGCCCCAGCGCTCTCTCTGGTGGACGATACGTCCCCTGCTGCGGTGCTCCAGCCCAGGACGCGCAAGGTAGCGCGGGATGAGCCGGTGGATGACGAGGACGAAGACCCCCAGGCTGAGACGGAGGTGGGTTTCGTCGTTGCCGCGCGCAGAAAGGCTTTCTGGCGCAGACCCGCGGTGCGTGGTGTCCTGGTGCTGGTGTTGCTGATTTCGACAGCGGCATTGGTCCTTCAGGTGGCCGTCCAGGAGCGAGACCGCATCGTGGCGATGGATGCGCGTGCGCGCCCCTGGCTGATGAAGCTGTGCGCTCCTTTGGGGTGCGATATTGCTCCGCAGCGCCAGATCGCCGACATGGTCATCGACAGTTCGTCCTTCAACAAGGCGCGGGGCGACAGCTACCAGCTCACCATGGGCGTGAAGAGCAAGGCGAGCATTGTGCTGGCGATGCCGGCCGTGGAACTCACCCTGACCGATGCGCAGGACCAGCCTATCCTGCGGCGTGTACTCCTGCCCGCCGACATGGGGGCGCCTTCCGAATTGCCGGCCCGCGGCGAGTGGTCTACGTCGGTGTCGGTGGTCGTGACCACTGGGGGAGCGCGTGTGGCTGGATACCGGCTGCTCGCGTTCTATCCCTGAGCCGGATACTTTTCTCTTTGTTCAACCTTCATCACCGATATGGCTGCCCTTATTTGCGGTTCCCTGGCGTTCGACACCATCATGACCTTCGAGGGGCGGTTTGCCGAGCAGATCCTGCCCGACCAGCTGCACATCTTGAACGTGTCCTTCCTGGTCCCGTCGCTGCGCCGGGACTTCGGCGGTTGCGCGGGCAACATCGCCTACAGCCTCAAGCTGCTCGGGGGCGAGCCCGTGCCCATGGCCATGCTGGGCACTGATGGCGGCGAGTATCTGCAGCGCCTGCAATCGCTGGGCATCAGCCAGCGCCATGTGGGCCAGGTCCAGGACGCCTACACGGCGCAAGCCATGATCATGACCGACCACGACAACAACCAGATCACCGCGTTCCACCCCGGCGCGATGATGCAGGCGCACGCCAACCGCATCGAGCCTGATGCGCACGTGAAGCTTGGCATCATCTCGCCCGACGGGCGCGATGCGATGCTGCAACATGCGCAGCAGTTCGTGGCGGCAGGGATTCCCTTCGTGTTCGATCCGGGTCAGGGTCTGCCCATGTTCAATGGCGAAGAACTCATGAGGTTTGTCGAGCAGGCGACCTGGGTGACGGTGAATGACTATGAAGGCAAGATGCTGTGCGACCGCACGGGCATGAGCCTGCAGGAGCTCTCCTGCAAGGTTCAGGGACTGGTGGTGACGCTGGGCGCCCAAGGGTGCGATGTGTGGGTGGAGGGGGTGAAGACCCACGTGCCCGCTGTGGTTCCGACGCAGGTGGTTGATCCTACCGGCTGCGGTGATGCATGGCGCGGCGCGCTGCTGTTCGGGCTGGAAAAAGGCTGGACACTGGTGCGCTGCGCCGAGCTCGGCAACAGGGTGGGCGCGCTCAAGATCGCGCAGCGAGGCCCGCAGAACTACACGCTCGATTTCGCGCCGCAGTGATGGCCGGATAGCCCCTCGCCCCGACAGGCCAGGTCGTGCGCCGGATCTGGCGTCGCGCCCCTTGGGGTGGCGCGGTGCGTGCAGGGCACGAGCTCATTCTCAGGCATAAAAAAACCCGGTGCACAGGCACCGGGTCGATGGCGTCATACGCCAATATCAGGGCTTGTTGCCTGTAGGGAATGGCCAGGCTGCCTGAGGGTTCAGCGTGGTCTGTGCAGCGGGAGCTGCGGCGGCAGGGGCAGGGGCCTTGGGGGCCTTCTTGGCGGGCGAAGCCTTCTTCGCAGCAGGGGCTGCCTTCTTGGCTGCGGGAGCAGCCTTCTTTGCCGCGACGGCCTTCTTGGCGGGTGCTGCCTTCTTGGCGGGCGTGGCCTTCTTCGCTGCTACAGCCTTCTTGGCGGGAGCGGCTTTCTTTGCCGGTGCTGCCTTCTTGGCGGGCGCGGCCTTCTTCGCTGCTACAGCCTTCTTGGCGGGAGCGGCTTTCTTTGCCGGTGCTGCCTTCTTGGCGGGCGCGGCCTTCTTCGCTGCTACGGCCTTCTTGGCGGGAGCGGCTTTCTTTGCCGGTGCTGCCTTCTTGGCGGGCGCGGCCTTCTTCGCTGCTACAGCCTTCTTGGCGGGAGCGGCCTTCTTTGCCGGTGCTGCCTTCTTGGCGGGCGCAGCCTTCTTGGCCGGTGCTGCCTTCTTCGCTGCTACTGCCTTCTTGGCAGGAGCGGCCTTCTTCGCGGGAGCTGCCTTCTTTGCAGCGGTCTTTTTCGCAGTTGCCATCATGTTCTCCTTGGGTCAATTTGCAAAGAGCACTTCCTGTCTTCTGTGGGCAGGAAGCGATCCATGGGGATGGAGGCTGTCTCCATCCCCATGAACACGGGAACGCTCCACACGGCAGTGCTCTGCGGCGCTGTCTATGGGGTGCGTGGTGTAGATATCCATGGTGGTGCAATGCAAAGAAAGCGCTAGTCCCAGGACAGCGCACCACCAGACTGGTATTCAATAACCCGGGTCTCGAAGAAGTTGCGTTCCTTCTTGAGGTCGATCATCTCGCTCATCCAGGGGAACGGGTTCTCCTCGTTGGGGAACAGCGTTTCCAGCCCGATCTGCGTGGCGCGGCGGTTGGCGATGTAGCGCAGGTAGCCCTTGAACATCGATGCGTTCATGCCCAGCACGCCACGAGGCATGGTGTCTTCGGCGTAGCGGTATTCCAGCTCTACGGCCTTCATGAACAGCGCGTTGATCTCGGCCTTGAACTCGGCGGTCCACAGATGGGGGTTCTCGAGCTTGAGCTGGTTGATCAGGTCGATGCCGAAGTTGCAGTGCATCGACTCGTCGCGCAGGATGTACTGGTACTGCTCTGCAGCACCGGTCATCTTGTTCTGGCGGCCCAGCGCCAGGATCTGCGTGAAGCCGACGTAGAAGAACAGGCCTTCCATCAGGCAGGCGAACACGATCAGGGACTTGAGCAGCGTCTGGTCGGTCTCGAATGTGCCGGTGTGGAAGTTGGGGTCCATGATCGCCTCGATGAAGGGGATCAGGAACTCGTCCTTGTCGCGGATGGAGGGCACTTCCAGGTAGGCGCTGAAGATCTCGCCTTCATCCAGGCCGAGCGACTCCACGATGTACTGGTAGGCGTGCGTGTGGATCGCTTCCTCGAAGGCCTGACGCAGCAGGAACTGGCGGCATTCGGGCGCGGTGATGTGGCGGTACGTGCCCAGCACGATGTTGTTGGCGGCCAGCGAGTCGGCGGTCACGAAGAAGCCGAGGTTGCGCTTGATGATGCGGCGCTCGTCATCCGTCAGGCCGTTGGGGTCCTTCCACAACGCGATGTCCCGCGTCATGTTCACTTCTTGCGGCATCCAGTGGTTGGCGCAGGTGGCAAGGTACTTTTCCCATGCCCACTTGTACTTGAACGGCACCAGCTGGTTGACGTCGGTCTGTCCGTTGATGATGCGCTTGTCGGCAGCGTTCACGCGGCGGTGTGTGGGGGCAGCAGGCGCAGCGGCTGGCGTTGCCTGCGGTGCAACCGATGCCGTCATCGATGCGTGCACGGCCTGCAGGGAGGGCGTCTGGAAAGACAGGGGCGGCTGTTCCACCGAGTGGCTCTTGTTCAGTCCACCGTCCAGTTGGTTTTGCGATGAGGGCTTGACTTCTTCGTCCCAGGACAACATAGATTTTCCAGTGTTCGGATTATGAAAGCAGTGCTGCGAAAAGAAAAGCACTGAAGCGTTGCGCAGCAACGATTTGTTGCTTCACAGCACATGCGCAACGCCTCGGATGTGTGCGAGGCGTTGCGCGCGAAGTCCTTATTGGCAGGCTTCGCAGCCTGGGTCGTCGATGGCGCAGAACTTCACGTCCGTGGCGGGCACGGATGCGGACTGTGCAGCAGCAGCTGCAGCCGCTGCATCGAGCGCGCTGGGCTTGGCCTGTGCAGGTGCCGAAGCCCCCGGTGCGCCGCCTTCATTGCCGGAGGATACGGCGTTGAGCTGGCGCGTGTTCACCGTGCTCATCTCGACGTGCGTGGCGCTTTGCGTGCGCAGGTAGTACGTGGTCTTGAGGCCGCGGATCCACGCGAGCTTGTAGGTGTCATCCAGCTTCTTGCCCGATGCACCGGCCATGTAGATGTTCAGGCTTTGCGCCTGGTCGATCCACTTCTGGCGGCGCGATGCGGCTTCCACCAGCCACTGCGGCTCGACCTCGAAGGCCGTGGAGTACAGCGCCTTGATGTCGGCCGGCACACGGTCGATGGGGTGCAGCGAGCCCTTGAAGTGCTTGAGGTCCATGATCATCACGTCGTCCCACAGGCCCAGGCGCTTGAGGTCGCGCACCAGGCCGCCGTTGATGACGGTGAACTCACCCGACAGGTTGGACTTCACGGACAGGTTGCCGAACGAGGGCTCGATCGATGCGTCCACGCCGATGATGTTGGAGATGGTGGCGGTGGGGGCAATGGCCACGCAGTTGGAATTGCGCATGCCGTCCTGAGCGATCTTCTTGCGCAGGGCATCCCAGTCCAGTGTGGAGGAGCGGTCCACTTCCACATAGCCGCCGCGTGCCTGCGAAAGCATGTCCAGCGTATCGAAAGGCAGGATGCCGCGGTCCCACAGGGAGCCCTTGTAGCTCGAATACTGGCCGCGCTCGCGGGCCAGCTCGGTGGAAGCCCAGTATGCGTAGTAGCAGATGGCTTCCATCGACTTGTCGGCGAACTCCACCGCTGCCTGGGAGGCATAGGGGATGCGCAACTCGTACAGGCTGTCCTGGAAGGCCATCAGGCCCAGGCCCACGGGGCGGTGGCGCAGGTTGGAATCGCGGGCCTTGTTGACGGCGTAGTAGTTGATGTCGATCACGTTGTCCAGCATGCGCATGGCCACCGTGATGGTCTTCTTGAGCTTGTCGTGGTCGATCTGACCGTTCTTCAGATGCTGCAGCAGATTGACGGAACCCAGGTTGCACACGGCCGTTTCGGTGTCGCTGGTGTTCAGCGTGATCTCGGTGCACAGGTTGGACGAGTGCACCACGCCTGCGTGCTGTTGGGGCGAGCGCACGTTGCAGGCGTCCTTGAAGGTGATCCAGGGATGTCCGGTCTCGAACAGCATGGTCAGCATCTTGCGCCACATGTCGGTGGCCTGCACCGTCTTGGCGGGCTTGATTTCGCCGCGAGCAGCCTTCTCTTCGTAGGCCACGTACGCTTTCTCGAAGTCAGCGCCGAACAGGTCGTGCAGATCAGGCACGTTGGAGGGCGAGAACAGCGTCCAGGTGCCCTTTTCCATCACGCGGCGCATGAAGAGGTCGGGGATCCAGTTGGCCGTATTCATGTCGTGCGTGCGGCGGCGGTCATCACCGGTGTTCTTGCGCAGCTCCAGAAACTCTTCGATGTCCAGGTGCCAGGTTTCCAGGTAGGTGCAGACGGCGCCTTTGCGCTTGCCACCTTGGTTCACGGCCACGGCGGTGTCGTTGACCACCTTGAGGAAGGGCACCACGCCCTGCGATTCTCCGTTCGTGCCCTTGATGTGCGAGCCCAGCGCACGCACGCGGGTCCAGTCGTTGCCCAGGCCGCCGGCAAACTTGGACAGCAGGGCGTTTTCCTTGATGGATTCGTAGATGCCATCCAGGTCGTCGGGCACTGTGGTCAGGTAGCAACTGGAGAGTTGCGAGCGCAGCGTGCCGCTGTTGAACAGCGTGGGCGTGCTCGACATGAAGTCAAAGGACGAAAGCACTTCATAGAACTCGATGGCGCGGGCCTCACGGTCCTTTTCGTTCAGCGCCAGGCCCATGGCCACGCGCATGAAGAACGCCTGGGGCAGTTCGATGCGGGTTTTCTTGACGTGCAGGAAGTAGCGGTCGTACAAGGTCTGCAGGCCGAGGTAATCAAACTTCAGGTCGCGCTCTGCCTTGAGCGCACCGCCCAGGCGCTGCAGGTTGTACTGCAGCAGGCGCTCGTCCAGCAGCTCGTTGTCCACGCCCTTCTGGATGAACTGGGGGAAGTAGTCGAGGTATGCCCGGCCCATGTCGGCCTGGGCTACTTCCTTGCCCAGCACTTCGCGCACGATGGTGTGGAGCAAGAGGCGCGCGGTGGCGTAGGTGTAGTCGGGGTCCTTCTCGATCAGCGTGCGGGCCGCCAGGATGGACGCCTTGTAGACCTCGTCCATGGGAACGCCGTCGTACAGATTGCGCATGGTTTCGGACACGATGGGCTCGGCCTTGACGTCTGCACCCAGGTTCACGCAGGCGGATTCGATCAATGCCTGCAGCCGCCCCAGGTCCAGCGCAACACGCGCGTCGCCATCGATCACGTGCAGCAGCGGTGCGGCTGGAGCGGCGGCCTGCTGTTCTGTATGGCGAGCACGTTCCTGCGTGCGGCGCTCGCGGTACAGCACGTAGGCGCGGGCGATTTCGTGGTACTCGCCGCGCATCAGGCCCAGCTCCACCTGGTCCTGCACATCCTCGATGTGAAAGGTGCCACCTGCGGGGCGTGACCGCACCAGCGCACGCACCACGTTCTGCGTCAGTGTGTCGACAACTTCGCGTACGCTGGCAGAAGCTGCGCCCTGGGTGCCGTGGACCGCAAGAAACGCCTTCATCATCGCCACCGCGATCTTCTGGGGCTCGAAAGGCACCACGGCGCCGTTGCGGCGGATGATCTGGTAGTGCGGGAGCGAGTGGGGGGCACCAGCCGGCGCGGCCTGGGAAGCGAGAGCATCCGATGTGGCGGCGTGGGTGGGGGAAGGCGTGTTCAAAGCAGCTTGCATGGGTGTCCTCTTCTTTGGGCTGTCTGGGGTGTGATGCTCGGCTGGGAATGCAGCCGGGCCGGGAGATCGGTGTGCCGGACTTTGGAGTGGGCACACTATATATGGTGTATCTCGTGCATTCAAGACACTACCGGTAGTGTATCGCGGTAAAAATGCCCCGAGGCCCACGCGGCTTGTGCTAGGCGCGTGAAGCGGAGCACTGGCACCACCGCGCAATCCATTGAAACGCGGGGATATGGGGCAGGCAACCCGCATGTCGACACGCGTTGCGCGGGATTTCGCCCCCGAGACCGCATGGTTCCTTGCGGCCGCCAAGCACTGCAACAATGTGCAAACGCACAAAGAAAAATCCTGGATGTGGCGCTGGGGCCGCAGCGATCAGCGTGGCGGCGGGTGGCCGGCGAGGGTGGCGACAGGAAAGCGGCGCAACGGCCAACGGAGCGCATCATGAAGAAGGCGCCAGTCGAACCCTGGCCCGGGATCCTGCTTGCGACCCGGGGCAATGTGCTCGTGGCCGGCGATGTACTCGATGGCGTAGCGCTTTTCGATGTCCAGACACAGCCGGGCAAGTGTCTGGTACTGCGGGGCTTCGAACTCTCGGCCCTCCAGACCTTCGAGTTCGATGCCGATGGAGTCGTCGTTGCACTGGTTGCGGCCTCGGTACGACGACTGCCCCGCATGCCAGGCGCGCTGGTCGCAACTCACGAATTGCCAGAGCATGCCGGTGCGCTCGATGAAGAAATGCGACGACACGGCCAGGCCGCGGATGCTCTGGAAGTACGGATGAGCGTCCCAGTCGAGCGTGTTGGTGAATAGTTGCTGCACGTGGCCCGTCCCGTATTCGCCCGGTGGCAAACTGATGGAGTGCACTACGATCAGGTCGATGGCCGAAGACGGCAGTGCGGGCCGATCACCGTAGTTCGGGGACACCAGCCGCTGCGCGGCGCGGTGCCAGCCGCCATCCCATGGCAAGGCCGTATCCCGCGCGGCGTCAGGCGATCTCGTCATTCGCATCCTGGTCGTTGGGCACGGCAATGTTCAGGCGGGCGATGCGGTAGCGGATCTGGCGCAGGCTGATCCCCAGGCGTGCCGCCGTGGCCGTGCGATTGAATCCAGCCTCTCTCAGAGCGCGGATGAGGATGTCGCGCTCTTGCTGGTCCAGCCAGGCCTGCAGGTCGCTGGGCAGCGGCACGGAACTGCCGGGGCTGGGGCTGGCCTCAGCGGCTGCGTCCGTCAAAGAACTGGCCGGCGCGCTGGTTGCCGGCGCCGTTGCGAGCGTTTCGGCGCGCGAGCTTGCGGAGTCCGGCGGCAGCACGGGCGCGTCCACCTGCAAGTCCTCACCGTCGCTGAGCGCGACGGCGCGGTGCAGCAGGTTTTCCAGTTCGCGGACGTTGCCGGTCAGCGGGTGCGCCGCGATGGACGTCAACGCCTGCTCGGTCAGCCGGGGCACTGCGATGCCTGACTCCTGGGCGATGCGGGAGAGCAGCGCGGCGCACAGTGCGGGCAGGTCTTCGCGCCGCTCGCGCAGCGGTGGGATCACGATCTCGATCACGTTGAGACGGTAGTACAGATCCTGCCGGAATCGGCCCGACTGCACATCGGCGGCCAGGTCACGGTGTGTGGCGCTGACGATGCGCACGTCCACGGTTTCTTCCTGCGTCGAGCCCAGCGGCCGCACGCTGCGTTCCTGGATGGCTCGCAGCAGCTTGGACTGCATGGCCAGCGGAAGGTCCCCGATCTCGTCAAGGAACAGTGTGCCGCCCCGCGCGGCCTGGAAGTAGCCGTCACGGTCCTGCGATGCGCCGGTGTAGGAGCCCTTGCGCGCGCCGAAGAACTCGGCCTCCAGAAGGTTCTCGGGAATGGCGCCGCAATTGACGGCCACCAGAGGCCCGTCGGCGCGTTGGCTGCTTGCATGCAGTGCCTGTGCGACCAGTTCCTTGCCGGTGCCTGATTCGCCGTGGATCAGCACGGGTGCCATGCCGCGGGCCACCTTGGCTACCCGCTGCTTGACGTTGCGGATCGCGGCGGACTCGCCCACCATGCGCTCCAGCGCCGGTGTCGACCCCGACGATTCGCCTGCGGCCGCCATGGCGGTCCTGCCCTGGTTGCGCGCTGCGCGGGGCGCGGGTACGCCACCCGTGCCCTGAATGGCGGAGGCCACCACCGAGCGGAACTGTTTGAGATCCACCGGTTTGGTGAGGTAGTCGAAAGCCCCGGAGCGCAGCGCTTCGACCGCGTTCTCGGCGGAGCCATAGGCCGTCATCACTACGCAGCGCTCCTTGCGCTGCTGCTCACGCAGGTCCTGCAGCAGTTCCATGCCGAAGCCGTCAGGCAGCCGCATGTCGGTGATTACCGCATCGAAACGGTGGGCCTTGAGTTGCTCGCGCGCTTCCTGCACGCTCGAGGCTGTTTCCACGCGATAGCCTTCGCGCAGCAGCGTAAGCTCGTACAGGACGCGCAGGTCGGGTTCGTCGTCTACGACGAGGATGGAAGCGGGGGTGGCGTTCATGGGAGTGGAGGTCAGACCACGATGGTGTCGAACAGCGTGGCGGATTCCGCCGGACGGGTGGTGCGGCGAAAGCCGACGGTGAAGGCATTGCCCCCGGATTCACCCCGTGATGTCGCCCGTGACAGCCGCTGGTAGCTGATGGAGGCGCCATGGCGCTGGCACAGTTCGCGGCAAATATAGAGGCCCAGGCCGCTGGAGCGGCTTTCGGACGAGAAGAAGGGTTCGAACAGATGGCGCTCCACGGACTTGTCCATGGGAGCACCGTCGCTCCACACCTGCAGGCTGATCTGGCCTGAAGGCTGCGACCGTGTGCTGACCAGCAGCGAGTCCGGCTCCTGGCCCATGTAGCGCAGGGCGTTGTCCAAAAGATTCACGAGTACGCGCCGCAGGTGCTCGGGATCGAACTCCACCTGGACCGCCTTGGCATCGAGCGTCACCTTCGCCCTGCGCTTGGCTGGATCCTGGGCCTGCCAGTCGTTCCATATCTGCGCCACGGTGTCGTCCAGAGGCACGGTGGAGGCCGGGGCGTGGCTGATCTGGTGCTGCACGCGGGCGATGTCCAGTACCTCTTCTGCAATCCTGGCCAGGCGGTCGGCGTTCTGCTGCACCATGTGCGCCAGGCGCTTGTGGGCGGGATCGTGCAGGTCTTCCTCCAGCAAGGCATTGGCTTGCACGATAGCGGCCAGCGGATTGCGTATCTCGTGCGCAACGGCCGCCGACATGCGACCCATCGCCGCCAGTTTTTCGGTACGCAGGCGAGCCTCCATTTCGCGCAGATCGTGCAGGAACATCACGCACAGCCGCTCGGTGTGCGTTTGCTCCGATGCCTCCCTCGTGGATGTGAGCCAGGTGCGAACATGCAGACCCGTGGGGCTTTGCCCCGGGTGCAGCAGGTCGACATCGGCCGTCAGCGAGTGCTCCTGCCTGAAGGTACGGCGCGCCAGAACCACCAGGGGATTCCAGGCGGCCTCGGCGGTCAGCACGAACGGCAGTTCTGGCAGGCCCCGCCCGCCCAGCAATTGCAGTCCTGCGGGGTTTGCGATGCGCACAGTATCGCTGTGGTCCACGACCAGCACACCATCGGTCAGATTCTGTATCACGAGCGCGCTGACCTGGGTCTGCACCCGGGCAGCGACCTGGCTTTGGTGGGCTACTTCCTGTTCGCGCGCCAGACGCGTGGCCAGTTGGTGAACCAGAAAGCTGACGATGAAGTAGCCAGTGCACGTCAGCGCGCTTTGCAGGTATCGTGATGCATCGTCGCCCATGGCGCGCGACCCCATCCACCATGCCCACACCAGCAGCAGCAGCGTAGCTGCTGCGGTGGTTCCCAATGCCAGCGTCAAAGTGCCCAGCACAGCCGCCATCAGGATGGGCAGGCCGAACAAGGGGGTGAAATTCATGATGCCGGAGTGCAGCAACTGAAGGAGGGCGATGGCCAGCAGGTCGACGCCGAGGGAAGGCAGCCAATGGGGCCCTGCGCGTGGCGATGGAGGGGCATCTCCTGCCAGTACCCGCAGCAAGGCGGTGGCAATGAGGTAAACCACGCAAACTCCCAGCACCGCCGGTTCCAATGCCTGGTTGACGATCTGCCCCACGCCCTGCAACAGCAGCAGAGACAGCGCCACCACGACGCGTGCGGTGAGGAAACCACGCCACAGGCGCACGAACGGCGCATCCACGGCGGGTGAGAAGATCCCGGCGGCTGGAACTCGCATGTCTCAGGCCGGTCCCAGGTGCCGATGCTCCGGGCAACAGTAGGCATGGTTGCCCAGCATCAGCGCTTCTGCCTGCGGAATGTGCACGCCGCAGTGCGCGCAGGCCAGTATGTCCTGCGGTCCACCCGGCGGTGGCGCTGGCCGGCGTGCCTGCACTTCAGTGTCCTTCTCGCGGCGGCTGCGCCAGATGCCGATGGCCACGACCAGTACGATCAGCAGAACGAGGTACTTCATGCGCTGCGCCCCAACACCACTTCCATCACGAAGCGTGAGCCCACATAGGCCAGCAGCAGCAGCGTCGAACCCGCGTAGAGTACGCGCACGGCATTGCGGCCACGCCAGCCAAAGCGCGCGCGGCCGATCAGCAACGCTGCAAACGTGAGCCACGAGAGCATGGAAAAAACGGCCTTGTGGTCCCAGCGCCAAGCGCGACCGTAGAGCGTTTCACCAAACAGCCAGCCGGCCAGCAGCGTGGCTGTCAGCAGGATGAAGCCCGCTGTCACGAAGCGGAAGGTCAGGCGTTCCAGCGTCAGCAACGGGATACCGCTGTGCGGGTCTTCAGCCTGACGGATATGCCGCTCGGCGCGGGTCATGAGCCAGGCATGTACCACGGCGGCACCGAAGAGGCCGTAGCAGGCGATGCCCAACGCCAGATGCAGAGGCAGCCACGCGGAGGCCGTGACGTGCAGGGGCTGGCCAGGGAACACCAGCGCCAGCACGACCGCCACGGCGCCCAGGGCGGCCAGCACCCAGCGCGACTGCATCTGGGGAAAGAGCTGCCGCTCGACCGCATACACGGTGAGTACCAGCCAAGCCGTCATCGACAGCGCAGGCGCGAAGCCGAATCGGGGCGCATCGCCCCACAGGCCCCAGACCAGCACGGCACCGTGCAGCACCCAGGCCACCAGCAGCGCGTTGCGGGCCGCCGTGGTGCCCAGCCGCCTGGCGGCAACTGCGGGTACGCCATATGCCACCGCGGCGGCCAGGGCCAGCAGCCAGCTGAGGGGGGAGCTACTCGCTAAAATCATGGATCGCAGTTTAGCCTTTTGCCCCCACCGCCCCTACCTTGGCGGGCCTGCCTGCCACAACCGTGGTGTTGATAGCGCGCAGGCAACACCGGAACATTGCCCATGGCCTCCGCACTTACCGACAAACTTTCGCGCCTCGTCAAGGAGATGCGTGGCCAGGCTCGCATCACCGAAGCCAACGTGCAGGACATGCTGCGCGAGGTGCGCATGGCCCTGCTGGAGGCCGATGTGGCCTTGCCGGTGGTGCGGGACTTCATCGCTCGGGTCAAGGAAAAGGCGCTGGGGCAGGAGGTGCTGGGTTCGCTCAAGCCCGGCCAGACGCTGGTCTCCATCGTCAACCGCGAGTTGGCCGCCACGATGGGCGAGGGCATCTCCGACATCAATCTGGCTGCCCAGCCCCCTGCCATCATCCTGATGGCGGGCCTGCAGGGTGCCGGCAAGACCACGACCACCGCCAAGCTGGCCAAGCACCTGATCGAAAAGCGCAAGAAGAAGGTCCTGACCGTTTCGGGCGACGTGTACCGCCCGGCGGCCATCGAGCAGCTCAAGACGGTGACGAAGCAGGCAGGCGCCGAGTGGTTCCCCAGCACGCCGGACCAGAAGCCCCTGGAAATCGCACGCGCAGCGCTCGACTACGCCAAGAAGCATTACTTTGACGTGCTGCTCGTCGATACGGCCGGCCGCCTGGCCATCGATGAGGCCTTGATGAAGGAAATCAAGGACCTGCACGGCGCCCTCAATCCTGTCGAGACGCTCTTCGTCGTCGATGCCATGCAGGGCCAGGATGCCATCAACACCGCCAAGGCCTTCAAGGAGGCTCTCCCCCTGACCGGTATCGTGCTGACCAAGCTGGACGGCGATTCGCGCGGCGGTGCGGCGCTGTCGGTGCGGCAGGTCACGGGAGCACCCATCAAGTTCGCGGGCGTTTCGGAAAAGATCGACGGCCTGGAGGTCTTCGACGCCGAGCGCCATGCGGGCCGCATCCTGGGCATGGGTGACATCGTGGCACTGGTCGAGCAGGTCACGGCCGGCGTGGACATGGAGGCCGCCCAGAAGCTGGCTGCCAAGGTCAAGAGCGGCGACGGATTCGATCTCAATGACTTTTTGTCGCAGATTCAGCAGATGAAGCAGATGGGCGGCCTGTCCAGCCTGATGGACAAGCTCCCCTCGCAGCTCACGGCCAAGGCCGGCGCAGTGGACATGGACAAAGCCGAAAAAGACATCAAGCGCAAGGAAGGCATCATCCAGAGCATGACGCCGCTGGAGCGCCGCAAGCCCGATCTCATCAAGGCCACCCGCAAGAAGCGCATCGCTGCTGGCGCAGGCGTGCATGTGCAGGAGGTCAATCGCCTGCTCAAGGAGTTCGAGCAGATGCAGGGCATGATGAAGAAGATGAAGGGCGGTGGCCTCATGAAGATGATGAAGCGCATGGGGGGCATGAAGGGTCTGGGCGGCGGCGGCATGCCCAAGATGCCGTTCTGAGCGCTTTCCAAAAGTTCACCGCTCCACCCCCGCGTGCTCACGGCCGCGGGCTGTGACCATCAGCCCAGCCGCTGCCACTCAGGGCGCCGCGAGCCAGTACTTCAGCGGGCGTCCGGCCCAGGCCTTGGCCTCATCCCCCACAAACATCTGCGGCTTCGAGGCCGGCAGCTTGCGCCGCTTCTCCTGGGCGGTGATGGACCTCCGGGCCTCTGCCATCCAGTCCTCCACCGCAAGGCTTCCAGCGCCAGCCTGGCCGAAAAGCGCCTCGGCGAACGGCGTGTGCTGCCCGTCGTACTGGCACTTGAACGAAGTGAGGCGCACGTCGGTCGCCGTCATCACGACGCGTTGGGGCGCCTTCAGGGACTCGACGAATGCGCCGCTGTAGCAGGCGGACAGCACCACCATCGTGGGTACCTTGATCAGTGGGGCGAGCGCATCGCTGAGCATCCGCGGCGTAATGGGCTGCAGGTTCTTGCCTGCGGCGCTGATGTTGAGAAGCCCCGGGTTCGCATGGGTGGAAATGAACAGCAGCACGCGATCGCGCGGCTTGGCCACCTCGGCTGTCTTGGCCATCACCAGTGCAAAGTTCTCGGCAGTTGCCTGGGGCCATTCGGTGCTCTCGTTGCGCGCCGGGTTGGCCAGCTTGAGCATCAGTGCGTTGGGGTCGATCCGGCTGACCAGCTTCTCTGCCAGCAGGACATCGTTGCGAAAGGCCTTGGACTGCGAGTGCATTGCAAAGCCGGCAAAGATGATGCGGCCTGGCGGCTCGGCAGGTGGCGCGGGTTCAGGCGCAGCCTGGACCAAGGGCGCCGGGGTGCTCACTGCCTTGGGAGGCGGTGCCACGCAGCCTACAGCGGTGAGGGCAAGCACCAGTGCGCAGCCATGGAAGAAGCGCCGCGCAAAGGCACTGGTGTTGAATGATGACGGAGGCATGGTTCGACAAAAAAGCAGCTCGCGGGTGAATGGGCACCGCCTGGCGGAGCTCGTGCACAGGCGTTTTCGAAGCGTGCCTATCCTAAGTGAATGCCTGCCCTTTCCTGGTGACCCGCAGCTTCTCCCGGTTTCAGCAGACGAAAAAAGCCGGTGCGAGCACCGGCCTTGTGTTTGTGGGCACTTGCCACAGGCAGATCAGGCCGCCCGCAAGGCAGGCTTTGCCAGCCTGCTGGCGTGCAGCCAGGCTCGCCGCAGTACAGGCGGGGACCACGACTCCTCCGGGATCAGCAGCAGCCGCTGCGCACGCATCGCCTTGCCCAACGCGATCTGGCTGGTCACCACAGCCAAAGGAATCGCCAGGGCCAGAGGTAGGCCGACCGGCATGAGCCACAGCAGGGCACTGCTGTCGATCACCGCCACGCCCAGGGCGAGCAGTCCGATCACGGCGCTCATCGGGGCCAACTGGCGCATGGCATGGCGCCATGGCACGGCGTGGGCTTCACGTGGGGGCGACTTCCATTCCAGCTTCAGACCGGTCAGCGCGATCAGAACGAACAGCGAATGCGCGAGCATGCGGATGGGCGCCTGCAGGATGGCCAGCACGCTTTCCAGCACTGCGCTCTTGAGCAGGCTGAAAGCACCACCGTATTGCTGCTGCTCGCGGCGCATGAACACCGCCGCCAGGCCCAAAATGCGCGGCAGGAACAGCAGGCACAGTGTCCAGGCCCACAGGGCGAGCAACTCGGCAGGCAGGATATGCCAGTCGGCCACCAGTTTGGCGCCCGAGAGCCACAGCGCCGTGCCCAGCGTCAGGAAGGCAAGCCACAGCGGTGCCGACAGGTAGGCCATGGCGCCCGTCACGAACATCGAGCGGTGCACCGGGTGGATGCCGGGCTCGGCCATCAGGCGGGCGTTCTGCAGGTTGCCCTGGCACCAGCGGCGGTCGCGCTGCAACTCGGCCAGGAGGTCTGGCGGCTGCTGCTCGTAGCTGCCGATCAGGTCGGCCACCAGCCACACGTGGTAGCCCGCGCGGCGCATGAGTGCGGCTTCGACGAAGTCGTGCGACATGATGCCCCCGGAGAGGCCGCCCGTGCCCTTGATGGGGGCCAGCGCGCAGTGTTCCATGAAGGGCGCCACACGGATGATGGCGTTGTGGCCCCAGTAATGGGACTCGCCCAGTTGCCAGTACTGCATGCCCAGCGTGAACAGGCGGCCGGTGACGCGCGAGGCGAATTGCTGCGCGCGGGCGTGCAGCGTGACATGGCCGATGGCTTGCGTGGCGGTCTGGATGATGCCGGCGGTGGGGTTGGCTTCCATGAGCTTGGCCATGGAGACGATGCAGTCGCCGCTCATCACGCTGTCGGCATCGAGCACCACCATGTATCGGTAGTCCTTGCCCCAGCGGCGGCAAAAGTCGGCCACGTTGCCGGCCTTGCGGTGGGTGCGGCGGGTGCGCAGGCGGTAGTAGACCTGTACCTGGGGCTGTTGGCTGTGCTGCGCCAGGGCACTGCGCAGCTCTTCCCAGGCTGCGCGCTCGGCGATCGCAATCTCGGGGTCGTAGCTGTCGGACAGCACGAACACGTCAAAGGTGGCGCCATGGCCCGTAGCGGCGACGGATTCACAGGTGGCCCGCAGGCCTGCGAACACGGTGGCCACGTCTTCGTTGCAGATCGGCATGATGATCGCGGTGCGTGCGTCCGGCGCCAGATGGTGCTCGGTGACGCTGCGTACCGACAGTGCGTGCTTGTCGCCGCGCACCATCACCCAAAAGCCCATCAGACCGGTCAGAAAACCAGTCACCACCCAGGCCGACAGCAGCGCGAACAGCGCGATCTGGCCGTAGCCGAGCCACGGGTTGTCATAGTCAGGTTGTACGCCTGCAAACAGCAGGCTGGCCAAGGCTGTCGCCAGGAGCGTGAGCACCATGAAGGTCCAGCGGCGGCACTGTGCCGCGCCTTGCCAGGCCTGCGCAGGTTCGTTCTGCGACGGAGCGGTGACGTCGTTGCCGCGGCCTGTCAGGCGCAGCAGCACGGCGGTGCTCAGGCTGTTCCAGAAACCGCGCCAAGGCACGGGCGTCATCGACCCGCGGTTCAGCGGCGGCGCCGTGACGGCATTCGGGTGGCGCTCTTCGCGCAGCACGCTGCGCTGGCTGGGTACAGCGCGCAGATAGGGCACGCGCTGTCCCTTGGGCGCGGCGGATGCCGTGCGGGCAGGGGAGCGATGGGGCGCCTCGGGGCTTACTCGGGAAGAATGATGTGCGTCCATGTTTCACTCAAAGCGTTGTTGTCGTGTTGAAGAAAAGCGCGCAGCTCGATCGGGCGATCGGCTTTCAGGCGCTGTACGCGAACGGTCATCCGCCACTGGTCGTTGGCGGGGTTGCGGTAGACGATGTTTTCCAGGACCTTGCCGTTGGCATCGGTGCTCACCACGGCCTTGACGGCGGCGTCGGCGGGAAGGGACTTCAGGGCCGGGCCGTCGAAGTCGACAACGAACTGGGCTTGCTGGCGCAGGGCGGCCGCGGTCTCCTTGGTGTAGCCCATGCCCCGGCGCGATTGCGTCACCCATCCTCCCGGGGGGCGCTGCTGGTCGTCGCCCTGCCAGCTCAGTTCGTAGGCAAATTCGAGAGGTTGACCCGGGGCGGGCATCTGGGCAGGCACCCAGTACGCGACGATGTTGTCGTGCGTCTCATCGGGTGTGTTCAACTGCACCAGTTCCACGCGACCGGGACCCCAGTCGTTCAGGGGGCGGACCCACGCGCTGGGGCGGCGCTCGTAGCGGGCTTCCACGTCCTCGTAGCTGGCCCACTGACGGTCCCGCTGCATCAGGCCAAAACCCTTGGGGTTCTTGGTGGCGAACGAGGTGACAAGCGTCTGTTTAGGGTTCTGCAGCGGGCGCCAAAGCCACTCGCCTTCGCCGGTGGCGATCATCAGGCCGTCCGAGTCATGCACCTCGGGGCGGAAGTCTTCCTTGCGCGGCTGGTTCTCGCCGAAGAAGAACATGCTGGTCAGCGGGGCCACCCCCAGCGTGCCGATGGGCTTGGCCGCACCGGGCCGCACGAAGATGCGGCTGCGCACCGTGGTGGTGGTCTGCGCGCCGGGCTGGATGTCGAAACGGTAGGCGCCAGTGGCGCGTGGCGAGTCCAGCAGGGCGTACACGGTGACCTGCGTGGACAGTGGGTCGGGCCGCACCAGCCAGAACTCGGTGAAGCGCGGGAACTCCTCACTCTGGCCCGGCGCGGCACCGACGGTGTCGATGGCCAGGCCCCGAGCCGATAAACCGTACTGCTGGCCCTTGCCCAGCGCGCGGAAGTAGCTGGCGCCCTGGAAGACCACCAGCTCGTCCTTGTAGGCGCTGGAATTCAGGTGGTTGTGCACCCGAAAGCCTGCAAAGCCCAGGTCGCCCCAAGCCTCTGGCTTGACCTGGTTCTTGCCGTAGTCGAAATCGGCCCGGCTGTAGCTGATGTGGCGCGGGCCCTGCGGCGTGACCTCGTTGATCAGCACCGGCTCTTTCTGGTAAAGGCCCAGATGAAAGAACATGGCCTCAAACGGCAGTTTCTCGGCGCGCCACAGGGCGCGGTCCGGGCGCCAGCGGATGTCGCGCACCTGGTCGTAATTGAGCTTCGCCAGGTCGGCTGGCAACTTGTCGCCAGCAGCGCGATAGGGCTTCTCGGCCCGTTCGCGCGCCAGCTGTGTCACGCTTTCGAAGTCGAAGCCCTGTGCCTGGGCCTTGGCGGCTCCCAGGGCCAGTACCAGCAGACCCATGGTCCATCCGGTACGCCGGAGCAGCGGCAAAGAGTGGGAAAAAACAGCTTGCATGCAGCAACTAGGGCAAACCCTGTGCCAGCTTTGAAAAACTGTTCTATATCAATGGCTTAGGCGATTGTTTGCGTGTAAGCGTTTGTGCGCGGCGCCAAAAGGCATGCAAAAGCCCCGTTTTTGTCGCTGCATGGCGACGGGGGCGATGATGTGCGCAAGGAAACCTTTGAAAATCAATGACTTAGTCGTGTCGCTCTTCGGCGACATCGTCGCCACCAGCTGTGTCGCTCTTGAAATTGCCGGCGGTGAGGGCGTGCTTTTGCAGCAGACGGTAGAACTCCGTGCGGTTGCGCTGTGCCAGGCGCGCGGCATCCGCCACGTTGCCATCGGTCATCTTGAGCAGGCCCACCAGGTACTCGCGCTCGAAGCGCTGGCGCGCTTCCGCGAAGCTCAGCACCTGGGCGGAAGGGATGCGCAGCGCGCGCTGCACCAGCGTGAGCGGCACGAGCGGGGTGGTGGACAAGGCGCACACCTGCTCCACCACGTTGAACAGCTGGCGCACATTGCCGGGCCAGGCCGCCGTGGTCAATGCCTTGAGCGCCTCGGGGGCGAACCCCGATAGACGCTTGTCGTACTTGCGCGCGAGCCGGTCCAGGAAGTGGTTGGCCAGCAGGGCAATGTCCTCGCGGCGCTCGGCCAGTGTGGGCAGCACGAGCGTCACCACGTTCAGGCGGTAGTACAGGTCTTCACGGAACTGGGCGGTGGCCATGGCCGCTTCCAGGTCGCGGTGGGTGGCCGAAATGATGCGCACATCGATGGGCGTGGACTGGCTCGAGCCCACGGGCCGCACGGCCCTTTCCTGCAGCACGCGCAACAGCTTGACCTGCAGGGCCGGCGGCATGTCGCCGATCTCGTCGAGCAGCAGCGTCCCGCCCTCGGCGGCCTGGAAGAGCCCTTTATGGTTGCTGGTGGCGTCCGTGAAGGCGCCCTTGACGTGGCCGAACAGTTCGGATTCGAGCAGTGCCTCGGGGATGGCGCCGCAGTTCACCGCGACGAAAGGCTTGGCTGCGCGCGGGCTGGCACGGTGGATGGCCTGCGCCAGGAGTTCCTTGCCCGCGCCGCTGTCGCCCAGCAGCATGACGCTGGCATCCGATTGCGCCACCATGTACGCCTCTGCCAGCAGGTCAGTCATGCGGTTGGATCGGCTCACGATCTCGGCGCGCCATGCTTCATTGGCATGGGCCTGGGTGATGGCAGGCGCGCTCAGCGCCAGGGCCTGCCCGATCTTCTCGAGCAGATCCTTGCCATCGTAGGGCTTGGTGAGGTAGGTGAACACCCCCCGCGAGGTGGCTTCCACCGCGTCCGGAATGGTGCCGTGCGCGGTCAGCAGGATCACGGGCAGCGAAGGGTGCCTGGCGCGCACTTCGTCGAACAAAGCCAGCCCGTCGCGCCCGGGCAACCGCACATCGCTGAGCACCAGTTGGGGTCGTGCCACGTCCAGCTGTGCCAGCGCGGCCTCTGCGGAGCCCACCGCGATCACTTCATACCCAGCGGCGTTCAGGCGCAGCGACAGCAGCCTGAGCATGTCGGCATCGTCGTCCACGACAAGGATGCGGGCAGAGGCCCCGGTGCGGGGAGCGGGAGGAGGAGCTGCTGCCATGGTGTTCGTGGAATCAGGGTGCGGAACGTTGCGGACTGCTGGCGGGAGCGGAAGCTGGCGCGGCAGGCACGGGGGGGCGCGTGGTCAGGCTGCGCTCGATAGCACGCACGGCCTCCAGCCGTTCGTTGAGCTGCTCGTTGCGGCGCTGCGCATCACGCAGCTGCTGTGCTTGCCTCTCAAGCTGGTCTTCCAGGCGGCGCTGCTGCAGCAGCCGTGCTTCGAGCAGCCGCGCCAGCGGGTGCAGAGCCTGCGCTGCAGCGGCCTGGTTTCCCAGCACCCGCTGCACCAGGCCCAGCGCGCGCGCCGTGTCCACTGGCTGTCGGGTTTGTGCCAGTGCCATTGCCAGCAGCAAGGAGTTCTCTGTGGCTGCGTCCTCGGCCTCGTTCAGGCGCGCGATTTCCTTGGCCAGCTCCGCAGGCGCCATGCGCAGCGTGAGGTCGGTTTGCGCCAGCACCTGCTGCAGCGTACCGGAAGTGGGCACTGGTTCCAGTTCTGCAGGGAGCGCGGCTTCCGGTTTCTCAGGGGCTGGGGCAGCCTTGACGATGATCGGGGCGGGTGCAGAGGGGGGCTGCACTTGCTGCGCGACCGTGGCACCGCAGCCGACCAGCAGCCAGGACGCCGCCAGCGGAAGAAGGGCTGTCGCCGCGCACGGTCGCGTGCGCCTGCCGGAATTGGCAAGGTCGAGGTCACTAGGCTGCATGCGGAAGTTCAATGCGAAAGAATGATTGGGCGCCCTCGTCCACCAGGCGCACAGTGCCACCGTGGGCTGCAATGTATTCCTGGACTATGGACAGGCCGATGCCAGTGCCGCGCACGGCATCCTCCGGCTGGCGGAGGCCACGGTAGAAGGGCTCGAAAACGTGGTCGCGGTCTGCCGGTGCAACACCTGGCCCCTGGTCGATCACGTCGACCCGTGCCGTGCCTGCATGGCGCGACAACAGAATGCGCAGAGTGCCGCCCTTGGGTGAGAAGCGAATGGCATTGGACAGCAGGTTGCTCACCGCCGATGCGATCTTGTCGGCGTCGATGGGTAGCGACACCGGAGCGCCTTCCACAGATACCTTCAGGCCCCGAGCCTGCCACTGGAGCCGCTGTGCTTCGGCCTGGGCCTCCAGCAGCGCCAGCAGATCGGTGTCCCGCCGGTTCAGTTGCCGGGCTTCGAAAGCCGCGGCGTTGAAGCGCAGCAGGGCCTCGATCTCGCCTTGCAGCACCAGCGTATTGTGGTGCAGGATCTGCGCGACCTCGCGCTGCCCGCCATTGAGCTCGCCGGTGACCCCGTCCTGCAAGAGCGCGACGCCTTCACGCAACGCGGCCAATGGGGTCTTGAGCTCGTGCGAGACATGGCGCAAGAACCGCGCCTTGTCGGCATCCAGCTCCACCAGCCGCAGTCGCAGCCATTCCAACCGCTGGCCCACGCGGCGCACGTCGTCCGGGCCGGAGATCACCACGGGTTCATCCAACTGGTTCTCGCCCAGCAAACGGATGGCGCCTTCCAGGCGCTTGAACGGGCGGGCCAGCCAGATGCCCAGGGCAAGGGCCAGCACCAGTGCCAGCACGATGACGCCGACCACTTGGTGGGTCACATTGCGGCGGCTGGCTTCCACGCGGTCCTGCAGCGCGCGGTTGCGCTCGGCGTTGAGGTCTTGTATCGACTGTGCGATGTTCAGATTCAGTGTCTCGATGGCCACGAACTCGTCAGCCACCAGGCGTTCATTGTCCAGCGCGCGCTCGGGCTGGGCATTGAGCAATTCCTTCACGGCATCGAGGTGCTTGCGCCATTCGATAGCCTGCTCTTCGGGCAGCCCGTCCTTGTGCAGCTGGTCCAGGATGGCAGATGCCTCGAGCGACATTTCATCGAAGCTGCGCCGCAGTGGCGCATCACGCAGCACCAGAGACTGCCGGGCCGCGCGCTCCAGCGCCTGGCTGCGCTGGTTCAGCGCCTGCGCGGCGGTACCCATGGCGGTGGCATGGGTGGTTCCGTGCCTGCTTTGCACCATAAGCTGTTCCAGCGTGTGCAGGGCCCGCAGCGAGCTCACGCCCAGCAGTCCGGCGATGAGCAGGAACGCCAGCAGCAGCAGCTGCTGAAACGAGAACCCGCTGAGCGGCCCTCCGGCCCGGTGGGCGCCAGTGCCGGACGGACCGCTAGTGGCTGGCATCGTGATGTGGCTACCCCTGGCCTCAGACGAGCGCGGCCTCGGCCACGTGGGTGACGACTTCGCCGCGCAGGGTGTAGGCCTTGGCTTCGGTGATGGTCACATCCACCATCTGTCCGACCAGGCGTGGCTGGCCCACGAAGTTGACCACCCGGTTGCACTCGGTGCGGCCCATGAGTTCGGTGGCATCGCGCTTGGAGGCGCCTTCCACGAGTATGCGCTGCACCGTGCCCACACGGCTTTCGCTGATGGACTTGATGTTGGCGTTGATCACGCCCTGCAGGTGCTGAAGCCGGCGCAGCTTCACGTCGTGCGGCGTGTCGTCGTGCAGGCCGGCCGCAGGCGTGCCGGGGCGGGGGCTGAAGATGAAGCTGAAGCTGTTGTCGAAGTGGATGTCGTCGATCAGCTTCATCATCTTGTGGAAGTCGTCCTCGGTCTCGCCGGGGAAGCCGACGATGAAGTCGCTGCTCATCGCCAGATCGGGGCGGATGGCGCGCAGCTTGCGTACCGTGCTCTTGTATTCCATGGCGGTGTAGCCGCGCTTCATGGCCATCAGGATGCGGTCGCTGCCATGCTGCACAGGCAGATGCAGGTGGCTGGCCAGCTTGGGGATGCGGGCGTAGGCGTCGATCAGGCGGGGCGTGAACTCGTTGGGGTGGCTCGTCGTGTAACGGATGCGCTCGATGCCCGGGATATCGGCCACGTATTCCAGCAGCAGCGCGAAGTCGGCGATCTCGCTGGTGCCCCCCATCTTGCCCAGGTAGGCGTTCACGTTCTGGCCCAGCAGCGTGATCTCTCTCACGCCCTGGTCGGCCAGGCCGGCGACTTCCACCAGCACATCGTCGAACGGGCGGCTGACCTCTTCACCGCGCGTGTAGGGCACCACGCAATAGCTGCAGTACTTGCTGCAGCCTTCCATGATGGAGACAAACGCGCTGGCACCCTCTACGCGGGCCGGGGGCAGGTGGTCGAATTTCTCGATCTCGGGGAAGCTGATGTCCACCTGCGGGCGATCCAGCCGCTCGCGCTGGCTGAGCAACTCGGGCAGGCGGTGCAGGGTCTGGGGGCCGAACACCACGTCCACATAGGGCGCGCGCTTGATGATCTCGGCGCCTTCCTGGCTGGCCACGCAGCCACCCACCCCGATCTTTACCCCGCGCGCCTTCAGGTGCTTGATGCGGCCCAGGTCGCTGAATACCTTCTCCTGCGCCTTCTCGCGCACCGAGCAGGTGTTGAACAGGATGAGGTCGGCTTCGTCCACGTTCTGCGTGGGTTCATAGCCCTGGGCGGCATGGAGTACGTCGGCCATCTTGTCCGAGTCGTACTCGTTCATCTGGCAGCCGAAGGTTTTGATGAAGACTTTTTTGGCCATGGCAATCAATCTCTGGTCCGAACCGGGATGCGGCGGCGTGCGTGGAGCGGCCGCAGAGGTCGGGCGGTGGGCGCCCTGCAGGGGCAGGTGTTCCGCGCCGGGGTTACTTCTTAGCCGGGTCTGAATCGGTGCGGAAGTTGAACTGGACCGTGTCCGAGCCCTGGCGTGGCTGGGCGGCCTCGCCTTCGGTCAGTATCCAGGCGGACAGCAGCATGCCTGTACTGCTTTCGATCAGGTAGTTGACCTTGAAGCTCTGGCCTTGTACTGCGTGCGGCATGACGAGCGTGTTCTGGGGGCTGAACAGGCGCATGCCGGGCGCCATGCGGATGGTTCTTCCGTTGAGAACGGCATCGGACGCGCCCTGGATGGTCAGGTTGCCGCGCAGGGACGCATCGGGGAACGTGCGCACAACGCCCATGCCTGGCTGTACCTGGGCATGAGCCGGCACGCTCATGCCGGCAAGCGAGAGCAGCCCGACCAGGGCCGCCGCAGCCACCGCGCGTGGAGCCTTCAGGGATCGGGCGCTGTCCGTACGGGAGGTGGGCAATGGCAATTCGGGAGTGCAGCGGTTCATGGTGTGTATCCAGAGGCTGGTAAACAGGGGGGGAAAGACCGATTTTAAAGGCCAGTGCCTCGCAAACCATGGTGGAGCAGCGCCCACCGCCACGGTGGGTGCTCCGCAGATACAAAAAAAGCCCGCAATCACTGGCGCGTTGCGGGCTTTCGAGGCAGGTCTGCCGAATCTGGTGGTCGTAGGTGGACTTGAACCACCGACATCAGCATTATGAATGCTGCGCTCTAACCAACTGAGCTATACGACCGCAAGACCAAGATTATAGAACAAAATTTATTGGTGTGTGAAGTTGGCCGCGCGCTTGTTCATGAACGCGTCCATGCCTTCCTTCTGGTCCTGGGTGGCGAACAGCGCGTGGAACAGGCGGCGCTCGAACATCACGCCGTCCGACAGGCTGCCTTCGAACGCCCGGTTCACCGATTCCTTGCCGGCCATGACGGCGATCTGCGAAAAGCCGGCAATGATGATGGCCGCGCCCAGCGCTTCGTCCATGAGCTTGTCGTAGGGCACCACGCGGCTCACCAGGCCCGCGCGCTCGGCTTCGGCGGCGTCCATCATGCGGCCGGTGAGGGCCATGTCCATGGCTTTGGACTTGCCCACCGCGCGCGGCAGGCGCTGCGTGCCTCCTGCGCCAGGGATGACACCGAGCTTGATCTCGGGCTGGCCGAACCGGGCGTTGTCGGCGGCGATGATGAAGTCGCACATCATCGCCAGCTCGCATCCGCCACCCAGCGCAAAGCCGCTCACCGCAGCGATCACGGGCTTGCGGATGGAGCGGATGGCTTCCCAGTTGCGGGTGATGTAGTCGCCCTTGTAGGTGTCCGCAAAGCTGTACTTGGCCATGGCGCCGATGTCGGCACCGGCAGCAAATGCCTTTTCACTGCCGGTGACGATGATGGAGCCGATCGCCTCGTTGGCATCGAACTCCTTCAGGGCCGCGCCGAGTTCGTTCATGAGTTGGTCGTTCAGTGCATTGAGCTGCTTGGGGCGGTTGAGCGTGATCACGCCCACCTTGTCCGCTTCGACGCGAACCTCGATGGTTTCGTAGGCCATGGAATCTCCTATCTCCTGGTTTATGGGTATGGGTGCAATAAGGCGCCAACGAATATACCCAAGCAAGCCCGCGCTGCGGCGTGGTAGGTAAAAGACCGTACCGCTGCCGTACCGTTGTCCTGCTACAGCCGGGGCGTCAACCCAGCCAGCGGCCCAGCGCCGCCGCGTCCGTGGCCGAGAGGCTCACGGTGTCCGGCGCTGCAGTGACGCGGGCGGACCTGCGGTGGCCGGCAGCCTGGCTGCGCGGCGGCAGCTCGAGAGCCAGGCGCAGCAGCCGGCCGTCACGCGCGACCACGGCCGTGATGGAGGTGTCCCCGCCTGCGTAGAACGCCACATCGTCGAGCTTGCTGATGCGCCAGCCCTGGCCTTGCACTTCCACTCCGAGCCATTCGTCGCCCGCGCACATGCCGGCGTGCTCTGCGGGGCCAGCCCGCATCACGGTCTTGATCTGCACGCTGTGGTTCTCGGCCACGCGCAGGCCGAGCCGTTGCGCCAGCTGCGGCGTTTCGGCCTGCAGGTGGACACCGTGGGCGGCCAGCAGTTCGGCCAGGGGAAGCTCCACCGTGCTGTGCACCCATTGCGCTATGTCCGCGTCGAAGGAGCGCTTGCCCAGCTCTCGCAGCACGGTGCGCAGGTCGTCCTCGGTCATGGGGCCACCCTGGCAGCGCTTCCACAGGGCGCGCATCACCTCGTCCAAACTGCTTTTGCCATCGCGGCGCAGCGCAAGGTCCAGGCACAGCGCCACCAGCGAGCCCTTGGTGTAGTAGCTCACGGTGGCGTTGGGTGTGTTCTCGTCCTGGCGGTAGTATTTGACCCAGGCGTCGAAGCTGGCCTGGGCCACGGTCTGCACCATGCGCCCTGGGGTCTGGTGCACCTGGTTGATGGTCTTGGTGATGAGCTTGAGGTAGGTGGCGTCGTCGATCAAGCCCGCACGGCGCAGCAGCAGGTCGTCGTAGTAGCTGGTGAAGCCTTCGAAGAACCACAGCAGGTCGGTGTAGTTCTCCCGTGCATAGTCGTGCTGCGCGAACTCGGCGGGGCGCAGGCGCTTGACGTTCCAGGTGTGGAAGTACTCATGGCTGATCAGCCCGAGCAGCGTGGTGTAGCCGTCGCTCGCGCGGTTCTCGCCCACGCGGGGCAGGTCGCGGCGGCCGCAGATGAGGGCGGTGGAGTTGCGGTGCTCCAGGCCGCCGTAGCCATCGCCCACCGCGTTGAGCATGAAGAGGTAGCTCTTGAACGGAGCGGGTTCGTCTCCGTGCCAGAAGCGAATGGCGGTTTCGCAAATCTTCTGCGTGTCTGCCAACAGGCGCTTGTCGTCGAAAGACGGCGCGGCGCCGGCCACCACGAATCGGTGGGGAATACCTCCGGCAGTGAAGCGGCCCACCCAGAAGCTGCCCAGCTCGAAAGGGCTGTCCACCAACTCATCGTAGTCCTCGGCCAGGTACAGGCCGAAGCCCTTCTTGTCGACCTTGAGCGACGTAAGACCGGTGGCGACCGACCATTCGGCCGTGTCCGCTGTGCGTGCGATCTCCAGCGTGTGGCGCTGCTTGTCTTGGCCGCGCACCTGCAGGCACAGGCTGGTGCCGTTGAAGAAGCCCCGCGAGGCATCCAGCCAGGCCGTGCGAACGGAGGTGTCATAGGCGCAGACGGCGTAGGTCAGCACCAGGGGCTTGTCGGCGCTGCAGTCGGCACGCCAGCGGTGCTTGTCCAACTGCGTGAGCGGCACGTCGTGCTTGCCCTGGCGCGCCTTGAGTTCCTGCAGATTCTTGGCAAACTCACGCACCAGGTAGCTTCCCGGGATCCACACAGGCAGGGCCAGTTCCTGCAGTGCCTGGGGATGGGCCACCGTCAGCGTGACCTGAAAGAGATGGGCATGCAGGTCGGCAGGCTCCACGCGGTAGTGGATGTCTGCGGGTTCGGGGTGGCGCGAAGAGGGCATAGGCGTTGGCGGGGTTCTGGCGTGATGCCCAGCAGTGCCGGGCCCTGCTGGCAGGCTTCTCTAGAACGTGTCGGCAGGCGATTTGCTGCGGCGGCTCTCAGTTGCCGCCGGTGCTTGTTTCGCTGCCGGCCTCGGCCAGGCGCTTTTCCACTTCCTGCGCGCCGATGGCGCCGGGTACGCGCGTGCCATTGGCGAAGATCAGCGTGGGCGTGCCGGTGATCTTGTGCTTGCGGCCAAAAGCCAGGTTGCGCTGCAGTGCGCTGGTGTCGCAACTGGCGGCGGGTGCGGGCTTGTCACGCACCATCTGGTCCTGCCAGGCGGTTACCTTGTCCTTGGCGCACCAGATGTTGCGCGATTTTTCTGCCGAGTCGGGGCTCAGGATGGGGTACAGGAACAGGTACACCGTCACGTTGTCCACGTTCTGCAGATCGCGCTCGAAGCGCTTGCAGTAGCCGCAGTTGGGGTCCTCGAACACCGCCACCTTGCGCTTGCCGTCTCCGCGCACGATGGTGAAGGCATCCTTGAGCGGGAGGGCTGAGAAATCGACGGCGGTGAGCTTGGCGATGCGGTCTTCCGTGAGGTTGCGGCGGGCCTTGGTATCGATCAGCTCGCCCTGGATCACGTAGCCACCCTTGGCATCGGTGTAGAACAGGTCGGTGCCGATGCGCACTTCATACAGCCCCTTCATGGGCGTGGGGCGCACTTCGTCGATCTTGTCCATCTGCGGGATGCGCTCGGCCAGCGCCTTGCGGATGTCGGCTTCCTGAGCGGAGGCGGCGGCATTGGCGAAAAGGCCGACGGCCGCGATCAGGATGGGAATCAGTTTCATGGTGTTCTCGTGTTCAATGGTGTGCGCTTGCCCGCAAGGCGATAGCCGTGGTCGTCGTCAATCAAATTCCCATGGCCTGGCGGGCCACAAAATCCTTCAGAGGGCCGCTTCTCTCGAAGCCCTTCATGCCCCAGTTGCGCAGCGCCTGCACCGGGCCGTCCTGCCGCGCAAACAGCTGCTGCAGCCCGTCCGTCGCAAGGCCCATGGGGAGCAGGGCCGCCTTGCGCTCGCGCTCGTAGCGCCGCAGCAGCCGCAAGTCGGCCACGCTGCGCCAGTAGTCGCGCCCATGCAGGACACCAGCCAGCGCCTGGGCATCCGCCAGGCCAAGGTTCAGCCCCTGGCCTGCAAGTGGGTGGACATTGTGGGCCGCATCGCCGGCCAGCACCCAGCTGCGGGCTGGCCGACCTGCGGCGGCAGGCATGGGCCCGCACCAGCGGTCTGCCCTGGCCAGCTGCAACGGCCAGGCAGAACGCTCGGCGGCCAGCTCCAGCTTTCCCAGGGCCTCCTGGCTCGCAGCCTGCAGCCTTTGGGCGAACTCGCCGGGCGGCAGTGCCATCAGCGGCGCAACCTGATCCTGAAGGACGGACCACACAACGGCCACGGAGTTCCCGTCAGGGCCCTCCAGCGGCAAAAAAGCCAGGATGCCGTCGGGCAGAAACCACTGGCGCGCCACCTGGCCGTGCGGGCGTTCACAGCGCAGGCGGGTAGCGATGGCATGCTGGGCATAGGGTGTCACCTGGAAGTTCACACCGAACTCCTGCCGGGTGCTGCTCGCGCGGCCTTCGCACACCACCGTGAGCGCGGCGGCGACCGGGGCGTCCACCACTTCCACATGCGGCTGGTAGCGCACGGCCTCGGCCAGGCGCGATTGCAGCGCGGGGACATCGACGATCCATGCCAGGGCGTCCACGCCCTGCGCGGCGGCGTCGAACCGCACCGTGCCGTCCAGGTCCCCTTGCACCTGCATCTGGCGCACGGCCGTGGCGTGTTCTGCGTCCGGCCAACTGCGCAGGGATTCCAGCAACTGGCGGGAGGCGAGGTTCAGTGCATAGGCCCGCACATCGGTCGCGGCGGGGTTCCTGGGGCCGGGGGCCGGCAGCAGGGCCACTTTCAGCCGGTCCCGCGCCAGCAGCAACGCCAGCGTGGTGCCCACCACGCCGGTGCCGCGAATACAAATATCAAAGGTTTGGGCCATGAAGGCATTGTAGGAGCCGGCCCGCGCTCCTGGGCGCAGTGCAAAATTGCGGGCGGAGAGTTGCTCTCCGTATCGATGGCCCATTTTTGAGGAGCGCACAGGCGTGAGTTTCAACCCCGATTCCGATCTGTCCGGCACCATTGCCCGCCTGTTTGTCTACCCCGTCAAGTCGTGCGCGGGCATCGCGGTGCAGGAGGCGCTGCTCACGGAGACGGGCCTGGACCTCGACCGCGCCTGGATGGTGGTGGATGCGCAGGGCATGTTCCTCTCACAACGGGCACTCCCGCGCATGGCCCTCATCCAGCCGCAGCTCAAGACCGAGGAAATGGTGCTGCGTGCGCCCGGCATGCTGGCCCTGCACGTGGCCATCGACGCGGTGGAGGCTCCGGCAACGGTGACGGTCTGGCGCGACACGGTGCCCGCCTGGGACATGGGCGCGGTGGCTGCCCAGTGGTTCACCGATTTCCTGGGCCAGCCGTGCCGCCTGGTGCGCTTCGACCCCGAGCACCGGCGCCTGTCCAGCATGGACTGGACCGGCGGGGTGGAGGCGCCCAACCAGTTCTCCGACGGTTTTCCGGTGCTGGTGGTGAGCGAAGCCTCCCTGCAGGAATTGAACGAGCGCCTGGCCGCTGCCGGCCACGGCGCCGTCGGCATCGAGCGGTTTCGGCCCAATGTGGTGCTGGGCGGCGTGGATTCGCACGACGAGGACCGGGTGGACCTGGTGCGCGTGGACGGCGGTGCCGAGGGCGAGATCCACCTGCAGGCCGTCAAGCCTTGCGCGCGCTGTCCCATCCCTGATATCGACCCGGCCACGGCGCAAAGCAGCCCGGAGGTGGGCGACACGCTGCGTTCCTACCGCCAGGACAGGCGCCTGGACGGAGCCATCACCTTCGGCATGAACGCCATCGTGCGCCAGGGCGCGGGCCAGGTGTTGCGCGTGGGGCAGCGGGTGGCGGCCGATTTGCGCTTCGAGTGAGACCTTGGTAGGGGCGTATCCGCCTCCGGGCGGCGGCCTTCGCGGCGGGCCGTAAAATCGGCGGTTTGTCTCCGAATTCCAGAAAGCCCTGCCATGAGCCTCCAATGCGGCATCGTGGGCCTGCCCAACGTCGGCAAGTCCACCCTCTTCAACGCGCTGACCAAGGCTGGCATCGCCGCCGAGAACTACCCGTTTTGCACGATCGAGCCCAACACCGGCGTCGTGGAAGTGCCCGATCCGCGCCTGCAAAAGCTCGCTGAGGTCGTCTCGCCCGAGCGCGTGGTCCCCGCCATCGTCGAGTTCGTGGACATTGCCGGCCTGGTGGCCGGTGCCTCCAAGGGCGAAGGCCTGGGCAACCAGTTCCTGGCCCATATCCGCGAAACCGACGCCATCGTGAACGTGGTGCGCTGCTTTGAAGACCCGAACGTGATCCACGTGGCCGGCCGCGTGGACCCGATCGCCGACATCGAGGTCATCCAGACCGAACTGTGCCTGGCAGACCTCGCCACCGTCGAGAAGGCCCTGAATCGCTACAGCAAGGCTGCCAAGTCGGGCAACGACAAGGAAGCTGCCAAGATTGTCTCGCTGCTCACGCCCATCCAGGCTGCGCTCGACCAGGGCAAGCCCGCCCGCAGCATCGCGGTCAGCAAGGAAGATGCGCCACTGCTCAAGCAGTTCTGCCTGATCACCGCCAAGCCCGCGATGTTCGTGGGCAACGTGAGCGAAGACGGGTTCGAGAACAACCCGCTGCTTGACCGCCTCAAGGAATACGCTGCCGCCCAGGGTGCGCCGGTGGTGGCGATCTGCGCCAAGATCGAAGCCGAGATGGCCGAGATGAGCGACGAGGACCGCGACATGTTCCTGCAGGAGATGGGTCTCGAAGAACCCGGCCTGAACCGCCTGATCCGCGCAGGCTTCAGCCTGCTGGGCCTGCAGACGTATTTCACGGCGGGCGTGAAGGAAGTGCGCGCCTGGACCATCCACGTCGGTGACACCGCGCCCCAGGCGGCGGGCGTGATCCACGGCGACTTCGAGCGCGGCTTCATCCGTGCGCAGACCATCGCTTTCGACGACTACATCCACTACAAGGGTGAGCAGGGCGCGAAGGACGCCGGCAAGATGCGCGCGGAAGGCAAGGAGTACGTGGTCAAGGACGGCGACGTGCTCAACTTCCTGTTCAATGTGTGACACCCCCCTGAGCCGCTGCGCGGCTCGGTGCTGGCCGCCAGAGGCGGCAGCTCTTCAGGCCGTCCAAGCCTGCACAGGCAGGCTTGGAGCCGCGGCCCTCAGCCCCCGCTCTCGCATTGCTGCGCAATGCGGGCAGGGGGACGACGCCGGTGGCCTGGCGGAGCCAGTTCCACGGCGTCCGCTGAGGTTGGCGCGCGCCAGTTTTGTGCGCAGCGCCATGGGTCAATGATTTCAATAAAAAATGCCGCTAATGCAGGCAGGTGAAGCGGCAATAGCTATGTTTCTGATAGCTAAGCCGGGTTTGTTGCCATGAACCCCGGAATCCTCTACGCCGCGCTGGCCTATGTCGCCTGGGGCCTGTTCCCGCTGTACTTCAAGCAGGTGGCCGATGTGCCCTCGCTGGAGGTCGTGATGCACCGCACCCTGTGGTCGCTGGTGTTCGTGCTGGTGGTGCTGCTGGTGCGCCGCCAATGGGTCTGGATGGGCACCGTGCTGCACCAGCCGCGCGTGCTGGCGGCATTTGCGCTGTCAGCAGTGCTGCTCTCGGGCAACTGGCTCACCTATGTGTGGGCGGTGCAAAACCAGCACGTGGTGGATGCCAGCCTGGGCTACTTCATTCTGCCGTTGGTGAATGTGGCGCTGGGTTTCGTCTTTCTGCACGAGCGGCCCCGCGCCGGGCAGTGGTTGGCGGTGGCAGTGGCTGCAGCGGGCGTGCTCTGGCTCACCGTGCAGGCCGGACGGCTGCCCTGGATCGCGCTGGTGCTTGCATCGAGCTTTGGTTTCTACGGACTGCTGCGCAAGGTGGCTTCGCTGGGCGCCTTGGAGGGGTTGGCGCTGGAGACGATGATGCTCGCCCCCCTCGCCGCCGTCGTGCTGGGCTGGTGGGCCTGGCAGGGCCAGGGGGCGATGGTGCAGGGAGACGGCGCCACGTTGGGCTGGCTTCTGGTGGCAGGGCCCCTCACTGCCGTGCCGCTGCTGCTCTTCGCGGCCGGCGCGCGGCTGATTCCCATGTCCACCTTGGGCATCTTGCAGTACATATCGCCCAGCCTGCAGTTCGCGCTGGGCGTGTGGGTGTTTCACGAAGTCTTCGACCCGGCACGTCTGGTGGGTTTTGTGCTGATCTGGGCGGCGCTTTGCGTCTATTCTGCTGAAGGTTGGTGGTCAGCGCACAGGGCGGAAGCTGCAAGCCTATGATTCCGCGAGATGCAGCGTACGGCTGCATCCTCTGTTTTCTCACTGTGCAAGCCTGGTGCGCTACTGGAAAACACGGGTTGGCGCACTGTCAGTTCTGCGTAAGATGCGCGGGGCCCGCCACATGCGGTCCAACTGAAGGCCCGCGCATTCCGCATCTCCCATTGGATTCCGCCCACCGAACAAACCGAGGCCCAACGCCCGCCCCCGCATGTTTTTTGGACGCAAGAATCCGTTCTCTCCCACGGATGCCTTTCCACTGTCCGACGCCGTCATGGAGTTTCATGATTCGTCTTCGGCGGCGGTGCGTCCGGGACGGCGTGCCATGGATGGCCTGGGTCCGCAGGGCGGGCGCGGTGCCAGCGCCGCCCAGCAGTGGCTGCAAGTGCTGGGGTTGATCGGTGCATACGCTTTGGCATTGGGGGGCTTCTACGCGCTGGGCGCGGTGGATGCCCAGGTGCTCGCCGTGCTGGCAGGGCTCGCCGGGCTGAGCTGCCTGGCCTTTTGGGGAGTTTTTGCCATCGGTTGGCATCAGAAGCTGCGCCACAGGCACCTGAAACTGGCCATCGTGGCCACTGGCCTGGGCTGCATGCTCGTGCTGTTCTATCTGGCACCCGTCACGCAGATCCTGTTGGCCCCGTTTGCCTTCGTCGCGGTGGCCTATGGCACCTTCACCATTCCCCGCCGCACGCTGCTGGGCCTGGCCGCCTGCCTGCTGGCACTGTATGCCGGGGTCGTCGCGCTGCACTACATGCAGCAGCGCAATGCAGCGCTGCTGCGGCTGGAGGCGCTGCACGGGCTGGCCTTGCTGGTGGCGCTGCCGGCCTTCATCCTTCTGATGGGCAGGGTACAGCGCCTGTACCGCAGCCTCTACCATGCCGGCCGGAAAATCAAGAACATCCAGGAGGACGCGCAGCGCGACCCACTGGTCGGCTGCTTCAACCGGCGCTACGTGCTGGCCGCGCTCGAGGAGCAAAAGCAGCTCGCCGACGAAAGCGGCATCCCGCTGTGCCTGGCGGTGCTGGACATCGACCACTTCAAACGCATCAACGATGAGCTGGGCCACCTGGGTGGCGATGAGGTGCTGCGCACGTTCGCGCGCATCGCGCAGCAGGGCGTGCGCGGCGGCGATGTGTTCGGGCGCTATGGCGGCGAGGAGTTCTTGCTGATCTTCCCCGCGACCTCGCTGCTGCCGGCGCTCAACACCTGCGAGCGCATCCGCGCGCAGGTCGAGTCGCACGCCTGGAGCGGCCTGCTCAAGGGTCGGGTGACGGTGTCGATCGGCGTCACCCGGTATGTACTGGGCGAGTCGGTGCTCGAATTCTTCTCGCGCGCCGACACCGCCATGTACATGGCCAAGGAGGGGGGGCGCAACCAGGTGGTGGTGGAGGAGCCCGTTGCCAAGGGTGACTCCCTCCTGCCGGAGTCCAGCGCCCATTCGTCCCTGTAGCGTGCCGGTCAGTGGCCGAGCTGGCCCGGCATGAAGTGCAGCAGCACGCTGGTCATGACCAGGTAGCGCATGAATTTTCCAATGGCCATGTAGGCCAGGCAGGGCCAGAACGGCAGCTTGAGCCATCCCGCCACCGCGCACAGCGGGTCGCCAACGACCGGCAGCCAGCTCATCAAGCAGGCACGGGCGCCAAAACGTTCCAGCCACGCCAGTGCACGCACGTTGGTCGTGCTGCCGCGCGCCTTGTCCACGGCCTTGTGGGCGCCCAGGCCCATCCACCAGCTCACGCCGCCGCCCAAGGTGTTGCCGGCCGTGGCAACGAGGATCGCCGGCCAGAACAGCTCGGGGTTGAGCTTGATCAGGCCGAACACCGCGGGTTCCGAGCCCAACGGGAGCAGGGTGGCCGATATGAGCGAGACGATGAACACGGTGCTCAGGCCGAACTGCGGCAGCGCAAGCCATTCGAGCAACTGTTGCATCCATATTTCCATAGCGCCGAAGTGTAGGGTGGCAAAACGGGCTTTCGCGCTCGTGGGGGCGCTGTCCTACGCAGGGCTGCGGCATCCTCGCATGCCGGGCAAGGGGTGCGATTTGTATCGTGAAGCAACACGGTGCCCTCAAACCTCCCTGTTTGAACCTGCTTGACCTCGTTCATGAGGGCACCGACGTCAGGAGACCTGCCATGCCCCAAACCCCCCTGTCTTTCTTCCGATCGCCCGTAGTCTGCGGCGGAGGCCGCTGTGCGACGGTGATGGCGGGCACGCGCTGGTCATCGGTGGCCACTGCGGTGCTTCTGGCGGCGTGTGTCCACAGCCCGCAGGCGGCGGTGCAGACCACTGCGGAGCCATTGGTCTCCAAGACGGCAGCCGCTGAAGCACCCGCCCGGGGGTGCGCGGAGACGCCGGCCTCGCGCAGCGCGCTGCAGGGTATTGCGCAGGAGCTCAAGGCCCAGGGGCTTGCGTTTCGTGCGTCCTGCCAGGTGGTCCAGAGCCGCAGCGGGTGGGTTGTGCAGGTCCGGGTGGTGGACGGCATGAAGGCAAGCCAGGTGGTGCGCGGGCCGTTGGCCGACGGCCACGATGTGGACATGGGCACGCCGCCCGGCGTGGAGCTGGCGGGCGCGCAGTTGGGCGCCCAGGGGTTTTCACCCGACGTGCAGCACAACCGCGACTGGCTGCGCGGCCTGATGGCCCGCCACCAATTCGACAACCTGCCCACCGCATGGTGGCATTTCGCGCAGCGCGGGGCATCGCCTGCGTCCGCATCCGACACCGATCTCGCGGCGCGGTGAGCGCTGGGCGCCGGGGCGGGTAGCGTGGCGGCAGCTTGGCCGCCGGCGGTTCCGTTGTCACGGGGCGGAACATTTCATTTGCTGAAATTTTGAGCAGGTACAATCCCGCCTCCTTTTTCAGCATTCGCTGTCGCCCTCCCGCACCCCTCCCATGCACATCGGCCACATTCCTTTGGCGAACCGGTTGTTCGTCGCCCCGATGGCGGGCGTCACGGACCGGCCGTTCCGCCAGTTGTGCAAGGCGCTGGGCGCGGGTTATGCGGTCAGCGAGATGGTGACCTCGCGCAAGGACCTGTGGAACAGCCTCAAGACCTCGCGCCGGGCCAACCATGAGGGGGAGCCCGGGCCGATTGCCGTGCAGATCGCCGGCACCGAGGCGCAGATGATGGCCGAGGCCGCGGTCTACAACGTGGAGCGTGGCGCGCAGATCATCGACATCAACATGGGCTGCCCCGCGAAAAAGGTCTGCAACAAATGGGCGGGCTCCGCCCTGATGCAGAACGAGGCCCTGGCGGTGGAGATCGCTGAAGCGGTGGTGCAGGCCTGCGCGCCCTTCAACGTGCCCGTCACGCTGAAGATGCGCACCGGCTGGTGCCAGGAGCACAAGAACGCGGTGCAGCTCGCCCGCGCTTTCGAGGGCGTGGGCATCCAGATGCTGACCGTGCACGGCCGCACGCGCGAGCAGGGCTACAAGGGCCATGCGGAGTACGACACCATCGCGGCGGTGAAGGCCGCCGTGAAGGTGCCCGTGGTGGCCAACGGCGACATCACCTCGCCCGAAAAGGCGCGCGACGTGCTGGCCGCCACCGGGGCCGACGCGATCATGATCGGCCGCGCCGCCCAGGGCCGGCCATGGATCTTCCGCGAGATCGGCCACTTCCTGGCCACGGGCGAGCACCTGGCGCCACCGCTGGTGGCGGAGGTGCGGCGCCTGCTGCTGGACCACCTGCACGACCACTACAGCCTGTACGGCGAACTGACCGGGGTGCGCAGTGCGCGCAAGCACATTGCCTGGTACCTGCGCGCGCTGCCGGGCGGCGAGGCCTTCAGGCAACACATCAATACGATCGAAGACAGCGCCACGCAGTGGCAGGCCGTGGCCGACCACCTGGATGCCCTGGGGCAGCAGATGGACCGGCTGCCCGCCGCCACCGGCGTGAACGCCGACACAGAAGAACAAGAGGGAATGGCTGCATGAGCAAGAAACACATAGAAGAATGCGTGCGCGAAAGCCTGCAAGGCTACTTTCGCGACCTGGGCGGCGAGACGCCCGACGGCATGTACGACATGCTGGTGCGCGTGGTCGAGAAGCCGCTGCTGGAGGTGGTGATGACGCATGCCGACAACAACCAGTCCCGTGCCGCCGAATGGCTGGGGCTGAACCGCAACACCCTGCGCAAGAAGCTGGCCCTGCACAAGCTGCTGTAGAGCACCGTGCACGCTGCTGCTATTAAATATGTAGCTGCTGGCGCTTGACCATCAAGTGCCAGACGCTGTTTTTATTCAAACCCTGCCCTCCACCACTGCCATGAACGCACTCATCTCCGTCTCCGACAAGACCGGCATCGTCGAATTCGCCCAGGCCCTGCACGCGCTGGGCATCAAGCTCTTGTCCACCGGCGGCACCGCCAAGCTGCTGGCCGACCAGGGCCTGCCCGTGACCGAGGTGGCCGAGGTCACCCGGTTCCCCGAGATGCTGGACGGCCGCGTGAAGACGCTGCACCCCAAGGTACACGGCGGCCTGCTGGCCCGCCGTGATGTCCCACAGCACATGGCTGCCTTGAAGGAACACGGCATCGACACCATCGACCTGCTGGTGGTCAACCTGTACCCGTTCGAGTCCACCGTGGCCAAGGCCGGCTGCACGCTGGCCGACGCCATCGAGAACATCGACATCGGCGGCCCCGCCATGGTCCGCAGCGCGGCCAAGAACTGGAAGGACGTGGGCGTGCTGACCGACGCTTCGCAGTACCCCGCCGTGCTGGCCGAGCTCAAGGAAAAGGGCAAGCTCTCCGACAAGCTGCGCTTTTCCCTGTCGGTGGCAGCCTTCAACCGCATCGCCCAGTACGACGGCGCCATCAGCGACTACCTCTCGTCCGTCACGTTCGAGGAAGAAAAGCTGTCTGAAACCTACGTGCCCGCGCGCGCCCAGTTCGCCGGCCAGAGCAACGGCATCTTCACCAAGGTTCAGGATCTGCGCTACGGAGAAAACTCGCACCAGCAGGCCGCGCTGTACCGCGACCTGTACCCCGCCCCCGGCTCGCTGGTGACGGCCGAGCAGGTGCAGGGCAAGGAGCTGTCGTACAACAACATCGCCGACGCTGACGCGGCGTGGGAATGCGTCAAGAGCTTCGAGGCGCCCGCCTGCGTGATCGTCAAGCACGCCAACCCCTGCGGCGTGGCCGTGGGGCTGGACGCGCTCGATGCGTACAGCAAGGCGTTCCAGACCGACCCCACCAGCGCGTTTGGCGGCATCATCGCCCTGAACCGCACGCTCGACGGCACGGCCGCCGCGCAGATCAGCAAGCAGTTCGTCGAAGTGCTGATGGCCCCGGACTTCACCGCCGAGGCGCTGGAAGTCTTCAAGGCCAAGGCCAACGTGCGCCTGCTCAAGATCGCGTTGCCACCGCACGCCAGCAAGACCGACAAGCTCACGGACTGGCAGCGCGGCCGCAACGCCATGGACGCCAAGCGCATCGGCTCGGGCCTGCTGCTGCAGACCGCCGACAACCATGAGCTGTCGCTGATCGACCTGAAGGTCGTGACCCAGAAGCAGCCCACGCTGGAGCAGCTGGAAGACCTGCTGTTCGCCTGGAAGGTGGCCAAGTACGTCAAGAGCAACGCCATCGTCTTCTGCAAGGGCGGCATGACCATGGGCGTGGGCGCCGGCCAGATGAGCCGCCTGGACTCCGCCCGCATCGCCAGCATCAAGGCCGGCCACGCCAACCTGAGCCTGCAGGGCACGGTGGTGGCCAGCGACGCGTTCTTCCCCTTCCGCGACGGCCTGGATGTGGTGGTGGATGCCGGCGCGACCTGCATCATCCAGCCCGGCGGCTCGATGCGCGACAACGAGGTCATCGACGCTGCGAACGAGCGCGGCGTGGCGATGGTGTTCAGCGGCGTGCGGCACTTCCGCCATTGATGCGGCTGGCATTGTGCAAGTGAGTGAGGTGCCGGGCTGTCGGGCGCCGATGCCTGGCGCCGCAGCGGTGAGCGCACGTGATGGCCTTACCTCCTACTGACGACGAAGAGCAGGACACTCCACGTCCGCGCTGGGTGGCGTGGGCGATTGGCCTGCTGGCCGCGGCCATTGCGCTGGGCATGGCGAATCTGGCGTGGATGATGCTCACGGGCCGCCTCGGGCCCACGGCTTAGACCGACCGGATCAGTGTCTACGGCCTGAATCCCATCGGCAGTGCTCATTGCGCAAAATCCAGCGGCAACCCCACATAGTTTTCCGCCAGCGACATGGACGCGGCGCGCGAATTCACCAGGTAATCGAGCTCTGCTTCCTGCATCTTCTGGCCGAACTCGCCCGTGTCCGGAAAGCGGTGCATCAGCGAAGTGAACCACCACGAGAAGCGCTCGGCGCGCCAGACGCGGCGCAGGCAGCGGTCCGAGTAGGTGTCGATGCCGGCGCTGGACTTGTCGCGGTAGTAGTCCGCGAAGGCATTCCACAGGTAGCCCACGTCGCTGGCAGCCAGGTTCAGGCCCTTGGCGCCCGTGGGCGGCACGATGTGCGCGGCGTCGCCCGCCAGGAACAGGCGGCCAAAGCGCATGGGCTCGGCCACGAAGCTGCGCAACGGGGCGATGCTCATCTCCAGCGCAGGGCCGGTGACCAGGTTCTCGCGCGCCTCGGGGTCCAGGCGGTTGCCGAGTTCGGCCCAGAACTGCTCGATGCTCCACTGCTCCACCTTGTCGGACGAGGGCACCTGCAGGTAGTAGCGGCTGCGCGTGTTGCTGCGCATGCTGCACAGCGCAAAACCGCGCTCCGTGTTGGCATAGATCAGTTCGTGCGACACGGGCTTCACGTCGGCCAGCACGCCCAGCCAGCCAAAGGGGTAGACGCGTTCGTAGGTCTTGAGGGCGTCGGCCGGGACGCTGGCGCGGCACACGCCGTGGTAGCCGTCGCAGCCTGCGATGAAGTCGCAGAGCACCTCGTGCGTCCGGCCGTCCTTCTCATACGTCACGCGCGGCTGCTGTCCGTCGAAGTCGTGCACGCTCACGTTCTGGGCGTCGTACACCGTGGTCAGGCCCTCGGCGGAGCGGGCGTCCATCAGGTCGCGGGTCACTTCGGTCTGGCCGTACACGGTGACGCGGCTGCCGCCGCTCAGGGCGTGCAAATCGATGCGGTGGCGCGCACCCTTGAACAACAGCTCGATGCCGTCGTGCGGCAGGCCTTCGGCATGCGCGCGGGCGCCAACGCCCGCTTGGTCGAGCAGGTCCATGCTCACCTGCTCCAGCACGCCGGCGCGGATGCGGCCCAGCACGTAGTCGGGGCTGCGCTGCTCGATGATGACGGCGTCGATGCCGGATTGGTAGAGCAACTGGCCGAGCAGCAAGCCGGCAGGGCCTGCGCCGATGATGGCAACCTGGGTACGCATGGTGGGGCAACCTCGTGACAAAAGATGCAGCCAAGCGTAGGTTGATCTGCGTCAATCGCACAGCGCGTCGTGCCGGTTGCGTGCGATTGGTGGCCGCCTTGTGCGATCATCGCGCAATGACCATCGTCCAGGCCTCACCCCCCATTGCCAAGGCAGACTTCATCGAAGGCATGGCCAAGGGCATGGCCGTGCTGGAGACCTTCGACACCGAGCGCCAGCGGCTGAACGCCACGCTGGCCGCGCAGCGCACCGGCCTCACCCGCGCAGCCGCCCGACGGCATCTGTTGACCCTGGCGCACCTGGGCTATCTGGAGACGGACGGCAGCTACTTCTGGCTGTCGCCCAAGGTGCTGCGCTTTTCGGGCAGCTACCTCGCGTCGGCCCGGCTGCCGCGCGTGCTGCAGCCCACGCTCAACCGGCTGGCGGCACAGACGCAGCAATCGTTCTCGGCCGTGGTGCTGGATGGCAACGAAGTCGTGATCGTGGCGCGCAGCGGCGTGTATGGCGCGCCGTCGCGTGTCCTGGCCTACGGCCTGCACCTGGGCGCGCGGCTGCCGGCGCACCCCACGTCGACCGGGCGGGTGCTGCTGGCGGCGCTGCCTGCGGCGGAGCTGACGGCCTGGCTCAAGGGCTGCACCCTGCAGCGCCTCACGCCATACACCATCACGCAGGTCCGGCCGCTGCGGCAGGTGATTGCCAGGGCGCGGCGGGACGACTGCTGCTTGGCAGTGGAGGAGCATGAACTGGGCGTGCACGCGCTGGCCGTGCCGCTGCGCAACCTGCAGGGCCGCACGTTGGCGGCACTGAACGTGGTGGCATCACCCAAGCAGGTGGACGAGGGCAGCCTGCAGCGCGACATGCTGCCCCTGCTGCAGGAAGCCGCGCGCGAGTTGCGCGGGCTGCTGTGACGGCCCTGCAGCCAGGATTTGGATCAAAAAATGCCGCTGACGCGCTATGGATAAGCGCCAATAGCTATGATTTTTATAGTGCCTTGAACACTTCGCGCGCGGCGGCCACGGTGGCGTCGATGTCGTCGGCCGTGTGGGCCGAGCTCACGAAGCCTGCCTCGTACAGCGCCGGTGCGATGTAGACGCCGCGGTCCAGCAGGCCGTGGAACAGCGTATTGAAGCGCGCGTTGTCGGTCTTGAGCACCTGGGCGTAGTTCTGCGGCAGCTCGGGCAGCAGGAAGAAGCCGAACATGCCGCCTTCGCAGTCCGCGCTGAAGGGCACGCCCTCTGCGGCGGCGGCGGCAGACAACCCATCGACCAGCGAGCGGGTGCGGGCCGAGAGCGCATCGAAGAAGCCGGGCTTCTTGATCTCGCGCAGCGTGGCCAGCCCGCAGGCGGTGGCCACCGGGTTGCCCGACAGCGTGCCCGCCTGGTACACGGCACCCAGCGGGGCCAGGTGCTCCATGATGGCGCGCGGCCCGCCGAAGGCCGCCAGCGGCATGCCGCCGCCGATCACCTTGCCCAGCACCGTGATGTCGGGCTTGAAGCCGGGGATGGCTTTTGCGTACACGCTCTGCGCACTGCCCAGCGCCACTCGAAAGCCCGTCATCACCTCGTCGAGCACCAGCAGCGCGCCGTACTCGGCGCACAGCTCGCGGCAGCGCTTCATGAACGGGACGCTCGCGCGCACCAGGTTCATGTTGCCCGCGATGGGCTCGATCATCACGCAGGCCAGTTCCTTGCCGTGCAGGGCAAAGGCTTCTTCGAGCTGGGCGACGTTGTTGTACTCAAGCACGATGGTGTGCTGCACCACTTCGGGCGGCACGCCGGCGCTGGTGGCGTTGCCGAAGGTGGCCAGGCCCGAACCGGCCTTGACCAGCAGCGAGTCTGCATGGCCGTGGTAGCAGCCCTCGAACTTGATGAACTTGCTGCGCCCTGTGGCGCCGCGCGCCAGGCGGATGGCGCTCATGCCCGCTTCGGTGCCCGAGCTGACCAGGCGGATCATCTCCATGGAGGGCACAAGGCCCAGGATTTCCTCCGCCAGCTCGACCTCGCGCTCGGTGGGAGCCCCGAAGCTGAAGCCTTCGAGTGCCGCCTTCTGCACCGCTTCGAGCACTGCCGGGTGGCCGTGGCCCAGGATCATCGGGCCCCAGGAGCCGATGTAGTCGATGAAGCGCTGGTCGTTGGCGTCCCAGAAGTACGCTCCCTGAGCGCGTTTGATGAAACGCGGCGTGCCGCCCACGGCCTTGAAGGCCCGCACGGGTGAGTTCACACCGCCGGGGATGAGCGCCTTGGCGCGTTCGAAAAGGGGAATGTTCAGATCAGTGCTTGGTGTCATGGGGGGGCATCACAAAGCCTTCGATGGCCTGTGTTTCGTCGATCGGGGTGTCGTCATCCGCAGCGTCCTCGTCGTCGGGCTGGGCCCAGAACATGCGGTCGGGCACGATGTGGCCCATGCCGGGGCGAAAGCCGGCATCCAGGCAGCGGTCCAGGTAGCTCAGCGCCTCGCTGGTCGCCTCGCCCAGGTCGTTGCCGGCGCCGACCAGCGCGGTGAGCGCGGCCGAGAGCGTGTCGCCCGCGCCGGCGAAGGTGGCGTCGAACAGCTCGAACTTGCCGCTGCCCAGAATGGTCTGGGGGGATGCCAGAACGTTCTCGACAAACTGCTCCGGCAGCGGAATGCCGGTGACCAGGGTGTAGGGCACGCCCATCTCGGATGCGGCGCGGGCGATATCGCGGGCGGTGGGGTTGCGCTCGCCGCTCCAGTCCGGCAGCAGCCAGCGCCACAGTGTGCTGTGGTTTCCTACCAACACTGAGGTCTGCGGTAACAATAATTCCCGGAAGGCGTCCAGGTACTCGTCGATCTGCTCATCCGTCCACCAGGACAGGTTGGGCATGTAGGCAATGACGGGCACTTCGTCGTAGTCGGTGGTGATCTCGGCGATGGTGCTGATGTTCTCGGGGTTGCCCACGAACCCGACCTTGATGGCCTGCACCGGCATGTCTTCCAGCACCGTGCGGGCCTGCTCGGCCACGGCCTCGTCATCGAAGCTGAAATGATCGAAGATCTGCGCCGTGTCCCGGGCATACGCCCCGCACACCACCGCGATAGGGTGCCCGCCGACGGACGCAATGGTGGTGATGTCGGCCGTCAGGCCTCCGGAGCCGCTGGGGTCGCTGGCATTGAAGACCAGGATGCAGGCAGGGCTTGCATCTTCGGAGCCGTCATCTTCGGTATCTACGATTTCCGGGGATGGTTGGGATGCTTTATGGTTCATGGACCAGATCCTGCTGGAGGGGTGGCACAGAAGCTGCAGCCCGCTGAGATGACTAGATACAATCGTTGCATTCTATGTGAAGGCCCTTTAAGCTGTGACCGACTCTAAAACCTGGATGTGCTTGATTTGCGGCTGGATATATGACGAGGCAGAGGGTTCTCCCGAGCACGGCATTGCACCCAATACTCCATGGGATCAGGTCCCCATGAACTGGACTTGCCCCGAGTGTGGCGCCCGCAAGGAAGATTTCGAGATGGTTCAGATTTGAGACGCTCTAGATCATGGACTACAGCGTTGTTTATTTTTCCATCGGGAGCAGTAACAATTGACTACAACAGGCGCATCTTTCAAAGTGCTCGTGGTGGATGACAGCAACACCATCCGTCGAAGCGCCGAGATTTTTCTCAAGCAGGGGGGGCACGAAGTCTTGTTGGCAGACGACGGCTTTGATGCTTTGGCGAAGGTCAACGATTACCAGCCGCAGCTGATTTTCTGCGACATTCTCATGCCCAAGCTCGACGGGTACCAGACCTGCGCGATCATCAAGCGCAATGCCCGATTTGCAGATACTCCGGTGGTGATGCTGTCCTCCAAGGACGGTGTGTTCGACAAGGCGCGTGGGCGCATGGTCGGCTGCCAGGAATATCTCACCAAACCGTTTACCAAAGACCAGTTGCTGCAAGCCGTGCAGCAATTTGGCAATGCCCAACAAGGAGCGATGTAATGCCCATCCAGAAAGTACTGGTCGTCGACGACTCGAAGACCGAGTTGATGTTTTTGACGGACCTGCTTCAGAAAAAAGGCATGCAGGTGCGTACCGCAGAAAATGCCGATGAAGCCTTCCGCCGTCTGGCTGAAGAAAAGCCCGATCTCATCCTGATGGACGTGGTCATGCCGGGCCAAAATGGCTTTCAGCTCACGCGTGCCATTACGCGCGATCCGCTGTACGCCGACGTGCCGATCATCATGTGCACCAGCAAGAACCAGGAAACCGACCGCGTCTGGGGGATGCGCCAGGGTGCGCGTGGCTACATCACCAAGCCAGTGGATCCCGCCGAACTGCAGGCCAAAATCGACGCTCTCAACTAAGGCAGCGGCGCGCTCATGGCCAACCGCGAAGCCCTGCGAGAGCTCCAGACCCGTCTTGCCAGCCGATTGCAGGCGGCACGGGTCGAGGGAACCTCAGTATCGTCCTGGCTGGCTGTAGAGTCCGCCGGGAGTTTTTATTTGCTGCCGCTCGGGCAATCGGGAGAAATCTTCTCCTGGGTCTCCGTGCAGGCCGTGCCCTACACCCAGAGCTGGTTCCTCGGGGTTGCCAACTTGCGTGGCGGCCTTGTGGGCGTCGTGGATCTGGCAGGTTTGCTCGGCAATGCAGCGCCGCGCACCGAGCAGGCGCTGTCGGAGTCCAGCCTGCTGGCGTTCAATGCCGCGCTCGACGTGAATGCGGCCTTGCTGGTGGACCGGCTTGCCGGGTTGCGCGGCACCGATGCATTCGTGTCCTCCGAGCCTCCGCCTGTGGATGCGCCCGCATTCTTCGGCACCACCTATATCGATTCCAGCGGCACGCGCTGGCAGGAGCTGAACCTGCAGCTCCTGTCCCAACATCCCGCTTTCCTGAGCATCAGTGCTTGAGTTTTTCTGTAAGGCTGCACCATGTCCGTCGTCAATCAATTTGGAAAAATGTTCAACCGGAAACCTGCCACGCCGGACCAGGGCGCGTCTGCCGGTGTGGCCGATGACGGGCAGGACCTGCTGGCCACGGGCTCGCTGGACGGCGCGCAGCTGCGCGACGGCTACCAGGGCGAAGCCTTGAACAGCGTCCAGGGAGACCCTGACGGCTACACGCCCGAACTCACCGCTGCGGACGTCGAGGAAGACCTGATCTCGCTGCCTGTCCTCGGACGCTCGACAGCTGCTGCGCACCAGCGCCGTCTGCTGGCGCTGCTGGGTGTCGGCGTGCTGGTGCTGGGCGCCATCGCGTTCTGGGTGCTGCAGCAAGCCGACCGCTCCGCGCAGCAACTGGCCGCTACCGGCCAGTCTCTGATGCAGTCGCAGCGTCTGGCCAAATCGGTGTCGCAGGCGCTGGTGGGCAGCCCGCAGGCCTTCCCCGACGTGGTCGAAAGCTCGGGCGTGCTGGCGCGCAATGTGCGCGGCCTGAGCGCCGGCGACACAGAACTGGGTGTGGAATCGCTGGGCGAGCCCTACAAGCCTGACCTGGATGCCGTGAACCCCCTGATGGAGCGCGCCGAGCGCAACGCCAGCGTGGTGATGGGCCAGCAAAAGATCCTGACCCAGGTGGGCGACGCTCTGCGCACCATCAATCGCCAATCGTCCGACCTGCTGGAAATCGCCGAGACTGTGTCCTCGCTGAAACTGCAGCAGAACGCGCCCGCCGCAGAAATCTCGGCCGCCGGCCAGCTGGTGATGTTGACCCAGCGTATCGGCAAGTCCGCCAATGAATTCCAGACCATGGAAGGCGTGAGCCCCGAGGCTGTGTTCCTGCTGGGCAAGGACTTGAACTCGTTCAAGGAAATCGCCCAGGGCCTGCTGGATGGCAGCCCCGAACTGCGCCTGGCTGCCACGAAGGACGCTCAGACCCGCGAGCAGCTCGAATCGCTGATCAAGCTGTACGAACAAACCCGCACACAAGCCAGCGCCATCCTGGGCAACCTGCAAGGCCTGGTGTCCGCTCGTGAAGCACAGTCCGCGATCATTGCCGACAGCGAACCGCTGCGCCGCCAGCTGGAAGGCTTGCAGACCAAGCTGTCCGCCCAGACCGGTGTGGGTGGTGGCCAACTGGCAGCGCTGGCACTGGCCGGCCTGTTCGTGATTCTTTGCGGTGTGGGCATCTCGCGCGTGCAACTGCTGGACAGCCGTGGCCGCCAGGCTGCTGCCGAATCGCAGCAAAAGGACGCCAAGCGCCAGGAACAGGAAGCCAAGCGCGTCAACGACGCCAACCAGGCTGCCATTTTGCGTTTGATGAACGAACTGCAGTCGGTCGCTGAAGGTGACCTGACCCAGGAAGCCACCGTGACCGAAGACATCACCGGCGCTATCGCCGACTCGGTGAACTACACGGTGGAAGAACTGCGCCAACTGGTGGGCAGCGTGCAGAACACGGCGACCCGCGTGGCGCAAACGACCGCCCAGGTGGACAGCACCTCCACCGAACTGCTCGCAGCCTCGACTGAGCAACTGCGCGAAATTCGTGAAACCGGCCGCTCCGTTCTGGACATGGCGACCCGAATCAACGAAGTGTCCACACAGGCGCAAGAGTCCGCCACGGTGGCCCGGCAATCGCTGCAAGCGGCAGACTCCGGTCTGCAGGCCGTGCAGAACGCCATCGGCGGTATGAACTCCATCCGCGACCAGATCCAGGACACCTCCAAGCGGATCAAGCGCCTGGGCGAATCGTCTCAGGAGATCGGCGAAATCACCGAACTGATTTCCGACATTACCGAGCAGACGAACGTTCTGGCCCTGAACGCTGCCATCCAGGCAGCGTCCGCTGGTGAAGCCGGTCGCGGCTTCTCGGTGGTGGCAGAAGAAGTGCAGCGACTGGCTGAACGTTCCGCAGACGCCACGCGCCAGATCTCGGCGCTGGTGAAGGCCATTCAGACCGATACGCAGGATGCCGTGGCCGCTATGGAGCGCTCCACGCAGGGTGTGGTGGAAGGGGCCCGACTGTCCGACAGCGCCGGTACCGCACTGACCGAGATTGACCGCGTGTCGCGCCGCCTTGCCGACCTGATTGAGCAGATCTCGTCTTCCACGTCCCGGGAAGCCGTGCTTGCCAACGAAGTGGCCGACAACATCCAGCACATTTTTGCGGTGACCGAGCAGACCGGTGAAGGTACGCGTACCACTGCACAGCAGGTCCGCGAACTCTCGCACATGGCAGAAGAACTGCGTCAATCCGTGGCGCGTTTCAAGATCGCCTGACGCCACAGCAGCTAGTCATCAATCAGCTGGCTCATTGCAGCCGGGGACGAATACATGTCATCTATGGATGTCAACAATGCACCGGCCGCAGACTGGAACCAGGGAGATCAAGACCTGGGGCCGCTGGCCTGGGTGCTGGATGAACTGCGCAAATCGCTGGACGGTGCGGTCAAGGCCATGCGTCGCTTCGTGCGCGACGCCGAAGTGGCCCGGGAGTCGGATCTTGCTGCGCTGGATGCAGGGTCTCTGCGCATAGCGCGCCAGCAGTTGCACCAGGCGTGCGGAGCCTTGGAGATGGTGGGCATGGGCCCGCCAGCGCTGGTGCTGCGCTCGATGGAGTCCGCCGTCCAGAAGTTCGTGCAGCGTCCCGAAACCTGCAGTGACGAGGCCGCGGCAGTGATCGAGCGAGCCAGCTTCGCGCTGATCGAATACCTGGAGACCGTGCTGGCCGGCAAGGCTGCCTCGCCCGTGGCGCTGTTCCCACAGTACCGCGATGCACAGGCCTTGGCAGGTGCCGACCGGGTGCACCCTGCGGACCTCTGGCCTGTCGAGCGCCGCTTTCGCGAGCCCGAAGGGACCGTGTCCGTGCCCCCGCTGCCTTATGGGCCGGAGGCACGTGCGCGCCTGGATTCCGCCGTGCTGCGCATCGTCAAGTCCGGCGACCTCAAGGCGGCCATCAGCCTGCGCGATACCTGCCTGGGCTTCGTGGCGGCACAGCCCGACCGACAGTCCCGCGCCTTCTGGAAGATCTGCGCCGGGTTCTTCGAAGCCTTCGGCATGGGCCTGCTGCCACCCGACGTGTATGTAAAGCGTGTGGCGTCCCGCGTGCTGATGCAGTACGCCACGCTGGCCAAGGGCGACACCACCATCGCCGACCGTCTTGTGCAGGACCTGCTGTTCTTCTGCTCGCAGGCCAAGCCCGCGGAAGATGCTGCGGATGAGGTGCAGTCTCTGCGGGCCGTGCGCCAAGCATTCTCGCTCGACCGCTTCAAGCCCGTGGACTACGAGACGGCCCGTTTCGGCCGGTTTGATCCTGCCGTGCTGGCGCAGGCGCGCAAGCGCATTGCCTCGGCCACCGAGACCTGGTCGGGTCTGGCCGGCGGTGACCGCAACAAGCTCAAGCCTGCTGCAGACCAGTTCAGCCTGGTCTGCGACTCATTGCGCAAGCTGCACCCCGGCAGCGAAAACCTGGCACTGGCACTAACGCGGGTCGTGGAGTCGACCACCCGCTCGGGTGAACCGCCTTCGGCTGCATTGGCCATGGAAGTGGCCACAGCCGTTCTGTACCTGCAAGCGGCCTTCGAAGAACTGGACGCTGGCGACGAGCAAATGGAAGTGCGCGCCACCCGGTTGGCGCAGCGTCTGGATGCCGTTGGCGGCGGCGCAGAGCCCGAGCCGCTCGAACAATGGATGGAGGAGCTGTACCGCAGGGTCAGCGACAACCAGACCATGGGCAGCGTCGTGGATGAACTGCGCTCCACGTTGGGTGAAGCCGAAAAGGCGCTGGACCAGTTCTTCCGCAATCCGCAAGACACGGCGGTTCTGGCCACGGTGCCTGGCCACCTGGCGCAAATGCGCGGCGTGCTGTCGGTGCTGGGCCTGGACCAGGCCTCTCTGGCCGTGGTGCGCATGCGCGACATGGTCGAGCGGCTCTTGATCAATGAAGTGCCCGAGACCGAGCGCCAGGGCGTTTTCGAGAAGCTGGGCAACAGCCTGGGCGCACTCGGTTTCCTGATCGACATGCTCAGCTACCAGCGCACGATGGCGCGCAAGCTGTTCGTGTACGACGAAGACCTCGGCGAGTTGCGCATTCTCATGGGCAAGACCCGCCCCCGCGCGTCGGACGCCGTGGACGAGGCACCCGCCAAGCTGGAAGAGCGTTCTGCCATCCCCGTGCCGGACGTGCTGCCGCGCTTCCCCGTGCAGGAGCCCCTCAGTGCCCCCACAGACTTCGGCTCGCTGCCGGAGCTGCCGGAGTTTCCCGCCGCACCGGCTGCTGCGGCCACACCCGCGCTGGCCCCTGAAATCTCGTTTGACGTGCCGAGCGTCGGCACTCCCGAGGCGGTCCCCGCAGCGCCTGCAGTAGCCACTGCGGCGGCTGCGCCAACGCCCGCTCCGGCCATCGAGGACGAACTCCTTGACGTGTTCCTGGAGGAGGCGCGCGAAGTGGTGGTCACCGGCTTGGCTGCCATCGGGGTGCTCAAGGATGAGCCCGGCAATCTGAGCGAGCAGACCACGCTGCGGCGTGCGTTCCACACCCTCAAGGGCAGCTCGCGCATGGTGGGACTCAACGATTTCGGCGAAGCCGCCTGGTCGATGGAGCAATTGCTCAACGCCTGGCTGGCCGAGCAAAAGCCGATGCAGCCAGAGCTGCTCCAGTTGTCGTCGGACTCCCTGCAGGCGTTCAGCCGCTGGGCGGACGACATTGCAGCGGGGCGGCATGACGGCTGGCAACCGGAGGTCTTCCGCAAGTCTGCCGATGCGATGCGGCTGGACGGCACCTTCCTGCCCCTGGCGACTGCATCTGCCGATGGTGCTGCTGCTGTGGCCGCTGAGCCCGAGCTGGCCGAACAGGCCGAGCACCCGGTTGCCGCGGCCGTGCCGGATTTCTCCCCCGAGACAACCCAGACCCTCTCGGTCGAGCCGCCTGTGGATGTGCCACAGCCGGTGTTGGATGTCGCGCCGCTCCAGCCCATCGAAGAAGAGCTTGCCATCCCCGACTTCGAAGCGACCGAGATCTCGGAGCACGCCATCGAAGAGGCTGCAACTGCTCCGGAGGTGGCCGAGGACATCGACTTCTCGGTCTTCAGCGCTGCGCTGAACGAGTCTCAAACAGCCGGGCAACCCGCCGCACCCGGTGCCACCAGCGTCGATTTCGAACTCGACCTGGAGCTGCCGGACCTCGAACTGCCCGACGCCCAGCCGGCGGCGGAAGCACCCGAGCCCGTGCTCGCCGAATCCCTGTCGTTCGATGTGCCGTCCGTTGCCGATGCTGTACCGTCCGAGGTGCCGGAAGCGGACGCTGCACCGGCCCTGCCGCCGACCGAGGCGGTCGAGTCGGTCGAGTCGGTCGAAGCTGCCGAATTCCTTGAAGCACAGGAGTTCGCGGAGCTGGAGAAACTGCTGGATTCGGGCGAGCTTGAGCCGGCGGCGTCCGTAGAGGCCACACTGCCGGATGGTGTCGACATCGCCGACCTGCCGGGCCTGGACGCCGAGCCTGCCGCTGCCGTGCCCGTGGCTGCGGATCTGGCCGAACCGCTGCCGCTGGACGATGCCGGAAACGACGACGCCGTCAAGGTCATCGACACGCTGCGCATTCCGATCCCGCTGTACAACGTCTACCTGAACGAAGCCGACGAATGGTCGCGCCGCCTCGTGACCAGCCTGCAGGAGTGGGCTCTGGAGTTGCACGAGCCGCTGCCCGACAACGCCGTGGCGCTGTCGCACTCGCTCGCCGGCAGTTCCGCCACCGTGGGTTTCACCGGCCTGTCCGAAATGGCCCGCACCCTGGAACATGCGCTGCAGCATGTGCAGTTCCAGTCGGGCGGCACCCAGGAACAGGCCCAGGCCTTCATGGCTGCGGCGGAAGACATCCGTCGGCTGCTGCACCAATTCGCTGCGGGTTTCCTCAAGGAGCCCAGCCAGGAAGTGCTGGAGCAGTTGCGCCAGATCCTCGAGACGGAGGTGGAGAACACCCTCACGCCTCCCGAAGAAGAGCTGGTAGACACCTTTGCCGACGAGCCTGCGCCGGCAGCGCCCGTGACTGCGCAGGCGTCACCGCAGCCTGAGCCGCTGGACGAGCCGGAAGCGTTTGCCGAAGCCACGCTCGACCCCGCGCCGCTCATCATCCCCCAGGGGCACGTGGCACCCGCGCTGTCGGTCGTGGCCCACGACCAGGACCAGCTGGTCGACGATGCGATCGCGCACGCCGTGGCCCTGTCGTCCGATGTGGATGACGATATCGATGCCATCGACGTCATCGATCCCGACCTGTTCCCGATCTTCGAGGAAGAGGCGGCCGAACTGCTGCCACAGCTCGGTGGTGCGCTGCGCCAGTGGGCTTCGCGCCCCGACAATCTGGGTGCGCGCAGCGAAGTGCTGCGTGCGCTGCACACGCTGAAGGGCAGCTCCCGTCTGGCGGGAGCGATGCGTCTGGGCGAAATGGCGCACCGGCTGGAGTCGGCCATTGAGCACTTGGATGCCGAGACGGTCACCGCCGACCAGATCGAGCCGCTGCAAGGCAGCTTCGATGGTCTGCAGGCCAACTTCGAAGCGCTGCGCGCAATTGGCCAGAGTCCTGCGGACACCGTCGTGTCGTTGCCTGTCGAGCCTGCGCGCGGCGTGGCGGCTGCACAGGCACCCGTTGCGTCCGCTCCTGCTGCACAAGCTTCTGCCGCTGCGCCTGCGGCGGCCCGGCTGCCGGGCCCATCCCAACTGGCCCCCCTGCGTGTGGCGGCGAATCAGTCGGTGCGCGTGCGCGCCCAATTGCTGGACCGCCTGGTCAACCAGGCTGGCGAGGTGATGATCAGCCGTTCGCGCCTGGATGTGCGTTTGGGCCAGTTCCGCAGCTCGCTCAGCGACCTGTCGGGCAACCTGGACAGGCTGCGCCAGCAACTGCGCGACATCGAAGTGCAGGCCGAATCGCAGATGCAGTCGCGCCTGGCACTGTCCAAGGACTCTGCCGCAGGTTTCGATCCGCTCGAGTTCGACCGCTTCACCCGCGTGCAGGAACTCACGCGCATGATGGCCGAGTCGGTGAACGACGTGGCCACCGTGCAGCGCAATCTGCAGCGTGCCATGGAAGGTGCCGAAGACGACCTGATCGCTCAGGGCCGTCAGGCCCGTGAACTGCAGCGCGACCTGTTGCGCACCCGCATGGTGGAGTTCGAAGGCATCGCCGAGCGTCTGTACGCCGTGGTGCGCCAGGCCTCGAAGGAGACCGGCAAGCAGATCAAGCTGGACATCACCGGTGGTTCGATCGAAATGGACCGCGGGGTGCTGGACCGCATGACGCCAGCGTTCGAGCATTTGCTGCGCAATTGCGTTGCCCACGGTATCGAAGACCCCGAGGTGCGCACTGCGGCTGGCAAGCCCGCGTCGGGCACCATCACGGTGGATCTGCACCATGAAGGCAACGACGTGTCGGTCGAATTCCGTGACGACGGCGCAGGCCTCAATCTGCCCCGCATCCGCGAGAAGGCGTTGGCACAGGGCATCGTGGAGCCCGGTGCGGAGCTCAGCGATGCCGATGCCGCCAATCTGATCTTCATGCCAGGGTTCTCCACTGCCACCGAAGTCACAGGCCTGTCGGGCCGCGGCATCGGCATGGACGTGGTGCGCGCCGAAATCAACGCGCTGGGTGGCCGCATCGAGACCTCCACCGAAACCGGCAAGGGCGCTGCGTTCCGCATGGTGCTGCCCCTGACCACGGCGGTGACGCAGGTGGTGATGTTGCGTGCGGGCGATCTGGCCATCGGCGTGCCGGCCAGCGTGGTCGAGATCGTGCGGCGCACGTCGTCGCACGACCTGGAAGAGGCCTACCGCACGGGCACCTTCGACGACGGTACCGAACAGCTGCCGTTCTTCTGGTCCGGCGCGTTGCTGCAGGCCTCGGCCCGCAGCCATGAGCCGGCAGGCAAGACCCGCCCGGTCGTGATCTTCCGAAGTGCTGCGCAGCGCATTGCCATGCACGTGGATGAAGTGTTGGGCAACCAGGAAGTCGTGGTGAAGAACCTGGGGCCGCAGCTGTCCCGTCTGCCTGGTCTGGCCGGCATGTCGGTGCTGGCTTCGGGAGCCGTGGTGCTGATCTACAACCCGGTGGCGCTGTCCACCGTGTACGGTGACCAGGTGCGTGCCGCAAGTGTCGGCCTGCCGCCGGTTCAAGAATCCGGCAGCGCTGCCGGTGCCGGCAAGGCGGTGGTATCCCCCCAACTGGCTGGACCGAGCCAGGTGCCGCTGGTGCTGGTGGTGGACGACTCGATCACGGTGCGCCGCGTCACGCAGCGCCTGCTGCAGCGCGAAGGCTACCGTGTGTCCCTCGCGGCCGATGGCCTGCAGGCCCTGGAGCGACTGCAGGAAGAGCGTCCAACCGTGGTGCTGTCCGACATCGAAATGCCGCGCATGGATGGTTTCGACCTGGCGCGCAACATCCGTGCCGACGGTGCCCTGCGCGACCTGCCGATCATCATGATCACCTCCCGGATCGCCGAAAAGCACCGCGAGCATGCAATGGAGCTGGGTGTGAACCACTACCTGGGCAAACCGTACTCCGATGAGGAACTGCTCAGCCTGGTGCAGCACTATGCGCGCCTGGAGGCAGCGGCCGCCGAGGCATGAGCATCGCCTGACCGATGAGCGTGTTCTGCCACACGCAGCGCCCCCGTGGCGCTGCGTGCAGAATCACCAGGTGAGTGCAACGGGCGCCCTTCCAGGCGCCTTTTTTATGCCAGGTTCTTTCTTCAGGCAACCTTCACGACGGCATACCGCGCCAGCGTCTGCTGCCGGGCAGTGTCGTGGTCCACGATGGGCAGGGGGTAGTTGACCCCCAGTTGCACGCCGGCGGCCTGAAGCTCCAGCGGCTTGGCCTTCCAGGGCGCGTGCAGCGCAGCATTCGACAGGCCGGACAATTGCGGCAGGTAGCGGCGGATGAACTTGCCATCCGCATCGAACTTCTCGCTCTGGCTTACCGGGTTGAAGATGCGGAAGTAGGGCTGTGCGTCGCAGCCGCTCGAACTGGCCCACTGCCAGCCGCCGTTGTTGGCCGACAGGTCGAAGTCGTTGAGCTGCTGAGCGAAATACGCTTCGCCGCGCCGCCAGTCGATGCCCAGGTCCTTCACGAGGAAGCTGGCCACCACCATGCGCAGCCGGTTGTGCATGTAGCCCGTCTGGTTGATCTGCGCCATGGCCGCGTCCACCAGCGGGTAGCCGGTGCGTCCCTCGCACCAGGCTGTGAACAGGGCATCGGCCTCGGGCCCGGTCTCCCACGCGATGGCGTCGTAGGCGGGCTTGAAGCTATCGGTCACCACGTGGGGGTGGTGGTACAGGATCTGAAAGTAGAAGTCGCGCCAGATCAGCTCGCTCAGCCAGGTGGCCGCGCCGGGGCTGCCTTGGCTGGCGCGCTCGTGGGCGGTGCGGGCCAGCAGGCGGGGCGATATGGTGCCAAAGCGCAGGTGCACGCTCAGGTAGCTGGGGCCCTTGATGGCAGGGAAGTTGCGCGTGTCCTCATACTTGTCGATGCGCTCCACAAAGTCAGCCAGCAACTGGTGTGCGCCCTGGCTGCCGGTGGGTATCCTGAGCTGCGCCAGGCCGGCGGGCGCAAAGCCCAGTGCGGCCAGCGTGGGCACGGGCTTGCACAGTCCGGCGGGCCGGGGCGCCAATTGTGCCGCGTGCCGCTCCACCGGGTAGCTGCTCAGGTAGAACGCGTCCACCTTCTTGAGCCAGGCGTTCTTGTACGGCGTGAACACGCTGTACGGGTGGCCCGCCTGGGTCATCACCTCGTTGCGCTCGAAGACCGTGTGGTCCTTGAAGGTGTGCAGCGCACGGCCCTGTGCCGCCAGCCGGGTGCGCACGGTGCTGTCCCGTGCGATGGCCTGCGGCTCGTCGTCGTGGTTGGTGAACACGGCCTGCACGTCCAGTGTGGCCGCCAAATCCTGGATCGCGTCCGCGGCGGCTGCATGGAGCACGATGAGCCCGCCGTGTTCGTGGCCCGACAGGGTGCGCAGGGCAGCATCGAGCTCCACCAGCGACTCGCGGATGAACTCCACGCGCCGGTCCGCCCGGGGAAGCGGCGCCAGGATGTCGGTGTCGAAGACAAAGGCGCAGTAAACCTGCTGGCACTGCGTGAGGGCGTGGTACAGGGCGGCCTGGTCCTCAATGCGCAGGTCGCGCCGGAACCAGACCAGCCCGCTCGAATAGGAGGGCACCGAAGGGGGCTGCATGTTCACCGTTAAAATTGCGGGATGTCTTCCGATTCTGCGCCCATCAACCTGACGCATCACTTCCTGATCGCGATGCCCGGCCTGGAAGATGAGTCTTTCGCGCGCAGTGTGGTCTACCTGTGCGAGCACAGTGAGCGCGGCGCGCTCGGGCTCATCATCAACAAGCCTTCCGACATCACCCTGAAGGGGCTGTTCGACAAGGTCGACCTGTCCTTGCGCCGCGAAGACCTCACCGCAGAGCCCGTGTTCCAGGGCGGCCCGGTGCAGACCGAGCGCGGCTTCGTGCTGCACGAGCCCATGCTGGCCGACAAGGCCGAGGCCGATGAATCCGTCTACGCCTCCACCATGACCATCCCTGGCGGCCTGGAGATGACCACGTCCAAGGACGTGCTCGAAGCGCTGTCCACCGGCGCCGGCCCCCGTCGCGTGCTGATCACGCTGGGCTATTCGTCCTGGGGCGAGGGCCAACTGGAAACCGAGCTGGCCGAGAATGCCTGGCTCACCGTGGCGGCCGACCTGTCGGTGATCTTCGATACCCCCGTGCCAGAGCGCTATGACCGTGCCCTCGCACTGCTGGGCCTCAAGGCCTGGATGCTGTCGCCCGAGGCGGGGCACGCATGAGCCGCAAGAACGCTCCGCAGGCGCATCGCACTGCAGCGTGCAGCGCGGAGGCCTGCCAGTGATGGGCGCGCCCCTTCATCACCAGTTCCCCGCCGAGCAGCCTGCCGTTCCCGCGCATTTCCAGACCTTTCTTGCTTTTGACTTCGGTCAAAAGCGCACGGGCGTGGCCAGCGGCAACCGCATGCTTCGAAGTGCCACGCCCCAGCGCACCATCCAGGCCGAGGGCGACGCCCGCTTTGCCCAGGTGGCCGAGCGCATCAAGGAATGGCAGCCCGACGCCCTGGTGATCGGCGTGCCCTACCACCCCGACGGCGCCAGCCACGAGAACACCGCGCGCGCGCTCAAGTTCGGCCGCCAGCTGCGCGGGCGCTTTGGCCTTTCGGTGTTCGAGGTGGACGAACGCTACAGCACCACCGAAGCCATTGCCGGTGGCGCCAAGGACGCCGATGCCGCCTCGGCCTGCATCATCCTGGAACAGTTTTTGAGGACCCTCCCATGACCACCCCGACCCCCTCCATCGCGGGGAGCCTCGTGCTCGACGCCGAGGCCCTGTACCGCGAACTCCTGCGCGGTGTGCGCAGCATGCACAGCGGCACCACGCGCCTGGTGGGCATTGCCTCGGGCGGTGCCTGGCTGGCCGAACGCCTGCAAAAGGACCTGGGTCTGGAAGGCCCCGCCGGCGTACTGTCGTCGGCCATGCACCGTGACGATTTTGCCCAGCGCGGCCTGGCCGCCAGCGCGCAGACCGCGTTGCCTTTCGACGTGAACGGCGCCGACGTGCTGGTGCTCGACGATGTGCTCTACACCGGCCGCACCATCCGGGCCGTGCTGAACGAACTGTTCGACTACGGCCGCCCCGCCAGCGTTCGCCTGGCCGTGCTGGTGGATCGGGGCGGGCGCGAGCTGCCGGTGCAGGCAGACTTTGCCGCAGCCCGCGTGGCGCTGCCCGCATCGCAGTCCCTGGCCCTGGCGCGTGACGACAGCGGCACTTTCCATTTCCAAGTCAAAGAGGCCTGACCGTGCTGAAGAAGCGCAACCCCCAACTCAACGGCAACGGCGAGCTCATCCACCTGCTGTCCATCGAAGGGCTGCCACGCGACATCGTCACGCACATCCTCGACACGGCCGCCAACTTCGTCAGCGTCAACGACCGCGAGGTCAAGAAGGTGCCGCTCCTGCGTGGCAAGAGCGTGTTCAACCTGTTCTTCGAGAACAGCACGCGCACGCGCACCACCTTCGAGATCGCGGCCAAGCGCCTGTCGGCCGACGTGATCAACCTGGACATTGCGCGCAGCTCGGCCAGCAAGGGCGAGTCGCTGCTGGACACCATCGCCAACCTCTCGGCCATGGCGGCCGACCTGTTCGTGGTGCGGCACAGCGAATCGGGCGCTCCGTACCTCATCGCCCAGCACGTGGCACCGCATGTGCACGTGATCAATGCAGGCGACGGCCGGCATGCCCACCCCACGCAGGGGCTGCTGGACATGTACACCATCCGGCACTACAAAAAAGATTTCAGCAACCTCACCGTGGCCATCGTGGGCGACGTGCTGCACTCGCGCGTGGCGCGCTCGGACATCCACGGCCTGACCACGCTGGGATGCCCCGAGGTTCGCGTGGTGGGCCCGCGTACGCTGGTGCCGTCCGACATGGCGCAGATGGGCGTGCGCGTGTGCCACACGCTCGAAGAAGGCATCAAGGACGCCGACGTCGTCATCACGCTGCGCCTGCAGAACGAGCGCATGAGCGGCGCGCTGCTGCCTTCCAGCCAGGAGTACTTCAAGAGCTTCGGCCTCACGCAGGAGCGCCTGCAGCTGGCCAAGCCCGATGCCATCGTGATGCACCCGGGCCCCATCAACCGCGGCGTGGAGATCGACTCCGCCGTGGTGGACGGCCCGCAGAGCGTGATCCTGCCACAGGTGACGTTCGGGATCGCCGTGCGCATGGCCGTCATGTCGATCGTCGCCGGAAATGAGGCGTGACCCCCCTGAGTCGCTTCGCGCCTTCCCCCCAAGGGGGGACGCACCCGGTGGCCCGGCGAAGCCGGTTCCACGGGAGCACTGGCCTGGGCGCCGCTGTGGTGCAGTCTCTGGTGGGCGAAGATACATCCGAGGTGAGTGCTATGTTTTTCGTAGCTGCTGGCGCTGACATATCAAGCGCTAGTGGCCAATTTGGCTTGAAATCATGAAAATCCTGATCCAGAACGGCCGTGTGATCGACCCTGCCTCGGGGTTCGATCAGATCTGTGACATTGCGCTGGCGGCGGGGCGTATCGTGGGGGTGAACCGCGTGCCGCCCGAGTTCGCGCCCAACCGCGTGGTCGATGCGGCGGGCTGCATCGTGCTGCCGGGGCTGGTGGACCTGGCGGCGCGGCTGCGCGAGCCCGGGCATGAGCACGAGGGCATGCTCGAATCCGAGATGGCCGCGGCGGTGGCCGGTGGCGTGACCAGCCTGGTGTGCCCGCCCGACACCGACCCGGTGCTCGACGAGCCGGGGCTGGTGGAGATGCTCAAGTTCCGCGCCGAGAAGCTGCACCAGTCGCGTCTGTTTCCGTTGGGCGCGCTCACCCGCAATCTGGCAGGCGAAGTGCTGACCGAGATGGCCGAGCTGACCGAGTCGGGCTGCGTGGGCTTTGGCCAGGCCGAGGTGCCGCTGGCCAGCACGCAGGTGCTGCAGCGCGCGCTGCAGTACGCGGCCACCTACGGCTACACCGTGTGGCTGCGCCCGCAGGAGATGCACCTGGGCAAGGGCGTGGCCGCCAGCGGCCCGCTGGCCACGCGCCTGGGCCTCTCGGGCGTGCCCGTGGCGGCCGAAACCATTGCGCTGCACACCATCTTCGAGCTGCTCAAGACCACCGGCGCGCATGTGCACCTGTGCCGCATCAGCAGCGCGGCCGGTGTGGAGCTGCTGCGCCGCGCCAAGGCCGACGGCCTGAAGGTCACGGCTGACGTCAGCATCAACTCGCTGCACCTCACGGACGCGGACATCGGCTTCTTCGACAGCCGTGCGCGCCTCTCGCCGCCGCTGCGCCAGCAGCGCGACCGCGATGCGCTGAACGCCGCGCTGCTCGATGGCACCATCGACGCGCTGGTGTCCGACCACACCCCGGTCGATGAGGACGCCAAGACCCTGCCGTTTGCCGAAGCCGAGCCCGGCGCCACCGGCCTGGAGCTGTTGCTGTCGCTGGCGCTCAAGTGGTCGCAGGACGGCGGCGTGCCGCTCGCGCGCGCGCTGGCCGTGGTCACGTCCGAGCCGGCCCGTGTGCTGGGCTCTGCCCTGGGCACGCTGCAGGCCAGCGTGGGCCAGATCGTGGAGGGCGGCGTGGGCGACCTGTGCCTCCTGGACCCCGGCGCCGCCTGGGTCGTGCAGGGCAACGCCCTGCGCAGCCAGGGCAAGCACACGCCGTTCTCCGGGTACGAACTGCCTGGGCGCGTGCGCATGACGCTCGTCGGCGGACAAGTGGCATTTGACCGGTAGCCCCCGTGCCGCTTCGCGCCAACCCCCCAAGGGGACGCCACCCCTGGTCCGGCAAAGCCGGTCCCACGGTGGCACGGGTGTGGGGCGCGCCAGTGCCGTCGGACCTGGTGACTGTGCGAACCCTGTGTGTCTGGTCCGCAGCGATTGAGCGCGCAGGGGCATTGGCATGAGGCATCTGCGCGCGTGCTGGCGCTTGCTGCGGTTGCTGGGCCACATCGCCAAGGGCTTGTGGATCGTGGCGCTGCGCTTTCCGGCACTGTCGGAAGACCGCCAGCATGCGCATGTGCAGGTGTGGTCGGTGCAATTGCTGGCCCACGCCGGCATCACGCTGCGCATCGTGGGGCAGCCAGCGGTGGCGGGGCCGGTGATGCTGGTGGCCAACCATCTTTCGTGGCTCGATATTCCGGTGATGCACGCGGGGCGGCACTGCCGCTTCGTGTCCAAGTCCGACGTGCAGGGCTGGCCGCTGATAGGCACGCTGGCCACGGCGGCCGGCACCCTCTACATCGAGCGCACCTCGCGCCGCGACGCGCTGCGCATGGTCAAAACGATGCAGGAGTCGCTCGCGCGCGGTGAAGTGCTGGCGGTGTTCCCCGAAGGCACCACCGGCGATGGCCGCGACATGCTGCCCTTTCACGCCAACCTCATCCAGGCCACCGTCGCCGCGCAGGCGCCGGTGCAGCCCGTGGGCCTGCGTTTCGCCGACAAGGCCACGGGCGCCACGAGCTTTGCGCCCAGCTACATCGGCGACGAAACGCTGGTGGGCTCCATCTGGCGCACGCTGAGCGCGCCGCCGATCGAAGCCGTGGTGCACTACGGCGAGATCCAGCAGCCCGAGGGGCGCGACCGCCGCGTGTGGACGCAGCACCTGCACGACACCGTGGACACGCTGCGCCGCACCGGCTAGGCCAGCGTTGCGCCTTGCCGCGCGGGCCCGGCGGCAGGCACCACCGGCACCGCGCGGGGGTGGCTTTGGCCCCTGAAACCGTGCATATTCCACAGTTGCGGCCGCGGGGGCCGCCGCGCACCGGTTCCATCGACACCGTTTCCCCGTATCGTCCGCATCTTTCGTTGGCCTGCAGCCTTTCATGTGCGCGGGCCTTTCACTGCCGGGAGGGCACCATGAATCTGATCGAACGCGCCAAGAGCATTCTTTTGCAACCCAAGGAGACCTGGGTCGCCATCGACGCGGAATCCACCGACGTCGCCACCCTGTTCACCCGCTACGCCATGATCCTGGCCGCCATTCCGGCAGTCTGCGGGTTCATCGGCATGTCGCTGATCGGCTTCGGCGGATTCGGCGTCACCATCCGCGTGCCCTTCGTCTCCGGGCTGGTGAACATGGTGGTGTCCTACGTGCTCAGCCTCGTGGGCATCTTCGTGCTGGGGCTGATCATCGATGCGCTGGCACCCACCTTCGGCGGCCAGAAAAACCAGATCCAGGCGCTCAAGGTGGCCGTGTACGCGAGTACCGCCGCGCTGCTGGGCGGCATCTTCAGCCTGTTGCCATCGCTGGCCATGCTGGGCCTGCTGGCCGCGCTGTACTCCATCTACCTGCTCTACACCGGCCTGCCGGTGCTCATGAAGAACCGGCCCGAGAAATCGGTGGTCTACACCGTGGTGGTCATCGTGGCGGCCATCGTCGTGGGTGTGATCATCGGCGCCGTCAGCTCCATCTTCATTCCCCGCGGTGGCTCGTTGATGGGTGGCGCGGCAGGCCCGGCCGTCACCATGAACACGCCGGGCGGCACGGTGTCCATCGACACGGCCGGCCTGGAGGCCGCAGGCAAGAAGATGGAAGAAGCCGCGCGCAAGATGGAAGAAGCGCAGAAGAGCCAGGACCCCGCTGCCATCGCCGCAGCCAGCGGCCAGGCCGCAGCGGCGGCCGCCGCCGCACTGGGTGGCGGGCAGGCCATTGCCGCGCAGTCGCTCAAGGCGGCGCTGCCCGAGAAACTTGCCGGCCTGCCCCGCACGGGATTCGACGTGCAGGATGGTGCGGCCCTGGGCCTGCCCACCAGCCAGGCCAGCGCGCAGTACGGCAGCGACGACAAGCAGTTGCGCCTGGAGATCGTGGACATTGGCGGCCTGGGGCAGATGGCCGCGATGGCCATGAGCATGTCCATCGGCGAGAAGGAAGACCCCACCAGCGCCGAGAAGACCTGGAAGGAAGGCGGCCGCACGCTGCACACCCGCTACGAGAAGGATGGAAGCCACGCCGAGTTCAAGGCCATCCTCAAGAACGGTCTGGTGGTCAGCCTGGAGGGTGACAAGGTCGGCGTGAAGGACCTGCAGGGCTTCATGTCGCAAGTGGACCTGGGTGCGCTGGAAGGACTGCAGCGCAAGGGCAAGTCCTGATGCGCAGGCGGCCTCGGGCCGCAGCGTCGGCATGCCACAGGCCATGCCACGACAAGCCGGCGCCTGCCGGCTTTTTCTTGACGTGAGGCGCCGGCTGCGCGGGTAGACTGGCCGGGCTGCACCGCCTGGTTGGACGCGCGGCGACTGCCCATTTGTCGTCGCGGGATTCCTCACCCACGCAGCCCCATTGCCTGCCCATGCTCGACAAGTCTGCACCTTCCCACGCTTTGCCTTTGTACCAGCGCACCATGGGCACTGCCTTTGAACGGCTGGCGCCGGCACTGTCGCGCTTTCACAGCCTGTCGGGCCCGCACCGGCTGCAGGGGCTCGTGGAGGTGGAGGCACCCGCGAACGCTGTGGGCCGCATGCTGGCCTGGGCGCTGGGCGCGCCGCAGTCATCGGTGCGCGGCAGCATCGTCTTCGAGCTTCAGGCCACGCCGCTGGCCGAGGTGTGGACCCGCCACTTTCCTGCGCGCACCATGCGCTCGACACTGCGCGCATCGGGCGGCCAGGTGGTCGAGCGCCTGGGGGCGGCCCGTCTGGGCTTCACTCTGGACGAGGAGCAGGGTCGGCTGATCATGCGCCTGGAAAGCCTGCATTTCCTGGGCATTCCGTGCCCTGCATGGCTGCGCCCGCGCATTGTGGCCGAGGAAACGGGGCTGGGCGACACGCTGCACTTTCATGTGCAGGCGGTCGTTCCCTGGGTGGGGCAGGTGGTGCACTACCAGGGCCATCTGGTCGTGCCCCCGGCGCAGGAGGTGTCCGCATGATCGTGGTGTTCGACGCGCAGTGCCTGCTGTGCAACGGCTGGGTGCAATTCATCCTGCGGCATGACCGGGCTGGCCGCATCCGTTTTGCGTCCATGCAGGGCGCTGCCGGCCGGCAACTGCTGGCCGACGCCGGCCTGCGGGTGGATACGCTGCAGACCCTGCTGGTCATCGATGGCGCCCGCAGCTGGCAGCACACCGCCGCTATCCTGCGCGTGCTGCACCAGCTGGGCTGGCCTTGGCGGCTGGCGTGGGTGGGCTGGCTGGTGCCGGCGCCGCTGCGCGATGCGCTGTACCGCTGGGTGGCACGCAACCGCTACCGGATCTGGGGACGGTCCGAGGCCTGCATGGTGCCGGCACCCGGAACCAGGGCGCGTTTCCTGGACTGACGCGCTGCATTCAAATACTATTAAAGTTATAGCATTTGGCGTAGCGGCGGTGAGCGCTGTGGCCGTCCAGGCCTGTGGATGGTGGCTATTCCCGGGGGAATGTCACCACGTGGTCCACCTGCGCACGGATGCCGATCCACTCGCCCAGTGCATGGTTGTGGTGGCTGGGTACATGGGCCAGCACGGTATGACCGCTGGCCAGGCGCAGCGTGTACAGGAACTCCGAGCCGCGGAAGGACTTGCGCAGGATCTGCGCTTGCACGGGCGCCGCGTCGTCATGCACCACGTCGTCGGCGCGCAGCAACACGTCGCATTCGCCACCTGCGTAGCTGCCGGGCAGCGGGCATTCTTCCAGGTCGGACAGCTCGCCCAGCGGCGTCTGCGCGATCACGTTGTCGCCACGCTGAACCAGCGTGGCGGGCGCGAACACGCCGTGCCCGATGAAGTCGGCCACAAAGCGCGTGGCGGGGCGGTGGTAGAGGGTGTATGCATCGTCCCACTGGTGCAGCCGGCCTTCGTGCATCACGCCGATCACATCGCCGATGGCAAAGGCTTCGAGCTGGTCGTGCGTCACGAACAAGGCCGTGGCGCCCGCGGCCTTCAGGATGCCGCGCACCTCGTGCGCGAGCCTCTCGCGCAGGTCCACATCGAGGTTGGAGAAGGGCTCGTCCAGCAGCATGAGCTGGGGGCGTGGCGCCAGCGCGCGTGCCAGCGCCACGCGCTGCTGCTGGCCGCCCGAGAGCTCGTGCGCAAAGCGGTGTTCGCTGCCCGCCAGGCCCACCAGTTCGAGCACCTCGGCCACGCGCGCGGCCTGCTCGACCTTGGGCAGCTGGTGGATTCCGAAGGCCACGTTGCGCCCGACGCTCAGGTGCGGGAAGAGCGCGTAGTCCTGGAAGACCATGCCGATGCGCCGTGCCTCGGGCGGCACGCTCACCGTGGCGCTGCTGACCACCTGCTGGGTCAGGCGGATCTGTCCGCCAGAGACGGGCTCCAGCCCCGCCACCGCACGCAGCAGCGTGGTCTTGCCACACCCGGATGGACCAATCAGGACACCGATATCGCCTGCATTGAGGCTGAGCGTGACGCCCTGCACGGCGGCCTGTGCGCGGCCGGCGTAGCGCACTTCGAGTTGGGAGACCTCAAGAAACATGTCGGCATTCTAGGCTGCGTCATGAATGCTTAAAATTCGCATTTGCATTCCCGAGCGGCCGCGCCGTTCCACAGGACCGGGTGTGCGTCTCGTCACCGTCCTGTACCACCGCCGAGCCCTTCGCCTTGCGCCGCACATCTCTTGCCCTTCGTTCCATCCCCCTGATCCTGTTCGCGGGTTTCCTGTCGCTTCCGGTGCTGGCGGTGCTCGCATCGTGGCTGCCGGTCGGGCAGGGCGACGCGCAAGCGGGCAGCATCCTGCGCGAGATGGCGTCCACCGTGCTGCCCGGCTATGTGTGGACCACGCTGTGGCTCAGCCTGCTGGTCGCGGTGGGAGCTGCCATCGTGGGCACGGGCACGGCGGCGATGGTGACGCTGTTCGACTTCCCGGGCCGTCGCACATTCGAATGGCTGCTGCTGCTGCCACTGGCCATGCCGGCGTACGTCACCGCGTATGCGTACACCGACTTCTTGCAGTTCAGCGGGCCGCTGCAGGTGGGGCTGCGCAACACCTTCGGCCTGGAGGGCCGCCTGCTGCCCGAGGTGCGCAGCCTGGGTGGTGCCGTGTGGGTGTTCATCTTCTCGCTGTACCCGTATGTGTACCTGCTGGCCCGCACCGCGTTGGGCGAGCGTGCGGCCCACCTCATGGAGGCGGCGCGGCTGCTGGGCGCGCCGCTGTCGCGCCGCATCCGCACCGTGGCCCTGCCGCTGGCGCGCCCCGCGGTGGCGGCTGGCGTGGCGCTGGTGCTCATGGAGACGCTGGCCGACTTCGGTGTCACCAGCTATTTCGGCATCCAGACCTTCACCACCGGCATCTACAAGGCCTGGCTGTCCATGGACAACCGGCTCGCGGCAGCGCAGCTGGCCACCATCCTTCTCGTGCTGGTGCTGTTGCTGCTGCACCTGGAGCACCGTGCGCAAAAGCGCATGCGCTTTGCGGCCAGCGGCGGACGCGCGGGCTCGGCCGAGGCGCAGCCCGTGCGGTTGCGCGGTGCGCGCTGCGCAGCCGCATGGGCCATCTGCGTGCTGCCCGTCGTCATGGGGTTCGTGGCGCCGGTGTTCTTCATGCTGCGCCCGCTGGCGGCCGACTGGTCGGTGCTGCCCTGGGAGCGTTTTGTGGACTGGGCCTGGAACAGCGTGCGCCTGGGCGGCATCACCGCCGGCCTGGCTGTGGCGGTGGCACTGGCGCTGGCTTTTGCCGTGCGCCGCCAGCCCGACCGCATAACGCGCGGCGTGGTGCAGCTGGCCAGCGTGGGCTACGCCGTGCCCGGCGCGGTGATCGTGGTGGGCCTTTTGCTGCCCGTGGGCTGGCTGCAGGCCACCGTGCCCCAGTGGGGTGTGGGAGCGCTGGTCACGGCCACTGCGTTCGGCATCGTGTGGGCGTACCTGGTGCGCTTTTGCGCGGTGGCGCTGCAGTCCCTGCAAAGCGGGTATGCGCGCATTCCGCCCAGCCTGGACGCCTCTGCCCGCATGCTGGGCGCGGGCAGCGCTCGGCTGCTGGCGCGCGTGCACTGGCCGCTGCTCAAGCGTTCCACCGCCGCGGCGGCGCTGCTGGTGTTCGTGGATGTGATGAAGGAGCTGCCCGCCACCATGGTGCTGCGCCCCTTCAACAGCGACACCCTGGCCGTCGTGGCCTACCAGCTGGCGCGCGATGAACGCCTGGGCGAGGCGGCCCTGCCGTCGCTGGCGCTGGTGGCAGTGGGGCTGGTGCCGGTGATCCTGCTGAGCCGCACGCTGCGCAGCCGGGCCTGAGGCGGGCCGTCCCGGGCCGCCGCAGGCCTGCTGCCGTGGCCTGGTTTGCGGTGCTGCGGGCCAGAAGGGCCACAAGCGCGTGGAGCCCGCATTCTCAGGTTCTCATGCCTTGGACCGCAGCTTGATGCCCAACCTCCGCCATCCGATCACCACCCCCGTCGCGCTCATCAGCACTCCGCCCAAGCTCAGCACGATCAGCACCCCATCCCACAGCGGCCTGCGTTGAAGGAGGGGCAGCCAGTCCCAGCTGTGCAGCATGCCGAAGAGCCAGCGGCTCGCGCGGCGGTGGCTGTCGGTGCGGCCGAGCACCGAGCCTGTGTGGGGGTCGATATGCACCCAGGTGGCGTGCGGGTCGCCGAACATCACCCGCAGCACGGGCAGCGGCTTGTCGGTGCCGCCGGTCATGGTGTGGGCGGCACGGTCGTAGTAGTGCAGGTCGTAGGCCTGCAGTGTGTCGGTGCGTACCACGGGGTAGGGAAGCAGCCGGGCCGCAGCCTGGGCCACCTCGTCGCCGGGCCAGTCGTGGGGCAGGGCCGTCACGGCATCGAGCATCGCCGGGGCAGCTGCCGGGCCTTGTGCCTGTACCAGCGTGTGGCCTGCTGCACGCACCCAGCGCAGCTCGCGGGTGTCGGGCGAAGCCGCCGCGAGCAGGGCATGCACCGGGGCGGGCTGGCCCGGCAGGACCAGCGGGCCGCCGTGCATGTCCTGGGTGCGCAATGCGGGTGCCGCGCTGTCGAAGATCCTCCAGGGGTTCATCGACATCAGCCCGCTGAAGATCCAGGTGAAGGTGGTGAGCGCGAACACCAGGCCGAACACATGGTGCCAGCGCATCATGAACCCCCGGTACGGCGTGCGCGAGCCGTTCTTGTAGCGCCCAGCGAAGCGCCAGCGCATCACGCCCACCGCAGTGCCCGTGAGCGTCATCGCGATCCCGGCGATCGACAGCCAGTTCACGATGTCGGCCCAGTAGACGTCCAGCACGCCGCCGCGCAATGGGTACAGCCAGTGGATCCATGCGCCCGCGTAGTTCCAAAGCCGTTCGGTGCGGGTGGCATCGCGCACCACCTCGCCGGTGGTGCCCGACACGTACACCATGGTGCCTTCGCTGTCGCCCAGGTACAGGCGGTGCAGCGGGCGGTGCGCGTCCAGGGCGCGCGAGTGCGTGAAGGCGTCTTCCGCCACCTCGCCCAGGTGCTGGATGTCCCGGGCGGGCCCGGGTGCAAACGCCTGCGCGGAGGCCATGGCGTGGCCCTTGTCGATCCCTGCCAGCACCTCGCCCGTCGCCGCGTCGATGACGGTGGCTGCGGGTGCCTTGCGCGGACTGGCCGCTCCGTCCTGCGGGACGGGCACGGCCAGGTAGACGGCGCGTCCCGCGCTGGCCACGGCCAGGCGCAGGTCCCGCAGCGGGCCGGTGATGCCGGCTTGCCGCAGGGCCTCGGCGGGCTCCAGCGCCACGGTGGCAGCGCGCAGCGGGGGCAGGTGTGCCAGCCGTTCGGCCTGCGTGAGTTTGGGGTAGCCCACGTACATCATCACCACGCCCGAGACGAACCACATGGCGAAGAAGGCGCACAGCAGCACCCCCAGCCAGCGGTGGACGAGGTACAGCCAGCGTTTGGCGTGTGGCATCTGCGGTGCTCCGCCTGCGTCAGAACGCGGTGTGCAGCGTCACGTCCAGCGTGCGCGGTGCGCCCAGGTAGACCTGATCGCGCGTCTCGGCCGCGTAGATGCGGTCGGTGGCGTTGCGCACGCGGGTGGTGAGCGTGGTGGTCTTGTTGACCTTCCATGCCAGGCCCAGGTCCAGCAGCGTGTATGACGGCCAGAACTTGGTATTGGCCGCATTGCCATACACCTTGCCCACATGGCGTACGCCCGCGCTGGCCGTGATGGTGGGTGTGATCGCGTACGAGGCCCACAGGTTGGCCACCTGCTGCGGCACCAGCTGGGGCACATTGCCCGCGCGCGAAACGCCGCCCTGCACAAAGTTCTCGTACCGTGCGCGGATCAGCGACAGGTTGCCCTGCAGCTGCCACTGCGGCGTGGGGCGGATGCCTGCCGACAGCTCGATGCCCTTGGACGACTGCTCGCCCACCAGCACCGTGAGGTTGGGGTTGGACGGGTCTTGCGATGCGATGTTCTTGCGGCGGATTTCAAAGGCCGCCACCGTGGCGCTGCCTTTGCCGTCCCAGAAGTCGAACTTGCTGCCCACCTCGACCTGGCGGCCCGTGGTCAGCTCGCTGTTGTTGCGCACATCGGCAAACGAGGCCGAGGCCAGCGAGCCCGATGGTGGGTCTGCCGCGTTGGAGGCCTGCGCGTAGAGGTTGGCGCCGGGAGCAATGTCCCACACCACACCCAGGCGGCCGGTGGTGGGGCTGTAGCTGCGGCTGAAGGTGGCGGGCGACGTGGCCGTCACCGCACGGCGGTTCACCAGGTCGAGGTCGATGCGCTCGTGGCGCAGGGCGGTGATGAGGTTCACGCCGGATGCCACCAGGGTGCGGTTTTCAAGGTACAGCGCCGTGTTGGTGATCTTGTTGTCCTTGTCGGGGTTCAGGGCGGGCGACATGCCGGGAATGTCGAAGAAATTCTCGGTGGAAAAGTGGTAGGGATTGACCGTGCTCACGGTGACCGAGGGGCCCAACGGGAAGCGCGTCTGCTTGTTCACGCTCACATCGAGGCCAAAGGCCCAGTCGCTCTTGCGGCCTGCGAGCTGGCCTTGGTAGGTGCCCTCCAGCCGGTCGCCCACCAGCGTCTGGTCATGGCGCTGCAGATAGGGCGCCGTGCGGGTGACGGCGGTGTTGCTAGCGTTGAAGGTGTAGATCTCGACATTGCGGTAGTCGCGCAGGGCGTCGTACACGTAGAACGTGTTCTTGAACTGCAACGCATCCGACGCGCGCCACTGCGCTACCGAGCGCAGCCACTGCACGCGGTGCTCGTACATGCCGTCGGCGCTGTTGTAGTTCTTGAAGCGCGTGGCAGGGTCGATGGTCAGCGCGCCCACGGCGGGGTTCAGCACCGGCGTGCCCCAGTAAGGGCGGTCCACATGGTCCTTCTGGTATTCGTAGGCCAGCGTGTGGCTGAAGCCGCCGCCCAGGTCCGACAGCAGAGAGGTCGCGAGTTGGGTGGACTGGGTTTGGGTGCCTTCTGTCCAGCTGCCAGCGTTGCGGTGGTTCAGGTCGATGCGCGCGTAGTGGGCCGGGCCTGCGCCGCCATCGCCGCCCGCGATGCGGCGGTTCAGGCCGACGGACACTTCCTTCATGTCGTAGGAGCCCAGACGCAGTTGGCCCTCGGCGAAGTTGCTGCGCTCGGCCGTCTTGGTGATGTAGTTGATGGAGCCGCCCACGCCGCCCGAGCCGTACAGAAAACTCGACGCTCCGCCGATGGCTTCGACGCGGTCGTAGATCCAGCTATCGACCGCGCGCGTGGCACTGCCGTACTGCGGGTTGATGCCGTTGTAGAGCTGCGCCACCGAGTTGGACGTGAACCCCCGGTAGTGCGCGGACATGGAGCCCGGCGCGTTGTGCGCCACCACGCCCGGCACCGCGCGCAGGATTTCCTGCGTGTCCTGCGCGCCGCGTGCGTCGATGGTGGCGCGGTCTACCACGGTGACGGAGGCGGGGTTCTCGCGCACCGTCAGGCCCAGGCGGCTGCCGGTGTCCACGGGGGTGTCCAGGCTGAGCTTGCCATTGGGGGATGCAGCGGAGTCCACCACATCCACGGCCTGCAGCGTGGGTGCGGTGGTGGTTTGTGCGTGGGCTGCAACCGAGGCCAGCGCGCAGGTGGCAAGTACGCCCAGGCACAAAGGGGAAAGGGGCAGGCGCGGGAAAGCCGCAGCGCTGCGCGAAGCAGAGGAGATACGGGACATGAAAACGCTCTTGTCTTGAAGCGACAGTGCCGCTGCCCCGCGCGTCAACACATCACACATCGCGCAAGGCAGCACTGTCTGGAAACCAACGGAACACGAAAGCGCAGCACCCGCCCACCAGGTCCGGGCGCTGCGAGGGGTTTCAGTTCAGGAGCGTGTTGGTGGCCCGCGCGCCGGCAGTGGCGCTGCGGTGGCGGCCGCGATGCGGGCAGCCTCGACGGGCTGAAGCGCATGGGCCAAGGGATGGGAGGGGATTGTTGCCGCCACTGGTGTGGGTGGCGGGGCGCTTGCGGTGGAGCACAAGGGGCAGTCCATGCCCATCGCGCCCATTTCGACGGTGCCGTCGTCTGTCTGCACCAGCAGCTTGATGGTGCCCGCGCCCGAGCAGATCACCTCAAAGGCCTGGGGGTGCACCAGCGGCGATGCAATCGCCACCCCCATCGACGCCACGAACCATGCGAGCACCCACAGGCGCATCGCAGCAAAGGTTCGTCGGGGGGCGGTCATGGGGCGGGATGATAGCGGAGGAGATCCAGTCCCACGCTGAGGCGGGCATGAGGGAGGGGGCGAGCCTTCCATCAGGAGATAGGCCCTGTGCGCCCCATTTGCTATTAAATAGATAGCTTGCAGCGCAACGTGGTAGGGCGGTAGGGCCTATTTTTCCTCATATTTTCAGCAACCCGCTGCGCCGCCTGTCCAGTGGGTTGCGGGCTGGCCGCTTCAAGCCTGCGTGTACGCCGTCTTCACCGTGGTGTAGAACTCGGCGGCGTAGCGCCCCTGCTCGCGCGGGCCATAGCTGCTGCTCTTGCGGCCGCCGAACGGCACGTGGTAGTCCACGCCCGCCGTGGGCAGGTTCACCATCACCATGCCGGCTTGCGCGTGGCGCTTGAAGTGCGTCGCGTGCTTGAGACTGGTGGTGGCGATGCCGCTGGCCAGGCCGAAGGGGGTGTCGTTGGCCAGGGCCAGCGCTTCGTCGTAGTTCTTCACGCGCTGCACGCTCACCACGGGGCCGAAGATCTCTTCGCGGTTGATGCGCATGCCGGGCGTGGTCTCGGTGAACAGGGCCGGGCGCAGGTAGAAGCCGGGTGCGCCGTCGGCGTTCTTCTCCAGGGCCTCGCCGCCGAAGGCGAGCTTGGCGCCTTCCTGCTGGCCGATGCCGATGTATTCCAGATCTTGGGCGAGCTGGCGGTCGTCCACCACGGGGCCGATGTCGGTGCCAGCCTTGCGGGCATCGTCCACCTTCAGTGTCTTCATTTTCTCGACCATGGCGGCCACGAAGCGGTCGTGGATGCCTTCCGTCACGATCACGCGGCTGCTGGCGGTGCAGCGCTGGCCGGTGGAGAAGAAGCCGCTGTTGATGGCCGCGCCCACGGCCACGTTCAGGTCGGCATCGTCCAGCACAACGAACGGGTTCTTGCCGCCCATCTCCAGCTGCACCTTGGCGCCGCGCGGCACGCAGGCGGCGGCCACGCGCTGGCCCGTGCCCACCGACCCGGTGAAGCTCACGCCGGCAATGCGCTCGTCTTCGAGCAGTACGGCGCCCACGTCCGAACCCCGGCCCATCACCAGGTTGAACACACCGGCGGGCAGGCCTGCGCGGTGCAGGATGTCGGCCAGTGCCCAGGCGGAGCCGGGCACCACTTCGGCGGGCTTGAACACCACGCAGTTGCCGTAGGCCAGGGCCGGGGCGATCTTCCAGGCCGGGATGGCGATGGGGAAGTTCCACGGGGTGATGATGCCGATGGTGCCCAGCGGCTCGCGCGTGATCTCGATGCCGACGCCGGGGCGCACAGACGGGATCATCTCGCCGCCGGGGCGCAGCGCCTCGCCGGCGAAGAACTTGAAGATGGCGGCCGCGCGGCCCACCTCGCCGATCGCCTCGGGCAGCGTCTTGCCTTCTTCGCGGGCCAGCAGGTCGCCCAGCTCGGCCTTGCGCGCGATGATCTCGTTGCCCACCGCGTCCAGGATGTCAAAGCGTTGCTGAGGCGTGGACACGCTCCATGCGGGGAAGGCCGCGTGGGCTGCCGACACGGCCTCCAGCGCCTGTTCGCGGCTGGCCACGGCGTAGTCGCCGATCACGTCGCGCGTGTCCGAGGGGTTGGTGTTGCGGTAGTTGCGGGCGCCTTCGGTCCAGGTGCCGCCAATCAGGTTTGCATGCATGGCTGTGGTGGGAGTCAGTGAGGTGAATGGATGGATGTAAGCGGCAAGTCTCAAGCCCTGCGGGCCGTGGACGTTGTGGCGCTTTGACCCGGCGCCGTGCCGCAAGCGCCGCCGTGATGCGGCTGCCCAGGGACGGCGCTCCGATGGCAAGGATTATGTTGTATGTCATCGTACAACAATGTGCACATACTGTTGCCAGGGTAACTACTTAGGCGCCGGGTACGGGCTGCCGTGGCGGGGGCGCTCAGCTGGCCTCTGCCTGCGCGCGACGGCGGCGCTCACGGCTGTTGGCCAGGTGGGTGCGCATGGCGGCGCGGGCCGCGTCCGGGTCCTGCGCCACGATGGCGTCGTAGATGCTTTCGTGCTCGCCGTTGACGCGCCGCAGGTACTGGCTGCGCTCGTTGCTCACGCCGTCCACCGAGTCCATGCGCGAGTCCAGGCGTGCCCGTGGAATGATCATGCTGCCCAGCGTGCCCATGAGTTCCGCGAAATGGCTGTTGTGCGTGGCGCGCGCGATCTCCAGGTGGAACTGGAAGTCCGACGCCACCGCATCGCGCCCTGCCTCCACGGCGGCGGCTACTGCGTCGAGCGCTTCGCGCATGGCCTTGAGGTTGGTGTCGGTGCGGCGCTGGGCGGCCAGGGCGGCGGCTTCGGTCTCCACGCCGATGCGCAGCTCCAGCACGGCGATCACGTCGCGCAGGGTGCTGAACTGGTCGGGTGTGATCTTGAAGCCGGGTGCCTGGCCCAGGCCCAGCACGAAGGTGCCGATGCCGTGCCGCGTCTCCACCAGGCCCGAGGCCTGCAGCTTGGAAATCGCCTCGCGCACCACGGTGCGGCTCACGCTGAACTCCGCCATGATGGCCGCTTCCGTGGGCAGCTTGGCGCCCAGCGCCAGGCGGCCGTCGCGGATGCGGTCGCCCAGGGATTCGACCAGTTCCAGGGCCAGGGTGCGGGGCTTGCGACGAAGCTCGGTATCGGTGTTCATTTCTTGGTGTTATCCCTATGTGGCCTCGTGGGGCAGAAGCAGTACATTGCACTTTCTTTGTTGTACGACAACTGATGACGTGCGACAAGAGTGTTGTCACTGTACCAAGAACCTCTGCCTTTGTAACCGCCATGCCTTGCCATCCGACGCCCATCCGTTTCCAACGCCTGCTATTGACCGGCGCCGCAGGAGGGCTGGGGAAAGAGCTGCGTTCGCGGCTCAAGGCCTACTGCACCACGCTGCGTCTGTCGGACATCGCCGACCTGGGCACCGAGGCCGACGGTGAGGAGCTGCGGCCGGCACGCCTGGAAGATGCCGCTGCGGTGCACAGCCTGCTCGAAGGAGTGGATGCCGTGATCCACCTGGGCGGCGTGTCCACCGAGCAGCCCTGGGACCTGATCCTGCAGGCCAACATCGTCGGCGCATACAACCTGTACGAAGCTGCGCGCAAGCAGGGCGTCAAGCGCGTGGTGTTCGCAAGCTCCAACCACGTGACCGGCTTCTACCGCCAGGACGAAGTCGTGGGCCTGGCCGACCCCGCCCGCCCCGACGGCCTGTACGGCCTGTCCAAGGCTTTCGGCGAAGATCTCTCGCGTTTTTACTTCGACCGCTACGGCATCGAGACGGTATGCCTGCGAATCGGCTCGTCCTTCCCTGAGCCGCGCAACCGCCGCATGCTCGCCACCTGGATGAGCTATGACGACCTGGAGCGCCTGGTGGTCGCCAGCCTGACCGCGCCCGTGGTGGGCCACAGCCTGATCTATGGCATGGGCGACAACACCACCACCTGGTGGGACAACACGCTGGCGCGCCACATCGGCTATCGCCCGCAGGACAGCTCCGAGCCCTTCCGCGCCAAGGTGGAAGCTGCCGACCCCCACCCCGATCTTTCGGACCCCGCCGTGATCTACCAGGGCGGTCCGTTCGTGCGCACCGGCCCTTTCGAATGAGCACGCGGATGGAATCCCGCATGGACCTGCTGCTGCCCGATCACCGCGACCAGGTGGGCGAAAGCCCCGTGTGGAGCCCTGCCGAGCAGGCGCTCTGGTGGGTGGACATTGAAGGCCGCAAGCTGCACCGCTGGACCTATGCGGACCAGCGTGTGCAGAGCTGGGACACCGCCGAACGCCCCGCGTGCGTCGCATTGCATGCGGCTGGCGGCCTGATCGCGGGCATGGACACGGGCGTGTTCCACCTGCTCCCCCAGGCCGATGGCACGCTCGCAGCCACGCTGCTGGCCGGCGTGGACCACCCTGAGCCCGGCATGCGCTTCAACGACGGCCGCTCTGACCGCCAGGGCCGCTTCTGGGCCGGCACCATGGTGCGCGACATGTCGCTCGCCCGGCCTGCGGGCAGCCTCTACCGCATGGATGCGCAGCGCGGCCTTTCGGCACCGCAGGTGCAGGGTCTGGTCACGCAGAACGGCCTGGGCTTCAGCCCCGACGGCAAGACCATGTACCTGAGCGACAGCCACCCGAGCGTGCAGCAGATCTGGCAACTGCCGCTGCACGACGACGGCTCGCTGGGCGAGCGCTCGCTGTTTGTGGACATGCGCCCGCTGCCCGGCCGGCCCGACGGCGGTGCGGTGGATGCCGACGGCTGCTACTGGATCTGCGGCAATGACGCCGGCGTGGTGCACCGCTTCACGCCCGACGGCCGCCTGGACCGGTCCATCGCCGTGCCCACCAGCAAGCCTTCGATGTGCAGCTTCGGCGGCCCGGGGATGGACGTGCTGTTCATCACCTCCATCCGCCCGGGGCAGCCCCAGGGCGACGACGTGGCGCTGGGCGGCGCGATCTTCGCCACCCGGCCCGGCGTGGCGGGACTGCCGGAAACACCCTGCCGGAGCGCCTGACAGACAACAGGCCCTTCGGAACTCTCCCTCATTCACAACACTTTCAACCCAGGAGACAACCATGAAGATCCCCCACTTGTTCGGCCGCGTCGCTCTCGCTGCCAGCATGCTGCTCGGCAGCGTGGCCGCGCAGGCCACGGAGTTCCGATCCTCCGACATTCACCCCGAGGACTACCCCACCGTGCTGGCCGTGCGCCACATGGGCGAGACGCTGTCCAAGGCCACCGGCGGCAAGCACAGCATCAAGGTGTACGCCAAGGGCTCGCTCGGCATCGAGAAGGACACCATCGAGCAGACCAAGCTGGGCGCGATCGCCATGACGCGCGTGAATGTGGCTCCGATGAACAACATCTGCCCCGCGACCATGGTGCCCACCATGCCCTTCCTGTTCCGCGACAAGGAGCACATGCGCAAGGTGCTCGACGGCGCCATCGGCGACGAGATCCTGAAGGACTGCGAATCGCAAGGCTTCATCGGCCTGGCTTTCTATGACAGCGGCGCACGTTCCATCTACACCGTCAAGAAGCCCATCAAGACCCTGGCCGACGTCAAGGGCCTGAAGGTGCGCGTGCAGCAGAGCGACCTGTGGGTCTCGCTGCTCGAAGCCATGGGCGCCAACGCCACCCCCATGCCCTTCGGCGAGGTCTACACCGCGCTCAAGACCGGCCTGGTGGACGCCGCCGAGAACAACTACCCCAGCTACGAAAGCTCGCGCCACTTCGAAGTGGCCAAGTACTTCAACAAGACCGAGCACTCCATGGCGCCCGAGATCCTGTTGTTCAGCAAGCGCGTGTGGGACACCCTGAGCGCCGATGAGCAGAAGGCCATCCGCGCCGCCGCCAAGGAATCCGTGGGCTTCATGCGCAAGATCTGGGACGAGCGTGAAGAGAAATCCCTGGCCACCGTGAAGGCCGGCGGCGCGCAGATCGTGGAGATCGACAAGGTCGCGTTCAAGACCGCCATGAAGCCGGTGTACGACAAGTTCCTGAAGGACCCCAAGCTGCAGGACATGGTCAAGCGCATCGACGCCGTGAAATAAGAAAAGAAGCCTCCCGGGCTGCAGTCCGCCGTGCGCGGCTGCGGCCCATTCCTTCCCTGTTGTCTTGCGAATGTCTCTTATGTACACGCGTCTTTGCGCTTTCATCGCGCGCACCTGCCTGCAGCTCGGGGTCGGAGGGCTGGTGCTGCTGGTCTGCGCCGTGCTCTACCAGGTCATCGGCCGCTACATCTTCAACGACACGCCCACCTGGGCCGAAAGCGGCGCGGTGTTGCTGGTGCTGTACGTCACCATGCTGGGCATGGCAGTGGGCGTGCGTGACGCGGGCCACATCGGCCTCGAATCCTTCCTGGTGCTCGCGCCCGACTGGCTGCGTCACAAGCTGGAAATCGTGATCCACGTGCTGGTGCTGATCTTCGGCGTGGTCATGGCCTGGAACTGCGGCGTGCTGGCCGAGTCCGTGGCGCCCTACAAGATTCCCACGCTCGGCATCTCCGAAGCGTTCAAGTACGTTCCCCCCGCGCTCGCCGGCGTGCTGGTGGCGATGTTCTCGCTCGAGCACATCATTGCCCTGGTCCGCGGCACAGAGGTCGAGCCCGCCTGGCACTAGGCCCCTGCACTTAACGTCCTTACAAAGATTTCCATCATGGCGTTGACCATTCTGTGCGTGACCTTCACGCTCCTGCTGCTGCTGGGCGTGCCCGTGGCCTTTTCCATCGGCCTGTCGTCGCTGGCCACCATCCTGTACGAAGGCCTGCCCCTGGCCGTGGGCTTCCAGCAGATGATTTCGGGCATGAACCCGTTCTCGTTCCTGGCGATCCCGTTCTTCATCTTCGCGGGCGAGATCATGATGTACGGCGGCATCGCCGACCGCATCGTCAACTTCGCCAAGAGCGTGGCGGGCCATGTGCGCGGCGGTCTGGGCATGAGCAACGTGCTGGCCTGCACGCTGTTCGGCGGTGTCTCGGGATCGCCCGTGGCCGACGTGTCCGCCATGGGTGCAGTGCTCATCCCGCAGATGAAGAAAGAGGGCTATCACGCCGACTACGCGGTGAACGTGACCACGCACGCCTCGCTGGTGGGCGCGCTCATGCCCACGTCGCACAACCTCATCATCTTCACGCTGGCGGCGGGGGGCAAGGTGAGCATTGCCGCGCTGATCCTCGCGGGCATCGTGCCGGCGCTGCTGCTGACCATCTGCAACCTGGCCGCCGCCTACCTCGTGGCGGTCAAGCGCGGCTACCCTGCCGGCACGTTCCCCGGCTGGGAGATCGTGTGGATCTCGTTCCGCGCTTCCGTCCCCGGCCTGGCCGTGGTGGTGATCATCATCGCGGGCATTCTGTCGGGCGCCTTCACGGCGACCGAGTCGGCGTCGGTGGCGGTGCTCTGGGCGCTGGTGTTGTCTGTCTTCGTCTACAAGAAGCTCACGCGCGAGCAGTTTCTCAAGGCTGCATCCAAGGCCGTCAAGACCACGGGCACGGTGCTGCTGCTCATCGGCATCTCGTCGATGTTCGGCTACCTCATCGGCCTGTACGGCGTGGCGGAACTCACGGGCGATGCGCTCAAGTCCATGACCTCTTCGCCGTGGGTGATCTTCCTGTGCGTGAACATCATCCTGTTCGTGCTGGGCACCTTCCTCGACATGGCGGCGACCATCCTGATCTGCACTCCGATCTTCCTGCCCATCTGCCAGCAGTTCGGCATGAGCACCGAGCAGTTCGGCATCGTGATGCTGATCAACTGCGCCCTGGGCCTGAACACGCCGCCCGTGGGCACCACGCAGTTCATCGGGTGCACCATCGGCGGGGTGTCGGTGGGCGAGGTGATGAAGACCATCTGGCCGTTCTATGGCGCGCTCATCGTGGCGTTGATGCTGGTCACCTACGTGCCGCAGTTCTCCATGTGGCTGCCGGACCTGGTCTTGAAGGGCGGTGGGTGAAGCAGGCCAGGGGCTGGCCACCGGCCCGCCACCTGGCAGCTTGTCCACCGGGTGTGACGATGAGTGAAGCGACGACATGCGCGAGGCGCCCGCGATGACCCCGGCGGCGGCATGGCGCGATTTTTTGTGCAAGCTGCGCAGCGCCAGCAAGAAGTGAAAGAAGTGACAGACCCGATGCGAGAAGCCCTCACCATCCGCATGCATGCGGACGACAACGTCGCCATCGTCGCCAACGACGGTGGCCTGCCTGCCGGCACCGTGCTGCCGCAGGGCGTGCCCGGCGCCGGTATCGTGCTGCGCGACAAGGTGCCCCAGGGCCACAAGGTGGCGCTGGCGGACATCCCCGAGGGCGCCGTGGTGCGCCGCTACAACGTGCCCATCGGCTACGCGCTCAAGGACATCGCCGCCGGCAGCTGGGTGCACGAGCGTCTGCTGCAGATGCCCTCTGCGCGCGCGCTGGAGGGCTTGCCCATGGCCACGGTCACGCCCCCCGTGCTGGAGCCGTTGACGGGATACACCTTCGAGGGCTACCGCAACGCCGACGGCTCCGTGGGCACGCGCAACATCCTGGCGATCACCACCACGGTGCAGTGCGTGGCCGGCGTGGTCGCGCAGGCCGTGCAGCGCATCAAGGCCGAACTGCTGCCGCACTACCCGCACGTCGACGACGTGATCGGCCTGGAACACACCTACGGCTGCGGCGTGGCCATCGATGCGCCCGACGCGGTCATCCCCATCCGCACGCTCAAGCACATCAGCCTGAACCCCAACTTCGGCGGCGAGGTCATGGTGGTGAGCCTGGGCTGCGAGAAGCTGCAGCCCGACCGCCTGCTGCCCCCGGGCAGCTTCCCCATCACCGACGAGCGCGATGCCGCGCTGGGCCCCGAGACCGTGTGCCTGCAGGCCGACCACCACGTGGGCTTCATGTCGATGCTGGACGACATATTGCAAAGCGCCAGGCCCCACCTGGAACGCCTGAATGCCCGCCGCCGCGAGACCATCCCGGCCAGCGAGCTGGTGCTGGGCGTGCAGTGCGGCGGCAGCGATGCGTTCTCGGGCGTCACCGCCAACCCGGCCGTGGGCTTTTGCGCCGACCTGCTGGTGCGCGCCGGCGCCACCGTGATGTTCAGCGAGAACACCGAGGTGCGCGATGCGGTGGAGCAGCTCACCAGCCGCGCGGCCACGCCCGAGGTGGCCGAAGCCATCGTGCGCGAACTGGGCTGGTACGACCGCTATCTGGACCGCGGCCGCGTGGACCGCGCCGCCAATACCACGCCGGGCAACAAGGCCGGCGGGCTGTCGAACATTGCCGAAAAGGCCATGGGCTCCATCATCAAGAGCGGCACTGCGCCCATCTCCCATGTGCTGGCCCCCGGCGAGAAGCTGCGCCGCGACCAGCGCGGCCTGGTGTATGCCGCCACGCCCGCCAGCGACTTCATCTGCGGCACGCTGCAGCTGGCCGCCGGCATGAACCTGCACGTGTTCACCACCGGCCGGGGCACGCCCTACGGCCTGGCCGAATGCCCCGTGGTCAAGGTGGCCACGCGCAGCGACCTGGCGCGCCGCTGGCACGACCTGATGGACATCAACGCCGGCAAGATCGCCGACGGCGAGGCCACCATTGAGGACCTGGGCTGGGAGATGTTCCGCCTGCTGCTGGACGTGGCCAGCGGCCGCAAGAAGACCTGGGCGGAGCAGTGGAAGCTGCACAACGCCTTGGTGCTGTTCAATCCGGCACCGGTGACTTGAAGCGGCACCCCCTGAGTCGCTTCGCGCCTTCCCCCTCCCTCTACGCGCTGCGCGCTAGGGGAGGGGGACGCAGCCAGCGCGGCGGGGCGGCCCTTGCGCGGCTGCCCCCGCCTGGACTGCGCCCTTCGGATGCGACGGGGATGGTGCATAGCGCGGGGGATGCCGACCCGGTGGGCCTGTGGCCTGAAGCGGCAAGTCACTCACACAGCCAGTCCTCGCACGGGCTGTTTCACTGAAAAGAAGAGTTCACATGGGTCATACCCGATTTTCCGACCGCAAGGTCGTGGTGGCGCTGGCGCTGCTGTGCTGCCTGCTCTGGGGCAGCTCCTACCCCGCCATCAAGACCGGCTATGCCTGGTTCGGCATTGCCCGCACCGACATCCCTTCGCAGCTGGTGTTCGCGGGCTGGCGCTTCCTGGGGGCGGGGTTCATCCTGCTGGCCTGGGCGCTGAGCCAGCGCAAGGCCATCGTGAACCTGGGGGCGGGCAGCGCGCGCCAGCTGGTGGTGCTGGGCCTGTCGCAGACCACACTGCAGTATGTGTTCTTCTACGTGGGGCTGGCCTACACCACGGGGGTCAAGGGCTCCATCATGAACGCCACCGGCACCTTCTTCAGCGTGCTGCTGGCCCACTGGGTCTACCACAACGACCGGCTGAGCCATGCCAAGCTGTGGGGCTGTGTGGTGGGCTTCGTGGGGGTCATGGTGGTCAACCTGGGGCGCGGCTCGCTGGACCTGGACTTCACGCTGCTGGGCGAAGGCTTCGTCGTGATCGCCGCGTTCGTGCTGGCCGCTGCCAGCATCTACGGCAAGCAGGTGTCGCAGCGCATGGATTCGGTGGTGATGACTGGCTGGCAGCTGGGCATCGGTGGCGCGGCGCTGCTGGCCATCGGCTGGGCGCTGGGCGGCTCGCTCACGGGCTTCACCTGGCGCTCGGCCCTGCTGCTGGTGTACCTGGCGCTGCTGTCGTCGGCCGCCTTCTCTCTGTGGAGCATCTTGCTCAAGCACAACCGGGTGAGCCAGGTCACGGTGTTCAACTTCACGGTGCCGATCTTCGGCGCGGCGCTGTCGGCGCTGTTCCTGGGCGAGGCGCTGCTGGAGTGGAAGAACCTGCTGGCGCTGGTGCTGGTGTGCGCGGGCATCTGGCTGGTCACGCGCGATGCGCCTGCGGCCGCGCCAGCCACGCCCGCTGCCAAGCCCTAGACTTGCAGCCCATGGCCCACACCCTTGATCGTGATGCCTTTCGGCACACCCTGAACGACCAGACCACCGACCTGTACACCCTGCGCGGCGCGGGCGGGCTGCAGGTGGCGGTCAGCAACTACGGAGCCCGCCTGGTGCAGGTGGCGGTGCCGGACGGGCAGGGCGGCCTGGCCGATGTGGCACTGGGCTACGACAGCCTGCAGGGCTACCTGGACGGGCAGCTCTCCATGGGCGCGATCATCGGACGCTGGGCCGGGCGGCTGCGCCACGGACAGCTGAAGTTGCCCGATGGCGCCACCCTGCAACTGCCCACCAACAGCGGCCCGCACCACCACCACGGGGGCCCGCTGGGCAGCCGGTTCCAGGTGTTCACGGTGACCCAGGTGCAGCCCGATGCGCTGCGCCTGCAGCACGTGTTTCGCACGCAGGACGACGGCGTGCCCGGCACCGTGCGGCTGACGCTGGACCTGGCCGTGGCGCCCGACAACGCACTGCACATGGCCTGGACGGCCGAGGTGGCCGACGCACCCAGCGTGGTCAACATCACCGGCCATGCGTTCTTCAACCTGGCCGGTGCCGGAAGCACGCACGGCCACCTGCTGCAGGTGCCGGCCAGCCACTATGTGCCGCTGGCGGCGGATGTGTGCCCCGTCGGCACCGTGGAGCCGGTGCAGGGCACGCCGTTCGACTTTCGTGCGCCCCGCCGTGTGGGCGATGCCGTGGCGCAATCGCACGAGCAACTGGTGCGCGCAGGCGGGCTGGACCACTACCTGGCCTGGGGCGACGCTCCCGGCGCCGCGCTGCCCGCCTGGGCACAGCAGGCACCCGCGCCGGTCTCACCCATCACGCCAGGGGGGCTGCGCCCCGCGGCCCTGCTCAGCGACCCGGGCAGCGGCCGCGCGATGCAGGTGTGGACCACCGCGCCGGGCGTGCAGGTGTATGCGGGCCACGGCCTGAAAGCCGACCCGATGCGTGACAGCGGGCGCAGCGCCATCGGCGCGCCCGGCACGCCCTGGCTGTGGCAGCCCGGCGACGGCATTTGCCTGGAGCCCATGGAGTACCCCGACGCGCCCAACCACCCAGGCTTCCATGCACGCTGGTGGCAGCCGGGCGAGGTGGTGCGCGGGGCCATCGTCTACCGGTTCACAGGCTGATGCGTCCGCCTGCCTTCATGGGTTTTCAAGCTTTTCAGGCCTCTACCGCTTGTCTGGCAAGCGCTGTCAGCTATTGAATTGATAGCGATGCCTGCTGGGCTGCTGCGGCCGCCTCGCGCTGCAGGTGCTCCTGCACCACCGCCGCCAGCCAGTCCATCACCACCCGCACGCGCTGGGGCAGGTGGCGCCGGTGGGCATACAGCAGCGTCACGGGCATGGGCGGGGCAGGGTGGTCCTGCAGCACTTCCACCAGCAGCCCCTTGTCGATCAGCTCGCGCACGCCCAGCAGCGGCGCCTGGATCAGTCCCAGCCCGGCGGCGCAGGCGCCCAGGTAGGCTTCGGCGCTGTTCACGGTGACGCGCCCTTCCATGGGGTGGAACTGCGGGCTGTCGCCGTCCTGCACCTCGAAGCCCGCCGAGCGCGTGCCCAGCGTGCTCACGTAGTGCACCAGGTCGTGCTGTGCCAGGTCGGCCAGCGTGCGGGGCGTGCCCTTCCTGGCCAGGTAGCCGGGGCTGGCGCAGGTGGCCACGCGCACCACGCCCAGCGGGCGCGCCACCAGGCCGGGCTCTGCCACCGGGCCCACCCGGATCACGCAGTCAAAACCCTCGCGCACCAGGTCCACGCGCCGGTCGGTGCTGCTCAGCTCCACCTGTAGCAGGGCGTGGCGCTGCAGCAGTTCGGGCAGGCGCGGCAGCACCAGCTGGCGTGCGATGCCGGTGGACATGTCGATGCGCACCCGCCCCCGCAGGTCGGCGCCCTCGGGGTGCGTGAAAAGCGTTTGCAGCTCTTCCACGTCGGCCAGCAGGTCCTTGCAGCGCTCGTAGTAGACCTGCCCGTCCTGCGTCATCTGCACGCGGCGCGTCGTGCGGTGCAGCAGGCGCGTGCCCAGCTGCGCCTCCAGTTGCTGCACCGCCAGCGAGGCATTGGCCTTGGGGATGCCCAGCACCTGCGCGGCCTGCGTGAAGCTGGCCAGCTCGGCCACGCGGGCAAATATCTGCATGCGGTCCAGCGGGTTCATTCGTTCAATTGGTTGTTTGATTTGGACAATAAATTCAATTTTGCCTGGTTTATGTGTTCATGGGAATTCAATAAAGTTCTCTCCATGCCTGCCGCACCCCCGTGACAGGCGCCCAACCTGTCCGAGGAGCTTTCCATGACCACACCTGAACATACCGCTTCTTCATCCACCTCCATCGTTCTCGTCACCGGCGGCAGCCGGGGCCTGGGCCGCAGTGCGGCGCTGGCGGCTGCCAAGAGCGGCATCGACGTGGTGCTGACCTACCGCCAGCAGGCCGACGAAGCCCAGGCCGTGGTGGCAGAGATCGAGGCCCTGGGACGCCGCGCCGTGGCGCTGCCGCTGGACGTGGGCGACGTCGGCAGTTTCGAGGCCTTTGCAGGCCAGCTGTTGCAGGCCCTGCAGTCCGGCTGGCAGCGCGAGCGTTTCGACTTTCTGGTCAACAACGCCGGCATGGGCGTGCACGCACCGTTTGCCGAGACCACCGAGGCGCAGTTCGACGCACTGGTCCACGTGCACCTGAAGGGCGTTTTCTTCCTCACGCAGCGCCTGCTGCCCCTGATGAACGACGGCGGCCGCATCCTGAACCTGTCGTCGGGCCTGGCCCGCTTCGCCCTGCCCGGCTATGCGGCGTATGCGGCAATGAAGGGTGCCATCGAGGTGCTCAGCCGCTACCTCGCCAAGGAGCTGGGCCCGCGCGGCATCGCCGTGAACGTGGTGGCGCCCGGTGCCATCGAGACGGATTTCGGCGGCGGCGCCGTGCGCGACAACGCGCAGCTCAATGCCTTTGTTGCCAGCCAGACCGCGCTGGGCCGCGTGGGCGTGACAGAAGACATCGGTCCACTGGTCGCAGCGCTGCTGCAGCCCGCCACGCGCTGGGTGAACGCCCAGCGCATTGAGGCCTCGGGCGGCATGTTTTTGTAGAGAGCACCCCCTGAGGCGCTACGCGCCTTCCCCCTCTCTCTACGCGCTTCGCGCTAGGGAGGGGGACGCCACCGGTGCACGCAAGCGCAGCGCCGCATACGCAGCATGGCGGCCCTTGCACGGTGGCACTGGCCTGGGGTCGCGCCAGTATCGAAGGCCCTTGGGCGGGAAAAGAATGGTCCAAATGCACCCACATGCACATCCCGCAGCCTAAGTTTCGTCTAAGTGTTGCTGCCCACACTGCCTTCCATCGCAACCCTGACTGGAAAGGCAGAACACCATGAGCAACACGCTTGCATCCACTCCCCGCCGCCTGATCCTGGCCCTGGTTGCCGCGGGCGCTCTGGGCGCCACCGGCGCCGGGCTGATCAGCGGCCACCAGGCCCGCGCGCTCACGCCGGCCACCCCCATCGTGGCGCAGACCCCTGCGGCACCCTCGGGCGGCGCGCTGCCCAGCTTTGCGCAGATCACCGCGCAAAACGGCGCGGCCGTGGTCAACATCAGCGTGACCGGCAGCACCAAGGCCGCCATGGCCAACGACGATGATGACGACGACGACGAAAGCCAGCCCACCGCCCGCCCGGGCCGGGGCCCGCAGATCGACCCGAACGATCCGTTCTACGAATTCTTCCGCCAGTTCGGCCTGCCCGGCGCGGGCGCGCAGGGCCGTCCCAACGTGCCCACCCACGGCCTGGGCTCGGGCTTCATCGTCAGCCCCGACGGGCTGGTGCTGACCAACGCCCACGTGGTCAAGGGCGCGAGCGATGTCACAGTCAAGCTCACCGATCGGCGCGAGTTCCGCGCCAAGGTGCTGGGCTCGGATCCCAAGACCGACGTGGCCGTCCTCAAGATCGAGGCCAAGGACCTGCCCACCGTGCGCCTGGGCAGCACGCGCGACCTGCAGGTGGGCGAATGGGTGCTGGCCATCGGCTCGCCCTTCGGCTTTGAAAACAGCGTGACCGCAGGCGTCGTCAGCGCCAAGGGCCGCTCGCTGCCGGACGACAGCCTGGTGCCCTTCATCCAGACCGACGTGGCGGTGAACCCCGGCAACTCGGGCGGGCCGCTGTTCAATGCGCGCGGCGAGGTCGTGGGCATCAACTCGCAGATCTACAGCCGCTCGGGCGGCTACCAGGGCGTGTCGTTCGCGATTCCCATCGAGCTGGCCGCCAAGATCAAGGACCAGATCGTCGCCACCGGCAAGGTGCGCCATGCGCAGCTGGGCGTGGCGGTGCAGGAGGTGAACCAGGCGTTTGCCGAATCCTTCCAGCTCGACAAGCCCGAAGGCGCACTGGTGGCCAGCGTGGCCAAGGGCAGCCCGGCCGAGAAGGCCGGCCTGCAGCCCGGCGACGTGATCCGCCGGGTGGACGGCCAGGCCATCGTCGCCTCCGGCGACCTGCCCGCCTGGGTGGGCCAGGCCCAGCCCGGCCAGCAGGCCAAGCTGTCGGTGTGGCGCAAAGGCCAGCCCGTGGAGCTGACCGCCACATTGGGCGACGCCAGCGACAAGGCCGGCAAGCAGGCGCGCGCCGAAGAAGCCGTGGGCAAGGCGCAACTGGGCCTGTCGCTGCGCCCGCTCGATGCGGACGAGCGCCGTGAGGTGGGCGTGAGCGAAGGCCTGGTGATCGAGCAGGCTCGGGGCCCAGCCGCGGCGGCCGGCGTGCAACCCGGCGACGTGCTGCTGGCCATCAACGGCGCACCCGCCAGGAACATCGACCAGGTGCGCACGGCGATGGCCAAGGCCGGCAAGTCGGTGGCGCTGCTGATCGAGCGCGACGGCAACAAGATCTTTGTGCCGGTGCGGCTGGGGTGATGTGGAGATGAGGTGGCGGGGCGCAGCGGGGCTGAGTGCCCCAATCTCCACCGCCCACCCCAACCCGACCGTCCCGTTCGGGCTGAGCCTGTCGAAGCCAGGGCATCGACCGTGGCGGCACTTCGACAAGCTCAGTGTGAACGGTTTGGGGGTTAGCTGCCCGGCTGCACCCCAGGCTCCTCGGCACCATCTCCCAGCGCCCCAACCCCCTGGCGTCCCCACCCGTTCGGGCTGAGCTTGTCGCCTGAGCAAACCACTCCCGCAATCCCCGCCATTCGCTATGCTCGCCCCACCATGCGACTGCTCCTCGTAGAAGACGACACCATGATCGGCGAGGCCGTGCAGGACCTGCTGCGTGCCGAGCACTACGCGGTGGACTGGGCCCGCGATGGCGACGCGGCCGACACGGCGCTGCGCACGCAGGCCTACGACCTGGTGCTGCTCGACCTGGGCCTGCCCAAGCGCGACGGCCTCTCGGTGTTGCGCGACCTGCGCACGCGCAAGGACCGCACGCCGGTGGTGGTGGCCACCGCGCGCGACGCTGTCACGCAGCGCATCGAGGGGCTCGATGCCGGCGCCGACGACTACGTGCTCAAGCCCTATGACCTGGACGAACTGCTCGCCCGCATCCGCGCCCTGCTGCGCCGGGCCGCGGGCCGGGCCGAGCCGGTGTACGAGCACAAGGGCGTGTGCATCAACCCCGCAACGCGCGAGGCCACGGTGCAGGGTGTGCCGGTCGTGCTGTCGGCCCGCGAATGGGCCGTGCTCGAGCCGCTGATCGCGCGCCCGGGCATGGTGCTGTCGCGCCAGCAGCTCGAAGACAAGCTCTACGGCTGGGGCGACGAAGTCAGCAGCAACGCGGTCGAGGTGTACATCCACGGGCTGCGCAAGAAGCTGGGCGCAGAGGTGCTGCTGAACGTGCGCGGCGTGGGCTATCTCGTTCCCAAGGCATGATGGACAAGATCACCTCAGCCCTGCAATCCGTCCGCGCACTGCTGCCACGCTCGCTGCGCACGCGGCTGTTGATATTCATCCTGGCCGCCATCGTGCTGGCTGGCGCCGTGCAGGGCGCGCTGGCCTACCGGGGCGCGCTGGCCGAGGCCGACACACTGTTCGACTACCACATGCAGCAGACCGCGCTGGCGCTGCGCTCGGGCCTGCCGGTGGACGCGCAGGGCCTGGGCCCGGGGCTGGACCCGGAGGACGAGAACCACGAATTCATCGTGCAGGTGTGGACTAACGAAGGTCTGCGCATTTTTGAATCCGCCGTGGGCGCGGCGCTGCCGCAGATCGCGGTGCTGGGCTTCACCGACGTGCAGGCGCGGGGCGGCACCTACCGGGTGTTTTCGATGCAGACACGCTCGCAGGTCATCCAGGTGGCGCAGAACATGGCGGCCCGCCGGGGCATGGCCCGCGCCCTGGCGTTGCGCACGCTGGCGCCGCTGGCCTTCATGGCGCCGCTGCTGGTGCTGGCCGTGTGGTGGGGCGTGAGCCGGTCGCTCGCGCCGGTGGAGCGTGTGCGCCGCCAGCTGGCCCAGCGCCAGGCCGACGACCTCTCGCCCGTCAGCGACGCGCAATTGCCCGACGAGGTGCAGCCCCTGGTGAGCGAGCTCAATCTGCTGTTCGAGCGCGTGCAGCGCGCGTTCGACGCGCAGCAGCACTTCGTGGCCGACGCCGCGCACGAGCTGCGCTCGCCCCTGGCCGCGCTGCGCCTGCAACTGCAGGGCCTGCAGCGCGCCGGCGACGACGCCGCGCGGGCCGCCGCCGTCGAGCGCCTGTCTTCGGGCATCGACCGCGCCACGCGGCTGGTGGAGCAGCTGTTGACCCTGGCCCGCCAGGAGGCCGGCGCAGCCGCCCCCGGCGCCCACGCCGAGCCGGTGGACCTGCAGGCGGTGGCGCAGCTGGCGCTGGCCGACGTGGCCCCTGCCGCGCAGGCGCGGTCCATCGACCTGGGCCTGCTCGACTCCGACGCGGCCGCCGTGCCCGGCAACGCCGAGGCGCTGCGCATGCTGGTGAGGAACCTGCTCGACAACGCCGTCAAGTACACACCCGCCAGCGGCCGGGTGGACCTGCAGATCCGGCGCGTGGCTGGCGGCCCGGCGGTGGAGATCACCGTGGAAGACAGTGGCCCCGGCATTGCCGAGGAACACCGCGCCCGCGTGATGCAGCGCTTCGTGCGCGAGACCAGCGACGGCGCTCCGGGCAGCGGCCTGGGCCTGGCCATCGTGCAGGCCATCGCACAGGCCCACGGCGCGGCGGTGGTGCTGGACGCATCGCCCCGGCTGGGCGGGCTGCGGGCCACCGTGCGGTGGCCGGGAGCGGTGTAGGCCGTCCGCACGCACGCCCTGGCGGGCCCTGGTCAGCATTTTCTGCGGATGCTATAGTTTTGGTAGCTGTTAGCGCCCGTCCATCGAGCGTCAGGTGCCCACAGCGCTTGCATGGGGCCGTGCCCATCCTGCATTGCTCCACATCCCTTCAACAGGATCGTCATCACATGAATTTCATCGTTCTGGGCGCGGGTGCCATTGGTTGCTATGTGGGTGGGCGGCTGGCTGCGCACGGCCACCCCGTGTGCCTGGTGGGCCGCCCCCACGCGCTGGAACCCATCGCCCTGCAGGGCCTGCGGGTGACGGACCTGGACGGACTGGACCAGCAGGTGCCGCCCACCGCGCTGCGCATGGCCACCACCCTGGCCGACGCCGCGCCCCGCGCGCAGAGCGTGGTGCTGCTGTGCGTCAAGAGCGGCGCCACCGAATCCGCCGCGCGCGAGCTGGCCGCTGCCTGCGCGCCCGGCACTGCCGTCATCTCGCTGCAGAACGGCGTGGACAACGTGGCCCAGCTGGCGGCGCTGGCCCCCGGCCTGTGCGTGCTGGCCGGCATGGTGCCGTACAACGTGGTGCTGCGTGGCGCCCACGTGCACCGTGCCACGGCGGGCCACCTGCAACTGCAGCGCCACGAAGTCACCGAAGGTCTGGCGCCCGTGTTCAATGCCGCAGGGCTGGCCACCGTGCTGCCGCACGATATCCGCTCGGTACAGTGGGGGAAGCTGCTGCTCAACCTCAACAACCCGGTGAATGCGCTGTCCAACCTGCCGCTGCGCGAAGAACTGCTCGACCGCGACTGCCGCTGCGTGTTCGCCGCGCTCCAGTCCGAGGCGCTGGCGGTGATGGCGGGCGCGGGCATCACCCCCGCCAAGGTCGCCGCCGTGTCGCCGCGCCTGCTGCCCCTGGTGATGCGCCTGCCCAACTGGCTGTTCACGCGGCTGGCCAGGCGCATGCTGCAGATCGACGCGAAGGCGCGTTCGTCCATGTGGGACGACCTGGAGGCAGGTCGCGTGACCGAGATCGACGCGCTCAGCGGCGCCGTGGTGCGGCTGGCCGCCGCGCAAGGCAGGGCCGCGCCGCTCAACGCGAAGATGTGCGAGCTGCTCGGCGGCCCGCGGCAGCGCCTGACGGGCGCGCAGATGCGCGCGGTGCTCGGGGTCTGAGGCCCGGCCCGGCTCAGCCTGCCGTGTCTTGTGCGCCCTGCAGCGGCACCCGCAGCCCCGCCTTCAGGCACCCCAGCGACACCGACGTGCGAAAGCGCCGCACGTTGTCATCGCCTTCGAACAGCCGCCGCGTCAGCGCCTCGTAGTCGGCCATGGATGCCACGTTCACCACGAGCAGGTAGTCCGCCTCGCCCGTCACGCTGTAGCACTGCTGCACGGCGTCCTCCGCCGCGATGCGAGCGCGCAGCGGGGCGGTGCGGTCTGGGCGCTCGTTCTCCAGGTGGACCTCCAGCACGATGGTCAACGGCATGCCCACCTTCACCGGGTCGAGCACCGCCACGTTGGCACGGATCACGCCGCTGTCCTGCAGCCGCTTGATGCGCCGCTGCACCGCCGGGGCCGACAGGTTCACGGCCTTGGCAATCAGGCGCTGCGGCGTGGTGTTGTCGTGTTGGAGGATGTCCAGGATGGCCAGGTCGAAGCGGTCCAGCCCCTGGCGCTGCGGCCCTGTGGCGACGGCAGCGGCGGGCGTGGGGTGCGCCGGGACGGGTGGCGCCTTGGCGGCGCGGCGGGGCTGGGCGGGCATGCTGGCGACCTTTGCGTGCAGGAGTGGGTGAGTGAAAGTTGCGCGGAGTGCTCGCAATCAGAGCCAAAAACACGCGCCAGTCGAACTATATTTTTACCCATGACCGCGTCTCCTTTTCAACGATTCATCCCCTTCCTGGCCGTGCTGGGTTCCGTCACCGCCCTGGGGTTCGGCACATCCTGGGCCAAGCAGGTCCTGTTTCCGGCCGTGGGTGCGCAAGGCACCACGGCCGTGCGCGTGGGCCTGTCGGCCGTGCTCATGCTGCTGCTGTGGCGCCCGTGGCGCTGGCGCCTGTCGCGCACCGATGCCAAGGCGATTGCCTGTTACGGCGTGGCGCTGGGCGCCATGAACCTGATGTTCTACATGTCGCTGCGCACGCTGCCGTTCGGCCTGGCGGTGGCCATCGAGTTTTCGGGGCCGCTGGCGGTCGCCATCTGGTCGTCGCGCCGCGCGGTGGACTTCGTCTGGGTGGCCCTTGCGATGGCCGGCCTGGGCATGCTGCTGCCGTTGGGCCTGAACGGCAGTGCGCTGGACCCGATGGGCGTGTTCTATGCGCTGGCCGCTGCCGTGTTCTGGGCGCTGTACATCGTGTTCGGCAAGCGCGCCGGTCACCTGCATGCGGGGCACACGGTGTCGCTGGGCTTGATGGTGGCAGCGATGGTGGTCGTGCCCGTGGGCGTGGTGCATGCCGGCGCCGCGCTGTTCACGCCCACCGTGCTGCTGGTGGGCCTGGCGGTTGCGGCCATCTCCAGCGCCATTCCCATCTCGCTGGAGATGATGGCCCTGAAGCGCCTGCCCAAGGAGGCCTTCGGCATCATGATCAGCATGGAGCCCGCCGTGGCCGCCGTGCTGGCCATGGGCCTGCTGGGCGAGCACCTGAGCTTCAACCAGTGGCTCGCCATCGGCCTCATCGTGTCCGCATCGATGGGCACGGCCGTGACGGCGGGCAGCAGCAAGCCCGTGGCGCGTGAGCCGGCGGCGGCGTAGTTGGTGAGTGAGTTGCGTGGCACGCGGAGGGCAACGGGGCCGCCGCGTCAGCGCTTGTGCGGTGCCGGGTGGTAGTGCAGGTGCTGCACACGCCAGCCTTCACCGGCGGTGTGCACCCACAGTTCGGTGAACAGCACGGCGGGCTGGTCGCCCTGCGGGGTGTGGATGCGGCTCACGCCGTGGGCCAGGACGACATCGTCGCGCACAGAGCGCAGCACCAGCCGCTCATCCTGCGCGCGGCTGCCGGCCGCAAGCCATTGGCCTGACCGCGCGGCATCGGCGATGCCCTGCAGCTGCATGGCGCGGGTCTGCACCCCTGTGGCGGCAACCACAATAAAGTCCGGACCTTGCAGGCGCTGCAGCGCCTGCGTGTCGCCGGCCACGAAGGCCTCATGCCATTGCGCGCGCACGGCCCGCAGGTTCGCGTGATCCACTGGTAAACACTCCCTTTTCTTGCCATCCCTGTCCCGCCGGACACCGGTACGGGCTCTGTGCTGCGATGGTAGGCGAGAAGCTCAGGGGGTCTCTATGCAGGCGGCGTGCCCCGCCAAGCCGCCTCGATGGCGGCCACGTCGATCTTGCGCATGGTCATCATCGCCTCGAAGGCCCGCTTGGCTGCTGCACGGTCGGGGTCCACCATCGCACGGGTCAGCACGCGCGGCGTGATCTGCCACGAGATGCCCCAGCGGTCCTTGCACCAGCCGCACTCGCTCTCCTGGCCGCCGTTGCCCACCACGGCGTTCCACAGCCGGTCCGTCTCGGCCTGATCGTCTGTCGCGATCTGGAACGAGAACGCTTCGTTGTGCTTGAAAGTGGGCCCGCCGTTCAGGCCCACGCAGGGAATGCCCGCCACGGTGAAATCCACCGTCAGCACATCGCCTTCGCGGCCATCGGGGTAGTCGCCGGGCGCCCGCATCACGGCACCGACGGAACTGTCGGGAAACGTCTCGGCATAAAAGCGTGCGGCACCGAGCGCGTCGCCGTCGTACCACAGGCAGATCGTGTTTTTGCTGGTCATTGGGGTCTCCTTGAAAGCTTGGGGAAAGCAGGGCACCGTGCACCTGCGACGTGGGGCCATGGCGCCCACGCAGTCTGACCCATCGCATGCACGCCACGCAACGCTTATCGCTGGAATGTCCCCATCTGCATTGCAGCGGGAGCACTGCATCGGCGTAGGGAATGGCCTACCAAACGGAGGTACGGACACCCAGGAAAGGAGGAGGCCACGACATCACTGTGTCGAGGCCCATTTTTATTGTTGCCGCGCACGCCGTTGTGGGCCCGCCTCCTACGCTGCGCGCCCCTGGGGTGCTGCCCAATGCCATCTTTGCCCCAGCGCACAAGGAGCTTGCCATGGCCACCGACCCCGCAGAACACCCCATCCACAAAGTCCCCGACAAATTCCCGCTACCACCCGGCGATTTGCCGCCCAGCACCGAAAAGCCCACGCTCCCGCCGCAGCCGCAATTGCCCCAGTCGTCGGGCTCGCACCCTTACGAGGGAGAGCCGGAGGATGAAAGCGGGGACCCGGTGGGCAAGCCGCCGAGGATGTGATCAGGGTGGTGCCAGGGCAATGCCGCTGCCGACTTGCCCGGCACCGGCCAGAAGGTGACGTTGGCGTCAGAACGAATAACGCTCGGTAGTCCAGCTCTTCTTGCTGTTCTTGTAGGCGCTGAACAGGAACAGCGCTGCGATTAAGCCGCCCACCACGAGCGTGCCCTTGGGGCCCAATGTGCTGCCGATGGAGTACAGCAGCTTTTCCTTGCCTGCATGTCTGCCCGTGGCCTGGGCGGACGCATTGCCGATCGATGACACGATGGAGTACACCAGTCCGGTGAGCACCAGGGTGACGACGGCGAAGAAAAGGGATTTGCCCGAACGTTGCAGCAGGCCTGGCTGGACCTTGTCCACCTTGCCGGCTTTGCCCACCAGCGCCTGCACGTTGCCGACGATGCGCATTTGGGCCGCCTCCGACATGGCGTGGACGCCGATGTCATCGCCCAAACCCTTCGCAGTGATCACGGTGGTGAAGCGCGCGTCCTTGGCAGCCTGCACCGAGGCCACCTTGTCTTTTTCGATGAGCCTGCCGTGCTCGCCCAGCAGCGCTTTCTCTTTCTTGCCAAGGGTTGCAACCGCCTGCGGAGCCAGGTTTTTCTGCGTGCTGAAATACACAGCGCGGTCGGACACGCCCACGATGCCGCCGTTCACTTCGATCATCTTTTTTTCCCTCTGCCTGTAATTGTTTAGGTCTGAACGTTTATAGCATGGGGTACAGAGGGATTGAGTCACTCAAATGGCCTGTGATCCGGCGGTGTCGCGGGGCTGCCGTTGCTTGCGGGCTTTCAGCGTCGCCTGCTCGGAATTTCGGCGACAGCGTGCAGCGTGAAAGCCCCCAGATGTGACGGAAGCGGTCAAAGCGGTGGTAGCGCGTGGCGCCAGCGACCAGTCCGGCCGCATGCAGCAGCGAGTGAAAGCCATCTATCGCTGGGCCGTCACACACCAACGCATCGACACCAACCCCATGCTCGATCTGGTGCCCTCGGAAATCCTCAACCCCGCACCGTCCAACACCGTGCCGCATTGGCAGAGAAAGAGCGGCCCGAGTTCATGCGCAAGCTGGCAGCCTATGACGGGTCTCCCAGCATCGTGCTGGGCCTGCGCATGCTCATGGTGACTGCTTGCAGGCCGGGGGAGGTGTGCGGCGCGCGTTGGGTGGAGTTCGACCGCAAGGCGGCCCTGTGGACCATCCCCGCAGAGCGCATGAAGATGCGCGAGGAACACCGGGTGCCCCTGTCCAAACAGGCCCTTGAAGTGCTGGACAAGATCGAAGCCATCAGCGGCGGCCGTGAGCTGGTGTTCCCAAGCCCGTACTACCCCAGCAAGCCACTGAGCGAGAACACCTTCAACTCAGCGCTCGCGCGCATGGGCTACAAGACCATTGCCACCGCCCACGGATTCCGAGCCTTGTTCTCGACCGTGGCCAACGAACACGGGTGGAACCCCGATGTGATCGAGAGGCAACTTGCGCACCGAGAGCAGAACGAGATCAGGGCCGCGTATCACCGCACCACATACATGGCGGACCGCATCAAGCTGATGCAGTGGTGGGCCGACTATCTGGGTGGCAATGTGGGGCCGGTAGTCCGCACGTAGACGCAAAGGCAGGCCGCCACAGGCCTCCAGCTCAAAACATGCCAGCGCGCAGTCGAGACCCCGCCGCGCCTGCCGGCTTGATAGACCGCTTTTGCTGACCCTGCCGAACCTTGGTAGAGCAAGGCCCGGTGCGGCCTCACGAGCAGGTCACCAAGGACAGTTGATGACGGGAATCGACGGCATTTGCTGGCCCGAAGGCTCGCCGCATGTGCACTGTTGTGACGTAACGACGGCTGACAGCGTGGCCATGCCTTGTTAGTTCCAAAGTAGTGCCTTTGGTAACAATTTTCCTGCATTGGGCGTATGCGCTTTTTGGTATTACGCCTTGTAGACTGAATTGATAGAGTGGATCGGGACAGGTCGTGTTCGGGGACCGTGCTGATCGCAAAATTATTCTGTCTGGAGGGAGTGTTTGTGACTGCTGGTATTTTGAAATATCCGAAAGCCGTTTTCTTATTTTACAAGAATGCGGCTTTTTTGATGGCGCTGGCTTTGCTTTTATGTATTGCGATTAATCCGGCGCATGCGGGGATGCGGCCAGCAAATGAATTTCAGGTGCCGAATAGCCATGCCTCGGAGAATCCGGCTTTGGATAAATGGTTTCCAAGCAAGGATGCTGCATGCCGAGACCATTATAGGCTATGGTTTATATATAATGGATATTATTCTTGGATGGGTTATCGCTATGTTGGGCCCGTTGATACCCCGCGGCCTTGGTATGGAAACTACGCTGGTGATTGCGTCCACTTCGCGATTAATCCCTGGAGTGGAGAGCATAGGCATAATAGTTCTCTGACCGTAAGGCTTGTGCCGTACTGTCCCGCAAATAGCACTGCGATCAACGGCACGTGCGAGTGCAATCCTGGATATCAGGAGGATTCCGCAGCTGGCATGTGTCGAACGGCCGGAAGTCCACCTCCAGATAATCCGCCGTCAGATGGGCCTCCTCAATATTGTCCTAACCTGGGTGGTGGTGGATCCGGTGGCAATTTCCATAAAGAAGGCAACCCCATATTGCCCGCCTCTGGCGAAAAATTCCGTTCAGAAACCGATTGGTCAGGTGACGGTGTGGGCGCTCTCTATCTGAGCCGCACCTATCACAGCTCTTGGGCCACAGACACTAGCCGCGCAACAGACAACCTGGGCTTGGTCTGGGACCACAACCATCGCGTGGTCCTCACGGTTGAACCGTATAGCTTCCCCAATACCGCTCCCGCCACAGTGTCAGTAACCTTCGGCGGTGAATCTCTCAAAGCCTTCGCCAGGAACACCACCACAGGCGCCTGGACCGCCACCAACAACGCGGACACCCTGCTGTCGGACACCACCGGCTGGACGTTGCAAACCACCAGCGACGGCAGCACGCTGCGCTTCTCCCTGGAAGGCAAGCTCCTCACTAAAACCGCCCGCAACGGCTGGGTCACCACCTACACCTACAACAACTCCGGCCGCCTGGCCACCGTCACCAACGCCTTCGGCCGCAGCCTCACGTTCGCCTATGGCACGCAGGGCGACAAGCTCATCTCCGTGACCGCCTCGGACGGCAGCGTCATCGGCTACGCCTACGACAGTGCAGGGCGCCTGGCCACGGTCACCTACCCAGGCAACACCACCCGCCAGTTCCTCTACGAGAATACCGCCTTCCCCCAC
>NZ_JAHUWH010000050.1 GCF_019219095.1 Acidovorax sp. sic0104
CCTCAGAAGCTCTCCCAGTCATCGTCCCCGCCCGCTGCCGGCGCAGGTGCCCGCGCCGGTGCTGCCGCCGGCCTCGGTCCTGCTTTGGGCGCCAGCCTGGGCGCTGGCAGGCTGGCTGCAGGCGCCTTGCTTGCAGCTGCTGTGCCTGCACTGCTGGCTGAAGTGCTGCTGCGCGCCGCCAGCTGGGGCGCAGGGGTCGACAGGGCTTTGCGTGCCGCGGGCGCCGGCACGGGTGTCGCAGCGGTGTGTTGGCGCACCGGTGGGGGCGCTACGCTGCGCTGCGCCGAAGCGTCCAGCTTGAACACCGCCACCGCGTTCACCAGCTCGCCCGCCTGCGCATTGAGCGCGCTGGCCGCCGCCGCCATCTCCTCCACCAGCGCCGCGTTCTGCTGCGTCGCCTGGTCCATCTGCGTCACCGCCTCGCCCACCTGCCCCACCCCCGCGCTTTGCTCGCTGCTGGCCGCGCTGATCTCTCCCATGATGTCCGTCACGCGGCGGATCGACGACACCACCTCCGTCATCGTCGCTCCTGCCTTGTCCACCAGCGCCGTGCCCTGCTCCACCCGCTCCACGCTCGCGTTGATCAGCGCCTTGATCTCCTTGGCCGCCTCTGCGCTGCGCCCGGCCAGGCTGCGCACCTCGCCGGCCACCACCGCAAAGCCCCGGCCCTGCTCGCC
>NZ_JAHUWH010000051.1 GCF_019219095.1 Acidovorax sp. sic0104
TGCGGGCCGAGCTTCTTGATGAGCGCGGCGAGTTCTTCCATCTCGCTGGGCTTGAGGTCGGTGAGCGGCGCGCGCACGGGGCCGCCGTCGTGGCCCACGATCCTGGCGCCCGCCTTGATGATGGAGACGCCATAGCCTTCCACCCGGTTGCGGATGGCCAGGTAAGGCATGAAGAACTCCTTGAGCAGCCTGTGCTGGGTGGCGGTGTCGTCCGCAGCCACGGCCTTGTAGAACTCCATGGCCGTCTTGGGGATGAAGTTGAACACGGCCGAGGAATACACCGGCGTGCCCAGCGCCTTGTAGGCGGCTGCGTAGACCTCGGCGGTGGGCAGGCCGCCCAGGTAGGAGAAGCGGTCGCCCATCTTCATGAAGATGGAGGACATGGTCTCGATGTTGCCCACGCCGTCCTTGAAGCCGATGAGGTTGGGGCAGCGCTCGGCCAGGATGGCCAGGGACTCGGCGGTGAGCTTGGTGCGGTCGCGGTTGTAGACGATGACGCCGAATTTGACGCTGTTGCAGACCTGGGCGACGTGCTCGATGAGGCCCTCCTGGCCGGCTTCGGTCAGGTAGTGGGGCAAGAGCAGGATGCCGTGGGCGCC
>NZ_JAHUWH010000052.1 GCF_019219095.1 Acidovorax sp. sic0104
AAATCTCAATGGTTTCTTACGGCAAGAGCCCGGCCCAACCTTACGCTCCAGCGGACGGCTACGCCGCCCGCTGATCTCAAACGTTGGGCGGCATGAGCTTCAACCTCACCACAGAAGAACAGGCGCTTGTCCGGAGAGCGTTGCTTTATTGGCAAGAACACTGGGACTTCGAGTGTCCTACGTTATTCGGCATCGAGCTTGAAGACCTAGAAGTCGTTGTCTATACATGGCCACACCACAATGCCGCCAAAGAGGTTGAGGCATTGGCTGTCACCGGCGCACTTCGAGAACTCTTGTACGGGGCATCTACGCCGCCGAAAGAGCGGCTCCCGTTAATCATTGGCGTGGGGTACGAAGGCGCATCAGCCCTTTGCACCAAGGTTCACCGCATGTATCGCTCAAGTGAGAACCGCCAGTAGCAAACTGCTCCACGCTCTAGGGCCGCCGCACATCTTTCCGCAGAGCACACCTGTCGCAAAATGCCGCCCAACCCTTTCATCGAGAGGACTCGCCCCTGCGAGCCGGGTCGTGCCTCTCATGTCAAACGTTGAATGTCTGCTTCTTGATTCCATCAGCGACGGCTCCTGGCCGA
>NZ_JAHUWH010000053.1 GCF_019219095.1 Acidovorax sp. sic0104
GCCTGGGCCAGCGCGTGTTCAAGACCGAGCCGCTGTACAGCAGCGCAGCGGCCAAGCCCGCCAGCACCAAGACCCTGGCCAACCTGCTGGCCGATGACGATGAAAGCGATGGCAAAAACAGCCAGGAACCACCCGGCTTCATCGAACAGCTCAAGGCCTTCCTGTCCAAACTCTGGAGCCCGGCCACCAGCGATGCAGAAAAGCTCGGCTGGAGCTACGTGTACGGCGAAGACGGCACCCTGCTGGGTGAATACGGCTCGGGCGGCGCCAACAGTGCAGGCACGGCCCAATACCTGTACCTGCCCACTGCCTCAGGCCCCATGCCCATTGCGGCAGTCATCAAGGGTCAAACGTATGCCATCCACAGCGACCACCTGAACACCCCGAGAAAGCTCACGCAGGCGGACGGGCAGGCGGCATGGCAGTGGGAGTACAGCGCGTTTGGCGATGAGCAACCCACCACGGCGGCCAAGCGCTTCACCAGCGAGACTACCACCCCGACGACGGGCGCCACCAGCGTGCCTGAGGTGACCTTCAACCTGCGGTATCCGGGGCAGTACTTTGACGC
>NZ_JAHUWH010000054.1 GCF_019219095.1 Acidovorax sp. sic0104
GGTCGGTTGCAGCAAGGAGAAGCGGACGTTCAAAGTTGGAGTTACTGCCGCCCACGAAGCGTGTCGGCGTTAAAAGAATTGTTGAGACGCATACCCACTTACCACTAGCCCTGCTGAGGTGATCTGGTACGGGTACTGCCCCAGCGAATCAATTTCCGCCTGGACTCTACCTATATCTTGGGACTCATAACGATGCTGAGGTTGCGCTTGGGGCCACCTCGTTGTCTTTTCGGGGATGAGCAGCCACTCAATCTCTGAGTATTGAAATGGGCCGCCCTGAACCGCACCACAATCACCGACACCTAGCTCGGTGAGGCAATCTAGTGCGGGAAGAAAGCCATCTCTGGAACGCTCCCACTCCAGCAATTTCCATGTGCAAAAGCTAGCCACCCCTGCTTGTGCCAGGTGGGCAAAGAGCTTTTTCCATTTGGCGTTGGACATTAGCCCAATCATTTCTTTCATTGCTCTGCCTAGCTGAACCCAAACACAAT
>NZ_JAHUWH010000055.1 GCF_019219095.1 Acidovorax sp. sic0104
CCTGCTTCCAGTACCCGTTGATGCCCAGCGCCGGGTCCAGGTACAGGCTGAAGTTCTCCCCCGTCTTGCCCGCACCCAGCTCCACCGTGAAGCTCACCAGCCCGATGGGCATCTGCATGCCTGCGGGAAGGTCCCGCGGCGCATCCAGCTGCTCCAGGCTGGTGATGCGCGCGTTGTCGTTGCCGCTGGCCACCTTGCCGTTCTGGCTGCTGGCCACCAGCGTGGTGAAGGTCGGCGGCGCGTTGCCCGGGTTGCTCTCCCCCGTGGGGCTGAGCACGAAGCCTATGGAGCCCACCGAGGGCTGCTCGCTGTCGCGGATGCCGTCTCCGTTGCCGTCCCCGGGGGTGATGCTGCCATCGGGCCCGGGGATGCCGGGGCTCTGGTCTTCCACGGTGGGCGGGATGCCGTCGTTGTCGGGCACGCCCGGGGTGGGTGGTGTCACTGGTGGGGTGACCGGCGGGGTGACTGGC
>NZ_JAHUWH010000056.1 GCF_019219095.1 Acidovorax sp. sic0104
CCACCTTGCCGTTCTGGCTGCTGGCCACCAGCGTGGTGAAGGTCGGCGGTGCGTTGCCCGGGTTGCTCTCCCCCGTGGGGCTGAGCACGAAGCCTATGGAGCCCACCGAGGGCTGCTCGCTGTCGCGGATGCCGTCTCCGTTGCCGTCCCCGGGCACCGTGGTGCCATCGGGCCCGGGGATGCCGGGGCTCTGGTCTTCCACGGTGGGCGGGATGCCGTCGTTGTCGGGCACGCCCGGGGTGGGGGGCGTCACGGGGGGGGTCACGGGTGGGGTGACCGGGGGTTCTGGCTCCGGGTCCACCGGTGCGGCGCCGATCACCACGTCGAAGCTGTCGCTCACGGTGCCGCCATGGCCGTCGTCGGCGGTCACTTCGATGCTCACCGTGCCGGTGGCGGCGGGCGTGCCGCTGAAGG
>NZ_JAHUWH010000057.1 GCF_019219095.1 Acidovorax sp. sic0104
CCAGCAGGTTGGCCAGGGTCTTGGTGCTGGCGGGCTTGGCCGCTGCGCTGCTGTACAGCGGCTCGGTCTTGAACACGCGCTGGCCCAGGCCGTTGTGGGCGTATTTGGTCTGGGGGGCGTCTGCGCCCTGCCCGGTGGTGGCACTTTCCATGCGCCCTTCGCTGTCGTACTGGTAGCTGATGAGGCCGTCGCCCAGCAAATCACCTGCGTTGTTGTACTGGTAGGTGACGTTGCTGGTGGCGGTGTTGCCCCCTTGGCTGGTGGTTTGTGCAAAGCCCAGCAGGCGGTTGTGGGCGGCGTCGCCGCTGTAGGTGCGGCTGGTGGTGGTACCCGCCACATCCCGGGTGCTGGCCGTGCGGTTGCCGTTGGCGTCGTACTGGAAGCTGGCGCTGTCTG
>NZ_JAHUWH010000058.1 GCF_019219095.1 Acidovorax sp. sic0104
TGCCCCAGGAACCCCCAGTCCGTTGGACTCGCCGGCCTAAGCACTTGCAGCTGGCTGAGTGGCGGCTTTGGAGCTTCTAGCTGTATGGCGGCTCTGGGCCCCGAGCCGCCATCCAGACAAAAGCTGCAAAGCAGTCATTCAGCCCAACGGCAAGTAGAAAATTGGGAGGTGTCATGAATAGCGAGGAGCAGGAGACAGTCGAGCTGCTTATGAATAGGCTCAACTTGGCGAGAGAAGAAGCTACCGCCATTGCAATATCTGGCATAACTTCTATCGAAGAGGTCGCGTACATCCCCGTTGAAGAGCTGCTGGAGATTGGCAGCATTGAGTCTGAACGACTACTTCAAATTCGTGAATATGCGCGCC
>NZ_JAHUWH010000059.1 GCF_019219095.1 Acidovorax sp. sic0104
TGTACAACCACCAGTTGCCACAGTCAGCGCTCAAGAGTAGTACGCCAATGCAGGCCATGAAAGAGTGGTACCAAGAGCACCCGGATCTGTTTCACAAGCGGCCATATGATCGTCCGGGATGTGACACATACCCAAACCGATTCCCCCCCCCATCCAGCCCAATCGGATCGCCCTGCGTGTACCGCCCCGTCCTGCCGTCATAGCTCCTGAAGTAGTTGTAGTGCAGCTTGGTCTCTGCGTCAAAGTACTGCCCCGGATACCGCAGGTTGAAGGTCACCTCAGGCACGCTGGTGGCGCCCGTCGTCGGGGTGGTAGTCTCGCTGGTGAAGCGCTTGGCCGCCGTGGTGGGTTGCTCATCGCCAA
>NZ_JAHUWH010000005.1 GCF_019219095.1 Acidovorax sp. sic0104
CACTCGCCATCAAACGCCCACGCTTATCGGCTGTATGTTTTTAATGAACCGGATCACAAATCAGACCAGAGTCTTTCTTTGCTTTCCCGACTTAGCTGCGATCAGCTGAGCCTTGAATTCTAGCACAGTTTTTGAAGAACTGTCAAACTTTTGAAAACTTTTTTTGTTTTCATCACCGATCAAATTCTGCATCTCTCGACACAACCTCCGATCAGCGAAGCCTTGAATTATATACCGGTTTTTACACCGCAATCAACTCAAAACCAAACTTTTTTCCCCGCAACCTTCAGATCCAACCAGCAACCAGAGCATTCGCCCCAACCACCACCCAGACCTCGACAACTCCTGCAATCTGCAGCAACTGTCTCAGTAGCGAAGCCCTCGACTATAGCACCGTTTCGAAGCATTGCGCAAGGGTTGAGAAGAAATCTCGCTTTCTTACTTGCCATGTGCAGCCATGGCCGCTTCCAGCGCATCAATGAAGAGCGCAGCGACATCGCATCCTGTCTGGTCGAAAATCTCCTGGAAGCAGGTGGGACTGGTGACATTGATCTCAGTCACGCAGTCTCCTATCACGTCCACGCCTGCCAGCAGCAACCCACGTTCATGCAGGATGGGCCCCAGTGCCTCGCCGATTTCCTGATCACGCGCGGACAGGGGGCGGGCAACACCTTTGCCGCCAGCGGCCAGATTGCCGCGCACTTCCGTACCTTGGGGGATGCGCGCCAGGCAGTAGGGCACGGGCTTGCCGCCGATGACCAACACGCGCTTATCGCCGTCGATGATCTCTGGCAGAAACTTCTGCACCATCACGCTTTGCGTGCCGTTGCGGTTCAGCGTTTCGGTGATGCTGCCTAGGTTCAGGCCGTCCGGCCCCACGCGGAAGATGCCCATGCCGCCCATGCCGTCCAGTGGCTTGAGGATGATGTCGCGGTGTTCTGCATGGAACGCGCGGATGTCCGCAGGGTTGCGCGTGACCAGTGTCGGCCCGATGAACTGCGGAAACTCCATGATGGCCAGTTTCTCAGGGTGGTCGCGCAAAGCCCGCGGCTTGTTGAACACCCGGGCGCCGTCGCGCTCTGCCTGCTCCAGCAGGTGGGTGGCGTAGAAGTACTCGCTATCGAAGGGTGGGTCCTTGCGCATCAGCACCGCGTCGAACTCCACCAGCGCCGCTGTGCGCTGGGGCTGCGCCTCGTACCAGTCGATGGCATCTCCCGTCAGGCGGATGTCGGTGACCTGGGCCACAACCTTGCTGCCGCGCTGCCAGGAGATGTGCTGCGGCTCACACACGGCCAACGCATGACCCCGGCCCTGGGCCTCGCGCATCATGGCGAAGGTGGTGTCCTTATAGATCTTGAAGCTGTCCAGGGGATCGGCAATGAAGAGCAGGGTCATGGTGTCGGGATATCAGAAAACGCTGGAGGGGTGCGCGGCCCGTGCAGGCCATGCCGTGTGTATCTATATATATATGTAGGGAAAGCCAATCCGGCGCGTCCCGAAACCGAGACGGTGCCGCTTCCGCTGCCGCTGGGCGGGGGCATCAAACCCCTCGGGCCGGTGCGCGCCTGTACTGTTGCACAAATAGCGCAAAGCTGCCCGCGACCACACCCCAAAAGGCAGATCCGACGCCGGCTATTACCACGCCGCTCAGCGTGACCAGAAAGGTGATCAATGCCGCCTCGCGGTGCTGCTCGTCCCGGATGGCCACGGCCAGGCCATTGCCGATGGTGCCAAGCAGGGCCAGGCCGGCGATGGCGATCACGAGTTCTTTGGGAAACGCCGTGAGCAGACCGGTGATCACCGCGCCGAACAGGCCGATAGCGACGTAGAGCGCGCCGCAAGAGACAGCCGCCGTATAGCGGCGCCGGCGGTCCTCGTGCGCCTCGGGGCCCATGCACATGGCGGCGGTAATGGCACTGAAGTTCAGCGCAAATGCGCCGAACGGCGCCAGGACCAGCGTCGCCAGCCCCGTGAGCGTGATGAGGCGGGAGATCGGCAGGTCGTAGCCCGAGGCACGAATCACCGCCACGCCCGGCAGGTTCTGCGAGGCCATCGTGACCACGAACAGCGGCAACGCCAGGCTGATGGCGGCCGCGAGGCTGAACTCAGGCGCTGTGAACACCGGCATCGCGAGTTCCAGGTGCACGGCAGACCAAGCCATCTGCCCCTGCAGGGCCGCAAAGACGACGGCGACCGCCAGTGTTATGACCACCGCGTAGCGCGCCGCAAACTTGCGGGCAAAGAGGTAGACGACCAGCATGGTCAGTACCAGCGGCAACGCCGTCTGCGCCGCCGCAAACGCCTGCAGCCCGAACCGCGCCAACACACCGGCCAGCAGCGCGGCAGCGATCTCCATGGGAATGCGGTTCATGACGCGCTCGAACCACCCGGTCATCCCCGCCAGCGCGACCAATGCAGCGCTGACCATGAACGCACCCACCGCCTCGCCCATGCTGAAGCCGCCCGCCAGGCCCGCAGTGGCCAGCACCGCAGCACCCGGCGTGGACCAGGCAATCATCACGGGTTTGCGCAGCAGCAACGACGGCACCAGCGAGCACAGCCCCATGCCCAGGCCCAGAGCCCACATCCAGGAGGTGATCTGCGCCGGCGTGGCACCGAAGGCCTGTGCGGCCTGGAACACGATGGCGACGGAGCTCGTGAAGCCCACCAACACCGCCACGAAGCCCGCAGTGAACGCCGACAGGCTCAGGTCTTTGAAGAATTGCATGGCATGAATTCTGGCACCCAGATCTGAGCACCACGATTGCTATGCTTTATATAGCTACCAGCGCTTACGGGGAAAGCGCTGGAGGCCAAAACTCACAAATCCAGACGGTATCCCGACTCGCCGCAATCAGATTTCGATCTTGGAGCCCAGCTCAACCACCGCGTTGTTTGGCAGGTGCAGGAAATCCGCCGCGCCGCTGGCGTTGTGGTGCATCTGGGCAAAAAGCTTCTCGCGCCAGGGGGCCATGCCGCTGCCGATGGTGGGGATGACGGTATCGCGGGAGAGGAAATAGCTCGTCGTCATGGGTTCGAGTTCACAGCCACGGCCCCGCAGCAGCTCCAGCGCGCGCGGCACATCGGGGTCGTTCTTGAAGCCGTAGTGGATCACCACCTGCCAGCAGTCGTGGCCCAGCGACTCGACCTGCAGGCGCTTGTCCAGCCCGATCCAGGGCGTCTCGTGGTTGTGCACGGTGACGAACAGGTTCTGCTGGTGCAGCACCTTGTTGTGCTTGAGGTTGTGCAGCAGCGCATTGGGCACCGCGCCGGTCTCTGCGGTCAGGAACACAGCCGTGCCTTCCACCCGCGTGGGCGGGCTGATGAACACGGACTCCAGGAAGTCCTTGAGGTCGATGGCATCCGCGCGCAGCTTGTCGTTGAGCAGTCGGCGCCCTTCCTTCCAGGTCATCATGAAGGAGAACACGATGCCGCCGATCATGAGCGGGAACCAGCCACCCTGAAAGAGCTTGAGCAGGTTGGAGGCAAAGAAGGCCAGGTCCACCACGAAGAAGCAGCCCGTGGCGGCGATGCACAGCGCGAGCGGGTAGCCCCAGCCGTAGCGGATCACGAAGAAGGTCAGGATGGTGGTGATCAGCATGTCCAGCGTCACGGCGATGCCGTAGGCGGCGGCCAGGTTGCTGGACGAGCGGAACATCACCACTGCCAGCACGATGGCCACAAACAGTCCCCAGTTGACCAACGGCATGTAGATCTGGCCCGTGTCGCGCACGCTGGTGTGCTGGATGTTCAGGCGCGGCAGGTAGCCGAGCTGGATGGCCTGCTTGGTCACGCTGAAAGCGCCGGTGATGAGCGCCTGCGACGCGATCACCGTGGCCATGGTGGCCATGACGACCAGCGGGATCAGGGCCCAGTCAGGCGCCATCATGTAGAACGGGTTCTTGACGGCCTCGGGCTCGGCCAGCAGCAGCGCGCCCTGGCCGAAGTAGTTGAGCGTGAGCGCCGGCATCGCCACGCCGAACCACGCCAGGCGGATGGGCCGCTTGCCGAAGTGCCCCAGGTCGGCGTACAGCGCCTCGGCGCCGGTCACGCACAGCACCACCGCACCCAGGATGATGAAGCTGGTACCCGGGTTGGCCCACATGAAGCCCAGCGCATGGTGCGGGCTCAGCGCCCACAGGATCTCGGGGTGCCCGACGATGTGCGAGACGCCCAGGGCCGCGATGCTGATGAACCAGATCAGCGTGATGGGCCCGAAGAACTTGCCGATGCCGCCCGTGCCGCGCTTTTGCACGACGAAGAGGCAGAACAGCACGACCAGGGTGAGGGGGATCACATACTGCTTGAAGTGGGGGGACACCACCTCCAGCCCCTCCACCGCGGACAGCACCGAGATGGCGGGCGTGATGACCCCGTCGCCATAGAACAGCGACGTGCCGAAAATGCCCACGCCCAGCAGCAGCGCGCGCAGCCGGGGCTTGTCCTTCACGGCCTGAGAGGCCAGGGCGAGCATGGCGATGAGCCCGCCTTCACCGTGGTTGTCGGCCCGCAGCACCAGCACCACGTACTTGAGCGACACGATGACCGTGAGCGTCCAGAAGAAGATGGAGAGGATGCCGTAGATGTTGGCCTGGGTGAACGGCACGTGGCCCGACCCGAACACCTCCTTCATGGCATACAGCACGCTCGTGCCGATATCGCCATACACAACACCGATGGCGCCCAGCGTGAGCGCTGCGAGCGATGATTTGGAGCTTTGCACTGACCAGCCCCGCGCCGGATCTGGCGGGGTTCCGTTACTTTTGGGAACGCTATTGTGCGCCTGTGCCCCCCGCCGCGTCTGGAGGGCTTGCACTATGTTGCAGCGCAGCAACTCGTCGGTGATTCACGGCTTGGCAGCGCACCGCAGACATGGCATGGCCGCAACGGCAGCGCCACGCAAGCCTTCGACAGGCTCAGCCCGAACGGTGTGAACGGTGTGGAGTTATTGCGCGCAACTCCGTCACAGCGATCCATTGCGTTGCGCGCGCCACCCAGGTGCATAAAACTGGCGCGGCCAAGGCCAGTGCACCCGTGGAATTGGCTTTGCCAGGCCACGGGGTGCGTCCCCCGTGGGGAAGGCGCGCAGCGCCTCAGGGGGGCCATTCACCTCAGTCGTAGACCTCGGCGTCGGGGTTGGTGGCCTCCAGTTCGTAGCTGGCGGCCAGCATGGCCAGGCGCGCCACCACGCCGTACATGTAGAAACGATTGGGCGCGCTCACACCGGGGCGCACGCCGGGCTGGGGCATGTGGGTGCTGTGCTCGAAGGCCAGTGGCACAAAGCTCGCTCCCGGGGCGTTCAGGTTCTCGTCCACGCCGCGCTCGGCATGCATGCGGTAGAAGCCGCCGACCACATAGCGGTCCATCATGTAGACCACGGGTTCGGCCACGGCCTCGTGCACCCGCTCCTGCGTCAGCACGCCTTCCTGGATGATGAGGTCGCTGACCGGCTGGCCGTCCTTGATGACCGCCATCTTGTTCCTGGTCTTGCGGTTGACCGCGTCCAGCTCCTTGGCATCGCGCACGGTCATGATGCCCATGCCGTAGGTGCCGTTGTTGGCCTTGACGATGACGAAGGGCTTTTCGTTGATGCCGTATTCCTTGTACTTGCGGCGCACCTTGGTCAGCAGCGCATCCACCGTGGTCTGCAGCTTGTCCATGCCTTTGTCCTCGGCAAAGTCCACGCCGTCGCACTGGCTGTACATGGGGTTCACGAGCCAGGGGTCGATTCCCAGCATCTTGCCGAAGCGCTTGGCCACCTCTTCATAGTTCTTGAAGTGGGTGCTCTTGCGGCGCACGCTCCAGCCCGCGTGCAGCGGGGGCAGCAGGTACTGCTCGTGGATGTCTTCCAGAATGCCGGGCGGGCCGGCGGAGAGATCATTGTTCAGCAGGATGGTGCAGGGGTCGAAGTCCTTGAGGCCCAGACGGCGCTTGGTGCGCACCACGGGCTCCAGCGTCACGGTGTCGCCGTTGGGCAGCTCGATCAGCGTGGGCTTCTTGATCTCGGGGCTGATGGAGCCCACGCGCACGTTCAGGCCCGCCATGTTGAAGATGCGCTGCAGCTGCACCACGTTGGCCAGGTAGAAGGTGTTGCGCGTGTGGTTCTCGGGAATGATCAGGAGGTTGCGCGCCTCGGGGCAGATCTTCTCGATGGCAGCCATGGCGGCCTGCACGGCCAGGGGCAGCATCTCCTTGGTCAGGTTGTTCCAGCCGCCGGGGTACAGGTTGGTGTCCACGGGCGCCAGCTTGAAACCCGCATTGCGGATGTCCACCGAGGTGTAGAACGGCGGCGTGTGCTCCATCCATTCCAGCCGGAACCAGCGTTCGATGGCGGGCATCGAGTCGAGAACGCGCTGTTCGAGTTCGTTGATCGGCCCCGTGAGGGCCGTGATGAGATGCGGAACCATAGATGCCCTCGGGAAGCAAATTGCGGACGAATTGTAGGGATTTGGGGCCGCCTTCCGGTTTCGCAAGGCGCCCCGGCACAAACCGGGGCCTTCCATTTCCAATTCGCTCGTGTCCAGGCGCGAAGCCGCAGGCAGTGCTGTAGCACGACAAGGCGAAGCAACGACGACACGGTGGATCGAGAAATGGAATCAGCGGCGCCAAAAGGCCGGCGTGAGCAGGGCCATGAAACTCAGAATCTCCAGCCGCCCCAGCAGCATGGCCAGTGTGCACACCCAGATCTGAAAATCGGTCAACACCGCGTAGTTGGACGCGGGGCCGACACTGCCCAGCCCCGGCCCCGCGCAATTCACGCTGGCCAGCACCACCGAGAACGCGGTCACCGGATCCAGGTCGGTCAGCAGCATCACCATCGACAGGCCAAAGACAGTGCCGCCATACACGAGCATGAAGGCCAGCACCGAGAAAATGACCCGGTTGTCCACCACGCCGCTGCCCAGCCGCACTGGCTGCACCGCGCGCGGGTGGACCAGGCGGTTCATCTCGCGGCGCGCCTGCTTGACCAAAATGAGCATGCGGACCATCTTGATGCCCCCACCCGTCGAGCCCGCGCTGGTGGCCACGCCCGACAGCAGCAGCATGAACACGGGCGCAAACACCGGCCAGGCGAGATAGTCCACCGTGGCATAGCCAGTGGTGGTGGCGAGCGACACCAAGTTGAACATGCCGTGGCGCAATGCCTCCAGCGGCGCATACACGCCTTTGGCCCACAGCAGCAGCGCCACCACCAGCCCACCGCCGATCAGTGCAAACAGCGTGGCACGCAGCTCCGGGTCGCGCCAGAAACCGCCCCAGTGGCCCTTGCGAAACGCCACGAAGTACAGCGCAAAATTGCAGCTGGCCACCAGCATGAAGAAGATGCAGATCGCCTCCAGCAGCGGCGACTGGAAGTAGCCAAAGCTCAGGTCGTGCGAGGACAGCCCCCCCAGGCTCACGGTCGTGAACATGTGCATCAGCGCATCCAGCGGCGCCATGCCCGCCGCCCAGTAGGCCAGGCCACACAACGCCGAAAACAGCGCATACACGCCCCACAGCCCCTTGGCCGTGCCGGTCATGCGTGGCGTAAGCTTGGTGTCTTTCAGCGGCCCCGCCGCCTCCGCCTTGAACAGCTGGCTGCCGCCCACGCCCAGCAGCGGCAGCACGGCCACCGCCAGGATCAGGATGCCCATGCCGCCCATCCACTGCAAAAAGGTGCGCCACACGTTCACCGACACCGGCAGCGCATCCAGCCCGGTGAGCACTGTGGAGCCCGTGGTGGTCAGCCCCGATACCGCCTCAAAATAGGCATGCGTGAAGGACAGCGGGTGCCCGGTGTGATGCCCCGCCAGCATCAGCGGCAGCGTGGCCGAAAGCGGCAAAAGCGCCCACACCAGCGACACCAGCATCACGCCGTGGCGCGGCTGCAGCTCCTGCCTGAACAGCCGCAGCCGCCACCACAGCCACGCGCCCACCGCCATGGTGGCGGCCATGGCCACAGGGTACACGTGCCAGACCCCGTCGCGCGTCCACAGCGACACGGCCAGCGGCACCCCCATCGACAGCGAGAAGATCATGACCAAGATGCCCAGCACACGCAGGACGGGAAACATGTCCGTCATGGCCGGCGCCCTGGGCCCATGGCCGCCAACATCGCATGCAGCTGCCGATACTGGCGCAGCCCAGGCGATGGCCGCCGCGCAAGGGCCGCCGCGCTGCACAGCCGGCGCTTCACCTCCGTGCGCTGGCGGCATCCCCCTGCCCGCAGTGCGCAGCGCTGCGAGAGCGGGGGAAAGGCGCGAAGCGACTCAGGGGGGTGCATCAAAAGAACGTCGCGCTCACGCGGAACAGCTTTTCCACGTCGCGCACCAGCCGCTTGTGCGGCAGGAAGAAGACCACGTGGTCGTTGCTCTCGATCACGGTGGAGCTGCGCGGGATGATGACTTCGGGCTCTCGCAGGTCCTGCGGCGCCCCTTCGGCAGCGCCGTGGGCGTCGGGCAGGCCGCGCACGATCAGGCCCATGTGCACGTCGCGCGGCAGTTGCAGATCGCTGACCTTGCGACCCACCACGCGCGAGCTCTTGCGGTCGCCGCGCGCCACGATCTCCAGCGCCTCGGCCACGCCCCGGCGCAGGCTGTGCACCGCCTGCACGTCGCCCTGGCGCACATAGGCCAGCAGCTCGCCCAGCATGGCCTGCGCGGGCGACAGCGCAATGTCGATCTGCGTGCCGTGCATCAGGTCGGCGTAGCTGCGGCGGTTGATGAGCGCCAGCACCCGGCTGGCGCCCATGCGCTTGGCCAGCAGGCAGGACATGATGTTGTCCTCGTCGTCGTCGGTGAGCGCGAGGAACAGGTCCACCTCTTCGATGCCCTCGTCGCCCAGCAGATCCTCGTCGGTGGTGTCGCCCTGCAGCACCAGCACGTCGGTGGGCAGGGACGACGCCAGCTCCACGCAGCGCTCCGCGTGGTCCTCGATGATCTTGATGTTGTAGCGCCCCGGCGCCTGCGCCAGCTGCCGGGCCAGGCGCAGGCCCACGCGCCCGCCGCCGGCGATCATGATGCGGCGCACGGGCTTGGAGGGCTGGGCGTGCGGGCGGTGCAGGGCACCCAGCACATCGGCAATGCGCTCCTGCGCGGCCAGCACGAAGACCTCGTCGCCGGGCTCGATGCGAGTGCGGCCATCGCAGGCGATGAAGCGGTCGGGCTCGTCGGGAAAGCGCCGGTAGATGGCCACCATGCGCATGGCCAGCTCGGGCGCCTTCTCGCGCAGGTCGCCGATGGTGTGGCCCACCATGGGCGCACCCACGCGTGCGCGCACCGACACCAGGCAGGCGCGGCCGCCGGCGAATTCACGCACCTGCATGGCCTCGGGGTAGTCGATGAGCTTGGCGATGTAGCGGGTGAGCGATTCCTCGGGGCAGATGATGCGATCCACCGCAAAGCCCTCGGGCCCCACCAGGCGCTCCTCGCCTTCAAAGCCCGTGGAGCGCACGCGTGCGATGCGCTTGGGGATGTTGAACATCAGCTGAGCGATCTTGCAGCACACCAGGTTGGTCTCGTCCTGCGCGGCGCAGGCGATCAAGAGGTCGGTGTCGTGCGCGCCGGCCTCGGCCAGCACGTTGGGCTCGATGCCGCTGCCCACCACACCGCGCAGGTCGTAGCGCGACTCCAAGTCGCGCAGGCGCTCGGCATCGGTGTCGATGACGGTGATGTCATTGCGCTCGGACACCAGGCTGTCCGCCACGCTCTGGCCCACGCGGCCGGCTCCGAGGATGATGATTTTCATGTGTTTTTGATGGCTACCGCTTGATCAGCAAGCGCCATCAGCTATCAAAACAAGAGCAAATCAAGCCCGGACTTCGCCATCACCCAGCACCACATACTTGAGCGAGGTCAGCCCTTCCAGCCCTACCGGGCCGCGGGCGTGGAATTTGTCGGTGCTGATGCCGATCTCGGCGCCCAGCCCATACTCGAAGCCGTCGGCAAAGCGTGTACTCGCATTCACCATCACGCTGGCCGAGTCCACCTCGCGCAGAAAGCGCTGGGCATGCACGTGGTTGGTGGTCAGGATGGCGTCGGTGTGGTGGCTCGAATAGTGGTTGATGTGGGCGATGGCTTCATCCACGCCCGCCACGATCTTCACGCTGATGATAGGTGCGAGGTATTCCTCGCTCCAGTCCTGCTCCGTGGCCTGGGCCAGTTGGGCGCCGGCCACGCTCTTCAAGATGGCCAGCGACTCGGGGCAACCGCGCATCTCCACGCCTTTGGCGGCATACACGGCGCCGATCTTGGGCAGGAAGTCGGCCGCCACACCGCGCGCCACCAGCAGGCCTTCGCTCGCGTTGCAGGGGCTGTACTTGTTCGTCTTGGCGTTGTCGGCCACCTTCACCGCCATGGCGACGTCGCAGGGGTCGTCCACATAGGTGTGGCAGTTGCCGTCCAAGTGCTTGATGACGGGCACCTTGGCATCGCGGCTGATGCGCTCGATCAGGCCCTTGCCGCCGCGCGGAATGATCACGTCCACGAACTGCGGCATGGCGATGAGCTGGCCCACGGCCTCGCGGTCGGTGGTCTGCACCAGCTGCACCGCGTCCTGCGGCAGGCCGGCCTCGGCCAGCGCCTGCTGTACCAGCCTGGCCAGCGCCTTGCTGGAATCGATGGCTTCGGAGCCGCCGCGCAGGATGCAGGCATTGCCGCTCTTGATGGACAGCGACGCGGCCTCGATGGTCACGTTGGGCCGGCTCTCGTAGATCATGCCGAACACGCCGATCGGCACACGCATCTGCCCCACGCGGATGCCGCTGGGCTGCTGCTTCATGCCCAGGATCTCGCCAATGATGTCGGGCATGGCGGCCAGCTGCTCGCAGCCTTCGGCACAGGTCTCCAGCACCTTGGGGCTGAGTTTGAGGCGGTCCACCATGGGCTCTGCCAAGCCGGCGGAGCGGGCACGGTCCAGGTCCCGGGCGTTGTCGACCTGCAGCGCATCCACGTTCTCGCGCAGCAGCCGGGCCAGGGCCTTGAGCGCTTTGTTTTTGATAGCTGCCGGCGCTTTGGCCATCAGCGCCGAGGCCGTTTTGGCCTGCAGGCCGAGGGTGTGCGTGTATTCAGCGACGTTGAGGGCGTTCATCCGGCGATTTTGCCGCAGATACCCTCTGTGCGGCCCACCGAGCGCCTGTTACCCTTGCCACCCCGCCGCCATCCCATGCATCCACCGCCGCCCATGACCCGCGCCCACCTGCTCCAACCTGTCCACGACGCCCTGGAAGCCTTCAGCCAAGGCGCGCTGTCGGCGTCCGCCCTGAGCACCACCGCCCGCGCCCAGACCGACCTGCTGGCCGCCCTGCCCCCGCGCTACACCGAGGTGCTGCACGGCCTGCTCGACCGGCTGGAATCCAGCGCGCTGTTCTCGGAAGAAAGCTGCTCGTTCAGCCAGAAGGATCTCGTCGCCAACCTGGAGATGTGGGCGGACAAGGCGCGTGGCGTGCTGGACCCCGCCTGAACATTACTACTATTTTGATAGCTGCCAGCGCTTGATGGACAAGCGGTAGCGGCTATTTTTATCTGAAACCAGGTGCAGCGCCGGTCACCGCGCCGCCTGCGTCAGCCGGCACACCTGAAACGCCAGCCGCTGCAGCGCCTGCCAGCCGTTCTGCGGCCAGTCGGGCACCTTCAGGCCCTTGACGATGCCGTCCACCGTGTGGGCCGACTGCAGCAGGCGTGCCAGGGCGGCGTCGCTGGCCTTGGGCAGGATGCGCTCATACAGCTTTTCCTTGGCTCCCCAGATGCGGTTCTCGCGCAGGGCCATGGGCAGGGGGCGGCCGGCGTTCATCGCGTCCTTCACGCGCTTCAAGGCGCGGATGTCCTCGGCCAATGCCCAGTGCACCAGCACTTCGGCCTCGCCCTCGGCCTGCAGGCCGTCGAGCATGCGCTGCACGCGGGCAGTCTGGCCCGACAGCACGGATTCGGACAGCTTGAACACGTCGTAGCGCGCCACGTTGAGCACTGCCGCCTCGACCTGCGCCTGCGTCAATTCTCCCGCCGGGTGCAGCAGCGCCAGCTTGCTGATCTCCTGGTGCGCGGCCAGCAGGTTGCCCTCCACGCGGTCGGCAAAGAACTGCAGCGTGCGCTGGCCCTCCTCGCCGGCCACCACGCGCTGGCCCTGGGTGGCCAGGCGCTGGGCGATCCACTGCGGCAGCATGCCGCGCTCGATGGTGTCGATCTGGATCGACATGCCGTTGGCTTCCAGCGCGGCAAACCACGCGCCGGTCTTCGTGGCCTTGTCCAGGCGCGGCAGCATCACCAGGGTGAGCGTACTGTCATTGCCCCGGGAGGATTCGGCCACCTGCTGCAGCGCCACGCTGCCGTCCTTGCCGGGCTTGCCCGAGGGGATGCGGATCTCCACGATCTGCTTGTCGGCGAACAGGCTGAGGGACCCGCCCGCCGCCAGCACGGCGCTCCAGTCGAAGTGGGCGCCCGCCACCGTGTAGCTGCTGCGCTCCGTGTAGCCCTGCGCGCGCGCCGTGGCACGGATGGCGTCCGCCGCCTCCTGCTGCAGCAGGGGTTCGTCGCCGTGCAGCACATACAGCGGCGACAGGCCCTTTTGGAGGTGGGTGGAGAGTTGGGCCAGGGCGAGTTGCATGCGGCAAAGTTTATCGCCTTGGATCCAGTCACGGCCTCTGGACGGGCCGTGACCGGGGCCTCGGACGCCCGGCCAGCGGGCACGCACTGCGCAGATCGCCAGCGCCAGCCCGCAGATTGCACAGCGCACGCGCTGGATGGTGCAGCTGTCCGGCTTTTCATTGGCGCGCGCTGCGCAGACAATCCCGCCACCACGGCGCACCCCGACACCGGATGCCCAGACCCCTTCAGCTCCCCACAAAGGCTTTGTTCATGACCCCCTCGCCCCACCCCACGGCGCCCGCCATCAGCCTCATCGGCGCCCCCACCGACGTCGGCGCCGGCGCACGCGGCGCCTCCATGGGGCCTGAAGCCCTGCGGGTGGCCGGCCTGCAGCCTGCGCTGGAGAGCCATGGCCTGACCGTGGTCGACCGGGGCAACCTCAACGGCCCCGCCAACCCCTGGCAGCCGCCCGACGCAGGCTACCGGCACCTGGCCGAGGTGGTGGCGTGGAACCAGCATGTGTTCGATGCCGTGTACGCCGAACTGCAGCAGGGCCACCTGCCCATCCTGATGGGCGGCGACCACTGCCTGGGCCTGGGCAGCATCAGCGCGGTGGCGCGCCACTGCCTCGACGTGGGCAAGACCCTGCGCGTGCTGTGGCTCGACGCGCATGCCGACTTCAACACCAGCGCGCTGACCCCCAGCGGCAATGTGCACGGCATGCCGGTGGCCTGCCTGTGCGGCTTTGGCCCGGCAGAACTCACGCAGCTGGCGGGCATGCCCGGCGGGCGCCCTGCCCTCACGCCCGGCCAGATCCGCCAGATCGGCATCCGCAGCGTGGATGCGGGCGAGAAGCGCTTTGTGCACGAGCAGGGCCTGGAGGTCTTCGACATGCGCTACATCGACGAGATGGGCATGCGCGCCACCATGCAGCAGGCTCTGGCCGGTGTGGACGAGAACACCCACCTGCACGTGAGCTTCGACGTGGACTTTCTGGACCCTGAAATCGCGCCCGGCGTGGGCACCCTGGTGCCCGGCGGCCCGACCTACCGCGAGGCCCAGCTGTGCATGGAGATGATCGCCGACAGCGGGCGCCTGGCTTCGCTGGACATCGTGGAGGTGAACCCGGCGCTCGATGTGCGCAACCGCACGGCGCTGCTGGCGGTGGACCTGGTGGAGTCGCTGTTCGGGAAAAGCACGTTGATGAGGCGGTCCCCCTGAGGCGCTGCGCGCCTCGGTGCTGGCCGCCAGAAGCGGCAGCTCTTCGGGCCGTCCAGCCCGGCGCAGCGGGGCGGCCCTTGCGCGGCCGCCCTCGCCCTGGGGCGCGTCAGTATCTACGGGCGGCGGCGAATTGCAGCGTCCATCCCGGTAGCGCGCAGCAGCACACTGCCGTTCAGAAATCGATCACAGCCTGACGACCGCCAGGCGCCGCAGCAGCTGCTGCACGATGTCGGTGCGCATGTTGCGGTACAGCAGCGCCTCTTCCGCTTCCTTGGCCAAGGCGATGGTTTCGTTGTAGCTGATGTCGCGCTGCTGCAGGATCTCGGTCTCGGGGATCAGCTCGGTGCCGGCGGGGGTGCGCAGGCGGAACTTCACGCGCAGGCGCAGTTGCAGCTCGCGCACCTGGCCCGAGGCGTTGAGGCCCACCACCACACGCTCCTGCTGCTCCTGCACCAGGTCCATGATGGCCTGGGCCGTCGTCAGGCCGGTCGCGTCGCGCAGTACCCGCAGCTTGCCACCCGAGCCTTCCAGCGTGCGCGCCAGCTCACGCGCCAGCGGCGAGGTCGCGGGCGCGACGATGTAGAGCGTCTCGAAACCGAACTCCGGCACGCCCCGCAGGCGAAAGCCGCAGCCCGCCAACAGAGCGGCAGGGGCGAAGGTCAGCAGCGTACGTCGTCTTTGCATTTCAGTTTTCCACGGCGCCGCGCGCCATCCAGGACCCAGGAAGACAGGGGTGCTCCCCGGGACGGGGCCGCATGGCCCGCAATGCCCTGGGAGTGCACCGGAACATCACACCACCACGTTCACCAGGCGGCCCGGCACGATGATCACGCGCTTCGGATGGGCGCCCGCCGCGTGCGCGGTGAACGCTTCGCTGGCCAGTGCCACGCGCTCGATCTCGGCCTTGTCGGCCTGGGCGGGCACGTGGATGGAGCCGCGCAGCTTGCCGTTCACCTGCAGCATGAGCTCGATCTCGTCCTGCACCAACGCGCCGGCATCGACCGCTGGCCAGGCCGCGTCGAGCAGGTCGCCCAGGTGATTGGCATAGCCCAGGCTGCTCCACAGGCTGTGCGCGATGTGGGGGGTGGCGGGATACAGCACGCGCAGCAGGATGCCGAAGCCTTCGATCAGCGCGACCTGGGCGCCTGCGGTATCGGTGGCCTTGAAGTCTTCCAGCGCATTGATCATCTTCATCGCGCCAGAGACCACGGTGTTGTACTGCATGCGCTGGTAGTCGTAGTCCACCTGCTTGAGCACGGTGTGGATCTCGCGGCGCAGGGCCTTGGCCTCCTTGCCGAACTCCACGTCATTCAGGCTGCTGGCGCTTGCCACGCTTGCGGTGGCCGCTCCCATATCCATAGCAGACAGCTTGACACCGAAGTTCCAAACGCGGCGCAGGAAGCGGTAACTGCCTTCCACGGCGGCGTCGTTCCACTCCAGCGTGGCCTCGGGCGGGGCGGTGAACATGGTGTACAGGCGGGCCGTGTCGGCGCCGTACTTGGCGATCAGGTCCTGCGGGTCAACGCCGTTGCGCTCGGTCTTGCCCATCTTGCCGACTCCGCCGTACTCCAGCTGCAGGCCCTGCGGGTACTGGCCCTCGGCCTCGGTCAGGCGGCCGCCCACGATGCGGCCCTGGGCATCGAGCACCTGCGTGACGGCTTCGGGCGGGAAGTAGTTCTTGCCGCCCTTTTCGTCGCGCCAGTAGTAGATGTGGTTGAGCACCATGCCCTGAGTGAGCAGGTGCGCAAAGGGCTCGTCCACCGTCACTAGGCCCAGGTCGCGCATGACCTTGGTCCAGAAGCGCGCGTACAGCAGGTGCAGGATGGCGTGCTCGATGCCGCCGATGTACTGGTCCATGCCGGCACCGCCGGTGGCGGCCTTCTGGTCGTGCATCCAGTAGGCCGTGCCTTCGCCCACCATGGCATCGCTCTTCTTGGGGTCGCAGTACCGCATGAAGTACCACGAGCTGTCCACGAAGGTGTCCATGGTGTCGGTCTCGCGGCGCGCGGCCTTGCCGCACACGGGGCAGGTCACGCCAGCGTGAAAGCCCTCGTGCTTGTGCAGCGGGTTGCCGGAGCCGTCGGGGATGCAGTCCTGCGGCAGCACCACGGGCAGGTCTTTTTCGGGCACGGGCACGGCGCCATGCTCTTCGCAGTGGATGATCGGGATCGGAGTGCCCCAGTAGCGCTGGCGCGAGACACCCCAGTCGCGCAGGCGCCAGGTGGTCTTCTTCTCGCCCAGGCCCTTTTGCTCCAGCGCATGCGCCACGGCGTTCACGGCGTCCTTGAAGGACAGGCCGCTGAAGCTGTCGGAATTGATGGTGACGCCGCGCTGCTTGTCGCCGTACCAGTCTTGCCACTGGTGGTAATTGAAGCTCTCGCCGTCGACCAGCACGACCTGCTTGATCTCAATGCCGTACTTGAGCGCAAAGGCGAAGTCGCGCTCGTCGTGCGCGGGCACGCCCATCACGGCGCCGTCGCCGTAGCTCATCAGCACGTAGTTGCCGACCCAGACCTCGACCTGCTCTTCGGTCAGCGGGTGGGTGACGAACAGGCCGGTGCGCAGGCCCTTCTTCTCCTGCGTGGCGAGCTCGGCCTCGGTGGTGCCGCCGTTCTTGCATTCCTCGATGAAGGCCGCGAGCGCGGGATTGCTCTTGGCGGCGTGCGCGGCCAGCGGGTGCTCGGGCGCCACGGCGCAGAAGGTCACGCCCATGATGGTGTCGGCGCGCGTGGTGAACACATACATCTTGCCGTCGCCGATGAGCGCGCCGTCGTCACCGCGAATGCCGTGCGTGAACGCAAAGCGCACGCCTTCGCTCTTGCCGATCCAGTTCTCCTGCATGAGCTTCACGCGCTCGGGCCAGCCGGGCAGCTTGTCGCCGGCCACGAAGTCCAGCAGTTCGTCGGCGTAGTCGGTAATCTTGAGGTAGTAGCCGGGGATCTCGCGCTTTTCGACCGTGGCGCCGGTGCGCCAGCCCTTGCCATCAATGACCTGCTCGTTGGCCAGCACGGTCTGGTCCACCGGGTCCCAGTTCACGACCTGGGTCTTGCGGTAGGCAATGCCCTTGTCCAGCATCTTCAGGAACAGCCACTGGTTCCATTGGTAATACTCGGGGTCGCAGGTGGCGACTTCGCGGCTCCAGTCGATGGCCAGGCCCATGGCCTGCATCTGCTGCTTCATGTACGCGATGTTCTCGTACGTCCACTTGGCAGGCGGCACACCGTTCTTGAGCGCTGCGTTCTCAGCCGGCAGGCCGAAGGCGTCCCAGCCCATGGGCATGAGCACGTTGTGGCCGTTCATGCGCAGATAGCGCGTGAGCATGTCGTTGATGGTGTAGTTGCGCACATGGCCCATGTGCAGCTTGCCGCTGGGGTAGGGCAGCATCGAGCAGGCGTAGAACTTCTTCTTGCTGGAGTCTTCCGTCACGCGGTAGGCGTCAGTGGCGGTCCAGTGGTCGTGTGCGGAGCGTTCGACGTCTTGGGGCGAATATTTGTCTTGCATGGGGGCTCGGGGTGAGAGGGGGGTGCAGCCGCGTGCGGTGCTGCGCTGGGCGGATTTTAGGCGGTCATGCGCCGGTCACAGCGGCGCGGCAGCGGCGGCACCAGCCTGCCCTGCCCGCCGCCCGCGGTTTCAGGGGGCCCGGGGTGGTCGCGCAGCCCCCGCCGGGCCGGTGGCGGATGGGGCGGATGGCGCCGAAGAGGGCGTGGGTTCGGCCACGAAACCGATGCGCTGCAGCCCGGCCAGGTGCGCCGCGCCCATGACCTCCACCACGCGGCCGTAGGGCACGGCGGCATCGGCGCGCAGTTGCACCTCGGTGTCGGGGCGCTCGGCGCCAATGCGGCGCAGGCGCTCGGCCAGCGCGGCCTGGCCCAGGGGCTGGTCGTCCAGATAGGCCTGGCCCCTGGCGTCCACCACCAGCGTGACGGATTCGGGCGCGGAGCCCGGGGTGGCGCCGTCGGTGCGCGGCAGGTCCAGCCGGATGGAGCTGGCCAGCAGGGGTGCTGTCAGGATGAAGATGACCACCAGCACCAGCATCACGTCCACCAGCGGCGTCATGTTGATGTCGCTGATGGGCTCTGGGCCCGTGGTGCGTTCGAGCCGTCCGAAAGCCATGGTGGTGCCCCCGTGTGCGTTCAGGCGGCGCTGGGGGCCCGCGCTGCAGCCTGTTCGGTCAGCAGCTCGCGCAGGTCGCGCGCAAAGCCTTCCAGGTCCGCCTCGATGCGGCCAATGAGGCGCCCGAACACGTTGTACGCGAGCACGGCCGGGATCGCCACGGCCAGGCCGGCGGCGGTCATGATCAGGGCCTCGCCCACCGGGCCAGCCACGCGGTCGATGGTGATCTGCCCAGCGCCCGCCATGGCGGTGAGCGCATGGTAGATACCCCACACCGTGCCCAGCAGACCGACAAACGGCGCCGTGGAGCCGACGGTGGCCAGCATTACCTGACCGAACTGCAGGCGCCCCAGCACGCCGTGCAACGCATCGCGCAGCACGCGGGTGAGCTGCGTGGAGAGGCTGCCCTGCGTGGCAAGACTGCCGGGTGCAGCCGTCGAGCCTGCTACGGAATTTGCAGCAGCCACCAGCGGAAGGACAAGCGCTTCCCGATCAAATGCCTGCAAGCGCTGGGATGCCAGGTCCAGCGAGGGCGCCTGCCAGAAGGCGGCGGTGCTGCGCGCCACGTCACTGCCCGCGCGGCGCATCAGGCGCAGCTTCCAGACGATGACGACCCAGCTGGCCACCGACATGGCCAGAAGCAGCAGGGCCGTGCTCTGCGTTACCGCATCGCCCTGGCGCCACCAGTGCAGCGCGTCCATGGTTCAGTGCAAATCGAGCACGTCGAACATGTCGAACATGCCGGTCTTGCGCTCTGCCAGGAAGCGCACCGCGCGCAGGCTGCCCTGGGCATAGCCGGCACGGTTGGAAGATTTGTGCGAGATCTCGATGCGCTCGCCGATGCCCGCGAACAGCACCGTGTGGTCGCCCACGATGTCGCCGCCGCGGATGGCCGCAAAGCCGATGCTCGACGGGTCGCGCTCGCCGGTCACGCCCTCGCGGGCGTATACGGCGCAGTCCTTGAGGTCGCGGCCCAATGCCTCGGCGATCACTTCGCCCATCTTGAGCGCGGTGCCCGAGGGCGCGTCCACCTTGTGGCGGTGGTGGGCTTCGATGATCTCGATGTCGTACCCAGTGGCCATGGCCTTGGCAGCCATCTGCAGCAGCTTGAACGTGACGTTCACGCCCACGCTCATGTTGGGGGCCATGACAATGGCGGTGTTCTGCGCGTGGGCCGCGATCTCGGCCTTTTGCTCGTCCGAGAAGCCCGTGGTGCCGATCACGGCCTTCACGCCCAGGCGGCTGCACACGGCCAGGTGGGCCAGCGTGCCCTCGGGGCGGGTGAAGTCGATCAGCACATCGGCATTCTTGAGGCCCGCGGCGATGTCGGCGGTGATGGCCACGCCGCTGGCATGGCCCAGGAAGGCCGTGGCGTCCGAGCCGATGCCGGGGCTGGCCGGCACATCGAGCGCACCGGCGAGGACCAGGTCGTCCGTGGCACGGATGGCTTCGATGAGCATGCGGCCCATGCGGCCGGAAGCGCCAGCCACGGCCACGCGGCACGGAGCGGTGGCAGCGGGGGTTGATGTCCCTGTCATGAGAGTCCTAATCGTTGGTGCAGCGGGGCCTGGCCGCGCGCTGCAGGGGGCCGGTTCAGCGCGCGGGCGCTTCAAGCGGCGGGTAGCTGATGGAGGCGGGCTCCAGCGGCGCCGCGGTGGGTGGCGTGGTGGGCCGCGCCGATGCAGGAAAGCGCGCAAGTTGCTCGGGCGTGGCCTCCAGCACCGGCACCTTGCCCTTGGACCCCTTGGAGCCCAGCGTGGCAACGAACTCGGTCTCGGTGGGCATGGTGTCGCCCTCGGAGCGATCGAGCGCATCGCCCTTGAAGAACACGGTCAGCTTGCGGGTCTGCGCCTCTTCGCCAGGGCGTTTGAGCGTGAACACGTACTCCCAGCGGTCCGCGTGGAACAGGCTGGTGAGCAACGGCGTGCCCAGAATCTCGCGGACCTGCTGGCGGCTCATGCCGGGCTGCAGGGCTTCGACCTGCTCGCGCGAGACGAAATTGCCCTGGACGACGTCGATCTTGTACGGGGTGACGATGTTGGCGATGCGTGTGCTGGCGCCATTGAAGCTACCGCACCCGGCCAGGGTGGCCACGCCGGCACCGATCAAAAGAACCAGGCCCAGGCGGGCGCTGCAAGTGGCTTTGACGGGCATGGATAAAAGGGCTGAGGATATGATCGCCCCATTGTAGCGGCTGGCCCCCCGGACCCCGGAGCCCAGGCCGGCATCCCGAAAGACCATGCCATGACCAACATCGACGAACTCAAAAGCACGGGACTCAAGGCCACGCTGCCCCGCCTGAAGATCCTGGAAATCTTCCAGAAGGGCGCGCAGCGCCACATGACGGCCGAAGACGTGTTCCGCGTGCTGCTGGAAGAGCGCTCCGACATCGGCCTGGCCACCGTATACCGCGTGCTCACCCAGTTCGAACAGGCCAGCATCCTGATCCGCAGCAACTTCGAGAGCGGCAAGGCGGTGTACGAGCTCAACGAAGGCCAGCACCACGACCACTTCGTGTGCACCTCGTGCGGCAAGGTGGAAGAGTTCTACGACGCCGAGATCGAAAAGCGCCAGCAGGCCGTGGCCAAGTCCAAGGGCTGGGTGGTGCATGACCACACCATGGCCTTGTACGGCCAATGCGCTGCTTGCGCTAGCAAGTAACTCCCCCTGATTCGCCTTCGGCGCCTTCCCCTCCAGGGTACGCGCCCGGTGGCCCGGCGGAGCCGGTTCCACGGGTGCACTGGCGTTGGGGGAGCGCCAGTTTTTGCGGTCTGGGGGGCTCTACTCTGGTGGGCCGTGCCGATGGGTGCGTTCGGGGGTGTGAAGTTCTTTGGCCCTTTGCCTTGGCGTGAGGGCGCACCCAGGGTCCGCGAATCCCGGCGAAGGTTCGGTGGGCAAAGGCACTCTGGCAGGCCCCATTGAGCCAAAACAGGCGCTACCGCTTATCCATCCAGCGCAAGCAGCTACCAAATCAATAGCAGTCGGACCTATCCACCCGTGTCGCGTTCCATCGCGCGGCGGTGGCGTTCGACGAATTCCTGGTAGGTGTCGATGCCACGCAGCTGCAGGATGGTGTTGCGCACGGCGGCTTCGACCAGCACGGCGATGTTGCGGCCGGCCACCACCTGGATCACCACCTTGAGCACGGGCACGCCCAGCACGTCCTGGGTGAGCGGCTCGTAGGGCAGGCGTTCGTAGTCGCGCTCCAGCGTTTCCTTGCGCACCAGGTGCACGATGAGCTTCAGGCGCATCTTGCGGCGCACCGCCGTCTCGCCAAAGATGGCGCGGATGTCCAGGAGGCCGATGCCGCGCACCTCGAGCAGGTTCTGCAGGAGTTCGGGGCACTTGCCTTCGATGGTGGTCTGGTTGATGCGGTAGAAATCCACCGCATCGTCGGCCACGAGACCATTGCCGCGCGAGATGAGCTCCAGGCCCAGCTCGCTCTTGCCCAGGCCCGATTCGCCGGTGATCAGCACGCCCAGGCCCAGGATGTCCATGAACACGCCGTGCATCGTGGTGCGGTCGGCAAAGTGCTTGGACAGGTAGGCGCGCAGCACGTCGATGACAAACGCCGACGACTCGTGCGTGGAGAACATCGGGATCTGCGCGCGCTCGCACATCGACACCAGGGCATCGGGTGCGGTCTGGTTGTCGGCCAGCACCAGCACCGGCGGCTCCAGGGTCACGATGCGGGCAATGCGTCGCTTGCAGTCGTCGGGCGATGCACTGCTCAGGTAGGCGATCTCGCGCTCGCCCAGGATTTGCACGCGGTAGGGGTGGATGTAGTTCAGGTAGCCGACGAGGTCGGCGCCGGAGCGCGCCGAGCGCACCGCCACTTCGTCGAAGCGGCGCTCGGAGGCGCCCAGGCCCGCGACCCATTCCCATTTCAGGGCGGCGCGGAATTCCTCGAAGAGGACGTCGGCGCTGACGACATTGGGCTTCACGGAGTGCTGGCGGTAGAAGGGTCAGCGCCAGCCGGCTCAGGCGGCCTGGGTGGACTGCCAGCCCGCGATCATGCCGTGCAGCTCGGCCGCGTCGGTACAGGACTTGAGCTTTTCGCGCAGAGCTGAATCGCTCAGCAGCTCGGCGATCTCGGACAGGATTTCCAGGTGTTTCTGCGTGGCCGCTTCGGGCACGAGCAGAAAGATCAGCAGGCCCACGGGTTGCTCGTCCGGCGCATCGAAACCGATGGGGTGCAGCAGCTGGAAGACCGCGGCCATGGGGGCCTTGAGCCCCTTGATGCGGCCATGCGGAATGGCCACGCCGTGACCGAGGCCCGTGGAGCCCAGGCGTTCGCGCGCGAACAGGCTGTCGGTGATCAGCGCGCGCGACAGGCCGTGCTGGCTCTCGAACAGGAGACCCGCTTCTTCAAAAGCACGCTTCTTGCTGGTGGCGTCAACGCTCACGAGCACTTGGGCGGAGGGCAGGATGGAGGCGAGTCGATTCATGGTCAAGGTAACAATTATGCACATCTTCGCGAAAACCCTGACTGCACGGCGTCAGGCAACAAAAAAACCGCCCAGTGGGCGGCTGCTGTGCCAGGCTCAGGGCTGGCGCATCACGCGTGCAGTTCGCGCTTGGCGGCTTCGTGGTGGTGATCCTGCAGGCGGTCCTTGTGGCGCACGACTTGGCGATCCATCTTGTCGACCAGTTCGTCCACGGCAGCATACAGGTCGGAATGCGAGCTTTCGGCAAACAGGTCGTTGCCCTTCACGTGGATGTTGCATTCCGCTCGCTGCCTCTTTTCCTTCTCCTTCTGCTTCTCTACCGTCAGCAGTACCTTGACATCGACAACTTGGTCAAAATGGCGGGTGATCCTATCCAGCTTGGTGGTGACGTAGCTGCGCAAGGCCGGGGTAACTTCGAGATGGTGACCGCTGATCGTCAAGTTCATAGATAAGTCTCCTGTAACACTCTCGGTGAAAAATGCCGTCCTGGATCAGAGGAGCGGCTCGGGAACTTGGATGCATCCGTTGACGTGAGTTCACTATGCCCCTGCCCTCACTGAAAAGCAATCCCATACCGCCCCTGCCTGCTGGGTTATGCCCGCCAAGGTGCCAAGGGCCCGAAAAGCGCGCACAATGGGTAGGTTGCTTCCAAAGGCCCAGGCAATCGGTGTTCAGCGCGAAGACGGTGCGGCGCCATGCAGCGCCAGGCGCCCCACCACCACCATCGACAGCACGCTGGCCGCGATGCCCACCGCAGCGGACATCCAGTAGTTCTGCACCAGCCCCTGCGCATCGCGGCTGATCAGCAGCCCACCCACGAACGACGCCACCCCCATCGCACCTGATTGCACCGACGCGTTCAGCGTCATGAAGGTGCCCCTGAGCGACGGCTGCGCGGCCGACGTGATGATGGCCATGCCCGGGATCATGCGGCCGCTCATCAGCGCGAACATCAGCGTGGACACGACGAGCACGCCCCACAGCGGCACGCCGTGCACCAGCGTGATGCCCAGGAGCGGAAAGGCGCCTGCCACCGCCAGGCCGCGGAACACCCGCACCTTGCCCCACCGGTCCGTCAGCACCCCGAACAGCCGCGCCGTGAACAGCGTCACCACCCCGCCGCACAGGTACACCAGCGGGACCTGGTCGGGCCGCACGCCGGCATTGGCCTGCATGTAGATGGTGATGTAGGGAATCACCGTGAACCCGGCGAACATGACCAACCCGGAGAACACAAACGCCCAGCGATGGTTGGCATCGCCCAGCACCTGGGCGATACCGCCGAAAGTGCTGCGGCGCTGTGCGGCCTGCAGATGCGCGGTCATCGCGGGCAGCGTGCGCGCCGCGAGCACGGCCAGCATGCCGACCATCGCCGCGATGGCGATGAACGGAAGGTGCCAGCCCCCCGCCTCGGCCAGCAGCAGCCCCGCAGGAACGCCCGCCACCGTGGACAGGGAGAACGCGGTCATCACGATGCCCATGGCACGGCCGCGGCGCTCGAAGGGCACCAGGTCGGCTACGATGGTCTGGGCCAGTGCCGACAGCACCCCGCCGAACGCCCCGGCCAGGATGCGCGCCACCATGAGCGTGCCGTAGGTGGGCGCCAGGCCGCAGGCCAGCGTGGCCAGACCGAACAGCACATACAGCGTGAGCAGCAGGCGCTTGCGCCCGAAACGGTCGATGTAGGTGGAGGCCAGCAACCCCGATGCCCCGGCAGACAGCGTGTAGGCCGACACGAGAAGCCCGAACTGCGCGTCGGTGATGGCAAAAAGCCGCGTGAACTGCGGCCCCAGCGGCATCATGATCATGAAATCCAGGATGTGGGTGAACTGGATGCCGGCCAGCGTGAGCAGCAGCCACAGCTCGCGCCGTGGCGTGAGTGCGGGGGTGGAAGCAGAGGCCGGGGCGGCAGAAGGTGCCGCAGAAGGCAAATCGGAAGTGGAAGACTGCACAGGAAAAAAGCCGCGCGCGGGCGGGGCGGTGACAAGGGCCGGCCAGTGTGCCGCAACACGGTGCAACACGCGAGACATTCGGTTCGTGCGCCACACTGCGACTGCGACCGCCCACTTCGCGACTTCGCCACTTCGCCACTTCGCCACTTCGCCACTTCGCCACGCGCCCGGCCCCTGCGCCCCACCGAACCAGTCCCGGCGCCCGGCTTTGCCCTGGCGCGTAAAATCCGCAGGTTGCGTGGAATGCTCCCGCACCCCGTTTCCACGTTGCACGTTCACCGGCCTGCCCGCAGCGGACGCGAACCATCGACCGCCATACCGACACCATGACCCAGCCCAGCCCCAACGCCCTGCACACCTCTGCCCTCACATCGCTGCCCCTGCTGGCACGCGGCAAGGTGCGCGACAACTACGCGGTGGGCGACGACCGCATCCTGATGGTGGCCAGCGACCGCCTCTCGGCCTTCGACGTGATCATGGGCGAGCCCATTCCCGGCAAGGGCGAGCTGCTCACGCAGATGGCGTTGTTCTGGTTCGACAAGCTGGGCCACATCTGCCCCAACCACCTCACGGGCGAAGCGCCGGAGAGCGTGGTCAAGCCCGAAGAGGTGGCCCAGGTGCGTGGTCGCTCGATGCTCGTGCAGCGCTTGAAGCCCATTCCGGTGGAAGCCGTGGTGCGCGGGTACCTGGCCGGCAGCGGCTGGAAGGAATACCAGGAATCGCGCTCGGTCTGCGGCGTGCCGCTGCCCGAAGGGCTGACCAACGCAGCCAAACTGCCTGCCCCCATCTACACGCCCGCCGCCAAGGCCGCCGTGGGCGAGCATGACGAGAACATCACCTTCGAGCGCACGGTGGAGATGATCGGCCTGGACCTCGCCACCCGCATCCGCGACCTGAGCATCGCCATCTACCAGGCCGCCGCCGAGATCGCGCTGACCAAGGGCATGATCATTGCCGACACCAAATTCGAGTTCGGCCTCGCGCCCGACGGCACGCTGGTTTTGATGGACGAGGTGCTTACCCCCGACAGCTCGCGCTACTGGCCGGTGGAAGGCTACGCCGCCGCACTGGCCAACGGCGAGAACCCGCCGAGCTACGACAAGCAGTTCGTGCGCGACTGGCTGGAGCAGGCCCAGGTCAACGGCAAGCCCTGGGACAAGACCGCCCCCGCGCCCCGCCTGCCGCGCGAGGTGATCGAGAAGACCGCCGCCAAGTACCGCGAGGCGCTGGAAAGGCTGGTGGGCTAGCCCCCCTGAGGCGCTTCGCGCCTTCCCCCTGGGGGTGACGCTCCCGGCGCGACAGGGCGGCCCTTGCGCAGGGGCGCTGGCCTGCGCTACGCCGGATTCGAAGGCCCGCGCCTTCCATTGCACCGTGCGCGATAGCGAAAAAGGCTCCCGGCAGGGAGCCTTTTTTACGCGGGGCCGCAGAGCAGGTTCTCAGCTCAGCACCACGCTCGACAGGCGGCGGCGGTACGTTGCCACCACCGGGTCGTCCGGCGGGATCTGGCCGTCCGCCACCTTGGGCTTGGGAGGGTCGATGATTTCGAGGATGGCGACATAGGTCTTGCGGGCCGCCTCGTCGCCCCAGGCCTTGTCGCGCATGAGGATCTCGAGCAGTTCGTCCATCGCGTCCGTCCAGCGCTGGCGGGCGATGAGCCAGCGGGCACGGGCGTAGCGGGTGTCGAAATCGCGCTTGTTGGCAGCAATTTTTGCATCAAATTCGGCTCCAGAGCCCTCTCCATAAGCGCTTAAAGCTACGAAATCAATAGCATCCATCCAGGTCTTGAGTGCCCCCAGCTTGCGCGAGCCCGGGGCCTTGGCGATCACGGGGGCGAAGGCGACCTTGGCGTCATCCTCGCGGCCGAGCTGCAGCAGCAGCTTGACGTAGTCGAAGCGGGCGTCGTCGTTGGCGGGGTCGGTCACCACGGCGTGCTGCAGCTTTTCCAGCGCGGTGTCGGTGTCGCCATCGGCCAGTGCTTCATAGGCCTCTTCTTCCTCGGCTTCGGCGACCAACTGGTCTTCGGTGGGCACGTGCTTGTCGAGGAAAGCGCGCACCTGGCCTTCGGGCAGCGCGCCCATGAAACCGTCCACGGGCTGGCCGTTCATCAGCAGCACGCAGGTCGGAATGCTGCGGATGCCGAACATGCCCGCGAGTTGCTGCTCCTGGTCGGAATCGATCTTGGCGAGCTTGAAGCGGCCGGCGTATTCGGTCTCCAGCTTCTCCAGCACGGGCCCGAGGGATTTGCACGGGCCGCACCAGGGCGCCCAGAAATCCACCAGGACAGGCACTTCCATGGAGGCGGCGACCACCTCGGCTTCAAAATTCTCTACGGTGACGTCAATCATGATGGGTGTCCGGCCAGGCCGGCCAAGCTGGTGGTTTCGCGCTATTTTGGCCCATCGACATACCCGGGCGCCGGCAAGGGAGGCGCAAAAAGTAAAATCGCGGGTTCCACCTACAGCCGTGCGGCGGGCGCGACCCGCCGCCGCGCACCCCCTACCACCATGAAACCCATCCAGATCGGCGTGGTCATGGGCTCCAGCAGCGACTGGGACACCATGCAGCATGCAGTGCAGATTCTTGAACAGTTCGGCATCGCGCACGAGGCCCGCGTGGTCTCGGCCCACCGCATGCCCGACGACATGTTCGCCTACGCCGAAGCCGCCGCCGGCCGGGGCCTGAAGGCCATCATCGCCGGCGCCGGTGGCGCCGCCCACCTGCCCGGCATGATCGCCGCCAAGACCACCGTGCCCGTGCTGGGCGTGCCCGTGGCCAGCCGCCACCTGCAGGGCGTGGATTCGTTGCACAGCATCGTGCAGATGCCCAAGGGCATTCCGGTGGCCACCTTCGCCATCGGCACGGCCGGCGCGGCCAACGCGGCACTGTTCGCCGTGGCGCTGCTGGCCAGCGAGAGCCCCGAGCTGCGCACGCGCCTGGAAGCCTTCCGCGCAGAGCAGACCGAGGTGGCCCGCAACATGACCCTGCCGCCCGCAGCATGACCGCTTCCATTACGCCTCTCCTTCCTGGCGCGACGCTGGGCGTCCTCGGCGGCGGCCAGCTGGGCCGCATGTTCGTGCACGCGGCGCAGGCCATGGGCTACTTCACGGCCGTGCTGGATGCCGACCCCGACAGCCCCGCCGGCCTGGTGAGCCACCACCACATCCAGACAGGCTACGAAGACCCTGCCGGCCTGGCCGAACTGGCCCGCGTGTCCGATGCGGTCACCACCGAGTTTGAAAACGTGCCCGCCGCCGCGCTGGCCACGCTGGCAGCACAGCGCCCCGTGTCGCCCGCGGCCAACGCCGTGTCGGTGGCGCAGGACCGGGCCCGGGAGAAGGCGCACTTCGTGGGCTGCGGCGTGCCTTGCGCGCCTTACGCCGTGATCGAGACCGCCGAGCAACTCGGCGCAGTGTCTGCAGAACTGCTGCCTGGCATCCTGAAAACCGCCCGCATGGGCTACGACGGCAAGGGCCAGGTGCGCGTGAAAACCGCCGCCGAACTGGCCGCCGCCTGGGATTCCGTCGGCCGCGTGCCCTGCGTGCTGGAGAAGATGCTGCCGCTCGCGCTCGAATGCTCGGTGATCGTGGCGCGCGGCGCCGACGGCGCCATGGTGCACCTGCCCGTGCAGCGCAACCTGCACCGCGACGGCATCCTGGCCGTGACCGAAGTTCATGAACAAAATCTGCCCCCAGCGCTTATTGAACAAGCGGTAGCTGCTGCAAAATCTGTAGCGGAAGGCCTGCAATACGTCGGCGTTCTGTGCGTGGAGTTCTTCGTGCTGCAGGACGGCAGCCTGGTGGTCAACGAGATCGCGCCACGCCCGCACAACAGCGGCCACTACAGCCAGAACGCCTGCGATGTGTCGCAGTTCGAGCTGCAGGTGCGCACCATGGCCCGCCTGCCGCTCACGCAGCCGCGCCAGCACAGCCCCGCCGTGATGCTCAACCTGCTGGGCGACCTGTGGTTCGCGCACGGCGACGCGGCGCAGACCCCTCCCTGGGCCGAGGTGCTGGCCTTGCCCGGCACCCACCTGCACCTGTACGGCAAGCGCGATGCCAAGCGCGGCCGCAAGATGGGCCACCTGAACGTGACCGGCGCCACGCCCGAGGCCGCACGCGCCACGGCGCTGAAGGCGGCCGCATTGCTCGGCATCGCAGCGTTCTGACGTGAAGCACCCCCTGAGCCGCTTCGCGCCTTCCCCCTTCCCTCGCTGCGCGGTAGAGGGACGCACCCGGTGGCCTGGCAAAGCCAGTTCCACGGGTGCACTGGCCCCGGCCGCGCCAGTTCCGCGGGACGCGGTCGGCGCACATCGCTATGGAGAACTGACATGATCCTCGATGGCAACGACCCGGCGGCCATCGCCACAGCCGCCCGCGCGGTGCGCAGCGGCGCGCTGCTGGGCCTGCCCACCGAGACCGTGTATGGCCTGGCGGCCGACGCCAGCAGCGATGCGGCGGTCGCGCAGATCTTCACGGCCAAGGGGCGCCCGAGCGACCACCCGCTCATCGTGCACGTGGCCAACGCCGAGGGCATCCGCCACTTCGCCAGCGAGGTACCCGCGTTCGCCCAGGCCCTGGTCGACGCGTTCTGGCCCGGCCCGCTCACGCTCATCCTGCCGCGCCTGCCTGGCGTGGCAACGGCCGCCACTGGCGGCCAGGACAGCGTGGGCCTGCGCTGCCCCGCCCACCCGGTGGCGCACGCCCTGCTCGCGGCCTGCGCCGCACCTGGGGACGGCCCCGAAGCCGGCGGCCCGCCCGTGTGGGGGGTAGCAGCCCCCAGCGCCAACCGCTTCGGCCGCGTGAGCCCGACCACCGCGCAGCATGTGCAGGATGAACTGGGGCCCGAACTGCTGGTGCTCGACGGCGGCCCCTGCGCCGTGGGCATCGAGAGCACCATCGTGGACTGCACGCGCGGCGTGCCCGTGCTCCTGCGGCCCGGCGCGATCACGCGCGAGCAGATCGCGGCGGCCTGCGGCACCGCACCGCTGTCCAAGGAAGACCTGCCCGACCATACGCCCCGCGCCTCCGGCACGCTGGAGGCGCACTACGCACCCGCCGCGAAGGTGCGCCTGATGGATGCCAAGGCGCTGCAGACCGGGCTGGACCTGCTGGGCGCCGACGCAGCGAACATCGCGGTCTATGCGCGCACGGCGCTGCGCACCAAGTCCTCCAGGCTGGTGATGCGCCGCATGCCCGACGACGCCACAGCAACCGCCCAGCAGTTGTTCGCGGTGCTGCGCGGCTTCGACGACGACGGGGTGAAGCTCATCTGGATCGAAACCCCGCCGGCCACCGCCGACTGGGAAGGCGTGCGCGACCGGCTGCAGCGCGCCGCGGCCGCCTGACGCCTGACGCCTGCGACATGCCGTTGCGAAGCCGGCTTTACAAGGCTTGGCGCGGCCCCGCTAAACTACCCCCCACTTTTCTGGAGAAATACATGGCAGCAAATTGGATGCGCCGCACCGTCATGGTCGCCGCATGTGCATCGGCCGCGTTGCTCGCGGCCTGCGGTTCAAGCACCACCGAATCGGCCATCACGCCCGAGCGCTTCATCGCCTTCGGCGATGCCTACAGCGACATCGGGCAAAAGGGCACGCGCTACACCGTCAATGACGGCAGCGTGAACAACTGGACCCTGCAGGTCGCGGCCAACTACGGCAAGCCCCTGGCAGCCGTATCGGCCGGCGGCAAGAGCTATGCCGTGGGCAACGCCCGCGTCAAGGCCAAGCCCGACGCGACTGGCAACGCCAGCACGCCCACCATCACCGAGCAGATCGACACCTTCCTGGCCACCAACACCTTCGGCGGCAGCGACGTGGTGTTCCTGAGTGGTGGCGTGAGCGAAGTGATCGCGGGAATGGCCGCAGTGCAGGCCGGCACCCAGACCGAAGCCGCCATGGTGGCGGCTGCCCGCCAGGCCGGTGAAGACCTGGCCGCGCAGGTGCGCCGCCTGGTCGCCGCCGGCGCCAAGTACGTCGTGGTGACCGGCACCTACGACCTGAGCAAGAGCCCCTGGGCCAAGTCCATCAACCGCGAGGCGCTGCTGGCCGATGCGAGCACCCGTTTCAACGACGGCCTGCTGGTGAACATCGTCGATCTGGGCGCCAACGTGCTGTATGTCGATTCGGCCTACTACGTGAACCTGTACACAGGCGTGCCCGCCAACTACGGCTTCAACAACGCCACCGCAGCCGTGTGCACCTCGGTGGATCCGGCGAACGGCATCGGCATCGGCGCGGGCAAGATCAACTCGGCACTGTGCAACGCCTCTACGCTGCTGTCGGGTGCAAGCCAGGAGTCGTACGTGTTCGCGGACGAGGTGTATCTCACCCCGTCGGCGCAGCGCCAGTTCGGCACCTACGTCTACGACCGCCTGCGCGCGCGCTGGTGATCCGGGGGCTTCCCCACGGACAAAGGCCGCCCTCGGGCGGCCTTTTTCATGGCGAGGGGCGAGGCCCGCCCCTTCAATCCGCCATCAGAACCGGTAGCCCACGCCCACGGCGATCACATCGGGGTTCAGGCGTTTGGAGATCGACTGCCCCGACGAGAGGTGCGACGTGGTCTTGAGGAAACTCTTGTAATAGGCCGCGTCCAGGAACCAGCGGTCGTTGATCTTCCACACGAAGCCGACCTGGGGCGTGATGCCCCACTTGTTGTCGACGGATGCCGTGGTCGGGTTCGCAGGCGTGCCCCCCGTCAGGCCGCTGAGCGTGGCCGTGGTGCGGGTCTTGAAGAACCGGCCGTAGGTCACGCCCACGCCCAGATAGGGACGAAACCGCGCCTCTGCCTCACCAAATCGGTACTGCGCGAACACCGTGACGGGCAGCACCTTGGTCTCGGCCAGCTTGCCCACACCCGCGATGGCACCGTCGCCCACGATGTCGTGTTTGAAAGGCAAGGACAGCGGCACGTCCACCGCCCAGTGGTCGGTCAACATGTAGTTCACGCCGCCGGACAGCGATGTGGCAGCGTCCACGTCCACTTTGGTGTTGGGGAACGCGGGGGCGCTCAGGTTGCCGCTCTTGACCTGGGGCGCGATATGGGTGAAGCCCGCGCGAACGCTCAGTGTGCCTGCAACCTGCGCCATCGCGCCGGTGCCCAGCAAGAGAGCAGCAGCCGCCAGGCCGGCCTTGGAAAATGCGTGCATGAATGACTCCTTGAATGGGGGGAAGCGCATCCGGCTCACAGCCAGCCGGCGCGGGACAGCGAACGCGACACCAGCTGGCCCACCAGTTGGTGGCCGTAGGGCGTGGGGTGGAAGCTGTCGGCAAAGCCATAGCTCTTCCACCAGTCGGCGCCGCCCGTGGCGCCCGCAGGAGGGTTCATGGCCGACAGGGCGGTCGCGGTGCAGGTGGGGAAGTTGTAGGTGGGCAGGCCGTCGGCGCCCACGCCCGTGGCGGGGCAGGCCGGCGTGGTGGCGTTGGTGAGCTGGTACTGCGCCGGGTTGGTGGCCTGGTCCTTGAAGGACGTGTAGAAGTCCACCAGGGCGATGCGGTTGTCGCCCGCCAGGCTGGTGGCCAGTTGCGCGTTGTACGCCTGGATCCAGCTGTCGAAAAGGGTCTCAGCCTGTGCCGCGGCCGCCGCGCCGCGGGTCGCACTGATGGACGCCAGTACCAGGCGGAAGCGTGGCGTGAGCGTGACGCCGGGCGCATTGAGCACGGCCACGCGCGGCGCGTTCTTGGCCGTGGTGTTGGCCTTGATGGTGTCTGCGAAGTTCTTTGCCAGCGCCTGCATGTAGGCGCCGCCCACCTGGGCAAGGCCCGTGGCGCCGCCGGCCAACGCGGCGCTGACGGTGGCCTGGGGCAACACGCTGCCCAGCAGAGCCGCGTAGGCCTGGCCGTTGTCGCTGGATGCGCGCAGGTAGGCGCCAATGAGGTCGGCCGCGTCATTGCCGCCGCCATCGATCAGCACGAGGTCCGAGGCGCTGTAGCCGCGCGCGCCCATGTCCTTGAGCTGCTGCGTGATGGACACCGGCGAGGTAGGCGCCGTGGGGTTGTTGATGCGTCCGCCACCCACCGCATGGTTGGTGCAGGCAGCATTGGTGCCGAAGGCCGAGCCGTTGAACTGGTAGTACGCGCACAGCGACTGGCCGTAGCTCGTGGCCACGCGCTCGGGCCAGATCGCCGTGGAGCCCACGCCGGTGGCGGCCGAGCCCTGGACGGTGAATTTGTAGCCGAAGGTCCCGCTGTCGGCCAGGCTGTCGCCCGCGACTTTGACCGAGGTGACCGCGGAGGCTGGCGCCGAGTCCGAGCCGCCGCCACCGCAGGCGGCCAGCAGGCAGGCCGCAACCAGGGCCGACAAGGAGGCTTTGCATTGTTGTGAGTTCAAGGAGGTTCTCCCGTGGAAAATGGAAAAAACGAACGAGCGTGCTTTTTTGCATCTTCATGGTACTCCCGAGTTCCCGGCTTGCCCGCTCGGGAAACTACCGAGCCGCCTTGCTCTTTACAAAGCAGCCCGCAGCCTTCAGGCCGCTCCCGCACCCGCCCCTGAAAAAGCAAAAGCCGACCCGAAGGTCGGCTTGGCAGGCAGACGGGCAGACATGTCCGCGAACGCGCCGGCGAGGCTGCGCCCGCGCCGGCTCTGGCGGATTACCTCACAGCGTCGAACACCGCGCGGGCCTGGGCGTGGCAGAACGGGGGCTCGTACGTGCCGTGGTAGGCGCCGTAGTAGGTTGCGAAGGCGGCAGAAGTGGGGTCCGTGGGCGCCTTGCCACCGGGGCCGAACGTAGCCTGGACGGCTGCGTCCACATCGACCGACACCACATTGGTCAGTCCGCGGCTGTCGAAGTCGGCCTTCATGACCTGCTGGTGGACGGCAGGCGGCACGGTAGGGTCGCCAGCCCCGCCGCACAGCAGCACGCGCGACTTGGGGTTCCAGCCCAGCAGGTCGTTCTTCTTGGCGGTCAGGTACAGCGGGTGGGTGGTGCTGGTCTGCGAGCCTTTGATGAAGTCCGGCTGGAACAGCGCGTCACGGGCCTGGTTGGGCGTGCCAGCAGGCAGGGTGCCGGACGTGACCAGCGTGGTGTAGTTCATCGTGGCATTGGGCAGCAGGGTCTCGATGTAGCCGGAGTACGGTGCCTTGAAGACCTGTTTCACGTCGGTGTAGACGTCGCCATAGACCTTCTGCCAGGCCGTGACCAGGTAGGGCACGAAGAACTGCACGCCCGCGATCGCGTCCGGGATGCGCAGCGAGCCCGACAGGTTGTACGGGCCCGCCAGATGGGCGCCCGCAACCACGTTGAACTCGCTGCCGTAGTCGCGCTCCGCCGCGCGGTGCGCGGCCATGGAGGAGTGCCCGCCCTGCGAGTAGCCGGTGAACATCACCTTGCCCGACAGGTTGGCGCCCACCGTGCCGGCGGCATTGCGCGCGGCGCGCACCGAGTCGATGACCGTGGTGGCCTCGGAATCGGCATGCAGATAGGGGTGGTAGCTGTAGCCGGACTTGGCGAAGCCCAGGTAGTCGGTGGCGACCACTGCGTAGCCCTGCGCGGCGTACATCGCGGCGAGCAGGAAGGTCTCGCTGTCCTGCGGATTGGCCAGGGTGCGCGGCTTTTGCACGTCGGTTCCCTTGGCGTAGGCGATCAGCGGTGCTGCGGCCGTGCAACTGCCGGCAGGCACCAGCATCACGCCCGAAGCATTGGTTTGCTCGCCACTCTTGGCGCCGGCAGTGGCGTAGTTGAGCGACACCACCTTCACATCGCACTTGGCCTTGCCGCTGATGGGCTGCAGGCCGCTGCTGTTCGTACCGGCATCGATCTGGGCCGCCGTGAGCGTGGTGAGTACGGCCGGCGGATCGATGAGCGCTCCGCGCTCGGGGTCGTCCGAGCCTCCGCAGGCAACAAGCAGAACCGCCGCAGCGGCAACACAGGTCAGGCGCAAATACGTCATGGATGAACACCTCAAGGTGGGTAAGGAAGGCGGATCGTGCGCGCACCTGCAGTGCAGCAGCATTGGGGTTAACGCGCCCCGGGGGGCGTGGATTTGACACCTGGGCGACAGTGGGCGCCGCCGGCATGAGGGCGGGGCCGTGTCGGGGCCTCAGCGCTCGCCGTAGACCATCTTCATGCCCAGGATGGTGCCCGCAAGGGCCAGCGTGATGGCGTTGGCCACCACGATGGGCCAGGCCGCCAGCACCAGCCCGTAGACCAGCCACAGCGCAACACCCGCGGTGAAGACGGTGTACATGCCCAGCGAGATGCCGCCCACATCCCGCGTTCGAAACGTGTGCAAGGCCTGCGGCACGAAGCTGCAGGTCGTGAGAAACGCGGCCAGATAGCCGATGAGCTCGGAGAGAGGCATGGAGCGGGTGTGAGGGAGATATGTCAGGGCGAGCAGGGATTATTCACTGGTCACGCGCCGCCCAGTCGACCAGGGCGTCCAGCACGGGGCGGGCCGAACCTGCGTTGGCATGGTTGATGACCGCCACCAGCACATAGCGCCGGCCACTGGCGGCGTGCACATAGCCCGCCACCGCCATCACATCACGCAGGCTGCCGGTCTTGAGGTGGGCGGACGCACGGCTCTGGCTGCGGCGCAGGGTGCCATCGACACCCGACATCGGCAGGGACGCCACGAGGTCGGGCATCACCGGGGACTGCCAGGCCACCTGCAGCATGCGCGCAAGAGCCTGCGCGGTGAGCCGCGCATCGCGGCTGAGCCCCGCGCCGTTGTCGGCCTGGGGCATCTCCGCATCGCCGATGCGCGCCTGCCACCAATGGCGCAGGGCCTCGCGCGCGCCATCAAACGTGGCCACGCCGTTCTTCTGCAGTGCCAGGGTGAGGAACACGTGCTGGGCCATCACGTTGTTGCTGTATTTGTTCACGTCGCGGACCACCTCAGCCAGCGCGGGGGACGTGGCCACGAACGCGGGCTTGAGGCCGGCAGGCACCTTGCCGTCGCGCACGCTGCCGGTGAGCTTGCCACCCAGCTCGCGCCACATGCCCTCCACCGCCCTCGCCGCAAAGCCGCGTGGGTCGGCCGCCGCGACGGGCCACACGCGTTCACCGCAGGCAGCCGGGTACACCCCCTGAAAGACCACCTTCGCCGGGTCGGCCAGATCGGCGCGCAGCGCGCCGCGCCAGTCACCGCAGTCGGTGCCGGCCGCCGCCAGCGCCACAGTGGGCTGGCGCTGCACCGCTGCCAGCGGAGGGTCGTACTGGATGCGTGCAAGCCCTGCAGGAACGTCTGGCACGAAGGTCATGACCGACGACTTGTAGTTGAGCAGCAGCGCATCCGGCGCTGCGTTGTAGGGACGCAGCGGCTCGCCGTCGAAGCGGCCCGGGTCGTGCTCGGGCACATCGAAGGCGGTGCGGTCCAGCACGATGTCGCCCACGATCACCTGAATGCCCTGGGCCTGCAGGCGCCGCATCAGCAGCCACAGGCGCTCCATCACCAACTTGGGGTCGCCCTGGCCCTGGATGTACACGTTGCCGCGCAGGCTGCCGTCCTGCACCGTGCCCTGTACGTACACGGGGGTGTTCCACACGTAGGCGGGTCCCAGCTGTTCCAGCGCCGCGTAAGTGGTCACCAGCTTCATCACCGAGGCAGGGTTGACGGGCACCTGGGCGCGGTGCGCCAGGCGGGGCGGTGTGCGTGCGGTGCCCTGTGCATCGGTGACGAGCACGCTCAGGGACTCGCGCGGGAGCTTGGCGCGGGCCAGGGTGGCTTCCACTTCGGGAGGGAGCGCCACGGCGCCCCCCCCAGGCTGGGCATGTACCGCGCAGGCAGCCGCCCCGAACAGGGCCCCCGCCACGGCCACGAACCGCGCCCATCGCCCAGACCGGGCCATTCTCAAAAAATACTTCATGCAGGAAGTCTAGGGGAGGACAGCGCCGCCGCGGGCGTGACAGCCGAGCCTGCGTTCGGGGGGTTGGCGTACTTACACTATGCAACCGATGACTCCACGCACTGGACGGGCGCTGTGCACACAGGGCGTGCCCCGCTTGCACGCCGTCATCGCCGCCAACACCACGCTACACACAAGGCATCTTTTCCTATGAGCCGACTCTCCGACCTCTCCGTCGCCAAGCGCCTTGCGCTGGGATTTTCCCTGGTGCTGCTGCTGCTTATCGGCGCCATCGCGCTGAGCATCTCGCGCCTGAATGCCGTGGCCGACGCCACGCTGGAGATGGTGCAAAACCCCATCAAGACCGAGCGGCTGGTCAGCGACTGGTCCCGCAACCTGCGCTCCGGCATCACGCGCACGGCCGCCGTCGCCCGCAGCAGCGACCCGGCGCTGGCCGACTTTTTCGCCGAGGACAGCAAGGCCTCGTCCAAGAGTTCGGGCGAGCTGCAAAAGGCCGTCGAGGAATTGATGTTCCTCGACTCGGAGAAGAAGCTGTTCGCTGAAATTGGTGCGCTGCGCGCGGTCTACCTCAAGAACCGCGACGTCATCTTCGCGCTCAAGAAGGAAGGCAAGGTAGACGAAGCCAATGCGCTGCTCGAAAAGCAGTTCATGCCCGAGGCAAACAACTACGCCGCCAAGATGGACGAGCTGCTGCGCAACCAGCGCGAGCAAGTGGACGCGCTGGGACGGGCCATCGAGGAAAACCGCCGGACCAGCCGCCAGTTGCTGGTGGCCCTGGGCGCGCTGAGCGTGGCGGTCGCGGCGCTTTTCTCGTGGGTGCTGTCGCGTTCGGTCACCGTGCCCCTGGGGCAGGCCTCGGACCTGGCCAAGCGGGTGGCCGCGGGCGACCTGACCGCCACGGTGCCCCAGCATGGCAAGGACGAGGTGGGTGAGCTCATGTCGTCGCTGGAACTCATGCAGGCCAACCTCGCCAGCGTGGTCAACAACGTGCGGCGCGGCTCGGAATCCGTCTCCAATGCCAGCGCAGAAATCGCGCAGGGCAACAGCGACCTGAGCGCCCGCACCGAACACCAGGCCAGCGCACTGGAACAGACAGCGGCCAGCATGGAAGAGCTCAATTCCGCCGTGCGCAACAACGCCGACAACGCCCGCCAGGCCAACCAGCTGGCGATGACGGCCTCCGGCGTGGCCGCCCAGGGCGGCGCCGTCGTGGGCGATGTGGTGGAGACCATGAAGGGCATCAACGAAGCAAGCCGCAAGATCAGCGACATCATCAGCGTCATCGACGGCATCGCCTTCCAGACCAACATCCTGGCGCTGAACGCGGCAGTGGAGGCCGCCCGCGCGGGCGAACAGGGTCGCGGCTTTGCAGTGGTCGCCTCGGAAGTGCGAAGCCTGGCGGGCCGCAGCGCCGAGGCCGCCAAGGAGATCAAGAACCTCATCCAGGCCAGCGTGGACCGTGTCGAACACGGCACGGCACTTGTCGACAAAGCGGGCGAGACCATGTCCGAGGTGGTGAGCAGCATCCGCCGCGTCACAGACATCATGGGCGAGATCAGCGCTGCCAGCAGCGAGCAAAGCGCCGGTGTCGCGCAGGTGGGCGAGGCCGTCACCTCGATGGACCAGGCCACGCAGCAGAACGCCGCGCTGGTCGAGGAAATGGCAGCCGCCGCCAGCAGCCTGCGCACCCAGGCGCACGACCTGGTCCAGGTGGTCGCGGTGTTCAAGCTCTCCGGGGACCAGGAACGTCCAGCCCCCGGTTCTGTTTCTGCGTCCGTTTCTGCCCGGACAGCGCCAAGCCCGGCCGCCGCGCCCGCACGCCCCACCGCTGCGCGCCCCACGGTGGCCAAGGCACCTGCGAAGGCGGCCATTCCCCGCACCCAACCAACCGCCGCGCCACGGCCATCGGCCCCCGCCCTGGCATCGCCGGCCGCGCCAGCGCCCGCCCAGCGCCCACAGCAACAGGGCAGCGACGACGACTGGGAATCCTTCTGAACCCTTGCGGCGCTGCGGGAGCAAGGGCGAAAGCACGATCAGCCAACCCGGTACAGCCAAAGCCCTGGCGCCCCGCCCCGAGCAGCGGCCAGGCTTGCGCCAGGGCAGTCCGATGCCGGCCCGCGCGGCCGGATAATCCACGGATGCGCTTTTCCCCTCGTGCCACAGGCCTGCTGGCGGCTGTCGTGACGGTCACCATCTGGACGGGCTTCATCGTCATTGCCCGGGCCTCGGCGCAGCGCACGCTCACGCCGTTCGATATCGCCCTGCTGCGCATCGCAGGCGCCAGTCTGGTGCTGCTGCCCTGGGGGTGGTGGATGGTGCGCCGCCGCCAGGCGGCCGCGGGCACCGCGGCACCGCCGTCGAGCCTGGCAGGCATCTCGCCCCTGCCCCTTCGCACCACGGCGCTGCTGGGCACTTTCGGCGGACTGCTCTACGCCATGCTGGCCTATGCCGGCTTCTTTCATGCGCCGGCCACGCACGCGGCCGTGCTCATGCCCGGCAGCCTGCCGCTGTGGACCGCGCTGCTGGCCGCCGTGCTGCTGCGCGACCGCATCACACCGTTGCGCGCCGCCGGGCTCGCGCTGATCGTGGCCGGAGACCTGCTGGTGGGCGGAAGCAGCCTGCTGGCAGCTTTCGCAGGCGGTGACGTGTGGAAGGGCGACCTGCTGTTCATGTCCGCCGCCGCGTGCTGGGCCGCCTACAGCGTGATGGCGCGGCGCCACGCGGTGGACGCGGTGCAGGCCACCATCGCCATCACCGCGTTCGCGTGCCTGGCGTATGTGCCGTCGTATGCGCTGCTGGCCGGCCTGGGCGTGGTCTCCAGCCGCCTTGCGCTGGCGCCGTGGAGCGAGATCCTGTTCCAACTGGCGTTCCAGGGCGGCGGCTCGGTGGTCATCTCCGGCATCGCCTTCACACGCATGATCCAGCACTTCGGCCCCGTCCGCTCGACCATGATCACGGCACTGGTGCCCGGGCTGTCAGCCTTCGGGGCCGTGATCTTTCTGGGCGAGCCACTGCACTGGAACCTGGTCGCCGGGCTGTTGCTCGTGACGGCGGGTATCCTGCTGGGCGTACTGCGCAAGGCTCCGCCAGCGGCTGCCACACTTCAGGCCTGCGCGTGCGGCCGTCCTACCCCGTAACCTGCTCCATGAACCTGCTTGCCTTCGACACCAGCACCGACGTCATCTCCATCGCCGTACAGAGTGGCGATGCCGTGCTGCAACACCAGGGGCCAGGCGGACCGCTGGCCTCGGCCACACTGATCCCTGCGGTGCGCAGCCTGATGGCGCAGGCGGGCATCACGTTCGACACGCTCGATGCACTGGTCTTCGGGCGCGGGCCGGGCTCCTTCACCGGCCTGCGCACTGCCTGCGCCGTGGCGCAGGGCCTGGCGTTCGGCGCGCGCGGCGGCCAAGGGGTGCCGGTGCTGCCCGTGGACACCCTGCTGGCCGTCGCCGAGGAAGCGCGCGCGCAGCACGGCTGCACCCAGGTCGTGGCCGTGCTGGATGCACGCATGGACGAGGTCTATCACGCCCGATTCGAATGGCAGGCCGCCGAAGGCCGCTGGCTCGCAGATGCCGACTTCGGGCTGGGCGCTCCACAGACAGTGCAGCCGCCGCCTGGCTGGACCGTCGCGGGCAATGCGCTCGCGCCCTACGGCGAGCGCCTGGCGCCCGCCTTTGCCCACGTGGCCGTGCTGCCCACCGCCGCCGCCCTGCTGCGCCTGGCGCCCGCCCTGCTGGCCGCTGGTGGCGCGGTGCCCGCCAGCGATGCGCTGCCGCGCTACATCCGCGATAAAGTGGCGCAAACCACGGCCGAGCGCGCAGCACAGCGCGCTGCCTCCACCCCGTCATGAGCGCCTTGCCCACCCCCCCCACAGCCGCGCTGGAAGCGCGCTTTGAAAGCCTCACACTCGCTCGGCTGGACGCCGTGCTGGCCGTGGAGCAGCGCGCCTACTCCCACCCGTGGACGCGCGGCAACTTCACCGACGCCCTGGCCTCGGGCTATCAGGCGCAGGTGCTGATGGCGGGCGACCACCTGCTGGGTTACTTCGTGGCGATGCTGGGGGTGGAGGAAGTGCACTTGCTGAACATCACCGTCGCCCCCGAGTACCAGCGCCAGGGCTGGGCGCGCATGCTGCTCGACGCCCTGGCCGTGTGGTCGCGTGGGCGCGGCGCGCAGTGGCTGTGGCTGGAGGTGCGCACCAGCAACCTGCGCGCCCATGGCATCTATCTGGCCTATGGCTTTCGCCGCGTGGGCGAACGCAAGCGCTACTACCCCGCCGACCACGGCCAACGCGAAGATGCGGTGGTCATGAGCTTTGCGCTATGAACCACGCACCCTGCCCCATCCATGTTGTCGTCCATGAGTAGTCTCCACCTCGATGCGCGGCAGCGCGCCATGCTGCAGGAAATGGGCGTGACCGTCTGGGGCCCGCCGGACGCAGCGCGGCCAGCGCCCACCGTGCTCGCACCGATGCAGGTGCCGCCAGTGCCCCGCGTCGCCCTGCCCGTCTCCGCCCCGCCCCCCGTGGCCATGGCGCCCGCAGCTGTGCGGGCGGACCCAGCGCCAGCGCCGCCGGCACCGGTGGCTTCGCCCGCAGCGGCCGGCGCGGGCGCGCCCGCGCTGCGGCTGCATGCCGCACAGGCGCTCTATCCCCAGGCGGACCCAGCCCAGGCACCGGCCGAACTGGGCGCTGGTTGGCTCGTGGTGGCCGAGAGCACCACACCCACCGACCCGCTCGCGGGCGACGCCGGCAAGCTGATGGACAACATGCTGCGGGCCATGCAATTGCACAGGCACCCGCGCGTCTACATCGCGGCGCTGGAGCGCTCTGCCCCCGGCACACCGGGCACCGACGCCATTCCCGAAAGCCTGGCCGAAACCGTGGCCCGCCTGCAGCCCGCGATGGTGCTGGTGCTCGGCCACATCGCGGCGCGTGCCGCCCTTGGCCGCACCGAGCCCCTGGGGCGCCTGCGCGCCGAGTTGCACCAACTGGCGGGCTGCCCGGCCGTGGTGACGTACGACCCGGCCTTCCTGCTGCGCTCGCAGGACATCAAGGCCGCCGCCTGGGCCGACCTGTGCCGCGCGCTGGCCACCGTGCGCACACGCCGGGCCGCCTGACCTCGCCCTGACCCCCCCGCCGCGCCGCCCACGTGCGGCGGGAACTGGACAGCGCCTGGCGGAGTCTCTCACTGCATGCTCCAGCGCATGAAATCACCGCCCCGTGCCACCCGGCGCCACGGCCAGGCAAGGGGTCCGGTGCCATAATCCGCCGCTTGCCCATTTTTTATTGATTGACGGAGAAAGCTCCTTGGAAACCTACCCCAGTTGGTAGCTTTCAGCTCCCCGGCCTGCCGCCGTGGGGTTTGAAAGCACCCCATGACCCCCACCGCTGCAGATGCCACATAACAAGGGAGTGAGCCCATGCTCAACATCTTTTCGCTCGCCAATGGCCGGCTGGTCCAGGAAGAAATCGAATCCCTGGAAGAACTGACCCGCTTCCAGCCCATCTGGGTGGACCTGGAAGCCCCCACACTCGAAGAAAAACGCTGGATCAAGCAGCACTACGGCCTGTCCATCCCGGAGGATGCGATGGACGAGGACATCGAGGAATCCGCCCGCTTCTACGAGGAAGACAACGGCGAGCTGCACATCCGCAGCGACTTCCTGATCGACGACGACGAAGATCCTCGCTCGGTGCGTGTGGCCTTCATACTGAACCAGCACAACGCCCACCTCAAGAGCCGGGGCGTGCTGTTTTCCATCCACGACGAAGACGTGCCGGTGTTCCGCCTCTTGCGCATGCGCGCACGCCGCGCGCCGGGGCTGATCGAGGACGCCAAGGAAGTGCTGCTCAAGCTCTTTGACGCCGACGCCGAATACTCGGCCGACACGCTGGAGAACATCTACGACGAGCTGGAAAAAGTCAGCAAGCAGGTGCTGGCCGCCGACGTGACCGACGCCCGTGCCGGCGAGGTGCTGGCCGCCATCGCCCGCCAGGAAGACTTGAACGGCCGCATCCGCCGCAACGTGATGGACACCCGCCGCGCGGTGAGCTTCATGATGCGCAGCAAGATGCTCAACTCCGAGCAGTTCGAGGAAGCCCGCCAGATCCTGCGCGACATCGAATCGCTGGACAACCACACCGCTTTTCTGTTCGACAAGATCAACTTCCTGATGGACGCCACGGTCGGCTTCATCAACATCAACCAGAACAAGATCATCAAGATCTTCTCGGTGGCCAGCGTGGCCCTCTTGCCGCCCACGCTGATCGCGAGCGTGTACGGCATGAACATGAAGTTCCCCGAGCTGGAGCTGCTGGGGCCGGCGGCTTATCCGTATGTGATCGGACTCATGCTGGCGAGTGCGCTCGGGCCCATGTGGTACTTCCGCAAACGCGGCTGGTTGAAGTAGCCCCCCTGTGGCGCTGGGCGCCTCCCCCCCCAGGGGGGACGCCTCCGGTGGACCGGCGAAGCCGGATCCACGGTGGCGCTGGCGATGAGGGCGGAGGGTGAATTGGCGGCGCACCCTTTTTCCAGGGAGCGCCATTCGCTGCGCTCTGGCGGGGTACCGGCGGTGGGGTGCCTTCTGCAGGCGGGCTAGCTGGAGTCTTGGGTGAGCTAGGTCGGCGGCTGCTGGATGAAGGCGGCGGCGCCCCCTCATGAAAATACTCAATTTTTAAGCCAAAACACCTTCTACCGCTTGCCTATAAAGCACCAGTAGCTACACATTTCATAGCGACTGCAGCAACTTGCCGACGATGTGCTCTGCGTACCGGCTGGCCACGGTTTGGATGAACTGGGGGAAATCGACGTGGGCGGTGTCGTCGGCGCGGTCGGAGATGGTGCGGGCGGCGGCGAAGGGGATGTCGTAGTCGCGGCAGACCTGGGCGACGGCGGCGCCCTCCATTTCAACCGCCAGCACCTCGTGGCCGGCGGCGCGCAGGGCGTCGCGCAGGCTCAGGGACTCGTGGGCGCTGGAGACGAAGCGGTCGCCGCTGGCTATCAGGCCCTTGTGCGCGCTGCGGGGCACCGACGAAGAGCCAGACTGACCGCTATCGCTTGATACACAATCGCGAGCAGCTATCAAAAGCAGAGCAGAAAGATTCGCATCGCATTCCAGCAGCGACCGTGCGTAGCCGGGCAGCTCCCAGCGCGGAAACAGGGGCGAGGCGTCCATGTCGTGCTGCAGGTACGTCTGCGCTACCACCACGTCGCCCACGCGCACTGCGTCGCCCAGCCCGCCCGCCACGCCGGTGAACACGATGCGCGCGACGCCGAAATGCTCGATGAGCGCCGTGGCCGTCGTGGCCGCCGCCACCTTGCCGATGCCCGAGAGCGCCAGCACGACAGACCGCCCGTGCAACTCGCCGCGCCAGAACGAGCGGCCGGCGCGGGTGATGCGCTGGGGGTGCTGCAACGCGTGGACCAGCCCGGCCTGTTCTTCGGGAAGGGCGCTGAGGATGGCGGTGCTCATGGCTTGGAATTCCCAGGGGATCAAAACAAAGGCGGCCGAGGCCGCCTGGTGGCCGCCCCGGGTCACGGGGGCGGGACTGTTGAGCGGGGTTTTTACTTCTTGTCGCGCAGCTCGCGACGCAGGATCTTGCCCACGGGGGTCTTGGGCAGCTCAGTGCGGAACTCGATCACGCGGGGCTGCTTGTAGCCGGTCAGCTCGGCCCGGCAGAACTCCTTGACCTGGGCTTCAGTGAGCGCAGGGTCCTTCTTCACGATGACGAGCTTCACGGCCTCGCCGGTCTTCTCGTCGGGCACGCCCACCACAGCGCATTCGAGAACGCCAGGCATCTGCGCGACCACGTCCTCGACCTCGTTGGGGTAGACGTTGAAGCCCGACACCAGCACCATGTCCTTCTTGCGGTCCACGACCTTGAAGTAGCCGCGCTCGTCCATCACGCCGATGTCACCGGACTTGAAGTAGCCGTCCTCGGTCATGACCTTGGCCGTCTCGTCCGGGCGCTGCCAGTAGCCGGCCATCACCTGCGGGCCCTTGATGGCGATCTCGCCGGGCTGGCCGATGGTGGTCACATCGCGGCCCTCGTCGTCCAGCAGCTTCATGAGGGTGCCGGGAATGGGTACGCCGATGGTGCCGGTGTACTCGGTGGCCGTCACGGGGTTGCAGCTGACGGAGGGGCTGGTCTCCGACAGGCCGTAGCCTTCGCAAATCGGGCAGCCCGTCTTCTCCAGCCACAGCTTGGCCACGGCGCCCTGCACGGCCATGCCGCCGCCCACCGAGACCTTGAGGTTCTTCCAGTTGACGGTGTTGAAGTCCGGGTGGTTGGCCAGGCCGTTGAACAGCGTGTTCACGGCCGGGAAGCTGTGGAAGGTGTGCTTGGACAGTTCCTTGAGCACCGCAGGCAGATCGCGCGGGTTCGGGATCAGGATGGTCTTGCCGCCCGTGCGCATGGACAGCATCATGTTCACGGTGAAAGCGAAGATGTGGTACAGCGGCAGCGCGCAGATGCTGGTTTGCTGCTCGCCCGCCGGCACCTTCTTCATGACCGGGTCGTTCCAGGCCTCGGACTGCAGCACGTTGGCAATCACGTTGCGGTGCAGCAGCACCGCGCCCTTGCTCACGCCCGTGGTGCCGCCGGTGTACTGCAGCAGCGCGATGTCGTCGGGCTTGATGTCCGGCTTTTTCAGGGTTCCGCGCGTGCCCTGGGCCACCGCGTCATTGAAGCGCACGGCGCCGGGCAGGTTGTAGGCCGGCACCATCTTCTTGACGTTGCGCACCACGTAGTTGACCAGCGCGCCCTTGAGCAGGCCCAGCTGGTCGCCCATGGCGCACAGCACCACGTGCTTGACCGGCGTGTTGGCGATGCAGCTTTGCAGCGTGTTCGCGAAGTTCTCGATGATGACGATGGCCTTCGCGCCGGAGTCCTTGAGCTGGTGCTCCAGCTCGCGCGGGGTGTACAGCGGGTTCACGTTGACCACCACGAAGCCGGCGCGCAGGATGGCCGCCACGGTGACGGGGTACTGCGGCACGTTGGGCATCATGATCGCCACGCGGTCGCCCTTGACCAGCCCCAGGCCCTGCAGGTAGGCCGCGAAGGCGCTGGAGAGCGAGTCGGTCTGGGCGTAGGTCACGTCCTTGCCCATGAAGCTGTAGGCCACGCGGTCTGCGTACTTCTTGAAAGCCTCGTCCATCAAGGCAACGAGAGAGGCGTACTGCGAGATGTCAATGTCGGCAGGAACCCCCTGAGGGTAGGCAGCCAGCCACGGGCGATCGGTCATTTGCGTTGTCTCCTGGTCAGTTTTATGGTGATCATGAAAACCGTGCCGGCTCCCTCCGCACGGTCGTGCTTTTTTCGCACGGGAATTATGCCCGTCAGCCCTTGAGGGTGGTGAGCACTTCGTCGAGCATTTTCTTCGCGTCGCCGAACAGCATGCGGTTGTTGTCCTTGTAGAACAGGGGGTTGTCCACCCCGGCATAGCCCGACGCCATGGAGCGCTTCATCACGATGGAGGTCTTGGCCTTCCACACCTCCAGGACCGGCATGCCGGCGATGGGGCTGGTGGGGTCGTCCAGGGCGCTGGGGTTCACGATGTCGTTGGCGCCGATGACCATGGCCACGTCGGCATCGGGGAAGTCCGCGTTGATCTCGTCCATCTCCATCACGATGTCGTAGGGCACCTTGGCCTCGGCCAGCAGCACGTTCATGTGGCCGGGCATGCGGCCGGCCACCGGGTGGATCGCAAAGCGCACGTCCACGCCCTTGTCGCGCAGGGTGCGGGTGATTTCGTACACCGTGTGCTGGGCCTGGGCCACGGCCATGCCATAGCCGGGCACGATGATGACGCTCTTGGCGTCGCGCAGCATCTCGGCCGTTTCGGCGGCGCTGACGGGCACCGCCTCGCCCTGCGGTTCTGCCGCGTCACCCTTCTTGGCCGGCGTGCCCGCGCCGGAGCCGAAGCCGCCCGCGATCACGCTGATGAAGTTGCGGTTCATGGCCTGGCACATGATGTAGCTCAGGATGGCGCCCGAAGAGCCCACGAGCGCGCCGGTCACGATGAGCAGGTCGTTGCTGAGCATGAAGCCCGTGGCCGCCGCCGCCCAGCCCGAGTAGCTGTTGAGCATGGACACCACCACCGGCATGTCGGCCCCGCCGATGGCCATGACCATGTGGATGCCGAAAAGCAAGGCGATCACCGTCATCACGACCAGGGGAAGCATGCCCTGCTCCACGGTCTCGGCGCGCAGGAACTCGCGCCCGAACCAGATCACCACCAGCAGGGCCGCCAGGTTGAGCCAGTGCCGCCCGGGCAGCAGCAGCGGCTTGCCGCCGATCTTGCCGTTGAGCTTGCCGAACGCGATGAGCGACCCGCTGAAGGTGACCGCGCCGATAAGGATGCCGACGTAGATCTCGACCTCGTGAATGGCCTTTTCCGCGCCCTGCAGCTGGATGGACGTATCGACGTAGCTGGCGAAGCCCACCAGGCAGGCCGCCAGGCCCACCAGGCTGTGCATGAGCGCCACCAGCTCGGGCATCTGGGTCATCTTCACGACCCTGGCCGCGTACAGGCCGATGCCGCCGCCAATCACCAGCGCGCCGACGATCCAGGCCACGCCCGAAGCGCTGACCCGCGGGCCGAACACGGTGGCCAGCACGGCCAGGCCCATGCCGATCATGCCGAACAGGTTGCCCCTGCGCGATGTCTCGGGGTTGGAGAGCCCGCCCAGGCTCAGGATGAAAAGAATGGCCGCGCCCAGGTAGGCAACGGTGGCAAGGCTTTGGGACATGTTCTGTGCTCCTCGTCGTTCTTGTTGTCGTGTGTTACTTGCGGAACATCGCGAGCATGCGGCGCGTTACAGCAAAGCCGCCGAACATGTTGATGGCCGTGAGCACGGTGGCGGCAAAGGCCAGCCAGAGGATGAGCCCGTCGGGGCGCCCGTTCACCCCCGCCTCGGGCGGCGCGATCTGCACCAGCGCGCCGATGGCGATGATGCTGGAGATGGCGTTGGTCACGCTCATCAGGGGCGTGTGCAGCGCGGGCGTGACGTTCCACACCACCATGTAGCCGATGAAGCAGGCCAGCACGAACACTGTGAAGTGGCCGAGGAACGCGGCAGGCGCATAGGCGCCGATGAACCAGAAGGCCACGGCAGCAACGGCGAAAAGGATCGCCAGCGTCTTGGCCGGAAGCGGCGCGCTGGCGCCATGGCCGTGGCTGCTCTTCTTTTGCTCCACGGGCGCTGCGGCGGCCTTGGGTGCGGGTGCGGCGGCCTGCTTGAGCGGCGGGGCGGGCCAGGTGATGGCGCCGTCCTTGACCACGGTGAGACCGCGGATGGCATCGTCCTCCATGTTGACCACGGCCACGCCGTCCTTGGCCTTGCACAGCTCTTCCGTCAGGCGCAGCAGGTTGTTGGCGTACAGCGTGGACGACTGCTTGGCCAGGCGCGAGGCCAGGTCGGTGTAGCCAACGATGGTCACGCCATGGCGCACCACCGCCTCGCCGGGCACGGTCAGCTCGCAGTTGCCGCCCTGCTCGGCGGCCATGTCCACGATCACGCTGCCGGGCTTCATGCTCTGCACCATCTCGGCGGTGATGAGCTTGGGCGCGGGCTTGCCGGGGATCAGCGCGGTGGTGATGATGATGTCCGCGTCCTGGGCCTGCTGTGCATACATCTTGCGCTGCGCGGCCTGGAAGCCCTCGCTCATGACCTTGGCGTAGCCGCCGCCGCCCGAGCCCTCTTCCTCGTAGTCCACCTTGACGAACTCACCGCCGAGCGACTTGACCTGGTCGGCCACTTCGGCGCGCGTGTCGTTGGCACGCACGATGGCGCCCAAATTGGCGGCCGTGCCGATGGCGGCCAGGCCCGCGACGCCAGCGCCCGCGATGAACACCTTGGCCGGCGGCACCTTGCCCGCGGCCGTGATCTGGCCATTGAAGAAACGGCCGAAAGCGTTGGCCGCCTCGATGACGGCGCGATAGCCGCTGACCCCCGCAGTGGAAGTGAGCGCATCCATCTTCTGGGCGCGAGACAGCGTGCGCGGCAGGCAGTCGATGGCGAGCACGGTGGCGTTGCGCGCCGCGAGCTGCTGCATCAGGTCGGGGTTCTGGGCAGGCCAGATGAAGTCGATGAGCGTCGTGCCCTCACGCATCGCCGCCACTTCCGCGCTGGTGGGCGGGCGCACCTTGAAGACGATGTCGCTGGCCCCCCACAGCGCCGCTGCATCGGGCAGCACCTGCGCGCCCGCGGCGCGGTAAGCGTCGTCGCTGAAGTTGGCCGCCTCGCCCGCCCCCGATTCGACAGCAACCGAGAAACCGAGCTTGATCAGCTTCTCGACCACATCGGGCACGGTGGCGACACGCTTCTCGCCCGGGAAGATCTCCCGGGGGACGCCGATGCGCTGCGATGGCGGTGGGGGGCTTGTCTGCATGAGTGTCTCCTCGAGTGTCGTAATCGTTCTGCCAGCGCCCGCGATACCGGCGCGCGTCAGCCGGCCCAGGGGCGTGCGGCGGCCCGCCGCTTGGCGAAATAGGTGTCCACCGCCTCCAGCAGTTGCGTCTGCGCTGCACTGGCCGGGGGCACGATCTGCGCGGCCCCCTGCATCACGGAGCGCAGCGTCTCCAGGTGGTAGTCGGTGAACTTCTCCGCACTGCGCTCCAGCACGGCAGGCACCTCGCCGGGCGCCAGGGCGCGGTTGCGCAGCATGTGGGAGCTGGCGAGCCAAAGGTTGTTCGCATCGGGCTCGCTCAGGCCCAGATGCTGGCGCAGCAGGGCCAGCACGCCCGCTTTCTGCTCCACGGTCACGGCGCCCGTCGCCTGCACCATGGCCAGCGCCATGACGGCCACCACGTCGACCGGGTGTTCCAGCGTATACAGCGGGGGCGTCGTGACCTTCTTGGCCCAGGCTCGGCGCCGAAAGAACGTCAACGGATTGAGCCAACCCACATCGATGCCAAAGCGCCGCAGGGCCTCCATCGCCATGGTGAAGGTGATGATGAGCCCCAGGATCTGCAGGATTACGCCCATGTCGACTTCCCTCTCTTGCGTTTGTTGTGTTGTCTCTTGGCCCTGCAGCGCGGAAATGTCCGCGCCGCCTAGTTCCTCAGTGCGGTGTCTGTCAGCGGGAATGGCGGCACCGCCAGATAGCCATCCATCATGCCGATGCTCAGTCGTGCAGCCTGGGACAGCTCCCGGGCCCACTGCCGCGCAGGCAGTCCGGCTGCCATGAACTCTTCATTGTTGCGGGCGCGTGGAATGAGCAGGCGCTGGTCCACCAGCGCATCCACCACGACGGTGGCCCCACCGGCCGTGGCATACCAGTAGCCCACATGGAGATACGGCTGGGCCACGGCGATCTGCTGCCCGGCCAGCCACCGGGCGAAACCGGGCCGGTTCTTGTCGAGCCACTGGGCGCTGCTGGCCCAGCGCTTCAAGCGCAGGCAGTCCATTCGCACAGGGCTGCTTGCTGCGGCATCCTGCACTGCCACGTTGTCCTGGGGCGGGCAGGCCCCAAACCAGGGTGCGGACCCGCTCAGGCGGCCGTCGCGGTTGGTCTGCACCCGCACCACCGCCAGCCAAGCCCCCTGCGCGTCGCGCAAACCTACCGCCCGGGTCTGCAACAGCGAGCGATCCACGATCTCCTCGGTGGCGCCCAGGTCCTGCCACGCATCGGAAGGCATGACCAGGCGCGCACGGCCCACCGGGTACTCCTCGCGCGGTGGCACGGTCAGGGGTGCGCATGCCACCATCGTCACCGCCATGGCGCAGGGCAAAAGACACCGGAACTTGGAAATCATCAAAGTCATAGAAAAAGGTTCAGACACTTTCTACGGCGCCCGCCCGGGCAAACTGACCGCGAGCTTACATGAAGAATTTCACATGGCTGTCGCGCAGGAGAGATGTAGAGGAAACTCTCCAGCAGGCCCCCGAAGGCGCGGCGCCATGCACCAAAAAAGAAAAGCCCGGAGGCTACTGCAACCGGGCTTCTCACAAGGAGCGGAACCTGACGATCAGTTCACCACCTGGGCCAGCGCGCCAGATGCGTACTGCCGGGCCACGTCCTGCAGGCTGTGGCCCTTGATCTTGGCGCCCTGGCCTTCGCAGCCGAACTCCAGGTAACGCTGCTTGCAAACCAACTTGGCGGCTTCACGCGCGGGCTTGAGCCATTCGCGGGCGTCGAACTTGTCGGGGTTCTCGGCCAGGAACTTGCGCACCGCGCCCGTCATTGCCAGTCGGATGTCGGTGTCGATGTTGATCTTGCGCACGCCGTACTTGATGGCTTCCTGGATTTCCTCGACGGGCACGCCGTAGGTTTCCTTCATCTTGCCGCCGTACTGGTTGATGATGGCCAGCAGTTCGGCGGGCACCGACGAGGAGCCGTGCATCACCAGGTGGGTATTGGGAATGCGCTGGTGGATTTCCTTCACACGGCTGATGGCCAGGATGTCGCCCGTGGGCTTGCGGCTGAACTTGTAGGCGCCGTGGCTGGTGCCGATGGCGATGGCCAGGGCATCGAGCTGCGTGGCCTTGACGAAAGTGGCGGCCTCTTCAGGGTCGGTCAGCATCTGGCTGTGGTCGAGCTTCACGTCGGCGCCGATGCCGTCTTCCTCGCCGGCTTCACCGGTTTCGAGGTTGCCCAGGCAGCCCAGTTCGCCTTCCACCGTCACGCCGACCTTGTGGGCCATCTCGACGACCTTGCGGGTCACTTCCACGTTGTATTCGAAGGACGAAGGCGTCTTGCCGTCTTCCATGAGCGAGCCGTCCATCATCACCGAGCCGAAGCCCAGGTCGATGGCGCCCGCGCAGATCTTGGGCGAGGTGCCGTGGTCCTGGTGCATGACCAGCGGGATGTGCGGGAAGGCTTCGACGGCGGCCTGGATCAGGTGCTTGATGAAAGGCTCGCCCGCGTACTTGCGCGCGCCGGCGCTGGCCTGCAGGATGACCGGAGCGCCCACTTCGTCAGCGGCCGCCATCACGGCCTGGACCTGTTCCAGGTTGTTGACGTTGAAGGCAGGGATGCCGTAGCTGTGGGCGGCGGCATGGTCGAGCAGTTCGCGCATCGAAACGAGAGGCATGGTCGTGGTGTCCGTGGAAGTTGGTGAGGAATCGCAGTCAGCCTGGTAGGGCCCGATGGGGTGCCTGGCGGTGGTAACCGCTTGGTAACTCCTAATTTTAACCGGCCGGAGTGACAGGGGTTTCCGACAAATCCAACCGATAGCAGGTGGTAAAGGGGGCGTGGGCCTGGGCCTTGGCAAAGTGGCCACCATGGATATCGGCCACGCGCCGCAGGATTTCGTGGCCCAGATGCAGGCTGTCCCGGGGGACCGCCGCGGCTTGCGTTCCACCATCGGCGCCACTGCGGCCGCCATCGTCGCTGACCTGCAACCATGCGCTGCCCACACCGTCCACGCCCAACTGCACCGCGATGCTGGTGCCTTCAGGCGTGTGCTTGAGCGCGTTTTCCACCAGGTTGCGCAAGGCGATCTCCAGCAGCACCGCGTGCCCGCGCACCACCAGTGACGGCGGGGCCGACAGCGCGACCTCGTCGCCACGCTGCCAGGCCGCCTGGGCATAGTCCGCGCACACACTGCGGGCCAGTGCTCCCAGGTCCACGGGCGCCTTGGCCTCGTGCAGTTCGGCCCGGCTCGCCCGCGCCAGTGCCAGCAACTGGTTGAGCACATGGCCCGCCCGCAAGGCGTCCTCGCCGATGCGCGCAATGGCCTGCTGCCGAGCCTGCGCATCGAGGTCGCCGGCCAGCGCGCTGGCCTGCAGGGCGATGGAGGACAGCGGGGTGCGCAGTTCGTGCGCCACCTCGTTGGCCAGGCGCCGCTCACGCACCATCGCGGCCTGTTGGCGGTCCAGCAACGTGTTGATGGACGCCACCACCGACTCGAACTCGCTCCACGCATGGCGCGAGGCCAGGCGCTGCGTACTGGCGGGGTCCAGCGCCGCGACATCGGCAGACAGTGCGTACAGCGGCCGCAGCCCCCGCCACAATGCCAGGCCGAGCGCCAGCGACACCACGGGAAGCAGCCACAACCCCGGCTCGATCATCTGCTCGGCAATGTCCTCCGCCAGATCGTCGCGCTCGCTCAGCTCCAGCAGCACGGTGATCCTGCGGGTGCGCGCCGAGTCCCACTGCGAGAAGCTGCGCCATGCAGTGGCCTGGGGGCCCAGCGAGATGTTGGCAAACCCGTCGTCGCCGCTGAAGGGCGGCAGCGGCGCAGCGCCCGTGTGGTGCAGCAGACGTCCCTGCGCATCCCACTGCACCACGCTGAGCGACTGCTGGTAGTCGTGCGACTTGAGCCAGGGCGTGGGCGCGCGCTGGGTGAGCTGCGGCTCCTGCATGGCCTCGCTAGCGCGCAGGTTGAGCAGCAGCGCAGCGACGCTGGCCAGGTGGCCGTCGGTGAGCTCGTCGGCCTCGTGAACGCCCGTCTTGTAGCCCATCACCACGAAGCTGGCCCACACCAGCACCAACGCGCCCAGCGACCACAGAAGCAGCTGCCGGGTGAGCGACGCGCGGCGAGCCGGCACCACGGGGCCTGTGGGTTCGGGGGCGGTCACAACGATTCCTGCGGCATGAAGTAGCCGACGCCGCGCATGGTCTGGATGCAGGTGGCGCCCAGCTTGCGGCGCAGGTGGTGGATATGTACCTCCACCGCGTTGCTCTCGATGGCCGCGTCCCAGCTGTACAGCCCCTCCTCGATCTGCGCACGTGACAGCACGCGGCCCCGGGCCTGCAGCAGCACCAGCAGCACCGAGAACTCGCGCGGCGACATCTCCACCGGCCGCCCCTGCCGACGCACCGTGCGCGCCGCAGGGTCCACCTCGATCTCGCCGTAGCGGATGGTGGGCGACGCTCTGCCCGCCGCACGCCGCAGCAGCGCCCGCAAGCGGGCATCGAGCTCATCGACATCGAAGGGTTTGGCCAGGTAGTCGTCGGCGCCCTGGTCCAATCCGGCGATGCGCTCGTGGACCTGGTCGCGCGCAGTGACGATCAGCACGGGGGTGGCCGGGTCTGGCAACGCGGTCTGCAGCGGGCTGTCGGCTGCGGGGCTGAGCCGCAACCGCTGCAGCAGCTCGCTTCCGTCGCCGTCCGCCAGCCCCAGGTCCAGCAGCACGGCATCGAAACGCTCTGCCCGCAAGGCACTCCACGCCGCGGCGACCCCGTCGCACACATCCACGGCATAGCCACGCTGCTGAAGGTTGGTGCGCAGGCCGCTGGCAATGCCTGCATCGTCTTCGACCACAAGGATTCGCATGCAGCCATTGTCGCCGGGCCAGCGGGTCTTTCGGGCAGGCATTAAGACGGAGTTAAGTGCGCCCGCCTATCGTGCGCCCATGCACCTCACCACGCTCCGACCGCCCGCGCCCCCTTCACGCCATCTGCACGCCCTGTGGTGGACGCTGGCGGCGCTCGCCTGTGTGGTGGCCTGGGATGCGGCCGGGCAGGACCTGCCGGCGGCCCACCTGTTCGGTTTAGGCACCGGATTTCCACTGCGGGACCACTGGCTGCTGGTACAGGTGCTGCACGAGGGCGCGCGTTACCTGGCGTGGCTGCTGGCGCTGGTGCTGACGCTGGGCGTGTGGTGGCCGCAGGGCATTCTGCGGCGGCTGGACGTGGCCGGGCGTCTACAGATCGTGGCAAGTGCACTGCTCGCGCTGGCGGTGGTCAGCATGGTCAAGAACCTCAGCCACACCAGTTGCCCGTGGGATCTGGCGGAGTTCGGGGGCGTTGCGCGCTATGCCTCGCATTGGGCACTGGGCACGCTCGATGGCGGCAGCGGCCGCTGCTTTCCGGCAGGCCACGCGTCGGCGGGCTTCGCATTTCTCGGCGGGTACTTCGCGCTGCGCCGCACGGCGCCGGGTGCCGCCCGCTGGTGGCTGGGCACGGCCGTGGCGGCCGGTTTCGTGCTGGGCGGCGCCCAGCAGATGCGCGGCGCCCACTTCATGAGCCACACCCTGTGGACCGGCTGGCTGTGCTGGACCACCGGATGGGCTTGCGACCTGGCAGCGGACGCATTGCGTCCACGCCTGGCGCCCCGGACGGGCGAGCGCCTCGCGGCCACGCCCGCCCCCTGAGAGGCATCAGCCAGCCACGCAGATCTTCAGCATGTTCGTGCCGCCCGGCGCGCCCATGGGCTCGCCACAGGTGATGGCATAAACGTCGCCCTTTTGCACGATGTTGCGGCTCTTCAGGTGGCGTTCGGCCTGCTCCAGCGCGGTGTCGCGGTCGGCGCTGGTGTCCATGAGCAGCGGGCGCACGTTGCGGTACATGGCCATCTTGCGCTGAGTCGCCACCTTGGGCGTCAGCGCATAGATCGGGATGTCTATGCTGTGGCGGCTCATCCACAGGGCCGTGGCACCGCTGTCGGTCATGGCCACGATGGCCTTGGCCCCCAGGTGGTGGGCCGTGAAAAGAGCGCCCATGGCAATGGACTGGTCGATGCGCCCAAAGGTCTGTCCCGTGAAGTCAGCATCAAGCTGGTGGTCCTCGGCCGCCTCGGCAGCGGCGCAGATCGTGGCCATTTCTTCCACGGTCTCCAGCGGGTAGCGGCCTGCAGCCGTCTCGGCGCTGAGCATCACGGCGTCGGTGCCGTCCAGCACCGCATTGGCCACGTCGCTCACCTCGGCGCGCGTGGGCACGGGGTTGGTGATCATGCTCTCCATCATCTGCGTGGCGGTGATCACCACCTTGTCCAGCTCGCGCGCCATGCGGATCATCTTCTTTTGCAGCGCCGGCACCGCCGCGTTGCCCACTTCCACGGCCAGGTCGCCGCGCGCCACCATGATGCCGTCGCTCACGCGCAGGATGGATTCGAGGTGCGGGATGGCTTCAGCGCGCTCGATCTTGGCGATCAGCCCGGGCTTGTGGCGGTACTCGGACGCCGCCACGTTGCACAGCTGGCGCGCCATCTCCATGTCGGTTGCGTTCTTGGGAAAGCTCACGGCCACGTAGTCGGCCTGGAAGCTCATCGCCGTGCGGATGTCCTCCATGTCCTTGGCCGTGAGGGCCGGCGCCGTGAGGCCTCCGCCCTTCTTGTTGATGCCCTTGTTGTTGGACAGCTCGCCACCCACCTTGACGGTGGTGTGCACTTCTTCCCCACGCACCGCATCCACCGTGAGTACGATCAGGCCGTCGTTGAGCAGCAGCAGGTCGCCCGCCCGCACATCGCGGGGCAGCTCCTTGTAGTCCAGGCCCACGCCGTCGATGTCTCCCGGCTCGGTGCGCGATGCATCGAGCACGAACTTGGCGCCGTGCTCGAGCTGCACCTTGCCTTCCGCGAACTTGCCCACGCGGATCTTGGGGCCCTGCAGGTCGGCCATGATGGCGACCTCGCGGCCTGCGCGCTGGGCGGCAGCGCGCACGGTGGCGGCGCGGTCGATGTGGTCCTGCGCCTTGCCGTGGCTGAAGTTCAGCCGTACCACGTTCACGCCCGCGCGGATCATGGCCTCCAGCAGTGCCGGGTCGCTCGATGCGGGGCCCAGGGTGGCAACAATCTTGGTGGCGCGGCGGGTACTGGGCATGGGCTTGTCTCTTTCTGTGCGTGGCGGATGTAATCGAATTTCAATTCTCACACGAAGCGGTTACATGCGAGTTACCTCCCGGCAACCTCAGCGGGGTCGTGCGGAGTTACAGCAGCGGGTGCGAGAGCAGATGAGCCAGCACATGCGCGATGAGCGCGGCCTCCAGGCCCCGGCGCGCAAACAGCCAGCCCGCCACCAGGCCGAAGGCCACGTTGCCCACCAGCACGAAGGCGACGACCGGCAGGGTCAGCGCCCCCGCCATGGCCTGCGCCGCAGGCAGGTGGCCCAAGGCAAACAGCAGTGCGCTGACAACCACCGCAACACCGACCACGCCGGCGCCCGGTCGGCCCTTGCCGCGCTGCGCCAGGCGCCAGCCCAGCCACAGCATTAGCGTCATCACGCCCCAGCGCACCAGCAGCTCTTCGGTCACACCGCCGTACAGCAGCTTGACCACCAGGGGCATCGCACTGCCCGGGTCCGACGGTTTCAGCGCCTCAGGTGCCAGCCGCGACAGCGCCCAGAGCCAGGTGGCGCCTGCCAAACCGCCCAGCACGCCTGGCAGCCACTGCGCGCGCAGCACCGGGCCCACGGGTTGCCCGACCAGCCATGCCGATACTGCCGGTGCTGCCAGCCCGACTCGCGGCGCCAGCCACACGCCCACGCCCACGGCCAACGCCAGCAGCACCGCGGTCTGCAGCCCGCTGAGCAGCACGATGGCCCACAGCGGCAGCGGAAACATCGCCGCGTTGGCGGCGAGGGGCGGCAGAAGCGCCCACACCACGGCCACTACGCCAGGTAGGCCCAGCAGCCACAGGGCTCCCGCCAGCCGCCACCTGGCGGCTTTTGAAGACGGCTGCGAGGTATGCGTCGGCTCGGCGCCGTGCGCGGTGCTGCCGGGAGGTTGCGGGTTCACGCACCGTCGCGCATCAGCGCTTCGATCTCGTCGGCCTTCACCGGAACGCCGCGGGTGATCAGCTCGCAGCCAGCGTCATTGACGATCGCATCGTCCTCGATGCGGATGCCGATGTTGTGGAACTGTGCGGGCACCCCGTCGGCCGGGCGCACGTAGATGCCGGGCTCGATGGTCAGCACCATGCCTGGGCGCAGCACGCGGCTGGGCCGGTTGGTGATGGTCTCGCCCGAGAGCGGGTCCTTGCGCTCGCTCACCTGCCCCACCTCGCCGGGCTCCACATAGCTGCCGCAGTCGTGCACATCCATGCCCAGCCAGTGGCCTGTGCGGTGCATGTAGAACTGGAAGTACGCGCGCGTGTCGATCACGTCCTGCGCGGTGCCCACCTTGTTGCGGTCCAGCAGGCCCAGGTCCAGCATGCCCTGCGCCAGCACCGCCACGGTGGCGTCGTGCGGGTCGTTGAAGCGCGCGCCCGCCTTGGTGGCCGCCACGGCCGCGTCCTGGCTGGCCAGCACCAGGTCGTACAGCGCGCGCTGCGGCCCGGTGAAGCGGCCGTTGGCCGGGAAGGTGCGTGTGATGTCGCTGGCGTAGCCGTCGAGCTCGCAACCCGCGTCGATCAGCACCAGCTCGCCGTCGCGCACCGGGGCGGCGTCAGCGCGGTAGTGCAGCACGCAGGCGTTGGCCCCGGCCGCCACGATGGAGCTGTACGCCGGGTACTGCGAGCCCTCGTCGCGGAACGCGTGCAGCAGCTCGGCATCCAGGTGGTATTCGCGCACGTCCTGCCCCGCGCGCAGCATGCGGGCCGAGCGCTGCATCGCGCGGATGTGCGCCCTGGCGCTGATGTCGCTGGCGCGGCGCATGATGTCCTGCTCGTGCGCATCCTTGATGAGCCGCATCTCGTCGAGCAGCGTGCACACATCGTTCTGCTCGGCCGGGCACAGCGCGCCGTAGCGCACCCGCGCCCGCACCGCGTTCAGCCACCCCTCCACCCGCGCCGCCAAGCCGGCGTGCGTGGCAAAGGGGTACCACACGCAACTGCGGTTCTCCAGCAGCCGGGGCAGCTTGGCATCGAGCTCGGCGATGGAATGCGCCGCATCCACGCCGAGTGTGCCCGGTGCCGCCGCGGGGCCCAGCCGGTAGCCGTCCCAGATCTCACGCTCCAGGTCCTTCGGTTGGCAAAACAGCGTGCTGCGGCCATCCGCCGCCACCACCAGACAGGCGCCGGGCTCGATGAAACCGGTGAGGTAGTAGAAGTAGCTGTCGTGCCGGAACAGGAAGTCCGTATCCCGGTTGCGCGGCCGCTCGGGCGCCGTGGGGATGATGGCGATGCCGTCGGCGCCCAACTGGGCAGCAAGGCGCGCGCGGCGCTGGGCGTAGAGGGAATGCGGGAACGTTGAGCTCATCCGCTATTTTTATCGCGAATCCATGGCCGGACTCGGGACGGTGCCATATACCGCCCCAACAATTTGGAGAAAACCCACCGCATTGCAAATCCGTTGACATTTGAATTCAAATGAATACTATTGCATCCAACACAGCCTGAGGTTTCACACCATGCCCGCAACGCCCACCACCATGGAGCCCCTCTCCGCCCGGATACCGAGCGACCTCTACCTCTGGCTGGCGCAGCTGCAGGTCGAGGGCGCCACCACCAACAGCGACAAGCTGCGCGTGCTGCTGGGCCAGCTCAAGCGCCACCATGACGGGGCGCTGGACTATGTCGCCGCCCATGCCTGGGCGCGCGACATCACCGGGCGGCTGCGCGAGTCGCTGGTGCGCACCGAAGGGCAGACGGGGCGGCATTCCGACGTGCTCAACGCCATGCTGGACCATGTCACCACCTGCCTGGCGATCATCGTGAGCAATGCCCCGGCGTCCGAACAGGAGGCCGCCCGGCTCGAAGACCTGCTGGTGCGCCGGGGCTTCGCGCTCAGCGAGATGCTGCTGCGCCAGGCCACCACGAGCCAGGCCAGCGCGTACGATCCTGCGGTCGTGCAACGCCACGCGGCGGCGACCCTGGAGCTGGCCCACACCATTCACCCCCCTCTTTCACAAGGAGCCTGAGATGGCAGATTCCCTCAAGACCCGCGTCGGACGCGTGATCACCGGCAGCGTGCACGCACTGGTGGACCACCTGGAGAACCAGGCCCCCGTGGCCGTGATGGAGCAGTCGCTGCGCGAGGCCGACGCCGTCATCGGCGACGTACGCCACGAACTGGGCCTGGCCAGCGCCAACCGGCACCTGGCCCAGCAGCAGCATGCCAATCTGAACGGCCAGCACGGCAAGCTGGGCGAGCAGATCGAGCAGGCCCTGGCCGCCGGCCGCGAAGACCTGGCGCGCGCTGCAGTGGCCCGCCAGCTCGACATCGAAGCGCAGATCCCCGTGCTGGAAACCACGCTGGCGGAACTTGCGCGGCAGGAAAGCGAGCTCACCGGCTACGTGGCCGCATTGCTGGCCAAGCAGCGCGAGATGACGGAAGCACTCGAAGCCTTCCGCAAAAGCCGCGCAAGCGCAGTGCCGTCCGCCGCTGCGCAGCCCGGCGGCGCCAACCCGGCCCAGCGCATGGACGCCGTCGCCGGCGCGTTCGACCGCGTCTACGCCCGCCAGACCGGCCTGTCCGGCACGGACCGCAGCAACACGCTCGACCAGGCGGCCAAGCTCAAGGAGCTCGATGACCTGGTGCGCGACAACAAGATCGCCGAGCGCATGGCGCAGCTGAGGGCCGTCAAGCCGTGATCGTCGGCCTGTTCACCGCCCCGGAGACCTGGCCCTTCGGCGTGGCGTTTGCGCTCATCGTCGGCATTGCACTGGTCGAAGGGCTGGGCATGCTGATCTCGCTGAGCCCGAGCAACTGGCTGGATGACCTGCTGCCGGACGTGCACGGGGAAAGCGGCCTGGACCGCGTGCTGGGCTGGCTGCACCTGGGCAAGGTGCCCTCGCTGGTGCTTCTGGTGCTGTTCCTCACGGGCTACGCCGTGTTCGGCTACAGCCTGCAGAAAGTGGCGCACGGCCTCTTGGGCTTTTACCTGCCGGTGTGGGTCGCAGGCCTTGCGGCCGTGGCACCGGGCATGGCCACGGTGCGCAGCCTGGGCGCGCTCATCGCCCACATCATCCCGCGCGACGAAACCTCGGCCGTGAGCGAGATGTCGCTCATCGGCCGACCTGGCGTCGTCTCTGCGGGCGCCGCGCGCAGGGGCCTGGCCGCCCAGGCCCGCGTGCGCGACACACATGGCCGCACCCACTACCTGATGGTGGAGCCCGATGTGGACGACGAAGTCTTCGACGAAGGCGCGCAGATCCTCATCGTTCGCAAGGTGGGCGCCTTCTACCGCTGCATCGCCAACCCGCATCCCGCACTGATGTAGCCCCGTCGACACAGCCAAATCCAACAGAAACCAACCGAGGGAGACCCCAGAAATGACCAATCTGATCGAAGTGGGCACGATTGCAGGCATTGCCCTGCTGGCGCTGCTGACCATCGGCATCGTGTTCTCGCGCCTGTACAAGCGCTCCACCAAAGAGACGGCCTTTGTGCGCACGGGCCTGGGCGGCCAGAAGGTGATCATGGACGGCGGCGCCATCCTGCTGCCGGTATTTCACGAGCGCGTGCTGGTGAACATGAACACCCTGAAGCTCGAAGTGGTGCGCCGCGCCAAGGAAAGCCTGATCACCAAGGACCGCATGCGCGTGGACGTGACCGCCGCGTTCTTCGTGCGTGTCAAGCAGACCGAAGAGGCCGTGAGCATCGCCGCCCAGACGCTCGGCGCACGCACCATGAGCCCCGAAGAGCTCAAGGCGCTGGTGGAAGACAAGTTCGTGGACTCCCTGCGCGCCACCGCCGCCACCATGACCATCCAGGAGCTGCAGGACAAGCGCCGCGACTTCGTGCAGGCGGTGCAGAACGCCGTGGCCGAAGACCTGGAGAAGAACGGCCTGGAGCTTGAGTCCGTCTCGCTGACCAGCCTGGACCAGACCGAAAAGCAGTTCTTCAACCCCAACAACGCCTTCGACGCCGAGGGCCTGACGCGCCTGACCGAGCAGACCGAAGCGCGCCGCAAGCAACGCAACGACGTGGAGCAGGACACCGAAGTCCAGGTGCGCACCAAGGACCTGGAGGCCACGCGCCAGAAGCTCACCATCGAGAAGGACCAGGAGTTCGCCTCGCTCTCGCAAAAGCGCGAGATCGAGAACTCCCGCGCCGAGCAGGCCGCACTCATTGCCACGCAGCAGGCCGAGCGCAACCGCGAAGCCGAAGCCGCCAAGATCGAGGCCGAGCGCCAGGTGAGCCAAAAGCGCATCGAAGCCGAGCGCGAGATCAAGGCCGCCGAGATCGAGAAGAACCTGGTCATCCAGACACGCGAGATCGAACTGGAGCGCCACACCGAGACCAAGCGCGCCGAGCAGCGCAAGCAGGTGGAAATCGCCCGCCAGGACACTCAGATCGCCATTGCCACCAAATCGCGCGAACAGTCCGACGCCGACGCCGCCGCCAACCTGGCGCGTGCCGAGGCCGTGAAGGCCGAAGAAGCCGTGAACACCGCGCGCCAGGTGGCCGTGGCCGAGCGCGACAAGAACATCCAGCTGATCGAGGCTTCGAAAGACGCCGAGCAGAACGCCATTGCGGTCAGGGTGTCCGCGTCGGCGGAAAAAGAGGCCGCGCTCGACCGCGCCGAAGCCATCACCATCGAAGCCCGCGCCCGCCAGGCGGCGGCCCTGGCCGAGGCCGAGGGCAAGCGCGCGCTGAACGAAGCGCTCAACACCTTGTCTGCAGCGCAGGTGGACCTGCAGGTGCGCAGCCTGCTGCTGCAGCAGCTGCCGCAGATCATCGAGCAGGCCGTGCGGCCCATGGAGAAGATCGACTCGATCCGCATCGTGCAGGTGGGCGGCATGCCCGGCGGCCAGAGCAGCCAGGGCACGGCGGCGGGCGGCAACGCAGCACAGGGCACCTTCCCGGAGCAGGTCATGAACTCGGCCCTGCAGTACCAGATCGCCAAGCCGATCGTCGATGCGGTGATGAAGGATGCGGGTTTGTCCAACGAAGGCATCACCGGCATGGCGCAGAGCCTGGCGGGCATGCTGGGCGGGCAGCCGGTGGCCGCGCAGCAGCAAGCCCCTGCACGGCCTGCTGCAGAGTGACGGTTCGCCGCGTCAGCGGTTGAGTTCGGCCAGCCGCTCGGGCGTGCCCACGTCCGTCCAGCGGCCGGTGTAGAGCTCTGCGCTGACCCGGCCCTGGTCCATGGCACGGCGCAGCAGCGGGGCCAGCGGGGCCGCTGTGCCGTGCGGGTTGCCGGCCGGGATGTCGCACCAGGGCTGCGCGAACAGCTCGGCGCGCAGCAGGGCGATGGTGCTGTAGGTAAAGCGGGGCGCCGGGTCCCCGGGCGCCAGGTTCAGCGCCAGGCCGGTATCCGACAGCCCGAAGTCGCCTCGCGGGTTGTGTGCGGGGTTGGGCACCAGCCACAGGTGCGCCAGGCGGTCGCCGGCCGCAAAGGCTTGTACCGCCGCGCTGTCGAACACGAAGTCGGGCGCAAACACATCCCCCGCCGCCAGCCAGAACACGGGGCCCAGCTGGGGCAGCGCGCGTGCGATGCCGCCTGCGGTTTCCAGCGCACCACCAAAATCCAGGCCTTCGTGCGAGTATGAAATTGATAGCTGCTTGCGCTTATCTACCAAGCGCTGCAGGCCAAAAACATCTGAAAACCGGTCACTGATCTGCCCGCCCAGCCACGCCGTGTTGATCACCACACGCTCGACGCCTGCCTCCTGCAAGGCACCGAGATGCCACTGCAGCAGCGGCAACCCTTGCACCTGCAGCAGCGGCTTGGGGGTGGTGTCGGTCAGGGGGCGCATGCGCTCGCCACGCCCGGCAGCCAGCAGCAGCGCGGGGGCCTGCGTGGACGAGTGGGGCGCGCTCATGCGGCCAGCTCCGGCACTGCGCCGCGTTGCAACGCGTGCCGCTGCGCGGAAGTCGGCGCGAACAGGGCCAGCAATGACTCCATCAATGCGCGCGCCTTGTCAGAATGGTCGGCGCCGAAATTGCACACGTAGACATCCAGGGTGACCGCCCGCTGCTCGGGCCATGTATGCACACACAGATGCGACTCTGCTAGCAAAATAGTAGCTGTCACCCCGCCCGGGCCGTGCGCCGTGGCCGGGAACTCATGGAACACCTGGCCTACGGCCTGCAGCCCGGCGTGGCGCACGGCGTCTGCGCAGGCCTGGCCCAGAGCAGCGGCGTCCAGCAGCCACTCGGGGGCGCAGCGGCAGTCGCGGAGATCGGCGGTGAGGTGCAATCCTTGCATGGCCCGCACTGTAGTGCATCGCCGCGCAGAGCCCACCCACATCGCCCTGCGCGGCGCCCAGTTCAGGCGGCTGAAAGACACGCCGGTAAAATGCCGGGTTTCCCCTGAAATACCCCTCCTCCCACCCGAACCCGCACACCCCATGGCCCATACACAGCAGCAATCCCAACAGATGGCAAATGCAATCCGCGCATTGGCCATGGACGCAGTTCAACAAGCCAACTCCGGCCACCCCGGCGCCCCCATGGGCATGGCCGACATGGCCGTGGCGCTGTGGGGCCGCCACCTCAAGCACAACCCTGCCAACCCCGCCTGGTTCGACCGCGACCGCTTCGTGCTTTCCAACGGCCACGGTTCGATGCTGCTGTACGCACTGCTGCACCTCACCGGTTACGACCTGCCGATCGAGGAGCTCAAGAACTTCCGCCAGCTGCACAGCAAGACGCCCGGCCACCCTGAGGTGGGCTACACCGCTGGCGTCGAGACCACCACAGGCCCACTGGGCCAGGGCATCACCAACGCCGTGGGCTTCGCCCTGGCTGAAAAGCTGCTGGCTTCCGAGTTCAACCGCGAAGGCCATGCGGTGGTGGACCACAACACTTACGTGTTCCTGGGCGACGGCTGCCTGATGGAAGGCATCAGCCACGAAGCCGTGTCCCTGGCCGGCGCCTGGAAACTCAACAAGCTGATCGCCCTGTACGACGACAACGGCATCAGCATCGACGGCCAGGTCGCTCCCTGGTTTGCCGACAACACCCCCCTGCGCTTTGTGGCCAGCGGCTGGAACGTGATCGGCCCCATCGACGGCCACGACGCCGACAAGGTGGCTGCCGCGATTGCCGAGGCCAAGAAGCAGACCGAGCGCCCCACCCTCATCGTGTGCAAGACCCACATCGGCAAGGGCAGCCCCAACCGCGCCAACACCGCCAAGGCCCACGGCGAGCCCCTGGGTGCCGAAGAAATCAAGCTCACCCGCGAAGCCCTGGGCTGGACCAGCGAACCCTTCGTGGTGCCCGAAGACGTGTACGGCGACTGGAACGGCAAGGCCAGTGGCCAGGCTTCCGAAGCCGCTTGGAACGAGCGTTTCGCCGCGTACAGCGCCGCCTTCCCCGACCTGGCTGCCGAGCTCACCCGCCGCATGAACGGCGACCTGCCCGCCAACTTCGCCCAGGTGGCCGTGGACACCGTGGTGGCCGCCCACACCAAGGGCGAGACGGTGGCCAGCCGCAAGGCCAGCCAGCTGGCGCTGGAAGCCTTCACCGCCGCGCTGCCCGAACTGCTGGGCGGCAGCGCCGACCTGACCGGCTCCAACCTGACCAACACCAAGAGCACGCCCAACCTGCGCTTTGACATCCAGGGCAACGTGGTGCAGACCGAAGTGGCCGACGGCAAGAAGATCGGCGGGCGCCACATCAACTACGGCGTGCGCGAATTCGGCATGGCCGCCATCATGAACGGCATTGCGCTGCACGGCGGCTTCATCCCCTACGGCGGCACCTTCCTGACCTTCAGCGACTACAGCCGCAACGCCATCCGCATGGCCGCGCTGATGAAGCAGCGCGTGATCCACGTGTTCACGCACGACTCCATCGGCCTGGGCGAAGACGGACCCACCCACCAGTCCATCGAGCACGTCGCCAGCCTGCGCCTGATCCCCAACCTGGACGTCTGGCGCCCCGCCGACACGGCCGAAACCGCGGTGGCCTGGAGCGTGGCCCTGTCCAACCGCAACAAGCCCACGGCGCTGGCCCTTTCGCGCCAGAACCTGCCCTATGCGCCCAAGCGCGACCTGGGTGAAATCTCGCGCGGCGCGTACGTCCTGTCCGAGCCCGCCGACGTGGGCCTGAACAAGAAGGCCGTGGCCGTGATCATCGCCACCGGCTCCGAAGTGCAGCTGGCGCTCAAGGCCCAGCGCCTGCTGGCCGACAAGAAGGTCGCGGTGCGCGTGGTCTCCATGCCCAGCACGACCACTTTCGACCGCGAAGACGCCAAGTACAAGAGCAGCGTTCTGCCGGCGGGCGTGCCCCGCGTGGCCGTGGAAATGGGCGTGAGCGACGGCTGGTGGAAATACGGCTGCGCCGCCGTGGTCGGCATCGACACGTATGGCGAGTCGGCCCCCGCACCGGTGCTGTTCAAGCACTTCGGCTTCACCGAGGAAAACGTCGCCGATGCCGTGCTGGTCGCCATCGGCGCTGCACGCCTGAAGCCCGCCAGGAAGGCCCGCTAAAACTCCTCCTGCCCGCTGCGCCCGCCGCCAGCGGGCGTGTTGCGGCAGGTTCCTGATTTCGACTTTGCAACCTTGGAGAGACTACAAGCTATGACGATCAAGATTGGTATCAACGGCTTCGGCCGCATCGGCCGCAACGTGCTGCGCTCGGCCATCCAGAACTTCAGCGACATCGAAGTCGTTGGCATCAACGACCTGCTCGAGCCTGACTACCTGGCCTACATGCTGCAGTACGACTCGGTGCACGGCCGCTTCGACGGCACCGTGGCCGTGGAAGGCAACACCCTGATCGTCAACGGCAAGAAGATCCGCCTGACGCAGGAGCGCGACCCCGCCAACCTCAAGTGGAACGAAGTCGGCGCCGACGTGGTGATCGAGTCCACCGGCCTGTTCCTGGACAAGGTCACCGCGCAAAAGCACATCGATGCCGGCGCCAGGAAGGTCATCCTGTCGGCCCCATCGAAGGACGACACGCCCATGTTCGTGTTCGGCGTGAACCACGACACCTACGCCGGCCAGGCCATCGTGTCCAACGCATCGTGCACCACCAACTGCCTGGCCCCCGTGGCCAAGGTGCTCAATGACAAGTGGGGCATCAAGCGCGGCCTGATGACCACGGTGCACGCCGCCACCGCCACGCAAAAGACCGTGGACGGCCCGTCCAACAAGGACTGGCGCGGCGGCCGCGGCATCCTGGAAAACATCATCCCCTCCAGCACGGGCGCGGCCAAGGCCGTGGGCGTGGTGATCCCCGCGCTGAACAAGAAGCTGACCGGCATGTCCTTCCGCGTGCCCACCTCCGACGTGTCGGTGGTGGACCTGACGGTCGAGCTGGACAAGGCCGCCACGTACGACGAAATCAAGGCCGAGATGAAGGCCCAGTCCGAAGGCGCGCTGAAGGGCGTGCTGGGCTACACCGAAGACAAGGTGGTGGCCACCGACTTCCGCGGCGACACCCGCACCTCCATCTTCGACGCGGACGCCGGCATCGCGCTCGATGGCACCTTCGTGAAGATCGTGTCCTGGTACGACAACGAATGGGGCTACTCGAACAAGTGCCTGGAGATGGTGCGCGTCGTCGCCAAGTGAGGGATCGCGGCGCGGCTGCTTGAGTGGTCCTGCGTGGCCAACGGCCCGCCATCCACTGGCGGGCTCCTCACCACGCAAATGCCGCAAGTCCGCCACGCGCCCCACAGGCCGGCCTCCCGCAAGGGTGGCCGGCCTTTTTTCTGGCCGCCACACACGGGCTGGACGCGCCCGTGAACCGATGGATGACATGAAGACAAACACCGCAGCCTGGGCTACCGGCCTCCTCGTGGCGTGCCTGACCTTGCCGATGGCCGCCGTTCTGGGCGCCTGGTCGTTGTTCGACGTCAGCGATGCGCGGCCCGGCGGGCTGGCCTACTACCTGGGTGTGCCGGCGGGCATTCGCGACGTCACTGGCACCTTCGGCGAATGCCGGCCAGCGCGTTTTCGCTGGAAGGGCCGTGACGGCCTGAGCGCGCCTTTCGTCGTGATGCACTACGGCAGCCAGCTGCCGCCGGACGAGGCGCTTGAACGGCATGCAGCTGCGCTGACGCCGCTGGCCTGCCAGAAGGACGGCGAGAGCGCCGCTACGGACTCCAGCCCCCACACACGGCCATTGCGCTGCGCCCACCCCGATGTCCTGGCGGCAGACATCCACGTGGAGACTGCGGGTCCCTGCCGAGAGGTCTCGCTCGCGTTCACGTTGAACGATTGAGGCGCAGGCAGTGGGCCTCACCGCGCGGACCCGGGCTTCGCACCCATCCGCCCCGGCGGGCTTCTCGAGGGCGGTGCGCTGCGCCTGCTACGCCGACCTGGCGGCAGCGGCCGGCCGGTCCCGCGCGATATGGATCGTGCTCGTAGGGAATGCGAACGCCACCCCCATGGCCTTGAACTCGCGCATCAGCGCGAGGTTGATGGACTGCTGCAGGTCCATGTACAGATTGAACGCCGGGTCCTGCACGATGTAGACCACCTCGTAGTCCAGCGAACTCTGGCCGAGCGACTTGAAGTGCACGCGGTCCAGGCGCAGCTCTGGATGCGCCTCGATGAGCCTGCGCACCACACCAGGAATCGCCTCGGCCTGCTCCGGCGTGGTGGCGTACGACACGCCGAACTGGAAGACGATGCGGCGCTTCTCCAGCATGCGGTAGTTGCTGATGGTCTGCTTGAGCAGGTCGGTGTTGGACATCACGATCTGCTCGCCCTGCAGGCTGCGGATGCGCGTGGTCTTGAGGCCGATGACCTGCACCGTGCCCGACACATTGCCCACCACGATGAAGTCACCCACTTCGAAAGGCTTGTCCACGGCGATGGCCAGCGATGCGAACAAGTCGCCCAGGATGTTCTGCACCGCCAGCGCCACTGCGATGCCTCCCACGCCCAGGCTGGCGATGAAGGCCGTGATGTTGACCCCCAGGTTGGACAGGATGGCCAGCACCACCACGCTCCACAGCAGCGTGCGCAGGCCCCAGGACAGCAACGTGGCGGAGGCACTGACCTGCGTCATGCCGCTGGAGCTGTGCCGCTGTACATAGCGGCCCACGCCCAGCCCGATGGCACGCATGCCCCACAGGCCCATCTGCAGCGCCACGGCCACGAACCACAGCTGGCTCAGCCGCGTTTCCCAGCGCGCGGGCAGGTCCAGGAAGTTCGCCCCCACCAGCAGCGCCACCAGGAATACGAGCAGCCGGCTCGTGCCCTCCAGCACGTCGGCCGCCGTATGCGCCGTGGCGCTGTCGGAGCGGCCGGCCCAGTTGCGGGCACGCCGCGTGAGCAGATGCAGCACCACCATGATCGCGAAATACGTGGTCGCGGCCGCAGCCAGGGCCAACAGCAGGCTCCACAGGGGAATGCCCATGACGGTGGTCTCGCGGACCCAGTCCATGAATGGGGAATCTTGCATGCTCGACGCTGCTCCTTGCAGTGGACCGGCGCCGGGCAGCGCGCCAATGGCGCCGCACCAGGGCCGGTGTTCAAAGAAAGGCGAAGAAGAGCAAACCGCCAATGCGCCCACCACCGCGCGATGGCCGGGCCGGGTCGTTAGCCGCCGCCGTGCACCAGCCGCTCGAACAGGTCCTGCGGACCCATCTGCCCGCCCTTGAGCATGATCTCCATGCCATCGAGCGACGGCACGTCGCTGTGCAGTCTGCACAGTGCCACGCCGGGTGCGATGGACGCGTGGAAGGATAGCCCCCATGCCGTGAGCGACTTCACCGCCAGGCTGGAGGTGTCGCCGCCCGCGATGCCCACGCGCCTGAGCGGCACCTGGGCCAGCAAGCGGGCCAGCAAGCGCCCGCCCGCCTGTGCCACCTGGTGCGCCGTGGCGCCCCCGGCTGGGCTTCCGGCCGTCACGGCCAGCACGCTGCGCCCGGCGCGCAGTGCCTTGCACATGCCGTCCGCCAGCGCCTGCACGGCTTCTTCGCCGCCATGCACCAAGCTTGCCACATCGACGTCCACGCGGTCGTAGGACTGTGCCGCGCACACCTGCTGCGCGGTGATGGGCGACAGGCTGCCGGCGAGCACGAAGACCGGCCCCTCGGCCCTGGCAAGCTTCACCTGCGCAGGCAAAGCCTGTGCGTGCGGCCCTTGCGCAGGCAAAGCCTGCGCGTGCGGCCACTGCGTGGCCAGTGCCTGCACCACGCTGCTCGGCCCCACCGCCAGCAGGCGGGCCTGCTGCGCACGGCGCCACACCAGGCGGCCCACGGCCTGCAGGTCCTCGGGCCGCGCCACATCCAGCAGCACGGCAGGCGCCTGCGTGACCTGAGCGGCGTCCAGCGCCGCCTCCTGCTGCGCCACCGGCTGCGCGTAGCAGGGGTAGTCGATGCCCGCCATTCCCGCCAGCCCCTGCGCGGCCAGGTGCAGGCGCAGGTCGGCCTCCTGCATTGGAGTGACCGGGTGGCGGCTCATGGTGGGGTGGCGGTCGATGCGGTGCACCGTGGGCGCGCTGCCCGCGCGCGCGAACAGGTGGCCGAACACGCAGTAGCGGCCCAGGCTGGGCTGCCCGCCGACGATGGGCACGAAGCGGTTCTCCACATGCTGGCGCAGCACGCCGATGGCCGTGCCGACGCTGCCCACCTGCGGCGCGCTGTCGAAGGTGGAGCACACCTTGTAGTGCAGCACCGGCACGCGCAGCTGCGCGAAGAAACGCCCCACGGGCTCCAGTTCGGCGCGCATGGCGTCGGGCGCCATGGACCGTGCGGCGCCCGCGATGCCGATGGCGTCGAGCGCGCCCGCGCGCCGCAGCTGCGCCGCCGTGGGCACGCCCATGAAGAGCATGGACCTGAGGCCCAGCTGCGCAGCCGTGGCCAGCGTGTCCGTCGCACCCGTGAAGTCGTCGCCGTACCAGCCCAGGCGCGCGGTGGACGCGGCCATCTTGTCCAGGTCCTGCAATGCCATGTCAGGCCTTGCCACCGAAGAACGCCAGCGCGCGCCGCAGCTCGCTCGGGTGCGCTGCATGCTCGGCCAACGGCGTGCCAGCCGCCACCGCAGCCCAGGCCTGCTGGATGCTGGCCACGCCTGCGGCCGGCCCATCGGGGTGCGCCAGGATGCCGCCGCCCGACATGAACAGCAGGTCGGTGCTGCGCAACCGCTCCCAGGTCAGCGGCACGGTGCCGGCCCACTGGCCATTGGAGACGGCGGGCAGCACGGCATCGTCCAACCCCTCGCACAGCGGGGCCAGCGTGTCGTGGGCCGACTCGACCACCTCGTCGTCGGTCTGCGAGAACTTTCCTTGCAGGCCGTGCACATGCATGTGGTCCACGCCCGCCAGGCGCCACAGCGTCTGCCAGGCCTGGAACGAAAAGCCCAGCAGCGGGTGGCGTGACAGGGCGCCGTAGCCGTTGCGGTGGCCGTGCAGCGCCAGGGGCGTGTGGCGGCGCAGCGTCTGCACGGCCGAGTAGCCGCACCAGTTCAAGCTGGCCATCACGCAGCTGCCGCCCTCGGCCTGCACCAGGTCGGCATGGCGGCGCATGGCGTCGGTTTCGTCCGTGATGTTGAAGGCCACCATGACGTGCTTGCCGGTCCTGTCCTGGTGCGCGCGCACGGCGCGCATCACGGCCTTCACGCGGTCCTGCAAGGGTGCATGCGCGGGGTCCGCACACACCTCGTCGTCCTTGATGAAGTCCACACCCGCCGCGCACAGCCGCGCGGCCAGCGCGCCGGTCTCCTCGGCCGACAGGCCCACGTTGGGCTTGACGATGGTGCCGATGAGCGGCCGGCCCTGAACGCCCGTGAGCGCCCGGGTGCCGGCGATGCCCTGGCGGGGCATGTCGAAGCGCGTGCGGTATGCGGCCGGCAGGTGCAGCGACTCCAGGCGCAGGCCCGTGACCTCGCCCAGGTCGAACAGGTTGCCCGACACCGTGGCCGCGAGCGTGGGCAGGTTGGCCCCCACGTTGGCGACCGGAAAGCGCACACGCAGGCGCGCACGGCGGAAGGGCCCGGCCAGCGGCTTGCCCGCAGCGGCACGGCGGTCCAGCCAGCCGTTGGGCAGGCTGGGCACAGGCACGGATTCAAGCTCGTCGATGGACACGACCGCGGCGCGGGCGCGCTCGCGCAGCGCATCGGTCTCGCCCTCCACGCGCGCAAATGTGCCGCACGACTGCTCGCCGGCCAGCACCTCGGCCACGTGCGCCGGGTCGAGCGGGGTTTCGATGAGGTAGACGGCCTCGAAATGGTCAGGACTCATGATGCTATGTTTTTTATAGCTTTCAGCGCTTATCCATAAAGCGCCAGGCAGCAATTTCTTATTGAATCCCGTGCATTCACAGCGTGTCGAGGTCGGGGAACGGCCGCACCGGGTCCTTGCCGTCCCAGCCCTTCGCCGCCTCGCGGATCAGCGTGAACAGGCGGCCTTTGGGACCCGCCACTTCCGACAGCTCGATCAGCGCGCCCGGGTGCAGGCCGGGGTGCTGGCCGTCCTCGAAGTACACGAAGCGGCCGTTCTCGCCCACCTCGCCGCTCATGCAGACCTTGAAGCCCGCCGCCTCGGCGCGCGCCAGGTCGGCGTCGAAATCCTCCGTCCAGTACGCCACGTGCTGGCCGCCCACATGGCCGGCCTGCTGGAAGTCGCGGTACATCGAGGGCACGTCGTTGCGCGTCTGCAGAAGCTCGATCTGCACGCCACCCGCGTTGGCCAGCGCCACCGAGTTGTGCGGCTCGTGGCGCTCGCCGCGGTAGGTGTAGTTGCGGATCGGCACGCGCGGGTTGTAGTACCAGGGCCCGACGCCCAGCACGTTGGCCCAGTAGTCCATGGCGGCCTCGATGTCTGGCACGAGGTAGGCCACCTGGCGGATCTCACCAAAGAATCGGCTCATGGTTTGCTTCTTTCAGAAAGGGATGGAGGGCCCGGCACGCGATGCGGCCGGACCAGGGGAGGTGTTGGAAGAAAGGGCTACTTGAGAAAGCCTGTCGATATCCAGGGGATCGCAGCCACGATGACCAGGCCCACGAACAGCGCCATCACATAGCCGCCGATGTGCCGCAGGCCCTCATTGGGGTGCACCTTGCTGATCGCGCAGGCGCCGTAGTAGCCCACGCCGAACGGTGGCGCGAACAGGCCGATGCCCATCGCGAAGATCACGACCATGGCGTAGTGCACCTCGTGGATGCCCACGGCCTTGGCAATCGGGAACAGGAGCGGCCCGAAGAGCACGATGGCCGGGATGCCTTCGAGCACGCTGCCCAGGATCACAAAGGCCACGATGGACACGGCCATGAAGCCCCAGGCACCGCCGGGCAGCCGCTTCATCACCTCGGCCAAGTCGTGCGAGAAGCCCGACTGCGTGAGCCCCCAGGCCATGGCGGTGGCGCAGCCCACGATGAAGATGATGGCGCCGGTGAGCGATGCGGTCTCGATCAGCATGGGCCGCAGCCGCCGCCAGTCGAACTGGCGGTGGATGAACAGGCCCACCAGCACCGCGTAGACGATGCCGATGGTGGAGACCTCGGTGGCGGTGGCCACGCCCTCGACCACGGCCGCGCGGATCACGAAGGGCAGCGCAATCGCCGGCAGCGCGGTGAGCAGGAAGCGCCCGATCTGCGCACGGCCGAAGCGCTGCACCTGCGACAGGTCCTCGCGCCGGTAGCGCCACCAGACCACGGCGCACAGGCAGGCACCCACCACCACGGCCGGCAGCATGCCGCCCGTGAACAGCGCCGCGATCGACACACCCGTGACCGAGCCGATGGTGATCAGCACGATGGAGGGCGGGATGGTCTCGGTCTGCGCGCCCGTGGCCGACAACAGCGCCACCAGGTCGCCGGGCTTGGCGCCGCGCTTCTTCATCTCGGGGAACAGCACGGGCGCGATGGCCGCCATGTCCGCGATCTTGGAACCCGAGATGCCAGAGACCAGGTACATGGCCCCGATCAGCACGTACGACAGGCCGCCGCGCACATGGCCGAGCAGGCTGGCCAGGAACTGGATCATGGCGCGCGCCATGCCCGTCATCTCGATCAGCGCACCGAGAAAGATGAACAACGGCACCGCCAGCAGCATGAGGTGCGACATGCCTTCGTCGAGCCGCCCCACCAGCACCAGCATGGGCGCCCGCGTGGTAAGCGCGAGATATCCGAACGTGGCCAGCGCGAACGAGAAGGCGATCGGCACGCCCGCGAACACGCAGGCCGCCACCACCACCACGAAGAAGATCACCAGGTTGAGCTTGCCCAGCGGCGCGAACACGGGCTGCGCGAGCCAGAAGGCCAGCACCAGCGCGCCCACCGTGGCCACTGCCGCCAGCATCACGGCGATGCCGCCCTCGCGCAGCATGCGCAGGGTGCACACCAGCAGCATCAGCGCCATGCCCGCCGGCAACGCCGAAGCACGCCAGGCGTTGCTGATCTCCAGCGCCGGCGTGACGATCACCGCCTCTTCGGCCGCGTACTCCCACGCGTGGTGCAGGATGAGCAGCAGGAAGGCGAACGACGCGGCCATGGCCAGCGCCTCCAGGTAGGCGCGTGCCGCAGGCGGCACCTTGCCCACGAAGGCCGTCATGCGCATGTGCTCGCCCCGGCGCAGGGCCACCACCGCGCCCAGCATGGACAGCCACAGGAACAGGATGGAGGCCAGCTCGTCCGACCACACCAGCGGCGCGTGGAACACGTAGCGCGACACCACGCCGCAGAACAGAAGCACGATCTCCACCAGCACCAGCAAGGCTGCGGCGGATTCCACCACCACGCCGATGCCCCGGTCCAGCGGGTCGAGCGCGGCCCGCCAGCCCGTGGGGACGGGCGCGGGCACGGCAGCGGCCAGCATCAGGACACCTTGCCGACAGAGGCCTCGAGCAGCGCCCAGGCCTCGTCGCCGAACTTGCCCTTCCACTCCGAGTAGTAGCCAGCCTTGCGCAACTGCTCGCGGAAGCTCTGCGGGCTGGCGTCATTGAAGGCCATGCCCTTGGAGGTGAGGTCGCTGCGCAGCGTCTCGTTGAGCTTCTTGAGGTCGGCGCGCTGCTGCAGCCCGGCCTCGTCGAAGGCGCGGCCCAGGATGAGTTTCAGGTCGTCCGGCAGGCCGCGCCACGCGCGGCCATTGACGACCATGTGGTAGCCGTCCCAGCTGTGGTTGGTGACCGAGCAGAACTTCTGCACCTCGTAGAGTTTGGCCGTCTGCACGATGGCCAGCGGGTTCTCCTGCGCATCCACCACCTTGGTCTGCAGTGCGGAATAGACCTCGCTGAACTGCAGGCTGGCGGGCGACGCTGACAGCGCCTTGAACATCGAGATGCCCATGGGACTCACCGGCACGCGGATCTTCATGCCGCTCAGGTCCGCCGCGCTGCTGACGGCCTTGGTGCTCGTCGTGACCTGGCGGAAACCGTTGTCCCACATCTTGGGGAAGGTGTAGAGACCGACCTTGGCGAACGCCGCGCGGATGCTGTCGCCCAGCTTGCCGTCCACCGACTTCCACACCTGGTCGTAGTCGGCAAACGCAAAGCCCAGGGCCGTGATGGCGCTCACCGGCGCCAGCGTGGCGATCACCATGGTGCCGGCGTTGAAGATCTCCAGGCCCCCGCTGCGCACCTGCGAGAGCATGTCGGTGTCGCCGCCGAGCTGGTTGTTGGGGAAGACCTTGAGTTCGAGCCGCCCCTTGCTCTCTGCCAGGATGCGCGCCGCCGCCTCGTTGGCGCGCACATTGAGCGGGTGCGACACCGGCAGGTTGTTGCCGAACTTGAAGCTGTACTCCGGCGCGGCGGCGCTCGCCAGGCCGGGCCAGGCGCCGGCCACGGAGGCGGCGGGCAGCGCCGCCAGGCCGCGCAGCAGGCTGCGGCGCGAGGACGAATGATGCGAATGGGCCATGGTCTTTGTCTCCTGTCTTTCTTTATGGAATCGTCGAAATCGGCCTGCACGGGGCCGCGCGTTCAGGGGCAGACCTTATCGGCGGACCGCACCCCGTGCAAACCGGGAATCTGATGGATTTTGATGGCTATCGACGCGCTGGCTCAGTGGCAGCGCGCATGCATGCCGCCGTCCACCAGCAGCTCCACGCCGTTGATGTAGCGCGCCTCGTCGGAGGCCAGGAACACCGCCGCGTTGGCCACGTCCCAGCCATCGCCCATGCGCCCCGTGGGCGAGAGCTTGTGGCGTGCGGCCACCATCTCTTCGTGGCTGGCATAGAAGCCCGATATCTGGCGGTAGATGTGGGGCGTGTCCATCACGCCCGGCAGGATGCAGTTGGCGCGGATGCCCTCTGCCGCGTACTGCAGCGCAATGCTCTGCGTGAACGAATTCACCGCCCCCTTGGAAGCCGCGTAGGCGCAGTAGGCATAACCCGTCCAGCGCACGCCGCCCAGCGCGCCGATGTTGATGATCGCGCCCGACTGCTGCGCCTGCATCAGCGGCAGCACCGCCTTGGACGTGAGGAACATGCTCTTGACGTTGACCTCCATCACGCGGTCCCACGTCTCTTCTGACGTTTCCACCGGCCCGCCCTGCGAGGTGATGCCCACGTTGTTGTGCAGGATGTCGATGCGCCCGTACGCGTCGAGCGCGGCCTGCACCGCGCGCTGCACGTCGGCCCAGCGGGTCACGTCGGCCGCCACGGCCGTGGCCTCGTGGCCTTCGCTGCGGATCGTGTCGCTGGTCACCTGGGCTGCGGCCAGCACGCGGTCCACGGCCACCACGCGGGCCCCGGCCCGCGCATAGGCAGCGGCCGCGGCCTTGCCGTTGCCCCAGCCGTCGCCGTCGGAGCCGGCGCCGAACACCAGGGCCACGCGGCCGGCCAGCCGCTGGCGTGTGGGGGTGGCAGCGGGTGCCGTGATTGTTGTCTCCATCGTTGTTCTTCCTTCGTTCATGGTGTGTGCTGCTGCGCGGCCGGTGCGCCTGTGCTCTGATGCGCCGTGGTTTTCGCTGGCTTGCAACAGGCACTTACGATAGCCTCGCACCCCGGATGCGCCAACCGCAGAAAATGATGGTTTTTGATCGACAAGGAGCCCCACGATGAGCCGTGCGCTGCCGGGTGTGAACGAGGTCGCCGCCCTGGCCGGCGTCTCCACCGCCACCGTGGACCGGGTGCTCAACCGGCGCGGCGGCGTGCGCCAGGCCACCGCGCAGCGCGTGGTGCAGGCCGCTGGCGAGCTGGGCTACCTGCCGGCGGACGGCCTGGCCGCGACGCTCGCGCCCGCACCGCTGCGCGTGATGTTCCTGCTGCCGCGCAACACCAGCCGCTTTCTCACCATGCTGGGCGACATGGTGAGCTACTCGCAGGACCACTGGGCGCCCTTTCACGTGAAGTGCCGGGTGGAGACGGTGGACAGCTTCAACCCCGAGGCGCTGGCCGAAGCGCTGCTGCGCCACGGCAAGCGCTACGACGGCATCGTGATGATGGCGCTGGAACACCCCCAGGTGCGGGAGGCCGTTGCGACGCTGGCCGCGCGCGGCGTGCCCGTGGTCACCGTGATCTCGGACCTGGGCAACTCGCAGCGCGTGGGCTACGTGGGTCTCGACAACCGCGCTGCGGGCCGCACGGCGGGCTACCTGATCGGCCGCTTCATCGGCACGCGCGAGGCCAAGGTCGCGCTGGTGGCCGGCAGCCTGCGCTATGCGGCCCACCAGGAGCGCGAGGCGGGCTTTCTGCACGTGCTCGAAGAGCTCTTCCCGCAGCTCGCGGTGGTGGGCCTGCGCGAAGGCCTGGACGATTCCGAAAAGAATTACCGCACGACGCGCGCGCTGCTGGAGCGCCACCCGGACCTGGCGGGCATCTACAACATCGGCGGCGCCTCCGACGGCATTGCGCGCGCGCTGCAGGAATGCGGGCTGCAGCACAAGCTGGTGTTCATCGGCCACGGACTCACGCCCGACACGCGCGCCCTGCTGATCGACGGCAGCATGGACGCGGTGATCACGCAGAACCCGCTCAACACCATCACAAGCTGCGTGCGCATCTTCGCCAACTTGCGCGACGGTCGGCCCGCGCTGCTGGGCGTCGAGATCACGCGCAGCCAGGTCATCTTCCGCGAGAACCTGCCCTGAGCCCCATGGTGTGCAGGGCGTTCCTGGCCTGATGTGACATGCAGGCACGCCTGGATGGCGTGCCTGCGGGGCGCGCTTGCGCACGTCAAGTCGCTGCGCGCCGGCGCAATTGCAAGTGTTCGTAAGACTTGGCCCACAGGAATACAGAGGCAGAGCCTACGCCTGGCTGAACGGCGCGCCACCAACAATCGACGCACACCAGGGACACCCCTGGTCGCCGGTGACGGCACCGCACGACGCGCACTCGCGGCGCAGCCGCCAGTCACCGCCACCACACCATATCCAGCAGGAGTTCACAACACCATGCACTCATCCGCAATCCTTCGAACCACCGCTGCAGCCCTGGCATTGGGCGCCCTGGCGGCATGCTCGTCCACCCCAGCTCCCACCGAGCAGATGGCCGTCACCCGCACCACGGTGACCCGTGTCGCGGCAGCGCCCGCAGTGGCCACCAGCGCGCCCGTGGACCTGCAGCGCGCCCAGGAAAAGCTCATCCAGGCAGAGAAGTCCATGGCCGACGGCGACTACAAGAACGCCCGCCGCCTCGCGGCCGAGGCCGAGGTCGATGCCCGCGTCGCTGAAACACGTGCCGACGCGGCACGCAATGCCACCAACCTGGCCCAGGTGCAGGACAGCATCCGTGCGCTGCAGGAAGAAATCAATCGCCGGTCGCCCCGCTGAACGAGCGTCGCTGCGCCGCGCTCCGCCACCGACCTGACCGCCTGACCAAAACTTGAAGGGACATCCCACCATGCGCCAATTGATCCACCGTACCACCGCCCTGTGCACGAGCCTGATCGCCGTGGGCCTGCTCGCCGCCTGTGCCAGCACCGCCCCCCTGCCCGCGCTGGAGCAGGCCCGCTCCGCCGTCACCGCCGCAGCCGGCGACCCCGCCGTGAACCAGTACGCACCCGTCGAACTCAAGCAGGCCACCGATGCCCTGGCCCGTGCCGACCGCGAGTGGGCCGACGACCGCGACGAATCGGAAACCAACCACCTGGCCTACATCGCCCGCCAGCGCGCCGAGATCGCCACCAACACCGCCCGCGCCCGCCAGCTGGACGCCAACATCCAGCAAGCCGGCAGCGAGGCCGACCGCATCCGCCTGCAGGCCCGCACGCAGGAGGCCGACCAGGCCCGCCTGCGTGCCCAGCAGGCCCAGGCCCAGGCCATGAGCGCCGAGCAACGCGCCGCCCAGCAGCAGGCCAATGCCACCGCCGCCATGGCCCAGGCCAATGCCGCCCAGGACCGCGTGCGCGCGCTGGAAGCCCAGCTGCGCGACATGGAAGCGCAGCAGACCGAGCGCGGCCTGCTGGTCACGCTGGGCGACGTGCTGTTCGCCTTCAACAAGGCAGAGCTCTCGCCCCAGGCCGCGCCGCGCCTGGAGAAGCTGGCCAATTTCTTGAAGCAGTTCCCCGACCGCAAGCTGCTCATCGAGGGCTACACCGACAGCGTGGGCTCCGACAGCTACAACCAGGACCTGTCGGACCGCCGCGCACAGGCCGTGCGCGATGCACTGGTCGTGCGCGGCGTGGACACCAGCCGCATCACCGCGCGCGGTTACGGCAAGGCCCACCCCGTGGCCGACAATGCATCGCCGGAAGGCCGCGCGATGAACCGCCGGGTGGAGATCGTGATCGCGGATGACAAGGGGAATCTGCGCGGACGTTGAGGCTTTCAACAACCCAAAGACAAGGGCCCGGAGCAGTGATGCTCCGGGCCCTTGTCTTTTCAGCACCCGCTACGCCGCGCGGCTTTCGAACGTCTCGGTATCCACCTCACTTGCACTTTGCGCGCTGTACCTCGGCCCCACCACGGTCCGCTCGTTGATCAGTGCATCCAGCCGTGCGATCACGGCCGCATCGAGCTGCACACCGGCGGCGCCCACATCGTCCAGCAGGTGCTCCACGCTTGTCGTCCCGGGGATGGGGATGATGTGTTCGCCCTTGTGCAGCAGCCACGCCAGCGCCAGTTGCGCCGGGGTGCAGCCGACCTCGCGCGCGATGGCGCGGTAGCCGGTCAGTAGTTGCAGGTTCGCGGCATAGGCATCGGGTGCAAAACGCGGCATGGCGCGGCGGATGTCCTTGGCGTCCAGCGTGCTCACGTCCGTGAGTTCGCCGCACAGAAAGCCCCGCGCCACGGGGCTGAAGGCGACGAAGGCGGTGCCGAGGTCGCGGCAGGCGTCGAGCACGGCGATCTCGGGGTTGCGGGTCCACAGCGAATACTCGGTCTGCACCGCCGCGATGGGGTGCACCGCGTGCGCGCGGCGCAGGGTGGCGGCAGACACTTCGGACAGGCCGATGCTGCGGATCTTGCCCGCGCGCACCAGGTCGGCCAAGGCACCCACGCTGTCTTCGATGGGCACCTGCTTGTCCCAGCGGTGCAGGTAGTACAGGTCGATCACATCGGTCTGCAGGCGGCGCAGGCTGTCTTCGCAGGTCTGGCGCAGCGTGGCGGGGCGGCCGTCGATCACCCGCACCAGCTTGCCGTCGCCGGCCACGTCCACGCCCTGCATGCCGCATTTGCTGGCCAGCGTGAAGCGGCTTCGGTGGCTCTTCATCACACGGCCCACCAGTGTTTCGTTGGCGCCGAAGCCATACAGCGTGGCGGTGTCGAACAGCGTCACGCCCGCATCGAGCGCGGCCAGCAGCACGCGCTCGCCCTGCTCGGCCGACACCGGCGCGCCGTAGGCGTGCGAGAGGTTCATGCAGCCCAGGCCGATGGCCGAGACGGAGAAAGGTCCAAGGTTTCTTTGTTGCATGGCGCAAGCTTACGACAAGCAGGCGCCCTCAAGCCTTGGCAGCCAACGCCGCGGCCCGCCCCGCCCACAGGTCGATCCGTTCGCCCGCTTGCGAAGCGGCCAGCAATTGCGCAAACCGCGAATCGCGGGTTTCGGCACGCTTGGCCGATGTCACCCAGTGCAGCATCGATTTGCGATATCCCGCCGGTGCGGCCTCGAAGAACTGCCAGGCCTTCTTGTGGCGTTGGAACTCGCGCAACTGCGGCGCGGGCAGCTCGGCGGCTGCGGCCTGCTCGTGCGAATAGATGGCGGACTTGTCGGACTTGCGGTGGCTGAAGGCCGCCAGTCCAGCGGGCGTCATGCGGCCGGCGGCCTGCAGCTGCTCCATCTTGGCGATGTTCACCGCGCTCCAGATGGACGATGGCTTGCGTGGCGTGAAGCGGATGGAATAGCTGTGCTCGTCGATGCGCCGGCGCACGCCGTCGATCCAGCCAAAGCACAGCGCCTCGTCCACCGATTCGGACCATGTCATGCAGGGGCGGCCCGAGCCAACCTTGTGAAAGCCCACCAGCAGCTCGGTGGACTGCGCGGCGTGCTGCTGCAGCCATCGACGGAAGGCGGCGGGCGTGGCGAAGAAAGTGGGGGCGGACATGGCAGGCCATTGTTGCCAACATCTGCGCGCCTGTACAGGCGGGCAGCACGCAGGCAGCACCCCTGCGCGCCCGCCAGAGATACATTACGCAAGGCCGTTCGCGGCCCCATCGCCCCGCCGCAGCGAGCCCGCCCTGCCCAGGAGAAGTGCCATGCCCTCCGCAATCTACCCCGCGCTGTTCTTCACCGTGGCCATGCTGGTCAACACGGGCTACTTCCTGCTGGGGGGCCTGCCGCTTTTGATACTGCGGCACGACGAGCCGCTGGACGCCCGGTTCGTGCGCGGATTCTTCAACGTGTACTACCAGGCGGCTTTCTGGGTGGCACTGGGCGCTGCGGTCAGCTATGCGCTGTGGGGCCGGTGGGCGTTTGCCGTGGGTGCCGCCGTGCTGGCTGCCACGGCCACGCTCTTGCGCCGGCGTCTGCTGCCGGTGATGCTGCATCTGGGCAGCCGGATCGAAGCGGGCCATGCGGGGGCGGTGCAGCAGTTCCGCCGCATCCATGCCACGGCGCTGCTGCTCAACCTGGTGCAGCTGGTGGTGGCGGTGTGGGGGCTCATCGTGCTGTCGAAGGACCTGTCGAACTGACTAACGCGCAGGCGCGGCGGGGCTCTGCAGCTCGTGCGTGCGGTCCAGGAGCAGGGGCTTGCGGAACACGCAGTTGCGCTGCTCGACGACGAATCCGCAGTCTTCATAGATGCCCCGGGCACCATGGACGTTGGCGCTGTCCACGCCCAACGCGGACTCGTGCATGCCCGCGTCGGCCTGGACCCGCAGGCTGCGCGCGATCAGCGCACGCGCCAGGCCCCGGCGACGCCAGCGCTCGTCCACGCTGATGAATTCCGTCCAGCCGCGCTGGCGTGCGTTGCCCGCATTCCACGTCGCATCGATGTACGCACGCACCTGGCCTGCCACCTCGTTCGTGGCGACATCCCAGGCCACCTGCCATAGCTGCGGCTGAAAGACGGGGCTGTCCAGCCAGCGTTCGTAGTCATCGTCGTCCGGCGGCGCGGCACCCCAGTGGGACCGGAACGCACGGTGGTGCGCCTCGCGGATGGCGCGGTAATGGTCGGGCTGCACCGCGCGCACCTGCACGCCGGCAGGCAGCGCGAAGTCGGCGATGTCGTTCAGCGTGGGGCGCACCATGGTGAAGAAGTAGCGCTCGGGCCGGTAGCCGGATCTTTCCAGCAGCGCCGCGCGTGCGGTTTCGCCTTGGGTGACGAATGCGTGGTGCGCATGCGGGCCGGGGTGGCCCCGGGCCGCGGCCATGGCGCGCTGCCGCGCCTCCAGCCACGCATGCAGTTGCGTGCCGATGCCGCGCCTGCGCCACGGCGGTGCGACCACGGCGAACTGCCCGTACAGCTGCAGCCCGTCGACCTGCTCCCAGTGCCAGGCACGCACATAGCCTTCGATGCCGTCACCCGCCTGCGCGATCCACACGTCGTGCTGCGGCACGCACGCGGTGAATGCGGCGTAGTCGCGCGCCACGTCGTCCACGGTGCGAAAGAACCGGGTCTCATCGAGCGCAAAGCTGGCGTTGGCGCAGGCAACCATGGCGGGAAAGTCCGAGGGGCCGGCGAAAGGGCGAAATATCACGGGAGGCGATGAACCCATGGATGTCTGGTCCTGGCGTTGCGGTGCGTGGTGTGGTGTGGTGTGGCTGCCAAGGCTGCGGCATGGCGGACTGCGCATTGTGGCCAACCCATCCTGCGGCTTGGCTTAAGACGGCGTTACACGTTTTATATATAATTCGTATACGTTTTATGTAGAGATCAATCCATGGGTATCGTCAAAATTTCCGACCAGATGCACGAGAACCTGCGGGTGGCGGGCACGGCACTGAGCCGCTCCATCAACGCGCAGGCCGAGCACTGGATGCGGGTGGGCATGCTGACCGAGATGCACCCCGAGCTCGACCACCGCGAGATCTGCCAGCTGCTGGTGCGGGCCGAAATGGCGGGCGGCCTGGACATCGCCATGGCGGTGGACGGCCTGCCGGCCAAACCCCGCGCCGTGGCCAACGGGAAGCACTGATGGCGCGCGGCGTTCCCATCAAGTCGGCGGACGAGTTGGCCCTGTCGCGGCGCGCCGCGCAACTGGCCGCCGAGGTGCTGCACATGATCGAGCCCCACGTGGTGCCCGGCGTGAGCACCGAGGAACTGGACCGCATCTGCCACGACCACATCGTGAACGTGCAGGGCGCGGTGCCGGCCAACGTGGGCTACCTGGGGTACCCCAAGACCATCCTCACCTCGGTCAACCAGGTGGTCTGCCACGGCATTCCGTCGCACGACAAGATCCTGAAGAAGGGCGACATCGTCAACATCGACGTGGCGGTGATCAAGGACGGCTGGTACGGCGACACCAGCCGCATGTACTTCGTCGGTGCGCCCAGCACGCTCGCCCGGCGCCTGGTGGAAACAACGTACGAAGCCCTGTGCGCGGGCATCCGGCAGGTGCGGCCCGGCGCCACGCTGGGCGACGTCGGCCACGCGATCCAGACCGTGGCGCAGCGCGAGCGTTTCAGCGTGGTGCGCGAATACTGCGGCCACGGCATCGGACAGGTCTACCACGACGTGCCCAACGTACTGCACTACGGGCAGCGCGGCACGGGCCTCACGCTGGAGGCCGGCATGGTCTTCACCATCGAGCCCATGCTCAACGCCGGCGGGCGCGAGACCAAGGAGCTGGCAGACGGCTGGACCGTGGTGACCAAGGACCGGTCGCTGTCCGCCCAGTGGGAGCACATGGTGGCGGTGACGCCCGACGGCTACGAGGTGCTCACGGCCTGGCCGGGCGGCACGGGCAGCTACGCGCCGATCTGAACACCAGCGCCCCTCCACGCCTCTGCGCAGGTATGAAGCCGGGCACCCAAAAGAAAGAGCAGCTATTGAATCAATAGCTGCTCGCGCTCTTCCAATGGGCGACAGGGGCCTTTTCAACCCCTGAACGCCGGGCTTCAGCCCGCGTTGAGCTGCTGCTCCAGCCCGTGCAGCACCTCGTAGCACGCCAGCACGCGGCCCACGCTGGAGTTGGGTTCGCGGCCTTCGCGGATGGCGGCGAAGAACTCGCGGTCCTGCAGCTCGATGCCGTTCATCGAGACATCCACATGGCTCACGTCGATCTTCTCGTCCTTGCCGTTGTACAGGTCGTCGTAGCGCGCCAGGTAGGTCGCGGTGTCGCCGATGTAGCGGAAGTACGTGCCCAGCGGGCCGTCGTTGTTGAACGAGAGCGACAGCGTGCAGATGGCGCCGTTCGCTGCCTTGAGCTGGATGCTCATGTCCATTGCGATGCCCAGCACGGGGTGGATGGGGCCCTGGATGGCGTTGGCTTTGACGATGGGGCTGCCCGCCTGGTAGGCGAACAGGTCCACCGTGTGGGCGGCGTGGTGCCACAGCAGGTGGTCCGTCCAGCTGCGGGCCTGGCCCAGCGCGTTGGTGTTGGTGCGGCGAAAGAAGTAGGTCTGCACATCCATCTGCTGGATGTTGAACTCGCCTGCCTGCACCTTCTGGTGCACGTACTGGTGGCTGGGGTTGAAACGGCGCGTGTGGCCGCACATGGCCACCAGGCCTTTGTCCTTTTGGGTGGCGACGACTTCCTGCGCGCCCTTCAAGCTGTCGGCCAGCGGGATCTCCACCTGCACGTGCTTGCCGGCCTTCAGGCAGGCGATGCTCTGCTCCGCGTGCATCTGCGTGGGGGTGCACAGGATCACCGCGTCCACTTCTTTGATGGCCAGTGACTCGCTCAGGTCGGTGGTGACGTGCTTGATGCCGTACTTGTCGGCCACTTCCTGGGTCTTGGCCAGGTCGCGGCTGATGAGGGAGATGACTTCGACGCCGTCGATGTTTTTAATGCCGTCCAGATGCTTGATGCCGAAGGCGCCAGCACCGGCGAGCGCGACTTTGATGGTCATGTCGGGTTCCTTGAAGTTATTGGTTCTCGAGGATCAGATGCCCCACCGCCGTATTGCTGGCGGGCACGTGGAAGAAGCGGTGCGCCACCTTGGGTGCGGGGCCGGTGCCGGCCACATCGCTCATGGCGCCCCGGGCGATGAGCCACATCACGAGTTCGATGCCCTCGCTGCCGGCTTCGCGCACATACTCGATGTGGGGCACCTTGGCCAGCTCGGCGGGCTCGGCGATCAGGCGGTCCAGGAACTTGTTGTCCCAGTCCTTGTTGATCAGGCCGGCGCGCGGGCCCTGCAGCTGGTGGCTCATGCCGCCCGTGCCCCAGATCTGCACGTTGAGGTCTTCATCGAACGACTCGATCGCCTTGCGGATGGCCTTGCCGATCTGGAAACACCGGTTGCCCGATGGCACGGGGTATTGCACCACGTTGACCGCGAACGGGATCACCTTGCAGGGCCACTGCTCGGGCTGGCCGAACATCAGCGACAGCGGCACGGTAAGGCCGTGGTCCACGTCCATGCGGTTGACGATGGTGAGGTCGAAGTCGTCCTGGATGACCGACTGCGCGATGTGCGCGGCCAGCTCGGGGTGGCCGTACACCGTGGGCACGGGGCGCGGGCCCCAGCCCTCGTCGGCGGGCTGGTAGGACGCGGCCGTGCCGATGGCGAACGTGGGGATCATGTCCAGGCTGAACGCCGTGGCGTGGTCGTTGAAGACCAGGAACACGACGTCGGGCTTGTTGGCCTTCTCCCACTCCTTGGAGAAGTCGTAGCCCTTGAACAGCGGCTGCCAGTAGGGCTCGCCCTGCTTGCCCAGGTCGAGCGCCGCGCCGATGGCGGGCACGTGGGAGGTGTAGACGGATGCGGTGATCTTGGCCATGTCAGTGTCCGGCCGGCTTCTTGCCAGCGGCTCCTTGGGGTTGTCGGTGCGCCTGCGCGTCGCCGTCTTCGCCGATGTAGCGGTTGCCTTCGGCCGAGCGGCCGCCGCCGATCATCATGTTGCGGTATTCCTCTTCCGTCATGCCGGTCATGGAGCCGGCCATCTGCTGGAAGCTGCGGCCGTCGGTCGCGCCGATCTTGGCCAGGAAGTAGATGTTGCCGCCCAGCGCGATGCAGCGGTTGAGGTCGCGCGCGAGCACGGCCAGCTTCTGGTCTTCGGTCATGGGCCACTCGTCCAGGTAGCCGCGCTCGTTCGCCAGGAACCGCGCACGGTTCTCGGCCTTCATGAGCGACATGCAGAACTGGTTCAGGTGGTAGCCCAGGCGCGACTGCTCGGCGTCGAAGATGGTCGTGCCGGGCACGTCCATGTAGGGTTTATGAAGAGCCATGAGATTCCTTTCCTTGCTGTCTTTCGCCAGGCCGCCGCGGAACCGGCTTTGCCGGGCCGCAGGCGGCGCCCCCTGAGGGGAAGGCGTCACAGACGCTTCGGGGGTGGGTCAGAGTTCCGGCCAGTACAGGCGCGTGGGATTGTCCACCAGCAGCTTCTTTTGCAGCTCTGCCGTGGGGGCGATGTGCGGGATGAAGTCCACCAGCAGGCCGTCGTCGGGCATGTGGTCCTTGAGGTTGGGGTGCGGCCAGTCGGTGCCCCAGAGCACGCGGTCGGGGAACTCCTCGACCACCTTGCGAGCGAACGGCACGACATCTTGATAAGCAGCCTGCTCACCATCCAACGCCTTGGGGCCGGCCACGGACAGACGCTCGGGGCAGCTCACTTTGCTCCACACGTTGGGGTGCTGGCGCATGAACTTGAGGAACAGCTCGAACTCGGGCCCATCCACCGGCTTGCTCACGTCGGGGCGGCCCATGTGGTCCACCACCACCGTGGTGGGCAGCTGGGTGAAGAAGTCCCACAGCTCGGGCAGGTCCACCGCCTCGAAGTAGATCACCACGTGCCAGCCGAGCTTGGCGATGCGGCCGGCGATCTCCATCAGCTCGTCCTTGGGCGTGAAGTCCACCAGGCGCTTGACGAAGTTGAAACGCACGCCGCGCACGCCGGCGTCGTGCAGTTCCTGCAGCTCGGCATCGGAGATGCTGCGCTTGACCGTGGCCACGCCCTTGGCTTTGCCGCCGCTGGCCTTGAGCGCATCGACCATGGCACGGTTGTCGGCGCCGTGGCAGGTGGCCTGCACCACCACGTTCTTGTCAAAGCCCAGGTGGTCGCGCAGCGCGAACAGCTGCGCCTTGGAGGCATCGCACGGCGTGTACTTGCGCTCGGGTGCGTAAGGAAATTCGGCGCCGGGGCCGAACACGTGGCAGTGCGCATCCACCGCGCCTGGGGGCAGCTGAAACCGGGGCTTGCTCGGGCCGGTGTACCAGTCGAGCCAGCCTGCGGTCTTCTCGAAAGGGCCTGATGTGGGTTTGCTCATGGTGGTGAAACTTTCACGAAGGTGGGTGCCATCAGTCCAGAGATACGTTGGCCTTCTTGATCACGTCGCCAAAGCGCTGGCTCTCGTCCTTCACGAATTGCGCGAACTGGGGGCGCGTGGTGGGGAACGACTCGTAGCCGAAGGTCTTGAACTTCTCGGCCACGTCGGGGCCGGTCAGGGCCTGCTCGATGTCGCGCTTGATCTTGTCGGTGACAGCCGCAGGCAGGCCGGGCGGCACGGCGATGGCGTTCCAGCCGGTCACGGTGAAGTCCTTGGGGCCGCCGGCTTCCGCCACGGTGGGCACGTCAGGGAACTCGGCCGAACGCTGGGGACCCGCAAACGCCAGCAAGCGCAGCTTGCCAGCGCGGTACAGCGGGCCGGCGGTGGCGGCGCTGCCCAACGCGAAGTCGATGTCGCCGGTGGCGACCGAGGTGTACAGCTGCGTGGTCTCCTTGAAGATCACGTGCTCCATCTGCGTGCCGGTGGCGGACTCGAACAGCTCCGAGCCCAGGTGCACCGGGTTGCCCACCGACCACGAGCCGTAGTTGAGCTTGCCGGGGCGCGCCTTGGCGTCGGCCACGATGTCGCCCACGGTCTTGTACTTGCTGGCCGTGCCCACAGTGAAGAAGAAGTGGGTCTTGAACAGCGGCAGCAGCGTGTCGAAGTCCTTGGCCACGTCGTAAGGCAGCTTCTTGAACAGGCTGGGGTAGGCGGCCAGGTGGACGTTGTCCAGCACGATCAGATCGTGCCCGTCCTTGGCACCGCGCTTGAAGGCATCGATGGCGATGAAGCCGTTGCCGCCGGGGCGGTTCTCGACCACCACGGGCTGGTTCCAGATGCGGCCGAGCTTCTCGGCCACGATGCGCGCCACGCCATCGGGTCCTCCGCCCACCGGGAAGGGCGTGATGATGCGCACGGGCTTGGTGGGGAAGGCTTGCTGAGCGTGCGCGTCGTGGGATGCAAGGCCCAGGGCGGCGCCCAGGCCGAGCGAGACAACGGACGCCAGGCCCAGGTGGCGACGCAGAGGGGAGAAGGTGCGAGAGGTCATGGAATGCAGGAAAGAAGTGAATGCTATGAATTCAGTAGCTATCGGCGCTTTATGGAAAAGCGCCAGAGGCCTGAAAGAATCAAAATTGGCGTGTCAGTCGATGTACCGAAGGCCCGCCTTCTCCAGGCTGGGGCGCATGTTGTACATATCAAGGCCCAGCACGCCCGAGGCGAGCTTGGCGCGTTTTTCGCCTTCGAAGCTCTCGCGCTTTTGCGCGGCGGCCAGCGTCTCGGCCGCACGGGCGGCGGGCACGCAGACCACGCCGTCGTCATCGGCCACGATCACATCGCCCGGCGTGACGAGCGCACCGGCGCACACCACGGGAATGTTCACCGACCCCAGCGTGGCCTTGATCGTGCCCTTGCTGCTGATGGCGCGGCTCCACACGGGGAAGTTCATCTCCTGCAGCGTCTTCACGTCGCGCACGCCGGCATCGATGATGAGCGCACGCGCTCCCCGCGACTGGAAGGACGTGGCCAGCAGGTCGCCGAAGTAGCCGTCGGTGCACTCGGACGTGACGCCTGCCACCACCACGTCGCCGGGCTGGATCTGCTCGGCCGCCACGTGCAGCATCCAGTTGTCGCCGGGCTGCAGCAGCACAGTCACTGCCGTGCCGCTGATCTGCTGGCCGCCGTAGATGGGGCGCATGTAGGGCTTGAGCAGGCCCACGCGGCCCATGGCCTCGTGCACGGTGGCCGAGCCCAAGGCGGCCAGGCCGTCAGCGGCTGCGCGGTCGGCGCGGGTGATGTTGCGGTAGACAACGCCTAGTTCGTACATGTTTGTCTCTCTTCGTTTGTGTGGGTGGTGTCGGGACTTTGATCGCGCCGCATCGCCTTGCATCGCGTTCGATCCGTTCCCATCCGTTCGGGCTGAGCTTGTCGAAGCCTGGTGCCGCGCTTCGACAGGCTCAGCGTGAACGGGTGGGGTTGGGGGTGATCCAGGCCGGCTGCAAGGTCACAGCCCCTTGGCCTTCAGGCGCGCATCCAGGCGCGGGAACACGCGGCGCACATTGCCTTCGTAGACCTGGTGCTTGTCGTCAGCGCTCAGGATCTTGCTGGCCTCGATGTAGCGCTTGGTGTCGTCGTAGTAGTTGCCGGTGGTGGGGTCGATGCCGCGCACCGCGCCGATCATCTCGCTGGCGAACAGCACGTTCTTCACCGGGATCACCGTGTTCAGCAAATCGATGCCGGGCTGGTGGTACACGCAGGTGTCGAAGAACACGTTGTTCATCAGGTGGTCGTCCAGCAGCGGCTTCTTCATCTCCTGCGCCAGGCCCCGGAACCGGCCCCAGTGGTAGGGCACCGCGCCGCCGCCGTGCGGGATCAAGAACCTGAGCGTGGGGAAGTCCTTGAACAAGTCGCCCTGGATCAGCTGCATGAAGGCCGTGGTGTCGGCGTTCAGGTAGTGCGCGCCCGTGGTGTGAAAGCAAGCGTTGCAGCTGGTGCTCACGTGGATCATGGCGGGCAGGTCGTACTCCACCATCTTTTCGTAGATGGGATACCAGTGCTTGTCGGTCAGCGGCGGGCTGGTCCAGTGGCCGCCCGAGGGGTCGGGGTTCAGGTTGATGCCCACGGCGCCGTATTCATGCACGCACTTTTCAAGCTCGGGGATGCAGGTCGAAGGATCGACACCGGGGCTTTGCGGCAGCATGGCCACGGGCACGAAATGGTCGGGGAACAGCGTGGACACGCGATAGCACAGCTCGTTGCAGATGGCGGCCCAGGTGCTGGACACATTGAAGTCGCCGATGTGGTGGGCCATGAAGCTCGCGCGCGGGCTGAACAGCGTGATGTCGCTGCCGCGCTCTTTCATCAGCCTGAGCTGGTTGGTCTCGATGGACTCGCGCAGTTCGTCGTCGCTGATGGTCAGGTCTGCCACCTTGGGCATCTGGGCGGGGTCCTTGATGCCGGCGATCTGCGCGTTGCGCCAGTTCTCCAGCGCCTTGGGGGCCGTGGTGTAGTGGCCGTGGCAGTCGATGATGAGGCTCATGGGTTTGTGCTCCTGAAAGATGTTCTTGTCGAAGTGCTTGTGCTGTGGCGCAGGCCGCTCACGCGGGGCTCATGCCCTGCCTATGCTTGGCGTCCGCGGCTTGCGGCGACGCCATGTAGGCCAGCAGTTCGCGGGCGGCATCGGCCTGCTGCGACAACGCGCCGATGCCGGCGGAAAACGTGGTCGTGATCTGGATCGCAGGCGGCAGCGGCCCGACGATGGCGATGCCCTGCACGTGCAGCAGCTCGCTCAATTGCTGAAAACCCAGCTCCACCTCGCCCTTGGCCACCAGCGAGCCCACGGGCACGCCGGGCGGTGCCTGCACCATGCGGCCCGCGATCTCGCCGGCGATGCCCCAGCGTTCGAACAGCTTTGCCAGCGCCACGCCGCTCGGGCCGGTGGAGTAGCTGATGCTGCGCGCGGCCAGCACGGCCTGGCGCACGGCGTCTTCGGAGCCGATGTCCGGCTGCGGCGCACCGGCGGGCACGGCCACCGCCACGCCCGAACGCACCAGGTCCACCACGCTGCCGGGCACGATGCAGCCCGCGGCCAGCAGCTTGGCGATGGCGTCGGACGCGAGCACCACCACGTCGAAGGCCTCGCCGGCCATCACGCGCTGGGCGGCGTCCACACCGCCCACGGCCTCGATGCTGGCGCGGTGGCCCGTGGCCTGCTCGAAGCCCGCAGTCAGCTCGGCCAGCACCTGGCGGGTGGCCATGGACGAGATTCCGCGAAGGTGTTGGGACATGGTGGCGTGAAGGTGAAAAGCAGACAAAAGGGCCAGGGCGCCCAGCCCGCACGGAGCCTTGGAACGCTTTCAAGGCCGGATTCTGGGCGAAGCCGAGCTATATAAAAAGTAGCTACACCGTCTAGCAGGTATATCATTTACCGATAGGAAACACTTTTTTGCCGAGCCCCCGCTTCGCGACTCTCCGATGGACCTCAAGCAGCTGGAATACTTTGTGCGCGTGGCCGAGCTGGGCAGCTTCACCCGCGCGGCCGCAGCGCTGGACGTGGCGCAGTCGGCGCTGAGCCGCCAGATCCGCCTGCTGGAGGTGGAGCTGCGCCAGAACCTGCTGGTGCGCAACGGCCGGGGCGCCACCCCCACCGAGGCGGGCAAGCTGCTGGTGGAGCACGGGCGCGGCATCCTGCACCAGATGGCGCGGGCGCGGGAGGACATGGACCGCATGCGCGGCGGGCTGTCGGGCCGCGTGGCCATCGGCCTGCCCAACAGCGTGGCGCGGGTGATGACGGTGCCGCTGACCCGCGCCTTCCGCCAGGAGCTGCCCGAGGCGCGCCTGTCCATCAGCGAGGGGCTGTCGGGCGCGATTCTGGAGGGCCTGGTCAGCGGGCGCCTGGACATCGTGGTGCTCTACAACGCCCAGCCCTCGCGCGACATCGATGTGTCGCACCTCATCGACGAAGACCTGGTGCTGGTGCGCGTGCGCCCGCCCGGCCTGGCCGAAGACCCGCCGCCCGGCCCCATCCCGCTGGCCGAGGTGGCGCGGCTGCCGCTGATCATCCCGTCGCGGCCCAACGCGATCCGCATGCATGTGGAATCGGAGATGGCCAACATCGGCTGCCGCCCCGAAGTGGCGCTGGAGATCGACGGCGTCTCCGCCATCCTGGACCTGGTGGCCGACGGCGCGGGCTGCGCCATCCTCTCGCGCAACGCGCTGCTCAACTCGCCCCGGCCTTCGGCCTACACGGCCCAGGTCATCGGCTCGCCGGGAAAGCCGCCGCTGCGCATCGCGCTGTCGCTGGCGACCAGCCTGCAACGGCCGGCCACGCAGGTGCAGAAAGCAGCGCTGGAGCTGATCCAGCGCACGGTGCCGCTGGTGTTCGAGCACCCGTGAACGTCGCCGGGTATCACGCTGCTTATGGAAGTAGAAAAACGGTTCACCTCCTACCGTTCACGCTGAGCCTGTCGAAGCGCGGCACCAGGCTTCGACAAGCTCAGCCCGAACGGCAAGGGGTGCGGTAAAGGGGTGCGGTACGGGGCAGTCAGCCCGACCGGTATCGGACCGGCTGATTGAACGCGAACCCTGCCTACTGCCGCGCGATCTTGGCCCGCGTGATCACATCGCCCCAGCGCCGCACATCGGTCGCCAGGTGTTCGGCGGCCTGCGCCGGTGTGCTGCCTTGGGCGTGCAGGTTCAGCTCCAGCAGACGCTTTTTCACATCGGGTTGCGCCAGGGCCGACTGCACCTCGCGCGACAGGCGCTCCACCACGGCGGGCGGGGTGCGTGCGGGCACGGCCAGGCCGTTCCAGGACGTGACGTTGAAGCCGGCCAGGGGGCCGCCGCTGTCGCGCACCGTGGGCACGTCGGGCAGCTGCGGCGCGCGTTGGGCGCCCAGCACGGCCAGCGGGCGCAGGGCCCTGGAGCCGATCTGCGGCATCAGCCCGCCGAGGATGTCCACCATGGCATCGATCTCGCCGCCGCGCAGTGCGGTGATGACCGGCGGCGTGCCGTTGAAGGGCACTACCTGGGCGTCGATGCCGGCGGTCACCTTGAAGAGTTCGGCCGCCAGGTTCTGCGTGGTGCCGATCTGCGGCGTGCCGATGTTGAGCTTGCCCGGGTTCGCGCGGCCATAGGCCAGCAGCTCTGCCAGGGTGCCGAAGCGCCCGCCTTCACGCACGACGATGGCCAGGTCGAACGTGGCCAGCAGCGACACCGGCACGAAGTCCTTCAGCGTGTCGAACGGCAGCGTGTGGAACAGCGCGGCGCTCACCGCGGTGCCGCTGCTGATGAGCAGCAGCGTGTGCCCGTCGGGCTCGGCGCGTGCGACCTGCTCGCCGGCCACCACGCCGCCCGCGCTGGGTTTGTTCTCGATCACCACGCTCTGCCCCAGCGGGCCCGCGATCTTCTGGCCCACCGTGCGCGCGGTGATGTCGGCCGCGCCGCCCGCCGCATTGGGCACCACGATGCGGATCGGGCGCGAGGGGAACGCGGGCTGCGCGTGGGTGGTGGCTGCGCCCCAGGCTGCGGCCAGGGCCAGGAGGGTTCTGCGGCGGATGGTGATGTTCATGCGGTGGTGGCCCCCGTGCCTGTCAGCGCGACACGCCCAGCAGGCGGTCCAGCAGCGCGGGCTGCGCGCTCAATTCGGCCGCCGTGCCCGCATGCACCACCGTGCCCCGGTCCAGCACGGCGGCCTGGTCCGAGATGGCCAGGATGGCCTGCGGGTGCTGCTCCACGATGATGGCCGACAGGCCTTCTTCGCGCGTGATGCGGCGGATGGCGCGCAGCAGCTCTTCCACGATGATGGGCGCCAGGCCTTCGAGCGGCTCGTCCAGCAGCAAGAGGCGCGGGTTGAGCACCAGCGCGCGGCCCACGGCCAGCATCTGCTGCTCGCCGCCCGACAGCTGCGTGCCCAGATTGGTCTTGCGTTCTGCCAGGCGCGGGAACATCTCGTACACCCGCTCGGGCGTCCATGGGCGCGCGGTGGAGCCCTTGCGGCCGGGGCGCGCCACGGCGGTCAGGTTCTCGTGCACGGTGAGCGACTTGAAGATGTTGCGCTCCTGCGGCACCCAGCCGATGCCGGCGGCCGCCCGCTCGTGCGAGGGCAGCTTGTGCAGCGCCGCGCCGCCGAGCATCACCGTGCCGCCGTGCTGGCGCGTGGCGCCTGCGAGCGTGTTGATGAGCGTGGTCTTGCCCGTGCCGTTGCGGCCCAGCAGGGCCAGGGTGTCGCCTTCGGCCAGCGACAGGGAGATGCCTTGCAGCACCACGGCTTCGCCGTAGCCCGCGCTCAAGCCCTCGATGCGAAGCAGCTCGGTCTTAGACATGGGCGTCCTCCCCATGGCCGAGATACACCGCCTTCACCTGCGGGTCGTTGGCAATCGTGTCCGGGTCGCCCTCGGTCAGCACCGTGCCGTTGACCAGCACCGTCATGCGGTTGGCAAAGCTGAAAACCAGGTCCATGTCGTGTTCGATCAACAGCACCGAGACATCGGCGGGCAGTGCCGCCACGGTTTGCAAAAGTTCTTCGCGCTCGCCCGCGGGCACGCCCGCCACGGGCTCGTCGAGCAGCAGCACGCGCGGCTCGCAGGCCAGCGCGATGGCGATCTCCAGCAGGCGGCGCTTGCCGTAGGCCAGCACCCGCGTTTCCTCGGCCATCACCGAGGTCAGGTGGAACTGCTCGAGCAGCTGCTCGCAGCGCTCGGTGACGGCGCGGCGCGCACCCAGCGGCTGCCACCATTTGCCGCCCAGGCCCTGGTGCTGCGACACGGTGAGCGCCAGGGTCTCCAGCGGCGTGAGGCTGTCGAACAGCTGGTTGATCTGGAACGTGCGCACCATGCCGCGCGCCACGCGCTGGTGCGGCGCCAGGCGCGAGATGTCCTGGCCTTCGAGCACGATGGCGCCTTCGGTGGGCTCCAGCACGCCGGTCAGCAGGTTGATCAGCGTGGTCTTGCCCGCGCCATTGGGGCCGATGAGCGCATGGCGTGCGCCCTTTTTCAAGTCCAGCGTGACGTTGTTGGTGGCGGTGATGCCGCCGAAGCGCTTGACCAGTCCTTGCGCCGACAGCACGGTGGTGGAGGTTGTCGTGTTCATATCAATGGCCTCCCGCGCTGGAGCTGGCACCGGGCTTGCGCCCGGCCCCGAACCAGGTCCAGGGGCGGAACAGGTGGTCGCGCCCGACCAGCACCAGCACCACCAGGAACAGGCCGATCCAGAAGGTCCAGTACTGCGGCGTGACGGACGAGATCACGTCCTGCAGCAGCTTGAAGCCCACGGCGCCCAGGATGCCGCCGTAGAGCCAGCCCACGCCGCCGATGACGAGGATCAGCATCACGTCCGCAGAGCGGTGGAACTCGAACAGGTCGAGCGACGCAAAGCCCGTGGTCTGCGTGAGCAGCGCGCCCGCAGCGCCTGCCAGCGCGGCAGCCAGCGTGTACACCTGCGCGAGCTTGGCCGTGACGGGGATGCCGATGGCCATGGCGCGCAGCCGGTTGTCGCGGATGGCCTTGAGCGTGGCGCCGAACGGCGACTGCACGATGCGCCGCGCGATGAGGAAGAACACCAGCAGCACCGTGAGCGAATACCACGCCGCCGTGCGGCCGTACAGGTCGAACTCGAACCGGCCGAGCACCGGGCCCATCACCACGCCCTGCAGGCCGTCGGCGCCGCCCGTGAGCCAGTCGAGCTTGTTGGCCAGCTCCAGCATGATCAGGCCCACGCCCAGCGTGACCATGAGCCGCGTGAGGTCCGTGCCGCGCATGATGGTGAGCGAGGCCACAGCACCCAGCACCGTGGCTGCGGCAATGCCCACCGCCAGGCCCACCAGCGGGTCGGGCATCACATGCTTGGCGAACAGCGCGGCGGCATAGCCGCCCATGCCGAAGAAGGCCGCGTGGCCCAGCGACACGATGCCGGTGTATCCCAGGATCAGGTCCAGCGAGATGGCGAACAGCGCCACGATGGCGATCTCGTTGATGATGAGCGCGTGGCTGGGCAGGGCCAGCGGCGCGACGAAGGCCAGGATCCAGAATATGGGCTCCCACCAGCGAAAGCGCCGGGTCTTCAAGAGGATGGAGGTCTGAGCGTTCATCTCATTTCCCTCCTTTACGAACGAAGAGGCCTTGCGGGCGCCAGATGAGGATCACGATCATGAGGCTGTACACGATGAAGGCGCCCAGCTTGGGGATGTAGTACTTGCCCGCCACATCCGCAATGCCCAGCAGCAGCGCAGCCAGCAGCGGGCCGGTGATGGACGAGGTGCCGCCCACCGCCACGACGATCAGGAAATAGATCATGAACTTGAGCGGAAAACTCGGGTCCAGACCCAGCACCTCGGCCCCCAGCGCACCGCCCAGCCCCGCCAGGCCCGAGCCGAACGCGAAGGTGGACAGGAACACGATGTTCACGTTGATGCCCATGCCCGCGGCCACGCGCTGGTCGTCCACCGAAGCGCGCAGGCGGCTGCCGAAGCGCGTCTTGGTCAGCACGTACTGCAGCCCCACCGTGAGCGCCGCGCACACCGCGATGATGAACAGCCGGTAGTGCCCCATGCCCAGCATGAAGGCGCCGCTGCCGATCTCGGTGCGGCCCTTGAGCCATTCGGGCAACTGCATGATCTGCTGCGTGGAGCCCACGAAGTAGTCCACGCTGGCCACGGCCATGAACACCAGGCCGATGGAGAACAGCACCTGGTCCAGATGCGCCTTGTTGTACAGCGGCCGGTACAGCGTGCGCTCCAGCACCGCCCCCAGCAAGGCCGTGCCCACGAACGCGATAGGCAGGCACACGAGAAACGGCACACCCAGCCGCTGCATCAGCAGCACCGTGATGTACCCCCCCGCCATGGCAAAGGCCCCGTGCGCCAGGTTGATGAAGTTCATCAACCCCATGGTCACGGCCAGGCCCACTGCCAGGATGAACAGCAGCATGCCGTAGGCCACGCCGTCGAAAAGAATGGTCAGCATGAAATCACTTCAATGAAGACGAACAAGGGTCATGGGCCCGTGCGTGGCGCCCTGGCTTCGACAGGCTCAGCCCGAACGGGTGGTGCCTCTCTACAAGGTCAGCCTCAACAGCAGCACCCCGGCTTCGACAAGCTCAGTCCGAACGGGTGGTGCGGTGGCTTCAACTGTCTGAGGCTGAACGTAACGCCCTGGTTTCGACAAGCTCAACCCGAACGGATGGTGGAAGAAAGCCTCCCCCCGAAAACTGGCGCGCCCCGCAACTGATTAGAAGCACCCCGCCCGCAAAAACCGGCGCGCCCCAAGGCCAGCGCCACCGTGGAACTGGCTTCGCCAGGCCACGGGTGGCGTCCCCCTGTAGGGGGAAGGTGCGCAGCGCCTCAGGGGGTTACTTAGTCTTGCCGGGATCCTTCACATCCTTGATCACATCGAACTCCACGTTTTACAGCTGCCCATTCACGCGCTCCACCTTGCGCAGGTAGACGTTCTGCACGATGTCGCGCGTTTGCGCGTCGATGAACACGGGGCCGCGCGGGCTTTCGAACACCTGGCCCTTCATCGCGGCCAGCAGCGCATCGCCGCCGCCCGTACCCTTGGTGGTCTTGAGCGCTTCATAGATCACGCGCATGCCGTCGTAGCCGCCCACGGCCATGAAGTTGGGGCGCAGGCCCTTGTTGGCCTTCTCGAACGCCTCGACAAACTTCTTGTTCAGTGGCGAGGGGTGCGCGGCCGAGTAGTGGTGCGAGGTGACCACGCCCAGCGCGCCGTCGCCCATGTCGTTGAGCTGGTCGTCATCGGTCACGTCGCCGGTGGCGATGAGCTTGATGCCGGCCTTGTCCAGGCCGCGCTCCAGGAACTGCTTCATCACCGCCGCGCCCGCGCCCGAGGGCACGAAGACGAACAGCGCATCGGGCTTGCCGTCGCGCACCTTCTGCAGGAAGGGCGCGAAGTCGGGATTGCGCAGCGGCACGCGCAGGGCCTCGGTCACCTGGCCGCCGTTGAAGGTCAGGCGCTGGTTGAAGTATTTCTCGGCGTCGATGCCGGGGCCGTAGTCGCTGACCAGGGTCACGACCTTCTTGATGCCATTCTTGGGCGCCCAGTCGGCCAGGGCCACCGACACCTGGGGCAGCGTGAAGCTGCTGCGCACCACATAGGGCGATGCCTCGGTGATGCTGGACGTGGCCGCGGCCATCACCACCAGCGGGGTCTTGGACTGCGTGGCCAGCGGCGCAGTCGCCATGGCCGACGGCGTGATGCCCATGCCGGCGAGCACGTTGACCTTCTCGTTCACCACCAGCTCCTGGGCCAGGCGGCGCGTCACGTCGGGCAGGCTGGTGTCGTCCTTGATGATGAGCTGCACCTTCTTGCCGGCCACGGTGTCGCCGTTCTGCGCCATGTAGAGCTTGGCGGCCGCTTCGATCTGGCGGCCGGTGGTGGCCTGCTGGCCCGTCATGGGCAGGATGAGGCCGATCTTGAAGACGTTGCTGTCTTGGGCGGTGGCGGGCAACGCGGCCAGGCCGCTGGTCAGCACCAGGGCCGCAGTGGCGCAGGCGCGAAGAAGGTGGCGTTTGGTGGGCATCGATGTCTCCTGGGATGTCGTTGTATACAGAACAATGCTGGCCGCAGTGTGAATCGCGCTGGAGACTTCGACAAGCGGGCTTTCCCACTTTTAGATATCTCAGAACGGGATATCACCCCCTGAGTCGCCTGCGGCGCCTTCCCCCTCTCTCGCGCTGCGCGCGGGAGGGGGACGCAGCCAGCGGCCTGGCGAAGCCAGTTCCGCGGCTACCCTGCCTGGGCGGCGCTCGTCTCCATCGCTGCGACATCTCAACGATGGCTACCAGCGCTGACTTTGATTCGATGGCGCCCTAGCCGCGCTCGCGGATGAGTTGAACGCCGGGCAAGCCCTGTACCTGGGCGGCCTGCACTGCCGCCAGCAGATTGCGCCGGGTGATGCGGGAATGCTCACGCAGGATGGCTTCGGCCCGGGCGCCCTCGCGGCGCTCGATGGCGTCGAGCGCCTGACGGTGCTGGTCCTGCGCGACGATGAGCATGTCGCGCGCTTCATGGGAATGGGTCTGCACCACGACAAAGGCCGAGGGGGATGCGAACGGGAGGCCCTTCACCCGGTCCAGCTCGCGCGCGATCACGTCGCTACCCACCATGCGGCTGAGCAGCAGGTGAAAGCGCGCGTTCAGCTCCACGTAGCGCGAGAAGCCCTCGTCGTCCAGCGTGCGCGGTGCGAGCGCCGTGTCGATGGCATCCAGGCAGGCATGGGCTTCGGCCAGAAGCGCGGCCTCCACGCCGCGCTCGGCGGCCAGGCGCGCCGCCAGCCCTTCCATCGTGCCGCGCAATTCGATGGCGTCGGCCACGTCGGTCTCTGAAAACGTGCGCACCGCATAACCGCCACCTGGCAGGCGGTGCAGCAGCCCCTCTTGCTCCAGCCGCATGAGCGCGGCGCGGATGGGGGTGCGCGAGACGCCGAGCTTTTCCACCAGCGTCAGCTCCGCAATGCGCGCGCCGCCGGGCAGCTCACCCGCCAGAATCATCTCGCGCAGGCGCAGTTGCGCCTTGACAGCCTGCGAGGTGGCGGCGTCGCCAGACGGCGGTGAAAGGGTTGCGATCTGCGGATCGTCGGTCAGGTGCATGGGTGGGCGCGACAGTGGAATGGGGAAAGCGGGCCAAAGTGGGTGCCAGCCAGGCCAGAATGTATACAGAAACCCTCGTCAAATCCAGACAAGCAGAACAAACACTCAGTCAAAACAACACCTTACAAGCTATGCCGGCGCGCGATAGCTGGTTTTCAGTATTTTTATGTATACAGCTCGGCACTCATTTCGCACAATCCGCTGTATCCAGGTGGGCGCCTTCCCGGTTGCGCACTGGCCCCATGAACAAGCTGACGACACCCACGAGACAAATCACCATGTATCCCAAGAACGCCTGGTACGTTGCCTGCACCCCTGACGAGATCGCCGACAAGCCGCTGGGCCGCATGGTCTGCGGCGAGAAGATCGTGTTCTACCGCCCCGCGCCCGGCAAGGTCGCCGCGCTGGAGGACTTCTGCCCCCACCGGGGCGCGCCGCTGTCGCTGGGCAAGGTGTGCGATGGCGAGCTGATGTGCGGCTACCACGGCCTGCGCGTGGGCTGCGACGGCAAGGGGGTGTCCATGCCCGGCCAGCGCGTCCAGGGCTTTCCGCGCACGCGCAGTTTCCCCGTGCAAGAGCGCTACGGCTTCATCTGGGTGTGGACGGGCGATGCGGCCCTGGCCGACCCGGCCAAGATCCACCACCTGCCATGGGCCGAGAGCGAAGAATGGGCCTACGGCGGCGGGCTGTACCACATCGCCTGCGACTACCGCCTGATGATCGACAACCTGATGGACCTGACGCACGAGACCTACGTGCACGCCACCAGCATCGGGCAAAAAGAGATCGACGAGGTGCCCTGCAAGACCCGGGTCGAGGGCGACGAGGTCATCACGAGCCGCTTCATGGAAAACATCCAGGCGCCGCCGTTCTGGCAGATGGCGCTGCGCATGAACGGCCTGCCCGACGACCAGCCGGTGGACCGCTGGCAGATCTGCCACTTCTCGCCACCGAGCCACGTGCTCATCGAAGTGGGCGTGGCGCTGGCCGGCCACGGCGGCTACGACGCGCCGGCGGACAAGAAGGCATCGAGCATCGTGGTGGACTTCATCACGCCGGAGACCGACACCTCCATCCACTACTTCTGGGGCATGGCGCGCAACTTCAAGCCGCAGGACCCGGAGCTGACTGCCAAGATCCGCGAAGGCCAGGGCGGCATCTTTGCCGAGGACCAGGAGATGCTGGAAAAGCAGCAGCTCAACCTGCTGCGCCACCCGGACCGCAGGCTGCTCATGCTCAACATCGACGCGGGCGGCGTGCAGTCGCGCAAGGTGCTGGACCGCGTGATCGCCGCCGAGCGCGCGCCTGCAGCGCCGCAGCAGGTGGTGGCCGCATGACCGCGCAGGAGACGCTCCAGGTCCGCGTGGTCAAGAAGACCGCCGAGGCCGAAGGCATCGCCAGCTTCGAACTCGCGCGCCTGGACGGCCAGCCCCTGCCGCCCTTCAGCGCGGGCTCGCACATCGACGTGCATGTCCCCGGTGGCATGGTGCGCCAGTACTCGCTGTGCAACGCCTCGCACGAGCAGCACCGCTACCGCATCGCCGTGCTGCGCGACCCCGCCTCGCGCGGCGGCTCGGTGGGCATGCACGAGCGCGTGACCGAAGGCGACGTGATCACCATCAGCACGCCGCGCAACCACTTTGCGCTGCACCCGGCGCAGCACACGCTGCTGCTTGCGGGCGGCATCGGCGTGACGCCGCTGCTGTGCATGGCCGACCGCCTGGCGCGCACCGGCGCGGCCTTTGCGTTGCACTATTGCACGCGCTCGGCCGAGCGCACCGCGTTCGCCGGCGAAATCACCGCGTCCCCCATGGCTCCGCACGTGCACTTTCACTTCGATGCAGGGGCGCCCGAGCAAAAGCTCGACCTGGCGTCCGTGCTGGCAGCGCCGGGGGACGACAAGCGCGTGTACGTGTGCGGCCCGGCGGGCTTCATCGACCACGTGGTGAACACGGCCCAGACCATGGGCTGGGCGCAGGACCGCATCCACCTGGAATACTTTGGCGCGCCCACGCAGGACACTTCGGGCGATGAAGGCTTCGAGGTGCGCATCGCGAGCACCGGCAAGACCTATGCGATTGCGCCGGGCATGTCGATCGTGGAAGCGCTGCGCGGCCAGGGCATCGACATCATGACCTCGTGCGAGCAGGGCGTGTGCGGCACCTGCATCACCCGCGTGCTGGAGGGCGAGGTGGACCACCGCGACATGTACCTGACCGATGAGGAAAAGGCGAGCAACGAGCAGTTCATGCCCTGCTGCTCGCGCGCACGCAGCAAGCTGCTGGTGCTGGATTTGTGAGCGCTGCGGCGGCGATGGCCGCAGGCTGATGCGAAGACGCCGGCGCCATGCCGCATGGCGCGGGGTGGCTGTATGACAAGCTGCGCGCGGGCCCCAGCCAGCGAAGGCGCGCCTGCGCAATGCAGGCGCCACCTTCGGTTGCTATCGTTCACATAGCAACAAAATGAGTATCGGAGAGCGCCAGCGAGGTATGGGTTGCAACATTCAACTTCAGCCTGCAGCGGCGGCATCCGACGCGTCCAGCGTGCGGATGGTGTCACGCCCATGGCGGTCTTTGGCGCGGCCCAGGTCGGTGTCGAGCGCGCGGGCCAGCTTGTCGACCGAAGAGATGAACGCCCGGCCCATCTCGCTGGCGTCGTCGGCCACAGAGATCGGCTGACGGCCGGTGACGCGCGCCTCGATGCGACAGCGCTTGTCGTTGGCACCGGACTTGCCTGCGTCGAGGTCGCTCAAGAACACATCCAGCCGCGTCACATGGTCCTGAAAGCGCGACAGCCGGCTCTTGGCTTCGGTGGCGATCCAATCGCTGAGGGATTCGCCGCCTTCGATGTGGTCGTCCGTATTGACTTGTACTTGCATGGTGGTGCTCCTTGAGAAATCCAAGCGAAGGACCTTGCCCTGCCTTGTCTTGCGTCCCGGCTGGGCAGCCGTCCCGTGAACCCCCATGGTCGCACCTTCGGGGCGCTGCGCCCGTAAGAACCTGTTAGTCGCCGGGTCTTCCATGTGCATGGCGTGCAGAGGTCATTGCAATGTGGCGGGCTGCAGGGCGACCCGGCTGGCACAGCAGGCTTGCTCGCTCAGAGCTTGTCGAGCGCCACGGCAGGCGCCCACGCCGCACCCTCGGGCAGCAGGCGCGCAGCGGCCACGCGCTGCTGCAGGCGCAGCGCCGCCGCATCGCCAGGAAGGCGTTGGAGTACTGCTGCCAGATGCGTGTCGGCGGCGTTCCAGTCGCGCGCATGGAACGCGTCGAGTGCGCTCTGGCTCGCCTGGCAGGCCGCAGTGTCCTCGCAGGGTGTGAACACGCGCACCGGCTCGGTCTTGCCCTTCACGATCACATCGTCCAGCGGTCGCAGCGCCATGCCTGGCGGCAACTGCGCAGCAGTGGCGGCGGACAGCAGGATCCCGGTGCCAAAGGCCTTGTTCGCGCCTTCCAGGCGCGCAGCCAGGTTCACGGCGTCGCCGATCGCGGTGTAGGAGAAGCGCTGCTCCGAGCCCACGTTGCCCACCACCACGCGGCCCGTGTGCAGCCCAATGCGCATGTGGATGGGCGGCAGCCCCCGCGCGCGCAGGTCCGCCGCCAGCGGCTCCATGGCCTGCTGCATGGCAACGGCCGCGCGCACCGCGTGCTCGGCATGCTGCGCGTCGGGCAGCGGCGCGCCCCAGAAGGCCATGACCGCGTCGCCGATGAACTTGTCCACCGTGCCGCCGGTGGCATGCACGATGGGCGTCATCGCATTGAAGTAACCGGTGAGCACCTCCACCGTCTGCTCGGCCGTGAGCTGCTCGGACAGCGTGGTGAAGTTGGCCAGGTCGGTGAACATGAGCGTGACCTCGCGCGCCTCGCCGCCCAGGCGCAATAGTTCGGGCTGGGCGATCAGGCGCGAGACGACGGCAGGCGGCGCGTACTGCGCGAACATGGCGCGGATCTGCCGCGCGCGCTGGCGCACGGCGGCGTACCCCACCAGCGCTGCCGCTCCATGGATGGCCAGGACGCTCGCCGCCGGCAGCAGCGGCGGCCACCACAGGCGCCAACGGGCAAACAGCCACCACGATGTGGCGGCGATCATGGTCACCAGCGCCGCTGCGAGCACCGCCGCGCCAGCGGTGTGCAGCCTGCGGTTGGCCCGCAGCAGCAGCGGCAGCAGTGCGGCGATGAGGGCCAGGCTCCAGCCGTCGGACACACTGCGCAGCCCCCCGCCCGTCATGAAGTTGTCCACCAGCGTGGCCTGCAGCTCGACGCCCGGGAACAGCCGCTCGCCGCCCGCCGTTCCGAACGGCGAGTTGAACAGGTCGGCCTGCGTGCGCGACAGCTCCGTGGCCGTGCGGGCGGAGCGGCCCACAAGGACGATCTTGCCCTTGAAGAACCCGAGCGGCAGCAGGCCAGGCTCCAGCGCCTGGTAGTACGAGCGCGTATCGAAGGTGCCGCGCGGCCCCCGGTAGCCGATCCAGTCGAAATGGCGCAGCACGGGCGTAACGCCGCGCGCCTCGGCCGCGCGCTGCGCAAGCCGCAGCGCAAAGCCGCCCTGCGCCACGGGGGCACGCCGCACCACGAAGTCGTCGTCGGGCTCCACGCCCGCATCGCCCGACTCGGCACCGGCATCGAGCAGGCGCTGCAGCGGCAGGATGTCCATCCACATCGACGCATTGCCACTGTCGATCTTCTCGCGCGTGGAGGCCAGCACCACCGGGCCCACGTCGCTGATGGCGCGGGCCAGTGCGGCGTCCTCGGCCTCGGAGGTGGGCTCGGCGAACACCACGTCCAGGCCCACGGCGGCAGCCCCTTCGGCGTGCAGGCGCTGCAGCAGCGCAGCGTGCACGCTGCGGGGGAAGGGCCAGGCCTGCTGCAGTTCCTGGAAGGTGGGCTCATCGATCGCCAGGATCACCACGGGCAACGTGGTGCGGTAGGGCGCCGTCAGAGTCGCGAGCACGTCGAAGGTCTTGAACTCCAGCACATGCCAGGTGCGGCTGAAAGTGGCGGCCCCCACCAGCAGCAGCGCCAGCACGCAGGCGCCCAGCGCCGTCCACCGCCGGCGGTGCCGCGCCGCCGGCGCCGCCCCTGCCGCGCGGTCAGAACCGGTAGCGCGCATCCAGGACATAGCGGGTCTTGCGGCGGTCCGACTTCGGGGCCCACAGGTTCATCGCAGCCACTCCGACGACCCAGTGCTTGTCCTGCGATTCCCAGAATCCCATCAGGTCCACGCCCCAGCCCGGCGCGATGCGGGTGAGGTTTTCCCTGTCCTCGAAGCGCTCCGACCGGTACACGGCGCGGCCACTCAGGTACAGGCGCTGCGGGCCGGCCCAGGTGGCGCCCAGCACGGCGGTATGGCGCGGGATGTACGGGATGCGGCCCACCGGCACATCCGCGTCGTAGCTGCGGCTCTCGCTGCCCTGGTAGAGGTACTTGGCATAGGCCGACCAGCGCCGGCTGAACATGTGGTTGACGCCCGCGCCCAGCGCCCTGAGCGTGCCGCTGTCGAAGCTGGGCGTGTCTTCCAGCAGGTCGGTGGTGGAGAGATTGGCGAGCTGCGCGTTGCGCATTTCCTCAAGGAACGGCAGGCTGGGCGTGCGCAGGTCCACGCCCACGGTGCCGGGGTTATGTATGCGCAGATGATCAGCGCGCAGGCTGAGGAATGTGCTCTGGCCCAGCTCCACGCCCACCTGCGCCACGGCGCGCTTGTGACGGCCGCCGGCTTCGACCAGCCGGTCCTCGACGGGGATGCCGGCCGTCTCCACGCTGGTGAGCGTAGAGACGCTCAGGGGCCGCAACCAGTCCTGGTAGGCCATGCGCACCGTGGTGCCCTGCGCCGGTTGCCAGACGATGCCCACGCGGGGCGTGACCACGCGCTCCATCTCGGCGCGGCGCGCGGCCTCTTCGGTCAGCTGTTCCAGGTTCACGAGGTAGCTGCGCGTCAGGCCATCGACGCGGTGGCGTATCTGCTGCACGCCCAGCGCCGCATCCAGGCCCAGCGCGGGGTCAAGGCGCTGGGTCGTCGCCAGGGTCAAGGCGGTGTAGCGGCGGTCCACATGGTTGTAGCCATCCACAAGAAAAAAGTCGCGGTAAGTACCCACCCCGGGAATGTCGGCCGCCACCGCTGCGGCGCCGCCGATCAGGTTGTTCTGGCGCTCGCGCACATGCTCCAGGGCCACGCTCCAGCGGCTGCCCGGTGCGGTGTCCACCGTGTGCCGAAGCTGCAAGTCGTTGAACTGTTTGCGGGGCTCGCTGCCCACCCCCATCAGGCTGACGAAGGGTGGCTCCAGGTACAGCGTGGGATAGCCCGTGAGCAGAATGCTCTCCATGCTGCGTCCGAGCTTGATCCAGGTCTGTTCCGTGGGCCCCCAGCGGTAGGCCATGCCGAGGGCACCCTGCGTGCTCTTGTTGTCCATCGCGGTCTCGAACAGGTTCTGGCTGCGCAAGCGCATGTCGAACTGGTTCAGGTATGCGAACAGATTGATGCGCTCGGTGGGCTGCATGCCCACACCCACGGTGACAGCACGCGCACGCACATCACCATAGCCACCCCGCACCGCCGGAGCACTGTTGACCTGCAGGTCGAACGGAAACTCGCTTGCATTCGCCGATTGGGCCTTGAAGAACCACGACACCGGCACCTGGGTGTTGTTCATTCCGTTGAGCGTGACAGCAGGCGCTCGCATGCGGTACAGGTCTTTGTCCAGCGTCACCCCCACCGCCCCGTGCACCCCGGGCTGCTGCAGCAGCGACGAATACCGCTGGCTGGCCCCGAACGCCATCGGGTCCGTGAGAAAGCCCTGGAACAGCGCCGAATTCTTGTTGAACTCACCCGGATAGCGGTCGGCCAGGAACAGGTGGCTGCCGCCCCAGTACGGATAGAAGCTCTGCTGCGCCAGCTCCAGCGCCCAGTCCTCCATGCCGAAGAAGGCCAGCGACGCACCGAGGTTGGCGCTGCCCTTCTGGTCGTTCGCCACCTGATTGAGCGACTTCAGGTACGGCATGCGCTCCACCGCAGCACGCGCGGCCTCCACGGCCTCGCCCGGCTGGAACAGGTCGGTGTGGATCTGCGCGAGCAGCATGTAGGGCACCGGGTCCTTGTCGTCCAGGCTGCTGGCCTGGTGCAGCGTGGCCAACGCGTCCTGGTGGCGGCCGAGCTGGTAGTACGCCACGGCCGTCCAGGTCTTGGCTCGGGCATAGCGCGGCTCCATGACCCCGGCGCGCAGGAAGGCGTCGAGCGCCTGCTGCGGCTGGCCTTGCTTGAGGTGCAGCAGCCCCTGGCCGGTCAGCGCCACATAGTCCGCCGGGTTGTCACCCAGGGCCGTGGCGAACGCCGCGCCGGCTTCGGTGAACTGGTTGACGAAGGTCTCGAGTGTGCCCAGCTCGCCATGGGCGCCGGGCGCATCGCGCGATATGGCGATGGCGCGCTGCAGGTTTTGACGGGCGGGGGCAGGGTCTTCACGCTCTGTGTGCGCGCTGCCCAGGCCCTGCCAGCCGCGTGCATCGCCAGGGGCCAGTTGCGTAGCTTCGGCATAGGCGGCCAGGGTGGCGGGGGCATCGCCCCGGCGGCGGGCCAGCTCGGCGCGCACGAGAGCGATGTCGGCATGCGCGGTGCCCTGGGACGGCGCCAGCGTGGCAGAGGCTTCGTCCACGCGGTCGCTCAGCATCTGCACACGCGCCAGCTGGGCCACCAGCGCCGGGTGCGCGGGCCAGTGCTGGAGCGCCGCGCGCAAGGTTTGCGCCGCAGCGGGGCCATCACCGTCCATGAGCTGCAGGTCCGACTGCATCAGCCAGACAGGTAGCGGCGCGCCAGCTGGCGTGTTGACGGCCACCTGCCGCGCGAGCTGGTCACGCGCCGTGGCGGTCTCGCCGGACAGGAGCGCAATCGCCGCCTCCATCACGGCGACCCACGGCGCCGGGGCACCCGCGCGGGACTGCGCCAGGGCCGCGCGGGCAGCGGCCATGTCGCGTGCCTGCAGCGCAGCGCGCACAGGCGCCAACCCTTCGGGCATGGGCTCGGCAGCCAGGTGCACCAGCGGATCGGCGCGCAGGGCGTTCACCCACTGGATGCGGTCGCGCGGCTGGCTCAGCACGAGCTTGACAGGGGCCTTGCCCACATCGGCGACGGCGGCTTCATTGGCGCTCACCAGCACCTGGCCCTGCGCGTTGAAGAACTCCACCGTGCCCGACAGCACCGTGAGCAGCGTGCGGCCGTCGTCGTCCACGGCCAGGTCCCAGTCGGTGCCCCGGATCGCGGCGGTGGCGGCAGGGGTCTCCAGGTTCAGGCGGCTGCCGTCGGCGCGGCGGGTCTGCGTCCAGGCGCGGCCCGCATTGAGCATCAGCGTCGTCACGGGCTGGGCCGGCGTGGCCACGCCCTTGACCTGCAGCACCGTGTTCTGGTGCAGGCGCAGCTGGGTGTCGTCGGCAAACAGCAGGGCCATCTTGGCCGCCTGGCGCGTGCGCACGAAATCTCCGGTGCCCAGCGCCTGGGCAGGACGGGCCGGCAGCCAGTCCGTGGCAGACGCAGAGCGCTGATCGCCCGCGCCCTGCAGGCTGACGATTTCCGCGGCAGCGCCAGGGGGCACCGCGGCCTGGGACAGCAGGGGCCAGGCAATGGCCGTCAGCGCGGCCAGCGCAGTGAGCGCGGGCCGACAATTTTTTTTGTGAAGCATTCGTGGGGCTCTCCGGGAGACTCTGAACAGGCGTCACCCGGCGGCCCTCCCTGGCGCCAAGTGCACGGAAATTATCGCGAGCACGAAAGAATGCGTCGTATCACGCAACAGATTCAGCAAAACATTTCATGAAGAAAGCCACATTTCGCAGCACTGCATCGCAGAAGGCCGACGCGTGCAGGGGTGCAGGCCGCTCTCCTACAGACGCGCCACGGGCTGCGGTGCTACAACGTTGGTACCTGTTGTTCACTGCACGGCAGCACCGTTTCAGCGTGCTGCCCGGAGCCCGCACCCATGCCCGATGACCGTCGCCTCAAGATTGGTTTGTCCGCCTGCTTCCAGCACGCCGATCCGACCCGCCCGCTGTTCACCAACAAGACGCTGCAGTATGTAGAGCAGTCCATCGCGCATTGGATCATGTCGGCCGGCGCCATGGTGGTGATGGTGCCCTGCCCCACCGGCGAGACGGCGCGCGGCGACGTGACGCTGGCGCACTACGCGCAGTGGCTTGACGGCGTGGTGATGCATGGAGGCGCGGACGTGTGGCCGGGCAACTACGGCGAGGAGCCGCTGCGCGAGGAATGGATCGGCGACCGCGTGCGCGACCTGTACGACCTGGCGGTCGTGAAGGCGTTCGCCGAGGTGCGCAAGCCCATCTTCGGCGTGTGCCGGGGGCTGCAGCTGATCAACGTGGCATTCGGCGGCGCGCTCTACCAGGACCTGCAGACCCAGCATCCCGGCGCATTGCAGCACCGCAATGCGTCCACATACGACCAGCACTTTCACGACATCAACATCGTCGAAGGAACGCGCCTGGCGCAGCTGTACCCCGAGAAGCCCAGAGCCCGCGTCAACAGCATCCACCACCAGGGCATCAAGCGGGTCGCCCCTGACTTCGTCGTGGAAGCACTGAGCGAGCCCGACGGCGTACCCGAAGCCATTCGCCTGCAGGCCGGGCCGGGGCGAGGCTACATCGCCGCCACGCAGTGGCATCCCGAGTTCCACAAGGTCGGTGCCGACACGCTGGACGACACCGCCATCCTGCAGGACTTCCTGGCCGCATGCGCCGAAGCCAAGGCCCACCCGCAGCCCTCAGGCCACCCCACCGGCATGCGCGACCGCGCCACGCGGCTGCTGCGTCAGGCACTGCGCAGGGACCGCAGCCGGGCCGCCAAGTAGCGCCGCCGGCAGCACAGCGCCGACCGCGGCCTCCATCTGCTCGCGCAACCAGCGATGCGCCGCATCCTGCTGGTGGCGCACATGCCAGACCATGTACATCGGCAACTGCGGGCATGGCACCGGCACCGGTGCGCTGGCCAGGCCCGCAAGTGCGGTGCGCGACAGCAGCGACGGTGCCGTGGCGAGCAGTGGCGTGCCGCGCACGAACGCTGGCAGCGCGGCAAAGCCGGGCACGCGCACGGCAAAGCGGCGGTGGTGGCCGCGCTCTTCGAGCTGCCGGTCCAGGTCCAGGCCCCGGTGCGCCTCGTAGGCCACGGTGACGTGGTCGGCAGCGAGGTAGTCCGCCACCTCGGCAGGCGCGCTGCGCATGCAGGGGTCGTAGAACACGCGGTAGTGGTCCGCGAACAGGCGCTTTTGCAGGATGTCGGTGCCGTCAGGCGGGCGCGGGCTGATCACCATTTGGCAGGCATCCGAGCGCAGCAGCTCTGCTCCTGGGGCGCCACTGGGCACGATGCGCAGGGCGACGCCGGGCGCCGCCTCGCGCAGGCGTTGCGCAACCACAGGCAGCAGGAGGTCGCGCTGGAAGTCGTTGGCCGCGATGGTCAGCTGCGCGGCCCACCGTGCGGGCTCGAACTGCGGGCCGCGCGCAAACTGCTCCATCTGCCGTAGCAGCTCGCGCGCTGGCGCAGCCAGGCTGTCCGCCCGCGCAGTGGGAACGATGCCCCGCCCGCGCTTGACGAACAGCGGGTCACCCGTGATGGCCCGCAGCTTGCCCAGCAGGTGGCTCACCGCCGACTGCGTGACGCCCAGGCGCGCGGCCGCGGCGGTGATGCTGCCGGTCTCCAGCACGGCCACCAGCAGCTGCAGCAGGTGCGCATCCAGGTGCGACCAATCGATTTCGCTCATGGATCCGATGATCCCGGCCCCCTTCATCTTTGGCAATGCGCGCCCGACACTGCAGTCTGACCTGCATCAAGCCAAGGAGACATCGTGATCCCACTGCCCACCCCCTTGCCACCCATTCCCGGCACCACGCCGTTCGACGGCACGCAGGCCCGCAAGGGCTATGCGCTCAACAAGATGTGCTTTTCGTTCAACCACGCCGCCAACCGCGCAGCATTCGCCGCCGACGAAGAGGCCTACATGCAGCAGTACGGACTGAACGAGCAGCAGGCCGCGGCCATCCGCGCCCGCAACGTGCTGCAGCTGATCGCCGCCGGTGGCAACGCGTACTACCTGGCCAAGTTCGCAGGCATCTTCGGCCTGGACATGCAGGACATAGGGGCACAGCAGACAGGCATGACCAAGGACGAATTCAAGGCCAGGCTGGTGGCGGCGGGCCGCTAGGAAAAGCAACAGCGCAAAGACACAGCAAAGGAGCACCCACACCATGGCACAAGTCATCGGCGGCCTCGGCACATCGCACATTCCTGCCATTGGCGGCGCCATCCACAAGGGCTTGCAGAGCGAGCCCTACTGGAAGCCCTTCTTCGACGGCTTTGCGCCCATCCGCCAGTGGCTGGGCGCCAGGCAGCCCGATGTGGTAGTGATGTTCTACAACGACCACGGCCTGAACTTCTTCCTGGACAAGATGCCCACCTTTGCCGTGGGCGCGGCGGCCCGCTACCACAATGCGGACGAAGGCTGGGGCATTCCCACGCTGGCACCGCTGACGGGCGAGGTGGATTTGTCCTGGCATCTCATCAACGCCCTGGTTGCGCAGGAGTTCGATGTGACCACCTGCCAGGAAATGCTGGTGGACCACGCCTGCACCCTGCCGCTCAAGCTCTTCTGGCCCGAGGGCGACTGCCCGGTGACGGTGGTGCCAGTGTGCATCAACACCGTGCAGTTCCCCCTGCCGTCGGCCCGGCGCTGCTACGCCCTCGGCAAGGCCGTGGGCGCGGCCATCCAGCATTGGGACAGCGGCAAGAAGGTGGCGGTGATCGCCTCGGGCGGCCTGTCGCACCAGCTCGACGGCGAGCGGGCGGGCTTCATCAACAAGGCATTCGACCTGCAGTTCATCGAAAGCCTGGTGAGCAACCCCGAATGGGCCACGCAGTTCAGCGTGCACGAACTGGTGGAGAAGACCGGCACCCAGGGCGTGGAGCTGCTCATGTGGCTGGCCATGCGCGGCGCGCTGAGCACGGCCAGCGCGGGCGTGCGGCGGGTGCACAGCAACTACCACATCCCGATTTCGAACACAGCGACGGCGGTGATGGCGCTGGAGTCCGTGCCTTGAAGGGCTCAGCCCGGGGTGGGTCGGAATTTCTATGTCATTTCAGGCCCTGGCGTTCATTGGCAAAGCGCAGATAGCTATGACTTAGATAGCAAATCACATCCATGCAATACCCTCGCACTGGCTTCGGATGGGAAATTACTGTAAATTCATACAGTGAATTTGCAATCCAAACTTTCCATCCTGGCCGATGCCGCCAAGTACGACGCTTCGTGCGCATCGAGCGGCGCGGCGCCGCGCGACTCGGTCGGCGGGCGTGGCATGGGTTCCACCGAGGGCATGGGCATTTGCCACAGCTATGCGCCGGACGGCCGCTGCATCTCGCTGCTCAAGATCCTGCTCACCAACTTTTGCCAGTACGACTGCCTGTACTGCGTGAACCGGGTGACAAGCAACGTGCCCCGGGCGCGATTCACCGTGGCCGAGGTCGTACAGCTCACGCTCGACTTCTACCGCCGCAACTGCATCGAGGGCCTTTTCCTCTCCAGCGGCATCATCCAGAGCCCCGACTACACCATGGAGCAGGTGGTGGAGGTGGCCCGCACGCTGCGCGAAGAGCACGACTTTCGCGGCTACATCCACTTGAAGACCATCCCCGATGCATCGCCCGAGCTGATGGAGCGCGCGGGCCGCTACGCCGACCGGCTGAGCATCAACGTGGAGCTGCCCACGCCCGAAGGCCTGACCGCGCTGGCGCCGCAGAAAGACAGCGCGGCCATTGCGAGGTCGATGGCGCGCATGGCCGTGCGCATCGAGGACGCGCGGCAGGCGCGCAAGGAGCAGGCCGCCGCCAAGGTCGTGTCGATGCCCGCCACCACACGCACGCTCACGCGGCGCGCTGTGGCGCCTCACTTCGCGCCGGGTGGGCAGAGCACGCAGATGATCGTGGGCGCCGACGCCACCGATGACCGCACCATCCTGGCGACCAGCGCGGGCCTGTATGGCGTGCACCGGCTGCGGCGCGTGTACTACTCGGCCTTCAGCCCCATTCCTGACGCGGCGCGCGCGCTGCCGCTCATCGCCCCGCCTACCGTGCGCGAGCACCGGCTCTACCAGGCCGACTGGCTGATGCGTTTCTACGGTTTCACGCACGGCGAGATCGTGCCCCCCAGCCAGGGCGGCATGCTGGCGCTGGACATGGACCCCAAGCTGGCCTGGGCCATTGCGCACCGCGAGCGCTTCCCGGTCAACCTGAACACCGCCCCGCGCGAGCTGCTGCTGCGCGTGCCGGGGTTCGGCGTGCAGACGGTGGACCGCCTGTTGGCCGCCCGCCGCGTGCGCCGCCTGCGCCATGCCGACCTGGCCCGGCTGCATGTGCCGCTCAAGAAAGTGCTGCCATTTGTCGAGGCCGTGGACTACCGCCCCGGGCGCGCGCTGGATGCCGCCGACCTGGCCGCACGCCTTGCGCCGCCACCTGCGCAGGGCAGTCTGTTCTGAAGGTTCGAGCCATGCGCGACAACGCTTGCACGTCCCCGCCCGTCCGTCCCGTGCTTGTCGAAAGCCTGCGCGCCCGCTGCGCCCGGGCTTGGACACTCTCAGCCATAACGGCCAGGGGCCGGCTGGCCTTCGCGAGCGCCTGATCCATGGCACAGCACACCGTCATGCTCGACCACCCCACCGACTGGGCCGGTTTTCGCCATGCCGCGCGCACCTTGGTGCAGGCGGGCGTGCCGCCGCAGGCCGTGGACTGGCTCACCGCGAAGGACGTTGCCGAGGACCTGTTCGCCGGCGCCGCCGCAGCCTCGCCACCAACGCTCGACCTGGCGGCGCTGCAGCCCCGCGCCGCACACCCGGCACCGCGCGTGCCCGAAGACTTCGTGCGGTTGTGCGAGCGCCTGGTGCTGCACCGCAACCCCGCGCGGTTCACGCTCATGTACCGCCTGCTGTGGCGACTGTCGCATGACCGCGCGCTGCGCCACGACCCGCTGGACGCCGACCGCATGCAGGCCCACCACATGGTGCGCGCCGTGGCACGCGACATGCACAAAATGCACGCCTTCGTGCGCTTTCGCCCCGTGACCGACAGCGAGGGCCGCACCGTGCAGGTTGCCTGGTTCGAGCCCGATCACTTCATCACCGAAGCCAACGCCGGGTTCTTCGTGCGGCGCTTCACGCACATGCACTGGGCCATCCTCACGCCGGACGCCAGCGTCCGCTGGGACGGCAGCACGCTGCAGGTCGGGCCCGGCGGCCAGCGCAGCGATGCCCCACCGCCCGACGCGGGCGAGGCGCTCTGGCTCACCTACTACCGCCACATCTTCAACCCCGCGCGGCTCAAGACCACCATGATGAAAAAGGAAATGCCCACACGCTACTGGCGCAACCTGCCCGAAGCCGCGCTGATCACCGAGCTGTCGCACAGCGCGCATGAACGCAGCGGGCACATGGTGCAGGCCGAGGCGACCACGCCGCGCAAGCGGATCTCCCCGCTCACCCCGTCGCACGCGCCCGCAGCGCGCTGAACTGCGGCGCGGGCTGCGGCGGCGTCCAGCGCCAGGGCAGCGCCCTGGCCCGCCACACGCCGCCCAGCACCTGCAATCGCAGCACACGCTGTGCGCCAGGCCAGGGGGCGCGGGCGGCGTCGTCCCACAGCAGCTCGGCACGGGCCGCGACGTGCAACAGGCCACCGTCCTCATAGTCCACCCACAGCAGCCCCGCCAGCGGGTGCAGGGCGAGATTTCCCAGCGTGTTGAAGAACAGGTTGCCGGGGTAATCGGGCACCGAGAGCACCACACCGTCCGGCGTGTGCGCAATCTGCACGAAGCCCGGTTCGCCGCCACGGTGCGAGATGTCCACGCCTTCATTGCGCTCTGCGCCCGGGCGCGCGGCCGAGGCGCTGGCGATGAACATCGTGTCGCTGCGCTCGATCAGCGCAAGCGCGGCAGCATCGAGCGCCGGTCCCAACGCCTGTGCCGGCACGGGCGGGGTCACCACATCCCGCAGGCCGGGCGCGCGGGCCTGGATGTACTTGGGACAGTTGCCGAAGCTCTGCGCCACCTCGACCTCCAGGCCCTGTGCTCCGAAGGCGGCGACACGCCCGTTCATGCGGTTGCGCCGGCGGGTATGGGGCTCCAGGCCCAGCACGCCCACCGGTGCGCCGTGTTCCAGTTGCGAGTGTTGTGCCAGTTGCGCGAGCGCCGGGTCGGCCGCATCGGGCTGCACCGCGATCTGCATGCTGCGCGCATCGGGCGTGTGCACGAAGCCCGGCGGCCCGGCCACCATGGTGGCCCAGGGCTGACCGCCTGCATCGATGGCGCCCAGCAGCAGCGTGGGCAGCTTCTCGAAAAGCTCGCGGTGCTGGTCGGGCATGTGGTCGCGCATCACCACCGGGCCGACCTCGGCCATGCGCTCGCGCACGCCCACGCGCTCCTGCAGGGCCTGCTCGCCCGCATGGAAGGCGGGAGCTTCGGCGAGCGGCAGGCTGGCGCTCATGCGGCTACCGCATCAGCGGCCTCGGGAAGGCGGTCGGCCAGCGGCACATAGCCGGGCAGGGCCTCCATGCGCGCCACCCAGGCAGCCACACGGGGATGGGCCGACAGCGGCAGCCCGCCGATGGGCGCCTGCGAGATGTAGCTCACCATGGCGACGTCGGCCAGGCTGGGCGCCTCACCATCCAGCAGCCAGGGGCGCCCTTGCAGTTCGCCCTCCATGAAATCCAGCAGCCGCTGGCCGATGGCCTGGGCCGCTTCGCTCACCGGGCGCCCGATGATGGCCGCAAAGCGCGGTGCCGCCACGCCCGGTGCCAGCAGGCCGGCGGCCAGGCTGAACCAGCGCTGCAGGCGCGCCTGGCCCACCGGGTCCTGCGGCATCCAGGCACTGCCAGGGGCGTAGCGCTGCACCAGGTAGACCAGGATGGCGGTGCTGTCGCTCAGCACCGTGCCGCCGTCCACGATCACGGGCACTTGGCCCAGGGCGTTCAGGGCCAGGTGTTCTGCGCGCTGGTGTTCGCCCTTCAACAGATTCACCTCGGCCAGCGCGAACGGCAGGCCCAGCAGCGAGAGCATCAGCTCGACGCGATGGCAGTGGCCGGACACGGCCATGCGGTACAGCGTGATGGGTTGGGTAGGGGCCATGGTGCAGTCCTTTGGGGCAGATAGTTGTGCAGGCCCGGACCTTATCTATTGCACTGAACGCTGTGAATAGCGATATTGCGACTTTCAAAATTGCACCAATCGAAATAATGGACCATCTGGAGACCCTTCGCTGCTTCGTCGCGGTGGCCGATGCAGGCGGCTTTGCGGTGGCGGGGCGCAGGCTGGGCTGCTCTGCAGCAGCGGTCACACGCGCCATTGCGGCGCTGGAGACGCGCCTGTCGGTGCTGCTGTTCCAGCGCAGCACGCGCATGGTGCGGCTGACCGAGGCGGGCGAGCGCTTCCTGGCGGACTGCCGCCCCATCCTGAACGACCTGCACGAGGCGGAGCAGTCGGCCAGCGGCGCGCAGGGCGAAGCCCAGGGCCTGCTGTCGATCACCGCGCCGCAGATGTTCGGCAACCAGCACGTCGCACCCGTGGTGCTCGATTTCCTGAAGGCCCATCCCCGCGTGCAGGCGCGCACCCTGTTCGTCAACCGGCTGGTACACCTTCTGGAAGAGGACATGGACGTGGCCGTGCGCATTGCCCACCTGCCCGATTCGGGGCTCACCGCGCTGCAGGTCGGTGCGCTGCGCCGCATGGTGGTCGCGTCGCCCGGCTATCTGGCGCAGCACGGCGAGCCGCGCCATCCGGATGAACTGGGCGGGCACCGCGCCATCGCGTTCTCGTTCGATGCGCGCGCGGCATCGCCCTGGAAGTTCCGCAGCGGCGCCATCGGAGCGCCGCAGCTCGCCTGGATCAGCAACAGCAACGAGGTGGACATCGCCGCCGCAGAGGCGGGCCTGGGCCTCACGCGCTGTCTGGCCTACCAGGCCGCAGCCGGCCTGCGTGCGGGCCGGCTGCGCGTGGTGCTGGCCGAGCACGAGCCTGACCCCGTGCCCGTGCACATCGTCTACCCCGCCGGGCGCCGCGCGCCCGCCAAGGTGCGGGCCTTCGTGGACTTCGCGCGGCAGCGGCTGGCCGCCGAGCCGGTGCTGCAGGGCCGGGGCCTGGCACGGGGCCGCAGCGGCAAGCGCTGAGCGGCGCCGATGCATGCCTGCACGCTGGGGCTGCCAATCCTTCCAGGCTCACCCCAGCCGCAGCAGCAGTGCAGACAGCGCGCACACCAGCAGGAAGGGAATGCTGATCTTGTGGAACTCGCGCAGGCCCCGGGGCAAGCGCGCCAACCGCAGCGCGATCAGGTTGGCCAGCGAACCCAGCACGCACCCGAAGCCGCCCACGCTGACCCCGGCCGCCAGCGCCGGCAGGTCACGCACCGGTCCATCGAGCAGGATGGCGGCCGGCACGTTGCTGATGAACTGCGAGGCCACGATGGCGGCAAGGTACGCCCGCCAGCCCTCGGCGATGGGGGCCTGTTTGAGCAGCTCGGCCACGGCAGGCAGCTCCGCGAGCTGGCGCAGGTCGATGAACATCAGCGCGATGATGGCGAGCAGCGCCCAGTCCACGCCCTTGAGCACCCGCGGGTAGGACACCAGGAACGCGCCGAACACCAGCGCGAGCCCCGCCAGCAGCCAGTGCCGCTCCAGCGCCACCACGAACGCCACGAAGAGCACGCCGGCCAGCGTGAGCAGGCGCGGCTGCACGGCCGGCACTTCGGACGCCGGGCGCAGCGCAATGGGGGTGCGGGGAACCAACACCCACACTGCCGCGAAGAGCCAGAACAGCATGACCGCGACGGTGGGCGCCATCATGCCCATGAACCCGATGAAGCTTTCGCCCGAGCGGTGCCACAGGTACAGGTTCTGCGGATTGCCAATCGGCGTGAGCGCGGAGCCAGCGTTGACCGCCAGGGCCTGCAGCACCACCAGCCGGGCCAGCGGCAGTTCGGCCTGCGTGGCCAGCACCCGCGTCAGCGGCACCAGCAGGAACAGGCTCACATCGTTGGTAACCAGGGCGGACAGCACGGCAGCGCCGGCAGTGAGCAGCAGCGCCAGGCTGCGCAGGTCGGTCATGCGGCCCAGCAGGCGCTGGGCCGTGGCCTGCAGCATGCCGCTCTTCTCGACGCCCTGGGTGATGGCCAGCAGGCCCGCCAGCGCGCCCACGGTCTGCCAGTCCACCAGCTGCAGGTAGTCCATCGGTGCGCGGGGCCGCAGCACGGCAAAGACGGCTGCGACAGCCAACAGGACCCAGAGCAGGCCATTGCCGCCCTCTGGCGCGGTTTCCGACGGATGGGCAGAGCTTGCGCCGGGTGCGCGGGTCGTGGTGGAGCGGGTGGAAGAATCGGTCATGCTGTGCCAAGAATAAGGCCAGGGCCGGCGCCCCACAGGGCTGGCGCGGCATGCACCGCGCCTTCTGCCCACGGGCCCGCTCGGTTCAGCCGTAGAGGACGTCCGAGCGCAGCACGTACTTCGTGCCTTCGGTGACGGCAGTGCCTTCGTGCCAGGTGTCGTGCAGGAACAGCAGCGCGGCCCCGGTGCGGGGGGCCACAGCGAAGTCGCGAAAGTCCGTCGCGCCGCCCGTGAAACCGTCGTTCAGGTACACCAGCAGGGTGAGCTGGCTCGTCTGGCCCGACTCCGTCCAGGGGCCGTCCTTGTGCATCTTGAACCGCTGGCCGGGGGAGTATTTGTAGAACCGCAGGTCCTTGGGCAGGCCCTGCGCGCGCTGCGTGCCCACGGCGGGCAAGGCCACCTGGCCCAGTCGCTGCCACAGCAGCGCCACCCAGCCAGGCGCCTGGACCAGCACGCGCTCGTTGTTGCGCACCAGGGGCATGGCCTTGGGCCCCCCCGTGGTGCGCACGCCCGCTGCGCTGAAGCCGCCGGCCTCTGCCAGCTCGACCAGCTGCGCGCATTCATCGGCCGACAGGAAGTCCTGCAGCGAAAAAGCCCGCTCGGAGTGCGCGATGAGACGCATGGTTCGGGCGGTGCGATGCGTGGTGAGGGTGCTGCCGGTCTTGGTTTTCAGTGCTGGTGGCCGTGCGCGCCGTGCACATGGCGGTGTGCGATCTCTTCGGCGCTGGCAGCCCGCACTGCGGTGACCTTGCAGCTGAAGGCGAGCGCCTGCCCTGCCAGGGGGTGGTTGCCGTCCAGGTGCACTTCGGGCCCCTTGATCTTGACCACGTTGAACACGGCGGGCTGGCCGTCGTTGCCCACGCCCTGCAACTGGCCGCCGACCTTCACGCCGGGCGGAAACTCGCTCTTGGGGATGGTGCGCACCAGGCCTTCGTCGCGCACACCGAAGGCGTCTTCCACCGCCAGTTGCAGCGTGGTGGCAAAGCCCACGGCCTGGCCCTCCAGGGCGGCTTCGACCTTGGGGAAGATGTTGTCATAGCCGCCGTGCAGGTACGCCAGGCTGCCGGAATCGAGCGGCTTGCCTTCGGGCGTGGTCACCTTGTAGGTGATGGTGACGGCGGAGTCTTTGGTAATGGTGGTGCTCATGGCAGGGCTTGCGCTTTCGTATTGGGGTCAAGGGGTGCGGCGCAGCGCCGGGGCCACCGGCTGGCGCGGTGGCGGCGCTGCGCGCATCGAAAGGCTGGATTGTCCACGAGCCGCCCGGCGCCTGCCGGGCAGCGCCGGCGACCCCACCGGGCGAAGGTATTCAGGCCCGCGCCCCTGCGGTCGCCTCACCGGGACGCTCTTCCTCGGCCTGGCCGGGGTAGCGCGCAAAGCGTCGGGCCTCGGTGCCGTGCACCGGGTCCTGGTCGTCCCAGGGCCAGCCGCCGAACTGCGTGCGGCGGTAGTCGTTCATGGCCTGCATGATCTCCGCCTGTGTGTTCATCACGAACGGGCCGTACTGCGCCACGGGCTCGCCGATGGGCCGGCCCTGCAGCACCAGGCATTCCACCGTGGTGGCGCCCGTGTTGGTCAGCAGCCAGTCCTCGGTGGCGCGCACCTGCAGCGCGGCGTGGCGGTCAACGTCCTGCGGGCCCACGCGCAGGCTGTCGCCCACGAAGAAATACAGCATGCGCTGCGTGCCTTCGCCTTGCGCGGCGGGCAGGGTCCATTCGGCGCCGGGGTCCATGCGCAGCGTCCAGATCGCCACGTCGCCCTCGGGCTGCGAGGCCCACGACTCGGGTGGCGGCGACAGCGGCTCGGGCGCGCCGGGCAACGCGCCGGCCACCACGGTGACGGTGGTGGCACGGCCGGCGGCGTCGTTGTGCACCAGGCGCGGGATGCGCTCGTCCCACAGCATCGTGAAGTGGGGGTCCACCATCTTGTTGCGCGCAGGCAGGTTCAGCCAGATCTGGAACAGCTCCAGCGGATTGGGCTCGGTGGCGTTGAGCAGCGGGAACATCTCGGAGTGCACGATGCCCTTGCCGGCCGTGACCCATTGCACGTCACCGCCTCCAAACCGTGCGGCCGCGCCCAGCGAGTCGGAATGGTCGATCAGGCCCTTGCGCACCAGCGTCACCGTCTCGAAGCCGCGGTGCGGGTGGCCGGGAAAGCCGGGCACGGTGTCGCCGTGGTACATGCTCCAGCCGTCCTTGCCGCTGAAGTCGCTGCCGATCTGGCGGTCGTCCACCGGCACGGCAGGACCGAACGCGGCGTTGCCTGCCGGGTAGGCATCGTCGTGGTGGGCGCAGAAAAGGAAAGGGTCCATGGTGGGCCACTGCGGGCCCAGCAGCTGGGCCCGGACGATGGGGACCAGCGTGGGGGTGGTGGCAGAGGTGGACGACGACATCAGGGGGCTCCTCGTGTTGTGCACCGCCACTATCGGACGGTTGCCTGTCGAATATGGAGCCCATGGTGCCTGAACAGAAGTGCGGCGGATAGGACAGTGCGGTGCGCCGGGCGGGACAGTGGGGGCTTGGCGGCTCACCCAGCCATGCCGGAGATATTTGACAAAATTCGGCTTCCGCGCTTGTCTGGAAAGCGCAGATAGCTATGGTTTTTATATCAGGGCAGCCATCGTGGTGGTCGCCCTTCTCGTCCCATGGCCCGGTCCCGGGCGGCACGACTGCGACAGCGGCTCAGGCCTTCACCTCGACCACCGGCACGAAGCCGCCGAAGATCATGCGTTTGCCATCAAACGGCATGGGCGGATTGCCCGGTGTGGAGGGATCCATGCGCGGGTCTTCCATCATCTTCTTCATGCCTGCATCGCGCGTGGCTTTGTCCGGCCATTCGATCCACGAGAAGGCCACCGTCTCCTCGGCCGTCGCCTGGACCGCGCGGCGGAAATCGGTGACTTTGCCGTCGGGGACGTCATCGCCCCAGCCTTCGATCACACGCAGAGCGCCGAGCTCGATGAATATCGGGTCGAGCTGGCGTGCGTGCTCAATGAATTTCTGCTTGTTGGCGGTAGGGACCGCGATCACGAAACCATCGATGTAAGACATATCCTGACTCCTGTGAGGTTGACTGTTCGAACTGCCCACCTGGGGCGTCTCATCCCGTATTCACCCGGCCCGGCGGACCGGAGCCCGCCTTGCCATCACTTGCGACGATATGTCGCCTGCATGAACTGCTTCCAGCTTCCATCCGGCTGCTGGCCGAATGAGGTGAGCGTGCGTTCATGGGGGCCGACAAGGGTGATGACGTCGCGGTAGCGCGCCGTGGCGCCATCGCCCTTGAAGCTCGGGCCTTCGGTTTCCAGCGTGAGCACCTTCTGGCCGGCGTCCAGCGTGCCGCGGTACACCCACATGTGGGTCATCATCGAGCCGACCCAGGTGCCGAGGAACACGTTCTGCTCAGGGTCATAGCCCAGCGTCATCTGCATGCGCGCCTCGCCGCCACCGCCGGGCATGGTGCCCGCGCCTTCCATGATGACCCACAGGTCGCCGAGCGCGCGCACGTGTTCCGTGCCGGTGCCCTTTTCGGCCGGCTGGTCGGGGCCCATGTCGCAGTCGGAGTTGCAGGTCCAGTCGCCCAGCAGCTGTTGCAGCCAGCGGTGCATGGCGTGGGGTTCGGTGTTCATCATGGTGGTCTCCTTGGTGGTTTGATCCTTGGGGGTCGAAGGCGGAGCGCGCTGCGCTCAATCGCGGTCTGGCGCGCCCAGTGGAAAGTAGTGGCGGTAGGGACGTCCGCCGTCCACCGCCTTCGCAAACGACGGGCGGGCCAGCAGCCGGGCCCGGTAGGCGCGCAGCATCGGGTAGGCATCGGCGACGGGATGCGTCCAGTCGGCGTAGAACAGTGCGGGCGCCGCGGCGCAGTCCGCCATCGTGAAATCTGCGCCTGCGGCCCATGTCCTGCCGCCCCACTCGCCTTCCAGCCAGGCGTAGGCCTTTTGCAGCTTGTCGGCCGCCCGGGCCACGCCCTCTGCGCGGCGGGCCGCGTCGCCGGTGAGCGCAGCGCTCACGGCCTGCTGCACCGGGGCCATCACGTGCAGGTCGAAGAAGCGGTCCATGAACCGCACCTCCAGCGCAGCCTCTGGGTCGAGCGGTCAGGCGCACGGGGCCCGGGTGGGCCAGTTGCAGATGCTCGATCACGATGCTGCTCTCCGCCACCGTCCGCTCGCCGTCCACCAGCACCGGAAACATCGCCAACGGCCAGTGGCGCAGCCAATCGGCGGCGTGGCCGCCCGGCGCGGCCGGGTCGAGATTGCGCAGTTCATACGGTGTCCCGTTTTCATGCAGCGCGGTCAGCACCTTCTGGGTGTACGACGAGAAGGGGTGGCCGTAGAGGGCAAGCATCGGCGCGCTCATTCGGGTGCCACCACCATCCACGACACGCCGAAGCGGTCGGCCACCATGCCGAAGGCCTTGGAGAAGAAGGTCTTCGTCAAAGGCATCTGCACCTGGCCGCCGTCGGCCAGCGCATCGAAGTAGCGCCGCGCCTGGGTTTCGTCGGCAGGGCTCAGGGCCAGCGAAATGCCCTGGAAGCTGGCCTTGCCCGAGCCCATGCCATCGGACGCCATGAGCTGCGTCTCGCCCACGCTGAACGCGGCGTGCATGACCATCTCCGGCGTGGGGCCGGGCCCGCCGCCCTCGGCGCAACCCGGGCCGGCGGCGGGATCGGGGTTGTCCTTGTAGCGCATGAGCATGGTCACCTGGGCGCCCAAGGCGCTTCGGTAGAAAGCCAGGGCCTCTTCGCAGCGGCCTTCAAACATCAGGTACGGCTCGATTTTCATGACGGTCTCCTTGGGTTCGTGTGGGGGCGGCGCACAATTGTGAACACCGTCCACAAACAATACCAAAGATAATGGACAGTGTCCACATCTGCCCCGCCCATGAACGTAAGCACCCGCAACACCCCGGCCGCACGCAGCACCTACCGCCATGGCGACCTGCGCCGCGCCCTGCTGGATGCCGGCATCGAGCTGGCCCGCCAGGGTGGCCCCGACGCAGTGGTGCTGCGCGAGGCCACGCGCCGCGCGGGTGTGGCGCCCAACGCGGCGTACCGGCATTTCGCCAACCGCGACGACCTGCTCGATGCCGTGCGCGCCGCCGCCGTGGCCTCGGCCGCACGATTCATGGAGGCCGAGCTGGCCCGGGTGCCCGCCACCGGCACGCCCACCGAGCAGGCCCACGCCCGGGTGCGCGCCGTGGGCGCAGGCTACATGCGGTTTGCGCACGCCGAGACCGGGCTGTTCCGCACGGCGTTCGGCGGCCGCTTCACGGTGCAGCGCGTCCCGGACCCGGCCATGGGCGGCGCCACGGGGCGCAATCCTTTCGAGCACCTGAGCGCGGCGCTCGATGACCTGGTGACCGCAGGCGCGCTGCTCCCGGCGCGCCGCCCCGGTGCGGAATACCTGGCCTGGTCCACCGTGCACGGCATGGCCCTGCTGGCCATCGACGGACCGCTGCGCGGCACGCCCCAGCAAATGCTGGACGTGCTGGGCCAGCGGCTGCTGGACATGGTGGAGCGGGGGCTCTAGCGCGTCCCGCCGGCGGCCAGGCGTCCACTGCGATCAGCGGGCTCCGCCGCCCGCCCCAAGGGGCACGCAGCACCCCAATACCGCTGCGCATCGCCGTATGTCAGAGGTCTCCTTGCACCGCCCATTCCGGGCGGATCTTGGCGCATGCACGCGCGACTTCAGCGGCCAAGGTGCGCCCCATCAGCGCCACAGCCCTGCGAAGACCTGTTTTTAGACTGGGTTGTCGAAGTCGGCCTACACGCCGCAACTGTCGGCAAACCAATAATTCACAAACTGAAACATTAAGTCACAAACGATACTTATTGGTCGCCGTGGGCCTCTCCTGCCAACCGCAGTTCCTGCGCCTGCCCTGACCCAGACTGCGAAACCCACCATGAACTTCCACAGCAAAACCGTCACCCAGAAACTGACGATGGCATTTTTTGTACTGATCGCGTTGTTGATCGGTGTCTCCATCCTGTCGCTGCGCAGCCTGGGCGGCGCACAGGCCGAGTTCCAGAGCTTCGTCGGCAACGAATTCACCCGTGGCAGCCTGGCGCGCGATGTGCACGCCGCCGCCAGCGCACGGGCGATCTCGGCACGCAACCTGATCCTGCTCACCGGCGCGTCCGACATCGCGATGGAAACCGCCGCCGTGAAGGCGGCGCACGAGCGGGTGCAGGACGGGATGTCCCAGCTGCGCGCGGCACTGGCCCGCGGCACGCACGTCGAGCCCGGCGAGCGCGCGCTGTTCGAGAAGCTCGAGGCCATCGAAAGCCGCTACGGCCCGGTGGCGCTCGACATCGTGGCCTTGGCGCTGGCCGGCAGGAAGGACGAGGCCACGGTCAAGATGAACGCCGAATGCCAGCCGCTGCTGCAGCAGCTTATCGCCACCACGTCGCAGTACACGCAGCTCATCACCGCGTCGGGCGCGCAGGAGATCCGCATCGCCGCTGAACACTACAGCGACAACCGCCTGGCGCTCGTGGCCGTGGCGCTCGTCGCCATCGCTGCGGCAGTGGGCCTGGCGCTGCTGATCAACCGCAGCCTCATGCGCTCCCTCGGTGCCGACCCCGTGGAGCTGAGCGCCGCGGCACGTCGCGTGGCCTCGGGCGACCTGGGCCCGGTGCCCGGCGGCGCGGCGGCGCCGGCCGACAGCGTGCTCGCCTCGCTGGGCGGCATGCAGGCGGCGCTGGCGGGCATCGTGGACCAGGTCCGCGCCGCGGCCACCGCCATCGAAGCGGGCTCGCGCGAGATCGCCACGGGCAACACCGACCTGTCCCACCGCACCGAGCAGCAGGCGCGCAGCCTGCAGCAGAGCGCGGCGTCCATGGAAGAAATGACCGCGACCGTGCAGCAGAACTCCGACACCGCGCAGCAGGCCAGCCAGCTGGCTTCCTCCGCGCGCGCCGCCGCCGAAAACGGCGGCACGGTGGTGGCCCAGGTGGTCAACACCATGAACGACATCGCCACCAGTTCGCGCCGCATCGCCGACATCACCAGCGTGATCGACGGCATCGCGTTCCAGACCAACATCCTCGCGCTGAACGCTGCGGTCGAGGCGGCGCGTGCCGGCGAGCAAGGCCGCGGCTTTGCCGTGGTGGCCAGCGAGGTGCGCACGCTCGCGCAGCGCAGCGCCCAGGCCGCCAAGGAGATCAAGTCGCTCATCGAAGCCAGCGCGGACAAGGTCAAGACCGGCTCGACCCTGGTCAACACTGCGGGCTCGGCCATGACGGAGATCGTGGGCGAAGTGCACCGCGTGGCCGACCTGATCGGCGAGATCAGCGCCGCCACCCGCGAGCAGACCACCGGCATCGGCCAGATCGGCAGCGCCGTGGCCGAGCTGGACCAGTCCACCCAGCAGAACGCGGCCCTGGTGGAGCAGATGGCCGCCGCCGCGCAAACGCTTAACCAGCAAACCCACGGGCTCGTGCAATCGGTGGCCGTGTTCCGCGTTGACACCCGCTTTCAGCTGACGCACGCGCACCCCACACCGGCACTGCTCGCGGCCTGATTCAGAAACTTTTCGGCCTCTACCGCTCGACCATCCAGCGCCACCAGCTATTGATTTGATAGCAATCAAATCAGTCCGGAGCCAGGCCGTAGAGCCTCGCCGTGCTGCGCAACCGCTCCACCAGCGCGCGGCGCAGCGCGGCGGGCCTGACCACCTCGACCTGGGGCGACAGGCGCATGAACTGGCCGCAGGCGTGCTCCACCGACTCGATGGGCACCGTCACCGCCACCCGCCCGTCCTGCCGGCGTGAGGCCGGCGCAGCCGCCGCCACCGCCACCGCCCGCGCCACGGCGCTGCTGAGCATGCGCAGGCCCTTGAGCCCCGCAGGCGTGGCCAGCAGCACTGCCTCGCCGGTGTAGAGCGCGGATTCGAAGCGCCGGATGGATTCCGCCCAGTACGCGGGCAGGTCGAACCGCGCCGGGCGCCGCACGGCCGCCTCCAGCGCCTGCGCCGCCAGGATGTTGGAGACGCGGTAGGTGCGCGGCCCGCCCTCGCCGCGCGCCGGGGCGGCCGGCAGCGCCACGAGGTACCAGGCACCGGCCTTGAGCACCAGGCCCAGCGGGCTCACGGTGCGCTGCACGGTGTCGGCCCAGCTCTCGTAGCGCATCGAGATCTGGCGGCCGTTCCACACGGCCGCGGCCACCGTGGCCAGGTGCGGCGTGGGGTCGCTCTCGCGGTACCAGTCCACCGGATCCAGGTGCAGGCGGGTGCTCACGCGCTGGGCGTCTTCGCGCCAGGCTGCGGGCAGGGCCGACAGCAGCTTCAGGCGCGCACCTTCCACCTCGTCGCCCAGCCCCAACTGTTGGGCCGGGCCGGGCAGCCCGCTCAGGAACACGGCCTGCGCCTCCGAGGGCGTAAGCCCGGTGAGCGTGGTCTTCCAGCCGGGCAACAGCGCAAAGCCGCCGTGGCGGCCACGCTCGGCATAGATGGGCACGCCGGCCGCGCTGAGCTGGTCCACATCGCGATACAGCGTGCGCACCGAGATCTCCAGCGCATCGGCCAGCGCGGTCGCGCTCATGCGGCCCTGGGTCTCGAGCAGCATCTGAAGGGACAGCAGGCGGCTTGCGCGCATGGGGGCAGGCGAGGTGAATGCGTTGAGGGAGGCTGGCCAAAACAGCAGGCCGCAGCCTGCCCGAAAAAACGACCATCGCAAAGATAGCCGAAATACCTGCCATGCGTTGGCAGGTATGCGCGTGCAGACTGCAGTTCTGTTTCTCACCCCCCTTTCACCCGACCATCCACCAGGAGCCCGCATGCCCGAAGACACCCTTATCGCCACGATGTCCGGCACCACCGCCACCCCGGCGCCGCCCGCCGCCACCGACGAATGCGCCATCGTCGAGCTGCGCCAGTACACGCTGCACCCGCGCCAGCGCGAAGTGCTCATCGACCTGTTCGACCGCGAGTTCGTGGAGACCCAGGAGGCCCAGGGCATGCGCGTGCTGGGCCAGTTCCGCGACCTGGACCGGCCCGACCTGTTCGTCTGGCTGCGCGGTTTTGCCAGCATGCCGGCCCGGCGCCAGGCGCTCGAAGCGTTCTATGGCGGCCCCACCTGGGCGGCGCACCGCAGCGCCGCCAACGCCACCATGATCGACTCGGACAACGTGCTGCTGCTGCGCCCCGCATGGCCCGGCGCGACGGCGGCGTTGCCCCGGCACCCGCGCCCCGCACCGGGTGCCGCCGCCGCCAGCGGCGCAGCCCCCGGCCTGCTGGCGGCCACCGTGTTCCACCTGCACGAGGCCGCCACGCCCGCGCTGCTGGACTTTTGCCGCCACCGCATGGCCCCGCTGCTGCAGCGCAGCGGCGCGCGGCAGGTGGCCTGGTACTGCACCGAGACCAGCCCCAACACCTTTCCGCGCCTGCCCGTGCGCGAAGGCGAGCACGTGCTGCTGGCACTTGCGCTGTTCGGCAGCGAATCGGCAGCGCAGGCCTTTGCCACCAGCGGCGCCTGGGAGCGCGGCGTGGCGCCGGGCCTGGCGCCCTGGCTGGCCCGTGCGCCCGAAACCCTGCGACTGCAGCCCACGGCGCGCAGTGCAATACACGCCTGACAACGCCTGATCAGGCCGGATGTCCCACCGGAGCACCACCATGTCCACGCCCCACCTCATCACCATCCCCTCGCCCGCAGTCGCTCCCAGCGCCGCGCGCGACTTCGACTTCCTCATGGGCCCCTGGCGCATCCGCAACACGCGGCTGGTGCGGCGCCTGGCCGGCTGCAACGACTGGGAGGTGTTCGACGCCACCGGCACCGCGCGCCCGCTGCCCGCCGGCATCGGCAACTGCGACGCCTTCACGCCGCTGGCCTGGAAGCCAGGCTTCGTGGGCATGACGCTGCGGGTGTTCAGCCCCGTCACGCAGCGCTGGAGCATCTACTGGCTGGACAACGCCACGGGCGGGCTCGACCCCGCCACCGGCCTGCTGCTGCCACCGGTGGTCGGCGGTTTCCACAACGGCGTGGGCGTCTTCGACGGCGAGGAACTGCTCGAAGGCCGCACCGTGCGTGTGCGCTTCGAGTGGTCGCAGATGCACACCGGCGCGCCGCGCTGGCAACAGGCCTTTTCCGGCGACAACGGTGCCACCTGGGAGGTGAACTGGGTGATGGAGTTCACGCGGCCGGTGTAGCCGCCGCATTGCGCGACCGCACGGCTCACCCCGGGACTTTGAACGTGAAGAGCCCCTGCCGCTTTCTGGCAGAGGGCATCAAGCTATCAAAACGGAAGCATCGGCCTGGGCGGCATCGCGTGCGACCTTGAGCGCGGCCTCGTGTGCAGGAAAGTCCGTCGACGCCGCCACCGCGCGCCACTGCGCCGTCTCCCTCTCCACGAAGGCATGCTTGTCGGCAATGGTCTGGAGCGTGTCCGTGCCCAGCGGCAGGCGCAGCGGCGGCGTGGGGCTGGCCACCAGCTGCATCAGGGCCCGGGCCAGGCGCACGGGGTCGCCGGGCTGGTTCAGGTTGATGCGGCGCGCCGCCTCGCGCACGGCGCCGGCGCTGGGGGCGTAGTCGTCCAGCACGCGGGGCGATACGGCCAGCGAGCTGCCGTCCAGGAACTCGGTGCGAAAGTACCCAGGCTCCACCACGGTGGCGTGGATGCCCAGCGGCGCCAGCTCGGCGTGCAATGCCTCGGTGATGCCCTCGACCGCGAACTTGGTGGAGCAGTACAGGCCGAACCCCGCGGCCGACTGCACCCCGCCCAGCGAGGAGATGTTGACCACATGCCCGGCGCGGCGCGCGCGCATGGCGGGCAGCACGGCGCGGGTCACGTGCAGCAGGCCGAACACGTTGGTGTCATACAGGCGCAGCACTTCGTCGGCCGTGGCTTCCTCCACCGCGCCCAGCAGGCCGTAGCCCGCGTTGTTGACCAGCACGTCGATGCGGCCGAAGTGATCGAGCGCGGCACCGACGGCCTGGCGGGCCTGTGCCTCGTCGGTCACGTCCAGCGCCAGGGGCAGCAGGGCGTCGTGTGCGCCCAGGCGCTGCTCGACGGATGCGGCGCTGCGCGACGTGGCGACAACGGCGTCGCCCTGGGCCAGCGCGGCCTCGGCAATGCGCGCACCGATGCCGCGCGAGGCGCCGGTGATCATCCAGACGCGGGGGTACGAAGAGCCGGAGTTGGTGGCTGTGGTGGAAGCGGCGTGTTCGGCAGTCATGGCAGGTCCTTGAAGTGTGTCGAGCGATGGGAGGGCCCCATGGCGGTGAACTCTAGGCAAGGCATTGCCAATCTACTAGCCCATAATTCATGGATTCATTGGCAAGTTTTGCTTGCCAATTCAAAACCCACAATACCCAACCCAACAGCCACCCCAACAACCGCGCCCAGCCCTCCACCATGGCCATCAACGAACTGCGTGCCATCGCCAACTTCACCAAGGCCGCCGAACTGGGCAGCCTGCGCCAGGCGGCGGCCGCGCAAGGCATCACGCCCCAGGCGGCGAGCCAGCTGCTGGTGCAGCTCGAATCGCACCTGGGCGTGCGGCTGTTCCACCGCACCACGCGCAGCCTGAGCCTCACGGAAGAAGGGCGGCAGTTTCTGGCCTCGGCGCAGCCGGGTCTGGCCACGCTGCAGCACGCGGTGCAGGGTGCCCGGCGCGGGCGCGAGGCAATGGCCGGGCCGCTGCGCATCGTGGCGCCGCGCTCCATCCTGCTGGAGGTGATCTGGCCGGTGCTGCACGAGTTCTGCCGCCGCCACCCACAGGTGGAGCCGGACGTGCAGCTCGATGACCGCATCGGCAACTGGGTGGAAGACCGCGTGGACGTGGGCTTTCGCTCGGGGTACCCGCCCGAGGGCGGCGTGGTGGCGCGGCGGCTGCTCACGCTGCAGCTCATCGTGTGCGCCGCGCCCGCCTACATTGCGCGCCACGGGGCGCCTGCCAGCATCGACGAGCTGGCGCAGCACCGCTGCAGCGGTTTTCGGCACCCGTCCACCGGCAAGCCCATGCCCTGGGAGTTCCAGGTGGGCGACGACATCGTGGCGCGCACCATCCACCCCACGTTCTGCACCAACGACATCGAGGCCGAGGCCCGCGCGGTGGTGGGCGGCCACGCGGTGGGGCAACTGGTGGGCGTCACGGCTGCACCGCTGGTGCGCAGCGGCCAGCTGGTGCCGCTGCTGCCCCGGCATGTGGCAGAGCACCTGGCGCTGTACGTGTACTACGGCAGCCGCACCGCGCTGCCCGCACGCGTTCGGGCCTTCATCGACCTGGCAGTGGAGATGGTGGCGAACAACGCGGCCTATGTGCTCACGCCGCAGGAGCTGGCCGCAGGCAGCTCCGCGCCCGCCAGGAAGCCCCGGCCCCGCAAGCCCGCGCAGTGACAGCCGGTCAGGCCGCGAAGCCGCCGTCGATCAGCAGGCTGGCGCCCGTGACCATGCCCGACTCGGGCCCGGCCAGATAGGCCACCATGCCCGCGATCTCGTCGGGATGCGCATGGCGTCCGAGCGCCATCAGCGCGTGCATGTTGCCGGCCATCGGGCCGTCGGCCGGGTTCATGTCGGTGTTGACCGGGCCGGGCTGCACGTTGTTCACGGTGATGCCGCGTGGACCCAGATCACGCGCCAGGCCTTTGGTCAGGCCCACGATGGCAGCCTTGCTCATGCCGTACACGCTGAAGCCGGCCCATGGCACCCGGTCCGAGTTGGTGCTGCCGATGGTGATCACGCGGCCATACGCTCCGCCCTGCCCCATGTGGCGCACTGCGGCCTGCGTGGCGACGAACACGGCGCGCACGTTCACGTTCACGGTGTGGTCGAAATCGGCCAGCGAGAAGCTGTCGATCTCGCCCGCCACCGCCACGCCCGCGCTGTTCACGAGGATGTCGACGCGGCCGAACGTGGCGGCAGCCGTGTCGATGGCCTGCGTGAGCCCGGCGGCGTCGGTGCTATCCGCCCGCAGCGCCAGCGCATGGCCCCCGGCAGCATCGATGTCGGCCGCCAGCGCCTTGGCCGGCGCTTCGGAGCTGCTGTACGTGAAGGCCACGGCAGCGCCGTCGCGCGCCAGGCGCCGCACGATGGCCGCACCAATGCCACGCGAGCCGCCGGTGACGAAGGCCACCTTGCCGGCAAGGGCGCCTGGGGTGGATGAAGAAGACGAAGTCTGCGCTGAACCGAGAGTGGACATGGTTTTTCTCCAGGAATGAGGGTGAGGGAAGGACAAGGGACAAGCTTTGGAAACACCTGCAGTGTCGGAAAACCATTGCATCCTCGGTAGCCATGAATGGGCTGTATTTATTTCAACCATTGGTTGAAAATGAATGGCATAGCGAGACCCCCATGCAGCCCCTGAGCCACCTCGAATCCTTCGTCAAGTCCGCCGAATCCGGCAGCTTCTCGGCCGCAGCGCGGCTCATGGGCCTCTCGCCCGCCGCCGTGAGCAAGAACGTGGCGCGGCTCGAAGCCAGCCTGTCGGTGCGGCTCTTTCAGCGCAGCACGCGGCGCCTGTCGCTCACCGAGGGTGGGCAGCGCCTGCTGGCGCAGATCAGCGAGCCGCTGGGCACGCTGGCCGATGCGGTGGCGCACGCTGCCGAGGCGGACGCCCAGCCGGCAGGAACGCTCAAGGTCAGCATGGGCCTGGCCTTCGGGCGCGCCTACCTGGTGCCGCTGCTCGATGAATTTTTGCGGCGCTACCCGGCCATCCAGCCTGACTGGCGCTTCGAGAACCGCCAGGTCGACCTGATCGGCGAGGGGTTCGACGCGGGCATCGGCGGCGGCCTCAACCTGAACCCGGACATGGTGGCGCGCACGCTGGGGCAGATCCATCTGGTCGTGGTGGGGGCGCCCGCGTTGCTGCGGGGCCGCAAGCTGCCGCGCCACCCATCGGAGCTGTCGCGCTGGGACGGCATCGCACGCCGCACCATCCGCACCGGCCGCGTGCAGGTGACCACCTTGCGCAACAAGGCCGGCGATGCCGCGGCCGCCGAGCTGCGCCCGCGCATCGTCTTCGACGACCCCGAAGCCATGTGCCAGGCCGCGATGATGGGCCTGGGCCTGGCGGTGCTCCCCATGCCGTTCGCGCAGCCCTGGCTGGCACGCGGCGACCTCGTGCGCGTGCTGCCCGGCTGGTGGGCGGACGCGGGCCCCACGTCGCTGTACTACCCCAGCAAGAAGCTGCTGCCCGCCCGCACCCGGGTATTCGTGGACTTCATCGTGGAGCAGTTCGCGCAGCGCGGCTTTGCGCAGCGGGTGCGGGGCGACTGAGGCGCCTGCAGGCCCGCGCAAGCGCGGACGGCCCGACGCCACGGGCCTGTGTGGCTGGCATCATGGCGTCCCCGCCGCTACAACCCACCAGGCCCCGCGCCCGCCTTCACATGACTGCAGCCACGCACACCACGCCCTCCCCAGCCCACCCGCGCGCCAGCGGCACGCCGCTGCACATCGGCATCGTGGGCTGTTCTGCCGAGGGCGCCGCGCTGTGCTACCGCACCCTGTGCACCGAAGGCGCGGCGCTGATGGGCCGGGCCCATGCCCACCCCGAGATATCCATGCACACGCCCTCGCTGGCCGACTACGTGGACTGCCTGGACCGGGGCGATCTGCAGGGCGTGGCCGACCTGATGCTGGCATCGGCCCACAAGCTCGCGCAGGCGGGTGCGGACATCCTGATCTGCCCCGACAACACCATCCACCAGGCGTTTGCGCTGGTGCAGCCCCGCTCGCCACGGCCCTGGCTGCACATCGCCCAGGTGGTGGCTGCCGAGGCCGCGCTGCGCGGCCACCGGCGCCTGGCCATCACGGGCACGCGGTGGCTGGTGGAGAGCAGCGTCTACCCCGACGCCCTGGCCGCGCAGGGCATCGCCTGCGTGCGACCCACCGAGGCCGAGCGCGCCGAGATCAACCGCATCATCATGGACGAGCTGGTTCCAGGTGTGGTCCGCACGCAGGCGGTGGCGGCCTTCCAGGAGGTGATCGCGCGCATGCAGCGCGAGGACGGCTGCGATGCGGTGGTGCTGGGCTGCACCGAGATCCCGCTCATCATCAGCGATGCGAACTCGGCGCTGCCCACGCTGGACTCCACGCGGCTGCTGGCGCGGGCGGCGCTGCGCCGGGCCGTGCCGGCGGGCTGAGAGCGTCGCCGGGCCTGCGTTCAGGCCCCGGGGTTGCCGCCGCGCAGTGGCGAGTCTTTGGCTTGCACAAAGCTTGCTGTCTCTACACTGCCGCTTCACCGCCGACACCGCCCGAAGGAGCCTGCATGCACACCCGCCGGACCCGCCGCCTTGCCTGCGCAGCCCTGGGCCTGCTGGCCTGCATCGGCCCCACGCTGGCGCTGGCGCAGGCGGACGCCCCCTTCGTGTGGCGAGAGACACCCACACCCGACGAGCAGGCGCTGGACGCCGCAGCCTTCGGCGGGCTGGACGCGACATTTGCCCAGCAGTTCGCCGACGTGCAAAGCGCCGTGATCGTGCTGCGGGGCCGGGTGGCCTACAGCTTCTACCGCGACGGCGATCCGCAGGCGCTGCGCGACACGCAGTCGGCCTCCAAAAGTGCCTTGTCGGTGCTGCTGGGCACCGCGCTTGCGCAGGGCCGCATCACCAGCGTGGACCAGCGCGTGCTGGAGCTGATGCCCGAATGGGCCGGCGCCAACGCAGACCCGCGCGCGGCAGGCATCACGTTGCGGCATCTGCTCACGCTGACGGCCGGATTTGCGGTCAACGACCCCACGGGCACCGGGGCGCCGCTGCGGCCCCGCGATGCCTGGGCCAGGCCGCTGGCCAGCGACCCGGGCCAGGCGTTCGCCTATGACAACTCGGTGGTGCCCCTGCTCACCGCCGTGCTGGAGAAAGCCACCGACATGCCGCTGCCCGACTACGCGCGCGAGCAGCTGGTGCGGCCGCTGGGCCTGGCCGAGCCTTCGTACCAGCGCGGCGGCGTGCACCTGCGCACGCTGGACATGGCCAAGCTCGGGCAGCTGTACCTGCAGCGCGGGCAGTGGAACGGCCAGTCTCTGGTGCCCGAGGCGTTCGCCGACGCATCCGTGACAGCGCAGAACGCGGGCGGGCCACCGGCAGGTTTGTCGTACGGCTACCTGTGGTGGGTGGTGCCTTCGCCCGCACCGCGCCCGACCTTTCTGGCCAGCGGGTTCGGCGGCCAGTTCATCTGGGTGTATCCGCCCCTGGACCTGGTGGTGGCCACCACGGCACCCGCATCCATGGCAAGCGCCCGGCGCGGCCAGGCGCTGCAGTGGCTGCGCACCCAGGCGTTCGGGGCGGCGCAGCGGCGGGTGAAGGCCGGGCCGCAGTGATGCGGCACTCCACCACATCGGTCCAGCAAGCCGCTACCGCGAGATCAGCAAGGACAATTGGCTTTCTGTTTCGATAGCCATCGAATGTTGTGAATGGCTTTGGCGCGATCAGGCCTCAGGGCTGCTTGTTCACGAACGCCACCGACAGGCCCTTGGGCGTCACCGTGATGGGCCCGGGCTGCAGCCCCAGGCCGTCGAACAAGGCCGTGTCCTGCGGGCGCAGGGTGTGCAGCACCACCTCGCGCAGGGACTGCTCGGCCAGCACCGGGCCGTAGGCGTTGAGCAGCTCGTTCACGGCCGGCTTGAGGCTCGGAAAGTCCAGCCGGCCCAGCTTGATCTGGTGCGCCCGCAGCGTGCGGTCGCTGGCCTCATAGCGCAGCGCGAACTCCACGTCGAAGGTGCCCGTGTGGCTGCGGCGCAGTGCGGGGCCTGCCGCCTCCACCGTCATCGCCGCGCCCAGGCGGTTGACCTCGGGCAGCAGGCGCAGGCGCGGCGCCAGCAGCGTCAGGTCCACCAGCCCCTGCACCGGCACGCTGCGCGGAAACCGGGGCGCCACGGCCTCCTGCAGTTGCTCTAGCGGCACGGTGTAGCTGGGCAGCGCCTGCGCCGTGCGCAGCGACGACATGGCCACGCCGGCCAGGGCGAGGCCGCGTGCCATGGTGTTCAGGAATCTTCTGCGGTGGAGCATGGGGGCTGTCTCGTGCGATGGACCCCGTAGGAGCCGTGGCACGTGAAAAAGTGCCCGGCGGACGCCAGGCCGTTGCAGACGCGGTTCCGGGTCACGACCGCGCAACGCGCCCGCAGCCGGGGCGGCCGGCCGCTACCGCCCCACCACCGACCAGCCGGCCTGCTGGTTGGTCTTGTCGTTTTCATACTCCCACGCCGTGCCGCAGCGGTCACACACGTAGCGGGTGAAGGTCACGGGGCCGTGGTCGCGGTCTTCCTTGCGGTTGCCGCGCTGCACGAGCTCGGCATGGCCCGGGGCCTTGCGCCAGTTGCGCTGGATGCCCTGGCAGGGCTCGCACAGCGACATGGGTTTGAGTTCGGTCTGTCGCGCGAGGTCTTTGGTCATGGGTGCGTGTGCAGCCCTTGCGGGCCGGTGGGGTTGCGTGCTGCGGGGCGGCTACTGTAAGCCAAGTGCCGATGCCTGCACCAGCCCGACTGCGGCGCGCATCGCTGCTGTGGCCAGGCCGCTGATAAAAAACAGGGCCCGGCGCCCGGGTACATTGCGCATCAAGCTATATTTTTCATAGCAACCACCTGTTACAGCCGCTTCACCATCCGCGCGTTGTGCAACACCACGCCTGCGCGCTGCACTTGTTGGCGTTCTTGCACCTCGAAACCGCTGGCGGTGAAGAAAGGCTCTGCGGTCAGGCTCACATCGGCGTGCAATTGCGTGGTGCCGCGCTGCGCAGCCTGCGTGTGCAGATGGGCCATCAGCGCACGGGCCACGCCCTGCCCGGCGTGGGCGGGCGCAACGAAGAACATGTCGATGTAGCCGCCGGGCTGCAGGTCGGCAAAACCCGCCACCGCCGTGCCACCGTCCACATGCGCGATGAAGGGCTGATTGGCGCGCATGCGCTCGGCCCACGTTGCGCTGTCGTGCTCGAGCGGCGCCCAGGCCGCGAGTTGCTCGGGGGTGTAGTTGCGGCAAGCCAGGCCGTGCACGGAGGCATGGAAGACGGCCCGCAGCGGCGCTTCGTCGCCGCTGCGAAAGTTGCGGATGGAGATGGAGTGCATGGTTGTCAGATCGATGGCAGGCGCGGCTGGTGGCCGCTTTGGCGGGCTGCAAACACCAACGCCCCGCACCACCCGAGGCAGTAGCGGGGCGTTGGGGTCGGAGGCGGTTTACTTGTCCAGCTCGGCGGTCAGCATGTCCCAGCTGGGGTAGGAGCTTTCGTCGAAGGTGATCACGCCCTTGCCTGCAGCGAACTTGAAGGCGGTAGTGCCTGTGCGCGCGAATTCCAGCGTCTTGAGCTTGCACACGGCGGCCTTGGACGGCGCATCGTTGCAGTACTTCGGGGCGTTGTCCACGATGGTGGCGGCCGCATAGCGCACCTGGCGCAGGTGGTCGACGGTCTGGAAGCTGTCCTGCTTCACATCCATCTTCACATCACAGCCGCAGGACTGCTTGAGGGTGCCCGTGGCGGTCTTCACGGCGGGCGCCACCTCGGCGGCATAGAAATCCCGCTCGGGCTTGCCGGCATGGGCCAGCGATGCAACGGCCAGACTCAGGGATGCGATCACAAACGTGCGTGTTGTCATGGTTCTTTCAAAAGGTTGGCTTCGGTTGCGACCGCTCACTCCTCCCTGGCAAGCGGCCCGCGCCCGGCGGGCGGCCGAAGCGCTGCGGATTGTGCAGTGCGCCAGCCCGCGCAGCTGTAACCATGCGCTACGCGCGCCATGCTTTTTGTGCAATGTTTCATGCACGTGCATGAGAAAACTCTGCGCCCCCACGCCCGGCGCTATGCAGTGTGTTGGCCACTTGTGATGGCTGGCGGCAGCGTGGCGCTGCGCAGCGCCTGGTGCGCCGGCCCCTCCCAGTCGGGTGGCAGCTGGTGCTTGGACTGCAGGTAATGGTGCGTGAACACGTCCAGGTAGGCCTGCAGTACCTGCGCGGCACCACCTTCGCCCGCGAGTTCCAGGCACAGCGCCGCGACCTCGGATGTGCAGAAATGGTCATCCCGCCGCGACCGGCGCAGTTGGTAGCGCGAGACCTGCTCGGGCGCGAGGCTCAGCACCGGAAAGCGGTCGAGGTACGGGCTCTTGCGGAACATCTTGCGCGCCTCGGGCCAGGTGGCGTCGAGCAGGATGAAAAGCGGGCGCGGCGCGCTCGCACCACCGGGGGCAGCGCCCGACGGCGTCTCGGGCCCGGGCAGTTGCGACACCACGCGCGCCGCATCGACGAACTCGCCCGGGAACACGACGCAGGGTTGCCACTGCGGGTCGGCCAGCAGCGCGAGCAGGCCGGGCGCCACCACGGTGCGCGCCCAGCCGAAGGCAAAGGTGTCGGCCACCACGTCGGCGATGAGCCAGCCGGTGTTGCTGGGCTTGAGCGGCTCGATGTCGGCCATGAGCAAGCACACGCCCGCGCGCGTGGACACCACGGGGCGCACGGCGCAGAGGCAGTGGGTGGGCACCAGGCGGCAGCCCGCACAGCGCTCGCCCTTGGGCCCGCCGCGCGCCAGGAACGGCTTGGCGCTGCGGGCCAGCCGCTCGGCGCGCAAGCGCGAAACGGCGTGGGGTGGCACGGCGGTCATCGCGCTGCCTTGGGTCGGTACGATTGCATCACCCCACGTGCTCCAGCGCGAACAGCGGCACCTCGGCCTGGCGGCTCAGCCACAGGCCGCCGCCCAGCTCCATCGCGCCCTGCTGCAGTCCGCGCCGGTACAGCTCGGCCCGGTGGCGAAACACACGGTTGTCGGTGAGGTCCTCGTCGATGATGTCGCGCTCGTAGTCCTCGCGCGAGACCGCCTCGACATACAGCGCGCCCCGGCTCAGCCGGGTGAGGTTGTGCAGTGCGGCCTTCAGGTCCGGCGGGCTCAGGTAGGGCAGCACGCCCTGGCAGATCACGAGGTCGAACGGCTGGTCCGCTGCATAGTCCACCACCGAGCCCTGCTGCCAGCCGTAGCGCTCGCACAGGTAAGGGCTGATCTCCACGCCCTGGTAGCTGGCCTGCGGAAAGTGCTGCGCAACGATGCCCTTCCACAGCCCGATGCCGCAGCCCACGTCCAACACACGGTGCACCGGCACGCGCAGGTACTTGAGGTAGCTGCACACGAAGGTGCCCAGGCGTTCCATGTGCTGCGGGTCCACCACGCTGGTTTTCTTGTCGAAGTAAAAGCGCTGGTAGTAGGCCTCGTCGAAGGTGTCGGCGCTGGCGGATTTCAATGGGCAGTCCTTGTGGGCAAAGGTGGCAGGGGCGGCGTGAAGGAGCGGCAGAGTATCCCGCACACGGGACAACCACAGCCGCCGCGTGGCCCTGCGCGGGGCAAAGGCCCTATTCTGTCGCCATGGACTCCATGATCTCGGCCGCCGCCCGCGCGCTGGCGGCGGGCGACGCGCTCACCGCGCTGCAGCGCGTGGCGCTGCGCGACGACCCGCCCGCACTGGCCCTGCGCGGCATTGCCATGGCCCAGCTGGGCGAGCACCCGCGTGCCCGCGAACTGCTGCGCCGTGCCGCCCGCGCCTTTGGAGCCCACGAACCCGTGGCCCGTGCGCGCTGCGTGGTGGCCGAGGCCGAGGTGGCACTGGCCCTGCGCGACCTGGGCGGGCAGGGCCAGGCACTGATGGCCGCCGCCGACACGCTGCAGGCCCACGGCGATGCGGTCAATGCCCTGCAGGCGCGGCTGGTAGCCACACGCAGGCTGATCCTGCTGGGACGACTGGGCGAGGCCTCGGCCACGCTGGCCGCAAGCCACGCGGCCGGCATGCCCCCGAGGCTGCCCGCACCGCTGGCTGCGGTGGCAGCGCTCACCAACGCCGAGCTGGCCTTGCGCGCCCTGCACATCGACGCCGCGCGCGCGGCCCTGCAAGGTGCGGACAATGCGGCGCGCCAGGCGGGCGTGCCCGCGCTGCTGGCCGAGGTGGATCGCGCCCACGCGCTGCTGCACCAGCCCGCGGCCCGGCGCCTCGGTCCTGGCGCCGACCACCTGCTGCAACTGCACGACGTGGCGGCGCTGCGCGCATCCGGCGACACGCTGGTGGTGGACGCCTGCCGCCACGGCGTGCATGCAGGCGGCACCTGGCACACGCTGGCCCGCCGCCCCGTTCTGTTCGCGCTGCTGCGCGCAATGGGCGAGGCATGGCCTGGCGATGCCGATCGCGAATCGCTGATCGCCACCGTGTTCCGCACCCGCCACCCCGACGACACCCACCGCGCCCGCCTGCGGGTGGAGATGGGCCGCCTGCGCGCACTGCTGGCACCGGTGGCGGGCGTGGAGGCCACGGCGCGCGGCTTCGTGCTGCGCCCCCACGGCGGGCGCGGCGTGGCCGTGCTGGCACCGCCGGTGGAGGGCGGGCAGGGTGCGCTGCTGGCCCTGCTGTCCGATGGCGCGGCGTGGTCCACATCGGCCCTGGCGCTGGCCCTGGGCGACAGCCAGCGCACCGTGCAGCGGGCCCTGGCCGACCTGGAAGCGGACGGCCAGGTGCGCGCCATCGGGCAGGCCCGCGCCCGCCGCTGGCTGGCCGCGCCGCTCGTCGGATTCACGACGATCTTGTTACTCCCTGCGGCGCAGCCGATTCCCTAAAGTGGCAGCACCAACCCTTGAAGGAGCCCCGCAATGACAGCCACCACCACCCTCGACACCCCCTGCAGCAGCCAGCCTGGCGACACCCCGCCGTCGCACCGGCACATGCCCATTGCCTCGCGCCTGCCTGCCGAGGTGGTGCGCGAGTACGGGCCTTTCGGAGACGCCAGCGCAGTCCACGGCGTGACCCACGACGGCCACCGCGTCTGGGCCGCCACGGGTGAGCACCTCGTGGCGTTCGACCCCGAAAGCGGCACAACCACCCGCACGCTGGACGTGGTGTGCGATGCGGGCACCGCGTTCGACGGCATGCACATCTACCAGATCGCCGAAGCGCGCATCGACAAGATCGACCCCGCCACCGGCCGCGTGCTGGCCACCATCCCTGCGCCGGGCGGCGGCAGCGACTCGGGCCTGACCTGGGCGGAAGGCAGTCTGTGGGTGGGCCAGTACCGGGACCGCAAGATCCACCAGATCGACCCCGCCACGGGCGCCGTCCGCCGCACCATCGAGTCCGACCGCTTCGTCACCGGCGTCACGTGGGTGGACGGCGAGCTGTGGCACGGCACCTGGGAGGGCGACGAGAGCACCCTGCGCCACATCGACCCCGCCAGCGGCACCGTGGTGCAGCAGCTGGACATGCCGCAGGGCATGGGCGTGAGCGGGCTCGAATCCGATGGCGCCGGGCTGTTCTATTGCGGCGGTGGCGGCAGCGGCAAGGTGCGCGCCGTGCGCCGTCCGGCGGCCCGCGGCCGTTGAAGCTTGTTCCGGGCACGCCCGGGGCCGCGCCACAATGGCGGCCATGCCACGACACAGCTCCACCGCCCCTGCGCATTTCACCCCGGTCCCGCTGGCCAAGGCCTATCGGCTGCTCAACCATGGTCCGACGGTGCTCGTCTCGGCGGAGCACGATGGGGCGCACAACGTGATGTCCGCCGCCTGGGCCTGTGCGCTGGATTTCAGCCCACCCAAGGTCACGGTGGTGATCGACAAGGCCACGCGCACCCGCGAGCTGGTGGACGCCAGCGGCGCTTTTGCCCTGCAGTTGCCCACGCTCGCCATGGCCGCACTGACAGTGGGCATCGGCACCGACAGCGCCAAGGCGCTGCCCGACAAGCTGCAGCGGCATGGCGTGCGGCTGTTCCATGCGCCGGGCCATGCGGTGCCGCTGGTGCATGGCTGCGCCGGCTGGCTGGTGTGCCGCGTGCTGCCCGAGCCCCGCAACGAGCAGGCGTACGACCTGTTCATCGGCGAAGTGGTTGCAGCCTGGGCCGACGAGCGCGTGTTCCGCGACGGCCACTGGCACTTCGACGAGGCGCCCGACGCGCTGCGCACGCTGCACTATGTGGCAGGCGGTCAGTTCTATGCCACGGGGGCCTCGGTCAAGGTCTGAGGAGCGCCGCAGGCAGCCCCGCCATGCGGCGCACCGGGTCACAGGCCGCCCGAGGATTCCGATTGCAGCTCGCGGATGCGCAGGCCTGCGGGTGTGCGGGCCAGCACCAGAGAGTCTTCGCTCACCACATTCATGCCAGCCAGCCCTTGCGCCTGCACCGATGTGCGCTGCGTGTACTGCAGGCGTGCCGTGGTCCAAGGGAACCCACCCCATTGCAGGCGCACGTTGCCGAACTCGGTCTGCGTGCGGGCCTGCAGCACCGTGAGCGCGGCGGACGACTGCTTGAGATAGCCGCACAGCTCGGCCTTGCCGCCCTCGACCTCCCAGCGGCCGCTCTGGCCCCTGGCGGTCAACGCCACCTTCACGTCGTCCGTGTAGTCGTCGCACGCGGCAGCGTCCCCCTGCATGGCGCGCGCGCTGTGCTGCGTGATCCAGTCCATCACATACGGCTCGGCAAAGACGAAGCGCGCGTGTGCATAAAAGCAGCCCAGCAGCACCAGCGCCACCCATACAACTCGGGACATGAAAAAAGTGTGCCGGGCCACGGCACGGGGGTAAGGAAAGAGGCGCGCATGGTAGCGGCCAACTGCCCTTGAGCACGCACGAAAATCGCATCCTTTTAACGAACGCAACAACTGCGTGCCCAGCCCCCTCAACGCTGGCAGATCAGGCCGTTTTAGGCGCCCTGTACAGCGCGCAGATCTTGTTGCCATCCGGGTCGCGCAGATACGCCAGGTACAACCGGCCCGACGGACCTTCCCGGTAGCCCGGCGGGTCTTCGCACGTGGTGCCGCCATGGGCCACGCCGGCCGCATGGAAGGCATCGGCCTGCTCGGCCGACTGCATGGTGAACCCGACGGTGCTGCCATTGCCATGGCAGGCCGGTTCGCCGTTGATGGGCGTGGAGATGGCAAAGGTGCCGGTGGGGCTGCGGTAGAAGTACCGGTTCTTGTTGGCAACGCCCGGCGGCACGCCGATGGTTGCGAGCAATGCGTCATAGAACCGGCGAGATTTTTCGAGGTCGGTCACGCCGACCATGATGTGGCTGAACATAGATTTGTCTCCTTGGAGCCCCTTCGGGGCGGGTTGCAGGCGGGTGGATGTTACTGGGCGCGGCCCGACCTGGTCTCGCCACACGCCGGGAGTCGTGACGGCCAGGGCAGCCGGGCGCTACCAGGTGCCTGGGAGTGAAAAATTTCAGGCCAGATTGGCCTCAAACGCTTATGCAGCAAGCGCTGAAAGCTATACATACAGGAGCCCCTCGCGAGCTGGACGCAGTCCAGCTTGACGCGCTCCGACCCACGCGCTGCTCGCCCACAACGTCACCGGGCATCACTCCCCGCCGGGAATCTCCATCTGCTTGAGGTCGGCGAACTTGGCCGCCATCGTCGGGTTGCCGCGGGTCAGCTTCTTGATCGTGAGGTCTTCGGCCTTGTCGTTGGCCAGGCGCAAATTGTTGGCCGACTTGTGCAGCGCCTCCTTGGTCTTCTCCAGGTCCTTGATGGCCTCGTCAATGCGCTTGACGGCCTCCTCGAACCCGTCCGACGCAAGGCGCCAGTTGCGCCCGAAGGCGCCCTTGAACTCCTCCAGCTGCGATTCGAACCTGGTGATGTCCAGGTTCTGTGCCTTCACCAGCGCCAGCTCCGACTTGTACTGCAGCGACTTCATCGCGGCGTTGCGCAGCAGCGTGATGATGGGGATGAAGAACTGCGGCCGCACCACGTACATCTTGGGGTAGCGGTAGAACATGTCCACGATGCCGGTGTTGTACAGCTCGCTCTCGGGCTCCAGCAGCGACACCAGCACGGCGTATTCGCAGCCTTTCTCGGCACGGTCCTTGTCCAGCTCTTTCAAGAAGTCTTCGTTGCGCTTCTTGGTGGCGGTCTCGTCGCTCTCGTTCTTCATCTCGAACATGATCGAGACGATCTCGTTGCCCGCCTCGTCCGCATCGCGAAAGATGTAGTCGCCCTTGCTGCCGCTGCGCGCGTCGTTGTCCTTCTCGAAATACGCGCGGGGAAACGCCGTGGCGCGGATGCGGTTGAACTCCGTCTCGCAGTGCTGCTCCAGCGTCTCGCCCACCATCTTGGTCGACAGCCGCGCCTTCATGTCCCGCAGCCGCGCGATCTCGCCGTCGCGGTCGCGCAACTGCAGGGCGTATTGCTCCTTGATGGCGTTCTCCTCCAGCTGCTTTTTCACCACCACCAGGTTCAGGTCGTTCCTGATCTCGTCGCGCTCTCGCGCCACCACCGTGACCGCCTCGGTCACCGCCAGCCGGCGAGCCACCTCGGCCGCCTCCAGCTGCGATTTCAGCTGCTGGATCTGCGCATCCTTTTGGGCGGCCACGCCCTGCAGTTCCTGCTCCAGCCGCGCTTGTGCCAGCTGTTGCGCCGCCTGCAGCGCCTGTTGCGCACGCTCCAGCTGACTCGCCAGCGCATCGCGCTCCTGATTCACGGAGCCCAGAGCCTCCGACACGGCGAGCTTGCGCGCGACCTCGGCGGAATCCAGCTGGGCCTGCAGCGCCTGAACCTCCGCCTCCTTGCTGGCCGCCGCGCCCTGCAGCGCCTGCGCGAGGCGCGCCTCGGCCATCTGGTGCGCCGCCTGGTGCACCAGCCGCACCTGCTCCAGCTCACTGGCGATGGCGTCGCGCTGCTTTTCCACCACGCTCAAGGCCTGTGCCACCGCCAGATCGCGCTCTACCGCGCCCGCGCCGAGCTGGGCCTGCAGGGCTTGAATCTCGGTGTCCTTGGCGGCCGCCGACTTCTGCAGTTCATGGGCCACTTGCGCCTGTGCCAGCGCTACCGCATTGCGCTTGTCCTGTTCGGCCAGCTCCAGCCGCTCGTGCAGCTGCGCGCTGAAATCCGCGTCGCGCACCTGCTTGAGGATGTCGGCATACCCGGTCTCGTCGACCTTGAACGCCTTGTTGCAGTGGGGGCAGATGATGTCGTGCATGGCAGGTGCCTTGTGTGTGGGTCGTTTTGCGTTGGTGGGGGAGCATAGCGGGCACTTGGCAGGGCGGCGCGATTCGAGAGGCACGCACTCTCACTGCGCAGGCTTGATGGCCAGCCTCCGTGCAGCGCCCACGAATGCGACGAAAAGCACGCCTATTGCCGGCGCCAGGCGCCAAACGAAGCTGGGGTACAGCCCCAGTGATGCGTTGGCAACGCTGCGGATGGGCCTTCGGGGAGGGCTGATGCAGACTGCCTAAACCCCCTCCTGCAGATACCGCCCCGCCAGCTCCCTCTGCGCCGTCGCATCCACCCCCATCACATCCACCAGATACGTCTGCACGCCCCCGAAGTCGTTGTCCACCATGTGCAGCGCGGCATCCAGAAATTCTTCCTGCACGCGCCACAGTACGGACAGCACTTCCTCCGGCGCATGGCTGCCCATGCCTTCGGGGCGGCGGTACAGGGTGTTGGTGAGCAGGTAGTCCTGCATGACCACGTCGCGCGGCACGCCCAGGGCCAGCAGGATCAGGGCGGCGGCAAAGCCGGTGCGGTCCTTGCCTGCGGTGCAGTGAAAGACCAGGGGCGAAGGCTGGCTGCCTTCGAGCAGCAATTGGAAAAGCGCGGCGAAGCGCGGAGCGTTGTCGTGCACGAAGCCCCGGTAGGTGTCCTGCATGAGCCCGACGGCGTCTTGTGCGGTGAGCTGGCGGCCGGTGCGCTGCAGCTCCAGCGCGCGCTGTACCACGGTGGGCTCGATCACCAGGGGGTGGTAGGCCACGCCGGGCAGGGCGTAGGCATGGGCGGCGCTTTCGGCCTGGCCGCGGAAGTCGACGGCGCGCGTGACGCCCAGCTGGGCCAGCAGCGTCTGGTCCTGCGGCGTGAGCCCGGCCAGATGGTCCGAGCGGAAGATATGCCGCCACTTGACCGTGCGCCCGCCGTGGCCTGCATAGCCGCCGATGTCGCGGAAGTTGGTGGCGCCCGCAAGGGGCAAGGATCGTGTCGGTGCGGGCTGCATGGTGCGTGGCACAGGGGTGCGGTGGGCCAGGTGGCGAAGCGCACAGCATAGTCCGGCCCTGCGGCATGCGCGTGTCGCGCGGGTGGCTTGCGCACCTGCTCATGGCCGGGGCATTGCCCACGGGGCTTGCCCCGAGGTGTGCAGAATCCGGGCATGCAGCGTGTGGTGCCCGTTCCCTCCGATCTACAGCCCTGGCTGACCGCCGCCGTGGTGGTCGATGCCCCGGCAGCGCTGGCGCGGTCGCATTTCCCGGCCATGGTAGCGAGCATGCTGGTGGTGCGGCTGGCCGGGCAGGTTGCGTGCCGGGGCGAGCCCGTGCCGCCAGCGGCCTGGATGAGCGCCAGCACCACGGCCACGGTGTACGAGCACAGCGGTCCGGTGCGGGCCGTGGGGCTGGTGCTCAAGCCCGAGGCTGCTGCGGCGCTGTTTGCCGGCACGCGCGGGCTGGTGGACACGCTGCGGCCGCTGGAAGAACTGGCGGGCCCCGGGTGGGCCGAGGTGGAACACGCGGTGCAGGCGGCCACGGATGACGGTGCGCGGCTGCAGGTGCTGTGCGCCTTCGTCCGGCAGTTGGTTGCGCCGCCATCGCCCTGCGAAACGCGGCGGCAACAGGCGCTGGCCTTGCTGCAGGCGGCAACCGGCAGCGCCACGGGCAACGACCCGGGCAACGCCACGGGCAACGACCCAGGCCCGAGCCAGCGTCTGGGATTGAGCCAGCGGCAGTTCGAGCGGCGCTTCGTGGCGCACTGGGGCATGACGCCCAAGCAGTTCCAGGTGATCGCACGGTTGAACAGCACGCTGGGCGGCGCCCTGACGGCGCCCGATGATCCTGTGGTCGATCTGGCATTGGGTCAGGGCTACTACGACCAGTCGCACATGGCGCGGGATGTGCGCAGGCTGACAGGCCAGCCACTGCAGGCCCTGGTGCAGGGCAGCCGCAGCCCGCTCAGCGCGCACTGGCCGCTGCAGGTCGGAGCGCAAACGCGCACGGATCAACCGGCGTAGCGGCCTGCATCCATCCGCAAGCGCTGAGCCAGGTACAGCGGCATCACGAACGCAAGGCCGATGCCAAAGCAGGCCGCGATGCAGGCCCAGCGCCACGCGCCCAGGCGGCGGTCGGCCGCCACCCAGGCCGAGAACGCCACGGCGGCCAGGTATACGTCACAGGTGATGCCGGTGGTGAGCGGATTGGCAAAGGCATCGCGCCAGAAGACATCGGGCATCACGCTGCCGCCGGCCAGAAAGTACAGGATGTTGAAGTACCAGGGAATGGCCAGGCCCAGCGCGGCCAGCAGAAGAAGAAAAACGCGCAGGTGTTGGTGGTGGTGCATCGGTGCATGCGGCCCCAGAAGAGTGAGGAGCCGGGGGTAGTGGATCGGTGCACCGATTGAATCCGCGCAGCCGCCTTGCGGGCTAGGAAAAAAGCGACATGCCCACCACGGGCTCTCACGACGACGGCCTGGCCGCCAGCCCGCCTACTTCGCGGGCGGCAGCGAGGTGACGGCCCCGTCCACCGGCAGCTCCTGGCTGCCCTTGGGGCAGGGCTGGTCGGTGTAGGTGGCGCGGCCATCCCGCACACATTTGCGGGGCTGCGGAGCCAGGGGCTGGGACGCACCCGCCTGCGCGGGGCGGGCCTGGGTGGCAGCAGGGCGGCTGCCGGGTGGCAGGGACTCTGGCACGGGACGGGTGATTTTCTGCCAGGCCTGTTCGGTCCAGGGCCCGGCCTGGGGCCACCACCGGTCAGACGTCCACCAGGCCGCCACTGCGGCGGCCAGCAGCAGTGCGGCCAGAAGGGACCAGAGGGCTCGTTCGCGGGTGCTGCGCATGGGGTGGGCCTTTGGTGTGGTGGATGACCACCAAGCTTAAAACATCACAGCGCCCCACCCCACACGGTCACGGCTGCTTGCCTTTGGCCGCAGGGCGCCCGTAGCGTGCCGTGAGCGTGGCCTTGCCCAGGCTGTTGGCGTTGATCATGTACCCAGCCAGCGCGGCGGTGGCGTCGGCCGGCAGATCCAGGCGCGGCACCTTGAGTGCATGCACGGTGAAGATGTAGCGGTGTGGCACATCGCCCTCGGGCGGGCAGGCGCCGCCCCAGGCGGCAACGCCGTAGTCGATGCGCACATGGCTCGCACCTGCGGGCAGCTTGGCGCCGCCCGCAGCGCCCGCGTCGGGCCGCAGCTCGGTCACGCTGGCGGGGATGTTGACCACCGACCAATGCCACCAGCCCGAACCCGTGGGCGCGTCGGGGTCGTACATGGTGACGGCAAAGCTCTGCGTGCCCGCGGGTGCGCCGATCCAGCGCAGGGCGGGCGACTGGTTGTCGCCCGCACAGCCAAAGCCTTTGAATTCAAAACGCTGGGGCAAGGTGCTGCCTTCGGCAAAGTCGGGGCTGGTGAGGGTGAAGGCCTGGGCCTGGGACTGGGCCGCCAGTGCCAGGCCCAGGGTGGCGACGACGGACAGGGCGCGGAGGGGGCGCGACAGAGGAAAAGACATCCGAAAGCTCCTTGCGATAGCGGGGTGACACAAGGCCTTGATGGTGCGGCGCGGCAGGCCATGGCACTGGCCCGGCGGCGTCAAAGGCTGTGCGCGGCGCGTCAGAGGCGATGCGCGTTCAACGCACCAACACCGTTCGGGCTGAGCCTGTCGAAGCCCTGTGCTGCGCATCGAATGCACTCAATGGACGGATTGGCCTTTTTGAATGGCGACCGGCACCGGCCCCCGCATCAGGGCCGAAGTTGCGAAGGCGGAAATCCAAACCGTTCGCGGAAGGCGGCGCTGAAGCGGCTGTGCGATTCGTACCCACAGCGGGCTGCAATCTCGGACACCTGCAGCGCAGAACTTTGCAGCAGCACCAGGCCCGTCTCCAGCCGCACATCGCGCAGGCACTGGCTCACGGTTTCGCCCTCTTGCGCCAGGCGGCGCTGCAAGGTGCTGGGGCTGGTGGCAAAGGCGGCGGCGATGCGCTCCAGCGTCCAGTCGGCCTGGGGGCTGGGGCCGATGAGGCGGCGCACACGCTCGGCCCAGCCCAGCTCGCCCGGCGGGGCGAAGACGATGCCCACCTCGGCCAGCAACAGCAGCACTTCGAGTGCGCGGTGCTCGCGCAGCGCCTGCGAGCTGGCCTCGCTCTCCAGCGCGGCCACGGCACGCATGTAGCTGTCTTCAAACGCCGCATCGGCTGCCAGGCCCGCACAGCCTTGCACTGCGGGCACGGCTGCAAACTGGCCGAACTGGCGGTGGAACTGCTCCACCAGCTCGGGCGCAAAACACAGGAGCCGCGCCACGTAACGGCCCTGCGGGGCCGGGTCATTGACGATCTCCCACTGCGCGCCACGCGGCAGCACAAACACCCGCCCGCTGGGGTAACGGTGCCCGCCGCCCGGTGTGACGAGGTGTTTGGTGCCCGACACCACCCAGCCCACCGAATCCATGCGCACCGTGACCGTGTGAATGCGATGGTGGAAGGTGGTCGCGATCTGCAAGGACAGTGCTGCCGCTTCGCCCATCACATCCCCCGTTCACTGGCGACCCGATCAAGCCAGCATCTCAGCGCGTGCGCTCCCGCGTCACGTTCACATCGATGTCGCCGAACACGGTGACCCCGCTGGCGCCCTGCCGGGGCTGCTGGCTGGCGGGGTCGCTGGAGCGCGCGGAGCCCGATGTGCTGCTGCAGCCACCGAGCGCACCGACGACAGCCAGGGCCGCCAGCGCGGTGCGCCACAGGCTCCGGGCACGCGATGGCACAAGTGTGGCGTGAGGCTTTTTCACTCGTCACCCCCCAGGTGGTTGCCCAGGATGCCCGCCAGTTCGAACATGCCCGCGCTGGCCTTGCCGAACACCGCACGCAGCTTGTCGTCGGCAACGATGGTGCGCTTGTCCTTCGGGTCCTGCAGGTTGTGGGCCTTGATGTACTCCCACAGCTTCTTCACGGCCTCGGGGCGGGCCACGGGTTCGTTGCCAATCACGGCGGCCAGGGCAGCGCTGGGCGCCTTGCCGGCGGCGGCCTTGCGCGCGGTTTTGGCGGCAGTGGTTTTGGCGGCGGCCTTCTTTGCAGGGGCTTTTTTGGCCACGGCGCCCGTCTTGCTTGCCTTTGCTGCTACTGTTTTTGCAGCAGCGCCCGGGCGTGGCGGGAATTTGCTCGGAGCGAACTCGAAGTTGACCTTGCCCGCGTCCTTGTCCCAGGCCAGGTGGGCCTTGAAGTTGCGGCGGGTGCGCATGCTCACGAACTTGTCGAGCAGGTCGGTCTTGCCGGTCTCGAGCAGCTTGGTCATCTGCTCGCGCTCCACCGGCTGCTGCAGGATGATCTTGCCGCTCTTGAAGCTGCAGCTCGGTGTGGGCTGCGCCGCAGTGGGAACCGCCTTGCTGCACACATAGTTGCTGCCGTGCTCGTGCACTTCCGACCCGCAGATGGGGCAGGCGCCGAGCGACGCGTCTTCAAACTCCACGATCTCGCCGGACTCCTCGCCCTTCCTGTCGTCGCCAAAGTCGAATTCGAGCTTGTAGTTGTGCGCCTCATCGTCGTACTTGATGACGATCTCGGACGTGAAGGGCCAGCCCGCCTTGGAACGGAAACCCTCCAGCGGGCCGATCTTCTTGTCGCGCAGCAGGGCGTTGGCCTCGGCCGTCTCGAAAGTGCGGCCCGCCGGCGACTTGCCGAAGCTGAAGCCGCAGCCTTCCGCACCCGGCTTGCCCACGCAGGCGAAACGGCGATAGTTTTCCTTCACCACGCCGCCGCAGTTGGGGCAGGGTGATTCGAGCGTGGCGTAGTCGCCGGGGATGGTGTCGCGGTCGTACTCCTTGGCCTTCTTGACCATGCGCTCGGTCATCGCGGCGATCTCGGCCATGAAGGCTTCGCGGCTGAGCTGGCCCTTTTCCATCTGCGAGAGCTTGTACTCCCACTCGCCGGTCAGGTCGGCGCGGCACAGCTCCTCGACCTCCAGCCCGCGCAGCAGCGTCATGAGCTGGAAGGCCTTGGCCGTGGGGATGATCTCGCGGCCTTCGCGCAGCATGTACTTTTCAGTCAGCAGGCCTTCGATGATGGCCGCGCGGGTGGCCGGCGTGCCCAGGCCTTTTTCCTGCATGGCAGAGCGCAGTTCCTCGTCGTCGATCTGCTTGCCGGCGCTTTCCATCGCGCCCAGCAGCGTGGCTTCGGAGTAGCGTGCGGGGGGCTTGGTCTTGAGGCCCTTGGGGTCGACCTGCAGGGTGTTGACGCTTTCGCCGGGCTTTACCGGCACCAGGTTCTGGCCCTTGTCGCCATCCTTGCCGCCTTCCACCTCGTCGGCAGCTTCCTTGCCGTAGATGGCCAGCCAGCCGGGCTTGACCAGCACCTTGCCTTCGGTCTTGAAGCTGTGGGGCGCCACGGCCGAAATGCGGGTGGTGACGGTGTATTCAGCGCTGGGGAAGAACACGGCCATGAAGCGGCGCACGACCAGGTCGTACAGCTTCTGCTCGGCTTCGGAGAGGCCGCTGGGCGCCTGCAGCGTGGGGATGATGGCAAAGTGATCGCTCACCTTGCTGTTGTCGAAGATGCGCTTGGATGGGCGCACGTAGTTGTTGTTCAGCGCGGTGAGCGCGTGCGGCGCGAGGTGCCGCATGCCGCTGTCGGCCAGCATCTCGAAGGTCTGCTTGGCCACCGGCAGATAGTCCTCGGGCAGCGCGCGCGAGTCGGTACGCGGGTAGGTCAGGGCCTTGTGGCGCTCGTACAGGCTCTGCGCCAGGGCCAGCGTGGTCTTGGCCGAGAAGCCGAACTTTCCGTTGGCCTCGCGCTGCAGGCTGGTCAGGTCGAACAGGAGGGGCGACGCCTGCGTGGTGGGCTTGCTTTCCTCGGTGACCGTGGCCTGCTTGCCGCGCACGGCGTTGGCGATGGCCTGGGCTTCGGCGACAGACCAGACGCGGTCCGCGCGCATTTCCACATCCTCGCCCTTCTTCCACTTGGGGTCGAACCACTTGGCGGGGTACTCGCCCGCTTCGGCACCGAAGGTGGCGTGGATTTCCCAGTAGTCGCGGCTCACGAACTTGCGGATCTTTTCTTCGCGCTCCACCACCAGCGACAGCGTGGGCGTCTGCACCCGGCCCACGGTGGTCAGGAAGAAGCCGCCGTCGCGCGAGTTGAACGCCGTCATGGCGCGGGTGCCGTTGATGCCCACCAGCCAGTCGGCCTCGGAACGGCTGCGCGCGGCGCTGGCCAGGCCCGCCATCTGCTGCTCGGTGCGCAGGGCGTCGAAGCCGTCGCGGATGGCCTGGGGCGTCATGGACTGCAGCCACAGGCGCTTGACGGGCTTGCCCAGGGGCTTGGCGCCGCCGGCGTACTGCTCGATCAGCCGGAAGATCAGCTCGCCCTCGCGGCCCGCGTCGCATGCATTGATGAGTTGCGTGACGTCCTTGCGCTTGGCCTGCTTGACCACGGCGTTCAGGCGCGTCTTGGTCTTGTCCACGGGCTTCAAGTCAAAGTACGGCGGGATCACGGGCAGGTGGGCAAAGCTCCACTTGCCGCGCTTGACGTCGAACTGCTCGGGCGCCTGGATCTCCACCAGGTGGCCTACGGCGCTGGTGACCACATAGCGGTCGTTCTCGAAATGGTCTTCGTGCTTGTCGAACTTGCCAGCCACGGGTGTGAGCGCGCGCACGATGTCCTGCGCCACGGAGGGTTTCTCTGCAATTACCAGGGTCTTGGTCATTTTTGGGGGGGCTCTTGCCTGTCGTCGTTCGTTCTATGTTCTGGGGCCTGGCGCCCGGGTCCGGCCCGGGCGCTTCTACAATTCGGGTTTCGCGCGCATGTACGTACGCATACACGCACGCGCACGCACACATGTGTGTGCACCATCAAGTTAACAGAGTTTTTGCCATGCCCCGCTTCGCACCGCCCGCCGCCCCTGTTGTTGCACCGGGCCGCCGCATCCAGACCCGGCGCTCGGGCGTCCATGGCAACGGCGTGTTCGCCGTGCAGGACATCGCCGAAGGCGAAGTGCTGGTGGAGTACACCGGCGAGGTCATCACCTGGCAGGAGGCGCAGGACCGCCACCCGCACGACCCCCTGCAACCGAACCACACCTTCTACTTCCATGTGGATGAAGACCGCGTGATCGACGCAAAGTTCGGCGGCAATTCGTCGCGCTGGATCAACCACAGCTGCAACCCCAACTGCTACGCAGACGAACGGGACGGCCGCATTTTCATCACGGCGCTGCGCAATATCAAGGCAGGCGAAGAGCTCAATTACGACTACGGCCTGATCATCGAAGAGCGCTACACCCCGAAGCTCAAGGCCGAGTACCCCTGCTGGTGCGGCAGCGCCAACTGCCGCGGCACGCTGCTGGCGCCCAAGCGCGGCTGGGCGCCGCCTGTGCCGCCCAGCCCAGCGAAGGCTGCGAAATCGGCCAAAAGGGCCACGAAAACTGCAGAGGCCCCCAAGCCCGTGAAAGCCGCAAAAACCGCAAAGCCCGCCAAGGGCCACCGCCTGTGATCGCCCCCATCCGCTGGCCCGCCGAGGCCGTGTGGGAAGCGGTGTCACCGCTGTTACCCGGTTTTACGGTCGAGGTGCTGCCCAGCATCGATTCGACCAACACGGAGCTCATGCGCCGTGCGCGCTCCGGCCTGTGCGATCCCACGCTGCTGGTGGCCGAGCAGCAGACCGCCGGCCGTGGTCGCATGGGGAGGGCATGGCAAAGCGATGTCGGATCGTCGCTGATGATGTCCCTGGGCCTGCCATTGGCGCCTGCCGACTGGTCGGGTTTGTCTCTGGCTGTTGGCGTGAGCGTGGCCGAAAGCCTGCAGCCCGTGCTGCCGCCTGCGCAGGCGGGCCAGCCGGCCCGCGTGGGCCTGAAGTGGCCCAACGACTTGTGGCTGGGTGGCGCCGGCGGCGACCGCAAGCTGGGCGGCATCCTGGTCGAGACGGCCAGCTTTGTCGCCCCGCAGGATGGCACGGCCTGCGCCCCTTCGGCCAGTACCGCTCGCTATGTGGTGGTGGGCGTCGGCATCAACGTGCTGCCGCGCAGCGGCGATGGCATGAGCATGCCCCCCGGCAGCCTGCAGGACGTTGAGCCGGGCCTGGATGCACCCACCGCACTGCTGCGCATCATGCCGCCGCTGGTGAGCCTGCTGCGCTCGTTCGAAGGCTACGGCTTCGGTCCCATGCAGCCCCGCTTTGCGGCGCGCGACGTGCTGCAGGGCCGCGCGGTGACGCTGAGCGACGGCACGGCGGGCACGGCCCATGGCGTGGGCGAGGACGGCGCGCTGCTGGTGCACACGGCCGGTGGCATGCAGGCGGTCACCAGTTCCGAGATCAGCGTGCGGCCGGTGGCATGAGACTCCCCCTGAGCCGCTTCGCGTCATCCCCCAAAGGGGGACGCCACCCGTGGCCTGGCAGAGCCAGTTCCACGGTGGCGCTGGCGGATGTAGCGCCAGTTTTGAGGGCAGGCGCATTGGACTTGCGCTGGTCGGGCACCATGACTGAAAGGACCCCATGCTGCGACTTGCCGTGATCGTGCTGCTGCTGGCCAATGCGGGCTATTACGCGTGGTCGCAGGGGCTCCTCAAGAGCTGGGGACTGGCCCCGCAGGAGCAGGCGGAACCCCAGCGCATGGACCAGCAGATCCGCCCCGAGACGCTGCAGATCCTGCGCGTGAACCCGGGCAAGACTTCCCCGCCGCCCTCGTCTTCGGGCACTTCTTCATCTTCGCCGGGCTCCCCGGCTTCTCCCTCGGGCACGGCCACCGCATCGGCCGATGCCACCTCCGCCCTGCCCACCCCGCCCTCCGAATCCGCCGAATGCCTGCAGGCCGGCGTGTTCGACGACCGCCAGGCCGAGGCGCTGCGCACGGCTGCGGCCCCCCTGCCGCAGGGCAGCTGGGTGCTGGACCCGACACCCGTGCCCGGCCGCTGGATGGTCTACATGGGCCGCTTCGAAGACCAGGAAGCGCTGGACCGCAAGCGCGCGGAGCTGCGCGCCCGCAAGGTGGACCACGACCGCGCCGGCGGCACGCTGGAGTTCGGCTTGTCGCTGGGCCGTTTTGCCTCCAAGGACGCCGCCGAGCGCGAGCTGGCCAACCTGGCCACCAAAGGCGTGCGCACGGCCCGCGTGATCCAGGAGCGGCCCGACACGGCGGGCTTTACCCTGCGCCTGCCCGCAGTGACCGACGCTCTGCGCCCGCAGCTGGAGGTGCTGCGCACGGCCATGGCGGGCAAGACGCTGCGCAACTGCGGATGACCGATTGCTATTGAAAAGATAGCTATTGACGCTGACTGGTTGGGCGCCAGGTCCCGAAATCCCCCTTGCGGCGGGCAGCCGCTGCTGCGCGAACGACAGGCGCGTGGGGGCTGATGAGCCCAGGGTGATGCGCTGCGCGGCAAACTCTCCGGGCAGGCGGACCGGGGTCACCCGGCCCAGCGATGAGGGGGCGTTGTGGGGGAGCAGGCTCAGCTGGGCACAGAGGGCACCGAGAGACGCTGCAAGACGGGCGTTGATGGCTGCCGTGAAGTCCGGCGCTCAGCCCCCCGCCGCGACATCCCGCGCCGCAAACCGCACGCTGAAGCGCGCGCCGGGCGGCTGGTGGCCGGGGCGCGCATCTTCGAGCGTGACCTCGGCACCGTGCTTGCGCGCGATCTCCAGCACGATGGGCAGGCCCAGGCCCGATCCGTCGGCCTCGCTGCCCAGGGCCCGGTAGAACGGCTGGAACACCAGCTCGCGCTCGGCCTCGGGCACGCCGGGGCCCGAGTCCTCCACCTGCAGCAGCAGCACGTGGCCGAAGGTGTCGGCCAGCACGCGGGCCGTGACCACGCCGGGCCTGGCCGGTGTGGAGGGCGTGTAGTTGATGGCGTTGTCGAGCAGGTTGCGCACCAGCTCCTTGAGGAGCGTGGGGTTGCCGTCCAGCAGGACGCCGGGCGAGCCGGGCTCGGCGCCGTCGTAGCCCAGGTCGATGTGCTTGTCGAGCGCGCGCGGCACCGAGTCGCGCACCACCTCGATCACCAGCCGCGCCAGGTCGCAGGGCTGGCGCGCAATGCCCACGCCGCTGCCCTCGGCACGCGCCAGGGCCAGCAACTGGTTGACGGTGTGCGTGGCGCGGATGCTGGAGCGCCCGATCTGCTGCAGCGAGCGCTTGAGCTCTTCGGTGCTGGTGCCCTCGCGCTGGGCCAGGTCGGCCTGCATGCGCAGGCCTGCCAGCGGGGTCTTGAGCTGGTGCGCGGCATCGGCCAGAAAGCGCTTTTGCGTCGCCAGCGAATCGTTCAGGCGCTGCAGCAGGTCGTTCACCGACGAGACCAGCGGCGCGACTTCGAGCGGCACGGTGCGGTCGTCCAGCGGCGACAAATCGTCAGGGTTGCGCGCACGGATGCGCTGCTCCAGCTGGTTCAGCGGCTGGATGCCGCGCGCCAGCGCGAGCCACACCAGCAGCACCGCCAGCGGCAGGATGACGAACTGCGGCAGCATCACGCCCTTGATGATTTCGGTGGCCAGCACGCTGCGCTTCTCGCGCGTCTCGGCCACCTGCACCAGGGCCATGGGCGTGCCTTCGAGCGGCAGGCGCACCCAGATGTAGGCCACGCGGATCTCGATGCCGCGCATCTCGGCGTCGCGCAGGCGCACCTCGCCGGACTGGGGCACTTCGTCGCTGGCCGGCTCGGGCAGCTCGCGCTCGCCCGACAGGAATTCGCCGCCGGGCGCGATGACCTGGTAGTAGACGATGTCGGAGTCGTCGGCCCGCAGGATCTCGCTGGCGGGCTGGGGCAGGTTGAACTGCACCTTGCCGCCGGACACCGACACCAGCTGCGCCAGCGCATGGGCGTTGTATTCGAGCGCGCGGTCGAACGGCTTGTTGGCCAGGCCCTGGGCCACCAGCCAGGTGAGCGCCAGGCTCACGGGCCACAGCAGCAGCAGCGGCGTGAGCATCCAGTCAAGGATCTCGCCGAAGAGGGAGCGCTGCTCTCGCTGGAAGATTTTCAAGGTTTTTGGGCCGCTACCGCTTATCCATCAAGCGCCAGCAGCTATCATTTTTATTGCAAATAACTCAGACATCACCTGGCACCGCTGCCGCCGAAACTGGCGTGCTCAAGGCCAGTGCACCCGTGGAACTGGCTCCGCCAGACCACCGGGTGCGTCCCCTGCGGGGGAAGGCGCGCAGCGACTCAAGGGGTTTCCTACCCCGGGATTTTCTCGAGGCAGTACCCCAGGCCGCGCACGGTCGCGATGCGGATGGGCCCGCCTTCGATCTTCTTGCGCAGGCGGTGGATGTAGACCTCGATGGCGTTGTTGCTGACCTCTTCGCCCCATTCGCACAGGCGCTCCACCAGTTGTTCCTTGCTCACCAGCCGGCCGGCGCGCTGCAGCAGCACTTCCAGCAGGCCCAGCTCGCGCGCCGACAGCTCGATCATCTTGCCGTCGATGGTGGCCACGCGGCCGGCCTGGTCGTACACCAGGGGGCCGTGCTTGATGGCGCTGCTGGTGCCGCCCATGCCCCGTCGCGTGAGGGCCCGCACGCGGGCTTCGAGCTCCTGCAGCGAGAAGGGCTTGGCCATGTAGTCGTCGGCCCCGAAGTCCAGGCCCTTGACGCGCTCTTCCACGCTGTCGGCCGCGGTGAGGATGAGCACCGGCAGCGCCGAGCCCCGGCTGCGCAGCTTCTTGAGCACTTCCAGGCCATGCAGCTTGGGCAGGCCCAGGTCCAGGATGAGCAGGTCGAACTCGTTGTTGGTGAGCAGCGCGGCGTCAGCCTCGGTGCCGCTGGCCACATGGTCCACCACGGCACCGGATGCCCGCAGAGTGCGCAGCAGGCCATCGGCCAGCACCTGGTCGTCTTCGGCAATGAGGATGCGCATGCGGGGGTCTCCTGGTGGGTGCGCGGTCTGGCGCCGCGCCTGCTGCCGATTCTAGGCGGGCAGCACCGCACCGAGGAGGTCTTGAGCACCATCGCGCCGGCCCCGGCGGCTGCGGGGCCAGCGAGCCGCTCAGCGCGGGTCGTGCGCCAGCAGCTTTTCCACCAGGGCTTTGAGGTCGGCCTGCAGCCGGGCCATGCCTTCGGGGTTCTGCGCGAGCGTCTTCTCATCCATATAGAGCTTGCGGTTGATCTCGACCTGGATGCTGTGGCGGTGCTGCGCGGGGTTGCCGTAGCGGCGCACCAGTTCGACGCCCTTGTAGGGGTGGTTGTATTCCACGCTGTAGCCGCAGGCGCGCAGGTGCTCGCAGATCAGTGCCGACAGCGCGGGGCTGGCGGTGGTGCCGTCGCGGTCGCCCACCACGAAGTCGGCATGTTCGAGCCCCGGAAATTCGGTGGCGAAGCGGCCGGCTACAGCAGGCATCGAGTGGCAGTTGAGGTGGATGCTGTAGCCATGCCGCGCGTGGGCGGCGTCGATGGCCCGGGCCACGGCCTGGTGGTAAGGGCGCCAGCAGCGGTCGATGCGCGCGCGCACTTCGGCCACGGTGAGCAGGCGGTTGTAGATGGGCTCGCCTTCGTCGGTGAACTTCCAGACCAGGCCCTTGCCCAGGCGCACCTTGCTGAGCACCTTGGGGTCGGTGGAGACGGGGTCGGACCACTCTCCATCGAGCAGGGAGGTGTCAAGCTCGGTGGTGTCGCGGTTGGCATCGAGGTAGATGCGGGGGAAGTGGGCCTCGACCCAGGCCGCGCCCATCGCGGGGGCGAAGGCGTAGATCTTCTCGACGTGCGTGTCTTCGGCACGTCGCAGGGTGGGCAGATCGCACGCCGAGCCGAAATCGGCCGGGTACTGCGTGCCGCTGTGCGGCGAGTCGAGCACCAGTGGCGTGGTGCCGGGCACGGCCGTCACCATGGGCGCGGCGACGCCCCTGGCCGGGCTGGACTGGCCACTGGCGCCCGGTTGGGAATGAAGAAATCGGGTCTGGATCAGTTTCAAGGCTGAATGCATAGGCAGAGTGTGCGCAAGGGGAGACTGCACGCCCAGCCCGACCGGGCTGGGGCTGGGGTTATTCGGGGCGCCAAGGTGTGCGCATCGGGCAAGAAAGGATCGCGGCTGAGTTCGCAGGGCGCGGCCGCCTCTCAGTCCAGCGCTACCTTGGCGTAGGCCGCAACACCCTTCATTTTGTCGATCTCATGGGCGATTTGTGCGGTGAATTCCCGGGAGGTCGTCCCCGAAGGATAAAGGCCCTGCCCTGCCAAACGGTCGCGCACGGGAGGCTCCTTCAGCGCCTGCGCCACGGCTTGCTGAATGCGGTCCACCGCCGCTGCCGGTGTGCCCGCCGGGGCCACCAGGCCGAACCAGGAAGGCTCATTGGCCTGCTTGTAGCCCAAGGCGGCATACGTGGGAACATCGGGCAGGACGTCCAGCCGCACAGGCCAGGAAACCGCCAGCGCCTTGAGCTTGCCGGCCTTGATGTGCGGCAGCGACGAGGCCACCTGATCAAAGTACACGCCCACCTGCCCCGCCAGGACGTCGTTGATGGCCGGTCCCGCGCCTCGGTAGGCGATGTGGACCATGGAGGTGCCTGAGCTGCGCTTGAACAGTTCGCCCCACATGTGGCCTATGGTGCCGTTGCCAGGGGTGGCGTACGAAACCTTGCCCGGGTTGGCCTTGAGGTATTTCACGAGCTCCGCGAGGTCCTTGACCGGCAGCACTGCCGGGTTGACGACGATCACGCCAGGCGCGCGGACGATCTCGGTCACGCCGACGAAGTCCTTGAGGGGATCGTACGGAAGTTTGCTGTACACGGCGGGATTCACACCATGCGTGGACAGCGTGGCCACTCCCAGGACCAGCCCGTCGGCCGGCGCGCGTGCGACCTCGGCCATGCCGATCGAGCCACCCGCTCCGCCCCGGTTTTCCAGCACTACGGGCTGCTTGAGGATGCGGGCCAGCGGCTCCTGCAGGCTGCGCGCCGTGATGTCGGTGGCGCCGCCGGGCGGGAACGGCACGATGATGCGCAAAGGCTTGGACTCCTGGGCAGAGATCATTCCGGATGCGAAAGTTGTTGCAGCCAGAACAGAAAGCACGTGACGGCGTTGCATGGGGCTTCTCCATTGATAGACTGCCTGAGCGTACGCCGCGAAACCGCCATGGACAAACAAAAGATTGGCCTGATAACATTCCATTAAGGAATGAAAGGAGATGGGTAATGTCCAGCTTGCGGCGCCTCGCGCCCCCTCTGCACCTCTTGCGGGCTTTCTCCACGGTGGCGAGGTTTGGCAGCGTCTCGCGCGCCGCCGACGCCCTGCACCTCACGCAGAGCGCCGTGAGCAAGCAGGTCAAGGAACTGGAGGGCTGGGTGGGCGTGATGCTGTTCGAGCGCAGCCGCAAACGCCTGGCGCTGACCCCGGCAGGCGAGCGCTATGAGAAGGCGGTGCGCTCCGTGCTGGCCCAGCTCGAAGCCGCCACGCTGGAACTGATCACCAGCGATGACGGCGGCGGAGCGTTGCATCTGTCCAGCCTGCCCACCTTCGGGGCCAAGTGGCTCATTCCGCGCCTGCCGCAGTTCCAGCAGCAACACCCGCAGGTCACGCTGCACTTCGTGCCCTACGTGCACAGCTACGACTTCGAGCGGCCCGAGCTCGATTGCTCCATCCTCTTCGGCGAAGGCCATTGGCCCGGTGCGCATGCGCACTACCTCACCGGCAACGACGTGGCGCTGATCGCCCCGCGCACCCGCGTGGCCGACTGGGCGTTGCACAGCCCCAGAGACCTTGCACGACACACGCTGCTACGTCACGTGACGGTGCCCGACGCCTGGCTGCGCTGGAGTGAAACGCACGGGGTACAGGGTCTGGTCGACCCGCTGGCCGGGCCGCAGTTCGACCAGTTCCAGACCATGATCCGCGCGGTAATGGCCGGCATGGGGCTGGCGCTGGTGCCGCGTTGCCTGGTGCAGGACGAGATCACCGCCGGGCTGGTGCGCGAGCCCCTGGCCGAACAGCCTCTGCGCGGCGGTTACCAGAGCGACATGGGCTATTGGTTCTGCTATCCGGAAGGCCGCACCCAGCTACATGCGCTGCAATGCTTCCTGCGGTGGCTGCTGGCCTGCGCCGAGCCTGCGGGCGCGGGTCCCGCCAGCCCCGCAGCGCTCGGCAGCACACTGCGCGACTGCTGAGAACCCGTTCAAGATCTTTTCGGGGGATCGCATGGGGTGCGGGCACTGGCCCGACCCACCAGGCCGACACGGCGCCATCCATGGCAGCGCCAGGGGGCAAGTGCGTGGCCGCGAACGCCCGCAGCCCGCGGGACACCTTCAGCCCGCGCGGTCGCGGACCAGCCATTGCGCGTCGCCACCTGCGTAGGCCTCCAGCCCGATGGCCACCACCGTCGCCACTTCGTTGCCCACTTCGCTGCGGAACTCAGCCTCGGCCTGAGCCACCGCGTCGTGGAATGCCTGCAGCCATGCCAGCCCCGTGGGTGTGAAGGACACGCGCCGGGCGCGCGCATCGCGCGGGTCGGCCTCGCGCGTGACCAGACCCCAGGCTTCGCACTGGTCGACCAGGTTGGCCATGGCCTGCTTGGTCATGCCGGCACGCTGGGCCAGGTCGGTCAGCCGGTCGCCCGAAAGCGCCAGGTGGCGGGTGATGTGCACATGCGCTGCCGTCACCTGGTCGCGCGCTGCGAGGTTGGACAGCGCCAGCGGTACCTCCACGTTGTGCGCCATGAGCTCCAGCACCCGCGCGTCGAAGCGACGCATCGCATGCCCCAGCAGACGACCGAGGTGGGTCTGGCGCCAGCCGTCGTCGGCGCGGGCCCAGGCAACCCCGGACGGAGGGTGGGCAGGGGTGCTGGGCGGGGAGCTTTCGGCCATGCCACATTGTCAGGCAAACTGACTAAATACCACTTGGTTTTGGCGAAACAGGTCGCATAAACTACTGTTCAAGCATCCAGCCTGTGATTAACCGCAGAACGGATGCAACCATCCAACCCGTTGTTTTTACTAGGAGTTTTTCATGGACGTCGCAGTCAAAGGCACCAACCCCGCAAACACCGAAAAGGCCAAGGCGCTGGCGGCTGCGCTGGCCCAGATCGAAAAACAGTTCGGCAAGGGCACGATCATGCGCCTGGGCGAAGGCGAGGTGATCGAAGACATCCAGGTGGTATCCACCGGCTCGCTGGGCCTGGACGTGGCCCTGGGCGTCGGCGGCCTGCCCCGCGGCCGGGTGGTCGAGATCTACGGCCCGGAATCGTCGGGCAAGACCACGCTCACGCTGCAGGTCATCTCCGAGATGCAAAAGCAGGGCGGCACCTGCGCCTTCGTCGATGCAGAGCACGCGCTGGACATCCAGTACGCCCAAAAGCTGGGGGTGCACGTGCCCGACCTGCTCATCAGCCAGCCCGATACCGGTGAACAGGCGCTGGAAATCGTGGACAGCCTGGTGCGCTCGGGCGCGGTGGACCTGATCGTCGTGGACTCAGTGGCCGCGCTCACGCCCAAGGCGGAAATCGAAGGCGAAATGGGCGACTCGCTGCCCGGCCTGCAGGCCCGCCTGATGAGCCAGGCGCTGCGCAAGCTCACGGCCACGATCAAGAAGACCAATTGCATGGTCATCTTCATCAACCAGATCCGCATGAAGATCGGCGTGATGTTCGGAAGCCCCGAAACCACCACCGGCGGCAATGCGCTCAAGTTCTACGCCTCGGTGCGCCTGGATATCCGCCGCACCGGCACCATCAAGAAGGGCGACGAAGCCATCGGCAACGAAACCAAGGTCAAGGTGGTCAAGAACAAGGTGAGCCCGCCCTTCAAGACCGCCGAGTTCGACATCCTGTTCGGCGAAGGCATCAGCCGCGAGGGCGAGATCATCGACATGGGCGTGACGGCCAAGATCGTGGAGAAGTCGGGCGCCTGGTATGCCTACAACGGCGAGAAGATCGGCCAGGGCCGCGACAACGCCCGCGAGTTCCTGCGCGAGAACCCCGATCTGGCCCGCGAAATCGAGAACAAGGTGCGCGAAGGCTTGGGCGTGGCCTTGCTGCCCGCAGCGCTGGTAGCCGGCGCGAGCGACGAGTAAGCCAGACCGAAAAAGCGCGAATTCTCAAGAAAATAGCCCGCTACCGCTTGATTGGCAAGCGGCTTTAGCTATTAATACAATAGCAACCGGCCATGGGTTTCACCACACTGTCGCTCAAAGGGCGAGCGCTGCGGCTGTTAAGCCAGCGCGAACACTCGCGCTGTGAACTGCAGCGCAAGCTCAGCCCCCATGTGCAGGAGGGCGACGACCTGGCGGCCCTGCTGGACGACCTGCAGGCCCGCGATTTCATCAGCCAGGACAGGGTGGTGGAGTCGGTGCTCCACCAGCGCGCCAGCCGCCTGGGCGCCAGCCGCATCCGCCAGGAACTGCAAGCCAAGGGGATCGACGCTGACGCCGTGCAACATGCGCTCGCCCAATTGCAGGACACCGAATGGGTCCGCGCGTACGCCGTATGGCAGCGCAAGTTCGGCGCAGTGGCCGAAGACCCACGGCAGCGCGCGCGGCAGGTACGGTTTCTGATGACGCGCGGGTTCTCCAGCGAGATCACATCGCGCGTAGTGCGCGGCGAGGCGCCGGAGGTTTAGGCCACCAGCAACGGGTCGCCCGAGCGCAGAGAGCCCCTCAGAGCCCCAGCATCAACTTGAGGTTCTGCACGGCGGCACCGCTGGCGCCCTTGCCCAGGTTATCAAGGCGCGCGATCAGCACGGCGTGGCGATGCTCTTCGTTCGCGAACACGCGCAGCTCCAGCTTGTTGGTGTCGTTGAGGGCGGTGGCGTCGAGCTTCCCGTCGGCCGTGGGGGGCAGCACGCTGACCCACTGCTCGGACGTATTGCTCTTGGCATAGTGCGCCGCCAGCGCGTCGTGCAGGTCGGCCGCCTTGGGCGCGCCGGGCAGCTGGTCCAAGTGCAAGGGCAGCTGCACCAGCATGCCCTGGCGGAAGTTGCCTACCGATGGCACGAAGATGGGCCGGCGGGTGAGGCCGGTGTAGCGCAGGATCTCGGGCAAGTGCTTGTGCTGCAGTGTGAGCGCGTACGCCTCGAACAGCGCAGCGGTGCCTGCTTCGTACGCTTCGATCATGGTGCGGCCGCCGCCCGAATAGCCGCTCACCGCAGGCAGCGCGAGCGGAAAGTCCTTGGGCACCAGGCCCGCATCCACCAGGGGGCGCAGCATCGCTATCGCGCCCGTGGCGTAGCAGCCGGGGTTGGATACCCGATCCGCCTGCGCCACAGCCTGCGCCTGCCCTGCGGCCAGTTCGGGAAAGCCGAACACCCAGCCCGGCGCGGTGCGGTGCGCGGTGCTGGCATCGATGATCTTGATCCTGCGGCCAGTGCTTTGCGTGATGCCGTCCACCATCGCCACGGTGTCGCGAGCAGCATCGTCGTGCAGGCACAGCACCACCAGGTCCACGCCCGCGATCAGGTCGCGCTTGGCGGAAGGGTCCTTGCGCAGCTCAGGCGCGATACTCACCAGCTCGACCTGCGGCATGGACTGCAGGCGCTCACGGATCTGCAAGCCCGTGGTGCCGGCTTCGCCATCGATAAAGACTTTGGACATGAGTTGCTCCTGCAAGAAAGGCGGCGAGATCACCGCTGGAAACAAGGTGGATCCCCACGGGGTGACCCTGGGGTCGTCAGGTCTGCACAAGGATGGTGCGTTGCAGCATGATACAGTCGCGGGTTGCCATGTCCCAAGCCCGCGGCCAGACAAATGTTCATGGCAAACGGGTAACTACCACCCTTCCCTGAGAGAGACCTCATGAAGATTCACGAATACCAAGGCAAGGAAATCTTGCGCAATTTTGGTGTGCCCGTTCCGCGTGGCATTCCCGCATTCACGGTGCAAGAAGCCGTCGAAGCAGCCCAGAAGCTCGGCGGCCCCGTGTGGGTCGTGAAGGCCCAGATCCACGCCGGTGGCCGTGGCAAGGGCGGCGGCGTGAAGGTTGCCAAGACCATTGACGACGTCAAGAAGCTGGCCGGCGACATCCTGGGCATGCAGCTCAAGACCCACCAGACCGGCCCTGAAGGCCAGAAGGTCCGCCGCCTGTACATCGAAGACGGCGCCGACATCAAGAACGAACTGTATGTGTCGCTGGTCACCGACCGCGCCACGCAGAAGGTCGCCCTGATCGCTTCGAGCGAAGGCGGTATGGACATCGAGGAAGTGGCCCACTCCACGCCCGAGAAGATCATCACCGAGATGATCGATCCGCTGACCGGCATCACCGAAGCGCAGAGCCGCAAGGTGGCAGCAGCCATCGGCCTGACCGGCGCTTCCATCGACCAGGCTGTGGACATCTTCGCCAAGATCTACAAGTGCTACATGGAAACCGACGCGTCGCTGGTGGAAATCAACCCGCTGAACTGCGACTCCAAGGGCAACCTGATGGCCCTGGACGCGAAGTTCAACTTCGACGCCAACGCGCTGTTCCGCCACCCCGAAATCGTGGCCTTCCGTGACCTGGACGAAGAAGATCCGGCCGAGGTGGAAGCCTCCAAATTCGACCTGGCCTACATCAGCCTGGATGGCAACATCGGCTGCCTGGTCAACGGCGCCGGCCTGGCCATGGCCACCATGGACACCATCAAGCTGTTCGGCGGCGAGCCTGCCAACTTCCTGGACGTGGGCGGCGGTGCCACCCCCGAGAAGGTGACTGAAGCCTTCAAGATCATGCTGAAGAACCCCAAGGTCGAAGGCATCCTGGTCAACATCTTCGGCGGCATCATGAAGTGCGACACCATCGCCACCGGCGTGATCACCGCCTGCAAGGCCGTGAACCTGAACGTGCCGCTGGTCGTGCGCATGAAGGGCACCAACGAAGAGCTGGGCAAGAAGATGCTGGCCGAGTCCGGCCTGCCCATCATCGCTGCAGACACCATGGCCGAAGCCGCGACCAAGATCGTTGCTGCCGTCAAGTAAGCCCGGAGAACACACATGTCGATCTACATCAACAAAGACACCAAGGTCATCACCCAGGGCATCACGGGCAAGACTGGCCAGTTCCACACCGAAAAGTGCCAGGAATACGCGAACGGCAAGAACGCCTTCGTGGCAGGCGTGAACCCCAAGAAGGCCGGTGAGTCGATCTTCAACATCCCGATCTACGCCTCCGTCAAGGAAGCTGCGACGCAGACCGGCGCGACCGTGTCGGTGATCTACGTGCCGCCTGCAGGCGCTGCCGCCGCGATCTGGGAAGCCGTCGAAGCCGATCTGGACATGGCCATCTGCATCACCGAAGGCATCCCTGTGCGCGACATGCTGGAAGTGCGCAACAAGATGAAGGCCAAGGAAGCTGCCGGCGGCAAGAAGACCCTGCTGCTGGGCCCCAACTGCCCTGGCCTGATCACGCCCGACGAGATCAAGATCGGCATCATGCCCGGCCACATCCACCGCAAGGGCCGCATCGGCGTCGTGAGCCGTTCCGGCACGCTGACGTACGAAGCCGTGGCCATGCTGACCGAAGTGGGCCTGGGCCAGTCGAGCGCCGTGGGCATTGGTGGCGACCCCATCAACGGCCTGAAGCACATCGATGTGATGAAGGCTTTCAACGACGATCCCGATACCGACGCCGTGATCATGATCGGCGAAATCGGCGGCCCCGATGAAGCCGAAGCCGCCCAGTGGTGCAAGGCCAACATGAAGAAGCCTATCGTGGGCTTCATCGCTGGCGTGACCGCACCTCCCGGCAAGCGCATGGGCCATGCGGGCGCCCTGATCTCCGGCGGTGCCGACACGGCCGATGCCAAGCTGGCCATCATGGAAGAGTCGGGCTTCATCATCACCCGCAACCCTTCGGAACTGGGCAAGCTGCTCAAGGCTCAGCTCAAGTAAGCAGCCACACATCGGCGAGGGCATTCGTAAGCACAATTACGGACGCCTGCCGCCATCAGGCCAGATAAACTGGCCACTCCAATAAAAAGAGAAGCGCTCGGAACCCTGGTTCCCGGCGCTTCTTGCATTCATAACAGTGGAGTTCAGTATGGAGTTCGTGCAAAGTGCCGATTTCTGGATCGGCCTGATGAAGATCGTCTGGATCAACATCATTCTTTCGGGCGACAACGCCGTGGTCATCGCCCTCGCGGCCCGCTCGCTCCCCCCGCATCAGCAAAGAAAAGCAGTCTTCTGGGGCTCTGGCGCGGCCGTGGTGCTGCGGATTTTGCTGACCGTCGTTGCAGCCAAGCTGCTGGAGCTGTCGTTCCTGCAGATCATCGGCGGCTGCCTGCTGCTGTGGATCGGCTTTCAGCTGCTCAGCGATGACGAGGAGGACGAGGGCGAGTCCAAGACCTACGGCAGTCTCATGGCCGCCGTGCGCACCATCCTGATCGCCGATCTGGTGATGAGCCTGGACAACGTGATCGCCGTCGCCGCGGCCGCCCACGGCAATGTGGTGCTGCTGGTGCTGGGCCTGGCCATCAGCATTCCACTCGTGATCTTCGGCAGTACGTTGATGATCAAGCTGATGGAGCGCTTTCCCGTCATCGTGCTGCTGGGCGCCGCCCTGATCGGCTGGGTGGGCGGTGAAACCATTGCCAACGACGCCGCCTTGCACGGCTATGTGGTGGCGCACCCCTCGCTGCACTACGTGGCGGCCGCCCTGGGCGCGGCGCTCGTCGTCGGCGCGGGCAAGTTCTGGGCCCATCGCTCCCGCAAAGCCGCCGCCTGAGCCGCAGGCACACACGCCACGTGTGTGACAAAAATGGCAGCGGATCGCTGCCATCTTTTGCGGGCGCGACAAGAACGGCACCACAGGCCGACCAAGACACTGCGCCCGGCACCGGCGGGCCACGAAAAGCATCGTTCACCGTTGGGCGCGGATATTGCTTCGAAGTTGCTCCATTGATCAGAGCGGAACGATAGCAAGTGGGACGAACAACCTCGGGACGGCAACGCGGCACCTGGCGTACCGACGGTTTTCTGGCCGTTCTGATGGCGGCCGCAGCTACTGCGCTGCTGGCCGCCAGCGGCACTGTCACCCAGCTGGAAAACCGGCTCTATGACACCGCAGTCAGCACTTCGTCGCAGCCCCCGTTGGCAGAGATCGCCATCGTTGGTATCGATGACGCCAGCATCAAGGCCCTGGGCCCCCAGCCCTGGGCCCGCGACGTGTATGCCCAGGTGGTTGACCGGCTGGCCGCGGCGGGCGCCAAGACGATCGTACTGACGGACCCCTTCTTCGAGCCCCAGTCTGATCGTGGCCTCGCGCACGTCCGCAAGATCCGGGAGGCGCTGGCGCGCAGTGGCGACACATCTGCCGCAGCCGTCGAGATTGCCCGCCTGGGCGCTGAAGCTGAAAGCAGCCTGGACACCGATGCTCGCCTGGCCGCAAGCATGGAGCGGGCAGGAAATGTGTTTCTGGTGTCACGCTACACGCCCGCTCACACGGGCGCCGTCCCCCCACTCCCTCCCTTTGCCCAGCGCAGCGCGTTGCAGGACCCCGGAGCCCTCGCTGCCTCTGCGGCGATGGGGCAGCATCCCATCGAAACGCTGGGTGCAGTGGCGGCGGGAGTAGGCCACCTCGCAACGGAAGCAGACGCGGATGGCGTCGTGCGGCAGGTGCCTATGCTGTTGCGCCACGGACAGTCTGCAATGCCGTCCCTTGCCGTGCTGGCAGCACGCCACAGCCTGCACCTGGGCCCCGGTCAGGTCCGCGTCGACGGCGGAGCCACAGGACTCCGGCTGGGGGGCTTGCACGTCGCTACCGATGCCCTTGCAAGACTGCGCCCAAGATTCCCTGCGCCTGGCGAGGGTGCGGCTTCCGCCTTCCCATTGACCTCCTTGACCCACGTGATCCAGGGCCGATTCGCACCGGGCAGCGTCAAAGACAAGATCGTTCTGGTGGGAGCAATGAGCGACGCACTCGCCGCTTCGCTGGCCCTGCCCGGCGGACACAGCGCGTACCCGGTCGAAGTGTTGGCGCACGTGATATCGGCCATCCGCCAGGGCCACAGCGTGGAGCGCCCCGCATGGGCTGGCGCCATGCCATGGGGTAGCGCACTGGCCGCGTTGCTGTTGGCGGCCCTGGTGCTTGCGTGGTTCCCCCGTCGCACGGCCTGGGTGATCACCGGCGGACTGGCGGTGGCATTGGTGGGCCTGGAATGGGGCCTGCTGCGCTACACGGGCTCATGGGTTCCCATGCTGAGCGGTGCAGCGGCGCTGCTGCTGGCGGCGCTCGCGTTCGTGGCCCTGGGGCTGCGCGGCTCGGCGGGCTCTGCGCAGTCGTCCGAGGCCGCGGAGACGGACCGCATGATGGGCCTGGCACTGCAGGGCCAGGGACAGCTCGACATGGCGTTCGAGCGCCTGCGCAAGGTGCCGCCGAGCGACGCCCTGCTGGACAATCTGTACCACCTGGCCCAGGACTTCGAGCGCAAACGCGACCTGGCAAAGGCCAAAGCCGTCTACAAGCACTTGCTCCAGCACAACCGCGAGTACAAGGACGCCCGCAGCCGCTACAAGAAGGTGCGCGCACAGTTGCAGGCCGCCGACGCGCCCGCGAGCACGCCTTCTGGCGCGCCCTCGTCGCTGCCGCCTCAGATGCCCAGGCTGCCAGGGGATGCGGGCTCGGTGATTCCGATGCTTGGCCGCTACCAGATCGTCAAGGAAATCGGCAAGGGCGCGATGGGCGTCGTTTACCAGGGCCGGGACCCCAAGATCGGCCGTGTGGTGGCAATCAAGACGCTGGCGTTGAGCGAAGAGTTCGAGGGCGACGCACTCGTGGACGCTCGGGCCCGCTTCTTTCGCGAGGCCGAGACGGCGGGGCGCCTCCAGCACCCTCACATCGTGACCATTTTTGACGCCGGTGAAGAGCACGATCTGGCTTACATCGCCATGGAGTTCCTCAAAGGCACAGACCTCGCCGACGCCTGCCGTCCCGATCAGTTGCTGCCGGTCGCTACCGTACTCTCCATTGCCGGCCGCGTGGCCCAGGCCTTGGACTACGCCCATGCGCACCAGGTGGTGCACCGCGACATCAAGCCCGCCAACATCATGTACGACAGCGCGACGGACACCGTGAAGGTGACGGATTTCGGCATCGCGCGCATCACGGACTCAAGCAAGACGCGCACCGGACTTGTGTTGGGCACGCCCAGCTTCATGTCGCCGGAGCAGTTGGCTGGCAAGAAGGTGGACGGCAGATCTGATCTTTATTCGTTGGGTGTCGCGCTGTTTCAGCTGTTGACGGGCTCGCTGCCGCTACGGGGCGAGTCGATGACGGAGCTCATGCACAAGATCGCCAATGTCGAGGCTCCCGATGTCCGCCAACTGAGGCCTGATCTAACGCAGGCGGTGGCGAGCGTGGTGGCGACCGCATTGCACAAGCGCCCTGAGGCGCGCTACCAGACAGGCCGACAGTTCGCCGAAGATCTGCATCGGGCGGGCTTCGGAGCTGGACAAACGGGTGCGGCGCAGGCAGGGGCAGTCGTCTATGATGCGGACCGCGATGCAACAGGGCATGAAATGGTGGATTTTCAGGAAACCGTGATGGAGCCACCCGCGGGGCGGGGTGCGGCGTCCCCACCGATTTCTAGCGCCCGATGACGCTCGCCCCAACATCCATGACCTACGAATTTTTCGCGCGGACTGACAAGGGTCGCGTGCGTACGAACAATGAAGACGCGGTCGCCGTCGACCGCGATGCGCAGGTCGCCATCCTGGCCGATGGCATGGGAGGCTACAACGCGGGCGAAGTGGCCAGCGGCATGGCCACCACCTTCATCCGCACCGAAATGTCCAGATGGCTCGCCCAGGCCGGCACCACCCCGCAAACCACCGATGTGCGGCGGGCACTGGAGATCTGCGTGGAGAACGCCAATCACGCCATCCTGGGAGCATCGCTGTCCAACCCCCAATACGCGGGCATGGGAACGACGCTGGTGGTGGGTGTCTTCCATGGCAGCCGCCTTATCTTGGGCCACATCGGCGATTCCCGCTGCTACCGCTTGCGTGATGGTGCAATGCAACAGATCACGCGCGACCATTCCTGGCTGCAGGAGCAAGTCGATGCCGGCCTTCTGACGGCCCAGCAGGCGGCGCTGTCCACCAACCGCAACCTCGTCACCCGTGCGCTGGGGGTGGAGCCTAACGTGATGATGGAAGTCAACGAATTCCAGGTAGCGCCCAACGACCTGTTCCTATTGTGCTCGGACGGGCTGACCGACATGGTGGCCGACGCGGATCTGGCCGAACTGGTCCGTGCGCCGATCTCCCTGGAGGAAAAAGCCACACTGCTCATCGACACCGCCAATGCGAACGGCGGGCGTGATAACGTGAGCGTGCTGCTGGTACAGGCTGCGGCAGGGGGCAAAAAACGCAGCCTTGTGTCCCGATTGCTCGGAGCCGCTTGAACGGCCCCAATACAACAATTACTCATCACATCAGGAGTGGATCATGCCCAGAATGATCGTTTCAATCGACGGCGTCGTCATCAAGGAAGTGCAACTGACCAAGGAGCGCACGACGCTCGGCCGCCGGCCCTACAACGACATCGTGATCGACAACCTCGCGGTGAGCGGGGAGCATGCCGCGATCCACATGCTGGCGCAGGATGTGGAGATCGAGGACCTGGGCAGCACCAACGGGACTTATGTGAACGCCAAGGCCGTCAAGCGCCAGGAACTGCGCAACGGCGACACCATCGAGGTGGGCAAGTACAAGATTCGCTTCCTGCACGAAGCCGAAGGCCAGAACTTCGAGAAAACCATGATCTTCAAGCCGGGGATGGTGCCGCCTCTGGGCACCGCATCCCGGCCAGCGCCGCTGGGCGCAGCGCCTGCCACCCCGATCACCGCCATCATCCGCGTGATGTCCGGCGCTGCGGCGGGGCGTGAAGTCTCCCTGCAGAAGGTGGTCACCACCATCGGCAAGCCAGGGGTTGCCGTCGCATCGATCACCAAGCGGCACCAAGGTTTTGTGCTGGCCCATGTCGAGGGCCCGGACACCCCGCGGCTCAACGGCACGTCCATCGGTGGCTCACCCGTGCCGCTCAAGCACGGCGACCGGCTGGAGTTGGCCGGAACCGAAATGCAGTTCGAACAAACCTGATCGCTGTGCCGGGCCCCGCGCCCGCCGGGCGGTCCAGCCAGGCTTCTCGCCTTCGCCATCTGTGAGACACAGGCTCTCGCATCTGTTCAAGCGCCACGGGCGTCGCATGGCGGTCACGTTGATCCCGCTGGTGTTCGCCCTGCTGCACATCTCCGGAGTGCTCCATCTCCAGGTGCTGGAGCGGCTGGAAAACATCATCTACGACACCCGGCTGCGCGCCACGATGCCCCGGACGCTGGATGAGCGCATCGTCATCGTCGATATCGACGAAAGAAGTCTGGAGCGCCTGGGGCATTGGCCTTGGGGGCGAGACAAGATGGCGGCCCTCACCCACGAGCTGTTTGAGCGGCAGCAGATTGCAGTACTGGGTTTTGATGTCCTGTTCGCAGAAGCGGACGGTAGCTCGGGCCTCAAGAGCCTGGAGCGACTGGCGCAGGGGCCGTTGCACGATCAAGTCGCATTCCAGAGGCAGTTGGCGCGACTGTCCCCGTCGCTGGACTACGACGCGTTGTTCGCCAAGTCGCTCCAGGGTCGGCCTGCTGTCCTGGGCTACTACCTCACCAATGGACGCGACAGCAGAACGAAGGGTGTTCTGCCGCCACCGGCCTTGCCCGAAGAGCGGCTGCGCAGTTTGCCGCTGAAGGCGACCTCTTGGGACGGATTCAGCAGCAACATCGCGGAGCTCGCCGCAGCAGTGCCCGTCGCGGGATTCTTCAACTCGATCACCGACGACGACGGCGTTGTTCGCTCCCTGCCTCTGCTGGCAGAGCACGACGGCAAGTACTACGAGTCGCTGGCCCTCGCGATGTACCGTACGGCTGTGGGACTGCCAGAGGTCCACCCCGGATTTGCCCTGGCCCGGCCCGAGGGCGACCACGACATTCTCCAGAGCATTCTGTTGCAACAGGACGGGCGCGCGCTCCCGCTGCCTGTGGATGACCGGCTGACCACACTCATTCCCTTTCGCGGGCCGGGCGATGTCCATGGCGGATCCTTTCGCTATGTTTCCGCGGCCGATGTTTTCGATGGCAAGCTCCCTCCCCAAAGCCTGGCAAACCAGCTGGTACTGGTGGGCTCCACCACGCCCACGCTGCTGGATCTGCGCGTGACACCTGTCGGCCGCACCTATCCGGGTGTGGAGACCCACGCCAATATGTTGTCCGCATTCCTGGACGGAAAGAGCATCGTGCGGCCCGACTACGTCGTGGGCTTCGATGCAGTTCAGCTGATGGCTGCCGGATTTTTGCTGGCTGTCGCCCTGCCGGCGCTGTCCGCCGCGTGGGCCGTGCTGCTGAGTCTGGGGGTGGTTGCAGCGCTGGCTGGCGCCAACCTCTGGCTGTACCTTGCCCACGGCCTGGCCATGCCCCTGGCTACCGCCATCGTGATGGCCGTGCTGGCGTTCTCCCTGAACATGGTCTACGGCTACTTCGTCGAAAGCCGTTCCAAGCGCGAGTTGGCGGCGCTCTTCAGCACCTACGTCCCGCCCGAACTGGTGGAAGAAATGGTGAAGGAGCCCGACAACTACAGCATGCAGGCCGACATGCGCGAGCTCACCGTCATGTTCTGCGACATACGGGGCTTCACTACGCTGTCGGAGCGCATGGAGCCCGTGCAGCTGCAGGCCTTGCTCAACACCTTGTTCAGCCGCTTGACCCGGGCTATACGCAAGCAGCGCGGCACCATCGACAAGTACATGGGCGATTGCGTGATGGCCTTCTGGGGAGCGCCTGTCGCCGCCCCGGACCACGCGCGGTGTGCCATCGAAGCTTCGCTCGCCATGGTGCAGGCAGTGCATGTGGTGAACGAAGAACACAAAGCGCAAGGACTGCCCGCCATCGGCGTGGGCGTGGGGCTCAACACCGGGCCGATGTGCGTGGGTGACATGGGCTCCGACGTGCGCCGCAGCTACACCGTGATTGGCGACGCGGTCAACCTCGGCTCAAGACTGGAGGGCTTGTGCAAGGTCTACGGAGTGGAAGTCGTCGCGAGTGAAAGCACGCGCGATCAGGTGCCGGACTTTGCCTGGCTGGAGCTCGATCGTGTGCGCGTCAAGGGCAAGGAACAATCCATCGCGATATTCCACCCGCTTGGCATCAGGGCGAATCTGTCCGAGAGCAGTCTGCAGGCCATGACGCGCTGGCACGAATGGCTCTCCGCATTCCGTGCGCAAGACTGGGCGCAGTGCGAGCACCTCTGGCCGGACGTTCAGGCCACACTGAAGTTTGAACACCTGCTGGCGTTCTATTCACAGCGCTTGCAGGAGCAGCGAGTGTTACCCTACGACCCTGACTGGAATGGCACCACCCATTTCGACACCAAGTAACAGGACCCATCACCATGCAAGTGCGCGTGCTCGGCTGTTCTGGCGCCATCGCAAAGGATTGCCGCACCACGTCATTCCTGATCGAGAGCCACACACTGATCGACGCCGGCACCGGGGTGGGGGACCTCACGCTCGAAGAAATGCAGGCGGTGGATGACGTTTTCCTCACGCATTCGCACCTGGACCATATCGCTGCATTGCCCCTGATGCTGGATGCAGTGGCCTCCCGCCGCACCGCACCGCTGCGATTGCACGCGCTGGCCGAGACGCTTGCCGCACTGCAGCAGCACATCTTCAATGGCGTGATCTGGCCCGATTTCAGCCGTATTCCCAGCCCTTCGGATCCCTTTGTGAAGTACTGCCCGCTGAAAGTGGGGGAGCGCCTGAACGTGGCGGGAGTGGGCATCGAGGTCCTTCCAGCCCGCCACACGGTACCGGCTGTCGGGTACGCAGCCTGCGGAGCCAACGGCTGGTGGGTCTTCAGCGGCGACACCGGTGGCAACTGCCCCGAATTCTGGCACCGCGTCAACCAACTACCGCTGGCTGCACTTGTGATCGAAACTGCATTCAGCAACCGGGAGAGCACCCTGGCACGCAACGCACAGCACCTGTCGCCCATGACACTGGCCGATGAACTGGCGCACCTGTCCGCCAAGGCCTGCCCCATCTACATCACGCACACCAAGCCGTCCGAATCGGAACTGATCATGCGCGAATGCCGCGAGTGGGACGACGCCGGCACCGCCCCCGGAGGGCACATGGGGCATGACATTCAATGGTTGTACGCCGGCGATGTGCTCACAATCTGACACACAGGGGCGACAAAGTTGTCACCTTCGTTACCTTTCGTAGTGCCTCACACCCTGACAAGCCCCGTCAAGCCAGCTGGCACGCCATATGCTTATACGAAGGCGTCCGACAACTTTCCGTTAACCTCCAAGGAGTGACTTATGAAGCGTAGCCTGCAAAAGGGTTTCACACTGATCGAACTGATGATCGTGGTGGCGATCATCGGTATTCTGGCCGCCATCGCGCTGCCTGCTTACCAAGACTACACCATCCGTACGCAAGTGTCTGAAGGCATGAGCCTGATGGGTGGCGCGAAGAATGGCGTGGCTGATTTCTGGTCTGATAAGGGCCGCTTCCCAGGTAACAACGCATCCGCTGGCGTAGCCTCGAGCGGCTCTATCGTCGGCTCTTATGTTTCTGGTGTGGCGGTTGCCGCTGATGGTGTCATTACTGCCACATTTAGCGCCACCACGCGCAAGGCAAACACCAAGATCGACAATGGTACTTGCACCTTGACCCCCGTTGATAATACGGGCAGCTTGACTTGGGTAGGCTCATGCAGCTTTGATCGCAAGTGGCGTCCGAACGCATTCCGTTGATTTCAGTCAGCGGATGGACGTTACAGTCCATGCGGAAAAACCCGGCATGGCCGGGTTTTTTTTTGGCCAGTCTGGAGTACATCGTTCTTAGTAAGAGAGGCGCCATGAAACAACTACAGACAAAAACGTTTGCGCGTCACGCGGCGGGTGGTTTCACACTGATTGAGCTGATGATTGTTGTGGCCATCATCGGAATTCTGGCAGCGATTGCGTTACCAGCTTATCAGGACTACACCATCCGCACGCAGGTATCAGAGGGGATGACGCTGATGTCACGACCCAAGGAAGGTATCTATCAGTTCTGGAGCACACGTGGCGCTTTTCCCGCCAACAACACGTCGGCAGGGATTGCATCTGCGGCTTCGCTGCGGGGATCTTATGTTGAAAGTATTAGCATTGGCACGGGCGGAGTGATCACCGCCATCTATGGAGGAAAAGCCAACACGAACATCACCGGGCAGAATTGCACCTTGACACCTATCAGCAACGGCGGGAGCTTGACCTGGCAAGGGCAGTGCAACTTCGCGAACAAATGGCGGCCTACCGCCTTCAGGAGCTAGCGCGATAGTGCCGCATCTATTTACACCTCCACCACCGGCATTGCGTCGGTTGGCATTGCTCAATCGCATTGCATTTGTAGCCGCCTTGGCCGCAAGCATTGTGTGCCTTTACCTCGCGTATGCCTTGGCCCAAAACCTGACTTGGCAGTTTGATGACTATGCAAATCTGAAGACGCTTGCGGAAGCGAGCAATGCTGCCGGCGTCATCAACTTTGTATTTGGAGGAACATCAGGCCCTCTTGGTCGCCCCCTGTCCCTTGCGACTTTCTTGGCAAGCTACGACGATTGGCCCACCAATCCCTGGGGGATGGTGCAACTGACCTTGGTGGTCCATGCCATGAATGGAGCATTGATATTCTTACTGTTGCGCCGGATGCTAGTCTACCCGCCTGTTGCCAAGGTGGTGGGAGTGCATTCGCAATGGTTAGCGCTCGCAACGGCGATCTTGTGGTTATGGCTTCCCATTCATGCGAGCAGTGTCCTAATGCCTGTGCAGCGCATGACACATGTGTCTGCCTTTTTCTCGCTGCTGGCGCTCTACGGCTTTGTCGTCATGCGTCAGCTGCAAGGTGGAAAGATCCCGGGTTTTCGTGGAATGCTGCTGATCAACCTGTGGTTGGCAACGACGATATTTTTGTCTATTTTGGGCAAGGAGAATGGAGCCACGGCACTCACTTTCTCATTCTTGATCGAAATTTTCTGCTTTTATCCAACATGGAAGCGTCAGAAAATAGAAATCTCCAACTTAGTTTGGCGCGCCTGGATTTTTTTTGCCGCCAGCGCTGTGGCCGCTGCATTGCTGGTATATGTTTTCTCTTATTGGACCGTACTGGGCCAAGTGTTTGAGTTGTATCGAGGCTATCAATGGAACGAGCATATCGCCACACAGTGGGTGATTTCACTGGAATATCTTCGACAAATCATAATACCGCGCTCCGCACTTCTTGGCCCCTTTCACGATAACCACAGACTATATGGCTGGACTGACGCACCACCCTACGTAGCCATAGTTGTCTGGGGGGCGTTGCTGTGGTACTCCGCACAAGTTGGTCGTAGCCAGAAATATAGCATTGGTATCCGAGGACTGGGATGGGCTGGTTTTGCCGCAATTTTGTGGTTTTTTGCCGGACATCAGCTGGAGTCCACTTTCATACCTTTAGAGCTATACTTCGAGCATCGGAATTATTTGGCAAGCCTAGGCTTTTGTTTATTTTTCGTACTGGCATTAAATCATTTTTGGACAGCCGCGTATCGCAAGGTGGTGCCGTGCACTTTAGCACTGGTTTATGCAGCCTTCATTGTCACTTCACTCGTGCAGCTCACTTCATTGTGGGGTCAACCTTTGCTGGCCAATGATTTGTGGCAGAAGAACAACCCTCAATCGACCCGTGCCGCACAGGCAGTAGCTCAGAATCTATTTGATTTGGGATATCAGAAGGCAGCGTTTGATTTTTCTGATGAATTTATCAGGGAACAGCGCTCACTGGACATGGCCATACTACTGATGCCCGAGCGATGCCAAAATCAAAGCGAAGTAGAGCAGGCGAGGAGTTTTAAGCAGATCCAGGATTTGGTATCGAAACTCCAGGCACCGGGCGGCATACCTACCGGGCTGGCAAAATTTGGCGGAGCTGTTCGAAATGGCAAGTGCTCGAGACCCAAAGAGAATGAATACGAAGCGCTTCTGAGAGAAATTCTCGAACGCCCCCAAGTCAATCATTCGCCGAAAGTTCGTCATCATGTCTATTACGAGCTAGCACTGATGGCGAAGCAACGCAATGACCCAAACGAATATATTGACTATTTAAAGAAGGCCTTCTGGGACTACCCAACCATTTCATTAGCACAACTCGTTTCCGCAATGCTATTCAAGGAGCAACGCATAGAAGAGGCGATCGCATGGATCGATGAGGTGGTGGACAACGCACCGAACGCTGCATTACATACAGCATGGCGTGATACCTTGCAAAGCATGCGGCGCGCACTTACCGATATTAAACAGTCGCTGGACGGCCCATCTTTTCCGCCGGACGCGCAGCAGCTTCCCTCACAATGATTTCACAATCGATGGATATATCAGTTGTTTTGCCTGCGAAGAATGAAGAAGCCGCCATTGGAGCTACTGTCTCAGGCGTGGTGAATTTCATATCCCGAAGTGCCCTTAGAGGAGAAGTCATTGTTGTCGATGATGGCTCATCTGATGCAACCGCACAAATTGCTCAACAGGCAGGGGCCCGAGTAGTGAAGCACAATTACAGCAAAGGAAATGGCGCAGCCATAAAGACGGGGGCCCGCGCTGCGACTGGAGAAATCATTGTATTCATGGATGCCGATGGTCAGCACAACCCTGCAGATATACCTCATCTTTTGGCGGCCATAGCCCAAGGCCATGACTTGGTTGTTGGGGCGCGCCAAAAGGGATCTCAGGCAAGCGTAGGACGCCATGTAGCAAACTCTTTATATAACCGCCTAGCTTCCTGGATGACGGGGCATCGCGTAGAGGATTTGACATCCGGTTTTCGGGCTGCGCGAGCTCGCATGTTCCGAGAGTTTTTGTATATGTTACCCAATGGGTTTTCATATCCAACAACTTCCACAATGGCCTTCTTTAGATCCGGCTATTCAGTGGCTTACGTCCCAATTCATGCCGCAACTCGTATCGGCAAGAGTCACATTCGCTTGATACGCGATGGTTTACGGTTTTTTCTCATAATCTTCAAGATTGGCACCCTGTTTTCCCCACTAAAGATATTTGCCCCAGTGGCTTTTATCATGTTCGCATTCGCATCGAGTTGGTACGGGTGGACATGGTGGCACGAGGGGCGGTTTACCAATATGAGCGCCTTGCTGTATACCGGTAGTGTAATGGTTTTTTTGATGGGATTGATTTCCGAACAAATCACCACGCTGATGTATCGAGATCGAGATTAGCACGGTGCTGATTCAGCCATGCATTCTGAACATCTCAGGCAACTGTGACAGTTCGACCCTTGTCTATTATGATTCGAGGGAAAGTTGACGCCGTGACTACACCAATCGTTAGTGTCTGCATATCCACCTACAATCATCAACGATATATTTCCAGATGTCTCGAGAGCGTGGTGGCTCAGCTACCACCAGGAAAACTGGAAATATTGGTTGGTGACGATCTTTCGACTGATGAAACACGAGGCATCGTTACAACGTTTGCGCAGAACTGGGGTGACATAATAATCCCCATCTTCAATGAAAAAAATCTCGGTCCGAGCGCTAATTTGAGTCAATTGATTCGACGCGCGCGAGGCCAATTCATCGCCCATCTAGACGGGGACGATTATTGGCTCCCGGGTAAACTGGCTGAGCAGCTTGCCTTTCTCAAAGTAAATGCTACCGCTCCCGCAGTGTTGTCCAACGCATTGGTAATTTCGGACGATGGCTCTCCTATCGGTTTCTTTACGAACTATCAAAAAGAAAGGGTTGGCCTGTCGGACTTGGTAGGCAATGGCAATTTTCTCTGCCATGGCAGTCTTTTATACAGGGCAGAATATAAGACGCGCTTACTTGAAATTCCCATGCCATACATTGACTACATGCTTCTTATCCGGCTGGCGGAAATTGGGCCAATGGGCTATCTGCATCACCCGTTTGTGGCATACCGCTGGAACTCCACTACCTCTATGAGGGCTGCAATGCGCGGCTTGGTTCATGAGAACTTCTGGCACGCCCTGAAATTCGCATTTGGGGCAGGTGTGGATCGGGTTACTCTGCGCAGGGCAGTTTCTCATTTCTTCGAGCAAGTAACCGTTGCAAACCTAATACAGGGCAAGCTGGGGGCTGTATGGTCATGGGCGCAGCGGCTGCGCAATGAAAGCCCTGTGCCTGTGATGGGGGCAGTGCTCTGTGGCGCGATGCGCATGCCGTTGTCATTGTGGCGTTACCTACGCAAACAGTACGGTAGTCGTAAATTTAAGAATACCAGCGTTTTTTACCGTCGCTGATAGCAGGCTACTGCGGCCCACGCTAGCATGCAAACGCTGGCTTCTGTGCCAATGGCCATAGTCACTGCCCCGATACTCCCCCAAAGCGGTATCAGCCATGCTGCAAGCAGCAACATAAAACCAAGCCCTGCGCACTCAACACCAATGCGCAGCAGTTGTCGTCCCTGTGAAGTAAGAACGCTCGTGCCGAGCAACCGCAAGCCGTAAAGCGGCATCCACAGCGCCAGCCAGCGCGCCAATTCCGCCGAATGGGAGAATTGGCTGCCAAGTAACGTTGGGATTAACTGGGCAGTTAACTGCAAGGCGATTCCCCCGACAAACGCCCAGCCAAGAATTGCCACCAGCGAATGCCGTAGTAGTCGCTTACGTTGTCCAGAGGAATCTCGAAACAGACGGGGTTGAATCGCACTGATGAAAGCAATGATTGGCATTGCCATAACACTTGCAAATCTGTACGCAGCTGCATAAGTGCCAGCCAAGTCCCCTCCACCCATGCGAAGTGCAAGGGTTTTATCAAGTTCCGTGATGGCATTTCCAATGAACCACTGCGCGGAAAATGCGGAACCTGCTCTGGCGTCCTCCATTGACCACACAAAGGGGCTGGGCCCTGGCTTCAGCAGGATGAGTACTACGCCAAAGGCTATTGTCGCGCTCAGCAAGCCGGTCAGCGCGTGCAGCATTGCATAGACGGAAAAATCGTGACCAGGCACGAAAAACCAGAAACCCAAAGCCGCTACCAATCGCAAGAACGCGTTGATGGTTGGAAGTGCGCTATACCAACCCATTTTCTCTTGCGCTTGAAAGGCGTGGCTGCAGAGCACGATGAATGGCGCACAAACGACATCCGAGCAAGCGATCGCCAGCACTAGGATCCAACTATGCTGAGGCGGTGAGAGCAAAAGAAAGGCAGCGACCAATAGACCACTGCTGGACAAGCTCAGCACGAGGGACTGGCGCCAGTATCGACTGAAGCTCTGAGGTTGGCGGGACACCCGTTGTAGCAGGAGCATTGCCCCCCCCAACCCAGACAGTCCCGCCAGGGTGGTAGCAAGACTTAACAAACCAGACAACACTCCCAGTCCATGGGGGCCCAGTGCACGCGCGATGACAACCATCCATGCGGCTTGGCACAGCACACGGGCAGCCTGCCAAGTGGTTCCAATTAGCGTGTTTCGAGCAAGGCGGCCGCGCATGCGCAGATCAGGGCTTTACCCAGCACATGAAAGGTTCGCGAAGATTCATTCCATATCGATGGGCATCCATATCCGGCAGCAAGTCGCCGTGAAATTGTATTTTCGGTATGAGACCCGCGGACGTAACCAGGCCGAAGATATCGGAGCCGTACAACCGCACGTGGTCTTCCTGCCCATACAACAACAAGCGTGTTTCGCTCGAACGGATCTGAGGGAGCGACAAGCTGTGCTCCAGCTTTGCGGCAAAAGGGGTTTGAAGAATTGCGTGTCCGCCTGGCTTTAAAACACGCACGATTTCTTTAATTGCCGCGATATCATTGGGAACGTGCTCCAAGACATGATTGGCAATGAGCAGGTCAAATTGGGCGTCAGGGAACTGGATCGCTGTAATGTCGACACGCGTGATCTCAGGCTCCCCCGGAAATAAATCTCCCTGGATGTATGCAGTCGGCTGAACCGACTGGATATATTTACGCAGATTCCTTTCCGGAGCAAAATGAAGCACTTGTTTTCCGCGAAGCTCCAGCAAATTGCTTCTCTGCATAAATGCCAATAGGTGACGCTCCCGATCAGTACAGCCACAAAATGGACAACTAAATCGTCCCAAGTCAGACCCAATAATATCCAATTCGCGCAAAATCGGAGAAATCGATGCAGTACCGATGCGATACGGAAGGAAGCTGGGCACTTCTCGACCGCACATATTGCAGACTCCGGGAGCGTAGCGACTCCAAGCATGCGTGTATCTAATGAAGCGTTTTACTGTTTTCAACAAATAGTTTCTTGCGCGCATATTATGCAGATATGCTGAAGCTCCACTCATTTTAGATTATTCTCTCTAAGCAAAGACTCCTCAAGGTCAAGTAGTCGTTTGGATCTAGTTTTGATTTTTCTGGCAGGGTGTCCTGCAAAGACACCCCATGCGTCCAGGCTCTTTGTAATGAGTGAAAGGGCACCAACTGATGCGCCCTCCCCAACAATTACCCTGGGAAGAATCACAGTTCCGGAGCCAATGATCACGTGACGGCATAGCCTCACCTCACCTCCCGTGACACCAGTGAATTTCCCAGGGACTGTAGGATTGGTGAGATGCTCCCCGGAATAGTCGTCCGATCGGCTATAAATTTTCACACCTTGTGAAATCCCACTAAAATCGCACAATGTAATGCCATCTCCGGCGGACAATAACGAGTACCCTCCAATGTGCACATATGAACCTATTCTCACCCACCCGCCCCCTGGAGCAATGATGGAGGTATACCCGTCTATACGCACATTGCTCCCTATTTCTATATTTTCCACACCGATGATTGTGCAATTTTTCGCAATCATCACATTGGTCCCTAGTGATCTGAAACCCGCAGACTGCAGATCGGATTCGGTAAAATATCCAGGATCGAATAGGTGCATGGCACAACGCCCTTACGTGGACTTACAGCGGCTAACTAGCTCAGAAAGAACCTCCGCCACACAGCGCACATCATCGTCATTCATCGACATGCCGGTAGGTAAAATTATAACTCGGTCCGCAATATACCTAGTTGCCGGCAGCAATAGCTCCGCATGAGGAAACAAATCCCGATACGGCTTCATACGATGAGCGCCTGGCCAAAAGTATTTCCGAGCCAAGATATTTTGCGCATTCAATCCCGACACAACCCTATCGCGAATGCTTGGATCAACCTCAACCACTACATATTGATAATTCGGCTTATTTTCAGCATCAAACCTTACCACCCGAATATCATCATTAGGCGACAGCAGCCTTGTATAGTGCTCATAGTTCCGTTGATTCTTTGCAATGAAATCCGACAATGAGCGAAGGTTGACCAATCCCATTGCTGCGTTTATCTCAGGCATCTTGCCGTTAGTTCCCGGATGTACAACGTTATCAAAGCCCGCAAAGCCGAAATTGCGCATCAACCGCATGGTTTCAGCCAGATTATCTTCGTTAGTCAGAACCGCCCCCCCCTCAAAGGTGTTGTAAACCTTGGTCGCATGAAAGCTGAGCACTTCACAACGTCCGAATCCGCCAATGCTGGTTCCATCTACGCTGCAGGAAAAAGCATGTGCCGAGTCATACATTAACTGAAGGCCGTTCTCGTCAGCGATCCGCTGTAGAGCTTGTACAGGAGCTGGGCGTCCCCAAAGATGTACCCCAATGATGCCGGTGGTACGGGGCGTGATCATGCGCTGTACAGCACTTGGATCCAGGTTGTGTGTGGCTGGATCGATGTCCGCAAAGACCGGGGTTATACCTTGCCAGAACAAGGCGTGAGCAGTCGCGACGAAGGTATAGGAAGGCACAATCACCTCACCGCTCAGGCCTAAAGCGCGGATGGCAATTTCCAAGGCGATCGTGCCGTTGCTCATGGCCACACAATGTTTTACCCCGTGCAGGCTGGCAATCTTGCTTTCCAGCTCTTGTACCAGGGGTCCATTGTTAGTTAGCCACCTTCGGCGAAGCAATTGCTGTGCAAGAGCCAAGAATTCAGCCTCATCACCCACGTTTGGGCGCCCCACATGAAGTGGCTCAGCGAATACCGGCTGCCCGTTTCCAGTCGCTAAATTTGATTTTTTTTGCATATTTCTTACAAGATCTACGATGACTGGGACTTGGAAAATTTACTCACATGCCATTCGCTCCGCGAAAATTTCCCAAGAACTATAAGAGTGGGCGGACAATCCAACGGATGGCGGTCAAATACCGCCAAGACAAAATCTGCAACAATGCATTTTTATTAATGCAGAAATACTAATCGGTCCTCGACTTCAATCCCACCACCACGCCTCGCCACATATTCGAGAGCTGCTGCACGCGTAATGGACCAGCGACAGTGGTAACTCCGGCGGTTAGAGCCAATTTTGCGATCGCCCAAACCTTCCACACGCTGGGCACATAGGGACGCTTCATGAGCAGGACGGCGTTACGATACAGGTATTGGTGCCGGATTGGGGAGCGAACCGGCCAGACTCGCCACCCAAAGAGCCAGATACGTGTGCTGGCTTCACCCATACTGTGTTTGAACACAGCATTCGGTATGCCCCAAAGTTTGTAGCCGTGAGCCAAAATGCGAAAGGCCCATTCAGTGTCCACGTGATCAATGAATAGATCTTCATCAAGACCACCCAGGTCACGAAAAAGCGCCAAGGACATCAGGGTTCCACTCCCATTGAGATTGGAGCACGGCACCGGCGTGCTTGAGCACGCACTTGGATAAGCACGCGTCCAACGCAAGCGCGTGCTCTGATGAAATCCATGCGTCAAGCCAGTAACCGGATCCTGCAGAAGCGGTCCAACGGCCCCAACGGCGTCACCGGAGCTTGACAGCTGCAAGAACGCCGTCATTAACGCCTCAATACTTCCATGCAGAGGCTCGCTGTCTTGATCAAGGAGAAGCACCAGTTCGGGCTTTTGTTCCAGAGCAGATAGCCATTGTGCTCCTAGATTGATGGCGGCTGCTAACCCCTGATTGGTTTCGCTGCAGATCAAATGCACGTTTCGAAATCGCCTGACGAGCATCGCCACCTCTGCGCGCAATTCAGGATGCGAAGCATTGTCGACGATGACCTTGATACTGGGTTCAGGCAAGACGTACAGTTGTGCCTCCAACTGCGAGAGCGAAGGATTGAATGTGACAGTGATTGTTGCCAACGTGGACTCAGTCGCGATTGCTCGGTTCATCCCCCCTGCCGGATCGACCTGCTGCTGCGTTTTCATGCTCGCAATATCTGTCGTAGCTCTTGGCCGAAAATGGACCACCCAAACCCCTGAGCAAAGGTCCGCGTTCTTGGTCTCCAACTTGTTGGGTTGTCATTCAATAGGTTCAATGTAGCCCGCGCAAACGCTTCATAGTTGTCAGGAATGACAAGATGTCCGGATCTGCCCTCTGCGACAGCATCCACTACTCCGCCGGTGGCGAATGCAACGGTAGGGATACCATGCGCCCCGGCCTCGATCGCAACCATACCGAATCCTTCCGGGTCGTGGGGCAGGCTTCGCACTGGAAAGACGTGCAACGTTGCGCATTCGTATGCGCATGCGAGTTCTGCGGAGTCTGTAATGGTGCCCAGAAACCGCAAGTGCTGTCCGACGCCTGCACTATTTGCAACGGACTGAATGCTGTCTCTGCTTTGCACGCTGGCGTGCAGGGCGTCTGCGGGGACGTCCCCGATCACTACCAGTATGGTGTCTGGCGCCTCGCGAACGATGGAAGGCAGGGCATGTTGAACGAACTCTCGCAACCCTTTGCGTGCCGTCAAACGCCCGATGGATAGCAAGACTCGGGAGTTTCCCAATCCATGGCGCTGGCGAAAAGCTTCCAATGCGGTGGCAGGCTGCGATTCCTCCGGGATATGAACACCCGGATGCAAGATGCGAAGTTTCGTTGGACTGACTCCCATCGCGCTAGCCAGTTCAGCGGTAGCTCGACTGTTGGCGATGACCGTGTCCATGTTGCGGATAGCGGGATGCCAAGCCGCTTTATACAGAGGGTGTTTGACAGCAGCATCAAGCCCATGCAGATAGATGCATGCACGGGCGCCGCATATGCGTGCGGCAGCCCACGCCGCGGGGGCAGTCAAGCCACTACCGGCAAAGACGATCTGGGGTTTCCATGCTTGGGCAGTGCGAATTGCATGCCATGCGGATGCCAAGATGAAACGCCGGAGCGGGCGTAAAGGCACCTCCGTTACGGCTACCGATGCAGGCCCCATAGCGGCGGCACCAGCCGGAGCCACCAGTCGCACGTCAGCACATTGCGATAACTCATGGGCAATGTGCCAATTCAAGCGTTCCATGCCGCCCACCAGGGGGGGCATATTGCGGGTGACAATAAGAATGCGATCGCGTTCAGAGGCCATAGCAAAAGGACCCGCCTTACTGCTCACGCGGATACCACCGTTGCACCAGGTGTCAGCCGGCCCCGCGTGTCGATCAGCAATCGAGCGTGATCCAGCAGCAGTGCATAGTCGAACCTATCGTGGTCCGTGGCTACAACAATGCAGTCGAAGCTCGCAATAGCTTCGGGCGTCAAGGGAATTGATTGCAGGTCGAACTGGTAATTCCGCTTGCGCGGAAATATCGGCACATGAGGGTCGCTGTAACGGATTTCTGCGCCTTTCGCCTGCAGCAGGTCCATGATCTCAACAGCAGGCGACTCCCTGGTATCGTCGATATTCTTCTTGTAAGCCAATCCCAACACGAGGATACGACTACCCTTGATGGCCTTTCCCCGCTCATTCAGCGCATCACCGACCTTACCCACTACCCACTGCGGCATGTAGTGATTGATCTCGCCTGCCAATTCAATGAACCGGGTATTGACCCCATATTCCCGAGCCTTCCATGTCAGATAAAAGGGGTCAATAGGGATGCAATGCCCTCCAAGACCCGGGCCCGGGCGATAGGGGACAAAGCCGAACGGCTTTGTCGCGGCGGCGTCGATGACCTCATGAATATTGATGCCCATCTTGTCGGCAACAATCTTCATCTCATTGACCAGCCCGATATTCACGCTCCTGTGGATATTCTCCAGCAGCTTGGTCATTTCAGCCGCCTTGGTGCTGCTGACCGGCACCATCGTGTGGATGGCATGTTGGTATAGCGCCAGGCCCAGGCGCAAGCAACTGGGGGTGTGGCCGCCGATGACCTTGGGGATGTTTTTGGTTCCAAAGTCAGGATTGCCGGGATCTTCGCGTTCGGGGGAAAACACCAAAGCGCAGTTCACGCCCGGCTCGAAGCCGCGAGCCTGCATTCTGGGCGCCAGAATTTCCTCAGTGGTACCCGGCCATGTGGTGCTCTCAAGGCTGACGATCTGCCCGACCCTCATGTGTCCCAAGGCCGCCTCAATGGTCTGGACAATGAAGCCAAGATCGGGCTCGCGGTGCGCATTCAACGGAGTCGGCACACAGATGATCAGCGCATCTACGTCACAGGTGCGGGCATAGTCCGCAGTTGCCTCGAAGCCGGCAGCCCGAGCCGACATGATCTCCTCTGCTTCTATCCGCTCGATGTAGCTGCGACCAGCGTTGAGCATCTGCACCTTGGCCGGGTCGGTGTCGAAACCGATCACCTTAAGTCCCGCTTCACTGAAGCGCAGGGCAAGGGGTAGTCCTACATACCCCAGTCCATAGATACCGATGACAGCGTGCTTATCGGCTATGCGTTGTTGAAGGGCTTGGAGGTTCGAGTCGCCGGAAATTTGAGAAGACATGCAGATTGAATGTATGAGGCGGCCTCTAGGCCTTGTCCGCATTGTGCCTGTCCAGTGAGCCTTTGCAACAACACCCAGCAGGTGTGTCTGGCGGGGCTCCGCAGCGGGGCCCATCTCGCCAATTCAGGGTTTAGCCGAGGCCACAAAACCCCCCGACCGCCCCCCGTGCTTCTCCACAACGCGCACATCCCCGATCACCATCCCTTTGTCGACCGCTTTGCACATGTCGTAGATCGTGAGCAAGGCGATTTGCACCGCCGCCAAAGCCTCCATTTCCACCCCGGTGGGCCCCACGGTTTCGACGGTCGCGGAACACCGCACCGAACTGTGCGCGGGCACCAGCTCGAACTCCAGTGCCACCCGGGTGAGTGCCAAGGGATGGCACAAGGGAATCAGGTCGCTGGTCTTCTTCGCCGCCATGATCCCTGCGATGCGCGCCACGCCCAGGACATCGCCCTTCTTGGCAGTGCCCGCCTCGATGATCGCGAGCGTGGCGGGCTGCATCTGGATGCGGCCCTCGGCCACCGCGATGCGGTGCGTGGCAGGCTTGGCGCCGACGTCGACCATGTGGGCCTGGCCCTGGCCATCGAAATGGGTGAGGGCTGGGGACGAAGAGGAGGCGGAAGAAGAAGACATATCGCGGGTGTTGCGCCTGTGACGGCGCAGGTTACGAAACATTCGGCGGTTCGGGGCATCATACGGGCATGTGGAACCGCTCAAGGGCAGGGGGCATCCCCCGCAAGCCGCCGATTCTTTCGATGCCCCTCTTCACGACTTTCCGGCCATTGGCGCCTGCAGTACGGGCGCTGACTGCTTCCATATTGATAGCAATCGGTGCCATCGGCGCTCCGGCCGCCCGGGCGCAGGCAGGGCTGCCCACTCTGGGCGACAGCAGCGACCTCACCACCAGCGCCGAACGCCGCCTGGGTGACCGCATCATCCGCGAGCTCTACCGCGACCCCGACTACATCGACGACGCCGTCATTGCCGACTACGTGCAGGGCATCTGGCAGCCGCTGGTGGCGGCGGCCAAAGCCCGCGGCGAGCTGTCGCCCGAGCTGGACGAGCGCTTTGCGTGGGAGATCCTGCTGGGTCGCGACCGCACGGTCAACGCGTTCGCACTGCCCGGGGGCTACCTCGGCGTGCACCTGGGTCTGATCGGCGTGGTCACCAGCCGCGACGAGCTGGCCTCGGTTCTGGCCCACGAGCTCAGCCACGTCACCCAGCGCCACATCTCGCGGTTGCTCACGCAGCAGAGCAAGCAGACGCCGCTGCTCCTGGGCGCGATGATCCTGGGGGCGCTGGCCGCCAGCAAGAACCCTGGCGCCACGCAGGCGCTCGTGGTGGGCGGCCAGGCGCTGGCCATGCAGAACCAGCTCAATTTCTCGCGCGACATGGAGCGCGAGGCCGACCGCATAGGCTACGGGCTGATGGCTCCTGCGGGGTTTGCGCCGCAAGGCTTCGTGAGCATGTTCGAAAAGCTGCAGCAGGCCAATCGGTTGAACGACAACGGCTCCTGGCCTTACCTGCGCAGCCACCCCCTGACCAGCGAGCGCATGGCCGACATGCACTCGCGCACCCCGCCGGGGGCGGCCACAGCTCCTTCCGCACCAGTGCCCGCCGGCACGATGGAACACGCGATGGTGGCTGCTCGTGCGCGCGTCCTGGCAAACCCCGGCGTGGACACCCTGCGCCAGTGGGTGGCGGAGCCACAGAGCACGGGCTTCGCCTCGCTGCCAGCCACGCGCCGCGCCGCAGTGCTGTACGCCTCCGCGCTGGGCAGCAGCCAGCTGCGCGACGCCCCGGGCGCACGCGCCACGGCGAAGAAGCTGGAGGAGTTGTCGCGCAATGATCCGGCAGCCCACCGGCTGGCCCGCCTGCTGACTGCAGAGGTCGAGCTCGCTGCGGGCGACGCCGCCGCAGCACTGGGCGCCTTGCCAGCCGAAGCCGGCAGCGCCAGCACACACCACAGGCCGGACCTGGTGCTGCGCACCCAGGCCCTGCTTCGCCTGGGCCGCGCCGGCGAGGGCACCGGGGCATTGCAGACCTGGGTTGCCACGCACCCCCGGGACGCGACCGTGTGGCAGCTGCTGGCCTCCAACTGGCAGGCCCAGGGCCAGCCACTGCGGGCCGTGCGGGCAGAGGCCGAGTCCCATGCCGCGCGCTACGACTATGCAGCAGCGGTGGACAGGTTCAAGGCAGGACAGGATCTTGCCCGCCGCGGCGGCCCGCAGGTGGACCACATCGAGGCGTCCATCATCGATACGCGGCTGCGTGCAGTCGAATTACTTCTTCGCGAACAGGCCGCCGAGCGCTGACTCGATCAGAACGCCCAGCACGGTGTAGATCAGCGACCCGATGAGGGCGGCAGCGAAGCCCTGCACATGAAAGCCGTCCAGCACGGCGGCTGCGGCCCAGAACATCAGGGCGTTGATCACGAAGAGGAAGAGCCCCAGCGTGACGATGGTGACCGGCAAGGTCAGCACCACCAACACGGGCCGCAGCACCACGTTGAAAAGCCCGATGACAAAGGCTGCGATCAACGCCGATGTGAAGCTTTTCACCTCGACCCCGCTGTAGATGTAGGCCACGAACAGCAGCGATGCTGCGCTGAGCAGCCATTTGAGAAGGAGTTTCATGGCCAAAGAATAGCACCGGCCAGCTGCAACGAAAAAGGCCCGTGAGGGCCTTTTCAACGTGGAAACGCGGTCGCAGGACGGGCTGGCGCCACCTACTCCAGCGCAAGCACCCACAGCGCTCCAAAGCCGGTGAGCAGGCTGCTCAGCAGCGTGCCCGGCCGGGGCGACGACCAGCGGCGGCCTGCGGCGTTTTGCTCTTCGGGGTTGTCCGACTTGGGGCGGCGGGCATCGACCACCTGGGCTGCTGAAGGCTGGGCGGCCTGCAACTGCTCGGTCAGCTCTACCAACGGGCCCTTGGCCACCACGGTGGTCACGCTGCTGGCGGGGGCCCGCAATGCGGGCAGGATCTGCGAGAACAGCTTGTCGGCCCATTTCGCGCGCCAGTTCTCGCGTGCGCTGTGGCTCACCCATTTGCTGATGCGGTGGGTCATGCGGGGAGCGCAGGCGACCAGCACCCACTGGGTGTGCTTCGTGGCATCCCGGGCGAACAACGGGGCCAGCACCTGCTCGGCGTACGCCGCGTCGTCCACATACACGATGACTCTGTCCATACCATCATCTCCTGTTGAGAGCCATCGGGCCCGGCGGGCGAACCTGCCCGCCAGGGCCCCAAGGCCAAAGCCAAAGGTCCGCCAGATCAGCCTTGCTGCTCGGCGGGCGCGGTCGCAGCGCGGCGCGACAGGATGAACTTGCCGGCCAGCAGAACCAGCACGGCACCGGCCACGCTGGCACCGTAGCGGATCACGTCCGTCTGCGGCAGCTTGAGCATCCATTGCCACTTGTCGGGGTTGGCGAACACGGGGTCGGTGACCAGCATGCCACCGGCGATCCAGCCCAGCAGCATGCCGCCGGCCGTAATGATCATGGGGAAGCGCTCCATCAGCTTGATGACCAGCTGGCTGCCCCAGACGATGATCGGGATGGAGATGAGAAGGCCCAGCACCACCAGCAGGAACGAGTGTTCGCCAGCATTCTGGGCGGCACCGGCGATGGCGATGACGTTGTCGACGCTCATGACCAGGTCGGCCACGATGATGGTCTTGATGGCGGCCAGGAGCTTGTCGCTGCCCTGCACGTCGCCATGGCCGTCTTCATCGGGTGCGAGCAGCTTGACGCCGATCCAAACCAGCAGCAATGCGCCCACGAACTTGAGGAAAGGCAGGGCCAGCAGGGTCATCGCGAAGGCGATCAGGATCACGCGCAGGATGATGGCACCCGCGGTGCCCCAGATGATGCCTTTGGTTCGCTGGGCGGGCGGAAGCTTGCGGCAGGCCAGCGCAATGACCACCGCGTTGTCGCCCCCAAGCAGGATGTCGATGATGATGATCTGCCCCAGGGCGATCCAGAATTCGGGCGAAGCCAAAAAGTCCATAAATTCCTCTGTATCAATGCGCGCGAAAGGAGGATCCCGGTGCCACTGTAGCGCCGAGTCCGTCCAAGGGATAGAGGGCCTGCGATGAGAGGATCAAGGGCGCGCCCACGGTGGGCATTGACATGCGAAGGACGGCCTTGATCAGCCCTTTGCAGGGCCCATCAAAGGTCTTGCTCGGCCAGGCGCACATGCATGCGCCAGGCCCGGACCGCCGGAAGCGGTGTGCGCTTCGTACTGACGACGGTTCCGATGCCTCGCCCCCAAAAGCCAGGTTCTGGCCGTGCCGGGTGGCAAGTCGGGAGCTACTCCCCTTCGAAGCATTGATTGGAACATTGCCAGCGCCCTCGCGCAAGGGCGGCTTGTTGTGGTTAATGCTTACAAAAGTCCGGCCTGATATCTGCCAGGGGTCTGCGGCACCGAATAACACCGCTGGCGGAATGCTGGCTGGGGGCGGCTATGATCCAGCCCCTTTCGTCTTTCCCCATGGCTGTCCTGCATATCACCGACATCGAAGCCGCGATCAACCATTGGCGCAGGCGCAGCCCGTCTCCCGATGGCGTGGCGCTGGCGCCCGAGGTCCGCACGCTCGGAGAGCTGTATGCGCTCATGGTATTCCGGCGCGAGGACGGGGTGGACGAAGCCGCCATGCCGCCCGAGGCCCTGGCCGCCTGGCTGGCCTGGTACGACACCACGCCAGACACACCCTGCATCGCCATCTGTTCCACCAGCCAGGGCGACGATTTGTGCAAAGGCTGCGGGCGCACGTTCGACGAGGTCCAGTTGTGGCCCTCATTCACGCCGGCGCAAAAGCGCGTGGTGTGGCGCCGCATCACGTTGGAGCATTCGGCCTGGCGCTTCAACCGTTATGCGGAGCGTGCTGCCGAAGGTGTGTCGCCCCGGGCCACAGCTGCCGAACCCGCGCCCTGACGTTGTCTGCGCCGCAGCTGGCAGCACACAGGCGGCCACGGCCCGCAATACGCTGGGCTACCAGGGCTGCCCTGGGCTGTACGCCTCCGGTGCAAACCGTTAAGGTGGGCCCATGCTGCGCCTCACCCAAGCCCCGAACATCGCCATTGCAACGCTGTGGGCGGATCTGCTGTGTGAAGCGGGCATGACGGCCTCCGTGCAGCGCCAGTACCTGGGCGCTGCAGCGGGTCATCTGCCGCCGGACCAGTGCCTTCCCGAGATCTGGCTCGAATACGACGAGCATGCCGGCCGCGCCCGCAGCCTGCTCCAGGCGCTGCAGGACCTGCCCCAGCGCCGCTGGGACTGCCGGTGCGGAGAGTTGGTGGAGGGCGGTTTCGAGCAGTGCTGGCAGTGCGGCGCGCTCATGCCGCGTGACTGACCGGGTTTTGCTCAAAAACTCCTGAATTCATAGCAAACACCGCTTTTCCAGCAGGCGTTAGCTGCCGATTTGGCCGTGCCACGGCCATGCCGCGACCGTGCGGCGAAGGTGCGCTACTTCCAGCGCACAGGCTCCACGTGCACGCTGCCCAGGGTGCTGCTCAGGGTGATGGCGCCTTCCTGCACCGTGGCTTGCAGTTGCATGCTGCGCTCGGCCAACTGGGCCAGCGCCTGGGACGCGTCGGTGGGGATGCGCCAGACTTCCAGCTTTTCCAGGCGAGAGAGTTTGGTCTCGATGCCGCGCCACCACACCTCAGCCGCATGGTTGAAGCAGTACACGATCACCGCGTCGGACTTGCTGCAGGCCTTCGTCAGGGGCTTGTCTTCCGGCTGGCCCACCTCGATCCACACGCGCTTGCGGCCCGTGAAGTCGGTCAGCGACGCGTCTGGATCGTCCGGGTCCGAGAGCCCCGCGCCGAACGCGAGGGTGCCGTCGCCATGGCACAGGTCGTTGAGCTGATGCGCCTGGATGGCCATGGCCACCAGGCGGATCATCATGCGCTCGTCGGTTTCGCTGGGGTGGCGCGCCAGGGTGAGCGCGTGGTCGGCGTAGTAGCCGTGGTCGATGTCGGCGATCGAGAGATGCGCCTTGAAGATCGTGGATTTGAGTGCCATGGGGCCTTGCTATAAATTAGATAGCTTCCAGCGCTTATCTATCAAGCGACAGAGGCCAAAAAGGCTTGAAAAACCGGTTGCGCAACGTGTCGCGACACCGCACGAGGCCCGCGCCGCCCACATCAGCGCACCCGTGGAACTGGCTCCGCCAGGCCACCGGGTGCGTCCCCCGCCGGGGGAAGGCGCAAAGCGCCTCGGGGGACTACACCCGCCGGGCCAGTTCCGCCGCCTTGCCCGTGTAGCTGCCCGGCGTCATGGCCAGCAGGCGGTCCTTTTCGGCCTGGGGGATTTCCAGCGAATGGATCAGCCCATGCAGGGCCTCGGCCGTCACGGTCTTGCCGCGCGTGACTTCCTTGAGCTTCTCGTACGCACCCTGCACGCCGAATCGGCGCATCACGGTCTGGATGGGTTCGGCCAGCACTTCCCACGAAGCGTCAAGGTCCGATGCCAGATTTTCCTCGTTGAGTTCGAGCTTGTTCAGGCCCGTGAGCAGTGACGCATACGCCAGCGCCGCGTAGCCCAGCGCCACGCCCATGTTGCGCAGCACGGTGCTGTCGGTCAGGTCACGCTGCCAGCGGCTGACGGGCAGCTTCTCGGACAAGTGGCGCAGCATCGCGTTGGCCAGGCCCAGGTTGCCCTCGGCGTTCTCGAAATCGATGGGGTTGACCTTGTGCGGCATCGTGGACGATCCGATCTCGCCCGCCTTCAGGCGCTGCTTGAAGTAGCCCAGGCTCACATAGCCCCAGATGTCGCGCGACAGATCGACCAGGATGGTGTTGGCGCGCGCCACCGCGTCGAACAGCTCGGCCATGTAGTCGTGCGGCTCGATCTGGATGGAGTAGGGCTGGAAGGTCAGGCCCAGGCCCAGCGGCTCGGGCGTCTCCACGACCTTCTTGCTGAACGCTTCCCAGTCGAAGTCGGGCCAGGCGGACAGATGGGCGTTGTAGTTGCCGACCGCACCGTTCATCTTGCCCATGATCTTGACGCTTGCGATGCGCTCGCTGGCGGCCTGCAGGCGCATGACGACGTTGGCCATCTCCTTGCCCACCGTGGTGGGGCTGGCCGTCTGGCCGTGGGTGCGGCTGAGCATGGGCACGTCGGCGTAGGCGTGCGACATCTCGCGCAGCTTGAGCACGATGCGGTCCAGGCCCGGCAGGATGACCTGGTCGCGGCCCGAGCGCAGCTGCAGCGCGTGGCTGGTGTTGTTGATGTCTTCGCTGGTGCAGGCGAAATGCACGAACTCCGACGCCTTCTCGAGTTCAGGGCGCGCCTCGAACTTGCTCTTGATCCAGTACTCCACGGCCTTCACGTCGTGGTTGGTGGTCTTCTCGATCTCCTTGATGGCAGCGGCATCGGCTTCGGAGAAGTTCTTGATCAGGCCCAGAAGGTAGGCGCGCGCGCCGGTGGTCAGTGGCTTGAATTCGGCAAAACCTGCATCGGACAGGGCGATGAACCAGGCGACCTCCACCTGCACACGGCGGTGCATGTAGCCGTGCTCGCTCATGATCGGGCGCAGGGCGGCAAGTTTGCTGGCGTAACGGCCGTCAAGCGGCGACAGGGCGGTGATGGTGGACAGGCTCATGGGCCGCAATTGTAGGTGGTGGGGCAGTGTCACGGCTTCGCCACAGGCGCTGCCCGGCCGGCAGCGGTGGCCCGGCCGCAGCCGATAGAATCAAAGTCGATTGTTCTGACTACAGCGCACTGGAAGCCACACCATGAAATTGATCGGAGCCACTGCCAGCCCCTACGTCCGCAAGGTGCGGGTCGTGATGGCGGAAAAAAAGCTCGACTACCAGTTCGTGCAAGAGAACGTCTGGGCAGACGACACCACCATCGCCGCATCCAACCCGCTGGGCAAGGTGCCCTGCCTGGTGATGGAAGGCGGCGAGGCCGTCTTCGACTCGCGCGTCATCGTGGAGTACCTCGATACCCTCTCGCCCGTGGGCAAGCTCATCCCCAGCCAGGGCCGCGAGCGCGCCGAGGTCAAGACCTGGGAAGCCCTGGCCGATGGCCTGGTGGACGCGGCCATCCTGGCGCGCCTGGAAGCCACCTGGGCCCACCGCAAGGACAGCGAGCGCAGTCAGGCCTGGATCGACCGCCAGCTGCGCAAGGTGAACGACAGCCTCAAATCCATGAGCCAGGGCCTGGGCGACAAGCCGTTTTGCAGCGGCATCCACCTGAGCCTGTCGGACATCGCCGTAGGCTGCGCCCTGGGCTGGCTCGAATTCCGCTTCCCCGAGATTGCCTGGCGCGGCGAATACCCCAACCTCGCCAGACTGCTCGACAAGCTCATGCTGCGCCCGAGCTTCGCCGACACCAAGCCGTCCTGAGCGGAGCCTGACGCCGTCCGGCCCACGCGCCCCATGGGTTTGCATGGCGTGCCGTATGCTACGCAGCTTATGAACGAGACGGTTCAAAATCCGAACAAGCCCCTTGCAGGCACGCGCGCCGGGCGGCAGCGTGCGGCCCGAGATGCCGCTGCCACGCCAGGCGCCGACCGCGTGCGCGTGAACGACCCCGACCGCACCATGGCCAACATCCTGCAGGTGGCCACGGCTGAGTTTGCAGACAAGGGCCTGTCCGGCGCGCGCATCGACGAGATCGCGGCGCTCACCAGCACCAGCAAGCGCATGATTTACTACTATTTTGGTAGCAAGGAAGGCCTGTACGTGGCGGTGCTGGAGGATGCCTACCGCCGCATCCGGCAGATCGAGTCCGAACTGCATCTGGAGGACCTGGCCCCTGAACAGGCCCTGCGCACGCTGGTCGGCTTCACGTTCGACTACCAGTTGGCCAACCCGGACTTCATCCGTCTGGTGATGAACGAGAACATCCACCGCGGCGAGTTCATCACCCGTTCCACGACCATCCAGGAGCTCAACATCCCCGTCATCCACGCGGTGCACAACGTGTACCAGCGCGGCGTGGCAGCGGGTGCCTTTCGCCCCAACGTGGACCCGGTAGACCTGCACATGTCGATCTCGGCGCTGTGCTTTTTCAACGTGTCCAACCGACACACGTTTGGCGCAATCTTCAAGCGCTCGCTGGACACGCCCGCGGCCACCGCACAGCGCCGCGAGTCGATCGTGGAGATGATCGTGCGCTTCTTGCGGCCGTAAGTTCGCCAGCGTGCCGTGACGGCTTCATGCGCTGGCAGGCCGCGCAAGCCGCCCATGCGCGGTTGCACCTCGACTGGACCGTGGCATGCCGCGGGGCACCGCCATCGGCGAAACTCGTCCATTCACAAACGCTACTCAATTCATAGCAATCAGCGGCGGAGATACGGCCTGCAGGGCAATTCGCCCAACCAACCGCCTTCCTGACCCTGCCTCCGCCACACAGCGGCCACCGCGCTGCTTCGGCGACTCTCCAGCCCGCCTGTACGAGTCCTGCTTGTGCGCTCCGCCAGCGCGCAAGGCCGGCCTTTTCACGCGTCCGCCCCGCGAAACGAGCGACAGGGTTTGCACCTACTCAAAATACTAACCAGTTCGTACAAAATTCGCTTCACTACCACGGAGACACGCCATGCTGGAATTCACCGACCGCCTCCTCGGGCGCTACACCCGGCTCCTGGACGCGTTGAGCGGCCTGTGCCTGGCGCTCATGGTGCTGCTGGTCTTCAGCAACGTCGTCGCGCGCTACGTGCTCAATTCGGGTCTGACCATTTCCGAAGAACTTTCACGCTGGCTGTTCGTGTGGCTGACCTTCATGGGCTCCATCGTCGCGCTGCGCGAGCACGGCCATCTGGGCACCGACATGCTGGTCGCGCGGCTTCCCGCTGCGGGCAAGCGCGCGTGTCTGGCGCTCGCTCAGATCGCCATGTTGTGCGTGAGCTGGCTGCTGCTCTCAGGCAGCTGGGCGCAGATGTTGATCAATTGGGATACCGAGGCCCCCGTCACCGGCGCTTCGGTGGCCATCTTCTATGCCAGCGGGGTGCTCATGGGCGGCTCGGCCATCGCCATCCTGCTGCGCGACCTGCTGCGCACGCTGCTTGCGCCGCTGTCCGAGAAGGACCTCGTCATGGTGCAGGAAAGCGAGGAGCTGGCTGCCGTGGCCCTTCGCCATGAAGGCGACAGCAGCACCGGTGCGGGCCCCTCGGCAACAACGCGCCGCTGAGCCGCCCGCATTGCCCCACTCACCGCACCGACCTGCCACCAGGACCACGCACCATGACCGTCGCCATCTTTCTCGGGTCCCTGCTCATCGCCATGGCGGTCGGCATTCCCATCGCATTTGCGCTGCTGATCAGTGGCGCTGCTCTCATGTGGCACCTGGACCTGTTCGACGCGCAGATCCTGGCGCAGAACGTCATCAACGGAGCCGACAGCTTTCCGCTGCTGGCCGTGCCATTTTTCATGCTCGCTGGCGAGATCATGAACGTCGGCGGCCTCTCCCGGCGCATCGTCAAGCTGGCGCTCACCCTCGTGGGCCACGTGCCGGGCGGCCTGGGCTATGTGACCATCATGGCGGCGGTGATCCTGGCGGCCGTTTCGGGCTCTGCCGTGGCCGACGCGGCGGCGCTGGCCTCGCTGCTGCTGCCCATGATGGTGGCCGCGGGGCATGACAAGGCGCGGTCGGCGGGGCTCATTGCATCGGCCGGCATCATTGCGCCGGTCATCCCGCCGTCCATCGGTTTCGTGATCTTCGGGGTGGCGGCCAACGTGTCGATCAGCAAGCTTTTCCTTGCAGGCATTGTCCCGGGCGTTTTGTTGGGCATGTCATTGGCCGTCACCTGGTGGTGGCTGGTGCGCAACGAGAAGGTGCAGCCGCCTCCCAAGGCTTCTCGCGCTGACTTGGTCAAAGCCCTGCGCGAGGCTGTCTGGGCGCTCGGCCTGCCGGTCATCATTCTGGTCGGCCTGCGGATGGGCGTATTCACGCCCACCGAAGCCGCCGTGGTGGCCGCCGTCTACGCGCTGCTGGTGGCGATGTTTGTCTACCGCGAAATCAGCGTGCGCCAGCTGGCCCAGATCTTCCAGACGTCGGCCCGCACGAGCGCGATCGTGATGTTCCTCGTGGCAGCGGCGATGGTCTCGGCCTGGCTGATCACGGTGGCGGACCTGCCCACCAAAGTCATCGCCATGCTGGAGCCCTTCATGGGCAACCAGACCCTGCTGCTCGTTGCCATCATGGTGCTGGTGATGGTGGTCGGCACCGCCATGGACATGACGCCCACCATCCTCATCCTCACCCCGGTGCTGATGCCCGTGGTCAAGGCAGCAGGCATCGACCCGGTGTACTTCGGCGTGCTGTTCATCATCAACAACGCCATCGGCCTCATCACCCCGCCAGTAGGTACGGTGCTCAACGTGGTGGCGGGCGTCGGGCGCATTTCCATGGACCAGGTCACACGCGGGGTACTGCCGTTCATGGTGGCGCAGTTCATCGTCATGTTCCTGCTGGTGATGTTCCCCTCCATCGTCTTGGTGCCGCTGCGTTTGCTGACGGGCTAGCTGCCAGCGCCGCATGTGGCGCTCTGTCGCCGCCCTGTTCCGTTTCGCCAACCACTACATCTAGGAGACATTCCATGAAACTCTTGAAGACCCTGATTGCCACAGTCCTCGTTGCCGCCTCCGTGCTGCCCGCGGCGCACGCGCAGGAGCGCACCATCAAGTTCGCCTTCCAGAACCAGAAGGACCATCCGCAAGCGCAGGGCGCGCAGAAGTTCGCCGACCTGGTCGCAACCAAGACGAACAACCGCATCGCCGTGAAGCTGTTCCCCGGCGGCACGCTGGGCGGCGACCTGCAGACCGTGTCGGCGCTGCAAGGCGGCACCGTGGAGATGACCGTGCTCAACGCCGGGATCCTCGCCGCGCAGGCCAAGGAGTTCGGCATCTACGACTTCCCGTTCCTGTTCGCCTCGCCGCAAGAGGCCGACGCCGTCACCGACGGCCCCTTCGGCAAGAAGCTGCTGGACAAGCTTGCCGCCAAGAACCTGGTGGGCCTGGGCTACTGGGAGCTGGGCTTTCGCAACGTGACCAACAGCAAGCGCCCGATCACCAAGGCGGAGGACATCGCGGGCCTGAAGATCCGCGTGATCCAGTCGCCGATCTACATCGACATGTTCAACGCCCTGGGCGCCAACGCCGTGCCCATGCCCTTCCCCGAGCTGTACACCGCGATGGAACAAAAGGCCGTGGACGGCCAGGAGAACCCGGTCTCCACCATCCTGTCGTCCAAGTTCGCCGAAGTGCAGAAGTACCTGACGATCACCCGCCACATGTACAACCCGCAGGCGGTCATCGTGAGCAAGAAGTTCTGGGACAGCCTGAGCCCCGCCGACCAGAAGGCCGTGACCGAAGCCATGGCCGAGGCCACCACCTTCCAGCGCGGCGTCTCGCGCGTGCAGGCCAATGTGGCACTCGAAGACCTCAAGAAGGCGGGCATGCAGGTCACCGAGTTCCCGGCCGCAGAGATCGAGAAGCTGCGCGCCAAGGTCAAGCCCGTGGTCGAGAAGCACAGCGAAAAGGTGGGCGCCGAGACCGTGAAAGAGGTCTATTCGACGCTGGCCAAGCTGCGCGGTACCAAGTAACACGCTATCTCCACCCCGTGCGCTGCGCGCTGGCGCAGCGCACCCAAGCTTATCCCCCATGAGCACCCTGCTCTCCGATCCCCCGACCGCTCCCGCAAAGACTGCCATGCCGCCCCTGAGCCCCCGCAAGGTACTGATCGGACTGATCGGTTCCGGCATCCAGAAGTCGCTGTCCCCCGCGCTGCATGAAGAAGAAGCGCGGCACCACGGCATGCGCCTGCACTACCAGCTCATCGACCTGGACCGCTCGGCCTCGTCGGCCGCACAGCTGCCCACGCTGCTGTCCGCCGCGCGCATCATGGGCTACGCGGGCTGCAACGTCACCTACCCCTGCAAGCAGGCCGTGATCCCGTACCTGGACAGCCTCTCCGAAGAGGCCCAGGCCATGGGCGCGGTCAATACGGTCGTGATCCGCGATGGCCAACTGGTGGGACACAACACCGACGGCTCGGGCTGGGCGTGGGGGTTCACCCGCGCACTGCCGAATGCCGATCTGTCCCACGTGGTGCTGCTGGGCGCGGGTGGCGCGGGTGCTGCCATTGCCCATGCTGTGCTGCGCCTGGGCGCGCAGCGGCTCTCCATCGTGGATGCACAGCCCGAGCGCGCCGCACAGCTGGCGGCCGATGTGAACGCTCTGTACGGTGACCGCGCTCAGGCGGCGGACCTCACAGCGGCCATGGCGCAGGCCAGCGGCCTCATCCACGCCACGCCCACGGGCATGGACAAGCTGCCCGGCCTGCCGCTCGACGTGGGCCTGCTTCGCCCGCAGATGTGGGTGTCCGAGGTGGTGTACTTCCCGCTAGACACCGCGCTGGTGCAGGCAGCGCGCGCGCTGGGCTGCCGCATCTCCGACGGCGGCGGCATGGCCGTGGGCCAGGCCGTGGGCGCGTTCGAGCTGTTCACCGGAGAGGCCCCCGATGCCGCGCGCATGGACGCGCATTTCCGCCGCCTCGTCGGCAGTGCCCACTAGGGCCTGTTCACACTATTTCTGCCAGTGCGAAGCCCGCCCGCGAACGGAAACACACCAAGGAGTCGAATCCATGAGCACCCCCATGATGGCCGCCCGTGAAGCCCTGGGCGAGATGCCCAACCCGCTGGGCCTGCAGGGCGTCGAGTTCATCGAATACGCCACCAGCCGCCCCCAGGCGCTGGGCCAGGCGCTGGAGCGCATGGGCTTTCGGCCCGTCGCGCGCCACCGCTCGCGCGAAGTGCTGCTGTACCGCCAGGGGGACATGAACATCATCGTCAACGCGCACCAGGATGCTGAGCGCACCGGCGTGCACGCGCCACCCGCCCTCACCGAGCACCCGGTGCTCACGGCCGTGGCCTTTCGCGTGGGCAATGCCGCAGCCGCCTACCGCCGCGTGCTCGCGCTGGGCGCCTGGGCCGTGCACACCGAGGTCGAGGTGATGGAGCTGAACATCCCGGCCATCCATGGCGTGGGAGCCAGCCGCATCTACTTCGTGGACCGCTGGAAGGACTTCTCCATCTACGACGTGGACTTCGTGTCCATCCCCACCGCACAGACCCCGGCGCCAGCGCTGCAGGGCCTGCACCTGTTCGGCGTGGTGCAGTACATAGGCCTGGGCCGCGCGCAGGACTGGGCGCACTTCTACGGCGAGCTGTTCGGTTTTGCCGAGCTGTCGCCCGACACATCGTTTGGCGTGCTCACCCACGGCACGATCCTGGCAAGCCCGTGCGGCACGCTGCACTGGCAGCTCATCGAACCGCTGGCGGACGCGCTCGATGCCGACCCCGAGGAGCTGCTGCAGCGCGTGGCCTTCGGCACGCCCGACGTGCTGGCCACCGTGAACGCATTGCGCGCACGCGGCGTGGACTTCGTGGAGTCGCCCACCGGCGTGCACACCGGCACCCGTGGCGCCCTCACGCGGGCCGAGGCGGGCGCGCCCAGCTTCGAGCTGGTGCTGGACCAGCGCTGACCCCGCACCGGAGCCGAGCCGCCATGCGCACATCCACCATGCAACGCAACGTCGCCGATTTCGGCATGGACACCATCAGCCTGGCCGGCCCGCTGGAGGCCAAGCTCGCCGCCATCAAGGCGGCAGGCTTTGGCCAGATCATGCTGGCCGCCCGCGACATCGTGGGCCACCCCGAGGGCATCGAGGCCGCCGTGCACGCCGTGCGCAGCAGCGGGCTGCGCGTGACGGGCTTTCAGGTGCTGCGTGACTTCGAGGGCCTGTCAGGCCACCTGCACAGCTACAAGGTGGACATCGCCAAGCAGATGATCCTGATGGCGCGCGACCTGGGTGCGCCCGTGCTGCTGGCCTGCAGTTCCACGTCGTCGCACGCCACGGCCGACGCCGACGCGATTGCGCGCGACCTGCGCAAGCTCGCGATGCTGGCGCTGCCGCACGGCATCCGCATCGCGTTCGAGGGCCTGTCGTGGGGCCGGCACATCAACGAAGTGCACCAGGCCTGGGCCGCGGTCGAGCAGGCCGACTGCCCCAACCTGGGCCTGGCCATCGACTCGTACCACCAGTTCGCCACCAGCACGCCGCTGTCGGCGCTGGCCAACGTGGACCCCGAGAAGATCTACCTGGTGCAGCTGTCGGACTTCATGTGGCAGGAGACGCGCACGGTGCAGGAGCGCATCGACACCGCGCGGCACTTCCGGGTGTTTCCGGGCGAAGGCGTGCACAGCCAGGCGCTGGCCGAGCTGGTGCGCACGCTCGACGGCATGGGCTACCAGGGCGACTACAGCTTCGAGGTCTTCAACGACGACTACCAGCAGCTGCCGCTGCCCTTCGTGGCGCAGCGTGCGTGGGACAGCGCGGTGTGGCTGGCCGAAGGCGTGCTGCAGCGCGCGGTGCCGCTGCCGGGCCACTCGCGGTTGCGGGCGCGGGGCTGACCGCTGTCTGCCCCGAGCCGCGCGAGGGGGTCTACATGGGCCCGTCTACCCCCGACCGTTCGGGCTGAGCCTGCCCAAGCCCTGCGCTGCGTGCGGGCTGGCGCTGCGCGAACGGTGAGCGATGGGGTGTTGCTGCAAGCGGCAGCCATCAGCTGTTCGCGCGCCGCTTGAGCCAGCGCATCAGCGCACCCACCACAGGGAGCTTCTCGTACAGCTCTTCGGCCGCATCCCAGTAGTCGCGGTGCAGCGTGACCAGCCCCCGGCTGTCGAACACCAGGTGCGACGCGCCCCGCACCGTCTGCTGCGCGCCCTGGTGGAAATTGCGGAACGCAAACACGAAGTCCCACGTGAGAAAGCATTGGTCGCCCTGCACCACCTGCCCGGTGACGACAAAGCGCGGCGCCTCCAGCGACGTGAACATGTGCTCGAAGATGCCCTGGATGGCGGGCACGCCCTGCACGTCGTTGAACGGGTCCTTGAACCGCGCAGCCGGTGCGTACAGGCGGCCGATGTGCGCGACATCGGCGGGGGACAGCTGCTCGAAGAACGCCACGACGCGGGCCACGGCCTCGGGCGTGGCGGTGGGCGCGCCGCCGGCGGCCTCGGGCGGGGGAGGGGGCGTGAAACTGGTGGTCATAGTCCCGTGAAGCGGCGCACCGCCGGAAAGTAGCAACCATACGGCAGCAGCCGCAGCGCCTTCATCACGCGCGTGAAGCGCTTGGGGAAATGGATGTCGAACTGGCCCTCTCCCCACCCTTGCAGGATGGCCGCGGCCGCCGCGTCGGGCGTGATGAGTGCGGGCATGCGAAAGTCGTTGCCCGCGGTGAGCGGCGTGGACACAAACCCGGGGTTGATCACGCTCACCCCGATCCCCAGGTCGTGCAGGTCAAGGTACAGCGCCTCCGCCAGATTGATCAGCGCGGCCTTGGTGGGCCCGTAGGCCAGGCTCTTGGGCAGGCCCCGAAAGCCCGCCACGCTGCTGATGACGCTCAGGTGGCCCGGCTGGCCGCGCGCGGCGGCGGCCACCATGACGGGCAGCACGGCGGCCAGCACATGCAGCACGCCGGTGTAGTTGGTCTGCTGGTGGCGCAGCATGTCGGCCAGGTCGAACTCGGTGGCGCGCATCTCGCGGTAGGTGCCTGCGCAGTAGCACACCAGGTCCACTGCGCCGCCAGCCAGCACTTGTGCGGCCACCTCCTGCACCTGCTCGGGCGCGGCCACGTCCAGGGGCCAGGCCTCGCTGCCGGGGTGCTCGCGCACGAAGTCCTGCAGCGCCTGGCCATCGCGGGCCGAGACCACCACGTGCGCCCCCCGGGCGTGCAGCGCCGTGGCCGTGGCCCGGCCGATGCCAGTGGAGGCGCCGATGAGCCAGGCGCGGCGGCCGTGCCAGTTGCGCTGGGGCGGGTTCAGGCTCATGGTGCGCGCTTGGTGAAGGACAAGGTGATCTCACCCAGGCGCACGCCGAACTTGCTCATGGTGGCGCGGTTGAGCATGACGCGTTCGTCCATGAGGTACATCCAGTCGTCCAGGTCCACGTGGTAGACCTTTCCGTCCACGGGCAAGGCCAGCGTGTAGTTCCAACGGAAGGCGTTGCCGCGCGTCTGGCCTTTCGCCTCGCCGATCACGTCGTCCGCCGTGCCGGTGTAGCGCCCGTCGGCAAGCCGCGTGAGGCGCCAGACGCGCCGCTGCGTGGTGCCGTCCGAATAGGTGAAGGCCTCGTCCAGCACGCCCTGGTCGCCCGTCCAGGTGCAGACCATGACCACGGTGAAGCGGCGGACGATCTGCCCGCTGCGGTCCTGGAAGATGCCGTGGGCGTCTATGGTGCCGTTGAAGTAGCGGGCCAGGTCGAGCACCGGCTTTTCGCTGGCGTAGCCCTCGAGGTTCTGACTGGCGCAGCCCGCCAGCAGCACGGGGCTGGCGGCGGCCGCGGCGAGGATGTGGCGTCGGTTCAGTGTCATGGGGTACCTCGCAAGGGAAGGGCTGCGCCAGCAAGGGGACGGCGCAGGATCAGGGCATACAGGGCCACGGCGGCCATCAGCTTGAGCGCGCAGGGCAGGACTGCGTAGGCCAGGCTCAGGGTCTGCAGGCCGGCCTCGCTGCGCGTGCCGGGCGCGTAGCCCAGCGCGCCGAGCAGCGGCAGCGCCAGGCCCGCGGCCAGGGCCAGATTGAGCTTGGTGGCCAGGTTCCACCAGCCGAAGTACGCGCCCTCGTGGCGGCCGCTGTCACCCTCGGCCGCGATCACGCCGGCCAGCAGCGCACTGGGCAGGGCCAGGTCGGTGCCCAGCGCCACGCCCGAGAGCGCGCACACCAGCGCAAACGGCCACACATCGCCCGCGCCCAGCAGCGCCGTGCCGCTGAACGCCGCGATGGCCAGCAGCATGCCCGCCAGCCAGGTGCGTGCCAGCCCGAAGCGCGCCACGGCGCGCAGCCACAGCGGTATCGACACCGCGGCGCACACGAAGTAGATGCCCAGGAACAGGGGCTCCTGCGCGGGCGGGGCCTGCAGCAGGTCCTGGATGAAGAACAGCACCAGCGTGGCCGGGATGGCGCTGGCAATGCCGTTGAGCACGAACACGGCCAGCAGGCGCCGAAACGCCGGGCGCTGCCACGGGCGCCACAGCGCGGGCTGTGGGGCAGCGTCCGCCGGCTGCCACGCCGCAGCGGCGTGGGTGGCCGGCCGTGGCGCCCGGCTCCAGGCCCACCAGCCCAGGCCCAGCGCCAGCGCGAACACGCCCAGCATGGCCGGCAGTCCGGCCAGCGCGGGTAGCAGCGAGGCCAGCACCACGCCCACCAGGGCCGCGCCTTCGCGCCAGGCCACGATGCGGCTGCGCTGCAGCTCGTCCCCGCCCAGGCGCGCGCCCCAGGACTGGTGCGCGATGCCCAACTGGCTGTAGGCCAGGTAGGTCACCACCAACGCCGCAAACGCCCAGGCGGTGAGCGCAGGCGCTCCCTGCACCGGCGGAAAGAACAGCCCCGAGAGCCCCAGCGCCATCACGACCGCCGACACGGCGCCCACCGCCAGCACGGCGCGTGCGGAGCGGTCGAACAGGTGGTCGGAGAGCCGCCCCAGCAGCGGGTCGGACACGGCGTCGAGCAGCCGCGCCGCCAGCAGCAGCCCGCCCAGCGTGGCCAGCGGCATGCCGAACTCGCGTGCATAGTGGTTGGGCAGCAGCACGTACAGCGGCAGCGCGACGAATGCGAGCGGCAGGCCCAGCAGGCCATACGCCAGGCCCTGCCCGGCGCGCAGCGGCTGCAGAGCCTGCGCGTTCACGGTGCCGACCCCGCGTTGCGGGCCGACGCGATGAGTGCCTGGCGCAGCGCCGGCTCCGACGTCTTGGGCGACAGCCAGATGCCGAAGAACAGGCGCGCAAACTCGGCGTCTGGCACCTCGCCCACCACCCGCCCGCCCATGCGGAACACCGCGCCCGCACCGGGCTGGTAGACGCCCAGCAGGCGGTCGCCAGGTTTGACGTCCGGCAGCGCGGCCTGCAGCGCCTGCTGCCAGCGCGCCGCCTGCTCGGGCGTGAAGCTGCCCACACGGCGCATCTCGTCGAGCGAGCGCTTGGCAATCGCCTCGGCCGAAAAGCCGCGGTGGTAGGTCAGCTCCAGCGCCAGCGGGTGGGCGGCGTAGTCGCTGGCGTCGAACCCCGGCGCGGCCCACAGGCGCGCGCGGTACACATCGAAGCCCAGAAAGCGCAACGTGCCCTGGCCCACCAGTCGGGCGCCAGACAGCGGTCCGGCCGCCTCGGCTTCCAGCGCGAACAGGGGTTGCGCATAAAAAATGGCCGCACCGCCTGCCAGGCAAGCGGCAATAGCTATGTTTTTAATAGCATTCATCGGTGTGGCTCCGGGGCTGGGCGGTCAGTCCTTGACCAGCGTGTACTGCACCAGGTCGATGTTGCCCATCGCAAAGGCGGCTTCGCAGTAGGCCAGGTAGAACTCCCAGATGTGCATGAAGCGCTGGTCGAACCCGAGCTGCAGGATCTGCGTGCGCTGGGCCAGGAAGCGCTCGCGCCAGCGCTTGAGCGTCTCGGCGTAGTCCTGCCCGAACGCGAATTCGTCGACCACGCGCAGGCCGGCGGCCTCGGCCTCGCGGCGGAACTCGCGCGGGCAGGGCAGGCAGCCACCGGGGAAGATGTACTGCTGGATGAAGTCGGTGGAGCTGATGTAGCGCGCAAACAGGCTGTCGTCGATGACGATGCTCTGCACGCAGGCCCGTCCGCCGGGCTTGAGCAGGCGCTGCACGGCCTGGAAGTACGTGGGCCAGTACTCGCGGCCCACGGCCTCGATCATTTCGATGGAGCACACCGCGTCGTAGGGGCCGTCGGTGATGTCGCGGTAGTCCTGCAGCCGCAGGTCGGCCTGCGCCGACTTGCCACAGTGGGCCATGCGGTCCTGGGCGAAGGCCAGTTGCTCGGTCGACAGCGTCACTCCGGTCAGCGATGCGTCGAACTCGGTCACGGCCATCTCCGCCAGCGCCCCCCAGCCGCAGCCGATCTCCAGCACGCGGTCGCCGGGCTGCACGCCAGCCATGCGCAGCGCGCGGCGCACCTTGGCGTGCTGGGCGACACGCATGTCACCGCCGGCCTGCCCCTCGAACCAGGCGGACGAGTAGTTCATGGTGTCGTCCAGCCACAGCTGGTAGAACGCGTTGCCCAGGTCGTAGTGGGCGTGGATGTTCTTCTGGCTGTTGGCGCGCGTGTTGCGGTTGAGCAGGTGCTTGATGCGGTACAGCAGTCGCCCGGCCCAGGTGCCGTAGATGACGCCTTCGACCTGCTGGCGGTTGGCGATGAACACCTTGAGCAGGTCGGTGAGATGCGGCGTGGTCCAGTCGCCCGCAATGTAGCTCTCGGCAAAGCCGATGTCGCCGGACTTGAGCGCGGCGCTGCACACGTTCCAGTTCTTGAGCGTGATGGCGGCGGTGGGCCCGCCCCCGTGGCCGAAGTGCTGCAGCGTGCCGTCGGGCAGCTGCACGGTCAGGCTGCCGTGCTGCAGCCGCTGCAGAAGCTTCAAGGCCGTGCGGGCGGCGGCGGGCGTGCCCTGGGGCAGGTCGATGGCCGGGCGGCGGGCGGTGGTGCTGGAGGTGTTCATGGCGTTCATCTCGTGCAGTGGTCGGGGGCGTTCGAAAGGCCGTCGGGCTAACGGGTCACGGTGGAGGCAGGCGCTGCCGGCTTGCTGTGAAAGCGCACGCGCTTGAGCCACAGCTGCAGCGCCTGCCAGTGGATGCGGGCGATCACGGCCAGCGTCATCGCCGGGTAGCCCCACAGGGCCCGACGCAGCGTCTGCCCCGTGATGGGGTGCAGGGTGCCGCTGACGCTGGTCTGCAGCAGCGGGCCGGCCGCGTCGTCGTAGTCGATGCGCACCACGGTGCGGCCAGCGGCATCGGAATCGGTGTCGGTGGGCGCTCCGGCACCCGCTGCCGGCGTGCGCATGAAGCGGAACCGGTAGCCGCCGCTCACCTCGCAGAAGGGCGACACATGGAACACCTTGCGCGCTGCAAGCTCCACGCCGTATCGCGGCGCATCGAGCAGGTAGCAGTGGCGCTCGCCGAAGGTGTTGTTGACCTCGACCACGATGGCGCGCAGGCAGCCGTCGGCGCGGTGGCAGTACCAGAAGCTCACGGGCTTGAAGGTGTAGCCCAGCACGCGCGGGTAGCAGTGCAGCCAGATCTCGCCGTCCGCGTCCGCGATGCCTTCGGTGCGCAGCAGCTCCTGCACCCAGGCAAACGCACCGCCCTGCGCGGCGCTGCGGCCGTCGCCATGGTCCGTGTCGTGAAAGCTGATGAGGCCACGGCGGTTGACGGGCAGCGGACCGGCGCCCCGTGTGTCGGCCAGGCTGCGAAGGGGCAGCATGAGAAAGAACGTGGGATAGGCAAACGCATGCCGCTGCGGGCGCAGCCGGGTGTGGCGGACCTGGCCGAAGCCGATCAGGGGTGCGGCAGAGCCCGGCATGGTCATCAGGCCGCCTTCGCCCACGCTGTGGGCAGGGTGGCACGCAGCTGCTCGGCCACCGCCAGGCCCGACTGCAGGCCGTCTTCGTGGAAGCCGTAGCCCGTCCAGGCACCGCAGAACCAGGTGTGGGCGTGGCCCTGCAGCTGGGCCACGCCGCGCTGGGCCTGGATGGCCGCGAGGTCGAACACCGGGTGGGCGTAGTCATAGCTGCCGATCACATGCTCCGGCGCAATCTCGCGCAGCGGGTTGAGCGACACGACCACGGGCTGAGCGAACGGCACGGGCTGCAGCTGGTTGATCAGGTAGTGCAGGCACACGCGGGCCGACTCGCGGTGGCCCTCGGCGGCGCGCTCGTAGTTCCAGGCAGCCCAGGCGCTGCGCAGGCGGGGCAGCACGGTCGTGTCGGTGTGCAGCACGGCGCGGTTGGCCTGGTAGCGGATGGCGCCCAGCACCGCACGCTCCTGCGCGCTGGGCTCGGCCAGCAGCGCGAGCGACTGGTCCGAATGCGTGGCCAGCACCACCTTGTCGAAATGGTCGGTGTGCCGGTCGGTGACCACGCGCACGCCGGCTGCATCGCGCTCCACGCGGCGCACGGGGGTGGACAGGCGCTTGTCGGCAATGCCCGCCACGATTTTTTCGACGTAGTGCCAGGCGCCGCCCGACACCGTCCACCACTGCGGCCGCTGGCTCACCTGGATCAGGCCGTGGTTGTGGCAGAACCGGATCATGGTGGCCACGGGGAACTTCAGCATCTGGTCGGTCGGGCAGCTCCAGATGCAGCCGAGCATCGGCAGAAAGTACCAGTCGCGGAATGCGTCGCCAAAGCGGTGTTCCTTCAGGAAGTCGCCCAGCGGCTGCGTCATCGCGGCCTCGGCATTGGCCTGCGCAATGCCGGTGCACAGCCGGTTGAAGCGCAGCAGGTCGCGCAGCATGCCCCAAAAGCGCGGGTTCAGCAGGTTGGACCGCTGCGCGAACACGGTGGACAGGTCGGTGCCGCTCCACTCCAGCGTGCGCCCGCGCAGCGCGCCGGGCACCTGCACCGAGAACGACATGTCGGACCGGGCCGTCTCCACTCCGAGCTCGGCCAGCAGCCGGATCAGGCCTGGGTAGGTGCGCTCGTTGAAGACCAGAAAGCCCGTGTCCACGCCGTGTCTGACAGGGTTGCCCCAGGCATCGGGCAGCGTCACGTCCACCGTGTGGGTGTGTCCGCCGAAATAGTCGCCAGCTTCAAAGAGGGTGATGTCCGCATGCCCGCGCAGCCGGTGCGCGACAGCCAGCCCGGAGATGCCGGAGCCGATGATGGCGACTTTCATGGCCGGCTCCCTCTGGCCGGGTCACGGAATAAAAAGGTTGCGAAGCGTCCCGAAACGAATAAGAGAGGGAGGGAGGAGAAGCGCTCCAGGAGGTCAGTCGGAACCCGGGGGCCCGAAAGGCTTCGCAACACTAAAACTGTACGTCGCGCAATCGTGTTGCGCAAGGAATAGAGTGGAGCCCGTTTGCCGAAGTTCCAGCCCTCGGACCGGTTTTTTTTAAAGAAACGTAAAGAAAACATTGCAATCACCGTGCGGGGGCAACAGCAAGTTGCTGTTCGATGGCGCGCACCAGGCCCTTGTTGTCCGGGGCGGTCAGGCTGGAGTACTGGTCGATCAGCTTGCCGTCGCGGCCCAGCAGGTATTTGTGGAAATTCCAGCGCGGCGCCGTGCCCGAGAGTCGGGCCAGTTGGAGGAACAGGGGAGAGGCGTCTGCACCTTTCACGCTGCTCTTGGCGAACATGGGAAATTTCACGCCGAAGGTGCTTTCACAGAAATCGGCGATCTGCTGATTGCTGCCGGTTTCCTGGGAGAAGTCGTTGGAGGGAAATCCCAGCACGACAAGCCCCCGGTCCTTGTAACGCGCGTACAGCTCTTCAAGCCCCTTGTACTGGCCGGTAAAGCCGCAGAAGCTCGCCGTGTTGACCACCAGCACCACCTTGCCCGCGTACTGGCACAGGGATTGCGGCTTTTCGTCTTGCAGCCGCAGGAAGGTGTGCTGCAACGTGGCCGGACAGGCCGTCGCATTGGCGCCCGGCTGCGACGCGCCCTGGGCCGAGGCCGCGGGGCCGAACGCGGCGGCCAGTGCCAGACCCGCGGCCGCGACGAATCGTTGGAGAAAGGTATTCATAGGGCTTCCAGCGCTGAATGTGAAGGCAATTTAACCGCATCATCATTTTTTGTCCACATGAGTTTTTATTTATACCAATTGGTTTACACATGAACGCAGTGTTGACCGCGCCGTCCGGTGCGGGGGCAGGCTCGAAGGGATCAGCGGTACACACCACCCTGGTACGCAGCGGGCAGCGCGATGGATGCGGCCGATGGGCCGGACGGGGGAGACGTTAAAAAATGGGCTGCGCAGCGCGGCCGCCTGCGCCATTGGGACGGCGCTGCGGCCCGGGGTGCGCGCCGCGCGCCCTGAAGGTCAGCCCAGGCTCAGCAGGCGGTCGAGCGGGAGCTTGACCCGCACGTCCTTGAAAGCCACCACGCCGGTGATCTTCCAGGGCGGCATGCCGGTGTCGCGCGGAATGGGCTCGCCCGTGGGCATGCCTTCGCGGTTGGTCACCACGGCCACCTTGGGCGTGGTGGCCGTCGCGCCGCGGCGGATGACGACACCCACCTCCTGGCTGGCCAGCCGCACGAAGGCACCGGGAGGGTACACACCCAGGGTCTTGACGAGCGCTGCACCGGCTTCGTCGACCTGGTGCTCCTCGTCGTAGTAGCTGGCCTGCATGGCGGCAGTGACCGGCATGGGCAGTCGGGACGCTCGGGGCGCCATGCGGGCGCCGAAGATATCGGCACGCTGCAGCAGCCGGGCCATCTGCTGGGCCTCGGTCTTCTTGGCCAGCGGACCGGGAATGCGGTGGTGGTGGCAGCGCACGGCTTCCAGCCAGAGCGGGTCGGCCACGCCCAGGCCGCGCAGCATCGCTTCGGAGCGCGCCGCATGGTTTTCCACCGCAGAGATCTGGTCGGCGGTGAGCGGGTGGGTCTGCTGGGCGAGCTGGTCCTGCAGCTCGGTCATCGCGATGTTCATGCTCAGCGCCGCGTGGCCCAGCTGCTGCACGCGGGACTCGGGCCAGCGCAGCATTTCGCGCGCGACCACCATGCACACGCAGCTCACCAGCATCGAATGGGTGCCGCTGTACATGCGTGTCTCTTGCGCCGACAGATAGATCAGCGCCAGCAAGGTGGCGTCCGGCGTTTGCTCGCAGTGGCGAGACAGCTCCTCGTGCAGGGACTGAAAGCGCCCCCCGAAGTCCGACGGAGACGGGGACCGCAGCAGCTGGGTGGCACGCAATTGCAGCTCGGGCCAGTCGGCCAGCACCCTGCCGGCCCGGGCGCGCGCGGCCGAGTCCTCGGCAGCGGTCATCTTCATCGCGGCGATCTCGCCCAGGTTCGTGTCCGCGATCAGCATGCGCTGCAGCTGCGCCAGGTAGGCACGGTGGCTGCCGCCGGACTCGTCGGTGTCCACGCACAGCTGGCGGCCCCGGGCCACCAGCTTGGCCAGCTCTTCGCGGCTGCGGATAACGTAGCCTTTTTGCGCCAGAAGGACGCCATCAGCCCCCCGCAGCACAAAAGGCAGCGGGTGACCGAGCTGGATCGATTCGATATTGAGGCTGACGAGGTTCATGGTGCTCGTTACATTATCTAACGCCGACACCCCGCCAAACCCCTCGCCTGCCGGGTGATTTACCGGCTTTTCAGCCGACGGAAACCTCCCGGATGTGAGCGCATGCTATCAATTCATGGCCGGCGGCGTCGGTGGCATGGTCGGCGCAGTGGGTGCCGGGTGCACCCCTCGCAGCCTGCGCAATGTGCGTCCAAACCACTGGCCCACATCGTCCACCCCCGTGAATACGGCAGGAATCACCAGCAGGCTCAGCAGCGTCGAGGTGATCAGGCCGCCGATCACCGCCACCGCCATCGGCGAGCGAAAGCTCGCGTCCGCAGCGCCGATGCCCAGGGCGATGGGCATCATGCCCGCGCCCATGGCCAGCGTGGTCATGATGATGGGCCGCGCCCGCTTGTGGCAGGCGTCGATCAGGGCCTCGAAGCGCGTCATGCCGTGCTCGCGCCGCGCCAGGATGGCGTATTCCACCAGCAGGATGGAGTTCTTGGTGGCGATGCCCATGAGCATGATCAGCCCGATGAGCGAGGGCATCGAGAAGCTCTTTTGCGCGATCAAGAGGCCTACGAACGCGCCGCCCAGGGACAGCGGCAGCGCCGCCAGGATGGTCACAGGGTGCAGGAAGTCCTTGAACAGCAGCACCAGCACGATGTAGATGCACAGCACGCCGGTGAGCATGGCCAGGCCGAAGCTGGCGAACAGCTCGCCCATCATCTCGGCGTCACCGATGGTGATCTGGCGCACGCCGGCCGGCAGGTTCTTGATGGACGGCAGCGCCTCCACGGCCTTGGTCACGTCGCCCAGCGGCTGGCCCGACAGCTCGATCTCGAAGTTCACGTTGCGCGCGCGGTCGTAGCGGTCCACCACGGCCGGGCCGCCGCTGAACTCCAGCGTGGCCACCTGGCCGAGCATCACCGGGCCCTTGCTGCCGGGCACGGCCAGGCGCTCGAGCAGCGACAGGTCCTGGCGCGCGTCGTCCTGCAGCTTGACCACGATGGGCACCTGGCGCGATGCCAGATTCAACTTGGGCAGCGACACGTCGTAGTCGCCCACGGTGGCGATGCGCAGGGTCTCGGCGATGGCGCTGCTGGTCACGCCCAGGTCGGCGGCGCGCGCGAAGTCCGGGCGCACGGCGATCTCCGAGCGCACCAGACTGGCGGTGGACGAGATGCTGCCCAGGCCCGGGATGGTGCGCAGGTCCTTCTCGACCGCCAGCGCCGCCGTGGTCAGCGCCTGCGGATCGTCGCCCGAGAGCACCAGCACGTACTTCTCGCCCGATCCGCCCAGGCCCACCTTGCTGCGCACGCCGGGCAATGTTTCCAGCGCGGCGCGGATGTGGTTCTCGATGCCCTGCTTGCGCGGGCGGTCGCCGCGCTCGGCCAGCAGGATGGTGAGCGTGGCCTTGCGCGTCTCGGCCCCGGCACCGCCCATGAAGGGGTCGGCCCCCGCCGAGCCTCCGCCGATGGTGGTGTACACGCTCTTCACATGCTCGACCTTGGCGATGCGCTCGCGCGCATCCTCGGACACGGCGCGGGTCTGCGCCAGCGTGGCGCCGGGCGGCAGCTCCAGGTACACCTGGGTCTGCGAGTTGTCGTCCGGCGGGATGAAGCCCGTGGGCAGCAGCGGGATCAGCGCCAGCGAGCCGATGAAGAACGCTGCGGTGGCAAGAAAGGTGATCCAGCGGTGCTTGACGCACCAGGCCGCCCAGCGCAGGTAAGTCGTCATCCAGCGCGGGTCCTTGTGCTCGCCCACGATGGGCTTGAGGATGTACGCCGCCATCATGGGCGTGAGCACCCGCGCGACCACCAGGCTGGCGAACACCGCGAGCGACGCCGTCCAGCCGAACTGCTTGAAGAATTTACCGGCGATGCCGCTCATGAATGCCGTGGGCAGGAACACCGCGATCAGCGTGAACGTGGTGGCCACCACGGCCAGGCCGATCTCGTCGGCCGCCTCCATGGCCGCCTGATAGGGCGTCTTGCCCATGCGCAGGTGGCGCACGATGTTCTCCACCTCCACGATGGCATCGTCCACCAGAATGCCCACCACCAGCGACATCGCCAGCAGCGTGATCACGTTGATCGAAAAGCCCAGAAGGTGCATGCCGATGAACGCCGGGATCACCGACAGCGGCAGTGCCACGGCCGAAACGAATGTCGCGCGCCAGTCGCGCAGGAAGAGCCACACCACCAGCACGGCCAGCAGCGCGCCTTCGTACAGCAGGTGCATGGAGCCGTCATATTCCTCCTGCACCGGCTGCACGAAGTTGAAGGCCTCGGTGATTTCCAGGTCGGGGTGCTGCTCGCGCAGCTCCTTGAGCGCGGACTGCACCGCGCCGCCCACTTCGACCTCGCTCGCGCCCTTGCTGCGCGCCACCTCGAAGCCCACCACGGGTTTGCCGTTGAGCATGGCCAGCGCGCGCGGCTCGGCGATGGTGTCGGACACCGTGGCCACCTGATCGAGCCGCACATGGCGGCCATCGGACAGCGCGAGCGTAAGGCCCGCCAGCTCCTGCGCCGACTGCACGGTGGCCAGTGTGCGCACGGGCTGCTCGCTGCCGCCCAGGTCGGTGCGGCCGCCGGCGCTTTCGGTCTGCACCAGCCGCAGCTGGCGCGACACGTCGGCCGCCGATGCGTTGAGCGCCTGCAGCTTGACGGGGTCGAGCTCCACATGCACCTGGCGCTGCACGCCGCCCACGCGGTTGACCGCGCCCACACCGCGCACGGCCAGGAGCTTCTTGGCGACGGCATCGTCCACGAACCACGACAGCGCCTCGTCGTCCATGCGGGTGGAGGCGATGGTGAACGCCAGCACCGGCTGCGCGGCCAGGTCCATCTTGGTCACGATGGGGTCGCGCACATCGCCGGGCAGGTCGCCGCGCACGCGGGCCACTGCGGAGCGCACGTCGTCGAGCGCCTCCTGCGTGGGCTTTTCCAGGCGGAACTCGGCCGTGATGGTGGCGCCGCCGTCCTGCACCTTGGTGTAGATGTGCTTCAAGTCCTGCAGCGTGGCGATGCTGTTCTCGATCTTGCGCGCCACGTCGTTCTCCAGCTGCGCAGGCGATGCGCCCGGCAGCGCCACGGTCACGGAGATCGTGGGCAGGTCGATGTCCGGAAAGTTCTGCACCTTCATGGCGTTGAACGACAGCAGGCCGCCGAACGTCAGCAGCACGAACAGCATCAGCGCCGGTATCGGGTTCTTGATGGACCAGGTGGATACATTCATGAAGAACGCTCCTTAATTGATAGCTACCGGCGCTTTATCAGCAAGCGCCAGCAGCGTTTTTTGCTTGAATTCCCGCACGGAGGACGTGCGCGCAGGCTGCGCTGGTGCCGCGGGTGCGGCAGGCGCAGCCGCAGGGGCCGCCACGCGCACCAGGTCGCCGTCGTTCAGGAAGCCCGCTCCGCGCACGGCCACCGAGGCATTGGCCTCCAGGCCCGACACCACCTCGACCCGGTCCGCCACGCGGCGGCCGGTCTGCACCTTGCGCATCTGCACGCGCTGCTCGGCACCCACCACGAAGACGTAGGAGAAGCCGTCGCGCACGACCAGGGCCTCCTGCGGCACGGTGAGCGCGTCGCTCTGCCCCAGCGCGAACTCGCCGCGCGCAAACATGCCCGCGCGGAAATCGCTGTTCGCCGGCAAATCGACGTACACCAGCGCGTTGCGCGTCTGCGGGTCCACCGTGGGAGCGACCATGCGCACCGTGCCTTCGGCCGTGGCGCCGCTGGCGGCCGTCACGCTGACCTTCGCGCCCGGCGCGATGCGGCGCAGCTCGGTCGAGGTCACCTCGGCACGCCACTCGAGGCGGCCCTTGCGCACCATGCGGAACAGCTCGGTGCCCGCGCCCACCACCGCACCCACGGTGGCCGTGCGGGCCGAGATAACCCCGCTGTCAGGTGCCACCACCTGCGTGTACTTCAGGCGCAGCTGCTGCGCGTTCAGCGTGGCCTTGGCGGCCTCCACCCGGGCCTGCGCCGTCTTCTCTGCGGTGGTGTACTGCTGGATCTGCTGCTGGCTCAAGGCGCCCGTGGCCTGCAGCGAGCGGGCGCGATCGGCATTGGCCGCCGCCTCGGCCGCATTGGCCTGGGCTTCGAGCAGGCTTGCGCGCATCTGCGCCACGTCGGCCTGCACCGTCTCGGCCGAGAAGGTGGCCAGCACCTGGCCGGCCTTGACCACGTCGCCCACGTTCACGCGCACATCGGTCAGGCGAAGGCCATTGCTTTCCGCGCCGATGCTGGCCTCCTGCCACGCGGCCACATTGCCGTTGGCCGACAGGCGCACGGGCACCGAGGTGCGCTGCGGCTGGGCCGTGCTCACGGTGAGCGCGGGGCGCGGCTGCCCGGCCTTGGGCTCATCGGCCGCGCGCGACGCGCCGGAGAACACCAGGGCGCCGCCCGTGGCCAGCACGCAGGCGGCGATCACGGCGAAGGCGGTGGGAGAGAACTTGAAGGAGAAAGAGGAATGTTGCATTTGCATCCGTCCTAGAAAGATCGTTTCAGCACTCATGGCCTGGGCAACTGGCGCTGCCACAGACCAGTGCCACCGTGGAACTGGCTTTGCCAGGCCACCGGTGGCGTTCCTCTCCCGCGCGCAGCGCGAGAGAGGGGGAAGCTGCGCAGCAGCTCAGGGGGTGTTTCACAGCCTCCACCCGCCGCCCGCAGCGCGGTACAGCGCGATCCAGGCCGCCTGGCGCTCGTGCTGCAGCGCGACCAGCGCGTTCTCGGCGGCAAGCGACGTGCGCCGCGCATCCTCCAGCTCGACCAGGCTGGCCAGCCCGCCGCGCCAGCGCGCCTCGGTCGCATCGAAGGAGGTGCGGTAGCCCGCGGCCGCCGTGCGTGCGCTGGTGCTGCGCTCGGCCGTGCTCTGCAGCCGCACCAGCGCCTGCTCCACTTCGCTGACCGCCTGGCGCACCTTGGCGCGGTACAGGGCCGCGGCCTCGTCGTAGCGGGCCTGCGCCGCATCGACCTGCGCGCCGCGCCGGCCGCCGTCAAACAGCGGCACGCTCAGCGCCAGAGGGCCGATGGTCCAGGTATTGAAGTCGGTCGTCGCGCCGCCGGTGCGCACCCACGCCGTGCCCACCGAGCCGCTGAGCGACAGGCGGGGATAGCGCTGCGCCTGCGCGCTGCCTACCTCGGCGCTGGCCGCCGCCACTTCGCGCTCGGCGTTGTAGACGTCGGGACGCTGGGCCAGTACCTGCGCGGGCAGGGCCGCGATGCTGAACAGTGCGTCGGGCGCAGCCGGCGCGGCTGCGGACAGGCGGGCGCGCAGCGCGGGCTCTTCCCACCCGGTGAGCGCCACCAGCGTCTTCACGTCCACATCACACAGCATGCGTTGCTGCGATGCGCGGGCCTGGGCCTCTGCCGCACTGGCGCGGGCCAGCGCTGCGGTGGCCGGGGCGGTGAAGCCGGCGCGCTCGCTCAGATCGGACAGGCGCGATGTCTCGCCGCGCGACTGCGCATCGCGCTCGGCCACGCCCAGCTGCGTGAGGCAGGTGCGCAGGCTGCTGGCCTGCAGCGCGACCTCGGCCGCCACACTCACGCGCGCCTCGTGCCACAGAGCCTGGGCGCCCGCCAACCGCTGGTCGGCGGCCGTCTTGGTGGCGCGGTTGGCGCCGAAGACGTCGATCTCCCAGCTCGCCTGCAGCCCGGCCTGCGCGGTGGTGGCGATGCTGGCCAACTGCTCGTTGAAGCCGCGGCTTGCATTGGCCTGGGCATCGAGCGACGGCAGCAGCGCCGCGCGGCTGCTGACCTGGGTGGCGCGGGCCTGCGCAATGCGGGACTGCGCCTGCGCCACGCCGGGGCTGATGGCCTGCGCAGCGTCGATCAGTTCGACCAGCAGCGGGTCGCCCAGCTGCGTCCACCATTGCGCGAGGTCTCCCAGCGACCCCTGGTGCGGCAGGGGCGCCTGCCAGGCGGCGGGCGGGGGCGCGGGCACCTCGGCGGGCGGGGGCGTGGTGGCGCAGGCGGCCAACGCCAGGGGCAGGCAGGCGGCCCAGAAAAAACGGCTCTTGCGTGTTGTTGTCATGGTTTGGATTCCTTCTTGTTCGCAGTCCTCGAAGTCCTTACGGTGTTGGCACGGCGCGCCGGTGGTACGCCAGCCTGCCGCCGGGTGATCTCGCCGTGCACCATGCTCAGGGCATAGCCGGTCAGTCGTTCCACCCAAACGTCCATGGCGCCCGACACCGCCAGTTGCGGCGCGATGGCCTGCAGGGGGTCGCGCTGCGTCCACATCTGCATGATCAGTCCGGCCAGCGAAAAGGCGAGCCGGTGCATGTCGTCATCCGCCTCTGCCACCCCCATGTGGCGACACAACACCTGCACCAGCGCCAGGTGCGGCGCGCGGCATTCGCGCTCGATGAGTTCGGGCCACACATGGGTCGGGTCGAGCAGCTCGCGCACATGCAGGCGCAGAGACTGGGTGATCAAATCGTCGTGCTTGAGCGGCTCGAGAAAGCCGCTGAAGTAGCTGTGCAGTGCGGCCTCCAGGCCGAGGGCCGGATCGGCGAACACCGGGATCAGGTCGCTGCCGCTGCCGAACGGCTCGTAGAACGTGGCGGTGTACAGCTGCGCCTTGTCGCCAAAGTGGTAGGCGATGGCCGCGACGTTGGTACCCGCGGCCTCGGCGATGGCGCGCACAGACGTCTGGGCAAAGCCTTTTTCAGAGAACAGCTGCAGGGCCGCGCGCAGCAGGCGTGCACGCGTGTCTTCGCCGTCGCTGCGGGCGGTGCGCTGGGCTGCGGGAATGAAATGGGCACCAAAACTCATGGCCCCGGATTAAACCACCAGAATTCAAACAGTTGTTTGAATTAATGAATTTTTCGCAAAGCCTCCGCGCGGCAACATGCAACCATTTGTCACCGCCGTTCGGCGCTGCTCTGGCAAGGTCAGCGCAAGCAGGAGGGCTACATCCCCAGGCCCGCGCCGAACACGGCCAGCCAGAGGGCGAACACGGCGTCGCGCTCGGCCTGCAGCGCGGGCGGCGCCACCTGCGTCGGCGCCTCGTCCAGCCGCGCCACGTGCTGGACGCGGCGCAGTTCGCGGTAGGCATCTGCGGCGGCTGTGCCCACGCCCGCAGGCAACAGCCCCACCTGCTCTGCACGCTGCAGCAGCGCGATGTTGCCCACGTTGCCGCGCAGCTCGGGATGGGCGGCCGACTGCGACAGCACGAGGTATTGCACCGCGAATTCCGCGTCCACCATGCCGCCCGGGCTGTGCTTGACGTCGAACTGTCCGTCGCGCGTAGGGTGGGCCGAGCGCACGCGCTCGCGCATGAGCACGATCTCGTCGCGCAGGGCCACCGCGTCGCGCTCGGAGGTGATGACGGCTTCGCGCACGGCGTCGAAGCGCTCGCGCAGCGCATCGCTGCCCATCACGAAGCGTGCGCGCGTCATGGCCTGGTGTTCCCAGGTCCACGCGGTGTTGCTGCCGCGGCGCTGCTGGTAGTTGGCGTAGGCCTCGAAGCTCGTGACCAGCAGGCCCGAGCTGCCGTTGGGGCGCAGCGCGGTGTCGATCTCGTACAGGTCGCCTTCGCCGGTCTTCACGGTGAGCCAGTTGATGAGCTTGCGCACGAAGGCGGCATAGACCTCCGGGGCGCGGTCGTCATCGTCATCGAACACGAAGACGATATCGAGGTCGCTGCCGTAACCAAGCTCCTTGCCGCCCAGCTTGCCGTAGCCGATGATGCCGAACTGCGGGCTCTCCCGGTGACGGTTCCTGACGCGGCTCCAGCACCAGTCCGCCGTGATGCGCAGCACGCTGTCGGCCAGCGCTGAGAGGTCGTCCGCCACCTGTTCGACCGTGATGCGCCGCTCCACGTCGCGCGCCAGGGTGCGGAAGGTTTCGGCATGCTGCGCCCGGCGCAGCAGGTTGAGCAGCGTCTCGTCGTCGTCCTCGCCGGTGGACTGCAGCGAGGCCCGGCGCACGGCCAGTTCGCGCTCGAAATCTTCCACCACGAAGCGCTCGGACAGCAGCGCATCACCCGCGAGTTCGTCGATCACGCCGGGATGCTGCAGCATGTACCGGGCCGGCCATTTGGCAGCACCCAAAAGGTGCAGCAGATGCTCGTGCACGGACGGGCGCTCCAGCAGCAGGGCGAGATAGCTTTCGCGCCGCAGCAGCGGCTCCAGCCAGCCGACCAGGCGCACCGCCGCGTCCTCGTTCACCTTGCCTTCGGCCAGCCAGCGCGCGGTTCGCTGCACCAGCCGGAACAGGCGCGAGCGGGCTTCGTCGCGCAGGCCTTCGACCCGCGGGTGATTGCGCCATTCGGCCACACGCGCCCTGAAGCCGGGGGGCAGTTGCTCGAGCAGGCTTTCCAGCTCGGGGGGCGGCGGTGCAGACGCCTTGGGGCCGCCGCAACCACCGCCGCTGCATTGTTTCTTGCCGCTGCCGCCCAGCAGGGTGTCGAACTCCTGCGCCACCAGTTCGCGGTGCGCGTCGAGTTCGTGCAGGAAGGCGCAGCAGTCGGGGTAGCCAAGGGTGTAGGCGATCCAGGCCAGGTCGTCGTCGCGCGTGGGCAGCACATGCGTCTGCTGGTCGTCCAGGTATTGGATGCGGTGCTCGACGCGGCGCAAAAAGACATAGGCCCGCGCGAGAGCCTCGGCGGTCTCCTGCGGCATGAGGCCGGCCTGCGCGATGCGCGGCAGCGCGTCCAGCGTAGGCCGGCGGCGCAGCTCGGGGAACTGCCCGCCGCGCACCACCTGCAAGAGCTGCACGGTGAATTCGATCTCGCGGATGCCGCCGCGCGAGAGCTTGACGTCGTTGGCGCGCTCGGGGTGGCCGGCGCTGCGCTTGGCGGCGTGGTCGCGGATCTGGCGGTGCAGAGACCGCAGCGCGTCGAACACGCTGTAGTCGAGGTAGCGGCGGAACACGAAGGGCAGCACCACACCGCGCAGCGCCTGCACCTCCGAGCCCCCGATGCAGTCGCGCGGAGCGACCACGCGACTCTTGAGCCAGGCAAAGCGCTCCCATTCGCGGCCATGCAGTTGCAGGTATTCCTCCAGCGCCGGCAGCGACACCGCCGACGGGCCCGAGTTGCCGTTGGGCCGCAGCGCCAGGTCCACGCGGAACACGAAGCCGTGTTCGGTGGTGTCGCCCACCAGGCTGTAGATGGACTTGACGGCCCGTGCGAAGTACTCGTGGTTGGATATGCGCCCGCGCCCCTCGGGCGTGCCGGCAGTCTCGCCATCGTGTTCATACACGTAGATGAGGTCGATGTCGCTCGATACATTGAGCTCGCGCGCGCCCAGCTTGCCCATGCCGATGATCCACAGCTGCACCGGCTGGCCCTCGGGGCCGCGCGGCGCACCGTGGCGTTCATCGAGTTCCTGGCGGGCCTGGTGGCAGGCGCGGTCAAGCGCCAGCTCGGCCAGCTCGGTCACCGCCCGGGTGACGTCGGCCAGGGACGCCGCTTCATCGCAGTCGAGCTGGATCAGCCGCTCCATGACCAGCTGGCGCACCACGCGCAGGGCCGTGCCCGTGTCCGCACCGCGCGCGCGCAGTGCCTCGTAGGCCTGCTGCATCGTGGTCAGCACCGGGGGGCCGGGGGGCAGCAGGTGCAGGTCGTCGGCGTAGCGGCGCTGCAGGCGCTGGTAAAAACGGGAGTGCCCGGCCAGCGGCCCCTCGGGGCGCGCCTGGCAGCGGGGGTCAGCGGGAGACGACGGCATGGCAGACATGGCAAGGGACCACATACATAAGGACACTCGTTTGTAGTGAACCCGCGCAGGGGCCGCGGGTCATAATTCCTGCCACATTCATTTCCACCATGATCGCTCCCACCACGCACCCCACCCGCCTGCTGAAATTCGTGGCAGGTCTCGCACGGTGGTCATTGGGTCTGCTGTTGGCTTTCTGGCTGCTGCTGACCATCGCGTGGGGCGCACTTCATGGCTGGATTGTGCCGCGAATCGGCGAGTTCCGCCCGCAGCTGGAGGCGCATGCCGCACGGGCACTGGGGGTTCCCGTCAGGATCGGCGGCATCTCCGCCAAGACCGAGGGCCTGATCCCCTCCATCGAGCTGTCGGACCTGGCCCTGCTCGATGCGGCCGGGCGCACCGCGCTGCGCCTGCCGCGGGTGGTGGTGGCGCTCTCGCCGCGCTCGCTGCTCAAGGCGGGGTTCGAGCAGCTCTATATCGAAGAACCCGAACTCGACGTGCGCCGCGATGCCCAGGGGCGTATCCATGTGGCGGGCCTGGACTTTACGCAGCAACAAGGCGACAACAACGACGCGGCCGACTGGCTGTTTTCCCAGGGAGAGGTGTTCGTCAAGGGCGGCACGGTGCGATGGACCGATGAGCAGCGCGGTGCCCCGCCCCTGGCTCTGGAGAAGGTGGACCTGCTGCTGCGCAACGGCAACTGGCACCACCACATGCGCCTGGACGCCACCCCCCCCGAGGCCTGGGGTGACCGTTTCTCGGTGGTCGGCTTGTTCCGTGCTCCGCTGCTGCGCGCACGGGACGGCAACTGGAAGCACTGGAACGGGCAGGTGTATGCCCATTTCGCGCGGGTGGATGCATCGCGGCTGCGCCACTACACCGATGTGGGCGTAGACGTCGCGCAGGGCCGTGGCGCACTGCGCGCCTGGGCGGATGTGCAGCGCGGGCAGATCGTGGGCGGCACGGCCGACCTGGCACTGGCGGACGTGAACGCCACCCTCGGCCCCCAGCTGCAGGCGCTGGTGCTGCCCACCATCCAGGGACGGCTGGGCGGGCGCAGGCTCAGCGGCGGCTTCGAGTTTTCCACGCAGGCCCTGCAGTTCCAGACCGACGATGGCCTGGCCTGGCCTGGCGGCAACCTGCGGCTGGTTTACACCGACGCGACGGCCAAGGCACCGGCCCAGGGCGAGTTCCGCGCGGACCGCCTGGACTTGGCGGCCCTGGCACAGATCGCGAGCCGCCTGCCCCTGGGGCCCACGGCGCACGATGCCGTGCGCACCTATGCGCCGCAAGGCCTGGTGGACGAAATCAACGCCACCTGGAAAGGCCCGCTCGACAGCCTGCAGCAATACCAGGTGCGCGGGCGCATCCGTGGCCTGGCCCTGGCCGGCGACACCAGCGGCGGAGCCCCCACGCACATGGGCCTGCGCGGTGCCACCGTGGACATCGACATGACGCAGGGCGGCGGCAAGGCGGCGCTGACCATTGCATCGGGCGCGCTCCTGCTGCCCGGGGTGTTCGAAGACCCGGTGCTGCCGCTGGACCGACTGAGCGCCGACGTGCGCTGGCAACTCGAGGGCAGTCGCATCGCCGTGCAGGCCAACGATGTGCAGTTCGCCAACGCCGATGCGCAGGGAGATGCCCGCGCCACCTGGCACACCAGCGACGCGGCCAAGGTCTCGCACCAGTCGCGCTTTCCGGGCGTGCTGGACCTGAGCGGCACGCTGCACCGCGCCGACGGCACGCGCGTGCACCGCTACCTGCCGCTGTCCATCCCTGCGGAGTCGCGCCACTACGTGCGCGACGCGGTCGTGGCGGGCAGTGCGAGCAATGTGCAGTTCCGCGTCAAGGGTGACCTGCACCATCTGCCCTTCAATGATCCCAAGCAGGGCGAGTTCCGCATCGCGGCACGCGTCAAGGATGTGACCTACGCCTACGTGCCGCCCAGCCTGCAGCCCGCCGGCACCCTGCCCTGGCCGGCCCTCACCGACCTGTCGGGCGAGCTGATCTTCGAGCGCTCGTCCATGCAGGTGCGCAGCGCCACCGGCACCTTTGCCGGACGCCAGGGGCTGAAGCTGTCGAAGGTGGACGCCAGGATCCCGGACCTGGCCCACACCGTGGTCGCCGTGAGCGCCGACGCGCGCGGCCCCTTGCCCGAAATGCTGGCGCTGATGGCCACCTCGCCCCTGGGCCGCATGACCGGCAACGCGCTCGACCAGGCCAGCGGCACCGGCAATGCAGACCTGCAGCTGCGCCTGTCGCTGCCCATCAGCGACATCAACAAGTCCAAGGTACAGGGCAGCGTCACGCTGGCGGGTAACGATGTACGCATCACGCCCGACACGCCGGCCCTGAGCCGCGCGCGCGGCACGGTGCAGTTCACCGAAGCGGGGTTTTCATTGCAGGGCGTGCAGGCCACTGCGCTGGGCGGCAGCGTCAAGCTCGAAGGCGGCATGCGGGCGCTGCCCGCCAACGCACCCGCCACCGAGTCGGCGGTGCAGTTGCGTGCGCAGGGCACGGCCACGGCCGAGGGGCTGCAGCAGGCGCCGCAGCTGGGCATGCTCTCGCAACTGGCCCGGCGGGCCACGGGCAGCGCGCCGTACACGGTGGCGCTGTCGTTCCGCCGGGGCGTGCCTGAGGTGCAGGTCACGACCAGTCTGCAAGGGCTGGCATTGGCACTGCCGCCGCCGCTGGGCAAGGCTGCGGAGGCCAGCCTGCCACTGCGCTTTGAGAACCAGGTGACGCGGGAATCGCTGGCAGGCCTGACGCACGCCGCCCTGGGCCATGGCGGCGGCAGCACCAACGGCGCGGAAGCCCCGCCCCTGCGCGACCAGATCACGGTGGACCTGGGCGCGTTGGGCTCGGCGCAATACGTGCGCGACATCAGCGGGCCCCAGGCCCGGGTGCTGCGCGGCACCATCGGCATCGGCCTGTCGGGCGGAGAGTCCTCGCCCATGCCGGCGCAGGGCGTCGTGGCCAACATCAACCAGGGCAAGCTGGATGTGGACGCCTGGGAGGATGTGCTGGCCCAGGCGACCTCCACCGCATCCGCCACGGAGCTGTCGGCGCGCGCGCCAGCAGCCACCAGCGGCGCCGGCAGCCATGCGCAGGACTACCTGCCCACTACGCTGGCCCTGCGTGCCCGCGAGCTCACCCTGCAAGGCCGCACGCTGCACAACATCGTGGCCGGGGCGCTGCGCGACGGCACCACCTGGCGCGCCAACCTGGATGCCACCGAACTCAACGGCTACCTGGAGTACCGCCAGCCTGGCTCGCAAGACCACCCCAACGGACGCCTGTTCGCGCGGCTGTCGCGGGTGAACATGCCCCAAAGCGACGTGAACCAGGTCGAATCGCTACTGGACGAGCAGCCCGGTGCCCTGCCGGCCCTCGACATCGTGGTGGACGACTTCGACCTGCGCGGCAAGCGGCTCGGCCGCGTGGAGATCGAGGCGCAGAACCGCGGCGGCGACGGCTCGCAGCGCGAGTGGCGCCTCTCCAAATTCAACATCACCGCGCCCGAGGCCAACCTCACAGCCAACGGCAATTGGGCGGTGCTCAACGCCGCAGGCGCGGGCCCGCGCAATCCGGAGCGGCGCACCGTGCTCAACTTCAAGCTCGACATCCGCGACTCCGGGGACCTGCTGGGACGCATGGGCATGCCCGGCGTGATCCGGCGCGGCAAGGGGCGCATGGAAGGGCAGGTGGCCTGGGTGGGTGCGCCTTTCAGCCCGGACTACCGCTCGATGACGGGCCTGATCAACGTGAACATCGAGACCGGCCAGTTCCTCAAGGCCGACCCGGGGCTGGCCAAGCTGCTGAGCGTGCTGAGCCTGCAATCGCTTCCCCGGCGCCTGACGCTCGACTTCCGCGATGTGTTCAGCGAGGGCTTCGCCTTCGACTTCGTGCGCGGCGACGTGCGCATCGAGCAGGGCGTGGCCACCACCAACAACCTGCAGATGAAGGGCGTGAATGCCGCCGTGCTGATGGAAGGCAGCGCCAACATCGACCACGAGACGCAGGACCTGCGCGTGGTGGTGGTGCCCGAGATCAACGCCATGACCGCATCGCTGGTGGCCACGGCCATCAACCCCGTGATCGGCCTCGGAAGCTTCCTGGCCCAGGTGTTCCTGCGCGGCCCCCTCATCGAGGCCGCCACGCAAGAATTCCGCATCGACGGCACCTGGTCCGATCCCCGCGTGGTGCGCGTGCCCCGCCGCGCGCGCGAAGCCGTGCCGGGCACCGAGGCACCGCAGCGCAGCGGCAGCCCCCCCGCAAAGACTGGAGAATCGTCATGATGAAAGTTGCAGCCCTGCAGATGGTGTCCGGCACCCGTCTGGACGACAACCTGGCCACCGCGCGCAGCCTGCTGGAGCAGGCCGCCGAGGGCGGCGCCGAGCTGGCCGTGCTGCCCGAATATTTTTGCGTGATGGGCCACAAGGACACCGACAAGCTGGCCCTGGGCGAAACGGCCGGCGAGGGCCTGATCCAGCGCTTTCTGGCCACCGCCGCCCGCGAGCTCGGCATGTGGGTGGTGGGTGGCACCTTGCCGCTGCAGACCGCCACGCCTGAGCGCGTGCGCAACACGACGCTGGTGTTCGACCCCAGCGGCGCCTCTGTGGCACGCTACGACAAGATCCACCTGTTCACCTTCGACAACGGGCTCGAGCAGTACCACGAAGGCCGTGTGATCGAGGCCGGCAGCACGCCCGTGCAGTTCGACCTGCCCTCGCGCAGCGGCCACCGCTGGCGCGTGGGGCTGTCGGTGTGCTACGACCTGCGCTTTCCGGAGCTGTACCGCGCCCACGCCAGCGCGGGGGCCGACCTGTTGCTGGTGCCCAGCGCATTCACCCACACCACGGGCCAGGCGCACTGGGAGGTGCTGCTGCGCGCCCGCGCGGTCGAGAACCTCGCGTATGTGCTGGCCCCCGCCCAAGGCGGCGTGCACGAGAACGGCCGCCACACCTGGGGCCACAGCATGCTGGTGGACCCCTGGGGCACGGTGCTGGCCGAGCAGGACCAGGGCGCGGGCGTGGTGCAGGGCACGCTGGACCCGGAGCGCCTGCGCAGCGTGCGGCTGCAGCTGCCCTCCCTGTCGCACCGCGTCCTGTGAAGCTGGGGCCACGCACCCTGTTGCGGCGCTGGCGGGGCGCCTGGCGGCGCTGGTCGCTCTGGACGCTGCTGGTGCTGCTGGTGATCTCCATGCTGGCCACGATGGTGTGGCTGGCGGGGCGCTATGAGGCGAGCCAGGTGCAGACGCGGTTGGAACGTGACACGGCCGATGCGGTGTCGGACATCCGCGTGGCGCTCACGCGCAACCTGCAAAGTCTGCAGGCGCTGCACGCGGGCGACCCCGGCCAGCTCGCCTGGGAGGTGGACGCTGCCGAACTGCTGCGCAGCCGCCGCGAGCTGGTGCGCATCGAATGGCGGGACGCCAACCTGCGGATGCGCACCCATGCGCAGTCGCCCTACCGGCCCGTGGCCTGGGATGCACGCATCCGCGAGGGCCACCAGTCCGACGCTGCCATCGCCTGTACCAATGCGCGCCGGCTGAGCAGCCCGTCCTACTCCAGCAGCTACTTCCAGCCCCACGGCGACGGCCTGGGCTCGGAGATGATGGAGCTGTGCCTGCCCCTGACCTCCGGCGGTCGGCAAGCAGGTTTTCTCGTGGCCACGTACTCACTGCAGGACGTGCTGATCAACCTGGTGGCGCACAACCTCACGCGCAGCCAGGAGGCCTCGTTCACCGAAGCCGACGGCACGCGCCTGGCGGTGCTCGGCGCAGCGCGCCGTGGCTCACGCATGTTCACCGCCCAGCATCTGCTGGACCTGCCGGGCACCACCCTCGTGCTGCGCATGGACACCTGGCACAGCGCGCCCAGCCTGTTCCCCAACGTGCTCACGGCGCTGGTCACGGCCATGTCCATCGCGCTGGTCACGGTGATGGTGGTGCTGGTGCGCGACAACCGCAGGCGCCTGCGCGCCGAGCGCGACCTGGCCGATGCGCTGGCCTTTCGCAAGGCCATGGAGGACTCTCTGGTCACAGGGCTGCGCGCGCGGGACCTGGAGGGCCGCATCACGTACGTGAACCCCGCGTTCTGTTCCATGGTGGGCTTCACCGCGCAGGAGCTGCTGGGCCAGAGCGCATCGGCGCCTTACTGGCCGCCCGAGCTGGTGGACGAGTACCGCCAGCGCCAGGCCATCCGACTGTCGGGCCACCACGTGCCGCCGCGCGAGGGGTTCGAGTCGGTGTTCATGCGCAAGGACGGCACACGGTTCCCGGTGCTGATCATCGAGGCCCCGCTGATCAACGCCCAGGGCCAGCACACCGGGTGGATGAGCGCGTTCCTCGACATCAGCGAGCAGCGGCGCGTCGAAGAGCTCTCGCGCGCCTCGCAGGAGCGCCTTCAGGCCACGGCCCGCCTGGCCACCGTGGGTGAGATGGCCTCGCTGCTGAGCCACGAGCTCAACCAGCCGCTGGCCGCCATCTCAAGCTATGCCACGGGCTCCATGAACCTGCTGGAAGCGCCCGCCGAGACTGCGGGCGGCATGCCGGCGCCCGAAAACCTGCAGGACGTTCGCATGGCGATGCAACAGATCGCCCGCCAGGCCGAGCGGGCTGGCAAGGTGATCAAGAGCGTGCACGACTTCGTGCGCCGCCGCGACCAGGCGCGCGAGGCCGTGTCGGCCCAGCAACTGCTCGATGCCATCCTGCCACTGGCGATCCTTCAGGCCCGCAAGCTGGGCGTGCGTGTGAACACGTCGGTGGAGCCCGGCCTGCCCCTGCTGCTGTGCGACCGCACCATGGTCGAGCAGGTGCTGCTCAACCTGGCCCGCAATGCCATGCAGGCCATGGACGACCCCGAGATACCCTACCGCGTGCTGGACATACGCGTGCGCCGTGCGGCCTCCAACCAGCACAGCGGCTGGATCGAATTCGCGGTGACCGATGTGGGCACCGGCATCGCGCCCGACGTCGCAGCGCGCCTGTTCACCCCGTTCTTCACAACCCGGGCCGAAGGCATGGGCCTGGGGCTGTCGCTGTGCCGCACGGTCATCGAGCAGCACGGAGGTTTCCTTGGCTTCGCCCCGCATGAGCCGCGTGGTACGGTATTCACCTTCACGCTCCCCATCTTCCAACCCGCGCCCCATTCCTGATGGAACCCATCACCAACGCCACCGTGTACATCGTGGACGACGACGCCAGCGTGCGCGAGGCCCTGGCCTGGCTGCTGCGATCGCGCCGGCTGCCCAGCGAGTCGTTCGACAGTGCCGAGGCCTTCGACGCCATGCTCAAGAGCCGCCCTGCGCAACGCCAGCCCTGCTGCCTGCTCCTGGATGTGCGCATGCCCGGCATGAGCGGGCTGGCGCTGTTCGACCTGCTGGCGGTGCGGGGCGACCTGGCCACCATGCCGGTGATCTTCCTCACGGGCCATGCCGATGTACCCACCGCCGTGGACACGGTCAAGCGCGGCGCTTTCGACTTCTGCGAGAAGCCTTTTTCGGACAACGCGCTCGTGGACCGCATTGAGCAGGCGCTGGCACAGTCCGCCGCGCGCCTGGCCCAGTTGCGCGAGCGCAGCGACCTGCAGGTGCGCCTGGCCGACCTGACAGAGCGCGAGCGGGATGTGATGGACCTGGTGGTGGCGGGCCTGCCGAACAAGCTGATCGCCGACCAGTTGGACATCAGTGTGCGCACGGTGGAAGTCCACCGCTCGCGCGTGTTCGACAAGATGCAGGTCAAGTCGGCCGTGGAGCTGGCCAACCTTCTGCGCGTGGGCAAGTAGGGCCACCGACCCTACGCCACGAACCGCACTGCGGCATTGGCACAGCGAGCCGGCGGCGCACGGCGTCAGCCCCGTGGGCGCTCACCCACAAAAATTTCGACGCGGCGGTTGCGTGCCCGGCCGTCGGCCGACTCGTTGGTGGCTATCGGATAGCGCTCGCCCATGCCATCGATGGCGATGCGTCGGCCATCCACGCCCCTGGCGGTCAGGTAGCTGCGGGTGCTGGCGGCACGGTCGACCGACAGCGGGTTGTTGATGGCATCACTGCCAGTGTTGTCCGTGTGGCCGACGATGCGCACATCGGCATAGGGGTTGTTGCGCAGCCCGGCCGCGAACTGGTCGAGCACGGGCGCGAAGTTCGGCTGGATGTCCGAGCGGCCCACGGCGAACGAGATGTCGCTGGGGATGTTGAGCATGAGCTGGTTGTCAGCCGTCTGCGTGACGGCAATGCCCGTGCCGCGCGTGGCCTGCTCCATCTCGCGCTTTTGGCGCTCCATGTTCTGGGACCAGATGTAGGTGCCCAGGGCTCCCACGCCCGCGCCCACCACGGCGCCGGTGCCCGCACTGCCGCCCGTGGCCGAACCGATCACTGCGCCAGCCAGTGCGCCAACCCCCGCCCCCGTGGCGGTGCGGCGCTGGGTGTCGTCCATGCTGGCGCACCCGGTGGCGAGGATGACGACGGCGGCTGTGGCGCCCCAGAGGATGTTTCTGCGCATGTGTGTGCTCCTTGAATGTGGGTCAGAAGGTGCTGGGCACTGCGGGAGTTCCGTTCACCGGTGCAGCCTGGCTATGGCTGCAGCATGGGTAGCGCCCAGCTCACCGCCATGGTCGCGGGGCACGGACCCGGGAACCATCGGCCCAGCGGCCCCATGTCTGTAGGACCGTGCCGACGGGAGCCACAGCGGTGCTGGCCGGCAGCGCGCGGGCAGTCAGGCAGCGCCCGGCGGCTTGGAGGAGGGCGCAGGAGGTGTCACGGATGCCCCCGGTGCCGCAGGTGGCGGTGCATCGGGTTCATTGGGGGCAGGCGCCGCCTGATCGGACGGCTGGAGCTCGCCGCCCTTGCGGCCGGAAAACATGGTCCACCAGACGATGGCCACCAGCAGCACGAGAGCCAGCAACGCTTCAAGCAAAATCAGCCCCATGAAATTGACACTCCTGCGCTTTGTATGGACGGCGCTGATTGTAGGAACGCTGGCCGCCTGCTCCAGCCCCCCGCCCGCAAGCCCCTCCCGCACCCCGGCCTTCCCTGCACCCTTGCCCCCCAGCACGGTGGTGCTGCCCGGCGACAACGGGCCTCTGCCCCCGCCGATGTCGCAGCCCAAGAGTCGCTGGGTGCCGGTACGCTGGGCGGAGCTGCCGGGCTTTACCGAAGACGCGCTGCACGAGGCCTGGAACGCCTGGATCAAGAGCTGCGAGCGCCCCGCGCCGCCCTTCACGGCGCTGTGCAGCGAAGTGCGCCAGCTGAGCATCGCCACCGCCGAAGAGCAGCGCGCATGGCTCATCGCCCGGCTGCAGCCCTACCGTGTGGAGGCGACCGACGGCAACCCCGACGGCCTGCTCACGGCCTACTACGAGCCGATGATGGATGGCGCCCGCCAGCCGGGCAACGGCTTCACGGTGCCCATCTACCGCGTGCCGGCCGGGCTGGGCGCCCGCAAACCCTGGTACTCGCGCCAGCAGATCGAGTCCCTGCCCGAAGCGCAGGCCGCGCTGGCCGGCCGGGCCATTGCCTGGCTGCGCGATCCGGTCGAGTCGATGGTGCTGCACATCCAGGGCTCGGGCCGCCTGCGCATCACAGAAGCCGACGGCTCGGTGTCGCTGGTGCGCGTGGCCTATGCGGGCACCAACGACCACCCCTACCAGAGCATCGGCCGCTGGCTGCTGGACCAGGGCTACACGCGCGATGCCACCTGGCCCGGCATCCGCGCCTGGCTCGCCGCCAATCCGCAGCGCACCAACGAGCTGATGTGGACCAACCCGCGCTACGTGTTCTTCCGCGAGGAGCCGCTCAACCCGCTGGACGCCGGCTTCGGCCCGCGCGGCGCGCAGGGCGTGCCGCTCACGCCCGGCCGCTCCATCGCCGTGGACCGCCAGAGCATTCCGTACGGAACGCCGGTGTGGCTGGCCTCCAGCGGGCCGCAGGTCCAGCTCAACCGCATGGTGATGGCGCAGGACACCGGCAGCGCCATCCTGGGCGCGGTGCGGGCCGACTTCTTCACGGGCTGGGGCCCGGAGGCCGGGGACATTGCCGGGCGCTTGAAGCAGAACCTGCGGCTGTGGGCGCTGTGGCCCAGATAATGGTCAAAACCGCCTCTACCGCTTGCCTAACAAGCGCCAGCAGCTATTGAAACAGGAGCATCCATGCGCCTGACCCTGCCCCAGCTACGCACCGTGCTGCTCGCCCAATCCATCGAGCAGGTGGATGGCGGGCGCACCTTGGTCAGCCAGGCAGACTGGGACGAGGCCACGCGCACGGCCGTGGCTACCGCCCGCCAGCGCGGCGTGCCCCGCGTGGGTGCGGGCGATGTGGTGCTGGAGCGTGCCGACACCGTCGCCCTGCGCGCCAGCGGCAGGGACACCACCGTCTCCGCCCTGCACGAGCCCGGCGCAGCCTGGCGCTGGCTGGCGCGCGGCCTGCCGCTGCTGGCCCTGGCGATGGGCCTGGCCATCGACCGCATCGCCAACGCCCACCGGGTGGACCTGCTGTCGCCACCGCTGTTGACAGTGCTGGCCTGGAACCTGTGCGTGTATCTGCTGATGGCCTGGCGCGCCTGGCGGCCGCCCGCCTCGCGGCTTGCGTTGCTGCAGGGCCTGCGGCACCTCCACCGCCGCCTGGGCACGGGCCGGGGGCGCGGGCTGGCGGCGCGCATCGTGGCGGACTTCCATGCACGGTGGTGGGCCCACACGGCCGACCTGCAGGTGCAGCGCGCGGCGCGCGTCCTGCACCTGTGCGCGGCGGCCTGGGGCGCGGGCATTGCCCTGTCGCTGCTGCTGCGCGGTCTGGTGGTGCGCTACCAGTTCGGATGGGAGAGCACTTTCCTCGATGCCGCGCAGGTGCATGCCATCGTGTCGGTGCTGTTCTGGCCGCTGGCTGTACTGTTCGGCACGGCTCCCTTCACGCTGCAGGAGATCGCGGCCACGCAGAACTTTGCCGGCGAGGGCGCAGGCGGCAGCCGCTGGGTGTGGATGTACGTGGGCCTGCTGGCGCTGGTGGTGGTGGTGCCGCGCCTGGCGCTGGCAGCCTGGACGCGCTGGCGCGAGTGCCGCTGGCAAGCCCGCATCGACCCCAGCGATGCAGCGTTCGATGCGCTGCGCGCCGCCCTGCCGGGCGACCTGCTGATCGGCCTGCACGGGCCGTTCGCCGAGGTGCTGCAAAACGCCGCGGTGCAAACTCCGCAGGGCGACCGCCTGCAGTTCGGCGATGTCCGCCAGCCGGTGGACGCCGTGCTGGCGTGGACCACCGACGCCCTACCGCCCGCATGGCAGGGCGCGCCCCTGCTGGCACTGCCGTGGGAAGACTTTGGCGCCAGTTGGGTGCTGGAGCCCGCACTCTTTGACCGGCTGGCCGCCGCGCTGCCCGCGCAGCAACACGCCCTGGGCCGCCTGCGCGCAGCCTGGGTGGAGCGCAACGAGCTGCGCTTTCGCCAATCGCTGCAAGCGCTGGCCCGCCACCTGCACGCCTGCGCGCACCCGGGCGCTGGTGACGCCCCCGCACAGCACAACCACTACGCCCGGCAAGTACAGGCGCTCGACGCCACACTGCGCGCGCTGCACGGCCAGCCGCCCGCATCCACTGCAGGGGACGAGCCCCCGTCCCTGCAAGGCCACGCGGCACTGCCAGCGCCGCGCCGTGCCAGCACCACGGCGCTGGCCGTGGGCACGTCTGCAGGCGCCGCAGCGGGCGCGGCGGCCGGCGCCAAGGCCGGTGCGTTGATCGATGTGGGCACGGGCGGCCTGACCCTGGGCGCGGGCACGGCCCTGGGCGCACTGCTGGGCGGCACCACCGCCTGGGTGCTGAAGTCCCTGCAGAAGAAGGACGACAAGGACGAGGTGCTGCGCCATGCCGCCGAGGCGGCCTGCACACACTACCTCGTCATCGCCCACGTGGCGCGTGTACCGCCCGCCGATGCGGCAAGGCTGGCCGAGCGCTGGCGCGCCGAGGTCACCGGCACGGTGGCTGCACACGGCGATGCGCTAGCCTGCGCACTCCAGCACGAGGGGCGGGGCGACGACGCGGTCCAGGCGCTGCTCCACACCATGCTGACCGGCATCTTGCGCCGCAGCTTCGCCAACGGGGGCACGGACGCAGCCGCCGAAGCCCCACCGGGCAAGGCCGCCTGAAGAATCGAAGCCTTTCGGGTCTTTCGGGCCTTCTGGGCTTTTCTGGCCTCTAGCGCCTGCTGGTCAAGCGCGTGCAGCTATCAAAATGGAAGCGCATCAGATTCAGGGGCATGGCGTCCTGGCCGCCTCGGTTTCCACCCGAGGGGCCGCCACCGCCGGGGGCTCTGGCGGCTTGGCCGGAGGAACGCTCACGGTGCGCAGCTGATCGCCGTCGATGCGGTATTCGTACTCGCGCGTGGAGCCGATCATTTCCGTCTTGAACGTGCTGCTCGCCATCGTGGCCGCGTACACCTGCGGCCGCACGACCTGGTACCGGTATGCAGTGGTGGCCGTGCCGGTGGCCGTCTTGCAGGTCGATTCGAACTGGGTCTGCTTGAACTGCAGGGTGCAGCGGCCCGAGGTGTCTTCGGCCTCAGTGCCATCTTGCATGTGCAGCACGATCCTGGTGGCACGCCAGCAGCCCAGCAGGCCGGCATCGGCAGCGTGGATACCAGGCGCGGCGGCAGTGAGGCAGAGAAAAAGTAGACGCGTGAGAAGCTTCGTCCTAATAGAGAAAATGATTTTAAGGGGATTGATTACCATTTCAAGATAAATCACAGACTCTTATCTCCATATTTTTCCCTGACCCTTTGGCTCGCTACGTGGTGCACAGCAGCCATTACTAGGAATATGCCAGACCACAGACTGAATTTTATGTCGAACACCCATATAATCGCGGCCCAGATACATAGCCAGAGGCTGCAAACAACAAACAGCCATGCCAGAAATTCAGATGCCGCATCTGCCTTGGAAGCGTCGGCGATTCCATAATTATTCTTGAGAAAATTCCCTTCCAGCCGTTTGAAGAGCCTTCCAGCACGCCAAAATCCAAAACAGCCTAGCAAAAACATCCCAAACAAAACAATATCGAGAATTAACATTCAAATCAACCGGCGAGATAGTCGGATTTTGTCCAACGCGATGGCGCGGAAATAGGATTGATTGGTGGCAGTCTGGACTTCGCCCTACTCACCTCGTCCCTCCATCAACCAAGACAAGCTCCATTTTCAGAATTTGGCTATGGCTCCACCGCCCACCGTGTCACGCGCGGTGGAGCGTCGCCCACATGGAACGCGAGCTTGCGGTCGCGCAGAGCCACATCGGACGCCGTCACGCGGTCGAAGCGGCGCAGGTGCTCCGTCCAGGACTCGTCCTCGATGCGCTCCACATACCGCGCGGGCTGGCCGATGTCGTGCAACAGCTGCCAGGCCAGAGCGCCCTGGCGCAGGCGGCTTCTGCGGCTTTCCTGCATCACGGCGCGGAATTCGGCGGCGCGGGCGGGGTCGATGAAATACTCGATGGTGACAACCACATGCCCGGCCCCAGGGGGTGCATCGGCCACCGGCGCCTTGAAGGCCCGCGAGGGGCTCAGGTCCTCCTCCATGCTGCGGTCGGCCACCAGGCGCTGCACCAGCAGCATGGCCACCACGCCGGTGCCTGCTGCGATACCCAGGCTCACATGCACATCGCTGACCGTGGCCACCTGGCCCCACACGGCCGCGCCCAGGGCGGTGGAGCCCATGATCGCCATCTGGTAGATCGACATGCCGCGCGCGCGCACCCAGTTGGGCAGCGCGAGCTGGGCCGATACGCTCAATGAATTGGCCGTGGTGATCCACGCCATGCCGGCCACGACCATCGCGGGCACGGCGACGTACACGTTGGGCGCGACGGCCATCACGCCCGTCGCGGCGGCCTGCAGCGCCGTGCCGCGGATCACCAGCACATCGCGCGCCATGGCCTGGCGCAGCCGGGGCAGGAACATCGCCGCCACGATGGCGCCCGCGCCCATGCTGGCCAGCAGGAGTGTGAAGGTGCCGGCGCCGCCGCCCTCCAGGCCCCGCGCCAGCAGCGGCAGCAAGGCCAGCAATGCGGTGGCGTGCAAGAAGAAGATGGAGATGCGCCACAGCACGGCACGCATGCGCGGCGATTGCCGCACGAACTGCAGGCCCACGCGCATGGCGCTGGGCAGTTTTTCGCGGCCCAGCGGGCTGGGCACATGGGTGCGCTTCCAGCGCATGATGACCAGCCCCGAAATGACCGACAGCACGGCGTTGAGCACGAACACCCAGGCGCTGCCAGCGCTCGCAATGATGGCGCCGGCCAGCAGCGGGCCGATGATGCGCGACGCGTTCATCGCCACGCCGTTGAGCGCCAGCGCGGCGGGCAGCTGCGGGCGGCTGACCAGCTCGGGCACGATGGCGGCGAACACCGGCCAGCGCATCGCCAGGCCAATGCCGTTGGCGAACGTGAGCACCAGCAGCAGCGGCGCCGTCATGCCGCCAGCCATGATGAACACGCACAGCACCAGGGCCACGGCGGCCACCCAGAACTGCGTGGCGATGAAGTAGCGCCGCCGGTCCAGGATGTCGGCGAGCGCGCCGCTGGGCAGGCCCAGCAGGAACACGGGCAAGGTAGACGCCGACTGCACCAGCGCGACCAGGATGGGCGACGTGGTGAGCGTGGTCATGAGCCAGGCGGCCGCCACGTCGTTCATCCACATGCAGGTGTTGGCCGCCACCCAGGTGAGCCACAGCATGCGGAACACCGGGACCGACAGCGGCGCCAGGGGCGACAGCGAGGCGGCCTGGTTCAGCTGGGCCGCAGCCCCCTGCTCGAGCTGGGCGGCGACGGACTCTTCGGTGCCTTGCGCACGGGCCGCACGGTCTGCCGCGGCGTCGGCACTCTCGGCGGGTTGGTGCTGCATCGCAGCATCAGGCACCGGATTCTCGTCAGGGGAGGGGGGGGGCGCGGTGCTGCGCGTGCTTTCGTGGGGCGGCAAAGGTGGCATGTGCCCGCATTGTGCGACGGTTGGAGCGGCCGTGGTGGGCCCGCACCGAATAGCCAACCGTTTGCCTGCGCCACACGGCCCCTCCTTTTGGGCGCCCTCTGGTCCTCTGCTCCTTTGGTTGTCAGGCGGCCCGGGGGGCTTGATGCCGCTTCACGCCGCGTCCGGCGGCGAAGCCGGGGCCTCGCCGGCTGTTTTTGTCTGGCGCAGCAGCAGCCAGGCCATGCACGCCAATGCGCCTACGCCTGCCAGCAGCACACCCCACAGCACCCAGCTGCGCGTGGAGATGCCTTCTGCGGCAGCCGTGGCGGCCACCAACGGCCCACCCGCCACTGTTCCGCCGGCTATGTCCGCCCGGCTTACTTCCGCCACGGCCAGAGGAAGGGTGTTTTCCTGCGCGCTCTGGTAGCCCGGCACCAGGCTCGCCAGGGGCAGAAACGCGCCGACAGCCGCCGTGGCACCGGGCAAGCCGGCTGCCAGGGTGAATGGCCCCTGTCCGCTGGCCAGGAACACCAGTTGCGCCGGCTCGAACTGCAGAGTGACCTCGGGCGCGGCGGTAAAGCCGGGCGTCTTCGCATCGGCTTCGATCTTGACCTCGCGCACCGAGACGCCACCGAGTTCCACAGGGCCGCTGCTCTGCTCCTTGCCCCCCAGCGCCATCCTGTAGACCACGGCGCTGGCCAGGTGCGACCAGGGCTGCTCGCGGTGGTTGCGGCCCAGCACGCGCACGGGCACCAGCACGTTGCTGCCTTGCGGCGTGATCTGGAGCGCGGCCAACGGCGTGGCAAATGGCAGGGCAAAGGTCAGCTCACGCGGGTTGCCCGGCGTGGGCGCCGCCATGCTGGCGCTGACGCGTTCCCGAGGGCCCGTGCCGCGCGCGGTGGCCAGCGTGGCGCCACGCAGGGTCACCGCAGCGTCGCCCCAGGTCACGCGCAGGTAGTGGTCTTTCAGGTCGGCGCGCTGCAGGTCGATCTGCTCGTTGCCCAGGCGGGCCGGCGTCGGCGTGCCCGTGGCGACAGCGTCGGCGCGGTACAGCACGGTCTCGGCCAATGGCCGCCAGGACTTCAGGTCCCGGCTGGCCTGGACGGTGAAGGTCACGGGCTGGCCGGCGGGCAGGTCGGCATCCAGCACCATGCGGGCCACGGGCCGATGCACGCTGCGCGCATCGATCAGCGCGCCCCGGACGGTGGGGGTGCCGGCTGTGCTGGCTGCCGCGCCCGCTGCGCCGGACGTGTCGACCTGCACCACGCGTCGGCCCTGGTGCTCTTCGATGCGCAGCGACAGGCCGTCCAGCCCGGCCGACCCCGCAGCACCGGCAGGGGCCACGATGGGATACGCCGGCAACACCACCGTGTCTTCCGGTGCGCGGGCTGCGGCCACGCCGGCCAGCGCCATGGGCACGGGCTGCCCGGCGCCGTTGAAGAGGCGCACGTCTGCATAACCCGGGCTTTGCAGGCGCACCAGCACCTCGGCGGGCAGCAGAACGCGCTGCAGCGGCGCGTCTGCCGCCAGCGTGACGGGGATGCGGATGCCGTAGGCCGCAGGGCTGTTGGCATCGGCCGCAGCCCGGGCCGCGCCGACGGGCAGCAACAAGGCAGCAGCGGCCAGCGCCGTGCCGATGGCCAGCGGCAGGTTTATCGAAGGAACTGGCTTCATGAGGGCATCTCCTGCTCGGCCGGGGCTGCCGGGGGCACCGCCGGCGGGGCGCCAGGCGCTGCGCGGGGGGCCGCCTTGGGCGGCAGCGGCGCAAAGTAGCCCACCACCAGCATCAACACGCCCACCGCGATGAAGGCGATGATGCGTTCGGCGCCGCCCGCGTTGGACAAGTCGATCAGCAGCAACTTGAGCACCACCACGCCCAGCAGGCCTGCACCCACCAGCCACAGCGGCCTTTGCACCTTGCGGTGCGCCAGCACCATCATGCTGAGGGCCAGCACAGTCCACAGGATGGCGTAGCCGGTCTGCACGACAAAGCTGTCGAACAGCGCGGAGGCATCCCAGCGCACGCCGAAGAAGTGGTGCGCCACGCGCAGCCACACGGTGTTGATCGCCACGAACGCCAGCAAGGCCAGCGCCGCCAGCGCATTGCGGCCCGTCACCCAGCCCGCGCGGGCTGGCTGCGGTAGCGCCGCCAGCAGCACACGCCGCCAGAACACCAGGCCGCCCAGCGCCAGCGCCAGCGTGAGGTCGGTCGGGTTGAGCAGCGGGATGTAGGGCAGCGGTGCGGTGTGCCCCGACGAATGCACGGCCGCGAGCAAGGCGCCCCAGAACACCAGTACCGCCAGGGGCAGGGCCGCCAGCCAGTAGTAGGCCTCGGCATGCGGATTCAACGGCCAGGGCAGCGCCGCGCGCGCAGCGGGCCGGTTGCCACGGCCGGCCCACAGCGCCAGCAGCATCAGCACCGCAATCGCGCTGACCAGCAGCACCACGCCGGCCCACGAGGTACGCCACAGCTCGGCCTTGCCGATGCCAGACCACAGGCAGTCGGCCAGCAGGAAGGTCACCAGCCACGCCGTGGCGGCGTGGAACCAGCCGAAGGGCAACATGCGCGCTGCGGGTTTGCCGTCCCCACCGGCCGCCGCCTGCAGGCGATCGGTCTGCCGCAGCATCCACACATGCAGCCCCAGCGCCACGGGCCACACGGCCCAGGCGGGCGTGGCCAGCACGCGGTAGCCGTCGCCCACCTGTGCGACAAATCCCAGCGCCAGCACGGCGATGGTGCCGCGCGCCGGCCAGGTGGCCACGGCCCAGCGCGTGCGAAGTCCCAGCACCATCGACAGCGCGGCGCTGAGCACAACGGCTACCATGGCCAGCAGTTCGGTCACGCGTTCCGAGAACACCGGCACGGGCCACTGTCCCGCCTCCAGGCCGGGCACGCGCCGTGTGATCTCGAGCAGCCAGGCCAGGCACCAGAAGGCAAAGCCGTAGAGGTAGGCGGGGCTGGACAGCCGCGCTTCCACACCCGCATAGCCCCGCGCCCAGGCCGAGCCGCTGTGCGGCAGCGGCTTGCGCAGCCACCAGGCCAGCAGCAGCGCTGGCAGCGCGATCAGCAAGGCACCCAGAAAGGCTGGGTTGACCAGCGGCAGGCGCGCGACGCTGGAGACGCCGTCCATGAAGGCCAGCATCGCAACACCCTGCAGCACGATGCCGAAGGCACGCGGCATCCAGCGGGCCTGGCGCATGCCGACCCAGAAGGCGCCAGCGCCCTCGAGCGCCCACACCGCCGACGTCCATTGCGCGTCCAGCGCCAGCGGCACGGCCAGCGTGGCAAAGCCCACACCAATGGCGATGAAGCATTCGATGAGCAGGCGGTAGTTCGCGAGCGCACGGCGCACCAGCACCATGGCGGCCAGCAAATACAGCGCCGCAAAGGCCAGCGCCGAGAAGGCGGCGCCCAGCTCGAAGGGCTGCACCAAGCCCGCCTGCAGGCCAAAGCCCACCAGTGGCGTGCCGAAGACCAGCATGCTGTCCACCGCGTTGCCCAGCCTGGCGGGCGTGTTGCGTGCGTAGAGGATGGCAGTGAAGAGATAGATCAGCACGAACACCGCAAGAAAGGGCTGGGTGCTGGCGTATTGGTCGGGCACATACCTGAGCACCCCCCAGGCCGACGCCACGCCGAAGGTCGCGACAAAACCCACCACATTCAGCACGCGCCAGGAGCGCTGGTAGGCGATGAACAGAATCGCCAGGTTGAGCAGGGTGTAGTAACTGAACAGGCCGACGTGGCTGCCCTGCCCCGTGGACAGCAGGATGGGCGCCGCAAAGCCACCGGCGAACGCCGCCACCGCAAGCGAGCGCGAGTCCTGCAGCAGCGCCAGCACGCAGCTCGTCGCGCAGACCACGATCATCAGGCCGAAGGCCGGCATCGGCTGCAGCAGCCCGTAGAGCCGGAAGGCCGCAAACACGGTGAGGTACATGACCGCCACGCCGCCGCCCTGCAGGGCAAGCGCAAAGGCGGGCTTGTCGGTGCGCTTGCGGAAACCCACCACCAGCAGCGCAATGGCCACGCCCGCAATCGCTGCCAGGCGGAACTCGACCGGGAAGAGTCCGGCAGACGCCGCATACCGCGCGAGGAAGGACAGGCCGATGAACAGGATCACCAGACCCACGCGCACGATGGTGTTGCCGCCGAGCAGCCAGTTCCTGGCGGCGAGCAAGGCGAGTTCGACCGGGCTGGGTGCGCTGGGCTCGCTGGTTGGCGCCGGGCTGCGGGGCGCGGGGGACGGGGCGCGGACAGTCGGCAAGCCTTGGGGCGTGAGTTCGCTAGCCCAGTCCGCATCGTCGGCATCCAGCGGCGCCACGCTCTGAGCGGGGGCCGCAGAGGCCTGCGCCGGCACCCGCGCAAGCACGGGCTCCGGCCCAGTGGGCTGCGCCGCCAGGGGGGCGGGCGGTGTCTCGTCTTGCACGCGGGCTGGCGGCGCGGGCTTGGCACCGGCCTTCGCGGCATGCGCCTGTATTTCGCTGCGGATGGCAGAGCGCACCGCAAAACGCAGCGACAGGCCCGCGAAGAAACCCAGGACGCCGCCCAGGAAGGGACCAAAGTCTCCGTAGCCGCCAAACCAGGAGCCCAGCACCGCGCCCCAAAAGATGCCCCAGATGATCATGCTGCCCGCTCCCTCATTGGGGCTCCCGCCGGCAGGCGGCATGCCTGCTCGAAAGAAGCCGTCATATTTGTGGACCCACACCGCCCGCCCCACCCGGCGACTGGGCAGCCCGTCAAGGCTCCGCAGGCTTATACAGCACACCATGCGATTGGGCCATGCGCTAACGCCTTGTTACGTCGCAGGGCAGCTTCGGCGGCACAGATTGCAAGCCCCAGCGGCCTCTAACGCTTATGCAGCGGGCGTCGATAGCTATCAAACCAGTAGCTATCTCTACTTGGCACGCACCAGGTGCGCCAACGGCAACGCGCTGCTGGCCTTGACCTCACCCAGCGAGAAGCTGGTGTGCATGTCCTTCACGTTGGGCAGGTTGAGCAGCACGTCGCGCGCGAACTGCGAAAAGCTGTCCAGGTCGCGCGCGACGACCTGCAGCTCGAAGGTGCCCGTGCCGCTGATGTAGTGGCAGGACACGACCTCCGGTATCTGGCGGATGGCTTCCTCCATCTTGCGCGTGAGGTTGCCCGTGCTGCGGTCGGCGTCCAGCCGCACGAAGGCCAGCACGCCCAGGCCGATCTTGTGCCGGTCGATCTCGGCACGGTAGCCCTTGATGAAACCTTCTTCCTCCAGCGCCCGCACGCGCCGCCAGCACGGCGCGGCCGACAGGCCCACGCGCTGGGCCAGCTCGGCGTTCGTCAGGCGGGCGTCAGCCTGCAACTCGTTCAGGATGGCGATGTCGAATTTGTCGAGAGTGTTCACAAATGGCCTTTGGCGAGAAAGATCCTTTCTCAGAATAGCCTAAACGCGGCACAAAACGCAAAGACATATCAGCGGCAGAGACATACACTTCCCTGCAGACTGGAGTCGCTGCCCTAAACGGGCGGACAGGCTCCGCCCCCACCGGGCCCACAAGGCGCGGCCCCACAAAAAGCCATTGGAGACATAGCCATATGAACGCCCCACTGCCCGAGCACATCCGCAAGGCCCTAGAGACCGTCACGCTCGACGACAAATATTCCTTAGGCAGTGGGAGGGCGTTCATGAGCGGAGTGCAGGCCCTGGTGCGCCTGCCCATGCTGCAGCGCCAGCGCGACGCCGCCGCCGGGCTGAACACCGCCGGCTTCATCAGCGGCTACCGGGGCTCGCCACTGGGCACCTACGACCAGGCGCTCTGGGCCGCCAAGAAGCATCTGGCGGCCAACAACATCGTCTTTCAGCCGGGCGTGAACGAGGAGCTGGGCGCGACGGCGGTCTGGGGCACGCAGCAGCTCGACCTGTACCCGCAAAGCAAGAAGTTCGACGGTGTCTTCGGCATCTGGTACGGCAAGGGCCCCGGTGTGGACCGCTGCTCGGACGTGTTCAAGCACGCCAACATGGCCGGCACGGCCAAACACGGCGGCGTGATCGCCATCGCGGGCGACGACCATATCAGCAAGAGCAGCACGGCTGCGCACCAGAGCGACCACATCTTCAAGGCCTGCGGCACGCCGGTGTTCTTTCCGAGCAGCGTGCAAGAGATTTTGGACATGGGCCTGCACGCGTTCGCCATGAGCCGTTTTTCGGGCGTGTGGTCGGGCATGAAGACCATCCAGGAGGTGGTCGAATCCTCCAGCAGCATCAACATTGACCCCGACCGCGTGAAGATCGTGATGCCCGAGGACTTCGCGATGCCGCCCGGCGGCCTGCACATCCGCTGGCCCGATGCGCCGCTGGAGCAGGAAGCGCGCCTCATGGACTACAAGTGGTACGCGGCCCTGGCGTACATCCGCGCCAACAAGCTCAACTACAACGTCATTGAAGGCCAAAACGACCGCTTCGGCATCATCGCCAGCGGCAAGGCCTACAACGATACGCGCCAGGCCCTGGTGGACCTGGGCCTGGACGACGACACCTGCCGCCAGCTCGGTATCCGCGTGCACAAGGTCAACGTGGTGTGGCCGCTTGAAGCGACCATCACGCGCGACTTTGCGCAGGGCCTGCAGGAGATCCTGGTGGTGGAGGAAAAGCGCCAGGTCATCGAGTACCAGTTGAAAGAAGAGCTCTACAACTGGCGCGCCGACGTGCGCCCCCACGTGCTGGGCAAGTTCGACGAGCCCGAGGGCGATGCGACGGGCGGCGAATGGTCCATGCCCAACCCCAGCCAGAACTGGCTGCTGCGCGCCAAGGCCGACCTGACCCCCGCCATCATCGCCAAGGCGATCGCCAAGCGCCTGAAGAAGCTGGGCGTCTCCGGCGACATCATCGCCCGCATGGATGCCCGCATCGCCGTCATCGAGGCCAGCGAGCGCGGCATGGCCGAGCTGAAGGTGGACACGGGCGAGCGCGCCCCCTGGTTCTGCAGCGGCTGCCCGCACAACACCAGCACCCGCGTGCCCGAGGGCTCGCGCGCCGTGGCCGGCATCGGCTGCCACTACATGGCCAACTGGATGCCCGACCGCAACACGTCCACCTTCACGCAGATGGGTGGCGAGGGCGTGACCTGGGTGGGCCAGGCGCCGTTCACCACCGACCAGCATGTGTTCGCCAACCTGGGCGACGGTACCTACTTCCACAGCGGGCTGCTGGCCATCCGCCAGTCGATTGCCGCAGGCACCAACATCACCTACAAGGTGCTCTACAACGACGCCGTGGCCATGACCGGCGGCCAGCAGGTGGGCGAGCGGCCCGAAGGCCACTCGGTGCTGCAGATCATGAACAGCCTGAAGTCCGAGGGCGTGGCCAAGCTCATCATCGTGACCGACGAGCCCCACAAGTACGATGGCGTGGCACTGGCCGAGGGCGTGACGGTGCACCACCGCGACGAGCTCGACACCCTGCAGCGCCAGTTCCGCGAGATCAAGGGCTGCACGGTCATCATCTACGACCAGACCTGCGCGACGGAGAAGCGCCGCCGCAGGAAGCGCGGCACCCTGGCCACGCCCGACAAGACCGTGGTCATCAACGACCTGGTGTGCGAGGGCTGCGGCGACTGCTCGACCAAGTCCAACTGCCTCTCCGTAGAGCCGGTGGAGACGGAATTCGGCCGCAAGCGCCGCATCAACCAGAGCACCTGCAACAAGGACTACTCGTGCGTGAACGGCTTCTGCCCGAGCTTCGTCACGGTGGAAGGCGGCAAGCTCAAGAAGCCCAAGAAGGACAAGAAGGGCGATCTGTCGGCGCTGCCCGCCATCCCTGAGCCGGTGCTGCCGGTGGCAGAGGCCGCCTGGGGCATCGTGGTCGGCGGCGTGGGCGGCACGGGGGTGATCACCATCGGCTCGCTGCTGGGCATGGCGGCGCACCTGGACGGCAAGGGCGTCATCACCCAGGACGCCGGTGGCCTGGCCCAGAAGGGCGGCGCCACCTGGAGCCACATCCAGATCGCCAACCGGCCCGAGGCCATCTACACCACCAAGGTCGACACCGCCAAGGCGGACCTGGTGATCGGCTGCGATTCCATCGTGGCGGCGCACAAGTACACGCTGGCGGTGATGCAGCCCGGCCGCACCTTCGTGGCGCTGAACACGCACGGCACGCCCACGGCGGCGTTCGTGACCAACCCGAACTGGCAATTCCCGGGCGCCAACTGCGACAGCGCCATCGCGGCGGCCGTGGGGGCCGGCGGCGTGGGCAGCTTCGATGCCGAGCAGGTGGCCACGCAGCTCTTGGGCGACAGCATCTACACCAACCCGCTGATGCTGGGCTACGCCTGGCAAAAGGGCCGCGTGCCGCTGACCTACGCGTCGCTGATGCGTGCGATGGAGTTGAACGGCGTGCAGGTGGACAACAACAAGGCCGCCTTCGAATGGGGCCGCCGCTGCGCGCACGACCTGGCGTCGGTGCAGGCACTCTTCCAGGCCGCGCAGGTGATCCAGTTCGTCAAGAAGCCGTCGCTGGCCGAAATGGTCGCCAAGCGCGTGGACTTCCTCACCGGCTACCAGAACGCGGCCTACGCGGCCGACTACCACGCGTTTGTTGAAAAGGTCAAAGCCGCGGAATCGCGCCTGGACACCGGCACGCGCCTGAGCGAGGCCGTGGCCCGCTACCTGTTCAAGCTCATGGCGTACAAGGACGAGTACGAGGTCGCGCGCCTGCACACCGACAAGGCCTTCACGGACAAGATCGCTGGCATGTTCGAAGGCGACTACAAGCTGGTGCACCACCTGGCGCCGCCGCTCACGGCCAAGAAGAACGACAAGGGCGAGCTGGTCAAGCAGCCGTTCGGCCCCTGGATGCGCAGCGCGTTCGGCGTGCTGGCCAAGATGAAGGGCCTGCGCGGCACGGCATTCGACATGTTCGGCAAGACCGAGGAGCGCCGCATGGAGCGCGCCCTGATCGTGGAATACCGCGCCTGCATCGACGAGCTGCTGGCAGGCCTGACCGCCGACAATCTGGCCCTGGCCGTGGAGATCGCCCGCATCCCCGAAGAGATCCGCGGCTACGGCCACGTGAAGGAGCGCCACCTTAAAACGGCACGCCCCAAGTGGGACGGACTGATGGCCCAGTGGCGTGGCGCCCCCGCCGCAAGCACGCAGCGCCAGGCGGCTTGAAGTCGGCCCCGCCGCCATCACCTGTCATGAAGGCCCGCGCAGTGCGCGGGCCTTTTGCTATGAATAAGAGAGCTGTCGGCGCTTTGCCATCAAGCGCCAGCGGCCTTTTTGATGCGCAGTTTTGCAGCCCCGCCGCCGGCCGCACCCGCGGCAGCAAACACCCGCCGCCAGCTTGGGTCTTCGCCCTTGGGGCGCGGGCGGGGGGCCGCATACAATGTCCTGTTCCGCCTTGGCGGGCACCCTGGGTGCCGGCCGATGGCGGTTTTTGTGTATTTCGACCATCCGTTGTGGAGTTCCACCCGTGTTTATTTCTTCCGCTTTTGCCCAGACCGCACCCGCCGCAGCCGCTGGCGGCGGCGGCATGATGTCCTCGCTGACGAGCATGCTGCCCCTGGTGCTGATGTTCGTGGTCCTGTACTTCGTGATGATCCGGCCCCAGATGAAGCGCCAGAAGGAACACCGCGCCATGATCGACGCCATCGCCAAGGGCGATGAAGTGGCCACGGCCGGCGGCATCGTCGGCAAGGTCACGCGCCTGTCCGAAGGCTTCCTGCACATCGAGATCGCCAATGGCGTGGAAGTGCAACTGCAGCGCAGTGCCGTGGTGCAAGTCCTGCCCAAGGGTTCCGTCAAGTAAATGATCATCCCCCTGAGCGGCTGCGCCGCTTCTCCCTTCTTTCGCACGTAGCGCGGAAGGGAGACGATGCCGGTGGCCTGGCAGAGCCAGTTCCACGGCATCCCTGGCAGGGGGCTGGCGCCATGCGCCATGGACAACTGAAGTAGAGCGCGATCATGAACCGTTATCCGGTCTGGAAGTACGCGATCCTGGTGATCGTGCTGCTGGTGGGGGCCCTGTATACCCTGCCCAATTTCTTTGGCGAGGCGCCTGCGGTGCAGGTCTCGTCGGCCAAGGCCACCATCAAGGTGGACGCCGCCGTGCAACAGCGGGTGGAAGAGGCCTTGAAGGCCGCTGGCGTGACGCCCGATTTCGTGGCGCTGGAAGGCAACTCGGTGCGTGCTCGCTTCGATACGCCGGACAACCAGCTCAAGGCCAAGGACGCCCTGCAGAAGGCCCTGGTGCCCGACGCTGCCGACCCGTCCTACATCGTGGCGCTGAACCTGGTGTCCCGCTCGCCGCTGTGGCTCAAGGCCCTGCACGCCAACCCGATGTACCTCGGCCTGGACTTGCGCGGCGGCGTGCACTTCATGCTGCAGGTGGACATGCAGGCGGCGCTGACCAAGAAGGCAGAGTCGTACGCCGGTGATATCCGCACCGCGCTGCGCGACAAGAACATCCGCCACGGCGGCATCAGCCGCGACGGCCAGAACATCGACATCCGGGTGCGCGACGAGGCCACGCTCACGGCCACGCGCAACCTGATCACGGACCAGTTCACCGACCTGCAGGTCACCAGCACCCCTGACGGCAGCGAGTTCAAGCTGCGCGCCGCCATCAAGCCCGAAGCCACGCGCAAGGTGCAGGAGCAGGCGCTCAAACAGAACATGGTCACGCTGCACAACCGGATCAACGAGCTGGGCGTGGCCGAGCCGGTGATCCAGCAGCAGGGCCTGGACCGCATCGTGGTGCAACTGCCCGGCGTGCAGGACACCGCCAAGGCCAAGGACATCCTGGGCCGCACCGCCACGCTGGAAGTGCGCATGGTGGACGAGGGCACCGAGGCCCGCGCCGCAGAAACCGGCCGCGGCCCGGTGCCGTTCGGCTCCGAGCGCTACCTGGAGCGCAGCGGCCAGGCCATCATCGTGAAGAAGCAGGTCGTGCTGACCGGCGAGAACCTCACCGACGCCCAGCCCGGCTTTGACGGCCAGACCCAGGAGCCCACCGTGAACCTCACGCTGGACGCCAAGGGCTCGCGCATCTTCAAGGACATCACGCGCGAAAACGTGGGCAAGCGCATGGCCATCGTGCTGTTCGAAAAGGGCAAGGGCGAAGTGGTCACGGCCCCCGTGATCCGCAGCGAAATCGGCGGCGGCCGGGTGCAGATCTCCGGCCGCATGACCACGGCCGAAGCCAACGACACCGCGCTGCTGCTGCGTGCCGGCTCGCTGGCCGCCCCGATGGAAATCATCGAGGAATACACCATCGGCCCGAGCCTGGGCGCCGACAACATCGAGCGCGGGATCAAGAGCGTAGTCTGGGGCATGGTGGCGATCGCCGTCTTCATGTGCATCTACTACGCGCTGTTCGGCGTGTTCTCGACCGTCGCACTGGCCGTGAACGTGCTGTTGCTGCTGTCCATCCTGTCCATGCTGCAGGCCACGCTCACGCTGCCCGGCATTGCCGCCATGGCGCTGGCGCTGGGCGTTGCGATCGACTCCAACGTGCTGATCAACGAGCGCATCCGCGAGGAACTGCGCGCGGGCGTCTCGCCCCAGGCGGCCATCCACGCGGGCTACGAGCGCGCCTGGGCCACCATCCTGGACTCGAACGTGACCACGCTGATCGCGGGCCTGGCCTTGCTGGCCTTCGGCTCCGGCCCGGTGCGCGGCTTTGCCGTGGTGCACTGCATCGGCATTCTGACCAGCATGTTCTCGGCCGTGTTCTTCTCGCGCGGCCTGGTGAACCTGTGGTACGGCCGCCAGAAGAAGCTCAAGAGCGTGTCGATCGGCCAGGTGTGGAAGCCTGAACCTGACACCGCTGTGGCCAAGACGAACTAAAGGAGGAAGACATGGAATTCTTCCGCATCCGAAAAGACATCCCTTTCATGAAGCACGCGTTGATCTTCAACGCGATCTCCTTCCTCACCTTCGCGCTGGCCGTGTTCTTCCTGCTCACGCGCGGGCTGCACCTCTCGGTGGAGTTCACCGGCGGCACGGTCATGGAAGTGGCCTACAGCCAGCCAGCCGAACTCGCCAAGGTGCGCGAGACCGTGGCGGGGCTGGGTTATTCCGAAGTGCAGGTGCAGAACTTCGGCACCGCGCGCGACGTGATGATCCGTCTGCCCGTGCAAAAGGGCGTGACGTCCGCACAGCAGAGCGAGCAGGTCCTGGGCGCCCTCAAGGCCGCAGACCCCGAGGTCACGCTGCGGCGCACCGAGTTCGTCGGCCCGCAGGTGGGCGAGGAGCTGGTGCACGGCGGCCTCATGGCGCTGGCCATGGTGGTGGTGGGCATCGTGATCTACCTGGCCTTCCGCTTCGAGTGGAAGTTCGGCGTGGCGGCCATCATCGCCAACCTGCACGACGTGGTGATCATCCTGGGCTTCTTCGCGTTCTTCCAGTGGGAGTTCTCGCTCGCCGTGCTGGCCGGCGTGCTGGCCGTGCTGGGCTACTCGGTCAACGAGTCGGTCGTGATCTTCGACCGGATCCGCGAGGCCTTCCGCAAGTACCGCAAGATGACCACCCACGAGGTCATCGACCACGCCATCACGAGCACGATGAGCCGCACGATCATCACCCACGCCTCGACCGAAGCGATGGTGCTGTCGATGTTCTTCTTCGGCGGCCCCAGCCTGCACTACTTTGCGCTGGCGCTGACCATTGGCATCCTGTTCGGCATCTACTCTTCCGTGTTCGTGGCAGCGGCCATCGCCATGTGGCTGGGCGTGAAGCGCGAAGACCTGATCAAACCTGCAAAAAAGGATGAGGATCCGAACGATCCCCATGCCGGAGCCACAGTCTGACCCGCTAATATCCGCTCATGCAGCCTACACCGTCGTCCGTTCCGCAGCGCCGCCTGGCCCGGCAGGCGCGCCAACGGTTCGTTGAAGGCATCTGCGGCGGGCTTCCTGAGCTGGACAAGGTCATCCTTGACTTTCTCACCACGCTGATCACCCAGACCGGCACCGCCCGGCAGATGCAGGCGCACCGCGACACCTGGATGCTGTACCAGCAGCGCAACGCGGTCTGGATCGACCGGACGGCCAAGGTGTGGCGCGAAGCCCTGGCGCCGCACACCAGCACCAACCGTGGTCAGCTGGCCCCCAGCGGGGGACTGGGCAATCAGTTCGAGTTGCTCAGCGACGATGTGGTCGAGAACAAGATCCTCGCCTCGCGCATGGCGCTGACCGTCAATGAGCAGGTGGGGCCCCAGTTCGATACCTTGCGTCAGCGCACGCAATCCCTGGAGAGCCAGGAACTGGACAACACCGACATCCTGCGGCCCGACACCGTGTGCCTGCTGCTGGTGGAGCAATGGATCGAAGCGGGCCTGCCGCGCACAGATCTGCAGGTCGTGGTGGACCCGCTGCAGCGCGAAATTGCCAACCTGCTTCAAAAGCAGTACCAGGCGGTCAATGTCTTCTATGTGGAGCAGGGTGTCACTCCCCAGGCGGACCTGAGGTCCCGCGTGCGCCGCACGGCCAGCGGCGGCGTCGGCGGTCCGGGCAGCGATTCCGGAGCTGGCGGCCTGGCGTCCCAGGCGCTGGCCCAGACGCGCGACGCCATGGCGGCGGCAGCAGGAGTCCATGGTGGCCTGTCGGCGCCGCCCGGCCGCCCGCCCATGGGCTCATACCCCACCCGCATGCCGCAGCCCCCCGGCTACCCACAGCACCACGGCATGCCCACCGCATTCGCCACCGGCATGACGCCGCTGGCGCGGGCCCGCCAGCGCGCGCAGGGTGTGATGGGCCAACTACGGCGGCTGCTCACGCAGCCCGCAACCGGCTTCGACATGGTGAATGCGCCTCCGGCCTCGGCGGCGCTGGCCCATGCCCTCACGGCCCACCGCGTGCAGGCTGACACCTACTACAGTGGCGTGGCCACACTCATGGAAGACTACAGCCCCGCCGGCATGGTGCAAGTGGCCGGGGCCGTGCGAGAACGCTCCACGGAGCTCAAGAAAAAGGCCGCGACCCCCGGCGAGAAGGCCATCATCGAGGTGGTGGCCCTGATGTTCCAGAGCATCCTTGCCGAAGACCGCATCCCGCCTGCGGTGCGCGTGTGGTTCGCACGGCTGCAGGTGCCGGTGCTGCGCGTGGCGCTGGCCGAGCCGGAATTCTTCAGCAACCTGACCCACCCCGCGCGCCAGCTCATTGACCGCATGGGCGCCTGCGTGATGGGCTTCGATGCCACCAGCATCAATGGCAGCGCGCTGGAGGCGGAGATCCGCCGCGTGGTGCAGGTGATCGAGCAGTACCCCGAGACCGGTCGCCGGGTTTTCCAGCTGGTCTACGACGAGTTCGAGAAATTTCTCTCCAAGTTCCTGACCGAAAAGCAGGCGACGTCCCGCCTGGTGAGCGTCGCCCAGCAGGTCGAGCAGAAGGAAACGCTGGCCATCCAGTACACCATCGAGCTGCGCACCATGCTCAAGGACATGCCGGTGCGCGACGAGATCCGCGAGTTCCTGTTCAAGACCTGGGCCGAGGTGCTGGCCCTGTCCGCCGTGCGCGACGGCCCCCAGCACGAGGACACCATCGCCTTCAAACGCACCGCTGCCGACCTGGTGTGGGCGGCCAGCGCCAAGCCCCACCGCGCGGACCGGGCGCAGGTCATTCAGAACCTGCCGGGCCTGCTGCAGCGCCTGCGGCAGGGCCTGGAGATCCTGGGCGTGAACGGCACGGCGCAGGATGCGCAGATCAAGACACTGACCGACACCCTGGCCGACGCCTTCCTGTCCAAGACCGCTTCCATCCCCCAGGCGCACATCGACGCCATGGCCAAGCGGCTCTCCAACCTCGAGGACTTCATCGGCGACGCAACACTCGGCGAAATGCCGCTCAACGCGGACAACATCGAGATGATGCTCGGTATCGACGCCTCGTCCATCCACGTAGTGGCCGACAACGGCGCCCCGGTCGACGACAACATGGTGGCCTGGGCCCAGGAGCTGCAGCCCGGGACCTGGTACACGCTGGACCACAACGGCGCGTCGGCGCAGGTGCAGTACGTGTGGCAGAGCCAGCGCAAGCAGCTGCACCTTTTCGCTGCGGTCGATGGCAGCAGCTACCTGATTCAGCTGCGCCGCCTGGCTGCCTATCTGCAGGCAGGCCTGCTCGTGGCGCAGGACGAAGAAGGCCTGACCGTACGCGCCACGCGGGATGCACTGGCCAAGCTCGACGCGAATCCGGAGCGGCTGCTGGGTTGAGGCCGCAGCCTTCAGCCCTTGACCCGGCCAGGATTTTCCGCTCAGCCACCGCCCACGAGCGCTGACCCCGCCAATGATCAGGCGGCAGCCAGACGCTGAAACAGTCCCCCCGGCAGACGTGCCACCCGGCCGTCGAGTTCAAGCTCCAGGAGCTCCACCTGCAGCAGCGCGGCCGTCATCCCTGTCCGGGCCACCAGGGCATCCGCACTGATGGGGTCAAAGCCCAACGCCTGAAGCAGCGGCGTATCGGCCTCAGGGGCTTGTGCAGCATCGTCAACACAATGGGTGATTTCCGGCTCGGGTGGCGCCAGTGCTGGAAAACGCAGCTCCTCCAGCACATCCTGGGCAGACTCCACCAGCTTGGCGCCCTGGCGGATGAGGGCGTGGCACCCACGCGATTGAGGTGCGTGGATGGAGCCGGGGATCGCAAACACTTCACGCCCCTGCTCCACAGCCATCCGCGCCGTGATGAGCGAACCGGATGCCAGCGCAGCCTCCACGACCAGGGTGCCCTGGGACACGCCGGAGATGATGCGGTTGCGCTTGGGGAAATTGGCGGGCAGCGGGGGGGTGCCCAGCGGGTACTCGCTCACCAGCAAGCCCTGCGATGCGATGCGGTGGGCCAGATCCAGATTCCTGCGCGGATAGACGCGGTCGAGTCCCGTGCCCACCACCGCAATGGTGGCCGCGGCAGCCGGCAGGCCGAGCGCCGCATCCAGCGCGCCTTCGTGCGCTGCGGCATCCACACCCAACGCCAGCCCCGAAACGATGGTCAACCCCGCGCCATGGAGCGCCCGGGAGAACAGCCGCGCGTTTTCTGCGCCTTGCGCAGTCGGGTTGCGGCTTCCGACCACTGCGATGCAGCGCCCCGACGGAAACGGGCTTTGCGCCAGCAGCGAGGCTGGCCCCATCAGGTACATGAGAAGCGGGGGATCTTCAGTCTGCAGCAAGGCCTGCGGATAGCGGGCGTCGCCCAAGGTGACGACGGCACGCGCGGGGCCTTGTGGGTCGGCGTCCTGCAGCCAGCGCCAAGTCGCCTCCTGCAGAGTGGACCAGTTGTCGGGCACCGCGCAGAGAGCCCGCGCCTGGGCTGCAGTCACATGCAGCCGTAGAGCCGCCTCGGTCTGCTCGAAGATAGCCTGCGGCAAGCCAAACCGCGCCAGCAGGCTGCGCGCCGTCGAATTGCCGATGCCCTGGCTCAAGGTCAGGCGCAACCACGCGCCGAGTTCTTCGCGGTCCATGGACGGATAAGTTGCAGGCAGCGCACTCCGCCGCACCCAGCAGACCGAGTGCGCAGCTTGCGCCGCCGTGATCGGTCAGCGCGGATTGACGAGGCGGTCGCCCACGCGCACTCCGCCCTTGATTTCCAGCAGGAGCGCGTAAGAGACGCGATCAAAGGTGCGGAACACCATGGCCGTACCATTGTTCTCGCTGGGCAACTTGACCACCGTGTTTCCTCCGTTGGTCTTGTCCCGAATACGCTCACCCCGGGTCATGAGGCTCAGCACATGGCCGGCCTCGATGCCGTCCTCGGTGCCCAGGTTGATGGCAACGACCTGGTTCTGGCCTGCATAGGCCGCGGAGAAGCTGCCGTAAATGGAAACCACCCGTGCGTCGACCTCTATCTGAGGCGCGCGAGGGGTGTAGCTGGTGAAGGTCCGCTCGGGCGCTGGCAACAGGCGGTCTCCAGCGCGGATTTCTTCCTTGGTGGCAGACAAATCGACCGTGGCCGGCACGTACTCGGAGACAAAACCGCCCTTGCCGTTCGGGGTTTCCTCATAGGACTCGCCGCTCACGAGCTCAGCCTTGCCCAGGTATTGGGCTTCATAGCCCAGGATGACGCCGGTCACCGGATCCTTGAGAGGCACCGCGTCCCGGAAGACGCGGAACTGGCGTGGCTCGCCCCGCTCGGCGCGCACCGGCGAGGCGGCATCGCCACGCACATAGGCTCGGTCTCCGCTGGCCATCAGCACGCGGTCGTCGGTCGTGGCGATGACCCGCGGCGCGCGCTGCAATTCCTGCGCATCGACGATGAGAGGCTCCACCAGGAACGGCTCGATCAGATGGGGCTTGAGGGTGGGCAGGGCCGTGTCGGCCAAACTGTCGGTGCGGGTGCGGGGCGAGACGCGCACCGTCTGGGTGTCGGATACCTGCGCACCGGGTGGCGTCGTGCTCAGGCGGGCATAGGCGCCGTCTTTTTCCAGATACAACGTCTGGCCAGGAAAGATAAGGTGCGGGTTGGGGATCGCCTTGAGATTCATGCCCCACAGCTCGGGCCAGCGCCAAGGGCGCTTGAGGTACATGCCCGAGATGCCCCACAGAGTATCGCCACGCTTGACGACGTAAGTATCAGGTGCGTTGGGCGCCAGCTCCGCCAGGGGAATGCCGCGCTCGGCCACGGCCTGCGCGGTGGCACGCTGCTCGCCGGAAATGGGGTAGTTCTGCGCCTGAGCCGGCAAGGCCATCAGAACAGCGCCAGCGACGATGGTGAGTGCGCCTAGGGCGGTCCGCCGCACGCTGGTGAATGCCGTCATGTTGTTCCTTTTCTCATGCATTGTGAACGCCCCCTCACTGGCGCCTTGGCTTTCGCGCCATGCGAACAACCAGGCAACTAAGTTACAAACCTTTTTAGATTCTCTGCTCAAGCCCTTGATTCGGCAACGATTATTGGCTTGCAACACCGCACCGGACTGCAAAAGTGGCGAAAATAGCGACATCTCTTACGTGCATCCATGGCAATCCTTCCCATTCTCTGTTACCCGGACCCCCGGCTCCACAAGGTCGCCCGCCCCGTCGAAGCGGTCGACGACCGCATCCGCACGCTCGTGTCCGACATGCTGGCGACCATGTACGACGCGCAGGGCATCGGCCTGGCAGCCACCCAGGTCGATGCGCACGAGCGACTGGTGGTGATCGACGTGTCCGAGGGGCGCGACCAGCCCATGGTGCTGATCAACCCCGAGATTGTCTGGACCAGCGCCGAAAAGCACGTCAACGATGAGGGCTGCCTGTCGGTGCCTGGCATCTACGACGGCGTGGAGCGCTTCGACGCGGTCCATGTTCGCGCCCTGGACGCGCAAGGCCAGTCGCGCGTCATCGAGGCCGATGGCCTGCTGGCCGTGTGCATTCAGCATGAGATGGACCACCTCATGGGCAAGGTGTTCGTGGAATACCTGTCGCCGCTCAAGCGCAACCGCATCAAGACCAAGATGGTCAAGCAGCAGCGAGGGGCTCGCGAGTGACGGGCTCAGCGCTTCGCGCCTTGCGGGGCGGCGGAGTGCTGGCGCTGGCCGCGCTGGCGGCTCAGCTTGCGGGCTGTGCGCTGGTGGCCAGTGAAAAACCCGGTGCGATGCGTGAGGAGGTGATCGGCCGCCAGGGCCCGCCGACCGCAGTGGTGGCCCTGCCATCGGGAGAACGGCTGCTCTATTCAGAGCTTCCCGCAGGATCTGCCGCCTACAACCTGGATTTCAACGCATCGGGCCAATTGGTGAGCAACAGGCAGGTGCTCACGCAGACGGGCTTCGAGACCATTCCCGTCGGCACCTGGACAGCCTCCGATGTGCAAGGCACCTTCGGCCCGCCCTTGCGTGTGGAGCGGGTAGCCCGCTTCGATGGGGACATCTGGACCTACCGCTTCCGGCAGAACTCCGACCTGCGCCTGGCCCACGTCCACCTGGACCGCCAGGGCGTGGTGCGGATGGTGATGTTCACCGACGAGCTGCCCAATTTCGACAACGCGCGCGACTGATGGCTGCTGCACCGGCGGCCACAGCGCGCATGACCACTTCGTTTCCATGAGAGTCATCTTTGCCGGTACCCCCGAGTTCGCCCGCGTGGCGCTGGAGCGCCTTCTGGCCGCCGGCTTCACGGTGCCGCTCGTCCTGACCCAGCCAGACCGGCCCGCCGGGCGCGGCATGAAGATGCAGGCGTCGCCGGTCAAGCAGTGCGCCCAGGCCCACGGCATTGCCGTGGCGCAGCCGCGAAGCCTGCGTCTGGACGGCAAGTATCCTGAGGATGCCGCTGCTGCACGCGACGCGCTCGTTGCCGCCCGGGCCGACGTCATGGTGGTGGCCGCCTACGGCCTCATCCTTCCGCAGTGGACACTGGACCTGCCGCCCAAGGGCTGCCTCAACATCCACGCAAGCCTGCTGCCCCGCTGGCGCGGCGCTGCCCCCATCCACCGCGCCATCGAGGCCGGTGACGCCGAAACCGGCGTCACCATCATGCAGATGGATGCAGGCCTGGACACCGGCGACATGCTGTTGACCGAGCGCACGGCCATCGCCGCGAACGACACGACGGCAACCCTGCACGACCGGCTGGCCGTCCTGGGCGGGCGGATGGTTGTGGAGGCGCTGGAAATAGCGGCCTGCGGCGGCCTGCGGGCGCAGCCCCAGCCTGCCGAAGGCATCACCTACGCGCACAAGATCGAGAAGTCCGAGAGCGCCATCGACTGGTCCCTGCCAGCGCAGGTGATCGGCCAGCGCATCCGTGCATTCGACCCTTTCCCCGGTGCCAGCACTGAATGCGCTGGCGAGTCCATCAAGATCTGGAGCTATGAAATAGATAGCACGCAGGGCATGACCAGCGGGCGCCCGGGCCAGGTTCTTTCCGTCAGTGACAGCGGCGTGGCAGTAGCCTGCGGGGAAGGCTCGCTGTGCTTGACCACCCTGCAACGCGCAGGCGGCAAGCGGCTGGCCGCTGCAGATTTCCTGCGGGGGTTCGATGTGACACCCGGCATGGTGCTGGGCGCTGCGCAGGCAGCGGCGGCGGCACCCGGATGAGCCGCCGCACGCGCATTCGCAACACGCTGCGCCACCCCTACTTTCGCATGGCCGTGATCGACATGGCCGGCACCTCGCTGGGCATCGCCGCCTGGGGCCTGGTCACCGGCGTGGTCATGGTCAAGAGCGGCCTGTCCGTCGGCATGGCCGTTTTCATGTCACTGGTCGTCTATGCCGGCAGCGCACAGCTGGCGGTCATTCCCCTGCTCTCGGTGGGCGCACCGCTGTGGGTGGTGTGGCTCACCGCCAGTTGCGTGAACCTGCGCTTCGTGATCTTCAGCAGCATGTGGCGCAGCTACTTCGGCCACCTGCCGCTGCGCCAGCGGCTGGCGCTGGGCTACTTCAGCGGCGACGTGATCTATGTGGGCTTCATGAAGCGCTTTCCGCAGGCCCAGCCGCAGCCCGAACAAGTGCCGTACTTCTGCGGTGCAGCCAGCACCAACTGGCTGGCCTGGCAGGTGCCGTCCATCGCGGGGATCCTGCTGGCCAATACCGTGCCGTTGTCCTGGGGCCTCGGATTCGCCGGGGTGCTGGCGCTGCTGGGCGTGCTGCTGTCGCTGCTGTTCGACCGCGCCACCTGGCTGGCCACGGGCGTGGCGGGCACCGCGGCCATCGCGGCATTCGCGCTGCCCCTGAAGCTCAACATCCTGGTGGCCATCGCGGCTGCCGTTGCTGTGGGCCTGATCATGGAGGCCGTGGACCGCCGCCGCCACAAGCCCGAAGTCGTGCTGCTGCCCGCCGACAGCGTCCTGCCGCCTGAAGAGCGCGAGCACGTACAGGCCGGCGATGTGGTGCCGCTGCGCGAGGAGCGCCACCCATGAGCTGGAGCTGGATAGAGCCAGCCATCGCCATTCTGGGCCTGGCGATCATCACGGTGGTGTCGCGCTCTTTCTTCATGATCCCGGAGCGCGAACTGCCGCTGCCGGACTGGCTCAAGCGCGGCCTGAAATACGCGCCGCTGGCGGCACTGGCCGCCGTCATCGCGCCCGAGATCCTGATGGCGCAGGGCGAGCTCATCGACACATTCATGGACGCCCGCCTGCCCGCCGTGCTGTGCGCCAGCGGCTACTACTTCTGGAAGCGGGGCATCCTCGGGACCATCGTCGTGGGCATGGCGATCTACCTGCCGCTGCACATCGGGTTGGGTTGGTGAAGATTGCCCCCCCTGGGTCGCCTTCGGCGCCATCCCCCTGAGGGGGACGCACCCCGTGGCCTGGCAGAGCCAGTTCCACGGGTGCACTGGCGAGATGGCGGAGCACGTCAGCTCCATGCGCCGCGATCACTAAAATGGGCGCCGCGAGCCCTCCTTCCCCTTTTCACCTCTGCTATGAACATCCTCCGCTTTTCCGACCTGTGCGCCCAGGGCAAGGCCCAAGGCCAGCGCGTCTTCATTCGCGCCGACATGAACGTGCCGCAGGACGATGCCGGCCGCGTCACCGAAGACACCCGCATCCGCGCCTCGATCCCGTGCATCCGCATGGCGCTGGACGCCGGAGCCGCCGTCATGGTGACCAGCCACCTCGGCCGCCCGACCGAAGGCGAGTTCAAGCCCGAGGACTCCCTGGCACCCGTGGCCGCGCGGCTGTCCGAGCTGCTAGGCCGCGAGGTTCCCCTGGTGGCCAACTGGGTCGATGGCGTGACCGTGGCACCGGGCCAGGTCGTGCTGCTCGAGAACTGCCGCCTGAACGTGGGCGAGAAGAAGAACAAGGAAGAGCTGGCCAGGAAGCTGGCAGCCCTGTGCGATATCTTCGTGAACGATGCCTTCGGCACCGCCCATCGCGCCGAAGGCACCACCTACGGCATTGCCCAGTTCGCACCCATCGCCTGTGCGGGCCCGTTGCTGTCGGCCGAGATCGATGCGCTGACCAAGGCGCTGGCCCAGCCCCAGCGCCCCCTGGCGGCCATCGTCGCGGGCTCCAAGGTGTCGACCAAGCTCACCATTCTGAAGAGCCTGGCCGACAAGGTGGACCAGCTCATCGTGGGTGGCGGCATCGCCAATACCTTCATGCTGGCCGCCGGCCTGCCCATTGGAAAGAGCCTGGCCGAGCCCGACCTGCTGGACGCGGCGCGCGCCGTGATCGACGCCATGAAGGCGCGCGGAGCGGAAGTGCCGATCCCCACGGACGTGGTCACGGCCAAGGCGTTTGCCGCCGATGCGACCGCCACCGTCAAGGCCGCCAAGGATGTGGCCGATGACGACCTGATCCTGGACATCGGCCCCGAGACAGCGGCCCGCCTGTCAGCCCAGCTCAAGTCCGCAGGCACCATCGTCTGGAACGGGCCCGTGGGCGTTTTCGAGTTTGCCGCCTTTGAAAACGGCACCCGCGAAATCGCCAAGGCGATCGCCGAATCCCCCGCATTCAGCATCGCCGGCGGCGGCGACACCCTGGCGGCCATTGCCAAATACGGCATCGAAAAGCAGGTGGGATATATCTCTACAGGCGGCGGCGCCTTCCTGGAGGTGCTCGAGGGCAAGAAGCTGCCCGCTTTCGACATTCTGGAAAAACGAGCCGTTACCGCAAGTTGATATTTGTTACGTATGGAGTCGCAAGCGCATGCGACTCCGCGTAAGTAGTCACGCGCAACTGTGACCAAAAACAACGATTTGCGTGTGCGGGAGCGCAGTTACCTCAATTTTTTCTTGTTTTTGTTGAGTATCCCGCCCAGAATTATTTTTCAATCGCGTGGGATGTATCTGTTCATGTCCCCGCCTCTCAAAGTCCGTTGGAGGGAATCATGAAATTTTCAAAAGCAGTCGGCTTGGCGGTACTCGCTGGCGCAGTGGCTACATTGGCGGGGTGTGCTTACCGTTCGCCGATCCCTCTCGCAGAGAATTTTGAATTGACAAGCCAGCCCAAGGTCCGCTCGGCCGGCCATTGGGAACTGGTGTCCAACGATGTCGTGGCGCAGACGCTCAGCACGCTCGACAAGGCAGGCACTGCCCCAGGCACCGCGCTGTTCGTTGCGCAGCCGCCCAATCCCAGCGCATTCGACCTCGCCTTTCGCGATTTCCTGATCACCAAGCTCGTGCAAAGCGGTGCGCCCGTGCTGCAGGATCCCGGCCAGACGCTGACGGTGACCTACAACACCCAGGTCGTACGACACAACAGCCCCCGCCCACACTTCATCCCTGGCCAGTTCACCATGATCGCCGCGGGCCTGATGGCCGCCTATGGCCTGCGCCACGAGCATCTGGACGCCCAGTTGCTGGGCACCCTCGGCTTCACCGCACTGGCCGACTACGGCTCCAGCATCAACTCGGGCGGCCCCACCAACACCGAACTGATCCTGACCACCACCGTCACGCGCGGTGGCCAGTATGTGGCACGCAAGACCGATGTGTACTACCTGGAAAATGCGGACACGCCGCTGTTCCTGCGTCCCTCGTACTATCGGAACGTCAACATGAAGGTGGTCTCTCAATGAAATCCGTAGCACTCCTGACCGCGCTGGCCGCCGCAGCTTTGCTGGCCGGTTGCGCCAACAACAGCACGCCCGTGCGCACCGAGCCTACCTACCAGGAAGCCTCTGCCAACCAGTTCCTGAACAGCAGCCGCGACGCCGTGGCCAAGCTGACCGCTGGTTTCGACCTGAGTGCAACCGGCACCGGCCCGGTGCTCGTGGCCACGGTGGTCAACGTGAACGACCTCAGCCGTTCCGCACCCCTGGGCCGCACCCTGTCGGAGCAATACGCCTCGCACATGGCAGCCACCGGCTTCGATGTGAAGGAAATCAAGCTGCGCGGCGACGTGTTCGTTCGCGAAGGCGCTGGCGAACTGCTGCTCTCGCGCGAGATCAAGGACATCGCGCGCAGCCACAACGCTTCGCTCGTGCTCGTGGGAACGTATTCGGCCGCCGCCAACTTCACCTATGTGAGCCTGAAGCTCGTGCGCACCGAGGACAGCCGCATCATCCGTGGTTACGACTACGCGCTGCCCAACGACCGCGACGTGCAACGCCTGCTGGCCGTGCCGCGCTGATCCGCACGCTGCAAGCTCCCCCAAAGGCCGTTTCGACGGCCTTTTTTATTGCCTGACCGACGAGCACCTTGGCGCCACCCGCGCGCTCCGAAACATGGCAGCGCGCCGGCCGCTGCATCGATAGTGCGGTGCGCCGCAGGGCCCCACTTAAAATCACGCCCCATGACCTTCACCGACATGCTGCGCGACGCCACGGCGCAGAACAACTCCCTGCTGTGCGTGGGCCTGGATCCGGAGCCCACGCGGTTTCCTGCAGGGATGCAGGGCGATGCCCACAGGATCTACGACTTCTGCGCAGCCATCGTGGACGCCACGGCCGACCTCGTCTGTGCGTTCAAGCCCCAGATCGCCTACTTTGCCGCGCACGGTGCCGAAGACCAGCTTGAGCGCCTGATGCAGCACATGCGCGCCAACGCACCGCACGTGCCCGTCATCCTGGATGCCAAGCGGGGCGACATCGGCTCCACCGCAGAGCAATACGCCAAGGAGGCATTCGAGCGCTACGGGGCCGACGCTGTCACTCTTTCACCCTTCATGGGGTTCGACTCCATCGAGCCCTACCTCGCCTACCATGGCAAGGGTGCCTTCCTGCTGTGCCGCACCTCCAACCCGGGTGGCGACGACCTGCAGACGCAGCGCCTGGCCAGCGTCGACGGCCAGCCGCTCATGTACGAGCACGTGGCGCGCCTGGCGCAGGGGCCCTGGAACAAGAATGGCCAACTGGGCCTGGTGGTGGGCGCAACCTACCCGCAGGAGATCGAGCGCGTGCGGGCCATTGCGCCCACGCTGCCGCTGCTGATCCCCGGCGTGGGTGCGCAGGGCGGCGACGCCGCAGCCACCGTGCGCGCCGGGCTGCGCGACGGCGGGCCGATCATCGTGAACTCGTCGCGGTCCATTCTGTACGCCTCCAAGGGCGACGACTTTGCGGATGCAGCGCGCACCGAGGCGCAGCGCACCCGCGCCGTGCTCGAAGCCTCCCGCAGCCGCTAGGGCCGCACCGCGCCCTGGGCCGAAGCACAAGCACCTGCCCGATTCGCCGGCCCACACCCCACCGCCATGCAGCTCAAATGGCTTGAAGACTTCATCGTCCTCGCGCAGGAGCGCAGCTTCACCCGCGCGGCCGAGCTGCGGCACGTGACCCACCCGGCTTTCGGGCGCCGCATCCGCGCGTTGGAGGCCTGGGCCGGCACGCCGCTCGTGGAGCGCACCAGCGGCCCGGTCACACTGACGCCCGCGGGCCACAGCTTCCTGGAAACAGCAGGCCAGCTCGCCCGGAACCTCGCCCAGTCGCATGAGGAGCTGCAAAGCCTGGCTGGCCGCCAGGCCCGCACCGTGACCCTGGCCACCGGCCGCACGCTCGCGCGCACCGTGGTGGCCGACTGGCTGGTGCGCCTGCAGCCGCTGCTGCAGGGGGGGGAACTGTGCATCCGGACGCGCGCGCTGGCAGACACCGTGGCCCTGCTGGAGCGCAACGAGGCCGACTTCTCCCTGGTCTACCACCACCCCGCGCTCGCCATCCGGCTTGATGCGCGGCAGTTCCTGCACCGGACGGTGGCGTCGGACCGGCTGGTGCCCGTCTCGCGCGCCACGGCCCAGGGGCACGCGCTACACCGGTTCGGGCCCTCCGGCGCCACCGATACCGTGCCCTATCTTGCCTACGCGCCACAGCTGGCACTGGGTCGGCTGGTGGAAGACCACCTCGCCCACAACCCCCATGCCCCGCGCCTGCAGCGGGTGGTGGAATGCGACTCGGCCGACGCACACTATGAGTACGTGCAAAAGGGCCTGGGCGTGGCCTGGCTCCCCTGGTCCATGGTGCACGCCGACTGCCAGGCAAGGCGCCTCGCGCTGGCCGGCGATGCGCGCATGGAGGTGCGCTTCGACGTGCGCCTGTACCGCCCCAAGCGCCGCCTGGGACCGCTCGCCGAGGCCCTCTGGAAAGCGCTTTCGCAGCGCTGACGCCCGGGTTTTCCCTGCATGGCGGGTACAGATTGGCAATGGTTGGTGCCGTTTCGGCACCAACTGGTCAGATCTCTTTTTTGACAATGGTGCACGCCGCAGGAAGTTTCATGACGCGCCCGATGCCCCCCCCGGTGGCCCGTGCCAGTGTCCCGTGGCGGCTTGCAGCAGTTCAGAACAAACTTTGACCAGGACCCCCACCATGCACAACCCGTCTTTGTCCTCCCCGCTGCGCCGCACCGCGCTGCTGTGCGCATTCGCAACCCTCGCCGCGGTGCCCGCCTGGGCGCAGCAGGACGCCTACCCGTCCAAGCCCATCACCATCGTCGTGGGCTACCCGCCCGGCGGCAGCACCGACCTCACGGCACGCACCGTGGCCACCGAACTGGGCGCCAAGCTCGGCGTGCCCGTGGTGATCGAGAACATCGGCGGCGCGGGCGGTGCCATCGGCGCGCAGAAGGTGGCCAACGCGGCAGCGGACGGCTACACGCTGCTGGTCGGCGCCAGCAACGAGATCGCCATCAACAAGCTGGTCACCAAGAAAGTGAAGTACGACGTCAAGGACTTCACTGCCATCGGCCTCATTGCCTCGCAGCCGCTGGTGCTCGTGGCGTCCACCGGTTCGGGCGTGAAGAACCTGGCCGAGTTCACGCAGAAGGTGTCGAAAAACCCCGGCAAGTTCAGCTACGGCAGCTCGGGCGTGGGCACATCGCTGCACCTGGCGGGCGAGATGGTCAAGGAGCAGGGCAAGCTGTTCATGACACACATCCCCTACCGCGGCGTAGCCCCGCTGACCAACGACCTCATGGGCAACAACCTGGAATACGGCGTGTTCGTGCTCTCCAGCGGACTGCCGCACATCCGCAGCGGCAAAGTGATCGCCCTGGGCACCACCGAGGCCAAGCGCTCGCCCACCACGCCGGACATCCCGGCCCTGGCCGAATCGCCGCAGTACAAGAATGTGGACATCGGCGTGTGGTTCGCCTTGCTGGCCCCGGCCAATCTGCCCAAGCCCGTGTTCGACAAGGTGAAGAAAGCCCTGAACGACAGCCTGCAGTCGCCCGAGTTCAAGAAGAAGATGGAAGCCACCGGCTCCACGGTGGCTGCCACCAACGTGAACATCGACCAGTACCTGGCCGCCGAAGTGGCCAAGTACAAGAAGATCGTCGAATTCGCCAAGATCGAAGAATGACCCGCAACGCCGCCACCGCCACCGACACCGACATGCAGCCCCTGACCTTTGAATTGCCTGCGCCCGACATCAGCGCCTGGCGCGCCGGCAACACCAGCACCGAAGGCGTCTGGCACTTCGATTCGGGCCGGCCCGGACGCCATGTGATGCTCAGCGCCCTGGTGCACGGCAACGAGCTGTGCGGCGCCTGGGCGCTCAAGGGGCTGCTCGAAGCCGGCGTGCGGCCCGGCACTGGCACGCTCACGCTGGCCTTCTGCAACCTCGCGGCCTTCGATCGTTTCGATGCCGCGAACCACGATGCCTCGCGCTTCACCGACGAGGACCTCAACCGCCAGTGGCTCGACGAGCGCATGGACGCCGGCGACACCGCCGAACGCCGCCGTGCCGCCGCGCTGCGGCCCTTCGTCGCGCAGGCGGACTGGCTGCTCGATATCCACTCCATGCACGAGCCCTCCGCGCCGCTGCTGCTCACCGGTATCCAGCCGCGCAACCTGGAACTCGCGCGTGCCATGCGCTCGCCCGAGCACATCGTGGTGGACGCGGGCCACAAGGACGGCGTGCGCATGCGCGACTACGGCCGCTTCGGTGCGCCAGATGACAACGGCACCCGCTCCCTGCTCGTCGAATGCGGCTTCCACGGCGACCCCGCCAGCCGCGCCGTGGCGCAGGACCAGTGCGTGCGCTTTCTGGAGCAGTCCGGCGTCATCGGTGCAGAGGCCCTGGCGCAGTGGCTGCCCGGCTGGCGCCTGCCCGATGCACCGCGGCAGTGGGCGCTCGAAGTGACGGGCCCCGTGGTGGCCACGAGCAGTGCCTTTCGCTTCGCGGGCCCCTACACCGGGCTGGAAGTGTTCAGCCAGGCCGGCACCGTGGTGGGCGACAACGATGGCGTTCCGGTGACCACGCCGTACGACGACTGCGTTCTGGTCATGCCCTCGGTGCGGCAGGCCCGCGCGGGCGTGACGGTGGTGCGCTTCGCGCGGCGCCACGCCCTGGCCTGATACCGCAGGGGGAGCGGCGCAGCCTCACTGCGCCGCGCGCGCCGCGTCGATGTGGGCCTGCACCCGCTGCGCGAGCGCGATGTCGCCCGGGGTCTCGGGACTCCACCGGTCGATGGCGCGGGGCTGCTCGTCAGCATCCACCGCCGTATAGACGGCCACGCAATGCACCACCTCCTGCTGCGGCTCGCCGTGTACCGCGCCGCTGCGCACCTCGATGGCCAGGTGCATGGAAGCCTCCACCGTGGATGCGAGGCGCGCATGCACCTCCACCAGGTCCCCAGGGCGAATCGGGCGCACAAAATGCGCACCGCCCACGAATTCTGTGATGCAAGGCCCTTTGGCCCACGCGCTCGCACAGGCAAAGCCGGCCTCGTCCACCCAGCGCAGCACCGTGCCGCCGGGCACGCGCCCCGCCCGCGCAAGAGTGCTCTGGGAGGCCAGGAAACGCAGGGTGATGGATTGCATGCGGAGTGCTCCACGAAAGCGGTGTGAGGCCATTATCGCCAGCGTCCTGAGGCGCTGAGCAGCCGCGCGCGTCAGCGCCGGCCGTGCGCTGGCGTAGGCGCTGCGCGGGTTTGCGGCAGCCGGTTGCCAGCGGCCGGGCACCAGCATGGTGCTTGACCTGAGTCAATACACCGCGCCCCGCTAGTGCCTACATTGCGTAACAACTCTGCGGCACACGCATCCGTTTCGCTGGCCGGCGGCCGCACCGGTCCCCACCCTTGCACGCCCGGGCGTGCCGCCTTGCCATGTCATTGCTTCACCGACTGAACCTGCTCGAAAAATTCCTGATCCTTGGGACCATCGGGCTCCTCATGAGCGCGCTGCCCACCTATGTGTATGTGGCAGACGCATTGCGCGGCATCGCCCACGCGCGCCAGGAAGCGCGCGGCGTGCCCCCGGCGCAGGCCGTCACGCGGCTGGTGCAGACGCTTCAGGTGCACCGTGGCCTGTCGGCCGGCATGCTGGGCGGCGACGAATCGCTGGCCGCACGCCGCCCCGCCGCACGCGAAGCGGTGGAAGCCGCGCTGCGCGATGTCACCGCGCGCTTTGCCGCCGCCGGCGTGCCCCCCGCGCAGGCCTCGGCATGGACCGACGCACAACAGGCCTGGCGCACCCTGGAGACGGCGGTGGCCGCGCGCGGCATCGAGCTGGCGCAGAGCACGGCGCAGCACACGCAGCTCATCGGCACGCTGCTGCAGCTGAGTGAATCACTGGTGCACGCCTACGGCCTGCAGATAGACCCCGAAGCGCCCACGCAAGCGCTCATCCAGTCGTCGCTGATCCAGGCCCCCCTGCTCGGCGAAAAACTGGGCCTGCTGCGCGCGCAGGGCGCTGGTGCACTGGGGCGGGGCCAGCTCACGCCCGAAGCCAAGGGCCAGATGCTGGTGCTGCAGCAGCGCGTGTCCGAGCTGCAGGGCGACACCTTCCGCGGCCTGCAGCGCGCGCTGCAGGGTGACCCGGCATTGCACAAGGCCCTGGGCAGCAGCACCGAGGACATCAAGTCACAGATCCAGCAGTCCGTCCAGTTGGCCGACCGCGAGGTGATCAGCGCCACCGAACTCAAGATGGCATCCAAGGACTATTTCGACGCGCTCACGCGCACCCTCGAGGGGCTCAACACGCTCAACACCCAGGCGCTCTCCAGCCTGGACCAGGCGCTGCAGGACCGCGTGGCGCGGCTGCAGCGCAGCCTGCTCTGGGTGGCGATGGCGCTGGCGGTGACGCTGTCGGCCACCTGCGCGATGGCACTGGTGTTTGTGCGCTCGATGACGCAGCCGCTGCAGCAGGCCGTGGGCCTGGCCCGCGCGGTGGCGCAGGGCGACCTGGCTGGAGCGCCCATCGCGCATGGGACGAACGAGGTGGGCCAGCTGCTGGCGGCACTGCTGCAGATGCGCACGCAGCTCACGGACGTGGTGCGCCAGGTGCGCAGCGGCTCGGAGAGCGTGGCCACCGCCAGCGTGCAGATCGCGCAGGGCAACACCGACCTGTCAGCCCGCACCGAGAGCCAGGCCAGCGCGCTGGAGGAGACCGCCGCCTCGATGGAGCAGCTCAGCTCCACCGTGCGCCAGAACGCCGACAGCGCGCGCCAGGCCAGCCAGCTGGCCGACAGTGCCAGCACCGTCGCCGTGCAGGGTGGCGAGGTGGTGGCCCAGGTGGTGCACACCATGCAGGGCATCAACGCGTCATCGCAGAAGATCTCGGACATCATCGGCGTGATCGACTCCATCGCGTTCCAGACCAACATCCTCGCGCTCAACGCCGCGGTGGAAGCAGCCCGCGCGGGCGAGCAGGGCCGTGGCTTTGCGGTGGTGGCCAGCGAGGTGCGCAGCCTGGCCGGCCGCAGCGCAGAGGCCGCGCGCGAGATCAAGGCACTCATCAGCGCCAGCGTGGAGCGCGTGGAGCACGGCACGGCCCTGGTGGACCGCGCTGGCACCACGATGAACGAGGTCGTCCAGGCCATCCGCCGCGTGACGGACATCGTGGGCGAGATCAGCACGGCCAGCCACGAGCAGTCGCTGGGCGTGGCCCAGGTGGGCGAGGCCGTGACGCAGATGGACCAGGTCACGCAGCAGAACGCCGCCCTGGTCGAGGAAATGGCCGCCGCCGCCGGCAGCCTCAAGGTGCAGGCCGAGGACCTGGTGCAGGTGGTGTCGGTGTTCCGCCTGGGGGACGAGGGCCGCACGCGCATGCATGCTGCCGTGCCAGCGCGCGCATCGCTACAAGTTCAATAGCTGCCAGCGCTTGATGGTCAAGCGCTAGAAGTCATTTTCGTTTGAATACCACGCGTCAAATCCCCGGGGCGGCGCGCTCGATGCCCAATGCAGCCAGCTCCGCATCGCTGAACACCCGCGAGCGCGTGTGGAAGGCCTTGCCCTCGGGCCCTTCCAGCGAGAAGGTGCCGCCCGTGCCATCGATCACGTCGATGATGAGCTGCGTGTGCTTCCAGGTCTCGTACTGCGCGCGCCCGATGTAGAACGGACAGCCGCCGATGTCGCCCAGGTACACGTCGCCCGCGCCCATCGTGATCTCGCCGGGCAGATAGCAGTTGGCCGCGCTGTTGTCGCAGCAGCCGCCCGACTGGTGGAACATCAGGTCAGGCCCGTGCTTGGCTTGCAGAAAGGCCACCAGCTCCAGCGCGGCGGGGGTGGCGATGACTTTGTCGACCATGGGTGTCTCCCGGTTCATCAGCGTCAATGGAAGCAAGCGTCCCGGCACGTTGGAACAACGGGCCGGCAGCAGGCGCTTGCAGCGGTTCACAAACCGTTCCTGGCTAGGGATCCTCTGCACGAATCGAGCTGCCAAGTGTGCGCTGCGGATCGGGATGGCGTGCAAGGCGCAAAACGCAGCAATAGCCGTAGCTATTGCGAGTATTTGCAACGCCGCAGGCCGCCCGAGACCGCAGATGCACACGGCGCGATGATTCGTGCAGAGGGTCCCTAGGCGTCTTCGTCGCAGACAGTAGCAACGCTACGGCAAGACGGAGCAACGACGCCAGGGACGGTTTTTGGACCGCCACCCCCTCAGAAGAAGCCGAGCTTGTTTTCGCTGTAGCTCACCAGCAAGTTTTTGGTCTGCTGATAGTGGTCCAGCATCATCTTGTGCGTCTCGCGCCCGATGCCCGACTCCTTGTAGCCGCCGAACGCCGCGTGCGCTGGATACGCGTGGTAGCAGTTGGTCCACACACGCCCGGCCTTGATCGCGCGACCCATGCGGTAGGCGACGTTGCCGTTGCGGCTCCACACGCCCGCGCCCAGGCCGTAGAGCGTGTCGTTGGCGATGGCCATGGCCTCGGCCTCGTCCTTGAAGGTGGTCACGGCCAGCACGGGGCCGAAGATTTCCTCCTGGAAGATGCGCATCTTGTTGTGGCCCTTGAACAGCGTGGGCTGCACGTAGTAGCCGCCTTCCAGGTCGCCGCCCAGGTGGGCCTGGCCGCCACCGGCCAGCACTTCGGCGCCTTCCTGCTTGCCCAGGTCCAGGTAGCTCAGAATCTTGGTGAGCTGCTCCTTGCTGGCCTGCGCGCCCATCATGCTGTCGGTGTCCAGCGGGTTCTGGTGCTTGATGGCGGCCACACGCTTCAAAACGCGTTCCATGAACTTGTCGTAGATCGATTCCTGAATGAGTGCGCGCGAAGGGCAGGTGCAGACCTCGCCCTGGTTGAATGCAAACAGCACCAGGCCTTCGATGGCCTTGTCGAGGAAGGCATCGTCCTTGTCCATCACGTCGGCAAAGAAGATGTTGGGGCTCTTGCCGCCCAGCTCCAGCGTGGCGGGGATCAGGTTGTTGGCAGCGGCCTGCGCGATCACGCGGCCCGTGCTGGTGGAGCCGGTGAACGCGATCTTGGCGATACGCTTGCTCTGCGCCAGCGGCATGCCCGCTTCCCGGCCAAAACCGTTGACGATGTTGAGCACGCCGGGCGGCAGCAGGTCGGCGATCAGCTCGACCAGGATGAGGATGGAGATGGGGGTGGACTCTGCAGGCTTGAGCACCACGCAGTTGCCCGCACCCAGCGCCGGGGCCAGCTTCCACGCGGCCATCAGGATGGGGAAGTTCCACGGAATGATCTGGCCCACCACGCCCAGCGGTTCCTGGATGTGGTACGCCACCGTGTTCTCGTCGATGTTGCTCAATGCGCCTTCTTGCGCGCGCACACAGCCCGCGAAGTAGCGGAAGTGGTCCACGGTGAGCGGGATGTCGGCGTTCAGCGTCTCGCGGATGGCCTTGCCGTTGTCCACGGTTTCGGCATACGCCAGGCGCTCCAGGTTTTCCTCGATGCGATTGGCGATCTTGAGCAGCAGGTTGGCACGCGTGGCCGCGTCCGTCTTGCCCCAGGCGTCGGCGGCGGCGTGGGCGGCGTCCAGTGCCAGTTCGATGTCTTCGGCCGTGGAGCGCGCGGCCTGGGTGTAGACCTTGCCGCTCACGGGCGTGATGACATCAAAGTACTGGCCCTTGACGGGCGGCACGAATTTGCCGCCGATGAAGTTGTCGTACCGGGGCTTGTAGGTGATCTTGGCGCCTGGGGCGCCGGGGGCTGCGTACACGGTCATGAGCGTTGTCTCCTGCGGTTGTTGTGGACATCGGCCGGGCCCATGGGCCCTTCCGATGCCACAGCCCTACTCAAAACACATGCCAGCCTGCGCCCAGGCGTGGGCCCTTGATTTCATTGACTTTTTGGAAGCACTCACCGCGCCCACCTGTCGCAGCGGACAACCCCCGCCGTGCCGGGGCGCGACACCTGTCACGAAATGGAACAGTTGGCACCGCGCTTGCGCCCACACCCTTGCCCCGCGCCGCAGCGCCCGCCATACTGGCCTATACACCACAAGCGGGCCGCCCTGAGCCCGCACGGAGACAAAGCGTGCGCCCCACCAACACCTCCCCCGTCGCCCTGCGACAGGCCCGCCAGCATCTGCTGGACTCTGGCCAGTGCCCCAGCGGCCTGGTGGACGATCGCGTGGCCCGCTCCTGGTCGCGCAGCCTGGCCGCGGGCCTGGTACCCACCGGGCGGCCCCAGGGCATCGACCACCCCAGCAGCGGCACGCTGCGCCAGGTGCTGGCCAGCAACCCAGAGCTGCTGGCGCACTCCAGACCGGTGATGGAATACCTGTTCGAGCAAGTGCGCCACAGCCAGAGCGTGGTGGTGCTGGCCGACCGGCGCGGCATGCTCATGCACACGCTGGGCGACCCGGCTTTTGTGGGCAAGGCCGAGCGCGTGGCGCTGACCAGCGGAGCCTCGTGGCACGAGGCGCACCGGGGTACCAACGCCATCGGCACGGCCCTGGCCGAGGGCTGCGCGGTGCAGGTGCATGGCGGCGAGCACTACCTGGAACGCAACGGCTTTCTCACCTGCGCGGCCTCGCCCATCCTCTCGGCCACGGGCGAGCTGCTGGGCATCCTCGACATCTCGGGCGACTACCGCAACGGCCACGCGCACGCATTGGGCCTGGTGAGCACCGCCGCCCGCATGATCGAAAACCGCCTGCTGGCCGCCACCTGCAAACGCAACATCCGCCTGCACCTGCACCGCGATCCGGAGGGCATCGGCAGCGTGGCCGAAGGCATCGTGGCCGTGTCGGCCGACGGCTGGATCGTGGGTGCCAACCGCGTGGCGCTGGCCCAGCTGGGCCTGCACGCGGGCGACCTGGGCGCCACCTTGCTGGAGCGGGTGCTGGATGTGCGGCTGGACAACCTGCTCTCGCACCACAGGCGCCGCCCGCAGCAGCCCCAGGCCGTGCGCACGCCCGAAGGCGGCCTGCTGTTTGCGCAGGTGCAGATGGACGCCGCCGCGTGGGTCACCCCATCGCCCTGCACCCCAGTTGCCCGCACTGCAGCCGCCCAAGACGCGCTGGCCCAGCTGGACACCGGCGACGCCCGCTGGCGCAGCGCCGCCGACAAGGCGCGCCGCGTGCTGGGCAAGCCGATCGCGGTGCTGGTGCTGGGCGAGTCGGGCGTGGGCAAGGAGGTGTTCGCGCGCGCCCTGCACGCCAGCGGCCCGCGCCGGGACGCACCCTTCGTGCCCATCAACTGCGCGGCCATCCCCGAGCACCTGATCGAGTCGGAGCTATTCGGCCACGTGGCCGGCGCCTTCACCGGCGCGCGCAAGGACGGCAGCCTGGGCCGCCTGCGCGAGGCCCACGGCGGCACGCTGTTCCTGGACGAGATCGGCGACATGCCCCTGGCGCTGCAGACCCGCCTGCTGCGCGTGCTGCAGGAGCGCAGCGTGACACCGGTGGGCGCGGGCAAGCCGGTGCCGGTGGACTTCGCGCTCATCTGCGCCACACACAGCCAGCTGCAGCAGGCGGCCGAGCAGGGGCGCTTTCGGCAGGACCTGTACTACCGCATCAACGGCCTCACGGTGCAGCTGCCCGCGCTGCGCGAGCGCAGCGACTTCGTCGCCCTCACGCGGCGCCTGCTGGTTGACCTGGCCGCCGAGCAGGGCCTGGGCTTGGCGGTGCAAGTGGACCCTGACGTGCTCGCCCGCCTTGCGGCCCATGCGTGGCCCGGCAACCTGCGCCAGCTGGCCAACGGTCTGCGCACGGCATGCGCCATGCTGGAAGAGGGTGAGGACACGCTGGGCTGGAGTCACCTGCCCGACGACCTGGCACAAGCGCTGGTCGCGGCCCCGGACTACGCCGCTGCACAGTGCGAGGCCGCGGCGGCCCCGCCACCGCTGAACCTGCAGCAGCTGTCCCATGCCGCCATCGACCAGGCGCTGCAGGCCGCGCGCGGCAACATGTCGCAGGCGGCCCGGGAACTGGGCATCAGCCGGCAGACGCTGTACCGCAAGCTGGGCCATCGCACGGCGCGATAGCTATATTTTTGATAGCTATCGACGCTTTGCTGTTAAGCGCCAAGGTCGGTTTTTACCTCAAACGGCAGCACCAGCCGGGCCCGCAGCCCCTGGCCCGGCGTGCCGCTGTGCAGTTCCAGCCGGCCGCCATGGCTGCGCGCCACGCGCTCGACGATGGCCAGGCCCAGCCCCGCGCCGGGCGCGCCGCTGCGGGCTGCACCGCCACCGCGTGAAAAAGGCTGGCGCACGCGGTCCATCACCTCGGGCTCGATGCCCGGGCCGGCATCCGCCACCTCGATCCAGACTGTCGCACCACCGGGGGTGTCGCCGCCATCCTCTGCGCCGGTGCGCAGCACCACGGGCGGCGAGCCATGGCGCCAAGCGTTCTCCACCAGGTTGTCCACCGCCCGGCGCAGGGCCTGCGGGTGTACCCGCACGTCGGGCAAGGCCGCCAGCTCCAGTCGCAGCGCGCGGCCATGGTCCGCCTGGGCCTCGGCCACGGCCCGGGCCAGCTCGTTCAACGAAGCGGCCACGGCCTCCTCGGCTTCACCCGCACGCGCAAAGTCCAGGAACTGGCCCACGATGCCGTCCATGGCTTCGATGCTGCGCGCCATGCTCGCGGCCAGCGGCGCGTCCAGGTGGGGGCCTGCGATCTCCACCCCCAGCCGCAGCTTGGTCAGCGGCGTGCGCAGGTCGTGCGACACGCCCGCCAGCATCAGCGCGCGTTCGCGGTCGGCCGCGGCCAGGCTCTGCGCCATCTGGTTGAAGCTGCGCGCCACGGTGGCAATCTCGTCGGGCCCGTCCTCGGGCAGGGCGGCGGGGGCCTGGCCCTGCGCGAGCTGCTGCGCCGCCGCCACCACCTGCCCCAGCGGCCGGTTGATGTGCCGCTGCAGCCACCAGGCCCCCCACAACGCCAGCAGCATGCTGATCAGCGTGGCCAGCAGCCAGGCGCCCGTGAACTCGCGCGTGGGGAACACGCTGGGCAGGTGCAGCCAGTAGGCTGTGCCGTCGTGCACCACCCGCAGCGCCAGCACGCCCGTGCTGTCGCGCCGCCACACGGCCTCGCCGCCCGGCGCGGTGCCCCCACCCTGCAGCCGCCGCGCCACGGCCTGCACGAACTGCCGCTCCAGCGGCGACAACAAGGCGCGCCGGGACTGAGACGTGGGCGCCACCTGCGCGGCATTGAGGTTGAAGGCTTCGACAAACGCGGCGCGCTGGCCTGCGGGCAGCGCCTGCAGCCCTGCGCTCAGCGCCGCCACATTGCGCGCCACGCCATCGGCCACCTGCGCCACGCGGGGCTGCAGGATCATCTGCCGCACCAGCACCACGGCCACCAGCTGGCCCAATACCACCAGTGCCGCGATCAAGAGCAGGTTGCGGCCCAGCAGGCTGCGCGGCCACAGGCCGCGCGGACGGACGGATGCCGTCACGGCGCGGGCCCCTCGGGCACAAACATGTAGCCCACGCCCCACACGGTGCGGATGTGGCGCGGCTGCGCGGGGTCGGCCTCGATGAGCTTGCGCAGGCGCATCACCTGCACATCGATGCTGCGATCAGTGGCCTCGTGGTCCTGGCCGTAGGCCAGCGCGATGAGCCGGTCGCGTCCCAGCGGGCGGTGCGGCTGCTGCGCCAGGGCCTGCAGCAGCGCGAACTCGGCGGTGGACAGGGGCACGTCCGCACCCTTGCGCACGAGCCGCCGCTCGTCGAGCCACAGCGTGAACGCGCCGAACGCGATCTGCCCGCCCGCCTGGCGCGGTCCGATGTGCGCCCCCAGCAAGCGCTGCCGCCGCACCAGGGCCTGGATGCGCGCCAGCAGCTCGCGCGGGTTGAAGGGCTTGGGCAGGTAGTCGTCAGCGCCCATCTCCAGCCCGACGATGCGGTCCACCGGGTCGCCCCGCGCGGTGAGCATCAGGATGGGAATCGTCTCGCCCTGGGCGCGCAGGCGCCGGCAGACCGACAGGCCGTCCTCGCCCGGCATCATCACGTCGAGCACCAGCACGTCGAAGCGCTCGCGCGCGAGCAGCACGGTGAGCGCTGCGGCACCCTCCACCGTGCGCACCGTGTAGCCCTGGTCGCCCAGGTAGCGCTGCAGCAGCGCCCGCAGGTCGGGCTCGTCGTCGGCCACGAGGATCTTGGCGCGTGCATCGTTCATGCGCCGATCATGACAGGCGGTGACGGCCCACGGCAGCGCTGTCATACCTTGTCATCACTTCGCGCGCTGGCGCAACCCGCAGCCCGGCGTGGAGGCTGCACCATGCAGGCATACCCACCTTCGGAGCTCTTCACCATGCCTGCCGCCACCTTGTTCAGATCCTGTCCTGCCTTGTTGCTCTGCGCGCTGGCCTGCGCCGCCACCCTGGCCCAGGCTCCAGCCCATGCGCAGGCGTCCGGCGCACCCGCCACGGCCGGCGACCGCCTGCGCGCCCGGCTGCTGGAGCGTGCGCTGCAGAACCCGGCGCCGCTGCCGGCCGGTGTGCAGAAGCTGGCCGATGTGCCCTACGGCAGCGACGCGCGCCAGCGCATGGACGTCTACCTACCGCCCGCCGACGCACGCCCGGCGGCCCTGCGTGCGCCGGTGATCTTCATGGTGCACGGCGGTGCCTGGCGCACGGGCGACAAGGCCATGCCCAAGGTCGTGGAGAACAAGGTGGCGCGCTGGGTGGCGCGCGGCTTCGTGTTCGTCTCCATCAACTACCGCATGCTGCCCGACACTCCCGTGGCGCAGCAGGCCTACGACGTGGCCCAGGCGCTGGCCGCGGCCCAGCAGCGCGCGCCCGGGTGGGGTGCCGACCCGGGCCGCTTCATACTGATGGGCCACTCGGCCGGAGCGCACCTGGTGTCGCTGGTCAACGCGCAGCCCGCCTTTGCACAGCGCCAGGGTGCCTGGCCGTGGCTGGGCACGGTGTCGCTGGACAGCGCGGTGCTGAACGTGCCGCGCCTCATGGCCGCGCCGCATGCCCGCCTGTACGACGAGGCCTTCGGCAGCAACCCCGCCGCCTGGACGCTGCTGTCGCCCTTCCACCAGCTCGTGGCCGGCGCGCCGCCCTACCAGCTGGTGTGCTCCACCGAGCGCCCGGACCAGCCCTGCCTGCAGGCCGAGGGCATGGCCCGTCAGGCCGCCACCCTGGGCGTACGCGCCGAGGTCCTGCCCGAGCCGCTCGAACACGGCGAGATCAATGGCGAGCTGGGCCTGGACAGCGGCTACACCCGTGCCGTGGAGGGCTTCATGGCCTCGCTGGACCCGGTGGTGGCGCGCCTTCTGGAGCGGTGATGTGCAGCCAGGCGGCTCCGCTCAGAAGTGCACGGTGGCACTGAGGTTCAGCGAGCGTGCATCACCGGCCTTGATGTAGTTGCTGTACTGGTACATCCAGTACTTCCTGTTGAACAGGTTGTGCACGCTGGCGCGCCACACCGTGTCACGCCCACCCACCCGGGTTTCGTAGGACGCCCCCAGGCTGGCCAGGGCGTAGCCGTCGACAGGGATGGAGTTGTCGGCCCGCAGTGGCGTCTTGCCGGTGTACTTGGCGCCGACCTGCACCTGCAGGCCCGGCACCTGCGGGACGCGGTAGGCCACCTGGGCCGTCGCCACCCATCGCGGCGCACCGGCCACGCGGCGGCCCACCATCGCCTCCTCGCCCGACGCATATTCGGAATCGAGCACCATCAGGTTGCCGCCCAGGCTCCAGCCCTTGTCCAGCCGGGCGGTGGCGCCCAGCTCCAGCCCCTGGAACACCGATGCGCCGTCCTGCACCTTGGTCAGGCAGTCCGTGCCGCAGCTGCGGTCGTATTCGGTGGTCTTGCGCACGCGAAACAGCGCCGCGGTGGCCGACCAGTCGGTGCCGTCGCGCTTGATGCCCAGCTCCCACTGCCGGCTCATGAGCGGGTTGAGCATCTCGCCCGCATTGGTGTAGGTGGGAAGCTTGGAAACCGTGGCGCCTTGCTGCAGCGACTGCACGTAGCTCGCGTACGCCATGGTGTCCCCCGAAAGCTTGAACATCGCCGCCACGGTGGGCGTGACGATGCCGTTCTCGCGGTAGGCATCCGTGGCGGCGCCGCCCGCGTTCCAGTTGAGCTTTTCGTAGCGGATCCAGCGCAGGCCGCCCAGCACGGACCAGCGGTCGTCCAGCGTGATGCGGTCGCTGGCGAAGAGGGACTGCTGCGTGATCTCGGTCAGGCGGTACAGCCCCAGGCTGTCGAACCCGCCGATGCTGTCGTAGCGCACCGAGTTCTGCCGGGCCAGGTTGCCGGTGCCCACGTCGGGGATGTACACCGCATTGCGCGAGTCGTCGTTGCGCTGCTTTTGCCAGGAGACGCCTGCCACGATATGGTGAGTCATGCCTGCGGCCTCCACGCGACCTTGCAGCATGGCGTCCCAATAGCTGTACTGGTAGCGCTCGCCGTAGTCCGCACGGGCGTCGATGTAGTCGCCCGCCAGGTTCTGCAACCCCAGGATGGACTCGTTGCGGCGCGTCTTCGAATAGCTCTGGCTGAAGCTGGTCTGCGCCTTCCAGGTGTCGCTCAGGCGGTACTTGAAGCCCGTGGCGACAAAGCCGAACTGGTTGTCCACGTAGTTGCCCGGGCCCACCAGCGTCCTGTCGTTGCGGATCGGTGCGGGCAGCCGGGTGGCGAGCGCGCGTGTCTGGATGCCGGGCTCGGTGTCCTCGGTCAGGCGGTCCTGGAAGATGGTCTGCAGGTCCCAGCTCAGGCGGTCGGTCAGCTTCGCATCCAGCGCCAGCAGCAGCGACGTGCGTTCCAGCGAGCCGTCGTTGGCGGTGCGGCCGGCCTCGCGCGTGACGTCCAGGCGGTAGCCGAGCCCGCCGTCCGCGCCCAGGCGGCCGCCCAGATCGGCGTTGGCGCGCACGATGCTGCCGCCGGCGTAGCCCAGGCTGGCGCTGCGCGTGGGCGCATCGCCCGGCTTCTTGGTCACGTAGTTGAGCATGCCGCCCGGCGCGCCGAAGCCGTAGAGAAAACCGGTGGCGCCCTTGAGCAGCTCGACCTGCTCCATGTGGTCGTAGGGCAGCGTCACCGTGTAGCCCAGGAAGGGCTTGCCGTCGATGCGGTAGGAGTTCTGCCAATCCAGCTCCATGCCACGCACCGTGAGGTAGGTGCTCCAGGCCGTGTAGGCGCCGCTGTTGTCCGAGACCGAGGCGTCCTGCACGAACAGGTCGCCAAGCTTTTGCGGGGCCTGCTCCTGGATCTGCTGGCTGCTCACCACGGCGCTGGAGAACGGCGTGTCCTTTTGCGCGACATCGCCGAGTGCACCGGCGCGCACGGCCGTGCCCAGGTTGCGGGTGATGTCGGCTTCGAGCGCTGCCTTCACCGTGACCGATGACAGCGTGGCTTCGCCCGGCGCAGTTCCGGCGGGGCCCGAAGCTCCCCCGGGCACCGGCCGCAATGCATAGCTGCCATTGGCCTGGCGCAGCACCTGCAGTCCCTGACCCCGCACCAGCTCCAGAAAGCCCTGCTCGACCGTGAAGCTGCCCGACAGACCCGGGCTGCGCTTGCCCTGCGTGAGTTCCGCCGGGGCCGCCAGGAAGACACCTGCCTCCTCGGCAAAACGGTTCAGCACCGACGTGAGGTTGCCGGCGGCAATCTGGAAACGGCGCGCCGGCTCGGACGCCTGCGTCTGCGCATGGGCACCGGGTGTCCAGGCGCAGGCGGCGAGCACCGCGCTGGCCGTGGCCAGGTGCATGGCCAGCACCACAGGGCGCAGGGTGGCGTGGGACAGGCCGTGGGCGGCGGGCTGGCGAGCACGCTGGGCATGCCGATGGAAACGGTGGCGGCGGGACATGGATGCTTCTCCTCGATAGGTTCTTCGAAAAATGCGGAGACGGCCCCGGAGCGCGCTGCACGGCATCCGAATGGCCATCTCTCATCCACTGAATCGAACGAGACGCAGAAAAGGGAACCTGGTTGGCAAAGTTTTCCGTCCCGCGCGCAGGCCCCGGCCGCCGGGGGATGCCTACCGGGCTTCGACCGTGGTCCACCACGGCAGTGCGCGCCGCACGCGGATGGGCAAGGCCTGCTCCAGCATGTACAGGGCCTGCTCAGGGTCGTCGGCGGGGTACACGCCCATGACCTGCAGGCCAGCCACCTCGGGCGCCACGCTGATGTGGCCGTGGCGGTAGCGGCCCAGTTCTTCGAGCAAGCTGCCCAGGGGCAGGCTGTCGGCCGGCAAACTGCCCCGGCTCCAGGCTTCGCGCAGCCGGTCGGCATCCTGCAAGGCCGAGACCGTCTCGGCGTCGAACCCGGCAGCCTGGCCTGCCGGCACGCGCAAGACCTTGCCGCCGTGGGTGTGGATTTCCACCAGGCCTTCGAACACATTCAGGCGGACGCGGCCTTCGGTGTCGCGCACCGTGAAGCGCGTGCCCAGGGCCTGGAGCCGGCCGTGGGCGGTGTCCACGTAGAAAGGGCGCTGCAGCGCGTCCCGCGCGGTATCGACCAGGATCTCGCCGGCCAGCAGCACAAGGCGGCGCTCCCGCGCATTGAGGCGCACCTGCAGCGCGGTGCGGGTGTTGAGCCACACGCGCGAGCCGTCGGCCAACGCCAGATCGCGCCGCTCTCCAGTGCCGGTGTGGTGGTCGGCGCGCAGCCGCGCCATCGCCAGCGCTGGCAGGGGCGTATGGCGCCAGCCCAGCCAGGCGACCACACCCAGGCCCAGTCCGCCGCCCAAGGCATTGAGCGCGCTGCGCCGGCCCACGGCCTTGGCTCGCGCCACATCCAGCCCTGCCACGGCAGCGGCCGTGCCTGGCGGACCCAGGCCGCGCAGCGGGTCGAACTTGCGGCTGACCGTGTCGATGTGCGCCCACGCAGCCTCGTGTTCGGGCGACTGCGCGAGCCAGGTCCTCCAGGCCAGCTGGTCCGACTCCGTGGCGCGGTCGTCGCGCAGGGTGGCGTACCACTGCGCGGCCTGCTCCAGGCTGGCAACGCTGGCACGGAGCGCAGGGGCCGGGGGTTTCACAGCGGTGCGGGGCTGCGAGGATCGCCGGACAATCCGGCTTCGATCAACGCGCACTGCAGCATGGCCTGCGCGATGTACTTCTTGACCATGCGCTCGGAGACACCCAGCTCGGCCGCGATGTCGCGGTACGGCATGCCGTCCACCTGCGCCAGCACGAAGGCCCGCGCAGCCTTGTGCGGCAGGCGGCTGAGCATGGCGCCGACTTCCAGCAGCGTCTCGACCACGATGGCCTGGTGCTCGGGCGAAGGTGCCAGCGGCTCGGGCAGGACGGCGAGGGTCTGCAGCCAGGCCTGCTCCACCTCGCGGCGGCGCCACAGGTCCACGCACAGGCCGTTGGCGGCGATGCGCAGGTACGCGCGCGCCTCGGCAAAGCTGTGCAGGCCCCGGCTCGCAGGCCGGGTCAGCAGGCGCACGAAGGTGTCGTGCGCCAGGTCGGCAGCGTCGCAGGCATTGCCCAGCCGGTACTGCAGCCAGCGCTGCAGCCAGCCGTGGTGGTCGCAGTAGAGCGTGTGAACGTCGGGTGGCGGGGCAGCAGCAAGCTCGGAGGCCGGCACGGCGCACTCCTGTGTGGGCCCGGATGGGACAGGTGGATTTATAGAATGAGAATTAATCGCATTCTATCGACACGAACCCCACGGCGCAGTGCCGCCTGTGCCGTGGGCGGCCAGCGCAGAGCCCCCGGCGCGTGCACTGCAGGTTGCCCAGACGCCGGTTGCTTCTATTTTTATAGCATTTGGCGCTTGATACATAAGCGCCGTAGCCTGTTTTATCGCTGATTCACGGGCTGCAGGTACGGTGCGAGGTAGCGCCCCGTATGGCTGGCCGGATTGGCGGCGAGGTCTTCGGGCGTGCCCACGCCCACCACGGTGCCGCCGCCGGCCCCCCCCTCGGGACCCATGTCGATGAGCCAGTCGGCGGTTTTGATCACATCGAGGTTGTGCTCGATGATCACGATGGTGTTGCCCGCGTCGCGCAGCTGGTGCAGCACCTTGAGCAGCAGGTCGATGTCGGCAAAGTGCAGGCCGGTCGTGGGCTCGTCCAGGATGTAGAGCGTGCGGCCGGTGTCGCGCTTCGATAGCTCCTGCGCCAGCTTCACGCGCTGCGCCTCGCCCCCCGACAGCGTGGTGGCCGCCTGGCCCAGGCGGATGTACGACAGGCCCACGTCCAGCAGCGTCTGCAGCTTGCGGGCGATGGTCGGCACGTCCTTGAAGAAGGCGTGTGCGTCTTCCACGGTCAGCTCCAGGATCTGCGCGATGTTCTTGCCCTTCCACAGCACTTCCAGCGTCTCGCGGTTGTAGCGCTCGCCGTGGCAGACGTCGCAAGGCACGTAGACGTCGGGCAGGAAGTGCATCTCCACCTTCACCACGCCGTCGCCCTGGCAGGCCTCGCAGCGGCCGCCGGCCACGTTGAAGCTGAAGCGCCCCGGGCCGTAGCCGCGCTCCTTGGCGGTGTTGACCTCGGCCATCAGCTCGCGGATGGGCGTGAACAGGCCGGTGTAGGTGGCCGGGTTGCTGCGCGGCGTGCGGCCGATGGGGCTCTGGTCGACGTTGATGACCTTGTCGAAATATTCGATGCCCACGATCTCCTCGTGTGGCGCGGGCTCTTCATGGGCGCGGTAGATCTGGCGCGCCACGGCGGCATACAGCGTGTCGTTGACCAGGGTGCTCTTGCCCGAGCCCGAGACGCCCGTCACGCAGGTGAGCAGCCCCACGGGGAAGTCCACGCTCACGTCCTTGAGGTTGTTGCCCGTGGCGCCCACCACGCGCAGCGCCTGCACGGCGCCCTGGCGGGCGTGGTGCTCGGCCATGCGCTCGGCGCGGCGCTTGCTGGCTTCGGTCTGCGGAAAGCGCGACTTGCCCTTGGCCTGTGCCGGGGCTGGCACGGGCTGGTCCACCACCGGAAGCCAGGGGGTGCGGCGTTTGGGCACGGGGATGGACAGCGTGCCCGACAGGTACTTGCCGGTCAGCGATTCGGGGTGGCTGCGCACCGCGTCATACGTGCCCTGCGCCATCACGCGGCCGCCGTGCACGCCCGCGCCGGGGCCCATGTCGATCACATGGTCGGCGGCGCGCATCATGTCCTCGTCGTGCTCGACCACGATCACGCTGTTGCCGATGTCGCGCAGGTGCTGCAGCGTGGCGATCAGCCGGTCGTTGTCGCGCTGGTGCAGGCCGATGCTGGGCTCGTCGAGCACATACATCACGCCGGTGAGGCCCGAGCCGATCTGCGAAGCGAGGCGGATGCGCTGCGCCTCGCCGCCTGAGAGCGTCTCGGCGCTGCGGTCCAGGCTCAGGTAGTTCAGGCCCACGTCGTTGAGGAACTGCAGGCGCGTGGTGATCTCGCGCACGACCTTGTCGGCGATCTCGGCCTTGGCGCCGATGAGCTTGAGCTGCTGGAACCAGGCATGCGCGCCGCTCAGGGTGGCATGGCTCACCTCGAAGATCGCGCGGGCCTGCTCGCCGTCGCCCACCTTCACATGGCGGGCCTCGCGGCGCAGGCGGGTGCCGTGGCATTCAGGGCAGGGCTGGCTGCTGCGAAAGCGGGCCAGGTCCTCGCGCACGACGACGGAATCGGTCTCGCGGTAGCGCCGCGCCATGTTGGGCAGGATGCCTTCGAACGGGTGCTTCTTGGTGTAGACCTTGCCCTTGTTGGCGCCGCTGTCCAGGATGTAGCTGAAGGCGATCTCGTCCTCGCCCGAGCCGTGCAGCACCGCCTGCTGCACCGGGGCGGGCAGCGATTCGAACGGCGCTTCCACGTCAAAGCCGTAGTGCCGCGCCAGGCTCTCGAGCATGGCGAAGTAGTAGCCATTGCGCCGGTCCCAGCCCTTGATGGCGCCACTGGCGAGGCTCAAGGACGGGAAGGCCACCACACGCGCCGCGTCGAACACCTCGCGCTGGCCGATGCCGTCGCAGGCGGGGCAGGCGCCCATGGGCGAGTTGAACGAAAAAAGGCGCGGCTCCAGCTCGGCCAGCGAGTAGCTGCACACCGGGCACGAGAACTTGGAGCTGAACAGGTGCTCCTGGCCCGAGTCCATCTCCAGCGCCAGCACGCGGCCGTTGCCGTCGTTGCCACCCACGCGCAGCACGGCCTCAATGCTCTCGGCGAGGCGCTGCTGCATCTCGGGGCGCACCTTCAGGCGGTCGATCACCACGTCGATGTTGTGCTTCTCGGTCTTCTTCAGCTGCGGCAGGCTTTCGTATTCGTAGATGGTCCCATCCACCCGGAAGCGGATGTAGCCGAGCGCCTGCATCTGCGTGAAGAGCTCGGTGAACTCGCCCTTCTTCTCGCGGGCCACCGGGGCCAGCAGCATGAGCCGGGTGTCCTCGGGCAGGGCCAGCACGGCATCCACCATCTGGCTCACGGTCTGCGCGGCCAGCGGCAGGCCGTGGTCTGGGCAGTAGGGCGTGCCGGCCCGGGCGTAGAGCAGCCGCAGGTAGTCGTGGATCTCGGTCACCGTGCCCACGGTGGAGCGCGGGTTGTGGCTGGTGGCCTTCTGCTCGATGGAAATCGCAGGCGAGAGGCCCTCGATCAGGTCCACATCGGGCTTGTCCAGCCGGCCCAGGAACTGCCGCGCATAGGCCGACAGACTCTCCACATAACGCCGCTGCCCTTCGGCATACAGCGTGTCGAACGCCAGGCTGGACTTGCCCGAGCCCGACAGCCCGGTGATCACCACCAGCTGGTTGCGCGGGATGTCGAGGTCGATGTTCTTGAGGTTGTGCGTGCGCGCGCCGCGGATGCTGATGCGCTGCTCGCGCAGCGCGCGGGCGAGGTAGGTGCCGTCGGCAGCGAGGCGGTCATCGGCAGGCGTGGCGGGCAAGGAGGTCACAGCGATGGCTCTAAAGGGAAACCCACCATGATAGGCCACGGGCATCCGTCTCGCTGGGCCGGCCAGGATGCCCCGCAGCGATGCGACCTGCCCGCGCTCACCCACATTCTTGACGTGGGTCAAGCCCCTGCGGGCCCGACACTGCGATCGCCTGGGAAGCGATGCGCGAGAATACGGGCTTCCGTCCATTTCCCATTCCTGCGCACGCCCCGTGCGAGATCCCTTGTCCATATCCCCCCCAGGCGCAGCGGTGCCCGACCACAGCTCACAGCCCTTGAGCCCCACCACCATGACCCCGCTGGAGCGGCGCTCCAGCATGTCGCTGGCGCTCATCTTCGCGCTGCGGATGCTTGGGCTGTTCGTGGTGCTGCCGGTGTTCGCGCTGGAGGCCGCGCGCTATCCCGGAGGGAACGACCCCGCGCTGGTGGGCCTGGCCCTGGGCGCCTACGGTTTGACCCAGGCCTTGCTGCAACTGCCGCTGGGCCTGGCCTCCGACCGGTTCGGACGCAAGCGCGTGATCGTCGCAGGGCTGGCTGTGTTCGCGGCAGGCAGCCTGGTGGCCGCGCTGGCCGATTCCGTGTGGGGCCTGCTGCTGGGCCGGGCGCTGCAGGGCGCCGGTGCCGTGTCGGCGGCCGTGACCGCACTGCTGGCGGACCAGACCCGCGACGTGGTGCGCACCAAGGCCATGGCGCTGGTGGGGGCCAGCATCGGGCTCATGTTCATGCTGGCGCTGGTGATCGCGCCGCCCATGGCCGCACGCTGGGGCCTGCCGGGGCTTTTCGGGCTGACTTTCGCGCTGGCCACGGCGGGCATCGCCGTCGTGCTGTGGGTCGTGCCGCCCGAACAGGCCCATGCGCAGTCCAGGGCGCTGGCGCCGCTGTCCGAACTTTTGAAGCACGCCGACCTGCTGCGGCTGAACGCCGGGGTTTTCGTGCTGCACACCGTGCAGATCGCGATGTGGGTGGCCGTGCCCGCGCTGCTGGTGCAGGCCGGGTTGCCGTCGGCAACGCACTGGCATGTGTACCTGCCTGCGATGCTGCTCGCTTTCGCCATGATGGGAGGGCTGTTCTCGCTGGAGCGCGCGGGCAGGCTGCGCGCAGCCCTGCTGGGCTCGATCATTCTGGTGCTGATCGCCCAGGTGGGGTTTGCCGTCCTGTCGGGCCTGCCATCGCCCGCTGCGCCCTGGCTGTTCGGAGTCCTGCTCTTTATCTTCTTTGTCGGCTTCAATGCGCTGGAGGCCTCCCAGCCGAGCCTTGTCTCGCGCATGGCACCCGCTCCGCTGCGAGGAGCAGCCCTTGGCGCCTACAACACGCTGCAATCGCTGGGCCTGTTTGCAGGGGGCGTGCTGGGTGGCGCGCTGGCCAAGACGGTGGGTGCCACCGGGCTCTTTGCGGCCACGGCCGTGCTGTGCAGCGTGTGGCTGGCGCTTTCCTGGCGCCTGCGGCCCGTGGCACGGTAAGCGGCACCAAGCCGGCCCCGCGCCAGGCGGGTTCGGGCACAATGACAGGTTCATTCCTGCTTTTCGGCGCCGCTTTCATCCACAGTGCGGTGCCGCTTTCTTTTGAGGTTTTCCCACCATGGCATCCGTGAACAAAGTCATCATCGTCGGCAACCTGGGCCGCGACCCTGAAATGCGCACTTTCCCCAGTGGCGACCAGGTGGCCAATGTGACGATTGCCACCACCGACAAGTGGAAGGACAAACAAAGCGGCGAAATGCGCGAAGCCACCGAGTGGCACCGCGTTGTCTTCAACGGCCGCCTGGCCGAGATCGCCGGCCAGTACCTGCGCAAGGGCTCTCAGGTGTATGTCGAAGGCTCGCTGCGCACCCGCAAGTGGACCGACCAGAGCGGCGTGGAGAAGTACAGCACCGAAATCCGTGCAGACCAGATGCAGATGCTGGGCAGCCGCCAGGGCATGGGCGGCGGCGGTGGTGGCCAGCAAGGCGGCTATGACGACGGCGGCGGCTATGGTGGTGACCAGGGCGGCGGCGGGTACGACCAGGCTCCTGCCCGGCGTGCAGCCCCTGCAGCGCGCCCGCCGGCACCCGCACCGCGTCCCGCACCCGCGCCCGCGGCGCAAGCACCCCGTGCGGCGTCCGGTTTTGACGACATGGACGACGATATTCCGTTCTAAGGACGGCGACGACTCGAAGGCAGGGCGTACGGGAGCCGCCCCGCCTGCCCACCGGGGCATATGGCCGCAACCTGGCCCCGCCGGTGCCACAAGGCAAGGCTTTTTGGAACGCTGTGCAATGCAGCGTGGAGGCAGACCCAGCACTGCCCAGCCCGTGCCTGCATTTCTTGTTCCGCCAACTCGATTCGTGCCCGCCCACGGGCGCACGCTGCCGCCAAGCCTGGCGGTACCTACGCAGCCCTGCCCCGTTCCACCGCAGCTTCGCGGCGCTCCCCACGGCATGCGCGCGCCTGCGGCAAGGCCGTTGTCACGGTGTTACTGACCCACCGCTTACACGAATTCCATTCGGCACGGAAGGACATGTTTGTCAAGTTGCGGCGTTCATGCTACGCGCACAACATTTTGAAACACCCCTTGCACACAACTCGCAGATCATCGCGGGCCTGACGTCGTTCCCTCGCGGAATGAGACGCAGCCACCCTGGCCAGCAAACGGTGGCCAGCCAAAAACACACACAACATTCAAAGAGGGTTTTCTATGGGATTCGTCCGCAAGATCTTGATTTTCATCACCGGCTACGCCTGGCTGCTGCTGATCGCAGGCCCGGGCCTGATCGGCATGTCGGTCTGGAGCCAGTGGAAGGCAGAAGGCGACCACGCCTACAAGCCACGTGAGCAGCTCACGTCGGTGGCAGGCACCGTGACCGGCGCTTCGGAAATCACCGTCACGCGCAAGCGGCGCGCGACCAAGAAGTACTACGAGATCACCGTGGCGCCCACTGCGGGCGGTGAAGTCCGCAAGCTGCGCATCGACCACAGCACGCCGTCCACGCTGGTGGGGAACCTCATCGACGAGAAGGTGACTGCGCTGTTCGACTCCGGCGACAACGACCTCGTCTACGAAGTCGTGGCCGCCGGCCAGCCCGTGATCGCTTATGAAACCAGCAAGCAGCGCCTGCTGGCCGATGCCCAGTCCAGCGCGAAGTCGCTGGGCGGCGCCGGCACCTGGATCTTCGCGATCTTCCTCACGCTGGTGGGGGCCGGCGGCGTGTGGGCCAACCGCAAGCTGCGCCGCGCCGAGGAACAGGCAGGCGCTCAGGCCGCAGCCGCCTGACGCAGCACATAGAGCAAAGAAGAGAGGGGGGAGGGCAGCGCCGCGGGGCGCGCGCCCCCAGAGGTGATCACAGCAACCACAAGTTCCATCACAGCAGGACCCACACCATGAATCCGAACGCACTTTCGCCCCAGACTCCCTCCGGCGCACCGCTGGAGCGTCGTGATTTCATCGTCTCCACATACAAGCACCTGGGCGCGGCCATCCTGGCTTTTGTCGTGCTCTCGGCCGTCCTGATGATGAGCGGTTTTTCCACCACCACGGCCAAGATGCTGATGGCCAGCAGCAACAAGTTCATCTGGCTCGGTGTGATGGGCGCCTTCATGCTGGTCGGCTGGCTCGCGTCCTACCTGGCCGACAACTCCGAGAACCCGCAGACCCAGCTCATCGGCCTGGGCCTGTACGTGCTGGCCGAAGGGCTGATCTTCGCGCCGATGTTCGGCATCGCCCAGCTGCTGGTGCCCGGCGCCATCGGTGCCGCAGCGTTCATCACGCTGCTGATGGTAGGCGCGCTCACCTGGACGGCGTTCACCAGCAAGTCCGACTTCTCGTTCCTGGGCGGCATCCTCAAGGTGGGCGGCCTGGTGGCGCTGGGCACCATCGTGGCCGGTGCGATCTTTGGCTTCAAGCTGGGCATCTGGTTCTCCGGAATCATGGTGCTGTTCGCTGGCGCGTGCGTGCTGTATGACACCTCGCGCATCATCCACGACTACCCTGCAGACCGCCCCGCAGGCGCGGCTCTGCACCTGTTCGCGTCGATCGCGCTCATGCTCTGGTATGTGCTGCGCATCCTGATCAGTCTGGCGACGAACGACGACTGAGGATGCAGGGAGCCCCCGTACCGCGGTGGCGCGCTCCCCTGACCCCATCAGGCCGGACACCCGAAAGGGGCCCGGCCTTTTTTCATGGCCCCCCGACATGCCCGCCCAGATGTCTGTCGGGGTGGAACTGGCGGCCCTTCTAGCTACTTTTTTGATAGCACCTCGATCCTTGCTTTGCCATGGCCCCTGGGGGCGTACCGCCACCGCAATACCGCATGCAGGGCACACACGGCATGCATGCTGGCCATGCCTGTGGCGATATTTCCAACGGCCTTTTTGCGCATAGCTGGCACAATTGGACACAGGCGGGGCCATTGCGGCCGTGCACCCTGCACGGGCGGCCAGCATGGGCTGCCACAGGCGTTCCACAGCCGCTCCAAGGCGGTTGCCAGCCCCATTCACTGACCCGAATCTCTTCTCTCCAGCATGCGCAAATCTCTTTGGCTTTCTTTGACCTGTGCGGCCCTGGTCGCCGGCTGCGGCGGCGGCTCGTCCGATGGCGAGGATGTGGGCCCCACCCCGGGCGTCCAGCAATACCCCGGCGGGGTCTGGGAAGGCACGGTGGGCACCGGCGCGGCGCAGCGGCAGGTCGTGGGGTACATCGACCCGGGCCCGCTGGGCACCGGCGGCGAGTTCTACTTTGCGCGCGAGGCCCCGGGGGCGGCGGGCTTTGATTCCCTGTACGGGCGCCTGAACGTCAACGTGACCTCCGTGCTGGCCACCGGGGTCACGTACTTCTCGGTGCAAGACCGCAAGTTCGCCACCGGCCTCACACTCCGCGGCACGGCGTCCAACAGCGGCAAGATCGGCCGCACCGACGGCATCAGCGGCAACTACAGCGACCCCGTGCAGACCGCCGCCGCTTCCGGCGCGGTGGTGCCCTTGAAGCTTTCCTACAGCAGCCTCAATTTCCACAACGCGACCCCAGCGATGATCGAGGGCACCTACCGCGGCACGGGCCTGTTCGGTGGCGGCTGGGTCATCGCGGTGTCCCCGCAGGGCCAATTGTCCGGCCGCATCGGCGGCTGCCTGGTCACAGGCTCCGCCACGCCGCGTGCTGCGAATTCGCCGCTGTACTCGCTCACGCTGAATCTGTCGGGCGACACGACGTCGTGCGGAGAGTCGGGCACGCAGCAGTCGGGCATCGCCGTGCTGCGGTACGACGCCGCCGGGGTTCCCAACGGCATCTGGGCATTCACGCGCAACGCCACGGGACCGGACAACACCTACACCCTCAACGGCATTGCAGACCCGCGCACCGTGACGCCGCCTTCCGCCACGCCGCTGTCAGTGGCCGGCAACTGGCAGGGCTCGTTCACGCTGCCTGCCGGCGTCATCGGCGACACCTCGGTCTGGGGCAGCGTGCTGCCTGACGGCGGGTTGTTCTTCTACACCAACAGCAGCCTGGACCACAACGCTCTCTACGGCCGCCTCATCCGCTACCAGAACAACGCGACCACCAACCGCTTCGTGACGGCCAACGATGGCGTGTTCTTCAACCGGCTGCTGGCCAACACGGGCACCTACAACGAGTCGGTGCTGATCGACGGCACCTTGCAAAGCAGCAACGGCACGGGCAGCGCCAACCTGTTCACCGGCACCTTCAGCTACCCCACGCAGCCCGGTGGCGCGCCGACCCGCTTCAGCGTCACGCCCGATCCGCTGTATGCCCTGCCGATCGGCACGGTTCCCAACGCGGCCCTGATCGTCGGCACCTACCGGATGGCGGGCACCGGCTTTGGCGGCGACACCACCACCCTGACCGTGTTTGCCGACGGGGCGATCACCGGCATCACTTCCAGCGGCTGCGAAGTCGCGGGCAAGCTGCTGGGCGAGCTGGGCAGTGGCCTGAACCTGTACCGTGTGGAGGCATTCGGCTACCTCAACAGCCCGAACGCACCGATCACCTGCGGTCTGTCCTCGGGCCCTGCCCAGTCCGGCTCCGCTGCGGCGCAGTTCGACGCCAATGGCCGTGTGGTCGGCTTGCGCATCCTGACGGCCGGCCTGTCGGTGGCTGGCACGCGTGCGCACACCGTGTTCGTAGGTGCGAAGCAGGCGACAACGCCTTGAGCTGCTGCGCTGCGCTACGCCGGCCTCCATTCGACCCGTGCGCGGGTCGGATGGGCCGGCCTGGCGCAAGCCGTGCCACACCGGCCTGATTGACCGGTGCGGCCATTCCAGCGTGAGGCGCGGCGCCTGAGCCTTGCGCGGGATCTGGCCGCCGCAATGGGGCAACGGCGGCGGTGCGTGCACGTTCTGGACCAAGATTGAATGCGGGGTATCCCCCTCGCCAGACTCGTTCCTGCAGGGGCCAGCGGCACAGCGGGTTGGCCGCGACGAACGGCAAGCCTCTTCAACCAGACCCCAGGCGCCTGTGCCTGGCAAGCAGTACAAAGCAAAGGGCCCGCCGCACATCGCTGTGCGGCGGGCCCTTTGCCTCGGGTGGCCGCGTGGTCTGCGGCTAACCTGCCTCAGTTGGCATACGGAGACCGCAATGGGTTCACCGGGAAGGCCTGCAGGCCGTTGTACGGCTGGAAAGCGTAGCGGACATACATGCCGCCCGCGAACTCACGGTAGTTGCGCGCATTGTTGAGCGACAGATGACCGCCCAGGAAGACCTGCGGATGCATCTGGTACTCCATGGCAGCACCCAGGTTGTAGCCCAGGCCCGTGCGGGACTGACCGGGGTAGATGGCCGTGGCGCCGGTCTCGCCAAAGGCGAGGGCATCGCTGGCTGCCTGAACGGCCGAGACCTGCCGGGCCGGGCTGTTGGGGAAATACGGTGCAGCATCTTCCTTGAAGTACTGCACGCCCACCGATCCCTTGAGCTGGTAGGACAGGCGGCCCGTGCGCTGCGCCCATTCGATGGGGATGCCGAAGGAGACGAACTGCTGCGGGCTGAAGTACCCGCCGTGGCCCACCGTGAAATAGCGCAGGTTGCGCTGGTAGGACAGCCCTGAGAAGCTCAGCCCTGCGGTCAGGTCGGCGTTGGAGGTGCGGTGCACATGCCAGTACAGCCCGCCACCCAGTTCCGCCCGCGCATTGCTGCGCACACGGGTGCCAGCCAGGCTGTGCAGCGATCCGTAGCCATAGATGCCCAGCTCGCCGTCATCCCAGGTCATGTCCACGCGGCCGCCCGTGGCAGACACTCCGCCCCAGCGGTCGCCAGTGCGTGCATCGCGGGCCCCTGCGAACGACAGCAGGCTGTCGGTCACGGGGCGGCGGGACAGGTCGGCGGCCACCGTGAAGTTGTCGGTGACGGCCATGCGGTACTTCACGCCGGCCGCGACGTCCGATTGCCCGAAACCGAGCGGCGTGCTGCCGATGTCGGCCTTGAACCCACCGCTTTCGTAGCCAACGCTCAAGCCGACACCGCTATCGCTCTGCGATCCGGCACCACGCTCGGGCATGTCCATGGCGGTGAGCGGCCCACCGCCAAAGCGGCTGATCGTGCCGTACGGGGAACCTGGAGACCCGGCGCTCACGCCGGTGGGCGTGACACCCAGCACCACGTGGCCGTCGCCCACACTCATCTTGAGTTGAACAGGCGCCTGGATTTCGGACAGCTGGCTCATGCCGGCCTCGCCCTGTCGGGCACGCGCCGTGGCGCCCACCGAGAAGCTGGATATCTGGCTTTGCTGAACCTCCCGCAGCTCGTCGCGCGCTGTGCGCGGCCGTGTGGGATCGGGCGCGCTGCCCAGCCCGGCCGTTGACCAGGCCGAAGGCGCGGCCGCCGCTGCGCCTCGCGGCAGGGGAGCGGGCTGCGGCGCCGCCGCGTATCCGCCGTAAGCCTGTGCAGGGGTGATGTACCCCGCCGGGGCCTGCTGCGCCTGCTGCGGGGGCAGCAATGGCGCGGGCGGTACATAGGCCGGCGCTGCGCCGCCCGCCGGGGTGACGCCCGTCGAGCGCGCAGGCGCGTCAGCCGACGTTGCCGCGCTCCGTGCAGCAGCAGTGCGCCGCGCAGTACCGCCCGATGCCGCTTCGGCCGCAGCGGCAGGGCTTGCTGCCTCGGGGTAGTAGCTGGCGGGCGTCATCGGCGGCGATGGGATGTAGGCCTGCGGCGCGGCGCCAAACCGGCTGGCGCCCGCGGGGTCGGGAATATAGAGCCCCGCCGGCGCATTGTTGCGTGCCACGGGCTGCGGCGCGTACTGCATGGGCGTATAGCCGACCGGAGAGCGCGCCACGGCGCCATACGGAGCACCGCCGGGCACCGACAGCCCGTTGCTGGTACGTTGCAAGCTGGCGCGCTGTGCAAAGGGATTGCCCGACCGCACGGGCCCCGCAGGCACGCCGCTGGCGGCCAGCATGGCATCGCGTTGAGCATTCTCGGCCGCCACGGCGGCGGTGAAGAATTCAGTCGCCTTGGAGTTCTTGCCTTGCGCACGGTACAACCGTCCCGTGGCGGCCAGCACTTCGGGGTCCCGCGGTGCGCGCGCCAGCGCCACGGACAGCAGCGACTCCGCATAGCCGTAGTCCTTCGCGCCCGTGGCCATGGCCGCGGTCTGCAAGATCAGCGGCACATCGTTGGGCGACCTCTCCAGCAGCCGGGCATACAGCGCCTGCGCCTGCGCGTAGTCGTTGTTGGCGGCGTACATGCGGGCCAGGGCCGCCATGGCCTGCGGCTCGTCGGGCTGCTCCGCCAGCAGCGGGGCCAGGGTGTCGTACGCTGCCGCCAGATCCCCCGCCTCGCGCAGGCCGTCGGCCTGGCGCACGATATAGGCGCGGCGGATGTCCGCAAAGCTCTTGCGCTCGCGCTCGCTCATCGGAGCCGTCTGCAGCTGGCGCAGGATGCCGGCCAGCTCCACGTCCTGCTGGGTCTTGAGCAGCGTGGCGGCGTACTGCAGGCGCAGGCCCACATCGGGCCGCGGGGTGCGCGCCAGCACCTGGCGCACCATGCCCAGGGCGCGCTGGGGCTCGCCCGCATCGGCGTAGGCCAGGGCGAGCGAACCCAGCAGTTCGGTGTCCTGCGTGGCGAACGACTCGGCCTGCGCGAGCGTGGCCAGTGCTTCGGACTGGCGGCCTTCCGCAGCCAGGGCCGAAGCGGCCGAAGCCTGCACATGGACCCAGACGCGTTTTTGCAGCGCGGCGATGTCGCGCGTGCGATGCTGCTCCGGAATCCGGTCCAGCAGCGCGAGAGCACCGGGCCAGTCGCTGGCTTCGGAGGCCAGCAGCGCGCTGGCATACAGCGCTTCGGGCATGTTGGGGTTGGAGATGAGCAGGCCGTCCATCACGCCGCGCGCTTCCGCCACAGCACCCATGCGCAGGTACAGGCGCGCCAGGTCCAGGCGCACCCAGGGGCTGGCAGGGTCGTTGAGCAGCGCGTCTTCCAGGGCGGTGCGCGCCGCCGTGGCGTCGCCGCGCTCGGTGGCGGCACGGGCCTGGCCCAGAGCCTGGGCCGCCCGCAGGCGGCCCAGGGCGCCGACCTTCTCCTGCTGCGAGGGCGAGAGTTTCTCGACCAGGGCCAGCGCTTCGGCGGCTTTGTTGTTCTGGGCCAGCACGCCCACCAGCCCACGCACGGCGTCGGGGTTGTCGGTTTGGCGTGCCAGGACACGGCGGTAGGCCGCTTCGGCGGCATCGTACTGGCCCGCTTCCACCAGAAGGTCCGCCAGGTCGGTCTCTGCCGTGACCTCGGCGGGGTTCAGGCGCACGGCCTGCTCGAGCGAGCGCTGGGCGGCGGCGGTGTCACCGCGCTCGCGCTCGGCCGTGGCCTGCTCGACCAGGCTCCAGTAGGTCGCACTGTCCAGCGCCTGCTTCCAGCGGCTGGCGGACCCAGCGCGCGAGGCGCGCTCCAGCAGGCCGCGCGCGTCGGCAAAACGCTCCTGGCGCAACCGCAGGATGCCCAGGCCGCCGAGCGCATCGCCGTCGGAGGGGCGCGCTTCCAGGACACTCGAAAATGCGGTTTCTGCCGCATCCAGCTCGCCATCGTCCAGCGCCTGGAAGCCGGCTGTGGTGCGCTGGCGCAACGGGTCGGCCCCGGCAGCGGGGCGAGCGGTGGTCTGCGCCTGTTTCTGCAGGTTCTGCGCCTGGGTCAGCCGCGACTGTACGGCCGTGTCGCCAGGATTGGCGCGCAGGAATTCCTGGTACAGCGCGATGTCGGCCGAGCGCGTGCCCGTCCAGGCCAGGGCCTTGCGCCAGCTTTCGGTAGCGGTCTTGCCCACGTCGGGACGGCCTGCCAGGCGCGCCAGCTGCGCAATCCCGTCGCGGCGCGTGGCGTCGCGGTAGGTCAGGTGCTGGGCCAGCGCCAGGGCGATCTGCGGGTCTTCGGGCGATTCCTGCGCCAGACGGCTCAGCCCGCGGCGCGCCTCGTCCCAACCGCCGGCGGTGGCGCCCAGCGTCTGGTAGTACTCCAGCGCGAGCGGGCCGGTGGGCGCGCGGTCGCCCAGCGCTGCCTGGTAGGTGCTCAGCGCCTGGCTGGCCTGGCCGCTCCTGGCCTGCTGGCGGGCGGTTTCGATCTGGGGTGCATTGCGGCCGCTGCGGATGGAGTCCTGCAGCCGGCTCACCAGGGGGCTGCGGGGATGGGCTGCCTGCAGTTGCGTGAGGTAGCGCTGGGCGCCCTCGGGGCGTTGGGCGCTGAGCTCGACCAATGCCATGCCATACAGGGCCTGGGCATTCTGGGGGTTGATGCGCAGGAGTTTCTGCCAGGCCTCGCCCGCACGAACCGTATCGCCGCGCTCCTGCCAGTACTGGCCCTGGTCGAGCAAGGTCTGCTCAGCGCCCGTCTGGGCCCAGGCTGCGGGCGCCATCAACGAGGCCATCAGCCCCAGCGCGAGTGTGTGGTGACGACGGTTTTTGGAGGACATGCCTTCCTTCTCCCATGTGGCCCCGGCCCACAACGGGGCCGGGAACGGATTGCTTGTTTCAGAACATCGCGGCAGGCGCCTGTGCGCCTGCGCGGCTTCATCAGGCTTTCTGCTTGAGGCGCGCCCTGGCTCGGGCACGCAGCGACAGGTACATGACGATGGCCACCAGCACAGCAGCCGACACCCCCAGCAGGATCAGCAGCAGCGGATTGCGCGAGAGAAACCATTGTGCGTACAGCAGCGGACCCAGCTGGCCCACATAGTAGTTTTTCTCGGCCAGCAGGCTGTCGACCTGCTTGCCCCGGATCACGGTGGTGCTGCCCTGCACATGCGCCAGCGAATCGGCGTCGAGCAATGCGTCGACGACCTGCGCCAGCCCGGCCGGCTGGTTGCTGGCCACCAGCACCACGCTGCGACCGCTCTTCAGGGGCGACTCGAAGCCTGCGATGAACGCGTCGGTGCTTGCGCTGGAGAAAGCGACCTGGTTGCGCCGCGTCGGCACGCTGGCCTCGTCCTCAAAGCCCCACCAGCGCATCAGGCGGCGGGCCAGGTCGGCCAGCTGGAAGCTCTTGACATCGCCCTGCAGCGCTGCAGGAATGGAACTGGCCCACTGCTTGAGAAGGGGCTGATTGCCGCCGCCCGACGAGATGACCAGCAGGTCCTTGTCACCGAGCCTGTCCACCTGCTGGGCTTGCGCCACGGTCACGCCCATCGCGGGGTGGCCCGTCACGCGGCCCATGATGCCCATGAGGCCCAGGTAGGTGCCGTACTCCGCCAAGCCTGGCTTGTCGGGCATCACCACGGCGGTGTCCGACAAATCGGCCATCCGAGTGAACGGATAACCGGCGTTGCCGAACGCCGCCAGGTCGGGCATGGCGATGAAGTGCTTGAAGCCGGAGATGTCGATGGTCGAGTCCGCCTCCACGGATCCACGCACGTTGTCGAGCGGAACGTCCTTGCAGGCGCCCTGCTTGACCACGTCGTAGTAGTAATGCAGCTGCAATTGCGACTGGGCTGGCAGCTTGAACAGCGGAATGTGGAATTTCTCGCGCTCCGGCGCTGTTTCATCCAGAGGCAGCACCTTGGTCAGCAGCCTGTCGAAGGCCCCCGGCTGTTCGTGGCTGACCGCATGCAGCGGCAGCGAACGCAGGAACTGCTGGTTCACGTTGATGTTGAGCGTGGATTTGTCCGCATTGGGGCGCGGGGTGTACCGGTAGCGCAGATCGACCGGAATGCCCTTCTGGCGCCACGCGAACAAATCGGGCGGCAGGAAGAAGTTCACGCGGATCAGGTCGGGCGAGTAGCCGGACACGTTCAGGGCCTGCTCTTCGACGAGTTCGCCGAACTTGACCGGCCGGTCGTTGGCCAGCCAGTTGGGCGCGTCGTAGGGCTTGCGGGGCTTGAGTTCCGTGACTTCGGTGATGCGCGCGAGCGGGCCGGACAGGGCCGATGAGCCCACGGCCAGGGCCTTGGCCGCAACGGCCAGTTCAGCGTCGTCGCGGCCCATCACCAGCAGCAGCTTGCCGTTGCGGTCCGCCGGATGGCTGACCACGGCGACGGTGGGGCCCTGGATCTCGGGCAGCGACAAGCCTGCAGGGGCCTGCGCACGGCCTGCCACCATCACGACGGCATTGCCGCGTGCCGGCAATTCGCCGATGAGCGAAGGGAACTTGGCACCCCGAAAGCCCGCGAGCGCACCGAACCACGACGACATCGTGCCGGCGGCCTGCAGCGCCGCTGTGTTGGGCGCGGCATTGAAAACGATGGGCAGTTCCAGCGGCCGCACGTCGCGGCGGTCGAAGAAAGGCTGGGGCAGCAACGCCAGATCGTTGGTCTGCGCCACCGGGGCCACGGTGAGCTCCAGCACGCTGTCGTTGCCGATGTTGGCCCACAAACTGGAGTGCAACGGGTCTTCGCACTCCATGGTGTAGTGGCCGATGAGCTGAAGGTTCAGCCGGTTGAACTCCGTGATCAGTCGAGGGGGAATGACGATCTCGCGCTGCAGGTTCTCACCGGCCTGCTGCGTGGTCACGGGAATGGTGGCCGCGACCTGCTCGTTGACCATCACCTTGATGTGCGACAGGTTGGTCAGCAGGGCCGGCGAGTAGGAATAGTTGAGCTTGAGCTTCGCGCCCGTGACCACCTCGTCGTTGCGCACGCTGAAGGCCACGCCGCTGGTGCCGTCCACACCGCGCAACTGCAGCGGGAACAAAGCTCCCAGGTCCTTGAAGCTGTTGCGCTGCACGCGCACGCCGCCTTCTGCCGGCAGCGACGACACTGCAGCCATCTCGGCCCCTGCGCCGGTTGTGCCCGGCGCAGCGGGCGCTGCAGCGAGCTGCGAAACGGGTGCGGCCGTTCCTGCCAGTGCCAGGGCCAGCATGGCGGGGAGCATGCGCTGGCGCGGCAGCCGATCTGTCGGTTGTCGTGTGAAGGTCATGTGTGGAATCTTCGAATACAGAAAACAGAACGGCTACCGGGGCTTGAGCGACTTGACGGCCGTGGTGGCCAACTGACCCATGCCGCGCAACCCGATGGTGATCACGCTCTTGAGCGAGCGCAGCGGCTTGTCGCGTTGGCCCGTGCCCCAGGTGGCGATCCAGGCGTCGGCACGGGCGAAGGTCAGCGACGCCAGCTCGGCTTGCTGCACCAGGCTCAGGTTGTCGAACTTCACGCCCAGGCGGCCATTGCCGCTGAAGGTGACCACCGCAGGGAAGACGCCCTCCTCGTCGGAGCGGAACAGCGACACCGACAGGCGGCTGCCCATGGGAATGTCGCTTTCCGCCGGCACGGTCAGCCCCAGGCCATGTTGCGAGAAATCTTCGGTCTTGCACACCAGGGTGCGGCCGTTCTCGAATCGAATCACCGCCGGCAGGCTGGCCGCGACACGCGGCGTGCCGCGGATCTGGCGCGTCTCGCTGGCCACAGCCACGCTCGCACCCAGCAGGATGATGTTGTAGACCGTCCAGACCATGTTGATGACCAGGGTCGTGCTTTCGTCGCCATCCGCATAGAACAGCTTCCAGATGCCGACGGCGATGCCCACCAGGTTGAGCAGCAGCAGCACCACGTAAGGACGCGCGATGGTCCAGTCGAAGTACGCCTTCTCGATCACCCCGCCCTTGGCCGTCACGTTGAACTTGCCCAGCTTGGGGTTGATGAAGGCCACCAGCACCGGGCGCATGATGTACCAGGCCAGCACGGACTCGTACACCTCGTTCCAGAAGGAGTGGCGAAACCGCCCCTGGATGCGCGAGTTGGTCACGCTGGCATGGGCCAGGTGGGGCAGCGCGTACGCCGTGATCATGAGCGCGGTGGCCTGAAACACATGCGCGTCGAAGAACAGATAGGCCAGCGGCGCGGTCAGGAACACCAGACGCGGCAGGCCATAGAAGAAGTGCAGCATCGCATTGAGATAGCACAGCCGCTGCCCCAGCTTGAGGCCTTTGCCGAACAGCGGGTTGTCCGTGCGGGCGATCTGCGCCATGCCCCGCGCCCAGCGGATGCGCTGGCCCACATGGCCCGACAGGCTCTCGGTGGCCAGGCCCGCAGCCTGCGGCACTTCGAGGTACGCCGTGTTGTAGCCCAGGCGCGCCAGTTTGAGCGCGGTGTGCGCGTCTTCGGTCACGGTCTCCACCGCAATGCCGCCCACCTCCAGCAGCTCCTTGCGGCGGATGATGGCGCAGGAGCCGCAGAAGAACGAGGCGTTCCACAGGTCGTTGCCGTCCTGAACGATGCCATAGAACAGCTCGCCCTCATTGGGCATTCGGTGGAAGGTGTCCAGATTGCGCTCGAACGGATCGGGAGAGAAGAACACGTGCGGCGTCTGCAGCATCACCAGGTTCGTGTCCTTGAAGAACCAGCCCATGCACACCTGCAGGAAGGAGCGCGTGGGAATGTGGTCGCAGTCGAAGATCGCGATGTATTCGGAGTTCGTGACCTGGAGCGCCGCGTTGATGTTGCCGGCCTTCGCGTGGTGGTTGTTGTCGCGAATGATGTAGCCCACACCCAATTCTTCGCAGAACTCGCGGAAATCCTGGCGGCGGCCGTCGTCCAGCACATACACGTGCAGGCGGTCCTTGGGCCAGTCCAGGCTCATGGCCGAGAACACCGTCTGGCGCACCACTTCCAGCGGCTCGTTGTACGAGGGGATGAAAACATCCACGCTGGGCCAGGTGCTCACATCCGCCGGCATCGGCACGGGGCGGCGCTGCAGCGGCCAGGCAGTCTGCAGGTAGCCGATGAGAAGCACCGCGAACGCATACAGCTCGGCCAGCACCAGGCCATAGCCGAAAGCGGCGTCCACCCAGTTGGTGAAGCCGATCGTGTCCGTGAAGCGCCAGAAGATGTAGCGCGACGAGGCGGAGATCGACAGCACGATCATCGCCAGCGTGGACAGGCGGCCGGGGGTCTTGCTCAACAGCAGGGCCGCTGCGAAAGAGCCCACGGAAAAGAGTATCTGCCCCTGCAGATCCAGCGGGACGCTGATCACCAGGCCCATCAGCAGCGCGCTGAACACCACCGCCGCCACGCGCGCCAGCGGGTGCTGCCAGATCTCCCATGCCGTGATGGCATGGACCACGGTGCGCCAGTGCGCCTGGGGACTGTGCGAGTCGGCGTCGGCGACCTCGTCGGCCTGGGGGCGCTGGTCCACGCTCATCGCCCAGCCCCCGCCAGCGGCAGGCGCAGGCGCCGGGCGATCACCTGTGCGCACCTGCGCAGATCGTCGGCTGCCTGCCCGTGGGCGTCATATTGCAGCACGCTCTGGTCGTAGGCGAGCGCTTCACGCACCGCCTGGTCTTCATGGATCACGCCCACCAGGCGCTCACCCAGGTTGTCCTGCATGACACGCGTGATGTCCTTGGCCAATTGGCGGGCGCTGTCCACCTGGTTGAGCACGTAGAGCGCATCCACGAAGTCCGCACGGGGGGTGCAGTAGGTGGTCACCAGGCGCTGCATGAGAGCCAGGGCCGCGTAAGACGCGGCGTCCGGCAGGCTGACGATCACCGCCGCCTGCGCGGCGGACAGCGCCTGCTGCATGTAGACCGACGGGCCCGGGGGCGTGTCGATCAACACGACCGCGTCGGGCGGCAGCTCCAGGCGCTGGAGTTGCTCGACAAGCCAGGCAGGATGGGCGTCCAGGTGCCGCTCGAAAGCCACCCGGTCCGACTCGTTCACCACGCCGAAAGGCAGCACGTGCACGCCCGAAAGGCTGCGCACGCAGACCGCACCCCAGTGTTCGCCTTCCAGGGTGGCGCGCGACACGCCCGCCAGCGAGCGTGGGTCGGCACCGAAATGCAGGCCCAGGGCGTTCTGCGGGTCCAGGTCCACCACCAGGAGCGGGCTCACGCCCTGGCTTTCCAGGGCAGTGGCCAGATTGGCCGTCAGCGTCGTCTTGCCCACACCGCCCTTGGCGGAAACGATAGCGATCACCTTCATGGGTACGGACCTCGGCGCGGCTGCCAGACGGGTGCCGCAGGCTGCACGCCAGGCACAGCAGCAGCTGAGCCCGTGCCAGCCAGCCGGGCGAACACGGACGGCAGGTCTGCGGGCAAGGCTGCGGGCACTGCCGGCGCAGGCGGCTCGGCCGCCATCGCGGCAGAGCGCAGTCCGGCCAAACCCGCCAGGGGAGAGCGCGGGGCCAGTGCGGCGGCGGCTGGCGCTGCAGCCGGTGCATGGGGCGCCACGGTCGCGGCGCGGTAGTCGGCTGCCGGGGCAGCGGGAGAAATCTGGGTCATCGGAGCGACCGGCGCGGCCACCGGAGCTTGTGCAGTCTGCGCCCATGCGGCGGGCGCGGGCCGCGAGGGGGCGGCGGGTGCGGCTTCCGGCCGCGCCACCTGGAGCGACGGATCGACGGACACCTCGCCGCGCCGCACCACGGACGGGATATCCCCGGTCACGGCATCCTGAACCGCAGTCACCAGCGGCCAACGCTCGCGCGAGAGCTGGTGCTCCTGCTGGCGCCCCAGTTCCTTGTACGGGCCAGGCTTGCCACCAAACTGCTGAAAGAGGTTCACGACGTCATCGGAGGGCTTCATAGTCAATCACCGTCAATGCCTTGTACATGTGTGGACGCAGAAGAGGTCAGCGCGCCAACTGGAACTGCACGCAGCCCCACGCGTCGGACGCAGCGACCTGCACCACGCGCAATGCACCGGACCCCGCCTGCTCGAACCAGCTTTGGTAGACGCCTTCCAGAAAGCCGCCGGACCATTGCACGTGGTTCATCCCGAAAGCAGCGGATACGGGAGAAAGGCTGTGCTGGATGTGCAGGCGGGCAGCTTCCTGCGTCAGTTGCACCCAGCCCCAGTCGATCCGCTCCCAGACTGCCGTCATGCTGCGCTGCAGGTCTTCCAGCGTGGAGGAGCGCTCCAGGGGGTTGGCGGCCGCGAAGCGGGTGCCAACGCGAAACATCAGCGCATGCAGGTCTTCAGGGGGCAGGGATGACGCGAATTCATCCGTGAGTGCCTGCAGAAACCCCCGCCACTGCGCTGCGCATTGCTGCGTCGCCAGGTGCTGGGCGATCTCGGGGCCGGGAAAGGAAGCAACGGAATGGGACATGGCGCGGGCAGGACGTCGGGCCGGCGGGAGGGCCGGCGCGGAATGGACCAACTAAGGGTTTACCAGAACGCGTGATTGATACACATCGTTTCAATCACGCTTGAGAATTCTAGAAGCCCGATTAACCAAAAGTGCTTTTTGGTCCCCATCCAAAGGTCAACTAATGCGAACTGCCGCCAAGCAGGCTTTTTTTGTAGGTACCAAACCACACGACAATACACACAAACTATCGCTCATCGAGTGCAATAGTTTTTAACAACCCTGCTCGTGAGCAAATGTTTCAGTCTGAGGCGCTGGAAATCACACCGCCTCCCAAGCACACGTCGCCGTCGTACAGCACTGCGCTCTGTCCAGGCGTCACGGCCCACTGCGCGTCGCCGAAACGCAGCTGAAACCCCTGGGCCGATGCGCCGCCCAACTCACAGGCGGCGTCCTGCTGCCGGTAGCGCGTCTTGGCGGCATACGCCCCGGGCGCGGGCGGGTGGCCAGACGTCCAGCTCGCATCCTGAGCATTCAGCTGATACGACAGCAGCCACGGGTGGTCATGTCCCTGCACCACGCGCAGTGTGTTCTTGGCCAGGTCCTTGCGGGCCACGAACCAGGGCTCGTGCTCGCCGCCGCCGCGCTGGGTGCCTTTTTCCTTCACCCCCCCGATGCCCAGGCCCTGCCGCTGGCCCAGGGTATAGAACGACAGGCCCACATGCCGGCCCAGCGTGCGGCCCCGGTCGTCCAGGATGGGGCCGGGTTCATGGCTGATGTAGCGGTTCAGGAACTCGCGGAACGGCCGCTCGCCGATGAAGCAGATGCCGGTGGAATCCTTCTTCTTGGCGTTGGGCAGGCCGATCTCCTCGGCGATGCGGCGCACTTCGGTCTTGTGCAGCTCGCCCACTGGGAACAGCGTCTTGGACAGCTGCGCCTGGTTCAAGCGGTGCAGGAAGTAGCTCTGGTCCTTGGAAGGGTCCAGGCCCTTGAGCAACTCGAACAGGCCTGAGGCCGGGTTCTGGCGCACCCGCGCGTAGTGCCCCGTGGCGATCTTCTCGGCGCCCAGGCGCATGGCGTGGTCCAGGAAGGCCTTGAACTTGATCTCGGCATTGCACAGCACGTCGGGGTTGGGCGTGCGGCCGGCCTGGTACTCGCGCAGGAACTCGGCGAACACGCGGTCCTTGTAGTCGGCCGCGAAGTTCACGTGCTCGATCTCGATGCCGATCACATCGGCCACGGCAGCCGCGTCCACGAAGTCGATGTTGGACGAGCAGTACTCGCTGTCGTCATCGTCTTCCCAGTTCTTCATGAAAATGCCGACCACCTCATGGCCCTGCTTCTTGAGCAGGTGGGCGGTCACGGCGGAGTCGACGCCGCCGGAGAGGCCGACGACGACGCGCTGCTTGGGGGATGCTGTCATCCCTGCGATTGTATTTTTGCGGACGCCCGGGCGCTGCGCGGCCGCGCAGTACGCGTAGCCACCAGCAGGTCATAGAGCTGCTGCGCCGCCGGCGACAGCGACCGCCCCCGGCGCTTGATGAGCCCCATCTGGCGCGTGACCACCGGGTCCACCAGGGGGACGCTGACCAGGGTGGGGTGGTCCTTGCCGGGCATCGCCAGGCTGGGTACCGCCGCCACGCCCAGGCCCGCCTCCACCAGCCCGAGCAGCGTGGTCACATGCTTGGCCTCGTACAGGCATTGAGGACGGTCGGGCACGTTGGCCAGCGCCAGGTCCATCAGCAGGCGGTTGCCCGAGGTCTTGCCCACCGACATGAAATCGTGCTGGCCCAGCTCCGCCCAGGAGACCTTCTTGCGCCGCGCCAGCACATGGTCCCGCCGGCACGCGGCCACGAAGCGCTCGGCCAGCACCGGCTTGAACTCGATCTCTGCCTCCTGGCTGCCGATGAAGTTCAGGCCGAAATCCGCATCGCCCTGCGCCACCGCCACCAGCACCTCGTTGGCGCTGGCGTCGTGCACCTTGACGCGGATCTTCGGAAACCGCTCGTGGTAGCGCTTGACCACCTGCGGCAGGAAGTAGTACACGGCCGAGGGCACGCAGGCGATCGTCACCTCGCCCATGCGCCGCGCCGCCACGTCGCCCAGGCCCATGAGCATTCCGTCCAGGTCGTCGAGCCACACGCGCGTCTTGCGCGCGAAGTCGCGGCCCACCGCCGTGAGCGTCACGCGGCGCGTGGTGCGGTCGAGCAGGCGCACGCCCAGCGCCTCTTCGAGCTTGTCGATGCGGCGGCTGAAGGCTGGCTGCGACAGGTGGATGGATTCGGCCGCGGCCCGAAAGCTCTGCAGCTCGGCCACGGCGGCAAAGGCCTGGATGTCGGCGAGATCGAATTTCTGGTTCATGGCGGTCCTGCGGTTCTGGCGGTGATGAAAGAGGCGCGGTGGACGCTGCCCGGAGAGCTATAGAAGCCATTGCTCCGCGTGCATCAATGCTTCGCAACATTGCAATTTACAGACGCCATTTCAGCACGTAGAAGCGCTCGGCATCTATTGCACAGCGTGCATCAATCGTTGCCAACAATGCAATTCACAAACAAGTTGCAGCACCGCACCATGCGGACCCATGAGCTACAACCTTCCTTGCGTTCTGATGCGCGGCGGCACCTCACGGGGGCCATTCTTCCTGGCCGACTGGCTGCCGCAGGACACCGCCCAGCGTGACCGCACGCTGATAGCGGCCCTGGGCTCGCCGCACGAGCTGCAGATCGACGGCCTGGGCGGCGGCAACTCGCTGACCAGCAAGGTGGCCATCGTCTCGCGGTCGGTGCACGCCGACTGCGACGTGGACTACCTCTTCGCCCAGGTCAGCGTGGACGAGGCCCGCGTGGACACCCGCCCCAACTGCGGCAACATGCTCGCCGGCGTGGGGCCCTTCGCCATCGAGCAGGGCCTGGTGCCCGCCAGCACCACCGGTGACGTGACGCGGGTGCGGGTCTACAACGTGAACACCCGCTCGCGCATCGACGTTCAGGTGCAGACCCGCGGCGGCCGGGTGCACTACGAAGGCGACGTGCACATCGACGGCGTGCAGGGCACGGCCGCCCCGGTGCTGATGAACTTCCTCGATGCCTGGGGCGCCGTCACCGGCCAGATCTTTCCCACAGGCCAGCGCATCGACACCATCCACGGCCTGCCAGTGACCTGCATCGACGCCGCCCAGGTGATGGTGCTGGTGCGCGCCGCCGACCTGGGCCTGCGCGGCGACGAAACCCCGGCAGAACTCGATGCCGATGCCGCCCTGCTGGCCCGGCTCGAAGCCCTGCGCTGCGAAGCGGGCCTGCGCATGGGCATGGGCGACGTATCGAACAGCGTGCTGCCCAAGCCGGTGATCGTCTCCGAGGGCACCGTCCCCGGCAGCATCGCCTCGCGCTACTTCACCCCCCGGCGCTGCCACCGCTCGCACGCCGTGACCGGCGCCATCGGCGTGGCCGCCGCCATGGTGCTGCCCGGCACCGTGGCCACGGACAACCGCACCGCGCCCAGCGCCGGCACGCGACGCGTGGAGGTTCTGCACCCGGCGGGGCGCATCCACGTGGATGTGGAACTCGCGCTGGTAGACGGCCACTGCACTCTGGTGCAGGCCGCCCTGGTGCGCACGGCCCGAAAGATCCTGGAAGGCACGCTGTTCGTGGCCGAAAGCGCCACAGCGCACTGACCCCCGATTGCTCTGATCCCCCCATCCAAACCAAGACAGGAGACAAGCCATGACCCATCCATCCACCCCGGCCACCCGGCGCACCGCACTGGCCACGGCCGCTCTGGCAGTGGCCGCCTGCTGCCTGTGGGCCGCAGGCGCCGCCCACGCGGCCTACCCCGACAAGCCCATCACGCTGGTCGTGCCCACCGCCGCGGGCGGCGGCAACGACGGCATGGCGCGCGTGGTGGCCATCAAGCTGTCCACGCTGCTGGGCCAGCAGGTCATCGTGGAGAACAAGGCCGGGGCCAACGGGGCCATCGCCGCCGAGTACGTGGCGCGCGCGGCGCCGGACGGCCACACCATCCTGTTCGGCTATATCGGCACGCACGGCATGAGCCCCGCGTTGCAGAAGCTGCGCTACGACCCGATCACGCAGTTCGAGCCCATCGGCATGGTGAGCTATTCGCCCACGCTGATGGTGGTCAACCCCAAGGTGCAGGCCAAGACGGTGGGCGACTTCGTCGCGCTCACCAAGGCCAAGCCCAACGACTTCAACTACGCCTCGGCGGGCAACGGCACGGCGCCGCACTTCTCGGCCGAGATCTTCAAGCTGGAGAGCGGCGCACAAATGGCGCATGTGCCGTATCGCGGCGCCGCGCCAGCAATGAACGACACCATGGCCGGGCAGACACAGGTGATGTTCCCCAGCCTCTTTTCCGCCTACCCGCACGTCAAGAACGGCAAGCTGCGCGCGCTGGCCCTGGCCGGCCCCAAGCGCTCGTCGCTGCTGCCCGACGTGCCCACGCTCGAAGAGGCCGGCGTCAAGGGCGTGGAGATCACGCAGTGGTACGCGCTGTTCGCGCCGGGCAAGACGCCGCGTCCGGTGATCGAGCAGCTCAACAAGGCCTTGAACACCGCGCTGGCGGACAAGGACGTGGCGCGCCGCATCGAGGAGCAGGGCGCGGTGGTGGACACCAGCACGCCCGAGCAACTGGCCCTGACCGTCAAGCAGGAGCTCGCCAAGTGGAAGGGCGTGGTGGTGAAGGCCCAGCTCACACCCGACTGACATTGCACAGGGGCAGGGAGGAGATCAGGCTTGCCAGGAGGGAGCGCGGGCCAGAGCTGCCCGCCGACATTTCAACGACAGGAGACATGATGACAAGAAGCATTGCAGCGGCCTGCGCCGCGCTGGCCACGATGGCCTGCCACGGCGCGATGGCGCAGACGGACGGCGTCACGCTGTACGGCGTGGTGGATCTGGGGGCACGCCACGCCAGCGGCCTCAGTGCCGCCAACGCCCCGGCGCCGGGAACGAGCCGCAGCCTGGGCAGCGGCATCCACACCACCAGCCGCTGGGGCCTGCGCGGCAGCGAAGACCTGGGTGGCGGCGCCAAGGCGCTGTTCAACCTGGAAAGCGGCCTCAATGCCGACACCGGCGCACCCGCCAACGCGAGCAAGTACTTCGACCGCGCCTCGTGGGTGGGCCTGCAGGGCGGCTGGGGCACCCTGGCCCTGGGCCGCCAGACCACCACGCTCGCCGACGCCATCTCGCCCGTGGACCCGCTGGCCATGCGCTTTGCCAGCTTCAACCCGAACATCGGCGTGACGGCGCTGAGCCAGCACGGGCTGGGCATCGAGTACGGCAGCGCGGGCGCCAGCTCGGGCTCGTACCGGCTGGACAACGCCGTCAAGTACACGGGCCGCTGGGGCGGCGTCACGGCGCGCGCCATGGTGGGCGTGGGCGAGGTGGCCTCGCAGGCATCGGCACTGTCCTCGCACGGCGTAGGCCTGGCCTGGGCGGGCCAGGGCATCGTGGTGTCGGGCGCGTTCCAGAGCTTCAACGACGTGAACAAGCGCACGCTGGGCGGCGCCACGCTGGGCGCGGCCTACCAATGGGGCGCCGTGCGGCTGGCCGCCAACGCGGGCCGCAGCAAGGCCGAGACCGCTGCGGACCGCTTCACCGTGCAGCGCGTCGTGTCGGCCGGCGCCACCTGGTCCGCCACGGGCCTCACCGATATCACCGCCGCCTGCTACAAGGTGGACCGCTCGCGCACCGGCGCGGCCGACGACGGCTACACCCGCCTGGTCGCCTTTGCCGAGCACAAGCTCTCTCGCCGCACCAAGGTCTACGCCGAGCTGGACCACACGCGCTGGCGCAACGGCTTTCAGGGCGCGGCGAACAAGGCCCATGCCACCGGGGTGTCAGCCGGGGTGGTGCATTCGTTCTGAGGCGCCGACGCTGCAGGGCTTGGGCGCATGAGACAGGGCAGCCGCACAGGCTCTGGTGGGACTGTGCGACCATCACCCCATGGAACTGCGTCAGCTTCGCTACTTCGTGCGCATCGTCGAGCTCGGCTCCATGGGGCGCGCGGCGCTGGACCTCTCGATGGTGCAGTCGGCGCTCAGCCAGCAGATCAGCCGGCTCGAAAGCGAACTGAGCACCCGGCTGCTGCAGCGCACCAGCAAGGGCACCGTGCCGACCGAGGCCGGGCTGGCATTCTTTCGCGAAGCGCAGCTCACCCTGCGCCATGCGGAGCAGGCTGCGCGCGCAGCGCAGCAGGCGCGCCTGTCGGGCACGGTGAGCGTGGGGCTGGCCCCCACGACGGCGTCGGTGCTGGGCGTGCCCCTGATGCGGGCCATGCGCGAGCGCTACCCCGACGTGCGCCTGCACATGGTCGAGAGCCTGTCGGGCCACCTCTCCAACATGCTCAACGCGCGCCAGCTCGACCTGGCCGTGCTGTTCGACACCCAGCCCGCGCGCCGCTGGAGCGTGCTGCCCCTGCTCAACGAGCGGCTCTTTCTCATCCGCAGCGCGCACGGAGGCGCCAGCACCCTGCCCGCCCGGCTGCCCAGGCGCTTGCGCCTGGCGCATCTGCGGGCCGAGCCGCTGATCCTGCCCACGGGCCCGCACGGCCTGCGAAGCCGCATCGATGCCGCCTTTGCCGCGGCGCAGGTGGCGCCGAATGTGGCGATGGAGATCGACTCGCTCGCCATGCTGATGGATGCCGTGAACGCGGACCTGGGCAGTACCCTGCAGCCCTGGGCCGCCGTGGGGCGCTATCCCGACGCCAACGAACGCTTTGACCTGGCGGAACTGGCGGACGCTCCCGCCAGCCGCCCCGCAGCCTTGTGCAGCCTGTCGGACGACGAGCTGTCGCCCGCCGCGCTGGCCACGCGCGTGGTGCTGGCGGACTGCGCACGTGCGCTGGTGCAGTCGGGCACCTGGGTGGGCGCCGCGCTGGCGTGACACCGGTGGTTCCGCGTTTCTCTCGCGGCTCACACTGAGGCCGTCGGGCGCTTGGCGCGAACGAGGGGAAAGCCGCGTGCAACCCACCGCCCCATCACGATCCGTGATGGGGTCATGCCGGGGCGGCCCCTGCGCAAGCGGAGAGCTTCTTTCTACATTCGCCCTACCCATGAATGAAACGAAGAACTTTCCATGCAGCCCGATGTTCTGGTGATCGGCGGCGGCAACGCCGCGCTGTGCGCCGCGCTCATGGCGCGCGAGGCAGGGGCCAGCGTGCTGCTGCTCGAATCGGCCCCGCGGGCCTGGCGCGGCGGCAACTCGGCCCACACCCGCAACCTGCGCTGCATGCACGATGCGCCGCAGGACGTGCTGGTGGGCAGCTACCCCGAAGAGGAGTTCTGGCAGGACCTGCTCAAGGTCACCGGCGGCCTGACCAACGAGCACCTGGCGCGCCTGGTGATCCGCGCGTCGGCCACCTGCCGCCCCTGGATGCGCCGCCACGGCGTGCACTTTCAGCCCGCGCTGGCGGGCACGCTGCATGTAGCGCGCACCAACGCGTTCTTCATGGGCGGGGGCAAGGCGCTGGTCAATGCCTACTACCGCAGCGCCGAGGCGCTGGGCGTGCAGGTGCGCTACGAGTCGCCGGTGGAGCGCCTCGATATCGACAACGGCCGCTTCGTCGCGGCGCACCTGGCGGGCGGCGAGCGCATCACCGCCAGGAGCTGCGTGCTCGCGGCCGGCGGGTTCGAGTCCAACCGCGAATGGCTGCGCGAAGCCTGGGGCCGGAACGAGCGCGGCGAGTGGCCGTCGGACAACTTCCTCATCCGCGGCACGGCCTACAACCGGGGCGTGCTGCTCAGGCACCTGCTCGACGACCACGGCGCCGACCGCATCGGCGACCCGACGCAGGCGCACATGGTGGCCATCGACGCGCGCGCGCCGCTGTACGACGGCGGCATCTGCACGCGCATCGACTGCGTGTCGCTGGGCGTGGTGGTCAACCGCGATGGCGAGCGCTTCTACGACGAGGGCGAGGACTTCTGGCCCAAGCGATACGCGATCTGGGGCCGCCTGGTGGCGCAGCAGCCGGGGCAGATCGGCTATTCGGTCATCGACAGCCAGGCCATCGGCCGCTTCATGCCGCCCGTGTTCCCGGGCGTGAAGGCCGACACCCTGCCCGGGCTGGCGCAAAAGCTCGGACTGCCCGTGGACACCTTCATGCACACGCTCGATGCCTACAACGCCGCCTGCCGCGTGGGCACCTTCGACCACACCACCCTGGACGACTGCCACACGGAAGGCATCGCGCCCGCCAAGACCCACTGGGCGCGGCCCATCGACAAAGGGCCGTTCTACGGCTACGCGCTCAGGCCCGGCGTGACCTTCACCTACCTGGGCCTGCACACCGACGAGACCGCCGCCGTGCGCTTTGGCAACGCACCCAGCCCCAACCTGTTCGTGGCCGGCGAAATGATGGCCGGCAACGTGCTGGGCAAGGGCTACACCGCCGGGGTGGGCATGAGCATCGGCACCGCCTTCGGGCGCATTGCGGGCACACAGGCCGCATTGGCATCAAAACAGGCTCTAGCGCTTTCCCAGCAAGCGCCAACAGCTACAAAAACAGGAGTAATCCATGCAAGCGCTTGAAGCCCTGACACGCGATGCCCGGGCGCTGGCCAACGGTGACGTGGTCCCCGTGCTGCCCCTGACGGGCGCCGAATCCGAGGTGGCGCGCCAGCTGCAGATCTGCAACGCCTGCCGCTACTGCGAAGGCTTTTGCGCCGTGTTCCCGGCCATGACGCGCCGGCTCGAATTCCCGAAGGCGGACATCCACTTCATCGCCAATCTGTGCCACAACTGCGGCGCCTGCCTGCATGCCTGCCAGTACGCGCCGCCGCACGAATTCGCCGTGAACATTCCGCAGGCCATGGCGCAGGTGCGCGGCCAGACGTATGCGGACTACGCCTGGCCCTCCGCGCTGGGCGCGCTCTACCAGCGCAACGGCCTCACGCTGTCGCTGGCGCTGGCATTAGGCCTGGCGCTGTTCCTGGTGCTGGCCGTGGCGCTGCACGGGCAGGGCCTGGCGGCGCTGTGGAGCAGGCCGCAGGGCGGCTTCTACGGCATCTTTCCGCACAACCTGCTGGTGGGCCTGTTCGCGCCGGTGTTCCTGTTCGCCACGCTGGCCCTGGCGCTGGGCGTGCGCCGCTTCTGGCGCGACGTGACGCCCGCCACCAGTGGTGCGCCGCTGAGCGCCCCCGCCACCGCCGAGGCCACCGATGCCGTGCTGCGCCTGAAATACCTGGACGGCGGCCACGGCGACGGCTGCCACAACGAAGACGACGCCTACACCCTGTCGCGCCGGCGCTTTCACCACCTCACGTTCTACGGCTTCATGCTGTGCTTTGCCGCCACCAGCGTGGCCACGCTGTACCACTACCTGCTGGGCCAGGCCGCACCGTACGACCTGCCCAGCCTGCCCAAGCTGCTGGGCGGGCTGGGCGGCATCAGCCTGGCCGTGGGCACGGCGGGCCTGGGGTGGCTGAACCTGCGCCGCCACCCTGCACACGGCGACGCTGCGCAAAAGCCGATGGACCGGGGCTTCATCGCGCTGCTGTTCCTCACCGCCACCAGCGGCCTGCTGCTCTGGGCCGCGCGCGGCACACCGGCCCTGGCGCTGATGCTGTGCCTGCACCTGGGCGCGGTGATGGCGCTGTTCGCCACGCTGCCCTACGGCAAGTTCGCGCACGGCATCTTCCGCACCGCGGCGCTGCTGCGCCATGCGGTGGAGAAGCGCCAGCCCCACCCCATCGGCCTGGGGACCGACTGAAAAGAACACCCGCACAACCACCACGACCAAGGAGACAACGATGAAAAAAAGAACCGCACTGCAAACCCTGGCGCTGGCGGCTGCAGCACTCACGCTCGCAGACGCCGGCCGCGCCCAGGACTTTCCGCCCAAGAAGCCCGTGACCCTGGTCGTCGGCTTTGCCGCCGGCGGCGCAGCCGACGCCGCCGCGCGCCTGATCGCCAAGAAGCTCGGCGAGAACATCGGCCAGCCGGTGGTGGTGGACAACAAGGGCGGCGCGGGCGGCAACATCGCCCACCAGTTCGTGGCCAATGCGGTGCCCGATGGCACGGTGCTGCTGCTGGGCTCGGTGGGGCCGCTGACCATCGCGCCGCACCTCATGAAGCTCACCTACGACCCGTTCAAGGACCTGGCGGCGGTGTCGGGCGGGGTGAACTTTCCGAACGTGCTGGTGGTGCACCAGGACGCGGGCGCCAGGACGCTGGCCGAGTTCGTACAGCTGTCCAGGAGGAAACCCGGCAGCGTGGACTTTGCCTCCACCGGCGCGGGCTCGGCGTCGCACCTGGCGGGCGAGCTGTTCAACCAGCGCGCGGGCATCGACATGACCCACGTTCCATACAAAGGGGGTGCTCCAGCCCTGCAAGACCTGCTGGGCGGGCGCATCACCTCGTACTTTGCCGCGCCGCCCACGGCCATGCCGCATGTGGAGACGGGCAAGCTGATCCCCCTGGCCACCACCGGCCTCACGCGCCCGGCCTACCTGCCGAACATCCCCACCGTGGCGGAGTCGGGCTACCCCGGCTTCGAGGCGCTGAACTGGTATGCCTTCGTCGCCCCCGGCAAGACGCCGCCCGCCATCCTGGACCGCTGGAACCAGGAGATCGTGAAGGTGTTGAACGATGCGGGCGTGAAGGAGGCGCTGAACAAGCACGGCCTCACGCCCCAGCCCACCACGCGCGCGGAGCTCACGGCCTTCATGAAGAAGGAGTCCGCGCAGTGGGCCGCCATCATCAAGGAGCGCAAGCTCACGGCGGAGTGAGCCCCCCGCCCCCGGGCCTTGAGGCCTTGGGCTAGCCCTGCTGCGACGCCGGCTCGGTGACCGAGATGTCGGTGTGCACCAGCGACAGCGGAAAGCGCTGGCCCGCCAGGTAGTCCTCCAGGCAGCGCAGCAGCAGCGGGCTGCGGTGGCGCTCGGGGCAGGCGCGGATCTCGTCGGGCGTCATCCACACCGTGCGCACGATGCCGGTGTCCAGCGTGCGCCAGCCGTGGTGCGTGCCCAGCGTGCCGGCAAAGGCAAAGCGCATGTAGGTGATGTCGTCGCCGGTGCGCGTCTTGGTGAAGCGGTTCAGGTACACGCCGATCAGGGCCGTGGGCTCGAAGTCGTGGGCCGTTTCCTCCAGCACCTCGCGCGCGCAGGCATGTATGGGCGACTCGCCTGGGTCCAGGTGGCCCGCAGGGTTGTTGAGCTTGAGGCCGTCCGTGGTCTCTTCCTCGACCAGCAGAAAGCGGCCGTCGCGCTCGACGAGCGCGGCCACGGTGACGTTGGGTTTCCAGCGGTGGGGCATGGCGCGCATTATGACGAGGCGGCATGACGTCGTGCTGCCGCCCGCACTGGCGATGCACCCGTGCCGCTCTCAGCGGCGCGCGGCGGATGCCGGGCCAGGCGCCGCCGCAGCGGGCGGCGCCGGCCGCAGCACCAGCCACAGCGCGAGCGCGATCAGCACGCCGCCGCCCGCGTGGGCCGGCGTGGCCACCTCGCCCAGCACCAGCCAGCCCCAGGCCACGCCGAACAAGGGGATCAGAAAAGTCACCGTGAGCGCCTTCACCGGCCCCACATCGGCAATGAGCCGGAAGTACAGCACGTAGGCGAACGAGGTGCACAGCAGGCCCAGCGCCAGCATCGCGCCCCAGACCACAGGGCCCGCCGAGAGCCAGGCCGCCACGGGCTGGTGCGCGGCCTCCCACGCGGCGAACGGCGCGAGCGCCAGCACGGCGCCCCACTGGCTGCCCAGCGCGACCAGGCGGCTGTCGAGCCCGCCGCGCTGGGTGATCCACCGCCGCGTGAGAAAACCGGCCAGCCCGTAGCAGGCCGTGGCCACCAGGCAGGCGGCGATCCCGCCGAGCACCGGCGCAGTGAGTGCCACGGGCCCGGCCTGCGCCAGTACCGCCACCCCTGCCATGCCCAGCAGCACGCCCCCCACGCGCAGCGGCGTGATGCGCTCGCCGAATGCCAACGCACCGATCAGCACACCCATGAGCGGCGTGGTCGCATTCAGGATGGCGCTGTAGCCCGCCGGCAGCACGCGGGCGGCCAGTGCGAACATCAAGAACGGAATGGCCGAGTTGATGGCACCCAGTACCAGCGCAGCGCCGAGCTTGCCCTGGAACGCCGGCCGCAGCCGCACCACCGCCAGCAACGCGAGCAACCCCGCCGCGCCCAGCACCACGCGGCCGAATGCGGTGGGCACGGCCCCCCACACCGGCGCGGCGATGCGCATGAAGAGAAAGCTGCCTCCCCACAGGGCGGCGAGGGCAAGAAGGCGGAGCAGGCTCGGGAGGTTCATGCCATGATCTTCGGGGCAGCAGGCAGCCACGGCAAACCATTTATCCTCTACAGCCGTTTAGCTGAGCTATACAGCGCCCCACCACCATGCGCCTGCCGCCTCTCATCGCCGTCCGCTTCTTCGAGGCCACCGCACGCCATGCCAGCGTGCGGCGCGCGGCCCAGGAGCTGCACGTCACGCCCGGTGCCGTGTCGCAGCAGGTGCGCAAGCTGGAGGAGTTCCTCGGGTGCGCGCTGTTCGAGCGGCAGGCGCGGGGCCTGGCGCTCACGGCCGCCGGGCGCGACTACCAGCGGGCATGCGCCGAGGGCCTTGCCGTGATCGGCCACGCCACCTCGCGCATCGCTTCGACGAACCGGCGCCAGGTGGTGCTGGTGAGCTGCACGCCGGGCTTTGCCGTGCAATGGCTCGTGCCGCGCCTGCACGGATTCTTGCAGCAACACCCTGGCATGGACGTGCACGTGGGCAGCACCAACCGCGCGGTGGACCTGGCGGCCGAGGGCGTGCACTTTGCCGTGCGCCATGGGCAGGGCATCTACCCCGGCCTGCAGTCGGAGGTGCTGGTGGCCGACGACCTGGTGCCCGTGTGCAGCCCTCGCCTGCTGGCGCCGCGCCGCACGGCGCGCGTGGCCGACATCACCAGCGCCCGGCTGCTGCACGACGAGCACCGCGGCGACTGGCGCCTGTGGTGCGAAGCACATGGCGCAGCAGGCTTGGACTGCGAGGACGGCATTGTGTTCGCGCACTCCAACGCCGCCATCGAAGCCGCCGTGGCGGGGCGCGGCTTTGCGCTGGTGCGGCGCGCGCTGGTGCAGCAGGAGCTTGCCGCGCGCGAGCTGGTGTCCGTGCATTGCAAGCCCCTGGCCACGCCGCTGGCCTACCACCTGGTGTACCGGCCCGAAGCCTTGATAGACCCTGCACTGCGCTGCTTTCGCGAATGGATCATGGCCCAGCGCAGCGCCGGCTAGGCGCTGCGTCGGCACCTCGTGACCACCTTGTGACCGCCGGGGCTCAGAGCCCGCGCACCATGTACACCGCGCCCTCGCCATAGCTTGCCAGCCGATCGCGCTGCGCGGCGTCGGCCAGCGGCTGCACCGCATAGCCCTGGCGCTCCCAGTAGCCCTGCGAGCCCTGCACCGACACCAGCGCGGTGTGCCGCAGGCCCTGGGCCCGAGCCGCGTTCCACATCGGCTGCAGCAGTGCGCGCGCCAGGCCCTGGCCTGCGCAAACAGGCAACACAGCCATGTCGTGCAGGTAAAGGGTGTCGGGGTGCGGCACGGCCTCGAAGTCGCCGTGCAGGGGCGTCACCTTGTGCCGCACCGACCGGTAGGCGGCCAGGTAGGCGCAGACCGTGCCCGCGCGCTCCAGCACCAGCGAGCAATTGGCGGGGCTGGCCAGGCGCCGGGCGAAGACATCGCCGCTTTCCACGAAGCCTTCTCCATAGCAGGCCAGCTGCACCGCCAGCAGGCCGGGCAGGTCGGCGGTGGCCAGGGGGCGGACAGTCGGCGTCGTCATGGGGTCTTCAGACAGGGGCGCCGCAGCCGAACGCACTGCACCGGTCTTTCAATGCGGCAGCACGGGGGCCTGCACGAAGTCGTCGAGCGACAGACCCTTTTCTTTCAGCAGGGCTTCCAGCACGGGCTGCAGCCGGCCCAGGCTTTCCTGCACGGCCTCGCGCACGGTGTCCACCACCACCTGGGTGCTGCGCTCGATCTCGATGTTGAGCGCGTCGCCCTCGCGCTTGCCCTCGAACACGGTGGCGCGGCGCGTCTCGGGGATCAGCCACACCTCGAACCAGCCTTCCTGCCGGTTCACCTCGGCCACCGTGAGGCTGGCGCCGTGGATGGCGATGTAGCCCTTGGCGAACACATAGCGGCGGAACGCCTCGGGCACGGCCACGCGCCACACCAGATTGTTGTCGAACTCGCGGCGCTGCACCAGCGTGCCGGTGAAGTCCACATGGCCCGACAGCGGGTGCCCGCCGATCTCGGCCCCGTCCTTGGCCGCGCGCTCCACGTTCACGCGGTCGCCCTGCGCGTAGCTGCCCAGCGTGGTGATGTTCAGGCTCTGCAGCATCACGTCGAAGTTGGCCTGCGTGGGCGACAGGATCTCGGTCACCGTGAGGCACACGCCGTCGGTGGAGACGCTGGCGCCGATCGCCAGGTCCTGGCAGAAGCCTTGGGGAAAGTCGAGCGTGAAGGTGCGCAGGCCTGCGCGGTCGTGGATGGCGGCAATGCCTGCCGTGGCCTGGACGATGCCTGTGAACATGGTGGGAATTGTGGTGGGCGAGTTCGGGCCGTAGAAGCCCCGTACTGTCGGTGAATTCAGCCTATTTTGCCAGCCACCTTGGTCGTACCATCTGAGCCCCCCAAAACCTCCGGCACCACGCCGTCGCAGACCACTGTACGGCCCACTGCGGCTGCACGCGCCGGGGAGTTCAGCGAGCTAGTCTCGCAGCCGTTCGGCAACAAACTGGCGAAACAAGCTCATTGAGGGCGCCTCGGTGCGGCCCAGCAGCGTGACAAACGCAAAGCGAGCTCCAATCGTCAGCGTAGGCGCGCTGACCAATTCCTCAAGCTCTCCCGATTCGATATGGGCGCGAGCAGCAGCGCGGATGCCGAAGTAGATGGCATTCGACGCCTTCACCGCTTCAATGAGGCTGGCAATGTCGTCGCAGCGCAGGCTCACGGCTTGCAGGGGATTGGCCCGGGGACCGAAGAGGTCGACCAACAGCCGCGCCACCTCCACGCTCAGAGGCGTGGAGGCGATGGGAAAGTTCAGCATTTCATCGAACGACACGGGCCTGCCCGCTTGCAGCAACGGATGTCCGCTGCGACAGACGAAAGCGGTTTGCATTTCAGTGAGGTTCTCGATCAAAAGGTCAGGGGCGGGCTCAATGCGCCGAACATCGATGACGAGCGCATCAAGCGTGCGCTGGCGCAGCTGTATCAATTGCAGCTCGGTAGCCCCGGGTGACACACTGACCTGCACGTTCGGATGCTTCAACGCCATGTAGGCCAGGAAGGGGGTCATCAGCATGACTCCCGGGCCGGAACCCAGGCCCACGCGGATGACACCCAGATCGCCCAGTTTGAGCAATTCAGCACTGCGGCGCAATTCGGCGGCCTCAAACACCATGCGTCGGGCCCGCGCTGCCACGGCCTGCCCCAAGGGGGTGAGTTCATTGCGTTTGCCGGTGCGCTCGATCAGGCGCGCGCCCAAGTCTTCTTCCAGGGACTGGATGCTGCGGCTGAGCGCCGACTGTGTCAGGTGCTGCTGCTCGGCCGCACGGCTGAACGAACCGGTCTCAGCGACGGCCAGCAGATGCTCAAGGTGTCTCAGGTTCATGGTCTCAGTGCGGCAAATGACTATGAATATTCACCGGGAATCCCACACATGTTTTCACGCATGGCTTCCGACCTCAGCAACTTTCGGACCTGGCCCCACAAGGCACGCCTTGCGCACGCAGACTGGTTCAAGCCGCCGATGGGCAAGCAACACCTTGACTTGTGCGCCAAATATCGAATTCAGCATATCGGTACTCATAAACAGGGGGCATCCACAAGAACATGCCGAACGCTTCGGACATTCTGGGAGGGGGCTTGTGCCAGCCCTGTGGCACGGCAGCCCGTCCGGACATACGGGATTGCGATGGTGGCCCCTGGGCGATTGCTGCCCCACGCCTGGACCCGTCATGGGGTTCAACCCATCGCCTTGGCGAGCTGCCATCCCGATGAGTCGAATGAATACGAATTACGAATATTACGCATTGGACACATTATTTTGGGGTGCCTAGCATTCGTGGCGTGCAGTCCCAAAGCCTCAATAAGGAGTAGCCCTTTATGACAGCCTTCAAGAAGATGACGACGTTCATGGTCGGTCTTTTGCTTGCCGCGAGCGCGGCGATGGCCCAGAACTTCCCGTCCAAACCGATCAGCCTGATGGTGCCTTATCCTGCCGGAGGACCCTCAGACGCGCTCGCACGCGTCTTGAATGTTCCGCTTGGCAAAGAGCTTGGCCAGCAAGTGATGATCGAAAATCTGGGAGGCACCAGCGGTGCGATTGCCGCGCAGAAGGTTCTGGCAGCACCGGCGGACGGCTACTATCTTTTTCAGGGGACGGCCAACGAGGTGATCCTCTCGCCAATGGCCAATGCTGCGGTGAAACTGAAGACCGAGGACTTCCGCCTCGTGCATCCGGTGGCTGACATGGTGATGGTGTTCGTCGCCCGCAAGGACTTGCCAGCCAACAGCGTCGACGAATTGATCGCGCTGGCTCGCAAGTCGGGCGACAAACCGCTCACCTATGGCAGCGTGGGCGTCGGCTCGCTGTACCACTTCATCCTTGAGGATGTGCAGCAGCGCAAGAACATCAGGCTGTCTCACGTGCCCTACAAAGGCAATGCGCCACTGTTGCAGGATCTGGGCGGCGGCCATGTGGATTTTGCCGTCCTGGTCTACAGCGCAGCGATGGGCGCACTGGCCGATCAGGGGCGGCTGAAGGTGATTGGCCAATTGGGGGCTCAGCGCTCCGAACTCCTGAAGAACGTACCTACGGCCAGCGAAGGCAAGGAGCTGAAAGACTTCTCATACAGAATCTGGAGTGGCATCTTGGTGCGCCAGAACACGCCAGAAGAGGTGGTGCGGACTCTGCACAAAGCGATTGGAACGACTCTGCAGGATCCGGCAGTCCGCAAACAACTTGCCGAGCAAACCCAGGTGCCGGCAGCTCCCATGACGCTGGCCGAGTCGGCCAAGTACTTTGAGGCCGAGACCGCCCGGTACCGCGGTCTGGCCAAAGCGATCAACTTGCAACCGCAGTGAGAATGCTTGGCTTACCGGAGACGAAAGCGAGCCAGGCGAATCAGGTGCGCCGTATGGGCAGGGCCCCCGCTACAGAGAGATGTCTCTTTGCGGATGGACGAGCGGGGCATCAACGCGCTCTCAGCAATTCACCTGCTTCCAGCAGCACCAGCTCGTTGTCATCGGCCTTGTTGGGCTCGCGGCTGCTGCTGAAAGGCAGATTGTTGTCGTTGCCCACCACGATGTGCGTGCCGTCCACCACGTCCACGTTCTCGATGGTGAAGAACGGGAAGGTGAGCACGCCGTTGTTCAGCGGCTTCTTCGACAAACGCTTCGGGTCCTGGATGTTCATGAGGTCGATGTAGCCCACCTTGCGGATCTCGCCGCTCACGTTCGCATCGCTCATCTCGATCTTGTAGACGCGCTTGAACTTGGCAAGGTCGTGGAAGCAGTCGGTGCGCTTTTGGCCTTCGGGGCAGGCCTTGTCGGCCGTGCCTTCGCCGTTGTCGCGCTCGATGATGAGACCCGTGTTGCCGTCGATCATGTTGAAGTCGCCGATGGCGTGGTGATTGGCGTCCAGCACGTACTTCCAGTGGCGGCCCGTCCACTGCTCGCTCTTCACGTCGAACTCCAGCACACGCAGGTACTGCTTGCCGCCCACGTTCTCATACGCCTTGGCCTCTTCGTTCCACAAGGCGCCTTCGAGCAACGCGTAGAGCTTGCTGCCGTCCTTGGACGATGCCATGCCTTCGTAGCCCTTGGACCGTTTGACCTCGAACGGCGTGGGCTTGGCGTCCGGCGCGCCGGGCATCAGAACGCCGGGGGCGTCGGGCGAGCGCACGACCTTGCCGTCGACCTTGGTTTCGAACACGCCCAGCACCTTGCCGTTGAGGTCGGCCTTGATGAGGAAGGGGCCGAACTCGTCGCCGATCCACAGGGCGCCACCGGCGAACTGGAAGCTCTCGGGGTCGAAGTCGGCGCCGGTCAGGTAGCGCTGGTCCGTGCCTTCGTGCGTGATGCGAAACGGCACCTTCTTGTCGGGGTCGTGCAGGAAGACGGTCTTGTGGCGCTTGAACTCGCCGCTCTTGAAGTCCACCGTGTAGTGGTTCAGGTACAGCATGAAGTCGGCCGAGTTGGCCTTGGCGCCGGCGCCGTTGTCGGTAAGGATCCAGAACGAACCGTCGGCCATGCGCTTGATGCCCGAGTGGCCCTGGACGGGCTGCCCCTTGAAGGGCAGCGAAACGCCGGTATCACGCCCGCCCGACTGGCCCATCACCGAGCCGATGGCCTCGACGCGGCGGGGGGTGGTGAATTTGCCGCTGACCTGCAGGTCTTGTGGTGCGTCCTTGGGCGCCGCGATCACGGTGAGGGCCGGCAGCAGGGCGTGGCCCGCGAGGGTGGCGGGGTAGGCCTGCTGGGCGATGGCAGGAGAAGAAACGGCGGCGCAGGCCAGCGCGGCGCAGGCGGCCAGGGCAGAGAATCGGGACATGGTGGCTATTGGCAACAGAGTAAAGCAGCCACGATGCCGCCGGCGCATGACGGGGCTGTGACGGCCACGACGCTGGCGCGGCGCTCAGAGCGTCCAGATAGCTATTATTTTTATAGCCATCCGGGGCTTCCCCATCATGCGCAAGCGCGCATTTCCGATCAAACCAGCCGGCGCACCGCCTGGCGCCGCCATACGCCATGGAAGTACAGCCCCAGCAACACCATCGCGCACAGGTAGGTGGCAGGGTAGGCCGCCCAGGTGGCGACCAGGCCAAACTGGCGGCCCAGCACCCAGCCCAGCGGCACGATGAGGCAGGCCAGGCAGCCCAGCGAGATGAGCGTGGGCACCAGCACCGTGCCGCTGGCGCGCATGACGCCTGAGTACACACTGGCGTGCCCGAAGAAGAATGCGCCCCACACGGTGATGCCCAGCACGCGAGCGGCAATGTCGATCACCCGCACATCGGCCACAAACAGGCCCACCACCCAGGGCGCGGTGGCAAACACCAGCACGGCAAGACCGCCCGTGAGCCACAGGTTCATGCGCATACCGGTGCGGGTGACCGCCCCCAGCTGTTCCCCCTGGCCCGCGCCGATGGCTTGCGCCGCAAACACCGATGACGCCATGGCCACGGCCATGGCCGGGAACAGTACATACGACATGACCTGGCTGGCCGCGCCCCAGGCCGCCGTGGCCGCCGAGCCATGGGTGTTGACCAGACTGAGCAGGCCCAGGTCTGCCAGCGAGCCGGTGATGAAGAACAGCCCGGTGGGCACGCCCAGCCGCACCAGTGTGCGCAGCAGGGCTGCATCAATCCGCAGCTGCGCGGCCAGCGCCCGCGTGGGGGCCAGCACATGGGCACGGCGCCGCAGGTGCCAGGCCGTGTAGCCCAGCGAGCACAGCGTGGCCAGCAGCAACGCGGCCACGCCACCCAGAATGCCCAGCGCAGGCAGCCCGATGGCGGGCATGCCCTGGATGAGCAGCGGCGCACACACCAGCGTGACCGACAGCGACACCACCAGCGCACGCAGGGGCGTGACTGTATCGCCCGTGCCGCGCAACAGCGCGGCCGTGAGCATGGAGCTGAACAGCACGGGGAACAGCACCATCATCCCCCGCGCATAGGCCACCGCTTGCGGCAGCACGTCGGCGGGGGTGCCCAGCAACAGCATCAGGGGACGCACGGCCACCACCCCCAAGGCGGCCAGCACAAGGCCCAGCAGCACGCCGGTGCACAGCGTGGTGCCCGCCACCGCGTGCAGCCGCGCATGGTTGCCTGCACCAAAGGCCTGGCCCACCAGGATGGAGGCCCCGTTGCCCAGACCAAAGATGAAAGCGCTCAGCAGCAAGAACATCGGCATGAACGATGCCACCGCTGCGAGCGAGCCCGCGCCCAGCAGCCGCCCCACGTAGACGTGGTTCACCGTGCCGGTCAGTGCCTGCAGGATGTTGGTGAGCACCAGCGGGCCCAGGAAGACAAGGAAGCGGCGGTGGAGCGAAGGCGCCGGGCCGCTGGCATGAAACGGGTCTGTCATGGCTCAGTGCCCTCGGTACACCCTGTGTGCGGGGGGGCATGGTCGCTGTGGATGTACACCCGCGCCCCCACCGCCACCCGCTCGAAAAGGTCGATCACATCCGCATTGGCCATGCGCACGCAGCCGTGCGACGCGGCCACACCGAGCGGGGTGCCGTCAGGACAGCCATGGATGTAGATGAAGCGGCGCAGCGTGTCCACCCCGCCACCGCGGTTCACACCGTGCTCGCAGCCGGTGAGCCACAGGATGCGGGCCAGGATCCAGTCGCGCCCCGGCTGCTGGGCAGCGAGTTCGGGTGAGTAGACCTCGCCCGTGGGCCGGCGCCCCACGAACACGGTGCCGCTTGCGCAACCCGCGCCCACCTTGGCGCGCACCCGGTGCATGCCGCGCGGCGTGCAGCCGCTGCCGTGGGTTTCGCCGGCGCCGTTCAGGGCGGTGGACACGGGGTAGCGGGCCAGCACCTCGTTGCCGGCCAGCAGCGTCAGTTCCTGCCGCCCGATATCGATTTCGATGCGTGTGGACACAGCCGCCAGCCTTTGAACAGGGCCTTACCCGGCCGCTGCCGCCAGCCCCGCGCCGTGCCCGCGTGTGAAAGCTTCTTCGAACACCGAATAGCCCGCCCAGTCGCTGTGCGCAAACGCCAGGCGTGCGGTGGCGGGTGTGGGAATCCACGGCTGGCGCTCTGATTTCGATAGCTGACTGCGCTTGATAGGCATGCGTGAGATGCCGATTTGACTCATATACGTGGCCAGTCCCGGCGTGGGGATGGCCATGGCATGGCCGTAGCGCGTCACCTCCACCCGCGTGGCGCGGCGGCGCAGGTCGGGGTGCGGGAGCGACAGGGCATCCAGCGCGCCCCCGGCCCAGTGCTCCCACGGCTGCTGCGCCAGCTGCTGGCGGCCGTCCGGCACGCTGCCCAGGGCCTGGTAGTAGGTCAATACCGTGGGGCCGGCCAGGGTGGCGCGGGTATCCAGCCGCTGGTGGCCGGCGTCCACATAGCCCAGGCCGCCGGGCGTAGGGTCGGCGTACAGCACGTTGTCCCAGGCCGGGGCTGCGCCGGGCCGGTCGGTGAGCGGGCTGTCGATGTGGATGTTGGCCACCAGCCAGGGCGCCCACGACAGGCGCTGCGCGGCCCCGGTGAGGAACGCCGGCGGGTTGCGCACGACGCGCGCCGCCATGAAGACCGGCAGCGCCACGATGCAGCGCGGCGCCTGCCAGCGCTCCACGCTGTCAGTGCCGTGGTTGAACGCATCCACCTCCACCCCATGGCGGCCTTCGGTGATGCGCAGCACGCTGGTGGCGGTGCGCAGCTGCCCCCCTGCGCGCAGCGGCGCGGCCAGGCGCTGGGTGATCCAGCCGTTGCCTTCGGGCCAGGTGAGCACGCTCTCGCGCGATTCGTCCGCGGACTCTCCCGGTGCATGGAACCCGTGGCGGCTGGCGAAGTAGTGGATGCCCGCCCAGGCCGACACCACGGCAAGGCCGGCGCCGTAGTCGTCACGGCAGCTGTAATCCAGGTACCACAGCAGGTGCTCGTCGTCGAAGCCCTGCTGCGCCAGCCAGGCGGCGAAGGTCATCGCATCGAGCGCCTGGTGGGCCTGTGGCAGCGGTTTGCCGGGACCCATCGAACGCATGGCGGGCATGCTGAAGCGCGCGGTGCGGGTGGCACCGTCCACCGCCTGCGCAAATCGGCGGTATTGGGCGAGGGTGGTGTCGGGCACGCCGTGCACGGGCAGCAAGCCGTCCTGCCATTCGCCCTGGAAGTACAGCCGCTCCTGCGGGCTGTGGCACAGGTGGCGCTCGTCATAGCGCCAGCGGCCGGCCACACGCTGGCGCAGGCCCAGCTCTTCCAGCAGGTCCTGCACTTCGCGCGCATCGTCACCCGGCACCGGCAGGTAGTGCGCGCCCAGCGGGCACGCGATGCCGCCCACCGACCCGCCCCGGCTGTTGCCGCCCGCGCTGTCCTCCAGCTCCAGCAGCGCGAAGTCGTCCACCCCCGCCAGCCGCAACGAGCGCGCCGCCGCCAGCCCCGCCACGCCGCCGCCCGCGATGATCACCTGCGCGCGGCGCACCACGGCAGGCTCGGGCAGCGCGCCGGCCTTGAGCAGGTCCCGCAGCGCATGGCCCCGCTGCATGTCGATGCCGGCAAAGCCGCCCCGCAGCGTGCGCGGCGCTTCGTCGCACCCCGGCAGGACAACGGCAGACGCCGCCGAAGCGGCAACCGTGGCTAGGAAATGGCGGCGTTGCATGGTGTCAGTGTCTTTGACGCGGAACTGCGGTTTAACACCCACACCGTTCCTGTGCAGCTTGTCGAAGCCTGGCGCGGCGCTTCGACCAGCTCAGCGTGAACGGGCTTTGGAATCTGCAAGCCGCCAGACATACGGCAGCATTCCGCCCCCGCCCGCAACGACCGGCACGCCCCCATACCAGTGCACCCGCGGAACTGGCTTTGCCAGGCCGCTGGGTGCGTCCCCCTTTGGGGGATGACGCGCAGCGTCTCAGGGGGGCTTCTCAATGCCGGGCTTCTCAATGCCTGCCCCATTCGCGCTCGTAGGTGTGGACCAGCGCCTGGTTCGACAGCCTGTTCACTTCCGTCGGCACCCGCGCCATGTCGCGCGGAAAGTCGAACAGCAGCGGCAGCGAATCCAGCGTGAGAAAGCGCAGATTGTCCGGCAGTGTCTCGGGCAGGCGCCAGGGCCTGCGGCTGGCGATCACGAAGCCCCATTCGCCGAAACTGGGCACGTGTGCGTGGTACGGCGCGGTCTGCAGGCCCACCGATTCCATGGTCTGCACCACCGTCCAGAAGCTCTTGCGCGCAACCAGCGGCGACGTGGTCTGCACCACCGCATAGCCGCTGGCGGCCAGTCGGTTGGCCAGCAGCGCGTAGAAGCTGTTGGTGTAGAGCTTGCCGATGGAGAAATTGGTGGGGTCGGGGAAGTCCACCACGATCACATCGTAGGTGTCGAGCGCCGCAGGCGGCAGCGCATCGCGCGACACGCCGCCCGCGTTGACCGCGCCCATGGCGCCGTTCTCGGCCGTGTTCCCCTGCAGCCACCCGAACGCATCGGTGTTGATGATCCTGACCTTGGGGTCGCGCAGCGCGTTGCCATTGAGCTGCGCGAGCATCGGGTTCTCGCTGAAGATGCGCGTCATGGCCGGGTCCAGCTCGACCAGCGTGACGGACTCCACCGACGGGTACTTCAAGATCTCGCGCACGGCCATGCCATCGCCGCCGCCCAGCACGGCGACGCGTTTGGGCGCGCCGTGGGCGGACATCGCAGGGTGCACCAGCGCCTCGTGGTAACGGTATTCGTCGGCCTGCGCGAACTGCAGGTTGCCGTTGAGGTACAGCCGGTGGCCCAGCCGCCCTTGCGTGACGACGATGCGCTGGTAGGGCGACGCGGTGCTGAAGACGATGCGGTCCTGGTAGAACTTGTCCTCGGCAAAGCTGGTGATGTGGTCCGCACCGGCAAAGCCCGCGACAAGCAGGCCCAGCACCATCGCACAGGCGGCCACGTGCGCGCGCAGGCGCCGCAGCTCGTGCCGGAAGAGCCACACGGCCCACAGCGCCACGGCGGCGTTCATGATGCCGAACAGCAGCCCGGTGCGGATCAGCCCCAGGTGCGGCACCAGCAGCAGCGGAAAGGCGAGCGACACGGCAAGCGCTCCCAGGTAGTCGAAGGTCAGCACCTGAGACACGAGGTCCTTGAGCACGACGTTGCGCTTCAGGATGCGCATGACCAGCGGGATCTCCAGCCCCACCATCGTGCCCACCACCATCACCATGCCGTACAGCAGGAACCGGAAGGCGCCCGGCGTGTACGCGTTGGCCAGGAACAGCGTGGCCGGCAGCGCACCACCCACCAACGCCACCAGCAGCTCGATGCGCAGGAAGTGCGCGGGCAGCTGCCGCTCGAAATAGCGCGACAGCCACGAGCCCACGCCCATCGCGAACAGGTAGGTGCCGATGATGGTGGAGAACTGCAGCACCGAGTCGCCCAGCACATAGGACGCGAGCGCCCCGGCGGCCAGTTCGTACAGCAGCCCGCAGGCGGCCACGACGAAGACGCTGATGAGCAGCGCGATGTCGATGGGGCGGGCCGGAGAAGGGGGGGACGCGCCGGTGTCCTTCATGGGGGGGCGCATGCAATGGGCGCGGACTTGGCCAGCGAACACCGCGCACAGGCCGCCCGGCCGCGTTGGCGGCGCTTCGCCCGCGCGCGCCAGCATCGTGCCTCTGCACGTATCGCACAGCGATGCGAGAGGGGGCCGACGCGGCGCAGCCGCTCAGGGGAATATTTCAATGGATCGCCGCCGCCACGATGATGCTGATACCCAGGCACATCGCCGCCACCACCATGCCCAGGGCCTTGTTCTGCTTCTCGACGATCTCGCGCCACAGGTCGTAGGGGGTGATCTTGTCGACGATGACGAAGCACACCCAGAAGATGACCACGCCGATCAGCGCATACAGGATGGACCCGAGAAACGCCGCGGGCTTGAGCCATTCGATTCCCATCATGATGTGTTCTCCTTGGAACGGTTGTCTGTTTGTCGATTGAAGATAGGGCGGGATGCGCTGGCGACCACCTGTGTCGCCGTGCCTGCTACTTGTGGCTGCCGCCCGAGGAATACCCACCGTACGAGCCCCCCGAGCTGCGGTAGCTGGACGAGGACGAGCAGTTCTCCCGTTGCGGATCGCAGCTGGAGCAGCGGCTGAGCAGGACAAGCAGGATCAGGATCACCACCGCGATGACGATGATGGTGCCGCACCCCAGGCCCGACTTGGCCACGAACGGGCCCGGGTCGTCGCGCTGCAGCACGTCCTTCTTGTCGTCGAGCTTGAAGGCCTTGGCCACCGTGTCGCTGGCGATCTTGTCGCCGGCGGACCAGGTGATCTCGTTGCTGCTCTGCTCCATGGACAGCACACCCTTGCTGCCCTCGAAGTCGCGGTTGAAGGTCTTCTGGCCGCGCGTGACCTGCCAGTAGAACTCGCCCAGCACGTAGGTCGTCTCTGCCTCGTAGCTGTACTTGAGCTTGTAGGGCGTGCCCAGGTAGGTGGCCGTGCTACCGGTGCCGGCCAGCTGCGGCGCGCCGGTGGTGGGGCGCACCATGCTCCAGCCTTCTTCCGAATCGACCAGGAAGGCAAAGCCGCGCTTCTGGTTGTAGAGCAGGTACTCGCTCCAGCCGAAGTGCTCGTCGTCGCCGGGCGCAACGCCCATGCGGTGCTGAAAGCCCACCACCTGCCAGTGCACGCCCTGCAGCTGGCCCTTGCTGCCCAGGGGGATGATGGGCTGCACGGGTTCGTCCTGCTCGGCCGAGCGCAGCTCGCCGCCCACGCCGCTATCGAGGTCGATGATGCTCGCGCACGAGCCGCAGGTGAGGCTCTTGGTGGTGGACAGCTGCACCTGCACCGGCGCGCCGCAGTGCGGGCAGTTGAACTGGCGGCCCTTTTCTTCCTTGGCGGATTCGTCCTTCAGGCCCTTGAGCTGCAGGTCTTCCAGCAGCACGGCCTTGCCGCGCTCCACATTGGGCGGCGTGTGGCCATAGTCGATGCTGACCACTTCGCCATCGGCACTGCGCAGCTCGACCATGCCGAAGGGGTGCCCGAGCGGCGGCAGCTTGGGCAGCTCGCCCTGGGCGGAGATGAGCGACGCCTGGCCGGTGTAGGCCACGCTGTAGGGCTTGCCGTTGATGGCGGTGGTGGCGCCGACGCGAAAACGCTCGGCCGGAGGCATCTCGCGGCCCGGGTCGATAGGGCGGGTGAAGACGTAGGCACCGTTGTCCTCGCCCAGCGTGGCCATGGTGCCGTCGTCGAGGAACGCCGCCCATTCGGTCCAGACACCGGCGTCGCCCTTGTACTGCAGGCGACCGACCAAGGTGAAGGGGATGTCCTTGCCATCGAGCTGAATGCGCCCGCTGGCCATGAGCTGCAGCGGGCTGTGGTCGTCGAACAGCTCGGCCATCTTGCCCAGGCGCTGCAGCACGTCGCCATTGCGCACCACGGTGCTCTGGCAGTAGCCGCACACGGCGTGCGTGGACTGCGCGCTGCGGAATTCAACCGGCGCGCCGCAGCCCGGGCAGGGCGCGCGGTAATAACGCTGTGTGGGGTCGGCGGTGGCCATCGTGTTGGATTGGTGCCTGCGCCGTTCAGCGTGATGCAGGGCCTTTTAGGGCCCTGGCGCTTATCCCTCGTGCGCAGGCAGCTATTTTTATGATAGCAACCGGATCAGATCAGCTTCTTGAGCAGCTCGGCCTTCTTGGCGTCGAACTCTTCCTGCGTGAGGATGCCCTTGGACTTGAGGTCGCCCAGCTTTTCCAGCGTGGCCATCACCTCTTCAGGCTTCACCCCCACGGGCGCGGCCGCTGCCTGTGCCGCAGCGGCGGCTGCGGGCGCCACGGGGGTCTGCAAGCCCTGCTGCAGGTTCTGCGCCAGCACCTGGCCCAGTGCCACGCCAGCGCCCAGGCCCATGGCATCGCCCGCAATGCCGCTGCCGCCACCGCTGTTCTCCGCGAACTTGGGGATGGCCTGCGCCGTCTGGTACTGCATGAACTTGGCCATGTCGTTGCCCACCATGCCCATGCCGATCTTCTGGTCGAGGATCTTCTGCAGCTCTTCGGGCAGCGAGACGTTCTGGACCGTGAGGGACTCGATCAAGATGCCCAGCTTGGCAAAGATGGGCGCAAGCTCCTTGGTCAGCGCGTCGGCGAACATGACCTGGTTGGCCGCCAGGTCCAGGAAGGGCAGTCCACTGCCGGCAATGGCGTTGCTGATGTTCTGCAGCACCAGGCCGCGCAGCTGGCCCTCCAGGTCCGCCACGGGGTAGGACTCGCGCGTGCCGGAGATTTCGGTGTGAAAGAGCTTGGGATCGGCGATGCGGAAGGCGTAGTTGCCGAACGCGCGCAGGCGCACCGCGCCGAAGTCCTTGTCGCGGATGGTGATGGGCTGGGGCGTGCCCCACTTCTGGTCGATCTGCTGGCGCGTGCTGAAGAAGTAGACGTCGCTCTTGAAGGGGGACTCGAAGAGCTTGTCCCAGTTCTTGAGGTAGGTCAGCACCGGCAGCGTCTGCGTGGTGAGCTTGTAGGTGCCGGGGCCGAACACGTCGGCCACCTGGCCCTCGTTCACGAAGATGGCCATCTGCGACTCGCGCACCACCAGCGTGCCGCCGTTCTGGATTTCCATGTCGCGCATGGGAAAGCGCCAGGCCAGGGTGCCGTCCCCCTCTTCGGTCCACTGAATGATGTCAATGAACTGTTTCTTGATGAAGTCCATGAGGGCCATGTGTGCTCCCAAAGCAAAGAGAAAAGGGGGTTGAAAAGAGCGGCCATCATAGCAACGGGGCTGCGCCCCACCAGGGCTTTTTTAAGGCACCCGGCGTGAAGTAGTTCACACGGCCTGGAACAGCGCCTGCGGGCTGGCCGCAGATAGCGGCTATCTCTGCGGTAGCGGCAATCAATTGGCGATTGCTATTGAGAATGCCTACCATTCATCCCATGCCTTCCCGTGCCGCCCGCATCACCGCGAAGCGGCCATGCCACTGCCAGGAGTCCACCATGTCCCGCATCCGCCACGCCGCCCGCCAGAACAAGACCATGCTGATGAAAACAGGCAGCTACTACGTCGTGCACATCTGCGTGGCTGCGATGGTGGCCTACGCGGTGACGGGCAATTTCTGGGCGTCGCTCACGCTGAGCCTGCTGGAGCCTACGGTGCAGGCGGTGGCGTTCTTCTTTCATGAGAAGGCCTGGGACCGCAAGCTGCGCAAGGCGCCCGTGGCTGCCGCCGCCGATGCCAGGCTTTCACCCCAGCCGGGCTGAGCCCGGACCGCAGAGCCGGAACCCGCGAGCCGAACCAGCAAGCCCGCACACCGAGTCCATCCACACTTCAGGAGCCCACCATGTACAAGATCCCCCTGCACAGCCGATCCATTGCGGGCCTGGCGTTTCAGCGCTGGCTGGTCGACCGGCTGGCACGCATGGCGTCGACACACTGACACCACGGTCGGAAAGCCCGGCGCAGAAACGGCGACGCCCCGCAAGCGGGGCATCAGTGACCCACGGCTGGGCTGTGTGCCAGCCCCCGTCGGGCGTGACGGTCAGGCCCGGACGTCCAGCAGCGACCCCATCATCTCGTCCTGGGTCTTGATGGTCTGCAGGTTGGCCTTGAAGGCGTAGGTGGCCGACATCTGCTCCACGGCCTCTTGCTCCAGGGCCACGCCCTTGGCGTCCTGCTCGCGCTGCAGGCTGGCCTGCACGCCGGCGCTGTCGGCGGCTTCCTGCTGGGCCACCACCTCGCGGCGGTAGCCGGGCGTGTTCATGTTGGCCACGTTGTTGGCCGAGGCGTCCAGGCGCAACTGGGCGGCCTGAAGGCCGGAACTGCCGATGGAGGAAATACTGGCCATGGTGTGCTCCGCCAAAGCGCTGAAAAGATGGAAGCCCGCATTGTCCGCCCGGCGTGCGCCGCCTGCAAGCTGTCACCCATGCGCCTGCATCAGGCATTGCGCAAACGCCTGCGCCGCCCTGGGAGGTTGCGGCGACTTGCGCAGCACGCTGACGAATTCGCAGCGGTAGAAGAACTGCGCCGGCCGCACCGCCTGCATCAGCCCCTGGCGCTCGAAGCCCTCCGCATAGTGGTCGGGCAAGAAGCCCAGGTATCGCCCTGACAGGATCAGCGTGGCGATGGACTCCTGATCGAACCCCGTGGCCTTGCGCGGCAGGCGCGCGCTGTGGCTGAGCTCCATGTTGGGCGAGTGGTAGCCCAGGCCCGCGAAATGGTAGGCACGCAGGGCGTCCCAGCTAAGGGCGGCATGGTCGGTGCCGAACAGAGGGTGGCGCGCACCGCAGTACAGCAGCATGGTCTCGGTGAACAGGTTGGCGTAGACCAGGCTTTGCGACGACCGGTGCGCCGGGATGATGCCCACGTGGAAGCTGCCGTCGATCAGCCCGCGCTCGATGGCGTTGATGCTGGCCACGTGCATCTGCAGGCTGACCTCGGGCGCCTGGCTGGCGAAAAGTGCGATGGCGTCGCCAATGTGCGCAGCCGGGTTGCTGGCCGTCTTGTCGAACACCGCCACCTCCAGCCGCCCGCCCATGCGGCGGTGGATGTCGTCGATGCTGCTGCGAAAGGCGTCCACGGCGGACAGCAGGCGCAGGGTTTCGTCGTACACCCGCTGGCCCTCGGCCGTGAGCGCAAAACCGGCCCGGCCCCGGCGGCACAGCGTCAGACCCAGGCGCGTTTCCAGGTCCTTCATGTGGCGGCTGACGGTGCTGGTGCCGATGTTCAGCTCCAGCTCGGCCGCAGACATGCCGCCGCATTCGACCACGCTCTTGAACACCTGCAGCAGGCGCAGGTCCATGTCGCTGAGCTGGCCCAGCACCGCACGGTGCTTGGAGCCAGGAGTGGGCGCCACGGCAGGGGAAGCGGTTTTTACTTGCATAGATTGTCAAGTAAACATTGATATTGGATTATTTGAGAGATTAACAGGCGGCACAACAATGGGCGCCGTGCAGGGTCTTGCCGCCCTTGCCCCTGGTTTGCCTTTCAACACCACCGTCCGCCCCTGGAGACCGCCATGAGCTTTGTCCACATCGAAAAACCCGCCGCTGGCCCGGACAGCCCCCGCATGGATGCCGAATGGCTCGATGCGCACTGGATGCCTTTCACCGGCAACCGCAACTTCAAGGCCAAGCCGCGCATGATCGTGAGCGGTCAGGGCGCCTACTACACCGATGCCGAAGGCCGCAAGATCTTCGACGGCCTCTCGGGCCTGTGGTGCTCGGGCCTGGGCCATGGGCGCAAGGATGTGGCCGAAGCCATCGGCAAGGCCGCGGCCACGCTGGACTACTCGCCCGCGTTCCAGTTCGGCCACCCGGCCTCGTTCGCGCTGGCCAACAAGCTCAAGGAGCTGACGCCTGCAGGCCTCGACTACGTGTTCTTCACCGGCTCGGGCTCCGAGTCGGCCGACACCTCGCTCAAGATGGCCCGTGCCTACTGGCGCGCCAAGGGGCAGGCGAGCAAGACCCGCCTGATCGGCCGCGAAAAGGGCTACCACGGCGTGAACTACGGCGGCATCTCGGTGGGCGGCATCGTGGGCAACCGCAAGACCTTCGGCCAGGGCATCGAGGCCGACCACCTGCCCCACACCCAGCCTCCGGCCGGCACCTTCCAGAAGGGCATGGCCGAGGACGGCGGCCGCGCGCTGGCCGACAAGCTGCTGGACGTGATCGCGCTGCACGACGCATCGAACATCGCCGCAGTGATCGTGGAGCCGTTCTCGGGCTCGGCCGGCGTGGTGATCCCGCCCAAGGGCTACCTGGAACGCATCCGCGAGATCTGCACACAAAACAACATTCTGCTGATCTTTGATGAAGTGATCACCGGCTTTGGCCGTTGCGGCGCCTGGACCGGGGCCGAGGCCTTCGGCGTGACGCCCGATATCCTGAACTTCGCCAAGCAGGTGACCAACGGCGCACAGCCGCTGGGCGGCGTGATCGCCACCAAGGAGATCTACGACACTTTCATCGGCCAGGGCGGCCCCGAGTACATGCTCGAGTTCCCGCACGGCTACACGTATTCGGCCCACCCCGTGGCCTGCGCCGCCGGCAATGCGGTGCTGGACATCCTGCAAAAAGAAGACATGCCCGGCCGCGTGAAAGCGCTGGCTCCGTTCTTCGAGAACGCGGTGCACGGCCTCAAGGGCGCCAAGCACGTGGCGGACATCCGCAACTACGGCCTGGCCGCCGGCATCACCATCAGCGCGCTGCCGGGCGAGCCGGCCCGCCGCCCCTACGAGATCGCGATGAAGTGCTGGGACAAGGGCTTTTACGTGCGCTACGGCGGCGACACCATTCAACTGGCGCCGCCGTTCATCAGCACCGAGGCCGAGATCGACCGCATGGTCAGCGCGTTGGGCGACGCGCTCGCCGAGACCGCGTGACCGTGCTCCCGGACTGTCTGCAATCACTCCTTTATTGATAGCTGCCAGCGCTTGACCAGCAAGCGCTGGTGGCATTTTTCTTTGATACCAGCCATGAACCACGACAAGAACGTCACCACCACCGTAGGCCACCTGATCGACGGCAAGATCGTTGCCGACACCGAACGCACGCAGCCCGTGTTCAACCCCGCCACCGGGCAGTCCACGACCAGCGTGGCGCTGGCCAGCCAGGCGACGGTCGAGGCCGCCATCGCATCGGCCGAGGCCGCCTTCCCCGCCTGGCGCAACACGCCGCCCCTCAAGCGCGCACGTGTCATGAGCAAGCTCAAGGTGCTGCTCGAAGAAAACGCCGACAAGATCGCCGCCCTGATCACCGCCGAGCACGGCAAGGTGCTGGCCGATGCGCACGGCGAGCTGCAGCGCGGCATCGAGAACGTGGAATACGCGAGCTACGCACCCGAGCTGCTCAAGGGCGAGCACAGCCGCAATGTGGGCCCCAGCATCGACTCGTGGAGCGAATTCCAGGCGCTGGGTGTCACCGCCGGCATCACGCCCTTCAACTTCCCGGCCATGGTGCCGCTGTGGATGTGGCCCATGGCCGTGGCCTGCGGCAACACCTTCGTGCTCAAGCCGTCGGAGCGTGATCCTTCTTCCACGTTGTTCATCGCCCAGCTCGCGCTGGAGGCGGGTCTGCCGCCCGGCGTGCTCAATGTGGTCAACGGCGACAAGACGGCGGTGGACACGCTGCTGCGCGACCCTCGCGTGAAGGCCGTGAGCTTCGTGGGCTCCACCCCCATTGCCGAGTACATCTACGCCGAAGGCTGCAAGCACGGCAAGCGCGTGCAGGCTCTGGGCGGCGCCAAGAACCATGCGGTGCTGATGCCCGACGCCGACGTGGACAACGCGGTGAGCGCCCTCATGGGTGCGGCCTATGGCTCCTGCGGCGAGCGCTGCATGGCCATCCCGCTGCTGGTGGCCGTGGGCGACGCCGTGGGTGACGCCGTGATCGCGGGCCTCAAGACCGAGATCGCCAAGATGAAGGTCGGCCCAGGCACCGACAACAGCAACGACATGGGCCCGCTGGTGACCAAGCCCCACTTCGAAAAGGTCAAGGCCTATGTGGACAGCGGCGTGGCCGAAGGCGCGACGCTGGTGGTCGATGGCCGTTCAGTCAAGGTGGCAGGCCACGAGGAAGGCTACTTCCTGGGCGCGTGCCTGTTCGACAACGTCAAGCCCGGCATGAAGATCTACCAGGAAGAGATCTTCGGCCCCGTGCTCGGCGTGGTGCGCGTGAAGACGCTGCAGGAGGCCATGCAGCTCATCAACGACCACGAGTACGGCAACGGCACCTGCATCTTCACGCGCGACGGTGAAGCCGCCCGCTACTTCACCGACCACATCCAGGTCGGCATGGTGGGCGTGAACGTACCCCTGCCCGTGCCCGTGGCCTACCACTCCTTTGGCGGCTGGAAGCGCAGCCTGTTCGGCGACCTGCACGCCTACGGCCCCGACGCCGTGCGCTTCTACACCAAGCGCAAGACCATCACCCAGCGCTGGCCCTCGGCCGGCGTGCGCGAAGGGGCTGTCTTTAGCTTCCCCAGCAGCCGCTGACCATCCGGCATTGGCATGAGCAGTCCGCCGGGGCATCCGGCGGGCCAACTGCCCAGCCCGGCGATTTTCCGGCCCATTGACTGCGAGGTCGCGGTTTTCAGGGCCGCGCAGGCCCCAGGGGCGCACGCCGTTTGCGTGCGCTATGTCACAAAGCTTCGGCTTTGGCGCCACATTCCCCAGGTAACAGCTCTAGTGAAATAGCAGCATTCCGATACACTCCGTTGATATCACTATGGGGAGGGCTCGCGCAGGCTTTGCCCACTCTTCATCGCGGCACCCATTTTCAGCAGGGGTTCATCATGGCAATCATCAACGGCACAGCGGCCAACAACTCTCTCAGCGGCACGGCTCTCGCCGACGTCATCAGCGGCTTTGACGGCAACGACACTCTTTACGGCCAGGGCGGCGACGACGTGTTGTTCGGCGGCAATGGCAACGATCTGCTGAATGGAGGCACCGGTAACGACCAGATGTTCGGCGATGACGGCAATGACACCATTGCCGTCGACAGCCTGGGTGATTTTGCCTCCGGCGGCACCGGCATCGATCTGGTCCAGCTCACGCTGGCGGGCGGGGGCATGTACACCCTCAATGGCGACGTTGAAAACGCCACCGCCATGGGTGCCACCCTGATCAACATCACCGGCAACGGCCTGGCCAACGTGCTGACGGGCAACAGCGCCTACAACATGCTGTACGGCGGCGGCGGCAACGACACGCTCAATGGCGGCACCGGCGGCGACTACATGGAAGGCGGCACCGGCGACGACACCTACGTGGTGGACAACATCAACGACACCGTCGTCGAATTGGCCGGCGAGGGCACGGACCTGGTGCAGGTCACCCTGACATCGGGCACCTACACCCTGGGCGCCGAAGTGGAAAACGGCCAGGTCATGGGCTCCAGCGCAGCAGGGCTCATGGGCAATGCCATGGACAACAAGCTCACCGGCAGCAGCGGCGCCAACACGCTCACGGGCGGTGACGGCAACGACACGCTGGACGGCGGTGCAGGCAACGACCGGCTCATCGGCGGCACGGGCGACGACATCTACGTCGTGAATGCGGCGGGCGACGTCATCGTGGAAGCTACCGGCGAAGGCACGGACCACGTGCAGGTGGCCTTCACTGCGGGCGGCACTTACGTGCTGTCCGACTACATCGAATCCGCCACCGTGACGTCTTCCGCCCAGGGCGTCAACATCACCGGCAACTTCCAGGCCAACCTGCTGACGGGCAGCGCGGGCAACAATGTGCTCGCAGGTGGCGGTGGCAACGACACGCTCGAAGGCCTGGGCGGCAACGACACCCTGGATGGCGGCGCAGGCACCGACCGCGCCATCATCAACGGCAACTTCAGCGACTTCGTCATCACCGCAGCGCCCACCAGCACCACGGGCGACATCCAGCTCAAGAGCCTGACCCAGACCATCATCATCCGCGGCCTGGAAGTCCTGCAGTTCAACGATGGCGACAAGAACGTGGCCGACCTGAGCATCCCCACCAACGGTGACGACTACCTCACCATGGCGGTTGCAGGTAGCGTGAATGCGCTGGCGGGCAATGACACCGTCATTGGCTCGGCCGGCAACGACACCATCGACGGCGGCAAGGGCAACGACCTGATGGTCGGTGGCCTCGGCGACGATACCTACTACCTGGACTCCTTGCTGGACAGCCCGGTGGAGAATCCCGGCGGAGGCGTCAACGACGGCATTTTCCTGTCCGTCGCCTCTGGCACCTATGTGCTGCCCACCGAAGTGGAATGGATCCAGGTGACGTCCACGGGCGCGGTGAACGTCACGGGCCACAACGGAGCACCCAACAACATCAAGGGCGGCAGCGGCGCCAACATCCTCACCGGCGGCGACGGCGACGACACGCTGGACGGCGGCCTGGGCAATGACAAGCTCATTGGCGGTGCGGGCAATGATTGGTATGTGGTGAACGCGGCGGGCGACGTCATCACGGAAAACGTCAACGAAGGTACCGACTGGGTGGACGTGCAATTCACTGCAGCAGGCACCTATGTCCTGTCGGCCAACATCGAGAATGCCTTTGGCACGGGCTCGGTCAACGTCAACATCACCGGCAACAGCATCGACAACATGCTGCAGGGCAACGATGGCAACAACATCCTCTTGGGTGGTGAAGGCAACGACACCCTGTGGGGCAGCCTGGGCAATGACACCATGGACGGCGGCATCGGCTCGCTGGACATGGCCGACCTGAGCAGCCTCCCGGGCACTTCTGCGAACTGGACTGCCTCGCGCCTCAACGCCACGGACATCAAGCTCACGTACTCGGGCGCGCCCGGCACATCTGTCGTGCTGCGCAACATGGAGTTCGTCAAGTTCAGCGATATCACCACCTCGCCGACGGAGCTGTTGGCCAACGCGAGCACGCCTTTTGCCGACAATCTCACGGTCATCGGCAGCCCCGGCACGCTCGACGGCGGCGCTGGGAACGACACGCTGCACGGCGGCGCTGGCAACGACACGCTGATCGGCGGCACGGGCAACGATGTGATGTATGGCTTGGGCGGCAACGACACGTACTATGTGGACTCGGCCAGCGACGTGATCGTGGAAAACGCTGACGAATTCCCCGCCGACACGGAGGACACTGTCATCGTCACCATGACCACCGGCACCTACGCGCTGGGCCTGGGCAATGCCCTCGAGATCGGCATCATCCAGTCCACGGGCGCGGTGAACCTCACGGGCAATGAGCTTGACAACAAGCTGACCGGCGGCAACGGCGCCAACATCCTCATCGGCGGCGCGGGCAACGACACGATCAACGGCGGCCTGGGTGCCGACGTTCTGACGGGCGGCGCGGGCAACGATGAGTTCATGTTCACCACCCTCATCAGTGGCACCAACGTCGACAAGATCACGGACTTCGTGGTGGGTGAAGACCACATCACGATCGACCTCTCCGGCACCATCTACGGCGGTGTTCTGGGCGGGGGCGACCTGGACATCACCACCAGCACCTACTTCCGCTACAACGCGGCCACCGGCGCCCTGATGTTCGACCAGGACGGTTTTGGCTTCGGCAAGGCCAGCATCAACGTCGCGATCCTCGGCACGACCACGCACCCAGCGTTCCTGCTGGCCTCCGACGTCACCATCATTCCATGATGCCTGCCGACCGGCCGCATGGCCGGCAGCAGCTGGAACCAAGCCGCCCTTCGGGGCGGCTTTGCTTTTTGTGCAGTGGCCTGCGAAAGCAGGCCTGCACAGCGCTGAACAAGGCACTCGAAGATGTCCGCCTCGCCCGGCCTTTCCTCACCGCGATATCTCTTTTGCAAAGGTGCCGACTTTGCATTCATTGCTGATGCAAGGTTTCTGTGAGACAGCACAACTGCGTCTTGCGCGTAGCCAATTCAGGCACGCCATGTTGATTTCTGCGTAGAAATGAAGCACTTGTCTTGTTTGCAGGCTTGCCACAACTCTTTCACACAACCAGAAGAGCATGATCCCGCGTCACAAAACCAAGGGAGAAACGCATGCAAATACACAAGACTCTGCTGGCCGTCGCGGCCACTTTGCTTCTGGCCACCGCCTGCGGTGGCAGCGACACCCCAGCCTGGCCACCCGTGCCCACGGTGATTGGGCACAGGGGAGCATCGGCATTGCGGCCCGAACACACGCTGGCTGCATACCAGAGAGCCATTGACGATGGCGCCAACTTGATCGAGCCCGATCTGGTCATCACAAAGGACAGCGTGCTGGTGTCGCGGCACGAAAACGCCATTGCCATCCTCAACGACGATGGCAGCGTGCGCGAAGCCACCACCGATGTGGCAGACCGGCCCGAGTTTGCAGCTCGCAAGACCACCAAGACCATCGACGGAACAGCCATCACGGGCTGGTTTGTAGAGGACTTCACCCTGGCCGAGCTCAAGACGCTGCGCGCACGCGAGCGCATTCCAGCCATACGCCCGGCGAATGTGGCCTACAACGGTCAGTTCGAGGTGCCCACGCTGCAGGAAGTGATTGACCTGGCCAAGGCGCAATCCATCGCCAAGGGGCGCACCATTGGCGTCATCCCCGAAACCAAGCACCCCACATTCTTCCAGTCCATCGGCAAGCCCCTGGAGCCCGTCTTGCTCGCGGTGCTGGAAAAGAACGGCTGGAACAGCAAGGACGCCCCGGTGTTCGTGCAGTCGTTCGAAGTGGCCAACCTCAAAGCCCTGCGCAAGCAGAGCACCGTGCGCCTGGTGCAGTTGCTCAGCAACACCGGTCGGCCCTACGACTTCACTGTGGCGGGCAACACCCAAACCTACGCCGACCTGGCCACGGCAGAGGGCCTCAAGAGCATCGCCGCCTACGCCGATGTAGTGGGCTCACACAAAGACCTGGTCATTCCCGTGAAGAACGGCGTGCTGGGTGCTGCGACGTCGCTGGTGAAAGACGCCCATGCACTGAACCTGTCGGTGCACATCTGGACGCTGCGGCCCGAAAACAACTTCCTGCCCGCAGCCTACAAGAAGGCCCCCACCACCGACAACACCGTTCGCGGCGACAGCGTGGGCGAGATCCAGGCCTTCTTGAAAGCAGGGGTGGATGGCTTTTTCACCGACGACCCGGCCGTAGGCCGCCAGGCGGTGGATACGCTCAAGTGAGCCCACAGAGCAGGTGCACGAACCTCGCTGTGAAGCCTCGTCGGTCAGCGCGAAGAAGCGTTCATGACCCGTGCGAGGTATCCACGGCGCGGCACTAGCGCAGCAACGCGTTCACCGCCGCGATGCCGGCGCCTTCGTCGGCTCCCGCCAGCGCCTGCAACCGCACATACGCGACCAGCATTTCGTAGCGCGCGCGTGCCAGGTCCCGCTGGGTCTGGGCCTTCTTCTGGTCTGCGTTGAACACATCCACCAGCGTGCGCGCCCCGCCTTTCATGGACATACGGCTCGACAGCGCCAGTTGCTCCGCAGAGCGCTCTGCCTGCTCCAGGGCACGCACGCGCAAGCGGCCCTCGGTGACGCTGCGGTACTCGGTGGCAAGGCGCAGGGACAGGTCGCGGCGCGCCGCTTCGAGCAGTTCCTCCGCCTGGGTCTGGCGCGCCACGGCCTCGCGCGTGGCGGCGCTGACGTACCCACCCGCGTACAGGGGCACGTTCAGCTGCACGCCCACCGTGCGGTTGATGTAGCGCGTGGCGGGGGAGGTGACGCTCTCGCTGTCACTGCGGCTCCACTGGGCCACCGCGTCCAAAGTGGGCAGGTGGCCCGCGCGGGCCTTCTCGACTTCCAGCCGCGCCGTTTCGAGCCGAGCACGCAGCTGGCGCAGTTCGGGACTTTGCGCTTCAGCCTGCGCAAGCCATTCCTCCAGTCCGATGGCCGACGGGCTCCAGTTGGCCAGGCGCTCGGGGGACAGTGGCCGCAGTTCTGCAACATCTACAGGCGTGTTGATCAGCAGGGCCAGTTGGCGCTGGGCAAAGCCCTGCTGCTGGCGCGCTTCAAGCTCCTGCGCCACGGCCATGTCCAGGCGCGCCTGCGCTTCATCGATGTCCGTGCGCGTGCCGCTGCCGCCCGCGAACTGTTTGCGTGCAGCATCAAGCTGGGTGGCAGTTGCCGCCTTCTGCGCCGCAATGAACCCTATCTGATCGCTCGCAAACAGGATCTGGGTGTACGCCTCGGCCACCCGTACGGCGAGGTTCTGCGTTTCCTTCTCCAGACCGGCCTGTGCATCTTCGCGTTGTGCTTGCGTTTGCTCGATGACCACAGCGATGGTCTTGCGGTACAGCGGCTGGCGCACGGTCAGGGTGGCGTTCTTGCTGGGGTAGCGGTCGTTGGCCGTGACCTCCTGCCCCAGAAAGTTGGGTTGCGTGCGGTCCAGGTTGTTGCGCACGTAGCCTGCGGTAACGCTCACGTTCGGATAGAGCTGCGCCTTGGCCTGGTCGACGCGCTCGTCGCCCACTTGCACGGCGGCGCGCGCTGCGCGGGTGGTCGCGTCCTGCTGCAGCGCGCCCTGGTATGCGTCCTGCAGGTCCATGGCGTGGACCGCGGAACCGAGCAACGCCACGCAGGCGAGCGCGACTGATGATGTAGCTGGCCGCACCATCATTCTTCCTTCAACGAGCCTGCCATGCGCTTGAGCAGAGGCGCAGCCAGATAGGTGAGCAGGCTGCGCTCTCCGGTCTTGATGACGATTTCAGCGGGCATGCCGGGCTGCAGCTGCCTGCTGCCCAGCGCCTTCATGCCTTCGGGGGTCAGTTTCACCCGTGCCAGGTAGTAGCTGATGTTGGTCTGCGCGTCGGTCAGCAGGTCGCCGGACACGGAAGCTACCTGACCCTGCACCACCAGCTGCGGCGAATGGGCAAAGGAGTTGAACCGCACGTCCGCCGCCAGCCCGGCATGCACCCGGTCCACAAGGTGCGGCGCCACCCGCGCTTCCAGCACCAGCGGTTCGCCCGGCGGCACGATGGACATGATCTGCTGCCCCGGCTGCACCACGGCGCCCACGGTCTGCACCGCCAGGCCAACCACCTGACCGGCGGACGGGGCCCGGATCTCGGTGCGCGCCAGCTCGCCTTTCAGCGCCGTGAAGCGCTTGCTTTCAGGCTCGACATCGCGCACGGTCTCGGCCAGGCTCGCTTCGGCCTCTTTGCGGTATTCCTGTTTGCGCGAGAGGATCTTCTGGCGCAGTTCGGCCACGGCACGGTGGCCGCGGGCCGTGTTGCCCAGCAATTCGGTGATGGCCAGATGGGCATCGGCGCTCTGGCGCTCCAGCTCCAGCTGGCGATTGCGGGGGGCATAGCCCTCCTTGACCAGTTCACGCGTATGGCCCAATTCGTCCTGCAGCAGGGCCAGTTGCGCACGGCGGCTTTCCACCATGCCGGCGTAGGACTGCAGCAGCGCGTTCTGGCCCTGGATGCCTTCTTCCATGGCCTGCACGTCGGCCTGGAGGGCAGCGCGGCGTGACAGGAGCAACTGCACCTGGTTGTCCACAAGCTGGCGTATCTCTGGCTCGGACTGCGCGGCGGCCAGAAGGTCGGCCGCAAAACGCGGCGAAGCGGTGCCGGCCCTCTCCGCTTCCAGGCGGCCCTGCGCCGCCCGCAGCGCGAAATACCGCAGCCGGGAGGCTTCGTGGTTGGCTCGGGTGGTGGCGTCGTCCAGCGCAATGAGGGGCTGGCCGTCTCGCACGGTCTCTCCTTCATGCACCAGCACCTGGCGCACGATGCCGCCTGTCAGGTGCTGGACCACCTTGCGCTTGGTGTCCAGCGCCACCATGCCCTGGCTGGGAACGCCCTCATCCAGCGGCGCGAGTGCGGCCCACAGGAGAAAACCGCCCAGGCCCAGACCCAGCGTCCACAGGCCGATGCGCGCAGCGCGGCCAGTGTCGGTAGGGGGCTCCAGCGGAGGCGTCGTCGTCAGGGGTGTGGACATGGCTTGCTTCGGAAAGTAGGGTCAGGCAGGCAGCGCCTGCGGAACGGCGGTCGCCGGTCGCAACTGCGCCAGCACGGCATCGCGCGGGCCTTGTGCGCGCACGCGGCCGTCGTTCAGCACCAGCAACTGGTCCGCCAGTGCGAGAGCGCCAGCGCGGTGCGTGACGAGAAAAATGGTGGCGCCGCGCTCCTTGAGCCCGCGCAGCGACTGCAGCAGCGCGGCCTCGCCCGCGTCGTCCAGGTGGGAATTGGGCTCGTCGAGCACGACAAGGCCTGGTTCACCGTACAAGGCCCGCGCCAGGGCTACTCGCTGGCGCTGCCCGCCTGAGAGCGATCGGGCCCCTTCGCCCACCGGCGTGTCATAGCCGCCAGGCAAGCGCAGCACCATGTCGTGCAGACCCGCAGCCTTGGCGGCAGCCACCACACGGGGTGCGTCCACCTTCCCGTTGACAGCCTGAAATCGCGCGATGTTCTCGGCCACGGTGCCATTGAACAGCGCCGTTTCCTGGGGCAGGTATCCCACCCGAAGGCCACCTGTAGACAAATGGCCGCCCGTTACCGGCCAGGCACCCGCGAGCGCGCGCGCAAGCGTGGACTTGCCCGAGCCCGATGGGCCCATCACCACGGTCAGCGTACCGGGCTGCGCCTCGAAATCGAGACCCTGCAGGATGTCCTCGGAACGGCCGGGCGCCGCCACGCGCAGGCCCCGCGCAGCGACAGGTCCGGTCAATCCGGCATCTGCCCGGGGATCGGACCGCGAGGCGCCGGCCGGGTAGTCCTCCAGCAACAGCGCCAGGCGAGCGTAGGCGGTGCGGGCACCCAGCAGGCCACGCCAGACACCCACCAAATGGTCGATGGGGGCGAGTGCGCGCGCCATCAGCACGTTGGCGGCAATCATCGCGCCAGGGGTCAGATCTCCGTGGATGACCAGGATCGCCCCTGTCGCCAGCGACGCGGTTTGCTGCGCATAGCGCACGTACTTGCTCCACGCCGTGACGCGGTGCGTGAGCCCCTGCAGTGCTGCGTGCCGCTGGGCTGCATGGGCATGCAGGCCAAGCCACCGCTGGCGCAGCGGCCGCGCCATTCCGAGCGCTTCCACAACCTCGGCGTTGCGCAGCTTGCCTTGCAGGTAGCTGTTCGATGCGGCCTGCGCTTGCGACAGGGCTTCCGCAGGCGCGATGGTACGGCGCTGGCCCCACCACGCCAGCGCGGCCTGAACGAGCGCAAAGCCGATGGCCACCAGGCCCAGCAGCGGATGAAGGAGGAACAGTGCCACCACGTACACCACCGTCCAGGGCAGGTCGCAGAACGCCAGGATGCCCGGCCCAGTGAGGAACTGACGCAACTCCATCCAGTCCGCGAAGGGCTGTGCGCGGTGTGCTTCCGGTTCGCGCACGCCCCGCGCAAAGGCGGCGCCGCACACACGTTCGGCCAGGACCGCGTCCAGCCGGGCTCCCAGCCGCACCAGCAGCCGCGCGCGCATGGCATCGGCAAAGCCCATGACGGCGAACAGGAACAAGCTGATGAGCGATACGGCCAGCAGCGTGAGTTCGCTGCGGCTGACCATCACGCGGTCGTACACCTGCAGCATGTACAGCGTGGGCGTGAGCAGCATCACGCTGACCACCATGCTGAAGAGGGCGACCACGACCCAGGCACGCCGCTGGCTCCACAGCGCCTGGGCGATTTCACCGCGCGGCGGATTGTTGAAGATACTCATGTCACGCGGGCCACGGGTGGGTTGTTCTGATTGGCCTTCTGGAGCGCCGCCAGGACCTCGTCGCGCGGCCCGAAAGCCCGCTGCGCTCCACTGAACAGCACGAGCGCCTTGTCGGCCACCGCGAGCACGCCGGGCAGGTGCGTCATGACCACCACGGTCGCACCGCGCTCCTTGGTACGGGCAATGGCCTGGGCCAGCGCCTGGTTGCCGGCTTCGTCCAGGCTTGCATTGGGCTCGTCCAGCACGACCAGCGCCGGGGCGCCGTACAGGGCGCGGGCCACGGCCACGCGCTGGCGTTGCCCGCCCGACAGCATCACGCCCTCATCCCCCACGGGCGTGTCGTAGCCCTGGGGCAGGGACATGATCCAATCGTGCAAGCCCACTGAGCGCGCGGCTTCTTGCAGGGCCTCAGCGTCAGGCTCGCCAAAGCGGGCAATGTTCTCGGCCAGCGTGCCGGGCAGCAACTCCACGCTTTGCGGCACGTAGCCCAGGTGCGGGCCCAGTTCGGCCTTGCTCCACGCACTCACATCCGCGCCGTCGAGCCGGACGTGGCCGGCCAGCGGCGCCCACAGGCCCACGAGCATGCGGGCCAGCGTGGTCTTGCCCGAGGCGGACGGGCCTATCACGGCCAGCACTTCGCCCGCCTGCAGCGCGAAGGAGATCTGGCGCAGCATGGGGGGCCCGCCCGCCGACGCAGCCGCCGTCAGCCCTTCCACGGACAGTTGTCCACGGGGCGCCGGCAGCGACATGGCGGACTTGCCGGCCGGCATCTGCTTGAACAGATCGGACAGTCGCTGCCACGCAAGCCGCGCCTGCACCACATTGCGCCACTGCGACACCAACTGCACCAGCGGCGCCAGCACACGCGCCCCCAGGACAGAACTGACGATGAGCATGCCGCCGCCACCGGGCAGTTCGTCGCGCAGCAAAAGCCAGGCGCCCAGGCCCAGCAGCGCAGACGACAATGTGGTCTGCAATCCACGGCCCAGCGCCTGGTACAGGCCCGCATTGTCCGAGGCGCGGGCCTGGAGCGCCAGGGCCTCGCGGTGCATGCGCAGCCAGCGCGCCTGCATGTCCGGCGCCATGTTCAGCGCAGCCACGACTTCGGCGTGTCGAAGCGTGCCGTCCATGTAGGTACGGGCCTGGATGTCGGCCTGGTTGGCCCGCGCCAGGGGCTCGGCGGTGCCTCGCTCGTTCAGCCACGAGAGCAACCCCTGCACCAGCGCCAGCGCCAGCGCGACCCAGCCCAGCACGGGCTGGATGAGGAACAGGACCACCAGGGCGACCAGGGCCACTGGCGACTCCAGTGCCGCAGCCAGCGCGCCACCGTGGAACGCATCACGCAGCGTGCGCAAGTCGGCCAGGGGTTGTCCGCCTAGGGCCTGGCCCCGTTTGAGCTGGGCGGCGTGCGTAGCCTCGAACACGCGCGGGGCCAGCTCAGCGTCGAATGCGCTGCCCGCCTCGCGCAGCGTTTCAGAGCGCGCCCACTCCAGCACTTCCATGACGGCCAGCGCCAACAGGGCCATCAGGGTCAGCATCGCCAGCGTCATGAAGTTGCGGCTGTCCACCACGCGGCCATACACCTCGAACATGTAGACCGTGGGCACCAGCACCAGCAAGCCGGCCAGCACTGAAAAAGCAAAAGCCCGCCGCAAGGCGGGCGTCTGCCGCGCAAGGGCCTGCGCGGCTTCGGCGGGAGCGGTCATTGCACGATTACTTGGAGAGGAAAAGCGCCACGCCAACGCTTTCGTCCGCGCTGGTGGCCACCATGGTCAGCGCATTCCTGGCGGGATTGAGCGTCGCAACGCCGTTGTACTGGGTGCTGACGCCATCGGAGCAGGATTCGCGGACTGCGGCAGTGTAGACGGTCACGTTGGCCTGTGCGGCGAGCGTGCCAGTGTAGGTGCAGCCTGTGGTGCTGGAGCCCGACACCGCGCCCGAAGCAGCCACCGTCCACGTGACGGTTTGCGCATTGCCGCCGGTCGTGGCCTTCCACGTGCCCGCGGCGTCGGCCTGTGCTGCCGCCGCCGTCAACGCATCGGCCTGTGCCAGCGCGAGCGAGCCGTTCACCACGCCGGTGAGCCCGAGGGATCGGGATGCAGACGCACTCCACTGGCCGGCGATGTTCGTGGCGGCCACACGCTGTCCCAGTGCATAGGACTTGCCCGTCAGCGCGCCGCTGTCCTGGGCGGAGAGCTTGACGAGGCGGCTCGCATCGTTCGCCAGGACCCACAAAGCCGCCGATCCTCCGGATGAAGGGAGACCGATGGCCGTATACGCGGGCGTGCTGCCCGCGGCAGTGGTCCAGCGGCCTTGCACTTGCGCAGACGGGCCTGGCACTGCGGCGTCATCGCCGCCCCCGCCCCCACCACAGGCTGTGAGCGCGACGAAGGCCAATGCAGAAAGGGCAAGCGAGAGGTTTTTTTGCACGATCGGAATCTCCTGGTAGATCAGTTTGAAGGATTTTCGGCTGCTTGGGCCCACTGGACGAGCGCTGGCAGCTATCAAAACAGTAGTTTTAGAGGATTGTTGTTTTTAGAACCAGAACCCATGCGGCACATCAGGCGCCTGCCCCGTGATCGACAGCGGCACGTACGCCGGCGCCCCCGGGTCCGTGATGACCCCGTCCACCTTGCCGTCCGCATCGAACTGCCCCCCGTCCTCGATGTGGAAGTCCAGCCGCACGCGCCCGCCCTCCATCACCGTCTTGCCCCCATAGGGCTCGCTGGCGATGTTCACCCACTGACCCCCCGCATCCTGCTTCCAGTACCCGTTGATGCCCAGCGCCGGGTCCAGGTACAGGCTGAAGTTCTCCCCCGTCTTGCCCGCACCCAGCTCCACCGTGAAGCTCACCAGCCCGATGGGCATCTGCATGCCTGCGGGCAGGTCCCGCGGCGCATCCAGCTGCTCCAGGCTGGTGATGCGCGCGTTGTCGTTGCCGCTGGCCACCTTGCCGTTCTGGCTGCTGGCCACCAGCGTGGTGAAGGTCGGCGGTGCGTTGCCCGGGTTGCTCTCCCCCGTGGGGCTGAGCACGAAGCCTATGGAGCCCACCGAGGGCTGCTCGCTGTCGCGAATGCCGTCCCCGTTGCCGTCCCCGGGCACCGTGGTGCCATCGGGCCCGGGGATGCCGGGGGTCTGGTCTTCCACGGTGGGCGGGATGCCGTCGTTGTCGGGCACGCCCCGGGTGGGTGGTGTCACTGGTGGGGTGACCGGCGGGGTGACCGGTGGTTCGGGCTCCGGGTCGGGCCCGGGGGCATTCACACGCACGCCGTTGGTGGGCGCCACATTGGCCAGCGCCAATGCCGCGTTGTTGCCCACCGCATCGGACAGCACGGCCCCATTGGCCTGCAGGGCGCTCACGACGATGCCGGTCATGTCCACCTGGCCCGCCGCCACCGTGAGCTGGAAGCTCAGCGCCGTCGTGCCGCTGCCGCCCAGGTAAGTGGCATACGCGGTGCCGCCGAAATCCAGCGCAATGGCCAGCCGGGGTGCGCCGCCGGCGGTGTTCACCGTCACGGCTTCGCTGAAGTTCACGGTGAAATCCAGCGCCTGGGCTGCGGTGTAGGTGGCGTTGGGCGGCACGGCCACCGATGTCACCGTAGGCGCCACGCCGTCGACCACCAGCGCGGCATTGGCGCCAAGGCTGCCCGCCGTGCCGGGCGCTGGCAAGTTGACGGCGGCGGGATTGCCCAGGCTGACGCTATTGATGGCAGCCCCGTTCAGCAACAAGGCGCTGATGCCGGCATAGTCCAGATCGGTGCTGTGATCCCCGGCTTGCACCACGTAGCTGAATGTGAGGGTGGTGCCGCCGCTGCCGCTCACGTAGGTGGCGTTGCGATCGGGGGCGCCGGTTTCCAGCGTCAGCGTGGGCGTGCCGCCGCTGACGGTGACGGCCTGGTCGAAGGTGACCGTGATATGGATCACGTCGCCGATCTTGTAGCTGGCGTCGGCCGTGCTGCTGGCCACGTTGACGATCGCCGGGTTGGCCTGGGCCACGTTGATCGCGATGGTGTCGGTGTCGGTCTTAGCGCCGCCCGCACCCGTCATCCCCAGGTCGTTGGTGACGATCTGCAGCAACGCCGGGCCGTGGTAGCCAGCGGTCGGGGCAAATACCAGGCCGGCAAGGGCGTTGTTGATGTCGGCGATGCTGCCGCCGAAGGTCGTGGTTGCGTCAGCCGTGCCGTTGCCGACTGTGAACACCAGGCCCGAGATGCTGCCCAGCGTGATCAGGCCGTTGCTGTTCGTGAGCGTTACCTGCAGAGTGCCGCCCCCGGCATCCGCGTCGGCAATCGAAATTGCGTTGCCGTTGCCCGCGCTGAAGACCAGCGTACCGTCCTGCGTGACTGACTGCGTGAGCGGCACGGTGTTGACTGGCGCGTCATTCTGGGCGCTGACCGCCAGCGTGACGGTGGTGCTGTCGGTCAGGTTGCCGCCAGTGCCGATATGGCCTCCATCGTCAATCGCAACCGTCAGCACCACGTCGCTGGTGGCATTGCTGGCCGTGGTGAAGCTGACCGCGCCGCCCAGGACGAATGCATTGATGTCTCCAAGCGTGCCCGCGAGGCTGAGCGTGCCGCTGCCCGAGCCCAGCACCGTGACGCCACCTCCGCCTGTGGCGCTGAGCGTGCCGCTGCCCGGCGCGACGCTGAATTGCACGGTCACAGCGCCCGTGCCGGCATCCACGTCGCTGAAGCTGATGCCGGTGAGCGTCTGCGGCACATCCTCGTCCACACTGATGGACGCTGGCGCCGTGATGTTCGGCGCGTCGTTGACCGGCGTCACCGAGAGCAGCACGGTGCCGCTGCCGGTCTTGGCGCCGCCCCCGGAGAGCCCGTTGTCGCTGATGCTCGCCGTGAGGGTGACGCCAGCCGTGCTGTTGAGGGCAGTCTGGTAGGCCACATTACCGCCAGCGATGAACGTGTTGATGTCGCTGACCGAACCGGAGAGCGTCAGCGCGCTGGCCGTGCCGCCGATGGTGACACCGCCGCCGGAGGTGGCGGACAGGGTGCCGCTGGGGACCGACAGGGTCGCAGTGACGCTGCCAGCGCCCGCATCGGCATCGGAGAAGCTGATGCCCGTCACGGAGCCGGCCACATCCTCCACCACGGTGATGCCGCCCGGCATGCTGGCCACTGGGGAATCGTTGGTGCGCGCCACCGTCACCGTACGGTCGGCAGCCATGCTGTCGAGAGTGCCGTCGTTGATCACGAAGCTGATGGTGCGATCGGAGGTGACCGGGTTGTCGGAGCTGTTGGTGTAGGTCACGGCGCGCAGGGCTGCCTGCCATTGCGCCGCGCTGGCGCCACCGGCCGAGGCCAGCGTCAGCTTGCCGGTGCTGCTGTCGTAGCTGCCGGCAATGTCGCCCATGCTGGCCGGAATGCCGGTGAAGCCCAGCACATCCTCCGTGCCCTGGAAGTTGCCGGTGATCTGCACGGCGGCTTCCAGCAGCAGTGGCGAGTCGCCGTCCGACACCGTGATCCCCGGATCGACCGCCACGGGGGCCGAGGCCAGGTTGTCCCCCTCGACGAACCCCGTGGCACCACCGCTGCTGGTGAGCAGCGGGGCGTCATTGACGGCAGTCACCGTCACGCTGGCTGTGTCGGTGGCGGCGGAGAACGCCGAACTGCCGCCGGGCGCGGAGGCGTCCATCTTGCTGCCCTGCTGTCCGCTGGTAGCGCCGCTCTGGTCCCAGGCGCGGTAGGTGATGTCGGCGGTGGTTGCGTTGACGCCGTCCGGCAGGAAGCGCACGCGGTCGGAACTGCGCAGCAGCAGCGCTGCGGCATCGGAAACGGTCCCCATGTCCTGCCAGCTAGCGCCGCCGTTCACGCTGTACTGCCAGGTGCCATTGCCGGCGTGCAGCCCCGTGATGGCAATGCCCCGTACGGCACCGGTATCGACGTCGTTGATGCTGCTGCCGATGACGCTGGAGACGGCCTGACCGACATTGTTGGTGTCGCCATCGGTCAGCGCATTGAGCGTGGGGCTGGAGGGCGTGAGTACGGGCGCGTCGTTGACGGGCGTGGCGTTGAGCGTGATGCTGCCGTTGCCCGGGCCCGCATTTGCTGCGTCGCGAACGCGGGTGGTGATGCTGAGGTTCTGGTCCCAGTGGGCGGCGGGCGCAAAAGCCACGCTGGCCAGCGCAGCGTTCACATCGACCACTGTGCCTGAGACGGTCCACACCCCCGTACCAGCCGTGTAGGTAGAGGTGGCGGCCCCAAAAGTGCCCGTGGTGAGGCTGCCCGCTGCAGCATTGCTCAGCGTGAGCGTGGCAGTCAGGGTATCGCCCGCGTCGGGATCGGTGATGACGATGTCGCCCAGCGGTACATTGCCGCCGTCTTCGGTGAAGCCCACGGTCTGCGTGAGTTGCGTGGCGGTTGGGACTGTGTTGGGAACGGTGTTCAGTACGAAGTTGTCAAAGATATCGAAGAAGCCGCCAGCGTTGGAAGTGATGACGACCCTGTCCACATTGTTGAAAATTGCGTTGTCCAGCGAGACGTTGAAGGGCACGCCGTCCCCGTCACCGGACTGACCAAACCCGGTCCCGCTGGACTGGACACCGGTGGATGCCGTGTCCCTGAACCCCTCCACCGATGCGAAGCCGCCACCAAACGCGTTGATGAAGAAGCTGTCGAAGTCAAATTCGTTGCCGGAAATCGTTTCGATCGTGACGGTTTCCACCCCCGAATACATCCCGGCAAACAGGCCTTCCGAGTTGGCTTGCCCGGAGTCCACATCCTCAAACCAGTTGGCCGCGCTGTAGGTGATCCGGATGTCCCCCTGGGTATAGACAGTGGAACCGTGGTCGGCACCTTCCACGAAACCGAGGCCACTGAAGTTGATGGTGAGATTGGAAGGAATGCTGGACATGCTGGCTTTTTCCTATGCTGCGTCTTGTTCGTTGACCCTAGAGTGGCTGGCTGGAGATCAGCCTCGAGGCACACCCAGACTTGAAAATCTTGGAGATCAAGGGCCTCAGAACCAGAACCCGTGCGACACATCAGCCGCCTGCCCCGTGATCGACAGCGCCACGTACGCCGGCGCCCCAGGGTCCGTGATGACCCCGTCCACCTTGCCGTCCGCATCGAACTGCCCCCCGTCCTCGATGTGGAAGTCCAGCCGCACGCGCCCGCCCTCCATCACCGTCTTGCCCCCATAGGGCTCGCTGGCGATGT
>NZ_JAHUWH010000060.1 GCF_019219095.1 Acidovorax sp. sic0104
CGAGAGCCCCGGCTTTGCAGGTTCGCAGGCTATAGTTTGTCTCCGTGAACTTTTCGGAGGGGGCCGGAATGTTTGTATGGAATGCGGTGGCAGCCCAGCGCTTACAAATCTGGGCTCCAAGCCGTTTTCAGGAAGCAATCAGTGTCCCAAAGTAGCTCCTATCGTTCAGCTTGTCCCGCAGGTCCTGCGAGATAAATTGTGTTTGGGTTCAGCTAGGCAGAGCAATGAAAGAAATGATTGGGCTAATGTCCAACGCCAAATGGAAAAAGCTCTTTGCCCACCTGGCACAAGCAGGGGTGGCTAGCTTTTGCACATGGAAATT
>NZ_JAHUWH010000061.1 GCF_019219095.1 Acidovorax sp. sic0104
GTTGGCTCGGCGCAATTCTTTGACCTCGCGCTCCAGCTCCTTGACCCGCTGGGCTTCGGCTGTGGTGACGCCTTCTCGCGTGCCTGCATCAACTTCGGCACGCTTGACCCACTCGTTCAGGGTCTGCGGCACGCAGCCAATCTTGGGGGCAATGGATTCGATGGCAGCCCACAGGGATGGGTACTCCCCGCGCTGCTCCTGCACCATCCTCACCGCGCGCTCACGCACCTCGGGCGAGAACTTGTTCGTCTTCTTCATGGCTCAATCCTCTCAGAGTGTTGAGCCTCCTCAAAAACCGGGGCGATTCAA
>NZ_JAHUWH010000062.1 GCF_019219095.1 Acidovorax sp. sic0104
CCAGACCAAATACGCCCACAACGGCCTGGGCCAGCGCGTGTTCAAGACCGAGCCGCTGTACAGCAGCGCAGCGGCCAAGCCCGCCAGCACCAAGACCCTGGCCAACCTGCTGGCCGATGACGATGAAGGTGGGCAGACCGAACAGCCCGGCTTCATCGAACAGTTCAAGGCCTTCCTCTCCAAACTCTGGAGCCCGGCCACCAGCGATGCAGAAAAGCTCGGCTGGAGCTACGTGTACGGCGAAGACGGCACCCTGCTGGGTGAATACGGCTCGGGCGGCGCCAACAGCGCAGGCACGGCCCAAT
>NZ_JAHUWH010000063.1 GCF_019219095.1 Acidovorax sp. sic0104
TGCCCGGCGGCGGCACGGCCATCCCCGCCAGCCGCACCTACAACACCGCAGGCCAGCTCACCGACACCGAGTTCAGCAGCTACCAATACGACGCGGCCGGCCGCATCCACACGCTGATCCAGCACCTCTGGCAGCCCGCCAGCACCACGGCGCAGGACAGCACCGTGACCCAGGTAGCCCGCGCGTGGACCGTGCAATACAGCCCTGCCGGCCGCATCACCGGCTTCACCAAGAACACGGGTGCCAACACCCCCGCAGACAGCG
>NZ_JAHUWH010000064.1 GCF_019219095.1 Acidovorax sp. sic0104
TTTGAGTTGATTGCGGTGTAAAAACCGGTATATAATTCAAGGCTTCGCTGATCGGAGGTTGTGTCGAGAGATGCAGAATTTGATCGGTGATGAAAACAAAAAAAGTTTTCAAAAGTTTGACAGTTCTGCAAAAAATGTGCTAGAATTCAAGGCTCAGCTGATCGCAGCTAAGTCGGGAAAGCAAAGAAAGACTCTGGTCTGATTTGTGATCCGGTTCATTAAAAACATACAGCCGATAAGCGTGGGCGTTTGATGGCGAGTG
>NZ_JAHUWH010000065.1 GCF_019219095.1 Acidovorax sp. sic0104
GGGCGCGCAGGGGGCGGGGTGGGCGTGTGCCGAAGGACACACGCCTTCGTGCTCTGACTTGCCGCAGTTGTCTGAACGGAGCGCGCAGCGCGCAGTGAGTTCTGCGGCACACCCCGCGCCCGAGCACTCCAGGTCGCCCCGCAGCGCAGCGAAGGGGTCGCAGACAGCAGGGTCGCCTTTTCTTTGGTGCCTTTCTTTTGGCGAAGCAAAAGAAAGACACTCGCCGCCGGGCGACTCCCGGCCTCCGCCCTTGAACCAGGCA
>NZ_JAHUWH010000066.1 GCF_019219095.1 Acidovorax sp. sic0104
TGCCCTGCTCCACCCGCTCCACGCTCGCGTTGATCAGCGCCTTGATCTCCTTGGCCGCCTCTGCGCTGCGCCCGGCCAGGCTGCGCACCTCGCCGGCCACCACCGCAAAGCCCCGGCCCTGCTCGCCTGCCCGGGCCGCCTCCACCGCCGCATTGAGCGCCAGGATGTTCGTCTGGAACGCTATCCCGTCGATCACGCTGATGATGTCCGCGATCTTCTTGCTGCTGTCGTTGATGCCCTTCATGGTCTCCACCACTTCGG
>NZ_JAHUWH010000067.1 GCF_019219095.1 Acidovorax sp. sic0104
ACTACGAACTATGTTGAAGGAGGTCTTCAAATTCATCCATGCCGCGTCTTCGATCCAGATTGGCATATTCGATTCAAAGGCAAGATCATCAAGCCGGGCTACCCGACGCGTTTGTCAGAGTTCATATGAAATCTCAATGGTTTCTTACGGCAAGAGCCCGGCCCAACCTTACGCTCCAGCGGACGGCTACGCCGCCCGCTGATCTCAAACGTTGGGCGGCATGAGCTTCAACCTCACCACAGAAGAACAGGCGCT
>NZ_JAHUWH010000068.1 GCF_019219095.1 Acidovorax sp. sic0104
GGTGATGCTGCCATCGGGCCCGGGGATGCCGGGGCTCTGGTCTTCCACGGTGGGCGGGATGCCGTCGTTGTCGGGCACGCCCGGGGTGGGTGGTGTCACTGGTGGGGTGACCGGCGGGGTGACTGGCGGTTCGGGCTCCGGGTCCACCGGTGCGGCGCCGATCACCACGTCGAAGCTGTCGCTCACGGTGCCGCCATGGCCGTCGTCGGCGGTCACTTCGATGCTCACCGTGCCGGTGGCGGCGGGCGTGCCGCT
>NZ_JAHUWH010000069.1 GCF_019219095.1 Acidovorax sp. sic0104
TGCGGTCGCGGTTGTAGACGATGACGCCGAATTTGACGCTGTTGCAGACCTGGGCGACGTGCTCGATGAGGCCCTCCTGGCCGGCTTCGGTCAGGTAGTGGGGCAAGAGCAGGATGCCGTGGGCGCCAAGGCGCTCGGCTTCCTGGGCATGGGCGATGGCGGTGCGGGTGGGGCCGCCGGCGCCGGCGATGATGGGCACCTTGCCACGGCAGGTGTCCACGGCGGTCTTGACGACCTGGCTGTACTCGGGGCCGC
>NZ_JAHUWH010000006.1 GCF_019219095.1 Acidovorax sp. sic0104
CGCCGATGATAGTGCGGGTTCCCGTGTGAAAGTAGGTCATCGTCAGGCTCTTACAGCCCAAACCGCCCTTCTGCTCCCTTGAGTAGAAGGGCGTTTTGCTTTGGATCACGCATATCCAACTGCCCCATTCGATATTGTTGCCGGCTGTGTGAGCAGCTACCGCCTGGGAGTATTCCAGCGCAGTGACCAATCAAAACCTGATGTGCTGAGGACACGATGCAGTTACAGGATATTCTCTATTCCCAGGGCTTCGGAACACGCCGCATTTGTGCGGGTTTGATTCAGCAAGGATTCGTGGAAATCCGACCCTGTGGAGAGTTGGATTTCAAGCAAGTCCTGGATGCAGTCGCAGACGTGGATCAACAAAACCTGGCCTTCAAGGTGCAGGGCCGCGAGTGGCCCTATCGTGAAAAAGCCTATTTGCTGCTGAACAAGCCTGCTGGTACTGAGTGTTCTCAGAAGCCCTCTACCTACCCCAGCATCTACACGCTGCTTCCGCCCCCTTTGCGCCAGCGACCGACCAAAAGTGCGGTGCAGGGCGTTCAAGCAGTGGGGCGTCTGGATCAGGACACTACCGGCCTGCTGCTGCTGAGTGATGATGGGCAGTTCATTCACCGCATGAGTTCGCCGAAGAAGCATGTGCCCAAGGTCTATCAGGTCACCACCAAGCACCCAGTGGATGACGTGCAGATATCCAAGCTGTTAGCTGGGGTTGTCCTGGACGATGATCCCAAGCCGGTCAAAGCAGCAGCATGCGTGGCAGTGGACACTCACCGACTGGATCTCACCCTGACGGAGGGCAAGTACCACCAGGTCAAGCGCATGCTTGCTGCCGTGGGAAACCGTGTGGAGGGGCTTCACCGCTCAAGTATTGGCGCTATGCAACTCCCGAGCGATCTGCCCCCCGGGGAATGGCGCTGGCTCAGCGAGGATGACCTGCAACTGCTGACCCGTTCCAACTGATGGCTCGATATCCGGCTTTTGGGCGCGGGCCATCCACAGGTTCGCAGCCGCCTCGGTCGATGCCCGTGCCATCGTGCCTCTGTAAAGCTCTGCGTTTGCGTTTGGCGGTGGGCAGGTTGTTGGCAGACTTACCCTATTGCCATGAACCCCCGACTATTCGGTGAGACAAAAAATCGTTCTACATCAAGGATGTTACGTGTTCGGCGCAGGGCTTGTCCAAGCGCGGCGCTACACTTGCAGACTGTGTTGAAAGTGGCTTTGTGAAGATTTTCTCGATTGCACGCGCTTGTGTGGCTTTGGTGGGGTTGTGGGTATCGGTGGGGGCGGCGTCGGCCTCGGCACCTCCCTTGTTCGTGCTGAATTCGCTGGAGGCCAACGTCAGCGTCATTGACCCTGTGACCTGGACCGAGACGTCCCGGATTCCGACGGGCAAGGAGCCTCACCATCTGTATCTCACACCCGATGAAAAATCGATCATCGTGGCCAATGCCCTGGGGGACACGCTGACTTTCCTGGATCCCCGTACGGCACAGGTACAGCGCACGGTGCGCGGGATCGTCGATCCGTACCACCTGCGCTTCACGCCCGACATGAAATGGTTCATCACGGCCGCGAACCGGCTGAACCATGTGGACTTCTACCGCTGGGACGGCAAGGAACTGACGCTGGTACAACGTGTAGCCACCTCGCGCACGCCCAGCCATTTGTGGATCGACAGCAAAAGCACGACGGTCTACTCCACCATGCAGGACAGCGATGAGTTGGTGGCCATCGACATTGCCACCCAAACCATCAAATGGCGCATCAAGACAGGCGCAATGCCTGCAGACGTGTACGGCAGTGCGGACGACAAGCGGGTTTTTGTCGGCCTGACGGGCAGTGACAGCGTCGAGGTGTTCGACGTGTCGGGCCGAGAGCCGGCAAGTATCCGCAAGATAAAGACCGGCAGCGGTGCCCATGCCTTTCGCGCCGCGGGCGACGGAAAGCATCTGTACGTGAGCAACCGTGTGGCCAACACCATCAGCAAGATCGACATGAACACCTTTCAGGTGGTCGAGTCCTATCCGGTTCCAGGAGGGCCCGACTGCATGGAAGTGTCCGCCGACGGTCGATTCATTTACGTCAGCTCGCGCTGGGCGCGCAAATTGTCGGTCGTGGACACCGAGGCCAAGAAGGTGGTCCGACAGGTCACCGTCGGCAAGTCGCCCCATGGCGTATGGACGCTCCAGCACGCCCCGAGGTGATGGCAGCCCCGCGTGCCGAGAAGCCTGTCGGATGTCCGCGAATAGTGCGTCTTTTCCATTTTGCTATCATTGTGATAGCAATATGCGCATGGGGGGCGGGCGCCAGGGCCCAAGATGTATGTGAAAAACCTGTGTACCTGACCTTCGACACAGGCCATATGGAGGTCGCACCGCTGGTGGCGCAAGTGCTCAAGCGCCATCAGGTGCGCGTGACGTTTTTCGCCGCCAACGAGCGCACCAAGGAAGGCGACGGGAGCTTGGGCGAACACTGGGCCCCTTGGTGGAAAGCACGGGCAGCCGAAGGCCACGACTTCGCTTCCCATACCTGGAACCACACCTACTGGCGTGCTGACCTGGGCGATGCCCGGAAGCCGTCTTTTCGGGTGCGCCCGTCTGCCGGGCCGCGCGAGGGGCAAAGCTTCGTGCTGACAGCCGCCCAGTACTGCGAGGAAGTCGCGCACGCCGCAGAGCGCCTGAAGGCCATCACGGGCAAGCAACCCTTGCCATTGTTTCGCGCGCCAGGTGGCAAGACGTCGCCTCAGTTGCTGGCGAGCGCGGCATCTTGTGGCTACACGCATGTGGGTTGGTCGCCGGCAGGTTTTCTGGGTGACGAGCTGCCCAGTGAAGCCGCCAGCAACGAAGCATTGCTGCGCAAGGCGCTGCGGGATGTGCGCAGAGGCGACATTCTGCTGGCGCACTTGGGAATCTGGTCGCGCAAGGACCCTTGGGCACCTGCGGTGCTTGAGCCCTTGATCGTCGGTTTGAAGGAGCGCGGTTTCTGCTTTAGAACGCTGCGCGAGCACCCCGACTACGCGAAGGCCAGCGCGCGTTAGGCCGAGCCCGGCCCGCGTGCAGTGCGATGGCCATGGGGATGGGCCGTGCATTGCGGGCCGGCACGCATGCGGCTGAGGGGTCTAACAAACGCAGGGCGACATGCGCAATGCGATACGGATGGAGTTGAGCGATGGGTTGGCTAGGCAACGGGTTTGACGCTGCGCAGCAGTGGTTGTTCGAGAGCGTGATTCAGCCGCTGATGTTCCATTGCGGATTGGGCAACCAGCTGGAAAGCGGCTACGAGGCCTCGGGCTGGATTCTGGTGGGATTGCTTCAGCTTCTGGTGCTCGCCGCTGTAATAGGTCCTCTGCAACGCTGGAAGCCCGTGGAGGCAGTCACCGATAGGGCCACGATTCGTACCGACATCCTCTACACCCTGATCCATCGGCTGGGCCTTTTCAGGTTGGGTTTGTTTCTGGCGGTGGATCCGCTGGCGGACTCTTTCTTCGGCGCCTTGCGGGTGGCGGGTGTCAGTACCTTCCAGCTCGACGGTGTGTTGCCTGGCGTCACCGATGTGCCCTGGGTCAGCCTCTTGCTGTACCTTCTGGTGTTCGACTTCGTGGACTACTGGATCCACCGCGGCCAGCACCACTTCGAATGGTGGTGGCGCCTGCACTCCCTGCATCATGCGCAGCGGCAGATGACCATGTGGAGCGACAACCGCAACCACCTGCTCGACGACCTTCTGCGCGACACCATCCTGGTGGTGGTCGCCCAGCTCATTGGTGTGGCGCCCGGTCAGTTCATCGCCATCGTGGCGATCACTCAATTGAGCGAGAGCTTTCAACACGCCAATTTGCGGTTGTGGTTCGGGCGCTGGGGGGAGCGGCTGTGGGTCAGTCCCCGCTTCCATCGCCTGCACCACAGCATCGGCATCGGCCACGAGACACTCAAGCCGATCCCAGGTGCGGCTGGCACTGCTCAAGCGCATCGCGTTGTACTCGGCGGGCACAACTTCGGCGTGCTGTTGCCTTGGTGGGACATGCTGATGGGCACGGCCAACTTCGAGAAACGCTACGACCCGACCGGCATCCGTGACCAGGTGGAGCCCGGCGCTGATGGCCGCGTGCGTGACTACGGCGCCGGTTTTTGGTCGCAGCAGTGGCGCGGCGTGCTCCGGCTGTTTGGCCGAGCCTGAAAAACCCTTTCAGTCCTGGGAAGGTATGCTCACCGGCATGGCACTACTGCTCGATTCTTTCTGGCGCGCCGCAGCCTACTGCCTGCGCCCACGTGTAATGGCCCTGTCCGTATTGCCCCTGGTGGTGATGCTGGCCCTTGCGCTGGGTCTGGGTTATTTCTATTGGGATGCAGCGGTGCAGGGCATGCGCGCAGTGCTCGATGCCTCGACGCTGCTGGCCAGCTTCTGGAGCTGGCTTCAAGGGTGGGGTTTGGGCGATGTCGCCTCGGTGGTGGCGCCCCTCATGGTGATTCTTGCAGTGGCGCCTGTGCTGGTGGTCGTATCCCTGCTGCTGGTGGCTGTGCTCATGACGCCGGCACTGGTCAGCTTGGTGGCGGAAAGACGATTCCCGCACCTGGAGCGCAAGAAGGGCGGGTCTTTCATTGCGAGCGTGGCCTGGTCGCTGGGTTCTACCGTGCTTGCCCTCGTCGCACTGGTCGTGTCCATGCCGCTGTGGCTGGTTCCACCGCTGGTGCTGATTCTTCCGCCGCTGATCTGGGGCTGGCTGACGTACCGGGTAATGGTGTTTGACGCGCTGTCCGAGCATGCCAGCAAGGACGAGCGGCAAGAGGTTTTCCGGCGCCACCGGGGTAGCCTGCTGGGCATCGGTATCCTTGCCGGCTATCTGGGCGCAGCCCCCAGCATCGTGTGGGCCTCCGGCGTCGTGTTTGCGGCGGCTTTCTTCGTGCTGGTGCCTCTGGCGATCTGGATCTACACACTGGTGTTCGCCTTCTCGTCGCTCTGGTTTGCACATTACTGCCTGGCTGCCCTGGAGCGCCTGCGCGCCGAAACTGCGGAGACAGCCGCGTCGCCGGTGGGCCATGCTGCCCATGCCGCAGTGGCGAGCTCCAGGGGTGCCGTCGGTGCCAATGCAGCTGCGGATCTGCCCGTACCCGCACCCGCGGCGGCAGTGGACGCACCCGTCAACGGAACTCCCTCAATATGACCGTCCAATTTGGCCTCATCATCGTCGGTGACGAGATACTCTCCGGCAAGCGCACCGACAAACACATGCCCAAGGTCATCGAACTGCTCGGTGCCCGCGGCCTCGCGCTGGCATACGCGGACTATGTGGGCGACAACCCCGATCGCATTACCGCCACCCTTCGGCGTGCGTTCGCTTCGGGCGACGTCGTGTTTTCCTGTGGAGGCATTGGCGCCACCCCTGACGACCACACGCGGCAATGTGCTGCCCGCGCGCTCGGGCGCGATCTGGTATTGCACCCGGAGGCCGAAGCCTTGATCCGTGAACGCATGCAGGACGTGGCCCGCGAGCAGGGCGTGCCGTACGAGCCCGACCGTTCGGACAACCGGCACCGGCTCAACATGGGAACCTTTCCGGTGGGTGCCCGCATCATTCGCAACCCCTACAACAAGATCCCGGGCTTCACCTGCCAGGAGAAGGAGGGCGGTGGCGTGGTGCACTTCGTGCCGGGGTTTCCCGTCATGGCCTGGCCCATGATCGAGAACGTGCTCGACGAGCACTACGCAGACCATTTCAACCGTACGCCGCAGACCGAGCAGTCCGTGGTGGTCTATGGTGCCATGGAAGCTGCCCTGACGCCGTTGATGGAACACATCGAAAAATCGTACGAAGGTGTTCGGGTGTTCAGTTTGCCCAGCGTGGATCATCCACAATACGGGCGCCACATCGAGCTGGGCGTCAAAGGACCTGCACCGCTGGTTCCTGCTGCCTGGCACGAGCTGAAAAAAGGGCTGCACGAATTTGGTGCGAAGTTAGGCCCCGAGTTGGTGCGAAATATTTAATGAAAACCTCCGATTTGTTCGGTGCACTATTTTGGTGCTTTTGCGAGCGCGTACTGCCTTTCTGCAGCCCGTAGCGCTCCTACATAGTGCGGCGGCTGCACCCGGCTGGCACGCAAACTGCTTTTGTTTACGCAAAATCTTTTTTTCAACAAGCGCTTTACCCAGGAGAACCTGATGGCCAAGACCGTTGCAGACGTGATGAAGATGGTGAAGGAAAACGAAGTCAAGTTCGTCGACTTCCGTTTCACCGATACCCGTGGCAAGGAACAGCACGTGACCGTGCCTGTTTCCCACTTTGATGAAGACAAGTTCACGTCCGGCCATGCATTCGACGGCTCCTCGGTGGCCGGCTGGAAGGGGATCGAAGCCTCGGACATGCAGCTCATGCCCGACCCCAGCACCGCCAACATCGATCCCTTCTTCGAAGAAACCACGTTGTTCCTGCAGTGCGACGTGATCGAGCCCGGTGACGGCAAGGCCTACGACCGTGACCCTCGCTCCATCGCCAAGCGCGCGGAGGCCTACCTCAAGGCTTCCGGCCTGGGCGACACCGCCTTCTTCGGGCCAGAGCCAGAATTCTTCATCTTCGACGGCGTGCGCTGGTCCAACGAGCCCGGCAAGGTCATGTTCGAGATCGAAGAGTACGAAGCCCCCTGGAACTCGGGTGCCAAGCTCGAAGGCGGCAACCGCGGCCACCGTCCCACCGTCAAGGGCGGCTACTTCCCAGTGCCTCCTGTCGACAGCACGCAAGACATGCGCGCTGAAATGTCCCTGATCCTCGAATCCCTGGGCATCCCGGTCGAAGTGTTTCACCACGAAGTGGCGGGCGCGGGCCAGAACGAAATCGGCACCAAGTTCAGCACGCTGGTCGAGCGCGCCGACTGGACGCAGGTCCTGAAGTACGTGGTCTGGAACGTGGCCAATGCCTATGGCAAGACCGCCACTTTCATGCCCAAGCCTTATGCGGGCGACAACGGCTCCGGCATGCACGTCCACCAGTCCATCTGGAAGGATGGCAAGAACCTGTTTGCTGGCGACGGCTACGCCGGCCTGTCGGACTTCGCGCTGTACTACATCGGCGGCATCATCAAGCACGCCCGTGCCCTGAACGCCATCACGAACCCCGGCACCAACTCGTACAAGCGCCTGGTGCCCGGCTTCGAGGCCCCCGTGAAGCTGGCTTACTCGGCCCGCAACCGCTCGGCTTCCATCCGTATTCCTTACGTTGCCAACCCCAAGGGCCGCCGCATCGAAGCACGCTTCCCCGATCCATCGGCCAACCCCTACCTGTGCTTCTCGGCACTGATGATGGCCGGTCTGGATGGCGTGGAAAACAAGATCCATCCCGGTGAAGCCGCCACGAAGGACCTGTACCATCTGCCGCCCGAAGAGGACAAGCTGGTGCCCACCGTGTGCCACAGCCTCGATCAGGCGCTGGAATACCTCGACAAGGACCGCGGCTTCCTGACCAAGGGTGGCGTGTTCTCCGATTCCATGCTGGATGCCTACATCGACCTCAAGATGCAGGAAGTCACCCGTTTCCGCATGGCTCCGCATCCGGTCGAGTACGACATGTACTACTCGCTGTAATCCGCTCTATCGGCGATTACCCCAAAAAGGCGGCGCAAGCCGCCTTTTTTATTGCCCGAAGGTCGCAGAGCACCTTGGTGACGGAACCGGTGGCTGCCCGTTGCATCCTTGTACAAAGCCCTGCGCGGGGCTGCTGGTGTTGGATTGGCGATGCACGGTGATTGGTGGATACTCACCGCACCCCCTGCATGGCAGTGCGAGGAAACCGAATGAAGAAAACGCTCATTACCCTGTTACTGATAGCCTCGACGGCTCCCGCCGCCTGGGCGCAAGACCGCATCTTCCGCTGTGGAAACGAATACACCAACAATGCCCAGCAGGCCAAGGAGCGCGGCTGCAAGTTGGTCGAAGGCGGCAACGTCACCGTGGTACAGGGTGCTCGGCCTGCTGGTGCTGCTGCGCCCGCAGCTCCTGCAGCAGGTGGCGGCGCGGCCCCGTCCGCATCGCCACCCTCTGCGCCGCGCGTGACGTCCAATGACCAGAAGGCCCGTGATTCCGATGCGCGTGCGATTCTTGAGTCCGAGCTGCGAAAGGCCGAGACCCGCCATGCCGATCTGGTGAAGGAATACAACGGCGGCGCTCCGGAGCGCAACGCGCTCGATTTGCGCAATCCGCAGCGCTACATCGAGCGCACGGCCGAACTCAAGGCCAACATCACCCGCAGCGAGAGCGACATTGCCGGCATCAAGCGCGAGATCGCCCGCCTGCCGCCTGCCAATTGATCGCTGCTCCCTGAAATCGCCTCCGAGTGAACTCTTTGTCCTCTACCGATGCCCCGTCCTCCGACAGGGGGCGTTTTCATTCACTGGACCTGATGTCCACGCTGGTGGCCGTGCTGCGGGCCGACGGTGCCGTGCAGTTCGCCAATGCAGCGCTAGAGAACACCCTGGGCCTGTCGCGTCGCACGCTCGAGGGTGTCGATTTCTCCACCTTCTTCACAGATCCCGCGCTGCTTCAGACGGCGCTGGCGGGCGCGGGGGGCAAGGACTTCGCCGCGCTGCGCTACGAGGCGGGCCTCAAGCGTCTGCACCAGGACCCCGTGCCCGTGCATGTGAGCGTGGCCGATGCAGAGCAGGTGGGCGAAATCCTGGTGGAGCTGTGGCCGCTGGAGCAGCAGGCGCGGCAGGATCGCGAGGAGCGCCTGCTCGACCAGGCCCAGGCCAACAAGGAACTCATCCGCAATCTGGCGCATGAGATCAAGAACCCGCTGGGCGGCATCCGCGGCGCGGCCCAGCTCCTGGAGATGGAGCTCGAAAGCCGCGAGCTCACCGAATACACCCAGGTCATCATCCACGAGGCCGACCGCCTGCAAAGCCTGGTGGATCGGCTGCTGGCGCCGCACCGCCATCCGCACCTGGTGGGCGACGTCAACATCCATGAGGTCTGCGAGCGCGTGCGCTCGCTGGTGCTGGTGGAGTATCCCCAGGGCTTGAAGGTGCTGCGGGACTACGATACTTCCATTCCCGAGTTCCGGGGCGACCGGGCGCAGCTCATCCAGGCCTTGCTGAACATCGTGCAAAACGGGGCCCAGGCGCTGACCGAGCGCATCGCGGCGGGCGATGCCGTCATCACGCTGCGCACACGCGTGGCACGACAGGTAACGTTTGGTCGCCAGCGCTACCGGTTGGCACTGGAATTGCATGTCATCGACAACGGACCGGGTGTACCCGACGCGATCAAGGAGCGGATCTTCTATCCACTGGTGTCGGGTCGAGACGGCGGGTCGGGACTGGGGCTCACGCTGGCACAAACCTTTGTGCAGCGGCACCATGGGTTGATCGAATGCGACAGCGTACCGGGTCGCACCGACTTCCGCATCCTGATTCCCTTGCCCTGAGGTCCCAGACACGCAACCACAGGGAAGGTAAGAAAAACATATGAAGCCGATCTGGATAGTAGATGACGACCCCTCGATCCGCTTCGTGCTCGAAAAAGCGCTGGCCCGCGAGAACCTGCCCACGCGCAGCTTCACGCACCCCCGCGAGGTGCTGGATGCTCTCGCCGACGTCACGGCTGGCGACCCGGCGCGCCAAGGCCCGCAGGTCCTGGTCAGCGACATTCGCATGCCTGGTGGCTCCGGCTTGCAATTGCTGGAGAAGGTGCGCGAGCTGCAGCCGGGCCTGCCCGTCATCATCATGACGGCGTACTCGGACCTGGACAGCGCCGTGTCGGCCTTTCAGCGCGGTGCCTTCGAGTACCTGCCCAAGCCCTTCGACCTGCCCAAGGCGGTGGAGTTGATCCGGCGTGCCGTGGAAGAAAGCCAGCGCGAAGAGGTCACCGAAGAACGCCAGACCGAGACACCCGAGATGCTTGGGCAGGCACCCGCGATGCAGGATGTGTTCCGCGCCATTGGCCGCCTGAGCCAGAGCCAGGTCACCGTGCTCATCACGGGCGAGTCCGGCTCGGGCAAGGAACTCGTGGCCCGTGCGCTGCACAAGCACTCGCCGGTGGCCGACGGCCCCTTTGTTGCCATCAACACTGCCGCCATCCCCAAGGACCTGCTCGAGTCCGAACTCTTCGGCCACGAGCGCGGTGCCTTCACCGGCGCGCAGACTCAGCGGCGTGGCCGTTTCGAGCAGGCTGAAGGCGGCACGCTGTTTCTCGACGAAATCGGCGACATGCCGTTCGATCTGCAGACACGGCTTCTGCGCGTGCTGTCGGACGGCCAGTTCTATCGCGTGGGCGGGCATGCGGCCGTGAAGGCCCACGTGCGCGTGATAGCCGCCACCCACCAGGACTTGGAAAAACGGGTCAAGGAAGGCGGCTTCCGCGAGGACTTGTTCCACCGCCTCAACGTGATCCGCCTGCGCCTGCCCGCCCTGCGCGAGCGGCACGAAGACGTGCCCGTGCTCACCCGACACTTTTTGCAGCAGAGCGCCCGGCAACTGGGCGTGGAACCCAAGCGCATCGCCGACTCGGCGCTCGTGCGGCTCGAACAGTTTGGCTTTCCGGGCAATGTGCGGCAACTCGAGAACATCTGCCACTGGCTCACCGTCATGGCGCCTGCCCAGGTGATCTCGTTGCAGGACCTGCCTCCTGAGGTGCTGGAGGCCCCGCTCTACCTCGCGCCGCAGCGCGCGGGCACCAGCGGTGCAGAGCCTGTGGCGGCGGCGCAGCAGCTCGCGCCCGCAGTTGCCGCCTCTGCTTATGGCTCTTCTACTCCTGCCTTGTCCAGCCCCTCGCCCACACCGACCGCAACCACGGCCAGTGCCGCGGCCGGAGCAGTGTCGGGGGGGGCATCGCCCCTTGGCGCTTCGCCGGGCGGCAGCGCCGTCATGGGGACTTGGTCGGCGGCCTCAGACGCCGCTACGGTGTCTCCCGCCGTGCCGCAAGGGGCAGGCAACACCTGGGAGCAGGCGCTCGAAACCGAAGCGCAAAAGCTGTTGGCCGGCGGCCAGCCTGAGGTGTGGGATGCGTTGACGCGGCGATTTGAATCGCGCTTGATCCGCACCGCGCTCACGGCGACCCACGGGCGCCGCATGGAAGCTGCGCAACGCCTGGGCATCGGGCGCAACACCATCACGCGCAAGATCCAGGAACTGGGGCTGGATGCGCCTGACGAGGCATGAAATCAGCTGCTGGCGCATACTCATAAAGCGCCGGTAGCTATATTTTTTGTAGCACATGAGGCCAGCGCAATGTTGGCCGACCGGGCCTGCATTGGCGGACGGGCTCTTCAACGATCCTCCGTACCGCAGGCGGGCGCCGTCCTACATTCAAGCCCTCCATGGACCGACCCGGGGCACGCGACGTGACTTCAACAATGAATTCACTGTCAACCAACCGGAGAGCTTCTATGTCGGATTTCAATGATGCCAACCGAGACCCCTTGACCAATGAACCAGGCTCCCACCCGGTCGGCACCGGCGTGGGTGCTGCCATGGGCGGCGCCGCCGCAGGTGCAGCGGCTGGTGCATTCGGCGGCCCCGTGGGCGCCGCAGTGGGGGGCGTGGCTGGCGCTGTCGTCGGCGGCCTCGCTGGCAAGGCTGCGGCCGAAGCCGTCAACCCCACGGCAGAAGATGCCTACTGGCGAGAAAGCTATGATCGCGAGCCTTACTTCGTGAGCGGCCGCACCTACGACCAGTACCGTCCCGCCTACGAACTGGGCTGGTCCTCGGTGGGCCGCTACGAAGGCGATTTCGACGCCGTCGAGCCCCGCCTGGCCGATGACTGGCGTGCTCGCCATTCGGACGGACTGGCCTGGACCGATGCGCGTCCTGCGACGCGTGCGGCCTGGGACCGTGCATCGCGCTACCAGGCCAATGACACGCGTCCCCTGGACGTGGTGGACAACGACGACGTGGTCGACATCCTCAACGACCTGCTCGAGTCTTCTCGCGATGGTGAATACGGCTTCAAGTCGTGCGCGGAACACGCCAAGTCGCAGCAGCTCAAGACCGTGTTCCAACGCCATGCGCAGGAATGCGCGGCGGCAGGCGCGGAGCTGGAGCATGAAATCCGCCGACTGGGTGGCGAGCCCGCCTCGGGTGGTACCGTTTCAGGGGCATTGCACCGTGGCTGGGTGTCTGTGAAGACTGCGCTGTCGATCCAGGACGACAAGGCCGTGCTGGAAGAGTGCGAGCGTGGCGAAGACGCTGCGGTGGCACGCTACCGCAAGGCGCTCAAGAACTCGCTGCCTGCCCAGGTGCAGTCGCTGGTACAGCGCCAGTCGCAGGGCGCCCAGCGCAATCACGACGAAGTGCGCGCGCTGCGGGATTCGTTCTCTCGGACCTGAACCCGAGCTCTGCCGAGTGTGCTGAAACTCTGCTGAAGCTTGCCGTGGGCGCACGCGGACACTACTCCGCTGCCCGCCGGCTGCGCGCCAATCCTGAATCCCGCTGTGGGCTGCAGTTTCGCGCCCAAGGCTGCAAGTCTTCCAAGGCTTGCAGCTTTTTTCATGGGCGACTGGTCGGCGCGCTATCGTGGCGCGATCGGATCAAGCCATTGTCAGCACGACAGGGGCGTGGTCGCTGGGCTGCGGGTTCTTGCGCGGCGCCCGGTCCACGGTGCAGGCCGTCACGGTGGGGCGCAGGGCGTCGCTCACCAGGATGTGGTCGATGCGCAGGCCGCGGTTTTTCTGGAAACCGAGCATGCGGTAGTCCCACCAGGAATAGGTCTTCTCCGGCTGCTCGAACAGGCGAAAGGTGTCGGTCAACCCCAGGGCAATCAGGTCCTGGAAATGCTGGCGTTCCTCCACCGTGTGGTGGATGGTGTCTTTCAGGCCCACGGGGTCGAACGAGTCCCGGTCTTCCGGAGCCACGTTGAAGTCACCCAGCAGAACAAGGCGCGGATGGGCCAGCATCTCCTCGCGCAGCCAGCGGTGCAGGGCGGCGAGCCACAGCATCTTGTAGGCGAATTTTTCGGTGCCAGGCGCCTGGCCGTTGACGAAGTAGCAGTTCACCACCCGCAGAGCGCCCGCCGGGGTGTCCAGCGTGGCGGCGATCACGCGGGCCTGCTCGTCCGTGTGGCCAGGAATGTTGCGCACCACGTCGCGCATCGGGTGGCGGCTCAGGATGGCCACGCCGTTGTACGTCTTTTGCCCAAACGCCACGGCCTCGTAGCCGGCTTCCTTCAATGCATCGTGCGGAAACTTGTCGTCAGTGAGCTTGAGCTCCTGCAGGCCCAGTGCATCCACGGGATTGGCCTGCAGCCAGGCCAGCACCTGGGGCAGGCGCACGGACAGGGAATTCACGTTCCAAGTGGCTACTTGCATGTTTGAAATGATGAGTGAAACAAGGGGCATTGTTCTGGGCGGCCATGCGCCCCACGCCCCACGCCCCATGCCCAATTGCGGCTGCGGCTGGAGCGGGAGCATAGGTCACTGGCACGGTCCGCCAGTCCACATCGTACCCATCTCACAGTCCGTCCACCTGCATGCACCCATGGCGCGGCTTGGCTGACAGCTCTTCAGATAGACCAGGGGCCGCGCACCAGCCGTTTCCGGAAGGCTCTTGAACCATGGCGAACTGAGGGCTTTCACCTTGCCAGCTGCGGGAGTTTGTCCGACTTTCGCACAACGTCCCCCGGTGGAGACTGCAGGCCTGTTCCTGATGGAGAGGTCCATGCGAGTCAATCATCCGCAGACGCTGGCCCTGGTGCTGGCGGTGGCCGTTTCTGCCGTGGCCGCCCAGGGAGTCAACACGCCTGCCGTGGTGCCGGGCCTGCGGCCCGCACAGGTGCCTGCTTCTGCGCCTGTGCAGACGCCAGCTCAGACACCGTCACCCCCTCCCACACAAACGCCGGCACAAACCCCTGCACCGCCCCCGGCGCTCACGCCGTCCCAGACACCAGAACCAGAGCCGTCTCAAACTCCGGCGCAGACGCCGGGCCCGCTGTCGCAATAGCTTGCACCGCCGCTGCGAGCGGGCTTGCGGATGGGCGGTTCAGCATCGCAGCGGCGACGGCTCAGGCTGCTCGCACGTAGCTCACAAAGCTGAATGGCAGCCCATTGGCGCCCAGGTGTTCGCTGCGTTGCGACGCCACCCACTCGTCGCCCAGAACCGGCGCGTGGGCATCGCCCTCGAAATCGCGGCCGATCTCGGTCACTTCCAGCCGGTCGGCCAGGGGCAGGGCGTCGGCGTAGATTTGTGCGCCGCCGATGACCCACACCGTCTGCCCCGCATCGCATTGCGCCAATGCTTCGGGCAGGCTGCCTGCACGCCGCGCGCCCTCGGCCTGCCAGTCCGCCTGCCGCGTGATCACGATGTTGGTTCGCCCGGGCAGGGGTCGAAATCGCGGGGGCAGCGAGTCCCAGGTCTTGCGGCCCATCACCACCGGGCAGCCCTGCGTGAGCTGCTTGAAATGCGCCATGTCCTCGGGCAGGTGCCAGGGCAGGGCGTTGTCCTTGCCGATGATGCCGTTGGCTGCGCGGGCATAGATGAGGTGCAGGGGCATGGCAGGGGAGCTCCTTCGCGAGTTCAGATGTGCAGGGCGGCCGCCACGCCAACGCCCAAGCCCACGGCGGCCACGCCGTACATGCCGTACTCCAGCCACTTCTTCTTGGTCAGCAGGGCGATGGCCGCGAGGGCAATGGCCACCTGCAGCGCGGTGGTGGCCTGCGCCCAGCGGTGATGCTGGTGCATCTGCATTTCGCTCTTGCGGTCGAACTCGTGCGAATCGGCCTCCAGCTTCTCGGCCACGACCTTGATCTCGTTCTTTTCGGTCTCGTAGCGCTCCACCTTGGTCTGGTAGCCTGCCTTGCGGTCGTCCGGAGCCAGGTCGCGGGCCAGCTCGGCCAGGGACTGCTTGGTGCTCTTGGACTGGAAGTAATTCCACTGGTTGGAGGCCTCGGTTTTCTTGATGGCCGCGTCGTTCTTGAGCAGGCCCGCATTGGCCTGCGTGGCACCGCCCATGTACGAGAAGATCGCTCCCACCGTGGCCACGATGGCGGTGAACATCGCGATCTTGTTCATCGATGAACTGCCGCTGCCGTGGTCCGCGCCGTGCTCGGCCGTGTGCTGGTCGTGGCCTTGGGCGGCATGCTCGACCGCGTGGTCGTGAGGCCCGTGTACGTGAAATCCGCCGGAAGACATGGTGAGAAGTGCCCGTGGTAGTTGTGGTGATTTTTGGGGAGGTGGGGCTGCGCTGCGCCTTGTCTGCGGACGCGGCCCGGGTGTTTGTTCAGCCCATCGCAGAGCGCCGCGTGGTCAGACCGCGACCGGAGCCTTGATGGCGGGGTGGCACTGGTAGTCCACCACCTCGAAGTCTTCGAACTGGTAGTCGAAGATGCTGTCAGGCCGGCGCTTGATGTTCAGAACTGGATACGGGTAGGGCGTGCGCGCCAGTTGGGTCTGCACCTGCTCGTGGTGGTTGCTGTAGATATGGCAGTCGCCGCCGGTCCAGATGAAATCGCCCACGTCCAGGTCGCATTGCTGCGCGACCATATGGGTGAGCAGGGCGTAGCTGGCGATGTTGAACGGCACGCCCAGGAAGATGTCGGCGCTGCGCTGGTAGAGCTGGCACGACAGCGTGCCACGTCCGCCAGGCTCCTGCGCGGGCGCCACATAGAACTGGAAGAACGCGTGGCAGGGCATCAGCGCCATCTTGTTCAGCTCCGCCACGTTCCAGGCGCTCACGATGATGCGCCGCGAATCGGGGTTGGTCCTGAGCGTCTTGATCACGTCGCTGATCTGGTCGATGTGCCCGCCGTCCGGTGTGGGCCAACTGCGCCACTGCACGCCGTAGACCGGGCCCAGGTCGCCATCCTCGCGCGCCCACTCGTCCCAGATGGTGACGCCGCGTTCTTTCAGCCAGTTGTTGTTGCTGGATCCCGTGAGAAACCACAGCAGCTCCTGGATGATGGAGCGCAGGTGCACCTTCTTGGTGGTGACCAGCGGAAAGCCTTCCTTCAGGTCAAAGCGCATCTGGTGCCCGAACACGCTGCGGGTGCCGGTGCCGGTGCGGTCTGACTTCTCCACGCCTTGCGTGAACACATGGCGCATGAAGTCTTCGTATTGCGAGCGGACGGGGCGGGCGTGTTCTGTCATGGCGGTGGGAAGGCGAAACCGCCGATTTTAGAGGGAGCCCGCGGCTGGCGCTGAACCGGCTAAGCTCGCACACCCTTTCCCACGCTGCCTCTTTCAGAAAGATGTCTCCGATCATGCGCCAGGTTCCCCCTGCCTCCTTGTGCCGCGCCGCGCTGGCCGCTCTTGTGTTGTCAATGCTGTTGCCGGGCTGCGGGGGCACCGCGCCCACGGCGCCGACAGCGCCCGCAGCGCCGCGCACCACTGCGCGCCCTGTGCCCACCGTCGCGGCTTCGGCGCCGGCCACCCCCTGGGCGCACCTGCAGACCCAGGTGGGCAACTACCCCGTCGTCGGTGCGGATTTCCTGCGCGCCGGTCCTCTGGCCGAGCGGCTGCGCGGGCTGCTCGGACTCACCAACTACAACATCCTGCTGCAGAACCTGCAGGTGAGCGGCCCGCTGAGGCAGGATGGCTCCATGCTCTACATCACCGGCAACCGGCCCCACGAAGGCGGTTCGGAGGCCGCCGCCATCGTGGTCCACGCCAACCCCGACACCGTGCGTGTGTGGCTGCTGACCGGCGGGGAGGAATGGGACGTGCAGGACCAGGGCACCCCCAAGGCGCTGCCTGCCGATGTCGCCAGGATGATGGACAACGCAGCGCGCTGAGCATGCGCTCCGGGCGGGGCCGGGCTGCAGTGCGGATGTATTTTCTATAATCGAGAATCATTCTCAAAAAGGCCGCCACGCCATGCCTGCCGTTCATCCCCTGCACGCGCTCTACAGCCACCACCACGGTTGGCTGCAGTCCTGGCTGCGCCGGCGGCTGGGCTGTGTCGACGATGCCGCGGACCTCGCGCAGGACACCTTCGTGCGCCTGCTCGCGCGCCCGCAGGCCGTGGCACCCGAGGCGATGCGCGAGCCGCGCGCCTACCTGACCACGGTGGCACGCGGCCTGCTGGTGGACTTCTGGCGCAGGGGGGAGCTGGAGCGGGCTTATCTGGCAGACCTGGCCCTGCAGCCCCAGGTGCTGCAGCCATCTCCCGAAGAGCGACTGGCCGCCGTGCAGATGCTGCAGGCTGTGGACACGCTGCTGCAGGGCATGACGCCCAAGACACGCGCAGCGTGGCTCATGAACCGGCTCGACGGCCTCACCCATGCAGAGATTGCCGCGCAGTTGAAGGTGTCTGTGCCCCGCGTGCGCCAGTACCTGGCCAACGCCATGCGCCACGCCTACCACCTGCGTTTTGGCGGCGCCGCGTGAGTGCAGCCTGGTCCACGGGTGGCCCGTCAGGCGGTGCGGGTGATGACCGCCCCGTGCCGCCAGCCGTGCTGGAGGCGGCCATCGCCTGGCAACTGCGCCAGGGAGAGGGCGCCGCTTCAGCGGCGGATGCCCAAGCCCTTGCCGGCTGGCTGGCCGAACATCCCGACCACGCCCGCGCCTGGCGCCAGCTGGGCGACATCGACCGGCACCTGGCCCGTGCCGCCGCAGGGCCGGGCGCGCGCGCAGCCTTGTTGCACCCGCACCGGCGGCGCTCCGCCCGTGTGACCGGCGCCGTGCTGGGCATGGCGCTGGCCGCGGCATGCGGCGTGCTGGTGCTGGACCGCTACCAGCCAGTGGGCCACCTTCTGGCCGACCACCGCACCGCCACCGGCGAGCGCCGCACCATCGTGCTGCCCGATCAGACCGTGCTGTACCTGAACACCCGCAGTGCAGTGGACGTCGCGTTCAGCAAGGACCAGCGCGCGATCCACCTGCGCGCAGGCGAAGTCGCCGTGGAAACCAGCCATGCCGACCCGGCCGAGCAGCGCCCGTTCGTCGTGCTGACCGAAGACGGCAGCCTGCGAGCCCTGGGCACCCGCTTCACCGTGCGGCGCTGGCCGCAGGCGGGCGATGAGCGCTCGGCCGGCCAGGGCGGCACCGAGGTCTCTGTCACCCAGTCGGCCGTCGCGGCCCGCCCGGCAAGCTGTGCCGTGGCCGCGTCAGAGCCGTGTGCCGCCGAGCGCATCGTCCCGGCCGGCCAGGGTGCGCTTCTGGCGAATGGGCGGGTGGACCGCTGGGCGGCCCCGCCCGACGCCGACGCCTGGAAGGACGGCATGCTGGTGGTGGACAACCAGCCTCTCCACGAGGTGGTGGCCACGCTCGCGCGCTACCGCGTCGGCCACTTGGGAGTGGACCCTCGTGTGGCCGGGCTGCGCGTGACGGGCACGCTGCCCCTGGCAGACACCGACCAGGCTCTGCTGGCGCTCACCGCTGCCGTGCCGGTGGAGGTGGCTTTTACCACCCGCGGGTGGGTCACCCTGGAGCCTCGCACCGCTCCATGACGCAAAAATCATGAGGAAAACAGGCGCTGGGGCAGGATGGGAAAGCGCCAGATGCTATGAAAAAAGGAGTGATGCGCAGTGGTGCTGCGCAGGCACTTGGCGGTGTGCTCCCAGCCAACTTCCACCAGCCGGCGCCCTTCGGCATTTTTTGCAGGCCCCCTCTCATTTTTTGGGGCTCGTTCGGCAATCAGACAGAGACCGTGCCATTGGCGCGGCGTCCTCACCTTCTGATGTGACCGTTACGGAGCCTGATCCATGCCCTCTGCTGTTCTCCCTTTCCGCCTGAACCCCAGCGCTGCGGCCCTGCTGCTGATGCTTGCGGCATCTGCCGCGACCCTTTCTCCCGCGATGGCTCAGGCCGTCAATGCCGCTGCAGCCAGTGCCATGCGCGACTACGACCTGCCTGCCGGCCCGCTGGCAGGCAGCCTGAACCGCATCGCGCGCGAGGCAGGCCTGGCGCTCACCACCGATGCCCAACTGGTGGAAGGCCGCAGCGCGGCGCCCGTGCGCGGCCGCATCGATGCTCCGGAGGCCTTGCGCCGAGCGCTGGCGGGCTCGGGACTGGAGCTGCTGCGCACCGACGCAGGCGGCTACACCCTGCGGCCGGGCATGCCCGTATCGGCAGCACCATTGGCGGCCGGGCCCGCGCGCGTGGCAGCGTTGCCCGAGGTGCGCGTGGCTGCCGAGGCCGATACCGAAGTCGCCACAGGTCCCGTAGACGGCTACCTGGCCAGGCGCAGCGCCACCGGCACCAAGACCGACACGCCCCTGGTCGAGACGCCGCAGTCCATCACCGTGGTGACGGCGGGCCAGGTGGAGGCGCAAAAGGCCCAAAGCATCGTGGACGTGCTCGCCTACACGGCAGGGGTCGGTGTTCGCGAATCGAGCCGGGCCACCGAGGCCTTTGTGCTGCGAGGCTTCCAGGCCGACGGCAATTCGGGCAGCCTGTACCGGGACGGCACCAAGTACTCAAGCGGGCTCTACCAGGGCCAGCAAGAGCCCTACGGCCTGGAGCGCATCGAGCTGCTGCGCGGCGCGTCGTCAGTGCTGTACGGCAGCGCTGCACCCGGCGGCGTCATCCACCTGGTCAGCAAGCGCCCCACGCTGGAACCGTTGCGCGAGTTCAATGTCGAGCTGGGCAGCTTTCGCCGCAGGCAGGTTTCGGGCGACTTCGGCGGCAAGCTGTCTGAGGGGGGCGAATGGTCGTACCGGCTGACCGGGCTCCTGCGCCAGAGCGACACCTTCATTGACCACGTGAACGACGACCGCGTGTTCATCGCGCCCGCCTTCACCTGGCGCCCGTCTGCTGCGACCTCGCTCACCCTGCTGGGCCAGTACCAGAAGTCCGACAGCCGCTATGTGGCTGCGATGAGTCCGTTCGGCACCGTCGAGGCCAACCCCAACGGCCGCATTGCGCGAAACCGCTTCATCGGCGAGCCAGGGGCAGACCAGGACCGTTTCGAGGACCGCTCTGCGCAGATGGGCTATCTGCTCGACCATGCATTTTCCGACGCAGTCAAGCTGCGCCAGAACGTGCGCTACGGTTACACCGCAGACTGGGGATTCGCCGACGAACGCCAGCGAGTGATCAACCGCGGCGGCAGCCACACCGAGGGGCGCAATCGCGCGTTCACTGCGGACACCAGCGTGCAGGTCCTGTGGGGCAGCGAGAGCTCGCGCCACACCACGCTGGCAGGCATCGACTACGCAACCCTGCGCGAAGACGCCGCACGCTACGACTGGGACGTCGCCCCGCTGGACCTGTTTGACCCTCACTACGGCAGCCCCTGGACGCATCCCAGCAAGAACACCTACGCCGACAACCGCCGCCTGGAGCGCACGGGCGTCTATGTACAGGATCAGTGGAAGATCCGCGACCGGTGGGTGCTGCTGGCGGGCGGGCGCTACGACTGGACGGAAAACGGCGTTTCGCCTTTCGTCGGCGACGGCCACTGGTCGTACGAAAAGAACAACGCCTTCACTGGCCGCATCGGCGCCGTGTACCTGGCGGACAACGGCCTGGCGCCCTTTGCGAGTTTCAGCCAGTCGTTCGAGCCCGCCGCCGGGCGCGGCCGCCAGGGCGAGCGATTCAAGCCTACCGAAGGCAATCAGTACGAAGTGGGCGTGCGCTATCAGAGCGAGGATTCGCGGACGCTGCTCACTGCCTCGGTGTACCAGCTCACGCAGCAGAACCGGCTGACGCTGGATCCGCTGGACATGGGCTACCAGGTGCAGACCGGCGAGGTGCGTTCGCGCGGGCTGGAGCTGGAGGCCAAGGCGCGCGTGGGCAGGCACCTCACGCTGCTGGCAGGCTACGCGTACACCGATGCCCGCACCACCCGCAGCAACACCGCCGACGAGGTGGGGGCGCGCAACCCCTTCACGCCGCGCCACCAGGCCACGGCGTGGGCCGATTACGACATGGGCGCAGCAGGACTGCCCGGCGTGCAACTGGGCGGCGGTGTGCGCTATGTGGGCAGCTCCACGGGCTTTGCATTCCTCAACACCCGTGTGCCGAGTTACGCCGTCTTTGACCTCGTGGCCAGCTACACCACGGGTCCCTGGCGCGTGGCGCTCAACGTGCGCAACCTGGCCGACAAGACGTATGTATCCAACTGCACCTATGGCTGCTTCTATGGCGAGGCGCGGCAGGTGATCGCGACGGCCAGCTACCGGTGGTGAACCGGCGGGCAGTGCCTTTCCGGCCCAGCCGGTGCAGGCCGCCCGACGCGCTGGAACTCGCATGGCGGTTGGCGGTTCCTCCATGAAAAAGCGGCCTGGCCCATGCTGGAATTGGGATGGCTGCTACTTTTTGGATAGCTTTTTGAACGGCTTGCAGTGGGTGATTTCGCCCCGCGTTTCGGCACATCCAGGTTGGTATAGATACCCTGTTGATCAATCTAGGTATAAATCCTGAGTATCTGGTGCAAATTAGTATTTGTTATGGCGCCTGGAGTACCAATCGAGCATCGCAGCATCGGTATCGTTCACTCCGTCAATGCCAGCATGCCTTGCGCCGGTGTTGAAAGGCAGATTTCCATACCAACTACCGAGGAGACATTCCGATGCCACATTCCCCCCGTGTCGCTGTGCCAACACGCCTGGCCCTCGCCGCCACGCTGGCCCTGTCGCTGTGCGGCGCCGCCAGTGCGCAGACCGAGCTGGTGATTGCCACCGTGAACAACGGCCACATGATCGAGATGCAGAAGCTCAGCAAGAACTTCGAGCAGGCGAACCCCGACATCAAGCTCAAGTGGGTCACGCTCGAAGAAGGCGTGCTGCGCCAGCGCGTCACGACCGACATCGCCACCAAGGGCGGCCAGTTCGACGTGATGACCATCGGCATGTACGAAGCGCCCATCTGGGGCAAGAAGGGCTGGCTGCAGGAGTTGAAGACCGACGCCGCCTACGACGTGGACGACCTGCTGCCCGCCGTGCGCAACGGCCTGTCCATCGACGGCAAGCTGTTCGCCGCGCCGTTCTACGGCGAAAGCTCGATGCTCATGTACCGCAAGGACCTGGCCGACAAGGCCGGCGTGCAGGTGCCCGAGCGCCCCACCTGGCCGCAGATCAAGGACCTGGCCGCCAAGATCCACGACCCCAAGAACGGCGTATACGGCATCTGCCTGCGCGGCAAACCGGGCTGGGGCGACAACATGGCCTTCCTGTCCACGCTGGTCAACACCTTCGGCGGCCAGTGGTTCGACATGCAGTGGAAGCCGCAGCTCGAATCCAAGCCCTGGAAGGACGCGATCACCTTCTACGTGGACCTGCTCAAGAACTACGGCCCGCCCGGTTCGTCGGCCAACAGCTTCAACGAGATCCTGGCGCTGACCAACTCCGGCAAGTGCGGCATGTGGATCGATGCGACCATTGCCGCATCGTTCGTGAGCGACCCCAAGCAGTCCAAGGTCGCCGACCAGATGGCCTTTGCCCAGGCGCCCACCATGAACACCCCCAAGGGAGCCAACTGGCTCTGGTCCTGGAACCTGGCCATCCCCGCCGGTTCGAAGAAGGTGGACGCCGCGCAGAAGTTCATCACCTGGTCTACCAGCAAGGACTACATCCAGCTGGTCGCCAAGACCAACGGCTGGGCCAACGTGCCCACCGGCACGCGCAAGAGCACCTACGCATCGCCTGAATTCCAGAAGGCCGCTCGCTTTGCCGCTGCCGAGAAGACTGCCATCGACTCGGCCAACCCGACCGATTCGACCCTGCCCAAGAGCCCGTACGTGGGCGTGCAGTTCGCGGCGATCCCCGAGTTCCAGGCCATCGGCATCGCGGTGGGCCAGCAGATGAGCGCGGCGCTGGCCGGCAAGACGACGGTGGATGCGGCGCTGAAGGCATCGCAGGTGTCGGCTGACCGTGAGATGAAGAAGGCCGGCTACTACAAATAGGCATTCATTCGGCTACTGCGCGGGCCGATCCGGGGCCGGTGGTCCTCGCCGTACGAGAGTACGGCTGCGGTACAGCGACCCCGCCCCGGCCCGCTCGCGACGCCGACTGAACGCCTATTTCTGCTGGACTTTTTTCTGAGGCTCCCATGAACCGCCGCCTGCTCCCCCGCCTGCTGCTCACGCCAGCCATGGCCACGCTCTTCCTGTGGATGATTGTGCCGCTGGTGATGACGATCTATTTCTCGCTCATCCGCTACAACCTGATGCAGCCCGACCAGTCGGGTTTTGCGGGCCTTGAGAATTTCGAATTCTTCGTCACCGACCCGTCGTTCGGCACGGCCGTGGTCAACACCATCTTGCTGCTCGGGAGTGTGATCCTCATCACCGTGGTGCTGGGCGTGGTGATAGCGCTGCTCATCAACGAGCCGTTCCCGGGGCGGGGCATCGTGCGGGTGCTGCTGATCTCGCCGTTCTTCGTCATGCCCACGGTGAACGCGCTGATGTGGAAGAACATGATGATGAACCCCATCTACGGCGTGCTCGCGCAGGTGTGGATGTTCTTCGGTGCGGCGCCGGTGGACTGGCTCACCGACCACCCGCTGTTCTCGGTCATCGTCATGGTGTCGTGGCAATGGCTGCCGTTCGCCACGCTCATCTTCATGACGGCGCTGCAGAGCATGAACCACGAACAGCTGGAAGCCTCGCGCATGGACGGCGCCAACTACCTGCAGCAGCTGCGCTACCTGTACGTGCCGCACCTGGGCCGCTCGGTGGCCGTGGTGGTCATGATCGAACTCATCTTCTTGCTCAGCATCTTTGCCGAGATCTACACGACCACGGCCGGCGGGCCGGGCGATGCGAGCACCAATGTCACCTTCCTGATCTTCAAGCAGGCGCTGCTCAACTTCGACGCGGGCGTGGCATCGGCCGGGGCGCTGTTCGCGGTGGTGCTGGCCAACATCGCGGCCGTGTTTTTGATCCGCATGGTCGGCAAGAACCTCGACAAGTAAGACCCAGGGACAACGACCATGACAACCACAACACGACGCCGTTCCAAATTTCCGCTCGGCCTGCTCGCGCTGCGCACCGCAGCCGCCTGGGGTGTGGCCCTGTTGCTGTTCTTTCCGCTCGGGTGGCTGTTCCTCACGGCCTTCAAGACCGAGCTGCAGGCCATCGCCGTGCCGCCGCTGTTCGTCTTCACGCCCACGCTGGAGAATTTCCATGAGGTGCAGGAGCGCAGCGACTACCTGCTGTACGCCAAGAACTCGGTGGTCACCAGCGTGCTGTCCACCGTGCTGGGCCTGATGCTGGCCGCCCCCGCGGCCTACGCCATGGCCTTCTTCAAGGGCAAGTACACCAAGGACATCCTCATGTGGATGCTCTCGACCAAGATGATGCCCGCCGTGGGCGCGCTGGTGCCCATCTACGTGCTGGCGCAAAAGAGCCACCTGCTCGACACGCAGCTGGCGCTGATCATCGTGTTCGCGCTGTCCAACCTGCCCATCATGGTCTGGATGCTGTACTCGCACTTCAAGGACATCCCGCACGAGATCCTGGAGGCCGCGCGCATGGACGGCGCCACGCTGTGGCAGGAGGTGCGCCTGGTGCTGCTGCCCCTGGGCATGGGCGGCCTGGCATCCACCGGCCTGCTGTGCCTGGTGCTGTCGTGGAACGAGGCCTTCTGGAGCCTGAACCTGAGCGCCGCCAAGGCCGGCACGCTGGCCACGCTGATCGCGTCCTACTCCAGCCCCGAAGGCCTGTTCTGGGCCAAGCTGTCCGCCGCGTCGCTGATGGCCATTGCGCCCATCGTGGTGTTCGGCTGGTTCAGCCAGAAGCAGCTTGTGCAAGGCCTGACCTTCGGTGCCGTCAAGTAACGCGCAGCTCTCCTATCTAACGCAATCAAGTTTTCAGGAACCCGATTCCATGGCCTACCTTCAACTGCGCGGCATCGAAAAATTCTTCGGCGAGCACCGCGCCATCAAAGGCATCGACCTCACCATCCAGCAGGGCGAGTTCATCGTCTTCGTCGGCCCCTCGGGCTGCGGCAAATCCACGCTGCTGCGGCTGATCGCGGGGCTCGAAGGCATCGACGGCGGCTCGCTCATGCTCGACGGCCGCGACATCACTGACCAGCCGTCGAGCAAGCGCGACCTGGCCATGGTGTTCCAGAGCTACGCGCTGTACCCGCACATGAGCGTGTACGAGAACATGAGCTTCGCGCTCAAGCTGGCCAAGGTCGACAAGCAGGTGATCGACGAAAAGGTACAGAACGCCGCGCGCATCCTCAACCTCACGCAGTACCTGCAGCGTACGCCCAAGGAGCTGTCGGGCGGCCAGCGCCAGCGCGTGGCCATCGGCCGCGCCATCGTGCGCGCGCCCAAGGTGTTCCTGTTCGACGAGCCGCTGTCCAACCTCGACGCGGCGCTGCGGGGCCAGACGCGGGTGGAGATCGCCAAGCTGCACCGCGACCTGGGCGCAACCACCATCTACGTGACGCACGACCAGGTGGAGGCCATGACCCTGGCCGACCGCGTGGTGGTGCTGCGCGACGGCATCATCGAGCAGGTGGGCACGCCCCTGGAGCTGTACGACAAGCCCGCCAACCAGTTCGTGGCCCAGTTCATCGGCACGCCGCAGATGAACGTGGTGCCCCTGCAGAAGCTGCCGCAACCCGTGCAGCAGCAAGCACCGGCGGGCGCGGCGGGCGGGGCCATCGGCCTGCGGCCCGAGAACATCGCCGTGCGCGGTACGGGCGCGACACCGGTCACGGGCCAGGTGGACCTGATCGAGGCGCTGGGCGCCGAAACGCTGATCTACGTGACAACGCCCGGCGGCGCGCAGTTCGTCTCGCGCCTGAACGACCGCACGGGGCTGCGCGCGGGCGACGCAGTCAGCCTGGACATCGATGCCTCCGAGGCCCATTGGTTCGATACCGCCGGCCGCATCGTGGCGGGCCACGCAGCATGAGCGCGGTACGTGATCTGCAAGGCCAGGTGGGGGCCGTCACGGGCGCCGCCTCGGGCATCGGGTTCGCCAGCGCCAAAGCCATGGCCGATGCGGGCGCTCGCGTGGTGCTGATCGATCGCGACGAGGCCGCGCTGGGCAGGGCCTGCGCGGCCATCGGCGCCAATGCCTTGCCGCTGGTGCTCGACCTGCTCGATGCCCGGCAGTGCGCAAGCCTGCTGCAGCGCACGCTGGCGCTCGCGGGGCCGCTCGACATCTTCCACGCGAATGCGGGCCTGTACGTGGGCGGCGACCTGGTGGATGCCGACCCCGACGCCATCGACCGCATGCTGAATTTGAACGTCAACGTGGTGATGAAGAACGTGCACAACGTGCTCCCCCACATGATCGAGCGCGGCCGGGGCGACATCATCGTCACCAGCTCGCTGGCCGCGCACTTCCCCACGCCGTGGGAGCCGGTCTACGCCTCGTCCAAGTGGGCGGTCAACTGCTTCGTGCAGACCGTGCGCCGCCAGGTGTTCAAGCACGGCATCCGCGTGGGCTCCATCTCGCCCGGGCCTGTCATCACCTCGCTGCTGGCCGACTGGCCTGCGGAAAAGCTCGCCGAGGCCAAGGCCAGCGGCAGCCTCATCGAGGCGTCCGAAGTGGCCGAGGTGGTGCTCTTCATGCTCACCCGCCCACGCGGCATGACCATCCGCGACGTCGTGATGATGCCGACGAATTTCGACCTCTAGAACCCTGTTGTCTTCACGCACCATGAATTTCATCCTGCACCTGGGCCTGGGCTCCTTCCACCGCGCGCACCAGGCCGTCTATGTCCACGCGTTGCGCCAACAGGGCACCACCGATGACCGCGATTGGGCCATCGCGGGCGGCAACCTGCGCCCCGACATGGCCGACACCATCGCAGCACTGCAAGCGCAGGGCGGACGCTACACGCTGGAGACGGTCACGCCCCAGGGCGAGCGCAGCTACGCCGTCATCGAATCCATACAGCGCGTGATTCCCTACCGGGATGACCTGGCCCCGCTCATCGCCATGGGGTCAGACCCGGCCACGCGCATCATCTCGTTCACGGTCACTGAAGCGGGCTACTACCTGGACGCGAGCAACCAGCTCGACTGGGCCACCTTCGCCGACCTGCGCGCCGACCTTGCGGCCGTGAAGGCGGGCCAGGCAGGCCACACCATCTACGGCGGCCTGGTGAGCATCCTGCGCGCACGCATGCGCTCGGGCGCCGGCCCCGTCACGCTGATGAACTGCGACAACCTGCGCCACAACGGCGAGCGCTCGCGTGGCGGGCTGCTGCAGTTCATCGACGCATTGGGCGACGAGGAGTTGAGGGCCTGGGTGGTGGAGCACACCCGCAGCCCCAATGCCATGGTGGACCGCATCACCCCGCGCCCCACACCCGATGTGGCCGAGCGCGTGCGCGCCGCCACCGGCTGGGACGACAAGGCAGCGCTCATGGGCGAGAGCTTCATCCAGTGGGTCATCGAAGACGACTTCATCTCCGGCCGGCCCGCGTGGGAGACGGTGGGTGTGGAGATGGTGCAATCGGTGCAGGCGCACGAAGAGGCCAAGATCCGCCTGCTCAACGCCACGCACAGCTGCATTGCCTGGGCGGGCACGCTGGCGGGCTACCAGTACATCCACGAAGGCACGCACGATGCGGCCATCCGCCAGATGGCCTACGACTACGTGACCGACGATGCGATCCCCGTGCTGTTGCCGTGCCCCATCGACCTTGAGGCCTACCGCGACGTGGTGCTGGACCGCTTCGGCAACCCCGCCATCGCCGACACCAACCAGCGCGTGGCCATGGACGCGTTCTCCAAGATCCCCGGCATGATCGCGCCCACCATCCGCGACAAGCTGGCGCGCAACGCGTCGTTCGACAGCGTCGCCATGCTGCCCGCGTTGTTCCTGGCCTACCTGCAGCGCTGGCACGCCGGGCAGATCCCCTACACCTACCAGGACCAGGCCATGGACCCGGCCATGGCCCATGCCATTTGCGACGCGCCTGACCCCGTGGCAGCCTATGCCGCCGACACGACCCTGTGGGGCGAAATGGCCAGCCACCCTCAGTTGGTGGACACCCTGCGCAAAGCCTACGACCGCGTGTTGGCCTTTATGGCGCAGCGGACAGTCGCCTGATGCTGGTGTAACTTCGGCCCAAGCACAGCCATGACCGTGAAAACGCCCACCGCCCCGCGCCAGACCAAGCCCGAGCTCGAGCACGACTATGTGCGCTCGCCCGAGCTGGGCTACGAGTCGCCGGACACGGCGGGCTTCATCCGCTGCCTGTCGCATGGCTTTCCCACGCCGCTGGCGCGATGGCATTACCACGACGAGTATGAGCTGCACCTCATCACGGCCACGTCGGGCAAGGTCTTCGTGGGCGACTGGATCGGGCAGTTCCAGCCAGGCCACCTGGTGCTGACGGGCCCGCGCCTGCCGCACAACTGGATCAGCATGGACCTGCCCGAAGGCGGCGTGCCGCTGCGCGACCTGGTGATCCAGTTCTCGCACGCGCCGCTGGTAGCCAGCAGCGAAAGCATCCCCGAATTGCGCGAGGTGCTGCCCTTGCTGGAACGCGCGCGCCATGGCATCGAGTTCTTCGGCATGGAATCGCAGGCGCATGAGCACTGGCATCGCATCAAGGCGCGCCAGGGCCTGGCCAGGTTCGGCGCATTCTGTGAGTTTTTGAGCGACCTGGCGGGCTGCACCGACTTTCGCCTGCTGTCGAGCACGCAGCTGCAAAGCGAGGACAACGATGCGCAACTGGACCAGATCAACGCCATCGTGAGCCGCATCACCGACCACCTTGCCGAGCCGCTGGCCGCCGCCGACCTGGCGCAGGAGCTGGGCATGACGGAAAGCCGCTTCTCGCGCTTCTTCCGGCGCGCCACAGGCAATACCTTCACCGACTTCGTGAACCTGGTGCGCGTGAACCGCGCCTGCCAGCTGCTCATGGAGTCAGACCGCTACATCACCCACATCGCGTACGACGTGGGTTTCAACAACATGGCCAACTTCAACCGCCGCTTCCTGGACATCAAGGGCATGACGCCCAGCGAATTCCGCAAGCAGGGGGCAGGGCGGTTTGGGAAGGTGTGAGATGGGCGGTGCAGTCCGTGGTGCCGTGCCTTGCGCGGTAGGCGGTGTGGGGCCGCAGGCAGGTGCCGATGCGGCGTTGAGACCGCCCAGACTCGTCACCCCACCACCCGCCATGCGCGCTGAGCCTGCCGAAGCCGGAGCGTGACCCCGCGCTGACCCTTTCGCCATGCGCAGCAATCCTCCGGCTCACAAAACCTCTTCAATCCATCCACCGTTCGGGCTGAGCTTGTCGAAGCCAGGGCGCACCCTCTCCCGTCCAACCCTCCCAGACCACGCCCGTCCACCACCCCACCATGTACCTCGGAATCGATTTGGGCACCTCCGGTGTCAAGCTCCTGCTGCTCGATGCATCGCACAACGTGCTGGCCACGGCCGATGCCGCCGTGCCGCAGCACCGCCCGCAGCCCACCTGGAGCGAGCAGCATCCGGCCGACTGGCTGAGCGCCACGGAGAGCGCCGTAGCGCAACTGCGTGCCCAGGCGCCCGCGGCCTGGGCGCAGGTGCGCGGCATCGGGCTGTCTGGCCACATGCACGGCGCCGTGGTGCTGGGCGGCGAGGGGCAAGTGCTGCGCCCGGCCATCCTGTGGAACGATGGCCGAGCCAGCGCCGAATGCGCGCAGCTGGAGGCCGCCGTGCCCGCATCGCGCCAGATCACCGGCAACCTCGCCATGCCCGGCTTCACCGCGCCCAAGCTGCTGTGGCTGCGCACGCACGAGCCCGAGGTCTTCGCAGGAATTCAGCAGGTGCTGCTTCCCAAGGACTGGCTGCGCCTGCAGCTCACCGGCACGGCGGTGAGCGACATGTCCGACGCTTCCGGCACGCTGTGGCTCGACGTGGGAAGGCGCGACTGGAGCGACACGATGCTGCAGGCCTGCAGTCTCACCCGCGCGCAGATGCCCGCCTTGGCCGAGGGCAGCGCAGCCAGCGGCGTGCTGCTGGATGAAGTCGCACGGCGCTGGGGGCTGCCCCCGGGCGTGGTGGTGGCTGCAGGCGCGGGCGACAACGCGGCCAGCGCGGTAGGCGTGGGCGCACGGCAGGCGGGGCAGGGCTTCGTGTCGCTGGGCACTTCGGGCGTGGTGTTCCGCGTCACCGATGCCTTTGCGCCCGCCACCGACCGCGCGGTGCACGCGTTTGCCCACGCGCTGCCGGGGCGCTGGCACCACATGTCCGTCATGCTGAGTGCGGCCAGTGCATTCGGCTGGGTCACGCGCCTCACGGGGCAGGCCAGCGAGGCGCACCTGTCGGCCGCCGTGGGTGCGCTGTCGGCAGCACGCCAGGCGCAGGCGCCCCTTTTCTTGCCGTACCTGAGCGGCGAGCGCACGCCGCACAACAACGCCGCCGCCACCGGCGTGTTCATGGGGCTCAGGGCCGAGCACGATGCGACCGACCTGGCGTACGCGGTGATGGAGGGCGTGGGCTTTGGCCTGCTGGATGGCCTGAACGCCATGCGCGCAGCGCGCACGGCCCCGTCGGCCGACGCAGGTACCGCCGCCCTGGCGCTGGTGGGCGGCGGCGCCCGCAGCGACGCCTGGGCGCAAATGCTGGCCAGCGGCCTGGGCTGCGTGCTGCACCGCCCGATGGGTGCGCACGCCGCGGCTGCGCTGGGTGCCGCGCGGCTGGCGGCCATGGCCTGCGGCGGCAATGACGGCAACGACGGGAACGAGGCGCATTGGTGCCAGCCGCTACCCGCCGACGCCACCTTCACGCCGAAGGCCGCGCAGCAGGCGCTGCTGGCCGAACGCTACGCCCGCTTCGTGGCCCTGTACCCCGCGCTGCAGTCGCAGTTCTGAGCGCTGAGCGCATTTTTGTTTGCCCTTCATTCGCCCTGCCATGTCATCTTCTCCTGCTTCATCCTCCTCGCCCGTTGATGCGTCTGCCGTCCATGTCGCCGTGGCCGGCGAGGCCTTGATCGACCTGATCCGCAACCCCGACGGCACCTACCTGCCGTGCCTGGGTGGCGCGCTGTACAACCTGTGCCGCGCGTTGGCGCGCCAGGGCGTGGGCACGCAGTACCTCAACCCGCTGTCGCGCGACCGTTTCGGGCGCGAGCTGGCGGCGCAACTGCAGGGCGATGGCGTGCACCTGTCGCAGCCCGAGCCCGTGCAGCAGGTCACCTCGCTGGCCGTGGTCAACATCGATGGGCAGGGCCACCCGGACTACGCGTTCTACCGCGACGGCGTGGCCGACCGTGCCGTGTCGGCCCAGGGGCTGGCTGCGGATTGCAGCGCCTTGCCCGCGCTGCAGCTGGTCTGCACCGGCGCGCTGGCGCTCGATGCCCGTGATGCGCAGGTGTACCTGCCGTGGCTGCAGGCGCAGCGCGCAGCGGGGCGCTGCGTGGTGGTGGACGCCAACCTGCGCCCGTCCGTCATGCCCGACCTGGCCGCCTACCGCGCGCAGGTGCACGCGGCCCTGGCCGAGGCCGACATCATCAAGGTCAGCGACGAGGACCTGGAGCACCTGCAGGTGCCAGGGGCCGATGCACTGGCCCGCGCTCGCCATCTGCTGGCCTCCAACCCCCGCGCCGTGCTGATGGCGCTGACCCTGGGCGGCGAGGGCGCCTGGCTGCTGCACAAGAGCGGCGGCCAGTGGTTCGCCAAGGAGGCCCAGCCGCTGGCCGTGGTGGATACGGTGGGCGCGGGCGACAGCTTTCTGGCGGGGCTGCTCGCACACCTGTTGCAGCAGTTGCAGGCCAGCAAGGCCGATGGCGCATCAGGCCGGGGCTTTTCGGCGTTCGTGGAAGGCCTGGCAGCGGACGCATGCCAGGGCGCGTTGCGCCATGCCCTGGCGAGTGCCAGCCTGTGCGTGATGGAGCGCGGCTGCGTGCCGCCCGGCTGGCAGGCTGCGCAGGCGCGGGCCGCGCAGCACCAGGCCCTGGTGCGATAGCACAGGGCACGTTTTCGAATGAAAAATGGCTCGGCCGCTTGATGGAACAGCGGAAGTAGCTATCGATTCAATAGCGGCAGCCGTCCGCTTGAAACGCCTGCCTTCCGAAGTTCACAGCTCCTGCGCGTACACGATGAAGCCGTGGTGTTTGGCCAGCTTGTCGTACAGCAGGCGCCCGGCCGCATTGGTCTCGTGGGTCTGCCAGTACACGCGCGACGACCTGGCGGCCCGCGCAGCGCCATACACCGCGTCGATGAGAGCCCGTCCCACACCCCGCCCGCGCGCGGCCTCGTGGGTGAACAGGTCGCTCAGGTAGCACACCGGCTCGATGCGCGTCATGCTGCGGTGAAACACGCAGTGCACAAGACCCAGCAGCCGGCCGGTGGGCGCGTCCTCTGCCACCATGCAGAACATCGGCTCCGCCGCGTCATGGAACCGCTGCCACGTTGTCTGGGTGATGTGCTCGGGCAGCGCGGTGGCGCCGAAGCGGCCGTAGAACGCGTTGTAGCCGTCCCAGAGCGGGCGCCATGCGGCGTAGTCGGCAGGCTGGGCGGGGCGCACGGAAACAGGGGAGGTCATGGTCGGCGTCTCGTGAAATGAGGAAGGACGCTGCCATTGTGCAGGCACGGCCATGGCGCAGCGCCCCACGCCTCTTTCCCCTACGTCGCCTGCAGCACACGCCCCGGGTTCATGATGCCCTGCGGGTCCAGCGCCTGCTTGATGGCGCGCATCATGCCCAGCGCCACGGGCGACTGGTACTTGGCCAGCTTGTCGGCCTTGAGCTCGCCGATGCCGTGCTCGGCCGAGAACGATCCGCCGAATTCGGCCACGGCTTCGTAGACCAGGTGGTTCACCTGCGCTTCGTGGTCGCGCAGGAAGGCCTTGGCATCGCCCTCGGCCGGTGCCTGTACGTTGTAGTGCAGGTTGCCGTCGCCCAGGTGGCCGAAGTTGACCAGGCGCACGCCCGGGATCTCGCGCTGCAGCACCGCGTCGGTATGGGCCACGAAGGCGGGGATGCGCGAGATCTGCACCGAGATGTCGTGCTTGATGTTCAGGCCTTCCTCGGCCTGCGCGAGGGGAATGCTCTCGCGGATGTGCCACAGCTGGTGCGCCTGGGTGAGGTTCTCGGCCACCACAGCGTCGGTCACGCAACCCAATTCAAACGCCGTCTCCAGCAGCGACTCAAACCGTGCGCGCGCGTGTTCTTCGGATTCGCTGTCGGAGTTCTCGAGCAGCACGCACCAGGGCGCGTTCTCGTCGCCCAGAAACGGCACGCGCAGCTGCGGCATGTGCTTGCCCACCAGGCTCAGCGCGAACTGGCCCATCACCTCGAAACCGGTGAGGCCCGCACCCAGCTGCTTGTGCGCCAGACCCAGCAGTTCCACCGCATGCTCCATCGACGGCACGGCGGCCCAGGCGGTGAGGTTGGCTGCGGGCTGGGGGTAGAGTTTCATCGTCGCGGCGGTGATGATGCCCAGCGTGCCTTCGCTGCCGATGAACAGGTCGCGCAGGTCGTAGCCGGTGTTGTCCTTGCGCAGGCCCTTGAGGCCGTCCCACACCTCGCCCTGCGGGGTGACGACTTCCAGGCCCAGGCACAGCTCGCGGGCATTGCCATAGCGCACGACCTGCGTGCCGCCGGCATTCGTGCCCAGGTTGCCGCCGATGGTGCAGCTACCCTCGGCCGCGAGCGACAGCGGGAACAGCACGCCCGCCTTCTCGGCCACGTCCTGCAGGTTCTGCAGGATGCAGCCAGCCTCCACCGTCATGGTGAGGTTGTCGGTGTCCACGCTGCGCACCGCATTCATGCGTGTGAGGCTCAGCACGATCTGCGTACCCGAATCGTCGGGCGTGGAGCCCACGGCCAGACCGGTGTTGCCGCCCTGCGGAACGATGGCGGTGCCTGCTGCCGCACAGGCCTTGACCACGGCGGCCACTTCCTGTGTGCTGGCGGGGCGCACCACGGCCAGGGCCTTGCCGCGCACACGGCGGCGCCAGTCCTGCTCCCAGGCGGTGAGGTCGCCGTCGGTGATCACGTGGGCGGGGCCGACGATGGCGCGCAGGGTGTCAAGCAAAGTGGTCATGGCAGAGATTCTTCAAAAATCAGGAACAGGAGGGCCGCTCGCGGGGTCAGGCGGCAGCTGCCGCAGCGGCCTTTGCATTGCGCTGCCGCAGCCGCACGTGCAGTGTGCAGGCAGTGAACAGCACCAGGCACAGCGCCACTTCGGCCCAGGCCAGCCACTGCGATGGCGGCTTGTCGCTCCAGCCGCGCACCACGCCTTCGGTGAAATACAGCCAGATCACCAGGCTCACCCAGCGGTAGGTGTACATGCGGTTCTTGAGCACTCCGGCCAGCGGAATGCACAGCGGCAGCGCCTTGAGCGCCAGCCACGAGCCGCCGGGGCGCAGCGGCGCCAGCACCAGCTCCCAGGCCAGGCACAGCGCGATCAGCGCCAGCAGGCTGCAGGTGGCCAGCCAGCGCGTGGCGGCCACGGAGTTGTCGGATGGAAGCGGGGGCACGGGAGTGGCGGCTGGGGCGGCGGGGGTGGCAGTCATTGGGGTGGCATCATATCGGCCATGCCCTTCTCCTTACAGACAGTCGTGTCGCGCTTCGAGGCGCTGATGGCCGAACTGTCGAACTTTCCCTGGCGGACCACCGCGCAGACGCTGCGCGAACGGTTCCGCGAAGACCACCTGGGCCTGACCGCCAGCAGCCTGACCTTCACCACCATCCTCGCGCTGGTGCCGTTCTTCACCGTGGCGCTGGCGGTGTTCACCGCATTTCCCATCTTCGGCAAGCTGCAGGACGCATTGCAGGGCTGGCTGGTCACGAGCCTGGTGCCCGACAGCATCTCGCGCCAGGTGCTGGGTTACCTGAACCAGTTCGCCTCCAAGGCCAGCGGGCTGGGTGTGGCGGGCTTTTCCATCCTGCTGGCCACGGCACTGGCGCTGATCCTCACCATCGACCGCACGCTCAACGACATCTGGCGCGTGCAGCGGCTGCGGCCGCTGGGCCAGCGCGTGCTGATCTACTGGGCGGCGATGACGCTGGGCCCGCTGCTGATGGGCGCGAGCCTGGCGCTCACCTCGTACGTGATGTCGGCCTCGGGCGGGCTGGTGCGGCGCCTGCCGGATGGCGTGCAGCTGCTGTTCGACTCCATCCAGTTCCTGGTGCTGGCGGGGGGCATGGCCTCGCTGTACCACTACGTGCCCAACACGCCGGTCAAGTGGCGGCATGCCTGGACGGGCGGCTTCTTCGTGTCGGTGTGCATCGAGCTGGCCAAGAAGGTGCTGGCGCTGTACCTGGGCAGCGTGCCGACCTACTCGGTGGTGTACGGCGCATTCGCCACGCTGCCCATCCTGCTGGTGTGGATCTACGTGGCCTGGGTCATCGTGCTGCTGGGCGCGGTGGTCACCGCCTACCTGCCCAGCCTGCTGGCCGGCGTGGCGCGGCGGGCCACGGTGGCGGGGTGGAGCTTTCAGTTGGCCATCGAGGTGCTGCAGGAACTGCACCGCGCGCGCAGCCAGCCCATGAAGGGCCTGAGGCCGAGTCAGCTGGCGCAGCAACTGCGGGTGGATGTGCTGCAGCTCGAACCGGTACTGGAGGCCCTGACGGCGCTGGACTGGGTGGGCGAGCTGACCGAGGCCGCCGTGAGCGCCTCGGACGTGCCCGAGCCCCGGTGGGTGCTGCTGGCCGACCCGGCCTCCACGCTGCTGGCCCCCCTGGCGGAAAAGCTGCTGATCGAGCGCGCCCAGAGCCTGGCGCCGCTATGGCAACGCTCGGGGCTGGAGCGCCTGGTGATCGCAGACGTACTGGGCGACGCCGCCATGGGTGCGCCAGTCGCTGCGCAGGCGCTCGCGGCGCCCAGGCCCTTTCAGTCGTTTGCTATCAAATGAATAGCTATTGGCGCTTTGTGGGTGGTTGTTGGCGGCAGATTCTTTGCGAAATCAGAGGCGTACCTTGCCCGTCCAGATGTCCTTGTACATCACCCAGTCGCCCATGAAGCTGTACAGCGGCCGCTTGAAACTGGCGGGCTTGTTCTTCTCGAAACCGAAATGCCCCACCCACGCGAACCCATAGCCGCACAGCAGGCCGTACAGCAGGTACTGCGGCTTGCCGGTGGCGACCAGCATGGCCAGGCAGACCAGCGTGAGCGTGGAGCCCACGAAGTGCAGGCGACGGCAGGTGCGGTTGCTGTGCTCGCTGAGGTAGAAGGGGTAGAACTGCGCAAAGCTCGTGAAGCTGCGCGGGTCGGTTGCGGGGCTGGCGGGGGCGCTGGCGTCCATCGTTGTCTCCTGTGGGTGGTCCGTGGCCGATCGGCAACCTCTTGCAAGGCTGCAGCAGGCTCTGCGTGCTTTATACGCCCATGCCCGGCCTTGCGCAGTCCCCGTGGCAACCTGGCGCAGGGTGGTGCGTCGGCCCCGCGCGGCCCACTCGTCGCTGGCAGGCTTTTGATGAAGCCTGGTTCCTGGAATGCCGCCACATCCGCCACATCCGCCACATGACCGATAGCCCGCCCGTGGTGTCTTCTCCCGACCCGTTGCGCTCCACCGCTCCAGCGCCTGCAGGCCAAGATGCCGCGCCGGGCCGCGATCACGCCATCGATGCGCTGCGGGGCTTTGCGCTGCTGGGCATCCTCATCGTCAATGCCGGGAGCTTCGCGTCCGCCTACTACAGCCTGGGTGTGCCCGAGCCCGCTTTCTCGCGGCCGCTGGACGACGTGGTGCGCTGGTTGGTGGCCTTCGTCTTCGAGACCAAGTTCTACCTGTTGTTCTCGCTGCTGTTCGGCTACAGCTTTGCGCTGCAGATGGCGTCGGCCGAGCGCACGGGGGCAGCCTTCGGCCCGCGTTTCCTGCGGCGCCTGCTGGGGCTTTCGGTGCTGGGCGTCGCGCATGCCTGGCTGCTGTATGCAGGCGACATCCTGGTCACGTATGCAGTGCTGGGGTTGCTGCTGCTGGCACTGCGAAAAATACGGCCAGGCACTGCGGTGGTGCTGGCGGTGGCGCTGCTGGCGCTGGTGTCGGCGGGCTGGGGGCTGGCCGCGTGGGGCCTTGCCCAAGCGCCGATGCCGCCGGTGCCGCTGGCCGAACTGCATGCCAAGGCGCAACTGGCTGCGGACGCCTACCGGGCCAGTGCAGCGGATGCCATCGCACAGCGCGGGCGCGACATGGCCGAGGGCGTGTGGTTCGTGCTGGTGTGGGTGCAAGGCCCCTGCGCGCTGGCGATGTTCCTGCTGGGGCTGGCGGCGCAGCGGTCGGGCTATCTGGCGGCGTTGGCATTGCAACCGGATCGTCTGCAGCGATGGATGCGCGTTTGTTTGCCGATTGGGCTGGCTGGGGCCTGGGTGTATGCCTGGGGCCAAAGCAGCGGGGTCCGGCACACGGACCACCTGGCCATCGCGTCGCTGGCCGTGGACCTGGCCACCTCGCCATTTCTCAGCCTGGGCTACGCTGCCGCGCTGCTCTGGGTGCTGCGGCGCGGGCCCCGGGGTCGGCGGCTGGGCGAGGCGCTGGCGCCGGCCGGCCGCATGGCGCTGTCGAACTACCTGCTGCAGTCGGTGGCGGGCGCGATGGTGTTCACGGCCTACGGCCTGGCACTGATGGGGCAGGTGTCGCCGCTCGGGGTGTTGCTGGGCTGCGTGGCGCTGTACGCAGCCCAGTTGGCGTTCAGCCGGTGCTGGATGGCGCGGCACGCCTATGGCCCCGTGGAATGGGGCCTGCGCGCGTTCACACTGCTGCGCCGGCCCGCGTGGAGGCGTTCCGGTCCGCAAGGGGATTGACGGCTGCCAACTACTTCGCGAGGAAGTCGCGGATGGCCATCAGCGTGCCGTCGGGCGCCTCGCTCATCTGGTTGTGCCCCACGGGCAGGCTGGCTGTCTGCACCGCCTTGCCGGCAGCGCGTGCCGCAGCCACCAGGCCCTGTGCGGCCTTGGGCGACGTCATCTGGTCCAGCGCGCCCAGGGCGAACAGCACCGGGCACCGCACGGCCGCGATGGCCTGCTCGCCGTTGGCATAGCTGTCGCACGCCACGAAGCCGCGATGGAACACGTTGACCGCACTGTTGCTGCGCAGCACCTTGCGGCCCAGCGCCATGCCTGCGTTGTAGACCCAGAATCCCGCGCCCGATGGCGGCGCGAGCGTGCTGCGCGAGAACACGTTGACCATGCGCAGCGCCTTCTCGGGCTCGTTGAGTGCCGCGTCGATCAGCGCGGGCGACACCTTCATCGGGTAGGCCGTGCCCACCAGCACCAGGTGACTCACGCGCTCGCCCAGGCGGGCTGCGGCTTCCAGCGCGATCAGCGAGCCGAAGCTGTGGCCCACCAGCGCAGCGCGCTGCACGCCCGCCGCGTCGAGCAGGGCGGCGATGAAGTCCGCCCCGGCCTCCACGCTGGCCGGGGCCTCGCCCGCACTGCGGCAGTGGCCGGGCAGGTCCACCGCGAGCACGTTCCAGCCGTGGTTGGCCATGTAGCGGCTTTGCAGGGCCCACACGCTGTGGTCGTTGAGCACGCCGTGGATGAGCACCACGGTGGGCTTGGCGGCATCAAAGGGCTTGCCGCCGGTGTAGCAGTAGGTGGTGTTGCCGTTGACTTGGATCTGCATGGTGGTCAGGCCCCCGCTTTTTCTGCGGCCTTGAGTGCGCGCTTGAGGTCGTCGATCAGGTCGTCGGCATCCTCGAGGCCGATGGACAGGCGGATGGTGCCCTGCGTGATGCCGGCGTTCGCCAGCGCCTCGTCGCTCATCCGGAAGTGCGTGGTGCTGGCCGGGTGGATCACCAGGCTGCGGCAGTCGCCCACATTGGCCAGGTGGCTGAAGACCTTGAGCGCTTCGATGAACTTCTTGCCCTGCTCGCGGTTGCCCTTGAGGTCGAAGCTGAACACCGAGCCCGCGCCGCGCGGCAGCAGCTTTTGCGCCAGGGCATGGCTGGGGTGGGACTCCAGCAGGGGATGGCCCACGCGTGCAACGAAAGGCTGGCTGGCCAGGAACTCGACCACGCGCGCAGTGTTGCGCATGTGCCGCTCCATGCGCAATGGCAGGGTCTCGATGCCTTGCAGGATCAGCCAGGCCGTGTGCGGGCTCATGCAGGCGCCGAAGTCGCGCAGGCCCTCGCGCCGTGCGCGCAGCAGAAAGGCGCCCACCGAGCTTTCCTCGGCGAACACCATGTTGTGGAAGCCTTCATAGGGCGCCGTGAGCTCGGCGAACCTGCCCGCCGCGCGCGGCCCGTCCCAGTCGAAGCTGCCGCCGTCGACCACGACGCCGCCCACCACCGTGCCGTGGCCCGACAGGAACTTGGTGGCCGAGTGGTAGACCAGGTCTGCCCCCAGCTCCAGCGGCTTCATGAGCCAGGGCGAGGTGAGGGTCGAATCGACCAGCAGCGGCACGCCCGCGTCGTGCGCGATGGCGCTGATGGTGGGGATGTCCAGCACATCGAGGCCCGGGTTGCCCACGGTCTCGCCGAAGAACAGCTTGGTGTCGGGCCGCACGGCGGCGCGCCAGCCGTCGATGTCGCCGGGCTTGACGAAGGTGGTTGCTATGCCAAATCGCGATAGCGTGTAGTGCAGCAGGTTCTGCGAGCCTCCGTACAGCGCGGTGCTGGCCACGATGTGGCTGCCCGCGCCCATCAGGGTGCAGATGGCCAGGTGCAGGGCCGCCTGGCCGCTGGCGGCGGCGATGGCGCCCACGCCGCCTTCCAGGGCCGACACGCGTTGTTCGAGCACGGCGTTGGTGGGGTTGCTGATGCGGCTGTAGACGTGGCCGGGCCGCTCCAGGTTGAACAGGGACGCCGCGTGGTCGCTCGATTCGAAGACGAAGGACGTGGTGAGGTGGATGGGAACGGCGCGGGCGCCGGTGGCGGGGTCGGGGGTGGCGCCGGCGTGCAGCGCAAGCGTGTCGAAGCCGGGGTCGGAGTAGCCGGGCATGTTCGTTGTCTCCCAGTTGGCGGGGTGGTGTTCTGAATCCTTGTCCCGCACAGTTGCTTGCGGGACAGCGCACGCGGCATTGTGGGCTATATTTGGTGGCAGACCTGTGCAGCGCGCGACGCGCTCTTTTCGCCTTCCCGGAGACCCAACACCATGAAAGTCAGCGACATCCTTCGCGTCAAGGGCAACACCCTGTACACCGCCAAGCCCGAAGAGCCGCTGGCCGACGCCGTCAACCTGATGGCCGAGCGCGACATCGGCTCGCTGGTGGTGATGGAGCATGGCGACCTGGTGGGCATGCTGACCTTCCGCGAGGTGATTCAGGCCATCGTGAGGAACGGCGGCAGCGTGGGCACGATGCTGGTGCGCTCGGCCATGGACGATGCGCCCTTGACTTGCACGCTCGAAACCGAGATGGACGAGGTCCGCCGGATGATGCTGGACCGCCATGCACGCTACATGCCGGTGATGGACCGCCGCATGCTGATGGGCGTGATCAGCTTCTACGACGTGGCCAAGGCCGTGGTGGACAGCCAGAACTTCGAGAACAAGATGCTCAAGGCCTACATCCGCGACTGGCCCGAGGACGAGTCCGGCGGCTGATTCGGCTCAGCGCCGCTGCGGTGCCTGCGCGCACAGCCAGGCTTCGATCTCGTCGGGTGGCATGGGTTTGCCGAACAGGTACCCCTGCATCACGGGGCATCCGTGGGCCTGCAGCCATTGCTGCTGGCCTGCGGTCTCCACCCCTTCGGCCACCACCGCCATGCCCAGGCTGTGGGCAATGCTGAGCACCGACACCGTGAGCGCACGTGCCGTCGGGCTGGTGGTCAGGTCCTGCACGAAAGCCATGTCCAGCTTCAGCTCGGAGATCGGCAGCCGGTGCAGGTAGCTCAGCGACGAATAGCCGGTGCCGAAGTCGTCCAGCGACAGCTTGAAGCCGCGGCTGTGCAGTGTGTCGATGTTCATGCGCGTCACCGGGCGCGCGTCCATCATCACGCGCTCGGTGATCTCCAGCAGAACATCGCCCGTGCGCAGACCGTGGCGCGCCAGCGTGTCGCAGATCTGCTGCGCAAACTCGGGCTGGTGGAAGCTGCGGCCCGACAGATTGACCGCCACGCACGGCACCCCGAGTCCAGCCGAGCGCCATGCCGCCAACTGCCTGCAGGCCTCGTCCAGCAGCCATAGCGTCAGCTCATGGATCAGGCCCGCCTCCTCGGCCACGGGAATGAACTGGCTGGGGGGCACCATGCCCCAGTCGGCGTGGTGCCAGCGGCACAGTGCCTCCACGCCGTGCAGCGTACCGGGCGAGCTGCTGAGCACCTGCGGCTGGTAGTGCAGCCCCAGGCGCCGGTCGGCCAGCGCCTGCCGCAGGGCCCGCTCCAGGGCCACACGCTCCTGCGCGTCGCGGTTCATCTCGGGGCTGAACAGCTGCAGGCTGTGCCGGTGATCGCTCTTGGCGTGGTACATCGCCTGGTCGGCGTGGCGCAGCAGGGTGTCGATGTCCTTTCCGTCGGCGGGAAACATCGCGATGCCGATGCTGGCGTGGCAGACGTGGGCCTGGCCCTCGATGCACATGGGCGCGGCAACGGCCTCGAGCATGTCGCGGGCCACCTGCACCGCACGTTCGGTGTCGCAGCCGGGGAGCATGAGCACGAACTCATCGGCCGCGAGCCGGCCGATGAGGTCGTGGGCTTGCAGCGCCAGCGATAGCCGTCGGGCCACCTCGCACAGCACGGTGTCGCCCGCCGCATGGCCCTGCGTGTCGTTGACTTGCTTGAAACGGTCCAGGTCAATGAACAGCACGGCGCCGGGGCGCTGCGTGGCCTGCAGATGGGCCAGGCGGCTTTCGGCACTGTCGTGGAACAGAGAGCGGTTGGGCAGACCCGTGAGAGCGTCGAAGAACGCGAGCTGGTGCAGACGCTGGCGCGTGGCGTTGCGTTCCATCGCCAGCGAGCACAAGTGCAGGCACATGTCCACCAGCCGCTCGTGCAGGGCATCGGGCTGTCGGGGTTCCCGGTAGTGGAAGGCGAGCGTGCCCGCCACCTGGCCTTGTGGGTCGAAGATGGGGCTTGACCAGCAGGCCCGCACGCCGTGGGCCAGGTAGAGCGCGCGGTCGTCCTCGGTCCACAGCGGGTCGGTGGCGATGTCGGAGGCCAGTACCGGGGCGCGCCGAAAGGCCGCCGTGCCGCACGAGCCGGTCCGCGGGCCGATGGGCCGGCCATCGATGGCGTGCGCTATGGCGTCGGGCAGCCCCGGCGCGGCCAGCGGGTGAAGCCGACCCTGACCATCCACCGCCAGCACCGACGCTGTGACCTCGGGCGCGATGCGCTGGACCTCGTTGCACAGCAGGGCCATCAACCCGGACAGGGGGAGTTCGTTGACCAACCCTTCCAGCACACGCTTTTGCAGCACCTCGTGCATCTTGGTGAGCGTGATGTCGGTCAGTATGGTGATGCTGCCGCCCGGCCCGCCCGAGGCTTCGTCGGAGGCATTGATCATCATCGACACCCAGCGCGGCTGGCCTGTCCTGCTGTAGAGCAGGGTCTCGACGTGGAAAGACCCCGTGGCGCTCAGATGGCCGCGGATCTGCTCGAGCAGACCCGGGTCGGAGCGTGGGCCCAGCAGCACATGGCTCACATTGCGGCCCAGGACCTCATGGGACTCAAAGCCAAACAGGCGCGAGAAGCCTTCGTTCACGTAGACCACGAGGCGTTCGCGGTTGCTCATCACGATGGCGTTGTCGCTGTCGTTCAAAGCCTTGCGCAAGGGCGCGTCGGCCAGCCCGGCGGTGGGCAAGGGGTTGGTTGGCTGGGCAGATGCGGGCATGGGTGTCCCAAAAGGTCGTGCGGCGATGATAGGGCGTGTCTTCCATCCAAAAAACCGCGCGCCGGTCCCGCCCTGCAGATCGGTGCGCTGCGATCCCGCAGCCAAGACACGCGCCCATTGTGCGGCCAGCCGGGCGGCAGCGCCAGGCCGTAGCCTGAGCGCGATCGACGCACCCTGGCCACTTCGCGCCGCGCGGTGGCGCTGCTCTGGGATAATCCCGCACCATGAGCGGCAATACCTTCGGATCCCTATTCGCAGTCACCAACTTCGGTGAATCCCACGGCCCGGCCATCGGCTGCGTGATCGACGGTTGCCCGCCCGGCATGCCGCTCACCGAGGCCGACATCCAGGCCGATCTGGACCGGCGGCGCCCCGGCACCAGCCGGCACGTCACCCAGCGCAACGAGCCCGATGCGGTGGAGATCCTCTCCGGCGTATACGAGGGCAAGACCACCGGCACTCCCATCGCCCTGCTGATCCGCAACACCGACCAGCGCAGCAAGGACTACAGCAACATCGCCGAGAGCTTTCGCCCCGGCCATGCCGACTACACCTACTGGCACAAGTACGGCATCCGCGACCCGCGCGGCGGCGGCCGGTCGTCGGCGCGCCTCACGGCGCCCACCGTTGCGGCGGGCGCCGTGGCCAAGAAGTGGCTGGCCGAGCGCCATGGTGTTCAGTTCCGCGCGTGCATGACGCAGCTGGGCGAGCTGGCCATCCCGTTCGAGAGCTGGGACCACGTGCGCAGCAACCCTTTCTTCGCGCCCGTGGCCGACGTGGCGCAGTACGAGGACTACATGGACGCGCTGCGCAAGGCCGGCGATTCGTGCGGCGCCCGCATCCGCGTGCAGGCCACGGGTGTGCCCGTGGGCCTGGGTGAGCCGCTGTACGACAAGCTCGACGCCGACATCGCCCACGCCATGATGGGCCTGAACGCCGTGAAGGGCGTGGAGATCGGTGCCGGCTTTGCCAGCGTGGCACAGCGCGGCACGACCCATGGCGACTCGATGACGCCGGGCGGCTTTCGCACCAACAACGCAGGCGGTGTGCTGGGCGGCATCAGCACCGGCCAGGACATCGAGGTGAGCATCGCCATCAAGCCCACGAGCTCCATCATCAGCCCACGCGAGTCCATCGACATCCACGGCCAGAGCACCGAGGTCATCACCAAGGGCCGCCACGACCCCTGCGTGGGCATCCGCGCGGCGCCCATCGCCGAGGCGCTGCTGGCGCTGGTGATCATGGACCACGCCTTGCGCCACCGTGCGCAGTGCGGCGATGTCGTGCCGCCGGTGCCACCGATCCAGCCCTCGTTCCTGTAGGGGGCTGCGCGCGGCAGGTGCGCGCGGCGCCAGGCGGCGCATCGCAGCGGGGCGTGCAGGAATGCGCGCCCTTTTTTTGTTTTCACGTCCGGTTTCGGTTCGTTCTGTTTTGTTGAGCAAGGCACATCCCATGCGCAGATGGTTGGCACAGGCATTCGGTGGTTCTTCGGTGGCGCGCGGCGCTCGGGGTCTCACGGCGACCGTGGCGGGCACGGCCTGCGTCTTGCTGGCGGGCTGCGGCACGGCAGGGCATGCGGCGCGCGAGCCGATGCCTGATCACATCGACATCACGCTCATCGGCTTCAACGACCTGCACGGCAACCTGGAGCCGCCCCGCATGGCGCACACGGTGCAGACGGCGGCGGGGCCGGTGGCCGTGCCGGCAGGCGGCATGGCGTACTTCGCGAGCGCCATCGCCGCGCTCAAGGCGCGCAACCCGCACCATGCGGTGGTGTCGGCGGGCGACATGGTGGGAGCGTCGCCGCTGGTGTCGTCGCTGTTCCTCGACGAGCCCACCATCGAGGCCGTCAACGCGATGCACATCGACTTCAACGCCGTGGGCAACCACGAGTTCGACCGCGGCTGGCGCGAGCTGCTGCGCCTGCAGCAGGGCGGCTGCGAGAAGTTCACTGCGCGCCAGCCCTGCCAGATCAGCCAGCCATTCACAGGCGCGCGCTTCGGCTTCCTGGCGGCGAACACGGTGCGGGTGGAGGATGGGCGCACGCTGCTGCCGGCCACGGGCATCAAGCGCTTCACGCAAGGCGGTGCCACCGTCACGCTGGGGGTGATCGGCCTCACGCTGCGCGGCACGCCGACCATGGTCAGCCCGAACGGCGTGGCAGGCCTGCGCTTCGAGGATGAGGCCGCTACCGCGAATGCGCTGATCCCGCAGCTCAAGGCCCAGGGCGCGGACGTGATCGCCGTGGTGATCCACGAAGGCGGCCACACCACGGCCGGCGTGCAGGAGACGAGCTGCGCGGGCCTGTCCGGCGACATCGTGCCCATCCTGGAGCGGCTGGATTCGGCCATCGACGTGGTGGTATCGGGCCACACGCACCAGGCCTATGTGTGCGACTACGGCACGGTGAACCCGGCCAAGCCGTTCCTGCTGACCAGCGCCGGTCAGTACGGAACGCTGGTCACCGACATCTCGCTGCGCGTGGACACCCGCACGCGCCGCGTGGTGCGCAAGGCGGCGCGCAACGTCATCGTGCAGAGCGAGGCCTTCACCGGCAGCCAGGGCCGCGTGGACTTGACCGCAGCCGTGCCGTCCTTCACGGCGGACCCCGCCATTCAGGCCATCATCGACCGCTACCGCGCCGCCGCCGTGCCGCTCGCTCAGCGGCCGGTCGGGCAGGCCGCAGGCGCGATGCGGCGGGTGCTGACGCCGTCGCTGGAGAGCGCCCTGGGCAATCTGATCGCGGATGCGCAACTGCATGCCACGCGGTCGCCGGAGCAGGGCGGGGCGCAGCTGTCCTTCATGAATCCCGGCGGCCTGCGCGCCGACCTGGTGCCGGACGGGCAGGGCCTGGTGCGCTACGGGCAGCTGTACGCCGTACAGCCCTTCGGCAACCAGCTGGTGGTGAAGACCTTCACCGGTGCGCAGGTCCAGGCGGTGCTGGAGCAGCAGTTCGCCAGCGGCAGCAACACCGTGCAGCGGCCGCGCGTGCTGTCGGTGTCGGCAGGGTTCTCGTACCGGTTCGATATCACCCGGCCGCCAGGCGAGCGCATCAGCCAGATGGTGCTCAATGGCACGCCGCTGCAGCCTGATGCGCCGGTGCGCGTGGTGATGAGCAGCTATCTGGACAGCGGCGGCGACAATTTCAGCGTGCTCACCGAAGGGCGCGACCGCCTGGTGGGCGGGCTGGATCTGGATGCGCTGGAGGCCTACTTCCGCGCACAAAGCCCGGTGGCGGTGCCCGCCACGAACCGCATCGCGGCCGCGGCCGCGGCCGGACGCTGAGCCCCGCCGGGTCTGCGTCTGGGCTCACCGGGCCTTGTCCGGGCGCAGTGCGGTCAGCCAGCGCAGCGGGTTGAAGCCCGTGACCAGCCCGGTGGCCACGAGCACCAGCGCGCCGCCCCAGAGCATGCCGGGCCCCAGTGCCTCGCCCAGGAACATGTGGCCCCAGGCCACGCCAAACAGCGGGATCATGAAAGCCGAACTCATCGCCGCCACGGGTGACACCTGCGCCAGCACGCGCAGATTGAGCCAGTAGGCCAGGCCCGAGGTGACCACACCCATCACCGCCACGGAGGCCACCGCGCCGGGGGTGAAGCGCGCCTCGGGCAGGCTCCAGGCAGCGCCCGGCAACAGCAGCACCAGCGCAGCGGCATGGATGCCCGCAGCGATCGACAGCGGCGACATGCGCGTGGTGGCGCGCTTCATCCAGGTGGTCGATACGCCATAGCAGGCCGACGCGATAACGCAGCCCAGCGCCGCGAGCAGCAGCGCTGGCGTGGGTTCCACGGGGCCTAGTTGCACGATGAGCGCCACGCCCGCAAAGCCGCAGAGGCAGCCCAGCCATTTGCGCAGGCTCAGCGTGTCCTCCTTCATCCATGCGGCGGCCAGAACGCTGAAGGGAACGGCCATGGTGTTGAGCAGCGAGCTGTACCCCGCCGGCAGATGCAGGGCGGCCCATGAATAGAGCAGAAAAGGCACCGCGACCGTGAGCGTTCCCAGCCCGAAGAGCTCCCGCCAATGGCGCCACGGCCAGGATTCGCCCGCCATGCGCATGATGCCGATCAGCGTGAGCGTGGCAAGCCCAATGCGCAGTGCGGCCATGACATTGGGCCCGAGCACGGGGCTGGCAATGCGGATGAAGAGGAACGAGGCGCCCCAGAGGGCGGAAAGCAGCACGAGCTGCAGGAAGTGGCGGGATTTCACCTGGCCCATTGTCGGGTACCGCAACGGCGAGCGGCTGCAATGCGGGGCGAGAATTTCAATGAAATTCCAATCTGACGCTTGAATTAAAAGCGCCTGAAGCTATCAAAAATATAGCTGAATGGGATGGCCGTGTCGCAGGGGAAATGCGTGCGATTGGCTGTTGTTGGCGCGACCACATGCCACGTCCACAGGCCGCAGGCCACACGCATTGGGCAGCCTGCATTCGGGCTGGCAAGCCTACTTGCGGACCTCGTCCACCATGGCCCGGAAGTCGTCGATGTCCTCAAAGCTGCGGTAAACGCTGGCAAAGCGGATGTACGCCACCTTGTCGAGTTTCTTCAACTCGCGCATCACCAGCTCGCCGATGCGGCTGGACATGATCTCGCGCTGGCCCAGGTTGAGCAGCTTTTCCTCGATGCGCTCAATGGCGCTGTCGATCTGGGTGGTGCTCACGGGGCGCTTGCGCAACGCCAAATTGAAAGAGCCCTGCAGCTTGCCGCGCTCGTACTCGATGCGTCGGCCGTCCTTCTTCACGATGGCCGGGAAGCTCACCTCCGGTCGCTCGTAGGTGGTGAAGCGCTTGTCGCAGGCGCCGCACTGGCGGCGGCGCCGGATGAAGTCCCCGTCTTCAGACACCCGCGTTTCGACGACTTGCGTTTCGAGGTGGCTGCAGAAGGGGCACTTCATGGGGCTGGACAGGCAGAGGCTTAGCGGTAGACGGGGAAGCGTGCTGTCAGGGCGTTGACCTTCTCGCGCACGGCAGCGATGTTGGCCTCATCGCGGGGGTTGTCCAGCACGTCGGCGATCAGGTTGGCCGTGATGCGGGCTTCTTCTTCCTTGAAGCCGCGCGTGGTCATGGCAGGGGTGCCGATGCGCACACCGCTGGTCACCATCGGCTTTTCAGGGTCATTGGGGATGGCATTCTTGTTGATGGTCATGTGGGCGGCGCCCAGCACGGCCTCGGCTTCCTTGCCGGTAATGCCCTTGGCGCGCAGGTCCACCAGCATCACGTGGCTCTGCGTGCCGCCCGACACGATGCGCAGGCCGCGTGCGGTCAGCGTCTCGGCCACGACCTTGGCGTTCTTGACCACCTGTTCCTGGTAGGCCTTGAACTCGGGCTGCAGCGCTTCCTTGAAGGCCACGGCCTTGGCCGCGATCACGTGCATCAGCGGGCCGCCCTGCAGGCCGGGGAAGATCGCGCTGTTGATGGCCTTCTCGTGTTCGGCCTTCATCAGGATGATGCCGCCGCGCGGGCCGCGCAGGCTCTTGTGCGTCGTGGAGGTCACCACGTCGGCGTGGGGCACGGGGTTGGGGTACACGCCCGCAGCGATCAGTCCGGCGTAATGGGCCATGTCCACCATGAAAATCGCGCCCACATCCTTGGCCACCTTGGCAAAGCGTGCGAAGTCGATGTGCAGGCTGTAGGCCGAGGCACCGGCGATGATGAGCTTGGGGCGGGTTTCGTGCGCCTTCTTTTCCATCGCTTCGTAGTCGATGGCTTCGTTGGCGTCCAGGCCGTAGGAGACCACGTTGAACCACTTGCCGGACATGTTCAGCGGCATGCCGTGCGTCAGGTGGCCACCTTCGGCCAGGCTCATGCCCATGATGGTGTCGCCAGGCTTGAGGAAGGCCAGGAACACTGCTTCGTTGGCCGACGCGCCGCAGTGGGGCTGCACGTTGGCGGCTTCGGCGCCGAAGATCTTCTTGACGCGGTCGATGGCCAGTTGTTCGGCCACGTCTACGTGCTCGCAGCCACCGTAGTAACGCTTGCCAGGATAGCCTTCAGCGTACTTGTTGGTCAGTTGGGTCCCTTGCGCCCACATCACGGCGGGAGAGGCGTAGTTCTCGCTGGCGATCAGCTCGATGTGGTGCTCTTGCCGGGCGTTCTCGGCCTGGATGGCGGCAAAGAGTTCGGGGTCGGCTTGTTCTACAAGAATATTGCGGTCGTACATGATTGGCAGTCCTATGAACTTGTGTCCCTTGAAACAAGGGCTGCCCAGGCGAACGGCTGAACGCGAAGGGATGAACCTTGCGGCACGCTCCCCAGTGGTTCACAAGAGGCAAGCCCTTGCTGGTTTCCACGTCAGCGGCAGCACCCGTCGGGGTGTGCGCCTATCGCCAGTTGCGTACCCCGCTAGTGTAGCTGAGGTGTGGGTGCCGATGCGCCGCAGGGGGGGCATGCCCTGGCACGGGGGGCGAAGGCGCCTGGCCTGCGTGCTGTGCGGTCAACGGCGAGGCCGTATCACAGGCCAGACAGCAGGGCCACCTTGTCGGCGCTCGGAGCCACTGTGGCAGCCGGTGTATTGGCGGCTGGCACCATCTGGGGCGCTGCTTGTGTCGACAGCATGGGCGGCGGCGTGGTTGGCATGGAGCGGCCGCCAGCCACCTGGCGCAAGCGGAAGTGCTCTGCCATCACCTTGGCGGCATAGCCCCCGTCATCGGCCAGATTGGCCGCGCCCACGTAGAAACGCAGCCCGCCTTCCACCGATCCTGCGCGGGCGATGCATTCCTGCAGCACCTTCACACCCACGCGCAGATTGCTCACGGGGTCGAAGGCGGCGAAGTGGCCACCGAAGTTCTGGTACTTGTCGGTGTGCACGTTGGTCATGACCTGCATCAGGCCCTGCGCGCCCACGGAGCTTTGCGCGAACGGGTTGAAGCTCGATTCGATGGCCATGATGGCGAGGATCAGCGTGGGGTCGATCTTGGCGCGGGCGCCGATGTCGTAGGCCTCGGCTACCAGCACGGCCAGCGGTTCTGGCGCCACGCGGTATTTCTTGCTCAGCCAGAACGCGACGGCGGCCTGCTCCTTGGGCAGGTCCTTGGGGTTGCCTGCGGTGGCCCGTTCGCTCGCTTCGGGTTCGATGGGCATGCCGACCACTTCGGCCTGGCGCGCCTGCAGCCAGTTCATGAGTTGCTCTTCACCGGCTTGGCGCAGGTCGGGCCGGGCCGTGAGGGCAATGGCCACGAAGGCCACAGCCAAGCCGATGAGGGCAAAGCTGTTGTGGGTGATTTCAAGAAAACCTTCGGTCACGTCGGCCACGAAGGTCCGTACGCCGGAGATCAATTTTCCTGACGCTGTCATAGCTCTTCCTTTCTGAAGCGCGACAGGACAGGCGAGACCATCAGTCGTCGGTGACTGAGCCTGCGCCTTTCCCGGCAAACGCCTGGATTGGTACGCCATCGAGCCGGGCAGCACAGTGGGGAGAGTGCTCTGCGCCCTGGTTCGACTTAGCCGGGTTCGGCAGCGGGTTGGGGTTTTTACTAGCCCGTTTTTGGGGCTGGCGGATTCTAGAAGTTCACTAAATGCATAGTCAATACTAAAAAATTGATTTTACATACAAATAAGTTATGAAAAATATGTGAAAAATCACAGTTTTTGGTGGTTTTTAACCTTCGAGGGCGTGATCAGGCCGCAGCGGGTTGTTACAGCCTCATGTCAATTTCAATCGGGCGCGATCCCGTCATTGAGAATGCCGTTTGAGTTCGCGACACGACTTTGGTAAGGTTCAGGTGCCTGTAGTTTTCAGGCATCGCCAGACGAAGCAAAGTCTCCCGCCGAAGGCATTCAGTGCCACGGTGCAGCAGACGAAGCTTCCATGGCACCCCTTGGAGGCAATACCTTGCCTCCCCGCCTTGTGGACCTTCATCTCCGCATTGCGACCGATGGCAAAGACCGTTGTGTCAGCCGTCAAGCCCGGCGGGCAGGCCTTCAGGCACTGTCCGCCGGGCTTTCTTGTTTGTGCGCCCCCTGAGAACTCCTCTAGGAGTTCTCAGCCTTTGGGCATTGGCGTCTATATATAGATAATGGGGGCTGTCCTGGGTGGGGCGACTGTTCGCCCGCAGTGGCGCGTGGCTCCCGTGAAGGTGCTGCCGCCTGTGTGCCGCCTGCCGAGCCCTTGTGTCAGATCACCTGTTGTGGGTTGGTGTGGCGCACGCGCAGGTGTCCGCACAGAACCCGGTGAAAATAGCCCCCTTGTTGCCTTGGCGCGCATATGTGCGTTTGCCCTGGCGGGTCCTCTTCGTGGCGGTGCGCCGGGGGACGCTTTCGTTATCCATTGGATCCATGTTTCCATTTTTTCCCGCAGCAAAATGTCCGACGCACCTGACGTGAATCCGGCTCCGGCCAAAACCCATGAGCCCCATCCGCTGGATGCGCTGACCGGCGGCGCTTTTTCTGCCGCCACGTCTGGCGAGCGCGCTTCCCGTATCCGCGACTGGCTGGCCACGCAGCCCGCTCCCGAGCAACTGCAAGAAGTCTTCAAGGAACTGAGCGGACGTGACAAGGGCGCGGCACGCGCCGTGCGCGAACGCCTGGACGAAATCCGCCGTGCCAAGGGCCAGGAAGCCATTGCGGCCGAATGGGCCGAGAAGGCGCAGGCCCTGCTGTCCGCGCCCAAGCTCAACATTGCCGATGCGCTGGCTTGGCAGCGTGACGCCGCCAAGGCGGGCGCTCCGCTGTCGCGCGAGCCTTTGTCGCTGCTCAAGGTCCAGGTGGCCGACCGCGTGAAGGTCATCGAAGACCTGCAGCACCGCGTTCAGGTGCAGCGCGAAGCCGCCGTGCTGCTGGCCCAGCGCATCGAAGTGCTCTCCACCAAGCCATGGCGCGATGCGCAGGCTGCGCTGGAGTTGCTGCGCGCCGACGTGGCGCGCTGGCAGGAGCAGGCGCAGGAGCTGACGGGTGATGCGAGCTGGGCCAGCGTGGAGGCACGCTTCCCGCCATTGCTCGATGCCTCGCGCACCCAGCTGCTGGTGGTGTGGGAGGCGTTCCAGCCTGCGCTGGCCCAGGCTGTCGCAGCCGCGCAAGACGCCAACGCGCCGCTGCCACCCGTTCCCGTCTGGGCCGACGAACTGCGCGCCGCTCGCGGCCTGCCCACCGAAGCCGCAGCGGCAGCCGCTGCGGTCGCAGCCAAGCCGCCACGTGCCGCCAAGCCCAAGGTCGCGCCTGAGGTGGTCGAGAAGGCCGCCCAGGCGGTGCGTGCTGCATTGGCCACGCTCGAGAAAGAAACTGCAGAAGGCCATGGCAAGGCCAGCGCTGGCGCTGCTGCCGCGCTGCGTGCGGTGCTGAAGGTGCACGGCAAGCACATCGATAACGCCCTGGAGCAACAGGTGCACTCCGCCTTGGTGGCTGCTGGCGAGCTGGAAGGCTGGCAGCGCTGGAGCGCTGACCAGGTGCGCGAAGACCTCGTGGCCAAGGCTGAGGCGCTGCTGAACCGCCCCGAGGGCCAGGCCCTGGGGGGGCGCAAGATGCAGGAAACCCTGCGCGCGCTGCGTGAGCAGTGGAAGCAGGCGGACCAGGGTGGTGCACCGAATCACGCACTGTGGAAGAGGTTCGACGAAGCCTGCAACGCCGCGCACAAGGTCGTGGAAGCCTGGCTGGACAAGATTCGCACGGAAGCTGCAGAACACAAGGCCCAGCGCCTGGCCTTGATCGAAGAGGTCAAGGTCTGGACGCAGGAGCACGCGGCATCGGGCGACTGGAAGGCCATCAACCGTGCCCTCCATCAGTTTGGCGACCGCTGGCGCGAAGGCGGTCACGTGGGCGAGAAGCTTTTTGCCGAGCTGCAGCCTCTGTGGAAGCAGGCGATTGCAGCTGCTGCGGCTCCGCTGGAAGCTGCGCAAAAGGAAAGCCTGGCGCGCCGCCACGCCATGATCGAGGAGGCCACGGCTCTGGGTGCCGCGCCCTCGCTGCGCATCGATGCCATCAAGGCGCTGCAGCAGCGCTGGCAAGCAGAAGCGCAGACTGTTCCCCTGGACCGCAAGCACGAACAAAAGCTGTGGGATGCTTTCCGCAAGCCCATCGACGAAGCGTTCAACCGCAAGTCGGCAGACCGCGAACGCAGCGTGACAGAACTGAGTGCGCGCGACCGTGTGGTGCTGGAAGCTTCGAAGGCTCTGGAAGCCGCGAATGCCAGCGGCGATGCGCAGCAGATCCGCTCTGCACTGCAGGCGCTGGAGGCTGCCTTGCGCGGCCAGGCCCAGGCCCAGGCCGCAGATGCCGCTGTCGCAAAGACCGAGCAGGACGCGGCCTCGGCGCAAGCGCAGCCTGCGGGTAATGCTTCTGAATCTGTAGCGGCTGACGACGCAACTCAGGGCGAAGGTGATGCGACCGAGGCGGCGGCACCCGAGGTGCCGGCCCCGGTGATCGCCAAGCCTGCACGTCCTGTGGTGGCTGTCCGTGGCGACGACCGTCCCGGCATGAAGAGGGATGCCCCCGCAGCCCCCGGCCGTAGCACACGTCCTGGCGAGCGCCGTGATGGACGCCCTGGTGACCGCGATGCAGGCCGTGGGCCGCGTGGCGATGGCCGTTTCGGCGGAGACCGTGGTGACCGTGGTGGCCGCTTCGGTGATCGTCCTGCATTCGAGGACCGCGGCCCCCGACTGGGTGATACGGCGTTTCGTGCCCAGCGCGATGCGGTGGAGCACGCGCAACAGGCGCTCAAGAAGCTGGCTGCCCAGGCCCATGGCGAGGCGCTGACCCAACTGCTGACCGCCTGGGAAAAGCGCGACGCAGCCCTGGTACCAAGTACCCAGGAGCTGGGTGCCGGCGTTACGGCGTCCGTGCGCAGCGCCTGGATGCAGGCTGTGTCGTCCGCACCCAAGGGCGATGCGGGTGAAGCGCTGCTGCGCCTGGAGATGGCTGCCGAGGCGCCGACGCCCGCAGAACATATTGCGGCGCGCCGCATGCTGCAGCTGCAACTGCTCACCCGCCGCAACGACCCGGCGCCTGCGCAGACCTGGGGTCAGGATGTGGCCCGCGTGCTGGCTGGCGCGAGCGACACCGGCAATGCGCGCCGACTACAGGCGGTGCTCAAGGCCCTGCTGCGCAAGTGATGCGTCCGGGCGGCGTGTAAGCATGCCCGAGGGCATGTCGGTTCCGGTGCGCATCCGTCCCTTCGAGGGTGCGGATGAGGCGGCTGCGGTCGCGCTGTGGCGCGATTGCGGACTGGTGCGGGCCTGGAACGATCCCCACAAGGACATTGCCCGCAAGCTGCTCGTGCAGCCGGAACTCTTTCTGGTAGCGACCTTGCCGCAGGCGGCGGGGGAGCTCCTGGTGGGAACCGCCATGGCTGGCTATGACGGGCATCGCGGCTCGGTGTACTACCTGGCAGTGGCACCGGCGCAGCAGCGGCTGGCGCGGGGACGCCGGTTGATGGCAGAAGTGCAGGAGCGCTTGCTGGCCATGGGCTGCCCCAAGACCCATGTGCTGGTGCGTACCGGGAATGCGCAGGTGCTGGGTTTCTACGACAAGCTGGGCTATGAGCGCCACGAGGCGATCAGCCTGGGCAAGCGGCTGATTCCTGATATCTGAGTGCATTGGCGGTTGCTGGCCAGCCGCTCACCGCAGCGTTGCACTGTGGCTTCGGGCCCGCATGCAAAGAAGGGCTGTGCGATTGGCATGGGCCAGCCAACAACAAAAAAGCCGTTGCGATTGCAACGGCTTTTTATGTGTTTGGTGCCCAGGAGAGGACTCGAACCTCCACGATGTTACTCGCTAGTACCTGAAACTAGTGCGTCTACCAATTCCGCCACCTGGGCTTTCAGATCAGCCTCGAATTATAGAACAACAATTCAGGGTGTCGGATCAAATGTCGAATATTTTTTGGGAATGTCGCTGCGCGGCTTCAGCAGCGTGTCCGAGGCGAGGGCTGCGGGGGTCTGTTGGTCCGGTTGCGCTCTGAGCCAATGCTTTCCGATGTTCAGGGCCGGGGAGCCTGTGGTTGGCGAGGGCGGGATTTCCTGCGGCGCAGAATGTCCGCGAGAGCACATGCGGGGGGCGGTCGGCGAATTGCGGCGCGCATTGAAAATAAAAAAGCCGCTGTGGGTGCAGCGGCTTCGATATTTTGAAAACCTTCACGGGTTCTCGTTAAACTTGGTGCCCAGGAGAGGACTCGAACCTCCACGATGTTACTCGCTAGTACCTGAAACTAGTGCGTCTACCAATTCCGCCACCTGGGCATTTCAGGAAAGACTAAGATTGTATATCAAAAAAACCACCCCCGGCGCGCAGTCCGCGCATTTGTCGGACGAAATTGAAGGCAGCGTGCAGGGGCACCGTGATGGACACGGTTTCGTCATCCGCGACGATGGCGAAGGCGACATCTATATCCCCCCCAATGAGATGCGTGCCGTCCTGCACAAGGACCGTGTGCGCGTGCGCATCGTGCGCCAGGACCGCCGCGGCCGTCCTGAAGGCCGTGTGGTCGAGATCGTCGACCGCCCGCCCCAGCCCATCATCGGTCGCCTGCTGCAGGAAAGCGGCGTGTGGCTCGTGGCGCCGGAAGACAAGCGCTACGGCCAGGATGTATTGATCCCCAAGGGCGCCACTGGGGCAGCCAAGCCAGGCCAGGTCGTCGTGGTTGAGCTCACCGAGCCGCCCGCTTTGTTTGGCCAACCCGTGGGCCGCATCACCGAGGTGCTGGGCGAGGTCGATGACCCCGGCATGGAGATCGAGATCGCGGTGCGCAAGTACGGCGTGCCGCATGAGTTCTCGGCCGAGTGCCTGGCCCAGGCCAAGGAGCTGCCCGACAAGGTGCGCGCGCAGGACAAGAAGCGCCGTGTGGACCTGACCGATGTGCCCCTGGTCACCATCGACGGCGAGGATGCCCGCGACTTCGATGACGCCGTTTACTGCGAGCCCGCCAAGGTTGGCCGCGGCAAGGGCTGGCGCCTGCTGGTGGCCATTGCCGACGTGAGCCACTACGTGGAGACCGGCAGTGCCATCGATATCGACGCCTACGACCGCGCCACCAGCGTGTACTTCCCGCGCCGCGTGATTCCCATGCTGCCCGAGAAGCTCTCCAACGGGCTCTGTTCCCTGAACCCCGATGTGGAGCGCCTGTGCATGGTCTGCGACATGCTGGTCACGGCCAAAGGTGAAGTGCACGCCTACCAGTTCTACCCGGCCGTGATGCACAGCCACGCGCGCTTCACCTACACCGAGGTGGCGGCGATCCTGGCCAATACGCGCGGCCCCGAGGCCAGCAAGCGCAAGGACCGGGTCAAGGATCTGCTCAACCTGCACGACGTGTACCGCGCGTTGCTCATCGCGCGCCAGGCGCGTGGCGCCGTGGACTTCGAAACCACCGAGACGCAGATCGTCTGCGACGAGAACGGCCGCATCGAGAAGATCGTGCCGCGCACCCGCAACGATGCGCACAAGCTCATCGAAGAGGCCATGCTGGCCGCCAACGTGTGCAGCGCCGACTTCATCGCGCAGGGCGGCCAGCCCGGCCTGTTCCGCGTGCACGAAGGCCCCACGCCCGAGAAGCAGGAGATCCTTCGCAACTACCTCAAGGCCATGGCCGTGGGCATGACCATCGGCGACGACCCCAAGCCGGGCGACTTCCAGGCGATTGCCACAGCCACCAAGGACCGGCCCGACGCGCAACAGATCCACACCATGCTGCTGCGCTCCATGCAGCAGGCCATCTACACGCCCATCAACAGCGGCCACTTCGGCCTGGCGTTCGACGCGTACACCCACTTCACCAGCCCCATCCGGCGTTACCCAGACCTGCTGGTGCACCGCGTGATCAAGGCCATCCTGGCCAAGACGCAGTACAAGCTGCCATCGCTGCCCACACCGGGCGAGGCCCATGCCAAGCTGGCCAAGCGTCTGGCATCCCGCGTCGCGGCGCCGGGCATGAAGCCGCGCAAGGACGTGAAGCCCCCGAGCCGCGAAGTCCAGGCCTGGGAGGCTGCGGGACTGCATTGCAGTGCCAACGAGCGCCGCGCCGACGAGGCCAGCCGCGATGTGGAAGCCTGGCTCAAGTGCAAGTACATGCGCGAGCACCTGGGCGAGGAGTACAGCGGTGTTGTCAGCGCCGCGACCAGCTTCGGCATCTTCGTGACGCTCGATGCCATGTACGTCGAAGGCCTGGTGCACATCACAGAGCTGGGCGGCGAGTACTTCAAGTTCGACGAGGCCCGACAGGAGCTGCGCGGCGAGCGCACGGGCATCCGCTACGCCATCGGCGCGCGGGTGCGGGTGCAGGTCAGCCGCGTGGACCTGGATGGCCGCAAGATCGACTTCCGCCTGGTGCGTGAAGGTGAAGAGCTGCTCGGACGTGCGCTCAAGGACAAGGGTGTCGGTGGCGGCGTGGCTGGTGGCGGCGGCAATGCCCGCAAGTCCGCTGGCCGATCGGGCGGACGCAAGTCCGACAAAGGCGTTGCGCCTTCCGCTACCGAGCAGGCCGGCCTCTCCCGGGAGAGGGCCGCACGCTCACCGATCCAGTCCTTGAAGTCGTCCGTCAAGGATGCGGTCGCAGGCAAGTCGGGCAAGGGCAAGGCGCGCAAGCCGCGCCGGGGCTGATTGCCTGTTTCAGTTGCTCACTAATTGATAGCTGCTCGCGCTTTGTGCATAAGCGCCTGCAGCCATTTTCATTTAAATTCTTGGGGCGCCAACGCCACAGGCGTGGTGGTGGCCAGGGTCTGCAGAAACTGCCCATAGCGCTGGGCCGTGTCTGCGGGCGCCTCCATCATGGGCAGGTGGCCGATGCCTGGCAGCGTTTGCGCGTGAGCCCGGGGCAGCAACCGTTGCAGTGGTTGCAGGCCCGAGACGTCGAACACCCGGTCGCTCTGGCCCCACAGGGCGAGGGTGGGCAGCGGCGCCAGCTTGCCAAGGTGCTGTTCGAGCAGGTAGCGGTCTTTCAGCTGGGCGTCCCACAGCCGCTGGTTGGAGGCCGCATTGCGCAGGGCATCCTGCTCGGATGCCTGCAGGATGGGGTACGGCAGGAACGGGCGCTTTTCGAACACCAGGGCCATCATGGCGGCGAAGGCGGCGGCATCGTGGGCCACCAGCGGGCGCTGCCCGGCATCGATCAGGCGGTCCATGGTGCTGGGGCGGGGTGACCGGATGCCGTGGGGCGCGCCGATGAACGCCACGCTGGCCACGCGTTCCGGGTGCTGCGCGGCGAAAAGCGCGGCAATGGTGCCGCCCATGGAGTTGCCCGCCAGATGTACGCGTTCCAGGCCCAGGGCATCGAGCAGCTTGGCCAGGCGTTCGGTATGCGCGGCATAGTCGTACGCTTGGTCGTCACGCCGGGTGCTCTCTCCGAAGCCTGGAAAATCTGGGGCAATCACCCGGTGCTGGTGGGTGAGGGGGCGCGCAAAATCCACCCAATGGTCTTTTTCCGCAAAGATGCCGTGCAGCAGAACGATGGGTGTGTGCTTGTCGCTGCGACTATTGCCGCTGTCCAGGTAGTGAATGGTGTGCATCGCTGCCTCGACGGTCTTTTCCTCCATGCCCGAGAGGGTGCGGTTGAGGCTGAGCAGGGGCTGTTTGAACAGTGCGGGGGCGCCGTAGTAAAGCGCGGTGACGGCCAGTGCCAGGAAGGCTGCACCAGAGAAGAGGGCGATGCGTTTCAAGAGTCGGTCTCCAGAAGTAGGTTGTACGCTGGGCGGTTGTGCCCGCTGCATCCTGGCGGGTGCCGTTGCGGCGGGGTCGCCGCGCAAGGCTATCGAGAAGCCGCCGGCAAGACTTGCAGGTTTGGGCTGTGCGAGCGACCAATACACTGACCCTCGCCACCGACAAGGCGCTCTACGTCGGAGAGATCCCGGCCACGGGCTGGCATTGCCATGCGGCTGCGGTGCTGTTGATGGGCCTGTCGGGCCGCTTCGCCCTGCACTGGGGCGCAGGGCGGGTGGAGACCTGCCGCAGTGCACTGGTGGCCGCCGGGGTTGAGCACGTGTTCGACCCCTGCGGCGAGACAGTGGCACTGGTCTACCTGGAGCCCGATTCGCACGAGGCACGCCGTCTGAGCCTGCTGTTCGAGCAACAGGGCGGGGTGCTGCTGGACGTGGCGGTTCCCGTCGCTGCGCGCAGCACCATGGAAGGCTACCTGGGCAATTTCGACCTTCCGGCATTGCTGCCCTGCCTGGCCCGCGGCGAGGTGCCGCCGCTGGACGCGCGGGTGGCCCACAGCCTGCTTACCTTGCGCCATCCGCAGCAGGTGCGTGTGTCTCGTTCGGGGCTGGCTGCGGGTGTGCAGTTGTCACCATCGCGCTTCAACCATCTTTTTCGCGCCGAAATGGGCGTGAGCCTGCGCAGCTACCGGGTGTGGTCGCAGGTCAGGCTGGCCATGGCGGGGCTGGCGGTCAGCCCGCGCCTGACCGACGCGGCGTTGCATGGCGAGTTCACCGACTCGGCCCATTTCAGCCGCATGTTCCGCCAGACTTTCGGCATGACGCCGTCAAGCGTGCTCAAGCCGCTCAGGCGGGTCACGCTGCTGGGTTGAGCGGCGCCGCTGTGCTGCGCCGGTGTGTGCTGCATCGGCGGTCAGCCCCCCACCCTTCGTGCAAGCGCACTGGCGGTCAGCGCCTGGCCTGCCGGCCATTCATCGGCAACCTGTCCATGCCGGTAGGCGGCCTCACTGGCTGCACGCAGCGGACTGGCGCCGGCCGCCAGGCAGGCTCCCACGATGCCAGCGAGCACGTCGCCGGTGCCTGCGGTGGCCAGGCGGCCATTGCCGGTGGGATTGATGGCCGGCACCCGGGCGACGTCGGCCACCACCGTGCCCGAACCCTTGAGGACGGCCACGCAGTTGAACTGTGCTGCCAACTGGTGGGCGGCGGCCAGGCGGTCGGCCTGCACTTCGGCAGTGGACAGGCCCAGCAGCCGCGCGGCTTCGAGCGGGTGGGGTGTGAGAACGGTGGGCTGGCCATGCTGGCCGCGCGCCACCACCAGGGCATGCAGTGCGGCGTTGGACGCGATGGCATTGAGTGCATCGGCATCCAGCACCAGGCGTGCGGCGCGCGTGATCACCTCGGTGAGCACCCGGCCCACGGCCTGGCCGCCGCCACAGCCGCACACGACGGTGAGCTTTTCCAGCTCCAGCGCCTCGAAGCGCCGGAGCATGAGTTCGGGCTGCTGCACGTCGAGTTGCAGGTACCCGTCGTCGAGCAAGGCCACCAGCACCCGGCCCGCGCCCGCGTGCAGCGCGGCCGACGCGGCCAGCAGTGCAGCGCCGGCCATGCCCATGCCGCGTTCGCCCAGGCCTTGGCCGCCTACGACAGCCACATCCCCGTAGCTGCCCTTGTGGCTGGCGTGCGCGCGGGGCGCAGCCAGTGCGGGGCCTGTCAGCCACGCGGAGGGTGGCGCTGCGTGGTGCGCCGCCACGCCCAGTTCATCGAGCCACACCTGGCCCGCCGCATCACGACCGGCGGCCGTGAACAGGCCGGGCTTGAGGGTGAGCAGGCTCAGTGTGTGGCGGGCTGGCGTGGGGCTCGGGCACGCATGTGCGGGGTGACCGGTGTCGGGCGCCAGTCCGCTGGCGAACTGCCCGGTGTCCGCGTCCAGCCCGCTGGGCAGATCGACGGCCAGTACCGGTGCTGCGCTGTGTCGCAGGGCTTGCAGGCAGGCCCGAAGCCTGTCGTCTGGCACGCGGATGGGCGCGCTGGGGCGCGATGAGATGCCGATGCCCAGCAGCGCATCGATGCACAGGTCGGCCGCCGTAAGGTGCTCAGGAGGTGAATCGGCCCACAACACACCCGCGCTTTGCGCGCGGCGCCAGGACGCGAGCGCGTCGGCGGGGCACCGCGCGGGCTCGCCCAGCCAGGTCACCACCACCTGTCGGCCGTCGCTTTGCAGATGGGCGGCGGCTTCCAGTCCGTCGCCGCCGTTGTTGCCCGGGCCGCAGGCTATCCAGACCGTGCGGGCATGGGGCGCCAGTGCCCTGGCCAGCCGGGCCACCGCCAGGCCGGCCCGCTGCATCAGCGTGTGTGGGGGCAGGGCGGCTGCGGCAGCATGTTCAATGGCGCGGGTCGCGGCGGTGTTGAACAGCGGATGGGGCTGGTGGGGCGCGATGCGGTGCATGGTGGCATGAGGCAGCGGCCGGTGTGGAGCGGGTGGATCGCGCCACCTGCCGGGCCTGGGCTGCGTGCGGTTGGGGCTGCCATTGTGCAGCGTCAGGCAGTTGGGGGCGCATGCGGAGTGCGCTGCGCGGCGGGATGCGTCAGAAGCGGCGCATGCCAAGCCCGTCGAGCGGGATCTCAGGCTCTCGCTGCGCCACCAGATCGGCCACTGCGCGTGCGCTGCCGCAGGCCAGGGCCCAGCCTCCGGCGCCGTGGCCGGTGTTCAGCCACAGGCCGGGCAGGCCGCTCGCTCCGACAATGGGGGCGCCGTCGGGCAGCATGGTGCGGGCACCGCGCCAGATCTGCAGCCCCGAAGACAGCTGCGCGCCGCCCGGAAACCAGTCGTTGAGCGTGCGGTACAGGCGCTGCAGGGTGGGTGCGTGGTGCGCGGCATCGGAGCCCGACAACTCGGCGCCGCCTGCGATGCGCACACGCTGGCCCAGGCGGGTGATGCTGATCTGCTGGGCAAGGTCCACCACGCTCGCGCGCGGCGCGTGGGTGGATTCGCGCAGCGGGGCGCTCACGGAATAGCCGTACACGGCCGTCATCGGCAGCGGGACGCCCAGGTTGGGCAATAGCTCGGCCGAAGCCATGCCGGCGCACAGCACCACCGCATCGAAGCGGCGCAGTTCGGCTTCGCCCTGCACGGCCACACCTGTGGGGCTGCTGCCGATACGCTCCACGCGGGTGCCGAATGCGAAGTGCACGCCCGAGCCCTGGGTGCCCTGGCGAAGCAACTGCGCGAACAGGCGGCAGTTACCTGCCCACGCCTCGGGCAGATGGATGGCGCCGGCAAGTGTCGCTTCGGGCGAGAGGCCTGGTTCGATCTTGCGTGCGGCATCGGCGTCGATGTCGAGTGCCTTCACGCCACAGTCGCGCAGCACCTGCAAGGCGGGCTGCAAGGCCTGGCGCTCCGGTTCGCTGCGCAGCAGTATCAGCCGGCCGTCGCTGGCCTCGAAGTCCAGTTCGTGCTGGGTGGCAATGGTCTTCAGGCGGGCCAGGCTGTACTGCGCCAGGCGCTCTAGCGCACCGGCCGCTGCGTTTTGCTGGCGGGCCGCGCTGCGCCAGCGCCACAGCCAGGCCAGGTTGGCGCGCCCCATGCCGCCAGCCAGCCGCAAGGTGGCGTTGGCGCCCGTCAACCGCAAGGGGTGGCCAAAGCCGGGCGCGGCCCAAGGGCTCAGCAGATGGGGGGCGAGCAGGCCGGCTGGCGCAAAGCTCGCCTCTTCGGCTGCGGCGCTGCGCTGCTCGAAGACGGTGACCTCGTGGCCGTCGCTGGCCAGTTCGTAGGCAGTGGTGACGCCGACTATGCCGGCGCCCACGATGGCAATCTTCATGGATATGGGGATTTTGGGCTTTCGCGCTGATTGGGCAAGCGCTGGAAGCTATTGTTTTTGTAGCGTATTCTCGATCTGCTGGCTGATGTTGAGCACGGTGTCATCCCTCAGGGCTCCGTGCCAGACCATGATGCCGACCGGGAGTTCCCCGGCCACATGGCAGGGCAGCGACAGCGCGCAGCCGTCCAGCAGATTGATGGCGCTGGTATTTCGCAGCAGCAGGTTGTTGACGCGAAAGAATTCTGCATCGCGCTGCGCACCCGGCGCCACGTCGGACAGCAGTGGCGCCACGATGGGGACGGTGGGCGACAGCAGCGCATCGTAGCCGTCGAGGGTGTCGTGCATGCGCGCAATCCATTGCTGGCGGGCCTGCAGCAGATCCAGGTATTCCCAGGCCATCAGCGTGGCGCCTTTCTCGATGCGCTGGCGCACCCGGGGATCGTAGCGCTCGCTGGCGCGCTGCAGCAGCTCGCGGTGCCAGGCATAGGCTTCCGGGGCTGCAAATCCGTAGGCCGGCTGCTCCTGTACCGCCGGCAGGTCAATGGTGTCGATGACGGCGCCGGCCGAGCGCAGAGTGGCCAAGGTGCGCTCGAAGGCGCGTGCCACGGTGGCATCCATGCCGTCCAGGAACAGCGTGCGGGGCATGGCGAGGCGGTACTGCGACAGTGGCGCCAGGCTGCGCGTCACGCGCCGCGCGGCCAGGATTTCGTGTGCCACGAAGGCATCGCGCACCGTGCGGGTCATCGCACAGGCGGTGTCGAGAGTGGTGGACAGCGGAACTGTTCCGGACGTGGGCACCAGCCGTGCAGTGTTCTTGAACCCCACGATGCCATTGAGCGCCGCCGGAATGCGGATGGAGCCACCCGTGTCCGACCCCAGGCCGATGAACGCGGCCCCCGTGGCCACGGAAACGGCAGCGCCCGATGAAGACCCGCCCGGCACGCGCGGCGGGCCGGGCAAACTGCCGTGGTGCGCATCGAAGGCGGCTGGCGTGCCGAAATGGGGGTTCACCCCCACGCCGGAAAACGCAAACTCCACCATGTTCGTGCGGCCGACGATGGCCGCGCCCGCTGCGCGCAGCCGCGCCACTGCGGGGCTGTCCTGCAACGCATCGGGAGCGTGCGCCAGCGCGGTGGACCCGGCCGCCGTGGGCTGGCCCGCGATGTCGAACAGATCCTTGACCGACACGGCCAGTCCGGCCAGGGGCAGGCGGGCAATGTCAGGTTGCACCACGGTGGTGCGTGCTGCATCGAACAAGGTCCGCACAAAGCTGTGGGTGTTGGCCGGCTCCAGCGCTGCGGCAATGCAGCGCTGGAGCTCGGCAGAAGCGGTGGTGGCTCCATCGTGCAGGCTGCCCCGCGTGGCAATCAGGTCGGCAAACATGGGTGTGCTAGAATCTTTGGGTTTTGCTGGGAGCAGTAGCGCGGGCAAGGCGGCAGTGCAAATCGTGGGAGTCGATGCTGGCATCGATTCTCTTCAGCGAAGTACTGAAGCCGGTATGTGTGGCAGCTTTCGCAAGACCAATCGCAAACCAGCCCTGTCAAGGTGTTGCGCTCCCAGTGCCAAGGCACGGCGGCGCAAGTATTGGGGCTGGATTTTAGACCCAACCTTTGGAGTATTTTTATGTCCGTTACCATGCGCGAAATGCTGGAAGCCGGTGTCCACTTCGGTCACCAAACCCGCTTCTGGAACCCCAAGATGGCCCCCTACATCTTCGGCCATCGCAACAAGATCCACATCATCAACCTGGAAAAGTCGCTGCCACTGTTCCAGGAAGCGCAAAAGTTCGCCAAGCAACTGGCTGCCAACCGCGGCACGATCCTGATGGTCGGCACGAAGCGCCAGGCCCGTGAGATCCTGTCCACCGAAGCCCTGCGCGCTGGCGTGCCCTTCGTGGACCAGCGCTGGCTCGGCGGCATGCTGACGAACTTCAAGACCGTGAAGACCTCGATCAAGCGCCTCAAGGACATGAAGGCCCAGCAGGAAGCCGGCCTCGAAAGCCTGAGCAAGAAGGAGCAACTGACCTTCTCCCGCGAAATCGAGAAGCTCGAAAAGGACATCGGCGGCATCCAGGACATGACGGCCCTGCCTGACGCCATCTTCATCATCGACGTGGGCTTCCACAAGATCGCCGTGGCCGAGGCCAAGAAGCTGGGCATCCCGCTGATCGGCGTGGTTGACACGAACCACTCGCCCGAAGGCATCGACTACGTGATCCCCGGCAACGACGACTCGGCCAAGGCCGTGACGCTGTACGCCCGTGGCATCGCCGACGCGATCATCGAAGGCCGCGCCAACGCCGTGAACGAAGTGGTCAAGGCTGCTACGGCCGAGAGCTCCGACGAGTTCGTGGAAGTGCAAGAAGCCGCCGCCTGATACCCGGCTGCGCGATTCGTCGCGAATGAAAGCGGGGCCCCTGGTGAGCCCCCTTTTTTTTAGGCTGAATCCAATCCGATCCGATCCAATCCAATCGATTGAACTGAACACTGAAGGAATAAAGATGGCTGCAATTACCGCAAGCATGGTCGCCGAACTGCGCGCCAAGACCGATGCCCCCATGATGGAATGCAAGAAGGCCCTGACGGAAGCCGACGGCGACCTGGCCAAGGCTGAAGAGCTGCTGCGCGTCAAGCTCGGCACCAAGGCTGGCAAGGCTGCTTCGCGCGTTACCGCCGAAGGCGTGGTCGCCAGCTTCATCGAAGGCAACGTGGGTGGCCTGATCGAAGTCAACAGCGAAACCGACTTCGTCTCCAAGAACGACAGCTTCATCGCCCTGGCCAACGCCGCTGCCAAGCTGGTGGCCCAGCACAACCCCGCAGACATCGCGGCCCTGGGTGCGCTGGCCTACGAGCAAGACAGCTTCGGCCCCACGCTGGAAGACGTGCGCAAGGGCCTGATCGGCAAAATCGGCGAGAACATGTCGTTCCGCCGCTTCAAGCGCTTCAGCGGCTCCAATCTGGCTGCCTATCTGCACGGCTCGCGCATCGGCGTGGTGGTGGAGTTCGACGGCGACGCTGCAGCCGCCAAGGATGTGGCCATGCACGTGGCCGCCATGAAGCCCGTGGCCCTGACCAGCGCCGATGTGCCTGCCGAACTGATCGCCAAGGAGCGCTCGGTCGCCGAAGGCAAGGCCGACGAAGCCAACAAGGAACTCGTCGCTGCCGGCAAGCCCGCGCAAAGCGCTGAAATCACGGCCAAGCGCATCGACGGCGCCGTGCAGAAGTACCTCAAGGAAGTCTCGCTGGCCGACCAGGTTTTCGTGAAGGCTGCCGATGGCAAGCAGACCGTGGCCCAGATGCTCAAGGCTGCCAACACCACCGTGAAGGGCTTCACCCTCTACGTCGTGGGCGAAGGCATCGAGAAGAAGGCCGACGACTTCGCGGCCGAAGTGGCTGCCCAGGTCGCCGCCGCCAAGGCTGCTGCAGCCTGACCTGCTGCATCAAGCCTGCCCCCACCACACTCACCGCCGTACTTGCCTTTGGAGAAATCACACATGTCCCACGCCGCACCAGCCCACAAGCGCATCCTGCTCAAGCTGTCTGGTGAGGCGCTGATGGGGGATGACTCCTTTGGCATCAACCGCGCCACCATCGTTCGCATGGTGGAAGAGATCGCCGAAGTGACCCGCCTGGGCGTCCAGGTGGCCGTGGTGATCGGTGGGGGAAATATTTTCCGTGGCGTGGCCGGCGGCTCGGTCGGCATGGACCGGGCCACGGCCGACTACATGGGCATGCTGGCCACCGTGATGAACGCGCTGGCCCTGGCGGATGCGATGGACAAGCAGGGCCTGGTGGCCCGCGTGATGTCCGCCATCGCCATCGAGCAGGTGGTTGAGCCCTATGTGCGCCCCAAGGCGCTGCAGTACCTCGAAGAAGGTAAGGTCGTCGTCTTTGCCGCCGGAACGGGTAACCCGTTCTTCACCACCGATACCGCTGCAGCGCTGCGTGGCGCTGAAATCGGTGCCGAGCTGGTGCTCAAGGCCACCAAGGTGGACGGCGTTTATACTGCCGACCCCCAGAAAGACCCTGCTGCCACGCGCTACACCAAGCTGAGTTTCGACGAAGCCATGTCCCGCAACCTGGGCATCATGGATGCCACGGCGTTCGCGCTGTGCCGCGACCAGAAGCTGCCGGTGCGCGTGTTCTCCATCATCAAGCACGGCGCCTTGAAGCGCGTGGTGATGGGCGAGGACGAAGGCACGCTGGTCTACGCCTGACGATTTGCATTTGCCGCCGCGCTGCGCATGGCCGGTGACTGGCTACAGGAGAACAACATGACGATTGCCGATATCAAGAAGAACGCAGAAACCAAGATGGACCAGTCCATCTCGGCCTTCAAGAACAACCTGCAGAAGATCCGTACCGGCCGCGCCAATCCTGCACTGCTCGACACGGTGCAGGTCGAGTACTACGGCTCGTTCGTGCCGCTCAGCCAGGTGGCCAACGTCTCCCTGATCGACTCGCGCACCATCAGCGTCCAGCCCTGGGAAAAGGGCATGGGCGCCAAGATCGAGAAAGCCATCCGCGAAAGTGACCTGGGCCTGAATCCCGCGTCCATGGGCGACCTGATCCGCGTGCCCATGCCCCCGATGAGCGAAGAGCGCCGCAAGGAAATGACCAAGCTGGCGCGCAACGAAGGCGAGAGCGCCAAGATCGCCGTGCGCAACCTGCGCCGCGATGCCAACGAATCCGTGAAGAAGCTCGTCAAGGACAAGCTGGCGTCCGAAGACGACCAAAAGCGCGCTGAAACCGACGTGCAGAAGTTCACCGACCGGCATATCGCAGAGATCGATGCGCTGGTGGCGGCCAAGGAACAGGAAATCATGGCCGTCTGAGCGCCCGATTCACGGGTTCTCTGAACGCTCTGCATGTCTGAATCTCCGGTGGTGCCGCACCACATCGCCATCGTCATGGATGGCAATGGCCGATGGGCCAAGCGCCGTTTCCTGCCGCGCCTGGCAGGCCACAAGCAAGGGGTCGATTCGCTGCGCCGCTGTGCCCGTGCCTGCGCCGAGCGCGGTGTTGCGGTGCTGACCGTCTTCGCGTTCTCGTCCGAAAACTGGAACCGCCCCGCCGACGAGGTGTCCGGACTGATGGAGTTGTTGGCGCTGGCGCTTGCGCGCGAAGTGCCCGAGCTCAAGAAGGACGGGGTGCGCCTGCACTTCGTGGGCGAGCGCAGCGGCCTGTCGGCCAAGGTCCAGGCAGGGCTGGCCCAGGCAGAGGCCGCGACCGCCGAAAACGACCGGCTGGTGCTCAACGTCTGCTTCAACTACGGGGGGCGCTGGGACATCGCCCAGGCGGCTGCTTCTCTCGCGGCGCGGGGGGAGCCCATCACCGAAGCCAGCCTGCAAGGCGCAATGGGCCTGGCCCATGTCCCCGACCCCGATCTCGTGATCCGCACCGGGGGCGAAATGCGGATCAGCAACTTTCTGCTGTGGCAGGCGGCATACTCCGAGTTCTTCTTCAGCGACCGGTTGTGGCCGGACTTTGACGAATCGGCGCTGGACGAGGCGATCGCCGCCTTCAATGGCCGCGAGCGCCGTTTTGGCAAAACCTCCGAACAGATCCTGTCCGCGCATCCCCATTCGATGCCGGGCTGAAAGGCCCCATGCTCAAACAGCGCGTCATCACAGCCCTCGCCCTGCTGGCCATCTTGCTGCCGGCGCTCTTCTACACGTCCACCACTCCATTCACCGTGGTGGTGCTGGTGCTCATGGCCGCCGGGGCCTGGGAATGGGGCCGGCTGAGTGGCTTCGGACAGGCGGGCTCCGTGGCGGTGGGTGCCGCCTGCGTCGCGCTGTGCGCCGGATCGTGGGCGCTCGGCTGGGTGGGTCGTCCCTTGACCGGGCTCTGGGTGGTGGCGGGCGGCCTGTGGGTGCTGGCTGCCGCGTGGCTGCTCAAGGCCGGAGTGCCCGGCTGGCCCCGCATCCCTGCGGCGGTGCGGCTGGTGGCCGGGGTTCTGGCGCTCTGGCTGGCTTGGCTGGCGGTGGTGCAGGCGCGCAATGTCGGTATCAATTTTCTGCTGTCGGTGCTGCTGCTGGTGTGGGTTGCCGACATCTTTGCTTACTTCGCCGGCCGCGCTTTCGGGCTGCGTTTTACCAAAGGCAAGCTCGCCCCGTCGATCAGCCCTGGCAAGAGCTGGGAAGGCGTGTGGGGTGGACTGGCGGGCGTGATCGTAATGGCCTTCCTCTGGGTGGCTGCCGATGGCCACTGGCAGGCGGCGGTACCCAGTTTCTATAGCCGCATGGCCCAGCAAGGATGGTGGCTGCTCGTGATCGCGGCGCTGTTCATGGTGGCGATGAGTGTCTCGGGCGATCTGGTGGAGTCCCTCATCAAGCGCAGTGCCGGCGTCAAGGACAGCAGCAACCTGCTGCCCGGCCATGGCGGCGTGCTCGACCGGGTGGACGCGCTGCTGCCGACCTTGCCGTTGGCCATGATGCTCACCAGCCTGACGACAACAGCGCATTAACGCAATAGCGCAGTAGGAATGATGAAACAACGACTCACCGTACTGGGCTCCACGGGATCCATCGGCACCAGCACGCTGGATGTGGTGGCGCGCCATCCTGATCGCTTCGAGGTGTTTGCGCTGAGCGCCGCGACCCAGGTGGACCTGATGCTGGCGCAGTGCGCGCAGTTCAAGCCGAAGTTTGCCGTGATGGCCAGTGAGGCCCACGCGCGTCAACTGGCTGAAAAATTGGCATCCAATGGCCTTTCTACGCAGGTCCTGCAAGCGGTGGATGCTCTTGAAACGATAGCATCGCATCCCGAAGTGGACGCCGTGATGGCCGCCATCGTGGGGGCGGCGGGCTTGTCCCCCTGTCTGGCGGCAGCCCGCGCGGGCAAGCGCCTGCTGTTGGCCAACAAGGAGGCGCTGGTGGTCGGCGGCGAGCTGTTCATGCAGACCGTGAAGCAGGGCGGTGCCACGCTGCTGCCCATCGACAGCGAGCATTCGGCGATCTTCCAGTGCCTGCCCGAAGACCCCGCCACCTGGCCGGACCGGGTGGACAGCATCCTGCTGACCGCGTCAGGGGGGCCCTTCCGTCAGCGCGATCCGGCCACGCTGTCCCAGATCACGCCCGAGCAGGCTTGCGCGCACCCGAATTTCTCTATGGGGCGCAAGATTTCGGTGGATTCGGCCACGATGATGAACAAGGCGCTCGAAGTCATCGAGGCGCGCTGGCTGTTCGACCTGCATCCGGACCAGATCAAGGTGGTGATCCATCCGCAGCAGATTATCCATTCGATGGTGCAGTTCAAGGATGCGTCCATCCTGGCGCAACTGGGCACGCCCGACATGCGCGTGCCCATCGCCTGCGGCCTGGCGTGGCCCGAGCGCATTGCCAGTGGCGCAAGCCGGCTGGACTTCTCCACGCTGTCGGCGCTGGCTTTCGAGGACGCGGACGCCGTCCGCTTCCCGGGCCTGCACCTGTCCTGGCAAGCCCTCAAGGCCGCAGAGGGGACCACGGCGGTGCTCAACGCCGCCAATGAAGTGGCGGTAGGGGCATTCTTGCAGGGCCGGCTTCGTTTTGACCGCATCCATGCCGTGAATCTTGCAACTTTGGACGCGGTGTCCCCCTCCAAGCCGGATTCGCTTGCCGCATTGCTCGACCTGGATGCACAGGCCCGGCACGCTGCCGAGCATGCGGCAGTCCGCATGGCGGCCTGAGCGCCGATCCAGCGATACACGGAAACTTGCCACCATGCTGCTCACCATCGTTGCCTTCATTGTTGCCCTGGGCATCCTGATCGCCGTGCACGAATACGGCCATTACCGCGTGGCCGTGGCGTGCGGCGTGAAGGTGCTGCGGTTTTCCGTCGGGTTCGGGCAGCCGCTTCTGCGCTGGCAGCCCAAGGGTTCACCCACCGAGTTCGTGCTGGGGGCATTCCCGCTGGGCGGCTATGTCCGCATGCTGGACGAGCGCGAGGCGCCCGTGTCTGCCCAAGAGCGGCACCTCGCCTTCAACACCCAGCCCCTGCGTTCGCGTGCAGCCATCGTGGCTGCGGGGCCCATCGCCAATTTGCTGCTGGCCGTCCTTCTGTATTCCATCGTGAACTGGAACGGCGTGCAGGAGCCCAAGGCCGTGCTGGCCAGCCCGGTGACAGGCTCGGTGGCGCACGCCGCTGGCTTGCGGGGCGGTGAACTGGTCGCGCAGGCAGCGCTGGGCACGGACGACCTGGAGCCTGTGCGCTCGTTCGAGGAACTGCGCTGGCTGCTGACGCGCGGCGCCCTCGAAGGCGAGACGGTGCGCCTGGATGTGCAGCCCCAGTCGGGGGCCGCGCACCGCGAGGTTCGCCTGGACATGTCGAAGATAGACAGCCGTGAGGCCGATGCGCAGCTCTTTCGCAAGATCGGCATCCTCGGCCCCTGGACCCGTCCGGTCCTGGGCGAGGTGATGCCTGACGGTGCGGCCGCACGCACCGGGCTGCGGCAGGGCGACGTGGTGCTCAAGGTCGGCGCGACCGATGTGGTGGACGGCCAGCAACTGCGCGAGCTGATCCGCCAGTCCGTGAAGGGCTCGCAGCCCGTCGCCCAGCCTTGGCGCATCGACCGCTCGGGGCAGGTGCTGAGCCTGGACGTGGCGCCCGAGGCCAAGACCGAAGCGGGTGCCGTGGTGGGCCGCATCGGCGCGTATGTGGGTGCGGCGCCTGAGTTTGTCACCGTCGAGTACGGCGTGCTCGAAGGTCTCTGGAGCGGCGTCGTCAAGACCTGGGATGTCTCGATCCTCACGCTGCGCATGATGGGCCGGATGGTCATCGGCGAAGCGTCTCTCAAGAACCTGAGCGGGCCGCTGACGATTGCCGACTACGCGGGCCGCTCGGCCAGCCTGGGCCTCACGCAGTACCTTGTCTTCCTCGCGCTCATCAGTGTGAGCCTGGGGGTGTTGAACCTGCTTCCGCTGCCAGTCTTGGATGGTGGGCACCTGATGTATTATCTTTGGGAGGGTGTCACAGGCAAGGGAGTGTCGGACGCATGGATGGAACGCCTGCAGCGCGGAGGCGTTGCGGTCTTGCTTCTCATGATGTCCATCGCCTTGTTCAACGACGTCACCCGGCTTTTTGGCTAACCCTTTGCCGCGCTTGCAACGCAACTGCGGCTCCAGCTTCATTCATGAAAAAACACATCAATCGCCTGGGCGTGCGTACCGCATCAGCCGTTGCAGCCATGATTTTTGCTGCCAATGCGGCATGGGCACTGGAGCCTTTCAAGGTGCAGGATATCCGTGTGGAGGGCCTGCAGCGTGTGGAGCCCGGCACGGTGTTCGCGTCCATGCCGCTGCGCGTGGGCGACGACTACAACGATGAAAAGGGTGCTGCCGCCATCCGCGCGCTGTTCGGGCTGGGCCTGTTCAAGGACGTGCGCCTGGAGGCCAACGGCAACGTTCTGGTGGTCGTGGTGGAAGAGCGTCCGACCGTGGCGGATGTCGACTTCGCCGGAACGCGCGAATTCGACAAGGACACGCTCAAGAAGGCCATGCGCGACGTGGGCCTGACCGAGGGACGCCCCTACGACAAGGCGCTGACCGACCGCGCCGAGCAGGAGCTCAAGCGCCAGTACATCAACAAGAGCCTGTACGGCGCCGAGGTGGTGACCACGGTGACCCCCATCGAGCGCAACCGTGTGAACCTCACGTTCACCGTGGTTGAGGGCGAGCCCGCCAAGATCAAGGAAGTGCGCATCGTCGGCAACAAGGCGTTCAGCGAGTCCACGCTCAAGGGCCTGTTCGACCAGGACACGGGCGGCTGGCTCAGCTGGTACACCAAGTCGGACCGCTACTCGCGCGCCAAGCTCAACGCCGACCTGGAGACGCTGCGCTCGTACTACCTGCAGCGCGGCTACCTGGAGTTCCGCGTGGACTCCACGCAGGTCGCCATTTCGCCGGACAAGCAAGATATCTCCATCATCGTCAACGTGACCGAAGGTGAGCGCTATGTCGTCTCCGGCGTGAAGCTCGAAGGCAACTACCTTGACCGCGACGACGAGTTCAAGTCGCTCGTCACCATCCGCGCCGGCGAGCCCTACAACGCCGACCAGATCACGGAGACCACCAAGGCCTTCTCTGAGTATTTCGCGCGTTTCGGTTTTGCGTTCGCGCGCGTCGAGGCCGTGCCGGAGATCGACCGCGAGAACAACCGCGTCGCCTTCGTGCTGCAGGCTGAACCGTCGCGCCGCGCTTACGTGCGCCGCATCAACGTGAGCGGCAACAACCGCACCCGCGACGAAGTGATCCGCCGCGAATTCCGCCAGTACGAAGCCTCCTGGTATGACGGCGAGAAAATCCGCCTGTCGCGCGACCGCGTGGACCGTCTGGGCTTTTTCACCGAAGTGAATGTCGAGACCCAGGAAGTGCCAGGCTCTCCAGACCAGGTGGATCTGGTGATCAACGTGGCCGAAAAGCCCACGGGCTCGCTGCAGATGGGCGTGGGTTTCTCCAGCGCTGAAAAGGTGTCCCTGTCGTTCGGTATCAAGCAGGAGAACATCTTCGGCTCGGGCAACTACTTGGGGATCGATGTGAACACCAGCAAGTACCGCCGCACGCTGGTGTTCAGCACCACGGACCCGTACTTCACGAAGGATGGCATCTCTCGCACCTTGGATTTGTACTACCGCACCGACAAACCCTATGAAGATCAGGGCGGTAACTACCAGCTCGTGACCACGGGGACCTCCGTGCGCTTTGGCGTGCCGTTCAGCGAGACCGACACCGTGTTCTTCGGCGGTGGCCTGGAGCAAACGAAGATCAAGCCCGGCACCAACATTCCTGCCACGTATCTCGCATATGCAGACAAGTTCGGCTCCAGCAGCACATCCATCCCGCTGACCATTGGCTGGTCGCGTGACGACCGTGACAGTGCTCTGGCTCCCAACTCGGGCCGCTACCAGCGCCTCAACTCCGAATGGTCGGTGGCAGGTGATGCCCGCTACGTGCGCGCCAACTACCAGTACCAGCAGTATGTGCCGCTGAACAAGCGCTTCACGCTGGCCTTCAACGGCGAACTGGGGATCGGCAAGGGGATGAACGGCCGGCCGTTCCCCGTGTTCAAGAACTTCTATTCGGGTGGCCTGGGCTCGGTGCGTGGCTTCGACCAGGGGACCCTGGGGCCGCGTGATGTGACTGGTGCCTCGTTGGGTGGGCCCAAGAAGGTCACCCTCAATGCGGAGCTGATCGCTCCGTTCCCTGGCGCGGGGAACGACCGGACCCTGCGCGTGTTTACCTTCTTTGACGTTGGTAACGTATACGGTGAGGACGACAAGGTCACCTTCAGTGACATGCGTGCCTCCGTGGGCCTGGGCCTGAGCTGGATTTCCCCGCTCGGCCCGCTGCGTCTGGCGTTTGCGCAACCGGTGCGCAAGTTCGCTGGCGATAGAATCCAGAAACTGCAATTCCAGATCGGAACGTCTTTCTAATGAAATCCTTTTCCCGCCATATCTCCCTGGCCCTGCTGCTCGGCGCCTTCGCCGCTGCCGCACCTGTGCAAGCGCAAGAGTCTTTCCGTGCCGGTTTCGTCAACACCGACCGCATCTTCCGCGAGGCCAACACCGCCAAGGCAGCACAGGCCAAGCTGGAGCAGGAGTTTGCCCGCCGCGAAAAAGAACTGGTGGACATGGGCAACACCCTGAAGACCGCCAGCGAAAAATTCGAGCGTGAAGCGCCCACCATGGCCGAGAGCCAGCGCACCACGCGCCAGCGCCAGTTGGTGGACCAGGACCGTGACTTCCAGCGCAAGCGCCGCGAGTTCCAGGAAGACCTGAGCGCCCGCAAGAATGAAGAACTCTCCCAGGTTCTCGAGCGTGCGAACAAGGTGGTCAAGCAGGTTGCTGAAGCTGAAAAGTACGACGTGATCCTGCAAGAGGCCGTCTACATCAACCCCAAGCACGACATCACCGACAAGGTGATCAAGGCGCTGAATGCCGCTGCCGGCGCCAAGTAAGCCGCTGCGCAGGATGGGTGGCGCGTGAGCTTGCTTCTCGGGCACATAGTCGATGCGCTCGGTGGTTCGCTGGAGGGAGGTGCGGTGGCCGACACCGTCATCACCCGCATTGCGCCACTGGAGGTTGCGGGTCCGGGGGATCTCAGTTTCCTGAGCAACCCGCGCTACCAGCAGCAACTGGCCGCCTCCCGGGCGGCCTGTGTCATTGTGGCGCCCGCGATGCGCGACGTGGCCCAGGCGCGTGGCCCGTGCATCGTCGCGGACAACCCCTACGTGTACTTCGCACGTGCCACGCAGCTGTGGCGGCAGCACACGGCGCCTGCGGTGCAGGGCGGCGTGCACGCCAGTGCGGTGGTGGACCCCTCCGCGCAGGTGCATCCCACAGCCACCATCGGCCCGCTGTGTGTGGTGGAGCGCGGGGCCTGCATCGGTGCGGGCACCGTGCTCAAGTCGCGCGTTACCGTGGGCGAGGACTGCCGCATCGGCGAGCGCTGCATCGTGCATGCAGGTGTGGTGATCGGTGCTGACGGTTTCGGCTTCGCACCCGAGAAGGGGCAGTGGGTCAAGATCGAACAGCTCGGTGCCGTGCGCATTGGCGACGATGTGGAGATCGGCGCCAACACCTGCATCGACCGCGGCGCGCTGCAGGACACCGTCATCGAAGACGGCGTGAAGCTCGACAACCTCATCCAGGTGGGGCACAACGTGCACATCGGAAAGCACTCGGCGATGGCAGGGTGCGTGGGCGTGGCCGGCAGCGCGACCATCGGGGCGCACTGCACCGTGGGCGGCGGCGCCATCGTTCTCGGGCACCTCGAGCTGGCCGACAACGTGCACATCTCGGCCGCCACGGTGGTCACGCGGTCCATCCACCAGCCTGGGCAGTACACCGGCATGTTTCCCATCGACGACAATGCGCGCTGGGAAAAGAACGCTGCGACACTCAAACAATTGCACAGCTTGCGCGAGCGCATCAAGGCGCTGGAGCAGGCCCTCAAAGCAGCATGAACGGAAGAACAACTCGATGATGGATATCCACGCAATTCTCAAGCAACTGCCCCACCGCTACCCCTTCCTGCTGGTGGACAAGGTGGTGGAGCTCGAGAGCAACACCCGCATCAAGGCGATCAAGAACGTCACGTTCAACGAGCCTTATTTCGGCGGGCATTTTCCAGGGCGTCCCGTGATGCCCGGCGTGCTGATCCTCGAGGCCCTGGCGCAAGCTGCGGGCCTGCTGGCCTTCGATGCCATGGGCAAGGTGCCCGATGAGAACAACATCTACTACTTCGTCGGCATTGATGGCGCGCGTTTCAAGCGCCCGGTGGAGCCGGGCGACCAACTCATCCTGACCATCACCATCGACCGGGTGCGCGGAGGCATCTGGAAGTTCAAGGGCGTCGCCAGCGTGGGCGACGACGTGGCCTGCGAAGCCGAACTCATGTGCACGATGCGCAGCGTGGGCTGAGCAGCACCGACGATCTGACCGGACCGTGACCAATATCCATCCCACCGCCATCGTTGCGGACGGTGCGCGCATCGACCCTTCCACTACGGTCGGACCATATGTGGTGATCGGCCCGCAGGTCGTGATCGGCCCAGGTTGCACCGTGGGCCCCCACTGCGTGATCGAGGGCCGCACGACCATCGGCAAGGACAACCGCATCTTCCAGTTCGCCTCGCTGGGTGCCGATCCGCAGGACAAGAAATACAAGGGCGAGGACACCGAGCTGGTCATCGGCGACCGCAACACGGTGCGCGAGTTCTGCACTTTCAACCGCGGCGTGCCGGGCGCGGGCGGCAAGACCAGCATCGGCGACGACAACTGGATCATGGCCTATACCCACATTGCGCACGACTGCCATGTGGGCAACCACACGACCATGGCCAACAACACCACGCTCGCCGGGCACGTGCTGATCGGCGACTGGGTGACGGTGGGCGGTCTGACGGGCATCCACCAGTTCGTGAAGATCGGGGCGCACGCCATGATCGGCTTTTCCAGCGCCGTATCGCAGGACGTGCCGCCCTTCATGATGGTTGATGGCAACCCGCTGTCCGTGCGGGGCCTGAATGCCGAGGGCCTGCGCCGCCGAGGGTTTTCTGCGGAGCGCGTGGCTGTGATCAAGCAGATCCACCGGCTCATGTACCGCCAGGGACTCACGCTGGAGGCGGCCCGCGCCGCCATCGCTGACTTGCCGGTAGCGCACCCCGAGGCCACTGCGGACGTGGCGCTGGTGATGGCTTTCCTGGCCAGCTCCAGCCGCGGCATCGCCCGCTGAGGTTCGCAGCATGAACGCATCCCCCCGCATCGCCATGGTGGCGGGCGAGACATCGGGCGATCTGCTGGCAGGGCTCCTGCTCGACGGCATGCAGGCCCACTGGCCCGCTTTGCAGTCCTTCGGCATCGGCGGCCCGCAGATGGCGCGCCGGGGTTTCCAGGCCCGGTGGCCCAGCGACAAATTGGCCGTGCACGGCTACAGCATCGAGGTGCTGCGCCGCCTGCGCGAGCTGCTTGCCATCCGCAAGGCGCTGCGGCAAGACCTGCTCACAAGCCGCCCCGACGTCTTCATTGGTGTAGACGCGCCCGATTTCAACCTCGGGCTTGAGGCCGACCTGCGCGCTGCGGGCATCAAGACCGTGCACTTCGTCTGCCCCTCCATCTGGGCCTGGCGTGCGGACCGGGTCGAGAAGATCCGCCGCAGCGCGGACCATGTGCTGTGCATCTTCCCGTTCGAGCCCGAGTTGCTTGCGCGGCACGGCATCGAGGCGACTTATGTGGGCCACCCCCTCGCCGGCGTGATCCCCATGGTCCCCGACCGCGCGGCGGCCAGGGCGCAACTGGGCCTGCACGGGTCGGATGAGGTCCTGGCCATCCTGCCGGGCAGCCGTTCGTCGGAAATCCAATACATCGCCAAGCCCTTTTTCGAGGCTGCAGCGCTTGTCCGGCAAGCGCGACCAGCTATCAAATTGGTAGTGCCAGCGGTTCCCTCGCTCCAGGGGCGGATCGCGCAGGCCGCTCAAGCCTGCGGCTTGCAGGACGTGGTGCAGATCGTTTCGGGCCAGTCGCACGCGGTGCTGGCCGCGTGCGATGCGACCTTGATTGCCAGTGGCACGGCCACGCTCGAAGCCGCGCTCTTCAAGCGGCCCATGGTGATCGCTTACCACATGCAGCCCCTGAGCTGGTGGCTCATGCGCCGCAAGCAGTTGCAACCCTGGGTCGGGCTGCCCAACATCCTGTGCGGCGAGTTCGTGGTGCCCGAGCTGATCCAGGACGCCGCCACGCCGCAGGCTTTGTGCGCTGCCACGCTGGATTGGCTGGACGCGCGCAGGCACAATCCGTCCAGGATCAGCGCGCTGGAGCAGCGCTTCACGGCGCTGCACGAAAGCCTGCTCCGCAACACTCCCCAACTGGCAGCCGATGCGATCCAGAAAATCCTCGCACCCGCAACCTGAACAAGCCAGCCTGCCTTGGCATCCCCCTGGCCTTCTGGCGGGGGTGGATGAGGCCGGCCGCGGGCCGCTCGCAGGTCCCGTGGTGGCGGCGGCGGTCATCCTGGATGACCTGCATCCGATAGAAGGCCTGGCGGACTCCAAGACCCTGACCGCAGCCCGGCGCGAGAAGCTCTATGACGAGATCCGCGCCAAGGCGCTGTGCTGCTCGATCGCCGAGGCGAGCGTGGAGGAGATCGACAGCCTGAACATCCTGCAGGCCACCCTGCTGGCGATGCGGCGCGCCGTGATCGGCCTGCGGCTCAAGCCCGTGCGGGTGCTGGTGGACGGCAACCGCTTGCCGCTGCTGGACGTACCGGCCGAGGCCATCGTCAAGGGCGATGCACTGGTGCAGGCCATCTCGGCTGCGTCCATCCTGGCCAAGGTGCACCGTGACCGATGGTGCGCACAGATCGATCAGGACTTCCCGCACTACGGCTTTGCCGGCCACAAAGGCTACGGCACGGCCGTTCACATGGCGGCGCTGCGCGAGCACGGCGCCTGCATCCACCACCGGCGGTCGTTCGCCCCGGTGGCCCAAACCCTGTTTCTGTGAGCCTTGGCGGGTGGCCCGCCCTGGTGACCCCACTGCCGATGACATCCCCTTCCGTCACCACCATCCATTCGCGCGACAACGCTTTCGTCAAGGATCTGCGCCGTCTGGCGCAGGACAGCACGGCCTACCGCAAGCAGGGCAGGGTGTGGCTGGAGGGCGACCACCTGTGCCGCGCTGCCGTAGAGCGGCGCCAACGGCCGGCCATCGCGGTTTTTTCAGAGTCTTTTTGGCCGCTGGCACAGGTCGAATGGGCGCAGGTAGCTCCTAAAATCATAGTGATCTCGGATGCCTTGTTTGCCGAGATCAGCGGGCTGGAGTCCCCTGCGCGCATGGGTTTCGTCATCGATCTGGCGGTGCCTGCCGGGTTGCAGGCCGATGCCGCGACGGTGGTTCTGGACCGCGTGCAGGACGCGGGCAACGTGGGCTCCATCCTGCGCAGTGCATCGGCCTTCGGGTTTCGCCAGGTGGTGGCCGTCAAGGGCAGTGCCGCGCTGTGGTCCCCCAAGGTGCTGCGCGCCGGCATGGGGGCGCACTTCGCGCTCGATCTGATCGAGGGCGTGGAGCATGCAGAGCTGGATGCTCTGCAGGTGCCCCTGCTCGTCACCAGCTCCCATGCGGGCGACTGGCTGCACCGTGCCGCCTTGCCCTGGCCGTGCGCCTGGGTGCTGGGGCACGAAGGGCAGGGCGTGTCGCCAGTGCTGGAGGCGCGTTCTGCAATGCGCATCCGGATCGCCCAGCCGGGCGGCGAAGAGTCGCTGAACGTAGGCGCCGCCGCCGCCATCTGCCTGCACGCGAGCGGCGCTGCGCGCTGAGCCGCGGGGGGCTGCGGCCATCCCCACGGTTTGCCGCCTCTCGTGTGGCAGCGGTGTCGGCTCGACCGCGCGCCACGCCCCGCCAGCGATGGGGGTGGCGATGGCGGGCAAGGCCGGCAAGGCGCCCCCAAAGCTTACTGGTTGCGCAGGAACTGCCGCACGAAATCGTCCTGGTTGGGGGCGTCCTTCTCCGTGCTGAACACCACCTGCGAGCCCTCGACGCGGATCTTGAGCTCCGGGGCGAATCTGCACTGCACCTGCCCCAGGCTTGAAGCCTTGGCCTTGAAGGCGGGGGTGTTGCTGCACATCGATTCGAGCTGGGAAGCGACCACGCCGCAGAAGCTGCCGATGCTCAAGGTCTGCAATTTTTCGTCGTCGATCGAGGCCCAGTCCACCGTGGTTTTCACGGGTACGCCACAGGCGGCGCTGGCCTCCTGGTCTGTCTTGGTCAGGTCCGCCTGAACGCCTGCCAGGCGCTTGTTGCGGTCAAAGCGGGCGAGTTTGTCCTGCAGGCCCTGCTTTTGCTGGCGCTCAAAGCTCGTCTGCAGGTCCGCCACCTTGAACGACTTGGTCTTTTCCTCATGAAATGCCAGAGGCACGCCGTCCCGCTTGCCCGGGAGGTACACCACATACTGGTCGCCGCCGCGATAGGGTTGATGGTTCTTGTGCAGCAGGCCGTAGTTGCGGCCGTCGATGCGTGTGGAGTAGACCTCGCGCCCCGCGCCTTGCTGCTCCAGGTTGCTCAGGAACACGACCTTGTCGATGGGGTCGTTGATGCCGCTGACCCGCACCAGCGCCTGCTTGCCGTCGGCGCTGGGTGCCAGCACGACCTCCACCCCCTGCGGCGCGACAAAGACCTGCGGATACTTGGCGAGTTCCAGCGCGTGCGCCGACAGGGTGAAGCCTGCGCAAGCCGCCAGGGCTGCAATGGGGCGAACAAGTGAAAACATGAAGTCGAGCCTCTCTTGAGAAGAAACAAAAATCCGGCGGTTTCGACCGGGGTGCGCGCGCAGTCTATGGGCCGGGTGATGACTGGAAATGGTTGGAACACTTCCTTACGTAACAAGGTTATGCAAGGCGTGCATTTGCCGGAGCCAGACTGGTGAAGGGTATAATCGGGAGCTTTTCTCGCAACAGCGTCGCCCGATCGCACCCAAAGCAACAATCCATCTGAGAGCAGCCACCAGCACTGCGTACGTTTGCGTGTACGAGTGGCCTGCAGGCGCCGGGCGACCGTAACCATCCGGAGAACCCAGTGCTTTTGTCTCTCAAGGGAAACTTCCCGCCCGCCATCCTGGCGCTCGCAGACGGCACGGTCTTTATCGGCAACTCGATCGGTGCCACCGGCACCACCGTCGGTGAGGTGGTGTTCAACACCGCCATCACCGGTTACCAGGAAATCCTCACCGACCCCAGCTATTGCCAGCAGATCGTGACACTCACGTATCCGCACATCGGCAACTACGGCGTCAATGGCGAGGATATCGAAGCCGACAAGGTCCATGCCGCGGGCCTGATCATCAAGGACCTGCCGCTCCTGGCCAGCAATTTCCGCCAGTCGGAAACCCTGTCGCAATACCTCGTGCGCGAGAACACGGTGGCCATTGCCAATATCGACACCCGCAAGCTCACGCGCCTGCTGCGCAGCAAGGGCGCGCAGAACGGTGCCATCGTCGGCCTGCCTGCAGGCCAGGCCGTCACGCCGGCGCTGATCGATGAAGCCATTGCCAAGGCCAAGGCCGCTCCCCACATGGCCGGGTTGGACCTGGCCAAGGTGGTGTCCACTCCATCGCGCTACGAATGGACCCAGACCGAGTGGAAACTCGGCTCCGGCTATGGAGAGCTCGCCCAACCCCGGTTCCATGTGGTGGCCTACGACTTCGGCGTGAAGAAGAACATCCTGCGCATGCTGGCCGAGCGCGGCTGCAAGGTCACCGTGGTGCCCGCCAAGACGCCTGCCGCCGATGTGCTGGCTCTGAAGCCCGACGGCGTGTTCCTGTCCAATGGCCCCGGCGATCCAGAGCCTTGCGACTACGCCATTGCGGCCACCCGCACCATCGTGGACAGCGGCGTGCCCACCTTCGGCATCTGCCTGGGCCACCAGATCATGGCGCTGGCCGCAGGGGCCAAGACCTTCAAGATGACGAACAGCCACCACGGCGCGAACCATCCCGTGAAGGACCTGGACACCGGCCGCGTGAGCATCACCAGCCAGAACCATGGCTTTGCTGTGGACATGCAGTCGCTGCCCTCCAACCTGCGCGCCACGCACGTCAGCCTGTTCGACGGCACGCTGCAGGGCCTGGCGCACAAGGACAAGCCGGCCTTCTGCTTCCAGGGCCACCCAGAGGCATCGCCCGGTCCGCACGACATCGCCTACCTGTTCGACCGCTTCACCGACGCCATGCGCGCGGCCAAGGCGGACTGAACGTACGCAAGAGCGCCATGAAACTATTCAGCTTCCCCTTGGGCACGCTTGAAAAGGCGATCCACAAGCGCGTCCTGACGCTGCCGTCGCCCCATCGCGAATGGTTCACCGAGCGATGGGCGCAAAAGCCCTACAAGAAAGCCTTTGTCGAAAACAAGGCAATGCCGCTGGTCACCCTTGTGGCCAAGGGCAAGACGCTGGATGACGAGGCTTTCGCAGAACTGCTGCAGGACTGGGAAGTGACCTTTTATGACGCCGAAGAAGAAGTCCTGCGCCCGCTGATCCAGGGTGACGGCCTGCTGCAACTGATGCAGAAGAACCTTCCCCCTGCACGCGCCGAGGCGCTGCTTGCCAAGCTGACCGCACGCCGCCCACTGGCAGACGCAGCAGCCCCCGCCCAGACCCCTGGCCCCCAGGCAGCCGAACCCACGATCGACTGATCGACGCACCATGCCAAAACGTACAGACTTAAAAAGCATCCTCATCATCGGCGCCGGCCCGATCATCATCGGCCAGGCCTGCGAATTCGACTACTCCGGCGTACAGGCCTGCAAGGCCCTGCGCGAAGAGGGCTACAAGGTCATCCTGATCAACAGCAACCCTGCGACGATCATGACCGACCCGGCCACGGCCGATGTCACCTACATCGAGCCCATCACCTGGCAGACGGTCGAGAAGATCATCGCCAAGGAGCGCCCCGACGCCATCCTGCCCACCATGGGCGGCCAGACCGCGCTCAATTGCGCACTGGACCTGTGGCGCAACGGCGTGCTCGACAAGTACAAGGTCGAGCTCATCGGCGCCACGCCCGAAGCCATCGACAAGGCCGAAGACCGCCTGAAGTTCAAGGACGCCATGACCAAGATCGGTCTGGGCTCCGCGCGCTCGGGCATCGCCCACAGCATGGACGAAGCCTGGGCCGTGCAAAAGAGCGTGGGCTTCCCTACGGTGATCCGTCCCAGCTTCACGCTGGGTGGCACCGGTGGCGGCATTGCCTACAACCCCGAAGAGTTCGAAACCATCTGCAAGCGTGGCCTGGAAGCCTCGCCCACCAACGAGCTGCTCATCGAAGAATCGCTGCTCGGATGGAAGGAGTACGAGATGGAAGTGGTCCGCGACAAGGCGGACAACTGCATCATCATCTGCTCCATCGAGAACCTGGACCCCATGGGCGTGCACACCGGCGACTCGATCACGGTGGCTCCCGCGCAGACTCTGACCGACAAGGAATACCAGATCATGCGCAACGCGTCGCTCGCGGTGCTGCGCGAGATCGGCGTGGACACGGGCGGCTCCAACGTGCAGTTCTCGGTCAACCCGAAGGACGGCCGCATGATCGTCATCGAGATGAACCCGCGCGTGTCGCGTTCGTCGGCGCTGGCCTCCAAGGCCACGGGCTTCCCCATCGCCAAGGTCGCCGCCAAGCTGGCCGTGGGCTACACGCTCGATGAGCTCAAGAACGAGATCACCGGCGGCGCCACACCTGCATCGTTCGAGCCTTCGATCGACTACGTGGTCACCAAGATCCCGCGTTTCGCGTTCGAGAAATTCCCCACGGCCGACAGCCGCCTGACCACGCAGATGAAGTCGGTGGGCGAGGTCATGGCCATGGGCCGCACCTTCCAGGAGTCCTTCCAGAAGGCCCTGCGCGGCCTGGAAGTGGGCGTGGACGGCATGAACGAGAAGACCCAGGACCGCGAAGTGCTCGAAAAGGAACTGGGCGAGCCCGGCCCCGAGCGCATCTGGTACGTGGGCGATGCGTTCGCCATGGGTTTGTCGGTGGATGAGGTGTACGACCTCACCAAGATCGACAAGTGGTTCCTGGTGCAGATCGAAGAGATCGTGAAGATCGAGCTTGAACTCGACCAGATCGCCGAAGCCAAGGGCGACGCTGCGCTGGCCGCTCTGGACGCCGACACGCTGCGCTCGCTCAAGAAGAAGGGCTTCTCGGACCGCCGCCTGGCCAAGCTGCTCAAGACCACCGAAAAGGCCGTGCGCGAAGCGCGCCGCGCCCTCAAGGTGCGCCCCGTCTACAAGCGCGTGGACACCTGCGCCGCCGAGTTCGCCACCAACACCGCCTACCTGTACTCCACCTACGAGGAAGAGTGCGAGGCCGAGCCGACCACCAACAAGAAGATCATGGTGCTGGGCGGTGGCCCGAACCGCATCGGCCAGGGCATCGAGTTCGACTACTGCTGTGTGCACGCGGCGCTCGCCATGCGCGAGGACGGCTACGAGACCATCATGGTCAACTGCAACCCCGAGACCGTCTCCACCGACTACGACACTTCCGACCGCCTGTACTTCGAGCCGCTCACGCTCGAAGACGTGCTCGAGATCGTCGACAAGGAAAAGCCGGCCGGCGTGATCGTGCAGTACGGTGGCCAGACGCCGCTCAAGCTGGCGCTGGGCCTGGAAGCTGAAGGCGTGCCGATCATCGGCACCTCGCCCGACATGATCGATGCGGCCGAAGACCGCGAGCGCTTCCAGAAGCTGCTCAACGACCTGGGTCTGCGCCAGCCGCCCAACGCCACGGCACGTACCGAGCCCGAAGCGCTGGAGAAGGCGGCAGCCCTCGGTTATCCGTTGGTGGTGCGCCCCAGCTACGTGCTGGGCGGCCGCGCGATGGAGATCGTGCACGAGCAGCGCGACCTGGAGCGCTACATGCGCGAGGCCGTCAAGGTGAGCAACGACTCGCCCGTGCTGCTGGACCGCTTCCTGAACGACGCCATCGAATGCGATGTGGACTGCCTGCGCGACCCCACCGGCAAGACTTTCATCGGCGGCGTGATGGAACACATCGAACAGGCTGGCGTGCACTCGGGCGACTCCGCGTGCTCGCTGCCTCCGTACTACCTGTCCAAGGCCACGGTCGATGAACTCAAGCGCCAGTCGGCCGCCATGGCTGCCGGCCTGAACGTGGTGGGCCTGATGAACGTGCAGTTCGCCATCCAGGAAGTGGAAGAGAACGGCGTGAAGAAGGACGTGATCTACGTGCTGGAAGTGAACCCCCGCGCCTCGCGCACGGTGCCGTTCGTCTCCAAGGCCACGGGCATCCAGCTGGCCAAGGTGGCTGCGCGCTGCATGGCGGGCCAGTCGCTGGAATCGCAAGGCATCACCGAAGAAGTCACGCCGCCGTACTTCAGCGTGAAGGAAGCCGTCTTCCCGTTCGTGAAGTTCCCCGGCGTGGACACCATCCTCGGCCCCGAGATGAAGTCGACCGGCGAAGTCATGGGCGTGGGCAAGACCTTCGGCGAAGCCTTCGTGAAGAGCCAGCTGGGCGCCGGCACCAAGCTGCCCACGTCGGGCAAGGTGTTCCTCACCGTGAAGAACAGCGACAAGCCCCGCGCGGTGGACATCGCGCGCCAGCTCGTGGCGCTGGGCTTCGACCTGGTGGCGACCAAGGGCACGGCGGCGGCCATCGAGGCCGCGGGCGTTCCCGTCAAGGTGGTCAACAAGGTCACCGAAGGCCGCCCGCACATCGTGGACATGATCAAGAACAACGAGATCGTGATGGTGATCAACACCGTGGAAGAGCGCCGCAACGCGATCGCCGATTCGCGTGCGATCCGCACCAGCTCGCTGCTGGCGCGCGTCACCACCTTCACCACCATCTTCGGTGCCGAAGCTGCCGTGGAAGGCATGAAGTACCTCGACAATCTCGACGTGTACTCGGTGCAGGAACTGCATGCGCAACTGGCGGCCTGAGCCCCGGTAAAAGCGGCATAATTGCCCGCTGAACAACACCGCCGCGCGGCAACGTGCGGCGGTTTCCTTTTGTAGGGTCGCCAATCGCACGGCACTGCCAGCCGTGCGGGCTGACCGACCGGGCCCGGGCCTTGTGCAGGGCCCGGCTTGTTGACCTATGGAGACGAAAACATGGCCACCATCCCCATCACCAAGCGCGGCGCAGAAAAGCTCAAGGAAGAACTGCACCGCCTCAAGACCGTGGAGCGGCCCGCGGTGATCACTGCCATCGCCGAAGCGCGTGCACAGGGCGACCTGAGTGAAAACGCCGACTACGACGCCGCCAAGGACCGCCAGGGCTTCATCGAAGGCCGCATCCAGGAAATCGAAGGCAAGCTGTCGGTGGCGCAGGTGATCGACCCCAGCGCCGTGGACGGTGGCGGCAAGGTGGTGTTCGGTGCCACGGTCGAGCTGGAGGACGAAGAATCCGGCGAACCGGTCAAGTACCAGATCGTGGGCGAGGACGAAGCCGACCTCAAGCAAGGCCTCATCAATATTTCGAGCCCGATCGCCCGTGCGCTGATCGGCAAGGAAGAGGGCGACACGGCCGAAGTGCAGGCTCCGGGTGGCATCCGCCGCTACGAAGTGGTGGGTGTGAGCTACCAGTGACGGCAAAAACCGGCGGCATCAGCATGCGCCAGAGAGTTCCCGCATTGGTGGCGGCCCTGTGGTGGGGTAGCCTCACCACCATCGGCTTCCTGGTGGTGCCCATGCTTTTTGCGCACCTGCCGTCGCCTTCCATCGCCGGCAACATGGCAGCCAGGCTGTTTGCTGCGCAGACCTGGGTGGCCGTGGTCTGCTGCGCGGTGTTGCTGCTGCTTTCACGCCCGAAACACGCTGTATCGCAATACCAGTGGGCGCGGGCAGCTATGGTTTTCATACTGGGCGGCATGCTGTTGGCGCTGGTCTCCCAGTTCGGCGTGGCACCGCGCATCGTAGCGCGCCAGGACCTGCGCCTGTGGCACAGCGTGGGGTCCGCAATGTACCTGCTGCAGTGGGGCTGCGCCCTGGCGGTGCTGTGGAACACGCTGCGCCCGGATGCAGCGGCGGTCCCTGCCGAAGAGGCTGCCGGTACGCGCTAGAGGGTATTGCAGCGGCCATAGGGCTGCGGCGCTGAGAGTATTCCCTTGCACCCGCTGGCCCGCGTTGCGAGCCTGCGCGTCATTCCCGCCAGTGCTCGCCCACCCACGCCGCAGGGCGGATGTAGCGGAATCTGCGGTTGCGGCGCCCCGCCAGCGCATCGGGGGGGTTGCATTCCCCATGGAAGATCACGATGCGTGCCCCCGGCGGCACGGTAGGAGGCCGCCAATAGTTGGTGGGCCAGGGCGGAATGCCATGGTATTTGAAGCTCGGGCACCATTGGGCAGGCCAGTATTGCAGCTTTCCCTGCTTGTGCAGGAAGTCCGAGAGGTAGGCCTGCTCGTTGCGGAATTCCTGCCGGATCTCGGCGAAATGGGCGCGGAAATGCTCCAGCACATCAGGGTGTGCCCCGAGCTCGAACCGGTAGACCGACGAGTTGCCCGTGATGCGCCAGGGGCGCTTGTAGTCGTGGATGATCAGGAACTCGCCCGGCTGGGTGAAGAAATCATCCAGGCTGCCGGTGACGACCACGTCCACATCGAGGAAGAGGGCGGTGCCCTTGAGCCCGTGCAGGTCGGCAGCAAAGGTGGCGAGCTTGGTCCAGCCGCGCTCCGGAATGCCCGCCGGCAGGTCCAGAGGAGGGATTGGCAGGCACAGCACCTCGCCGCGGATGCCTGCACTGTCGTCCGTCAGGCAGACGAATCGGAAGTCGCCCGAGAGGTGCCTGCGCACCATTGCATACAGCCGGTTGACGTACTCGGGGCCATATTTCGTGCCCCACTTCATGCAGAGGATGTGGCGGACGGGGGCGGGGCTGGCCGGGGCGGCAGGCGCTGCAAGGGTTGCAGTTACTGCGTGTGGGCTCATCAGTCCGCCTGGCGCTTCTTGATGGACTTTTGCTTGGGCTTGGCGCGTTTGATCTGGCCGCCCGATGTGAGGCGCTGGTTGCCCAGCACGCGCAGCTGCTTGATCTCGGGGCGCTGGCCGCCGCGCTTGCTGAACTTGAGCACCTTCACATCGCGCGGGCCGGGCATGCGGTCTTCGTCCACCGCCCGCTCCTTGGCCGGAACAGGCCGCCACAGCACCAGCAACTTGCCGATGTGCTGTACGGGCGCGGCGTTGAGCTCGGCCGCGAGCTCCTGGTACATCAGCTCGCGGGCCGCGCGGTCGTCGCCGAACACGCGTACCTTGATGAGCCCGTGGGCGTTGAGGGCGGCGTCCACCTCTTTCTTGACGGCAGGAGTGAGGCCGTCGCCGCCGACCAGGACCACGGGGTCAAGGTGGTGGGCATCAGCGCGGTGAATGCGGCGCTCGGCCGGAGTCAGTTGAATTTGGGGCATGGGCCGTATTATCCCCGCCCCTGCCGGACAGGCGCGGTATTTTGGTGGCGCTGGGGCAATGGTGCAATGGCCTGCAGCGCCTGCCGAGAGACAATAGCGGTGTATGAAAGTCAAAACCCAGAGCAAGAAGGTCAACAAGGCCTGGCTGAACGACCACGTCAACGACACGTACGTCAAGCTGGCCCAGAAAGAGGGCTACCGCGCGCGGGCGGCCTACAAGCTCAAGGAAATCGACGAGCAGCTCGGGCTCATCAAGCCCGGCCACACCGTGGTGGACCTGGGCTCGACGCCCGGGGCCTGGAGCCAGTACCTGCGCCGCCGGCTGTCGCCCACAGGCGCTGCGGCAGGGCAGCTCAACGGCGCGATCATTGCCCTGGACATCCTGCCCATGGAGCCCATCGAGGGCGTCACGTACCTGAATGGAGACTTTCGGGAGGCCGATGTGCTCGCGCGGCTCGAAGCAGCGCTGGACGGCCGGGTCGTGGACGTGGTGGTGTCGGACATGGCGCCCAACCTGTCAGGTATCGAGTCGGCGGATGCCGCGCGCATCGCCCACCTTGTGGAGCTGGCCGTGGATTTTGCTTGCAACCATTTGAAACCGGACGGGGCCCTGGTGGTCAAGCTGTTCCACGGCAGTGGCTACAGCGACCTGGTCACGCTGTTCAAGCAGACCTTCAAGGTGGTCAAACCCTTGAAGCCCAAGGCCTCGCGCGACAAATCGTCGGAGACCTTTCTCGTGGGAATGGGGCTCAAGAACTCGGGCTGAAGTGCCTTGCGCGAGGTCAAGAAACGTGAATTGCAGCCGCAAAGCCCGTGCTGTTTCCATGGCCGCTAGGGGGAATAGGGGTGGCCGGGTGGCTTGAAAGACCTAAAATGGGCCGCACATGCGAGCCGTGACGGTAGTGTGTCCGTTTTCTGTTTCCTGCAACTGGAGCCCCGCTTGAACAATCAGTGGTTTTCAAAAATTGCCGTGTGGCTGGTCATTGCCATGGTGCTTTTTACGGTGTTCAAACAGTTTGACACCCGTGCAGGCGCCAGCGCAGGCCACGTCGGCTACTCGGAATTCCTCGAGGAAGTCCGCAGCAACCGCATCAAGAGTGCAACCATCCAGGAAGGCCAGGGCGGCACCGAGATCGTGGCGGTCACCAACGACGACCGCAAGATCCGCACGACCGCGACCTACCTTGATCGCGGCCTCGTGGGTGATCTCATCAACAACAACGTCAAGTTCGACGTCAAGCCCCGCGAAGAAAGCTCCCTGCTCATGACCCTGCTGGTCAGCTGGGGCCCCATGCTGCTGCTCATCGGCGTGTGGGTGTACTTCATGCGCCAGATGCAGGGCGGCGGCAAGGGCGGGGCCTTCAGCTTTGGCAAGAGCAAGGCGCGCATGCTCGACGAGAACAACAACCAGGTCACGTTCGCGGACGTGGCGGGCTGCGACGAAGCCAAGGAAGAGGTCAAGGAAGTCGTGGACTTCCTGAAGGACCCCCAGAAGTTCCAGAAGCTCGGCGGCCGCATCCCGCGCGGCCTTCTGCTGGTAGGCCCTCCGGGCACCGGCAAGACCCTGCTGGCCAAGTCGATCGCGGGTGAAGCCAAGGTGCCGTTCTTCAGCATCTCGGGCTCGGATTTCGTGGAAATGTTCGTCGGTGTGGGCGCGGCCCGTGTGCGCGACATGTTCGACAACGCCAAGAAGAACGCCCCCTGCATCATCTTCATCGATGAAATCGACGCTGTGGGCCGTCAGCGTGGCGCCGGCCTGGGTGGTGGCAACGACGAACGCGAGCAGACCCTGAACCAGATGCTGGTCGAGATGGACGGCTTCGAGACCAACCTCGGCGTGATCGTGGTGGCTGCCACCAACCGCCCCGACATCCTGGACGCTGCCCTGCTGCGCCCCGGACGTTTCGACCGCCAGGTCTACGTGACGCTGCCCGACATCCGCGGCCGCGAGCAGATCCTGAACGTGCACATGCGCAAGATCCCGATCGGGCAGGACGTGGCGCCCAGCATCATCGCCCGCGGCACGCCCGGCATGAGCGGCGCCGACCTTGCCAACCTGTGTAACGAGGCTGCGTTGATGGCCGCACGCCGCAACGCGCGCACCGTGGAAATGCAGGACTTCGAGAAGGCCAAGGACAAGATCCTGATGGGACCCGAGCGCAAGAGCATGGTCATGCCCGAGGAAGAGCGCCGCAACACGGCCTACCACGAGTCTGGTCACGCACTGATCGGCAGGCTGCTGCCCAAGTGCGACCCCGTGCACAAGGTCACCATCATTCCCCGTGGTCGCGCCCTGGGCGTGACGATGAGCCTGCCCGAGCAGGACCGCTACAGCTACGACCGCGAGTACATGCTCAACCAGATCAGCATGTTGTTCGGTGGCCGCATCGCCGAAGAAGTGTTCATGAACCAGATGACCACCGGCGCCAGCAACGACTTCGAGCGTGCCACGCACATCGCACGCGACATGGTGACCCGCTATGGCATGACCGAAGCGCTGGGCCCCATGGTGTATGCCGAAAACGAAGGCGAAGTCTTCCTGGGCCGATCAGTCACCAAGACCACGAACATGAGCGAGCAGACCATGGAGAAGGTCGACAGCGAAGTGCGCCGCATCATCGACGAACAGTACAACCTGGCCCGCCGCCTGATCGAAGAGAACAGCGACAAGATGCACGCCATGGCCAAGGCCCTGCTCGAATGGGAAACCATCGATATCGAGCAGTTGGACGACATCATGGCCGGCAAGGAGCCCCGTCCACCCAAGGACTGGACTCCACGCACGCCCCCCTCGTCGGGTGGCGACAATTCGAGCGGCGGCACACCGGCCGTTGCCACGGACACCGCTCCTTCGGCTGCCTGACGGCCTGGGGTGCGTTTCCATCGCTGAACGAACGGGGCCTTGTGCCCCGTTTTTCTGTTCAGCGTGCCGGATGTTGCCCCGCTTTTGCCCGACGCTCCGATCCATGCCATCTGGGCGGGCCGTCCCGCTGCAGCTTGATTTCAAAGAGCCTTTTTTCCTGCGATAGACCATGATCTGGCAGACCTCCCGTTTCGTCATCGACCTCAGCCGTCCGCAGATCATGGGGATCGTCAATGTCACGCCGGACTCGTTCTCCGACGGTGGACACCATGGGTCCACGCTGGCTGCATTGCAGCATTGCGAGCAGTTGCTGAAGGACGGCGCGGACATCCTCGACATCGGTGGCGAATCCACGCGCCCCGGCAGCCCGCCCGTGCCGCTGGACGAAGAACTTGCCCGCGTGGTGCCGCTGGTGCGCGGCGCCGTCAGCCTGGGCGTGCCGGTCTCCGTGGACACCTACAAGCCAGAAGTCATGCAGGCCGTGCTGGACCTGGGGGCGGACATCGTCAACGATATCTGGGCGCTCCGCCAGCCGGGTGCTGCGGCGGCTGTGGCGGCGCACCCGCGCTGCGGCGTTTGCCTGATGCACATGCACCGCGATCCGCAGACCATGCAAGCCGCGCCCATGGACGGCGACGTCGTGGCTCAGGTGCTATCTTTTTTGCAGCTGTCGGCGCAGAATCTGCAAGCGCTGGGCGTTCAGAAAGACCGCATCGTGCTCGACCCCGGCATCGGCTTTGGCAAGACCGTGGCGCAGAACTTCGCCCTGCTGGCCCAGCAGCAAGGGCTTCGCAATATCGGCCATGCCGTGCTCGCCGGGTGGTCGCGCAAGTCGTCGCTCGGCGCGGTGACGGGCCTGGCGGTGGACCAGCGCATGGTCCCCAGCGTGGCCGCCGCCTTGCTGGCGGTTGAGCGCGGCGCATCTGTGGTGCGCGTTCACGATGTGCGGGACACGGTGCTTGCCTTGAAAGTGTGGGGCGCGATGCGCCAGCAGGCCTTGGATTGACGTTGCGGTGCCTGCCGGCGTCCGGCGGGCTCGCGGCATGACCGATTTCCAGAGCGCTGAAGGGCGGCTGGGCAACCCATAACGAGATCAACACGAGGAGACGCTTCAACATGACGCGCCAGTATTTTGGAACCGATGGCATCCGCGGCACCGTGGGCCAACCCCCCATCACTCCGGACTTTGTCCTGCGCCTGGCCCACGCTGTGGGGCGTGTGCTGCGAAGGACGGAAGAGCGCCCGACAGTGCTGATTGGCAAGGACACCCGTATTTCAGGCTACATGCTGGAGAGCGCGCTCGAATCCGGGTTCAACTCCGCTGGCGTGGACGTGGTGCTGCTGGGCCCCCTGCCCACGCCTGGCGTGGCCTACCTGACGCGCGCCCAGCGCGCCAGCCTGGGGGTGGTCATCAGTGCCAGCCACAACCCCTACCCGGACAACGGCATCAAATTCTTCAGTGCCCAGGGCACCAAGCTGTCCGATGAGTGGGAGTTGGCCGTAGAGGCTGCCTTGGCCGAGCCACCCGTGTGGGCTGATTCCGCCAACCTGGGCAAGGCGCGGCGCCTGGAAGATGCCGCCGGCCGCTACATCGAGTTCTGCAAGAGCACCTTTCCGCAGGACCTCACCCTGAAGGGCCTGAAAATCGTGGTGGACGCCGCACACGGCGCGGCCTACCAGGTGGCGCCCAAGGTGTTCCATGAACTGGGGGCCGAAGTGCTGTCCATCGGCTGCTCTCCCGACGGCCTCAACATCAACCGCGACGTGGGCGCCACGCACCCCGATGCCTTGGCCCGCGCAGTGCGTGCCAACCGCGCTGACTATGGCATAGCGCTCGACGGCGATGCCGACCGCCTCCAGGTGGTCGATGCCACCGGCCGTTTGTACAACGGAGATGAACTGCTGTACCTCATGGCCGCGGACCGCATGGGCCGGGACGAGCACGTGCCCGGCGTGGTGGGCACGCTGATGACCAACATGGCAGTGGAGGTGGCCCTGCAGGCACGCGGTGTGAAGTTCGTGCGCGCCAAGGTGGGCGACCGCTACGTACTGGAAGAACTGGCGCGCAACTGTTGGGTGCTTGGCGGGGAGGGTTCCGGCCACCTGCTGGCGCTTGACCGCCACACCACGGGCGACGGCCTGGTCAGCGCACTGCAGGTACTGCAGGCCTGCGTGCGCAGCGGCAGAACCTTGGCCCAGTTGCTGGCGGATGTCACGCTGTACCCACAGGTGCTGCTCAACGTGCGCCTGGCCCCGGGGCAGGACTGGAAGGCCAACCGCCTGCTGGAGGAGACCACGCGCAGCGTGGAGCGGGAGCTGGGCGCTACCGGCCGGGTGCTGATTCGCGCCAGCGGCACCGAGCCGCTGCTGCGGGTGATGGTGGAAGCGCGCGATGCCCAGCAGGCCAGCCTGTGCGCCCAGAAGCTCGCCGACGCTGCCCGCGCCGGCTGACCATGCGCACCCGGCGTTGGTCTGCGGGGCGGGCGGCCCGGTCTGCTGTCGTTTTGGCCGCATCGGCCGTTCTGGAGTCTTTCGATGTCCCCCGCGTCTTGTGCCCCACCCATCATCACTGTCCGGCGTGTGGACTACGGCAATGCCCGCGAAGCCCAGGCCCTGGTCGGTCTGCTCGACGGCTATGCGCGGGACCCCGCCGGCGGCGGCGCGCCGCTGTCCGACGCGGTGAAGCAAGGGCTTCCGCAGGCTCTGCGCCAGCGGCCGCAGGCTTTCAGCGTGATCGCCTGGGCGGCCGAGCCAGGCTCGCCGTACGGCGAAGTTCCTGTGGGGCTGATCAACTGCCTCGAGGGTTTTTCGACTTTCGCATGCAAGCCGCTCGTCAACGTGCATGACGTGGCCGTCGCGCCGCAGTGGCGAGGCCACCGCATCGCGCAGCGCATGCTGCAGGCGGTGGAGGCTATCGCACGCGAGCGTGGGGCTTGCAAGCTGACGCTGGAGGTGCTGTCGGGCAACCACAGCGCGCTGCGCGCCTATGAGCGCGAAGGCTTTGCGGCCTACACTCTGAAGCCGGGCATGGGGCAGGCGCAGTTCCTGCAGAAACCGCTCCAGGATGCTGTTGCGCACCCGCTGCCGGCGGCCCACTGACATTTTCCCGGGAGACCAGACCGATGAACACACCGCTGCGCCAGATCTGCGCGCTGGCCCTGCCTGCCCTGGCGGCCCTGGTGGTTGCACCCGCCGCACATGCCGGCAAGACACTTGATGGCATCAAGGCCCGGGGCCAGGTGGTCTGCGGCGTCAACACGGGCCTGGCAGGGTTTGCCGTGGCGGATGCCAGCGGCAGGTGGTCGGGCCTGGATGTGGATGTCTGCCGTGCCCTGGCCGCGGCAGTGCTGGGCGACGGACAGAAGGTCAAGTATGTGCCGCTGGACGTGCCCCAGCGCTTCACCGCGCTGCAGTCCGGCGAGGTGGATGTGCTCTCGCGCAACTCCACGTTCTCACTCACGCGCGATGCATCGCTCGGACTGCACCAGACGGTGGTGACTTACTACGACGGCCAGGGCTTCATGGTGCCCGCCAAGAGCAAGATCAGGAATGCCCGCCAACTCAAGGGGCAGGCAGTGTGCGTGCAATCGGGGACCACTACCGAGAAAAATCTGCTCGACTATTCGCGCACCCACAGCCTGGACATCAAGCCGGTGATGTTCGAGAAGATTGATGCGGCGACGGGGGCGTATCTGGCGGGCCGCTGCATCGCATACACGACGGATGCATCGGGCCTCGCGTCCCTGCGCAGCCGTGTTCCCAACGGCTCGGCCGTGCACACCATCCTGCCCGAGCTGATCTCCAAGGAGCCGCTCGGGCCCATGGTGCGCCGTGGGGACGACGAGTGGTTCGCGGTGGTCAAGTGGGTGATCTACGGCCTGATCGAGGCCGAGGAATACGGCGTGACCCAGGCCAACGCGGACCAACTGAAAGCCAGCAGCGCGCAGCCGGTGGTGCAGCGCCTCCTGGGGTCATCGGACGATACCGGCAAGCTGCTTGGGCTGGACCGCGACTGGATGCTGCGCGCCATCAAGACCACGGGCAACTACGGGGAGATTTTCGAGCGCAACGTGGGCCCGAAGTCGGCGCTGGGACTGCCGCGCGGCCTGAACAACCAGTGGAACAAGCAAGGGCTGATGTACGCCTTTCCGATGCGTTGATCCAGAGGATTCTGAGGGCGACGGCCAGGCGTTCCGCCAGTGATTGCGTCCATCGATGTACCGATGAAGGCGGGGATTGAATTGCTGCTAAAAATGTAGCTGCTTGCGCTTTCTCATCCAGCGGTAGAAGCCATTTTTACTGAATATTGCTGGGTTTTGGGCCTGGATCTGAGGCCTTCGAGGCGTCCTCAGTGCAGCCGCTGCCGCATGAAGGCTTCCAGCTGCGGCGCCGCCAGCGGCATGCTGAAGTGGTAGCCCTGCGCCTCGTCGCAGCCCTGCGCCAGCAAGAAGGCCAGTTGGCCCTCGGTCTCCACGCCTTCTGCGGTGGTGCGCATGCCCAGCGCCTGGGCCATGCGGATGATGGCGCTCACGATGGCGCGGTCATTGCCCTCGTCGCCCAGGTCGCGCACGAAGGACTGGTCGATCTTGAGCTTGAAAATCTGAAAGCGCTTGAGCTGGCTCAGCGACGAATACCCCGTGCCGAAGTCATCCATCGACATGCGCACGCCGCGCGCATGGAGCTGGTCCATGGTGGCGACGGCGGCATGGGGGTCGTCCACGGCCACACCTTCGGTAAGCTCCAGCTCCAGCGCGTCGGGGGGCAGGTCGATCTCTGCGAGGATGCGGCTCACCATTTCGGGAAGTTGCGGCTGCCGGAACTGGATGGCAGACAGATTGACCGCCATCCGCAAGTTCGGAAACCCGCTGCTGCGCCACTCCTTGAGCTGGGCGAGCGCCGTGCGCAGCACCCATTCGCCGATCTGCAGGATCTGGCCACTGTCCTCGGCAATCGGGATGAACTCGGCCGGCGACACGCCCCCGAACTGCGGATGCTGCCAGCGCAGCAGGGCCTCGACGCTGCGCACCGCACCGGTGGTCAGGCTCATCTGGGGCTGGTAGTGCAGGTGGAACTGGTTGCGCTCGAGCGCGCGGCGCAGGGCGTTCTCCAGCTGCAGCGCACGCACGGACTGGGCCTGCATCTCGGGCGTGAAGAACTTGAACGTGTTGCGCCCGTCAAGCTTGGCACGGTACATGGCCACGTCGGCCGACTGCGTCAGCGTGTCGAAGTCCGCGCCGTCCTGTGGGAACAGCGCGATGCCCATCGAAGGGGCCATGGTGAGCTCATGGTGGTCGATCTGGTAGTGCTGGCGCGACGCCTCCTGCAGCTTGCCAGCCACGCGCGCCGCGCCGTGCGCGTTGGCGCCTGGCAGCAGCAGGACGAACTCATCGCCACCCAGGCGCGATACCGTGTCCTTGTCCCGCACCACGGCGCGCAGCCGCTTGGCGATCTCCACCAGCAGGGCATCGCCCACCCGGTGACCCAGCGAGTCGTTCACATGCTTGAAGTGGTCCAGGTCCAGGAAGATCACGGCCAGTGGCGTGTTGCCCTCCTGCGCGACACGAATGGCCTGCTGCGCGCGTTCGGACAGCAGGGTGCGGTTGGGCAGGCCGGTCAGGGCGTCGTAGTGGGCCAGCCAATAGATGCGCTCCTGGTCCGCCTTGCGGTCGTTGATTTCGCGGTGCAGGTTGTCCACCGTCTCGCGCAGTTCGCGGGTGCGGTCCTGAACCTGCTGCTCCAGGTCCTCGTGCGCGCGCGCCAGGGCGGCCTGTGCCGTCTTGCGCTCGGTGATGTCCATGGTGATCCAGATGGCACCCTGCGATGGGTCCGACGGGTCCAGGGATTTGCTGCGCACTTCGCAGATGACGGGGGTTCCGTCCTTGCGGCACAGCTCCACCTCGCCTTCGTAGGTCAGGCCGGCAGCCATGAGCGGATAGCACCGGCGACCCACTTCGTTCCAGGCCTCGTCGCTGGCGTACCAGCGGCGCGAGGGGCTGCCCGCCAGTTCGCCGGGCTGGTAGCCCAGCATTTGCTCGAAATGGTGGTTGCAGCGGGTCAGGTGCCGGTCGCGCAGGAAGACGATGCCCACCATGGCGCTGTCGAACAGCAAGTGCTTTTCACTGACTGCCGCACTCAGGGCCGCCTGGGCACGCTTGTGCTCGTCGATGTCGTCGACGATCCATATCGAGCCTTCGGTGGTGTCCTGTGGATTGATGAGCCGCCCGGTGAGGCTGCCCCAGAACAGGCTGCCGTTGCGCCGCCTCAGCGTGCGTTCAATGCGAAACGACTGGCCTTGAGCCAGCACGGGGTAGGCCGTGCGCCCCAGTTCCCGGAAAGAGTCCCGGTCCGGGTAGAACGCCTCTGTGTTGAGCCCCACCAGGCGTTCCGCACTGGCGTACCCAAAGATCTCGGCGTAGCGCTGGTTGCAGCGCACCACGCTGCGCTGGCGCAGAAAGACGATGCCGACGCCCGCGCTGTCCAGCAGGGTTTGCTGTTCGCGCAGAGCGCGCTGCAAGGGCGTGTCGGGGGCGGCTCCAGGGCGCTGCAACTCTGGAGCACCATAGGGCGCGGACATGGGAACCGAAGGGAAATGGGGGACCGAGGGGGAATTTGTACCAAAGTGTAGCAGCGCTGCCTTACAAGCCCCGTGGCGTGGATTTTCCGGGTGGCTGTGTCGCCAGGCACAGGGCTGACGCCGCCCGGCCTGCACCGGGCATGCCTTGGACAAGACAAGCGAGGCCCTCCGCCCCCAGAGCGTGGGTAGTCAGGCCGGCGTGTGCGCGTGCTCGCGCAGGTAGGCTTCAAAGTCCTGGGCGGGGAGGGGGCGGCTGAAGAGATACCCTTGGCCTTCGTCGCAGCCCTGCGCCCGCAGGAATTCGAGCTGGCCATCGGTCTCAACGCCTTCGGCGGTGGTCTGCATGCCCAGTGCCTGTGCCATGCGGATGATCGCGCTCACGATGGCGCGGTCGTTGGCATCGTCTTCCAGGTCCCGCACAAAGGACTGGTCGATCTTGAGCTTGTAGATCTGGAAGCGCTTGAGATAGCTCAGCGACGAATAGCCCGTGCCGAAGTCGTCCATCGACAGGCGCACGCCGCGGTCGTGGAGCTGGTCCATCATGGCCAGTGCGGCGGCCGGGTCGTCCACGGCGGCGCCTTCCGTCAACTCCAGCTCCAGCCGGCGTGCCGGCAGACCGGCTTCGTGCAGGCAGCGCGTGACCATTTCGGGCAACTGCGGATGCCGGAATTGCACGGCCGATACGTTGACAGACACCGCGCGCAGCGGCAACTGCAGGTCTACCCAGCGCTTGATGTCGTTTACCGCAGTGCGAACCACCCACTCCCCGATGGCCACGATCATGCCGCTGCTCTCGGCCACGGGCACGAACTCGGCGGGCGACACCATGCCCAGATCCGGGTGGCGCCAGCGCAGCAGCGCTTCCGCGCCCACGACCTGGCGCGTGGTCAGCGAGACCTGTGGCTGGTAGTGCAGCTCGAACTGGTTGCGCTCCAGCGCGCGACGCAATGCGTTTTCTATCTGCAGGGCGCGGGCCGTGCGGGCCTCGAGGTCGGCCGTGAAGAAGCCGTAGCGGTTGCGTCCGTTTTGCTTGGCGCGGTACATGGCTGCATCGGCCCGCTGGTACAGCGTGTCGAACGAATCGCCATCCGCCGGGTACATTGCGATACCTATCGACAGGGTGGTCGTCAGCTCGTACGGGTCGATCTGGAAAGGCTTGGCCGCGGCCGTCAGCAGCAAGTTGGCCATCTCCGCCGCCGCCGATGCCGATGTGGAGGGCAGCAGGAGCAAGAATTCATCACCCCCCAGGCGCGAGACGGTGTCATGCGTCTGCAGCAGCGACTGCAGCCGGCGCGCAACCGCCACCAGCAGGATGTCTCCGACGCGGTGGCCTAGCGAGTCGTTGACGTTCTTGAAGTGGTCCAGGTCTACGAAAAGCAGTGCCAGTGTGCCGTTGCGCGCGCGCTCGTCGTCAATGTGCCGCTGCGCACGCTCGGCCAGTAGCGCGCGGTTGGGAAGCTCGGTGAGCGCATCGAAATGCGCCAGGCGCTGTATCCTGTCCTGCGCCTCGCGCTGCTGTGTGATGTCGCGAAACAGTGTGATCGAATGCGTCACCACGCCCTTGCCATCACGCACGCTGCTGACCGACAGCCACTGGGGGTACACCGACCCGTCCTTGCGGCGCCCGCGGACTTCGCCTTCCCAGTGGCCGTCCTGTGTCAGCCGGGCATAAACGGTGTCGGCATCGAAATCCCGCACCGATTCGGCCGCCGTGAGCAGCCGCACGGGTTGACCCATCGCCTCTGCCTCCGAATACCCTGTGATGCGAGAGAAAGCGCGGTTGATGCGCACGATGGTGTGGGTCGCGTCGGCAATGAGGATGGCTTCGCTGCTCTGGTCGAACACTTGCGCGGTGAGTTGCAGTTGCTCCTGCGCTCGCTTGCGTTCCGTGATGTCCCGCGACAAAACGATGTACCGGGCGGGCTCGTTCTGAGCAGGCGCCTTGCGCGCGCAGGACATTTCGAACCAGCTCGTGCCCATGCCGGGAAGATCCACCATGATCTGCCGCCCGGTGGACCAGCCCTGGCGCTGTGCCTCCTGCAGCACGTCCATCACCGCGAGGGCCGCCAACGCGGGCAGCACCTCCGTCACGTTGCGCCCAATGAGCTCTTGCGCCGGTGCCATCAGCAGTTCGGGCCGCTGGCTGTGCACGCTGCAGTAGCGGCCTTCCTCATCGATCTCGAACAACGGGTCGGGAATGGCGTCGATGGTCGCGCGCAACTGCTGTTGTGTCGCATGGATCTCCGCTGTGCGTTGCTCGACCTGCTGTTCAAGTCGCTTCTCGTGGTCCTTGAGCTTGAACAGCAGCCAAGCGAGGTAGGCCATCATCAGCGCGAACACCAGCCCCAGTCCACAGCGTACGGCCAGCACTGCGGGTTCGCCCCAGCCCTTGGCGGGGGCGAGGCTCAAAACCCATTGCCCATTGGGCAGATCGAGCGGCCGGTCGACCGAATCGCTGGCATTGGGCTGGGGCGTGGATGCTGCAATGGTCTGCTGGTCCTGCGAGCCGGGCCGCAAGCGCCACAGACGGTAGTGGTAGCCGCGCAGCGTCAATTGGGGGAGCCGCGCCACTGCCAGTACTTCCTGCAGCCGGATCGTGACGTAGGTGAACCCCCAGAAGGTGCGCTTGCCGTGAATGTCGTCCAGGTAGACGGGCTGGCGCCCCACCACGCCCAGCCCGCCCTGCACCAGCTCGACCGGGCCTGCCAGTGTGAGAAGGCCTGATTCCCGGGCGCGTGCCGCTTCCGGGCCCTGGCGGGGGTCGTTGAGCTGGTCAAACCCAATGAGGTTCTCGTTACCCCGGCGAGGAACCACCTGCCTGACCACCCCCTGGGGCGCCAGGCCCATGGCCGCGATTCCGGGGTAGAAGGGCAGCATCTGCGCGCCAATCTCCTCGAACTGCGGCACCGCGCCGTGGCCCTGCCGCACCAGGGCCACAAGCGTGTTGTTGGCCGACAGCGCGAGCTCTATCGCTCTTTGCAGTGCCTGCACATGGTCGCCGGCGATGTCGGCCACCTGGGTGCGCTGCTGCTGGCGCTCCTGCCGCTCCAGTGTCCATATCAGGGTGGCCGCGCAGACGGCAGCCAGCACAAAAAACGCCACCGAGCCTGTGAAGGACCTGCGGGAGCGGGTGGTGGTAAGGGTGGGCACAGCGTGGTTTCCTCAAACCATTATGCAGGCGGTGGGACCGCTTGCCGTGTTGTGGAAAACGCTTGCATGTCATCGCGTTGACATGCCTTCGACATGGCAATGTCACCCGGCCAACCCACACTCGGGAACAGGGACGAAGGTCCCAGGCTGCGGTGGGAGCACCCGCCGGGCCGTCCCACATCAGGAGATGTTGCACCATGAATGAGCTGCCCGCCTCGACCCCCGCCGCGAACCACGGCGCCCCTGCCCATGGCGCATTGACTGCCCCAGCCATCCTGTCTGGCGAGAGTCGGGCGGTGCCGGAGCGTGGTGCCATCGAAGTCAGCTGGGCGAGGCATGAAGATGAGGTGCGCCAGGCACAAAGGCTCAGGTTCGACGTGTTCGCAGCAGAGATGGGCGCTCGATTGACGACCCCCATCCCTGGCCACGACGTGGACCTGTTCGACGATTACTGCGAGCACCTGCTGGTGCGCGACGGAGAGAGCCAGCAAGTCATTGGGACTTACCGCGTGCTCACGCCAGCGCAGGCCCGGCGCGTCGGCAGCACCTACAGCGACACCGAGTTCGACCTGACCCGCCTGCGTACCCTGCGTCCCCGCATGGTGGAGCTGGGGCGAAGCTGCGTGCACCCCGACCACCGCCATGGTGGCGTGATCATGGCGCTGTGGAGCGCGCTGGCGGACTTCATGGTGCGCAACCAGCTCGACACCATGATCGGCTGCGCCAGCATTCCCATGCTGCACAACGGCGTGATCAGCGGCGATGCGGCCGCCAGTATCTGGAACCAGGTGCGCCAGACGCACCTGGCCCCCATTGAATACCACGTGCTGCCCCGCTTGCCACTGCCCATCGAGCAGCTAGATGGGTCAGTCTTCGTGGAACCGCCGGCCCTGATCAAGGGCTACCTGCGCCTGGGCGCGCGGGTCCTGGGCGCCCCCGCGTGGGACCCGGACTTCAACACTGCGGACCTCCCCATGCTGATGCGCCTGGCGGACCTGCACCCCCGCTACCGCAAGCACTTCCTGGGGGCCTGATGCGCGCGGCGTTCGACGCGCTCGGCCACTGGACTGCGCACGTGGGAGGTGGTGGGCAGGGCACTGCCGCCGACGCCGAAGACGACGTGCATCCTCCCGGCCACCGCCACCTGCGGGCCGTGTTCATCTCCGACCTGCACCTGGGCACGCCCGGCTGTCAGGCCGAAGGGCTGCTCGACTTCCTCAAGCACCACCCCAGCGACCACCTGTACCTGGTCGGCGACATCGTGGACGGGTGGCAGTTGCGCCGCCGCTGGTTCTGGCCTCAGGCCCACAATGACGTGGTGCAAAAGCTGCTGCGCCGTGCGCGCAAGGGCTGCCGTGTGGTGTTCGTGCCTGGCAACCATGACGAGTTCGCACGCGCCTTCGTCGGCCACTCGTTCGGCGGCATCGAAGTGGCCGAGGACACCGTGCACACCACTGCCGACGGTCGTACCCTGTGGGTGACCCATGGCGACTACTTCGACGGCGTGATCCAGTGCGCCAAGTGGCTGGCGTACGTGGGCGACAACCTGTATGAGTTCACCCTCAAGCTCAACCGATACCTGAACACATTGCGCGCGCGCATGGGGCTGCCGTACTGGTCGCTCTCGGCCTACCTCAAGGGCAAGGTCAAGAAGGCACTGAACTACGTCACGGACTTCGAGGTGGCCGTGGCGGCAGAGGCGCGCCGCAGGGGGCACGACGGCGTGGTGTGCGGGCACATCCACCGCGCCGAGATGCGCGAGATCGACGGTACTTTGTATTGCAACGACGGCGACTGGGTGGAGAGCCACACCGCGCTGGTCGAGCACATGGATGGCAGGCTGGAGCTGATCCAGTGGCATGCGCCTTCGGCGCCGCGTGCCACGTCGGCGGTGACCACGGAGGCCATGGTATGAGCGCTATGAGAATTGCCCTGGTGACGGATGCCTGGCTTCCGCAGGTCAATGGCGTGGTAACGACACTGCTCGAGCTGGTGCGCGAGCTCGAGGTCCTGGGGCACGATGTGCAGGTGATAGAGCCCGGGCAGTTCAAGACACGCCCGTGTCCAGGCTACGCCGGCATCGACCTGGCGGTGAGCCCCGCCAGGCAGGTGGCCCTCACGCTCGACGCCATGCAGCCCGACGCCATCCACCTGGCCACCGAGGGGCCCCTGGGCTGGGCAGGGCGGCGGTATTGCCTGCGCAACCGGTTGGCGTTCACGACCGCCTTTCACACTCGATTTCCCGAGATACTGAATGCGGCAGCGCGCGTGCCGTTGTCCTGGGGCTATGCGCTGTTTCGCCATTTCCACCGGCCGTCGTCCGGGGTCATGGTGCCCACGCAGGGCGTGCTGCAGATGCTGGCGCAGCGCGGCTTCGCGAACTTGCGTCTGTGGACCCACGGAGTGGACACGCAGGCATTTTCCTTCCACGGCGAGGTGGCCCACAGCCCGCTCACGGGCACCCTCGCCCATCCGGTAGCCCTGTACGTCGGCCGCGTGTCATACGAGAAGAACATCGAGGCCTTCCTGCAATTGGAGATGCCCGGCACCAAGGTGGTCTGTGGTGTGGGGCCGCTGGAGGCGCGCCTCAAATCGCGCTATCCGCAGGTCCGCTGGCTCGGCATCCTGGACCGGGAGGCCTTGGCACAGGTGTATGCGGCGGCGGATGTGTTCGTGTTCCCCAGCCGCTCGGAAACATTCGGCCTTGTCATGCTCGAAGCCATGGCCTGTGGAACGCCGGTGGCCGCCTTTCCGGTGGAAGGGCCGATGGAGGTGTTGGGCGCTCACGCCGGAGATGCGCCGCAGGGCGGCGTGCTCCATGACAGTCTGCTCACCGCAGCGCAGGAGGCGCTCGCCATACCCCGGTCCGCGGCGCGCGCTCGTGCGCTGGATTTCAGCTGGTCCCACGCGGCGCGCGTATTCGAGCAGCATCTGGCGCCCGCGCGCTCCAGTTCCGTGACGGCGGGCCTGCCTGTCACAAAGTCTGTCACATCATTGTCATCTGGGCGTTAAATACTGAGGCCATCCTGCACTAGCCGCGCTTGCGTACCCATGCTGCCTTTGCCTTTCGATGACGCTGCCGCCCTACGGTGTGATACCGCTGCCATGAACGAAAATCCTCCCGTCGCCCTGTCACAGGACCGTCGCGATGGCGCGCTGGCTGTGCAGGCACATGGGGCCCCGTTTTCTGCCTTCCTCGACCGGGATCACAGCATCCTGGCTTTCAACGAGCGCGTGCTGGACTGGGCTGCGCGCAGCGACGTGCCTCTGCTGGAGCGGCTGCGCTACCTGTGCATCGTCTCTTCCAATCTCGACGAGTTCTTTGAAGTCCGCGCTGCGCCCCACATCACGGCGGCACAAAAGGGCGAGACACAAGGCCGGTACTCCACAGCATCCTTCGAAGCCGTGGCCGCCAAGGTGCACGATCTGGTCGAGCGGCAGTACGCGCTCTATAACGACGCACTGGTGCCCGCCTTCGCCGAGCACGGCATCCGCATACTGGGGCATGGGGAGCGTTCGCCGGCGCAAAAGCGCTGGGTGCAGGAGTACTTTGCGAGCGAGGTGCGGCCGCTTCTCATTCCGGTGGGGCTCGACCCGGCGCACCCTTTTCCGCAGGTGGCCAACAAGTCGCTCAACTTCATCGTGCGCCTGAAAGGCCGTGATGCCTTTGGCCGCGAAAACGAAATCGCCATCGTCAAGGTGCCGCGTGCGCTGCCCAGGCTCATCCGCGTTCCGCAGCGCGTGGCGCCCGGACAGACGCTGTTCGTGAGCCTTTCCAGCATCGTGCGATCCCACCTGGAAGAGCTGTTCCCCGGCCGCGAAGTCACCGAGTTCTCGCAGTTTCGCGTGACGCGCCATTCGGACCTCGCACTGGACGAGGAAGACGTGCGCAATCTGCGGACCGCGCTGCGCCAGGGGCTGCAGCACCGCCACTATGGGCAGGCCGTGCGGCTGGAGGTGTCGTCCGGCTGCTCGCAGTTCCTCTCGGACTTCCTTCTGGCACAGTTCGGGCTGCCTGCGGCTGCGCTGTACCGCGTCCAGGGCCCCGTCAACCTGGTGCGGCTGACCCAGCTGGTGGATCTGGTGAACGATTCCTCGTTGCTGTTTGCGCCGTGGAACTCGGCCTGGCCCCGCCAGTTGCAGCCGGGTATGCCGATCATGGAGCAGATGCGCCGCCGCGACGTGCTGATCCACCAGCCCTTCGAGAGCTTCGACGGACTGCTGGCCTTCCTGCGCGAGGCCGTGAACGACCCCGATGTGCTGGTCATCAAGCAGACCATCTACCGCACGGGGTCGGACTCCGAACTCATGAATCTTCTGACCGAGGCGGTGCGCCGGGGCAAGGAAGTGATGACGGTGGTGGAGCTGAAGGCCCGCTTTGACGAAGAGGCGAACATCAACTGGGCCGAAGCGCTGGAGTCCATCGGCGCGCAGGTGGTGTACGGCGTGGTGGGGCTCAAGACCCACGCGAAAATGCTGCTGGTCACCCGCCGGGAAGGGCGGGAGCTCAAGCGCTATGGGCATCTTTCCACCGGCAACTACAACACGCGCACCGCCAGGCTCTACACCGATCTGAGCTATCTCACCGCAGATGAGGACATGACCGCCGACATGGATGGCGTGTTCAACCACCTGGCCAGCCAGAACCGGCCGCCCCGGCTGCGCAAGCTCATGCTGGCGCCGTTCCATCTTCACAGGCGCATGCTGGAGAAGATCGAGCAGGCAGGGCTGGCGGCGAGCCGCGGGGAGGACGCGCGCATCGTCGCCAAGATGAACGCACTGACGGACGAGGCGCTCATGCGCGCGCTCATCCTGGCCGGGCAGCGGGGCGCGCGCATCGACCTCATCGTGCGCGGTGCCTGCATGCTGCCGGCGCAGGTGCCAGGCCTGACAGACAACATCCGCGTGCGTTCGGTCATCGGCAGGTTCCTGGAGCACACGCGGGTTTTCTACTTCCTGGCCGGCGAGCAGGAAGACCTGTACCTCTCCAGCGCGGACTGGATGAATCGCAACATGATGCGGCGCGTGGAGCTGGCCTGGCCCGTGACCGACCCGGCGCTGCGCCAGCAGATCGTCGACGAGTGCCTGGTGGCCTATCTGCATGACAACCGGGATGCCTGGACCTTGAACGCAGAGGGCGGGTACGACCGCGCGCAGCACCCTTCGGATGGCATAGGTGCCCAGGACGCATTGATGGTTCGCTACGGGCCCGTGCCGCCCGCGGGGGCTGTCGAGCAAGGGGCGGCATGATGGACCTCATCCTGTGGCGGCACGCCGAGGCGGAAGAGCCGCAAGAAGGCCATGACGACCTTGCGCGCGCACTGACGCAACGTGGGGAAAAGCAGGCAGCGCGCATGGCCGCCTGGCTGGACCGTCAACTGCCTGAAGGCTTGCGCGTGCTGGCCAGCCCTGCACGGCGCACCGAACAGACTGCGAGCGCCCTCGGGCGCAAGTTCAAGATGCGGGCGGAACTGCTGCCCGGCGGCACCCCGCAGGAGCTGCTGGAGCTTGCGCAGTGGCCGCGCGCCAAGGGCGCCGTGCTGGTGGTGGGCCACCAGCCCGTGCTGGGCCAGACCATCGCGCAACTGATGGGGTTGCAGGCGGCCGACTGCACCGTGCGCAAGGGCGCCGTGTGGTGGCTGCGCCAGCGGCATCGCCTGGATGAAAGCCAGACGCTGCTGCTGACCGTGCAGTCTCCCGATCTTCTCTAGGCCGCAACCACCTGGCGTGCACGCCGCAAGCGGACGGCACGTTCGGGGACTACTTGCGGCTGGCTTTCGCCGTCTTCACCGCAGGCTTGGCGGCTGCACTTGCAGATGCCGGCGCCGCCTTGGCGGCGGGCGCCTCGGCCTTCGGGCGGCCGGTCTTGATGGAGGGCACCGCCTGCACGGCTGACCGAAGGGCACTGTCGGACAGCGCAGCCAGCACCTTGAGCCCGGCGCGCAGCAGTTCGCTTTTCTTGACGGGCTGGGCGAGCGCTGCGGAGCGCTGCTTGAGCGTCTCGATCACGGCGTATTCATCCTTGGGAATGGTGAAACTGTCGCGCACCAGTTTGGGCTTCTTGGCCTTGCCGTCTTTCGCGCTGTCAGCCGCCACTGCCTTGGTGGGCTTGGCCGGTTTGGCTGCCTTTGCGGCTGGTTGCTTGGGCGCTGTGGGTTGAGGTTTGGCTGCGGATTTCGCAGGAGCGCCTGCCGCTGCCTTGGCGGTGGTCTTGGGCGCTGTCGTACCCGCTTTCACGGACTTGGCCGCCGATGCCGGGGTCGCGGGGATGGTGGCTGGAAGCGGGGTGCTGGAAGTGGTCATGGTGCAGATTGAGTAAACGATATAAACAGTTTATACCGTTTCTTTCTGCCGCTCAACAGCCCTCAAGCCAGCCAAGCCCTCAGGCAAGGCTGACCGACAGCTCCCAGGGCGTCTTCAGCCATGCCTGCGTTTCCTCGCGCAGCAGGTGCGCGGACTGGGGGTATGCGGCAGCCCAGCCGGCCCGCGCCGCCAGGTGGAACCTCGCTCCGTCCTGGCGCAAGGTCAGGCCTGCGGTATCGGGGTCGCGCCGCGCGTGGCACAGGGCTACCGCCAGCCGCAGGGCAAGCAGTTGCAGAGCGAACATCGGGTCGTGCAGATCCGCGTCGATCTTGCGGACCTTGCCGCGCTGCCCCTGCACCAGGATCCCCAGTCGGTGCAGTTCCGGTACCGCGAACCCGGCAGCGTCGGTGTTGTCGAGGATGTAGGCGCCGTGGCGGTGGTAGTCGCTGTGCGATATGAGGCAGCCGATCTCATGCAGGCGCGCGGCCCAGTCGAGCTTGCGCGCTGCGCGTTCGCTGCCCTCGGGGGCTGCCTGGTCGAAGAGGGCGCATGCCGTGCGTGCCACGCGATCGGCGTGTTCGCTATCCACACCGAACCGCTGCATGAGCCCGTTCACGGTGGTAGTGCGCAGGTCTGTCTCGGGCTGCTCGCGGTCCAGCAGGTCGTACAGCGCGCCCTGGCGCAGCGCGCCTTGCGCCACCTGCATCTGGTCGATTTCCAGAAGGTCGAACACTGCGCGCAGCACGCTGATGCCACCGCCGATCACGGCGCGCCGTTCTTCCTTCAGGCCTTCCATGCGCAGGCGGTCGGCGGTCTGGGCGCGCAGGAGCCGCTCCTGCAGCCACTGCAGGCCGTCGCGGGTGATGAGGCCCGGGGGGCCGCCAGCGGCCGCCAGGATGTCTCCTACCGCCCCGGCGGTGCCGGAGGATCCGTACGCGACCTCCCAGGCGTCGGGACGAAAGGTCTCAAGGGCCTCGTCCAGGACGGCCTTGGCGGCAACTTCGGCAGCCAGAAAGGACGTGGTGGTGAATTCGCCCTGCGAAAAGTAGCGCTGCGACCACGCCACGCTTCCCACGCGAAAGGACGCGACGGCATTTGGTGTGAACTGCTGTCCCAGGATGAGCTCGGTCGAGCGCCCCCCGATGTCGATCACCAGGCGGCGCTCGTCGGACTGTGGAAGCATGCGCGCCACGCCTTGGTAGATCAGCCGGGCTTCCTCGGGGCCGGACACCACGTCGATCGGGTAGCCCAGCACCTGGCTGCCGCGCGACAGGAATTCCTCGCGGTTGCGCGCCTCGCGCAGGGTCTGCGTGGCCACCGCACGGACCTGGGCGCGGGGGAATCCGGCCAGCCGTTCGCCAAACCGCGCGAGGCACGCCCAGCCGCGCTCCATGGCGTCGCGCGTGAGGTTGCGGTCTTCGTCGAGGCCATTGCCTTGCCGCACGGTTTCCTTCAGGTATTCCACCCGCTGGATGTGGCCGAACTCATAGCGCCCGATTTCAAGGCGAAAACTGTTGGAGCCGAGGTCGACTGCGGCGAGGCGTGTGCCGTTGTGCATATTGTTCTGGTAGGAGCTGCGACCGGCATCCTACCGCGTGCCCTGTCGCATGGGGCTGTTGCCTGCGCGCGGCAGGCGAAGAAGGGGGGAGGGCCAGCGCCGGGCGAGTGTGACGCCGGCGTGTGACGAAACCGTGACACCGGTTTTTGCGCTTCTTCTATGTGTGGCGAAGGAATGAATGGATGGGTTTGTGTCACTGAATTGTCATCTTGGGCCCCTAGAGTTCACGCTGTTCCTGTTAACCCTAGCCCAAAGGTAACCTCATGAAACGCACATTCCTCAAAACCGTTGCCATCGCACTGGCCACCCTGTCGGTCGGCGGTGCCTTCGCAGCGGACATCACCGGCGCTGGCGCTACCTTTCCCTTCCCCATGTATGCCAAGTGGGCCGAAGCCTACAAGAAGGAAACCGGCACGGGCCTGAACTACCAGTCCATCGGTTCGTCCGGTGGCATCCGCCAGATCCGCGCCAAGACCGTGGTTTTTGGTGCCACCGACGCCCCGGTTCCCGGTGCAGACCTCGACAAGGACGGCATGGTGCAGTTCCCTGCCATCATCGGTGGCACGGTGCCTGTGATCAACCTGGACGGCTTCAAGCCTGGCGAATTGCGCGTCACCGGCCCGGTGCTGGCCGACGTTTTCCTGGGCAAGATCGCCAAGTGGAACGATGCCAAGCTGGCCGCACTGAACCCCGGCAAGACCCTGCCTGACCAGAACATCACCGTGGTGCACCGTGCCGATGGATCTGGCACCACCTTCAACTGGACGGACTATCTCTCTGCCGTGAGCAAGGAGTGGGCTGACTCCGTGGGCAAGGGCGCTGCCGTGAAGTGGCCTGCCGCATCGTCGGTGGGCGGCAAGGGCAACGAAGGCGTGGCCGCCAACGTGACCCGTGTGAAGGGCGCCATCGGCTACGTCGAGTACGCCTATGTCAAGAAGAACAACATGAACTTCCTGCAACTGCAGAACGCGGACGGCAAGTATGTAAGCCCCGATGACAAGACCTTCGCCGCCGCGGCTGCCAGCGCTGACTGGTTCAGCGTGCCAGGCATGGGCATCTCGATGGTGAACGCCAAGGGCGCCGACAGCTGGCCCGTCAGCACGGCGTCCTTCATCCTGATGTACAAGGATCCCGCCGACAAGGCGCAATCGGCCGAAGTGCTCAAGTTCTTCGACTGGGCTTTCAAGAACGGCAAGGCCATGGCCACCGAACTGGACTACGTGCCGCTGCCTGACAGCCTGACCGCCGAGATCCGCTCCAAGGTCTGGTCGCAAATCAAGAAGTAATTAATCCAAGCAATCAAGGCAGCCTGCCTCAAAATGGCACCCATCGGCCGGCCGGTCTGGCCGATGGGTGCTGGTTTGTGGGGCCTCCAGAAGCCAGATGGGAGTCAACATGAGCGTGGGAACCACCATGAGTTCGCAACCCGTGTCCGTCCACAAAGTGACGGGCGCCCCCACAGAGTCCATGGTCTCGATTGCCAAGCGGCAACGCCTGCAGGACATCGTTTTCCATCGGCTGACCCAAAGCCTGTCCCTGCTGGTGCTTGCAGCGCTGCTGGGCATCATCGTGTCGCTGTTCGTCTACGCGTGGCCCACGTTCCACAAGTTCGGCGCCCAGTTCATCTGGCGCGTGGAATGGGACATCATCAATGAAGAATTCGGTGCCGCGATCGCCATCGTCGGTACCCTGGCCAGCGCCGGCATCGCGCTGCTGATCGCCGTGCCGCTCGCCTTCGGCATCGCGCTGTTCCTGACCGAAACCTGCCCCGTGTGGCTGCGCCGCCCTCTGGGCACGGCGGTGGAGTTGCTGGCGGCCGTGCCGTCCATCATCTACGGCATGTTCGGCCTGTTCGTTTTTGCGCCGCTGTTTGCCGACTACTTCCAGATGCCGGTGCAAAAGCTGCTCGGTTCCATGCCGCTCGTGGGTTTCCTGTTCGGTGGCAGCACCAACGGCTTTGGCATCCTGGCCGCCGGCATCGTGCTCGCCTTCATGGTGCTGCCCTTCGTGGCGGCCGTGATGCGCGATGTGTTCGAGATCGTTCCGCCCATCCTGCGCGAGTCGGCCTACGGCCTTGGATGTACGACGTGGGAAGTGGTGCGCCGCGTGGTGCTGCCTTATACGCAAAAGGGCGTCATCGGCGGCGTGATGCTGGGCCTGGGCCGCGCTTTGGGCGAGACCATGGCGGTGACGTTCGTGATCGGCAATGCCAACCGCATGCCCACCTCGCTGTTCTCGCCCGGTACCTCCATCGCCTCCACGCTGGCCAACGAATTCGGTGAGGCCGCCGACTTCCACCTCTCCACGCTGTTCGCCCTGGGCTTTCTGCTCTTCGTGATCACTTTCGTGGTGCTGTCGGCGGCCAAGATCATGCTGCTGCGCGCCGAGAAGGCCAAGGGCCTCTGAGCCCCGCCATGAAAACCTCCAACGAGACAAGCTCCATGGAATTCAACCAACAACTCTATAAGAAGCGCCAGCGCTCCAACGCCATCGGCCTGACCCTGTCGCTGGGCGCCATGGTGCTGGGCCTGTTCGTGCTGCTCTGGATCCTGAGCGTGCTGCTGTCCAACGGCTTCGCCGCGCTGGACTGGAACATGTTCACACAGTCCACGCCGGCTCCCGGCTCCGAGGGCGGCGGCCTGGCCAACGCCATCGTGGGCAGCCTGATGATGGTGGGTTTCACCGTGCTGGTATCCACGCCCATCGGCGTGCTGGCGGGTGTGTACCTTGCCGAGTACAGCGGCCAGAGCAAGACCGCAGAACTGACCCGGTTCGTGACCGACATCATGCTGTCTGCGCCTTCTATCGTGCTCGGCTTGTTCGTCTATGCGATCGCAGTGGCCACGGTGGGCAACTTCTCCGGCTGGGCCGGCAGCCTGGCGCTGTCGCTGATCGCCGTGCCCGTGGTTGTGCGCACCACCGAGAACATGCTGCGCCTGGTGCCCGGCAGCCTGCGCGAGGCGGCCTTTGCCCTGGGCGCGCCGCGCTGGAAGGTATCCACCATGGTCACCCTGCGTGCGGCCCGCAGCGGCGTGATGACGGGCCTGCTGCTGGCTGTGGCCCGCATCAGCGGCGAGACGGCGCCCCTGCTGTTCACGGCACTCAACAACCAGTTCTTCAGCACCAACATGAACGCGCCGATGGCCAACCTGCCCGTGGTGATCTTCCAGTTTGCGCTGAGCCCCTATGAAAACTGGGTGCGCCTGGCCTGGGGTGGCGCACTGCTCATCACGCTGTCGGTGCTGATCCTCAACGTCGTGGCGCGGGTCTTCCTGCGCGAAAAGAGCCGTGCCTGACCGGGCCGGCCGCCCGCGCACGCAGACACAACCAGACAGTCTCCATTTTCAGGATTCGACCATGAACGCCACCGCTACCGCCACCGCCAGCAAGAACGCGCTGGAACTGCGCAACCTGAGCTTCTTCTACGGCAAGTTCCAGGGGCTGCGCAACGTCAGCCTCAACATCGCAGAGCACAAGGTCACCGCTTTCATCGGCCCCTCGGGCTGCGGCAAGTCGACCCTGCTGCGCACGCTCAACCGCATGTACAGCCTGTACCCGGGCCAGCGCGCAGAAGGCACCATCAATTTCTACGGCCAGGACATCCTGGACCCCAAGCAGGACATCAATCTGCTGCGCGCCCGCATCGGGATGGTGTTCCAGAAGCCCACGCCGTTTCCCATGTCCATCTACGACAACATCGCCTTCGGCGTGAAGCTGTACGAGACTCTGAGCAAGAGCGAGATGGACGACCGCGTGGAATGGGCGCTGTCCAAGGCCGCGCTGTGGACCGAAGTGAAGGACAAGCTGCACCAGAGCGGCCTGTCGCTGTCCGGCGGCCAGCAACAGCGGTTGTGCATCGCACGCAGCGTGGCCGTGAAGCCCTCGGTGCTGCTGCTCGACGAGCCCACCTCGGCGCTGGACCCGCTGTCCACCGCCAAGATCGAAGAGCTGATCGATGAGCTCAAGCACGACTACACCATTGCCATCGTGACCCACAACATGCAGCAGGCAGCGCGCTGCAGCGACTACACCGCCTACATGTACCTCGGCGAGATGATCGAGTTCGGTGCCACCGAGCAGATCTTCTTCAAGCCCGAGCGCAAGGAAACCGAAGACTACATCACCGGCCGTTTCGGCTAAGGAGACAACGAGATGCCCGATAAACATCTTTCCTCGCAGTTCGACAGCGAACTCAACAGCGTCTCCGCCCGCGTCATGGAGATGGGCGGCCTCGTGGAGTCGCAGATCCGCCAGGCGGTCTACGCCCTGTCCCAGTTCAGCCTGGAGGCGGTGGAAACCGTCGCCTCGATGGAGACCCGCATCAATGCGATGGAGGTCGAGATCGATCAGGAGCTTTCTTCGATCATTGCCCGCCGCCAGCCCACCGCACGCGACCTGCGCCTGCTGCTTGCTTTCTCCAAGGCCACGGCCAACCTCGAGCGCATGGGCGACGAGGCCAACAAGATGGCGCGCATGGTGCGCTCCATCATCGAGAGCGGTGCACCGCGCTCGCTGCCGTCGAGCGACCTGCGCACCGCCGCCGAGCTGGCATCGGGCCTGCTGCGCAAGACGCTGGACGCGTTTGCGCGCCTGGACGTCAAGGCTGCCGTCGCCATCCTCAAGGAGGACGACCTCATCGACAAGGAGTTCGACGGCTTCGTGCGCAAGCTCATCACCTACATGATGGAAGATCCCCGCACCATCTCTCCCAGCCTGGACCTGCTGTTCCTGGCCAAGGCGATCGAGCGCATCGGAGACCACTCCAAGAATGTGGCCGAGCTGATCATCTATCTGGTCAAGGGCAAGGATGTGCGCCACACTGCCCTGGACGAGATCGAGTCGGCCGTGCTGTAAGAAAGGGCTTTGGCACACCTATGAGAAAGCTCCCACGCGTCCTCATCGTGGAGGACGAACCCGCGATTGCCGAGCTGATTGCCGTCAATCTGCGCCACAACGGATTCCAGCCATTCTGGGCGGAAGACGGCGACTCTGCCCAGCGCGAGCTCGACGCCGTGCTGCCGGATGTCATCCTGCTGGATTGGATGCTGCCGGGCCAAAGCGGCCTGTCGCTGGCTCGCAAATGGCGTGGCGACAGCCGCACCAAGCCCATTCCCATCCTCATGCTCACGGCCCGTGGCGATGAGCCGGACAAGGTGGCCGGGCTCGATGCCGGTGCCGACGACTACATCACCAAGCCGTTCTCCACGCAGGAGCTTCTGGCCCGCATCCGTGCCGTGCTGCGCCGCCGCGCGCCGGAGCAGGTGAGCGACAGCGTGACGATCGGCGAACTGGTGCTCGATGCCGGCACATACCGCGTGACCTTCCAGGGCCAGCCGCTCAAGGTGGGTCCGACCGAGTTCAAGCTGCTGCACTTCTTGATGAAGCATGCCGAGCGCGTGCACAGCCGCTCGCAACTGCTCGACAAGGTGTGGGGCGACCACGTCTTCATCGAGGAGCGCACGGTGGACGTGCACGTCAAGCGCCTGCGCGAAGCGCTGGGGTCTGCCTCTGTGATGGTGGAGACCGTGCGTGGCGCAGGCTACCGTCTCACGGCGCAGCCGCAGGTGCAGCTGCAGGCTTGAGCTGGGTCTTTTTTCTGCTGTGGTGAACGGGGCGCACGGGTTGCGCCCCTGGCTTTTTGAGAAGGCGTTGCGGACCGGATGCTGTGGCGAATAACGTATTTCCTGCTGTGGCAGATCGCGGGCGGCAGCCTGGGATGGTGGAAGGGTGGGCCCTGGGGCGCGGCTTTGGGCGCTGCCCTGGCGGGATGGGCCTGGTTTGTGTGGGACTTGCTGCGCGGCGTGCGCGTTCTGCGCTGGCTGCGCACGGGCGACCTGAGTGACGTGCCCTCGATGCGCGGCATCTGGGGGGAGGCGGCCGACCGCGCCCGGCGCCTGCTGCGTCGCCAGGAAGCCCAGATACGTGACAGCCAGGACCGGTTGCAGGAGATCCTGGCCGCCCTGCAGGCCACGCCCAACGGCGTGGTGCTGCTTGACGCGCAGGGCCGCATCGAGTGGTGCAACCAGATGGCGGCCAACCAGTTCGGGTTCGACGCGCAGCGCGACGTGATGCAGTCCATCGGCAACCTGGTGCGCGACCCGGATTTCACCGCGTACTTCGCGGCGCAGGATTTCACCCGTGACGTGGTGCTGGAGGGGCGGTTCAGCACCCCGTCCCGTCCGGTGCGCATATCAGTGCATCTGCACCCTTACGGTGACGGGCGCACCTTGCTGCTGTCGCGCGACGTGACTGCGCTGGAGCAGGCCGATGCCATGCGGCGCGACTTCGTGGCCAATGTGTCGCATGAGATCCGAACGCCCCTCACTGTGCTCACGGGCTTTGTGGAAACCCTTCAGACGCTGCCTTTGAATGCCGACGAGAGGTCCCGGTACCTGGGCATGATGGGCCAGCAGGCGCTGCGCATGCAGAGCGTGGTGCAAGACCTGCTGACCCTCTCGCGCCTGGAGGGCAGCCCGCCGCCCGGCATGGCCGAGTGGATGCCGGTGCAGTCACTGTTGCAGCGCTGCGAAGAGGAAGGGCGCGCTTTGTCTGCGCTGCTCACGCAAAACCAGCCGCGACAGCACACGATGGTCTTCCCCGGGGCGGACAGCTTGCGGCAGGAGGGCCAGATTGCCGGCGTGCCTGCTGAACTGCAGAGCGCGCTGTCCAACCTGATCAGCAACGCGGTGCGCTACACGCCTGCTGGCGGCACGATCACGATCACCTGGCAGCGCAAGGAAGATGGGAGCGCGGTGTTCTCGGTGCAGGACACCGGCCCTGGCATTGCCCCTGAGCACATCCCCCGACTGACGGAGCGCTTCTATCGCGTGGACCGCAGCCGATCGCGCGAAACCGGCGGGACGGGCCTCGGGCTGGCCATCGTCAAGCACGTGCTGCAGCGCCACGGCGCCACGCTCGAGATCACCAGTGTGCTGGGCAAGGGCTCGGTGTTCGCGGTGACGTTTCCGGCCAACCGGCTGCGCGGCTTTGCGCTGCCTGCGGCGGCGGCTTGATCGGGCGCCAAGACACTCAAACGGGCCTGTGAATCGCCCGCCACAGCATGGCCACGAACAGCAGTGCCGTTGCCAGCAGGGCGGCCGCACTGGCGGCCCAGAACGGCGTGGGCGAAGGCGTGGTGACGGCCCACATGCCCTCGCCATGGTAGGCCCACAGATAGCCGCCGCCCAGTCCGGCGCCCCACAGCAGAACGCAGTACACCAGCAGCGGTGCCACCGTGATCCGGTAGCAGCGCAGCACAAAGACGCACAGGGTCTGCAAGGCATCCGCAAGGTGGTAGGCCGCAACCCAGACCAGCACGCCGCCGGCCATCGCCACCACGGCAGTGTTGCTGGAGTAGATGGTGCCCAGGTGGTGTTTTGCTATCAATAAAGTAGCTGACAGCGCAATACCAGCAAGCGCTGCAAGCTTGAATCCCATCAAAACCGCCTGCCGCGCGCGCACAGGGTCGCCAGCGCCCAGCCAGTAGCTGGTGCGGGCACTCGTGGCAATGGCGAGCGACAGCGGCACCATGTAGAGCACTGCGGCAAGGTTCGATGCGATCTGGTGTGCTGCCGATGCGATGGTGCCCTGGCGCGCGATGAACAGCGCCATCAGCGTGAACGAAGTCACCTCCACCATCACCGCCAACCCGGCCGGAACGCCCAGCCGCGCAAAGCCGGCGATGGTCGGCCAGTGGGGTGGCTCGATGCGGCGCCAGAGGCTCAGGGGTCGGTAGATGTCCTGCGTGCGCAGCAGCCAGACGGCCAGGCCCAGCATGCTGCAGTTGACCACCAGCGTTGCCCAGGCGCAGCCGACCACGCCCTGTGCGGGCAGCCCGAATCCGCCGAAGGTGAACCAGATCGACAGGGGCAGCTTGATGAACAGCGAGCCCACCTGCAGCCAGGTCACCAGCTGGGGACGCCCGAGGGCCTGGTTCAGCGTGCTGTAGATGCGAAAGAGCAGAGCCGGTGGCAGTGCCAGGGCAAGCACCGCCAGGTAGCTCTCGACCTCGGTGCGCAGTGCGGGTGGTACTTCGGTCCAGCGAAGCAGGGGGCCGGGTGACAGCAGGATGGCCATTCCCGCCGTCGAAGCTGCGGCACACAGGTACAGCGCTTGCCGCAAGGAGCTGCCGATGGCCTCCGTCTGGCGCGCGCCGCGCTGCTCCGACCACACCGGCAGAAGTGCCTGCAGCACACCGATCAGCGCGACATACACGCTGATGAAGATGGCCGAACCGACCGACAGCGCGGCCAGCGAGGACTCTCCATAGCGCCCCGCGACGATGGTGTCCGTCACGCCGAAGGCCATGACGGCCAGCTGCCCGGCCAGCACGGTGGCGGCGTGCCGGGAGATGGTGGACAGCTCGGACATCAGCGCGCAGACCCGGCGCGCCGAAACACCAGCAGATGGTCGTTCTTGTCGGTAGGCCGGGGAACAACGGCCCGGCGCTCCCACAGCGCCGCGTTGACCATGCGCTCGGACGCAGGCCAGGATTCCTTGTCGGCCACCAGCCAGTCGCACTCGTCCTGCAGGCCCGCGCGTTCCAGCGCGAGTTTGCCGTGGTACTGCAGCGCGGCCACTTGGGCGCGGTTCAGTCCCACGGTCTGCACGCAGCCCGGTTGGGGGCCCAGCACCGCCTGCACGGCCCGCACCTGCGGCCCGTAGCTGCGGGCATAGTCCAGCAGCGGCAGCCACAGCGTCATCAGCAAAACCCAGCCCAGCGCCGCGCCGCCTGCGGGCAGCACCAGGCTCTTCCAGATGGGCGCGCGGTCGCGCGAGGCGCGCCACCACACCAGGCTGCACCAGCCGGCCGTGGCCGCCAGCGCCACCACCAGAGCCAGCAATGAAAACTGCGGCACGAAGCCGGGCGCAAGCTTGGCCACGTTGGCCGCCGGCTTGGCCGGAAAGCCCGTCTGCATCGCGATCCATATCACCCAGATCGCCAGGGCCGACACCGTGAAGAACAGCAGCGTGAACCAGTCGATCAGTGCGCCCACGCTGCGCCGCAATGTGGGCAAGGCAAACGCGGCCAGCGCGGCCAGCGCCGGCAGGCCCAGCAGCAAGGCCCTGTCGGCGGGCTGCGTGGTGAGCGTCGCCGCGATCGACACGGCGGAAAACCACAGCGGCAGCAGCAGGTGCCGGTGGCCCTGCCGGCTCACGATCTGCTTGCGCCAACGCCACAGCGTCCACAGCGCCAGGGGCCACGCGGGCCAGCCAAACCACAGCAGCAGCCGTGCAAGGCTTTGCCATTCCTTGCCACCCGAGCCCGCACCGGTACCAACGATGCGCCAGCGCCACAGGTCTAGCTTCCAGGCCACCAGGGCAGCAACCAGGGTGACCGCGGTCAGCACCAGCGCCCAGGGCAAGCGGCGGTCCGTACTGCTGCCCGGCGCCATCACCACCAGCACGATGCTGCCAACGCCCAGCAGGGCGGCGACCGCAGGGGCTCCCGCCAGGGTCAGCCCCAGCATGCCCACGGCCAGTGCGATGGCCGGTGCCGTGGCGCGGTGGGGCATGGCCGCCACCGCGAAGAAGAGCAGCGCCGTGCAACTGAGCTGCACCAGGTAGCTGGTGACTTCGTGCGACAGCTGCGCCAGCCCCAGGCAGGCAATCAGGGCCAGCAGTGCGCCGTCGGCAATCGCACGCGCGTAGTCCGGCGGGTTGGCTTCGCCCCCGAATGCAAATGCCACCGGCTGAGCGCCCGGGCTGCGTGCCAGGTAGTACACGCCGTACCAGGTGGCGATGAGGGTCAAGGCCAGCAGTACGGCAAAGGGCAGGCGTACCGCCATTTCGGCAGACAACCACGACGGCGCGAGCTGGATGGCCCACGCGCCCAGCCAGTAGGGCAGCAGCCCCTCGGTCTCTGGCGCCATGCCGCCCACGAGCGGGGCCAGCCACGGAGTGCGGCCCTGCGCCAGCTCCAGCATGTAGCCGAACGCCGTGACGTCCGCGCTTTTCCAGGGGTCCCGGCCCACGAAGCCCGGTACGACATAGGCAATGCACAGCAGCAGCAGCGCCCAGCGTGGCAGGGGGCTGACGGCATTCTGGGTAACGATGGCAGGGGTGGGTGGGGTCACGCGTCAGAAAGGCGGCAAAAGCGGAGCCACTGAGAATAAGGGCAAAAGCACTGCGAAGGCCCCAAAGCGACGAAAGACTCCGCGCCCCTGCGACGGGCCTTCGCGCGGGGTTGGGGAGGCGGCGACAACAAAGCAAAAAGGCAGCCCGGTTGCCCGGGCTGCCTTTTGTGGCGCTGACGCAAGGACGAATTACTTCGCTGCAGTCTTGCCGAAACGGTTGCGGAAGCGCTCCACGCGGCCACCCATGTTGTCCACCGACTTTTGCGTGCCGGTGTAGAAGGGGTGCGATTCAGAAGAGGTATCCAGCTTGAACAGCGGGTATTCCTTGCCTTCGAAGGTCTCGGTTTCCTTGGTGTTCACGCACGAGCGGGTCACGAACTTGAAGCCGTTGGACAGGTCCGAGAACAGGACTTCGCGGTAGTTGGGGTGAATGCCTTCTTTCATGATCAATCCTTGTCAAGTGCGGGAGCCGCGCTGAACCCGGAGCAACCTTTGCGCCGTGGAACATTCAACGTACTTTCCGCAGAAAAAGCCCTCTATTATTGCATAGGGTGAATCTGGGGCTTGGCAGCATCGGGAGCGGCGGTGGAAACGGGCGCGCCCTGAGACCAGTGCCACCGTGGATCTGGCTCTGCCAGTCCACCGGTGTCGTCCCCCTTTGAGGGGAGGCGCCGACGGCGATCCAGGGGGCTTACCCGCCCCTTCGCATCATGTCGAAGAAGTCCACATTGGTCTTGGTGGCCTTCATGTTCTTGATCATGAGCTCCATCGACTCGATCTCGTCCATGTTGTACATGAACTGACGCAGGATGCGGGTCTTTTGCAGGATCTCGGGGGCCAGCAGTAGCTCTTCGCGGCGCGTGCCGCTCTTGTTGAGTTCGATGGCGGGGAACACGCGCTTTTCGTACAGGCGGCGGTTCAGGTGGATTTCGCAGTTGCCCGTGCCCTTGAATTCTTCGAAGATCACTTCGTCCATGCGGCTGCCGGTGTCGACCAGCGCGGTGGCGATGATGGTCAGCGAACCGCCTTCCTCGACCTTGCGGGCGGCGCCGAAGAAGCGCTTGGGGCGCTGCAGCGCTGCGGCGTCCACACCGCCGGACAGGACCTTGCCGCTGGAGGGCACGACGTTGTTGTAGGCGCGGGCCAGGCGGGTGATGGAGTCCAGCAGGATCACCACGTCCTTCTTGAGTTCGACCAGGCGCTTGGCGCGCTCGATCACCATCTCGGCCACATGCACGTGGCGGGCGGCGGGCTCGTCGAAGGTGGAGGCGATGATCTCGCCCTTCACCGTGCGCTGCATTTCGGTCACTTCTTCAGGGCGCTCGTCCACCAGCAGCACCATCAGGTGCACGTCGGGGTTGTTGGCCGTGATGGCGTGGGCGATGTGCTGCATCATCACCGTCTTGCCGCTCTTGGGCGGTGCGACGATCAGCGCGCGCTGTCCGCGGCCGATGGGGGCGATGATGTCGATGATGCGGCCGGTGATGTTCTCCTCACCCTTGATCTCGCGCTCCAGACGCATCTGTTCCTTGGGGAACAGGGGCGTCAGGTTCTCGAACATCACCTTGTGCTTGTTCTGCTCCGGTGGACCGCCGTTGACGGCGTCGAGCTTGGTGAGGGCAAAGTAGCGCTCGCCATCCTTGGGCGTGCGCACTTCGCCTTCGATCATGTCGCCGGTGTGCAGGTTGAAGCGGCGCACCTGGCTGGGCGAAATGTAGATGTCGTCCGTGCTCGCGGTGAAGCTGGTGTCGGGGCTGCGCAGAAAGCCGAAGCCGTCGGGCAGGATTTCCAGCACGCCGTCGGCAAACACCTGCTCGCCCGCCTTGGCGCGCTTCTTGATGATGGCAAACATCAGCTCCTGTTTGCGCATCCGGCCGGTATTTTCGATTTCGAGTTCTTCGGCTTGCTTCAGGACTTCAGACACGTGCAGTGCCTTGAGTTCGTTTAAGTGCATGGAGTGACTCCTTGGCGGAGCTGGTGTGAACTTTGGGGGGGAGGGCTGATGCCGGGAAGGCTGCTGTTTGCAGGCCTGGCATGCCGTGGATCTTGGTCCGGCTGCCAATGCGTGCAGACCGGTGATCGACAGGAATTATGACAGGAAAAAAACCGGGGTATTCGGGGGCTTGCTATTTGGCCGCCAGCCAGGGCATCGCGGAGTGCGGGTGCCGAAAGAAAAACGCCCCGCCAGACGTCTGTGTCTGCGGGGCATGGGGCGATCGATCAGGCCAGTTGCTGGTCGATGAAGGCGGTCAGTTGTGCCTTGCTCATCGCGCCGACCTTGGTGGCGGCCAATTGCCCGTCCTTGAAAAGCATCAGGGTGGGGATGCCGCGAATGCCGAACTTGGCGGGGATCTCGCGGTTGTCGTCCACGTTCAGCTTGGCGATCTGCAGCTTGCCCTGGTAGGTGCCGGCCACTTCGTCCAGGATGGGGGCGATCATCTTGCAGGGGCCGCACCATTCCGCCCAATAGTCCACCAGCACCGGGGTGCCGGCCTTGAGCACGTCGGCTTCGAAGCTTGCGTCGGAGAGATGTTTGATGAGTTCGCTGGCCATGGCGGATTCCTTGTGTCTGGGCGGGTTGCGACCGGGGTACGTATAAAGTCTGGTCATTGTGACAGAAACCAATCCCACGTTCACCGTTATGGCCGCGCCTTGTGACGCTATGACAGTCATAGCGAAAAGCGATCAGTGCGCGCTCTTGTGGAAGCGTGTTCTGGACCAGGTCGCGCGCCATATTGCGCAGTGCGGCGCCCACCCCGCACGCACCGTGGTGCTGGTGCCGTACGCCCAGCTCATGCCCTGGGCGCAGCGCTACTGGGGCGTGGAGCACCCCGATGGCTTTGCGCCCCGGTTCGAAACCACGCGCAACTGGGCGCGGCAACTTGCGGCTTTTGTGCCCCAGGGGGATGACCTGGCCGGCGATGTGGCGCGTGACACGTTGACGGCACGCCTGTTGCTGGACCGTGTGGGTTTGTCCGCGCAGCGCGATGTGCTGGCCGCTGCGCTGCAGGAGGCCGCCGCCCAACTGGCCCCAGCGGTGGCTGCCGTCCCGCCCGCGCAACGAGAGGCCTGGGGTCAGCAGGCGCGCAGCCTTCTGCCGCAGGCGGACGAAGGTTCGGCGCTGCGCTACGAGTCCGTGGTCGCGCGCATCGCGCTTGAGTGGGTGCTGGCCTCGCGCCACGCCACGGACGTGCTGTTTGAGCCCGGCGTGGCGCGTTCCGTCGATGCCCTGGTGCTCTTGCCCGGGTTCCAGCCCGATGGCCTGGCGCAGTCGCTGCAGGCGCACTGGGGCGCCAGGGCCGTGGCACTCTCCCTGCGGGATGCGGGTGAGCCTGCGCAGGCCGAAGGGCAGCGCCATGTGGCTCTGCATGCGGCGCAGGACGCTGAGGACGAAGCACAGCGCGCGGCAGCCTGCGTGCTGGCCCATCTGGCTGCGGGGCGCGTCCCCGTCGCCTTGGCCGCCAACGACCGCGCGCTGACCCGTCGCATCGGGGCTCACCTGGCCAGCAGCGGAGTCGCGGTGCGTGACGAAAACGGCTGGACTCTGTCGACCACGCGGGGGGCGGCTCGCTTGATGGCGGCGTTGACCGCCAGCGCGTGGGACGCGACCTCCGATCAGGTGCTGGACTGGCTCAAGCACGTGCCCCGTGCCGACGAGCGCGTGCTGGCGCGGCTGGAGCGTGCGCTGCGCAAGGCGTCGATGGCATCGTGGTCGCAGGTGGCTCAGCACGGCTGGGACGGCCAGCCCGATGTGGCGGCTCTGGTGGCGCAGGCACAGTCCTGGCGCGACAGCCTGCGCGCCGCGCGCGCATTGCCCCAGTGGCTGCAGGCCCTGCGCACCTTGCTGGTTGGCAACGGGCAGTGGCAGGTGCTGGAGGACGACGCCGCCGGCGAACGCGTGCTGTCCTCTCTGCGCCTGCAGGCCGGACAGGAGGCGGAACTCGATGGCTGGGGCGATGGCGCGGGCCGCCGCATGTCGCTGGCCGAATTCACGCGCTGGGCCAACGAGGTGCTGGAAGCCGCGCGGTACGTCCCCACCCAGGCGGGCGACGCGCCCGTGGTGGTGTTGCCCATGCCCCAGTTGCTGGCGCGCCCCTTTGCGGCGCTGGTACTGCCCGGTTGCGACGAAAAGCGCCTGCAGGCCGCTCCCGAGCCTGCGGGCGAATGGACGCAGGCGCAGCGCGAAGCCTGGGGCCTGCCCACGCGCGCGTCGATGGAGGCGGCCCAGCGCGCAGCCTGGCAGCACGCCCTGCAGACCCCGGCCGTGGACGTGCTGTGGCGTACCGGCGACGAAGGCGGCGAGCCCCTGCTCGCCAGCCCGCTGGTGCTGGCGCTGCGCCTGGACGGCGCCGCGCAGGCCGGTGCCGATACACGCACGCAGCGCACCGTGGACGCAGCCCCGACGGCACGGCCCTTGCCCCGGGGCGATCGGCTGCCCGTGTTGCGGCTGTCTTCCACCGCGTATTCCGACCTGCGGCACTGCCCGTATCGTTTCTTCGCGCTGCGCCAACTGGGCTTGCAGGAGGCCGATGAGCTGGCCGCCGAAGTGGACAAGCGCGACTTCGGCAACTGGCTGCACGCGGTGCTGCAGCACTTTCACGAGGCCCTGCTGGCCGACCCTGCGCGGGACCTGTCCGAGCGCGTGCTGCGCATGGACGCGGCGGCCCAGGCCGTGACGCGCGCCCAGGCGTTGGGGGAGGGCGACTTCCTGCCCTTCGCCGCAGGCTGGCCGCAGGTGCGTGACGGCTACCTTCGCTGGCTGGCCCGGCATGAAGAGTCGGGCGCATCTTTTCGCCAGGCCGAGCTGCGCGCCACCCAGCCGCTGGGCAGCCTGGAGCTTGTGGGCACGCTAGACCGCGTGGACGCAGTGCCAGCGCACGACGAATCCACCACGCTCGTCATCGACTACAAGACAGAAAGCGATAGCGTGACACGAAAGCGCGTCCAGTCCGGCGCCGAAGACACCCAACTTGCGTTCTACGCCGCGCTCCTCAGCCACGACACGCTGCGTGCCGCCTACGTGAACGTTGGCGAGCGGGGCGAGACGCAGATGCACGAGCAGGAAGACGTGGTGCACCTGCGCGAGCTGCTGGTCGAGGGCATCCAGCACGACTTCGAGCGCATCGCCGCGGGCGATCCGATGCCAGCTCTGGGCGAGGGCATGGTGTGCGACTACTGCGCTGCACGCGGGCTGTGCCGCAAAGATTTCTGGAAATGACTGAACAAGCCGCCTACGAACACAACGGCCAGCCCATATCGCGCGAGGGCTTTTACGCCATTGCCTGCGACCCGCAGCGCAGTGTGGCTGTGGAGGCCTGCGCGGGTGCGGGCAAGACCTGGATGCTGGTCTCGCGCATGCTGCGCGCGCTGCTCGACGGCTGCGCGCCGCACGAGATACTGGCCATCACCTTCACCAAGAAGGCGGCCGGCGAAATGCGCCAGCGCCTGCAGGAATGGCTGGAGGACTTCTCCCACCGCCCGCTGGACGAGCTGACCCGCGAGCTGGTTGCAAGGGGAATCAGTCCCGAGCGCGCGCTGGACAAGCGCGAGGCGCTACAAAATCTATACCGTCAGATGCTGGCCAGCGGCCGCCCCGTGCAGATCCGCACCTTCCACAGCTGGTTTGCGGCGCTGCTGGGCACGGCCCCGCTGGCGCTGCTGCAGTCGCAGGGCCTGCCCGCGCACTTCGAGCTGCTGGAGGACGATGCCGAGGCCGTGCGCGAGGTCTGGAGCCCTTTCCTGCAGGCCGTGGCCGACAGCCCCGGTCTCAAGGCCGACTACGAAGCCGTGGTGGAGCAGCATGGCCGCTCGCAGACGCACAAGGCCCTGGCGGCGGCGCTGGCCAAGCGGGTGGAGTTCGACCTCGCTGATGCGGCGGGCGTGGTGGATGCCTCTGTGCCGCCTTTCCAGGCCGCATACCCCGACCTTGCGGGCTGCGCCGAGCCCGCCGACGCGCTGCAGGGCGACGCGTGCCGCCAGCGCTGGCTGGCCCACGCCAAGGCGTTGGGGGCCGAGGCCAACAAGACACCGCAGAAGGCCGCAGACGCCATCGTCGATGCATTCGCCTGCACCGACCTGAACGAGCGGCTGGACATGCTGCGCAAGGCGCTGTTCGTGGCCAAGGAAGACCGGCTGTCCAAGAACCTTGAGAAGTTCCCCGCCGCGCAAGAGGCCGAGCCCGAGCTGCAGCGCCTGCTCGTGGCGCGCCGCCAGCACGCGGCCTGGCAGCACCAGCAGCGCATGGCGCGCCTGGCGCGCCGCCTGATCGCCGAGTTCGCGGCCGTGAAGAATCAGCACGGCTGGGTGGACATGAACGACGTGGAGCGCACCGCGCTGGTCATGCTGTCCGACCCCATCCTGTCGGGCTGGGTGCAGGAGCGGCTCGATGCCCGCGTGCGCCACCTGCTGGTCGATGAATTCCAGGACACCAACCCGCTGCAATGGCAGGCCCTGCACGCCTGGCTGTCGGGCTACGCGGGCTCGGGCGGCGGCGCCACGGCGCCCAGCGTGTTCATCGTGGGCGACCCCAAGCAGAGCATCTACCGCTTTCGCCGGGCCGAGCCGCAGGTGTTCATCGCGGCGCAGGCCTTTGTGCGCAACGGCCTAGCGGGCGACCTGCTCAGCTGCGACCACACCCGCCGCAACGCCACGGGCGTGATCGCCGCGGTGAACCACGTGATGGGCACGGCCCAGGCCCAGCACGAAACCATCGGCTTTCGCGACCACACCACCGAATCGAGAGACCCCGGCTCCCTGCTGTGCCTGCCGGCCATCCTGCCGCCGCAAGCCGACGGTAGCCCAGGGGCAGGCATCGACCCTCTGGCCTGGCGCGACAGCCTGACCGAGCCGCGCCACGAGGCCGAGGAAACCCAGCGCATGCGCGAATGCACCCAGGCCGCCGCCTGGGTGGCCGCGCAGATCGCCCGGGGAACGCCCCCGAACGAAGTGCTGGTGCTGGCCCGCAAGCGCGACCGCCTGGCCGCGATGCAGGACGCCCTGCGCGCCCTGCACCTGCCGTGCGTGCAGCCGGAAAAAGCCGATCTGTTCGACGCGCCCGAGGTACAGGACATCGTGGCGCTGCTGGACGCGCTGGTGTCCACCGGGCACGACCTGTCTCTTGCGCGTGCGCTGCGCTCGCCGCTGTTTCGCCTTCCTGACGACGCACTGGTGGCGCTGGCCCTGCTGCGCCGCCAGCCCGAGCATGCTGCCACCAGCTGGTTCGATTTGCTACAAAAAACAGAGCTATTGACGACCGAATATCAAGCTATAGGGCCTGTTTTGATGCAATACAAGGCCTGGGTGGACAGCCTGCCGCCGCATGATGCGCTGCACGCCATCTACCAGCACGGCGACGTGCTCGCGCGCTTCGCGGCCGCAGCGCCCGCCACGCAGCGCATGACGGTGCAGGTCAACCTGCGCGCGCTGCTGTCGGCCGCGCTGCAGCATGACGGCGGGCGCTACCTCACGCCCTATGCGTTTGTGCGGGCCATGAAGCGCGGCGGTGTGCGCGCCCCGGGCCGTGCCGATGCGCAGGCCATCCGGCTGCTGACCGTGCACGGCGCCAAGGGGTTGGAAGCGCACTGCGTGCTGCTGCTGGACACCGACACCCGCCCTCAGAAGGCCGAGACCATGGGCGTGCTGGTGGACTGGCCCGGTGAACAGACGGCGCCCACCGGCTTTGTCTTCCTGGCCAGCGAATCGAGCCCCCCGCCCAGCGCGGTCGATGCGCTCGCCACCGAGCAACAGGCCCGCCAGCGTGAAGAGCTGAACATGCTCTACGTGGCCATGACGCGCGCCAAGCACTGCCTGGCCATGTCGTCGGTGCAGCCCGCCACGTCGGCGCCCGGCAGCTGGTGGAGCCGCCTCGCGCCCCTGATGGAAGAGGTGGATGTGGCGGGCGTGCCTGGCGTGCCGGTGGGTGGTGTGCAGGAGGGCGTTGGCCAGGCCGGGGAGGCCGACGACGCTGGACGCGGCGCCGCAACGCCCGCCGCTTTCAGGCTCGCAGAGCTGCAGCGCGTGCCCGATGCGCTGCGCATGCCGGCAGCCGCCGCCATGGCTGCATCCCCGGGCAGCGCTGTGGACCTGGAGCACGGTGCCGCCACGCCCTCCACCCCCGCCTCGCGCCTGGGCGAGGCCATGCACCAGTTGCTCGAACAAACCGGCGTGGCCGGCGCACCGCTGGCAGAGCTGCGCGAGCAGGGCTGGCCGGCCACCCGCGTGGCCCGCCTGGCGCAGGAGTTCGACATCACGCCTGCCGCCGCAAGGGTTGCCTCCCAGACAGCCCAGCGCATCCTGGCGGGCGAGGGCGCCTGGGCGTGGGATCCTGCGGCCGTCGACACCGCCATCAACGAAGCCCCGCTGCGCCACGGTGGCCAGAGCCTGCGCCTGGACCGCCTGGTGCACTGCACGCAGCCCCCGGGGCGCATCGGCTGGTGGGTGCTGGACTACAAAAGCGCTGCAGAGCCCGAGCGCCAGCCCGCATTGATGGCCCAGTTGCGCCGCTACCGCGATGCCGTGCAGCGCCAGGCGCCGGGCGAGCCAGTGCGGGCGGCGTTCCTGACGGGTGACGGTCGCATGGTGCTGGTGCCGGAGGGCGCTGCCATGCCGGCCGGTGCTGACGCTGCGGTCACGGCCATGAAGCAGGCCCCTGCCACACCCGCAGCCGCAGTGCTGGCAGGGGCAGGGGCAGGGGCAGGGGCAGGGGCAGGGGTGCCAGCAGGGCACGCCCATGCCATCAGGCATACTCCGGCCCCCGCCGCGCAACCCGCGGCGCCCCCTGCCTCCGCACCGCCCGCGCCCCCGGGCGACGACCCAGACTCTCCCCAGCGTTCACTGTTCTGAGCCTGGCCTTGCTGCCCCACGGCGCGCCCCATTCAAAGGTTTCCTCCATGTCCGCCACCACGCCTTCTTCCGCCACTCCTGGGGTCGACCTGCACTGCGACGTCGCCGTGGTCGGCGGCGGCCCCGCAGGGCTGATGGCCGCCGAGGTGCTGGCGCAGGGCGGTGTGGGCGTGCACCTGTTCGACGCCATGCCCTCCGTGGGGCGCAAGTTTCTGCTTGCCGGCAAGGGCGGGCTCAATCTCACGCATTCGGAGCAGCACGACGCCTTCGCCACGCGCTACGGAGCGCGGCAGCCGCAGGTCGAGCCGCTGCTGCAAGGCTTTGGCGGGCCCGAGCTGCGCGCCTGGGCGCAGGGCCTGGGGGTGGAAACGTTCGTCGGCACGTCGGGCCGCGTCTTCCCGCAGGACATGAAGGCTGCCCCTTTGCTGAGGGCCTGGCTGCAGCGGCTGCGCGGGCACGGCGTGCAGTTCCACATGCGCCACCGCTGGCTGGGCTGGGCCGATGACGGCGCGCTGCGGTTTGCCGTCACCGGCCCGGCCGAGGCGCCCGCAGCCGCCACAGTGCGCGCACGGGCCGTGGTGCTGGCACTGGGCGGTGGCAGCTGGGCGCGCCTGGGCTCGGACGGAGCCTGGGTGCCGGCGCTGGTGGGGCGTGGCGTGGCGGTCGAGCCGCTGCGCCCCTCCAATTGCGGCTTCGACGTGCTGCGCGCTGCAGCCCCCGCTGGCGAGACCCGCCGCGAATTCCTGCAGGAGCTGCTGGGCCGCACGCCCACTCCGGGCGTGGGCTGGACGCCGCATTTCACGGAGCGCTTTGCCGGCCAGCCTTTCAAGACCGTGCAACTGAACTTCACCGACAGCCAGGGCCGCGCGTTCAGCCGCCGTGGCGAGTTCGTGGCCACGGCCACGGGCGTGGAGGGCAGCCTGGTCTACGCCGTATCGAGTTTGCTGCGCGAGGAGGTACAGGCCCACGGGCACGCGACCTTCCACCTGGACCTGCTGCCCGACCACAGCCCCGAACGCGTGCTGGTCGAAGTGCGCCATCCGCGCGGGTCTCGCTCGCTCTCGAGCCACCTCAAGAGCCGCCTGGGCCTTGACGGCATCAAGGCCGGCATCCTGTACGAACACCTGGGCAAGGACGGCGTCAACGACCCCGTGGCCCTGGCCCACGCCATCAAGGCCCTGCCCATCACCGTGGTGGCCCCCCGCCCCCTGGACGAAGCCATCAGCACCGCTGGCGGTGTGGCCTTCGAGGCGCTCGACGCCCACCTTATGGCCACGGCCGCGCCCGGCGTCTTCTGCGCCGGCGAAATGCTCGACTGGGAAGCCCCCACGGGCGGCTACCTGCTGACTGCCAGCATGGCCAGCGGCCGCGTGGCCGGCCAAGGCGCGCTGCGCTGGTTGGCTCAAAGCGTTTGACTGAGTGCTTGAGAAAGCGCGCTACCGTTGAAACCGGCGCGCCCTAACGCCAGCGCACCCGTGGATCCGGCTTTGCCGGTCCACCGGGTGCGTCCCCCTCAGGGGGAAGACGCGCAGCGTCTCAGGGGGCAGAACTTCGGTCAGAACTTCGCCCTGTAGTACAGCATGGGCCCCCCCTTGCGCGCCCGCAGCACCAGGCGAGAACCGCCCTGCAGTTGCACCCCGATGGCACCGAACTCGGGCACCAGCCCGCGCGTTTTGGACGAGGCCCATTGCATCTCCACCCGCGTGCCGTACACCGGCTGCTGCTGTTGCCAGATCAGGCCCATGGCATCGGGCGACTGCGCCAGTTGCGGCGTCTGCGCCCAAGCGGAAACGTCCAGGTGGCGCCCGGTGGCCAGCTTAGAGCGCCACCGCACGCCCAGGTCCAGGCTCGTGGGGGCGGCGGTGTTGCCGCCACCGAAGCTGTTGGCGCTTGTGGAGCCCGGCGAGCCTGCCAACGGGGCAGCCGACGTCAGTCCCAGCGAAAAACCAAGGCTGCGTGGCGCGTCCGGCGTGAGCCAGCGCGTGACGTCGATGTGTTGGGTGGCGTTGGCAAAGCTGCTGGCGGTACCCCCCTGCCGCTGCGACGGCGTGTTCCAGCTGGCGTCGCCCAGGTTGGGAAGCACCAGGCTGTTCACCTCGTACGCCGTGGGGGAACTGGCACCACGCGTTTCAGTCTGCAACGCGGCCATGGCTTCGTCACCAAAGGTGGATGTTTCCGCAGCAAGTACCGGCCCGGCCCCGGCCAGCAACGCGCAAAACTGCGCGGCCAGCAAGACGCCTGAGCGCCTGGCGCGTGCTTGTTGCAGAGCGTGCGGAACCCAGTGATGGGGATGACAGGAAACAAAGAGCTTTGTCGCCGCGGGGCGGCGAGTGGAAGTCACCTGCGCTGTATTGCGGTTTGGCATGGCGGCACCCGTGAAAAGAAAGGATGAAGCGATGCAACAAAGTGTGCTGTCATCTCCCGCGCCCGTTCCGTGTCGATTGCCTCGAAACGGCGTGGGAAATCACTGACACCATGGTGGCACGGCGCGCAGCCAAGCGCCAGTGCGCCGTCAAATCACGGATGGCGAAGGGGATTCTGGGGGAGATGCAAGCCAAGGGGTACGCGCGGTACCGTGGCGGTCCTTGTGCGTCCGCTGCGATGGTGAAACACGCAGCCGGAGCCAGGATGGAAAAACGCGAAAAGAAGTTGACGAGCCTTACCCCCGGCACTGACTCCACAGTTAGGGCTGCTTGGTTCCCCACCTGACCCGGTTGGCCGCTTCACCATGCGAGGAGGCCCGTCACCGGCGATTGTACGCTGGATGCGGGGCCGTCTTTGCGTCGCAGGCACATGGCCTTGGCCACCGCAAGGCTTCGGCGGGTGGCCGTGCCATCGCCCGGACCGCGAAAGCCTGCGGCCCAACCCGTAGAATCGACCGAATGTCCTATCTCGTGCTCGCCCGCAAGTACCGCCCCCGCAATTTCACGGAAATGGTGGGGCAGGAGCATGTGGTGCAGGCGCTCACCAACGCCCTCACGCAGCAGCGTCTGCACCATGCGTACCTGTTCACCGGCACGCGGGGCGTGGGCAAGACCACGGTGTCGCGCATCCTGGCCAAGTCGCTCAACTGCCAGGGCGCGGACGGCAACGGCGGCATCACCGCCACGCCCTGCGGCGTGTGCCAGGCGTGCACCGACATCGACAGCGGCCGCTTCGTGGACTACACCGAGCTCGACGCCGCGTCCAACCGTGGCGTGGACGAGGTGCAGAGCCTGCTGGAGCAGGCGGTGTACAAGCCGGTGGCGGGGCGCTTCAAGGTCTTCATGATCGACGAAGTGCACATGCTGACGAACACGGCGTTCAACGCCATGCTCAAGACGCTGGAAGAGCCGCCCGAATACCTCAAGTTCGTGCTGGCCACGACCGACCCGCAGAAAGTGCCGGTCACGGTGCTGTCGCGCTGCCTGCAGTTCAACTTGCGGCCGATGGCGCCGGAGACCGTGCTGGAGCACCTCACGCGCGTGCTGGCCCAGGAGAACGTGCCTGCAGAGCCCCAGTCGCTGCGCCTGCTGGCCCGCGCGGCTCGCGGCTCCATGCGCGATGCGCTGTCGCTCACCGACCAGGCCATCGCCTTTGGCAGCGGCCAGTTGCAGGAGGCGGGCGTGCGCCAGATGCTGGGCGCGGTGGACCGCTCGTACGTGTTCCGCCTCATCGCAGCCTTGGCGCAGGGCGATGGCAAGACGGTGGTCGAAACTTCCGATGCGCTGCGGCTCAATGGGCTGTCTGCCGCTTCCACGCTCGAAGAGATGAGCGCCGTGCTGCAGCGCATGGCGGTTTACCAGGCGGTGCCGCAGATGGCCGGCGCCGTGGACGCCAATGACCCCGAGGCCGTGGAAACCGCGCGCCTGGCTGGCCAGATGCCGGCCGACGAAACCCAGCTGCTGTACAGCCTGTGCCTGCACGGGCGCGGCGAGCTGGGCCTGGCGCCGGACGAGTACGCGGCGCTGACCATGGTGCTGCTGCGCCTCCTGGCCTTCAAGCCCAGCGGCGAACCGGCTGAAAAAAAAACTCTGACGCAGGCTGAACCTGCACCTGCACGGCCTGCCGCAGCTCCCGCACCGACGATTTCTGCGGCGCCGGTCGCGCCACCGGCAGCTTTTGTGGCGCCGGCTTTGGCCGCTGCTCCCATTCCTGCCCCCGTAGCTGTACCTGTCCCTGCGCCCGCGCCGACGGCTTCGCAAGTGGGCGCAGAGCCCGCGCCGCAACGCCGCCAGGTACAGACCCCGGAAGATGACGGCGCGTCGTCCGAACCTCCACCATGGCCTGGGTCCGAAGAGGACGAGGGCGGCTCGGCAACCGCGGCCAGGTCCGCACCATCGCCAGCATCCCCTGCGGTGGCTGCTGGCGTCATGGCGTTGCCGGTGCGAGATGCCCAGAATTTTGAGCAAGTTTCGTCTCCATCGTATGCTGAGCAAGCGCAGTCCGCTCCTGAATTCGTAGCAATCCCGGTGCGTGTAGCGCCTGAGCCCGGTGCCCGGTTGCAGCCCGCGCCCCATTCGGCCCCGGTGCCCGTGTCCGCGCGCTACACACCGACCGAAGAGGGCGATGTCTGGCACACCACCGTGCAGCAACTGGTGGCTGCAGAGGCCATCAATGCCCTGGTGCGCGAGCTGGCGCTGCAGTCCCAACTGGTGGCGCGCGACGGCGCCCATTGGCTGTTGCGCGTGGAGCGCGAGTCGCTGAACCAACCGACGGCACGCGAGCGCCTGCGTTCCGCCCTGGAAAATGCCGGCCTCGCCAGCCAGATCAGCGTGGAGGTGGGCGTGGTCATCGACAGCCCCGCGCGCCGCAACGCGGCAGCCGCCGCCGAGCGCCAGCGCCGCGCGGAGGAGATCGTGGCCAACGACCCGTATGTGCAATCGCTGGTGCGAGACTATGGCGCGAGAATCGTGCCGGGCAGCATCAAACCGGCATGAACCTCCCCCTGAGTCGCCCTTGCACCCCGGGGCAGCCGCCAGAGGCGACTGCTTTTCGGGACCGTCCAAGCCTGCCTGGGCAGGCTTGGAGCCGCGGCACTCAGCCCCTCTCTCGCGGCGCGGGAGGGGGACGTACCCGGTGGCCCGGCAAAGCCGGTTCCACCGCGCACTGGCCTGGACCGTGCCAGTTTTTGACGCGGCTGACCTTGCGCACAATGTCGTGATGTGAGCGCGGACCGAATTCAGTCCCCTTCCGGGGATATCGATCAACCAGAAAGAAAGCAAAGGAAACACACCATGTTCAACAAAGGACAACTTGCCGGCCTGATGAAGCAAGCCCAGGCGATGCAGGACAACCTCAAGAAGGCCCAGGATGAGCTGGCGTTCATCGAAGTCGAGGGCGAGTCCGGTGCGGGCCTCGTGAAGGTCGTGATGACCTGCAAGCACGACGTCAAGCGCATCACCATCGACCCCAGCCTGCTGGCCGAAGACAAGGACATGCTCGAAGACCTGGTGGCTGCGGCGTTCAATGCGGCTGTGCGCAAGGCCGAGGAGACTTCGCAGGAGAAGATGGGTAAGCTGACCCAAGGGATGCCGGGCCTCCCCGGCGGCATGAAATTCCCTTTCTGAGGCTGGCTACTGCGCGGGCCATCTGCGTCGTTGGGCGGTGCTCGGAATCCTCACTTACAGGAAGTATGTTCCGGTTCCTGTGCTCCGTCCGCCTAGCAGCTGATCCCGCTCGCTACGCCCTGGAGGGCGGGGTCGGGGGGGGCTGGCAGCGGGCTGGCTCTCCATCCGTTCGGGCTGAGGCCTGCCGAAGCCAGGGCGCGGCATCCACACACAGCCCATACCCTTGTCTGCCCTGAATATCTCCCACCCATGTCCACCACCAACTCCCTCGATGTCTTGATCCAGGCGCTGCGCCGTCTGCCGGGGGTGGGGATCAAGTCTGCCCAGCGCATGGCGTTCCATCTGCTGCAGCATGACCGCGAAGGGGCGCAGGTGCTGTCGCAGGCGCTGCACGAAGCCGTGGGATCGGTGCACCATTGCGCGCGCTGCCATACCTTCACCGAGGCCGAGGTGTGCAGCACCTGCCTGGACCCGTCGCGCGATGCGTCGCGGCTGTGTGTGGTGGAAACGCCGGCGGACCAGGCGGCCATGGAGCGCACCGGCGCGTTCAAGGGCCTGTACTTCGTGCTCATGGGGCGGCTCAGTCCCCTCGACGGCGTGGGACCGAAGGAGATCGGTCTGCAAAAGCTGCTGCAGCGTGCCGCCGAAGAGGGGGTGCAGGAGGTGATCCTGGCCACCAATTTCAATGCCGAGGGCGAAGCCACTGCGCATGTGATCAGCGAGACACTCAAGAGCCGTGGCGTGCATGTCACCCGGCTTGCCCGTGGCGTGCCGGTGGGCAGCGAGCTGGAATATGTGGACCTGGGCACCATAGCGCATGCGCTGTCGGACCGCCGCTGAGCGGAGAGCCCGCGCCCGTGCCCCGTGCCGTACCGGTAGAATACTCACAATTTAATAGCTGCTGGCGCTTGCGTACCAAGCGGTAGCGGCCAAAAAGGCATACAAAATGAATACCACCATGCATGTCGCGAGATTTACGGTGGCCTACTGGTGCGTGCTGATCGCGGCGCTGCTGCCGCTGGCCTGCTCGTGGCTGGCCAAGAGCGGGCACTGGGGCAAGTCTCGCAAGGACGGCGGGTTCGACAACCATGACCCGCGCACCTGGATGGCGCGCCAGACCGACTGGCGGGCCCGCGCCAACGCGGCGCAGGCCAATAGTTTCGAGACGCTGCCATTCTTCATTGGCGCCGTGATCATCGCGCACCTGCTCGGCGCAGGGCAGACTCTGCTGGACATGCTGGCGTTCCTGTACGTCATGCTGCGCGTGTTCTACATCCTGATGTATGTCTCCGACATGCCCACGGTGCGCAGTGCCGTTTGGGCTGCAGCCTTCATCGTGAACATCGCGATCCTCTTTGTGGGGTATCGGTAGCCTGGATCGTTGGCCCCTTGAGGCGCCGTGCGTCTTTCCCCCTCAAGGGGATGCACCCGGTGGACTGGCCAGGCCAGATCCACGGGGGTGCGGGCTTGTTTGCTCGCCAGTTTTATGGGCCCCGCGGTTGGGGCTGCCATCAGGCGCAGCGTCTGAAACCGGCGCCCTCCAGACCAGTCCACCGGGTGCGTCCCCTCCAGAGGGGCGAGAGAGGGAGGGGCGCCGCTGGCGGTTCATGGGTGGACACTTCCACCACCACCTGTGACCGTAAACACATTCTTACGTATAAACCCCGCTGGGAATCCCCCTAATGCGCAACGGCCCACTGTGCGGCACGATTGTTGCAGTGCAACAATCGTTCTTTTTCTGATTCCATGACCCCTCCCTTGCTCTCCCGACGCGCATTCAGCGCACTGTCCGCTGCCACAGCTGCCACGGTGTTTGCGCCCGCGGCCATGCGGGCGCAGACGGCAGAGGCCGCTGCGCTGGGCCGCCTGACCATTGCGGTGGGCGGGCAGGGGGTGCTGTATCACCTGCCCTTGGCGCTGGCGGACCAGTTGGGATACTTCCGGGCCGAAGGCCTTGATGTGACTGTGCGGGACTTCTCCGCCGGGGCGCTGGCCGCGCAGGCGGTGCAGGAGGGCGCGGCCGACGTCTGCGCTGGTGCGTTCGAACACACGCTGCGCCAGCAGGCCCGGGGTCAGGCATACCGTTCGCTGGTGGTGCAAGGGCGTGCGCCACAGCTGGCCTTGGGGGTGTCGCAGCGCTCTTTCCCTGGCTTCAAGGAAGTGGGTGACCTGGAGGGGCGGCGCATCGGCGTGTCGTCGGTGGGGTCGTCCACGCACCTGGCGGCCAGCCTGTTGCTTGGCCGCGTGGGGCTTGCGCCCAAGGACGTCTCGTTTGTCGCCGTGGGCACGGGCACGGCAGCCCTCAATGCGTTGCGCTCCGGCCAGGTGCACGCACTGTGCCATGCAGACCCGATCATGACGCTGCTGGAGCAAAAGGCCGACACCCGCATTGCGGGAGACATGCGCTCACTCAAGGCTGCGCAGGAGGTGTTCGGCGGCAACATGCCTGCCAGCTGCCTGTATGCGCCGCAGGCGTTCATCCAGAAGAACGCCCCGCAGGCTCAGGCCCTGGCCAATGGCATCGTGCACGCGCTCAAGTGGCTGCAGACCGCTGCGCCGGCCGATCTGGTGAAGGCCGTGCCGACCAGCTACCTGATGGGCGACCGGGGCCTGTATCTGGCGGCCTTCAGCCGGGTGCGCGAGACCTACTCCACCAACGGGCTCATGCCCGACGACGGTGCCGCCACCGCACTGCGCGTGCTGGCGCGCGTGCACCCCGAGCTGGCGGATTTCAAGGTGGACCTGGCGCGCACCTATACCAACGAGTTCGTGCGCAAGGCGCGCCAGAAATTCAACGTTTAGTGCGCCCTGCGGGAGGGTGCCGCAACACTTTGCGGGCCATGCCTACACCGTGCCGGCGCCCTGTCCTGCGCGGCAAGAAAGGGGTGGAGGATGGACTACAGTCCTGGGGTCGGGCACTGCGGCACACCGCGCAAATGGCGCGGCGCCATGGCTGCCCACCTCCTGTCCTCACCCTCTACCCCTCAAGGATCGCGCCATGACGTTCAGCCTCAGCATCGGCCCTCTCGTTTCCCTGATCGCCGGAATCCTCATCCTGGTGATGCCCCGCCTTCTGAGCACCATCGTGGCGCTCTACCTCATCATCATGGGCATTTTGGGCCTGCTGGGCATGCACAACCTGCGTTTCTGAAGCGATGGGCTACGCCTCGCAGCGGGGCGGGGCCGGCCCGCCAGGGCGCCACGGGAGAGCCCGCGTGGGCAGCCGCACTCTGTCGAGTGGGCCGGAGTGCGATCAGCGGCGCTTGACCTTGGACGGCGTGCCGCCTTTGCGCGTGGGTGCCGCGGCCGCGCGTTTGCTGTTGCCGCCATTCTTGGCAGAGGTGCGGGTCCCTACCGAGTTGCGCGCGCTGGCCTGTCGCACGGGCAGGTACACCACCACCTGCTGACCCACCTTGAAGGCCGCATTGGCGCGCACATCGTTCCAGTCCGCCACGCTCGCGGCCGCCAGCTTGTAGCGTCGTGCAATGCTGGCCACGGTCTCGCCCTTGCCGGCGCGCACCGTCGTCTTGCGGGTCACCACCTCGGGCGCGAAGGCAAGTTGTCCGTTGTCCGCGAGGTGCGATGAGACATCCTGGCGGATGGCGGCCGAGCGCGGCACCATCAGTGCCGAGCCCGCCTTGATGAGCATGCGTGGCGGGATGTTGTTCAGGCTGCGCAGGTCGTTCTCGCTCATGCCGGCGCGTTGCGCGGCCTCGGCCACCGTCATGTTGGAGGGCACGGACCAGACGGTCCAGCTCGCGTACTGGCCCTCTCGGCGCGCTTCCAGATTGCGCTGGAACACCTTCGCGTTGTCCCATGGAAGCAGGATCTGCGGAGTGCCCGCAGCCAGGATCACCGGGCGGTGAAAGGATGGATTCAGCGCGCGGAAGTCTTCCTCGCGGATGCCGGCAAGCTGCGCGACCAAGGCTACATCCATGTCATGCGTGATGTCCACGGTCTGGAAATAGGGGTGGTTCTCGATCAGCGGCAGCTCGGTGCGGAAGGCCTCGGGGTTGGCCACGATGTTCTTCACTGCCTGCAGCTTGGGCACGTACATGCGGGTTTCGGCCGGCATGTTCAGGTCGGTGTAGCTGGTGCCCAGGCCTTGCTTCTGGTTGCGCGCGATCGCGCGGCCCACGCTGCCCTCGCCCCAGTTGTAGGCGGCCAAGGCCAGGTGCCAGTCGCCGAACATGCCATAGAGCTTTTGCAGGTAGTCGAGCGCGGCGCGCGTGGAGGCCAACACATCGCGCCGGTCGTCGCGGAAGGCGTTCTGCTTGAGGTCGAAGTAGTTGCCCGTGGCGGGCATGAACTGCCACATGCCGGCCGCCTTGGCGCTGGAGACGGCCTGCGGGTTGAAGGCGCTCTCGATGTAGGGCAGCAGTGCCAGCTCGGTGGGCATGCCTCGGCGCTCGAGCTCCTCGACGATGTGGAACAGGTACTTGCTCGAGCGTTCAGTCATGCGCTGCATGTAGTCGGGCCGGGTGGCGTACCACTGCTCACGGTCCTGCACAAGCTCGTGCTGCAGGTCGGGCATCGCAAAGCCGCGGCGGATGCGGTCCCACAGGTCAGCCGGGGCCGAGAGCGAAGCGACTTCGCCGCTGGATGCCTGGGCTGCAGTGATGGGGCGCAGCGGTCCGTTGGGGATGACCGGTGTGTGGGAAGCGCGGGCCGAAGAAGTGGCCTCAGTGGATGCCTTGGCGTCTGCCGCAGCCGAAGGGTTTTGCGTGGAGCCTGTTGTGGCACAGCCCGTGAGCCAGAGGGCTGCAGCCAGGCAGGCAATGTGCAAAATTTTCATCGGAACTCGTTCTTCCATTGGCGCAGCGCGGCCAGTACCGCCACTGCGTCGTCTTGGTGGACCTGCGCGTCGAAATCCCGGGCAGCTTGGGCCACGCCAGGCTGCCGCACACGCAGGAAGGGGTTGATGTCTCGCTCCAGCGCCATGTTCGAAGGCAGCGTGGGCTGCTCGGCGGCACGCAGCGCTTCGCACCGGCTGCTGTAATGGAGCAGGGCCGCGTTGCCGGGTTCCACGGCGCGTGCAAATTTCAGGTTGGACAGCGTGTACTCGTGCGTGCAGCACACACGGGTATCGCCGGGCAGCGCGGCCAGCTCGTCGAGCGAGCCGAGCATCTGCGCCGGTGTGCCCTCGAACAGCCGCCCGCACCCGCCCGAGAACAGCGTGTCGCCGCAGAACAGCAGCGGCGCGCCCTCGAAGGCCGTGCAGTAGTAAGCGATGTGCCCCGCAGTGTGGCCGGGCACGTCGATCACGGCGAAGCGCAGGCCCAGCACGTCCACCATATCGCCCTGCGCGAGCCGAACCAGCGGTTCGGGAATGCGCTCACGGGCGGGGCCGTAGACCACGGCGCCGGTGGCATCGCGCAGCGCGTCGACCCCACCGACATGATCGGCATGGTGGTGCGTGACTAGAATGGCCTTCAACTGCAGGCCCAGGCGCTGCAGTGCCTGCACCACGGGCGCGGAATCCCCGGGGTCGACGACGACGGCCTGGTGCCCGTCGTGCAGCATCCAGATGTAGTTGTCGGTAAAGGCGGGCAGCGGCAGCAAGTTCATGAGCGATCAAATTATAGGTTTGCACCACTGGTTCGATTCGCCGCCGGGCCGGTACCTGCTGGCGTGGGAGCAGGCGCGCTTCGATGAGGCGGTGGCCGACATCTTCGGCTATCACAGCCTGCAGCTGGGCATGCCGCTGCTCGATGGCCTGCGCGCCAACCGCATGCCGCACCAGTGGCTGGCACTCGGGCACGAAGGTTTCGCCGTCAGTGGCTTGTGGGGTGGGTTGGGGGGGCACGACGATGCCGATCCCTCGACCCCGCCGCGCCGCCCGGTCGATCTGCTGGCCGAGCCCTTGGCCCTGCCTTTTGCCGAGGGCAGCCTCGACCTGCTCGTGCTGCCCCATACCCTGGAGCTGAGCATCGACCCCCACGCGACGCTGCGCGAGGTCGAGCGAGTGCTCGTGCCCGAGGGCCGGGTCGTCATCAGCGGCCTGAACCCGGCCAGCCTGTGGGGCCTGCGGCAGCGGCGCGCGCGGCTGTACCAGCGCATGGGCAAAGGTCACCTGTACTTGCCCGACGTGGGCGAGTTCATCGGCTACCGCCGCCTGCGCGACTGGCTGCGCTTGTTGAGCTTCGAGGTCGAATCGGCGCAGTTTGGCTGTTATCGTCCTGCCGTGCGCAGCACCCAGTGGCTGGAGCGCTTTGGCTTCATGGACCCGCTGGGCGAGCGCTGGTGGCCCATCTTCGGTGCGGCTTACTTCGTGGTGGCTGTCAAGCGGGTGCATGGGATGCGGCTGCTGGGGCCAGCTTGGCGCACTCAACGCCAGCGGGCCGCCGGCACCGTTCCCATCGCCAACCGTGCGCACGCGGCGGGTGGGCCCGCAGCACCGAGGGTGCAGGCCCCGGACCGCGCCACCAAGACACCTTTGCGGCAACGCGACACAGCTAGAAAAGACAGGAATACGGTTTGAATCAGGTAGTGATATACACAGATGGCGCCTGCAAGGGCAACCCCGGACCAGGGGGATGGGGCGTGCTGCTGCGCGCCGGCGACGTCGAGAAGGAGCTCTTCGGGGGCGAGATGGGCACCACCAACAACCGCATGGAGCTGATGGCGGTGATCGAGGCGCTGGCCGCCTTGAAGCGCCCCTGCGCAGTGACGCTGTTCCTGGACAGCGAATACGTGCGCAAGGGCATCACCGAATGGATTCACGGCTGGAAGGCCAAAGGCTGGCGGACTGCGTCCAAGCAGCCCGTCAAGAACGTGGAGCTGTGGCAGCGCCTGGATGCGCTGGTCAGCACCGGCGGCCATCGCATCGACTGGCGCTGGGTGAAGGGGCATTCCGGCGACCCTGGCAACGAGCGGGCCGATGCCCTGGCTAACAAGGGGGTGGACAAGGCGCGGGGACGCGGCTGACCACCTGGAACCTGGAGCGGAGTGCTGGAGAGCGCGCAGCCGAACCGGCACACAGTGTGCTTGCACGCAACAAACAGCGTGCTTTGTGTAAAGCCTGCGTAAAACCGGGGAATTGACCTTCGGTCAAGCGGTCAGTCACTGCACTGTCTGACACTGACTGATACATTCTTTGGCTGCATTCCGCATTTCCACCGGCTTCATTGATCCATGGCGTCCAAGAAAAGAACCATTGTTTTTGCTGTCATCGGCATCGCAGCCGCTACCGGTGCCGCCTGGTGGCTGCAAAAGCCACCCCAGGCCCCGCGCACGGACGCGGCCACGGCGGCTGCCAGCGGCGCTGCGGCCGGGGGGGGCGCACGTGGCGGGGCGCAGGGCGGAGCCGGCCGCTTGGTGTCGGTGGAGGCAGTGGCCGTGCGACAGATGTCGCTGCGCGATGAGGCCGAGGCCGTGGGCAGCCTTCGGTCGCGCCAGAGCGTGGTGCTGCGCCCCGAGGTCAGCGGCCGCATCACGCATCTGAACTTCCGCGACGGCCAGCGCGTCAAGCGCGGGCAGGTGCTGGTGCAGTTCGACGACCAACTGCCCCGCGCCCAGGTCCAGCAAAGCCAGGCCGAGCTGTCCATCGCCCAGGCCAACCACAAGCGCAACCAGGAGCTCGTGGCCCAGGGCTTCATCAGCCAGCGGTCGGTGGACGAAAGCGCGGCCAACCTCGAAGTGGCACAGGCCAAGCTATCGCTGGCGCAGGCCACCGCATCGCGCCTGAAGATCGTGGCACCCTTTGACGGCATCGCCGGCATCCGTGGCGTGAACGTGGGCGACTACCTCAAGGACGGCGCTGACATCGTCAACGTGGAAGACCTCGACGCGGTGTATGTGGACTTCCGCCTGCCCGAGCGTCTGCAGGGCAAGGTGCGCACGGGCCAGACCGCGCAGGTCTCGTTCGATGCGCTCCCGGGCGTACGCTACGGCGCCGTGGTGCAGGCCATCAACCCCCAGATCGACGCCGACGGCCGGTCGGTGGCGGTGCGTGGCTGCATCGACAACCGCCGACTGCAGCTGCGCCCCGGCATGTTCGCCCGGGTGACGGCCGTGTTTGCCGAGCGCGCCAACGCGAGCGTCATCCCTGAAGAGGCCGTGGTGCCCGACGGCACCAATCCCTACGTATTCAAGATCGTCGAAGGCAAGGAGGCCGGCAGCCGCGTGGCCCGCCGCACCCCGGTGAAGCTGGGCGTGCGCACGCCTGGATTCGTTGAGGTGGTGGAGGGTATCGGCGCTGGCGACCTGGTGGTGTCCGCGGGGCAGCAGCGCATCCAGAAGGACGGCACGGCGGTGCGCGTGGTGGAGCTGGGCAAGCCCACTGGCGGTGCTGCGCCGGGTGCTCCGGGCGCTGGTGCTTCCGGTGCCAAGGGGGCGGCTGGTGCTGCCAGCGCCTCGGCCACCGCACCTGCGACGGCTCCGGTCGATGCGCCCGCAGCAGGTGCAGCAGGCGCCGCCAGCAACGCCGCCGTGGCGGCGGCTCCCGCAGCGCCGCAATCCGCCGCTCCGCCCGCGCCACAGACTGCACAGACCCTGGTGGCTCCGCTGCCCGGGGCCAATCCGTGCCTGGCCGCCATTGCGCCGGCGGGCCGCGCTTTGCCCGCACCCACCCGGGCACCCGCCTGATGCGAGCGCTCGACCACCACCGACTGACCGAAGCCCCCCGCCGCCATGCAACTCGCTGAAATATCGATCCGCCGGCCGGTCTTCGCGACCGTGCTGTCGCTGCTGGTGCTGCTGATTGGCGCGGTGAGCTTCACGCGCCTGTCGGTGCGCGAATACCCCAAGATCGACGAGCCCGTGGTCACGGTCAGCGTGCGCTATGCGGGCGCCTCGGCCGAGGTGATCGAATCGCAGGTCACCAAGCCGCTGGAAGACTCCATCGCGGGCATCGACGCGGTGGACGTGATCACCTCCATCAGCCGGCCCGAGCAAAGCCAGATCAGCGTGCGCTTTCGCCTGGAGAAGGACGCCGACAACGCCGCCGCCGAGGTGCGCGACCGCACGGCCCGCGTGCGCAACCGCCTGCCCGACGCGGTGGACGAGCCCGTCATCGCCAAGGTCGAGGCCGATGCCTCGCCCGTGATGTGGCTGGCCTTCAGCAGCGACACGCGCAGCCCGCTGGAGATCAACGACCTGGTCAACCGCATCGTCAAGCCGCGCCTGCAGACCGTGACCGGTGTGGCCGACGTGCCCATCTACGGCGAGCGCAAGTACGCCATGCGCGTGTGGCTCGACCCCGAGCGCATGGCCGGCTACCGCCTGACCACGCAGGATGTGGAAGACGCGATCCGCAGGAACAACCTGGAGCTGCCCGCGGGCCGCATCGAGTCGCAGCAGCGCGAGTTCAGCGTCACGTCGCAGACCGATCTGTCATCGCCCGGGCAGTTTGCCGAGGTGGTGATACGCACGGTCAACGGATTTCCGGTGCGCATCCGCGACGTGGCGCGGGTGGAAGAGGGCGCGGCCAGCGACCGCAGCCGCGTGCGCCTGAACGGGCGCGAGGCCATTTCGGTCGGCGTGATCCGCCAGGCCACGGCCAACCCGCTGGAGCTGGCCCAGGGTGTGCGCGCCATGATGCCCGTCCTCAAGACCGACCTGCCGCCAGACATCGTGATCGATGTGGCCAATGACAATTCGCTGTTCATCGACCGGTCCATCAAGAGCGTGTACTCCACCATCATCGAGGCCGTGGTGCTGGTGGCGCTGGTGATCTTCGTCTTCTTGCGCACGCTGCGCGCCTCCATCATTCCCATCATCACCATCCCGGTGAGCCTGGTGGGCAGCTTCGCGCTGATGTCGCTGGCGGGCTTTTCGATCAACACCCTTACCCTGCTGGCGCTGGTGCTGGCCATTGGCCTGGTGGTGGACGACGCCATCGTGATGCTGGAGAACATCTACCGGCACATCGAAGAAGGGCTCGACCCGTTCTCCGCAGCCATCAAGGGGGCGCGCGAGATCGGTTTTGCCATTGTGGCGATGACGCTCACGCTGGTGGCGGTGTATGCGCCGCTGGCCTTCACGCCGGGCCGCACGGGCCGGCTGTTCGTGGAGTTCGCGCTGGCGCTGGCCGGGGCGGTGGTGGTATCGGGCTTCGTCGCGCTCACGCTGTCGCCCATGATGTGTTCGCTGCTGCTCAAGCACAACCCCAAGCCCAACTGGTTCGACCGGTCCATGGAGCGCTGGCTCACCGCGCTGTCGGACGCGTACGGCAGACTGTTGCGCTGGATCGTGACGGCCCGATGGGGAGGCGGCACAGGCAAGGTGGGAGCCGGGCGAGGCAGTCGTATCCGGGGCGTTGTCTTCCAGGCGCGCTGGATCGTGATCGCGGTCATGGCCGTGAGCGGTGTGGCCCTGGCCCTCGTCTATCCCACCATGCGCCAGGAGCTGTCGCCGCTGGAAGACCGTGGCACGGTTTTGGTCAACGTCACGGCGCCCGACGGTGCGACACTCGACTACACCAACCGGTATGCGCTGGAGCTGGAGAAGCTCGGGCAACAGTACCCCGAGTTCGACCGCATCTTCGCCAACATCGGCAACCCCACGGTAGCGCAGGGCAGCGTCATTTACCGCACGGTGGACTGGGAGAATCGCAAGCGCACCACGCTGGAGCTGGCCCGCGAACTGCAGCCCAAGGTGGGCACGCTGCCGGGGGTGAGCTCCTTCCTGATCACGCCGCCATCGCTGGGCCAAGGCTTTCGCGCGCGGCCGCTCACCTATGTGATCCAGACCTCCGACAGCTATGAAAACCTCAACGAGGTGACCACGGCCTTCATGGCCGAGATCGCGCAGAACCCCGGCATCGTCGGGCCGGACATCGACCTGCGCCTGAACAAGCCCGAGCTGCGCATCGAGGTGAACCGCGAGCGCGCGGCCGACCTGGGCGTGAGCGTGGACGTGGTGGCCAAGGCCATCGAGACCATGCTGGGCGGTCGCACCGTCACGCGCTACAAGCGCGATGCCGAGCAGTACGACGTGATCGTGCAGACGTCGGCGCGCGGGCGCACCACGCCTGAGAACATCGACACCATCTACGTGCGTGGCCGCAACGATTCGATGATCCCGCTCTCCAGCCTGGTCAAGGTGCGAGAGAGCGTGAGCCCGCGCGAGCTCAACCACTTCGGGCAGCGCCGCTCGGCCACCATCACCGCCAACCTGTCGCCCGACTACTCGCTGGGCGAGGCGCTCAAGTTCATGGACGACACCGCCGCCAAGGTGCTCAAGCCCGGCTACACGACCGACCTGAATGGCACCTCGCGCGAGTTCAAGAGCTCGCAGGGCGCGCTGGGCATCGTGTTCCTGCTGGCGCTCGTGTTCATCTTCCTGGTTCTGGCCGCGCAATTCGAGAGCTTCATCGACCCGCTGGTGATCATGGTGTCGGTGCCGTTGTCGATGATCGGCGCGCTGCTGGCGCTCAAGTGGAGCGGCGGCTCGCTCAACGTGTATTCGCAGATCGGGTTGATCACGCTGGTGGGGCTGATCACCAAGCACGGGATCCTGATCGTCGAGTTCACGAACCAGCTGCGCGAAGAAGGCATGGAGATGGTCGATGCGCTGGTCAAGGCCTCGGCCCAGCGCCTGCGCCCCATCCTGATGACCACCGGCGCCATGGTGCTGGGCGCCATCCCCCTCGCGCTGGCCACCGGCGCGGGCGCCGAGACGCGCATGCAGATCGGCTGGGTGATCGTGGGCGGCATGTCGCTGGGCACGCTGCTGACCATCTTCGTCGTGCCCACCATGTACACCCTGTTCGCGCGCAAGGCCGTGCCGGGCGCTAACACGGCGGTGGCGAGCGATGAGCCTGCGCACGCGCTGCACATGCACGATTACGTGGGCAAGTAGCGGCACAAGAGCGGTATGGGCCCATCGGCACAAAAGGTCCCGTCGGGACCTTTTGTTTTTTGGACCCCACCGGCATGGGAGAGACGGTGCGGCTTCAGGCGTGCAGAAAGCCGTGGGCTTCTGGCTGAGCTTGTCGAAGCCCTGCGGGCGTATCAGCCTGCCGGCGCTGCGACGGCCTGCAGTGCATCGGCGATGTCCTGCTGGCCTTGCGGCCGCACCAGCCGCTCCACTTCCTTGCCGTCCTTGAGAAAGACCAGCGTGGGCCAGAGCTTGACGCCGAAGCTGCGGCCCAGGCGCTGGCCGGGGCCGTCTTCCACTTTCACGTGCGCGATGTCGGCGCGGTCCGTCAACGCTGCTTCAATGAGCGGCTGGGCGCGTTGGCAGTGGCCGCACCAGGGTGTGCCGAACTCCAGCACGGTGGCGCCCTTCAGGCTGTCGATGTCTTCGCGGGCAGGAGGCTGGGCAAGGTGCGTGGCGGTATAGGGCATGGCGATTCGGCGAATGAAGTGAAAAGTTGGGACTCAGGTTAGGGCGAGGGTGCGTGCTCTACACCAGCGATGTGCTCACGGCCGTGTCAGATCACGCCTTCAAACACCATCACGTCCACCAAGTCGCCCACGGCCACGTTGCCTTGTCCGTGGTGAAGCACGATGAGGCCGTTGGCCTGCGCCATGGAGCTGAGCACCCCCGAGCCCTGGTTGCCGGTGGTGCGCACCTGCAGGGTGCCGTCGGGCGCGGTGGTGACCGTGCCGCGCTGGTACTCGGTGCGGCCGGGCTTCTTGCGCAGGGGCTCGGTGGACGCGGCGCGCAGCAGCGGCGGCGTCGTGCGTGTGCTACCCATCATGCGCAGCAGTGCGGGGCGCACGAAGGCGAGGAAGGTCACCATCACCGCCACCGGATTGCCCGGCAAACCGAAGAGCACCGCGCCTGAGCCGGATTTGATATTGCTACTATTTTCGTAGCTATCGGCGCTTTCTGGATGGGTGGTAGCGGCATTTTTTGCTTCAAATTTATCGGCCGCGATGCGCCCTACTGCCATGGGGCGGCCGGGGCGCATGGCGATGCGCCAGAAGGCGACGTCGCCCAGCTTCTTCATCATGGTGCGGGTGTGGTCGGCTTCGCCCACGCTTACGCCGCCGCTGGTGATGATGGCGTCTGCCTGCCACGCAGCCTTGCGGAAGGCGGCTTCGAGCAGCGCGGGTTCGTCGCGCACCACACCCAGATCGATCACTTCCACGCCCAGGCGCGTGAGCAGGCCGAACACGGTGTAGCGGTTGCTGTCGTACACCGCGCCTTCGCGGGGCGATTCGCCCAGGCTCAGGATCTCGTCGCCGGTGGAGAAATACGCCACACGCAGGCGGCGGAACACGGTCACCGTGGGCAGGCCCAGGCTGGCCACCAGGCCCAGGGCGGCGGGTGTCAGCAATTCGCCCCGCGCCAGGGCCACGCCGCCTTCCATCAGGTCCTCACCCTTGAAGCGGCGGTTGTCGCCCGGCTGCAGCACGTCGGCGGCGATGGTGATGCGCGGGCTGCCGTCCGCGCCATCGGCATGCGCGGTGGTGAATTCCTGTGGCACCACGGTGTCCAGGCCTGCCGGCATGATGGCGCCGGTCATGATCTTCACGCAGTCGCCTGCGGCCACCGTGCCCGTCCAGGCCTTGCCTGCCAGCGCCGTGCCCACCACGCGCAGGGTGAGGGGCTGGCCCGGGGCCAGTTGCGCACCTGTGAACGCATAGCCGTCCATGGCCGAGTTGTCGTGCGGCGGCACGCTGATGGGCGATACCACGTCGCGGGCCAGCACGCGGCCCAGGGCGCTGAAGAGCGGCAACTCTTCGGTGCCTTGCACGGGCTCGACCAGGTGGCCGAGGAACGCGTTCACATCGGCGGCTTTGAGCGCCTGGGGGTCGTAGCCCTGCAGTTCGGCGGCGATCTGGGCAATGGTCTTCATGGGCAGCAAACAATCAGTCGGGTACGCCGAGCGGCAAACATCACGTCACTTGGAGCGGCAGGCGGGAAAGGGGTCGGCCGTGAGCGACAGCAGCATGTGCAGCTTGTCGTACGCCACGTTGTCGACCACGATGGCGCGCGGCAGCAGGCCCCAGGCACGAAAGCCCGCCTGCTCGTACAGCCGCACTACATGGGTGTTTGACGCAGTCACCGTGAGCACCAGTTGCAGGAGCCCCGGCACATGCCGCGCGGCCTGCACGCAGGCCGCCACCAGTTGCTGGCCGATGCCCCGGCGCTGGGCGGCGGGCGCCACCATCATGCCCACCACGCTGGCGCAGTGGCGTTGCTTGACGCGCTGCTCGCGCTCGCAGCCCACGCAGCCCAGCAACTGGCCTGCGGCATCGAAGGCGCCCAGGAAGAAGGTGCCTGAATCCAGGGGGCCGAAGCGCACTGCGTACTCCTTGGCCGAGCGGCCTGCGGATGACGCGTAGTCCGACGTGAAGGCGTCGGGCGCGGTGCGCAGCGCCTCGTCGCGCAAGGCCTTGTAGGCCACGGCGTCGGCGGCCACCAGGGGCCGGATCTGGACGGCGGCCTGTGCTGCGGCGGCTGCGGCAAAGGCGGTTGCAGAAGACATGGAGGTTGTCATGGGCGGTGCGAGGTGGCGCTCTCCAGCGCCTGCAGCTCGGCCAGCGTGTTGGCGTTGAAGAATGCCTGCGGGTCGTCGCCCGGCTGGTCAAAGGGTACGAAGGCGCAGCGGTGCTGGCCCGTCCACGCATCGATCTTGCGGCCGCCCGCCTGTGTGAAAGCCACCAGGCTCTCGAGCAGCTCCACGCGCAGCAGGCAGAACACGGGCTGGGGGCGGACGGCGATGCCGCCCTGGCCGTTGTCCTCTGGCGCAGACGCCATGGCGATCTCGGCGTTTTGCTCGCTGGCGGCAGCGGCCAGGCGCGCCGCCAGGTCCAGCGGGAAGAGCGGTGTATCGCACGGCACCGTCAGCAGCCATGGCGTTTCGCAGCGCTCCAGGCCCGTCAAAAAGCCCGCCAGCGGGCCAGGGTAGTCGGCCAGCACATCGGGCCACACCGGCGCGCCAAACGCCTCGTAGGCCGCGAGGTTGCGGTTGGCGTTGACCATCACCGCGCCCGTCTGCATCTGCAGCCGCATCAAGGTGTGCAGCGCCAGCGGCAGGCCGCGAAAGTTCTGCAGGCCCTTGTCGACCCCGCCCATGCGTGAGCCACGGCCGCCGGCGAGGACCAGGCCGGTGATGTCTTGGGTTGGAATCATGGAATTTGGCAAGCGTTGGTTCAGGCCGTGAAGGGATGGGCGGCAGTACGGAATTTCATGGCAGTGGTGCGCTTAGCCCGTAATCTGCGAATCGGCGCGGCCGAGACGAGTGCACCCGTGGAACTGGCTTTGCCAGTCCATTGCGTGCGCCCCCCTCCCGCGCAGCGAGAGAGGGGCTGAGGGCAGCGGCTCCAAGCCTGCCCACGCAGGCTTGGACGGTCCTGAAGAGCAGTCGCCTCTGGCGGATGCCCCGGGGTGCAAGGGCGACTCAGGGGGAGCTTCCATCTCATCCGCCGATGTAGCTCATTTCAACCCTGCGTGCGCCGCTGCCCGTATCTGCGGGCAGGCTGCTGCGCAGCTCTGAATAACGGTCATTGCGCTGCTGCCAGATGGGGGCGATGGCCGATGCGATGGCCTCGTCGCTGGCGCCGCCGCGCAGCAGGGTGCGCAGGTCGTAGCCCTGGGTGGCGAAGAGGCACAGGTACAGCTTGCCTTCGGTGGACAGGCGCGCGCGGTTGCAGTCGTGGCAGAAGGCCTGGGTGACGCTGCTGATCACGCCGATCTCGCCCAGGGCGGGGTCGTGCTCGCCCGCCGCGTTGGCATAGCCCCAGCGTTCGGCGGTCTCGCCGGTGGTGCTCGGGTCCAGGGCGACCAGGGGCAGTTGGGCGCGCAGGCGTTCGAGCAGTTCGGCCGAGGGCAGCACCTCGTCCATGCGCCAGCCGTTGGTGGCGCCCACGTCCATGTATTCGATGAAGCGCAGCGTGGTGCCCGTGCCGCGGAAGTGGCGCGCCATGGGCAGCACCTCGTGGTCGTTGGTGCCGCGCTTGACCACCATGTTCACCTTGATCTGCGACAGGCCCGCCGCATGCGCTGCCTCGATGCCGGCCAGCACGTCCGCCACCGGAAAGTCCACATCGTTCATGCGGCGGAACACCGTGTCGTCCAGGCCGTCCAGGCTCACGGTCACGCGGTTCAGGCCCGCGTCCTTCAAGGCCTTCGCCTTGCGTGCGAGCAGCGATCCGTTGGTGGTGAGCGTGAGGTCCGGCGGCAGGCCGTCCACAGTGCGCAGCGCGGCCAGCTGGGCCACCAGGGCTTCCAGGTTCTTGCGCAGCAGGGGCTCGCCGCCCGTGAGGCGGATCTTGCGCACGCCGTGGGCCAGAAAGAGCCGCGCCAGCCGGGTGATTTCCTCGAAGCTGAGAAGCGCGCCGTGCGGCAGGTAGGGGTAGTCCTTGTCGAAGACTTCCTTGGGCATGCAGTAGTTGCAGCGGAAGTTGCAGCGGTCCGTGACGCTGATGCGCAAGTCGCGCAGCGGCCGTCCCAGGGTGTCGGTCAGCAGGCCGGTGGGCGCCGTGGCATGCAGAGGCACCCGCGCCGCCAGTGCGGCGATGCGTTGGTCCACCAGGGGAATCACTCGTTCGGCCATGGCGTGATTTTGCCGCAAGGGCTCGGTTCGGCGGGCCAAGCCCCTGCGGTCGGAGTTGATCGGGATCAATTCCTGCGGGTCATGGCGCTTTCATTGCGCGCAGCGCGCGTGGGTGTTGCGCCGCAACAATGAACGCCTTGGATTTGATCGTGTCTCCGTCAGCGCGAAGGTGTTGTGCCATTGCACAGCAGATGGTGGCTGGAGGTTTGGGTGGGGGCGGGTGGCACCCTGTCAGCCCCGGCTCACACGCAGCGCGCGCCGTCCACCTCGATGCACACGCCGCTGATGAACGAGCCCTCGTCGCTGGCCAGGTACAGCGCGGCGTTGGCCACGTCCAGCGCCGTGGAGAAGCGGCCCAGCGGGATGGTGGCCAGGAACTTGGCGCGGCGCGCCTCGTCCACCGGGCCGCCCGCGAACTCCGCCGCCAGGCCCGTGTCCGGGTTGAACACGGGGTTGATGCAGTTCACGCGGATGTTGTCGGGGCCCAGCTCGGCCGCCATGGATTTGCTGGTGATGATGACGGCGCCCTTGGAGCCGTTGTACCAGGTCAGGCCCGGGCGGGGGCGCAGCCCGGCGGTGGAGGCGATGTTGATGATGCTGCCCCCGCCGGCCTTGCGCAGCTCGGGCACCGAGTGGATGGCCGACAGGTAGATGCTCTTCATGTTGATGGCATAGACCTTGTCGAAGTCTTCTTCGCTCACTTCGAGCATGGGGCGGTTGCGGTGCGTCCAGCCGGCGTTGTTGACCACCACGTCCAGGCGGCCGTACAGGCGCACCGTTTCGTCCACCAGCGCCTTCACCTCGGCCGAGCTGGTGACGTCGGCCTTCACGAAGGCGGCGGTGCCGCCGGCGGCGGTGATCTCGCTCACCACACGCTGGCCGCCAGCTTCGTTGATGTCGTTCACCACGACCTTGCCGCCCTCGGCGGCCAGGCGCTTGGCGATGCCTTCGCCAATGCCGTTGCCGGCGCCGGTGACGATGATGGATTTGTTCAGCACGCGCATTGGGGGTCTCCGATGGGTTGGGGTGATGTTTGTCAAAAATGATAGCTGCTAGCGCTTGCCTATCAAGCGCTGGAGCCCGATGGGGCTGATTTTTCAGATGCGGTGGCCGGCGGGGGAGCGGGTGCCTTGGGCGCCCGGCCATAAAACTGCGGGAAGTATTCCTTCACGCCGTTGCCGTTGAAGTCCCAGCCAGTGCACTGGCCCAGGTGGCGCGGCGGCTCATCCGGGTTGGCGGACGAAAACACCGCAGGCACCGACTGGAAGGCCGCCGTCGCCAGGTTGAACAGCAACTCGCGCAGATGCGTGCAGCTTTCCACCCCGCCCAGGTGCTTCTGGATGGACTGGCGCCAGCCGCGCGCCATGCTGCAGCCCACCATGCGCTGCAGCGCGGCCTGGGCCGCAGTGCAGTCCTTGAGCGGGTGTGCGTCCATGGCCACGTCGATGGCCTGCACCACCAGCTGGCGGTTCACCGTCACGCGCAGCCACATGTGGTGGATGGGCTCGCCGGCACGGCGCGTGCCGGTGGCATCGCGGAACGAAGGCGCATCGTAGGCCTTGCTGTCGTGCAGCTCGCCCTCGATGTCCCACAGTCCGTCTTCGCGCTCGAAGCCCTGGTAGTTCACCCGGCGGACGTGCTTCAAGGTGCGGGGTGCGGAGGGGATCAGGGGCATGTAGGGTTCAAGCGTCGAACGGAAGAGGCCAAGGGTAGGGGCCGCCGGCCGCGCCGTCGCGCACCCATGCGACAGGCGAGGAGTGGCAGCCGCGCAGCGATCAGCCGTACTTGATGGCGACGGTTTTCAGGGTGGTGAAGCCGTACAGCGCCTCGAAGCCCTTTTCGCGGCCATAGCCGCTCGACTTGACGCCGCCGAAAGGCAGCTCCACACCGCCTGCCGCGCCGTAGTTGTTGATGAACACCTGGCCGCTGTGCACGCGCTTGGCCATGCGGAACTGGCGGGCGCCGTCGCGCGTCCAGATGCCGGCCACCAGGCCGAACTGCGTGGCGTTGGCCAGCTCCACCGCGTGGTCCTCGTCCTGGAAGGCCATGGCCGACAGCACGGGGCCGAAGACTTCTTCCTGTGCGAGGCGGTGGTTCACCGGAACGTCGCGCAGCAGCACGGGCGCCTGGTAGTAGCCGGTGTCGGGGGCATCGGGCACCACGATGCCCTGCGCCACCATGGGGATGCCGGCCACCTGGGCGTCCGACAGGAAGTCCCACACCCGCTGCTGCTGGGTCTGGCGGATCAGCGGGCCCACATCCAGGTCCATGGCCGCAGGGCCCACACGCAGCTTCTCGAAGGCCTTGCCCAGGCGCTCGAGCAGGGGTTCATAGATCAGCGAATCGATCAGCACGCGCGAGCCGGCCGAGCAGGTCTGCCCGGCGTTCTGCACGATGGCGTTGATGACCACGGGGATGGCGGCGTCCAGGTCGGCGTCTGCAAAGATGATCTGCGGGCTCTTGCCACCCAGCTCCAGCGTCACGGGGCAGTGGCGCTCGGCCGCCACCTGCTGGATCAGCGTGCCGATCTTGGGGCTGCCGGTGAAGCTGATGTGATCGATGCCCGGGTGGCGCGCCAGTGCGTCGCCCACCTCGTGGCCGTAGCCGGTGACGATGTTCAGCGCGCCGGACGGAAATCCCACCTCGGCCGCCAGCTGCGCCACGCGGATCAGCGACAGGCAGGCGTCTTCCGCCGGCTTGACCACGCAGACGTTGCCCGCCGCCAGCGCGCCGCCCACGCTGCGGCCGAAGATCTGCATGGGGTAGTTCCAGGGGATGACGTGGCCCGTGACGCCGTGGGGCTCGCGCCAGGTGAGCACGCTGTAGCCGTCGGGGTAGGGGATGGTCTCGCCGTGGAACTTGTCGCAGGCACCGGCATAGAACTCGAAGTAGCGCGCCAGCGCTATCGCGTCGGCCCGCGCCTGCTTGGTGGGCTTGCCGCAGTCGCGCTGCTCCAGCGCCGTGAGCTCGTCGGCATGCTCGAGGATCTTGGCCGAGAGCTTTTGAAGCAGCCGGCCGCGCTCCACGGGCGCCACCTTGTGCCACACCGCGTTGTAGCACTGGCGTGCCGCATGCACCGCCGCGTCGATGTCGTCGGCATTGCTGCGCTGGATCTCGTCGAACGGCTGGCCATCCGACGGGTCGATCACGGGGATGGTGCGGCCTGAGGCGGACGCCACGGAGGCGTTGGCGATGTAGTTCAGTTGCATGCCCGCCATTTTGCCCCGAAATGGAATGTGTGCTTAGTATTTGTGCGAAAACCGCCTCTCACGCTTTGTCAGAAAGCGTAGGTTGCTATCGATTGAGTAGCAAAATCATAAGCATGCCGCGCGCAGGGCGGCCAGGTCCAGGATTTCCACCTCGCCGCGGTGCACGCGTACCAGGTGGCGCTGCTCCAGGTCCTTGAGGATCTGGTTGGTGGTCTGCCGCGAGATGGCCAGCATCAGCGACAGTTGCTCCTGCGAGATGGACAGCACACGACGCGACTGGCCCCCTGCAGTCCACTGCCCATAGCCCTCGGCCATCATCACCAGGCGCCGGGCCAGGCGCTGCGGCGCGGGCAGTAGCGCCAGCTCCTCGATGGCCACGAAGGCGGTGCGCAGCTTGTCGGTCAGCAGCAGCGCCAGCGCATGCCAGTGCGCCGGGTGGGCCTGCAGCCAGGCCTGCAGGCGCTCGTGGGGTATCTGCACCAGCGTGCTGGCCTCGGCGGCATGCGCATCGTGGGTGCGCGCCGAACCATCGAACACCGATATCTCGCCGAACCAGTGGGGCGGCTCCAGCCGCGTGAGCAGCGCCGAACGCGCCTCGTTGGCGCGCCCGCCCGTGCCCGAGATGCTGATGGCCCCGCGCACCACCGCATACAGCCCGCAGGGCGCGTCGCCGCGCAGGAACAGCACCTCGCCCGCCTGCAGCTGGCGCAGGTGCGCCATGCCGATCAGCGGCAGTGCGAAGTCGGGCGGCAGGTGGGCGAACCAGCGGCCGGACTCGAGGATGGGCAGGTAGGCAGCAGGGTCGGTCATGCGGTGTGGAAGCGGTATGCGTACGGCTGGGCAGGGGCTGGTGCCCAGCCTGGAGTGTGCCTTTTTGTCGTGTGTCCGACAGACGCTGACGGGACGCCCGGGTGAGTATTGATGCTGCTCAAAACAACATGCGGAGACACCCATGAAAACCCTGATCGACCACCTGTCCCAGTACGCCGACTACCACCGCGACCCGCGCAACATCCACACCCATTTCGTGGGCGTGCCGATGATCATGTTCGCTGTGGTCGTGCTGCTCTCGCGCCCCGCGTGGATGGTGGGCGATCTGCCGGTGACGCCGGCGCTGTTCTGCGCGCTGGCCGCCAGCGTGTTCTACCTGCGCCTGGACACGCGCTTGGGCCTGTCCATGGCGGCGATCCTGGCGGCCATGCTGGTGGCGGCGCAATGGCTGGCGGTGCAGAGCCTGGCCGTGTGGCTGGGAGCGGGCATCGGCTTGTTCGCAGTGGGCTGGGTGATTCAGTTCGTGGGCCACTACTACGAAGGCCGCAAGCCCGCGTTCGTGGACGACCTGGCGGGCCTGATCGTCGGCCCGTTGTTCGTGGTGGCCGAATGGGCCTTCGCGCTGGGCTTGCGCAAGGAAGTGCAGGCGGCCATCGAAGAGCGCAGCGGCCCGGTGCGCCTGCGTACGGGGCAGGCCGCCGCATAGGCGGTGGGGGCTGTCTTCTCCCTCGCTTGCTTCTCCCTCCTTCTCTCCCCATGTTGTCGGGATAGCGGCATCCGGCCCACGGCGCTCTCACAGGCGCCGTGGGCGCTGTCGCTTGAGTCCCATTGAACGGAGCGCGGCCCCCGCGGGCCGTGTGCGCCCATGAGTTTTGTGTCCATCCTGCCCACGCTGCTGTTCATTGCGCTGGGCCTCGTCATGTTCGGCCTGGGCCTGTCGCTCACGGTGGGCGACTTCACGCGGCTGGCGCAGCACCCGCGCGCCGTGGTGCTCGCGCTCGTCCTGCAGGTGCTGGTGTTGCCTGCCGCGTGCTACGCGCTCATCGTGCTGCTGGGCGTGGCGCCGCTCTACGCGGTGGGGCTGATGCTGCTGGCCGCATCGCCTGGCGGCGTGTCGGCCAACCTGTTCAGCCATTTGTTCGGTGGCAACGTGGCGATGAACATCTCGCTCACGGCGATCAACACGGTGCTCTCCATCGTGAGCCTGCCCCTCATCACCAACTGGGCCATCGCCACCTTTGCCCACACGGGGCAGGTGGTGCCGTTGCAGTTCGGCAAGGTCGTGGAGGTGATCGTCATCGTGCTCGTGCCGGTGGTGCTTGGAATGGCCGTGCACCGGCGCGCGCCTACGTTCAGCGCCCGCATGGAAAAGCCCATGAAGATCTTCAGTGCCGTGGTGCTGGCCGCGTTTGCGCTGATCGCCATCGCCAAGGAATGGACGGCGCTCGTCGAGTCCTTCGCCGGCATCGGCCCGGCGGTGCTGCTGTTCAACGCCATCAGCCTCGCATCGGGCTACTACCTCGCCCGCGCGGCGGGGCTCGACAGGTCGATGGCCACGGCCATCTGCTTCGAGATCGGCATACACAACTCCACCCTCGCGATCTTCATCGCGCTGTCGGTGCTGGAGAACTTCCAGCTAGCGCTGCCGGCGGCCATCTACTCGGTCAGCATGTATGTGTTGGCAACGCTGTTCGGTGTGGCGGTGCTGCGGCGAAGGGGCAAAGCAGGGCGCCACGCGGGCTCGGCCTGACGGGCCTGTGGCGGAGATCGCCCGGCAATGCACGCGTTACCGCATGCCCGATCCTTCGCCTTTCGCGCACATACCGTGTTGGAGATGGGCAAAGCGCTCCGCCCCCCCGCATTTCTTCTGGCAACCGCTGGCTGGCATGCGTGGGGACGTAAAAAAGCGCCATGGGCTTGGAAGCCGCATGGCGCTCAGTATTGTTGGCGGAGAGGGCGGGATTCGAACCCGCGGTGGGGATTAGCCCACACACGCTTTCCAGGCGTGCGACTTAAACCGCTCATCCACCTCTCCGAAGCCCGCTATTGTAGCAGTGCTTTGAGCCGATTTCTGCGGCGCGGCGTGCTTGGGGGTAATTTTGTTGCGGGCTCAGGTCGCTGCAGGGGCCGCAGTGCTGGCCAGGCCCGGCAGCAGGGTATCGCTGCCTGGCTCGACACGGTTGCGCCCGGCAGTCTTGCCCCGGTACAGCGCGGCATCGGCCTGTTGCATGGCGTGGTCCAATCCCTGCGCGCTGGCGAAGCCATCCGAGAGTCCGATGGTCGCGGTGCAGCGGATGGCGGTGTGCGGTTCGTCGGCTACCACTGCGCCACTGTTCTCGATGGCAGCTCGGGTGCGTTCTGCCAGGCGCACGGCACCGCTCGCGTCGGTGTTCAGGCAGACCACCACGAACTCTTCTCCGCCAACGCGGGCGGCCAGGTCTCCCTGGCGGATGGTGCGCCTTAGCACGTCGGCGACATGTCGTAGAACCTTGTCGCCCACCTGGTGGCCGTGGGTGTCGTTGATGTGCTTGAAATGGTCGATGTCCGCAATCAACAGGTGCGCCGGCCCTGCCGTTCGGGAGCGGAAGTACGCTTGCAGGCCATCGAGCAGCCCGCGCCGGTTCAGCAGTCCTGTGAGTGGATCGTGCTCGGCCATGGCGCGCAGTTCATCGGTAAGGCGGCGCAGCACCAGCCAGATGATGGACGGCGCGAGCACGGTCGCCAGGAAGGACATGTAGAGGTAGAACGCAGTCTGAAAGCGGGCATCCATGTCCAGGGCCGGCAGCCCGCCCTGGACGATCATCGCGAACTTCACGGCATTGAGTCCGCAGATGCCGCCGATCAGCACGGCGAAAACGATCATCTCGGAGCGCAGGTCGCGGGCAAACGTGCGAGCGCCGACGATCACTGCCGCCGTCATGCCAAGAAAGAGAAGGGCAGAGGCGCCTGCGAGCATGGCGTAGCGGGCCGCAGGCCCCAGCGCCCAGTGCACCAATGCCTGCGCTGCGGTGTACGTCAGAGCCAGGGCGGCCAGTGGTCGCCACAGAGGCGTGGCGCGGCCGAAGAAGCGCATGGCGCCGATGCAGTAGACCGCAGGCGCGCACAGGGTCAGCGTGTGGTTGACCACACTCATCGCGCCCCATCCAGGCGGGCCGCCGAGCAATTGGAGTACGTATGCCGTGCCCAGCAGGAAGTTGCCGATGGCGAATACTTCCATGCCCAGTTTCTTGTCTTTCAGCCGGGCACTGATCAGCAGGAACATGACGCCGAAGCAGAGCAGGTGCACGCAAAGCATGCCGACGACGAGGGTGGCGGCCATGGAATCTTGTTGACGCAGGTATCGCTGAGGGGAGAGAGGGTGCTCCGATGCTAGCCGCGGCGGGTCGGCATGCAGGCCGCATTGCCAGCCATCGACGGTGGAAGGCGTAGAAAACCCCGCGCGAAGCGCTCCGGGCGCAGCCCTTCAGCGCGCCGGCCCGGCGGGGTTCAAGCGAGTCGCAGTGGTACGGGTGGGCTTGTGGGTGCGGCCTGCCGCGCCGGGGCTGTCACGCGCGCGGCGCACCGGTGCCTTGCACCATCTTCATGGCAGAGCCGATGAGGGCCGACACCTCGGTCATGTTGCTCGGGACGATGAGGGTGGTGGTCGCGTCGGCCGCGACCTGGCTGTAGGCCTCGACGGCTTTTTCGGCCACCTTGAGCTGTACGGCTTGGTCGCCACCGGGCTGGCGGATGGCGGCGGCGACGCGTTCGATGGCCTGGGCAGTGGCTTCGGCCACGGCCTTGATGGACTCGGCCTCGCCCTGGGCCTTGTTGATGACGGCCTGTTTTTCACCTTCGGAGCGAGCGATGAACGCCTCGCGCTCGCCGGTGGCGATGTTGATCTGCTCCTGGCGGCGGCCCTCGGAAGCGGCTATGAGCGCGCGCTTCTCACGCTCGGCCGTGATCTGGGCCTGCATGGAGCGCAGGATCTCGGCCGGCGGTGTCAGGTCCTTGATCTCGTAGCGCAGCACTTTCACGCCCCAGTTCAGCGCTGCTTCGTCGATGGCCTGCACCACCTGTGCGTTGATGATGTCACGCTCCTCGAAGGTCTTGTCCAGCTCGAGCTTGCCGATCACGGAGCGCAGCGAGGTTTGTGCCAGTTGGGTGACGGCCATGATGTAGTTGCTGGAGCCGTAGCTCGCGCGCATGGGGTCGGTGACCTGGAAGTACAGGATGCCGTCCACCTGCAGCTGCGTGTTGTCGCGCGTGATGCAGATCTGGCTGGGTACGTCGAGCGGGATTTCCTTCAGGCTGTGCTTGTACGCGACCTTGTCGATGAAGGGCACGAGGAGGTTCAGGCCCGGCGCGAGCGTGCCGGCGTACTTGCCCAGGCGCTCCTTCACCCAGGCGTTCTGCTGGGGGACAACCTTGACCGCGCGCGCGATGAAGATCACCGCGATGATGAGTATGGTGACGGGGACGGCGATTTCCATGGCTCAGCCTTTTTGCAAATGGTGAAGAAAGGGTTGGTGGTTGACCGCTGTACTTGCGGCTGCGCGCTACAGCGGGTCTACCAGCAGGCGGTTGCCTACAAGCTCCGCGACGCGGTGCATGCCTGTCGATGGCGTGATGCCGGGGCGGTGGATGGCTGTCCACTGCGCTCCTCGGTACTTCACGGTGGTGGTGCCGTCGGGGTTCCAGCTGTCGATGAGCACGGTTTCGCCCACGTCCATGTTCACGCTGCGGTCCGCGCGCGCCGAGGGGTCGCCGGGGCGCCGTTTCTTGAGCTGGTACGACGCCAGCACGGCACCGCCACCCACTACCGCTGCGGCCACGATCTGAAGGGCGAACGACAGTCCGAGGTGCGCGCCCACAGCGGCAGCAGCCAGGCCGAAGGCCACCATGAGCAGATAGAAGGTGCCGGTGAGCAGTTCCGCCACGACCAGTGCTCCTGCTGCCAGCCACCAGATGGTGGATTCCTCCATTGCGAACCTCCTCGTTGTGGTTGTGTTTGTTGCACCACATTCTGGGTCAAAAGCATGGCAGTTCAAAGGCGCGTCAACGTTATTCCTTACACTTCGCGCCTATTTCGTTTTTTGGCCGGGCAGGCCACGGCTCCCTGGAGGCTGCGCATGAAGTTTCGCTTTCCCATCATCATCATCGATGAAGACTATCGTTCCGAGAACACTTCGGGCCTCGGTATCCGCGCGTTGGCGCAGGCCATCGAGTCCGAGGGTTTCGAGGTGGTCGGCGTCACCAGCTACGGTGACCTGTCGCAGTTCGCGCAGCAGCAAAGCCGGGCCAGTGCATTCATCCTGTCCATCGACGACGAGGAGTTCACCCTGGGCGAGGGGCTCGACCCCGTGGTGCTGAGCCTGCGCAACTTCATCGGAGAAGTGCGCCGCAAGAACACCGAGGTGCCTATCTACGTGCACGGCGAGACCAAGACCAGCCGCCACCTGCCCAACGATATCCTGCGCGAGCTGCATGGCTTCATCCACATGTTCGAGGACACCCCCGAATTCGTGGCGCGCCACATCATCCGCGAGGCCAAGAGCTACCTGGAGAGCGTGCAGCCGCCGTTCTTCAAGGCGTTGCTCGACTATGCCGAAGACGGCTCGTACAGCTGGCACTGCCCCGGCCACTCGGGCGGCGTGGCGTTTCTGAAGAGCCCCGTGGGCCAGATGTACCACCAGTTCTATGGCGAGAACATGCTGCGCGCCGACGTGTGCAACGCGGTGGAGGAGCTGGGTCAGCTGCTGGACCACAATGGCGCCATCGGCGAATCCGAGCGCAATGCAGCCCGCATCTTCAATGCCGATCACTGCTTTTTCGTGACCAACGGCACATCCACATCCAACAAGATGGTGTGGCACCACACGGTGGCCCCGGGCGATGTGGTGGTGGTGGACCGCAACTGCCACAAGTCCATCCTGCACAGCATCATCATGACCGGGGCCATCCCGGTGTTCATGAAGCCCACGCGCAACCACTTCGGCATCATCGGGCCCATTCCGCAAAGCGAATTCGAGCCCAAGGCCATCGAGGCAAAGATCAAGGCCAACCCGCTGCTCAAGGGCGTGGACGCCAAGAAGGTCAAGCCGCGCGTGCTGACGCTTACGCAGTCCACCTACGACGGCGTGCTCTACAACACCGAGACCATCAAGGGCATGCTCGATGGCTACGTGGACAACCTGCACTTCGACGAGGCCTGGCTGCCGCACGCGGCCTTCCACCCGTTCTACGGCACTTACCACGCCATGGGCAAGAAGCGCACGCGCCCCAAGCACTCGGTGACCTACGCCACACAGTCCATCCACAAGCTTCTTGCCGGCATCAGCCAGGCCAGCCATGTGCTGGTGCAGGACTCGCAGACCACCAAGCTGGACCGCCACCTCTTCAACGAGGCCTACCTGATGCACACCAGCACCAGCCCGCAGTACAGCATCATCGCCAGCTGCGACGTGGCCGCCGCGATGATGGAGCCGCCCGGCGGCACCGCGCTGGTGGAAGAAAGCATTCTGGAGGCGCTGGACTTCCGCCGTGCCATGCGCCAGATCGAGGACGACTTCGGCAAGAACGACTGGTGGTTCAAGGTCTGGGGCCCGGACAAGCTGGTCGATGAAGGCATCGGCCGTGCCGAGGACTGGATCATCAGAAGCGACGCCAAGGGCAAGAAGGCCGGCAGCAAGTGGCACGGCTTTGGCCAGCTGGCCGATGGCTTCAACATGCTGGACCCGATCAAGTCCACCATCGTCACGCCGGGACTGAACCTGGATGGCAAGTTCGACAAGACCGGCATTCCCGCATCCATCGTGACCAAGTACCTCGCCGAGCACGGCGTGGTGGTGGAGAAGACCGGGCTGTACAGCTTCTTCGTGATGTTCACCATCGGCATTACCAAGGGCCGCTGGAACACGCTGCTGACTGCGCTGCAGCAGTTCAAGGACGACTACGAGAAGAACCAGCCCATGTGGCGCATCCTTCCGGAGTTCTGCCAGCAGCACAAGCGCTACGAGCGCATGGGCCTCAAGGACCTGTGCCAGCATGTGCACGAGATGTACGCCAAGTACGACATCGCGCGCCTGACCACGGAGATGTACCTGTCGGACCTCACGCCCGCCATGAAACCGTCGGACGCATACGCCCACATCGCCCACCGCCAGACCGAGCGCGTGGAGATCGACCAGCTCGAAGGCCGCATCACCGTGGGGCTGGTCACCCCGTACCCGCCAGGCATTCCGCTGTTGATCCCCGGCGAGGTCTTCAACAAGAAAATCGTGGACTACCTCAAGTTCGCGCGCGAGTTCGCCAAGCTGTGCCCCGGCTTCGAGACCGACATCCACGGCCTGGTGGAGGTGGAGGACGAGAGCGGCCAGGTGCGCTACTACGCCGACTGCGTGGCAGAGGCGAAGACTGGCAAGAACCCCAAGCCCCTGGCGACGGCGAAGAATCTGGTGCAGGTGGGCGACGACGGCCCCTACGGCCGCACGATCTGAACCCGCAACGGTCCTGACCGGCCGTGTGCCATCCGTGCACGGCGCCCCCATCGCCCCCTGGCTCACGCCGCGGGGCGATTTTTTTGTTTGTATCAATGTTGTTGCAAATCGGCTGAATCCGGGCCGGGACGCTGGACGTATTGAAGGGTAGCCGCGTGCATTGCATGCGGTGTGAGACATCCCTTCATCCATCTCAGGAGATTCCCATGCGCACTTCATTCAATGCCCGTATCGCTGCCGGTTTGCTGGTGGCCCTGTCCGCCGCTGCAGTGCCTGCCCTGGCTGCCGACGTCATGGTGGGCGGCGCGCCCATGCTGGCCAGCAAGGACATCATCGACAACGCCGTGAACTCCAAGGACCACACCACACTGGTCGCCGCGGTGAAGGCTGCCGGGCTGGTGGAGACGCTCAAGGGCCCAGGCCCTTTCACCGTGTTCGCGCCCACCAATGCGGCGTTTGCCGCACTGCCTGCCGGCACGGTGGACACCTTGCTCAAGCCTGAGAACAAGCCCACGCTGACCAAGGTGCTGACGTACCACGTGCTCGCAGGCAAGTGGGATGCCGCAGCGCTGTCGAAGATGATTGCCGATGGCAAGGGCATGGCCAGCATCAAGACCGTGGCGGGCAACACGCTCACTGCCAAGGCCAGCGGCAAGGCCATCATGCTGACCGATGAAAAAGGCGGCACCGCCAACGTGACCATTGCCGACGTCTACCAATCCAACGGCGTGATCCACGTGGTGGACAAGGTTCTGCTGCCCAACTGATCCAGCCGAAAGCAAAGCCGCGGTATTGCACGCGGGTGTGCGGCACGGCGACGCAGCTTTGCTTTTCAGCGGCTGGGCGCCATGTCCTCGCGCATGCGCAGGAAGCTCGCAAAACGGGGCAGCCCGCTTTCGTGCGTGCCGCGATACCGGTAGGTGACCCAGCTGCCCACGGGCGGCGGGTCGGCCCGCTGGGCGTCATTGAAACCGGCTCCGAGCTTGAACCTCTGCCCCGACGGCATCTCCACCAGCAGGGCGCCCATGCGGCCTTCGTGCCGGCCTTTGCCGGCCAGGTGGGCCACGACGCGTGCTTCGGTGTCTGCGTGGGTCTTGACCTTGATGAGGTCGTCGCTGCGCCCGCCTTGGTACAGCGACGCGCCCCGGTGCAGCATCAGACCCTCGCCACCCGCCCGCACCGTGCGCTGCAACAGAGCCTGCAGCGCGGCGTCCGAGACGATGCGCCGCTGCTCCACTGCCTGCACCCACGGCTGGCCGATGCGCCGGGTCAGGGCCACGAGGGCGGGAATGCGCTCGTCGAACGTGCCGCCATGCTGCGGCAGGTCGAACACCATGAACTTGATCTGGCGCCACGCGGCGTCGCCTGCCTGCTGCTGGCGCGTGGTGGACTGCGCATGCGCAAAGCGCCCGCGCCCGGCCCACAGCTCTCCGTCCATCGGCGTGTCGGCCGGCCAGCCCGCCGTGAACCACGCGGGCGGGGCGATGGTCTCGCCGCCGCGCGTGCGCAGGATTTGGCCGTCCCAATAGCCGCGCACGCCGTCGTACTTCTCGCTCACCCAGTAGTCCGCCAGCGGCATGCCGGGGCGGTACACATTGGCCAGCAGCAGCGCGGGCGCATCGGCCGCAAGCGCGGGCATGGGGCTGGCAACCATCAGGGCTGCGCCCCAGGTCAGCCAGCGTCTTCGAAGCATGGTGCTATTGAATTAATAGCTACTGCCGCTTGTGCTGCAAGCGGTAGAGCCGGTTTTCGAACGGATTAGATCAGGATGGCGCGGATCAGACCTGGTCGGCGCTCAGGCCAGCGGTCTGGCTGAAGCCGCCGTCCACATACGTGATCTCGGCCGTGAGGCCGGAGGCCAGGTCCGACAGCAGGAAGGCGGCCACATTGCCCACATCTTCGATCGTCACGTTGCGGCGCAGGGGCGATGCATCGGCCACGCGGGACAGCAGCTTGCCGAAATCCTTGATGCCGCTGGCCGCCAGCGTCTTGATGGGGCCGGCGCTGATGCCGTTGGCGCGGATGGCGCGGCCGTCTTCGGTGCGGCCGACGGCCTCGGCGAGGTAGCGCACGCTCGCTTCCAGGCTGGCCTTGGCCAGGCCCATGGTGTTGTAGTTGGGGATGGAACGCAGCGCGCCCAGGTACGACAGCGTGATCAGCGACGACTTGTCGTTCAGATAGGGCAGGGCCGCCTTGGCCATGGCCGGGAAGCTGTAGGCGCTGATGTCGTGCGCAATGCGGAAGCCTTCACGGCTCAGGCCGTCCAGGAAGTTGCCTGCAATCGCCTCGCGCGGTGCGAAGCCGATGCTGTGCACGAAGCCGTCGAACTTCGGCCAGGTCTGCGCCAGGTCGGAGAACATGCGCTCGATCTGCTCGTCGCTGGCCACGTCGCAGTCAAAGATGAGCTTGGAGTCGAACTCGGCCGCAAAGTCGGTGATGCGGTCCTTGAAGCGCTCACCCACGTAGCTGAAGGCCAGTTCCGCGCCTTGCGCGTGACAGGCCTTGGCGATGCCGTAGGCGATGGAACGATTGGACAGCACGCCCGTGATGAGCAGCTTCTTGCCGGCGAGGAAACCCATTGTTGTTCTCCTGTGGAATGCATGGAATGAGGGAGGGCATCGCTGCAGCCGTGCGGGGCGGTAGGAAATCCCCACGGCCTGCGCGGCGGCGATGCAGACGTAGTGCAGAATTGTCGCATGCGGTTTTGGCTCACTTTTCTGCTGACGGTATGCGCGGCGCCCGCCTGGGCAGCCCACGGCTATGCGCTGTGGGACGACCTCAAGTACCCGGAGGGCTTCACGCATTTCGATTACGTGAACCCCGATGCCCCCAAGGGTGGCGAGCTGCGCATGGTGAGCAACCTGCGCTACTCCACGTTTGACAAGTACAACCCGTTCACCATGAAGGGCTCGGTACCCGCCTACCTGAGCGAGTTGCTGTTCGAGACGCTGCTCACCGGCTCCATGGACGAGACCGCCTCCGCCTATGGCCTGCTGGCCGAAGACGTGCAGGTGGCCGACGACCGCCTGAGCGCCACCTTCCGCCTGCGCGCCGAAGCCCGTTTTCACAACGGCGACGCGGTGGAGGCGGCGGACGTCAAGCACAGCTACGACATGCTGATCAGCCCGCAGGCGTCGCCCAGCTACGCCACGCTGCTGCAGGAAGTGGCGGGGGTCGATGTGCTGGACAAGCGCACCGTGCGCTTTCGCTTCAAGCAGCCCAACCGCGAGTTGCCCTTGACCGTGGGCAGCGTGCCGGTTTTCAGCCGGGCCTGGGGGCGCGGGCCCGATGGCAAGGCCAAACCGTTCGACCAGATCGTGACCGATACCCCCATCGGCAGCGGACCGTACCGCATCGGCGATGTGAAGTTCGGCCGTGACATCACCTACCAGCGTGATCCGAAGTACTGGGGCCGCGACCTCAACGTCAACCGGGGTGCGCACAACTTCGACCGCATCACCGTCAAGATCTACAAGGACAACACTGCGCGCCTGGAGGCCATGAAGGCGGGCGAGTTCGACTTCATGACCATCTATTCGGCCGGTGACTGGGCGCGGCGCATCGACGGCAAGCTCTTCAAGCAGGGCGTGCTGACCAAGAAGGACATGAAGCACCGCCTTCCCTCGGGCTTTCAGAGCTATGTGCTCAATACCCGCCGCCCGCTGCTGCAGGACGTGCGCGTGCGCGAGGCGCTGGGCCTGGCCATCGACTACGAGTGGATGAACCGCCAGATGTTCTATGGCGGCTACCCGCGCGTGAAGGACCTGTTCGGCAACACCAGTTGCCAGGCCACGGGCACGCCCGGGCCTGACGAGCTGGCGTTGCTCGAGCGTTGGCGTGGCAAGGTGCCCGACACCGTGTTCGGCCCCATGTACACGCCACCCAGCACGGAAGGCGAGGGCCATTCGCTGCGCGACAACCTGCGCCGCGCGCGGCAGTTGCTCGCCGACGCCGGCTGGACGTACCGCGATGGCGCCCTGCGCAATGCCGACGGCAAGGCCATGGAGATCGAGTTCCTGGACAGCAAGGAAGCCGGTGCCCGCACCGTGACGCCCTGGATCCGGAACCTGGAGAAGCTGGGCATCACGCTGCGCTTCACCACCGTGGACTTCGCGCTGTACCTGCAGCGCCTGGACAAGTTCGACTACGACATGATCAGCCTGGCCTACCCGGGCACCTACAACCCCGGCCAGGCGATGAAGGAGCTGTTCGGCAGCCAGGGCGTGAAGGTCGAGGGGTCGAGCAACCACGCGGGGGTGAACAGCCCGGCGGTGGATGCCCTGGTCACCGCGCTCACCCGCGCCAGGAGCCAGGCCGAGATGCTGCCCGCCTGCCGTGCGCTGGACCGCGTGATCATGCACAGCCACTACCTCATCCCCCAGTGGACGCTGGAGTCGCACCGGGTGGTCTACAACCAGCAGCGCCTGGCGTACAAGGAGCCCATGCCCCCCTATGCCAAGGCGGAAGAGTGGCTGATGTTCTCCTGGTGGACCAGGCAATGAACGAGCACTCGCCCGATTCGCTGCACACCGGGGGCCTGCCGATGTCCTTGCGCCGTACACCGTTCCCTCGATAGCCGAACATGCTCGCCTACATCGCCAAACGTCTGTTGTTGATGCTGCCCACTTTGCTGGGCGTGCTGCTGTTGACCTTTGCGGTGATCCAGTTCGTGCCCGGCGGGCCCGTGGAGCAGTACATGGCGGAAGCCCGGACCGCCGCCGGCAAGGGCGGCGTCGAGAGTGGCAGCATGGCCTACCGGGGAGACCAGGGCGTGGACCCCAAGCGCCTGGAGCAGATCAAGGCGCTGTACGGTTTCGACAAACCCGCGCACGAGCGCTTCTTGCAGATGCTGGGGCAGTTCGCGCGGTTCGACCTGGGCAAGAGCTTCTTCCAGAACAAGGACGTGTGGACCCTGGTCAAGGAGAAGCTCCCCGTGTCCATCAGCCTCGGGCTGTGGACCTTCTTCATCAGCTACCTGGTGGCCGTGCCCCTGGGCGTGGCCAAGGCCGTGCGGGCCGGCTCGCGCTTCGACCTGGTGACCACGCTGCTCATCCTGGTGGGCTATGCTATACCCGGCTTCGTACTGGGCGTGGCGCTGCTCGTGATCTTCGGCGGTCAGCTACAGTGGTTCCCGCTGCGCGGGCTGACCTCGTCCAACTGGGACGAACTCAGCTGGGGTGCGCGCATCGTCGACTACCTGTGGCACATCACGCTGCCCGTCACGGCGATGGTGCTGGGCAGTTTCGCGGTCACGGCCATGCTGACCAAGAACGCGTTCCTCGAAGAGATCCGCAAGCAGTACGTGCTCACGGCCCGCGCCAAGGGGTTGAGCGAGCGGCAGGTGCTGTGGAAGCACGTGTTCCGCAATGCGCTCATCCCCATCGTCACCGGTTTTCCGGCGGCGTTCATCGGGGCGTTCTTCACGGGCTCGCTGCTCATCGAGACACTGTTCTCGCTCGACGGCCTGGGCCTGCTCAGCTACGAGAGCGTGATCCGGCGCGACTACCCCGTGGTGCTGGGCACCCTGTACCTGTTCACCCTCATCGGGCTGGTGACCAAGCTCATCAGCGACCTGTGCTACGTGTGGGTGGACCCGCGCGTGAAGTTCGATTGACCCCCACCTGCACGGCATGAGCACTGCTTCTTCCTCGCCATCGCCTTCGCTCTCGCCCGCCCGCCGCGCCTGGCTGCGCTTCAGGCGAAACCGGCTGGGCTACTGGAGCTTGCTGATCTTCAGCACCCTGGTGGCCATCAGCCTGTGCGCGGAGCTGATCAGCAATGACAAACCCATCATCGTGCGCTACGAGGGGCAGACCTACTTCCCCATGCTCAAGGACTACCCCGAGACCACCTTCGGGGGGGACTTCGAGGCGCCGACCGACTACCTCGATCCCTTCATCAAGGAACGGCTGAGCCAGGGCGGCAACTGGGCGGTGTACACCTTGAATACCTACGGACCCAACACCCTCAACTACTTCGCCAAATCACCCAACCCGTCGGCGCCCACCACCGACAACTGGCTGGGCACCGACGACCGGGGCCGCGACCTGCTGGCGCAACTTCTGTATGGCTTTCGGGTGAGCGTTCTGTTCGGGCTGGCGCTCACCGTCACCGGCGTCGTGCTGGGGGTGATCACGGGCGCCATCCAGGGCTTCTTCGGGGGCAAGGTGGACCTGGCTTTCCAGCGCTTCATCGAGATCTGGGGCTCCATGCCCGAGCTGTATTTGCTCATCATCTTCAGCGCCGTGTTCGCACCCAGCGTGTCGCTGCTGCTCATCCTGCTGTCCCTTTTCGGCTGGATGGGGCTGTCCGACTACGTGCGTGCCGAATTCCTGCGCAACCGGCAGCTCGACTATGTGAAGGCCGCCCGCGCCCTGGGTGTGGGCAACGGCCAGATCATCTGGCGCCACATCCTGCCCAACAGCCTGACGCCGGTGGTCACCTTCCTGCCGTTTCGCATGAGTGCCGCCATCCTCGCGCTCACCTCGCTCGACTTCCTGGGCCTGGGCGTGCCGCCGGGCACGCCGTCGCTGGGCGAGCTGCTGAGCCAGGGCAAGAACAGCATCGATGCCTGGTGGATCTCGCTGTCCACCTTCGCGGTGCTGGTCACGACCTTGCTGCTGCTGACCTTCATGGGCGACGCCTTGCGCGATGCTCTGGACCCCCGAAAACAATGAACACCCCCCTGAGTCGCTTCGCGCCTTCCCCCCTCTCTCGGCTTCGCCGGGAGGGGGGACGCCGCCAGCGCGGCGGGGCGGCCCTTGCGCGGCGTCCGCCGGCCTGGTGCGTGCCAGTTGCGGGCGCCCAATGCGGCATCATCAGCCCGCTGCGAACGACAGGCAAGCCATGAGCCTCCCACTCCAACCCCCATCCTCGTCCGCGCCGCTGCTGGAGGTGAAAGACCTTTCGGTGCGCTTCGGCACCAAAGAGGTCGTGCGCGGCGTCGGCTTCACCATCGCGCCCGGCGAAAAGCTGGCCCTGGTGGGCGAGTCGGGCTCGGGCAAGACCATCACCGCGCTCAGCCTGCTGCGGCTGGCGGGCAATGCGGCCATCACGGGGCAGGCGGTGCTGCGCGGGCAGCGCGACCTGCTGGCGCTGACCGAGCGCGAGATGCGGGGCGTGCGTGGCGGCGACATCGCCATGGTGTTCCAGGAACCCATGACCGCGCTCAATCCGCTCATGACCATCGGCGTGCAGATCGCCGAGATCCTGCAGCTCAAGAAGGGCCTCACGGGCGCGCAGTGTGCCCAGGCCGCCGTCGAGCTGCTGGCCAAGACCGGCATCCCCGAGCCCGCGCGGCGCGCCAACAGTTTTCCGCACCAGCTCTCGGGCGGCCAGCGCCAGCGCGCCATGATCGCGATGGCACTGGCCAGCGAGCCGCAACTGCTGCTGGCCGACGAGCCCACGACCGCGCTGGACGTGACCCTGCGCGGCCAGATCCTGGACCTGCTGTCCGACCTGCAGCGGGCCAACGGCATGGCCGTGCTGCTCATCACGCACGACCTGAACCTGGTGCGCCGTTTTGCCGATCGCGTGGCCGTGATGGAGCAGGGTGTGCTGGTGGAGCAGGGGCCCGTGGCCGAAGTGTTCGGCGCGCCGCAGCATGCCTACACCCGCCGCCTGATCGCCAGCCAGCCGCGCCGCGACGTGGCACCCGCCGATTCGCCCCCCGGCACGCCGCCCGTGGTGCGCACGCAGGACCTGCGCGTGGTCTACCCTACGCCGCTGCCCGGCATTCGCGGATGGTTCCAGAAGGGCGAGTTCGTGGCGGTGCAGGGCGCCACGCTGTCGCTGCTGCCGGGAGAGACGCTGGGCGTGGTGGGCGAGTCCGGCTCGGGCAAGTCCACCCTGGCGCAGGCCATTCTGGGCCTGTTGCCGCATGCGGGGCAACTGCAGGTGGGTGGGCAGGCATGGCAGCAGCCCGCGATGCGCAACACGCCGGCCAACCAGCAGCTGCGCCGCCGCGTGCAGGTGGTGTTCCAGGACCCGTTTTCGTCGCTGTCGCCGCGCCTCACCGTGGAAGAAATCGTGGGCGAGGGCCTCAAGGTGCACGAGAGCGCCCTGGGCGTGGCCGGGCGCCGCGGCCGCGTGGAGTCCGTGCTGGCCGAGGTAGGCCTGGCAGAGGCGCAGTACCCGCGTTTGCTGGATCGCTACCCGCATGAGTTTTCTGGCGGCCAGCGCCAGCGGCTGGCCATTGCCCGAGCGCTCATCGTGCAGCCGCAGGTTCTGGTACTCGACGAACCCACCAGTGCGCTCGATGTCACCATCCAGCAGCAGGTGCTGGGCCTTTTGCAACGGCTGCAGAAAGAAAAGGGCTTGAGTTACCTGCTCATCACCCACGACGTCGACGTGATCCGCGCCATGGCGCACAACGTGCTGGTGATGAAGGACGGTGCGGTGCTGGAGCACGGCACGGTGGAACAGGTGCTGGACGCACCGCAGCACCCGTATACCCAGCGCCTGGTGGCCGCGGCCACGGCGCCGCAGGTGGCTTAGGCCTGCGCCCTGGCGCTCGCTGGACCGCACTGCTGCGCTCTGCCCTCTACCACCTGCCAACGCCTGCCAATCAAGCGGTGTTTGCTATCTTTTCCATAGCTTATGGTGGGCTGGCAGGCCGGCTGGCGGATGAGTGTTTGCCGCGCCGTGCCCTGCGTGCTTCCGGGCTCCGGCCACCCAATGCAGCCTAAACCCGATGTCGCTGGGCGCAGTTCGCCGGTCAGGTCATGACCGCGCGCCTGGCATGCTGTTCCGTGGCAGGCGGCGCCCACTGGATGCGGTTCACGTCGATGCCCAGGGCCTGCGCACGCTCCAGGAGGTGCTCGCGCACATGCCAGGGCAGGGTGGGGGTGCGCGAGAGGATCCACAGGTAATCCTTGCTCGACCCCACCACCATTGCCCACTGGTAGTTCTCGTCCAGCGCCACCACGTTGTAGCCGCCATAGAAAGGCCCGAAGAACGACACCTTCAGCGCGGCGCGGGTGGGCTCATCCACGAAGCTGGCGGTGCCCTCGGCTTCCTTCCATTCCTTGCGCACCGGGTCGTAGCCGCGGTTCACCACCTTCACGGTGTCGTCGGCGTTGCGGGTGTAGGTGGCGCTGGTCTGGGTGAGCCCGCGCTCGAACGAATGGTCGATGCGGGCCACCTCGTGCCAGTGGCCGGTGTAGCGGTCCACGTCGAACCCCGTCACGGCCTGGATGCCTTCGGGGCTGCGGGGCGTGGAGCAGGCCGACAGGACCAGCACGGCCAGCAAGGCTGCGGCGCCCACCACCAAGGGCCAGGGGGAATGGCGGCTGGGAGGGGTGTGGATGCGCATGGGGGTTCTCCTGCAAGGTGGGTGGTGATGGCGATGTGGGCTGTTGCCCGCTACCGCCCCGGGGCTTGTTGCCGCGTGCCTTCTTTCTGCAGGCCAATGTAGTTTTGCCGCTGCGGTGCCTGTGTAGGTGGGCGCTGTCACGGCGTGTCGGTGGCGCATGAACGCCGGTGCAGGTGCCGGCAGTCGGTGGATGACTCGCGTCGTGGAAGCCCGCACCGCAAGGAGAGGAGCGGAGCGGCGAGGAGAGGAGGACAATGGTTGCCACCGCATCCTCCCCGCCCCGACATGCCTTCGACCACATCGCCACCATCCGTGGACTCCAGTGCTGGGGGGGCCGACCCGTGGGTGGCGCTGTACCGCCTCGCGCATGCCGGAGCGTCCACGGCCTCGGCGCCTTTCGCCGTGCTGCAGCTGGGCGCTGAGCAGACGCGCATCGCGTCCGGGCAGGAGCCCCTGGGGCCATCGGTGATAGTGACGCTGGCGCTGGGCTACGACAAGACCGCCCGCGACTTCTTTCGCAGCGCCGTGTCCACGCCGCTGCAGCTCGAGACGGCGATCGCCTCGGTCGAAGACGAGATCCACGCGGCGCGGCGCCCTCCTGCAAGCGGCCAGGCGCTGCACGCCAAGGTCGTGCCGTGGTCGGCAGACCCAGGCCTGCATGAGCTGGCCACCTTGGCCGGCATTGCGCGTGGCCCGGTACGGGTGCTGCCGCTCGACGCCATGGAGCGCCTGTTCAACCGCCTGGCCGCAGTGTCCGAAGGCCGCCCCGCAGCGCACGAGGGCCTGCCGGAAAGCGCTGCCTTCGCGGCGCGCCTGCTGGTGCTGCGGGAGCTGATGCACCATGTGCCGTTCGATGCGGTCACGCTGGTGGACGAAACGGGATCGATAGCCTAGGCGTGATGTAAAACCGGCCCCTGGCCCTTGTCTATAAAGCGCCAGATGCTATTTATTCAATAGCAATCTGCCCGTCTGGCATGGACTGCGCCCTGTGTGCCAGGCTTTCAGGCGTAGGTATCGACGGACTCTCCCAGCCCGGGTGTGCGGCGTGGAGCGGTGGGGCTTGCAGCCGCGTTGGCCGATGCTTCCCTGTCCGCCTTGGCCTGCCGTTGCGCCTGGGCCTGCTGTTGGGCTTGGGCACGGTCCATCTGCTCCTGCTGCGTCTGGCGCTGGATGGCGGCGATCTGCTGCTGCACCATCTGGATCTGCGCCTGCAGCAGCTTGACCTTCGCGGCCTTGGCCTTGGGCTCCATCTCCTGCCCGGCCACGTTGCGCAGCTCATTGGTCAGGTCGCGCAGCTGCTTTTGCAGCTTGTTGATGTTGCTGGCGGCGCTGGCGCTGGAGGCAGCGCCCGAAGACGGGGTGGCACTGGAGATCTGCATGCAGGCTTTATCGGCAATTCGGCGGCAATCTCAAGGGTTGCGCTGGCGCATTGTGTTTACCGGGTGCCATGGGGGCGTCATGCCCGTCGCTGCGCCGCAAACCAGTCCCGCAGGAAGTCTGCCAGCGCCCGCGTCTTGGCCGACAGGTCGCTGCGCGTGGGGTACACCAGCGTCACGTCGGCCGCAGGTGGGACCCACGCGGGCAGCACGCGCACAAGGCGGCCTGCGGCCAGGTGGGTCGCCACGTCCCATTCGGAGCGCATGAGCACGCCGTGGCCTTCCAGGGCCCATGTGGTGGCGGCCGCGCCGTCGTTGGTGCTGAGCATGCCGCGCACCTTCACGGTCTCCTGCCGCGCGCCCTGGTGCAGGTGCCAGGTGCCGTAGGTCTCGTCGCTCTCGCGGATCACGATGCACTGGTGGGCCAGCAGGTCGGCCGGCTGGGCGGGCTCGCCGGCCTGGGCCAGATAGGTGGGCGATGCGCACAGCAGCCGCTGGTTGGCCATCAGCCGCCGTGCCGTGAGGCGCGAGTCCGGCAGGTCGCCAAAGCGCACGGCGGCGTCCAGGCCTTGCTCCACCAGGTTCACCGGCCGGTCCGTCAGGTGCAGTTGGACCTCCACCTCGGGGTAGGCCCGGGCGAACGCCGACAGCGCGGGCGCGATGTGCACACGGCCAAAGCCCAGCGTGGCCGCCAGCTTGATCAGCCCCCGGGGCGAGCTGCGAGCGCCGGCCACCGTGCGCTCCAGCGCCTCCAGGTCGCCAAGGATGCGGGCGCCGTCGAGCAGGTAGGTCTCGCCCTCGGGCGTGAGGCGGATGCGCCGGGTCGTGCGGTGCAGCAGGCGCACGCCCAGGCGGTGCTCCAGTTGCGCCAGGCGCCGGCTCACCGCCGGCGGGGTGATGCCCATTTGCTGCGCGGCCGCCGCCAGGCTGCCTTCCTTCATGAGGAGCGCAAAAAAGCGCAGGTCCGAAAAGCCGTCCATGGTGCTTGATTCATGCGTTGAATTTATGAATGAAGTAATTTTGACGGTATTTATGGCTTTGGACATCACTCCTAAGATCCAAACCACAACACATACCGCAGGAGACAAGCCCCATGACGACAGTTCCGACCCCCCGCCGCCGCCTGGCCAATGCCACCGTGGCCGCCGTGGCCGCCGCCACGCTCGCCCTGCTGGCGGCCCCCGCCGCCCTGGCCCAAGGCGCGGGCTACCCCGGCAAGGCCATCAAGCTGGTCGTGCCCTACGCCCCGGGCGGCAGCGCGGACATCGCTGCGCGCATGGTGACGGACGAATGGGGCAAGGCCTTGGGCGGCTCGCTGTTCATCGAGAACAAGGGCGGTGCGGGCGGCAACATCGGCGTGGACATGGTCGCCAAGGCGCAGCCCGACGGCTACACCATCGGCCTGCAGACCGTGTCGCTGGCCATCAACCCCGCCCTCACGGCCCGGATGCCCTACGACACCCTGAAGGACCTCGCGCCCATCGGCATGGTCGCCAGCTCTCAGCACGTGCTGGTGGTCAACAACGCGGTGCCGGCCAAGAACCTCAAGGAGCTGCTTGCGCTGCTCAAGGCCAAGCCGGGCCATTACTCCTACGGCTCGGCCGGGCCGGGCAGCACCTTTCACATGTCGGCCGAGCTGTTCAAGGCCGTGGCGGGCACGCCCATCGTCCATATTCCGTACCGTGGCGGCGGCCCGGCCATGATCGACACCATGTCGGGCCAGGTGGCGATGAGCTTCCCCGTGCTGTCGGCCGCGCAGCCGCACGTGCAGGTCGGCAAGCTGCGGGCTCTGGGCGTTACCGGCACGAAGCGCTCGGCGCTGATGCCCGATGTGCCCACCATTGCCGAGGCGGGCCTGCCGGGCTATGCGTTTGAAACCTGGTTCATCGTTTTCGCGCCCGCTGGCACGCCCCGCCCCATCATCGAGCGGCTCAACACAACACTGAACCAGGCACTGGGCACCCCCGCGCTCAAGGAGCGCATGGCCAAGGACGGCTTCGACCCCATCCCCTCGACCCCCGAGCAGGCCCGCGCCCGGCTGGAGACGGAGATGCCGCAATGGGCCAAGCTCATCAAGGAGCGCGGCATCACGGCCGAATAGACCACTGCGACGACACCATGACCACGACCCCGCTTTTCCCCGGCTTCAATGCCCACCGCCTGCCCACGCCCGACGGCCAGCACATCCATGCACTGGTCGGCGGCACGGGCCCGGCCTTGCTGCTGCTGCACGGCCACCCGCAGACATCGGCCATCTGGCACAAGGTGGCGCCCGTGCTGGCCCAGCACTTCACGCTGGTGCTGGCGGATTTGCGCGGGTATGGCGACTCGGCCAAGCCCGCCGGCGATGCCGAACATCTGCGCTACAGCAAGCGCACCATGGCCGCCGACATGCTGGCCGTGATGGCGCACCTGGGCCATGCGCGCTTTGCCGTGCTGGCCCATGACCGGGGTGCCCGCGTGGCGCACCGCCTGGCGGCCGACCACCCCGAGGCCGTGCAGCGCATGGTGCTGCTGGACATCGCGCCCACGCTGGCCATGTACGAGCAGACCAGCCAGGCATTCGCGCGCGCCTACTGGCACTGGTTCTTTTTGATCCAGCCCGCGCCGCTGCCCGAGCGCCTGATCGAGGCCGACCCCGCCGCCTACGTGCGCGACGTGATGGGCCGGCGCAGCGCCGGCCTGGCGCCGTTCGACGCACGGGCCCTGGCCGAGTACGTGCGCTGCCTGGGCCTGCCGGGCGCGGCCCACGGCTTGTGCGAGGACTACCGCGCCGCCGCCGGCATTGACCTGGTGCACGACAGGGCAGACCGCGATGCGGACCGCCAGCTCGCCATGCCGCTCCTGGCCCTGTGGGGCGAGCAGGGCGTGGTGCACCAGTGCTTCAAGCCGCTTGCAGAGTGGCAGCGCGTGGCGGCCGACGTGCGCGGCCACCCGCTGCCCTGCGGCCACTACATCGCCGAAGAGGCGCCCGAGGCGCTGCTCGGCGCCGCCTTGCCGTTCCTTCTCGCTGGCCAGTAGCAGCACACAAAAACACACACCACGATGACCATGACCACCCCCACCACGCTCTACCAGAAGCTGGTCGCATCGCACACCGTGGCCGTTCTCGATGAACAGAACGTGCTGCTCTTTTGCGACCTGCACCTGATGAACGAATACACCAGCCCCCAGGCCTTCGCCGGCTTGCACGAGGCCGGGCGCGGCGTGCCTGTGCCGGGGCAGAACGTGGCGGTGGTGAGCCACATCATCCCCACCCACCCCGTGCGCTGGCGCACCATCCAGGACCCGCCCTCGGCCCTGCAGGCCAGCAACCTCAAGGCCAACTGCGACCGCCACCACATCCCGCTGTTCGACACCAACGACCCGCTGCAGGGCATCGAGCACGTGATCGCGCCCGAGCACGGCATGGTGCGCCCGGGCATGGTCATCATCTGCGGCGACAGCCACACCACCACCTACGGCGCGCTGGGGGCGCTGGGCTTCGGCATCGGCACGTCCGAGGTGGAGCATGTGCTGGCCACCCAGACCCTCGTCTACCGTCTCGCCAAGGACATGCGCATCCGCGTGGACGGCGCGCTGCCCACCGGCACCACGTCCAAGGACCTGATCCTCCTCATCATCAGCCGCATCGGCGCGCAGGGCGCGCGCGGCTTTGTCGTCGAATTCAGCGGCAGCGCCATCAGCGCCTTGTCGGTGGAGGCGCGCTTCACGCTGTGCAACATGGCAGTGGAAGCGGGTGCACGCGGCGCGCTGATCGCCCCTGACGCCACCGCCATCGACTACGTGCTGGCCAAGGCCCCCGACATCACCGGCGGCGTGCGCGCGCAGGCCCTGGCCCACTGGGCCACGCTGCACAGCGACGAAGATGCCGTGTTCGACGTGGAGCATGTGTTCGACGCGGCCGAGGTGGCCCCCTTCGTCACCTGGGGCACCAGCCCCGACCAGGCCATGGCCGTCAACGCCACCGTGCCCCGGCCTGAGGACATCACCGACGACGTGCAGCGCGGCAGTGCCGAGCAGGCCCTGCGCTACACGGCCCTGTCCGCCGGCCAGCCGCTGGCGGGCGTACCGGTGCAGCACGTGTTCATCGGCTCGTGCACCAACGCCCGCATCGAAGACCTGCGCGAGGTGGACCGCATCGTCGGCAGCCGCCGCGTGGCCCCGGGCGTGCGCGCGATGGTCGTGCCCGGCTCGGGCGCGGTGAAGGCCCAGGCCGAGGCCGAAGGCATCGCCGCGCGCCTGGTGGCGGCCGGCTTCGAATGGCGCCAGCCTGGCTGTTCGATGTGCCTGGCCATGAACGACGACGTGCTGGCCCCGGGCCAGCGCTGCGCATCCACCACCAACCGCAATTTCGAAGGCCGCCAGGGCAGGGGGGCGATCACGCACCTGATGAGCCCGGCCATGGCCGCCGCCGCGGCCGTCACGGGCTGCATCACGGACGTCAGAACCCTGGAGGTGACCGCATGACCGCCGACCACAACCACGCCGCCGTGCGCGGCCACGCTGCCGTGCTCGACATCGCCAACCTCGACACCGACCAGATCATGCCCAAGCAGTTCCTGCGCGGCATCGACAAGTCGGGCCTGGCGCCGGGCCTGCTGTACGACCTGCGCTTTGACGGCGCCGGACAGCCGCGCGAAGACTTCGTGCTCAACCAGCCAGCCTTTGCCCGCACCGACGTGCTGCTGGCCGGCAGCAACTACGGCTGCGGCTCCAGCCGCGAGCATGCGGTGTGGGGCATGCAGCAGTACGGCTTCAAGGCTGTGGTGGCGTCGAGCTTTGGCGAGATCTTCTACTCCAACGCCATGAACAACCGCCTGCTGCTGGCGATGGTGAGCGAGGCCGATGCCCAGGCCTTCATGCGCGAGGCTCGCGGCGCCGCCGGCCCGCTCGCCGTGGAGATCGATGTGGAGCAGCGCCAGGTGCGCACGGCAGGGCACAGCGCGCCCTTCACCATCTCCGAGCGGCACAGGCGCATGTTCCTCGACGGGCTGGATGTGATCGGCGCGTCGCTCACCTACCGGGACCAGGTCACGGCGTTTGCCCAGCGCCACTGGGAGGCCCAGCCCTGGGTGAAGGATGTCGCGCTGCGCACGCGCGAGCGTCTTGCTGCGGCGGCCGGCCCGGCTTGAGCGGCCCAGGTGCCCGGGCCGTGCGGCCCGCGTGCCTGGCTACCTGGCTACCCGGTGGCAGGCTTGGCCGCCTGCTGTTTACCTGGCGGCAGGCTTGGCCGCCTGCGCAGCCTTCTGGGTCTTGTTGTAGACCTCCATCACGGTGGCGAAGTCACGCTCGAAGTTGATGGGCAAAAAGGTGTCGTTGCCCGGCAGCAGCTGGCGCAGCTTGGGCGAGAAGCTGTAGCTGTACGAGCACTTCTTCACGCGCGCCTGCAGCTCGGGCGACACGTCCTTGCCCAGGGTCCAGGTCTCGGTCATGAAGGGCGGGCTTTCCCACAGCGTGCGAATGCTCGACCCCTTCACATCGCCCTTCACCACCATGCGCTGGTACAGGTCGCTGGCCACCGCAGCGGCGGGGTAGAAGCCGTGCATCACCCCGGTCACCGAGCGCTCGTGGCCGTTGGAGAACACCACCTCGTAGTTCTGGTCCGGCACCAGGCCAATGGCCGGGAACAGCGCGCGCGGTGCCAGGTTGCCCGAGTTGGACGTGGGCGTGGTGTGCGCGATCTTCTTGCCCACCAGGTCCTGCGGCTTGGTGAACGGGCTGTCCACCCGCGCGATCAGGATCAGCTTGTACGAATTGCGCTGCCCGCTGGCCTTGTTGCCCGGCACGCCGAACGGCGCGGGCTGGCCGGCTGCGATGAGCTGCGGCACCAGGCCCGGGTTGACCTGGGCCAGTTGGGCCTTGCCCGCGATCAGGTTGTCTATGAGGTCCTTTTCGGGCAGCACGTCGATGTTGGTGCTGCGCTCCAGCGACTCGCCCTGCAGGTTCTGCAGGTCGATGTTGCCGCAGCGCGCCAGGTGGTTGAAGTAGTCGCCCCACAGCAGCATCGTCTCGCTCTTGGCATAGGTCTTGGGCATGGCCACCACCAGCTTTTCGCGCGGGCCGCTGAAGGCGGGTGCCGGGGCCGCCGCGGCGCGTGCCGCAGCGGCGCGGGCCTGAGGGGTGGCGGCTGCATCCGTCTGTGCCAGCGCGGCCACCGGGCCGAGCGTGAGCGTGGTGCAGATCAAAAGTGCGCCGGAACGGGCATGGCAACGCATGGTGTGTCTCCCTCAGGTGTGTGGTGGTGCTGCTGCCCGCGCGCGTGAATCGCCGGCCAGCCGGAGCCCGCCCTCTCTGGCGGGTTGTGCACTGCCGGTCCGACGGGCTGGCCCGATGGCTGGCGCGGCCGGCATGCAGCCACCGAGTATGCATGAAGCCTTCGCTTACAAATGCGCACGGCCATGGGCCGGGGTAACACGCGCGACTTGGGGCTCCGTGCGCGAGGGCGGTGCTCGGCAGCGTGGTTGACACCGCGTCAAGCGTCCTCGAGCGCGCTCTGGACAGGGTCGCGGGGGACAGTGCAGTGCAGGGCGGTAACAATTCGTGTACTCCAACGCACCGCTTGTTTTCTTTCAGCCATGTCGCAAAACACCCATACCCTGCACCTCTTCTTTCAGGACCCCATCAAGCTCAAGACCGCCCAGCTGGTCTACCAGTACCTGAGCGCGGACAACACCGAAGAGGCGCAGCGCTGGGCGGACAAGCTGGGCGTGACGGACCTGGAGGCACTGTGGGACACGCAGTGGTTCAACCAGCAGGTGTCGGTGGCGCCCACCCATCTTCTGCTGTGCTTTGATACCGGCACGCATGACGACCTGCCCCTGCGCGCCCTGGAGGCCCTGTTCGTCCATGGCCTGCAGGCCGCCGTGCTGGAGGTCTTCTACGACCAGGTCGGCGAGACCGAGCGCCTGCACTTCGACCAGGGCCGCTGGGTGTCGCGCAAGGACTTCTTCGCCACCCACCCACAGTGGCGCGCCGTGGTGGAGCCCGCGCAAGAGCGCCACACCGCTGCCGAGGGTGGCGGGCGTGACGATGAGGGTGATGAGGACGACCGCTACGGCTGCTCGAGGGACCCCAAAAAGCCCGTCGCGGTAGGCCAGATGCGCAAGGAAGCGGCCCAGCGCAAGAAAGAAGCCGAAGAAGCCGCGCAGGCCTTCATCGACATGGCCCGCGCCATGGGCAAGAGCGGCAAGTCGCCCGTGCAGGGTCTGATCGGGGTGCTGCTGCTGCGCGCAGCGTTCAAGGGCCTGCTGCAGGCGATGGCCTTCACGGTAGTCACCATCCTGCTTTTCAAGGGCATCTGGCTGTGGCTGGGCCTGGGCCTGGTACTGGCCATTGCGCTGCCGCTGTACTACGTGATGAGCGAATACAAGGACATCCACGGCGATGAGGATGAGGATGACGATGACAACGACGCCGAGGGAGGTGGCGGCGACGCGCCGCAGACCCTGTTGTCCGCTGGCGACGACACAGCCAGCACTCCCAGGCGCGCGCACTGAACACGACGACTGACGACGAGGGAGCGATTCAAAGATGCTGACACAAATCGAATGGTGGGGCGGGCTGATCTTCGTGCTGGGCGCGGTCACGTACAAGCTCGTGATGGGCGCGCTCGAAAAGAAGGAAGAGGGCATCGACTGGTATCGCTGGCTGATGCACGCGTTCTTCCTGATGCCTGCGGTGGTGCTGGCCGGGTACTTCTATCCGCTGGAGCAGACGGGGCTGCAGTATGGCTACCTGGGGGTGCTGGCGGCTTCGCTGGCCGTGGTGCTGGCTATGCTGGTGCAGGAGATCACCGGGGACGGACCTGAGGATGCGCACGACAAGGCCGACGGGGTCGAGAGGGAGGGAGAAGAAGAAAAAGAAAAAGAGAAGGAGCCGCAGCCGTCCGAAGAAGATGAAGAAACCGGCTGGCTGATGACGGTGGTGGGCGCACTGGTGCTCTACAGCCCGGTGCTGGTGGCCTGCGGTCTGGGCAGCCACAAGGCCTGGCCCATGGTGCAGCGGCTGCTGTGAGACAGCGCTGAGCGTGTCCCTGGAGGGCCGGGCGGCTGTGGCGCAGATCACAATCAGCGGTTGCCGGCCGGCCTTCTTTTTTTTCACATCTCCGATGCCCGGCGCTTGCGCGCCGACACCCCAGCCCATGGCCCAAGATTCCTTTTCCGACCTGCTATCGCTGTACATGCGGCGTATTCGCGCCAGCGCCTCCGGCGTGGCCACCGAGATCGGCCTGAGCCGCGAGGCCGTGAACAACTGGCGCAACGGCCTCTCGGCGCCCAACCCGCGCTCGCGTGACAAGCTGGTGGCCTGTACGCGCTACCTGCGCCTGACCGAGACCGAAGCCAACCGCTTGCTCAGCGCGGCGGGCCTGGCGCCCGAGTTTCCGCTGCAGGCCGAATCGGCGGGCGCGGCCCAGCCCTTCGCTGCCTTCCTGGACCGGCTGTTCGCGCAGTTGGCGCAGGCCGTGCCGTACCCCATCTCGCTGCTGTTGTCGCCCGCGCACTGGGGCCAGCCGCCGTTTCGGGTGGAGCTGCTGCAGCGCGCCCGGGCACAGTACGGCGAAGGTGCGGTGCTGCACATCCAGCCGCCCTACAGCGTGAGCACCGTGCCGGCCGAATACTTTGCCGCCATCGGCCGCCAGTGCGGGCTGGGCGACGTGGCCTCCGACTATGAGTTCGAGTCCGCACTGGAGCGCCGCCTGGTCGCGGGCGAGCGGCTGTTCTGCCTGGTCAGCCGCTTCGAGCAGGGCACGCCGCAGCTGCGCGAGACGCTGGCCGGCATCCTGCGCAGCCTGAGCGAGATGCACAGCGGCCGCCTGCACTTGCTGCTGTGTGGCGGCGAGGCGCTGGCCGACCTCAAGTACCGCAGCGGCGACCTGTCGCTGCTCAACATCGCGCAGGTCAACCACTGGCCCGATCCGACGCTCGAAGACCTCGCGCAGCTGGCCCGCCAGCGCTGGCCCGGGCAGGCCTGGCCGCAGCCCGTCATCGCAGCCCTGCAGGCGCTCAGCGGCGGCCACCCCGCGCTGTTCGAGGAAGGCCTGCAATGGCTGGTGGAGCAAGGCGTGGACGAGGGGCAGGCTTGCTGCGCCGCATTGCGCAGCCACCTGGCTGGCAGCCCTCGTCTGTGGCAGACCCTGTTGCCGCTGGTCCAGTCCCCTGCCACGCGCCAGCGCCTGGCGCAGCTGTTGCAGGCCGACGAGCTGGGCCGCGCGCGCCCCTATCTGCAGGACGATGAGCTGCGGCGCCTGTTCTGGGGCAACCTGCTGCAGGTGCGCGGCGTGGGGGACGCGGCGCGGCTGCATTGGCGCAGCCCAGCCATCCGGGACGCGGGCCTGATGGTGCTCGAATCCTCCACGTCCCTGTCATGAGCATGCGGCCTTCCAGGACTCTGGTTCGTGCCCTCGTGATCGGGGCCATCACCTTGTTCGTGGGCAGCGCATTGCTCACGCCCCAGCTCAACCCGGTCACGCGCAGCGCGGTGCTGGGCGCCGAGAATGCGGGCATCGTCTGGGACGAGCTGGTGCGGTGGCGCGTGGCGATGGTGCAGGCCCACAATGAGCTGGACGGGTGGCCCGAGGACATCCGCAAGTACGCTCCGCCCATCGCCAATCCGCAGTTGCGCGTCACCTCGCCCCGGCCTTACGTGCTGCAGGCCGACATTGCCGAGAACCCCGAGCTGGGCAAACTCGCCGGCACCCAGGTCGTGGTGCAGCTGCAGCCGGGCACCACCACCTGGAACTGCCGGCCCGGGCGCCCCCCGATGCCCGCAGGCTACCTGCCCATCAACTGCGGGGGAGGGCAGGCCGACGATTTCAAGCCGCCCCCCGTGCCGGAGTACGACCCCTTCGCGGGCCTGCGCAGGCTCATGTACTGGTGCGCGGCGATTTTCGTGGCTGGCGCCGTGGCGTGGGTGGTGAGGCACCCGCTGCTCGGTCCCGCGCAACTCAAGCCCGCGCGCCTGCGGCGCACGCCGCTCGCGCGGCTGCCCCGGCTGGACCGCCTGCTGGCGTGGACGGGGCGGCGTGAAGCCGCTTTGCTGGCGGCCGACATCCGCCTGGTGGACTGGCGCCGCGCAGTGCAATGCGCGCACCCTGGCGTGCGCGACGCGGCTGTTGAGCTGGTGAGTGCGCTGGCCGAGCGCGTGTCCGCCCGCAGCCAGACCAGCACGGGCTGGGCGCTTGAGGGTTCGGTGTTCGAATGGCAATTTCCGCCCGACCTGCCCGTGTCGCTGGACCGCTGCCTGGTCTTCGTGCCCGCGCCCGGCGTGGACGAGGCCACGGTGCTGCGCCAACTGCGCGCCGCGCAGACCGGCAGCGATGTGCTGTTGATACTGAGCGCGCACAGCGTGGACGCTCCCATGCCGCTGCTGCGGGCCCACGCGGACGACCGCGCCAACCTGCATGTGATGGTGGACAGCGCCAGCCAGACCGAATGGCTGGTGGGCGGCGAAGCCCTGCATGTGCTGCTGCGTCTCTTGGCCGCGCAACTGCGCATCACCCGCATCTCGCCATACCAGACCCGCGGCGGCATCACGCGCGAAGGTTCGTTCTTCGGCCGGTCCCAGCTGCTGGCCCGCGTGATCAGCCGCGAGAGCGCCAACTACCTGGTGGTGGGCGGCCGCCAGCTGGGCAAGAGCAGCCTGCTCAAGGCCGTGCAGCGCCGGCTGCAAGGCCACCCGCACACCGTGTGCCACTATGTGTCGCTGCGCGACCACCGCCTGGCCCCGCGCATGGCGCTGCAATTCGGCCTGCCGGCCGACACCCCGCTTGAAGCCATCGTGGACCACCTGCAGGCGCAGTACCAGGGCAAGCGCCTCGTGCTGCTGATCGACGAGGCCGACCTGTTCTTCCGCGACGAGTCGCACAGCGGCTACCCGCAGCTGTCCATCCTGCGCGCGCTCAGCGAGGAAGGGCGCTGCTGGTTCATGCTGGCGGGCTTCTGGGACCTGTACGCCGCCGCCGTGCTGGACTACCAGAGCCCCTTGCGCAATTTCGGCGAGGTGCTGGCCATCGGCGGACTGGAGCGCGCCGCCTGCCGCGAACTGGCCATCGAGCCCCTGCGCCGCCTGCGCCTGGGCTTTTCCAGCGAGACGCTGGTGGACAAGCTCGTGGACGCCAGCGGGCAGCGCGCCAACCTGGTGGCCATCCTGTGCCAGGAATGCCTGGAGGCCCTGCAGCCAGGCGAGCGAACCATCGAGGCGCGACACCTCACGCAGGCCCTGGGCTCGCAGGCCGTGCAGGATGCGCTGGCCGGCTGGGGCCGCCTGAGCCAGGACGATGCGGCCTGCCGGCTGGACCGCGTGGCCGTCTACCACACGGCGCAGGCCGGGAGCAGCAGCCTGGCAAGCCTGGCCCAGCTGCTGCAAAGCCACGGCATCACGGGCGATGCGCAGGCCCTTCGCCAGTCCCTGGCGCGCCTGCAACTGGCCTACGTGCTGCGCAAGCAGGACGCCGAGTACCGCTTCGCGATCCCTCTGCTGCAGGACCAGTTCGAGCCTGCGGAGGTGGAGTTGCTGCTGCATCAGGAATTGGCGGTGATGGCGCGCAGCGCAACGCAGGGTTGACGTCAAAGAATGCCGGATCGGCTGCATGCCCCGGATACTCCCTGTCCGTCCGGGCTGAGCCCGTCGAAGCCGGGGCTTGCCCCATCCGTGCAAGGCTTTGACAAGCTCAGCCTGAACGGTGGGAAGGCATCTGAAGCACGGGGTAAGCCGGCCATCAGCAAAAACGGCGCTGCCGCATACCCTTCAAGCGTTGACAGCTATGTTTTTCATAGTGCCAGTGCCAGTGCTACGCCGTGATCCTGCAGCCCGCAATCCTCACCGCTCGATCATCTCCTGCACCTTCGTGGCCAGCGCTGCCACGTCGAAGGGCTTGGTGATCACCTCCATCCCGAATGCCAGCAGGCCGTTGCCCACGGCGGCGTTCTCGGCGTAGCCCGTGATGAACAGAACTTTCAGGTCGGGCCGGGTCACGCGTCCGGCATCGGCCACCTGGCGGCCGTTGAGGCCGCCGGGCAGGCCCACATCGGTGAGCAGCAGGTCGATGCGGCGGTCGGACTGCAGCACGTGCAGGCCTGCAGGGCCGTCGCCCACCGAGATCACGTTGTAGCCCAGGTCTTCCAGCTCTTCAGCGATCAGGCCGCGGATGGTGGCCTCGTCCTCGATGAGCAGCACGACCTCGCCATCGGCACGGTGGTCGAAGCTCGGCGGCGTGTTGTCCACGGCCTGGTCCGCCTCGCCCATGTAGCGAGGCAGGTACAGGCACATGGTGGTTCCTTCGCCGGGAACAGAGTAGATGCGCACCTGGCCGCCCGACTGCCGAACGAAGCCGTACACCATGGACAGGCCCAGGCCCGTGCCCTGGCCCATGGGCTTGGTGGTGAAGAAGGGGTCGAAAGCGCGGGCCGCCACCTCGGGTTCCATGCCCACGCCCGTGTCGGTCACGCACAGCGATATGTACTGGCCCGGCGGCAGTTCGCGCTCGGCGGAAGCGCGGTCGTCCAGCCATTTGTTGGCGGTCTCGATGGTCAGGCGCCCGCCGTTGGGGGCCATGGCATCGCGCGCGTTGATGCACAGGTTGAGCACCGCGTTCTCCAGCTGCGACGGGTCCACCTGCGTGAGCCACAGCCCCCCGGCGCCGACCACCTCCACCTCGACGGAAGGGCCCACGGTGCGGCGCACCATCTCCTCGATGCCGCCCACCAGCCGGTTCACGTCGGTGGGGCGTGGGTCCAGCGTCTGGCGGCGCGAGAAGGCCAGCAGGCGTTGGGTGAGCGCGGCCGCACGGCGCACCGCACCCTGGGCCATGCCGACGTACCGCTCGGTGTTGTCGAAATTGCCCGCGTTCAGGCGCTTCTCCAGCACCTGCAGGCTGGCGCTCATTCCCGCCAGCAGGTTGTTGAAGTCGTGCGCGATGCCGCCGGTGAGCTGGCCGATGGCCTCCATCTTCTGCGACTGGCGGAATTTGGCTTCGACCTCCATCAGCTCCTGCGTGCGCTCGGTGACCTTGCGCTCCAGCGACTCGTTCATCTCGCGCAGTTCGGCCTCGTTGTCGCGCAGGGCGGCCTCTGTGCGAACGCGCTCTGTGGCGGTGCGCGTGCGGCCGGCGATCTCGCGCATGAACTCGATCTCTTCCTGTGCCCAGTGACGCACCTCGTAGCTCGCCACGAAGAGCATGGCCACCAGACGGCCCTGTTCCACCACAGGGGCGTTCATGAAAGAGCGGGCGTGCAGAGGCTCCAGGCGCTCTGCCTTGCCAGCCGTGCGTGGGTCGGCGCGCACGTCCGCAATGGCCACAAACTCATCGCGCTTGTGGTCGTCGACGAAGCTGCCGAAGTCCCGCAAGTGAAGCGTGCCCTGCAGCGAGGCCACGCCGGGGGAGGTCCAGTCGCATTCCACGCACAGGGTCTCGGCGTCGTGGTCGATGGTGCCGTATCCGGAACGGCAGGCCTTGAGGGTTTCGCCCAGGATGCGTGCGGCGGCCAGGCTGATGTCGTGCACGTTGGTGAGCACGCGCAGCTCGTTGGTGAACTCGATGAGCGCGTCGCGCTTGGTCTCTGCGGCCACGCGCTCGGTCACGTCCAGGCCCTCCACAAAGATGCCGGTGACCGTGCCCGCGGTGTCGCGCAGGGGCTGGTAGACGAAGTCGAGGTAGCGCTCGCTGATGGGCTCGTCGGCATGCTGGCGGATGTCAAAGCGCGCGCCGAACGCGGTTGCGGCCTTGCCGCTGGCGTACACACCGTCCAGCATGGCCACGTAGCCTTGCTCGGCCGCCTCGGGCAGCGCATCGGCGATGGCGCGGCCCAGGATGCTGCGGTCGCCCACCAGCTCCAGATACTTGGGGTTGGCCAGCTCGATGCGGTGCTGCGGCCCCTGCAGCAGCACCATGAAGCTGGGGGACTGCTCGAACAACTGAGCGAAGCGCTCGCGCTCCATCAGCAGGCGGCGGTCGGCCAGCACCTTGTCGGTTGTTTCCACCACCAGCGCCTGTGCGCCCACGGGGGTGCCGTGGTCGTCCACCAGGGGCGAATAGTTCAGGTCCACCCACAGCGGGCGGTAGGCCCCGTCACGGTTCAGGCTCAGTTCCTGATCGTCGTAGTGCAGCGTGCCGCCGGCCAGGCACACCTTGAGCACGCGGTCGTTCAGGTCGGCGGCTTCGGGCCATGCCTCGCGAATCTTCATGCCCAGAAGACCGGGGTGGCGCGCCCCGGAGAAGCCTGCATATGGGTCGTTGTAGATCAGCACGCCGGATTCGCCCCACAGCGTTGCGATGGGCATCGGGCAGCGCAGCATGTTGACCAGCGCTCCGGTGAGATATGCCGGCCATTGGTCGATGGGGCCCAGCTCGGTGGCGGCCCAGTCGAATCGGGCGATCAGGCCGGCCATTTCTCCGCCGGCCGACAGGATGAGAGAGGTCTGTGGTGTGGTTGTGCCGTTGGCCATGTGCCAGTTCCTGTGGGATGGTCGTGCCCGGGGCGATGGTGCGGCAACGTCGTGCTGCGATCATAGAGACAATTGGCTGCCTCCATGTAGGTGCGATGCCCGTGCCTTCATCGGATGTACCGGTCTTGCGCGCTCTGGGCGCCTACCGGGCGCAGGGGGCGCGGGCGGTGAACAGCGCGTGAAGTGCCTGCGCGGCCACGGACAGGCTCTCGTCCCGCCGCCGTACCAGGTAGATCTGCCGTGTGAGGCCGGGCAGCGCAAGCGCCCGCGTGACCAGGCCCGGCTGCTCGAAGTGAAACAGCGCAAGCGCCGGCACCACGCTGATGCCAAGGCCCGCCCGCACCATGCCCATCACGGTCGCAAGTTGTTCCACCTCCATGAGCGTGTGCATGGCCTGTGGGTGCAGGGCCGCCTCCAGGTACTGGCGCACGCTGCTGGTGCGGGCCAGGTGGATGAAGGGCCAGGCCGCCAGGTCCAGGGCTGTGACGGGCTTGCGGCGGCGTGCCAACGGGTGGCCTTCGGGGCAGACGAGGTGGAAACCGTCGCTGCAGAACGGCTCGGCCTGCAGGGTCGGCGTATCGGCGCGGATGGCGGCCAGCGCGAAGTCGGCATGGCCGCTGGCCACGCGCTCTATGCAGGGCTCCGACAGCACGTCGGCAATGTCGATCTCGATGCCCGGGTGCGCGGCACGGTACTGCGCCAGCACCCCCGGCAGCCAGCCAGCCGCCAGCGATGGCAGCAGCGCCACGGCCACGCGTCCGCGCTGGAGCGTGGCGGCGTCGCGCACGGCCGAGAGCGCGCTGGTGATCTCGGCGCGGATGCGCAAGGCCGATTCCAGGAAGTTCCGCCCCTCGGGCGTGAGGTCCACATGCCGCGTGCTGCGGTCGAACAAACGCACGCCCAGGCCGTCCTCCAGCGCGCGGATGAGGGCGCTGAACGCGGGCTGCGACAGGTGGCACAGCGTGGCGGCACGTGTGAAGCTGCGCTGCTCGGCCAGCGCGATGAAGGCGTCGATCTGGCGGCTGGAGAGGTGGGCTGAATTCATGGGCCTCGGCGGGTGGGGGACAAGCCGTGCGGGCGACTGCAGGCAATTTATCTGCAAAGCAGATGGATTCATTTCAAATATCGATTTCACAGAATACCGCAGTCTCTCTACAGTGGCACGAGGAGACAAGGAACCCATGGCGAACCCCGCTCACAACCTGCTGGTCGGCTGCGCCGCCGGCTTTTCAGGCGACCGCACCGACGCGGCCTTGCCCGTGGTGCAGGCGCTCATCGCCAGCGGCCAGCCCTCGGTGCTCATCTTCGAGACCCTGGCCGAACGCACCCTGGCCCTGGCGCAGCTGGCCCGCCGCACCGACCCCGATGCCGGCTACGAGCCGCTGCTGGCCGACCTTCTGCGCCCCGTGCTCGGGCTGTGCCTGGCGCACGGCGTGCGCATCGTCAGCAACTTCGGCGCGGCCAACCCGCACGGCGCCGCGCGCCGCATCCACGCGCTGGCGGCCGAGCTGGGCCTTGCCCGCCCGCGCATCGCCGTGCTGCAGGGCGACGACCTGAGCGGCCCCGCGCACCGCGCGCTGCTTCAGGATGCCCTGGGCGAAGCCATGCCTACGGAGCCCATCGTCAGCGCCAACGCCTATATCGGCGCGCAGGCCATTGCCGATGCCCTGCGTGCAGGCGCCGACATCGTGGTCTGCGGCCGCGTGGCCGACCCGTCCCTGGTGCTGGGCCCGGCGCTTGCCCACTACGGCTGGGCGGCGGACGACTGGGACCGCCTGGCGCGCGCCACCATGGCCGGTCACTTGCTCGAATGCGGCGCGCAGGTCACTGGCGGCTACTTCGCCGACCCCGGCTACAAGGACGTGGCGGGCCTGGCGCAACTGGGCTACCCCATCGCCGAGATCGACGCAGACGGCCACTGCACCATCACCAAGCCCCCGGGCACTGGCGGCTGCATTACCGAGCGCACGGTGAAGGAACAACTGCTGTACGAGCTGCACGACCCGGCGGCATACCTCACGCCCGACGTGGTGGCCGACATCACACAGGCCCGCGTGCAGGCCGTGGGCACCGACGCAGTGCGGCTTGGCGGCGTGCGGGGCCATGCGCGGCCTGCCACGCTCAAGGTCAACGTGTGCTTTGAGTCCGGCTGGTTCGCTGAAGGCGAAATCTCCTACGCCGGCCCGCGCGCCGAAGCCCGCGCCCGCCTGGCGGGCGAGGTGCTGCGCGAGCGCCTGCAGGGCCTGGGCCCGCTGCGCATCGACCTGATAGGGGTGACCAGTGTCTTTGGCGACGACACCAGCCGCTGGCTGAACGGCCCCGCAGCGGACGATGCCCGCCATGACCCCCGAGATGTGCGCCTGCGCGTGGCGCTGCAGCACCGCGACCAGGCCAGCGCCCAGCGCCTGCTGCGCGAGGTGACCGCGCTCTACACCTGCGGCCCCGCGGGCGGCGGCGGCGTGCGCACGGCGCTGCGGCCGCGCCTGGGCACCGTGTCGTGCCTGGTGCCGCGCGATGCGGTGGCGGTGCGCTTCGAGATGGTGGAGCCCATACCGCAGTCACTGGAGGTATCACCATGACCGATGCAAAGAATGCTTCGCTGAATCCGCTGCCTGCCAACATGGCGCAGACTCAGCCAGCGGCCGCCGTGCAAGGGCCGCCCCGCCGCACGGGCGGCGTCCCCCTGGGGGGGGATGACGCACAGCGTCTGAGGGGGGGCTTCCTTTCTGTTCCGCTTTATCGCCTGGCCCACAGCCGCACCGGCGACAAAGGCAACCGCTCCAACATCAGCGTCATCGCCTGGCACCCTGCGCTGTGGGACGTGCTGGTCGAGCAGGTCACCGAAGCCGCCGTGGCGCGCCAGTTCGCGCAGCGCCGCCCGCGCCAGGTCACGCGCTACCTGCTGCCGCAGCTGCAGGCCATGAACATCGTGCTGGACGACGTGCTCGACGGCGGCGTGAACGACGCGCTCAACCTCGACAGCCATGGCAAGGCGCTGAGCTACCTGCTGCTGGAGCTGCCCATCGAGGTGCCCGCATCGCTGCTGCCGCACCTGGCGGGTGCCGCCGCGTAGCGCCCGACTTTCCCTTTCTGTTTCGATTTCGCTTTCATACCTACACACAAGGAGACAAACATGAACCGATCCACTTCTTTGATGAACCTGGGCCGACGCCACGCCATGGCCGCTGCGGTGCTGGCGCTGGGCGCGATGCAGGGCGGTGCGGCCTTTGCGCAGGCCTACCCTGCCAAGGCCATCACCTTCGTGGTGCCATTTGCGGCCGGCAGCGCCACCGACCAACTGGCCCGCGCGCTCGGGCAGTCCATCACCACCGACACCAAGCAGCCCGTGGTCATCGACAACAAGGCCGGCGCCAGCGGCATGATCGCCGCGTCCGCCGTGGCCAAGGCACCGGCTGACGGCTACAGCGTGCTCATCACCACCAACACCACGCATGCGGCCAACGAGCATTTGTACAAGAAGCTCTCGTACGACCCGGTCAAGGACTTCGTGCCCGTGACGGGCCTGGGCAAGGGCGGGCAGGTGCTGGTGGTCAACGCCAGCGCGCCGTACAAGAACGTGGGCGAGCTGCTGGCCTTCGCGAAGAAGAGCCCCGGCAAGCTCAGTTTCGGCAGCGGCAGTTCATCCAGCCGCATGGCCGGAGAAATGCTCAAGCAGCTGGCGGGCGTCGACATCCTGCACGTGCCCTACAAGAGCAACCCGCTGGCCATCACCGACCTGCTGGGCGGGCAGATCGATTTGATGATCACCGACACCTCTACCGGTGTGCCGCAAGTCAAGGCGGGCAAGCTGCGTGCGCTGGGCTACTCCACGCAAAAGCGCAGCGCGCAATTGCCCGACGTGCCCACGCTGGACGAAGCGGGTGTGAAGGGCTACGACATGGGCTACTGGTTTGCGGCCTATGTGCCAGCAGGCACGCCAGCGCCGGTGGTGGCACGCCTCAATGAACTGCTAGGCGCCGCCACCAAGAGCGCTGCCGCCAAAAGCTTCTTCGACAACGCGGGCTCCGAGGCATGGACCACCACGCCCGATGAACTCGCCAAATTCCAGGCCGCCGAAACCCAGAAGTGGGGCAAGGTGATCAAGGCTGCGGGCATCGAGGCGGAGTAAGCTGCGGGCCAGGTAGCGGGGCTCTCAACACGCGCCGCCCCCGGCCTTCACTTCCTCTCCCGCAAGGGGAGAGGGGGCAAGAAGGCCCTGCGTGTCTCCGTGCGTTGCTGAGGGTTCAAGAAAAAAAGCCCGGAAAGCCCGTCCATAAAGCGCCAAAAGCTATCAAAAATATAGCTTTTGCCTTATCCGTACTCCCTTACCACGGCACCCCTTCAAACCGCTCCACCAAAAAATCCAGCAGTGCCCGCACCGCAGGCGACAAGTGCCTGCGCGACGGGTACAGCGCGTGGATCGTCATCACCGGCAAGTCCCACGTGGGCAGCACGGCCTGCAGCTCGCCGCTGTGCAGCAGGGGGTTGACCAGGTACGTGGGCTGCATCGCAATGCCGCCACCGGCCAGCGCCGCGCGCATCAGCGTGGTGGCCTCGTTGGCGCTGAAGTGGCCCGCCACGCCCACGCGCTCGGTCTCTGCGCCGCGCGTCAGCGCCCAGACGCTCTTGCCGAAGTTGGCATAGCTCAGGCAGCGGTGTGCGGCCAGGTCGGCGGGCACCTGGGGCGTACCGTGCGCGGCCAGGTAGGCGGGCGATGCCACCAGCACGGAATCACACCGCGCCAGCGGCCGGCCGATGAGCAGCGGGTCGGGCTCGGCGCTGATGCGGATGGCCAGGTCGATGCGTTTTTCCACCAGGTTCAGCGAGCCTTCGCTCGCGTCCAGATCAATCTTGAGCTGCGGGTGCAGCGCCAGAAAGTCCGCAATCGCCGCGCCCATCTGCGCGAACGCGAACGACACGCTGCAGGTCAGCCGCAACTGGCCGCGCAGTTCGCCCTCGGTGGTGCTGGCGGTCTCTTCCTCCAGGTCCTGCGACAGCGCCAGCATCTGCTGGCAGCGGCGCAGGCAGTGCTCGCCCGCGTCGGTCAGCGTCACGCTGCGGGTGGTGCGCTGCAACAGCCGCGCCTCAAGCCACTGCTCCATCTCGCCCACATAGCGCGTGACCATGGCGCGTGACATCTCCAGCCGCTCGGCGGTGGCGCTGAAGCTGCCGCTGGTGGCCACTTCCACAAACACGCGCATGGCGGTCAGACGGTCCATATTTGATCTATTGGTGCAACAAATATGCGCATTTTACGGGGTTTATTAGATCGATTGGCGCAAATAAACTTTGCTTTGACATCAACACCCACCCTCTCGAAACCCTGGAGAAAACGCCATGTTCCGCACCACACTCATCGCCGCCACCCTCGCCGTCGCCTACACCGGCGCACAGGCTGCCCAGCCCCTGCAAGTCAAGGTCTACAACGCCGACGGCAACAGCTTCAACGTCAACTCCACCCTGGTCTACGGCGAGAAGGAGGCCATGGTCATCGACGCCGGCTTCACCCGCGCCGACGCGCTGCGCATTGCCGCCAACGTGCTCGACACGGGCAAGGAGCTGAAAACCATCTACGTGAGCCAGGCCGACCCCGACTACTACTTCGGCGTGGAAACGCTGAAGGAGATCTTCCCCAGGGCCGATGTGGTGACCACGCCTGCCGTGCTGGAGAAGATCAACGCCAAGCTCGCAGGCAAGATCGCCTTCTGGAGTCCCAAGATGGGCGCGAATGCACCGCGCACCCCCGTGCTGCCCAAGGCCGTCACGGGCAACACGCTGAGCGTGGACGGCCAGCCTGTCGAGATCCGTGGCACCACAGGCTTGCTGGCCCACCGCCCGTATGCGTGGATCCCGTCGATCAAGGCCGTGGTGGGCACCATCGGCGTGTTCGGCACCAACACCCATGTGTGGACGGCCGACACCCAGACCGTGGCCGAGCGCAGCGCCTGGGTGGCCCAGCTCGACGAGATGGCTGCGCTGCAGCCCGCGCTGGTCGTGCCTGGCCACATGCCCGCTGGCGGCGCGCTGGATGCAGCCAACATCACCTACACCAAGGGCTACCTGCAGGCGTTCGAGAAGAATGCGGCAGCCACCAAGACCAGCGCCGAACTCATCGACGCGATGAAGAAGGCCTACCCCGCTGCGCCCATGGGCCTGTCGCTGGACATCGGCGCCAAGGTCAACAAGGGCGAGATGAAGTGGTAAACAGCTGACTTGCGGAAAGGTCAGCGATGACCTGCGTTCCATCCGTCACCTCCGTTCGGGCTCGCACAACCGTTCAGGCTGAGCTTGTCGAAGCCCCGCGTGGCGCTTCGACAAGCTCAGCGTGAACGGGTGGTGGGTGCTTGAGCGCAGATAGATATACAGACGGATAGATAAAAGACGTCGTTCCACAGAGCCAGCGCCTGCCATCCTTTTCCCAAGGAGCCCGCCATGTCCACGCACTCACTTCAGCAAGTCCTGCAGCACCTGCAAGCCGGGCGCTGGAACGCGGCGCACGACCTGGTGCAGCACGACGGCACCATGCTCGGCGCCTGGCTGCACGGCATCCTGCACCTGCAGGAAGGCGACCTCGAAGACGCCGAGAACTGGTACGACCGCGCGGGCCGCCGCTTTCGCAGCCGGGGCACGCTGGCCGAAGAGATCGCGCTGTTCGAAGCGGCACTTGCATCACCAACATCCCCTTCAGATTCTGAAAGCCCCTGACCCATGTCCACCTCGGTCACCTATCTTTTCGACCCCCTGTGCGGCTGGTGCTACGCCGCCGCGCCTGCGCTCCAGCACCTGCAGGGGGTTGACGGCATCCAGGTCACGCTGGCGCCCACGGGCCTGTTCGCGGGCGCGGGCGCACGGCCCATGGAAGCGGACTTCGCGGCGTATGCCTGGTCCAACGACCAGCGCATCCAGCAGCTCACCGGCCAGCCTTTCACGCAGGCCTATCGCGACAACATCCTGGGGGCCGCCAACGGCCGCTTCGACTCAGGCCCCGCCACGCTGGCCCTGACTGCCGTGGCCCGGACCGCGCCCGAGCGCGAGCTGGAGGCCCTGCACGCGTTGCAGCACGCACGCTACGTGGACGGGCGCGACACCGCAGAGCCCGCTGTCCTTGCGGATGTGCTCAACACGCTGGGCCTCGCCGACGCCGCCGTGCTCACCGTGGCGCCCGATGCGGCGCTGCGCCAACGGCTGGCCGAACGCGTGGCCCAGGCCCAGTCCACCTTGCGTGCCGTGGGTGCGCGCGGCGTGCCCCAGCTGGTGGTGGCAGGGCAGGGTGGCGCGCTGCGCCTGCTGGGCGGCGATGCGCTGCTGGGGCCGCGCGAGCAATTGGTGGCGCAGGTGCGCGCGGCGGCTTGACGAGAGCGCAGCGCGATCGTCTTCAGGCACCCAGCCCCCGTTCACGCTGAGCCCTTCGACAAGCTCAGGACAGGCTTGTCGAAGCGCGGTGCAAGGCTTCGACAGGCTCAGCCCGAACGGGTGGGGGTGGTCGCAGGTGGCGTCACAAACAACCGGTCACGCTGACCTTGTCAAAGCGCGGTGCAAGGCTTCGACAGGCTCAGCCCGAACGGGTTGGGGTGAGTGAAGATGGAACCCCAAATACCGTTCACGCTGAGCTAGTCGAAGCGCCGCGCAGAACGTCGAAAGGCTTTGCCGGAACGCCCAGCAGCTCACTCCATCGAAGGATCGATCAACACCTTCGCACCCGTGTTCCGCGCACCATAGAACGCAATCGCATCGGCGCTGAGCGCCCCGGCCAGCGACACCGTGCGCGCATAGTGGCTGGCGAACGTGGTCTTCAGTTCCGCCGCAACGCGCGCGCGCAGTGCCTGGGCTGCGGGCTCGCCGATCTTGGCGAGGAACGGAAACAGCAGCCAGCCGCCCACGCCCCAGGCCATGCCGAAGGTGCGCTGGATCTCGGTCGGGCGCGTGTCCAGGTGGCCGTACAGGTACACCTGCTTGTGCACGGCCGACCCGTACCGGCTGTACTCCTGCGCCTTGCGGTTGATGGCCGCTTCCATGCACTGCAGGATCTGCCCGGCCAGCGTACCGCCGCCCGTGGCGTCGAACGCGATGGTGGCGCCCGTGGCGGCCAGCGCTTCCGTCAGGTCGGCCATGAAGGTGGGCGCGCTGCTGTCGCACACATGTTGCGCGCCCATGCCCTTGAGCAGCGCTGCCTGCTCGGGCTTGCGCACGATGTTGACCAGGCCGATGCCGTCCTTCTGGCAGATCCTGACCAGCATCTGCCCCAGGTTGCTGGCTGCGGCGGTGTGCACCAGCGCGGTGTGGCCTTCGCGCTTCATGGCCTCCACCATGCTCAGCGCGGTCAGCGGGTTGACGAAGCACGACGCGCCTTCGGCCGCCGTCGTGCCCTCGGGGAGCGGCAGGCACTGCGCTGCCGGCATGGTGCGGTACTGCGCATACATGGCGCCACCGATCACGGCCACCGTGCGCCCCAGCAGCGCTTGCGCGGCGGGCGATGAGCCTGCGGCCACCACCAGGCCCGCGCCTTCGTTGCCTACCGGCATGCTCTGGCCCAGGCGGGCCGCCATGTTGGGCATGGCCCGCTCGGGAATGCGCGCCGTGGCCACGGGCCGCTCGGCACTGCCGGTCACCTGCACGGTGGACAGATCGGCCGGGCCCAGCAGCAGGCCGATGTCCGACGGGTTGATGGGCGTGGCCTGCACCCGGATCAGCACCTCGTCAGGGCCCGGCGTGGGCACGGGGGTGGGCTCCAGGCTGATCTGCAAGGTGCCGTCTGCGGTGACGAGCGAGCGCAGTTGCAGGGCGGATGTCGGGAGGGTGGTGGTCATGGATGGCTTTCAGTGGAAGGGGGTGCGCGCCGTTCGATGAGCGGCGCGGGCTGGTGCCGGGCATTAGAACGCGGCTGCGCCGCCAACGCGGTCGCGCAAGTGCCTTGCGGCGGCAGGGTTGCTGCGGCCGCCACAACGTTCCAGCGCGCCGCCAGCACGCCTTCAACTGCCCAGCGTCCGCACCATCTGCTCGTACATCGCGTCCACCGCCGGGGAGCGCTGCGACACCTTGCTGCGCAGCACCGCCACGTCCATCGAATCGAGCGGCGGCAGGTCGAACTCCGCCGGCAGGTCCTGCAGTATCTGCAGATGCGCGGGCACGCTGCAGCGCGTGAGCACCGCCACGGCCAGCCCGCTTTCCACGGCGGCCAGCTGCCCCGCCAGGCTGGAGCTGTGGTACACGATGCGGTGCGCCCGCCGCCGCGCGGCCAGGGCCTTCATCGTCGCCATGCGGGCCAGGCTGGCCGATTCATACACCGCAATCGGCAAGGGGTCGCGCCGCCACACTTCCAGCTGCGGCGAGCCCACCCACACCAGCGGCTCGTGGAACAAGAAGCGCCCGCGCTGCGGCTTGTCGCGCGAGACCAGGGCCAGGTCCAGCTCGCCGCGCCCCACGCGCGGGATCAGCGAGGTGGACTGCTCGCAGGTCAGCTCGATCTCCACCCCGTGGTAGCGGTGCGCAAAGCTGCGCAGCACCGGCGTAAGGTAGGCGCTGGCGTAGTCGTCCGGCACACCCAGACGCACCCGCCCCGCCAGCTGCGGGCCGAACAGCGCAGCATGCGCCTCGGCCTGCAGGTCGAGCACGCGGCGTGCGTATGACAGCAGCTCGGCCCCGGCCGGCGTCACCTCCAGGTGGCGCGGCCCGCGCAGCAGCACGGGGCGGCCCAGCGCGGCCTCCAGCTTCTTGATCTGCATGCTGACCGCCGACTGCGAGCGGTGCAGCAGCGGCGCCGCGCCCGAGAGAGAGCCTGCATCGACCACCGCCACAAAGGCGCGCAGCCAGTCGATCTGGAAGTCCGGGTGGTTCATGGGATGGGGCTGTGTGGAGCTGTGGGGGTGGCGGGCTTTGGCCGGCTCAGCCTGAGCGGGTTGCGGACATGGCGGACCACAAGGGTTGAACCGAGCCGATTTGTTGGGTATTCGATTATCGAATGCCAGTCGTTCGAATTATCCGTTTTACACCACAGCCTCAAAACACGAGCATCGGCACCATGAATCTCAAGGCCGAAGCCACCGTCTCCATCTCCCCCTCCGGGCCATCGCAGCCCGCCGCCCAGCGTGAGCGCGACGGGCAGTGGCTGCTCATCGCTGGCGGTGTGCTGCTGGGCACCATCGGCGTGTTCGTGGAAGAGGCGGGCCAGCACCCGCTGGTCACCGTGTGGTTCCGCTGCGCGTTCGGTGCGCTCGCATTGCTGGCCTGGTGCCTGGCCACGGGCCGGGGGCGTGAGCTGCTCTTGAGCGGCCGCGCCCGCTGGGTGGCCTGCGCCACGGGCGTGCTCATGGTGATGAACTGGGCGCTGTTCTTCGCGGCCATCCCGCGCACCTCCATCGCCGTGGCCACGGTGATCTTTCACATCCAGCCCATCTGGGTCATTGTGTTCGGCGCTGTGTTTCTGCGCGAGGCCGTCTCGCCCGCGCAGTGGCTGTCCACGCTGGCCGCGCTGGGCGGGCTGGTGCTGTCCACCGGCCTGCTGGACGGTACGGCCGCGTCGGCCAGCATGGCCCGTGGCGATGGCAGCTACCTGGCCGGCGTGCTGATGTGCCTGGGCGGCTCGCTTTGCTACGCGGGTGTGACGCTGCTGGCCAATACCCAGAAGGCCATCAGCCCCTTTGCCATGGCGCTGTGGCAGTGCCTGGTGGGCGCGGTGGCGCTGGTGTGGGCGCCCTTCGTGCTGGGCTGGCCGCAGCAGGGCGCCGCATGGGCCTGGCTGCTGGGCCTGGGCGTGCTGCACACGGGGCTGGCGTATGTGGTGCTGTTCGCCGGCATGGCCCGCCTGGCGCTGGGGCGCATCGCGGTGCTGCAGTTCGTGTACCCGCTCACGGCGGTGCTGGTGGACTGGGCGGTGTATGGCCGCACGCTCAGCCCCGTGCAACTGCTGGGGGTGGGCTTGATGGCGGCTGCGTTGTGGACGATCCGGCGGCCCGGCCTCGGACCTGACGCGGGGCGGTGAATCCTTCGTGAAGCGGGTGCTGAACTGTCCATCTGCGTTCATCGCGGGCACGCCAGCCGCCCGTGCCGACAACCGCTCAGGGAGCCTTGCCCGCCGTGTTGCCCACCGGAATGTGCCGCTGCAAGAACCCCACCACCTGCGCATTGAACACCTGGTGAAACGCCGCCCGGTCAAACCCTGCCGCATCGCGGCAAATGTCCGCCGCCACCTCGGCCAGTGCAGGCGAGCAGGGCGCCAGAAATGCATAGTGCCCCCCGTTGGCGGCCACATGCCATTCGGGCGGCCGGTGCAGGCCGTGGCGCACGGTCTCCACGCTCTGGGGCGTCACGCCGTCACCACCCAGGGCAGAGGCCCACAGCTGCACCGGTACGCCGACTTGCCCGAGGCCCTTGGCGTCGAACACGCTCAGCGGATCGACGATGACCGCCGCCTTGATGCGCGGATCCGGCGCGGGCGTGGCGGGGATCTCGTTGCGGCGGACCTCGCCGCACAGGGGGCGCGTGGATAGCGGCGGGCACAGGTCCGGGCGCAGCGTCCAGTCTGGCACCGCGCCCGCAGCCACCAGCCCCGTGTAGCCGCCGCGCGAAAAGCCGAAGAAACCGACCTTGCCAGCATCCAGCTGCGCGTGCTGGGGCCACGCGCCCAGCATGTAGTCCGTCAGCCGCTTCATGTCCACCGGCCGCGTGGCAAAGGCCGACAGGTGGCCCTGGCGGCTTGCGTCCTGAAAGTTGTCGCCCGGGTGGTTGATGGCCGCCACCACATAGCCCGCATCGGCCAGCGCGGCGGCTGTGTCGTGGTGCCCCAGGGCCGAGCCGCCCGCGCCGTGCGACACCACGATCAATGGCAGGCCCTGGCCGGCCAGGGGACAGTCGCGCGTGCCTTGCAGCACCAGCGGCGCCAGGTCGATGCGGCCCGGTGGCGTGCTGCAAGGCGACCACACGGCGCCGCGCAGCGCGGGCCCGTCCTTGTCCGCAGGCACCTGGATGAAGGCAAAGCCCGCAGCCTGGACCAGGGTGGTGGCGCAGCAGAGTGCTGCGGCGAGCAGCCAGCGAGGGCCCGCGCCGGTGCAGGCGCTGAAGAGATGGCGGGGGCGGAAACGAAGTACAGATGCGGTCATGGTGGTGTGCTGCTGCGGATGGGAGTCAACAGGTCGGTGTGCAGGCTGTCAACTTGCGCGGCGTTGCGGGGGGGGTTGTGATGGCGCTCCGGCTCATGGCCGCCCAGTGTGCAGCAGCCAGGCTGAAGAGCCCGTCACTGCCCGAACACCAGCGCCTGGTGCGCCCCCACGCCCGCCAGCACGCCTTCGGCAGACGCCAGCGTGGCGTTGTGCCGCATCAGCGTCAGGTCGCCCGCGGCATACACGCCGGGCACCGTGGTCATCTTGTTCGCATCCGTGCGCACGGCCGGCCCCATCGGGCCGTCGTCGAAAGCGCAGCCCAGCTGCTCGGCCAGCGGGCTGGCGGGGCGGGTGGTGGCGGCCACGTACAGGGCGTCCAGCGGCAGCAGGCGCGCGCCGCTGTCGCCATGGGCCTGCAGGCGCACGCCGTGCAGTGCCTGCCCCGGCCCCTCCAGCGCGGCAATGCGCGCAGGCTCCACCGCAATGCCCAGCGCCAGCAGACGCTCGTGCTCGGCGGGCTCCAGCGTGGTGTCGCCGTTCAGGAAGAGGGTGGTCGGGCCCCAGTCGGCAATCAGCTGCGCGTGCATCCCCGACTGCGGCGAGTGGTACAGCACGCCCAGGCGCTGGCCCGCAAACTCGTAGCCGTGGCAATAGGGGCAGTGCAGCACGCTGGCGCCCCAGCGCTCGCGCAGGCCCACAATGTCGGGCAGGCCGTCCTGCACGCCAAAGGCCAGTACCAGCTTGTGAGCCTCCAGGTGCGTGCCATCGTCCAGCACCACGGCAAAGCCGCTCTCCGGCGACCCCGCGCTTTGCTGCGCCGTGGCGGACACGGCCGTGCCCTGGCGCAGCGCCACCGTGGGGTAGGCCAGCAGCTTGCGGCGCGCCTGCTCGATCATCGCCAGCGGCGGCTCGCCGTCCTGCCCGAAGAAGCCGTGCGATGCGGCGGCAAACCGGTTGCGCGGCTGGCCCGCATCCACCACGCACACGCGCCGCCGGGCCCGCGCCAGCTGCATTGCGGCCGACAGGCCGGCAAAGCTGCCGCCTATCACGATCACCTCATACGCTTGGGTGGTTGTCATTGCTGCTGCCGCCATGAGAAATCTCCTTGTGACCGTGGCACCCTGCCACCATGCGTTGATGAAACTCGGCCGACAGCTGCGCCAGCGTCACCTCGCCCAGGCGTGCCAGCAGCACCTCTTCGGCGGCCTGGTACGCGTCGGTCAGCGCGCGGTTGACGGCCTGCTCGACGATGCAGCCCGGGCTCTCCACCCGGTTGCCCACCGCCAGCAGCGTGGGCGCGCCCAGCGCTTCGTGGATGTCGCGCAGGGTGACTTCGGACAGCGGGCACGACAGCACCCACCCCCCTCCATGCCCCTTGGCCGACGTGACGAACCCCGCATACCGCAGCCCCGCCATCAGGCGGCGCACGACGACGGGGTTGGTCTGCATGGCCTGCGCCAGGGATTCAGACGTGGCGGGGCCATCCATCTCTGCCATGTGCAGCAGGGCGTGGAGAACGGTGGAAAGTCGGCTGTCTCGTTTCATGCAACATTAAAAGTTGCGTGATGGTAGCATGTGCCCACAACCTGCGCTGGCGCACAGGCGGATAGCTACTGAATCGATAGCTATCAGCGCTTTGTGAATAAGCGCCAGAGGCTGATTTGGCTCGATTTTTGACACCCGCCGTTCACCCCCAACCGTTCGGGTTGAGCTTGTCGAAACCGCGCACAGCACACCCCATCCGATCGGGTTGAGCCTGTCGAAACCTTTCACAGCCGCATCCAACCCCCCGGCAGAGCCTGGCCTAAAACGCCGAACAAACACGACCGCACACACCCCATGACCCATCCCGCCACCACCCCCTTCACCGACCTCGCCGCCGTCGCCCGCTACGCCGAAGGCCCCCGCCGCAACGTGCCCGGCTACGACAGCGTGCTGCCCATGGTGCGCATCCTGCTGGCCGAGCGCGTGCCCGCCGACGGCCGGGTGCTGGTGGTGGGCGCAGGCGGCGGGCTGGAGCTGGAGGACATGGCACTGGCGCACCCCGGCTGGCGGTTTGACGGCGTGGACCCCAGCCAGCCCATGCTGGACCTGGCGGCGCAGCGGCTGCAGAGCGCGGGCGTGTCGGGCGACCGCGTGGCGCTGCACCACGGCTATGTGCACAGCGCGCCGGACGGGCCGTTCGATGGCGCGACGTGTCTGCTGACTTTTCACTTTGTGCCGCGTGAGGAGCGCGTGGCCATGGCCACGGAAATCCGGCGGCGATTGAAGCCCGGGGCACCGTTTGTCGCGGTGCACCTGAGCGTGGAAGACGGAGATGCTGGCGCTGGCTTTGGCGGCGAAGGCGGGGCAGGGGAGCGCGACCTGTGGCTGTCGCGCTATGCGGCGTTTCAGGTGGCGTCCGGCGTGGCGCCGGAGCATGCAGCCAGGGCGCGGGACAAGGTGGCTGCGGAGCTGGCTGTGCTGACACCCCAGGAAGACGAGGCGATCCTGCACGAGGCCGGGTTCGGCGACGTGCGGATGTTTTACATGGGGTTTGCGTTCCGGGGTTGGGTGGCAACGGCCGCTCGTCAAGGCGGCGCCCAATGACCCGGACACCGTTCACGCTGAGCCCTTCGACAGGCTCAGGACAGGCTTGTCGAAGCGCCGCGCAAGGCTTCGACAGGCTCAGCCCGAACGGTGGGTTGAGGTTTGGGCCTGCCTGTGTAGTGCTCAGCCCGCACGGCACGGGCGGTTCAGAATCAGCGCCGCCAAAATCCGTTCACGCTGAGCCCTTCGACAGGCTCAGGACAGGCTTGTCGAAGCGCCGCGCGAGGCTTCGACAGGCTCAGCCCGAACGGTTGTCCCAAAAAACCTCAACGCACAGGCGCCAGCGCCCATCGGTCCTTGGCCGCCTTCGCCAGAAAATCAATCACCGCCTTCACCCTGGCCGCATTGCGCCGGCCCGGTGACGACACCGCGTACAGCGTGTGCACCGTGCGGGACGCAAAAGGCGCCAATACCTCCACCAACCGGCCTTGCGCCACGTCGGCCGCCGCGAGCGGGCTGGACAGCATGCCGATGCCCGCGCCGTTCACCAGTGCGTGGTGCACCAGGGCCGAACTGCTGGCGGCCAGGCGCGAGCGCACGGTCACCTCCAGCGGCTTGCCTTGTGCATTGCGAAAAGCCCAGGTCACGGCAGGCCCCTGTGCGGTGTGCGTGACGGTGTGGTGCTGCGGCAGCTCGCTGGGGTCGGCGGGCGTGCCGTGCTGTTCCAAGTACGCAGGGGCCGCGTACAGGCGCCGCTCGAACCGGCCCAACTCGCGCGCCACCACCAGGTCGCTGTGGCCCACGGTGGTGCGCAGCCCCACGTCGATGCCTTCCGTCACCAGGTCGGCCACGCGGTCATCGGCCAGCAGTTCCACCCGCAGCGCGGGGTAGTGCGCCTGCAGGTCCGCCAGGTGGGGCAGCACCAGCGCTTCGCAGATCTCCTGGCTGGAGGCCAGGCGCAAGGTGCCCGCCACGCGGCTGTGCTGGTCCGACAGCGATGCAGAAATGTCCTCCAGCTGCGCCAGCAAGGCACGCGCTTCCTGCACCAGCTCTGCGCCCTCGGGCGTGGCCGACAGGCCGTGCGTGGACCGGCGCAGCAAGCGCACGCCGTAGCCGGCCTCCAGCCGGTCCACACCGCGCGCGACCACCGACACCGCCACATCCATCTCGCGCGCAGCCGCAGAAAACGAGCGCAGGTCGAGCGACCGCACCAGCCAGCGCAGGTCGGCCGGATCGGGGAGGAAGGAGCGGGGTTCTTTTTTCATCGTGCGCGCCTTTGCGTGCGGAGCAAAAGCCATTATCGCCACGGGCGGTTTCCGTGGCGGGGCGCAATTTCTACAGTGAAGGCTCCTTATCAACCAACGCATTCAACAGGAGTCCTCCATGCCCATCCTCAACGTCAAAGTGTCTGCCCAACGCACGCCCGAGCTGTCTGCCCGCATTGCAGAAACCCTGCTGGACCTGACCACCCGCGTGCTCGGCAAGCGGCGCGACCTGACCGCCGTGGTCATCACCTTTGTCGACCCCGCCGACTGGTACGTCGCCGGCCGGTCGCTGGCCGACCTGAAACAGTCGAGCTTCTACTTCGACGTCAAGGTGGTGGACGAGACCAACACCAAGGCCGAGAAGGCGCGCTACATCGCCGAGGCGTTCGCGGCCTTCGAGGGCCTGCTGGGCACGCTGCACCCCGAAAGCTACGTCTACGTGCAGGACGTGCGCGCCACCGCCTACGGCTTTGGCGGCCGCACGCAGGAATACCGCCACCAGCACCCCGAGCAATAAGCAGCCGAGCCATCAATCAATCAATCAATCAATCAATCAAGCAGCCCACCAATCCATCAACGGCTACCTACCCAGGAGCACCGACATGACGATGACAACAACGACGACGCACAACAACCATCTCGCAGATGTGATCGTGGCCCAGACGCTGGGGCGTGCAGGCCTGGCGGACTGGATTCCCGAAGGCGAAGGCAAGTGGTCCCTGCCCATTCAGTTCTTGCCCGACGATGCCGGCTGGGTGGAACTAATGCGCCTGTCGCCCGGCACGCGGCTGGGCCTGCACCGGCACACGGGCGAAGTGCACGCCCTGACGCTGGCAGGCGAGCGCCGCCTGAACGATGGCCGCGTGGTACGGCCGGGCGACTACATCCACGAGCCCGCTGGGAATGTGGATTGGTGGGAGGCGACGGGGACCGACGAGCTGCTGGTGCATGTGGTGGTCAAGGGCAGCGTGGAGTACCTGGGGCCGCACCATGTGGTGCTGCGGCGGATTACCACGGCTGATCGGCAAGCGGACTATCGCCGCTGGTGCGAAGCGGTGGGCGTGTCGGTGCGTGATCTTTGTTAGTCGCGTGCGCGCGTCCACGCGGGCGGGGCACTCTATGCAGCGCAAGCAAGCACATGCACTGCTGAAATATGAGTGAAAACAGGCTCTAGAGCTTATTTTTCAGACACTGAATGCTATTAGAAGTAGAGCAAGTCTTCCCGCCCACGGCTGTGTCTTGGGGGGCGGGCTCTTAAAGTTGGCAGATATGGCGCGGGCGCATCCCGGCTGAGGACTCAGTCCGAGAGGCCTGCATCGCCGATTAAGAACCAGCGAATCAATGATAGTGCCGCTTACTATGCCTCTTCATTTACCTCCGGTTCGCCTGCAGAATGGAATTGATCGGTCGGTCCGTTTTCAGTGTTTATTATCCCGCTCTCTGAAATTGCAGACATTTTCTTTTTGAGTAGATTTATTAAAACCTGAATGCGATCAATATTTTCAGAAATTGCTGTAGGCGGAACGATTACGCTTGGCTCATGAACCATATAGTTTCGTAGGCGCAGGAGATCCTGAACCTCTTTGCGCTGGTCACCTGAAAAGACCTTAAAATCCCTAGTTACTATGTTAACGAGGTTACGAACATTTGTTCCATTTGCTTTAACTAGTTCCTCTTTTCCTGCTGCTTTAGATAAGAGGGAGGTGATTTTGTAAAGCAACATGTGAAATTCATTCCATTTGCTAATAAAATCGCTATAGCTATCGCTCTTGGATGTTGCCACGTTCTCCGATACTAATTCTCTTTCATCTTCCGTTATTTTTAGCTGGTCGAGATTCTCGATTGCTTGGATGAATTTCGGATGCAGTTCATCTTTGAGGCGCGATATTTCTTCGTACTCTGACCTCCCGATGGGCCGATTGTGTGCAATTTGATTGCGGCGTTCATATAGTTTGTCCCAGCGTGATCGGAGATATTCATTGTCACAATTCACAACTTTCGAGAAGAAGCGATCCCAATTTGATTTTGGTATCGCTTTCTTAAGTTCATCAAGATCTAGGTCCTCGATTTTTTGAGCTTGGCGAAGACGATCTATGATCGTGTTTGGATTGGTTGTTGCGTACTCTTTGAAGAGGAAATTCGATAGCTGAATAAAATCTACTTCGTATAAATAATCGTGGTCTAGTTTGGCGTCTTTTGTTCTTACTGATTCCTGCACTTCTTTTGGTATGGCTTCGCGTGTCCAACCCAATCCAACATTGATAAGCATAAATTTGGTTATCAATTTTCTTAAGGTATTTTCAATTTCGTGCACTAAAGGGTAAGCACTTTTTGCGTAGTTTGAGCTAACGCCATCCCATAAGACCTGGGGAGGTCGCCCTCCCGCCTTAGACAAAACACCCCTAACGCTTCTTAGGAGTTCTTCAAACTTCTCAATTTTTTCATCATTGTTTAGAGTGAATTTGGCGTGAAAAAAACGTTGTTTATCTCGTTGTATTTCGCCATCCTGAACTTCATATTGAATGCTGAGGCCAGACCAAGTAAGATCGGTGTTTTGAATTGCCACGCCCTCAATCGTTTTAATTAAATTGTTAAAGCCAAGGATTGTTTTGCAAAACTGATCTTTTTGATCAACGGTTATTAAATATTCAACTCTATGTGCCACACGAGCTCCAAATTGAGAAAATTCAGCGTTGAAAAAAATAAGTATGAGCGTTGCATTTTCGAAGCACACATTGCTTAGGAGGCGATGATTAGTTCTTTAAAAATACACTGCATACCCGGGCAAACGTTGAGTACATGCTTATGTTTTCATCGAACGACAATTTTTGCAACATTTATCTGTCGCGGGATATTGGCTGCAAACAGTCGCACCGATGTGGTTGGCTGCTTGCCCCACGCAAGTGACCCACCAACTTTAAGCTTCTTAGGCTTAATTTAGGTCAAAGTTCAGTCTTGCCCGGCCAAAGTAGACCGCATAGCATCCCTGTCCAAGTACCCACCCCCATGAGGTGCTGCACAACAACGACAGGAGACAAGCCTTGCCATCCACCCGCTGGAGTCACTGCGGCGCCGAAGATCTGGGCGTCTTGCAGACCATCTTCTGGTCCGCAGGCGCGTCGCGCAATGCGCTCGCGCAGCGTCTGGCCTATTCCAAGAGCAAGGCCAACGCCATGGTGGCGGCCCTGCTGGACGAAGGCCTGCTCGACGAGGTGGGCCTGCAGGAGTCTTCTGGCGGCCGGCGGGCCGAAACCCTGCGATTGAGCGAAACCCTGGGCGTGGTGATTGGTGCCGACCTGGGCGCCACCAGCATGCAGGTGGCAGTGATGCGGCCCGATATGACGGTGCTGGCGCGGCACCGCGAGCCCATCGACGTGCGCCAGGGGCCGGGCGTGATCCTGGCGCGGGTGCGGGGGCTGATGCGCGAGTTGCTGGCGCGCTGCGGCATGCAGGCTTCGCAGGTCATCGCCATCGGCATGGGCGTGCCGGGGCCGGTGGATTTTGAAAGCGGCCAGTTGGTCAACCCGCCGCTGATGCCCGACTGGGACGGCTTTTCCATCCGCGACTACCTGCGCGAGGCATTTGCCGCGCCGGTGTTTGTCGACAACGACGTGAACCTGATGGCGCTGGGCGAGCTGTGGCGGCTGCAGCGCAATCTGCCTAACTTTTTGGTGATCAAGGTCGGCACGGGCATTGGCTGCGGCATAGTCTGCCACGGGCAGGTGTACCGGGGTGCCAATGGCTCGGCCGGTGACGTGGGCCACATCTGCGTGGACCAGAGCGGGCCGCGTTGCCACTGCGGCAACCAAGGCTGTGTAGAGGCGATGGCCGCCGCACCCGCCATGGCGCGCATGGCGATGGAGGCCGTGGAGCGTGGCGAGAGCGCCATGCTGGCCGAGCGCCTGCAGGCCACCGGCACGCTGACCACCGAGGACGTGGCCCAGGCCAGCCGTGCGGGCGATGTGGCGGCCAACGCCATCATCCAGCGCGCGGGCAGCCTGGTGGGGCAGATGCTGGCGTCCATCGTGAACTTCTTCAACCCGTCGCATGTGTTCATTGCGGGGCGGGTGACGGACATGGGGCCGCTGTTCCTGGCGTCGGTGCGGCAGAGCGTGTACCACCGGTCGCTGGCGCTCTCTACGCGGCACCTGGAGATTCAATACGCGCCGCTGGCCGACGATGCCGGTGTGGTGGGCGCGGGCGTGCTGGCCATGCAGCAGAGCCTGGCGCTGTCGCCGCGTTCACCTGTGCCTGCAACAGCGGGCAGTGCCGTGGGGGCCACACGATGAGCGTCGCTGTCGAGTTTCGCAATGTGACCAAGGAGTTCGGCCCGGTGCGCGTGCTGCACGGGGTGGGCTTTGCGCTGCAGCCGGGGCGTGTGTACGGCCTGCTGGGCGAGAACGGCGCGGGCAAGTCCACGCTGATGAAGATTCTGGCGGGATACGAGAGCCCGACCACCGGCGAGGTGGTGGTGGATGGCGCGGTGCGTGCCCCCGGCGGCGGCTCGCGCGCGGCCGAGGCGCAGGGCATTGTGCTGATCCACCAGGAGTTCAACCTGGCGGACGACCTGACGATTGCGCAGAACATCTTTCTGGGCCACGAGATCAAGCGCGGCCCCTTCCTGGACGACAAGGCGATGCGCGAGAAGACGCGCGAGGCGCTTGCGAAAGTCGGCCTGCCGCTGGACCCGGACACGCGGGTCAAGAAGCTCATCGTGGCCGAGAAGCAACTGGTGGAGATTGCCCGGGCGCTGGCCCGCAATGCGCGCCTGCTCATCATGGACGAGCCCACCGCCACGCTGACCCCGGGCGAGACGGAGCGCTTGTTCACGCTGATGGCCGGCCTGAAGGCGGCGGGCGTGACCATCATCTATATATCGCACAAGCTCGATGAGGTGGAACGCACCACCGACGAGGTGGTGGTGATGCGCGACGGCCTGCTGGTGGCGCGTGAGGCCACGGCCAGCGTGACGCGGCGGCAGATGGCCAACCTGATGGTGGGCCGCGAGCTGGCTGATCTGTTCCCGCCCAAGCTGCCCGCACCGCAGGATGGCGCGCCGGCCATCCAGGTGCGCGGCCTCACGGTGCCGGGCTGGGCCGAGGACGTGAGCTTTGAGGTGCGGCGCGGCGAGATTCTGGGCTTTGCCGGGCTGGTGGGCGCGGGGCGCACGGAGCTGTTCGAGGGCCTGCTGGGCCTGCGCCCGCGCTCTGCCGGCACGGTGGAGATTGCTGGCAAGCCGGTGAATTTGAAAAGCCCGCGCGATGCGGCGCGCCACGGCCTCACGTATCTGAGCGAAGACCGCAAGGGCAAGGGCCTGCACGTGCACTTCAGCCTGCGGCCCAACTTGACGCTGATGGCGCTGGAGCGCTATGCCAAGCCCTGGCTCGACCCGGCGGCCGAGCAGGCCGTGCTGCGCGATGCGGTGCAGGAGTTCGGCATCCGCACCGGCTCGCTGGAGGTGCGCGCGTCGTCGCTGTCGGGCGGTAACCAGCAGAAGCTGGCGCTGGCCAAGGTGCTGCACCCCGGCCCCAGCGTGGTGGTGCTCGACGAGCCCACGCGCGGCGTGGACGTGGGCGCCAAGCGCGAGATCTACCACCTGGTGCAGCGCCTTGCAGAGCAGGGCCTGGCGGTGGTGGTGATTTCGTCCGAACTGATGGAGCTGATCGGCCTGTGCCACCGCGTGGCGGTGATGCGCGCCGGGCGGCTGCAGACCACCCTGCAAGAGCCAAACTTGACCGAAGAGGAGTTGATCGCACATGCCACAGGCACCCGTTAACTTACCGGCTGAAAACACCGCTGCTCCCCAGGCCGGCGGCAGCCGCCACGCGGCGGCTGCGGCCACAGGTGCCAGCGCCTGGTGGGGCAAGCTGCACGGCCTGGGCCCGGTCATCGGCCTGGTGCTGCTGTGCATTGCGGGCACGCTGCTCAACAGCAACTTCGCCACCTACGACAACGTGATGAACGTGCTCACACGCACGGCCTTCATCGGCATCATCGCGGTGGGCATGTGCTTCGTCATCATCTCGGGCGGTATCGACCTGTCGGTGGGGTCGATGGCGGCGCTGATCGCGGGCTCGGTCATCCTGTTCATGAACGCGATGGCGCCCGTGCTGGGCTCGCCCATGGCGGCCGTGGTGGTGGGCATGCTGCTGGCGGTGGTGCTGGGCGCGGTGTTCGGGCTGGTGCACGGCCTCTTGATCACCAAGGGCCGCATCGAGCCTTTCATCGTCACTTTGGGCACGCTGGGCATCTTCCGCGCCTACCTCACGTATTTTTCGAACGGCGGGGCCATCACGCTCGAGAACGACCTGTCGGACATCTACAGCCCGGTGTACTACGCCAACCTGCTGGGTGTGCCCATCCCTGTGTGGATCTTTTTGCTGGTGGCGGTGGTGGGCGGCGTCATCCTGAACCGCACGGCCTATGGCCGCTATGTGCAGGCCATCGGCTCGAACGAGCAGGTGGCGCAGTACGCGGCGGTGGACGTGCACAAGATCAAGATCCTGACCTACATGCTGCTCGGGGTGTGCGTGGGCATCGCAACGCTGCTGTACGTGCCGCGCCTGGGGTCCGCATCGCCCACCACGGGGTTGCTGTGGGAGCTGGAGGCGATCGCCGCGGTGATCGTGGGCGGAACGGTGCTCAAGGGTGGGGCGGGCAGCATCACCGGCACGGTGGTGGGCGCGATCCTGCTGTCGGTGATCAGCAATATCTTGAACCTGACCAGCATCATCAGCGTGTATTTGAACGCGGCGGTGCAGGGGTTTGTGATCATCGCGGTGGCGTTCATGCAGCGTGGAAAGAGGTGATGGCCGTGTCGCCACTTCATTCCTTTCATTCGCCCCGCGAGGCCGCCCCGACCCCCGAACCGTTCGGGCTGAGCCCTTCGACGGGGCTCAGGACAGGCCTGTCGAAGCCTGGGCACTCGCGCCCCATGGTGGCAGCCCTTCGACAGGCTCAGGGCGAACGGGGCAGGGCGAGCGCACTGCGCTGGATTCCGGCAATCCCCCAACCGTTCGGGCTGAGCCCGTCGAAGCCTGGGCACTCGCGCCCCATCGTGACAGCCCTTCGACAGGCTCAGGGCGAACGGGGTAGTGGCGCAGGCCCAAGGTGCTTGCACCCGTTCCGAAGCGCTTCCACCGGTTTTTGATTTCGTCAGTGTTCCCCAGTCGGCCAGGCTTTCATGGCCATTTTCAGCAAAGCAACAGCAACAGCAACAGGAGACAACGCATCATGAACAGCAAGACATCTACTTCGTCCTTCACCCGCCGCCTGGCCCTCTCGGCCGTGGGCGCCGCCGCCGCTCTGGCGCTGGCCGGCCCTGCGATGGCGCAGGCCAACAAGACGGTGGTGGGCGTGGCCATTCCATCGGCCACGCACGGCTTCACGGGCGGCATCGTGTACTGGGCCAACCAGGCCAAGAAGGACCTGGAGAAGGCCCACCCCGGCCTGCAGGTCATCGTGAAGACGGCGGGCGGCGCGCCCGAGCAGGCCAACCAGCTGCAGGACCTGGTGACGGTGAACAAGATCAACGCCCTGGTGATCTTCCCGTTCGAATCGGCGGCGCTGACCAAGCCCGTGGCCCAGGTCAAGGCCAAGGGCGTGTACGTGACGGTGGTGGACCGGGGCCTGACCGACACCAGCGCGCAGGATGCGTACGTGGCCGGTGACAACACGGCCTTCGGCAAGATCCCGGCCGAGTACATTGCCAAGGCACTGAACGGCAAGGGCAACGTGGTGGCCATGCGCGGCATTGCGACCACGCTGGACAACGAACGCATGGACGCGTTCAACGCGGTGCTGAAGAACCACCCCGACATCAAGCTGCTGGACGCCAAGTACGCCAACTGGAACCGCGACGACGCCTTCAAGGTGATGCAGGACTACCTGACCCGCTTCCCGCAGATCGACGCGGTGTGGGCCGCCGACGACGACATGGCCGTGGGCGTGCTCAAGGCCATCGAGCAGGCCAAGCGCAAGGACATCAAGCTGGTGTTCGGCGGCGCGGGTGCCAAGGGCATGATCAAGACGCTGGCCGACGGCAGCAACCCGCTGATCCAGGCCAATGTGTCGTACAGCCCCAAGTTCATCTACGACTCGATCAAGCTCACGGCCGAGGCGCGCATCAAGGGCGAGAAGCTGCCTGCGACGACGATCATCCCGTCGGTGCTGATCACCAAAGAGAACGCGAAGAACTTCTACTTCCCCGACTCGCCGTTCTGATGGTGGTTTTGAGATAAAAAAGGCCTCTACCGCTTGTCTGGTAAGCGCAAGCAGCTACTAAAAATATAGCAGTAACTGCTTGCTGGGCAAGTGGAGGCCATGGCTCTCAACCCATCCAACCCGAACCCGAACCCGAATCCACCCCCGCCCGTTCGGGCTGAGCTTGTCGAAGCCGCACCCGGCGTGTCCGGCCTTCGACAAGCTCAGGCTGAACGGTTGGCAGGTTCGGAGGTTGGAATTCAACGATTGCCAGACAAAAGCCATGGCAGTCACTACGACCCGAATGGCTCAACACCACCCCCGCCCGTTCGGGCTGAGCCTGTCGAAGCCGGCGACCTATCGTGCCCGGCCTTCGACAAGCTCAGGCTGAACGGTGGGTGGACCGAATAACCAGGACGCACGCACCATGCCCAGACCCGTCACCCTTTTCACCGGCCAGTGGGCCGATATGCCGCTGGCAGAACTCGCGCCCCTGGCCAGGGGCATGGGCTATGACGGCCTGGAGCTGGCCTGCTGGGGCGACCATTTCAACGTGCAGGAGGCGCTGTCGTCGCCCCAGTACGTGAAGGACAAGCACGCGCTGCTGGCCCAGCACGGCCTTGCATGTTTTGCCATCGGCAACCACCTGGTGGGCCAGGCCGTGTGCGACTTGATCGACGAGCGCCACCATGCCATCTTGCCGCCCCACGTGTGGGGCAACGGCGAGCCCGAAGGCGTGCGCCAGCGCGCCGCCGCCGAACTGGCCGACACGGCGCGTGCGGCCGCAGCGTTCGGCGTGAAGACGGTCACGGGCTTCACGGGCTCGTCGGTGTGGCATTCGATCTACGCGTTTCCGCCCACCACGCAGGCGTATTGGGACAAGGGGTTCGTGGACTTCGCGGACCGCTTCGGCCCCATCCTCGATGTGTTCGAGGAGCACGACATCAACTTCGCGCTGGAGGTGCACCCCACCGAGATCGCGTTCGACATCGCCTCGGCCGAGCGGGCCATTGCGGCGGTCAACCAGCACCGGCGATTCGGCTTCAACTACGACCCGAGCCACCTGGCCTATCAGGGCGTGGACTACATCAAGTTCATCCGCCAGTTCGCTGACCGCATCTACAACGCCCACATGAAGGACGTGTGGTGGGGCAAGGGCGACGGCACGGTGGGCACCTTCGGCGGGCACACCAGCTTTGGCGACGCGCGGCGCACCTGGGACTTTCGCAGCGTGGGGCGCGGGATGATCGATTTCGAATCCATCATCGTCGCGCTCAACGAAATCGGCTACCAGGGCCCGCTCTCGGTGGAGTGGGAAGACAGCCGCATGGACCGCGTGCATGGCGCCACGGAGAGCGCGGCGTTCTGCAAGCGGCTGGATTTCAAGCCGGCGGCGGGTGCGTTCGATGCAGTGTTTGCGCGCGACCAGCAGAACGTGTGAATGCTCTCCCGCCATCTCCACCATTCAGCCGCCGTCCGCTCCCTCACCGTTCGGGCCGAGCCCGTCGAAGCCGGGGCAGGGTGTTTGACGGCCCTTCGACAAGCTCAGGGCGAACGGCCGGGTGGTGACGACAACAGCGAACCAAGAACAACAAACAAAGGCCTTCCATATGTCCAGTGAAGTCAGGAAGCTCCGCTACGCCATGGTGGGCGGCGGCCACGGCGCCTTCATCGGTGCGGTGCACCGCAAGGCCATGGCGCTCGACGGCCAGTTCGCGCTGGTGGCCGGTGCGCTCTCGTCATCGCCCGAGCGGGCCCGCGCATCCGGCGCCGAACTGGGTCTGGCGGACGACCGCAACCACGGCAGCTGGCAGGACCTGCTGGCCGACGAGCTGCGCCGCAGCCCCGATGAGCGCATCGACCTGGTGAGCATCGTCACCCCCAACCACGTGCACCACCCCGTGGCCCTGGCCTTTGTGCAGGCGGGCTTTCACGTGGTGTGCGACAAGCCGCTGGTGCACACCAGCGCGCAGGCCGAAGAGCTGGTGGCCGCCGTGAAGAAGGCGGGCACCGTGTTCGGCGTGACCTACAACTACACCGGCTACCCGATGGTGCGCGAGGCCCGCCACCTGGTGCAAAGCGGCGCCCTGGGCACGCTGCGCAAGGTCACCGTGGAATATAACCAGGGCTGGCTGGCCACGGCGGTGGAGCAGGGCGGCGGCAACAAGCAGGCCGACTGGCGGCTGGACCCTGCCCGCAGTGGCGCGGTGGGCACCATGGGCGACATCGGCTCGCATGCCGAGAACTTGGCCGCCACCGTTACCGGCCTGCGGCCCGAGGCGCTGTGCGCCGACCTCACCACCTTCGGCCCCGGCCGGCGGCTGGACGACGATGCGCAGCTGCTGCTGCGCTACGCGGGCGGTGCACGCGGCGTGATCGTGGCGTCGCAGGTGGCGGCGGGGCTGGAGAACGACGTGCGCCTGCAGATATCGGGCACGCTGGGCACCCTCGCTTGGCGCCAGGAAGACCCGAACCACCTGGTGCATTCGCCGGTGGACGGGCCGCGCCGCATCCTCACGCGCGGCTCGCCGTGGCTCAGCGAATCGGCCCTGCGCGCGGGACGCATTCCGGCGGGGCACCCCGAGGCGTTCATCGAAGCGTTTGCCAATGTCTACCTGGGCGTGGCGGCCGACATCCGCGCGCGCGCTGCAGGGCGCACCGCCAGCGCGCTGGAGGCCGACTACCCGAGTGTGGAAGACGGGGCCGAGGGCGTGCGCTTCATCGAGAAGGTGGTGGAGTCCGCCGCGAGCGAGCGCAAGTGGACGCCCTTGGGCTGACCCGTCCGGACTGGCGTGGCAGGGCTGGGACAATGGCCCATGACCTCTGAAAAATCCAAGATGATCGCCGGCAAGCTCTACAACGCCGCCGACCCCGAGCTGGCCGCCGACCGCCTGCGCGCGCGCCAGCTGTGCCACGACATCAACACCACCCGCCCCGACACGGCAGGCACGGTGAAGGCGCTGGTCGCGCAACTGGTGCCGGGCGTGCCGGCCAGCGTGGCCATCACGCCGCCTTTCCAGTGCGACTACGGCTACAACATCACGCTGGGCGAGGGCGTGTACTGCAACGTGAACTGCGTGGTGCTGGATGTGGCGCCGGTGCACATCGGCGCGCGCACGATGATGGGGCCGGGCGTGCAGATCTTCACCGCATCGCACCCCATGTCGCCCGAGGAGCGTGCGGGCGGGCTGGAGCTGGGCGTGGCGATCACGATTGGCGCGGACGTGTGGATCGGCGGCGGCGCCATCGTCTGCCCGGGTGTGACGATTGGCGATGGCGCGGTGATCGGCGCGGGCAGCGTGGTCACGCGCGATGTGCCGGCGCGGGTGTTTGCGGCGGGGAATCCGTGCCGGGTGGTGAAGTCGTTGGATCCGCTGGTGGTGTGAATGCGGTGGGGGGCGGGTGAGGCCGCGGTGCTTGCAAACCCGTGACGGTGATGGTCGGCGCGCTGCGCTTGCCTGACCCCGTTCGCCCTGAGCCTGTCGAAGGGCTGCCAATGGGGGGCGCGTGTGCCCTGGCTTCGACAAGCTCGGCCCGAACGGTCGGGGATTGAGAGATGGGGTGTGCAGGCGTTTGAGCGCTGCCCAGGTGTCACCGACGCGAACTCACGCATTCGCCAACTGAAACCGCTGGTCGAAATTCATCTTGCCCAGCACCCGCAGCGCCGCCGCACGCGTGGCGCTGTCCACCTTGCTGATGTCCAGGCTGTAGCGCTTGGCAGTGGACACCACATCCACGCACTTGTGGCCCCACTGCACGGCCACGAGCAGGGTGGCGCGCTGGCCAGCCTCCATCGGAGCGACCGAGACGCCCCGTTGTTCGGGCCGCAGCATGAACTCCAGGTGCGGCGTGCGCGTGAGCGTGAGGCGGCTGGCGCCCAGCGGGCCCAGTGCGAACGAGACAACCCAGTCATCTTCGTCTTCCACAGTCAGAAACGGGACATGCTGGGGTGTTGCCATGGTGGGGCGTGGGGTGGGTGGTGGGTGCTGGCGGTCACCAGGCTGGTAGCGCTGCCCAAGGTGGCGGGCGGGCGTCAGTATGCCGTTGCAAGAGCCATGCCGAGGGCGGGAGAACCCGAGGTTGGGCCTTTCCAACGCGGCAGCGTTTCGTCAGGTGGCTGCAAGCCAAGGCGTGCTGAGGGCGCAGGGGGCGGCACGCCTGGCAGGATTCAATCAATGGTTGATTTGGTTGTGAACAATGGATTGATTTTCCTGGTGAGCATCACCCGCTGGTGCGCCAGAAACCAGCGCTTTCGCCAGTGCCCCTACGGTTTGCAACGCGACCTCGAACCGGGCTTGTGCCGGGTGCCCGTAGTTGATGCGCACGCAGTGGGCAAACCGCCGGTCGGCCGAAAAGATCTGCCCCGGCGCCAGGCTGATGCCCTGCTGCAGCGCCAGGCGGTGCAGTTGCAGCGCATCGACCTGCACCGGCAGCTCCACCCACAGGAAGTACCCGCCCTCAGGCTGCGAGACGCGTGTGCCGGCCGGGAAGTGCCGGGCCACCGCAGCCAGCGCAATGGCCTGTTGCTGCGCCAGGCTGCGGCGCAGTTGGCGCAGGTGCCGGTCGTAGCCGCCCTGGGCCAGGTATTCGGACAGCGCTTGCTGCGACGGCGTGGCGGCCGAGAGCGTGGTCATGAGCTTGAGGCGCTGCACGGCCGTGGCGTGGCGGCCCGCCGCCACCCAGCCCACGCGGTAGCCGGGCGCGAGGCTTTTGCTGAACGAGCTGCAGTGCATCACCAGGCCTTCGGTGTCGAAGGCCTTGGCCGGAGGAGGCCGGTGCGGGGCGAAGTGCAGCTCGCCGTACACGTCGTCTTCGATCAGCGGCACCTGGTGGCGGGCCAGCAGGGCGACCAGCTCGCGCTTTTTGGCCTCGGGCATCAGGCTGCCCAGGGGGTTCTGAAAGCTGGGCATGAGCCAGCACGCCTTGATGCGCTGGTGGGACGGCTGGCGCTCCAGCGCCTCGGCCAGTGCGGCCAGGTCGATGCCGTCGCGCGGGTGGGTGGCTATCTCCAGTGCCTGCAGGTTCAGCCGCTCCAGCGCCTGCAGCGCGGCGTAGAAGGTGGGGGATTCGACCACCACCACGTCGCCGGGCTGCGTGACCGCCTCCAGGCACAGGTTCAGGGCCTCCATCGCGCCGTTGGTGATGATGATCTCTTCCACATCGACCGCGCTGCCGTGCAGGCCGTAGCGCAGCGCGATCTGCTGGCGCAGGCGTTCGTCGCCGGGCGGCAGGCTTTGAACGATGTTCCAGGGGTCGAGCTTGCGCATGCCGCTGGCCAGGCAGCGCGCCAGCCGCTCCAGCGGAAACAGCTCCAGCCCTGGAAAGGCCGAGCCCAGCGGCACCAGGTCGCGGTCGCGCGCCAGGCCCAGCACCTCGAACACCAGGTCGCTGATGGCCACGTCGGTGGAGGTGTGTGCGGGTTGCGAGGGCAGGGGCTCGGCGGGGCGCAGCCCTGCGGTAGGCAAGCGGTTGCTGACGTAGTAGCCCGAGCGCGGGCGGGCATGGATCAGGCCCTGGGCTTCCAGCAGGTAGTAGGCCTCGAACACGGTGGACGGGCTGATGCCGCGTGTGCGGCTGGCCTCGCGCACGGACGGCACGCGGTCGCCCGGGCGCAGGGCGCCGCTGTGGATGAGCTGCGCGATGGCGTCGGCGTGGCGTTCGTAGCGTTTCATGGGTGCGGGCTGACGGGCTGGGGCCTTGAGGCCTTGGGAGTGATGAGTGCAGCGCAATCTGATCCGTATTTTTAACTCGAAACTGAATCTGTACTGCTTTTGGGGTTGCGCGTAGAGTGCCGTGGTGCGCTGGTGCGTGCGTTGGTGAACGCTCCGCCCGGCTGGCGACCTGTCGATCCCCACACGAAAAAAATCCATGACTCATAGCCTGCGCAGCCTGCTGCGCCCCGTTTTTGGCTGGTCTGCTGCTACTGCGGTGGCGGCTTTGAGCGCCAGCGCGCTGGCCGCGCCCGCGGTGCCCACGGTGCCCGCCGCGGCCATGGCATCGCGCGTGCTGGCCTGCACCGCTTGCCACGGCAAGGAAGGGCGGGCCACGCAGGAGGGCTACTTCCCGCGCATCGCCGGCAAGCCGGCGGGCTACCTGGCCAACCAGTTGCTCAACTTTCGCGATGGGCGGCGCAGCTACCCGCAGATGACCTACCTCATCGAGCACCTGACCGACGACTACCTGCGTGAAATGGCCGATCACTTTGCCGCGCAAGACGTGCCGTACCCGCCGCCGCCCGCACCCCAGGCGCCTGCCGCCGCGCTGGAGCAGGGGCGAGTGCTGGTGCAGCAGGGCGATGCCGCGCGCCGCATCCCTGCCTGCGTGTCGTGCCACGGCAGTGCCATGACGGGCGTAGCGCCGTCCATCCCGGGTCTGCTGGGCCTGCCGCGCGACTACCTCAACAGCCAACTGGGTGCCTGGAAGACTGGTCAGCGCCGCGCCCATGCGCCCGACTGCATGGCCGACATCGCCCGCCAGCTCACGCCCGACGACGTGAGTGCCGTGTCGGCCTGGCTGGCCGCCCAGCCGGTGGTGGGAGGAGGCAAGCCTGCGCCCACCTTGCCCGCCGCCATGCCCGCCCGCTGCGGCGGCGTGGCGGATGTGCCGGTGACTGGCGCCACACGTTGAAAGGGAATGAGGTTTTCATGAAGCGCATCCTCTGGACACTGTCTTGCGTGCTGGCCGCCGTGGGCGTGGCGGCCGCTGCCGTCATCACCCTCAATCTGCGCGGCGAAGAGCCGCTGCCCGCCGCCGAGACGCTGCAGAGCACGCCCGCGCTGGTGGCGCGCGGCGAGTACCTGGCCCGTATCGGCAACTGCATGGCCTGCCACACCACGCAAGGCGGGGCGCCGTTTGCGGGCGGGCGGGGCATCGAGACGCCATTCGGCGTGGTGCACACCTCCAACCTTACGCCCGACAAGGCGCAGGGCATCGGCACCTGGACGTCCGCCGAGTTCTGGCGCGCCATGCACCATGGCCGCAGCAAGGACGGGCGCCTGCTGTACCCCGCCTTCCCGTACCCCAACTACACCCAGGTCACGCGCGCGGATTCGGACGCGATCTTTGCGTACCTGAAGAGCGTGCCCGCAGCGGGCGACGCCAACCGTGCGCATGCGCTGCGCTTTCCGTACAGCACGCAGTCGGCGCTGGCCGTGTGGCGCGCGCTGTTCTTCGCCCCGGGCGCTGCCAGCGCCGTTGCCGACGCGGCGCCCACACAGACGGCCGAGTACGACCGGGGCGCCTACCTGGTCAACGGCCTGGGCCACTGCACGGCCTGCCACACGCCGCGCAACGCGCTGGGCGCCACGGCCGACGCCAAGGCCTTCAACGGCGGGCTGATCCCGGTGCAGAACTGGTATGCGCCCGCGCTCAACGCAGCGGCCGAGGCGGGGGTCAAGGACTGGGCCACCGAGGACGTGGTGGCCTTGCTGAAGACCGGCGTGGCCCCGCACGGGTCGGTGCTGGGCCCCATGGCCGAGGTGGTGTTCCGCAGCACGCAGTACCTGAGCGATGCCGATGCGCGCGCCATGGCCGTCTACCTGCAGGCGCTGCCGCAGCAGGCAGAGCGCGCAGCGCCCCCCACATCCGCCGCGCCGCCCGCCGCCGCCATGGCGCGGGGCAGCAAGGTGTACGAGCAGCAGTGCGCGCAATGCCACGGCGAGCAGGGGCAGGGCCAGGCGGGCGCCTTCCCCGCGCTGGCCGGCAACCGCGCCGTGCTGCTGGCAGACCCGACCAACGTGGTGCGGGTGGTGCTGCAGGGCGGCTACCTGCCCGCCACGGCCGGCAACCCGCGCCCGCACGGCATGCCGCCCTTCCAGCAGCTGCTGGGCGACGAGGACGTGGCGGCGGTGGCCACCTTTGTGCGCAACAGCTGGGGCAACCGGGCGCCGGGTGTGGGTACCATCGAGGTTTATCGCGCCAGAGAGCGGCGCGGCATGTAGCGCGGGGCTGGTGCAGTGGCGAAGGAGCCTGCCGGCTGTGGTGCCCCGCCGCATGCAGACCACCCAGGAGCCCTGTTGATGCAAAGCCCGGCCTCGTTGCCCGAATCCACACCGTCCAGCCCGGCGGCCCCCGCGCCCGGCGGCTGGTGGGCCGTGTGCCTGTGCGCAGCCTGGTGCGGCACCTGTGGCGTGTACCGCCCCCTGTTCGACGAGCTGGCGCGTGCGCACCCCGGGGTGCGCTTCGAGTGGGTGGACATCGAGGATGAGTCCGAGCTGGCGGGCGACCTGGATGTGGAGACCTTCCCCACGCTGCTGGTCGCCGACGGCCAGCGCGCCCTGTTCCTGGGGCCGCTGCTGCCGCAGGCGCCCGTGCTGGCGCGGCTGCTGGCCAGTTTGCAGGCGGGCACCCCAGGCGCTGCCGGCGTGGGAGGCGAGGCGCAGGCGGTGTTCGAGCGCGTGCGCGCTGCGCGCCTTACGTAGCGCGGCACGCTGTGCGCTGTGCGCAAGAACCATCTTTCCGTGCTCTCCAGGGCGCTCCTGTTTTCATAGCTGCTGGCGCTTGCAGGTAAAGCGCTGCAGCCGTTTTTTGCATTGTTTGTGTCTCATTCCAGCTCTCCGTGGTTTCAAGCCAGCTCCTTGCAGGCGCAGTGCGACTCGGGCGCCTGGTCGCGCGGTCTTGCCCTGTTTCGGTCTGCGGAGGTGGTGCGGATCGCCGTGGCGCCTGCGGCGGGCGGCGCGTGGAGGATCGAGGGCGAAGTGCAAGGTAGCCAGTCCGTACCCTACGAGGTGGTGGTGAAGCTCGCCCTGGCGCCCAACGGCCAGGTCAAATCCTGGGCGGGCGACTGCACTTGTCCGGTAGGAGCCGATTGCAAGCACGCCGTCGCCTTGACGCTGGAAGCCGCGGAGCGAAACCCCGCCCATGCCGCTGCTTCCCCGCAGGCTGCGCAGGTGCTGCAGAGCATGCAGGAGCGCAAGAACGCGGCGGCGCGTGCGCAGGCCGATGCCCGGCTGGCGCATTGGCTGCAAGACTGGGACCGCGCCGTGGGTGCGTCCGGCCCGCCTGCGCCGGGTGCTCAGGGTGCGCGGCCCGAGCGGGCGGACAGGCCCGAGTGTTACCTCTACCTCGTCTCCACCGTGGGGCGGCCGCGCGGCACGGTGCCGCAGATGCAGCTGGAGGCCGTGGTGTCGTACCCCAAGGTCACCGGCGGCTGGGCCAAGCCCAAACAGATACGCACGCAGCCCGGGCCCGGCCAGGCCGTGTACGACAGCGCCAGCGACGCCGATCACCAGGTGCTTCAGCTGCTGCGGGCCATGCCGCGCAGCGTGGGGTATTACTCGGCCTACAGCGTGGCGCCCATCGGTCTGCTCGAAGGTGCGGTGGGCTTGCTGGCGCTGAAGCAGGCCGCCGCCACGTCCCGCCTGTTTGTCGATGCGGGCGGATCGACCGTCGGGCCGGCGCTGCGCTGGGGCGAGCCGCTGGCCATCGCCTGGGTCTGGAAGGAGTCCGTTCCCGCCATGGGCGCAGACAGCCTGTGGAGCCTGCAGGCCACGCTGCCCAGCCCCACCGCCACGCTGTGCGACAACCAGCCCGCGCTGTATGTGGACGCAACCCGTGGCGAGTGCGGCCCGGTGCACGCCGAGGGCCTGAGCCCCGCGCAGGTGGGCATGCTGCTCAAGGCGCCTGCGCTGAACGCCACGTCGCTGCAAAAGCGCCATGCCGAAGTGGCGAGCCGCCTGGGGGGCGTGCTGCCGCTGCCGCCGGTGCTGGGGCCGCTGACACGGGTGCAGGGGGTCAAGCCCGTGGCGCGCCTGCACCTGGCGCCGGTACAGGCCCAGAACGTTGCGCACCTGGGCCTGGTCGCCGCCCAATTGCAGTTTGACTACCAGGGCCATGTGGGCTGGTGGGGCGGACAGGATCCAGGTGTGCTGCTCACCGGGGCCGACGGCGGTCAGGTGCTGTTGCGGCGCGACGCCGCCGCAGAGCTTGATGCCATCGAGCGCCTGATGGCGCTGGGGCTGCTGGCCACGGACGAAGGCGTGTTCGGCATCCCGGGCGGACGCTCGCAGAACGACTGGATGCACTGGGCCGACAACGGCTTCGCAGTGCTGCGCGACGCCGGGTTCGCTGTGACGACGGATGCGGCGCTGGATGGCTGGATCTCCCACGCCGACATGCTGGACGTGTCGCTGCAGCCAGAGGGCGGGGATGACTCCACCTCGCCGTGGTTCGCGCTGTCGCTGGGGATCGACATCGACGGCGTGCGCCACAACATCCTGCCCTGGCTGCCGGATCTGATCGCCGCCGCCGCGGCACAACCGCCGGATCCCGCCTCGGGCCAGCCCCGGCTGCCATCGCATGTCTATCTCGCGTCGCTGACCGGCTCGGGCTTTGTGCGCCTGCCCACCACTGCCTTGCAGCCCTGGATGGCGGCGCTGCTCGATCTGGTGGGCGACCGCACGCATGACTTCCAGCGCGACAGCCTGAAACTTTCGCGCCTGGAAGTGCTGCGCACCACGGCGGCACTGGGCGAGGGCGTGCCGTGGGAGGGCGCCGCTGCATTGCGCGGCGTGGTGGCCCAGCTGCAGGGTGCGGGTGTGCTGCCCGAGGTGCCGCTGCCCGCCAGCGTGCACGCCACGCTGCGGCCCTACCAGCAACAAGGCCTGAACTGGCTGCAGTTCCTGCGCGCCCACGGCCTGGCCGGTGTGCTGGCCGACGATATGGGCCTGGGCAAGACGCTGCAGACGCTGGCGCACATCCAGGTCGAAAAGGATGCCGGGCGGCTGACCGAGCCCGCACTCGTCATCGCGCCCGTGAGCCTCTTGGGCAACTGGCAGCGCGAGGCCGCGCGGTTTTGCCCCGGCCTGCGCTGCCTGGTTCTGCACGGCGCAGGCCGCCACGACGCGGCCGACAGGCTGGCCGAGCACGACCTGGTCATTGCCCCTTATTCGCTGCTGCAGCGCGACCGCGAACGCTGGCTGGCGCAGGCCTGGCACCTTGTGGTGCTGGATGAGGCGCAGAACATCAAGAACGCCAGTTCCAAGGCTGCGCAGGTGGCGGGCGGCCTGAACGCGCGCCACCGGCTGTGCCTGTCGGGCACGCCGATGGAAAACCACCTGGGCGAGGTCTGGAGCCTTTTCCACTTTCTGATGCCGGGCTTTCTGGGCAGCGAGCAGCGCTTCAAGGCGCTGTTTCGCACGCCCATCGAAAAGCAGGGCGACACGGCCCGCATGGAGCAACTGCGCGCGCGCACCACGCCCTTCATGCTGCGCCGTACCAAGGCGCTGGTGGCCGGCGAGTTGCCGCCCAAGGTGGAATCGGTCATGCCGGTGCCGCTGGCGGGCCCGCAGGCCGACCTGTACGAAACCATCCGCCTGGGCATGGAGAAGAGCGTGCGCGAGGCCTTGCAGTCGCAGGGGCTGGCCAAATCGCAGATCACCATCCTGGATGCGCTGCTCAAGTTGCGCCAGGTCTGCTGCCACCCGCAACTGGTGCCCCTGGACGCGGCCAGGGCCGTCAGCACGTCGGCCAAGCTCGACCAGTTGATGGCCATGCTGCCCGAGATGCTGGCCGAGGGGCGGCGGGTGCTGCTGTTTTCGCAGTTCACCAGCATGCTCACGCTGATCGAGGCCGAGTTGAGGAGGCAGGGCCTGCCCTGGGCCAAGCTCACGGGGCAGAGCCAGAAGCGGGACGCGATCATCGAGAAGTTCACCAGCGGGCAGGTGCCGCTGTTCCTCATCAGCCTGAAAGCCGGCGGTGTGGGGTTGAACCTGCCGCAGGCCGACACCGTGATCCATTTCGACCCCTGGTGGAACCCGGCCGTCGAGAACCAGGCCACCGACCGCGCCCACCGCATTGGCCAGACGCAGAGCGTGTGGGTGATCAAGCTGGTGGCGCAGGGCACCATCGAGGAGCGCATCCTGGCGCTGCAGGAGAAGAAGGCGCAGCTGGCCGGCAGCCTGTACGGCGGCGCGGCAGCCCGCAAGGAGCCGCTGTTCACCCAGGGCGACCTGGACCACCTGCTGGCACCGCTATCGCCGTGATAGCGGGCTGCGCTTGTGGGGTGAGCGCCACAGGCCGATTGCAGTGCAACATGGCAGCAGCGTGCAGGGCAAGGGCGCGCACCGCGCCACAGGCCGCATGAACGCTTGGTTTCTGGCCTTTTCGGAGTGTGTTGACAACAGTTTTGCCCTTGCGCGGCTTTGCAGGTCAACAGTTTGCGCGCTACAATACGACTCTCACGACCAAACGGGCGGGTACCAACCGCCCGTTTTTTTTGGTCGAACGCTTTTGGAGCTCGAAGCTGTCGGAGAAGGGTCTCCGGGGGTTATCGGGTTTTTTGTTTTTCCGGGATTGAACTGAACACGTGGCATTGCAGCAAGTCGTTGAACAAATTGTGACGGGCCTGGGGTATGACCTGGTGGAGATCGAGCGCTCCGCCGGTGGTCTGCTGCGCGTCACCATCGACTTGCCCTGGGTGCAGCCGGCCGCCGATGCGCCCGCGCCCCTGGAGGATCAATTCGTCACGGTCGAGGACTGCGAGAAGGTCACCCGCCAGCTGCAGTTCGCGCTGGAGGTCGATGGCGTCGAGTACAAGCGCCTTGAGGTCTCATCCCCCGGCATCGACCGCCCCTTGCGCCACGAGCAGGACTTCGTGCGCTTTGAGGGCTCGGTCATCGACATCACCCTGAAGGCGCCCATTGGCGCAGCAGCAGCGGGCCAGGTCAATGCCACCCGCAAGAAATTTCGCGGCACGCTCGAGCGCGCCGAGGCCGGGGGCTGGCAGATCGTCTGGAGCGACGAGCCCCCTGTCAAGCCAGGTCAAAAGGTCAGCAAGAAGCGCGTACCCGCACCGCTGCAGGCGTTGGGTTTCGCCCTCGATGAACTCAGGGATGCCCGTCTGGCGCCCATCGTGGACTTCAAGGGGCGTGCGGGCAAGGCCGGGCCCGCGCCCGCTTGAGCCTGAGCGCTTGCTGAATGAATGGGGCGGGGCTGCTGTGTACGGCTGCCGCCCTCAGGTGATTGAAATAGGAGAGTCGTCGCATGAATCGCGAATTGTTGATGTTGGTTGAGGCCATTTCACGCGAGAAGAACGTGGAGCGTGATGTGGTCTTGGGCGCCGTGGAGTCGGCCCTGGCCCAGGCTACCAAGAAGCTGTACCAGGGCGAGGTGGACATTCGCGTGTCCGTCGATCGCGACAGCGGCAACTATGAGACTTTCCGTCGCTGGCTGGTGGTGCCCGACGATGCTGGCCTGCAAAATCCTGAAGCCGAAGAGCTGCTGATGGACGCGAAGGACCGCATTCCGGACATCGAAGTGGGCGAGTACATCGAAGAGGGCGTCGAATCCGTGCCCATCGGCCGCATCGGCGCCATGGCGGCCAAGCAGGTCATCCTGCAGAAGATCCGCGATGCAGAGCGCGAAATGCTGCTCAACGACTTCATGTCGCGTGGCGAGAAGATCTTCACGGGTACCGTCAAGCGCATGGACAAGGGCGACATCATCGTCGAGTCCGGCCGCGTTGAAGGCCGTCTGCGCCGTGGCGAGATGATCCCCAAGGAAAACCTGCGCAGCGGCGACCGCGTGCGGGCCATGATCATGGAGGTGGACCTCACGCTGCGTGGCGCGCCCATCATCCTGTCGCGCTCGGCGCCCGAATTCATGATCGAGCTCTTCCGCCAGGAAGTGCCCGAGATCGAGCAGGGCCTGCTCGAGATCAAGTCCTGCGCCCGCGACCCCGGCTCGCGCGCCAAGATCGCCGTGCTGTCGCACGACAAGCGCGTGGACCCCATCGGCACCTGCGTCGGCGTGCGCGGCACCCGCGTGAATGCGGTGACCAACGAGCTTGCCGGAGAGCGCGTGGACATCGTGCTGTGGTCCGAAGACCCGGCGCAGTTCGTGATCGGTGCGCTGGCACCTGCCAACGTGTCCTCCATCGTGGTCGATGAGGAAAAGCATGCCATGGACGTGGTGGTGGATGAGGAAAACCTCGCCATCGCCATCGGCCGCGGCGGCCAGAACGTGCGCCTGGCGTCCGATCTGACCGGCTGGAAGATCAACATCATGGACGCTGCCGAAAGCGCCCAGAAACAGGCCAACGAGACCGACACGGCTCGCAAGCTGTTCATGGAAAAGCTGGATGTGGACGAGGAAATCGCCGACATCCTGATCTCCGAAGGCTTCAACAGCCTGGAAGAAGTGGCCTACGTGCCGCTGCAGGAAATGCTGGAGATCGAGAGCTTTGACGAAGACACCGTCAACGAGCTGCGCGCCCGTGCCAAGGATGCGCTGCTCACGATGGAAATCGCCCGCGAGGAAAGCGTGGATGAGGTCTCCCAGGACCTGCGCGACCTCGAAGGCCTCACCCCCGAGCTGATTGCCAAACTGGCCGACGGTGGTGTGCACACACGTGACGACCTGGCCGATTTGGGCCTAGATGAACTGACCGACCTGACCGGACAGTCTGAAGAAGATGCCAAAGCCTTGATCCTGAAGGCGCGTGAACACTGGTTCGCGGGGCAGCAAGAGTAAAGGTCAGGGAGGCACGAACCATATATGTCCAGTAATACTGTCGCCGAGTTCGCCACCGAACTCAAGAAATCGCCTGAAACCCTGCTCGACCAGCTCAAGGCTGCCGGGGTGGGCAAGGCCGCACCTTCGGACGCGTTGACCGAGTCCGACAAGCAAAAGCTGCTGGCCTACCTGCAGGCCAGCCACGGCACGGCTTCGGCCGATCGCAAGAAGATCACGCTGGTCAAGAAGTCCACCAGCGAAATCAAGCAGGCCGACGCCACCGGCAAGGCGCGCACGATCCAGGTGGAAGTGCGCAAGAAGCGCACCTTCATCCAGCGCGATGAAGGGGCCGAGGCCACGGCTGAATCCACCGCGTCCGCAGTGGAAGAGGCTGCCGTCTCCAGCGAGGACATCGAGCTCGCACGCCGCGAGGAAGAAGCCCGCCGCCAGGCCGAGCTGATCCGTCGCCAGGAGGCCGAGCTGGCCGAAAAGCGTGCAGAGCGGGAAGCCCGCGAGACGCGTGAGCGCGAAGCCGAGGAGCGCGCCGCCGCCTACGCTGCCCAGGAAGCCGAGAAGAAGGCGCAGGCCTCTGCCGTCAAACAGGAAGCCACGCGCGAGCAGGCCGCCGAGGCTGCAGCCCGTGCTGCCGCCCAGAGCGAAGCCCGCGAGAAGGCTGCGGCCGAATCCAAGGCGCGAGCCGACGAGGAGTCCGCGCGCGCCGCCGATCTGGACGCACGCCGTCGCAAGGCCGAGGCTGAAGCCGCCGCGATCCGTTCCATGATGGCCACGCCCAAGAAGGCGGTCATGGTTGCCAAGAAGCCCGAAGAACCCAAGCCGGTGGCCAAACCCGCCGCTGTGGGCGACGCCAAGAAAGGCACGCTGCACAAGCCTGCCGTGGGTACGGGTGTTGCCCGTGCGGGTGCTCCTGCCGCCGCAGGTGCGGGTGCTCCGGGTGCTGGCAAGGAAGTCAAGTCGGCCAAGCTGTCTTCCAGCTGGGCCAACGACACGGCCAAGAAGAAGGAAATCAAGACCCGCGGCGACAGCAGCGGCGGTGTCGGCCGCAACAACTGGCGCGGTGGCCCGCGCGGCCGTCGTGGCGACAGCCGCGACCACCGTGACGACCACCAGCAGTCCGTGGCGGTGGAGGCGCGCATCATCGAAGTGCACGTGCCCGAAACCATCACCGTGGCCGAGCTGGCGCACAAGATGTCGATCAAGGCCAACGAGGTGATCAAGGCGCTGATGAAGATGGGCCAGATGGTCACCATCAACCAGCCCCTGGACCAGGACACCGCCATGATCGTGGTGGAAGAACTGGGCCACAAGGCCGTGGTGGCTGCGCTGGACGACCCGGAGGCCTTCACCGACGACGATGCTGCGCAGCAGAATGCCGAAGTGCTGCCGCGCGCGCCCGTCGTCACCGTCATGGGCCACGTCGACCACGGCAAGACCTCGCTGCTGGACTACATCCGCCGCTCCAAGGTGGCTGCGGGCGAAGCCGGCGGCATCACCCAGCACATCGGTGCCTACCACGTGGAAACTCCACGCGGCATGGTGTCGTTCCTCGACACTCCCGGCCACGAGGCCTTCACGGCCATGCGTGCCCGGGGTGCCCAGGCGACCGACATCGTGATCCTGGTGGTGGCGGCCGACGACGGCGTCATGCCGCAGACCAAGGAAGCCATCAAGCACGCCAAGGCGGCGGGTGTTCCCATCGTGGTGGCCATCACCAAGGCCGACAAGCCCGATGCCAACCCCGACCGCGTCAAGCAGGAGCTGGTGGTGGAAGAAGTGGTGCCCGAAGAGTACGGTGGCGATTCGCCGTTCGTGCCCGTGTCTTCCAAGACCGGCATGGGCATCGACACGCTGCTCGAGCAGGTGCTGCTGCAGGCTGAAGTGCTGGAGTTGAAGGCACCGGTCGACTCGCTGGCCAAGGGCCTCGTGATCGAAGCGCAGCTCGACAAGGGCCGCGGTCCCGTGGCCACCGTGCTGGTGCAGTCCGGTACGCTCAAGGTGGGCGACGTGGTGCTGGCCGGTCAGACCTTTGGCCGCGTGCGCGCCATGCTGGACGAAAACGGCAAGGCTGCCAAGACGGCGGGTCCGTCGATCCCGGTGGAAATCCAGGGTCTGACCGAAGTGCCGCAGGCTGGCGACGAGTTCATGGTGCTCACGGACGAGCGCCGTGCCCGTGAAATCGCGACCTACCGCGCCGGCAAGTTCCGCAACACGAAGCTGGCCAAGCAACAGGCCGCCAAGCTGGAAAACATGTTCGCCGACATGACGGCGGGCGAGGTCAAGTACCTGCCCATCATCGTCAAGGCCGACGTGCAGGGTTCGCAGGAAGCGCTGTCGCAGTCGCTGCTCAAGCTGTCCACGGACGAGATCAAGGTCCAGCTGGTGTATGCCGGCGTGGGTGGTATCAGCGAGTCCGACATCAACCTGGCGATCGCCTCCAAGGCCATCGTCATCGGCTTCAACGTGCGTGCCGATGCCGGCGCGCGCAAGACGGCCGAAGGCAATGGCGTCGACCTGCACTACTACAGCATCATCTATGACGCCGTGGACGAGCTCAAGGTCGCCATGTCCGGCATGCTGGCCCCAGAGCAGCGCGAGGAAGTCATCGGCACGGCCGAGATCCGCACGGTGTTCGTCGCGACGAAGATCGGCACGATTGCCGGTTCGTACATCACCTCGGGCATGGTCCATCGCAACGCACGTTTCCGCCTGCTGCGCGACAACGTGGTGGTCTACACGGGCGAAGTCGACTCGGTCAAGCGCCTCAAGGACGACGTCAAGGAAGTCAAGGAAGGCTTCGAGTGCGGTATCAAGCTCAAGAACTACAACGACATCAAGGAAGGCGATCAACTCGAATTCTTTGATATCAAGGAAATCGCCCGGACTCTATGAGACACCCCCTGAGTCGCTTCGCTCCCTGCCCCTCTCTCGCCTCGCGGCGCGAGGCGGGAGGGGGGCGCCCCCAGCGCACGCAAGCGCAGCGCCGCCTATGCGTCGGGGCGGCCCTTGCGCGGGGGTGCTGGTCTGCGCCGCGTGAAAACCACGTGATGCTGCAGCAGCGGCCGGCGAAGGTAAATTGACATGGCTGCAAAAAAATCTGCTACCCCGAACCGCGCCTTCAAGGTTGCCGATCAGATACAGCGCGATCTGACGGAGCTGATCGCGCGCGAGTTGAAAGACCCGCGCGTGGGCATGGTGACGCTGCAGGGCGTGGAGGTGACCCCCGACTACGCACACGCCAAGGTGTTCTTCAGCCTGCTGACGGGTGACCCTGTGGAGACACAGGCCGCACTCAACCAGGCTGCGGGCTTCCTGCGCAATGGCCTGTTCAAGCGCCTGCACATCCACACGGTGCCCACGCTGCACTTCGTGTTCGACCGCACCTCCGAGCGTGCGGCCGACATGAACGCCTTGATCGCCAAGGCCGTTTCTTCGCGCGCGAAAGAGGAGTAGCCCATGCACGCGCCTCGCACCAGGGTGCAGCGGCGCCCTGTGCACGGGGTGTTGCTGCTGGACAAACCGCTCGGGCTCTCGAGCAATGACGCCTTGCAAAAGGCGAAGTGGTTGCTGCGCGCTGAAAAAGCGGGCCACACGGGCACGCTCGATCCGCTGGCTACCGGCGTGCTGCCGCTGTGCTTTGGCGCAGCGACGAAGTTCAGCCAGTTGCAGCTCGACGCCCCCAAGACCTACGAGGCCGTTGCCTTGCTGGGCACCACCACCACCACCGGCGATGCCGAGGGTGAGGTGCTTCGGCACTGTGATGTCGATCAGGCGGCACTGACACCCGAGAATCTTGAAGCCGTGCAGAGGCAGTTCACAGGCCCCATCCAGCAGGTGCCGCCGATGCACAGCGCGCTCAAGAAGGACGGCAAGGCCCTGTACGAGTACGCGCGTGCCGGTGTGACCGTGGAGCGCGAAGCGCGCGACGTCGTCATCCATGCGCTGAATCTCACGGTGGTGCAGACGGAGCAAGGGCAATATGCTATCAAAATGGTAGTTAGGTGCAGCAAGGGCACCTACATCCGCACCCTGGGCGAGGACATCGGTGCCGCTCTGGGCTGCGGAGCGCATCTCACGTTCTTGCGCCGCATCGACACGGGGGGGATCGGCGTGGAGCGCTGCGTCACCCTTGCGCAACTGGAAGCCATGCCGGAGGCCGAGCGCCTGGCCAGCCTGGAAGCGCCCGAGTCGTTGCTGGCACAACACGTGCGTGTCACGCTGGACAGCGACAATGCGGCTCGCTTCCTGTCAGGCGTGCGCCGCCGCGGCACCTGGCCCGATGCCAGCGCCGTGTCGGTTTTTGGAGAAGAGCCTCCGGCACTGCTGGGGGTGGCCCACATCGTTGGCGGGGAGCTGGTGCCCGACAGGCTCCTGAGTCCGCTGGAAATACAACAAATCTTGGAAGCACGCCGCGCCTGACACCAGCCAGCGGCACATTGGAAAAACTATGACGAAACAAATCCGCAACATCGCCATCATTGCCCACGTTGACCATGGCAAGACCACCATGGTCGACCAACTGCTGCGCCAGTCCGGCACCTTCGCCGACCACGAAAAAGTGGTCGACACCGTGATGGACAACAACGCGATCGAAAAAGAGCGTGGCATCACCATTCTGGCCAAGAACTGCGCCGTGAGCTGGGAAGGCACGCACATCAACATCGTGGACACCCCCGGTCACGCGGACTTCGGCGGCGAAGTGGAGCGTGCCCTGTCCATGGTGGACAGCGTGGTGTTGTTGATCGATGCGCAGGAGGGCCCCATGCCCCAGACGCGTTTCGTGACCAAGAAGGCCCTGGCCCTGGGCCTGCGTCCCATCCTGGTGGTGAACAAGGTGGACAAGCCGGGTGCCAACCCCGACAAGGTCGTGAACGCCGCGTTCGATTTGTTCGACAAGCTGGGTGCCACCGACGAGCAGCTCGACTTCCCAGTGGTGTACGCCTCCGGGATCAATGGCTGGTCGTCGCTCGAAGAAGGCGCTCCGGGCGAGCAGTGGGGTCCCGACATGTCGGCCCTGTTCAACACCATCTTGAAGCACGTTCCTCCGAACTCGGGCGACGCCAATGCGCCACTGCAGCTGCAGATCTCCGCGCTGGATTTCTCCACCTTCGTGGGCCGCATCGGTGTGGGCCGCATCAGCCAGGGCACTCTGAAGCCCGCTCAGGACGTGCTGGTCATGGAAGGCCCGGATGGCAAGGCCGTCAAGGGCCGCGTGAACCAGGTGCTGACTTTCCAGGGTCTTGATCGCATGCAGACGCCCGTGGCTGGCCCCGGCGACATCGTGCTGATCAACGGCATCGAGGACATCGGCATCGGCGTGACCGTGACCGACCCTGCCAACCCCGCGCCGCTGCCCATGCTCAAGGTGGACGAGCCCACGCTGACCATGAACTTCTGCGTGAACACGTCGCCTCTGGCTGGACGTGAAGGCAAGTTCGTGACCAGCCGCCAGATCTGGGACCGACTGCAGAAGGAACTGCAGCACAACGTGGCCCTGCGCGTGAAGGAAACCGACGAAGAAGGCATCTTCGAAGTGATGGGCCGTGGCGAACTGCACCTGACCATCTTGCTTGAAAACATGCGCCGCGAAGGCTACGAGTTGGCCGTCTCCAAGCCCCGCGTGGTGTTCAAGGACGTCGATGGTGTCAAGCACGAGCCCATTGAGCTGGTCACGGCCGACATCGAAGAAGGCCATCAGGGCGGCGTGATGCAGGCCCTGGGCGAGCGCAAGGGCGAGTTGGTGAACATGGAGCCGGACGGCCGCGGCCGCGTGCGCCTGGAGTACCGCATTCCTGCGCGTGGCCTGATCGGCTTCACCAACGAATTCCTGAACCTGACGCGCGGCTCCGGCCTGATCAGCAACATCTTCGACAGCTACGAGCCGCACAAGGGTGCTATCGGCGGTCGCAAGAACGGCGTGCTGATTTCCATGGACGACGGTGAAATCTTCACCTACGCCTTGGGCAAGCTGGACGACCGCGGTCGCATGTTCGTCAAGGCCAACGACCCGGTGTACGAAGGCATGATCGTGGGCATCCACAGCCGCGACAACGACCTGGTGGTGAACGCCACGCGCACCAAGCAGCTCACCAACTTCCGCGTCTCCGGCAAGGAAGACGCGATCAAGATCACGCCGCCGATCGACGCCACGCTGGAGTACGCGGTGGAGTTCATCGAGGACGACGAGCTGGTCGAGATCACGCCCAAGTCGATCCGCATCCGCAAGCGCTTCCTGACCGAAAACGAGCGCAAGCGCGCAGGCCGCTCCTGATGTTCCGGCGCTGAGGCGCCGAGTTCTGTCGAGTGAGCGCACAGGGGGCCATGCCCCTGCCTGTCGCCCGAGGGCCACTGCCATGCCGTGGCCCTTTTTGCCATCTGACGCTGCCGCCGCAATACGCTGTACCCACTGCCGATGTTCCCGCCCAAGCTCACCCATTCCCGCGCCGTGGTCCTGATGGTGGCGGTCACCTTCATGTGGTCGATCGCGGGTGTGGTCACGCGCCACCTCGAAGCCGCCCGCAGTTTCGAAGTGACCTTCTGGCGCAGCCTGTTCACCTTGTTGGCGCTGTTGGTGATCCTTCCCATGCTGCAGGGGCGTGCGGTGTTCTCGTCCATGCGCAGGAGCGGGCGGGCCTTGTGGATATCGGGTGTGTGCTGGAGCGTGATGTTCACTGCCTTCATGGTGGCCATCCTGCTCATGCCCGTGGCGAACGTGCTGGTGACCATGGCCGCCGCACCGCTGATCACCGCATTGCTGGCGCGTATCTTCATAGGGCATCGCATTGCGCCGCGGACCTGGGTCGCCATCTGCGTGGCGGGGCTGGGCATAGGGTGGATGTATGGCTCTCAGGTGGCGGGACTGCCCCTGCTGGGTACCTTGGTAGCCTTGTGCGTGCCGGTGGCCGGCGCCGTGAACTGGACGGTAGTGCAGCATTCGCAGCGCCATGGCCACGCGGTCGATCTGGTGCCGGCCGTGCTGGTGGGAGCGGTGCTGTCCGTACTGGCCACGCTGCCGTTGGCGCTGCCATTTCAGGCGTCCGCGCACGACCTGTGGTTGCTGGCCTTGCTGGGCGTGGTGCAACTGGCCATACCCTGCGTGCTGGCCGTGCGTTGCGGACAGGTGCTCAAGGCACCGGAGATCGCCCTTTTGAGCCTTCTGGAGGTGATCTTTGGTATTTTGCTGGCATGGCTGGGTGCGGGCGAAGAGCCCGGCGCGGCCGTGCTGGGTGGTGGCGCGCTGGTGATCGGCGCGCTGGTTTTCAATGAGCTTTTGGGTTTGAAGGAAGAAAAATGACGGAGACAGTGGTTTTGGCGGAAGTTCTGAGCGAAGTGCGTGGCCAGGTCGGCTTCATCACCTTGAACCGCCCTCGTGCGCTCAATGCACTGTCGCTCGGGATGGTGCGCGACCTCATGGGCGTCCTGCTGGCATGGCAGAACGATGCACGGGTGCTGGCAGTGGCCATCCGTGGCAGCAACAAGGAGGGCCCTTTCGGCGCCTTCTGCGCCGGCGGCGACATCCGCTTCCTGCACCAGGCGGGCAGCCAGGGCAACCCGCAGCTGGAAGACTTCTTTACCGAGGAATACGCCCTCAACCACCTGATCCACAACTACGGCAAGCCTTACATCGCCTTCATGGACGGCATCGTGATGGGTGGCGGCATGGGCATCAGCCAGGGTGCCGCCCTGCGCGTGGTGACCGAACGCACGAAGATGGCCATGCCGGAGACGGCCATCGGTTTGTTCCCCGACGTGGGCGGGGGCTACTTTCTCAGCCGCTGCCCTGGCCGCGTGGGCGAGTGGCTGGCGCTGACGGGCGACACCATTGGTGCGAGCGACGCCATCGCCGGCAACCTGGCCGACGGCTGCCTGCCGTCGGACCAGCAGGCAGCCGTGTGGGACGCCCTGGCCTCGCAGACTTTTGCGGACGGCGCCGCGGTCAAGGCCTATGTTGCTTCCAAATTCATAGCTGCTGGCGCAGATGCATCAAGCGTCAGGGCCGAAATTGATCAGTATTTTGCGTTACCTGGCGTGGGCGACATCGTGCGTGCGCTGGAGTCAGCTGATAGCGAATGGGCGCGCGCCACAGCGGCCACCTTGCGCAAGCGCTCTCCGCTGATGCTGCACGTGGTGCTGGAGCAGGTCCGCCGAGCCCGCACCATGGGCCTGGCCGACGACCTGCGCATGGAACGCGACATGGTGCGCCACTGCTTCTACCTGCGCCCCGGTCAGAGCGAGACGGTGGAGGGCATTCGTGCGCTCGCCGTGGACAAGGACCACGCACCGAAGTGGAACCCCGCGCGCATCGAGGACGTGACGCCCGAGATGGTGGCGCCGTTTTTTGCCAGCCCCTGGCCCGCCCATTCGCATCCGCTGGCGGCGCTGGCCTGAGGACAATCCCGGCCCGGGCTTCACAGCTGCCGGTACACCGCCGATGCGAGCGTCAGCAGTTGCTGGCGTGAGAGCTGGCCGCTGAGCGCGTAACCAAAGCCCTGGTCCACCCAGTAGAAGCCGGGCACAGGGCCGTCGCTGGTGAACTGGAAGGCAGTCTCCCCCGCATCGGGGGCGGGGGGCACCGTCGCCACGCCGGGCCTCGCCGCTGGGGCGGGGCTGTTGGCCGCAGTGACTGCGCCCAGGTACAGGGTGATGCGCTCGCCCTGGCCGTTCTGGTACATGAACAGCGCGCGTGCGCCCGCATCGCCGGGCAGCAGGCGTCCGCCCACCAGCGCATAGCCTTCGTCGGCCAGCACGGGCAGCTTGAGCGGTCGGCCCAGCCGTTTGGAGAGCCACTGCACCAGGTGCTCCTGCTGCGCGGCGGTCACTTCCACTGGGTGGCGCACTTCGGTCTGGTACACCGCATGCGCCACGGCGGCCTGGTGTGCGAAGCGTTGTCCGTTGGCGGCCAGCGCCAGCGCCGGGCCGTCTGGGTGGGCCATGCCGGGCCACAGGCTTCGCCCGGTCCAGCCCAGTGCGAACGCCACCAGCACTGAAGCGGCCATGCCGCCCCAGCGCCACCATCTGTCCCGTCGCGCCCTGTGGGCGGAGGTGCGCAGTGCGGCAGCGAGCAGGGCTTCCGGCAGAGGCTCGGCCAGCATGTCCTGGTGCAGGGCCCGCAACTGCTGGCGCTGCTGTTGCCATTGCGCCAGGGTTTCATCGGCACCGGCCTGGCCTTCGAGCCGACGGCGCAGGGCCGCCTCATCCGCCGGCGGGAGGCGGCCGTCCGCCAGCGCATGCCATGCGGCTTCATCGTCGGCCGGTGGGGAGGGGTAGTGGTTGTGCGTGTCCATGGCGGGCTGGCGTGCGTGCGTCATGTCATTTGAGGCGGCGCAGGGTGGTGGGCTGGCCGATGGGTGCATCGGGGGCCGTGTGGTCGTCTGTGGCTGCGGGGCTTGGTGCGGCAGGCGCGCGCTCCATCAGCAGCCGCAGCCGGCTGCGCGCCCGCGACAGGCGCGACATCACCGTGCCCACGGGAATGTCCAGGATGCGCGCGGTGTCCTCGTAGCCCATGTCTTCCAGCGTCACCAGCAGCAGCACGGCGCGCTGTTCGGGCGGCAGGCGCTGCAGGCAGCGCTCCAGGTCCAGCGCGTCGTCCCCCATGCCTGCGCTGCCCTGCAAGGAGTCGCGCAACTCATCCACATCCAGGAGGGGCAGCGGTGGCTGGGCGCGCAACTGGTTGAGGTAGAGGTTGTGCATCAGCGTGAACAGCCAGGCGCGCAGGTCGCTGCCGGCGCGCCACAGCAACCATTTGCTGCACGCCCGCTCCAGGGTGTCCTGCACCAGGTCATCGGCCGCCCAGGCATCGCCCGTGAGCACGCGTGCGTAGCGGCGCAGTGCGGGCAACTGATCGATGACCTGGGAGCGGTTCATGCGGTCAGCGCACTGCGGCTGGAAAGCAGGTTCACACCTGCTTCAGGGTTTGGCCGTGCGCCATACCTGATTCACGCCATCGCCGGTCTTGTCGCCCGGCTTGGTGTCCTTGACCCAGTAGTACAGCGGCTTGCCCTTGTAGGCCAGTTGCTTCTTGCCATCGTCGCGCGTGACCACGCTGTAGTCGCCGCCAGGGGCCTTGTCGGCCATCAGCGGCGGCCAGTTGGTGGCGCAGGGGCCGTTGCACACCGACTTGCCGCTGCCGGCGGCGTCGCGGTCGAAGGTGTAAAGCGTCATGCCGCCCGCGCCGACCAGCACGCCATCCATGGTCTTCACGGGCCCATCGGCCGCCATGGTGGAACAGCCGGCAACGGCCAGGAACGCAGCGATGGACAGGATCTTTTTCATGGTTTCTCCAGGTGGAAGAAGAGGGATTGCAGGCAACGGTACATGCCGCCTTGCACGTCCACAAACACAGGGACGCGGTGGTTTATTCCATCGCGCATGAAAAAAGCGAACTTTGCGTACCAGGCACGGGCTGGGCAACTGGCGCTGCTCAAGCCAGCGCCCCCGTGCAAGGGCCGCCCCGCCGCACCGGGGCGTCCCCCTTGGGGGGAAGATGCGCAGCACCTCAGGGGGGCTACCTATTCCTGCTTTTCATGGCGCGCTCCACCTCGCGCTTGCCTTCGCGGTCCTTGATGGTGTCGCGCTTGTCGTGTTCTGCCTTGCCCTTGGCCAGAGCGATCTCGCACTTCACGTAGCCGTTCTTCCAGTGCAGGTTCAGCGGCACCAGGGTGTAGCCCTTTTGCTCGACCTTGACGATCAGGTGCTTGATATCGTCCTTCTTGAGCAGCAGCTTCTTGGTGCGGATGGCGTCCGGATTGACATGGGTCGAGGCGGTCTTGAGCGGGTTGATCTGGCAGCCCAGCAGAAACAGCTCGCCCTCGCGGATCAGCACATAGCCGTCGGTCAGCTGCACCTTGCCCTCGCGCAGCGCCTTCACTTCCCAGCCGTACAGGACCACGCCTGCCTCGTGGCGTTCTTCGAAGAAATAGTTGTAGGCCGCCTTTTTGTTATCGGCAATGCGGGCGGTGGGATCGGGTTTCTTGGCCATTGGGTTTAGATGCGGCGCAAATCGGGAGATAAAAGGCCTCCCTACAATGTTGTCGTCGCCACAGCGATTCTAATTTCTCCGGCTTGCGCGCTGCCGCTCAAGCTCCGTCTGCATGAAAACCGTTCACAAGTCCGTCCTCATCTGGTACAGCCCCGAAGAAATGTTTGCCCTGGTCACCGGGGTCGGGCAATACCCCGAGTTTTTGCCCTGGTGCGACCACGCGGCCATTCTGGAAACAACCAGCGACGGCATGACCGCCGAGGTGGGCATCTCGTTCGGCGGAATCCGCCAGACATTCGTCACCCGCAACACGCACGAGGCGGGCAAGCGCGTGCAGATGCACCTTGTCAAAGGGCCTTTTTCCCAACTGGAAGGCGACTGGCATTTCCACCCCGTGGGCGACGGGAGCCAGCGTGCGTGCAAGGTGGAGCTCCTGCTTCACTATGGCTTTGACAGCCCCGCCCTGGCTGCGCTGGTCGGACCAGTGTTCGACCGCATCGCCAGCAGCATGGTGGATGCGTTCGTCAAGCGAGCGGAGCAGGTGTATGGCTGAATCGCCGCCGCGCGATCAGCCGCCCCTCCAGATCGTGGTGGCGGCATGTCTGGCACCGCGTGAGGTTCGTGAATGGGTGCTGGAGCTGCCGGCGGGCGCCACCGTGCGGGATGCGCTGCAGGCATGCGGCCTGCCAGCTGAGGACGCGCCAGGTGCGGCAGGACCTGCAGCTGTGGGCATCTGGGGACGGGCTGCTGGGCTTGATGCAGAACTCGTCGGCCAGGACCGGGTGGAGGTCTATAGAGCCCTGAAGGTCGATCCCAAGGTGGCGCGGCGCGAACGCTTCGCGCGGCAGGGCGCCCGCACGACCGGGCTTTTCGCGCGGCAGCGCCCGGGTGGTAAATCGGGCTATTGACTCCGCAGTTGCAGCATGGGCCAGGGCCAGGGCCAGACGCCCATCGGCCGGATGCCGCGCAGGATCAACGCTTGCAGTCCGAGGCGATGATGCCGTCCAGGCGCTTGGTTTCTGCCGCGCGGCCTGCTTCGTCCAGGAAGATGCGCTCGCCTTGCGCATTGGGCTGGGTGATGGGCCTGCCGGTCTCGAAGGCTGCCCTGGCCTGGCGGGCTCGGTTGCAGTTGTCGGCCTTGATCTTGGCTACCTTGTCTTCTTCGGCCTTTTTCTTGGCGGCGTCGGCAGCTTCGGTTTGCGCTTTCTTTTCTTCGAGCGCCTTGTCCTTGCCGCTGGCCGCAGCGCTGGCGGTGGCCCGTGGGGCTGGAGCGGAAGATGCCGCATCTGCCGCAGCGGAAGGCGCGCCAGGTGCGCCATCTGCGGACGGGGCAACTGGCGCGGCTACCGCAGCGCGCCCACCACTGGGCTGCTTGAGAATGCTTTTGTCAGGGATTTCCTGAGGTGGGGGGCGGTCGCTGAAGACCTTGCGGCCGTCCTTGTCGATCCACTGCCATTGCGCGGCTGCGCCCACGGCCCAGGTGCAGGCGATGGCCAGCAGGAGAAGCTTGTGCGTTTTCATCATGCGAACAAGTTTAGCCGCCAGCCCCGGGCGCTGCCAATGCCATCGGACGGGCGGTGCGTCTGGCGCGACACGTTGCACGGGGGGAGGCTCTTTTCTGACGGATATGGTTTGCGCATTCGGCCCTTCCTGGCGCAGCGACCTGCAGGCCGCACTGGGCGCGGGTACAATCCGTTTTTTGGAGCTTTCTCATGCGCCTTCTTGGAAAAGCGCTCACCTTCGACGATGTGTTGCTGGTGCCAGCGTACTCCCAGGTCCTGCCCAAGGACACGTCCCTCGCGACGAAACTCTCCCGCAACATCCAGCTGAACCTGCCGCTCGTGTCCGCCGCGATGGACACCGTGACTGAGGCGCGCCTGGCCATCGCCATCGCCCAGGAGGGTGGCATCGGCATCGTGCACAAGAACCTCACAGCGCAAGAGCAGGCCGCCCATGTGGCCAAGGTCAAGCGCTATGAGTCCGGCGTGCTGCGCGACCCCGTGGTCATCACGCCAGAGCACACGGTGCTGCAGGTGCTGCAACTGTCCGAACAACTGGGCATCTCTGGCTTCCCTGTCTGCGACGGCGGCAAGGTGGTCGGCATCGTCACCGGCCGCGATCTGCGCTTTGAGACCCGCTACGACGTCAAGGTCCACCAGATCATGACCCCGCGCGAAAAGCTCATCACCGTCAACGAAAAAGACGGCACCACGCCTGCCGAAGCCAAGGCTCTGCTCAACAAGCACAAGCTCGAGCGCATCCTGGTCGTGAACGACGACTTCGAGCTCAAGGGCCTGATCACCGTCAAGGACATCACCAAGCAGACCAGCTTCCCCAATGCCGCGCGCGATCCCTCTGGCCGACTGCGCGTGGGCGCTGCCGTCGGGGTAGGCGAGGGCACGGAAGAGCGCGTCGAAGCCCTTGTCAAGGCGGGCGTTGACGCCATCGTGGTGGACACGGCCCACGGCCACAGCAAGGGCGTGATCGACCGCGTGCGCTGGGTCAAGCAGAACTATCCGCACATCGACGTGATCGGCGGCAACATCGCCACTGGCGCTGCAGCGTTGGCTCTGGTCGAGGCAGGCGCCGATGCTGTCAAGGTCGGTATCGGCCCGGGCTCCATCTGCACCACCCGCATCGTGGCTGGTGTGGGCGTGCCCCAGATCATGGCCATCGACAGCGTGGCCACGGCGCTCAAGGGCACCGGCGTGCCGCTGATCGCTGACGGCGGCATCCGCTACAGCGGCGACATCGCCAAGGCGCTTGCGGCTGGCGCCGGCACGGTGATGATGGGCGGCATGTTCGCGGGCACCGAAGAAGCCCCTGGCGAAGTCATCCTGTTCCAGGGCCGCAGCTACAAGAGCTACCGCGGCATGGGCAGCATTGGCGCCATGCAGCAGGGCAGCGCCGACCGCTACTTCCAGGAGTCGAGCACCGGCAACCCCAACGCCGACAAACTCGTACCCGAAGGCATCGAAGGCCGCGTGCCCTACAAGGGCTCCATGGTCAGCATCGTCTATCAGATGGCCGGCGGCGTGCGCGCCTCCATGGGGTACTGCGGCTGCGCCACCATCGAGGACATGAACAACAAGGCCGAATTCGTCGAGATCACCACCGCCGGTATCCGCGAGAGCCACGTGCACGACGTTCAAATTACCAAAGAAGCGCCGAACTACCGCGCTGACTGATCGTCGGCAATCCAATCTGGCCTGATTGAAAATATCTGGTCAGAATGATATAGTCTGGTCTGAATTAAACATTCAGGCCAGACTTTTTCTTTTTGGGAGTCCGTGCATCCATGCAGTCCGTCGGCATCTATGAAGCCAAGAGCAGGTTTTCTGCCCTGATCGAGCTCGTCGAGCAGGGCGAAGAAGTGCGCATCACGCGCCATGGCAAGGAAGTGGTGCGCCTGCTGCCCGTGCGCCGGCGTCCCGTCATCACCGACGAGCAGATCGCCCGCGAGCTGGGCCAGATCGACGCGCTGCATGCCAGCATCCGCCCCTTGGCCGAAGTGCCCAGCAGGCCTGATGCTTTGCGCCGCGAAGGCCGGGCCAGCGCATGACCGCCTTCGTGCTGGACGCCTCCGTCACCGCCGCCTGGCTGCTGCCCGATGCCGCCAACGAACACACGCGCCGGCTCTACACCCTGATCCGCCGCGACGAGGTCGAGCCCCAGGCTCCCAACCTCTGGCAGTGGGAGTGCAGCAACCTCATCAGCAGCGGCGTGCACAGCGGCCGCATACCCCCCGCATCGGTGGAAGGGCTGTGGGGTGTGCTAGAAGCCATCCGCCACCGCGTGGAGCTGCACGACCTGGCGCCCGCCCAGCACAAGGCCGTGATGGACGTGGCGCTGGATACCGGCCTTCCCACATTCGATGCCGCCTATCTGTGGCTCGCGCGCTCACTGCGCCTGCCCCTGGCCACGTTCGATCCCCAGCAGATGGCCGCTGCCAAGCGCAGTGGCGTGCCGCTTCTTGACCTTTCCTGCCTTTGAAGACCACCACCATGCAACACGACAAGATCCTCATTCTTGATTTCGGCTCCCAAGTCACGCAGCTCATCGCGCGCCGCGTGCGCGAAGCCCATGTCTACTGCGAAGTCCATCCCTGCGATGTGAGCAGCGACTGGGTGCGCGCATTCGCTGCGGATGGCCGCTTGAAGGGCGTCATCCTGTCGGGCAGCCACGCGAGTGTTTACGAGGTGGACGACCGCGCACCCGATGCCGTGTTTGAACTGGGCATTCCCGTCCTGGGCATCTGCTACGGCATGCAGACCATGGCCACCCAGCTGGGCGGCAAGGTCGAAGGTTCCAACAGCCGCGAGTTCGGCTACGCCGAAGTGCGTGCCCATGGTCACACCGAATTGCTCAAGGGCATCGAAGACTTCGCCACACCAGAAGGCCACGGCATGCTCAAGGTCTGGATGAGCCACGGCGACAAGGTCACCGAGCTGCCGCCAGGCTTCAAGGTCATGGCCTCCACACCGTCCTGCCCCATCGCGGGCATGGCCGATGAGGCGCGCAGGTTCTATGCGGTGCAGTTTCACCCGGAAGTCACGCACACGGTGCAGGGCCAGGCACTGCTCAACCGCTTTGTGATCGACATCTGCCGCACGCAGGCGGACTGGATCATGGGCGACTACATCGAGGAAGCCGTCGCCAAGATCCGTGAGCAGGTGGGTGACGAGGAAGTCATCCTGGGCCTGTCCGGTGGTGTGGACTCGTCGGTGGCTGCAGCCCTTATTCACCGCGCCATCGGTGACCAGCTCACCTGCGTGTTCGTCGACCATGGCCTGCTGCGCCTGAACGAAGGCGACATGGTCATGGAGATGTTCGAGGGCAAGCTGCACGCCCGCGTGATCCGCGTGGATGCCAGCGACCTGTTCCTCGGCAAGCTGGCCGGCGTGAGCGAGCCCGAAGCCAAGCGCAAGATCATTGGCGGCGAGTTCGTCACGGTGTTCAAGCAGGAGGCCGCCAAACTGAAGGCGGGGGACGGCGGCCACAAGGGCGCCACCTTCCTGGCCCAAGGCACGATCTACCCCGACGTCATCGAATCCGGCGGCGCCAAGAGCAAGAAGGCCGTCACCATCAAGAGCCACCACAACGTCGGCGGCCTGCCAGAGCAGTTGGGCCTCAAACTTCTGGAGCCTCTGCGCGACCTGTTCAAGGACGAAGTGCGCGAACTCGGCGTGGCCCTGGGCCTGCCGCCCGACATGGTCTACCGCCACCCCTTCCCGGGCCCTGGCCTGGGCGTGCGCATCCTGGGTGAAGTGAAAAAGGAATACGCCGACCTGCTGCGCCGCGCCGACGCGATCTTCATCGAAGAGTTGCGCAACTTCCGCGACGAAGCCACCGGCAAGACCTGGTATGACCTCACCAGCCAGGCCTTCACCGTGTTCCTGCCCGTCAAGAGCGTGGGCGTGATGGGCGATGGCCGCACCTACGACTACGTGGTCGCCCTGCGCGCCGTGCAGACCAGCGACTTCATGACCGCCGACTGGGCCGAGCTGCCCTACGCACTGCTCAAGAAGGTGTCGGGCCGCATCATCAACGAAGTGCGCGGCATCAACCGCGTGACCTACGACGTGAGCAGCAAGCCGCCAGCGACGATCGAGTGGGAGTGATCGGCTCGCCGTTCATCCCCGACGGGTCTGCCTGCGTTTCCAGCGAGATCGTGGACAGGCTCCAAACCTCGGCTCGGACATTCATGCGGATGGATGTCGGGGCAGTTGGTGGCGCGGAGCGTCAGCCCGTTCCGGGCTCCTGACCGGGAACCTTCAATAATTTGGTCTCAAGGCGTGCGCGCGGCCGTGCCCGCGCCGCCGCCTGCCTGTCAGGCCTTCGCCTTCGCCTCGCCCGTCTGCGGGTCGTAGGCCGCGCCATCCGGGCCGATGAGGTTGCCCGTGGCCGTGTCGAATCGGCTCAGGCGGTAAGTGCCTGCGCCTTTGCCGTCCAGGCCGATGTAGTCCCCGCTGGCGTAGGCCACCCGGTTGTTCTGGGCCACGATGCCGTCCTTGGTCCAGGTGTTGCTCATCAGCCATTCGGTCGCATCCGCGCCGGCCGGGGGGGAGATCTCTCCGCTCATGCGCATCTTGGCGAGCGTCGGGTCCATGCCGAAGCCTTCTGCTGCGAGCAGGGCGTCGGGATTGTTCCTGTAGTACGCCGCTGTTTCGCTCGACATCTTGGACAGGTCGCTCTTGACCAAGGTGGAGCCATCGGTCGGGAACCTGGACAGCTCGCCGCTGCGGATGGACGCGTAGTCTGCCGCGAAGTCGGGGTTGTTCTTGAAGAACATATAGCGGCCGACGACGGTGTCGTCGCCTCCACTCAGAGCGGTGGCAGTCAGCCGGATGTAGTCTGGTACTTCGTAGTCTGCCGCAAAGGTACTGCCCAGGCCTTTCTCCCACTGCTTGAACTCTTCCAGGTTGTTGAAAGGGGCCTTGGTGGCAGAGGCCTGCGATGACTCGGGGGCGGAGGTGCTGGAGCCGGCCTTGCCGTATCGGTCGGCCGTGGACTTGTAGGCGGGGTCGGCAGGCGAGGCGGCTGCGGCGGCCGGGGCCTTTGCATCGGTGGCGGGCACTTCGGCCGACAGCTCCTGCAGCGTGGCCCTGAGCTCCTTCAGAAAGGTCAGGGGGTCGGCGTCGGCATGGTTCTGCGCGGTGCGCTCTGCAGCGCGCGCGGCCAGAGCACCGGACACGCCCATGGATGTCAGCATGTTGGTGGCTTGGGAAACATCGAGCATCTTGTGACTCCTTCAGAGGCCGGGGCCGGTTGGTGGGAGGATGTCCTGCGCTTGCGCACAGGACGTTGCTCCTATGGTCCCCGAACCAGCGTTCCCCGGTCCCCGCGTAAGCGGTGCAAAGCACGGGCTTATCGCGCCACCGGTTTGCCCTTTCACCGGCGCTTCACCGGCGCTCAGCGGTGGCTTGTGTGCACACACCCCGGCGGGCCGCGATCGCGCTGGCCGATGAAGTGGCGGCGCGTTTTGACAGGACGATGCACCGGGGGAGCCGGGCCAGGAGTGCGCGGCGCCATGGTTTGCTACGAAAAAAATAGCTATTGGCGCTGATCCGGCAAGCGGTAGTGGCCATTTTCATTCAAAAAAAGCACCTCACTCCCTCTGCGCCACGCGCGGGCCGCCCGCGCAGGGGCGTCAAGCGCGCAACGGGGCCTCAGCCGATGGTCATCAGGCTGGCATTGCCTCCTGCGGCCGCGGTGTTCACGCTCAAGGCCCGTTCGATCAGCAGGCGTTCCAGCGGCACCTCGGTGCTGCCGGGTGGCAGTGCCGTGACGGCGACGATGGGGCCGGGTCGGTGTGCGAGCTTCTCGCACACGCTGCGCAGCGATTCAGTGCTGCCGTGGTGCAGCACTGCCACCATCTCGGTGCGCCCATCGGCCCAGGAGTCGCCTGTGGTCAGGACGCGTGCCTGCACGTCGGCCGGCAGGGTGGCGAGCAGTGGGGCTTGCACGTCCGGCCACACCGCCTTGCCGCCGCTGGCCAGCACGGCGGCCAGCTGGGTCAGCAGGTCGTCCTGCGTGGAGGCGATGCACAGCACCGTGGCCCGGGGCAGCAGGCTGTAGACATTGCGCTCGCCCGTGGGGCCGGGGAGGGTGCGTGCGGTGCCCGCCTGGCTTTCTGCGGCAAAGCGGCGGCAGATGGCGGCCAGGGCGCTGTGGCCCTGCATCTGCGCCCAGCGTTCGAGTGTGCGCAGGGGGGCGAGCAGGCCGTCGCGCGCTGACACGTCGGCGGGGGCGGTGCGGTCTGCGGCGGCAAAGGTCAGCGCCAGCGCGTTGGAGGGGCGTTCGGACAGCAGGCGCAGCAGGTACAGCGGGCCGCCGGCCTTGGGGCCCGTGCCCGACAGGCCTTCGCCACCGAAGGGTTGCACGCCGACCACGGCGCCCACCATGTTGCGGTTGACGTAGACGTTGCCGGCATGCGCGCGGTCCACCACGCGGGCGATGGTTTCGTCGATGCGGGTGTGCACGCCCTGCGTGAGGCCGTAGCCGGTGGCGTTGATCTGGTCGAGCAAGTGGTCCAGGTCCTTGCGGGCGTAGCGCACCAGGTGCAGTACGGGGCCGAAGACCTCGCGCTGCAGTTCGCTGATGCTGTTCAGCTCGATCAGCGTGGGCGTCACGAAGGTACCCTGCGCCACCTCGCCCGCCTCGCGGCGGCAGCGCTGGAACACGCGGTGGCCACGGCCCTTGAATGCCTCGATGTGCCGGTGGATGCCGCCCTGGGCCTCGGCATCGATCACCGGGCCCACGTCCACCGCCAGGGCGCCGGGGTTGCCCATGCGCAGCTCGCCCATGGCGCCCTCGAGCATCTCCACCACGCGGTCGGCGGCGTCCTCCTGCACGCACAGCACGCGCAGGGCCGAGCAGCGCTGGCCGGCGCTGTCGAAGGCCGAAGCGACCGCGTCGGTGACGACCTGCTCCACCAGGGCCGAGGAGTCCACGATCATCGCGTTCTGCCCACCGGTCTCGGCGATCAGCGGGATGGGGCGGCCCGCCGGGTCGAGCCGTCCTGCGACGGTGCGCTGCAGGATGCGCGCCACCTCGGTGGAGCCGGTGAACATGACGCCCATCACGCGCGCATCGCCGATCAGGCGGGCGCCCACGGTCTCGCCCTGGCCGGGCAGCAACTGCACGGCGGCGCGCGGCACGCCGGCACGCCAGAGCAGGCGCACGGCCTCGGCGGCGATCAGCGGGGTTTGCTCGGCCGGCTTGGCCAGCACCGGGTTGCCGGCGGCCAGGGCTGCGGCCACCTGGCCCATGAAGATGGCCAGCGGAAAGTTCCAGGGGCTGATGCAGGCCACGGGGCCCAGCGGGATGTGCGTGGCGTTGTCGAAGGTGGTTGTGACCTGGGCTGCGTAGTAGCGCAAGAAATCCACCGCCTCGCGCACCTCGGCAATCGCGTTGCTGGCGCTCTTGCCGGCCTCGCGCATCAACAGGCCCATCAGGGGCTGCAGGCGGTCTTCGAGCAGGTCGGCCGTGCGCCGCAGTGCCGCTGCGCGCTCTGAGGGTGCGATGGCGGCCCAGGCCGGGGCTGCCTGCTGCGCGTTCTGCAGCGCCTGATCCACATCGTCGGCCGTGGCCTCCTGCACCTGGCCTACCACGTCGCGCAGGTCGGCGGGGTTGCGCACGGGGGCCGTGGGGCCGGTGGCGGCATCGGCGGCCAGCATCGGGCCGGCCTTCCAGTCGTGCAGCGCGCTGGCCTGCAGCGTGGCGCTCAGTTGGGCCAGCACGGCGTCGCTCGCAATGTCCAGGCCCTGCGAATTGGGGCGGCCCGTGCCATACAGCGCGCCGGGCAGGGGGATGCGCGGGTGGGGCAGGGCGGCTTGGCCCTCTCGGGCGGCGGCTTCGTCCACCACCTGCACGGGGCTGTGCACCAGTTCGGCCAGCGGGATGGTCTCGTCGGCGATGCGGTTCACGAAGGAGGTGTTGGCGCCGTTCTCCAGCAGGCGGCGCACCAGGTAGGCCAGCAGCGTCTCGTGCGTGCCTACGGGGGCGTAGATGCGGCAGGGGCGGCCCAGCTTGCCGGCCGTGGTGGCGCCCACCACCTGTTCGTACAGCGGCTCGCCCATGCCGTGCAGGCACTGGAACTCGTACTGGCCCGCATAGTAGTTGCTGCCCGCCAGCTGGTAGATGGTGGCCAGGGTCTCTGCGTTGTGCGTGGCGAACTGCGGGTACACGGCCTCGGGCGCGGCCAGCAGCTTGCGCGCGCAGGCCACGTAGGAGATGTCGGTGTGCACCTTGCGGGTGTAGACCGGGTAGTCGGCCAGGCCGTCGATCTGTGCGCGCTTGATCTCGCTGTCCCAGTAGGCGCCCTTGACCAGGCGCACCATGAGGCGGCGGCCGGTGCGCCGGGCCAGGTCGATGACGAAGTCGATGACATACGGGCAGCGCTTCTGGTAGGCCTGGATCACGAAGCCGATCCCGTTCCAGCCGGCCAGGCTCTCTTCATGGCACAGCCGCTCCAGCAGATCGAGCGAGATCTCCAGCCGGTCGGCCTCTTCGGCGTCGATGTTGATGCCGATGTCGTAGCTTTTGGCCAGCTCGGTCAGGCGCACCACCTGCGGGTAGAGCTCGTCCATCACGCGGCCGAACTGCGCGCGGCTGTAGCGCGGGTGCAGGGCCGACAGCTTGATCGAGATGCCGGGGCCTTCGTAGATGCCGCGCCCGGCCGATGCCTTGCCGATGGCGTGGATGGCCTGCTCGTACGAGGCGTAGTAGCGCTCGGCGTCGGCCGTGGTCAGCGCGGCCTCGCCCAGCATGTCGTAGGAGTAGCGAAAGCCCTCGGCCTCCATGCGGCGGGCGTTGGAAAGCGCCTCGGCAATGGTCTCGCCGGTCACGAACTGCTCGCCCATCATGCGCATGGCCATGTCCACGCCCTTGCGGATCAGCGGCTCGCCGCCCTTGCCGATGAGGCGGCCCAGCGAGGCGCCCAGGCTGCCTTCGCTGTGCGTGGCCACCAGCTTGCCGGTGATGAGCAAGCCCCAGGTGGCGGCGTTGACGAAGAGCGAAGGGCTCTTGCCCAGGTGCGGCTCCCACTGGCCGTTGCTGATCTTGTCGCGGATCAGCGCGTCGCGCGTGGCCTTGTCGGGGATGCGCAGCAGCGCCTCGGCCAGGCACATCAGGGCCACGCCTTCCTGCGACGAGAGCGAGAACTCCTGCAGCAGGCCCTGCACGATGCCTGCGCGTCCCGTGCCCGCCTTGCGCTCGCGCAGGGCGCCCGCAATGCGCAGTGCCAGCTGCTGCGCTGCAGCGGCCACGCTCTGCGGCAGGCGGGCCTGCGCCAGCAGCGGCTCCAGGGCCGCGGGCTCGGGGCGGCGGCAGGCGGCGGTGATGGCGGCGCGCAGGGGGTTGGCCACCGGGGTGCGCGGGGCGAAGTCGGCGAAGGCGGCAGAGGCGGGCTGGGTCATGGTGAGTCTCGCAGGGAAAAATTCGGCCCCGACGGCGATCAGGACCTGCTGGAGGGGATCATCTCTGGACTCGCGGTGAATAAATGTTCGAAAATCAGCGTATCAAGCGAATGAATCACTAGAGTCAATGACCAACGATGCTGATCTGGACCGTATCGACCGCCGGATTCTGTCAATCCTGCAGGAAGACGGCCGCATTGCCAACCTCAAGCTGGCGGAGGCCGTGGCCCTGTCGCCCACTGCGGTGCTGGCGCGGGTGCAGCGGCTCACGCGCGACGGCTTCATCCTGGGATACGAGGCTCGGCTGAACCCGCTCAAGCTGGGGGCGGGCATGCTCGTCTTCGTGGAGGTGCTGCTGGACCGCACGACGCCCAATGTGTTCGACCAGTTCAAGGCGGCCGTCCAGGTGCACCCCGAGATCATGGAATGCCACATGGTGGCCGGGGGCTTCGACTACCTGCTCAAGACCCGCTCGGCCGACATGAATGCCTACCGCGTGTTCGCGGGCGCCGTGCTGTGGCAGCTGCCGGGCGTGCGCGAGACGCGCACCTACGCGGTGATGGAAGAGGTCAAGCACACCAACCACCTGCATCTGCGCGCTGCATGACGCGGGCCCGCAAGCGGCTGCCTGCTTTCCTGCCACAGCCGCGTTGGCTGCGCATGCCAAAGCCCGCATAATGTCCGGCAGTTACGTCTGATCGAGGAGAAAAAACATGAAGGCCTTTGCCTATGCTGCGGCAGCCCTGGCGGCTGCGTTTTTCAGCCAGTCCGCCGCCGCTTCCTGCTATGTGGTGTACGGCCCCGACCAGGACATCGTGTACCGTGCGCCCGAGCCGCCGATCGACATGTCGCGCCAGATCCACGAAACCCTGCCCCTGGTGGCGCCCAACTCGACGCTGGTGTTCAGCCCGGACAACTACAACTGCGAGGTGACCATCAACAAGCTGCCCCTGGCTGCCGCCTCGATGCGCGTTGCTCCTGGCGCACGTGCGGCGCGCGCCGACCGCGGCTGAGCGTCTGCAGGCAACCAGGTCCGGACAGGCGCAGTCCCGGGCCTGAGACAATCGGGGGATGAGCGAACCGAAAGAACTATCCCCCTCGTTTGAACCTTGCGCGCAAGAAGCCTCCGACCTGCCCGAAGGCTGGCTGCAGGTGCAGTCCATGGACCTCGACGCCCAGGGCGTGGCCCGCAAGCCCGACGGCAAGGTCGTCTTCATCGATGGTGCCCTGCCGTTCGAGCTGGTCACCGCCAACACCCACCGCAAGAAGAACAACTGGGAACAGGCCAGCCTGACGGCGATCCACCGTGAATCGTCGCAGCGGGTGCGCCCCGGCTGCCAGCATTTCGGGCTGCATGGCGGTGCGTGCGGGGGCTGCAAGATGCAGCACCTGCACGTGGGCGCACAAGTGGCCGTCAAGCAGCGGGTGCTGGAAGACAACCTCTGGCATCTGGGCAAGGTCAAGGCCGAAACCGTGATGCGCCCCATCGAAGGGCCCGCCTGGGGCTACCGCTACCGCGCACGCCTGGCGGTGCGCCATGTGATCAAGAAAGGCACGGTGCTCGTGGGCTTTCATGAGCGCAAGAGCCGCTACATCGCGGACATGCAGACCTGCAAGATCCTGCCGCCGCACGTGGATGCCATGCTGATGCCCCTGCGCTCGCTGATCGCGGGCATGGATGCCCGGGACACCTGCCCGCAGATCGAACTGGCCTGCGGCGACACCGTCACCGCCATGGTGCTGCGGCACCTGGAGCCGCTGAGCGTCGGCGACCTGGCGCGGCTGCGCGCGTTTGCCGCCGAACATGGCGTTCAATGGTGGCTGCAGCCCAAGGGCCCGGACACGGTGAAGCTGCTGGACGAGGGCGGCGAGCAACTGTCGTATGCGCTGCCCGACTTTGGCATCACGATGCCCTTCAAGCCCACGGACTTCACGCAGGTGAACCCGCACATCAACCGCGTGCTGGTAAGCCGGGCGCTGCGACTGCTGGACGTGCAGCCGCATGAGCGCGTCATCGACTGGTTCTGCGGCCTGGGCAACTTCACGCTGCCCCTGGCCACGCAGGCCCGCGAGGTACTGGGCATCGAAGGCAGCGAGGCCCTGGTGGCCCGCTCCCGTGAAAACTATGCATTGAATCAGCGTGCATCCCTTGATGGTAAAGCGCTGGCAGCTACTGATTTTGTAGCGCGCAACCTTTTCGAGATGACGCCCGAAATGCTGGTGGCCGATGGATCGGCAGACAAGTGGCTGGTGGATCCGCCGCGCGAAGGCGCGTTTGCGCTGGCCAAGGCGCTGGCCGACATCGAGCAATCACGCATCGGCGCCGACGGCGCGGGCCCGCTGCCCGCCGGGGCCGAGAACTGGACGCCGCCCCAGCGCATCGTCTACGTGAGCTGCAACCCCGCCACGCTGGCGCGGGACGCGGGCCTGCTGGTGCACCTGGGGGGCTACAAGTGCACGGCGGCAGGCATGGTCAACATGTTCCCGCACACGGCGCACGTGGAAAGCATGGCGGTGTTCGAGCGGGCTTGATGGGGCGTGGGGGGGCAGGGCACAGTCCTGCCATGGCCCCCTGCGCGCACCGGGGCTTCAGCGCCTGGCCGTCAGCTGCGGCTGCGGCTGGCTGCGGGGTCGCGCGTTTCGGTTTCGATGTCGGCGCTGCTGCCCTTGCGCTCGGGCTTCTTGACCTCGCCCAGCACTGACGGCGTGCCTTCGATCTTGTTTTCGCGCATATAGGCGTCCATGTCCTTCCAGCCTGCAAACACAGATGCCTTGGCGGCCTTGGGGTTGAGCGTGTAGCAGTCTTCCAGCCCGCGCAGCGCATGGCGGCAGGCGCCACCGATGGCCTTGGCCTCGGCATCGCGCTGCGCAATGCGCGGGTCAGGCCCCAGTCCGGGGATCTTGTCGCAGCCAGCCAGCAGCAGCGCAAGGGCTGCCACGGCCAGCAGGCGCAGCGAGGTGGAGGGCAGGTTGCGATACATGTACTTGCATTATCGGCAGGACTTCGCCGCGATTGAGGCTTGACCTTGGCGCAAGCTCAACAAAAAGAAAAAGGCTCCCGAAGGAGCCCTGTGGCGCGCGCGGCAACGGCGGCGGTCGAAACTGGCGCAGTACCATCCCAGTGCACCCGTGGAACCGGCTTCGCCGGGCCACCGGGTGCGTCCCCCTTGGGGGAAGCTGCGCAGCCGCTCAGGGGGTTACTCGCGCTCTCCACCCATGATGCCCAGCAGTGCCAGCAGGCTCTGGAACACGTTGAAGACGTCCAGGTACAGGGCCAGGGTGGCGCTGATGTAGTTGGTCTCGCCACCGTCCAGGATCTGCTTGATGTCGTACAGCATGTAGGCACTGAAGATGCCGATGGCCGCCATCGAGATCGCCATCATGCCCACGCTGGAGCCGACGAACACGTTGATGATGCCGCCCACCATGAGCACCATCGCGCCCACGAAAAGCCACTTGCCCATGCCTGACAGATCGCGCTTGATCACGCTGGCCAGGCTGGCCATCACGAAGAACACGCCTGCGGTGCCGGCAAACGCCGTCATGATGAGGTCGGTACCGTTCTTGAAGCCCAGCACCATGCCGATCAGGCGCGAGAGCATCAGGCCCATGAAGAACGTGAAGGCCAGCAGCACGGGCACGCCAGCCGCAGAGCGCTTGGTCTTTTCGATCGCGAACATGAAGGCGAACGCGCCGCCCAGGAACACGATCAGGCCCACGCCGCCGCGCAGCGACTGGGTGATGCCGGTGGCCACGCCGACCCAGGCGCCCAGCACCGTGGGGATCATGCTCAGCGCGAGCAGCCAGTAGGTATTGCGAAGCACCCGGTGGCGGTCTTCCTGCGAGATGCCATAGCCCGCAGAGTGGCCCAGGGTGGTGACTTGGTCGTTCAACATCTTGTGTCTCTCCTTGTTGGCCTGCACAGCGCAGACATTGCAAATTCTAGGTGGAGGCGGTTTTTTGCCCTGCAATGGCCATGGCCGGTTACCTACTTTTGGTAAGGGTACTTTCACCCTGCGTAGGGGTGAGGGGCCCGTGCGATGCCGCTATGCTTGCTGGCTCTGCGCTCGCGGCCTGCACAAGGCGCATGCGAGCGGCCTCTTTTTCCACATTCCTGTTCCCTTTTCTCCCCTACCCGGACACACCATGAAGACCAAGCACGAACTCGAACTCGCCGACGTCAAGGCCATTGCCGCAGCAGCCGAAGCCGAAGCCCTGAAGAACAACTGGGCCGTGACCATTGCCATCGTGGACGACGGCGGCCACCTGCTGTGGCTGCAGCGCCTGGACGGCGCGGCAGCCGTGTCTTCGCACATTGCCCCCTCGAAGGCCCGCACGGCCGCCATGGGCCGCCGCGAGAGCAAGGTGTATGAGGACATCGTCAACGGCGGCCGCACTGCGTTCCTGAGCGCGCCTGGCATCGACGGCCTGCTCGAAGGCGGCGTGCCGATCCTCAAGGACGGCCAGTGCCTGGGCGCGGTGGGGGTGAGCGGCGTGAAATCCACCGAAGACGCGCAGATCGCACGTGCAGGCATCGCCGCGCTGGGTTTGTGATATTGCTCTTAAATGTATAGCTACTGGCGCTTGTCCATCAGGCGCCAGGGCTGTTTTTAGCGATTGATTTTCAGGGGCAATGCAAGCGTTGCCCACAAAAAAACCGGCCCACAGGCCGGTTTTTGCATTGGAGAACCCTGGGGCAGAAAAAAAGCCTGGCTACGCGGGCGAACCCGTTGGCTGGCAAAAACGACCCTTGCGAGCTTGTTGCAAGCCCGGGAGTCGCCCCACGATGAAACTAGGTGCCTTGGCCGCTGCGCCGGAGGTGGTCTCCACTGGTGCGCATGCGGTGGGCGCGGTTGACTGTGTTACAGGGATGCGGCGCGGCGTGGTGTCATTTGGTCAGGATCAGCTTGCCCAGCTTGGTCGCCTGCAGGCGGTACACCGACCCGTTGTGGCTGATGGCCACGGCCTTCTGGCCCTGCAGCAGGGAGCTGCTGTCGACCGCAGCTGCGGTAGGTTCTGTGCGTTGGCTTGCTTGCCCGTCGGCGTGCGAGACCCCCTTGCTGGCAGAAGCGGGGCGCAGGATCGAAGCGGCGGTCAAAGTGGCTTGCATGGGTTTTTCCTGGTGCGTTTGATTGCGTTTTGCTAATGATAACGATTCGCAATTACAAGTCAAGCGACTGGAGTGTTTCTTTTTGTTCTTTTGCTTGCCGGGCAGAATCTGACCACAGCGGTCATTCAGATCAAGGATTCCGAACATGATGAAGATTGACGGTGCGTGCTACTGCGGTTCGATCGCCTACGAGGCCGAGGTGCAGCCGGGCACCATCACGGTCTGCCACTGCGATGATTGCCAGGGCCACTCAGGCTCTGCCTTCCGGGCCAACATCGCGGCTCCTGCGTCCAGCTTTCGGCTGACCCGGGGCACGCCCCGCACCTACATCAAGACTGCCGCCAGCGGCAACCAGCGCGCTCTGGCGTTCTGCGAGGTGTGCGGCAGCTCGCTCTATGCCTGCGCTGTGAGCGATCCCGCCACTTATTCACTGCGGATCGGCACGATCGAACAACGGCACGAGCTCGGCTCGCCGCAGCGGCAGATCTGGACATGTAGGCGACATGACTGGGTGGGGTTGCCGGAAGGCACGGCGTCGTTTGAGGAGCAGCCGTAAACGCGAGCGATAGGGGAACCAGAGTAGCTGTTGCGGGCCTGAGCCGACGATTGGCATCATGCTTCAAAGCGGGCCATTGTTATACGATGCGCTTGCTCGCAGTTTAGGCGTCACCACGTATGCAAAGCGTTAACACAATGGTCGATCGATGGCAAAAGGAGGGGCTAGTCTTACTTCCCCCAGAGACCGAATCGGCCGTCCGCGAGGCCTTTGAGACTGTCGGGAGGGTCGCCACATCTGACGTGCTCTCAATGTATGCCGTTCTTGGTGGCATGGAGCAGATGGATCGTGAGTATTGGCGACTGTGGCCATTGACTGAGCTGGTGAGCGAGAACTCAGACCAATCCTTGCAAGGCGTCTTGTTCTCTGACTACCTTATCAATTGCTGGAGCTATAGACTCGTCCCAAATGCAAACGACACGAGTTCGGTATTTTTAGATTACTTTGACGGCAAGCAGCCCATTCAAGTCGCCAGCAGCGTTGACGAATTTTTCAAAAAGTATGTGCTGGACCCATTCAGTTTGCTGGAAGGGCCTTACCCAGGTTCGTCAGCCGGCTGTAATGCGTAGTGTTCGTTCGAGCAGAACTGCCTACGGCAGGCCGCATAGGTCAAACGTTGAGTGTCCGCTTTTCCTAAGAGTCACCGCTTGATTTTGGCCGGAAGCCGGTATCGTATCAATAATAATATCCGGCTAGAAAGACTCCAGCCGGTGCCAGAAAACGCTTCCGGAGCAATGCTGAATATGGGTCTGTTTGATTTTTCTGCGTGGCTGAACGACGAATACCTTAAGCCTCTACGGATGAGGCCCGCGTCAAAATAAAAGCAACGCGAAGATCCAAAAGAAACCCAGCGCGCCCTCTGCAGGCAAAGCATGCAGCTGGCGGGCCGGGTGGCAGGGGCAGGGCTAAGGGCTGTCTCGCAGCCCCTGAATCAAGGCGCCGGGTCGGTCACAAACCCGATCTTGCGCACGCCCGCCCGCTGTGCCGCCGCCATGGCCTGGGCCACGCGTTCGTAGCGCACTTCCTTGTCGCCGCGGATGTGCAGGTCGGGCTGGGGCTGCTTGGCGGCTTCGGCCTGCAGGCGGGGGAAGAGTTCTTCTTCCGTGACCTGCGTCTCGTTCCAGAAGTACTTGCCGTCGGCCGACACGGACAGGCGCACGGTCTCGGGCTTGACGTCCTCGGGCTGGTTCGTGGCGCGGGGCAGGTCCACGTTGACCGAGTGCTTCATCACCGGCACGGTGATGATGAAGATGATGAGCAGAACCAGCATGACGTCCACCAGGGGCGTCATGTTGATCTCGTTCATCACGTCATCGGCATCGTCTTGGGTTCCGAAGGCCATGGCTTAGTTGCCTTTCTTGATGGGCAGGACCTTGGCCTGTTCGCCGCCGGCAGACACGCGGGCGCCGGTCACGAAGTAGGCGTGCAGGTCGTGCGCGAAGCTGTTGAGGCCGCCCAGGATGGACTTGTTGCCGCGCACCAGGGCGTTGTAGCCCAGCACGGCGGGGATGGCCACGGCCAGGCCCAGGGCGGTCATGATCAGCGCTTCGCCGATGGGGCCCGCCACCTTGTCGATGGTGGACTGGCCCGACGTGCCGATGGCGACCAGCGCGTGGTAGATGCCCCAGACGGTGCCGAACAGGCCGATGAAAGGGGCGGTGGAGCCGACCGAGGCCAGGATGGCCAGACCCGATTGCAGGCGGGCGGTGAATTCGTCGATGCAGTTGCGCAGGCAGCGGGTCACCCAGTCGCTGACGTCCAGGCTGTCGTGCAGGTGGGCCTTGGTGTTGCGGTGGTGGGCCGTGGCTTCGCGGCCTTCCAGCGCCAGGTGGCGAAAGGGGTTGGTATTGTCGGTGCCCAGCTTGGACAGGCCGGCGGCGAAGTCCTCGCTGTGCCAGAAGTCCTGTGCGGCACGGGTGTGCTTCTTGAACTTGATGATGTCCAGGGCCTTGATGAGGATGACGATCCACGAGGCCAGCGACATGGCGAGCAGGATGACTGCGACCGCGCGGGTGACGAAGTCACCCTGGATCCATACGTTGGCGATGCCGAATTGCGATTCCATGAAAAACTCCCTGAAGCTGTGATCTGAAGCGTTGATTGACTGGTTATTCGAGAACGAAGTTGACAGGGACCAGATTCCACATGGTCTCGGCCACGCCGTTGCGTTTGCCTGGCACGAAGCGCCAGCGCATGACAGCCTCCTGGGCCTGCTTGTCCAGGCGCTCGAAGCCGCTGGACTTGTTGATTTCCACCTTCTGGGGCAGGCCGTCGGTGCCGATGAGCACGCGCAGCACCACCTTGCCCTGCTCGCCCATGCGCTTGCTGATGGCGGGGTAGCTGGGCTTGGGGTTGTTCAGGTAGGCCGCGTCGCTGGACGGCAGCTCGATCTTGGGCGGTGCCGGCGGCGCGGGTGGCGCGGGGGGAGCCGGGGGCGCGACCGGGGCCTCGATGGGCGGGGCGGGGGGCTGCGGCGTGGTCACGCCCACGGGGGCGTTGGGCGCTGGCGTCGGGTCCGGGATGGCCACGGGCATGGGGGCCGGGCGTGGCGCCACCTTGGGGGCCGGTCGGGGTGGCGGCGGTGGTGCGGGTGGCGGGGGGGTGATCTTGGGAGGGGCGGGCGGCGCGATGAACTCGCTCAGGAGCTCGGCCGGCACGATGACTTCGGCCGCGCGGCGCAGAAGCCCCGATTGCAGGGCCCAGATGCCTGCGACGTGCAGTGCAATGACGGAGCCCACGATCACGGTGTTGCGACTGACACCCCCGGGGGTGGCAAAACGATCAGGGTGAGACATAAAAATGATAGCAGCCAGCGCTTGCGCAGCAAGCGCTAGAGCCCTAAGACACCTTTGTTATTTGCGAAAGATCCACCAGGCCGAGCCTGCGACGAGGATCAGGCTGCCAGCGAGTGTTGAGAGGAGTTCCATGACTTGCTTTCCAGGATGGAGCTGGCAAGCTGGATCGTCTGCGGCGCGGCCTCATTGTGCAGGGCGGCCACAGGGTTCGAAACACTGCACTGTGCCACCACGTCGCGTGCGCAGCTTTCGCAGCACCCGCATTGGGTGGCCACGCCCAGCTCGAACTGGATTTCGTCAAAGCTCATGCCGGCACGTGCGTGGCGGGCGATCTCACGGTCCGAAATCCGGCGGCATACACAGACGATCATGGCGGCAGGCAGTGTGGCTGGCTGTTGAAGGTGTCGCTATTATAAATAAGAATCTATCGCATTTGCAATAAACCATTTCTGCCGGGAGGGAGAAACGGCGAGGCGGCGTCGCCGCCGCGGGCTCAGCCGGGCGGGCTCTCGCCGGTCAGCAGGGCCTGTGTGGCATCGGCCAGCGTTGCGCAGCCGGTCAGGGCCATGGCGATTTCCAGTTCGTCGCGCAGCAGCCGCAGCACGTGGGCCACGCCGGTGGCGCCTGCGTTGGCCAGGCCCCAGACTGCGGGGCGGCCCACCAGTACGGCGGACGCGCCCAGGGCCATGGCCTTGAGGACGTCCGTGCCCCGGCGGATTCCTCCGTCCACCAGCACCGGTACGGCGCCGCCCACGGCCTGCACCACGCGCGGCAGGGCGGTGGCCGTGGCGGGGGCGGTGTCGAGCGTGCGCCCTCCGTGGTTGGAGACAATGACTCCGGCCACGTCTGCGGCAACGGCCTGGCGCGCATCTGCGGGGTGCAGCACGCCTTTGAGCAGCACCGGCAGCCGCGTGACGGACCGCAGCCATGCGATGTCGTCCCAGGTGGGCGCGTGGTGCAGCAGGTTGTCGAACAGCGCGCTGTGGTCCGGGCCCAGTGCAGCGGCAGGCGGGGGCTGCATTCCGGCCAGGTTGACGGGACCGATGCCGGCGGGCAGCCGAAAGCCCGCACGGCGCTCCCGGTCGCGTGCACCGCTGGTGGGTGCATCGACGGTCAGCACCAGCGCTTCGTAGCCTGCGGCCTCGGCCCGCTGCACCAGCGCACGGGTAAAGCCGCGGTCCGGTTGCAAGTACAGCTGAAACCACAGCGGGCCGCGCCCGGCGTCGGGCAGCACTGCCTGGGCCACGGCCTCGAGCGGCACGCTCGCCTGTGTGCTGAGCACCACCCCCGCGCCCAGCGCCGCCGCTGCATAGGCCATGGCCACTTCGCCGTCGGCGTGCGCCAGGCGCTGAAAAGCGATGGGGGCCAGCAGGATGGGGTGGGCAAGCGTGCGGCCCAGCAGGGTGACGCGGGTGTGCCCGCCCGCCAGCGGACGCAGCACACGCGGCCACAGGGGCAGGGCATCCCAGGCGGTGCGGTTGCTGCGCAGACTGATCTCGTCGGCCGCGCCTCCGCTGAAGTACGCCCAGGCGTTGTCGTCCAGGTGCTGCCGAGCGTGCTGCTCGTGGTCCGCCAGGCTCACGAGGCCTGGCGGAAGCTGTTGGCGTGCGGGGGCGTGGGTCATGGCAATGAAAAAAGCACCTGGCGCTTGCTGGGTCAGCGCGAGATGCTATTGATATAGGAGCAACGGGATGTCGGCGCCTGTGGCGTGGGCTTGTGCCCGCAACGCGATAGGCGCCCGGTGGTGGCGTTCACACGTCGGCCCACATGCGCAGCAGGTTGTGGTATGTGCCCGACAGCGCGATGACCGACGGGTCCTTCTCGCCCACGCTCTGGCGAAGGCGCAGCAGGGCCATGTCCATGTCGAACAGCAGCTGGCGCTGCTCGAGCCCGCGCACCATGCTCTCCACCCAGAAGAAGCTGCTGATGCGGTGGCCGCACGTGACGGGGGAGACCTGGTGCACGGTGCTGCTGGGGTACAGGATCATGTCGCCGGCCGGCAGCTTGATGCGTTTTTCGCCCCAGGCTTCGGTGGCCACGAGCTCGCCGCCTTCGTATTCGTCGGGCGGTGTCAGGAAGAGGGTGCACGAGAGGTCGCTGCGCACCCAGCAGTTGTCGGCCTTGGAGTGCATGACGGCGCTGTCCACATGGCTGCCATAGAAGTTGGCGCCGTCGCCGTAGTTGTTGAAAAGGGGGTTGTAGATGCGCCGGGGCAGGGCGGCCGAGAAGAAGAGCGCGTTGCGGGCCAGCGCGGCCTTGACGATGCCTTGCAGCTGGGCCGACAGCTCGCTGCCCTGCGCGAGCTGCAGGTTGTTCTTCTGGTGCACGGCCTGGCCGCCGGCGCTGCGCGCGCCATCGACCCAGGGTGTGTCCGGCGCCCAGAGCTTTTGCCGGAAGAGGGCGGCCTCTTCGGCCGTCAGGACGTCTTTGATGTGCAGGAACATGGGGTCCGATTGTGACTCCGCCCCAATGAAGGGGCGGAGTCGTTTCGTCAAAACATCGGCACTTTCCGTGCGTCAGGGACGCGCCTCAAGCGCATCGCATGCGCATCAGAAGCGCGTCTTGAGCGACAGCTGCACGGAGCGCGCCGTGCCCGGCGTGTAGAAGCCGCGGTACAGGCCATCGGCGTACGTACGGTCGAACAGGTTGTTGACGTTGAGCTTGAGCGAGGTCTTGTCGTCGAAGGCGTACTCGACCATGGCGTCCATCACCGCGAAGCCGCTGGCGTACACGGCGCGCGAGCCTTCGGGGTTCTGCTTGCTGCGGTAGGTCACGCCGGCACCGACGCGGATCTTGGAGTTGACGGCGTAGGTCGTCCACACGCTGCCGCTGTGCTTGGGCGTGAGGCCGGGGCGGTCGCCCTGCGCCTGGGCGCCACCTCCGTTGGCTGGCACCACCACATTGCTGTGGTCGATCTTGGCCGATGGGATCCAGGTGTGGTTGGCGAACAGTTCCCACTGGGGCGTCAGGCGGCCGGCCAGGTTGAATTCCATGCCGGTGGCGTGGCGCTTGCCGGACAGCAGCTCTTGCTGGGCTGCGGTGTCGGGGTCGGTGTTGCGCTCGTTGTACTTCTGGCTGTAGAAGGCGGCCACACCCAGCAGGGCGCGGCGTTCGAACAGCTCGAACTTGCTGCCGATCTCGAAGTTGCGGCTCTTCTCGGGGTCGGTGTTGGCCGTGCGCGCCGTGGTCGTGCCGGGGTTGCCGAACTGGTAGGTGTCGCCCGACGTGTTGTACGAAGTGCCATACGAGACGTAGTACGAGGTCAGCTCGGTGGGCTGGAACAGCACGCCCACGCGGGGGCTGACCAGGCTGTCGGAGCGGGAGTTGCTCAGCGCGCCTGTGGCGTTGCGGTAGGACGCCTTGAAGTTGTCATAGCGCAGGCCGCCTACGAGCTTGAGCGTGTCGTTCAGCGAGACCGTGTCCTGGAAGTACAGGCCCAGGTTGCGCGAGCTGAAGGTGTTCCACTGCACCGGTGCGCGGCCATCGGCCACCCACGCGCCATCGTTGGGCGAGCCGACGGTGGTGTTGGGGCGCGGCGTGGTGTTGGCGTAGTTCTGGTTGCGCTTGGCATCGTCGTCGTAGTAGTCGACACCGGCCAGCACCGCGTGCTTGCGGCCACCCCAGTTGAAGGTGTTGTTGTAGTCGCTTTGGACCTGCAGCACTTCGCTCTCGCCCAGGCGGCCCTTGGAGCCACGGGTCAGCGCGGTGTTGCCATTGATCTGGTCCAGCGTGATGCTCCCGTTCTGGAAGCCGATGGTGCTGGCCAGCAGGTCGCGCTCGTACTTGCCATAGCGCAGGCGCGTGGTCAGCTCGCCGTTGTCGTCGAAGCGGTGGATGTGGCCCAGCGTGAGGTACTGCGACGTCGTGTTGTTGTGGTCGCTGGCCAGGCCGTAGTAGTTGCGGGCTTCGAGCGGCGTGTTGATCTTGCCGTCGACCAGGCGCCAGGGGTGGTTGTACAGCGGACGGCCCTTGGACTCAAGGTAGTACAGCCCGATGGAGAACTCGTCACGCGTGCCGATACCCCAGGCGAACGTGGGAGCGATGCCGCGCTTGTCCTGCTTGGCGCCGTAGTTGTCGTACTCCTGGACCATGGCGTTCAGGCGGAAGGCCGCGTTTTCGCCGGTCTTCCAGTTGAAGTCGCCCGTGGCGCGGTGGAACTTGCCGGTGCCGAAGGTGTAGCTGGCCTCGTGCTGGTCGATCAGCAGCGGGTACTTGTTGACCTGGTTGACCACGCCGCCGGTCGAGCCCTTGCCGAACAGCATGGAGGCAGAACCCTTGAGCACTTCGATGCGGTCGTTGTTGAACGTGTCGCGTTCGATCAGCGGAGCGTCCTTCATGCCGTCCACATAGATGTCGCCGGCCAGGCCCAGCGAGAAGCCGCGCATGCGCACGTCTTCCTCGCCCGTTTCGCCCGACTGGAAGGTCACGCCCGCTGTGGTGCGCAGCACTTCGCGGAAGTCGTCCTGGTTGCGGTCGTTCATCAGCTTTTCGGTGAACACCGTCACGGACTGGGGAATGTCCTTGATGTCCTGGCTGCCCTTGCCGACCGTGGTCTTCTTGAGCAGCACGGTGTCCTTGCCTTGCACTTCGGCCGCTTCCTGCACCGTCACGGTGGACATGGTGGCTTCCTTGGCGGCGGTCTGGGCCATGGTGCCCATGGAGGCGGCCAGCATCAGGGCGCCCAGGGGCAGCAGGGCCATGTCGGAGGACACGCCGGTCGAAGCGGAAACAGGGGATGCGTTGTTACGCAGCGCGGTGCTGCGGCGCTGAGCGCGGGATTTTGCCAAGATGGCCTCCGTCAATGGGGATGTGCAGATCGGTGTCCGGTGGACACGCAAAGCGAGCCGGATGCAATGACGCTTGTGAGAAATACTTCACAAAGTCATGCTTCTTCGTGCATCTTTATGTTACATCGAATGAGGGTCATTCTCATTTGCATTGATGTTCACACGCCACACTTTTGGAGTGTACGGGCGAAAAAAAAGCCGGCAGAGCCGGCTTTTCTCGGGGCGTGAAGCGCTTACTTGACGTGCTTGCCGATCAGGCCAGCCAGTTCGAACATCGACACCTGGGGCTTGCCGAACAGCTCCTTGAGCTTGGCATCGGCGTTGATGTTGCGCTTGTTGGTGGCGTCCTGCAGGTTGTTGGCCTTGATGTAGACCCACAGCTTGCTGATGATCTCCGTGCGTGGCAGCGGCGCCGAGCCCACCACGGCAGCCAGCGCGGGGCTGGGCGTGAGCGCCTTCATGAAGGCGGCGTTGGGGGTGCGCTTCTTGGCGGGGGCGGCGGCCTTGGTGGCGGGAGCCTTCTTGGCCGCAGGGGCTGTTTTTGCCGGAGCTTTTTTTGCAGTTGCCATGTTGGGTTTTCCTAGTTGGACGTCAATCTTTACCAGCGAAAACGGAGGGCGTCCCACTGGCAGGCCGATGCTACTGGGAAAAAAACGCGTTTCCAAGGGAGAAACCGCTTTTTTTGCCTCGATTTGTAGCTGTGGAGCCCTCTGGCGGCCACAAATCGGCTCGCCGCCCCGCCGCTGCTGGCGCCGAGGGGTTGTGAAGGGCGCCTCGGCTGGTCTGCGCGGCAGGGCAGGGCCTATGGTGGGCCCGCCTTGTTCCTGCGTCCTGTGGCGCCGCCGCGCAGCGCCCCGGCGCTGGGGCCTGCGCAACAATGGCGGGGCTTCCTCTTCATCCAACCCTGGCCTGAACGAAAGGTTTTCCGCCATGTCCAACGCCCATCCGCCTGCTTTCAGCACCTGCGACTTCTGCGATGCCCACAAAGGGGACACCACCGGGTCGTTTCGCGTGCTGCCGCCCGTGTTCCAGTCGTTCGGCGGCGTGGCGCAATTCAGTGGGCCGGTGAGCACCGTCAAATGCCATGAGGACAACACCCCCGTGAAGGCGGCGGTCGAGTCGCCCGGCCAGGGGCGTGTGCTGGTGGTGGACGGCGGGGGCTCCCTGCGCCGCGCCCTGGTGGGCGGCAACCTGGCCGCCGCCGCGGCGCGCAACGGCTGGGCGGCGCTGGTGGTGGACGGCTGCGTGCGCGACGTGGCCGAGCTCAACGCCGCCGCCGTGGGCATCCGCGCGCTGGCGCTCATGCCGCTGCCGACCGAGCGCCGCAGCGAAGGCCAGCGCGACGTGCCGGTTCTGATCCAGGGCGTCTGGGTGCGGCCCGGCGACTGGCTGTATGCCGATGCCGACGGCATCGTCGTCGGCGCCACGCAGCTCCACGCCTGACCGCTGCTTCTCGCCCCATCCTTCTTTCGATCGGGCTGCCGGCGCGTCAACCGCGCCGGCCCATGCGCAGGGCTGCGCGCGAGGGCAGGGTGGCCAGCAGCACGCTGGCCAGCGCGATGCCGAAGGCCAACAGCTGCAGCCCCGTGAGCGACTCGCCCAGCACCAGCACCCCCACCAGTGCCGCGCTCACCGGCAGCAGGACCGAAAACACCCCGCCTTGCGCCGCAGGCACGGCCTTGAGCCCGGTCATCCACAACCACACCGTCCACATGCAGGCGGCCAGCGCGTAAAAAACTAGCAGCACCCAGGTGCCCCAGCCCACTGCGGCGAAGTCAAAGCGCAGCGCCATGTACAGCCCCACGGGCGTGGTCAGCGCAAAACCCCACAGGTTGATGAGCGAGGTGATGCGCTTGGGCCCCAGGCTCCCCGTGAGTTTCTTGCCGATGACGGTGTAGGCGGCCTCGCAAAGCACCGCGCCGACCAGCAGCAGTTGTCCAAGCCAAGCCAGATTTTGGCTGTTTTCGCCGCCTGAGGCTGAGCCGGCGTGCGCTGCGTGCTCTGGTTTTGATAGTGAAAACAACGCAATGCCGATGACCGCGCACACCACGGCGATCCAGGTGCGCGGTGCCACACGCTCGCGCAGGAAGGCCCAACCCATCACCGCGACCGCGGCCGGTATGGCTGCCAGCGTCACGCCGGCCGAGATCGCATCGGTCAGGCTCACGCCGTACAGCATGCAGATGCTGAACAAGACATTGCCCAGGAAGGATTCCAGAAACAGCAGGCGCCTGGTCTGCGGGGTCAGGGGTGGTTCGCCGGCCGGCTTGCGCAGCCAGTGCAGCATGGCAATGCCCCCGATGCCGAATCGCATCCAAGCGAGCAGGAACACCGGCAGCACCGCCGCCAGCGGCTTGGACAAGGCCACATAGCTGCCCACCAGCGCCATGCTGAGGGCCAGGCACAAATAGGCGAAAGGGCGGCTGGGTGTCGTCACTAAACTGGCGTCTGATCAACAAAAAAAGAGTGCGCATCATGCCCGACGAAAGCAGTGCCCCGCAGGCGTCCCGCTGGGTTTTTGTCTACGGCACCCTGCGAAAGGGCGGCAGCAATGACATCACCCGGCTACAGCCCGCACCGCAGTTTGTGGGGCGTGGGCGCATCGCCGGCACCCTGTACCACCTGGGCGCGTACCCGGGTGTCACGCTCGGCGGGCCGCAGTGGGTGCAAGGCGAGGTCTATGCCATCGAGGCGGCGCTGGAGGCCGTGCTCGACGAGATCGAGTCCCTGGGCGAGAACCCGACGGACGAGTACATCAAGCGTGAGCTCGACGTCGATGTGGAGGGCACCGTCCTGCCCTGTCTCGTCTATGAAATCAACCCGCGCTACGTGCTGGACGCGCCGCGCGTCCCAGAAGGCGACTGGGTGAAGTTCCTTTGACGCCACCCTGCTGCGCAGCCTGCGGCCTGCCGCGGCGCGGTCCGCAGGCAAGCTCTACCATCCGACGGGAATCATTATTTTTGCAATATGGAATTTTGATTCCATATCGCGGAACGTGATAGATGTTGCATTGCGGCAATTTTTCTCGATATGAGAAATCAATTTCTGTATTGAGAAATTGCGTGTTTAAGTTGTTGTTTTGGAAGGAGAAAATTTATCTCTTGTATAAGACATAAGAGCTTGCTCAAGTCTTATAGAAGACTTAAAGTTGTCTCCAAGGGCGGCACCAGCAGCCCGGCGTTTTCAACCAACCTCTGGAGTGACCCCATGCCCCAATCCCTGAACGAACAACTGAGCCGCGAACAGCAAATTGCCGCCCTGGAAAAAGACTGGGCCCAGAACCCCCGCTGGAAGGGCGTTAAGCGCGGTTACTCCGCCGCCGACGTGGTGCGCCTGCGCGGCTCGCTGCCCATCGAGCACACGCTGGCCAAGCGCGGCGCTGAAAAGCTGTGGGACAAGATCAACGGCGGCGCCAAGAAGGGCTACGTGAACGCCTTCGGCGCCATTTCCGCCGGTCAGGCCATGCAGCAGGCCAAGGCCGGTCTGGAAGCCGTGTACCTGTCGGGCTGGCAAGTGGCCGCCGACGGCAACACCAGCGAAACCATGTACCCCGACCAGTCGCTGTACGCCTACGACTCGGTGCCCACCATGGTCCGCCGCATCAACAACACCTTCAAGCGTGCTGACGAAATCCAGTGGGGCCGTGGCATCAACCCCGGCGACAAGGAATTCATCGACTACTTCCTGCCCATCGTGGCCGACGCGGAAGCCGGTTTCGGCGGCGTGCTCAACGCCTTCGAACTGATGAAGAACATGATCCAGTCGGGCGCTGCCGGCGTTCACTTCGAAGACCAGCTGGCTGCCGTGAAGAAGTGCGGCCACATGGGTGGCAAGGTGCTGGTGCCCACGCAGGAAGCCTGCGAAAAGCTGATCTCCGCACGCTTTGCCGCTGACGTGATGGGCGTGCCCACCATCGTGCTGGCCCGCACCGATGCGGAAGCCGCCAACCTGATCACGTCCGACCACGACGCCAACGACAAGCCCTTCCTGACCGGCGAGCGTACGCAAGAAGGCTTCTACCGCGTGAAGAACGGCCTGGAGCAAGCCATCAGCCGCGGTGTCGCCTACGCCCCCTACGCCGACCTGGTGTGGTGCGAAACCGGCGTGCCGGACATCGGCTTTGCCCGGGAATTCGCCCAGGCCGTGCACGCCGCCTGCCCCGGCAAGCTGCTGTCGTACAACTGCTCGCCATCGTTCAACTGGAAGAAGAACCTGAACGACAAGCAGATCGCTTCGTTCCAGGAAGACCTGTCTGCGCTGGGCTACAAGTACCAGTTCATCACGCTGGCCGGCATCCACATCAACTGGTTCAACACCTTCCAGTTCGCCCATGCATACGCCCAGGGCGAAGGCATGAAGCACTACACCGAGATGGTGCAGGAACCTGAATTCGCAGCACGCGAGAAGGGCTACACCTTTGTGTCGCACCAGCAGGAAGTGGGCGCAGGCTACTTCGACGACGTGACCACGGTGATCCAGGGCGGCTCGTCCTCTGTGAAGGCCCTGACGGGTTCGACGGAAGAAGAGCAGTTCCACTGATCTGATAGCCGATAGACCTTGGCGCTCGGCAGGGCGCTGAGGTCGGGTTGATGCAAAACCACCGGGTGCTTCGGCATCGCGGTGGTTTTTTGTTTTGAAGGGCTTGGCTCGAGCTATTGCGGCTGCATGGCCGCCCCGAGTCATGCCGGGCGGAAATCGATGGGCGTCGGTGTTTCAAACGCTCATATTCGGCATCGTGTTGCCACGCCACGACGGTGCAGTAGTGTGCTGCGCCTTGCGGGTTCCTAGGAGGTGCCTTTGGTAACAATTTTCATGCACGAGGCTTATGCGTGAGTTCTTGCTTCCCTTCTAGACTGCATCGCCAAAATGTAGATGGGCTGGATCTAAGTCGAGGCCACATGTGCTCCGAAACAGTAAATTTTTATAGCTGCGCATTTTTTGTGCTGAAGTAAAATTTTTGAGTGCAGTACTGAGATTAAATTAAATACTGAGAGGGCAGGGGGATGATTAAGAAGTTGCTGGCTGTGTTGCGTCGGGTTGCTGTGTTTTTGGTTATGGTCGCTGGGTTAATGTCGCAAAGCAGCATGGCGGGATTACTTCAGGATGATTCCCGTCCCAACAGCCCGGGAAATACTACTCATTGGTATCAGCAGCAGTTCTACTCCACTTGGGAGGAGGCTCGTGACGCCTGTTTTGGATTCGTGGAGCAAATCCGCGGTGAGCGCAGATGTCACTTCAGGGGTAATTACGGAGGAACCTACTTGTTTGAGCATGGGTGGGACGGGTGCGCAGGCTATGACCGCTGCACATTCACTCCGCGGTATGACATGGTTTATTTGTCGATATTCGGGTGCATGGATGGATATCACGCGGTGCAGACGCCCTCCGGGAAAGTGGGCTGCGAGCCAATCAGGCAGCCCCCCATTGAGTGTGCTTCTTGCAGGGGTGATCAAAATAAAGATGGTGGGGGGACGCCGAATCCCATTGCGCTCTATATGCAAGAGAAATACCGGTGGGAGACAGACTGGGAAGGCCACGGGCCGGCCGCCTTGTCCATCGCACGCATTTACCGAAGCAACCGCGGCTTTGAGGCTGATAAAGGCTCAGCTCGGGTGGGGCTGTCGTGGACTCACAGCCACCATTGGCGCTTGAAGACTGCGCCGAAAGATGATGGCGAGAAGGCGCAAATCATCACTCCTGAGGGATATAGCCGACTTTTCTCTCGCGCTTGGAGTGAGTCTGAGTGGACGCCGATTAACAGCACAGATAAGCTTGTTGGCCAAAATGGGCTGTTTTTATATTCCAGTGCAGATGATAATGAAATCCTGAAATTTGATTCCTCCGGCAAATTGATTGAGAGAGCTCTCCTGCATGGCTGGAAATACTCGTACTACTATGAAGGGGACCGTCTGGTCAGCGTCCGAAACAACTTCGGCGATTCGATGTTCTTCATCTACACCGGCGAGCAGCTGACAGAGGTTAAAGTCCCCGGAAATCTCAGTATTTTTTATGCTTATGATGGCATTGGGCACTTGGTAGGAGTTGTTTATCCCGATGGCAAGTCGCGCCATTTTTTATATGAAAACCCCGGTTTCTCGCACGCACTGACGGGAATCATTGACGAAACCGGCACCCGCTGGGGCACCTTCGGATATGACGTGAAGGGCCGCGCCATCAGCTCCGAACTGGCTGGAGGGGTGGGGCGTTACCAGGTGAGCTATCCATCGGCCGCAGCTGCCGTGGTCACCGACCCTTTGAATACCGTGCGCTCCTACACCTACGCTGTTGCGAAAGACAGGCTGATCGTGACGTCAGGGTCATTGCCTTCTGGCGAAGGCAAACCCGATGCGTACAGTCGCAACTACGACCAGTATGGGCGCGTGACCAGCGAGGACGACTTCAAAGGAGCCCGTACGAATGTTGTATGGGACACCACCCGCCGGCTGCCCGCATCCGTCACCCAGGCCGCAGGCCGGCCCGACGAGCGCACCACCAACACCACCTGGCACTCCCAGTGGCGCCTGCCCTTGACGGTCACAGAGGCTGGCCGCACCACCACCTACACCTACGACGGCTTGGGCAACCGACTGAGCCAGAGCATCTCGGGCACTGGCGCAAGCGCTGGCAGCCCCGCGCACACCACCAGCTGGACCTACCACCCCTCGGGCCTGGTGGCTACAGAAACCGCGCCCGACGGCGGCGTGACCAGCTTCCAGTACAGCAGTGCAGGCCACCTCACCAGCACCACCAACGCCCTGGGCCACACCGACACCTACACCCACGACGCCGCAGGCCGCGTGCTCACCCACACCGCCCCCACAGGCCTCGTGACCAGCTACACCTACGACCTGCGGGGCAGGCTGCTCACCGCCCAGGTCGGTGGGCTGACCAGCACCTTCACCTACCGCCCCAGCGGCCAGATCGTCACCGCCACGCTGCCCAGCGGACACGTCACCACGTACACCTACGACGCTGCCCAGCGCCTAACGGGCTGGAGCGACAACCGGGGCCAATCCGGCGTCTACACCCTGGACGCCATGGGCAACCGCATCCAGGAAGCTGTGCACAACACACAAGGAAACACCGCCTGGCAGCTGGTGCGCAGCATCAACAACATCAATCGCACCCAGTCGGTCACTGTCGGCGGCCAGCAGACCACCAGCTACGGCTATGACGCCAACGGTGAAGGCTCCAGCGCCACCAACGGACTGAACCAGAGCACCCAGTTGGGCCTGGATTCGCTGCGCCGCGTCAAGACCATCACCAACCCTGAGAACGCCACAGCGTCCCTCACCTACAACGCCCTGGATGCCACCACCCAGGCCAGCGACTTCAAGGGCGTGCCCACCACCTACACCCGTGACGCGCTGGGCAACGCCACCAGCGAGAGCAGCCCGGACACCGGTACGGAGACCGCCCAGTACGACGCGCTGGGCTTGGCTGCCACGATCACAGACGCCCTGGGCCAAACCACCAGCATTGAGCGAGACCGGCTCGGCCGCCCGACCCTGGTCACCTACGCCGACGGCCGCACCACCACCCTGCGCTACGACCTCACGCCCACCAGCAAGGGATACCTGAGCGAGATCGTGGACGCCAGCGGCACCACCACCTACCAGCGGGACAGCCACGGCCGGGTGACCACCAAGACCCAGACCCTGATCAACGGCGACACCCGCAGCGTCAGCTACGGCTACAACGCCCAGGGCCTGCTGGCCAGCACCACCTACCCCGGCGGCCAGGTCCTGCAGTACGTCTACGACAGCACCGGCCTGCTCAGCGGCCTTACCTGGGCCGGCCAAAGCCTGGTCAGCGGCATCACCTGGAATCCATTGGGCCAGCCCACCGGCTGGAGCTGGAACCTGCCCGGCGGCGGCACGGCCATCCCCGCCAGCCGCACCTACAACACCGCAGGCCAGCTCACCGACACCGAGTTCAGCAGCTACCAATACGACGCGGCCGGCCGCATCCACACGCTGATCCAGCACCTGTGGCAGCCTGCCAGCACCACGGCGCAGGACAGCACCGTGACCCAGGTAGCCCGCGCGTGGACCGTGCAATACAGCCCTGCCGGCCGCATCACCGGCTTCACCAAGAACACGGGTGCCAACACCCCCGCAGACAGCGCCAGCTTCCAGTACGACGCCAACGGCAACCGCACGGCCAGCACCCGGGATGTGGCGGGTACCACCACCAGCCGCACCTACAGCGGCGACGCCGCCCACAACCGCCTGCTGGGCTTTGCGCAAACCACCAGCCAAGGGGGCAATACCGCCACCAGCAACGTCACCTACCAGTACAACAACGCAGGTGATTTGCTGGGCGACGGCCTCATCAGCTACCAGTACGACAGCGAAGGGCGCATGGAAAGCGCCACCACCGGGCAAGGCGCAGACGCCCCCCAGACCAAATACGCCCACAACGGCCTGGGCCAGCGCGTGTTCAAGACCGAGCCGCTGTACAGCAGCGCAGCGGCCAAGCCCGCCAGCACCAAGACCCTGGCCAACCTGCTGGCCGATGACGATGAAAACGATGGCAAAAACGGCCAGGAACCACCCGGCTTCATCGAACAGCTCAAGGCCTTCCTCTCCAAACTCTGGAGCCCGGCCACCAGCGATGCAGAAAAACTCGGCTGGAGCTACGTGTACGGCGAAGACGGCACCCTCTTGGGTGAATACGGCTCGGGCGGCGCCAACAGCGCAGGCACGGCCCAATACCTGTACCTGCCCACCGCCTCAGGCCCCATGCCCATTGCGGCAGTGATCAAGGGTCAGACCTATGCCATCCACAGCGACCACCTGAACACCCCCAGAAAGCTGACCCAGGCGGATGGGCAGGCGGCATGGCAGTGGGAGTACAGCGCGTTTGGGGACGAGCAACCCACCACTGCGGCCAAGCGCTTCACCAGCGAAACAACCACCCCGACCACGGGCAGCACCAGCGTGCCTGAGGTGACCTTCAACCTGCGGTATCCGGGGCAGTACTTTGACGCGGAGACCAAGCTGCACTACAACTACTTCAGGAGCTATGACAGCAGGACGGGGCGGTATACGCAGGGGGATCCGATTGGGTTGGATGGGGGGTGGAATCGGTTTAGCTATGTGGGAGGAGATCCGCTGGGTCTTGTGGATCCATATGGCCTTGATCCCTCGATATTGCCCAGAAGAAGTTATGACGCGAATGATGTTCGTGGTGGCTTTGATATTGGCGGTAGAAGCCTTGTTTACAACCCTAAGCATTATGATCCTGCGAAGGCTTCTCAGGTTTTACTCACAGGAGCAATACTCGTTGCACCAGAGTTCTTGGCCGCTGGGCGAGCTGCTTGTACGGCAGCGGAGACGATTTCACTGTATCGAGCGGTTGGGCCAGAAGAATTTTATAGTCTTATAAATGGAGGTAGGTTCGCATTTGGCCCCAATGGAGCAACTATGAAGCAATTTGGTTTTAAGTTGGATGAAACCTTAAAGTATGCAAATTGGAGTACTGACTATGCTGCAATTATTCGTGCGGACATACCAAGAAGCGCGCTAAAAGATCTGAGTGTCAGTTTTGGACAAATCGATGCATATATCTTTCGTAATGGCGTTGTCACTGTAGAGGGGCAGAGAGCTCTTGATGCATTGAATAGGGCGGTTATAACCATAAAACATGCTTATTGAAGATATTATGTATAATATTACTGCACTCATCAAACTATCTGAAAATATTCCACGTCCGCATACAGGTGGGGGGGTGAAGAGTGGCTATGCTCCGCATCACAAGTTCTCTAATATTCATGGGTTGGTTAGTGGGTTTCATAAATATTCGGATGAGAATTATCATTTTTTCGGTGAGGAGTTGATCGCGGAGATCGCATTTCCAGGTTGGGAAAATTTTTGTGAATTGGTGAGGATTGGTGATTCTTTTGAAATTAGAGAGTTGAATACACTGGTGGGATATGGCAAGGTCTTAACTGTAAATGGATGATGTGCGGGAGTGGAGTCACTGCGGGGCTGGGGTCAGGTCTTGCCTTTTGCCTAAATGGTGCAACCGCAGCACTCATGCTGGCCCTCAGCTATTGAAAAATCCTAAATTAATAGCTGGCAGCGCTTGTATATCAAGCGCTAGCGGCCAATTTGGCCCCAAACCCGGCAAGTCCAGCAGGCTCCACACCCTGCTGGCCTTAGCCCTCGTCTTTGCCGGGGCCACATCCCACGCCATCAGCCTCCCCAGCATTCCCCCGGCCAGCCACAACCACCCGCGCCTGCTGGGCGACGGCCTTGTCAGCTACCAGTACGACAGCGAAGGGCGCATGGAAAGCGCCACCACCGGGCAGGGCGCAGACGCCCCCCAGACCAAGTACGCCCATAACGGCCTGGGCCAGCGCGTGTTCAAGACCGAGCCGCTGTACAGCAGCGCAGCGGCCAAGCCCGCCAGCACCAAGACCCTGGCCAACCTGCTGGCCGATGACGATGAAGGTGGGCAGACCGAACAACCCGGCTTCATCGAACAGTTCAAGGCCTTCCTGTCCAAACTCTGGAGCCCGGCCACCAGCGATGCAGAAAAGCTCGGCTGGAGCTACGTGTACGGCGAAGACGGCACCCTGCTGGGTGAATACGGCTCGGGCGGCGCCAACAGCGCAGGCACGGCCCAATACCTGTACCTGCCCACCGCGTCAGGCCCCATGCCCATTGCGGCAGTCATCAAGGGCCAGACGTATGCCATCCACAGCGATCACCTGAACACCCCCAGAAAGCTCACGCAGGCAGACGGGCAGGCGGCATGGCAGTGGGAATACAGCGCCTTCGGAGACGAGCAACCCACCACGGCGGCCAAACGCTTCACCAGTGAGACCACCACCCCGACGACGGGCGCCACCAGCGTGCCCGAGGTGACCTTCAACCTGCGGTATCCGGGGCAGTACTTTGACGCGGAGACCAAGCTGCACTACAACTACTTCAGGAGCTATGACAGCAGGACGGGGCGGTATACGCAGGGGGATCCGATTGGGTTGGATGGGGGATTCAATCGGTTTGGGTATGTGGGGGGGAATCCGCTTTCCTTTGTTGATCCAAATGGGCTAGAAAAAATAATTCTCTTCAATCCAAATTCAATTGGAAATCATCAGAAAGCTCTTAATTTGATGGCAATTGCTTTCCTGGATAAATCCAATGAGCTTCTCATATTTGGTCATTCAAATAGTGAAGCAATCGCTGATGATCGCGATGGCGGAATGTTTTGGACTAATCGGAGGGTCCTGGGTGCGAATGAGTTGGTGGAATTAATAATTCAAAGTGGAAAATGGAAGGTGGGTATGCCAATTACTCTGTATGGCTGCGAATCTGGGCAAGGAAAGGACTCCATTGCTAAAAAAATAAGTGGCATATTGAAAACTCGAGTTACAGGGTTTCCCGATAAAATTACGTATGATCCTGTTAATGCAAGAGCCAGGCCCCATCGCCCCATTATTTTTGAGGGAAATTAATGATAAATAGACCAATTTTTGCATTTCTATTGCATATTTTGATGATGGATTTTGCTCATTCTTGTGATGATTTTCAGCGTGTTGTCAAGTCGGAAATATTTCCAGATGGCGGCTCAATTGGTTTGAAGTTGGAGTCCGGCTGTAAATCGGTTCATTTTGTGAAATATGTCAAGCCGCTGCGGGGTGATGAGGTCTTGTCTTTGAATGGGGTCGCTGTGTTACCGGGTACCAAGGACGAAGTGCTATTGATTCAGCGATTGGATAATTTGGTGAAGAAAGCTGCAAAAAATAAATCTTTGCAAAATTTTCAAAATGCGGAAATGAAGCGCTTTGTCGGGGGGGGCAGAATACGCTTACGCCGCTATTTGCTTTGGTGGAAGGCTTATGCGCCAACGATCAGACACGGCGTTTTAATGGGCCTGTTTGTAAGAAATATGTGCCAAGGAGTTAATTGAGGTTGGAGAAACTCTTAGGCTGTGCATCCAGATGAGCAATTTGTGGTGATTCACCTGTGCCAATGAATTAGTGATCATGAAAAATTCTGAGCCACGGGTTAAAAAAGAAAAATTCGCTCGGTCGTTTGTGGATAAATCTAAGGTCTGCTCTGTTTCTTTTGGCCCTTTCTTGGGCTCGGTATTTTTAAAAATTTCTTGGTCGTTGCCTGCGCGCTGGATTTTCTGAAGCGCCAGCTCGCATTGCCGGTCTCCACAATGTGGCGGTGGTGCGTCAGCCGGTCCAGCAGTGCTGTGGTCATCTTGGAATCGCCAAACACGGCGGCCCATTCCGCGAAGCTCAGGTTCGTGGTGATGACCATGTTGGTCCTCTCGTAGAGCTTGGACAGCAGGTGGAACAGCAAGGCCGCACGGGCTGAGTGAACGGCAGGCATCGCTGCTGCCCCCTCCCGCTGAGAAGTTCAGCAGAATACGTGCTCGATGTGGCTCAAATTTTCTTGTGAATGTGGTGTTAAGCGGCTCAGTATTCGATGTAAATTAAATTTCTTGCAGGTAGCAATTAATTTCATGCGGCTGGAGACTGCTCAGATAATGTGTGATTAAGTCGTGCGTAACCAAGAAATTTAATCTATTTATGCTCAGGCAATGAAAAAAATCGAAAAAATCTTTGCTGTACTAATATTGCTTTTATTGCTGGGGTTTTTTGCAAAGCTGACTACCTCGCCCGATAAGAATGATTTGGAAAAAATAGTTTTAAACATGCTAAATAACCCGGTCACCTGCGAAAAATCTAGCCCAGAGCAATTTATTCGCATGATCAAGCTTGATTGGAAAAATTCAGCGATGCGACTGAAATTGAAAGCCAATCACCTGCCAAAGAGAATCGATTATTTTGCAGTAAACTCAACTGGTGAGGTGGTTGCAGAAATAGCGTATAGGGTGAATGCAAAATGTCAGGGGGTATTTATTGAGCTTTTTGATTCACCAGTACAAATGAACCATTGATCACGAAGAATTGTGAGCCACTGGTTAAAAACGAATTCTCTCAGTCGCTTGTGGACAAGGCTCAGGTTTGATCTGGCCCTATTTGGGGTTTGGTCTCTAAAGCCTGCGCGCTGGATTTTCTGAGGCGCCAGCTCGCATTGCCGGTCTCCACGATGTGGCGCTGGTGCGTCAAACGTTCCAGCAGTGCCGTGGTCATCTTGGCATCGCCAAACACGGCAGCCCATTCCGCAAAGCTCAGGTTCATGGCAACGCTGGTCTCTCGTAGAGCTTGGACAGCTGGTGGAACAGCAAGGCCTCACAGATTGGGTGAACGGCAGGCATCGCTGCTGCCCCCTCCCGCTGAAAAATTCAGCAGAATAGGTGCTCGATCTAGCTCAAATTTGCTTGTGAATGTGGTTTTAAGCGGCTCAGTATTCAGCATGAATTAACACCCTGCTGACTTTTTGCAGGCAAAGAAAAGCCACCTTGCGGGTGGCTTTTTCTTTTGGAGCTCGGCCTCTTCACCGGCAGGGGCAGAGGTCGCGGGGGTATGGCTGCCGGGTTGAGTTAATTCCTGCAAGCGCTTTGGGCGTTTTTTGCTTCTTCAGAGCTGCCCGGGGTGTATGCGCATATCGACCACGGCCCTTCTGGAAGGGGACATGTCCAGGTCGCATTCGTAGACCACATTGGTCAGGACTCCTTTGTCGTTCCTGTACTTCAACCTGTCGCCCACGTAGGTGACGATGTAGGCGCTGCGGTCGCGCCACTCGAAATGGTGGAACCTGGGGTTCTGCGAGTTGTCGGTCCAGACGACCAGGTTGTTCGCCATCTTCTCCATGACGTTCCCGCACATCAGGCCGGCGGCAAAGATGCCTCGCGTTCCAAGGCACTGCAAGTCAGCCCTGCAAGCAGCTTCCGTGCGCTGGGTCTCTGCGGCCACGGCTGCAATCTGTTCTGAATCTGGGCCGTAGGCGGCAAAGAGCGCGCCACAAACTGTCGCGAGGGCCAGCGGGCCGAGCCACCCGGCGTTCGCTCGCAATTTGGCGACGGCAGATCCATGGCGGCCGTGGTCTGCAGTTGCATGTCGGGCATGGCCCATCTGCCTTGCGTAAATTGCTTCAGTCATGGGGCAATCTTCCGAATGGACATGGAGATGCATCCCGCAACTGTGCACAGGCGTCATCATGCGCAGATGTCAGACAAAGGCATGGTTTCAATTTGTTGCATTTGCGGCGATGGTGCGTGAAGGGCCTTTGCCGCGAGTGAAAGGCTGTCCAAGGCGTAGGCTCGTCCATCGGCCTCATACATTCCATGCTGCTGCATACCCCGTCCACCCGATGGCTTGCAGGGCGAGATGGCCGGGCGCATTGCGTCCTACCCATGGCACGCACGCTCACTGCGCTCGCCCGGCCAATGGCCCCTGAGCCTCAAGAACGCTCTGGTGTTGTTGCTGGAGTGCAAGCTGCCGATGTATCTGGCCTGGAGTCCTGGGCTGACGCAGCTCTATAACGACGCGTATCGCCCGATCCTGGGTGATAAGCATGAGGGCGCGCTGGGTGGTTCGGCCCGCACTACCTGGAGTGACATCTGGCCCACCATCGGCCCGATGTGGCAGGCGGTTCTGCGCGGCGAGGCGATCGGGTTCGACGATTTCAAGCTCACCATCGAGCGGTACGGCGTCCCGGAAGACCGCTGCTTCAATTTTTCATACAGCCCGGTGCGGCTGGGGCAGCCGAATGCGCGGCGGCCTTGGTCTATGGGTGGGTGTGGCGTAAAACGCATCGAATCCGTCCGCCGGCCGCGTTCGGTGGGCGCATTTGGGGTGCCAAGTGCCCTGAAGGGTTAAAATGGCGACAAATTCACTGCACAAGAGCGAGAAAGGCAATCTGGTTATGACACCGCGAACTACATCGGAGATGTCTACCGGCCGCTAAGGCTGGCTGTTCGCGCCTGCACGAGATTGCACACATCCCTCCAAAGCGCGGACCTGTTCCGCGCTTTTTTGTTTTGGGCCTGGCGCGTGCCCGCACTCCACACCCTTTCATATTGATTGAAAAGAAAGAGCAGTCGTCCCATGATTCACATCACGCTTCCCGATGGTTCGCAGCGCGAGTTCCCTGGCCCGGTCACGGTTGCCGAAGTGGCCGCGTCGATCGGCGCCGGCCTTGCCAAAGCCGCCCTGGCTGGCAAGATTGGTGACAAGGTGGTGGACACCAGCTATCAGATCACGGCCGATAGTCCACTGTCCATCGTCACGGCCAAGGACGCCGATGGCCTGGAGGTCATCCGCCATTCCACAGCGCACTTGCTGGCCTACGCTGTCAAGGAGCTGTTCCCCGATGCACAAGTGACCATCGGCCCGGTGATCGAGAACGGCTTTTTCTACGACTTTTCGTACAAGCGCCCGTTCACGCCCGAAGACCTGGTAGCCATCGAAAAACGCATGGCCGAACTGGCCGCGAAGGATGAGCCCGTGGTGCGCCGCGTGCTGCCGCGCGACGAGGCCGTGGCTTACTTCAAGAGCCTGGGTGAGAACTACAAGGCCGAGATCATCGCCAGCATTCCCAGCAACGAGGACGTGAGCCTGTACCGTGAAGGCAACTTCGAGGACCTGTGCCGCGGCCCGCACGTGCCCAGCACCGGCAAACTCAAGTTCTTCAAGCTCATGAAGGTGGCCGGCGCCTACTGGCGCGGCGACCACCGCAATGAGATGCTGCAGCGCATCTACGGCACGGCCTGGTCCACCAAGGACGAGTTGCAGCAGTACCTCACGATGCTGGAGGAGGCTGAAAAGCGCGACCACCGCAAGCTCGGCCGCGAACTCGACCTGTTCCACATGGACGAGCACTCGCCGGGCACCGTGTTCTGGCATCCCAAGGGCTGGGCCCTGTGGCAGGAGGTGGAGCAGTACATGCGCCGCGTGTACCGCAACAACGGCTACCAGGAAGTCAAGGGTCCGCAGATCCTGGACAAGCACCTGTGGGAGAAGACCGGGCACTGGGACAAGTACCACGAGAACATGTTCACGACCGAGTCGGAAAAGCGTGAGTACGCTCTCAAGCCGATGAACTGCCCGGGCCACATCCTGATCTACAAGCAGGGCATCAAGAGCTACCGCGACCTGCCGTTGCGGTACGGTGAATTCGGTGCCTGCCACCGCAACGAACCCACCGGCGGCCTGCATGGCATCATGCGCGTTCGTGGCTTCACGCAGGACGATGGCCACATCTTCTGCACCGAAGAGCAGGTGCTGGAGGAGTGCGCCAACTACACGGCACTGGTGCAGAAGGTCTACAAGGACTTCGGCTTTACCAACATCATCTACAAGGTGGCTACGCGGCCGGCCGCGCGCATCGGGACGGATGAATCATGGGACCGCGCCGAAAAGGCGCTGATGGACGGCCTGCGCCATTCGGGCTGCGAGTTCGAGATCGCGGAAGGCGAGGGTGCCTTCTATGGCCCCAAGATCGAGTACACGCTGAAAGACGCGCTGGGCCGCCAGTGGCAATGCGGCACCATGCAGATCGACCCCAATCTGCCCGAGCGCCTGGATGCCGAGTACGTGGCCGAGGATGGCAGCCGCAAGCGCCCCCTGATGCTGCACCGCGCCACGGTGGGCAGCATGGAGCGCTTCATCGGCATGCTGATCGAGCATTACGCAGGAGCTTTCCCTGTGTGGCTGGCTCCGGTGCAGGTTGCGGTGCTCAATATCACCGACGCGCAGGCCGACTACTGTCGCGAAATTGCCGCAAAGCTTGAAAAAGCACTGCCGAATCAAGACCTTAGGGTCGCGGTGGATCTGCGCAATGAGAAGATTACGTATAAAATACGGGAGCATTCGTTGCAAAAGCTGCCGTACATCCTTGTCGCGGGCGACAAGGAAAAGGCCGCAGGAGCCGTCGCAGTGCGCGCCCGGGGTAATCGTGACCTCGGCGTGATGTCCATCGAAGCGTTCGCTGATCTGATCGCCAAAGACATCGCCACCAAAGCCTGAATTTGATTCAACAACGTGCTTGGGTTGCTCGCCAGCTGTACGGTTGTAGCTACACTTTTTGTAGTATTTTGATTGAAGGAAGATAGCCATCGCTACTGAATTTCGTGATCGTCGCCACCGTGAAGAGCGCAAGCACCGCCTGAACCGTGAAATCATGGCCCCTGAAGTTCGTCTGTCCGGCCCGGACAACGAGCCTTTGGGCGTGGTCAGTCTCATGGAAGCCTTGCGCATGGCGGGCGAACTGGATGTGGACCTGGTGGAAATCGCTGCCACGGCGAACCCGCCGGTGTGCCGCCTGATGGACTACGGCAAGTTCAAGTATCAGGAACAAAAGCGTGCTGCCGAGGCGAAAGCCAAGCAGACGGTCATCGAGATCAAGGAAGTCAAGTTCCGTCCCGGTACGGACGATGGCGACTACAACATCAAGATGCGTAACATCCGCCGCTTTCTGGCCGATGGTGACAAGTGCAAGATCACGCTGCGGTTTCGCGGCCGTGAAATCACCCACCAGGAGTTGGGATTGGCGTTGCTCAATCGCATTCGCGACGAACTGGCCGATTCCATCGTCATCGAGCAGTTTCCCAAGCTGGAAGGCCGCCAGATGATCATGATGATCGCACCGGGCAAGAAGAAGCCCGCTGCCGCCAAGCCAGCGGCTGCGGAAAGCGCTCCTTCGGGCAGTGTTGCCTGACGGTCGGCGAAGCAGGTAGCCTGAGAGGGCAAGCCAGGAATGGCGATACAGGCAGGATTTGCCGGATTTGGTCCGCAAGGAGCAAGTCCGGTGATAGGCAGCGTTTACGCGCTGCCGCACAGCAGGTGAAAGCCGGCTGAAAAAGTGGCTCGGGGCCAACAAGTTTGCAGATCGGTTTGCAAACGCCTCACGAGCACAACGAAGAAGGAGCATTCACATGCCCAAAATGAAGACCAAGAGCAGCGCGAAAAAACGTTTCCGCGTTCGTCCCGGTGGCACCGTCAAGCGCGGTCAAGCCTTCAAGCGTCACATCTTGACCAAGAAGACCACCAAGAACAAGCGCCACCTGCGTGGTTCGGTTGCTGTGCATGAGACCAACATGGGTCACATCGCACAAATGCTGCCCAGCGCTGGCCTGTAATAACTGACGAACAAGGAGTACTCACATGCCTCGCGTCAAACGTGGTGTAACGGCCCGTGCCCGTCACAAGAAAGTTCTCGCCCTTGCCAAGGGCTTCCGTGGTCGCCGCGGTAACGTCTTCCGTATCGCCAAACAGGCGGTAATGAAGGCTGGGCAATATGCCTACCGTGACCGCCGCAACAAGAAGCGCGTGTTCCGCCAGCTGTGGATCGCCCGTATCAACGCCGCTGCCCGTGAACTGGGCCTGACCTACAGCCAGTTCGCCAACGGCCTGAAGAAGGCTTCCATCGAGATCGACCGCAAGATGCTGGCCGACCTCGCAGTGCACGACAAGGCTGCGTTTGGCAGCATCGTTAGCCAAGTCAAGGCCAAACTGGCTGCTTGAGTTCACGATGGGCAGCTATCTTTTTGATAGCTGCTCGCGCTATAACAGCAAGGGCTAGGGCTTGAAAAAGCGCTAGCCCTTGTTCATTTTCAAGAGTCGATATGAACGAGTTGGATTCCCTGGTCGAAAGCGCGACGCAACTGTTTGGCCAAAGCACCACCCCTGCTGATCTGGAAAACGCCAAGGCGCAGTTTCTGGGCAAGTCGGGTCGCGTGACCGAGCTCATGAAGGGCATGGCGCAGCTGTCCGTAGAGGAGAAGAAATCCCGCGGTGCTGCCATCAACGTTGCCAAGCAGGCCATCGAAGCCGCTCTCACGGCGCGGCGCCAGGCGCTGGCCGATGCCGAGTTGCAGGTGCAGCTCAAGGCCGAAGCCCTGGATGTGAGCTTGCCTGGCCGCCAGCGCGGGCAGGGGGGGCTGCACCCTGTGTCGCTCACGCTCGAGCGCATCGAAGGCATCTTCGGCTCCATGGGGTTCGACGTGGCTCAGGGCCCCGAGATCGAGACTGACTGGTTCAATTTCACTGCACTGAACACGCCGGAAGACCATCCTGCGCGATCCATGCACGACACCTTCTACGTAGAGGGCGGCACTGACACCGCCCCCAACCTTCTGCGCACGCACACCAGCCCCATGCAGATCCGCCATGCTGTCCAGCATGTGAAGAAGCACCGCGCGCTGCTGGACGCCGGTCAGGCCATGCCCGAGATTCGTGTGATCGCGCCGGGCCGCACCTACCGCGTGGACAGCGACGCCACGCACTCGCCCATGTTCCACCAGTGCGAAGGCCTGTGGGTCGGCGAGAACGTGAGCTTCAAGGACCTGAAGGTGATCTTCACGGGGTTTTGCCGCACCTTCTTCGAAAGCGACGATCTGGTACTGCGCTTTCGCCCCAGCTTTTTCCCCTTCACCGAGCCCAGCGCCGAGATCGACATCCAGTTCCAGACCGGCCCGCTGGCCGGCCGCTGGCTGGAAGTGGCGGGCTCCGGCCAGGTGCACCCGAATGTGGTGCGCAACATGGGCCTCGATCCCGAAAAGTACATCGGCTTTGCCTTTGGCATGGGCCCCGACCGCCTGACCATGCTGCGCTACGGTGTGAACGATCTGCGCTTGTTCTTTGACGGCGACATCCGCTTCCTGTCGCAGTTCCAGTAAGCCACGCCCGCCATTTCGTGACGCGCGCTGCCTGTGGGCGGCGCGCCGACCCCTTAGAACAAGAGTCCGACTATGCAATTTCCTGAATCCTGGTTGCGCGAGTTCTGCAACCCGCCCCTTTCGACGGCCGAGTTGGCCGAGACGCTGACCATGGCCGGTCTGGAAGTCGAAGAGCTGCGCCCCGTGGCGCCTCCCTTCACCAAGATCGTTGTGGGAGAGATCAAGGAAGCTGTGCAGCACCCCGACGCGGACCGCCTGCGCGTGTGCCAGGTGGATGTGGGGCAGGGCGCCTTGCTCAACATCGTGTGCGGCGCGCCCAATGCCCGCGTGGGCATCAAGGTGCCGTGCGCCCTGGTGGGCGCCGAGCTGCCGCCTGGCGATGATGGCAAGCCGTTCCTCATCAAGGTCGGCAAGCTGCGCGGGGTGGAAAGCCAGGGCATGCTGTGCTCGGCCCGCGAACTCAAGCTGTCCGAGGACCATGGAGGTCTCCTGGAGCTGGACGCTGCCGCGCCCGTCGGCCAGGACATCCGCACCCATCTGAACCTTGACGACACGCTGTTCACGCTCAAGCTCACGCCCAACCTGGCGCATTGCCTCAGCGTGTACGGCATTGCGCGCGAAGTGTCGGCCCTCACCGGCGTGCCGCTGCAGCAGCCGTCGTTCCCCGCCGTGCCCGCAAAGCTGTCTGACAAGCTGGCCGTGAAGGTGAGCGCCCCCGACCTGTGCGGCCGCTTTTCCGGCCGCATCGTGCGCAACGTGAACACTCGCGCTGCCACGCCCCAGTGGATGCTGGACCGCCTGGCGCGCTGCGGCCAGCGTGGCGTGTCGCCGTTGGTGGACATCTCCAACTATGTGATGTTCGAGCTGGGCCGGCCGTCGCACATTTTTGATCTGGACAAGATCCACGGCGGCCTGGATGTGCGCTGGGGCAAGCCGGGCGAGCCGCTCAAGCTGCTCAACGGCAACACCATCACCGTGGACGACAAGGTGGGCGTGATCGCCGATGACCAGCAGGTCGAGTCGCTTGCCGGCATCATGGGTGGCGACGCCACGGCGGTGTCAGACGACACGAAGCACATCTACATCGAGGCTGCCTTCTGGTGGCCCAAGGCCGTGGCAGGGCGCTCGCGCCGCTTCAACTTCTCCACCGATGCCGGCCACCGCTTCGAACGCGGCGTGGACCCGAGCCTGACGGTCGAACACATCGAACGCATCACCCAGTTGGTCATCGACATCTGCGGTACGCCAGATACCGTGTGCGGCCCCATGGACGACCAGTCCGTGAACCTGCCGGTGCCCCAGCCTGTCACGCTGCGCGTGGCGCGTGCTTCGAAGGTCATCGGCATGCCGCTCACGCAGGCGCAGTGCGCCGACGCGTTGTCGCGCCTGGGCCTGCCGGTGGTGCAGGGCGAAGGCACGCTCACCGTCACGCCGCCCGCCTACCGCTTCGACATCACCATCGAGGAAGACCTGATCGAAGAAGTGGCGCGGATGGTGGGCTACAACAACTTGCCCACCACGCCGCCCCTGGCACCCATCACGCCCAAGCTGCCGCCCGAAGCCACGCGCAGCCCGTTTGCCGTGCGCCGCGCGCTCGCGGCGCAGGGGTACCAGGAGACCATCAATTTCAGCTTCGTTGAAGAGAGCTGGGAGCACGAGTTGGCTGGCAATGCGCAGCCTATCAAGCTGCTCAACCCTATCGCGAGCCAGATGAGCGTCATGCGCTCGACCCTGCTTGGTTCGCTGCTGCAGGTCTTGAAGTTCAACCTGGACCGCAAGGCCCAGCGAGTGCGCGTGTTCGAGCTCGGCCGGGTGTTCCTGCGCGATGCATCCGTGCGCAACACCGACACCACCGTCGAAGGGTTTGATCAGCCCATGCGGGTGTCCGGCTTGGCCTATGGCCCCGCCGACACTTTGCAATGGGGCCGCGAAAAGCAGTCCATCGACTTCTTCGATGTGAAGGGCGACGTCGAGGCCCTGCTGGCCCCGCTGCAGGCCAGCTTCGAGCCCGCTTCCCACCCCGCCATGCACCCCGGCCGCTGCGCGCGCGTGGTGGTGGGCGGGCGTGCCATCGGCTTCGTGGGCGAACTGCATCCGCAATGGCGCCAGTCCTGGGACCTGCCGCTCGCGCCCGTGATGTTCGAGCTCGAGCTTGATGCCGTGCTGCAGCGTGTAGTGCCGCAGTTCAGGTCTGTGGCCAAACACCAGGCCGTCGAGCGCGACCTGGCCGTGGTGGTGGCCGAACGCGTGACGCATGCCGACATCATGGCAGCGGTGCAGCAGGGAGCGCCCGGTGGGCTGCTGCGCTCGGCCGTGCTGTTCGACGTGTACCGTCCCAAGCCCCTGCGCGCAGGCGAAGAGGCTCCGGCCGGTGGCCTGGCTCAGGGCGAGAAGAGCCTGGCTGTGCGCCTGACCTTGGCGCGCGACGAAGCTACCCTGACCGAGGCCGAGATCGAGGCAGCCGTGCAGGCCATTGTCGGCCAATTGACCGAGCGCACCGGTGCGCGTCTGCGCGTGTAATGACAATGATGACATTGACCGAGAGAGGGAGTGACACCATGATCGAGTTCGCCGTCGAAAGCCTGGAGACACCGGCCCTGACCAAGGCACAGCTTGCAGATCTGCTGTTCGACCAGATCGGCCTGAACAAGCGCGAATCCAAGGACATGATCGACGCGTTCTTCGACCTCATCGCGCAAAGTCTGGTGGAGGGCAAGGACGTCAAGCTCTCGGGCTTTGGCAACTTCCAGATCCGCACCAAGGCGCCGCGCCCGGGCCGCAACCCCCGCACGGGGGAGGCCATTCCGATCAAGGCGCGCCGCGTGGTGACGTTCCACGCCAGCAGCAAGCTCAAGGAGCAGATTCAGACTGCACCCGTGGCGCCCTGAGTTAATTTGTACGGTTTTTGTGACCGGAATGTTGCTGCTCACTGGCGGTCTTTGCGTCTCTGCAGTACGCTACGCGGCTCCGTGGTCTGAATCCCTTCTTTCATGGGCACACTCCTTCCTTCCATACCCGCCAAGCGCTACTTCACCATCGGTGAGGTGGCGGAGCTGTGTGGCGTCAAGCCTCATGTGCTGCGATACTGGGAGCAGGAATTCACGCAGCTGCGGCCCATGAAGCGGCGCGGCAATCGCCGCTATTACCAACACCACGAAGTGCTGATGATCCGCCGGATCCGTGACCTGCTGTACGACCAGGGGTTCACAATCAGCGGCGCACGCAACCGGCTCCAGGAGTTGGCGCATCCATCACGCGATGGCGCAAGCGACAGCGTCAATGCAGCAGAGGCGGATTCCGAATTGCCGAGCATGCTGATCGACACCGCGCAGACCTTGTCCATCGATGCCGTGGGTTACTCCCTGGACTCGAATGCCGTGCGCAAAGAATTATTTGAGATTCGTGCGCTACTTTCGCCGAACTAGTGTTTTTTCTGCATATAATCTAAGTCTTGTCGGCGTGTAGCGCAGCCTGGTAGCGCACTTGCATGGGGTGCAAGGGGTCGCGAGTTCGAATCCCGCCACGCCGACCATTGATAGCAAAAGCCCAGAATCGAAAGGTTCTGGGCTTTTTTGCTGGCGCGCTCGTTCGGAATGTACGTTCGGCACGCAGCACCCGCGTCACGGTGCCGCTACCTGCGCGGGTTGTGCAATAGCGCAGTGGCACTCCACGCCACCGCCTGCTGCGGCTGACGCCATTGCAAGCCGAAAAAACAAATGCCCGTGTGCGCACCTTGAGGTGGTGGCGGGTCAAGGATTCACATGATCGATGGGCTGGTGGCAGGGCGTCTGTATGGCGATCCCGAACAGCGGACGGACAAGGCCGGAAAACTCTTCAGTGTGGCGCGGGTACGCGCCGCGACGGCCGATGGCGAGACCTTGTTCGTGAATGTCATCGCCTTCGATGGCGGCGTGCGGGCGGCGCTGCATCGGCTGCATGACGGCGACGCGCTTGCGTTGGCCGGGAGTCTTGCGCCGAAGGTCTGGACCGACAAGCAGGGCAATGCGCGGCCCGCGCTGGACATGGTGGCCCATCGGGTTGTCACGATGGGTTTGCCGGAAGATCTGTAGGGCGTGTACTCCCCCGGGGCCTTGGAGGGGCCTTGAGCGCCGAAGATGACACGCTGCGCGCGGGCTTGGTGCGTGCGCCCGGGCATCGTCGAGGCATCTTCAACCCATCTCCGACATATGTGGTCGTATGTGTTGCGCGGGCGCAGTGCCGAGTGTGGCGTGGCCCTGCGATCACGGTGTCGGCAAGCGGCGCCAGCTCAGCCCTGTTTTTTGGGGATGGAGTCTTCCTGCGCGAACCCGAGTGCCCGCAGTTCATCTTCGCTCAAGTGCAATTCGGTCAATTCGGGCTGCCGGGCTTCCACTGTACGGCGCCGCTCATAATTGGTGGGCGGGCCCTTTTCTTCCTGCCTGCGGTCCTTGCCGCTGCGCCTGTCTGTGGTGGTTCTGCGTTCAGTCATGGCGATGTCCCGGGTCGACGTTTTTTATACTGCGGCTAGTGCTTTTGGCGCAAGTTTGCGCTGTGTGAGCGGGTTTGAAAACGAAAAAATGGCAACAGTGCCGCAAACCACGCCGAGCCGCGCGGGGCGGGCTCACATCAGCCAACGTTTTGAAGCCGGCCATCGGCGTACCCTTGCCCGCTTCCTCGGGCCGCCGTGCCATGCCAAGGTCCATCACCTGTATTCGCCCTATGTTGGGGATGCGATGCACCGCATTGATGCGACTTCGCCCGCGCCACGATGTGTCTGTGCCACGGCTGCTCGCAAGCCGAGTGCATGCGTTGACCGGCATGGCCAATCAGTCTTGGCATGGATATTGCGAATTCGACCGTACCCCGTCGGTGATGCTGCCTGCGGACTGATAACAACCCTCCGCTAATGATGGCGGAACCCAGGCGATCCTCGGCCCCGAAGCCTTCGCCTGGCTGTTCCAAACCACACCCGTGCAACCGCGGAGGGTGAGGTGCGTGGTCCGCCATACCGGCCCCGCACATGGCACCCTGCTTCGAGCCCTCCAGGCTGCCCGGGTCATTGCAGGACCACGATCATGAAAATTGTTCTCATCGGCCACGGAATGGTGGGCCACAAGTTCCTCGAAAGCCTGGCCGAGACCGGGATGACCGGCGTTGACGTCACCGTGCTGTGCGAGGAACCCCGCGCCGCTTACGACCGGGTGCACCTGTCTGCCTTTTTCAGCGGCACCACGGCCGAGCAACTCTCCCTGGTCGAACCTGGTTTCTTTGAGCGCACTGGCTTCACCCTGCGCCTGGCGGCGCGGGCCGCTTCGGTGGACCGCCGCATTCGCACCGTGACCACGGTAGACGGCGAGGTGCTCCACTACGACAAGCTGGTGCTGGCCACTGGCTCCAACCCCTTCGTTCCCCAGGTGCCGGGGCGCGACCGCGACCACTGCTTCGTCTACCGCACCATCGAAGACCTGGAGGCCATGCAGGCCTCGGGCGCCAAATCGAAGACCGGCGTGGTCGTGGGCGGTGGTCTGCTGGGCCTTGAATGCGCCAAGGCGCTGCGCGACATGGGCCTGGAGACCCATGTGGTCGAGTTTGCGCCGCGGCTCATGGCCGTGCAGGTGGACGAAGGCGGTGGCCGTGTGCTGCGCGCCAAGATCGAAGAGTTGGGCGTTCAGGTGCACACAGGCCGTAACACGCAGGAAATCACCGACGGCGCCCGCGCGCGCCACCGCATGGTGTTTGCGGATGGCACGTGGCTCGAGACCGACATGATCGTGTTCTCCGCCGGTATCCGCCCGCGCGACGAACTGGCCCGCCAGAGCCTGCTGGCCATCGGCCCGCGCGGTGGCGTGGCCATCGACAGCGCCTGCCGCAGCAGCGACCACGATGTGTATGCCATTGGTGAATGCGCGTCCTGGAACGAGCAGACCTTCGGCCTCGTGGCCCCGGGCTACGACATGGCCCGCGTGGCTGCCCGCCACATCGCAGGCGATGCCGGCGCCGCGTTTGTCGGCGCCGACATGAGCACCAAGCTCAAGCTGATGGGCGTGGACGTGGCCAGCATCGGCGATGCCCATGGAAAGACCCCGCACAGCCGCACATGCCAGTATGTGGACGAGCGCCGCCAGGTCTACAAGAAGATCGTCATCAGCGAAGACGGCAAGCAGCTGCTGGGCGCCGTGCTGATCGGCGACGCCACCGAGTACGGCACCTTGCTGCAGATGGCCCTGAACGGCATCCCGCTGCCGGAAGACCCCGAGTTCCTGATCTTCCCGTCCAGCGACGGCAAGGCCAAACCCGGCCTGGGCGTGGATGCCTTACCCGACACGGCCCAGATCTGCTCATGCAACAACGTCACCAAAGGCAGCATCTGCGAAGCCGTGGGCAATGGCACATGCACCATCGCTGAGATGAAGGCCTGCACCAAGGCGGGCGCCACCTGCGGCGGCTGCGTGCCCCTGGTCACCCAGGTCATGAAGGCCGAGATGGCGCGCCGTGGCATGGCGGTCAACAACCACATCTGCGAGCACTTCGCGCACTCGCGCCAGGAGATCTACCACCTGGTGCGCGTGGGCCAGATCAAGAGCTTCGAAGACCTGCTGGCAAAGCATGGCAAGGGCCTGGGCTGCGACATCTGCAAGCCCGTGGCAGCCAGTGTGTTCGCCTCGTGCTGGAACGAGTTCGTGCTCAAGAAGGAACTCGCCGGCCTGCAGGACAGCAACGACTACTATCTGGGCAACATCCAGAAGGATGGCACCTACTCGGTGGTTCCGCGCATGCCTGGCGGCGAGGTCACCCCAGACGGGTTGATCGCTGTGGGCCGGGTGGCCAAGAAGTACGGCCTGTACACCAAGGTCACGGGCGGAGCGCGGGTGGATATGTTCGGCGCACGCCTGGAGCAGTTGCCCTTGATCTGGGAAGAGCTGATCACCGCCGGCTTCGAGTCGGGCCACGCCTACGGCAAGTCGCTGCGCACGGTCAAGAGCTGCGTGGGCTCGACCTGGTGCCGCTATGGCGTGGGCGACAGCGTAGGTCTGGCCGTTGAGCTGGAGAACCGCTACAAGGGCTTGCGCGCCCCCCACAAGATCAAGTTCGGCGTCTCGGGCTGCACGCGCGAATGCGCCGAAGCGCAGGGCAAGGACATCGGCATCATCGCCACCGAGAAGGGCTGGAACCTGTACATCTGCGGCAACGGCGGCATGAAGCCGCGCCATGCCGAGCTGTTCTCGTCCGACCTGACGAAGGAAGACCTGGTGCGCATGATCGACCGCGTGCTCATGTTCTACGTGCGCACGGCAGACCGGCTCCAGCGCACCAGCACCTGGCGCGAGAACCTCGAAGGGGGCCTCGACTACCTCAAGGACGTGCTGCAAAAGGACAGCCTGGGTCTGTGCGACGAGCTCGAGGCGCAGATGCAGCACGTGGTGAGCACTTACCAGTGCGAATGGAAGACCGCCGTGACCGACCCCGAGACGCGCAAGCGCTTCCGCTCGTTCGTGAACAGCGAGAAGGGCGATGAGAACGTGTTGTTCGTCGAAGAGCGTGGCCAGATTCGTCCCGCAACGGCTGACGAGCGATCGCGCGGCTCGGTCAAGGTCATCCCCATCGCCCAGGCCGCGTGACACGGTGCACCGGCCGAGCCGCTTCGCGATGGCTGCATTGCGCCAGTGGCGGGGCGGCTTGGTGGACACCGGGCCGAACCAACTGACTACGGAGAACTTTCATGAGCGCACTTTCCCAAAGCACCCCGGAAAACCTTGCATGGACCGACATCTGCGCGGTCGATGACATCCTGCCCAGCACCGGCGTATGCGCGCTGGTGGCCAATCGGCACGTGGCGGTGTTTCGCCTCGGCGTCGACAGTTTCTTCGCCATCGACAACATAGACCCCAAATCCGGCGCCAGCGTGCTGTCGCGCGGTCTCATCGGTAACATAGGCGAACGCGTTGTCGTGGCCTCACCGCTGTACAAGAATCACTTCGATCTGCGCACCGGCGAATGCCTTGAAATGCCCGAGCAGTCGGTGCAGGCCCATGTCGTGCGCGTTGATGGCGGCCGCGTCAGTGTGGCCGTGGTCTGATCCAGCCTTTCCGCGATGACATGGCGCCCGGCGCCCGAAAGCCCTTTCACCAGGACCCCTGCATGCTTGACCCGGTTGCGCCTTTGTCCGTCTCGAACCTCGTCCTGCGCTCCAAGCAGCTCGAGATAGATGCCGTGCGGCATCTGGCCAGCCGTGCGGAGTTGGTGGACGTGGTGGGGCAACTGATCCAGGGTCTGCAGCGCGAGCGTGGTGCCTCCGGGGTGTACCTGGCATCGCGCGGCCAGCGCTTTGCCGATGTGCGCCGCAAGAGAGTGGATGAGGTGGTGCTGCTGGAAGCCCGGCTGCGCGAGGTCTTTGCGGAGCATGTGGAGCCGGCGCAGGGTGCCACGGCCAAGGCGCTCTCGCTCATGGCATGGGCGCTGCTGGGCATGGAGTCGCTACCGGCCCTGCGCGGCCAGGTCGAGCGGCAGGCAATGTCTGCGCAAGACTCCGTGGCCGCGTACAGTCACCTCATCGCGGGTCTTGTCGAGCTCGTGTTCCATGTCGCGGACGCCGCTGGCCTGCCCAGCGTCTCGCGCCTGCTTGTGGGCCTGCTGCACCTCGTGCAGGCCCAGGAAGAGGCCGGGCAGGAGCGCGCGCTCGGGGCGCTGCTGTATGCCTCGGGCAGCAGCAGCGATGCGCTCCAGCAGCGTGTGCTGCACCTGATCGACGCGCAGGAGCGCAGCCTGCGTGTCTTTTCCGAATTTGCCGAACCGGCGCTGCGCGCCCGTTGGGAGCAGCAGCAACTGGCGCCCGGTGTGGCGCAGCTCGAGCGGTTGCGCCGAACGCTGTGCGTTGCGCGCCCCGGTGCCTTGCTGGACAGTGATCTCAGCGATACCTGGTTCGACGTGTGCACCGAACGCATCGACGCATTGTGGCAACTGCAGGTCGCGCTGGTGGAGCGGCTGCGCGAAGACTGCCAGGCCCGTATCGCAGAGGCGCAGCAGGACCTGCAGGACTCCAAGGGGCTGCTGCGCGGCTTGCGCGACAACCCGCCGCAGCGTACGCACGCGGTGGACCGCTTCTTCGACATGGCGCTGACGCCGGCAGCATTGCCGGCGCAGCAGCCTGCAAGCGCCTATGCCGGCGAGTCCGCGTCGTTGCTCGACCTGCTGCAGGCGCAGTCGGCACGCATGGCCGGCATGGAGGCGGAGCTCGACGCGGCGCGGCGCACCCTCAATGAACGCAAGGTCATCGAGCGGGCCAAGGGCGTGCTGATGGCGCGGCTTGGCATGAATGAGGAGGTGGCCTTCCGGGTGCTGCAAAAGACCTCCATGGACCAGAACCGCCGCTTGCTGGATGTGGCCGAGGCCACACTGTCTCTGCCGGATCTGGCCGTCGCACTGCAGCAGGGCCTGCGTGCCCCAAAGACGCCCACATAGCGATCCAACTGGGTGCCCGGCTGCACGCGAGCGATGCACTCCGCTGTGTGCGGCACCGTCACGTGCAGGCAAACCGGCTCTGCGACACGCCGGCAATGCCGCCCTGCAAAGGTACGGAACTTGCTTATCCCATTGCAAGTGGGGTGCTGACGACGGCCCTCCATGTTCCTTCCCGCCACCATTGAAGGGTGCGCGGGACCACGGAAAACGCGCATCCAAGGATAACGGCGTCCCTGTGCTGCACCGGCTGAAGGCCGGGCAACGCGCTGGACGCCGTTTTCTTTTTTTTTGCGTCTTCTCCAAGGAAATTCCATGGCCTATCTCGCCCCTTCCGAATTCGTGACCAAGATGGTCGACGCCGGCGAATCCAAGCTGCTCATGTCCACCCGTGACACGCTGATCCGCTCGTTCATGGCTGGTGCCATGCTGGCCTTGGGCGCCGCCTTCGCGGTCACCATCACGGTCAACACCGGCAATGCATTGCTGGGCGCGCTGCTTTTCCCGGGCTGCTTCATCCTGCTTTACCTGCTGGGTTATGACCTTCTGACCGGTGTGTTCACCCTGGTGCCATTGGCCGTGCTCGACAAGCGCCCTGGCGCCACCTGGGGTGGCGTCTTTCGCAACTGGACCTTGGTGTTCTGCGGCAACTTCGCGGGCGCCTTCATGGTGGCCCTGTTCATGGCCATCATCTTCACCTTCGGGTTCAGCGAAGCGCCCAATGCCGTGGGTGTGAAGATCGGTCACATCGGCGAAGGCCGCACCGTGGGCTATTCCGCGCACGGCGCAGCCGGCATGCTGACACTCTTCATCCGTGGCGTCATGTGCAACTGGATGGTGTCCACCGGCGTGGTGGCGGCCATGATGTCCACTTCGGTGTCGGGCAAGGCCATCGGCATGTGGATCCCCATCGCGCTGTTCTTCTACATGGGTTTCGAGCACAGCATCGTCAACATGTTCTTGTTCCCTTCGGGCCTGCTGCTGGGCGGCAACTTCACCGTCATGGACTATCTGGTCTGGAACGAAATCCCCACGGTGATCGGAAACCTGGTGGGTGGTCTGACCTTCGTGGGGGCCATGCTCTACTCCACCCACTACAAGACTGCCCCCAAGCGCAAGGTGGCCTGAAGGCCATGCGGGGCCTGACTGGTCCGGCCCCGCCTGCATGTACAACGACCTGTGCGATGAGCAGCCAGCACAACACCTTGCGCGTCACGCTGGGCCAGCACTCGCGCGCGGGGCACGGCGGGGTCAACCAGGACTTCCATGGCGCCGTGCTGCCGACGGAGCCTTTGCGCAGTACCAAGGGCATTGCGCTGGCGCTCGCCGATGGCATCGGCTCCAGTGCGGTCAGCCAGGAGGCCAGCGCTGCAGCGGTGCGCAGCTTCCTGGATGACTATTACGCCACGTCGGAGGCCTGGTCTGTGCGCCGGTCGGCGCAGCGCGTGCTGGGCGCCACCAATGCATGGCTGCACGCGCAAACCATGCGCAGCAACGCCCGCTTCGACAAGGACCGGGGCTACGTCTGCACCTTCAGCGCCCTGGTGCTCAAGGGTCGCGAGGTGCATCTGCTGCACGTGGGCGACTCGCGGATCTACCGCTTGCATCCTCAGTCGCTGGAGCCCTTGACGCAGGACCACCGCGTGCACCTCTCGTCGGTGGAGTCATTTCTGGGTCGCGCGCTGGGTACGGGCGCCAACGTGGAGATGGACTACCGCAGCCTGCCGGCCGAGGTGGGGGCGGTTTACGTGCTGGCGACCGACGGTGCGTACCTGCACTTCGATGCGGCCGCGGTGCACGATGCGCTCCATCGCTTTTCCAACGACTGGGACCGTGCCGCCCAGGCCCTTGTGGACAGCGCTCAGGCACAGGGCTCAGACGACGATATGACCGTGCAACTGCTGCGCATCGACGCGTTGCCCGAGGTGCCGCTGCGCGGCCTGCAGGCGCTGCGCGAGGATCTGGCCGTCACACCGCTGCTGGCGCCGCGCGCGCAATTCGAGGGGTTTCGCATCGTGCGGGAACTGCATGCCAGTGCTCGCAGCCACGTGTACCTGGCGGTGGATGAGCACACGCAACAGCAGGTGGTGCTCAAGACACCGTCTGTTGACGTGGCGGGCGACGCGTTCCATATGGACCGCTTCATGCTTGAGGAATGGGTGGCCAGACGCGTCCACAGCCCGCATGTACTGAGACCCCACGTGCACGACCGTCCACGCAGGCATGTGTACGTCGCCATGGAGTTCGTGGACGGGCAGACGCTGGCGCAATGGATGATCGACCATCCGCGCCCGGACCTTGCAACGGTGCGCGGCATCATCGTGCAGGTGGGCAAGGGGCTGCAGGCGCTGCACGGCAAGGAAATGCTGCACCAGGATCTGCGGCCGGAGAATGTGATGATCGACCGCGAGGGCACCATCCGCATCATCGACTTCGGCTCGGCACGGGTCGCCGGGCTGGAGGAGGCGGCCCCGGATCAACGGGCCGACATCATTCCCGGCACACTGCAATACACGGCGCCTGAATACTTCGCGGGGCAGGAGGGCAGCGCCCGGGCCGACCTGTTCGCGCTCGCAGTGCTCGCCTATCAGATGCTGACGGCGCAACTGCCCTACGGATTGCAGGTTGTGCGCATCAGGTCGGCCGGCGACATTCGGGCGCTGAGGTATGTGCCGGTGCGCCACTTCAGGCCCGATATGCCGCACTGGCTCGACGGCGTGTTGCAAAAGGCCCTGAGCCCGGACCCCACCAAACGCCAGGAGGTGGTGTCCGAGTTCCTGCACGACCTCAACACGCCCGGCCCGCAGTTTCACCAACTGCGCCACCGTGCGGTGCCGCTGGCACAGCGCAATCCCGTGGTGTTCTGGCAGGCGACCAGCCTGTTGCTGGGGCTGGCGGTGGTGGCACTCGTGGGCGCGCGGGTCTTCGGCATCTGACCGTGTCGCGCCACCAACACCCTGCCGCGGCGCAAGTTAAGCTCTGGTGAAAAGCGTCGACCTTTTCGGCGCCAAGGATTCCCCAGACCATGACTCACAGTTGCTTACTGATTTGCGCAGCATTGCTGGCTGGGTGCGCGAGCACACCCGACACCTTGAATGTTCAGATTCTTCCTTCCCAGTACCGAGTCGGAAATGTGATGTCGGCGCTCGCAACCCCTGTCGTGGACGAAGTTGTCCGCCGCCAACCGAACAATGTCCACATCTCTGCGTGCCGTTCCACGCCCCACGCAAAGATCATTCAATTCAACACCGAATTACGGGCGCGATGGGATGCAAAAGGCACCCTGGGCTTCTACGAAACTTGCCCGGAGAACTGACAGCGGGCCCGCTCAGGCCGGTGGGGTGGTCGGGACCGAGTACGCCGCATTGAGCCCCGTCCCGAAGGCGGGCCATTGAATGAAATCCGTGAACTCCACGGGCTGCTTGAATGATTCAGATGACGGATGCAACCAGACCATGCTCCAGGGCCTCCTTGGCCGTCAGATACCAGTCCTTGTCCAGTACGCGCCTTTCGATTTCCTCAGCCGTGAGAGCGGAGCCTTCCGCCAACCTGGCGAAGCCCTCGCTTTGAAGCCTCTGTCCCGATTCAATTTGCGCCAAGACGTCGTTCACTTTCGCTCGACAGCTTCTCAGTGCGCCGTCCAGGCTGACGGTGGCCGTCATCTTGCGTTCGTGGATCAGCAGTTCGCAATCCTCCGTCAGGAACCTCTGCCCTTTGGGAATGGCCGACATGATCGTGACGCCTGCCGAATAGACATAGGTTTTGCCGAGAAAGTAGATGCGTGCGCCGCCCATCTGCCAAAGCCTGAGCTCTTCTGCAATCCGGCGTCCCACCTCGGCATCGCCTCCGGAGGTACTCAGTTCAAACACGATGGGGCCGTCCTTGTTCGCCTCTGCCTGCTGCCGAAAGAACTCTGAAAGCATGTTCTCGTTCACGTCTCCAAAGAGGCGGATGTCGGGGGATAGCGATGGAATTTTTGTTGGCATGGTGGGAAGGGGGTTGCGTCGAGAAGTGCATGGCGGCGGGTGCCGTTGCCCCAGCCAGCTTAGTGACGCTCGCCTCGGTTGGCGTAGGACGGCCGCACCCGTACTTGTAGTGGGACCGCCAAGCGGCCAACCGGCCTGGGATGGGGGCCGATGTGGTGGTGTCTTGGCTGCCAGCCGGGGAGTCGTGGCACGTTGTTCTCGATGCAACACAATCGGAGCCATGGCCGCGATCTACGAAGATCTCGGCCATGGCTTCTGTGAGCCGCAACACCGGGTCTGCCAGCAGTCCTTGAATCGCCCAAAACAAAAAAGCCCTGACTCTTGCGAATCAGGGCTTTTCATTTGGTGCCGGAGAGATGAATCGAACACCCGACCTTCTCATTACGAATGAGCTGCTCTACCGACTGAGCTACACCGGCGTAAGCCTAAGATTATAGCGTGGAATGGTAACTTGTCACGCGCTCGACCTCATTTTTGGAGCCGAGGATGACGCTCACGCGTTCGTGCAGCTGCGTGGGCTGGATGTCCAGAATGCGCTGCTTGCCGTTGGTGGCCGCGCCGCCGGCCTGCTCGACCAGCCAGCCCATGGGGTTGGCCTCGTACATCAGGCGCAGCTTGCCGGGCTTGTTGGGCTCGCGCTTGTCCCAGGGGTACATGAAGATGCCGCCGCGGGTCAGGATGCGGTGCACGTCGGCCACCATGGACGCGATCCAGCGCATGTTGAAGTCCTTGCCGCGCGGGCCGTCCTTGCCCTGCAGGCATTCGTCGATGTAGCGCTTCACGGGCTCGTCCCAGTGGCGCATATTGCTCATGTTGATGGCGAATTCCTTGGTGTCCTCGGGAATGCGCACGTTCTCTTCGGTCAGCACGAAGGAGCCTTGCTCGCGGTCCAGCGTGAACATCGCCACGCCGTCGCCCACTGTCAGCACCAGCGTGGTCTGCGGGCCGTAGATGCAATAGCCAGCGGCCACCTGCGCCGTGCCGGGCTGCAAAAAGTCGCCGGCCTCCACGCCGCGGTCGTCATCCGGCTTCTTGAGCACGCTGAAGATGGTGCCGATGCTCACGTTCACGTCGATGTTGGAGGAGCCGTCCAGGGGATCGAACAGCAGCAGGTATTCGCCCTGCGGGTAGCGGTTGGGCACCAGGTAGATGCCGTCCATTTCCTCGGAGGCCATGGCTGCCAGGTGGCCACCCCATTCGTTGGCTTCGATCAGCACTTCGTTGGCGATGATGTCCAGTTTTTTCTGGATTTCGCCCTGCACGTTTTCACTGGAGGCGGAGCCAAGCACGCCACCGAGCGCGCCCTTGTTGACGGCCTGGCTGATGCTCTTGCACGAGCGGGCCACCACTTCGAGCAGCAGGCGCAGCTGCGAGGGAATGAGCCCGTCGATGCGTTGCTGCTCGACCAGGTAGCGGGTGAGGGAAATTCGGGAGCTCATCGGTGGTTCGTCCTTGGGCTTGGGGGTATTGTGAAAGGGGTTACCGCGACGACTGCTCGCGTTCAGCCAGCTCGGCCAGCGTCGCCTCAGTCTCGGCCAGCAGGTCGTCGTCGCCGCTGGCATGGGCGATGGTCACGCGTTGCTGGAAAAGGCTGCGGGCCAGCGCGGTGTCGCCGCCCTCGTGGGCGAGCACGCCTTGCTGAAACAGTGTGTCCAGCACGATGTCGTCATCATGCAGCGCCTGGCCCAGCGCCAGACGCTGTGCAAGGTAGTGGCGCGCCTGGGCCGCGTCGCCCAGTTCGTAGGCGTTTTGCGCGAGGTTGTTGATGAGTCCTGACAGGCGCGCGTCCTTGTCGGAGCCAAAAGCGGTCTGCGCATCGCCCAGCAGTTGCTGGTTGTGGGCCAGCGCTTCGGCGAAGCGGCCGGCTTCGTGCAGGGCGTAGCCGATCTCTTCGCGGATGCCCAGCTTCTGCTCAAGGCTCAGCACGGCGCCGTCATGGTTGGCCCACAGCGCCGACTGGCGCAGGTGCTCGATGGCGGTGTCGTATTCCTCGGACTGCAGCGCCGATTCGCCGATGGCGTAGTGCTGCTGGTAGCGGTCGGTGGGCGTCAGGTCGCCCAGTGCCGCGCGGATCGCCAGCGCCCGCAGGCCCAGGGGCAGGCCTTCGTCGTCCATCTGCCGCTTGGAATACACGACGAACTGCAGCCACAGCAACTGGGCCAGTTCCGAGGATTCGGCGCCCAGGCCTTCTGCCAGAGGGCGCAGCGCTGCCAGGTCGGCCGACATGGCCGAGCCGCTGAACATCGCGCCTTCGTCGTACACGGTGTCGCGCAGCGGGTTGAACCGCTGCGCAAACTGCTGCGCCGGGCTCGTGGAGGAGCGTGAGAACAGGGCCATGCAGAGAGCCTGGTTCAGTCGGCCAGCGCGCGGGTGACCACCTCGCGCACGTCGTTGGACAGGTCCGGCCTGGCGGCGACGCGGGCGATGGCCTCGCGGGCGGCGGTACGCCAGGGCTCGGCCAGCTTCTTCCAGCGGTCCAGCGCGCGCGCCAGGCGGGCGGCAACCTGCGGATTGATCGCATCGAGCTCGATCACGCGGTCGCTCCAGAACACGTAGCCTGCGGCGTCAGGGCGGTGGAAGGCGCCAGGGTTGGCGCTGCAGTAGCTGAAGATCACGCTGCGCGCGCGGTTGGGGTTCTTCAGGCTGAAGTCCGCATGCTGCATGAGCTGGCGCACGGCGGGCAGCACGTTGCCGCCACGGTCCGGCGCGCCGGCCTGCAGCGCGAACCATTTGTCGATGACGAGCGGCTCGTCCTTGAACATCGAATGAAAGCGCGCCAGGGCAGGCGCCGCCAGCTCATTGCCGCTGGCCACCAGGGCTGTCAGGGCATTGAAGCGGTCGGTCATGTTGCCAGCCGTCTTGAAGCGCTGCAACGCCTTGCCGGGCCACACGGTGTCGCCGGTCTTCTGCGCGGCGATGCACAGCATGTGCAGCGCCAGGCCGCTGAGCGCGCGGCGGCCCGAGGAGACCGGGTCGGGGCTGTAGCCGCCGGTGTCCTGGTTCTGCTCCCAGACGGCCTGCCAGTCGGCTTGCAGCGAGACGGCCAGCTGTTCGCGCATGGCTTCGCGCACGGCGTGGATGCGCTGGGGGTCCACCACCTCCATCTGCTCGGCGATGTAGGTTTCGGATGGCAGGGTGAGCACCAGTTCCTTGAACGCGGCGTCCAGCAGCGGGTTGCGCAGCACTGCACGCATGGCATCCACAAACTCTGCAGGCAGGATTTGGTGGTCGAATCGGCCGCTGGCGCTTGTCTGTTGTGCCCTGTCAGCTATTGACTTGATAGCAATGCGCAGGGCCAGGCGCTGGCCGGCTTCCCAGCGGTTGAAGGCATCGGTGTCGTGCGCCAGCAGGGCCAGGAGCTGGGCGTCGGTGTAGTCGATGTCCAGCACCACCGGGGCGCTGAACCCGCGCAGCAGCGAGGGCACGGGCTCGGCGTCGACGTTGGTGAAGGTGAGTGTCTGCGAGGCTTCTGTGAGCACGACGACGCGCGAGGTCGTGGGCGCCGCTGCATCGGCTGAGCCTTCGCCCGACAGTTGCAGGGCCACGGCCGTGCCGGTGGCCGCGTCGATCAGGCCCAGCTCCACCGGGATCACGAACGGCAGCTTCTCGCTTTGCCCGGGCGTGGCGGCGCAGCTTTGCGCCAGGGTGAGTGCGTAGCAGCGCGTGGCGGCGTCGTAACGGCCCGTGGCGCGCACGCGCGGCGTGCCGGCCTGGCTGTACCAGCGCTTGAACTGGGGCAGGTGCAGCGCCAGCGGACTGGCGGGGTTGGCATCGGCGATGGCCTGCACGAAGTCGTCGCAGGTCACGGCCTGGCCATCATGGCGCTCGAAGTACAGCTTCATGCCCTTGGCGAAGCCTTCGCGGCCCACCAGGTTGTGCTGCATGCGCACGACCTCGGCACCCTTTTCGTAGATGGTGACGGTGTAGAAGTTGTTGATCTCGACGTAGCTGTCGGGCCGCACCGGGTGGGCCATGGGGCCGGCGTCTTCAGGGAACTGCGCGGTGCGCAGCACGCGCACGTCTTCGATGCGCTTGACGGCGCGGGCCGACGGGCTGCCGGCCAGGTCCATGCTGAATTCCTGGTCGCGAAAGACGGTGAGTCCTTCCTTCAGGCTCAGCTGGAACCAGTCGCGGCAGGTCACGCGGTTGCCGGTCCAGTTGTGGAAGTACTCGTGGCCGACCACGCTTTCGATGTTGGCGAAGTCGGTGTCGGTGGCCGTGGCTTCGCTGGCCAGAACGTACTTCGTGTTGAAGATGTTCAGGCCCTTGTTTTCCATGGCGCCCATGTTGAAGTCGCTGGTGGCGACGATCATGAAGCGCTCCAGGTCCAGCGGCAGGCCGAAGCGGGCCTCGTCCCAGGCCACGCTGTACATCAGCGAGTTCATCGCGTGTTCGGTCTTGCCCAGGTCGCCGGGGCGCACGTAGACCTGCAGCAGGTGGTCTGTGCCCGAGCGGCTCTTGATGTGCTGCTCGCGCGCCACCAGCTTGCCCGCCACCAGGGCGAACAGGTAGCAGGGTTTCCTGTGCGGGTCGACCCACTTGGCGAAATGGCGGCCGTCTTCCAGTGCGCCGCTGTCCACCAGGTTGCCGTTGCTGAGCAGCACCGGGTACTGGGCCTTGTCGGCGCGCAGCGTGACGGTGTAGCTGGCCATCACATCGGGACGGTCCAGGAAGTAGGTGATGCGGCGAAAGCCTTCGGCCTCGCACTGCGTGAAGAACGTGCCCTGGCTCACGTACAGGCCCATGAGCTTGGTGTTCTTGGCAGGGCAGCAGGTGGTGAAGATCTCGAGGGCGAAGGGCTCTTCGCCCTCAGGCAGGTTCTCCAGCACCAGGCGCGGGCCTTCCATCTTGAACGAGGTGCCCTGGCCGTTGACCAGCACGCGCGCCAGGTTCAGCTCGTCGCCGTCGAGCTTGAGCGGCTGCGCGGCCACGTCGGGGTTGCGGCGCAGGGTCATGCGGTTGAGCACGCGCGTCTTGTTCGGATCCAGGTCGAAGGTCAGCTCGACGCTGTCGATCCAGTAGGCGGGGGCGGTGTAGTCCTCGCGGCGGACGGCAGCCGGGTGGGCCGCGGCGTCTGCGCTTGCGTCGGCTTTATGCAGTTGCAACATGGATGCTCTCCAGAAAGTCGGTGTTCATGAGTTCGGTGTAGTCGCGCACGGCGGCCACCACGTGGGGCCCAGCCAGTTCATCGGCGCTGTGCGTGCTGCAGATCGCCACGGCGCGCATGCCGGCGCGGCGCGCGGCCTCGATGCCAAATGGCGCGTCTTCAAAAACGATGCAGTGCTCGGGGGTGGCGCCGATGCGGCGCGCGGCCTCCAGAAAGATGGCGGGCTGGGGCTTGCCGGGCAGGCCCTCGTCCCCGCGCACGATGGCCAGCGGCGCGGGCGCAAGGCCCAGGTGGCCCAGGGCGAATTCCACGTTGCCGATGTCCCCCGCAGTGCCCACCGCCACCTTGAGACCCCGCGCATGCACCTCTGCCGCAAACCGGCGAAAGCCGGCCACTTCAGCAAAGCGAGGGGCGAACAACTCGCGGTAGATGGTTTCCTTCTCGTGCGTCAGCGCATCGGCCTCATCCTGCGAGACCGCGCGGCCCAGCAGTTCCACGATGCACTCGGTGCCATTTTTGCCCGTGGTGCGGGCCATGAGGTCGGGCACGTCGATGTGCATGCCCCGGCGGCGCGTGAACTCGACCCAGGCCTTGGCGTGCCAGGGCATGGAGTCGATCATGGTGCCGTCCATGTCGAAGATGATGGCTTCAGTGTGCGCGGGGGCGCCTTCAGTGCGCAGCAGCGGGATGGCGGCCATGGGTCAGACGCCCTGCTTGAGCGACGCTTCGATGAACGCGTCCAGGTCGCCGTCCAGCACCTTCTGCGTGGCCGAGATCTCGACGTTCGTGCGCAGGTCCTTGATGCGGCTGTTGTCCAGCACGTACGAGCGGATCTGGTGGCCCCAGCCCACGTCGGTCTTGGTGTCCTCGAGCTTTTGCTGCTCTTCCTGGCGTTTGCGCAGTTCGTAGTCGTACAGGCGGCTGCGCAGCCGCTGCCAGGCCACGTCGCGGTTGCTGTGCTGGCTGCGGCCGTCCTGGCATTGCACGACGATGCCGGTGGGAATGTGCGTGAGGCGCACGGCCGAGTCGGTCTTGTTGATGTGCTGGCCGCCCGCGCCCGATGCGCGGAAGGTGTCGGTGCGCACGTCGGCCGGGTTGATGTTGATCTCGATGGAGTCGTCGATCTCGGGGTAGACGAACAGCGACGCGAACGAGGTGTGGCGCCCGCCCGAGCTGTCGAACGGGCTCTTGCGCACCAGGCGATGCACGCCGGTCTCGGTGCGCAGCAGGCCAAAGGCGTATTCGCCCTCGATCTTGATCGTGGCGCTCTTGATGCCGGCCACGTCGCCGGGGGTTTCGTCCTCGACGGTTGCCTTGAAGCCCTTGCGCTCGGCGTACTTGAGGTACTGGCGCAGCAGCATGCTGGCCCAGTCGCAGGCCTCGGTACCGCCGGCGCCGGCCTGGATGTCGACGAAGCAGTTGAGCGGGTCGGCCTCCTGGCTGAACATGCGGCGGAACTCCAGCTCTTCGATGAGCGGGCGCAACTTGGCGGTCTCGGCCTCGATGGTGAGCAGGCCAGGCTCGTCGCCTTCTTCCTTGCTCATTTCATAGAGCTCGGCGTTGTCGGCCAGCTCGCGCGTGAGCTTGTCGAGCGTGACGACCACGCTCGATAGCGATTTTTGTTCCTTGCCCAGCTCCTGGGCCTTCTTCGGGTCGTTCCAGACCGAAGGGTCTTCCAGCGATGCGTTTACCGTGCGCAGGCGTTCGAATTTGGCATCGAAGTCAAAGATACCTCCGTAACTCTTGCGTGCGCAGAGCCAGGTCGTCGAGGGTGGTGCCGATGAGGTTGATGCGTTCTGCGTCCATGATTCTTGTCCTGGGTGTTCTGTGGAATAACCCGCGATTTTCTCATGGGACGGCCTCTGGCCCCCGCAAAGCCCTCAGGAGTGCTGCCTGCCGGCACAGAGAGGGCGCGCCGCACCTCTGCGAGTGACCGGGTAATTCAAAAATGATAGCTGCTCGCGCTTGCTGGTAAAGCGTTGGAGGGCATTTTCTTGAAAACGCTTCAGTCGGTGGCCAGGAACGCTTCGATCAGTTGCGCCACTTGCCCGGGCTGGTCGTGGTGCAGCATGTGCCCCGCGTCCTGCACGACAGCGGTGCGCACGTCGCGCACGTGGGTCAGCCGCTGGTGGTATTCCTGAAGGCTGTACTTGCCCTTCCACCACTGGCCCAGGCTGTCGTCGCTGGCTTCCACGGCCAGCACGGGCGCGGCGATGCGGTCGTACAGTGCCAGCGCCTCGTCCAGCCGGTACAGCTGCGCGCTGGTGATCTTGTGGGCCGGGTCGCCCAGGATCTCCCACTGGCCCTGCGCATTGGGCCGCGCCCAGTGGCCGGCCAGCCATTGGGCCTTGTCTTGGGACAGGCGCGGGTTCGTTTTCATCAGCCGACGGGCCACGCCGTCCTGGCTGTCGTAGGTCTTCAGGGCCAGCTCGCCGCTGCGCAACTGCTTGAGCTCGTCGATCCACTGCGCATAGCGCCTGGGCGCCTGATCGGGCCGCGTGGCGGGCATGCCGAAGCCTTCGAGGTTGACCAGGCGGCGGATGCGCTCGGGCCGCACACCCGCGTACATCATGGCGATGTTGCCGCCCATGCTGTGGCCTACGAGGTCGACGGCTTCGCCGGGGGCGTAGTGGTCCAGCAGAAGGTCCAGGTCGGCCAGGTAATCGGCAAAGAAGTAGTGGTCCGCCTGGGCGTTGGATGTCAGACCGAAGCCGCGCCAGTCGGGCGCGATGATGCGCCGCTCCTGCAGCAGTGCGTCCACCGTGAACTGGTAGGAGGCGCTCACGTCCATCCAGCCGTGCAGCAGCACCAGCGTGGGCAGCGGGCTTTGCTCGGGGCCCCAGTGGCGGACGTGGTAGTTCAGGTGGCGCAGAGACAGCGTGCTGCTGCGAGAGGGCTTGAAGGGGGTGTACATGGGCGGCGGCGCAAGCAAGGGTCGGGCGGCGGGATCCCGAAAAGCGATGGCTTTGCGGGTGCCCTGCATGGTAATGGGGAGCTCGCTGGGCCCGCATCCTCGGGTGTCGCCTGCGCGGCTGCGGGGTACAGCCCCAGCCGTCCCGGGTTCGGCACAGCCCAGCGAAATCCATTATTCTGCGCAGTCCTTTTCTTTGCTTGTCATCCTTCTTTCCATGCAAAAAATTCAACTCGGCACCAGCGATCTGCAGGTCACACCCATCTGCCTGGGCACCATGACCTTCGGCGAGCAGGTGGCACAGGCCGATGCGCACGCCATCCTGGCGCGCTCGCTCGACCGCGGTGTGAACTTCATCGATACGGCAGAGATGTACTCGGTGCCCGCCCGGGCCGAGACCTTCGGCGCCACCGAAACCATCATCGGCAACTGGTTTGCGAAGAACCCCGGCGCACGCGACAAGCTGGTGGTCGCCACCAAGGTGGCGGGCCCCTCGCGTGGCATGCCCTGGGTCCGCGAGGGCAAGGGCATGACGGCGGCCGACGTCGTGGCCTCGTGCGAAGGCAGCCTGCGCCGCCTGCAGACCGACGTGATCGACCTCTACCAGATCCACTGGCCGGAGCGCCACGTACCCGCCTTCGGCAACCTGTACTACGACCCGTCCAAGGAAACGTCGCAGACCCCCATCCGCGAGCAACTGGAAGCACTGGCCGGCTTGGTCAAGGCGGGCAAGGTGCGCCACATTGGCCTGTCCAACGAGAGTCCGTACGGTGTGCACGAATTCGTGCGCCTGGCCGAGCAGCACGGCCTGCCGCGCGTGGCCACCGTGCAGAACCCGTACTGCCTGATCAACCGCACCTGGGAAAACGGCCTGGACGAAACCTGCCACCGCCTGAACGTGTCGCTGCTGGCCTACTCTCCGCTGGGCTTTGGCCTGCTGACCGGCAAGTACGACGACAGCGGCCTGACGGGCCCGGGCGCTCCGCAGGGCGCGCGCATCGCCACGTATGAGTCGGTGCGCAAACAGCGCTGGGGCCGCCCCGAGGCGCTGGCCGCATCGCGCCGCTACAACGCTTTGGCGCGCGCCAACGGCATGACGCCCACGCAGCTGGCGCTGGCGTTCTGCTACACCAAGTGGCAGGTGGCCAGCACCATCATCGGCGTGACGTCCGTGGCGCAGCTTGATGAAGACCTGAACGCCTGGGGCACCGAGCTCTCGCCCGAGCTGCTCAAGGACATCGATGCGATCCGCTGGGAGCTGCGTGACCCGGCGCTGTGAGCGGGGCAGGGCATGGCCCTGCGATCTGCAAGAGTGAAAGACAAAGGGGCCCGCGCAGGCCCCTTTGTTTTGTCTTTGACCCGTCCTGCCCAGCGTTGACACCTTTCCATGCTCGAAAGGAAGAAACGCCATGGATACAGGCATCAAGAGAACGCAGCGTGACTACACGATGGCCTTCAAACTGGCCGTTGTTGAACAAGTGG
>NZ_JAHUWH010000070.1 GCF_019219095.1 Acidovorax sp. sic0104
GGTGATGCTGCCATCGGGCCCGGGGATGCCGGGGCTCTGGTCTTCCACGGTGGGCGGGATGCCGTCGTTGTCGGGCACGCCCGGGGTGGGTGGTGTCACTGGTGGGGTGACCGGCGGGGTGACTGGCTGTTCGGGCTCCGGGTCCACCGGTGCGGCGCCGATCACCACGTCGAAGCTGTCGCTCACGGTGCCGCCATGGCCGTCGTCGGCGGTCACTTCGATGCTCACCGTGCCGGTGGCGGCGGGCGTGCCGCT
>NZ_JAHUWH010000071.1 GCF_019219095.1 Acidovorax sp. sic0104
CGGGGGAGAGCAACCCGGGCAACGCACCGCCGACCTTCACCACGCTGGTGGCCAGCAGCCAGAACGGCAAGGTGGCCAGCGGCAACGACAACGCGCGCATCACCAGCCTGGAGCAGCTGGATGCGCCACGGGACCTGCCCGCAGGCATGCAGATGCCCATCGGGCTGGTGAGCTTCACGGTGGAGCTGGGTGCGGGCAAGACGGGGGAGAACTTCAGCCTGTACCTGGACCCGGCGCTGGGCATCAACGGGTACT
>NZ_JAHUWH010000072.1 GCF_019219095.1 Acidovorax sp. sic0104
TGCCGATGCTGGGGGTGCTGTAGTGCTGGGCACCGTCCAGCTCGAAGGGCTGGTTCAGGTGCGCCAGCAGTTTCTCGGCCACGGTCTCGGCCTGGGCTGCCGCCTCGGGCATCTCGGGGGCCAGGGACTCGAGCATGACGACGAATTCGTCTCCGCCAAAGCGGGCCACCGTGTCGGCCTCGCGCACGCTGCCCACCAGGCGGGCGGCCACCTGCGACAAAAGCTGATCGCCCATGTCGTGGCCCAGCGTGTCGT
>NZ_JAHUWH010000073.1 GCF_019219095.1 Acidovorax sp. sic0104
TGGGGATGGCGTTGGCGACGGTGGGGTTGTCGTTGACGTTGCCCACGGTGATGGCGAAGGTGTCGGTGACGCTGCCGCCGTTGCCGTCGCTGGCGATCACGTCGATGTCGACGCTGCCCACGTCGCCGTTGGCGGGTGTGCCGCTGAAGGTGCGGGTGGCGGGGTCGAAGCTGAGCCAGGCGGGCAGGGCCCCGCCGCCAGCGAGCTGGGCGCTGTAGCTGAGGGTGTCGCCCACGTCGGCATCGGCGAAGGTGT
>NZ_JAHUWH010000074.1 GCF_019219095.1 Acidovorax sp. sic0104
AGCGCCTGTTCTTCTGTGGTGAGGTTGAAGCTCATGCCGCCCAACGTTTGAGATCAGCGGGCGGCGTAGCCGTCCGCTGGAGCGTAAGGTTGGGCCGGGCTCTTGCCGTAAGAAACCATTGAGATTTGATATGAACTCTGACAAACGCGTCGGGTAGCCCGGCTTGATGATCTTGCCTTTGAATCGAATATGCCAATCTGGATCGAAGACGCGGCATGGATGAATTTGAAGACCTCCTTCAACATAGTTCGTAGT
>NZ_JAHUWH010000075.1 GCF_019219095.1 Acidovorax sp. sic0104
TGCACGTTAGGTCGCAGATCGTGAAACCGTTAAGCCTAGTGCGCCAACTGAAGGAATGGGGTGTCATATGGCGGCCGAAGCATTCAGCACTCGCCTCCCATTTCGGAAAGTTGAAGGCCTTGCCTTTCCTTGTCTATGAAGGACGACGCATCAACGGAAACGGGAGTGTTTGGAGGAGCTTTCACTTTCGCGTGATAGGGACGGACTGGATCGCAATACTGCATGACCAGGGTCCGCAAGCCAAGCCCTGGGTCA
>NZ_JAHUWH010000076.1 GCF_019219095.1 Acidovorax sp. sic0104
TGCACGTTAGGTCGCAGATCGTGAAACCGTTAAGCCTAGTGCGCCAACTGAAGGAATGGGGTGTCATATGGCGGCCGAAGCATTCAGCACTCGCCTCCCATTTCGGAAAGTTGAAGGCCTTGCCTTTTCTTGTCTATGAAGGACGACGCATCAACGGAAACGGGAGTGTTTGGAGGAGCTTTCACTTTCGCGTGATAGGGACGGACTGGATCGCAATACTGCATGACCAGGGTCCGCAAGCCAAGCCCTGGGTCA
>NZ_JAHUWH010000077.1 GCF_019219095.1 Acidovorax sp. sic0104
CGTCGACCATGTCGCACTTGTTCAGGAACACGATGATGTAAGGCACGCCCACTTGGCGAGCCAGCAGGATGTGCTCGCGGGTCTGGGGCATGGGGCCGTCAGCGGCCGAGCACACCAGGATGGCGCCATCCATCTGGGCAGCGCCGGTGATCATGTTCTTCACATAGTCGGCGTGGCCAGGGCAGTCCACGTGGGCGTAGTGGCGGTTGGCCGTTTCGTATTCCACGTGGGCGGTGTTGATCGTGATGCCGCGGG
>NZ_JAHUWH010000078.1 GCF_019219095.1 Acidovorax sp. sic0104
ATCAGGTGTGTTCGTCTAGTGAGAGGTCAGGGGAGCTGAATCCTTTGGATCCAGATCAGCCTTGCTCACCCGAAGGGATCTGGCCGGTGCGCACGGCGTCGGCGGCCTGGGCACGCACGGCAGCGCGATCGGCGGTGGACTTGTAGGTCACGACGCGCGAACCTGCGGGCTCGATGCTGCGGGTCTGGGCAACGCTCGATGCCTCGGCAGCCACTTCGGCGCGGGTGCGGTTGGTTTCGAACTTCGTGGCGAATT
>NZ_JAHUWH010000079.1 GCF_019219095.1 Acidovorax sp. sic0104
GCGAACCTGCGGGCTCGATGCTGCGGGTCTGGGCAACGCTCGATGCCTCGGCAGCCACTTCGGCGCGGGTGCGGTTGGTTTCGAACTTCGTGGCGAATTGCGAAGCGTCGGCTTCGTCGGCGTGGGCACCAAAGGCAGCGAAAGCGGACACAGCGGCGATGGAGAGGAAGCGTGCGGTCTTGTTCATGATGGAAATCCTGTGAATTTTTTTGTGAATCAGGTGTGTTCGTCTAGTGAGAGGTC
>NZ_JAHUWH010000007.1 GCF_019219095.1 Acidovorax sp. sic0104
GGCGTGCAGGTCAGGGTAGTACGCATCGGCCTACTTGCAAAGGAGCAATCCAGTGAAGATCAGAGTGGAAATCGAGGAGGCGGAGCTGGGGCGGCTGGAGCTGAGCCCAGACGATTTGGCCGCTGCAGTCCAGCGAGCGCTGGAAGGAGGGTTGGACCTCGACGGCGAGGGCATGCTCTACCTCAATGACGTCCGGGTTGAGGTGGAACCCGTAGGCGATGCTGCCGGGGTCCCCATCTAGTCGAGTCACGCTGGCCAGCGGCCGGTGCTTTCAATACAGGAGCAAAAAATGATTCTCGCCAAGAAGAACGGATGGCTGATTGCGGTTCGTGTCCTGCGCAAGACGCGCTACGGTTCGCACGTGCAGCCCATTGACAGTGCGCACCCCCAGTTTGTGTCCAAGCGCGACGCCGACAGCATGCTGTGCGAGAACGTAGCGACGGCAATGGCTTTCATCAACGGCAAGTAGCGATGGCAGAGTTCCAGATCACCGCCGATGTGCGCGAGGTGCGGTCCGGGGTTACGCAAGCACTCGACGCCAACCAGGTGGTGGAGGTCCACTACGCGGAGCTGCCCATCGGCGACTACCTCCTGGCGCCGCACGTCTGTGTCGAGCGGAAGGCTGCGCACGACTTCGTGGCCAGCATCTTCGACAAGCGGCTGTTCGGCCAGGTCGCGCAAATGAAGGCCACATTTGAGCGAAGCATCGTGCTTGTCGAAGGCGATGTTTTCGCGACACGATCCCAGATTGCTCCGGAAGCGCTGCGCGGCGCTTTGTCCTGGCTGGCCGTGATCGAGGGTGTCACTCTCATCCAGACCCGCAATTCCGTGGAAACAGCGGCCTTCATTGAGGTGATGGCAAGGCACGCGCAGGAAGGGCTGGGCTATGAGATTTCCATGCGAGGGTCCAAGCCTAAGGACTTTAAGGTGCTCGCGCAATACGCGGTGGAGGGGCTGTGTGGCCCGGCGACGGCTAAGAAGCTGCTCGCACACTTCGGTTCCGTGGAGAAGGTGTTCGCGGCTACAACCGACCAGCTGTGCGAGGTCAAGGGGGTTGGTCGTAAGACTGCGGAGCAGATTCGCGAACTCGTCACCTTCCCGGTGAACGGCTGAGCAAAAGGGTTTTCATGTCCACTGAATCGAGTCCCCAGCACAACCCGAACAACGAACGCCTGAAGGCTTTGGTTGCTGGCGCTGGGCTCACCCAGGCAGCGGCAATGACCGCATTCAACAAGGGGATCAAGGTGCGCCCGCTTTCCGAGTCGGCGTGGAAGGCGTATTTCTGCCAACCGGGGACTGCCCGCTACAGGAACTTCCGCGATGACCTGCTGGTGCATGCCGAAGCGGTGTTCGGCAAGCTGCAGAAACCTGAGGAGATGCGGTGAAGGTGATGGCGCAGGCAAGCGCGTTGGAGGAGGACCGCCATGGCATTTGAGGGGATTGGCGGCGGCCGTCGCTTGGTCATCATTGCTGCGACGGTTGTAGCCTTGCTGGCGGTGATGATGGTGATTGGGCAGGAGTCCGGAAAGGCGGCTGCAATGCGGAACGTCGCGCGCCTCGACGCCGACTTGGGTTTTTCGGTGATGGGATTGCCGCAGCCCGCCCGCGCGCTCGTCGCAATACTCGCCCTGGACTGCGATCTGGTTTCCAAGCCACCGGGTCGAATCGAAACCCTGGCGTGCCTGCGTTCGGCCGCGTCCTCACGTGCGGCCGATGATCAGATGTTGCCGAACGCCGCTGGCCGCCTCGAATCGGTGCTCTCTATCAAAACCGACCGAAAGTAGACCTTGAGCAGGTCGGGGGCTGGGGCTCTGCCGGCATTTCCGATACACTCCGAACCTGGAATGGTGGCAGTCTGCGATTGTGCATCACAACCCTTCACCCGGATGCCTCGGCTCCGGTGGATACCGGTAGCTGGCCGTACCGAAAGGTGAATCAGCATTCAAGGCGCCACCGCGCGCATTTCAACCCACCGGGGAGTCGATCCCCACGACGGGTTTTGCTCCTCGAATTCACTGAGGAGCACAACATGAACCAGCAGCGCACCCTTGGTGCCAGCCAAGAATCCCCGCCAGAGAGCTAGAAACGCGCCCAGAAGGGCGGGGAAACCGGTCCCAATGGGGAGTGGTACCCGGCAGGGTCCTTCATCGCTACAACGGACCTCCCAAAGCGGACCCAAGAGTGGCTGGCCAGGCGGTCGTGGGATCGGCCCGTGGCGGTTGAGCTGGCGACTCGAACAACTGGGGCGAAACTAGCCGCTCGGGAAATCGGCATGAGAGCCATTGCGGAGGCGGTCTCGGATGTCCTTGTCTACGGCGAGTCCATCAACGAGACCTACCTTGCCTACCTCCGGGCACGGGGGGCATGGCGCCTACGCCGACCAGTTGCTCGATTGGCTACGGCTGTACCGTTCAGGCGTTCGCAAGCTGAGCCTGTACGAGCACCCAGCGATCGCAAGGGTCGAGGACATCGTCCTTCTTGCGATAAGTGGACGAGCTATTCCAGATACCTTGTTGGAGAAGTTCGAGCCCAAGATTCGTACACACGTCCAAGCCATCGTTCAAGCCCGATCGCGCTAGCGCCACAGGCATCGAGCAGACAGCTATATAAGACAGCACGTACACCTCAATCGAGGGTGCTTGCCCAGCCCCCCCCCCTGTTGGGGCTCGGCAAGCATTCAAGCCCAGTGTCTACGACACGCGGCATGACGGCAGCTGGCCAGGTCATTGACCAACGCAGCATTCACCGTGTTCGCTAGAGCACATCAACTTTGACCCCCGGGGATTCACCATTCCTTCGGGGATGGTGGTCTCCTCATTTCAACAGGAACCATCGACATGAGTATCTATTCCTTCCCCGACCGTGGCCCGTGGGGCGACTCGAAGTATCGAGGCAACTGCTCCGGGCACGTGTACAAGGAGCTGTACGAGCAACTCAAGCCAGGCTCTGTATGTGATCCAATGATGGGATCGGGCACGTCCATCGAGGTGGCGCAGGAGATGAACATCAAGGCTTTTGGCTTGGACCTGAGGCTTGGTTTCGACATCCTCCGAGAGAGCATCGTTGAGCGCATCGGCCAAGAGGTAGAACTTTGTCTCTCTCATCCAGCGTACGGAGGCCAAATTAAATTCTCAGGGGAAGTTTGGGGCGACCCACACCCCAGCGATTTATCTCGCTGCAAAGATGACAACGACTTCCACGAGAAGCTCCACATCGCGATGCTGAATCAGCGGACCGCAACGGTCCCGGGCGGCATCTACGGCGCGATACTTGGTGATTGGCGCCGGAACGGCAAGTACACCTCCTACCAGGCCGAGTTGATCGCGCGGATGCCCAGCGATGAGCTGGCAGCAGTGTTGATCAAGGCTCAGCACAACACTACGAGTGCGCGGCGCAGCTATGGCGCCATGCGGTTTCCGTTCATATCCCATGAATACGTCCTGCTCTTCCAGAAGCCCAAGAAGGTGTTGTCGATGCTCACCGATCTTGCGTCCATGGCGCGGCAGCAAAGCACTCGACTGACGTCAACTTGGAAGGCCATCGTCCGCTCCGTGTTGATGGGCCTTGGAGGTTCGGCAAGTTTGTCAGAGATCTACGCCAAGGTCGCAGAGCACGCGCCTGACCGTCTCGCCGCCAACCCCAGTTGGCAGGCGAAGGTGCGTCAGACGCTCAACTCGAACTTGGACTGCTTCGCGCCCGTAGATCGTGGTGTGTGGAAGCTGGCCGCATGACAGGCTCAGCGCACTCAAGTGCTTTGAGCGCCTGGTTCGCCGGCAGCAAGGTAATTGACGACGATGGATCTCCGCTGGCGGTGTTCCATGGCACGCGCGAGCGCTTCTCGACTTTCAGCCGAGGGCGTTGGCCAGGCACCATCAACGATCTCGGGTTCTGGTTCGCGAGCGACCGGCAAACAGCCGCAGCGTTTGCGTCTCCTGAAGGCCATGTGATGGAGGTCTACCTCAAGATCCACCGACCCTTCTACATCGACTCCACTGCGGAGTTGGTGGAGGTTTGGCAGCAGGTCGCAAGGGGTGACGCTCGTTTGAGATACGGTGACAACGAAGCCATGCGTGCATGGCTTCGGTCTGGGGGCTTCGACGGCATCTCGATGTCGGCCAAGCTCATGGACGGTTTCGCCAACGGTGTGTATGTCGTGGCGCTGGAGCCCGAGCAGATCAAGAGTTCCACAGGCAACTGCGGGCTCTTCAACTCTCGGGACCCTGACATCAACGGCTAGTTGCCGCCAGGCCGCACAAGCGGCATTGTTCAACCCTGCCGGGGCTCCTGACCCCGGTGAGGGGAGGGCGCTCCGGCTTTTACCGGAGATGCACATGATCAATGAAATTTCGCACGTGAGGGTCACCTTCGCGTCGTTCGCCACAAGCATCCCTCCTGCGGACCAGTGGATTGCCTGGCACTACCGAAACCTGGACCGTGCATACGCAACGCTCGCATGCGAGCGCTCGGAGGATGGCACCGAAACGTGGCGCTGCATCGACACCTCACTGACTCGCGTGAACTCGGTCCTGTATGAAGCCTTCAAAAAGGGCGCTCTCTACGAGGCTGAGATTGGCGTGCGGTTGGTCCGTGGCCAGAAATTGTCTGCAGAGCGCTACTTGGGCTTTGTGGATGGGCTGCAAGGCCAGGACGTTTCTGGGCTCAGCGGGCGCGTGCTGGCCACTGCCAAGTTCCCAGCTGGGAACATGGCGCAAGTGGTTGGATACGACCGACACAGGTGGGACCATAGCCGATCGGCGATCGTCGAGACGGCGGAAGGTATCCAGGTGGATATACCCCTGGACACCGCCGAAGCGCTCGCATTCGTTGAAGTGGCGTGCGATCGCGTCGAACTATGCTACGAGCGCACTGCCGGCGTGATGGACGATGAGAACAATCGGCGAGCGCAGCCGCAGGAAACTGCAGAGCTGTTCGCCTGAGGAGAACCCCATGAGCATCACCATCTACCACGATGTTCGCGTGGTCAGCGTCGCTGCGGCTGCGCTGGATGCCTCGGATGCCCATCTAGGCCTGCTGGTACTGGTCGGAGATAGCAGAAGCGCGGCACGGCGCTGGGTTCTGCAGTTCTTCGCGCCTGAGCAAGCTCTGGTGGCATACGCGGTGGCGAGCAGCTGTTACTTCCGCAAGGGCGCAGCTGCCTGGAAGACGCATCGCCGGGACTCCGCTTTCGATGCCGCCAAGTGGATCACACGGGTGCGCAAAGCGATTGCCGGGGCAGAGGCGATCAACGAAGCGCTCCTCGACCGTACGCTGACCTCTTGCGGCAATTTGCTGCTTGAGGGGCGATTCGAGTTCGAGGGAAAAACGATCCGTGAGGCCTTGAAGGCTGCACGCGATCATGCATGCATTGACACAGGCGAGCCAAGCCACGGCTTCGTGCGTGTGTATGGCCCTGACGGGGTCAAATAGGGCTGCAGGCCGTCCACCAAAGAGTGGGCGGCCCGTCAGCTCCCAAGAGACCGAAAGGTGTCTTGGCTCAGGGCTCTCCGAGTCCTGCGCCAAGGTTCCTGCCGCAGTCGTAAGACCGCGCGCTTGATGCACCCAGCTGGGGTGCCTAAACACCAGCGTACCTCGGCACTAGCCGAACAACCCGCCTTTGGCGGTTTCATCAACCCGAACGGGGCCAATCCCCCGTGGGGTGCGGCTTCGTGTTTTTCAGGAGAGAAGCATGAAAGCATATGAAGCAGTAAAGCTCGGCGAACACCGAGGCAGTCCTCGCCTTTGGCTGCAGGGCATGAAAGCAAAGATCGCAGGGTTCCTGCCAGGCATGCGCTTCAACGTCCGCAAGGATCCCGAGAAGTTCATGCTGGTGCTGGAGCTGAGCGAACACGGTGACCGCGTAGTCTCGCGCAAGTTGCAGGGCGAGAAGGTCATCCCGATCATCGACATCAACTCCCACGAGACACTGTCGATGTTTGAAGGGTTCGACTCGCTTCGCATCACGATCGAAGAGGGCGGCATCACCCTGCAGCCTATGGCTGTGGAGATTGCAAAGAAGGAGCGACTGGCGCGCCTGAAGGCAAAGCTGCAGGCTGGCGAGCCACTTTCCGTAGGCTCTCTGGCCCACGGTGGCGGCGTCCTTTCGCATGCCCTGCACAGGGGCCTTGCGGACGGCGGTGTTGCGGCGCGCCTTGCGTTTGCCAACGATATTCGTGCAGACCTGTTGGAGCATGCTCACGAGCACAACTCGGCATGGGACGCAGGAACAATGCCGCTGGCCGCGCCAATGCAGGCTCTCGCTTTCGACGAGGCTGCTATGAGCAGGCTTCCGAAGGTTGAACTCGTGGAAGCTGGAAGTCCTTGCACGGCTTACTCACTTTCTGGACGGGCACGTCGCGGCGGGGGGCATCCAGAATCGCATCCGGACGTCGGCCATCTAGTAGTCGCGCTGATCAACATCATCGCCAAGGTCCAACCTGCGGCGGTGCTGTTCGAGAACGTCAAGCCATTTTCGACAACCGCTTCCATGTGCATCTTACGGACTTCCCTGCGGGAGTTTGGCTACGAGGTCCACGAGACGGTGCTGAAAGGGAATGACTTCAACGAGCTCGAAGCACGCGCGCGTCTTTGCATGGTTGCGGTGACTGAGGGGCTCGACATCGACCTCGCACAAATCACCATGCCGGAGCCCGTCGCTCGCACCATCAGTGAGGCCCTTGACCCGGTTGCGGCCGATGATCCGAGCTGGGATGAGATGGCATATCTGAAGCGCAAGCAGGAAAGCGATGCCGAGAAGGGACGATTGGGCCGGAAGGGGACAAACTTCAAGATGCAAATCTTGACCCCCGAGAACCCAGCTTGCCCAGTGATCGGCACGTCGTACTACAAGCGTCGCAGCACTGAACCGAAACTGGCCCACCCCACAAATCCGGCGCTGCTTCGGCAGTTCACTGTGGCGGAGCATTGCCGCATGAAGGGCGCACCGCTCGACCTGGTGGAAGGGCTAGGGGTGACCATGGGTCACCAACTGCTGGGGCAGAGCATCTGCTATGGCCCGTTCCGCGCAGTCGGGCGATTGATCGCTGACTCCCTTCAAGCCTTCAAGGCAGGTGCGGCGATCGCTAAGCGCCCCAGAGTTGAGCAGGCCCAGGGCGACCTGTTCTCCTACGATCTTGGGGTTCCCGCATGAGTCTCGCTGCAAATGAAGAGCGAGTGGGGAGCGTTCTGGCTTTGCTCGAACGCTACGAGGGTACTCCGCTGACGCGAATCGACGGGTTTTCCCTTTTGAAAGCAAGAACGTCGGGCACGCGAAAGCGGGGCATCTTCGTGATCGAGGGCAACTTGAACCGGGACGGCTTCAAGACTTGCCATGAGGAAGCTCGTGTCGCCGGGTTGGAACTGGACAAGCTGTACATCTACGGCCATCTGGGGCTCTACTCGGGGAGAATGATCGAGTTCACCAAATTCGAAGATCTGGGCCTGTAGGGCTCACAGTGCTCGCGCATCAGCGTCGAGCTTTCATCACCACCCCACGGGTCGCCCCGTGCGGGTGCCCGTGACTTTGCATGGAGGGACCATGTCCATTCGTACCCCTGTAGTCAAGGCCAACGCCAACGCTGTCGCTGAGCTGCTGATCCGAGCCGCTGCCCACCTGGGCAACCTCACGGAGGAGGAGCTGGCCCACGTCGAGCACACCACTGGATTGCCTTCGGCTATCCGAACGGCGTTCGGCTGCGCAAGCAAGCTGAGCGATACCGCTCAGGATTCGCTCAAGCGCAACCCACCCAAAGGGTTCGACCTCACCTGAAAAGGCATTTCGACCCCCGACCAGTATTGCCTGGTCTAACAACGGAACGCCCTTCGCTTCGCGCGAGGGGGCTTCCCAAAGGCTCTCATCTGTGGGATCCTTCGGGAAGTGATTTTTCAACCGCTGGTTTCCTCCATCGGTCGTCGCTCTAGCTGAAGAGTCTAAACACGCAGCAATCAAGCCTGGCGCACGCCAGAACTACCAACCCAATGGGCCAGAGCCCAGTGGGCCATGGCCTCAAACCGCAGGCCATGTCATGGAAACTGATTTCACCGGAGAATGGAATTTCTCCGATGTGCTCGCATATTGCAACCGCCTGAAGCAGACCGGGGAGATCAAGTCTTTCCTTGTCAGCTGCGAATCGGATCGCGGGCGGCTCATCCACGTAGAAAGCGACAGCGGCTGGAATCCGGAACCCCTCTTTGAGGAGTTCCCTGCAGAGTCGCTGGATCCGATTCCAAGTTAACTTTTTTCAACCCACGTCGGGCGCAACTTGCCCGAATGGGCCAGTAGCGCTCGTCGTCTTTCACCGAAAGGTAATACATGTGCGCTACTCGTTTCCCCCGTGATGCCGAGTACCGTGTCGCCGTCAATGGCGCCACGGTGCTCCAGGGTTCGCCCCACGACATCGGCTTGTTGTTCTTTAAACTGATCGGCATGCCCTTCGTGGGTAAGCCCAATGGGTCGGAGAGTCACGCGAAGTGGCTGGCCACCATGAACACGTCTCTCGTCTCGAAGCTTGGCCTTGGCCATGCCGTCGAGATGTTCAACCCTGAAGGTAAGTTGCTGGATGCTGGCGCCATTGGTGATTCCTTGGCGACTGCCCCCGTAGTCGAACCAGCGGAGTGTTGACGTCATGGAACTCGCAAATGAACCGCAAGCGGAACTCATCGTTGATGGCGTGCGCTTTGAGCTGGGGACTTCCACCACCATCGGGAAGCTTTTCGTGAAGCTGACTGGCGAGCACTTCCTCAGCGATGAGGACGCAGGCTCCAAGCTTGTGCAGTGGCTCGACATCCTGAGCATCGTGTCGCTGGTCAACCTGTCTGTCGGTCAGGCCATCCAAGTGAGAGACCACCTCGGTCAAATCACCCTGGAAAGCTACATCGGCCAGGCGGTGGCCATCGCAGAAGAGCAAGTCTGAATATTCATTTTTAACCGCCGTGGGCGCATCCCACGGTGGGGTGTGCTCATGGTCCTTTACTTCTAGGAGATAACCATGGCAAACGCTACCCCCATCCTTCGTTCGTTCAAGGCTCAAGCAGCCTCGGACCAGACCAACGTCAAGAAGGATGACGCATTCAAAATCCCCCCACAGGACCTGATGGAGGAGCCAGGCTTTAACGAGCGCGACTACAACGACCCGGACGTCATCGCCCAAATCGAAAAATTCGCGGCTGCCTTCATCGCTGGCGAGTTCATACCGCCTGTTATCGTGCGAATCGACCCCGCCACTGGAAATCGCTATGTCGTGGAGGGCCACCTTCGTCGCAAAGGCGCCCTGCTGGCCATCGAGCGCGGGTTCACCGTGAGCTACCTGATGTGCATTCCGTTCCGAGGGAACGATGCAGATCGTGTGGCCTGCATGATCAATAGCGCTGAGGGCCTGAAGCTGAATCCAGTCGGTATTGCGCGCGGCTACCTTCGTTTGCTGAACATGCTGCAGGACGTCGGCGCAGTTGCGAAGCGAGTGCATCGTACCAACCAACAGGTTGAGGCCATGCTGGTCCTCGCGGAAGCCAGCACGTCTGTGCAAAAGATGGTCTCCACGGGCCAGGTATCTGCGACAGCTGCCATCGAGCTGGTGCGACTGCACGGTGACCAGGCCGGGGAGCATCTCGAACAGCTGCTGGCGCAGGCCAAGGCGAGCGGTAAGTCGAAGGTGAAACCTTCGGCGTTCCGTGAGTGGGTGCCCCCGCGCAAGCAGTCGTCGGCAATCTACACGTCGTTGGGCGTGCTGGCTGCATCGCTGAAGTCGCAAGGCGTCCCTCACTCGATCCTCAATCCCGGCGAAGTCCTGAACACAGAGGCCCTCACGGGTCAGCTCGTCCAGGTCGATGCCGGCGCTCTGGCGCAACTCCTACAGGCTTTCCAGCAGGCGGAGCAGCTCAAAGCAAAACGGGAGGGTGGCGCCACCAGCCAAGAAGAATCGGGTGACAAACCCGACGCAGACCAAGTGCCTGCCTGACATCAAACCGTTCCCTTATGGGAATACCGCCGCGCGCACCTGGTGCTCGCTTTTTAACCCTAGCCGGGGAGTCTCCCTGGCGGGGGCGACTCCCGGCGAACTTTGAAGGAGAAACCTATGGTCCAAACCATCGGATTGATCCTGCTCTGCTCGCCTTTGGCGGTGCCTTTCGGACTCGGAGCCTTCTGGCTTCTGGGGACGTTGGTTCGCGCTTACGCGCGCTCCCGGCACGCTTGGCTGGCGTCTGTGCTGCTTCTGCCGCACATCGCCTCCAAGGTCCTGGATCGCATCGTCGATGCCTGCCTTGCAGGAAACCTACTGGATGCGGCGATGCTCTCGCTCCCTCTGGTATCCATTGTTGTAGCTCTCAAGCTGCTTCTGAACGTGCATGACAGTGCGCAGGATGATGGGCAGTCAAAGACGCTTCCTTGAAACGCCGGGGAGACCCGGTCCACTGAGGACACATCATGAATGCACTCATCACTGATCCCAACGCAATATGCCTCCTGACAATCAGCTTCGTGTTGATCGTCGGCCGAGCAGCAATGCGTCTTCAGGACAAGTTTGAGAAAGAGCGATCAGCAAAACGGCGCAAACCCTGCCCGTGATGCTGGAGGACTTTTCTGGCAATTGCCAGGGGGGTTCCTAAAGCCCCTGCGCTGGGGCTTTGGAAACCTCGCCGCCGAATGCGAGGACTTGTTCACGTGCACGCATACCGCGCGCACTGATTGGCAGCTGGCCACGCGGCATCGCGAAATCAGCACCTACCGCACATCCGTGCAAATCATCAACCTGCGGGTACTTCATGCCCGCTGAGGCATGAACTCCTGCGTTTCTTTGGAGAAATCATGTCCAACCAACCCAATGCCTTGCCCGCCACGGCTCCGGCAGTTGCCGGCAAGCAGCCGGTGTTTGTCCGCGCAATCGCGGATGCGCTTGAGCGCTACCTCGCCAAGGCCGAGACCAGCGTTCACTGGGTCTGCGCCTCCGGAGACGCCAACTCATGGCAACGTCCGGTTGCGACCTGGCCAGAGGAGGAATTCTTGCCCGTCGTCGCAGTGATGGACGGGGCGAACGAGGGGTCCCGCATCGAGGTGCTCTTTGAGCCGACGAGAAAAAGCGGCGTGTACAAGCCGCTGCTGCGAGTGAAAACTCTCAGTGGGATGCGGCGGGCCTTCGAGGAGGCCGTTCATGTTCACACCTTCCTCCGCGAACTCGACCTCGACGCCTTACGCGAGAAGAGCGACCTGCGTTCTAACGAACTGGCTGTTGCAGCCTAAATCAACTCTCGGGCCCCCTCGTGGCGGTCCGGATCGACTATAGGAATCCCATGTCAGAAGAGACCAAGACGCTTCCGCGCGTCATGAGCGCGACCGAGAGATGGTCCGCGAGGATAGTCGCAGCATCGCGCGCAGGTGTGATGGTGGGCTATGCAGATGTGGCTGAACGCGTGCTCAACGGGGGCACCGTTCCCGAAGACGTGGCCACCTCATTGTGTCGCGAGGCGGCAGCTCTGAATCACCGCTTGTGCGACGACGAAGGCGCTGTCCACGAGGCCAACGAAATACTGGCGGCCGTGCTCGATGAGTTCGGTTTGTCAGAGGTTTGAGGAGCCGCGATGCGAGCCAATACGGTGCTGCTTGCGCGAGCAGGCATCCAATCGGTCCAAGCGCGGTCGATCTCCGACGACGACGTCTGTTCGGGCTGCGCGCACTGCGCGTTCGAGCCCGGTTCATTGAGCACCTGCTCAGTGGGCTGGCCAGGATCGGTGGACGCAGACGGCTATGTTCAGGAGTGCAGCGCACTCCAGTCGGCGGAATAGCCGCAATTCACCCCCCCGGACGGGCAATCCCCTTCCGAGGTGGTTGCCCGCCCTTCACGTTTTTGAAGGATATTGACATGGCAATTGCCCCGACACCCCATTCGATACTCGCGCAGGCGCTCCAGGCACTGGAATTGGCCAGGGAGCGAGGTGATGAGCACCAGGCTACCTTCGCCCAGGCCCACATGGGCCTCAGAAGCGCGGTTGAGGAGATCGTCCAATACGACGGCAATCTCGACTGGCGCGAGATCTCGCCCACGGGCGACGACTACAACTGGCTGCTGCAGCGGCTCGGTTTCCACGGAGCTTAGTGCCCTTGGAAGGCCGATGCGGTGCAGTCGCACAGAGGCTATGAAGAATGACACCATTCCCATAGCCTCCAAATCTTCAATCAACTATAAGGCCCCTGACTCTCCTTTCGAGGAGATGACGGGGCCTTTTTCATTGGGGAATCATGCAGAGTTCATTTGCTGGTGATAGCATGCTTCGATGAGCATCAAACACCCTAAGATCCTGCCCGTCATTCATCACCTTAATGCGCGGACGACAAGAGAGCAGGCGGGGCTGGCGCTCGAATGTGGCGCCGATGGCGTGTTCGTTATCTCGCACCATGGCGACGATAAGGCAGTGATCGGGATGGCCCGGGAGCTGAAGGCGCTTCACCCCACGGCGAGCATCGGTATCAACTGCTTAGAGACGGACACGCTCCAGGCAGCAACTCTTGCCATCGAGGCGGGCTTGGACATGGTCTGGGCCGATTTTATGGGCGTGGATTCGGCAGGCCTGACCGAGCAGGGGTGGGCACTAAGTCGGCTTGCTGCCGAGCATCCAACCATCGGATTTTTCGCTTCCGTGGCATTCAAATATCGGCCGTTCGAGCCCGATCCCGTAGAAGCAGCGCTCAAGGCCAGGAACGCTGGTTTTATCCCCACCACGAGTGGGGCGGCGACCGGCGCGCCGCCCGAGTTGGGAAAGATCGCAGCTATGGGAATGGGGGGCTCGTTGGCCGTGGCCAGTGGCATGACACCTTCCAACGTCGGCGCCTTCGCGCATCACCTAACCCACATCCTTGTCGCAACCGGTGTTTCGGCGGACGAGCATCATTTCGACTACGAACTGTTGACTGTGTTCCTTGCGGCCGTGCGCGGCTCGCATTGAGTTATCCACAGTGAGTGCTTATAACTCGGCCGTATTAACGCGGCCGTCCCTCGCGGGCCGGCGCCAGAACACGTTATAGTCACATTGCGTAAAAATTAAGCGCCGCCCGCCAAACGGGCAGCACAACGCCGCGTCATTGGAGCTTTCGTTCTAGGGAATGAACATTTATATTACATGATCTGCCAAAGGCGTAAATCTTATCCTGTCTCCATTTGAGGGGCTGACGATTGCCATAACAAAGATGGACGATTGGATAACAAACCTGGATCAAGAATGGCATTTGCCTTGGTGACAAGGTCGCCATATGCCTACATAATCGGGCTCCATTCCTCCAGGAATGACCATCCATGCTTCATCCCATTCATCCCTCCGTTCAAGAACCGCGCCCGGAAGAGGCCGGCCTGCTGGATTCCTGGCTCGCTGCGCGCGCGGCTTCCGACATGGATGTGATCAGGGACCGCGAGACCTACGACCATATGTGGAGCACCTGGTGCGGTTACCTTCACGACACGGGCCAAAAGAGGGGGGGTAAGCAACCCATTCGCTGGTTCGATGTGACGCCCGAGATCGCTAAACATTTCCTTGACAACGGGCCAGTGAATCGCAAAGTCAGGATTGAGGCCTCCAAGAGCCAAACGACCAAATATCGTTACTGGCGGCTGCTTGATCGCATTTACAACTTCGCGAAGGCGAAGAGATGGATAGATGCCAATCCCTTGGCTGGGATCGAGGAAGGCGATCGGCCGCTGCACAAGGACACCGAAGGAAGCACTCTGGATCCCAAGGTGTGGGCCGCCGCCGAGCGATTGCTGGCGAAGCCGGAGAAGTTCGACGCGGTGTCGGTCCGGAACAGAGCCATCCTGCAATTGCTTTTCGCGCTCGGTCTTGCGCCGCTAGAAATCAGGGGGATGCAACTGACCACACTCGTCTTCGAGGCCGTGCGAGGCGAGGGCAAGCGGGTCGTCGCGGTGCAGACAGATGGACCCGGAACTCTACGACCACGCAGGCTGCCGCTACGGTCGTGTCAGGCGGAGGTGGTGGAGGAGTGGCTGAAGGTGCGCCCCCTCATCGCAACCGAGGCCTCGGGCGAACTGCTGTTCTGCACCCCGAAAGGCCCCGTCAGTTCCGTGAGCCTCTTTCTCCTGGTACAGAGCTTTTTGACAAAAGCCAGCGAAGAAGCGGGACGCCCTGAGCCAGCGCAGAGCGGGCCACAGACCATTCGAAACTCGCTGTTGGCTCGCCTACTAAATAGCGGTGAGCACTCGGCCGTCTGGGTGGCCACCTTTGCGGGCCTGAAAAACGCGAAAGGGCTTGACCATCTGTTGCACGTATTCAATGAGCCCGCGAAGCTGTCGTGGCAGAAGGCTAGGGCGGGGCGCGAGTAGCTCTGTCAGCGTTGCGAAGCGATCGCAGCAAGGCGGTTATTTGCCGCACGTTTTCCCAGTTTCAAGAGCTGGCGGATCTGCTGCACTTGGTGCGAGCGAGGCTGGACGGTGCCGGTTTCCCACTTGTAGACGGTTTGGCTGGACACACCCACCAGCGACGCGACTTGCGCCTGGGTGAGGCCGAGGGCCTGCCGCTTCGTGACCAACGTTTGTGCGGACACCGAGCGCATTGGCTTCGCCGCAGCTGCCTCATCATCTGGCGGCACCATGAGTGCAGCGGGAGCCGAAGTGGCCTTTTTCAAACGCTTCACCTCGGCCTTGAGTGCGGAAACCTCGCGTTTGAGCGAAGCGATTTCGGATCGGTGTGCCGTTGAATTCTTGCGAATTTGCTCCAATTCCTTTTTGAGGTGCTGGCGAGCAACACGGCCGATCTCAGCCTTGAGTGATTCTTGGAATGCGGTTGCCAATTGGGGTATCCCTTCGCCATCTGGGGCCAGTTTGTTTCGGGAGTAGGATAACCGCAGTGGTTTGAAAGCCGGGTACTAGACCTGGCCTGAGTTGGGAGGTTGAAATGGTTGCTGGAGAGAGGGTTGCGCGCAATCCGCGCGATTTCTGGATGGCCACGTGCGGCATCGACACACACGCGCGGGGTTCTGGCAATGCTCGGAACGACACGCCGTGGGTCGCCTTCACGGCTGACCGAAAGGGCTTGGTGTGCACGATCTGGGAAGACCAGATTGCACGGGTCGTTGATCCAAGGGACAACCGCGCCCGCAGCTTCGTGATGCTCGGAGGGAAGTCCACCGCGTGGAAGGCCGGCGCTGTCAAGCGAGGTCGCGAAGCGGAGGTGGCCATCACGGCAGCGCGGACCGCGAGCATTCCAATCTTCGGCTTCGAAGCGGTGGCGTGCGTATGCCGGGCGCACCTGAACACCGAGTCCATTTCAATTTGAACACTCCGCCGGCGCCAAGGACAGGTGAGCAGCCGCCCAGTCCAGTCGCTCCTCTACGGCAGAATTCGGCCGACAGCCGTCCTTCAACCTTCCGTCATGCCTAACCACATTGAATTGCAGATAGTCAAAGCTACGCGGAGCCAAGTTGCCGCCATAGTCTCCGTGCTGACAGACGCGACGAGGTACAAGGTTGAGCGCGGCGATTCCGCTTGGGGTAGTCACGGTCCGACCGAAGCCGCTGTCCTGGAGCAGATGAAGAGCGGCGAAATGTACGTCGCGCTGAACGACCGCGACGTCATCGCCACCGCCCGCCTCCAATGGGAGGATGAGCACTACTGGGGGAAGCAACCCCCTGTGGCGGGCTATCTGCACGGACTGGCCGTCAGGAAAGATTCCCACGGCAAAAACGTGGCGACGCACCTTCTAACGTGGGCCGCGCAAGAGGTGGCCGTGCGGGGCCGCCAGTACCTTCGGCTTGATTGCACCTCAACGAACTTCGGCCTTTGCCGCTACTACGAAAGACAAGGCTTCAGTCAAGCCGGGCAACGCGTTCTGCAAAGCGGCTGCATAGCTGCGCTATATCAGCGACACGCTGCTTTATGAAATGAGCGTGCAGTTCTCCAAGCTCCCGGGAGAACGAACGCCTGGGACCAACCGGTACAGCCGCTAAGGGCCCTGAGCCGTCGTTCAGCAACGACGTGCAGATTGAGCGTCTTATGATGTTTGGCGTATAGCATGGCCTAACCCCGTGCGAAAGCTACGCCTTATGAATCAAGTTGCAGAGCCATTCGAGATTCGCCGTCTGGGCGCTGATGACGCTGCGGCGTTTTCGGCACTACGGCAGGAAGTCACACGAGATAACCCTGTGCCTATGGGTTTGACGTTCGAGGAAGAGCTTACTCGCACTTTGGATGCTTTTCGAGCGCAGCTCTCTTCCCCTCTTCCGAATGCTATGTTCGGTTGCCTTCTCGGGAATGAGCTTGCGGCAACAGCGGCGGTCAGCCGCGCAGGTCAGTTCCCGTCTTCACATCACAAAATGGTGATGTGGGGTGTTTTCACTTCGCCGCGCTATCGGCGACGAGGCCTGAGCCGGCAGGTTGTAGACACCGCGCTTCAACATGCCTTCGACCACGGTGTGAATCGAGTCAACTTGCAGGTGTACCTGCCCAATGAACCGGCAATCGCGCTGTACAAAGCAATCGGCTTTGTGGAATACGGAGTTGAATCTGATGCCGTATGCCTTGATGGCTACTATCACGACGGGCTTCATATGACGCTTGTTAGAGCCAAGCACAACAAGCCGCGACCTCCGACCGCCCCCGGCAGCAGCTGAGCGCCGATATTGACCGCTTTCATTGGCGGTGACAGACCGTTCTTGGCCGCCTGCGACCGTTGACGGAGGATACCTGCTACAGGTGTTGATGGTGCCGGACTGACTGGTCATCATCACCGGAATGCGCAGTGGCGGCCGGTGATGATCCCGGTAAGGTGACTCGTCACGTGAAGCATGTCAGCCTTGATCGGGTCCATTTGCTCAAGCCTATTTACGGCCGCGCTGACGACGATCCTGGGGTACGCCTGAACCTGGCAAAGGAGCTTCGGGACCGCTGGAAAAGCCCAGATGTCGATGCGCTCGAAACGGCGACACTCTTCGAGTTGGTCAAGGCGCCTGGCAATGTTCCCGGGGCTACGTGGAGCCCATTGCTGTCCCCACCTGCAGGGCGGGACGAGGCGGCGGAGTATGCCGGAAATGTGCTCGCAGCCCGGATGGTTCTGCCGTTCCTCGTTGAGCACATCCAGACGCAAACAGATGGCATCATCAAGCCCGTCACCTACTCCGATTTAGCCCGTTTGGTGGGCTGGGTGAAGGCAGATGGCAATGCGTACGCAGTGGGGGTCGGAAAAGTCCTGGGTGTGGTGATCGACCTGATTGCAGTTGGTACGCGCGACTGGCCTGAAGAAATGCGGCCACCTCACATCACCTCGATCGTGGTCGCCAAGTCGGGGGCAAATGCGGGTCTCCCGAGCGATGGGGTCAAAGGCTATTGGCCGGGATTCGAAGCGCTGACGCCTTCTGAGAAACGAGCAAAGGTTCGGGATGAACATACTCGCATCCTGGCGTACGGGCCGAAGTGGCTGGAGGTCCTCGATAGTGTGGGCCTCGGACCTCTGCCGGCGCCTGTCGTGCTAGATCCCTCAAACGGCAAGCACAAACGCTACGGCTGGGGAGGGGGCGAGTCCGAGGAGCACAAGCAGCTGCGCCTTGATGTCTTGGCCAGGCCTGAGTTGTTTGGCCTGAAGGATACGCTGCTCTCCGAGACCGAGTATCCGCTGCTCTCCGGAGACCGGCTGGATGTGTTTTACCGCAGCCAAACACGATGGGTGGGTGTCGAGGTGAAATCCATCCGCTCGGGCGACGATGATTTGGAGCGTGGCATCTATCAGTGCGTGAAGTACGCGGCCGTGATGGGCGCACAGGCGGCGGCAAACGAAAGCGACAGCGCGGAAGTTCAGATCACAGCCATTCTGGTCGTCCAGAAGCAGCTTTCCGACGACCTTGAGGCGCTGGCTATGAAGCTGGGGGTGAATTGGATGGTGCTGGCACCGGGGCATTTCTCTTGACCCATTCCGCCAGAGCGCCTTTCTCTGTCCCCATCGTTCGCTCGATGTAGGTTACACCATCCTCCTCGAACTCGGAACACTCCTCAAGAGGATGGTCCCTAAAGCCCAACCTGTCGTAGAACAAGCGGGCGGCTGTGTTGGGCTCCCCATCCCGGTAGCACGTTGCTATCGCGCACCCTGTGTCGCCTAGGTACGCTGACACGCGCCTGACACACTCGACGACGAGTCTCAGTCCGATCTTCTTCCTGCGATATCGACCATCGACCGCTAAGCCCTTGAAGTACCAACACGGGGCGTCGTCTTCGTAAGGCGCTCGCTGAAAATATCCGTAAGTCACAACTCCTACCAGACGCTCAGCGTCATACATCCCGAGAGTGGTGGACCGGCCCTGAAGCTCGTCTCTCACTGCGGCTGTGTCCAGAGCAATGCGTCGATCCTCGCGCTTACCTAGCGTGGGTTCGTTGTCCATGCGGCTGCGCAGAGCGATCAATGGCGTCAGTTGGTCGGGACCCAGTACCAGGATCTGAAGCTGGCTGGCAGAGCGGTGCATTTTCGGATCAGCAGCGAAGGTATTCGGTCGATGAGGTTCAGATTGCATAGGATGAGCCGCGCCACAGTGTCCTCCCACCTGTGGGAAGCTTTGCGCCTGGAGTAAAGAGAATCGACGTTTCGGTGCAGCTGGACCAAAACCAGCTAAGTGAGTTACTTTTAAATCAACAGCTTAGATGCATTTTTGCGATTGATGAAGGGATCCCGGCCGACCCGCGCGGCCAGCAAGCGCCAGGCCCGTCGCCGCACCAGCTCACGATCTGCGTAGAGGCTTCCGCTTCAGGGGTGCCGGCCGCGCCGATATCCGTGCAACACCAGCCTTGGCCAGCTCCCTGACCCTGTCCTGCAACTCAGCCACTCGGCCCTCCAGCGAAGCAGTCTGCGCTCTCAACTCTGCCACCCTGCCCTTTGCGGCGGTGGACGCCTCCTCGGCGCTGTTCATGCGCTGGCGATAGGTCGCCACCTCACGCTCCCTATGCCCTTTCTCGGCATTCAGCTGCTCACGCATTTCTTTCTCAGCGACGCGTGCGGTGTCGATCTGCCGCTTGGCGAAGTTGATCTCCCCTGTGAACCGATCGGCCTCGCGAACGCGCTCGGCGCGCTCCAGCTCAAGCTCGCGGGAGAAGCGCGCCTCCGCCTCGTGGCGTGCAATCGCTTCCACTTCGAGCTTTTGTTGCCACGAAGACAGCGAACCCTGGAGGCCAGCTATTTCTCCTGCCTGGGCAGCGACTCTGCGCTCGGCTTCGCCCCGGCGTTCCCGCTCGGCAAGCAACTCCGCCTCAAGCAGCGCCAGTCGTTCAAGCGTCCTGTCACGATCGCGTTCGGCACCAACTCGCGCTTCGCTGGCACCCTGGACCTCAAGCCGGCACTGCTCACGCGCTCCTTCGAAGTGCTGCGTGGCCGCGTGCTGCGCCAGGCCCCAGATCTTAGCTAGGCCTTCGCCAAACGCGGTAGCCAGTTCGTCAGGAATAAACGGGGCATTGAGCTGCACTCGCATCTTCTTTCGGACCTCAGTCCAAAAGTCCCGTAAATCGCGATTGATGTCCGTCATCGAGCCCTGGCTGGTGTGGTCGTGCACCACCTTGGCGGAAGGATAGATGCCGTGATCTATCAATAGCAGGTTTGCCACCAGCAAGGTTTTGTCGCGGCGCGAGGCCTTAGCTGGCAATGCGTCCAGTGCCGCCTGAATCGACTCCCGGACCTCGATCTCATTGAATTTCGACTGGATCATTTCGCACCTAAAAAGGAACCAAGTTACTTGATTTTACGCCATCCTTTAACGGTGTATCCATTACGAAATACGTATCATCTGCAACCCTTGGCAGTCGATGTTTTATGATAACCTATCTTATCAATACAAATGCGTGCTATGCTCTCGGCGAGCGCGTTTGAGAAGTTAGAGTGTTTCCGGTGAGCGCCGTGTAGCGGGCTCATCCAGCTTCAGCGCGGTAGAAAAAACGCTTTGCAAATCAACAGCTTATGAATTTTCAGACTGCCGCGCGGCAGCTCCGAATTCCTGTCATAGTGTCCAACTGCATGACACAGTCGAAAACTGCCTTGACCGGCCTGCGGTTCCACCATGGGGATGCCTCCCATCCACTGCCTCTTTGACGTCTGAACTTCGCGCTGTGTCAAAAACGCCAATCGTCACCACTCGCCTGACTGCCGAGGCCAGGCCGCGGCAGCGTGCGGGCGGCTTCTTGGCGGAACGCCTGCGCCGCAAAGGCTGGGCAATTCGTGACGCCGCTGAATACCTGGGTGTGTCGCGCCAGCGACTCTACTACGTTTTTGGCGACCCGTCCCGCGCACGGCTCTGGGAATGTGCAATAGATGGCATGCCGGTATGTAGCCCGGAGTTGACCGCCCAATTGCGCGCAGCGCGCGCGGCCAAGCCAGGGCGGAACAAGCCGACAACGCTTGTGATGGGAGAGTTTGAGATCGGCGACGAGGTGATGGCCACCAGGGCGAGTGGCCTCGCCGACGAAGATGGCACGGGAGAGATCGCTGCCATACGGGGCACAAAGAAAGGGAAGGATCTCGCAATCCTTGTCCGCACGGATGTTGGAGAGGACTGGTTCCCGGAGGTCGATTTCCACCACTACTTCGCAGTCACGGGCTTGAACCGCCTGAAGCCCTAAGGAATTACCATGAAAACACGCCACGGAACGAGGGTTCAAAGCGCCTACTTGGAGCTAGCACCAGAATGAGTATTCCCGCCACTCGTGTCCATGTCGTTCCAGTGGAGAACGAGCCACTGCCGGCGACGGTGGTCAGTCCGTACGTCCAGGACGATCTGACAGCAATTGGAATTTTTCTGGCGACCTACTCCAGGAAGTCCCGCCACACCATCCGCTCGTACAAAAAAGAGGTCTACCGTTTTCTACTTTGGCTCCGCAGAAGGCGTCCGCCTGGCGATGCTTTGCTCCCTGATGTGGAACTGGCAGACATCAACGCGTACGTTGCCTTTCTCGACAACCCGCAGCCATTCGACGAGGACTTCTTGCGGTCCCAGGGCTGGAAGCACCAGCCCTTTCGGAAACGGTTGGAAGCCGAAAGCGTCACCCACTGCCTTACCGTACTGCACAAGCTTTTCCGTACGATGCGGGAAATGAAACGGTCACGCAAGGAAGTCTACTGTCTCACCAATCCGGTGGAAATATCCTATGGTGTCAATAAGTCCAAGAAGAATGAGGAGCCTATCGAGCAGGCACTCACGGAAGAAGAGTTGGAGATCGTGCTGCAGGTGATCGAGTCCTTGCCACGAGAAACCGAGCGGGAACTCAAGCACTACCACCGCGCAAGGTGGATCGTGCAGCTGCTGTACCGGGCATTCTTGCGGCGGGAGGAGGCGGCCAATCTAAGGATGTCCAACTTCGAGCCTGTGAGGGACGGCTGGGTAGTCCGTGTGCACGGAAAAGGTGACATCGAGAAAGTTATCGTCGCGACGAAGAAGCTCATGCAAGAACTGGGGGTTTACCGGATGTCGATGGGGCTATCCCCGGTTCCCGGCCCAGACGAGGACACCCCCGCTATCCTAGCCGTGACCGGGAAAAACAAAGGTGTGACCGATCAGGTGGTCTACCTTGTGTGCCGCGAGTTGTTCCAACAGGCGGTGGAGGTGGTCAAAGGCACCGACCCTTGGACCGCTAGGCGGCTTGCCGCAGCAACAACCCACTGGTATCGGCACACCGGCATTTCACACGCTATGGAGAGGGGTGTGGGCCCGCGTTACGTCCAATCCCAGGCACGCCACTCCAGTCTGCTCGTGACCGCGCGCTACGACCATAAAAATTCGGTGGCTTGGCGCAAGGCTTTCGAGGATTCCGACAAGAACGGTTAGCAGGTCCTGAGAGTTTCCCGGGCCGCACAAATGCGTCTAAAGCGGATCCCAAATGCCCTACCGGCGCACTGTGCGCATAGAAGAGTTCCGCAGCAAGAGCACCGAACAGCAGCGGGGAAAAAGGGCCTAAAACTTCATTCTTCGACATTCCGAGCCTGATCGGGGCGTGTTGCCCCGAAAAGGAGTCTTATGTTCTATCGTCCTCTCTTCCCGAACCATTCAATCCCGCAACTGAAACGTACCGTGGCCCAATTCCTGGCTGAGTTCCCATCGCAGCCAATTGACACAATTGACCTCCATGTCCGTTATGGTGGTGGCGGGTGTTCAGACCCCGGAACGACAGTTATGAAGTCGCGTCTAGCGGCTTTTGGGCGATTTGTCGCCAAGCACGCAACTGCCATCGGAATACACAAAATCGACAAACGCAAAAACCGTTGCGATCCAACAGGTAGACGCACAACCTGTGCAGTCTGGATGCCCCAGTCTTAGAGGCCGACGTGCGCCCGGGTACGCGCGGGCGCCAACGGATGCGAAAGTATCAACCGTGCTGCTTGGTCAGTCCTGGAAGACGGACACACGCAGCAGCCTTTTCCCCAAAACGACCACTTCCGCGCTGGCGACCGAGTAGCCACCGAGTTGCCATCGGCGGGTACCGTCTGAGGACCGCTGTTGCTCCCCGAAGGCACCTACCATCCGCTTCTCGAACGCAGACATGTCCTCGGCCGTGACGCTGCAGGTCACACTCACCATGCCCCGGCGCGGCTGGAAGTCGAATTGCACAGGCCGGTCCACCGAGCAGGGCACGAACCCGTCGCTCAAACGGATGGGCGGCGGCATACCGGCCTGGTAACCCATTCCGCACCCCATGCCGCCTCCCAACGAAAAGGCGCTGCAGTTGCGGACATCGAAGCCATAGAGATCGCCCGCATCCCTGGGGGACATCCCCAGCGGGACGGCGACCGACACCCCACCCCCATCCCCCGGCTTGGCGATGTAGACCATCTGAGCCGAACCGCAGCTCGGGTAGAGCCGCACCTTGTAGCTGGTGCCGTCTTTGAGCTGGCTGGACACGTCGAAGAAGCCCTCTGTCGAAAACGAGGTCTTCACGTTCCACGGACCCTCGTGCTCCAGCACTTTGCCGATGGCCTCGATGAGGCTGGACTCACGGCAGGAGCCGCTTTGGGTCGCGGCGAACCAGGTTGCCTTGGCCTGCGCCGATGTCGTCACGTCATCTGTACAGCGCAGCCAGGACTTGTCCGCGTTGGCGGCGGCATAAGGGCCCCAGCACCACCCACGGGCCTGCACCAACTCCTCTGCAAGGTTCGCGCGGCTGCACGGCGATCCCGGCTTGTCGGAATCCTGGGTCGCGGCGCGGCACTCAACTCGCTGGTGCAAGGCCTCAGTCTGCAGCTTTTCGTCGCTCATGGCACCGTAGGCCTTGCGAAGGTCTTCGAGGGTCGGTTCACCACAACCCGCCAACACCAAAGCTGAGGCTGACACAAGAGGCAACAGAAGAGGAAGTTTCATGGGGCCGGAAGCTAACAGGAAGTCGCGAGCTTAGCCGGGAGCATGTTCAGCCGGACGCACATGGCGCCCAGTCCAGTGAACTTGGTCACATACCCATCACATGCAGGAAGGGGCGCAACAGCCATATTTCTGTTGCAGCTGGAAACACCGCACGGGTATCTTGCAGGTCCACCAACATGAGAGGGCTTGCTGTGCAACATTCACCCACATTCACATCACTGGCCGCCATCCTGACCGCCGTCCTCGGAACAGGTTGCGCGACCACTTCGCCTGGTATTGCCTACTACGACATGAACCGGACGGATGCGCCGCGACCAAAGGGCGGCGTCAACGATGTATTCGTGTTGGACAAGGCGATCTTGAAGTTCGCCTTTCCCGAGGGCTCTAAATCGTCGCTCGCTAAAACGAACACGACTGGGGGTGTAGGCGGAACCGAGCCCGCTACAGGCCAGGCTGGCGCACCCTCTTCAAGCACGCGGCCTCTTCCCGACTGGAAGACTATTCCATCGCCGATCAACGCAGGAGCCACCCGTACACCGGCGAAAAAAATGGAATCCGCTGATCCGAGCCAAACACAAAACCAACCTCCGGCGCAGAAGGCGCCCGAACCACCCAAGCAGGTAAAGGTTACCGTTGAACTAGCTGAGAGCAGCCAACGAATCGGCTTTGCAGGCGCTAACGACTTTCGCAAGACCACCACCTTCAACATTGTTAAACGGCCGGACACCGAACTCGTGCAGAGTGCGGGAGCCAGCACTACCGCGAATCTCCAAACCTCCATCAACAAAATCGGAACGCTCCTGACAGGGCTTGCGGGTGTGTTCCGGACTGTTAAAACAAACGACGAATGTGATTCATTTGGCAAGGATGTCATCACAGCCGTGAATCGAAATGCCCAGACGGGCCTCAACGCCGGCAACTGCGCCACGTATGAGCTGGGAGCTATCCCGGCCGACGCTATTCCTGTTCAAGAGATTCCGTGGGGAAAAGAGGTCTCGGATTTCTACTATTCGGCTTGCCGAACCCTTAAGGTGACAATTACCGCTCAGGGCGCTGACAAGGTCGAGCCATTAACCTTCAAGATTCCCGACCCTAACTTTGTGCAGGCTGTACGAATTCCATTTAAGGGTTCAATCAACAAACATGCGACCTGTGGAGTCTCGACAGTGACTGAGGCACAAGCGAGTCCAACGGCGTCAATCGAGGCACTAACCGAGCTGGTCACTCAGCTCAACGCGTATCAAGCCGCGAAAGACGACAAGAAGGATGGAAACTGATCTATCGATTTGCCATGCTGCTACGCTACAACGGATTTTCCATCGACTGCAATCAACTTGAATGAATTAGTTAATGGAACTACAATGGAGTCATCAATCAAATCATCGGAGGTTTGTATGGCAACAGTAAGTATCGGGGCGGCAGCGCGAATGATGGATGTACCTGTCGAGTGGGTGGCGGGAATGATAGAGGCCGGCGAGATTGAGGCTTTCGATGGTCCGTCTGGGCCTGAGGTCGAGGCCGATGTCATCCGGGGCCACGGGTGGGACGTTCAGTGTGAGCTGGACGCGGTACCCTACGCACACACCAACGCATTGCTGGTAACCCTCAGCCTCCGCGTTCTGCATTGAGTTACCCCTCCGAGGTCCACCAGGCCTCTTAGCCACGCCCCGTCCGAAGGCGTGGCTTTTTTTTGTGCCCTGACCACTGGCAAAGGTGACCACGCATGAAATGTCGCCGGCAAGCGGGGCACTGGACGACGACCCCGCTGCCCTACTTCATTTGCGGAGCTAGCCATCAGCCCATCACCCTTTACCCCCCTTGGCTTGGCCAAGCACCATCCGAGCCGACGCAGCCGCCTGCAGATCGAGGAGCACCTGGGGTGGCGGGGACCAGGCGAGAACGCAGTCCGGATAGAAGCCTGTCGGAGCACCGTGCTCATTGACGATGTATGGCAGCTCACCGCGCCGGATAACCCGGCCAAAAATGCCGGTGAACCCAGGCTTTAGCACAGCCGCAATGCCAAGGTGCGCCAAATAGGGAGCAGGGTCCCCCGCCACCACCTCCAGGTATTTTCCGTTCAAAGTCCCCGACCATTTCCGGCAGGCCAAATAGCACGGTTCGTCCGAAGGTGGATATCCTAGGGTCCACTGTGGCAATAAAAGCGAATTGTTTTCAGGCATTCTATTTTGACAAAGACCGAGCAAAGAACGAAAGAGACGGATGGGCGGTATTCGGAGCCGTCTCAGCAGGTGCAACAGTAGAGACCGTATCTACCGGTGATGGCGCTGGAGAAATCACAGGTGCTGCTGTATCCGGCGCCGGAGCAGGTGCAACCTTAGGCCGTTTTGTTACCCGACGTTCTGAAGGTGGATTTACAGCCGGACCCGGTGAAACCACCGGGGCGTTTCCGAGCATCTGAACAGGTGTCGCAACGAGTCGGCCACCCGAGCTTCTTCCTTCAAGACAGGCCAGCCCAAAGGAAGCAAGATGCCGTAGGCGCTCGGCTCGGGCGCGATAGGAGGTATTCTCCAACTCTCGCTTTAACTCGCGCCAAGCATCACCCACATCGACCACAACCCGCAGCGGTTTGTTATCAGCATCTTCGGCTTTCACTATCACTGCCCACTTGTCAAAGCGCCCATCAACCAAAATCCGGTAGCATTGGCTTGAACTGGGTTAGCCGGCATTACTACCTCCAGTCGGCTGAAAGCGTTCGCTACTGCATTGCGGAAGAACGGGGCGCCACCTCCCACCATCACCACGATGTCTGGCGAAAGGTTCTCGATGCGAAGCGACTTCTGAATCGAATCTGCGGTAACAGATTCCAGATTTTCGGAGGCCTTTTGGATATATGGCTGAAGCTCCACTTTGGCACCCATAACAAGAATACTGGGTTTGTTGGAGCGCATTGCCGCCTCAAGCGACTCGATGGGAGGGGCCGCTCCGTGGTCTTCCGCAATCAATTTGGCGGCAAGCTCCAGAAGAACGGATGAGGCTTTCACACTCGTACCGCTTGAATGCCGCTGCACCTCGCCGTTGCTTACCAATACCCAGTCCAACGAATAAAACCCCGGATCCACCACCAAAACTCGTGCGTCATCGTCAATCTGCAGGCCAACCTTGTCTTTTGCGTGGGCCTGTTCATTCATAAATGCCAGGAGACCACCAACCGGCTGCGGAATCACCTTAACGGCCTTGACTTCAACTGCACGCTTTGGAGTCACTTGGTGGACGCCCAAGAAACGCTGCTCGATTGCTTTTACATGATCGCCGTTTTTAAACTGGGAAACGGGAAGGCCAGTCACCAGGGTATCCACCTTGTCCATTTCGCTCAACAGTAAGCCAGCATGGAAAAGCGCCTTATATGAATCGGTAGTTGGGTAGTCTGCATGAAGCGGACGCTCCCACATTGCAGCGCGATCGGAAGATACACCCGCCACAAATGGCACATCTCCGACGAGCACGTGGATGAAATCGTCCTGGGCTTTGCCGTCGAAGCGAGTGCCAAACCGGTCTGCTGGAGCTGCGCCAGCAGGACGGACAACCGTTTTCATGCGCTCGTCCGATTGCCCATAAACCATCTTCAGATTAGAGTAGCCGATGTCAAGACCGATAACTTTCTTTGCGGATGCCACAATGATTCCTTGATGAATGAATTTGAACTTTCATTGTAATGGAAATGAATGGGAAATTGGGCCCGGCTGTAGCCTGTTTGTAGCCCGCTTGTGCACCTCAGCCGAAGCACTTTTGTTGCGCCTCGACACCCACCCGCCCCTCCTGCACCACACGCCGCTGGGTTCCACCGCCTCAGGCACCGGGAAATGCCAATCCACCGACCCAGCGATCCTGTCCAGATCCGCTTGGGGCCTATGGCAGTCCCGAAACATAGCACTGGCAAGGTAGGAACGTTGTCGTTCCCTTTTACATGTGAAAAGGAACGTTAACGTTCCTAGAGGCCATGGCTGATATCCTGCTTCCGGCCGGGGAGCGCCCCCTGCGCTCGAAACGAGGCCCAGCAACGCGGGAACGTTAACGTTCCCTTTGACATGCGAAAAGGAACGTTAACGTTCCCCTGCCGATTTGATCTAGTTCAGGGAAGAATGCTAGAATCGCATCCCCTCCCCTGATCTAATAGTTCCCTTTTACATGCAAAAAGGAACGTTAACGTTCCTGGGCAGACCGGTGGATTCTGCACCTCACTAATAGTACCTTTTGACATGCGAAAAGGAACTGAAAAGGGGCCTCGATGCCCGATTTCCCAGTTCCTTTTCGCATGCGAAAGTGCTATCAGTAAACATTCCTTTTGGGCGGACAAATGAGCGAGAAGCACGAGCGACTGATGGCGGCACTGGAGGTTTGTTTGCACGACCTGCACCGACAGGGCGTGGAGGTCGTCGCGGATCACTGGGACCGCATCAAGGAGCAGGAGCGAGGTGCAACCAGCTGGGAGCACAAGAGCAGGCTGCAGCTTGTGAGTCACAGACAGGGCTCCAACATCCAGCTACGGTGGGTGGGAGCCAAGTGGTACGGCGTAGGGGCGAACCGCAAGTCGATGAAGGTGACCATCAAGCGTAGCGGACGCGACCTTTCATACACAGAAGCTGCATTGGCAAAGTGGGCACGCGATTGGGAACTGAAGATCGTTATGGAAACGGAAGCTCGATTGACTCCGATTCGACGTCAGGCAGCTCATTACGCAAAGGCCATTATTTCTGCGCGAGCTGCGCACGCGATTGCCACGAAGAGTCCCCTCCCTGCCGAGGACGTTCAATCGGATTCGGATAGCGAGGATTGATTGGTTTATGGCTTCTGCCCCTCCTCCGTCTTTTCCCCCTGCCCTCGGACCCACTGGTAAAGCGTATTTGGCCTCGCTTCATGCGGAGGCCTCATCCTGGAACCAGACTCCCGTTGATTTGGATGCAGATTGGGCGGACCTGATGTTCTTTTACTGCCTAGACTCAGCGACCTCATTTCGTTGGATAGGGCTGGCGACACATTCCTCGTTCTGCGCATTGCTGGCTGAGGTGAGGAGTGAGCCTGAAACATGGCAGGAACATACCGACGACTTGGATAGCCTCTTGTCGGCTTCGATCCACGAACGGGAAACATTGCAGGGCAGCGATGGTTTTACCGCTGCTGATTTGGTTCCAACGGAAATGAGCGTGATGCAGTCCCTGGCCTGCATGGCAGCTGCATCCGATTTATGCGACGCTTCCGGGGTTACGCACCCTGGATGCCATTTCATAGTTGTGCGCCACGCAGGGACACTGAAAAGCAATTTCAGGACGTTTCTCATGCCGAGAGATGCGTTGGAACACCCCGGTCCGCTCAGCGAGGATGAGTTTTCGGTTGTCGCCGAGGCTATCGTTGCTGAAGACAGGAAAAATCATCCGGATTGGTTTGAATAGCCTCCTGGATGTGCTTGCCGCTCCGGCGTTGGGTTTACTTCGCAAATCGATGGCCGTGTAAAAACGGACCCGAAAACAGGGTTGGCTTTTCGGTGGGACAACCACCCTGACAACCGACTCCCGCTCGTACAGATCGTATCGATCTCGTGGAATAGGACTCGACTCTGGTTGACGGGCACATTGGTGGGTTTCGGCGGCTCAATTCCGTGCGAATCTCTTGCTTGGTGAGCCTCCATCCCGAACCGGGCATTGAAATCCTCCCGGCTTCAATACTGTCTCTCACTGGATGGAAGGTGTCCGAGTTTGTTCTGGAAGATTGGCTAGATACCAGTAGCCGTGCCGGTGCCGGCGATGGCTTTCAAGGGCGGTCAGGCCGCAGCAGCAATTCGAGGGAAAATTTGGCCTGGACAACCAGTGTTTACCGCCTGCCATCGGCTTGCGCGGTGCAGCGTTTCAATATCCAGCCCTCGGTGGCAGAAGATGGCCTGAAGGTTTTGCATGCGGCCTGCGATACCGACAGTCAGCTGAACTGGAGTTGGGTTTTCTTCTCCCGGGGTCGGGATATTGAAAAGGGCCTATTAGCCACGTGGGCAGCCGGGGCTTAGAGAATGAGAAGAGACCTCCCGCGCCGAAAACCCATTTCTCGGGCTTTGCCTTGGCCTGGACTTTAATTCAGCTGCCTGAGAGGCCTGGGGCTTTCTACGATCCCGTCAGGCCGTATTCGCCAGCTGGGCTCCGGCCTTTCTCCAACAACGTGGCGTAGTCCATCAATCCGCTCCACGTGGACCCGTCGTCTTCGTCCTCCACCTCGACGGTCTCGTCCGCGTGGTTCACAACGGTCACCCTGCCGGTCGCATATTCACCGTGGCCTGTCTGGTACTCCACTAGGTCCCCGCGTTCGAACGTCATGCGTTCTCCCCTGCCAATGCACCCTGGATGGGCTTTGCACCCTGGATGGGCTTTGGATCGCACCCCCCTGCCCCCTGGAGCCACATGGCCAGCTCGGGGTACGCGGGGAGCCCCCGGGCCGTCGCGTATTCACCGGCTTTTACGGCACAGAAGCCCGCGTGTGAGAGCCCGTGGATCCCAGGATGGGTACCTGCCTTCAGCCCGACCCGCAAAAGGCCTCCAGTGCCCTCGTAGTCCGCATCTCGGATCACCAGGTGGGGCTCAAGCCCCAGGTGCATCCCCGCTGCCCAGGCCCATGCCGTAGCCTCCTGGTCGCCACACTGGTTCGCTGCGCGGGCCAATGGAGTGTCCGGGTCTGAAAAATCCACCTCGGCGAACATGGCGTCCATCGCCTGGCCGAGGTCTCCGCAGGCCTGCCGCCGATACGCCGCAGGCATTAGCGCGAGATGACCGGCTTCGTGGAGCGCCGAGCCCACACTGACACGAGGATCGAGCAGCAATGTCCCTTGCGCTATCTCCACCCGTTCCAAAAAGCCGTCTGCACCCCTTTTCCAGCCCCATGGAAGCCCGATTCGGTCGAAAAAGGCCACACAGGTAGCCAACCCCCTCGAAACGCGCTCTATGGACGTCCTGTCGCTCACTTCAACCTGCTGCATTTACTGCCCTCGCTGTCACTCGCCGTTCTGGCATCTCTTTCCCGGGAAAACTCCCACCGATAAAAGCTCCTCGCTCGGATGCCGGGCCCCTCGCACGCCACATGATGAGCCCCGAGGCCTACCGAACAGCACCGCAATCACGCCGCACCCTTCTGCGCCATGGAAAGTCGCCGCGCGATCGAGAAAAGCACCGCACGCTCACGTTCTGGGCAGGCTGCATGCTGAAACGCTGGCCAGTCACCGATCCCCTCGCCTGGAGGGGACCATAGATTCCCCTGCGGACGCACCACGTCCACCACTTTGCCCTGGACGGCATGCAAAAGCCCCCAGCGGGGAGGCAGGTCACATGCTTCGATCACCCCTGGTGGGGCGATGTAGAACCGGTACAGACCGAGACCGGGGGCACCATCGACCCGTTCTGGCTTGCATCGGTCGGCCAAAAAATCCCCCCGCGTCGCTTTCGCCTCAATGAGTGCCGATGCAGTGGACCGAAAGCCGATCACATCCGGCTGCTCGCGGCATCCCACCACGGTGATCTCCTCGGCCACCACCGAAAACCCATTGGTACGCAGCCAGCGGGCGCCCAGCGAAACAAGCTGGCTGTGAAGTGAGCCTCCAGGCATAGCGAATGGAGCCTATGAAAGTTCTATGGAACATAATTTTTATGGATGACGGATTTCATTACTAGAGGAATCGCCGCCGTTTCAATGGATAGCTACAACTTGAGCACCAAAAATGCCCCCATTTTGTAGTGCGAAGCACTCTAGAACGATAGAACGGCCTGGAATGAAAGCGGATTTAGCGATTCAAAAGATCATGTAATTTAAATGATCAGTGGGAGGCAATCGGCGTGAATGAACTCAACAATGAGAAGTGTATGGCCAGAAAAACATTGACGCGCTCCGGATGGCCCGACAGACTTTAGTTCTCAACATGGGAGGGGTATGAAACCACAATCGATTCGCAACGTAGCTACGGCGTCAATTTGCGCGTTGTCGCTGGCCTGCAACACGGCGCACGCCAACGTCCTCGGGGCATTCTTCTACGCGCACGTAAAAACGGAATCTGAGGTCCTGGCGGGACTTGATGAGCCCACTCGCAAGCTCATTGAGTCCTTGCCCGCCAATCTGCGCACCGAGGCCGTGAAACTGGTTCAGGAGGCCATGCCCCTAATCAACGACAGCATGGAGAAATTCCTCGCGGACGTGGACACGCGCCTGGCCAGTCGGATAGATCACATCGCATGTCTGCTCGGCGGGCTGATAGATGAGGCCGGCAACACCGTGAAAGGCCCTTTCGCCGACAAAACGCCTGTGGCCACCCTGATGAAGGAATATCGAGCCCGAAAGGAGTTCGACACATCGACGGCGGAGAAGATTACCTACACCTACATCGACTATGTGAAACATCTTGCCCGCGCTGAATGCACCGTGGGGGCGGGCGACCGCACCGCAAAAGCGGTTCTCACCGTGGACAGACTGGATGCTGTGGAGCGGATGTCCACCTGGAACGAACTCAAGCACTTCTGCTCGACACCAGCGGACTGCCTGGTGAAGCGCGTGCCCTACATGCGCGAGCTGGTCAAGAACTCGGACTCGCGCGACGTTGACTTCACCAGGGCCAGCGCCAAGCTCGAACAGGTCAAGGCCACCCCGGTCTCCAAGCATGCCGCGAGCTGGCTCCCTGACCGCTCCCTGAAGTGGGTCGCCGACGAAAACGAGCTGGTCAAGCTGCACCGCATCGAGCGGTCCCTGGAAGCTGCCCAGGCACTGCGTAGCACCAACGCCAAGCTCTACATCCGCGATGCCGGCATTGCGCTTGCCAAAGCGGACGAGCGCCTGGCCGTGGCCAAGTCGCACCTCAGCTCCAGCAACAAGGACGAAAACAACCTCGCCGGACGCATTGTCGAGGAAGCGCTGGCGCTGCGGCAGAACGTGGTGGGCGCGGCGACGGCCGCGATCGCGGCGCACGACGTCCAGAAACCGGAAGGCGAACGCGTGCTCGCGCGGTTCGCCCAGGTGGAAGCGGAGGCCGCACAGGTCAAGCGGGCTGGCCAGGACAACAACGATGCGATCGACCGCCGTGCAGCTGCAGCGGCCAAGGAAGCCCAGGACAAGGCCGACAACAAGGTCGAGTGCCATGGAAAGAACGGCTGCGTGGGCCCCAATAGCAAGTAGCCTCAGCCCAGGAGCTCCACCGACCCGCTGCATGGTGAGCCCCCTCCCCTCCTCCGACCCGCATTTGCCTGCTTGCAGCCTCGCTGAGAATCGGCCGAGGGCTATACCGGGGCGAGACATCGTTCGCTTCAGGGCCCCGAACCACAGTTACTCAATTCTTCATACACACATGGACCGTCGATTTGTTTTCAAGCACTACTGGTGGATAGCACCAGCCCTCGGGGCCGTCGCCATCGGCATCGCAATTGAATTCGGGGGCGCTGATCGGATGGCGCTCATCGGATCAGCTGTCGCCGGCACACTCGCCTTTTGCTACTTCGTCCACCAGCAGAAGCTGGCAGAGACAGTGCTGTTCCATCAGCTGTTCACCGCCTTCAACACACGCTACGACGCGCTCAACGGCAAGCTCAGCAGCATTCCCCCAGATGCACACCTGACGGAAGAGCAAAGCCGGTGGGTGGCCGACTACTTCAACCTGTGCGCTGAGGAGTATCACTTTTACGAGCTTGGCTACATCCCCGCGAACGTCTGGCGCTCATGGTGTCGTGGTATGGCCTGGCATCTGCGCCGCCCGAAGATGAGGGAAGTCTGGAACGATGCGATGCAAACCGACTCCTTCTACGGCCTGACTACGAGGGCAATCCTGACTGGGGCGGGCTACAAAGACGGCGAAAAAGTGCCCGGGTGGTAAACAAAGACAGATCACCGAGCAAAGATGGACCACGCGTTCACCAGCCAGCGCGGCCTCGGGCGGTGTGATCTGCCTTTGTTTCGCCACTTCGTGATCCATCTATGTTTCACCGTGATCTGTCTTTGTTTTGCACCCGCGACCGGATTTCACTTGGTTTCGAGCTGGAGCCACGGTGAGCGCAGGCTGAGCCCCTTCGAATCGGGTTGCAGGGCGTAGAGAAAGAGCGCGGCTACGAGGGCCACAACGATGAGGTGAAAAAGGGTTTTCATGCGCTTATGGTGCGCATGAAGCCCCAAAACGCACTGCGGCACAATTTCGCCGCTGGCTACTGCTAGCCCTGGCTGGCCGGAAACCCCGCCGCTGTCAGGTCGCGGTCGAGCGAGTTGTCCCAGTAGTCGCTCAGGATCTCAAAGCCAGAAAGCACCCCGTCGCTCGACACGCTGTAGTTGCCGTCCACGCGGGCGATCGGATAGGACAGCGGGCGACGCCCACCGACAGGTGCGTATCGCGGGTCGTTGGACTCGCAGGTGAACGATCGGCAGTCCTCATCCGCGCAGCTGCAGCGCGCGGTGATGTACAGGTGTGGCAGCTGGGACAGCAGGTCCGGCCGGTCACATTTGAGCGTGGCCTCGACATCCTCGTAGAACCGAGGCAGCGCATCCTTCAGGAACTTCTTTTCCATCTCGCCGTTTTATCAGGACTCCACCCGGATCTCCACCGGGAAAGGACGCGCACTGCGCTGGATGGCGACGCCCACGGCGATGAACGACTCCATTTCGCTCGCGTCGAGGCGGTCGGAGATCGATGCGAGGAGGTGGCTGTAGATGACAGCGAGGTCGCGGGCCCGGGGCATGGGCGCTGAAGGGTCGGACATCCGTTCAAGAATGGCGGTAGGCTCCATCGGCCCAATCATGCACCAAAATTGTGCAATCACGTTCGGGATGTACCGTTGCTTACAGGGGCCGCTGCGGTCGAGCATATCCTTCAGGCACTCCAGCTTACGCGGTGCGCCCGCCTCGACTCCCATGCGACAACGCCTCGTCCTCATCTCCCTGTTTCTGCTCGCAGGATGTGCTAACGAGGCCGGCACCGTCAACGTCCGGATCCTGCCGACCGAGTACACCGTGGGGAGTGTCAAGTCGGGGCTCGCTACCCCCGTGGTGGACGAAGTCGTTCGGCTCCAGCCCCAGCGGGTTCATGTGTCGGCATGCCACGAAACGCCACCAGCCAAGGTGCTTCAGTTCAATACCGAGCTGCAGGCGCGCAGCGGAGCAAAGATCACTGGTGGCCTGTATGAAAAGTGTCCTGGCGGCATCGCAAGCCAGCAATAAAGCTATCAGGTCACCACGATCAAGCCAGGCTTGAGCGGGGCGGGTGACGTGCGCAAAGGATGGTTGAGAAACAACCGCCTTCCAGCACATCTGACCAGAAAACTTTAACCGGTTGAAGTTTGATCCGAACATGTGCGAGCGGCCGCCGCGCACTGTGCCGGCGCGCCCTTACCCACGATCTACAAGTGCTTACAGCTCTTGGAGCCCTGGCCGCCTAGAAGGCTCCCCGTAACCGGCGCCATACCGCAAATGTGGTATGGGAAACATGTAGTTACTGTCGGACACTCCTGAAACCAAAATCCCAAGGCCAGCATGCTCGCAAAAACCGCAATTCTTTCGGCGTTACTCTCACCTTGTCTGGCATTTTGTCAAATCGGGGTGGAGATGCCGTCCAGCCCGCCGCCTGACGCCGCTGGACCGAGTTTGGAGCAGACGGTAGATTGGATTGCTAAGAAACTGGATGCGGTCCCATTACCAACCGTGATAGCACCGAAAGGGCGCCCGGAGTTTTCACCAAATAAACTTTCAGCGACCGGAGAAGGTTGTACTGTCAGGATAACCAACTTCCACAGAAACGCATACGGCTCATCGGAAAGACATCAATTATTCAACTATAAGGATCTTGACCCTCGCTCAATTAAAGTCTATGACTACGCGTACGATGGAGTTCAAATGGTAGCCATCCATGCAGACACCCTTGGCGACCGAAGGGTTATCGATGATATCGACCAATATTCGAAGAAATTCCAAAGCTCTCAGCTAAGAATTAGCAACATGATGGTAGATATCGAATATGGCGAAAGCCTAAAGAGGGGATTAATTCACGCTCAAAAGCTTTGCACCCAAAAAGCCAATGCCGAAAAGCCCCCCAAGCCGAAGGACCTTTTCTGATGTACTTCAATGCAAACCATACACCTATATTGCGGGCGCGCTGCTGGGTGGTTTTATTGTTTGTATTTTTTATTGAAGCCTTATCGGCTGCTGAAGCGGGTCAAGCAAAGTTTCTAGAGCCCGCTGCAGCACTATTGCAGGCTGGAAAATTTGAAGAGGCGTACGCTATTTATATAACTCATGCTCGCCAGGGTAATTCTGAAGCGCAAAGGGTTGTGGGAGAAATGTACTTCCGTGGCCAGGGTGTACCAAGAAGCTACGAAGCCGCATACCAATGGAGTCTGCGGGCTGCAGCCCAAGGCGACCATTTGGCACAGTACAGCGTCGGCTATTTAAATGAAACCGGCTTGGGGGCACCTCAATCTCTCAGTCAGGCACAAGAATACTATTTCCTTTCGGCCAAGCAAGATTACGGTCCAGCGCAAGAAAAACTAGGGGACATCTACAATGCCACCGGCAATAAAAATCAGGCCGAGGCGTGGTATCAAAAAGCCGCTATCAATAACGTGCCATCTGCCGGTACAAAATACGCAAAGCTAGCGAACGCCACTCGCGCGGCGGCTGAAAAATCAGAAAGGGAGTATACCGATGAGGTTGCCCGGGAGGAAGCGATTGATATTGCACGTAGCTGCAGTCAATGCCGGGGCAACGAATACCGCCTGTGCACGGAAAAACAGATTCCCTTCTGGTCATGCAACCAAACGGCGCCTTCGTTCGGCGACGCCCTTAGAGCGAACTTGGCGCAAGACAAAGCGAATCTGGAGAACTCACGCCGCCGTATAGACGCGATCACAGCGCAAGCGCTTCAAGAGCCCAACAGGCAGCGGCCCGCCCTTCAGGCCAACCGAGGACCGGCCGACAGCACCAGTCCTAAAGACGCCGCCGACGCTGCCTCCGGCCGATCACCAGCTCGGAACCCGCCGACTGTCGCTACGCCATCCTCCAGCGCAGATGCGGACGTCATCGAAACGAACAACTACGAGCGGTTTCCCACCTCCGAAACCTGGGGTGATCCAGTTCCGCCTTGGATGGCCTTCAAGGGACAAGGCCCGTCGCGAGCAGCAGCCTGCAGTTCCGCCACCAGCCTGCGTGAAGCCAGAATTTCAGAGGACATTGCGAGGGGCTTCGTTGAAGTCAAAGACCGCACCGAGTGCGTCTGCCAAACCACACCGCGTCAAAACTCGACCATTCGCCTGCAAAAAGGCTGGCTTTGTGTCGCCTACTGGAGTCTTACCGACCTCAGGAAGCGTCGAGGTGACTCTTCTCGGTGATACCTGCCTTTTCAACGCATCAATAGAAATGGGACGACGATGAAACAATGGTGCTTGCGAGTTATTTTTGTGATGGCCCTATCAAGTTGCCTGATTGGGTGCGGTGCCATTAAAGCTCTGCATGCTCATAGCGAAGTCCACGATGCAAAGGAAGGCAAGCCTGGCAACGATGTCACGTTGCCAAATGACAGCAATGACTGGTTTCTATTGGACATGTCCCAGAAGTACGGCCTCATGTCGGTTTTTGCCCTGACCGCATACCGCCTTGATATGACCGCTTCAGATCGCGACCAATTTGCTTGCGACTATCTGAAGCCCACATACGCGGGCGACCGGGCCTTCGGCATGCCACGCCACGCTGCGTCGGAATCGCGAGCAGAGTTCTGGGAGCGCTGGGTCCCAAGGGAAACCCGGGTTGGTGACGAACCTCCGTGCGTGAACGATCTCAGTGACGGCCTGTTCTACGAGATCTATGTGCGTCGCAATGCTGACGGAAAAATCCTCGCGTTTGTTATCACCTACAGAGGTACAGAAAATAGGAAGGGCCAGTGGGCAATAGATTGGCGCTCGAACCTTTCAAACGTTTTCGGATTTGAACCTGCGGCGTATGCCAATGCACGCGGGCGCCTCGAAGGACTCGTCAAACTCATGCGAAACGAAGGCCCCGATGCGAGAATCTACGCTGTCGGCCATTCGTTGGGCGGTGGTTTGGCCCAGCAGGCTGGATATATGTCAGATCAAATTTTTGAAGTCTACGCCTTCAACACCTCGCCGGTCACGAATTGGACAAACCTGCGACTTCAAGGGAAGGTGAAAAAAGGCTACCCGATCATTCATCGCGTCTCAAATGGCGGAGAGGCCCTAACCTCAGTGCGATTTCTAACCGCTTCTGCCACCGGAACTAGCCATGGACGCCACGACACCCAAATTCAGTTCGGGCCGAAGGCACTTATTAAAGGGCATTCTATGGGCCTACTTACCTGCAACTTCGCCAAAATCCTGAGCGACAATAAATCAGAATCGGCGCATCACCTGTATCCAACAAGCTATATTGATGAACACGTCCTTCGTCCCGATGGTGACAAAACGCCTGGAAAGCGAGTTTGCGACGAGGTTTAACTATGCATCGCGGTAGCCAGGGAGACGATCCGGAGCGAGCCATCGAAGCACGGATGGCCTTGCCCTGCGGATACGCGCTGGCCCAGGGCCTACCCTGCAGTCACCGCGCACACGCGCCAAGCGCTCACTCCATTTGCAGCGCCTGAACCAACTGCACAAGCTCTACCTGACGATGGCATCCTGTCTTCGCCATCAGGTTCCTCGCATGCGTGCGCGCCGTGTGCCAACTGCAACCTTCGGCCACAGCGAAGTCCTTGATGGACTTGCCAGCAGTGAGAAGCAGAGCGAGGCGGGCCTCGGCGGGAGACAGGCCCAGCATCTCCCCCACCACCCTGTGGTCTAAGCCCCCCAAAGCCCCGGGGACCACCAAGATGACCACCGCCATGGGGATCTGCCAGGCTGAGGCGAGCGTATGGCTGGCTTTGAGTGGCAGGACTGACGCGACGAGCCGGTCCATCTGGGGGTGGTTGCTTCGACACTCCAGCGCACCCGCGCGGCCGGGGCTGGCACATGCAGTCCTCACCAGCTGCTGAAGACGCGCCTGGTGCTCGCTCTGGACACATTGCAACCTGCCATTGGCAGAGCGCAGTGGACTGGAGGGCCCGAGACAACGTTGCACAGCGGTGTTGGCGTACTCGATGCGGCAATGCGCGTCCATCACCAGCATTCCTTGCGGGAGGCTATCCAGAGCGGAAAGACCAAGTGCGGCCTGCCGAGACAGGTGACCCACCAGTGCTCGAAGTTTCGCCGCCCGGTTGATGTGGGGCATGAGCTGCTCGATCACCGCCTTGTGCTTCGATTCATAAGCCCGCCCATCCAAAGGGCGCATGAAGCTCAAGAAGTCCTGCGCAGATCCCTCCGCTCGAACCATGGACGCGGCAGTGTGCCGCAGGCCCAATGGCGCGAGCCAGTCGTTGTACAGGGCATCGCGTGAGAAGTCCCTGCTGCCGATGTGTTCGTGGTCCAGCATCACCGCGCCGACTGGCATGCGCAAGGTAGCCGCCATGCGCAGGTCTGTACCGGCGTAGCGCTGCTCATACTCGGCCATGCGGTCTCCAGTCAGTCCCGTGCGCTCCGGATTGCCTGCGCTCTCCGGCACGCGCGCTCCGCTCGTATCCAGGGTGAAGTAATGGAATGCGACTGCGTCGATGTAGGTGCAGAGGCCATCGAGCGCGGCATGCCACGACTGGGGCGACAACACCCCGTCGTACAACTGACCGACAGTGGTTTCGATCTGCTTTTCCATGTTTCGACTGCTCGCAATTCGCAAATAGCCTGCGGATGGACCCAGGATACGACTTCAAACAGCCATACCCGGGCGGGCACCTGGGCTGCATGCCGGTTCGAAGTCTATTCAGGCGCGAATGGGGTGGGCCAGGTCACCCGTAGACAGCGCCAGCTCAGCTAAGATGTTGTAACAAAAATCTTGAGGGAGCTGGTGATGGCAGCGACAAAAACGACATCTGACCACACCGCGCTGTGGCTGTACGCCATGTGCGCCGGCTTGTCGGCGTATTGCTACTACGCGATGACCCAGACCAAGGTGTACGTGCTGCCGGCGATCATCCTCGTGGCCGCCCTGGCAGTGCTCCTGCCCCCTTCCCGCAAGCGGTTGAAGATCCGCCTCGGACTGAAGCCAAGTATCGCCCTGGCTGTGGCCTTGTTCTTCGGCATAGCGCTTTCGGCGGGATATCAGAAGGCCAAGAGGGAAGAAGCGGCCCAGCTGAAACTCCAGCAGGAGTCGGCGGCAAAGCGGGCCAAGCAAAAGACCGACCGCGAGGCCGAGTACGCCGCGAACAAGACCAAAATCATCGCCGAGGTCGAGCAGCAGCTCGCGTCAAACCAGCCCCGTGAGGCGCTGGCGACGATCACAAGGTTCATGACCGTGACGAAGGACCCTGACCTGGGCAGGTTGCAGCATCGCGCCTCAGTGCAGGTGATGCGTCTGGATCTTGAGCAGAACGAAGCTGGGTTGCCGCCTGAACGGCTCAAAGCCATCTACACCACGCTCATCCAGGAAGAGCCAGGTGGCAGGGACCGCTATCAAGCCAAGCTCAAAGCGATCGAGGACAAGCTGGAAGCGCAGCGCAAGGTCCAGGAGGCCGCCGCCCAACGCGCGGCGATGGATGCAAAGCTGAAAAGCCAGTTCTCAGCATGGGACGGGTCCCACAGGAACGTTGAGGCCGCCATCAAGGCGCGCTTGAAGGATCCCAAGAGCTATGAGCATGTGGAAACGAAGTACGTGGTGAACACGAACTCCATCACCGTATTCACGACCTACCGCGCGCGCAACAGCTTCAACGCGCTCGTCCCCGGGACCGTCACTGCAACGGTCGATGCCGATGGGAACGTGCTGAGCCTCAACTAGCCGAGATACCTGATGAATCGAATGGCATCGAAAACTCTCTGGGCTGCACTCGTGTTCGCCGCCCTGCCGGCAGGCCCTGTAGCTGCACAAATCCGCGACGGCAGCTACTCGGGCACCCTTCAGTGCGGAGACATGGTCAGCAATCCGTCTCAGAAGGGGTGGACCCATCCCGTGCGCCTCACGGTTTCCGGTCGTTCGGTCGCCTGGGAGAGGCTGGACGACAGGCTCACCGAGCGGGGCTCTGCCCAGCTGCAGAAGGGCCGCGTCACCTTCAAGCTGGATGGGCAATGGAACCCCGGCCAGCGAAGCACAGGCCAGTGGCGCAATGAGGCGCGCCTGGAGCTGAAGGGCAGCACTTTGTCTGGCCCTGCGACCATCTATGCGGCCGGGAGCGATCAACGCCTCAGAGACTGCTCCGTTCAAGTCGCCGTTACGACGGCGAGCCCAAGCGGCACCCCACCGGGGGGAAGCGCGGAGACCAAGCGCAGCCCGAACGCAGTACCTGCTGCGGGCCCAGCACAGAGCGCGCATGCAGCCCCCGACGCTCACTCCAGCGACGGCGACGCTATCCGACGCGAGCACCAGCGGCGGCATGAGGAACGCCTCGCTCAGACCCGTGAAGAACAAAAACGGCGGGGCGAACGCACGTGGGAGGAAGAGCAGGCCGACTACCAGCGCCAGCTGCAGGAGAGGCGCAAAGCCAGCGAGGACGCTGACCGCAAGCGCAATCAGGACTTCGAAAGGGAGCAGGAGCGAGCGGCCCAGGAACGCGCTGCCTCGGCTGCGAAGCAGACTGCTCTCGGCACCGCTGCGGCTGGCCGCCAAGCCGCTCGCATAAAGGCGATGGGGCTTTCGGCGACGCTTTCCAAATCCGTGCTGTACGTGAACTACATGGGCAGATGGACGGAGTTCATGCCGGCGACGCACTGGGTGGCCCTCATGCTGGAGAACCCGCTCATTGCCTCCGTCGAGGCGGCGAACGTTCGCGGCTACCCCGGGATCCTGGTGAAGCGAAGCGGAGTACCGTCCACGACCTTCCTGTTTCGCACGGAGGGCTCCGAGGCCTACATCCACGCGCTGGCGTCTGAAGGGAAGGCCGAGGCGCTGCGCACCCCCACCGACTTCAGCACAGTAGCGGCGCTCATGCGGGCCCTGACCGACCAGAAAAACATGCGGTAGGGCCATGTCCCTCTGCGGGGCTCCCTCACCTCAAAGAGCCCCCTCCTCCGACAACAGCTGGATCAGCATCTGGGCGTTCCTTTGCCCTTGGTCCTCGTTGTTGTTATTGAAGACCACCTGAACACGATCTGCCCGCGCCGCTAGGTGCTTGATGCTCGGGACCAGAGCCGCCAGTTCCTCGGCGCTGTAGTCGTAGTTGAAGCGATCTGAGGCCGCATCGCCCTTGATGTTCCAGGTGCCCTGGTTGCGGCCGTGAAGTCGCACGAGCGCTAGCCGCGTGCTGGTGATGTCCCATACTCTGTCCACGCTGTTGGAGGTCTCGGTCGGGCTGTCAACGATGACATGGGCCACACCGAGGTCGCGCTCGAACTCCAGCGTTTGAGCCCGATGCACTTCGTCAAGCCAAGTCTTGTTGCGGAACTCGACCGCGACGAGCTGCTCGCCCATGCGCTCCACGCACTCCTGCACGTGCGCCTGGCCGTCCCGGTTGTTGATGATCCAAGGGGCGAACTGGAAATGAACCGCGCCCAGCTTGCCGGCGCTGGCCAGCGGCCGAAGCGACTCTTTGAACCGCCGCCATAGCTCATCGACGATGGGCGCGGGCATGTCTTTGTAGTAGAGATGTTTCTTTTCCTTCAGCGCTGCCGGCAGCGCCTCGCGCAAATCCGTGTGCAGGACCTTGGGCTGCGTCTGGTGGCCCGTGAAAAGCCGAAACGCCTTCACGTTAAAAATGAAGTCCTCGGGTGTTCGTTCGGCCCACAGCTGCGCGGTCGAGGCCTGGGAATGGCGTAGTAGCTGGAGTCCACCTCGACCATGGGAAACACGCTCGCGTAGAACCGCAGGCGGGCCTCGGTCTAGGTGTCGTATCCCGGACGATCATATGGCCGCTTCAGAAACAGATCCGGGCGCTCCTGGTACCACTCTTTCATGGCCTGCATGGGCGTCTTGCTGCCCAGCGCTGACTGCGGCAATTGGTGGTTGTACAGCGCCACATAGCCTGCAAGGTCTGCTGCATGTCCTCGCGACTGTTGAAGCGGTGGCTCTTGAGCACGCCTGCGATGCGGCGATTGAAGCGCTCCACCATGCCATTGGTTTTGGGCGTCCTGGGCCTTGTCAGCCGGGGCTCGATGTCCAGCTCCTGGCACAGCTGGTCGAACTCGTGATGGCCACTGGGTTCGCGCTCCTTGCTGGCGAACAGGCGGTCCGTGAACCCCTTGCCGTTGTCGGTCAGCAGCTTGTTGATCTTGATCGGACAGGCCTTGGGCAGTGCGTTCAGAAAGGCCTTGGCACTGGCCGCTGTCTTGTGGGTCTTGAACTGCACGAACACCCACCGCGTGGCCCGGTCGATGGCCACGAACAGGTAGCGCCGGCTGCTCTCGTCTTGCATCTGGGGCAGGTACTTCACGTCCATATGCACATAGCCCGGCTGGTAGCTCTTGAAGGCCTTGTGGACCACCGCCGGCTCGCGGGGCTTGAGGTCGTTGAGGTTGCCCGCTTCATGGCGGCGCAGGCACCGGTCCAGGCCCGAGCGCGAGACATGGGCGCAAATGAACTCGCGCGTGAACGCCAGCAGGTCATCGAGCGGCAGTAGCAGGATTCGCCTCAGATGTACCACCACCGTCTCTTGCGTGGGCGTGAGCACCGTCTGCAGACGATGAGGCGTGTGCGAGCGGTCCCCGAAGACCTCGCGCTTCTTCCACTTGTAGACCGTCTGCTCGGTGATGCCAAAGCGCTGGGCCAGGACGCTGGCCGTCTCATGGCTGGCCGCGATCTAGGTACGCACGGCAGTCATGGTGCGGGCGTTCTTGTGCAGGGCTATCAACATGGCTTCGCTCCCCGGTATCAACTCTTGCAAAACCGAGCGAGCCATGAAGAGTGGGTAGCGTTTTGGATCTATGCAATCATCCGGGATGCGACGTCTAGGCATATGCTCAGGCCTGAATAACACTGCTATGGAAGATTATTCTTGAAGCTCTAGAGCGCATTTTTATTGTTCACCAATTCGCACTGGCGCCTCAGGATCTGTGGGAACTCTAAGAAACACCGTCAAGTTCGCATCGGCCTACCTTTCATTGTGGCGGCAAGCATGAATAAAAAGAACATATAGCAAGCAGCCGCCCATCAGCCGAAAATTCCCTGCCAGAGTATCGTTTGCCGCCAAGAAATTCTCCCTCAAATTTTCGCCCGTCTGTATAATGATATACTCCCGCACCGGATAGTTGATCGTTAATAAATTCCCCAACATATCTATCGCCATTGACTTCAGTCAATATTCCGGGTCCTTGACGCATACCATTCTCGTAGTTTCCCTCAAATTTCACGCCCGATGCCCATTCAGCTTGCGCTCGACCGTGAATTTTCCCTTCATTGAACGACCCTTTGTAAGAGAAAAGAACCTGCCTTCCGGCACCGACTAGAGAGTAAGAGCCTTCGCCTGCTACCTTACCTTCCACGCAGACTCCATTCCAGACCAAATCCATTGAGCCCGGTTCCACCAAGATGTGAAGTTCGCAGCCATCAGCAATCGGAATCCAAGTCCGAGCGCCAGCCATCGCGGCAAACGCCTTTTTTCGCGCATCAGCTATTGTCCTGTTAGTGCTGGCTATTGCGTCCGCATGCATTTTTGGCGCTACCTTCAATGTCGATATTGCAATTCTACGAAAGATTGCTTTCGAATTGTCATTTACATAACTCGTGGCGCGTTCTTCGGCGTTGGGTAACGATGGGTCCAGTCCTTTCAACTCAGCTATCTCCCCCTTCGAATAGAGCTTAAGGTGGTCGTATTCACTAACCAGTCCTGCGAACTCACCTTTCTTTCCGAAAACCGCAACGCTCTCCATTTCATCCACGACCAGCGGCTTGAGCAGATTGCGAGCAGCTTGTTGATGTCGGGGCTCTACGCTGGCGCGAATGATTAGCCGATAGATCACGGTTGCAGCCTTTACATTCCCATCTTTTAGGTGAGACTGAGCTTCCACAAACAAGGAACTCGCATCCCTTATTTGCAGCGGCTCGGTAAGCGGTGGTGAGATCACGCGGTTTGCAACGCGTTTCTTGTTATACCAGTCAGTTGCATTCCGCTCCGCCAGCGAGCGCCTTGCCTCGGCTTGCTGCTCGTCCAAACGCCTATCGGCATCTACCCGCTCTAGTCGCTCCCTCCGAGATGCCTCTTCCTCTGCGCGTCGCCGGTCATCCGTAGCCTCACAAAGATCATATTGCGCCGAGCATCGAGCACTGCAAGCTTGGGATTGCTGGAGATCTCTCTGCCCCTGTTGATAAGCAGCGCTGTTTCTCCCGAGAGCCCCTGCCAGCCCCACCACAAAACCAGAGGTCATCGAAGACTCGCAGTTAGCTGAACAACTCTGCATTACGGATGCGCAATCCGCCTTAGCACACAGCGGATTGAACAAGCCAACGCAGCTAAAAGTGAGAAACTTTGCCAATTTCAAAAGGCGGTGCACAGCCTACTCCTTCTCATACACTTGAATTGAACGAGTGTTTCTCTCTAAATTCTCCGCCGCGTGCTCACTTACATTCTTAAACGCAGAAGCCAAGCCAACACTCACCCATCTTCTATCACGACATACGTAATAATATTTTCCGTAAGCCACGTAAGAGTTATCCGCATAGGCATTCAGCCCCCCTCCATCCACCCGAACCAAGGGAGCCGTGAAAAACACACACGGCTCTCCAGTATGATTAGCCTGAGGATTCTTTGGGACGAAAGTCGCTCCGCTAGCTGCGATCTGACGAATCAGCTGATTGCCGTCCGAATCGTCATCGGTGTCGTAGAGTGATTCGCGCGGTGCCAGCTTGCCTTGCCCGGTCGTCACGGTTGCAGCGGTTCGAGCTAAACGAGCAGCCCTTTCCTCCGCCCGCAATCGTTCTTCGCTTCGCCTCGTGTTTTCCCGCTCCATCCTCTCAGCAGCCTCCGCTGCTCTATCAGCATCGTGTTGCGCTGCGTCGCGTGCGGCTTGCTCAAGATAGGAACCGACAGCTTCAAGTGCCCGAGCTGTTTGACCGCCCGAAGAACCGGTACGACCTGATTGGGGCGTAGCGTCCGGTGACGGTCCCCCACGAGGGCTACAGCCGGTTGTGGGGCACTCGCGCAGCCCCCTAGTCTGTGCGTCCACGGGTAACTGGGATTGGAGAGCTAGAGCCGTACAAAGAACAACAAAGTGAGTGGTGCGCATAGAGATCCCTCGAAGGTCTGTTCAGCTGATCGGCCAGGTGTTTTTTCGAGAATCAACGACTAGACCATAGCCGCCGTTTACCTAACAGGGTTACAACCAAAATTGATCTAACTCTACATCGCGAAGATCTGTTCGCACATCCCACAAAAGGGGGAGAGGTTGCCCGGCCCCTGTCCCGCTAACGTACACCAACGAAGCTGAGAGAAAAGCGGATTTCAGCGGATACATGGTGCGGAAGCCGGATTTCGGCCTGTCGCTACAAAGCCCCCGGAAGACTGCATGCTTCACCATCCCCTCCTTCCTCCAATCCGCGAAGGAGACCTCGGCCAGCAGCTCGGGACGCACCCAGTGCGCGGCCGTCTCGACGGCCTCCGGGTTCGCGAAGGGACTGTTTGGCGTGCGGATCGCGCTGAGCCGCTTGTGCAGGTCCACCAGTGTCTTGTCGTCAAACCCGGAGCCCACGCTGCAGGCGTAGTTGAGGGAGCCGTCGCTCCCGTGCACCCAGAATGAGCGAGCCCAGCCCCTTGCGGGATCCCTGCGGGTCAGAAAAGCCCCCGATCACGAACTCCTGGCGGCGGGTGCACTTGAGTTTGATCCAGTCGTCGCTGCGCCGCGAGACGTAGAGCCCCGACTTCCTCTTCCCGATCAGCCCCTCAAACCCCAGCTTGCATGCCGTGGCCAGCAACTCCTGGGGCCGAGCGTCCAAGCCCTCGCTAAACCGGTGCCGACCGCCTCCGGCGCTCTGCAAGACGCGGCTCAGGGCCTCTCGGCGCTGCTCGTTCGCTACCCCGCGCAGATCAGAGCCGTTGCAGAACGGCATGTCGAAGGCGAAGAAAACCATTATCTTGGAGGTGCGGCCGTCGAAGGCGTTCTGCAGGGCCTGGAAGTCCGGAAGCCCGTTGTGGTCCAGGATCACCACCTCGCCATCGAGCCAGGCGGCCTGCACCGGCAGTGCGCCCAGTTCGCGGGCAAGCTCGGGCATCTTGCTCGTCCAGTCATGGCCATTGCGGGTGAAAAGGCGAGCAGCACCGCTCTCGACGCGGGCCATGATGCGGTATCCATCGAATTTGGTCTCGAAGGTCCACTGCTCGGGGTCGGCCGGGGGGCCGGCCACCAGGGTGGCGAGCTGCGGCGCCAGCTTTTCGGGGAGTGGCACGGCCCTCGCCGCTGCGGGCGCGGCGCGCTGCGGTGCCCGCCTGGTGGCCATGCCGGCGCCTACCGCTTGGAGAGGTGCTGCCGGACTGCTTCGGCCGAGTTGCCCACAGCTTTGACCGCCGCGCGCAGCTGTTCCTCGGTGCAGTCGAGCGACTTGCACCAGTCGCGGACCTCGTAGTCCTGCTCCAAACTGATGAGCTTTCGGTCGGCTGCTGTGGCTTGTTTGTTGTCGGACATGGGGGCTCCTTGGGTGAAAGGGGCCCATCCTAGGAATGCGTGCACATGGCCGGTGTAGGAGGTCGCCCAGTGCAGATACCGTCCCCTGCCGGACCCTATGCGCGCTAGGGGCCCGCCGATCAGGTCTCCTCGCACAATTGGGTGATTCCCGGTCGCACAGCGCATCAACATAATGCGGATACCCGACTCGCAATCATCGAGGGAGCGGTACCCGCAGGACTGGCGGCCGGAGTGACGCGGGCAATTCAGGGGGGGATCTAAATGCTATTTCTATTTATTCTGTTGCCTTTTTTGATTTTCTACGTCATGAGGGTTGCGCTGATCGATCCGCGAGAACCGAACGACGAATATAGCAAGCTTGGCATGACCATTACTATCGTGCTTGGGGTATTGCCAACCCTGCTATTCTGGGCACCAGCATCCGCTCTGTTTAATGCTTCGCTTGTCCTCGCCCTGTCTGCAGTTATGACACCGATTGCGTTTTCGAGCATGAAAACAGATACCGCTGGCGAATGGGTCAAGGACAAGTTGTTTCTGGTCGCAATCCGCACAATAGTGGCTGCGGCACTTGTAGGCGTGCTGACATACCTCGGCTCTGGGTGGTTTTTAGCCGTTGCTGGATTTGCTGTATTCCTTTTCCTGAGCCGGCTCGGGCTCTGGGTTGCTGCATCCGGCGACCCTGGGAGGTACTGGCGCGCACTTTTCGGAAGCGCCATTTTGATGGCAATTTACTATGTCATGGTAGATGCATCCCAACTGACCCCCAAAACATGGATGGACTGGAAAATCCATCTGGAGCCATTTTTCGTCACAAGCCCTAGCTGAGTCCAGCTGAAAAAGAACCCGGCAGACCACTGGGAGGACGCGCTCAAGCGCTGCGCACCTGCGGCGTCGCCCTCGCATCCACCGGCCTACGGACTCCGCAGCCCCGGAGCCCCAGAGAAACAGCCGCCACCTCGCAAACAGGGCCATATTGACCGCGTTTCGCACCACTTTTCTCTGGGGGGCTTTTGATAATCGTTTCTGACGTTTGAGCGCTGGCCTCTCCAGCTCAAGCAACTGCGCGAGCACCGCAGGCTTCAGAAAGCGATTTTTCAATGCATCAGAACCTCCCGTTGCAGGGAATCCGAGTGGTCGATCTCAGCCGCATCCTCTCTGGACCTTACTGCGCTATGCTGCTGGCCGATTTGGGCGCTCAGGTGTTGAAGGTGGAGTCACCCCAGAGCCCCGACCAGGCGCGTACCTGGGGGCCTCCTTTCCACCGGGAGCAGGTGGCACCTCATTTTCTTGCCGCCAACCGAGGCAAGAGCCTGCTGCACCTGGATTTGCAGGATGCCGGTGATATCGAGCACGTCCGCGCTCTGATCGCCCAGGCGGATGTGGTGGTCGAGAACTTCAAGGTGGGCTCGCTCAAGAAGCTGGGGCTCTGCAAGAGCGAACTCATGGGGGACCACAAGCGCTTGATCTGGTGCTCGATCACCGGCTTTGGGGGCTCTGGGCCGTTCGCACAGCGGCCGGGGTACGACGCAATCGCCCAAGCGGCTTCCGGCTGGATGAGCCTCACGGGCAACGCCGACTGCGGGCCCATGAAGGCGGCGCCACCGATCCTGGATCAGTCCACCGGACTTTTTGCTGCGCTGGGCATCGTGGCCAAGCTGCACCAGCGCCAGGCTACGGGTGTCGGCGGACTGGTGGAGGCAAACCTGTTCGCCTCGGGCTTCGCGCTCCTCGGGCCGTTTGCGCAGTCCACCCTGCTGACCGGACGCAGCCAGACGCTTGTGGGCAACGCCAACCCGTTCATCAGCCCTTTCGGGCGGTTCCTTTGCGATCAGGGGTCGTACCTGATGCTCACCATCGGCTCCGATCAGCAGTTCACAACGCTCTGCAGGCTGCTCGGGGTGGATGAAAGCGTTGCCCAGGACTTCGCTGAGCACCATGTGAGGCTGGACCGTGCCCACGAGCTCAATGGCGTCCTCCAGGGCGCCTTCTCTCGCCTCGCCGCCCAGGAGTGGGAGGGCATTCTGGGAGCGCGCGGCATCGCCTGCTCCAGCGTCAATTCAGTTGCCCAAGCGTTGGCCCATCCTCAGGTCGAGCCCCTGGGGCTGGTTCAAAAGGATCGCCTTGGCCAGCACCAGATTGCCTCCCCCATCTTTTTGGAGGGAGCCCCCCTGTGTGCGCATTCGCCGGCACCGTTGAGCGATGAGGCCATGAGCCCAGTGGAGGCTCGCCGCTGGTTCGCTAAGCAACCAACTCCCAGCGCGGTGCATTCTTAGCGGTCAAATACGCGTGGATCTTTCGGAGCGTTTCTTCAAAGTCATTTCGATTCAGCCAATTGAGCATCAGCGAGTCGTCGGCGACCTTGACCGTGCTCATCAACGAAGACGGGACCTCTTCAAACCGATACCCGAGCTGCTTCATCGCCTCGATGTTCGGCGTCCCTTTCGCCTGGGAAGAGCAGAAGAATTCCAGGCCATCCTGCAACGCTTTCTCTACGAAGCAAGCGCGCAGGATGTGATTGATGCACATGCCACGGGCATTCTCGGCGGTGGCCAGGCGCATGACCGTAGCGCAAGGGAAATCAAGGTCCCGGCCTTCCAGGCTCGCGCCCACCGCGTTTTCCAGAGCCTTCCTATCCTGGGAGACGGCGATAGCCACGGTGCCGAGCAGCGATCCGGGCTGGTCATGCGGCTCAGCCACCAGGACGAAAGTGCCTTCGGGGTCAGCAGCGACTTTGAGGCGGTCGTAGTCATCGGCGGTAAACCATGTGGCGCTTTTGTAGGCGCCAATCCTTAATTGATCTACCGCTTCTATATCTTTTTCTGTAGCCACACGAATAGTCAGTTTTGGAATGTCTTTTTCAGGCGACTGCATTTATAATGATAGGTAATTGGGGGTTTGATGGATAAGTTAGGCTTGCTTTTCTTTGCAGCCCATGCAACCGGGATTATTGCATTGATCTTGAATGTTGTGGGGCTTATTGTCAAAAATGACACTGCATTGCGCAGAAACGCATTTTGGGCCTCCCTTTTCACCATTGCACATAATGCCGCGATTGGCTCTGCAACTGCTACTGCGTTGTGCTCAATAATATTTCTGCGGAACTATATGGCTATTCGCCCCAATAGCCTGACCGCGCGGAAGAAGGTGTTGCTATGCGTCGCGTTCGTGGCGGCAACTTGGGCGGCGGCAGCGGTCACGTGGAGTGGACCAATATCTGCTTTGCTTGCGCTCGGCAGTTCATGCGTCACCTACGCATTTTTCTATTTGGGCGGCGTCCGGCTGCGCCTGGTGATCGGGATGAATTGCCTAGCTTGGCTGTCGAACGCGATCATCTATGAATCGCCGTGGCAATTTGCCACTGGGTGCTTGGCTGCGGGTGCGGCGTTCATAGGCGCGTGGCGTATTCACAGCAGCAGCCGACAGTCCCTTCCCGCTTGATGTCCACGTTCTTCGAATCCCCACCGGCCTCGGCATTTCCTCCATAGCGGCCTCACGGATGGAGGCGGCGGCCAAGGGTGACGCCGCCTCCATCCATCCCGTTCGCGGTGCGACCGATATGCGAAAGGGGCTACTGCGGCTACTGCGCCGGTTTTTGACCGGGGACAGCACTCTGCTGGTCGCTCGCCTGCTCCCGTTGCGCAACGCCCTCATAGTATTTGTTGTACACCGAGTAGAACCACAGGAGCGGAGCAGCCAGTATCACGAGCAATATGGCGTATGTGGCCAGCTTCTTCCATCTTCCCTTGCTTTTCGATTCTTCAGCTCGTAGCATCTTTTTTCCCTCAAAATACCCTGGTTGAAATAAAACCTGCGAAGTTGTTTCAGCGCGATCCCCCGCTACCTCTTCGAAACGAAGGACTGCTGCTCTTCATTAAGCAGATCCCCAATGGTCAGCACAGATAAAATGTCACGCCCGAGAACCCTGCTCTGGGACTTGTGATAACTTAATCTTTCGATGGCAATCGATGCCGGCGTAAGGACATACTTTTCGCAGCGATCGTAATTTAAGTTATCGATGGACTTGTTCTTATAAAACTCTTCGAAAACTATCGCAATGTTATCCAAGGACAAATGATTCGGCCCCAGATTATTGGGATAGCATACATTTTCGCTGCTTATATTAAAACTGGCATAAGGCGGCTTCAGGGTGATAGACCCATCAACATTCTTGGGGTAGCTTTTTCGCAATAGGAAGCCATATATATTCATCTGTGTTTGGAAGGCCTTCCCATTGGCACTTTGGAGAAGGTGGTGGAAGTCGCCTATCGCGTCAAAACTAGCAACGGAGCTAAACTCAAGCCCATAGCGAGTCTGCCTTACGGCGATGGAAATATATTTACCAAGAAGAAAATCCAGGCTTTCGTCATTGGCAATAAATAGCTTGTACAGTTCGCACAATCTCTTATCGACTTCCCGGGATGGCACGGGCTTCGTTGCCCTCAGCTCATTGTTTAGCTGGATCTCGAACAGCTGGCATCCACTGTTGGTTTCACGAACGTTCGCCCCGGTTACTTTGTAAATATCGCCCATATCGGATTACATTAACGACAAGTATCACAGTCTCATTGCCCGACTAGAAAACGCAGTTCGGGCAACGGACCTCGCAAAGAATGGCGCTCTCCGCGCACGTTAGAAATCGCACAGATGGCGGTCAGCGGTCGCCCCACGACGAAATCTCACGAAAATCGATAACCTTTCGGTCCCGGATGCCTTGCAGCGCGTTTTCAAGGCTCGGGTAGGAGCCCCAACTGGTGGAGCGATCCCACGCACCGAAGTCCAGGCAGCGGACGTCATATCGCACGCCCGTTGGCCAGGCGGTTTCCCATTTGTGGCGCCATTCATCCAGGAGCAACTCGTCGCGCGGCGGGCTGAAACGGGCCGTGACGATAAAGGGACGCATCGCCCAGCGTTCCACATCCTTGACCATACGGTCCTCGTTTGGGGTGTGGTCGAAGGAAGCGGGCAGCGCCGGATTGACCAGCACGCCATTGATGCACGCTTCCGCCTCGAACTCAAATCCGTCCAGTCCAAAGTTGGCCATGTCTGCTCCATTCCCTGTTGGGAGTTTGATCGCTCATCAGCCATCTCAGCTGAGGCAAAGCGTCATTTTGCCCGTTGGGTACGCTCGCAATCCGCGCTCAAGTCAAGCCGGCGTCGGTCAGCAGCTGCCTGTAGATCAACTGGGCCTCCATGGGGAGGAAGGCCTCTAAAGGGCTGGACGTGACGGTGGTGGATGAAAGTCCGGAACCCGGATCAAACTTCGACAGGCTCATTCCACACCAAACCAAGCTCAGGTCCTTGTCGCTTGTGCACCACATGGCGTTCTCGTCCGGCAAAACCGACAAAAGGCTCGCGAACGCCTTCAGCGCACGCATGTCGCACATAGCGTTGTAGGCTTCCTTTCGGGTGTAGGGTGCCTTGACGAATTTGAGCGCTCGTTTTGCGGCGTTGCGACCGTGCCGCACGCCAGCGGCGCTGATCGCGCACATTACCGCAGGGTCCCTAAGGCTCAGGCCCGTGGCGCCGGCATTCGCTGCGATTTGGGCCATAACACCGGGCAGTCGCGCTCTACTGACAGGATGCCGCAACAGGGGCTCAGTGCTCAGCAAAAACTCGATCGTTCGCTCAGAGGCCGTTTGATGCTGCTCCGAGAATGCAAGTGCTGTAAGCGCCTTCAACATTTTCGGTGAATCGCCGATCACAGTGGCGTTGGGGATAAGCGCGCGAAGATGTCCTGCGTGTTCTTTCATTTGCGCCTCAATGGCATCTGCCGACGGGTGCTCGGTCTGATTCCCCTCTAACGCAAGCAGTGCGGGGCTGAGCTTGACATTGGGGTCGTCCAACCAGTCCACAAAGTCCCCGCCGCTTGCCTTTGAGCCACCCGGCTTAAAGCGCCCTTTGAGTTCGGTCAGGGTGCACCTGTCGATGAGAATCACACTGCCAACCGCTTGTTCGAGCCCGGCAGGAAACCACCCGCCCCTTACTAGGCCAACGTGCCTCACAGCCAAGTGCGTCTCAATGGTCGTTTCCAGAGGCTTTGACGGGCCTACAGGAATCTCAGGGATCGAGCTGGAGATGACATTGGCATTCTGGATCCTCAGATTGAGTCTAGAAGGTTTGCCCAACGTTCTTTCCAGCAAATCGGTATGGCCGAATGGGACTAGTTCGCCATGGATGGTGGCCTTACGGCCGGTAGGTTTGCCGCTGGGTGATTTCTCGATGTACTGGATTTCATTCATTGCGCCTGACCTTAGCTACAGGTGTGGATATAGAGCTGCGGCCGGTTTTCAAACCTGGCCCGGATAGGTGTTGGCGCGGCTGAACTAGCGCCATTCCTAGGAGTGCCCATGCCAGCCGCCCCCAAAAGCCGAAGCCCGACAGCGAGCCATCAATCTACCCCTGGGCTTCAGGGATTAGAGCAACTTCTTCATGCACACCCGATCAAAGACCTGGCCACCGCGTTCATATGCGTTCTCGGAGGTATACCAGGCGTCAAAGCCGAGCGACTCATACAAGCGTCGGGCGAGGGGGTTCGGGACGTTCACTTCCAGCAGAACACCCCTGGCCCCTCTGTCGGCCGCGAGGGTGAGGCATGCCATCATGAGTTGCCGGCCGTAGCTTCGGTTGGAAAAGTCTGGATGCACCATCACCCCAGACACACCAAACCAGATGCCGCCGTCATCATCCCACGGGTCTTCAGGCATTAGCGAGAGAGTCGCTGCCCCGACCAAGACGCCATCAATCTCCCCTCCGAGCGTCTCGTGCGGTTGCTCCAACAGGGCTTCGATCGTCTCAAGACGCAAGGCGGTCTCACGCTCTTTGGGAGAGCCCATGGTCCCGGTCACATCCACCACCTCACGTAGGGCACGAAGGTGAGAAGCGCTCTGGGTATCGAGTTGACGGATGATCATGTCGCACCGTAGCTTGAAAACACTTTTCGAGGATCGCCGGGTCTGCGTCGGCCCCCCTACCCCGCCCCCGACTCATCGTCCATGTTGTCATGGAGGGGGTAGGAGCCAAACGTCCCGTTCGTGTCACGGAACCGGCCGCCCCAGGTCCTGCGAGCGTCCATGGCCTGTTCTACGGAACCGGTATCGGCTCGGGCGCTCTCAATGCCCCGCGCAGCTGCGGGGCCTGAGCTACCTCGCGTGCGAGCAGTCCTTCTCGGTGTGGGAGCGCTGGGCGCACGGCGCGACGGGCGCGGGCTTGGATCCAGCGCTTGTTTAGGCAGCGGCTTATTCGCAGCCCTAGCGCCATTGCTCTCGGGTTTGGGATGAAACAGTTGGTTGTGCTGTTCCTGGTTGTAGATCATCGAGCCGCAGAGACGACACGCAAACGGCCTCTCCCTCGCCACTGGCGTCGAGGTGTCTCCCGTCTTGTGTGCTGCGGACAGTGCGCGGTCTTTTTTTCCACCTGTGCTTGTGCGGCATGCCCCAGCGCGGATACAAGCGGATACCGCCTGGAGGACGATCCCCACGGGCCCGGAAGGATCAGGATCCAACTGCTCTAGCCGCGAGCGCAACGCCGACAGCTCACCGTCATGCGCCATCTTCGGGGCAAAGTGACGGCATAGAGAGAACGTGTGCTTAGCGTCGAGTGCTTCAACCAAGCGGTCAATGTATTCCACGAAAACACTGCTACGAATACCTTCCTTCCGCAGCGCAAACGCCCTGGCCGCGAGATGCGGGATCTCGCGCTTGAACTGCTGCTCAAAGAGCAACTCCTGCTTGCTGCGAAACCGTCCAGGGGTGGCTTTCTCCAGCGACAGCGTGCGCCGGGACCGCAACTCCACTTTGTGGCGCGTCCAGCCAGTGCCGTCGCAATGAACGCAATCGTTGTTCTCGCCATCACACGGGCATTTGAAAGGTGCGTCATTCTGCGGGTTCGGTAGCTCTGCGGCCATGTGTTCCTCCTCGGCTCACGAGTGGGTTCAGTCCTTGCGTTGGAGCCAATCACCGGCCGCTCAAGCGTTCCGCAAGTGGTCCAGAAACTCGTGGGTGGTCTGGTCCGAGAGCCCCTCCAGGGCTACTACGTGCCGGGCCAGGGATGCGGACAACGCTGGATCGAACTCAGCGTTCAAGCGCGAGACCGCCTCTGCGTGGCCGCCAACGCCCGTATAGACCACTTGGACCTCGTTGACCTTGAGCCGAGCAAGCAGACCATCCACGTCGCCGTCACGCGCCCTCGCACTTCCTGCTCGCTGGAGAGTGAAGCGGGCCAGCATCTGCGCACATTCCTCATCCGACACGCGGCCGGAACCAAGCAGCTTTGCCAGCGCATCTAGGGCGGCGTAGTGCATCGGGTTGGTGAACGTCAGATTCAGCTGGAGCGGCTGCGTGTCGATGGCCTGGGGCGATGCAGGCGTAGCGACAGAGGTCGGTGGCGTGGACCTTTGGGGGAGGGATGCGCTAGCAAGTCGGGCTTGAGCCGCCCCACCCTCAAGGTCCATGGCGCCCTCGGGCAAGCCGAAGGCACGCTCGATCCGCCTGGCCATGCTCGTGCCTGGCACCCGGCCGGTGATGAAGTGGCTGACGGCGGACTGGTTCACGCTGAGATGCAAAGCCAGGTCCCACTGGGTCAGTTTGAACGTGGTCCGGATCACGTCAAGGTTTTGTCGCCGAATGGCGTGAATGTCAGGGCTGTCCATATGGCTCCAGGTTTCGAGATAGACCGAATAGTAACACTAATATTACTAATATTAGCCCCAGCGAGTTACCCTTTTCCTTGTTGGTCTTAGGGAGGAATGCGGTACTTTGTTGGACGGCCGTCGCCCGCGCCCGCCCTCTTGCTGCTGCTACGGAAAACCGACCCAGGAGGAACACCCAATTCAGTCACAACGCTAATGTTTATGCGGTACTCAGACGCATTTCTATCTCTTCAATATTCGTGAAATGTCGTGATAAAAACAAAGCCCCGGAAAGCCCCGATACAGCCGCACGCGGCGTGACCACCTGGTCGTGGACAAAGCAGATCAGATGTGAGGGCCGCCGTCATATGCCGAAAGCAGCTTTTCCAAGGCGCGCCCCCTCGCCGCTCGGCCTCAGGCAGAAGTGCCCGAGGACCGGCGATCCGCTACTGGAAGGCAGCAACCAATGCGGAGTTTGGCCACCTTTACCTCGTGAGCTGAACACAGTGCTCTGGAGACCCACCCGCCATCGTCCGCGCCGGCCCAACCCTCTCAAATTTGGGAATAATCGAACTTTGACTCCGTGGTCGTGCGCACGACTGGGGGTCGCTGATAGCTACGACGCCCTATCTTGAAACCTCGTATGAAACGCTTTCTTGCCACCCTGGCCGCCATGATCTGCCTCGCCCAACCGGCGTGGGCGTTCACCACTTTTGGGGACATCGACTGCGGCACTTGGGTCCAAAACCCCTCACCTCAAAACGCCGTCTGGCTATCAGGGTACATGAGCGGGATCGCTGCGATGTACGAAATCGTGCACGGAGAAGACCCTTTGAAAAACGTCTCCTCGAATGCCCAAATGGTTCTCTGGATGAACGAATACTGTCGAAAGAACCCCCTCAACAAAGTGAGCAAAGGGGGCGCTTCTTTGTTCGCCGAGCTTGCAGTAAGGGGCGCCAAATAGCTGGGCGGGAAGGCGCGGCTATGGACCCGCAGCGTTCAAGCGGGGAAGCACCCGCTCCTCATACAGCTGTTGCGGACTCATCCCTGCGAGGTATTGCGCCTCCGGGATCTCTGGCAGCGTCTCCACCAGCCCGGCAACGCCGGTCACCACATAGTCGAGTGAGCCCCCGGGGATGGCCACGCGACGACCAGGGAGCGCTTTGAGGTTTTCGAAGAGCTCGGGCAGCTCCGAGCGTAGGTAGCTGCGCAGCGACACCCCTTGGCGCGAGAGCGCGTGAAGCACGTGGGGCGCCGCCAGATCGTCGTCGGCCCACTGGTAGGGGGTGAACTCCTTTTCGAGCACCAGCTTCGGCAGCGCGGCCGACATCGCGACGTCATCAAAGGGCTGCGCTGAGGCCGTTGCGTCTACTATCAAAAATGGGGGGGCTACGACCACCGCGTGCGCGGCCACGGTATCGCCACTGTCAAGGGTGTAGAAGGTGCGCTTTTCCAGGGAGACGCTCGGCGGAAAGGTGATTGCCATGCTGGCCTTCGCGCAGTAGTTCCACACCCCCATGGCGTCGAGAATTCGGGAGAGCACGCCGGATGCCACCGTGCACAGGCCCAGCCGTCCATCCGCATGTACCGCCGCCGCTACGACTTCAGCGGCCACCTCGACCTTCCTCTGGGCGAGAGCAAGTTCTTCTTCGGTGTACCCGCGCGCCTCCACGAAGCGCGCGTAGTCATCCATCACCTCGGGGCGGCGAGCTTCTTCGGCCAGGAACGCAGGGCTGTCCTGGAACCCCGGCACACTGATATCGACTCCGAGCTTTGAAAATTGGGACGCAAGCCGCTGTTCCTCAATTGGGTTGCTCAAAGGCCAGGGACCCCGCATACGGTCCCTGCCAAGGCTCACCTGCGTTACCTGGGCCAACTTGCGCCGCCGTGCCTCTCCCATGACTACCTCCCCCCGTTAAATGATCGAAGGCGCTGATTCTCACCGGGCCGATACGCTCCACCGAGAGATCGGAGATTCGCGTGCCTGGGCCCTGGGTAAACTGCCTTCACTTCGCCGGAGATGGTGACGTGGCGAGATGCGTAAAGAACATCCCCGACCCCGACCAGGCAAGGGCCATCCCCTCGCTCCGCCTGGGGCACTTTGGCGAAGTCCAACAACGCCACAAAGAGAGAGACGCAATGAAGGATCTATCGGTTAGCAGGTGGGAGGATTTCCAGGAGATTGGGTGGCATTGGATGCAGGATCTTGTCCACGTGCCATTTAGCGTCTATGGCGACGTGGGACAGGGGCAGGGCGGAGTGGACTTGATTGCAACCAACATTCGTTCGGGAATTGTCGGACAGTCAAAGTGTTGGACCACCAAATCGCTGACTATGGATGAGATCGATAAGGAGTTGGCGAAGACCAATGACTACCCGGGACCAATCACCGACTATTACATCCTGACGAATGCCAAAAAGCACACCACAGTTCAGGATAGGTTGGCGTCTGGCCCTCTCATCTACGAACGCAAGCAAGGCCGATTTCGAGTCCATATCCGTTACTGGTCTGATCTGAAAAATCTTGACTTTGTCCCCGAGGAGGTACTGCTGAGGATCTTCCCGTCCCTGGCATCTCACTCCACCGTGCTCGCTGCTCAGCAGCACAACCTGACGGAGTTCAATGAGTCACTGTTCCATACTCGCCGCTGCATGCCCCTGTTGATCTCCAAGGCGCACCTTGAGTGGCTGGAGTCATGGGACTTTCGGCGGGGCTTTGTCCCCCAGGACGTTTTTGATCCGATTCACCTTTTGAGCATCGATATGGACCGAGTGCTGACGGTGCAGGAACACAGTGCTTGGCCACACTGGCTTGTCGAAGGGCCACGTGCAGACCTGTTCAAGTGCCTGCCAGCAGCGAAGCCCCTCTTTCAGGCGGTGATCGCGTTCCAACGCGGGGTGGTCAGCGAAGCTTCTACGTACGACCTCGAAGGAAAAACAGTTCTCGCGCACGGCCACGATGACCCCTCAGCCCACGAGCGCATCACCTCCGGCTGGCGACAGTTGGCGCAAGGTCTACTTCAGCAGTATCGTCACTTGGTAGAAGGCGCTTCGCAAGGTTGACTGGTCAATTGTTGATGCGGCGACTTCTTTCCCTTTGGGTGCGCTACACAGGCGCATTCCGAAGCTCAGTCGGCGGGCCCCCGCCAAGCTGAAAACAACACTGCAGGAGAACTTGATGCCTTCTTGTTGTCTACAAATCATCGCCGACCCAGACCACGACGGTAGCTTTCGCTGGGTGCTGCTGGAGCTGGTGGAGAACGAAGCGTTGCTGTTCAAGCCCCATTCTGCGGCCGACTGCGACTTCCAGTCATGGGAATCCGCGCTGAATGCGGGCACCATCGCCCTTGCTCACGCCGAAGGCCAGGTCTACGAAAACGAGGCCGCAGACCCGGTGGGGGATGCTTCCTGCGAGCCAGCCGACTGACCCGTATCCGCGACACGCTTGGTATGCCCATCCCACCCGAAAATCCATAGTGCAGTTTGCGCAGAGGAGCCGGAGCGATCATGACAATTCACCGTGCGGCAGCTTTTGCACACTGGAACTACTTCCTCGCATTGAAGAGGACTTGGACAGGCTATCGAGGTATGTGGACCTCTCAGGAAACGATGGGACCTATTCGCTGGAGACAGCCCGCTTGCTGCTTGGTGCGAGTGCAGAGGTGGACGTAGTGCTGAAGCTCTTATGCAAGCGTTTCGACCGGGCGAGCAAGGCGAAAACCATTGGCGCGTACTACCCCGAGGTGACCGCCAACTGCCCGAACTTTGTGGCCTTCGAGGTTCAACTGCCCCGCTACGGCGCAAGGCATCAGCCGTGGATCAGCTGGACGGCCGACCAGCCCCCCATTTGGTGGTCCGACCACAACAAGGTCAAGCATCAGCGTGACATGTACTTCGAGCGCGCGACATTGAAAAACTGCCTGAACGCAGTCGGCGCCCTGTTCGTCGCGGTGCTCCACCTATACGAGAAGGAAGCCGGTGCTGGCGAGTTGCTCCAACTTCCCAGGCTGTTCAATGTCGGGGACCGATTTTTTGGCGGTACCCAAATGGGCAGATACGGGCAAAGCTTCGTGTACAAGCTACGGTGAACGTCATTGCCCCAACCCAGCCAGAAGCGCTGAGCAGCGTCGTTGGCGTACCGCTGCAATCAGCCTGCCTAGGAAACCCTCAAAGTGCGATGAACCAGCAAGCCCCTGTAACGGGTTCGTTCGGGCCGTCCACGGGGCCAATCCGGCGCTTCGTCCACCCTTTGCCCTTGAGATAGTCCACCAAGCCAACGTTGAAGACGTTCTCCAGTTCAATGTGGCTGATGCGGGGCTCAAGCGCCTGGCAGCGTTCCAGACGCTCCGACAGAAAGCCATGCCCGCGATGGGTCCTGGCGAGCAGGCTGTCGGCGATCACCAGGGAGTGGCCTGCGCACTGGCTGGCCGACCAGACATTGCGGTATCGCACACGCGTCGCTCGCGGCGAGAGGCACCGGTAGTACATCGTAAGCACGTCATCCCGGTAGTGCCGTGCACGCTGTGGAACCAGGCCATCGCTCACGGTGCCGAAAGTCGCCTGCACCTCTGCTACCACGTTCCCCACCAACTCCGCGCGCCACGGTGCCTCTGCTACAGCGAGCGCAGGGCCAATGTGATCCGCTGGCAGCGCCAAAGAACCCTCGGCGCAAGCCACCCGCACAACGGGTGCTCGGCAGTCAATGCTGCCCTGCCCGGAGCTCGGCCAACACTGCACGTCGCTCCACCTCGACCGCTTCCAGGTCGATGCCGAAATGCTGGGCAAGCAGTTCCTCGGTGGGGATACCTACCGGGTGAAAAAGGGTTCCGCGAAGCCCGCCATTGGCTCTGCAGATAGTCATCCCGTTGGCGCTCAGCCAGTCGATGAACTCGCCGATCACCTGGGAGTGGTCGCGCACCGCCAGCATCTTGGCCATTTCGGAGGAGGCTTGCTCGCCAGTTCTCATCGGGATTCCCTTCATAGTGTGCAGAGAGGTGTAGGTACTGGACAAGGATAGCGAACGCAGGTGCCCTGTCAAAATGCTGTGGCAAGGACGCCAACAACAGAGGGATGAATGCACAAGCTGCTCTACCACGCGCCTGAGAATTCGGATCAAGAATCGCCCTTCGATATCGCGATAGTCCAAATTGTCCAAGGGCAGGCGGTGTGCATCGTCAGCCCATACATCGGGCTGAACTACCTGCGTCGCTTAATTGGACTGGCCGCGTCCTGGCGACTCGTGTCTGACGTTGAGGCGTGGCTTGAGGCGACGTCGGTAACCGACCGTCCAGAGGTGGTTCGCTTCCTGGAACAACACGAGGGCAAGGTCCACCATTACCCCGCAGTGCACGCTAAGACTGTTGTCAGCGCTGTCGGGGCCTATACCGGGTCCGCGAACCTCACTGATGCCGGCATTCTGCGCCGCACTGAGTTCGGCGTCATGATCACGATGCCGACCGCAATTGAAGAAATCCAGGGATGGTTTGACGCAATCTGGTGCCAGTCATCGCCCCCACTGCTCGAAGGCGTGGCCACGCTAGTTGACCAACTAAACCGGGTCTCTCTCCATGCCAAGCTACTGGGGAAAACAGACTTCTCCAGGCTTGATTCTGGTGCGCGTGAGGTGCGCGCCAGACTCACCCAGCTCTCTGGCGTTGACCCGCTCCCCAGCTACGCGGACCGTGGTACCGATTCCGATGCGGCTCCAGCTCAGGTTCGACCGCCTCCAGATCAACATACCGAAGTTGCAGGTTCGCCCACAACTGCCCGCAGGCGGGCCCCTGCGGCCTTGCCCCCGGCCCCGTTTGAACTCTACGCCGCGACAGTGGAGTACATCGACAGAAACGCGGGACGCTCCTTCACGTTCGGCGAGTTCTTTGCCGAGATGAAGCTCAACTCGCCCACCTTGAAAAGGCGAGCGGTCTATCTATCGATCCTGGAGTTTTGTGCCTCGCAACCGAGAACCCTCTTTGCCGAGGAATCGGTCAACCGCCTAGTGTATCGCGAAGGCCGCTTCTACCAAAGCGAAAGCCTCCTGTTGGAGGCCGCACTCCAGCCTATGGATGCGCTCGTGAGTTGGATCCTCCGTTCGCTATCGTTCGAGACTAAAACTCCGAGTCTGGACAATCCTGCTGAGCTGCGCCAGCCCAAGCGCGCATTCCATCTGGTGCTATCCGGCATGAGCGGAGCGGCGTTCTTTTGCGGAGACGATGGCTTCATGCTCTCATCTGCAGCTTCTTGGAGCCCCCGCTTGAAGCTCCTCAAACAAGCCTACAGCACGTGGGAATCCCGCTTGGCCCAATATCGCATGGTGCTGCGACACGAGCGCGATGCTGCGCCAGGCTCGATAGATGCGGAGCCCGGACTACTCGCGACCGCACAGGACCCTGTTCCAGACTCATCCCAAGATAGCGAAATCAGCGCCGGTCCTAGGGAGATGACGCGGCACGAACGGCTGCAACAGATCGATGAAGTATTCGCTCGGCTAGCTCGGCGCTTTGGACAGCCGTTTTGGCAAGACCCCAGCGGAATAGCGGGCACGATGGCAGAGACAGTTGAACTTGGGCACGAAGACATCCGGCGCCTTTTGGTAGGTTCCTACACCGGCTTCCGGAGCCCCTTCTTTCTCGTTCCGAGCAGCGTAAAAAAACAGTACACGGTGGCAGCGGATCTTCAGGGCAACCAGCATCTGCCGGACCTCCCGCTGACAAGCCTTGTGATCGAAACCACGCCGGAGTTGAAGAGGCTCACACTCGCCCCGCAGACGGTCAGTATCACGAGGGCCGCGCCACCTGGCGGCAAGACATTTCAGCGATTCAAAGACGTCACCAAAGATGCAGCAGACCAGATGTACCGAATTGTCTGCAGAAGGATCTTCACAACCATCCGTTCACCGATGGAACCGATGCCAAAAGCAGACCTGCTCTGGACGCTAGCTCAAGGCGACAATCCATCGCTCGTAGAACAGCTGATCTTCAATCCCCCTGACCAGACGCTGGCCCTGTTCTCGGTCAACCTTCTCGAAGGACAGCGATTAACCATCACACTCCGGCATCCAAACCTTAAGCACTTCCCGAAGACTCTGTCCTACCTGCGCGACACAGTGTGGATCTCGGGTACTCGCCATGACTGCCTTCCCCCTCCTCCCCGCACGAGAAGCCAAGGTGTTAGGACCTACCGTGGCAAGAGCTAGAACAAGGCATGTGGGACCCTCGGATCGGCCGAGCCAGTAGCAAGGCAGCGTCGGGTGGTCCCCAGCGTCAAAACGCTTGAATGTAGGCAGCCTCAAGGCCTCGCGCCGAGCTGTAGGCCTCATCCATGTCCTCAAGTGCAAGCCCGACGTCGTACACCTCTTCCCCGCTGACTCCGAAGACCACACTGCTACCGTTGCGCGCAATGTTGTATTCCCGGCCGCGATAGAACGCCACTGCGATCTGCGGTGATCCCTCTTTCTCGAACAATGCAAAGGGACCCGCATTGGCCAGCACCTCTGCATCCATCGTGGGTTCTTCCGGATCCCCTGCCAGGAACACCCTGCGGCTCTCGCTCCAGGAGTAGATGCGGAAGCTGGCGGCAGTGCGCAGCGCCTCCGGGGCTACTGAGTTCCACCAGTCGCACAAGACGCGCACGCCGGGATGGCTTTCGAACTCGCCCACTGCGAAACCCACCCCTTCACGCTGCACCCTTCGAGCCTCGGCAAGCGCGTGTGCCAGCACCGCGCTGTCGCCGCGTACGGTCTCCCTGCCCCTGACCAGCTCAATGCCTGAGCGCCTGGCCAACTTCGCCTTCGAGACGCGGCTCCCATGAAAGTCAGCGATGCTAGACAGTGACAGTTCCTTGCCCTGAGCCCAGTGGATCTTGGCCGGGTTGTTCCAGATTCCGAACCACCATTCGCCGCCCCGGTACACGATGACAAACTTCTGCCCCTGCGGTGACTCGGGCGCCTGCACGCAAGCCGTGTCGAGAGAACATGCGGCGATGTTGGCCTCCTTGTACCAGCGCAGGAAGGAGTCATGCTGCCCCATCGAGGCAAGCTCTGTCAGGAGCGCACACACCGCGTCCTCTTCGGGATACCTGTTCGCCAGCTCAGCATGTGAGCCATGGACGGGCTCTCGCATGAGCACCCCCTCCACTACGAGGTCGGCGCGCTCCCGCAGAATCAGAACGGGCATGTCTGACGCCGGATCCACCGCTGTGATCGACCACGGCAAGATCCAGTGCTGGCTGCGCTCGATGGAAAGCTTCATGGCCGAATACGGCCCTGTGTTGAACAACGTCTCCAGAAACTCTTCGGGGGTCTCCTGCGCCCCGAGGAGAGCCCACCGGCCAGCAGGGAACTCGACATGGACAGTGGCATCGGCGCCGTCCGCCCCTCCCGCAGTGACTGCAACCAGACGAAATCGCCTATGGATGTTCTCGTACTGGTCGGGTGGGAAGGTACAGGCGCTGATCTGGTCACGGATAGCGAGACACTGGGCGTCATTCATGGGGCCTCCATGGAGTTGATTGGATGCCCACCAGCGTATGCACTGCCCTTTAGAAATCCCCGCCAAGAGACACCCGATTCTGCGCCTTCAAACAGGTCGCAACCCCAAAATGTCCTCAGCCAAGGCGTGGGACAGCAAGCACCTCGCAGGCTGCGCGCTCGTGCTCTTGCACCAGCACATGCAACTCCACGGCAGCATCAATGAGATCCTGCTGAATCTCCGGGAGGGTCCACTTCTTGCCCTTCGAATTGGCCGAAACCATCCTCTCACGAAACTCCGGTGGCAGCAGGTCTAATAGCGCCGGATCAAGTACCTTCTGATCGCCCCAGTGCTGGTAGTCCCAACCCCAGAAGTACCATCCTTCAGGGCGGTAGAGGCCATCTCCCGCACCTTGGAACGTGATGGATCCATGAACACGGAGCACCAGCTCGTCCATGCCGGCCATCCAGTGGTCGAGCGGAACCCCGTCGTAGGCGCAGTAACCCGCTCCGCCCTGGATGATCAGCCCTCGAAAGGGTGTCCCCGCGAGCAAGTTGTCAAAGTAGGCCTCAATCATTCCCGAATCGTACCCGGTCTGCGAGCCAGTCGGGCCACCGATGGCCCATCCGGGGAGCAAGGCGGCAGAGAGGCGAGCAGGAATCCTATGGTCTAAACCGTCCCATAACTGGGGACCATAGATAGCTCACACAACAACCGTGCCGTCTTCCATAAGTGTCACCGCGTCCTCGTCGCTCACCGTCCCGCACCAGAGCTACTCCTCAATGCGACGCGCCGACAAGGGCCCCGTCCTTCACCGCGCACAGTAGGCAACCGCTGAAAGCCGGGATGGCGAATCCACTCCCGGAAGGCGCATGCGCAGGCATTTAGGAACTCCGGTACAGATTTTCACCACAGTGATTGCAAATGAAAACCCGCTGGGCATCTTCCCTACCGAAAAGTCCCCAGTTTTTTATGCTTCCTGAGCCGCACCTTGAGCACCTGAGTCCATTTTTCGTTTTGCACTGGGGGTTTTTGGCCAAATACTCGTCCATCGTCGGGTGAGATTTCCATCGGCTAACCATTCTCCATTTGGTCCTGTAAAGAAGGGCGACGACCCCGCCGAAAATAACCAAAAAAATTATCAAAAACTTCGTCATAACTTTTGAGAATCAATAAAGTTGAATTTTCTTGAAGCGAAAAGCTAAGTAGTACGGATCAGTGAACGGTCAACGGGGTGATGGTTTCTGTCTTCAGCTTTGCCATAGGCTTACCTCGCCTTGGCAGGGCTTTCGCCACGCTCATGCTTCAATGAACGAGCTTCACAAGCCATGGGTATTCCATCGAGGCCGAGAACCTGAGTAAAGCCGACGTCACTCAATCGAGTGCCATTCCGGATGTGGTCATGGGTAGCGGCCACAAACTGCATACCCCGCACGCACACAGTGGTGACGAACAAGTGTCGATCCATCGTGACCTGCAGCGTTTGTGTGCCAGAAGCGGGGTGATTGCCTTGCGCAAGAACGGCGGTAGAGCCTAGGACAAGGCCAGTTGCGAGGAGTAAGGTCCGCATGAGGGGTTCCAAACGTAAAGCTGCGGGGTGAACCGGTAAAAGGTCTGCCGGGTTAGTGAACAGTGAGCGGTTCCGCATCCGCAAGGCTGAAAACCGTATGCACCTCGTTCCCCACGAACAAGGGCGCTGAGACCACCAGATCAACCGACATCAACAGCGCCAGCGAATTAGAGGCTTGCGCGAGCCCACCAAGGGCACGCGCAGCATCAGCCATTAGGAACCCCGGCCGTTCGCCATGGGCGGTGGCATGAGGGGTTTGCAAGGGGCGCAGGGCTTCGATGGTGTCAGCAAGCGTCAATACGGTCTCCAGGTAGTTCAGTTCGAAGGGGGCGCCCCTTGGGGCCACAAGGCGACGGCCTCGCGAATCTCTGGAGTTGCCTCGACCACGCGCGCCGCCCAACAGCCATGCTCTGAGCACATCCGAAGGCCTTCGGTTCGCAGACGCTGGAGATAGACCTCATCGCCGGCACCGTACCCAAGGGAGGGCTCGACGCTCAGGGTGGCCAGATCGGTCCGCACCTCATAGGTCTTGCCACGCGTGACGCTGATCACCGTGCCGGCAACGACGCCCTCGCCGAACTTGCCAGTCCCCAGCGCGAAGACGATAAATCCAGCGCACACAAGTGCACCGAGGAAAACCAACGATGTGAGCGACCATGCCATCCAGGCCAGCACGGAACTTCCCCGTTTGGGGAGTTTCCAGGGGGCGCTGACAGTTGCAATCCAAAAGAAGAAGTCGGCAAGAAGGGACATGCAGGAAAACTACGGGAGTGAGAAGGGGTGGACGGGGTATCCGGAAGGCATTGCGCCGATCCGCAGACACGCGAGCAAGCACATCGCAGCGCGGTCCCTACTCAGGCCACCGCCCATGGCCCAAAGTACGCCGAGGGCAGGAAGGCGAAACCCCCTCCCACCACCATCGCCATGAGCCCGACCAGGAACAGGGCTCCCCGGTGGTCGGCGGAACGTTTGCGGAAGAGCACGCGCGTAAGCACATAGACCAGCGCAATGAGGACCGCGCCACCACCGAAACCCCGGAGCATTTCCTCGGCCTCGAACATTGGACGTATCGCGGCGACGTAGTCGATGGGACGCGCTGCGCTGCTGCCTTCGACGCTGACCCAAGCGAGCCAACGAATGCCAACCGCGACCAGGGCGCCGAGCAACAGATTCAACGCAAGCCATGGAAGGGGAAGAAGCACGACATCGCGTCGGTAGGCTTCCAGTGCCGATTGCTTGGCAGTGCTCGCAGAAGTGGTGTTCATGTGGGTGATCTTTCGTTCAGGTGGCTGAGGCCTGCGCGAGCAAGCCCTGTACACGCGCGATTTCATCGTCACTGTGAGGGGTTCCCCCACGGTTGATGGAAAGGTAGGTCTGAAGCAGTTCTTTGCGGGTGTTGAACTCGTAGACGCCTACCTGAAGCCGGTAGTTCATCCGGAAGGGATTGAACGGCGTGTCCCTCAGGTCCGAGGCAACGATTCCGCCGAACACAGTCACCTGGTCTGCGAGGAATTTGCGCACGGCGGTGAGGCGCTGCACGCCATCAAGGCACTGCATCGTGAACGGCTTGATGTCGCCCTTCTGATCGCTAGGCCGGGTCCACTCAGGGCAGTTGAACAGGATTCGACCGGGAGACATGTTGCGCAGCATGTATTCGATGAAGGCCGACCGCTGGGATTCGGTCCACACGTGGCCGCGCTGGAAGTCGGGCAACAACTCAAGCGTGCCGCCCATGCTCACAACGCTTTCTTCCAGATCCGACAGCGTCTTCTCAAGGCCCCCAAGGTGCCAGTCAACCGTGTATGCAGGCTCTGCCAACGGCTTGATCAGGTCGTAGAGCTCCTTCGACCGGGGGCTCAAAGAATCCCAATACTCATTCGAGAGGCCACAGGGCGGTTTGGACATGGAGTGCTTGCTTGTATGAAGGGAAAGGCGCTCACAAGGCAAGCGCAGATTGGGATTCATTGTAGGGCTGCGAGCCCCCGCCTTCAACCTCATATCCCGACTATTGCCAATTAGACACACGCCCGGAACGATTGCCCGTGCACGCTGAAAGCACCGGCAACACTGCCTCGACCCCTCGCCTCACCATGGCGTCCACCACCTCCCGCCTGTTTGCTCCAAACAAGCCCGTATCCAGCGCCTGCTTCAAGAGACGTTCGACCTCGCCGTCGAAATTGAGCACCAGCGCGTCTTCGTCAATCTGCACCCAGCCAGCTGCGGTCCCAGGCTTCACTGAAAGCTCGTCTGCAGCTTCAAGCACTGATAGGTCACCACGCTCGAAACGGCTGGCAAGGAACTCCCTATCAGCAACAACCAGTTCCTGCGCCACGAGCTTTGGCATTCCGTGCAGGCTCACCAGGGCGTAGAGGACCCCAGAGTTGAACTCCTCCAACGATGCGGTGGAAGGGGTTGCTGTCTTTTTGGACTTTGCCTTCGTGTTGGTCGTCGGATTCATTTGTTTCTGCTCGAATGTCGAAGGTCGCAAGGTTCAAGAAGCACGCGAGATGAAAGGAAGGCAGGAAGACTTGGTAGCACGCGGCAGTGCTGGACCGCACTGCAGAGCGAATCGAGAGGCATGGCTATGCAAGTCAACACTACGCAGCTCAGAGCAGGCGATCCCGATCGGTAGGCTTCCTCAGAAGCCCAAGCCGATCCAGGACGGCCTCCTGCCCCGCTTCCACGAGCGCTGCGATCGCTTGTTGGCGGGACATTGGAACTGGCGACTCGTTCGGTACAAAGTGCTTCCCGTCGTAGTGGTAGGTCAGCCTGAAATAGTCCCCCCCGGTGCTGCGGGCCCAAGCCACCCAGAACATGCCATCGCCGTACCTTGGCCCGTCCAAGTACAGAAGCTCGCTCGCGGCGCCACTCCACTGCACGGCCTGCCATCGATCGGACGTCAGACCCCGCCAAGTCTTGAACTGGCTGGGAATGAGGACAGCAGCTTCTTGGGTGATCTGGCTTTGCTCCAAATCCCTTGCATGTCTCCATTGGAGGACGGCCCCGAGTCCAACAAGCATTGTTGCCAAACCCACCAACCTCCAGAAATTGCTGCCAAGCCGGACTCTTTGCTTCATCAGAACTCCTATTGATTGGCAACCTACGCAGGGACGGCCTGGGCAGCAACGGACCCGACGGCACCGAGCCTTTGCAACTCCTCACCGATGGCCTGCGCATCCAGGCGCCGACGCCCCATCTCAATGGCGAGCGAAGATAGCTGGCGGGCAGCACGGATGCATTGCAGCTGGTAGCCCAGCGCGCCCAATGCACACAGGGCCGCTGCAGCCACGGGGCCAGCCCAGGCCAGCCATGGCGCCGGCCCCGCGCCAACCAGTACCTCTACTCTCTGCAACGTCAGAAGAAGGCCCAGCAGGACACCCCCCGTCCAGGCGAAAGCCCTGGCGACGGTGCGAAAGTAGACGGGGCTGGTGACCGAGGCGAAGTAGCTGAAAACCAATTTCAGGTCTTGCTCGGAAAGTGTGGCCAGGACACGCGGTTCGGGTGTGGGGAGGAGCGCGGGTAGGTTCGCGGTTTGGGGGCTGTGCTGCATGCACACATTCTCAAAGCGCCGAGGCCTCAAATGACCCGAGAAAGGCGACAAGATCCGTCGCGTATCGCATGTACCGGCAGGACCATAGGACTGCGCAAAAATGATTTGACCGAGGGATCAGTTCCCACCAGCATGACCTCACGAACTTCACCTGGAGGGAAAGATGGGAACCCCACTGCACAAGCTTGTAGCAAGCCATGCCGGACCGGATCCGGCAATGGTGGTCAGCAACCGCTTGCTGGTCGATCTTCTAACGCGCCGCCTTGTCGTCGCGCTCAACCAGTTCGTCGGCCACTTTCAGCAGTACCCCGACCTTCCGGCCGTACAGATCGGACTGGATAGCTGCAGCTATCAACCAGGGAAGGCCAGCTGGAAAGTGAAGGTGCCGCCAGGCGGCGATGTCCTCGGCCTATTTTTCATGGAGAGTTCTGGCGGCTTCCAAGTGCGGTTCGCTGTCACCAAGGCTGGCGACAAGGCGGTCCAGCTATTCGACGTCGAACTCGACGTGGTACGCGTGACTGCTCATGGCAACGTGCAAAAGAACGTCCTCTCGTTAGGAGAAATCCAACTGGACTTCCGAAGCGCCATTCTCCCTGCGGCGGACGCCGCGAAGAACGCAGCAGATCTCGGTTTGACTGAGCGGGATGTCGCGCGATTGGAGGGGCTGGTGGCAGGCTCCATCGCTCCCACGACGGTGCGCCGGATTTTTGGTGGCTCCCCACGCATCGATCTGAGGCACATTTTTCCCACCGTCGTATTCAACGGAAATGGCGAGCTGGCGGCGATTGATGCAGGGTTGCTGATCGTTGCACGGAATGGCTGGACCCTGGACGAAGGCCAGAGGTGCCCTTGTGGCGCGCCCCCAGTGAAGGTAGACATCACGCCACCCCCTCCTGTGCAGGATGAGTACGACGGCTCGCCACTTCCGGTGGACGTAAAGGTCCCGCCGTCCAATTCCCCACCGTGGCCAGTCGATTCAAACGTGGCGGCCGACGTTGGCCTATACCTTCCTGATGCATCGATCAAGGCGCTCACAGGTGGCCCCTATCCGGCCATTGCGGGCTTCGCAAACGATGAAGGGTTTTTCGGCTGGGAGTACGACTACACCGTGGCGTTCACAGGCGTATCCCACACACTGAAGGACCCGAGAGCGACGATCGTGCTGGACATCAATTTCTACGTCGAGGGCAACGGCTCGGTCAACGTGGACATCCCCTGCTTTGGCAGAACCAACGCCGGCAACTTCTGGGCCAACAACCGCGAGGCGGGGCCATCGGTGTACCGAATTGGACTCAGCGCGCGCCTGCAGCCAGATGGAAAGATTGGCATCGTCGCTGAGGTTCTAGAAGTGCACATCCGCTACTTCAAATGTGACGGCGTAATTGGTGCGCTTGCCGCGCTGGCATATTTCGGTGGGAAGTGGGGCACGCTCGCTGCTTTCATCCTGAATGTCATCATCGCGAAATTCATCGGAGACAGCCTACCCAGAATGATCAGCTCCAGCCTCAAGGACGCGATGGGCAAACAAATGTGGACTTTGATCGACCTTGCAAAGCTCGACATCCGGTCAGTCTTCGGCCCTGGGTATGAAGTGCGGGAGGCTGTCAGCCGGGAGCCTGATTCCCTCCTGGTGGGCCTCGCGCCGCGCGACTACTGAGAGCCGCCTGCGGAAACTTGGCTTGTTACCGGCGTAGCGCCGGGGATGTCATACGTCCGAGATTGGAGGTCCACCTCCAACTCAAACGTCTCCCTAAGTTGCACGCCGGCAGTTTCTGCAATCGCGGACAGGCGCCTTACCTGGAGACCGTCGCTCACGGTGATATCGGGCCAAAGACCGCGCGCGTGCTTGAATTGCCCTGCGACGTGTTCACGGAAGGCTGCTGGGATGTACACCACCCGACGCCGGGCTTCAACGTCGGAGCCGGATTGCCGCATCTGAATCCGAAATGGCTGGCTCGTATCCAAGACCTCGGCCTGTGGGGACGTAGAGCTAGTTTCCAGTCGGCGACGATATCGCGCTGCGACGAGCCCCTCCACCGACAGCTGGCTACCGTTTAACCGGTACACCCCGTGTTCGACCTTCGCAAAAATGGGGGAGTGAGCCAGGGCGAGGCTCAACGCCACATTGCTAAACCCTCGCTGGTCTACGATCACCCCAGCAAGATCGGTGCGCGTGACCACGCCCTGGTTCTCCTGCAGTATCTGATACGCGATCAGCTCCAGGTCGGAGAGGACTTCTTCACGGGACATCGGCGATTTGGGACGGTACTTGTTGTGGCCGTCCCCAACCAACCACGGCCAGGATGGAATGAGCTTGCCCAGCACATGTGCCGGTGGAATGCTCACGGAATTCCCCACCTCCTGAAACATCCTTGCGTCCGACGCGACAGCCGCAAGCAACTCGTCAATTCCTATGCTTTGGGTGGCAACACTGAACAGTTTCCTCAATCGCGTGGCAATCGCGCACTCGTCAGTGCCGGGCAAGGCGAACCACTCTCCCGACTCGTCTAGCTGCAGGTAGCCTGGCAAGGCCTTGAAGAGGCCATCCAACCAGTCGGCGTCTACTGTACGACCCTCCTTGAGGCTCAGGTAGCCAGCGACCCGCATGTAGTTGGTGCACCCTACGACGCGACAGTCCCTGCGGACGAAGCTCAGAGTACGTGTTACCCAATCAAGCTCCTGCTCCCCCGTGTTCAGGAGGCGGACCTTTTCATAGCCTTCGGTCGTCCTCGTAACGGCGAGGAACGTCCGCCCCGGCGATTCACGCCCAACCGCCTCCGCGAACTCCATCGCGGCCTCCACTCCCACACCCTGGCCAAGCAGGGTGGCAAGCTGGGTGTCGGCCTCATCGAATCGCATCGGCCCAATACGCACTGCCGCCGCGAGGACCTTGTCCAACGCAGGCATGCTTGCCGGTCGCGACTGAATCGCGCCGAGCATGCGATCGCAGATCTGGCGCACCCGCTCGCGCGTTACCTTGAACTCGTCACCCACTTCCTGCAGGGTGAGGCCTCGGGGCCCGCTGAAGCGCCTGGTGAACATTGCCAGCCAGCGTTCGCGCGTCTCTGGAGAGGACTTCCCAAGCCGATCCAAGGCACAGTTGCCCAGTGAGACCAGTTCTGTCATCCAATCGCATTTGTCAGCTGCGACAAGCAAGTTACAAAGGTCGATCACCGCAACCGCAACTTCTTCCCGCGCAAGCTGCCCCCGCAGCCATTGCGAAAGTGGCTCCCCCGCTGTGCAGGCGAAGCGAAGGTCCGAGGGCGCCAGCTGATCTACCCATGGCGAACGCAACGCAATCTGAACCGCGAGCCGCCATTCGTCGCTGACGGCTACCCGTGCTTGAGCAGCGGGTTCGGCCTCCTGCTTGCCGTGATACCTCACCGCGAAAGTCTGGGCGTCTGAAGGGCTCCAGTACAAAGCCTCCATGCTGGCCAGGGCCTCCACGAGGGTGCTGATAGGCAGGTGCAGTCCCTCCTTCAATTGCTCCAGTGTGAGAAGGGGAAACTCGTCGAGCGAACCCAGCGTAGGCAGGAATGCTCTCATCCTGTCCCGGAAGAGCAGTTCGACGGCCAGTTCCCAGCCGTCAACCGCTCTCACACCGATCTGGAGCGGCCAGATCTGGTTGAAGGATGCCCTTTTTCGGCGAATGAATTGCTCCCGGATCTCCTTTGCCCGAAACGTATTTGGCAGTGTCCCTCGCCATGCCAAGAGCTCTACCCCATTGACTGGTCCGGTAGAGCAGTTGAGCTGCCTTCCCACGAGCTTCGCTAGGAAGCTGGGCAAGACCTTGGCATGCTGGGGAACATCGGCGCCGATAGGTAAAAGATTGGTCATGCGTTCTGCGGGCACGTGATTTCAGTTCGCGGTTGGTCTCTCAGGCGGCCTGTGCCACTCCGGGTAGGTCATAGGTCCGAGCCCGCAGGTTGATCTCCAGCTCGAAAACCTCCTTCGGATGGAAGCCCGCCTGTTCGGCAACCTGCGAAAGCTTTGCGATCTGCATGCTGCTGCGGACCTTGATTGCCGGCCAGAGCCCCCGAGCATGCTCAAAGGATCCAGAGACCCGGTCCTGGAACGCCATCGGCAGAAATACCGCCCGTTGGGCCGCAGGTGTTGCCGAAGCGGACTGCCGGATTGCAATTGTCAGGGGTGCGTTTGGATCCTCTACCGCCTGAGTGGCTTCATCGGGTCGTTGCCATCCGCGTCCCTGGGCGGCGAGGATCGCTGCGACAGGTAGGGGCCTGCCGTTGATCCGGTACATCCCGCGTTCGACCTTGGCGACAACAGGTGAACCCGCAAGCACCCGGTCCAGCGTCAGCAGGTCGAGCCCCGGCTGGCCTGCCACCGCCTCCGCAAGCTCCGCCCGGGTGGCCACCTCCTGGTGGCGCAGCAGAGCCTTATAAACAGCAAGCTCGGAAGCCGTGAGCACTGTCTCCGGATCAATGGGCTGCTTGGGCCGGTACTCGCGGCGGCGGTCGGCGTACAGCCAGGTCCAGCTGGCGATGAGTCTTGAAAGCACGTGCGCTGGCGGGATAGTGAGGCCGCGCTCGGGGCTCCCAAGGGGTACCGCGTCCGCAAGCAGCACCACCATTAGGTCGTCGATGCAGACGGCTCGGGATGCGACGCTGAAGAGCTTTTTGAGCTGGACGGCAATCACGCACTCGTCCAGGCCAGGGACGGTGAACCATCCCCCTTCGCTGTCGAGCAGGCAGTAACCCGGAAAGCTTCGAAACAGGGCTTCCAGTTCGGAGCGCCCCAGGGCCCTCCCCCCCTCCATGGCCAAGTGTCCTGCGACCCGCAGCGGCGTCGTGCACCCGACAGCCGCGCACTCTGCCCGCACATACGCAAGCGCCCGCTCGGCCCACGGCCTCTGGCCTTCGCCGGGCTCAGCGGGGCGCGCAGGCGCTACCCCAGGCTGGGACCGTGCCTTCAGGAGGTGCGACGCGGAGGCGGAGTCGGACCGCACCGCCTCTGCGAACGCCAAGGCTGCACCGAGACCAAACCCCGGGCCTAGCAACTCGGCCAGATGCTCATCGGCCTCCCCAGGCGGCAGGTCCGAGACACCCACTGCGACATCCAGCAGTCTGTCGAGCGCCGGCATTACGGCGGGCCGTTCCTTCACGGCCTCGGTCATCGCTCCCAGGATGGAGCGCACTCGCCCCCGGGTCATGTCGAATTCGTTGGCCACCTCTAGCAGGGTGCGGCCATTCGCCCCTCCAAAGCGGTGCACAAACATCGCGATCCAACGCTGCCGTACCTTGTCGCCACTGGGGCGCTGCTTTGAGACCAGCACCGCAGCCGTAGCGATCGCACGCAGCTCGGAAGCCCAGTCGGCTCCGTCTGCCGCGCCCAAGCGATCACACAGGTCAACGACGGTCGCCGGCACCTGGGGCTTCTCGACCTCCTGCAGCAGCCAGTGCCCGAGGGGCAAATCGTTGTCGCGGGAGAATCGAAGATCGTAAGGCGAGGCCTGGTCGATCCATGGGGCCTGGAGCACCTTTCGCATCAACCCTCTCCAGGCTTGGCCGACCTGATCCGTGGCTGCAAGGTCACCATCTATGGGATGCCTCACGACCACCCCGTTCACATCGGCGGCTGACCAGTGCAGCGCCTCCAGCTTCGCAAGCACCTCGAAGGCAGAGGCCACCGAGACGCGCAGCCCTTCCTTCACCTCCTGCAGGGTCATGGACGGGAAGGCGTCAGGCGATGCCAACCCGTCAAGCAGATCGCGAAACCGGTCAAGCAGTGGCGACTCCAGGACGTTCTCCCATCCCGGCACCACGCGCACGCCTACTTGCATGCCCCAGATGCCGGAAAACAGGTTTCGTCGGCCCTGGATGAACTTGTCGCGGATCTCTTTGGCGAGGTCGGGGCTCGGAAGCGGACCCCGCCAGGCGAGGAGCTGCGCCCCCTCCACCATGCCGGCAGAGCAGGCTAGGCGGCGGCGCATCTGGCCGACTGCGAAGCTGGGAAGCACCTGAGCATGTCGGGGTGCGGTATTCAAAGACTCAGGCAAGGTTGCCATGCAATTAGGAAAGCGTTTAACAGATGGACTCAAGGCGCGTTGAAACGCGCGCCCACCCTGTAGTTGGATGGCAAAAGTGTCGCCTTCGATTGTAAGGATGCGAACTCGTTCATAGAACCGTATTTACCGACTATCGCAACAACGCAATATATTTTCTGACGCGCGGCAAGGCCGTGCAGACTGCCCGTTTGTCGGAACGGTGAGCTTCATGGCAGAATGGCGACGCGCACAGCAGGCGCATTCCATCCGCTCTGAGAGAAGCCGGCAACGGTACTGCTTGAATCGCATGCACAACCTGGTTTAACCGTTGGTCCTGCGACGTTTTGACGGTGGCGGATGACGTTGAATGCATGGGCCATGGAGAACAACCATGTTGAAGCCTATTCCTCCGTCCACCCTGGACGGCATCAAGCGCCTTGCCAAGAAGCTCAGGAACGAGCTGCAAATCCCCCTTTTTCAAGCTCAAGACCTCGCGGCGACGCGAGCTGGCTACCAAAACCTGCGCCACGCGCAAGCCGTGCTTTCAAACGCTGCTCCGCAGCCCAAGGTGCACGCCCCTATCGTTCCGAAACACCGCCTGTACATCTCCGCCAGGTGGATCTCAAACGCCACTGGCCTGCAGGGCGTGGAGGCCTGGCACGTGGATCTGGCAGTGCCCCACACCGATCTCGTTACCCCTTCCCAGATGAACGTCCAGCCAGCGTTGGCCCGTTTGGTGCCGCGCGCGCCTGACCATTTTTACTGCGAGTACAACTTTCATTCGCCAGAGCAGGCCAAGGGCCACGTGTGCCGCGTGCTGCGCACATGGCAGTTCATGGACGCCACCCGTCTGCGTCCATCCGCCGCGCACAGCCGCCTCTACCCTGGCGGCACTGCTTCGAACGCCATACCGGGGAAGGATCATGCGCGCGGCTGGTACGACCCAGTCACCCAAAGCCATGTGATGACCGACGAGCCATATGCCCCATCGTCGGCCCGATACGCCGCGCAGCGCGCCGACTGGGCACATCGCCACGGCTACGACGTTCTGCAGCCGACCTGGCCTGGCATGTACCTTCCAGGGGAGCCAAGCGGCACGACGCTGTATTTGGTGGCGAGCAAGTCCAAGGGACCAAACCTGGCCGCCATGGTCCACGCCTTGAACCAGCTCCCTCCCCCACCCGTCGAAGGCAACTGGCAGGGGCAGTCCATCATCGGCAGGGGCGATTTCATCAGCCCTCAGGGACTGGCCATAGCGCCGGCAGCACCTCGCATTCCAGCTACGCGTGTAGCTGCGCCCGCTAAGCGGCCCCCACGTCCGAACAGCATGCCTATCGCCACCCATGAAGAGATTGGCCGCAAGCTCAAAGCCATCGAGGCAGACACCTACATGCGTGTGGGCGTGCGCAACCGCCTGGTGCAGGTGCAGGGGACGCTGGACTCATGCATCCAGGGCGAGCATCCGAGCTTCAATCTCCCTTTGGAGCGGCTTGACAACGTGTACTACGCCAACGGGCCCGCGAAGACGTTCGCCAAGAAGATCAGCGAGGACGCACGAAATACCCACCTTGGAAGCCTCCAGGAAATCCGGAGCACGCTGGCATTGGCGTACGACACCCCCCGCGTGCGCCGCGTGCTGGGGCACATCGACCAGATGAAGAAGTCGCTGCAGACCTGGAAGTAGCAGGCGTGGCGCTGGCTCAACCGCAACTTGACCAGCGCTTTGTCCAGGAGCCCACGGTGGCCACCCAGTCCGGCGCAGCACGCCCCGGACTGGGGGTGCGCAAATGGTTCGTTCCCCGCTACAATCGATTTCGTTTTTGACGCGGGCTATGCTTGCGCCAACACTTCCTAGCTGGGGAACCAAACAATCAGCCCTACCTGCCTGGCCTGCCCAGCGCGCATACCCTCAACCCTACGGGACCTTCGTCCCGCATGGGGTGTGGTCCCGGATTTCACCCTGGAGACCACCATGCCAACCTCTTCGCGCCCTCGGCGCACACCAAAGCCTGTGACCGATCGCCCCTTGGCGGCATCACCTTTCGTAAGTTACCGACTCAAGGGCACCCTCGGGTGGATCATGATCGGTGCCATGGACAACCAGCACGCCATGCGCGAAGCCAGCCGCTCCACTGCAAATCCTCGCTTGGAGGATCTGCAGCGGTGGGATGGAATGCGCTACGTGCCCTGTGCACCGGCAACTGCCGCTGCGCCCGTTTGACCGAAAGCACCCCATGACCCGCAGAACCCGGCGTCGCACACGTCACCCGCACCCCGCCTCGCATCGGGCCCTCATCGACAGTCGCTTCTGCAGCGGCCAGGTGAACTCGATCGCAAAGCTGGAATTGATGGAGGGCCGTGTCGCCCGACTCCTTGCAATGCAACGCAAGCCAGTGCGCTACCGCACGCGTGCCAGTGCCCAGGGCATGCTTTCGATTTCTGACCGCTACGGTGAGGTGACGGGCCTGCGCCCGAATCTCATGCCGTTCTAACCCTTCGCAACCCTCGCGGGGCCTCGCCCCCGCATCGGGGTCTGGCTTCGCTTTTCATTGGAGAAACCCATGGATCGCCTTGACAACCCCCAAGTGTTCTACATCGCGGGTACCGACAAAACGGCGCCCTCGTGCATCGACACAGCCCACGACTTTGGAGACGGGGTACTTCGCTCCTTCTACAAGCGCCAGACCCGCGAGGAGATGGCCTCGGAGCGCGGTGCCGACATCCTCGTCACGGACCTGGAGGCCTTCACCGCGATGAAGGAGGAAAGCTACAAGTCGGAGCCGCAGCGCATCGACCAGAGCGATTTCTTCAACGCCCTGGAATGCCTGCCGCCCATGCGGTGGGGCAACCACCTCGGCTTGGAGACCTTCCGCTTCTCCGAGTTCTTGAGCGGCCGGATCACAACGATCTACGCCCGCGAGCCCAGTGGTGCGTGTTGGAAGTTCAACGACGTGGCCACCCTCAGCCACGAGATGGTGCGCGATAAGATCGCCGCCGCCTCCGAGAAGGCAGCAACGCCTGCCTGACCCTCAACCCATGCGGTACTGCACCGATGGGTGCGGGCCGCAAGTAGGAGCCTACATGCCAGCTTTCCAAGGCAAACCCCACTTCATCTCAGGCCCGCGCAACCCGCTGGCCAAGGATGCGGTTATTGATCCGCCGATTCCTTGCCACGTTGCGGTCGGAGACATCGTGACCTACACAAACGACTTCGGCGTAGCGTTTCATGAGCGCCTTGTCACCGGGTTCTCGCCAACCATCACCCACGGCCGCTTCGTCTACTTTGACAGCGACTCCTGGTGGTTCCCGGCGAGACCCGAATCGTTGACGGTCACCAAGAAGGCGGGAGAACCCGCCCCCTAAGCCCCGCCGCGCCCTTCAAACGGCCGGTTCAACCCCTGCGGGATCACGCCCACAGGGGTGCGGTCTCGCGTTTTTCCTCTGGAGAACTTCATGACAAACGCCTCTACCATGGACCACAAGGACCTTGCCTTGCGCCGACAGCTCCTGCTGTGCACCTGCTGCGGCTCCCGCGCAACGGGTCGCCAGTTCCACAACCAGGACACCGGCCACGGGCTCGGTGACTGCTGTGTGGACTTTGTGCGGCCGCGCACGGAAGACATGGAGCGGACCTACGGCGTTGCCGGCGTCCACTACCTGCTCGATCCACTGGTGAAGGTCCGGACGCCGGACGCACCCGCCCAATGGGGCCATTGGTCCATCTCTCAGAACTTGACGGACCGCTGGGGCGAGATCAATGAAGCAGAACCCGACCTGAAGTTGGTCCAGCCGCTCTTGATTTCGAATCCCGGACTGTTGGACCGCCTTCGGTCCCAAATGCACGAAGAAGACACCTTCGTCGTCCACAAGGGCGGACGCTGGGGCATCCTCTTCGAGCTGGAGCACTATTGCCGCGAATCCGACGCCAATGCACAAGGGGTCAACTCGCATGAGTACCCCCCCCAAGCGGTCGTCGAAAAAGGCCTCCTTGATGGCATGCGTGCCATTGCGAGCCAATTCCCGGGCGTGGACTTCGCCGTGCCTGGGCCTGGCAACACGTACAACGACCGCCCAGCCGCATGGGCCTTCGTTCCAGACGGCCTCCTGAACCCCGACCAGCGCGAGCAGCTGGGCACCGCCCTTGGCTCGCTCCTACGGATTGGCGCAGAATTGGCGAAGACCGACCCACAGGCGACCTCCGGAGCTGCGTGACATGCAGGATTCGGAAACCCACACCCTCGGCCGGAACGCCGCCCTTCGCGGCTACTCGGTCCAAGCCCCATCCCATCTTCGTTCGATCAAGGACCTGCGCGACTATGAAGATGGCTGGCTAGCTGGGAAACGCCAGCGCCAGGCGCTCTTGGAAGGAAAGCCCACAGTGCGCGTCGCGCACCGTACGGCCCACCCCACCGTCCGAGCACTGGACTCGCTGACCTGGGTAGTGCGCTGGCACGACCAAGGTTCCGGCGCCGACTACACCACCCCAGAGCTGGCGCAAGCAGGCCTGGAGGAACGTGTCGCACGCGATGCTGACCTGGCGCAATTCCTGGCCAAGCACAAGCCACGACACTGAACCGCAAAGAAACAAGCTCGCGCGAGCCCCGAAAGGGGTTCGCGAGGCTTGCCCAAGCTCCTGCCCACGCGGGAGCTTCGGCAAGCGAATACGACCTGCATGCCTAGAGCTGCAGATCCAAGCGGCAGCTGGCCGCGCTCGCAGAGCAACCCAGCGCCTGAACGGCGAAAGCCATTTTCAAAGAACCCCTGCGGGCCGATGCCCAGGGGGCTTGGCCTGTGGATCTCCAACAAGGAAACACCATGAGTACCAAGACAGCGACGGCACCTGCCAACGCCACCTCCACCGAACCCACAGCTTCCCGGACCAAGCCCCGCATGGGCGAGACGCCGGATTCGCTTTGGGAAGCGATGAAGAAAGCTTCCCACGGCGTGGTTTCCCGGGAAGGGGGCTCTCGCCTCCTCTACCCGACATTGCGCGTTGTGGCGGGCGACTGGTTCACCCTGGATGCCAGGGGGGCACTGCAGCTCATCGACCGCCAACACGGAATGGGTGTGCGGGAACCCACCACGGCCCAGGCTGACGAGTTCCACCAGGACCTCAACGCTGACCGGGTGGAAGTTGTCCTGATGAGCCAACCAGGATACGCCTCGAACTGGGGCCCTCAGACGGTCGTAGAGATCCTGCACAGCCCTTCTGGACTCTCCTTCACACGCTAAACCAGGGCCACACCCTCAGTGCGGCTGACACCATGTACACGCTCCTTCCATACCTTCACATCGACATCGCAGCTCGGCATGACCGAGGAGAACACTCCATCGCCAACGACATCGAGGTCTGTGACCGCTTCGGACTCGAAGTGAGCGGACTCTCGGGCAATCTGTGGCGCGCCCGCTGCTATCTGCGCGGCTTCCTGTCGGCTTGAGTCAACAGGTTGTGCCCTGCAGCTGCGGCGAGATGACGTAGACACGGAGCAAGCCGCGATCACCTTCCCTGACGGGCGTTTCGCCCAAAGGGGAGATGCTCGTCTTCTTTCACAAAACCAGAGCATCGCCTATCATCATGAACATGAACATCCCATTCGACACACTCGACTTCGCCCGCAAGCTGGCGAGCGCTGGTGTGCCGCCTGCGCAGGCCGAGCAGCAATCCAAGCTGCTGGCTGACGTGCTGGGGAAATCTGTCGCCTTTCCAAGCGACCTGAACACGCTCGAACGCAACACTCCTCGAAGCTTGAGACATCGGAACTCAAGCTCGAAGGCCGCATGAACACCCTCGCCGGGGATTTCAACGGCCGCATGAACACGCTGATCGGGGAACTCAACCTGAACAAGTGGATGTTGGCTACCTCGATCGCGCTGACCATAACGATTCTGCTCAAACTCTTTCTGAAATGAGCAAATGGCTAGGCATTGACATAGTGCCCAAGCCAATCCTGCAGCCCCGGATCGCGCTGCAGGTCTTCCCCAAGCCTCTTAAGACAGGGGGCTTAGGCAAGGTTTCTGGCCGCAACGTACGTTGCGATCACAAAAGGTAGCTGACCTGCCCCCGGGCAAAACAGCACATCACGCGGCGCACGCTGCATCAACCACCCTGACGGGCGCAAGCCCCACGGGGACTTCGCTCGTCGTTTTCATACTGGAGAACGACATGGCAAAACAAATTCGCCTGGCTTGCACGAAAACCAAACCAGGCTACGACCTGCGCTTCACGTTCGTGGAAGCGGGCGATCCCATCGGCCACGGGCGCAAGAGCATCGCGGACAAGCATAAGCTCGTCATCGAATGCTTGGAGGGCCGCACGAAGGGCGAGCGACCGACTCAGGTCATCGACGCCCTCACCTGCATGCACTTCCCGGACGAGCTGGCGGTGTTTGAAAACCTGGTCCTAAGCCAGGCCGATACCGACACTCTTCGCACCTGGGCTCTCAAAGCCATTGTGGCCAAAGCAGTCGCAAGCGGCGAAGGTGTCGTGGACGCCTGCATCGCGATCGATGTGAGCCCGCGCATCAACTCAGTGTCCATCGTTAGCTATGCTGCCACCCGCTACGCGGCATTCATGGTCAACGGCCGCACCCAGGAGATCCTCCTGGAGGACGGTATGACCGCTGCGGAATCGCTGCAAAAGACCGCTTCCGACTTCCGGGCACGGGCGCTGCGTTACCTCGCCTTTGCAGAGGCGGCGGAGACGGCGTCTCGCGCCATCTGACCTCGCCGGCGCTTTTCCTCGACCGGCAACCGCCGATTTGACTCACCCTGACGGGCGTACGCCCGGTAGGGCTCGCGCTCGTCGTTCCATCCTTTGGAGAACGATATGAAAACCACCATCTCTTTCAGCTCTATGCAAGACCCTGTCCACAACGTGCGATGCACCTTTGTGCGCAAAGGGGAACCCTTGCACTATGGGCTCGAAGGCTTCGCAGACGCGCAGTCCGTCGTCATTGAGGCGGCGCCACTGGATGGCGTCACGGGCCCAGTCGTCAACGTCATAAAAGCCAAGGCAACCATGAGTTTTGCAACCGAATACTCGGCCTTCTCCGGTGTGACGTTGAGCGAGACTGATACCGATGCACTCCGGGAGTGGGCGCTTCAGCACATGGTTTCACAGACTGAGCTGCTGACGAATGGCAACCTCCCGGACGAGCGCCCCGCCATCGATGTCCCCATGAAGATCGACAAAGTGGCAACGATTCGCCACGGAAGCTCACGCTACGCGGTCATTCTCGCCAAAGGCCGTGATCATCAGATCCTGCTGGACGACGAGATACCCGCTGCGGAGTCACTGCGCAAGCACGCGGCCGATAACCGCGCGCGAGCGTTGCGCTACCTGGCATATGCCGACATGGCAGACGCTGCAGCAACGTTGATCTGAACATCAACGCACCAACCCACCCTCGCGGGACCCATCCCGCAAGGGAGTGGTCCTGTGAATTTCACACAAGGAACCACTATGGAAGAGATGCCTTTGGCTCATCTGAATCGGGCGGCGATCCAGACCGCGTCCCAGCAAATGCTGTGGGAGGTAGAAGCCCCGCCGGAAACCATCGTCGCGGTGCCAAACCTCGACGACTATGACCGCATCATCGTGGCCTTCTCCGGAGGGGCAGACTCCACTGCGTGCGTGCTGCACCTGCTCGATTGCGGCGTACCGGCATCGAGAATTCACCTACACCACCACCTGGTGGACGGAGATGGTGACTGCTTCATGGACTGGCCTGTTACGGAGAGCTACTGCCGCGCCTTCGCACGGGCCTTCAACATGGAATTCAGCGTTTCATACCGCGTGGGCGGTTTCGAACGCGAGATGAACCGCGTAGATGCTTCCACCGCACCTGTTTCGATTCCCTTTGGATCAGGGCGCAAGTTGATCGGTGGATCTGGCCCACTTGGAACGCGCAGGAAATTCCCTCAGCAGTCCTCAAATTTATCTGTTAGGTGGTGCAGCGGTGCCTTGAAAATCGGGGTATGCGACAGCTGGATCAACAACGATCCCCAGTTCCTTCGTGGCAAGACATTGCTCATAACGGGCGAGCGTGCGGAGGAGTCCAAAGCGCGCTCGAAGTACAAGACGTTTGAGCCCCATCGCGCCGACAACCGCAATGGGAAGTACGTCAAACGCTACGTTGACCACTGGAGACCGGTGCATGGATTTCTCAAGCCTCAGGTCTGGGAGATCATTCGTCGTTATAGGGTGGAGCCACATGTGAGCTATCGGCTCAGGTTCAGCCGGGCGTCGTGCCTTGGATGTGTATTCCTCGGTCGGAACGAATGGGCCGCTGTACGAGTCATCTCCCCGAGGCAGTTCAACAAGATCTCAACGTACGAGCAGAGCTTCGGCGTGACGATCCATCGCAAGAAGTCGGTGGAACAATTGGCCAACGAAGGTGACCCGCCTGACCTCGATCCATTCTGGTTGGAAGTCGCACGTAGCACCGAGTGGACCCTCCCCATCTTCACGGACAACTGGACCATGCCGATAGGCGCCTTTGGCGACTCTTCGTGCGGACCTTCCTGAGTTCCCTCCCCTCCTGCATGCCCCCCGGGGCTTGCGGGGGCTTTTCAAAGGCTGCATGCGCACGAGCGCAACGGCCTTCGCAAAGCCTTTCACCACCAGCCTATCGCTTGTGGACCGAAGCGGCAGCTGACCGTGCTCTCCTGAGCGATCCAGCATGAACGCGCGGCCGATGCCTCGCAACACTCAACCCTCGGGGCGTCGCTTCCCGAGGGGAGCGCTCGTCTCGATTTCCCTGGAAATCCTAATGAGCACTTTGATCCATTCCGTCAAAACCGCCTGCGAAGGCGAAGGTACGGCGTTCGAAATCGCCCTGGCTGCATTCGCTGTCGCCGCGCTGGCCGGGAACGCCAGGTACTTCTTCGCCTGAAAACGGGACCCATTCATCAACCCCTGGCGGGCATCCATTGCCCCGGGGGCTGGTGCACGCCGCGAACCCTGAAGCTCCTATGCCACAACGCATGTACACCCTCGTGATCGACGCAGACAACGAAGCCGCATTGGAAGACGCTCGCGCAGAAGCGACGCGCCTCATCAACGAAGGCTATCTGTCTGGGCACAACAGCAACGACAGCGGCGCTTTTTACTTCGAGAGCACCGACAACGTTCCTGAAGGGCAATTGCCCAACCGCTGACCCTCAGCGGGAAAACTTTTCAACCCCGGCCGGGTTCCACCGCCCGGGGGGCTGGTGCCTGGCCCAACCACAAGGAAAGCACCATGAAAACAAACTCTCCAGTCCTCACGAGCCCGCGCGAATTCGCGATCGGCGACTGGCTCCATCTCTTCGGAGTGGGCTCGCAGCCGACGCGCTGTCGCGTTGTGCTGGACCTTCCCAACGGCAAGCTGATGGCAGCACAGGCATGGAAGGGCTTCAAGTTCGAAGACCTCAACCATGCCGAGCTGCGCGACCTGCAAGAGTCGGTGATCGACGTGAACGCGATTCACCTCAGTCCCTGCGACCTTCTGAACATGGAGCTCGCGGGCGAGCTTCCGGCATGGGCCGCTGCATCCACCGCGACCGCAACTCACTGAACCTCAAACCCGGGAGGGCACACGAGCCCTGCGGGGATCGGTGCCCATCCTTTTCCACTTGGAGAGACACCATGGCAAACCAAACGGCACACAGCCGCACCTTCCTGATTCCGGCATTCTTCGTGATCACTGCCGAGTCCGACGCTCACGCAGAGGACCTCGTGTGCGAAGTCCAACAGCACTGCCGCCAGCGCGGCATGTCCCTGTACCAAGACGAGCTGCTCCCGACAGTGGAAGTCACCGACCACCAAGACGCGGAGTTTCATACCGTCCTGGACGAGCCTGGCATCAAAGAAGTCGCCAATGCCGTCATGCGGCGTGAGTTCCCTGCGGAGCAACCCGCATGACTCAGTTGATTCCTCACCAGGTGCGCACCCGGATCGCGTTCCATGTCTCACAACTCGTGGAGCATGCGAATGCGCTGACGGGCGTCCAACGCGCGCGCGGAACTGGCCACATCCTCTCCCTGGAGCTGGGCGATCGGATGGAGCGAATAACAGCCGCATTCGCCACCCTCACCGAGATCCATCACCTGGCGCACCAGAACAACGCAACCGCTGAGTTTCTGGAGTTGGTGACTGGGGCAGGCCTTCCTGACCTCAAGCCACTTGGCCTTGAGGCGAGCGACTTGCCAAGCTGGGCGCATCTCCACCCGGAGACCGGCTTCCAGGTGATGGTTCGAGTCGTAGGCACCGCCAGCGACGAGGATGACCTCGCAGTGGCGGGTGACTACCCGTTCTGGGTGAACGTGACCCGGCCCATCACCTTCAGAAGCCTCACCGAGCAGGAGAAATCGTCCATTGCCCAAGCGGTGCTGGACGAGTTCCATGACCGCCAAGGTATCGCCGTTCTCGACGACTTCAACATCACGGTCGAGCTTCCCACCGCGCAACCCATCAGCGACGACGATCAACCCGACACGACACACCTGGTGGCATCCGTAGGGTGCGACTGGTAGACGCTGATCTCATCTCTTTCAACCCCCTGACGGGCACCCTGCCCCTCGGGGTGGTGCCCGTCGCCTTTCTACAGTGAACGACATGCAAACGAATAAAACCCCTTCCTCTGACGAACTGAGCGCTGTGAGCGCGGGCCACAAGCCGCACGCTGCACTGCGCGCCCTTTTCGAGTCCTGGACCAAAGCTACTGCCACACACGGCACTGGCGACATCCTGGCGGACCTGGAACAGATGATTGGCGGCCTGGAGCACCTTCGTGCACAGATCCGGCCAGCGTTGCCCACCAGCTGCGGTGGATTTGCAGGCCTGCAACGCACAGACGCAATCAAGCTGCTGCGCCAGGCCGGCGTGGAAGTCTCGGAAACGCCTGGGGGCTACTTCGGCTACACGGGCTGCGATGCATCCCAATGGGAGTGCCTGGACGACGCCATCAGCGCCGCCCTCCAACTGCACCCTCAGGTCCTGCCGCAAACCATGGCCCTCGCAATCAAAGGCGAGGTGTCCGCAACATGAGCACCGGTCAAAGGCCACCCCGCCACATCATCCAAGATGACGGCGAGTTCGCTCTTGAACTGGCTCCCAGCTACCCCGCAGCGCAAGCGCCAGGGTTTCTGACGCGGCGCTGTCCTCGCACCAAGGTGGACTTTGGGGTGATGGGCGGCTTTCAGGAGGATGAGAAAGGCTGGTGCAGCGACCTCGCGCCCCCACCCGGCTCCAAGACTCCTGCTGAACCTGAGCTGCTGGTCTCCGGCGCAAGCTGCATCAGCGCCATGGTGTCGCTGTGGCAACACCGAAGACGCTGCCTCACGGGCCAGGCCGTCTGACGCAACCAAGCCGCTGGGCGCTCAGGCCCATCGGGGCTCGGGTGCTCAGCATCACATGGAGAAATCACGATGGCGACATTCCCATCACCAAAGGTCGGCGGCCACCTGGTGGCCGTCCCGCAGTGGCGCAGTGGCCCAGCGACAAAAGCACTGATCACCAAGGTGGGGCGTATCTACCTCTACCTCGGAAACCTGCAGCTACCGTTGGCGCAGCTGGTCAAGCAGGGCTTCATCGATGGGCCGAACGTGCGCTACTGGCTCTCGTTCGAAATCTACGAGAAGCACGCGACCAACAAAGCCCTACTAGAGCAACTTGAGGCGGCTCTCGCTTCATTGGAGCCCCGACTCATGCGAACCGGGGACATCTTTGCTGCCGCGCAGATGCTTGGAGTAAAGCTGGTGCCCCCCGCACCTAAAATCGAGCCCGCATAGGCCTCACAATAGCGCCAGAGCCCTCCGGGTCCCTGACACATCAAGAATCCCTTTCAGGCGCCCCTATGGGCCCTGGAAGGCTTCCCCAAGCCTCCACCCGATCAAGGGGGCTTTGGAAAGCGATTTCTCTCTCGGGCCTACGGCTCGCGAACCGAACCGGCAGCTGACCGGGCCGCATGGCAACCCAGCATTTCACGTCCGGTCGATAGAACGGACACCTTCAACCCACCGGGGAGCACCGTTCCCCGCTTGGGGACAGCGTGCCTCCGGGTCTCACAAGGAAACCCTCATGGCAACCATCTCGTACACGAAACGCGTCACGGCCTTCCGTGGCAGCGATTCCTGCATCTACTACGCCCTGTTTGAAGAGGCTCGCTATACCAACAGCGATCACCCGAACCAGTGGTCCTGCATCGGCTTCGGCCCGCTGCACCAGGTCATGGAGCAGATCTTCTTTCACGGATCGCTCTGCGAAATCGGGTCCATGCGACGGCCAACGGGGAAGACCAGCCCGAGCGCCTACATCCAAGAGTGGCTCGAACAGCTGGCCTGTCCGCATGAGCAGTCCGACGTGGATGTGCGCGTCAAGTTCGTCCCATCGTACGGACCGTCCGTGTCGCGCGAGCGGCAGCTCGACGTCTTCAACGACTTGGATACACGCGGCTACGCAGATCTCGCTCATCGGCTTCTCACCGGGGAGCCTTGCGAACTGCGACTTCACGCAGATCCAGTCGCTTTCCAGCTGCTGCATGGGGCTGTGCTGCCACTGTCCCAAGCGCTGTTGTGGCCTCAAGAGGCGGCACCGCGCGCCGATCTCGGCTGGGCCCCGACGCCCTCCGAGAGGACCGAGTTTTCGCTTTGCCGGTACGCTCGGCTAGACGACAGAGGCTTACTGATCCACATTGGAGCCGACCCATGGCGCTATGTCGGAAGCGAGAGCCGCGTCATCGGGAATTTCATTCGTGGCCGTTGGATGGATGAAATCAGGTACCCGGGATCGACGTTCGCGCGGCTCGCAGCGCTGCGCAAAGCGCTGCGAGAGGCCCCGACCGTCCCCGATGGAACGAACGTGGTGATCGACACCCGCGAATCAATGGACTACGACCACCAGAACGTAAAGCGCATCCAGGGCATCGCGGCCCTGCTCGATCGCGTCACGGTACGGGAAACAAAGCGCGGCATCGAGCTGTCAATTCCCAAGGATCCGGCTGGCCTCGCGTGCCTCACAGCGTTGCCGGCCGAATGTCTGGTCTGGGAACTCCCAACAACGGCAGGCGCCAGCGCTCCCATCGCGGCCTGAGCCGGGGCGTCCATCACCACCCTCATCGGGCACTGGCGCCCAATGGGGCGGGTGCCTGTCTCACAAGGAGACTCACATGCAACTCACCGTCCCCACCCTGGTGGAAGAGGACTACTGGTACCACCATCGGCGCTACCTTGAGCCTGGAATGGTGTTCATCACCAACGACGGCGCAGTCAAACTGGACCGCAACGTTCCAGGTGACGCCACGAAATGGTATGTGGCCGACTGGTGCAATGGCTGGGCGTTTTACGACTCCACCATCGAACCGGGCGAGCTGCTCACCATGCCCATCGCGGACACGCCCGAAGCGGTTGACCACGCTTTGAAGCACCGCCAATGAACCTCTGCAGGCCCCGACGGGGCCTGCGGCGGCTTCCCCAAGCCTCTCCCCCGGGAGGAGCTTCGGAAAGCGATTTCAATCCTCAGGCTTAGCGCCCTAGGACGAAGCGGTAGCTGACCGCGCTTTCGGGCGAAACCAGCATTTCACGTCAGGCCATCGGCTTGGCGACCACCAACCCACCGGGGATTCACCTTCCCCGATGGGGAGACGTGTCCCCGGGTTTCCACAGGAGCCCATCATGGGATCGACCGTTTCAACCGCCAAGCTTGTAGCCGCTTTCGCAACCAGCGAGGGCACCACCTACTACGCTCTCTACGAAGAGTCGTATGAAGAGAACGTGCATCCGCACACCCGCCGCTGGAACTGCGTCGGATTCGGAGACCTCCCAAGAGTCCTGAAAACCATTTTTGGCCGAGCCGCCAACTGCGAACCCGGAATGCTTTGGGGTGCAGACGGCCCCATCGCGCCCACCGAGTACATCGCCGCATGGCTGCACGAGATGAAGTCTCCAATGGAGATGCCAGATCACACCATCGACTTGCAGGTATCCGCCGAATTGACTGCCCACGTACCGAAAGGGATGCTCGGGTTCGTCACAGCGGATCTGGAGCGCTGGGGCCGCCACGATGTCGCGCAGGCTCTACGGGTCGGCAAGCCCTTCCCTCTGTCGCTGCACAAAGAGCCTCAGCTCTTCCAGCAGTTGTTCGGGGGTGAGCTTCTCCCGGCCTGGCGCGGAATGCCTTCCAAGCCCTCCACGCAACAGCGCCCCGGCCTTGGCTATGCGCCCGAAGCTGTGTCGGCCGCGACCGCTGCGGCCGCCGTACCTCGCTACGCGAAGCTGCCTTCCGACCTGATGCTCGAACGTCACGGCGAGGGCGTCTGGCGTATCGCAGGCTGGCGCAGCCGCGTTGTCGAGCTTGCCGTTGAGGTCCTCTGGAACGTGGAGCTTGAAGCGCCCGGGGTCTACGACAAGCACTTGACAGCACTGCGCATTGCACTTCGCGACGCGCCGACTGTGGCGCCAGGGGCAACGGTAGTCGTCGATCTCGACGTACCACTCCAAAGCCCCCACGCCACCGAGCGCCGTCTCACCCTGGTCACCACCTTGGCCGAGCGGCTGGGCGTCCGCAAGACCTCGCGCGGTTACGAGTTTCCGTATCCGTGCGACGACGAGGATCAGATGCTTGTGATTTCGATGCCACCGGAATGCGTGTACTGGGAAATCCCAGACGCACATCTCTCGGCATTGAAACTCGCAGCCTGACCTTTTTTTCTCAACCCCTAGACGGGCAGCCGATGCCCAAGGGGCCGGTGCTCGTCCCTCACAGGACTAACACCATGCAATCACACAACACCCCGATCACCCGCACCATCACCTCAGCCCAGTTCGAAATCCTGCGCGCGTCGGTGGAGGCATACAAGGAACTGCTCGCCTGCCCAACTTCGGCCTGCCGCGACGCCCACGGCGACGCCTGGGCGGACGTGGAGATCGCGGCATGTGACGCCCTCCTGAAGAGCCAGCTGGCCTGTGTCCGAGCCCCCGAGGGTGACGAAACCACTGCGCGCACCACGGCCAGCCAGGTGCACCAGGAATCGGCCCTCTGGGTCACAACCACCGCGTTTCTCGCCCTACTGCGCCAGGCCGACTCGGTGTCGGTCAACCAGAAGCTGCTCCAGCACTGGGAAACCGCAGAGGCCAACGCGGACGCCGGCAATCAGGTGGTGCGCTTTTGCTGGACAAGCGAAGGCTACCCCTTCGCCGTCGCACTTACCCAGGAGGGCATAGCGAATGGCGAGTGGCGCCGAGGCGCATTCATCTGCGCGGACTCCGAGGGCGACATCGTCGAACTCGTGCTCTCCAAGCACATGACCATCAGCCCCGCTGCGGCCGGTCTGTCCAACGACGGCCGGTTGCTCCCCACCGGGTGCGCCAGCGACCCGCTGGCCAGGAGCGAGTCGGCAGAGCCCCCTGCCTGCCAGTCTGCTGGTTTGGGGTTCTCGCTGGACCTCAAGGCCGGCACTCTCAGACGCATCGGGCCCCACACGCTGGGCGGCACGGACCCAATGGCCCTTGACATCGTCACGGGGTCTGGGCCCACCTTCACGCCGTCACGGTGAACACGATGATTGGCGCGGCTGGAAGCCTCAAGGCCCACTGACCGCCCCAGCACATAACGACGCTTTCTTGCGCGCCTTCGGGCGTCGCAGGGAGCTTCCCCAAACGCACGCTCGCCGCGTGCTTGGGAAAGCATTCCTCCCTCCGCCTTTGTGCAGAGGATTGATACGGCAGCTGGCCGTGCCTACCGTGCAAAGCAGCATTCCCATTTCTTTCACCCCACAACGGGCATTTGATGCCCACAGGGGCGCATTGCCCGTTCTTCCTCCGGAGAACGACATGACTACCCAAAAGCCCCCTACCCCAGCGCGCTCAGCACTCAGGGCACTCAAAAAGGAACTGACGGACCACACAGACTTCGCCAAGTTCCACATCCTCAAGCCGACACACCATCTGGTGGATGCCTGGATCGCCAAACTGGCAACCGGCAGCGAACTCGATCTGGTGTCGGATGTCGATTCCGTGATCCTGCGGCTCAAGAGCTTCAAGGCAAAGGCGCGGCGGGCACTGCCCATCGCCAATGGAGGCTTCCAAGGCGAAGAAGCTGCAGTCTGGAAACAAGCTCTGGCGCAGGCTGACATCACTGTCTCACAGTTGGACGGCACCGACGTTTGGGGTTTTTCTTCCAGCGCAGCCGAAGGCTACGACACCGAAGACGACGCCCTGAACGCTGCGCTGCAAGCGCACCCAGAGATCGTTGCGAAGGTGTTGCCAGCGCCTGAGCCTATCGATCCGGAAGACGCCCTGCGAAAGTTGCTCTTCAACGCACATGGGCGCCTGCGGGGAGTGAGCCTCTCCAAGGCTTCCGGCAAGCGCGGGGCGGTCATCACGGCCAACGCGGTGAGGAACGCAGCAGGGGCGAAGTTCAAGCCCTCCAGCTTCGTCCTGGCGACAAAAGACTTCCATGCCCAGTACGCAAGGGTGGTGAAGTTGATCTCGGACCACCACGGTGTCGAGGTCAGCTCACCGCTACACGCAGAAATGCTGGGGACCGCAGCTGCGTACCTCTCGCACTACGGCCTGAGTCTTCAAACCACCTCGATTCCCACGACCCGAGTTCTGCTCGGACAAAAACCCATTTGATAACCCGGACGGGTTGGCCCTTTCGCGGGCTCACCTGTCCCAACCCGGAGATAGAACAATGGCATTTCTGACGTTCTCGATGCTTTTGCAAATGCTCGTGGAGGCCGAAGGCCGCCGCGACGACATCGACTTTCCCAAGGACGTGCGGGAGCGCTCAGCCGAAACCGTTGCCCTGTGCAACGAGCGGCTGGCCAAGGAAGGCATCACGCGTGCCGAACTCGAACAACTCGCGGCCGAGGAAGCCTAGGAAAAACACAATGATGACCCAAGCAAGCGACAAGCCTGCACCGAGCACCATCCGAATCAAGGATGTCGCCGACTGGGTTCGACGGGTCTACGCGTCGGACTACTATGCGGCCCACTCGCTCACCAAACGCGAATGGATCATGGAATACGCTGGCAATCATGGACTGGACTTCAACCGCCAGGCTTTGTGCGAAGTCAGCGCCCAATTGATCAAGGCCCGCTCACTGCTGGCTACCATGCCTGAGGCCGACCGCTTCGCCATGATGGATCTCACCATGATGGTCGAGGCGACCCTCAACATGACAGCCGCACTCAACCCGGCAGTCGCACAGGTCGTGCGCGCGCTGCCGCCACTGGAATGGTCCGACATCGAGCCCCCTGCGGTGCTCCGTCAAGGAACCCTTCACTGACCCACCGGCCAACTGGCCGCTGGACAACCACCCCCCAGCCCCTGTTTCGCAAGATCCAGGGGCTTTTTTTGGCCTCCGAAATGGGATGGATGTGCCAAATATTCCTCGTATTGGTCAGAAACAGCACGTTACACTTGCCGCGAATGCTTGCTCGGATTACTTGCCGGGTGGGCTTCAATCAATTTTTTAAATGGAGCTGCAGAGTGGGAATTCTTAAACGGGCTGGCACGGTGACTCTTTTGGTATTGGCTGTGGGATGCACGGTTCAATCAGTGCCCGAAGCGAAGGATGTGGCCCAGGGCCTTGAAGAGTTCTGGGCGCCATGCGGCATAGTGAAAGCCGTCGATTTTCAGAAAACGAACGGGGCAGAGCAAAAGGATTACTACGGCATGGATGTGGCCTACAAGCTGCAGTTCACAAGCGATTTTGCCAAGGAAGACCTCTGGCACACCAACCCTCCAGAGCCCGTTGACCAGACGAGGTACAACCTGGAGAGCCCCGACTCCGCTGCGGAGTATGCCGCTGCTATGGCCGACTACAAGAAAGAACTCGCCCGCCCGAACGAATTTTGGGCGAACCACTGCCAGGTCGAATTGAACCAAAAATACCTGGGGAGCATCATCGGGGAAGCCGAGAACAAGGGAATCGTAGGCAAGGACGTAAAGAAGGGGGACACCATCACGGTGAAAACCTCCTTCAAGATGATCAAGTCTGAGAAGGGCTGGATAAGCGTTGAATAACGCGGGTTTTAGCGACTGATTGCGCGCACCGCGAATTCACCATTAGAATCCGCAAAAATCATTGGCAACTGAGTTCAATAATAGTCCGGGGCGCCGCGCGCCACCGGGCAGTTTCTTTATTTGGCGTGCATCGCCCATCACATGACCTCCACCCCGCAGAGCGCCTCCGCCCTCGCTTCCCTACGGAAGGCGCGCCTGCTGGCCATCGTGGCTGTGTCGCCGGAGCATCGCGTGGCCTGCCAGAGCCCAGGCTGTGGCCACGGGGTCTACGCGGCAATCCACATCGTCGAAGACGCGGGCCAACTGCTCGTGATGGGCTCGACCTGCTTCGCAAAGCACTACGGCGGCGCGCTGGCGCTGGGTATGCCGGCGTACTCGGCGGGCGGCGGAAACGGCCGGATGCTCACCGAGGCTGAACGCCTGGCGTTAGTGCACAACACAGCGGCGCTTCTGGCGGCGTTCAAGGCTGAGCATGACCAGGCGATGGCCGAGGCGAACGCAAGGCTCAAGCAGGCCAGCGAGCGTCGCGCTCAGCGAATGCCCTTCCGGCTCCCGGCACCCCCACCCCGTGCACCAACTCCGACGCATCCCTGGCCATGGCAGCACTCCACCAACAACTCTGTCGCCGTGGTACGTTCCCCTGAAGGCCAAGCATGGATTCGGGTGCAGCACAGCAACGGGTCACAACGCTTGGTGCCGTGGCCAGCATTTGAGGGCTGGGAATATGCACTCCCTCCCTCGTGCGGCGCGCCGGACCATGAGGTGAAGGCGCTAGCGGTCCCAAACATCGTGACGGCCATGCTGGGGTTGCGCATGATCGGCTTCACCCAGCCCGAGGTGAGTCGCTGGCCCGACGTTCTCAGGCTAGTGCCCCCCGCCGCCACCAAAGCACTTGCGTAGGCCTTTACGCCGCGCCTGCCCACTCAACAACCGTCGAAAGGAAACCGAATGACCCAATCTCAAAGCCTCAAGGACCTCGTCGCGCAGCGCGAGGCGCTCGATTCCCAGATCGCACTGCTCCGCAAGGAAGAAACCTCGGGCGCGATCGCCAAGGCGCGCGAGTTGGTGGCCGCGTTCGAACTCACCCAGGAACAGGTCTTCCCCACCGGTCGCAAGGTGAGCAGCGCCAAGGGCAAGACCGTTGCGCCGAAGTATCGGCACCCTGAAACAGGCCAGACCTGGACGGGCCGGGGCAAGCCTCCCACCTGGATCCGAGCCGAGGCCGATCGCTCAAAGTTCGCGATTTGAGGCGACATGCGCCGATCAAAGGGGAGCCTCGGGGCTCCCTTGTTTTGGCCCTGGTCTGCTAAGTCCCAGGCCATGGAAGCACTGGCGCACCAGACTCGCTGCCGCAACGTATGTAGACGTGGGCAAAGGTGCCTGCAACGCTCGGACTTCCGCGTTTGCACCACTCCTCATGGAGCACCACAAGACTGTCATCGTTCAGCCAAGGGCTCTGCAGGTTCACCACCAGAATCCCCGGCCCATACTGGCAGATCACGGCCCCGTACGAGGCCTTGGTAGCTTTATGCAGCAACCGCTCACAGGCACTGGAAGCTAAAGCCCCGTCCGGATCGCTATACAGGCCGCTTTTCATCGGCACATGGCCTTTGATCGAGTTGTGGCTGCTCAGACTTTGCGCCCATTCTGGCGAATGAAACGCATCGGTGATCTCCAGCCAAGTGGTGAAGGTCCCATCCGAGAGAATCGCGTCTGGTGTCGAAGGTTGACTGACCACACCAAGCTTTAGACCGTGGCGACGATTGTGCTCAGCGACGGTCGCGGCCAAGACTGCTGCCTCGTGAGCTACCTGGATTGCTTTGCGGCTCTGCAGTGCCATGGCGGGGTTCTTTCAGCTAAGCCACCAGTGGAATGGCGAGGAGGTCATTTTGGCATGCTCGCCGCAGCGCGGAGGGCTGTTGACACGTTTCAGAACTTAGACCGGCCGCTGTGCCAAATTGCGCAATGCATCTCGATTTGCAACACCTGCAAACAACTTCGCCTCCGGCCGGCCAATTGCGGGTACCTACAATGTTCTACAGGCCGCTCTAAGTTTCTGGCGGTAGATGGAAAACGACGAAATACTCCACATGAACAAAACCTGCTTTGGCTTTGGTGCGCTTGCAACGGCCGCACTTGTTCAAATGATTCTTGGCCACGCAGACCTGCTGAACCTCGCCGGCAGCGCAGGCACGACGCTCGTGCTGGTGAGCGCCTGGTTGCGTTGGGGCGCGCCGCGCCTGGCACGGGCCGCCTAGCGCTGACAAACTGCCTGCAGCATGGCCGCGCAACCGATACCCCGACCCTCGCGACCCCGCCTCACCAACCTCCACTTCAAGGTGCTGCGTTCGCTCCACAAAGGCGCATGGAGCCAAGGCTCCACGGTTTACTGGCGCGGTCCGAACAGATCAGAGGTGATTGGATACGCGTGGGAAATGGCGTTTTGGGGGAGCGACGCTCGCTTTGACGCCATGATGGCGGTCCCAGACCTGGAACGTAGGGGACTCATCGTCGATGGGACACGCGATGGCCTTGGTACCAGCTCCAAGCACTGGGAGATCCGCCTCACACCCAAAGGCCGCGCGTTCATTGAGAACGCCAACGGCGCTCCCGCCGCCCGCGCCCGCAGCAACGCCGCCAAGGCCAGGGCGCGGTTGCTCGCACCATTCAAGCCCTTGCGGCCGAGCAAACTGGCCAGGCGATGGCCGCGTAGCGCGCGTTACACCTTGACGGCCCTGGGAACTATCAAGCGTCTTTGGCGAGGCCTGATGGGTCGGTAGGCCAGCAGAAACAGAAAGGGCCTCGACTGAGGCCCGTTTCATGCGATCGGCTTGTGCCCTACTGCGGAAGGATCTTGTATGTCTGCTGGGTGGTGACATTCATGTACGTTGCCTGGATGGAGAATTCCGCATATCGGGCCGGTCGCGCAACTGTCCCGCTGATCACCCCATCACTGCTCACGCTCACTCCATTCGGAAGAAGTCCGCCGACGAACGTGTACACCACTGCCGAGACATCCTTTTTTCCGCCGACCACGTGCGTCAAGGGCTTCAGGTCGTACATGTACACGCCCGACACGCGCGAGTTCGGCAATGTCGCAGAGTCGAGCGTGATCCCGGGTGGCACATTCGCGGCTGCATTCTTGAGGGTCGATGAAGACCTCACCAGCCAAACCTGGGAGCCTTCTGCCGTTTGGGAATAGGCAGCAACGGGAAGTGCCGCGCCTGCCGCCACAAGGCAGGCTACGGCTAGAAGGGTGCGGAAGTTGGACATGGATGCCACCTGGATGTACGAGCGAGACGCGTGGCCCTACGGTGGGCCTGCCGAAATCGTCTCTGGCCCAGGAATTCTAGAAACCCGCTGCCGAAATACGCCGCCGAAAACGGACCTAAGAGGTCGTTTTTCAACGGTTCGGCGGCGTGACCTCGACGCCTTGCTTCGCCCATCAGCTGTCGTGATGAGCCTCACCGCGAAGAAAAGTCGTGGCGCCACCTGGGCGCTGGCCGCTTGCCCGCTATGCTGACGACATGGACTATCCGCTCCCTGGCTATCGCGCAACCCTCATCAAACAAGCAGACGTTTGTGCTGGTGACGTTCTTCTAGGCTATGCCGAAATTACTTCTGGGGAAGACCAAGCGCAGCCGCTCGGCTACTCCCACGTAGCGATAGCATTAGCCGAACAGCGGGTTTTGGAGGCGACTACCTCCGGAGTCGCCATCGTTACGATGGAGAAATTGCTAGAGGACTATGAACACTTGGCGGTGCTTCGCTCCCCGGGCCTCTGGGGTGCGGAGAGGGTACAGCGGCTTGAGCACTTCGCCAGATCGCAAAGCGGCAAGCCTTTCAACACCCAAGGCATGGGCCGCGTGCCAGACCGCAAAGAGAAACACAGCGCTGACTTGATGGAGAAGGTGCCAAAATTCTTCGATGGCACCTATACCCCGCCGCCGCCCGATCAGAGATCCTACTTTTGTTCTCAACTGGTGGTAGCAGCGTTCATAGACGCAGACTGCATCAGCGACGCGGGCTCAATCGCACTGTCACCGAAAGTCATATCACCGAGCGATATCGGGGAAGACAAAACGTTTGGATTCTTTGTCGGTTACGTGACTCGGAGCGACAGGTACGAAGTGCCCCTGCAGGACCACTTTCGACGTTTTCTCTGAGATTGAAAGGCCGATTCCGGCCGATGAGGGAGGTTGCCTGCCGCAGGTGTTCATGGTGGCGGACTGACTGGTCATCATCGCTGGAATGCGGACCTTGCTTGGGCGCCAGCCTCACTTCTGCGCGCTCACTACCGCTTTGCTTGCTCCCACAGTGCATTCAAGTTCGCAACCGCACCCGGGACACTCCACCAGGCCTTGGGCACCGACAGTACCAGTGAATCTCAGAACCGAGCCGCAGCTAGGGCACGGCCTGGCCCATGCCGCCCACGAACCAGAGGCTTTGCCGAGGACAAGCTCGACGGTCACATCCCCGAAGTTCCGGCCATGCTTCAATGGCACCGCCAATTCCACCGCAGCGGGGATTGACCGGTTGATCGCCTCGGACAGATCTCCAAGGGGCGCCTCGAAAAAGACTTTGCTACCCAAAACGCGCCAGCGGTCCAGTGAAGCAGCCGCCGTCCCCCAGACCGCCCCAAGGTCGTCAACGCAAACGCAGTGGACGAGCGTGTGAAAGCCGATTCGGGATGTGAACCGCTTTTGCCTGGCGTCAAGTGCTGACAGAGCAAGGCGCGGATCCGTGCGGGTGTAGCTGATCCGGAAGAGGTCCTTTCGGTGCCACTGACACCGCGTCACGTAGATCCACCCTCCCCCAGGTGATCGCAATGGAGGAATCGCAGCGTGCTCTACCAAAGCAGGCGATGCGAATGCTGCCCCTTGATCCCTGTGGAGCACGAAATCATCGAGCGCCTCCGCGTCGCCATTGGTGAATGCTTGCGTGGCATCCAGCGCGCGCTTGAGTAGCGGCTCTCTGAGCAGGAAGAACTCGCGCTTTTGCACGGGCCGGTTTGGAGCGAGCAAGTCGAACAGAGCCCTCTCCGCGTCATATGCAGCGGGCACCTGAACGGAGTGCACCAAGTGAAACTCGCCGACGTCCGGCACCTCCCGATGCTCCAGGTTGAGGCTGTCGATCCTCTCCTGCGGGCTCCGGGTCGTGTACCCCAGTTTGAACAGGCCGTCCAGGTGAAACGGGTTTCGGGCCATGTAGAGGTACCCCGGCATGCCGGCGTGCCGACGATAGTGGTCAGGCTCAAAAACGAGGGGACGCGATCTGCGAACTACCGCAGAGGTTGTCCTAGCGACTGGTGGGGCAACGTACGGGAGAGCTGCCAGTTCACGTGCCGGAGGCCTCGCCGGGCCCAGCTCATCGACCGTACTGGAAACACGCAGCAACTCCTCGCCTTCAGGCGCTGCAACGTGCTCAAAAACGGGTTCCGTGAATGGCTCTGCCTGCGGCTCGACCACCGTGGGCGCAGTGTCCTCGAAGCCCACGGACGCGGAAATCGGGGGGGCTGCAGGTGCGAACGATGGCGGTGGAGCATACTCTGCCCCAGAAGGGATGGCAGAGCCATCCTCTGGCTCTGGCTCTGGCTCTGGCTCTCGCGCCGTGCCTGGCGAGCGAAAACCAAACATCGCCCTGACCACCTGGCCAAGCATGAATGCGGCGAAGACTACGAAGCCCCCGGAAGCTACGTAGACGAGAAACAGTTCGATGGACAAGGCGATCCCCGCCGCTAAGCGGCAAATCCCAGCCCGTGCAGTTCTTTGGTCGCAGACAGAAGTGTGTCCTTGAAATGAGATTGCAGGGCGGAAAGATTGACCGCCAACACCTCGTGACCGACCAGACCCAGACTGGCCGCAAACGCAGGAGTGATGTCCATCTTCTGGGTGTAGGCGAGCTTATAGGCTTCAAATCGTTCCGCCATCTTCGGAGGGAACAGCTTCTTGTAGTGCCCTATCAGTGGACCCCGAATATCGAGGCGCTTAACGGTCCGATCGATAGCCAGCAACTGGGCGCAAGCAAGCGCCAAATACGACTCCTCGACGTACTGGGCACTTGCGCGAGCGGGCAAGCGCGACATCGCCTTCATGTCAATCTTGATTCGATTCAGGTTGGCCACCAGTATCCGAGCAACTGCCTCGGGGTCACGCCCCACGCTTTGTGCCCCACTCACACCCTCCCTAGAGCGAAGTTTCTTGTCCATCGAACGACCAAGAAGCCACATCGCCAAAAGGACTACCGCGCCAAAAACGACTCCCTCCATCCCATCTCCCAGTCAAAAACGGACCCGCGTGGGTCCCAGCGGCCGTGCTCAGACCGAACTTGCCAGCCCCATCGGGAACCACTCCCGAATGTCATCGTACTGTTGGTTCAAACCCAACGCCAGCGCACCCCACAACTCGTGCTCCGAAGCGTTCATACGCGGTACTTTGACCTCTTCGCCGGGAGTGATTTTGCACAGCAGATCGTCGTCATCCAGGTTCAGGAGCAGACGACACGCCAGCGGTCGGGATTCGTAGATGGTGCATCTGCCTTTGCTCAAGAATGAGCAAGGCATGCCGTAGTAGATCTCGCTCATGTCGCGCGCGATCGATTGCAGATCGACCTGGTCGTCCATCACCTTGATTCCGGCCTTCTTGTTGATCTGAGTGCCAGTCTCCCGAGCAATGACTTCAGCCTCGATGCGGCTGATGGGCACTGTGAGGTTGCAGCAATGGGAGCACCCAGCTGTGCACGCCGAGAGCTCATAGACGGGCGCGGACATGGCGTCAGCCGCCTTACGCAGCCAGAACACCTTCTGGGCTGCTTTGGTGGCCTTGGTCGCTTGCTTCAGGAGGCGAGCTTCATCCTCACGGGAGCGCGACCGAAGGTGCAGTAGTTTGGCCTCGATTCGCAGCTGCATTCCTTCTTCACGCTCTGCCACTGCCTTCAGATGGGCTTCAAGCTCGGGCGGGCGCTGGTGCGCAACCTCCATGAACTGCTCCGTCGTCATGCGCGGTGCCCCTCGTTCAACTCCCAAAGAGGATCCTCGGCCCAGCGGAACTCGTCCTGCGCGCCAAGCCTGCGGAAGGCGTCATAGTCGTACCCTGCCCTGATCATTTCCCCGCAGCGCGGGCACGCGGCACGGAACAGCGACCGCGTCAGGACATAGTGTCTGCATTCGAGGCGTACGATGCGTTTGCCAGTGGCGAGGAAGTGGGCCGTCCGCTGTGGCAACGACGCAAACCAGCCGTTGTGCGTCTTGCTCTGTTCCTCCAAGCTCACCAGGCGCTCGATCGGATTGCGCTGGTTGCGCAAAAGGTCGCTGAGTACGCTGTCGTTCATAGCCTGCTCTTTCCCTCAACACGAAAATCGCGATAGACGTCATTGGTCACGCGGCGGGCAAGCTCCGCTTTCACCTTCTTGATCGCCTCGTCGTCGGTCCTCGCAGATGTAGCCGTTAGACTGGAGCGCTTGCCGCCAGAGCTATCGCTGACGAAGGACACAGTGATTCTGCTGAACGGAGAAGGCTTCCTGGCCTTGCGCCGCTCCTCATGGGCGGCCAGAGCCTGCGCGCCGGCATCATTGATGTCAACCATCCACGTGCTGCCACGCTTGGCCACTGCCAATAGTCCACGCTCGTCGAGCCCTTCCAGCATGGAGCGAGTCGGACGCCCGATGGACCAACGGGCTGGGCTGTTGGGCCCTGAAGGATGCCGCCACATCGGCCAGGAAAAGAACTCCTGCGCCTCCACCTTGGAGCCTGCCAGAAACGCCTGCAGCGTCTCCACCACGCGGTCGGTCAGCGGCTTTCCGGCCCTCGGCGGCGTCGTTGCCCCTACTGAGCTGGGAGCGCAGGCCCCCGATGCCGGCACTGGTTTCCGAGACATCTCACGCCAGGACCAGGCGTCAGTACGAAGCCTCTCGGCCACCCAGGCGTTCGCGCGCGCTTCCTGGGGGTCCGGACTTTTGAGTCCATCCAGGTAGGCTGCGCACCGGTCGTACGCGGCCGATCGCGCGGCGTAGTCCTGGAGACCCTCCACTGCCGGCGAGCTTGGCAGCGTATTCGCCACATCGGGATCAGGCATCGTCGGTTCCATGGCTCACACCTCCGGGGCCTTGTAGGAGTTCGACCGAAGCCGCGCCAGCGAGGCGCCACGGGATAGGAAGGATCGAGCGGGCATCCCTGCGGGCAACAGCAGGCTTGCTCGCGCGGCCTCAAAGACATGGCCTCGCTCGGGAACGGCGGCGATCCACTCTTCGAGCTTTTTAAGCTCTGGAACCCGGGCCAGGGTGAAGTCCTGGGCCTCTACTTCAAAGAATGCTCGCACCTCGGGCCCGAAAGTCTTCAAGGCCACCTGCAGGGACTTGAAGAACGGCTTCGTCTTGCCACTCAAGCCCGCCAGGGCGGCCGTCATCAAGCCGAACGCTTCCTCGGCCGCCTTCTTGCCCCGATAGGCCTCACGGAAGGCTTCACGCGCCTCGTAGGCATCGCTGAGGCCTGGGTACGTCCCAAAGATGTATTCCAACAGCTCGACCTCTTGCTCGTGGAGATGCTCCCGCTCCTTGGCAAAGGTTTCTGCATCGTGCGCCAACTTGCGCTTGAGGTAGATCGACAGATCCTTGCGCGTCGCCCTGCGCACCTGCTCCAGCGCGTCGTCTGCCATGGCCATCACGAAGAACTGGTCCACGTAGACCACGGCTTTAGGCAAGAGCGCACGCACCAACTCACGGTGCCGCGCGTCGAAGCCGATGCCCACAGTCTGCGCAGCGCCTGCCCGCTCCAGTCGGGGAGCCAACCCGGCGTCCGTGGTCCTCGTCCGCGCGTTTTGGGTTGTGTCTTCGACAAGGTCCACGATTGCCAGAGCGTGTGCGTCGATCAGGGCCGTAGCGGGCCTCCGAAAGACCTTCACCGAGAACAGCGCCAGCGCCAAAGGGTCGGGGATCCGTACCCAAGCCTCAACGTCTTTCAGGTAGCGGTGAAAGATCAGCCGGACTGTCGTGTCCTCCAGCCCGGATTCCATCGCCATTTCCTGAAACGTCCGCTTGAAGCAACCCTGGCCCACGTGAAGGAAAAAACGTCGCGTAATCCCATGGTCGGTGTGAATCTCCGGAAGCTCCTGCGAGAAAGTCTGGCCGGAGCGCTGGCACTTGAAGCGTTTCACGTTCAGTAGGATCTCTACCTTGGCGTCCTTGCGTGGAATGTCACCAACGATCCGCTTGCGCGTGCCAAACAGCTTCACCGCGCCTCCGCACTTGCACTTCGTTGGCAGTACCGTGTATTCAGCCTCGTAACGGATCAGGCCATCAGTCTTCTCGGTCCCAATGAGGCGGTACCCCCGGGGCATGCCAGGGACTGCGTGGGCAGGTAGTTTCGTCGTGGCGGGCATGGTGTGTCTCGGTGCTGGACTGGATCGGCGAACGGGTCGTTGAGCGCACGACCTAAAAAAGCGCCGCCTGGGGGGCGCTCGTGGCTCCGGGAAGCTGGGGCGTGCTGGGGGGCACCTGTGCAACAGGCGCCCTCGCCAAAGCCTCTTCACGCCAGACGCTCTTGGTGGCTTCTCCCAGCTGCGACCATTCGGGCTTGACGATGGCGAATGCATCGTAGAGGGCGCGCGCAGCGTCTTCCAGGGCCTCGGGGCTCATAGCCGCACCCCCGCGTCCCGCAGGCGCCGCTCATGCTCAGCCCAAATGGCGACTAGGTCAAACTCGAAGGCGGTGAACGCAGTACGCATCTTGTTCGCCCTCAGGAAGGGCGCGATCCTCGGGAACTCGGCTTCGAGGCGGTCAAACCCGTCCCGCAGCTCGCCCACCGTGGGATGCTTTTGCAAGCTGGCGGGGCTCACGCCATTCGCGAAGAACCGCTTCATCCAGTAGAACCCGACGAACTGGACACAAAGCCCCACCACGTTCATCCACAGCTGAGTGCCCAGCAGGGTTGCCATCAATCCCGAGGTGATGACCAACAGGTGGCACATGATGAAATTCTTGCGAAGCTGGAGTACCTGACGAGGGTCGATCCTTTGCCCCCCGGGTATCGCGTGCCCGAAGTAGAAAAGGAACCCGGACCTGCTGCCACACAGGGTGGCCAGGAATCGTGCAGCAAGCAGCGGAAAAGGCAGGTTTACGGGCTCGGACATGTTGGGAGCGTTCATAGGTCTTTTGGGGGTCACCAACGGTGATCGAATTCGGCGTAGTCGTGCAGCAGCGCCAGTTCGAACTCGCTACGGCTCAGGAGGATCGAGTTCGCCTCGTAGAAGCCCCGCAATTGGGGAGCATGGAATAGCAGATCCTGAACAAAGAACGTCTGCAGGTCGGTGCGCTTGACGTGCATCCTGCGGGGGTAGCAATGGACCAGCAGGCGCACAAAGCCCACTCCGAAAAGCGAACTGGCCAGCAGCATCACCAGCGTCAAGAACGTCCACTCTGGGAGGGCGAACATCACTGCGATCCCCACGAACCACCCAACGAAGGCCACGACCATGTAGAACGCGCGCAGCTGGAGCATCGCCCTCGGCTCGATGCGGCGGCCCAGCAGCAGGTCATCCGCGAAGAAAAAGTGAAACGAGTGCGCATCGCCGGACAGGCAGGCTGCGAACTGCACGAAAGAGGTTTTCACGGGGCGTTCCCTGAGGGGCCCGCCACGGGCAACAGCCCTGCAGGGGTGGGTGGCCCCCATGGAGGCATAAGGTTCAAAGTACGTTCTCGGTCCATCGTGCCAGCCCTTAATGGGGCTTTTGGCCCCGCTTTCTTTTGTTGGGATTGTCCCACCTGGAGCAGCTGGCGCTGGTCGCCGAAAGTCCGGTAGATGGGCTAAAGGCAGGTCGGTCGCGCCTTGGGAGATCGGCATCAGGATCGAGGGGCCCGACCTACGCCTTGAGGGGGATAGGGATTGAGGTTGGCTTGCCCAAGGGCGGAAGGGGGCGAGGCAAGCGCGGCAGCGACGAAGGGCATCGCGTGCAAGCGCTCGATTTCGTCGATGCACCGCTCCAGCGCCAGCTGCGCCTGGCTTTGAACGAACCTCTGCTTAACCACGTACGCGCAGTAGGGGCTCCTTGGGTTCCGGCTCCGGTGGTCTACGAGCCAGCTGTCGCATTCGCCCTTGCTTCCGGTGAAGCAATAGGATCCGGTCACCGGATGCTCTACACGCCACTCCTCCTCGCCCCGGCACAGCTGGCGCATGTCCTGAAGCTCCTGCGCGTCCACTCCCACCGCTGGTTCACGATCAGCCATTGGCGCGCTCCCTGGCCTGCGGATCATTGCCGGCGGCTTCCACCTTGATCGCCCGGAAGTTCGCGCAGCGACGGAACACGTCAAGCGACAGCTCCCCGCCCTCAGACAAGGACACCCGCAATGCCAGGCGCAACAACATCTTGGCGTCGCGCGGGGGCAGGCTGGGGAAAGCAGCCACCAGTTGGGCGATCAGTCCCTCGTCCAGTGGCTTACCGAAGTTCTCGCCCAGGGCCTTCCAAACCCGCCCTGCAAGTTCAGGAGACGGCGGCTCGTATTGAATGACCGCTGCGGCGCGCGACAGGAACGCATCGTCGATGTCGTCCCGATTGGTGGTCATAAAAAGTAGTCCGACCGCGTACTCAGTCGTGCGCAGAAACTCCGCAACGATGGCGTTCTGGTCGATGTTGTCGGCACGCGTGCGCAAATACACATCGGCCTCATCGATCAGGCCGACACAATTCCAGCGCTTGATTCGGGCCAGGGTCTCCTTCAGACCGTCATGTATCGCTTGGGGCGACGTTCCCAGGGTACCGGTATGGACAGCGTACAGGGGGCGCCTGATGACCTCCGAATAAACCTCGGCGGTGAGCGTTTTGCCCACCCCGGGCGGCCCCTTGATGAGCACGATATTGCCCGCACTCTTACCCTCGATGAAGTCATCAACGAACACGCCCAGATCGGTAGTCAAAATCCGCAGCAGGTCATGCATCTCCTGCGGCAGGATGAGCTTGTCCTTGAGCCCGGGGTTGTACTCGTAGGGCTTCATGAAGTCCGAGTGCACCCACATCGTCTCGTGGGACTTGAGGTCAAAGACCTTCACCAGCGGGTGGATCGGCACTACGCCCCGGAATTCGTCGTCGTTGAAAAGCGGGCATTCAAGCAGGTGCGCACCAGCAGCGAACTCCTTGGCCGGTTGATCGTGGATCACGCGGCGCCCTACCAGCTCCTCGCCCCGCTCCCATGCACGCCCCTCGATCGAGAAACACCGGCCATTCACCCTGAACTGCTCTGCAAACTGATTCCGAACCAAGGCGTCGAACCGATCCATCGTGGATTGATATGCATCCCGCAGGGCCTTGGTCTCGATGTGCAGCCCTGCGTTGGCCAGAATCTCCGGCACCGACTTGTGAATCGCATCCTCAGGCCGGAACGTGTGGGTACGATGCTGCGCCCCGGCCAGAACCCGAGAGCGTCTATCCCCTTCTACACCGAAGGCAACAGTGTTGAGAACCACTTGAGGCTCGCGCTTCTCGTGGCGGCCCGTGTTGTCGGAGTACGACGCACTCAGCACCAGCTCCGGATACGAGCAGCCATCGGGTCCCTCGACGAAAACCCAGCCATCAATGCGGCCACGCCGCAGGAATGCAACCAGCATCGGCATAAACGCGCCGAAGCTGGGCACCTTCGCGTCAACATTGCCGACACCGGCCTTGAGGATCGCGTCCACCACCCGCACCGCTTTCTTGACGCCCGCCGCTTCGCAGTATTCGCGCAGTTCCCGAAGCTCTTCATCCTCGAACTGGACAAGATCCAGCACTACCTCGGCGTCCTCGTTGTCACCGCCCCTCCTGCTTTTCGTTTCAAAAATGGCTTTTCGGATCAGGGGGCTGCGGATGGACTCCAAGGCGGGGAGAAAGACGCCGAGCGTGGTTACGAGAGACATGGAATCGCCTTCAGGGGTGCGTTGAGGGGGGTGAGTCGAGAGCAGCGTGGATGCCGCCGTCTGTGGCAGGCCAGGATCGCGCAGCAGGGAGCTTCAGTGAACGTCGCTCTGCTCCGGCTCCGGCGCGGCCTCTGAGTCGGTTTCGCGCTGTGGGTTGCCGGCACCTCCAAACAGCGCGATCACCTGCCCCCCACGCGGCTGCGCGGGAGGGGGCGCGCTCGCCACCAGATCGGGGAAGCGGCTGGGGTAGTGCGTGACCATGAACTGGGCTAGACGAGCTTCCCGCCATTGCTCCAGGCTCACAGGCCCAGCGTGAAACTTCGTGTAGGGCCCGCCCTCGCCGGCCTGCATGCCGACCCAGTGGAGGTGCTGCTCATAGAACTCCTCTTTGGCCATTTCGGTCCGAGGGCCGGTGATGATGCAGGCTTCTTCGTAGGTCTTGCGCTGAGCGCCCCACACCTCGGCGATTTCCGCACTGCCAGCGATGTCCGAGAGATGCTTCCAAGCGGCGTCAATGGATCGGGCGGCGATCATGTAGTCCTGATAGAGGACCCGGGGAAGCTCGTGACTTTCCGCCTCGACAGGAGACACAGTGAAGAAATGGAAGAATTGCATGGATTCACCTACTTTCCCGAGTATGAGTCGATGATAACTTTGCCCCCTTCAAATGGCAACCACGAATGCCGACTATTCATCTAACAACACACAAAACCAATGTACTGAATGAACCACCCGCCAGCATGCGCCGGTAGGACTCCGGTTCGCAACTAGCCTCGCAGCACGAACACACGCTCAACCCCCTGTGGTGGCTGCGGCGCGTCCGGCAGGTCACATGCGCCAGCAAGGGTGGCGTTCTTGGTTGTCCTGGCGATGTACTGCAAGGCCTCTTCCCGGTTCAGATGCGTTTGGCCCCAGGTGGACATCCCGAAGTTGGTACCAAACATGTCCACCGCATGTTTTGGGAACTCGAACCCTGCTGGCGCCAGGTCGTACCACTCCAGGTAACGCGAGTCCTGCGGGGACTCGCGACCCTTGGGCTTCGTGAAGCGGATATGCATCGCCTGGTGTGGCGCGTAGTTCTCCGCCTGCTTGAATCCCATCACGGCGTCGATAGCAGCGCCCTCGGACTCCAGCAACGCTGTCGGCGCCCATGCCGTGATTCGGGGCCCGTAGTTCTGCAACCACGGCCGGAACCAATCCGACATCAAATGGCTTATGGGGCGATATGAGGCATCTTCCAGGTGCTTCAGTTGATCTGCCTTCACATAGCCCCCTGCTGGCCCCTTGAGGGCGTCCACGCCTATCTCGGCGAGGGTCCAGCCGCCTTGTTGTTGGGCGGTGGTGTCCCACAATCGTGCGGCCCATCCCGTCGATCCTACTGCGCGCCGCACGCGGCGACCGACATCCTGCATGGCCTGAGCGGCGGAGTTCTCCACGAGCCTCGCTATGAGTCGGCTTGGCTCGCGGTGGGCAAGGCATAGATAGGTCAGAGGTCCCGCCTTGCCACGCCGGAAGACAGCAATCGGGAACGCCAGGGCCGGTGCTGGCACACGATCCCCACGCAGCTTGGTGCTCGCATGGAACGCGTCGGCCAGTTCCTCAACCATTTCCACGGCCTGGGTTTCATTGGGGGCGTCCAGGTACCTCCCCACATTGGCCTCCCACCGCTCTATGCGACCCAGAATCTCCCTCTTGCGCTCGTAGCTGAGAAACGTGGATGCCGTTGGCCAATCCTTGACTCCCTCCCACTCCTGCACTACGGTCTCTGCAGCTGACTTCACCGGCAGCAACGCCCAGCGGCGCGACACCTCGAACAGCGCGGACTTGGTACGCCCCAACGTAATGCGGTGAACCCAGGCATGGGGCTCCAACCGGTCATCCCGCTCCTTGGCCAGGGGCGTGGCATAGATCACCGGCTTGGCCTTGCCCGACAACACCAACCGCAAGGGCTCAAGGCCCATCCCTCGGATGAACTCCCCGGCTTGGGCCGCCTGGGCAACGCCGTCACCCGCGAGCGCGAACATCTGATCGAGAAGGCGGCTCCACTCGGGAGCCGATGCGGCCTCTGGCGTGGGGAGGTCCTGGCCTCGATGCGCCGCACGCCACGCGGTGACGGCGCGCTGGACAAGGCCATCCCGCTCCTCGGGCTGACCGATGCCACCTGAATCAAGCGCCGCGCGAAGGGCCCTGCGGGACGGCAGTTCGGCCTCGCGCTCCGCCAACACCAGCTTCAATGCGCGCTTGAAGAACCGCAGGTACTCCAGATGGCTGGTGCTGCGGGTGTTCCGATGATGGATGAACCAATGCAGCTCCTGCGGATCGACCGCATCAAGTACCAGAAACGGCAACTGGACGTAGTGGTAGTAGCCGTTCGAGAACGCTGAGACGCGGACCGCGCTTGTGAATTCGCGATCGGATCTCATAGAGTTGGCCCGAACCCGCACGTCCACGCAGACATCGGCTCCTTTCTTGTAGGCCACCTTGCACTCCATGGGCTCAATGGCGGTCGCGCGCACATTGAAGCCTTTGCCCACATCGCTGTAGCTGTTCTTGGCGATGCCGGGGGCAGTTCTTGGATTGATGAGCCCCTCCCAGTGGCAGAGCACTCGGGAGCCTGGCCGCAGGTAAGAGTTCTGCTCGGCGATCCAGTCTTTGAGGAGGGGCGACTTTGCCCCTCCAGCCACCATCATCCGGCCATCGTCGTCGTGGAGGAACCGCAACCATTTGTCCTGGAACCGCTGCGAGACAAAGCCCAGGGTTTCGCCCTCGTCGTGAAAGTGCCCGAAAAGCTTGAGCCGGTGGTCCAGGCCAGCCGCCAGGATCAGGAAGCGCTTGTAGTGCTGGGCTTGCAGCTCGAACGCCCGCAGCTTGTCTGTGAAGGCGACATCCTCGAAGCGGATCTTCGTGCCGTCGATGCCGCGAAACACATTGGCGGCCTCATCGGTCGTGGGGAACAGTCGTTCCGCCGCCAGATGGCTTTCCACGGGAGAGAGCACGCAGTGGATGTTCTCTCCATCGCGCACCATCAGGTAGACCTTCGAGTTCTCCCGGTTCCGGATCATGTTCACGAAGGCATCGCCGTAGTTGATGTGGCGGGCCGTGGTCACCGCTACAAGCACACATCGCTGGGTGGGGAAGAACTGCTCCACCAGGTCTGGCTCGGAGCGCAGCGCTTCGAAAAAGCGGTTTTGGTCCTCGAAATCGAACCACTCGTCGATGTCGGTGTAGACCGCAAGCTCGTGTTCGACCACGCGCTTGGCTTGCACCACAGTCAATGGCACATCGGCGGGTGCACACCGTCCCTTGCAGACAGTGTGAACCTCGACGTTCGTCCCAAGGTAGAGGTCCAGAGAGGCAATGCCATCTACGATTCCTTGCACGTAGGCTCGAACCTCTTCAGTCCCGGCGAGCGCCTGGGCCCCCCGCTCCTCGAAGTAGGGTGCGAGCTTGCTCAGCTCCTCGGCGATGGCCGCTGATTTGGATTGAATCCACTGGGCCTTGATCGTGGCCACTTTCAGTTCGTGCCCAGCCGCCTCCCGCATGGCGTGCACCTTGGACTCCGTGAGACCGCTCTCAATGGCGTTGGCCAGGGTGCCCGTTGCCATCGTGACGATCTGCGGATCCACGGGCTGCAGCGGCGCCGGCAGCATCCTGTCGCCCGCCTCTGATGCTCGGAGATCTTCCGAACTACCGCCGTTCGGCTGGCCCGCATCCGTTTGAGCAGGTTTTGAATGGCCTGGTGTGCCTGCTGCTGCAGCTGCCTGCGCGTCACGCAATCCCTGGTCAACCACAGCATTCATGAGCGCCGGGTTGGCTTGGGTCTCAGCGATAAGCCCCTGAAGCTCCATGATGGTGGTGTTGATCTGCGCGATTTCCCTCTCACGGACCGCCTCATGGTCGGGCTCGTACGCGAAGCAATCCAGGAAGTCTTTCAGGAGGAATCGGTGCTCCAGAAAGCGGTGGTAGCCCCGCTGCTTGTTTCCCTCGCCGTCCACCCATTCCAGGGTGCGGCCTCGCCGATAGTCGCTCGGGTGAGGCCGCAGCACGATCGTGTGCGGTGCGTCATCGGCCAAGCGGATGGAGATGATCAGAAGAACAGCATCGCGGGCGATGCCCTCCTCAGGGATCGCGCGGTTCGAGCGCCAATACTGGCCCGCCTGCAGGGACTGGAATCGGGCAAGACGCTCGATGTTCTCGCCACCGGGCTCCACTGCTGCGATCTCCCGGCTCATACGGCCGCCTCGGCGATGAGTTCCGTCAGGACTTCCGCGACCAGGCGGGTGGCCAGCACTTCCCGGCGCAGTTCATCGGCGGGCTCAGTGGCGAGCGCATTCCGATAGACATAGCGCGGCGAAGTGAAGGCCGTCGTAGGGCCCCTTCCGAACCCCTGCATAGAGCCGCCTGGGATCTCCTCGGGCGCGTCCAGGCATCCTGACCCGAGGAAGCCAAGGGCCATATCGGGGCAGGCGGCGAAGTGCGGCTCAGACAGACGACTCCAGGCTCGGCTGGTGCGCTGCGCGTAGATGAAATTCGTGCACATAGGCTGTGGTTTCGGAAGGGGATGGGGGCGTTCGTTGGCTGTTCCTAAGCGATGCAGTCACTCTACCGAGAAATCGAAAAGAAGTACACCGCCAATCACGATTATTATCCCCATAGAAACACATCGATCGGCCCAGGTTTCATAAGGCTTTGCGGCCTCTGGCCCTCTCTGTACGTGGGACGAAATCTGCACCCGGAGGGTGGTCGAGCGCTGGGCGGGTTGGAATTTGAATGAATACCCGATCACGCCCTCACGCGGTGATGGAAGGGGCAAGACAACAGGCCCCGTGACGGTCGGCACCGGTTCAGGGGAAGCACCGAGCGCCTACTCGGCCTGCAGCGCCTCTGTCAGCAAATCTTCCAGACGCTGAGCTAGCCAAGCGCTCTCACCATCGTTGAATGAGGGCCAAGGGATCAAAGGCTTTGTCGTCATTCGGCCAAGCACCATTGCGTGAGGGCAGCGGTACACGGCCGGGGACGCGTGCACGTCTCGCACGGCGAGCATGTCCGACGCGCAGATAGGGCCGCCCCCACCTGCGGCCTCCTCTTTCAGGAACCCGTACTGGAGCCGCCCTGCGTTCGGCGCATCCCAGTAAAACGCCTCGTGCTTGAGGGCGACGATTCCCATGTAAATGCTGAGCGCAAGGCCCAGCACGTTGGCCCCAACCACCCAAAAGCCGATCACCGGCTGCTGCCGTAGGCGAAACAGCCCAACGCTATAGGCCACCAGCCCCAGCGCGGCCCCTGCAGCGGTAATCCAGCCGTACATCGAGTTAAGCCCTAGGCGCAGCAAATAGGCGCCAGGACCCACGATCGTGAGAATTTCGTAGAACAGGGGTGACACCATCAGACCAAGCGAAATGGTCACCGCGCGATCAGCGGTCCACGCACGCCATGTCGATGGGCTCGACCGGCGCTGGCGCAAGGCACAGATGTACAGGAGCCCTGCGAGGTTGATGGCAATGAGGTAGAGCATTGAGTTTGCTGCGGCTAAGTGGTCCTGTAGGCCACGGCGCAAATGGAGCGTCTTGGCAGCGGTGCGGTGTTCAGGCAATCTCGCTGTAGACGGCGGCGCAAAACGCCGCGCAGCGTGCAATGCTGAACTCTCCATCCGCGCCGCGCGCACCGGTCTCCAAGTCCAACCAGTAGCGGGTATTCGAGGCGCCGATGGTCCGGGCCGCTTGCACGGCGTTGGCGGGGTTTAAGCCACCTGCAAAACCCACCAGCCGATCGGAGTCCTCAACGGGCCAACGCCGGGGGACAACGCCTGCACCACCGGATGCGTCGAACAGCCAGTTCACCTGGGTCTGGGACGGAAATCGCTCCTCGTCGCGGCTTTGCAGGATCATCTCGGCACCAAAGCTTTCACCAAACGCCGCCAGCCGATCCAGCAGCTCGAATGCACGCGAGTCACTCGTGTTGACCTGCAGCCTGCGAAAGGCCCCCGTCGCGAGGATGGGAGCCAACTCGCGCACCGTGCCTGTATCCAGCAGCTCGCGCGTATAGGCGCCGCAGATGTGAGCTGACAGCGCCAGCTGCCCGCCAGAACTGGCGATCAACCTCGTGACCCACCGCAGGGAGGGGTATCGAGCGGTACCAGTCTGCTTGGGCGAGAAGAGTATGCCGAACTCCACAGGGCAGCGGCTGGCCAGCGTCAGCATCCCAGCTACTTCGGTCTGATCGTCGGCCCCGGTGAATGTGACGAAGCGCGGCAGATGGATCATGGAAGAGTGGCCCAAAGGCGTGAGTGGCTTTCAACGGGCCAGGATCTGAACGCATGGCCCGGATTGCGTGAAGGGCCCTGCGGTGGCCGGATCGGGTAAGAGCAGAATCCCTGGGCGGTCACCTCAAAGGTGCTGGTGTTGAACTCCTGCCACTCGAACCCAAGCGGGGCATTCGCGTAGATCTGCTGAAGCTCGAAGTCCGACTGTCCCGAGACCTTCCATGCAAGCACTGCCGCGACCGCAAGAGCCACCAGGATCAGCAGCGTCACAACGATTGCGGTAGGGCTCAAAAGATGGAACGGCATGCCATGCTCTTCCGGCAGCGCGAAGATGTAGATCGCTCCATGCATTGGGCTACGGTCCAGAGACAGTTAGCTGGCCACATTCGGCGGCGCCCGCAATCAACACGGGCTTCTGGACCCATGCCGGGGCAATGGACACCGCTGTCATGCCTCAGCCCCGCTGGGCGCCTGCCAGGGCTGGCATGCCCTGCTCCAGCCACTTGGCCGCGTCCAGCTCAGCGCGATCAAAACCGCCGTCGTCCTGCGCTTCGACAAAGTCCTGGAGGGCCAGGAAGTCCGCCATGTAGATAGGACGATTGCGGATCTGGAACATTTCGGTTTTGGCCGGGTGCCGGGTCAGCAGGCTGCGGTAGCTATTGCAGCGTCCAGCCTCCACCAGGCTACGAGACCACTCATGCTCCTCGCGGGTGAGAACCCAAGCTTGCGAGACATTCAGCGCGACAAGCAGCAGCGCCACGAGGCCGGCGCGATCGTTGTCCAGCATCAGGTACATGCCAACGAAAGCCGCGAGGGCCACAAACAACAGGGTGCTTGTCAGTACCGCCTTGCGGTAGCGTGCTTTCCAAAGGCCTACCACCTTGGCGTGGTCCTTGTCCAGTTGCGCGCGGAAGGCGTCGAGGTTGCTTTGCATACGAACTCCTTTTAGTTTCAGTTTCAAACTCACACATCGCGGCACGCCAGTGCGCGACTTCATCGAACGGCCGCGGCCTCTAGAACGGGCTGCGAAATGGTTTTGCGAGCGCCCAGTTGCGCGCAAAGTGAGACGCGTAAACCTTCGCGAGCGCGGGGTTGTCCCAGTTCACCAGAACGTTCTCACTGTTACGGGATGCAGCGGCTTCCGAGTAGTTAAAGCTGCCCAGCTGTACATGGCGACCCTCACTAATCAGGACCTTGTCATGGTGTATGGCGAACGCATCGATCACCCGGACCTGCGCACCGGCCTCAGCAAGAGCTGCAAATGCCGCCTTGGCCTTTGGTGATGCACCGTCGCCGAGGTTGTGCTTTTCGTCGGCGACGATCGACACGGCGACGCCCCGCTTGAGCGCGCGCAGCAGAGCGCTTGTCACTCGTGCGCTGGTAAAGCTGTACGCCATCACTTTGAGGTCAGTCCTTGACGAGTCGATGACCTTCACGACCAGGCTCTCAGCTCCACCCTTTGGCGAGAAGCCCACTTCAAGCGTGCCGGTGGCGGGGACCGCCTGGGCGGCCAGGGCATCCACCACATCGCCAGCAAAGCGGCCGAGTTTGCGTGGAACATCGAAGGCGTTAGCGTTGGCAGAAGCCAGGAGTGCAGCCAGTCCGAGGGCGACGATACTTTTCATGCTGATAGGGTTCATAGGAATGGAGCGATTGAATCATTTAAGGAATTTCATTGCAATTCATTCGTGTGCTTCATTCGCTATTTCACACATACGTTGGCAATGACGCACACGCCCAACTTATGAATTGCCCAATTCGTTCCGTGCATCTACAATTTATTAACTTTTAACGGAGCATTTAATGCGCAAACTTATTCTTGCCGCCGCTGTGGCTGTTACTGTCCTTATCACCGGTTGTGCCACCCGCCATCTCGACAATGGTTTTATGCGGGCGAGCGATCCGAACGTGACCCAAACAGCCACCGGCACGTTGCTGGCAATGGAAGAAAAGCGACGCAGTAACCTCACCGTGACCAACACCGCCGCAGGCGTCGTATCGGCAACGCAAGGCAGCTCCACCTTGGGGCTGGCCGCGTTTGCACTGGAAGTGTTCGACCACGAGAACGCCAAAAACAAGGACCGATTCATGGTGGTCAAAATCCAGGACGAAGTGACGGGCAAAGAGGCGGTGTTCGTGTCCGACCTGCTGACCCTCCCGAAGTACGCGAACGTCGGCGATCGTGTCCGCATGATTCAGCAGAAGTACGGCGCAGAAGGCGCGTACAACCTGACTCGCCACCCAGACTACGACTTGCCCACGCGATGATCATGAGGCCGCCTTGGCTGCGGCCCGTTCTTCGAGCTGTCGGGCATTGAAGCGGGGAATCGCTTCAGGGTGAAGGGCAAACCACTTATCTACCCAGGCGCGCGCCGAGGCGAGCGCATTCTCAAAATCCTGGGGGGTGAACATCTGCACCGTTCTCCCGCCAACCGCTTGACGCCGCCCGCCTGCCCCGGTGCTCAGGGAGCCCCCAATGGAGACATCCACGGACTGACCGAACGGCGCCGAGCGCGCGCCCAGATAGTTTGAAGTGAAGTCTTCAGGGACCTCCGCCCGAATCCCGAAAGAGAGCCCCTTCATGCCCGGTCCACCGGTATCTGCGCCCAAAAGGACGCACTGGCGATATGCGAGATATGTTTTCGCGCAGGCCAGCACGAAACCCATTTCTATTGCATGATCGATAGACCGAAACACTAACATCGACACCCCCGTTTCGCGCGAGTGTGACCGAAAGTAAATGGGCGCGGTGAGTTAAATGCACTGATTCCCCAATACAGAGCAGATTTGGGTGTGTTTCGGGGTATTGGGAGCTCTGGTGATTGCCGCTATTCGAATGGAGGGTCGAGAGTTCGGTCGGAGCTGACGGCGGTTCAATGGAACGGCTGGGTCATCCCTCCCGTTCCGGATACAATTTCCACATCGCGCCGACTCCCCCGGCGCGCTAGTGTCTCCGCCGCAGTGACGGCAGTTCTCCAATAGTGGGTACCCAAGCCCACCCTGCTGTGGCGACCCAGTCAGCCCCGAATCGCAAGGTCCGGGGCTTTCTGCTTCTAGGCCTGCCCAAGTTGCTGTGGGCCTGGCCCGATACGGAAGGCTCCACACTAGCGGTTGTTCACCCCGGTCCCCCGCAGGCAAGTGCGCGGACAAGGGGCTAACGTTCGGCCTTGGGCAGCACCGCCCGCCGCACCACCAGTGACATTAACGTGTCCGGCGACGGCACGAATCCCCTCTTCCGCTTGGCGCGCTTGACGATCTCAAATCGGCCCGGTGCTGATTCGCACACCAGGCCGAATCCCGGGGGAAGCATGCTCGGACCGATGAGGCCTTTGGGTGTGCAGTAGTAGGCAGACTGCGCAATAGCGCGGGACGCTTCCACTTTGACTGGGTTGGCCAGGTCCGCCCGGAAGTCAGCCACTGAAACTTTCACCTCCCACGCCGTGAGATCGGAGCTATCAGCCCGAGGACTCACCGCGCACGACACAACACCCAGACGGGCCTCGGCATGCAGCCCCCACTCCGCCAGGAAAGTTACGTTCTCCCACGTCATGCATTGACGCTCTTCGCGTAACCAGCGGGCCAGCCTGCCTGCGAGGGTGTGATGCACGTCGTTCGCGTCCCTGCGGCGATCGAGCTGGTCCTTGAGGGCCTTGAGGCCCAGGTCTGTGATGGCAAGTCGCGAGTAGGCAGATAGGGTGTTGTGGCGGCCATCCAAGGTCTCGCAATAGGCAAACCCTGCCACGATCAGGTCAAGATCAATAACCGAGAGTTCGGTCACATGGATGGGGCGCCCTTGCGTGAAAAAAAACCGAAGCCGCCGCTGGTGTGCCGGTTTCAGATCCTGCGACTCCATAGGCACCAACACCACGGGATTGGCGCAGGCCTCCCGCAGCCGCGCTACACCTTCGGACACAGCAGGCGCCGGCACTTCGGGAAGATCGTCCAGCATGGGCCTACCGGAGAGACGCCAAGGCCTTGGCGGCTGCGTTTCTCTTCGCCTCGTTCTTGGAGCTGGCAAACCCCGAGAACTCGACACGCTGACCGTCTTCAAAAACCTTCACGATGGCCTCGAAAATCGGAGGCTGAGCCTGCTTGGAGCGGATGTCGTACTCTGGGACAGCCCACTTGCGCTGTTGCGCACGCTCCTGCAACTCCCCCACCGGATTCGACCCCGCAGACGCCGCTGGCGCTGCCTGCTGAACGACGAACTCCTCCTGCAGACCAGGCAGGACCTCAGCGCTTGCGTTGGCCTCCGCCTGCTTCTTGGACGTCGCCGTGGCGCTCCCAGTCCGTGCTCCCAGGGGCGTGGCCACGCGCACGGTGACCGTGAAGTAAGGCGAGTGCGACGGCCCTGCCACCGTGTGCTGAAAGTCTGGAAACGCCCAGCTCCGGGCTTGGCAGAACTCCAGCAGCGCACCCTTCGGATTGGCGAGCACAGGCCGACCATCCTGTGCTCCGGTTGGGTCCGGCTCCGACCATCGGGCGGCAGGTGTTTCGCAGCCGAGCATCTTGGCCAGCGCATCGAGCACGGCCCCCTGCTCCGCATCGCGCTTGCGGGTTCCGCGCCCACGGCCGGTGAACGGCGTCCCGTCGCGGGATATCCTGCAAACACCTTCGAAGCCACCCGCCTGGGGCGTGGACTGGATGTCAGCGGTCAGCAGCGCCCCAGTCTGCGCGCCATGGTTGTACACATGCATCACTCGGCCCGGGGCCGCGACCACCCATTCGACAAAGCACGTGGCCAGATCGCGTGGCCACAGGGCGGGTGGCAAATCCGTGACAAGACCATCGACTACCTTGTCGGTAATGGTGTCTGCCCTCATCCGCTCAATCAGCTCATCTCTCAGGACCTCGGGCATTTGCTCCTGCTCTCGCGCGAGCTTGACGGCCTTGACCAACACTTGATCCGGAGCCCCCTTCAGGCTCGCTCGATCGAGTCTGTCCTCCGTCTCGCGACGAAGAACCTCCTTGTGATACGCCGAAGTGCCATCCTTGCGATCCGACAGCGTGGTGTTGATCCGCTCGCACAACTCCACCAGCTGGGCCTGGCTGTGCGCATATGCGCTGCCTTGCACAAAAGCTTTGACCTGGCGCACGTTGATGAGGTCGGGGTATCGCCGCAGCGGGGACGTGGAATGCGCATAGGCGGGAAGCGCCAGGCCGTAGTGTCCGGCCAGCGTCGGGGCATAACGCGCCCGTCCTACCGAAAGCCCCACGCGACTGTTGAGGGCTTCCATGTCGGCCGCGCCCGACTCCATCCAGGCCCGCAGGGACTCGGCCAGCACCTGGGACGGTGGCGCGGCGAGTTGCGGCTCATGGTTGCGGTAGACACCGGGGATGTTCTCGCGCGCCATGTACTGGGCGAGCTGCGAATTGGCGAGGATCATCAGTTCCTGGATGATCAGGTGGCCCACCATGGCATCAGCACTGGCTACCCGGATCAGTCGGCCTTCCTCGTCCGTCATCACCAGCTTGCGCGCATCGAAGAGCGCCAGCGCGCCCCGGCTCGCCCTGGCGTTGAAAAGACTGCTGGCGAGAGCGGAGGCAATTTGCAAACTACCTTGCAGTGGCCCTGCCCCTCCTTTGATGAGGCCGGGGATTTCACCGTAGGCCAAGCGGTGCGTCACGGTAACGCAGCAGAACTCGACAGAAAACTCCTGCGCTGCGGCGCCGGGGCCGAGAAGCAGACGCATGACCATGGCGGGACGCGCCTGCCCTGCCACCAGGGAAGAGCCGCCTTCTGATACCTCCAGAGGGAGCATGCGTTTGACAACGCGGTCGCGCGCATAAATCGATGCCGCAAGCGCGAGCGCTTCGTCATCCGTCTCGCTGCCTACCGGCACGGCCCCAGTGGGATCAGCGATCGCAACCAGCACTTCGATGTCCCCGCCAGGAACTTGGTGAACGGTGAACGCGTCGTCTATGTCGCGCGTCGATTCGGAATCAATGGTCACGAGGGGCAAGTTCGGTGCGCTGAGTGTCATAGGCTCGTAGGGACGGGAATGGGTGTTCTGAAAGGGTGAAAGGTGATCCGATGGCCGACTTCGTACGGGCGTTGAGGCCGCTAGCTTGCTACAGGAATTCGCCCGGGGTTGCCCCCGGCAGCGGAGAGTTCTGCGGCTTGGTGGCCTGTTTGGCGCGGATGGCTTCCAGCTTGGCCCAAACGCGGGCCAGCTCCCTATCGCCGGCCTCGTGCATGTCGATGCCATGAGCGCGACACAGGGCCGCAAGGGTGAGCATCACCCCACCCGCCTCCTGCGCAGCTTCGCCCACCGGCCTCCCAAAGACGTAGTCCACGAGCTGGTGCGCCTCCTCGCGCGTACAGCCAACCGCCTGCCCCAACTCCAGGGCCTCTTCCAGCATCCGGTGCGAGCGCTCCAACGTGTTGCCAGCGACCTTTGCGCCAAAGCACTCCAGCAACCAGGGCTCTACGCGATCTTGAAAGGAGGTCTCACCAAGGTTGCCACGCGGTAGAACGGCAAGGCTCTCCTGGGACGTTTGGGTATGCATGCAGGGGCTCCGTTTCTCGTGGATCAGTGTCAGCCCTTCGCAGCCGTCTTGGCCGCGCGCTGGCGCAGGCTCGCAATGGCGGGCGTCTCGTCGAAGTGCGTCAGCAGCCGCTTCTTTTGTTCGTCCAGTAGCGTGCTGGCTTGGATCATGTCGGGCCAAGCGGCATAAGCCTTTTTCACGGTGTCACGAACGATGGATGTGATCTTGGGCTCGGCGAGTCCCGGTACGGCATTCGCGAGATCCCGGACCGTCACGGGGGAGATCCGTTGGTGCTTTGGGCTGTCGGGAGTGAAGCGCAGTCCGTGCCCCTTACCCCTCAGGTAGGCGGCATACGCCACCACATCGTAGGCAGGCGATAATTCAGGCGAATAACTATCGATATATAGAAGCCCATAGTTTTTACAATGCCCGTCATAGTTGCCTAGGAGATCGTTGACCACCAAGCGACGGATCATCTCCTCTACCGCTGGCATGCCGAGTCCTGGGGTAGTCAAAAGGACGAGCGCGATCGCGGCGTAGTTTGCGCTGGGATGCTCGTATTTCAGCTCGGGCGGGATGTTCAGGACCTGGGCGAAGTCCTCGCAGTGAATGTGCTGGGTCCCTGCACGGTCAAAGCGTTTGACGGCCAGAAAATGCGTTTCCTGTCCCAGCACGAAAGGCTGGTCTGCGTGGATCTCGGAGACAGGCGCCAGGGCGACTTCGCACACCGTCACCCCCGCCTCACTCGCCAAGCGCAGGGACAACTCCTCGACCTGCGGGAGCAGCGGGAATTGAACTGTGGGCAGCTTGGCGATGATGTGAATGCCGTTCTCGTCTTTGGTCCGCTGCACGTATCGGCCACCAGACAGCACCAGGGCGAGCTTGGGCTGCACGCCTGACAGCGATGTGGCCTCCGGCACCGGCATTGGCGTGACGGTCATTTCAAGAGCGTCGTTGTGCTGCGTGACGACCCGCGCGATGCTCTCAGGGGTGTACGTGGCGGGCTGTACATACACGGCGCCGGGAAGGTCCGTGCCGCACAAGCTCAGCAGTCCAAAGTGATCGCCCTTGGACAGCTCGCCAATTCCCTCCAGGTGTATCCGCAGCGGGCCTTCGGGGAGCATGTTCTGAAAGAACGGAGGGAGTGTCTCACCCTCCCCATTGAAGAACGGCTGCTGGGCCGCTTCCATGAAGAACTTGATCCGGTCGTCCTCCGTGTCAAGCAGCGCATACTGGCTGAGCACTGGCATGTCGGCCGAGGTCCAGAACGCCTTGTCGGGCAGCAACCTCGTCATCGCCGTGGATCCCTCCCCATATTGGAAGAGCTGGCCGACAAAGCGGCGATCCTTGCCTTGTCCAAGAAAGACATCGAGCGCGCGGTACTTCATTCTTTCGATTCCTTGTTTTTCCCATCGGCGGCGTTCCTTTGCATCGTGCTGAGTCGCTGCTCAAGGGCAGACCTCACGGTGCGCTCTGGAGCCCGATTCGAGTTCTCGAAGGACTCGGCCGCTCCCTTTGGCATCAAGACCATTTCCAGTCCCAATGCATCAGCCACGGCCATGGCATTCGACAGGCGCGGGGACACCTTGCCGTCGAGCATCTGGCTCACCGCCAGGGGTGACAGGCCCGTCCTTTCGGCGATCTCTTTCTGTGTCACGCCGCGCTGTTCCTTGGCAGTAGTCAGCGTCCTAGAGAACTCGATAGGGGATTTCATAAGTTTCCTATAGGCATTTGCGCTGATCTTAACTAAAGTATAACTGCGCCTACAGAAATAACATATAAAACCATTGTTGCAAGCACGAAACTATATTTAAATATATAGTCAACGCATCAACCCCGGAACACCTCTACAGGGGTTGCATAGGCAAGCCGCAGGGGATGTAGCGGCAACCCGTCATCGGTGCGCCCCAGCGCCAGCGTCCGATACCCAGCCTTACGAACCATCTTGCTGACCTCCTGGGGGCGCGCGAGGCCCCGGCCCAAAGCCCCCCCAGGCCACCAGGCCACCATGACATCGCCCGTGCCCATGGCGCAGGCCTGCAAGATTCTGGAGTCATTCTCAGGGCCGACTTGATAGCGGCCTTTGCGCAGGTCAGCAGGGTTGGTCGCGATGAACGCGAAAGCATTGGCAAACACCAGTCCGCCATAGCCCATTCGTTCAGAAAACCCACGGCCTTAGCGCGCGGTCGGATCGCTTTTGACAATCCCCCGCTCTGTCACGCGCCCTGCCTGGGAGGGGTTGAACAGAATCCAGGGCAGCACCGGCTTGCCGGCGTCCCAGATGTGGACGAGCAGGTAGCGGAACTGCTCGCAGGGCGAGAACGCCCCGTAGAACGTCTCAGGCGCAGCCATTGCCGGAATGCCAGATTTCTTGAGACTCATGCGGAAGTCTGTTCGCAGTCATCGTGGGGAATCACCGACAGGATGACCAAGTCCTCGGCAAGCCCGTACTGCCCGCCACGGAGTATGCCCACAACTCGTCGGAGCACCTCCGCTCCTGTGTACTGGAGCGTCTCGCCACCAGCAGCCTCGGAACCCGTGCGCACGGTCGCGCGCAGACGCAGGACATCGCCGCACTGGAACTTTCGGTCATCCACGCGGATTTCGAAGAGCTTTCGGCCCGCGACAGTCTCCTGAAACACGGAGTCGTCCGTCTTCAGGTCGATCACGCGACCGGTGAGCGGCGCGTAGGGGACAGGCGGGCTATCGGGACGCTGATTGAGCGCCTTGTCCACCGCCGCTTCAAATCCTGAGGGCGTGTCGGGATGCTCGCCCACAATCCCCACGAACCGAACCCACTCCGCAGATTTCTGGCCAGGACCAATCAGGCGCTTGACGAACTCCCACCGCTGTACGGTGAGGGTGTCTGCCTTGCGCCGCGCGCGCAGGTTCGCAATGACCTTGTCACGGAACGCGATGGCACCATCGGCGAAGGAAAGCCTGTCTGCGGCTGTGAACATGGAGTTCTTCCAAACCTCATGAGGTGCGGTTCGGCTGTTGCTCCAGTCGGGCTCGCCAGGGGCTGGCTGCGCAGAGGGCTTCATCTGCCGCACAACGCAATCGCTCACCTCCTTTGCGTCCAGCACGAGCGGTGCTCCAGGCTCCACCGTGCGTTGAACTACATGGGTATCGCGCCGCACGAGTTCGTAGGCAATATCGTTCTGGGCCGCGTATACCTGTCCTTGGAGCGCTGCCATGGCGATGGAGCCGTCTTCGACCGTGGCGGTGTTTGCTTCGTCTTCCCACAGGTTCGCTGGTTCACCGCTCACGGTCTCCCATGCCGTATCGTTGTGGAGTTGAAAATGCTTCCCCTCGGCATAGAAGGTCAGGGCCGCGCGCAGCGCAAGCCGCTCCAGAGCCCAGCTGCCGCCTTCGATCTGCTGGGCGATCAGCTGCAACTCATTGGCCGCGTCCCGGGGATCACAGCCGCTGTCGAGCCACGCGATCACAGGCTGCAGCGCCAGGGAGCACAACGGGGACTGGCGCCCTTGCGCAAATGCCGCTTCAACGTCGGCCTGAGTGAAGTAGCGTTGCCCGTGCACCGTGTCGTCGCGCAGGATGCCCTCGGGAATAATAAGTTCGGCCGAAGCGCCAGCTCCCGCCAAGTCTGCGCGCACGTACGAGACCTCAAGTCCGCCTTGGGACTCACGGCACCACGTAACATCCGAACCGCCTGGGAAGGCCATGGAACGGTCCAGCGGGCTCTCCGTCGGATCCAACTGCAGCCAGATCTGGGCGGGGGCACTGTGATCCAGCGGTCCGGTTCTACGGCGGCCTGGGAGTGAGCGGGTATGGTCTAAGGTCATGGGAAGCATTCCGAAAAGTTTTGACGATGCGTGAAGGCTTTAGGCCTGCGTTTTTGCTGTTGCGGACTCCTGGCCGGCATCGAGCCAGCCCTGAACCTTCAGATGCGATACCGAGGTTTGGAGCTCTCCCTGGTATTGCCCGTGCTGTTTCACCTTGAACCGGGCCTGCAGGCTTCGACCCAATCCTCCGCGCACGATCTCCTGCGGACAGCTTGAAGCGTTCCAGATCACGCAATTTCCTCTGGGGTCGCGCAGGCTCACCATGTGGGAGAGGCCAAAGGGCGAGTTGCGGGCCATGACACGCTGAACAGTGAGGGGGCATTCCATGAACTGCCCTACCGTCCCCAGGTGCTCGGTGCCCGGGGGCAGGCCCAGGTCCAGCGGACGACTCATGAACGACGAAACGCCTGCCGCAGCGATCGCGAGGTGCTTCGAGTCGAGGGAAAGGCGTTCGCCTGCCAAGAGCAACTGCACGTTGCGGTCAAAGTCGCGTGTGTCCGTTTTCGCGGCGTACCAAGCCATCGTCTCTTGCGCACAAGCCCGGTGCTCCTCGTGCTGCTCACGGTAGCTGCCAGACAGATCGCGACTCTTGCGGCAGGCATCCGACAGGCCAAGGGCCGATGCGAAGGTCGGCTCCATGCCGCACTCCCGGGCCAGGCGCGATGAAACAAACCCGTCCCGCGCAATGCAAAAGCTCACGGCGGCCAGGAACTCTGCCGTGTTCACCGTATTGCACCGGCCCGAGCGCATGAACTCGTCCGTCTCACCATCGGCCCAGCTGACGACGCACGACATCTGGGCGAGGAACAGGGCCACAGCGGGGTCCACGCCAGTGAAGTCGCCCAAACAAGCCTTACCCACCTGCAAGTAGGCGCCGCTGCTGTTGTCGCGCAGGAGGAAGCTCTCCTTGCGCGCACGCTTCTTGTTGCAGTGCTCGCACGTGATGGCCGACCTGGAGCGCTCCTCCATAGCCTCTCTGTCGCCAGGAAGATCCGTCACGCAGAACATGGCGTTGCCACCCGCAAGTGCATCGAGCTTTCCGACCACTTGCCATGAACCCAGCTTCACGATCGGGAACTCCAGCCGCAGGCGCACCAGCGCCACAACGCTCGTGTCGCCAGGGCGCGCCGGCACGAGGAAATGAAGAGTCGAATCGCCGTCCCGGCCCTGCGTTTCCGCCCGCCGCGAGAAGAACGCGTCCTGTTGGTCGAGAACACGCAGTGCAGGCAGTCCGAATGCGGACGCTTTCTTGTTGAGTGCGGCCAAGCGCTTCTCAAACTCTGGCATCTGCCCGGGGGACACCAGCACATCCTGACTTTGCAGCGCGCTTTCTCCTTCGAGAAGTGGGCGGGTAAAGGGCTGGGGCTGTATAAGGACCTCCGAACACGGAACTATAGTGAAACCTGAGACAATGGCCCTTGCGTTGCCACAATGCATCATTCAACACTGGCACATTCTGAAACAAGGAACTTAGGTGCAGAATACCATCGACATTGCAAAAATGCACTGTGGAGTGTTACCAAATGCATCGAACTGCCGCCACAACCCCCTTTCAGCCAAACGACCGCGTCAATTGGCAGCACGAGAGCAATCGGCCCGATGCCGCCATGGTCTACGGCTATGGGATGGGGTTGCCGATCCCGGCAAGGGTTGTGAAACTGGGGGCTAAGCGCGTGCAGATCGAGCTAAAGACCAAACCCCCCTATGTGCGCGACTCCTGGTGGGAAAGCCAGCTCAAGTGGGTCGATGCCAGCACCCTCTCGCCCCGCGCATTGCCGTGCGCCGCTTTCAATGAACCCATGCAGCACGTGCATGAGGGCTTTGTCCTGACGGGATGGAAGCACCCCCATGGCCGCAGCCAGGTGTTCCCGAACGGCACGTGGTACGCCGCAGTGGCCGGATACACCTGCGGTGCTCCGTGCGCCACGGAGGAGCAGGCCGTGCGGGACGCATTGCACTGCCTTCTGACGGGGGGCTACCGCACATCCCTTCTTAGTTCAATCGCCGTTCGCGAGCACTGGATTGCCACCGGCCAGGACAAAAACGGCGTTGGCGCAGCCGAATTGCCCGAGCTGAAGGAACGTCTGGCCACCGTTGAAATGGCATTTCCACCACGCACCGAGCCTGCCGCATGAAGCCCCGCCATCCCCGACCACCACACACGGGATGGCCGCCTGGATTGCTGCAAGACGATTCACGCGGCCTGTCCCAGTGGTTCGCTAGCAGGCCGGAAGCCCGCTGGCAAGTGCGAAACGTGTGTGCAGAGATTGCAGAAAGAGCCAACGACATGACGTCCCCAAGCCCTGAAACCATCCACGTCGTGGAAATCGAGGCGGCGATCAACTACTGGCGGGCCCGCAGCCCATCGCCCGATGGCATTACCTTGGCAGCGCCACTGCGCGCACTCGCCGAGGTGTACGCTCTCATGGCGATCGGCCGCGCTACCGTGGCCGAGACCAAAGGTATCCCGCCCAAAGCCATGGCTGCGATCGAGGTATACCGAGCCCAGAGCACACCGCAGCCATGACCTACGCACCGACCACCCAACCAGCAATGCCCGAGGGCAGATCCACATGAACGAAGAGCAGGAGATCAAGCTGCAGGGCCTGCTGCTGAAGTTCGACGGCTTGCCAATCGAATGCGATGGCATGACGCGGGTGGTGTCGATGTACCTGGAGTCGGAAGGCATCCCGCACGAGATCCATATCGGGCGCCTGAGCGTGACGGGTATTGGCACCACCCCTGCCCACTTCTGGATAGCCTTCCCTGACGGCCGCATCTGCGACCTTCGCGCCCGGATGTGGCTTCAGGACAGCGCTGCGGTGCCCCACGGACTGTTTCGCCCAACCGAGGCCCAGGCGTACATTCAAACCGCCAAGATGGCGACAATGCCCTACTCCGAGACGTTGTTCACCATCCTTGCGTGGGCGCCGCTTGAGCACTTTCTTCAGCCAACCCTTGCACAGCAATGACCAGTCCCACAAAGCTTGCAAAGCGCGCGCCAGCGACGGTTCTCAAGGTCACCCCTGCGGGCCAGGATCACCAGGTCGTATCGCTCAAAAGCCAGTCCAAAAGCTACCGCAAGGAGCCTTGCCCGGGTTGCCCCTGGAAGACCGCCAATGCGGGGGACTTCCCTGCCGACGCGTTCAAGGTCAGCGCGAACACCGCCTACGACATGAGCACCCACGTCTTCTCCTGCCACGAGTCCGGCTCCCGGCACCCCGCCACATGTGCCGGGTTCCTGCTTCGAGGGGCGGACAACAACCTGTCGGTTCGCCTGTCCTACATCAATGGAAAGTTCCAGAATGACGTGACCGATGGGGCCACGAACTGTTCGATTCCTACCGTGATATGGCCGAAGCCAACGGCGTAAGCCCTGATGACCCGGTTCTCACACCTTGCCGCTGACAGCGACCGATGGCCTGCAGAACGAAGAACAATCCGCGCACCAGCCTGCTAGACGGCGCACTCATGGCATGCGCGAGGCCCAAGCCGTCTCTATGAAAAGACGATCAAAGAAACCTGATCGCATGGCCGCCGAGATCCAGGTCAGCGCCAACGGCGACACGGTCTGGGTCCACTCGGCGGTCGATGGGTCAACCATCGGTCGATTCAGCTCCCGCTTCGGCCTGGATGTGCACCGGACCGCGTCCCAGCAAATGGAGGGAGCAGCACAGTGCCTGCATTGCACCCACTACAAACCCACGCACGAGGACTGGCTGCTGTTCTGCGCTCTGATGTTGGAGCATCACCAGATCACAGTGGATCCAGCGCTGATCACCATCGGCACTGCCGGCGCTGAAACCGCTCCCACCTGAAACAATCATGGCCACCACCACCTCGCCCCTCACAGCTGACGTGCGCGCCTCACACCGCAAGGTGTGCGAGAGCTTCATGGACAGCCGGACTACGCCTTTTCGGCGGCAGGACCTCGCCGCCAAGCTCTACCCGCTGACCACGCCACGCTCGCGCGATCGCGCCGACATCCTCGCCAAGAAGCTGATGGACGAGCTTGCGAAACAGGGGCGGATCATCCGCCACGGGCACCTGCATTGGCAGCAGGTTTCCAAGAGCCGCAAGCTGCACAGCGGGCGCGAGGTTCCCGAGCTGAACAAAACGGTCACCATGAAGCTCGACACGCGCTGCCCGCAGAAATGGGCGGCCATCGATATGGAGTCTGGGGAGGTGTGGATGGGCGACTCAAAAGGGCTATGGACGCGTCCAACAACAGAGCAGATGGCCGAGCTGGCCGACCAACTGGCGCCGTCAAGGAATAAGAGGCGCTAGCCAGGCATCAACCGAGGTGCAGTGGCATCAAGAGCTGGACCAGGTCGATTTGCCGACTGCACCCGCTCTTTCGCATGAGGTTCCTCAAGTGGGTGCGCGCCGTGTTTAAAGTGCACCCCTGCAGCTTCGCGAAGTCCTTCAAGGTTCTGCCAGTGACGAGCACCAAAGCCAACCGGGCCTCACTTTCTGAGTAGCCCAAGGCCACGGACAGCCGCTCAGCGTCTTCCATCGAGCGCGGCTTCGTCCACACAAGAAGGGCCTGTGGGGCGGCGTGGACCTGTTGGGCGAGCACGTGCGTGGGGCGCAGCGGCAACACGCTGCAGAGCACGCTCATCCCCTTCTGCGCGACGCGCAGCACCGATGCTCTACTCGGCTCGCCACACGCACGGCGAATGCCCGCCAGCAAATCTGCATGCGCGTGCGGATCCGGCGCAACGAGCCTGCCATGGCGGACGCCGAGCCCCGCTCCTTCCGCCAGGTTCAACTGCGCAGCCTTGTTGAGGTAGCGAATCAACCCATCCGCATCGAGCACAGCCACACACTGGCCGAGCGAATCGATCGCGGAGAGTCCGGCCGAGGCATGCGAGGCTACGGTGGCCATACGGTTTCGCAGCTTCGTTGCTCGGATCAAGTCCGGCAGGAGCTGGGCGATCACATCGCGATTGGCAATTCCGTACGCACCGTGGTCTGCAGGCCGAATGATGCTGAGGAATTCGCGTGTCCTGCCGTCATCGAAGAGTGGCATGCACATCGTGTGCTTGTACCCCAGTGCTGGAAGCCAATCGGAATAGATGAAGCTGCTGGATAGCTGGCGCGACGAGAAGTGCTCATGGTCGTACATGACCTGCCCTACCTCCATGCCCATGACGACAGGCATGCGTTCATCTTGCTGGGCGTGGTGCAGCTCGTACTCCCGGATCAGGTCAGCCGGAAACTGCTCGTTCTGCATGCTGCTCACGACAGCAAAGGTGCTGGCATCCACCGCGAAGTTGTAGAACAGGGCTCCATCGTTCGCTTTGCGGATGGCCTCAAGGCCCAGGTACCACTCACGGGGGTCGATTACCCCCTCGTACAACCGATCCCTGATAGATGACAGATCCTGCGCCATAGTTGGTAGTGCTGACCCACCGGCGCAGCACAGGCGCCGACGTTCGCGACATATTGTTGCAGAGGGTGGGGAGTCTCAGGGTCGCTGCTGTTCGGGCCTCCACGGCGACCGACGTATACGCGCCACTCCAGGTCACCCCCGTGGCACCTCCCCCTTTTGCGGTATGGCACACAAGGCCTGATGGAGGTAGGCTCTTGGGAAAATCCTTGAAACTCCCATGAAGAAACTCTTCGCGATCTTTGCACTGCTGCCTTTGCACTCAGCAGCGGACACATTTGAGCTTGTTCGATCCAAAGAAGCAGCCAATATACAGAACGTCTGCCCCGATCAAATCCTTATTCGCTTCGACATTAAGGAGTACGGCACTGCCGACATAGTAATGCCGCCGCTGAGTTCTCGAATTTTGAGTAAGGCGCAGCTAGATCGCATGATGGCCAATATTGAGGATTGCTTTGGGCCACCACTTGGAAATGGCCGGACTGATTACAGGTTGTGGGACAATACGCGCGTGCAAGCGCCCGACGCGCTTGAAAAGAGTTCGAACAGGAATTGGGCGTGTCGCGCCCCAGGCTATATGAGTTCGGAGGAAAAGCGGCGGGAGGCATACCGTTGCCATCAAGCCGCAGGCTGGCCATCAGCAACGGACTACGTGCCTCCCAAAAGCAACATTAGGCCATCGCCCCCCACTTCTGCCAACGCGCCCAATCAGCCAAACAGAGTGGGCAATGGGGATCAGGCTACAACGTCTTCAAAGAACCGTAGCGCAGCGGACCAAAAAGAGGCCCTGGAGCGCTGCGGCCTGAATGCCGACTACGTGGGCGCCAAGGGCAATGAACGCCGGACATACATGCGCCGATGCATGGATGAAACGCCGAGAGCAGCTGAAGCAGCGGAAGCGCCGATGGAAACCGACGCATCCATGGAAGCTGAGAGCGGCGGCAAGAACAAAAACACCCGCGCGTTCGTCTACGACAAGCACCGGAACAATTGCATTTCCGTTATCACCTCGCCCTCTGGCGGCCCCTATCAAGGGTTCCGAAACGCATGTGACTTCACTGTGGACGTCGCGTTCTGCATTGAGAATGGCGTTGATTCAAAAGAAGAGTGCTCGAAGCGGCAATTCAAAACAGTCAAATTGCAGCCCGGGAACTATGAGGTAATCGACGCTTATTCGGGTGGAATGACAGCAAAGGTCTTTGCAGTCGCCTGCCGCGAGCCGTTTTACGTGGACCCGGCGAAAATAATTTTCAAGGGCACCAAAATCGCAGCCGACTGCCAGCGCGAGAAAAGGTGATCGCGGCCACAGTTTAAGAAACACGTGAACCCGGGGGCAACCGCCCGCCCCTGGCAGCGCTACCGGTCGTCAACGACGTTGAAAGCAAAGCGGAATTCAGCCGCTACATGCTGCGGAAGCCGGATTTCAACGGTGGTGACCACCGGGTGAAAAACAGTGGAGCCGTCCGCCTCCACCTTACCCCGGTTCACCACCAGCGCTTCGCTCTTGCTGGTGCGCTGCTCGCGCTTGGCGGAGAACGCGATGCGTCCCCTGGAGATCTTGCGCTCCTGCAGCCAGGCGGCCACGTCCAGCAGTTCCGCCTCAATAGCTGGATTGGCCGACAACGGCGCTTCCGCGCGCCCTCGAAACCAAAACCAATCGCCTTCCAAATCCCACTTGTACTCGATCAAACCCATGGTCAAATTATCGGCTATGGATATTGGCAGCAGGAATGGCTGGACGGCGACGGACACAGGGTCCGCCCACCGCATCGTGGAGGAACACGATGGCTCTGCACGCTTGGCGAGCATGTTTTGGGCGTGGCTCGGGAGGCTCGACGAGCACATCGGCACGCCCGCCCCGGACACGGTGGGACAGACCCGGGGAGCCCGCTTTCATGTCCAGTGGTGGGTAGACCCCTCCGGACAGTTCTTCGCAGCCCAGGTGATGGATGCCACCGCCTGCGGCACCTGGGAGGTCTTTCATGTCCCCGCGTCCACCGGCAAAGCGGTTGCGGGCCGCAGCCTCTGCATGGGGACTGCCCAAGCGCTGGCGGTGCTGGACGCCATGTGGGGCGAAGTGTTCGAGGAGCTGCTCGGCGAAGCGGCTCCCAGCACACGCCATCCAGCCTTTGTGGAGCTTGTCGCCGCAGGCACCAGCCCTGCGGGCGTGGTCTCGGTTCAGGACGATCAGGCACGCATCGCACGACTGCAGTCCGACGTGGCCTACTGGACCCACCTCGCCAAAACGCTCGACAAAGCCTCCAGCGCCCGGGGTGGCACCTACACCCCTGCCGTCACCCTTCCCCCGGCGCATGAGCCCGCCGTGCCCCCTGCGCAAGCCCGGCAATGGGCACTCAAGGACATAGCGGAGTGGGCTCAGCTCAACGCGGACCGGATCATCATCCAGCCCCGCGCGATTTCAGCGACAAAGCGAAGCCCTTATGAGTCGCCAGCCCTGCTGTACCAATGCCTGGAACTGCTGGCTACCGAGTACACCCAGGTGAAGACCGGCAAAGCGGACCGCCACGCGTTCAAGGACAAGGCCGACGCCATGGGCATCGATTTCCGGGGCTCCGTGGATCCCAGCGTGGCGGGCGAACTGGGCGACATGTACTTCGTGCGGGTGGGCGGCCGAAGGCGATTCCTTGACCAGCACTTGGCCAAAGGCAACTCCAGGGACCTCCGGTTCTGCTTGAGGATCTACTTCTGCTGGGACCCGGACCAACAGCGTGTGATCGTTGGTCACCTTCCAAGTCACCTCCCGAACTCGCTTACCTAGAGGCGCCCCATGGCCAAGCTGACAAAAGACCAGAAGCGCGAGAAGAAGAAGCGCGAGGAGCGCAAGCTCAAGCTGCGTCGTGAACACGAGGAAAACCGCCATTTCAAGAAGGTGGACGGCCTCATGATGGCCATCGCCCACGCAATGCAGGGCTCTGCCACGCAGCAGGAACTGAACGATGCGGTGTTGCGGCTCGGAGGTGGTCTGAGCGTTGCAGCCAGCGAGGCGAAGTCGATCTTCACCGGTCCGCAGTGGAACTACGTCAAAGCCGCCACGACGGAAATGGTCGCCATGCTGCAGGCTGAGGAATACCGCATGTACTCCGGCCTGGGACTTCAAGGGCGGATCTACATCAACGGCGACGACCCGAACACGGTGTTCCACGCCACTTCGTTCCCTCTTTTTGCAATGGTTACCTGCAACTGGCACCCCGAGGAAGTCGTCTGGAGGTCCGCCCTTGATCTCGAACCGGAGCCCACGCGCGGCGCCTACTTCTTCGGGGTTGAGATCCGCGATCTAGCGCTGCACTTCGCCATAGCCTCAACCGCGCGCGAGTCGGACACGCCGGAGGTGTACTTTGTCTCCCCGAGCGGCTGGCACCGGCTGGACCTGACCGTCTGGCGCGATGAGTTGTGGCCCTGCCTCGCGCGAGTCGGCATGTCCGTCTATATGACCCAGGGCCCCTCCGACATCCAGATCGGTGTCATCCAGGTCTACGAGGACAGCTCAGATGAAGAACTGCCGCAGGACGATCTGTCGGCACTGGACAGGCACCCGATGAATGACCGAGGCCGCACCAGCGTCCGCTGCCTGGGCGCCGAGTTGCTGCATGAATCTGAGATGCTGGTGATGGCTGCAACCAACGCGGTGGGCAATCGCACGCAGGAACAACTCACCGAGGCGTGGTCGGAAGGGTTTGACGCTCGGGAAGATGAGATTGCAGCTCTACAGGAGAAGCTTGAGATGGCGAAGATCGAAGCCGCCGCGATGCGCGACGTGCTGCTCAAGCAGGCCGCAGGTAGGCCGGTCGAGACGCTGCCACCCGCTTGTCCCGCTCCATCGCAGCCAGCAACCGCCCTCCCCTCCCCCAAGCCACTTCACGAACGGATGGGGTCCCTGCTGGGCTACTGAGGGCCCAGGCGCCAGGCGCGGGAGGCACTGCGAGCTGGAGAGTTTGACTGCGGCGTGGGTGTATTCGCTCTGAAAACGCCATAGCCCGCACCCCGCTTGACTGGGTTGCTACGGTTTCGGAGGGTGCCCAGGAACCACTTGCGCTCAGGGTTTCCCGCGCGGGACTCACGGTCATATACTGTAGTTTCGTACAGTATTCGAACATGCCTCCCCGTTGGTTCCCACCCCATGTCAGTCCCGCTACGCGCTCCCATAGCCTTCGACGTTGGCGCCCTTCCGCGCCACGTCGCGGATGCCGTGTGGCGCGGCTCAGATCTGGGCAGCTCGATCGCGCGCACGGTCTCCTCCGGCTTTGACGCCCTGGATAGAGAGCTGCCCGGAGGGGGCTGGCCGACGCACGGCCTGACAGAGCTCCTACTGCCTCAATCCGCATTGTGCGAATGGAGGTTGATCAGCCCTGCCATTCCTGACTTTCTGGCCGAGGGTGGACGCGTGTACCTCGTTGCGCCTCCGAAGGAACCTCACGCCGCAGGGTTGGCGCAACTGGGCGTCGCCCCCCACCAGGTTGTCTGGATCAAGGCGGCAAAGCCCGTAGACCGGCTGTGGGTCACCGAGCAGCTGCTCAAATCGGATCCTGCAGGCTTGGTTATGGCCTGGCTTCCGCAGGCCCGCCCAGAGCAGATCCGGCGATTGCAGATCCACGCGCAAACCTGCGATTGCCCCGTCATGCTGCTGCGGCCCATCACCGCGCTCAACGACACGTCGCCGGCACCGCTGCGGGTCTCCGTGGCGCTTGCCGGGGGCTGGGGGCTGGAAGTTCGGATACCCAAGAGACGCGGCGCCTCGCTTGACGGGCCCGTTGTGGTGAACGCTACGCCGACGAACCTGATGCAGGTTCTTCCGCCGCGCCTGAAGAACCTGCAGCCGCTCCCAGCGGCTGTGCCCCGCGAGGAGGCCGCCGATGCTTGGGCATTGGGCAGCACTGCTCCCTCAATCCGCCACGTCCAGCACGTCTCCCACTGATGCCAACGCTCTCGGGATCTGGGCCCTGCAGTTCACGCCCCGCGTGGCATTGCTGGAGGATTCCGCAGTGGCTGAGGTGTCGGGGAGCGCGCGTCTGTTCGGCGGGATGGAGCAGCTGTGCGCCCAGATGGAGTCGGGCGCCGAAGAGCTTTGCGCACACCTCGCCTGGGCGCCCACGGCCACCTCCGCTCTGGCGCTAGCGAGGAGCGCGGCGACGCCCGCGCAACGCAATGGCTTTCGCCTGCCCCTGTCCAAGATCCTGGACCCGCTGCCGCTTGCCTCTGTCACGGCCATCAACGCCCACCAGGCGACGCTGGCCAGGGTGGGGTGCAGAACCCTGGGTGACGTCCGGCAACTGCCCCGAGGCGGCCTGGGGCGGCGATTCGACAAGGGTCTGCTGAGCGCGCTCGATCAAGCCTACGGGCTGCGGCCGGAAGTCCACCAGTGGATTACCGTGCCCGAGACCTTCTCCGCGCGCCTGGAGCTGATGTCCCGGGTGGATACGGCACCTGCACTGCTGTTCGGCGCGCGCAGGCTGCTGCTACAGATGGGCGGCTGGCTGATTGCGCGGCGCCTGGGCGTCACAGCGTTCACCCTGCGGTGGGCACACGACGTGATGAGGGCCAAGGACGCCGGCACCGGGGGCGAGATCACAGTGCGCACCGCGCAGCCCACGCAATCCATAGAGCACTGCGCGCGCCTGCTGTCCGAGCACTTGGCCAAGGTGACACTCGCCGCCCCCGCTGGCGACATTGAGCTTCTGGCGGCCGAGGTACTGCCCATCGTGGAGGAGAGCCGCTCGCTCATCCCCGAGACCCTGCGGCGCGGGGCCGACACCGACCTTGCGCTGGAGCGCATTCAGGCTCGCCTGGGCGAGGAGTCCGTGTGCAGGCCCGTACTGTCCGCCGATCACCGTCTTGAGTGGATGCAGTCCTGGGAGTGCGACCTGGCCAAACGCGTGGCGCGTGCGCCCTCCCCCTACCAGCTGCCACTGCCCTCCTGGGTGCTTGACGAACCGCTGCGCCTGGTGGAGCGTGACAACCGGCCGCACTACCAGGGACCGCTGCAGCTGCTGCTCGGCCCCGATCGGGTCGAGGGCGGCTGGTGGCATCGTAGTGGTGATGGGGAGGATGCGAAGCCGCTCAACGCGCAGCGCGACTACTGGCTGGCGCTGAGCCCTCACGCGGGTCTCCTGTGGGTGTTTCAGCAACGGCTGGCGCTTGATCAGACGGCCTGGTTCCTTCACGGCCATTTCGCGTGAACGCCATGTCCAATCGACCATCGAGTGTGCTGCCGGACTATGTCGAGCTTCGCTGCAGCTCGAACTTCACTTTCCTGCGCGGGGCCAGCCATGCCGACGAGTTGGTAGACCGTGCGGCCGAGCTTGGCTACCGTGGCCTCGCCATCACCGACGAGTGCTCCATGGCCGGGGTGGTGCGCGCGCATGTCGCGGCCAAAGCGGCAGGCCTGCCACTGCTGGTGGGCGCGCAGTTCCTGGTGCAACCACGTACCGAGGCCGAGGGCGCTTTCACGCTGGTGCTCATCGCGCAGAACCTGAACGGGTACGGCAATCTGTGCGCCTTCATTACCAAACTGAGAAGGACGTCTGAGAAGGGCACCTATCGGCTGGATCTGGCCAACATTTCGGGAGACGAGCTGGAGGATTGCGTTGCCCTGCTCTGCCCCGATCGCAACGCCACCGACGAACAGCTGGAGGCTATGGGGCTCTGGACCCTCAACAACTTCACCGGGCGCTGCTGGATCGGCGTGGAGCAGCTTCGCCGCCTGGACGATGAAGTCTGGTTGCATCGCCTACGCTGCCTCTCCGAGATGACTGCGCTGCCGCTGGTGGCAGTTGGCGATGTTCTGATGCACGTTCGTTCGCGAAAGCCGCTGCAGGATGTGCTGACCGCGACTCGCCTGGGGAAGCCACTGACCGCATGCGGTGGAGACTTGCAGCGCAGTGCTGAGCAGCACCTACGGACGCGACTGCGGCTGGCCCAGACCTTCCCGCCCGCGCTGCTGGCAGAAACCCTCCACGTGGCAGCACGCTGCAGCTTCAGTTTGGACGAACTGAAGTACCAGTACCCCGAAGAAGTGGTGCCTTCAGGTCACACAGCTGACAGCTATCTTCGACAGGCGACATATGAAGGCGCTGGGCGGCGATGGCCCGAAGGCATCCCTCCCAAAGTGCAAGGGCTCATCGAACATGAGTTGTCCGTGATTGAGCAGCTCTCCTACTCCCACTATTTCATAACGGTGTTCGACATCGTCGCCTTCGCGCGATCGCGCCACATCCTCTGCCAAGGGCGTGGCTCTGCAGCCAACAGCGTGGTCTGCTATTGCTTGGGGGTGACAGAAGTTGACCCCGCGCGCATGTCGGTTCTGTTCGAGCGCTTCATCTCAAAGGAAAGAAATGAGCCTCCGGACATCGACATCGACTTCGAGCACGATCGCCGCGAGGAGGTAATCCAGTATCTATACGAGCGCTATGGAAGGTCCCGCGCCGCGCTCACAGGCGTAGTGATCAGCTATCGGCCGAGGTCTGCCATTCGTGACGTTGGCAAGGCTCTGGGATTCGACCTCGAAACCGTAGATGAAATCGCAAAAGGCCATCAGTGGTTTGACGGCACCGACGTACGCCTGGAACGCTTCGACGAGATAGGTCTTTCCGTGAGGGGACTTGCAGTTCGGCAGCTTATCAAGCTCACTGGGCAGCTGATCGGGTTTCCGCGCCATTTGTCACAGCATCCTGGGGGCTTCGTAATCACTCAAAGTCTACTCAGCCGGATCGTGCCTATCGAGAACGCTTCGATGCCCGACCGCACTGTGATTGAGTGGGATAAAGACGACATCGATGCCTTGGGCATCCTGAAGGTGGACATCTTGGCACTCGGAATGCTGTCTGCCATTCGCCGCTCACTCGATCTGATCGGGCAGCGTAGAGGCTATCTGTTCGGCATGCAGGACATTCCGGCAGAGGACCGAGCGACATACCAGATGCTTTCAAAGGCCGACACAGTGGGGGTCTTCCAGGTCGAAAGTAGAAGTCAAAGGGCGACGCTGCCCAGACTCAAACCAAAGTGTTTCTACGACCTGGTAATTGAAGTAGCCTTGGTTCGCCCCGGACCGATCCAAGGCGGAATGGTCCAACCCTACCTGCTGCGGCGCCAAGGCCTAGAACCGGTATCGTACCCCAGTGAAGCTTTGGAAACAGCACTGGGCCGTACTCTGGGAGTGCCTGTATTCCAGGAACAAGTCATGCAAATCGCAATACTCGCGGCCGGCTTCACACCAGGTGAAGCAGATGGACTGCGCAGGGCGATGGCCGCCTGGAAACGAAAAGGCGGTCTCGAAAAATACTACGAAAAAATCGTAGCGGGAATGACAGCACGGGGCTACGAGAGGTCATTTGCAGACCTCATCTTCACGCAGATCCGGGGGCACAGCGAATACGGCTTCCCAGAGTCTCATGCGGCCTCTTTCGCGCTCCTCGTCTACGCCTCCAGTTGGATCAAGCGACACGAACCTGCAGCATTCCTCGTTGCGCTGCTGAACTCCCAGCCGATGGGCTTCTACAGCCCCAGTCAACTCGTGCAAGACGCAAGACGCCACGGTGTCGAAGTGCGGCCGGTGGACGTGATGTTCAGCGATGTCGAATCCACCCTGGAAGACCTTCCAGCCACTCCAGCGGTGCGCTTGGGCCTGCACATGGTCAGAGGACTGCACAGGGCAAGCGCTGAACGCATTGCGGTGGCGCGCCATAACGCTCCTTTCGATACAGCCGAAGAAGTGGCCCGCAGGGCGCGTCTGGAGCAGGCAGAGATGAAGCTGCTTGCAGCTGCCGGCGCACTGGCCACGCTGTCAGGGCATCGCCGCCAGCAGGTTTGGGACGCTGCGGCTCTACACGCCCCGCCAGAGCTTTTGCAGGACGCTCCTGTCGATGAAGACATACTTGAACTGCCACCAGCGCCAGAGGGCGAAGACGTTGTGTGGGACTACGCATCGCTCGGCCTCACTCTGCGAAGCCACCCCTTGGCACTCCTTCGCAAGAAGCTCGATACGTACAAGCTGCTGACGTCGAAGGATTTGCGACGCGCATCCAACGGCCGAACTGTTCGCACTGCCGGCATCGTGACGCTTCGCCAGCAGCCCAGCACAGCCAATGGAACCATGTTCGTGAGCCTCGAAGACGAACATGGAGAGATCCAGGTCATCGTATGGGAGCACGTACGCGAACAGCAGCGCGCCGTGCTGCTCGGGGCGCGGCTGCTGGCCGTCAAGGGGCGGTGGCAGAGGCAAGGGCAGGTATGCAATCTGATTGCAGAGCGAGTTGCGGATCTCACTCCCTTGCTCGGGCGCCTCGCTACTGTATCCAGCCGCGATTTTCACTGAGTACAGCGGCAGAAAGGCCAGCGGGCCAGGCAACGACGCCTCAGGGCCCGGTGGGATGGGAGGTGGCTTCACCCCTATTCCTTCGCCGAGACGTTGGCGCCCTGGACGGCAGAGGGCGCAGCCACGGCGATCGCTGGAGGCTTTACATCGCTTCCCGGAGTCAGCCCGACTCGATTGGGCTGCACTGCACGGAAGTTCAGTCCATGCGTCGGAGAGATCGAGAGCGAGACGTCCATGTTGCGCGTGAGGGCATACAGCGTGACAACGCCTGCTATCAGGCAGCAGACCAGGAACCAAGAGCGAAGGGCCTTGGAGGCGGTCCGGGTATGGCGAGTGATCGATTTCATCATTGGGGCAGTCTCCTGTCACGACCGGGCGCCTGCAAACCCTACTGGGGGTCGCGCGCTGGTGTTCCCCAATGATTTCCACCTTCGGGTGAGATGCGAAACCCTATACCCGGCGACCGTTCCTCGGTCGGAGTCACCCCCTATAGGGTTTGACTGAACCGACTACTTGTGCTTGGGCGGAATGGATCAAAAGTAAGCCGCCCTCGGGGCGGCTCTACGGCTGGTAGCCTTCTGACTCGCGACGCCTCCGTGCCAGCTCTCGGTAGTGCTCACACTCTTTCAACAGCGCCTCGCCCACGGCTTTGCCCTGCGCCCACTCTTCCTTGTTGTCGGTCCAGTTCATGAGCATGAGGTGATCAGCAGCCTCCTGCCGAGCCTCCGCACGGGCAAAGCATTGAACGGCCGTCATTCTTCGCGCCATGCCGAGCTTCTAGCGCATCCCGAGCATCGCGCGGATCTTGGCAATAGTGGCGAAATCCACACCACCAGGCAGCGGCAAGCAGCCAACATCGCGGGTCAACCTTGCCCACTCGTCCAAGAGCCTACAGCTGGCTTCGTACGCCTCGCGGCTGGCGTAGCAACGCCCCAACGGCACCGGATTCAAAGTCCCATGGAGCGTAAACCGGTCGATCGAATGACCATTGCTGAGCCTGCAGACATCACCCTCGACACCGACAACCGTAGTTGCATGGCTTTGCTGGCGATGGGTGCAGCCGACCCACCAGAGTGATTGGCCAGCTACCGCGCCCACGCTCTGATCTATTCCAGCAGTATTCATTGACGTCTACCCCTTCAGAAGAACGGAGCGCGTGCCGCTTTCATCACATTGGGAAAGCACCTTTTGGCGCTCCAACTCTTCCAGTAGCGCTGCAGCACGGTTGTAGCCGATTCGAAGCTTGCGCTGCATGTATGAGATCGACGCACGCTGGTCCTCGATCACCAATTGGCGGGCCTCACCCAGAAGGGGATCGTCCTCTGGCAAGCCCTTGTAGTTCGCGTTCAGGTCAACGACCGTGATCGGAGGCTTTGCCGGGGCCCTTGGAATAGCGGATGGCGGCGCCGCACCCATGGGGGTCTGCGCGATGTCGAGCTGCTGCTGCGATGCAGCTGCCCGAAACTGGTCTCCCTTTTTCTGTTTGGCGTCCCGGAAATCAGTCGCCGCAACATGCGTATGGAACATTTCCAAGAACGTGGCCGCATCCACCGAAATCTTGTGCCCCGCGCGAGCATCAGCGGGGAGGTTCTCGATCTCTGCGAGCTGGCGCCGAGTTGCCTGATCAAGGGACTGGACCACCGCGCTCATAGACCCGTAAAGCGCCCCTGCGTGCTTGCGTGGTGGAGCCCAGTCCTTCACGGCATCCTGGCTGAGAACCTTTTTGCCGCGCGACTTCACTTCGGCCAGCTTGCCCGCAAGAAACGCTCCGGCTTGTTCGCCGTGTACGCGGAACGCATCTATCGCAGCCTGAGCATTCACCTCGCCACTCCTGACGAGATGGTGCACGTCTGTGTTCGCGCGAGCAAGGATCAGGTAGCTCTCCACGTGGGTCCGCGAGCGCCCTACCCCGCTGGCGATCTCGGCGACTGAACGGCCCATTCGTTCCAGCCGCAGGTATCCCTCAGCCAGCTTCAGTGGGGTGAACTTGAGCCCTTCTTGCGATCGCAGCATCAACTCGGTGCGATCGGCCTCCGAGCCCGAGAAATGGACTACATCCAGGTGAGAGATATCAGCGCCACGGGCGATGGCGAGAAGGGCGGCACGACGCCGGCAGCAGCCATCCAGAACCTTCGTCGCTCCATCTGCCTCGCGCTGAACTATCAGAGGCGGGACCCAAAGGCCGTTGAGGTATGAGGCTGCCAGCGACTCGATGTGGTTGGACACCTCAGGATCCAGATAGTCCCGCAGGTTCCACCCTTCCTCCTCCACCAGATCACGTGGATCCACACGTGAAACCACCCCTTCAGCGGTCTGTCGGTCCGCTGGTTCAGCGGGCAAAGAACTCAAGGAAACTGCAGCCATCGGGATCCTCACATATCACCGTTAAAACCGACTAATAGTATATGCGAATGAATGCCGATTTGCATTGTTTGGATTATCGAATGTAACAACGTGAATCTGGTAAAGCTGAAACTTTGGTACATGGGCCGATGCTAGTATCGGCGTAGCGGAAATGGAGAAACTGATGCAGAAACCCAGAACTATGGTGCGACATGGGTGACCTAACAGCCATGGTTTCTGATCGCCTTTCTGATCGCCGAGCAAGTGAGGCCCGCAGGCCACTCAGAGGCACTGTCGAAAAGGACTCCATATTGGCGTCCGGAGGATTCGAAATGAGGATGCATCCCTCGGAGTTCAAAGCCGAGGCGCGTCGCCGGGGCTGGACGTCGCGACTCCTTGCCGCAAGGTGGGGGGTATCAGAGACGTACGTGAACAGGACCGGCCGCGACACCCAGCGCCCTCCGAAATGGGACGATGCCCTTCGATCCCTTCCTGTTCTCCTGTCAATAGACGGCCGCAAGGTACGCGTGTCCCCGCCTGCGGAGGCAATGACAGCCTCCGAGTTCAAGTCTCATGCTATTGCGAAAGGCTGGACTCCGCAGATGCTGGCGCAACGGTGGGAGGTCACGCGGCCATATGTCCATCGGTTGGCGAATCAGCAAGACCGAGCCGCGCACTGGACTGATGCACTGAGGGGCCTACCCCACCTTGTCCTGGTCGAAAAGGGAGTAACGTCCGTCAGACGATCCAACGACTGGTTGTAGACCGCCAGTGCACCATCTGTATACCGGCTGTGGACCCTTGGATATCCGCTGCATCGGCGGCTGCGCGGCGAGTGCACACTGTGTACTGTTTGTAGCCCGTCTGTGCACCACCTGTGCACCAGCAATGTTCCTAGGCAGTCGGACAGGATTTGGACGATCGCCCTGCCGCCTTCATTCCGTACTTCCATGCGGCATACCCCAACACTCCCGCAGCAGCCCCCCCGACCGCAACTGGCCAGATGGGTGCAGCCACGAGGCCGAGCGAGGCTGCGACCCCTCCGATAGTGCTCGAACCAAGCACTGTCACGGATGCACCGGCGACTGACGCCCCGGCAAAGGCACCTGCTCCCGTGAACGCAGCCACAGTCGCAAAGCCACCAGCCGCATCCAGCATGTCTTCCGGCTTTAGGGCATGAAGCTGATCCATCGTCTCCGCGATGATTGGTCGAGTGTTCATCTTCAACCGGATGAAGTTCTCTTCCATCACCGCACCAAGCTTCTCCACCCGCTTATCTCCCAAGATGCGCCGTGCTCCATCGACGATAAGCGCTACGCCCAACAACAGCGAAGACCCGGCGCCGACGTACTGCACCCACGTCGGATCGATCAAGTGTTCCAAAATGGAGCCAAGCGCATGACCGAGTGACGCGGAAAGCAGTGTAGAAACCCCTGTCAGGACACACGCGGGCACGGCAAAAGCAGTACCCATTGCAGCAACTCCGATCGACCCCACCAAAGCCATTGCCAGGCCTGGCACCGAGCCGGCGCCGGCGCCAATCCACGGCAACGCGGTTGCAAATGCATGCCGGCCCAGAAGAATGGCTCCTTCCGCAACACCGTTGCTGAGAATCCAAGCGCCTGCGGCGATCTCCACCAAGCCGATTTCGACCCCGTGGACCTGCGCGATCTTCGATGCATTCCGCACGACTGAGGCGATCGCTTCACGAATGGGAAGAGGAAGAGGGATTTGCTTCATGGTTCGCTCCGTAGCCTGTCGATGATACAGAGAGGCACTCGCCCCCCTGCCACCACCACCTACCCCTGACAATCACTAACAATGCCTAGCCATTGAATGTCAAGGAATAGCTAGCCGATGACCCGCCATCGCAATTGTTGAAATTCACACGCGAGCCGCTCGACAAACCTTCGGTTGATGCCGAAGCAGTAGTCATCAAAGTTGGGCCTAGACGCAACCATTCACCCCAGCGTCCCATTGCTAAGTGTTGCGCACCCAAACCCCATGACAGGACAGGTCCAAGGACTTCAACTGGATGAAGGTTGCCGAGAAAGGAAGCGCAGGGTGCCACTCACACACCGCGCCAGCCCAACCCCTTCCTACGACACCCCGAACCTCAACCGCTTGAAGAATTTCTTCCACCCTGCGAGCGAGACGCCACCAGCACAATACCGCACGCGGTCCGCGCCCACAGAATAGCAACACCTAAGATCGCCAAATTTGTCCAAGCGCCGCACAGCCCCACGCACAGGCAGGGCCCGAGAGATCCGAGTTCAAAACATATGCTCCGACGACTTCAACCGGTTGAAGTCCTGTCGCAGGCCCAGTGAAGCACTGACGCCCAGCGATGCAGATCAACTCACCCCAACTTCATCGGGAGTCAGAAGATCGCCACTACGGACGCTTAACGCAAAACACCTTGAAAAGCCGCCGAAAACTTCAACCGGTTGAAGCCTACACAGCCTCCCCAGATCGAATGAATGCTGCTACACCATCCACACGTGCAAGGCCTATCACCTCGTAAAGCAGCACCGAGCCGGAGCCACGCCACGCCAATAAGCCCCAAAGCCCGAGCGCGGACATCCAACCGTTGACATGCACCGCGCGCATCAACAATACGGGGCTAAATTTCCCTCCTGGGACTACAACTTCAACCGGTTGAAGAATTTCTTCCACCCTGCGAGCGAGACACCATCAGCACAATGCCCGCGCGCAGGCCGCAACCACAGAATAGCGGCACCTAGGTTTTCCAGACTCGTCCAAGCCCCACACACCCCACCCCTAGGTAGGATCTGGGAGGTCCAAGTTCAGAACTTATGCCTCGGCGACTTCAACCGGTTGAAGTGACCCGCGTCCCAGAATCACAAGCCCCACCAAGTACGCCGAATGAGCCGGTCATCAATGCTTCCCGATGGAGCCAAAAACACTTTCCTGACTTCAACCGGTTGAAGTCCTGTCGCAGGCCCAGTGAAGCACTGACGCCCAGCGATGCAAGTCAAATCACCCGAGCCGCAAGAAGCCACTCGGGAGTCAGCAGATCGCCACTACGGACGCTTAACGCAAGGCGCCATGAAAAGACGCCGGAAACTTCAACCAGTTCAAGTTTCACCCAGCAATACCAGACTGTGATCGGAAACCGACCGCGCTTTGAGGGCGCATGAGGAAACGGCAGGGAAACCAGGGTGACCGCCTCCTGGCTTTGACGTGTGGAAATGCCTGTTGCTACGAGAAACCCACAGATGGCTGGTCCCAGTGCAATAGTGGAAGTAGATGCACATGCGATCATCTCCTCACCCCCCTGCGCGAGGCGCCCGACCCTTCCACCTCACCGCAAAGCGCCCTCCAAAGTTCAACCGGTTGAAGCTCCACCCCCCCCCCCCCCGCCCGCAGTGCTTGGAGCTGAGGTAAACCCATATCAATTTCCACCCTGCGTTACCACCAGATGGCTCTCAGAGGTAGAGCAGGGAAAAATTCAACCGGTTGAAGCACGGGATAGACAACCACCAACTCAAAAGGATTCGATAGACACCAGACAAGACCACTGCCCATAGCGCTGAAGACCTACGCCAACAACTTCAACCAGTTGAACTCCGCGAAAGGGTCACGCGCCCTTTGCGCGTCAACTTTGACGGAATCGAAAACTAGGCATTTACGCAAGAACTGCGCTTGACAAAGCCGGGCAACTTCAGGCGGTTGAAGCTGAGACGTTCAGTGGTTTGTGGAGCACCGACGAACACAACACCTCCAAGGATGTACGGAGGCTACTAATTTGAAAATTCCGCAAGCTAGCAACCACAATTAATTGACAACTAGCCTATAAATAATAAATAATAATGGTATAGGAGGTTTTATGGCGACCAAGAAAGCTGCAAAGATCGTTACGGTCTTCAATCAAAAGGGTGGGGCGGGTAAAACAACGAGCACCTGCCAAATTGCGGGCACCTTTGGCCATCGGGGTTACGACGTCTTGGTGGCAGACCTCGATAAGCAAAGCTCCGCTTCAAAGTGGCTGAGCGCTGCGGATGAGTCGGCGCCATTCCCCGCGAGCCTGTGGGCCGGTCACATGTACAAGGGAAACATCGCAACAGAGCTGGGAAAGCTGAGCGAGAAATACGACCTGATTTTTTTGGACTGCGCTCCAGCGGTTGACCAGCCTGGAACGTGGGCATCTTTGCTTGTGAACGACCTTGCGATCATTCCAACAAAGCTTGGCCCCGCCGACACGGATGCACTTCATGACGCATTTGAGTTGGCCAAACGGGCCAGGATCGAATCAGGCCTGAATTTCCCCGTGCGTGTACTCGCTACTGCATACCGCAAGGCACGGGCGGATGAACGAATTGCGCTTGGGAAGCTCGCCCAGAACGAACGTTATCCCGACTTCCCGGCCTTCAAAACATCACTGGCCGATCGGATCGCCTATCCCCGCGCAATGCTCTACGGAGCCACCGCACACTCGATGCCAAAGGCAGGCGATGCGGTTGAGGAGCTTGAATCCCTCGCCGATGAAATCGCTGCACTCCTGGCTATGCCCAAGAGAAAGACGAAGTAAGGAGAACGCACCATGACACCACCAGCAATCAGGAAGGTTAAGCTCGACACAAACCGGGCGTTGGACAAACTCCTTGATCGGTCCACCGAGGCGGCGCAAAACCGCTTCGCGAAAGCGGCAAGCACCATACAGCGCCTGCCACACGGGCTTTCAGCAGAAACGCCGGCTCCGGGCGAAACAGACGGAGCCTCAATGGCAACCGTTCCAACTATCGGAACCACAGGGCGGGGGTTCAACCTGGCCGCGTGCGTACCAGGGGCCGTCGTCCGAGTGCCGTTCAATCTCATCCGGATGAATCCTGTTGGCCCTCGTCAGATCTACCGTGCTGAGGAAATTGACAAGATCGCCCAGACGCTCCCGGAGGGACAGGACGATGCAGCTCACGGGTTCGTTCAAGACGACCACGTTGTGCTCATAGACGGTGGAACACGCTACCGCTCAGCGAAAGTGTCAGGGGTGGCGTACCTCGACGTGAAGTTCGAGCTCCCCCCGAAGGACGATTTGGAACTCTACTTGGTCGCGCGCAGGTATAACGAGCAGCGCTCGCAGCCGTCCGTAATCGACCATGCGCTCAGCCTCAGCCTCCTGCTGGAGCAAGGGGCCGTAGGGAATGCGAGAGAGCTTGTCGAAAAGGTCCCTGACATCAATGGCAAGGGCCAGATGAGCGAATCCCAGGTGTCGATGTACCTGCGAATCGCGCGCATCCCGCGTACGCTCCTGGAGCGCATGGCTGAGAGTGCGATTACAAGCCAGTATTCTGTTTTGTACGCCATCAGCGAGATCTTCCCGAAGGATGAAAAACCGACATCAGATCAAATTGATCTCGCTGGACAACTGATCGATGAAATCAAGAGTCGCGACCTCACCAAGAAGCAGGTACAGGATCTGGTGAAATCCCGACTGAGCACCGAGCCAAAGCGCAGGGAACGCAGCGTCCAGCAGCCAATAGCTTTCGGCCCGTGCAAAGGGCACATCAAGCTCTTTGGCAAGCGTGGGCAGCTCGACCTTTCCCTCAAGGGACTGAGCGAGGACAACCTCCCGCTGCTACAACGAGAGCTCCAAGCATTGATCGAGCGCTTTGCCTCGGAGCACGAAAAGGCCAAGTGAACAAAGGGTGGGGCAGGGCAGGGCTACCACGCCGGGGCCTTGCATCCTCATTCACTGAGCACATGCTTCGCCCCTGTGGCTCGCGGCACGGGCCTTCACGAGGCCCTGCAACCGTCGCTAGAACCCTTGCAGCGATCGGCCTGCGAAAACCGCCGTCCCATCGCTTTAGACCATTGAGACAGCTTTAGACGCGAGCGGCAGCGAACTGGGGCAGATACAGAGGGATCCTGCCGACCCCAGGTGGTCGCCCCTCTGGTAGGGCTCTCAAAACTGGTGACCATACCCCGCCAGTTGATTCCCATAGCCTTAGACCTTGGTCACATGGCTCCGTCGCCACGCACGCAATGACGATGCTGTCTGGAAGAGCAAGCACTAACTACAAACAGTTTCAGCACCGCATTTTCACGGCTGTTTAGCACAGCCGCGCCGCAAATCTCGGCTAAATGGGAGCAGAAATGGTCGTGTATGGTCACCAGTTATGGGACTTCGGGGCCCTGATGGGCGGAAAGAAATCGAAAAACCCCCTAATTCCCTCCCATATCCTTAGCCCATAGCGCCAGCTACTTCACCTCTCGTTCCCATAAATGGTGACCATAGGCCGCGCAGGATGGTGCTCATCCCAAAGTGATAGCCCAGAGGGCAGTTTTGAAGCGCACAGGTCGGTCACGCGGGCCGGGGGGAGGGAAGAAGCGGCCACAGGACCAGTACCAACCAAATACTCCCATAAATGGTGACCATAGCCCTACCGACTCGCTCCCATATCTTTAGACCATAGGGAATCGCTCGGGATTACCATTAACACTGGAGCGCCATACACGGTGAGCGAGCACTAACAGACATATGGGCGGGCAATGCGTTTGAACCCGCTTGCTAGCATGCCGCTCCGTAAAAACCGCTCTAAAAGACACCGGAATCAGCACCGTATGGTCACCAGCTATGGGAAATGGCCCGGGTAATCATCCCCAAAAACCCTAAATTTGTCCCATATCTTTAGACCATAGCCCAGAACGACTCCCACAACTGGTGACCATGGAGGCAGATCACGACACGACTGCAGCTCGCAGAGGCTCTTCCCGCCCCGTAACTGCCCCATTGAGGCAGCCCACTCACAGCTTTCAGCGCTGAAAGCCATTCTTCTCAGAGCCACCGGACATCCCAAAAGTGGTGACCATAGAACCTGGTGGCACGCTCCCATAAACGTAGACCATTGGGACACGAGACAAATAGAAGCCTGCTGCACATGGGTCCTCTGGTTAACAACCACTAACATTTAACACATGGGAGGGCAGAACAGACTGGCGAACTACCATGCCCTAAATCAAACGACACCCCGAAAGACAACCGATTCAGCTCTGTATGGTCACCAGTAATGGGAAGTAGGCAAGCTGGAGTGCGCAAAGGCTCAAACGAAAAAGCGACGATCGGCCCACAGCTGGTGACCATAGAAAGGCACCATTCACGGGAGCAACGACCAAAATCGTCGGCCAAAAGCGCTCGTCGAACAGGTGTGCCCACGGGGCAACCATCAACGGCCGCGAGAACTCATCACCACCCGAATCCTTGAAGGGCGACTGAAGAGTTCCGCCTGGCGACGTTAGCGCGGAGGCGCCCGATCGACTACTAGCCAAGGCCGTATCAGCGCGCAGGGGCCGCCCTAGCTACACCACGGCTGGAGGCCAAAATCCAACAGCTCCGCGAAATGCTTTGGAGGTTGAGGGCCAAAGGCGATCCTGACGAAAAACTCGCGCCGCAAGGGCTTCCAAAACGCATGAGACCCCGGCACAGCGCATAGCACGGCAATCCCATAACCGGTGACCTTAGGCCACCGAGAAACGCACCAGAGCCATGCGCCATTTCCCATAAACGGTGACCTTGAGGGAGAACTAGGTCACAACCGTTGAATCCCAAAGGTTTAGACCATTGAAGCAGGGCCGAAGTCCCATAGCCTTAGACCATTGGCCTCCGCCAGATACTTGCCGAACAGCTCATCGGACACCAGACCGTAACGCGGGACAACCGAAAGGTATGGATAAATGCTGTACTGGCATATGGCCACACGGCCCCCGGCCTAACTGAAAGCCGTCAGGAAGCAGCCTCTCCCATTGCTGGTGACCATTGCAAAGCCTCGACCCAACCAGATCTCCCAAAACCGTAGACCATAGGGTCAACAAGTGAAGCGAACCGCTCGTCCCAAAGACGTAGACCATACAAAGCCACACCCGCAGCCGAACGCGTCCCAAGTCCACAGACCATTCAATGGTCCCTGGATATGGGACTCGCACCAGCTCCCATATCCAGTGACCCCACTTCCCATAGCTGGTGACCTAGTTCCCATATCCAGTGACCGACCTTCCCATAGCAGGTGACCAACCGTCCCAAAGGAATAGACCATATCGCCCGCTAAGCCGCGCCCAGCTTAGGTTTCAGCCTCCTAAATGTATTAAACACGAAAGTGTTTTTTAAAGAAGTAAAGCACTGGAGCGTGTTGCTTATCTAAAAAATCCCAACAGCCAGCAAGCCAGCTATGGGCTATTGCGCAGCCCAACCTTTAGACCATAGAATGACCGACCATGCGTCGCACTTCTTCTGCCAAGACCACATCCGAAGGACAGATTCAGCTCTTTCGGTTTCCCGAGGTTCCTGAGCACTTCAAGAAGCCGGTTGAGGTAGTCCACAGCAGGCCGCACTCTCAGATGTCCCTGGTGCACCGCAAGTTGCTGAGCGCCTGGCTTAAGAACGCAGTCGAGACCAATCCTGACAAAGACGGCTGGTGGACACTTGCAATCGTAGACCTTGCCGAAAGCATAGGCTTCGATTCGAACAATCGGGACCACCTCAGTACCTCCGCCCGGGAGTTGATGTCGATCGTGTTTGAATGGGACGTGATGGCCGAGACCAGACGCCGTTCGACATGGAAAGCTTCAGTGCTTTTTCCTGATGTCGAGATCAGTTCCGGAAGTGTTCGATATCGAATCAGCACACAGCTTCAAGAGAAGGTACTGAGTCCCGAGATTTATGCCCTCATCGACCAGCGCGCCATTCGCCAATTTCGGCGCGGATCGTCCATTGGCCTATACGAATTCTGCATCCGATATCAGAAGTTGCCGAAGACGGCTGAGGTGCCGTGGGAGGTTCTCCGGGACATGATCATGGGCGCTTCGGCGGAAGCGAAGTCCTACCAGCAATACAAGGTTTTCAAAGACAAGGTACTAAAGCCAGGCATTGCAGAGGTCAACTCCATTGTGGATATGCAAATCCAATTGGAGGAAACCACGCGAGGGCGCAAAGTTGTCAGCGTGTTCTTCCACATAACACACAAGCAACCGGCCCCCGAGCAGGAACTCTCAGCACCAGAGGACCTCGCAGATGTCGCAGCAATGGTGTCGATGGGACTTCCCCAATCCGAGGCGACCAAGTTAGCTCGAACGTATGGCCATACCGAGCTGGCTGCTGCAATTGATTACACCCGCAAGCGCATGGGCGCAAAGGATCTGAAGGAGTTGGGTAGTCCCGCAGCCTACCTTCGAAGGGCGTTGTTGGAAAAATGGGTTCCCCCAGGCAGTAAGTCGGCGGAGAAGAGCCCTCCAAAGCTTCCGGCGAAAAAGAAAGCAGCTCCCGGCGAGCAGAGCCAACTGCTTGAGGCGTGCCTGGCCCAGCGCGACGGGGAGGCCAAGGGCTACTTCAACGAACTTGATCCCTCGGAGCAAAAGAAAATGCTGGAGGAATACAACGCCCAGCAAGAAATTGCGTCGCTGCGGATCAAGGCCAAGGCAGGGAAGGCTCCCGGCAAGGCGGCTACTGCGAGCTTCTTCCGCTGGCTCTCGATAAAGACTTGGGGCCCCGTGACGAAGGAGCACATGCTTGCGTATGCGGAAAATCTCGTCTTCGGCTCGAAAGAATGACCTCCCGATATGGACATCGAACTTTATTGCGCACAGTGCCATAGTCGAAACTCAGCATAGACCATTGCCATGCGATGTCGTCATTGAATGAAATGGAACCGATACAATCAACGAATTGTCGAATTGAATGGGTGACTCCATGACCGAAAACGATCTGCATTCCGAGGGACTGACGGAGGAGGAGGCTCTCGCGAAGATTGAACACTATCGCCGAGTGCACGAGTCGCTGCGGAAGAATAAGCTGGCCGGAGTCATCGCGTCCATTAAGGACTTGGTTAAACAGCATGACCTGAAGCCAGCCGACATCTTCCCTGGAATCAGTAAATTCCATGGCACCCCAGAAGGCCGGAAGCATCGGGAGCCGATGTACCGTGGCCCCCAGGGTCAGCTGTGGGGCGGTGGGTCTGGGCGTAAACCCGACTGGGTGCGCCAAATCGAGGCGGCCGGTGAGAGCCTCGACAAGTACCTGATCGACAAAACCCCAGGCAAGGGTAAGCAGGCGAAGTCGGCCAATCGATAGCCTGACAGAAGTCCTCCAAGCGGCGCCGTGGCGCCGTTTTTTTTGGCGTCTGCAACGGACGTTCTAGCGTGACCAGGGGGCATCCCCCCCGGCTCAACCCGGTTTCGCTGCGCAGCGAGGCAGGATGCGGCCAGGTTCATCGCCCCCAGCGAAAGACTCCCTCACAGGTCGTTTTTCTAGGGTGGTTTGCTCAACCTTGATTGATATCTTCGAAGCCATGAGTGCATCGAAGAACACTGTGTGGCTTTATGAAGGCCCGCCCGAACAGATTGCATTGTGCGTCCCTGACGCCAGCCCAGCTCAGGGCGGGTACGTCATGGTGTGCGAACTGCAGAACGAGGAGTTGCGCATGTTCGCAACCCGGTTCCCCACGAAATGCGTGGCCAATTGGAACAGCAGATCTGATCGCTTTGCCGGAGCCAAGCTTCGGCGCGTTCTCATTTCCGTACCGATCATTCCCTATGAGCGCGCAAAGAAGGCTCTCATTCAACAGCTTGCCCAGGATGTCGATTCGAAAGTCGATGAATCGTCATCGAATGCGATTGAGTCAGTGAAGAAGCATGCCAATAAGATCTTCATGGTTCGCGCGATTCAAACCACGAACATCGCGGGCTTCTTGCAGCAATGAAGCAAGAGATCTTTGACTTTGACAACCCGTGGCGCCCCATCTACGAGGCGCCCCAGGCGTTGGGATGGCTCGGCGCGGCTGCAGGCTGTGTGGCAACTGGAGCGTTTTTGCCATTGCCTACATCCTTTGCTGCAGTAGCGGCTGGAACGTGCGCAATTGCGGGCGCATACCGTGGCGCGAAGGCGTATGCCCGGCGCAAAGTGAAGGCCAGGGCCCTCTGCACGACGAAGTCGTTCATCACCGTCCCTGAGCTGATCCAGAAAGCCCAGCAGGCGGCGAAGACAAACCACCTTTGGCTGGGCGAAGGCTTCCAGTGGACTGACATCGAGGCGAACACCATGCACTCGCTACTCGGTGGCGGGGTAGCCGCGCAGCTGGGCCGAGAGGCCACCGCGAAGGACGGGGCCTACTGGCTACATGGGCTGGCCAGGGAACAGGACGTGCTCATCGACATGAGCATGTTGGACGGGCACACCCTCATCGTCGGGACTACGCGGGTGGGCAAGACCCGATGCTTCGACCTGCTGATCGGGCAAGCGATTGCCCGGGGCGAGCCCGTGATCATCATCGACCCGAAGGGCGACCATGGGCTGGCAGAGAACGCCAGGCGGGTTTGTGAGGTGCTTGGCCAATCTGAGCGCTTTGTGTATTTCCACCCCGCGCATCCTGAGAAGTCGGCGAGCATCGATCCGCTGAGGAACTGGAACCGGAAAACCGAGCTTGCCAGCCGCGTCGCGGCACTGATCCCTTCGGAAACTGGCGCTGATCCCTTCACAGCGTTCGGCTGGAAGGTCATCAATGACATCGTGGGCGGCCTGATTGCCACTGGCAAGCGCCCAAATTTGGTCGAGCTGCGACGCTACATCGAAGGCGGCCCCGACGAGCTGCTGCTGAAGGCGCTCCGAGAACACTTCCGGCGTCACATGCCGGAGGAGTGGGAAAGAAAATCGGAGCCGTACGTCAGGAAGAAACCGAAGAACCCACTTGAAGGGTACATCGAGTTCTACGAACAGATCGTGGTTCATGAGCACCCTAACGTGGACCTCGGGGGGTTGATTTCGACCTTCCATCACGACCGCGACCACTTCGGGAAGATGGTTGCCTCGCTGATTCCAATTCTCTCGATGCTGACCAGCGATCCGCTGAAGGATCTGCTCTCTCCCGACTTCGAGGTGGGCCACAAGAAGCAGGTCACCGACTTCGCCCGGATCATTCGAAACGATCAAGTCTGCTATCTCGGCCTGGACAGCCTCGCGGATGGAACCGTGGGCAGTGCCATCGGCTCCATGTTTCTGGCCGACATGACCGCTGTTGCCGGCGACCTCTACAACTACGGGATCAAGACCAAGAAAGTGGTCAACATCTTCGTGGACGAGGCTGCGGAGGTGATCAACAACCCGACCATCCAGCTGCTCAACAAAGCGGGCGGCGCGGGGTTCCGGATGTTCATCGCCACACAGACCTTCGCCGACTTCGCTGCTCGCCTGGGCGACGAGAACAAGGCTCGCCAAGTCCTGGCGAACACCAACAACAAGATCACGCTGCGGGTGCTGGACTCGGAAACGCAAAAGTACATCTCGGACGGCATCCCGAAGATCAAGGCGCGCAGCATGTCCGTGAAGTATGGCCACGGAATCGACGCGAATGTCCACGACCCCTACAACGCGAGCTACCAGGAGGCTGCAACCCTTGAGGAAGCCGACCTGATACCTCCTGGGGTGTTGAGCGAGCTGGCGCCACTGCACTACTTCGCGCGATTGTCTGGCGGCAAGACGATCAAGGGACGCCTCTCCATTCTGGTGACGGAGTGACCGATGGCGACATCACAGAAAGAGAACAAGCACTCCTTTGCGTCGATCGCCATGGTGATCGTCATCTTCGGAGGAATGGCGGCCTTGGTCTTCATACCAGTTGAGGTGTTCGAGATGGTGCGCGCGAGCGAGCAGAACCAGATCATGTCTTGGTTGGGGGAAGAAACCGACCTCTGGATCATGATGAAAATCTTGCACCTCCTGCAGTGGGCGAACAGCGAGGCCTCCTCATCGCTCGATGCATTGCATCTCAGCGGCAACGCCAAGATCGATGGGTGGCTCGCGCAGCGATTGCACGCGGCGCTGATCTGGACCCACGTGATCTTCTATCGCGGCGGCTTCATGTTGATGTGGGGTGTCTTTGCGATCCCACTGCTCATCGCCATGTACATGGATGGCCACTACCAGCGCGAAAAGCGCAAAGCCATGTTCTCCTCCCAAAGCCCTGTGATGCACAAGTACGGCATCGACATGATGAAGGGTGCGTTGGGAGTGCTCATCCTTTGGGTCTTCATTCCGTGGCACATCACGATGTTGATTGCGCCGCTCATCTACGTCTCGATCGGAATTGCGGGGTGGCTATGGATTTCGAATATGCAAAAGCGCATGTGAGAGCGAGGGCACACAGGGCCATCAGCCCGATACAGCGTGTGTCCGAACACTTCAGGGCACAGCCTATCGTCAAAGCGCACAGCGACCATCGCTTCGTGGGCCTGGAGTTGCTGCATCGCAGCACCCTGCAATACCAGGACCCACAAGCCATGCTTGACGTGGACATCAGGGCGGTGGAGAACGCCGCAATTCTGGCGCGAGAGTATGGCTACCAGAAGCGTATCCATTGCAACGTTGAGATCAGCTCGCTGGTGCACACCAAGTGGATCGATGCGATGGCAGGCAGCATGTGCCCCGGAGTGGTCGTGGAGTTGGTAGAGCGCAACCATCTACTCAACGATGACAGGGTGCTGCACAAGGTTCACCTCATGGTCGATGCAATCCGGAAGTTCGGTGGAATCATCGCCCTGGACGACGTGACGGGAACGCCTATCGAGATGGATGCGATCAAGACGATGCGGCCGGAGATCATCAAGGTGGAAAGAGAAGGGCGCATTGACCGCCTGAAAGCCCACACCAAGTCCACACTCGTGGTTGAGCGAATTGAGAGTCTTATCCAGGCAAGCCAGGCCAAGGAACTCGGCGTGGACGAGCTCCAGGGCTACTGGTGCGACGTCCGCGCCGCCTCCGAGATTCCTGCTGCGCTCACTCCACCCGGCATCGCATTCTTCGCCAGCCAAGAAGCCTTGCGGAGGGCTGCGTAGGCAGCTCTGGGCTCCCTCCAGCCAGGTGTCGCCGCCATTGACCAGTACTCTTTGGCTACGCGTGGAATCGCGGGCGGCTTGCGGGGGGCCGTGGACTTAACTCAGTCGTCCACGCTCTTGAATCGAATTCGCCACCCAGGAAACCGGAAACGCTGCTAACGAGGGCGCGTTTCCAGGGTGTTTTCCGGGGCTGAATCCCTAGCATCGATGGGATGAAAGTCTGGATTCTTGCCGCACTCACACTCCTGTCCGTCAACGCCAACGCGGCATGCTTCGACGAGGCCGCCAAGCGCTACCAAGTCCCCGTCGCGCTCCTCAAGGCCATTTCGAAGGTGGAATCGAATGGCAACGCGAATGCCCGCAACACGAACACAAACGGTTCGACGGACATCGGGCACATGCAGATCAACAGCAGCTGGTTGCCCACCTTGGCCAAGTACGGGATAGACGCGAAGAACCTCGCAGATCCCTGCATCAACACGAACATCGGCGCCTGGGTATTGGCTCACAACATTGCTCGCTACGGCCTCACATGGCAAGCAGTTGGGGCCTACAACGCCGTTACACCCTCCAAGCAGGACGTGTACGCCCGAAAGATCGCCAAGGCGCTCAAGGATGCGGCCAAGAGCTGACAGCCTTGCATAGCGCCACCCCTCGTCCAGAACCCACCAAAGCGGGAGCCACCCCATGAAAAACGCAACGTCGCTCAAGCACATCCCGTATGCGCTTCTCCTGGCCTATGGCATGACCCACTTCGGCCTGGCCCACGCCGCGCTGGTCTCTGGTGCCTGTCTGGTCAACGACATCAATGTCTGCCAGGACAGCAATACGACGTTGCCCACGACAGGCATCCTGACGATTCGCGGGTTTGCCTTTGACATGGACTCAGGCGACCGCTTTGTCGAGGGGGGCGGGGCATACGTGCTGGTGCGAAATGAAGACAGCTTGGCCACCTACAAGCTGCCGATCCAGCGGGCCGAGGCGAGACCCGATGTGGTTGCTGCTGCAATCACGGGCACGATCACGCCAGCCCAGTACGAAATGGTCAACTCTGGGTTCATCGCGCAGGTCTTCATGGCGTCACTGCCGCCAGGCCGCTACACGGTTCAGGAAGTGAAGGTGAACATGAAGGTGAGCGGGCTCACCAAGCTTCCCATCGAGTCGGCCAATGAGCGCGCCGCCTTCAACATCAGCAGCGGGGACAGTCCCTTCCGCCTTGTGAAGTCTGACGGCACGTCCGTTCCACTGAGCATGGGGAAGGCGGCCAACGGAGTCATTCCGGCAACCGGTTACCCACCGCTGCGCGACGGAACCTACCAAGTCCAAGCGTCTCTCCCCAGCGCTGCCGGGCAGCTTCTGAAATCCGTGGACTTCGTCTACAAGCGTCCGGTCCTGGCGGTGCCAGTGTCTTTGCCCATCGTTGAGGACTTCCCGGGCATCACCACACGCATGTCGCCGTCGAACCCCTTGAACAATCGGTCGCTGGATGTGACCTCGGTTCCCGTAGTGGTGGACGATATTCAGGGTTCCAACACCCAGCTCAACGGTGAGAAGCTCGAACCCGGCAAGGCCCTGGACCTGGCTCGTCAGCAAAGCGTGGCAGGGGTGTACCCGCTCGCTGTGCGCGACGATGGCGACACCGAGTTGCAGCAGACAGTCAAGCTCTGGGTGAATCTCCCGGACGCCCCCAACATTCACCTCGTTTCAAAGCGCTGGGATCCGGCCGCCAAGATCGCGGTGGGGGCATCGACGACTACGGTTGCCATCAAGGTCCAGGATCTCGACGTTGCCGCGAAGCTGGATGAAGGGTCACCCGATACCTGCCAGACACTCAATATGGTCCGCCCGGACTACATGCTGTCCCAGACCTCGGGAGTGAACTGCGCGATCAAGTTCGGGGACCTCCCGGAAGGCCTCAAATACAACCCGTACGCGGCGAACGCACTGCGTGGCTCGGTGCCAGTCGTGGGGCCGAACCTATTCGATTTCACACCAGGGGTGGTCTATACCGACCCGGCAACCCGCAAGACGGCCTTCTACCCGTCCAAGACGGGTACCAAGTCGATGACGATCGTAGGCACCACTCCGGTGCCGATCCAACTCGCCTTCAAAAATGATCGCCTGCTCGATCCCATCTACGCAAAAAACGCGGCTCAGTACCCAGGAAAGTTCTTCGCGACAGTAGACCGCGCCCAAGCACGCACGCTGGGTGTCATGAACGTAAAAGGTGGGTACCGGGAGATCATGACCCGGATCACCTACCCGGGCACCGATAACACGAAGGACGTGTATAGCTCGATTGCCGAAAGCAACGTGGCCCTCCAGCTACAAGCTGAGCAGCCTTGGGCGAACTACAAAGTCAAGGTGGAGTCTTGGTACCAAAAGGCGCCGGAGTTTCGCGTCGAGCAGGAACTGGACTTCGTCGGCGTACCCCTCACGCCCATCGTCGATCTTGAAAAGGCATTTACGTCCCACGACAAGGCGGACACAGTCATCTCGGGACAGGTGGGACTGTCCAAGGGCCAGTCGCTGGTCTTCGATCCGGCAGGCATGGGAGCTTGGCAGGTATTTGTCCGCGAAGAGAAGAGCGACACCCCCATTGGTGTTCCCGTGGCCGTGGGACCGGATGGTGCTTTTACTATCAACTTGGGCAGACTGAGCGCCGGCACCCGATACATCGTCGCCGAGGCAAAGATGGTGGACGGAACTGGCCTCATCTCCAACAGCTCCGTGGTGAGCAAGACCCGCGCTCTGGTGACGGCCGTGGGCGACAACATCGAGGCGACGCTCTCCTCGCGCAGCACGAGCGGGAAGGCGCCCTTCGTGCAGACCATCAACGCCAACCTCAAGAACAGCAAGATGCTCAGTTCGGTGAAGGCGGTGTCTTGGGAGCGCCAAAAGGCTGACGGAGGCTGGGAGCGCGTGATGCGCAATGACACCACCGAGTATGTCGGCGTGAACTACACCGCTACCGTGGCCGAGGTGGGGAAGGCGAACTACCGTGCAGTTCTGATCAACAAGTATTCGGGGGCCGAGTACGTCACCGAGCCGATCACCTTGCACGCGTTCGCGGTCCCCTCGTTCAGCATCAAGGCACCGGGCGTGGTCCAGGTGAACCGCCCCGTGACCCTGGAAGTCCAGGCCGACCAGGGATTCGAGGCGTCCTACATCTGGAAGATGATTACCTCGGGTGGCTACACGGAGGTGAGCGGTGAGACCGGAAAGTCCTTCAGCTTCACACCCACGGAGCTGAAGAACTACGTTGTGGAGGTATCCGGGCGCGCTGCGGATGCGCCGGACAACCCAGCTGCGAACGTCACTAAGACCGTAGGCGTCAAGGCCGTCAATCCGCTGGCGGCACGGGCAAGCATAACTGGCCCTACTTACCTCGAAGCTGGTAAGACCTATAGCTACAAGGCGACCATCAACGATGTTGTACCCACCGGCTCCAGCAAGGCCTACAAGGTGCTTGGCTACTGGATGCTACCGGACGGAACGCGGGTGGAAGGGACTGAACTGTCGTTCACTCCGCGTACAGGCGACACGGCGCTCAGCTACTACACGTACGTCGAGGGGTACCCGGAAGAGACCACGGTGGCCACGCTGGGCTTCAAAGCTTGGACCTACACGTGGCCGACAAACTGGCGAATCCGATTGCAGCCCACGCTGCTCGACGTGCCAGCGCTCGTGAAGTATTACGTGGAAGCACCGGACTTCGACTTGAAGACACTCAACGGTGAACCGCTGACTTACACGTGGGCACTCCCACAAGATGTGGCGCGGACCTCCGGGACAGATACTGCCGGCACGCTGACCATTGGCAAGAATGGCTCCTACCAACTCGCCGTGCAAGTCGCGGACACACGCGGGAACGTTGTGAACGTGCTCTCGGACGAGTTCACGATTCTGCCGGCCGCGAGCGTCAAGACCCAGGCATCCATCGTCTCGAAGTATGGGGCCGCATACTACGCACCAGGCACGTACTACGTGAGCCTGCGGATCAATGAGATGCCTCGTGGGGACTCGTTCCTTCGCAACGAGGTGCTCATCAACGGCGCGAAGGTCGGCGAGTTCACGGGCTCGGGCAACTACGTCTCCTTCGCCGACGCCGGCACGTACGAAGTGGCGATCAGGACGATTACGAAAGCGGGCAACTACGGAGAGCAGGCGATGACTGTTCCTGTGTCAGCTGCTCCAGTGGCGCAGTGCGAGATCAAGCAAGCCTCTACCACCAGCGGCGTACTGATCACGCCGCTGTGCACCGTCCCTGTCGGCTACATCAAAACCCTCACCTGGACTTACCGCCTGGATGGCACAGAACAGAAGGCCACATCAAAGTCGTTCCTCGTCACGAAGGACTGGATTGCGAACAGCCGTGTGCGGGATCTGCTGCTCACGATCGAAACGGACTTAGGCGCGATTTCCACCGTTCCGGTGGCGGTCAATTAGTCGGTTCATTTGTGGCAGTCCATTCGCGATGATTGATCCGCCACCTTCCTGAATACGCTGCAATTTCGGGCGTCTTTTTGGAGCACTTTTGATAGGCCCCAAACCTACTATTCCTTGCATCAGCTTAACGAAAAGCAGTGCAAGAAATGAAATCGGGGCCTTTGAAGTTACTAGCCGTTATGGCCATCGGAGCGATCTGCTCCGGTTGCGCGCCAAGGTTCATCGATGTGGAGCAACCAGTCCCTCGCAAGACCTGGGTTGAGCGCAACGTGGAGACCGTCAGCACGACGGTCGCCCCCTCCAACACCTCTGAATTCGTGCTCTCTACGGCCGAGCAGACGGTCATAGGCCCCGAGGAGCGTGTCCGCTGGATCTCCGGCGTCGATCTCTCCAAGAGCAAGCTGCAGCGCTCCACAGAGCGCGTGAATGGCGCTTCTATCGCCTCCCTTTCTGGCCAAGGCTCCAAGGCGCTAGCCAGCCTTGTCGAAGTCCAACAATTCGCAGTCATTGCCGGTGAATTGGCGGTCGAGGGTCAACTTTCATTGCAGCGGTTTCATTCGGCTCCGGCTAATCGCTATTACGTCGAATTCCTTAATTCAGGACGGATGACGGAAACGAGCGAAATCGAAATGACGAATGCATGGCGGACGTTGTCAGCGCGACTCAAGGAAAAGGGCCTGAACACGGCGAATGTGGTCCTTGGCGGCAGCAAGTACGAGCAGCGCGCCAACGCCATCGTTCTGGTGAGGGTCGGTAAATGAAAGAGCGCCCGATCCCCGACTACGTAGATGACCAGCTGCAGTTTTTCTTCTGGGAAGTGGACGAGTTCTTCCCAGCTCTGACGATCTTCATCGTGATGTTCATGTGGGACCAACTCCTGATGGGCATCGTGCTGACCGTCGTATTCGTGAAGGTATTTGGTCGATTCAAGACCAACAACATGCCGGGCGTTCTGTTCCACATGGCCTGGTGGAGCGGGCTCATGGGGATGAACAAGAAGTTCCCCAATGGCGCAATCCGGGAGGCAGTGAAATGAAGTTTATGGACATGCTTCGCAACATGAAGCAGCTGCAGGCCATCACCGTGGTCCTGCTCGTCTCCAACCTGATCTTGGGACTCGGCAACGTCTATGCCCTGATCACCGTCTCGAACATGCGTGAGCGCGTGGTGCTCGTGCCGCCGAACCTCGACAAGAAGGCGCAGATCGCCTGGGCGGGGGCGGACAAGGAGTACCTCAAGAGCTTCGGCCTATACATGGCCACGCTGGTCGGAAACATCCAGCCCAAGTCCTCCTCCGTGGTGCTCGATTCGGTGGGTGTTTTCATGGACCCCGCGATCTACAACGACTTCCGCCGCCAGTTGCTCGCGGTGATCGAGGACCCAGTCTTCAAGTCGTCTGGCTCGGTCATCAGCTTCTTGCCATCGTCAGTGCAGTACGAAGCGGAGACCACCCGCGTCTTCATCACCGGAACGATCGTCACGTCCACGGCGGGCTCGCAGAAGTACCAAAAGCAGGTCACTTACGAAGTAGGCACGGTGATTCGCGAGGGCCGTCCATACGTCACCCACTTCACCAGCTACGAAGGCAACGTGCCTCGCACTGTGACGTGGTGGGTGCAGAAGTCCAGCCGCGATGGCCAGGCCATCCCAGAGCACGCGCTTCCCGACCGCTGGAAGGCTCAGAAGGCTGCGGTCGTCGGTCCCACGGCCTCCGACTTCGAAGTCATGAACACCGGAAAGACCGGTGCTGGTGAGCCGGTAGCCGATATCGCCTCGCCATCCGCGAATCCCCCCGCAAGCGCGCCCCAGGAAAAGAAGGAGTAAGGCATGGCGTTGGTCAAGAAACTATTCGCGCTTGCGCTCGCCCTGGGCTTTGCCTGGAGCGCGATTGCTGCAGACGACGCCGCGAAGGCCGCACCCGTCGCAGCAAGCCCAGCTGCTGTCCAGGCACCGGCCGCCGAACCCGCTGCGGGGCAGGGCAGTGGGCGGTTCGTAGAGCGCGCCGGAACCGGCTCCAGCAAGGCCGTCCGCACCGCCGCGCCGGTCACGCTGCCGGCAGGCCCGCTGGGCAAGCCTACGGCCGACATCAACAAGCTGATTGGCGAAGCTCAAAAGGCGGGCGGCGAGCCTCTGGATCCAATCCAGAAGGAAATCAACCTCCCCGGGCTCAAGAAGGACGACCCCTCGCTCAAGCCTTTTGTGCTGCACACACGCAATGGCGTCAATGAGATCGTCCGCCTGTCGGGCCGCTTGCTGAACCGCATTGCGACACCGTTCAAGTCGCCGATGGTGATTGACACCAGCGCGTCCGACTACAAGGTCGTCGGCAGCGACATCTATTACACGCCTGCTGGCGACAAGCCCATTGGTCTGTTCATCGCGGATGAAGCCAATACGCAGCAGACGATCAGCCTGACGATCATCCCGGCGCAGGACATCCCGGGCCAGAACCTGATTGTCAAGCTGGAAGACCTGCGCACGGTACAGAACCTTGCGGCAGCGCCTTCCGACGCAGAGGCCGAGATCCTCGCCCCCCGCGCCAGTGACTACACGGGTTTCGTCCGCACCCTGATGACGCAGGCGGTGCGCGGTCGAATCACCGGCTTCTCTCCTGTGCCGCTGGAAGGTGGCGTCGCGCGTATGGGAACGCTGGAAGTGGAGCCCGAGGTTTCCTTTGCAGGCTCCGTGGTGGACGTCTATCGCTACAAGTTGCTCAACGCCGGGAAGGAGCGGATCGACCTACTGGAGACCGCCTTCTATCGAAAGGGCGTAAAGGCAGTGAGCTTCTTCCCGCGCATCTCGCTGGCACCAGGCGAGCACAGCTACGTGTTTTTGCTCGCTGACAAGCCGAAGGCTGCAGCGAGCTACGGCGGGGAGGCCCAATGAGCATCGCAGACAGCTTCAACAACCTCCAGCCCCGCCAGCGGCGGACCATCATGGTTGTGGGCGCGATTGCCATCGTGCTGGGCGTGAGCGTGGCTATCACCTCCATGAGCGAGAAAAAGGCCCGCAAGAGCCCTCGCGCAGAAAAGCCTGAGGTGACGGTCGTTTCGCCCGCGCGTACGACGGGCGTGGAAGGCATGTCCACTGAGCTTGCGGCGCTGAAGAAGGGCCAGGAGGAACTGTTCCGAAAGTTCGCGAAGCAGGGCAGCGACGGCAACGGCTCCGGCAAAAAAGATGCGAACAAGGATGACGAACTGTCCTCAGTGGACACGGCCCTCGACATCCCATCCCTGACGCCACAGACCAGTGTCTTCGAGGCTCCGACGTCGCGCCCCCCAACGTTGCCGCCACCTCCGCCATCGGCGCCATCGGTGGCGCATGCGGCAACCGATGCGCCTGCGGCGCCCGTCCAGCCCGCGATGCCATCTCCTGGTGGTGCCGCTGCGTCCCAACAAGCTGAGAACCCGTCAGCCAGCCGGATTCGCGTGGTCACCGCGCGCGGTGAGCTGACCGCCACCCAGGTGGCGGAGGTGGTGAAGAAGCCTGAGGTCGCGGCCAAAGCCGTGAAGGGACCCGAAGGAGCGTTCATCCCGGCCGGTTCGATGTTCACAGGCGTGCTCCTGAATGGCTTGGACGCGCCGACTTCCTCGGTGGCGCAGAAGAACCCCACGCCGATCGTGATCCGCGTTAAGCGCGAGGCGTTGCTTCCGAACTTCGCATCAATCGATGTTCGCGAGTGCTTTTTGATGGCTGCAGGCTATGGGCAGTTGTCGAGCGAACGAGCAATGGCGCGGGCCGAGAGTCTCTCTTGCGTGCGTGCCGATGGCCAGGTCATCGAGAACAAGCTGGACGCATACATCGTCGGGTCTGACGGCAAGGTGGGCATCCAGGGCCGTCTTGTGAGCAAGCAGGGTCAGATGATCGCGCAAACCCTGATGGCGGGGGCACTCGGTGGCGTCGGCCAGGCGTTGACTCGCTCGCGCGTCCCCTCCCTGAACATCAATCCGGCCGAGGGCGAAAACCTCTATCAGTCCGAGTCGATGTCATCGGTGGGGCAATCCGGCCTTGCAGGAGGGATCTCTTCCTCCGCAAACATGATTGCCAAGTTCTACCTGGACATGGCCAAGGAAACCTTCCCGGTGGTGGAAGTGCCGGCAGGCGAGGTCGCCACCATCATCGTCACGCGCGGCACGAACCTCCCACTCAAGGGTTCCACCAATCTTCAGAAGTTCGTTGACCCCAACGAAAAGCAACGCGGCAACAACGCCCGCCGCGATCACGACGACGTCCACCAGGAGTCGCGTGCAACCCCGTCCCCCGCAAACGCAGCCCTCGGCATGGCGCAGCACTCCGCTGCAGGCATTGCAGCTGGCGTGGCGAACGCGAAGAAGCCCACCTTTGAAAACGGCCTCGGCTGGCAATGACTATGACCACTCAACTCCGCTCCGCGCTCGCGTTCGCCCTGGGGGCCGCTTGCCTCGCACTCGTCGGCTGCTCTTCGCTGAACACGGCCAAGAACTCCGACTTCGCTTGCGACAACAACAGCGACTGCCCCACGCCCCTGGAGGTGTATTCGCAGACGAACCACGCACCCGCCAGCGTCAAGAACGGCCGCACTCCCGAGTCATGGAAGCAGTCCAGCAGCAAGGGCTCGGATGGCAAGCGCGACAAGAAGGGCGAACAGCGCGAAGAGCTGCGCATGGACCTCGCCGTCTTGGCGCCTTCCGCCCAGATGCTCATGGCCGGTGATCCGGCGCCTCAGCCGCTGCGCGAGCCCAGCCAGGTCATGCGCATTTGGATCGCTCCATGGACCGATCAATCCGACAACCTGAATTGGTCGGGCTACGTCTATTCCGAAGTCACCACGCGCCGCTGGGCGTTCGGTGAGCAAGAGGTCCGCCATCAAGGCCTGCCTCCCCAGTTTCTCCCTCGCCAACCCTAAATCCATCAACTGAAAAAGGAAATTTCCATGCGTTTCTACCAACAAAACCGCCGGGGCGACGCAGACGCGTCCCGTTTCAACTTCGCGTTCCTGGCCTTCGCGCTCTTCATCGCTATGGCCCAAATCCAGGCCCACGCGGGAGCCGGTGGCACCGAGTTCACGCAGGTCTATGACCAGCTGACTGGCTGGGCCAACGGCACGCTGGGCAAGGTCCTGGGCGTCTCCGCGCTGCTGGTAGGCCTGGGCGTTGGCGTGATCAAGCAATCGGTGATTGCAGCAGTGGTGGGCATCGCAATGGCCCTGACAGCTGGCTTTGGCCCTGGCGTGATCGACGGCGTTGTGTCGTCCGGTGTCGCCATCGTCAACCAGATCTAAAGCCTCGGAAACGAGCAACAGCGGGGAGAGAAACCAATGTCAGCAGTTCACGACAACATCCGCAGGGCGGCCCAGCGGATCAACCCGGACGCGTTCCTTCCAGTGAACTCGTATGACCCGGAGACGGGGATATTTTTCCTCGACGACGGGTATCTCGGGGTCTGCTACTGGGGTGATCCAGTGAACGGCGCTGATGACCAAACGGCGGACATGCTCAGAAGTGCATTTTCGCTTCCGCTTCCAGAAGGCAGCTTCATTCAGGTGTCCCTAATTGGGATGCCTGACATTGACCGTCATGTGGCGGCCTATCGGGATCGCAGGCAGCAAGGCGTCAGCCGCCTGAAGAACCCCGTTACGCGCCGCGTGATAGAGGAATACGCTCATCGGCGGGCAGAGTTCATATCCAAAGCGCGTTCCGAATCGAACATTCCCACGGTGGGCGTGAAAATGCTCGATCGCAAGGTGTTCGTGACCCTCAAAATCCCGTTCACGGGAATGTTTCCGACCGACAGGGACATGGACGCGGTGGCCGAGTCGGGCGCAAAGCTCGCGGAGTCGCTGCAGGTGGTAGGCCTGTTCTTGACCCGTATGACCGACCAGCAGTACCTCACGCTGGCGTACCGACTCACGCACCCATTTGAGCCCCCAAAGACCGACAGCGTGCGATCGGACCAGCTGCTCAAGGAGCAGGTGTTTGTCCCTGGGGAAAGCATCGATGTCGAGGTGGACCGCCTGGTGTTCAACGATGACACGACAGCCCAGATGCTATCGGTGGGCCGATGGCCCAAGGGAAATGACCTTTCGTTGATGGCATACATGCTGGGCGACCCGCTCGGCGCCAACAACCAGATAAAGCTGCCGTACCACATCAACCTGACCCTGCACTATCCGGAGCAGTACAGCAAGCGCTCCACGATCAAGCAGAAATCGGCTTTCACGAACTACCAGGCGTTCGGCCCACTGCTTCGCTTCGTGCCAAAGCTACTGTTCAAAAAGCAGGGCTTGGACGTACTCGTTAACGCCGTGGAACAAGGTGCCACGGTGGTGGAGGCCTGCTTCACTATCAACGTCTACGGCCGGGAGCGCGAGGAGTGCATCCGTCAGATCGCGGCGCTCAAAACCTACATGCAGTCGTTCGACTTCAACATGGGCGAAGAAAAGCGCGTCATGCTTCCAGCGTTCTGGAATTCGTTCCCGCTGTTCCCCACCGCCGAGTCGATCAAGAACACTTTCCGCTTCAAGACGCTGGCCGTTGAGCAGGCGATGACTTTCTCCCCGATGCTGGGAGAGTGGAAGGGTACCGCGACAGGCAAGCCGGGCACGGGCCACGCGATGCTTCTTCAAAGCCGGCGCGGTCAGGTGATGAGTCTGGACCTGTACGACAGCCCAACCAACTACAACGGCGTGGTGTTTGCCGCCGCTGGTTCGGGCAAATCCTTCTTCACGCAAGCCATGATTGCCGACTATCTATCGATGGGCGCGAAGGTCTGGGTGATCGACGTTGGGCGCTCCTACCTCAAGCTTGCAAAGATGCTTGGCGGCTCGTTCATCGAGTTCGGCCCGGATTCCGGTCTCAGCCTGAACCCATTTTCGCGGGTGGTGGATATCGATGAGGAGATCGGCCTCATCAAGGCCTTGATCGAGAAGATGGCAGCTCCAGTGGACGGGCTGGAGGACTGGGCCCGCTCGCGGCTGGAGGAGGCGATCAAGTCCGTGTGGGGAACCAAGGCCCAGGCCACCACCATCACGGACATCGCTGAGTATTTGTCCCTGCAGGATGACCCCCGAATGAAAGACATCGGGGACATGCTGTTCCAGTTCACCCGCAACGGCTCGGAAGGCTACTGGTTCGATGGCAAGAGCAACATCGACCTTGACCGGGACATGGTGGTCTTGGAGCTTGAGGAATTGAAGGGCAAGAAGGTGCTGCAGCAACTGGTGCTAATGCAGCTGATCTCCTCGATTCAGCGGGAGATGTATCTCTCGACGGACGGGCGTCCGAAGATCCTGATCATCGACGAAGCTTGGGATCTTCTCAACGATCCGATCATTTCCCGCTTCATGGAAGACGCCTACCGGCGCTTTCGAAAGTACGGCGGCTCGGCCATCGTGGTTACCCAGTCTATTGCCGACCTCTACGGCTCTCCGTCCGGCGTGGCCATTGCCGCGAACTCGGCATTCAAGTTCATCCTGCGCCAGAACCCGGAAACCATCCAGCAGGTCAAGAAGAACGAGTACCTCGCGCTGGGTGAATACGGCTTCTACCTCCTTGGGACCGTGCACTCCATGCCCGGAAAGTACAGCGAGGTGCTCATGTACACGGACCAGGGCATGGGTCTCGCGCGCCTGGTCGTTGACCGGTTCACGCAGGTCCTCTTTTCCACCAGCGGCAATGAGCGAACCGAGGTTATCAACTCCATCGAAAAGGGCGTAGACCCTGTCGATGCCGTCGAGGACTACATCGCTACCTACGGCTAAGCACTACTCCAAATGACAACAGAAGCTCCAATCGAAACCACTCCTCCCGAACCGTCCGAGGTGAAGCGCGCCTCGGGTGGGCTCTCCGCCCTGGCGATCGACGTACTCGTAGTCGTGATCGTGTCACTCGCCATGGTATTGCTCGTCCTGAAATTCGGTCCAGCCCTTGGCTTGACCGGTGCTGGCGGCAAGTCGGAGCCCCAATTCCTCGTGGCCAACGTCGAAGCACTGGCAAGGGAGGAAATGCTTGCGCTCGGCGACCTGGTGCGCAAGGGCGAGATCACGCCGGCTGAGATGCCTGCCAAGACCGAGAAGTTCAGTGACGAGCTGATCAAAGCCCTTCAGACGACGGCGGATGAGACCGGCAAGGTAGTGCTGCGAAAAGACTCGCTCGTGGCGGCGCCGGAAACTGTGCTGGACCTAACCGACGAGATCCGCGCGAAGCTGATCAAGTCCGGCGCTATGCAGCAACCGGCCGACGCCAAGGACAAGCCCTGAAATGGATTCCGCAGAACTGCTGCCCCCAGCGGGCACCAAGCCTGCGCCTCGTCCAGGTTCACGGTTCATTTCGAGCCTCCTGTTGGCCGTTCTGCTCGTTGTGGCCGTCTCTGTCGTGGGGCTGAAGGCTGCTGGCTTTCGAGTCGGAATTGACGTCCAGCGCCTCATTGGAGAGCCAGCGTGCATGCCCACGCTGGTGTACCTCTGGCACAAGCCGGACCGCGCGACACCGCTGAAGGGCGACTACGTGGTGGCGAGGATGCCCGAGACGGGGATGGGGGTAGGCGCTCGCAAGGGCGATCGCATCGTCAAGAAGGTGATGGCCACAGAGGGAGACCGGGTTCGCATTCAGGGCACCGAGCTGTGGATCAACGAGCAGCACACCGAACGCCTCTGGCTCGCCAAGAGCATTCCAGGAAGAGCGCCCGGGGATTTCGACCGCGACTCGGTGATGGGAGAACACGAGATGTTCCTGATGGGCACCACCAAAGAGAGTTTTGATTCTAGATACTGGGGAACACTGCGCCGTGAACAAGTTCTTGGTTACGCGATACCTTTGCTGTAGCGTGCTTGCGGCACTGTGCACGGGTACCGCATTTACGGCAGATGAGTCTGTCCGGATGCCGTGGGCTGACCGCGCCCCGGCGCATGCCGTGCCGCTGCAGACCGCGCCTGCGAGCCCGACCCTCGGCGATCTGGGCTTCGGCGCGTCGCGGGGTGCCCCCGCGCAATGGATGAATGACACCTTCAACCGGCACCGCGAGGCCATTCCTGGCGTGAAGGAGGGCGAGTCCGTGGCGATGGACTACGAGATGCAGGTGTTCATCTCGGCTGGCATGCCCGAGGGCGTGCTGCGCCACCTCTTCGCCCAGGCGATGCAGTTCCCGCAGGGCAAGGTTCGGTTCGTGGTGCGCGGGTTCACACCGCAGCAGCTGGGGCCGCTGGTGAGCAAGCTGCGTGGCTTGTTCCCGGACCCCTATAGCGATCACATAGCCCTGGAAGTGGACCCGAATGCGTTCCGCACGTACAAGGTGGAGGCGGTGCCGGTGTTTCTGGTTAAAGAGCAGTACAAGTGGTTCGAAGTGCAAGGCGCCCAGAGCCTGGATGCCGCCAAGGAAAACGTGCGCAGCCGTAGCCGCAAGGTGGTGGGCGAGTTGTACGCCATTGCTGAGCCGGACATCCTCGCTGTTATCGAGGAGCGCGCCAAGAAATTTGACTGGGCCCCGGTCTTGGCACGCGCGCAAACGCGCATGGCGAACAACCTCAAGCCAGGCTTCGACCTCCCAACCGCTAACCGCAGCGATGTGCGCTACCACACGCCGACATTCTCCGTGCCGCACGACATCACTGCGCCGGGGCAGGATGGCCAAGCCGAGACGGTGCTCGCCCAAGGCGGCCAAACGTTGAATCTCCTGGACCACACGCGCCTGCAGGTGCCTGTGATCGTCTTCGACGCCTCGGATACACGCCAGGTGAAGATGGTGCGCGGCTGGCTCCAGCGTCCCGAATTCAAGGACGCTGATCTGTTCGTGATCGGCAGCGAACTTGCGCCCCGCAACTCCCGGTTGCCGATCACCACCGAGTTGGGCAACGCCTTCAAGCGGCCGGTGTACCCCTGGTTGGCCAAGCTCAGCGAGCGCATGGGTGTGGACTCTGTGCCTTCCATCGTCACGCAGGACGGCAAGCGCCTTCGTATTTCCTCCTTCGACCCGGAGAACCGTTGATGAAATTCCTGGGTGCGATCGCCTCCCTGGTGCTGGGAGCGGCACTTTCCTTTGGCCCATCCGCGCCTGCCCACGCACAGGGGGAGGCCTTGAACATCGGCTGCAACAGCTACAACCCGCTGGAAACCATGTTCTCCGACGTTTGCTGGTCGGGCATGTTTCCGATTCGACTCGCGGGCGGGACCTTCATGAGCGGAAAGTCCGGTGTTCCTGCCGACGCCACCCGTAAGGTGGTCTGCGCGTGCGGAGGGGACATCAAGAAGGGCCAGCTACCGCGCATTGGCTTCACCATCGGCTTTTGGGCGCCCTCCAAGATCATGGACGTTACCCGCAAGCCCTACTGCATGCCATCGCTGGGCGGGATCGAGATGCCGGTGGCAGGAGTGGATTTCTTGAACTCCGGAGCGAACCGGGGCCGCAACGATAGACAGGAAGCGTTCGCGAACTGGGTTCTCTACAGCTTCCCCATCGTGTACCTCCTGCGCTTACTCGACGACGGCGCGTGCCCATCGGACGGCTTGACCGACTTCGACCTGATCCAGGCGTCGCCCCTCTACCCGAACTGGAATGACGTCCTTGGCCGCTACACGACGTTTATCAACCCCGAGATGCTGCTCTTCGCGAACGCCACTTCGTTGTTCGCGATGCCCATTGACGCTGCTGCATCCACGGCTGGAAAGCCCATCAACAACATGTTCTGGACTGCCGGGGCGTGGGGACCGGTCTACCCGATCACGGGCTTCTTCGGGAACGGCGTGGGCAATATGAAAGACAACGTGGGCTTCACCAGCTTGACGGCCGTTCGAGGCCTTTCCCTGATGCACCGCCTGGGCTTCTTGAACGAAACCATCGGCAATGACAGCCTCTGCGAACGGCAGATGCGGCCGATCATCCGGAAAGACGCCTACCGGTGGCAGCTCCTGGCGCCCTCGCCAGAGTCGGATGGGCGCCTGCCCGGAGCGCCGCCCCCAGCCGCGACCACTTCGCAAGTTCAGGAGGTGAACCCGCCTTCCCGGTTCAGTACCTGCACCCACCCAACAGGATCCAGCACTGCGGCGTGGGGCGTCTGGCGCGATGTGCCGGCGACAGGTGAAGACCACTCGTACCTGATTTTCCAGTGGACCGACTGCTGCTTCGGCGCAACCCCTTGAGAGCGAAGTAAATGGATACCGGAATCTCCAAACCGATGCGCTTCGGCGCTGGCTTGATGCTGGGCTGGGCCGCGTGGGTCATGCCGGCGATGTGGTCGATGGCCTATGCCCAGGCGCTGCCGAACCAAGAGCCCACGACCGCGCAAATCGAGGCGGCCACGTCGCGTGGCAAGGAATTTGGGACAGATGACCAGGCCACAAGCGACACCTTGATCAACAAGCGCGCGGCCAAGATTCTGAGCGGCAGCTATCAGGGTACCGGTCAGCTGCGCACGCCGAACCTCACGGAGGATGCAACGCCCGTGCGCGCCCCTAAGGTCGTCGCGGACCCCAACGAGCAGGCAAATGCCGAGCGGCAGGCCGCTCGCGTGAAGCCGCGCACCCAGCAGGAGATGGTGAGCGGCGCCCAGTCGGGCTCGGGTATCGGTGTGTCCGTCTACGGGCAGATGGATGCCGGCAACAAGACGCTGGTCACAAACCAGGTGGAGCCGGGGGTGACCCAAACGACCACCAATCGGGTGAACCTGAATGAAGTGGTCTCCGGTTTCTCTAGCAGCGAGGTCAACCGCCTGAACCAGATGGGAGGAGAGATCTACGCGAATCCCGAGAAGGCCAAATCACTTGCGGAGCAGAACAAGCGCAACCTGCGCCGTGATGGGTGCCGGCGCACCCAGTTCATGCCGGTGACGATCCAGAACATCGACCGCGCTCCAGCCTCGGCGGACCACCGAATTCTGAAGGTTGAGTTCTTCGATCTGGTGAAAGAGCCCATCCCCGGTACCAATCCCGTCGAGTACCAGATCATCACTAAGCCGAGCACATACAAGCGCGGCCAAGTCAAGATGGGCGTGGCCACTCTGGGCGCGTCGGCCACAACCTGGTGGGACAAGGTTGATGAGACCTTTGCGATTCGGTACACCTACACGCCGTACTCCAACCCTAAGAACCGCAACTTCTTCACATACAACCACTCGTGGGCTATGTCGAACGGCGCGGGCGGGTTTCAGCGCATTCACAACCAGGGGCTCGTGAGCTATGGCTCTCCTTCAGATGGCTGGACACCCGTGCTGGGCTACACGCTTCCGTACGGGGCCTCGGCACTGTACATGTCGGCTGACCTGTACCAGACCGAGGTGAACTACCACGAGGTGCCCGATGGTGTGCCCTGTCCTGAGGACCCACCGCAGTCCTGCGAGGTGCCAGCGACCGATGGAACGATGATCCGTTGGTGCCCCGGCTCCTTCGGATCGAACATCGCTCTCATGTATGACGACCAAGCGAATCCCAACGATCGTCGCTATGGGAAGTCGATCAATGACACGCTGGCAGTGAACGCATCGCGCAAGGATTACGCGTCGGACACGGGAGTGACGTCGGGCGTAATCCGTGGGCTCAATGCCACCAGCAGCGAGAAGGCGAAGGAGCTGATTGGCAGTTGCCGGCGTGATGCGATATCGCGCATCGAGGTGAACCAAGGCAAGCCCTACGGTATCCCCGACATCAACACGTGCTCCGAGACACTCATCAACCCATATCCCCAGGGCTGCAAGAACATCCAGCGGTCATTCGGTCTGGCCTATGTGGGCGAGCACAACTTTGCGACTGTTCGCGCCTTCATGAAGATCAAGGTGCCGATCATCGACCCGCAGACTGGAAAGCAGATCCAGGACACGGATGGCAACCCATTGTTCACCTACCGCAAGGACCCGGCGAATGTCGCGGGCCCTATCCGGACGGACTTCACGATCATGGGGGGCGCGACATGCCCAGGCGGGAACTGCTCGACCGAGATCCCTGACGATCCCAAGGGTGGGAGTGAGGGCTACTACGTCGAATACACGCACACCCCAATGGGTGGTGACCCGAAAACTTACGCCTTCGACCGTGTGTACGTGCAGGACGGCGGCTCTGGCACCTTCACCCACTACGGTGAGCCATCGGCCAACTGGTTGCCCAGTGGGTCCGCCTCGGGCAATGGGTCCCTGCACCAGGTCAGGCTGATGGCCAAGGCCTACAACGTGCCGATCAACACTTTCGCCGGTTGCGAAAAGTACATGCAGTTCGTGGCGGATGGATTCTGCAAAGGCGGCAAGCTCACCTGCGTGGCGACCTCTGCCACGCGCACGGTAGGTGGTGTGACCTTCGGACCAGGCCTGCCCAACAGTGGGATCGTGAGTCTCCTAAAGAAATGGGGCACGGACTCGACCGCAGTGTTCCCAGACTATGAGGGTGGCAACAGCGCAGACCCTACGCCCACCGGAGCGGGTCTAACCATGCTCGACGACAAGATGTGCTGGGAAGCCCAGGGCGAGTCGTTCACGAGTTGCGCGACCATGGACGACGGGGGGCGCCTCAAGCGCTTCTTCAAGGGACAGGAGGAGTGGGGCACTGACTGCAACATTGCAACGGACCCGAAAGGAACGCCGCTTGAGTCATCGGGGATGTGCAAGCGCGTGCCGGCGCTGGACAGCTGCGATACCCGGTTTGAGGGACTGTATACCGGTCAGTGCTACAACCCAACACTGGCATACGACTGCGGCGAGACCAAGCAGTCCAATCTGCCTGTTGTTGTGGAGGAGCTGGGCGACTCCTGCTCGGGCGCTATGCGCTGCTTGGGCACCGAGTGCCACAGGCCAAACCTTGCTGGCTCTCATGGAGGCGAGTTTGCGCAGGCCGCCAGTGGGATGGAAGCCCTCAACTTCATGATCTCGGAGATGGTGTGCGCAGAGACCGGCGCAGCGCCCACGAGCGTAGACCAGGCGTGCACGCCCATAGTGTTTGGCGGCAAGCCCATGTACTGCAAGATCCCGATCGGCAACCAGATCGGCTTGACTCCTAACTGCTGCAAAGAGGCGAAGGATGGCGCTGGCGGGGCTCCGTCTTGGATCGACTACCTGAAGGCTACTTACGCGCTCTACAAGATCACCCGGAATGAGACCTTCCAGAGCTTCATGTCGAACTACGACGCCTACAACCAGTCGGCGGAGTACCTCGGTGAGATCGCCAAGCCAGTGGAGAACATGCTGGAGAGTGCATCGGGCTTCATTACCGACAAGGTGGTGACACCTTTCCGGGCCGGTTTTGACAACTTGTTCGGCAGGTTCGGCAGTGGCGGTGCAGTCGGCAGTACACCAGCCGCCGTGGCGGTGGATGCGCCTGTCAAGGCGGCCTCAATCTCCGGCATCGTTGACGCCTTCAAACAGACTTTGATGAAGTCGGCGAGCGAGGTCCTGAAGCAGATTGGGGGGGAGATGGGGGGCAAAGAGCTGTCGGCGATGTTCTTTACTGAAAACGTAATGGCTGACGGCACAACTCGATACGCGCAGTCCGCGCTGCTGGAAAACATCGCAATGGCTTTCCAGATCTATTCCATTCTGCGACTCATCGGCCACATCATCTTTGCCTGTAAGCAGGAGGAGTATGAGTGGGGGATGAACGAGAAATGGAAGCTGTGCACGTTCGTGGATTCCTGCTGTGCAAAGAAGGTGCCAATCCTCGGCTGCGTTGAGAAGCGCCAGCTCTATTGCTGCTACAAGTCAATCGTTGCCCGAATCATGTCCGAGCAGATCATCAAGAAGAATCTGGCGGGCAACCGTCCCAGGGGATACCGATCCGGTCCTGGCGGAGAGTCACTGGGGCAGTGCAACATCAATTGCGGCGGCTTTACGCCATTCGAGCTGGCGGCGGTGGACTGGTCCCAGGTTGACCTGACGGAGTGGACTGACACCCTGGTGGAAAGCGGCTTGCTCAATACCGCTGACCCTCGCACCAACTTCGGCGTTTCGAAAAATAAGATCGAAGCGACGATGACCGTGGGCCGTGCCAAGGACGAAGAGGGAGTTTTTGACCAGCGAGCCGGAGCGATTAAAACGGCCGAAGGCTGGATTCAAAACACTAACAAGATTACTGATTTTGCTGAGGCCGTCCGTGAGGATGGAGTTGAGCACTGTTATGTGGATAACAAAAAAATGCCGTTTACATATCCAGGGTGTATTAAGAAATAATCCGAATATGTTATTGATTATGGCGTGACTTAATGGTGTTATAACATAATCTGGAGTCACAGTAAATGATGTTCGCGTTTCGGACTCTCTGACGAAACCGTGCGTTCGAGGGGATATACGATAGGTCTGGGAGGGGAGGCAAGCTCAGTAGCCGCCTCCCTTTTCGCGCGCTTCGTTGAAACGGGGCTGGATCGGTCGTCTATCAGGAGGGAAATTCCAGGCCAACTTCTTAGGATCAAAGGGATGCGAATCAGGTGATCGCAGCCCATTCGGCGAGTGGGGAGGCACCACCTCCCAGTTTTGCAGGGGCTGTCAGATCAATGTGAAACCCACATTTCTAGACGGGCCCAAGTGCAAGAGGAAGGCAAATATTTACTGGCGATAGTGACGGCCCTGGCGGTTGCTGCTTTGGGCATCCTCGCGGTTGCCGCGAGGAACGAAACACGAGACCGCCCGAGGGCAAAGCACCTTCCCAAGGCCGATTCATCTGGGCGCGCAGCAACTTCCCGCGCCAAAGGCCGTCCAGCAGCTACTGGCCAGATGGAGGGCGGCGCTGAGGAGGTGATTCAGAGCCGCATGCTCATCCCGCCCCCAGACGAGCCGCGTATCGAGGCCGTGGCCCCCAAGAACGATCGCGGGAGGATCTTCTGATGAGGCGACTCTTTGCCGTGGCGCTCCTGGGGACAGCCTTGCAAAGCCTGGCGGCCGGTGCGCCCGCCGCCGCAAGCGCGCAATCTTCCGAGTCGGTAGATCCTGTCGTTCAAGCGATCCGCGAGTCCGCGCAGGACAACTCCCGCCTTTCCTCCTGTGTTGCGCTCGCGAACGCCAACAAGCAGGCCTCGACGCCGCAAGCAATCGCGACACGCCGCAAGGCCATCGAGCAGGTGAGCGCGCGCCTCAAACGGAATGAACCCGCCATGCTTCGGGCGCGCGCTGATGCAGCCCGCAAGGGGCTGTATGGATTCAAGCAGGACCCCGACACGGCGCTGCGCCTATACGAGCGAGCAAAGATCCCTGACGCGGGGCTCAACGCGGCCTTGATCCTATTCAAGGCTGCACGAGACCCCATGGACCCCGAGACCGGCAAGCGGATCATCGACGTGCTCAACCGCAGCGGCGCGGCTTTGCCGAACTCCCGAGGCTCCACAGGTTCGCAGGCGCACTACATGGCAGGCCTGGTACACGAGTCCGGCGCTGCTGGCTCTGCGGAGCCAAAGAAGGCCTTCGAACACTATCGGGCGTCTGCTCGGAACGGGTATGTACCCGGGGCCTTTCACTACCTGCGCCTGCTCTCCCAAACACTGGAAAAGCTCCCGGAGAGCGAGCGCTCGGTGGTCCTTCAGGAGATGCGAATGATGATGAACCGCTGGCGCTGGCAGTCGGCCGACATCATGCTTCTCAACGGTGACATGTACGCCGGCAAGTGGATTCCCGACGACGAGGGGTTCCTGGCGCAGTATCACTGGCGGATGGCTCAACGCATGGGCGGCCCGAAGGAGGTTCGCGACTTCGACGATGCGCTGAAGACGCGGCTGAAGAAGCTCTCCCCCGAGAAAGAAAAACGGCTTGATGAGGCCGTGGAGTCCGGTATACGCAACGTCATGCCGGTGAAACACGAACTGGAGTTTGCCGACCTATGCGCCGAATGACTAGCTATGTCTTAACTCGCGGCATCGCTGTGATAGCCCTGGCAATTTTGGGGCTCATCCTGGTGTCGCCCGCCTTTGCGGTGGACACGTTCATCAAGGATAAGGAAGAGGGCTGGTTCTGGTACCAGCGCGAGCCGGAGCCACCGGAGCCCAAACCTGTGCCGAAGCGGGTAGTTCCCCCTCCTGCCGCGCCAACTCCGCCTAAGAAGGCGGAGCCGCCGAAGCCGAGCGCGCTTTCGGTGGAGTGGTTCCAAAAGGAGTACCCGCAGATCCTGAACGCCGCGATAGACGATCCCACCGCCGAGAACGTGCAGAAGTATCGCTACGCCACTCGCGTCATGCTGGACAAGGCCAGCAACTTCACCCATGTCTTTCAGCGCCAGTCGTTGCTGGACCCGCTGCTGGACGAGTCGATTCGCACGCCGTTCTCCAGCGCGGCTCGTGGGAGCTTCCAGGCCCTCACTGACAGGGAGCGGACCGAGGCGGTAAACAGCATCAACAAGGCGGCGGGTCTTTGGGTCTTCCTGGATGACAAGTGCCCCTTCTGTGCGCTTCAGTACCCCCTTGTATCCCGCACCGCAAAGGAGCGTGGGTTCATGGTCACCTACATCACCCCTGATGGAAAGCGCCCATCCTGGATGTCCCCCCGGGATGAGTTGCTGGCGGATAGCGGGCAGTCCAAGTACCTGCGCATAGGGGTTCGGCCTGCCGTGGCGCTGGTTATTCCGCCAGCAAAGATCACAGTGCTTACGCAAGGCATGTTGTCGCAAGACTTGCTGGAGGAGCGCATTCTCCATGCGGGTGACGAGGCGGGCCTGTTGTCCGCAGATCTGCGGAAGAAGGCATTCCCGAACGAGCGTGGGCTCCTGACCCCGGACGACATCAAGGAAATTGGCATGGACCTGGATAGCAACCCCAACGGACTGACCACCAACGTGCAGCAGCGAATCGAAAAGAGGTTTTGAGTGATGACTAAGAACAACCCAACGAAGCGTCTGTGGCTGCGCTTCAACGCCTTGGCCTTGGCAACGGCCGTCACCTTTACAGCGATTCCATCCACGAGCCATGCGGGGTTGAAAGAGGCTATGAACCAGATGTTCGTCTCCGCATCGACCAATCCCCAAATGATTGACACTCAGCGTCTCAAGGGCGTCTATGGTGGGTCCATGGCGCTTCGCCCCGTGGGGCGTGGCATCAACATCGTCCAGTTCGCGCCACCGCGCATCGATGCCGGGTGCGGTGGTATCGACATCTTCTTCGGTAGCTTCTCATTCATCAATGGGGCTCAGTTCGAACAACTGGTTCGCTCAATCGCCGCAAACGCCGTAGGCTTCGCCATCAAGTCAGCAATCAACGGAATGTGCAGCCCTTGTGGAGCGATCCTGCAGGAGTTGGAGGCGGCCATCCGTGAGTTGAATGCAATGGCCAAGAACACATGTGCTATCGCACACGCGATGTTCGACTCGGGCGCGGCCGACAAGCTCATGGAGCGTGCCACCCGCATCGGCGAGAACCTGAAGTCTGCAACCAATCGGGTATCGGATTCGCTCGCCGCGACCAACCAGTCACAAACCGAAAAGCCCTCCAAAACAGCTCAAGGGGGAAGCGAAACCACCAAGAACAACAACCCGATGTACGGGAATCTGGTCTATCGGGCGGCCAAAGAGACCTTGAACAGTGGCTCGAATACTCTGCGGTCATTCCTCAGTGAAACCGAGGCCCTTGAAATCATTATTGGCTTGTTTGGTACGGTCGTCGTCACCCCAACCCCCACCGCTGGCAGCACCTGTGATTCCGGCGCGTCTGCTGAGCGATGCGACCAGCCACCAGTTCCCTATGAGCCTTCAATTGCAGAGTGGGCCCAACTCTTCGATCCGGAGAAGTTCTCGGAGAACGGAGTAGCCGTGTGGAAGTGCGCCGAGTCCGACTGCACAAAGATGGTGAACGGGAACATTTCGCTTGCGAGCTGGGGCGGCGTGCAAAAGATCATCAACATGGGCATGTTCGGTGTGGAGAACCCAGCGGCTGTTTCCAGCTCCAGCTACTCCCCATCTTCGATCGTCGGATCGTTTGTCCATAAAACGCCTCTCACGAACTCCAGCATCGACCCCAAAGCGAAGATGTTGCTTTCGGTCGTTCCGCTGCCAATCCTGAACGCGATGATGGAAGTGCAGCACATTAAGGGCGGCCCTGAGCTGCTCGGCTTGCACATCGCAAGCATGCTGCCTCCCTACTTTGAGTTCGTCCTTGCAACGGAGCTGCTCACGATCGGGAACAACGTGTTTTCGGGGCAGAGCAAGACCAGTCCGCCTGCAGGCTATCGCGAGAACCTGCAGCTCAAGGCGAAGACGCTCAAGCGTCCAGGTGCGGCGGAACTGGCAGACATGATGAACAAGTCCATCGATTCGGTTCGTAATTTGCGTGCGCTCAGCGGCTCGAACTTGCAGACGGCCGGCACGTCCGGCAAGAAGTGATAGGGCCCTCCAAAAATGGCTTTCACGATTTACACAGTTTCCGATCCGGCCACGATCGGCAGCGTTTTGACCTCCATGGCAATGTTCTTTGGCCAAGACTCATGGGTGGGTACGCTGATAAAGACCGGGCTGATCATTTCCCTGTTGCTAATCCTGGGTAAGGGGGTGGTCGCCAATGGTGGGCTTCGGATTGACATCATCCTGGTGCAGCTGATCATCGTGTGGGTGGCATTTATGCCGAAGACAACGGTGACGATCGAGCATTTCGACAACGCGGCGCCAGCGAGGGTGGTGGACGATGTTCCCTTCGCGATTGCAGTCCCTGGAGCGATGGCGGGTTCGTTCGCCTTGTACATGACTCAGAAGATCGAGACAGTCATGTCCGCGATTCAGCCGAACTACATGGCTGTGAGCGGAGAGGTGGGCATGTTTACCCCAGCAAAGACGCTCATGAACATCGTCTCCTGCGCCCACGATCCCGTGCGGTGCATGGACGAGAACTTTGTCCAGACGATGTATGCGGCCGCACGATACTGCGGCGGCGGGGAGATGAGCAACCAGGACTTTCACCGTACCGCGAACGTGTTTAAGAGCTTTGCAGATGGTCTGACGCAGAACAACCAGACGATCAAATTCACGCAGACGGCACCCTACAACCCTGGTGGTGGAGGCGGCGAAGCTGTGACCTGTGAAGAGGCGCGTGCCTACATCGAGGCCGTGGGTAACGACCTAGCTGGAAATGATCCATCGGTGTTTGCCAAAACCCTCGACGGTATTGCGAAGACCAATGAAGAACGCCGGTATACCCAGTACGCCAGCAATCAGCCATCGACCCGCGATTGGGCGGACACGCTGGGAATCATCAATCGCGTAACCAGCCAATCCGCGAACTTCAACAACCTCGCGATTGCGAACGTGATGTCGTTCTCAATCGCCGAACAGCTTGCCAAGACGAGTAAGTCAAACATTGACATGACGGTTGAGATCAAGCGTGACGCAGGGCTGTTCGATTGGGCCAAGGCAGAGGCAGATAGCAGTTTGATGGTGACAACGACATCGCCCAAGTTCATGGACATCCTGTTCTTCATTTTCATTGCCGCAACTCCGATAGTGATGTTCGTGGCAATGGCCAATCCAGAGTCTGGTTTTAAAGTGGTAGGTGCCTACGTTCTCTTTGGGCTCTGGACTCAGAGCTGGGTGCCGATGATGGCAATCATCACGGCCTGGTACCAAAACGAAATGCACAACTATCCCTTGCCGGGCGCGCAAGGTTTCTCGCCCGAGTACATGGGCGGCTACCTCCGACACATCTACTCGTCCACGATCGTGGCGTCAAACATGCTGCAGGCCTCGCCCTACATGATGTTTGCCATCATGTCGGGAAGCATGTTTGCGCTGTCCAACATGATCGCAAAGGCGGCGCCGTCCGTGGGGGCGGGGAGCGGGGCAGAGGGCGGTTCAGGTGGGGCCGCGAGCAAGCCGAGCGCTGGCTCGCCAAACGCGGCTGCGGGCTTGGGGGCTGGTCCCTCCGGGGCGTCCCAAATCGCTTCAGTTATGGGAGGTCAGGCCGGGCTAAGCGGCGGACTGGGTTCCGGCAGCTTCGCTGGGGGAGGTAATGTTGCTGGGGCTATGGGTGGGGTGCTCCCTTCCGTGAGCGCTTCCGCAGGAGCGCAACTCGCCACCGCCGCAACCGACACAAAGGCGGCGGAGGCAACCCAGGCGGCAACCCAGGCGGCCGAAAAGGGCTGGCAGCAGCTTTTCTCCGTGGGGCGGTCCGGGTCCACCGCAGTATCAAGCTCGCAAGTAGCCAACGCAATGCGAAGCGAGGGCTATCAGGTTAATGATCAGACAAGTGAAAGCACCAGGGACAGCTCGGGGCAGAGCACCACGTTCCGCGTTGGTCACGATACCGCCCAGGCGTCGCGGGTTGGTATGTCGGCGAAAGCGTCGGTAGATCTCGGCGGCTTGATGGGCGCGATTGGAGGAGCGCTTCAGAAATCAGCCTCAGGCCTTTCGGGGGCTGCGGGAAGTGCCGCTCAAAAAGGAAGTCTCGGGAATCTTCAATCTCTTTACGGCCAAGCTCAAAAGGCGCTTGCGGGCGGTGATTCAGCAAAGGGCAACGCTTTGCTGGAGCAGTTTGGTAAGGCTGCCTCATCACATGACGCAACCTTCGGAGGTGGAAGCAACTCGATCCTCGGGCAGGTGGGAGGGATCATGGGGAAGGCGATCTCGCTAGGCGCACAGGTAGATGCCGGCACTGGCCGGACCAACTCCCAAACCGCCGGGATATCGTCCGACCAAACCGGATCAACAGATCGATCACTTGCCACTGGGCGAACAGTCTCGGTGCAGAGTGGAGCGACAAATCAATCCGGAACTCAGGCTTCGCGATCCGCATCGCTTACGAAAGCTGCCTCCGACGTCGAGTCGGCTACCCAATCTGCCAAGGAGGCGTTTCAAACCGCCCAGACAGCCCGCGAGGCTCAGTCTCTTGCGCGCTCGGCAACCGTATCTGCCGGTTCAAACGCCAACTCTTCAATCGACGGTGCTGCCCTGGTTGCAGCTTGGGGAAATACCCAGACAGCGGCATACGGACGCGACGCAGGCACCTCGAAGCAGGCGATGGATCGGGTGTTGAGCTCACTCGGGAGCGCCCTCGGCGGCGCAGCTAGCGACTTCCAGCAGGGTATGGCGGCGAATGAGGCACGGCTGCGCCAAGAGGGGAAGGGCGCAACGATGAGCAACGATCAAATTGCGGGAGCTGCCGCTTTACAGACGCTCCACACGATGATGCAGAGCGGGAGTCAATCGACAGCTACAACTGGATATGCCGCTGTTGCAACCATGGCAGAGATGTCTGGTATGGGCGGGGCGGTTAATGCAGAAGCTCTTTCGCGGGCCGCCAAAATGGTCGGGGAGGTTGATGCAAAGCTTCAGTCCAACTCGGAAGCGCTGGCGCCTGGGGCAACCGCCATGGCTAACAAGGTTGATACTGGCATGGCTAATGCGGGTGCCGTTGAGAGCGGCGCAAAAAGCTTCAACGCTGAAGCTGGCGGATCTGCTGCCGCAGGATTCGGGAGCGCGGCTGGATCTTTCGGCGGGGCACAGAGCACGGGAAATGCGCTGGCGCAGGACATGATGGGATCACGGACCGAACTCCAGCAAGCACGGAATCCTTACAACTACGAAGCTCCGCACGATCGTGCTGTTGGGAACACCTCGCTTGTGCCGATGTCTGGGGATGCTGCTCGCTACGTCGCCGGGGACTACAACCCGACTGTCGCGAAGGAAGCAGCTGCTGCGCTGGGCGGCGCCTACCAAAAAGCCGAAGCTGCTGTCGAGGCCGCAATTGGCCATGGGCACACCACTGCAAATGCCGTCGCTGTGCCGATTTCCAATTCACTGTCTGCTGGCGAGCAGGTCGTTCAATCCGCGAGTGGCGCTGTGGGCGGAGCGATTGGTGGGGGCGTTTCAACGGGGGCGCAAGTGTCTGCGGCCCTTCCGACGCTTGGTGGCGGTCCGGGTATCCAGCTGAGTGGCAACTCCGGAGGCGGTGGCCAGGCAATACCTGCCCAGGGATCACAGCCATCGACATCCAAGCCGAACTCGCAGGCCCCTAGCACGCAAGGTCAGACTAAGGGTTCAGCTCCTATGCAGGGACGATGAAAAAGGGGGGCAGCGCCCCCGTTCTTAATGCGAATCCCTGTTGAAGATGTTGTGAGGTAGGTGCGCGCTCTTTATATCGAAGACCTCGTCGAGGGGGTTCTGGCTCTCGGCAAAATCAGGCTTGCGCTTGGCGACGCCCACTTGGTGGGCTTCCAGCCACTTCCTCGCGTTTTCGAGACTAGCCGCATCACGCTCCGCTTGGGTAAGCGGACCCTTCGCAGTACGACTGGTGAAAAGGGAGGCGATGGAAGAGAAAAATCCCATGATGTTATTCCTGAGTATGCGGATATTTTAACGCATCACTGATTATTGAGCAAGTTAATGCCTGTATTACAGGGCGCTAATAAGCAGTGTATTTAATTTGCGTCATTTAAAAGCCTATGAATCCCTGATCGCAAGGCGGATTCGGCGGGCGGGAGTGAAGGGCGAATCCTGCCAACTTGGGCGTACGCTGCGCTGTCTTCCTCAAGACGGTGCAACTTAGGTCGTGTTTCACTGGTCTTTTTGGTCTGGCTGCTCCCTACCATCGTTGCATGTTCTTCAAGTGCGCTGGTATGGCCAACAGTCCAATGAAAACGGCGATTATTCGCCTGCTCGGGGTATCCACCTTATTCCTTCTGGGAGGCGTGACAACCGGAGTTTCAGCCCAAGGGTGCGGGCCAGCTTCAGGCAATTCCAACGTCACCAAAGCCGAGTCGCTAATTTCGGCGAATCAAAGCCGCGAGGCATACGTATATCTCAACCTGGCGCGTGAAGAAGGCAACGGTGAGGCTTTCCGCTATACCGCCGAGATGTTCGAAAAGGGCCGGGGTGTTGAGCGCAACCCGTCCATGGCGAGGCACATGTTCTCCTTCGGTGCGCAATCCGGCGACGCCGAATCGATGTACCGCACGGCTCAGGACTACTACAAGCGGGGGCTCAAGAAGGACGGCGAACACTGGGCCTCGCGAGCCAAAGAGTGTGGGCACATGGGCGCCGTCATGTTGCTGGTCGAGCAGGCAGCAACCGAGCGCCGTAACGAAGTCGCCCGCGACCTGCTCACATTGGCGATCGATGCAGGTTACAGCCCTGCAAAGCTCTATCTCGCTGAAGTGTTCGACAAGGGTCAACTGGGCCTACAGAAAGACTACCAGAGCGCCTTCAAGTGGTACTACCTGGCCGCGAAAGACCACATTCCCGAGGCTATGGCTGCGGTCGCCTACTACTTCGTGAGAGCGCAGCACGGTGTTCAGGACGACGTCGCGGCCTTGCACTGGTACCACGAGGCTGCGAAGGCGGGACACGTTGAATCCATGACGGCTTACGGTTGGATGCTTGCTATGGGAAGGGGCGGGCCTGTGGATATAGAAGAGGCGCACCGATTCTTCAAGAAGGCGGAACGTAAGGGCGACAAGCAAGCGGTGGTGTTTCAGCGGGAGTTTGCCATCGCCAATGTTCGCAGAAAGCCGAAGGGGGGGTGATGGTGATCCACCACCGTATCTCACGCAATGGTCAGTGGCTCATCTTCCGGAGATAACCATGTTCAAGATTCTCACTAAATCGCTATTGGGTCTGTCCTTGGCACTTGGGCTGTGCTCGGCACACGCGGGCACCTCCACGATCATCAACAAATCCCCAAGCTCGGTCACGTACAACTTCTACGCTCAAAGCGCGGCAAATGGGGCGATGACGGTGCGGAACTCCAACGTAAGTTTGGCACCTGGAGCCCAACAATCCCATCCGCACACCTACGCGGCGGAGTTCTTCGTCAAGAACAATGGTCCGGACAACGTCAAGGTCGTCGTCGTGGACACTTCAAGCAACCCACCCGTTGAAAACGACTACGGAGATTTGTACAACGGGAACGGTGTCTACTCTGTGTTCGTCGGATCGGGTGCAACTGTTGAGGTGCGTCCTACTGGACCCTCGGCGTGCGCAGCGACCACTCTTCGCTGGGGTAGCGGCAACTTCTGCGCAGGGACGGCCGCTGAAACTCCCTTTGGCGGCACGGCCGCACTCACCAACAGCAGTGCTGGCGCTTCGGGTAGTGCGGCCGCATCCTGCTCCGGTGGCGCCTGGACCGTAACTTCCCCTGTGTGCAATGTCAGCCTGGCCGCTCCTGCGGGCCTGTCCGCGACGGACGGGGTATTTGCCAGCAGCATTGGTGTGACATGGGGTGCTGTTTCTGGCGCATCGACATACCGACTCCAGCAGCGCAAGGTGGGCTCCACCGCTTGGGCAGATTTGAGCACGTCGTCTTCCACGGGATTCACGTGGACGAGCGTTTCCGACGAAGGCATTTTTGAGTTTCAGGTTCGCGCTGAGAACGCCCTTGGAACCTCCACATGGAGCTCGATCGACGTTGGTTCTATCAGGCCCAAGCTTGCCCCCGTGTTTGTATCCCAAGCAGGCATTCCGGCAAAGGTAGGCGTCGGCCAGGCATTTACCTATACGCAAGTTTGGAAGAACGCCGGCTCGGAGGTTTGGACCGGTGGTTCCTACGGCACGGGGCCGAATTCGCCAGCGAACACCAGCATTTGGGGCGCGGGTTTTCTGGCATTCACCGGCTCAGTGAGCACTGATGCCACCACGACTACCTCAATCACCGCAGTGGCGCCAACATCTCCTGGGGTCTACGCGCTACAGCGAGCCTTCTGGAAGGCAGGGGTAGCCTACGGCGCCGCTTCTTCCTCTGTGAACGTGGAAGTGATCGGTGCGCCCACGTGCTCGGCGGCTGCGCCAAACGTCGCGACCACCTACAACGTGGGCGGCACCGTGACTGTGACTCTGCAGGGGGCATCGTCAGTAGAAAGTGCAACGATCAGGGCTTGGGGCGATCTGAACGGGGACGATGACGCAAAGAGCTACCCCATGCTGCTGAGCGGCTCGACTTGGTCCGCAGTAGTCCCAATTGGTGACCACGTTGCGGCAGATGAGGCGAAGATCAACTTCGAGGCGCGCGTGGCGAATTCGCTGTTCCCAGCGGTCGTGTGTGCAACGACATCGGTGGGATTCCAGCAACTTCCCTTACCCGTGGTCACGCTGACGCCGACGATGGGCTCCTATGACGCGGGCGGCCGACCTGGCTTTGTAGCTGACCGTAGTAATGGCACCTTTGCCACGATCAAGGTAGATCTCGGATCGTTTACGAATCTCAAGGCCAAGGTCGAGATTGTGGATCGCGCCAACGCCGAGCACGGTGTCACCTTGAATGCTGTAGCTGGCGGGGTAGAGACGCCGCTTCGGCTGCTTAGCGCCAGGCTGGGGGCTGAACTGCCCGCGTGGACAGCCCTGAATTCGATCGTGCGTGTTACCTACGCCGATCCGGAAGCTGCCAGCCAGGGAAAAAGAGCAGCCCTGACCATTCAAACGCAGCTAGCACCATCCGTGATGCAGGTCACGGCTACAGGCACCACTACTTCACCAGCGGCAGTCAACGCACGGGTTGCGAGCAACGGTCTTTTCGACGCATCTCTTCATGGCACCTTTTTGGGCGCTTTGCGTTCAATTCCGGATTCGGCTTCAGTGAAGTCCTTTGCAGAGACTTCCAGCAACGGAGAGTGGTCTGCCGGAGACCTCGACTACACACAGCTGTTCAAAACGCAGTTGGTGGCTGTGGCGCGAGCCGTTCCCCCAACTGGCGTGACCCTGTTGCAGCCCTTGGAGTTTCTGAGTTCGCCGTTCATTCTCCCGGTGCAATCGCCTGCACAAGTTGTGGCCACGGATGGGACGCGCGAAGACGATGTCAAGGTCAACTGGGGTGCCATCGCAGTAGATGCGTCAATTCGGTATCGGCTCTTCCGCGACGAGGCCGAGATCACCCCCGCAGGTGGTATCGCGGTGCTTGAGTTCCTGGATGCGCCACCTGTGCGGGGCCAGGTCTACAACTACCGGGTGAAAGCGATGGTGGGCTCGACCACCAGTACCGGCGAGGCCGCAGACACCGGCTTTATTCCAGCCTGCCGTGCGCCACGATTGATCGGTGCGTCGCTCAACGCCGACCTCACACGCATCAATGGCATGCTGGAGCGCTGGCCCTGCCTGGAGTCGGCTCTCGCCAAAGGCCGCGTGGATGCAGCGCCGACCGCCTACGACCTGGCGATTGACGGCACGGGGCCTTACCGGAGCTTCAGCTTCCTGTTGCCGGCCGAGTTGGCAGACGGTCCGCACGTGCTCAACGTTGACATGGTGGCGACCGGGGTGGACCTTCTGGCCACGCGCACGTTTGAGATTCCGTTCACTTTGAACAGGTCGTCGATCGCGATCAAGAACCTCACCATCCTTTACAACGGGTCTACCGCTACCCCCGGCCTGGAGGCGACCTCGATTGGCCGCTTCGGCATCAAGATGGACGGTGGCTCGGGTGTGGGCTTTGCGGAAGAGGTGAAATGACTTTTGCGTCACGCCCTGGCGTCGGCGCGAGCCGGCGCGACATCTTGGCCCTTGCTTCGGCCGTGGCGCTCCCGGGCGCTGCCGCCCATGCGCAGTCACCAGCCGGGAAACACCTCATTGCCGCCATCCCTGTGTTCCCCTGGCTCCAAATTGGACAAACCACCCTCAGCGAGGTGCGGGGACCCGTCCAGCAGCTCATGAACGCAAATCCCCGCCCATGGTTTCGAGACGGGCCCTCGGAAATCACAGGCGGAACCTTCATGACGCTGAGCACCTTGGCAGGCCGTGGCCTGGCCAACGAAGACGGGCTGCGCATCTTCACGATGGTCTTCGATCGCAACCAGCGGGCCCAGCTCGCGATTTTCGTGGTGGACAAGGGCTGGAAGGACGCCAACGTTCAACCACTCATCAGTAGGCTGCGCGCCCGCTATGCGAGCTTTGCAACCCCTGTGCGCCTGCAGGACGGGGACAGCGAGGCCACCGACTACTACTACTTTTTCGACATTGGCCGGTTCTGCATCGAAATCACGATCCCTCAGCACGGCACCAACGCCACCGTCTACTTCACGACGAAAGAAATCCATCGGCAATTGCGCATCGCTGATCGGTCATACGACGTGTTCAAAAACTACTTGGAACAAAACGGCGGATGAATGATCCATTAATGAATCGCGATTGATGGATTCATTGCCGCAGGTTCATTCTGTAAATTTAGTACCAAAGCTATTGAGACGATTCAAATGAAAATCAAGACCATCATCGGGGCCTTGGGCCTGCTTGCCTGCGCGGCCACCAGCGCCTTCGCCGACCAGAACATTGCTGACCTGCGGGCCAAGTTGGACAAGAGCATGCCGGGGATCACAATTGACTCACTGCGGGCAACCCAGGTCCCCGGCCTGTACGAAATGGTCTCCGGACCTGACGTGGCCTACGTGACGGCCGATGGGGTGCACATGATCCAGGGCACCCTCTACAACGTGCAGTCCCGCAAAAACCTGACCGAGCAGAGCCTGTCGGTGTCCCGGGTGAAGCTGATGCAGACGATCGATCCGGCCTCACTGATGGTTTATCCAGCGGTCGGCAAGGAAAAGCACGCGATCACTGTGTTCACCGACCCGTCCTGTGGGTACTGCCGCGCTTTGCACGCCGAGATCCCAAAACTCAACGAGCTGGGTATCACAGTGAAGTACGCGCTCTATGCGCGCAATGGAAATGGCACGCTCACTGGGCGCCAGCTAACCGAGGTGCTGTGCTCGACCGACCAGAAAGCAGAGCTGACGAAGTTCTTCAACGCTTCCACCCGAGATGTGAAGGGCGCCGAGTGCCGGAAGGCCGAGGGACTGGAGCGCATCGCCCGCCTAGCGCCTCAAGTGGGTCTGAAGGGCACCCCGCACATCGTCACGGACAAGGGGGTGGCGTTCTCTGGTTACCAGCCAGCCCAAGAGCTGCTTCGCACCCTGCAAGGTTCCTGAAAGGTTTCTAGGTCCCCTTGGAAATGCGCTCCGGCGCTGCTTCGCCGCCTTCGGGCGGTTTTTTTTGGTCATGCATATGCATGGTTTTTCCTAGGGAAACCGTTTTACATGAGCATTTGTCGTTGTAACTAATTGAAAGTTGTCAACAATCGGGCGAAAATTGAGGCTTGGAGAAAATGTGTGAACATACGAACTAACCGACCACACAAAGGGCGCGGCCTCGATATGAGGATTGTGCTGCCCGAGCACGTGCACTTCTCTGATCTGCACCTCCAGCTCGGTACAGGCGGCGATGTGCAAATGGACTGCGGTCCGCTGCGGACCATCTGCGAAGCTTCCGGGATCGACCCCGAAATGTTCTTCTGCGAGGGTTCAGAGATGAACCTGGCCCACCTGGTTCAGGGTTGGTACCGCGTGCACCTTGCACGCGGCGGCGACCCCGACCCTGTGTTGGAAGGACTTCACGCCTTCGATGTGATGCCACATTGGAACGGACCACAATTCGTATTCCAGGCGGGGCACGCCTAAGGCGATCCCAAACGGCAAAACGGCGATGCTTTTTGGAGCATCGCCGTTTTTCTTTGGGGAGGCCAGAGGCCAAGCCTACTTGAGCAGAAGTGCCTTCCAGTCCGCCTGGGAGTTGGGGAGGGGAACGGGCTTCACGCGGTCGCCCTCACCGTCGTACACCAGGGGCAGGGTGGTCAGGCGGGCTAGCAGTGCCTGGGTGGAGTTTTCGTCAATCTGGAAGATGCCCGTGCCCACGGCGCGCTTGAGTTTCTCGTCCTTCTTCAGGCGGGTTGGCTCCATCCAGGACGTCGAGCGGCCCCGCTGGGCGAACTCGACCAGCTTCTCCACTCCCTCACCCGAGAGCCGTTCGTATCCCATGGCGATAGCCATCGCCCCCGTGGAAAGCTCATCCTTGCCTGCCGATACCGGCACGATCCGGATGGGTCGGGGGCTCGCGCCGCTCTTCACAAGCGACTGGTGCAGGCCGACCACACTCAGGAAGCTGCTCTTGCCGGCATCAGGACCGAGGTCCACCACGAAGGTGAGGGGTATCGACTTGGACTTCCCGCCCTTGAGCACCATCGCGTGCATGTCCTGCGGGCGCAGCGCCCGCGCTGGGTTGTCAGCCATTTCGCCGCGCACGTAGCGCTCGACCAGCTGATTCATGTCCCGGTCCTTTTCCATGTCGATCATCATCCCGACCACCAGATAGCGGCGGGACTTGTCGGTGTAGAAGACGAAAAGCTCCTGGCGGCCCTCGGGGTTCTCCGAGGAAAAGCTGTCGGCCTGGACTACGAAGCCATCGAGGCCCGGGATTGGGGACTCCACCTTGCGGATCACCTTGGCGTTTTCCAGGCGGGCATCAGCGCTCGCCCCCATCATGGCGTTCAGGCGGTCGGAGTTGCGCAGCCAGTCGGGGACGTCCTTGTCATTCGGGGAGACTTCGGTGGCCTTGATAGCCGCCGTGGAACCGGTCTTGCTGGGTTGCAGGAAATCGGAGATGCCTGCCGCCGAGGCAAGCCCAGTTGCGGCCGTCAGGGACGCAACGAGGGCTAGGTTGATCAGGGTGCGGGAGAAGGGTTTAGATTGCATTGGGACCTCCTTGCATGAGGCGGCTGACCATGCCGTTGAGCAGCAACAGGAATTGCTGCGGGTTGCTGTTGGCATGGTCGGGGTTGACGACATAGCGGCCGAGGAGCGCAACCGAGGGCGTCACGGTCACCTTGTAGGTGTTGATGAGCTTTCCGTGCTCTGGAACCCGCTTCTGCAGCACGGCGCCCTTCGAGTGCAGGAAGGTCTGCATGGCCTTGAAGTCCACTCCAACGGAAACGAGGGTCTTCAGGACGTCCTCAAGGGTGATGGCGCCCATGGCGGGCTTGCCCGTGTCGGCGTCTCCCTGCAGCATCGTGTACATGGAAAAGTCGTAGAGCGGCACCTTGGCTGGCGCGAGCGCCTGCGCGATCAGACGCCCGTAGACGGCCAGCACCTGGTTGTCGTTGTCCACGCTCGTGATCAACGGGGTGGCGTCGAAGCGGTAGGGGTTGGGCAGAGTGGAGCCCCACTGCGTTAGGCCGTTGTGGTAACTCCGGCAGTACGGGCAGTCGTAGGAGAACAGGAAGCGCACCCTGTTTGTGTCGCCTTGCACCGTTGGGGTGACAAGATCGTAGGGCTTGCTCGAAATCCCCGGTTCCTGTTTGCCCGTGCCCGCTGCCCCCTGTGCCCAGGCGGTACTCCCGAAAAAAGGGCTGGCCACGAGGGCGGCGATGGTGGCCAGGGACTGGCGCCTATGGTTTGGTCGTTGCATAGTGCTGAGTTGCGATGCCTAGTCTTGCGAGGCGGCGGTCAAAGAAATGGCTTGTTGAAGGGTGGTGATGCCGGCGACAGCCAACTCCATCGCGGCGTGGCCCAGCGTTCGATACTGGGGTTGAAGTTTGGCGGCGCGCATGAGGGCTTTGAGATCGCGCTCTTCACATGCGAGGCGCGTTTCCTTGGTGGCCAGGATCAGCTCGAAGACCGGGGTGAGCCCAACCATGCCTTCCGCGCAGCCCTTGTGGTCACAGCCCTGGCGGTTGATGCTGTAAACAACGCGGCAGCCCTGGATCGCATCCTCGTCCATGCCGGCGTTACGCATCTGTTTGCGCTCGTAGTCGCCCACTTCGTGGGGCACGCGACAGTTCGGGCAGACCTTTTGCACCAGGCGCTGCGCCAGAAAGCCGCCCATGCAGGCGCTGAGCACGTTGGGGGCGACGTTCAGGTCCAGCATGCGGGACATCGACACAGCCGCGCTATTGGTGTGCAGGGTGGAGAGCACGATATGGCCCGTCAGAGCAGCCTGGGCCGCTGTGCGGGCGGTTTCGGAGTCCCGGACCTCGCCGACCAGGATGATTTCCGGGTCCTGGCGCAAAAACGCCTTCAGCGCCTGACCGAAATCCATCCGGACGGTCGTTGCGCATTGCATCAGGCCCTGGACCCGGTACTCGATGGGGTCCTCGATCGTCACGATCTTCACCTCTGGCTGGTTCAGCTCCTGAAGGATTCCATACAGCGTGGTCGTCTTTCCGGATCCGGTGGGGCCGGTGACTAGAAACAGACCCTCGGGCTGGCGAATGATGTGACGGATCCCCTCCCGAACCAGCTCGGGCATGCTGATCTGGTCGAGCGTCATCAGGTTTTTGGCTTGATCCAGCAACCGGCAGACGATGGAAGCCCCGTGGTCGGAGGGAACGATGCTGATCCGCACGTCCACCATGCGCCCATCGACGTCAAAGCGGATGGAGGTATCGACCGGCTCCAGAGAGTCCATCAGGGGCCGCTTCCCCTTCATGCGGATGAGGCGGTTCACTTCCCGGGACATCTGCTTGGTGTGCTCGGAGTGCTGGTGTAGGTCCCCTGCCAGGCGCCGACGAACAATCATCCGGCCTTCCTGGTCCTCGAAGTGGATGTCGCTCACGCGCATTCGGGCGCTGTCCCGGAAAAGGTCGTTCAAGAATTTGACCGCCTGCAGGTCGGTCGAACTCGAAGAGATGAACTCGGTTGGCTCAGCTTCGATCTCGTGGTGTACCCGCCCCGTCCTCTGGGGCATGCCATGGGTGGCGTTGTAGCTCATTCAGGCTTCTTTCATTGAGGCGCTGATTTTCGCCGCAGGGCACCTTAAAGTCAATGAAATGCAGCGAGAAACGCAACCGCACACCGCCCGAAAAAATGTCGCTCAATTCCGACATTCATTAATCAATGATTGAATGAAATTGCTAATGAAATGCGAATGAACGACAATGGAGTCATGCCCAGTCGCCCCTGACTGCGCTGCCCGCCCCGCAGGCAAGATGCGGGGATCGTCCCTTGGAGCACCCATGAATCTCGGTACCACCGACCGAGGCTTGCCAGAGAATGCAGCGCGCACTGGCATCCTGAATCTGATCTTTCGAGCCGACGAGGCCCGCCGTATCGCGCGCTTCGTCCGCATAGAGCGCAGCAACGAGCTGGTGGGCGATCTCATCCGCAGTGCCAAGGCGCGAGGCGACGCCGAGGCCCACGCGTTGCTCGCCGAGCTGCGACTCAACCTCCGCCATGACTTGGCTGATGCCAACTGCGCTTACGTCGAGGGTGACGCACAGGTGCGGCAGTTCGTTGCTACTGCTCCCTCTATGACCATTTCTGCGCGTGCCGTTTCGCGGATGAAAGGACTTTTCACGTGGATTCGTTGACCCTTCGTGCTGCCCGGAGCGAGGACGGGATCTACCAAGTGTCGTGGCAATGGGCACGCGGCAATCAGCGAGTGCCGAGTGTTGGCGTCCTGCACGTATCCGTTGACGAAAAGTGGACGAAGGACCGTGCGGCTCTGGCAGAACTGCGGGCTATCTTTCACCTGCTGCACGAGCGCGAGATCCACGGAAACAAGCGCCTGGGCGGCAACGTCGCAATTCGGGTGTCGGACAACATCATCGTGCAGGCCCTGCAGAAAAAGTCACTCAAGGTGAACGGTGTTGGCAGGGCAGTAGCTACTACTACCCCGGTGGTACCAGCAGTGGAGTTTTTGGCGACGAAGTATTTCGAGGCGGAGGTTTCGCTCGCCAAGTGGGTTGATCCCACGGAGTACAGGCAGTTCGAGGCCGCAAGCATTGCGATGGGGCAAGCGGTACCCGTGGTGCTGGTGGACTGTCCCCTGATTGGCCAACCGGTGCGCATCAGTCGCCACGCCATGAATAGGTACATCGCTCGCATTGACCAGAAGCTGCACAAGCTCGACGAAAACGACCTGACGAAAGTGCCAAATGGGCGTTGGCCTGCGGCGTGGGGCTGGTTCAACCGTGTGCTTGTCAACGCCAATCTGCAAGAGGCCCTTGTTAGCCAACGAGGGCGTGAGAAGGTTGCAGCGAAGTACGGCGAAGGCACGCGCTACCTCCGCTTCCCGGACGCCAACAACGCGATCTTCGTCGTGCGAACGGACGAGCGAGGACCGGTGCTCGCCACTGTGCTGCTGGAGGATCTCTACAACCCGTTCTTTGAGCGTGCACCAGTCATGAAGGGCCAGCAACTCATGACTTCGGCGAATGCCATGGTGAAGCGGGCTGGACTTTCCTAGCCCATACCGAGGAGAAGAGATATGACGATGAAGCACGAGAACATTCTGGGGTTCTGGCATGCGCTGGAAGCGATGACTGCTCAGGAGGTGGCTCGGGTGGATGCGATGGATCCCTGCAGCCCGGTCTACGGCCTTGGCCTGGACGATGGTTCTGGAGTTCCGTGGCAGGCAGCGGCGCATGCTCGGAAGGCCGTCGAGAGGGGCTACGAGTGGAAATACTCGGCCCAATGCGGGGTCTACGGCATCGACACCGTGACTGCCATGCTGCTTCGTCACTTCGGCGGCGACATAAGTCGTTGGTACGAGAGCAGTGGAGGGCGAGCGCGACTATTCGATTTGAGCTTTGACAGCAACGGTCTGCCCCTCGGCCACACCTTCGCCCTGTCGCTCTCAGCATGGTCTGCGGGGCAGATCCTGCGAGACGGCGGTGGCGCTCATCTTCTGCAGACTGGTGGCGTGGCTGCATTGGACGGCCTGCCAATGCCTGAGCATTCCATCCCTGATGTCACGAGTGGCTTCCCCGCCTTCGATACGCTCTCGCGCCACCTGGCACAGTGGATCGTGTTCGAGTCCCACCGGCTGCGTGAGTCCGCAATTGCGGCAGATACCCAGTGGCTGGCGGCCTTGGTGCAGGACGTGTCGCAACGGTTGTTTGGGCGAGGCCTGGAGGTGCCACTGGACGAGTTGTGCCGCATCCGCGCCGCGCAGGTGAAGCTTGGTCGCGAGGATTCACAGCAGAGCCAAGCTCGCGCGACGCAAGAATTTGACATTCTGAGCAGCTTCTTTGTAGAAGACCTCCTGCGGGTGCGAAAGGCGGTCGCTGCAGGCAACGCTGGAAAGGCGCTGCAGGATTTCCTGACCGCAGGACAGGGCAAGAAAGCTCCACCGCGTGTCGATGTCCGAGCGTCCGAGAACATTCCGCATCTGGAAGCTGCTCTGCGACCCAGCCGAATGCCAGCAGGCCGTTGGCCATCGGACCACGCCCTGGTGCTCAGTCAACAGCTGGCCGTCAATGAAGCGTGGGCAAAGCTACGTGCTGGAACTGGCGTGTTTGCGGTTAACGGGCCGCCTGGCACGGGCAAGACGACGCTGTTGCGCGACGTGGTGGCGGCAGTCGTCACCGAACGCGCTTCCATTCTCATCAAGGGAGGGGCCGGTTTGATCGGAGCCAAGTTAGCCCACCGGCTGGGAGATACCTGGGTTCCCTACTACCCACTCCACGATAGCCTGCAGGGACACTCGATCGTCATCGCGTCATCAAACAACGGGGCGGTGAATCAGATCACCACGGAGATCCCCGGAGAGGGCGCAGTGCCAAAGCGAGTGATTGATGGAGCGGACTACTTCAGCGCGGTGGCGAGCAGTGTGATCGGCAAGAAGGCTTGGGGGCTCGTCGCAGCTCCGCTGGGCAAGCGCTCCAACCGCTCGGAGTTTCTCCGGGCGTTCTGGTGGAACAAGACAGGCCAGCGGGATCACCGGGACGAGCCGGTGAGCCCCGGCTTGCGGGAACTCCTTTCCAAGTTGCAAGCCAGGACCATTGCCCCGGCACTCAGCTGGGATGTGGCAGTGCTTCAGTACAAACGGGCACAGGAAAAAGAAAAGAGCTTTCGCGCTGCGCTTGAGAAAGCGGCTCGGCGGCCGGAGCGGATTGCATCCCTGCGAGCCAGAGCATCGAGCGACGAGGCGCGGCTTGCCGCCATGGAAACCAGTTTGGCCGAACGCGAAAAGCTGCTGCTCGGGCTTGGCGAACGCTTGACCACCGTTGATCGCCAACGGGTTGATTCCCTCGCAAGGCGTGCGATCGTTGACGGCCAGATCGAATCCCATCGCCAAGACCGGCCCGGTGTACTGGAACTGCTGTTCACCATCGGGAAGGCGCAAAAGGGGTGGCGGGCACGTCTGGACCAGCTTCGTGCGGATGGTGATGCGGTCGCGGCGGAGTGGCCTGCTTTGGACAAAGCGCGTGGGGCGATTCTGCGGGACCAGGAGAAAACCAGGGACGTGCTTCGCGAGATCGAGGCGCAAGCGGCCCGTCTTGATGAAGAGCTGGACGCAACGATCGCCGCGCTGGAGGATGAGCAGGGGTACCTGCAGGCCGATGTCAGGGTGCTTGGCGCGCTCTGGCCTCGCCTGGATGTTTCGGACGATCAACGGGAGCGTATTGAGCCCTGGGCGCACCCTGAGTGGGGTCGCGCTCGGGAAGACCTCTTTTTGTCCGCGCTGGCTGTGCACCGCGCTTTCATCGAGCACCATCCCACTGAAATGCTTGCCAATCTGGGGCTGGCCTGTGACTGGCTCTCCGGAAAACAGATGCCGCCAGAGCTGGCGCGCATTGCGCTCGATTCGCTGGCGCTGGTGGTGCCGGCGATATCGACCACCTTTGCTTCGGTGTCCCGCATGTTCTCCCAGGTGACGCAAGAGAGCATCGGCTATCTTCTGATCGACGAAGCTGGTCAGGCGCTGCCCCCGCATGCGGTGGGTGCAATCTGGCGGTCACGTCGAGCCATTGTTGTGGGCGATCCTCGTCAGCTGGAGCCGGTGTTCACGGTCCCGTCCCAAGTCGAGTCAGCCATCGCAGGGCTCTACAAGCTGAGTCAACAGTGGATGCCGAGCAACGCCTCGGTGCAGGCGCTCGCCGATCAAGGCGCCACGTGGGGCACATGGTTGCCGGGGGACCGAGGCGACTTGGAGTGGGTGGGGTGCCCCTTGCGTTTGCATCGTCGATGCGATGAGCCCGCGTTCAGCATCTCAAACGAATTAGCCTACGGGGGGATGATGGTGTTAGGCAAGGCCCCGCCTGTGTCCGATGGACCGCTCATCCCAAGCGGGTGGATCGACGTTCGGGGCACCACCAGCGAAGGACACTGGATCAAGGAAGAGGGTGATGCGGTTCGCGCCTTGCTGGCGGAGCTGATCGGAAACCGAGGCGCAACGCCGGACCAGATTGCGATGATCAGCCCATTCAAGGACTGTGCGAACCGCCTTAAGGCAATGGCCTCCGGCTATGGGATCGCGCCTGGCCGCGCCGGCACTGTCCACACCGCCCAGGGGAAAGAGGCTGACATCGTGGTGGTGGTGCTGGGAGGAGATCCTCGGCTCCCAGGTGCGAAAGCTTGGGCAGCTGCCAAGCCGAACCTACTGAACGTGGCGGTGTCGCGGATGAAGAAGCGCCTCTACGTCGTGGGGAACCGCCAGGAATGGGCGAAACATAAGCACTTCTCGACCCTGCATGAGCATCTGGGTGCGATCACTTGTCGATCCGGGGCAGCGAACCGCGAAGAATGATGTCCGACATCTCCTCCTCAGTGAGGGGCTCGGGCGGAGGCTCCTGGGGAGAGGGTGGTGGACCTTCGACCACCACCTCAACGGGAACCTCGATGTGAGGTGCCTGGGGAGTGGCGGCGAGTGCTTTGGCTTCGGCCTCCTGCGCTTTGGAGGCAATCTCCAACTCTGCCGTGCGAGTTGCCTCCTCCACCCGTAGTGTGAATCCCTTCAACAGGACCTCGAACTTCTCCCGGTCAAGCTTGGACAGTTGCGTCAGTGCCTCGGTGAGAGTTACGACTTTTCCGCCCATCTCAGGCGGCAAAGCCATCAAGGTGTCAGGCTTGAACACAGGGCCTTGGCCCGAGAGCAGGTAGTTGACGTTCAGGCCCAGTGCGTGTGCCTGAACCAGGAATAGCGAGCCGGGAAAGTTCACCCCGTTCTCATACTTGCGCAATGCCCCCACGTTGACCTTGAGAATTTTCGCGAGTACGTCCTGCGTTTCCCCGCGCGCACGTCGCCAAATCTTGAGCCTCTCCCCTATAGAAGATGGCGTCGTGGAGAGTGCATCCCCGGTTGCGGATGCGTTTTGAGTGCCAATTTGCATTGTTACGAATAATCTTGAGTGCGTATCTGCACGGTTTCCGTTTCGTTAGATTACAATCGTTTCAGTTAGTCAGGGAAACACGACATGAAAGACGTTATTTCACTCAATCGCGCCTTCTTGCTGCTCTCTCGCAGCGCCGCCAGTGACAATTCTGGAACACTTGTTACAGGTATGACCAGTGCTGAGCAGGACTTTTTCAAAGGCCTGTCGGTTGAACAGATCGAAAAGCTGGCAGCTTCGTTGCCGGTCTCTGGCTTCACCCTTCGCTTTGACGTCGATCATCTCAAGCGCATGGTCGAGACGCCCCGCCAAGGGATCAATCCCCAGTACGCAATGTCCCTGCTCACTCGTGGTTCCTCCCTTCGCTGAAGTGGGTGTCAGGCAATGGCGGATCTTTCAACCCTTGAAAACATTGCGAGGTATCAGGCGGCCAGCCAATTGATCAGTGGTCGCCTGCGTCTGTCGTTAGTGCAATCGCTCACCGGTATCTCGATCCGGCCACTGCGCGCGATGTGGGAAGAAATTCACGGGGAGGGCGCTTCTAGCGGCAAGTTGCCACACGGCGTGTTGAGCTTCATGGTGAACCAAACGGCTGCGGTTGGGTTAAGCACCTTCGCCTCGATGTACTTGCGCCAAAACCATTCGGGTGGGAAGGTCGCGCTGACTGCTAAGGGGCTGCTCGGGACCTGGGGCGCCTACCAGAAATTCTGCGGTCCCCTGGACCTCAACGCGGGCTACTACGCCGCGCAGGACGTTATGGGCGATACGGTGTCCTTTCCAAAATGTGGCGGATGCGGCGTGCATTTCATCTACGACCGGGGCAGCACCTTGACGAGCCGGTGTCCTTACTGCGGTCTAGCGCCTACAAAATATAAGTGATGCTGTCCTGGCTCAAAGGACTTGTTTCGTCCACTCCACATTCTGCGCCCACCGCATCCACCCCAGCGGCGCTTCGCGCTAAAGTTCTCGAAGAAAACATCCCCAGGTATCCGCCCTTCATGAAAGGGCTACCGGCGCTTCCGCCAGAGAAGTTGGTGGAATCACAGTTTGAGCTGCTTCAACAGATTCAAAGCAGCGTGATCGTTACGAAGGCACTGTACGAGAAGCACTACCTGGGCGCCATCCGTAGATTTGCTGCCTTCGCGCATCTGCTGCCCGCCTCGCAGTCCCATCACCACCGTGGTGCAGGTGGGCTCTTGGCCCATTCAATGGAATGCGGTCTCATGGCGTTGCAGGGAAGCGACAAAATGCTGCTCGATCTTGGGCGGCCGCCCTCGCATCGCCGGGAGTTGGAGCCACGGTTGCAACTTGCGGCGTTCCTCGGCGGCCTTTGCCACGACGCCGGCAAACCAGCCACCGACATCACGGTTTACAGCCATGATCGCGAAACGACTTGGCGGCCCATCGCCGAGAGTCTGTGGGATTGGTCTCAGGCGAACGGTATCGACGCGTACTTCCTGGAGTGGCGAGCGGGGCGCAACAAATCGCACCAGTCCCTTTCGGCTCTCCTTTCCGAGCGCGTAATCACCAAGGATACCCTCGCATGGATCGCCGAAGGTGGGACGGAACTCGTTGTCTGGCTGATGGAGAGTCTCAGCGAGAACCCAACGGCGACCAACCCTCTTTATGAATTGGTCAAGCGCGCGGACCAGGCGAGCGTCAAGCGAGACCTTGAGACCATGGGCACCGCAATGGCTGGCTACGAAGTTGGCGTGCCGGTGGAGCGCTCCATCACGGACAAGATGCGCAACTTGGTTCGACAAGGCCTTTGGATGGTGAACGAGCCCGGTGCACGTGTCTGGAACATCGAAGGCCACATCTATTTGGTGTGGCCAGCTGCAGGGCAGGAGCTGGCTCAAGCCATCCGAGAGGAGGGCGTCCCAGGCATTCCAAGAACTGCGGATTCCATTCTGGATATGCTGGTGGAACGGCAGTTGGCGTTCCTGCCGGAGGGCCACGACACCCCCGATCGGCTATGGCGGATTGCACCGGAGTGCATCACCGCAAAAATCCCGGGCAAGGAGCTCACCTGTATCCGGTTGCGCCACGATTCGCTCATCTCGACAACGCCCATCGGCAAAGTCCCAGGAGTGGTGGTCGGTCTGGCTGGTACGGCTACCGCTGCGGAGGTGGCACCTCAAGAGACCGTGCAGAATTCGGGCAAGCCTCTAGAGCAGAAGGATCAGGCGCCTGATGCTGCGGCCGAGCCCGCCTCGCAGAAGACCGGGAAGACACAGCGGTCTAAGCCCATCGCGATCGCGCCCCAAACCGTGGACGGGCCAGCGGCTGCGGCATCGGCAGTTCCTTCGTCTGGAGGGCCTTCCTTCGCCCATGACCCGGATACGGGCGAGGTCTTGGACCCCAGATTCGGAGGGGGCACCGGAGCATCGGCGGAGACGCCGGCATCTGCTGAGCAAGCAGCACCTGTACCACCAGCGGCGAAGCCCAAGGCCAAACGTACCGACAAGCCAACTATCAAATTTGATGGTGCAGCTGGTGAAGGCCTGAAAGCCCTCATGGACGATCTGAGGTCCGGCACACGCCAATGGGGCGTGGACGTGCGTGTGGACGAGGACGAGCAGATCCTCGTTACTTGGCCGACCGCTTTCTCTGGCTATGGCCTGACGGGTAAGGTCCTGCTCGAAGAGATGTCGGTGAACGAATGGCTCTGGATCGATGACGACAACCCACTGCGAAAGTTACAGGACCTGGATGTGGGCAATGGCGAAACGATCAAGGTGCTCCGGCTGTCGTACGAGGCAAGCTACGCCTTCCTCTACGAGGTAAAGCCGACCGAAGGCAAGAACGGGGCTCCCGCGCGCCAAGTTGAGAAGGTCGCTGCTCAGGAGGCGGCGGTGGCACCGCCGTCAGCCGGTGCCGCCCAACCGGTCCCATCATCAGTCGCGGCGCCTGCACCCCCCGTGCTTGCCGCGACAGTTCCCTCGGAGGCAGCACCTCCTAGGTCGTCACCTCCCAGGGAGAGGACGCGTGAAGCCGGCAAACAAGTCGAACCCCAATCTCGGGGCGAAGCAACGGCCCAGAGCCCGCGCGAGCCGCGCAAAGACAAGCCGAAAAAGGAACGGCCCCCGAATCGCTCGATGCCTAGCCTGATTCCCCATCCGCCCGCTTCGCTTGAAGCGGTGGCTCCTGCTCCCCAGCCGGAAACGGTGCTTTCCGACGCGCAACAGAAGCTGGCTGAGGCCGTGGAGAAGCGGCTTTCCTCGAATGCTCCACCTGGGCGCAAACCAGCGCCGCGCAAAGATGGCGTGAGCATTGACCAGGTGCTCGCCGCGTTCGATGGTGGAGGCGGGGACCGCGCGGACAAGCCGGGTTGGAAGGAGTTGCTGCTCCAGGATGGGCGCAAGCGCCTCAAGGATGCAGGAGTTGAGGTCGAGCGATCTGCTTTGTTCGGCATGTGCAAAGAGCATCCCGACCACTTGGAGATGGCAAAGGGCCTGATCCTGTTCAAGCCGAAAAAGTGAAAAAATCGGAAGACGCGGCGAAAGAGGGCGTCTTTAGGGAGTGGTCGGCTGATGCCCGGGTTCTATGATTTCTCCATGTCAGTCCAAGGCCCCTCCAGAATGAAAGCTCGTTTTCTCATTGCCGGGTTATTGATTAGTAACTTCGGCGCTGCCATAGCCGCAGATCTATTTTCTCCTCAGGGTCGTGGGGGTGACGGTAGCTCTGTGCGCCTGGCACGATTGGAAAAGCGATTCGATGAAGCCTTGGAGCGCCTGGAAAAAAACGACTCGGAGAAGAAGCCCTCAGGGAGCGGCTTGAGTCTCCCGCCCCCTCCAGGCGGCAAGGTTATTCCGGGCCAGCTTCTGGAGGAGCCACCGAAGCCGATAGTCGATGAGCGAATTATCGGTGTCGTAAATGGCTACGAGATTTTCGTTCGGGATGGCCAGGTGAAGCGGCGTGAACGCTCAGGCACCTCCCAGTAGCAAGCCCTAGAAGTTCGGTAACCCTCATCAAGATATTCTTGGTGGGGGTTTTCTATTTGGACTTGAGATATTTAGGTCGCGGGCTAAAAGTATTCTTGAAACAGGTCAAAAACGGGTCTTTTTCGAGCGTGTTTGTTTGTATCGACTCGCATAGCATTCCTGCACCGAACTATGAGTGCACGAATGAGTTCAATCAACGACCTTGCGGGAGCGATCGATGGAAGTAATGGCGCAGTTTCCGCCGGAGGCGATACGTCCGCTCGACCCAAATCGCTGAAAAGGATTACCAGAGCAGTGGCTGGAATGGCCTCTGCGGCGGTTATTCAATCAGCACTTGTGGGGTGCTCATCGTTCCCCGAGAACGCTGACAAACTTCCAACCCAAGCCGAGGCCAAAAAGGAATACGAGACGAGTTGGGCGTCTGTGCCGGCAGTCACGCGCGTGGCCTCGGCAGCGGGGAAGAGCGTTCGCACGCGCAAGCCCATGCCCCACGAAGTCGGCTCCCGCAGCCTGAGCGTCGATCTGGAGGGCAGGGCCACGCTGGGTGAGATCGTGCGGGCGGCTGAGCTGCAGGGGTTTCGGATCATCCTGAAGACCTCTTCTGACAAGCGTAGCGAGCCCCTGCACTTCACCCGCTTCGAGGGCACTTTCGACCAGTTCGTGGAGATGCTCGCGATCTCTCACGACGTCGATTTTGAGTACATGAATGGGGTCACCGTGGTCAGCGACGGCGTCCGCTACATGGTGACAGTTCCGCAACATAAGTCGCTGTTGGAGCGGGTAGTGCCGACGCTCACAGCCCTGGGTGCCACAAACGTCAAGTACGACCTGGACTCTGGGCTGATCTCGTACGAGGCTCCTGCAGCCACGAGTCGTGACATCGACATCTACCTGCAAAAAATGACCAGCAACGCATCCATGGTGGCGCTGCAGGTCGCCGTGATTGATGTCCGGATGAATCGGGACCGGGCAACAGGCTTTGACTGGAAGGAGTTCAGTGCGAAGTGGGGCACGGCAATCGAGTCGGCGGTAAAGCCCGTCATACCAACCCCCACGACGGTCGGCACCGCTGTTGCCAACGCCGTGACCGACCGAGTTTTGGGTAACGTGGGTTCGTTCTCGGGCAACGGTTTCGGCGTCAAGCTCGATGAGGCGAAGTTCTCGCTCGTGGCCGCCATCAAGCTGTTGTCCACCTATGGTCAGGCCAAGGTCACCCAGGACGTATTGATCAGCACCATGGGGGGTGCCCCGGTGAAGCTCAGCTCGGGCAATGTGATCCCGTACGTCACGGGGATCGGAAGCACTACAGCATCGGGTGGGGCGGTCTCCGGTTCGGTGACCACCAGCACGGTGAATTCCGGCCTGAAGATGGAGATCACGCCCCGGTATGACGCGGCGGATCACTTCGTGATGACCGACCTTAAGGCGAAGATGGCTTCGCTGGTCAGGTTCCGGGAGCTGAGCGCCGGCAACACCACTGGCACGTTGAGCCAGCCGGAGATGCAGGAGCTTGAATTCGAGAACATCTCCCGTCTCCGGCCAGGCGAAATCATCCTGCTTGGCGGCATCTCGTACGACCAGATCAACGAGACCTACACGTCGATAGCAGGGCTGGAGAAAGCCAAGATAGGCAGCGAGGCGATCACAACGAATCGCCACGCGATCTTCATCGTCATCCGCCCCTCGGTGACGATTTTCACGCCCTCCGCAGGAGACGAGCATGTTGCTCAAGCTGCTGCGAAGTAAGTCGGCCCAGGGGGAGACCGCCATGGACGGGTTCGACCTGCACGCGTTCACGGATGAGGCGCCGATGCTTTGCATGCTCGGCTCACTGGTGGCCACCAAAAAAAGCGATGCACTGGCCTACGCACGCGGGCAGGTGGAGGACTTGGTCACCGCCAAGGATGCTTGCCACCTTCAGGTGGTGAAGGGTGCTGAAGACCGCTGGTACTACGAGATCCATGAAGGCGGCCTCGGACGCGCGCTTTTGCCGTGGGCGCTCGATCAACTCACGCGCAATCCCAAAGCCAAGCTGGAACTACCGCTGGCAGGCAACCGTTTGGCGACGGTCAGTACGTACGAGGACGAGGTTGTCACCGTTATCTCCAGCCGCGAGGACGCCCATGGTGGCCTGTCCGTGCAGGAGTTGGAAGGATTTCAGCTTGGCGAGATGCTCCCGAGCTTTTACGGGACGGCGGCAATGCAGCGAAATATGGCTGTCTCTGCATTCTGCATGAGCTTGGTGTTTCTTCTCGTCTCCGGTTTGTTCGCCTTCCTCAAAAGCAACGCCATCAACCCCAAGGAATTCACCGAGGCTTATTCCAGCGCCAATCCCGGAAACCGGACGGAGATGATCAATCTGCCGTCTTTCCAGCTGGATATTGCGGCAAAAAGCTTGAGCGCTGGCTCCGGGTACCTCAGCTATCTGAAGTACGCCGCTGGCCGTTGGACATGGGCCCAAGCCTCCTCGGAAGATGACCTGAAGGAACTGCGAGCCATTGAGCCGGATATAGAGGCAAAGCAATGAACGAGCGAATTTTGAATAGAAGGCTCGCGCTGATTTTCTCAGTCGCCGCCATGGTGGTTTTTCTGGTGTCAATGGGTCTGTTTGTTTATGCCTCGATTTCGACAAAATCGCAGACGAAACAGATTCTTGCCGCTCAGTGCATTAAGGATTTCTCGGCATTTGGCATCAAAGCCAATATCAGGCCGAACGATCATGCGATCCTGTCGTACCAGCCCAGTCTGGACATGCTGCAGGACCGCGTGAATGCTTCGTCGATCGCAATCGGAAGATGTTCCGGTTACCGGTTGGTGGAGTTTTGCGCCGGTAATGGCTGCGCCAAGCCCGGCATTCTCTTTGTCTTGGAAAGTGTTTAGGAGCGTTTCCCCATGTTTTCTCTGATTATCTCGATCGTCTCGATCGCTCTGGTGGTGGCCCTGGCTGCGGCAACGATGTACTACGGTGGTGACGCCCTGACCCAGGGTCGCAGCAGCGCCGAGGCATCTGCCTACGTGACTGGTGCCCAGCAGATCGGTGGCGCAGCCGTGATGCACATCACCACCCAACCAGCTCCACCTGCTGCGGTGGCCGATCTGGTCACCAGCGGAATGATGTCTGGTATCCCCAACGTGAAGTCGCGCAGCGAGACCAATGAGTGGACGTTGGTCCCTGGCGCCGGCCCCACCACTCCTCGCATGCTGCGCATCAACCTGGCTGGCGCGGCCACTGGCAACCAGAAGCTGTGTGACCAGATCAACCGCAACGCGGGCGGAACTGGCATGTCGGCAGCTGACGGCACTGTGACGGAGCTGGGCGCGCTGCCATACGCCTGCGTCCCCGGCGCCACCGGCACCGACCCCCAAGTGTTCCAGTTCAAGTATTGATATTGGAATGACCCCCCTTCACCGCGAGGGGAGGGGGCCCTTTCATATGGAACAAATCACGAAAGTGCTGCGCTTTTTGCGGGTGTTGGACGCCCTGGGCGCTCTCACCTCGTTCCTGTTGGCGCTTCACCACCTGCACCAGGGGAACTGGGTCATAGGCTCGCTCTGGCTCCTCGCGGCCGTTTTCGGATTTTGGGCGTGGCTCCGCCAGCCAGCCGTACGCTGGTTGAAAAGGCATTTCATTCAATCGCAAACTGCAAATGCAGTGGAGCGCTAAATGTTCACTCTCATCATTGCGGTGATCTCCATCGCGCTCGTGGTCCTGCTCGCCGCAGCCACTATGTACTACGGCGGCGAGAGCCTGAGTGAGGGCCGCGTGCAGGCAGACGCCGCCGCCCTCATGAACCAGGCGCAGCAGATCACCGGAGCGATCGAGCTGTATGTCGCCGACACGAATTCCAAGGACTTCGAGAGCTTCGACGTCCTGATTCCGAACTACCTTACGAGCCTGCCCGAAGGTTGGCAGATTTCCGGTGCCGGCAATGGCGTGCAGGAGGGCTTCGTGGCCTTCCCGATTGGCGGTTCGGACGCGGACAAGCTGAATGTCTGCAAAGAGGTCAACAAAAAGCTCGGCATCGCCACCGCTCCTCCGCTGTGCACCGCCGTGCCCGACAACTATGTTGGCTGTTGCACCACTTCCTGACCCCACGAAAGAGACGACTACGCCATGCTGTTGGGTGAACTGCTGATCGAACGCGGACTTCTAAATCGCGAGCGCCTGAATGCTGCCCTCATGGAGCAGAAGGTCACCGGCAATCGCCTCGGTCGGATCTTGGTACGCAACGGGTTCCTCCGGCAAAGCGTCCTGATGGCGGTGCTGCATGAAGTGGCCCCTGCAGCGCTACATGAGGAGTCGGTCATCTTGCCGGCCATCCCTCCGCGCATCCTGCACGAGACGCGGAGTATGGTGACGGCCGACATTGGCGAGCAGATCTACATCTCGACGATGTCCCCTCAAGCCGTGGTCCGCGCGCGTCTTCAGGACTACGTTGGCACGCGAGAGATTATCTTTTCGCCGTGCAACCCCGCACGCCTTACCCAGTACCTTCAACAGCTCCGTACCATCGGTGACCATCCCGAGGAGAGCCCAGGTGGCTGGGATGCGTTGATCCGCCGTGCGATGGACGTGGGGGCGTCTGACATTCACATCATTCCCAGACCCCACAGCTACACCGTGATGCTCCGGTTGCAGGGCGTGCTGCACCAGGCGCACGAGGGGACTCTGGAGGAGTACGTGTCCCTCGCCTCAAGAATCAAGGATCAGGCCCGCATGGACATGGCGGAGCGACGCAAGCCGCAGGACGGCGGCTTCGCAGTGGAACATAACGGCCGAGTGGTGAACCTGCGGGTAGTGTGCATGCCCATCGTGGACGGCGAGCGCATCGTTGTGCGCTTGCTCGACCCCGATTCGATGAATTTCGACTTGGACAACCTGGGCATCACGGGTATCGCAGAGTGGAAGAAGGGCATCTCCAGGCCCACGGGTCTCTGTCTCATCTGTGGGCCTACGGGTTCCGGGAAGACCACGACTCTGAACGCTTCGGCGCTCTCGATGTCGTTCACGCAGCAGGCCATCTATTCGATTGAAGATCCCGTGGAGTACCGGATCCCGTACGCGGGCCAGGTGAACATCAACAAGGCAGTGGGCTTGGATTTCTCTGACGGCCTCAAGACGTTCATGCGGGGTGATCCCGACGTGATCATTGTGGGCGAGGTGCGTGACATCGAGACCGCCCGCAACGCTGTGAAGGCCGCAGAAACCGGGCACTTGGTGCTTGCGACCCTGCACACGGGCTCGATCCTGGGCGCAGTAAGCCGCCTGCGTGATATCGGCGTCGAGGGTTACGAACTGCGGCACCTTCTGCGCGCCGTCATGGTCCAACGACTGGTGCGCGTCGTCTGCCAGAAATGCGCAGGCGCGGGCTGCAAGTCCTGTCGAGACACCGGCTACAAGGGCCGGACCATCGTGTCGGAGTGCACCTACCTTCCCGGCGAAAAGGACGTCAATCAGGTGCTGGAGGGCCAGGTCAGCTGGAAGTCGATTGTTCACGATGCGGTGGAAAAGGCCAGGTCCGGACTCACGAACGAGCGAGAGATTCGCCGGGTGTTCGGCGCGGAGATCGACGACTATCTTGAGGCGTCGGGCATGGCTCAGATCCCCCAACCGGAGGCAGCATGTTCGGCCTCTTGATGGTGATGTTCTCGATCGTGCTGTTCTCTGCAGTGTCAGTCATGGCCATCAATTACTTGCCCGTGGACGCTCTTCTGACCATGAACGCGCGCACCAACGCGGTCGATGGGTTCACCTCCCTGTCGGGCGGTGCAGCCCGGTACATCCGTAGCGTGACTGATGCCGATGGCGTCGCCCATCTTCCTGCCCCCGGGGTCGATCTGACCAGCGCTCTCCAGCCTGGCTACGTGTTCATACCGCGTGCGCCCAAGGGGATGGACTGGTCGATCCAGAGCGGAGTGTTTCAGGGCCTACCAGCGATTGGGATCTGCCTGTACCCAGTGGGCACCATCGACGAACCGACTGTGCGCGGGGTGAACTCAGCCATGCGCAAGCTGCCCCAGGCTGCGGCTTTCGCCAGCGGCGGGTGCAACGCGCAGGTCAACTCAGGCGGCGCCTTCGTCACGTACTGGGTCGTTGCAAACCACCACGCGCAGATATGAGCACATACTACGCATCGGTAAAGATCGGCCCGAGGATCCAAGAGATCCTGGTGTCGGGCCCGAATGAGAAGGCCGCGCGCGCTGAGGCTGCGCGGCGCGGCATCGTCGTGGGGATGAAGAAGGCCAACAACTTCGTTCTGGGGCGGCGCATGTCGATCGCCGACCGTACGGTGTTCTTTCAGCGCCTCTCGTCAATGGTGGCCTCAAAGGTAAGCATGTCCGAGGCCTTAAAGGTGATCCACGATTCCTTCTCGGGCGTGGTCCGGGAGGTTGCCGCGATCCTGCGCCAGCACATCGAAAACGGCGCGACGTTGCCGGAGGCCATGGATCTTGCGGGGGAGAAATACTTTCCCGAGACTGTGCGGGCGCTGGTCAAGACCAGCTCGCACGGCGGCGACATCGCCCATTCGCTGCGGGAAGCTGCTCGCTTCGAGCTGGAGTTGGCGGCCGTGAAGAAGGAGTCCGGACGGGGTCTCTGGAGCGCCTCGCTCGGGTTCCTGACGGGGGTGGGCACGCTATTCGGCAGCACGCTCTATGTGGGCCCGATGATCATGAACTCCGACCTCATGAAGATTGGCAAGGCCTCGGTGGACGTGAGCTGGGTTGTGACCCTTTCCTCGGCGTTGAACTGGTCGCTTGGGATCATCGTAGCGTTGCTGCTTACGGCTCTCATGTCGCTGTTCATCGCAAAGCCCATCATGCCCGCAGTGGTTGACCGAGTGATCCTCAAAATCCCTTTCTATCGAGACCTGGTGCTGGCCAAACAGAACTACATCGTGTTCTTCGGCCTTGGCATCCTGCTCAACGCTGGACTGCGCCTGGAGGAGTGCCTGCGGCTGTCGCGTGACAACTCCCCCCCCGGCGAGCTGCGCGAGGACATGGAGAGGGCCCGAAACGCGATCACCAAGGGCTCCAGAACGCCATGGCCCTACCTGATGACCACGCTGCACCCTACGGACAAAGCCGCTCTGGCAACGGCTCAGGACAGGTCGCAGACGGCGCTCACCATCAGCGAACTTGCGATCCAGTACCGCAACCTCTACCGGCAGCGGATATCGGTGTTCGTGCCCGTCGCGCAGGTGCTGGCCGCGCTGTTCCTATCGCTTGCCGGCGTGGTGCTCTTCGGTGTGGCGATCGTTCCGATGCTTCAGATGACGAACGGGATCCTTGCGGGAATGTGAGGGTGCTTGGCGCACTAGAACGATGTCCAAAACAATAAGGGGCCGTGGCCCCATTTTTGTTCCCTCTACTGAGCCTTCCTGGCATCCAGCTCGGCCTTGGATTTGGCGATCGACTCGGGCGTGTGTATGGCACCAACCTTGCCATCCCGGACTTCTCCGAGGGATTCACGCAATCCGGGAATGGGGTGGCCAGCATCGGCCTCGACCGCCAAGGCGATCTTCTCCAAATCGGTCTTCAGAAGGTCTACAAATGTCTCTTTTGTCATGCGGTTAGTTTCGGTTGCCACCCCGCAAAGCGGATAAGTTCCACCATCCTAGCCGTTCCCCGGCTTCAGATCCCCGCCTCTTCCAGGAATCGACTCTCCAGCCCTTCGGCGAGCGCTCCGGAGACCGCCAACCTCCGCTTCGCGCGCGTCATGCCGACGTACATGAGTCTGCGCTCCTCATCTTCGGTGGAGTCGGTGTGAGGCAAATTGCCTTCCTCGACCGCCATGATCCAGACGCTTTCGAATTCCAGGCCCTTGGAGGAGTGAAGCGTCATGAGTTGAACCGCACCAGGCGTGGGCTCCTTGTTCTTGCTGTCACGGGTGAGGTAGTTCAGCCGCTGGGCTAGCGAGCCATTCAGGCGGCAGATCGACTCGGCAAGGCTCTTGAGCAGGTCGGCCTGGGAGGATTTGCAGTAGCGTGCGAGATAACCCGTGACGCCATGCACCACCAAGGAGGTTCGGCCCTTGTTCGCCTGCTCCGACCAAGAGAGAAAACCCTCCCGCAGGCCGGTGAGGGCTCTGGCCAGCTTTTCATCGGGGGCCTTTGAGAGCGCGGCATCCAGACGGTCCAGGCAGCGGCCGGAGCTTGCCCGCGAGTGCTCGTTGATCCACCCCGCGTCCATGCCACAGAACGAAAGGCTGTTGGCCACGCCGGTCCAGGTGTCGTCGCTGATGCTGCGCAGCAAACCCGCGAACACACCGCCCACGGCTTGGTCCCACACACTCTTTCCTCCGGAGCGTTCGTAGGGGATTCCGGACGTTGAAAGGGCGATTTCAGCGAGGTCCAAAAGCGCGTTCGTGCGCCCCAGCACTGCCCACTGTTCGTTCTTGTTGTCGCGCAGTGTCTTGAGCAGCGCGTCCATCTCGTCCTGCCGAGTGGGCAGGCGGTGCACCGCAATCTCTCCGTCCTCCTCTTTAAAGGCTTGAATGTTTTTGGCGGCACGGTTGGCGTTTTTGCCGATAAGCTTTGCTGCCGACGCGAGTATGTTGGGGGCGCAGCGGTAGTTGACCGGCAGCGTCAGCTCCATCGAGCCCAGAGCCAGGCTCGCCTCCTGCAGGCCTTCGTAGCCCAGGGCATGCCTGAACGAATAGAGGCTTTGATCATCGTCACCAACGAGGGTGATCTCTACGCCCGCCAAACCGTGCGCCAGAATCCATTGCATCTGCACTTCGTCCATGTCCTGAGCTTCGTCCACGAGCATCCATTTGATGGGCAGGGGCGCGAAGGAGCCGTCGCGCATTCCGTGAACGCAACGCAGAACTAGGTCCCCGAACTCCATCACGTTCTCTGATTCAAGGATCGCGGCGTAGCTGTCGTAAATCCGCTGCATCGCGAGGTCCTGAAAGGCGATAGGAGCCACGTGTGCCTTGGCCCTGTCGATTTCCTTCTGCACCTCATCGAACTTCAGCCCGGTATCGTTTTCCCGCCAGCAGCGCTTGAGGAGCTGGTTCCGCTCAATGTCATTCATGAGCTTTGGCGGGCGGCCTTTGGTGTTGCGCTTAATCTGGTCGATGGCCAGCGAGTGGAAGGTACCTGCAGCGAGCCTGCGGGTGTTTTCCTTGCCACAGGTGTCGATGATGCGTTCAAGCAGTTCGCCGGCAGCGTCCCTTGTGAATGTGACGGCGCAGAGCCTCCCCAACTCGTGGGTTGCGATAAGGTGGCCCGCCCGGGTGGAAAGGACCCGCGTCTTGCCGGAGCCGGGGCAGGCCAAGACGGTCACGTGGCCCGGGGCTGTGACTGCTCGATCTTGAAATGGATTGAGTTCAAGTGCCATCTGACGGTTGCGGAGTAGTAAAGGTATTGGATCTAGGCGGTCGGGCCCGACGCGTCTGAGAGAAGTGCCTGAATGGCATCGTGGTCCCTACGCCAATGCGGATCGAGGAGCGTGACTTCGTGCTCCCAAATCTCGGCGAATTTCGGCAGGAGCGTCGCGCGATCCTTGTGGCCGGCGAGGGCCTTGGTGGTCAACGCCTGGGCATACAGCGCCAGGACCATCGCGGCGGATCTGCGATAGGCAATGGTCTCTGACTTGGGGAGCCTCAGGACGGACTTGCGGTAACGGGAGACCTTGCGTTTGAATCGCTCGGCGGCGAAATATGAATCCATGAAGGGCATAAAGAAATGGGCCCGGAATAGTCTCTTGACGTATTCCGGGCCCAGAAGGGAGAGCCGTACTTAAGCGGGTAGCGCTTCAGCCGCACCTTGATGATCTGCTTGCTCGGCGGGGGGAGCAGCCAAATCGACTGAGGGCTCTTGTGCAGACGGCTCAGCGCGCGGCTTGCGGGGTTTCGTGGGTGCAGAGGCCGTTGGGGGTGCCGGCGCGTCCACCGAGCTGCCATCTGCTGCCGGGACATCGGGATCGAGCTTGGTGCCAACGCGAGGATCCTGCACATGCATGTCCCCTTGACGCTGGGTCGATGCCATTGCGCGCGTCGCGAGGGTCCTGAACACGCCGCCCAGACGCAGGATCTTCTTCTGCACGCCGTAGATCACCTTGCTGCGCTCGGAGTCCGTGAGTTCGCGCGAGATCCAAAGCGCGTCCACGACGCACGCGAGCGCATCGAAGTCTTTGACCGCCTTGACCATCTGGGCGGCGCGGGGAGACGTGATCCGAGCCTCGCACTTTTTGGGGGCGGAGTAGCTGATCCCCTTGAAGTCCACTCCTGCTGTCTCGGCGATCGCCTTCAAGCGCTCGGTTTCCGCTTTGATGTCGCTAGCGAGGTCATCGAGTTCTTTGTTGACGATCGCCTCGACCTCCATGGCCTGGGCTTCCGAGGTCAGAGCCCGCACCAGGACGCTCAAGGTGAACAGCGACTCAGAGGCTTGCTCGAAGCCGCGATCAAAAGTTTTTTGGGCGTTGAAGGAATGCAGATCGAACTTCATCACCAAGAATGGCATCGAGGACGATGATGCGCGGGACGCTCGCGGTGCGTTTGGCCCGCGCGCCTGGCGCGGACGTTGAGCGCGCGGTTCTTGGGAACCCGAGGGGGTTTCCGCTGCCGGCTCGGCTGCGGTGGGGGACTCTGGGAGAGCGTCTTTCGCCATGATGATTTCCTCGTATAAGAGTGGACAACGGTGAAACCATGGTAGGAGTCGATGAAAAGAAAACAGGGCCCAAACACAACCGAAATTGCAGTGTTACGACCACATGGTCACGTCTCAAAACTTTTTGAAATCACGAGACGTTTTTAGTTGACGGACGCAGAAAAAAGGCGTTAGGATTGCATCCACAAGAGCAGTGCGCGTAACGCCACTCTCCTGAGTGAGGTAGCTGGCCTCCAAAATTGATCAGCAATTCATTAGCTGCTTGCCTTGCCAAGCACACCAAGAACGACGCAACATTCCGTTTTTGGTTCTCATGCACCTTTGCATGAATTTGATTGGAGCGAAGCTCCCATCCCGTCACTGCGGGAAATAGCAGTTGGGTTGGGCGCGACTAAGACCTGGACTTTCATCCGTTGGATGGAAGATGGGCCTCTCGCTGCAATCCTGCCATTTTTGGCAAATCTACTTGGAAGTCTGACCCCAGAAGGGCTTACTTCCCCGCCCAGCGCGATGCTGGCCGGTTTCAAAGACACAAGCAAAACTCTTCATGCCGTAGGCGTGTTGTGCTCGCTTGTGCCAAAACATCGTGTGACCCTCAAGTGTCATGCGGTGCAGTCCTCCACCTTTCGGTGGAGATTCAAAATCCTCGGGGATGCCATCTCCGAGGGGAGTCTGGTGTTTCCGAGGAATTTCCGTTCCTAGGAGTATCACCATGTCCGCTCTTGTATTTGCCGCTTGTGTCGCTACCGGTTACCCATTGGGTATTTTGGTGTGCCAAGCGCTCGGTCTCCGCTAATCCTTTAGCGTAGCCCCAATTTAGTCTGCGGTTCACCCCGCAGGCTAGAGTGCTCAACTTCGTGTCGAGCCCTCTAGCCTGCGGGGTGCCACAGACATTCAAAATGTCATGTGTGGCACCCAGCAGGTTTTCAACAACCTAGCGAGGGGCTCATCATGGAAACTCTTATCGTTACCCTGTGCGTGGCCATTGGTTTCGCTATCGGTGACCGCCTCTTCCATCGGAGGGGGTGATCACATGCTTGCCGAAATCACAACGCGCGCAGAAAACACAGTCACACGCCTGTACAAGGGCATTTCTATCCGTCTCGCTGGGGACCTGCATTCAAGACTCAAAGCGAGTCCGCCGAATGCGCTGGCCTCGGAGGAGACCAGAGCCCTTGTTCGTCAATCTTTGCGCCAAGCAGGGATGGTCCAGAAACGGGCGTGAAGACGGCCCGCAGATTCGTCTGCGGGCTGGCTTCCTCAAGTGCATTTGCAAAGTGCCTTTGAGGAAGCTTTTTGTTGTTTGGGTATCCAGGCAGCTCAAAAAGGGCGGTAGCTGGCCCCTAAAAATAATCAGCGTTTCAAATCAATCCACCAACCACCGGGGTGCTTCACCTGGTGGGTGCGGCATCTCGATTTCATTTGCAAATTGGAGATACCGCATGACGTTAACCGCAAACAGCCTGGAGATGTTTGATATGCCGGCATCGGCATATCACGCATCGCCAGCGGTCGGGCACTCCGCCCTTGTGAAGCTAATGCGCTCCCCCGCGCACTTTCGCCATTATCTGGATTCTGCACATGCGCCCACTCCAGCCATGGAGTTCGGCACAGCGTTGCACATGGCGGTGTTGGAGCCTGATCTTTTCGACGAAGCCTACACGGAGTCACCGAAGTTTGACCGGCGTACCACTGCCGGGAAAGCCGATGCGGCAGCGTGGGAGGCGGCCAACGCCGGAAAGAAGCCGCTGACCGAAGACCAGATGGAGATGCTCAAGATCATGCAAAGAATGATCGGACAGCACACCCTAGCGTCTAAGTACATCAGTGAAGGCGCAAAGGAGAAAAGCTTCTTCTGGACGGACGCCGAAACAGGCATCCACTGCAAGTTTCGCCCCGACGTGCTTCTGCTCGACGGCGGCGAGGCGGTGACACTAAACCAAGCTATGCAGGTCGGTGCCGAGCCCTACATCGTTGGGCAGCTCGACCTGAAGTCCACGCTCGATGCCTCCGAAGGGGCCTTCCAACGTCAGATAACCAGAATGGGGTATGACGTGCAGGCAGGCTTCTATACGGATCCGCTGAGCGAGTGGTTGCAGCGTGATGTTCCGTTCCGCTTCCTGGCCATAGAAAACTCAGCTCCGCATGGGGTCGCTCTCTACAAGGCGGGGCCGCGCACGTTGAGAAATGGGCGATCGAAGTACAGGGCGGCGCTGCAGCTGCTGCAGTGGTGCCGCGAGAACGAGCGGTGGCCTAGCTACCAGCCGTTCAGCGAAGAGACCGAAATCGATGTGCCTGCCTATGAGCGTGCGGTTCATTTTGACGACGAAGACGAGGGCTACTAGGCCAAGTCCATGCGTTCAGTCCTGCACCATTTCATTCATATCCCCCGGGGGGCTCCCTCCCCGCAAGGGGAGGGCGTCTCCCATTTCATTTGGAGAAACCCATGACAATTCTGCAAACTCTGCGTTCTGTCCGCCAGGCAAGCGGGCAAGGGGGGCAAACGGCGATCAGCCCGTTCGCCGACCTCCTTGAACAGGGCCGGATGGAAATCCAACGCTCGTTGCCAAAGCACTTGGACCCGGACCGCATGATGTGGCTCGCTCTGTCGGCATTCCGCCAGAACGAGAAGCTCGGTGAGTGTGATCCGATGTCGGTGATGGCGTCAGTAGTCCAGGCTACCCAGATGGGCCTAGAAATTGGTCTGAATGGAGAGGCCTACTTGGTTCCGTTCAGGCGCGAATGTCAATTGATTCCTGGATACCAGGGCTTGATGAAGCTGGCGCGCCAGTCTGGCTTTGTGGACGACATCTACGCGATGGAGGTCTACGAGCAGGACCTGTTCGAAATCGACTACGGTGCTCAGCGCAAGCTGATGCACAAACCGCAGGTCCGTTCCAACGGATTCCCCGTGGCCAACTCCGAGCGGGGCGAACTCTGCGGGTTCTACGCGGTGGCGGTCTTGAAGAGCGGCCAATCAGCTTTCATTCACCTCGCAAAGGCTGACTGCGAGCAGATTCGCGAATCGAGCAATGGCTACCAATTCGCCAAGCGCAACGGACGGCTGCACCCTTGGGTGACCGACTTTGTTGAGATGGGGAAGAAATCGGTGATACGCATGCTGACCAAGCAGCTTCCGAAATCCCCTCATTTGACATTGGCTCTCAGCCTGGATTCGCTCTCCCATGAAGGGCGGCGCCAACACATCACGCTCAAACAAGCGGCGGATGGCACGTATGCGCCGAATGACAGCCACTTCAATGCGCCGCGCGAAACAGAGGAGGACGCTCCACCAGCGCAGCCCAGCAGGCCTGAGCCGCCGAGGAGACCGGCCCAACCTCCCGAACAGGCAGGAAGGACCTACGGTGCTAAGCCGCCCAGCCAAGGGAGCAGCCCACCAAGGCCTCCAGCGGCCTCGGCAAGGCCTCCGGCCCCGGTGCCTGTGGCTCGCCCATCCCCAGCGGCGCCAATGGCTCAACAGAGATCTGCCAGCGCTCCCCCGCGCCAGGAGCCTCCTGCACCGCCTCCGCACCGCTCCGCGCCTGTCGCGAGAACGCAAGCGCCAGCAGCCACAGCGCCACAGCAGCCGTCCGCACGGGATCAAACCTCAGTGCAGGCGGCGGATGCCTTCATCAAGCGAATGCGCGAGTGCCCCAGCATGGATCGTGTGAACGACATCTACATCGACGCTGCAGACCGGCTCTCCGGAGCAGGCCTGGAAGCCGTAGAGCGCACGTACCTCGCTTTGAAAGATCGATTTGAACCCCAAGGAACACGCGCAATGTTCTAGACGGTTCCACCCCCAAGACCTCCTGCGCAAGCAGGGGGTTTTTCAGGAGCCATTCACCAAAGAATGCCTCCCGAAAAACCACGGTTTTCATTCGATGTGGCTAGTCCATTCGAATCTAAAAGGTAGCTGGCCAAGCCTATTGAAGGCAATTCAGCAAATCACATCAACCCAGCGAGGTGTTTTCCCCGCTGGCGGGAGAACACGTCGAAGTTCCTTCAAAGGGAGTTCTCAATGTTTTTCCTCAAGACGTTTTTTGGAAAGTCCAAAGATCAAATGGCTGATTTCCTCGTGCAGCATGCGCGCTACCAAACCATGGGGCGTTCCGGCGCCGGGAGCTACTCGAATTGCTGCAAAGTACATTCGCTTGGTCTTCGCGGTGCGCAGCTGAACAAGGCCCGTGAAGTCGTCCAGCTGGACAACCTTGCAGAGCTGATTGGTGCGCCAATCAATCGTTTCCGCGAGGAGACGGGAGGTCAGTACACGGTCGGCTTCAATGGCCGCTCGGGCGGACACATGGTTCTGTACTCCGGCGAATACTACGACTCGGAATACAAGAGCTATTGCAAGCAGTGCCACCAGCGCAACTACCAGGCGGTCCCGGAAGGCAAATCGGCCCCCTGTGCCGTGTGTTCCCATCCTCGCACCAACTACAAGGTGCCGCCCCGGTTCCACCGTGTCCATTCCAGCGGTATCGACGCGGGAATGAGCCGCGAGGACTTCCTCGAACTGGACGAGGCTTCGCTGAAGGTGAAGTTCGATTTGGTACAGCGCTTCGACCAGGTGTGCGACCAGGTCCGCTCCGAGTTCATCACGCTGCTCGACGACTTCATCGTTATTGAGGAGCAAGTGATGGTGCCGCAGATGGTCAAGCGCTTGGCGCGCATCTGAGGTGCGCATGCAAAGCTGCGCCTTCACAGCATCCTACAAAGGGTGCTTCATTCACCAACTCACTGACGGAACGTTCACGTGGCAGTCGCACGACTACCGCGTGCGACCCGCCAGTTCCTGGCGCGCCGCGCAGATAGCGATCACACGCTCTCTGCGGCATGCGCCAACCACCCGCGCTGAATAGCGCATCCCCGTGGGGCCCCGCGAACCGCCCCATTGGGGTGTGGGGCTCCAAGATCTATCTGAAATTGGAGCATCTATGAACAGACACATGTTGATTGGCAACATGGCTGCTGACCCCGAGCTTCGGCACTTCCCCAGTGGAGATGCAGTTCTCAACTTCCGGTTGGCGACCCAGGAAAACTATCGCGACAGGTCTGGCGAGTGGAAGGAGCACACCGAGTGGCACAACGTCGTGGCGACTGGCCGCTTCGCAGAGGGTATTGCTGCCTATGCCCGAAAGGGTACGACAGTGCTCATCGAAGGCCGCTCGCGAACACGAAAGTGGGAAGACAACGGTGTCCCCCGCTACATGACTGAAGTCCACGTCGATCTGTGGCGGCCATGCCCCCACCCTCACGCTGCGGCGCGCGGGTACGAGGGAGCGCAGGCTACTGCTGGCCACGACAGCGATCGCTATGCTGATCAGCACGGCCACCAGACCGACTACAGCAGCGGCCCCTTCAGGCCGACCAAGTAAGCTCTTCTGAGCGATCACTTCCCAGCCGGGTGCCTACCCGGAAGGGGAGGTTCCGTCTGGGTTTTCGCGGCCCATGAGTGGGCACACCAAAGTGCCTAGCAAGGCCCTTCGGTGTGCCCTCTCAGGGCCAACACAGGAGAACCTATGACAGCTTACAGACGACTCACAGATCAAGAGTGGCGTGAGCAATGGCAGGAATACTGGTCCCGGGCTCGGCAGCTCGCTGCCGGGCACTGGGACTCGGTGTTGCGTGTACTTGCGCCGCAAGTCAGCCCGGCACTCGACGGTCTAGGCAAACGCCACGTCCCTTGCCCTGTTCATGGCGGGAAAGATGGCTTTCGCATGTACAAGGATTTTCATGAAACCGGCGGCGGACACTGCAATACCTGCGGTGCGATGCACGATGGCTTCGAGATCCTGAAATGGGCGAATGGCTGGACAGCCCGCGAGGCGGTTGAGGCAGTGACAGGGCACTTTACGGGTGGAGATGGAAAGATCCGCCCGAAGCCGCGAACCGCGCCACCACCGCCGACAGGAAACACTCAGGAGGAAAACGAAAATCTCGCGCTCTCGCTCAACAGGGCCTGGTTGGACTCGATCCCCGTCACCGCACGGGATGCCGAGCCGCTAAGGCTTTACTTGCGAAAACGTGGGCTGAAGATTTCCCCACCTGAGGCCCTTCGTTTCCACCCGAGCCTTGTTTATTTCGACGTGGACCAAGATCGCATCATTGGCAGGTTCCCCGCCATGATTGCGATGGTCACAGGGCCAGACGGGCAACCGGTGACTATTCACCGTACCTACCTGACGCCGGACGGCCGCAAGGCCAACGTCCCGTCACCCAAGAAGCTGATGAGTTACCCCGACGTCCGCACGGTCACAGGGGGCGCTATTCAGCTCTGCCCGCACGGTCGTGTACTGGCTGTGGCTGAAGGCATAGAAACTGCGCTGGCGGCAATGGAAGGGACAGGGATTCCTACCTGGCCAACGGTAAATGCTGTGATGTTGGAGAACTTCGTTCCGCCTCCGTCCGTCGAGCAGTTGATTGTCTTCGCGGACAAAGATCGCCCTTCCAGACTCGCTCCAAACGGGCCTGGACAACAGGCCGCAAGTAGATTGGTGCAACGTGCCTGGAAGATGGGCATCAGAGCGACTGCCATCGTCCCAAAGGGCGAGATCCCGGAAGGTGAGAAATCACTCGACTGGCTCGACGTCCTGCGAAACGAGGGTCCTCAGGGAATCCCGACCCTTGAGGCTGTTCGTCGCTCAATGCTCAAGGTAGCGTGAAGGAGGCTGTGCCATGTACGGCCGCATCAATTTCTCGCTCATTGACACGGACCCTGGTGCGAACACTGCGTTCGCACCACCGGCCGGATTCGAAGGCGACTACAAGGCGTTCCTCACGGAACGCTCAGTCTCCGATACCGGTGCACGCCAGCACATCGCGCTCGTCGCGAGTCTGCTGCGCCGCAGGGATGGCGTGACCCCCGAGTTCACTGGAAAGTATGCAAGGCATGCACTGTGGATGATGGAACGTTACAAGCCAATTTGAAATGAGATCCTGCCCCTTCGGGGGCGGGCTTTCCAGATCGCACACGACGATGTGCGATGCGGAAAGCCTGAATTCATACCGTGCGGCTAGTCCCATGGTTTGTTGCTCCGAGCTGAGGAGGGTAATCCGACAGCATCATCCGCTGACCAGTTCGCTGGCCAGCATCACTTCGCGCTTCGCAAGTTGCGCGTTCACCCCCAACCGGGATTCACCCGGTAGGGCGGCTCTTTGGTTGGTTTCAGAAGACACGCCCCATGGCAGGGTCTGCCAGAACCTCTCTCATCTCTATGGGAGGGGGGTTGTGGCAGGCCCTGCATGGGGTTTTTGCAACCGAAAAGGAGTCCACAATGGAAATGACTGCAATCTCCCAAATGGGAATGGAACTGCAACCCCTGTCGCGTGAACTGCTGCTGCAGAAGTACGCGCACGGCGGTGAAGCAACACCCGGCGAGGTGCTGGACCGCGTGGCCCGAGGCCTCGCCAAGAACGAACATGTCCCGCAGGAATGGGAGCCTCGCTTCCGCGAGGCCCTGAACTACCTCGTGCTCGGCGGCCGAATCAACGCGTCGGCTGGGCTCGAAGACCTGGGGACTACCTGGATCAACTGCTTCGTTCAACCGATCGCTGATTCGGTTTACGAGCCGATCGACGGAACGCCCTCCATCATGGGGGCGGTCATGGAAGCCGCCCAGACCATGCGTCTTGGCGGCGGGGTGGGGTACGACTTCAGCGTGATCCGACCGAAGGGTTCCTGGATCAAGGGCACTCGCAGCCATGCGAGCGGACCGTTGAGCTACATGGGCATCTTCAACTCCATGTGCGAGACCGTCATCTCGGCGGGCTCGCGTCGTGGGGCCCAGATGGCTGTGTTGCGATGCGACCACCCCGACATCGAAGATTTCATCGTCGCCAAGCGTGTCGCGGATCCGTCTATCCCTTGGGACAAGCGGCCGTTGCGCTGCTTCAACATGTCCGTCGGTATCACTGACGAACTGATGAAGGCGGTGGTGGACGATCGATCATTCAACCTGGTCCACGAGGCTGAACCATCACCCGAGCAGAAGGCCGCTGGCGTCGTGCTCGGCGAGGACGGCACGTGGGTCTATAAGACGGTGCGCGCCAAGGACCTGTTCGAGCGCATCATGCGGTCGAACTACGACCGTGGTGAGCCAGGTGTCATCTTTCTGGACAGGGTCAACACCGACAATAACCTGCGCTACATCGAAAGCATTGCGGCTTCAAACCCGTGCGGCGAGCAAATGTTGCCGGCGTATGGTTGCTGCGATGTCGGTCATGTTGTCTTGCCGCGCTTTGTGCGCTGCGCTGCTTGGGAGGGGCCTCCATCCTTCGACTTCGAGAAGTTGAAGGCGATGGTCCCACTCCTCGTGCGGATGCTGGACAACGTGCTCGACCTCACCAATTGGCCTCTTGACGCCCAACGTGAGGAGGCGCAGAACAAGCGGCGTATCGGCGTGGGCTACACAGGCCTTGGCGACTTGCTCATCATGATGGGCTTGAAGTATGACTCGCCGGAGGGCCGGGAGTTTGCTGGAAGGATTGCTGAGACAGTCGCACACGCGGCCTACGAAGCTTCTGTCGAACTCTCCGTTGAGCGCGGACCCTTCCCGCTCTTCGAAGCGAACGGCTACCTTGAGGGTGTCACCGAAAAGAGCGATGGTACGTTCGCAAGCCGCCTCCCAGCGGACCTGCAACGCTCCATTCGCAGGCATGGCGTGCGCAACAGTCACTTGTTGAGCCTGGCCCCAGTGGGAACCGGTAGCCTGACCTTCGCCAACAACTGCAGCTCCGGCTGCGAGCCGGTGTTCAGCTTCAAGCAAAAGCGCGAGGTCATCCAGCCGGATGGGTCGCGCAAGCTCGAAGAGGGGCTCGTGAATGCGGCCTATCTGCAGTACCGCAGCATGGGTGGCGATACCACGAACCTCCCCGACTACTTCCAGACAGCTCAATCGCTTTCGGCGGTGGCCCATCTGGAAATGCTCATGGTGTTGGCACCCTATGTTGATTCCGCGATCTCCAAGACGGTGAATGTCCCCTCGGACTATCCCTTCGAGGACTTCCAAGGCGTCTACCTCGATGGCTGGACGGCCGGGTTGAAGGGACTGACCACCTTCCGCGAGGGCGGTGAGTTGGGAGCGATCCTGATCTCGGATGATGGCAAAGCGAACGCTGAGTCCCATCCGAAGGGGCTGGACGCGGTGTCTACTGCTGAGGTGGACCCTGATCGTCGCCTGCGCCTGCAGAAGTTGCCGGAAACTGTGATGAACAGCCTGCGTTGGCTGGATCGCCCACACTTGCCGGATGGCAATCCTTCGTACACCTACATGGTCGAGAACCCGCTCGGGGACTTTGCCGTCATGGTGGGAGAGCATGTCAACGGCACGAGGCACCCGTTTGAGGTCTGGATCAACGGCGCTGAAGCTCCACGGGGCTTGGGCGCGGTGGCCAAGACGCTGAGCGCGGACATGCGGACGTTCGACAGAGGCTGGCTCCGGCTGAAGCTGGAGTCCCTCACCAAATGCGATGGGCAACCGGTTGAAATCGCAATGCCCCCCACAGGGGTATTGCGCACGGTGCCAAGCGTCGTGTCGGCGTTCGCGCAGATCGTCCAATACCACGCCGAGAAAATCGGCTGGCTGCAAGCCGAGGGCGATAGCTCCCTGGAAGACGCCATGCTGTTCCGCAAGGAACCGAAGGCGGGACCTGAGGGCACTCTCTCTTGGACGGTGGATGTGAAGAATCCCGGTACCGGCGACGACTTCCTCATGATCGTCAAAGAACTTGTAATGCCCGATGGCACCCGGCGCCCCTACAGCGTCTGGACTGCCGGCGAGTATCCCAAGGTCTTGGATGGGCTGTGCAAACTCCTGTCCATCGACATGCGTGTTGCGGACCCGGCCTGGATAGGAATGAAGCTGCGCAAATTGCTGAACTACCGTGAACCCCAGGGCGACCTTTGGGCTCCTGTACCAGGCGAGAAGCGTCAAGCTTGCTACCCATCAACAGTTGCCTACATGGCGCAACTTTTGATCCACCGCTTCCACAGCTTTGGTATCCTCGATGCCGAGGGGCACCCCGTTGCTGATGGCGGCTTCAAGGAAGGCGAATCGACGTCCTCCGTTGAAGGCAAACCGCTCCAAGCAGCCGTGCGAAAGGGCACTTTGTGCCCCCAGTGCGCACGTTACTCCGTCGTGAAATACGGCGGCTGTGAACAGTGCTCCGATGGCTGTGGCTATATGGGATCGTGTGGCTAGACACCCATGACTCTTGAGAACCTCGCGATTTATCGCGGGGTTTTTCAAAGCATTCTCACCGTGAGAGTGTTTTGGAAAACAGGTTTCACTCTCTGTCCTTCACGGCTGAGATTTTGAGAACGGCAGCTGACCGTGCCTTCGGGTGAACCAGCAGTCTATCGACGGGTGCATGCCTGTCACATCAACCCTGGCGGGATGCCCTTTCCCGCATGGGTCATGGTGTCTCCGCTGATCTTTACATCATTCGGAGTTCACTATGGCATTTGAGAAAGTTCTTTTCTGTTTCGCGTTGTTTGGCTCAGCCTGCCTGTCCATCGTGATTGTTGGCGTGGTGCTCTTCTGGTCCAAGCTACAGATCATGGCAGTCATTCGTCCTGCACCTGAAAAGGCGGACACTAAGGACGAGGCTTTCGCACGCGCTTTGCAGCTGCTGCAAGAGCAAACCTTGGCGATCGAGTCTCTGAAGGACCACCTCGCTTCCATGACGCAGCGTATGGAGACTGCGGAGGCGGCGCTGGCAGCAAAGCCTGCAGCCGAAGCTGAGGTTCAAGCTGCTGCTCCGGCTGCAGGTCCAGCAAAGGCTCCCCGTCGTCGCACGCCGAAGTCGGCTGCGGTTCCTGCGGAGCCGATCCCACAAGTGGCTCTGCCTTCTTTGGATCTTCATGCGATGGACCACCTGACGACAGTAGCTGGCATCCCGGTGGGCGCCGGCATCGACAACTTCAACCAGGCCTATCCCGAAGCCGCCGCTGGGCTGCAGCTGGGATCTGACAAATTCGAAGTCGTCGCGTAAATTTTTCCACCCTAGCGGGGATGCCAGTCCCCGCTAGGGGATTGGTGTTCCTGCGCATTCTGCAAAGGAGATCACTATGGAACTGAAAGCTGCATTCCCGCGTCCCGACTGGCTGAAGATGATCGAATCGATCCTCACCGAGCCAGGGCGACTCGGGGACTACTACCACGCGTTTCACAACTACAGCTTGGGCAACCAGGCCTTGGCGGTGGAGCAACTCCTCATGCGCGACATCGAGGTGAGCCCGATCTCCAGCTTCCAGTCCTGGAAGCTGAAGGGGCGACGTGTGAAGAAGGGCGAGAAGGCCATTGGGCTCTGGATGCCGTTCACGCCGCGAGCGAAACCGGGCGAGGTGAAGGGCTCTGACCGAAAGGTCGATCCCAGCCAGCTGACCCCTACGGTGGATGGCGAAAAGCGCGGACCTTCGCGTATGGCATTCATGATGAAGAACAACTGGTTTGCGTTCTCGCAGACTGAGGTTGACCCCCATGCCGAAACGCCCGCCGTCGAGCCCATGAAGGCCGAAATGTCCTGGGATGCTCAGGCGGCGATGCAGAAGCTGGGAATCACTGAGGTGCCGTTCGCTATGGTTGGTGGCAACACGCAAGGATGGGCATTGCCCACTGCAAAGCAGATTGCACTCAATCCAATGGCACAGCTGCCCCACAAGACCCGATTCCATGAACTCGCGCACTGCCTGCTTCATGGAGACGAGACGGTGGAGATGGTTGATGGCAGTGACCTGAAGAAGAGCATCAAGGAAGCCGAAGCCGAAAGCGTGGCGTTCCTGTGCTGCTCTGCGTTGAACCTTCCCGGGCTCGCAGAAGCCCGGGGCTATGTGCAGTCCTGGCTGGGCCACAGTACGACGGATCGCGAGGCGTACAAGAAGAGCGCTGGTCGCATCTTCTCGACCGCCGACAAGATCCTGAAAGCAGGCCTGAATGTGAATGCGGAGGTGGCCCATGGCTGAAACCCGCAATCGCCTGAGGGTGGCCTATGTCGGCCGCGATCGAGCTTCAGTGCCCACCGTACGCGTGGACCTGGAGTACGAAAGCGATGGGCAACGGTTCTGCGGTGGCACCCAGCGCACCTTCCACCGCACAGACATCGCCGACGCGCAAGCTAAGGCGAATGAGTTGCTGGCGGAAGGCCGCGTGCAGGAAGTCCGTGAAATGTAATGTTCTGGCGCATCGATGATGCGCTGAGTTTTAACCCGGCCGGGGTGCATCCCCGAGCTGGGGGCGCTCTTGGCCAATTTTCCTTAGGAGTTTGTCCATGAGTTCTATCGAGATCGTCCGCACTGCAGGGGGCCTCAGGTATCTGAATCCAGCGCCAGCAGCAAAGCGCCGCTACAGCTGGATCGGACGCCCCAGCCTCATAGCGCGTCTGTCCGCTTTGCTTAAGGGGTAACCCTTGAACAACAGCATCGAAATCGTCTCGGCAGAGACGTTCAAAGCCCTCGCGCTGGTGCACTCCAGCAGCAGCCTGATGGGCAAAGACCCGGACGGCGTAGGCTTCGTTCGAGCAACGACCTACGCCGGCAAATTGTTCACGACCCTGGCGTACCACTGGTGGAGCCTATCCAGATGTACGGTCGAGGCCTACGAGCTGATGGAGCCAGACAGGTTTACAGGGCCTACGACAGTCAATGGCTTCAATTCGGCGATGATCCGAGGCCAATGGATGGATACCGACTTTACTGGCCTGCTGGTCCAGGTGGACGGAGCCAACATGGTTTGCGCCCGCCGTCAGCGGTTTGAAGCTGGTCTCCCAACTGGGGAGCCGATGAGCTTCCGCGATGCGCTCGCCTACAGTGACGCTCAAAAGTCGCTCGGCTGGCGCACAAAGTACCGGGCGAGACATCCACAGGTCTTCTCCGTCAACGGACATCCTGTCTTCAAGTACCAGGATCCGGCGAGCGGGCATTGCGACCTTGTCCTGCTCTGGAAACATGATCATCTCGTCGAAGAGATTCGATTGGACCGATCAGCCAAACTGGACGGTGTGCCAGGCCATGTGATGCATGCCTGCTTAACCGTTCCTGCCTGAACTCAGGCCCGCCACGAGCGGGCCTGGCGTTCCCGGCGCAAGACCACCCCAGGTGGTTTTGCTCAGCGCACCCTGGCGCTCTGAGCAGAGCCATTTTCGCGGTGTTGCTACGCAACGCCATTGATGCCTCCGAGCTGCTGAGCCTACACAGCAACCCTGATCGCTCGCGATCTTCAACCAGACCCGCTACGGCATTTGTTCACCGCTACAGCGGCAAGACCAAAGCCAGACCACCTCCGGGTGGCTGGTCGCGAACCTGAGAGGGTTCGCACAAGCCCCCTGTGGAGACTTGTGCGAACGTTTTCACGTTGCGGGCTACGCCTGCAGCTCGAAAGTCCTAGCTGAGGCATCAAAAAATCAGCACCACCGATCGGCATGCCGGTCAAACCTCAACCCAGCGGGTCATCCCCGCAGGGGCTGACTCGCGCCTCATTGGAGTTAGCATGGAAACACAAACGACGCCGCAAGGCGTCACAATGACCGAAGCGCAGTACGCCTCGCAACCGGAGAGCTACCGTGGCGTTTGGACCACCGAGCGGGACGACTTGCCCAACTGGGCGGCGGAGCGCCATCTCTACCTGGGCAAGCGAACCCTCTTGGCTGCGAGCGGCAAGGGCGGAACTTGTCTCCTGATCGAAGGATTGGGCCTGGAGATCACCCCGTGAGTGGCCACCAGCGCCTCATCCTGGGACAGATCTGGCACATGGTCTTCGGCACCGTGATATTCATCGTGCTAGGAGCACTTGCGGTGGGTCTCGACTTGACATCCCAGTGGGTTCAGACCCTCGGTGTGACACCGTTCACCTACAATGCAATCAGTTCCGTTGCCCACGGCCTCATGGTCCTGGACATCCTTCTGTTCTTGGGGTACCTGCTCAAGTCCTCTTGGGATCTTCTGAAGGAGATTTTCAAATGACCGACCTCGATCTTCGGCGCATCTTTCTGAACAGCGTGCGGGTGTACTTTGCGCCTCTCACAGGGGCGTTCAAGGGCATTCGCGACGAGCTGCGTCGAACCGATCCCTGGCGGCAGCATCGCCGCACGGGTGGTAGTCCGGAGCGGCATCACAACCACTCATCGCGCGGGTAAAAACCGCAGCGACGCAGAACCCGGTTCCCCGAAAGGGGGCCGGGTTTTTTCATTGTGGCGAAAGCCATTTCCCATGAGGGCTCCGCCCTCAGGGAGGTGCCCCTACAACCTAGGAGCACCACGGTGCCAATCTCAAATTTGCCTATGGGGCAGGTCAACGCGCATGTTGGCGACGAGCTGGTAATGCGTGTCGGCATCCCGCACAAAGGCGGCAAGCTGGCATTCCATGCCTTCAACAGTGGCTACCCAGCCATGGTGAGCGCAAACGCCTTCTGGAACCCCAAGAAGGGACAGTTCGTAGTGCCGGAGGCCTCCGACCTTTACGAAGTGCCGTTTGCACTGGATTCGGCTGGCTTTGTGGCGGTTTCGCAGTTTCAAGCGAAGGGGAAGCAGGCCGGCATGGCAGGCATCTACCCTTGGACGGCCGCGCAGTACCTTGAGCTCGCTTCATTGCTTCAGCCTGATTGGTACAGCGCGCCAGACCTCTGCTGTGAAAAAGAAATCGCAGGAAGCCAGGCGGAAGTGGATTTCAGGATCAACGCTACGGCTACCCTGCTGGAGGGGACACTTCAAACCCTCTACGCTTGGCAGAACGAGTTGGCCAAGACCGAGTCCGCGTCTGTCGTCGCGAACATGCTCAAGCCCCCCGTTCCTGTAGTCCAGGGGTTTCGCAAAAGCGACTATCTCCGATGCCTGGATCTCATCTACGAGGTCTGGCGCCGCTGGGAACCTTGGCTTGCGCCACCACGGCTGCTGGGCCTGGGTTCGGTATGCCGGCGCGCTACCGATCACCCGGAGCACGGGCTTTACGCCATCTTGCAAGCGCTCGACGGAAGTATCCCGCCGCAGACGTCGTTTCACCTCTTTGGGGTGAAGGGCACCGCGCTTGCGCAGGTGAAGAAGCTCGGCTGGATTCACAGCACGGACAGCATGGCCTGGGACGTTTCCGCACGTATCAAGGCCCACAAGGGTGGCTACTCGAACACGCTTTCACGGCGTTCCGAGGAGATGACCCGCTGGATGTCTGCAGCTTGCTCCCGAATCGCGCCGAGCCCCGGCTCGCAGATCGACCTCGGGCTGTTCGCCTGACCCTCCTGCCGCACCGAAGGTGCGGTGATTCACAACCCATGTGGCAAACCCTCATGGGGTGATGCCCGGAGACTCAAATGAAAAACCTGAACATTCCCTTGGTCAACCTGGCCTCGTGCACCAAGGCCGACCTGATCATCAACGGCTCGCTGGCGGTGGGCGCCAAGTTCCGACTTGTAGGCCGCACGCCCAGTTTCCAGGCCACCGCGCTGCGCACGATTCTCGGAGGCACCGTTGCGGTGGTCGATGGGGTCAGTGACTGCGGCCGATTCAAGACTACAGCGCGCGTGATTGACACCGCGCAGGTAGTAGCCTGAAGTTCCTTCAACCCTTGCGGGCCTCGCCCGCAGGGGCAGGTCCGCCTCTGGATACACACCATGAAGACACTAGACCTGTTTTATGAAGAAGACTCCGAATCAGTGAAATTGGCTAAAGTGGCAGAAGCCCCGTTGAAACTTAGACTGATCAGCGAAGAGCCAGAGGAGCGTGCACGCCGCAGGATCCTTGCACTGATGCGCGATGGCCTCGTGCTATGCCTTGCCTACAGCAGTGGGAAGGACTCTACGTGCCTCGCAAGCTTGGTTTTGCTGTGTGCAGTTGAACTGGCAAAGCAAGGAGGGCGGGTTCCGCCGATTCTGATCATCCATAGCTCTACAGGTATCGAGAATCCAATCGTATCGAAGCTTGCAATTTCCGAACTGAAAAAGATGGTCGATTTTGGCCACCGAAACGGCATCGATGTTCGCACGCTCGTGGGAGAGCCCGACCTCAATTCGACATGGCAGTGCCGTGTACTAGGGGGGCGTGCTTTGCCGGCCTATCCAAATACGCGTGCGGATTGCTCGATCGATCTGAAGACGTCGCCGAACCGTAGGCTCATCAATCGCGTGTTGAAGATGTCGAAGGACTTTGATGGTTGGAAGGCCACGTGTCTCTTGACAGGCGTAAGACGTGGCGAATCAACAGCGAGGGACCAAAGAATTGCCCACCGCCGTGAGTCCGCTGAGGGGACCTGGGTCAACGATTCGGGAGACCTTAGAGCATCGCCAATCCTTGACTTCACTGAGAGTGATGTTTGGGAGCACATTGGCCTTTGCGCGGCAGGGGTGTTTGAGTCCTTCTCGAACTTCGAGGGGGTTATGGACTTCTATCGATCAATGGGGAACTCATCGTGCGTGGTAGTCGCTGACATGAAAATGAAGGGCTCCAACGCTCCTTGCGGAGCCCGGTCTGGCTGCTGGGCCTGTACAAGGGTTGGACGTGATCGGTCGGTCGAGAACATGATCGAGAGCGACGAGAAGAGGTACTCATTCCTGCGGCCCCTAAACAGATTGCGGAACTACCTTGCCAACTCGCAGTACAACTGGTCCCTGCGCCAGTACGTTGGTAGAACGATCAACGACGGCTACATAGAAATTGCAGCCGACACTTTCTCGCCGGCAACCCTGAAGAAGCTATTGGTCTACACACTCACGGCCGAAAGGCTTTCAGGCGTGAAAATCATCAGTCCGGAACAGCTAATAGCGATTGACCTGAGATGGAGCTTGTATGGGCTGTGGCCGCCATTTTCTGCTTTGAAGACCTACTTCGAACTGATCGATGGCGGACATTGGGAGGAGGCCCCCGTGGTGGCCGCCTACCCACCCAGTGAGGTTCCGAGAATTGGCCGTATCTTCGTGGGTGCCGGTTGGTACGAGGTGACGGGAATGAACACCGTCTCAGGGATGCGCGATCTGGGTGCAGAGATCTTCCATGAGTCTTGTGGCTTTGAACTGAAGACCCTCAAGAACGGAGCCCTTGTTGCCGACTACGAGGAAGGCGAACGGTTCGAGGTCGATCCAGAATCGGCAGCGGACTTCATCACCTTCCTCGCTGAGGACTACATCCGGGACTATTGCCATGATGACTATCCAGATTGGACGGAAGGTGTCCGCACTTACCTCCGGCTTGGGATGGTCCACATCGGCGCGGGCCAATCCCGCACCACGGATGAAATCATGCGCCGCACTCAGTGGCGCCAGGAGCACAACCTCCACGGCCAGCGAAGCCCGCAAGAGCTCGAAGCCCGTTGTGACGTGCTCTTCCAGCAGCAACAGAGTTTGATCTGAAGCTGACAAACCATTGAGATACTCCCACTTCGGGGGTACCATATGGCAACGAGGACCTCGCGCTTGCGCGAGGGCTTCCCCAAGAGGCTTTGTGAGGCTTCTTGGGAAAGCGGATTCGTACCACTGGCTATGCCAGGTGGTTCAACTTCCCAGCTGAGGAACCAAACAATCAGCATTCACCGCGCATGTCTCTATGCGCTCTTTGTCCACCCGGGCCTTTCAACCCGGCTGGGGGAGAAGGCCTTCATTTTTTGTGAGGCCATCATGTATCAAACGTGCCCGCGATGGTTTGTGGGATGAACCGCGCCGCTTTTCTGGGCCTACGGCTTTGGAATAGCGGCCGATTGGTTACCACCGCACCCCTCGCCCGATCCCTGCCTTTCCGAGGTCGAGCCATGCCTGAACTCCTTTTGCACTTCAGCGACAACGAAACCACCCTCGAACGTGTGACGGTTCTCGCAAGAGAGAACGGCATCACGCCTGAGCAGTGGGTTCTTCGCGCGATCGCAAAGGATCTCGGCGACTACGGGCTCAAGCCTTTGCCTGAGGGCGTCCAGCCCCAGACCCTTAACCAATTGTTCGAAGCGACAGGTCTTCTGAAGCCTCGAACCTAGCCGCGCCCGAGAATGGGGCGAGGAGGTTGTATGCGTACCCCTCTTGCCCCACCTCCAGTGGCGGCAGTCGTTCGATGCTGGCTTCCTGAAGTGGAGTCAGTTTTGGTCCCCGGCCCGAAGTTTCGGCCGGTTCTGGTGATGGCAGTGGACGATGAGTCCCATGTGGTGCCCCGGGTCCTTGTGGCCTATGGAACCAGCCAGCACACGGAGCGAGTTGCTCTAGGTGAATTCGTCGCTCCTCGCAGCGTTGTTCCCGAGCTGGAGTGCGACACCAAGTTCTGCCTCAGGCGGGCGCTTTGGTTGCCTCTCTCCTGCGAGTATTTCGCTGCACGCGGCAGGCAACCTATGCCAGTCGCTCTCCCCGCCCGCCTGACACCCTTGTTGATGCGGGCTTTCCACGAGTCGCAGTAGACCTGCGCTCATTTTCCCAACCCGGGGCTTCAATCCCCGGCAGGGGAGGGGGCTTCGATTTTTCCAGAGACCCCTATGAATCAAACTATCCCCAGCGCAATCAGCTCGGCACCTGGCGGCGGAGCCTTCGCCATGTCCGCAACCCAGCTCGTGGCGGCGATGCACCACCATCCAGACGCTGGCCGCATCGAGGTGGCCAGCCTCTTCAAGACCGGTGAACTGGATGTTGACCTGCTCGAACGTGCCCAGCTGCACGTGAGTGAGGTCCTCAAGCGCAGCCCGCTTGTCGCGGTGGAGATTGCAACCTATCGCACCAACCTGCACAGCGGCCGAAAGGAAGCTGTTTTCGGCGTGCGGTCCGACGGCGTTTTCATTGGCCACTATGCGGCCTCCGCGTTTCGCCGGCTTTCGGCCTAAAACTGGAGCATCACATGGACCGCAAGACACTCGGAATCACCGACGACATGCTCCAGGCCGCCCAGGCTCTGGTCGATGCCCGGGCGCGCGAGGCCATCCTGCGCCCGCAAGTCGAGAACTATCAACGGCTCATCCTTGCAAAGCACGGCTTTCATCGGGAGCCTAAGTACCGTGGTGTTCCCGATGGGCACCTCCCCATCACCGACCCCAACAAGGTCTGGTTGATGAGCGAGTCCGACCTGGCGGCATACGTCGCTGAGTGCCACCTGGAGCGCGATCGGCTGGGGCTCCTCACAAGGGACCCAGAAGGTTGCCCGCTGCTGGAGGCGCAGGCCCGGCGTACCGAGGCGGAGTGGCAGCTCTTTCAGACGCTCTCACTTCACCCCAAACTGGCGCACCTGAAAAGCGCAAACGAGAAGCCCCTGAAGCTGCGTCAGGAGGCGCTGGACCTTTCCATGAAGTTCCTCGCACCATTCCTAGTGAACCACCGACCCTCACCCGCTGCCTCGGCGTCGTGAGTTAACATCCACCCGCCGCGTCTCTTCTTGGGACGCGGTGAGTGCCACTGTTCAGTGAGCTTTGGAGGGGGCGCTGCGACCCAGAGCCCTCCCCAAAGAATCACTGATCTGGTTTATCCAGCTCATGACCAAGCTCCCAGCTGGGGAGTCAAACAATTCAGCAAAACCCTTTTCAACCCCTGCGGGCCAAGTCCCGCATCGGGGGCATGGCTCGCTTTTTTTGGAGCGACCATGCAAACGATAGAGAAGACTGTGCCATCGGCGCCGGCCTCGGCTGCTTCCGGCTTGGCATACCCTGAAAGCGAATCCCGCGATCCGGCAGGCCCGCCCCCCAAAGCGCACGGCAGTGTCGGCGAACGCATCAAGTGCTGGTACGGCGTCAGCTGCTCGCTGGTGACGGATGAACCCGTACCGGGCATTGACCTGAAGCCGCTGGCGCCAAACTCCGCCATCTTTGTCGGTGCACGGTACCGCGTAGGCGACAACCTGAACGAACGCACGGCCCGCGTTCTCGCAACAGCACTTGGTCTGGATTGGCAGGAGGGACCCAAACCCCGGCCTGTGTTCACCGAGGCCGAATCGCGGCAGGCATCCACCGACTTGTGGAAGGGCTTGGGCGTGCGGAGCGCCTGATCACGAGACATTTTATTTACCCAGCGGGTGCCGCCCGCTCTGGGCCGCATTCCGCGTTTTCCAAAGGAATCAGAATGCAGAATGAAAGACATGCCTCGCTCGTGTCGAGCAGCGCCATTCGCCACGAGCGACCCAGCCTGACTTCTTACCAGCTCGCGCTGGTCAAGCGCGTCGAAGCAATCAACGCCACAACCGCCTCCGTCGGGAGTGGGGAGTGTGAGGGAGCCGGCGAGGGTGCAACGCCCGAGCAGCTGGAGGCCCTCAAACGCTTCGCAGCGCGACACGGCCGCACATGGAAGTGCCGCCTGATGGAGGCCTGGATCAGGGGAACCGACGACAGGATGCCGGATGGCTGGCTTTTGCGCCAGGTGCGCAACCAGCTGGGCTCACATTGGCTCCGCAGGTTCCGCCTGGAGACACATTGATGCCAAGCGCTGCAAGGGTGAATGCGAGAAAGACGCGCGTCAACGCCTGTCCCGTGGACCTTAGCAGGCTCGTGAGGTACGAGGCGATAGACAACGGTCAGTGGTACCGAGTAGGGCCCGGAGACAAGCGTGCCGGGAACATCGGACAGGTCGTCGGCATCCTTGCGCTCAAGCACGCGCAGGGTTACGAGGTGGTCCTGCGCCTGCTCAGCGGAGAGGTAGATACCTTCTCCCCATTGCAGCTGTTTCCAGCGAGTGATCGGGAGATCGCGGCCTCAGGCCGCTGCCACCAGCTGCAGCTCGTGCTGTGAGCTAGGGTAACCCTTTCAGAAGCGCCTCGGCGCGCAAAGGTCCTTTACGGGGCCTCAATCACAACCCAGTGGGCATCCTCCCACTGGGGGGTGATCCCGCGCACTTTCGAGGTACTCATGACACAACTCAATCACATGGTCCGCGCGCGGCCCATGACATCGGCTCAGCGCTGTGCGTCCTTCGCGACTCCAGACCCTGAGCCACACCGCGTCGTCCTTCCTGCCCAGGAATGGGTCAGGATGGCTGGTGCGTACTGCGGCGATCGGCTCGCTGAGGCTGATGGAAAGTCCATCGTTGGCGTCAGGGCGATCGACCACCAGGGCTACCTCCATGCGATCTTCTCGGTGCTCCATGGCGGGTACTCCGGGGACTATCGGGCTGAGGGCTATCGGCTCGTGCCACCCGAGATGTTCGAGGGCGACACGGTCGAGTTCATTGACTGGCGGGATGCCCCAGCTATCCACGCCCGGCGACGTGGCGACTCCACGGGGCTGCTGGTGAAGGTCCAGGGAAAGATCCTGGTCTGCGCAAAGGCAGTCCACTTCGTCCGTGATCTGCCTACTGTGCCGCCTCTTTCCGTTCAGGAGGCCAAGGCCCATGACGAGCAAAGCCGTTCGGCTGGTTGGCGTGCCATGGGCTTTCGGGGAGCCTCCATCAGCTGGAGGGCCGTCAACGGGCACCCTGTGGTCATCTACGAGCACCCGCTGGAGATGAAGCGTATGGCCATCCTTTTTTGGCGGGCGAATGGAGAAGTCCAGGAGTATGTCCTGCACAAGTCGCTTGAAGCGTCCATGTTTACCGCTCCGGTAGACACTGCGGCGCAAAAGGCGCTGGTCCAAGAGGCGCCCGTCCAGATGGGGCTCTTCTGACCGAATCGGAGTCCTCGCGCAGCGAGGGCTTCCCCAAGAGCTTCTATAGGGAGATCTTCGGGAAGTGAAGGATTGACACCACCGGCTTGCCCAGTGGTTCACATGCTCTGAGCTAGAGAGCCAAAACACCTAGCAGTTCAATTCACATGCCGCTTCGCGCGGCCCATCAATCTCAATCATCCCAGCGGGTCCCAACGTCCCGCAGGGACGTGGTGCCTGTTGGATATTTTCATAAGGCATCACACATGAAGATCAATCCGATCGCAGCGGCTTGTTTGTGGCTCCCAGGGTTTGACCCTGACGAGGATCCCAACCAAGTCCCGGGGCTGCTCAGTGCTCCAATCGCCCCCGTCGCTTCATGCGTCGTGGAGACGATAGCGGCCGCTGCCCCAAGCGCCCCGGTCAAGCCGAAATGGCCGCGTCTCTTCGCCGACGTGCATGCCCAGCTGGGCGGTACGGTGGTGAAGTTCGACGCGAACATCGAGGCGATCACGCTCCTTCGGGAGCTGGAGAAAGAAGAACGTGATCCCACCGCAAGGGAACGCGAGGTACTGAACCGCTACACAGGTTGGGGTGGTCTGCCTCAGGCATTCAACCTCAAACAAAGCGATACCGCGTGGCTCGACCGCTCAGCCAAGCTCAAGGAATTCTTGAGTGCGGAAGAGCACGCGTCAGCCATGGCCAGCACAACCGACTCTCACTACACCCCTGTGGAGGTGGTCGAGGCGATGTGGGCAATGGCGCAGCGGGTAGGCTTCACGGGCGGTCGAGTCCTTGATCCGTGCACCGGCACGGGCTTCTTCTTGGGCGCCATGCCCCAGGAGGTGGCCGAGCGAAGTACGGTGACCGCCGTGGAGGTAGACAACGTCTCGTCGCGCATTTCCAAGAAGCTCTACCGGCAGTACGGGGCGCGGGTCCTCAACAAGGGATTCGAGCAAGCGAATCTGCCGGCAGATAGCTTCGATTGCGTCATCAGCAATGTCCCGTTTGGCCAGACCAAGGCTGCAGAGGTTCGCAATGTCCCGTTCGCGCGATTCAACCTGCACAACTACTTCATCGCTCGTTCGTTGGAGCTGGTTAGGCCTGGCGGCCTGGTCGTGATCCTCACGTCCAGTTTCACCATGGACTCCATGCGGGATGGCGCGCGAGCGTATCTGGCTGGCCAGGCTGAACTGGTCGGGGCCATTCGCCTTCCTGATTCAACGTTTAAGAAAATGGCCAATACGTCGGTAACGACGGATGTCCTCATCTTCAAGCGTCGAGTTGGAACGACGGAGCACGACAAGTCCTGGATCAACGTCACCGCGCTGCCAAAGGGCTCACCTATCAACGGGAACGCCTGGTACAGCTCAAATGCCGTTACGGTTAATTCCTGGTTCGCCAGGAACCCCGGAATGGTAGTTGGCAAGCTGACCCACGAGTCAAGCGCTTACGGAGCACGGACTATCTGCGCCTTCGAAGGCGACTTGAAGCAAGCGCTTCAGGAGCGCATAGCGAACCTCCCCGAGGGTATCTATGCACCACGCCCCCAGTCGCAGCGAAAGCCGCGTAGCGAGGCGTTCCGTATTGGTGAGGGTGTGCGTCCTGGGCTAACGCTGATCGAAGGCAAGGTCTGCGAGGTTGACGACGGTCTGGCCCGCCCTGTCCAGGCATCCGAGAAGGTGCTAGCGCGGATGGCGGGAATGATCGGAATACGCGATGCGGTGCGACGCCTCATTGCAGCGCAAGCTGTGAATGCAGACGAAGCAATGCTTAGCGTTTACCGTACCGCACTGTCTATTGCGTACGACTTGTATGTCGCGCAATGGGGCTACCTGGGTGACAAACTGAATCGAGCAGCGTTCAAGGCCGACCCCGATCTGCCGCTGCTCATGTCGCTGGAGTGCCGGGTGGAGGGAAGCAAGTCCGTTGATAAGGCGGCAATCTTCTACCACCGCACGGTGGGAGCAGCCAAGAAGGTGTCCCGGTGCGAGAGCACTCAGGACGCCCTTCAGGTGTCGCTCTCCGAGTTCGGACGGGTGGTTCCCGAGCGGATTGGCGGGCTGGTTGGAATGGGCCAGGAAGAGGTGATGGCGGACCTTGAGCAAAAGGGCTGTGTGTTCCTCGATCCGGCGACCATGAACTGGGCGGTGGAGGATGAGTACCTCTCGGGCGATGTCCGGGAGAAGCTCATCCTCGCGGAGGACGCTGGCGAGCGCTTTGAGCGCAACGTAGCGGCCTTGCTGGCAGTTCAGCCGAAGAAGCTCACGCCAGCCGAGATTACGCCGCGCATCGGGTCCACCTGGATCCCTGCGCCGGTCTACGCGCAGTTCTTGGACGAAATCCTGGAGGTGGGCGAAGGTCCCTTCAGCAGGCATACCGTGGAAGTGAACCTCGCGGTGGGCACGTGGTCGGTTGATTCGCCCTACAGCTGTGAAACCAGCGTGGCGGCAACGCAGACCCATGGGACTCGTCGTGTGCCTTGTGGGCGACTGATGGAGCTTGCCCTCAACCAGCAGGAGCCATCGGTGTACGACAGCAAGAGCGGCGGCAGTAGGGTGGCAAACACCACCGAGACCATCGCCGCGCGGGAGAAGCTCTACGAACTGAGGGCGAAGTTTAAGGAATGGGTGTGGTCGGACGAAGCCAGAGCAGAGATGCTCGCCGAGGCCTACAACACTCAGTTCAACAGCTACGTTGTACGGCGATACAACGGGGAGCACCTGGTGCTTCCTGGCATGTCGCAGGCATTTACCCTCAGAGCGCACCAAAAGGACGCCGTCTGGCGGCTTCTCTCGACGAACCACAACGTCCTGTTGGCCCACGCGGTGGGGGCAGGAAAGACCTTGGAGATGATCTGCGGAGCGATGGAGTTGCGGCGCGTAGGCAGGGCAACCAAGCCCATGCTAACGATCCCCACACATCTGATCGAACAGGTGTCGCGTGAGTTCATGGAGGCTTACCCAGGCGCGAACATTCTGGTCGCGTCGAAAGATGACCTCCATGGCGACAAGCGCCGAACGATGCTGTCACGTATTGCCACCGGCAACTGGGATTGCGTAATCATCACTCATTGCAGTTTTGAACGCATCCCTATGGGCGCCCAGTACATGAGGGAGCACATTGCAGAAGAGGTGGAAAAGATTGAAGATGCAATTCGTGAACGCCACGGCGAACCGAAAAGTAATAAGATCGTGAAGCAACTGGGGAGAGCCAAGAAGTCCTGGGAGGCGCGTCTTAAAAGGCTTTCAAGCGAATCGAAGAAGGACAACGTTCTAACTTTCGAAGAGCTTGGAGTTGACTATATTCTGTGCGACGAAGCGCACAGTTTCAAAAGTCTCTATAAGTTCACGAAGATGGACAGGATCGCTGGTTTGCCCAATCAGGACTCTCAGCGGGCCTTCGACATGTTCGTGAAGTGCAGGCACATCAATCGTCTTCGTGGCGATGGAACGGGCGTCGTCCTCGCGACCGCAACGCCCATCAGCAATGCTTTGGGAGAGGCATATACCATGCAACGCTTCCTTCAGGAGGCGGCCCTGGAGGCAAAGGGCGTGGCGAACTTCGATGCATGGGCTGGCAACTTCGGTGAGTCCGTCACAAGCCTTGAACTGGCGCCTGACGGCGGCGGATATCGGGTCTCGACGCGATTTGCGAAGTACACCAACGTGGTGGAGATGATGAAGATGTTCCGGCAGGTGGCCGACATCAAGACATCCGCAATGTTGGATCTGCCTGTTCCAAGGTGCCGTCGCGAGACGGTCATCGCGGACGGTGGCCCTGCACTGAAGGCGTACGTTGAGACGCTGGTGAAGCGTGCTGAGAGGCTCCGCGCCGGAGGGGTGAAACCGAAGGATGACAACATGCTGCTCGTGACTGGTGACGGTCGCAAGGCGGCGTTGGACCTCCGGATGGTGGACCCTTTCGCCGAGGAGACTGAGGTGAACAAGATCTCGCTGTGCGCCAAGGGGGTGTTCAAGAAGTGGACCGAATCGGCAAGCTTCAAGGGTACCCAGTTGGTGTTCTCGGATTTCGGCACGCCGAAGAACGACGGGAGATTCGACGCCTACAACGCCTTGCGTGACAAGCTGGTCGAATTGGGAATCCCTCGCCACGAGGTCGCCTTCATCCATGAATTCGTTACTGACGCGGCAAAGGCCGCGCTGTTCCGGGACGTGAGAGCGGGGGTGATCCGGGTTGTTTTGGGAAGTACCTCGATGCTGGGGACCGGTACAAACGTGCAGGAGCGTCTGTGTGCCATATGGCACATGGACGTTCCTTGGCGCCCTTCTGATATCGAGCAACGCGAAGGCCGGATCTTGCGCCAGGGCAACCAGTGCGAAGAGGTCTCGATCTACTACGTGGTAACGCGTGGTTCGTTCGACGTGTACATGATGAACTTGGTGGAGTCAAAGCAACGGTTCATCGAGCAGTTGATGCGGGGTGATGAAACGCTTCGCACACTGGACGAGGCATCTGAGGCGCTGACGTACGCTGAGATCAAGGCGCTGGCCAGTGGCAATCCTGCGGTGATTGAGCGATGTGGGGTCGAGTCAGAACTCGCCAAGCTCACCATGCTGCATGACAAGTGGCAGCGAGACCGGCAAGCAAACCTCTGGAACTTGAAGCACCTGCCCTCGCGCATTGCTTCTGAGGAACAGAAGATTGCTCGCATGTCGGCCGACACGCTCACCGTCGCGGGCGCACCAGCCGGAACCTACGCCTTCAAGGTAGGAGGATTCGGCGATGTACCTGCGAGCGATGCTGCGAAAGCGTTTAAGCAGTTCGTGCAATCCTTGCCCCGTAGCAGTGGGCCGGTTGTAATCGCGACATACCGAGGCCTGGACCTGTTGGTTGAGCGGGACGCCACCTCCCAATTGGAGGGCTGGCTCAAGGGCTCGATGGAGTACACGCTCACCATGGAGAAATCCTGGGGAAGCGTGCTCAACTCCGTCGATACCCTGCTCGATGGGCTGGCGTCGCAGACGAAGCAATTGCAACGCGGTGTGGAGCGCCTGCGCGCACAGTCGAAGGATCTTGGCCGAGAGGTCGAGACACCCTTTCCTAAGCTGGAGCGGCTTGAGTTCCTGCAGCGTCGAAAGATTGAGCTGGATACCATGCTCGATCTCAATGTGGGGGATCTGTCTGCAGTGGACGAATCGGCCTTGGCCGAGGAAGCTGTTGGAGCCTGATACCATCCATCAACAAAGCACCAGCAGGCCCCGAAAGGGGCTTGCTGGCGGCTTTCCGAAGGGAACTGTTTCAGCGGGCCTTTCTGAAAGTCGATTTGATGCAGAGGCTGTGCCTTTGCTCAATTTCCCAGCTGGGGAATTCAAACAATCAGCACCACGCCTCACCTGAGGCATTTCATCAAGCGGCATCACTGCTGCTTTTATCCACCCACGCGGGCACTGCTCCCGCATGGGAGTGGGGCTTGCGATTTCAATCGGAGGTTCCATGTATCTGGCGTTTGCGCACCCCACGCGCGCTTCCCGCGCACCATCAGGTTTCGTTCGTGCACATGACTTGGCCAAACAGTACAAGGCTGACGGCTGCATTGCTGACTTTCGCGTGGACTCGTGCCACAAGCGGGGCCGTGTGATCACGTTGAAGAACGAATCTGGATGGAGTCCCTACCCCTTGTTCGTTGAGTATCCATCGCAGGAAGAGCAACCGAACTAGCGGCCTCAACTCCGCACGCAGGGTTCTGCGCCAGTTGGCGCAATTTCAATTTTTCACCCAGCGGGGCCTCCTTTCCCGCTGTGGTTGGTGGTCCCGCGTCTATCAGGAGACCATTATGGATACCTTACAGTTTTACCCGACCGGGGAACGCACCGCAGCACTCATGTGGTCGAAGTTCAAGCGTTCGGTGCGGCACGTGTGCGATCCTAGTGCGGGGCGCGGCCACCTGCTGCACTACGCCGAGGAGGGGTTCCCGAACCTCACCGATGACGAGATCCCATGGATCGCGGAACTTGACGAGGGGGATGCCTCCGGCAGTCGGTTCCGCGAGTACGCGCGCACGAAGTACAGTGGCATCAGCGAGCGATCGGTGGTGGAGATCGACGTCGCGCATCACCCCCATCTCAAGGAAATGGGTGTGAGCATACTGGGCTACGATTTCCTGGACATACGGTCCCTTGCCACGGTAACCACGCTCATCCTAAATCCGCCATTTCAAGCGGGTTGCGCGCACGTTCTGCATGGCTGGGACTGTCTCGTGGATGGCGAACTCGTTGCGATCATCAATGCGGAGACCATTCGCAATCCTTACAGCCAGGATCGACGGCGCCTCTCGGATTTGATTCAGCGCCACGGTTCGGTGGAGTTCCTAAAAGATCAGTTCGTTCGTGACGTGGAGCGGGTCACAGAGGTTGAGGTCGCCCTGATTCATTTGGACAAGACTCCTCAAAAGTACCTTGAGATCGAGAAGCTACTTGGAGACCTCGCCCGGTGTCCTGAAGGACCGGGGGAGGTAGATCCCGACGTGTGCAATGCGCTTGCTCTACCCAACAACTTCGCAGGCGATGCCTGCTTTCGTTTCGAGCAGGCCGTCGCTGCCGCGCGTAGGGCAAGCGAAAGCATGGCTGTGGCCGATCACCTTGCGAGGGGGCTCGGCCTCACTTTGGAGGAGATGCAGGCGAAGGGCTTGGGAGGAGACTTCCGCGAGATGGCACTGCCAATTCGTGAAGTGGCCACCGAGGATTTCTGCAAGCGCTACAAAGAACTGAAGAAGCGGGCGTGGGCATCGGTGCTCCGAAGCTCGCTGTTGAGCGACAAGCTCTCGAACCTGGCCAGGAAGAAGTTGGAGGCATCCGCTGCCCACATCTACGACCTGGCCTTCACCGAGGCGAATATTCACGGCCTCTTTCGAGGGGTTGTCGAAGCGATGCCCAACATCTTCGAGGAGATGATGGTCCAGCTCTTTGACACGATCATTGGAAGGAACAACGACAACGTGGTGTTCTACAAGAGCTTCAAGTCCAACGACAAACACCGCATTGGTATGCGCCTGCGCAAGACGCGGTTCATTCTCCCGAGGATGAAGACTTCTTTCAAGACGCTTGACTACGAGGCGCAAGCAATACTCGGGGACATCGACAAGTGCTTTCACTACCTTCATGGCGGGACGGGAGAGTACGACGGGATCGTTGCTTCCCTAAACAAGGGTTTGGCAACTGGCGCGAGCGTTGATACCCGGTATTTCCGCTATCGCTGGTTTGCCGGCGCGCAGACAATTCATGTCTCAGCACGCAACCCCGAGGTCATGGAGAGGCTCAACCGATTCGTCGGAAGGCTTCGCCAGTGGTTACCCGGGGACATGGCTGAGGCGAACGATGACTTCCGAAAACAGTACGAGACGGCCGAGGCCTTGAAGGACGAGTACGAGAAGTCTCTGTCAGCACAGCGGGCGACAACTGGTACCCGCCTTACGTCTCTCATGAGCAGTGAGATCACCTACAGCGCGCTCAGGCAGGCGCAGGGCCGAGAGGAAGATGGCGATTCGATCAAGCTGCAAAGGCTTGCTCAGGCCATGGAGGTTGTTCACGAGAGCCACGGCCTCCAATGCGGCGCGGCGCTGCCCACGGCGGCGCCCCTCGCGGCCCTTGAGATGGGCGGCAACCCGCCGCCCGTTCAGGCCAGCGGTGGAGAACCCGAGCAGCTTTTGCTGCTCGCTGCATAGGTCGCTCCCCGGCTGGGCTGAGTCTCCCTTTTGGTAGACTTTGCCTGGTCGGGCCGCGACAAATAAGGCGGCCAGCACCTCCGGTGCTGGCTTCCTACTGGAACTTCTTTCGAGGTTCCATTGGGAAGCCAAATTGCTGTCTCAGGTTGATCCTGGGCTCATATTCCAAGCTGGGGAATTCAAACAATCAGTATTACTGCTCGTTAGAGCGTCTTTTTCAACCCGGGTGGGCATCGCTGCCCACGGGCCGGTGCACATCCAACATTCTGGAGATGCACCATGCATTCATACAACCACGCCTTTTTCTGGCGCGTGGACATTTCGAAGGCCAGTCCCTTCATGGGCGAGGCAGTGAGCATCGAGTGGGCTACGTGTTGCCTCAACGTCAACACAAACAACGCGAAGGTGCGCATTCAGCCCGTCGCCGATCCGGTGCTCCGCATCGACTCAGCATTCGATGTGCTGAACACTACCCTTGATACCTGTGGCCACCTCGACGGTGCTTCCGCCCAGCTGGCGACTGCCAGGCTTCGCCTTGAAATTGTTCGGGCGCTTCACGACGCCGCACGCACCGCTACGGCCGAGGCCACGCTGCAAGACCTGATCCCTGAAATTCAGGGTTTCGACCTGCAAACCTTCAACGGGTGGACGGGAGCAGCATGCTCACTGCTCGATGGCAAGTCCCGTGGCACCGCGCTGTGGGACCCTATCTTCGACGGGTACCTGCTCTTGGAGGACGGTTATCTCGTGGCACTCCCCGCGTCTGCTGCGCGCGCTGGACAGGCCAAGATCGTGTGCGGCTCGCTTGAAGATGCCCACCAAGTGGATCTGTCTTCCTGGGATGACGCTCGCGGGACCTGGGACGGTTGCTTGTCGCCTTCGCTGGGACGTGACGTGCTGCTCAACCCGAAGTTGGTTCAGCTGGACCTCGTCCCTGCTGATTGAAAGGGCCCGTGAGGGCTCAGAACAGTGAAGCCGCCTCCCACAAGGAAGCGGTCTTTCCCAAGCCGCCATGCGGGAGGCTTCGGAAAGACTTTGATCGCGATCCTACTGCTTGCGATCGATACGGTAGCTGACCGTGCCGTCCTGGCGATTCAGCAATCACGCGGCGAATGCCGAATTTTCAACCTGCCGGGTGCTTGTGTCCCGGGGGGGGCCGTGCCTGGCGATTTCTTTAAGGAGATGTCATGACACGTGCAACTTTGAACCGTACCGAAGGCTCCACCTCGATGGTTTCGGCGAATCATCAGCTCAGTCTGGTGGTGGACTGCGACGAAAGAGGTGAGTTCCGGGCCCACGTGGATAACGCCATGGGTCGTTCGATCTTCGACTACGACAATCTGGACCCCGAGTCTGGTGCGCCAGATCCGGACGGCCTCTGGCTCATCACGTATGGCTTCATGCGCCACCCGCGCGATACCGCAGGGTTGCTCGACTACCTCCAGTCGATGGGCATTGTTGGTGCGAGCGCGACCTTGGTGGCCAGTTAGATCGCCAGTGCGCCGAGTCCCAGACTTGGCGCGCTTTGTCCCTGCGAAAGGCTCTCCAGACCAGTTGAGCCGCTATTTTTCAACCCCTCGGCGGGCGCTACTGGCCCCTGGTGGGGGAGCGCCTGCCAACCGACCCATTGGAGACAGACAACATGAATGTGAACATTACCGCTGCGGCCGCAAAGCCGCTGACCCCTCGGCAAATGGAGGATGCCTTCCAGGGCTCCCCTCGATCGCAGGTGAAGATCGAGGCGCTCTATGCGTCCCGAGAGGCCATGGTCACTGAACTGGCGCTCAAGGGCCAGATCCTTCCACTCGATATCGCCAACCTTGATCGGTTGGGCCGGGTTCGCGTTGCCAACGACCATTGGCGCATCTGTTCGCCTGAAGCGCGCAAGGCGCTCGCAGCCGACGCGCACCACCAGGTGCGCAGCTGCGCGGCAATATCGTCGGCTCTGTGAGTAACCACGCCATGCTCGACTTCTACTACAGCACCATGCGCGGTGGCAAATCGACTGCGCTGCTACAGCGCCGGCACAACCTGTTGTCGATCGGCAAGAGAGTGCTGGTGTTGACCAGCGCCCTTGATGACCGGTTTGAGGTTGGCAAGGTGACCTCCCGGATGGGGCCTCAGTGCGACGCGCAGGTGTTTCACCGAGAAACCGTCTTTGCCATGAGTGCTGCGTTTGTGAACATCGACGAGGTCATGATCGATGAGGCACAGTTTCTGACATCGGACCAAGTCCAGCAGATCCACCAGAACCTGTGCGCTGGCCAAGACCTGCGTGTGTCGTGCTTCGGGCTGCGGAGTACCTTCCAGGGACGCCCTTTCGAAGGCGCGGCCTGGCTACTCGCCTTGGCAGATGCCTTGCATGAAATCTCGACGCTTTGCGGCTGCGGGAGCAAGGCAACCCTCAACCAGCGCGTCGATGGCTCGGGCATGCCTGTGCGCCAAGGCCCTGAGCTGGAGATTGGTGGGGACACCCGCTATCGCCCGGTGTGCCCCAAGTGCTTCTACGAAGCCTGAGGTGGCGCGACTGGGGGGATCCGCCCGAAAGGGCAGGGTACCCCTGCCACAGCCCCTAGTTCGCCGCTCTGAGCGCCATTGGCGCTCGCTTGGGCGGTCCTAGCGGGCATGCAACAGCGCGTATTGAAGCGCGCGCACCCTGAAACCTTCAAAACACCGCAACGCGGGCACTCTGTAGCCTCCCGGGGCCGGTGCTCGCCATCCTTAGGAGATCACCATGAATCAATCACAACCCCGCAATGTCACGATCCTGGGAGGGATTGCAACTCTTGACGACGGCACCACCGTGGATCTGACTCGCGTGCAAGCCGCCCTGAACGCCGCTTTTTCGGAAACCGGGGATCGGGACTACATGCGCTGCGCAGATGAGTTGGCGAAGATCACTGGCCTGGAGGAGACCGCCTGTGGCTTCCTGCCGGCAGGGGCTGCACCGGCCATGTCGGCGTAGCCGATCACCACCGCACAGGCCCTTAGCCCGTGCTCAAGACTCGTTTCGAAAACCTAGAGCCCAGCTCGTTTCCGTTTGGAACCGGCTGGGCTTTTTGCATTTTATGGGTTTCCGCATCAATTGGGGGACGCCGATACAGGAACGTCTAGCCTGGCTAAATGCTTTGTAAAAAAATCCAGATAGCGACTTTCGTTCTCCACGAAGGCCACCAAATTCTCCTTTGCTCGGGTCAATCCTGTAAATACCATTTCAGGGCTATCATTGTTGTTTACAAGCAAGAAGATCAAGGGAGACTCAAAGCCCTTGAAGCTATGCGTAGAACTAAGCTTCATGACGCCGCTATTGAGATTGAAACCCTTCTTCTTGGAGGCGCTAATTTCCTGATACTTCCTGGAGTATTTTGGATGCTCCGATACCTCTAATGAAGGGAATGTGCAAAGTGTGCGCTCCTTATGTGCATCAGATGTTCTTAGAACATGGTCAAGCTGTTGCAAGATGATTTCTTGCGATGAGATGATAGAAATGTCGTTTGGGTGGATAGAGTGTTCCTTGGCGATCCTAACGATATGAGAAGCAAGCCCTTCCATGTTTTGTCTATCAAACGCAGTGTAAGCTTGAATGCCAATGTTTGTAAGACTCAATTGAAAAGACTCGTCTACATCAACCTCATAATCTTGATCCAGGAATGCGTTTTGAAATGATTCAACCAAGGGGATGATCGGGGATTCTAAAGTGTAGCGATAGCTCTTAGTCAGTTTTATCCATGGGCCAAAGCCTTCCACTACCTTGGAGCGCCGCTCTCCATCTAATGCTCGTTTGTAGATATTCTGCTTTTCATCTCCGAAAAGCAGCATCTCCCCATCTTCAGTGAGGAAGTTCGAGCGAATCATTTTGATCCACTCGGGCTTGTAATCTTGAATTTCGTCTATCAGAATGGTGTCATAAACCGTCTTGATTGCTCTGCCTTCAAAGACAGTTTGATTGCTGTAGTAGGTCGCTTCCAAGTACTGATCACGCTCAGCAGCAATACGCCTTGCGGTAGAAGAGTCTTTGCCGTCGTATTGCAGGTGTTGTGGAATGACGACATTGATCTCCGAGTTATTTAATGCGACGGTGATGAACCGGTGGTAGTTGCTAATATCAAACGCGGACCAAGGGAAGTCCTCGCGCACGGCACTAATCTTGTCGTGGATATAGCTGCCTAGAGTGATGTTGAAGGTCAAGATCAACACCCTGCCACCGTGGCGCTTGTGCGCATTCACCGCTCTTCCCGCTAGAACCACCGTCTTGCCTGATCCTGCGAGGCCGCAAATCTTTGCGCGGGCTTCGCCCTTGCTTTGGATCAGTTTGGCTTGTTTCTCCGAGTAGGTGGGCGGCTTTCCTTCACTGGCGTAGTGATAGGGTGGGTTGAGAAGCCGCTTGAACTCGATGTAGACCGACTCTTCGAAGAGACTGTCTTTGGCAGCAATGGGGAAGGCAATCTTTTTCAGCTTGTCCCGATACAGTGACAAAGAAAGATCGCGTTCAAACATGCGTTTGCCACGCTCAATCCATTCGCGCTTCTTTTCGTACGCATCGAAATTACTGGGTTCGGCTTTGAGCCGTTGCGCATTCTCGCGAGATTCCTCGTGAAGCCGATCTAAGTGTGGCTGATATAGACGGTCAAGAGCCGTCTTGCTGCCGTTATGAAAGTAAACGTAGGTTTTAATGATTCTAAAAAATTTATCACTTTTCAGGCTTTTTTCTAATAGTCCGTTTACGTGGATTTCAAAGAAGTTTTTCTTGTAACGGTAGACCTGTTGAAATGGCGAATAAATTTCTTGCGATCTGGTGGATAAGCTAGCGGACCACTTGTTATTGTTGTCTATGCTATAGAGGCCTAGATCCCAGTCTTTGACCTCAATAATGATGACCCCCATTCTGGGGGACATGACTACGATATCTGGTTTATCCCCGTTAAAGCAGGGCTGGGAGTACACCTCAACTTGATCGTCAAAGTGGGACCTTAAGAATTCCAGTAGGAAGATTTCACCGGCAGTGGGTTTTTGTTTGGCAGCTTTGGCGGCTTCTAAATCTGGGATGAGCACTGCCATAGATCTTTTCTTTCTTCGGTGCTTTGGGTTTCAGGGTCAAAGCGATAGTTCACAATGTCCCCATTGATCAGCATGTTGGATTCGGTACAGTTCTCAAAGATACAGCCGATCCGGGCATTGGTGGCTTTTGAAGCTTGTATGGGGCATGTAATTGCTTAACTATCGGCGCCTCTCTCAATTAATCAGAAACGCACGCACAAGGAATGCTCAAAGGACATTTCTGCGAGCTTGTTCTTTATCGCGACTTTCATTGATATTTTTTTGTTTAAACTTTTTATCTTTTTCTATGGCATCTAGAGAGTTGTAGCGAACCTCAATCATAAGCTCCCTAGGCGCTGGCTGGTAAGTTTTTTGAGTGTACACAATAACATTTCCATTGCTGGTCTGGAATTCAAGTCCGTTCATCCCGCCACTTTCAATCGGTCCGTTCTTCTTGTATTTTGTTGCCAAATCGGACACCACAGTAGCGTATTGTTCGTCTCCTCCGAAAATAGATAGAGAACCATAGGTTACGGGTGCATCCCCCCCACCATCACATGAAACGTAGAACAAGCTGGCACCTGGATAACCAGCTGGGATTAACTGAGCAGAGGCCGGAATGGAATCCAGTCTGAGTAATTTGTTGGAGGTCGGTTTTAGCGCACTAGCCGCTTGCCGACAGGTGGTTTTGCCAATCTCTACTCCGAATGGTGCTGCACTTGAGAGGCTGCTAGATTCTGGTCGGACAGTCTGCGCCTGGAGGGGGCATAGGCTTCCGGAAATTAGACAAGACATGATTCCAAGCCTTTTAACTAAATGTATATTCATTCCCAAATGCTCTAACGTGATGTGTTCAGCAATATACCAGCAAGTTGGGATGGCGCCTTTAATCCTCTTTGCATCCATTGTCGCGAAGGCGAACGCGAATGCCCGTTTCCGGCCGAATTCTGCCGCACAAGCTCATGGCTTACGAGCCAACACGCGCTGAGGGCTGAGTTCAAGCAACCAACATTTCGAACGGATTCGAGTCTCTTAAACCGAGGTCAATGTATTTACCCGTTAACTCATCTGGGTCCCCACAAGCGCAAAAAAACGCTCTCTGAAAGTCGCAAAACACTCACTGAGGATCGTCCGTGACGACCCGTCAGACAGGGCGTGCCCCACCAGCAATGGCAAATGCGCTTGCTCGAACCTCCTCAAGAAATACCGTTCTTTCCCACTAGCTAGTTGAGCCTTGCACTGTAGAACCGAAGCCCGGCACCTCCTTGGGGCAATGCAGCTTAAGCCAAGGCTGTTATGAAGGTTTGGCTAACCGTTTGGGATGTGGTACCGCTCAGGACCGTTGCGGCTCCGTGACGCCTCGGGCTTCTGAACAGAAGCGCCCAAACGAAGTGGAAACTGTCCCGCCAGGCTAAATCTGGGGCACAATGCCTGCCGTGGACCCAAGGCGGTCGGATGGCATTGCAAGGCCAACCGGCTAGTACCCTCGGATCCTCCTAGCAGCCGCATGGCTGTGGTGAGCGGTAGCTGGCCGTGCCTTTGTGCGAAACAGCATCACAGGCCTGCGGCCTCCACCTTCGGTGGTTCCGGCTCCCACCAGGGCGAAGATCGGATCTTCACGCGTGAGGCGCTTGCCAGAACGACGTCCTAACACTCCACCATTGAACCCGGACCACAGTAGGGTCGGCAATCAGTAGGTCGCGCGCGCCTCCGGCACGTCCGCCTGTTGAATTGGATCGGGTGCACGGGGGCGATGAGGACGGGAACAGTCGCATCGCACTACAACGAGCCGCGAGACGTGGCTCAACGGCCTACCGGGCCTCGTGGCCAGAGGCCGAGCCGCCTTTTGGTGAGGTCCGACTGGCACATAGTGTTCGAATGCTCCGAAGGCCTGCAGGTGTGAAGTTCCACTTCGCAGGCAACCACCAACGAATTGCATCCGAGCCTCAACACGAGGCTCGGTTGCTTTCCAAAGCGTCGCCACTGGGCGTTCTGGAAAGTAAAGCTTTGAGCCCCTGCGTACTGCGGACTGTTTGATACGGCAGCTGGCCGTGCCCCCCCAACGGGAGGGCGACTCAGCGTTCATCCGGCTCTTGCCGATCTCAACCCTGGCGGGCCTCGTTGCCCAAGGGCAGGTGCTCGCCGTTCCACGAGGAATGAAATGCCCCCCAACCCAGTAAAGCCAAAAGTCTTTGTCAGTGCGTCCTCGGTGCAGGTCGGCGATACGCTGTGCTTCGCCAATCCACCGCAGGATGTCGTTGTCGAGGAGATCAGCCACGCTCGCAGCGATGGCTCCGTAGGCTTCCATGCCAATGACGGCACGTGGAGTAGCTTCTACAAGCCTCTGGACCGCCTACGCGTGCGGCGTGCGCCGCCCTGTCAGGTAGCTCCTTCGGCCCTTTAGCAGCGGGCAACGTTGGCGCCGGCAAACGTCATTTTGCCGCGAGGAGAATTCGAACGCCAGCCCACCGCAAGACGCGGGCGGCTGCAACGGTGCTGGCCGACGCCCAGTCCGGGTACCAGCGATTCAACGGCAACTCGCCGAAACCAACCCTGACGGGCGACCACGCCCCAAGGGCGCAGGTGCCTGTCGATCTCATAGGAGAAAGACATGGAAAGATTCAACAAGCACAACTCGGAATCGGTCATCGCAGCCGCTCGCGTGGCAATGCAGGTTCTTGAGGGAATCCGGGCCACCCACCCCGATCTGGTAGCGGACAACATGCCGGCCAACTGGGGCATGAACCGCCTGCGCTCCGCACTGCCCGTTGCCGAAACTGCGGCACGGGGTGCGCCCAGCGCCATCACTGCGCCGGTACGGCAGTTCGTGTACATCCTCGCGGAGTTCTTCTGGGACGACGACAGTTACGGTGAGGACCTGCCAGTCGCAGTGCTCTATCGGGTTGGAGCCCAAACAGTGAGAACCATCGACGAAGTCGCGGGGCTCGTTACCTCAGGGATGCTCGCAGAAGCCTCCGTTGCAATCCCCGATTGCGACAAGGCTTGGCTCAGCAAAGTCGCTTTCACCAGCGAGAACAAACTGGCGGAAGTGCCGGGTTTCTTTGACCCACATAGCGACTGGGTGGTCTACCTTGGCGACGTGGCCGATATGGAGGTTGACGACCAGCGTGCAACATATGCCGAAGCGTGCGAGATCTACACGCCGCGCATTGAGCGCGAGGGCGGCCACTCAGCTGTTGACCTACGCCCTGACGCAGACTTGGGCCTTACCTGGGTCGCTGCAGGCAGAACTTCGGGCTGGCAACTGGGGGGCTATCTCCAGGCCTGGCATCAGCTGCGGGAGCAAATCACTAACGCACTGATGTGAAGCGCCACGAGATGCACTGTGGGCTGGTAGCTTCACCCATTCGGCCCGAGCTGAGGCGGGCAAACCCCCTTTCATAAACCCCTGTCGGGCACCTGCCGCCCCTGGGGTGCGTTGCTCGACTCTTCAAGGAGATTGACATGAGCAACGCAAACCAACAAGGCCTGACTTGTGACGTCGATAAGACCTCACCATTGGGTTACGGATCGAAAGAAGACCCACTGGGCATCGAGGAAGCAAGGGCGAAGATCGGCGACGACTTCACTCACTTCGCTGCACTCGTTGCCTCGCAAGTACAGCTTCCAGCTGGTCATTCGTTTCGCAACGACTGTCCTGCCCTGGGTGTTAGGCATAACCTGAGCTGGTGGAATGGCTGTGCAGTTCGCTCCGCTGATTCCGGCTTGGGGGTCCATGCTGGCCCTCAGGTAGTGGATGCGGCCGACGAGTACCAGCTGATGATCGAGGCGCGGTTCTTTCACCCTGAGCTTCATTTCCGGGAAAAGGGCCGCACGGCTCGGGTCACGCGGAGATACAACCCCGGCTATGGCGCAGCGCTTTGGGTAGACCAAGGGCGCCCGTTCTGGGGCATGAACAAGTCACTGATCGAGGGAGAGCGGTTCTTGTCCCGGGTGAGCTCGGTAGAAGTCCTGGCTGAGGAGGTTGTCCGCCGCCTCAATGCAGCGATTTCATTGCGCATGGTTCGGGGAGCGTCGAAGCCAGCATTGGCTACTGCAGCTTTCGGGAGGGCGCGATGAATGAATGGGTAGCCACGAGGGAAGACCAAGTGGGCGGTCACGTTGCGCTCGCTGTGGTGCCGTATCACCCACGCTGGGGCATCTCCGAGGCAGTGAGGATCCAGCACAACCCTCGGGCGATGTGTTTGCACTGTGATGACGGGGGGCCACGCCATTTCGTTGCCTTCGGGGGACGTGACGGCGCCACGGCCATCGTGGATCAACTGCTCGGACCCTTGCTACCAAGATATCTCGCTGGCATCGCCAAATAGAGCATTCCAAGCGTTGGTGGAACCCAGCAATGCTGGTGGACCTGCCGCATGCGCCGGGGTGCTAAATCATTCCACGGTTTAGTGGATTTCGCGGACCCCTGCGTGCAGCGAAAACAAAGAGGGCCTGAGGACCCCTGCGGGGGGCTTCAGTGCTTCCCTGAGCGCCTCCGTAGTGGGCGCTCAGGAAAGCGATTTCACGTCACAGCCTAGCGCTGTGGATTGATGCGGTAGCTGACCGCGCCTTTGGCGATACAGCATTCAACGGCGAAAGCCATTTTCAACCCTGACGGGCGCCGCATGCCCCACAGGGTCTAGGTGTCCGTCGCTTCTCTGGAGAACGGACGATATGAGCAAGAAACAAGGTGGCAAGGCCCATGCTGCTAGCTGCCCAAACTGCAGCAGGGAGGTCGAGGACGATAAAGACACGGGGTGTGTGCTGGCGGCTCTGGTACAGGTGATTCGCGATCGCGAGGAGCTGACCGAGGAGCAGGTCCTCGCGATCCATGCATCGTGCGACGCAGACGCTCTGTGGGAGGCGTTGGCCCCGGTGATAGACCAGCTCCAAGCTGGTGGGTTCGCCTGGAACACACCTCACGGCGAAGCCAGCGTTTCCGACCAACCCACTCCATCTATCGATCCCTTGCCCGCGTCGCAACTCCCCATGGAGTTGGAGTGGACCATGGGTGATGACGGGCCAGAACTTGGTGTGAGCGCCCATGGCTACTTCGTTGTGAAGCCCCACCTCGATGTAGGGCTGATGAACAAGGTGGACCCGATGGAGTGTTGGGGGATCAGCCCCACGCTGGCGAAGTTGATCGACGACCTCAATTCGGCTCTGCCCGAGGCCCTGGAAGACGCCATCAACGCAGGATGCCTGCGCCTGCAACAGGCGGCGGGTATCCGTGATGGGGGCTACGCCGGCATCTACTTCAGCGACGCCGCCAAGCGGGTCCCAGTGTCTGAGGTCCTCGCGGAATACATCGTTCGCGACGTCAACACTACCCGCGAATAGCAAGACCCAACAGCAATGCTGCGGTAGGTCAACAACCAACCCATGACGGGCACCCGCTGCCCATTGTGGCCGGGCACCCGTCTTCTTACCAAAAGAGGAAACGGAAATATGAGCAAGCGCAAGGACCAGGCAGAACAGGCGGACAAGGCCTTCGCTGACTACGACTTCGGAAGTAGCGTCGAGGTGACGGACACGTCTGGCTGGGAGTACACCACCCCCGGCGATGAGCGGAAGCGAAAGGTTTTCGTGGAAACTGAGCGTGAAGACGACGGGCCGGCACCTCGCTCGGTGCTGACCTTCACCGTCCGATTTGACCCCGAATCGGGCTCTTTGGTCGAGGCGACCGCCATCGACGGGAACGGGCAGGTCTGGGGAGCGATGTCTGATCGAGCCGCTATCCCGCAAACGAATGGGGGTTCCGCACCATGTCCCGAGATCGCTGCGAGTGCTATGCGCGAGTACAAGGTACTGGGGGCGCACGAAAACGGCAACTTCTTTGAGATTCGCGTCGAAGCGACTGATCCAGTGCACGCATTTGGCGCGGCAGCGCTGAGGTTGCAAGCGGCCGATGGTGAGGGGGATCCGGAGTTTCACGTGGCGCTTCTCGCGGACGTTCGTTACGAACTGCCCGGTGATTCAGTGGTTTCTATGACGACGGTGCTCGACGCTGAACAGGCAGAGGTGTTTGGAATCGGACCTCAAAGACCATCGAACCAGCGGGCGGTTGAAGCGGTATGCCAATATGGGCATAATTCCCGATGATTCACCCGCCCCGCAAACCCATCAAATGGGTGGGTTCATCAAAGAAGGATCTCAAGGCGATGCCCGAGGACGTTCAAGACGTTTTTGGGTTCGCTCTAGGGCTGGCCCAGTCTGGGCTGAAGCACGATGCGGCCAAGCCGCTGAAGGGCTTTGGCTCGGCCGGTGTATTGGAGGTCGTGGAGTGCGATGAAGGTGGCACCTATCGCGCCGTGTACACGGTGCGGCTGGCCCATTGGATCTATGTTCTGCACTGCTTCCAGAAGAAATCGACCAAAGGCGTCGAAACACCCAAGCCGGATGTTGATCTCATCAGGTCAAGGTTGTTCGACGCGCAGGAAGACCATGTCGCTTGGTCCAAACAAGCAAAAGGAAACTGAAAAATGACTGTCGAAATTGAAGTTGGCAGCACCAACGTGTACGCCGACCTCGGTTACACGGACGCCGCTGGAATGCAGCGGAAGGCCACACTGGCGGCAGAAATCGCACGGGCCATCAAGGCTCGTCGGCTTACCCAGGAAGCCGCAGCCGCCTTGCTTGATATCGATCAGGCGAAGGTGTCTAAGATCACTCGCGGCCAGTTTCGCGGAGTGAGTGAAGCGAAGATGCTTGAGCTAATTGCAAGGCTTGGCCACGATGTCACTATCACCGTGGGCAAGACCAAGCGGCAAGGCTCGGGCAAGATCAAGCTAGCGTTCGCCTAGACCTAAACCCGAACCCCATTCCGAAAGGAGTCGGGGTTCGCTTCGGGCCCTCGATCTACCTATTTTCCCAAGCGCTCGGAATGAGCGTTTTGGAAAGCAGATTCTTCCCTCCAGCATTTTGCTGGTGGATTGATCGGCAGCTGGCCGTGTCATTCTGGCAAATCAGCATTCCAAGGCGAAAGCCATTTTCAACCCTGACGGGCATCTTTGCCCTGGGGGCGAGGGTCCGTCTCTTCTTCGAAGGACGCGGCAAATGACAAAAACTCGGTTCGATACGGAAGCGGAGGCCTGCAGGCACAAGTGCTCGCACCAACTGCACCAAATGTCCGCAGAACCTATAGGGGGCGGCAAGTGGGGTCTGGTCTATCCGATTGAGAGCCACATCACGGTCCATGACGGCGCGCCTGACGGGATGCGACAACATAGTCTCCAATCTGGCATGACCACTCGCAAGGCGTGTAATGTTTCGGGCACGGAGCTGCCAGGAATACCTACGGCGAGTCTGAAGGCCCGTGTGCTCGACACGGTGTATGAGGAGAAGTACCTCCGGGTACTCGACGGGTTCCAGCTATTGGCGGCAGAGCACCTGAAGACCAATGTCGGCATCATCGTCGTCAATGGGGACTTCGGGCGAGGCCACTACCAAGCAGCGATCGCAGAGGCTGAGAGAGCAGGGTTGAAAACCCAGCGATTCTATGTTTATGCGGAGTCCGCGACTTACAGCGGCAGGGACGTTTGCGTAACTCTCTTCGCGGACATCTGGCCTACGGCGTAGGCAGATCAGCAGACAACAGGCACACGCCTATAACCCTCCCGATGGGCACCAGACGCCCGCTGGGCAGGTGTCCGTCTCAACTCTAGGTGAACGGAAAATGATAGTGAACGTGCAAACCAACAAAGGATCGCTCGACCTGGGCGAATCCTTGGAAACTCAGTCGAGCGCTCCAACTGCTCTAGCGGAAGGTGAGACTCGCTGGATCGGAAATTGGGAAGTCAGAAATTTTCACGGCTACTACCAGTCTCGCGAGGGCGGTACTGGGCCGTGGAAGTTTCACATCTCTAGTTTTGATTCGAGTTCAACCGGTCAATGCGGTTATTGCAGCTTGGTATTGGCGGGTGGCGGCCGCCTGGATGTCCCAATCGATGCGAGGGACCAAATCATGGTGCTCGGCGTGAGGTACGGGCGCAAGAACTGGGCCCATTGACCAAGTTGTCTCTCTCGGTTTTCGGCTGAGGGATCTTTCATCACCCTGACGGGCACGAGTTGCCCACAGGGCCGGTGTCCGTCTCTTTCACAAAGGAAACGGTAAATGCAAGGAAACGTGGAGCGTGAAGTAGCAGTGAATCAACTCTCCGACCCCGCGCAAGTCGAGCGCAACGACATGCTTAGAGGAAGGATGCAAGCTGCCATGGCCGACAGGGCTTTTGAGGCCTACAACTTTGGTGAAGGCGTGGTCGTAGTGGGGGTTAGCGACTGGGAATTCTATGCTGCAGGGCACGAGCGAAGTCGTGAGGTGTATGTGGGAATTGAAACTCGTGATAGCAGGAAGAATACATCCACTCGGTTGGGCTTGACGGTACGATTTGACCCTCAAACAGGGGCGTTGGCTAAGGTCTATGCCCAGGACGCACTGGGCTCAATTTTTGGGTGCATGCCACAAGAGCAACTGGAGAAACTGAATGCTGAGCACCAGGTAAGGGTGTCAAATCCTGATGAGCCATTGCCTCGCCAGGCGCGTGGCGCCGCCGCCTATGAACCTACGGTCGAGGACGTGGAAAACGTGCTTCGAAGCAATTCACTCGCGGTGGCGAATGCCAAAGGCAAGTCCTTCGACTCGATGGCGAACGAGATCCATGGTGACCTGGACTTCGACCTGGTAGAACAGGCGGCGCTGACAGGCGACGACCTGGATGAACAAACGGACTACGCGAACGATGAGATCGCTCGCCAACTTCGTGAAAGGGGGATTCTTGAGCCTTTGAAACAGGCTTGTGATTCGCCCAGCCCTGGCATCTGATGCCAGTCCAGCAAATACCCTCAGTCGAAAGACTGGGGGTTTTTTTGGGCGTTGCTTTTAAATATTCCCAGGTGTCGATGAGGCGTACGGCCGGGAACGCTCCCATCAGCGCATAACCAACTTGTAGGCAGCAGTATCCGGGGCATCTTTGAGGTGTCCCACATCCAGTCTTGCCATGATCGCGAGCCGTCAAGGTACCGATGGTCCCCCATGTGTCATGTGGGGGTCACCCTGCAGCACACACGCAGGACACTGGCGCGTGTGGTGTGTCCGTTCAATGCGTGGTCGAATCGTCTATTGCGCATCAATCCTGCCGGCACCGACCACATATTGTTTTTTGCCTGGAGCATCACCGGCGAGCTTGTGCGCATTGACCAGGACTGGGGGGATCAGCACAGGTCGGGTCTGCAGTAGCCCCTTGCCGAATCGCTGATTGAACCGCACGAAACCGCGACGGTAGTGCGGCTTCACACCATGGCGCCCATGAGAGAGGGCCAAACCTTCCCCCACAGCACCAACCGTCTCGGGCCCCACATGGATCGCGTCTACGCTCGAATTGAGTCTTTGGTAGTGCTCCTTGCGCCTCTTCTTGCGGTTGAGTGCCGCAAGTGCCGCAGCCGCCTCGGCGTGCTCGTCCTTGCGCTGCACCCGCGCATCGCGTGAGTTCATGTAGAGCATAACCCCAGCGTACAGGTCCAGAGCTTGTTTTAGCAGCCCGTCTGCAAGGTCCATCTGGCTGTGCAAATCCGCCAGGGTGGACGCATCCCCGACGACCACGTTCAGGGTGGCAACTTCCATCAGGAAAGGGGCTGATCCATCCGCAGGGCCACTGGTGATGAATGTATCTAGCTGCAGGTGCTGAACGCCTGCCTCTTCCCAGCGCTGAGCCAGAACGCCGTCGATCAAGAACGCCTCGTCAAAATCTTCATCGTCGCTCTCATCGGAATAGGCTTGCGTGGGCGCCCGGAACACCAAGTACATCACATCGAATCCACCCTGCAGGAATTGAGAAGGGCAGTCCTCGCCAATATCTGTGTTCTGCAGGATCTCAACGAGCCCTGGAGTTACCTGAACGACAGCCCCGCCAGCCAGCTTGAACTGCGCAGCCAAGGCATGGGCACGCTCCGGGAGTAGCGCACGTTCATATGCGTGCATTGCCCACGGCAGATCGTCTGGACTCCCCCGCCAGAACCGTGCCATGTCGTTCTTCATGAGCGCAATTGGATCGCCAGCGCGGCTAAGGGACTCCTTGAAGGCTTGCCACACCTGAGGCTGATAGTGGCGACCGAGCGATGTCATGACACCATATTTCTCGATGACGAGAATAAAGGGCAGCTTTTCAACGCCCGTAAGGTCGCCATCGACTTCCGGGTCCTCCCAGTCCAGGCTCTGAATCAAGGAAGAGGCGTCGCCAACGCCAGCAACACCGATCTTGACCATGGCACCATCCTGGCCGACCACATGCCCAGGATAGTCGTTGGCGCCAATCGGCGAGGCCAGTTCCGGCATAGCGACGTTCTTGATGCCTTGGGCGCGGCAGAAGTCAGCGATGATTCCAGCGTCTACTTCCAGCGGATTGCCTGAGCGGGGTATTCGCAGCGATTGGACTAGGATGTTCGCACGTGTCCAGATGGATATCAGCAACTGGTCCATGTAGGGAAGGCCATTGGGGACCAGCTTGGTGATCCGCGCTGACGCACCTTCGAGTTGTTCGCCAAGCTGGGATCTCAGGCGCCCTTCCACCACGTTGCTGATCACCTGCTCGTTAACCATGCGGCGGGCAAACTCATTGGCAGCGGTCGCTGAGAGGCACTCGGGATGGATATACGTATCCCCGTCGAATTTGGTTGCGGCCTCGGCCAGCAAACGCGTCATTTCTGGGGCTAGAGCTATATGGTCGAAGCCTGGGCACCAAATCTCCTCGTTGAACAGATCCGCAAGCGGCTCGTTCGTGCCAGTGACCACAGTTCCCCAGAGGATGTGCGCCAGGCTGGAGCTGTCCCCGGTCGAAGCTCGCGCTTGGGCCTCAACGGCCCTGGCCGCAAAATCTCCGACTCCGTAAAGGTGCCCCAGATCTCCCCTACCCACCGCCTCCGTTATCGTGATTCGCATTGGGCCTCCGAACGCGAGAGGGGGCAAGCACATGGGGGCGGGTCCCCAATCAACACCGAACCCACTGGCCTCAGTGGCTTTGCTCCAGAAAGCTTTGGCGATGGCACCTGCGGCCACCAAGTCCGAATCCAACCGCACGAACAGCAGGCAGACCAACCACGCAAGCCCGTGCTGGTATCCCTCCGGAATCCGCGCAGCCAGACTGCCCCCATCAATACGGCTCACCACAACGGCCCGCGTTCCCACAGCGCCCAGATGTCGGGCTATCGTGCGGTCATCGACCCGCTGCAGGCTGTTTTCGATTGCTACAACTCGCGACCAGTCCTTGTGAATTTGCGCGTCAACAATGGCCTCTTTGACCAGCGTGCGCACGTCGCCACCGTTGTTGATCTCGTGCGCCAGCTTCGCTGCCACAGGATTGGAAACATTGGCAGCAAGTCCTTGCGCTCGCGGCGGGCGGTGAGTCATGAAAGCTATCCTTGATGTTGTGGCTGCATTGCGCATGGTACGCAGGAATCGCACCCATGGCCGCCATGGAACGGCCATCAGTGATTCGAAGGTTTTTAGACCTGCCTTGCGAGTGCCCTCGATGTCGAGTCCACATCGTGGGGCATGCGGGTCTCGCCCCAAGCCCTAACCCAAAACATCACGATCAAATGGTGTAAACACGATGCCAATCACACTGCCCCGGCGTGAGACCAGCTTCTTCTATGTCGGAAGCCGTCATAGGTTCAATCATTGGAACGTCTGCCATGCAAGCTCCTAGCTGGGCCGCTTTCACTGAGGATGGAGCGTATGCACGCGTTCGGGGCACGAATTGATGGATCGGCACGCCATAGCGCTGGGACGCCGAATCCTTTGTCAGATCGAAAGAAATCAGCGCGTCGTGCGGAGCATTCACAAGGATCAGCGAAGCGGTGAATGAACTATCCCAGCAGCTGTCGATTACTTCGCTGTGGACTTCTCGCATGCGTATGCGCCATTCGGCTACGCTCAGTTGGGCACTCACACTGGCAAGTCGATATGCCTTTACGGAGTCACCCAAATACTTGCTGCTGGCCCGTTTGAAATCAAGAATTCTGTCAACTTCATTGTTGAATTCCGCAACCATCACCGTGGAGTCTGTCCAGTAGCCTGTCCGTTCCCCGGGATGGCTGCCGAAGATGGCTCTGGTAGCAAGAAATGCTTTGCTTTCACTTCCATCCCAAAGATCAGAAAGGTTTGATTCGAAGGCGAATGCCTCTTCCATGAGTTCATCACTCCAAGGGGCTCCCTGGCCTATCCACGCGGCTTTGAAGAACAAACTGGCTCTCAATGGGTGACAACTGATCGCGCCCTCAATTGCCTCCATTTCGTGATCTACACCACTGATGGCAGGGGGGCGCGACACAACCTGTTCAAAGGTCTTCCAATGCACGCATTCTTCATCGTCATGAATCTCGTCAATGTGGTTGTTAACGGTCACACCGAGTCGGGCCGGCAAAGATTCCTTCTTAAAGTATTCATCCAGTCCCGTTGCATGCTCAGTGATTTGGTGCAGCCGATCTATCTCGCACATCGCGTCAAGGACTCTGGACATTCCTCGCCAACCGCTGAATCCATGACCAATGGCAAGCACTTCGTAGCATTGAGCTAAGGGCTGCTCGGTCACTCGCTTCAGTTGCTTGGCTTGGAAGGCGAAGCGGCCTCGGATAAAGCGCCAAAGCTCCGCAGTGAAATCGAACGTGGAGAGGGTAGGGGTGTCCATCGTGAACTCCATAGGCTTGATGGCACGCCCGCTTGCCGTTGCCCATTGGGTACGGTGGATTGTCTGAATTTTGGGAGAGACGATGCGGCGCGCTTTACCTTTGCGGGCGGGAGGGTTCTCGTCGCGGAACCGGTCAGCATCGTACTTCAAGCCGTTTTCGCATGCAAGACTCTTCTGCGTTGTGGCGTCAGTGCAGTCATCGGTCCGTACGATATTCCTCGATGTCGAGGCTCCATGCGGCCTGGACTACGGAAATCGCCGCTCCAATCCGCTCATGACCAACTTGGAGGCAGCAGTATCCGAGGCACCTTCGAGGTGTCCCACATCCAGTCAGGCCATGATCGTGAGCCGTCCAGATACCTGTTCTCCCCCATGTGTAGGGCGCCAGAGGCGATGCCGGCACCGAAATTCGCTAGAGGAAGCCTCAGGAAGGGCTTAGAGCGATCAGCGGGGTAGACGATCACCCTCTGCCCGCTCTCATCACCTACAGGCCCATCAAGGGGGATGCAGGGCATGTCATCCATGACCTGGTGCAATGCGGCTTCTGGGGGCAGACCTAGTTCCACAAGGTGCCGCGTCTTGCTTCTCGCCAATGCCTCAAGGTGCGAACTGCGCACCAGCCACACGACTGAAACGCCGCTGGCCCTGTAGCGCGCGGTCCTGCTTAAGTATGCGTCCCAGTGCTGTTGGGCCAATTGCACCTCGACAGCAAGAGGCCCGCGTGTCGTCTGCACCAAAACGTCTGCCTGCCATTCCTCGCCCGATGGTGTCGCGCCAGGCTGCTCGACCCTGGCTTGGTGGCCAGCGGCCCGCATCCCGAGCACCAGTTTGATCTTGGCGATTTGGTGCTCGATGGATTCGGGGGCTGTATCCCCGGCCATGCCTGATGCAGCTGCAAAGAACTGGAGACCACGCACGCTGCGCTTGAGAATGGCCGGTATGCGGTGGCGGCCGATGACAAAAGTGCCTATAGGCAGCTTGCGCCATTTAGCCCAGACATCCGAGGTGGTGGTGAACGACTCGACTTCCAGGCCTGTCGCCGCGACGGTTGCGATGAGAGTCATGCGGTGATTGTCTTCCTGCAGGCCACGTAGAGGTAGAGTGTATTGCTCGGAAACGGCGCTTGAAGTGCGTAGATCTGGCCAAGTGGCGTTCGCCTGGATTTACGTGGCGAATGACTCGCATGGAACGGGCACGTCCCCCATCACCAAAGCACTTGGTGTCAATTGCAAAAACCAGATGCACTTGACCACCGAGTCCGCTGCCTTTGTCGTAGCAGCACAGCCAACCATCACAGCATGAGGTTATCGACAGGGCTCTGTTCCTTGTTGCCAGCTCCTAACAGTCTCACTATGATTAGTGCTTCGGTCCAGGAGACCGAAGCGGACTTAGGGGCCGTTGCGCTGGCGTGCAGAATCTTGACGAGAACCCCAAAGAATTGCTTCCCCACACCCTCTCCACGATTCATCCTCCCTCGTGGTGATAGCCAGCGTCACCGCGATAACCAGGAAGAATCGCATGGCTATCCCCGCTTTCGTCTTTTCGTCTGGAAACCTGCCCAAGCTCAAAGCCAAGCAGCTCTCGAAGGCATTCCCCCATCTCAAACTTTCGGCCGCACAAGAAGCGACAGCTCGGGCCTTGGGCTATTCATCGTGGTTTGAATGCTCGCAACGTGGGCTGCTAGGCCAGCCGAGCCCCTCCGATCAGGAAGCAGGGTTGACTGTGCGTGTGGCCAGGTACTGCCACCAGGCAGGTGTGCTCATGAAGATCGGCATCACGCCAAGCGAGGCTGATCGCTGGGTGCGCACATGGGGACTGACTGGTCAATCGACCTTGGCCCCTGAATACGGGCGCCCAAGGTACTGTGTTTGGAACGAAGCACTTGAGCGATTTGAGCGCGGTGAAATTGACGAGTCCCTTCTTCTAGAAGAGTTCGGCGAGCAGTGCTACTCAAAGTATCCCGAAATTGATCGCCCCCAGCGAGTCTGTCCGGGGGTCATCTTAGGCCCCATGGGAAAGTACCCGCACTATGTCGTTGACCCCGCAATAGGCGCGCAGATTCCAATCTATCTGCGCGGTCCCCATAGCAACTTTCACTACGAAGATGATGGCGACGTGTTGGCGATGTGCGTTCCTGGCTTCCCGGCGGGCAAAGCAATGGAAAAGATTTTCCCCAGGCTCAATCGCATTCAACATGAATGGCACTTTGGAACCAAGCATCCAGAAGCAAGCGATAAGTCCATCTCCAAACTGGTTGCAGCAGCAATGGCGCGCCCTGATGAACTCATGGTGGTATCCCAACGCTGGATGCCTACGCCAGGTGGGGAATACGACCACAGTCGATATGCATTGGCTTGCCTTCGAGGATCTGATTTCGCGGCATTCTTAAATACAAAAGGGGTCATTGATCCATCGTCCGTCATCTGGTTTCGCGACGTGGAACTGTCCAGGCACTTCGAAGAATGGAGCGATTGGTTGGATGGCTTTGTGTGGGGACCAGAGCTTCCGCCGTTGCCTGTGTTCGAGGGGGCAAGGAAACACCAACCCAGCGTTCCACTGTATAGCTATCCCTTCATGAAAGCTCCCATGTCGGGAGATGAGTATGGCGGGAATTCAGAGCATCATTGTCTGCTCCCTCTGGATGAAGACTACGACGATGAGTACGCGACTGATGAAGCCGATTTCGTTGGTGAAGTGAATGGTTGAAAGCAAGACCCCTGTTCAAGGGTTTGGTGAGGCTGCAGAGGCAGATGTTCTCCACCAGATACCTGAAGACGAGCGAGTATGGTTCGCCGACCGTGAGAGGTTGGGATGGGTGTTCTGCGTGGGCTTGTCGCGCTACGCGTCGGAGAGGTCTGGGCGAAAGACTGGGGCTATGTTTAGACTGGTCACGCCGGCAACTGGAAAGCCAAACTTCGAGTGCCGGTTGCAGTGCTCGGTGGGCTCCAAGTCTGTGACACTGACCTCAGGGCCATGTGGATCTTCACGCGAAGCTTTCGAGCGCGCTATGGGCCAAGCAGCGGGGCTTCCGTTTCATGATGAATTGAACTGGCAGGAGGCACTTCGTGAAAAGGTGCCTTTCGATGGCATGAGGGCTCCTAAGTTTGTGAACTCGGTTGCAATCGGCATGCCTGCAATCGTCTGTTCTCTGCACTGGGGCAATAGGGAGCACTCTCGTGAAGTGCATTCAAGCAGCCATGTCAGTCGCGTGGATGCCTTCAACGACGCTATTGAACTAGCACTGGCCATGGGCCCTGCGCCCGCAGCGTCCCTGGCATCAGTTAAGCAAGTGCCCAGTGCCCGACCCATTGCTTGGGTTTCTGCTGTTCGATCTCAAACGGGAGATCGGCTAGGTGGAGCCCAGGTGTCCGTGGACTTTCTTGCCGCTGGAGCCGATGTGATTTGCCGAATCGGTTGGGGTAATGCGTCACGTCGCAGTGTTCAGTCCCAGCCAAAGGCGACCCGCGTGGTAGCGTTCGATCAAGCCATGTTGCTCTTGAAGCGCACATTGGTCGAGTCTACAAATCAAGATCCGCCCGTGGTTGTCCCACGACCAAAGTCGGGACCCATGGGGGCGCAGGACAGAGCATTGCTCTCTGAGGCGAAGGAGCGCTGGGGCGTTGAGCGCGCCTGGTTGATGAGGCTTCACAATCCTTCCACTGCGCAGATCCAGCGGCTCCATGACTTGAACACATTTCAGGTTTTGCTTGACAGCTTGCGGTGCTACGAAATTGATCGCGGGGCTCGCGATGTAGCGTTGGGCCGCATCACCAGGGAGCTGCAGCGCATTCATGGTGAACAGACCGATTCGGCAAAGCGTATTCGGTTCGCTTCCAGTTTGCGAGCGCTACTTGGAAAGCGTTTTGCTGAGGCTGGAGAGGCGGTTACCTTGACGCCATCTTTCGCCAACCAGGTCATGTCTCGGGGGTATCCACCAGGCATTGTTATTCAGGAGCTTGTGAAAGAGCAGTTGCTGAGACGGACGCCTACGGGCACTTTGTCAGTGTCAACGCTCGGGGCGAATCTACTTGAACGCCACATCGGTATAGACGTGAACCCCGGAAGCGTCGGGTCGAGTTTGCCGCAGGGAGTCATGAGGATGCTCCTGGAACTCAAGGACGCAAAAGCCGAGGGCGCAGCGTGGATATAGAACACCCTTGAAGTGGCCCCGGAAAGAAGCGGGTCACGGGTAACCCTTTCCGACTTTCCTTGATGTGGCATCAGTGCTCGCGCAGCAGGTAGTCTGGATACCGCTGGACTGCTAAACTCAATGTAATTCGTTCATAACTAACAATTGCAAGAGTGTCAAAACCCCCAGTTATTGAGGACAAGCAGATTGAGCATCTGCTGAAAGCGACTGCGGCGTACAGCCGTGTTCCGCTTCGCGACATTGCTTTGCTTCTGACCCTCTACGGCACGGCTCTGTCGGTCACTGAGCTGGCCACCATCTCAGTGGCCGACTACCTGGATGCCGTGGGCAATGTGCGCGTCACGAGCGCGGTGCGCGTCGATGTGGCGCACAACGGCGAAGAGCGGCCCCTTTTTTGGTCGAATAAACGTGTTGTGACAGCACTTGATGCGTACCTCGCCTGGCGCGTGGAGCACAAGCACGGAGTCACGGTGAAGGAGGGGGCCTACCGAGGCCTTGATCCCGAAAGCGCTTTGTTTCTCACCGAAGGCGGTGGAGCCTATGCGCTGACCAAGCGAAGGCTCCCTTCGGGCGTCTGGAGCTATTCGTGCAACACATTGGGTGCTTACATCTCGCGCCTGCATGCGAATGCCGGGATCGAAGGCGGTAGCGCCCAGTCCGCCCGCCGCACCTTCGCAGTCAAGCAGCATCGTCAGGGGCGTGATCTGGTGCACATCGCTGCCATCCTGGGGCACAAGAGTGTGAGCACCACCAAGCGGCTGGTGGAGGGCGATCCCGTGCGATTGGCGGACATTGTTGCGAGGGCTGTGTGATGGAGCAGCAGACTTTTCTTCGAGAAGCCATGGCGGAGCTCGGGCTCACCCGTGATGGGTTTAGTGCGCGCCTCGGTTGCTCGCGGAGAGCCATTGACAAGTGGCTGCTTCCACAAGAGTCGAGCGATTTTCGTCGGATGGATGAAGCCACCTGGAACTTGGTTGCCCAGGTGCTTATTCATGATCGTCTGCTCCAGGTCGCTGGGCTTGCGGACACACACAAGGCATCTTTACATATCCCCAATGGGGATATAAAATTCTCGATATCGCGCCGTCCAGCGCCCGACTCAAGAGGTGACCCAATGACATCCCCGTTCCTGAACGAAGCTGCTGACGCTGCTACCAGTGTTCTGATCCGCGCTGCGGCGCAAATTCAAAAACTATACCCGGATGACACCCCAGAGCAGATCAACGCTGGTGTCCAGCGTGCCGCTACCGACATCAACAACGACGCGCGACTGGTGCTGTCGGTTGAGGCTGTCGTCAGCCGTTACCCCCGCGTGCGTCCTGCGGCTGTAGCACGCATGTTGGTCGATACCTATCGCACCAGCAATCCAACCTACGGTCTTGTTGTGCCAACTGGTGTCGATCCTTTGAGCCTCGTAGGCTCAGCGGGAACGGCTGTTGCCAAGTTGGCGCCCCTGCAAGTTTCATCTCAAGCGGTAGCGTTGGACTCTGCCTTCAAGGGTGCATTGCTGGAACACTTGAAGAAACAGATTGCGGCAGACGGCGCGGGTCTCGTCAAGACCGAGGTGCATTTCGAAGAGATCGGCTGATCAATCACCCGAGGAAAAAGCAAGTATGGACGTGACCGACAAGGAGCTTGTGCTGCTCAAGGCGACCAACAATAGCCATCGAAACGGCATTCCGCAGCCCGAACGCCTTCGCCTCGACGCGGAGTCCCTGATAGCGCGAGGGCTCGTCGCGGACGGCAAAGCGGGCCTCTACGTGCCTGACGAGGTGAAGTTGAAGTTACTTGCCGCTGGTCAGTCAGTCGGCAGATAGGAAACCATGCGAATCACGAGCAAAAGTATCTGCGCAAAGCTGGCACTTCTGACTCAAAAGATCGGACTTGAGCGAGCGTCATGGTACTTTGCGCGCCAAGCCGGCTTCTTCGAAATGTGATTTGAAGGAAAAAGATGACCGAACAAGAATTCGATCAGCATCCATTCATCCTTACCGTTGGGAGGATGCTGTCCGTGTATCCAAAGATGACTGAAGATGAGCAGAAGGCACTTGCCGAGTGGGAACAGTCGAACTTGGGGGCTGGCGGCAAGGGCACCTCGGACTGGCCTGGCTGGAGTGCTGTCTGCGCCAGGCTGTCTCATTAAGCAGCATAGGAAAACAAAATGTCTTCCCCACCTCCAGCAATAGCTGTTGGTCAATGGATCACTATTGGCCGTTCCACGCCTGGCTACGTGTTTCAGGTCAATAGTGACGGATCGCTAGAAGTCGGGTACTACCAAAACCGACTCAAGGCAATAAAAGAGACTGTGGTTTGGAAGGAAGAAAGTTGGGGCTTCAAATTCCAAGGGCCAAATGGCTCATACCTTCGTGGTGCGGATGAGGCGCTTGTGAAACGCGGTCCACGCTGACGCCCACAGAACATCTAGGAAAGCATACATGGCCCGCGTTGGCCATGTCTAGGCTCCAGCGCCAAGGTCTGCACCTTGGCATTGCAGCTTGAACAAGGACACAGCAATGGCGCGTATTTCTGGACCGTATGAAGGCTTCTACATCGCCGCGAGAGCGCAACAGATCGAAAGCGGATGGATGGGTGAGGCGAGAGTGTTCTCAGAACGCCCTACCACTTTCGATGACCAATCGTCTGTGGCGAAGTTGGGTGGAGACCACAGCAATTCGCCAAGTGAGTTGGATGCGGTTGAGAACGCCGAACGGGTTGCCCGGGATTGGATCATGACTAACCAACGGCTGTATGTGCAATTTGAGTTGGCGAGATCAGTCTATGCCTGGCACCAAGTTCTGTTGGTTACCACGGCCCACATGGATCGTCGCTTCGTTGCACAGAAAATTGAAGAGGCAACAGTCAAGTTTGTCGAGAATGGTGGTGTCGCAAAGACCGGGGTTGGCCCCTTAGGTGACAAAGGCCCGGTACTTGAAACCAGTGACGGCAATGAGGTCCCGTACTCAGCTGGAAGTACGCTGGCTGTTCATTACGGCCAGATATTGCGCTCGCGATAGGTGGACATTCTCAAAGGAAAGATATGAACATTGAACCCTCACTCGCTGAGCTGCGAGAACTTCACCGTCGTTGCACCTACCCTGTTGTGCAAGCGCTCCTTAAAGGGCATGCGGCTCCAGCAGGATGGTGGCTCTATCTTGAAGACGGCAAGCCCAATACTGACATGCTGCGCACAGAAGATCTCCACCTTTTTTTCTCCAATAGGGAAGACTCGGCGATGGGGGTGGTAAAGGCGTTGGCTCACCTGGCTCGGAGTTACCTGGTGACCGGAGGCGAAGTGCGAGCAGCATTAGCTCGGGCTGGGCGACAACTGCCAAGGGCGGTGATTCTGGTCGCTCCGCCGCACAAACTCGTCGAAGGGGAGGTTGTCAAAACATTTGTCTTAACTGAGCATCAAGTTTTTCTTGCTGATTCTCCGGTGAAGGAACGTGGCAAGTCCGTACTGCTTGCTGACCTGGTGTTGATGCCCGCATCACTCACCCACAACGAATCACCTTCGACGTTGAACTGACTTCAAGGAAAGCATATGAACCAAGAAATGACCCCGGCAAAATCTATTGCGCAACGGGTACCACTCACTGCGTACCAATGGTGCCTATCCGTTGTGGCATATCCATGGCTAGCAATGGTGCAAGGGCCGGTCAAGCCGTGGGTGGCACTGCTGGGGTGGTTCGGATGGATGGGAGCATTGTCGATGGCGCCGACCAAGTTTGCGCTTATTGGCGTTTCTGTACCGCTGGCGACCATCATGCTATCGCTGACAGCTAGTGTGCTTCTGCTGCTAAGCAGAGAGATACAACGGTATGACGCCAACGACAGTGCGCAAGTGGTCGATCAACCTACCGAATGATGGGAAAGCAGCATGGTCGGTATTGAATGGATCAAGCGCCTTGTGTTGCGCAAACCGACGCCAGTGATTGTGCTGGGTGATCGGTCCAATGTGGCTCTTTCGCACATCATCATCAACAAAGATGGCCGCAAGGAAGAGTTCGTTTTCGGCACTGTGAAATACAAGGATGGTTGTGACCCGGAAGGCGGGCACAAGCCAGTCACGATCATCGAGACGAAGTGAAGGAAACCAAACCTATGCCGATGACTCCAGAAGTTGCCCTTGCACGAAAGGCTAAAAAAAGCAAAGAGAGCCGCGATTTTGCAGCGGCTATGGTCTTCGTGATTTCGTTGCTGCTCTTGCTGAATGTGGCCGCTTACCACTTCTTGTTCGATGACAGTTGGGCTCCACCCGCTCGCATAGCCTTACTCATTGCTGGCTTTGCAGGAACCGTTTTTGTGTTTCTGTCCGCATTCAAGCGCTTGGGCAGTAAACCAGATCACAAATAGGAAAACTGTGAAGTCATCTACGCTTCAATACTTGGCAACGCGGCTCAGTCAGTTTGACGACGCGGAATGCGCAACAGCCGGTAAGTTGGTTCGAAATGCGCTTTCGTCCATCGATGTGTTTACTCAGAGCGCCGAGGCTGAACATGCCCTCTATCACTCTGTGTGGGGTGGTCACATCAGCCGTGCGTTGGATGTGGGTAGCTTCACGCCCGCACAGGCCGACGTGCTGGGAGCATTGGAAACTGAAATGGCCGGGCACACTCTTACCATCCGGCTTTCGCTCGGATGGCTTACCCGGAGCGCCATGGCACCCCAGGACTTCCCGGCGCTCGCAGCCTTTCAGAACTGAACGGAAACCAACCGTGCAACCGATCACCGAGGCCCCGAGCGTGATGCGAGAAGTCGGGCCGGGTGTGTACCAAGCATCGAATGGCTTCACTGCACGTCGCGAGGGTGGCGTGACACCCAATGGCAACCCGGTTGGCCAAAGGTGGGTGCTACGCGATGCGTTGGGGGCCTGGGTGGACGTTAATCAGTACAGGCATGACATGTTCGAGCACAACGGCCTTCGGACATCGTACTGAGAAAGCAAGGAAAGACGGAGATGCCAACAAAAACCACAGGCGCTGAGTTCAAGCGCTTCTATGAAGACAGCCAGTTTTGGCCAGAAGACACCGACACATACCACGAAGAAGAAACGGTGTTGGTCAATGGTGAGGATCACGGCGATAAAGGGTACGAGAACATCCCTGACGATGCGGTTGTGATCTTGAACCATGGGATTGTCTTCAATGCCCAAGTGGGAAGCGATGAACCGAGCTTTGAAACTTACTTTAAGCGCTGGCGCAAGCTGCAAACCACCACGAGCATCATCGTCGAGTGCGACTTGACCAAGCGCGATGCTGTCGTTGCAGCAATCCGGGCCGCAGGTGGGCGCGTAGCCTGAGAACCAGAGGAAAGTATTTGGGGACTGTTGGACGGGCTGACGGCCATGTGCCTGACAACTTTGTGCGCCGTGTAGAGCATGGGCCTGATCCACGACGACGCACCGCCACCCCGGCAATTATCTAAAAGGAAAGCAGCATGGAATCCCCAGCCCAAGGGCCCATTGAAGCGCTTCTTGCAAAAGTGAGTGGGAACGCCCCTCGCCGTATCCAGCACGAGACCTTCGAAGGCCCATCCAGTGAAGCACAACGACAACTGAATGCTTGGTTGGCTAGAAATCAGGACGCACGAGTCATCAATGTTGAGACTCTCAAGTTGTACAGATCCGCTTCGATATTTTCTCCGAAACCAGCCGGAATGAGGTGGGCCTGCGGGTTTGGTACGAATTGGGCGCTGAAGGTAAGAACGCATCATGACCTCGCACGCCATACCGAAAACTGCACCGTCTACCAAAGTCGCTACCCCTGACGGGACGCGCCACCGCGCAATCGCGGACAACGCCAAACGGAGGAGCCCAGCCATGAAGTATCGCCCGCCTGCCAATCGCAACCGCAGTCGCCGACTGCGCAAGAAGCTGCGCATTGGTGAGTTCGCTGAGACGGGCTTCAACATCACAATCGAACACCACAAGGTTCTTTCTTCCGATGAGCAACGCGCATTTTTGTTGGCCTTTCTGGAGCAACTGGTCGAGCCGCTTGGCCTTGCCTTTGGCGGCGGTGCCAACGTCGGCTTTGTTTCACGGATGGAGCGAGGCTCGGCCTCTCAACAGCACAGGCAAGCATTCTCAGCGTGGCTCGCATCCAGATCGGATGTGAAGACGTTCGAGGTGGGAGGGCTTGTGGACGCCTGGCACGGTCACCGTCAGTGAACTGGCCCACTAAGCGCGGCCGAAGGCGCGACACGGGTCACAAATTGGGACGCGGGGATCGGGTGCCAATTCGCCGGCAACGAGGCGCAAATGTGTTGACGAGGTTTATATAAACTGTAAACTCACCATCCACATTGAGGGGATGAAGATGATGTTTCCAGTAGCCGCGCTCTTTTTCGGTAAGCGTCCGGCAATCCCATCTTGAGATAGACCCAGTGTCGAGGCATCGTGTGCACGATGAACATCACGCACACTATGGCGAACGACACGATCGCCCAGCGCCCCAAGCGGCACTACTACTCCCCGGAACTTAAAGGCCAGATCGTGGCCGAATGCCAGGTCTCCGGCGCGTCAGTGGCCGGCGTAGCGCTTGCACACGGAATCAACGCCAACATCGTTCATCGCTGGATGCGCGAGCAAGCAGACTCCCTGTTGCCAGCGCCCCGGAATGAGTTCGTTGCGCTGAATCTGCCTCCACCAGTTGAACAGCTCCCAGCAACCGAGACCAGCTCGCCGCCCGTGTCGCGTGCGATTCGCGTTGATGTTCGGCGCAGCGCCAGCGTAGTCACCGTGAACTGGCCCCTGGAAGATGCAGCGTCATGTGCAGCGTGGCTGCGCGACTGGCTCCGATGATCCGCATTGATGCGCTGTGGCTCTCCACCGAGCCGCTGGACATGCGAGCAGGCACCGAGACGGCGCTCGCCCGGGTAGTGGCTGTCTTTGGCGCAGCGCGCCCACACCACGCCTATCTGTTCGCCAATCGACGAGCCAACCGCATGAAGGTGCTGGTGCACGACGGCATCGGTGTCTGGCTGGCGGCCCGGCGCCTGAATAGCGGCAAGTTCGTCTGGCCGCGCGATGCCGCCACCACCGCCACACTCAGCCGAACGCAGTTCGATGCGCTCGTGCTGGGCCTGCCCTGGAAGAACGTCGGCGAGGCTGGAGTCATCACTGTACTTTGAGTGCTCCGGTCGTTGGCCAGGCAATCAGCGCTTGCACCGATGCGCGAATGTGATGTTAGCCGCATCATCTTCTCCCGTGATCACCGCAGACCACCTTGACACCCTGGAGCCGCAGCAGATGCGAGCGGCCCTGCTGTCGTTGATGGGTGAGCTGGCCGAGCGAGACGGCGTGATCGCACGCCAGGGCCAAGAGGCGGTCTTCAAGCAGGCGCAGATCGACAAGCTCACGCACGAGAACGCACTGCTCAAGCGCATGAAGTTCGCCGCACAGTCGGAGCGCTTCAGCGCCGAGCAGAAGAGCCTGCTCGATGAATCGCTGGATGAGGACCTGCAGGCGGTGGCCGATGAGATCGAGCAGGCCACGCCGCCAGTGGCAGGCCGCCAAGACAAGCAAGTCCCCAAACGCGCACCCCTGCCGGCCAACCTGTCGCGGCGCGAGATCCGCCACGAGCCCGAGTCCACCACCTGCGCCTGCGGTTGCCAGATGAAGCGCATCGGCGAGGACGTGGCCGAGAAGCTGGACTACGCGCCCGGCGTGTTCACGGTGGAGCGCCACATCCGGGGCAAGTGGGCCTGTGCCCAGTGCGAGACGATTCACCAGGTGCCTGTCGATCCTCACATCATCGACAAAGGCATCCCTACCACTGGGCTACTGGCGCAAGTGCTGGTGGCCAAGTACGCCGACCACCTGCCGCTGTACCGCCAGGAAGCGATCTTCGGCCGCGCCGGCCTAGCCATCCCCCGCTCCACGCTGGCGCAATGGGTGGGCTCGTGTGGCGTGCAGTTGCAGCCACTGGTTGACGCCATGAGGACAGAGCTGCTGCAGCGCCGCGTGCTGCATGCCGACGAGACGCCGGTGTCCATGCTCAAGCCGGGCAACGGCAAGGCGCACCGGGCGTACCTATGGGCCTATGCCACGGGCGCCTTCGAGAACATCAAGGCGGTCGTCTACGACTTCTGCGAATCGCGCTCGGGCGAACACGCCCGGCGCTTCCTGGGCGACTGGAGAGGCAGCCTCACCTGTGACGACTTCAGCGGCTACAAGGCCTTGATCGCAAGTGGTGTGACCGAGGTCGGCTGCCTGGCGCACGCGCGGCGCAAGTTCTTCGATTTGCACGCGGCGAACCAAAGCCAGATCGCCGAGGTCGCGCTGCAGCAGTTCGCGCGGGTCTACGAGATCGAGCGTGAGGTCAAGGAGATTGCGACCGATCAGCGCCAAACCATCCGGCAACAACAAACGAAGCCGCTGCTTGATGCCTTGCACCAGTGGATGGTGCTGCAACGCCAGAAGGTGCCGGAAGGCTCGGCAAGCGCCAAAGCGCTGGACTACAGCTTGCGGCGCTGGGAGGCTTTGACCCGGTTCGTCGATGACGGACAGCTGCCCGTGGACAACAACTGGATCGAGAACCAGATTCGGCCGATTGCCATTGGCCGCAACAACTGGCTCTTTGCGGGCAGCCTACGAGCTGGTCAGAGGGCAGCAGCCGTCATGACGCTCATCCAGTCAGCACGACTCAATGGGCATGATCCCTATGCGTATCTCAAGGACGTTTTGGCTCGCTTGCCGACGCAACGGGTTAGCCTGGTTCACGAGTTGCTACCGCATCGTTGGTTCGCACCGAGCTGAATGTCGTTATTTGAGGCTCCGCTCAGCGAACGGTTGGCCAGCTTGCCCCAGTGGCGCTGCGCAGCGATTCAAGTGCACCGCAATCGCCAACGCATACCCCTCCCGCACAGGTACTGCGGATGGCACGCAGTTGCTTGCGCAGCGCCTGCAACTCGGCGATTCGCTGCTCTACCAAGCGCATTTGATCGTCTAGCAAGGCATTGACCTCGTCGCAGGACATGGCGGGGTCGTCCTGCAACTGCAGCAGAGCCCGGATATCGTCGTGCGACATGTCCAGCGAGCGGCACCGAACGATGAAGGCCAACCTGTCGACATGCTGTTGGCCATATTGCCGATAGTTGTTGGCGGCCCGCAGGGGCGCCTGCAGAAGGCCCTCTGCTTCATAAAAGCGCACCGCGGGAACGGAGCACCCTGCCAATGACGATAGTTCACCGATTTTCATATTTGCCTACCTACCGCTTGACTCTACAGCTACTTGAGGGTTTCTAATACGGGACATGAGTACATGTCAAAGCAGTAGCTGCTCGAGCAGTTGCAATTCGCAGACGGTCGACGAGGCCCCAAGCGCCATTGCTTCCGTGGAGAGCACATTTTCAGTTCCGGGAATGGACTGCCCCTCCGAGGAGAACCTCATTCGCATGGCGCTGGGTGGTCTGACCGGGGTTGGGCCGATGACCTTCGATCTGGCCCATCGGCAGCTCCGGGTGGTGCACTCGGGCGAGCCCGCCAGGATCGCCCAGAAGCTGACGCCCCTGAACTTGGGTGCGGTTCTGCTGACAAGCGAGAGGCGCACCGAAGGCGGGCAGTGGAAGACGCGTTTCTCCGTGCCGAAGATGGATTGCCCGTCGGAGGAGAATCTCATTCGGATGGCGCTGGCCGATGCGTCGGCTGTTGCGGCACTGGACTTCGATCTGAAGGACCGTGTACTCACCGTGCAGCATGGGGGAAGTACGCAAGAGCTGCTGGGCCGTCTCATCCCTCTCAACCTCGGCGCGCAAGTGTTGGACAGCGTGCAAAGCGACGAGTCTACGGCCCCAGACGCAGAGGGGAATGCCTCTGAGGCTCGGACCTTAAAGCTGCTGCTCGCTATCAACGGTGCGATGTTTGTCTTTGAGTTGATCGTTGGCCTGATCGCCCAGTCCACAGGTCTCATAGCGGACTCGCTTGACATGTTCGCCGATGCGGCGGTCTACGGACTGGCGCTCTATGCGGTGGGCCGCGCCGCCGCCTTGAAGATGAAGGCAGCGCACATCGCTGGTTGGTTGCAAGTCGTGCTTGCGCTTGGCGCGCTTTTGGAGGTCGTTCGGCGGGCAGTTGTGGGAAGTGAGCCGGCGTCCATGCTCATGATGAGTATCGGGCTGGTCGCATTGATCGCCAACGTCACCTGCCTGGTGCTGATCGCCAAGAAGCGGGATCGGGGCGCCCACATGACGGCAAGCTACATTTTTTCTGCGAATGATGTGATCGCAAACGCGGGGGTGATAGTCGCTGGTGTTTTGGTCGCTTGGACGGGCTCCTCGTACCCTGACCTCGTGATTGGCGCAGTCATTGCGCTGATAGTGCTCAGCGGTGCCCGGCGCATCCTGAACCTCCGATAGCCAATCTAGCGGCATCCCACACCGATGCCTAGCCAAGGTGGGATGGCCGGCCGCTTACCTTTTTCGTTGTTGCGGGCATGGCTTTTGATCGGGGCGCTGCAGGTATCTCGACCGCCTGTGTCGTCGTCGCGTGACTCGCGGTGATCAGCGGGTCGAGCGATCGACGAGTTGATAGTCGCGATCGCAAGTGATCGCGCAGTCGGTACCCGAGAATGAACCTGGAGTGAATGCATGGACCTGAATGAGTTCGAACCGATCGAGCGCGCACCTCGCGATGGCACGCCAGTCATATTGGCCTGTGAGGGTCATCCGGAATTTGGTTCACAGCTGATGGCATGGTCGGGTGCTAATCGCCGCTGGGAAGGGCACGCCTTTGCGTTGTTGAGAAAGGTGCCTTCCTGGTGGGATGGAAACGCAGCCTCAGCCTACTCACTTCAGGCGCGCGACATGAGCTGGGAAGTGGCAACGGCGGAGACTGAAGTTGCAACGAGGGTCATGGCCTGCAGATTAATGTCCTGTAGTGCAATCCAAGCGCGGTTGACCGTCGAACGTTTCCCGGCAAAGGCTGGGCAGGCTTGAGGAATGCCCGCATGAAGAACGACAGAATGGATGGTTTGGGAACTCAGCGCTCGGGGGCCCAGTCCGATATCCCGGTGGCGCCAGTCGCTTGGGTAGCCCTGTGCGCAGGCTTCGGCGCGGTGATCGCGTGCCTCTTGCAGTGGTGCCTGACTGCGGCCTCCAGCTCCGCTGGATCCCCAGCGGGCCTTGACACCCTCACCGGCACTATCCTGGCCGCGCCCGTGCCTCCTACCATGTACCAGGGACTTGGAGCCATCGGTGCGGGGGCGTCGCTCCTGTACGGAACGTCGGCCTCGATCTTCCAGTCGCGCAGCATTGAAGGACGGAGGGCGGTGATCGCTGTAGGGCTCACCCACTACGTCATGACGTTTGGCGTGACCGTGTTCCGGTTGGGCCTGGCCTAAGTTACGAAGCCCGCGAAATGGTATACCCGTAATTGATAAAGCATGTTGCTTTGATGCCGCCATCGTAGAGCTCGGTTAGTTCCCACCGTCCCCCCCGCAATGCAAGCTTTGTTTGCGAGAGCCCGACAATTATGAGAATTTCACCCATCACCCTGGCTATTTCACTCGGCGCGATTCTTCTCGGCACTGCGTGCTCGTCATCGAGCACCGATCGTGCCAACGAGTTCAAAGTTGATAAAGTGAAAGCCATGGTGGCTGACGGGCTTAGTGATCCGGACAGCGCGAAATTCCGACGTTTGTTCATCTCGGAATTTGAAGAGGGAAAAGGGACCGCGACTGCCATACTTAGTTTGTGCGGCGAGGTGAACGCCAAGAACAAGATGGGCGGGTACGTTGGTTACCACAGGTTCGTTGCGGACGGGAAGGTAGCTTTCATAGATGAAAACCTAGACGAGAACAGTGTTGAGCAGAAGGCGTTTAATACACTATATTCTGCTAGTTGCAGCTCAAGCATTAAGGAAGTCGGGTGACGGAGCCGAGCGATGTAAGGTAAACAGGAAGTTCTCCTTGAAAGAGAGATGCAGAGTTGGAGAGCTTCTCCTTCACATCGGCGCCGCGTAGGAACGATTCAATATCATGAACAACCGGATCTCCCTCCTAAATTGATTCGATGGTGGTGTCCTTTGCTACGCTTAGGTCTGGGCGTGGGCAGAACACGATAAGTAGAGCATTAAGATTATCTTATCCAGAAAATGAAAGCCATAAAAGCAATATTATTACTTCCCCTTCTCGCGGCTTTGTCGCTCGCGGGTTGCTCGGAGAAGTCATCAACAGCGGCTGCTGATCCAGTCGGCGTCCGCGAAGCGGTTTCAAGCGCTGTCGGGGGCGGTAAGGCTCCGGTATTGCCAAAAATTGATACATCTACCCCAGATTTTGCCGTTAAATCATGGTGGGCATACCTTGATGAGCTGACGGCGTTCGAATATCGAAATTGTGTGAAGCTTGCTTCGGATACGAAAGAATTCGTGAACAACCGAAGCATGCTACTCGCTGGTGACCCCTTGAAGTCCAGGGAGGATCACTATACCTGCCGTGATCTGAAGATCGACAGGCAGATAAAAAAGGTCCATATGGAAACCGAGACGCGCTCGGTTATTGAGGTGGTCATGCGCGATGCAGTTGGCCCGAGGCCCGATGAAGCCATTCCTGACTACGCGAAACGAGATGTGGAGCAGGGCTATCTGTACAAATATGTGCTTGTCAAAACTCCTGAGGGTTGGCGTATAGAGGACGTCCTGCAGTGGAATGAAACCAACGTTATTCTGAAGCGTGACCCTTGGAATAGAATCTACAAAGTCGAACCGAAGAGCTATTATTTCCATCTGCCATACCAATAACTCGCCTATCGAAATGCAAGCCGACATGGGCCTGCCATCGTGCGGGTGTGATGGCGAGTCGTTTTGCTCGGAGTCCGGCGTGGAGCGTCGCGGCGCTAACCCGTTGATGTGAATGGGTCCACTCTGGAAAATTCAGTTTAAGGACGAGAAACTATGGTGAAGTTGACCCAGGCGCAAACCCGCGTGATGAAGTGGCTCGGCAAAGGATGGGGCACCGAACCCGGCGCGGGAAGTGCTGTGATGGTGAACGGTACTCGAATCTGCAATACCGACACCATGATGGCACTTCAACGCGGAGGCCTTGTCGCTATGGATGCTGAGGGGCGGTGGACCGCCACGGAAAGCGGCAGGGCAATCACAGCCCAGCTCCGACTTTAGGGCCCTACCGGTGCCCGGATGGCGACGGAATAGCGCCAAGGGAACCAGTCGAGGTCGGTCGAAAAGATCCGCAGCAAGGCTCGCCCCGACCGCGCAAATTGCGGGGGTGTTGGCTCGGTTTATATAAACGCTACCATCGCGCTTGGCTTAGGCCCGTCTGCTCGATGTTCATTCAACCGGATTCCAAATGCCCAATACTGACCCCAAAAAGCTGGCCTGTGGCGCCTACTGGTACGTTGTGCCGGGGAAGGATCCGGAGATCTGCGAGAAGCGCGACGGGGAGGCCTTCGTACGGTTTACAAACGGTTCTCGGCAAGACTGGGCTCGTGACGGCGAGAACTTCATTGGGCCGCTCGCCCGGCCCAGAGTTGCTGGTCAAGTGGCAGCGACCTTGCGGAAGTCAAAGCCACCAGCTAAGCCGTTGAACGAGCGGATCGCCGACGCCGACGCGAGGGGCGGTGCTTGGTTAGCGAAGGGAAACGAGTTGGCCGAGGCCGGGGACAAAGCCCAAGCGCAGCGCTGCTACGACAAAGTGCAGTTCTGGCTCGATCGCAGCAACAAACTACGCGGCAACTGTTGAGAGAGAAAAGCGATATGTCGAGAGCATTGAGGGTGTGGAACGGTGGGGGTTTGGTATGCCGTAAGCCAGGGGATCCGCTTTGGGACGCGCTCCCGTGGAACAGCTCTCCACAAGCCTACGTCGCAGCGTTTAGCCGCGCTGACGCTCGCAGAGTCATTCAAGAGTATTGCGGAAGCCTTCCTTCTGACAGTGAACTCCGCGACTATTGGGCTGAACTCTGGGGAGAACCTATGAGCGGTGTGTCACCGGAGCGGGGCCTTTGGCTTCAAGTCGATGTTGAATCCGCCCCAGTCCGCGTTCTTTGAGGCAGACGGGCCGGATCAGAGAGAAGGAAACATGAAGATGTCGAGATCAAGTTTTGCAGTCGCGGTGTGGGTTCTGCTGGTGATTGCCCTAGCGGCGCTCGCGCTGGCCTCACGCGCAGCACCAGTCACCACCACAATGAAACCCTTGGGTTCGGTGATTGAACTGAGCGACTGCCAATCCAGGAAGCGCTCGCACCCCTGCACGGTGCGTACGACGTCCCACCAGTGGCTCACAGACCTGGGCAGCTGGCCGGGTGACATCCTTCAGCCGGGCGATGCGCTCGCTATGAGAACGGACAAATCTGCCTGGCGCACCGTTACTTGGATGTGTCGCAACGGGGTCTGCCGCTCACATTAAGGCCCTGGCTCCGCCCCTGGCCACGAAAGACATCCTCAAGAAAAAGCAGTGCCGGACGCCGAGTCCAAGGCATCCGCACAGCGATGCCCGCTGTAACTTGCCCTGGGGCAACCTAAGGGTTAGCAATTCTTGCCTACATCAACAACTCCTCCCGGTCGCATGTGCCGCACCAATTCAAATGACACCTTCTGCGCTTGACATCGCTGACTCACTCTTCTCAGCGGCTGCGCCGGTACTCAGAATCGAACGCCTCCATTTGCCACTTTGGAAAAGGAAAATCGAACAGAACCCCAAAGACGCTCGGATCGGACCTTGGCTAAGCTCGAAGTATGTAGTGCTGGATGACGCGGTATGGCGTGCGCGAGGTGCGTGTCTTTATATGGCGAAGGAGTCCAAGGAGACTATTCGCTACATCGGAATCTCTCGTAACGGCGTCAAGCATCGCTGGCGCACATCGCCGGCATATGACGCGAACACGATGGCGCGCTTGGAAGATGACCAGCTCTTCCACAGCCAATGTTGGCGTCACATGCAATTGGCGGCTGGTTCGACCCCAGGCTGGTCGTTGGAGGTGCGAGCTATCGCCCATGCAAATCTTTCCGGTGCGTTGGCGCGGCTGGGACCCCCTCTGTCCGCTTTCCTCGCACTCGGAGATGATGGCGAGGGTATGTGTGCGGCTGTTGAGCGCTGGCTCTGCAACAGGAGCGATGGTGAGTTCTTGGCCTGGAATACTGCGATGACCACCCGAAAATGAGTGCGGCCATGGGGTGCGCTCGCTGACCCCAGAAAAAGGGTCTGTCGGAGCTTTAGGGGTTAAGTCCTTGTTCGTTCACGCACCACGAGCAGATGCTATGTCCGTCGAGAGCAGTGAGATCCGTTCCGTTGATTGCTGTCGTTAAGAACAAAGTCCGTCGGGAACTGCGAGATCCGTGCCGTTGATTGCTGTCGCGACAAATAAAGTCCGTCGAGACCGATCAATGGGAGTTGCGGCTTCGGGCAGTCGGCCACAGACTGTGGAATCTCTTTCAGTCAGCAAAGCACAGTCATGTCAGAAATCCCATCCAATGTCACGTACATCTCCATCGGTTCCAGACTGGCACAGGAGCGGCGGCGCCTTGGTCTGACGCAGGCTGAATTTGGTGGCCAGGCGGGGCTTGGCCGTTCGGTGATTGGGATGATCGAGACAGGCAGGACGCGCCTTGATCTGGGGGCGCTGCTGGTGTTGGAGTCAAAGGTTGGGGTTGATGTCGCCTTTGTGCTCACGGGCAGGCGTGCTGCAGTCGCCGCTGCCGACATGCTGGACTGGAGACTTGTCGAAGAGATACTGAATGCACTTGATCGTGCGGGTAAGCGGCTCGACATAGAACTTTCCCCGGCAGGGACAGCGCGGGCGCTGAGATCGCTTTACAGATTGGCCTCGCATGAGGGCCGTGTGAGTCAAGGGAATGTTGACGACTTCGTCCACCTTGGAGCCGGGCTGGCGGCATAGCCACCCCTCACCCTAGGCTGAGTCGTGGCGCATCGGCAACAAGGTCTCGACGGAGTTTGATTGGGCCCGACGGACTTTATTTGTTGGCGTCATCACTCCACCAATAGATTCGTTGCTGCTCGGCTGACTTGACTTGGTTTATATAAACCAATTAGACTAGCCATCACTCGCGGCATGCGCGAATCACAGGACGTCTGGTCGTGGCGAATGAATCTGGGAAAGGCTGCGAGACGTGCACCCTCGTGGACTGGCAACGAACACCTACCGGCCGAATCCGCCGAGGGTCTCCCGGGCGCTGCAAGGCGCCGGTCCCAGATATCGCGCCACTCCTCCCTATCAGCATCCCCGTGCCGCTGTTCTCCAGGCACGGCGTGTGGCCGGGGGATGGAGAGTCGTGCCCCGCTTACGCTCCCGCTTCGGCACCTGCTCGGATCTAGAGCGTACAAGTAGACGATTGCTAAAGCCAAGAAGGATTAACGATGGACGGGGCAGTGATTATTCAAGACCTGACGGGTGATTGGCCGGTCTACCCGGGTCATCCCCTTGTGCTGGCAGTTGCGATCATGAGGTTGTATGCGACCTTCGCAGACGCCAATGCGCCGACCGTTTACGGCTGGAGTGCTGCTCTCGGGGACAGTCGCATTCCAGGTGCTGGCGATCATGTCCGTGCAGCCGTGCGCACGCTTGAACTCGGAGCGCGCGGGGCGGACCTCGGCACGATGATTGAGCAAGCCACGAGGTACTGGGAGGATGGCCAGGCGGGCGGGCACACCAAGAATGTCCCTGCGGGAACGGCACAGGCGGCAAAGATTGAATGCCAGTTTCGCGCGATTGCTGGTCGGTGGTTCAACGGTTTGGCGATGGCCGAGTAGGAACGGCATCACCATGAAGTGCTGGAACACAGCTACTGCAGCGGATCGGGAAGCCCTCCAGGAGCTTCGCCAGGCGCATGCAATACTGGAAGCAGATGTACGGTTGATGTCAGGGCAAGAGGCTTTGTTCGGCGAGCGAGTGCTATTGAAGCTGGAGAGCGACATAAAAATGTTGATCCTGAGACGCTGCTACATTGCCTCGTGCTCGGGTTGTCCACGAATCGATTGAGTGAACATCATGTTGACCACCGTTCAGGCCGCACACGTGGCCGCTGTTTTCCCGGAAACCAAGGCGGACATGGCCCGCTACCTGGAAGGATCAGCCGAAGTAGTGATCTTCCACCAGACTGAGTGCGGAGGTGACGTGCCGCCGATCGCGATCGCAGTGGCGTCGGACCAATCATTCTGGATTGACTGCTGCCAAACAGTGGACGCGGCGCAAGCCCGCGCTGCGGCGCTCGGTCTGCGTGTTGTTGAACGTCGGATCAATGCCGGCGAGATGCCGCGCACAGATGAGGTGATATACAACCCCAGCTCTAGTCTGGGACGCCCCAGCTGACCGCCCCATGAACGCATTGTCCGAAGCTGAGTTTGCCGCGTTGAGGTTGCTCGTCGAAGGCGGGGGCTCGGTGATCGAATGGCGTGTACCGGAGACCAACGAAAGGGACCCAGTGTTCGGTACCCAGATACCCGGCCACACGACCTACCGTAGGCTCGAACGGCGCGGGCTTGTGTTCTACACGATCGAGGAGCCTTTTGACCTGCCTGGAGATCCTTTGAACGGTTTCTGCTTTACGAGGGAAATCTACATCGAGGATGCAGGCCGCGCAGCGCTCAAAGCTGGAGTCCACCAATGTTGACGAGGAGCAGTGATGAGTTGGGAATACACGCGCCGCAAGATCACCTGCGAAAAGTGTGGTCACTCGGGAATTCAGATCGATGGATCAGATGACTGGGGCAGGACCACTGTGGAGTGGGAGGGCTTTGCTAGATCGCAAACTCCCGAATACCTGGTCGCGCGAAAGCGTGAAGGACCTGAGCGGCCCCGTTGCGTTTGCGGGAGCACCGCCGTGCATCTTGGCGAGGTCATTCCGGAGTAGTGCTCGTCGCTGGGGGACGCCGCGCGCGGCGGGTTCCCGGCCTGGGCATGGCTTCGCGTGGGCCTGTTGTGGCCGTGTTGAATTGAAAGTGAGAACTCATGAAACTTACTCGGCAAACAACGCTTGTTGATTCCGCAAGCGGCCCAGCTGCGCGTGCGCTGGTCGGGAATCGTTCGCTCCTGCGGCGCGCGGCCATGCTGAGGCTGCAAGTGGCCGGAGCCCTCGGAGCGCTCATCTTCATGGGCTCGAACGCCCTGGCCATGTCAACGGCCGAGATCTGTACTTTTCGGGGACGCTTCGTGGAGTCGGCGGCGCTGATGCGTGACGCCGGTAAGCCACAGGCAGATGCGCTCGCCGAGGTCAAGAAGGCGTATCGCAAGGAGTTTCGGCGGGACGCCCCGAAGAGCGTGAGCGACTATGTCGCCGTGGCCTACGACGGGAAGGAGTTCAAGCCTGCTGAGCTTCGCCAACTGGTCGTGTCACTGTGTCTGCAGGAACTCAAGTAGTTGGCTGCGGGAGACGCTGCAGGGCCAGTGCGCCTATCGGCAATGTCGGCCGCGTTGCGTCCTGCTACCAAATCCGGAGAGCCACGATGGCCGTAGTTAAGAAGATCGCCCCCACCGGCAACACCAATAGCACACCACGCGCGAAGGTCTTCCTTGAGAAGCTTGCGCATGACAAAGGGAAGCGGCTCCTCGTCGATCTTGATAGGGAGGGCAATGCCGCGCTGATTGAATTGGTCGCCCGGGGTTATGGGGCTACCAATCGGGAAGTGGTGAACAAGGCATTGAAAGCTGCCTGTGAGGCAGGGAATCCGAAGGCGAAGAAGGCATCGACCAAATGACCGTCAACGCTATCAGCAGCCCCGCCGCGAACTCAGTGGCGCAATTCCTCGCGGCGATCGCGCGGGAGCAGTACCTTGAGGCCTATCCGCTGGAGTGGCACGCGCGCGATCCGGGTTGACAGACACCGTAGCATTTAGCAAACAGGAAGCGTTCGAGATGGCCAAACTGAGCACGGCTCAAGCGAAACTGGTGCAACAGATCCGGGATGGAGGACGTGTGTTCCTCGACCCCTCGTCGGGCCTGTTTCGCCTGCAACGCAATGGCGAAACAACGCCCATCGATCAGCGGCCAGTAGACGCCTTGAGGCTCCAGGGTGTTCTTACCCTGGACATGTCCGGGCTGTGCAGGTTGGCGGAGTCACCCCCAACAGAGTTGGCGGTCGAGTTCCGGCCCGACCAGGAAGTGCGCTGGGCCAAGGTAGTTCGCGGCAAGCAGGTAGGCTTAGGTGACGTGACCGTGGTACGCGCATCTGCCAAGCAGGTGCGTATCCGGACGCCGCAAGGCTTCGAACACAACGTGCGCCCAGGCGCCTTGAGCGCACTTCCAGGCCGAAGGCTTTTCGACGCATCGGAGCTGCTCACGAAATCTCGCCCCGGCGCCCCGCGCGGTGGCATGACGTAGCCCCCGGGGCCCAATGGTCCGGTGCCGAAACCGAGCCGGAAAGCGTGCCGTAAGGGGCGTTTTTCGGTCCCATTTCTGTCGGGAGCGGATCCGACAATTCACCCTGAGCGTTCTCCCGCTACGCGGCGTCTGCGTTGAGAAAGCGAGACCCTGGCGGCAGGCGGCAGGCGGCAGGCGGCAGGCGGCAGGCGGCAGGCGGCAGGGGCAGGGTCGGGCGTAGGGATGGCGGAAGTTTGGATACGGGGCTGCGAGAGCCTCGGGAAATCCGAACTTATCCACTGGGTGAGCTGAATGTCTACGAATGGAGGGCAGCATGACGCGTCGAGATCGAGAGAACCTGCGAAAGCTCGTCAGGAACAGTGTGTGGCTTCTGCCGGCTTCGGTCATCACGGCGGGGCTCGCCGCAGTGCTCCTGTTGCCGGCAATGCTGCTGAACTGGGCACTTTTCGGGGCCAGTTCCCAATCGCCCATCGATCCGGTCCACATCGGCCTAGCGTTCTCGTCGCTGCCCGGAATGGTCCTTGCGGTGGCCGTAGCGGCATCCGGTGGCTTCCTGGCGATCGCCTGCAACATGAGCATCAGAATCGCTGTGCAGACATCCCTGGCGGCGGTGGCGGTCGCGCTACTCGGGCATCCAGCCTTGCTCGCTTAGTGAGCAGCACCTCGGCACCTTTCCGCGCTAGCCACGCGTCCCAGCACAATCGGCGCTTCGCATGCCCACTTCCCCTAAACCGCCCAGAACGAGCAACACCGAATGTCCGACACCCGCAAAATCCAAGCGGGTTGGCCTCGGAGGGGGCCGGGGCGACCCCGAGGGAACTGCGCCCTCCCCGAACGAGTTACACGCGCCAGGGTCGCGGGGCAAGCCCGGGGCTGCAGCGCTGCAATCGGCAATCTCCCGAAAGGGGCGCGCCGCCCCACCGGCGTCCACGATTGCGGTTCGCAAGCGGCTCGACTCCGAGAAGTTCGGGATGTGCAATGCCTGTGGCCCTGATCTAGTGGTGGTCGGTGGGGCTACCGCGTCATGCCCCGCCGCAGCACCAGTTCTTGAGGTCAGAATGAAGGGGCTGGCGTTTCGACTTTGCGAGGGGTGTGCCAGCCGCCTTAAGTTGGCTTTGTAGAAAGCTGTATTCGCTCAACCGACACTACCTGAAGGACCGAACCCGTGTCTGACCTGAAATACCTGGATGGCATCGCTGAGGAGGCGTGGGAAGGAAAGTATGACCGCGTCGGCGCGCTTTCAACCGGTGAGAGGCTGTACGTCGCCCTGGCGTCCGGCAGGATGCGTGAGCTGGCTCCGGATGATTCGATTGCCTACGCAGTGAACCGTGTCGGCCCCGAATGGATGGCCCACATGTATGAGGTGTGGCGCGGCCGACGCCAGCCGGAGCAGTAGCGCGCGAGAACCGCTGTGGGCTTCAACGTTGATCGCGTCGCAGCGAGCGCGGATAGCCCCACATTAGTAGGCAATAGGGGATGGCGGGAGGGTAGGGCAATGCGGATTGTGTTTGAAAAAATCGGCGACTTCGAAGCGAAGCGGCTGGCATACGCTTGGTGCGAGGCGAACGGCATCTCGGTGGGGCAGACCAGCGCGATGGATCCATCGGGGCTGCTCTTTGGGGCGTACGACTGGATTGCGAAATGGCGCAACCTAACCAGTGTCGAGCGCGAGGCGCTGGACGGCCAGATGACAGGCGACCTGCGACATGGTCCTGTGGTGGTCTACCTGAAGGACGCGGCAGTCAAGCTCCACCTACCGGCCTTGATGAACGATCTGCCGCCAGCAGCGCAACACGTGGCTTAACGTGACAGCTTCCCTGCGGTAAGCTTGAAGTAGTCTTCGGCGCCCTGCGCCATTCTCCCGCTCTCCGTTAATGACACGCCTGTTTCGTCCTTCAACCATATCCGCGCTCGCCCTTACCTCAGTCTTGGCGGCGTGCACCGACAGTCGGCCTGCCGCTGATGCTTCCACGCCGGCCGTTCCGGCGTCGGCACCTGTGGCTTCGCCGGTACCAGTTGAGCCGCCGCCCCCACCTCACCGGGCAGTCGCCCCGGCGATGCGAAGCCTCGACGCTACGACTGGACAATTCGGCCATGATGCCGAGCGCATCGTGAACGCCCTCCAGGCCATGGCAATTACGAAAGGCAAGTATGAGTCGGATGCGAAGTATCTTTCGCGCATGAAAGAGCTGGAGTCCGAGCAGCTATATGACGAGTTGACTGTGGGTTCGCTGCTCGCGTTTAAGCCGGTGGACGTCAAATGGACATATGACGCGAACCAAGGCAAGTGGGAGTACATGGTGAGGGAGCATTCTGTGATGCCACCAAGTGACGCCATCGCCATTTCAAGCCGGAAGATAGGGAACGCTGACCAGTGGCGGGCAATTTTTCCGGGCCGCAACCTCGGCGAGTACGAGACCATCGCGATCGACACGACCCGGGCCTTCCACATCATTGGGGGCTTCCCGTCGCCGGCCGAGAAAGCGGCGCTACTTGAGAACAAGCTGGACGTGCTGGTGATAGGAAAGCTCGCCCCCCCGTACGTGAGAGGCGAGCAAGTGCTACCCGTCAAGCACTCGAACGATACCCGTGTGGATAACGTGCGATTGGTGACCGTGAGGATGCAGGAGGCGTGGGTAGTGAACCGGGTTTCCGGCGAGGTACTGGCCAAGTCCAAGCTCAGGGCACCGCGTTAGTCGGGCTCATGGCTGGAGGGCGCCATCGGACAGGCTAAATCGGTTCGTATTGCCGAAACGCGGCGGAACGGGGCGCCTTTCCGCTGGGGTTCTCGCTGCTTGGCTGGCGAGAATTCTCGAATGTCCACCGGCCTCATTCATCGCGCTGCCAATCTGATTCATATTTGCACGATAGGGGCATCCCTCTCGTTGGCAGTCGTAGCCTTGCTCAACGCCGCCTGGTTGAGCTTTCACGTCCCACTGACCGAGTCGGACTTCGCGCAGGCATCATGGCTCGGTTCGCCAGCATGGGCTCTACATCCCAGCACCTCGGTTCTCGGCGTGGCAGTCGCTGCGGGTGCGGTGCTGGTGGGCGTTGCGCTATGGGTGCGTCATCGACTGCTGACCCCACTCGCGGTCGCCCTGACAGCTGTAGCTGTGACTCAGTTCGGGATGTCAGAAGCGGCGGTTGCTCGCGTGGGACTGCTCGACGGCACAGTGCGCATTGGCTGCTTTGTTCCCGAGGCCCGGGAATGCCGCGAGATGTTGCGCCTGGAGGTCTCCGGAGCGCGCTCCAGATACCCGGATGCGGGGACACCGGCCGATCGCCGGGGGAACCTCAACGATACGTGGTACGACGCCCGCCTTGAAGCGGAGGTTCCAATGAGCGTGCGTGCTCTGATCCCCTACTACATCTATCCTGGCGCTGCGCTGATTCGCTCACTTGCACATCTTGGCAAGGCGGATGAGTTGCGGGGCGTAGTGGAAGCGCAGCGTGCACAGCTGCGTCGGATGCACGCAAATGCTGATTGACATGGTGTACATGTACACTAGAATTGCGGGATGGTTTTCTGCTTCTACGACCTAGTGCTGCCAGCACTGGAAGGGTCACTCAGTGCCATCGTTTGATTTCGCGAGAGTCGTCCAGCTACGGCCTTTCGATGAGGCAGACGATAAGTTTCAGGGGCCAGCAGTTGCGATGCGAGCAATGTTGGTGGGGCTGGGAGTGTCGGCCGTGTTCGGAATCGCATTCCTTGTCCTGCTTGCGATGCGGGACCAAGACGCCGCAATCGGCTGCGGTATCGCGGCTTGCGGCCTATATGCCTTGGCGGCAGGCCTGATGTTCCGCTACGGCATGCCGGGTGCCGGCAGGAACAGCCTGGTTCACTTGGTGCTGATGGTCGCGGTGATGGCAGCGGCCACGTAAGGATCGCCATGGGTAGAACGGTACTGACTGGCCCGAGGGCTGCAACGCGAGACGCGTCCTGGTACAGGCGCCCCAGTACCCATGGCAAGGACCTCGTGTACCACGTCGTTCGGGGCGACGTGCATGCCGGAGAGGGTGCTTGCGGGGTCCCGGTGGTGGCCACCCAAGGCTTCGCGCCGAGCCTGGACGCTACGGTTGCTGCTGAAGACGTGCGGCCAGAGTGGCGGTGCGGGCGCCCCGGTTGCCGTGCTAGATGGCCGACTTGGGCCGAACCGGAAGATCAACCTGTTAAGGAGTAGACGAGATGTCTTTGCGCAGTGCCGTCCTGACGGCCGTCTTCGTGGGTGTTGCCATCACCGTGTTTCCTTTCACTCTGGGCGTTCTGCAGCCACACTGGGCGGCACTCCAGGCCGACATCCGCGACTGCGTGGAGACCAGGCCCGCCGACCGCAAAATGGAGCAGCAGAAGAACTGCAAACCGCGCAGCCCCGCTGGAGTCCTGATCCCGGGTGTCCTATGAACGCGCATGCCGCAGGTGCAGGTATGCGGGAAGCAAAGGTGTACAGCCTCAAGCTGAGTAGTGCGCAGAATATGGCCTGCCAGCGTATGGAAGCTGTTTCGGGGCTTCCCCCGGTGTGCCTTGAGGACCTTGAGGCTGGGACGCTCACGCCCACCGAGTTCTGGCGCATGCAGCTCGTTACGATCCACGACATCAGTGTGGCTGTGCAGAACATCGATTTCCCAACCGAGGAACGCGCGTGAGTTTCACTCTTCAACGATCCGAGTTGCTGAGCTACGCAATGGCTTTTCGGCAGGCGATGCTCCAAGGGGCCTCCAGTTCGCGCATGTGCGCGGCTGTATCTGCCCCTCTTCGCGCCGCCTTGATCCGGCTTGGTGTCGAAGCGGTGCTCGTCGAGTCCGACCTGGACGAGTGCAACCACATCTTCCTGAAGCTCCTGGATGGCGAGATCCTCGACCCCACGGCGGACCAGTTCAACGAGGGCTCACGGGTGCAGTTGCCGGAGGTCTATCTGGGGCCGGGGGCCAGGATCCACACGGGCGCGCAACCTTGGGCCGGTGGTTTGGAGTGGGGGCCTTTCATGGAAGAAATCCAGCGCCTTGTGCCCTCCCTAGCACCCGACAAGGTCGGCCGCGCAGTCGGCCTCCTTTTGCGATCGTTCCCCGGGCGGCTGGAGCCTGCCCGCGCCCCCAACCAAGCTTCTCTCTGAGCCTTAAACCCATGACACGTATCGCACCACTGAACGGCAACGCCACCAGGCCATTGAGCGAGCACGCCCGGGAACGGCTACGCGACATCTCACACAAGCCAGTACCGAGCGTCGAACTGAATCCTGGGGTGGCGAATCGGCTGTTGCGAGAAGCCCTGGTCGAAACCGTGGAGCTGCCCAGTCCGTTTGCGACCCACAAAGGAAGGCTCGTCTCCCACCTCAAGATCACCGAGGCTGGACAACGTGTCCTCTCCGGTGCTTGAGTGGATTGGATCTTGATACATGGCGAGATACATTGGCGCGGTGCGCTTTGAGGACGGACTTCTTCTCCACTTCGTGTACGACGGCACGACGGACATCGCGCTTCCAAGGCTGTATGCCACTCAGGAAGCAGCGAGTGTTCGCCGACGCGCGGTTCACACTGCGCCGATAGGACGCAACGGGGTTGGGGAAGCCGTCGAAGTGATGCCCTTCGTCGAGCAGGGGAGCGACAAGGTAGAGTTCAGGTCCACCGCAGACCGCGCCCGGATGATGCTCACCGGCCCTCGTTCGTATGAGGAGCAGTTCGCGGTTGCGCGGGGCGGGTGGGACGGACACGGATAGGCGACAAAGCAGCGGAAGGCATCAGGTGCATATGGAACAAGCTATTGGAGAAAAGCGGTATCAGTTGTGCCGGATGGTGCTGATCAATGCCGGCACGAACAAGAACACCGCGAGCGGCCGAATCACCTCCATCGATCCACGGGGCGGGGCTGCGGTGCTTGGCGCGAATGGGGTGGGAAAGACCACCACATTGCGCCTGATGCCATTGTTCTTCGGCTACCTACCCAGCAAGCTGGTCGCAGGCTCCGGAGGAGCGACAGGGATGCTGAAGTTCCTGCTCCCCGACGACACCAGCGCGATTGCCTACGAGTACCGGCGCGGAGATACCTCTGATCTGCGACTCGCGGTGCTGCGCAGGCGCCAGGACGACGAGAACGCGCCGATGTACCGGATCTATCGCTGCGGTTTTGACGAGCGGCTGTTTGTGAAGGACGGATTCTTCCTGGCGGACCAGGAAGCGCAGGAACAGGCGAACACACTCGGAATCACTGGCACGCGGATGCTGACATCGGCCGACTATCGGGCGGTGATTCTGCGTACCTCGAACCCGGTCAAGGACAAGCGCCTTCGGGACTACCGGTTGGAGCATTCGTTCGGTCCGAACTCTCTGGACCTTCTAGACCGTTTGATGGGCGCGATGCTGGTAGACAAGGTAGACCTGGACGATATCGTGCAGGTCGCGGTCAGCCGCGTGCAATCGAACATAGGCCAGGCCGAGCATGGGAAGCTGCCGTTCAAGCAGAAGGCGGCCCAGATTGACGACTGGGTGTCGTTGCGACGGGCGTGTGAGGACGCGCTGGCCCAGTCGTCGAAGGTTGCGGATCAGAAGGTTGCGATTGAGGAGTACGCGGCGATTGAAAATCAACTGCGGGCATCTTGGTGGAATGTGAGCCACCTCAAATCACTCAAAGAGAAAGAGCAGCTGTTGGCCGGGAGCGAACTCCGCGACCTGAGAGCGGGCCATGGCGATCAATCCCTCCAGGATGAGCGCCAACGCAGCGCCCTGGAGGATGAGGTCAGGGACAGCAGCGAGGCAGCCAGGGCCGCGCGTGACCGCTGGTCCGATCTGAATGCGGAGCAAACGCGTTTCAGCAGCGAGGATGCCATCGGCTGGGAGGAGCGCATTCGCAATGAAGAGCAACTTCAGGCCCGGCACCAGCGTCTCACCCATCAGATTGAGCTGGCAACCTCCGCGCAAACCGATGTGCTGGCTGAAACCGAGAAGCTCAAAAAAGCAGCTGAATCCGAGACCCAGCAAGCGATCGCAGGCCTGCAGGCAGCGAAGGAAGAACCGCAGCTGGCGTACGACAGCGCGATCGAGGAGATAGCGAAGAAGGAAGCACCTGCGGTGCAGAGCGCTGAGCAAGCTGCAGATAGCGCGATTGGCGAGCTTCAGCAGGGCATGGAACCGCTTGCGAGGGCCCTCGGCGAGTGGGCGGCCAAGCAGCAGAACCCCCAGCCGGATCCCGCGCACAACGAGGCGCTGCGCGTGGCGAATGGCGCTCTGCAGGCAAACGCGATTGAACTCAACAAGTCCCAGACCGCGTTGGCAGCGGCGACTGCCTCGCAAGTCAGCGCGAAAGGGGCCTATGACGCTCGGGAGCTGCTGGTAAGGCAAGCCACTGCTAGACACGCAGATGCAGAGAGGGCGCTCGGCGAGGTGGAGGCGTTGGTCTCCCCTGCGCCTGGGTCACTGCTGTACACCCTGCGTCAACACCCCGATGAGAGTTGGAAGCGCAACCTCGCCAAAACCCTTGACGTTGGCCTGCTGTCGCGGGCCGATCTGGGCCCGGAGTTCATCGGGGAGGATGCACCGACGTTGTATGGCTGGGACATCCACTTGGAATCAGTTCGAACGCCCGATTGGGCCGACGATGGGGCCGCGCGCGCAGCCGTGGAGGCAGCGGGGGCCAAGGTCGCTGCTGCCAAGTCGCTGGTTGTCGCCACGTCAGCTGAACTGGGTGCCAAGTCGGATGCGCTCGCGGCTGCGACGGAGGCCGTGAAGATTGCCGAGGCGGAGAAATCGGTCCTGGAGGCACGGGCAATACCGCTGCTCGCCAACAAAGACAAGGCCGAGCTTGACATCCGAAACGCGACCAGCGCGGCACTTCGGGAGGCGCAAGAGCGGCTAATCCAGCTGAACAAGGACCTGGAGGAATCGAAGAGGGCGGTAGCGGACGCGCAGGAGGAGAAGACTGAGACACTCAATCGCATCCGCCGCGAGTTTCGAGCATTGCGCGAGGACGCAGCGACAGTGCGCAAGAGCGCGCTTGCACAGATCGATGCTTCTATTAAAACCGCCAGTTCCCTGCTCGAAGCCGAGCTTGCCGGCCTCGATAAACAATTGAATGACCGGCTCAACAAGGCGGGGGTGGACGTAGATTCGCTTGCAAAGGTGAAAGCGGACGCTGGCAAGCTTTGGGATGACCTTGTCCAAATCCAGAACCACAAGCCATTCGTTCAGTCGTGGAAAGACTTCCTAGCCCGGGGCGGAGCGGCAATGGTTGCCGAGGCAAAGACGGCCTCCGAACTTACCCAGGGGCTTGCAGCGAAGGCGCTTCAAAACTTCAATGCGCACGAGGAGGCGGTCCGGAAACGCAACCGTGAGTTCAATGCAGCCGTCGAGAAACTCGAAGCGCGGGTGTCGCGGTGCGAGACAGACGCTTCCAGCCTGGGTCACCTGCTGGAAAGCTTTGATGGAAAGCCAGCATACGTTGCGCCCACTGTGACGTTGGACGTCGGTGTGGATACGCTCAGGGGCACAGTTGACGAGCAGCGCACTGAGCTGGCCGAAAAAATGGCCGAGATACGAAATCGGCATACGCAGCTCTCAAGCAAACTGCGGTCGGGACACAAGGTGCTGACGAAGTTCGTCGAAGACTGGCTAAGCCAGGATCCTTCCCGTCTGGGGTCGGACATCGGGCAAGCCCTAGCACTGTGTCAATGTCACGGGCAGATCGGGGCTGAGATCGTGCGTCAGAACAATCTCGAACTGCGCACCATCTTTGCCAACATCGACGCTCTGCACACGGCGTTGCAGACCTTCAAGACAGAGGTGGGGCGTGTCAACAAGCAGATCCAGGAGGGTCTGAGTGCGGTCACTTGCTTTGAGCGCATCTCTGAGCTGAACCTCTGGATTGCGACAAACTTCGAGGAGCTCGGCTTCTACGCAAAGCTGCGAAAGATGACTGCGCTCATCCAAGACTACGCGGTGAGCGGGGCATACCTGAACGACCGGGAGCTGGCCCCGCGCGACATTGCGACTGCGCTGGGTGACTTTGCAAGCGTGGTCGGACGTGATGGTAGTCTCGAAATCAATCTTGGCGCGTACATCTCGATTGGGGGAAGTGTGCTGGACAATGGGACGTTGCGAGAGTTCAAGACGCAACGCGAATTGGAGGCGATTTCCAGCAACGGGCTCACTTCCATCGTGATGATCTGTTTGATGTGCGCTCTCGTGAACACGATGAGGGGGGAGGACCAAGTGTGGATTCCCTGGGTCACAGACGAGGTGGGGGACTTCGACCAGCAGAATCTTTTGGCCTTGATGCAGATGCTCAAGGACAACCGCATCGACATCGTTACGGCCTCGCCGTCGCTTGATCTGATGCAGCGCGGCGTGTTTGCGCGACGTTATCTCTTCGAGGATCGAGGACGAGTTCGGCTGTATCGGCAATCCGCTCCGCTCGTGCCTGCGAGCGCCAGCGCCGAGGTGCAGGTATGAACGGTCAGTGTACTCGGCTGTTGCTTGCGGGGGAGTACATCTGCGATGTGCGCTACCCCAACGAATTCGAGATTTTGCAGGACGAGCTTCAGCAGGAGCAGATCGACGGCTGGCTGGCCGGCATCAACATGCGGCTGGCGCGGCTCAATGAGACGGGAGCCTTCTTCATGGCCCCCTTGGTTGTCACGTCCGACGACCACGCGCGTCTGCGCAGAGAGCTGCTCGATTTCCGCGACGTCTATGGCCCCGCCATTGTGATGCTGGATCTCATCCGCCAAGCAGACTCCCTCGGGATCACGCTGTCCCCCGGCGAGTACATCCCGCTCTACGAGCTTGAGCAAGCAGTGGTCAATCAGGGCACGCTTGAAATGCTGCTTCGCACGAAGCTCGCAGTGATCAACGAAGGCAACCCGCGTAACTCGGTTCGGGAAAACCTGCGGCGCCTGCTGATGCATCTGGCCAAGGACGGGTACGTGTTTCTCGCTTCAAAGGAGACTGAGACTTATCGCGTCACGGGGAAAATCGAGCAGCTGTATGCGGTACTGCAGTTTCTCAGTGAGAACCGGGTGATACCTGACACCGACGTGGACGAATCAGAGATTGAGGATCCTGACCTGATTGACTTGGCCAACGCGGAAGAGGACGAGCCGTGAGCGAGCGCAGCGATCAGGTCGAAAAGCTCCTCGGCGTGCTGCACCGGCATTCCGAGCTGGTGTCCGAAGCCTTCGAGGGAGAGGTTTCTGGGGACACGCGGCAGCGGTCCAAGGCGATTGAGGCGTTGTTTGAGTCTGGTGCCTTCAAACCTTACGACGAAGACACCTATCGGCTCAATCCTCGGCTTCGTGAGTTCATCGCCGATCACTTGTCCAGCTACCACGCCTACCAGTCGCTGCGGGGAGTCACGGGCACCATGCGCCAGGCGCAGGCTCAATGGCGCGCGCTCTACAGGCTAAAGGAGCGGGGCTCGCGCCGAAACTTCGACACACTGCTGGCAGCTCTCGACGAGTCCATTGCAGAAATTTCATTTGCAATTCAGGCTAATCTGGCCATGCTCTACGTGCTGCTCGGATCACAGTTCGGGAACGTCGTGGGGCTTGCGGCGAAGATGGCGCAGAACGCCTACTACGCGGCCCAGGTTGCAGTGTTTCTTCGCGACATGGAGGCAATCCGCAGGTTCGTAGATCGGGTGCAGGATGAGGCGATCGCAGCGGGACTGCCGGACGTGCGCATCCTGATCTCGCGCAGGCTTGGTTCGCGCCTCCTTGGTTGGACGGGGCAGCTCAAGGATGCCCAAGCTGCCATCACCCGGCGCTTGTTCGACGCCAGGCGTATGGAGGCCCGGTTGAAGCAGCTGTCGAACTTCAGCTTGTGGCTCGATCGGAACAAGACAACGAAGGGTTGGGAGTTGGAAGGGGCCAACCTGGAAGCGGTGGACGTCGCATTGTGGCGGCCGGTGCGAGTGAAGGTGCGCCCCCAGCCCGACGTCGCGGACACCGATGTGGTGGTCGCTGACGGGTTGTCCCGAATCTTGGCGGCAATGCCGGCGCCGAAGCCAGAGCCCAAGGTCAAAGCCCCGCCTGTTCCCCAGCGCCGAATTGATGAAGATGACGACGGTGTGGTGGCTGAGGAAGAGTCCCTGCACGAACGTGCGCTTCGGGCTTTCGTTGCCGAGGCGTCCCAACCTGCCAGGGGGTCGATGTTGCTGGGGAGCTTCAAGCGCTCACGGCCCGAGCTAGATGCGCTCGACGATGGTGCGTGGCTGATGTACGCATACCTGCAGTTGCAGGGGACCGGCTTCGTGATCGATATCCTTGATGCGCCTGCTGGTAGGGGCTTTGTGCTCAACGAGCCCTTCAGCGACATCAGGGTACACAGGGCGCAGCCGTGAGCCTGTCCGCCACCGAACGTGGATTCCTGCAGCGGCTTGTCAGGACCACGCCCCCCTCGGTGGTACCAGGGAAGGCGGCGGTATTCTTCAGTGAGCACTATGGCCTCGGCCAACGCGCGGGCAGGGCGATCTTTTACACGGATGCCCACTACGCCCAGGCTGCGAAGATTCTCGCCTCGAATGGTCTGCCTCCCGAGTCCCTCGGTCCAGATGCCACGCGAGCCCAAGCCGCCCAGTTCGGCGGCATGTCAGAAAAATCCGGCACACGGCCGACGCACGAAGGTGAGATTGCCGTTATCGCGAGGGGGGGTTGCCGGTTGGGGCAGAGGCCATGGGAGAGTCCCACGGGGGCCTGCCTCATAGCCACTGTGGACACGCTGTTGCATGTTCACTGTGACGCGATCTGTGTGGTCGAGAACTGGGAGGCCATGAGGTCCCTGCACCTCTATCGCTGGCTCCGGGCGGATGACGCAAAGGTGCTCTATGTCTTTCGAGGCGACACGAAGTTCTCGCCTGGCCCAGTGAAGTCCTTTTTGTCCGGACGCACCGAGCCCTTGTGGGCCTTCGTGGATTTTGATCCAGCGGGGCTCGGCATCGCGAACGGGCTCCCTGGCGAACGCCTGGCGAGATTGGTTTTGCCGACTTGGGAGTGGTTGGCCAGCGCTGCTGACACGGTACGCGGCCGGGAGTTGTTCGGCCAGCAGGCCGCGCAGTGGTCTGCCACGCTTGACTCGGCGCGTCATCCGCTAGTTCGTGCGGCATGGACAGTGCTCAGTGACCTCCAAGCGGGGGTCACGCAAGAACGGATGTTGGGCGCTCCCGAGTAGCACCGCAGAACTCAGCCCTCGCGGGCACCTACTGCTTCAATGACACGCGCGCCTAGCTGGCGAGTGTTAAACGCGTTGCCTGCGCCGTTGAGCGTGCTGACGCCAAGCTTCTCCGCCAGCGCGCGCAGCACGGGCATCACGGGGGAACATGGATTTCCATCCTTCGATACCGTGATCGTGGTGGTTTCGTCCTGGCGGATGAGGTAGCCGTCGAAGCTAACCTCCTGCGCTTCGCCTGTGGGCTGGGCCCTCTCGAAAGCGATACCGGCTGAAGGCACCAGGTCCACCACGCTGGAGATTGCGTCCAGGAGCTGGTCCCCCCAGCTCGTGGATAGAGCGAAGGTTCGCCCTTCAGCCTGGAGCACCATGTTGTCCTGGATGAGATAGCCCGAGCCGGAGTGTCCGGAGCGCTCCAGGAGTTCCGCGCCCGAGAGCGTCCCCTCCGCTGAAAGAAATACGGTATCGCCTCTGCCAGGGAAAGCTGCGGATATCGATGCGACAGTGACGCCCGACCGCAGCGCCTCGGCAACCACCTCGAAGAGCACTCGCCGCCCTGGGATGTTCGAGTAGGTCCTCCGACCAATCGTGAGGTTGTATCGCGCGACATTGCGCTCCGATGACCGTGCAATGGCCTGCTGTGCCTCCTTTTCCCGAATGGCGACCTGGTACTGCGCTGCCTCGGGCAAGGGGATCACCTGTTGGATGTCGAGCAGCACGCGGCCGTCAAGCAGGTGCGGACGCATCTGCACACAGCGCAGATCCAGCCCCTGCTTGTTGAGCCAAAGGACTGTGGTGCTGACTTCTGTTCCAAATGAAGGCGCGGCCAGCACGATCCTGACATCCTCGTGAAGCGCCACGGGCTGGCCGTCGTCGCGATCCAGAAATTCGCGGATGGCCTGTTCGGCATCGGCTGTTGATCCGATGGACCCGAGATACCTGCGGTGCGCCTCCACGGCCTGCTCGAACCGCATGGCACTGATCATGGCGGCGTAGCGCACCGCCTGCAATTCCATGTGGGCGCCGCCGTCATCCCGCTTCAGTTCCACCACCACCAGCTTGGCGTCCTTGTCCAGGCAGAGGAGGTCGATGCGCCGGTTTGCGCCCACCCAGTCGCCAAACTCTTCGGCGAGCACCATGGTGTCCGCGCCCGGTGTGATCGCATGGATATGGGCCCGAAGCGCCTTCTGCAGGTTGTCCCGCTCGTAGAGCCCACGGCTGGAGAATGTTGTCGCAGGTATGGGCGAAAGGGTGTTGCTCTCGCTGATTTCGTAGAGTGCCATCTGGTGAGCGCGGTAAAGGACGGGTGAGCTGCACTATAAACTTGGGAGCACCGAGGGGGGCACCACATGGCCAGATCCAGCGTCAGAATCACGGGGGCAGTGCTTTGCCTCCTCCTGCCCTTTCAGGTGCGAGCCGAGGCGAGCGCATCCGAGGTCCTGGCGGTCCTCGAAAGCCTCTGCATGGTCACCAACGCTGATCTGGCGTCCGTCGAGCGCCTGGCGCTCGCCAGGAGTGGCACCAGGCTCAGTGACGCGCAGAACAACCAGGACCCAACGCTGCAGCGGCTGGGCGGGGCGAGCTTCATCGTGCCATACGGCAAGAGCAGCTACTTGGTCGGTGTGTCGGGCGCTGGGGGCTGCTCCGTGGTGCCGTTCCGCGCCAAGGCCGCCGATGTCCAGGCGCTGATTGAGCGCACGTTCCCCGTCGAAGCGCCGACGGTTGCGGACTCGGAAGGTCAGGTATCGACCATGTGGCGACTCAAGCGCCCTTCGCGTTTTCATGGTGGACTGATCGCGCTCAACGCGGCCAAGGGAACCGCTCGTTCGGACGGCGCGATGTCTGTGGGCTTCATCTCCGCTGAGGCCGGCAAGAGGTACCGCTGCAGCCAGCGGCCGGAGCCGGGATGCCGTTGAGCCGCGACACGTGTCGGGGTGTACTTGAACACTACAATCCTCCGTGACTTGCCGAGTGCGGCGTGCAGGTCAGGGTAGTACGCATCGGCCTACTTGCAAAGGAGCAATCCAGTGAAGATCAGAGTGGAAATCGAGGAGGCGGAGCTGGGGCGGCTGGAGCTGAGCCCAGACGATTTGGCCGCTGCA
>NZ_JAHUWH010000080.1 GCF_019219095.1 Acidovorax sp. sic0104
TGGGGATGGCGTTGGCGACGGTGGGGTTGTCGTTGACGTTGCCCACGGTGATGGCGAAGGTGTCGGTGACGCTGCCGCCGTTGCCGTCGCTGGCGATCACGTCGATGTCGACGCTGCCCACGTCGCCATTGGCGGGTGTGCCGCTGAAGGTGCGGGTGGCGGGGTCGAAGCTGAGCCAGGCGGGCAGGGCCCCGCCGCCAGCGAGCTGGGCGCTGTAGCTGAGGGTGTCGCCCACGTCGGC
>NZ_JAHUWH010000081.1 GCF_019219095.1 Acidovorax sp. sic0104
GTTCAAGGGCGGAGGCCGGGAGTCGCCCGGCGGCGAGTGTCTTTCTTTTGCTTCGCCAAAAGAAAGGCACCAAAGAAAAGGCGACCCTGCTGTCTGCGACCCCTTCGCTGCGCTGCGGGGCAACCTGGGGTGCTCGGGCGCGGGGTGTGCCGCAGAACTCACTGCGCGCTGCGCGCTCCGTTCAGACAACTGCGGCAAGTCAGAGCACGAAGGCGTGTGTCCTTCG
>NZ_JAHUWH010000082.1 GCF_019219095.1 Acidovorax sp. sic0104
GGGGGGGGGGGGGGGGGGGGGGGGGGGGGGGGGGGGGTGGGGGGGGGGGGGGGGGGGGGGGGGGGGGGGGGGGGGGGGGGGGGGGGGGGGGGGGGGGGGGGGGGGGGGGGGGGGGGGGGGGGGGGGGGGGGGGGGGGGGGGGGGGGGGGGGGGGGGGGGGGGGGGGGGGGGGGGGGGGGGGGGGGGGGGGGGGGGGGGGGGGGGGGGGGGGGGGGGG
>NZ_JAHUWH010000008.1 GCF_019219095.1 Acidovorax sp. sic0104
CAGAACTCACTGCGCGCTGCGCGCTCCGTTCAGACAACTGCGGCAAGTCAGAGCACGAAGGCGTGTGTCCTTCGGCACACGCCCACCCCGCCCCCTGCGCGCCCCAGGCGCATCCAGAAGGGATGGGGGAGCCGAATAGCCACACGGGCCATCGCTGCGCTCGGCCCGCCCGCGTCTTGGGGGCCGAGCAACGCGATGGCCCGTGTGGCTGTTCGGCTGTTCGGCTGTCCACCCCCTGCTGGCTGCGCCTGCGGCGGGGCGGTTGCGGGGTGAGCATGCGCGCTAGTGCGCGCATGCCTCGTGAACTGACTCGCCGCAGTTGTCTGAGCGGAGCGCCGCAGGCGCGCAGTGAGTTCTGCGGCGCACCCCGCAACCGCCCCGACGCAGGTTTGCCCCGCAGCGCAGCGAAGGGGTCGCAGACTGGGGGTCGCCTTTCTTTTGGGTACTTTTCTTTGGCGAAGCAAAGAAGAAGTACCTCGCCCGCCGGGGCGAACTCCCGGCTCCCGCCCTTGAACCAGGCACACCGCCAACCAGCGAGCCCGCGAGCAGCGCCCCGGTTTCGACAAGCTCAACCCGACCGGGCGGGAGGCAAGACGCCTCAACTTCGACAGGCCCAGCCCTAAGGGCCATTGCTGCGCTCACCCCCGCCTGCGCAGCGCGCGGCGCATGCGCCCGCGTCTTGGGCGCCGAGCAACGGGATGGCCCATAGGGCTGTACGGCTGCTCGGCTGTCTACCCCGCAACCGCCCCGACGCAGGTTGCCCCGCAGCGCAGCGAAGGGGCCGCAGACTGGGGGTCGTCTTTCTTTTGGGCCCGCCGGGGCGAACTCCCGGCTCCCGCCCTTGAACCAGGCACACCACCCAATCAGCGAGCCCGCGAGCAGCGCCCCGGTTTCGACAAGCTCAACCCGAACGGTTGGAGGTCACACGCCCCAACTTCGACAGGCCCAGCCCGAACGGGCGGAGGCTGCAGCAGGCTCACCCCTAACTGCCTGGGGTGCAACAACAACCCCAAGGCTTTGAAAGGCCTGAACGGCCTGTGACGCATCCAGGGCGGCACTCACAAAGCGCCACCGCCTTACCAGCGCAGCCAGCGTGGCCCCGCAATGGCGCCCAGCGCGGTGGGGATGGCCATGCCCGCCAGGTACCACACGGCCAGGAAGGGCGTGGCCATCTCGGGGCAGTGCAGCGCATACACCAACGCACCCAGCGCCCCTGCCAGCAGCCCCGCGCCCGCGCCGGCCCACGCCAACCGCGTGGGAGCCGCGCCCTTCAGCGCCCAGAACCCCGCGACAAACGCCGGAACCGACAGCACGGCGATGTTGAAGGGGCAGGTCCGCCAGGTGCTGCCCAGGATGAGCGGCAGGCGCTCGGCCGGCGCCGCCTGCGCCAGCGTGGCCAGCGCCAGCCCCCACAGCACCAGCGGCGGCAGTGCCAGCCACAGCGCGGTGCGCGCTGCGGGCATACCGGGGCGTGCCACCCGCTGCAGCACCATCAGCCCGCCCGCCGCCAGCGTGCCCGCAAAGGCCAGCTTGCCCCAGAACATGGGCATCGCCATCGTGGCCGCCAGGTCGCTGCGCAGGCCGAACAGGCCCAGCATGAGCACGGCCGCCCCGGCAATGCCCGCAAACGCAGCCATGGCGAGACGCCGCTCCACCGTGTGGCGCGCCACCGGGTGTGCATCGGAGGCCAGCAGCTCTATCAATTCATCGGTTTTCATCACATTCCCCTGATCCTGGCGGCCAGGGCCTTGAGGCCCCGGTGCACGCCCACTTTGACGGCGGATTCCGACATGCCGGTGAGTTCTGCGGTCTCGACCACCGACAGGCCCTCGAGCTTCATGTGCACGATGGGCAGGCGCTGGCGCTCCGGCAGCAGCTGCAACAGCCGGCCCAGGTCGCGGCGCGCCTCGGCCGCGTCGCTGTCGGTGCTGGCGAACAGATCATCGGTGTCGTCCAGCGGCACATGCAGCGCTTCCTTGGCGGCGCGCGAGCGCAGCCAGTCGATGAGCTTGTAGCGCGCAATCGCATGCACCCAGGCCGTCACCGGCGAGTCGGCCCGGTAGGTGTGGCGCTGGTTGTGCACCGCCAGCAGGGTCTCCTGCACCAGGTCCTCTACCTCGTCGGGCCGCTGCGCCAGGCGGCGGCGCAGAAACGCACGCAGGTGCGCGCTCAGCTCCTTCAGAAATCGCTGGTACGCCGCTGCGTCGGCGTCCAGCCCCTGCAGCAGCAATCCACGCAGCCGCTCTTCAATGTCCATGGCGTCTCCCTGCAGGGTATTCGTCACAGCGGGCCCTCCGGTTACAGCGGGTGCAAAAAATAAATAAGCGTGTGGAGTGGCAGCGCCGTGTAACCCGCGGCGACGCCAGCGCGAATTACAGCGCAGATCGGGTGCTGCAGGGTGCAGGCCGTTAGCTAGTTAGTTAGTTCTGCCCCGCACGTTGCCGCCACCGGTCCGCTTCGATCCCTTGTTTATCAAACCAAACTCTGTTGGAGAAACTTGCCATGACCACTCGCACCCTCAGCCTCGGCGCCCTCGCACTCTCGGCCATTGCCTGCACCGCCGCCATGGCCCAGGCACAAACCCAGCCCATGGGCGACGCCGCCGCCAAGCCCGCCATGGAGAAATGCTACGGCGTGTCGATGGCCGGCAAGAACGACTGCGCGGCAGGTGCCGGCACCACCTGCGCGGGCACCTCGAAGATGGACTACCAGGGCAATGCCTGGAAGTACGTGCCCGCCGGCACCTGCGCCACGCTCAAGACCCCCAAGGGCATGGGCTCGCTGATGCCGATCAAGTCCTGAGGTGAAGCCCCCCTGAGGCGCTGCGCGCCTTCCCCCGAAGGGGCACGCACCCGGTGGACCGGCGGAGCCGGCTCCACGGGTGCCCTGGCTTGGCAGCGCCCGCTGCACAGGCCGCGGGCGGCGCGCAGCCCGATGGATACCGATGCGGCAAACCTTTCCTCACCCCTTAGCGATCTGCCATGCCATCCCTGCTGACCGCCGGCCTGGGCCTCAAGCCCCAGCACTACGCCGAGGCGCTGCAATGCAGCGCCCCCGGCCTGTGGTGGGAGGTCCACCCGGAAAACTACCTGGCCGCCGGCGGCCCGCGGCTGGCGTGGCTCGAAGCCATCCGCGCGCGCCACCCGGTGGCGCTGCACGGCGTGTCGCTGTCGCTCGCGGCCGATGCACCACCCGATCCCGGCCGCCTGGCCCGGCTGGCCGCGCTGGTGCGGCGCATCGAACCCGCCATCGTGTCCGAACACCTGGCGTGGTCCGCCTGGCGCGGCCACTACCTGCCCGACCTGCTGCCGTTTCCGCGCACCCACGCGGCGCTGGCCCGCATCACGGACAACATCGCGCGCACGCAGGAGGCCCTGCAGCGCCCCATCGCCATCGAGAACCCCACGCACTACCTGCACATCGACGGGCACGACTGGTCCGAGACCGATTTCCTGGCCGAAATGGTTCGGCGCACGGGCTGCGCGCTGCTGCTGGACGTGAACAACGTGCACGTGAGCGCCCACAACCTGGGTACGGACGCGCAGGCCTACATCGAGGCCTTCCCGCTGCACGCCGTCGCAGAGATCCATCTGGCCGGCCACCACGCCGATCCGGCGCTGGGCGAGGCGCTGCTCATCGACAGCCACGACGCGCCCATTTCGGCTGCCGTGTGGGCGCTGTACGAGCAGGTGCTGGCACGCACGGGCCCCGTGCCCACGCTCATCGAGCGGGACGGCAATGTGCCTGCGTTACCGGAGCTTCTGGCGGAACGCGAACAGGCGCACAAGGCCCAGGGAGCCCGCGCACAACACGCCCCTGACTGCGAGGTGGCGCCATGCACCTGAGCGACTTTCAGGACGGACTGTCGGCAGCGCTGCTGCCGTCTCCAGACAAAGCGTTGCACATGCCCGCATGGCTCGCTGCCCTGGCCGCCCAGCCCGGCTTTGCGGTGTACCGCAACAACGTGCTCACTGCGTGCATCGACGCGCTGCAGGCCAATTACCCCACGGTATGCAGTCTGGTGGGCACCGACTGGTTCCGCGCAGCGGCTGGCATGTTCGCCCACGCGCAGCCTCCCTCCGATGGGAGGCTCATGGACTATGGCGCGGACTTTCCCGACTTTCTGCGGCAGTTCGGGCCGGCGTCCGAGCTGCCATACATGCCCGCCGTTGCACGCCTCGATCGGTGCTGGACGGAGAGCCACCTGGCGGCCGACGCCCGCGCGCTCGACGCGACCTGGCTGGCCCGCCAGCCGCCCGACGCGCTGGCACTGCGGCACCTGCGGCCCCACCCGGCGGCGCGCTGGACTTGGTGCGACGACCACCCGGCCTATACCCTGTGGCAGCGCCACCGCGACCAGTGGCCCATGGATGCGGACTTGGCCTGGGTGGGCGACGCAGGGCTGCTCACGCGTCCAACGGCTGCCGTGGCGTGGCGTGCCCTGCCGCGTGCGGGGATTGTTTTCATGGACGCCTGCGCCCAAGGCCTGCCGCTGGAGGCCGCCGCCACCCAGGCGCTGACGGCCGAGCCGAACACAGACTTCGGGGCGCTGCTGGTGCTGCTTCTGGACGCAGGCGCGCTCACCGAAGCAGATGACGATGCCGACGCCCCGGCCCCCTGTTCAAAGGAAACACCATGACCGCCAACACATCGACACCCTTGTCCTCCCCGCCCGCAGACGGCCCCCGCGCATGGGGCAACCGCCTGGCAGGCATCGCCACCTGCCTCACCCCCCACAGCCTGCTGGCGCTGATCAACCGCGTGGCTCTCGCAGGCATCTTCTGGCTGTCGGCGCGCACCAAGGTGGAGGGCTGGTTCACCATCTCCGACAGCGCCTATGCGCTGTTCCGCGACGAATACAGGCTGCCGCTGATTCCGCCGCACCTGGCCGCGCAGCTGGCTACGGTGGCCGAGCACCTGTTCGCCGTGCTGCTGGTGCTGGGCCTGTGCACGCGGCTGTCTGCCCTGGCACTGCTGGGGATGACGCTGGTGATCCAGGTGTTCGTCTACCCCGACGCGTGGCCCACTCACCTCTCGTGGGCGGGGCTGATGCTGTACCTGGTGGGGCGTGGCGGGGGTGCGGTGTCTCTGGACCGCGCTTTGGGCCTGCGCTGAAGCGGCCTTGATTCAGCCACAGCTCACGAGCTGGCGGGCGTGGCGGTGCGCACCCAGCGCGCGATGTCCGCCGCGCCCAGCGCGCCGGAGATGCGCGCCACCTCGCGCCCCTGCTGGAACAGCACCATGGTCGGAATGCTGCGGATCGCATGGCGCGCCGCCAGCGCCTGATGGTCTTCGGTGTTGAGCTTGGCCAGTCGCACCTGCGGCTCCAGCTCGCGCGCGGCCTGGGCGAACGCGGGGGCCATCTGGCGGCACGGGCCGCACCAGGGCGCCCAGAAGTCCACCACCACGGGGATGTGGCTGCGCGCCACATGGCGCTCGAACGACGCGGCGTCGAGCTCGAGCGGCGCCCCTGCGAAGAGCGGCTGATGGCACTGGCCGCAGTCGGGCGCGCTGGCCAGCTGCGCGGTTTGCACGCGGTTGGTGGTGTGGCAGTGGGGGCAGACGATGTGCAGGGCTTCGGACATGGGGACGCGATGTTGACAGTCTCAATGTGCGCAGATGGCGACCGGGCTGGACTTTTCAAGTCGGCGAGCCTGCCGCATCGATGTCGGCCAAATACCTGCTTGCAAAAATTTACGCGGGATTACAGGGTGTAGAACACCCCACGGGGCCGGTCGGCCCGGTGGCATCTGCTAAGGTCTCGGCCCATGCAGCTGCTTCCGATACTGACAACTGCCCACGCCCTTTTTCTCGATTTCGACGGCACGCTCACCGAGCTGGCGTCGCGCCCCGAAGCGGTGCGCATTGCGTCCGGGCTGATCCCCACTCTCTCGGCCTTGCACGCCCACCTGGGTGGTGCGCTGGCCATCGTGACGGGGCGGCCCGAAGCCGACATCGACGGATTCCTCGCGCCGCTGCACCTGCCGCTGGCCAGCGAGCATGGCGCGCAATACCGGTTGCACGACACCTCCCACCCCGCTGTGCCCCCGCCAGACCTCGCACCGGTGCTGCACGCCGCGTACGACCTCGCATCGCGCCATCCCGGCCTGCTGGTGGAGCCCAAGCGCGCCAGCGTCGCGCTGCACTACCGCCTGGCGCCCCACATGGAGGCTCGCTGCCTGGACACCCTGGAACGCGCCTTGCAAGGCGTGCAAGGCGTGGAGCTGATGCGCGGCAAGTTCGTCTTCGAGGTCAAGCCCCGTGGTGCACACAAGGGCCAGGCCATCGTCGATTTCATGACCCAGCCGCCGTTTGAGGGCCGCATTCCCGTCTTCGTGGGGGACGACGTCACCGACGAATCGGGCTTTGCCGCCGTGCAGTCCCTGGGCGGTTGGGGCATCAAGGTGGGCGAAGGCCCGACCATGGCGCAGCACCGCTGCATGACCCCCGCCGCGCTGCGCGGCTGGCTATCGAGTGCCAGGACCAATTGGGAACGCGAACGATGAACACTGCTGCCAACGCCCCTCAACAGGGCTCGCTCAACCTCGGCATGATCGGCAACTGCGCCATCAGCGCGCTGATCGACGACAGGGCACGCATGGTCTGGTGCTGCCTGCCACGCTTCGATGGAGACCCGGTGTTCAACGCCCTGCTGCAGCCGGGCGACGAGGGAAGCCATTTCGCGATCGAGATCGAGGACCTGGCCTCGGCCCACCAGTGGTACGAGCCCAACACCGCCATCCTGCGCACGCAGCTGTTCGACAAGGCCGGGCACGGCGTGGAGATCACCGACTTCGCACCGCGCTTCAACAGCCGCTCGCGGTTCTTCCGGCCCATGACGCTGGTGCGCCGCGTGCGGCCCATCGAAGGCGCGCCGCGCATCCGCGTGGCGCTCAAGGTGCGCTACGACTGGGGCCGCAGCACGCCGCACATCACGCGCGGCAGCAACCACATCCGCTATGTGGGCGAGGACATGACGCTGCGCCTGTCCACCGACGCACCGGTGTCGCACGTGCTGTCGGGGCAGTCGTTCGTGCTCACGCGCGAACACAACTTCATTCTCGGCGCGGACGAGACGCTGCACGAAGGCATCGCCGACACGGCGCGCTACTTCGAGCAGGAAACCACCAGCTACTGGCGCAGCTGGAGCCGAGCGCTGGCACTGCCACTGGAATGGCAGGACGCGGTGATTCGCGCGGCCATCACGCTCAAGCTGTCGCTGTACGAAGACACAGGTGCCATCGTGGCCGCCATGACGACGAGCATCCCCGAGTCCGCGCACAGCGGCCGCAACTGGGACTACCGCTACTGCTGGCTGCGCGACGCGTTCTTCGTGGTGCGCGCGCTCAACAGCATCTCGGAAGTCGGCACCATGGAGGACTACCTGCGCTGGCTGAGCAATGTGGTGGTCGAGGGCGGCGACGGCCACATCCAGCCGCTGTACGGCATCGGCCTCGAAAAGGAACTGCCTGAGTCCGTCATGCCGCAGTTGGCCGGCTACCGGGGCATGGGCCCCGTGCGCGTGGGCAACCAGGCGGCCGAGCATTTTCAGCACGATGTGTACGGCAACATCGTCCTCGGCGCTGCGCAGGCCTTCCACGACCACCGGTTGCTGCACCGCGCGGGTCTGGCCGAGTTCACGCGCCTGGAACAGGTGGGCGCCAACGCGGTGCGCGTGTACGGCCAGCCCGACGCCGGCATGTGGGAGCTGCGCACCCGTGCGCGCGTGCACACCTCGTCGGCCCTGATGAGCTGGGCGGCCTGCGACCGGCTGGCCAAGATCGCCATCACACTGCAGTTGCCTGACCGCGCCGCGTACTGGCGGGACCACGCCGACCGCATGCGCGACGAGATCATCGCCAAGTCCTGGAGCGAAAGCCGCCAGGCCTTTGCCGAAAGCTTCGGCGGCCACGAGCTCGATGCCAGCGTGCTGCTGATGGCCGAAGTCGGCATGATCGACCCCAAGGACCCACGCTTCGTGAGCACCGTGGAGGCCATGGAAAAGAGCCTGTGCGATGGCCCGTACATGCGCCGCTACGAGGCGGCCGACGACTTCGGCAAGCCCGAGACGGCGTTCAACATCTGCACCTTCTGGCGCATCGACGCGCTCGCGCGCATCGGCCGCAAGGACGAGGCACGGGCCATCTTCGAGACCATGCTCGCGGCCCGCAACCCGCTGGGGCTGCTGTCCGAGGACACCCATGCCGAAACGCGCGAGATGTGGGGCAACTTCCCGCAGACCTACTCCATGGTGGGCGTCATCAATGCTGCGGTTCGCCTGTCCGCGCCGTGGGACAGCGTGATTTGAGGCGGTGTCCGACAGGCGGCAAGGCCCGCTGGCAACGATGATGGACGGATGAGCAGACTCGTCGTTGTATCCAACCGCATCGCGGACCCCCGCAAGCCCGCCGCTGGCGGCCTGGCCGTCGCACTGGGCGACGCCCTGAACCAGACCGGCGGCCTGTGGTTCGGCTGGAGCGGCACCGTCACCGAAGACGGCACCCCCGGCGAATGCGAGCTGCAGACACGCCACGCAGGTGCCGTGACGCTGGCCACCGTGGACCTGTGCCGTGAAGACCACGACAGCTACTACCACGGCTACAGCAACAGCGTGCTGTGGCCCGTCTTTCACTACCGGCTGGACCTGGCGGACTTCAACACCCGCTACATCGCGGGCTACCGCCGGGTCAACCAGATGTTCGCGCGCAAGCTGCTGCCGCTGTTGCGCGACGACGACATCATCTGGGTACACGACTACCACCTGATCCCGCTGGCCGCCGAGCTGCGCGCCATGGGCTGCAAGCAGCGCATCGGCTTCTTCCTGCACATCCCCATGCCGCCGCCGCTCATCATGGCGGCGATTCCGCAGCACGAATGGCTGATGCGCTCGCTGTTCGCCTACGACCTGGTGGGACTGCAGAGCGAAGCCGATGTCTCGCACTTCACCCGCTACGTGCGCAACGAAGCCAGCGCCGAGGAAGTCGGTGTGCAGCAGCTGCGCGCGTTCGGTGCCACGGTGCAGGTCAAGGCGTTTCCCATCGGCATCGACGTGGACGAGTTCACCCGCCTGGGCCAGGCGCCCGACGCGGTGGAAACCTACGAGAACATGCGCGACGAGTATTCGCGAAGGCGGCTGCTGATGGGCATCGACCGACTCGACTACTCCAAGGGCATCCCGCACCGCGTGCGCGCGTTCCGCGAGCTGCTCGACCGCTACCCCGAAAACCGCGACAGCGCCACGATGATCATGATCGCCTCACCCTCGCGCGACGACGTGCACGCGTACACCGACCTGCGCCATGAGCTCGAAGGCCTGTGCGGCGCCGTCAATGGCGACTACGGCGAGCTCGACTGGATGCCCGTGCGCTACATCCACCGCATGGTGGCGCGCAAGCGCGTGCCCGGCCTGTGCCGCGCGGCCGCCGTGGGCCTGGTCACGCCGCTGCGCGACGGCATGAACCTGGTGGCCAAGGAATACGTGGTGGCGCAGGACCCCGACAACCCCGGCGTGCTGGTGCTCTCGCGCTTTGCGGGCGCGGCCGAGCAACTGAAGGAAGCGCTGCTGGTGAACCCCTACGACACCCAGGGCACGGCGGACAGCATCCAGCAGGCGCTGCAGATGCCGCTGGCCGAGCGGCAGTCCCGCCACCAGAAACTCATGGCGCGCATCCGCGAGCACGATGTGCATTGGTGGCGCAAGTCGTTTCTCAAGGCGCTGGAGAAGGCGGCCGACTGATGCGGACTGGCATGTCAAATCATTCAACACTGTTCGGGCTGACCCTATCGAAGCCTTACGCGGCACTTCGACTGCGCTCGGTGAATGGCTTGTCTTGTTGATGGACGTGGGCAAGAACGCCGCCACGCAGCGCTTTACAGCAGTTTTGCGAGCAGGCTCACCACGAAGCTCAGCAGCAGCGTGGACGCCAGCGGCACATCCCAGTCGCGGCCCAGCCACCGAAAGCGCAGGTCGCCCGGCAGCCGGCCAAAGCCCATGCGCCGCAGCAAGGGCGATAGCCAGCTGAGCAGCATCAAGGCCAGGAAGATGACGAGAAGCCAGCGGATCATGGTGCTCCGAGTGTAGGCGCACCAGGTAGCCCCAGCGGCCGCGCCCCGCTACCATGGCCACCACCGAGCACACCCATGCAGTCCACCCGCTACCACCACACCGCAGGCGGCCAGCGCTGGCAGTTCGGCAGCCTGCGCGATGTGCTGGCCAAGGCATCGCCCCAGCGCTCGGGCGACGTGCTGGCGGGCATTGCGGCCACCACGGCGGTGGAGCGCATGGCCGCGCGCATGTGCCTGGCAGACGTGCCGCTTGCGCGCTTCCTGGCCGAAGCCCTGGTTCCGTACGAATCCGACGAGGTCACGCGCCTCATCATCGAGACCCACGACGCTGCCGCATTCGCTCCCATCGCCCACCTGACCGTGGGCGACTTCCGCAACTGGCTGCTGGCCCACGGCACCGACAGCGCCGCGCTGGCGGCCGTGGCCCCCGGCATCACGCCCGAGATGGCGGCGGCCGTGAGCAAGCTCATGCGCAACCAGGACCTCATCGCCGTGGCGCGCAAGTGCCGCGTGGTCACGCGGTTTCGCAACACCATCGGCCTGCCGGGCCGACTTTCGGTGCGGCTGCAGCCCAACCACCCGACGGACGACGTGCGCGGCATCGCGGCCTCGATGATCGACGGCTTGCTGTACGGCGCGGGCGACGCGGTGATCGGCATCAACCCCGCCACGGACAGCATCGCCGCCCTGACGGGCCTGGTGCACATGCTGGACGAGGTGATCGCCACGCTGCGGATCCCCACGCAGTCGTGCGTGCTGACCCATGTGACCAACACGCTGCAGATGATCGAGCGCGGCGCGCCGGTGGACCTGGTGTTCCAGTCCATCGCGGGCACCGAGAAGGCCAACGCGGGCTTCGGCATCAGCCTGGCCCTGCTGCGCGAGGCGCACGATGCGGCGCGGTCCCTGCAGCGCGGCACGGACTTTGGCGATGGCGTGGGCGACAACGTGATGTATTTCGAGACCGGCCAGGGCAGCGCCCTGTCGGCCAACGCGCACCACGGCGCGGACCAGCAGACCTGCGAGGCGCGCGCCTACGGCGTGGCACGGGCTTTCTCGCCGCTGCTCACCAACACCGTGGTCGGCTTCATCGGGCCCGAATACCTGTACGACGGCAAGCAGATCATCCGCGCGGGCCTGGAAGACCACTTCTGCGGCAAGCTGCTGGGCGTTCCGCTGGGCTGCGACGTCTGCTACACCAACCATGCCGAGGCCGATTCGGACGACATGGACGCGCTGATGACGCTGCTGGGCGCGGCCGGCCTGACCTTCATCATGGGCGTGCCGGGGGCGGACGACATCATGCTCAACTACCAGAGCACCTCGTTCCACGACGCGCTGTACCTGCGCGAGGTGCTGGGCCTGCGGCGCGCGCCGGAGTTCGAGGACTGGCTTGCGAGCATGCACCTGGCCGACGGCGCGGGGCGGCTGCTGCCCGCAGCGCAGCAGCAGGCGGCCATCGCGCGGCTGCGGCAGATCGGAATGAACACATGACGCAGCCCGCGCCCGACCCCTGGGCCGATCTGCGCGCCCACACCGCCGCCCGCCTGGCGCTGGGCCGCGCGGGCACTGCCATCCCCACACGCGAGCTGCTCGACTTCGGCCTGGCCCACGCGCAGGCGCGCGACGCGGTGCACCTGCCGCTCGATGCGGATGCGCTGGCCGCACGGCTTGGCGGGCTGTGCGGCACTCCGCTGCAGGTGGCCAGCGCCGCACCCGAGCGCGCCACATACCTGCTGCGCCCTGACCTTGGCCGGCGCCTGTGCGACCGCGATGTGCAGCGCCTGCAGGCGTTGGGGAACGGCGGCCATGCCGGCCACGACCTGCTGCTGGTGGTGGCCGACGGCCTCTCGGCCCTGGCCGTGGAGCGCCACGCCGAGCCCCTGCTCCGGGCCATCGTGGGCAGCGCGCCACAGGGCTGGCGCATCGGCCCCGTGGTCATCGCCACACAGGCGCGCGTGGCGCTGGGCGACGAGGTGGGCGCACTGCTGGGGGCCCGCATGGTGGCGTTGCTGATCGGCGAACGACCGGGCCTGAGCTCGCCGGACAGCCTGGGCATCTACCTCACCTGGCACCCGCGGGTGGGGTGCAGCGATGCGGAACGCAACTGCATCTCCAACGTGCGGCCCGAGGGCCTGGACCCGGCTGCTGCGGCGGCGCGGATGTGGTGGCTGTGCACCGAGGCGAGGCGCCTGGGGCTGACGGGGGTGCGGCTGAAGGACCGCAGTGATGGCGTGACGCTGGCCGCGGGCGGGCGGCAGGGGCCTCAGGACGAGCCCCCTCTCCCCCACCCTCCACCCCGCCCGCTCCCGCGAGGGGAGAGGGAGTAAGACCGGCGCTCGGTTCCGTGCATGGCGCTGGTGCCAGTCAGACGTTGGCTAATATCTTTCACATCGCATCCAGAGGCGAGGCGCCCCTCACCAGCCGGCGCACCCAGCGCCCCGAAAACTCCCTCTCCCCTCGCGGGAGAGGGCTGGGGAGAGGGGGGGAGTCAGCAGCAGAGCCTGTCAACCAAGGCCCCCCTGCCCCCTACAACCGGTGCGACCGATCCCCTTGCACAAACCCCATGGGCTCCCACGCACTCCCCGCGCCCAGGGCCAGCACCTTGAACAGCTCGCCCATCTCGTGCTCCATGATCAATTTGGCCGCTGTCGCCCGTTCCGCCTGCGGCAGTTGCTCCATTTTTGGTAGCAAACCGCAGTTGATGAGGAAGTGCGCCTGCGTGGTGTAGCCCAGCACCTCCATCCCTGCTTCCTGCGCGGCCAGTGCCATGGCGGTGAAGTTGACGTGCGCGGTGATGTCCTTGCGCCCCACCGCCACCAGCGGGTCGCCATCGGCCAGGTGCCCCTGGTGGCACATCACGGTGCCCATGTGGCGCTGCGGGTGGTAGTACTCGCTTTCGCCAAAGCCGTAGTCCAGCAGAAAGGCCGCGCCGCGCGTGAGCCGGTCGGCCAGCATGCGGATGAAGCCTTCGCCCTGCGCGTGGATTTCGGTCAGGTAGTCCTGCGGGCCTTCGATGTCGACAGGCGGGCGCAGTGCGGTGGGGCGGTCGGCCCAGGCAAAGCTGCCGTCTTCCTGCGCCACCACGCCGCGCTCGTGCCACACGCCCTGTGCCTGGCCGCCGTGGCGGGCCAGCAGTTGCACGGGCATGGCGTCCAGCACTTCGTTGCCCACCACCACGCCTTCGATGCGCTCGGGCAGCGTGTCCACCCAGCGCAGCTTGTGCGCGTGCTGCGCCAGCCGTGCCTGCTGGCGCGCGCGCAGGCTGCCCGACAGGTCGACGATGGTGTAGCGCGCCACCCGGTCGCCCAGCGCATCCAGCAACTGCAGGGCCAGCGCCCCCGAGCCCGCGCCGAACTCCCACACCTCGGAGGTGCCGGTCTCGGTCAGCGCCTGCTCGACCTGGCGCGCCAGCGTCTGGCCGAACAGGGGGGTGAGCTCGGGCGCGGTCACGAAGTCGCTGCCCGATTCGGGCATGGCACCGAATTTGGCGCTGTCGTTGGCGTAGTAGCCCAGGCCCGGCGTGTACAGAGCCAGCGCCATGAAACGGTCAAAGCCGATCCAGCCGCCCTCGGCGGCGATGGTCTGGCGGATATGGGCCGCCAGGGCGGTCGTTAAACTGTCGGGTTGTTGGGTCACGGCCCGCATTGTCCCCCACCCCGCCACCATGCCCCAGCCCACCCGCCCCCACACCGTGCTCGTGACCGGCGCCGCCAAGCGCCTGGGGCGCGCCATTGCGCTCGCGCTGGCAGAGGGCGGCTGGCACGTGGCGGTGCACTACCGCACCTCCGAGCAGGACGCTATCGAGACCGTAGCTGCTTGCGCACGCCTGTCGGGCACCAGCGCCCATTTTGATGCCGATTTTGACGACGAGGCCGCCGTGCGCGGCCTGCTGCCGCGCGTGGTGGCGCACTTCGGCCATGTGGATGCGGTCGTCAACAGCGCCTCGCTGTTCGAGCACGACAACGCACAGACCTTCGGCTTTGCCGCGCTGGAAAAGCACCTGCGCAGCAACACCGCCGCGCCCGTGCTGCTGGCCCAGGCGCTGCACCAGCACCTGGCAGAGCGCGCCGCTGCGGGCGACGCCGACGCCCAGGGCGCCGTGGTGAACCTGCTGGACCAGAAGCTCTGGAACCAGAACCCCGACTTCGTGAGCTACACGCTGTCCAAGGCGGCTCTCGAGGCCGCCGGCACCATGCTGGCGCTGGCCCTGGCGCCGCGCGTGCGCGTGGTGGGCGTGGCGCCGGGCCTCACGCTCACCAGCCACATGCTGCAGGACGAGAAGTTCCAGCAACTGCACGCGCTGAGCCCGCTGGGCCGCTCGTCCACGGCCGAGGACGTGGCGAGCACCGTGAAGTTTGCGCTGGAGAACCGTTCCATCACCGGCACCACGCTGCTGGTGGACGGTGGCCAGCATTTGATGAAGTTCGAGCGCGATTTTTCAATGATGTGAGCGGGCGCCGGCCCACGCAGAAAGAAGCTATCTCCCATGGACCACACCGCCGTCGGCACACAGATCCTCACCCTGACCGGCCTGCGCTTTGACGCCAACCTGGGCATCCTCTCGCACGAGAAGACCGACCCCCAGCCCATCCAGGTCGATGCCGAACTGAGCCTGGGCGTGCAGCCGCTCACCCCGCGCGACGACGACATCCTGCACGTGCTGGACTACCGCAAGGTGCGCCAGATCATCATCGACGAGTGCCGCGCCGAGCATGTGAACCTGCTCGAGAGCCTGATCGGCAAGCTCGCCAACCGGCTGATGCAGCTGCCCGGCGTGCTGGGCGTGCGCGTGAAGATCGCCAAGCTGGAGATCTTCGACGACTGCGAGGTGGCGATCCGCATCGAGACCGGCCAGTGGTGAGCCCAGGCCGCGCATTGTCGGCATAAAAAAAGGGCCACGGTCACACAACCACGGCCCTTGTCTCTGGCAGCTCTCATCCTGAACTCTCGCCCCCTCAATGGAGGCGAGATCCCTTGGGCAGCCTTCTGGCCAGCCACTCGTGCACGTCGGCCCGCACGTTGCGGCCGTCCAGCAAGAACGACTCATAGCGGCTGGGCACGTACGGCAGGAACAACAGGCGCATGCCCGCCTCTTCGGGCAGGCGGGCGGCCTTGTAGCCGTTGCACGCGGCGCAGGCGGCCACCAGGTTGGTCCACGACGTGGCGCCGCCGCGCGACTGCGGCACGATGTGTTCGCACTGCAGGATCTCTTCGCTGAAGACACCGCCGCAGTAGGCGCAGGTGTGGCGGTCGCGGCGCAGCAGCCGGCGCTTGGTGAGGCCCGGCACCACGTCAAAGAGATTGATCCGGGCGACACCGCGCAGGGCGATGATGGGCGCGACATCCAGAACCGACTGCCGGCCCGTCGCCGCGTTGTGCCCGCCACGCAATGTGGCCAGGGGCGCAAGGCCGGCATCCCACGCCACGGCGCCGCTGGCGTAGTGCACGGCGGCCTGTTCCAGCGGCATCCAGGACTGCGGCGTGCCGTGCAGGTCCAGCTGGAGCACGCGGGGCGCGGGGGTGCGGGGTTTTCGGGACGAGGTTTCGGTGGGGGTGGTGATGGTGCGGGGCATGAGGCTCTCCTTTCTGGGGATGAAGGGCGCAGCCGCCCAGCCCAGCGCACGCCCCGGTTAATACATGGTCATCGACGACTGCGACAACGAAGACAAAGCGACAAACAAAAGCACAAGCAAAAGCGACAGCTGCCGCCCACCGTCAATCGGTGGGCGCCGGTGTGGATGCATGCCCAAGGCACGCAGGGACTGCGAATGCGAAAGCGGACGCGCGCAGGGGCGTGGCGTTACCACTCGCCGACCTCGCGCACCCGCTGGTCGGGGTCGAGCTGGTCAAGGCGGCGCGCTGCGGCTGCGCGGCCTGGAGCCGTGCGTTGCAGGCGCGCGCGCACGGATGCCAGGCGGGCCAGCCAGCCCGCAAGGGCGACGCGGCGCCGCTGGGCGCCCAAGGGGAAGGAATGCTGGATGGCCATGGGGGATCTCCTGGAACGTGAATGCGGTGAATGGAAAAGAAGTGGGTGGGTTGATGGAAGAAATGGGAACGCGGGAAGGGGCGCCACAGACAGGAGTCGAACCTGCAATCCCCGGTTGAAACAACCAGGCGCCCCATCCGACAGGGCTGCTGCGGCATGCCTGCCAGGCCCGCGCAATGCGGGTCATGGACAGGAAGGAAATTGGCGTGAGCTCCACGCGCAAAGGAGCCTGAATGGGCGTTTCTCGCCCAATGCATATCCATTTCGGCTGTGCCTTCACGCGACCGCGGCCCGCCAGGGGCTGCGCATGCACGTCGCTGCACTGGGCGATCAACCCCAGCACATCCCGCCGGGCCGCGCATGCGGCCGGGTCCGGCGGTGTGAGCAAAGGCACACCCGAAATGGAGAGGGGGTGGGGCGGCTGAGCACTCGGCGCCGCTCGCTCCCTCTGCTTTCGATGCAGGTCGGCCATCGCTCCGAGGGAGAACGGCCGCCTGCGGCACACTGTTAAAGAACCTGCTCCCCGGCGGGTCGATGCCTGCGGGGGCAGCGGCGGGCGCTGCAAAAATGAGGTGGTGACAAAAAACGAGGGACAAAGAAAAAGGCCCGGAACCACCTGGTTGCCGGGCCTCTTGTCGATCAAGAGATCGGGAGGGAGAACGCTCTGGGACTACTGCCCTGCGTTGCAACCTCCGCCCGGGAGCGGCGCGGTATCCTCGAAACCATTGCCCAGCCACTGCGGCTGGTCCATGCTGGCACTGCTGCCCATGCGGTCGTGGCCCTGCAAATAGGACGCGGCATGCAAGGGCAGCCGTTTGGAGCACGTGGACGACGCCTGCGCAATGAAGGCCCCGCGCACGGCCACGGCGCCCTGGCGGGTGCGGTGGTGGATGGCGTTGTGGCGGGCGTTCATGGCGGTCTCTCGGAAGTGGGCGGCGTGTGTTCTGTGTGAGTAAGGATGAGGACTCGGAGTCCTGATGAGCGTGGACTGTAAATAGTCTTTACACACCGGTCAACGCCCTGCACAATCTTTTTTCGCGTTTGTTGTTTTTTCTCGTTGTGACCCCGCCGCCCACCACCGTGACCCGCCGCACCAACGTGCTGGCCCTGCACCGCCTTTTTCTCGAACAACAGATCGCCGCCGGCAAGCCCGCCAAGGGGCTGGACCAGGCGTTTGCCGCGTCGCTGGAGATATCGCCCAGCATGTGGAGCCAGATCAAGAGCGCCCGCCCCATCGGCGACACGCTCGCACGGCAGATCGAGCGGCATGCGCGCGTGGACATCGGCTGGCTGGACGCCCAGCACGCCACCGAGCACCCCGACCCGGCCGAAGAACGCTTTGTGGCGCTGGCGCGCGAGGCCTGGCGCGCAGCCAATGCCAGGGGCAAGCGGGAGCTCAGGCTGTGGCTCACGCAGCGGGCCAGCCCCGCCCGGCCCCAGGAGGCGAGCGGCGCAGGGCCCGACGCCCAGGCAGCGGCCACCGCCGCGCAGCGCCCTGGCGGCGGGCCGCGGAAAGCCGGAAAATAGCGCCACAGCCCCCTGGCAACGCGGTTTCACCGACAATGGAGGGCTGTTTCCCGCCGCCCCGCCCCTTGTCGTGCGGCCCGGCGGACATCGCTTTCCCCCGAACCCAGAGCCCTTCCCCTCCCATGAGCGCAGTGATGAACGAACCCACCCAGGCCGGCTGGGCTGCCGAGCCCCTCGATGCAAACGCCGCGCCCGCCGCAGCCTCCGCGCGCCTGAAGATCGAGCGAGAGACCCACAAGCTCGAAAAGCGCCTGTGCCGCGAGGTGGGCAAGGCCATCGTCGACTTCAACATGATCGAAGAAGGCGACAAGGTCATGGTGTGCATGTCCGGCGGCAAGGACAGCTACACCCTGCTGGACATCCTGCTCAAGCTCAAGGCCCGCGCGCCCATTCACTTCGACCTGGTGGCCGTCAACCTCGACCAGAAGCAGCCCGGCTTTCCCGAGCACGTGCTGCCCGAGTACCTCAAGAGCACCGGCGTACCCTTTCACATCGAGAACGAGGACACCTACAGCATCGTCAAGAAGCTGGTGCCCGAGGGCAAGACCACCTGCAGCCTGTGCAGCCGCCTGCGCCGGGGCATCCTGTACCGCGTGGCCGACGAGCTGGGCTGCACCAAGATCGCGCTGGGCCACCACCGCGACGACATCCTGCAGACGCTGCTGCTCAACATGTTCTTCGGCGGCAAGATGAAGAGCATGCCGCCCAAGCTCGTGAGCGACGACGGCAGGCATGTGGTGATCCGCCCCCTGGCCTACGTGGCCGAGAAGGACACCGCACGCTGGTCCGCGCACCGCGACTTCCCCATCATTCCGTGCAACCTGTGCGGCAGCCAGGAGAACCTGCAGCGCAAGCAGGTGGGCGAGATGCTGCGCGAGTGGGACAGGAAATTCCCCGGGCGCGTGGAGAACATGTTCAACGCGCTGCAGAACGTGGTGCCCTCGCACCTGCTCGACGGCGGACTGTTCGACTTCAAGAACGCCCGGGCCACGGGCGTGGCCAGCGAAGACGGCGACAAGGCCTTCGACAAGGAAGAGTTTTCGGCGCCATCGCTGCCCGGCATGGGCGGCGTACAGGTGGTGACACTGTCGTGAACCTCCGGGCGCGGGTGCACTCACACCGGGATCGTCTTGTCGCAGCCCAGGAGACCCTCACCATGATGCGCCGCCCCCTCTCCATCGCCCTGCTGTGCGCCACGGCAGTGGCCGTACTCGCCGGCTGCAGCACCGGCCCCCGCCTGGTCGAAGGCCAGGTGCAGAGCTTCTCCACCCTGCAGGCCATCCCCTCGCCCGCCACCTATCGCATCGAGCGCCTGCCGTCGCAGCAGATGCCCTCGTTCGAGCCCATCGTGGCCCTGGCCGAGCAGGCGCTGGGCCGCGCAGGCCTGCGCCGCGACGACGCCGCGCCCAGGCTGCTGGCACAGGTCGGCGTGCAGGCCGACACCGTGCCGCGTTACGACCCGTTCCGGCCCTACGGCGCCTACGGACCCTACCCGTGGGGCATGGGCGGCTGGTACGGCCGGGGCTGGGGCTTTCATGGCGGCTGGGGCTTCAACGAGCCCACGCCGCTGCACCGCCGCGCCGTGAGCATCGTGCTGCGCGATGCCGCCACGCAGGCGGTGGTGTACGAGACATCTGCCGTGCATGAAGACGTGTGGGTGAGCGACCCTGCCGTCTACGGCGTGCTGTTCGACGCCGCCTTGACCGGTTTCCCCCAGCCCCCGCAAGGCCCCCGGGTCGTGCGGCAGCCCCTGGCGCCCATCCCGCCCGCCGCGCCGGGCACCGTGCGCTGACAGCGCTTCCCATCCAACCACGTCCCCGCCCACCACCCCGCATGCACGCCACCCGCATCGTTGCCGTCCGCCACGGAGAAACAGCCTGGAACGTGGACACCCGCATCCAGGGCCACCTGGACATTCCGCTCAACGACACCGGCCTGTGGCAGGCCGAACAGTTGGGCCAGGCGCTGGCCGGCGAGAGCTTTGCCGCGATCTACACCAGCGACCTGCAGCGCGCCCACGCCACGGCGCAGGCGGTGCAGCGCACCACCGGCGCGCCGCTGACCACCGTGCCCGGCTTGCGCGAGCGCAGCTTCGGCCACTTCCAGGGCCGCACCTTCGCCGAGATCGAGGCGGAGCTGCCCGACGATGCCCGCCGCTGGCGCAAGCGCGACCCGCACTACACGCCCGAAGGCGGCGAATCGCTGGTCACCCTGCGCGAGCGCATCGAGCGCACGGTGATGGCGCTGTCCGCCCCGCACGCGGGCGAGCAGATCCTGCTGGTGGCGCACGGCGGCGTGCTCGACGTTCTGTACCGCCTGGCCACCCGCCAGGAGACCCAGGCGCCGCGCACCTGGCAGCTGTCGAACGCCGCCATCAACCGTCTGCTGTGGACCCCGGACGGCCTCACCCTGATCGGCTGGGCCGACACCCAACACCTGGACGACAACGCGGTGCGCGATGAAACCTCTGCCTGATGTGCTGAAGACCGCCATCGGCCAGCGCGTGGATCTGATCGACACGCCCTCGCTGGTCATCGACCTGGACGCCATGGACCGCAACATCCAGCGCATGGCCGACTTCGCGCGCAAGCACCAGGTGCGCTGGCGCCCGCACGCCAAGATGCACAAGAGCGCCGAGCTGGCCCTGCAGATGCAGCGTGCCGGCGCGCAGGGCGTGTGCGTGCAGAAAGTCTCCGAAGCCGAGGCCCTGGCCGCAGGCGGCGTGAACGACATCTACATCAGCAACGAAGTGGTGGCCATGCCCAAGCTGCAACGCGTGGCGCGCCTGGCCGCGCTGCTGGCGGCGCGCGGCGGCCGCCTGGCCATCGCGGTGGACCACCCCGAAGGCATCGAGCGGCTGGCCGAGACCATCGCCCAGGTCGGTACACCCCAGCCGCGCGAGGGCCACTGGGCGGCGGGCGACAGCACCTTGATCGACGTGTTCGTGGAGATCGACGTGGGCCAGGGCCGCTGCGGCGTGCCGCCCGGCGAGGCCGCCGTCCCCCTGGCGCTGGCCGTGGCGCGCAGCCGGGGGCTGCGCTTCGCGGGCCTGCAGGCCTACCACGGCCGTGCCCAGCACCTGGCTGGCGCCGCCGAACGGCGCGAGGCCATCTCCGCCGTGGTGCGCGCCGCCAGCCACACGCGCGACCTGATCGAGGCCACCGGGCTGCCCGTGCCGCTCATCACCGGCTCGGGCACCGGCACCCTGGTGCACGAGGCGGCCAGCGGCGTGTACGGCGAGCTGCAGGCGGGCTCGTTCCTCTTCATGGACGCCGACTACGCCCGCAACGAACGCGAGCCGGCGCAACCCACGTTCGAGCACGCGCTGTTCGTCAAGACCCAGGTGGTGTCGGTGCGAGACACCCACGCCGTCTGTGACGCGGGCCACAAGAGCCACGCCATCGACTCCGGCCTGCCCACCGTGGCCCTGCTGCCGCCCGACCGCAGCCTGCGCTACGCCAATGGCGGCGACGAGCACGGCATCCTTCACGCGGACGGCCCCAAGTCCCGCCTGCCGGCCCTGGGCCGCATGCTGTGGCTCATCCCCGGCCACTGCGACCCCACGGTCAACCTGCACGACGTCATGATCGGCGTGCGCGGCGGCCTCACGATGGGGGTGGTGGAGCGCATCATCCGGGTTGATGCCAGGGGCGCGCTGACCTGATCGGGGCAAGAATCGGCGGACATTTTGGTGTCCCCCATGAGCCCCAGCCAGATCATCGTCCTTGCCACGCCCGTCTTCTTCCTGCTGATCGCCATCGAGCTGGCGGTCGGCTACAAAAGGCAGCGCAACACCTACCGCCTGGCCGATGCGGTCAGCAGCATCAGCCTGGGCATGCTGAGCCAGACCAGCGCGGTGTTCACGCGGCTGTTGCGCATCGGCATCTACACCGCGCTGTTCGAGCACATGGCCCTGTGGCGCAACGACGCGTTCTGGACCAGCCTGCCGGGCTGGGTGCTGGCGCTGGTGTTCTACGATTTTTGCTACTACTGGCTGCACCGCATGGGGCACGAGTCGGCGGTGCTGTGGGCGGCGCATGCGGTGCACCACCAGAGCCAGGACTACAACCTGTCCACCGCGCTTCGCCAGACCAGCTCGGGCGCGCTGCTGGGCTGGGTGTTCTACGTGCCCATGGCGCTGGCGGGCGTGCCGCCGCTGGTGTTCGCCGTGGTGGCGCTCATCGACCTGCTCTACCAGTTCTGGGTGCACACCGAGCAGGTGGGCCGCCTCGGCTGGTTCGACCGCTGGTTCTGCAGCCCCAGCAACCACCGCGTGCACCACGCGGTGAACGACGCCTATCTGGACAAGAACTATGGCGGCGTCCTCATCGTATGGGACCGGCTGTTCGGCACCTTCAAGGACGAGGACGACCAGGACCGCTGCGTGTACGGCACGCGCGGCCTGCTCAACAGCTGGGACCCTCTGTGGGCCAACGCCCAGGTGTATGCAGGCCTGGCGCACGACAGCTGGCATGCGCGCAGCTGGGCTGACAAGGTACGCGTGTGGATCAAGCCCCCGGGCTGGCGGCCGGCCGATGTGGCCGAGCGTTTTCCCAAGCCCGCGTTCAGCATGTCGCAGATGCAGCTGTACCACCCGCCGATGTCGCGCACGCTGCAGTGGTTTGCGCTGGTGCAGTTCGCGCTGATGCTCGGCGGCGTGGCGGCCTTCCTGTGGCAGGCCGACAGCGCGCCGCTGGCCGAGAACGCGGTGTGGTTCGCCACGCTGCTGGTCGCGCAGTGGGCGCTGGGTGCGGCGATGCAGGGGCGCATCGGCATGCTGATGGCGCTGGTGCTGCAAAGCGGCGCGCTGGCCACGGCCACCAGCGCGCTGGGGTTCGTGCAGTGGCACTGGGTGTTCAAGCCGTTGACGATGGTTATTGCTATATTTTTGGTAGCTGCCAGCGCTTACCAGTCGGCGCGAAGAGGCCGATTTCATCCAAAAACATGGTTGCTACTGGGTGCCGCGCTGGCGGGGTCGCTGGCGGGCGATGTGTTCCTGATGTTCGAGGGCTTCTTCATCCCCGGGCTGGTGAGCTTTCTGGTGGCCCACCTGTTTTACGTGGCGCTGTTCAAGCAGGGGCAGCGGTGGTTTGCGCACCGGGGGGCGCTGGCGGCCACGCTGGGTGTGGGCATGGCGATGTACGCCTTCCTGTGGGCGGGCGGGCTGCCGGCCGCGCTGCGGGGGCCTGTGGCCGCGTATGTGCTGGTGATTGCGCTGATGGCGGCGCAGGCCATCGGGCGGGCCAGCGTGCTGCGCGACGGGGCAGCGGTGCTGGTGGCGGTGGGGGCCGCGTTCTTCATGCTCAGCGACTCGCTCTTGGCCACGCACCGCTTCGTCTCGCCCCTGCCGTGGTCGCAGGTGTGGGTGCTGGCCACCTACTACGCGGCGCAGGCGTGCATCGTGGCGGGGGTGTTGAAGGCAGCGACTGCGACTGCAGCTTCGGTGCCTGTGCCGGAGGCCGGGGCAGCGGGCGGCCTGCCGGTCGCGGTGCCTGCTTGCGCCGGGGCTAGTGCGACCACGTGCGGGCCAGGGCTGCGGACGGAACATACACCGCACCCGCAATGAACAGTGCGCCTGCCAGGGTGAAAACGCCCCCACTGAGCAGCCACAGCAGCGTGTCGGCGTTGTACCAGCCGGGCCGCGCCTGCAGCAGGGCGACCATGACGGGCTCCTGCACCGCGATCAAGCCCCGCCCTGCGGTGTAGTGGTAGACGGCGCCGCCCAGCGCCCAGAACCCTGTCAGCACACACGCCAGGCCATAGAACGCATACCCGGTGCGCCATCGCTTGGTGGTGCCTGCCGTGCACCACACACCCAGGCAACCCGCCAACAGGGCGCCGACCACCGACAAGCCCTGAAAGCGGTCGCTCGCCACCGGCAGCAGCCAATGCCAGGCCCAGGGCAAGGGAGCGAGCAGCCATTCCGATTGCGGCCCCAGCCCCGGCCAGCGCTGGAGGGGCAGGTCCATCGAAATGCGCGGCTTGTCCACCATCGCCAGCACGAATGTCACGGGCACCAGCACGGCGGACAGGACGTATGCGCTGGCGCGCCCGACCAGCATGCGGTGTGACCACTCGGCAGTCGTCCTGCCCAGCCGTTGCCGGTCGATGAGGTGCAGCATCAGGCCGGCGGCCAGGGCGGCTTCGGCGATCGCGCCGCACACGGCCACGCGGCCGCGCAGGTCGGCAAAGCCCTCCAGCATGAACACCGAGAGCTGCCCGTACACGAGCGCGCCCAGCGCATGCAGCGCCACCGTGCCCGCCAGCAAGGCCCATGCGCAGGACCTCAGGAAGTGTTGCTCGGGCGACCGCTCCGGCCCGTCAGAGCCGACCCCGCCCCGCGCGGCGCGCGCCCGGGCTTCGGCACGGAGCTGGCTGCGGCGGTCGTTCTTCTTGTTGGGCTTGCGCGGTGGTGCCATGACAGGGCGTGCCGCCTGGGCGGCCGTGGGGAGAGGGATGAGACGTCACGGAACGGAGGCGGCTCAGGCCCCAAACAGCCCCGGCGCACCCGCGCTGGGCGGCGCCACGCCCAGGTGCCGGAACGCCGCCAGCGTGGCGATGCGCCCGCGCGGCGTGCGCTGCAAAAAACCCTGCTGGATGAGGTAGGGCTCTATGACGTCCTCGATGGTGCCGGATTCTTCGCCGATGCTGGCGGCGATGTTGTCCAGCCCCACAGGGCCGCCGTCGAAGCGGTGGATCACGGCTTCTAGCAGCTTGCGGTCCATGACGTCAAAACCTTGCGGATCCACGTCGAGCATGGCGAGCGCCTTGTCCGCGATGGTCTTGGTGATACGGCCGTTGCCCTTGACCTCGGCGTAGTCGCGCACCCGCCGCAGCAGGCGGTTGGCGATGCGCGGCGTGCCGCGCGAGCGCCGGGCGATCTCGAAGCCGCCGTCTTCGTCCATGGGCGCGCCCAGCAGCCCGGCGCTGCGCCTGACGATGTGCGCCAGTTCTTCCGATGTGTAGAACTCCAGCCGCGCCACGATGCCGAAGCGGTCGCGCAGCGGGTTGGTCAGCATGCCGGCGCGCGTGGTGGCGCCCACGAGGGTGAAGGGCTGCAGGTCGAGCTTGATGCTGCGCGCCGCCGGCCCTTCACCGATCATGATGTCGATCTGGTAGTCCTCGAGCGCCGGGTAGAGGATTTCCTCGACCACGGGCGACAGGCGGTGGATCTCGTCGATGAAGAGAACGTCGTTCTTTTCCAGGTTGGTCAGCAGCGCGGCCAGGTCCTTGGGCTTTTCGAGCACGGGGCCGCTGGTCTGGCGCAGGTTCACCCCCAGCTCGGCCGCGATGATGTGCGACAGCGTGGTCTTGCCCAGCCCCGGCGGGCCGAACAGCAGCACGTGGTCAAGCGCCTCGGAGCGCTTTTTGGCCGCGCCGATGAAGATCTCCAATTGCTCGCGCGCCTTGGCCTGCCCCACGTACTCCTGCAGCAGCTTGGGCCGCAGGGCGCGCTCGATGGCTTCTTCCTGCGGGGAGGCCGGGGCTGCGGAGACGACGCGCCTGGCAGGCGCGGGGGCGAAGTCGTCGGTCTGAATGGTCATGCGAGATCTGCGCTCCGCTCCCTCAAGGCGTCAGCCACTGCTTGAGCGCGCTGCGGTAGGCCACGTCCAGGCGGCCGTACTGGTCGTGCCCCCCCGGGACCTGGCAGCTGGAAGCGCCGCCGTACAACTGCCCCACCACATAGCGCTTGTCGCCCAGGGCGTGGAACACGGCAGAGCCGCTGCTGCCGCCTTCGGTCACGCCCTCTTTCCACGACATCGTCAGGAAGGTGCCTTCCGCCGCGTCGCTCGGATAGCACAGCTCGCTCGAGCAGGTGGCGAACTGGACCATGGTGCCCGAGCTGAATTTCTGCAGGTCGCCCTTGGGGTGGTGCACGCCCACCAGGGTGCGGCCCGTCTCCAGCGCGCCGAAGTAGGAGCCGGCGTAGACCACCCCTTCCGGCGGCGCTTCGTTCATCCGCATGAAGGAGGTGTCGGTGGCGGCGGCGGAATGCAGCAGGGTTGCGCCGCCAATTCGCCGCTGCGCGCTCGCGCTGGTCACGCCCGAGTTGCAGGCCGACGAGCGGTAGAACCAGTCGGTCATCAGCGAGGAAGCCTCGGCCTGGCTGGAGATGCAGTGGTTGGCGCTCAGCAGGTACGGCGTCTGGCTGGACTTGGCATCGTTGAGCAGCGTGCCGGAACACAGGTAGCTGTTGCCGTCCCGCACGAAGAGCATCCGCACCACGGAGCGGCTCTGGCTCAGGACCTCGGGCTTGCACATCGCATCCACTTCGCAGCTGCCGGCCTCGCCCACCTTGGCCATGCTCCGGACCTCGGCCTCCTCGGGCGAGACCACGTAGTGCGACAGCCGGGGGACGGCCAGTTTCACGCTCGACGTGGCAGCGGCAGCGGGAATCTCGACCTCCACGGTGGTCTCCGCGCCGCCGAATTCGGGGCTCCAGTAGGTGTGCGCGGCCTCGTCGGGCGTGCCGGCCTGCAGGTTGCGCTCGATGGCGGCCATCACCTGCTCGGCGGTGACCTGCAGGGCGTCACCGCCGGCCTGCGCATAAAAGCGCAGCACGGCGCCGCTGGGCAGCCCGCGCACCAGAATGCCCAGCCGCACGCCCTTGGCGCCTTCCGACGAAACGCTGAATGCGGCCGCGCGCGTGCCACGCCCGGTGTCTGTCCAGCGGAGCTGGGCCGACAGGTCGGACTCCCTGGCCAGCGCCGGGAGGTTGCGCGCCACGCCGATCTGCGGCTCGGAGGCGCCCAGCGCCGTCACCTTCTTGGGCAGGGCGCCACTGGCCACCGGGCCCAGAGACACACGGGCAAAGTCCCGGCCGGCAGGCACCGCACGCTGCACGGCCACGGCGCTCTTGATGGCAGCGCCTCCGGTGTCGAAAGGCTCGACCCGGTCAATCGCGGGCGGAGCGGGCACGGGGGCGGGGGGCGGCGCAGGGGTGGGTGCTGGCGCGGGAGCCGGCGTGGGCTCAGGCGCAGGAGTCGCAGCGGTGTCGTTCCCGCCGCCGCCGCAACCCGCCATCACCACAGCAGCAGCCGTGGCGGCCAACAACCTCGTCAAGCGTGCGCTCTGATTCATGTCCATCGCCGTACCTCACCCTTAGAAAATATGGTTTATGGTTATTTGGCCAGCGCCTTGAGCGCCAGCTTGATCCCGTCACTCACTCCCACATCCGCGGGCAGCGCCTTGAGCGCCGCAGCAGCTTCCTTGTCGTTATAGCCCAAGGCCAGCAAGGCCTGCAGGATATCCGCCTGGTTGTCGCTCGCCGCCGCGCCATGTGTTGCGCCGATGTCAGCGCCCAGCTTGCCCTTGAGCTCCAGCAGCAGGCGCTCGGCCGTCTTCTTGCCGATGCCCGGCACCTTGACCAGCCGCCCCGCCTCCTGCAGCGAGATCGCCTGCGCCAGGTCTGCCACACCCATGCCCGACAGGATGGACAGCGCCGTGCGCGGCCCCACGCCCGAGATCTTGATGAGCTCGCGAAACGCCTGGCGCTCGGGCGCCGTGGCAAAGCCGTAGAGCAGCTGGGCATCTTCGCGGACGATGAACTGGGTGAGCAGGCTCACGCGCTCGCCCACGGCGGGCAGGTTGTAGAAGGTGCTCATGGGCACGTTCACCTCGTAGCCCACGCCGTGGCAGTCCAGCAGCACCTCGGGGGGGTTCTTCTCCAGCAGGGTGCCGGTCAATTTGCCTATCATTGATGTCCTTTGCCGGCGCACGGCCCTGCCGCCACGCCGTCTTCCCATGTTTTTGGTTGACTGACGGGAATTATCCGCGTGATCTTGCGCCACACATTCACCCCCCACAACAACCTGCGGCTCACCCACTTGTGCGGGCCGGCAGATGTCCATTTGCGCACCATCGAGGAGGCGCTCGGGGTCAGCATCGCGCACCGCCATGAGCAGTTCAAGATCGACGGCCCCAAGGCCAAGGCCACGCAGGCCATGGAGCTTTTGCAGGCGCTGTACGAAATGGCCGACCGGCCCGTGACCGAGGACTACCTGCAGCTGATGCTCGCGGGCGACACGGCGCTGGTGGAGGCGCCCGAGGGCGCCATCGTGCTCAACACCCGGCGCGCCGACCTGCGCGGCCGCACGCCCACGCAGAGCCTGTACCTCGAGAACATCGCCAGCCACGACATCACCTTCGGCATCGGCCCGGCCGGTACCGGCAAGACGTATCTCGCGGTGGCCAGTGCCGTCGATGCGCTGGAGCGCAGCGCGGTGCAGCGCATCGTGCTGACCCGCCCGGCCGTGGAGGCCGGCGAGCGCCTGGGTTTTCTGCCCGGCGACCTGGCCCAGAAGGTGGACCCGTACCTGCGCCCCCTGTACGACGCGCTGTACGAGCTGATGGGCTACGACAAGGTCATGAAGGCTTTCGAGCGCAATGCGCTGGAGATCGCGCCGCTGGCCTTCATGCGCGGGCGCACGCTGAACAATGCCTTCGTGATCCTGGACGAAGCGCAGAACACCACGCCCGAGCAGATGAAGATGTTCCTCACCCGCATCGGATTCGGCGCCAAGGCCGTGGTCACGGGCGACGTGAGCCAGATCGACCTGCCCAAGGGCGCGATGAGCGGACTGATCGACGCCGAGCGCGTGCTCAAGCGCGTCAAGGGCATCTCGGTGACGCGCTTCACCACCGCCGACGTGGTGCGCCACCCGCTGGTCGCGCGCATCGTGGACGCGTACGACGCGCCCCGGCGCGCACCCGCACCCCGCAGCCGCGACTGACGCTCATTTTTTGATAGCATTCCGCGCTTACTGTTAAAGCGCTGGCGGCCAAAAACGATACAAATGCCCCTGAATCAACTGTCCCTGTCGCTCCAGTTCGGCCGCTTCGATGAACTGGCCGCCCACCGCGCCGTGCTGCCCCGGCACAAGGTCGCCCGCTGGATCCGCCATGCCCTCGCCACCGACGCCGAGATCACCGTGCGCATCGTGGGCACCGAAGAAGGCCGGCAGCTCAACCACGAATTCCGCAAGAAGGACTACGCCACCAATGTGCTGACCTTCGACTACACGCAGGAGCCGTTGGTGACGGCCGACCTGGTGCTGTGCGCGCCGGTGATCGAGCGCGAGGCGATAGAGCAGAACAAAAGCCTGGAGGAGCACTATGCCCACATGCTGGTGCACGGCACACTGCATGCCCAGGGCTGGGACCACGAGACCAGCGAGGCCGACGCCGACGAGATGGAGTCGTACGAGACCGCCATCCTGCAGGAGATGGGGTTCGCCGACCCCTATGGCGACCAGTGAAAATGCGCCGCCAAAACCCCTGACTCACGCCAGAAGAAGCAAGCAACTCGTATCTTTGGTTTTTTTACCGAATGGTGTAAAAACTTCAGGGAAAGCAGGGAGCGGGATTCTGGAAAGAGAGCGACCGCAGCGCTGGCAGAGGCCGCATGACAAGGCCTGCAGCACTCCAGGTTTTTTTTGAGTGTCCATGTGCAAGGCGGGCGGCCCCGGTCGATGGGGCGGCTCGGCACGCGGCACGCCGCTACCCTTGCAGGCGTTGACACCAGCACATCGAAAGGAACCCATGGCCCCGTCCCGTCCATACCGCAGCGCGCTGCTGCTTGCCTTGCCCCTGGCACTGGCCGCCTGCGGTGGCGGCTCGGGCAGTCCCGAGGCGTCCGGCCCGCCAGCTCCGGCGGGCTTTGAAGCGAGCCCCGGCACAAGGACCAAGGGCTATCTTTTCACCTGGAATGCCAGCGCAAGCGCCACGCGCTACGAGCTTTTCGAAGACCCCGACGGCGCCAGCGGGCCCTTGCCCGAAGCGCAGATCGCCCAGACGCCGAGCACTTCATATGCGGTTGATTTGCAGAACAAGCTGCTGCACGAGCGTGTGAACGCCACCTACCGCGTGCGCGCTTGCGACGCCAGCGGATGCGGCCCCTTCACGGCCGCGCTCACCCCCGACATCGCCCAGGCGATCGGCTACTTCAAGGCGAGCAACAGCGGCAAGGGGGACGCATTCGGCAGCGCCGTGGCGCTGTCCTCCAATGGACTGACCATGGCCGTGGGCGCGCCCGGCGAGCGCAGCAATGCCACCTGCATCGCGGCCGTCACCACGGACTCTGGCTGCGACTTCGCCAACGACTCGATCGTCAACGCAGGCGCCGTCTACGTGTTCAGCCGCGCCACCCGGGCGCCCGTCTGGGTACAGACTGGCTACCTCAAGGCCAGCAACAACCGCGCCTATGACGTCCAGGGCTATCTCGACAACGGCCCCCGCTTCGGCACCAGCCTCGCCCTGTCGGCCGACGGCACCGTGCTGGTGGTGGGCGCCCCCGGCGAGACCAGCAGCGCGCGGGGGGTGAACGGCAACTCCGCCAACACCCAGACCCAGGGAGCAGGCGCCGTGTATGTGTTCAAGAGCTTCCAGAGTCCGTTCAACCGGATATGGCGGCAAGAGGCCTACATCAAGGCCAGCAACACCCTCGCCCAAGCCGTGTACAACACCGACATCATGGGCCGCTACGTGCGCGCGCCACAGGCGTTCGGCACCAGCGTGGCCCTGTCGGCCGATGGTGCCTTGCTGGCCGTGGGCGCACCGGGCGACCGCAGCAATGCAACCGGCGTCAACGGCGACCAGCAGGACAGCTCGCTGGAGCTGGCAGGCGCCGTGTACACCTACGCGCGCAGTATCCCGAGCACCGACAGCGGCGACACCCCGGAAGCCACCTGGACCCACCGCGCCTACCTGAAAGCCAGCAATACGCGGGGCCCTTTCGGGCTGCGCTTTGGCGCATCCGTCGCGCTGGCTGGCGACGGCCTGACCCTGGCGGTCGGCGCTCCGTTCGAAAACGGGGGCTCACCGGGCGTCAACGGCAATCAGGATGACACGTCCGCCAACTACGCGGGGGCGGTCTACATGTTCACGCAGCGCAGCGGCGAATGGAGCCAGCAGGCCTACGTCAAGGCGTCCAACCCGGGGTCCGGCGATGCCTTCGGCGGCAAGGTGGCGCTGTCGGCCAACGGGGATACCCTGGCGGTGGGTGCCCAGGAGGAGACGGCGTCGGGCACGGGCGTCAACAAGCCGCAGGGTGAACGCACCCTGGCGCGCGCCGGCGCCGCCTACCTGTTCACGCGCAGTGCGGGGGCGTGGAGCCAGCAGGCCTATCTCAAGTCCAGCAATACCGGCATGGGCCAATGGTACGGTTCGAGCCTGGCGCTTTCCGCCGACGGCAACACGCTGGCCGTCGGCGCGATGGGAGAAGCCAGCAGCGCCAGGGGCATCAACGGCAAGCAGGCTGACAACACCGCAGACGGCGCGGGCGCAGCCTACGTCTACCAGCGAAGCGGCGACACCTGGACCCAGCGCTCCTACCTCAAGGCCAGCAACACCGATGCAGGCGATCTCTTCGGCGCCAGCGTTGCCCTGTCTGGTGACGGAACCACCCTGGCAGTGGGCGCCACCAGCGAGGACAGCACCGCCAGCACGGTCCAGGGCGACCAGGCAGACAACTCGGGGGCGCCTGTCCTGCCCACGCTCGGCCCGACCCCCAGCGTTGGCGCGGTCTACATGTACTGATTGCAGGCCGGAATCGCCACCGGCGTGCGGCCTCGAAGCCCATCGACATCTGCACGCCGGCGGAGCACCGTGCCGGGGTGGCCTGCACATCAGTTCATACTTTTTTGAACATAATCAAGCGCAAAATGTTCGAATTGCGCACATAAGATCGAGGTTTCAAACGCCCCGTGGCGCCTGCGCCCGACCGCAGAGAAACCATGCTCGAAACCGCACTGCTGCTCACCGCCGCTTTCATGGCCGGCGCCCTCAATGCCGTGGCCGGAGGCGGCAGTTTCCTCACCCTGCCCGCGCTGGTCTTCACCGGCGTGCCGCCTGTGGTGGCCAATGCCACGGGTACAGTGGCGCTGCTGCCGGGCTACATCGCCGGGGCCTGGGGCTTTCGGGAGGACACCGCACCGCCGCCGGGGCTGTCGATGCGGCTGCTGGTGGTGCTCTCGCTCATCGGCGGCGCGGCGGGGGCGGCGCTGCTGCTCGTCACGCCCGACGCCACCTTCCGCCGCGTGGTGCCCTGGCTGCTGCTGGCCGCCACCGCGCTGTTTGCCTTCGGACCCTGGCTGCGCAGCAAGCTCGCAGGCGGTACGCCGTCGGCTGCCAAGGCCACCGTGGGCCTGCTGGCCGTGGCGGCGTACGGCGGCTACTTCAACGGCGGCCTGGGCATCCTGCTGCTGGCGCTGTTCGGCCTGCTGGGGCAAACCCGCCTGAACGCCATGAACGGGCTCAAGAACTGGGTCTCCGCGCTGCTCACCGCCATTGCGGTGGCCATCTACGCAGCGGGCGGGGTGGTGCTGTGGCCCCAGGCGCTGATGATGATGGTCGCCGCCACCCTCGGCGGCTACGGTGGCGCGCGCGTGGCGCGGCGACTGCCCGCGCCGGTGCTGCGCTGGGGCATCGTCGCCACGGGCCTCGTGATGGCGGGTTTGTTCTTCTGGCGGCAATAGCAGGAGGCCAGGCGCGGATGATCGCGCCCCCCGGAAGGGTTGCCCGCGAAGAAGCGCCAGTTAGGCGCGCGACCTGCCGCCAGGCGGCTTGCTCGGCCCGCCTTCCGAGGCGGGAGGCTCCGCTGGATAGACCTTGGCGAAGGTCAGGATGATCTCGCGTACCAGCTTGCGCTGGGGTGCGGGCAGTTGCAGGAAAGCGTCGAAAGTCTCGCGCTCCAGGTAGCCCACGCCCACCTGCCAGCGCTCGCGGTGCTCCTGCACGGCATGGCGCACGCTGGTGCCAAAGCGCAGCACTTCGGGCTCGACCTTCAACAGCTCGGCCAACACCACCAGCTTGTCCTGCGCGGGGATCGCCTCGCCCTTGAGCCAGCGCGACACCGCCTGGAAGGTGACCGAGCGGCCCCAGTATCTGCCATTGAACAGGCCCAGCAGCACCCCAGGGCGCGGCTCCAGCCCTGCCTGCGTCATCGCGGCACGCAATCGGTCGGCAAACTCCAGCTTGTTGTCCATGGTGCGACCGTAAAGCTGCAGTTGAATTGGCCATCAACTTCTTGTTGCACAATCAATTCAATCATTTGTTGATTGAATAACCCAACCGGCCGCCGCCGACATGCACGGCCGCCAACGCCGTATGCCCAAATCGCTGCTTGAACAACTCCCCGAGATCGTGGCCCAGGGCCGCAAGGAAGCCGAAAAGATTCTGGAAGGACTGGAGGGTCGCTTTCGCGTCAGCCTCCAGACACGTGAGGTGGTACTGCCCGCCAGGGCCAGTGCCACCACGGACTGGGTTCAACACCAGGCCCGGCAGGAACAGCACGCCGGCAGCGGCGCCGCATGGACCAACCGCCTGGTCTACGGCGACAACCTGCTGGCCATGGCCGCGCTGCTGGCAGGCGATGCGCATTCGCCCAGCCTGCGCGGCAAGGTGGACCTGATCTACATCGACCCGCCTTTTGACAGCAAGGCCGACTACCGCACCAAGGTGGCGCTACCCGGCCTGGAGCTGGAACAGCGGCCGACCGTGATCGAGCAGTTCGCGTATTCCGACACCTGGAGCGATGGTACGGCGTCCTATCTGGCCATGATCACGCCGCGGCTTATCCTGATGCGGGAACTGCTGGCTGACACAGGCTCCATCTACGTGCACCTGGATTGGCACGTGGGGCACTACGTGAAGCTCGTGATGGACGAGGTGTTCGGCAAGGACAACTTCGTGAACGAAATCTGCTGGTGGTACAAGCGCTGGTCGGCTGCGGCCAGCACCTTCCAGCGCATGCACGACACGATCTACTTCTACCGCAAGTCCGACAAGTACAAGTTCAACCAGCTCTTCCAGCCACTGGCCGCCTCGACCGCTGCCGTGCACGGCAACACCCGGCGCGTGAACCTGCCGGACGACAGCGGAAGGCTGGTCACCGTGCGCACCGAAGAGCCCAGCCGGGGCGTGCAGATGCACGACGTGTGGGAAGTGCCGTTCGTCGTCGCGCACTCTCAGGAGCAGGTGGGCTACGGCACGCAAAAGCCTATAGAACTGGTGGCACGCATCCTGGAAGCGTCGTCCGACCCGGGCGACCTGGTGGCGGATTTCTTCGGCGGCAGTGGCAGCTTTGCCGCCGCGGCCGAGGGCCGGCGCGTTGCCAAGGACGGCAACAAGAGCGTCTACTCCACGGCAGCCGCGCGCCGCTGGATCACCACCGACCTGGGCAAGCCCGCCTGCATGATCATGCGCAAGCGCCTGATCGACCAGGACGCCCAGCCGTTTCTTTACCAGGCCATCGGCGACTACCAGCTCGAAGCCGCCAAGGCCACGCTGGGGCGCGACTTCCGCATGGGCGACCTGTCGCAGATCGTGCTGTCTCTGTATGGCGCCATGCCCCTGCCAGCCGAGGTGAACCCTCAGCGCAATCTGGGCCAGATCGCGGGCTTCGAGTTCGGCGGCCGACGGGGCAGCAAGACACTGGTGCTGGCCGATTCTCCCAACAAGCTCACCGGCATGGCCACGCTGAAAAAAGCGATTGCGCAGCGTGACAACCTGCTGGGCGGCTGGGACCGGGTGGTGGTGCTGGGCTGGAACTTCGAGCCCAGCATCGGCGAAACCATCACCGCGCTGAACGACTCGCGCCTGGAAGTCCTGGTCATCCCGCCCGACCTGATGGACCGGCTCAAGAAGAAGGGCGGCATCGACAAGTTGCGCGGCCAGGTGCGCTTCTCGTCGCTGCAGTACCTCACGATCCACCCCGTTGTCCGCCAGGCCTCGCCAAGCCCGGCCGGGGCGGACGGAGCGGGAGAGGAAACACTGACGGTGCAGCTCAAGAACTATGTGCTGCTCTCGCCCGAAGCCATCAACCTGGACGATGCCAACCGCACCAGGCTGCAGCAGATTGCCAATGCCCAGCCGCTGGCACTCATCGAATACTGGGCTGTGGACCCCGACTACGACGGCAAGGTGTTCCGCTCGGTGTGGCAAGACTACCGGGGCAACACGGCCAGCGACGGCGATGCCTTGCATGTGGTCACCGCAGCCGTGGTGACGACCCCGGCCAAGGCCGGCCCCCGCAAGGTGTGTGTCCGCGTGGTCGACGTGTTTGGCTTCGAGGCCGAAGTGGTTGCTACGGTGGGGGCTGCAGCACCATGAGCGCCCACACCGACGAGCGACTCGCCCTGGCCACCGGCCTGACCACCAGGACCCGGCAGCTGTGCCGGGGTCTGGAATCCGGCACAGCGGACATCCTGGAGTGGGTGACGCCCACCACCGCCGACTTGCTGCTGTGGTGGTTTGGCGAAGACATGGTGCTGGCGCGGGGTGGCGGCACCACCGGGAGCGGGGGGCTGAACTTCCATGCCGGGCAAAAGCAGGCGATCCTGAACGCCATCGTGGCGCACGAAGTACTGGGACGGGAGCACGAGAACTGGACGCTGCTGGATCTGTACCAGGCCTGCGCGCCGGATGCGCTTCGGACCGGCATGGGCGTGAACGAAGTGGCCTCCGGCAAACACGCGCATCCCAAGTACTGCTTCAAGATGGCCACGGGCACCGGCAAGACCTGGGTGATGCAGGCGTTGATGGTGTGGCAGCTGCTGAACAAGACGGCGGCGCTGGAATCGGGGCTGAACGATGCGCGGTTTACCCGCCAGTTCATGGTGGTGGCGCCGGGGCTGATCGTGTACGAACGGCTTCTGGACGCTTTCTGCGGCAAGCCGGCTGCGGGTGATGCGGGGCGTGACTTCACCACGTCGGACATATTCAGCTTTGCAGACCTGTTCGTGCCCGAGGCGCACCGCGAGGCGGTGTTTGCCTTCGTGCGCGGCAATGTGTGCAGCAAGGCGGACATCGGCCTCAAAACCACCGGCAACGGCATGATCGCCATCACCAACTGGCACCTGCTGGCCGAGGAGGATATGGCCCCGGATATCGACGAGGCGCAGCGCCCCGGGGCGCCGATGGAGCCGCATGCAGTGGTAGGCGCCTTGCTGCCGCTCACCCCGGGCCGCGCCACGGGCAACAGCCTGGACGTTCTGGACCGCCGCTACGCGCGCGGCAACGTGCTGGAGTTTCTGGCGGGCTTGCCCGAACTGATGGTCTTCAACGACGAGGCCCACCACATTCACGAATTCAAGCGCGAGGGCGAAACCACCGAGGTGGAATGGCAAAAGAGCCTGACTCGCATTGCCGCCACCAAGGGGCGGCGCTTTGTGCAGATGGACTTCTCGGCCACGCCCTACAACGACGTGGGCAGCGGCAAAAACAAGCGCAAGCTGTACTTCCCGCACATCGTGGTGGACTTCGACCTGAAAAGCGCGATGCGCGCGGGGCTGGTGAAGTCGCTGGTGCTGGACCGGCGCAAGGAGGTTGGCGCGCTGCCGCTGGATTTCAAGGCCACGCGCGATGAATCGGGCAACCCCACACTGAGCGAAGGCCAGCGCGTGATGCTGCGCGCCGGCCTGAAGAAGCTGCGCAAGCTGGAAGCAGACTTTGCCAGGACGGACCCGGACCGCCACCCCAAGATGCTGGTGGTGTGCGAGGACACCACCGTGTCGCCCCTGGTGGCAGACTTTCTGCAGAACCAGGAGGGCCTGAGCGACGATGAAGTGATGACCATCGACTCCGGCAAGAAGGCCGAGTTGGGCGAAAAGGACTGGGCGCCCGTGCGCGAGCGCCTTTTCAGCGTGGACAGCCACGCCACGCCGCGTGTGATCGTCAGCGTGCTGATGCTGCGCGAGGGCTTCGATGTGAACAACATCTGCGTCATCGTGCCGCTGCGCTCCAGCCAGGCGCAAATCCTTTTGGAGCAGACCATTGGGCGCGGCCTGCGACTGATGTGGCGCGATGCGGAATACGCCGACCTCAAGCGCGAGAACCGCGAACGCATCAATGCAGGGCAGGAGCCAGGCAGCCTGATCGACGTGCTGTCCATCGTGGAGCACCCGGCGTTCCAGACCTTCTACGACGACCTGCTCAACGAGGGCCTGGCGGGCACAACGGGCGACGACACCGACGTTACCCCCAGCACGGGCGATGTGACGGCGGCAGAGCTGCGCGATGGCTTCGAGTTGTTTGATTTCGGCATTCCCTTCATCCTGCAGGAAACGGAAGAACTCCATGCTCATGAGGGCTTGGACGTCACTGCACTGCCGCCCTTCACCACCTTGGACGGGGAGCAGCTCGCCCGCTTGCTCGGCAAGGGTGACACGTTCATCTCGCAAGACCTGCAAAGCGCTACCTTGTTTGGCGACTACCGGGTGGATGGTGCAGTGATGAACGTGGGCGGCTACAACGAATACCTGTCGCGCCTGACCCGGCGCGTCAGCCAGGCGCTGAGCGACCCCATGCCAAAAAACAACAGGATCGCCACGCACCTGGCCAGACCGTACCTGCAAGTGAACACATCGCAGCTGACAGGCTGGCTGGATGACTACATCTGGACAACCCTGTTCGCGGGCGCGTTCAATCCCCTGGAGGGCGAGAGCTGGCGCGTGTTGCTGCTGCAACCCGTGGTGGACCACATCACCAAGGTCTTTGCGATGGCCTTGCGCGAGTCCGAGCACGCGCACACGACAGGGCACACCGAAGTGCACCTGCGCCTGCTCAGCGAAGTGCCCCGGCTGATGGTGCGCGAGAGCCAATCGGTGGCGGTGAGCAAATGCATCTATACGCGCCTTGGCTGGCCAGCGCACAGCGGCGGCCTGGAGCGCGCCTTCATCCACTGGGCGCAGGCCGACTCGCACGTGCTGGCCTTTTGCCGCATCAGCGAAAACAGGCACACCTTCGCCCGGCTGCGCTACGTGAAGGAAGACGGGCTGCCCGCCTTCTACTCCCCCGACTTCATCGTGCGCACTGCGGACGCCGTCTATCTGGCCGAAACAAAGGCGCAGGAGCAAACCGTCCACCCCAACGTACAGCGCAAACTGAAGGCCGCCGTGGCCTGGTGCGAGCGCATCAACGCACTCCCCCCCGCACTGCGCGGCAGCCCGCCCTGGCACTACGTTCTGCTGGCACAGGACACCGTGACCGAGTGGCAGGCCCAGGGCGCCAGGCTGGCCGACCTGCTGCACTTCGCACGGCTGCGGCCGCCGGCCAGTGCATCGCAGCAGACACGCCTGCTCTGACCTGCACCGGCCCGGCAGCCCAGTCGACCCTGCGGAATCACCCGCCGCTGCGCGCCAGCAGCGGTGAGCGCGGCAGGAAGCGAAACGCCGTCGATGCGGCCGCGAGCATGCAGGCGATGCAGATCATCACCGTCTGGTAGGGCTCGTGGCCCTGGCGCTGCGCCCACGCGGCCAGCAGACCCGTGAGCCATTGCATCAACGCGATGCCCATGAACATGGACATGGTGTACAGCGACAGCGCACGCCCCGTCATCTCGGCCGGGTAGGACGAGCGCACATCCGCGTACTGCAACACGCCGTAGCCGGACAGCAGGCCCATGAGGAAGATCAAGACCACGTTCGCCACCGCATGGTGCAAGAAGGCCATCAGCAGAAACAGGCCGCCCATGAGCAGCGAGAAGTTGGTGATCCAGCGCCGCCGGCGCGCAGGCCCCGGGTCCACGCGGCCGAACAGCGCGGGCACGAACAGCGAGATCACCGACAGCACCAGCGCCACGTTGCCGCTTTGCACCAGCGTGAACCCATAGCGCCCCATGAGCAGCGGCCCCAGCCACAGGCCGCGCAAGGTCAGGAAGGCCGCATAGCAGCACATGCCCAGGATCACGATGCCCCAGGTGTGCCGCACCTTGAACAGCGCGCCGAAGCGGCCGGCCGCCTGCCCCCACGACTCGCGCGGGCGCTCCAGTGCCTGCGCCAGCGCGGGCTCGCGCACGCGCAGGAAGATCAGCAGCCACGCCAGCAGCGACAGCACCGCCAGCACGGCAAAGCCCGTGCGCCAGCCCCAGTACTGCACCATGAAGGCAAGCGGCGTGCCCGTGAAGATGAGCCCCAGCCCACCGATGCCCATGCCCAGCCCGGAGAAGAAGGCAAACCGCTGGGCGGGAAAGTGGCGCGCAATGAACACCGTGCTGGCCAGGAAGGCCGGCGAGCAGCCCACGCCGATGAGCAGTTGCCCCAGCATCAGCCAGCCATAGCTGGGTGCGGCGGCCGACAGGGCTGCGCCCGCCGCCGCCAGCGGAAATGCCGTGAGCACCGTGCGGCGCAGGCCGTACAAATCCATGCCGATGCCCATGAGCAGTTGCGCGACACCGAACGACAGGCCGAACAGGCCCGCAAAGGCACCCAGCGAATCCGGCGAAATGCCGAAGTCGGCCTGCAGGCCGGCGGCGATGATGCTGGTCACGGTGCGAAAAGCCTGGCTCAGCGCAAAGGCCGAAAGCAGGCAAAGGTACATGACCCAGAGGGCGCGCGGTGGCGGCGGCAGTTCGGCGGGTGGAGTCTCGGCGGCGGCTTCGGTCACGGGGTCGGTGCCTGCAACGGTGTGCAGCAATGGGAGGGCAAGCGCCCGAGCCTACAGGCATTGCGCAGCTCCTGCCGTCGCGGCGCGGACAAGCTCGCTGGCACCACCCGCCAACGGACGGCACTCAAACAGCAGCCCGAGGCGCGATGCGCAGCGGAATGGTCACCGGCCCGTCATTGACCAGGTGCACCTGCATGTCCGCCGCGAACTGGCCCGTGGCCACCTGCGGGTGCGCGGCGCGGGCCCGGGCCACCACGTAGTCGTACAGGCGCCGCCCTTCGTCGGGGGCCGCAGCCTGGGTGAAGCTGGGCCGGTTGCCACCCGTGGTGTCCGCCGCCAGCGTGAACTGGCTGACCAGCAGCAGGCCGCCGCCCGTGTCCTGAACGCTCTGGTTCATCTTGCCCGCCGCGTCGGAAAAGATGCGCAGCTTCAGGATCTTGGCCAGCAGCTTGTCGGCCTCGGCCTCGGTATCGCCACGCTCGGCGCACACCAGCACCAGCAGGCCCGGGCCGATGGCTCCCACGGTCTGCCCCTGCACATCCACCCGCGCTTCGCGCACACGCTGCAAGACACTGATCACTTCATTTCATCCTTGGGGTCGTCAAAATGCGCTTCCACATCGGTGGGCAGCAGCTCGATGGTGGCTCGCAGGCCAGGCACGGCGGCCATCAGGGCACGCTCCACCTGGCCCCGCAGTTCGGCGGCATGGCGCAGCGTCCAATGCGCGGGCATGTGCAGGTGCATGTCCACAAACTGTCGCTGGCCCGCACGCCGGGTGGAGACATGGTCGAAGCGCACCGCGCCCGGCGGCTGGGCCTGCACGAATTGCTGCAGGGTGGCGTCGATGGTGGCCTGCACCTCGGGCTCCACCGCCGAGTCCATCAGGCCCTGGGACGATCGCCACACCAGCTCCACGCCTTCTTTCAGGATGTTCAGCGCCACGGCAATCGCCGCCAGCGCATCCAGCCACAGCCAGCCCGTGAGGGCCGCGCCCGCAATGCCCACCAGCACACCGGCCGATGTCCATACATCGGTGACCAGATGGCGGGCATCGGCCTCCAGGGCGATGGAGCGGTGCTCGCGCGCCGAGCGGAACATCACCCAGGCCAGCAGCCCGTTGAGGGCCGAGCTGAGCACGGACAGCCCCAGGCCCCAACCCACCCGCTCGATGGGCTGCGGGTCGAACAGGCGGTGCCCCGCCGCCCACAGGATGCCCGCCGCCACGCCCACGATGAGGATGCCCTCGAACCCTGACGAGAAATACTCGGCCTTGTGGTGGCCGTAGGGGTGGTCGTCATCGGCCGGCCGCGCAGCCACGGTCACCATGGCCAGCGCGAACATGGCGCTGGCCAGGTTCACGAACGACTCCATCGCATCGGACAGCAACCCGACCGAGCCCGTGACCACCCAGGCCAGGGTCTTGAGGGCGATGGTGACCACCGCGACACCCACCGATGCCCAGAGCAGGTTGCGCGGCGTGAGCCAGGCGCTCGATGCGGGCGCGGAAGGCGGCACGGAAGATGGAGGCGATGAAGAGGTCATGGACAGGGGCACCAGGGCAAGTTCCACACAGGCTGTGGGCATGGCATTGCACCAGCGCCATCTTAGAACGGCCTGAAGGCTGCGCAGAGAGCCCGGCGTTTCGCGATGCCCGCCCCCTCCGGGCGATGTGCGCCATGCCAGAATCGACGGCATGACCAAGGCATGGCGCCGCCACTTCGCAGGACTGCATCTCGCCGCGCTGGTGCTGTGGGCGCTGGTGGCCTGCGCGGGGTCTGCCTGGCTCGCATCGGCACGGCTTGCGCAGCTGCACGCGGCCTTCGAGACGGATGCCCGCATCGTGCACCGCCTGCTGAGCCAGCGGGTGGTGCAGCACGATGCTGTCATGTCCACCCTTGCCCTGCTGCAGCCCCCGGCCGCAATGGGCGGCGACGCCGCTGCGCAAGCCGCCCCCCTTCCCCGCCTGCCGTCGGTGTACCCGCAGATCCTGTCGGTGCTGCAGAGGCCCGCCGACGGCGCCTGGCCTGCGGCGCTGCAAACCCCTCTGGCAGCGGCGGAGGCTGCATCGCGCCGCTCAGGCCACCCGGAGATGGCGCTGCCGGACCTGCCCGCCGGCCGCTTCTACCTCGTGCTGGGCAGCACGCCCGCCAGCCATGCGCTGCAGATCGACCTGCGCACCACCGTCCCGCAGGATGAGTGGCCGATGGACATGGCGGCGAGCCCCGTGCGCGTCACGCTGGAGCACGGCGGCGCGGTCTTCGTCGTACAGCCCGGGCGTCTGGCCGACGGCCTGGGCTGGTCCTACGAATTCCACAAGCTGCTGGCGGCGGCCAGCCAGCCGCTGGACGTGGTGGCGCGGCGCAAGGTGGGCCTGGCCGAATTGCCCTGGCTGGCCATGCTGGGCTGGTGCGCGCTCACCGCGGCGCTGTGGGCCGGCGCCGTGGCGTGGTGGCGCCAGCGCGTTGCGCGCCAGCGGGCCGAGGAACTGCTGCGTCTGGGCCAGGTGGCGCGGCTGAACACGCTGGGCGAGCTGGCGGCCGGCATGGCGCATGAACTGAACCAGCCGCTCACCGCGCTGTTGTCCAGCACGCAGGCCGCCCAGCGCCTGCTGGCCGACGAACCGCCGGACCTCGCCACCGCGCAGACGGCCATGTCCCGCGCGGTGGAGCAGGCACGCCGCGCCACCGCCGTGGTCGGCCGCCTGCGCAGGCTGGTCGAGCGCCCGGACCTCGCGGGCCAGGCCCAGTCGCTGCCCCCCGCGGTAGCCGTGCAGGACGTGTTGCACCTGCTGGAGCCCGAGATGGCGCAGCGCGGCGTGGCCCCCACGGTGGCCGTCGCACCCGACCTGCCCGCCGTGCTGGCCGAGCCCGTGGCCCTGCAGCAGATCGTGCACAACCTGCTGATGAACGCGCTGCAGGCGCTCGACCAGGTGCCGCAGCCAGAGCGCCGGTTGGCACTGCGCCTGTGGATGCCGGACGCCGCGCACGTGGCGCTGTCGGTGCGCGACCACGGCCCGGGCGTCCCGCCCGAGGCGCGTGCGCACCTGTTCGAACCGTTCTACACCACGCGCACCGGCGGCCTGGGGCTGGGCCTCACGCTGTGCGAGAGCCTGGCGCAGGCCATGGGCGCGAGCCTGGTGCTGGCGCCACAGCCGTCGTCGGCCAGCGAACGCGGAGCGGAGTTCGTGCTGACCCTGCCCGCGGCGCCGACCACAGCCAACCCGCAGCCTGCGCCGGTGCAACCACCGCCGTCAATGCCATGATCATCAGCACCAACGACAACGCCACTTCGCTGTCCCCCCTGATCCACCTGGTGGACGACGACGCCGCCGTGCGCGAAGGCCTTGCCCTGCTCATCAGCACCGTGGGCCTGCGCGTGCAAGCCTGGGCCGACCCGCAGTCGTTCATGGCGGGCTTCGACCGCGCCAGCATCGGCGCCATCGTGCTCGATGTGCGCATGCCGGGCATGAGCGGTCTCACGGTGCTCGAGCAGCTACTGGCCCAAGGCGTGGACCAGCCGATGATTTTGCTCACCGGCCACGGCACCGTGGAGATGTGCCGCCGCGCCTTCAAGGCCGGTGCGGCGGAGTTTCTGGAAAAACCCGTCGATGACGAAGTGCTGATAGAGGCCCTGCAGAACGCCGTGCGCCAGCACGTGCGATCGCGCGAACGCCACCATGCCGACCAGCAGGCGCGCGAGCGTTTTGCACAGTTGTCGGCGCGCGAGCACGAGGTGCTGGGCCTTATTGTCGAGGGCCTGACCAACAAGGAGATCGGCAAGGCGCTGGCCCTGTCGCCGCGCACGGTGGAGACGCACCGGGCCAACCTGTTTGCAAAATTGGGGGCGGAGTCGCTGGCGCAGTTGATACGGCGGTATGCGGCGCTGGTGGAGTGAAGCGTTCGCGGCTCGCTGCACAGGGCCCGTGACCTCTATCCGTCCGGGTTGAGCCTGTCGAAACCTGGGCGCCTCACCCCACCTGTTCGGGTTGAGCCTGTCGAAACCTGGGCGGCTCGCGGATGGGCTGCACGCCTGGCTCCAGGGCGGTGGCTGCACCCGGGCTTCGAAAGGCTCTGCCCACACGGTATGGGGGAGGCACCCTTTCACAACAAGCAGAGCCCGACGGTTTGAGCCCCCGCGCACCAGCTACCCCGCGCGCACTCGCCACCAAGAAGCCTTTCGCCCCGCCCACCAGGCCTGCAGCGATTTCCCGTAAAGGATCAACACCAGCGCCGCGCCAATCAGCGGCAACGCCGCAAACACCCAACCCGTGAGCAACTCGCCCCCCAGCACCACCCCCACCAGCAACGCCACCGCCGGGTTCACGAACGAATAGCTCCCTGCCAGCGCCGCCGACGTGTTCTGCAGCAGCCACAGATACGCATTGAGCGCCACCAGCGTGCCGAACACCAGCAAGTAAACCCACGCCGCCCACGACCGCGCACTGACCTGCCCCAGCGCGCTCAATGGCTCGAAGAACAGCGCCGCCACCAGTCCCATCGCCCCTCCCGCCAGCCACTGCGCGGCTGCCGCCATGGCCGGCGCAGGCAGCGACAGCTTGCGCGAGGCATACGAGCCCACGCTCCAGCACAGCGGGGCGCCGAAGGCCAGCAAGGCACCCAGCCAGGTGGTCGAGAAATCGCCTTCGAGAGCCAGCAACAGCGCGCCGACCACACCCAGCGCCAGGCCAGCCCAACTGGTGACAGGCACGCGCTCGCCACCCCAGTGAGTCCACAGTGCCAGCCACATCGGCATGGTGGTCACCACCGTCGCCATGAGGCCCGAGCCGATGCCCAGCTTCTGCGCAAAGCCCACCAGGTTCATCGCCAGGAACACCATCAAGGCGCCAACGATGGCCGAGTTGCGCCACTGCACCGCCGTGGGCAGCGCGTGCCCCTGCCACAACGCCACCAGCAACATCACGCCACCCGCGCACAGAAAGCGGATGGCGCTCATGAACAACGGCGGCATCGTCTGCAATGCAATGCCGATGGCGAAGTACGTCGTGCCCCAGACCACATACACGAGCAACAGAGCCACAACCAAAGCCCAGGGTGCGCCATGGCGGGCTTGCGTGTTGATATTTGCCGGCATATTCTCCACCTGACCGAATAATTTATGGAATTCGCAAGAATTTCGGAATTTTTACCAAATCCAGGCGACTATGCAAGCAAATATTCAGACAGATGACATGGACGCCAGAATTATTTCGGCACTGAGCACGGATGGCCGACGTTCCTACGCCGAGGTGGGGGCTGAGGTGGGCCTGTCCACCGCCGCCGTGCACGAGCGGGTGAAAAAGCTGCTGGACAAGGGTGTGATCCGCCGGTTCTCCATCAGCGTGGAACCCGAGCGCGTGGGGCTGTCATTCACGGCCTTCGTGGCCATCCGCAACGACGGCGGCGCGCACTGCCGAGACATCGCACCGCGCCTGCAAGCCATGCCCGAAATCGAAGAGCTGCACAGCGTGGCCGGCGAATACGACTTCCTGGCCAAGGTGCGCACCACGCACGCACGGGCACTGGAAGACGTGCTCTACCAGATCAAGGCCATCGAGGGCGTGGCCCGCACCACCAGCACGGTGGTGCTCAACACCGAGTTCGAGGACCGCCCGCTGGACCTCGGATGGATGGCGGCGGACAAGGCGGCCTGAGCAGCGCGGGCACGGTGACAACACCGGTCCCCCGGGGAAGGCGGCGTCGACAGCAGCCATGTCGCGCTCCACGGTACCTCCATTGCGGACTCGACGCCTCACGCGTGGTGCTGAGCTCGCCCCGGGGTGGCACCGAGGCCGACGCCCACACGGACTCCAGCACACGGCAGGGGGGCCTGAAGCACGCGGAATGTCAAGGACAATGCCGAGTGACCGGCATGACCCTTGCGCGGCCCCCCACTCCATCCCGATGAACGAAGCCACACCGCCCCCCGGCACCGCATACCGCTACGCGATCTACTTCGCCCCCAGCCCTGGCACCCTGGGCTGGCTTGCCGGCAGTCATTGGCTGGGGCGGTGCGCTGCGCTGCTGCAGCCCCTGCAGCAGCTCGACATCGAAGGCGTGCACCCCGACGACCTGCACCGGCTCACGGCCGCCCCGCGCCGCTATGGCTGGCACGCCACGCTGAAAGCCCCCTTCGCGCTGGCACCCGGCGTGGAATGGCTGCAACTGCACCATGCCGTCCAGACGGTGGCCAGCCGCCTGCGGCCCTTCGACATCCCCCCGCTGCAGGTGGAGCGCCGGGGCGACTATCTGGCCCTGGTGCCGCTGGCCGGCCCGACAACCGCCGCCGCCCAGGCCGCCCTGCACGACGTGGCCCAAGCCTGCGTGACCGCGCTGCAGCCGCTCGCCGCACCGTTGACCGATGCTGAACTGGCGCGCCGCCGGGCCGCCGGGCTGTCGCCAGAACAGGATGCGCTGCTGCAGCGCTGGGGCTACCCTTTCGTGATGGATGAATTCCGCTTCCACATGACGCTGGCAGGCCCGATGCACCAGCTGGACGCCGGCGCCCAGGCACTGGTGCACGCCGCGGCGCAGGACTACTTCTCGGACCTGCCCACGCTGCGCTTCAACAGCCTGGCGCTGTTTGCCGAACCCACGCCGGGCGCGGACTTCGTGCTGCTCGACCACATCGAGGTCGGCTGAGCCAGCGCCCCAACCCTCCTTTTTCGCCGGCAATCCACGAGACCATGACCGACATCGTCATCATCTACCACAACCCCCGCTGCGGCACCTCGCGCAACACGCTGGCCATGATCCGCAACAGCGGCATCGAGCCCGAGGTCATCGAGTACCTGAACACTCCGCCGGACCGCGCCACGCTGGTGGCGCTGATCGCGGCCACGGGCGCCCCGGTGATCGATGCCGTGCGTGCCAAGGAGGCGCTGTTCTCCGAGCTTCGGCTGGACGCCCCCGGCGTGACGGACGCGCAGCTCATCGACGCCATGCTGGCCCACCCCATCCTCATCAACAGGCCCCTGGTGGCCACGCCGCTGGGCACCCGCCTGTGCCGGCCGTCGGAGCTGGTGCTCGACATCCTGCCCGCGCCGCAGCGGGGTGCGTTCAGCAAGGAAGACGCAGAGGTGGTGGTGAACGCCCGGGGCGAGCGGGTCTGAGCCCTGCGGCAGACAGCCACGCGGCATGGTCCAGCCGTGGCGCCGCCACAGTGGTTTTCTTCGGCCTGGCAAGCACCAGGCCGTTGATGGTCAAGGAACCATGAACTGCGTCCGCGCCTGCAGCGCCTGCGCGCGCGAATGGCAGCCTTCGAGATGGTCGTTCACCAGCCCCATCGCCTGCATGAAGGCATACACGGTGGTGGGGCCCACAAACGTCCAGCCGCGCTTCTTGAGGTCCTTGGACATGGCCACCGAGGCGGGCGATGTGGACAGCGCGCGCGCCGCCTCGCGCGTGAGGCGCTCGGGCCGGTCGGCGGCCGTGGGCTCGTAGCGCCACGCGTAGCGGGCCAGCGAGCCGAACTCGCTGCGCAGCTCCAGCACGCGCCGCGCGTTGTTGATGGTGGAGACGATCTTGCCCCGGTGCCGCACGATGGCCGCATCCTGCACCAGCCGCTCGATGTCGGCCTCGCCGTAGGCCGCGACCTTCTCGGCGTCGAAGTGGTCGAACGCGGCGCGAAAGCCCTCGCGCTTGTTCAAGATGGTGAGCCAGCTCAGGCCGGACTGGAAGCCCTCCAGGCACAGCTTCTCGAACAGGCGCCGGTCGTCATCCACCGGAAAGCCCCATTCGGTGTCGTGGTAGTGGCGGTACAGCGGCGTGGCCTGGCACCAGGTGCAGCGCGGGCAGCCGGCGTCGTCGGCAAACAGTCCTTCGGGCAGGGTGGGGGTGGCGGCGTTCATCGCGCAGGATTCTAGGGGGACTCTCGCGAAAACCCGGGGCGCGCCGCGCCTATAAACTGCCTCTGGAATCCATTCGCCCCACCAATCATCTACCACCCACCGCCCGGCCACGCATGCGCCTGCCCTTTCCACGACCCCTGCCATGGCTGGCCCTGGCCTGCGCCGCGCTGCTGTGCGGCTGCGCCAGCACCACCAATTCGCTCGGCTACTACTGGCAATCGGTGCGCGGCCACATGCAGCTGATGCAGGCCGCCGAACCCATCGACCGCTGGATCGAGCGCACGGACATCAGCCCCGCGCTGCGCGAACGCCTGCAGCTGGCGCAGCGGGCGCGCGCCTTTGCGGTGGCCGAGCTGGGCCTGCCCGACAACGCGAGCTACCGCGACTACGCGGACCTCAAGCGCCCTGCCGCCGTGTGGAACGTGGTGGCAGCGCCGCCAGACGAGCTCAAGCTGCACACCTGGTGCTTCCCCTTCACGGGCTGCATCGGCTACCGGGGCTACTTTGCACAGGCCGATGCACAGGCCGAGGCCGACCAGTTGGCGGCCCAGGGGCTGGAGGTGGAGGTGTATGGCGTGCCCGCGTACTCCACGCTGGGCTACCTGAACTGGGCGGGTGGCGACCCACTGCTCAACACCTTCATCGGCTGGCCTGAAGGCGACTTCGTGCGGCTGCTGTTCCACGAGCTGGCGCACCAGGTGGTCTACGCCGAGGGCGACACGCTGTTCAACGAATCGTTTGCCACTGCGGTGGAGCGCATCGGCGTGGCGCAGTGGCTGGCCGCCCATTCCACCCCCGAGGCGCGCGTGGCCTACGCCACCAGCGAGGCGCGGCGCGGCGCCTTCCGAGCGCTGACCCGCGCCACGCGTGCACGGTTGGCCGATATTTATATGCAAAAAGAGGCACCAGCGCATGACAGACAAGCGCTGATTGCTATGAAAAAAGAAGCGATGCAGGACTTTCGTACCCGCTACGCAGCGCTGCGCGCGCAGTGGCTGGGCACGGCGCCGGGCGCCACCGCCCAGGTCACCACAGCGCAGGTCGCGGGTTACGACCGCTGGGTCGAGAAGGCCAACAACGCAAGCTTTGCAGCACAGGCCGCCTACGACGAACTGGTGCCCGCGTTCGAGGCCCTGTTCGAGCAGCAGGGCCGCGACTGGAGCCGGTTCTATGATGCCGTACGACAACTGACCCGCCAGCCGCTGCAGGAGCGCCAAGACGCCCTGCGCGCATTGGCGCCCACGACCCCCAAGGAGACACCCGGTGCCTGACATCCACATCCATCGCGAACACCACCTGGGCCTGCCTGCGGCCCGCAAGATCGCCTTCTCCTGGGCCGAAAAGGCCGAGGAAAATTTCGACATGGAATGTGTCTACGAAGAAGGCGACACCGAAGACATGCTCACCTTCACCCGCTCGGGCGTGAAGGGCACGCTGCTCGTGGACGCCCGCCAGTTCGAGATGAAGGCCCAGCTCGGCTTTCTGTTCGGCGCATTCAAGGACCGCATCGAGTCCGAGATCGGCGAGCAGCTCGACGCGCTGCTGAACGGCAAGCCGGCCAAGGCGGCGGGCAAAAAGGCCGCAGTCGATGCCGACGAGCCCGCGAAGGAAAAGACGGCCAGCGCCAAGGCCACGGCCCCCAAAGCGGCCGCCAAGACGGCCGCCAAGCCCAAGAAGGCCTGACGCCGGCTGCCGACCATGGCTTCTTCATCCCTGCCATCCACCGCGCCAGCCCCATCCGCCCCGCCGCCTGGGGGTGCGACAGCGTTCGACACGCTGTCGTCCCTGCTGCATAGCCGCTACAGCTGCCGCGCCTACCAGCCCGAGCCCCTGCAGCGCGCCACCATCGAGCAGATACTGGCGACTGCGCAGCGCACCGCATCCTGGTGCAACGCGCAGCCCTGGCAGGTGCACGTTGCCAGCGGCGCCACGCTCGCACGGCTGCGTGAGGCGTTTACCCAGGCGTTGCCCGCCGCCCCACCCACGCCCGACCTGCCCTGGCCGCGCGAGTACCGCGGCGTGTACCAGGAGCGCCGCCGCGAGTGCGGCTGGGGCTTGTACGAGGCCCTGGGCATCGCCAAGGGCGACCGCGAAGCCTCGGCCCGCCAGGCAGCGCAGAACTTCACGATGTTCGGCGCGCCGCACGTGGCCATCGTCACCAGCGACGAGGCGCTGGGCACCTACGGCGCGGTCGACTGCGGCGCGTACGTGGCCCACTTCATGCTGGCCGCCCACAGCCTGGGCGTGGGCTCCATCGCGCAGGCCGCGCTGGCGTCGTACCCCGCCGTGCTGCGCGAGGTGCTGGGCATCGGCGAAGACCGCACCATCGTCTGCGGCATCTCGTTCGGGATGGCGGACCTGGCGCACCCCGCCAACCACTTTCGCACCACGCGGGCCGATGTGGCCGACAGCGTGGTGTGGCGCGACTGACGGGGCCTTCGGTCAGGCCGCTGCGCGCAGCAAGGGGCTGCTGCGCGCCTGCAGGACGCCGAACAGATTCTTGGGGTCGGCCAGCGCGGGGATCAGCTCGATGCGCTCTCCCACACCCAGCGCCTGCGCCGCATCGCGCAGAAAGCGCAGGGCCGAGAAGTCCTCCAGCGCAAAGCCCACGGAATCAAAGACGGTGACCGCGGCATCGCCGCTGCGGCCTGGGCGCCGGCCGGCCAGCACCTCCCACATCTCGGTCACCGCAAAGTCGGCGGGCAGTTGCTGGATGTCGCCTTCGATGCGCGTCTGGGGCGCGTATTCCACAAACACCTGCGCCGCACGCAGCACGTCGGCATGCAGCTCGGTCTTGCCGGGACAGTCGCCGCCCACCGCGTTGATGTGCATGCCGGGGGCCAGCATGTCGGGCGTGAGTATGGTGGCGTAGGCCTTGTCGGCCGTCACCGTGGTCACGATGTCGGCCCCGCGCACCGCGTCGGCCGTGCTGGCGCAGGCGATGGTGGCGATGCCCGTGCCCTGCAGGTTGGCCTGCAGCTTGGCGGTGGCGGCCGGGTCGGTGTCGAACAGGCGCAGCGTGGTGATGCCCAACAGGTGGTGAAACGCCAGCGCCTGGAACTCGCTTTGCGCACCGTTGCCGATGATCGCCATGGTGCGGCTGCCGGGCCGTGCCAGTGCCCGCGCGGCCACGGCCGACATGGCGGCGGTGCGCAGCGCGGTGGTGAGCGTGAGCTCGCTCAGCAGCACGGGCGCACCCGTGGCCACATCGGCCAGCACGCCGAACGCCATCACCGTCGACAGGCCGTGGCGCGTGTTGCGCGGGTGGCCGTTGACGTACTTGAAGGCGTAGGTTTCATCGTCGGCAATCGGCATCAGCTCGATCACGCCGTCCTGCGAATGGCTGGCCACGCGCGCCGATTTGTCGAACGACTCCCAGCGCAGGAAATCGGCCTCGATGTTGTCGGCGATGCCGCGCAGGCAGGCTTTCACGCCCATGCGCCGCACGAGGGTGATGACGTCGGGGGCGCTGAGGTACAGGGTGGCGTGCGATGCGGTGGGTGTCAGGTTCTGCGTGACCATGGTCTTGTCTCCAAAGGTTTGAAGACAAGTTTCCGCCGGGCAGATGGCAATGGGAATCGCCAGAACTGCCGCATATTGCGCACCGCCTTGGCGAACTGGCAGCCGAAACTGGCCTTTTGCCCAGCCGGCCTCAGACCTGCCCGCTCAACCGGCGCGCGGCCTCCAGCACGGCCTTGACGTACCGCTCTTCATAGCGGTGCGCCGGCATGGTCAGCGTGACGGCAGAGGCCAGGCTGCCGTCGGCATGGAACACGGGCGCCGAGATGCCCGCCACCTCGTGCAGCCGGTCGCCCGCACCAGCCATATAGCCATCGGCGCGGATGCGGGCGTAGAGCGCACGGTCCTTCTGGCCGAGCGTGCGGCTGAGCTCCGGGTCGAACGCCACCAGCACCCGCCCGCCAGTGCCGCGCCCGAGCGGCAGCACATCGCCCGCACGGATGTGGTCGCGCACGGGGTGCGGCGAATCCACGCGGAACTGGCACAGCCGCACCGCGTCAGCGCCCTGGCCCTGGCGCACGTGGTACGCCGCGCTCTCGCCCGTGGCGGCCACCAGGTCGTGCAGCACGGGCAGCACCACCCGGTCGAGTGAGAACGATGCCGCGTACAGCGCATGCAGCCGCGCCACTTCAGCGCCCAGGGCGTAGCGGCCGTCCGCGAGGCGCTGCACCCAGCGCGCATGCTCCAGCGACGCCAGCAGGCGCAGCGCGGTGCTCTTGTGCAGTTGTGTGCGGGCGGCCAGCTCGGCCAGTGTGAGGGCGCCTTCCCCCGCGCGAAAGGCGGCCACCAGCGTGAGGGCGCGGTCCACGGCCGCCACACCGCCGGGCGCTGCGTGGGCGTCGGCCAGGGATTCGTGCGCGGATTTGCGGGGCATGGCGAGGGACCGTTGGCGAACGAAGGGCTTGGCTGCAGGGGTTGACGTAACCGCGCAAAAAGCCAATCATTCCATAAGAAAGAACACTGTTCTATCTATTAGAACAACGCACCGCGGCAGCGTCAAGCTCTTGCAGCCGCCCCGCACTGCACAAAGGACCCCATGGCAACCCCCGATATCCTCATCAGCGAAGTGGGCCCGCGCGACGGCCTGCAGTCCGTGCAGGCCACCATGCCCACGGACCACAAGCTGCGCTGGATCGACGCGCTCGTCGCCGCAGGCCTGCGTGAGATCGAAGTCGGCTCGTTCGTGCCCGCACGCCTGCTGCCCCAGATGGCCGACGTGGCCCAGGTGGTGCGCCACGCGCTCACCCACCCCGGCATCACCGTGATGGCCCTGGTGCCCAACCTGCGCGGCGCCGAGGCCGCACTGGCCAGTGGCGTGCACAAGATCACGCTGCCCGTGTCGGCCAGCGCGGCGCATTCACAGGCCAATGTGCGCAAGACCCCGGACGCCATGGTGGACGAGTTGCGCGCCATCACCCGCCTGCGCGCCGAGACTGCGCCCCAGGTGCTGGTGGAAGTCGGCATCTCCACCGCCTTCGGCTGCACGCTGCAGGGTGAGGTTCCCGAGGACGACGTGATCCGCCTGGCCACCAGTTGCGTGGCGGCGGGCGTGGACGAGGTGGGCCTGTCGGACACCACCGGCATGGCCAACCCCGCGCAGGTGCGCCGCCTGTTCACGCGGCTGCGCAGCGAGATCGGCCCGCACGCCGGCGCGGCCCACATGCACAACACGCGCGGGCTGGGCCTGGCCAACTGCCTGGCCGCGTACGACGTGGGCGTGCGCACCTTCGACGCATCGCTGGGCGGCCTGGGCGGCTGCCCCTACGCGCCGGGCGCCTCGGGCAATGTGGTCACCGAGGATCTGGTGTTCATGTTCGAGGCCATGGGCCTCTCCACCGGAGTCGATCTGCACAAGCTCTTCGCGGCCCGCGCGCCGCTGCAGGCGGGACTGCCCGGCGAGCCGGTGTACGGCATGACGCCCGAGGCGGGGCTGCCCAAGGGATGGATACAGGAGGCAACGCATGCTTGAGAACAACGACGGTGCCCCGAGCCAGGGCCCCAGCGACCTGCCCTACGCCGGCATCCGCGTGGTGGAGTTCACCCACATGGTGATGGGCCCGAGCTGCGGCCTGGTGCTGGCCGACCTGGGGGCCGAGGTCATCAAGGTCGAGCCCATCGGCCACGGCCGCGAGGGCGACGCCACGCGCAAGCTGCGCGGGTCGGGGGCGGGATTCTTCCCGCTGTTCAACCGCAACAAGAAGAGCCTGGCGCTGGATCTGGAAACCCCCGAGGGCAAGGAGGCCGCGCTGCGCCTGATCGCCACGGCCGACATCGTGTGCGAGAACTTCAAGCCCGGCACCATGAAGAAGCTGGGCCTGGACTACGCGAGCCTGAAGACCCTGAACCCGCGCCTCATCTACGTGAGCCACAAGGGCTTCCTGCCCGGCCCGTACGACCATCGCACGGCGCTCGACGAGGTGGTGCAGATGATGGGCGGCCTGGCGTACATGACAGGCCGCCCCGGCGACCCGCTGCGCGCGGGCACCAGCGTGAACGACATCATGGGCGGCATGTTCGGCGCCATCGGTGCCATGGCCGCGCTGGCCCAGCGCGAGAAGACGGGGCGCGGGCAAGAGGTGCAGAGCGCACTGTTCGAGAACAACGTGTTCCTCGTCGCGCAGCACATCATGCAGTTCGCCGTCACCGGCCAGCCAGCCGCCCCCATGCCTGCGCGCATCTCGGCCTGGGCGATCTACGACGTGTTCCAGGTGAAAGACGGCGAGCAGATCTTCTTGGCGGTGGTGAGCGATGGCGCGTGGGCCACGTTCTGCGATGCCTTCGGCTTTGCCGACCTGAAGGCCGACCCGCGCCTGGCCAGCAACAACGACCGCGTGCGCGAACGCGCCTGGATGATGCCGCTGCTGCGCGAGCGGCTCGCGGCCTTCAGCGCCGCGCACCTGGCCGAAGTGTTCGAGCGCCACGCCCTGCCCTTTGCCCCCATCACCCGGCCGCAAGACTTGCTTGACGACCCGCACCTGAACGCCACCGGCGCCCTCGCCCCCATGACCCTGCCCGACGGCCGCGCCAGCCAGACGGTGCTGCTGCCCCTGTCCATGGACGGCCAGCGCCCGGGCGTGCGGCTGTCGCCGCCCAGCGTGGGCGAGCACAATGCAGAGCTCCTGGCCGAGCTGGGTTACGATGCTATAAAAATTGAAGCGCTTGGCGCTTATCCAGCAAGCGGTAGGGCCTGATTTTTCTCAGATGGTGCTTGATGGGCCAATGACCTCGGTCTTCACATGCCCTCATCTCCACCTCTCCAGCCCTCCACCACCGTTCGGGCTGAGCCCGTCGAAGCCGGGGCGTGCCCCGCGCGTGCAAGGCTTCGACAAGCTCAGCCCGAACGGATGGAGGATCGGATTGGGGTCTCCGAGGCAAGTGCCCCCCAGAAAAAGCAAAAGCGGCCTGGGCCGCTTTTGCTGTGGGGGACCAGCTGCTTACTGCAGCGACGTGATCAGGTCGACATATTGTTGCTTGGCGGCATCGGCTTCGGTGCCCTTGAGCTTTTCCCACGCGTCCCACTTGGCGCGGCCCACCATGTCGGAGAAGCTGGGCTTCTTCTCGGCGTTGTCGCCGGCGGTGGCCTGCTTGTACAGCGCGTAGATCTTGAGCAGCGTGGCGTTGTCGGGGCGCTCGCTGAGGTTCTTGGAATTGGCGACGGCGGCTTCGAAGGTGGCGTTCAGATCGGCCATGGGTTTGCTCCTGCGTGGATTCGTATGGGGGAGGGAAAGAACGGTGTCGGCAAGGGTTTGCTGCGTTGTATCTTACGGGCTGCACGCTGCGGCCAGCGGTGCATCCATAGAGGCAAGCCCCCAAAAACGAACAACAGGTGTACATCTGATGGTGACCCGCATTCCCTCCCCCAGCACCACGGCCCCGCAACACGCTGCCGCCAGCCCTTTGAGCAAGGTACGCGCCCAGGCCCCCGACGTGGCCCTCCGCGCAGCCCAGGCCCTGCCCCCGGCGGCCCGCAAGGCTGCCACTGTGGTGCAAAAGAACATGCGCCGCGCCGCCACCGGCATGCTGGGCCTGTCGGGCGAACGCATGAGCAAGGTCGACACCGCCTGGCTGCGCATGGATTCGGCCAGCAACCTGATGATGATCAACGGCGTCTGGACGCTGTCGCCCGGCATCGGCTGGGAAGCCCTGTGCGAACGCGTGCAACAGCGCCTTTTGCAGTACCCGCGCTTTCGCCAGCGGGTCGTGGAAGACGCGGCGGGCGCCACCTGGGTGGAAGACCGCAACTTCGACATCGCAGCCCATGTGCTGCGCGAGAAGCTCACCATCAAGAAGGGGGAGAAGAGCATGCAGCGCGCGCTGCAGGACCGCGTGGGCGAACTCGCCATGCAGCCGCTGGACCCGCGCCGCCCGCTGTGGCAGATGCACCTGATCGAGGACTTCACGGGCGACGACGGCCAACCAGGCAGCGCGCTCATCGTGCGCATCCACCACTGCATCGCGGACGGCATCGCGCTGATCTCGGTCACGATGTCCATCGTGGACGGCGGCGCCGAGCCGCCCAGGCGCACCCGCAAACAGCGCGAACAGGCCGCCACGGCCGAGGACTGGATCGCCGAGACGCTCATCAAGCCCTTCACCGGCATGACCGTGAAGGCGCTGGACCTGGCGGGCGACAGCGCCGCCAAGTCGCTGCAGATGCTGGGCGACCCCGAGAAGACCATGCAAAGCGGCCTGTCGGGCACGATGGACATGGCGCGCGTGGCCTACCAGCTGGTCAGCGATGCGGCGGCCCTGGCGCTGATGCCCGACGACTCGCCCACGCGCCTGAAGGGCCAGCCCGGCCAGGCCAAGCGCGTGGCCTGGTGCCCGCCGATACCGCTCGAGGAGGTCAAGGCCATCGGCAAGGCGCTCAACTGCTCCATCAACGACGTGCTGCTGTCGTGCGTGGCCGGCGCCATCGGCGGCTACCTGCGCAGCCAGGGCGACGACCCCACAGGCCAAGAGATTCGCGCCATGATCCCCGTCAACCTGCGCCCCATGGAGGAGGCCTGGAAACTGGGCAACCGCTTCGGCCTGGTGCCGCTGGTGCTGCCCATCGGCATGGCCAACCCGGTGGAGCGGGTGTACGAGGTGCGTCGGCGCATGAATGCCTTGAAGGGCAGCACCCAGCCCATCCTGGCGTTTGCGATGCTGGCTGTTGCGGGCCTGATGATCAAGCCCGCGCAGGACGCGCTGCTCAACCTCTTCGGCCGCAAGACCACCGCCGTGATGACCAACGTGCCGGGCCCCAAGGAACAACTCACGCTGTGCGGCGCGCGCGTCACGCAGTGCATGTTCTGGGTGCCGCAGTCGGGCGACATTGGCCTGGGGGTCTCCATCCTGAGCTACGGGGGCGGCGTGCAGTTCGGCGTGATCACCGACACCGCGCTGTGCCCCGAGCCGCAGCGCATCATCGATGCGTTCACGCCCGAATTCGCGCAGCTGTCGCTGCTCACGCTGATGCTGCCCTGGGGCGAATGAACGCGACGGCGGCCACGGCCGCAAAGCCCGCCGCCCTGCTCCTGGCGCTGTACACCGCAGCGGCCGGCGCGCAGGCTGCAGTGGCCCAGGAGCACGTCGAGCGCCCCTACCCGGTGTACGCCCAGCCTTCCGACACGCTGCGCCAGGCGCTCAACGCAGCCACGCCCATCAGCGTGGATGGCAAGCGGTTCCATGGCTACACGCGCTGGAATGTGCGCTGGACCTTCCGCTGGCAGTCCGATGCCTCGGACCGTTGCCGCATCACGGAAGTCACCACCCGCCTGCGCACCGAGGTGCAACTGCCCGAGTTGCGCCGCGCAACCCCGCAGCAACGCGCGCTGTTCGACCGCTACCTGCCCGCCCTGTCGCGGCACGAGCAAGGCCACGTGCAGTTCGGCCGCGACGCGGCCCACGCCATCGACCAGGGCATTGCGCAGCTGCCTACCGCGCCCGATTGCGCCACGCTGGAGCGGCAGGCCAACGCGCTGGGCCACCGCCTTCTGCGCGAGCGTGCCGAGCGCGAAAAGCAGTACGACCGCGAAACACGCCACGGCGCATCGCAGGGCGCCCGACTGGGTGATTGATTGATTCGGCATCCATCCCCTTGACCGTTCTGGCTGAGACTGGCGAAGGGCTCAGCCCGAACGGTTTGGTTCTGGCGCCGTGGAGGCACGGAGCGCGTGCCTAGCTCGCCGCCAGCGACGCGGACAGCTCCCACACCGCCTCGGCCATCGGCGACATCTCGGCGCGCTGGCGGTACAGGCGGATCTGCACCGGCAGGCTCCAGTCGCTGCCGCCCGCAGCGACCAGAGTGCCGGCCTTGAGCTCGTCGGCAATCAGGCTTTCGGGTAGCCAGGCTACGCCACGGCCTTCGAGCGCCATGGTCTTGAGCAGCACCGCATGGTGGGCTGTGAACACCACCGCCACCCCTTGCGGCATGGCCGCGTCCGGCCCTTCGCTGAACAGGTGGCGCATGCGCGAGCGCATGATGCGGCCCAGCCCCGAGGCCTCGCTGTAGGCCAGCACGGGCACCGGGTCCTGCTGCACGATGGCGTGCAGCGGCTGGCCCGGCGACGCGGGTGCGGGCGCGCTCACCGGCAGCAGCACATCGTCCGACAGGCGCAGTACGGGGTACTGCGCCTCGTCCAGCCGGCCCGGCACGTCCGGGTGGCCATGGCACAGCACGAACTGCACGCGGCGCTGCAGCATCAGGTCTTCGCAGGCGTGCGAGCTGTCGGACATGGTCTGGATGGGGCCCATCTGCAGCCGCGCCTCCACCCCCACCAGCCAGCGCGGAAAGAAGGTGAGCGACAGCACATGCGTGGCCGCAAAGCGCAGGCTGGCGGCGGCCACATCGTGCGCGGCGCGCGCCTTGATGCGGGCGGCCTCCAGGTTGGCCAGGATGGTCTCCAGCAGCGGCAGGAACCGCTGGCCGGCCGGCGTGAGCGCCGCGGGGTGGGCGCTGCGGTCGAACAGCTCCACGCCCACCCACTCCTCCAGGGCGCGGATGTGGCGGCTGAAAGCGGGCTGGGCGATGGAACGCGCCTCGGCCGCGCGCGAGAAATTGCCGGTCTCGGCCAGGGCCAGAAAGTCCTCCAGCCACTCCAGATCCAGCGGTCGGTTGCCAGGGCCCATGGGTGCGTTCCTGCCTTGCGATAGTTGTATGCAATTGAAGTATTGGACCGCGGGCAGCGGGCGGGAAATGATCCACCCCGTCGTTCACAGCCTTCCAACACGGAGACAAGAAAACATGCCTGCCATCTCGAATTATCGCGGGATCATCCCCGCCATCTCGTGCCCCTTCACGCCGGACCACCGCATCGACGAACCCGCACTGCGCAAGCTCGCGTGCTGGCTGGCGGGCCACGACGGCGTGGTCGCCATCATGACCAACGGCCACACGGGCGAGGTCTTCTCGCTGACGCCGGCCGAGCGCGCCGAGGTCACCCGCATCGTGGCGGACGAGCTCAAGGGCCGCATGCCCGTCATCTCCTCCATCGTGTGCGAAGGTTTGGCCGATGCGGCCGAGCACGCCCGCGCCGCCGTCGAAGCCGGCGCCGTGGCGCTGGACGTGATGCCCCCGCACCACTGGCTGCGCTTTGGCTTCACACCCGGCCACGCGCTGCAGTATTTCGAGGCCATCCACAAGGCGGCTCCCAGCGCCGACCTGGTCTGCCACGTCTACCCTGCCTGGACACGCGCCTCGTACTCGTCGCAGCTGCTGGCGGACCTGGCCCGGCTGCCCTATCTGCAGGCTTTCAAGGTGGGCCAGCGCGACATGAACAAGTACGCCCGCGACATCCAGGCGATCCGCGAGGCCGATGCGTCCAAGGCCATCCTGACCTGCCACGACGAGTACCTGCTGGCCTCGATGGTGCAGGGCGTGGACGGCGCTTTGGTGGGCTTTGCCACCTTCATTCCGCAGCTCATCATCGATTTGTGGAACGCCGTGAAGGCCGGTGATTTGAAGAAGGCCATGGCCGTGCAGGCTGTCATCACGCCGCTGAAAGACGCTGTGTACGGCGGCGGCGAACCCACGGGCGAGGCCCACGCCCGCATGAAGGGCGGCATGTACCTGGCCGGTGTTCTGGACGACGCCACGGTGCGCCCACCGACCGAGGCGCCCAACGCGAAGGAAGTCGAGGCCCTGCGCGCTGCGGTGAAGCAGGCCGGTCTGCTCAAGCGCTGAGTGATGGATGTGGGCGGGGGATTTTGAGTCCCCCGCGTTGGTAGTTCTCGAACAAAAAGACCGGAGACAAGACACCATGCGACGCAATCAATTTCTCAGCATCACCCTGCGCACGGCCCTGGGCACCGCCACGCTCGCCATGGCAGCCGGCAGCTTTGCACAGGCCTACCCCACCAAGCCGGTGCGGGTGGTCATCCCCTTTCCGCCGGGCGGCACGCTGGACACCGTGGGCCGTCAACTCGCGCAGAAGCTGGGCGAACAGATGGGCCAGAACTTCATCGTCGAGAACAAGCCCGGCGGCAACGGCGTGATCGGCGGCGACGTGGTGGCCAAGGCGCAGGCCGATGGCTACACGCTGCTGTTCAACGCATCCACCTTCACCACCGCACCCATGACCATGAAGTCCGTGCCCTACGGCGTGGTCAAGGACTTCACGCCCGTGGCGCTGGTGGCCAAGGCACCGCTGTCGGTGGCCATCAACAAGAACCTGCCGGTCACCGACATCAAGTCGCTGATGGCCTATGCCAAGGCCAACCCCGGCAAGATGACGTTTGCGGTGGGCTCCATCGGATCGGCCGGGCACCTGTCGACCGAATTGCTCAAGCGCGCCGGCCAACTCGACTACCTGATCGTGCCGTACAAGGGCACGGCGCCCGCGTTCCAGGACCTGATCGGCGGGCAGATCGACGGCTTCATCGACCCCATCCTCGGCTCGCTGCAGTACCACAAGAGCGGCATGCTGCGCGTGGTGGCCGTCACCTCCGCGCAGCGCGCAGCCAGCCTGCCCGACGTGCCCACGGTGGGCGAGACGATTCCGGGCTACGAGTTCTACAGCTGGTATGGCCTGTGGGGTCCGGCCAAGCTGCCGGCCGACATCACCCAGCGGCTGAACACCGAGGTGAACAAGGCCCTGGCCGAGATGACACCCAAGCTGCGCGAGCAGGGTTTGCTAACCACGCCGGGCAGCGTGGAGGACTTCGCCAAGTTCCAGCGCAGCGACATGGAGCGGTCGCAAAAAATCGTGACCGAAGGGAACATCCGTGTCGAGTAATGCCCGCCACGCCGTAGTCACTGGCGCCAGCAGCGGCATAGGCCGCAGCATCGCCGAATCGCTGCTGGCAGACGGCTGGCGTGTGAGCGGTCTGGACGTTGCGCAGCCGTCGATCGTCGATCCATCGTTCACCCACATCGCCGTCAACCTGGTCGATGGCGCAGACATCGCCCGCGTGGCCGCAACGTTGCCCGGCGTGGACGCGCTGGTCCATGCGGCCGGCGTGCTGCGTGTGGGGCCGCTGGGCCAGCTCGACCATGCGGGCGGCGAACTGATGTGGCGCCTGCACGTGGACGCCGCCACCCGCCTTGCCGACGCCATCGTGCCCGGCATGGCGCAACGCGGCCAGGGGCGCGTGGTGTTCATTGGCAGCCGCGTGGCGCAGGGCATGGCCGGGCGCGGTCAGTACGCCGCGACCAAGGCCGCGCTGATTGCGCTGGCGCGCAGCTGGGCGGCCGAGGTGGCCGCCCAGGGCGTGACGTTGAACGTGGTCTCGCCTGCGGCCACCGCCACCGGCATGCTGAGCGACCCCGCGCGCCAGGGCAGCGCGCCGCGCCTGCCGCCCATCGGCCGCCTGATCAAGCCGGCCGAGATCGCCGCGCTGGTGGGCTTTCTTCTTTCCGCCCCTGCTGCCGCCATCACGGGGCAGGACATCGCGATTTGCGGGGGCTCGTCGCTCGCCCGCTGAGTCGCTTTCTTGTCATCTATTCCTCTATGAATTCATCCACTTGAACCGTTCACGCTGAGCTTGTCGAAGCGCCGCGCAAGGCTTCGACGGGCTCAGCCCGAACGGTGGGTTCAGTTCAAAGATTTCGTTTCAACCGCCAACCACTACGACACCATGAAGATCGTCAACATCCTCGAATCGACACGCCCGATCAAATCGGACATCCGCAACGCCTACATCGACTTCTCGAAGATGACGCTCAGCCTCGTGGCCGTGGTCACCGACGTGATCCGCGACGGCAAGCCGGTGATCGGCTACGGCTTCAACTCCAACGGCCGCTACGGCCAGGGCGCGCTGATGCGTGACCGCTTCATCCCGCGCGTGCTGGAGGCCGAGCCCGCCAGCCTGCTCGACGCCACTGGCGAAAACATCGACCCGCACAAGGTCTGGGCCCGCATGATGATCAACGAGAAGCCCGGCGGCCACGGCGAGCGCTCGGTGGCCGTGGGCACCATCGACATGGCGGTGTGGGACGCCACGGCAAAAATAGCGGGCAAGCCGCTGTTCCAGCTGCTGGCCGAGCGCTACGGCAACGGCACGCCCAACCCGCGTGTGTTCGTCTACGCGGCAGGCGGCTACTACTACCCCGGCAAGGGACTCGAGGCGCTGCAGCGCGAAATGGAAAGCTACCTGGCGCGCGGCTACTCGGTGGTCAAGATGAAGATCGGCGGCGCCACGCTGGCCGAAGACTGCGAACGCATCGAGTCGGTGCTCAAGATCCTGGGCCCGGGCCAGCAACTGGCGGTGGACGCCAATGGCCGCTTCGATCTGAAGACGGCCATCGAGTACGGCAAGGCCCTGTCGCAGTACCCGCTGTTCTGGTACGAGGAAGCCGGCGACCCGCTGGACTACGAGCTGCAGGCGAAGCTGGGCGAGGTCTACCAAGGCCCCATGGCCACGGGCGAGAATCTGTTCTCGATGCAGGACGCGCGCAACCTGATCCGCCACGGCGGCATGCACAAGGACCGCGACTGGCTGCAGTTTGACTGCGCACTGAGCTACGGCCTGGTGGAGTACCTGCGCACGCTCGACATGCTCAAGGAACACGGCTGGTCCCCCAGCCGCTGCATCCCGCACGGCGGCCACCAGATGTCGCTGGCCATTGCCGCGGGCCTGGGCCTGGGCGGCAACGAGAGCTACCCGGACCTGTTCCAGCCCTACGGCGGCTTCCCGGACGGCGTGAAGGTGGACAACGGCTATGTCACGCTGCCGCCGCTGCCGGGCATCGGCTTCGAGGGCAAGTCGGACCTGATCGCGGAGATGCGCGCACTGGCATCTTGAGCGTTAAATTGGGCTCTACCGCTTAGTGGATAAGCGCTAGCAGCTATTAAATTTGAAGTGGCCGCATGTGCGGCCACTTCAGTTTCCGACAGTTCCCGGAGTTACCCAGCAAGTGCACTGGGCGCCATGCACACCGGGGGGTCAATCGGGATGGCGGGGCACCACCACCACAACCACCGGGCAGGCGTTACGCTGCGACGAGTCGCTCCTTGGCAAGCTTCGTGCCGTCTGCCAGCGCTTTCAGCTTGCGCCACGCCACGTCCCGCCCCATGGGCGCCAGTCCACAATTCGTGCAAGGGAACAGCCGCTCCTTGGGCACGAACTCCAGCGCCCGGGCGATGGTGTCCGCTACTTCCTCTGGGGTCTCGACCACGTCGCTCGCCACATCGATCACGCCGACCATCACGTCCTTGCCGGCCAGCAGTTTCATCAGGTCGGGCGGCACGTGGGAATGGATGCATTCCAGGCTCACCTGGTCAATGCTGCTCTTGGCCAGCGCGGGGAACACGGCTTCGTACTGGCGCCATTCGGCGCCCAGGGTGCTCTTCCAGTCGGTGTTGGCCTTGATGCCGTAGCCGTAGCAGATGTGCACTGCCGTCTTGCAGGTCAGGCCCTGCGCCGCGCGTTCGAGCGCCTGCACACCCCAGTCGGCCGCGTCCTTCATGTAGACGTTGAAGGCGGGCTCGTCGAACTGGATGATGTCCACGCCATCGGCCTGCAGCGCGAGCGCTTCCTGGTTGAGCAGCTCCGCAAATGCGAAGGCCATCTTGACCTTGTCGCCATAGAAGCGGTCTGCCACGGTGTCGACGATGGTCATCGGGCCCGGCAGGGTGAACTTGAGTTTCTTTTTGGTGTGCGCGCGTGCCAGTTGGGCCTCGACGGCGTGCACGCGGCCCTTCAGGCGCAGGGCTGAGACCACCTGCGGCACCATCGCGTCGTAGCGGTTGTCGCGGATGCCCATCTTCACCTTGTGCTCGAAGTCGATGCCTTCGACCTGTTCTAGGAAGCCGTGCACGAAGTGCTGGCGCGATTGCTCGCCGTCGCCCACGATGTCCAGGCCCGCATCCTCCTGGGCCTTGATCCACAGCAGCGTGGCGTCGGCCTTGGCCTGGGCCAGCGCATCACCCTCGACCACCCACTGGGGCCAGAGCTTATGGGTTTCTGCCAGCCAGGCGGGTTTGGGCAGGCTGCCGGCGATGGAGGTTTCAAACATCTGACGATTCCTTAAAAGCAACGAAGGGGTGGGTGAGCATATTCCGGGACTTGGGCCCGGTGGTGGTGAAAGCCGAGTGGTCAGTGGGCGTGGGCAGCAGCAGTAGATGCAGCAGCCCATTGCTCCAAGACGTTCTTGTACGGCTTGATGAAGTGCTCCTCTGCAAACTTCCCCTGCTTGACCGCCAGTTGGCTGCGCTCCTCCCGGTCATACACGATCTGCGTCAACGAGTAGTCCTGGTTCTTCAGGCTCGGCTGGTAGAGCTTTCCTGCCGCTGAATTGGCGTTGTATATCTCGGGACGGTAGATTTTTTGAAAGGTTTCCATCGTGCTGATGGTGCCGATCAGCTCCAGGCTCGTGTAGTCGCCCAGCAGGTCGCCGTGACAGTAGAAAGCCAGGGGCGCGACGGCATTCGCGGGCATGAAAAATCGGACCTGCATCCCCATTTTTGCGAAGTAGTGGTCGGTGGAAGACGGCTCACTCTGTTGGTATTCGATGCCCAGCACCGGGTGCTGGTTGCCGGTGCGTCGGTAGGTCTTGCTGGTCGATGCACTGATGCAGATGACCGGCGGCTTGGCGAAACGCTCCTTGTAGAGGCGTGAGTGGGCGAACTGCTGGAACAGCCTGCCGTGCAGCTCGCCAAAATCAGGGGGCGTGCCGAATTCTGCGCGGTGGGCGTTGTACTGCGGCAGCAGCACGCTGAAGTCGTAGTCGCGCACGTAGGACGAGAAATTGTTGCCCGCGATGCCCTGAATGCGTTGGTTCGCTGACTTGTCGAGGATGCAGGTCTTCAGTATCTCGATCAGCGGAAATGCCGCAGTGCCCGCATCGGCATTCAGGCTCATCTCGACCGAGATGATCTCCAGCTCGACGCTGTAGCGGTCCCCCGTGGGATTGTCCCAATGCGCCAGGTCGTTGAAGCGGTTGTCAATCATCTTGAGCGTGTTGCGCAGGTTCTGTTGCCGGCGGGCGCCGCGCGCCAGGTTGGCAAAGTTGGTGGTGATGCGCGTGCTGTCCGATGGCTCATAGTTTTCATCGAAACGAAGGCTTTTGAGGGTGAAGCTGAATTCGTCGTTCATGGCGGTCCAGTGGCTTGAATATTCGGAAATGAAGAGCCGGTTCCTGCGTCAGGCCAGAGCCACAACACCCGCCCGCGAGGCTTGGGCGTGGCGTGCCCACGGCAGGAGCGGCAAGGCGCGTTGGACGGCCAGGCTGGCCCGGTTGATCAGGGCATCGTCCCGCAGCCGGTAGTCCACGAAATCCTTGTCGGTCGCATACACACCCAGCGGCAAGGTGCGCGCCTGGAAGAAGCTGAACAGCGGCCGCAGCTGGTGGTCGATCACCAGGGCATGGCGCTCACTGCCGCCGGTGGCGGCCAGCAGCACAGGCTTGTCGATCAAGGCGTCTTGACCCACGAAGTCGAAGAAGTGCTTGAACAAGCCCGGATAGGAGCCGCGGTACACGGGCGTCGCCACCACCAGCACATCGGCCTGCTCGACCGCTGCAAGCTCCCGCTCCATCGCCTCGGGCAGTTGAGAGCGCCCCACCGCGCCAGCGAACATCGGTGCGAGCTGGCCTACGTCCACCAAGCGCTGTTCGCAGGGGACTTCGTCGGCGATCAGGTCCAGCAGGTGCTCTGCCAGGGCTGCGGACCTGGAGGGGCGCTGCAAACCGCCGGAGACTGCGACGATGCGCAGAGGATGCGCTGGGTGTGCTGTGCGTGCGTTCATGGGAGGCAATGCTAGTGGCGGCGACCCATGAAGTAAAATGGTCTTATTTCATAAATCCATGAATCTGGATCATTCAAATGCTGGAACGCATTCACCTGAGCATTGTTCAGCAAGTTGAAAAACAAGGGTCGCTGACGGCCGCTGCGGGCGTGTTGAACCTCACCCAGTCGGCGCTGAGCCACAGCATGAAGAAGCTGGAGCAGCAGCTGGGCACCGACGTGTGGTTGCGCGAAGGCCGGAGCCTGCGCCTCACGCAGGCCGGCCAGTACCTGCTGGCCGTGGCCAACCGCGTGCTGCCGCAGCTGGACCTGGCCGAAGAGCGCCTGGGCCAGTTTGCGCAGGGCGAGCGCGGCGCGCTGCGCATCGGCATGGAATGCCACCCGTGCTACCAGTGGCTGCTCAAAGTGGTGTCCCCCTATCTGGCCGCATGGCCGGACGTGGACGTGGACGTCAAGCAGAAATTCCAGTTCGGCGGGATCGGTGCGCTCTTCGGCTTCGAGATCGACCTGCTGGTCACGCCCGACCCGCTGTTCAAACCCGGACTGAGGTTCGAACCCGTGTTCGACTACGAGCAGGTGCTTGTTGTGGCCAAGGGCCATGCGCTGGCGTCGGCGACCTATGTGAAGCCCCGGCAGCTGACACAGGAAGTGCTCATCAGCTACCCCGTGGACATCGAGCGCCTGGACATCTACAGCCAGTTCCTGCTGCCGGCCGGCGTCACGCCCAAGCGCCACAAAACCATCGAGACCACCGACATCATGCTGCAGATGGTGGCCAGCGGCCGCGGGGTGGCCGCCCTGCCGCGCTGGCTGGTGGAAGAGTACGCCGCCAAGATGGACGTGGTGCCCGTGCGGCTGGGCGCGCGCGGCATCGCCAAGCAGATCTTTCTGGGGGCCCGCGAGATGGACACCTCCATCGACTACGTGCGGGCCTTCATCGACCTCGCCCGCACGGCGGTGCTTGCTACGCAGCAGAGCAGGTAAAGCTCTCGGCCTTGGCCGGGTCGCCCGTACCGTTGTAACGCGGGAACTTCGGGTACTCGCACACAGGGCGCTGCGCCACCGGCGTGGTGGTGCCGGGTGCGAACTTCGTGGCCACCAGCTTGTCGGGCGCCGTGCTCTTTTCCACCCAGGCATCCATGGCGGCCAGCAGATCGATGGAGCGCGGCTCGGTGCCCGCGCCGTCCAGGTCATGCCCGTTGGAGGGCGAGGTGACCATGCGCGCAAAGCCCTGCACCTTGCTGGCGCCCAGGCGCTGCTTGACCGAGTCGAAATAGTCCGCCGTGCGGTACACCGACACGCAGGTGTCGCCCAGGCCATACCAGATCAGCAGCTTGCCGCCGTTGTCGGCGAAGGCTGAGATGTCCGGGTCGGTGCCGTCGATCATCCCGGCCAGCCGCGCGTACTGCGCCTGGTACTGGGTCGGGTCGTGGGTCAGGATGTTGGCGTTGGGGTTGCCCTCCACCAGGCGCGCGGCTTCGGTCACGGCCATGTGGTTGAACGAATCAGGGGCATCAAAACTGGTGCCGAACATGTACGACTGCCAGTCCGAGGTGGACGCCCCGCCCCGGCCGTAGCGCGGATAGCCCACCGCGCCGCGCGACAGGGTCACGGGCGTTCGGTGGTCGCTGTAGATGAGGCGGATGGATTCAATCTGCCCGGCCGTCAGGCAGGTGTCGCTGTCAGCCCCCTTGCACAGCAGGTCGGTGGGCACATAGCTGCAGGCCTCGACGTTGCCGATGATGCCGTCCTTCAGGCCGTCCAGGCCATCGCAGGCGGCGGTTTCGGCCTTGGCGTAGAGCGCGATCTTGGCGGGGCTGAGCCAGTTGTCGCGGCTCTTGAAGATGTGCCGCAGCACCGTGGGGCCCAGGTTGACCTGGTGCGCCTGCTGGTTGATGGCGGGCTCCATGGCGACCACGCCGTCATAGTCCTTGGGGTACTTCTGCGTGGCGATGAGGCCGGAGCGCCCGCCGTTGGAATGGCCCATGTGGTAGCGGCGCACGGGGCGCTTGCCATAGAACTCGGTGGCGATGGTCGTGCCGACGTCCAGCACGAAGTGGTTGGCGTCGAACGCATGGTTGCGCAGGGCGACATCGCTGTTGCCCCAGGCGAAACCGCGCACCTGATGGCCGGAGTCGGAGCTGATCTTCACATACGGATTGGCCGATGGCCCCACCAGCTGCTGGTACCAGGGGTCGTCGGTGGGGATGAAGCCGTCGAAGCCACCGCCGCCGATGGTCAGCGTCTTGCCGTTCCACTGCGCGAGGGTGGGCAACTCCACTGCCCAGTTGATGGTGGACTCGGGCGACGAGACGATCTGCCCGCGCACGATGCAGGCGTCGGGCAGCGTGCTGTCGGCCTTGCGCAGCTCGGTGCGCGTGACCTTGGCGCCATGGGGCAACGCGGCGGAGGTGTAGGCGGCGCAGGCTTCGGCCAGGGGTTTGGTGGCCAGCGGGGGGCTGGCGTCGCCACCGCCTCCACAGGCACTGAGCGCGAGGGCTGCGGTGGCGGCCAGGGCACCCGTGGCCCACCGGCCTGGGGACATGGCCTGGGGAGTGGCCTGGTGGCGGGATGCCGCGCTCGCGCGGCGGGGGTTCGGGAACATGCGGAAGTCTCCTGTGATGGTGGTTTTGGGAGACCCCGGCGCCGGGGTCTCCGGTCCGCACGATAGGGAAAGGCCACCGCATTGCAGCCCCTGCAAATGCAGAGGGAGCGGGAAACTACCGAGCGCGCCGCCACCCCCGCAGCCGGGCCCGGATGCCCTCAGGGCTGGTCTTGAGCGGCCGGGGACCGCTACGCGTTGCGCAGCGCCGTCACCAGCTCCAGCTTGTTGCGCACACCCAGCGCGGCATAGGCGGTGCGCAGGTAGGTCCGCACGGTGGCGGGCGTGAGGCCCAATGCGGCCGCAATGTCCTTGTGCGATTGGCCTTGGGCATAGAGCATGGCCGTGCTCAATTCACGCGGCGCCAGCGGCTGCCTGTGCTCGCGCGACACGATACTCATCGCCACCAGCGGGCCGCAGGGCTCCAGGCGCACGCGGCAGCCCTTGCCCACAGCCAGGGTGCACGGCGCACCTGGCAGAGCCTGCGCCACGGCCGCGGGCAGGTGCGTGCCGTTCCAGCCGGGGCTTGCCGCCCCCAGCGCCAGGCTGATGCGCAAGCCCGCGAACAGCAGCTCGCCGGAAGGCCGAGCCAGCGCGAAGCTGTCCCAGGGGCGACCGGGGGCATCGCTTTGCAGGCGCTGCAGGCGGTGGTGCCAGTGCTGCAGCAGGTGCACGACGAACTCACCGAACAGCGCGGTCTCGCCGTCCGAGAACTCCGGCCGACCTGGCGGGCGGTAGATGGAAACGAAGAACATCAGCCCGCTGCGCGGCAGCTCGGCCGTGAGGGCCATGCAGTGGTACAGGCCGTGGCGCTCGCTGAAAGCCAGCACTGCCGGATGCTCAGGGAAATGCGCCACCACATCGCGCTCGCGGATGACCTCGCCCAGGCGCTGCATGGACTGCTGCGCGAACATGTCCACCGCCGCCAGCGCGTTCCACTCCTCGGCGAAGTTTCGGCTCAGGCCGATGCTGCCGTGCAGCCAGTTGCGCGGCCCCGCCTGCGGGTCGCCGGCCGACACCTCGCCCCACCACGCCGAGTCGAACGCCACCAGGCCCCGCAGCGTCTGCATGGCCATGTGCAGCAAGTCCTGGGGCTGCGCGTTCTGGGCCTGCTGCGACAGCTGCAGCAGGCTGCGGCTGAGCGCGCGCAGCGGGTCAAGTGCTGCGCCTCCGGGCGCGTGCGCCGGTGCAGCTGCCGGCAAAGGGGGCGGGCTTACCGGCATGCGCCAGGCCCCGCACCAGCGTCATGGTCGATGGCCATGGTGTCTCCTGGTTTTTGAGGGCGATGGTAGCCGCCCAGCGGCAGGAGCCGCTGCGGTTGCCGAAACGGGCTCAGCGAGCGCGGCGCGCCGCCGAGTGCCCGCCCGGCATCAGGACGCGAGCCCGTCCACCGCCTGGAACATAGACTGCCGCGCCTGGCTCACGATCTGGCCCTTCCACACGTCGGTATCGGTGTAGAACGCGGCGAGCATCTGTGCCTTGATCTGTGCATGCTGCTCGGCGGGCGCTTCGGGGTGCAGGTTGAGCCACTGCTCGGCGCGGATCGCATCCATCACCTCCAGCACCGGCACGGTGCCGTATTCCATCGCGATGCCCGTGCTCTCGGCGTGCGGGCATTCGTCATAGATGGAGTTCCACATCAGCCCGGTGAGGAAGGCCGATGTCGAGGAGCCGTCGTAGATGGACGTGACCGGCGTGGCGCCTCCGCCGTCCCACCACGCGCGGGCGCGCGCCACCGAACTGGCGTCGTCCTTGCCGGCATAGATGCGCTCGCCATGGCCGCTCGGGCCCAGGCCCGTGTGCAGGTCGATCCAGGCAATGTTCGATGCCTTGGCTCCGTGCTGGCGCAGCACCTGGCGCAGTGTGAGGTTGCTCCAGGTGGGCTCGGTGCCACCGAAGAACACGCCTTGCGGAAACTCGTGCTGGCCCTGCGTAATGGCGGCCTGCCAGGCGGCTTCGCCGTGCGTGTCGATGTACTGCTGCCGGGCGGCGTCGTTCTCGGCCGATGGCGGCCATTGCTCTGGCAACAGCAGGTGCTGCACCTCGCGGTAGGCCTTGTTCACCGGCAGGGGCTGGGAGAAGTCCTGGAAGTTGCGGTTCAGGTCCACGTTCTCGTGCGTGAAGCGGCGCACATGCGAGAAGCCGTAGGGGTTGAGCGCGTGGATGTACAGCGTGGCCACACCGGCCGCGCGCGCCTTGTCGCGCCACTCCTGGTCGTGCAGCGCGAACACCTGCACGCCACTGCCGCAGTAGCCCTCCACGCCGTGGCAAGCGCTGCTCACGATGAGCAGCTTCTTGGCATCGGCCGGGCCGTCACGCACCACGTCCATCGCCAGGTCTTCGCCGTCACGGCCCTTGAGCGGGTGGACATGCGACTCGGTGGGCAGGCCGGCAGCGGCTGCGGCCTCGAGAAACTTCTTGCGGGCCTGTGCGTAGCTGGGCGAAAAGGCGCTGGCGATGCCGATCATGGGCGGGGCTTTCTGAGGGGGTGAAGAAAAGAAAAGGCAGGGACCGGGCCCGCAAGGCGCGCCCGGTTCAGGAACCACAGGGTGGGCAGGGCGGAGCGTCAGGCCGCAGGCTGCGCCAGCCACTCTTCGGCGAGCTTGACCCAGAAGGTCGCGCCCAGCGGAATCAGGTCGTCATTGAAGTCATAGCTGGGGTTGTGCAGCATGCAGGGGCCACCGCCGTGGCCCATCTCGCGGTGCGTGCCGTCGCCGTTGGCAATGAAGCAATACGCGCCGGGCCTGGCCTGCAGCATGTAGGCGAAGTCTTCGGCCCCCATGGTGGGCTCCTGGTCCAGCACAAGGGCATCGCCCACGATATCGACCATGACCTTGCGGGCAAATTCCGCCTCGGCGGGCGAGTTGATGGTGGGCGGGTAGTTGCGCACGAACTCGAACTCGCAGGTGGCATCGTGCGCTGCGCAGGTGTGCTCTGCCACATGGCGCATGCGCTTTTCGATCAGGTCCAGCACCTCCGTGGTGAAGGTGCGCACGGTGCCCTGCAGCTCCACGCTGTCGGGCACCACGTTGGTGGCCTCGCCGGCATGGATCATGGTGACCGAGATCACACCCGCATCCACCGGCTTCTTGTTGCGGCTGACGATGGTCTGGAAGGTCTGCACCATCTGGCATGCGATCGGAACCGGGTCGATGCCGGTGTGCGGCAGGGCCGCATGGCCGCCCTTGCCGCGGATGGTGATCTTGAAGTCACTGGTCGACGCCATCACCGGGCCGGGGCTCACGGCAAAGGTGCCCGTGGGCATGCCAGGCCAGTTGTGCATGCCGTATACGGCCTGCATGGGGAACTGCTCGAACAGGCCCTCTTCGATCATCACGCGGGCACCGCCACCGCCCTCTTCCGCAGGCTGGAAGATCAGGTACACGGTGCCATCGAAGTTGCGGTGCTTGGCGAAGTGCTGCGCCGCGGCCAGCAGCATGGCCACGTGCCCGTCGTGGCCGCATGCGTGCATCTTGCCCTGGTATTTGCTGGCATGCGCGAAGGTGTTGAACTCCTGCATCGGCAGGGCGTCCATGTCGGCACGCAGTCCGATGGCCCGGCCGCTGGCGCCGCCGTCACGCCCCTTGACGATACCCACCACACCCGTCTTGCCCAGGCCCCGGTGGATCGGGATGCCCCATTCGGTGAGCTTGTGCGCCACCACGTCGGCGGTGCGCACCTCTTCGAAGCACAGCTCGGGATGTGCGTGGATGTCCCGGCGCACGGCGGCAATACTGGCCGCCTGCGTGACGATGGAATCAATAACGTTCATGATATGTATCCTTACGATCTCACAGTCTAGCCCGAGAGCAACTCACGTGCCAACCCGGGTTAATCACCAGTCCACACCATGCTTTCCCCCCACGCCCTCGAACTTGCACAAACCCTGGTGCGCATGAACACCGTCAGCCACAACTCCAACCTGGAGCTGATCCATTTCATCCGCGACCACCTGGCCCGCCTGGGCGTGAAGAGCCGCCTCACCTTCAACGACGACAAGACCAAGGCCAACCTGTTCGCCACCCTGGGCGAGGGCAAGCCGGCGGGCATCATCCTGTCGGGCCACACCGACACCGTGCCGTGGGATGGGCAGGACTGGACGATGGATCCGCTCAGTGCACTTATCAAGGACGGCCCCGAGGGCCCGAGCCTGTACGGGCGTGGCAGCGCCGACATGAAAGCGTTCATCGGCATCGCCGTATCGCAGGCCGAGCAATTCCTGAACAGCAGCGCGCCATTCGCCGTGCACCTGGCCTTCAGCTACGAGGAAGAGATCGGCTGCTTCGGCGTGAAGGAGCTGATTGCCGACCTGCGCGACGCCGACATCAAGCCCCTGGCCTGCATCGTGGGCGAACCCACCAGCATGGTGCCCGCCATCGCCCACAAGGGCGTGTACCGCTACAAGTGCTGCGTGCGCGGCAAGGAGGCGCACTCCTCGCTCACGCCGCACTCGGTCAACGCCATCGAGATGGCGGCCCGCGTGGTCGGCCGCCTGCGCGACATGGGTGAAGGCTTCGAGCGCGAAGAGCCCCGCTTCGAAGGCTTCGACGTTCCGTTCTCCACCACCAGCGTGGGCCAGTTCCACGGCGGCATCGCCGACAACGTGGTGCCGCGCGATGCCGAGTTCCGCTATGAGTTCCGCGACCTGCCCACGGCCAACGCCGCGCAGATGCAGTCCGAGGTGGTGGCGTATGCCAAATCGCTGGAGCCGCGCATGCAGCAGATTGCGCCCGCAGCCGGTTTCTCATTCGAGACCATCTGCGAGATCCCGAGCTTCCTGGGCAGCAAGGACGACCCGGTCACGCGCCTGGCGCAGGCTCTCTCGGGCGAGAAGAGCACCACCCTCGTGGCCTTCGGCACCGAAGCCGGCCTTTTCAAGAACGCCGGCATCTCCACCGTGGTCTGCGGCCCCGGCAGCATCCGCCAGGCCCACCAGCCCGACGAGTATGTGAGCCTGGAACAGCTCGGCCGCTGCGAAGCTTTCATGCAGGGGCTGGCGCGCACTACGTCGATCGACTAGTCAAATCCGGGAAGCCCTACTTTCAAAAATACTCAGCAGTTCACACTGAGCCCTTCGACATGCTCAGGACAGGCCTGTCGAAGCGCCGCGCAAGGCTTCGGCAGGCTCAGCCCGAACGGTTCCGGGTATTGAATGACGGGGCGCGAACCCGCATCCATCCGAGCTCAAGTCCTCACTCTTCCGTCGCCGGTCAGCATCGACATCTCCACAAATTTCGACGCCGCATGGCTGGTGGCGCTGAAGGCCACCGGAAAACCCGAGATCGTCTGGCTGCCGATCGCCTCGGTGCCGGTGATGAAGCTCTCGCGCGTGATCTTGCCGCTGGCCTGGGCCTGGCGCAGTCCTTCGGCGAACACCCGCGCGGCCAGGTAGCCCTCCATGCTGGAGTAGTTGGCCTGCACCTTGTCGCCGCCCTTTTTGATCGCCTCCAGAAACTCGCGCGTGATCTGGCGCGAGGGCTGGTAGGGCGAGGGCACGACCTGCGAGATGACGACGCCCGCGCCGTCCTTGCCCAATTCGTCGGCCAGGGCCTGCGTGCCCACGAAGGAGACGTTGTAGAACGTGCCGCCAAACCCTGCCTTGCGCGCAGAGCGCACGAAAGCCGCGCTGCCAGCGTACGCAGCGATCTGCACCACGGCATCGGGCTTGGCGGCCATGAGCTTGTCGGTGGCGGCCTTGACCTCCACCGAGTTGCGCTCGACCGTGGCTGTGGCCACGGCCGCCAGCTTCAGATCGGCCAGCGCCTTGTTCACGCCGTCAAGCCCCGCCTTGCCATAGGCATCGTTCTGGTAGAACACCGCGATCCTCTTGAGACCCAGATTGGTCAACTGGCGCACGATGAGCGCGGTTTCGTCATAGTACGAGGCACGCACATGGAAGACGAGCCGGTTGAACGGCTGGCGCAGCGCCTCGGCTCCGGTGAACGGGCCGAAGAACGGCAGCTTGGCCTGCGTGAACAACGGCAGCGCGGCCAGGCTGGTGGGCGTGCCGATGTAGCCGAAAAGAGCGAACACGTCGTCGGCGATGAACTTCTTCGTGTTCTCCGCGCAGCGCTCGGGCTCGTAGCCGTCGTCCAGCGTGCGGATCTCGATGGGGCGCTTGCCCACGCCGCCCTGGGCGTTGAGCTGGTCAAAAAAGAGCTTGGCGCCTTGGTTGAACTGCACGCCCAACTGGGCGGCCGGCCCGGTGAACGCTGCGGACTGGCCCAGCACGATGCGGCCTTCGCTCTGGGCCTGCGCCGTGTGAAAGCCTCCAAGCGCAGCAACCCCCACCCCGATGGAAAACTGCCTGCGCCCCAATGCCATTTGCTTCATGGTGAAATCCCTCTTCTTGTCAAAAATCACGAGGTTGACCTCCTCGACGCTGCCGCCGGAAATTTTTCCCAAGCAGCCTGCCAGGGAAACGGCGCACGGTTTGATGGATGTTGGTTGTATATGCACGCTGTTTCCAACCCTCTGGCAGTTTAACGATCGCCCCACCCATGTCCACGCCTTCTGCCGCCAATCCCCTACCCTCCAGCCCGATTCAGGTGCGGGGCGCCTGCCCGCACGACTGCCCGGATACCTGCGCCCTGATCACCACCGTGGACGACAACGGGGTGGCCATCCGCGTGCAGGGCAACCCCGACCACCGGCACACCGACGGCGCGCTGTGCGCCAAGGTGAGCAAGTACACCGAACGCAGCTACCACCCTGAGCGCGTGCTCACTCCGCTCAAGCGCACGGGCGCCAAGGGCAGCGGCCTGTTCGAGCCTGTCAGCTGGGACAACGCCTTGGCCGATATCGCGCAGCGCCTGCAATCCATCGCCGCCCGCGCGCCCGAGGCCATCCTGCCCTACAGCTATGCCGGCACCATGGGCATGGTCCAGGGCGAAAGCATGGACCGCCGGTTCTTCCATCAGCTAGGGGCGTCGCTGCTGGACCGCACCATCTGTGCATCGGCAGGTGCGGAGGCCCTGACGCAAACCCTGGGCGGCAAGGTGGGCATGAAGGTGGAGTTCTTCGCCGAATCGCAGCTCATCCTGATCTGGGGCAGCAACTCCATCGGCAGCAACCTGCACTTCTGGCGCTACGCGCAACAGGCCAAACGCAATGGCGCCAGGCTCGTTTGCATCGACCCCCGCAAGAGCGAGACGGCCGACAAGTGCCACGAGCACATCGCCCTGCGCCCCGGCACCGACGCCGCGCTGGCCCTGGCGCTGATGCACGAGCTGATCGCGCACGACTGGCTGGACCACGACTACATCGCCCGCTACACGCTCGGCTGGGAGCAACTGCGCGAGCGTGCCCTGCAGTGGCCGCCAGAGCGCGCCGCCGAGATCTGCGGCATTCCGGTCGAGCAGATCCGCCAGCTGGCCCATGACTACGGCACCACCAAGCCCGCCGCCATCCGCCTGAACTACGGCATGCAGCGCGTGCGCGGCGGCGGCAACGCGGTGCGCGCCGTGGCCTGCCTGCCCGCTCTTACCGGCGCCTGGCGCCACCGCGCGGGCGGCATGCTGCTGTCCAGCTCGGGGCAGTTTCCCGCGCAGCGCGCCGTGCTGCAGCGGCCCGACCTGCTGCCCGCCAAGACACCGCGCACCATCAACATGACGACCATCGGCGACGACCTGCTGCGCGAGGCCTCGCCCACCTTCGGCCCGAAGGTGGAAGCCATCGTGGTCTACAACAGCAACCCCGTGGCCGTGGCGCCCGACTCGGGCAAGGTCGTGCGCGGCTTCGCACGCGAAGACCTGTTCACCGTAGTGCTGGAGCACTTCCAGACCGACACCGCCGACTACGCGGACTACATCCTGCCCGCCACCACGCAGCTCGAACACTGGGACGTGCACCTGTCCTACGGCCACACCGACGTGGTACTCAACCGCCCTGCCATCCAGCCGCTGGGCGAAGCCCGCAGCAACGCCCAGATCTTCCGCGACCTCGCCGCGCGCATGGGCTTTGCCGACCCCTGCTTTGCCGACACCGACGAGGCCCTGTGCCGCCAGGCGTTTGGCGATGCGGTGGACTACGCGCTGCTCCAATCCCAGGGCTTTGCCACGGTGGCCATTCCCGATGCGCTGTTTGCCGAAGGCAACTTCCCGTCACCGTCGGGCAAGTGCGAGTTCTACAGCGCCCGCCTGGCCGCCCAGGGCCTGGATGGCTTGCCCGACCACCTGCCCAATTACGAGCTGCAGGGCACCGACGCACGCTACCCCCTGGCCATGATCTCGCCGCCCGCGCGCAACTTCTTGAACTCCACCTTCGTGAACGTGACGAGCCTGCGCAACATCGAAGGCCGCCCGATCCTGGAGATCCACCCCGACGACGCCGAAGCCCGCGGCATCGCCAACGACGCCGTGGTGCGCGTGTTCAACGACCGTGGCAGCTACCAGTGCCACGCCACCGTCTCCCGCCGCGCACGGCCCGGCGTGGTCAACGGCCTGGGCATCTGGTGGCGCAAGCTGGGGCTTGACGGGACGAATGTGAACGAGGTGACGAGCCAGGCACTGACGGACCTGGGGCGGGCGCCGACGTTCTATGACTGCTTGGTGGAGGTGGAGACTTGCGCTGAACCGGCGGTGTCTTCCTGAGTGCCCCGACAATGCAGCCGGCGGATGCAGCAGATCTGGGCACCGGCTGCGTAGAAGCGCCAGACCCGCTCCGAATCACTGGAGTCGGCTCTTTGACCCTGAGGTTTTTGTGCGGGGCTTTGCAACCTTCACCGGTTTGACCGGTACCTTGGGCTTGACCTCCGCCTCGGTTGCCTTCGCGGGTTTTACTCGCTGGACGGCTTCACCCGCATCTGCTGGCTGGCTCGACGTACGGGGCACGCTCGCTTTGCGCGTCGCTTTGGGAGCCGCTTGCTCCCACTGTTCGAGCTCGCGCTGAATTTCTGCGCGCAAGGCGTCCTCGCTGGGCAGGGCGAACTGGTAGCGGCTCGCAAATATCTGCTCGCTCTGGTCACCGAGCACGTAGCGCACCACCGCGTCGTTCTTTTCGCTGCACAACAGCAGCCCGATCGTTGGGTTGTCGCCCGGGCCGGTGACTTCGCGGTCGTAGTAGTGCACATACAACTGCATCTGGCCCAAGTCGCCATGGGTGAGCTTGCCCACCTTCAAGTCGATCACGACATAGCACTTAAGCTTGACGTGATAGAACACCAGGTCGGGGTAGAAATGGTCTCCGTCCAGCGTCAGCCTGCGCTGCCGCCCCACGAAAGCAAAGCCGCTGCCCAACTCCAGCAGGAACGATTGCAGTTGGTTGATCAAGGCTTCTTCGATGCGCGACTCCACCAAGCGGTGTGATTCCGGCAGATTCAAAAACTCCAGCACATAGGGGTCTTTGATGGCATCGTGAGGCTGGGCCAGTATCTGCCCTTCGCTGACCAGCGCAAGCAGCCCTTGCTTGTCGCGGCTCTTGGCCAGCCGCTCGAACAAGAAAGAGTGCATCTGCCGCTCCAACTGGCGGGCAGACCAGCCGTTGTTCACCGCCTCGATTTCATAGAAGTCACGCACTGCGCGGCGCCCCTCCTTCTGCAGCGTGCGGTAGTGCGTCCATGACAAGCCCGGGTGCAGGGCTCCGGGCCGCCAATCGCCATCGGTATCCGCACCCAATTCACCACGCACTGCGTGCTGAATCTGTCCCACATCCAAAACAACACGCAGTGCGTGTTGTTTTGCCAGCAGGTCGGGGTAAGCCAGGAAGAAACTGCGCATGTACTGCAGCGCGCTGACGGAAAACCCGTCCCCATAGTCCGCCATCAATTGCGATGACAGCGCTTTGAGCAATGCCTTGCCATACGCTGCACGCTTGGCGCCGCCCTGCTCGGCCTCGACGATCTGCTGGCCAATCAACCAGTTGGCACACACATGCGCCGTGTTGACCGAGCGGGCCGCCTGTGTGCGCGCAGACTCCCAGATCTGGCGAATGCGTGTCAGCAGCTCGGATGGCGCTTGCAGAGCCGTCATAGGGCGTTCTCGCCAGCAGACTCGCCGTCGGCGAAGGTTGGGCGTTGAGCCAATACTTCAGGGGCTGTGTGCCCCCCTGGCCGCAACGACAGCCAGGAGATAGGCTGGTGCAGGCGGGGCAAATGTTGTGGAAGCAAGGGGGTTCTCAAGGCTGATGGACGGAGAATTATGAGCGTTCTGTCAGCAACCAGTGAGCCCTCCGCGCGCGCAACCATTCGACGCTGACCAGAGAGTCATGACACTGGGGCTGCACGGGCATCGCCATTGCCTGCTTCAGCTTCGGCATCCTCGGCCCCCAGCGCCAGAAAGTGATGCACCACCGGCCGCCCCGGCCCCTGGTGAAACCGCAGCGCCTCGGCCTGCAGGTCCGCATCCGCCTTGGACACGCGGTGGTGCTGGCGCAGGTGTTCGGCCCAGGATTCAACCAGAAACCACTCGATCACGCGGCCCGGCTCACCCGTGTGTTCGGCCACGCCCCAGGCATAGGCGCCGTCGCGGCGGCGCTCGGCCGACAGGCGCTGCATGGCCTGCAGGAAGGCGGGCAGGTCGGGCTTGGCGATGCGGTATTCGATCTGCACCATCACCGGGCCCCGGTCGTGCGCCACGGGCTCGGCCAGCAGGGGCTCGGGCCAATGGTTGGACGGCTGCAGGTCAGCCTCGCCGGTGGGCAGCTTCACACGGTGAAAGATGAGCGACGCCACCACCAGCCCGGCCGCGCCCATCAGCAGCGTGGCGGGCAAACCGGCCTGCCCCGCGATCAGGCCCCAGCCCAGGCTGCCGGCGGCCATCGCGCCATTGAAGACCATGAGGTAGATGGCCAGGCCCCGGCCGCGCACCCAGTTGGGCAGCACGGCCTGGGCCACGCCGTTGAGAGTGGTCAGCGCGATGATCCAGCCCAGGCCCAACACCAGCATCAGCGCCACGGCGGCCCACTGGGGCGGGGCCACCGTCAGCACGCCCATGACGGCAGCCGTGAGCAGCGAGGCCAGCAGCACCAGGCCATCGGTATCCAGCCGCTGGCGCAAGCGGGGCAGCAGCACGGCGCCCAGGATGGCGCCCGCGCCCACGGCGCCCAGCATCACGCCGTAGAAGCCGGCCGTGCCGCCCAGCATGCGGCGCGCCACCAGTGGCAGCAGCGCCCAGACGGAGCTGGCGAACAGGAAGAACAGGGCCGCGCGCAGCAGCACCACATGCAGCTCGCGGCTGGCGCGGGCGTAGCGCACGCCGGCGCGGAAGGCGCCGAAGAACTGCTCGTTCAGGCCTGAGGCCTCGGCCTTGGGGCGCTTCCACCACAGCAGCGCGGCGATCACGAACACATAGCTCAGCACGTCCAGGCCGTAGGCCATGGCCGCGCCGAAGCTGGCCAGCAGCAGGCCGCCCGCCGCCGGGCCGATGGCGCGTGCAATGTTGATGCCCAGCGAGTTGAGCGCCACGGCGCTCTTGAGTTCGCTGCGCGGCACCAGCTCGGGCACGATGGACTGCCAGGTGGGGCCCATGAGCGCGGCACCGATGCCGCCCACGAAGGTCAGCGCCACCAGCCACTCCACCGTCAGCGTGTGGGTGTTGGCCAGGATGAGCAGCGTACCGCTGACGGCGGCCAGCAGCACCTGCACGCCGATGAGGAAACGGCGTCGGTCCAGGATGTCCGACAGCACACCCGCGGGAATGGCGAGCAGAAAGACCGGCAGCGTGGCGGCGGTCTGGATCAGCGCGACCGCGGTGGGGCTGGACGAGAGCTCGGTCACCATCCAGGCGCTGGCGACGTCGCGCATGAAGCTGCCGATGTTGCCCAGCACCGTGGCGGTCCACAGCACCGCAAAGACGGGAATGGCCAGCGGCGCAAAGCTGCCCGGTGTGGTGGTGGTGTCGGGTTTGATTGGGCTGTGATCAGGCATGGTGGCCTCCGAGGTCGTGCCAGGCGACGAGCAGCATGCCGCCCACCAGGCCCCAGTGTTCAAAAAATGCGTTGGCGCTGCGCTGCCGATCGGCGGGCGGTGCAGCCCAGAAGCGGTCCGCCAGCAAAGCGGCGAGCACGGTGAAGCCCGCCAGGGCCAGCGCCCCGAGCCAGCGGTACCAGCCCGAAAGGATGAGCGCCGAGGCCGAGAGCTGCAGCACCAGCGTGGCGGCCGCGATGGGCGCGGCGGGCGCCAGGCCGAGCGAGCGCACTTCGGCCACGGCGCCGGCAAAGTTGCGGGCCTTGCCGATGCCGCCCTGCAGGTAGGCGGCGCACAGGCACAGCAGCGCCAGCGTCTGCACCCAGGGCGCGGTGGCGGCCGATTGCAATGCGTGCTGCACCGTCACACCGCCCAGCAGGCACAGCCCAGGGCGCCCCAGAAGCCCTGCAGGTCGGACACCGGCAGCTTGCTGCTCCAGGCCGTGGCGTGGGCATGGCCGTGCAGGTTGCAGTTGCTGGCGCAACCGCAGTTCGCGGCAGCGTTGCGCAGCACGGCCTGCAGCGGCGCGCCGTCCGGCCCTCCCTGGGCGCCCCAGGCGCCGTAGCCGCCGAAGGTGCGCACGGGTGACCAGTCAGGCATGGCGGGCGGCGGGGCCGCGTCGTCGAAGCGCGCGAAGTCGCCCGCGCCATAGACCACCTTGCCGCCCACCACGGTGAGCAGGGCGGTCGTGTCGGCGATGTCGGACTCGGGGCAGGCAAAGAAGTCGCGGTCGGGCACGACGAGGTCGGCCAGTTGGCCCGCTTCGATGCGGCCCTTCTTGCCCTGCTCGTTGCTGAACCAGGTGACGTTCTCGGTCCACATGCGCAGGGCCTGGTCGCGGGTGAGGCAGTTGCGCTGCGGCGTGAGCTGCAGGCCGCCCACCGTCTTGCCGGTGACGAGCCAGGACAGCGACACCCAGGGGTTGTAGCTGGCCACGCGGGTGGCGTCGGTGCCGGCGGACACGTTGACGCCCTTCTCCAGCATGCGCTTGACCGGGGGCGTGGCCTCGGCCGCGGCAGCGCCGTAGCGCTCGACGAAGTACTCGCCCTGGTAGGCCATGCGGTGCTGGACGGCCACGCCGCCGCCCAGGGCGGCGATGCGGTCGATGGACTTTTCCGAAATGGTTTCGGCGTGGTCGAAGAACCAGTTCAGGCCGGCCAGGGGCGTGTCCTGGTTGACCTTTTCGAACACGTTGAGCGCCCGCTCGATGGTCTCGTCGTAGGTGGCGTGCATGCGCCAGGGCCAGCGGTTCTGCGCGAGAATGCGCACCACCTCTTCCAGCTCGCCTTCCATGCCGGGCGCGAGCTCGGGCTGGGGCTGGCGGAAGTCCTCGAAGTCGGCGGCGGAGAACACCAGCATCTCGCCCGCGCCGTTGTGGCGAAAGTAGTCCGTGCCCTGCTTGTACTGCGAGGTGGCCGTCCAGTTCAGGAAGTCTTCCTTTTCCTGCTTCGGCTTTTGCGTGAACAGGTTGTAGGCCAGGCGGATGGTGAGCTGGTCGGCATCGGCCAGCTCCTGGATGACGTCGTAGTCGTCCGGGTAGTTCTGCATGCCACCGCCCGCGTCGATGGCGCCGGTCACGCCCAGGCGGTTGAGCTCACGCATGAAGTGGCGCGTGGAGTTGACCTGGTAGTCGTGCGGCAGCTTGGGGCCCTTGGCCAGCGTGGCATACAGGATGGCCGCGTTGGGCTTGGCCAGCAGCAGGCCCGTGGGGTTGCCCGCGCTGTCGCGCACGATCTCGCCACCGGGTGGTGCGGGCGTGTCCTTGCCGTAGCCCACGGCGCGCAGCGCGGCGCCGTTGAGCAGCGCGCGGTCGTACAGGTGCAGGATGAACACCGGGGTGTCGGGCGCCACGGCGTTCAGCTCGGCCAGCGTGGGCAGGCGCTTTTCCGCAAACTGGTGTTCGGTGAAGCCGCCCACCACGCGCACCCACTGCGGCGCGGGCGTCACCGCCACCTGCGCTTTGAGCATGGCCATGGCGTCGGCCAGGCTCTTCACACCGTCCCACCGCAGCTCCATGTTGAAGTTGAGGCCGCCGCGGATGATGTGCAGGTGGTTGTCGATGAGCCCCGGCAGCACGCTGCGCCCGCCCAGGTCGATGACCCGCGTGCCCGCACCGGCCAGCGCCATCACTTCGCGGTCGTCGCCAACGTGCGTGAAGCGCCCTTGCGCAATGGCGACCGCACTGGCCGTGGGGTTGGCGCGGTCCAGCGTGGTGAAGCGCCCATTGCGCAGGATGAGGTCAGGGGTTTGGGCGGGTGAATTCATGGTGTTCGGACTTCAAAGATTTGAGCAATGGCAGAGCGCAAAAAAGGGTGCAGTGGCCGTAGCGAGCGGCCCGAGCCTGCGCCGAGGACCGCAGCCGTACAAGCGTACGGCGAGAACCGCAGGTGCGGGATCGGGTCGCGCAGTAGGCCAATGCACCCATTTTTTAGGCTTCTTGGGCGTTGAACATGGTCTTGGCGTAGGTGATGCCCAGGCCATAGCCGCCGCCGAACTTCCTGGCGATGCCCGTCGTCATGTCGTACGTCTCGCCCCGCGCCCAGTCGCGCTGCAGCTCCAGCAGGTACTGCAATGCCGTGATGGGCCGCGCGCCGGCCTGCACCATGCGCTCCATGGCGCGGTTGTGGGCTTCGGCCGAGATGTCGCCGCTGGCGTCGGCGATCACATACACCTCGAAGCCCTGGTCCAGGGCCGACAGCGCCGGGCCCACGATGCAGACGCTGGTCCACAGGCCGGCCAGCACGATGCGCGGCTTGCCGATGGCGTTGACCCGGGCAATCACGGCCTCGTCTTCCCAGGTGTTCATGGAGGTGCGGTCCAGCAGCGCCTGGCCCGGGAACGGTGCGGTCACTTCCTCGAACATGGGGCCGCTGAAGCTCTTCTCGGCCACCGTGGTGAGGATGGTGTCCACGCCAAACCCGGCGGCTGCGCTGGCCACCAGGCCGGCGTTGGAGCGCAGCGTGATCGCGTCGATGGAGTGCGTGGCAAAGGCCATCTGCGACTGGAAGTCGATCATGACGAGGGTGTGGTCGCCGGCGTTCAGCAGCGTGGCGCCAGGCTTGGCGTAGGCGACGGGGCGGGCGGTGGCGTTGGCTGCGGTGGCGGTTTGGGCGTTGGTCATGGTGAGCTCCCTGGAAATTGAAGATGAAGTAGATCGAGAAGAACAAAAAAAACGCGAGAAAGGAAATGCGGCGGGCCGGGGCGCGGCCGGGGCGCGGCGAGAGGCAGGGATGGACGGTATCGCCCACCCATTCCTCAGACCCCGCGTTCGCTCAGTGCGGCATCGTGGGCAGCTCGTTGGGGCGCAGGTCGAACACCAGCACCTCGGCGTCTTCGCCGTGGGCAAAGCGCAGGGCCCCGGCGTCGCGGATGCGGGCGCCGTCGCCTTCGGACAGCCGCTCGCCGTTCACCTCCAGGCTGCCGCGGGCCACGTGCACATACACGTTGCGGCCCGGGCCCACGTTGAGTTCGGCGGCTTCTTCGCTGCCGTTGAACAAGCCGGCATAGACCCTGGCGTCCTGGTGCACTGCCAGAGAGCCGTCGCCCCCTTCGGGCGAGATGATCTGGCGCAGGCGGCCGCGCTTGTCGGCCTCGCTGAAGTGCACCTGCTGGTAGCGGGGCTCGGCGCCGCGGTGGCCGGGCACGATCCAGATCTGCAGGAAGTGCACCGGCTCAACGCCCGAGTGGTTGAACTCGCTGTGGCGCACGCCGGTGCCGGCGCTCATCATCTGCACGTCGCCAGGGCGGATCACCGAGCCGGTGCCCATGGAGTCCTTGTGCTCCAGCGCGCCTTCCAGCACGTACGAGAAGATTTCCATGTCGCGGTGCGGATGGGTGCCAAAACCCTTGCCCGGGGCCACGCGGTCGTCGTTGATGACCAGCAGGTCGGAAAAACCTTGCTGGTTGGCGTCGTGGTAGTGGCCGAAGGAGAAGGTGTGGCGCGAATGGAGCCAGCCGTGGTTGGCGTTGCCGCGGTGTTGGGCCTTGCGGATGTCGAGCATGGTGTCTTCCTTTCAATGTCTGTCGATGAATTTCACACTGGGCGTCCGGTTTGAAATTTGCTGTATTTCATTGGGCTTCAGTGCTGCGATGGATGAAGTATCCGGCGCATGAGAAGGCAGCAGGTTGAAAGGTTTTGCCATTCATCATCGATAATTTCGATGATCGAAATTCCGGGCCTGTTGCCATGCTGAAACTCTCCCTCGAAGCCATCGAATTGGTGGATGCGATTGCCCGCTACGGCTCGTTCGCGGGCGCCTCGGAGCGGCTGCACAAGGTGCCGTCCACCATTTCCTATGCCGTGGGCAAGCTCGAAGAGCAGCTGGGCCTGGCCCTGTTCACCCGCAACGGGCCGCGCGTGGCGCTCACGCCCGCAGGGCACGAGCTGCTCAAGGAGGGCCGCTGGCTGCTGGCCTCGGCGCGGCAGCTCGAATCGCGCCTGCGCCAGATCGCCACGGGGTTCGAGTCCGAGCTGCGGCTGGTGCACGACTCGCTGATACCCACCAGTGCGTTCAACGACGACATCGCGGCCTTTGAAGACCTGAACTGCGGCACGCGCCTGCGCGTCGGCTGCGAGGCCCTGACCGGCACGTGGGAGGCGCTGCGCGACGGCCGCGCGGACGTCATCGTGGCGGCGGGCGAAGGCCCCGCCGGCGGCGGCTACAAGGCCGTGGCGGTGGGCAGCCTGGACTTCGTGTTCTGCGTGACCGCGTCGCACCCGCTGGCGCGCATGGGCCGGCCGCTCACGCGCAGCGACCTGCTGGAGCACACTGCCGTGGTGGTGGGCGACGGGGCGCGCACGCTGTCGGACCGCACGGTGGGCCTGCTGTCGGGCCAGCGGCGCATCACCGTGCCGTCGATGCAGGCCAAGATCGCCTGCCAGGCCGCCGGGCTGGGCCACGGCTTCGTGCCGCGCGCCTGCGTGCGGGTGGAGCTGGAAAACGGCATCCTGGTGGAGGTGCCGGTGGAGGAGCCCCGCGCTGATGAGACCTTCTGGCTGGCCTGGAAGCCCGAGCACCGGGGCGAGGCGCTCAAGTGGTGGTGCGAGCGGCTAGCCCGGCCGCTACTCCCGGGAATCCTGCCGTATTGAGATGAAACACCCCCTGAGTCGCTTCGCGCCTTCCCCCTCTCTCTACGCGCTGCGCGCTACGGGAGGGGGACGCACCCGGTGGCCTGGCAAAGCCAGTTCCACGGGCGCACTGGCCTTGGCCGCGCCCGTTTCATGCGTCACCGGTGGCGCACTGCGCAGTGGACAACTGAAGCGGTGCTACGTGGTGGCTACCGCCGTGGACGCTGCTTGACTTCACTCCATTCACTATCATTTTTATAGCACAAGGAGAATGGCCAACAAGCGGTAGATGCCATTTACATTCAAACCCCTGCCGCCCCACCCTTGTCGCTCACTTCAACTGCTGCGCGAAGAACTGCACCACCTGCGCTTCCAGCACCGCGTGGTAGGCCACGCGGTCGAAGCCCGCAGGGTTGGCGGCGGCATCGCCCGCGTCGGACGGCAGGCTCTGGCTGGGCTGGGCCATGAAAGCGAAGTGGCCCGCGCCCGGCACGGTGGCCGCCTGGGCGGTGGCCAGATTCGCGGCCACCAGCCCGCCGTGGTACGGGCCTGTCAGCACGGCATCCTGCTCGGCCACCCGCAGCAGCACGGGCACGGTCACGGCTTTCAGGCTCTCGGGGGTGAACACCACGGCCATGGGCGCCAGGGCGACGACGGCGCGGATGCGCGGGTCGGGCACGGAGACCAATGCGCCGTCAGGCGCCGCACTGGCAGGGGCGGCAGCGGCCGGCTGCGCCGCCTTGGGGCCCTGGGCCAGGCTGCAGAAGCCGGGGTCGTCCAACACGCTGCGGCAGTGCTGGGCGGCGCGGGCGGGCTCGGCCTGCGCGCCGGCCAGGGCCAGCACGGTGTAGCCGCCGGCAGAGTGGCCCAGCGCGCCGATGCGGCCGGCGGGGATGCGGGCACCCCATTCGGGGCTGGCCAGCAGCGCGTCGAGCACGCGGCTGACCTGGCGCGGGCGCTCGCCGAAGTAGCGGCCCGAGGTGATCATGGAGCGGTCCTGCCAGTTGTCGCCCGGGTGGCGCACGGCGGCCACGAGGTAGCCCTCCGCCGCCAGGCGCGTGGCCAGGTTGTGGTGCGCGAGTTCATTGCCACCCGTGCCGTGCGACACCAGGATCAGCCCCTTGAGCGGCTCGGCCGACACCGGTGCGCCCAGGCTCACCACGGGCCGCCAGGGGCCCAGCTGCACCACGCCAGCGCTGCGCACGGTGGGATAGAACAGCGCCACGTTCACCGGCTCGTCTCCGGGCACGACGAGGGTGCGCAGGCCTGCGTTCTGGGCCGATGCGGCGCCGGACAGCGTGGCCAGCGCCACGAACGCAGCAGCGGTGAAGGGGCGGATATGCCGCGCCGCGAAGCGCAGGGCCAGGAGGAGGAGCAGGATGGTCACGGTGCGCCTTTCGTCGGGTGTGCCAGAAGCCGCCACCGTGCAGGAGTGTGGTGGCGGCATGGCGGCACTGTAGGCGCGGCCCCACTGCACGGGGAGCGGCATGCGACGAAATGCCCGTGGGCGACGCGAAACGGTGGGCAAAAGGCGCGGGCGGTGCCCCGTCAGGGCTGCCGTATCACGCCAGCGCCTGCAGCAGGGCCTGCGCCGCAGGCTCCGACGACGCGGGGTTCTGCCCGGTGATCAGGAGCCCGTCGGTGACCACGTGCGGCTTCCAGTCGGCCTGCTTGGTGTACAGGCCACCGTGGGCCATGAGCATGTCTTCCACCAGGAACGGCACCACATGCGTCAGGCCGGCGGCGGCTTCCTCGCTGTTGGTGAAACCCGTCACATTCTTGCCGCGCACCAGGGGCGTGCCGTCGGGCGCCTTGGCATCGCGCAGCACGCCGGGGGCGTGGCACACGGCAGCCAGTGGCTTGCCGGCTGCCAGCGTGGATTCGATGAGGGCGATGGAGCGCGCGTCCTGCGCCAGGTCCCACAGCGGGCCGTGGCCACCGGGGTAGAACACCGCGTCGAACGATGCCGCATCCACCTCGGACAGCTTCAAGGTGCTGGCCAGTTGCGCCTGGGCCGCTGCGTCGCCCTTGAAGCGGCGCGTGGCATCGGTCTGCGCATCGGGCGCGTCGCTCTTGGGGTCCAGCGGAGGCTGGCCGCCCTGCGGGGACGCAAGGGTGACCGAGGCGCCCGCGTCCTTGAACACGTAGTACGGGGCGGCGAACTCTTCGAGCCAGAAGCCTGTCTTCTTGCCCGTGTCGCCCAATTGGTCGTGCGACGTGAGAACCATGAGGATGCGGGGCATAGGCGTCTCTTTCCTGGGTGCGGTTGAAAAATGTGGAGCCCCTCACCGTACCCGCAATCCCCTCGGCTGCGCCCTCCCAGAGCGCAGTTCGCGGCGTTGGCTTACAGCGCCGCTTCGAGAATCCGCCGGCTCACGGCGGGCGTGATCTCGCGCTGCTCGCCCAGCTGCAGCATCCCGTGCGCCTCCAGCTGCGCCACCACGGCGCCCACGGTGTCGGCGCCCAGGCCGTAGCCAGACAGGCGCGTGGCGATGCCCATGGCCTCGAAGAAGGCGCGCGTGCGCTCAATGGCGGCGGTGATGCGCTCGTCGTCGGTGCCGGTGGTGATGCCCCACACGCGCTCGCCGTACTGCAGCAGCTTGGCGCGCTTGGCGCCCCGGCGCTCGTGCAGCAGCGCGGGCAGCACGATGGCGAGCGTGCGCGCATGGTCGATGCCGTGGAGCGCCGTGATTTCATGGCCGATCATGTGCGTGGCCCAGTCCTGCGGCACACCCGCGCCGATCAGGCCGTTGAGCGCCATGGTGGCGGCCCACATCAGGTTCGCACGGTCGTCGTACACGGGCTCGGGCGCGGTCAAGAGGCGCGGGCCGATCTCGATCAGCGTCTGCAGAATGCCCTCGGCAAAGCGGTCCTGCACGGGTGCGTTGACCGGGTAGGTCAGGTACTGCTCCACCGTGTGCACGAACGCGTCGACCACACCGTTGGCGAGCTGCTGGGGCGGCAGGGTGTATGTCTTGGTGGGGTCGAGCACCGAGAACACGGGATAGGTGTGCACGCTGCCAAAAGCCAGCTTCGCGCCCTTGGCGCGGTGGGTGATCACGCCGCCGTTGTTCATCTCGGAGCCCGTGGCGGGCAGCGTGAGCACGGCGCCGAAGGGCAGCGCGGCGGTGACGTTGCGGCCGTGCTGCTCCAGAATGGCCCAGGGGTCGGCGCCCTCGAACTTCACGGCCGCTGCGATGAACTTGACCGCATCGATCACCGAGCCGCCGCCCACGGCGAGCAGGAAGTCGAACCCGCCTTCGCGGATCTGCGCCACGGCCTTCATCGAGGTCTCGTAGCTGGGGTTGGGCTCGATGCCGCTGAACGTGGCGTGCTGGCGGCTGCCGAGGGCGGTGCGCACCTCGGCGAGCGTGCCGGTCTTCTCGGCACTGGCGCCGCCCACGAGGATGAGCACCTTGGCGGCAGCGGGAACGAGCTTGGCCAGGTCGGCGATGCGGCCCTGGCCGAAGGCGATGTGGGTGGGGTTGTGGAAGTCGAAGTTCAGCATGATGGCAAGAGTAGGTTCGTGGGCTCGCAAAGGGCTGCGTTCAGGAGCGGGCCATTGTGCTGCGATGGCCGCCAGCGTGCACGTCGCGAGCCGGACAGCCCCTGGGCCGGCCGGCACACCGCTGAGCACACGCCCCTAGCCCTGCGCGCCGGGCGCCTGCCGCGCAAGCGCCTGCAGCCGCGCGGCCATGAAGTCGCGCAGTGCGCGCACCAGTGGCGTGATCTGGTGGCGGCTGGGCGCCACGAGGTACAGCGGCACGGCTTCGGTCACAAAGTCCGCACACAGCGGCACCAGGCGCCCTGCGGCCAGGTCATCCGCTACGTCGAAATACGACTTGTAGGCGATGCCCCGCCCGAGCACGGCCCATCGGCGCACGGCGTCGCCGTCGTTGGCCACATTGCGGCTGCGCACACGCACCAGCACCTCCTGGCCCGCCGTGTCCCAGAAGCGCCAGCGGTCGTGCACGTCACCGCCGAGCATGAAGCACAGGCAGGCGTGGTCGGCCAGCGCCTGCGGAGAGTCGGGCGCACCGTGGGCCTGCACATAGGCCGGCGCGGCACACAGCACGCGCCGGTGGTCGAGCGCCAGCGGCAGCGCCACCAAGCCGGAGTCCTGCGGTTTGCCGTACCGAAAGGCGGCGTCCACCGGTTCGCTGTAGACATTGGCCACTCGGTCGGACAGCTGCAGGCGGATATCGACGCCCGGGTGCTCGGACTGGAACGCATCCAGCCACGGCAGGATGAGGTTGCGCCCCAGGTCGGACGGTGCCGCAAGCTGCAGCGAGCCCTGAAAGGCACTGGCCCGCCCGCCCTGCAACTGACCACGCACCTGGTGCAGCGCGGCCAGTGCGGGGCGGCAGTGCTCGAGAAACAGCGCGCCCTCCTGCGTCAGCCGCAGGCTGCGGGTGGACCGTACGAAGAGGGCCACGCCCAGTTCGGCCTCCAGCCGCTTGAGCGCAGCGCTGGCAGCGGCGGGCGTGAGGTTGAGCGCCCGCGCGGTGGCCGACAGGCTGCCGCTGTCCACGGTGCGCACGAAGATATCAAGGTCCTGCAGACTTTTCATGGGGAGGCAACGAAGTCGAACGCGGCGGTTATTTGCAAATTTTCTTTGAATATGGATTCAACCACCACCCTATTTGCAAATGACTCGATAAATCCGACCATTGGTCATTGCTTCACCACCACTCAGGATCTTTGCCATGAAAGCCATCGGCTACACCCACCCCGGCGCCCTCGACCGCCCGGACGCCCTCTCCGACATCACCCAGCCCGACCCCGTGGCCACCGGCCGCGACCTGCTGGTGGAGGTGCATGCCGTCTCTGTGAACCCCGTGGACACCAAGGTGCGCAAGGGCAGCGGACCCGCCGAAGGCCAGGCGTACAAGGTGCTGGGCTGGGACGCCAGCGGCATCGTGCGCGCCGTGGGCCCGGACGTGACGCTCTTTGCGCCCGGCGACCGCGTCTGGTACGCGGGCTCCATCGCCCGTCCCGGCACCAACAGCGAACTGCACCTGGTGGACGAGCGCATCGTGGGCCACGCCCCGAAATCGCTGGACTTCGCCGAAGCCGCCGCGCTGCCGCTGACCACCATCACCGCCTGGGAGCTGCTGTTCGACCGTCTGCGCGTGGCACCCGGCAAGCAGCCGACGAACAAGACCCTGCTCATCATCGGCGCCAGCGGCGGCGTGGGCTCCATCCTCACCCAACTGGCGGCGCGGCTGACGAGCCTGACGGTCATCGGCACCGCATCGCGCCCCGAGACGCAGGCCTGGGTGCGCGAACTGGGCGCCCACCACGTCATCGACCACAGCAAGCCCCTGGCGCAGGAGCTGGCGCGCATCGGCCACCCCACGGTGGACATCATCGTGAGCCTCACCCAGACCGATGCGCACTTCGACCAGATCGTCGAGGCCATCGCGCCGCAGGGCCAGTTCGCGCTGATCGACGACCCCGTCTCGCTTGACGTGACGAAGTTCAAACGCAAGTCGGTGTCGGTGCACTGGGAGCTGATGTTCACCCGCGCGCTGTTCGGCACCGAGGACATGGTCGGCCAGCATCGGCTGCTGACCGAGGTGGCGCAGCTGGTGGACGCCGGGCTGATTCGCACGACGCTGGATCAGCGGTTCGGCGCCATCAATGCCGAGAACCTCAAGCGCGCGCACGCGCTGATCGAGAGCGGCAAGGCGCGCGGCAAGCTGGTGCTGCAGGGGTGGGACTGAAGGCAACGGGCCCCCAGGCGGTCCCCGACATCGGGTTCGCGGGGACGCAATAAAACCTTGCCATCGATACTGTATTTAAATACAGTATTTGACGCGTGCAAGCCGCACGCCCACCCCCACCACTTCAGGAGCCCCCCATGCTGGACCACATGACTTTCCGCGTTGCCGACATTGGCCGCGCCAAGGCCTTCTACACCGCCGCCCTTGCACCTTTGGGCTACAGCCTGTGCTTTGAAGGCAACTACGGCTCGAACATGCTGGGCTTTGCCTACCCGGATGCGTCCGAGCCGGATGGCAAGAAGGCCGATGTGTGGTTCATCGACGGCCCCTCGCCCTACGGCGGCCCGCCCACCACCTCGGGTTGCCACCTGGCATGGCGGGCTCAAAACCGCGCCCAGGTGGACGCCTTCTACGCAGCGGCCATCGCTGCGGGCGGCAAGGGCAACGGCGCCCCGGGCCTCAGGCCCGACTACCATGCGCATTACTACGGCGCTTTCGTCATCGACCCTGAAGGCAACAATGTGGAAGCGGTGTGCCACCTTCCGCTGAAGTGAGTACCGGCATTGCGCTAATGTGTCGCACCCAGGCATCCCATTGAGCGCCGCACCGCAACGCGGTGACAATGAGCGTTGTCCACAGCCCAGTCCGAACAGGAAACCGCCACCCGATGAACCCCGACGAGCGAACCAACAGGCGTCCACTCAGGAAGGAGCCGCTCTACCGCAAGGTGAACACCACCGCGCACCGTGTGCACCACGGGCGAGGTGGCGACTACAGCGACGACCGCAATGCGCGGGCCACCCGGTCGGATGAAGCGGTGCGCAGCCCCATGCACGGGCGGCGCCAGCTGGGGTTGGACTACACCCCGCTTTTCAGGTTTCTGATCTCGAAAGTCGGCGCAGAGTGGGCCAGCGTGTACAGCGAGGCCGTGGCCCGGCTGGATCGCGCCGACCCCATCTTCTGGCTGGTGGCGCTGCGCAGCGATGAGCGGCGGCGTTACGTGTTGATCGGGGAGTCGAGCTATTTCAGCGGCCTGTACGTGGACGATACCGGCACCTTGCAACTGGTGGACCCGGTGGTCGGCCCGTCCAGTCTGGTGCCCCGGTGCAAGTGCTGCACGCACACCTTCAATGGCACCCCCTTCACCCGGCCGTTCGCGGGTTTCTATGCACCACTGGACCCGGACGCAGACGACAACCTGAAAGACTGAGGGCGAGGCTGCCGCGCCACCTGGCCCTCCCCCCTGATTGGCACGGTGCTTTTGCCTGCGGACCGGAAGACGGGATCCGGTCAGCGCAGAAAGGCCGGTCAGGCCGTCAGTCCAGCTTCACCCCGGCTGCCTTGATGATCTCGCCCCAGCGTTTGGACTCCGCCCGCGCCATCGCGCGGAACTGCTCGGGCGTGCCCGGCAGGGCTTCCATGCCGAAGTCGGCCATGCGCTTGACCACGGCGGGATTGATCAGGGCCTTGTTCAGGTCGCCGTTCAGGCGGGCCGTGATGGCCGCAGGCAAACCGGAGGGCGCAAGAATGCCCTGGAACGCGAACACCTCGGTGTTGGGCACGCCGGCCTCGGCCAGCGTGGGCACGTCGGGCAGCGCGGCGACGCGCTTGGCCGAGCCGATGGCCAGCGCCCGCACCTTGCCCGAGGTGATCACCGGCAGGCCGGCGGCCAGGTCCAGGAACATGCAGGGCACCTGCCCGCCCATCACGTCCTGCAGCGCAGGCGCAGCGCCCCGGTAAGGGATGTGGGTGAGGAAGGTCTTGGTGCGGTTCTTGAACATCTCCATCGCCAGATGGTGCGGCGAGCCATTGCCGGGCGATGCGTAGTTGAGCTTGCCGGGGTTGGCGCGCGCATACGCGAGGAATTCCTTCACCGTCTTGGCTTCGAACGCCGGATTCACCACCAGCGCCAGCGGGAAGCGGCTGATGCCGCCCACGTAGGTGAAGTCCTTTTCAGGGTTGAACGGCAGCTTGGTGAACAGGTGCTCGTTGTAGGCCAGCACGGCGTTGTCGGCCGACATGAAGGTGTTGCCATCGGGCTTGGCCGTGGCCACCATCTGCGCGCCGATGTTGGTGGACGCGCCGGGGCGGTTGTCCACGATGATCTGCTGGCCCAGCGTCTGGCGCATGGCTTCGGCCACGGTGCGGGCCAGCACGTCGGTGCCGCCGCCGGCCGGGTAGGGCACGACCCAGCGCAGGGGCTGGTCGGGCCAGGCGGCCTGCTGTGCGGCGGCCCAGGGGGCGGCCGTGGAGGCGCCTGCGGCGGCCAGGGCGGACAAGAGGGTTCTGCGTTGCATGGGGTTGTCTCCTTGTGGTGACTATTGATTTGATAGCTATCAACGCTTGACTATCAAGCATGAGAGGCTGTTTTTATTGATATTCTGCACCTGCTGCGGCCGCCGGGGGGCTGCACACGGGGCTCGATCGCTCGGCCCCGGCTTCGACAGGCTCAGCCCGAACGGGTGAAGGGTGGGCCATCAGGCGCGACGCGAAGGACGCGCGGTGCGCCCTGCTGAGCAAGGCCGCTGCACATGCGCCCGCTACCACCACCGCTACCAACAGCCGCTGGCCGTGGCGAAGGTTGCAGTGGCAATGGCCGTCGCGGCTCAGGCTGAGGCTTCAGGCGCTGCAATCGTCTGGTCGATGGCGCCGAAGATGCTCGCGCCGTCCTTGCCCTTGACCTCGATGCGGATGGTGTCGCCGAACTTCATGAAGTCCGTGCTGGGCTTGCCGTCCTGGATGGTCTCGATACAGCGCTTTTCGGCGATGCAGCTATAGCCCTTGGGCCACTCGGTGCGGCCGTTCGCGTCGGTGATGCCCTTGTTGCTCACGGTGCCGCTGCCGATGATGGAGCCGGCGCGCAGGTTGCGCGTCTTGGCCACGTGGGCGATGAGCTGGCCGAAATGAAACGTCATCTCGGGGCCCGCGTCGCACATGCCGACCTTGCGGCCGTTCCAGGTGGACTGCACCGTGAGGTTCACGCGGCCATGGTCCCAGGCGTCACCCAACTCGTCCAGCGTCACGGCCACGGGGCCGAAGGCGGTGGCGGGCTTGGACTGGAAGAAGCCGAAGCCCTTGGCCAGCTCGGCCGGGATCAGGTTGCGCAGGGACACGTCGTTGGCGATCATCACCAGGCGGATGCCGTCCAGCGCCTGGTCGGCGCTGGTGCCCATCTTTACGTCGCCGGTGATGACGGCGATCTCGGCCTCGAAGTCGATGCCCATGGCTTCGCTGGGCACCACCACGTCGTCGCGGGGGCCGATGAAGTCGTCGCTGCCGCCCTGGTACATCAGCGGGTCGGTGTAGAAGCTCTCCGGAACTTCGGAGTTGCGCGCCTTTCGCACCAGTTCGACGTGGTTGATGTAGGCCGAGCCGTCAGCCCACTGGTAGGCGCGGGGCAGCGGGGCCATGCACTGGGCGGGGTCGAAGGGGAAGGCGTGGCGCGCGCGGCCGCTGTTGAGCTGGTCGTACAGGTCCTGCAGCTGGGGCGAAATGAAGCCCCAGTCGTCCAGCGCCTGCTGGAGCTTGCTGGCAATGCCGGTCGCATAATGGGCCGTGCCCAGATCGCGGGAGACGACAACCAGCTGGCCGTCGCGCGAACCATCTTTGTAGGTAGCAAGTTTCATGGTGGCAGGACCTTTGTCTCAGGGTGGTGGAGGGGTCCCTAGCGAAAATTACGCTGGGGTAAATTGATTTAACTAAACAAAACTAGCGAATTTTAGTGCACATGGACAAAGAACGTGCAGGTATTCAGTCCGTGGAGGTCGGTTTTGCCTTGCTGGAGGGGCTGACCCGCTCGCGCGGGCCGCTGATGCTCAAGGATGTGGCGGCCTCGGCCGGCATGAGCGCGGCCAAGGCGCACCGGTATCTGGTGAGCTTCCAGCGCCTGGGGCTGGTCACGCAGGACAGCCGCACCGCCCGCTACGACCTGGGCCCGGCCGCACTCAAGCTGGGGCTGGCGTCCCTCGCGCGGCTCGACGCCGTGCGCCTGGCGCGCGAGCGCATGCCCGCGCTGATGGAAGGCATCGGCCACACGCTGGCGCTGGCCGTGTGGGGCAACCACGGGCCGACCATCGTGCACTGGGAAGAGTCGCCCCAGGCCGTGACCGCCAACCTGCGCCTGGGCGACGTGATGCCGCTGCTCTCGTCCGCCACGGGCCGCTGCTTTGCAGCACACATGGCGCCCGAGGTGGTGGCCCCGCTGCTGAAAGACGAGCTGGCACGGGCCGTCAAGATGCGCCGCGCCGACCTGCCCGCCACCATGGCCGAGGTGAACGCCCTGCTGGTTGAGGTGCGCGAACGCGGCGCCGCCCGCGTGGTGGATACGCTGCTGCCCGGCATCGTGGCTTTCTGCGCCCCCGTGTTCGATGCCGATGGCCACCTGGAGCTGGGCATCACCACGCTGGGCTCCATCGCCACGTTCGACCCGGACTGGGGCGGCGCCATCGACGCGCCCCTGCGCGCGGCCGCCGCCCAGCTGTCGAGCGACCTGGGCGCGGGCAGCGCCTGACGCCTCACCCCGGTCCGGCAACAACGCACTGCATGCCACGGCGCGCCCTGGTCCTCATCACCGCCCTGGTACTGGCCCTGCACTGGCTGGTGCTGCACGGCGTGCCCCTGGCCTGGGACAGCCCCCAGCAGCCAGCTGCCGGCCGCATCTTCAGCACGCGCAGCGTGCTCACCCCACCCGGGCCTCCGCCCGCACCGGCCCCGGAGCCCACCGCAGCGGCCGCCGCCCCTGCGCCTGCGGCCGCCAGGCCCAAGCCGCCGGTGCGCAAGAAGAAGCCCGCCACGGCCGAAACCGCTCCGGCAGTGGATCCGCCACTGGCCGCGCCCGAGCCCCCCGTGCAGGTGGCAGGTGCCGACGAAAACGCGGCCGCCGCCATCGCAGCGCCCGTCCCTGACACCACCCCGCCCGTCCCGGCAGCCCCTGCCTCGGCCCCCCAGGCCGAACCGCCAGCGCCCGTGGCCTCCGCGCCGCCGGCCGAAGAACCCACCACCACCGCTGCCGGGATCGACATCGCGCCCCCCGGCTCCGGCACCGGCCGCAACGCGGGCGCTCCTCCGCCACCCGTGCGCATTCCCGCGCCCACCCGGCTGGCCTTCGACGTGAGCGGCCAGGCCAAGAAATTCGCGTACAACGCCCGCGCCGAGCTGCTCTGGCAGCACGACGGCAGCCGCTACGAGGCACGGCAGGAAGTCAGCGCCTTCCTGGTGGGCACACGCACCCAGCGCAGCGTGGGCGCCATCACGGCCCAGGGGCTGCTGCCCGAGAAGTTCTCCGACAAATCCCGCAGCGAGCAGGCCGCGCACTTCGACCACGCCAAGGGCCGCGTGACCTTCAGCGCCAACACGCCAGAGGCCGCCGTAGGCCCCGGTGCGCAGGACCGGCTGAGCCTGTTCGTCCAGCTGGGCGCCATGCTGGCCGCAGACCCCGCGCGCTTCGTGCCCGGCACGCAGATCACGCTCACCACCGTGAGCGCCCGCAACGCCGACCGCTGGACCTTTACCGTGGAAGGGCAGGAAACGCTGGACCTGCCCGCAGGCCCCACCCCCGCCCTGAAGCTGCTGCGCCTGCCCCGCAAGGACTACGACCAGAAGGCCGAGCTGTGGGTGGCCCCGTCCCTCAACTACCTGCCAGTGCGCATCAAGCTCACCCAGGCCAACGGCGACTTCGCCGACCTGCTGCTGCGCAGCAGCAGCGCGCCCTGACGGACCCAACAGCGCGGGACGCAGCGGCGCCGCGCGCCGTGCGCCCAGGCCTACGCAGCAAAGGTGTTGCGTCCTCGCGCCACCGGCATCCCGCAAGGGTAAAAAAGCCGAACGAGCCCGGCAGCGTCACTTTTTCATGAAATACTGGACTGCAGCTCCGGGGCCGCACCCCGGGGCGGGCTTCCCCTGATAACCGGTGTGCTGGACAAGGCGTTACGAGCTTGCCAGCGCTCCTAGGAAGCCGTCTCGGGCCTTGAACTCTGCCAACCCGCTGTCATCTGACATTTATATCGACAAGGGGAACACGATGCACATGCTCTACGACTCAGAATCCTTCGTGGTGGTCCACATGCTGCCCGACGCCGTGGAGAAAAGCACAGGCCCGGTGCTCAACGACACCGCTCCCGCCGCCCCCCAGCTTGCCCGCCACGGTTTTGAGATCGTGGACAAGCGCTCCGGCAAGGAGGTGTACCTGGACGGCTCCTGGGCCGAGATGTTCCAGGAACAGATCCTGGCCTGGCAGCGTGACACGCCCACGCAGGAAGAAGTGGAAGATGCGCTCGACCGCTACGCGGGCCTGGCGCAGAACCCCGTCGTTGTGCATTGACGTCACCTGCGGCGCTGGCGCCGCAGGGGCTCAAGCGTTGGCCGGGGCCTCACCGGGCGGATAGATCCTCCGGTACAGCGGGTCCACCAGCATCAGCACCGCGATCAGCCGGCACACCTGGAATGCGGTGACCACCGGCACCCCCAGCTGCAGCACCTTGGCCGTGATGGCCATCTCGGTGATTCCCCCGGGCGACGAGCCCAGCAGCAGCGTGACCCATGGCAGCCCGGTCGCCCAGGCCAGCGCGCCTGCAAACAGGGCGCACACACCCATCAACACCAGCGTGCCCAGCGCCACCGACACCATCCAGCGCGGTGCGGTGTGCAGGAACTGCGCGCGAAAGCGCACCCCCAGGCTGACCCCGATCACCAGTTGCGCCGCATTCACCAGCGCCTGCGGCACCGCCGAGAGGCTGATGCCAGCCATCGTGACGCCCATCGACACCAGCATCGCCCCCATGAACCAGGGGTTCGCCCGACCGAGCTTGTCCATCAGCAGGGCACCTGCGCCCGTGAGTACCGCCAACAGCGCCAGGCCAGGCCAGTCGACCACGCGTGCCGCCGTGGGCGGCATTACGTCCAGTCCGTGCAGTCCGCTCCATTGGAGCGCGAACGGAATCGTGACGGTGACGATGAGCAGCCGCAGGCTGTGGCTGGCGGCCACCAGATCGGTGCGGGCGTTCTCGCGTTCGGCCAGCAGCGTCATCTCCGACGCGGCACCGATGGCGCCCGCAAAGTAGCTTGTGGCCCGCATCATGGGGGCAGGAACACCGTGCATGCGCGGGGCATGCACCCGGTACAGCCAGGCGCCGAACAGCCACCCCAGAAACAGCGCCCAGACGATGCCCAGCGCAATCGCCCACCACAGGCCGCCGATCAGCGCCACCACCTGCGGCGTGAAGTACAGGCCCAGTGCCGCGCCAATGGTCCACTGCCCGGCATTGCGCAGCGGCCCCCAGCTCTCTGTAGGGCCGCCCAGGATGGACACCACCGATGTGGCCAGCAGCGGGCCGATCATCCACGGCAGCGGTGTGCGCATCGCCACGCAGGCAGCAGCTGCGGCCCATGCCAGCAGCAGCGTGGCCAGCACGCGGACGGCGAATTTCCAGCGGGGAGACATCGGCGGCGGAAACACAGGGACAGCAGGCACTTGCAAAGGCTAAACGCCAAGTATCGCGCCGCCCCTGCGCATGCCTGCCCGCCGGGCCTTGCCCACCCGGCATGGCAGGCATCGCCAAAGACAGGGCACGGGACGGTGGTCTGGTGCCGCAGTCGTCAAAGCCTGCACGCCCCGGCCAGCAGCGACAGCCTCTGCACCAGCGGGTCGAAGAGTTCCACCGGCGTATTGCCGTAACCCAGCACCAGTCCGTTGTCTTGCGGCAGCGGATGCAGGGCAAACGCCGACAGCGGCGAGGGGGCCATGCCGTGGTCGCGCGCCGCATTCGCGATCGCGTGGTCCGGGCAATCCTCCGGCAGGCGCACCAGCAGGTGCATGCCGCAGTGGCCGCCCTCGATGCGGTGGGGCATGGCAAAGTGCCGATCCAGCGCGGCCCGCAGCGCCTGCTGGCGCTCGCGGTACAGGCGGCGCATGCGGCCCAGGTGGCGGCTGAACTGGCCGCTGTCCATGAAATGCGCCAGCGCCAGCTGCGCGTGCCGCTGGCCGCCGCGCAGCATCTCCCCGAGCGGCAGGCGCACCGCCTCGAGCACGGCCGCAGGCAGCACCAGGAAGCCCAGGCGAAGCGAGGGGAACATCGTCTTGCTGAACGTGCCTACGTAGAGCACCGGCGCGCCGTCCACCAGCCCCTGCATGGCGCCGATCGGCTCGCCCGAATGGCGGAATTCGCTGTCGTAATCGTCCTCGATGATCCACGCGCCATGCCGCCGAGCCTGGTCGATGAGCGCCAGCCGGCGCGCGACGGACATCACCGCGCCACCCGGGTACTGGTGCGACGGCGAGGTGTAGACAAGGCGGGGCGTGCGCCCTGCCCAGTCGGACTCATGCGCCACCAGCCCCTGCGCGTCCACCCGCATCGGCACGGCGCGCAGGTCGCCCCCCTGCAGGGCCGAGCGCGCGCCCCGGTAGCCAGGGTCTTCCACCCAGGCCAGGTCGCCAGGGTTCGACAGCAGGCGCACGCACAGCGCCAGCGCCTCCTGCGCGCCTTCGGTGATCACCACCTGCGCGGGCGTGCAGCGCACGCCGCGCGCCACGGCCAGGTGACGCGCGATGGCCGTTCGCAGGGCCATCTCGCCCAGCGGATCGCCATAGCCCAGCGCCGCCGGGCCGCCGCCGCGCACCGCACGATCGAGCGCACGGCGCCAGGCGGCCAAAGGGAACTGTGAAAGCGCCGGCATGCCGGGGCTCAGCGCCATGGCAGCGCCGGGACGGGGGGCACGCGGCTGGATGAGAGCCAGGCGGTCCGCCGTAGCCGTTGCGCACGCAGCTGGAAACACGGCCACAGCCGCGCATTGCGCACCCGATGACCCCGGCGCCCCTTGCGCGAGCGCAGCGACCCGCGTGCCCTGCCGGTCCGACACCACATAGCCCTCGGCTGCCAGGTGCTCATAAGCTGCAGTCACGGTGTTGCGGGATATGGACAGCCCCTCGGCCAGCGCCCGCGACCCCGGCAGTGCGCTGCCCGCTGCCAGCCGGCCGTCGAAGATCGCCTGGCGCAACCGCTGGAACAGCTGCCGCCGCAAAGGCTCGGCGCCGGGCCCCCGGTTCAGGGCGCGCTCGAGCAGCGTCTGCGCGACTGGCATGTCTTCGCGCGCGCCGGCGGCCGGCTTGTGCGCGACAGCAGGAAAGGGGCGGCCGATTCCGGCGTCGGGCATGCGTGGCACCTTCAAAAACACCAATTCTGGCACTTTTCACAACACCACGGCACAGCTAAGGTTCGGCTGTTCCTGTCGCTCTTCTATTTCCCCCTTCGGCTTTTCATTCATTTGCATTTCAAGGAATTCGCACATGCCGTCTTTTGTTCTGAACGACTTCCAGCAACCTGTGGGCGCGCCACAGCCCGGCTGGAGCCCCCGGCCGCGCCCGGCCAGAGATACCCTGGATGGGCACTACTGCAGGCTGGAGCCGCTCAACGCCGAACACCATGCCGCCGACCTGCACGCGGCCTACACGCAGGCACCAGATGGCCGCGACTGGACCTACATGGGCGTGGGTCCGTTCGCGGACGAGGCCAGCTACCGCGCCCATTGCGAGCAGGCCGCCGCCAGCAACGACCCGTTGCACTACGCCGTCATGGACCTGCGCACGGGCCGCGCCGTGGGCACGCTGTCGCTGATGCGCATCGACCCGGCCCATGGTGTGGTCGAGGTGGGGCATGTGATGTTTTCGCCGCTGCTCAAGCGCACCCCGATCTCGACCGAGGCGCAGTACCTGTTGATGCGCTACGTGTTCGCCGACCTGGGCTACCGGCGCTACGAGTGGAAGTGCGACAGCCTGAACGCGCCTTCGCGCGAGGCGGCGGCGCGCCTGGGGTTCCAGTTCGAAGGCGTCTTTCGCCAGGCCATCGTCTACAAGGGCCGCAACCGCGACACGGCCTGGTTCTCGGTCCTGGACAGCGAATGGCCCGCGCTCAAGGCAGGGTTCGAGCGCTGGCTCGCCCCCGGCAACTTCACCGGAGACGGCAGCCAGCGCTTATCCCTGGCAGCGCTGCGCGAAGGCGCGGCGCAAGCTACCGCGGACTGACGGGCCCAGAGCGCCCGGCCACCGGGGATTGGCGCCGGCCTGCCATCTCCTGCCCCATGGCCTGCAGCGTGGCGTCGGGCAGGAGGTGGCTGGCGGCCGGATAGGCGACGTGCTCCTCGTCCTTGATGTGGCGGGCATAGCGCTCGGCAAAGCGGTCCAGCACCGCCGCATCGGCGGCACTCAAGGCATCGCACCGCCCGTCCGCCAGCGCCTGCAGGGGCTGCCGCGCGGCGGCCCAGTCGGCCACCATGTGGTGGTGGTCCTGCAGCAGCCGCTGCACCAGCGCCACCACGTCGGCCGCCCCCCGTGCCAGAAGCGGGGGAAACACATGCCGCTCTTCGTCCTCGTGGTGCAGCGGCGCCGCGATGTCGAAGTAGCGCAGCACGTCGCGGGCGGCCTGGCGGGCGGGCTCGTCGGCGCCATGGTCCCGCACATGATCGCGCAACCGCCCCAGCAACGCGAGCGTGCGCTGAACGCGCTCGTGGCAGGCCTCGAGCATGGCAAAGGGCTGCTCGAACCCCACGCCCGGCGCATTGAAACCCGGGATCTGGCGTGCAAGGGCGGGTGGGGTCGTCATGCGGGCCGCCAACTCAACCAAACCGCACGGGCCGGCCCTGGCGGTCAAAGGGGATGTACGCGCCCAGCGCGCCTTGCTTGATGGCATCCACCATGCGCTGCAGCGGCGCCTCGGCGTCCTCGGTGGTGGGCGCCTTGTTCAAGGTGCCCGACATCGCGGCGGCAAAGACCATGGCCCAGTCGCGGCCCGGGGCCGTGAACTGGCGGGCTTCGTCCACCAGCGCGGCGAACGATGGCAGCTCCTGCGGCGTCTTGTCCACGCACATCAGCGGCACCAGCGCGCCGCCCTGCCCTGCGTCGAAGCGTGCCCGCTGGGCCGGGCTGGCGTCGTCCGGCAATTCCACCGCCGCAAACACGAACAGCAGGCGCTGCGGCTCGGGCTGCTGGCGCGCGGCCTGCAGCAGGTCATCGAAACTTGAAATGTCCATGGACGAGAAAAGCAGTTGAAAAGAAAGGAAAGGAAGAAAGCGAAGAGGGTGCGCAATGCCCTGGATCAAAAACCCGGCACCACGCCCTGCTGCGCATCCAGCGTGCTCACATAGCTGCGCGCCGCAGGCCGAGACCGCACCGACTTGCGCGACTGCACGGTGCCGATGCTGATGAAGCACAGTGCCTGCTCGGAGTCCGCCAGCCTGAACAGAGCCCGCAAGCCCGGCGCCTTGAGCGCCTTGCCACTGGTGAGCGCCGAGCCGTAGCCTTGCGCCGTGGCCATGAGCAGCATGTTCTGAACTGCGCAGCCGGCCGACACCAGACGCTCGGCCAGGTCGATGCCAGGGTCGCCGCGCTGCGCGTCCACCACCGCCAGCATGAGCACCGGGGCGCGGTGCGCCTTCTCACGCGCCTGCGCAGCCTGCTCGGGCGTGGCAGCGGGGTCGCGCTCCAGCAGCGCAGCCGCGAACACATCGGCCAGGGCCGACCGGGCCGCCTGCGGGACCAGCACGAAACGCCAGGGCACCAGTTGCCCATGGTCCGGCGCATGGGCCGCCGCGTGGAGGATCTGCGCCAGTTCATCGGCCCCAGGCCCGGGGTCTCCCAGGCGCTTGGGCAAGATGGTCTGGCGCGACTGGATGAGCGTGGCCGCGATGGCCGCCACGTCATCGATGCCGCTGGCGCGTGCGGCAGGCGCCACCGTGGTCGGCTTGGCCACGCCTCGCGGATTCAGGGGCCAGGGAATGACAGACATGGCAGATCCTCGACAGGTAGACAGAAGGCTTCAGCCCGGACGGCCATCGGCCCGCAAGCGGCCGTACCAGCCGCCGAGCCGCACGCCCCAGACACCCATGGTGACGGCCCACAGCGCAGCCGCTACAGGCAACAGCCAGGCCCAGGCCACGCCGAACACGCCCGGCATCGCGGCCGCGATGCGCAGCAGCGTCGCGGCCTGCAGCAGCCAGAACAGCGTCCAGGCAGTGCGGTCGGCCACCAGCGCACGCCCGCTGTGGCCGCACGAGACACGCGTGACCATGGCCAGCATCAGCGATGCGAGGCACCCCATGGTGAGCGCATGCAGCGCGCCCAGCCCCAGCGTGCCGATGCCAAACGCCCAGGCCAGCCACTGCGACAGTCCGCCAAGCAGAAAGGCCAGCCCCAGCCACACGAAACCGATGTGCAGCATGGCCAGAAGCCGGTTCTTGAGGCTTTGCACCAGCCCCCACACACAGGCCAGCCACACCAGCACGCCCCCCACCGCCAATTGCAGGCCGCCGTGCAACAGCATCCAGGCAGGGCCTGCGGCACTCGCCGGCACACCCGCCCATTCCAGCCAGGTCGCCAGCACCTGCAGCCCCGCCGCAGCGAGCATGAGCCACAGCACCCAGAACGGGCGCCACGCCTGCACCATGGGCATGGCGCTGGAGGTGAAGAACGGAATCATGCGGTGCGCCACCGTGACATACACCACCACCACGAAGCCCCACAGCCCCGTGTATACAAAGGCCCGCGCCAGCGCATGCGTGCCGATGGCGAGGCTGAGCCACAACGCCACCATGCACACACACCCCAGCACGGATGCGACACCGATGACGCGGGCGTGCAACTGGTCCTCGGCGCGGCTCAATCGCATGCGGCCCCAGAACAGCGCCGTCATCCATGCCAGCCCTGCGCTCGCCAGCGCCAGCCCCACCAATGCCGCGCCAATGCGCCAGTGCGCGCCCACCAGCCACAGCAGCCATCCCACCGCCTGCGCCAGCAGCGGCGCGCGCAGCGCCTGCGCGGGCAGCGGCTCCACGCCCAGCCACTTGGGCCCCGCGGTGAACAGAAAGCCCGAGAAGAACAACGGAATGAAGCCGAACGCCATCACCGCCGCGTGCACGATGGTGGGTGACATCGCGTAGTACATGCCCCACCAGCCTGTGGAGCGCGCCACCTGCACCAGCGCCCACCAGGCCCCCGAGGACACCAGCACCACCATCGCCAGGAAGAACCCCAGGCGATGCGGGGCCAGCACCAGGTACTGCCAGCGCCAGCGCTTGTCCTGCTGCGCAACGGCCTGTGCCGACGGCTTGCCTGCGGCGACCGGAATGACCTTGCTCATGGCATGTGCCTACCCTGCAGCAGATTGCCGCCCGCGGTGCGCAATCATCCGCAGGTCCCCAGATGGCCGCATTGCGTACAGTAGTCGCAGCCATCCTTGCGGATCACTGCATGGGCGCCGCATTCGCTGCACTTCTTGCCCGCCATGGCCTGCGGCACGGCCACGGGCGGCGGCGCGGGCTCGTCCAGAGGCAGCTGCTGCTGCACCGGGTCGGCCACGCGGCGCGACAGGATGTTCTGAATGGCATAGGCCATGGCCGCCACTTCGGAGTCGTGCCACATGGGCACCAGCGTGCCGTCATCCTTGCGGTGCTGCCCAAGCCGCACGGGGCCTCGGTCCCAGGCCACCTTGCGCATATCGGAAAGCGCACGCTCCAGGAAACCGCCGCGTGCCGCCAGCGACAGCATGCGCATGCTGGAGGTGATCCACTGCTGCGATTCGCCGCTCTGCCCCACGGGCATGAAGAACTCGATGGCGCGGTCCACGGTGCCTGCGCCGACGCCCGTGGGCACGGGCAGGAAGGACACGATGAGGTACAGGGTCTTGTGGCCCTCCTGCGTCCAGTACTCCAGCTTCTCGGCCACCGCCGAGAGGCCGCCCTGTGGCCGGCTCTCGATCACTGTGCGCATCGGGTCCACGGGTGCAGCGGCGGGGACGGCCGGCGCGGGCTGGGCGGCCGCAGCGGCATCGGGCGCAGGCTCCGCATGCGTTTCGAGCACCGAGCCCAGAATGCTGTTGGGCCGGTAGGTGGCCAGCCCCTTGAGCCGCGCGCGCCAGGCCTGCAGGTACAGGTCCTTGAAGTCCTCGTAGGGGTAGTCGGCCGGGATGTTCACGGTCTTGGAGATGGCCGTGTCCACGAAGGGCTGCACGGTCTCCATCATCGCGATGTGGTCCTGCGCGGACATGGCCAGGGCCGAGACGAAATAGTCGGGCAGCGCGTTCACGTCGCCGCCCAGGTCGCGGTACAGCCGCCAGGCATGGTCCTCCACCGCGTACTCGCTGGTGCTGCCGTCCGACTCGCGCTTCTTGCGCTTGTACATCCACGAGAAAGGCGGCTCGATGCCGTTGGAGGCATTGTCGGCAAAGGCCAGGCTCACCGTGCCCGTGGGCGCGATGGACAGCAGATGGCTGTTGCGGATGCCATGCTCGCGGATCGCTGCCTGGATGGATGCGGGCAGCCGGCTGGCAAAGGTGCCTTCCGCCAGATAGCCCCGCGCATCGAACTTCGGGAAAGCCCCTTTCTCGCGCGCCAGTTCCACCGACGCGGCATAGGCCGCATCGCGCATGCGCTCGGCGATGCGCGCCGCCATGGCACGGCCCTCCGGCTGGTCGTAGCGCAGGCTCAGCATGGCCAGCGTGTTGCCCATGCCGGTGAAGCCCACGCCGATGCGCCGCTTGGCCATGGCCTCGTCCTGCTGCTGCGGCAGCGGCCAGAAGGTCACATCGAGCACGTTGTCGAGCGCCCGCACCTGCAGCGCCACGGCCTGGCTGAACGCATCGAAGTCGAACGCCGCCACACCGCCAAAGCCGAAGGGGTGGCGCACGAACCGGGTCAGGATGACAGGGCCGAGGTCGCAGCAACCGTAGGAGGGAAGTGGCTGCTCGCCACAGGGGTTGGTCGCCGCGATGTCCTCGCAGTAATGCAGGTTGTTGTCTTCGTTGATGCGCCCCAGGAACAGGATGCCCGGCTCGGCGAAGTCGTAGGCCGACTTCATGATCGTGTCCCACAGCTGCCGGGCCGGGACGGTGGCATAGACCCACTGTCCGTCGGCGCGCTGGTGCGCGCCCTGCGCCTGCAGCGCGGCGCCCGGGGCTGCCTTGTGCACCAGCTCCCACGGCGCGCCGTTCTGCACGGCCTCGATGAAGGCGTCCGACACGCCCACGGACACGTTGAAATTGTTCCAGCGGCCCGGGGTGCGCTTGGCGGTGATGAACTCCTGCACGTCGGGATGGTCGATGCGCAGCACGCCCATCTGCGCGCCCCGGCGCGAACCCGCGCTCTCCACCGTGGAGCAGGACTGGTCGAACACGTTCATGTAGCTGCAGGGCCCCGAGGCCATGGAGGCCGTGCCCTTCACATGCGCGCCCTTGGGGCGGATGCGCGAGAAGTCGTAGCCCACGCCGCCGCCGCGACGCATGGTCTCGGCCGCTTCGCGCAGTGCTTCGTAGATGCCCGGGAAGCCCTCGTCGTCCACCCCCTGGATGCAATCGCCCACGGGCTGCACGAAGCAGTTGATCAGCGTGGCCTGGATGTCGGTGCCCGCCGCGCTCATGATGCGGCCCGCCCCGATGGCGCCGGCCTGGAGGTTGGACAGGAACAGGGCTTCGTACTTTTGGCGCAGCTGCGGCGCTTCCACCGAAGCCAGGGCGCGCGCCACGCGCGCGTACAGCTCGTCCACGGAAGTCTCGCCGGGCTTGAGGTACTTTTCGCGCAGCACATCCAGGCTGATGGGCTGCAGGGGTGAGGTGGTGGCCGGGGGGTGCTGTGGTTCGCGCTTCATGGGTACTGATGGTTAGGGGTTCATGGCAGTAGGGTCTTGCGCTCGGTCAAGAGAAGCACGGAGAAGCGCCGAGGCCCCGGTGCGCCGCCGTCAGGGTTCGTCGAGCAATATCTGGCCGTCGTGCTCGACATAGGGGTGGTACGGGCCGGTGCCGCTGTTGTCGGCGCGGGACGCCGGCACAAAGCCACCACTCTGGACATCAAAGACATGGACTTCGCCCTCCTCGATCACATAGTGCCAGCCATGCAGGCTGACCTGCCCCGACTGCACCCGGCTGCGCACCATGGGGTACTCCATGAGGCGCTCGAGCTGCAGCACCACCGCGCGCTGCTCCGTGCGGCGCAGGGCCTCGGGCCCCGGCTGCACGGGCAGCAAAGCCTCGCGCCCCAGGTCCAGCCAGCGGTCGAGGTTGGGGGCCTCGGGCGACACTTCACCATACATCGCCTTGATAGCCCCACAGTGACTGTGGCCGCACACGATGATGCGCCGCACTTGCAGGTTCAGCACCGCGAACTCGATCGCCGCCGTGGTGCCATGGTGCCCGTGCGATCCATCGTACGGCGGCACGAAGGCACCCACGTTGCGCACCAGGAACAGCTCCCCGGGCCCCGCCCCCGTCAGCAGGTAGGGCACCAGGCGTGAATCGGAGCACCCGATGAACAGCGTGGTCGGGTGCTGCCCCTCGTCCACCAGCGCCTTGAAGGTTTGCCGGTACTGCGGAAAGGCATCGTCATGGAAACGGCGCAGCCGGTCAAGTAGCTCGTCGGGCATGGGCAGGCACTTGCGATTTGTGACGGGAGTTACCTGAGCACCCCGTCACTGCACCAGCGGCGAATCCGCCGCGTCCAGCGAGACACCTTCGACCAGGGCCGCGCCCGCCAGCAGTTGCAGGTATTGGCGCAAGGCATTCACCCAGGCCTGCTGGCGCAGGGTGAGCGACACAGCCTGGCGCACCTCTTCGAACGAAGGCTGCTGCCCTGCCTCGCGGGCCACGACCTCCACCACATGCAGGCCGAAGCGGCTGTGCACCAGGCGCGCCAGCACGCCGATCTCGGCGCCACCACCAAACACTTCGCGAGCGAACTCGGGCGCGCAATCGGCGCGGGTGAGCCAACCCAGGTCGCCGCCCCGCTGGCCGCTGGGACAGTTGGACCACTGAGCGGCCGCCTTGGCAAATTGGGTGCCGCCATCGTCGGCGCAGCGCAGCTCGATCAACAGGGCCTCGGCACGCAGACGCAGCTGCTTCACATCCACACCCGGCGTGACCGCGAACAACACGTGGCGCAACAATGCGCGCTCGCCCTGGGCGTGGGCCGCAGGGTGGGCCTCGTGGTAGCGGCGGCAGGCTTCTTCGGAAGGGTCAGGGAGGTCCAGCTCACGCTCCAGCAACTGCTCGATGGCGTTGGATGCCTCCACGCTGATCGCGCCTTCAACACCTGGCACATCGCTGGCAGGCAGCAGCCCGGCCTGTTGAGCTGCCTGGCGCAGCAGTTCGGTACACGCGCGCTGGCGCAGGGTCTCTTCGTCCAGCAGCTCGTGCGGCGCATGAAGGGCCACGCCATTGACGCGCGCCACCTCGGCCCTCTCCTTGGGCACCAGAGCGCATGCCACAGGTGCCTGGGCGGCCTGCGGGAGGGCCGCCTCCATCGTTGCCGCCAGGGCCTCGTAGGCCGCATTTTGCGAGGGGGTCAGCGTGCTGGCAGTGGCCGCTGTGCTCTTGTCGGTGGAGCTGCAGCCGCAGCCCCCGGTTCCACATCCGCTCATGGTGTGCTCCTTGGTATCCAGAGTAAACAGTGGGCCTCAGCCGCGGCGGTCTTGCGACTGCATATGGCCTGCCGGCAGGTTCAAGCGGCGCGCGCGCACCACCTGGTAGGGGCGCAGCACATAGGCCAGCGTGCCGAAGCCGCTCCACACATGCACCAGGCGGGTGAACGGGAAGACCAGGAAGATGCTCATGCCCAGGAACATGTGGGCCTTGAAAATCCAGCCGGCCTCGGCCAGCAGTTCCACCCCTCCGCTGCGGAAGGTGACGATGCGCTGGCCCCATTCGGCCAGCTTCATCATCATGGAGCCGTCCAGGTGCTGCGCAGACAGCGGAATGGTGGCCAGGCCCAGCGCCAGCTGCAGCCACAGCAGCACCAGGATCAGGATGTCGCTGGTCTTGGATGCGGCGCGGATGCGGTCATCCGACAGGCGCCGGTGCAGCAGGATGGACAGGCCAATGAAGCCCAGCACGCCCGCGATACCGCCCGTCACCATCGCCATGATCTGCTTGGCACCCGCACTCATGAAATGCTCATACACAAAGTGCGGCGTGAGCATGCCCACGGTGTGGCCGAAGAACAGGAACAGCACGCCGATGTGGAACAGGTTGCTGCCCCAGCGCAGGCTGCCGGTACGCAGCAGCTGCGACGAGTCGCTCTTCCAGGTGTATTGGTCGCGGTCGAAACGCGCCCAGCTGCCGATGAAGAAAACGGCCAGGCAGATGTAGGGATAGATGCCAAACAGCAGGGTATCGAGCCAGGTGGCGGTCATGCTGAGACTCCTTCGGATGCCCGCTCGGCGCGGGGGGTACGAACAAAATGCAGGGGTTGCGGCTGGTCAGGCTTGCCCTGGCCCTGGGTGCTGCAGCCGCCAAACGCTTCGGGCTCGGCCCAGACATCGTCCATGGCAGGCTCGGGCGTGAGCGCCACAGACTGCACGCGCCGGCCCGAGACTTCGAGCACGGCGGCGACCACGCTGGCGTAGGGGCTGCTCCTTGCCACCAAGGCGCTGAACAAGGCGTTGAGGATGTGGGCCATTTCGCCCAGGAACTCCCTGGCCACTTCGGGCGGCTGGGTAGAGGCGAACTCCAGCACCACCGGCAGGTGGTCGGGCAGCTCCTCTGCCTGGAACTGCAGGCCTGCCTTCTCGTAGGTCTGCAACAGGTCGATGAGCGCCGGGCCCCGGTCACGCGAATCGCCGTGCACATGCTCGAACAGGTGCAGCGAGGTCTGGCGGCCCCGGTCGAAGTGGTCCACGTAGCGGGCTTCGGCTTCGAGCGGGTCGAGTGCCGCGAGGTGCTGGCACACGGCCTTCAGCTCGTCCATGCGCTCGGCGGTGAGGGCCTGCTCGGCCTGCAGTGCGTCGATGAGCTGCGGCATCACGCTGCGCAGTTGCGCATCGGGGTAGCTCAGCAGGTAGCCCAGGGCGCGCAGGGTCAGGCGCACGGAGGTCGGGTTCTTCTTGAACATTGTGATTCCTTCCTGTGTGCGATCAGACCGTGGCCTTGATCGGGATGGTGCGGGGCTTCTTGCCCCCGAACATGCTGACTTCCGTCGCGCCATCCGAGCAACCATTGCCGAACGAGAAGCCGCAGCCACCTCGGATGTCGAACGCGTTCTCGGCGTACTCGCGGTGGGCCGACGGGATCACGAAGCGGTCCTCGTAGTTGGCAATCGCCATCACGTGGTACATCTCCTCCACCTCCGCCATCGACAGGCCCGCCTGCTTGAGCACCGACAGGTTCTGGCGCTGCTCCACATGCTTGTCGCGCTGGTAGGTGCGCATGGCCAGCATGCGCTCCAGCGCCCGCACCACGGGCCCGGTGTCACCAGCGGTGAGCAGGTTGGCCAGGTACTGCACAGGAATTCGCAGCTGCGACACGTCGGGGATCTCGCCATTCACGCCCACATGGCCGGCATTGGCAGCGGCCGTGATGGGCGACAGGGGCGGTACATACCAGACCATGGGCAGCGTGCGGTACTCGGGGTGCAGCGGCAGGGCCACCTTCCAGTCCACCGCCATCTTGTAGACGGGGCTGTTGCGGGCGGCCTCCATCCAGCTGTCGGGGATGCCGTCGATGCGGGCCTGCCTGATCACGTCCGGGTCGTTCGGGTTCAGGAAGATGTCGAGCTGGGCCTGGTACAGGTCGCGGTCGCGCTCCACGCTGGCGGCTTCCTGGATGCGGTCCGCGTCGTACAGCAGCACGCCGAGATACCGGATGCGGCCCACGCAGGTTTCCGAGCACACCGTGGGCTGGCCCGCCTCGATGCGGGGGTAGCAGAAGATGCACTTCTCGGCCTTGCCCGACTGCCAGTTGTAATAGATCTTCTTGTAAGGGCAACCGCTGACGCACATGCGCCAGCCACGGCATTTGTCCTGGTCGATCAGCACAATGCCATCTTCCTCGCGCTTGTAGATCGAGCCGCTGGGGCATGACGCCACGCACGCCGGATTCAGGCAGTGCTCGCACAGGCGGGGCAGGTACATCATGAAGGTGTTCTCGAACTGGCCGTAGATGTCCTTTTGCACATCGTCGAAGTTCTTGTCCTTGCTGCGCTTGCTGAACTCGCCGCCCAGGATTTCTTCCCAGTTCGGGCCCCACTCGATCTTCTCCATGCGCTTGCCGGTGATCAGGCTGCGCGGCCGGGCCGTGGGGGCGGCCTTGCTTTCAGGCGCCGACTGCAGGTGGTCGTAGTCGAACGTGAAGGGCTCGTAGTAGTCGTCGATCTGCGGCAGGTTGGGGTTGGCGAAGATGCGCATGAGCAGCTTCCACTTGCCGCCCTGGCGGGGCGCGATGGAGCCGTCGGGGCTGCGCACCCAGCCACCGTTCCACCTGTCCTGGTTCTCCCATTCCTTGGGGTAGCCGATGCCCGGCTTGGTCTCGACGTTGTTGAACCAGGCGTATTCCACCCCGGGACGGCTGGTCCAGACGTTCTTGCAGGTGACCGAGCAGGTGTGGCAGCCGATGCACTTGTCCAGGTTCAGCACCATGCCGATTTGTGCGCGAATTTTCATCGTGTTTCTCCTTGTCTTCGGCTTCATGCGTGGTCGGATGCAGCGGCTTCGCCATCCATCCAGTCGATGCGGTTCATCTTGCGCACCAGCACGAACTCGTCGCGGTTGGTGCCGATGGTTCCGTAGTAGTTGAAGCCGTAGCTGTACTGCGCGTAGCCACCGATCATGTGGGTGGGCTTGAGCACGATGCGCGTGACCGAGTTGTGGATGCCACCGCGCGTGCCGGTGATCTCGGAGCCGGGGGTGTTGATGATCTTCTCTTGCGAGTGGTACATCATCACCATGCCGGGGTTCACACGCTGGCTCACCACCGCGCGGGCCGCGATGGCGCCGTTGGCGTTGAAGAGTTCGACCCAGTCGTTGTCCACGATGCCCGCGGCCTTCGCGTCGTCTTCGCTCAGCCACACCACCGAGCCACCCCGGTTCAGCGTGAGCATCATCAGGTTGTCGCTGTACGTGCTGTGGATGCCCCACTTCTGGTGCGGCGTGATGAAGTTCAGCTGGATTTCCTTGTTGCCGTTGGGCTTCTTGCCTTCGACTTCATGCAGCGTCTTCAGGTGCACCGGCGGACGGTAGCTCACGAAGCCTTCGCCGAAGTCACGCATCCAGGGGTGGTCCTGGTAGAACTGCTGGCGGCCCGTGAGGGTGCGCCATGGGATCAGCTCGTGCACGTTGGTGTAGCCCGCGTTGTAGCTGACCTTCTCGCTCTCCAGGCCCGACCAGGTGGGCGAGCTGATGATCTTGCGCGGCTGCGCCTGGATGTCGCGGAAGCGGATCTTCTCGTCTTCGCGGTGCAGCGCCAGGTGCACGTGGTCGCGGCCCGTCTGCTTGCCCAGAGCTTCCCAGGCCTTGCAGGCCACATGGCCGTTGGTCTCGGGCGCGAGCATCATCACCACTTCGGTGGCGTCGATGTCGCTCACGATGCGGGGCATGCCCTGCGTCACGCCCTCTTCCTTCACGCGGCCGTTCAAATCGCCCAACTGGCCGACTTCGGTCTGCGTGTTCCAGCCGATGCCCTTGCCGCCGTTGCCTGCCTTGTCCATCAAGGGGCCCAGGGCGGTGAAGCGCTTGTAGAGGTTGGGGTAGTCGCGCTCGACCACGGTGACCTGCGGCGCCGTCTTGCCGGGGATGAGTTCGCACTCGCCCCGCTTCCAGTCGCGCACGCCGTAGGGCTGGGCCATTTCACCCGCCGTGTCGTGCATGATGGGCGTGAGCACCACGTCCTTTTCCACGCCCAGGTGGCCCACGCTGACCTCGCTCACAGCCTTGGCGAAACCCTTGTAGATCTCCCAGTCGCTCTTGGCCTGCCAGGCAGGGTCCACCGCCGTGGACAGCGGGTGGATGAAGGGGTGCATGTCGCTGGTGTTGAGGTCGTTCTTCTCATACCAGGTGGCCGTGGGCAGCACGATGTCCGAATACAGGCAGGTCGTGCTCATGCGGAAGTCGAGCGTGACCAGCAGGTCCAGCTTGCCTTCGGGTGCATTGGTGTGCCACTGCACTTCCTCGGGCTTGGCTTCGTCCTTGCCCAGATCCTTGCCCTGCACGCCGTGGGTGGTGCCCAGCAGGTGCTTGAGGAAGTATTCATGCCCCTTGCCCGACGAGCCCAGGATGTTGGAGCGCCACACGAACATGTTGCGCGGCCAGTTGGACGGATGGTCCGGGTCCTCGCAGCTCATCGTGAGCGTGCCGTCCTTCAGAGACTTGACGACGTAATCCTTCGCATCCATACCCGCTGCAGCGGCATCCTTGGCCACCTGCATGGGGTTGGTCTTGAGCTGGGGCGCTGATGGCAGCCAGCCCATGCGCTCGGCGCGCACGTTGTAGTCGATCTGCGCGCCGTGGTAGGCCTTCTTGTCAGCCAGGGGCGAGAGGATTTCCTCCATGCCCAGCTTCTCGTAGCGCCACTGGTCGGTGTGGGCGTAGAAGAAACTCGTGCTGTTCATCTGGCGCGGTGGGCGGATCCAGTCCAGCGCAAAGGCCAGCGCCGTCCAGCCCGTCTGTGGGCGCAGCTTTTCCTGGCCCACATAGTGCGCCCAGCCGCCACCGCTTTGGCCAATACAGCCGCACAGCATCAGCATGTTGATGATGCCCCGGTAGTTCATGTCACTGTGGTACCAGTGGTTCATGGCCGCGCCGATGATCACCATGGACTTGCCATGCGTCTTGTCGGCGTTGTCGGCAAACTGGCGCGCCACGGTGATGATCTGCTCGCGCGGCACGCCGGTGATGGCCTCTTGCCAGGCAGGGGTGTAGGGGCGGTCGGCGTCGTAACCGCCACCGGGCTCTTCGCCCGGTAGGCCTCGGTCAATGCCGTAGTTGCCCGCCAGCAGGTCGAACACGGTGGCCACCATCACGCGGCCCTGGGCTTCGTGCCCGGCCAGCTCCAGGTGGGACACCGGCACGCGGCGCACCATCACGTCGCCGCCTTGTTCGTTGGCCGTGAAGTTGGGCGTTGCCACGCCACCGAAGTACGGGAAGGCCACATCAGCCACTTCATGGGCCTGCGCGCCGTCCTCGATCACCGAGAGCTTGAGCTTGACGGTGTTGCCGGTGCGTGCTTCCTTGTTCTCCAGGTTCCACAGGCCCTGGTCGGGGCGGCCGTCCGCCCCCCAGCGAAAGCCGATGGAACCATTGGGCAGCGTGACCTGGCCCAGCTCGTCGTAGCCCACAGTCTTCCAGTCGGGGTTGTTGGACTGGTCGAGCTGGCCGGGGAAGTCGCTGGCGCGCACATAACGGTCGGGCACCATCACCGTGCGGCCATCGGGCAGCGTTTTTTCCTTGAGCACCACCAGCAGCGGCAGGTCGGTGTAGCGGCGCGCGTAGTCGTCAAAGTACGCACTGCGGCCCTTGCCACCTTCCTTGAAGTAGAACTCGTTGAGGATCACATGACCCATGGCCATGGCTACGGCGGCGTCGGTGCCCTGCTTGGGGTGCATCCACAGATCGCCCAGCTTGGCGACTTCGGAGTAGTCGGGCGTTATGGACACCACCTTGGTGCCCTTGTAGCGCACCTCGGTCAAAAAGTGCGCATCGGGCGTGCGCGTCTGGGGCACATTGGAGCCCCAGGCAATGATGTACGAGCTGTTGTACCAGTCGGCCGACTCGGGCACGTCGGTCTGCTCGCCCCAGGTCTGCGGGCTGCTGGGAGGCAGGTCGCAGTACCAGTCGTAAAAACTCATGCACACGCCGCCGATGAGGCTGAGGTAGCGGCTGCCTGCAGCGTACGAAATCATCGACATCGCCGGGATGGGCGAGAAGCCGATGATGCGGTCGGGCCCGTGCTTCTTGATGGTGTACACGTTGGCCGCAGCGATCATCTGGTTGACTTCTTCCCAGGTGCTGCGCACGAAGCCGCCCAGGCCGCGCTGCTTTTGCCATTCGCGCTTGGAGGCATCGTTCTCGACGATGCTGGCCCAGGCGTCCACCGGGCTCTTGGCCAGGGCGATGGCGGCGCGCCAGTGCTTGAGCAGGCGGCCACGCACCATGGGGTACTTCACGCGGTTGGCGCTGTACAGGTACCAGCTGTAGCTGGCGCCGCGTGCGCAGCCACGGGGCTCATGGTTGGGCAGATCAGGGCGGGTGCGGGGGTAGTCGGTTTGCTGGGTTTCCCAGGTCACGATGCCGCCCTTGACGTAGATCTTCCACGAACAGGAGCCCGTGCAGTTCACGCCGTGGGTGCTGCGCACGATCTTGTCGTGCGCCCAGCGGTCGCGGTAGGCGTCTTCCCAGGTGCGGTCTTCACCGTTGGTTTCGCCATGGCCTTGGGCAAAGGTCTCGCGGGGCTGCGAGAAGTACGAAAGGCGATCGAGGAAATGGCTCATCGAAGGGCTCCTTTTCTGATTTCTTTTCTGGGGTTGACTAGCAAGGCATCTCGGCGTGCTTGCGTGCGTAGGTCCACCAGGTGATCACGATGCAAACGAGATAGAAGGCGAAGAACGTCCACAGTGCAGCGTGGGGGCTGCCAGTCAGCGCGATGGAGCTGCCATAGCTCTTGGGGATAAAGAACCCGCCGTAGGCGGCCATGGCGGCGGTGAAGCCCAGTGTGGCCGCGCCCAGGGTGTTGCCCTCCTTGTTGGCGCTCGCCACAGCGGCGGCGTTGTGCTTGTCCACGCCGCGCATGGCTTCGGTCAGGAAGATCACGGGAATCATGCGGAAGGTCGAGCCGTTGCCGATGCCGGTGGTGAGGAACAGCACCAGGAAACACACAAAGAAACCGGCAAACTGGCCTTCGTTGCCGCCAGGGCCACCAGAGGGCAGGAAGAACGTCACGCCCATCACGGCCACGGCCATGACGATGAAATTCCACAGCGTGACGCGCGCACCACCGAGCTTGTCGGCCAGCCAGCCACCAAAGGGGCGGATCACGGCGCCCACCAGCGGGCCCAGCCAGGCGTAGGCCAGCGGGTTGATGCCAGGGAACTGGCTCTTGATGAGCAGAGGAAAGCCCGCTGCATAGCCGATGAACGAGCCGAAGGTGCCGAGGTACAACACGCACATCAGCCAGTTGTGCTTGCGCTTGAAGATGGCGGCCTGCGCGGCAAAGGAGGCCTTGGCATCGGCAATGTCGTTCATGCCGAACCAGGCGGCCAGCGCCGTCAGCGCAATCCATGGCACCCAGATGAAGGCGGCGTTCTGCGTCCACACCTGCACGGTCTGGCCGTTTTTGACGATGGTCTGGCCTTCGCCACCAAAGATGCCGAAGATGCCGGCCGTGACGACCAGCGGGCTCAGAAACTGCACCACCGACACCCCCAGGTTGCCCAGACCCGCGTTCACACCCAGGGCCGATCCCTTGCGCTCCTTCGGAAAGAAGAAGCTGATGTTGGCCATGCTGGAGCTGAAGTTGCCGCCGCCCAGGCCGCACAGCAGCGCCAGGATGAGCATGGTGGGATAGGTCGTGGTGTTGTCCTGCACGGCAAAGCCGATGCCGATGGCGGGGATCAGCAACGAGGCGGTGGAGATCGCCGTCCAGCGGCGTCCGCCCACGAGCGGCACCATGAATGAATAGAAGATGCGCAGCGTGGCACCCGAGAGCGCGGGCGCCGCCGCCAGCCAGAACAGCTGGTTGGTCGAATACTTGAATCCGAGGCCCGGCAGGCTCACGGCGACCACGCTCCAGACCTGCCAGATGGCAAAGGCCAGGAACAGCGCGGGCACCGAGATCCACAGGTTGAGCTTGGCGACGGCTTCGCCTTCGCGCTCCCAGAAGTTCTTGTCCTCTGGCGTCCAGAGGGTGAGCAGGCGCCCCTGGCGCCCGCTGGTGGTGGTGGCAGACATGGTGAGGTCCTTGGAGAAAAATCAGCGGGCGCCCGCCGCAGCGGCGGCGTCCTGCGAGCCCATGAGACGGGTGTTGCGCACTTCGGTGAAGTACATCCAGATGAGCGAGACCCAGACCACGCCGTACATCAGCATGAAGGCGCTGGAGCGGATGCCGGTGAGGTCCATCAGCGCACCGAACAGGATGGGCAGGATGAAGCCGCCCATGCCGCCGGCCAAGCCCACGATGCCGCTGATGGCGCCGATGTTTTGGGGGTAGTCGTCGCTGATGTACTTGAAGACGCTGGCCTTGCCGAAGGCCCAGCAAATGCCCAGCAGGAACATGAGGCCGGTGAACACATACACGTTCAGCCCGATGTGAAAGGTCTGCGCACCGTTGACGGTGAGGATGGTGAAGTCGGTCTGCGGGTAGCTCAGAAGGAACAGGCAGATCCAGCTCACCCACATCACCCACCACGTCACGCTGTGGGCGCCGTACTTGTCAGAGAGCATGCCGCCAATGGCACGCAGCACGCCACCGGGCAGCGAGAAGCAGGCGGCCAACAATGCGGCCACACGGATGTCCAGGCCGTATTCGCCCACGTAGTACTGCACCATCCATAGCGACAGCGCCACGTAGCCACCGAATACGATGCTGTAGTACTGGCAGTACTTGAGGACCTTGGGGTCCTTCAGTGCCTTGAGCTGGTCGGTGAACTTGACGTTGCTGGCCACCAGGTGGGCCGGGTCGCTGTAGCTGAACAGCCAGAACAGCACCAGCGAGCCCAGCATGATGGCGGCGTACACCTGCGGCACCATGGTCCAGCCAAAGGCCACCAGGATCACGGGCGCCACGAACTTGTTGACGGCCGCGCCCGAATTGCCCGCGCCATACACCCCCATGGCCGTGCCCTGGCGGTGCTTGGGAAACCAGCGCGCCACATAGGGCGTGCCGACAGAGAACGAGCCCCCCGCCAACCCCACGAACAGGCCGATGGTGAGAAAGTGCCAGTACTCGGTCGCGTAGCCCATCATCCAGATGGCAGGCACGGTGGCGGCCATCACGGCCGCCATCACGATGCGCCCGCCGAACCTGTCGGTCCAGATACCGAGCGGCACGCGCACCAGCGAGCCGGTGAGCACGGGCATGGACATGAGCAGCCCGAACTGCGTGGAGTTCAGGTTGAGCATCTTCTTGATGGGGATGCCGATGACGCCGAACATCATCCAGACCATGAAGCAGACGGTGAAGGCAAAGGTGCTGACGATGAGCACCGACCAGGCCTGGCGGGTGCGCTGTGGGCTGTCGCCCGGGGGCAATGTGGTGTGTGCCATTGCGCGGTTCCTCTTCTTCTCTTGGGTATGGCGCAATGGTCGGTTTTCAGCCCCGCGCTGAACATCCTTCACAAGCACAGCCCGGCCACGGCAGAAGGAGTAGTCCCCCGGCGCGGCAAGGGGCGGGGGCATCGTTCGAAAGAACTAGGGACGCCCTGCCCGCACAAGGAGCAAGGCAACGCGCAGCCAGGTGCGCAGGTGCGGACGCAGGCCTGCACACCGGCTGATGGCGTGGATTGGATGGAAAAGTCGGCCCTGCCGCGCTATGGACAAGCCTCAATAGCTATGCATTTGATAGCACAAGAGCATTACAGGACGAGCGCTGCCGTGCAGCGCCGCCCGCCCTACTCCGCGCGCTGGCGGTCAAAGGCGTAGACCGCCGCCTGCACGCGCGAGCTGAGGCCGAGCTTGCGCAGGATGTGCTGCACATGGATCTTCACCGTGGTCTCGGCGATGTCCAGCGTGCGGGCGATTTCCTTGTTGCTGGCGCCACGCGCAATCTCGCGCAGCACGTCCTCCTCGCGCGGGGACAGCTGCGCCACGGCGGCCGAGGCGTCGGTCGAAAGCGGCGTCTGCGCCACTGGGGCCAGCGCGGGCTCCGGCGCCCCCTGCGACTGGAACGCGGCCACCAGCTTGCCCATGAGTTCGGGGCTGACCACGGGCTCGCCCCGAGCGGCGCGGCGGATGGCCTCGGCCAGCAGGTCGCCTTCGATGGTCTTGAGCAGGTAGCCCTGCGCGCCGTTGCGCAGCGCGGCGGCCAGGTCCTGCCCGTCTTCGCTCACGGTGAGCATGAGCACACGCGAGGCGGGCGCCACCTCGCGCAGGCCCCGGATCGCGTCCACACCCATCACGCCGGGCAGGTGGTTGTCGAGCAGGATCACGTGCGGCAGCAGCTGCGGCGCCAGGCGCAGGGCCTCGGCGGCATCGCCCGCCTCGCCCACCACCAGCAGGCCCGGGTCCTGCCCCAGCAGGGCGATCAGGCCCCGGCGGAACAGGGTGTGGTCGTCCACCACCAGCAGCGTCACCGGGGGCTGCGGCGCGGTGGCCTGCGGGGGCGCGGCCAGGGGCGCGGGGGCGATGGAAAAGGTCATGGGCGGAAGGGAGAAAGTTTCAGGCGGCGGGCTTGGCCACCTCGGAGGCCACCAGCGGCGGCGGGGAGGCCTGCGGGGCCGGGGCCGGTGGCATCCAGGCGGCGGGTGGTGCCGATGGCGGCTCGGCCGCAGGGGCGGCAGCGCCGGTGGGCAGCTCGATGCACACGCGTGTGCCCTGGCCCGGGGTGGACTCGACCTGCAGCACGGCGCCCACGCGGTGGGCACGCTCGCGCATGATGCCCAGGCCCACGTGCAGCGAGTCAGGCGGGACGCTGGCCACATCGAAGCCTTTGCCGTTGTCCTGCACCTCGAAGCGCCAGCGCGGATGGCGGTGCACCCGCAGCGCCACGCGCGTGGCGCCCGAGTGCTTGCGCACGTTGGACAGGGCCTCCTGCACCATGTGCAGCACCTGGATCTGCACATCGGGCGCGAGCGGCAGGCCGTGGCCCTCCATGCTGAGCACCGTGGCCATGCCGGTCTGGTGTTCGAACTTGGAGAGCGTGGCGCGCAGCGCGGACTCGATGTCCTCCTCGCTGGTGCGGGTGCGAAAGTGCACCAGCAGCTCGCGCACATCGGAGTAGCACTCGCGCACGCCCACATCCAGCTCGCCGATGCTGCGGTCGCGCTTGGCCTCGTCGCCGCGCGCCACGGCGTCGCGCAGCAGCTGGGTCTGGATCTTGAGGAACGCCAGCGACTGGGCGATGGAGTCGTGCAGCTCACGCGCGAGCAGGCCGCGCTCTTCGGCCACGGCGGCCTCGCGCTCAAGCGCGGTGGCCCGCAGTCCCTCCATGGCGCTGGCCAGGTGGCGCGTCATGGCCTCGAGCAGGTCGCGCACCTCGCCGCTCAGATCGATCGGCGAGCGAAAGAACAGGTCCACCTCGCCCAGTACCCGCTGCTGCATCTGCACGGGGATGGTCACCATGGTCTCGAAGCCCGCGTCGCGGCAGTGCGGCAGGGCCACGGGGGTGGACGGCGTGATGGGGATGACCCGCGTGCGCGCCAAGGCCTGTGGCTGGCCGCACAGGCAGCTGCCGGTGTGCAGGCAGTGCTCGCCGTCGGACAGTGCCTGGGGCAGGCGGTCGCCCGCGAGGAGCACGTAGCGCTCGTTGGCCTCGTTGGACCACCGCACGGCGGCCGCATCCGCGCCCGCCACGCGGCGGATCTGCTGCACGAAGCCCTGGGCCAGCAGCTCCAGGCTCCCGGCGGTCGACGCCAGTTCGCTCACCTCGTAGAGGGCGGCCAGGCGCTGGTTCTTCACCTCGACGCTGGCGGTCTTCTCGCGCACCTTGTGCTCAAGATCGTCGTGCGATGCCTGCAGCGCGTGCGCCATGAGGTTGAAGCCAGCAGAGAGCTGCCCGAACTCGTCGTCTGTTTCCACGGGAAGGCGCGTGCCCAGCTCGCCCTGGCGCAGCCGGGCCTGGGCCTGCTGCAGGCGCGCCACGGGGTTGATCACCAGCAGGTAGCTCACGGCCATGAAGGTCACGGCCGCCACAATGGCCAGCGCCATCATGAACAGCTGGAACAGGTGCAGCGCAGCCGTCCAGCCCGCGATCTGCAGCTCGATGGCATCGACGAAGCCGTCCACCTGCTGCACGAAGGCATCGGCCTGCGCCAGCGTGTGCGCACGGTCGGGCGGCAACGGGCCCACCCAGGCACTGCGGGCCTCGGCCCACTGGGCGCGGACGGCGTCAAAGCGGGTGCGCGTCTCGCCGCTCCAGGGCACGAACAGCGGGCGCGACGGGTCGCCCGTGCGCAGCAGGTCCAGGCTGGCGTCAAACAGCCGCGCGCGCTCCTGCACCGCACCCTGCACCGTGTCGTGCGGCTCGGTCTGCAGCACCAGCACCATGCGCAGCATGTTCATGCGCAGCCGGCCCGCCTCGTTCACGGCGGCGGCGCCACCTTCGAGCTTCCAGGTCACCCACAGCGTGAGGCTGATGGACGCCAGCGCCACCAGCAGAAAGCCCGCGCCCAGGGCCAGGAGCTTGGTGGTGAGCGTGGGCTTGGACCGCATGCGGGCAGTGTAGGCAGCGGGTGCGGCGCCGGTCTTGACCTGCGTCAATTGCGCCCCGCGTAGCATCACGCCATGCACACTTCGCTCCCGCCCCTCCCGTCCCCCCGCCGACCCGCTGCCTGGCTCGCCCTGGTCGCCCTGGCGGTGCTGGGCGGCTGCACCAGCCTGGCCACGCCCCCCGCCGCGTCACCGGCCACCCTGCCCGCTGCATGGCCCGCCCGCCTGCAGGCGCTGCTGCCCACCGACGTGCTGCTGCTGGGCGAGAAACACGACGCCCCCGACCACCAGCGACTGCAGCGCGACACAGTGCAGGCGCTGGCCGCCCGGGGCCAGCTGGCGGCCGTGGTGATGGAGATGGCCGACGAGGGCCGCAGCACCACCGGACTGCCCCGCGATGCCACAGAAGCCCAGGTGCAGGCTGCCCTGCAGTGGAAGGACGCTGCCTGGCCCTGGAAGGCCTACGGCCCGGTGGTGATGGCCGCCGTGGGCGCGGGCGTGCCGGTGCAAGGCGGCAACCTGCCCCGCGCCCGCATGCGCGACGCCATGGCCGATACCGCGTGGGACCGGCACCTGCCCGCCCCCGCCCTGCAGCGGCAGTACGAGGCGCTGCGGGAGGGTCACTGCGGCCTCCTGCCCGCATCGCAGATCGCCCCGATGGCCCGCATCCAGATCGCCCGGGACGCCAGCATGGCCCGCACCGCGACCGCAGCGCGCGCGAGCGGCCAGACAGTGCTGCTGATCGCCGGTGGCGGGCACGTGCTGCGCAGCCTGGGCGTGCCCACGCACTTTCCCGCAGGTTTAACATCCAAAGTGGTTCTGGCGCAGGCGGAAGAAGCGCCTTCAGCTATCAAAAAAGAAGCATCAGAACAGGCAGGCGCCGATGCGGACACCATCGTTGCCACCCCGGCCCTTGCCCCCAGGGACCATTGCGCGCAGCTGCGTGAGCAGTGGGGCAAGGGCCGCCCCGCAGCAGGCTGAGTTGGCGGCAACGCGGGCGCGGCTGGGCCTGCGCACCTCACTCAGCGCGGCCCGGAGCGCTCCCGCAGCAGCGCCGCGAACGCATCGGCCGGCACCGGCCGGCTGCACAGGTAGCCCTGGTAGGCATCGCACCCACGGTCCTTGAGGAAGGCCAGTTGGCCCTCGTCCTCCACCCCCTCGGCCAGCACGGACAGCCCCATGCTGTGGCCCATGGCGATGATGGCCGCGCTGATGGCCATGTCGTCCGCGCTTTGCGGAATGTCGCGGATGAAGCCTTGGTCGATCTTGAGCACGTCGATCGGAAAGCGCTTGAGCTGCGCGAGCGAAGAGTAGCCGGTACCAAAGTCGTCCACGGCGATGCGCACGCCCAGGCTGCGCAAGCGCAGCAGCACCTGCCGCGCCTCGTCGGTGCGTTCGGCCAGCGCGGTCTCGGTGATCTCCAGCTCCAGCAGCTCGCTCGGAAATCCCGAGTCCGCCAGTGCTGCCGAGGTGCAGCCCGCCAGGTCGGTCAGGTGGAACTGGCGTGGCGACACGTTGACCGCCAGCGTCAGGTCGGGCAGGCCGTCGGCACGCCACTGCTGGCCCTGGCGGCAGACCTCGCGCAGCACCCATTCGCCCAGCGGGCCGATCACGCCCGAGGTCTCGGCCACGGGGATGAAGCGGGCGGGCGAGATCAGCCCTTCCTCGGGATCGTTCCAGCGCACCAGCGCCTCGGCGCCCAGGATGCGGCCGGTGCGGATGTCCACCTGCGGCTGGTAGTACATCTGCAAATGCCCCTGGGCCAGCGCCAGCCGCAGCCGCGACTCCAGTTCGAGGCGCTCGCGCGCGGCCTGTGTCATGGCCTCGTGGAAGAAACACCACGCGCCCCGCCCCCGCGCCTTGGCGCCGTACACGGCAGCGTGGGCGCCCTGCAGCAGCAGCTCGGTGGTGGCTGCGTGCTCCGGGAACATGCAGATGCCCACGCTCACCCCGGCCACGACCTCGAAACCGTCGGGCGAGCGCCAGGGCTCGGCCACGGCGGCGATCAGGTGCCGCGCCACTGCCGCCGCGCCGTCGGAATGGCGCAGATGGCGCGCCACCACGGCCAGCTCATCGCCCGCCAGCCGCCCCAGCACGTCGCCGGGCCGCAAGGCAGACTGCACCTGCCGCGCGATGTGCTTGAGCACTTCGTCGCCCGTGGTGTGTCCGTAGCTGTCGTTCACGTCCTTGAAGCGGTCCAGGTTGAGCAGCAGCACGGCGATGTGCTCGCCGCTGGCGCGCGCCTCCTGCACGACCTGCTCGACCTGCTGCCCGAACCACGCCCGGTTGGACAGCCCCGTGAGCGCGTCGTTGTGGGCCAGGAATTCGAGCTGCCTCAAGTGGGCCTTTTCCTCGGAGATATCGGTGAACATGCACACGTAGTGCGTGACCTCTCCCGCCGGGTCGCGCACGGCAGACAGCGACATGTGCTCGGGAAAAACCTCGCCGCTCTTGCGCCGGTTCCAGATCTCGCCCTGCCAGTGGCCCGTCTGGCGCAGCGCGCTCCACATGGCGTCGTAGAACGCGCGGTCGTGCCGGCCGGACTTGAACACGCGCGGCGTCTTGCCCAGCAGTTCTTCCTCGGTGTAGCCCAGCAGGCGCGTGACGGCGGCGTTGACCGACAGGATGCGGCTGTTGGCGTCGGTCACCACGACCCCTTCGATGGTGTTGTCCACCACCGTGGCGGCCAGGCGCTGGCGGGCCTCGCTGGTCTGCAGCGCAGCCCGCGCGGCCGTGATTTCGTCGAGGTCCTGCACCACGCACACCAGGTGCGCAGGCTCGTCGCCAGCCTCGGGGATCTGCGTCACGGTGCACAGCACCGGCACCCTGCGGCCGCCATCGGGGGGCTGGCACTCGCGCTCGTCCACATAGTGGTCGATCTCGCCTGCCAGCAGGCGGGCCAGCTGCAGGGTGGCGCCGTCCGGCTCGCGCGCCAGCATCACATCGCGGAAGTTGAGGATGCGCACCTGCGCCAGCGTCACGCCCAGCAGCTCGCACAGCCGCTCGTTGGCCCACAGGAAGCGGCCGTCCGGCGCCACCCGCGCGAACCCGGCCGGCGCATGGCGCACCACCTGCGACAGCTCCCGCGCCATCGCCCAGCGCACCTTCTCGGCGCGGCGCATGCGCCGCAGCATCCACCAGGCCAGCGCGCTGGTCAGCAGCACGTAACCCCAGCCCTTCCAGGTCTGCCAGTGGGTGAGCTGCGTGGCGTCGGTCACCCAGTGCGCCAGCAGTGCGTCGCCCACGAACACCCACGCCACCCCCAGCACCAGGTACAGCAGCATCCCCCGCCAGGGGGCAAAACGCGGGGCATCGCCCGGATTGACCATCGATTTCCCCGTTTTACGGGCGATTGCGCATGCTGCGACAATTGCGCAGCTATGACGACCAACGCCTACATACTTACCCTGTCCTGCCCCGACCGCCTGGGGCTGGTGCACGCCGTCTCCGGCTTCCTGCTGGAGCACGGCGGCAACATCGAAGAAGCCGCGCAGTACAACGACCACGCCACGGGCCTGTTCTTCATGCGGGTGCAGTTCGCCTGCGACCAGCACGACCACGCCACGCTCAAGGCCCGCCTGGCCAGCTTTGCAGAGCCCCACACCATGCGCTGGAGCCTGCACGCCACGGCGGCGCCGATGAAGACGGTGCTCATGGTCAGCAAGGAAGGCCACTGCCTGAACGACCTGCTGTTCCGCTGGAAGAGCGGCCTCTTGCCCATCGACATCCGCGCCATCATCAGCAACCACCGCGACTTCTATCAACTGGCGGCCAGCTACAACGTGCCGTTTCACCACATCCCGGTGACCGCGGCCACCAAGCCGCAGGCCGAAGCGAAACAGTTGGAGATTATCGAGGCCGAAGGGGCCGAGCTGGTGGTGCTGGCGCGCTACATGCAGGTCCTTTCTCTTGATCTGTGTCAAGCTTTGGCCGGACGGGCGATCAACATCCACCACAGCTTCCTGCCCAGCTTCAAGGGCGCCAAGCCCTACTACCAGGCCCACGACCGCGGCGTGAAGCTCATCGGCGCCACCGCCCACTATGTGACGGCCGACCTGGACGAAGGCCCCATCATCGAGCAGGACGTGGCCCGCGCCGACCACACCGACACGGTGGAAGACCTGACAGCTCGCGGCCGCGACACCGAAAGCCAGGTGCTGGCCCGCGCGGTGAAGTGGCACAGCGAGCACCGTGTGATTCTGAACGGTCACAAGACCGTCGTCTTCCGATAGCCATCGCATCGCCCGCAGATGGCCACTGCCGCTCCCTCGTCCTTTCTCAGCAGCGCGGCGCGGCGTATACCGCCCATCCAGTGCCTGCTCACGTTCGAAGCGCTGGCGCGCCTGCGCAGCGTGACGCAGACGGCCGAGGAGCTGTGCGTCACGCCCAGCGCGGTGAGCCACCGGGTCAAGCAGCTGGAGCAGATCCTGGGCGTGCGGCTGTTTGGCCGGGCCGACTTTTCACTGACCACCGAGGGCAGCGCCTACCTGGCCCATGTGCGCGAGGGGCTCGGGGCGCTGCAGCGCTTTCCGGGGGCGGCATCGGCCCCCGGGCGACGGCGGCTCAAGCTGGCCGTCACGCCCACGTTCGCGCGCACCATCCTCATCCCGCGCCTGCGGCAGTTCACCGAGGCCTACCCCGAGATCGACCTCGCGCTGCAGGTGTCCATCCCGCTGCTGGACGTAGTGGCCGAAGACGCCGACCTGATGGTGCGCTTTGGACCCGGCCATTACGCCGACGTGGAGCACGTGGAACTGGCCCGCGACGTGGTCACGCCCCTGGCGTCGCCTGCATTCGTGCGCGAGCATGGCCCCTTCGACAAGCCCGAGGACCTGGAGGGCGTGCCCCTGCTGCGCAGCCCGCTGGAGCCTTGGCGCACGTGGTTCGCCGCCACCGCCCTGGACTGGCCCGAACCCAGCGAAGGATCGCAGTTCAACGACATCGGACTGATGTGCGACGCCGCTGCCGCCGGCATGGGCGTGGCCCTGGTGCGCCTGAAGCTGGGGGCGCCCTGGCTCGAGAACGGCACCCTGGTGCGCCTGTTCGCCACCGACACGGCCAGCCCCCACGCGCACTACCTGTGCTGGCGCACCGGCACCATGGACCGCTGGGAGTGCGCAGCCTTTGCCGACTGGCTGCGCAAGACAATGGCCTGAGCGCGGCCCTGGCACTTTCCGGCGCGTGCGGCGCCATCCGGGGCCCTCTCGCGCAATCCCCCCCGAACGCCACGACACGACACCACCCCACGCAGCCCCATGTCCCTCAGCATCCGCCCCGCCCAGCCTGGCGACGCCGCCGCCATCGCGCGCATCCACGTCGCTGCCTGGCAGGCAGCATATGCCGGCATCATCGACGAGGCCTACCTGGCCGCGCTGTCCGCAGCGCAGCGCGAGGCGTACTGGGCCAAGGCGATTGCGCAGGGCGACCCGGAGGTCCTGCTCGCGCAGGATGACGGCCAGGGCGGCAACCGCGGCGATGTGGCCGGCTGGATCGCCCTGGGCGACTGCCGCGACCCAGGAGCACCTGCCGCGCGCGGCGAGGTCTGGGCGATCTATGTGGACCCCGCCCGCTGGAGCCGGGGCCTCGGGCACGCTCTTTGGCAGCATGCCCGCGAGCGCCTGCAGGCGCGCGGGAAATCTGAAGCCAGCCTGTGGGTACTGGCGGCCAATGCGCAGGCCCGCGGGTTTTACACCCGGCAAGGCTTTGCACCCGAGTCCAACGGCGTCAAAAACATTGCGGTGGCGGGCGCTACGCTGCAGGAGCTGCGCTACACGATCCAGCTGCCGCCCAGCCGCACATAGCTGACGCGGTTTGCCACGAGCCGGACCGCGTGCACAGCCAGCCAGCCCGCCCGACCGCCCTTGCCAGGATTTTCACGAGCGCCCTCCGAAAATCTCACGCTCGCACCCGCCGCCATCGCCTACAGTGGCGGCATCATGCAGACCCCCACCCCGCCCGCCTCTTCTCCTGTCGCCCAGGCTCCGGCCAAGCCCACGCCCGCCGAGCGCGCCGCGCGCCAGGCCGAGGTCGTGCAGGCCCTGGGCCGCGTGGTGCCCGCCCACGCCCTGCTGTGGAATGCCGAAGACACCACGCCGTATGAATGCGACGGCCTCACCGCCTACCGCCAGCGTCCGCTGGTGGTGTGCCTGCCCGAGACGTACGACCAGGTGCAGTCCGTGCTCCAGGCCTGCCACCACCTGCAGGTACCGGTGGTGGCGCGCGGTGCGGGCACGGGCCTGTCGGGCGGCGCCATGCCGCATGCGATGGGCGTCACGCTCTCGCTGGCCAAGTTCAACCGCATCCTGGACCTGGACCCGGTGAGCCGCACGGCCCGGGTGCAGAGCGGCGTGCGCAACCTCGCCATCAGCGAAGCCGCCGCGCCCTACCACCTGTACTACGCCCCCGACCCCAGCAGCCAGATCGCCTGCACCATCGGCGGCAACGTCGCCGAGAACTCGGGCGGCGTGCACTGCCTGAAATACGGCCTCACGGTGCACAACGTGCTGGCCGTGAGGGGCTTCACCGTGGATGGCGAGCCCGTGGAGTTCGGCAGCCAGGCGCTGGATACCCCCGGCTACGACCTGCTGGCCGCCGTGATCGGCAGCGAAGGCATGCTGGCGGTGATCACCGAAGTGACGGTGCGCCTGATCCCCAAGCCCCAACTGGCGCGCTGCATCATGGCCAGCTTCGACGACGTGCGCAAGGCCGGCGACGCCGTGGCGGCGGTCATCGCGGCCGGCATCATCCCCGCCGGCCTGGAAATGATGGACAAGCCCATGACCGCCGCCGTGGAAGACTTCGTCAAAGCCGGCTACGACCTCACCGCCGAGGCCATCCTGCTGTGCGAGAGCGACGGCACGCCCGAAGAGGTGGAAGAAGAAATCGGCCGCATGAGCGACGTGCTGCGCGCCGCTGGCGCCACCGCCATTTCAGTGAGCAAAGACGAGCCCGAACGCTTGCGCTTTTGGAGCGGCCGCAAAAACGCCTTCCCCGCCAGCGGCCGCATCAGCCCCGACTACATGTGCATGGATTCGACCATCCCGAGGAAGCGCCTGGCCGACATCCTGCTGGCCATCCAGGAGATGGAAAAGAAGTACCAGCTGCGCTGCGCCAACGTGTTCCACGCGGGCGACGGCAACCTGCATCCGTTGATCCTGTTCGACGCGAATGATGCCGACCAACTGCACCGCTGCGAGTTGTTCGGCGCGGACATCCTGGAGACCAGCGTGGCCATGGGCGGCACGGTGACTGGCGAGCATGGCGTGGGGGTGGAGAAGCTGGGCAGCATGTGCGTGCAGTTCACCTCCGGGGAGCTTGACCAGATGCACGGGCTCAAGGCGGCGTTCGATCCAGCGGGTTTGCTCAATCCAGGCAAGGCGGTGCCCACACTGAACCGCTGTGCGGAGTACGGGAAGATGTTGGTGCGCGGGGGGCAGGTCAAGCATCCTGACCTGCCGCGGTTTTGAGCGTCGTTCCAGGTCGGTGAACGTGCCCCCCACCCGTTCGGTTTGAGCTTGTCGAAACCGGGGCGTCTTACCCCGCCCGTTCGGGTTGAGCTTGTCGAAACCGGGGCGCCTTACCCCCGCCCGTTCGGGTTGAGCTTGTCGAAACCGGGGCGCGCTCGCGGGCTCGCTGAGGGGCAGCATGCCTGGTTCAAGGGCGGAGGCCGGGAGTCGCCCGGCGGCGAGTGTCTTTCTTTTGCTTCGCCAAAAGAAAGGCACCAAAGAAAAGGCGACCCTGCTGTCTGCGACCCCTTCGCTGCGCTGCGGGGCAACCCGGGGTGCTCGGGCGCGGGGTGTGCCGCAGAACTCACTGCGCGCCTGCAGCGCTCCGTTCAGACAACTGCGGCAAGTCAGAGCACGAAGGCGTGTGTCCTTCGGCACACGCCCACCCCGCCCCCTGCGCGCCCCAGGCGCATCCAGAAGGGATGGGGGCCAAACAGCCACACGGGCCATTGCTGCGCTCGGCCCCATCTCGCGGGCGCAAGCGCCACGCGCTGCGCGGGCGGGGCCGAGCAACGCGATGGCCCGTAGGGCTGTTCGGCTGTCCACCCCCTGCTGGCTGCGCCTGCGGCGGGGCGGTTGCGGGGTGAGCATGCGCGTCGGAGCGCGCATGCTTCGTGAACTGACTCGCCGCAGTTGTCTGAACGGAGCGCTGTAGCGCGCAGTGAGTTCTGCGGCGCACCCCGCAACCGCCCCGACGCAGGTTGCCCCGTAGCGCAGCGCAGGGGCCGCAGACTGGGGGTCGCCCTTTCTTTGGTGACTTTCTTTCGGCGACGCGAAAGAAAGTTACCGCGCCGCCGGGCGCGCACCCCGGCTCCCGCACTCCACACAAGCACACCACCCAATCAGCGAGCCCGCGAGCAGCACCCAGGTTTCGACAAGCTCAACCCAAACGGGCGAGGGTCAAGGCGCCCCAACTTCGACAGGCCCAGCCCCGCCTGCGCAGCGCGCGGCGCATGCGCCCGCGTCTTGGGGGCCGAGCAACGCGATGGCCCGTGTGGCTGTTCGGCTGTTCGGCTGTCCACCCCCTGCTGGCTGGGCCTGCGGCGGGGCGGTTGCGGGGTGGCATGGGCGCCCTAGCGCGCATGCTTCGTGTACTGACTCGCCGCAGTTGTCTGAACGGAGCGCCAACGGCGCGCAGTGAGTTCTGCGGCGCACCCCGCAACCGCCCCGACGCAGGTTGCCCCGTAGCGCAGCGCAGGGGTCGCAGACTGGGGGTCGCCTTTCTTTTGGGTACTTTTCTTTGGCGAAGCAAAGAAGAAGTACCTCGCCCGCCGGGGCGAACTCCCGGCCTCCGCCCTTGAACCAGGCGCGCCGCCAATCAGCGAGCCCGCGAGCAGCGCCCAGGTTTCGACAAGCTCAACCCAAACGGGCGAGGGGCAAGGCGCCCCAACTTCGACAGGCCCAGCCCCGCCTGCGCAGCGCACGGCGCATGCCCCCGCGTCTTGGGGGCCGAGCAACGCGATGGCCCGTGTGGCTGTTTGGATGTTCGGCTGTCCACACCCTGCTGGCTGCGCCTGCGGCGGGGCGGTTGCGGGGTGGCATGGGCGCCTTAGCGCCCATGCCTCGTGAACTGACTCGCCGCAGTTGTCTGAACGAAGCGCGGTAGCGCGCAGTGAGTTCTGCGGCGCACCCCGCAACCGCCCCGACGCAGGTTGCCCCGTAGCGCAGCGCAGGGGCCGCAGACTGGGGGTCGCCTTTCTTTTGGGTACTTTTCTTTGGCGAAGCAAAGAAGAAGTACCTCGCCCGCCGGGGCGAACTCCCGGCTCCCGCCCTTGAACTCGGCAAACCGCCAATCAGAGAGCCCGCGAGCAGCGCCCAGGTTTCGACACGCTCAACCCGACCGGGCGGGAGGCAAGGCGCCCCGGTTTCGACAGGCTCAACCCGAACGGGCAGTGGCTGTGCCAAGGCTTCCACAGGCCCAGCCCAAACGGACGGAGCAGCGATACGCCCGCTGTCGACACGCTCAACCCGAACGGGCGGGGGCAAGGCGCCCCAACTTCGACAAGCCCGGCCCGAACGGGCTGCGACTGTGCCAAGGCTTCGATAGGCTCAGCCAGAACGGGTAGGGGTGAGGCGCCGGGTTCCACAACCTCAGCCCTCGCGGTGGCGGCTTCCCCAAGCGCCATGCAGCGCCCCTTCACTGCGTAGTTCTACGGAGCCCCGCGCGTAACCGCACGAATGGCCGCCAACCCGCGCATTTTCTAAAGTTCTCCCACGGCGCCACAACGGGTGGCACCGGCCCCAAAACACCGGAGAACAAACACCATGCAAAAGACCATCGCCCAGACCGCCGCCGCCATCGCCCTGGCCCTGATCGCCACCGCCGCCAACGCCGAAGGCGTGCGCACCGAAAGGAACATCTCGCTGGACCTGGCCAACCAGATCGCCGCCCACACCGTGGCCGCCTGCGCCGCCAACGGCTACAACGTGACAGCCACCGTGGTGGACCGCGCCGGCACCGTGCGCGCCGTGCAGCGCGCCGACAACGCCGGCCCCCACACCCTGGAAGCCAGCCGCCTGAAAGCCTACACCTCGGCGTCGGCCAAGAACACGACGCTGGCCATCATGGAAGGCTCGCAGAAGAACCCAGCCGCCGCCAACCTGGGCCAGATCCCCGGCTACCTGCTGCTGGGCGGTGGCGTGCCGCTGAAGGTGGGCAATGAAGTCATCGGCGCCGTGGGCGTGGGCGGCGCGCCCGGCGGCCACCTGGACGAGCAGTGCGCCCTGGCCGGCATCTCCAAGGTGGCCGAGCAGCTGAAGTAAGTCAGCAAGTAAGCAGTTAGCCAAGTAACGCCTGCGGCGCTGCATCCCACTGGGTGGTGCGCGTGGGCCGCGCCGTCAACCGCAAAGCTCCATCCGCCGCAAAAGGGACACGCCATGAACCGAACCACCACCTTGCCCCTGGCTCTGCTGGCCGCTGCGCTACTGCTGGCACACCCCGCGCAGGCTCAGGTGCCGCCCACCGCCGCGCAGACCACCGCCTACCAGGGTCTGCATGCCGCAGCGGCGCGCGGCGACTCGGCCAAGGTGCAAAAGCTCGTGGCAGCCCGCGCCGATGTGAATGCGCGCGACAGCTATGGCCGCACCCCGCTGCACGTGGCCACGTTCGCCCGCCAGCGCGACGTGGTCCGCCAGCTGGTGCAGGCCCAGGCCGATATTAATGCGCTGGAGAACGACCGCTACGACGCCGTGACCATCGCCGCCGTGGCGGACGATGAGGACACGTTGCGCCTGCTGCTGCAACTGGGCGCCAGTGCGGCGCAGGTGACCAGCCGCTACGACGGCACAGCGCTGATCGCAGCTGCGCACCTGGGGCACGACGGCGTGGTGCGACAGCTCATCGCGGCCGGGGCGCCGCTGGACCATGTGAACAACCTGCACTGGACGGCGCTGATCGAATCCATCGTTCTGGGCGACGGGGGCCCGCGTCACCAGGCCACGCTGCAGGCGCTGCTGAAGGCCGGTGCCAGCCAGGCCCTGACGGACCGCCAAGGCAACACGCCGCTGCAGCTGGCGCGCCAGCGGGGCTACACCGCGATGGCGCAGATGCTGGAAGCGGCGGTCGCAGACGCGGGGCGCTCACGATGAGGTTGGCCGCGGCCTCGCACACCCAATGCTATGAAATAAGTAGCATCCGCCGCAATACCCACAAGCGGTAGCGGCCTGTTTCATTCAAATTCCTGCTCGCCCGTCACCAGGCGGGCCTTCACGGTCTTGCCTTTCACCCGACCCTGGTTCAGGCGCTGAGCGGCCTGCGCGCCGATGGCGCGGTCCACCGCCACATAGGTCGAGAAATCGTTCACGTTGATCTTGCCCACCTGCTCGCGGGTGTACCCCATCTCGCCGGTCAGTGCGCCCAGCACATCGCCGGCGCGGATCTTTTCCTTGCGGCCGCCGATGATCTGGATGGTGACCATGGGGGGCACCAGCGGGCCGCTGCCGGTGGGGGCCAGATCCGCCAGCGGGTACCAGCGCGACTCGCGTCCCTGTAGTTGCTCGATCTTGCCCACGCTGCCCATCTCGTCCAGGCTGGCCAGGTTCAACGCCAGGCCCTCGGCATCCCCCCGGCCGGTGCGGCCGATGCGGTGGATGTGCACTTCGGGGTCGGGCGTCACGTCCACGTTGATCACGGCGGCCAGGTTGGCAATGTCCAGACCACGCGCGGCCACGTCGGTGGCTACCAGCACCGAGCAGCTCCTGTTGGCGAACTGCACCAGCACCTGGTCGCGCTCACGCTGCTCCAGCTCGCCGAACAGCGCCAACGCGCTGAAGCCCTGTGCCTGCAGCACGCCCACCAGGTCGCGGCACTGCTGCTTGGTGTTGCAAAAGGCGATGGACGAATCAGGCCGGAAGTGGTTGAGCAGCTGCGAGACGGTGTGCAGGCGTTCGCTGTGCTTCACCTCGTACCAGCGCTGCTCGATCTTGCCCTCGGCATGCTGCGCTTGCACGGTGATCTGCACCGGCGCCTTCATGAACTGTGCACTGAGCTTGGCGATGCCTTCGGGGTAGGTGGCCGAGAACAGCAGGGTCTGGCGCTCTTTGGGACACTGTCGCGCCACGGTCACGATGTCGTCGAAGAAGCCCATGTCGAGCATGCGATCGGCTTCGTCCAGCACCAGAGTGTTGAGCGCTTCCAGCGTCAGGTGCTGGCGCTCCAGGTGGTCCATCACGCGGCCGGGTGTGCCCACCACGATGTGCGCACCGTGCTCCAGGCTCAGCATCTGCCCGCGCAGCGGCACGCCCCCACACAGGGTCACGACCTTGATGTTCTCTTCGGCGCGCGCCAGGCGGCGGATCTCCGTAGTCACCTGGTCGGCCAGCTCGCGTGTGGGGCACAGCACCAGGGTCTGCACCGCAAAACGGCGGGGGTTGAGGTTGGCCAGCAGCGCCAGCGCAAACGCGGCGGTCTTGCCGCTGCCCGTGCTGGCCTGGGCGATCAGGTCCTTGCCCAGCAGCGCAGGGGGCAGGCTGGCCGCCTGGATGGGGGTCATCTGCGTGTAACCGAGCTGCTGCAGGTTGGCCAGCATGGCGGGGTTCAGCGCCAGCGTGCTGAAATCGGTGCCGGCTTGGTTTTCTTTGGAGGTCATGCCCCGATTATCCGGCCCGTGCCCTGGGCGGGGCATTGTCACGGCCCGCCAGCCGCCGCGTCGCCGCCATGCCGCATCCGGGCAACTACCCGAACACGGCACGGGGGTATCGGCTATAACGATTGACCAAAGCACGGGTGGGACATGCCAGACGCCAACAACACTGCAGCGAATGCACCAGGCCAGGGGGGCGCGAGCGATGCGCTGCTGCGCCTGATCGCCGATTCGGTGCCCGCGCTGATGGCGTATTTCGACGTTCCGCAACTGCGCTGCCGCTTCGCCAACCAGGGCTATGCCGCGTACAACGGCCACAGCACCGATTCCATCCTGGGCCTCACGGTGCAGGAGGCCATCGGCGACAAGGCCTGGGCGGCCATTGAACCGCATGTCGAACGCTCCATGCAGGGCGAGCACGTGAAATACACCCGCGAGCAGACCCTGCCCAATGGCGAAGCGCGCATGATCGAGGTCAACCTGATCCCGCACTTCGACGGCAACGCGCACCAGCAGGGCTCGTTCGTGCTGATCACCGACATCACCGAACGCTGGCGCGCCGAGCGCACCGTGCGCCAGAGCGAAGAGCGCATGCGCAAGTTCACCGAGGCCACGGAAGAGGCCATCGTGTTCCACCGCGACGGCATCATCACCGACGGCAACGAGGCGCTCACCCGCCTGACCGGCTACGCATTGGCCGAGGTCAGCGGCCTGTCAATCTTCAACTTCATCAGCCCCGAGTGGCGTACCGTCGCGCTTGACTACACCCGCAGCGGCCGCGAAGACCCCTACGAGGTGACCATCCGCCACAAGGATGGCCATGCCATTCCCGTCGAGGTGGTGGGCAAGACCATGCCGCTGCACCATGCGGACTACCGCATTGTTGTGGTGCGCGACATCACCGCGCGCAAGCAGGCACAGGAGCGCGAAGCCTTCATCGCGCTCCATGACCCGCTCACGCAGTTGCCCAACCGCCACTTCCTGATGGAGCAGTTGTCGCAGGTGCTCTCGCTGGCGCGCCGACGCCATGGCCGCGTGGCAGTGCTGTTCGTGAACCTCGACCACTTCAAGACAGTGAACGACTCGCTGGGCCACCACGCAGGCGACCAGCTGCTGTGCAACGTGGCCGAGCGGCTGCGCCAGGGCGTGCGCGACGCCGATGTGGTGGCCCGCCTGGGAGGAGACGAATTCGTGGTGGTGCTGACAGACGTACAGGGCCAGGACGACGCCGCCCGTGTGGCCGACAAGCTCCTGGCGTCCATGCACGGCGCACTGACCGTAGACCAGTTGCCGCTCACCATCTCCCCGTCCATCGGCATCAGCCTGTTCCCCGAACACGCTGCCACCAGCGACGCGCTGCTGCGCTGTGCCGACGCCGCCATGCACCACGCCAAGGATAGCGGCCGCGGCAACCGCCAGTTCTACGCCCCTGGCATGGACGCCGGCGGCATCGACGTGCTGCGCCATGAGCGCCAGCTGCGCGACGCCATCCAGACCAACGCCTTCGTGCTGCACTACCAGCCGCAGATGTGCCTGGCGGACGGCTCGCTCAAAGGCTTGGAGGCGCTGGTGCGCTGGCAGCATCCCGAACGCGGCCTGGTCGGTCCCGACGAATTCATCACCTTCTCCGAATCGCGCGGCCTCATCACGCCGATTGGCCGCTGGGTGATGCGCGAGGCCTGCCGCCAGCTCAAGACGTGGCAGGACCAGGGCCTGGCGATGGTGCCCGTGGCCGTCAACCTCTCGGCGCTGGAGTTCCGCCAACGCGACGTGGCCGGCGAGATCGCCGCCGTGCTGCGCGACACGGGCCTGGCGCCCGAGTTCCTGGAGATCGAGCTCACGGAGTCGGTGCTGATGCACCAGACCGGCGACGTGCTCAATACCCTGAACGCGATCAAGTCGCTGGGGGTGGGCATCTCCATCGACGACTTCGGCACGGGGTATTCATCGCTGGCGTACCTCAAGCGCTACCCCATCGACAAGCTCAAGATCGACCGGTCGTTTGTGGTGGACACCCCGGGCAGTGCCGACGACGTCGCCATCGTCACCGCCATCGTCCAGATGGGGCGCAGCTTGCAGATCATGACCGTGGCGGAGGGTGTCGAAACACCGGCGCAGGTGGATTTTCTGGCGGGCCTGGGGTGCGACATGATCCAGGGGCGTGTGGTGTCGATGCCCATGGACATACCTGACGCGCAGCGCTGGCTGCTCGAATTCAAGCCGTAGCAAGAGGCCTGCGCCTGTTTTTGACGGCGCATTGGCTGGCCAAGGAAGGGGGCGGCGCTGAAACACCGCCCCGGCTTGTGGAAAATAGAGGCATGCCCCTTATTCCCGACTTCCTCGCCCCCACCCGCCACACCGATCCGGCCGAAGCGCTGGCCCAGGTGCAGCGCATCTACCAGCAACAGATCGGCCACCTGCGCGATGCCATGCAGCGCTTCGTGGCGGGCGAGACACCCACCAGCTCGGTGCGCGCTTTCTACCCCTTCGTGCGGGTGCACACCACCACCGTGGCGCGGGCGGACTCCAAGCTCGCCTACGGATTCGTGGAAGGCCCGGGGCGCTACGAGACCACACTGACCCGGCCCGACCTGTTCGCCCGGTACTACGCCGAACAGTTCCGCCTGCTGCGGGCCAGCCACAACGTCGAGCTGGAGGTCGGCACCAGCGCGCATCCCATCCCGATCCACTTCTCTTTCGCGGAACACGACCACATCGAAGGCACGCTCACGGCCGAGCGCCGCATGCTGATGCGCGACGTGTTCGACCTGCCCGACCTGGCCGCCATGGACGACGGCATCGCCAACGGCACCTGGCAGGCACGCCCGGGCGAAGCGCAGCCTCTGTCGCTGTTCACCGCGCCGCGCGTGGACTACTCGCTGCACCGCCTGCGCCACTACACGGGCACGGCGCCCGAATGGTTCCAGAACTTCGTGCTGTTCACCAACTACCAGTTCTACATCGACGAGTTCGTGCGCCTGGGCCATGCCGAGATGGCAAAGCCCGACAGCGAATACATCGCCTTCATCGAACCCGGCAACGTCGTCACGCGCCGGGCGGGCTTGCAGGCCGAACCTGGCGACGAGCTGGGCAGTGCCCCCCCGCGCCTGCCCCAGATGCCCGGCTACCACCTGGTGCGCAAGGACGCGAGCGGCATCAGCATGGTCAACATCGGCGTCGGCCCAGCCAATGCCAAGACCATCACCGACCACATCGCCGTGCTGCGCCCGCACGCCTGGATGATGCTGGGCCACTGCGCGGGCCTGCGCAACAGCCAGCAGCTGGGGGACTACGTGCTGGCCCACGCCTATGTGCGCGAGGACCATGTGCTGGACGAGGAACTGCCGCTGTGGGTGCCCATTCCGGCACTGGCCGAGATCCAGATGGCGCTGCAGCAGGCCGTGGCCGACGTGGCCCAGGTGCCCGAAGACCAGCTCAAGCGCATCATGCGCACCGGCACGGTGGCCAGCACCGACAACCGCAACTGGGAGCTGCTGCCCGACAACATGCCCCAGCGCCGCTTCAGCCAAAGCCGCGCCGTGGCGCTGGACATGGAGAGCGCCACCATCGCGGCCAATGGCTTTCGCTTTCGCGTGCCCTATGGCACCCTGCTGTGCGTGAGCGACAAGCCCCTGCACGGTGAGATCAAGCTGCCCGGCATGGCCAACCACTTCTACCGCGAGCGGGTGGACCAGCACCTGCGCATCGGCATGCGCGCCATCGAGATCCTGCGCAACGGCGGCGTGGACCGCCTGCACAGCCGCAAGCTGCGCAGCTTCGCCGAAGTGGCCTTCCAGTAATCCAAGCCCCGCCACCGGCCCTGCCTGCCTCCATGCCCCTGGACTTCCTCACGCTCATGACCGCCATGGCGGCCAACCTGTTCATGATCTCGGCCGGGCTTCCGCTGATCATGGGCCGCGACGTGAGTCGGGCGGCTCGCCACGTGCAGGCCAGCCTGTTGCTGCAAGCCGTGGCATGGGCGGCGATCATCGCCTCCAGTTCGCTGTGGGACCAGGCGCTGTCCACCGTGTCCATCGCCTGCAATGCAGCCGCGCAGTGGATGCTCTACCGCGCGCTGGAGGAGTGGCTGGGCCCGCGCCCGCTGCGCCGGGTGCTGCTGGCGCTGGTGATCGCCGCGCCACTGGGCTACGCGATCGGCTTCGACCACTATGCCTGGCGCGTGGGTTGGGCCAACGGGCTCATGGCCGGCATCCTGTGCATCGTCGCGCGCGCCACGCTGTACCCGCTGATCCTGGCCGACGTGCGCTGGCGCGGCGTGCTGCTGGGCTGCCTGCTCACGTCGGCCGCATTCACCCTGGCGCGCGGGCTGCTGGGCGCGTTCACCGACCAGTACCCGAGCTTTCGCACGCCGCACCCGATCAACCTGGCCGCGGCACTGGCTACCAATGTGAGCCTGGTGCTGGGCACGGTGGCCGTGCTGGTGGCCTGGCGCTACGAGGCCGAGCAGAAGCTGCGCACATTGGCCATGACCGACGGCCTCACAGGACTGCTCAACCGGCGCGGTTTCACCAGCCAAGGCGACAACCTGCTCTCCCACGCATGGCGCCACCGGCTTCCGCTCACGGCTCTGATGCTGGATCTGGACCACTTCAAGCGGATCAACGACACGCACGGCCACGATGCGGGCGACCGCGCACTGCAGCTGTTCGCGCGCCTGCTGGGCGACACCTGCCGCAGCGGCGACCTGATCGCCCGGCTGGGCGGCGAGGAATTCGCGGTGCTGATGCTGCACAACACGGCCGCTGCCGGCGCCGCCTTCGACCGGCGCCTGCGCCACCGGCTGCACGATGCCAGCGCGGCCGAGCTCGGATTCGTGCTGGACTACAGCGCGGGCATGGCAGCCCTGGTGCCCGGCGAGGCCAGCCTGGCCGCGCTGATGGCCCGCGCCGACAGCGCGCTGTACGAGGCCAAGACGGCGGGCCGGGGGCGGCTGATGGCGGCGTCATAGCATCGCCCCAGAATGCTATAGTTTAAATAGCAAAAAAATCTCTGCCAACAAGCGGCACAGGCCTTCCACGAACATGGCCAAGGGTACCGCGACAACACAGGACGCACCTGCGCCTCACGGAACTATCAGCCCTGCCACATCCCGCGCTGCACCGGCAGGCTCCTGCAGCAGGTGCGCGACCACGCTGCGCCGGTCTGCCTCGGTGCGCTGCTGCGACAGAAACCGCTTGCCCACCAGACGGTCCACCGTGATCTCGAACCCCACCAGCCGCGCAGCGGCTTCATCGATGAAGGCCGGCTGCGCATCGCCAATGGACCAGGGCTGATCACGGCCACACTCCTGCGCAGCCGCCAGCGCCCCCAGGTGCGTGCGCACCCAGCCGGCATCGTCCACCCAGCGCAGGCGGCCTCGGGCTTCGGCGGCGGCGTAGTTCCAGCTGGGCGCGAGCCGCCCGCTGCGCTGGCCGTTGACGTACCAGCGCGGGGAGATGTAGGCATTGGAGGTCTGGAACACCGCCAGCACCTGGGCACCGTCCGGCACCGACTGCGCCATGCCGTGCGGCCGCGCCACATGGCCACGCAGGCACATGGCGGCGCCTGGCGCCGCCACCACCTCCAGCGGCAAAAGGTCGGCCTGCAGCCCCGCCTCACGCGACAGCGTGGACAGCGTGACCAAGGTGGCCAGCGGGTGGGCGCGCATCAGAGCGTGCAGTTCGCTCGGGTCGTCGGTTTGGAAGAGGGGTTGGCTGTGCATGCGGCTCGGCGTGGATGGGGAGGTGGGGGCCGGTCTGAAGTGATTGGTGTCAGTGCCGCGCAGTCTGCCGCCCCACCGCAGTCCGCGTCTTGAAGGTTTCGGACAATGGCAGGCTGCGCGCTGGTTCGGGCGCCCAGCGCACCACCGGCGCCGCCTGGGGCAGGGCCGGCGTGAAGCCGCCAAACCGGCGGAACTCGCGCGTCATGTGGGCCTGGTCGGCATAGCCGCAGGCCAGTGCCACCTCCGTGATAGACAGCGCCGCACCCGCCTCCAGGCTCGCCAGGGCCTGCTGAAACCGCAGGATGCCCGCCAGCGTGCGCAGCGGCAGCCCCACGGCGCTGGCGATGTCGCGTCGCAGCCTGCGGCTGGCGGCGTCCCCGCCGCCAGCCCAGGACTCTGCCACGGCTGCAACAGGCGGCCCGGCGGCATGGCGGGACGCCCCCACCTGCAAGCGCACCTGCAGCTGCGCCAGGGCCGCCAACGCCCTGCCGTGGGCCGCCGTGGGCTCGACGCACGCGGCCAGGGCGCCCGCGATCGAACACAGCGCTCCGTGCGCGGCGGCCAGCGTGGTGGCGTTCATCAGGTCATCTGCGAGCGCGCCCAACGGCTGCAGAAGTCCGAGCACAGCGTCCCCCGCAAGAACCCGGTTGCACAGGCCCCGGGGGGCCACACCCAGGCAGGCACCGCCCCAGCCTATGCGAAACCGCACCCCCAGCACCACACTGCCCGGGCGCAGCGCAGCCCAGGTGGGCTGGTCGGCAGGGCCGGCAAGCACTGGCCACACCGCGGCCACGTTGCCGTCAGGCCGCACCGCGCAGTGGACGACCAGGTCCATGCGGCCATCGGGCAGCACGAGCTGCCGGCCCGCGCGCAGCGGGGCGTAGCGCCACACGGCCTCCACACGGGCAGCGTCCAGCGCCTGCAGCGGCAGCTCGGTGTAGCAGGGGTCTCCGGGTTGGTGTCTCATGGCATGCCGCACGGCGCGAGGGGGTGGACGGGAGGGCGCATGCGCACCATGCCGCAGGCCCGCGCCAGGGACCGTCGCCGGCGCGACGCCAGCGTACCGTGCCCGGGGCGCCGGCATCGCACACAATCGGTGCATGACCTCTGCACTCTTTGAAGTCCAGCAACTGCGCAAACGCTACGGCGAGACGACCGTGGTGGACGACGTCTCCTTTGCCATCGCTCCGGGCGAATGCCTGGGCGTCATCGGGCCCAATGGCGCGGGCAAGACCACCACCATCCGCATGTGCCTGGGCCTCACCGCCCCCGACGGCGGGGCCGTGCGCTTCTTTCCCGACCCCGGCGCGCAGCCCCTGCACATGCCGCGCGATGCGCTGGCCATCAAGGCGCAGCTGGGCGTGGTCACGCAGTTCGACACCCTCGACCCGGACTTCACCTGCGCCGAGAACCTGCGCGTGTTCGGCCGCTACTTCGGACTCAAGGGCGCCGTGATGGACGGACGGGTACCGCAGCTGCTTGAATTCGCCGCGCTCACGCACAAGGCGAACGCCAAGCCCGGGGAGCTGTCGGGTGGCATGAAGCGGCGCCTGAGCCTGGCCCGCGCGCTGGTCAACGACCCCCGCCTGCTGCTGCTGGACGAGCCCACCACCGGCCTGGACCCCCAGGCCCGCCACCTGATGTGGGAGCGCCTGCAACTGCTGCTGCAGCAGGGCAAGTCCATCCTGCTGACCACGCACTTCATGGACGAGGCCGAGCGCCTGTGCTCGCGCCTCCTGGTGCTGGACCACGGCAGGAAGATCGCCGAAGGCCGCCCGCGCGAGCTGATCGCGCAGCACCTGGAGCCGGATGTGGTGGAGGTGTTCGGCGTGGGCGCCGTGGCGCTCGCCCAGGATGCCGCGCTGCGCGCCCTGGCGGCGCGCGTGGAGATCAGCGGGGAGACGGTGTTCTTCTACACCCAGAACACCCGCCCATTGCTCCAGGCTCTGGATGCGCACTCCCACCTGCGCACCCTGCACCGGCCCGCCAATCTGGAAGACCTGTTCCTCAAGCTCACCGGGCGGCAGATTCGCGAGTGACGGCGGTGCAGCGCACGACATGGCCACGCACCGAATGCCAATTGCTCCTGAAAAAATAGCTGCCAACGCTTACTGGAAAAGCGCCGGCAGCCAATTTTTCTTGAAAGTCCAGTATCACGCCTTGCGCGGCTTGACCTTGCTGGCCGCCAGCTTGGCGTTGCGGCGCGCGGTGTCCACATCCGCCGCCCGCGCCAGCGCCACACCCATGCGGCGCTTGGCAAAGCTCTCGGGCTTGCCGAACAAACGCAGGTCGGTGTCCGGCACGCGCAGGGCTTCTTCCACGCCGTCGAAGACGATGCCCTGGGCTTCCACGCCGCCATAGATCACGGCGCTGGCGCCGGGGTTGCGCAGGCCGGTGTCCACCGGCAGGCCCAGGATGGCGCGGGCGTGCAGTTCGAACTCGCTCTGGTGCTGGGTGCACAGGGTCACCAGGCCCGTGTCGTGCGGGCGGGGGCTCACTTCGCTGAACCAGACGTCCTGGCCCTTGACGAACAGCTCCACGCCAAACAATCCCTGGCCACCCAGGTTGTCGGTCACGGCCTTGGCGATCTGGCGCGATTTTTCGAGCGCGGCGGGGTGCATGGGGTGGGGCTGCCAGCTCTCCACATAGTCGCCGCTGACCTGCACATGGCCGATGGGGTCGCAGAAGCTGGTGGCGATCTGGCCGTCCGCCCCCACCGAGCGCACCGTGAGCTGCGTGATCTCGTAGTCGAAGTCGATGAAGCCCTCGACGATCACGCGGCCGTGGCTCACCCGGCCGCCGGCCATGGCGTAGTCCCAGGCCTTTTGCACATCGGCCGGGCCGTCGATCTTGCTCTGGCCCTTGCCGGAGCTGCTCATCACGGGCTTGACGATGCAGGGGTAGCCGATCCCACTGTCGATGGCCGCCTGCAGCTCTTGCAGCGAGTTGCAGAACTTGTACGGGCTGGTGGGCAGGCCCAGCGTCTCGGCCGCCAGCACGCGGATGCCCTCGCGGTCCATGGTCAGGCGCGCTGCGCGGGCCGTGGGGATCACGCGCACGGTACCGGCGGCTTCCAGCTCTTCGAGCATGGGGGTGGCGATGGCCTCGATCTCGGGCACCACGAGGTGCGGGCGCTCGGCTTCGATCAGCGCCTTGAGCTGCGCGGGGTCGCTCATGGTGATGGTGCGCGCATGGTGCGCCACCTGCTGGCCGGGCGCATTGTCGTAGCGGTCTACCGCGATGGTCTCCACGCCCAGGCGCTGCAGGGCGATGAGCACTTCCTTGCCCAGCTCGCCGGAGCCCAGCAGCATGACTTTGGTGGCATGGGGCGACAGGGGGGTTCCGAGGGTGGTCATGTCAGGCTTTCAGAAAATCGAAGGGGTTGGGGGCAGCTGCCGCGCGCAGACGCTGGGCCGGATGGGCTGCGGGTCAGTCCAGGCGACTTTAATGCACCCGACGGAGTGCGCCATGGAAGACATTCGAAACGATCAGGCACCGTTGCGCGCCTGCGCAGGGGCCAAAGTGCAATTTGCGCGCATGCACTCTGCCGGGTGGCGAAGGGCTCGGAGAAAAATATTTTGCGCAGCCTGCATCCAAATGGCGTTCTCGCGGGTAGTACCTGCAGCAGCCGATCTTCACCGGCCGCTGTCCTTTCCACCCCACTGAAGAAAGAGAACGCCATGAACAACACCCTGCCCTTGTCCTCGCGCACCCTGGCCATCGCTGGCGCCGTGACGGCCGCCGCACTGCTGGCGGCCTGCGGATCGATGTCCTCGTCTTCCTCGTCCTCCCGCGCCCCGATGTACTCACAGGACAGCCTGCCCGACACCATCAAGGTGCCCGCAGGCAACAAGGTCGCCATGGAGACCGTGGGTGTGGGCGAGATCACCTACGAATGCCGCGACAAGGCCAACGCCCCCGGCCAGACCGAATGGTTCTTCGTGGGTCCCAAGGCCGTGCTGAACGACCGCAGCGGCAAGCAAGTGGGCACCTACTACGGCCCGCCCGCCACCTGGGAGTCGCAGGACGGCTCCAAGCTCACGGCCACGCAACTGGCCGTGGCTCCCTCGGGCACAGGCAATCTGCCCTACCAGCTGGTCAAGGCCAACCCGGCCATGGGCTCGGGCGCGATGACGGGCGTGACCTACATCCAGCGCGTGGCCCTCAAGGGTGGCGTGGCACCTGCCGCCGCATGCACCGCCGCCAACAAGGGCGAGCGCCAGATCGTGAAGTACCAGGCCGACTACATTTTCTGGAAGGCCGCGTAAGCCTGCGCCCCGCTGCAGCCCGGCGGGGCCGCCAATTCCCTTTGGCTCCGCAGGACTGCGCTGGTGTGGAGCGTGTTGCCCGGTACGATGTGTGCCGCCGGGGCTTCCCCGGCAGTCCCGCCCATTCCGCCGACGCGCACCAACACCTGTCCACCGTGCCCCACGAGCCGCCTGTTGACCTTGACTACGAAGCCACGCTGGCCGCCTGCGCCGCGGGCGACCGCCAGGCCATGCGCAGGCTCTATGAACACGAAGGCGCCCGGCTGCTGGGCGTGGCGCTGCGCATCGTGCGGCAGCGCGCCCTGGCGGAGGACATCGTGCACGACGCCTGCCTGAACATCTGGACCCGCGCCGCCAGCTTCGACGCCCAGCGCGGCAGCGCGCGTGGCTGGATCTACAGTGTGGTGCGCAACCTGGCGCTCAACGCCGTGCGCGATGCGGGCCGCCATGTCGACGTGGACGATGACACCACCCAAGCCGTGCAGGACGAACAGGCCGCGCTCGCGCACCGCGAAGTGGCCGAGGCCTTCGAGCTGAACGCCAGCCTGGGCCGCCTTCAGCATTGCCTGGAAGCGCTGGACCCCGCACGCCGCAGCTGCGTGCTGCACGCTTATGTGGACGGCTGCTCCCACGGCGAGATCGCCGAGCGCCTGGGCGCACCGCTGGGCACCGTCAAGGCCTGGATACGGCGCAGCCTCGCCTCGCTGCGGGAGTGCATGGCATGACCGAGCCCACGCGCACCGCGGCCCCCCCTCTGCCGCCGCAGGACGACGACGCCCTGGCGGGCGAGTACGTGCTGGGCACCCTGCCCGCCGCCACGCGCCATGCGCTGGAGCAGCGCCTGCCCGCCGACCCAGCGCTGCAGCGCGCCGTGCTCGCCTGGGAGTCGCGTCTGCACCCCTTGACCCAGCTGGCGGAGCCCGTGGCGCCGTCGCCTCGCCTCTGGGAACGCATTGATGCATCCCTGCAGGCCGTCCGCCCCGGCACCGTGGCGGCCCCTGCCACGACCGGCACTGTGCGCACGAAACCCATCCAATCCGCATCGGCCTGGTGGAACCACCTGGGCCTGTGGCGCGCGCTGGCCGGATCGGGCTTTGCGATGGCCGCCGTGCTGGCCGCAGTGCTCGTCACCCGCACCGCCCCGCAGGTCGCGCCCACGCAGTTCATGGTGGTGCTGGTGGCACCGCAGGACAAGGCGCCGGGCTGGGTGGTGCAGGCCAGCTCGCCGCGCACCCTCAGCCTCATCCCGCTGGGCGTGGCCGAAGTGCCTGCCGGCAAGGCGCTCGAATTCTGGACCAAGGCCGACGGCTGGAGCGGCCCTGTTTCCCTGGGCCTGGTGCAGCCCGGCCAGCCGCTGCAGCTGCAGCTCGACAAACTCCCGCCGCTGCAGCCCAACCAGCTCTTCGAGCTGACCCTGGAGCCCCCCACAGGCTCGCCCATCGGCAAGCCCACCGGCCCTATCCAGTTCATCGGCCGCGCGGTCAAGGTGCTCTGAATCTCGGCGTGGCGTCACTGGTCGCCCGGCACTGGGGCGACAAGCACCGCTCGTTCCGCGACCTCCGCACAGGCACGCTCCACGCCAGAGCACCCGCGGAACTGGCTCCGCCAGGCCACGGGGTGCGTCCCCCTCTGGGGGAAGCCGCGCAGTGGCTCAGGGGGCTAGTACTGTTTATACGGCAAGAATTTCCCTGACAGCACCACGTTCACGCGGTCGCCCTTGGGGTCGGCCTCGCGCTGTATGTCCATGCTGAAATCGATGGCACTCATGATGCCGTCGCCGAACTCCTCGTGGATCAGCTCCTTGATCGTGGTGCCGTACACGCTCACCACCTCGTACCAGCGGTAGATCAGCGGGTCGGTCGGCACGGGCGTGGGCAGCGAACCTTTGTACGGTACGACCTGCAGCCACTTCTGCTCCTCGGCCGTGAGCCCGAAGATCTTGCCCAGCACCTTGGCCTGCTCGGGCGTGGCGGTCATCTGGCCCAGGCACAGCGCGGTGGTCCATTCCTTGGACTGGCCTACCTTCTTGGCGATGGCGTGCCACTGCAGGCCTTTGGCGACCTTGGTGCTGATGATCTTTTCGGTGACGTCGGTGCGGTTCATGCGGTCTCCTCAGGGGGGATGAAGGGGCTGAAAAGGGTACGCCCAGCCACAAGCAATGCCCATGCCCGCACGCCGCACGGCCCTGCAGCGCAGATGCTGGCGGCCGCCGGGATGACGCCTCACAATAGGCGCATGCAGACCACACCTTCGTCCCCCGCCCAAGGCATCGCCGACGCGCCGCGAGAGCCCTCCCCCTGGCGCCCGCCGCACCTGTCGCAGCGCTGGTGGCCGGTGTTCCTGCGCAACCTGCTGGTGTGGCGCAAGCTGGCCATCCCCAGCCTGGTGGGCAACATCGCCGAGCCGCTGATGTGGCTGGTGGCCTTCGGATACGGCATGGGCGCGCTGGTGGGCCAGGTGAACGTGGGCGGCGCGGGGGGCACGAGCACGCAGGTGCCGTACATCCTGTTCCTGGCCAGCGGCTCGATCTGCATGAGCGCGATGAACGCGGCGAGCTTCGAGGCCCTTTACTCGGCCTTCTCGCGCATGCATGTGCAAAAGACCTGGGACGGCATCATGAACGCGCCGGTGAGCCTGGACGACGTGGTGCTGGCCGAGATGCTCTGGGCCGCTTTCAAGGCGCTGTTCACCGTGTCGGCCATCCTGTGCGTGATGCTGGCGCTGGGCATCAGCCACAGCCCCAAGCTGCTCGTGGCCTGGCCGGTCCTGCTGTTCGTGGGTGTCATGTTCTCCAGCATCGCGCTCATCTTCAACGCGCTGGCCAAGGGTTACGACTTCTTCACCTACTACTTCACGCTGGTGCTCACGCCGATGATGTTCCTCTCGGGCGTGTTCTTCCCGCGCGAGCAGCTGCCACCCTTGGTACGCGCCATCTCGGACTGGCTGCCGCTGACCAACGCGGTGGAGCTGGTACGCCCCCTCTTCATGGACCAGTGGCCTGCCCACCCCTGGCGCCACGGCCTGATGCTCGTGGTGACCACCGTGGCCGCCTTCTGGGTGGCGCTGGCGCTCACCCGCAAGCGCTTCAAGGCATGACCACCGTGTGGCAGCCCCGCCCATGACACTGCAGCTCGACCCCGACCGCATCGCGATGGTGGCCAAGGGTGTCTCGGCCATCGTCGCATCCTGCAGCCTGGCGCTACAGCCCAGCGTGATGCGCGCGGTCGGCAGCCGCATCAGCGCCGACGGGCAGCAGGTCACGGTCTACCTGCGGCGCAGCCAGTCGCGCCAACTGCTTCAGGACATCACCGAGACCGGTCGGATCGCCGTGGTGTTCAGCGAGCCCGCCACCCATCGAACGCTGCAGCTCAAGGCCTCCGGCGCGGCGCAGCGCCCGGCCACCGACGACGACCTGCCCGTGCTGCAGGCGTACCTGAAGTCGATGGAGCACGAAGTGGGTCTGGTGGGCTACGGCCCGCGCTACGTAGGGGCCATGCTGGCCGCTCCGCTGGATGATGTGGTGGCCGTGGCCTTCACGCCCGACGCCGCCTTCGACCAGACGCCCGGCCCCCGCGCGGGCGCATCGCTGACCGGACCGCAGGGCGCATGACAAACCCCCACGGCCTGTCGCTGCAAGCGATCCGCCCCTGCCTGGAGGGCGCCATCCCGGCCATCATGGCCACCTGCGATGCCGACGGCACGCCCAACGTGGCCTACATCTCGCAGGCGGTGTATGTGGACGAGGCGCATGTCGCGCTCTCCTTCCAGTTCTTCAACAAGACCCGCCAGAATATCCTGTGCAACCCGCGCGCGGCGTTGCTGGTGCTGGACCCGCGCACGGCCGCGTTCTACCGGCTGCACCTGTACTACGAACGCACCGAAGACCACGGGCCAGTGTTCGAGAGCATGCGCGCACAGCTGGCAGGCATTGCGTCCCATGCGGGCATGGCGGGAGTCTTCGAGCTCAAGGGCTCGGACATCCACCGGGTGGAGCGCATCGAAGCCGTGTCGGGCGACACCCTGCCGCCACCGCCGCAAAGCCCCGGGCTGCTGCACGCTCTGCGCCTGGGCAGCGAACGCATGTCCCGCTGCATGGGGCTAGACGACTTGCTGGCCTGCACCCTGGCCACCCTGCGCGACCCGCTGGACATCGCGCACGCGATGGTGCTGATGCTCGACGCAACGGCCGAGCAGCTCTACACCGTGGCAAGCCACGGATACGCGACCTCGGGCGTGGGCTCGGAGATCAGGCTGGGCCAGGGCGTGATCGGCGTGGCCGCGCAGGAGCGCACGCCGGTGCGCATCAGCCACGTGACCAATGCAGCACGTTACAGCCATGCGATCCGCCACAGCCTGGACACGCACGGAGATGCAGGCGCCGCCATGCAGCGCGGCCTGGACATTCCGTACCCCGGCCTACCGGAGCCCCACAGCCAGATCGCCGTTCCGCTGGTGTCGGCAGGACGCCTGCTGGGCGTGCTGTTTGCCGAAAGCCCCGAGGACATGCGCTTCGGCTTCGAGGAAGAGGACCTGCTGGTGGCCCTGGCCGGGCATCTGGCAGCCGCCATCGACCTGCTGCAGGCCGCGCCCGATGCGCCCGCAGAGCCTCCACCGGCAGCGGCCCAGCCCCCGGCACCGCACGGCGCGGCACTGCGCGTGCGCCACTTCGCCGCCAACGACAGCGTGTTCATCAACGACGACTACCTGATCAAAGGCGTGGCCGGCGCCATCTTCTGCAAGCTGCTGCGCGACCACCTGGCCAGCGGCCGCGTGGACTTCAGCAATCGCGAACTGCGCCTGGACCCGGCCCTCAAGCTCCCCGACGTGGCCGACAACCTGGAGGCGCGCCTGTTGCTGCTGCAGCGGCGGCTGCTGGAGAACAGCCCGCACATCCGCATCGAGAAGACGGGCCGCGGCCGCTTTCGCCTGCACCTGCAGCGCCCCGTGGTACTGGACGCCACCCGGTAGCGCCGCCCCCTCGCCGCAGCGGCGTGTCAGTGCACCAGGCCGGGCAGCGGCGGCAGGCCCAGGCTGCGCATGAGCTTGGCCCACTCGACCTGTGTGAGATGGGGCTGCACGTGGGCCAGCACGGCGGCCAGCACCGGGGCGGGGGCGTGCTGCTGCATGTCAGACAACATGACAGTGCGCTCGGCCGGGGACATGAAGGGCACCAGCCAGCGCGCGGTGGCCATCATTTCGTCGGGCGGGATGGAGGCCACGAGCGCATCGTGGATGCGCACCAGTTCCTCATCGCTGTAGTGCGCCCACAGCACGCGGTTGTGCGCGGTTTCTTCCTCGTGCATGTGCTCGAAGTTGTGCGCGATGAACAGCGCGAGCTGCCGGTACAGCGCCTGCGCGGTGGCAGGACGGGCGGCGCGGGCGCAAGCCAGCAGGTGCGACACGCCTTCGGCCAGTGCCGATATCGCTTCCTCGTGTTCGGCATGCTCGGCCTCCACGTCCGCGCACGCGCCCGGCTCGCGCGCTTCCATGGCGGCGTGCACGAACTGGTTTTCGTGGCGCAGGTGCGAGCGGCAGAAGTCCAGCATCTGCATGACGCGGTCGCAGGTGTGTGCGAACTCCAGGTCGTCGTCCACATCCATGCGGCCCAGGCCCAGCAGCGTGTCGGCCATGTAGGCGCGCAGGGCCTTGTGGATGCCGGCGTACATGTCCATGCGGGGGGCAGCGGGCTGGGCGCTGGCCAGGGCGGCAATTTCACGGGGGTCGATCTTCATGAGGTTGTTCTCTCTTCCAGGCCGGGTGCACCATGCACCCGCTTCCTTGAAATCAAGTCTATGAATCGCCCGTATCGCCGGCTGTTAAAAAATCCTTAAACGAACCCTCAGCCATCCTTAACCAACGCATTCGTGCGGTGCACCGTGAAATACGTCACGCAGCGCTGCGCAGCAGATCCACGGCTTTCTCGGCAATCATCACCGTGGGCGCATTGGTGTTGCCGCTCACGATGCGCGGCATGATGGAAGCGTCCACCACGCGCAGGCCCGACAGGCCGCGCACGCGCAGCTCGCTGTCCACCACATCCATCGCGCCAGGCCCCATGCGGCAGGTGCCAACGGGGTGGTAGATGGTGTCCGCGTACTGGCGGATGAACTGCTCGATCTGCGCGTCGGTCTGCGCACCGGCCGATGCGGGCAGCTCCCGCGCGCCGTACTGCGCCAGGGCTGGCTGCGCGAGGATCTCGCGCAGGCGTTTGAAGCCCCGCACCATGCGCTGCATGTCGTCGGGGTCGGACAGGAAACGCGGGTCCACCAGGGGCAGCGCCATCGGGTCCTTGCTCGCCAGCGTGACCGACCCGCGGCTCTTGGGCTGCAGCAGGCACACGTGGGCCGAGTAGCCGTGGCCCAGCACCGTCTTGCGGCCATGGTCCACCAGCTTGCCGATCACGAAGTGCAGTTGCAGGTCGGGCACCGCCTCGGTGAGGTCGCTCTTGATGAAGCCGCCGGCCTCGGCGAAATTGGTGGTCAGCATGCCAGTGCGGTGCCGGCGCCATTCGCCAATGCCGCGCAGCGTGTTCACGATGCCCGTGAGAGACAGGCCGAACAGGTCCTTGAGCCCTGGCGCATCCATCACCTGCACCACATCGGGATGGTCGTGCAGGTGCGCGCCCACGCCGGGCAGGTGGTGCAACACCGGGATGCCGTGCCGCTGCAGCTGTGCACCGGGCCCCACGCCCGAAAGCATGAGCAGCTGGGGCGACAGCAGCGCGCCGGCGCTCAGCAGCACTTCACGCGCGGCCTTGACCTGGTGCAGCGCGCCGCCCTGGCGGTATTCCACGCCCACGGCACGCTGACCGTCGAACACGATGCGCGTGGCGTGCGCTCTGGTGATGACCTGCAGGTTGGGCCGTGCCAGGTGCGGCGTGAGGTAACCCTTGGCCGCGCTGTGGCGCTCTCCGTTCTTGTGCGTGACCTGGTACAGGCCCACACCTTCCTGCGTGGCGCCGTTGAAGTCGGGATTGTGCGCATGGCCGGCCTGCACCCCCGCTTCGGTGAACAGGCGGCTGAAGCGGTGGGGGCAGCGCAGGTCCGCCACGTTGAGCGGGCCGCCCTGGGCATGCCAGGCATCGGCGCCGCGCTCGTTGTGTTCGGCCTTCAGGAAGTACGGCCTGACGCCGTCCCACCCCCAGCCTGGGTTGCCTTCACTGGCCCAGTGGTCGTAGTCGGCATGCTGGCCGCGCACATAGACCATGGCGTTGATGGAACTGGAGCCGCCCAGCACCTTGCCGCGCGGCTGGTAGCCCTGGCGGTTGTTCAGTGCGGGCTGTGGCGTGGTGTTCAAGCCCCATCCGTTGAGTTCGAACTTGGCCATGACCGCCAGGCCCGCCGGGCAGTGGATGAGCACGCTGCTGTCGGCTGGGCCCGCTTCGAGCAGGCACACGCGCACGGACGGGTCTTCGGTCAGCCGGCCTGCCAGCACCGAGCCCGCCGAGCCGCCGCCGATGACGATGTAGTCGAACATGTTGTGTTGTCTCCTCCGCCATGCTGCGCAGCGGTTTGTGAACCTGGGGTGGAGGCACGATAACCGAACGGTCGTGCGATTCGGCTTACCATCCTGTCCATCCGTTTCACTTTGAAGAGAGCTCTCTATATGACGATTCAGACCGTTGGCATCATCGGCGCGGGCACCATGGGCAACGGCATCGCGCAGGCCTGCGCGGTGTCGGGCATTGACGTGGTGATGGTCGACATCTCCGATGCTGCAGTGCAAAAAGGCCTGGCCACCGTGGCCGGCAGCCTGGACCGCCTGATCAAGAAGGAAAAGATCAGTGCGGCCGACAAGGACGCGGCGCTGGCACGCATCAAGACCTCCACCAGCTACGACGACCTCAAGGCCGCGCAGCTCGTCATCGAGGCCGCCACCGAGAACTACGAGCTCAAGCTCAAGATCCTCAAGCAGGTGGATGCGCTGGTGGGCCCCGAGGTGCTGATCGCATCGAACACGTCCTCGATCTCCATCACCAAGCTGGCTGCAGCGACCGGCCGTGCCGACAAGTTCATCGGCATGCACTTCTTCAACCCCGTGCCCATGATGGCGCTGGTGGAGATCATCCGTGGCCTGCAGACCAGCGACGCCACGCACGACGCCGTGAAGGCGCTGGCCGAAGCCCTGGGCAAGAGCCCCATCACCGTGAAGAACGCACCCGGCTTCGTGGTCAACCGCATCCTGGTGCCCATGATCAATGAAGCCTTCTTCGTGCTGGCCGAAGGCCTGGCCACGCCGGAGGACATCGACGCGGGCATGAAGCTCGGCTGCAACCAGCCCATCGGCCCGCTGGCGCTGGCCGACATGATCGGCCTGGATGTCTGCCTGGCGGTGATGGACGTCTACCTCACCGAGTTCGGCGACAGCAAGTACCGCCCCTGCCCGCTGCTCAAGGAAATGGTGGCGGCCGGCCGCCTGGGCCGCAAGACGGGCCGCGGGGTTTACAGCTACTGACATGCGCCGATGCGCTGTCCCGATGGGGACGGCGCCCCTGTGCAGTTGGGTTTTCAATCATGGGCCAAGGAGACTTGCCCGTGCCCGACATCACCCCCACCACGCCCCCGCCCGAAGGCTGCATCGACACACAGGTGATCGGCCATGTGCTGCTCATCGGCATCAACCGCCCCGCCAAGCGAAATGGCTGGACGCCGCCCATGTTCCGCCAGCTGGCCGAGGCCTACACGCGGCTGGACGATGACCCGGAACTGCGCGTGGGCGTGCTGCACGCCTTCGGCGACCACTTCACTGCGGGCCTGGATCTGCCGGCCGTCAGCGCCTACATGCAGCGCGGCGAAAAGGCCATCCCTGAGGGCCTCGTCGAGCCGCACGATTACGGCCTGCCCGGCTATCGGCGCCGCACCAAGCCCATGGTGGCGGCGGTCAAAGGCATCTGCTTCACGGTGGGCATCGAGCTGATGCTGGGCGCCGACATCGTCGTCGCGGCGGACGACTGCCGTTTCTCGCAGATGGAGGTGCAGCGCGGCATCATGGCCACGGGCGGCGCCACGCTGCGCATGGCCGAGCGCGCAGGCACGGGCAATGCGCTTTTGCACCTGCTCACGGCCGACGAGTTCGGCAGCAGCGAGGCCTTTCGCCTGAACTTCGTGCAGAAGGTGGTTCCCGCCGCGCAGCTGCTGCCCGAGGCCCTTGCCATCGCCCAGCGCATCGAGGCCCAGGCCCCGCAGGCCGTGGTGGCCACGCGGCTCAACGTGCTCAAGGCCATCGAACAAGGCCAGGCGGCGGCCGTGGCCGAGTTCATCCCGGTGCAAAAGCAGCTGGCCAACAGCGAGGACGCGGCCGAGGGCGTGCGCGCTTTCGTGGAGCGGCGCCCCGCCCGATTCACCGGCCGCTGAGGTCCGCCCTGCCATCTGCCGCTTGCACCCGCACGCGCGCCGTGCGTGAATAGCACCTTTGCCTGCCGGGCCGCAGCGCCCGGTCGCAAGACCGCGCCAGCAACAAAAGATTACACAATTCAATTGCACACAATCAAATTTCCCCGCACAATTCGCTCCATGGCCCGCAGCAAACCCACCACCGACACCCCCAGCCCAGCCCTGCTGCGCCTGGACAACCAGGTGTGCTTCGCGCTGTATTCGGCCTCGCTGGCCATGACCAAGCTGTACAAGCCGCTGCTGGACACCGTGGGCCTGACCTACCCCCAGTACCTGGTGATGCTGGTGCTGTGGGAGCGCGACGGCGTCACCGTCTCCGAACTGGGCGAGCGCCTGTTCCTCGACTCCGGCACGCTCACGCCGCTGCTCAAGCGCCTGGAGAGCATGGGCCTCATCGCCCGCATCCGGGATGCACAGGACGAGCGCCGCGTGCGCATCAGCCTCACCGCCCCGGGCCGGGCGCTGCGCGACAAGGCCGAGGCCATTCCGCCCTGCGTGCTCGAAGCCAGCCAGTGCACGGTGCCCGAGCTCACGGAGCTGACCGGGCAGCTCAAGACCTTCCGCGACCGGATCCAGTCGCCGCCGCGCTGACCCATTGCTGATCCCCCTCCATTTCATTCCCCGTCCACCTTCGGACATTCATTGACCCACTGCAAAGGAAGACACCATGACGCAACTCGAAAAAGTCCTCTACACCGCCAAGGCACACGTGACCGGTGGCCGTGACGGCGCCGCCAAGACCGACGACGGCCGCCTGGAAGTCAAGCTGTCCTCGCCCGGCACGTCCGGCACGGGCACCAACCCCGAGCAGCTGTTCGCCTCTGGCTACGCAGCCTGCTTCATCGGCGCGATGAAGGCTGTCGGCGGCAAGATCGGCATCCCCGTGCCGCAGGACGTGTCCATCGACGCCGAAGTCGACCTGGGCCCCATCCCGAACGCCTACGGCATCGCCGCGCGCCTGAACATCAGCCTGCCCGGCCTGGACAAGGCCACGGCCCAGAAGCTGGTGGACGCAGCCCACCAGGTCTGCCCCTACTCCAACGCCACGCGCGGCAACATCGACGTGACCATCACGGTGGTGTAAGCCCATGGGCCGCCAGTTGCTCCCCCGCATCGCGGTGGCCCTCGTGGCCATCGAGCATGCGTACATCCTGGTGCTGGAGATGTTCTTCTGGAACAAGCCCCTGGGCCTGAAGACCTTCAACCTGACCCAGGAGCTGGCCGACGCCACCACCACGCTGGCGGCCAACCAGGGGCTGTACAACGGCTTCCTGGCCGCCGGCCTCTTCTGGGGCTTGTTCACCCACAACCGGCTGTTCAAGATCTTCTTCCTGGCCTGCGTGATCGTGGCCGGCGTGTTCGGCGCGGCCACCGCCGTGCCCAAGATCTTCTTCACCCAGGCGCTGCCGGCCATCATCGCTCTGGCCCTGGTGCTGGCGCTCGACAAGCCGGCCGCCCAGCGCAGCCTGTAAGCGTCGCCTCCGGCAATAGCTACAAAAACAATAGCTGCCACCGCTTGACCATCAAGCGCTGGCGGCTATTTTTTCTTGAAGCGACGCTTTGCACGGCCGCCTGCAAGCTGGCATTCAGCCACGGGCGCGATGATGGGGCGATAACCTCGCACCATGAAGATCGCACTTCTCTCCGACATCCACGCCAACCGCCAGGCCATGGACGCCTGCCTGCAGCATGCCCGCGCCCAGGGTGCCGATCAGGTGGCCCTGCTGGGCGACCTGGTGGGCTACGGCGGCGAGCCCGGGGCGGTGGTGGACCAGGCCATGGCGCTGGTGCAGGGCGGCGCGCTGTGCGTGCTGGGCAACCACGATGCAATGGCGCTCGCGCCCCCCGCATCGCCGCGCAACCGCAGCGAGCTGGGCGCGCAGTGGACGCACGACCAGCTCTCGGCCTCGCAGCGCGCCTTCCTGCAGTCGCTGCCGCTCACCGCGCGCCTAGGGCAAAGCGCGCTGCTGGTGCATGCCAGCGCCGACGCCCCCGCGCAGTGGCGCTATGTGGAAGACTCCAACGCGGCCGAGCGCAGCATGACGGCCGCGCAGGCCATCGACCCGGCCATCCGCTACGTGTTCGGCGGCCATGTGCATGCGCAGGCGCTGTACTTCCTCACCCCCACGGCCAAGCTCATGCGCTTTGCACCCGAGCCCGGCGTGCCCGTGCCGGTGCCGCCGCACCGCCAGTGGCTGGCCATCGCGGGCTCGGTGGGCCAGCCGCGCGACGGCGATGCCCGCGCCATGTATGCGCTGTTCGACGACACGGCCCGGCAGATCACCTTCTACCGCCTGCCCTACGACCACCTGGCCGCCGCCGCCGCCATCCGCGCGGCGGGCCTGCCCGCGTTCTACGCGGACCGCCTGGAAAACGGGCAATGAGATGAAGCTGCTCGCGCCCGGCACCGAGATCGACGGCTTTCGCGTGCGCGATTGCATCCATGCGGGCGGCATGGCGCACATCTACGCCGTGGACTACGCGCAGGAAGGCCGCAACCCGGGCTTTGCGATGGCCATGAAGATCCCGCGCATGACGGCGGGCGACGGCGCGGAGAACATCGTGGGCTTCGAGGTCGAGCAGCAGATCCTCTCGGTGCTGACCGGCCCGCACGTCCCGCGCTTCGTCGCCGCCGGCGACCTGGTGCGGCTGCCCTACCTGGTGATGGAGTACGTGGCCGGGCAGACGCTGCAGCACTGGCTGGACACCACGCCCACCCCCGCCGCGCGCACGCCCGAGACCATCGCCCGCCTGTTTGCCGCCGTGGCCCACGCCGCGCACAGCCTGCACCAGCAGAACGTGTGCCACCTCGACCTCAAGCCCGCCAACGTGCTCATCCAGGGCGACGGCAACGCGGTGCTGCTGGACTTCGGCCTCTCGTGCCACGCGCACTACCCCGACCTGCTGGCCGAGGAAATGCGCCAGGCCGTGGGCTCACCCACCTGGATCGCGCCCGAGCAGGTGGTTGGCGTGCGGGGCGACCCGCGCAGCGACATCTTCGCCATTGGCGTCATGCTCTACGAAGCCGCCACGGGCGAGCTGCCCTTCGGTGCGCCGGTCACCAACGGCGGCCTGCGCCAGCGCCTGTGGATGACGCCCGCCCCGCCGCGCAAGCACCGCGCCGATGTGCCGCCCTGGCTGCAGGAGATCATCCTGCGCTGCCTGGAGCCCGAGGCGGTCCGGCGCTACCCGTCCGCCGCGCACCTGGCCTTCGACCTGACCCACCCGGACCAGGTGCTCGTCACCGAGCGCGGCCACCGCACACGGCGCACGCCGCTGTTCACCCACCTGCGCCGCTGGCTGCGTGCGGCCGGCATGCACTACCAGCCCAGCCCCCTGCCCGCCCAGCAGATCGAGGAGACTCCGATCCTCATGGTGGCTGTGCCGCACGAGGACGTGACCGACGCCACGCTGTACTCGCTGCGCCAGGCCGTGGCGCGCTCGCTGGGCATAAGGCCCGGCGCGCGCCTGGCCTGCGTGACAGTGCTGTCGCCCTCGGCCAGCAGCGCCAGCGACAGCGAGCGCAGCGAGACCACGCTGCACCGCCAGCACATCGCACGGCTGCGCCAATGGACCCAGGCGCTGGACCTGAGCGCGCACCCGGTGAGCTACCACGTGCTCGAATCCAGCGACGTGGCGCAGGCCCTGGTGCGCTACGCGGCCGGCAACCACGTCAGCATGATGATCCTGGGCGCGGCCACACACGGCCTGCAGACCCAGCGCTTCTTCGCCACCGTACCCATGCGCGTGGCGCGCGACGCGCCCTGCACCGTGATCCTCGTGAAGCAAGCCGTGCCGTTCGCGCAACTGGGCGAGCAGGCGCCCTGACTGCGCCGCTTGGCGGGCAGCAGCCCTGAAACGCCGCGCCTGTCACCCAGGCGCCCCCGCGCGGTTGAGCCGCACAGTGGTTTGCGCTAGCGTGTGGGGATGAGCACCACCACCCTCCTCGTGCGCCAGGACCAGCTGGCCACCACCCGCCTGCGCACCGTGACCGACGACGCACCGCTGGCCGATGGCCAGATCCGCGTGCGCATCGACCACTTCGCGCTGACCGCCAACAACATCACCTACGCCGCCATGGGCGAGATGCTGCAGTACTGGCAGTTCTACCCCAGCGGCGAGGCCGGCTGGGGCATCGTGCCGGTGTGGGGCTTTGGCACCGTGGTGCAGTCGCAGTGCTCTGACGTGGCCGTGGGCGAGCGCCTGTACGGCTACTGGCCCATGGCCGACCAGGCGGTGCTCTCGCCGCACCGCATCACGCCCGCAGGCTTTGCCGATGGCGCGCCCCACCGCGCCAGCCTGCACGCGGTCTACAACCAGTACCTGCGCACCGCCGCCGACCCGTTCTACCGGCAGGACAACGAAGACGTGCAGGCGCTGCTGCGGCCCCTGTTCATCACCTCGTGGCTCATCGACGACTTCCTCCATGATCAGCAGTTCTTCGGCGCCAAGCGCATGCTGCTGTCCAGCGCGTCGAGCAAGACCGCCTACGGCACGGCGTTTCAGCTCGCGCAGCAGGGCGGCATCGAGGTCATCGGCCTGACCTCTGCGGGCAACGTGGCGTTTTGCGAGAGTCTGGGCTGCTACGACCGCGTGGTCTCCTACGACGCGCTGGAGGGTGCAATCGACGGCGCCACAGCCAGCGTTTACATCGACTTCGCGGGCAGCGTGGGCCTGCGCCAGCGCATCCATGCCCATGTCACGGGCCTGGCCTACAGCTGCGCCGTGGGCGCGAGCCACGTGCAGGACCTGGGCGGCGCGGGCCAGCTGCCCGGACCGCGCCCGGTGATGTTCTTCGCGCCCGCGCAGGTCAAGAAACGCAATGCCGACTGGGGCGCACAGGGCCTGGGCCAACGGCTGGTGGACGCGTGGAACCACTTCAGCACCGCTGTCCAGGCGCCAGGCGCGCCCTGGCTGGCCGTGCAGCACCACACCGGCCCCGACGCCACGCAGACGCTTTTCACGGCCATGCTGGGGCGCAGCGGCGACCCGCGCACCGGCCACATCGCCACCTTGCGGGAACGGTAAGACCCAGACGGGCAGCGGACAGCGACAATCGGGCATGAACCGACCGCCCTCCGGCAACACGCCTGACACTCCTGACACGCCCGCCACCTGCGACCTCCACCCCTACGCCCAGCTCACGCCCGACCACGTGCTGGACGCCCTGGCCAGCGTGGGCCTGTACGGCGACGGCCGGCTCATGGCCCTGTCGTCCTACGAAAACCGCGTGTACCAGGCCACGCTGGAAGACGGCCAGCGCGTGGTCGCCAAGTTCTACCGGCCCGGCCGCTGGAGCGAAGCCCAGATCCTGGAAGAACACGCCCTCGCGGCCGAACTGATGGCTGCCGAGGTGCCCGCCGTGGGCCCGATGGTGCTGAACGGCCGCACGCTGCACCAGCACGACGGCTTCGCGTTCTCGGTCAGCCCCTGGCGCGGCGGGCGGCAGCCCGAGCTCGATGATTTCGAGGTGCTCGAATGGATCGGCCGCTTCCTGGCCCGCATCCATACCGTGGGCGCCGCAAAGCCCTTCGTGCACCGCCCCGCACTGGACCTGGAAACCTTCGCCATCGCATCCCGCGACTGGCTGCTGCAGAGCGAGACCATCCCGCTGGACGTGCAGGCCGCGTGGCGGTCACAGTGCGACAATGCTATTGAATTGATAGCTACCAGCGCTTGGTCATCGGGCGCCAACGGCCGTTTTGGCCTGAAAGACGGCACCGCCATCCGCCTGCACGGCGACTGCCACCCCGGCAACATCCTCTGGACCCCGCTGGATGAATACGGTCGGGGCGGCCCGCACTTCGTGGATCTGGACGACGCCCGCATGGGCCCCGCGGTGCAGGACCTGTGGATGCTGCTGTCCGGCGACCGGCGCCAGCGCACCCACCAGTTGAGCGCCCTGCTGGACGGCTACGAGCAGTTCCGCAGCTTTGACCGGCGCGAGCTGGCGCTCATCGAGCCGCTGCGCACGCTGCGCCTGATCCACTACAGCGCCTGGCTGGCCCGCCGCTGGCAGGACCCGATCTTCCCGGCCAACTTCCCCTGGTTCGGCAGCAGCGACTACTGGCGCGGGCAAGTGGACATGCTCATCGAACAGTGCGAGGCGATGCAGGAAGACCCGCTGGCAGCCTAGCCGACCGCCATCGCCATCGCCATTGCCAATTGCCACGGCGTGGTTCGGGTCCTCTCGACTATGCTGGGCGTCCGACCATTGCACCCAAGGGCACAACGCAACATGAAGGACTGGATCCGCAACACCCTTTCGATTCGCCAGAAACGCCGCGCCGCGCCCGTCGGCTCGCTGCCGCCCGTGGGCTCCACCATCATTCGGGGCCCCATCAAGATGGCCATCACGCACGAAGTGCCTCCCGAGGTGTGGGACTGGCTGGTGCTCTCGGGCTGGCGCAACATGCCCGTGAAGAACGACCGCCGCAAAGGCATGCTCGCTGCACAGGGCGCGCTCAAGGAACTGATCGACGCCGACCCCCAGGAGCGCAACCGTGCGCACAGCCGCATCCTGGAGCAGGCGCAGGCCGAGGAGTGATGGCCGTCCTTGCGTGTGGCGCGTGCCAGACGCAAAAAAAGCCCGGGTCCTCGCGGGCGCCGGGCTTGCTGCATCTTGAATGGCTGACGGCATCCCACCGTCGAGCGGTGGGGGCCGTTCGGGGCCTCAGGCCAGCAGCGCGTTCACACGCTTGACGTAGGCCGCGGGGTCCTCGGGCAGGCCGCCTTCGGCCAGCAGGGCCTGGTCGAACAGGATGTGCGCCAGGTCGTGGAAGTGCACGCTGCCGTCGAGCTTCTTGACCAGCGCATGCTCGGCGTTCACCTCCAGCACGGGCTTGGATTGCGGCGCCTGCTGGCCGGCCTGCTTGAGCAGGCGTGCGAGCTGGTTGCTCATGCCGTCGTCCTGCACCACCAGGCAGGCGGGCGAATCCACCAGGCGGGTGGTCACGCGCACGTCTTCGGCCTTGTCCTTCAGGGCTTCCTTGAGCTTGGCGAGCACGGGCTTGAAGGCTTCGGCGGCTTCCTCGGCGGCCTTTTTCTCGGCCTCGTCCTGCAGCTTGCCCAGGTCCACCGCGCCCTTGGCCACGCTTTGCAGCGGCGTGCCGTCGAAATCCTGCAGGTAGTTCAGCGCCCACTCGTCCACGCGGTCGGTCATGAGCAGCACTTCGATGCCCTTCTTCTTGAAGACTTCGAGCTGTGGGCTGTTCTTGGCGGCGGCAAGCGTGTCGGCGGTGATGTAGTAGATGGCCTCCTGACCTTCCTTCATGCGCGCCTTGTAGTCGGCAAAGCCCACCGTCACGGCGTCGCTGGCGGTGCTGGCAAAGCGCAGCAGCTTGGCCAGGCGCTCGCGGTTGCCGAAGTCTTCGCCCAGGCCTTCCTTGAGCACGGAGCCGAACTCGCTGTAGAACGCTGTGTACTTGCCTTCCTTGGCCTTGTCGTCGGCATCGACCACATCGGTCACGCCCTCGGCATTCGCAGCGGTGTCGTGCTTGTCGTGTTTGGCCAGGTCTTCGAGCATGGAGAGCACGCGCTTGGTCGAACCTTCGCGGATGGCGCGCACGTCGCGGCTTTCCTGCAGCAGCTCACGGCTCACGTTCAGCGGCAGGTCGGCCGAGTCGATCACGCCCTTGACGAAGCGCAGATAGGTGGGCATCAGCGCCTCGGCGTCATCCATGATGAACACGCGCTTGACGTACAGCTTCACGCCCGCCTTCTTGTCGCGGTTCCACAAATCGAACGGTGCCTTGGCGGGGATGTACAGCAGCTGGGTGTACTCGGTGTTGCCTTCCACGCGGTTGTGCGCCCAGGTCAGCGGGGCTTCGTGGTCGTGGCTGATGGCCTTGTAGAACTCGGCGTATTGCTCTTCGGTGATGTCCTTCTTCGGGCGGGTCCACAGGGCGCTGGCCTTGTTGATGGTCTCCCACTCACCGGTCTTGACCATGCCGCCAGGCTGGCGGCCGCCATTCTCGTCCGATGGGTTGATCAACTCGCCGTCCTTCCACTCTTCCTTTTCCATCAGGATGGGCAGGCTGATGTGGTCGGAGTACTTGGCGATGACGGACTTGAGCTTCCAGGCGTTGAGGTATTCCTCGGCGTCGTCGCGCAGGTGCAGGATGATGCTGGTGCCGCGTGCTGCACGGTTGATGGCTTCCACCTCGAAGTCGCCCGTCCCACCGCTCACCCACCGCACGCCCTGGTCGGCCGGCAGGCCGGCGCGGCGCGATTCGACGGTGATCTTGTCGGCGACGATGAAGCCCGAGTAGAAGCCCACGCCGAACTGGCCGATGAGTTGTGCGTCCTGCTTCTGGTCGCCCGAGAGCTTGCCCATGAAGTCCTTGGTACCGCTCTTGGCAATGGTGCCCAGGTGGTCGATGGCCTCCTGCTGGCTCATGCCGATGCCGTTGTCAGTGATGGTCAGCGTCTTGGCGGCCTGGTCGAACGCGACGCGCACCTCGAGGTTGGGCGCGTCCTCGTACAGGGCGTTGTTGTTCAGCGCCTCGAAGCGCAGCTTGTCGCACGCGTCCGAGGCGTTGGAGATCAGCTCGCGCAGGAAGATTTCCTGGTTGGAATACAGCGAGTGCGTGACCAGGTGCAGCAGCTGGGCCACTTCGGCCTGGAAGGACAGGGTTTGCTTGCTCATGGGATGAATGCTCTGGATCAAGGTGAAAAAAAGCGGCGCCGGGCGCGTCCGGTCAGGGCTGCTCGGGCCAGGCAGGCGATGACATGGGGACCGACTGGCGCTTTTTCAAGGGCAAAGGCCCGCCTGTCCCCCCCCGCGAGGCAGGGCGCTCGCTGCCGCACGTTCGCAGCGGCATGCGGCCTGAAGGGGTAGAGGCCCGCGCGCACGCGGCGAGGGCCTCGCCCGAAAGCCTCAGCCTTCGAGCGTGATGCGCTGCACCAGCGACTGCAGGATCTTGTCGGCCCGGTCGTTGGAAACCTGGCAGGTGCCAGCGGCCGCGTGGCCGCCGCCGCCGAACTCCAGCATCAGATTGCCCACGTGCACCTGGCTGCTGCGGTCCAGGATGGACTTGCCGGTGGCGAACACGGTGTTCTGCTTTTGCAGCCCCCACATCACGTGGATGGAGATGTTGCTGTCGGGGAACAGCGCATAGATCATGAACCGGTTGGTCGCCCAGATGGTGTCTTCGCTGCGCAAGTCCAGCACCACCAGCTTGCCGATGTCGATGCCGCAGCGCAGCAGCTGCTCCTTCGCCTTGGGCGCGTGCTCGCGGTACAGCTGCACGCGCTCCTGAACGTCGGGCAGGGCCAGGATTTCGTCGATGGTGTGGTCGCGGCAGTACTGGATCAGGTCCATCATCAGCGCGTAGTTGCTGATGCGGAAGTCGCGAAAGCGCCCGAGCCCCGTGCGCGAGTCCATCATGTAGTTCAGCAGCACCCAGCCTTGCGGGTCCAGGATGTCCTCGCGCGAATACTGGGCGGAGTCGGCCTGGTCCACGGCGGCCATCATCTCCTCGGTGACGCGCGGGAACGCGGCCTTGCCCCCGTAGTAGTTGTAGACCACGCGCGCGGCCGAGGGGGCGTGCGCCTCGATGATGTGGTTCTCGTCGCGGCGGCCGGAGTTGCGCACGGTCTCGGACTCGTGGTGGTCGAACACCAGGTGGGCGCCGGGCACGTAGGGCAGGTTGGTGGTGATGTCGCGGCTGGTGATGGCGATCTTGCCGTCCTGCATGTCCTTGGGGTGCACGAAGGTGATGTCGTCGATGAGGTCGAGCTCATTGAGCAGCACGGCGCACACCAGGCCGTCAAAGTCGCTGCGGGTAACCAGGCGGTATTTCACGTCGCTCACTAGCTTCTCCTTGTTTCGGTTCTCACAGCCGCATGGTAGCGGCGTCTCCACGTCCGTCCGCACCGTTGGCATCAAAAAGGCACCCTCCGGTCGTTTTCACGCGGTCTTCAGCCATTGTTCGACCTGACGGGCCACGCGCACGTCGTCCAACATCGCCAGATGCCCCATGTTGTGGAACACCGCCTGCCGGTCTTGCGCGAACTGCAGGCAACGCCGCGCATCATCGTGGATGCCCAGGGCGCTGCGCAATGGCACCAGGCCGTCTCCCAACAGGCGCTCGGCTACCGGGCTGCGCCGCGGCGCCAACGTGGCCGCCACGGCGCAGCATGCCACCCCGGGTGGCAGCGGCACGGGGGTGCGCTGGTCGGGGCTCTTGCGAAAGCGGTCGCGCCCGGCCCAGTCGGCGTCGCACACGTGGCCGTAGCGCAGGTCGGTGATGCCGGCACTGCGCAGCTGCGCCAGCCGCGCAAAGGGGCGCGAATAGGCAGAGCTGCCCAGCAGCACGTCCACCCAGCTGCCCGCCCGCTCCAGCGGCGCACCGTGGTGCGGCGTGCCCAGGCACACCAGGTGGCGCAGCAGGCCCCGCCAGCGCGCGGCAGAGGCCTGGTCGCCGGCCGCCGCGTACTGGCAGGCGCTGCGGGCCACCAGACCGCCCATGCTGTGGGCGAGGATTGCCAGGTCCGTGACCGGCACGGGCCAGACTCCCACCAGTGCGTCGAGCATCCGGGACAGTTCAGCGCCGTTGGCGGAAGTGTGCAGGCCCGTGTTGTAGCGCAGGTAGACCGGTGTGTATCCCAGCGCCTCTCCCAGGTAGGCGCCGTGGTCGTGGCCGCCGCGCTGCCACTGCAGGTCGTTCATGCACAGGCCATGCACCAGCACCAGCAGCTTGCCGCTGGCGCGGCCTGCAGCCCCCAGCGCCACCGGATCCAGGGGAAGGCCGTCCTGATGGAAGCCCATGGGCGTACACAGCGGGTTGCCGTCGGCCTGCAGCCGGTCGCCCATCACGCCGTTCAGCGCCGCCAGCACGGCCTGGCGCTCCCACTGCACGCCGGCCTCCGCCGGGCCCTGCACCAGGGGCTCCAGCCGCTGCAGGCCCGCCTGCAGGCCGGCGTCCACCAGGCGGGTCACGCCGCGGATGCTCTGGTAGACCAGCCCGGTAAACCCGCGCGCCTGGCCCGGCTGTGCGCCGCCCGGCAGGCCCAGCGTGCAGAGCACCGATTGGTGCACGCCCTCGACCACGCGGGTGATGCCCGTGGTGGCCTGGGTGGCCAGCCGGGCCACGCCGCGCAGGTCCGACGCCCGCAGTTGCTGCAACGGGCGCGGTGCCGCCGACGGGGCCGCTGGCGGGCGTGACAGAGGGCGTGAACGGGGGCGAGGCGTGGAGGACATGGCAATGTGTTCAATCGGGCTCAAAAGGACGCCATGGCCGACCCCGCGGCCCGCACCCGGTCTGCCGTACCCCCACCCGGCAGGCGGGACCATGCGCTCATGCGGCGTCAGAACTGCTCATGCGGCGAGAGGTAGCGCCACTGCCCCACCGGCAGGTTGCCCAGGGTCACCCGGCCTATGCGGATGCGCTTGAGCCCCACCACTTTCAGGCCCACCTGCTCGCACATGCGGCGGATCTGGCGTTTCTTTCCCTCGGTGAGCACGAAGCGCAACTGCTCTGGGTTCTGCCATTCGACCTTGGCCGGCTTGAGCGCCTGGCCGTCCAGCGACAGACCATGGCACAGCCGCGCGAGCTGCTCGCGCGGGAAGGCTGCCTGCACGTCGGTGGCGATGTCGCCGTACTGCACGCGCACCAGGTACTCCTTGTCCACCGTGGAGTCCTCGCCGATCAGGTGGCGCGCCACGCGGCCGTCCTGGGTCAGCACCAGCAGGCCCACCGAGTCGATGTCGAGCCGCCCGCAGGGCGCCAGGCCCCGCAACTGCGGCGGCGAGAAGCGGTTGCGGCTCGGGTCGTCGCGCCAGTGGGTACGGGGGTTGATCAGCGCCACGGCGGGCGTGTGGCCGTCCTCGGCCTGGCCGCTCACGTAGCCCATGGGTTTGTGCAGCAGGATGGTGACGCGCTGTTCCTGGAAGCCCTGGGCGACCTTGTCGACCTCGATGCGGTCGGTGGGCAGCACCTGCTGGCCCATCTCCGCCACCTGGCCATTGACCTTGACCCAGCCCTGCGCCACCCATTCGTCTGCCTCGCGGCGCGAACACATGCCCAATTCAGCCATGCGCTTGTTCAGGCGCGAGCTGACCAGGCCGTTGGGGGCCACGGTGCGCGCGGCCGGCGCGGGGGGCTGGCGCACCGGGGCGACAAACCCCGTGCCGGACGCGGTGCGGTAGCCGGACGGTGCAGGCGCACGGGAGGGCCGGGGCGCCGGCGCGGGCCGTGCAGGGGCGGCCTTGGCGGCCTTGCCCGCGATCACGGGACGGCGAAGCACCGGACGCGGTGCGGACGGGCCGCCGGCATCCGGGACGGGGGCCGCGGTGGGGCCGGCGGGCGGGCGGGAGCTGGAAGAGGACATTGCGCGTATTTTCGCCTGTGGGCCGGTCGGGCCTTGCGCGCCCGGCGCCAAAAAGACCGGAAACGGTGCCGCTGCGGCACCCGCCACCGGTGAAAAACCGCAAAGCTTACCCCTGGCGCGCCTGCCAGGCCAGGAAATCCTCCACCGGCAGCGGGCGGGTGATGTGGTAACCCTGCGCCTCGTCGCAGGCCAGCACGCGCAGCCGCTCCAGGATGCCGGCCGTCTCCACCCCTTCGGCCACCACCGTGAGCCCCAGGTTGTGGGCCAGGTCGATGGTGGAGCGCACGATGGTGGCGTCGTCTTCGCCCACCTCCATGCCCATCACGAAGGACTTGTCGATCTTGAGCTCGTCCACCGGCAGGCGCTTCAAGTACGCCAGCGACGAGTAGCCCGTGCCAAAGTCATCGATGGACAGCTTGAACCCCTGCTCCGACAGCTTGTTGAGCATGGCCTCGGCGCGCAGCGGGTCATCCATGATCGCGCTCTCGGTGATCTCCAGGCAGAACGATGCAGCCTGCACGCCGTAGCGTGCCAGGATGGCCGCCAGGCGCTGGCTGAGTTCGGGGTCGAGCAGGTCGCGCGTGGACAGGTTCACCGACACCCGCAGGGACAGGCCCCGCGTGCGGGGTTCGGCCAGCAGCCGGGCCACGGCCTCGAACATCCACAGCGTGAGCTGCCGCACGAAGCCAGTCTGCTCGGCGAACGGGATGAACTCGGCGGGCGGCACCAGGCCCCGCTGCGGGTGCGCCCAGCGCACCAGCGCCTCGGCCGCCAGGCCCCCCTGCCCGTGCAGCGCCACCTTGGGCTGCAGGTACAGGCGCAGTTCGTCCTTCTCCACGGCACGGCGCAGCTCGCTCAGGAGCGACAAGGTGAGCGTGCTGGCCGAATCGAATGTCGCGTCGTACTGCTGCGCCCCGCTGAGCCTGCGCTTGGCGGCGTACATGGCGATCTCGGAGCGGCTGAGCAGCGTATCGGCATCGTCCGCATCGCCCGGCCAGCACGCAATGCCCATGCCCGCGCTCAGGTCCACCGTCTGGTCTTCGAAGGCCAGCGGCTCCTCGAACGAGCGGGCGATGCGCTGCGCCATGTCGTGCGCCGCAGCGGCGTCGGCGTCGGGCAGCAGCACGGCGAACTCATTGCCGCCCAGCCGCGCCACCATGTCATCGGGTGAGCGCACCTGCTGTCGCAGCCGCTCGGCCACGCCCTGCAGCAGGCGGTCGCCAAAGGCATATCCGAGCACATCGTTCACGTGCTTGAAGCGGTCCAGGTCGAGCGTGAGCACAGCCAGCGGGCGCGGCGAGGCACCTTGGCCGGAGCTGTTCGCGATGGCCTGCACGACGGCGTCGCGAAAACGCTCCCGGTTGGGCAGCCCCGTCAGGCGGTCCCAGTAAGCCAGGCGGCGGATCTCCGTCTGCTGCGTGCCGATGTCCACGCGCATGCGGTCGAACGAGCGCGCCAGGTTGCCGATCTCGTCGGTGCGCCGCGTATGCTCCATCGGCACGTCGTACTCGCCGCGCGACAGCCGTTGAGTGGCCCCCAGCAGCGAGCGAAGCGGCGTGGCCAGGCGCTGGGCCACCAGGCCCGTGCCGACCGCAAACAGCAGCACACCCGCCACGGTGATGATGGCCAGCAGCACCTGCAACTGGCGGTACGGCGCCAGCACGTCGTCCACCGAGCGCAGCAGCAGCGCCTCGACGCCGCCCCCCACGCTGTCCATGCGGACGGCCCGTGCGAGCAAGCTGCCGTCCGCCGTGGTCAGCTCGCCGGCCCCCGCGCCCTGGCGCTTGAGCTGGGCCAGAGGCTCTGCGGGCAAGGTGGCGACCGGCATGGTCACCGCGCCGGCCTGGTCCTTGATCACCAGCACCACGTGCACCGACAACAGCCGCCGCATCTCGTCCGCCAGAGACTGGTCGATCGGAAAGCCCATGAGCACCCAGCCGATGACCACGGGCGCTCGCAGCGGCACCATCACGAACTGGTAGGGCACGCCGCCCATCACCGCGATCTGGCTGCCCTGCGGCTGAGCTGCCAGCGGCGGCACGATCTGGCGCAGCGTGGCGGGGAGCTCCTCCATGCTGTCCGACAGGCTGGCCGCGCGCAGCGTGAGGTCGGTGCCCAGCAGCGCGGTCACCGCAGCGCCGATGCGGCTGCCGTGGTTCTCGAGCACCGACTGGATGGTCTGCTCGTCCCCAGAATTCACCGCCGACCGGAAGCCGTAGTCCGCCGCGAGCAGCGCCGAGCCCTGGCGCAGTTTGTCGGCGTTCTGGTCAAGCAGGCGCCGCCAGACGTTCTCGTCCAGGTCGAGCGCCTGCGCGATCTGGGTGCGGGCGTTGCGCTCGATGCTGGCGCGCACGACCGCGAAGCCTGCGGCCTGCACGATGAGCAGCAACAGCAACGACAGCCCCACCAGCCGCAGGATGAGGCTGCGCCGGGGCCAGCGCAGCGTCAAGGCAACAACCCCGTCATGCGCACCGATGCGGCGCCGGTGCCCGTGGCGGGCACGGTGATCGCCTGCTCCAGCGCGGGTGTCCCCACGGGCAGGCGGCTGTGCCAGGTGCGCAGCGTGTAGCTGCCGGGCGGCACGTTGTCGATCTGCGCCCGGCCGCTGGTCACCTGGCTGCGGGTATAGAAAGGCGTCTCCACCACCAGGATCCAGCCCACCATCTGGTCATGGATGTTGCAGCCGAGCACCGCCACGCCCGGGCGGTCGAACAGCACAGGGTTGGCGGGCGTGCCGGCATAGAGCTTGAGCTCGAACTTCTTGGTTGGAGAGAACGAATACACGTGGTGCCGCACTGAGTCGTTGTTCGGGAAGCGCACCTCCGAGCCCACCGGCACCACCAGCACCCCGGGAACGAACTGGCGCTTTTCCTGCGCCATCTCCGCGCTGGCCAGCGGCTTGGCCAGCTTCTTAGCCTCGGTCGAATCCAGGAACACCACCGCATCGGCCACGGGCTTGCCCGTGGCGTCCAGAACGTCCACCTGCACCGTGGCGGCGTGCGCCGCCGGCACCACGCCCGCCAGCCCCACGACCCAAGCCATGGCCATTGCCAACCGTGCCACCGCAGTGCGCAGGCAGGCTGTCATGGCTCTATCGCGATGCCCACCAGCGGCGCGCCTTCGCCCACGCGGCCCAGGAGCCTGGCTGCGCCGGTCTTGAGGTCCACCAGCACAAGGCGCGTCTGCAGGTCTGTGGCGGTGCGCACTGCCGCCAGGGCCGCATTGCCCACATCGGCAATGTCAAAGGACACATCGGCCAGCGGTCCCAGGCCCAGCGGCCCCACGGTACGCAGCTGGCCTGTGTTGGGCGAAACCACCGGCGTCGTGCCCTCGAGCGAGCCCTGCATGACCAGCACGCCCAGCGCGCGGTCGATGGCGTAGTTGGTGGTGATCTTGCTGTCCTGGGTGTTGTAGGTGTACGCGGCGCCCGCGATATCGGGCGTGCGGCCGGCGTTAACGTCGCTGGCGGCGTAGCGCAGCCACGGGTCGGGCTGCACGCCATCGGCGGCCGCGTCACCATCCACCACCGCACCGGTATCCGGGTGCAGGCGCAGGTTCAGGCCGGTGTTCGAGACCACGCGGATGCGGTCGGCCGCGGGGTTGAAGTCGAAGCCGAACACCCGGCCCTTCAGCGGTACCACGGCCGCCGCCGCGCCCACCGGGCGCAGCGCGCCGGACGGGATGTCGAGCGTGTACAGCCGCCCCGACTGCGCCAGCGCGTACAACACGCCGCGCGCCACACGAAAGTCGATGCCCACCAGCCGCTCGCCTTCTGGCAGTCCAGTGACGGGGCGGCGCTCGAGGACGCGCCCGGGATCACCGGCGTTGAAGGTGATGAGCTCGTGCGCTGCCGTGACGGCCACCACGAGCTCGCGGCGGCTCGGGTCCGCAGGCGGCGATGTCGAACAACCGGCGACCACGGCAGCCACCGCCAGCAGCGCACCCATGGCCGGACGGTGCGCAAAGGAAAGGGATTTCAGTGTCATCGTGCGCCTTGAATGTGTAACATGGTTATAACCGAACATCCTTGCCCCCACACGCGCCACCTTGCGCTCAGGCGCACACGGAATGCTATCATTTTAATAGCTTCAAATGCTATGATACAAGCGCATTTAGCCATTCTGGCTCATAATTTCAGACTAGCGCAAGCCCGTACATCGTCTCATCTTACGGCTCTCGCTGCCGCGGTCATTTGTAACAGCCGTCCATGCAATTTGGGCATGCGCCCATCCGTAAGCCTCATGCCGGGATGCGTCCTTTCTGCCTACACTGCCCGGCGGGGATGGGCACCGTTATTGCTTGCCATGGCGGTGTGCTGCGGCGGACTCGCCGTCCACTGTTCCCCAGCCGGCCATTTGATCGACTGACTGATTGTTGTTTGTCCGCTTCTTCACCGAGACCCAAGGAAAACCATGCCGGCCGCTTCGTCCTTCAAATCCTTGTCGATCTCCAGCCGCCTCGGACTGGGTTTCGGCTGCGTGCTCGTTTTGCTGCTGGCCGTGGCTGCCGTGGGCCAGTTGTCCATCGGCAAGATGCACGAGCAGATGCTGCAGATCACTGGCGTAGGAGCCGCCAAGGCCAAGCTGGTCAACAGCATGCTCGAGAGCGTGAGCGCCATCGGCATCCAGGGGCGCTCGGCTGCCATGCTCAACGACATCGACCCCAAACAGGCACGCGAGCAGATCACCAGCGTGAACAAGACGCTGGCCGACTATGCGCGCCAGGAAGCAGCGCTGGCCGAACTGATCAAGTCCGACACAGCCACGCCCGCCGAGGTGAAGCTGCTGGGCGAGGTGCAGGAGCTCGGCCGCAAGGCGCGCCCGGAGCTCGACAACGCCATCAAGGCCGCCGACGACGGCGACACGGTGAGCGCATCGCTCGCGCTCATGACCCGTGTGGCGCCTGCGGAGACCGCCTGGCGCGCCAAGCTTCGCGAGCTCATCGATCTGCAAAACACCTTGAACGCCGAGGCGACCGCATCGGCCGAGGCCACGCAAACTCGCGCCCGCGCGGTGGGCAGCGTGCTGGTGCTGCTGGCCATCGGCCTGGGCGCGCTGATCGCGTGGCGCATCACCGCCAGCATCACGGCACCCATCGGCCGCGCCGTGGTGGTGGCCGAGCGAATCGCGCGTGGCGACCTCACCTCCCAAGTCGAGGTGCGCATCCACGATGAAACCGGCCGCCTGCTGGAAGCCATCGCCGCGATGCAGGAACGCCTGCGCACCCTGGTCGGCGAGATCGGGCAGACGTCCGACTCCATCCTGGTGGCCAGTTCCGAGGTGGCCTCGGGCAACCTCGACCTGAGCCAGCGCACCGAGCAGACCTCGCACAACCTGCAAAGCGCTGCGTCGTCGCTGGTTGACCTGACGGGCACCGTGGCACAAAGCGCGGACTCGGCCCGCCAGGCCAACCAGCTCGCGTCCACCGCATCGGACGCTGCAACGCGCGGCGGCGAGGTGGTGTCGCAGGTGGTGCGCACCATGGACACCATCAGCGCCAGCTCGCGCAAGATCGCCGACATCATCAGCGTGATCGACGGCATCGCCTTCCAGACCAACATCCTCGCGCTGAACGCTGCGGTGGAGGCAGCCCGCGCTGGCGAACAGGGCCGCGGCTTCGCCGTGGTGGCCGGGGAAGTGCGCAGCCTGGCGGGCCGCTCGGCCAACGCCGCCCGCGAGATCAAGGCCCTGATCGGCGCCAGCGTCGAGCAGGTGCAGGAAGGCAGCACGCTGGTGCACCACGCCGGCAAGACAATTGAAGACCTGGTGCTGTCGGTACGCCGCGTGTCCGACATCATGGGCGAGATCACTGCCGCCACGCAGGAGCAGAGCCAGCGCATCGGCCACGTAAGCCAGTCGGTGGGCGAGCTCGAAGAGATGACGCAACAGAATGCCGCGCTGGTCGAGGAAGGCGCCGCCGCAGCCGACAGCCTCAAGGACCAGGCGGGGCGCCTCACGCAGATGGTGGGCGCGTTCCGCCTCTCGCGCAACGGCGGCGACGCCGACAGCTGGGAGCCGCAAGCCGTCAGTGCCCCGCCAGCGTCAACCCCGTTGGCCGCGCCAGTCTTGCGCAAGTCAGCAGGTGCAGCGGCACCCCGGCTACAGACACCGCGCCAGGACCTGCCGTCGCTGCCACGCGGCTGAGGAAACGTGGCACGGCAGGCGCATTGCGGCACACCGCGATGCGCCTCGCAACAGGTTCTCAGTCCCCACCCGGCTGCCCCCGCAGCGCAAAGATGCTGGAGCGCAGCGCCGACAGCTCCAGCACGCGCAGCCCGCCGTACTCCACGCGGATCGCGCCCTGCTCCTCCAGAGTGGTCAGCGCCTCGTTCACGCGCTGGCGCGACAGCCCCACCAGGTACGCCAGCTCCTGCTGGGTGATGCGCAGCACCTCACCCACGCCCGGGTACAGCACCGGGTTGAACAGTGACGCCAGGCTGCGCGCCACTCGCACGTCGGGGTTGCCAAAGCGGTCGATCTCACGCGCAGCGATGAACTGGCCCAGACGCTCATTGAGCTGGTTCATCACGAAGCGGTTGAAGCCGATGGAGTGATCCAGCAGCCAGTGGAAGGTGTCGATGGGCAGGCCCGCCACCACGCTCTTCCTCAGCGCCTGGATGTTGTAGCGGTACGGCTCGCGCTTGAGCGCCGTGCCCTCGCCGAACCAGCCGCCCGGGGGCACGCCGGTGAAGGTCATGGTCTGTCCCTGGGCGTTGTCGCTGCTCATCTTGAGCAGGCCTTCCACCACGCCAAACCAGTAGGTCACGGGCCGGCCCAGGCGGCACACGTAGTCGCCCGCCTTGGCATCACCCACCAACAGAGAGGCCACCGCACGCTCGCGCTCGGGCGGTTGCAGTTGGTCCAGCCAGGGAATGCCGTCGAGCTCTTCGGCGGTGGGCGCCCGACGGCGCTGGTGCAACGACAGGTCCTGGTGCGTGCGAGGGTCCATGACAGGGTGCGGCGGGTGCGGCTGATAGGGAAATCCTGATTCGAATTGTCGTCAGAAAGACAAAAAAATGCCAATCTGCACTCGATGATGGCCCCTCCTCCGGGCTAGGAACCTGTTCAAGGCCCGGGTCCACCGAGGAGACAACAACATGAAGAACCACCACCGATCCACACGCATCGTTGCCACCGCCAAAGAATGCCACAGCCCCGTACGGCGCCAGCTTCTGGCGGCTGCCGCAGCCCTGCCTTTGGCGGGCTTGGCGAGCGTGACGGGGCCCGCTCGCGCGCAGGAAGGCGCCATCCGCATCGCGCAGTCCACCGCGCTCACCGGGCCGCTGGGCGATCTGGGCTCGGCCATGCACCAGGGCGCCAAGGCCGCGTTCGCCAGCATCAACGCGCGGGGCGGCGTGAATGGCCGCACCATCGAACTCGTGACCCGGGACGATGCCTACGAGGTGCCCAAGGCCCTGGCCAACGTCGAACAATTCCTGGCAGACCGCGACGTCTTCGCGCTGTTCAACTGCATGGGCACGCCGATGATCGATGCCATGCTGCCCAAGGTGATCGACAGCGGCATCCCGTTCTTTGCCCCGTTCACGGGCGCGCAGCTCAGCCGCACCAAGAACGCGCGCAATGTATTCAACATCCGCGCCAGCTACGCCGACGAGGCCGAGAAGCTGGTGCAGCACCTGTCCACCATCGGCATCCAGCGCATCGGCATCGTCTATCAGAACAACTCCTTCGGCAAAGAGGTGTTCGCGTCCGCCAAGCAGTCGATGGACCGGCTCAAGCTCCCCGAGGCCGCCACGGTGACGGTGGAGAACAACGCGTCGGACGCCGGCACCGCCGCCGCCAAGCTGGCGGCGGGCAACCTGGAAGCCATCGTGATCGGCCTGGCCGGCAAGCCCACGCTGGAGTTCGTGAAGGCGTTCCGGGCCTTGAAGCGCGGGGTGACGCTGTACGCGCTGTCGGTCATGGGCACGCCCGCCACCGTCAAGGCCCTGGGCGCCGATGCCACCGGCATGGCCATCTCGCAGGTCGTGCCGCTGCCGTCCAACGCGGTGATGCCGGTGGTGCGCGACTTTCAGGCCGCGTGGAAGGCATCGGGTGCCACCGCCGAGCCCTCGCACCTCGCGCTGGAGGGCTACATCAACGCCCGCGTGTTCGCCGAAGCGCTACAGCGCGCCGGGCGCAACCCGACGCGCGCGGCATTCATCGATGCAAGCTGGAACCTCAAGAAATGGGACCTGGGCGGCTTCGAGGTCAGCGCCAGCACGCCCGACCGCAATGCGTCGCGCTTTGTCGAGCTGACGCTGGTGGGGCGGGATGGCAGATTTATTAAATGACCCCCTGAGCCGCTGCGCGTCTTCCCCAAGGGGGACGCACCCGGTGGCCCGGCGAAGCCGGTTCCACGGGTGCACTCGCGTTGGCGGCGTGCGGGCTTTGAGGGTGGTGGGCTGTGGTGGGCGTTTTCTGCGACGCTATATGTTTGATAGCTGCTGGCGCTTTTTGGATGGGCGGTGGCGGTACGGCGGCGGTAGGCCCGGTGGTGGGGCTGGGGCGCCGAGGCAGGGCGGCAGGGGAAACTTGGCGCGTCGCCATACCTTCGCTATATTTTTAATAGCTGCCAGCGCTCTCCAGATAAGCGGTAGCAGCCTTTTTTGATCAAAAACCTACTGCGACGCGACGCCGTAGCGGTAGCCGCGGAATGTCCAGACCGTGCGGCCGGGTTCGACGCGTTCGAGCACCAGGCCGGGGGCAGCCTGGTCGCCCTCATGCAGCACCTGGCCGTTGACGATGGCCATGCGGTAGGCCGGGTTGTTCGAGTGCGTGGCGCCGCTGACCTTGAGCGTGGGCAGTTGCGTGCGCACCGATTCGGGTAGATCGGCCTGGGCGAAGACCGGGCCGCCCGAGGGCGCCGCGGCGGTGGGCTCGGCCTGGGGGCGCTGCGCGGCCAAAGGTTCGCGCGCGGCGGCGGATTCGGGCCGGGAGCGGCTGGGCTCCGGCAGGGGCGCGAGCGTGCGGGTGGCGGGTGGCTGCGGCGGCGGTGCTGCCGCCACGGCCCGTTCGCGCGCGGGTGTGGTGGGCCGCTTGTCGGCCACCCGGGAATCGAGAGGCGGTGGCGATACGGCAGCGGGGCGCTGCGGCGCCGGGGCAACTGCGGCGGGCGCAGCAGGCACAGGGGCCACAGTCGGTGCGGCAGCTGCCACGGGCGCCTGGGCGGCCGCTGCGGCGGGAGGCGGCACAGGAGCAGGCTGCGCGGCGGGTATTGCCGGTGGGGCGGCCGCAGGTGGCGTCGCGAGCGCCACTGCGGGGGCGGCCGCCGGCATAGCCTGCCGCTGCATCACCCACCAGGTACCGGCCACGGCCACCACGGCCACCGCTGCGGCCGAAGCCACACCGATCAGCACGCCGGACGGGCCGGTGCGCCCCGCCGTCGGCGAGAGTCCGGCGGCTGGCGTTGCATGGGTGTGCAGGCCGGGCACAGCGCCCCGGCCTCGTTCGGCGTCCGCGCGCCGCAGCGCATCAAGGATGTAGGACATGGTCAGAGCTTGGATTGCAGACGCGGTTCATTCACGCCGGTGGCGCGGTTGAGCAGCATGAGGGTCAGGGGGCCAGCGCGGCCGTCGGGCGTCACGCCCTGGGCCAGCTGGAAGCGGTGGATGCGCGACTGGCGCAGCGCGGGCGTCATCGGCTTGGCGGGCATGGCACCCGTGCCGCCCGCCGCCTTGCTGGCAAGCCGCTGGTCCAGCCAGGCGGCGCCTGCGGGCGACTCGGCAATGTCTCCCCTGTCGGGCATGCCGGCCGGGATGCGCCACAGCGTGGCGATATCGCCACGCCAGACCTGGGCCAGCTCGGCCACCGGCACCTGCAGCGTACGGCCCGCGCCCTCCAGTGTGGCGGTATCGTTGCTCAGGCCCCGCAGCACCACGGAGACGGGGGCTTCGGCCTCTTCCGACGCATACAGCCCCAGCAGCACGGGCCGGTCGATCTGGCGCACCAGGTTCAGACCTGCGCGCCGGTTGCGGTAGCACCGCAGGCCGTCGCGCGGCAGGCTGGCGCAGGCATCCGCGCCGGCGGGGATGCTCACGCCCCAGGCCGACGCCAGGGCCTGCCAGGCACCTGCATCGCTGGCGGGCTGCGATTGCACGAACTGCTCCAGGGCCGACAGCGGCACGGCGCTGGTCGATGCCGAAGGCGCGGAAGACGGCGCACCCGCGGCGGTTGCCGCCGACGCGGCCGATGCGGCCGATGCGGGCAAGCTTGCCGGCCGGGCAGGTCCGGATGCCGCCGGCGCCCGTTGCGCCGCCCCGGCTGCGGCAACGGCGGGCGCCACTGCAGCGCCTGCCGTCTCAGTGCGCGCAGGCTTGGCAGGCCAGCCCCCCAAAGCCCAGCCCGCTGCGGCCACGGCAGCCGCGCCGGCCACGGCGCCGAGGCCGGCTGACGCCCAGCGCGGCCAGGCGCCGGAAGGCGTGCCCCGCAGGGCCCGGGCCGAGCCGGGTGCATCGAAAACTTCGCGCGCCGCACGGTCCACGATGGCCTTGGAAACCTGGCGGGCACCAGCCGCGTAGGCCCCCAGCAGCGCACGGTCGCACAGGAGATTGATGCGCCTGGGGATGCCGTGCGAGAGCTTGTGCACGCGCTGGATGGCACGCCGGTCGAAGGGCAGCGGTCCGTTGAGCCCCGCCACCGCCAGGCGGTGCGCGATGTACTGGTGCGTCTCCTGCTGCGTGAGCGCGCCCAGGTGAAAGCGCGCAATCACGCGCTGCGCCAGCTGCTCCATCGAGGGCCGCGCCACCATGGCGCGCAGCTCGGGCTGACCAATGAGGATCACCTGCAGCAGCTTGCGCTCGCTGGTCTCCAGGTTGGTGAGCAGGCGCAGTTGCTCCAGCACGTCCGCCGACAGGTTCTGCGCCTCGTCGATGATGAGCACCGTGTTGCGCCCCGCTCCGTGCGCGGCCAGGAGCGACGCATTGAGTGGATCGATGTAGTCCTTGACCGTCTCCACGCCGCCCGGCACGGTCGGCTTGTGCGGTATGCCGAACTCGTCGCAGATGGAGCGCAGCAGCTCGCGCACCGTGAGCTTGGGGTTGAAGATATAGGCCACGTTGCAGTGCTGCGGGATCTGCTCCAGGAAGCAGCGGCACACGGTGGTCTTGCCCGCACCCACCTCGCCCGTCAGCAGCACGAAACCGCCGCCTGCGTCCAGCCCGTACAGCAGGTGGGCCAGCGCTTCCCGGTGCCGTTCGCTCATGAACAGGTAGCGGGGGTCGGGTGCGATGGAAAACGGCGGATGCTGGAGACCGAAAAACGGGGCGTACATCCCATGAGGATACCGCCCCGGTGTGAAGCGTTCCCCTGCGGGCCGGCTGCCGCAGCATCCGGCACGTTTTCGAGGCCGTTCAGGGTTTCACCCAACAAGGAGTTTCCCGTAAATTGTCGTCGGCAAGACAAGATGGCGTCAAAGTGAGTTCTACATTCCTTTCAACGCGCCACCCACGCGCTGCCCCGTTGCGCCGTCAACGCGGCAGCGGTCCCGGCAGGCGCAGGATGGACCGACGCCGCCACAGGCATGCCTGGGCGCCCCTTCTCTCACCCGAGGACCGGAATGAAGACCACGTTCCCCCAGCAACTGCTGCGCCACGCCGCCGAACGCCCCACGGCGGCAGCCCTGCGTGAAAAAGAGTACGGCATCTGGCAGACCCACACCTGGGCCGACCTGGCGCGACTGGTGGAGCAGGTGGCCGCCGGCCTGCACCAGGCGGGCCTCAAGCGCCACGAGCACATGGTGGTGATCGGCGCCAACCGCCCGCGCCTGTACGCCACCATGCTCGCCGCCCAGTCGCTGGGCGCCATCCCCGTGCCGCTGTACCAGGATGCGGTGGCGGCGGAATGCATCTTCCCGCTCAACAACGCCGAGGTGCGCTTTTGCCTGGTCGAAGACCAGGAGCAGGTGGACAAGATGCTGGAGATCCGCGAGCAGTGCCCGCAGATCGAACACATCTACTTCGACGACCCGCGCGGCCTGCGCAACTATGCCGAGCAGGGCCTCTATGCGCTCGACACACTGATCGACTCCGGCAAGGCCTTCGTGGCCCAGCACCCTGGGTGGTTCCGCACCGAAGTGGGCAAGGCCAGCCCCGACGACGTGGCCGCGATGTTCTTCACCTCGGGCACGACGGGCAACCCCAAGGGCGTGGTGCACACCCACAGCACGCTGCTGGACCGCGCGTCCGCTGGCGCCGAGTTCGACAGGCTCACCGGCAGCGAGGAAGTGCTGGCCTACCTGCCACCCGCCTGGATCGGGCAGAACATCTTCAGCTACGCGCAGTGGCTGTCGTGCGGCTACGTGGTCAACTGCCCCGAATCGGCCAGCACGGTGTCGATCGACCTGAAGGAAGTCGGCCCCACCTACTACTTCGCGCCGCCGCGCATCTTCGAAGGCCTGCTCACCAGCGTGATGATCCGCATGGAGGACGCCGGCGCCATCAAGCGCAAGATGTTCAAGGCCTGCATGGCCGTGGCCCAGCGCGTGGGCCCCGCGCTCATGGACGGCCAGAGCGTGGGCCTGCTTGACCGCATGAAGTACGCGCTGGGCAACGTGCTGGTATACGGCCCGCTGCGCAACAACCTGGGGTTCAGCCGCGTGCGGGTGGCCTACACGGCGGGCGAGGCCATCGGGCCCGACCTGTTCACCTTCTACCGCTCCATCGGCATCAACCTGAAGCAGCTGTACGGCTCCACCGAGACCGCCGTGTTCGTCTGCCTGCAGCCCGACAACCAGGCGCGTGCCGACACCGTGGGCGTGCCGATCCGCGGCGTGGAGATCAAGGTGGCCGACAACGGAGAGATCCTGGTCAAGTCCGCCGGCCTGCTCAAGGAGTACTACAAGAACCCCAAGGCCACGTCCGAGGTGCTGACCGACGACGGCTGGTACCACACCAGCGATGCGGGCTTCCTCGATGCGCAAGGGCACCTCAAGATCATCGACCGCGTGAAGGACGTGGGCCGCATCAAGGGCGGCGCCAACGACGGCGCCATGTTCGCGCCCAAGTACGTGGAGAACAAGCTCAAGTTCTTCCCGCACATCAAGGAAGTGGTCGCCCTGGGCGACGGCCGCGAGAAGGTGTGCGTGATGGTCAACATCGACTTCGACGCCGTCGGCAACTGGGCCGAGCGCCGCAACCTGCCTTACGCGGGCTACACCGACCTGGCGCAAAAGCCCGAGGTGTACGGCCTGATCCGGGAGTGCGTGGAAAAGGTCAACGCGGACCTGGCCACCGACGCGCTGCTCGCCGGCAGCCAGGTCAGCCGCTTCCTGGTGCTGCACAAGGAGCTGGACGCCGACGACGGCGAACTCACGCGCACCAACAAGGTCCGCCGTGGCTTCATAGCCGAGAAGTATGGCGTGCTGGTCGACGCGCTGTATGCCGGCCGCACCGAGCAGTTCATCGAAACCCAGGTCAAGTTCGAGGACGGCCGCACGGGCAGCGTGAGCGCCACGCTCAAGCTGTCCGATGCCAAAACGTTCACCCCCGTGAAGACCGCCGCATGAAGCCCGCCCTCTACCCGCCCGAGAAGGCACACGCCATGACCACAAAGAAGATCGGCGACGTCATCCTGGACGTCAAGAACATCAGCCTGCGGTTCGGCGGGGTGAAGGCGCTGACCGACATCTCGTTCAACGTGCGCGAGCACGAGATCCGCGCCATCATCGGCCCCAACGGCGCGGGCAAGAGCTCCATGCTCAACTGCATCAACGGCGTGTACACGCCGTCCGAGGGCTCCATCACCTTCCGGGGCAAGACCTTTGCACACATGAACTCGCGCCAGGTGGCCGAGATGGGCGTGGCGCGCACCTTCCAGAACCTGGCGCTGTTCAAGGGCATGAGCGTGATCGACAACATCATGACGGGCCGCAACCTCAAGATCAAAAGCAACCTGCTGATGCAGGCGCTGCGGTGGGGCCCCGCCGAGCGCGAGGAGATCGCCCACCGCGAGAAAGTCGAGCACATCATCGACTTCCTTGAGATCCAGGCGTTTCGCAAGACCCCCGTGGGCCAGCTGCCCTACGGCCTGCAAAAGCGCGTGGACCTGGGCCGGGCCCTGGCCATGGAGCCGCAGGTGCTGCTGCTGGACGAGCCCATGGCCGGCATGAACGTGGAGGAAAAGCAGGACATGTGCCGCTTCATCCTGGACGTGAACGACGAGTTCGGCACCACCATCGTGCTCATCGAGCACGACATGGGCGTGGTGATGGACATCAGTGACCGCGTGGTGGTGCTCGACTACGGCAAGAAGATCGGCGACGGCACGCCGGATGAAGTGCGCAACAACGAAGATGTGATCAGCGCCTATCTGGGCACGAGCCACTAAGGGGCGGGAGAAAAAAATGGCTTTCTTTCTCGAAACACTGATCGGCGGCCTCATGGCCGGCATGCTGTATTCGCTGGTGGCACTGGGCTTTGTGCTGATCTACAAGGCCTCGGGCGTTTTCAACTTCGCGCAGGGCGCGATGGTGCTGTTCGCGGCACTGGCCATGGCGCGCTTTGCCGAATGGATTCCCAAGTGGACGGGCATCACGAGCCCCATCGTCGCCAACCTGGCGGCCTTCATCATCGCGGGCGCCATCATGTTCGTGGTGGCCTGGGTGATCGAGAAGCTGGTGCTGCGCCACCTGGTGAACCAGGAAGGCGCCACACTGCTCATGGCCACGCTCGGGATCACCTACTTCCTTGAAGGCCTGGGTCAGACGATGTTCGGCAGCGACATCTACAAGATCGACGTGGGCATGCCCAAGGACCCGATCTTCATGCTGGAGAGCATGTTCCAGGGCGGCATCCTGGTGAACAAGGAAGACGTGATCGCGGCAGCCATCGCGGCCGGACTGGTGGCCCTGCTGTCGGTGTTCTTCCAGAAGACCTCCACCGGCCGCGCCCTGCGCGCCGTGGCCGACGACCACCAGGCCGCCCAGTCCATCGGCATTCCGCTCAACCGCATCTGGGTGATCGTGTGGTGCGTGGCCGGCGTCGTGGCCCTGGTGGCCGGGATGATCTGGGGCAGCAAGCTCGGCGTGCAGTTCTCGCTGACCACCGTGGCGCTGCGCGCGCTGCCGGTGGTGATCCTGGGCGGCCTCACGTCCGTGCCCGGCGCCATCATCGGCGGGCTGATCATTGGCGTGGGCGAGAAGCTCTCGGAGGTCTACCTGGGCCCGTTCGTGGGCGGGGGCATCGAGATCTGGTTTGCGTATGTGCTGGCCTTGGTGTTCCTTCTCTTCAGGCCTCAGGGGCTCTTTGGCGAGAAGATCATTGATCGCGTCTGAACGGCTCTGACAACAACGACAAGCACAGGAGACCACCATGCTTTACCGCGAAAACGGCCAGTTCAAGACCAGCTACCGCGCCGACCAGCAGATCTTCCCCATCGCACAGGACCGGCTGGCCATCCTGCTCATCCTGGCCGTGGCCTTCCTGGTGGTGCCTGCATTCGCCAGCGACTACATCTTCCGCGCCATCCTGATCCCCTTCGTCATCATGGCGCTGGCGGCCCTGGGGGTGAACATCCTCGTGGGCTACTGCGGACAGATCTCGCTGGGCTCGGGTGCGTTCATGGCGGTGGGCGCCTACGGGGCCTACAACTTCTTCGTGCGCTTTCCGGGCATGCCGCTGGTTCCGGCCATCATCCTGGGCGGCCTGTGCGCCACGTTCTTCGGCATCCTGTTCGGCCTGCCCAGCCTGCGCGTGAAAGGTTTGTACCTGGCCGTGGCCACGCTGGCCGCGCAGTTCTTCTCGGACTGGATGTTCCTGCGCATCAAGTGGTTCACCAACAACTCCGACTCGGGCTCGGTGTCGGTGAGCAATCTGCAGGTGCTGGGCATGCCCATCGAGAGCGCCGCCAGCAAGTACATCTTCTGCCTGGCCCTGCTGGTCGTGGTGGCCCTGCTGGCCAAGAACCTCGTGCGCGGCGCCATCGGCCGCGAATGGATGGCCATCCGCGACATGGACGTGGCCGCAGCCGTGATCGGCATCCGCCCCATGTACGCCAAGCTCAGCGCCTTCGCGGTCAGCTCCTTCATCATCGGCATGGCCGGCGCGCTGTGGGCCTTCGTGCACCTGGGCGCATGGGAGCCCGCGGCCTTCTCGGTGGAGGTGTCGTTCCGCCTGCTGTTCATGGTGATCATCGGCGGCCTGGGCTCCATCATGGGCGCGTTCTTCGGCGCGGCCTTCATCGTGGTGCTGCCCATCGTGCTCAACCAGTTCCTGCCGGCCTTGCTGGGCCTGTTCGGCATCGAGATCTCCACCGCCGGCATCTCGCACGCCGAGCTGATGATCTTCGGCGCGCTGATCGTGTGGTTCCTGATCGTAGAGCCGCACGGCCTGGCCAAGCTGTGGTCCACCGCAAAGCAAAAGCTTCGCCTGTGGCCCTTCCCGCATTGATTGATATGCACCCCCTGAGTCGCTTCGCGCCTTCCCCCTCTCCTTCGGGAGGGGGACGCCACCGGTGGCCTGGCAAAGCCAGTTCCACGGTGGCGCTGGCCTCGTGCATGCCAGTGCAAAGCTCGCAGCCCTTGAATCCGTCAGTTTCTTCCCCGTGCTTCAACACATTCATTCAAAGGAGACATCCATGAAGCTTTCGAAACTCGTGATCGCCGCTGCGGTGGTTGCCGCTGGCGCCTCGTCCGTCGCGACGAGTGCCTTCGCGCAAGCCAAGGAGCAGTTCTTCCCGCTGCTGTCCTACCGCACCGGCCCCTACGCGCCCAACGGCGTGCCTTGGGCGAACGGCAAGCAGGACTACATCAAGATGATCAACGCCCGCGACGGCGGCATCAACGGCGTGAAGCTCACCTTTGAAGAGTGCGAGACGGGCTACGCCACGGACCGCGGCGTGGAGTGCTACGAACGCCTGAAAGGCAAGCCCGGCGTGTCGCTGTTCGACCCACAGGCCACCGGCATCACCTTTGCGCTCACCGAGAAGGCGCCCGTGGACAAGATTCCGCTGATGACACTGGGCTATGGTTTGTCGGTGGCGCAGGACGGCCAGGCGTTCAAGTGGAACTTCCCCTTCATGGGCAGCTACTGGACCGGCGCCGACATCCTGATCCAGCACATCGGCAAGACGGCGGGAGGTCTGGACAAGCTCAAGGGCAAGAAGATCGCCCTGGTCTACCACGACAGCCCCTTCGGCAAGGAACCTATCCCGCTTTTGCAGGAGCGCGCCAAGATGCACGGCTTCGAGCTGCAGATGCTGCCCGTGACCGCGCCCGGCGTGGAGCAGAAAGCCACCTGGCTGCAGGTGCGCCAGAGCCGCCCCGACTACGTGCTGCTGTGGGGCTGGGGCGTGATGAACTCCACCGCGCTGAAGGAAGCGCAGGCCACCGGCTTCCCGCGCGACAAGCTGTATGGCGTGTGGTGGGCCGGCGCCGAGCCGGACGTGCGCGATGTGGGCGAAGGCGCCAAGGGCTATCACGCCCTGGCGCTCAACGGCTACGGCACGCAAAGCAAGGTCATCCAGGACATCATGAAGCACGTGCACGACAAGGGCCAGGGCACGGGTCCCAAGGACGAAGTGGGTTCAGTGCTGTACACGCGCGGCGTGATCATCCAGATGCTGGCCGTCGAGTCGGTGCGCCGCGCGCAGGAGCGCTTCGGCAAGGGCAAGGTCATGACCGGCGAGCAGGTGCGCTGGGGCATGGAGAACCTGGCGCTGGACCAGAAGAAGCTCGACGCCATGGGCTTTGGCGGCGTGATGCGCCCCCTGTCCACCAGCTGCGCCGACCACATGGGCTCCACCTGGGCGCGCGTGCACACCTGGGACGGCAAGAAGTGGGACTTCTCGTCCGACTGGTACCAGGCCGATGAGCAGATCTTGAAGCCCATGGTGAAGGCCGGTGCGGAGAAGTACCTGGCGGACAAGAAGATGACGCGGCGAGATGCTGCGGACTGCCAGTCTTGATTCGGTACATCCCCCTGAGATGGCGCGGGGGGCAGCCGCCTGAGGCGGCCGCTCTTCGGTGCCGTCCAGGCCTGCGCAGGCAGGCCTGGAGCCGCGGCCCTCAGCCCCCTTCTCTCGAATCGCTGCGCGATTCGGGAAGGGGGACGACACCGGTGGCCTGGCAAAGCCAGTTCCACGGTGTCACTGGCGATGGCGCAGCGACTGTTTCAAGGACCGGTGACGTAGCGGCTGCTTTTGTGGCAGCCGCCAACCCAAAGCGTTGAGTCGTACGCAGCTCTTTGGATTGGCACAGCGAAGGAAGAGAAGACCATGGACACCAACAGCAATATCGTTCTCAACGTCAACGGCATCGAGGTCATCTACAACCACGTGATCCTGGTGCTCAAGGGCGTCTCCTTGCAGGTGCCGCAGGGCTCCATCGTGGCCATCCTGGGGGGCAATGGGGCGGGCAAGACGACCACGCTGCGCGCCATCTCGAACTTGCTCAAGGGCGAGCGTGGCGAGGTCACCAAGGGCAGCATCGAGCTGCGCGGCGAGCGCATCGAGAACCTGTCGCCCGCCGACCTGGTGCAGCGCGGCGTGGTGCAGGTGATGGAGGGGCGGCACTGCTTTGCCCACCTGACGATCGAAGAGAACCTGATGACGGGCAGCTACACCCGCACCAGCAAGGCCGAGATCGCGGCCAACCTGGAGAAGGTCTATAACTACTTTCCGCGCCTGAAGACGCGCCGCACCTCGCAGGCGGCCTACACCTCGGGCGGCGAGCAGCAGATGTGCGCCATCGGCCGCGCGCTGATGGCCAACCCCAGCATGGTGCTGCTCGACGAGCCGTCCATGGGCCTGGCTCCCCAGATCGTGGAAGAGGTGTTCAACATCGTGAAGGACCTGAACACCAAGGAGAAGGTCACATTCCTGCTGGCCGAGCAGAACACCAACATGGCCCTCAAGTATTCGGACTACGGCTACATCATGGAAAGCGGCCGCGTGGTGATGGACGGCGCCGCGAGCGACCTGGCCAACAACGAGGACGTCAAGGAGTTCTACCTGGGCGTGGGCGGAGGGGAGCGCAAGAGCTTCAAGGATGTCAAGAGCTACAAGCGGCGCAAGCGCTGGCTGGCCTGACATGCCCCCTGAGGCGCTGCGCGCCGTCCCCCTCAGGGGACGCACCCGGTGGCCCGGCGAAGCCGGTTCCACGGGTGCGCTGGGATGAGGCAGTGGCGGCTTTTTTTAGCGGCGTGACCTATTCACCTTTTGTTTACTCCTGATTTCATAGCTGCTGGCGCTTGATGGGTGTGCGGTAGCGGCTTATTTCATTCAAAACACTGCAGAGGAATCCCGGCATGACGACGTTTTTTGACGCCCAGGAAACCCGGAGCACGGCCGAGCGCGAGGCGGCGCTGCTGGTGGCGTTGCCGCGGCAGGTGGGGCATGCGCAGCAGAACAGTGCGGCATTCGCGGGCATTCTGGCCGGCGTGGATGCGGCGGGGGTGACCAGCCGTGCGGCGCTGGCACGGTTGCCGGTCACGCGCAAGTACGAGCTGCTGGAGCGCCAGCAGGCGCAGCGCGCGAGCAATGTGTTCGGCGGGTTTTCGGCGCTGGGCTTTGGGGCGGGCATGCCGCGCGTGTTCGCAAGCCCCGGCACCATCTATGAGCCCGAGGGCACGCGGCCCGACTACTGGCGCATGGCGCGGGCGATCTATGCGGCGGGGTTTCGGCGGGGCGAGCTGATCCACAACAGCTTCAGCTACCACTTCGTGCCAGCGGGTTCGATGATGGAGACCGGCGCCCATGCCCTGGGCTGCACCGTGTTTGCGGGCGGCACGGGCCAGACCGAGCAGCAGGTGCAGGCCATGGCCGAGCTGCGGCCTGCGGGGTACATCGGCACACCGAGCTTTCTCAAGATCATCGTGGAGAAGGCCGCCGAGCTGGGCGTGCCCCTGCCCACCGTGACCAAGGCGCTGGTGTCCGGCGAGGCGTTCCCGCCCTCGCTGCGCGACTGGTTCGCCGAGCGCGGCATCGCGGGCTACCAGTGCTACGCCACGGCGGACCTCGGGCTCATCGCCTACGAGACTGCCGCGCGCGAAGGCCTGGTGCTGGACGAAGGCGTGATCGTCGAGATCGTGCGGCCCGGCACCGGCGACCCGGTGCCCGAGGGCGAGGTGGGCGAGCTGGTGGTCACCACGCTCAACCCCGACTATCCGCTGGTGCGCTTTGGCACCGGCGACCTCTCGGCCGTGCTGCCGGGCACCTGCCCCACCGGCCGCACCAACACCCGCATCAAGGGCTGGATGGGACGCGCCGACCAGACGACCAAGGTGCGCGGCATGTTCGTGCACCCGGGCCAGGTGGCCACCATCGCGCGGCGCTTTCCGCAGGTGGTGCGCGCGCGCCTGGTGGTCAGCGGCGAGATGGCCAACGACCAGATGGTTCTGCAGGTGGAAACCGTGGAGACGGCCGAAGGCCTGGCGCGCCAGCTCTCTGACGCCATCCGCGAAGTGACCAAGCTGCGCGGCGACGTGCAGATGGTGGCGCCCGGCACCTTGCCCAACGACGGCAAGGTGATCGAGGACGCCAGGAGCTACAGGTAGGGTGCAGCAGCGCCCGCAGCCCGTGCCGACACATTTGCGCCAGCGCAAGACATGTCCATCCGGCACGTCCGGGAACTGCAGTATTTACCCTAGGTGATGCTCCTGTTTCAATAGCATTTCGCGCTTGATGCACAGGCGCCGCAGGCCTTTTTCGCTTGAAGACCATGTGGGGGGTGTGCTACGTAATATCCGCAATACCTCGGCAGACCCCCCTCGCTATCATGGCCCGTCATTTACAGGAGAGACCATGAAAAAAATGCTGAAACTCGCGCTGATCGCTGCCGCCGCAGTCGCCACCTTTGGCGCCAGCGCCCAAGAGTTCCCGGTCAAGGACAAGACGATCACGATCGTGGTCCCCTACGCAGCCGGCGGCCCGACCGACCGCGTGGCGCGCGACCTGGCCGAAGCCATCCGCAAGCCCCTGGGCGGCATCAGCGTGGTGGTGGACAACTCCGCCGGCGCCGGCAGCACCATCGGCTCCGCCAAGGCCGCCCGTGCAGCCCCCGACGGCTACACCCTGCTGCTCAATCACGTGAGCATGGCCACCATGCCCACCATGTACCGCAAGCTGGCCTTCAACGTGGCCAACGACTTCGAGTACCTGGGCATCATCAACGATGTGCCCATGACACTCATCGCGCGCCCCACGATGCCCGCGAACAACTACAAGGAACTGGCCGCCTGGCTGCAGCAGAACAAGGGCAAGATCAACCTGGGCAACGCCGGCCAGGGCTCGGCCTCGCACCTGTGTGGCCTGATGTTCCAGAGCGCCGTGCAGGTCGACATGACTGCCGTGCCCTACAAGGGCACCGCCCCCGCCATCACCGACCTGATCGGCGGCCAGATCGACCTGCTGTGCGACCAGACCACCAACACCACCTCGCAGATCGAGGGCAAGAAGGTCAAGGCCTACGCCGTGACCACCACCAAGCGTCTGACCACGCCCGCCCTGAAGGACTTGCCCACGCTGGCCGAATCGGGTGTGAAGGACTTCAGCGTGACGATCTGGCACGGCCTGTATGCCCCCAAGGGCACGCCAGCACCGGTTCTGGCCAAGCTCAACGACGCCCTGAAGGTCGCACTGAAGGACCCCGAGTTCATCAAGAAGCAGGAAGGCCTGGGCGCCGTGGTCGCTACCGACAAGCGTATCGAACCCGCCGAACACAAGAAGTTCGTGCTGTCCGAAACCGAAAAGTTCGGTGTTGCGATCAAGGCCGCTGGCTCGTACGCCGACTGATCGCCCACCGGCCACCGCCAGCCCGCTGCATTGCGCTGCGGGCGGCTCGCCACCAGCCACCACGCCCCTGGCCTGGTGGCTTTTTTTCGTCCGTCCGCCATGGCGCGGCACGCCCGGCGCTTCGGGTAATCCATGTGCCGCCCCTGCGCGAGGCCGCGTAAAAAGAGGTTCAAAGCATCCGTTTGCCGCCCCCCTTCCTCACGAAAGCCCATCCATGGCGCAGTTGCACAAAGCCCCTTTCCAACCCGCTCGCACCAGCGCGCAGATCCTGGCGCGCACCCAGGCGAGAAGCCGCCGCAAGGCCGTCGCATTGGCCTTCACATTGAGCGCACTGGGGGCGCTCGCCATCGCCGCCGCAGGCTCGCTGATCGCCCCGGGCACGGCACATGCCCAGGCAGCGCCGGCCGCAGGCGGCTGGCCTACCAAGCCCGTGCGCATCGTGGTGCCGTTCGCGCCCGGAGGCACCACCGACATCCTGGCCCGCGCCATGGCGCCCGAGCTGAGCCGCGCGTTCGGCCAGCAGTTCATCGTGGACAACCGCGCGGGCGCGGGCGGCAACGTGGGGGCCGAGATCGTGGCCAAGTCGCCGGGCGACGGCTACACGCTGCTCATGGGTACCGTGGGCACGCACGGCATCAACCGCGCCTTGTATGCCAAGCTTCCCTACGACCCCATCAAGGACTTCGTACCCATCACCATGGTGGCCGCGGTGCCCAACGTGATGGTGATGAATGCCGAGAAGGCCAAGGCGCAAGGCATCGCCAATGTGCAGGACTTCATCCGCGTGGCCAAGGCCAGCCCCGGCAAGATGAACATGGCATCCAGCGGCAACGGCACCTCCATCCACCTCGCAGGCGAGCTGTTCAAGAGCATGACGGGCACGTTCATGCTGCACCTGCCCTACCGGGGCTCGGGCCCGGCACTGCTGGACATGGTGGCGGGCAATGCGGACGTGATGTTCGACAACCTGCCGTCGTCCATGGCGCAGATCAAGGCCGGCAAGCTCACCGCCCTGGCCGTGACGAGCTCGGAGCGCTCCGGCGCCCTGCCCGATGTGCCCACTGTGGAACAGGCGGGCGGCCCCACGCTCAAGGGTTACGAGGCCAGCTCGTGGTTCGGCCTGCTGGCCCCGGCCGGAACACCACCGGACATCGTGAACCGCATTCAGCAGGAGGTGGCCAAATCGCTGGCCACGCCGGCCATGAAGGAGCGGCTGCTGGCCCAGGGCGCGATCCCCGGGGGCAACACCCCGGCGGATTTTGCCAAGCACATCGACAACGAGCACAAGAAGTGGGCCCAGGTGGTGAAGTCCTCGGGCGCCAAGGTGGATTGAGGGCCGCAAGCAGGCTGCCACCGCCAAAGCAACGTGCAACGGCCCGGCGCGTGCGTCTCGCGTCCACTCAGCCCGCAGCGGCGTCAGGCAGCAGGCGCTTCTCGCCCGTGGCGAAGGATGCGCGCTGGATCCGCCCGTCCGCGACCTCGTACACGCACAGCATCTCCAGCGTTCCCAGCCCCTCGGGGAAGTTGCGCGTGATCAACTCGTAGTCCACCACCACCCCCCCCACCACGGTGCGCGACAGCAGGCGCGCATGCAGGTCGGGCTCGGCAAAGCGGGCCAGAAAGCGCGGGCGCATCTCGGCATGGCCCTGCGCCAGGCGCTCGCCGTGCAGCACATGTTGTTGCGCATCCTCGGCGTAGGTGGCAAGCAGGGCGTCGATGTCCTTGGCGTTGTAGGCATCGAGCTGAGCCTGAACGACGGCCAGCGGCGATGCATCACCCTCCTGGGCCACGGTTAGACGCCCCAGACGACATCGACGTTCTCCGCCGCACTGCGACGCAGCATGTCGATGAAGGGCGCCACCCGCTGGCGCAGGCGCACGGCATCCTGGCGGTCGTCGGCAGCGGTGTCGTCCTCTTCGGCGTCTGCTGCCGATGCGGGCAGCGCTTCTTCGGCCGCCACGGCAGCTTCCAGTGCGGCAATGGCGGCCGGAATCTGCGCTGCCGTCACGATGCCGCTGGCACCGGGCGTCTTGCCCATGAGGGTCACGACCTGACGGCCCTGGGGCTCCAGCATGATCAGATCAGCGGCGGCGCGGGACTTGAATTTGTAGAGCATGGTGAAGGGCTTCGTTGTGAGACAGACTCAGCTGCGGTAGATGTAATCGCGTGTGAACGGATAGTCCGATTGTGCGCCGGGCAGACAGCCGTTGGCTACGTCGCCATCGGGCCTGATGGCCAGCATCTGGTGCAGGGCCATCCAACCGCGCTCGAACCCCAGCGCACTGCCGGCCAGGTACAGGCGGTACGCACGCAATACCTTATCGCCCTGCTCGGCGCCCACCTGTGCGGCCAGCACCCCGCGCGCCGCAGGCAGCCGGGCCTCCAGGCTGTCGGACCATGCCCACAGCGTGCGCGCGTAATGCGGGCGCAGGTTCTCGGTGTCCACCATCTCCAGCCCCGCGCGTGCCATGTCGTGCAGCACTGCGCTCACATGGACGAGCTCGCCCCCCGGGAAGATGTACTGCTCGATGAACTCCCCCATGCCCGCGCCCAGTTGCGCGTTGTCCACCGCGCCGGCGGTGATGCCGTGGTTCAGCAGCAGGCCGCCCGGGCGCAGCAGCCGGGCCACGGTATCGAAGTAGCGGCCCATCTGCGCGCGGCCCACATGCTCGAACATGCCCACCGAGGCCACCTTGTCGAAGGGCCGGTCCACCTGCAGCTCGCGGTAGTCGCACAGCAGCACCTGCACACGTTCCTGCAGCCCGCGCTCCGCGATGAGCTGCTGCACGTGCGCATGCTGGTGGCGCGACAGCGTGATGCCCGTGGCCGACACGCCGTAGTGCTCCGCCGCCCACAGCAGCAAGCCGCCCCAACCGGCGCCGATGTCCAGGAAACGCTCGCCCGGCGCCAGGCGCAGCTTGCGGCAGATGTGGTCGAGCTTGGCCTCCTGCGCCGCCGCGAGCGACATGCCGGCATCGCGGAAGTAGGCGCACGAGTACACGCGCCGGGGGTCCAGCCACAGTGCATAGAAGTCGTCGCTGAGATCGTAGTGAAACCGCACCTGCCGCGCATCGTGTGCCAGCGTGTGTGCCGCCATGGAGCGCGCACGCGCCAGCACGCGCCGCCACCAGCCGTCGTGCTGGTCGCGGGCCGGGTCCCGGGTGAGCAGGCCCGCCGCAGCGGCCATGAGGTCGCGCATGCCGCCCTCCAGCGCCACGCGCCCTTCCACGATGGCTGCCCCCACCCTGCCGATCTCGCCGGTGGCCAGGGCCACCAGGGCCACACGGTCCCGAAAACGCAGCGTGACGGCAGGCTGCGCCGCCCCCAGCCGCCGGCCCGCCGGCAACTGAACGGCCATGGGCACTGGCAAAGCTGCCAGCCGCCCTTCCAGGGTCTGCAGCAAGTGCTTCATACCGCACATTCTTGGAGCCATGCTGCGCTGCGTCAACTCGACGGCAGGGCTTTCAAGGCGCCGTCCTACAAGGTGCGCCACCGGGCGGGGCAAGCCCCATTGACAGCATTTTGTTTAGGTCTAAACTATTTTCACATGAACATCCTCTGCATCGGCGGCGGCCCCGCAGGCCTTTACTTCGCACTGCTCATGAAGCAGCAGAACCCTGCCCACCGGGTGACGGTGGTCGAACGCAACCGGCCGTTCGACACCTTCGGCTGGGGTGTTGTGCTGTCCGACCAGACGCTGGCCAACCTGCAGGCGGCCGATGCGCCCACGGCCGCGCTGATCGGCGATGCGTTCAACCACTGGGACGACATCGAGGTGTTCTTCAAGGGCCGCAGCGTGCGCTCCACCGGCCACGGCTTTTGCGGCATCGGGCGCAAGCGGCTGCTCAACATCCTGCAGGACCGGTGCCTGGCGGTCGGGGTGGAGCTGGTGTTCGAGACCGACGTCGCCGACGACCAGCAGATCGCCGCGCAGTACGGTGCCGACCTGGTGATCGCAAGCGACGGTCTCAACAGCCGCATCCGCACCCGCTACGCGGCCACCTACAAGCCCGACATCGACCTGCGCCAGTGCCGCTTCGTGTGGCTGGGCACCAAGAAGAAGTTCGACGCTTTCACCTTCGCGTTCGAACAGACAGAGCATGGCTGGTTCCAGGCGCACGCCTACCAGTTCGACGCCGACACCTCCACCTTCATCGTCGAGACACCCGAGGCCGTGTGGAAAGCCCATGGCCTGGACCAGATGGAGCAGCCCGAGGCGATCGCCTTCTGCGAGAAGCTGTTCGCGAAGTACCTGGACGGCAACGCGCTCATCAGCAACGCCACACACCTGCGCGGCTCGGCCAACTGGATCCGCTTTCCGCGCGTGATCTGCAACACCTGGGTGCACCGCGAGTCGATAGGCGGCAAGCAGGTGCCCATCGTGCTGATGGGCGATGCGGCGCACACGGCGCACTTCTCGATCGGCAGTGGCACCAAGCTGGCTCTTGAAGACGCCATCGATCTCGCCAACGAGTTTGCAACGGGCTTGCCCATCGATGAGGTGCTGCAGCACTACGAAGCACGCCGCAGCGTGGAGGTGCTCAAGATCCAGAACGCCGCGCGCAATTCCACCGAGTGGTTCGAGAACGTGGGCCGCTATACCGGCATGCCCATCGAGCAGTTCGCGTACTCGCTGCTCACGCGCAGCCAGCGCATCAGCCACGAGAACCTGCGGCTTCGCGACGCGCAGTGGCTCGAAGGCTATGAGGCCTGGCTGGCGGGCGGCAAGGCTGCCGTACCGCCCATGCTCACGCCATTCAGCCTCAAAGGCCTCACGCTCAAGAATCGCATCGTCGTCTCGCCCATGGCCACCTACAGCGCGGTCGAAGGCGTGCCGCAGGACTTCCATCTGGTGCACCTGGGCGCGCGCGCGCTGGGCGGCGCCGCCCTGGTGATGGTGGAGATGACCAGCCCCACGCCCGAGGGCCGCATCACCCCCGCCTGCCCCGGCCTGTGGAACGATGCGCAGCAAGCCGCCTTCGCACGCATCGTGAACTTCGTGCACGGCAGCAGCACGGCCAAGGTCGGCCTGCAACTGGGCCACAGCGGCCCCAAGGGCTCCACGCGCGTCGGCTGGGAGGGCACGGACGAACCGCTTCAGACCGGCAACTGGCCGCTGCTGGCCGCCAGCCCGCTCGCCTACGGCGCGCAGAACCAGACCCCTTCCGCCATGGGCCGTGCCGACATGGACCGCGTGACCGCCGCGTTTGTGGACAGCGCCCGCCGCGCCGCGGCCTGCGGCTTCGACTGGCTGGAGCTGCACTGCGCGCACGGCTACCTGCTGGCCAGCTTCATCAGCCCCGCCACCAACCAGCGCACGGACGACTACGGCGGCAGCCTGGACAACCGCTGCCGCTACCCGCTGGAAGTGTTCACCGCGCTGCGCGCCGTGTGGCCCGCAGACAAGCCGCTCTCTGTGCGCATCTCGGCCCACGACTGGCTGCAGGAAGGCCAGGGCAACACCGCCGACGATGCGATTGCCATCGCACGGCTGTTCAAGGCGGCGGGCGCGGACCTGATCGATGTGTCCTCCGGCCAGACCACGCGCGAATCGCGCCCGATCTATGGCCGCATGTACCAGACGCCGTTTGCCGACCGCATTCGCAACGAGGTGGGCATTGCCACCATGGCCGTGGGCGCGATCACCGAGGCCGACCACGCCAACAGCATCGTCGCCGCCGGCCGGGCCGACCTGTGCGCCATCGCCCGCCCCCACCTGGCAGACCCGGCCTGGACGCTGCATGCCGCCGCGCAGCTGAGCCCTGTGGCCGCGGCCCACACCGACTGGCCGGTGCAGTACGCCAGTGGCCGCGACCAGATGCTGCGCGAGATCGGCAAGCAAAAGCAGCTTGCAGCCCTCACTGCACAAGCGCCATCAGCTACCAAGAACAGAGCATCTTCCGAAGAAGAAGGCTAGCCATGGACCTCGAAGCCCGCCTGCACGGCGCCGCCCCCAGCGAACACCCCGAGGCCCTGCGGCTGTGGCTGCGCCTGCTCACCTGCACGCAGCTCATCGAAAAGCAGGTGCGCAGCCATCTGCGCGCGCAGTTCGACACCACGCTGCCGCGCTTCGATTTGATGGCGCAGCTGGAGCGCGCGCCGGACGGCATGAAGATGAAGGAGCTGTCGCGCCGCATGATGGTGACGAGCGGCAACATCACCGGCATCACCGACCAGTTGGTGGCCGAAGGACTGGTCGAGCGCATGGACGTGCAGGGCGATCGCCGCGCCTACCTGGTGCGCCTCACGCCCCAGGGCCGAACGCAATTCAACGACATGGCGCGCCAGCACGAGCAATGGATCGTCGAAGCCTTCGCCACGCTGGGCGAGCGCGACATCGCCACCTTGTACCGCCTGCTGGGCAAGGTGAAGGAACACACACAGGAGACAGCGGAATGAAACATTTCATCGGGGCGAGCAACCCCATGCGCGAGCAGTTCAACCCGGAGGCCCGCTACGTGGCCGAGCATTTCAACTGGAGCTTCGACAACGGCGTGGGCACCGTCACGCTCAACCGTCCGGACCGCAAGAACCCGCTCACCTTCCAGAGCTACTCGGAGCTGCGCGACTTCTTTTACGCGCTGCGCTTTGCCACCGACGTGAAGGCCATCGTCGTCACGGGCGCGGGCGGCAATTTCTGCTCGGGCGGCGACGTGCACGAGATCATCGGCCCGCTGACCACCATGACCATGCCCGAGCTGCTCGAGTTCACGCGCATGACGGGCGACCTGGTCAAGGCCATGCGCGCATGCCCGCAGCCCGTGCTGGGCGCCATCGATGGCATCTGCGCCGGTGCGGGCGCGATGATGGCGCTGGCCTGCGACATGCGCTACGGCACCGAAGCCACCAAGACCGCGTTCCTGTTCACCCGCGTGGGCCTGGCTGGCGCCGACATGGGCGCCTGCGCGCTGCTGCCCCGCATGATCGGCCAGGGCCGCGCCAGCGAGCTGCTGTTCACCGGCCGCGCCATGACCGCGCACGAAGGCCTGGCCTGGGGCTTCTTCAACGATTTGTACGCCAGCAGCGACCTGCTGGCCAACGTGCAGGCCACGGCGCGAACGCTGGCCGACGGCCCCACCTTCGCCCACGGCATGACCAAGACCATGCTCAGCCAGGAATGGAGCATGACCATCGAGCAGGCCATCGAGGCCGAAGCCCAGGCACAGGCCATCTGCATGCAGACCGAAGACTTCCGGCGCGCGTACGAGGCCTTTGCGGCCAAGCAAAAGCCCGTGTTCCAGGGAGACTAGGAAAGACACGCCCCCCCGAACCGTTCACGCTGAGCGCAGTCGAAGCGCTGCGCAAGGCTTCGACAGGCCCAGCCCGAACGGGTGTGACATCCCAACAGGTCCTTTCGCCCACCATGCACGTTGCAACGCCCCCGGCCCCCCACCCGCCCTCCACGGCGCACCTGGCCCTGCCCTTCTTCGACGACGCCCACCGCGCGCTGGCCCAGGGCCTGGTGCCGTGGGCGGCTGCGCAGGAAGTCGATGAAACCGACGACCGCGCCGCCTGCCGCGACTGGGTGAAACGCCTGGGCGCGGGTGGCTGGCTGCGCTACTGCGTGCCAGCGGCCCACGGTGGAGCGCTGCCCGCGCTCGACTCGCGCGCGCTGGTGCTGCTGCGCGAAACGCTGGCCTACCACTCGCCGCTGGCGGACTTCGCCTTTGCCATGCAGGGCCTGGGCAGCGGCGCGATCACGCTGGCGGGCAGCCCGGCACAGCAGGCGCACTACCTGCAAGGCGTGGCGAGCGGCGAGCTGATCGCCGCATTCGCACTCAGCGAGCCCGGGGCGGGGTCGGACGTTGGCGCTATGCAAACAATAGCTTCCAGCGCAGACCCAGCAAGCGCCAACGGCACTTTTTGCTTGAACGGCACCAAGACCTGGATCAGCAACGGCGGCATCGCGGACTTCTACTGCGTTTTCGCCAAGACCAACCCGGCGGGCGGCACGCGCGGCATCAGCGCGTTCATCGTCGATGCCGACACGCCGGGCCTGGACACCTCGCGCCACATCCACGTGATGGCGCCGCACCCGCTGGCCACGCTGCAGTTCACGGATTGCACGGTGCCTGGCGATGCGCTGCTGGGCGAGGAGAACGGCGGCTTCAAGCTGGCCATGCGCACGCTCGACATCTTCCGCGCGTCGGTCGCCGCCGCGGCCCTCGGCATGGCGCGCCGCGCGCTGGCCGAGGCCGTGCACCATGCACGCCAGCGCCGCATGTTCGGCCAGACGCTCGCCGACTTCCAGCTCACGCAGGCGCGGATCGGCGAGATGGCCGCGTTGGTGGACAGCGCCGCGCTGCTCACCTACCGCGCCGCCTGGCTGCGCGACACCGGCCAGGCACGCGTGACGGCCGAGGCGGCGATGGCCAAGATGACCGCCACCGAAAACGCCCAGCGCGTCATCGACATGGCGCTGCAGCTGCACGGCGGGCGCGGCGTGGAAGTGGGCAGCAAGGTCGAGTCGCTGTACCGCGACATCCGCTCGCTGCGCATCTACGAAGGCGCCACCGAAGTGCAGCAGCTCATCATCGGCAAGGCCGTTTTGCAGGAGTGATTTCATGAAAACCCCCTCCGCCCAGCCCGACCATTTCGTGCACGACCGCCTGCCTCCGCCCGAGGCCTGGCCGGCCCTGCACTACGACCTGGATGAACAGCAGATCGCAGACCAGGCCAACCTGGTGCAGGCACTGTTCGAGCAGGCCGAGCGCGCCGGCCATATCGACCGCCCCCTGTTGCGCGGCCCGCACCGCACATACACCTACCGCGACGCCTGGACCGAGGCGGCGCGCATCGCCGAAGTGCTCACGCAGGACCACGGCCTTGTGCCCGGCAACCGCGTGCTGCTGCGCGGCGGAAACACCGTGGAGATGGCGCTGGCCTGGCTGGGCACGGTGTACGCTGGCCTGATCGCGGTGGCCACCATGCCGCTGCTGCGCGCGGGCGAGCTGGCCAGCATCATCGAACGCGCACAGCCCACGCTGGCGCTGTGCGACGGCCGGCTGCTGGCGGAGCTGCAGGCTGCGCAGACACAGCAACCGGTGCTGGCCGCCATCGTACCGTTCCACACCGCACCCGATGCGGCCGACCTGATCCAGCGCGCCCAGGCCAAGCCGGGCACCACGCCGCCCTGCCCCACCTCGGCGGACGACATCGCCCTCATGGCTTTTACCTCCGGCACCACCGGCGCTCCCAAGGCCGCCGTGCACACCCACCGCGACGTGCTCGCCGCCTGCGAGGCCTGGCCGCGCCATGTGCTGCGCGCCACGCCCGACGACATCGTGGCCGGCTCGCCGCCCCTGGCCTTCACCTTCGGCCTGGGCGGCTTGCTCGTGTTCCCCATGTGGGCCGGGGCCAGCGTGTACTTCCCCGACCTGCCCTACACCCCCGAGACCATGGTCACCCTCATGCGCGACGCGGGCGTCACCATCTGCTACACCGCGCCCACGTTCTACCGGCAGATGGCGCCATTCGCCAGGCAGATCGGCCTGCCGCAGCTGCGCATCAGCGTGAGCGCAGGCGAAGGCCTGCCGGACGCCACGCGCCAGCTGTGGAAGGACGCCACCGGCATCGACATGACGGACGGCATCGGCGCCACGGAGATGTTCCATATCTTTGTCTCGTCGGCCGGCGGCGAGAGCCGGCGCGGCGCCATCGGCAAGGTTGTGCCCGGCTACACCGCCAAGGTGGTGGACGACGATGGCAACGAGGTGCCGCACGGCACCGTGGGCAAACTGGCGGTGATCGGCCCCACGGGCTGCAAATACCTCGACGACCCGCGCCAGGCCAAGTACGTGAAGGACGGCTGGAACTACCCGGGCGACGCCTTCACGCAGGACGCCGACGGCTACTTCTTCTACCAGGCGCGCGACGACGACATGATCATCACCGCCGGCTACAACGTGGGCGGTCCGGAGGTGGAAGACGCCTTGCTTCGCCACCCCGCCGTGGCCGAGTGCGGCGTGATCGGCGTTCCCGACGAAGAGCGCGGCATGGTGGTCAAGGCCATCTGCGTGCTCAAGCCGGGCCATGCAGCCGACGCGGCCATGGTCAAGACCTTGCAGGACCATGTGAAAGCCACCATCGCCCCGTTCAAATACCCGCGCGTGGTGGAGTTCGTGGCAGCGCTGCCGCGCACCGAGACCGGCAAGCTGCAGCGCTTCAAGCTGCGCCAGGGCGCGGCGTCCCCGAACCTATCTTCTTCCTCTACAAGAACAACACCATGACGATGACGAACACGATCCTGCAGCCCGAGGGCTGGGTGGCGCCCAAGGGCTATGCCAACGGCGTCGCGGCGCGCGGCACGATGGTCTTCACCGGCGGGCAGATCGGCTGGAACGCGCAGCAGCAGTTCGAGAGCGACGACTTCATCGACCAGACGAAGCAGACGCTGCTGAACGTGCGCGCAGTGCTGCAAGCCGGCGGCGCGGGCCCCGAGCACCTGGTGCGGCTGACCTGGTATGTGCTGGACCGCAAGGAGTACAACGCGCGGCTCAAGGAGCTGGGGGCGGTGTACCGGGAGGTGCTGGGCAAGAATTTTCCGGCGATGGCGTGTGTGCAGGTAGCCGGGTTGATGGAAGAGCGGGCTAAGGTGGAGATCGAGGCGACGGCGGTGGTGCCGGATGGGGTGTGACGCAGCGCGTCGTGGTCGGATCGGATGGTGCGGCCCGAAACCCGGGCGCCTCACCCTCGCCCGTGCGGGCTGAGCTCGCCGAAACCGGGGCGCGCTCCCCGGCTCCCGACCGTCAATCAGACATGCCGCATCCATCAGAGAACGAGCCAGCCCAGGTTTGTGCAAGCGCAACCCGAACGCACAGTGGTTGCGCACCGGTGCCAAAGGGTTCAACCGGAACGTGAACCACCCCGCTCAACCACCTCCTGCCGCCCGCCAGATTCCCCCCGCGTGCGAGACCACGAACAGTACCAACCCGATCAACCCACCCACCACAGTGCCATTGATGCGGATGTACTGCAGATCCTTGCCGATGTTCTGCTCGATTAGCTGCGTCATCTCTTCGGTATCCCACCGCCGCACCGTGTCCTCGATATGCTGCGCCACGAACTGCGACACGTCGGGCGCCAGACCCTGCACCCAGTGCTCCAGCCGGTCGTTCAGCGACTGCCGCAGCGCGGCATCGCCCGCGAGCGACTGGCCCAGCCACTGGCCCAGGTTGCGCACCTGCCGCGCCACGACCGAATCGGCGTCCAGCAGGTCGCGCTGCAGGGCACCGCGCAGGTCCTGCCACAGTGTCTGCACATAACCCGCCACGGTGGCGTCGGTCTGCAGCCAGGTGCGGATCTCCTCGCCCTTGCGCACCCAGTCGGGGTCGCTGCGCAGGCGCTCGATGAACCGCTGCACCGCCGCATCGAACTGCGCGCGCAGGGCATGCTGCGGGTTGTCGGCGACGTCGGCCATCACGCTCTCCAGTGCGCGGGCCAGCAGGGCCGAGCCCTTGTCGCCCAGCCAGTCGCTGGGCAACAGCTTTTCAGTGCGCGGGTGGTCCTTCTTGAGCCACAGCACGATGCTCTGGGCCACCCAGGCGCGGGTTTCCTCGTTGTGCAGCAGCTCGATGAGTTTCTCCAGCACGTCGTCCAGCAGCGCCTGATGGCGGCCGTTGTGCGTGAGGGTGTCGAGCACCGCCGCCAGCGCGCGCGACATGTCGACCTGCCCGATCAACGCGCGCGCCGCCTTCTGAATAAAGCGCTCCACCTGCGCGTCCTGCACCGTCTCCAGCGCGGCCGATGCCAGGCGCGTGGCCTGGTGCCCCAGCAGCGCGGCGTTGCCGGGTGACGTGAGCCACTGTGCCAGCCTATCGGCAGGGTCGTGCCGGCGGATCAGCGCCACGAGCGAGGGCACATCCAGGAATTTGTCGCGCACAAAGGTGGCCAGGTTGCGGCCGATGCGCGCCTGGTTGCGCGCGATGACCGCCGTGTGCGGAATGGGCAGGCCCAGCGGGCGGCGGAACAGCGCCACCACCGCGAACCAGTCGGCCAGCGCGCCCACCATGGCGGCCTCGGCCATGGCCTTGATGCCGTTGAGCCACAGGCCGCGCTCGACCACGCTGGTCGCCACGAACACGGCGGTGACCAGCAGCAACAGGGCGAGGGCCTGCCGCTTGGCGCGCCGCAGGGCGCGCGCCGGGTCTTCGGTGGCGTCTGAAGAAGGGGGCAGCGGACTGCTGTTCATGCCTACAAGGCGCGCGCGGGCACAACGATGCCCTGCGCCACGCCACAACGCAGGTCAGGGCGCGGCTGCAATCTGGTCCAGCGCCTTCGACAAATGGCCCACGGTACGGTCCACGTTGTGCCACTTCTCGAGGCCAAACAGGCCGATGCGGAAGGTCTTGAAGTCCGGGCCTTCGTCGCACTGCAGCGGCACGCCGGCAGCCGTCTGCAGGCCCACCTCCATGAACTTCTTGCCGTTCTGGATGCCGGGGTCGGTGGTGTAGCTCACGACCACGCCGGGGGCCTTGAAGCCCTCGGCCGCCACGCTGGGGAACCCGCGCGACTCGAGCAGCGCGCGCACCTTGGCGCCCAGCTCGATCTGCTCGTCGCGCACCTTTGCAAAGCCGTAGGCGCGCGTCTCGGCCATCACTTCGGACAGGCGCACCAGCGCGTCGGTGGGCATGGTGGTGTGGTACGCGTGCTGGCCCTTTTCGTAACCTTCGGCGATCTGCATCCACTTCTTCAAGTCGCACGAGAAGCTGCTGCTCGTGGTGCCGTCGATCGCCTGGCGCGCGCGTTCACTCAGCATCACCATGGCACAACAGGGCGAGCCGCTCCAGCCCTTTTGCGGCGCGCTGATCAGCACGTCCACGCCCGTGGCCTGCATGTCCACCCACATGGCTCCGGACGCCACGCAGTCCAGCACGAACAGCGCGCCCACATCGTGGGCCGCAGCCGTCACGGTGCGGATGTAGTCGTCGGACAGGATGATGCCGCTGGCCGTCTCCACATGGGGGGCGAACACCACCTTGGGCTTTTCGGCGCGGATGGTGGCCGCGACTTCGTCGGCCGGGCACGGTGCCCAGGGAGCCTGTGGGCCGCTGCCCTGGGGGCGTGCCTTGCACACCACCGAGCCACCGCCCAGGCCCTTGTCGGCGTCGAAGATCTGCGTCCAGCGGTAGCTGAACCAGCCGTTGCGCACGATGAGCACCTTCTCGCGGTTGGCGAACTGGCGGGCCACGGCCTCCATGCCGAAGGTGCCGCTGCCGGGCACCAGCACGGCAGTGTGGGCGTGGTAGACCTCTTTCAGCGTGCCCAGAATGTCCTGCACCACGCCGGCAAAGCGCTTGGACATGTGGTTGAGCGCGCGGTCGGTGTAGACCACCGAAAACTCAAGCAAACCATCAGGGTCGATATCGGGCAAAAGGCCGGGCATGGGCAATCTCTCCGTTGAACAAATCAGCGGGCCAGCTTATCACCACGTATCCACAAACCGCTGCCCCAGCGGCGCCACCTTGGCAGACGCCAGCCCGCGCGCCAGCCACGCGCGGGTATCGGCCGGGTCGATCACCGCATCGATCTCCAGCGTGGCTGCCATGTGCAGCGCCTCGCCGTTGGCGTACGACCTGGCCAGCAGCTTGGCGAACAGCGCATCGCGCTCCGAGCCTTCGGGCAGCGCTTCCAGTTCCTTGCGAAAGCCCAGGCGCACTGCGCCCTCGAGCCCCATGGCGCCGAACTCGCCCGTGGGCCAGGCCACGGTGAACACGGGTGCGTGGAAGCCCCCGGCCGTCATGCCCATGGCGCCCAGGCCGTAGCCCTTGCGCAGCACCACGCTGAAGGTGGGCACGCGCAGGCTGGCGGCGGTGACGAACAGGCGGCTTACGTGGCGCACCTGGGCCGTGGCTTCGACCTCGGGACCGACCATGAAGCCGGGCGTGTCCACCAGGCTCACGATGGCCAGGCCGTGCGCGTTGCACAGTTGCATGAAGCGCGCGCCCTTGTCGGCCGCGTCGGCGTCGATGGCGCCGCCCAGGTGTTGCGGGTTGTTGGCCAGGATGCCCACGGGGCGGCCTTCGATGCGCGCCAATGCGGTGTGGATGCCTGCGCCAAAGCCGGTGCGCAGCAGCAGCAAGCTGCCGTCGTCCACCAGCCCGCTCATCGCCGTGCGGGTGTCGTACACACGCAGGCGGTTCTCGGGCACCACGGCCCGCAGCAGGCGCTGATCGGGCGCGGACCATTGCGATGTGCGGCCCTGGAAGAACGACAGGTAGTGGCGCGCTGCCTGCACCGCCCCGGCCTCGTCGTCGACCAGCACGTCGATCACGCCGTTGGCATGCTGCACGCGGCTCGGGCCGATCTGCTCGGGCTTGAACACACCCAGGCCGCCGCCTTCGATCATGGCCGGGCCGCCCATGCCGATGTTGCTGGCGCGGGTGGCAATGATCACGTCGCTGCAGCCCAGCAGGGCGGCGTTGCCTGCAAAACAGCGCCCCGCCGCGATGCCGATGACCGGCACCTGGCCTGACAGAGCGGCGTAGCTGGCGAAGGTGTGCACATGCAGCCCCGCCACGATGGGCATGTCGGTATCCCCCGGGCGGCCGCCGCCGCCCTCGGCAAACAGCACCACCGGCAGCTTCTGCGCCAGGGCAATGCCCAGCATGCGGTCGGTCTTGGCATGGTTGCGTGCGCCCTGGGTGCCTGCGAGCACGGTGGCGTCGTAGGACATGACCACGGCGCGGGATTTCTCATCGCCAAACAGTGCGCCGTTGATGCCGCCGATGCCCGTGACCATGCCGTCGGCGGGGGTGTTGGCAATCAGGTCTTCCTTGCTGCGGCGGCGCGCCTGCGCGGCAATGGCGAGCGCGCCGTATTCAATGAAGCTGCCGTCGTCGCACAGGTCGGCGATGTTTTCGCGCGCGGAGCGGCCGCCTTGGGCGTGGCGCTTGTCCATCGCCTCGGGGCGCGCGGCATCGAGCGTGAAGGCGTGGCGGTCGATCACGCGCTGCAGGTCGGCGCGGATGTGGTCGGGGTCGAGCGCGGCGCTGCCCTGCACCTCCACAGCCGCCGCATCTGCGACGGCCTCCAGCACCAGCAGCGGCTGCCCCTGCGCCAGGTAGCCGCCCGCCACGGCCAGCAGCGCACCCACGCGGCCTGCATGCGGGGCCAGCAGCACGTGTTCCATCTTCATGGCCTCGAGCACGGCCAGCTCGGCACCTGCGGCGACCACGTCGCCCTGGGCCACGCTGAGCTGCACCAGGCGTGCAGGCATGGGAGCCAGCACCGCGCCTGGCGGTGCGAGCGTGGGTGCGAGAGCGGACGCAGTGTTTGTAGTGTCTTTCAGGCCGCCACCGCTTGTTGGACGAGCGCTAACAGCTATGTTTTTAGTAGCATCCAGCAACGCAGGCAGCACCGATTCGAGCCAGCGGGTGTGCACCTGCTGGCTCTCCATCTCGGGCCGCGCGGCCAGGGCCTGCAGCAGCGCCAGGTTGGTGGCCACGCCATTGATGCGGCACTCGGCCAGCGCACGCTGCGAGCGGCGCAGTGCGTCGGCAAAACGTGGGCTGCGCGTGTGCACGATGAGCTTGGCCAGCAGCGTGTCGTAGTGCGGCGAGGGCGCGGCCCCTGCCACACCGTGTGTGTCCACACGCACGCCCGGGCCCGTGGGCAGGTCGAAGCGGCTGAGCATGCCGCTGCCGGGGGTGGCGTTGCCCTGTGCATCCAGCGTCTCGGCATTGATGCGCCACTGCACGGCAAATCCCTGGGCGGGCGGCGGCGCGGCGGGGTTCAGGCCGATGTCCTGCAGCGTGCGGCCCGCCGCCAGCGCGATCTGGGCCTGCACCAGGTCCACGCCGGTGACCTCTTCGGTGATGGTGTGCTCCACCTGCAGGCGCGGGTTGCATTCGATGAACACAAAAGGCAGGTCGGCACTGGCCAGGTCCACCAAGAACTCGAAGGTGCCCAGGCCCTGGTAGTCCACGGCGCGCGCCATGGACAGCGCGGCCGTGGTGATGCGCTCGCGCAATGCGCCCGGCAGCGAGGGGCTGGGCGCGATCTCCACCATTTTCTGAAAGCGCCGCTGCAGTGTGCATTCGCGCTCGCCCAGGGCCATCACCTCGCGCCCGTCGCCCAGCACCTGCACCTCGATATGGCGTGCGTTGGACATCAGGCGCTCCACGTACACACCGCCCACCCCAAACGCGGCCTGCGCCTCGCTGCGGCAGCGCGCATAGGCAGATGGCAAGTCCTCGGCCGACGCCACCGCGCGCATGCCGCGCCCTCCGCCGCCGCCGATGGCCTTGATGACGATGCCTGCAGTCGCGTGCTGCGCGAAGAAGGCCTGCGCCTCGCCGAGCGTCACCGCTGCCTGCGTGCCGGGCATCAGCGGCACGCCCTGCTGCTGCGCCAGCGCACGCGCCCTCGCCTTGTCGCCAAACAGCGCCAACTGCTCAGGCGTGGGGCCGATGAAGCGCAGCCCGGCCTCGGCGCAGGCGCGGGCGAAGTCAGCGCGCTCGCTCAGGAAACCGTAGCCCGGGTGCACGGCATCGCAGCCCTGCGCCTTGGCCATGGCAATGAGGCGCGCGCCGTCCAGGTACGCCGCCGGTCCTGCAGCGCCCAATGCCACGGCGGTGCCGGCCGCCTGCACGTGGGGACTGGCGGCATCGTCGTCTGCGAACACGGCCACGCTGGGCAGCCCCAGGTCGTGCAGGGCGCGCACTGTGCGCAGCGCGATCTCGCCACGGTTGGCAACCAGGACTTTGGTGAACAGGGGGCAGTCGGTCATGCAGGTGTCCCACACAGATGCTGAAGTTGCGGTGCATTCTGGCGGGCACCGGCAAGCGCAGCTGGCATGCAAGCGACAGCCCGGTGATCACCACGGCACTGCCGCCTTCGTTCAGAAATAAACCCTGGATGCCACTGCACCCTTAGGCACCGCTACGATGCGCCTTTCCTTTTGTTTGCCCACAGGATGCCCATGCCCGACTTTCGCAGCGACACCGTCACCCAGCCCACGCCCGCCATGCGCGAGGCCATGTTCAAGGCCCCGCTGGGTGACGATGTGTTCGCCGACGACCCGTCGGTGAACGCACTGCAGGAGCATGCGGCGCAGTTGCTGGGCTTCGAGGCCGCGCTGTTCGCGCCCTCGGGCACGCAGACCAACCTGATCGCGCTGTGGGGCCACTGCCAGCGCGGCGACGAGGCCATCGTGGGCCAGAGCTGGCACACCTACCGCTGGGAGGCCGGCGGCATGGCGGTGCTGGGCTCCATCCAGCCTCAGCCGGTGGAGACGCAGCCCGATGGCACGCTGCGCATTGCCGACATCGCCGCCGCCATCAAGCCGGACGACCCGCACTTCGCGCGCACCCGCCTCGTGGTGCTGGAGAACACGACTGGCGGCCAGGTGCTGCCGCCCGCCTATATCGCCGAGGTGGCCCAGCTGGCACGCAGCCGGGGTCTGGCGATGCACCTGGACGGCGCGCGACTGTTCAACGCCGCAACGGCCAACGCGGCGCGCCATGGCACCGATGTGTACGTGGAGGCGCGCTCGCTGTGCAGCCATTTCGATTCGGTGTCCCTGTGCCTGAGCAAAGGCCTCGGCGCCCCGGTCGGCTCGCTGGCGCTGGGCTCGCGCGACTTCATCCGACAGGCTCGCCGCACCCGCAAGATCCTGGGCGGCGGCATGCGCCAGGCCGGCGTGCTGGCCGCAGCAGGCCAATACGCGCTGGAGCACCACGTACGCCGCCTGGCCGACGACCACGCGAACCTGGCGCGGCTGGCCCAGGGGCTGAGCGATCTCAACCAGAGCCACCCGGTGCTGCAAGGCAAGATCACGGTCCACCCTTGGCAGACCAACATCCTCTTCACCGACCTGCATGCGGATGTGGCCCCGGCCTTCACCGCCTGGCTGGCCGAGAACGGCGTGCGGGTGACGAGCAGCCTGTACGGCGTCGCCACGCGCCTGCGCTGGGTGGCGCACCTGGACGTGAGCGAGTCGGACGTGACCGCTGCGCTGGACTGCGTGGCTCGCTTCACCGGCAGGTAAGGCAGGAGCGGCGCCCCGAACGTGCGCCGTTGTCCCCACGGCGTTCAATACCCGCACGCTTCAAGCCAGTGACCGCCGCGCAAGGGCCGCCCCGCAGCACTGGCGGTGTCCCCCTTCCCGAACGGCGTAGCCTTTCAAGAGAAGGGGCTGAGGGCCGCGGCTCCAAGCCTGCCTGCGCAGGCTTGGACGGCCTGAAGAGCTGCCGACTGCGGCGGCCAGCCCCGAGGCGCGCAACCCCACAGAGGGTTGCCCCTAAGTTCTGCCGCCGAAGATGCCGGTGCCTACGCGCACCATCGTGCTGCCGGCGTGGATGGCGGCCTCCAGGTCGGCCGTCATGCCCAGGGACAGGGTGTCGAAGCGTTCGAGACCGGGCTCCTGCAGCGCCGATATCTGGTCGAAAAGCGCCCTGGCGCTTGCATGAAGGGCGCGTTGCGCTTCGAATTCAGGAGCATGGTCGGGGATGCTCATGAGCCCCCGCACCACCAGCCGTGGCAGTTTCGCGACAGCGCGGACCAATGCCAATGCATGAGAAGGCGCCACGCCCGACTTGGTGGCCCCGCCGTCGATGTTGACCTGCACGCATATTTGTAACGGCGCGAGGTGCGCCGGCCGCTGGGCCGACAGGCGCTCGGCGATCTTGAGGCGGTCCACCGTGTGCACCCAGTCGAAGTGCTCGGCCACCAGGCGCGTCTTGTTGCTCTGGATAGGGCCGATGCAGTGCCACTGCAGTGCCACGCCGGGATGGGCGGTGCGCAGGGCAATGATCTTGTCCACCCCTTCCTGGATGTAGTTTTCACCGAAATCGCGCTGGCCGGCCGCCACGGCCTGGGCCACGGCGTCGGTGCCAAAAGTCTTGGAAACCGCCAGCAAGGACACGCTGGCCGGGTCGCGCGCGGCGGCTTTGCATGCCTGCGCCATCCTGCCCAGAACCTGTTGGAGGTTGTTAGCAATCGTGGTCATAATGTTTGACAGCGTATCAAACGATAGAGGGATTCCGTGGACATTACCCAACTGCTCGCTTTCAGCGTCAAGAACAAGGCCTCCGACCTGCACCTTTCCGCAGGCCTGCCGCCCATGATCCGGGTCCACGGGGATGTCCGCCGCATCAATGTCGATGCGCTCGACCACAAGACGGTGCATGCCATGGTGTACGACATCATGAGCGACTCGCAGCGCAAGACGTATGAAGAATTCCTCGAGGTCGACTTCTCGTTCGAGATCGAAGGCCTGGCCCGTTTCCGCGTCAACGCCTTCAACCAGAACCGCGGCGCGGCCGCCGTGTTCCGGACCATTCCCTCCAAGATCCTGACCCTTGAGCAGCTCAACGCGCCCAAGATCTTCGGCGACTTGGCCCTGAAGCCCCGCGGTCTGGTACTGGTGACCGGCCCCACGGGTTCTGGCAAGTCCACCACGCTGGCCGCCATGGTCAACTACCTCAACGAAACCGAGTACGGCCACATCCTCACGGTGGAGGACCCGATCGAGTTCGTGCACGAGTCCAAGAAGTGCCTGATCAACCAGCGTGAAGTCGGCCCGATGACGCTGTCGTTCGCCGCCGCGCTGAAGTCCGCGCTGCGCGAAGACCCGGATGCCATCCTGGTGGGCGAAATGCGCGACCTGGAAACCATCCGCCTGGCCATGACGGCGGCGGAAACGGGCCACTTGGTGTTCGGCACGCTGCACACCTCCAGCGCCGCCAAGACCATCGACCGGATCATCGACGTGTTCCCCGCCGAAGAAAAGGAAATGGTCCGCGCGATGTTGTCCGAATCGCTGCAGGCCGTGATCTCGCAGACGCTGTGCAAGACCAAGGACGGCTCGGGCCGCGTGGCGGCGCACGAGATCATGCTGGGCACCAGCGCCATCCGCAACCTGATCCGCGAAGCCAAGGTGGCGCAGATGTACTCCACCATCCAGACCAGCAACAGCGTGGGCATGCAGACGCTGGACCAGAACCTGACCGACCTCGTGCGCCGCAACATCATCAGCCCGGCAGAGGCCCGCTCGAAGGCCAAGATTCCCGAGAATTTCCCGGGCTGACCCCCGCCCTCCCCCGATAGACGACTGGCGGCGCCCCGCGCCGCACACCGGAGCACTGTATGAAAGGCATTCTCGGCCTTCTGAAAATGAAAACCCGCAATGGCAAGCCTGCGGACGACCACACGGATTCCGTGCTGTTCTCCACCGCGTTCGCCGGCCAGGGCGTGGACGACTCCATGCTCGTGCCCTGGGAGGCCCGTGCCGTGGAGGTGGGCGCCAAGCGCCTGCCCACCAGCCGCGGCGGCAAGCTGCTGCAGGGGCTGTGGGCCAAGGACAAGTACATGGCGCACCTGGACAAGGACGCCGTGGAACGCATGGAGCGCTTCTTCGAGTTCGCGGCCATCCCCTCCAACCGCGATGTGATCCGCCAGGATGAGTATGGCAACTTCATGGTGGTGCTGCTTACCGGCACCATCGCCGTGGACCGCGTGCAGCCGTGGGGCGAGCAGTTGCGCCTGGCCGAGACGCGGCCTGGCGACATCCTGGGCGAGATGTCGCTGCTCGATAGCGGCATCCGCTTTTCGGCCTGCACCACGCTCACTGACTGCGAGATTGCAGTGCTCTCGGCCGAGGCCATGGACGACATGATGACCAAGGACCCGCAGCTGGCAGCCAGCCTGATTGCACTGCTGGCCCGCAAGCTGTCGCTGCGTCTGCGCGTGGTGAGCGCCCGCCTGAGCGACAACCAGAAGTAGCCATAGCAATGCGCCGACGATTCAACATCATCAACAGTGGACGGCCCACGGACCGCCACGCCAGGGAGAAAATCTGATGGAACGCGATCAGGCCAGTAAATTCATCAATGACCTGCTCAAGCTGATGGTGAGCCGCAATGGCAGCGACTTGTTCATCACGGCAGATTTCCCGCCCGCGATCAAGGTGGATGGCAAGGTGACCAAGGTGTCGCCACAGCCCCTCACACCCGCACACACCCTCACGCTGGCCCGCTCTGTCATGAGCGACAAGCAGGTGGCCGACTTCGAGCGCACCAAGGAGTGCAACTTCGCCATCTCGCCCGCGGGCGTGGGCCGTTTCCGGGTGAACGCCTTCGTGCAGCAAGGGCGCGTGGGCATGGTGCTGCGGACGATTCCGCTCACGCTGCCCACCATCGACGGTCTGGGCGTGCCGCAGGTGCTCAAGGAAGTGACCATGACCAAGCGCGGCCTGTGCATCCTGGTGGGTGCCACGGGCTCGGGCAAGTCGACCACGCTGGCCGCCATGGTGGACTGGCGCAACGAGAACTCCTTCGGCCACATCATCACGGTGGAAGACCCGGTGGAATTCGTGCACCCGCACAAGAACTGCGTGGTCACGCAGCGCGAGGTGGGCCTGGATACCGACAGCTGGGAAGCGGCCTTGAAGAACACGCTGCGCCAGGCGCCGGACGTGATCCTGATGGGCGAAATCCGCGACCGCGAGACCATGGAACACGCGGTGGCGTTTGCCGAAACCGGACACCTGTGCCTGGCCACGCTGCACGCCAACAGCGCCAACCAGGCGCTGGACCGGATCATCAACTTCTTCCCCGAAGAACGCCGACCGCAGCTCTTGATGGACCTGTCGCTCAACCTGCGCGCCATGGTGTCGCAGCGCCTGATCCCCAAACAGGACGGCAAGGGCCGCGCGGCCGCCGTGGAGATCATGCTCAACACCCCGCTGATCTCTGACCTGATCTTCAAGGGCGACGTCCACGAGATCAAGGAGATCATGAAGAAGAGCCGCAACCTGGGCATGCAGACCTTCGACCAGGCGCTGTTCGACCTGTATGAATCCAACCTGATCACCTACGAGGACGCGCTGCGCAACGCCGACTCGCTCAACGACCTGCGCCTGCAGATCAAGCTCAACAGCCAGCGCGCCAAGTCGCCCGACCTGGCGCAGGGCACCGAGCATTTCGCGATCGTCTGAAGCCCCCCTGAGCCGCTCTGCGGCTTCCCCCGAGGGGGACGCCACCGGTGGCCGGGCAAAGCCCGCTCCACGGTGGCCCTGGCGGGTACGCGCCCCTTGCGGGCGTTTTCTTTTTTGATTCACCACTTTTACACTTCCACCCATGCCAAGCACGAATCCCCGCAGCTATGACGCCACCCCTTCCCGCAAGGTCGCCTTCCTGGGCCTGGGGGTGATGGGCTATCCGATGGCCGGACACCTCGCGCTGGCGGGGCATGAGGTCACGGTGTACAACCGCACCGCTACCAAATCGATAGCTTGGTGCGCAGAGTATGCAAGCGCTACAGCCCCAAAACATGCACCCACGCCGCGCGAGGCGGCGGCCGGGGCGGATTTTGTGTTCTGCTGCGTGGGCAACGACGATGACCTGCGATCGGTCACGCTCGGTGCCGACGGTGCGTTCGCGGGCATGAAGCCGGGCGCCGTCTTCGTGGACCACACCACCGCGTCCGCCGAGGTGGCGCGCGAGCTGTATGCGGCGGCCAAGGCGCAGGGCCTGCAGTTTGTCGATGCGCCGGTGTCGGGCGGCCAGGCTGGTGCGCAGAACGGGCAGCTCACGGTGATGTGCGGCGGCGATGCCGATGCATTCAGCGCGGCCCAGCCGGTCGCGATGGCGTTCTCGCGCGCCTTCACCCTGCTGGGGGACAGCGGCGCAGGTCAGCTGGCGAAGATGGTCAACCAGATCTGCATCGCCGGGCTGGTGCAGGGCCTGTCCGAAGCCGTGGCCTTCGGCCAGAACGCGGGCCTGGACATGAAGCAGGTGCTGGACGTGATCGGCAAGGGCGCGGCGCAGAGCTGGCAGATGGACAACCGTGGCAAGACCATGGTGGACGATAAATTCGATTTCGGCTTTGCCGTGGACTGGATGCGCAAGGACCTTGGCCTGGTGCTCGACGAAGCCCGGCGCAACGGTTCGCGTGTGCCTGTGACGGCGCTGGTGGACCAGTTCTATGCCGACGTGCAGAAGATGGGCGGCAACCGCTGGGATACGTCGAGCCTGGTCAAGCGGCTGAAATAACTCCCCCCTGAGTCGCCTGCGGCGCCATCCCCCTGAGGGGGGACACACCCGGTGGCCCGGCGGAGCCGGTTCCACGGGTGCGCTGGCTTGTGCAGCGCCAGTTTCACAGCACGGCGCGCAGGGTCGTCGCCAAAAAAAGAATCCCGGCCGCGTGTTGCGCGCCGGGATTTCTTTTTTAGTCAGCGGTCATGCAGGCAACCGGGCCTGCTGAATGATCTTCAGCCGCCTGCGGGCTTGGTGTTGTCCGTGGTGACGGGCGCGGGCTGCGGGGCGATGCGGCGCAGCTCTTCTTCCGAGACGATTTCGAACACGCGCACGACCTTGGCAACCCCGCTCACGCCGCGGGCGATGTCGGAGGCGCGGGAGGCTTCGCGTTGCGAGACGCGCCCCATCAGGTAGACGATGTTGCGCTCGGTCACCACCTTGAAGGAGTTGGCGGAGATGTCCTTGGCGTCCACCAGGCTGGCGCGCACCTTGCCGGTGATGAAGGTGTCGTTGGAACGCTGGCTCAGCGTGGTGACCGGCATGACGGCCAGGTCGTTGACCACCGAGCGGGTGTTCTCCACCTGCGAGACGATCTGCTCCACGGTCTGGCGGTCCTGGGCGGTGGCCACTTCGCCGGTCAGCAGGGCCTGGCGGTTGTAGCTGGTCACGTTGACGTGCGCGCGGTCGCCCAGCGCTTCGCGGATGCGATTGCCTGCGCGCAGCTCGATCCCCTCGTCCTCGATCTGCGTGCCTGCGGTGCGGCGGTCGATGGCCATCACGCCGCCCACCATCGCGCCGCCCACGATCAGCGGCGCGCAGGCAGCAAGGCCGCCTGCCAGGGCTGCTGCGGCCAGCACGGTGCACACCACGCGGGACGCGCGGCGAAAGGTCGGGTTCATGGTCGTTTGCTTCATAGCGGAATCTCCTGTTCACCAAGTAACTGGGCGTCCACGCCGTCGCTCAGGCAATGCAGCACCAGGGCATGGACTTCGCGCACACGCGCTGCGCGGTCGTGGGGCACGCTGATCAACACATCCGTCTCGCGCAGCAGCACGGAGAGCTTTCCGCCCGTGCGGCCGGTGAGCACCACCACGGTCATGTCGCGCTCGTGCGCGGCTTCGGTGGCGGCAATCAGGTTGGCGTCGTTGCCGGTGACAGACAGTACCAGCAGCACATCGCCCGCCTGCCCCAGCGCCCGCACCTGGCGGGCGAACTGCTGGGCCGCGTCGCTGGCGACACCGGCGCCTGCTGCGGCAGAGGTCAACAAGGTACTGTCGGACGACAGGGCCAGCGCTGCCAGCTCGGGCCGTTCGCGCTCGAAGCCGGCCACGCAGAAGGCGGCGAACTGCTGGGCCTCGGCGGCCGAGGGGCCGTTGCCGCAGGCCAGGACCTTCCCGCCACTGGTCACGCAGGCCAGGACAGCCTGCACGGCGGCGGCGATGGGGTGGCTCAGGGCTTGCGCGGCCTGGTACTTCAGGTCGGCGCTGTCGATGAAATGCTGTTGGATGCGTTGCTCAAGCATGAGGGCCCGATGATACCCGCCGGGTGTTACAGCTTTTGTAGCAAACCGTTGTCGCCAGCCGGGCTGTAGCGGTGCGCCCGATGGCCGATGACTGGCTCGGCGAAGCATCTACTGCGCATCGAATGCCGCCTTGAGCCATTGCACGGAGTCCTCCACCAGCACCACGTCGAAACGGCAGGGCGGCGGTGCAGGCATGCGCAGCAGGTAGTGCCGCGCCGCAAAAATGATGCGCTGCTGCTTGGCGGCGCTGATGCTCGCCCCCGCACCGCCGAAGGTAGCGCTGGCCCGGCTGCGCACTTCGACGAACACCAGCGTGCCGTCCCGCTCGCGCATCACCAGATCGATCTCGCCACCGCCGCGTCCAGGCGTCCGATAATTGCGTACCACGAGTTGCAGGCTCTGGGCCTGCAGGTACGCCAGGGCCTTGTCTTCCGCCGCATTGCCGCGCTCGCGCGTCGTGGTGGCGGTGCTGTCGGCACCGCCGCGAGACGCTGACGGCGCCGATGGAGCGGCGGCAGCAGGCGGCTTCTTTCTTCCAAGGAAATTCATTGAGCGCTTCTTTCGCTTCAGCCCTGAGCGCCGCGCACGAGGCCGCGGCTGTGCAGCATTATCCGCAGGGCGCGCTGTACGTCGTGGCCACGCCCATCGGCAACCTGGCGGACATCACGCTGCGCGCGCTGCACGTACTGCAGATGGCCGACGCCGTGGCCTGCGAGGACACGCGGCACACGCAGTCGCTGCTGCGCGCCTACGGTATCGACAAGGCTGCCGCGCAGTTGCTGGCCGTGCACCAGCACAACGAGGCCGAGGCGGCGCAGGCCGTCGTGCAGCGCCTGCAGCAAGGCCAGCGCGTGGCCTGTGTGAGCGATGCCGGCACCCCGGGCGTGAGCGACCCGGGCGCACGCCTGGTGGCGGCCGTGCAGGCTGCCGGCCTGCGGGCTGTGCCACTGCCCGGCGCGAGCAGCGTGACCACGGCGCTGAGCGTGGCCGGCGCCGTCGCGCACAGTACGGAGCACGGCGGCTTCGTGTTTGCAGGCTTTCTGCCGGTCAAGAGTGCCGAGCGGGCGGCCACCATCCAGAAGCAGTTGGTAGCCGAGCCCCGCTGCGTGGTGCTGCTGGAGGCCCCACACCGCATTGGCGAGCTGGCTCAGGCCCTGGCGGTACTGGGTGAGCGCCCGGTGACGCTGGCACGCGAGCTGACCAAGCAGTTCGAGGAAGTCACGACGCAGCCCGCGCACGCCCTGGCGGCCTGGCTGGCCGGTGCGCCGCAGCGCTCGCGCGGGGAGTTCGTGGTGCTGCTGCACCCCATGCCCGTGGCCGCCGACGACGCAGAGAGCCTGCGCGTGCTGCGCCTGCTGGTGCAGGAGCTGCCGCTCAAGACCGCCGTGCGGCTGGCGGCCGAGATCACGGGCGCACCGCGCAACGTGCTGTACGACACGGCGCTGTCATGGAAGCGCAGCGACGCGGGGGACGGGCAGGACGGAGAAGAGACGGGCGACTGAGCGCGATGATGGCGGCAAAGGCCATGTCTTCTAGTGAAATCCGCCTCTCACGCTTGACAGGAAAGCGCCAATAGCTCCTTTTTTGATAGCATGTGCACAACCCGGCCGCGCCGCACGGACCGGCTGTGCGCTTCAATTCACTCAACCGGGTGCAGCCTGCCAGCCTCACCCATTACCGGGTCACGGCCAGCCCCGCAGCCACCCCGCCGAACAAGTCGCCTTCGACCTGCGGGGTGTCCGGGAACGCCACCCGGAGCGCCTGCCGCAACGGCCGCAAGGCGGAGGAGCCGCCCGTCAGATAGATGGCGTCCACGCCCTCTATGCCCAGGCCTGCCCGCTGCACGCAGTCGCGCGCGCAGGCCACCACCTGGGCCAGCGGCTGGGCCAGGAACTGAGACAACCCCTGGGGCGTCACCGCAGCCTGCAGCCCGCTCTCGATCCAGTGGAGCGGCATGGGCGCCTCGGCGTCCGCCAGGGACGCTGCGATCTTGGCCTGCTCCACCGTATCGGCCATGCGGTGCCCCAGGCGCTCGCGCAGCACGTGCATCAGCCGCTCGTGCAGGCGCGCGTCGGCGTAGTCGGTGCGCAGGTTCTGCGCGTCGCGCAGCGCCTTGGGCGAGTAAAGCCACTGGATCAGGTGCCAGGTCGACAAATCAAAGAACACGCGGCTGGGCACCTCGCGCCCCGACGGCCCTGTGTGGCGAAAGCCGAGCAGCGGCATGAGCAGGTCCAGACTGAGGCGGCGGTCGAAGTCCGTGCCGCCCACGTGCACGCCCGTGGTGGCCAGAACGTCGCTGCCGCGATCGGCCCGCGCGAAGCGGTCCGGGCCGAGCCGCACCACAGTGAAGTCGGAGGTACCGCCGCCGATGTCCACCACCAGCACGATCGACTCGCGGTCGATGCGCTGCTCATAGTCCAGCGCTGCGGCGATCGGCTCCAGCTGAAACGACACCTCGGAAAACCCAGCATCCACGGCCGCCTGCCGCAGCGCGGCCTCGGCCTGCCGGTCGCGCTCGGCATCGTCGTCCACGAAGTGCACGGGCCGCCCCATCACCACGCGCGCGGGCATGCCGCCAAGGTCGGCGCACGCCTTGTCCACCAGCATGCGCAGGAACAGGCTGATGATGTCCTGGTAGCTCACGAGCTTGTCGTGCACCACCGTCTTGTCCTGCAGCAGGGCGCTGCCCAGCAGGCTCTTGAGCGAGCGCATCAGCCGCCCCTCGGTGCCCGCCAGGTACTGGGCGACTGCGTCACGCCCGAAGTGCGTACGGTGGTCTTCGCCATTGAAGAACAGCGCCGTGGGCAGGGCACGCGCCTCGCCCTCCAGCGCAATCATCCGGGCCGGGCCCGCCCCCTGGCGCACGGCCATGGCGGAGTTGGAAGTGCCGAAGTCGATACCGAGGGTGGTGTCCTGCAAAACGCGCATGGTCATGGAAATATCGCAATGGAAGAACGCTTGCAGCACGCGTTCATACACGCTCGAAACCTGCAGACGGAAAGAAAAATACAAAGAAAGAGGGAGGCCGCCGGGGCGGCTTGCCCCGCGTTGACCCCCATTGGCGGGTGCACGCGGCGGTGGCGGCCCCGCCATGCCGGGCCGGGTCGGAATGATAGCGGCGCCAGCGGAGCGCGCGCCGCAGCGCTGGCAAATGGCCTGGATTCGCGGGTGCCGGCGTGTCGCGCCGGGCCCGGTGCGCCGCACTCGGCACGGTACCAGGGCCGCGCCGCCATCGCGTCAGCCCGTCAGCCGCCTTGCCCCGACGCGGCGCGGCTCAAGGGCAGCTCCCCACCCGCTGAAACGCTTGGCCGGTGCCTGCCAGGGGCTCCTGTGGCGCACCCGGTGCGGCATGCACCTGCCGGCCGACCGTGGCGAGAAAAGTGCCCTCCTGCACTTCCGAGATCACGATCACGCCGATGATGGGCCGCTTGCTTTGCGCCTGGTCACCGCAGTGGTGCGACATGGCCAGGCCGCGCGCGTCCAGCTTCACACCCACCAGATCGCAGGACTTCATGGGCTCCGCGAAGTAGGTTCCGCGCCCCATGAGATACGCATTCATCCGGTCCATGCAAACGCGGCGCGGTGCCGAGGCGCTGTCCGGGTTCGGCGCGCCGTCGGCAAGGTCGAAGTCCACGAACTCATAGAGCCCGGGTGGAAATTTCGCGTCCCACTGCCTGAACTGATCTGGCGTGGGCAGCCCCTGTTGTGCCAGGGCGAGCGGGCTCGCCGCTGCCGCCAGCAGGCTGATGAAAACCGTCCATGGACGCATGGTGTTTCTCCTGAAGAAGTTGTGGGCCTTGCCCCACCCAGATGGGCATGGGCACCGACGCGAAGGAATTCCAGCATCGAAGGCCGCCACACTAAACTCTCCAGACCCGATTTTTTCGGATGAACGCAGAAATCGCACCGATGGCAGGCAGCGACACCGTGCCAGGCTGCCACCGCTCTCCACACGCCCCCGCCCATGAAACCCGCCGCACTCACCGCACTCGCCGCCCTGTCCCTGTCCGTTGCTGCCCCCTTCGCCCAGGCACAACCCAAGCCCGCCAATCAAATCACCCGGCAGGACATTCAGGCGGCCATGGACCGCGAGCTTCACGTCATCGATGCCTCCACCGTGGCCTTGTGCAGCGCGCAGCATCCCGAGCTGGCGAAGGATATTGGCAAGCTGTGGCAGGAGAATCTCGCGTCGCTGTCGCCGGACCTGATCGCCTACCGAAAGACAGACGCCTTTGCAAAGGCTGCGGCGAAGCACCAACAGGAGCAAGCCGCCGAAGCGAAGAAGCCGGAGAACCAGACAGCCTTGCACGCACTGTGCAAGTCCATGGCCGGGCAATGACTGTGGCGCGCTCCGCACCGAGGCACACATCCGTGAACGCCGCCCCCACACTCGACGGCGCGCTGGGCGTGGCGCTGGTGACCGGGTCCACCTCCGGCATCGGCGCCGCCATTGCGCGCAGGTTGAGCCGCGACGGCTACGCCGTGGTCCTGCATTCACGAAGCTCTGCTGAGGCCGGGCGTGCCATGGCTGCCGAGCTGGAGAGGGCGGTGTATGTGCAGGCCGACCTGTCGATCGAAGCCGACCGGATGCGGCTGGTGGCCGAGTCGGTTGCCGCATGGGGCCGGCTCGACGTTCTGGTCAACAACGCGGGCATCAGCAAGGTCATTCCCCACCAGGACCTGGCCGCCGCCACGTCGGCGATATGGCATGAACTGCACGAGGTCAATGTCGTGGCGCCGTTCCACCTGGTGGCGCTGGCGGAGGCGGCCCTGCGTGCTGCGGCGCTGCGCGGCCGGGCTGGCAGCGTGGTCAACATCAGCTCGCACGCTGGCGTTCGCCCCAAGGGCGCATCCATCCCGTATGCGGTGAGCAAGGCTTCGCTCAACCACCTCACGCGCTTGCTGGCACTGTCGCTCGGGCCGGACATCCGGGTCAACGCCGTGGCGCCAGGCCTGGTCGATACCCCACTCACGGCCGACTGGACGGCCGCGCAGGCCCTGTGGCGCGAGCGCGCGCCCATGCACCGCGCAGCCAGCCCCGACGACATCGCCCACGCCGTGGCCCTGCTGGTGGCCTCGGACTACCTCACCGGCGAAGTCCTGCTGTCGGACGGCGGGTTGAACCTGACCTGAGGCCGCCGCGCCACGCCCGCCGCCACCCGCCTGCCGGGTAGGACGGCATCCATTCCGTGCAGCGCCGCTCTCCGAACGGGCCGCCCTTGCAGGTTGCGATTTAAGATGCGCGCGTTTCCTGCGCTTTGCCCCCGAGGAAACTGCGAGCGGCCATGGAGCCCACGCCCCCTGCGCAGCAAGGGGTGTGATGCAGGCTGGAGCCGAACGGTATCCACTCATCACCACACCTGCACACCATGGACTACTTGCAAACGCTCGCGGCCGACCCCGCCGCCTGGATCGCCCTGGCCACCCTGATCGCGATGGAAGTCGTGCTGGGCATCGACAACCTGATCTTCATCTCCATCCTCACCAACAAGCTGCCGCAGAAGGACCGCGCCCGCGCGCGCAACATCGGCATCGGGGCTGCACTGGTCATGCGGCTGGCGTTGCTGGGCACCATCGCCTTCATCGTCGGGCTGACCGAAACGGTGTTCACCCTCTTCGGCAAAGGCTTCTCCTGGCGCGATGTGATCCTGATCGCGGGCGGCCTCTTCCTGGTCTGGAAGGCCACGAAGGAAATCCACCACAGCGTGGACCCCGACCCGGGCCCCGATGTGTTCACACCGCAGTCCGCCGGCCTGACGACCACCGCCGCCATCGGGCAGATCCTGATGCTGGACCTGGTGTTCTCCATCGACAGCATCATCACCGCGGTGGGCATGACACCCCACATCCCCATCATGGTGATCGCGATCCTGGTCACGGTCGCAGTCATGCTGTTCGCCGCCACGCCGCTGGCCAATTTCATCCAGGCCAACCCCACGATCGTGATGCTCGCGCTGGGCTTCCTGCTGCTGATCGGCACCACGCTGATTGCGGAGGGCTTTGGCGCCCCCATCCCCAAAGGCTACATCTACGCAGCGATGGCGTTCTCGGCGCTGGTCGAGGTGCTCAACATGGTGTCGCGCCGGGCGCGGCAGCGGCGCTCCGCGAAGTAACGCGGGGCCGCGCTGCACAGCGGTGCGATGCGGTGCAGTCGGACACTCAGCCCCCTTTGCCCCGTCGCACCGTCGCAGCACACCGGCCGGCCTATTTGTCGAACCCGCCCCGGTAACCCGCACTGGCCGACTTAATGATGTCGTTGGCCGCGTCCGCAGCGCCCATGGCCGAGCTGGCATTCAGGTTCGGGTCGGCGGAACACTTCTCGCTGATGGTTCCGGGGCTTGGCGTAACAAGGCGGGCTGCGGCGAGATCAAAGCCCTTGCCTCAGCCCATGCCACCGGCGCACCCAGGCTAGCGGCCCTCGCCCATTAAACCGTTGGAAGGCAACATCTCGTCCAGCAGCTTGCGCGCTGTCTCCACACCGGCCACGGGCAGGCCTGCGGGGTCGAGCAGGCCGACCTGCACCAGCACGCTGGCCTGGTCCCAGTAGATGTGCTCGTGGTAGAGCTTGTCGCCGCGGAACTTCACCACCGCCAGCAGCGGTATCTCCACACGCCGGCCCGTGGGCACCACGCCCGGCAGCATCCACGGGATCTCGGTGGTGTGGGTGAAGTTAAAGAGCATTTCGTCCACCACCTGCGTGGCCCCGACCGTGCGGGAGATCGGGGTCAGGCTCGTGTCCGGCGGGTTGCTGTTGACGAAGTGGCGGGTGTAGAAGTCGTGCAGGTGCTTGTAACCCACTCCGCCCGTCATGGTGGGGATGTGGTTCACATAGGGCTCGGCCACCATGGTGGCCATGGTGGCGTCCACATCACGGGTGGCGAACTCGTATTCGCAATGCTTGTCCCACAGCGCCGACAGATCGTAGTGCGGGCCCATCTCGCGCCGCAGTGCGGCCACGCTGCGCTGGTGCGCCATGAGGGCCGACGGCTTGTGGAAGTGGTCGCCGCCCACGCGGGCGAAGGCATGGTCGGTGCCGGGGTAGACGTACAGCTCCACGTTCTCGCGGCCCGACAGGGCCTGCACGATGGCGTCCCGCGCAGGCGGCGTGCAGAAGCCGTCGAGCTCGGCGATGTGCAGCACCAGGCGGCAACGGATGCCGGGCGCCTCGGCCAGCGCGGCCTCGATGCCCACGCCGTAGTAGCCCACGGCCACGTCGGCGTCGGTGCGGCAGGCCGCCAGATAGGCGAGCTTGCCGCCCAGGCAAAAGCCCAGCACACCGACCTTGCCCGGGCCGCCCGCGCTGCCCGCGCTCTGGACCTCTGGCCGCGCGCGCAGGGCGGTGATGGCGGTTTGCAGGTCGTCCACGCCCTTGGCTTCATCGAAGCCCTGGTACAGCGCGAATGCGCGCGGCATGTCGGTGGCGGCGTCCAGCTCGACCTCGGGCTCCTGCCGCCAGAACAGGTCGGGCACCAGCACCACGTAGCCTTCTTCTGCGTAGTAGTCGGCCACATCGCGCATGGTGGCATTGACGCCAAAAATCTCCTGCGCAATCACCAGGCCGGGACCGCTGCCGCTGGCAGGGGTGGCGAGGTAGGCGCGAAAGCGGCCGCTGCCGTCGGCGGCGTCCAGCGTGATCCATTGTCCTGGCATGGGATGTCCTTCTCGGTGGGGTAGGAGTCGGGGCGAATTCTTTCAGACACCGGTGCCGGCTGCGGCGCGGGCGGCCAGCGGCGCACCGGCAGCTGCACCCGCATGCCGGGCCAGCAACTGCCGGGTGACCACAGCATAGTCGGCGGGGTTCACCGGCTCCAGCCATTGCCTGAAACGCGTGACGGCGCCGAGTGGCAAGCCCATGTCCTGCAGCAGCTCGTCGATGTTGTGCACCGAGAACGGGATGATGTTGGTGCCCTTGGAATGCTTGCCATCGGTGCGCTCCTCCATCCAGGCCAGGCGCCGGTCGATCTGCGCATTCATGTCGGCCTGGGACGGCAGCTGCAGGCCGCCGCGCAGGTGGTTGGCCAGCCACAACGCACCCACCTCGCAGTTGAGCTGGCTGAAGAACGATGAGTTGTAGCCATTGAAAGCCAGGCGCGGCATGCCCACCGGCAGGATGGAGCGGTACAGCCGGAAGTTGCCGCGCGCATCGGTGATGCGCTGCATCACGCCAGTGTCGAAGAACGGCACCTGCTGGTGCCAGCCGGTGCCGCAGACCACGATGTCGGCCGGCACCGTCTCGCCATTGCTCAGCACTGCCTGGCCGGGCTGCAGCTCGCGGATGGTCACGCCCTTGCGCACGCCCAGTGCTCCCGCGGCCACCTTTTCATAAAAGCCATCGGTCACCAGGCTCACCGTGCTGCGGGCGATGGTCTCCAGCGGCGTGCCCGGGTGCAGGCCGATCTCGCGCAGCTTCAGTTGCCGGGTGACGACCGACTCCACACTGCCCAGCATGGAGTTGCGCACCGGCAAGCCCGCACCGTGCAGGAATTTCTCGAAGCCCTTGGGCTCGATGTACTTGAACAGCGCCTCGCCCATGCGCGTGAGCAGCAGGAACTTGAAGTTCAGCACGTTCATGAACTTCTTCGGGATCTTCCAGATCAGATGGCGCGCGAGCACGGTGGTGCTGGCGCTGTCGGCCGCAATGGCGTTGGCCACGTCGCACGACGACTTGCCGTAGCCCACCACCAGCACGTGCTTGCCGCGTGCAGCGCTCGCGTCGTTGAACTGGCTGGTATGGCACACGCGCCCGCCAGCCGCCACGAAGGCGTCCGCCCCCGGATAGTGCGGCACGGCCGGTTCGCTGAAGATGCCGTTGCACACCACCAGGTAGTCGAAGCGGTGGGTCTGCGTCTGCGTCTGCGTCTGCGTTTGCGCTTGCGCTTGCATAGGCGTCACGCCATCGCCCTGCCCTTGCCTTTGCGCAGGCCGCGTCTGCACAGTCCACGTGCCGGCATCTTCATCCAGTACCGCGCGCTCCACCACCGTGGACATGCGCAGGTGGGGCACCAGGCCGAAGTGCTCTGCATACGATTGCAGATAGGCCTGCACCTGCTGGCCCGACGGCCATTCGGGGTAGTGCGCCGGCATCGGAAAGTCCGACAGCGCGTAGGTGGTGCGCGGGTTCTGCGTGGTCAGGCCCGGGTAGCGGCGCGACGCGGCCCACACGCCGCCCACGTCGGGCTCTTTTTCGAACACCGTCACCTCAAAGCCAAAGGCGCGCAGCACCTTGGCGGTGGACAGGCCGGCAAAGCCGGCACCGACGATGCCTACGGATCGAATGGTCATGGCGGCTGCTCCTTCACGACATCAGCTGAGGAATGGCGGGGGTATAGGACTCGGGGCCCATGGCCGAGTAGCCGCCGTCGCAGGCATAGTCGGCCCCCGTCACGAAGCTGGCCAGGTCCGAGCACAGGAACAGCACCACGTTGGCCACTTCGGCCGGGTCACCCACGCGGCGCAGCAGGTGAAACGGCGCGGCCACGCGGTCGGTCTTGGCGCGGTCGCCGCCGGTGAGCTGGTCCATGATGGCCGACCACGTCCAGCCCGGGGAGACGCTGTTCACGCGCACACCTTCTCCCGCCAGGTCCATGGCCATGCTGCGCGTCAGTTGCACCATGGCCGCCTTGCCCACGGGGTACAGCCAGCGCCCGGTCTGCGCCACGCCCGAGGAAATGCTGGTGAAGTTGACCACCGCCCCGCCGCCCGCACGCTGAAAATGCGGGCGCACCGCCTTGAGCACCATCACCGCGCTGACCAGGTTCACGTTGAGCGAAGCCAGCCAGTCCTCCCGCGGCGATGCAATGCCATCGTCCAGATACGAGCAGGCCAGGTTCACCAGGTAGTGGACCCCGCCGTGGCGCTCTGCAGCTTCGGCCACGCAGGCAGCGATCTCCGCGTCGCTGGTGATGTCGGTGCGCCGAAACAGCACGCCGGCACCCAGTGCATCCGCCAGTGCCTGCCCGGCTTCTGCGTTGATGTCGGCCACCATGACCCTCACCCCCGCCTGGTGCAGTGCGCGCACCACCCCGGCCCCGATGAGGGTGGCGCCCCCCGTCACGATGGCGCTCTTGCCGCGCATTCCTTCGAACCCCTGGACCATGATGGTGACTCCTGTGCGTTGCGGGCCGGGCAGTGCGCCCGGCAGCCTTTGCTGCGCTGCAGCAGCGCTCACACGCTGAAACAGTCGCGCCCGATGCCCCGGGGTAGCGCTCTTGCGCAGGGCTCGGGGCCTGCACAAGAATAGAAAAGGAGCCGGCCCGACCGCATCCGGAAAGCGCAGGCCGTATCCCTAAAACGCAGGATTTCGTTCGCACCGCCGCCGTGGCGCACCCGCTGCGTGCAGCACACGATCCACCGACCGACCGACGCACGCCCACGCCGCCAAGACCATGGACATCGCCCCGCAGAGCACCGCCGCCGACCGGCTACCGCTGCAGCGCTATCGCCTGTTCGACAGCCACGACCTGGACGAAGCGCGGGAGTTCGTGGGCCGCGTGTTCTGCCCGCACGACCTGGCCACACTGCACCCCGGCGACAGGCTGGACGCATGCCACCACAGCGCCCCGCTGCACCGCCATGTCAGCCTGAACTATGTGCAGTACGGCCCTGCGGTGCGCATCGAGCCCGGGTACCTGCGCAGCTTCTATTTGCTGCAGATACCGCTGCGCGGCGGCGCCACGGTCCGCTGCGGCGGGCAAACGGTGGAGTCGCACACGCTGATGGCCTCGGTACCCTCACCCACCGAGCCGCTGTCCATGCGCTGGCATGAAGACAGCCCGCAGTTCATCGTCAAGATAGAGAGCGAGGCACTGCACGCCCGCTTGTCGGACCTGCTGCAGGCGCCGGTGCAGCAGCCCCTGGTGTTCGACCTGGGCATGGACCTGGCCAACCCCGCACTCATGGGCATGGCCAGCTTCATCGCCTACCTGCGTTCGGCGGTGGAAACCAGCGCTTTCCTACTGGGGCACCCGGTGCTGGCCGAACAGGCCGAGAACCACCTGCTCACCAGCCTGCTGCTGTCCGCGCAGCACAACCATTCGGCAGCGCTCGCCGCGGGCGCAGGCGCACCCACGACCTGCACCGGTCGCATGGTGCTGCCACGTGCCGTCAAGCGCGCGCAGGAATTCATGCACAGCCAATTGGAGCTGCCCATCACCCTGGCCGACGTGTGCGCCCACGCAGGCACCAGCGCCCGTTCTTTGCAGCAGGCCTTTGCCCAATGCACCGGCAAAAGCCCCATGGCCTTTCTGCGCGACCTGCGGATGGATGCCGCCCACGCCGCACTGCAACAGCCCACCAGCGCAGACCGCGCCCCGCACGTAGCGGACATTGCTGCGCGCTACGGGTTCTTCCACCTGGGGCACTTTGCAGAGGGCTATCGCAAGCGGTTCGGAGAGACGCCGTCGGATACGCGGCAGCGGGGGTGTGGGGGGCATTGAGCCCGGTGACTCGGGGCCCGACGCCATGGGCAATTGATGGGATGTGCCCGCAGAAGTCAAAGGAACCGTTGTCGGGCCAGAAATGCAAAAAGCCCAGTTCGTTGGAACTGGGCTTTTTTATATTTGGTGGCCTGGGGCGGAATCGAACCACCGACACAAGGATTTTCAATCCTCTGCTCTACCGACTGAGCTACCGGGCCTGAGCCTCAAATTATAACCAGAAAAAAGAGCTTTCTGGCGATGGCATGAAATTTTGACAACGTCTACAGATCACCCGCGCTTGCCGCGCCCCAGATCCACGCCCAATTGCCGCAGCTTGCGGTACAGGTGGGTGCGCTCCAAGCCTGTCTTTTCCGCCACGCGGGTCATGGAGCCGCCTTCGCGGGCCAGATGGAATTCGAAGTAGGCTTTTTCGAAGCCGTCGCGCGCTTCGCGCAGAGGGCGGTCGAGGTCGAAGCCCTGGTGGGCGTGGGGGCCGGCGTCCACGCCGGCCATCACGGTCGACACGGCGGGCAGCTGTGCGAAGGTGGGGTCGGCCGGGGGCTGGACGGGTGCCTGGGCGGCGGCGGCAGGTGCGGCCTGGTGGGCGGCGTTGCGGGCCAGGCCCTGCTCCACGGCCTTGAGCAGCTTTTGCAGTGTGATGGGCTTTTCCAGGAAGGAGAAGGCTCCGATCCGGGTGGCTTCCACCGCGGTATCGATGGTGGCGTGGCCGCTCATCATGATCACGGGCATGGTCAGCACACCGGCGGTGGCCCATTCCTTGAGCAGCGAGACACCGTCGGTGTCTGGCATCCAGATGTCGAGCAGCACGAGGTCGTAGCTGTTTCCGGCACGGGCGGTTCGCGCCTGGGTGGCGTTTTCTGCCAGGTCTACGCTGTGACCTTCGTCGTTCAGGATTTCCGACAGCAGATCACGAATGCCGAGCTCATCGTCGACCACCAGAATGTTTGCCATGTGTGTAGAGACGCCTTGGGAGGGTACTGCGGGGCGGTGTTGTTATGACGCCACCGCTGGTTCAGGGGCGAATGATAACGACACTTGGGCTCCGCGTACCACGCCATCTTCCGTGCGGTTGGACAGGTCGATGCGTGCGCCGTGCTCGTCGGCGATCTTTTTGACCACGGCCAGGCCCAGGCCGGTGCCACGCGGTTTGGTGGTGACGTAGGGCTCGAACGCGCGCTGCAGGATGTGCGCCGGAAAGCCGCCGCCGCTGTCGGTCACGGTCAGCCGCACACGGCGCGACGACTCGCTCCAGCGGGTGCTGATGCGCACCGGGGGCAGCGGCTCGGCGGGCTCGGTGGTTGCGCCGGTCCGCGCCTGTTCGGTAGAGTCCTGGGCGTTTTGCAGCAGGTTGTGGACCACCTGGCGCAACTGCTGCGCATCACCCGCTATCGAGGGGCAGCGGGGGTCCAGTTCGGCTTCCACGCGCACGGTGGCGTTCTCTTCTCCATACAGATGCAGCACGTCGGCCACCAGGGCATTCAAGTCCAGCAGATGCAGTTCTGCAGCAGGCAGGCGGGCGTAGTCGCGGAACTCGTTGACCAGCCGCTTCATGGCATCGACCTGCTCCACGATGGTCTTGACGGACTTGGCAAGCACGGCCTGCTCGGGGCCCGGCAGCTTGCCTGAGAGCTTCATTTCCAGACGCTCGGCTGACAACTGGATGGGCGTCAGCGGGTTCTTGATTTCGTGCGCGAGGCGGCGAGCTACCTCGCCCCAAGCTTGCGCACGCTGCGCAGAAACAATCTCCGAAATGTCGTCAAAAACCAACAATCGGGCGGAGTCTGGCAGTTCGGCGCCCCGCGCGACCAGGCTGGTGGCGTGCTGCCCGACACCGGTCGATGAGGCATGCAGCTCGAACGGCTGCTGCCAGTGGTCGAGCCCGTGGCGCTCGTTGTCGCCCAGGAAGGCGTCGAAATGGCCTTGGACCGACGCAGCGAACTCCGACAGGCCCGGCACTTCCGAGAGCGCCCGCCCTTCGTACACGGCCATGGGGGCACGAAGGATGCGGGTCGCGCCGGGATTGGACGAGCGGATCACACCCTGCTCATCCAGCACGATGACGCCCGCCGTGAGGTTGTCGAGGATGGTCTGCAGGTTGGCCCGCGCGGCATCCACCTCGCCCATGCTCAGTTCCACGGCCTGGCGGGCGTCCGCCAGTTGCTGGGTCATGAGCGCGAATGACCGCGTAAGGCCACCCAGTTCGTCCCTGCCCTGCAGGGCGGCCTTGGGGCTCAGGTTGCCTGCCGCCACCTCGCGCACGCCCTCGGCCAGCACCAACAGGGGACGCACCAGTTGGTTGCCCAGGAGCACGGCCAGCAGCACGGCGCCGAACACGGCCAGGAACAGGCTCAGCGTCAGCGTGCCGACGTACATGCGCCGCAGCCCGCCGCGGGACAGCGCACGCTCCTGGTATTCGCGATTGGCCTCCTGCACAGCGATGGCATTGGCGACCAGCGCGGCCGGCAGCGGCAGGGTGGCCTGCAGGTATCGGGGTTCGGCCAGGAGACCGACGCTGGGGTTGCTGACGAGCGCGAGCACCTTGACCCGGGCGTTCTGGGCGGCCGCAGGGTCGGAGACATCGTCCAGCCCCTCGATCTGGGCGCTGGCACGCTGCTGGCGCACGGTGCGCAGCAGCGCGGCGCTGGGGCGCTCGGGGTTGAGGCTGAACCGGGACTGCCCGGCGCTGGCCACGGCCTGCCCGGCGGCGTTCCAGAGCACCACGTCGGTGGCGCCCAGTTGGTCACGGATGCGCTCCAGCACCAGCCCGGAGGCCGCATCGGGCACCTGGGCGACCTGCGCACCCGCGTTCCGGGTCTTGGAGGCCATGTCCGAGGCCAGCGAGTCAAGCGACACGCGCGCCAGGTTCACCCCTGCCGAGAGCGCCCCTTCCACCTTCACATCGAACCAACTTTCGATCGAACGGGTGACGAACTGGTAGGACACCACGTAGATCAGCAGCCCGGGCAGCAGCCCGACCAGCGCGAAGATCGCGGCCAGCTTCACCAGCAGACGGCTGCCGAACCGTCCCTTGCGCAGCCGCATGGCCAGGCGAACGGCGACCCAGACCAGCACGGCCAGCAGCAGCAGTGCCACCAGCACGTTCACGCCGAAGAGCCAGGCGTAGTTGCGTTCGTACAGCGCCCGGTTGTTGGTGGCCAGGGTGAGCAGGAACAGTAGCACCAGCCCGATCGCCGACATGATGGCCGCGCCCACCCCCACGGCCCAGCGCACCGCGCGCGACTGGCGCGCGGCGGCGTGCGCAGAGGCGGAGGTGGAAGCGGAGGGGTTCGGCGTGGTCGGGCTCACTTGGCGGCGGGTTCGGCTGCGCCCAGGCGCTGGCTGCGCGACACCAGCAGGTTCCAGCCAGATCGTCCCACGGCGCCGATCTGAAACGGCCGGGGCAACTGGGACGTATCCAGACGAAAGCGAAAATGCACCGTGTGCACAGCATCGGCATCGATCACATCGCCATCCGCGATCTTCCAGCGGGAAAATCTTTGAATGGCCGACATGGCGTCGTCATAGTCGTCGAACGTCTGGCCCAGCACCACGCCCAGGCCACTGTTGGTGAACGGCACCGGAGAAAGGTTCAACCGCCAGCGGCGGGTCAGGGGCTGGTAGCTCAGGCGCATGTAGCGGCTGGTTTCTGCCACCTGGCGGTCGTACCAGTACCAGCGGTCCCTGGTGACCTGGGCTTCCGCGACGAAGTACATGGGGATGCCCTTGTAGAGTGCGTCTTCGGCAAGTTCTGGCAAGACGACCTGCAGGTTGGCGCTCAGGTACAGGCCGTCTTCGGCACGCTCGATGCGCAGGTCCCCGCCGTCCAGGTTGACTGGCGGCGCCGCGACCGCGCCGGAGACCGCAAAGATGCAAGTCCATAGCACAAGCACAACAGCGCAAAAGGCACGCCAACGAGTTCGCTGCGACTCATTGCGGCGATTTCTGCAACAGTGCGTAAAAAAATCCGTCGTGCTCACCCAGGTGATTGTCCCGGACAGATCCGGCCTTGTCGCCGTTGCCAGGAATTAAATGGCCGGGCGATGGCAGCAATTGCGCATCGGTGTTGTGCGCAAGAAACGTTTGAACCTGCCCCTCTCCTTCGGCGCGGAACACCGAACAGGTGCAGTAAAGAAGCCGCCCACCGGGGCGCACGAGCGGCCACAAGGCGGCCAGCAGGCGTGCCTGCAACTGCGCCAACTGGGCGATGTCGCTCTCGCGGCGTAGCCAGCGCACGTCGGGGTGGCGCCGCACAATGCCCGATGCCGTGCAGGGCGCGTCGAGCAGGATGGCATCGAACAGCGCGCCGCCGCAGTGCTGGTGCCACCAAGCTTCCGGGCGGGCTGCGTCCGCCACCAGCACCTGCGCCTGCAGGCCCAGCCGCTGCAACGTGTCGCCGATGCGGAGGCTGCGGGTGGGGTCGATCTCCAGCGCCGTCACCTGCAGCGGCGCGCCCTCGCCTGCCAGTTCCAGCAAATGAGCGGTCTTGCCGCCAGGCGCCGCGCAGGCGTCCAGCACGCGCAGGGGCTGTGAGAGGTCGAGGCCCTCGAGCAGCAGGGGCGCGGCCAGTTGCGCTGCGGCATCCTGCACGGACACGTGGCCATCCGCAAATCCCGGCAGGGACTGCACAGGCACCGGCTGGCTCAGCTCCAGCCCGGCCATACCGACAGGCGATGAATCAAAATTGATAGCATTCAGCGCTTGCTGGTAAAGCGTCAAGGTGGTTTTTTGGACATTGACGCGCAGCGTCATGGGCGCGTGGGCGTTATTCGCCCGGAGGATCTGCTCCCACTGTGCCGGGTGGTCCTTGCGCAACCGCGCGATCCACCAAGCGGGATGGTTCCACCGGGCCGGGGGGTCGGCGTCGGTGCGCTGCACCAGCGCATCGCGCTCGCGCAGGAACCTGCGCAGGCAACCGTTGATGAAGGACGACTGTGCGCGGGTGGCGGCGTGGCGCTTGGCAGCTTCCACGGCCTGGTTCACGAGGGTGAATGCTTCGTAAGGAGACTCCTCGGGGTTCCAGCACAGGGCCAGGGCTGTGCAAAGCAGGGCATCTGCAGCAGGCGGTGGCGTTCGGGGCACCATCGCCCTGCGCAAGGCTTCGGCGCGGCCAGCCTGGCGCAGCACCTGGAACAGCAGGGCCTGCACGCCCGGTCGCAACACCGCGTCCACGGCGGCCAGCGCTGCGGTGCCGGACTGGCCGGAGCGAATGGCCTGCAACGAGCCCGCCACGGCCAGCAATTGCAGCCACAGCGCCACGGACTGCGGCTTGCCGTCGTGCTGCGTCGCTCCCCTGGCCGAAACTGCAGGAGCTTGGCCCTGGCGTTGCGCGCCACGGGGGGCGCCGCCTTTCAGGGGTGAAGGGCTCATCGTTGATCCTTTTGAGACAGCTGGAATGTGAGCGAGCACTTGGCCATGTTCGCGACCTAGAGCCCGCGCGCCGTCTTGAAACCAAACGCCCAGGCCAACAGGTTGGCTGGAAACTGTGCAATGGCTGCGTTGTATTGCACCACGGCGTCATTGAACACCGCGATGGCCTGTTCGTTCTGCTGCACATGGTCGCTCCAGCGAGCCGTCCAAAGCAAGCCGGGTGGCACCGGCTCGGCCGGCGTTGCCTCACCCTCACCCTTACCCTCACCGGCTTGGCCGATGGCCTCGGCCGGGGTGGCTGTTTCTTGCGCCTTGTGCAGCGCACCGGGCCAGCTGGCATGCAGCACGTCGCGCGCAGCGGCCAGCGCAGCCATCGCATCGGAGCGCAGGGGCCGGGCCCGTGCCACGGCGAGCGATGCGCTCAGCTGCGTGGCCGCGCCATGCAGCGCGGCGATCTCCTGGTCCACCGGACTCGCCGCCGCCGATGCTTCACGCTGCACGGTGCAAAACGCATGGAACTCTCCCAGCAGCGCCAGCAGACGCACCATGTGCGCGTCAAAACTGCCGAACGATTGCACCACGGCTGAACGCAGCCGCATCAGCCGGTTGTAGGCGCCCAGCGCCCAGAACAGCGCGATGGCGATGACGATCCAGAAAAGAGGCGATGACCACATGCACAGACGCCAGCTGCGCGGAATTGGCGCGCAGGGCCCGATAAAAGAAGAAGTAGGAATGACCTGGAAACCAGCGGCCAGAAAAAAACGCCCCCGGCCTGCCTAGGACAGGGCGGGAGCGTTTTCAAACTTGAACGCCCGGGGCTCAGGGCAACGGCGGACAAGTCTTTCGCACGCAGCGAAGATGTGTCCGACCGCTGCCGGGGCCTCAATCGGCAGCGCTGTCGCCGGCAGACGCCGTGGCACCGCTGCCTTCGACTTCGGCCGCATCCGCCTGGGCTTCCATCTCTGCCGCTTCGGCTTCGGCGATGGCGCGGCGCTCGGCGTCGTCCATGGCGTCCTTGGCCTTGCGTGCCTGATGGTAGGCCAGGCCCGTACCGGCGGGGATCAGACGGCCCACGATCACGTTTTCCTTCAGACCACGCAGCTCGTCGCGCTTGCCCATGATGGCAGCCTCGGTGAGCACGCGGGTGGTTTCCTGGAAGGAAGCCGCCGAGATGAACGAGTCGGTCGACAGCGATGCCTTCGTGATACCCAGCAGCAGGTTGCTGTAGGTCGCAGGAATCTTGCCTTCGGACTGCAGTGCCTCGTTGGTGTTCAGGATCTCGGAACGCTCGACCTGCTCGCCTGCGATGTAGTTCGACTCGCCGACGTTCTCGACCACGACGCGGCGCAGCATCTGGCGAACGATCACCTCGATGTGCTTGTCGTTGATCTTCACGCCCTGCAAGCGGTACACGTCCTGCACTTCATCGACGATGTAGCGCGACAGCTCCTCGATACCCAAGAGGCGCAGGATGTCTTGCGGATCGGCCGGGCCGTCCACAATCGATTCGCCCTTGTTCACCACCTGCCCTTCGTGCACCAGGATGTTCTTTTCCTTGGGCACGAGTTCTTCGAACACGTGGCCTTCGGGGTCGGTGATCTGCAAGCGGACCTTGCCCTTGGTTTCCTTGCCGAACGACACGGTACCGGTCATCTCGGCCAGCGTGCCCTTGTCCTTCGGCGTACGGGCTTCGAACAGCTCGGCCACGCGGGGCAGACCGCCGGTAATGTCGCGGGTCTTCTGGCCTTCGACCGGAATACGCGCCAGCACCTCGCCGGGGCCCACGTCCTGGCCATCGCGCACCTGAATCAGAGCGCCGACCTGGAAGCCGATGGTCACAGAGTGGTCGGTGCCGGGGATCTTCACTTCGTTGCCCTGGGCGTCGATCAGCTTCACCTGCGGACGCACCACCTTGGCGGCACCGCGGCGCTTCGGATCGATCACCACCAGCGTGGACAGACCGGTCACTTCGTCGACCTGCTTGGCCACCGTGAGACCTTCTTCGACGTTCTCGAACTTGGTCTGACCGGCGAACTCGGTGATGATGGGTCGGGTCAGCGGATCCCAGTTGGCCAGGATCGTGCCGGCCTTGATCTGCTGGTCGGCCTTGACCGTCAGCGTCGCGCCGTAAGGCACCTTGTGGCGTTCGCGCTCGCGGCCATGCTCGTCGTGGATGATGATTTCACCCGAACGCGCAATGACGACCAGCTCGCCCTTGGTGTTGCTCACGTAGCGCATCGTGGCGTTGAAGCCGATCACGCCGTTGGACTTGGCTTCCACGCTGGACGCAATGGCCGCACGCGAAGCCGCACCACCGATGTGGAACGTACGCATGGTCAGCTGCGTGCCTGGCTCGCCGATGGACTGGGCGGCGATCACACCCACGGCTTCGCCGAGGTTGATCAGGCCGCCACGGCCCAGGTCGCGGCCGTAGCACTTGGCGCACAGGCCGTAGCGGGTTTCGCAGGTCAGCGCCGTGCGCACCTTGACTTCGTCCACGCCTGCGCCTTCGATTTCCTCGATGAGGTCTTCTTCCAGCATCACGCCGGCAGGCACCAGCACCGCACGGGTTTCGGGGTGCAGCACGTCTTCGGCAGCGGTGCGGCCGAGAATTCGGTCGCGCAGCGATTCGATCACTTCACCGCCTTCGACGATGGCGCGCATCAGCGAGCCATTGGAAGTGCCGCAATCCTCTTCAGTCACGACCAGATCCTGCGTCACGTCCACCAGGCGGCGCGTCAGGTAGCCGGAGTTGGCCGTCTTCAGCGCCGTGTCGGCCAGACCCTTACGGGCACCGTGGGTGGAGATGAAGTACTCCAGCACGTTCAGGCCTTCGCGGAAGTTCGCGGTGATGGGCGTCTCGATGATCGAGCCGTCAGGCTTGGCCATCAGACCCCGCATGCCGGCCACCTGGCGGATCTGGGCGGCAGAGCCGCGGGCGCCGGAGTCGGCCATCATGTAGATGGAGTTGAAGGACTCCTGGTCCACTTCCTTGCCGTGGCGGTCGGTGACCTTCTGCTTGGACAGCTGGGCCATCATGACCTTGGACACTTCGTCGCCGGCCTTGCCCCAGATGTCCACCACCTTGTTGTAGCGCTCGCCGGAGGTGACGAGACCGGACACATACTGCTGTTCGATCTCCTTCACTTCCTTCTCGGAGCGCTCGATGATGCCGGCCTTTTGCGGAGGCACCAGCATGTCGTCGATGGCGATAGAGATGCCGGCGCGCGTGGCCAGACGGAAGCCGTTTTGCAGCAGCTTGTCGGCGAACACGACCGTTTCCTTCAGGCCGCACTTGCGGAAGGACACGTTGATCAGGCGCGAGATTTCCTTCTTCTTGAGCGCCTTGTTCATGTTGGAGAACGGCAGGCCCTTGGGCAGGATCTCGGACAGCAGGGCACGGCCGGCAGTGGTTTCCACGAGCGAGGTGGACGGAACGAATTCGCCCGTTTCCTTGTTCTTGGTCCACTCGGTCATGCGCACCGTGATCTTGGCAGCCAGTTCGACCTGGCCCGCGTCCAGCGCGCGCTGCACTTCGCCGGTGTCGGCAAACACCAGGCCTTCGCCCTTGCCGTTGATGCGGTCGCGGGTGGCGTAGTACAGGCCCAGCACCACGTCCTGCGAAGGCACGATGGAGGGTTCGCCCGACGCGGGGAACAGCACGTTGTTGGAGGCCAGCATCAGTGTGCGGGCTTCCATCTGCGCTTCCACCGACAGTGGCACGTGGACAGCCATCTGGTCACCGTCGAAGTCGGCGTTGAAGGCCGCGCAGACGAGAGGGTGCAGCTGAATGGCCTTGCCTTCGATCAGGATGGGCTCGAACGCCTGGATGCCCAGACGGTGCAGCGTAGGCGCACGGTTGAGCATCACGGGGTGTTCCTTGATGACCTCTTCGAGGATGTCCCACACCACCGGCGTGCCGGATTCGACTTCCTTCTTGGCAGCCTTGATCGTCGTCGCGATGCCCATGGCTTCCAGGCGCGAGAAGATGAAGGGCTTGAACAGCTCCAGGGCCATCAGCTTGGGCAGACCGCACTGGTGCAGCTTGAGCGTCGGGCCCACGGTGATCACGGAACGGCCCGAGTAGTCCACCCGCTTGCCCAGCAGGTTCTGGCGGAAACGGCCGGACTTGCCCTTGATCATGTCGGCCAGCGACTTCAGCGCGCGCTTGTTGGCGCCCGTCATGGCCTTGCCGCGGCGGCCGTTGTCCAGCAGCGAGTCGACGGCTTCCTGCAGCATCCGCTTTTCGTTGCGGGCGATGATTTCCGGGGCCTTCAGCTCCAGCAGGCGGCGCAGACGCGAGTTGCGGTTGATGACGCGGCGGTACAGGTCGTTCAGGTCGGACGTGGCGAAGCGGCCGCCATCGAGCGGCACCAGCGGACGCAGGTCCGGTGGCAGAACGGGCAGCACTTCGAGCACCATCCACTCGGGCTTGATGCCCGACTTCTTGAAGGCTTCCAGCACCTTCAGGCGCTTGGCGTTCTTCTTGACCTTGACTTCGGAGCCGGTCAGGTCGCCGCGCAGGCGTTCGATCGACAGGTCGATATCGATGGACTCCAGCAGGTCCTTGATACCTTCGGCGCCCATCTTGGCGATGAACTCGTCGCCGTATTCCTTGCGCTTTGCGTCGTAGTCGTCCTCAGACATGATGCTGAACTTCTTCAGCGGGGTCATGCCAGGGTCGGTGACCACGTAGGCTTCGAAGTACAGCACGCGTTCGATGTCGCGCAGCGTCATGTCCAGCACCAAACCCAGGCGCGATGGCAGCGACTTCAGGAACCAGATGTGCGCGCAGGGCGCGGCCAGGTCGATGTGACCCATGCGCTCGCGGCGCACCTTGGTCTGCGTGACTTCAACGCCGCACTTCTCGCAGATCACGCCGCGGTGCTTCAGACGCTTGTACTTGCCGCACAGGCACTCGTAGTCCTTGATGGGGCCGAAGATCTTCGCGCAGAACAGGCCGTCGCGTTCGGGCTTGAACGTGCGGTAGTTGATGGTCTCGGGCTTCTTCACTTCGCCAAAAGACCACGAACGGATCTTCTCGGGCGAAGCCATGCCGATGCGGATGGCATCGAAATGCTCGTCCGGCGTGAATTGCTTGAACAGGTCGAGTAGCGATTTCATAGTGACTCTTTCCTTTTCTGCTTAGGAGCGTTCCAGCTCGATGTCCAGGCCCAGCGAACGGATTTCCTTGACCAGCACGTTGAACGATTCCGGCATGCCGGCTTCGATCGCGTGTTCGCCCTTGACGATGGACTCGTACACCTTGGTACGGCCCACCACGTCGTCGGACTTCACCGTCAGCATTTCCTGCAGCACGTAGGCGGCGCCGTAAGCTTCCAGCGCCCACACTTCCATTTCCCCGAAACGCTGGCCACCGAACTGCGCCTTGCCGCCCAGCGGCTGCTGCGTGACGAGCGAGTAAGGGCCGGTCGAGCGGGCGTGCATCTTGTCATCCACCAAGTGGTGCAGCTTCAGGTAGTGCATGTAGCCGATGGTCGTCGGACGCTCGAAGCGCTCGCCGGTGCGGCCGTCGAACAGATACGCCTGCGTGCGCGTGGACGTGAGGCCCTTGCGCTCGGCGATGTCGTCCGGGTAGGCGATCTTCAGCATGTCCTTGATTTCTTCTTCCGAAGCACCATCGAACACCGGGGTGGCATAAGGCACGCCGTTGGAGAGGTTCGCTGCCATGGCCATGAGTTCGTCATCGCTCAGTTGAGACAGGTCTTCGGTCCGGCCACGGGAGTTGTAGACCTCTTCCATGAACTTGCGCAGCTCGGAGGCCTTGGCCTGCTCCTGCAGCATGTTGCCGATGCGCTGGCCGATACCCTTGCCGGCCCAGCCGAGGTGAACTTCCAGCACCTGGCCGATGTTCATCCGTGAAGGCACGCCCAGCGGGTTCAGAACGATGTCGGCAGGGGTGCCGTCGGCCATGTAGGGCATGTCTTCGACCGGAACGATCTTGGACACCACACCCTTGTTGCCGTGGCGGCCGGCCATCTTGTCACCGGGCTGAAGGCGGCGCTTGACGGCCAGGTAGACCTTGACCATCTTGAGCACGCCAGCAGGCAGCTCATCGCCTTGCGTGAGCTTCTTGCGCTTTTCTTCGAAAGCCAGGTCGAAGCTGTGGCGCGTCTGCTCCAGAGCGTTCTTGATGGATTCGAGTTGCGTAGCGACTTCGTCTTCAGCAGGACGGATGTCGAACCAGTGGAACTTCTCGACCGAGGCCAGGTAGGCCTTGTCGATCTTCGTGCCCTTGGCCAGCTTTTGCGGGCCGCCGTTGGCCACGCGGTTGTTCAGCAGCTTCTCGATACGGTCGAAGGCGTCGGCCTCGACGATGCGCAGCTGGTCGTTCAGGTCCAGGCGGAAGCGCTTGAGTTCATCGTCGATGATCTGCTGGGCGCGCTTGTCGCGCTGGATGCCTTCGCGGGTGAACACCTGCACGTCGATCACAGTGCCCGACGAGCCCTGGTCCACGCGCAGCGAGGTGTCCTTCACGTCGGATGCCTTCTCTCCGAAGATGGCGCGCAGGAGCTTTTCTTCAGGCGTGAGCGTGGTCTCGCCCTTGGGCGTGACCTTGCCCACCAGCGTATCGCCGGGCTGCACTTCAGCGCCCACGTAGATGATGCCGGACTCGTCCAGACGGTTCAGTTGCTGCTCCGACAGGTTCGGAATGTCGCGTGTGATTTCTTCGGCGCCCAGCTTCGTGTCGCGGGCCATGACCACCAGTTCCTCGATGTGGATCGAGGTGTAGCGGTCTTCGGCGACCACGCGTTCGGAGATCAGGATCGAGTCTTCGAAGTTGTAGCCGTTCCAGGGCATGAAGGCGATCAGCATGTTCTGGCCGATGGCGATTTCGCCGAAGTCCGTCGATGCGCCGTCGGCGATCACGTCACCCTTGACCAGCTTGTCGCCCTTCTGGACGATGGGACGCTGATGGATGTTGGTGTTCTGGTTGGAACGCTGGTACTTGATGAGGTTGTAGATGTCCACACCCACTTCACCGGCCACGGCTTCGTCGTCATTCACGCGCACCACGATGCGGGTGGCATCCACGTAGTCGACGATACCGCCACGCGTGGCGGTGACCACGGTGCCGGAATCGACAGCGGCCACGCGTTCGATGCCCGTGCCCACCAGCGGCTTCTCGGGACGCAGCACGGGCACGGCCTGGCGCGACATGTTGGCGCCCATCAGCGCGCGGTTCGCATCGTCGTGCTCCAGGAACGGAACCAGCGAAGCGGCCACCGACACGATCTGCGCAGGCGACACGTCCATGTACTGCACGCGGTCTGCGCCGCACAGGATGGATTCGCCCTTTTCACGGGCAGACACCAGCTCGCCGGTCAGGCGGTTGTCCTTGTCGAGCACGGCGTTGGCCTGCGCGATCACGTACTTGCCTTCTTCGATGGCCGACAGATAGTCGATCTCGTTCGTGACCTGGCCGTCCACCACACGGCGGTACGGGGTTTCGATGAAACCGTACTCGTTCAGGCGGGCATACAGGGCCAGCGAGTTGATCAGGCCGATGTTCGGGCCTTCAGGCGTTTCGATAGGGCAGACGCGGCCATAGTGGGTCACGTGAACGTCGCGCACTTCGAAGCCTGCGCGCTCGCGGGTCAGACCGCCTGGGCCCAGAGCGGAAACACGGCGCTTGTGCGTGATTTCGGCCAGAGGATTGGTCTGGTCCATGAACTGCGACAGCTGCGACGCACCGAAGAATTCCTTCAGGGCGGCCGAGATCGGCTTGCTGTTGATCAGGTCGTGGGGCATGAGCGGCTCTTGCTCGGCTTGGCCCAGACGTTCCTTCACAGCCTTCTCGATACGAGCCAGGCCCGTGCGGTACTGGTTTTCGGCCAGTTCGCCCACGCAGCGCACGCGGCGGTTGCCCAGGTGATCGATGTCATCGACTTCGCCGTTGCCGTTGCGCAGATCCACGAGGATCTTGACCACGGCCAGGATGTCTTCGTTGGACAGCACCATGGGGCCGGTGGACTCGTCGCGGCCGATCTTGGCGTTGAACTTCATGCGGCCCACGCGCGACAGGTCGTACGTGTCGGGGTTGTAGAACAGCCGCTGGAACAGGGCCTGCACGGCGTCTTCCGTCGGCGGCTCGCCGGGGCGCATCATGCGGTAGATGGCCACGCGGGCTGCGAATTCGTCCACCGTTTCGTCGATGCGCAGCGTCTGCGAGATGTAGGCGCCCTGGTCGAGTTCGTTGGTGTAGATGACCTGCAGTTCCTGCACGCCGGCCGAGCGCAGCTTCTTGAGCAGTGCTTCGGTCAACTCGTCGTTCGCCTTGGCGACGATTTCACCGGTGTCAGCATCCACGATGTTGCGGGCGACGACTCGGCCGATCAGGAAGTCTTCGGGCACGCTGATGTGCGTGGTGCCGGACTGCTCCAGTTCGCGGGTATGGCGGGCGGTGACGCGTTTGTCCTTGGCCACCACGACTTTGCCGGACTTGTCGGTGATGTCGAAGCGGGCCACTTCGCCACGCAGGCGCTCGGAGACGAACTCCATCTGCGCGCCGCTGTCCATCAGGCGGAAGTTGTCATTGACGAAGAAATTCGCCAGGATCGATTCGGGGTTCAGGCCGATGGCCTTGAGCAGGATGGTGACCGGCATCTTGCGGCGACGATCCACGCGGAAGTACAGGATGTCCTTCGGGTCGAATTCGAAGTCCAGCCAGGAGCCGCGGTAAGGAATGATGCGTGCCGAAAACAGCAGCTTGCCCGAGCTGTGCGTCTTGCCCTTGTCGTGTTCGAAGAACACGCCTGGCGAGCGGTGCAGCTGGGACACGATCACGCGTTCAGTGCCGTTGATGATGAACGAGCCCTTGTCGGTCATCAAAGGCACCTCGCCCATGTAGACCTCTTGCTCCTTCACTTCCTTGACCACCTTGGACTGCGACGTCGAGGATTCACGGTCGTAGATGATCAGCTGGACCTTGGCGCGCACAGCCGAGGCGAATGTGAGGCCACGGGTCTGGCATTCGCGCACGTCAAAGGCGGGCTTGGCCAGGTTGTACTCGATGAACTTCATCTCCACAAAACCGTTGTGGGAGACGATAGGGAAAGCAGCGTCGAACGCGGCCTGCAGGCCTTCGATGGTGCGTTTCAGCGGTGCTTTGTCCGCCTGCAGGAATGCGGTGTATGCGTCCTTCTGCATTTGTAGCAGATAAGGAACTTCGAGCACGCTATCGCGGGTGCCGAAGCTCTTGCGGATTCGCTTGCGTTCGGTGTAGGAATAGGCCATGAGATCTCCGGGCAAAGACATGAGTCCTGGGTCTTCGACGACTGACCCGCAGGGAGAGGTTTCCGTGCGGGCTTGGCGGTTGGCCACTACCAACCATGGCGGACGGTGATGCGTTGCACATCACCCGAACCAAGGCATCTTCTGCTGTCGGGATTGACAGAAGACACTTGAAAACCGGTGTGGGCTTTCCGTCGGCTTGGGTCCTTCGGGAACGCCTCTTCGGGCTTTCCGTCGGCTTGGGCCTGCGGGAAACCGGCCAAGCCGGTTTTCAAGTGCGCTCTGAAAGCACCAAAGGCTGGAGGCCCGTGAGGAGCACTCCAGCCCTTGAACGGGACCGAATTACTTCAGTTCAGCCTTGGCGCCGGCTTCCACCAGCTTCTTGACGGCAGCTTCGGCGTCGGCCTTGGCAATGCCTTCCTTGACGTTCTTTGGAGCGCCATCCACCAGGTCCTTGGCTTCCTTCAGGCCCAGGCCCGTGATTTCACGCACTGCCTTGATGACGGACACCTTGTTGGCGCCGGCTTCGGTCAGCACAACGTTGAATTCCGTCTTCTCTTCAGCAGCTGCAGCAGCGCCGCCGCCACCGCCCGCGGCGGGTGCAGCCATGGCTGCAGCGCTCACGCCGAACTTCTCTTCAATGGCCTTCACCAGGTCATTGAGTTCCAGAACCGTCATGCTGTCCAGAGCGGTCAAGAATGCGTCTTTATCGAATGCCATTTTGATTTCCTAACAATTGTGTTGGTTGACTGCCCGGCTATCAAGCCGCTGCAGGTTCGGCGGCCGGTGCGGCAGCGCCTTCGCCTTTTTTCGCCGCCAGTGCGCCCAGCACAACGGCCGTACGCGACATGGGGGACATAAGCAAGCCACAAATCTGTGCCAGCAGAACTTCCTTGGAAGGAATGTTGGCCAGTTGCTTAACGCCGTTGACATCCAGGGCCTTACCACCGAAAGCGCCACCGCGAATCACCAGCTTGTCGTTGGTCTTCGCGAAATCGGCCACCACCTTGGCGGCGGCCACAGCGTCTTCGGAGAAGCCGTAGATCAGAGGACCGGTCATCTGGTCTGCCACCACGTCAAACGCGCTGCCTGCCACAGCACGGCGAGCCAGGGTGTTCTTCAGAACACTCAGGGTCACGCCCTTGCTGCGGGCATCAACACGCAGTTTGGTCATGTCGGCGACCGTGATGCCGCGGTATTCCGCGATCACAAGCGTTTGAGCTTTAGCGGCGAGGCTGGTCACTTCACTGATGACCGCTTCTTTCTCACTGCGATTAAGACTCAAGGTCTACTCCTTAAAATGCGCACTCGGCAATGGCCTTGTGCGCGCTCTTGTTGCAGCGACCAACTGTTCAGGAAAATTTCCATCTGCAGCGGGATCGCCATCTGCGTTGGCGCCTTTTCTGGCTTTAAGCACGACGGATTCGCACGCCAACGGTCTTGGATGGCCTGGGACTGCCAAAGCAGCCCCAGCCCACCACATCGGACCGACCCGAAGGCAAGCCCGAAGATTTTTTGCAATTACGCTGCGATGGTTTGCGTATCTACGCGGACGCCCAGGCCCATCGTGGAAGACACAGCCACCTTGCGCAGGTAAAGACCCTTGCTGGTCGCAGGCTTGGCCTTGTTCAGCGCTTCGATCAGTGCAGCCAGGTTGCCTTGCAGCTTGTCGTTGTCGAACGAGCGGCGGCCAATGGTGCTGTGCACGATGCCGGCCTTGTCCACGCGGAACTGCACTTGACCTGCCTTGGCGTTCTTCACGGCCGTAGCAACGTCAGGCGTCACAGTGCCCACCTTGGGGTTGGGCATCAGGCCGCGTGGGCCCAGAATTTGGCCGAGCGTACCGACGACGCGCATCGCGTCGGGGGCAGCGATCACCACGTCGAAAGGCATGTCGCCCGCCTTGACCATGGCAGCCAGATCGTCCATGCCGACCACGTCTGCGCCAGCTGCCTTGGCTTCTTCAGCCTTGGCGCCTTGGGCGAACACCGCCACGCGGGTCGTCTTGCCGGTACCGTTGGGCAGCACGACAGCGCCACGCACGACCTGGTCAGACTTCTTGGCGTCGATGCCCAGTTGCACAGCCACATCGATGGATTCATCGAACTTGGCGGTAGCAGCTTCCTTCACGATCGCGACTGCTTCGGCGAAAGCGTACAGCTTGGTGCTGTCGACCTTGCCCTGCAGGGCTTTTTGCTTCTTTGTCAGCTTGGCCATCTTACAAACCCTCCACCGTCACGCCCATCGAGCGTGCAGAGCCAGCCAGCGTGCGCACAGCGGCGTCGACGTTGGCAGCGTTCATGTCCTTGAGCTTGGTCTTGGCGATTTCCTCGAGCTGTGCACGAGTGATCTTGCCGACCTTGGTCTTCAGCGCGTTGGGCGAACCCTTTTCGAGCTTGATGGCCTTCTTGATCAGGGTCGTCGCGGGCGGCGTCTTGATGATGAAGGTGAAGCTCTTGTCTGCAAATGCCGTGATGACCACAGGCAGTGGCAGGCCTGGCTCAACACCCTGGGTCTGCGCATTGAATGCCTTGCAGAACTCCATGATGTTGAGGCCACGCTGACCCAATGCCGGGCCGATAGGTGGGGATGGATTGGCCTTACCAGCTGGAACTTGCAGCTTGATAAAACCGACGATTTTCTTCGCCATGGTTTACTCCTTGCGGGTGATCACGCCATCCGCTGCAACATGCAGCATCGGCTCCCCGGGGTTAAGACTCTTTGTGACGATCTCCGCGCCGAGTCGAAAGCGCGGGATCCAATTCTTCCTGCGCGGCTCGCGCAGTTGTTGCGGGTCAGGTCTTCTCGACCTGGCCGAATTCCAGCTCCACGGGTGTGGAGCGGCCGAAAATCATCACGGAAACGCGCACACGGCTCTTTTCGTAGTTGACTTCTTCGACTGACCCATTGAAGTCCGTGAACGGACCTTCCTTGACGCGGACGAGCTCGCCCACCATGAACTCGATCTTGTGGCGTGGCTTGTCCGTGCCTTCCTGCATCTGGCTGACGATCTTTTGAACCTCGTCTTCCGAGATGGGAGCGGGCCGGTTTTTTGCACCACCCACAAAACCCGTCACCTTGCTGGTGTGCTTCACCAAATGCCAGGTGTCGTCGTCCATGATCATTTCAACGAACACATAGCCAGGAAACAGTCGGCGCTCGGTCGTCTTGCGCTGGCCATTCTTCATCTCCACCACTTCTTCAGTGGGGACGAGAATTCGCCCGAACTTGGCCTCCATGCCCGAACGGGCGATGCGCTCCTGGATGTTGCGCTCTACAGCCTTTTCCATGCCCGAGTAGGCATGGACGATGTACCAGCGCAGATCGGGATTGGCCGCAGCAGAAGCGCCAGAAGGAGCCTCAGCTCCAGTGATTTCCGTAGCGCTCGTCATGACTTTCTCCATCCCAAAATCAAGTCGTACAAAACCCACTCCAGCGTCTTGTCGGTAAACCACAGGAAAAGCGCCATGATCACCACGAAGGCGAACACATACGCGGTCATCTGCAAGGTTTCCTTGCGAGTTGGCCAGACTACTTTCTTGACTTCTCGCCAAGCATCTTGCGCAAAGGCGACAAACTGGCGACCCGGCTCGGACACTAGGAACACAGCCACAGCCGCCACCAAGCCGACAATCAGCGCCGCCCATTGGACGTATACGCCCTGCTTGCTCAGCAAATAGAAACCCGCCACCGACGCAATGACCAAAGCCACCACTGCCGCGAGCTTGGCTTTGTCAGCGCCTGTATTGACGGTTTCAACCTGTGAAGTGGCCATGTTTGAGTAATTCCTGCTACGAGTCCTGGCGTCACTTAAGACACCGAAGCCCGCCAGGGTCTGGCGGGCTTGTTGGAGGCCACTGTCAAGTGGCAGGGGCAGTAGGAATCGAACCTACAACCTTCGGTTTTGGAGACCGACGCTCTGCCAATTGAGCTATACCCCTGTATTTACCTTGCCCGGCTTAGGCAATGATCTTGGCCACGACGCCAGCGCCCACGGTACGGCCGCCTTCGCGGATAGCGAAGCGCAGACCTTCTTCCATGGCGATGGGGTTGATCAGCTTGACGGTGATCGACACGTTGTCGCCAGGCA
>NZ_JAHUWH010000009.1 GCF_019219095.1 Acidovorax sp. sic0104
GCGGCGGCGCGGGCATGCGCAGCGGCGCGGCGCCGGCTCTGACACCGCCCTGCGCGGCATCGGCCCCACCGCGCCGGGGGTCGAAGCCGGCCCCCAAATGCTCGCGCGCCTGCGCCGAGATGCTGGCCTTGTCGGCCGGCATGGGCAGCGGGCTGGTGGGCGACGGAGGCGAGCCCGCGGTCGGAGGCGGCGCAGCCGGATCGGCCCCAGCCGGCGCATGCACGGCAGGTGCTTTGTCCAGGCCCAGCAGCGAGGTCTGCCGCTGCAGCGCCGCTTCGGCCAGGAACTGGGCCACGGGCGGGAGCGCGCTGCGGGAGGGGTCGATGGGAAGGGCCATGCCAAGGATGCGGGGGGATGGTGGATTCTGTAGCGATTCCTGCAGCCTGACCAGGGTGGGCGGCGATCCACGGCTGCCGCTCCACCCGCCACCACCGCATCCGATCGGCCAGCGTTCACGCTCTCAAGGCATACAGCTATTGGATTTATAGCAATTGGCGCTCAACCAGAGCGCAGTGCGGCACGTTCTTGCTTCAGAATCCGCTGTGCCTGCTCCGCACCACACGGTGTCGGTGACAGCCCTCCCATCCAACGGCCATGTCTTCACACCCCACCGCGCCACACACCCCTCAAGCCTTCAGCCCCGCGCCCCACCCGTGGGTTGCGCCAGCGCTGCTGGGCACGGTGCTGGCATTCCTGCTGCTCAGCGCCTGGGTCTTTGCGCCCGGCTGGGAGCGCGCCTTCCGCTCCGACAACTCTCCCGCATCGTGGCTGTCGAGCGCATTGCTGCTCACGCTGTGCATCACCGCACTGCGCCTGACCGCCGAACGCTGCCTGCCGTGGCGGCTGGGCGTGTGGCTCACGTTGGCCTTCGGCGCGCTGGCGCTGGACGAGCAGTTCATGCTGCACGAGCTGTGGAAGTTTCGCTGCCATGAATGGACCGACGCCTGCCGGTGGGCCGCAGTGCGCGAGGCGCCGATGCTCGCGGTGGCCTGGGTGGGCCTGGCCACGCTGGCGTGGCTGCACGGGGCGTTGTCGCACCGTAGTACCCGTGGCTGGCTGTGGACCGGCTTTGCGGCGGGGCTACTGGCGATTGCGGTGGACCAGTGGCCGAATGTGCAGCCGCAGGGGGCGTGGCTGCCGGAGTTGCCGGAGTTGATGGCTACTTTGGAAGAGCCACTGGAGGTCGTGGCGGAGGCGCTGGTACTGGCAGCTTTGTTGCGGCAGCCGCGGTTGCGGTGAGACGAAGTCCTGTGATACCCCAATCGCCAATGGCTTTGGACCCTGAGCTGTCAGCCCCCAGAATGACGCTAAGCAGTCTTTTAACCCGAAGGCAAGTTCAGTCCCCGGGCTTACTGGAGCAGCTAAACGCAATGGACATGTTGGAGGAAGAATGAGCTCCTCTTTGAAAGCCGCTCTTGCGATATACCCGATCCTGCTCCTCGGGGCATTGATGGCTTTCGGAAACGATCAAATACCCTCGTTTGAGGCAAGTGGAGCGCTGGGCCACGTTCTAGCGAAATGGTGGTGGCTGGTCTTGGTCACGCCAGTGTTCATTGGATCCTTTGTGTTTTCCGTGCAGGCCTGCCGTGATAAAAAGCTGCCGATTTGGGCCAGGTTTCTTTGGCTGACAGGCTTCTGGACAGTAGGTCCATTGCTCTTTCCGATCTATTGGTGGCGAAGCAGGCAGGAAATTTAGCTTGCACCCAGGCGGAGGCTCAATCTGCGTGTCGTTTACTTGGCCTGTGAGGGCGGCTTCTTTCTAGAGTCACGGGATGCGTGCTCCTGGCCGACAGCACCACCGCTCAGGTGCACTCCTGATCCACCCAATGACCCGCCCTGAACCACTGCCCGTTGATGTTCAGGTACCACCGCCATTCAAAGACAGGCTCGTAGCTCATGCTGCCCGGCGCGGGCACGTCGATGCGCAGGATGTCGGCCACACTGTCGCGGTCCACGTCGATCTCGTGCACCGTCACGGCGGTGTTCTTGCGCTGGGGCTTGTCGCGGATGGGTGGGTCGGCGGGCATCGTCCAGCTCGTGGCGTAGCGCGTGGAGCGCACCTTCACGGCATCCGGCGGCAGCTTGCCGGGGACGACCAGGCGGGCCAGCACGTCGGCGGTGTCGGAGAGTTTGGCGTAGCCGCGCACGGGCTGGGCTTCTTCGCCGGGGTCGTTGAACGCGCGGCCGGGGTAGTGGCCGCCGCAGTAGTGGGCATCGTTGCTGATGTCCCACATGCGCTGGCGCACGGCGTGCGCGCCCACCAGGCCCTGCTGGGCGATGGCGTACACGGTGAGCGGCGGGGCGAATGCCTGGTCTGCCGTGCCCACGTCCCAGAAGCCCGTGACGTACTCGATCTCGGGTCCGCTGTGGCGGGCAAATCGGCCCACGGGTGTGCCGGTGGGGATGACGCTGATGCGCGTGCCGGCGACGGCGGCCAGCCCGTCTGCATCGGTCTCGTGCAGCAGGGCCACGCTGTCGTGGCTGCGAAAGTACGACGGGGTGATGGCGGGCAGCACCGGCCGTGTGGCCAGGGGCGCCACGGCCGGCAGGTGGTCCACCGCGCGGGTGGCGAGCTGGACATCGGCGAGCGGGTTGACGGGTGCGCCCCGGTCGATCTCCTGCTCGGGCCGCAACAGCACACCGGCGCGCATCAGCTTCTTGGCAGCTTCCCATTCGGGGCGCTGGGGGTACACCACCGGTGCGTCCAGCGCATGGGTCTTGGCCAGCGCCGCGATCTGCAGCGATGCCGGCCGGGGCAAGGCGTTGCCGTAGGCCCGCAGGCGGTTGGGCGACGGTGCCACCCAGAAGGAGCGGGCGGCGTCTTTGCCCGCCCGGGCCAGTGTGAGGGGCTGGTCGGCCAGCAGCTGGCACGACACATGGGCTTGCACCGGCGCCGCCAGCGCGGGGCCCAGGCGCGGGTCGCCGCGGTAGAGCACGGCGCACCAGCCGTCGCGCTCGGTCAGTTGCTCCAGCACGGTGTTGGCGGGCACCTGGGCCACCACGCGGGCCTGGGGCTGGGCGGCGTCGCGCAGGTTGACCCAGGAGCCTTGTACGTAGCGTGTTTGGGCGGGCGCGACGGTGGGGGTTTGCGCGCCTGCGCTGCCACCAGCGAGCATGATCGCCGCCGTGGCCCAGAGAAGGCGTTGCAGGCCGTCAGAAATCGTCTTCATGTGTCCGCGCCCTCGTGACTGACTGATCCAACCGACTGATCAACATTGCTGCACTTGAAACATCCGTTCGGGCTGAGCTTGTTGAAGCCTCGCGCGGCGCTTCGACAGGCTCAGCGTGAACGGATGGGGTGGCTCGCCCCGCGTCAGACTGCCAATGCGGGTTCGGGCGCTGCAGCTGGCGGCTGCGCCTCGACCACCCGGGCCAGCAGCGCGCCTGCGTAGCGGGCGGGCAGCGGTATCCACACGCGCACCGGGTTGCCCTGCGCCACGGCGATGCTCTGGCCGTCCACGTTGCGCATCTGCGCGAGCCGCAGCGTGAGGTTGCCGCTCGGGTGCACCACTTCCAGCAGGTCACCCACGGCGAAATGGTTCTTGGTTTCGACCTGCACCCAGTCACCGCTCAGGCCCGCTGAAGCCAGGCCCTCGGCGCCCAGCACTTCGCCCACAAACTGGCTGCGCTGTGTGGTGGAGTGGCCGTTGATGTAGTTCTGGTAGTCGTTGCTGGGGCGCCGCTCCAGCAGGCCGCCGGTGTAGCCGCGGTTGGACAGGCCTTCGAGCTCGATGAGCAGCTCGGGGTTGAACGGGCGGCCGGCCACGGCGTCGTCGATGGCGCGGCGGTAGACCTGGGCGGTGCGGGCCACGTAGTACAGGCTCTTGGTGCGGCCTTCGATCTTGAGCGAATCGACGCCGATCTGCGCCAGGCGCGCCACGTGCTCCACCGCGCGCAGGTCCTTGCTGTTCATGATGTACGTGCCGTGCTCGTCTTCCATGATGGGCATCATCTGCCCGGGCCGGCCGGCTTCTTCGATCAGGTAGACCTTGTCGGCCTTGGGGTGGCGCTCGCCGCTGCCGGTGGTGGACGCAAAAGCCTGCTCTGCCTTGTGCTGCGCGGCCTCGAAGTTGAAGTCACCCTCCATCTTCCGGGCAATGGCTTCGCCGGTGGTCGGGTCGATGTCGGCGTCATGGGTGGCGTAGTTCCAGCGGCAGGCGTTGGTGCAGGTGCCCTGGTTGGGGTCGCGGTGGTTGAAGTAGCCGCTGAGCAGGCAGCGGCCCGAGTATGCGATGCACAGCGCGCCGTGCACGAAGACCTCCAGCTCCATGTCGGGGCATTCCTGGCGGATTTTCTCGATCTCGTCGAGGCTGAGTTCGCGCGAGAGGATGACGCGCTCCACGCCCATCTTCTGCCAGAACTTCACCGCCGCCCAGTTGGTGGTGTTGGCCTGCACCGAGAGGTGCACCACCTGCTCGGGCCACTTCTCCTTGACCATCATGATCAGGCCCGCGTCGGCCATGATGAGCGCGTCGGGCTGGCAGTCGATCACGGGCTCGATGTCGCGCAGGTAGGTGCGGATCTTGTCGTTGTGCGCAATGAGGTTGCTGGTGACGAAGAACTTCTTGCCGCGTGCGTGGGCCTCGCCGATGCCTTGGCGGATCTGCTCGAGCTTGAACTCGTTGTTGCGCGCGCGCAGGGAGTAGCGCGGCTGGCCGGCGTACACCGCGTCGGCGCCAAAGTCGTAGGCGGCGCGCATCTTGTCGAGCGAGCCAGCGGGCAAAAGAAGTTCGGGGGCTTTGAGCATGGTCATGGGGTGGCCCAATCTAAAAATCGTCAGGAGTCAGGTTCAACGCGGCATCAGGGGCAGGCCGCCGAGCATGCCCACGGCCTGCGCAGGAAACTCTTCGGCGTCAAAGGCCTTGTCGCCATCGGCGTCCTGCACGCCGTTGGGTACCAGGCCCTTGAAGTCAAACTGGCGCGGGTCCATGAAGTGCGAGGGCACCAGGTTGCGCAGCGCCACGGCCATGTTCTCGATGCGGCCGGGGTACAGCTGCTGCCAGTCGCGCAGCATCTGGCCGATCTGCTTGCGCTGCAGGTTCTCCTGGCTGCCGCACAGCGTGCACGGGATGATGGGGAAGGCGCGGATGTCCGCCCAGCGCGCGAGGTCGTCCTCGGCCACATAGGCCAGCGGGCGGATGATGAGGTGATCGCCCCGGTCGCTCTGCACCTTGGGCGGCATGCCCTTGAGCTTGCCGCCGAAGAACATGTTGAGGAAGAACGTCTGCAGCATGTCGTCGCGGTGGTGGCCCAGCGCGATCTTTGTGCAGCCCAGCTCGTCAGCCACGCGGTACAGGATGCCCCGGCGCAGGCGGCTGCACAGGCTGCACATGGTCTTGCCTTCGGGGATGTGCTCCTTGACGACGCTGTACGTGTCCTGCGTTTCGATGTGGAAGGGCACGCCCACCTTCGCCAGGTAGTCGGGCAGCACATGGGCCGGAAAGCCGGGCTGCTTCTGGTCGAGGTTGACGGCGATCAGCTCGAACTTGTGGCCGTTGCGCTGCTGCAGCATGCGCAGCACGTCCAGCATCGCGTAGCTGTCCTTGCCGCCGGAGACGCACACCATGACCCTGTCGCCATCCTCGATGAGGCCGAAGTCGGCGATCGCCTGGCTGACCTGGCGCACCAGGCGCTTTTCGAGCTTGAGCGCGGCGTAGGCAGCGGCTTTCTCGGCGGCTGCACTTTCTTGTGGGCTGTGGGCGTCAGCAGGCGTTTCAAGGAGGGTGGCGGGTTCGGACATGTAAAGAGCAGGCCGGGTTTTTGGGCAAAAGAAAAGCCGAAGGCGCAAGGGTGCCGCAGAGTCAGGCGCCCGGCAATGCGCCACCGCAAGGCAGTGGTTGTCAGTCGCTACTATTTTTATAGCTGCCGCCGGTGTACGGACAGGCGGTAGCCGCCGATTTCATTCGAACATCAGGCTTCGGCCGGGTAGAACATCTTGCGCGTGGGCACGGTCTCCACCGCCTTGGCAATGGCGCCGATGTGGTCCGGCGTGGTGCCGCAGCAGCCGCCCAGGATGTTGACCAGCCCCTCCGCCGCGAATTCGTGCACCAGTCGGCTCGTGATCTCGGGCGTTTCGTCGAAGCCGGTGTCGCTCATGGGGTTGGGCAGGCCGGCGTTGGGGTAGCAGCTGATGAAGGTGTCCTCGGCCACCCGGTTGAGCTCCTGGATGTACGGGCGCATCAGCGTGGCGCCCAGGGCGCAGTTCAGGCCGATGGCCAGCGGGCGCGAGTGGCGCACGCTGTGCCAGAAGGCGGTCACGGTCTGGCCGGATAGGATGCGGCCCGAGGCGTCGGTCACCGTGCCGCTGATGATCAGCGGCAGGCGCTGGCCGCTGTTCTCGAAGTACTCGTCGATGGCGAACAGCGCGGCCTTGGCGTTGAGCGTGTCGAAAATGGTCTCGACCAGCAGCACGTCGCAGCCGCCTTCGACCAGCGCCTCGGTCTGCTCGTAGTACGCGGCGCGCAGCTGCTCGAAGTCGACATTGCGCGCGCCCGGGTCGTTCACGTCAGGGCTGATGCTGGCCGTCTTGGGCGTGGGGCCCAGGGCGCCGGCCACGAAACGGGGCTTGCCCTGCGTGCTGTATTTGTCGCAGGCGGCGCGGGCGAGCTGGGCCGAGCGCAGGTTCATCTCGCGCGCCAGCTCGGCCATGTGGTAGTCCTCCTGCGCGATGGTGGTCGCGCCGAAGGTGTTGGTCTCGATCAGGTCGGCGCCGGCGGCGAGGTACCGCTCGTGGATGTCGCTGATCACGTCGGGCCGGGTGAGCGAGAGCAGCTCGTTGTTGCCCTTCACGTCGTACGCAAAGTCCTTGAAGCGCTCGCCTGCTGCGCCCGGGCCACTGTAGCCCTCGCCCCGGTACTGCGCCTCGCCCAGCTTGAAGCGCTGGATCATGGTGCCCATGGCGCCGTCGAGGATGACGATGCGTTGGGCAAGGATGTCGGGCAGCTGCGCGGCGCGGGTGTAGTGAAGGGCTTGCATAGGCTCCTATTGTAGAAAGCCGGGGCTTGCAGGGCGGAATGCAAGGGGTTTTTTAGAACCATCAAGAATATTGATCGACTTTTAAATTCCTGTGAGATATAATTTGCCTTGCTGCAGTCACGGCTTCCGAGCCGCGCCGCCGCAGCAACGCCTGCTCAAAGACCGCTAGCAACACGTCTTTGCCGCTGCAGGTGCGTTGTGCGACATGTGTCGCCCCAGTGGGTCTGCCAGAGCTGCAGCCCGCCGAGTCCCTTGATGCTCACGCAGGCCGATGTTCCGCCTGCGATCCCGAATGAACCAGATTTCAAAGACCGCCATTTCCATGGGCAAGTACGTCGTTTCGCCCGCGACACATCCGACCGACTGCGGCCGCTTTCGCGCCTCCTTCTCGGTCCATCGTTCAGAGAGCAAGGGCAGCTATTGCCGCGTGTTCCGTTTTGACAAGGTCTTTGCATCGCGCGAAGCCGCCCGGCTGTTTGCAGTCACCCAGGGCTGGCTGCAGGCGTGCATGCCGCACCCTCCGATGTGCTGATGGTCTGCACGCTGCAGATTCCATCCGCCTCCCCCGTGGTTGCGGGCTCCTTCCGGTCCGCACACCCGCCCCAACGGTACGCCCTTCGCTGCGCGCCATCCTTTAGAAAGACTCTCCCATGAGCACCAAGATCTATGTGGGCAACCTGCCCTACTCCGTGACCGATTCGAGCCTGCAGAGCAACTTCGCCGAGTACGGCGGCGTGTCCTCCGCCCGCGTCATGATGGACCGCGAAACCGGCCGCTCCAAGGGCTTCGGCTTTGTCGAAATGGCCAACGCCGAAGTGGCCCAGGCCGCCATCACCGCGCTGCACGGCATGTCGGTCGATGGCCGCTCCATCGTCGTGAACCTGGCCCGCCCCCGCGAAGACAACCGCAGCGCGGGTGGCTACAGCGAGGCAGGCTACACCGCCGGCAAGCGCTCGGACGTAGGCTACGGTAACGGCGGCTTCGGCGGCGGCCGCTACTGAGCACGGTCACCCCGTGCCCTGAAGACCGGCTCTATGGAGCCGGTTTTTTTTCGTCCCGTCCAGGGCGCCGCGCGAGCCGCTGCGCAGCGGCCGGGGGCCACGGGGTACCTGGCAGCGCTGATCCTGGCGCCCGCCGTTGGGGCGCGCACAGTGCCCGGCGCACAATAGCCCCTTCGCCGACAGGCGCGCCTGCCGCGAAGTATTGATTCAATTGGCCTCTCACGCTTGATACAAAAGCGCTGACAGCTATCAAATTCAGAGTATCCGTTGTCGTCCACACGCCCGTCCCCCGCCCTCTGCGAATCCCCTGCGCACACCGTCCTGCAGGACGTCTTTGGCTACGAGCAATTCCGCGGCCCGCAACAGGCCATCGTCGAGCATGTGATCGGCGGCGGCGACGCGCTGGTGCTGATGCCCACCGGGGGCGGCAAGAGCCTGTGCTACCAGGTGCCGGCCATCGTGCGCCAGCAGCAGGGGCGCGGGGTGACCATCGTGATATCGCCGCTGATCGCGCTGATGCATGACCAGGTGGGCGCTCTGCACGAAGCGGGCGTGGAGGCGGCCTTCCTCAACTCCACGCTGAGCTACGACGAAGCGCAGGACGTGGAATTGCGCCTGCAGACGGGCGCGATCACATTGCTGTATGCCGCGCCCGAACGGCTGAACACGCCGCGCTTCCTGGGCCTGCTGGACGACCTGTACCAGCAGGGCGTGCTGAGCCTCTTTGCCATCGACGAGGCGCACTGCGTGAGCCAATGGGGCCACGACTTCCGCCCCGAATACCGGGCGCTCACGGTGTTGCACCAGCGCTACGCGGGCGTGCCGCGCATTGCGCTCACGGCGACGGCCGACGATCTCACGCGCGCGGACATCATCGAGCGGCTGCAACTCGAAGACGCACGGCTGTTCATCAGCAGCTTTGACCGCCCGAACATCCGCTACCACATCGAAGAGAAAAAGGACGTCACCACGCAGCTGCTGCGCTTCATCGAACGCGAGCATGCGGGCGAAGCGGGCGTGGTCTACTGCCAGTCCCGAAAGCGCGTGGAGGAGCTTGCCGCCACGCTGTGCGATGCGGGCCTCACCGCACTGCCTTACCACGCGGGCCTCGATACCAAGGTGCGACAGCACAACCAGGACCGCTTCCTGCGCGAGGAAGGCATCGTGATGGTGGCCACCATCGCCTTCGGCATGGGCATCGACAAGCCCGACGTGCGCTTCGTGGCGCACGTGGACATGCCCAAGAACATCGAGGGCTACTACCAGGAGACCGGCCGCGCGGGCCGCGACGGGCTGAACGCCGACGCGTGGATGGCCTACGGCCTGAACGACGTCGTCAACCAGCGCCGCATGATCGACGAGAGCCCCGCGGGCGAGGAGTTCAAGCAGGCGCTGCGCGGCAAGCTCGACGCGCTGCTGGCACTGGCCGAGGCCACCGACTGCCGCCGCGTGCGGCTGCTGGCGTACTTCGGAGAGCGGTCCACACCCTGCGGCAATTGCGACAACTGCATCAGCCCACCGGCCGTGTGGGACGGCACGGACGCCGCACGCAAGCTGCTGTCCACCATCTACCGGGTGCACGCGGCCAGCGGCCTGACCTTCGGCACGGGCCACATCATGGACATCGTGCGCGGCAAGGACACCGAAAAGGTGCAGCAGTTCGGCCACGACAAGCTTTCGACCTTCGGCGTGGGCAGGGACTATTCCGAGGCGCAGCTGCGCGGCGTGCTGCGCCAGCTGCTGGCCACGGGCGCCGTGGGCCTGCACAAGGTCATGCTGGAGAGCGGCCATAGTTTTGACACCCTGAGCCTCACCGAAGGCTCGCGCCCCGTGCTCAAGGGCGAGATGCCGGTGCAGCTGCGCGAATCCACCGCTTCGACAACGCCCAAGCGCACACGCACCCGCAAGAGCACCGGCAGCGCCCCCCCCGCCGCTGCGGCCAACCTGGGACCGGATGCGCAGGCGCGCTTCATCAACCTCAAGTCCTGGCGCGCCGAGGTGGCGCGCGAGCACAACCTGCCGGCCTATGTGATCTTTCACGACGCGACGCTGGCTGCCATTGCCGAGCGCAATCCGGCCACGCTCGATGACCTGCAGGGCATCAGCGGCATGGGGGCCAAGAAGCTCGACGCCTATGGGGCCGAAGTGCTGCGGGTCTGCGCGCAGTAGCGTTGCGGCCAGGCCCCCCAGATCGGCGCAGCTCTAAGTCTTCAAAGCCCTGCACCCGGGCCTGCCTTGGCACGCCGCCGGTGGGCGGCGCGGTGTGTTCCGCGGATGAAACGTGATTCGCGTGTGCTACCCGGCGTTGAAGCACTATGGTTTTGATAGCTATTCGCGCTTGACGGGCGAGCGACAGGGGCTGCTCACGCATGCAACATGCGCACCTTTGCGGCTGCCCCCGCTTGCCACGGCCCTTTCTCGCGAGGGAAGAGGGTGAAACAGCCCTGCAGTGCCGTGTGCAACAAGTGCCGCAGGCAGGCAGACGCTCTTCTTCGCAGCGTGGGCAGAACGGGTTTTCGCATGCCGCACAAGGCCGCATGAGCGGCCGTGCGACGCTGCGCCACAATGGCGCATGCTCACCCTACAAGACATCCGAGACGCGGCCACCCGCCTGCAAGGCCAGGTGCTGGAAACCCCCTGTGTCGAATCCAAGACGCTCTCGCAGATCGTGGGCGCGCAGGTGTTCCTCAAGTTCGAGAACCTGCAGTTCACAGCCTCCTTCAAGGAGCGCGGCGCGTGCAACCGGCTCACGCTGCTGTCCGAAGAGGAACGCGCTCGCGGCGTGGTCGCCATGAGCGCCGGCAACCACGCGCAGGGCGTGGCCTACCACGCGCAGCGGCTGGGACTGCGGGCTGTGATCGTCATGCCCCGCTTCACTCCCGGGGTCAAGGTGGAGCGCACGCGCGGCTTCGGGGCCGAGGTCGTCCTGCACGGCGACACGCTGGAAGAGGCTCGGGCCCACGCCTACGCACTGGCCGATGCGCAGGGACTGACCTTCGTGCACCCCTACGACGACGAAGGCGTCGCCGCCGGGCAGGGCACGCTGGGGCTGGAGATGCTGCAGGCGGTGCCCGACCTCGACACCCTGGTGATCGCCGTGGGTGGCGGAGGGCTGATCTCGGGCGTGGCCACGGCAGCCAAGGCCGTCAAGCCGGGCATCGAGATCGTGGGTGTACAGACCACGCGCTTCCCGGCCATGGTGAATGCCGTCAAAGGCACCAGCCACCCGCAGGGCACATCCACCATCGCCGAAGGCATCGCCGTCGGCACGCCCGGCAAGATCACGCAGGAGATCATCAAGCGCCTGGTGGACGACCTGGTGCTGGTGGACGAAGGCGACATCGAGCAAGCCGTGCTGATGCTGCTCGAAATCGAGAAGACCCTGGTCGAAGGCGCTGGCGCTGCCGGCCTGGCCGCGCTGCTGCGCCACCCCGAGCGATTCAAGGGCAAGCGCGTAGGCCTGGTGCTGTGCGGCGGCAATATCGACCCGCTGCTGCTGGCCGCGATCATCGAGCGCGGCATGGTGCGCTCGGGGCGCCTCGCGCGCATCAAGGTCAGCGCGCGCGACGTGCCCGGCGTGCTGGCGCGCATCACGGCCACCGTGGCCGACGCTGGCGCCAACATCGAAGAAGTGCACCACCAGCGCGCCTTCACCATGCTGGCGGCGCAGAACGTGGAGATCGAGCTGGTGCTGCAGACCCGGGGCAAGACGCACATCGACGACGTGCTGGCGCGCCTGCGCCAGGCGGGCATGGAGGCTGCGCTGATCTGAGAGCCTGCCGGCGATGGGCAGGGGTTTGTGCAAGCGTGATCCTCTGCGGCACGGCGAAGCCGGTCCCGCGGTTTGGAGTGTGCGCCGCTCGCGGCTAGAATTGCGCAAGTTTTAAGCATCTGGAGCCGCCCCATGTCCGAACACAGCACAGCACACGCACCCGCAGAACCCCCCCCCCACGACCCCGTGGAGAACGTGGTCCACGTGGCCCCGATTGTGCTGCCCGTGGTGGGCGGCGTGCTGATCTTCCTGCTGGCCTTCATCGCCGTGTACATGGCCTGAGCCACACGGAACGCCGCCAAGAGCCCCGCGCTGCGGGGTTTTTTTTTGCCCTCGGCAGGCCCGTCCCCACCCCTATCGCCACACCCCACGCCAGGAGCCCTGCCATGCGACCCGGACACGCCCTCGTTCTTTTCTCCGGTGGCCAGGACTCCACCACCTGTCTGGCCTGGGCGCTCACGCAATTCGCCCATGTGGAGACCATCGGCTTTGACTACGGTCAGCGCCACCATGTGGAGCTGCAGGCGCGCCAGACGGTGCTGGCGCAGATGCGCGAGCGTTTTCCACAGTGGCGCGAGCGGCTGGGCGAAGACCACATGCTGGACCTGGCGGTGCTGGGCCACATCAGCGACACGGCGCTGACCAGCGATGCCGAGATCCAGATGACCGCCGCCGGGCTGCCCAACACCTTCGTGCCCGGGCGCAACCTGCTGTTCTTCAACCTGGCCGCTGCGGTGGGCTACCGGCGCGGCCTGCACTCCCTGGTGGGCGGCATGTGCGAAACCGATTTTTCGGGCTACCCCGACTGCCGCGACGACACGCTCAAAGCCCTGCAGGTGGCCGTGTCGCTGGGCATGGGGCAGCGCTTCACCTTCGACACGCCGCTCATGTGGCTGGACAAGGCCGACACCTGGGAGCTGGCCCGCACCCTGGGCGGCGACGCGCTGGTGGACCTCATCATCACCGAATCGCACACCTGCTACCACGGCGTGCGCGGCACGCTGCATGCCTGGGGGCATGGCTGCGGCACCTGCCCCGCCTGCGAATTGCGCAAGGCCGGGTATGAGCGCTGGAGTGGAGAGAAGACCCCCTGAGTCGCCTGCGGCGCCTCGGTAGCGCGCGCCAGAGGCGCGGCCTCTTCGGCCTGTCCAAGCCTGCGCAGGCAGGCTTGGAGCCGCAGGCCTCAGCCCCTGAAGGGGGACGCACCCCGTGGCCTGGCAGAGCCAGTTCCACGGGTGCACTGGCCTTGGGGGCGCCAGTTTCCAAGGGTGCTGCTTCTTGCCGGGACTCCCTGACAACGGCGCATTGACAACATAACCCCATGCATCTTTTGCATAATTTTGGGGCGAGTCTGACAGACAAGTGGGCGGCAGATTCATAAAATTGACATCCCAGCCGACCCGCGGACTCCGTGGAATAGCCGCCACGCCGTGGGGCTGAACACTGCGCCCGCCCGCCGACTGAGCACGAAAGCCGTTTTTTCAAAGGCAGCGCTCAGCATCGCAACTGCGCCAGGCCTAGCCGCGTTCCACCCGGTTCGCTTCCTTTGAAAAAACTGTTTTTTCAACTTAGGAAGCTCCCCGATGAACGCACCCACCATGCAGGGCCTGAATCTCAACGCCCCCACCTATGTCAAGAACGCCCGGCTTCTCGCCTGGGTGGCCGACATGGCCGCTCTGTGCAAGCCCGAGAACATCTACTGGTGCGACGGCACCAAGGAAGAGTACGACCGCCTGTGCCAGCAGCTGGTCGACGCAGGCACCTTCAAGAAGCTCAACCCCGCCAAGCGCCCCGGCAGCTTCCTGGCCTGGTCCGACCCCTCGGACGTGGCCCGCGTGGAAGACCGCACCTACATCTGCTCGGCCGCCAAGGAAGACGCCGGCCCCACGAACAACTGGATGGCCCCCGCCGAGATGCGCGCCACGCTGCAGCCCCTGTTCGACGGCTGCATGAAGGGCCGCACCATGTACGTGGTGCCCTTCAGCATGGGCCCGCTGGGCAGCCACATCGCCCACATCGGCGTGGAGCTCACCGACAGCGCCTACGTGGCTGTGAACCAGCGCCTGATGACCCGTATGGGCAAGGCCGTGTACGACGTGCTGGGCGTGGAAGGCGAGTTCGTGCCCTGCATGCACACCGTGGGAGCCCCACTGGCTGACGGCGAAAAAGACACCACCAGCTGGCCCTGCAACCCCAAGGTCAAGTACATCGTTCACTACCCCGAAACGCGCGAGATCTGGTCGTACGGCTCGGGCTACGGCGGCAACGCGCTGCTGGGCAAGAAGTGCCTGGCCCTGCGTATCGCCTCCACCATGGGCCGCGACCAGGGCTGGCTGGCCGAGCACATGCTCATCCTGGGCGTGACCAACCCCGCCGGCAAGAAGTACCACGTGGCTGCGGCCTTCCCCAGCGCCTGCGGCAAGACCAACTTCTCGATGCTGGTGCCGCCCGAGGCTGGCTTTGCCGGCTGGAAGGTCACCACCATCGGTGACGACATCGCCTGGATCAAGCCCAACGCCGACGGCAAGATGGTCGCCATCAACCCCGAAGCTGGCTACTTTGGCGTGGCTCCCGGCACCAACATGCACACCAACCCCAACTGCATGAAGAGCCTGGACAAGGACGTGATCTTCACCAACGTGGCCCTCACGGACGACGGCGACGTGTGGTGGGAAGGCATGGAAAAGGACACCGGCAAGCTGCCCGACCACCTGATCGACTGGCAAGGCAAGGACTGGACGCCCCAGATCGCCAAGGAAACCGGCGCCAAGGCCGCGCACCCCAACTCGCGCTTTACCGTGGCTGCAGGCAACAACCCCGCGCTGGATGCGCAGTGGGACGACGCCAATGGCGTGGCGATCGACGCGTTCATCTTCGGCGGCCGCCGCTCGACCACGGTGCCGCTGGTGACCGAAGCGCGCACCTGGACGGAAGGCGTGTACATGGCCGCGACCATGGGCTCGGAGACCACCGCCGCCGCCTTCGGCGCCCAGGGCGTGGTGCGCCGCGACCCGTTCGCCATGCTGCCGTTCTGCGGCTACAACATGAGCGACTACTTCCAGCACTGGCTCAGCATGGAAGGCAAGATCGCCGCCACCGGCAAGCCGCTGCCCAAGGTCTTCTGCGTGAACTGGTTCCGCAAGGACGAGGCCGGCAAGTTCGTCTGGCCCGGCTACGGCGACAACATGCGCGTGCTCAAGTGGATGATCGACCGCATCGAAGGCACGGCCCAGGGCACGGAGACCATGTTCGGCGTGGCGCCCCAGTACGCCGAGATCAACTGGACGGGCATCGACTTCAGCGCCCAGCAGTTCCAGGCCGTGACGCACATCGACAAGGCCGCCTGGGCTGAAGAGTTCAAGCTGCACGACGCGCACTTCGAACAGCTGGCCTACCACCTGCCCAAGGCGCTGCTGGATACCAAGGCCGCCCTGGAAAAGCGCCTGGCTGTCTGACGGGCCCCGGCCCCGCGGGGCCGTTGGCACTCAGGAGAACCGCCCCGTCGTCTGGCCGGGCGGTTTTTTTGCGCCCGCCGCGCAGCCCCGGCGCAAGGAACCGGCCGGGCGCAAAAAAAGCCGTGGCGCGATGAGCGCCACGGCTTTCAAGGGGTTCGCGCGCGGCCTGGCCGCGCCATCCTTCTCAGTAGTACTTGCGGATATCGTTCACCGTGGCAATGCCCATGGCGTGATTCAGTTCCGCCATGATGCGGGGGTCCTTCATGGCGACTTGCCAGGTGCGCTGGTCTTCGGCAGCGCGGCGGCGGTTTTCGGTGAAGGTCTGGCCAGCCACACGCAGGGCAGCGCTGGCACGGCGGGCAGGCGAGGTCAACAGCGCCAGGGCAGCAAAGGCCACCAGCCACAGCACCATCCAGGCAGCCAGCAGGTGGCCTTCGGTCCAGGTGTCGATCACCTGGTGGGCGACCACCAGCAGTGCGGACACCACGGCGGCGAGCAGGAGGGTGGCAGCGCCACGGGCGCTGTCGAAGCTGGAGGCAGCGCGCTTCAGAGCAGCGGCGGCATTTTCGGCGCGTACAACGCCAAGGTGTTCGGTGGGGTAGTCAACGTGTGCGAAGGTAGTCATTTCGGTTTCCCTTTTCTAACGCTTGTGGCGAGATTGCCGGGCGATGGGGTGATATTAGGGTTTACCCTTTGCGCATTCAAGTTTATATTTTGAATCATGGATATTCACAATGGTGATGTTTTCACCTTGGAGCAGCCGTGACCCCCCTGAACTTCCGCTCGCTGGACCTGAATTTGCTGCGTGTCTTCGACGAGGTGATGGCTGAGCGCAGCCTGACGCGCGCGGCGCACAAGCTGTCCATCACCCAGCCGGCCGTGAGCAATGCCATGCGCCGCCTGCGGGATGTCGTGGGCGACGAACTGTTGGTGCGCAGCGGCCAGGGCGTGGAGCCCACAGCGCGTGCGCTGGCTCTGTGGCCGCCCGTGCGCGAGGCGCTGGCGCAACTGCAGGAATCCTTCGCTCCCGGGCGGTTCGACCCTGCCACGGCCGAATCCACCTTCGTGCTGGCCATGGCAGACGCCACGGCCGCCACGCTGGTGCCCGCCCTGGTGGAGATCATCGAGCGCGAAGCCCCCGGCATCGCCATCCGCGTGCTGCCGCTGACCACGCGCGACCCTCGGCGCCTGCTTGACGACGAAGCCGCCGACATGGCCGTCGGCTACTTCCCGGCCGTGCTGGCCGACCTCACGGCCCGGGCGCAGTCGGGCGATGCGGTCGCCTTCGAGAGCCGGCGCCTATACGACGGGGAATACGTGTGCGTGATGCGCCAGGGCCACCCGCTGGCCAACGCGCCACTCACACTCGATGCCTACTGCGAGGCCCGCCACATGCTGGTGAGTTTCTCGGGCCGGCCCTTCGGCTTCATCGACGAGGCGCTGGCATCGCTCGGGCGCGAGCGCAAGGTCGTGATCACCGTGAACCAGTTCTTCACCGCCGGGCGGGTGGTGTCGGGCTCGGACCTGCTCACGGTGCTGCCGCGCCACTTCGTACCGGTGACCGGCATCGCCGATGCGCTGGTGCAGCGCACCCTGCCGCTGGACGTTCCCCCGGTGCACGTGGACGCCTTGTGGCGCCGACGCAGCGCACAGCAGACCGCCATGACGTGGCTGCTGCAGGCACTGGCACGGTCAGCGCGGCGGACCTTTCCTGAAGCCTGAGGATCGGAGCAAAGACGTAGACTGCCGGCTCCATGAAGATTCAACTGCTGTCCGACCTGCACCTGGAAGTCCACCCGCATTTCAAGCCCGAACCCGCGCCCGGCGCCGATGTCCTGGTGCTGGCTGGCGATGTGGGCTCCTACCAGGCAGGCTCCCAGCTCGTCGACGACGACTTCGGCCTGGCACGGTTCTCGCCACTGGCGCAGTACGCACAGTGGCCGACCCCGGTGATCTTCGTGCCGGGGAACCACGAGTACGACGCCCAGGATTTCGACGAGGCCCATGACCGACTGCGGCGCACTTGCGAGCGTCTGGGCATCCACTGGCTGGAGCGCGAAACACTGCGGTTGCAGGGCGTGCGCTTTGTCGGAGCCACCCTCTGGAGCGACTTCGATGCCCTGGCAGACCACGAGGGCACGACCGACATCACACGGCGCCTGAAGCAGCGCGACAAGGCGTTCCGAGCCGCCAACTTCTATCTGCGCAAGACCGGGGGGACGCGCCAGGGCGAGCTCTTCCTTGCCGAACCCATGCGCGAAGAGGCGCTGGCCAGCCAAGCCTGGCTCACCGCAGCGCTGGCCGCGCCGTTCGACGGCCCCACTGTGGTGGTCACACACTTTGCGCCCAGCCTCCGAAGCTCAGACCCCCGCTACGGGCTGGTGCCCGGCACTGCAGGCTTTTGCAATGCGCTCGATGCGCTGCTGCCCCAGGCCACGCTATGGCTGCACGGCCACCTTCACGCGCCCAGCGACTACGTGGCCGAGGGCGTGCGCGCCGACGGCACGCCATGGCAATGCCGCGTGGTGGCCAATCCGCTTGGCTATGCCCGCAAGGGAGAACAGGCCACCTTCCGCCCGCAGTTCTGTGTCACCGTATGATGGGTGGGCGGGGCTTCGGTGCCCCCCGCCGAGCAGCGCAGAAGAAAAAGCATGACCCAGGTCAAGACAACAGGAATCCGCGCACGGTAGTCTGGACCCATCATCTTTTCGGAGAACAAACCATGAACATCCTGCTTGCTGTCGATGGCAGTGCTTACACCAAGAAAATGCTGGCCTATCTCGCCACCCATGAGGAGTTGCTGAGCGGCAACCATCAGTACACGGTGCTCACCGTGCAGGCCCCGCTGCCGGCGCGTGCACGGTCCGCGCTGGGCAAGGAGGTTGTGGACAGCTACCACGCCGAAGAGGCCGACAAGATCCTCGCGCCAGTGTGCAAATTCCTTGGCCGCCATGGCATCGACGCCAAGCGCAGCGTCAAGGTGGGGGCAGTGGGTGAGTCCATCGCCAAGGTGGCGGATACTGGCAAGTTCGATCTGCTGGTAATGGGCTCCCACGGGCACGGCGCCCTCGCCACGTTGGTCATGGGCTCGGTGACCACCCAAGTGCTTGCTCACAGCAAGGTGCCAGTGCTGCTGGTACGCTGAGCAGCCACACCCGAACACAGCCCTGCCACGGCAGGGCTTTTTTTTGCCCAAAATCTACCGATCGGTTTCAGAATAACCAATTGGTTTACTTTAAGACCAATTGGTAATACATTCGCGCCACGCCCATCTTGGCGTGTCATTTCCATCGAAACCGAGAGGAACGACCCATGAAGAAGACCTTGATCGTGATCGCCCTGGCCGCTGGCGCCACCTTCAGCGCCATGGCGCAGGACATCGTTGATACCGCCGTGAAGGCCGGCAACTTCAAGACGCTGGTCGCAGCCGTGCAGGCAGCCGGGCTGGTGGACACCCTGAAGGGCCCGGGCCCGTTCACGGTGTTCGCGCCCACTGACGAAGCATTCGCCAAGATTCCCAAGGCCACCCTGGACGGCCTGCTGGCCGACAAGGCCGCATTGACCAAGGTACTGACCTACCACGTGGTGCCCGGCAAGGTCATGGCCAAGGATGTGAAGGCCGGCAAGGTCAAGACCGTGCAGGGCCAGGAACTCACCGTGTCCACCAGCATGGGCGTGATGGTGGACCAGTCCAAGGTCACCGCGACCGACGTGCCGGCCAGCAACGGCGTGATTCATGCGATCGATACCGTGCTGATGCCCAAGTAAGTGCGCCATGCACCCGCTCTTTTCATTGATCCATCCGTTCCATCACGAGGAGACGTCGCCATGAACACAGTATTCAATCGCCGCACCGTTCTGATGGCTGCCGCCCTGGGCGCCAGCACCACCCTGCTGCAGGCCTGCGGCGGAAGCGATGATGACGCCCAGCCCAACATCGTCGAGCTGGCGCAAAACACGCCCGAGCTGAGCATCCTGGTGGAAGCCGTGGTGGCTGCGGGCCTGGCGCCCACGCTGAGCACGGGCACACTCACCGTGTTCGCGCCCACCAACGCAGCATTTGCCGCGCTGCTGACCGAGCTGGGCACCACCAAGGAAGCACTTTTGGCCAACAAGCCGCTGCTCACGGCCGTGCTGACCTATCACGTGCTGAACAGCAAGGTGGCGCGGGCCGATGTACCGCTGGGCAAGGCCATTGCGCCCGTATCGGGCGGCTTCTTCAAGATTGAGGCGTCCAACGGCCTCAAGATCACGGATGGCCGAAACCGCGTGAGCACCATCACCAGCACCGACCTGCAAGCCAGCAACGGCGTGGTGCACCTGATCGACCGTGTGCTGCTGCCTGCCGACAAGGACATCGTGGCCACTGCGTCGGCGCTGCCGGACTTCAGCATCCTGGTCGAAGCGGTAGCTGCTGCCGGGCTGGTGGGCACGCTGCAGGCGGCAGGCCCGTTCACAGTCTTCGCCCCCACCAACGCGGCCTTCGCCAGTCTGCTGACGGAGCTGGGCGTGAGCAAGGCCGATCTGCTTGCCAACAAGACCCTCTTGACCCAGGTACTCACCTACCATGTGGTCCCTGCGCGGGTGCTCAAGGCCGAAGTGCCCTTCAACACCGCCATCACCACCGTGCAGGGCCAGACCTTCACGATCAACTCCAGCCTGGTCATCACCGACCAAAACATGCGCACCAGCCGCATCGTCGCGGCCGATGTGTTCACGAGCAACGGCGTGATCCACGCAGTGGACAAAGTCATTCTGCCCAAGTGACGGACGGGGCGCGGCGCAATTGGAGGGTGCGGCCCGCTCGCTGGGCCAGCACCCACAGCAAGAAAGCCCGGCATGCCGGGCTTTCTTGCGGGCGGGCCCATGGGAATCAGGCGCTAGCGAGCCGCAAGACCCTCGAAGCAGGTGCGCACCACCAGGTCAATGATCTCGGCGTCCGAGTATTGGCCGCCTTCCTTGAGAAAGCTCACCACCGGGTCACAGGCCCGCGCATACAACGTGTAGAGCACCACCAGCGGCGGCAGGCCGGGGTTGATCAACCCTTGCGATTGGGCCACGGTGATCCATTCGCCGATCTGGTCGCTCACGGTGACCAAGCCGTCCAGATAGTCCTTGTTGGCCATCAGCACCGCGCGCAGGGTGGAGTTGCGGCTGGGCAGCAGCGGCATTTCGTTCGTCAGCAGTCGCTCCAGCGACCAGCGCACCAGAGCCTGCAGCTTCTCCACAGGCGGCATTTCCACCGGCAGGCTGGCCAGGTAGGTCCTCACCCGCCCCAGGATCTGCACCATGGCGGCGCTGCACAGCTCTTCCTTGCTGCAGAAATGCTTGTACAGGCTGGCCTTGGCAATGCCCACGGCGTTGGCCACGTCGTCCATGGTCATGGCGTCGAAGGCCTTCTCGCCAAGCAGCTGACAGGTCGATCGCAGGATGGCTTCCTCGCGCGCCTGGTGCATCTGCTCCTTGAAGGACGGTTTGGTGGGCTGCGTTTGCATGGCGTCCATTTTATACATCGTGGTAGAAAAATAAATGACCAAGTTGCAATGCAACTACATCGTTCACGGTGATTGTGCGCGGGCAAAGCACCGGTGGCCGGTGCTCTTGCACCAGGGTATGGGCTTGTCGGCATCCGCCCGCCGCCCGTCAGGGCACCAGGGAATGCGCCGCGGCGCCGGTCAGTGCGGCCGTCAATGCGTCAAGCAATTCCGATTCCAGGTTCCAGCAGTGCCAGTAGAGCTGGATCGGCAATGATCGACCGGGCGACACGTTCACCAGGCTTCCATCGGCGATGGCGGGACGCGCCAGCAGCTCGGGGATCACACCGACGGCCCACCCGGCGGCGACGGCACGCAATTGCGCCTCGGAACCCGGTACGAAGAGATGGTTGAGCGCTACCCGCTTCAGGCCATACGCCCTTGCCACGAACTCTGCAGCCATGTCGTCCTTGCGGTTGAAGGACAGGAACGACACGTCGCGAAAGTTGTGGGGCGTGAGTCCTTGGGGCAGATGCTGCTGGGCATAGCGGGCCGAGGCCACCGCCACATAGGGCATGGCGCCCAGCGGCACCATCTTGCACCCACGCAGCGCCTGCTTGAGCGTCGTGACGCAGCCCAGCACCTGGCCCGAGCGCAGCCACTCCTGCGTGAAGTCCTGGTCGTCCACGATGATTTCGAGCGGCAGGCGCTGGCAGACCAGGTCGTGCAGCGCCCCCATGGCCCAGGTGGCAATGCTGTCGGCGTTGATGGCGATGGAGATGCGCTCGTCCTCGCGCGTGCCGCCCGGCGCACTCGGAGCCAGCTCGTGCAGGTCGCGCTCCAGGTCGGCGCGCAAGAGGCGCAGCTGCTTGGTGTGCTTGAGCAGAAGCTGCCCCGCCGACGTCGGCCGCAGCGGCCGGCTGCGCACGATGAGCACCGAGCCCACCTGCGCCTCCAGCGCGCGCAGGCGCTGGGAGACGGCGGACTGCGTGACATTCAGGCGCTGGGCCGCGCGCTCGAAGCCGCCCTCTTCGACGATGGCAGCAAGGCATTCCAGGGCAGCGGGGTCGTAGGTGCTCATGATGTGACGGCGTATGAACAGGGGTGCAGCGCGGACGTTTTATTAGGTCTGCTGATGTTTTTGGAGTAAGTTTAATTTTGCTTTTAGTAGAACGCAATGTGGATCACACTGGATGCGCCTGCCTACAGGGCCAACCCACAGGACAGCCGGGCACGTCAAAGCACACAACACGTTCTCTTATGAAAACCATCATTCTGGGCGCCGGCATCATCGGCATCAGCACCGCCTGGCACCTGCTCGAACGGGGCCACGAGGTCATCGTGGTCGACCGCCAGCCCGATGCCGCGCTGGAGACCAGTTTTGCCAACGCCGCCCAGATCTCGGTGAGCTACTGCGAACCCTGGGCCAACCGCGAAGCCCCGCTCAAGGCGCTCAAGTGGATGTTCGACAACGAGGCACCGCTGCTGTTTCGCCCGCACATGGACTGGCAGCAATGGCGCTGGGGCCTGCAGTTCCTGGCGCAGTGCAACGACGCGGCGTTCGAGCGCAATGTGCAGCAGATCGTGGCCCTGGGCGCTTACAGCCACGCCGCGCTCAAGGATGTGGTGAATGCCACGGGCATCGAATACAACCGCCTGGAGCGCGGCATTGCCCACTTCTACACCGACCAGAAGTCGTTTGACGCCGCAGGCCACGCCGTGGAGCTCATGCGCCGGCACGGCGTGCAGCGCCGCCTCGTCAGCCGCGAGGAGCTGCTGCGGATCGAGCCCGCTTTCAGGGCCTACGGAGACAGGATCACCGGCGGCACCTACACCAGCACCGACGAGAGCGGCGATGCCCGCGTGTTCACGCAGGAGCTGGCCCGCCGCTGCCTGGAGCGCGGCGCACAGTTCCTGTACGGCCACGACGTGCTGCGCCTCAACAAGATCGGCGATGCTATTGATTCCGTAGCTGTCATGGCACGCCAGACAAGCGGTGGCGGCAAAAAAGACTTCCTCCTCAAGGGCGATGCGGTGGTGGTGGCCTGCGGCTCGTACAGTGCCCCGCTGCTGCGCACGGTGGGCGTGGACCTGCCCATCTACCCCGGCAAGGGCTACAGCGCCACCTTCCCCCTGCTCAGGCCCGAAGGCGCGCCCATGGTCTCGACCATCGACGACGGCAAGAAGATCGCCATGAGCCGGCTGGGCAACCACCTGCGCGTGGCGGGCACCATCGAACTCAACGGCTGGGACCTGTCGCTCGACAGCACCCTGGCGCGCGCGCGCTGCCACATGCTGTCGCGCCGCATCGAGACCATCCTGCCCGGCGTGTGCGACACCCGTACGCCCGAGGAAGGCGGCAACCCGCAGTACTGGACGGGCCTGCGCCCCGCCACACCCACCAACATCCCGTTCATCGGCCGCACCCGCGTGGGCAAGCTCTGGGTCAACGCCGGACACGGCACGCTCGGCTGGACGCACGGTGCCGGCTCGGGCAAGGCGCTGGCGGAACTCCTCAGTGGCGAACAGCCCGCGATGAACTTCGGATTCCTGGGCACCGAGGCCGTGCGCGCACCCCGCGCAGTGGTCACCGCCTGAGCCTGGCGTCCCGGCAGGCAGCAAAGGGGGGCGGCTTTCGCTACGATGCCCGCCATGTCTTCAGCACCCCACTACCTCTTTCTCACCACCTCCACCCGCGAGCCAGGCCACACCGGCAACACCGAATGGCTGGCCCGCCAGGCGGCGGCTGCGCTGCCAGAAGGCACCGCGCAAACCTGGCACCACCTGGCCCGCATGAACCTGCCGCCCTTCGTGGACCAACGCCACACCTCTGGCACCTATGCGCCGCCCGAGGGCGACATGAAGACCTTGCTGGATGCCACGCTCGCGGCCACGCACATCGTCTTCGTGGCCCCGGTGTACTGGTACAGCATCCCGTCCCCGCTCAAGACCTATCTGGACCACTGGAGCGCCTGGATGCGCGTGCCGGGCCTGGCGTTCAAGGAGCCCATGGGCGCCAAGACCCTCGCGCTCATCACCACCAGCGGCGACCGGGCCAAGGCACAGCCCATGATCGACTCCGTCGAGCTGTGTGCGAAGTTCCTCGCGATGACCTGGGGCGGCGCGCTCTGGGGCAAGGGCGGCCCCCCGGGCGCGGTGCCGTCGGACGCACAGGCCGTGGCCGCAGCCGCCACGTTCCTGGCCGCGGCCTGAGCGAGGCTTTGGTGGCTCTCACGCTGCTGATGCTCCCGCCGTCAGGGCTGGCCCTTCAGCCTGCGGCGCAGCGGGTGTTCGACGCGCTGGGCGCGCGCGGCCTCCGTTTTGTCGAACGGCACGGCGCTAACCAGAGCTACGACTTCTACTGGCAGGCGCACTGCGGCGCCGGCCTGGGGCAGGCCACGTGCCGCGTGCGTGGCGATCTGTGGGAGCCCGATCAGCCGCAGAACAGCATCCACGTCGAACTGGAGGAGCATGCAGGCGCTGCCAATGCACTCGCAACGTTGCAGCAGCAACTGCTGGCCCGGGGCTGGCGCCTCCCGTCCGCGCCCTAGAGATCGTCTGCAGAAATCATAGCGCCGTGTGCATCTGCGGACTCGGGTGGTCTGCCGCGTTGCCAATACTCGCAATAGCTGCGGCCATTGCTGCGTTTTGCGCCTTGCAGCCCCTCCCGATCCGCAGCGCACCCTGGGCAACTCGATTCGTGCAGAGGATCCCTAGGCAGAACCGGCCACCCGGCGCACCCACGCACCGCCCCGCTGGGCCAGGATGCCCAGCCATTCGTGCAGAGCCAGGCTGCTGTCCGCCAGGGCCGATGCGCGCGGCAGCACGCGCTGAAGCCGATGCGGCGACAGGTAGCTGAAGCCCATCGGCGCAGGAATCACCTCCAGCCCCTGGCGCCGGAACAGGTCGGCCGCGCGCTCCATGTGCCAGCCGTGGGTCACCAGCGCCACACGCTCGATGCCCGCCGCCTTGAGCACGGGCGCGGAATTGGCCGCATTGCCTTGCGTGTCGAGCGAATGCACCTCGGTCCAGCGCACCCGGCCGCGCAACTCATGCTCCGCCACGTCCTTCATGACCAGCGCCTCGGCCCGCGTCCCGCCGAACGACCCGCCCGTTGCGAGCAAGGGCAGCCCGGTCTGCTGCTGAAGCGCCACGGCGTAGCGCAGGCGCTCGCGCGCTCCGCGGCCGAGCACATCGCTGCCGCTGTCCGGCGCGGTGGCATCGGCACCGCCGCCCAACACCACGATGGCCTGGGCGCGCGCCAGATCCTCCAGCGCGACAGGCGGATGCCGCTCCAGGCTGCGCACCAGGGCTGCCGACACCGGCGGCCAGGACAGCACCAGCACGGACAGCAGCGACAGCACCGCGATCAACAGGCCGGCGCGGCGGTGGCGGCGTGCAATCCACAGACCCACGAACGCCAGCAGGATGCTGAGCACGGGCGGCATCAGCACGGCAGACAGGATTTTCTTGAGAAGGAACCACATAGATAGGGAGGCAGCGATCATGCCCGCGCAACCCCTTGCACGCGGCAGGGGCGGGGAGGTCAGTGGGCGCGGGTCAATGCAGCACGCGCGGGCGCACCAGGAAATCCAGCAGCGCGCCGTCGAAACCCTCCGGATCTTCGAGCTGCGGCCAATGGCCCACATGCGGCAGGCTCAGGTGCATGGCGTCGGGCAGCACATGGGCCAGCGCCTGCAATGCCTCGGGCGGGATGCAGCGGTCATTGCCACCGCCCACCAGCAAGGTGGGCAGATGCAGTTGCTTCAGCGCGGCAGCGCCCCGGTCGAACGTGGCCAGCGCCTCCAGCGCACGCCGATAGGCCCCCGGGTAGACCTGCGAAAGCGCGTGGGTGGCCAGGCGCACACCCTCTGGCACGGCACCTGTGCCGATGAACTGAGGCACCAGGGTTTGCGCCAGCTGCTCCATGCCGGCGCCCGACTCCAGGGATTTGAGTGCACGCAGGCGCGGCGCCACCCAGTCCTCCTGCGACTGAGCGTCCAGGGCGGGCCCGCCGGCGCACAGCACCAGGCGCCGCACCATCGCCGGCTTGCGCACCGCAGCCTCCAGGGCCACCATGGCGCCCATGCCGTGCCCTACGAGCGACACCGGCCCGCATTGCAGTACCTCGATGAGCGACAGGCAGCTTTCCGCCAGGCCCTTGAAGGTATAGGGCTCGATCGGCGCGCTGCGTCCATACCCGGGCATGTCCCAGGCCACGGCGCGGTAGCCGGCGGTAGCCAGCCTCTCCACCTGCGGAGCGAAGGTCAGATGGTCGCCATCGGCGTCGTGCAGCATCAGCACGGTAGGCCCTGAGCCCAGGGTGGTAAAGGTGGGGAGAACAGCCATGCGGTCGGGGTCCAGACAGGAAGAAGGCAGCAGCCAAGGGCGCCAGGAAGATGCCGCGCCGATGGCGGAGTTCCCCCGATTATCGGCACTCGGCCCCGGCAGGCCCCGCTGCCCCCTGCCTGCGCCAGCGAGGCCCTCGCGACGACACGGTTACGGGGAGCGTTTCATAATGCCTGCTCCCGCCCTCGCACCCTTGCGCGCAGCCCGCGCTCCTGCTGTTGTGAACCTGCCCTTGCCCCGCCCCGCCCTCGCCCGCCCGCCCAGCTTTTCCACCCGCGAATTCCGCGATGCGCTGGGCATGTTCGCCACGGGCGTCACCATCGTCACTGCGCGCAATGACGACGGGGCGCTGGTGGGGCTGACCGCGAGTTCGTTCAACTCCGTCTCGCTGGACCCGCCGCTGGTGCTCTGGAGCCTGTCGCGCGCCGCGGCTTCCCTGCCCGCCTTCGCCAATGGGTCGCACTACGCCATCAACGTCCTGGCCGCCGACCAGAAGGCACTGGCCGAGCGCTTTGCCGCACGCGGCGTGGACCGCTGGAGCGGCGTGGAGCACAGCCCTGGCATCAGCCACGCACCGGTGCTCGCGGGCGCCGCAGCGACCTTCGAGTGCTTCAACCGCAGCCGCTACGAAGAAGGCGACCACGTGATCTTCGTGGGCGAGGTCGAGCGCTGCAGCCACCGCGCCGGCGTGCCGCCGCTGCTCTACCACGGCGGGCGGTTCTACACGGAGCACCCGCTGTAGCGCCGCACGCTGCGGCGCACCCTCTGCCGCGGCCCATCCCGCCCCGTTTTCCCTCATATGCACATCCGCAGCATCAACATCGGCTCCGCGCGGCGCTTGCGCGTGGGCGAACGCTCGCTGCTCACCGGCATCGGCAAGGTGCACGTGAACCAAGTCGTGCCCGTGGGGCGCCTGGGCCTTCAGGGCGACGAGCAGGTGGACCTGAGCATCCACGGTGGCCTGCAGAAAGCCGTCTACGCCTACCCCGCCGCGCACTACGCCTTTTGGCAAGCCAGGCGCCGCGAACACGGCGTGAGCCTGTTCGATGAAGCGCTGCCGCCGGGTTTCGTGGGCGAGAACCTCACTGTGGACGGCCCGCTGGAGCACGAGATATTCGTGGGAGACGAACTGCATTTCCCCGACTGCGTGCTGCGCGTGACGTCACCCCGCGAGCCCTGCCACAAGTTCAATGCCGTGATGGGTTTCGCCCAGGCCGGGCGCGCCATGGCGATCGCCGGCTGCTGCGGGTACTACCTGGCGGTGGACCGGCCCGGCACGCTCGCCGCCGGCCAGGTCGCCACGCTGGTGCCCGGGCAGCGCGGACTGAGCATTGCGCAGGCGTTCGCGGCCAAGTTCGCCAAGCACCTCCGCTGAGGGGTGCTCTGGCCGGCGGGCCGCCAGCGCCCTGCGCGCGTGAGCAATCAGCCCTGCCCCAGCGGCTGCGCTTCAGGCTCGACCAGCTTGCGCGCCTGCGCCTGCAACTGCGGGAACACCTTGCCCACCAGCAGCAGTTGCGCCGCCATCAGGCTATGGGACGATGCATGTGCAAGCTGCGGCTGCGGCGCACCGCCGAACTCGCGCAGCACCTGCTGGACCGCCGGGGCGGCCACGGCCACGGCCGCGCGGCGCCGCCGCATGCCCCGCTGTTGTTGTTGCTGCTGCGCACGCTCAAGCTCCTGCGCCAGCTCCTGAAGTGACGCCAGCAGCGAACCCGCCATGGCCTGCGCGGCGTCATCCACCGGCTGCACGCCTTGCGCGCCCCGCTGGGCCCCCAGTGCCGACAGGTAGTTGAGCTGCGTGTGCGACAGGCGCAGGAAGCTGGCCATCACCTGCACATTGCCGCGCACCCCGCGCGGCTCCTTGAGCATGGCGCTGTACGAGTTGGACAGCGCTGCGTCCGCGTTGTGGGCATTGCGCCGGGCCAGGCGGTAGGCAAGGTGGTCGCGCTTGCCGCTGGCGTACTGCGCCAGGATGGCGCGCAGGTACAGCGCCTGGGTCTGCAGCACCTGTGCCGCCAATTGCGGCCACTGGCGCGACTGCCAGTGGGGCCACACCAGCCATGAGGCAGCGGCCGCGATCAGGCAGCCCACGGCCGTATCGAGCAGGCGGGCGGCAATCACGCCCTGCGCGTTGCCCATCTGCTGGAAGCTCAGCAACAGCAGCATGGTGACCGCTGCGGTGGCCAGCGTGTAACGGGTGTGGCGGGCGCCGAAGAACACGGCGCCCGCAAACACCAGCAAGGCCGCCTGGACCAGCGCGCCGGGAAAGAGCTGTATTGCGGCCCAGCCCAGCGCCAGACCCATGGCGGTGCCCTTGGCGCGCTGCAGCAGCCGGGTCTGGGTGGCCGCGTACTGCGGCTGGCTCACGAACACGATGGTCAGCAGGATCCAGTAGCCGTGCGGGTCGGCCGTGGCCTGCATCACCGCAAATCCGACGGCCAGAGACAAGCTCAGGCGCACGCTGTGCCGCAGCCACGCAGAACGGGCACTGAGCTGCGCACGCAGCCGCGACCAGGCATCACCCAGACTGCGGGGCTCGCGGTCCAACAGAGTGTGGTCCACGGCGCCGTCGTCCTGGGAAGCAGTCGGCAGTTCAAGCGCACCCGCGAACACCCCGGCCATCGCCGTGAGGTTGTGTCCGAGTGCATGCAATGAACGCAAAGGGCGAAGCATGGCGGGCGGCGCGGTATCGCGAGAGTCGCCAGCTCCATCGCAAGTGCCTGCAGCACCCGCGCCGTCCTGGTGGGCAATGGCTGCCTGCATGTCTTCGATGGCGCGGCCGGTCGCGCCCCAGTGCTGCGGCCGCGATTGCTCCTGTATCGCCACCGACAGCTTGAGCGCCTGCTCGCCCAGCAGCGTGAGCACGCGCTGGCAGCGGTACAGCACGTCGCTGTGAAAGAACGCCTGGGCCAGTAGGTCGTAGTGCTCATGCGAAGAACTCACGCGTTCGTGCACGTCCTGAGCGGCCAGATACTGGTGCATGGCGGTCTGCAGCCACGGGGGCGGCGTGCCGCGTCCCATGCGGCTCATGAGGCTCTCCTTGGCAGCGTTGAGCGCATCGACCACCCGGCCGTTGTGCAGGGCCAGCGCCATGCGGCTGCGCTCCAGGTCGACGTCGCGCACGGGCTCGAGCAGCAGCGCCTTCAGGCGCAGGTACTCGCCCAGCACCGCGTAGAGCTTGGCCATCCTGAAACGCACCGGCGCGCGGGGCATGGCCAGGCTCCAGCCCACCGACACCGCACCGTACCACGCGGCCCCGGCCAGCATCAGAGGCGTGGCGTGCTCTGCCGCCGCGCGGCTCGCATGGGCTGCCAGCGCCGCATAGATGAACAGGATGAGCGAACCGAAAGCGATGGCGCGGTAGCGTTCGCTGAGCGCCCCCAGCAGCGTGAGCGCCCAGGCCGACAGCACCATTGCGCCCAGCAGCGCCCACGGCCACGACACCGTGGCCCACACGGCCAGCGCCATCAGGCCGAAACAGCCCAGCGCCAGCAGCTGTGCGCGCAACCGCCCCCGCCAGCTGTCATCGGTTTCGGTGAGGGCGCTGGCGATCACGCCCAGCAGCACCGGCATCAGCTCGGCCTGCCAATCGGCCCACCAGCCCCAGGCCAGCACCGCCGCCAAGGCACAGAACGCGCGCGCACCGCGCGTGACACCTTCATGGTTGCGGGCGCGCTGCCAGCTGAGTTTCCAGGATTCGTCCAAGGGAATGCCTCATATCAGGGATTACCCTGATGTTAAGCAATATCCCGGCCATGGCCCTGCGGGCGAAGGCGACGCGTTCAGCCCGCCCCGTGGCAACACACGCACAGCTTGTTGCCGTCCGGGTCACGGAAATACGCCCCGTAATAGTTCGCGTGGTATTGAGGACGCAGGCCCGGCGGCCCGTCGCAGGTGCCGCCATGGCGCAGCGCCAGCGCGTGGACTGCGTCCACTGCGGCCCGGTCGGCGGCCAGCAGCGCGTTCATGGCACCGTTGCCGGGTTGGGCAGGCTGTTCGTCGAAAGGCCGGCCAATGAGGAACAACGGGCGCGCCACTCCCGGCGTCTGCCAGCCGGCCCAGGGCCGTTCAGGCTCGGCAAAACGCAGCGCCAGGCCCAGGCGCTCCAGCACCGGGCTGTAGAACGCCATGGCGCGCTCGAAATCGTTCACGCCGATGAACACATGGGACAGCATGCGTCGAGACCTTTCCGAAATTGATGGCCTCGCGCGCAATCCATGCAACCGGCGCGACCAAAGCCAGCGCCCCGCGCAAGGGCCTCCCAGCCGTGGATATGGCGTTTTCCTTGAGTGCGCTGGGGGAAGGCGCGAAGGGACCCAGGGGGTGTTTACCTCACCGTATCCGGCAGCTCGATCTTGACTTCCAGCACTTCCAGGTTGTCCTGGCGTTCCAGGTGCACCTTGAGGTCTTCGGGGTTGATCTTCACGTACTTGGAGATCACGGCCACCAGCTCGCGCTGCAGCGCGGGCAGGTAGTCCGGCTCGGAGGCATTGCGGCCGTTGCGCTCATGCGCGAGGATGATCTGCAGGCGCTCCTTGGCGACGCTGGCCGTCTTCTTCTTTTCGCCGAGCAGAAAGGACAGGAAAGAAGCCATGGCTTATTTGCTCCCGAACAGGCGTTTGAAGAAGCCGGGCTTTTCAGCCTCGATGAAGCGCAGCGGCTTGTCGGTGGCGCCCAGGAAGCGGTCAATCACGTCCTTGTAGGCCTCGGACACATCGGTGCCCTGCGCGTGGATGGCCGGCGTGCCCTGGTTGGACGACTGCAGCACCACTTCGGACTCCGGGATCACGCCGATGAGCTTGATGCGCAGGATGTCCTGGATGTCTTCCAGGCTCAGCATCTGGCCGTCTTCGACGCGGCTCGGGTTGTACCGGGTGATGAGCAGGTGCTCCTTGATGGGTTCGCCGCCGTCGATGGCACGTTGGGTCTTGCTGCCCAGCATGCCCAGGATGCGGTCGGAGTCGCGCACCGAGGACACCTCGGGGTTGGTCACCAGCAGCGCCTCGTCGGCGAAGTGCATGGCCATGAGCGCGCCGCTCTCGATGCCGGCGGGCGAATCGCAGATGATGTACTCGAAGTCCATCGCGGCCAGGTCCTTGAGCACCTTCTCGACACCATCTTGGGTCAGCGCATCCTTGTCGCGCGTCTGGCTGGCGGCCAGCACGAACAGGTTGTCGCACTGCTTGTCCTTGATGAGCGCCTGGTTCAGGTTGGCCTCGCCCTGGATCACGTTGATGAGGTCATACACCACGCGGCGCTCGCAGCCCATGATCAGGTCCAGGTTGCGCAGGCCGACGTCAAAGTCGATCACGGCGGTCTTGTGGCCGCGCAGGGCGAGGCCGGATGCAAAGCTGGCACTGGTGGTGGTCTTGCCCACACCACCCTTGCCGGAAGTCACGACGACGATTTTGGCCATGGGTTTATTGAGTCTCTCTGGGGTTGATACGTACAGGGTTTCGCAGCGGCTCGATGAGGAGCTTTTCGCCTTCCAGGCGCACCTGGGCGGGACGGCCGGCGACCTCGTCGGGCAGCGCGGTCTCTGTGGTGCGGTAGATGCCTGCGATGGACACCAGCTGCGGCTCCATGCAGGTGGAAAAGATGCGGGCTTCGGTGTTGCCCCGCGCTCCGGCGATGGCGCGGCCACGCAGCGGTGCGTAGACGTGGATGTTGCCGTCGGCAATGACCTCGGCGCCAAAGCTCACCACGGCCATCACCACCAGGTCTGCGCCGCGGGCATACACCTGCTGGCCCGAGCGCAGGGGCTTGTCGATGACCACGGTACCGGGGCCCGCCACAGGCACTTCGACCTGCACCTCGCGCACCACCTCGACCTCGCGGATCACCTCGCGCACTTCGGGGCCGGCCACCGCAGCGGGCTCGGCGCGCACCGGGGCGGCATCGGGCGCGGCGGCCAGGCCGGCGGCGCGTGCAGACTCCATCTGGGCGGCGCTGCCGCCGCGCACGGCCACGGGCAGCGTGCTGTGGCTGCGCAAGGTGGCGACAAGCGCGGCGAAATCGATGGGGTCCTCGGCGTCCTTGACGGCAGCCAGATCGATCAGCACCGGGTCATGGTCGAAGAAGCCCGGTGCGTCGGCCACGCGGTCGGCCAGGTCGGCCGCGAACTGCGCGGCGTCGGTGGTCTTGAGCACCACGGCCACCACGGGCAGCGAGGCGCTTTTGAGATCAAAGCTGGTGCGGGACTGGGCCGCCGTCGTAAGGGCCATGAATGGACGTCGTGGAAAGGGGCGCGGGAACCTGTTGGGGAAGGCGCAAAGTGTACCGTGGGGCCATGCCAGCCCTGCCGCAAGGGGTTGGCGGCACGCACTGGCCCGCTCAAGACGATCATCCTGCAGGCCACCGGCCGGCGGCCACCGCCTGCGCCACGAGGACGAAAAAAGCCGGGCAAGCCCGGCTTTGTGCAGTGGCGGACAGAGCGTGCTCAGTTGCGGTCAGCGCGTGCTGGGCGGGCAGGCGCCGGGGCCATGCCGGAGCCCGACGAACTGGCGGCGTTGCCCGAACCCATGGTCGCGCCCGAAGAGCCGCTCATGCCCGCGCCTGCAGCGCCAGTGCCACCGGTAGCGCCCTGGGTGCCCGTGCTGCCCATGGGCGTGTTCTGCGAGCTCTGCTGGCCGGCGCCCGTGGCGGGGTTGGGGCTGGCGGGGGCCGGCGGGTTGCTTTGGGCGATGGCGGTACCCACCACGGCAACGGTGGCCAAACCTGCGAGCAATGCCTTGAGCGAATTCTTGGATGTGGACATGAGGGGACTCCTTGGATCTGTGGATGATGGAAATGGCCAGCACTGTCGCCAGCTGCGTTCAGGCTAAGAGGTCCTGGTGCGCGCAGCGTCATCCCCGGTCCGCAGCCTGTGTCGGACAGGGGCCTGCACGCAGCACCCGCTGTCCATCGCCCCCGTTCACCGGCGCGCGGGCGCTGCGCTGCCCGGCACCTCGTACGCGCCAAAAAGGTCGGCAGCCGGTCGCGTCTCGGGCAGCACGTACACCACTGCGCCGGTGCTGCGCACCGCAGGGCTCAGCACCTTCTCGTAGAAAGCCACCGGCAGATTGATGCAGCCGTAGGAAATGCGGTTGTCCTTGGGCGTGCTCGACGCCAGCCGTTCGAGCCGCCGCTCGGACTTCACGTTGGCACGCACGCGGTGCATGGACACCGCCGCGTCGTAGTCCACCCACACCACGTCTTCACCGCTGACGTTGGTGCCGGGCTCGGCCACGAAACGGCCTGCCGGCGTGGTGCGCTCGGCCGGCAGCACCTGGGCGATGGGCTTGTCGCCGATGCCGGGCACCGTGTGGTCGCCGATGGCTGACCCCATGAGCGCGGGCGTCGCACCCTGCAGCTGGCCGTCAGGGCTGAAGACATAGACCTTCGCGTCTTTCTTGTCGACCACGACCACGGCAAGCTGGCGATGGTCGCCCGAATGGAACGCCCAGCGGGCGATGCGCCGTGCGTCGGCCGAGGCGGTTTCGCGGCCGAAATGCGCGAGGCTCGGCGGTGCCTGAGTCGGCTGCTGCAGCGCAAACGTGCGCGGTGCCGGGCCGGGGGGTGCAGGCGGCGCGGACGGCTGCCCTTGCGCCGGCCCCCACGCCAGCGCCAGCACGGCCCCGCCGAGCAGCAGGCCTTGTTGCAGGGTTCGAAGGGCGGTACGACAGGGTGGCATGGGCGACGCAAACATTGGGCGGTGGCAGGGCACCACCGTGGACCTTCACCATATCCACACCCGTCCTCCTCGGGGCGTGCGCCAATGCCGCAGCGCGTGTAGGACGAGCACTGCGGTCATGATGACCTGCGGCACGAGGATGCACGCTGGCACGGGCGCGTCACGGCCCTTGCGCAGCCCCTTCCATAATCGCCCGATGCCCTCCACCCGCAAAACACACATCGACTCTCTGGCCATTGCCATCCTGCTGGCCTGCTGCATGTTCTGGGGCTTTCAGCAGGTGCTGGTCAAAGCCACCGTGGCCGAGGTGGCGCCCGTGTTCCAGGCCTTTGTGCGCTTTGCGCTGGCCACCCTGGCGGTGGTGGCCTGGTGCTTGTGGCGCGGCGTGCGCCTGTCCGCGGCGGCCGAGCCCGCCGGGGCGGCGCGCGCGGGGCTGCTGGCCGGCGCGCTGTTCGCGGGGGAGTTTGCGTGCATCTACCTGGGCCTGCAGTACACCAGCGCCTCGCGGCTGACGGTGTTCCTGTACGCATCGCCCTTCTGGGTGGCGCTGCTGCTGCCGCGCTTCATTCCTGGCGAGCGCCTGCAGGGCTGGCAATGGCTGGGCCTGGCGGCGGCGTTCATCGGCGTCGGGCTGGCATTGGGCGATGGGCTGATGGGCCCCGCCAACGCGGCCTTGCCCCGCGCCTGGCTGGGCGACCTGCTGGGTTTGGCCGCGGGCCTGATGTGGGCCCTGACCACGGTGGTCATCCGCACCACGCCCCTGGCCGCCGTGCCACCTGCCAAACAGCTGCTCTACCAGGTGGGTGTGAGCACGGCGGTGCTGCCGGTGATCTCGCTGGTGCTGGGGGAGCCCTGGGTCTGGCAGTTCAGCGCCTTTGCCTGGGGGTCGCTGCTGGCGCAGGCGCTGGTGGGGGCGTTTGCCAGCTACCTGGCCTGGATGTGGATGCTGGCGCACTACCCGGCGACCAAGATCTCGGTGTTCGTGTTCCTGACACCCGTGTTCGCGCTGCTGTTCGGCGCGCTGTGGCTGGGTGAACCCGTGACGCCGGGGCTGGTGGTGGCACTGGTGCTGGTGGCCGCGGGCATCGTGCTGGTCAACCGCAAGCCCAATACCACCTGATGCTGGTCTAGCCCCGAAGACCCAGGTACAGGTGGGCTGCTAGTGAAGATACCGCGAAAGCAACACCCAGCCACAAAACAAGCCACCGGAAGGACTCGTACTCCCTCGCGTTGGCATCCTGAAGCATGTTTTGCACTGCCCTCGATGCCAAAGCGAGAACACCACAAGCCAGGGCGCCCAGCATGAGCAACAGTGGGCCACCACTCAGCACGGCCAATGTGCGGCCTCGGCCCGAAGTAATTTTCAGGCTCCCGGTGCTGGCGGCCACCACCGCCACGCACGCCAGCGCGATGGCCCACCGAACGCTGGGCGCATGGGCCTTGGGGGCCGGGCCGGCCCGTTGCACGTGTCTTTGGCGAGCAGGCCTCACGTCAGAGTTTGGGGATGCGGATGCGGCTGATCATCAGCGAGCCCGACACCGCGAAGATCAGCACCAGCGGGTGCAGCGTGAAGCCGCCGATCAGCATCTTGCCGAACCACAGGTTCTCGCGCACCGCGCCCAGCCATGCGGCCAGGGCCATCAGGGCGACCAGCACGATGGAGGTGGGGATCGGTGTGCCTTCAAAGTACTTCACCTTGCCCGTGCCTTCGGACAGCGTCTCGGCCGTGACGTTGTAGCGCGCCAGGCGCGACACGCCGCAGGCCACGAAGTACGCCAGCACGATGCGGTCGAACAAACCCTGCATGCCGCAGGCATACGCGATGATGGCGGGCGCCACGCCGAACGAGATCACGTCGGCCAGAGAATCGAGCTCGCGGCCCATGGCCGAGCTCTTCTGGCGCCAGCGTGCGATGCGGCCGTCCAGCACGTCGAAGATGAGCGCGGCCAGCACCAGCGCGGCGGCGAAGTACACGTGGACGACGTCGCCGGTCTCCAGGTACGTCATGGACGAGAACAGCGCGCCCACGCCACAGACAGCGTTGCCCAGGGTGAACCAGTCGGCCAGGTGGAATTCGCGGATCATCGAGAAACGCTTGGGATGTTGAGGTGTGTTCATGTCGAGGTCTCCGGTCGCGCCATGGCGGGCAAGAACGCGGTGCTTGCAGCGTTCTCAGGACGCCGCATTATGAGCGGCTGTGCGCGGCGTTTTCTGTAGGCACAACGCCCGCCCGGCAGAGGGCAGACCCTGCCGCAGGTGCATGGCGCGGCATGGGTCCCCCTGGGAATGCCCCGAAGGTCCCCCGGGGGACGCCCCGAGATTGTCAGGACGGCCCGCCGGCCCAACAATGCCTGATCCGTCCACCGCCGACCCCATGACCTCCACCTCCGCTGCCCCGTCCCTCGTATCCGCACCGTCCCTGAACCCGCCTTTCGCCCGGGTGGCGAGCATCCGCAGCCTGGCCGACGTCGAGCGCCTGGAAGCCCGGCCCCTGGCCGAAGCGCTGCCGGTGCAAAGCACCTACGAAATTTTCCGCAATGCGGCCCACGCGTTCGGCGACAAGACCGCGCTGACCTTTCTGCCCACCGCCAACCCGCTCGACGCGCCATTGCGCTGGTCGTTCAACGACCTTCTGGCGGGCATCCACCAGACCGCCAATCTGCTGCACTCGCTGGGCGTGGGGCCGGGCGACGCGGTGGCCGTGCTGCTGCCCGGCTGCCTGGAATACCACCTGGCCCTGTGGGGTGGCGAGGCGGCGGGCATTGTGCAGCCGCTCAACCCCATGCTCACCGACGAGAAGATCGCCGCCATGATGACCCTGGCGCGTGCCAAGGTGCTGATCGCGTGGGGCGACGAGGCCACCGAAGGCGATGCGGGCCTGTGGGCCAAGGCCCTGCGCCTGCGCGGCCAGGTGCCGACGCTGACCACCGTGCTGCGCGTGGCGCCGCATGATGAGGTACAGAACGCAGCCCCTGCGCTGCCCCAGGGCGTGGTGGACATCGCGGCCCGCACCGCGCATCCTGCAGACCACCTGGTGAGCGGGCGGCGCATTGCGGCCACCGACATCGCCGCGTACTTTCACACCGGAGGCACCACGGGTGCACCCAAGCTGGCGCGCCACAGCCACGGCGCGCAGGTGTTCACCGCCTGGGGCAGCGTGCAGATGCAGGGCATCACGCCGGGCGACGTGGGCATCAACGGCTACCCGCTGTTCCATGTGGCGGGCGTCCTGCCGGGCTCCCTGGCCGCGCTGTCGGCGGGGGTGGAGACCATCATCCCCACCACCGGCCTGTTCCGCAATCGCGAGGTCATCGCCAACTACTGGCGCCTGGCCGAGCGCTACCGCTGCACCTACCTCTCGGCCGTGCCCACGGTGCTGGCGGCGCTGGCCAACGTGCCGCTGGATGGCGCCGACATCCGCTCGCTGCGCTACTGCCGCACGGGCGCGGCCATCCTGGCGCCCGAACTGGCGGCGCGCTTCGAGCGGCTGTTCGGCCTGCATGTGCACGAAAGCCTGGGCATGACGGAGATGGCGGGCATCTCCACCATCACGCCGCCGGGCGTGGATGCCCCCGCAGGCTGCGTGGGTTGGCGGCTTCCGTACACGCAGCTGCGCATCGTGGCGCTCGATGCGCACGGCAATGCGTCGGACCAGGACATGCCGCCCGGCGAGCCCGGCATGGTGCTGTTCAAGTCGCCCAACCTGTTCTCGGGCTTTCTCGATGCGGCCGACACGGCCCGCGCCTTCACGCACGACGGCTGGCTGGCCACGGGCGACCTGGGCTTTGTGGATGGCGAAGGGCGGCTGCACCTGAGCGGCCGCTCCAAGGACCTCATCATCCGCAGCGGCCACAACATCGACCCCAAGGTGATCGAGGACGCCCTGGGCGCGCACCCCGCCGTGCAGCTGTGCGCCGCCGTGGGCGCGCCCGACGCCTATGCGGGCGAACTGCCCGTGGCCTACGCCACGCTGGTGCCGGGCGCCGAGGCGACCGAGGCCGAGCTGCTCGCCTTCACCGCCGGGCGCGTGGACGAGGCCGTGGCCCGCCCGCGCTGGGTGCAGGTGCTGGACACCATGCCGGTGACCAACGTCGGCAAGATCTTCAAGCCCGAGCTGCGCCTGCGCGCGGCCTGCCACACGGTGGCGGCCCTGGTGGATGCGGCCTGCGCGGAGCTGGGCGCCGAAGGAGCGCGCGATGTGTGGCCCGACGGGGACAACGCCGTGCGCGTGGTGGTCGCCAGCGAAGGCAGCCCCGGCGCGGCAGAGGCCCTCAAGGCACGTCTGGACGCTGTGCTCGCGCCCCTGCCTGTGCGCACCACGGTGCAGGTGGTGCAGGCCAAGGCCTGATCCGGCCGACCCGCCGGGCTTCGCCCACCCGTTCTTTCTATCTATCTTTCTTTCTTGATCTGCCTGTTTTCGCTGCGTTCTGCTTTGCTGCTTTTCCGTCCATAACCATTCCAGGAGACACCGCATGACCACACCGGCCCCGAAGACGACGACGACAACGAAGAACATCCACGCGATGAACCGCCGCGCCTGGCTGGGCGCCGCGGCGCTGGCCCTGTCCGCCGGCAGCGGCACGGCCGCGTTCGCGCAGGCCGCGCCGTACCCGAGCAAGCCCATCAAGGTGGTCGTGCCCTTTGCCGCGGGCGGCGCCACCGACGTGCTGGCGCGCGTGCTGGCCGAGAAGATGGCCGTGGGCCTGGGCCAGCCCATGGTCATCGACAACAAGCCCGGCGCGGCCGGCATCATCGGCACCGACGCGGTGGCCAAGGCCGCGCCCGACGGCTACACGCTGCTGCTGGGCCTGAGCAATTCGATGCTCACCAACCAGTTCCTGTACACCAAGCTGCCTTACAGCCCCGAGCGGGACATCGCGCCCATCTACCAGATCGCGATCGCGCCGCTGGTGCTGGTGGCCCACCCCAGCGTGCCCGTGGCCACGGGCCCCGAGCTGCTGAAATACGTGGTGGCGAACAAGGGCAAGGTGGCCTACGGCTCGTACGGCACGGGCGCCTACCCGCATCTGGCCGGCGCGTACATGAGCCAGTCGCAGAACGCCGACATGAGCCACGTGGCCTACCGCGGCGAGGCGCCCATGGTGCAGGACCTGCTGGGCGGGCAGATCCAGATCGCGTTCGCCAGCGCGCTGCAGGTCAAGCCCCACCTGGAGGCCGGAAAGCTCAAGGCCATCGGCGTGAGCGGCGAACGCCGCATGGGCACCCTGCCCAACGTGCCCACGCTGGCCGAGCAGGGCCTGAACGACGAGGCTTACCGCGTGGCGGGCTGGCTGGCGTTTGGCGCACCGGCCGGCACGCCCCCCGCCATCCTGGAGCGCATCGCCGACGAGGTGCGCAAGGCCACGCAGCTGCCCGATGTGGCCCAGCGCATCGCGGCCATGGGCTTTGATGTGCAGAACAGCTCGCCCGCGCTGTTCTCCGCCGCGATTGCCAAGGAGCGGCCGGTGTGGGAGCGGCTGATCAAGGCATCCGGCGCAAGACTTGACTGACCCCCTGAGGCGCTGCGCGCCTTCCCCCTGAAGGGGGACGCCGCCAGCGCGGCGGGGCGGCCCTTGCGCGGCGGCACTGGCATGGCGCCGCGCCAACTCTTGCACAAAAACAGGCTGTAGCGCTTGTTTTACAAACGCCAACAGCTATCATTTTTGCAGCATTCTCACGCGCTGCGCCGCAAACGCCACATACCAGTCCAAACACCCGGGGTTGGCCATCGCGTCCTTGTTGACCACCTTCTCGATCGGCTGGCCCAGCAGCAGCTTCTTGATGGGCAGCTCCTGCTTCTTGCCGCTCAGCGTGCGCGGCACCTCGGCCACGGCAAAGATGTCGTCGGGCACAAAACGCGGGCTCAGGGCCGTGCGCACGGCGCCGTTGATGCGCGCGCGCAATGCGTCGTCGAGCGCGTAGCCAGGGCGCAGCACCACAAACAGCGGCATGTAGCTCTCGCGGCCGAGGTACTCCAGGTCCACCACCAGGCTGTCGAGCACTTCGGGCAGCGATTCGACCGCGCTGTAGATCTCGCTCGTGCCCATGCGCAGGCCGTGGCGGTTGATGGTGGCATCGGAGCGGCCGTAGATGATGCAGCCGCCATTGGCGCCGATCTTGAGCCAGTCGCCGTGGCGCCAGACCGCACCCATGTTCGCGGGGCCGTCGCCACCGCCGGGCTGGCGGCCGTGGCCTGCGGGGTACATGTCGAAGTAGCTCGACAGATACCTCGACCCGTCTTTGTCGCCCCACAGGTAGAGCGGCATCGACGGAATGGGCTGCGCGCAGACAAGCTCGCCCACCGCGTCCATCACGGGACGACCTTCGGCATCCCACGACTCCACCGCCGCACCCAGCATGCGGCACTGCATCTCGCCGGGCACCTGCGGCATCTCGCGGTTGCCGCCGATGAAAGCGCCGCAAAAGTCGGTGCCCCCGGAAATATTGTTCCACCAGATGTCGTGTGTGCCCAAGGCCTCGAACTGCGCCGTGCCCCACTCCTGCACCTCGGGCGACAGCGGCGATCCGGTGGTACCCAGCGCGCGGATGCGGCTCAGGTCGCCGTAGTCCGCGAGCGTGATGCCGGCCTTCATGCAGTTGGCAAAGAACGCCGCACCGGCGCCGAAGAAGGTCACGCCCGTCTCGGCCGCGAACCGCCACAGCACGCCCCAGTCCGGGTGCTCCTTGCTGCCGCCCGGATTGCCGTCGTAGATCACGCAGGTGGTGCCCGACAGCAGGCCCGACAGCTGCGCATTCCACATCACCCAGCCGGTGGAGCTGTACCAGTGGTAGCGCTCGCCGAAGCTGTTGGCCTCATAGCTGCAGCCGATGTCGTTGTGCAGCACCTTGAGCTGCAGCGCCACCAGCACCGTGCCGCCATGGCCGTGCACGATGGGCTTGGGCAGGCCGGTGGTGCCGCTGGAATAGACGATCCACAGCGGGTGGTCAAACGGCAGCCACATCGGCTCGAAGGCCGCAGTTTCAGCATCATTTTGGGCCGTTGCGGCCGTCCAGTCTGCCCAGCCAGCTATCGAAACAGAAGCATTCAGATTGCCCACCAGCAGCGCGTGCTGCACACTGGGCAGCGCTGCCCGCAGTTCGGCCAGGACCCCAATGCGGTCGTGGTCGCGCCCGCCGTAGCTCACGCCATCCACGCCGATCAGCACCCTGGGCTCGATCTGGCGAAAACGGTCCAGCACCGCATGCGTGCCCATGTCGGGCGCGCAGATACTCCACACGCCGCCGATGCTCACCGTGGCCAGGAAGGCGATCATCGCCTCGGGCACGTTGGGCAGGTAGGCCGCCACGCGGTCGCCGGGCTGGATGCCCTGGGCCTTGAGGTGCAACGCCAGCGACGCGACCTGGCGGCGCAGATCGGGCCAGCTCAGTTCGCGGTGCTGGCCTTTTTCGTTGCGGCTGATGATGGCCGGCAGGCCTGCGGCGTGGGCCGCTTCCACGTGCCGCAGCGCCTGGCGCGCGTAATTCACCTGAGCGCCAGGAAACCACTGGGCGCCGGGCATGGTGTTTTCGCCCAGCACGGCGGTGTGGGGCGTGGGCGATTCGATCCGGAAGTAGTCCCACACGCTTTGCCAGAACGCATCAAGCTCGGTGGTGGACCAGCGCCACAGCGTGTCGTAGCTGTCGAACTGCAGTCCGCGCTGGTCGCGCAGCCAGTTCTGGTACAGGCGGATCTGGGGGATATAGGGCGGGGTATTGTGTGTTGTCTCCATGGCGACGCAGCGTACCAGCGGCACGGTGCGCAGGCCAGCCACCCTCGTCACCCGGTTGACAGCAGGGTGGAATGCACATTTCGTACATTCGTGCTAAATTTCGCCCCATGGACGCCAAAACCCAGAAAGCCGAACTCACCCGCGCCGCCATCGTCGGCGCGGCGCTGGACCTGGCTGCGGCCGAGGGGTTGGAGTCGATCACGCTGCAGGCCGTGGCCGACCGCGTGGGGCTGTCCAAGAGCGGCGTGTTTTCGCGCGCCGGTTCGCGCGAGGCGCTGCAGAAGGCGGTCATCGACGAGTTCGGCCACCGCTTCCTGGCCGACGTTTTCGTGCCTGCCATGCAGCAGCCCAAGGGCCTGCCGCGGCTGAACGACATCGTGCGCCGCTGGATTGCCCGCACACGCGATGTGGAGGCCTTCACAGGCTGCATCTACACCGCCGGCGCCTTCGAGCTGCACGACCGCGATGGCGAATTGCGCGACCAGCTGCATGGCGAGATCACGCGCTGGCGCGCCGCGCTGCGAAGAACGGTGCTGCAGGCGATCGAATCGGGCCACCTGCCGCCCGACACGCCGGCCGACCAGTTGGTGGGTGAGATCTACTCGATGATCATGGGCCTGCTGCACGACGTGCGCTTCCTGCGCGACCCGCAGGCCGCGCAACGCACCGAGGCGTCCTGGGCGCGCCTCCTCAAGAGCTACCAGCCAGCGGCTGCCTGAAAGCCGGCCGCGCCATGGAACCTCATGCCCTGTCTTGCCCAAATTTCGCACAACCGTGCGAAGAAAGGAGAATGCCATGTTGATCATCCTCGGACTGGCGGCCGTCGTGGCTGCCGCGCGCGCCCTGAAGGCGCTGCGCGAAACCCTGGCCCGGCTGCCACGCAGCAACCGCGACTGGATCTTCTACTGAACACGTTCTGACACGCCGGGCGGGCTGTCCGGCAACCGACCCGCTTGTCCCTTGTTCCCGCCAAATTCCGGAGCACCACCATGAGCCACTCCAATGCACTGCAGGCGACCACACACTTCTACGGCGCACATGCCGGCATGCGACTGCTGCGCGCGGCGCTGGGCGCCGCCGAGCGGCTGTGGCCAGCCCTGGCCGTGCGCGCGGCCTACCGCCTCTTTGGCACTCCCCTTCCGCTGCGACGGCCGGGGCGCAGCGCCGCACCCGCAGGCGCCTGGCGCACCGAACACTGGCCTTTCGAAGACGCCGAAATCACGCTCTATCTGCCCCAGGCCCAGCCGCATGGCCCCACGGTGCTGCTGCTGCACGGCTGGGGCGGCCATGCGCGCCAGATGCTGCCGCTGGCCGACGCCCTGACCGCGCGCGGCCTGCGGCCAGTGCTGGTGGACCTGCCCGCGCACGGCGGCAGCCGGGGCCGCGTGAGCAACCTGCCGCAATTCGCCCGTGCCATCGAGTACACCACCGCCCGCCTGCACGCGCAGGACGCGGCGCCCCACGCCGTGGTGGCCCATTCGCTCGCGGCCAACGCAGCGGCCCACGCAGCCAGCCGGGGCCTGGCCACCGGGCGCCTGGTGCTGCTGGCGCCTCCTGCCTCGCCGCACGAATACACGCGCCTGTTCGCCCAGGTCTTTGGCCTGACCGAGCGCACGCGCGCCGCCATGCAGCGGCGCATCGAGGCACGCGAGGGCATCCTGATGCGCCAGTTCGAGCCCCCGGCCGTAGGCCCGCGCATCGCCATTCCCACGCTGGTGGTGCACGACCGGGGCGACCGTATCAACCGTTTTGCCGACGGCGAGGCCTACCGCGACCACATCGCGGGCGCCACGCTGATGGCCACCGATGGGCTGGGCCACCGCAAGATCCTGCAGCAGGCCGAGGTGCTGGCAGCCGTGGCGCACTTCGTGGCTGTGCCTGCACCAGCGTTGGCAACAACGCCCGCCTACGCAGGCCCGGCGCCCTCACCCAGCCCACAACCCCTGGCTTGACTGCGGTATTGCCGGCGCCGTAGCGCACCCATTGCCTACACTGGCGCCCTTTTTTCGTTTGCGCAAACCCCAGTCACTGTCCACGGACGGTGCGCGCAAATGCCCTGCCTTGCCGCGCCGCTGGTTCCCACGCGCGCATCGGCTACGGGCCGGGCCATCTCTTCAACCTTGGAGCCTGTTCGGATCTCCCTGGGGATCCTCAACGGGCTCTTGCGATGCGGCGTTCCGGCAAGCCACCCTTGCGGGTGTGCGTGCCATCCGCCAGGCCCGCCCGTCTTTCCCTCCGAGATGTGCAGCAGCCGCTGCGGTCGCCACCTGTATGCATGCATGCGCTTCATTCGTGCAAGGCGCGCAGGTGCCGCAGGTGCCTTGACCGCCCGGTGCGCACAGTGGCACGCTGCTTCTGCGCCGATGCGGCATGCCGCATCCCGCACGCCGCAAGCCAGGCAAAGCCCGGCGCACGGCCCGCGCATCTCCTTGTCGATTCAGCAGAAGAAAGGTGATCCATGGAACTTCTTATCTCGGCGGGGCTGATCCTCGCCATCGTGCTCTGGGGCGTGGCGGCGCCGGACTCGCTTGGAGCCGTGTTCGACACGGCCCTGGCGGCCATCACGCGCAACTTCGGCTGGTTCTACCTGTGGGTGGTGCTGGGCCTGGTGGTGATGGCGCTCATCCTGGCGTTCAGCCGCTACGGCGACCTGAAGCTGGGCCAGGAAGACGACGAACCCGAGTTCTCCATCGGCGCCTGGTTTGCCATGCTGTTTGCTGCGGGCATGGGTATCGGCCTGGTGTTCTGGGGTGTGGCCGAGCCCATCTCGCACTACGGCACGCCGCCGCCGGGTATCGCGCCGCACACGCCCGAAGCCGCCAACGCGGCCATGCGCTACAGCTTCTTCCACTGGGGGCTGCACCCCTGGGCGGTGTACAGCATCGTGGCGCTGGCGATTGCGTTCTTTCAGTTCCGCAAGGGCGGCTCGGCGTTGGTCAGCACGGCGGTAATGGCGCTGCCCTGGGCGCCGCTGCAGCGCATCGGCCCGGCGGTCAACGTGCTTGCGGTGATCGCCACGGCGTTCGGCGTGGCGGCGTCACTGGGCATGGGGGCGCTGCAGATCAACAGCGGCCTGCACGCCACGCTGGGTCTGCCCGTCAGCGAGGCCTGGCAGGTCGGCATCATCGGGGTGACCACGGTGCTGTTCCTCGCCTCGGCCGTGTCGGGCGTGGCGCGCGGCATCAAATGGCTGTCCACCTTCAACCTCATCATTGCGGCGCTGCTGGCGCTGGCGGTGTTCACGCTGGGGCCCACGGTGGTCATCATCGACACATTCACCAACACGCTGGGCAGCTACCTGAGCGAGTTCGTGCGCATGAGCCTGCGCATGACCCCCTTCCGCGACAGCGGCTGGGTGAGCGGCTGGACGGTGTTCTATTGGGCCTGGTGGGTGAGCTGGTCGCCGTTCGTGGGCCTGTTCATCGCGCGCGTCTCGCGCGGGCGCAGCATCCGCGAGTTCATCCTGGGCACGGTGCTGGCGCCCACTCTGGCGGCGTTTGTGTGGTTCTCGGTGTTTGGCGGCACGGCGCTGCACCTGCAGATCATGCAGGGCGTGCCTATTGCCGATGCGGTCAACGCCGATGTCTCCACCGCTCTGTTCTCGCTGTTCCACGCCCTGCCCTGGGGCGCGCTGATGTCGGGGGTGGCCACGGTGCTGGTGGTGGTGTTCTTCGTCACATCGGGCGACTCGGCCGTGCTGGTGCTGGGCATGATGAGCACCCGGGGCAATGAGAACCCGTCCGCGCGCGTCAAGGTGGTCTGGGGCCTGCTCATCTCAGGCATTGCCGTGAGCCTGCTGCTGGCCGGGGGCGTGAAGGCGGTGCAGACCGCCACCATCGTGTTCGCGCTGCCCTTCACCGCCGTGATCCTGCTCATGGCGATGGCGCTGTGGCGCGGCGTGAAGGCGGACTGGGAGGCCGAGGACCGCCGCGACCGCGCACTGCGCCGCCGTCTGCGCGAAATGGCGGGCGCGGCCACGGCGCCGCCGCCGTAAACCGGCGCCGGGGTAGCGAGGGGGGACGGGTGCATGGGTCTATCATCCGCAGCCACGCCCTCCTCCTGCGTCCCTCTGTCTCCTCTCCTCGTTTCGCGGCTGATACCAATACCGACACCCATGCCCCTGCTCATGTCCGCCTGGCCCGCCGTGGTCCTTCTGCTGCCAGCCCTGGTGCTGGTGTCGGCGATTGTTTTTCTGGCCAAGGGCAACCGCCGGGCCTTTGCGCAGCTGCTGGCGCTGGCGGCGTGTTTCCTGATCGGCGCGCTGCTGATGGAGTTCTTCGTCTTCATGGCGGCTCGCATGGCCCGCTCGGGCAGCCGCGAGGCCGTGCTGGGCATGGGCACGCGCCAGTTGCTGGAAACCATGGCCAACCCGCGCTCCATCGCGGCGCAGCCTCTGTCGCTGGCGGCGGTGGCCGCCTACAGCGTGCTGGCCGCTTACGTGTGGCTGCTGGTCACCTGGGCGCTGCACCTGCGTGGCAAGCCCGCTGGCGGCGCCAAAAAGAAGAAGTCCGCCAAGGCCTCCGCCCGCAAGCCGGCACGCGCCTGAGCTGTGGCTTGCAGGCCTTGGACGGCCTGACGCCGAGGTGGCGAGCGCTGCCAGCTATCGATTGGCCGGCGCCCTGCCCTCGGCTTGACCCAGGGCAAAACAGGGCGCCGGGGGGGCCTTCACAATGTCAGGCGGTCCGCACGCCCCCTTGCCATGACATCCTCCACCTCCTCTTCCCACAGCGACGTCCTCATCGTCGGCGCGGGGCCTGCCGGCCTGTCGCTGGCCATCGCCCTGGCCCAGGCAGGCCTCACGGCCACGGTGGTCGAGCAGCAGGCGGCGGCGGTGCTGGCCGACCCGGCGCCAGACGGCCGCGAGATCGCGCTCACCCACCCCAGCCGCGCCACGCTGCAGAAGCTGGGCACCTGGGGGCTGCTGGCGCCGCATGAGACAGGCGCCATCCACGAGGCGCAGGTGCACGACGGCCCGCTCGGCCAGCGCGGAGCGCTGCAGCTTGACGCACGGCACGGCGGGTACGAGGCGCTGGGCTTCATCGCGCCCAACCACGCGCTGCGCCGCACCGCCTACGCCGTGGCTGCACGCATGCCCGGAGTGCGCATCGTCACCGGCGCCCAGGTGACGCGCGTGTCCACGCTGGCGACGCACGCGCAGCTGGAGTACCGCCAGCTCGCGGATGCCGGGGCGGACGGCCCCGCCCAGCCACCGCAGCGGCTGCAGGCGCCCCTGCTGGTGGCGGCAGACAGCCGCTTCTCGGCCACCCGGCGCCAGCTGGGCATCGGTGCGCGCATGGCGGACTTCGGCCGCACCGTCATCGTCTGCCGCATGCGCCACGCACAGCCCCATGGCGGCGTGGCGCACGAGTGTTTCGGCTACGAGCGAACGCTGGCGATACTGCCGCTGCCGGACGCTCCTGCGGATGCGTCCTGTGCCGTGGACGCGCCGGGCAACCCGCACCTGTGCTCGGTCGTCGTCACCACAGGCGCGGCAGATGCCGCCACACTGCTGGCACTGCCCAGAGACGCCTTTGCTGCCCAGGTGCAGGCGCAGTTCAAGGACCGGCTGGGCCCCATGCAGCTCGATGGAGAACGCCACGCCTACCCGCTGGTGGCTGTGTACGCCGACCGGTTTGCCGCCCACCGCTGCGCCCTGCTGGGCGATGCCGCCGTGGGCATGCACCCGGTGACTGCCCATGGATACAACCTGGGCCTGGCCGGCGCGGAGCGGCTGGCTGCCGCCGTGCAGGCCGCCCGCAGCCAGGGCCGCGACATCGGCGACAGCCGCGTGCTGGCGGCCTACGCCCGCGCGCACCACCACCACGCCTGGCCGATCTACGAAGGCACCAACGCCATCGTGCGGCTGTACACCGACGCCCGCCCCCTGCCCCGCCTGCTGCGCCAGCTGGTGCTGCAGGGCGCGCGCCACCTGCCCCCGCTGCAGGCGGCCATCGTTGGCCAACTGACCGGCAAGCCGCCCGGCTGGATGCGGGCGCTGGCCCCCGCCCACTCCACAAGTCTGCAAAAACCATAGCGGCCGGCGCAACCCTGCCTTGGTTTGCAGCAGCATTTGTGCCACAACCCAATCCAAACAAGCACCGCCAGCTATCTTTCCAATAGCGAGCAACCCTCAAAACCGGCGCGCCCCAAAGCCAGCGCCACCGTGGAGCTGGCTTTGCCAGGCCACCGGTGGCGTCCCCCCTTGGGGGGGAAGGCGCCGCAGGCGGCTCAGGGGGGCTTCAGTCCCCCACCCCCAGCGTCACCATGCCGTACAGCGGTGCACCCAGCCACGGCCACCACAGCGTCTCCAGTGCCAGCCCCGCCCAGCCATAGCACTCCGCCACGCTGTGCTCGTGCAGCAGCGCCAGTCGCGGGTGTGCGGAGGGCAAGTCGGACAGGCGCGCCACGCCCCAGCGGAATTCGGCGCCCGTGGGGCCCACGCTCGCGTGCCGGTGCGCCGTGCCCACGGCGCGGTGGGTGAGCACATCCAGCACCAGGCGCGAGCCTGCCGGCGCACATTCGGCGAACTCGGCCAGAAACGCCTGGACCTGCGCGGGCTCCAGGTACATCAGCACGCCTTCGCACAGCACCAGCACGGGCTGCTGCGGCGCCCCGCGGGTGCCTGGGCCGCGCGGCGGCTGGCCCAGACGCTGCCACCAGCCGGGCCGGGTGATGTCGACCTCCGCCAGCCGGGTGCGCGGGCAGCCGGGCGGCAGCAGCTGACGGCGCAGCGCGATGACCTCGGGCAGGTCGGCGTCGAGCCAGTGGTTGGCGCCGGTGTCCAGCCACTGGAAGTGGTGCGACAGGCCGCAGCCCAGGTTCACGCCCCGGGCCTCCGGGTGCAGCAGGAAGAAGCCCTGTGCCGTGTCGCGGATGAAGCGCGTGCGCCACAGCACGTTGAGCACCGTGGGCAGGTCGTCGAGATAGCCCTCGACGTCGGCGCCCAGGCGCTCCAGCAGGCCGGCCGCCACCGCGTCGCCGCAGGCCAGCCACGGAAAATAACGGTCGCCGCGCGCCCGCGCCGCCAGAGGGATGAGCAAGGTGCTGGGCACGGCGGGCAGCGATGCATGCAGTTGCGACGGCTGCTGCGCGCCGGGCGCGGTGGCGCGCCGGGCTGGGGCCTGGAGCGACGCGGCGCCGGCAGAGGGCGCCGGGACGCGGCTACGGTGTCGGCTTCGGGTCGGCGGCTGCAGCGGCAAGATCGTCTCCTCCTGTGGCCGGCGGGCGCCACGGTTGGCGGGATACAGGGGCACAAGCGAACGGGCGAACAGGCGAACGGGCCAGCGAAGGTGCGGGTGCTCACGCAAAGGCCCCGCTCCGATGACGGGTGCGTGGGGATGGCCCTGAGAACGTGTCTGCGATCCTGCACATTGTGGCGCCAAGCCCGGCCTGGGCCCCCATTCCGCGCCGCCACGCAGGGGTATAAGAAAACTTGGAAAAAAACGCGCGTTGGTTCACACCCGCCTGGTGAGGACATCCCACACGAGCGACACGCCCGCCGCCAGCAGGTCGCCGGTGAAGGAGTCCGCATCGCGGTCCCGCGTGCCGCTGAAGGCGCTCTTTTGCCGCTCGCGCTCGGCGCGGCTGCGGTCGCGCTCCAGCGCCACCAGGGCGTCGCCGATGTCCACCGCAGGGGCCTGCGTGTTCTGCGCCGCCTGGACGGGGCGGGCGCCGGCCCGGGCGTAGCCTTCCATGGCCCGCACCACGGCGTCAGGGTCGATGAGCGAGAACGCTGCACGGCAGTACGGGCAGGCGTGGTCCTTGCGGATGTCCACCGGCGCACCGCAGCTGGTGCAGAAGATGGCGCCCACACGCCGGGCCAGGTTGTCGATCTCCGGGCGCGTCATGTGGCGCACGAAGCCTTTCTCGACCATGAAGGACGAGAAGGTGCTGAAGCGCCCGTGCTGGCGCGCGCAGCGGTAGGTCATGTAGCGGCCGCTGCGCACCACGTCAAAACCCTTGTCCAGCGAACAGTTGCAGCGCGGGCAGGCCATGCGCGATTCGAGCGGGCGGTGTTCATCGGTGCGGTGCTCGTGCAGCAGCCGGAACAGCTCCACCACGGCCTGGGGCGAGAGCTGCAGGTTTTCGTACCGGTCCAGCCAGATGCCCTGGCAGGCGTAGCAGATGTCCAGCTCCAGCGCGTGCCCGGTGTTGCTGGTGAACGGGTGGGCCTCCATGGGCTGGCGGCACGATGGGCAGGACGGTGCGCAGGTCTGCATGGTTCTGGCTGTGCTGGTGAAGGCAGGCCCCTCTAGTCCGCCGATATCCGCATCCTAACGCCGGGCCCGCGCACGCCCGACGCCCGGGTCTTCCCCGTAGTTCATGGGCTGCAGGCGGATTCATCCACTAGCATTCGCGCCTCGAACTACAAGGAACAACACATGGGATTCATGAACTGGCAAGAAAAGAGCGCTGCCGTGCTGCAGCAAGGCGGGGTGATCGCACCTGACGAACGGCTGCCCTGGCCGCAGACCGCAGCGATGGGCGTGCAGCACGTGATCGCCATGTTCGGCGCGACGGTGCTCGCACCCATCCTCATGGGGTTCGACCCCAACGTGGCCATCCTGATGAGCGGCGTGGGCACGCTGATCTTCTTTCTGGTGACGGGCGGGCGGGTGCCCAGCTACCTGGGTTCGAGCTTCGCGTTCATCGGCGTGGTGATCGCGGCCACGGGCTATGCTGGCAAGGGGCCCAATGCCAACATCGCCGTGGCGCTGGGCGGCATCATCGCGTGCGGCCTGGTCTACACCTTGATCGGTGCGCTGGTGCAGTCCATCGGCACGGGCTGGATCGAGCGCTTCATGCCGCCCGTCGTCACGGGCTCGGTGGTGGCGGTGATCGGCCTGAACCTGGCCGGCATTCCCATCAAGAACATGGCGGCGAGCAACTTCGACAGCTGGATGCAGGTGGTGACCTTCGTGAGCGTGGGCCTGGTGGCCGTGCTCACGCGCGGCATGGTGCAGCGCCTGCTGATCCTGGTGGGGCTGATCGTGGCGAGCATCATCTACACGGTGCTCACCAACGGCATGGGCCTGGGCAAGCCCATCGACTTCTCCATCCTGGCCAACGCCGCCTGGGTGGGAATGCCCAACTTCGCGGCGCCGGTGTTCGACGGCAACGCGATGCTGCTGATCGCCCCCGTGGCCATCATCCTCGTGGCCGAGAACCTGGGCCACATCAAGGCCGTGACGGCCATGACCGGCCGCGACCTGGACCGCTACATGGGCCGCGCGTTCATCGGCGATGGCGTGGCCACCATGGTCAGCGGCGGCGTGGGCGGCACGGGCGTGACCACCTATGCCGAGAACATCGGCGTGATGGCCGCGACCAAGATCTACTCCACGGCCGTGTTCTTCCTGGCGGGCGTGTTCGCGCTGGTTCTGGGCTTTTCCCCCAAGTTCGGCGCGCTGATCCAGACCATCCCGCTGCCGGTGATGGGTGGCGTCTCCATCGTGGTGTTCGGCCTGATCGCAGTGGCCGGCGCCAAGATCTGGGTGGACAACAAGGTGGACTTCTCGCAGAACAAGAACCTGATCGTCGCGGCCATCACCCTCATCCTGGGCACGGGCGACTTCACGCTCAAGTTCGGCCAGTTCGCGCTGGGCGGCATCGGCACGGCCACCTTCGGGGCCATCCTGCTGTATGCCTTGCTCAATCGCAAAGGCTGAAGCCTGGCAAAGGCCGAGCAAACTTGTAAGGGTTAACCCTGAATCTGTAAGTTGCAACCGCTAGGATTTCGGTTTTTGACCGGGGCTGCGCCCATGTGGCGCGGCCCTTTTTTCATTTCTGCGGAGCCTGTTTTCATGTCCCTGGCCGACCGGGTGCTCTACCCCGACTTTCTTTCCCGCACCATGTCCGCCGACGAAGCGGCCGCCCTGATACCGGCGGGCGCCCACGTGGGCATGAGCGGCTTCACCGGCGCGGGCTACCCCAAGGCCGTGCCCGGCGCGCTGGCGCGCCGCATCGAGAGCCTGAACGCGCAGGGCAAGGGGTTTCGCATCGGACTGTGGACGGGCGCATCGACCGCCCCGGAACTCGACGGTGCCCTGGCCCAGGTGGACGGCATCGAGATGCGCCTGCCCTACCAGTCCGACCCCACGGTGCGCCGGCAGATCAATGCGGGCCACATGCAGTACGTGGACATCCACCTGTCGCACGTGGCGCAGTTCGTGTGGTTCGGGTTCCTGGGCAAGCTGGACGTGGCCGTGGTCGAGGTGGCCGGCGTGCTGCCGGACGGACGGCTGATCCCCTCGTCCTCCGTGGGCAACAACAAGACCTGGCTGGACCAGGCCGACAAGGTCATCCTGGAGGTCAATGCCTGGCACAACCCGCAGCTCGAGGGCATGCACGACATCTACTACGGCACCGACGTGCCGCCGCAGCGCAGGCCCATCCCGATGACGCGGCCCGACGAGCGCATCGGCGAGCCCTACCTGCGCTGCGACCCCTCCAAGGTGATCGCCGTGGTGATGACCGACCAGCCCGACCGCAACAGCGTCTACGCCGCGCCCGACGACACGTCCAACCGCATCGCGGGCCACATCATCGAATTCCTGCAGCACGAGGTGAAGAAGGGCCGGCTGCCCCGGGACCTGCTGCCGCTGCAGTCGGGCGTGGGCAACATCGCCAACGCGGTGCTCGCGGGGCTGAACAACGGCCCTTTCGAGAACCTCACGGCCTACACCGAGGTGCTGCAGGACGGCATGCTGGACATGCTGCGCTCGGGCACGCTCGCCAGCGCCTCGGCCACGGCGCTGTCGCTCAGCCCGGCAGCGATGCAGGACTTCAATGAGCGCATCGAGTTCTACAAAGAGCGCATCGTGCTGCGCCCGCAGGAGATCAGCAACCACCCCGAACTGATCCGCCGCATGGGCCTGATCGCGATGAACGGCATGATCGAAGCCGACATCTACGGCAACGTCAACTCGACCCACATCATGGGCTCGGCCATCATGAACGGCATCGGCGGCTCGGGCGACTTCGCGCGCAACGCCTACCTGTCGATCTTCATGACGCCGTCGCTGGCCAAGAACGGCGCCATCTCGTGCATCGTTCCCATGGCCTCGCACGTGGACCATACGGAGCACGACGTGCAGATCCTCGTCACCGAGCAAGGCCTGGCCGACCTGCGCGGCCACTCGCCCTCGCAACGGGCCGAGCTCATCATCGAGCGCTGCGCGCACCCGGATTTCCGCCCCGCGCTGCACGACTACGTGGCCCGCGCCCGCAAGTCCGCGCTGGGGCAGCATACGCCGCACCTGCTGAACGAGGCGCTGTCATGGCACCAGCGGTACGTGGAGACGGGCAGCATGCGGCAGAACCCGGGCGCCTGAGCACCAGCCGGGAATGGCGCGGCGAATCCCCGGACAGGGCAAGGTCAACGCCGGGCCGTCACACACCCCTGGTTACAATCAGGGTTAACCCTAGGTCATTCGACCACCCACCCCCGTGTTTTTCTTCGACACCAGCCCCGCCGGGGCTGGTTGTCTTTTGCCCGTGAGTTTTCATTCCATGCAACGTCGCCAGTTCACCCAGTCCCTCGTCGCCGCCAGTACCGGCCTGCTGTTCGCCAACCCATCGCGCGCCGTGGGCGTGCAGGATCCCATGGATGCCAAGAGTGTGGCCATCGGCTGCTCCATCGGCCTCACCGGCGCGCTGGCCAGTCTGGGCAAGGAACTCAAACAGGGCCTGGATGCGGGCATCGCCCAGGCCAATGCGCGCGGCATCCATGGACGGGAGCTCAGGCTCGTGGCGCTGGACGACGGCTACGACGCCGCCCGGTCCGAGGACAACGCGCGCAAGCTGATCGCCGACGGCTCCGTGGTGGCCCTGATCTCGTGCATGGGCACGGCCAACAACCAGCGCATCCTGCCGCTGGTGGACGAAGCGCAGATCCCCTACGTGGCCCCGCAAAGCGGCGCCACCTCGCTGCGCAAGGCCGAGTACCGCTCGGTCTTCCACGTGCGTGCCAGCTACTCCGACGAAGCCCAGCGCCTCACGCAGAAGCTGGTGGCCATGGGCATCACCGATCTGGCCATCGTGTACCAGGACACGGCCTTCGGCCGCGAATTCCTGGCCGATGTGAACAATGCCATGAAGGCTGCCAAGCAGCCCGCGCCCAAGGCCTTCAAGCTGGACGCCCAGGGCGCGCAGGTGGCCGAGGTGGTCAAGCAGGCCGTGGCGGCCAAGCCCACCACGGTGCTGCTGGGCACGGCCGGCGACGTCTCGGCGTCGTTGATCAGCGAATTCAAGAAGGTATCGCCCAGCACCCCGCTGGCCGCGACCAGCGTGGCGCTTTCGGGCGACAACCTGCGCCAGCTTGGCGGCAAGGCCGCGGGCCTGGCGATGTCGATGGTGCTGCCCGATGCGGGCCGCACCAGCGTGGCACTGGTGCGCGACTACCAGCGCGCGATGAAGGCGGCAGGCTTCCAGGAATTTTCGGCCCGCAGCTTCGAAGGCTATGTGAACGCCCGCGTGCTCACCGAAGGCCTGGAGCGTGCCGGCCGCGAGCTCACGCGCGGCAAGCTGCGCAATGCGCTGGCCGGCATCCGCAGCAACGACATGGGCGGCCTGCTGATCGACTACGCGGGTGCCGCGCCCTATGTGGGCTCGCGCTTCCTGGAGCTGGGCGTGATGGGCGCCAACGGCAAGATGGTGGGCTGATCCACGGCCCGGGCCGGATGGGCACAATGGGTGGTTTACTTCTTCTTTCTTTCCTTCCCACTCACCGCTGACCTGAAAAGCAAGCCGCCATGCCCATCTGGAAAAAGCCTGTCGACCTCGCCCGGCTCAACGCCGACCACCACAACACCGCTGCATCGCACCTGGGCATCGAGATCATCGAGCTGGGCGACGACTTCCTGCGCGGACGCGTGCCCGTGGACCAGCGCACCAAGCAGCCCTTCGGACTGCTGCACGGCGGCGTGAGCGTGGTGCTGGCCGAGTCGCTGGGCTCCGTGGGCGCGTACTACGCCAGCCCCGAAGGCCACAATGCGGTAGGCCTTGATATCAACGCCAACCACCTGCGCTCTGCCACCAGCGGCTGGGTGACGGCCACTGCGCGCCCCATCCACATCGGGCGCACCACGCACGTGTGGCACATCGACATGGTCAACGACGCGGGAGAGCTGACGTGCGTGTCGCGGCTGACGATGGCGATCCTGCCTCCTAGATAAGGGGCATCCCCTTGAGGCGCTTCGCGCCTCGGTGTTGGTCGCCAGAGGCGACAGCTCTTCGGGCCGTCCAAGCCTGCACAGGCAGGCTCGGAGCCTCGGCCCTCAGCCCCGTCTCTCGAATCGCTGCGCTATTCGGGAAGGGGGACGACACCGGTGGCCTGGCGAAGCCAGTTCCACGGTGTCTCAGGCGTGGGCGGCTCGCCAGTTTCAACGGGCCGCGCATTGTGCCGGCCTTTGGATCAATCGGCCGTCAACGGTTGCGCACAAAGCGCCGGTAGCTATCTATTCAGTAGCATTCTGACGCGCCAGGCGTTCACTTTTCCAGTACACGTCGTCGCCGCCGTCCATGCGGTTGAGCACGCGGGCGAGAACGAACATCAGGTCTGAGAGGCGGTTGAGGTACTGGCGCGGGGCGTCGTTCAGAGGCTCGGCGTGGCCCAGGGCCACCACGGCCCTTTCGGCCCGGCGGGCCACGGTGCGGCACACGTGGGCCTGGGATGCGGCGCGGGTGCCGGCGGGCAGGATGAACTCCTGCAGGCGCGGCAGCGCAGCGTTGTGGTGCGCCAGGGCTTCGTCCAGCTCGAGCACGGCGGCGGGCTTGAGCAGCTCGAAGCCGGGGATCGACAACTCTCCCCCCAGGTTGAACAACTGGTGCTGTATGTCGACGAGCAGGGCGCGCACGCCGTCGGGCAGCGGCTCGCACAGCAACAGGCCGATGTGGGAGTTGAGTTCGTCCACATCGCCCAGCGCATGGATGCGCAGGCTGTCCTTGGAAACCCGTTCGTTGTTGCCCAGGCCGGTGGTGCCAGCGTCGCCAGTGCGCGTGGCGATTTGTGTGAGTCGGTTGCCCATTCGGTGCCTTCCACGAGAAAAAAGGGGCCACGTACCTGTTTCACACAGGCACTGCCCCGCCGATACAGGCTCGATTCTGCGCTACGCGGCCGGGCGCCGGGCGCTGCACAGCCGGCAGAACACACGGCAAAAAGCCCGTGCCGCTGGCCCACCATCCAGGTGGGCCAGCGGCACGGGCTTTGCAGGCAGCGGGCCTGGGCCGGCTGCCCGCCTGCGGCCACCCTCCGTCAGTGGGTGCTGGTGGCCGGCGTGCGATTCATGCGGTCCACGTCGGCCGTGGAGACGCCCGAGCCGGTGGGCTTCATGTTGTTCCAGGCGGCCGTGTGGTACGAGTCCCACTCCTGGCGGGACACCATGCCGTCGCCATTGGTGTCCATCAGGCGAGCACCCACGCGGGCTTCGGCCTTGGCGGCAGCCTTGCCGCCGGAGGCGCTGGGATTGATCTCGGCCACAGGAGCACCACGGCCGTCGCCAGCGGCGGGGTTCGCAGGCGCGGCCGTGCTGCGGGCGGCACGGTCATCGACCTTGTTCTGCGCATTGGCGGCGGCAGCGCCGCCGGACGCTGCGGGATTCACTTCAGACGGCGGACGGGGCGCGTTCGGTGCCTGGGCCAGGGCGGCGGTACAGGCGAGGGCGGCGAGAGCGGCGAGAACGGTTTGCTTTTGCATGGATGGCTCCTTGGTCGTGAACAGACAACGGGGTTGAATGAAGCACCGCACCGTTGCGGGCTTGAAGTCCATTGTTGGAAGCCAGCCGCTGCCGCGATGTAGGACTTGCGCGGGCACGCCGGTCAGCCTGCAAGGCGCATGGGTACCGGCGCCAGGCGCACCAGTGCGTCATTGCCTGGCCCGTGCGGCAGTGGCGAAACCCTTGAAACGACCCGCCCCGATGCCGCGCACTCGGTTCACGTTTGGGTACATCCACGACGCATTCCGACATGAACCGTGGCCTGGCCGTTACACCGCGCTGGCAAATGTTGGGCAACGCAACAGCAGGCAAGAGTGCTGGCTTCGCCGCGCATGCTGCGGTGCAATGGAGCCCTGTTCAACTTCGAAGGAATCAACTTCCATGAAGGCACTGCAACGACGCACCTATTCGTTCGACACGCGCAGCGTGATGCTTTTCGCGGCTCTCTCCCTGGGAGGCGTGGGCGCATTGCACGCACAGACAGCTCCGGCAGCCCCCGCCAAGAAATCGGCGGATGTGCCCTACACCTACGGGCCGGGCACCGGCAACCCTTCCGTCGCCGCCACCACGGCTTTCAACCGCGCTGACACCGACAAGGACGGCAAGCTGTCAGAGAAGGAAGCTGAGCACCTCCCCGCCATCAGCCAACGCTTCAAGGAACTGGACACCGACAAGAACGGCAGCCTGTCCACGAAGGAATTCGAGAAGGGAATGCATTCCTGACGCCCTGACACCGGGCGCGCACGCTGGAAAGCCCCCGGGAAGCAAACGCCCACCGGCCGGGCCTCTCTATCAACAGCCCCGCAAACAACGCTTGCGACCGGCTCCGGCAGCTTCCTGCACGGGCGCCGGTCGCGCTGCATCAGTCGTGCAGCGACGACAGGAATTGCTGCAGCTCCGGCGTCTGCGGGTTGCCGAAGATCTCTGCCGGCGCGCCCGTCTCGTGCACGCGGCCCTGGTGCATGAAGATCACCCGGTCGCTCACCTTGCGGGCAAACGCCATCTCGTGCGTGACCATCATCAGCGTCATGCCTTCGAGCGCCAGCGACTCCACCACGCGCAGCACCTCGCCCACCAGCTCCGGGTCCAGCGCCGAAGTGATCTCGTCGCACAGCAGCACCTGCGGCTCCATGGCCAGCGCGCGCGCAATGGCCACGCGCTGCTGCTGGCCGCCCGAGAGCTGCTCGGGCATGGCATCGAACTTCTCGGCCAGGCCCACGCGCTCAAGCAGCTTGCGCGCCTGCGCCTCGGCCGCCTTGGCATCGCGCGCCTTCACCAGCGTGGGCGCGAGCATGATGTTGCGGCCCACCGAGAGGTGCGGAAACAGGTTGAAGCTCTGAAAGATCATGCCTACCTGCTGGCGCAGTGCGCGCATGGCGGTGGGGCTCTCGTGCATCAGCTTTTGGCCGTCCACGCTGAGCGCACCTTCCTGGAACACTTCCAGGCCATTCACGCAGCGCAGCAGCGTGCTCTTGCCCGAGCCGCTCTTGCCGATGATGGCGATCACCTCGCCCTTGCGCACCTTGAGGTCGATGCCCTTCAAGACCTCGTTCGTGTCGTACGACTTGCGCAGCGCCGTGATCTCGACGATGGGGCGGCCCACGGGCGATGCGTCTGGTGCAGCCACGGGGGATGCGCTGGTGTCAGTGGCGGTGGCCATGGAGTTTCCTTTCGAGGGACTGTGCGACCAGGCTCACCGGGAAGCACAACACAAAGTACAGCAGGGCCACGCAGGCGTAGACCAGGAAGGGCTGGTAGGTGGCGTTGGAGATCATGCTGCCCGCCTTCGTCAACTCGACGAAGCCGATCACCGACGCCAGCGCCGTGCCCTTGATCACCTGCACCAGAAAACCCACCGTGGGCGGCACCGCAATGCGCAGCGCCTGGGGCAGCACCACGTGGCGCAGCTGCTCGCCGAAGTTGAGCGCCAGGCTCTGCGCGGCCTCCCACTGGCCCTTGGGGATGGACGCCACGCAGCCGCGCCAGATCTCGGTGAGGTAGGCGCTGGTGTAGAGCGTGAGCGCAAACGCAGCGGCCGTCCACGGCGATGTCTTGATGCCAAAGAGCGCGATGCCGAAGTACGCGAGGAACAGCTGCATGAGCAGCGGCGTGCCCTGGAACACCTGCACGTAGGCGCCGATGAGCCGCTCGGTGCCGCGCACCTTGGACAGACGCAGCACCAGCAGCACCAGGCCCACCAGGCCGCCGCCGATGAAGGCGATGAGCGAGAGCGTGACCGTCCAGCGCGCAGCCATCAGCAGATTGCGCAGGATGTCCCACAACGAAAAATCAACCATGGCGATCTACCTTCCTACGAGGAAACGCGCCCCCACCCACATCAGCAGGCGGCGGGTGAGCATGGACAGCACCAGGTACACCAGCGTGGCCAGGATGAAGGCCTCGAACGCGCGGAAGGTGTTGCTCGATATCAGATTGGCGGCATAGCTCAGCTCGGGCGTGGAGATCTGGCCGCACACGGCCGAGCCCAGCATCACGATGATGATCTGGCTGACCATCGCAGGCCACACCTTGAGCAGCGCTGGCGGCAGCACCACGCGCCGGAAGGTCTGGCCGGGCGTGAGCGCCAGGCTCTGCGCCGCCTCGATCTGGCCGCGCGGCGTGGCCTCGATGCCGGCGCGGATGATCTCGGCCGAGTACGCCCCCAGGTTGATCACCATGGCCAGCACCGACGCAACCTCGGGGGAGAGCTTGACGCCCAGCGCCGGCAGCCCGAAGAACAGGAAGAACAGCTGCACGATGAAGGGCGTGTTGCGCACCAGCTCCACATACGCCGCCACGGCCCAGCGCAGCGGCGCCGCACGCGGCCCGAGGTTGCGCGCACGGGCCCAGGCGCAGGCCGTGCCCAGCAACAGCCCCAGCACGGTGCCCACGATGGTGAGCGCGATGGTCCACGCCAGGCCGCGCACGAGCAGCGGCCAGGACGAGAGCACGGCAGAGAAGTCGAGTTGGATCAGCATGGTGCTTGCGGCTTGGGTTGTGGGTGCCTGCGCACCGCAGTGCGCGTCATGGAACGCAGGGTGGCACTTTCACGGCCACCGGCCCTCACAACCGTTCGGGCTGAGCCTGTCGAAGCCAGGGCGCGCGCACAGCGCGTCGGGAGCGGCTTGCACAGGCTCATCAACCCGAGCGGTGGGAAAGAGCCACGACGCGCCGTCGATCACAAAGGCAGTTCGCCCGCAGGCCGGCCCAGCCACTTGCTCGACAGCTTGTCGATGTCGCCCGACTTCTTCGCTTCGGCAATGATCTCGTTCACGCGCAGGCGCAGCTTGTCCTCGCCCTTGGCGACGCCGATGAAGTTGGGGCTGTCTTTCAGCAGCAGTTTGTATTCTGTCTGCAGGTTGGGGTTCTTCATCATGATGGTGCCGGCCGTGGACGCGCTGGTGGCAATGGCCTGCGTCTGGCCCGATACGAAGGCCGAGATGCTGGCGGCATGGTCCTCAAAGCGCTTGACGTCCACGCCGGCGGGCGCGACCTTGCCCAGCTCCTGGTCCTCCATCGCGCCGCGCGTCACGGCGACCGACTTGCCGGCGAGGTCGGCAAAGCTCTTGATCGACAGGCTCTTGCTCGCGAACACCGCCTGGAAGAAAGGCGCATAGGCGGCTGTGAAATCGATGACCTTCTCGCGCTCCGGGTTCTTGCCCAGCGTGGAGATCACGAGGTCGGCCTTCTGCGTCTGCAGGTAGGGGATGCGGTTGGCGCTGGTCACGGGGATCAGCTCGACCTTCACACCCAGTTTGGCACCGATGTACTGGGCCATCTCCACGTCCAGGCCCTGGGGCTTGAGGTCGGTGCCGACGAAGCCGTAGGGCGGGTAGTCGGTGGGGATGGCGATCTTGACTTCCTTGGCCTTGAGGATGTTGTCCAGCGCGTTCTGTGCGTGGGCTGCGGGTGCCATCAGGACCGCTGCGAGGCCGGTGGCGGCGAGCACTCCCAGGGTCAGGCGGCGGGAGGACGAGGTGAGGGTGCGGACGTTGGTCATAGCAGGGCTCCTAGGTAGGTGGATGCGTCGGCAGACGCGTCTGGGTCAGACGCAGGGGTGGTGGAACTCGGGACGGCGCGGGGCTTGCGCGAGCGGGCAGGTGCTGTGGTCGGCGCAGGGCTCTTGCGCACGGGCGCCAGCGCGTCGCGCAACCCGGCCAGCGGATCGCTGCTGGCCTGCAGGCGCAGGGCCGACTGCACGGTGCCTATGTGCTCGGACATCAAGGCCTCGGCGCGGACGATGTCGCCTGCCTCCAGCGCTTCGACGATGCGCACATGGTCGGCACAGCTCTGCGCTGCATCGTGCGAGGACTGGTAGAGCATGGCGATCAGCGTTGTGCGCGCCGTGAAGTCGCGCAGCGTGTCGGCCAGCAGGCCGTTGCCCAGGCATTCGGCCAGGCACACGTGGAAGTCGCCGAGCAGGAAACTGCGCACGCCCACGTCGCTGCCCGCCAGGGCCGCCTTCTCGCGCTGCAGGTGGGCCTTGAGCTGGCGCACGGCGGCCTTGTCCACTGACTTGAGCTGGTGCAGCAGGCCCAGTTCGATCACGCGGCGCGCCTCGAAGGCCTCGCGGGCCTCGTCTTCCGACGGCTCGATGACATACCAGCCGCGCCGTGCGCTCACCGTGACGATGCCGCGTGTGGACAGGCGCGTGAGCGCCTCACGCACGATGGTGCGGCTGCAGTCGAACAGCATCGCCAGCTGCTGCTCGCCCAGGCGCGACCCTGGCGCAAGCTTCTGGGCCATCACGGCTTCAATGATGCGGTTGCTGATGTCGTTGGCGGTGGTCATTGCCGTCCACCGATTGCAGGTTCCGTGCCAACTGGTATACAAGCTCTGCGCACCAGTCTGGCGCACCCGGGCAGTCCATCAGCGTGCCTGTTGTGCGCCTTCGCCCCGGCATGGGGCATCACCGCTTCAGGTCAGCGCATCCCAGAGGTGAAGCAGGGCATCCTCCGGCTGGTCAGTGCAGAAAGGCGGGGAGCCGAAGCGCATCGTCCAGGACTGGGTGTCGGTGAATGCCGGCCAGCCCGGGTCGCCCGACACGGCGAACTGCGCCCACGCCCGGTGCATGGTCTCGGACAAGGCCACCGGCGGCTGCGCAACGGTGAACTCCAGCCCCTGCGGCGTGTCGAGGTTGGCAAAGACAAAGGGCAGCTCCACCGCATGTGCAGCCCCCAGTCGGCCACGCGCCTGAGGCGACGGCCATTCGAAGCTGTATCGATGGGCCCCGCCCGCCCAGCGCGCCGCCAGGCGTGCGATGCCCAAGGCCGGCACCCGGTAGTAGTGATCGGCCTGCAACGCAGCCAGCAGCGCTCCCGGTGTCGCCCGACCGCCGTCCACGCTGGTGCGGTAGGCGGCCACCAGCGCGGCGGGCAGTTCGGCATCTTGTGCAAACGCATCGACGTGCGAGGGCGTGGCGTCGTCCCACAGCCCCGTGGGCACGTGGTACAGGCGCATCTCGTCGGCATTGCTTCCCACCAGCACCCGCAGCGCGCTCGCCTGCCCGGGGTGGGCGGCCCAGCACCGGTGCATGGCCTGCAACGGCGGCACGGACAGCACCTCGCCATCCACCACGGGCCGCAGCGGAAAGAACTGGCGCCCGCCCAGGCCCAAGCGGCGGCGCAGCGCCGGGTCGATGGCCAGGCGATGCACGGCCTGCAGCACCGCGGCAAGAGGTGCGTGCGCCAGCGCGTCAAGCTGGGGCGCCACTCCCGCCAGCGCTGCGACGGCTTCGCGGGCTGCTGCGGACTCCTGCAGTGTCTGGCAGGCCACGCTGGGGCTTTGCAGGATGGCCCGCTGGAACAAACCCAGCGTTTGCGGCATGCCCAGCAGGCAGGCCAGCGCACCTGCGCCGGCAGACTGGCCCATCACCGTAACTTGGCCCGCGTCGCCACCCCAGGCAGCGATGTGCTGCTGCACCCAGCGCAGGGCCGCCACGATGTCGAGCAGGCCGCGGTTGGCCGGCGCGCCAGGCATGTGCAGGAAGCCGTCGATGCCCAGGCGGTATTGCACCGACACGAACACCACGCCCTGCCGCGCCCATGCGGCGCCGTCATAGAGCGGGTCGCTGGCCGCGCCACGAAAGAAGCCACCGCCGTGGACCCACACCATCACGGGCAGCGGACCCGCCCTGTCTGCGGGCGCCCAGATATTGAGCGCCAGGCAGTCCGGCCCGCCCACCACGGGCGTGTGCGCGTGCGCCACGCGCGGCAATTGCGGTGCGGCGGGCGCGAATGCCAGCGCGTCGCGCACGCCCTGCCACGCCGGCTGCGGCACGGGCGCCTGGAAACGCAGCGGGCCGAACGGCGCCTGGGCATACCGAATGCCCTTGAACATATGCAGCCCCGCCTGCACACAGCCCCGCAGGCACCCGCCATGGGCCAGGGTGACTTCGTGGTGCCCGGCAATCCCGGTCATTCGGTGGCCAGACCCAGCTTGTCGATCAGCGGGCGCCACACGGCGGCGTCGCGCTCGGTCCATGTGCGCACTTCGCGCGGCGTGCTGCCCGTGAGGCTCACGTTCATGGCCTCGAAGCGGCTCTTGTACTGCGCGTCTCCACGGCATTTTTCGGTGGCGGCGTTCAGGCGGCCCAGCAACTCGGGCGGCGTGCCGGCGCGCGCCACCACGGCGATCCACGAAGGCCGCGCCAGGTCGGCTGCGGCGGGCAGCGCTTCGGCGATGGTGGGCACATCCGGCAGCAGCGGCGAGCGCTGCGCGCCGAACACGGCCAACGCCGTCAGCTTGCCGGCCTTGACCTGCGCAGCCGCCGTGCCCATCACCAGGGTCATCGCCTGGATCTGTTGGCCCATGAGCGCGGTGAGCCCCGCGCCTTCGCCGACGAAGGGCACGTGCGTGCCAGGCGCGCCCATTTTGTCCAGCAGCGCGGAAGTGAGCAGGTGCGCCGGGCTGCCCTTGCCCGGCGAGCCGAAGTTGACGCCGCCCGGCGTGGCGCGCGCCAGCCTGTCCAGTTCCTGCAGCCGCGCGATGCCGCTGCCCGCCGGAACGGCCAGCACCAGCGGCGAGGTGCCGAGCACGGCCACGCCATCGAAGTCCGCCAGCGGGTCGTACGGACGCTGGCGGTACACATAAGGCGTGATCGTCATCTGCGACATGCCGATGCTCATGAGCGTGTAGCCATCGGCCGGCTGGCCCTTGAGAAAGTTGACCGCCAGGATGCCGTTGGCGCCCGGCTTGTTCTGCACCACCACGGCCTGGCCCAGCTCGCGCGCCGCGCAGTCGGCCCAGACACGCGTCATCGCGTCCGACCCGCTGCCCGGCGGCTGCTGCGCCACAAGCTGGATGGGCTTGGCCGGGTAGGCGGCCGTCTGCGCATGGGCTGCGGGCGGCAGGATTGCGCAGGCCAGCAGCGCAGCGGCCGCAGCCTTGCTGCGGGTGCGGGGAGTGCGAAAGTGCGTCATGGAATGTCTCCTGTTGGTGGTATGCGGGACCGCGCAGACAGCGCAAGGCACGCCCCGCAGCGGCGGGGCCGTGAGAACGGGTTCAGGTCCGCGGTGCGCGCCGCCGCGTGGGGCGCGCCGCAGGCAGCGCGGCGGCGTTGCAGCGGCTCGCGATCAGGCCCGCCAGGCATTGCAGCTGGGCCTGCGGCCCGGCTGCAGGCGCATCGGGGAACAACTGCAGCAGACCCATGCCGCGCAGCGTGGAAAACACCAGCCCGAGGAAAGCCTCGCGATCCGGCGCCGCAGCCAGCTCGGGGAATGCATCGAAGAAGCCATCGCGCATCTGCGCGTTGATCTGCTGGCGAAGCTGCGCAATATGGCCCAGCACCTCGGGCTGATTGCGGCAGCCCAGGTAGATGTTCCAGGCGACGATGAAGCGGGGCTGCGCATAGATCAGGTCCCACGCCGTCTGCACGAACTGCATGGCCCGCTGCGCAGCGGGCAGCTCGCGCGGTGGCCAGAGCTGGCCCGCTTCGACGCGCTGCTCCACCAGCTCGCTGAGCACACGCATCATGAGCACGGCCTTGGACTCGAAGTGGTGCTGCACCGCGCCCGAGGTCATCCCCGCCGAGCGGGCCAGCTCGTGGATGGACATCTCCTCCAGACTGCGGTGCTGGATCACGTTGATGGCCGTGGCGATGAGGTGCTGTCGCGTGGCCGCGCTGCGCTCGGCGTGACTGCGGCGCTCAGGGATGTTCCGGGTGGTCATGTAGCACAAACAATATACATTTCAAACGTAATGTAAATGGGCCATTCAGGCAGGCCATACGGGGAATACCCGGTGGCCGACCCAGCCCGAACCATCGTCCGCCGCGCAGGGCCGGCCCGCGCACCTAGAATGATTTCCAACCGCCGACACAATGGAGACACCCCCATGAACGCCCCAACCGCCGCCGCCCACCTGGAGCCCGAGATCCACCTGCGCGATGTGCCGCAAGCCTTGATCGACGCATTGCAAAGCCGCTTCGGCGCGCAGTGCTCCACGGCCCAGGCCGTGCGCGAGCAGCACGGGCGCGACGAGGGTTCGCTGCAGGCGCCGCCGCCCTCGGCCGTGGTGTTCGCCCAGAGCACGCAGGACGTGGCCGATGCCGTAAAGCTCGCCAGCCAGTACGAGGTGCCCGTGATCCCCTACGGCGCGGGCTCGTCGCTCGAAGGTCACCTGCTGGCCGTGCAGGGCGGCATCAGCATCGACGTGAGCCGCATGAACCAGGTGCTGAGCATCAACGCCGAAGACCTCACCGTGACGGTGCAGCCGGGCATTACGCGCAAGCAGCTCAACGATGCGATCAAGGACACGGGCCTGTTCTTCCCCATCGACCCCGGCGCGGACGCCAGCATCGGCGGCATGAGCGCCACGCGCGCCAGCGGCACCAACGCCGTGCGCTACGGCACGATGCGCGAGAACGTGCTGGCGCTGGAGGTGGTCACGGCCAGCGGCGACATCATCCACACCGGCACGCGCGCCAAGAAGAGCAGCGCGGGCTACGACCTCACGCGCCTGCTGGTGGGCAGCGAGGGCACGCTGGGCATCATGACGCAGATCACCGTGCGCCTGTACCCGCTGCCCGAAGCAGTGAGCGCCGCGATCTGCTCGTTCCCGAGCATCGAGGCCGCCGTGCACACCGTGATCCAGACCATCCAGCTCGGCGTTCCGATCGCGCGCGTGGAGCTCATCGACCACCACACGGTGCGCATGGTGAACGCGCACAGCAAACTCTCGCTGCGCGAGGAGCCCATGCTGCTGATGGAGTTCCACGGCTCACCTGCGGGCGTGAAGGAGCAGGCAGAAACCGTGCAGGACATCGCCAGCGAGTTCGGCGGCCAGGCCTTCGAATGGGCGAGCACGCCCGAGGAACGCACCCGCCTGTGGACCGCGCGGCACAACGCCTACTTCGCCGCCGTGCAAAGCCGCCCCGGCTGCCGCGCCATCAGCACCGACACCTGCGTGCCCATCAGCCGCCTGGCCGACTGCCTGCTCGAATCGGTGGACGAGGTGGAAGCCAGCGGCATCCCCTACTTCCTCGTCGGCCATGTGGGCGACGGCAACTTCCACTTCGGCTACCTGATCGACCCCAACGACGCCGACGAGCGCACGCGCGCCGAACAGCTCAACCACCAGCTGGTCGCCCGCGCGCTCTCCATGGGCGGCACCTGCACCGGCGAACACGGCGTGGGCATCCACAAGATGGGTTTCCTGCTGGACGAAACGGGGGCGGGCGCGGTGGACATGATGCGGTCGATCAAGCGGGCGCTGGATCCGAAGAACATCCTGAATCCGGGCAAGATTTTCTCGATGTGAGCCCCTGGGCGGCACCCCTGGCCGAGGGTGCGCTTTCGACGCCCTGCACACGCCGGACGCCGTGACGGATGTCACGCAAAACGACGTGGCGGCTGTTTGCTCGACCGCCGCGCGTTGCCGCAGGCCCTATCGTGCCAAGCCTTGCCCCTGGGCTTTTCATGGACAGGCCGGCGTGCAGCCGGCCGCAATCACCGCATGACCTCGCTGGTTCGCCCTCTTGCGCTTCTCGCCGCCTTGCTGGGCAGCCTGTTCTTCGGCGGACTGCTGCTCGTGTCGCTGTTGCAACCCACCTGGGTCGAACACACCGCACGCGAGCGGATCCGCCAGCACATCGAAGAGAAAACTGGCGAGAAGCTGCAGGCGCTGGATGCGCGCTTTCTGGCCGGGCGGGCGCAGCTTCTGTGGCAGGGCAAGCAGCAAGAGATCGAAGCGGCGCGCAAATCGCTGTCGGAAGGCCTGCCGGCACGCGTGGCCACCATCGCCGCAGAGATGGGCATTCCCGCCTGCGAGTGCCGCAAGCGCCGCGAAGAGCGGCTGCTGCTGGAGATCGGCACCGCGCAGCAGATGCAGGCCCAGCTCGACGCCCTGATACGCACCGCCTACCTGGACACCGCAGACAGGCTGCTGCGCGAACTGCGTATCTTCAGCGGTGCGAATGCACTGGCGTTTGCCTTGCTGGGCCTGGCCGCACTGCGTCGCCGTGGCGCGCAGGCGCCCGCACTGGTGCCGGCCGCGGCTACGCTGCTGGCAGCCGCGCTGATCAGCAGCATGGTTTACCTGTGGGGCCAGAACTGGCTACACACCATCGTGTTCGGCAGCTATGTGGGCTGGGGCCAGTTTGCCTACATTGCGCTCGTCTACGCGTGGCTGTGCGACCTGCTGTTCAACCAGGCCCGCGTCAGCGGGCACATGTGCCACGGTGTCGGTAGCATCAGCGTTTCACCCTGCTGAAACCAGTCACCATGCGCATCGCCCTCGTCTCCGACATCCATGGCAACCTCGCGGCCCTTGAAGCCGTGGCGGCGGACATCCGCCAGCGCGGCGCCGACAGGGTGGTCAACCTGGGCGACAACCTTTCGGGCCCGCTGCTGCCACGCGAGACGGCCCAATGGCTCATGGCCTCGGACTGGCTGTCGCTGGCGGGAAACCACGAACGCCAAGTGCTGAATCTGCGGCCCGGAAAGGGTGGCCCCTCGGACCAGTATGCGCACGCGCAACTGACCGAGACCGAATTCGCGTGGATGCGCAGCCTGGCGCACTGCATGCACCTGGACGACAACGTGCTGCTGTGCCACGGCTCGCCGCGCAGCGACCATGAGTACCTGCTGGAAACGCTGGACGGCCATGCACTGCGGCTGGCAACGCCCGCAGAGATTGGCGAGCGCGTGGGCGCCCACGGCGCGGTGCCCGTCATCGCCTGCGGCCACACCCACGTGCCACGCGCCGTGCGGCGGGGGGTGCAGCTGCTGGTCAACCCCGGCAGCGTGGGCCTGCAGGCGTACAGCGACGACCACCCCGTTGACCACGCGGTGCAAGGCGGCTCGCCGGATGCGCGCTACGCACTCATCACGCTGCGCAACGGCCACTGGCAGGCAGAGCACATTGCGGTGCCCTACGGCCATGAGGCCATGGCCCTGCTGGCAGAACAGCGGGGGCGGCCTGAGTGGGCTCACGCCTTGCGCACCGGCTACATGCCTTGACGCAGCGCGCGCGGCAAGCCACCCGCACCGACGCCACTGCACAAACTCTCAGCCATGCACCCCGCGCGAATCCGCAGGCGCCTGTGCGCGGTCATGCAGGCCGTAGTCCCGCACCACGGCGGCCACGCGCAGCCGGTAGTCGGCAAAGATGCCGGCACGGCCGGCCTGCTGGGTGGCGCGGTGGGCCTCCATCTGGCGCCAGCGGGCCACGGCGTCTTCGTCGCGCCAGAACGAGAGCGACAGCAGCTTGCCTGGCTGGCTCAGGCTTTCAAAGCGTTCGATGGAGATGAAGCCGTCCACCTGCTCCAGCACAGGCCGCAGCGCTGCAGCCGCTGCGAGATAGGCATCCCGCTGGCCGGGCGCGGGCAGCACCTCGAAGATCACGGCCATCATGCGGCGGACTCCACAGAGTGCGCGGGCAGGCCCAGCGTGCCTTCGACCCCCTGGGTGAAGGTGCGCTCCTCGCGCAGGATGAAGCGCTTTTCCTGCGCCATCGCAAAGTTGGCGCGGCCTTCGGGATCGGTGCGCAGGCGGGCGCGGTAGGCCTCGTACGCGGCCAGCGAGTCGAAGCCGATCAGGCCCCAGGCCTCGTAGTTACTGCCCTCGTGCGGCAGGAAGTAGCCCAGCAGGTGGCCGCCGCAGCGCGGGATGATCTGGCCCCAGCGGCGCGCGTATTCGGCAAACAGGTCGCGCTGGAACGGGTCGATCTCATAGCGGATGAAGCAGGTGATCATGGTGTGAGGCTCCGGGTCATGGTGCGTGTGGTGTGTGAGGGCTTCACGATAGGCGCTTGACGGCCACAGATGGTTCGCCCAACATCGAACCATGAAAGACGGCCCTCACATCGCGCGCATCGCCGCGCTCATCGGCGACAGCGCGCGCGCCGAAGTCCTCACCGCCCTGATGGCCGACCGCGCGCTCACCGCCACCGAGCTGGCCGACGTCGCCGGCGTCACCAAGCAGACCATCAGCGCCCACCTGGCCAAGCTGCTTGACGCCGGCCTGGTGTCCGTGGAGAGCCAGGGCCGCCACCGCTATTTCCGTCTGGCCAACCGCGACGTGGCGCAGTTGCTGGAGTCGCTGATGAACGTGGCGTTTCGCGCGGGCGCAGTGCGGCTGCGCGCCAGCCCGCGCGAGCCCGCCCTGCGCCGTGCCCGCGTCTGCTACGACCACCTGGCCGGAGAAGTGGGCGTGCAACTGCACGAGGCGCTGCTGCGCCAGGGCTACCTGCACGCTGCCGACGACGGCCTGGCCGTGACGCCAGCGGGCGCCGAATGGTTCGCCCACCAGGGCATCGACACGGCAGTGGTGGCACGCCAGCGGCGCATGCTGTGCCGCCCCTGCCTGGACTGGAGCGAGCGGCGCCACCACCTGGGCGGCGCCCTGGGCGCGGCGCTGCTGCAGCGCCTGATGGAACGCGGCTGGGCCCGGCGCGACAAGGACTCGCGCGTGGTGCACTTCTCGGCCGAGGGCGAGCTGGCGTTGCGCGCATGGATGGCACCCGCCGCCGGCGAAGCCGCCAGCAATGACGTGGCGCATGGCACGCGGCACACGCCGGCACGGGCGGGCGCATGAAGACGTTTGCGCTTTTCATCGCTACGGCACTGGCCGAAATCGTGGGCTGCTACCTGCCCTGGCTGTGGCTGCGGCAGGGCAAGACCGCGTGGCTGCTGGTGCCGGCCGCGCTGAGCCTGGCACTCTTTGCGTGGCTGCTCACGCTGCACGACACCGCCGGTGCAGGCCGTGTCTACGCGGCCTACGGCGGCGTCTACATCGGCGTGGCGCTGGCCTGGCTGTGGGCCGTGGACGGCATCCGGCCCACGACGTGGGATGTGGCGGGGGTGCTGGTGGCGCTGGCAGGCATGGCGATCATCATGCTGCAGCCGGTGAAGTGACCGACGGGCGGGGGTGCAAGCGAATTGATCGCGCCGGCTGCCGCAGTGTGCAGGGTGGAGTTCAGGCATGAAGGCCCTGCTGCTCACGCACCCTCTCCCCAGCCCTCTCCCGCAACGGGAGAGGGAGTTTGGGGCGACATGAGCGGCGGCTGGGTGCGGCGAGTGCGAAAACCGATTGCTATACAAAACATAGCATTCAGCGCTCATTCATGAAGCGCCAGAGGCCATTTCCAGCACAACCGTGACCATCCCCGCCTGGACCCCCTCTCCCCTTGCGGGAGATGGCCGGGGAGAGGGGGCCGTCTTCAGCGCACGACTGCGAGTCCACCCCCCAGCGCCCTTCAAACCAACCGCCCTGCCAGCCCCCGCTCAATTCACCTTGATTAGCCGCCAGTCGATGCGGTTGTCCGGCCGTTGCACCAGGTCCACGTTCTTCTTCATCGCCCAGGCCAGCATCTGGTTGTGCAGCGGGATGTTGGCCACCGTGTCGTTCTGCAGCTGCAGGCCTTCGGTGAGCAAGCGGTTGCGCACGGGCTGGTCGATCTCGGTCTTGACCCGGTCCACGATGTAGTCCATGCGTTCGTTGCTGTAGCGCCCCAGGTTGTAGTTGCCGTCGCCACCCGTGGTCTTGGAGCGCGTGAGCGATTGCAGGGTGTACAGCGCGTCGAAGGTCGGCACGCCCCAGCTCAGCAACGCAATGCTGGCCTCGTGCCGCTGGGCCATGGGATAGTAGGTGATGGAGGGCATGGTGCGCAGCTTGGCCTTGATGCCTACGCGGGCCCACATCGAGGTGATGGCCTGGCAGAGGTTCTCGTCCTGGATGATGGAGTTGTTGCTGCACGCAAGGTCCACTTCAAAGCCGTCCTTGTAGCCCGCGTCGGCCAGCAATGCCTTGGCGGCATTGGGGTCGTAGGGCAGGCGCTTGTCCACGGCCTCCGTCCAGCCGTTGACCAGCGGCGAGACGATGGCGCCCGTGGGCTTGGACATGCCGCGCATGGTCACGCGCTGCAGCGCGGCCACGTCGATGGCCTGGTACAGCGCCTTGCGCACCCGCAGGTCCTTGAGCGGGTTCTTGCCCTTGATGCTGCTGCCCGGCAGTTCGTCGCGGAACTGGTCCAGGGCCAGGTAGACGGTGCGGTTCTCGACCATCTCCATCACCTTGAGGTTGGGATGGGCCTTGAGGCGCTCCAGGTCCTGCAGGTTGGCTTCGCGCACCATGTCCACCTCGCCCGAGAGCAGGGCCGCGATGCGCGTGGCCTCGGACTTGATGGGCGTGTAGACGATCTCGGTGACATTGCCTTCGGCCTTGCCCGCGTTCCACCACTGCGGGTTGGCGCTGAACACGATCTTCTGGTCGGGCACCCATTCCTTGAGCACGAAGGGGCCTGTGCCCATGGCATTGCGGTGCGAGAAGGTCTCGTCCTTGGACTTGATGTCCTTGGGCTCGACGGAGTTGTTCTTCTCGGACCAGGCCTTGCTCATCACGCGCAACTCGGTCAGCTGGTTGAGCAGCACCGGGTTGGGGTTCTTCAAAAAGATGTCGATGGTCTCGCCATCCACCTTGGCGATGCGGTCCATGCCCTGGGTGTAGATGGCATAGGTGGACGTCTTGCTCATCGCGCGCTGCAGCGAATAGACCACGTCATCGGCCGTCATCAACGAGCCGTCGCTGAACTTCACGCCCTGGCGCAGCTTCACGCGCAGTTGCGTGGGGGTCACCTGTTGCCACGAAGTGGCCAAGAGCGGCTCGACCTTGAGCGTGCGGCTGTTGAACATCACGAGCGACTCGTACACCGCCGCATGGACGCCATTGCCCAGCGCGCTGTTCTGCGAGTGGATGTCCATGGTCTGGATGTCGGTGGACCCGGCCCACTTGAACGGTTTTGCCGATACGGCCGGTGCGGCGGCTGCCAGGGCCAGGGTGGCGGCCGCGAGCAGGGAGTGCTTGAAGTGCATGGAAGATCTCCTTTGCAAGACAGGGACGTGTGAAGGAACCGGCAATATGCAGCAGGACGCCCGCGCGCCCAAGCCCCCTTCCGGGGGGTGTGGTTCGGGCGCTCAAGTGCGCGTCAGGGCCGATTGCGCAAACGCCGCAACTGCGGTATCTGGCACGGCCTATGGGGCCAGGGGGTAGCGCACCCCCTCGCGCGAGGTGCCCACCTGCAGTTCATTGACCACGCCCATCACGTCGTCCACCAGCTCCACGGCCTTCTCCAGCGCCCGCGCCTGCTCGGCCGACCGCACGCAGCCCTTGAGCGTGACCAGGCGGCGCTCGCCCAGCACCCACACGCTGGTGTCGTCAAAGCGCCCCTCCTCGCGGATGTAGCGCTGCACGCGCGGGATGATCTCGGCGTCGTAGAGGTAGGAATTGGGAAGCCGGCAACGCCCCACGCGGTGGCAGCTGCCGCCATGCTGCGAACGCACATGCGCCAGCTCGCGCACCTCGGCCTCGGTGTACAGCGGCCCCTCGGGCACCGGGCATCCGGGCATGGCGGAGGTGACCTGCACGAAGGGGTCGTTGAAGGCGTTGGTGCGGGCCGCAGGCGGCGTCGCAGCGCCCTGGCCCTGTGACATGCTGGACAGGCCCGCCACCAAGGCCAGTGCGAAGACCGTGCGCAGCGGGCGCCATGGCCGATCGAGTTGCATGCTCGTGTCCTTTCGGTGAAGGGGAACGGGCATGTTAAGGCAGCCCGGAGGCAGCGGGGGCGTGGCGCCGCGCGGGGCCTGCGGAGTCGGCATTCAGCGCATCAAGACGCGGTTTTGGCCTGCAGACACGAGCGTGCGCGCGGCGATGATGGAGCCTTGCCACTTGTTGTCGGCGCTCCTTGATTTGTAGCTGAAAGCGCTTACCTATCAAGCCATGGAGCACATTTTTTACATTATCTCGCCCCTACTCCGCTCGTCCTCGCGCCGCCATGCCCAGCGACCTCATCGTCCATCGCCCTGAAGGCCTGTACTGCCCGACCGGCGATTTCTACATCGACCCCTGGCGGCCGGTCGGCCGGGCGGTGATCACACATGCGCACTCGGACCACGCACGCATGGGCTCGGCGCACTACCTGGCGCACCGCGACAGCGAAGGCACGCTGCGCACCCGGCTGGGGGCGGACATCGACCTGCAGACTCTGGCCTACGGCGAGGCAATCAACCACCACGGCGTGCGCCTGTCCCTGCACCCGGCCGGGCATGTGCTGGGCTCGGCCCAGGTGCGCGTCGAACACGCAGGCCAGGTATGGGTGGCTTCGGGCGACTACAAGCTGGAGGACGACGGCACCTGCCCGCCCTTCGAGCCGGTGCGCTGCCACACCTTCATCACCGAATCGACCTTCGGCCTGCCCATCTACCGCTGGCCGTCGCAGCCGGCGCTGTTCGCCGACATCAATGCCTGGTGGGCTGCGAACGCCGCAGCGGGCAAGGCCAGCATCCTCTACGCCTATGCCTTCGGCAAGGCGCAGCGGCTGCTGCACGGGGTGGACCCGACCATCGGCCCCATCGTCGTGCACGGGGCGGTGGAGCCGCTCAATGCCGTGTACCGCGCAGCGGGCGTGGCACTGCCGCGCACCCTGCGCGTGACGGACCCGGGCGTCACCAAGGCCGAGCTGCGCCGCGCACTCGTGCTGGCCCCGCCCTCGGCTGCGGGCACGCCCTGGCTCAAGCGGTTTGGCGAGCATTCCGATGCCTTTGCCAGCGGCTGGATGCTCGTGCGCGGCGCACGGCGCCGGCGCGGCGTGGACCTGGGCTTCGTGATGAGCGACCATGCCGACTGGCCGAGCCTGCAGAAGGCCATCGGAGCGACGGGGGCCGAGCGCATCATCGTCACGCACGGCAGCACCGAGGTCATGGTGCGCTGGCTGTGCGAACAGGGGCTGGATGCCCAGGTCTTCAAGACCGAATACGGCGCCGACGACAACGAGGACGATGCGGCCGCCGCGCCCCCGGCACAGGGCAATGCACCGGAACCCGGGACAGCGCCATGAAGGCCTTTGCCGCGCTGTTCCAGGCGCTCGATTCCACCACCGCGCAGTCGGCCAAGCTGGCCGCGCTGGTGGACTACCTGCGTGCGGCAGCGCCCGCCGATGCGGCCTGGGCCACTTACTTCCTGGCGGGCGGCAAGCCGCGCCAGATGGTGCCCACCAAGCGCTTGAAGGCCCTGGCGCAAGAGGCCGCCGGCCTGCCCGAGTGGCTGTTCGAGGAAAGCTACCAGGCCGTGGGCGACCTGGCCGAAACGCTGGCCCTGCTGCTGCCGCCCCCGGTGCATCCGGTGGACCTGCCACTGGCAGAGTGGATGGCGCAGCTGCTGCCCCTGCGCGCGCTGCCACCCGACGAGGCCGATGCCCGCCTGCGCGCGCATTGGGACATGCTGGCGCCGGAGCAACGCTTTGTGTATTTCAAGCTCATCACCGGCAACTTCCGCGTGGGCGTGTCGCGCCTGCAGGTGACGCAGGCGCTGGCCACGGTGAGCGCGCTGGACCCCAAGCGCATCGCGCACCGGCTCATGGGCTACACGCAGATGGGCCGCCAGCCCCGGGCCGAGGACTACGCCGCGCTCGTGGCACCGGTGGACGCGGCCGCCGAGGACGGCCATGCCGTGGACGCGAGCCTGGCCGGCCAGCCCTACCCCTTCTTCCTGGCCCACCCGTTCAGCCAGCCCGTGGACGAGATGGCTGCGCTGCTGGGCGCGCCTGAAGACTGGCTGGTGGAGTGGAAGTGGGACGGCATCCGCGCGCAGATCGTGCGCCGCGCGGGCCAGGTGTGGGTCTGGTCGCGTGGCGAGGAGCTGGTGACCGAGCGCTTCCCCGAGCTGGGCGAGGTCGCGATGGCGGCCCTGCCCGACGGCACCGTGGTCGATGGCGAGATCCTGGTGTGGCTGCCCGACGAGCCCCTGCCCCGCCCGTTTGCCGACCTGCAAAAGCGCCTGGGCCGCAAGACCCTCACCCCCAAGCTGCTGCGCGAACTGCCAGTGGTGCTGGTCGCCTACGACCTGCTCGAACACGCGGGCCAGGACTTGCGCCAGCAGCCGCAGCAGGCACGCCGCGCGCTGCTGGAGACGGTGCTGCAGCCGCCGCCCGACGCCATCGCAGAGCCCGCAGCCCCGCCCGCCTTGCGGCTGAGCGTCCTGCTGCACGGCGCCGACTGGCGAGACCTTGCGGGCCAGCGCGAGGCCGCGCGCGGCATGGGCACCGAGGGCTTCATGCTCAAGCACCGCCAGGCACGCTATGGCGTGGGCCGCACCAAGGACGTGGGCGTGTGGTGGAAGTGGAAGATCGACCCCATGAGCGTGGACGCCGTGCTGATCTACGCCCAGCGCGGCCACGGTCGGCGAGCAAGCCTGTACACCGACTACACCTTCGCTGTGTGGACAGGCCCAGCGGACGATCCGGACCGGCAGCTCGTGCCCTTCGCCAAGGCCTATTCGGGCCTGACGGATGCCGAGATCGCGCAAGTGGACGCCATCATCCGCAGGACCACGCGCGAGAGCTTCGGGCCCGTGCGCAGCGTGGATGCGACGCAGGTGTTCGAGCTGGGCTTCGAGGGCATCGCCCGCAGCCCGCGCCACAAGAGCGGCATCGCCGTGCGGTTTCCGCGCATGCTGCGCTGGCGCCAGGACAAGCCGGTGGCCGAAGCCGACACGCTGCAGACCCTGGCAGCCCTGTTGCCTGACCCCAACCCATGAACACCGCACGGCGCCCCCGCAAACAGGTCTCGACCCAGGCTGCCGGCGCGGCAGCCGCGTGGATGGCCGCACGCGGCTGGCAAGCTTTCGCCTTCCAGCACGAGGTGTGGAAAGCCCTGGGCGAAGGCCGCTCGGGACTTCTGCACGCCACCACCGGCGCGGGCAAGACGTACGCCGTATGGCTGGGCGCGCTGCAGCACCTGGCGTTGCCACCGACCGTTCGGGCTGAGCCTGTCGAAGCCGGGACTCGCACGGATGCCAACCCTTCCATGCACTCCGCAAGCGCGGCTTCGGGCACATCGCCCGTCCTGCCGTCGAACGAAGCGGCGGGCACGCGCGCCCGCCGAGCATCCGCACCGCCCCTCGCCGTGCTGTGGATCACGCCCATGCGCGCTCTGGCTGCCGACACACTGCGCGCGCTGCAGGCGCCGCTGCCAGACCTGGCGCCCGACTGGACCAGCGGCCTGCGCACGGGAGACACCGCCAGCAGCGAGCGCGCCGCGCAGGACCGCCGCCTGCCCACGCTGCTGGTGACCACGCCCGAAAGCGTCTCGCTGCTGCTGGCACGCGCCGATGCGCGCGAGCGCCTGGAAAGAGTGCGCCTGGTGGTGGTGGACGAGTGGCACGAGCTGGTGGGCAACAAGCGCGGCGTGCAGGCGCAGCTGGCGCTGGCCCGTCTGTCGGGCTGGAACCCGGCACTGCAGGTGTGGGGCATGTCGGCCACGCTGGGCAACCTGCAGGAAGCGCTGCACACCCTGCTGCCCAGTCCGGTGCCGGATGCACCCGCAGCACCGCCCGCCGCACTGGTGCAGGGCCGCATCGACAAGGCACTGCGGGTGGACGTGATGCTGCCGCCCAAGGTGGACCGCTTTGCCTGGGCCGGCCACATGGGTCTGGCGCTGTTGCCGCAGGTGGTGAACTCCATCGAGGCCTGTGCCTCCACACTCGTATTCACGAACACGAGATCCCAGGCCGAGCGCTGGTACCAGGCCCTGCTGGAGGCGCGGCCCGACTGGGCCGGCACCATCGCACTGCACCACGGCTCGCTGAGCCAGGAAGTGCGCGCGTGGGTCGAGGCCGGGCTCAAGGCCGGCCAGCTCAAGGCCGTGGTCTGCACGTCGAGCCTGGACCTGGGCGTGGACTTCCTGCCCGTGGAGCAGGTGCTGCAGATCGGCTCTGCCAAGGGCGTGGGGCGGCTGGTGCAGCGCGCGGGCCGCTCGGGCCACGCACCGGGGCGTACCTCCAGCATCACCCTGGTGCCCACGCACAGCCTGGAGCTGGTGGAGGCCGCCGCCGCGCGCCACGCGCTGGCGCAAGGCCGCATCGAAGACCGGCACACGCCGCGCGCGCCGCTCGATGTGCTGGTGCAGCACCTGGTCACCATCGCCCTGGGCGGCGGCTTCGTGCCCGATGCGCTGCTGGCCGAGGTGCGCCGCGCCCCGGCCTATGCCACGCTGGCCGACAACGACTGGCAGTGGGCCCTGCAGTTCGTGCGCCAGGGCGGCGCGTCGCTGGCCACGTACCCCGACTTCCAGCGCGCGGTGCCCGACGAAGACGGCACATGGCGCGTGCCCGATGCGCGGCTGGCGCGCCGGCACCGCAGCAACATCGGCACCATCGTGAGCGATGCGAGCATGCAGGTGCAGTTCGTGAGCGGCGGGCGCCTGGGTTCGGTCGAAGAGAGCTTCATCGCGCGGCTGCGCAAGGGCGACGTGTTCATGTTCGCCGGCCGCCTGCTGGAGCTGGTACGCACCCAACAGATGACGGCCTACGTGCGCATTGCCCCCAAGGGCAGCGCCTCGCTGCCGCGCTGGAACGGCGGGCGCATGCCGCTGTCGAACACGCTGGCCGACGCCATGCTGGAGATGCTGGAGCAGGCCGAGCGCGGTATCTACGCATCGCCCGAGATGCAGTGCGCCCGCCCGCTGCTGGCCGTGCAGCATGCGTGGTCCGCCCTGCCCACGCCGGGCCGCCTCGTGGCCGAGACCCTGCACACGCGCGAGGGCTGGCACCTGTACCTGTACCCGCTGGCGGGCCGCCTGGTGCACCTGGGCCTGGCGGGGCTGCTGGCCTGGCGCGCGTCGCGCGAGGTGGCCAACACCTTCTCCATCGCGGTGAACGACTACGGGCTGGAGCTGCTATCGGCCAAGCCCATCGACTGGTCGGCACTGTTGCCGCGCATCCTGGGCGAGGGCACGCCCACCACCCTGGGCAGCGGGCTGGAGGACGAAGTGCTGGCCAGCCTGAACGCCACCGAGATGGCGCGCCGGCGCTTTCGCGAGATCGCGCGGATCGCGGGCCTCATCTTCCAGAGCCACCCCGGCGAGCAGCGCAGCAGCCGGCAGCTGCAAGCCTCGTCCTCGCTGTACTACGACGTGTTCGCGCAGTACGACCCCGGAAACCTGCTGCTGGCCCAGGCCCGTGCCGAGCTGCTCGCCAACGAGCTGGACATGGACCGCCTGGCGCGCACGCTGCGCGGCATGCAGGCGCAGACATTGTCCATCCACGCCATCGAGCGGCCCACGCCCTTCGCTCTGCCCTTGATGGTGGAGCGCTTTCGCGAGCGCCTGAGCACCGAGACGCTGGCCGACCGGCTGGCGCGCATGGTGCAGGCGCTGGAGAAAGCCGCCGATGACACCACCGGCACCCACGAAGCCGATAATCCGGTGCAGCCGGCCGACATGGCCTGGGATGTGCCCGATGGGGCCACCGCCGCCGCCCGGCGCCCCCGACGGAGCAACGGCGAGGGTGCAGCGCGCAGGCCCCGCAGGCGCCACGGTTTCTGAGCCCCCTCCATAGCCACGCCTTGAACGTACCCTCGCTGCCCCAGATCCCGCCCCCCGGCGCCCACGCCCTCACCCTGCCCGGCGGCACCGTGCTGTGGCTGCTGCCCCAGCGCGCGGTGGCCTGGCCCGCGGCGCGCATGGCCTTCGTGGCCGACGTGCACTTCGGCAAGGCCGCCACCTTCCGCCGTGCCGGCCAGCCCGTACCGCACGGCACCACGGCCGACAACCTGGCCAGACTCGACGCGGTGCTGTGCGCCACGGGCGCGCAGCACCTGGTCTTCCTGGGCGATTTCCTGCACGCGCGCAGCGGCGCGGACGAGCCCCTGTGGGCCCAGCTGCAGCCCTGGCGCGAACGCCATGCACACATTCACATGACCCTGGTGCGCGGCAACCACGACCTGCACGCAGGCGACCCCCCTCCTTCACTGTCCATCGACCTGGCCGATGAGCCCTGGCATCCCGTGCCAGGGGCCGAGGTCCTGGCGTGCCACCACCCGCAGGCCGCTGCCGATGGCACCGTGATGGCGGGCCACCTGCACCCCACGGTGATGCTCCAAGGCCTTGCACGCGACGCCCTGCGCGTGCCTTGCTTCGCGTGGGAACCGGGGCTGCTGGTGCTGCCGGCCTTCGGGGCCTTTACCGGCACGTCGAGCCAGTCAGTCGCACCGTCGGCGCAGCCATTTGCGGTGGCAGGGGACCGCATACTGCCCCTGCGGCGAGCAGCGGCACCCGCTTGAACCGAGCCCGCCCATGGCCCTGCCCGCCATGGGGATTTGCCGCTTCTTGCGGCCGCCGTATGCCCCGCAATGGACCGCGCCTGCAAGGGGGCGCGCGAAAAAAGTGCATTTACCCGGCGGTAAATTTTGCATAGTGGAATTCAATTGCAAAAACCGGGACCGACGAAAGCTCCAAGGAAGGAGAATGCGAGAGCATTCGCGTTTGGCCTCTGCCGTACCCTGGCGGAGGGCTCCTACCTACTCGTTTCGTGAGACAAGCCATGACGACCCAGCAACCCACCATCATCTACACCCTGACCGACGAGGCTCCTCGCCTGGCCACGGCCTCCTTCCTTCCCATCATCCGCACGTTCGCGGCGCCCGCGGGCATCAACGTGGCGGAGTCCGACATCTCTGTCGCTGCCCGCGTGCTGGGCGAGTTCCCCGAGTTCCTGAAGGAAGAGCAGCGCGTTCCGAACACGCTGGCCGAGCTGGGCAAGAAGACGCTGCAGGCCGACGCCAACATCATCAAGCTGCCCAACATCAGCGCGTCGGTGTCTCAGCTCAAGGCCGCGATCGCCGAGCTGCAAGGCAAGGGCTACGCCCTGCCCGACTACCCGGACCAGCCCAAGGACGACAAAGAGAAAGAGATCAAGGCCCGCTACGGCAAGTGCATCGGCTCGGCAGTGAACCCCGTGCTGCGCGAAGGCAACTCCGACCGCCGCGCCCCCGCCGCCGTGAAGAACTACGCGCGCAAGAACCCCCATTCGATGGGTGAATGGAGCCAGGCCTCGCGCAGCCATGTCTCGCACATGCACCATGGCGACTTCTACCACGGTGAAAAGTCCATGACGCTGGACCGCGCCCGCGAGGTCAAGATGGAGCTGATCACCAAGAGCGGCAAGACCATCATCCTCAAGCCCAAGGTTTCGCTGCTGGACCGCGAGGTCATCGACAGCATGTTCATGAGCAAGAAGGCGCTGCTGGAGTTCTACGAGAAGGAGATCGAAGACGCCCGCAAGACCGGCGTGATGTTCTCGCTGCACGTGAAGGCCACGATGATGAAGGTCTCGCACCCCATCGTGTTCGGCCACTGCGTGCGCATCTTCTACAAGGACGCGTTCGCCAAGCACGCCAAGACCTTCGATGAGCTGGGCGTGAACGTGAACAACGGCATGGTGGACCTGTACACCAAGATCGAGACGCTGCCGCAAAGCCAGCGCGACGAGATCAAGCGCGACCTGCACGCCTGCCACGAAAACCGCCCCGAGCTGGCCATGGTCGATTCGGCCAAGGGCATCACCAACTTCCACTCGCCCAACGACATCATCGTGGACGCCTCCATGCCCGCCATGATCCGCAACAGCGGCAAGATGTGGGACGCCAACGGTCGCCTGAAGGACGTGAAGGCCGTGATGCCCGAGTCGACCTTCGCCCGCATCTACCAGGAGATCATCAACTTCTGCAAGTGGCACGGCGCGTTCGACCCCAAGACCATGGGCACGGTGCCCAACGTGGGCCTGATGGCCCAGCAGGCCGAAGAGTACGGCTCGCACGACAAGACCTTCGAGATCGCCGAAGACGGCGTGGCCAACATCACCGACCTGGCGACCGGCGAAGTGCTGCTGTCCCAGAACGTGGAAGCCGGCGACATCTGGCGCATGTGCCAGGTCAAGGACGCCGCGATCCGCGACTGGGTGAAGCTGGCCGTGAACCGCGCCCGCAACTCCGGCATGCCCGTGGTGTTCTGGCTCGACTCGTACCGTCCGCACGAGGCGCAGCTGATCACCAAAGTCAAGATGTACCTGCACGAGCACAACACCACGGGCCTGGACATCCAGATCATGAGCCAGGTGCGTGCGATGCGCTACACCCTGGAGCGCGTGATCCGCGGCCTGGACACCATCAGCGCCACCGGCAACATCCTGCGAGACTACCTGACCGACCTGTTCCCCATCATGGAACTGGGCACCTCGGCCAAGATGCTGTCCATCGTGCCGCTGATGGCCGGTGGCGGCATGTACGAAACGGGTGCCGGCGGCTCCGCGCCCAAGCACGTGCAGCAGCTGGTGGAAGAAAACCACCTGCGCTGGGATTCGCTGGGCGAGTTCCTGGCCCTGGCCGTGTCGTTCGAAGACCTGGGCCTGAAGACCGGCAACGACAAGGCCAAGATACTGGCCAAGACGCTGGACGCCGCCACGGGCAAGCTGCTGGACAACAACAAGAACCCATCGCCCAAGACCGGCCAGCTGGACAACCGCGGCAGCCAGTTCTACCTGGCTCTGTACTGGGCGCAGGAGCTGGCCGCGCAGACCGGCGACGCCGCCCTGGCCGCCAAGTTCGCGCCCCTTGCCAAGCAACTGGCCGACAACGAGCAGAAGATCGTGGACGAGCTCAATGCCGTGCAGGGCCAGCCCACCGACATCGGCGGCTACTACCTGCCCGATACCGCCAAGCTCGACACCGTGATGCGCCCCAGCAAGACGCTGAACGACGCGCTGAAAAGCGTCGCAGCCTGAGAGCCACGCCCCTGAGCCGCTGTGCGCTGTCCCCGAAAGGGAACGCGCCAGTTATCCAGGGGGAGGGCGGATGGTGATTTATTGATGAAATAAGTCTCTACCGCGCTCCCAATAAGCGCTAGCAGCTATATTTTTCATAGCGCATTAAAACAAAGGCCCTGCTGACCAGCAGGGCCTTTGTGCTTTGCGGAGCCTGTTGCCGTCGTGGGCTCAGGGCCGTGTGCGGTCGTACACCCGGCTGACCAGGGGCGCCGGCACGTAGTCGGGCAAAAACGCGCAGCCCTTGCCGAAGGCAGCTTCGTTGGCAGGGCACTGCTGGGCGATGCTCTCGGGCGTGGGTTTGACGCCTTCATCCGCCCAGCGCAGCAGCGCGGTCAACAGCGTGGGGTAGGTCGGGTCGCTCAGGTAGCTGTGGGTGTTGTGGCGCGTGAAGGTCTGCACCAGCCGCGCGCCGCTGCCGCCCTGCTCCATCGTGGCCTTGAACTGCGCGTCCAGCTCGACGAACGCCGTGGGGTCGTCCACGCCTTTCACCGTCAGCACCGGCACGGGGATGCGGCCCGTGGGGTCGGTATCCTCGGCAAAGCGCGCCACGGCCTGGGGGTCGGCCTTGTAGCGCTGCACACCGGCGTTGAGCGCGGCGTCGTCCGGCGAGCCCTTGTAGACCACGCCCATGTTGCCGAACGGGCTGGCGCCGCCGGTGCGGTGCTGCACGACGTCGCGGAAGTGGAACGTGGCCCAGTTCATGTGGCCCTGGATGGAGCTGGCCGGGATGCGCAGCACATCCACCAGGGTTTGAACCTTGCGCTGCTGCTCGGGCGTGCGTTCGGCCGCCGGCTTGTTCAGCGCCAGGCATTCGTTCAGCCGGGCCTGCAGGTCGCCCTGCGCCATCGCCACGTCCCGCGGCAGGCCGATGTTGAGCGGGTAGGCTGCCTCGGTGGGGCGCGGGTGGTTGTTGCACAGGTACTGGTAGACCACGCGCAGGTCGGTGCGAAAGTCGTATGACCGCGTGCCGCCCGCCAGCACGCCGCTGGTCAGCAGCACCGCGTCGTAGGGACGCTGGCCGTCTGCAGTGCGCTGGAACATCTCCGCGCCTTTCGCTGCCACGCTGGCGCCCCACGACTGGCCGTGCAGGACGGTTCGCTGCGGCTTGGCCACGTGCTTCACGAAGATCTGGCGCAGTCGCTCGGTGTCCTCCGCCGCGGCCCGCACCTCCACCCCGCCCTGGCGGAAAGTGCTACCCGCCCAGGCATAGCCCGCGCGAACCATGATGGACCAGCGCTCCAGGTCCTCCACCGCCCGTTCGGGCTTGGGCGCGCCCAGGGCCGGGCCGCCGTGTGCATGCAGCACCAGGCGCTGGTTCCATGCGGTGGGCATGGCGATCAGGTAGTAAGCCCCGGCCGAGTCCTGACCCGCAAGGCACCTGGCGATCGCGCTCAGCTCTTTGGGACAGGCCGCCGCCGTGGGCGCGACCTCCTGGGTGGCCAGGGCCGGCACCGATTGCGATGCCGGCGTTGCACGGGGCTGCACCGGGGCGCAGGCGGCCGCCAGGCCGGCCAGTGCCACCAGCGTGAGGCGTACCGGCAGGGCCGTGCGGGTGATGAGGGCTGGGGGCTGCAGTGAAGTCATGCGGTATGTCTCCGTTGGAATGGTTGTATGAGTCGGCAAGTCGCTCGCTGCGCATCGTAGGAACGCCATCTCCATACGTCAAATATGCAGATTCTCACCATGCCATACGATCGGCGTATGAACCGTACCGCCATCCGCCTCCCGCATTGACACATGGACATCCGCCAACTGCGCTATTTCCTGGCCGTGGCCGAGACCGGCCACATGACCCGCGCGGCCGAGCTGTTGGGCATGGCGCAGCCGCCGCTGAGCCAGCAGATCAAGGCGCTCGAAGGCACGGTGGGTTTGCCTCTGTTCAAGCGCCATGCGAAGGGCGTCACGCTGACCGAAGCGGGCCGCGCGCTGCAGGCCGACGCCACGCGCCTGGTGCACGACTTCGATGCGCTGCACAGCCGCATGCAGCTCTTGGCCGAGGGCAAGACAGGACGCCTGTCCATCGCCTTCACCAGCTCGGCTGCTGCGCACGAGTTCACGCCCTTCGCACTGCGCGAATGCCGCGCACGGCATCCCGATCTGGTGCTGGAGATCGGCGAGAACAACGCCGCCGAAATCACCGAGGCGGTGGCCGACGGCCGCCTGCACTGCGGCCTGCTGCGCGTGCCCGTGGCCCGGCCCGCAGGCGTTGCCTTCGACACGCTGCAGCACGAGCCCGCCATGGTGGCCCTGCCCACTGATCATCCGCTCGCCCTGCGCCAGCGGCGCTCAAGGCCGCTGCCCGTGCGCGTCGCCGACCTGCACGGCGAGCCGATGATCCTGGTGCGCCGACCTGGTGCGCCGGGCCTGTACGCCAACCTGCTCGCGCTGTGCGCGGAACACGGCGTGCAACCCCGCGTGGTGGCCGAGGTGGAACGCATGCTAACCAACCTGAACCTGGTGGCCGCAGGCACGGGCATTTCGGTCGTGCCGTCGTCGATGCTCGGCGTGCACCGCCACGCGATCGCGTACCGGCCGCTGGTGGACCACGGCCGGCTCGAAGTGCCGCTGACGCTGGTCTACCGCAGCGACGACAACGTGGGGCCCACGGCGACCTTCACCGCGCTGCTCAAGACACTGGCGGGTGCACTGCCGGCGGCAGCGCCACGCCGGACAACGCCGCGCGGGTAATCCCGACAGCGCCGATAGTGCCGCGGCGCACAGTGCCGTTGCTATAGTCGTTCGATCATTCGACAGGAGGACGATGATGGCAGGACAGGGCTGGCGGCTGAGGGCCGTGATGGTCGCTACTGCAGCCTTATGGGCTGCCGCGGCCGCGGTGCACGCAGAACCCACGGCGTGGCCGGACTACATGCCGCGCCTGTCCGCTGGCGTGTCGGAAAGTCCCATCGACGCCGCACTGCCGGCCGATGTGGCGGTGGTCGCGCCCGACAGCACCGTGCCGCCCGGCATCGCACGCTGGAGCGGCCTGTGGCAGGGCTGGGCCTGTGTCGCCCAGGTGTGCGATGTGAAGCTGGCCGTCGAGAAACTGTCACCCACCGGCGCCACCCTGGTCTACGCAGCGGCCAGCAGCGGGCAACCGGCCTTCACCGAACGCACGGACGCCCGCTTTGTCGACGGGGAGCTCGTCGCGCAGCTCAAGACCGGCACGAAGCTGGTGCTGCGCCTGCGGGCCGACGGCGACATGGACATGTCGCTGTGGCGCCCGAATGCGCAGCTGCTGTCGGCGGGCGTGCTGACGCAAAAAGCGCAGGCCCGGCCCTACCGCCGCAGCACCGAGCGCGTGCCCACGCCCTGGACGGAGAACGGCCAGGCCCAGACGCTGGAGATGGTGGTGTACCGCCCGGTGGCAACGCCCGGACCCTGGCCCACGCTGGTCTTCAACCACGGCTCCACCGGCGAGGGCAACCAGCCCGCGTGGTTCAAGTTCACCTCGGCGAGCCCCGAGGTCGGCCGCTACTTTGCCGAGCGCGGCTGGCAGGTGGTGTTTCCGCAGCGTCGCGGGCGCGGCCAGTCCGACGGGCTGTACGACGAGGGTTTCGAAGCCGACCGCTCGCGCTATGCGTGCCGGCCCGAGCGGTCCCTGCCCGGCGTGGACCGTGCCATCGCGGACCTCGACGCCACCATGGCCTACCTGCGCCAGCGGCCGGATGTCGACACCACCCGCCTGCTCATCGGCGGCGTGTCGCGCGGCGGCATCCTGTCGGTGGCGTATGCGGGCAGCCAGCCGCAGATGTTCGCGGGCGTGATCAACTTCGTGGGCGGCTGGGTGGGAGACCTGTGCCCTGCGGCAGACCAGATCAACCCGGTGGCCTTTCGCCGGGGCGCGGCCTTTCGCAAGCCGACGCTGTGGCTCTATGGGGACAAGGACCCGTACTACTCGCTGCAACACAGCCGGCAGAATTTTGCGGCGTTCGAGGCGGCCGGCGGACAGGGCCAGTTCATCGCACTGCCCGCGCCCGCGGGCGGCAACGGGCACTTCATCCACACCGAAAGGCCCCTGTGGGAGGGTGCGGTCACGGACTATCTGCAACGGGTCGTCCCGCCGCGCTGAGCATGTGTCAGTGGGCCGATGGGACGGTAGGCCGGCCACAAAAAAAGGCCGCCGCGCCCCCTCGGAGCGCGGCGGCCTTTCGCACATCAACCGATCAGTTGTTGCCCTGCGCCGTGCCCTCGCGCCGTGGGTCTGCACCACCGGCAAAAGTGCCCGCGCCCGGGTTGCGCGCGAACAGGCCGGGGGTGCCGCTGGCGCGCACGCCGTTGTAGACCGCGCCGTGCAGGCCGCTCGTGAAGGTGTCGGTCTGCGCCACGGTGTGGCCGCGGGCCTTCAGGCCGTCGCGGATGGCCACCGTGTCGATGACCGAGCCCTTTTCGATGGACGTGGTGGCGTTGGTCTGCGCGCCGAAGTTGGGCAGGTTGATCGCCTGTTGCACGTTCAATCCCCAGTCCGTCATGCCCAGGATGGCCTTGGCGGTGTACTGGATGATGGCGCTGCCGCCGGGCGAGCCGATGGCGCCTTCCAGGTCGCCCGTGGTGGCGTTGAAGACGATGGTGGGCGCCATGGAGCTGCGGGGGCGCTTGCCGGGCTGCACGCTGTTGGCGATGGGGTTGCCTGCGGCGTCGGTGGCGGTGAACGAGAAGTCGGTGAGCTGGTTGTTGAGCAGGAATCCCCGCACCATCTGCAGGCTGCCGAAGCCGTTCTCGATGGTGGTCGTCATGGACACCGCGTTGCCCGCGTTGTCGATGATGGACAGGTGGGTGGTGGATGGCAAGGCGGCCGAGTTGTCGAGGCCCTTCGCGCCGCTCACGCCAGGGGGCGTGCCTGCGGTGGGCGTGCCGATGCTCTTGGTCAGGCTGATGAGCTTGGCGCGCTCCTTGAGGTAGTCGGCGTTGACGAGGCCGGCCTGCGGCACGTTGACGAAGTCAGGGTCGGCCACGTACACCGCGCGGTCCGCGTACGCCAGGCGGTAGGCCTCGGACACCAGGTGCACCGAATCCAGCGTGTTGGGCTTCATGGCCGCCAGGTCGAAGCCTTGCAGCAGGCCCAGCGTCTGCAGCACGGCGATGCCGCCCGAGCTCGGCGCGGGCATGCCGCAGACGCGGTACTGGGTGCGGTACACGCCGCAGACGGGCTCGCGCACCTTGTGGGTGTAGCTGTTCAGGTCGTCCAGCGAGAGCTTGCCGGGGTTGGTGGGGTGGCCCGCGACCTTGGCCACGATGTCCTTGGCAATGTCGCCTTTGTAGAACGCATCGGCACCGCCGGCGGCAATGGCGCGCAGCGTGGCCGCCAGCTCGGGGTTCTTGAGCAGCGTGCCGGCCGCCTTGGCCGTGCCGTCGGTGTTGAGGAAGTAGCTGGCGCCGGGCTCGCCCTGCGACTTGATGCGCGCGGCCGACCCGGCGATGGACACGCTCATGCGCGGCGATATGGCAAAGCCGTTCTCGCTGAGGGCGATGGCCGGCTCGAACAGGTCCTTCCAGGGCAGCTTGCCGTGCACCTTGTGCGCGGCTTCGAGCATGCGCAGCACGCCGGGCGTTCCCACCGACAGGCCGCCGTCCACCGCTGCCAGGAAGGCCAGGGGCTTGCCGTCAGCGCCGATGAACAGGTTGGGCGTGGCGTTCTTGGGCGCGGTCTCGCGGCCGTCATAGGCCAGGAGCTTGTTGGCGCCCTTGTCGAAATGCAGCATGAACGCGCCGCCGCCGATGCCCGAGGACTGCGGCTCCACCAGGTTCAGCACCATCTGCACCGCGATCGCCGCGTCCAGGGCCGTACCGCCCTTGGCCAGGATGTCCACACCGGCCTTGGTAGCCAGCGGGTTGGCCGTGGACACCATGTCCTTGTTGGCATAGCTGATGGTCTTGGGCGTGTAGCCCGAAGGCGGCTCGGGAGGCACGTACTGCTCGACGGGCTCGGGCGTGGCCACCGGAATTGCTGGGCCGTCGCTGCCGCCACACGCCGCCAGCACGGCCAGCGCGGCAAGGCTCAGTGCCCAGAGGGTGGGTTTGCGTGGAAAGTCTGAAGCCGTCATGGATGAAGTCCTTGGGATGAGGGAAGACGAAACGGGCCCGCCGCACCGAGGCGCGGGGCGCTGCGGACCAGCACCCCGCACCACGATGTGAACAGCCCGGCAAAGCACGAAAGAACGAGCGCAGGTTCCGTGCCAGGAACGCCCGTCCAGTATGTGACGAATTGATGAAAATCATTTTGCTTTTATTCCCGCCTCAGCGCCAAATAGGAGAAACGATTTTTCTTATTCGCCGTGAAACAGAATCTGGATTCCATCGACCGCCAATTGCTGGCCCTGCTGCAGCACGACGCGGAGACGCCGCTGGCCGAACTTGCCGATGCGGTGAACCTGTCCAACACGCCCTGCTGGCGGCGCATTCAGTGGCTGCGCGAGAAGGGCTACATCACCCGGCACGTCGCGCTGGTGGACCCTCGCAAGGTCAATGTGGGCGTTACCGTGTTCGTGGCCATCAAGACCAACCAGCACCACCAGCACTGGTTCGAGACGCTGCGCGACGTGGTGATGGGCATCCCGGAGATCGTGGAGTTCTACCGCATGAGTGGCGACGTGGACTACCTGCTGCGCGTGGTGGTGCCCGACATCCGCGCGTACGACGCGGTGTACAAGCGGCTGACCCGCGCCGTGGCGCTGTCGGACGTGAGCTCCAGCTTCGCGATGGAGGAGATCAAGTTCACCACCGCGCTGCCGCTGGACTATGCCCAATGAACCGGGGCCCGTGGCGCGCCACAATCCATTTCCGCTGTTCGTGCACCCTGCACATTTCCTTGGATTCCATCACGCACTGGATTTTATTAACTAAATAGTGAACTATTCAGGCATGACCAAAGACACCGAAACCCCCGCCAAGGAACGCCAGCGCGATGCCGACCGTTCGCAGGGCGTGATCTTCAGCGCCGCGCGCGACGAGTTTGCCGAGCACGGGCTGGGCGGCGCGCGCATGGACCGCATCGCCGAGCGGGCGGGCCTGAACAAGCGGCTCATCTACTACTACTTCGAGGACAAGGAGAAGCTCTTCCAGGCGGTGCTGGAGCAGGCCTACCTGCACATCCGCGCCGAGGAGCAAAAGCTCAACCTGCTGGAGCTTGCGCCTGCCACAGCCGTGCGGCGGCTGGTGGAATTCACCTGGAACTACTACCTGGAGAACCCCCAGTTCCTCACCCTGCTCAACAGCGCCAACCTGCACAAGGCGCGCCACCTGCAGGAGTCCCAGCGCGCGCGCGAGATGAACTCGCCCCTGATCGCCACGCTGGGCGAGGTGCTCGAGCGCGGCCGGCGCGAGGGCAGCTTTCGCGGCGGGGTGGACCCGCTGCAGCTGTACGTGTCCATCGCCGGGCTGTCGTACTTCTACCTGTCCAACAACCACACGCTGTCGGCCATCTTCGGGCGGGATCTCATGGCACCCAAGGCGTGCAATGAGAGGCTATCGCACATGTGCGATGTGATCCTGGGGTATGTGCTGCGGGCGTGAGACTCAGGAAAGCTGCCGGTAGCGTCCGCTGCGGGCTCGGCGCAGCCCTGCGCCCCTTGCGGAAGAGAGGTTGGGGAGAAGGGGGCGAATCCAGCGCCGCGCCCAGTTCGCCCCCTCTCCCCGGCCCTCTCCCGCAATGGGAGAGGGAGTGGGGCCAGAGCTTCGCGTGCTGAGGCCGCAGGCCACGCAGATTTCCGCGAGAGGTCAACAACACGCATCGAAGGCTAGGCCCGCCGCCGCACTGCGCCATCCCTCTCCGCTCGCGGGAGAGGGGATGGGCGAGGGGGAGCTCGGCGCACAGCCTTGGTCCAACCCTCTTCTCCCACGCATTCGCCCAGAGAGGGAACGCAATCAACGCGCAACTGCTGGCCCTCAACGCGCCGCCCCAAAACCCGGGTAAACCCCTAATTTCTGTCGGCCGAACCGCGTTGACGCGCACAGCCGGTTCCTGAAAAATACCCTCTATTCACCAATCAGTGAATTAAAGAGCAAGTCCAAGCCTGCCAACGGAGACAAATCCATGCCTTTCACCCGCACTACCCGCCGCACTGCAGCCACCGCCCTGGCCGCCGCGATCACCTCCCTGTCGTTCGGCGCCTTCGCGCAAGGCGGCTACCCGACCAAGCCGATCCGCGTGATCGTGCCGTTTGCGGCGGGCAGCACCACCGACATCATTGCGCGCGCCATCGCCGACAAGATGGGCCAGAGCATGGGACAGACGCTGGTGGTGGACAACCGGGGCGGTGCCAGCGGCACCATCGGCCAGCAGGCCGTGGCCACGGCCGCGCCGGACGGCTACACGGTGATGATCCATTCGTCGTCGCACACGGTGAGCCCCTCGACGTTTGCCAAGCTGCCCTTCGACACCGTGGGCGACTTCGCGGGCGTGACGCCGATCTCCTCGCTGCCCAACGCGCTTGTGATCTCGCCCGCCAAGGGCATCAAGACGCTGCAGGACCTGGTGGCCACGGCCAAGGCCAAGCCCGGCACGGTGAACTTCGCCTCGGCCGGCCAGGGCAGCGCCACGCACCTGAACGCCGAGAAGTTCAAGCTGGCTGCGAAGATCGACGCGCAGAACATCCCCTTCAAGGGCTCGGCCGAGGCCGTGACCGAGGTGCTGTCGGGGCGTGTGGACTATTACTTCTCGCCCATCGCCCCCGTCATCGGCCAGATCAAGGATGGCCAGCTGCTCGCCCTGGCCGTGGGCTCACCCAAGCGCGCCGCCGCCCTGCCCGACGTGCCCACCACCGCCGAAGCCGGCGTGCCCGGCTCGGAGTTCAACTTCTGGATCGGGATGATGGTGCCCGCCAAGACGCCGCGCGACATCGTGAACCGCCTGCACGACGAGGTGGTGAAGGCGCTGGCCACGCCCGAGGTGAAGGAGCGCTTCCTGAAGCTCGGCGCGGATGCCTGGACGCTCAAGCCCGAGCAGTTCGACGCCTACATCAAGGACGAGATCAAGAGCAACGCCACGCTGGTCAAGGCCGCCGGACTCTCGCCCACACAGTAATTCCCTTCGCGCCGCACCGCACCGCCAGCCCCTGCCGTGGGGGTGGCCAGGCCGCGCCTTTGCCCAATTTTCTGCAACCTTGAACTGAACGAAAGCACCACCGCCATGGCAACCCAACGACTCGGACTCATCATGCACGGCGTCACCGGCCGCATGGGCATGAACCAGCACTTGATCCGCTCCATCTGCGCCATCCGCGCGCAGGGCGGTGTGGTGCTCTCCAATGGCAACCGCGTGATGCCCGACCCCATCCTCATCGGCCGCAATGCCGAGAAGATGGAGGCGCTGGCCAAAGCCCACGGCATAGCCCGCTGGGGCACGGACCTGGACGCGGCGCTCGCCAACCCCGAAGACACGGTGTTCTTCGACGCAGGCACCACGCAGATGCGCCCCACCCTGCTGGCCAAAGCCATCCGCGCGGGCAAGCACGTGTACTGCGAAAAACCCATCGCCACCAACCTGAACGAAGCGGTGGAGATCGCACGCCTGGCCTCGGGCTCGGGCCTCAAGCACGGTGCCGTGCAGGACAAGCTCTTCCTGCCCGGCCTGCGCAAGCTGGACATGCTGCGCCGCGCGGGCTTCTTCGGCCGCATGCTGAGCGTGCGCCTGGAGTTCGGCTACTGGGTCTTCGAAGGCGACCTGCAGCCCATCCAGCGCCCGAGCTGGAACTATCGCAGCGAAGACGGCGGCGGCATGATCCTGGACATGATGTGCCACTGGCGCTACGTGCTGGACAACCTGTTCGGCGAGGTGAAGTCGGTCTCGTGCATCGGCGCCACGCACATCCCCACCCGCTGGGACGAAGCCGGCCAACCGTACAAGGCCACGGCCGACGACGCGGCCTACGCCACCTGCGAGCTCAAGGGCCACAACGGCGAAGACGTGATCGCGCAACTCAACATGAGCTGGGCCACGCGCGTGCGGCGCGACGACCTGGTGACCTTCCATGTGGACGGCACCGACGGCTCGGCCGTCGCGGGCCTCTCGAGCTGCCGCGCGCAAAGCCGCGTGGCCACGCCCCGCCCGGTGTGGAACCCCGACGAGAAGCAGACCATGAACTTCTTCGACCAGTGGCAGGAGATCCCGGACTCGCAGATCTACGACAACGGCTTCAAGATCCAGTGGGAGCACTTCATCCGCCACGTGGTGGAAGACGCGCCGTACAAGTGGACCCTGCCCGAAGGCGCCAAGGGCGTGCAGCTGGTGGAAGCGGCCCTCGAAAGCTGGAAGGAACGCCGCTGGGTGGATGTGGCGCCACTCAGCCAATGAACAACCCCCTGAGCGGCTGCGCCGCTTCCCCCTTCTCTCGCGCTTTGCGCGGGAAGGGGGACACCGCCAGCGCGGCGGGGCGGCCCTTGCGCGGCGGTCGCTGGCCTGGTTCGCGCCAGTTTCGCAGCACAGCCTGACAAAGCGGAGACCGCTTGGAAACCCAGCCAACGCTATTACTTTAATAGCTTCCGGCGCTCATTGAATAAGCGCTAGCGGCACATTTCATTCAAATATTGCGAGCACACCATGGCCCTTAGCCTCCCCTTGCCCACGGCCGATGGCCGCATCAGCCCCTACACCCTGCAAGGCCGCCCGCCGGTCGTGCCGCAGCAGGGCGCGGCGTTCAGCCGCATCGCCTACTCGGCCGCCCACGTGGTGGCCAACCCGCTGGCCGCGATCGACCCGTGGCTGCAGTGCGCGGTGGACTGGGACGCGACCATTGCCTACCGCCAGCGCCTGTGGTCGCTGGGCCTGGGCGTGGCCGAGGCCATGGACACCGCGCAGCGCGGCATGGGGCTGGACTGGCCGACGTCGCTGGAGCTGATCCGCCGCTCGCTGGACGCGGCGCGCGACTTCGGGCCGGGCGCGCTCGTGGCCTCGGGCTGCGGCACGGACCACCTGGTGCTGGAGGACGTGAAGTCGGTGGACGACGTGATTCGCGGCTACGAGGAGCAGATGGAGGCCATCGAGAAGCTCGGCGGCAAGCTCATCGTGATGGCCAGCCGGGCGCTGGCCCGCGTGGCCAAAAGCCCTGCCGACTACGAACGCGTGTACGACCGCATCCTCTCGCAGGCGAAGCAGCCCGTGGTGCTGCATTGGCTGGGCGACATGTTCGACCCGGCGCTCGCAGGCTACTGGGGCTCGCGCGACGTGGATGCGGCCATGGACACGGCGCTGGCGGTGATCGCCGCCCACCCGGACAAGGTGGACGGCATCAAGATATCGCTGCTCGACAAAGACAAGGAAGTCGCCATGCGCCGCCGCCTGCCCACCACCGGCGGCACCGACGGCCAGGGCGTGCGCATGTACACCGGCGACGATTTCAACTACGCCGAGCTCATTGCGGGCGACGGCGCGGGGAGTACGCCACGCCAGGGCCAGAGCGATGCGCTGCTGGGCATCTTCGACGCCATCGCGCCGGCTGCCAGCGCGGCGCTCGCTGCATTGGCGGCGGGCGACACACCGCGCTTTCACGCCATCCTGGGCCCCACGGTGCCGCTGTCGCGCCACATCTTCGCGGCGCCCACGCGGTTCTACAAAACCGGCGTGGTCTTCATGGCCTGGCTCAACGGGCACCAGAGCCACTTCACCGTGGTGGGCGGGCAACAGAGCACCCGCTCGCTGGTGCACTTCGCCGAGCTGTTCCGGCTGGCCGACCAGGCCGACCTGCTGGAGCAGCCCGAACTGGCCGTGAAGCGCATGCAGACGCTGCTGGCGCTGCACGGGGTGGAGTGACAGGCATGCGCGACTTCTCGCAAGACCACCGCTGGCTCTCCATCAACACAGCCACCGTGCGCAAGCAGCAGGGGGCCGAGGTGCCGCTCGCGCGCATCATCGACCAGTGCGCCGAGCGCGGCATCCGCGCCATCAGCCCCTGGCGCGACCAGGTGGCCGCCGCCGGGCTCGACGCCACGGCGCGACAGCTGCGCGCCCATGGCATGGAGCTGTCGGGCTACTGCCGCGGCGGCTTCTTCCCGGCGGCGGACGCCGCAGGGCTGCGCGCCGCGCTGGACGACAACCGCCGCGCCATCGACGAGGCCAAGACACTGAACGCTGCCTGCCTGGTGCTGGTGGTGGGCGCCCTGCCCGGGGCGCTCGATGGCGCGCCGCACTACACCGACCTCGCCCGCGCACGCAGCGAGGTGGTCGACGGCATCGCCGCGTCGCTGGAATACGCGCGCCAGGTGGGCATGCCGCTGGCCATCGAGCCGCTGCACCCCATGCAGGCGGCAGACCGCGCCTGCATCAACACGCTGGAGCATGCGCTGGACATCTGCGATGCGCTGGATCCGCAAAGGACGGGGGCACTAGGCGTGGCCCTGGACGTGTACCACGTGTGGTGGGACCCCAAGCTGCAGCAGCAGATCGCGCGTGCCGGCCAGGAGCGCCTGCTGGCCTATCATGTGTGCGACTGGCGCCTGCCCACGCGCGACCTGCTCAGCGACCGGGGGATGATGGGCGACGGCGTGATCGAGCTCAAGAGGATCCGCCAATGGGTCGAGGCCGCAGGCTTTGCGGGCTATGCAGAGGTGGAGATCTTCTCGGCGCTGGACTGGTGGCAGCGCAGCGGCGACGAGACGCTGGACACGTGCATCGCGCGGCACCGCAGCGTGGTCTGAACAACACCGCCGCAGCTGGCGCAAGCCATGGTTCCGAAGGCTGCACCGCGCCAGGTGTCAATCGCGTGGGGGAACGCGCATGCCTTCGAGCACCTGGCGCGTGGACTCCTCCACCCTTTCGGCGCTTGACGGGGCCTGCGGCCCGTGCCCGATCAGGCGCTGGACAACGGCCATGAGGCTCTCCAGTTCAATGGGTTTGACCAGGAAGGCGTCGTAGTCCTTGAAGGCCCGCCGCACCACCTCCTCGCTCGTCCCGCTCATGAACACGAAAGGGATCTGCGCGAGCGTCGCATCTTTTTTGACCACCGTGCCGAACTCGCCGCCGTTCATGATCGGCATCATGAAGTCGGACAGTATCAAGGCAGGGTGCTCGCCGCTTTGCAGTATCTCCAGCGCCTGCTTGCCATTGGAGGCCACGGCCACCCGGTAGCCTTCGGCTTCGAGCAGAAGCTGCAGTATCTCGGCGTTCCCATATTCGTCCTCGACGATCAGAACGAGTTTCATCGGGACGTTCTTTCAGTTAAGCGGCTGAGGTCTGGGCAGCCTTGGGGAATGAAACAAAAACATCGACTGCCGGCTGGGTAGCACCGCCGCCCCGCACCTTGGTGATCGTGAGAATGCGCTCATCGATCTGCCTGTCCCGCGTGGCCACGGGCTCGAAGACGAACACATTGTCAAACCAGCCGGTCACACCATCGGCCAGCGGTGTGCCCGCTGCAATGGCCAGGGCGTCCGGGTCCACCGTGAAGAGCGAGGTCACGCCACGCCGCCGCAGCTCCACCAGCAGACGCCCGAGGAAGCGGTAGCCGCGCTCCGGAAAGGCCAGGGTGTCGGCCAGCCCCGCCACCCCATCCACGACCAGGCGGCGGATCTTCAGCTCATCGACCAGCCGCAGCAGTTTGTGGCCCATCTCATCCATAGACTCGTCCTCATGCCCCAGGTTCTTGATTGCCAAAGCCCCCGAACTGACTGCGGTCTCAATGTGGAGGCCGAGCTCCGAACCCATACGCCGCAGATCGCTGCCAAGCTCGGTGCAAGAAAGCACCAGACCCGGAGACTCCAGCGTAGAACAGGCCGCGAAGGCAAGCGCCAGGGTTGTCTTGCCTGAGCCAGTGTGCCCGATCACCGCGGAGGCACTGCCAGCCAAGAGGCCGCCGCCGTGTAGGACACCATCAAGCGGCCCGAGGCCAGTGGCAAGTGGGATGGCACCCAGCTTGACGTTGCCGTGGGTCAGCGGCAGGCTCTCCAGCCGTGGAAAGAACTGCAGGCCCTGTGTGGAGATGCAGAACGTGTGCTGCCCCCGGATCACCTGGCTGCCGCGGAACTTGCGCACCTGCATCCGGCGCTCCGCACGCCAGTGAAAACCGTGGTCCTCGAACGAAAAAATGCCGTCCACCATGGTCTGCTCGGCGCTCAGGGCATTGCCGTTGCCGCTGGTGAGCACCAGGCACGTACAGGACATGGCGCTGACCAGGCTTTGCAGTTCATGCACGAACTGACGCACCGAATCATTGGTCATGGTCTCCAGGCTGTTGACCACCAGGCCGTCGATGACGAGCAGCGAGGCGCGGTGGCGCATGAGCTCGGCGCGCAGCAGCTCTACGACGGACTTGAGACCGCCCTGCTCCAGCTCGCGGTAGCCGCTCACGTAGAAGACGGTGGCGCTCACCTCCTGCTGGTCGAAGAAGATCTGCTGCTCCATGTGCTGCAGCATGCGTGCATGGGATTCGGCCAGCATGGTGACGTACAGCGTGCGGATCTCGCGCCGCGCCAGCGTGTAGGCGATCTGGTTGGCCAGCGTGGTCTTGCCGACGCCCGGCGGGCCTTCGAAGATGTACACGCCGCCCTCGAACAGGCCGCCGTTGAGGATCTCGTCCAAACCTTCCACCAGGGTGGGCAATCGTTTCATTCTTCTTGTCGTGACAGGAGGTTGCACAGAGGCCTGCCGCGCTGCGCCAGGGGGACTGGGCGGCAGGCTGAAATACCTGAAAGATCGATTCTAGGGCGGCGGCGAGGCCTGATCCCCACGAATGCAGATGGTGCGGAAAGTGGGGAGGAAAATTGCATTGGCACGGCTGCGTATTCCGGACGCATCTGAACACTGAGTCCATCTGGATCCGGCCACTCCGCTCGCACCGATGACATCTCGGCAAACCGCTGTCCAGGGCTCTTGTACGGCAGAATTCGGCCACAAGCTGTCGTTCGATGGCTCAACCCCCCGTAGTGATAACGTGAGATTTCATCGATGGATCTTGAGCGTGTAGCGTACTTTCATAACCAGTACTCTCAAATGAGTGATGAGGAGTTGGCAACGCTGGTGATCACGCGCCGAGATATGCTGGGCGAAGAGGCCATTGAGGCTCTTCAGCGCGTGTTGGACCATCGAGACGTTTCAGTATTCGCAGGGGAAGTGAATGCCAAGATCGGTGACCTAAAAGCTCAGATAGAAGTGCTCGATCAAGAGCGCGAACGCCAGAGGGCCACAAACCGTCAAATCCCGCGCGCCATGCTAATTGTGGCTGTCGCAGCGATTGCCATTTTTTCAGCTGCTGTAATCGTTGGGTCAATGACCTAGACTTCAGGCATCGCAAGACTTGCTTCTGGGGCACACCGCAGCTTCCTCTATGGGCCCAACGCCGACCTTAGGACGACCCCTGCGAATAGCGTAATTCGTCGCCGACGAACACCTTGGCTTCGTGGAACGGTAAGACATGATGGCCGCAATGCTCGGTGAAAACGGCGATGGCTTTCTTAGCCTCATTTACGACGACGAGTGCGGATCTGAACTCGACTACTGACTCATCCATCAGCTCTACCCGCACAGTGTCGTGAGGGAAGTTGATCGATTCTGGGCTGCGTCGGAGGTCCTCGGGCTCGCTCCCAATTTGGGCAGCAAGCTCGTCGGCCCACTCCAGCACCACGGCGTCAGCAAGGCGGGGGACAGGGAATTTGTGCATGAGGGGATTTCCGCTTCTGGCCGGATTCTGCCCCACGGTGAGGAACACTAGTGGGCCCGAGCGGACCTTGCAGGATTCGCTTCACCGGTAGTCTGCAAAGGCGGGTTTGAAATACCAGACAACTGGGTGATTTCAGGACTTAGGCACATGACGGAAAAGTTCATTTGGTTAAGCAGCTATCTGCTGACAGTGGCTATTTGCCCCATCCCTTATTTACTGTTGGACTCGGTCTTATGGGCCGCACTCCTCACTGTTCCAACGTTTCTTGTTGCGCTGCTCGTTACGGAACACTTCTATAAATTTGTGCTGAGCAAAAGAGCGCCTTGAGAGGTCCGTACGACTGCTGCTGGCCGCTATCAGCCCTTCGATCCTGCGACTTTGAAACAACGTGGCTTGCCGTCGACCTCTCGAACAGGTGCCGTCCATGCCATGGCAGCCACAATCGGCACTGTGCGCAAAAGATTGCCATGGCGCGCAGCGGGCATTCGTAACCCCTGATGGCCCATCACCATGCCGGCATTGGGGAAAAGAGTGGAACGGCGGCATAATTACGAATCAGTCTCATCCACAATCTTTTTCGCATCTTCGCACCCATGGCCACCAGCGCAGTTTCCCGCTTGAACATCGCTTCTCGCATCGCTGCGGGCGTGCTGGGCGGGTACGCATTCACCTGGGGCTTCATCGCCCTGTCCATCGGCCTTTTGTTCGCGGCGCAGATGGAGTTTCATGATGCCGAGGCGTTGGGCTACATCGTGGGCTTCATCGTCTTCCTGGTGGCGTTCCTGTGGTCCTTCGCGGCGGCAAGCGTGCGACGGGTATGGCTGGTGCTGGCTGGCGGCGGCGCGCTGATGACGGGCGCCGCCTGGCTGGTGCAGCGCGCGATCCTGTGACCCGCGTGGCCTGACGGAAGAAGAGGTAGATCCCATGTTCCAGAATTTCCGGCTTACCATGGCCTGGCTTCACACCTGGTTCGGCCTGGTGCTGGGCTTCGTGCTGATGGTCGTTTTCTTCTTCGGCTCGCTGTCGGTGTTCGACCGAGAGATCGACCGCTGGGCCATCCCCGCGACCCGGTTCGAGCCGCAGCCGATGCCCTCGTTCGACAAGATCCTGAAGCCGGTCTTCGAGGACATGAGGCCGAGTCCCGAAAACATCGAGGCCGCCAAGAGCCGCGTCAACGGGCCCATGGCGCAGAACTTTCCCGTCATCAACACCTGGGGCGCCTACACCACCCACCGCGACCCGGTGCTCGGCCTGTTCGCAGGCTATGAGCTGCCCAACGCCAAGGACCCGCACGACAACCTGATCTGGGGCAACCGCACCATCGATCCGCGCTCGGGCGCATCGCTGCCCGACGACCACCTCAAGATCGGCAGCCAGTTCTTCTACCCGCTGCACTACAGCCTGAACTTCAAGTGGAAGGACCTGGGCACCTGGATCGTGGGCTTCGCGGCACTGATGATGCTGGTGGCCCTGGTCAGCGGGGTCGTGATGCACCGCAAGATCTTTCGCGAGCTGTTCACCTTCCGTCCCAAGAAGCACACCCAGCGCAGCGCGCTCGACCTGCACAACCTCACGGGTGTGGTGGCCCTGCCGTTTCACTTCATCTTCGCGTTCTCGGGGCTGGTGATCTTCGGCGGCATCTACTTTCCCATCACCCACACGCAGTTGCACCCGCTGCACGAGCTGCACGAAAAGCACGAGGCCGCCGAGACAGGCCTGCCGCACGAACGCGCCAACGTGGCCGGGCCCCTGGCCTCGGTCGATGCCATGGTGGCGCAGGCCCAGCGCCGCTGGGCCGAACAGGGCATGGCGGGCGATGTGGGCTTTCTGACCGTGCGGCACGTGGGCGATACCAATGCCTACGTAAGCATCTACCGCGCCGGCACCGACCGCATCGCGCTGGTGGGCAACGGCATCCACTTCAAGGCGAGCACGGGCGAGGTGCTGCGGGTGGACCCACCGCTGACCCCCGTGGCCAGCGTGAACACCTTCCTCACCGGCCTGCACCTGCAGCACTTTCGCCACTGGCTGCTGCGCTGGCTGTACGTGCTGGGCGGCCTGTCGGGTTGCGTCTGCATCGCCACCGGCTTCATCTTCTTCGTCGAAAAGCGCAAGCGGCAGCATGCCAAAGCGGGCGTGACCGGCGCGCGCTGGGTGGACGCCTTCGCTGTGTCCACCGTGACGGGCATCGTCATCGCCGCACTGACCATGCTGGCGGCCAACCGCCTGCTGCCCGCCGACCTGCCCGCGCGCGGAGACTGGGAGCAGTATGTCTTCTGGGCCGCCTGGGCTCTGGCGTTTGCGCACGGTATCTGGCGCACCGCCCCCGTCGCCAGCGCGCGCATGGCGCCCGCCTGGGCAGAGCAATGCTGGGCCATCGCCGTGCTGGGCGTGGCCGCCGTGCTGCTCAACTGGGTGACCACCGGCGACCACCTGATGCGCACCATCGGCACCGGCTACTGGCCCGTGGCTGGCGTCGATCTGGCCATCCTGGCGAGCAGCGCCATCGCCGTGCTGGCTGCCCGCAAACTCAAGCGCCGCGCCCAGGGCCAGCTCACGGCGTCCAGCGCGGACGCGGGCGCTGCAGCCACTGCACTGGAGACCGCCCGTGCCTGACGCCCTGCTGCTGGCCGCCGCCGTGGCCGTCAATGTGATCAGCCTGGGGTGGCTGGCCTTGTCGATGGGTGTGCACTGGGAACAGGTGCGCGGCACAGAGCCCCTGCCGCGCAGCACCGTGCGCTCCCTGCGCTGGCTGGGCGCCGCGGGCCTGGTGGTGTCCCTGGCCCTGTGCCTGGCCGTGGACCACGCATCCATGGCCTCGCTCGTGTGGTTCATGGCGCTCGCAGGGGCCGCCCTGACCATCGCATTCACGCTGTCGTGGCGCCCTCGCGTGCTGGGCGTGCTGATCGCCTGGGTGCGGCGCAGCAGTGCAGGCGTGATCGGATAAAGGCCACTGCGCGACAGGCCGTCGCGTGAACCTGATGCGTGCTTACCGCTGGCGTTGGCCCAGGTGACGCGATGCGCGCGCCCTGGCTTCGACAGGCTCAGCCCGAACGGGTTGTGGAATACCGGGAGGCGACGCTGCCTGAGCCCGATCCGCCACGCCCTCAACCACTGGCGCGCTCCCAGCGCCAGCGCCCCCGTGGAACCGGCTTCGCCGGGCCACCGGGGTGCGTCCCCCTCCGGGGGAAGCCGCGCAGCGGCTCAGGGGGACTTACAGCTTCCCCATGTAGTCCCGCTTGCCCAGCTCCACGCCGTTGTGGCGGGCCAGCGCGTAGGCCGTGGTCACATGGAAGAAGAACTGCGGCAGGCCGTAGTGCAGCAGGTATTGCTCGCCCACGAACTGCTTCTCCTTCGGGGTGCCGGGTTGCAGGACGATGTTGCGCGTGGCGGCATCTGCAAAGGCCTCCACCGGCAAGCCTTCGATGAAGGCCAACACGGTGTCGATGCGTTCGTTCAGTTCGGCAAAACCGGGGCGCTCGGCATCGGGGAACGACGGCACGGCCACGCCGGCCAGCCGCGCAGCCACGCCCTTGGCGAAGTCGCAGGCGATCAGCACCTGGCGCGCCAGCGGAAACATGTCGGGGAACAGCCGCGCCTGCAGCAGCGCGTCGGGCTCGATCTTGCGCGCCGTGGCGTGGGCCTCGGTCTTGGCCAGGATGTCTTTGAGCGAATTGAGCATCTGGCGAAGTACCGGGACGCTGGCGTTGTACAGGGGATAGGTCATGGCAGGGTGTCTTGTCTTGGGATGAAGCACAGGGAGGGGATGGTCAGCGCCCGGCGGCTTCGTGGATCTTGGCCTGCCGGGACCGGAGCGCATTGCAGCACATCGGCGCACTCCGTGCTGGCACACGACTTTTGCGCCCGCGCCAGACGGCATCCATCAAGCCAGTCGCTGTCGCAGCTGGATCACATTGCCTTCCGGGTCATGCCCATCGCAGGCCCGAAAGCCCCGCGCCTCCCATTCCTTGGCTGCGGGCGCAACGTGGCCGCCCAGCTCCGCAGCCCGCAGCCGCGCTATGGCCAGATCGGACACCGCGAAGAAAAGCTTGATGGGGACCTGTTCACGCACGGCCGGCGGCTGCGTGATGGTGATGGCCTTGCTGATGCGCGGCGGGATGGCGTGGACCACGATCTGCACAGCGCCGGACTCCAGCACGATGTGGTCGCCCTCGGCGTGCACCTCGGCCAGGCCGCAGAGCTGTTCGTAAAAATCGGCGAGCCGGCGGATGTCCTTCGCAAAGATGACAGCGCCGGACTGGGGCATGGTGGACACGGGGATCTCCTGCAGTGGGTGAGTGAGCGGCTGGCCTGGCGGATGAACCAACAAGTCGATCGCCACCGCCATTCTCACTGCCAAAGCAGGCCAGCCGGGCCGTGCCCGGGCCCGCTCAGGCCGCCGCGGGCACCAGCGTCCTGCGCACCCGACGCACATTGAACGCGCTGGCGATCAGCACGCCCTGCACCACCGCCAGTCCCAGCAGCACCGCTGTGAAGCGGCCCTGGTCGAGCAGCACGCCGAACAGCAGCGGCGACAGCGCCTGGCCGATATCGAGGCCCGAATATACGATGCCGTAGACGCGGCCGGTGGAGCCCTCCGGCGTGGAGCGCTTGACCAGCAGGTCGCGCGACGGCCCGGCGATGCCAGCGCAAAAGCCCATCACGCCAAACAGCACCGGCACCAGCACGCCGGGCACCTGGACCAGCGCCAGCGCCACAGCCACGCAGGCCGCCAGGCCGAAACCGATGCCCACGATGCGCTCGCAGCGGGTAGGGTCGGCCGCGAGGAAACCGCCCAGCACCATGCCACCGGCGCTGGCGACCATGTAGACCGTGAGGCACATCGCCGCCAGTGCCACGGGCACCGCGTGCAGCTGGCGCGCGGCCTCGGGGGCGAAGGCCTGCACCACGTTCAGCGCCACGGCGTAGAAGAAGAAGAAAGCGAAGCACATCCACACGGCCGGGATGCGAAGGAACGCGAAGTTGCCGCCCTGCCCGGCCGCGCCCGCGGCGGCGGACTTTGCCGCGGGGCTCGGCGCAGGCAGGGGTGGCAGCGCCAGATGGCGGCGGCTGACCAGCAGCACCAGCAGCACCGCAAACGCCAGCACGCCCGCGCACACCAGCGCCACGCGCCATGAGGTGGCGATGGCGATCGGCACCAGCATGGCGGGCGCGAGCGCCCAGCCCAGGCTGCCGGTGATGCCGTGCACGCTGTACGCATGCCCCAGGCGCGGCGCGCTCACGCGGCGGTTGAGCAGCGTGTAGTCCACCGGGTGGAACACGCCGTTGCCAATGCCCGCGAGCACCGAGAACGCCGCCAGCATGGCGTAGCTGGTGCTGGCGGCGAAGCCGAAAGCGGCCAGGCCCAGCAGCGCCAGGCCGCCAAAGAGAATGGGGCGGGGGCCGAAGCGGTCCACCACGAAACCCGAGCCGGCCTGCACCGCGCAAGAGACCACGAAGAAGATGGTCATGAGAAAGCCCAGCTCGGTGTAGCCGACCTGGAAGGCGTCCTTAAGCCACGGGAACAGCGGCGCGAGCAGCAACTGGCTGTAGTGGCTGATGAGGTGGGCAATGCCCACCAGGCCGATGACGCTGGCATCGGCGCGCAGGGGAACGGCGGCGGTGGGAAGGCTGGCGGCGTTTGCGGAGTTCATGGCGGCATCGTAGTATCGGGCCCGCGTTTCTGGAATGCGACGGAACGACAGGTTTCGGCGAATTTGCGCCAAACCGCTGATCCCGGGCCTGCCTGAATGCACCCGCTTCCTCCCAGCTCTCATCCCTGCCATGGCCCGCACCAGCCAAGCCGCTCCCCTCGGGGACACCGACCCGTTCACCCCCACCGCCGCCAGCCCGGTGCGCGTGCGGGCGCGCGACATGCCGGCCGACACGCACTTCGAGCCCCACCGCCACGCCTGGGGCCAGCTGGCGTATTGCGCCAGTGGCGTGATCCAGGTGAGCGTGCACGACCCCTCCGCGCCCACCGCATACATCGTTCCGCCCTCGCGTGCGGTATGGATCGCGCCCGGTGCGCTGCATGCCGTGGCGGTCCTGGAGGCAGCGGCCTTTCGCACCCTGTACATCGACCCGAGCGTGGTGCCTGCCGACGGCGCGAGCTGCCGCGTGATGGCCGTCACGCCCCTGCTGCGCGAGCTGGTCTCCGCGCTGGACCCGGTGGGCGGCCCCCACCCAGGCCCGGCGCGCGAAGCCGCCCTGACCGCGCTGGTGCTCGACGAAATCGGCCAAGCAGAAAGCCTCGCTCTCGGCGTGCCCCTGCCCAGCCCGCACAGCGACAAGCGGCTGCGCGCACTGTGCCAGGCCGTGCTGAACGAGCCTGGGCGCTACGCCACTCTGCAGGCCTGGGCGGCCGACAGCGGCGCCAGCGAGCGCACCCTGTCCCGCCTTTTTCGCGCCCAGTTCGGCATGGGCTTTGCGCAATGGCGCCGCCAGGCCGTGCTGGCCCACGCCCTGCCCCGTCTGGCGCGCGGCGAGGCCGTGGGCGAGGTGGCTGCGGGCAGCGGCTACGCGAGCGAAAGCGCGTTTTCGGCGATGTTCAAGGCGGCCATGGGGCAGCCGCCGAGCTGGTTCATTGGAAAAAACACGGCTTAGCGCTTATCCAGCAAGCGCAGAAAGCTACCAAATTTATAGCAAATCATGGGGGAGACCTGGCGCACGCCCTTCTGTCCTTCTGTGCATGCGCGCGATGCCGGGCCATCGCGCAGGCACCGCCCACGCGGATCAGCCCGGCGCGCCGGTTTGCTGCGCCAGCTCCATGGCGAACCGCCCATGGCCGACGGACCAGTCGGAGTAGTCGTTCTCGTGCATGAAGATGAACACATCGGCCGGGGCCACGCCCGCCATGGCTTGCAGGTTGCGGGCAATGGCGGCATACAGCGCGCGCTTCATCGCATCGCTGCGCCCGCGCCGCAGGGTGATCTCGACCACCACCACGCGGTCGGAGCGGGCAATGCCGTTGAAGGTGCGGCTGCAGGCGAAATCACCCGGCGCGTAGCCCGCCAGCAGGTTGAACAGTTCGTCCGGCGGCATGCCGATGCCGTCCACCAGTGCCTGGTGGATGCCTTGCACGATGGCCTGGCGCGTGGCGGCCGGCGTGTCTTGTGGAACGTTGGTGCGGATGAAGGGCATGGTGTGGCCTGTATGTTCTTCAGAGTCAAATAAATAATGTCGAGGTGCCCCGGGGCAGCCGGCACTTCCGGGCCGAACACTTCGGGAAGACGGTCATTCTTGCCACCTCACGCAGCCCTGGAAAGCGATGAATTCTCCGCGTGACCGCGCCATAAACTCACATATATGAGCCACCACCGACTGCCCCCGCTGAGCGCCCTGCGCGCCTTCGAAGCCGCCGCCCGCCTGGGCCGCATGACGGCAGCGGCCGACGAGCTGTCGGTCACGCCCGGCGCGGTGAGCCGCCAGGTGCGCCAGCTGGAGCAGCACCTGGGGGTGGCGCTGTTCGACGGCACCAAGGCAAGGCCCACCCTCACCCCGGCAGCGCGCGTGCTGCAGCCGGTGCTGACCACGGCATTCGCGCACATCGCCGACGCCGTGCGCGAGGTCAGCGACGGCAGCCGTGGCCCGGTGGATGTCGCCTGCTTCAGCACCCTCACCGTCAAATGGCTGATCCCGCGGCTGTTCGACTTCCAGGCGCGGCACCCCGGCATCGAGGTGCGCCTGCGCACGACCGAGGCCGGCACAGGGGCCGGCCCCACGCACAGCGACGTGGCCATCACCGCCGAAGACTCCAGAGAAGATCAAGGTGCGCCGGGCTCCGGCACCACGGCGCGCCTGTTTGGCGAACACCTCGGCCCGGTGCTGAGCCCCGTATTGGCGGAGCGCGTGGCCCTGCGCGAGCCCGCCGACATGGCCAGCCCGGCCCTGCCGCCGCTCCTGTTGCAAACCCGCACCCGGCGCAACGCCTGGGCCATGTGGGCCGCCGCCACCGGCGTCCCGCTGCCCACGGCAGCACCCACGGGCCCCGAATTCGAGCACTACTACTTCACCCTGGAGGCCGCCGTGCGCGGCCTGGGCGTGGCCGTGGCGCCCTGGCATCTGGTGATGGACGACGTGCAGGGCGGCCGGCTCGTGGCGCCACTGGGCTTCGTGGCGTCGGGCTTCGACTACGTGCTGCGGCGCCGTGCTGGCGCCCAGCCACGGCTCGACGTGTTCTGCGCGTGGCTGCAGGCGCAGGCCTCGGCCAACCCGATACCCCCAGGCCCGCAGGCGGGCTGAGTTGGTTCTACGATGGGGCTTCGTCCCTTGCATCCACCCCTGCATCCGCCCCGCGCGCCCGCCATGACCGACTCCCCCATCCACAGCTACGAACCCCGCCAGGGCCACGGCCTGCCGCACGATCCGTTCAATGCCATCGTGGGACCGCGCCCCATCGGCTGGATCTCCACGCAGAGCGCGGCGGGTGCCACCAACCTCGCGCCCTACAGCTTTTTCAACGCGTTCAACTATGTGCCGCCCATCGTGGGCTTTGCGAGCATCGGGTTCAAGGACACAGTGCGCAACGTGCAGGAGACCGGCGAGTTCGTGTGGAACCTCGCCACGCGCGACCTGGCGGAGGCCATGAACCAGAGCTGCGCCAATGTGCCGCCGGACGTCAGCGAGTTCACGCTCGCGGGCCTCACGCCCCGGCCGTCCACGCGCGTGCGCCCGCCACGCGTGGCCGAAAGCCCCGTGACCTTCGAGTGCCGCAGCACCCAGATCCTGCAACTCGAAGGTGCCGACGGCGTGCAGGTACCCACCTGGCTGGTGCTGGGCGAGGTGGTGGCCGTGCACATCGACAAGGCATTGCTCAAGGACGGGGTGTACGACACGGCCAACGCGGGCCACATCCTGCGCGCCGGAGGCCCGGCCGACTACTTCACGGTGGGGCCCCAGCAGCTGTTCAAGATGTACCGGCCGCGCTGAGCGGCGCGCGCACGGCTCTCTACGGTTGCGACAACGGCGCGCACAGCCCAGCGGCGGGCGCCCGCGCCCACTGCTCGGTCCAGGCCCAGACCTGCTGCACGCCGTCAGCGCTTGCCGCCTCTGCGGCGCTGCGCTGCAGGCCATGGTCGGCGCCGTCCAGGCGCCTGCCGCAGTACGGCACGGTGCGCACCGAGGCCATCTGGGCAAAACGCTCGTACGCGGCTTCGGGCACCAGCGCGTCGTCCGCGCCCCATACCTGCAGCAGGGGCCAGGGGCTGCGCACCAGCGGCAGCGTGAGCGGCCAGGTCCACAGGTCGCGCCAGTAGCCCATGCTGCGGCCCTGTTGCACGGCGGTGTCGGGCCGGCGGCCGGCCACTTCGCGGCCCAGGGCATCCCAGTCGTCCTGCACGCCCAGGCGCTGCGCCTGCAGCGCCCCGGCCTCCTGCGGGTCCAGGCCGCTGGCCGACAGCGCCACCAGGCCGGCCAGCTGCGGCACTTCAGGCGCCAGGGAAGGCAGCAGCTCGGCGCCCTCGGAGATGCCCACCAGCAGCTGCGGCAGGGGCGCCACGCCCTCGCGCGCGCGCTGCTGCGCATCGGCCACCAGGGCGGCGCGCGCATGGGCCAGCCAGGTGGAGAGGCGGTCCTGCTGCACGAACCCGGGCGCACAGTCGCCGGGCGCCGTGCGGGCCTGCGGGTCCACCCCCGGCTTGTGCAGCACCAGTACCTGGGCATGCAGCAGGCCGGCGAAGTAGCGCTCGGCAATCTGCCCCATGCCTGCACAGCCCGAACCGGGAATGACGATCACGCGGTAGCGCAGCGGTGGCGTGCGTTCGCCGCGCTGCAGCGCCTGCAACACGGCGCCGTCAAGGCCTGGCAGGGCGTGGGGAGCGAACGTGGGGGTCGGTATGCCCGCAGGCTCTGCGGCCTTGGAGGCCCCCGCTGTGGCCTGGCCGGGCGCCGGGTGTGCGTCTGCGGATGCGTCGGGTCCGTACACGTTGGCCAGCGACGGCGACGCGGCGGCCGCATAAAAAGTGGGGGGTGGTGCTGCGCAGCCCGCCAGCCCCAGCGCCACAGCGGTGGCCACGCAACAGGCCAGACCACGGCTGGCCGAGGGCCGCAGCGGTGCGGCGGACGAATGACGGTACGGGGCGGATGGAGAGGAGGGTTGCTTGACGTTGCGCACAACCGAAGTCTGGCACGACTGCAATGCCCACGGAATCACGCATGCCGTGGCACGCCCCCCGCACAGGCACACGCCAAGCCAGCGCCACCGTGGAACTGGCTCTGCCAGGCCACGGGCGGCATCCCCCTGGGGCTGAGGCCTGCGGCTCCAAGCCTGCCTGCGCAGGCTTGGACAGGCCGAAGAGGCCGCGCCTCTGGCGCGCGCCACCGAGGCGCGAAGCGACTCAGGGGGGCTTCACTTCAAGATGATGACCTGCTCGGGCTGCTGGGGCTGCGGCACTGGCATGGGCTGGCCACCCTGCTGGTACACCGGTGGCGGACGCACACCCCGCGCCAGGTTGGCGTCGGTGTAGCCCAGCTGCATGGCCAGCTGCTGGTACACGTCCTGCGCCAGCGACAGCGAGGTCTCGCGGATCACCTTGGCGCGGTTGGGCGGCTGGATGTCGCCACGGATGGACAGGATCTTGGTGTCGTTGCCTTCGCCCTGGGCGGAGAACGCGGCCTTGATCTCGTAGGTCTTGGTGTTGATCAGCGAGAAGTCGGCCAGCAGTTGCAGGCCGTACTGGCGCGTGGCGCTGGTGGTGCCCTGCAGCGGCGAGAGCGCGTCGGTGAAGTCGATGCTGGAGACCACGCCGAAGAGCACGTAGTCGGCGCCGTTGAACTCACCCTTCCTGATGCGGCTGATCACGTCGGCCACCTGAGGCTGGGCCTGGGGCGTGGCCATCTTGCCCCCCTGCACCTGGTTGAGCACCTGCTCGGCCTTGCTGGGCTGGGGCTTGCCCGCGTCAAAGCCCTTGCCCTGGATCAGGCGGAAGTACGTGCCCTGCAGGATGGCACCCTTGATGTCGTTGGTATAGCCGCCCAGTTCGCGCTGCTCGATGTAGCTGTAACGGCCTGCCACATAGGTGCCGCTGGCCTGCTCGGAGGCCTGCATGTGGTGGCTGCCCGAATGCGAGCCGCCACCGCCGTAGGGGCCAGCGCTGTAGCCACCGCTGTGGCTGCCACCCGCGCTCATCTGGCTGCTGCGCTGATAGGTGCCGGCCATGAAGTATTCGGACACGCGCTGGGCGTAGGCCAGGTCGGTCACGGCGATCTTGGGCGCGGCGCCCGGCTGCTGCGCCTGGGCGGTAGTGCCCCAGGCCAGCGTGGTGGCCGCAATCACGGCCAGGGCCGCGTGGAGGGTGATTCTGCGTTGCATGGTGTGCTCCTTGTGAGCTAACGGAAAGTCATGAATTCATCGAGCGATGTGGCTTCGGCACCGACATCCTTCGGAACTGGCGCGGCCCAGGCCAGCGGCCGCCGTGCAAGGGCCGCCCCGCCGCACTGGCGGCGTCCCCCTTCCCGGCGAAGCCGAGAGAAGGGGCTGAGGGCCGCGGCTCCAAGCCTGCCAGTGCAGGCTTGGACGACCCGCAAGAGCTGCCGCCTCTGGCGGCTGCACCGAGCGGTCGCGCCTCAGGGGCATGTCACCGCTTACTTGTCTTTCTGATTTCTTTCTCGTCCTGCCATTCGATCGTGCCTTCCTGCACGTCGAACAGCTTGAGCGTGAACTTGTAGTACACGTCCTTGGTGGCGTTGTTCTGCTTGACGATGCTGGTGAGCTCGCCTTCCATGGAGTACTTGGCGGCGGTCATCTGGCCGACCTTGGCGGTGGTGCCCTGCTTGTACAGGCCGCTCTGGTTCTGGCGCTGCAGCTCGTCCACGCCGGCCTGCATCTCGTTGATGGAGCGCACGAAGCGCACCTTGCCGGACTTGACCAGCGACGTCTGGATGGAGTTCATCACGTTGGTCGTGTCGATGTACTCGCTGGTCTTGTTCTTCACGGTGGAGATGGTCACCGTGGGGCGGCCCTGGAAGATGCCGGTTTCCAGCAGGCCGCCGGTCATCTTCTCGGCAATCATCTGCAGGTCGGTGGAGCCGAACTCGTTGGTCACCAGCTCGACCGCCTTCGCGTCGCCGTAGTTGACCTGGCGGTCAAAACGCACGGTGGGCGAAGACAGGTTCTGGCAGGCCGACAGGGCCAGGGTGCCGGCCGCGAGGGCCAGGACGAGCGCAGTGCGCCGGATGGTTTTCTGTGTCATGGTTTTTACTCCTCACTCAATCTCTGGATCGGGGGGTCGGCGCTCAGCGCGGCTCCACATTCATCTCAAGGCGCAGATCGACAGCCGCAGAGGTGGGCGCCACGCTCTTGACCGTCTGCTGGCCCAGGCCGAGCACGCTCATCTGCTTCCAGGATTCGCCGTCGCCCACCTGGTTGCCGACGTTGTCCAGCCACTTGAAGCGGTAGAACACGGTGCGGTCGGTGCGGCCCATGTTGGCCATGTCGGCCTGCACGACCAGGATGTCGTTCTTGCGCACGATGCGCATCTCGCGCACGGCGATGCTGTTGGCCTCGCCGCGCAAGGCGACCTTGGAGGCCACGGCCAGCGGCGTCGCCGGGTCGTGCAACTGGGCACTGGCAGCGCCCGCCAGGGTCAGGGTGAGCGCTGCGCACACAACGGCGGGTGCGGCGGCGGCAAGGACTTTACGGGTTCTCATGCGTGAGGCTCCTAGGGAATGGGGACAACAGGGTGGGTTCAGTTCTTGGCGGCCGCAGGCGCGGGCGCGGCCGAGGTGGACTTGACCGACGACTTGGGCACTTGGCGGGCGCGGGCGTTGGTGGTCGTCGTCGTGGTGGTGGTGCGGGTGGTCGCGGCAGGCTCAGCGGCGGGTTGCGGCGCCGCAGCCACCGTGGGCAGCTGGCCGAGCATGGCCACGTCGCCGGTCAGCACGCTGTTGTCGTACATGCGCAGGGGCACCAGCGCGTACTGGCCGTCGATCTTGATGGGCTGGGGCAGCTGGCGGCCGTTCACGCTCACCACGTGCTCGCCGGGCGGCAGGTAGCCACGGGCCACGTACACGCGGCCGGGCAGCATGCGCCACATGCGGTCGTCCGCCTGCTCGGTGGCCACGGAGGCTGCCGCACCGATGAGGCCGCCGACCAGGCCGCCGCGCTTTTGCAGCTCGTTCTGCAGCACGCCCTTGGCCACGGCGCGGGTCACACCGCGCAACACCATTCCGGGCATTTCGTCCTTGAGCGCACGGCGCGCCATCACGTTCACGTCCACCACCTTCTCGAGCTTGAGGTTGGTGCCGGCCGCAGAGATGGTGGTCAACAGCGCGTCCTTGGAAGGCTCGATCACGGGGTAGGAGATGCTGGCCGTGACAAGGCCCCGGCCCGTGGGCACCGGCAGCGTGAAGGCCTTGGGCTTGCGGGCAGGCGCGTCGCCGGCTTCGACGATGAAGAGCACGTCGGTCATGCGCTGGCGGCGCTTCCAGGTGAAGCCGGTGCGGGTATCCAGGCCGCGCAGGCCTTCTTCGAGCACGCCGGTTTCAGGCTTGAGTTCGATGGCCTTGCGGTAACCGGGCGCCGCCAGACCGGGCTCGTTGAGCATTTCGTAGAGAAAGCCGGCCAGGTAGTGCGAGAGCGCGTTGGAATAGCCGTTCTTCAGGGACAGCACTTCAGGGTCGTTGAGCGTCTCGACCGGATAGCCGTTGATCTCCTTGCCGCCCGACGTGGCGCCCTTGGCCTTGGCTTCTTCTTCCGCCGCCAGAGTCTCCTTGGCTCGGAACTCGGCAATGATGGCTTCGCGTTCGTGCGTGCGCTTGATGTCCACCCGGGCGTTCTCGAAATCGCCCACGGCCATGCGGTTCAGGGCCAGGCGCGTGGTCACCCACACCTTTTCATAGTCCTGGCCTTCGTAGACCTTCAGTCGTTCGCTGATCAGCGCGGCGCCCACGGTGCCCATGAGCTTGCTGGGGTTGGTCTTGGCGGTTTCTTCCCATTCCTTGACCTTGTTGTCGGCCAGCAGGAATGCGTTGGTGCTGTCGGGGTAGCGGCGGTCCATGCGCAGCAGTTCGCCGCGCTCCATGTTGTAGAGCAGCGCCGTCTTTTCGTCCTCGCTCTTGGCGGTGCTTTCCAGCTGCGCCAGGGCTGCAGGAATGCCGCCCGTGCGGCCGGCGGTCTGCATGTCGGTGGCAAGCTTGTCGTGGCTCTGCATGGTGGCGCAGCCGGTCAGGGCGGCGCTCAGTGTCAGCACCCACAGCAGGCGAGGACGGAAACGGGACGGTTGTGTGGTCATGGATGCTCCTTGCAGGACGTTCGGTTGGTCACCAGGAAAACCCGGCGCTGCCCACGCGCGAGACAGCCCTGCTCCACGATGGCCGTGCGGCTTGCGCGCGGGCCATGACGGTGCCGGGAACGGTTGTCTGCTGGATGGGAGGGCCGGCAAGGAAGTTGCTGGCTGCACGGGCGCCCCCTCTCGACGCTGTGGCGTGCTGCTTGCGGCCCCCTCGGGCTGTGAGTTTCTTGGTTGTTTTGTATGGGGTTGTAGCCCGGGACGCAATGTAGCAAAAGCTTGTATCTTTTCTGTAACCGTCACAAACGGTTCGAATCGTCGAACAACACAACATATCAAGCCTCCCCCCGGCTGAGCGGCATGCGGTAGAGCCACACCACGCGCCCGCCGGGCACGCGCAGCTGCACGCTGGGCAGTACGCCGGGAATGGCGAACTCCAGGCTCACCAGCCAGGCACCGGGCGCCAGTTCGGCCTGGGCCTTGGCGGCGGCGCGGGGCATGCTCTCGGGCCGCTGGAACAGGTACACCATGCTGTAGGGACTCCAGTCCTCGGCCCACATGTCGGCGCGGCGCACATGCGCCCACGGACAGCGCAGCGCGCACAGCAGGCGCAGCGGCCAGCTCCACTCGATGCCTTCCAGTTGCGCGGCAGGATAGGACTGGCGCAGTGCCCTGAGGCCGTCGCCCAGGCCGCTGCCGGCGTCCAGGATGCGCGCGCCCAGGGGCAGCGGCGCCTGCGATGCCAGCGACTTGAGCGCATGCAGGGGCGTGGGGAACACCGGCGCGTCGCGCCATGCATTGAGCGGGTAGACCAGCAGCAGCAGCGCCAAAGGCACCAGCCAGGCCCAGGTGGGCAGGCTGGCCACGCCCAGCAGTGCGAGTGACAGCGGAAACCCCGCCGCGATCAGCCCGCGCCGCCACCAGCTGCCGCCCATCACGCTGGCGGCCGTGCCCAGCAGGCAGGCGGCCCCCAGCGCGGCCACGGGCGGCGCCGCAGCACGCTGCAGGGCCACGAAGACCAGCCACGCGCAGGCCCACGCGATCAACGCGGGCAGGGGCCAGGGCATGCGCAGGGACAGCATCGCGGGCAGCTTGTGGTGGAGGTGGCGTGAGATGGGTTCAGCGGCCGAAGATGCCGCGCAGCAGGTTGACGGGGTTGACCACGTTGTTGCCCGCTGCGTCGGAGCCACCGTCCCCCTGGGGCTGGCCGCCCGCATTGGCGCCCATGCCGCTGGTGTAGGCGCCGGTGGAAGAAGTCCCTGCGGGAGCAGCCCCCACCCCGCCGCGCGCGCCCTGGGGCATGTCTTGGCCCAGCATGGCCATGGTGTGCGCCTTCACGCGCACACGCACAGCCCATTCGGGCTCCCACGCGGCCTTGGGGTCGGCCGGGCGTGGCGGGTGCACGATGTGGCTTTCGCCGCCATAGGCCATCATGCGCAGCATGGGGGTGGCGTCACGCCCGCCCGCGAAGATGCCTTGCGGGATGGCGCACTGCGTGGTCTCGGGCTGCAGCAGCACGCGTTCCTTGAGCCAGCGGTCGATGGTGGCTGGCGAGAGGTAGTCGAACAGGCCCATGCCGGTGTCGGGCGTTTCGGCGCTGGACCACATCACGAGGTCGTCCCCGTTCTGCGACATGGCGTGCAGGTAGTAGGCGCGCGCGTTGCGCACAGGCTGCCAGCTGGTGCCCATGCTGTCCTGCGGCTTGCCGGTGGTGCGCAGGTCGATGGCGGGCATCAGGTCCTGCGCCGCGCCCAAAGTGAATCTCATGGAGGCGGGCACGCCGTCGCCCCGCACCTGGTGGTCGCCGACGAGCGAGCTGCCCGCCGACAGGTTGACCTGGTTGCGCTCGTTGGGATACAGCGCGTAGGCAGGGCCCACGCGCGGTGCGCGGTCGGGCACGGCGCGGCCTGCAAAGGCCTGGGCGTAGTCGCTGGGCTTGGCACGCGCCAGGTCGACCACGCGGGGCTGGCCGGCACGCACGGTGGCGCCGCAGCCCCAGTAGATCAGGATGCGGCCCTTGGGCTGGTGCTGCTGGTATTCCTTGGGGATCTCGCCGGGCTCGCTCTGCGCGGGCTGCGCGCGGGGCGGCAGCAGCGGCAGCGATTCACCCATGCGCATGCCGGCGGGAATGGCCTGGCTGGCCTCCACGCCGGGGCGCAGCGTGTTGTGCAGCGCGATGTCGATGACGCGCGGCGGCATGATGCTCATGGCGCGTGCGTTGCCGTACGCCGTATTGCTGCCACCCATGCCCGGGGCGCCACTGCCGCCGCCCAGCAGACCGCCCACCATGCCGCCGCCCGTGGGCAGGCTGTCCATCTCGGGCATGCCGGCCATGGTGCCGGTGGACACGTCCATCCACAGCTGGACCTTGGGGGCCTTGGTGGTCTGGGCATGGGCAGCGAGCGAAGCCAGGCACAGGCTGGCCGCCACGCAGGCGGGGGTGAGAACGAAGCGCAAAGAGGTCATGGCAGGTCTGCTCCAGGAGATGCATTGATCACCCGGCAGAACCATCATGGGCCGCAGCACAGCGGTGTGGAATCGCTGCGCTGGCGGGCTTGCGGTCAACCCGGGTGTGTTGAACGCTGCGCAGTGTAGGCCCCGCCTCTGCGCATTTTGCCTGTGCAAGTTACGTGTGGAAACTGCTTGTGTGCGCTATTTCACGCATCGAATCACCAACCGGCCTGCCGCCGGTAAGCGCATTACTTGCGCAGGCGTTCAATCAGCCCGTTGAGCGCCTCCAGCGAGCCGAACTGGATCGCCAGCTCGCCCATGTCCTCGACACGGCCGTGGCGCTTGACGCGCTTCTTCACACGCACCTCCACTTCGGCCATGAGCAGGTCGGAGAGTTCTTCTTCCACCCGCCGCAGGTCGCGCGACTTTTCCTTCTGGGGCTTTTGCGGCACCAGGCTGAACTCGGCGCCGATCTTCTTGACCAGGGCCTCGGCCTCGCGCACCGACAGCTTCTTGGCCGCGATCTGGTTGCCGGCGGTGATCTGAGCTGCGCGGTCGAGCGCCAGCAGCGCGCGCGCATGGCCCATGTCGATGTCGCCCGCCATCAGCATGGTCTGCACCGGCTCGGCAAGGTTGAGCAGGCGCAAGAGGTTGCTGGCGGCGCTGCGCGAGCGGCCCACGGCCTGGGCGGCCAGCTCGTGCGTGAGGCCGAACTCGCGGATCAGGCGCTGCAGGCCGTGGGCCTCTTCCAGCGGGTTGAGGTCTTCGCGCTGGATGTTCTCGATGAGCGCCATGGCCGCGGCGGACTCGTTGGGCACGTCGCGCACCAGCACCGGCACGGTGTCGAGGCCCGCCAGGCGCGCCGCGCGAAAGCGCCGCTCGCCCGCGATGATTTCGTACTTGCCGGCGTTGTCTCCGTCGGCCAGGCGGCGCACCAGGATGGGCTGCATGATGCCCTGGGCCTTGATGGACTCGGCCAGCTCGTACAGCGCGCCTTCGTCCATGCGGGTGCGGGGCTGGTACATGCCGGCCACCATCTCGGTGAGGGGCAGCGTGCTGGGCAGGCCGGCCTCGGCGGCTTGCGCCTGCTCTGTTTTTTCGGCGACTTTGGGGCCCAGCAGGGCTTCGAGGCCGCGGCCGAGGCCCTTGGGTTTCTTGGTGACCATGGGTGAGTGTCCGGAAGATGAATGGAAAGAATGGGTGCCGGTCAAAGCCGCTCAGCGGTCGATGATCACCAGCGTGCCGTGGCTGCCTTCGGCCACCGCGTGCGGTACGCCGGCCGGCACGATGTAGACCTCGCCCGCGCCCACCTGCACACGCCGGCCTTGCAGGTCCAGGTTCATCTGGCCGTCCAGGACGAGCAGCGCCTCGTCGAAGTCATGGATCTCGTCGGGATAGGCCTGGGCGTCCATGCGCAGCACCTTGAGGTTGGCGCCCGCCGCCCGGCCCACGACGGTGGAGCGCCAGGCGTGGGGCAAGGTCTGGGCAGCGGAAGGAAGATGGATCTGGGACATGCGGCAAGATGGTCAGCGGGAGGATGTTCGCGAAGGAGATGCGGCGGCCAAGCAGCGCTGTGCGTGCGGCATCACGCCTTGGAGCGCCCTGCCCTGCGCCCGCGCACCCGCCCGCGCCACAGGCGCAACCAGATGCCGCAGGCAACGACGCACAGCACGGCGGCCAGCACGAACTGGCCCAGTGCCGCCACCACCACGGCGCTGCTGGGCAACAGCCAGGCCAGCACCGGCTGCAGGGCATCGCCCAGCCAGAAAGGTGCCGCCCGCCGCCGGGGGGTTGCGGGGGCGGTGGCAGCAGGCTGCGCAGCGCCCCGGCGCCCGGAGAAGAAGGGCCATCGAGTGAACTTCATGCCACCGGCTGCGCCTGCAGCAGTGATTGCAGCCAGCCATGGCCTTCATCCCAGTGGGCGAGGCCCGACTCGGCATTGATGTGGCCGCGTTCGCCATAGTCCACGAACCGTGCACCCCAGGCCTGCGCCAGGCCCTGGGCCCGCTCCAGGCTGCAGTAGGGGTCGCTGCGGCTGCCCACTAGCAGGGCCGGAAACGGCAGCGGCTCGCGCGCGATGGGCGTCCAGCCGTGGATCTGCGCGGCCAGGTCCGGCCGCTCCACATCGCCCGGTGCCACCAGCAGCGCGCCGCGCACGCGGTGGGCGTTGGTGGAATGCGCGGCCCACCAGGCGGTAAGGATGCAGCCCAGGCTGTGCGCCACCAGCACCACGGGGCCGTCGGCATCGACCACGGTCTCCTCCAGCCGGGCCGACCAGTCGCCGCGCAGCGGGCGCATCCAGTCGTGCTGCTCCACGCGGTGGTAGCCGTGGCGGCTCTCCCACAGGCTTTGCCAGTGGCCGGGGCCGGAGTTCTGCCAACCGGGCAGCAGCAGCACATTAGAGGGCTTCATTGCTATTAAATTCATAGCTTCAAGCGCTTTCCTATCAAGCGCCAGAGGCCATTTTGTCCATGCTTGCGGTGGCTGCGGACATGCTCTGCACGCGCTCGACCATCTCCTGCGCGAACTCCACGAACGCATGGCTGCCCTTGGCGGCCGGGTCGAACACCACGCCCGGCAGCCCGTAGCTGGGGGCCTCTGCGAGCCGCACATTGCGCGGGATCACGCTGTTGAACACCTTGTCGCCAAAATGCCCCTTGAGCTGGTCGCTGACCTGCTGCTGCAGCGTGATGCGCGGGTCGAACATCACGCGCAGCAGGCCGATGATCTGCAGGTCGGCGTTGAGGTTGGCGTGCACCTGCTTGATGGTGTTGACCAGATCGGTCAGGCCTTCGAGGGCGAAGTACTCGCACTGCATGGGCACGATCACGCCGTGCGCGCTGCACAGTCCGTTGAGCGTGAGCATGGAGAGCGAGGGCGGGCAATCGATGAGCACGAAGTCGAAGTCCGCATCGGCCTCGGCCAACGCGGCCTTCAGGCGCTTTTCGCGGTGCTCCAGCGTGACAAGTTCCACCTCGGCCCCGGCCAGCTCGCGGTTGGCGCCCAGCACCCAGTAGCCGCATTTGTCCGACAGCACGGCCGCTTCTTTCACCGAAGCGGATTCGAGCAGTACGTCGTAGACCGTGAGCTCCAGGCTGCGCTTGTCCACGCCCGAGCCCATGGTGGCATTGCCCTGAGGGTCCAGGTCGACCATGAGCACCCGCTGCCCGATCTTGGCCAGCCCGGCGGCAAGGTTGACGGTGGTGGTGGTCTTGCCGACCCCCCCCTTCTGGTTGGCAACGCAAAAGATCTTGGCCATGTGGGTGCAGCAGTCCGTGGGTTTTACTTGGAGATGGCCAGCTTGATGCCGAAACCGATGAGGAAGACGCCTGCGGTCTTTTCCAGCACGCGGCCGATGCGGGGATTGGCGCGCATGCGCTCGGCCAGGAAGTGCGTGAGCAGCACGGCGATCAGGCCGTAGGCGAAAGTCAGCGCGGCCACGGTGGCCGCCATCACGCCGAAGGTCAACATGCCCTGGTGGCGTGCCGGATCGACGAACAAGGGAAAGAACGCCATGTAGAACACGATGGCCTTGGGGTTGAGCAGGGTGATCAGCGCCGCCTGCTTGAAGTAGTGGCGTGGCTCGATGTTCAGCACCGGGGCATCGCCCGGCTTGGCCGTGAGCATCTTGAACCCCAGCCACGCAAGGTAAGCCGCACCCAGCCACTGCACCGCATGAAACGCTGTGGGGTAGGTGGCCAGCAGCGTGGCCACACCAGCCACTGCCGCCCACATGAGGACTTGGTCACCTGCAATCACCCCCATGGTGGCGGCAAGGCCACCGCGCACGCCGCCTTTGCTGGTGGAGGTGATCAGCGCCAGATTGCCGGGGCCGGGAATGGCCAGGAACAACACGATGGCCGCGACAAAGGCGCCGTAGTCTGCGATGCCGAACATGGATGGTTTCTCCCCCGGTGCTGGAAGGCGCGCGGTATGCACACCCAAGATGAGCAGCCGAGTTTAAGCGACCACCCCGCCCCGCCCTCGCTTTGCATCACGAAGGGCGGCCCAAAAAAGCTCAGGCAGGCTTCATCCAGACGATGCAGCGCTCGGCATCAAGGCACGGCACGGCGAGCTGTTCCACGTGAAACACCGAAACATTCGCGGGCAAGGCTGCGATTTCGTCGTCGGGATGCTTGCCCTTCATCGCCAGCCACACGCCGTGTTCCGCAGCCAGCGCACCCCTCGACCAAGTGACAAAGTCTTGCAGCGAGGCAAATGCACGACAGCTGATGATGTCGAACGGCGTGCTCAAGGTCTCCACCCGGGCGTGCACGCCGTGCAGATTGCGCAGCTTCAAGGCCACGGCAGCCTGCTGTATGAAAGCGGCCTTCTTGCCCACTGTGTCCACGCAGCTCACATCCACATCGGGGCAGCACACGGCGAACACCACGCCGGGCAGCCCCCCTCCGGACCCCACATCCAGCAACCGCACTCCTGCGGGCACCCTGCCTTGTGCCTGCAAACCGGCGGCGTGCCGGCGCAAGGGAGCGACGGCCGCCAGGCTGTCGAGCAGATGGTGCGTCATCATCTCCTGCGGGTCGCGCACGGACGTCAGGTTGTAGACCTTGTTCCACTTTTGCAGCAGCGCCAGGAAATCCATCAACTGGGTGAGCTGGGCATCGCTCAGGCCCAGCTCCAGAGCCTCGGCACCCGCCTGCAGCTGCAGGCGCAACGAATCTTGCGAACTGTTCAGAGACATCGTCATGCTGCGACTTCGCCCTGAGCCTTGGCGGGTGCGGTGTTGAAGTCCTTGAACCCACCCCTCTTCAGGTGCACCATGAGCAGCGAGATCGACGCGGGCGTGATCCCGGTAATGCGCGAGGCGTGGCCCAGGGTCTCGGGGCGGTGGCGGCTGAGCACCTGGCGGGCCTCAATACTCAGGGCCGTGACCTGCATGTAGTCCAGATCCGGCGGCAGTCGCAGCTTCTCGAAATGTGCAGCCCGCTCCACCTCGTCCTTCTGGCGGTTGATGTACCCGGCGTACTTGGCGGCGATCTCGACCTGCTCCAGCACCGCATCGGTCTGCTCTCCGATCGTTTCACGTGAAACATCGCCAGACTTGTACTTGCCGCCGTCCATGGACATGAGGTCGGAGTAGCTCACATCGGGCCGGCGCAGCAGCTCGAAGAGGTTGTACTCGTGCTCGATGCTCTTGCCCAGCACGCGCTCGGATTCTGCCGCAGGCAGATTGCGGGGATTCACCCAGGTGGCCTTGAGGCGCTCTGTTTCACGTGAAACAGCATCGCGCTTGCGGCTGAAGGACTCCCAACGTGCGTCGTCCACCAAGCCCATGCGCCGCCCTGCTTCCGTCAGGCGCATGTCCGCGTTGTCCTCCCGCAGCTGCAGGCGGAATTCGGCGCGGCTGGTGAACATGCGGTACGGCTCGGTCACGCCCTTGGTGATGAGGTCGTCCACCAACACGCCCAGGTAGGCCTCATCGCGGCCCGGCAGCCACGGCGCATCACCCCGGCATTGCAGCGCCGCGTTGATGCCCGCGAACAAGCCCTGGGCCGCCGCCTCTTCATAGCCGGTGGTGCCGTTGATCTGGCCGGCGAAGAACAGGCCCTGTATCTGCCGCGTCTCGAAGCTGCTCTTGAGCGAACGCGGGTCGAAATAGTCGTACTCGATGGCGTAGCCGGGGCGCAGAATGTGCGCGTTCTCCAGGCCGCGCATGCTGCGCACCAGGTCGTACTGAATGTCGAACGGCAGGCTGGTGCTGATGCCGTTCGGGTAGTACTCGTGTGTGGTCAGGCCTTCGGGCTCCAGGAAGATCTGGTGGCTGTCCTTGTCTGCAAAGCGGTTGATCTTGTCTTCCACACTGGGGCAGTAGCGCGGGCCCACGCCCTCGATCTTGCCGGTGAACATGGGGCTGCGGTCAAAGCCGCTGCGGATGATCTCGTGCGTGCGCTCGTTGGTGTGGGTGATCCAGCACGGCATCTGGCGGGGGTGCATCGCGGCACCGCCATGCGCATGCGCCATGAAGCTGAACACGGGCACGGTGCCCTCGTTCACGCCACCGGGCATGCCGTCGCCGGGCTGTTCCTCACACTGCGAAAAGTCGATGCTGCGCCCGTCGATGCGCGGCGGCGTGCCGGTCTTCAGGCGGCCTTGCGGCAATTTCAGTTCCTTGAGCCGGGCCGAGAGCGACACGGCGGGCGGGTCCCCTGCCCGGCCGGCCGCGTAGTTGTTCAGGCCCACATGGATCTTGCCGTCCAGGAAGGTGCCCGCAGTCAGCACCACCGTGCGCGAGCGAAACCGGATGCCCACCTGCGTGACGGCGCCCACCACGCGGTCGCCCTCGACCATCAGGTCATCCACCGCCTGCTGAAAGAGCCACAGGTTGGGCTGGTTCTCCAGCATGCGGCGGATCGCGGCCTTGTACAGGATGCGGTCGGCCTGCGCCCGGGTGGCCCGCACGGCCGGGCCCTTGGAGCTGTTGAGGATGCGGAACTGGATACCGCCTTCGTCCGTGGCCAGGGCCATGGCGCCGCCCAGCGCATCCACCTCTTTCACCAGGTGCCCCTTGCCGATGCCGCCGATGCTGGGATTGCAGCTCATCTGGCCCAGCGTCTCGATGTTGTGGCTGAGCAGCAGCGTCTTGCTGCCCATGCGGGCAGCAGCCAGCGCGGCTTCGGTGCCTGCATGGCCACCGCCGACAACGATCACATCAAATTCCTGGGGGTACAACATGGGACAACTCCGGGGCCCCGGCGGGCCCGACAATGACAAATCCGAGGGTGGTGCGGACTGGAAAGACCGGCCTACCGAACCTCGGCCCCGTGTCAGCGGCCCGGGCCCTGCGGCCCCGGCTTTTGGCGGGTAACCCACGATTTTCCCACTTTGCGCAGGCCGTGTCTGTTTCCACGCCCCTCACCCTGTTTCGGACTCAGTTGCTGGGCCCGCCACCAGCGCACCCAAGCGCAAGGGTCTTGAGGCCCGCAGGTCTCTTCGTGAGTGACCTCCCTGCCGCGCCTCATCCTCCACACTCCATCGCACCACGGATAGCGTTTCACGTGGAACATATCGAACCCGGACCGGTGCGCTCGCGAGCCCGGTCCGCCCGTGTCTTGCAGGATTCCTGTCGCCCGCCTGTGCTCCAATCGCAGGCACCATGCCTCCAACCACTCCTTCCCTTCTCGTCTTCGCCGGCAGCACCCGCCAGCAGTCGTTCAACCGCAAGCTGGCCCACGCCACCGCCGCCATCGCGCGGGACGCCGGAGCCAGCGTCACACTGCTCGAGCTGTCGGACTTCGATATCCCTCTGTACAACGCCGACCTCGAAGCCCAGGGCACACCGGCCGACGTGATCCGGCTCAAGGAGATCCTGTGGCGGCACCCCGCCTGGGTGATCTGCTCGCCCGAGTACAACGGCAGCTACACCGCCCTGCTCAAGAACACCATCGACTGGGCATCCAGCCCCGTCAAGGGCGACCCCGATTGGGAGGACGGCGGCAAGTCCTTCCGCGGCAAGGTAGTGGGCATGCTCAGCGCCTCGCCCGGCGCCCTGGGCGGCCTGCGCTCGCAAAGCCACCTGGCCCCGCTGCTCATCAACGCCGAATGCTGGCTCGCGCCCAAAGCCTTTGCCCTGGGCTCTGCCGCAAGCGCGTTCGACGAAGCCGGCGCGCTGGTCCATCCAGCCCACCGCGACCGTGTGCGCGCCGTGGTGGACCAGGTGCTGTGGGCCTCTGCCCGGCTGCACCCCGAAAGCGCCGCTGCCTGACGCCGCGCCAGGCACAAAATCAGCCCCTGCCGCGCTCTGTACAAACGCCAACAGCTATACAAACCATAGCTAATCCTATGGATTGCCGCCCCGGCTGCGGCGCTTGCTGCACCGCACCTTCCATCAGCTCCGCCATCCCGGGCATGCCGCTGGGCAAGCCCGCCGGAGTGCGGTGCGTCCAGTTGGGCGCAGACGAGCGCTGCCTCATCTTCGGTCGCCCCGAGCGCCCCGCCGTGTGCGGCGGACTCATGCCGTCCGCAGAGATGTGCGGCACCAGCACCACATCGGCCTTCATGTACCTGGAGCGCTTGGAGCGGCTGACCCAGCCACACACGGCTGCGCCCCGGCCCTGAACCGCCAACGAGCCTCCCGCCGGCACCACAGGGCCAAGAATCTGATTCAAAACAGCCTCTCCCGCTTAGCTGGCTTACGTCAGTAGCTATCAAATCAGGAGCGCAAACCATCCCAGCTGTCACACACCGGCAGTCTCCCCCGTCTGGCAGATATGGCCAGACAATGCGCAGCGGCGGTTGATCTGCTTCACCACCCACAGACCAGGCTCCAGCCCATGACCTCCGAAGCCCCTCCAGCGGCCCCCAGCGCTCGCGTCGCAGACCCCTTCACCACCTTGCGTCCGCGCCTGTTCGGCATCGCCTACCGCATGCTCGGCGTGCGCGCCGATGCCGAGGATGTGCTGCAGGACGCCTGGCTGCGCTGGAGCCGCACCGACCCGGCCACCCTGCAATCGGCAGAGGCCTGGCTGGTGACGGTGGTCACGCGCCTGTCCATCGACCGGCTGCGCGCGCTCAAGGCCGAGCGCGAGGCCTATGTGGGCTGGTGGCTGCCCGAGCCGCTGGTGGAGCCGCTTGACGAGCGCACGCCCGAATCCGCCGCCGAGCTGGCCGGCGAGCTGTCGGTGGCCTTCCTGTACGTGCTGGAGCGCCTGGGCCCCGAGGAGCGCGCCGCCTTCTTGCTGCGCCAGGTGTTCGACTACGACTATCCCGACATCGCCGCCCAACTGGGCAAGAGCGAGGCAGCCTGCCGCCAGATGGTGCACCGCGCGAGCGACCGCGTGCAGCAGGCACGCACCCGCTTCGAAGTGCCCCAGGGCGTGCACCACCAGCTGCTCACGCGCTTCATCGCCGCAGCCCACAGCGGCGAGCGCAAGGCCATCGAAGCCCTGCTGTCGCAGGACGCCATGCTCATCGGCGACGGCGGCGGCAAGGTGCAGTCGTTCCCGCACCCGCTGGTGGGCGCCTTCCGCATCGCCAACCTGTACTGGGCGCAGTGGCGGCGCATGGCAGACCAGGTGGTCTACCGCCCGGTGCTGCTCAATGGCGAGCCTGGCCTGCTGCGCTACCTGCACGGCCGGCTCGAGTCGGCCCAGGCCATCGTGACCGACGGCGAGCGCATCGTCGCCATCTACGCCATTCGCAACCCCGACAAACTGACGGGCATCCCGCTCACGCTGGACTGAGATCGTGTCCACGCTCCGACTGCGCAGAAAAATGCAGGCGGGGCTGTCACAACGCGGTGGCGCGCCGCGTCTTGAAGGGTATGGAAGGCGACGCAGGTGCCGAGCCTTCCAGACACGCATTGCCCACCAACCCTTCATCGCTCCAGGAGCTCTCCATGTCCCAGCACACCGCCCGCCTGCCCTACCACCAGCTTTCGTCCAAGGCCTTCATGGGCCTGGTCAACGTGTCCGAAACCATCAAGAAGGGCGCCCTGGGCGCGCGCCTGGCAGAGCTCGTGTTCCTGCGCGTCTCGCAGATCAACGGCTGCGCCTACTGCATGGACATGCACTGGAACTACCTTGTCAAGGACGGCATGGAGCCGCGCCATCTCAACGCCGTGGCCGGCTGGCGCGAAGCGCCTTTCTTCAGCGACCGCGAGCGCGCCGCCTTCCGCTGGGCCGAGATCATCACCGCCACGCCCCACAGCGACGCCAGCGATGAAGAATTCGCCAGACTCAAAACCTTGTTCAACGACGCCGAGATCGCGGACCTGGGTTTTGCGATTGCCATCATCAATGCGTGGAACCTGCTCAATGCAGGCATGCGCAGCCCCATTCCGGCACAAGCTGTGGGAGCCTGAGGCAGGCCTTTCGACAGGCACGGCACGCACGATATGCGGCGGTCCTGTGCCATTCACGCAGCGCGCTGCATCTGCTCCGACAAGGCCACCGCACTGCCCGCCGCGAGCGTCAGCCCCAGCGCCCCGTGCCCCACGTTGAGGTACACGTTGCTGGCGCGCCAGCGGCCCACGATGGGCACCGACGTGGGCGTGGCGGGCCGCAGCCCCGCCCAGGTGGCGGGCGCATTCAGATCGCACAGGCCCGGGTAGGTCTGCGCCACCGCATCCACCATGGTCTGCACGCGGTCCGCAGGCACATCGAGGCCAGTGGCGCCCACCTCGGCCATGGCCGCCACGCGCAGGCACGCGCCCAGCGGCGCGAACACGGCCTTGCGGCCCAAGTCGGTCACGCTCGCGCGGGGGCGCTGCACGCCATCGCGAAACGGCACGGTAATGCTGTAGCCCTTGATGGGGTAGATGGGCAGGTAGATGCCCAACTGCGCGGCCAGCGGCACCACGCGCGGGCCGGCGGCCAGCACGAAGGCATCGGCAGCGATGTCGCCCTGGTCGGTGACCACAGCGCTCACCCGGCCCGCCCGTCGCGCGAACGCCCGCGCCAACACACCGAACGACACCGTGCCGCCGCGCTGGCGCAGGCTGGCCACCAGGTCCAGGCACAGGCGGTGCGGGTCGCCGATGCACTCGTCGCGGGTCCACACGCCGCCCGCCCAGGGCCGCCCGGGCGCGGCCTGCAGCGCGGGTTCCTTCTCCAGGCATTCACGCACGCTCAGCACCTCCTGCCGGCAGCCCAGCGCGGCCTGCAGCGCCACCTGGCGCTGCTGCTGGCGCAGCGAATCCGGCGTGGGGCACAGCACCAGCTTGCCGTTCACTTCAAAGCCGAAGGACCAGGCCTCTTGAGCCATCCACCGCGCCAGCGCGTCTCGGCTGGCCCGCGCCATTTGCAGCAGCTGCGCCGTGCCCTGCAGCGACTGGCGGGCCGAACACGCGCGCAGGAACTGCAGGCCCCAGGCCCATTGCCGCCAGTCCCAGCGCGGGTGAAACCGCACCGCCGAACCGCGCGACAGCAGCATCTTGGGCAGGCCGCGCAGCGTGGCGGGCGACGCGAACGGCTCCACATAGCTGTAGCTCAGCTGCGCCCCGTTGGCGTAGCTGGTGACCAGGCCCGGTGCCTGTGCCGCGTCCAGCAGATGCACGTCGTGGCCCTGGCGCGCCAGTTCGTAGGCGGTGGCGCAGCCGATCACACCCGCGCCGATCACGCAGACCTTCATGGCAAGGCACCCTCCGCCGCAGTGTTGCACTGCAGGATGCGCGACACCGCCAAGTGCGCCACCGCCACATCGGCCAGGCCGATGCCCACGGACTTGAACACGGTGATGCCCTGCCCCTCGGCCCGCCACGGCGCATCGCCCGCGTAGAGCTGCGGCAGATCCACCAGCGGCGCGCTGTCTGTGCGGCCCTGCCACAGCACCACCTCGCCGGCTTCGGCCAGGCTTTGGGGCATCCATTCCAGGATGATGCGGCCCGCGCGGTCCATGGTGGTGTCGTCCAGCTCGCGGCCCTTGGGCGCGCTGATGCCCATGGCCGCGACGAAGGCGCCTGGCGCGAGCCAGGCACCATCGAACACGGGCGTGGCCGAGCGTGTGGCCGTCACCACCAGGTCGGCCCCGCGCACCGCCGCCTCGGGCGTGGTGAAGGCCACCGGGCAACCCGCCCTGTGCGCCAGCGTGTCGGCCCAGCCGGACTGGCCAGCAGGGTCCACCAGGGCGACCTGCTCGAAGTCGAACCACTCGCACAGCGCCTCGGCCTGCGCGCGGCCCTGCAGGCCCGCGCCAAACACGGCCAGCTTGCGCGGCCGCAGCGGTCCGGCCTTGGACGCCACCAGCGCCGTGATGGCCGCTGTGCGCAGCCGCGTGATCTCGTTGCCGTCCAGCACGGCCAGCGGCTGGTTGGTGAGCACATCGAACAGCAGGATGGAAAAGCTGAACTGCCCGCGCACCGTGGGGTACACCTTGACCCCGGCCACGCCGCGCTCGGCCCACACCGCGCCCATGGTGCTCAACCGCAGGTCGCGGCAATCGGTGCGCTGGCGAGCGTGCACGGCGGCGGCGCCGGCAGCCAGGCTGGCAAAGGCCGCGCCGAGCGCCGCGGCCACGGAGCGGAAGTCGAGCGCCTGGGCCACTTGCCGGTCGCTGATGAAGGGGATGCTGGTGTTCATGGAAATGGCTGAAACGAAGGGACGAGGAATACAGGGCACGGCCGGCAACGCCTTCGCGCTCACGGAATGCCGTACTTGTTGGGATAGCGGATGTTTTCGCGCATGTGGGCGCTCATGGGGATGCGCAGCGCATCGGTGTCGAACCACTTGCGGTACAGGGCGGCCAGCTCGCCCGAATGCATGAGCGCGAGCACCGTGCGGTCCACCACCTCTCGCAGCGGCGCATCGTCCTTGGGCAACATGAAGGCGTAGGGCTCCACCGTGAGGTGCCGGCCCGTGACGTGCAGGCTGTCCTTCTTTGGCGATGCGGCCAGCAAGGCGTAGAGCAGGACGTCGTCCTGCGCGAAGGCATCGACCTTGCCCTCCTCCACCAGGCGCACGCCCTCGGCATCGTTGGCCACCACCACAAGCTGCAGCTCCTGCTCACGCTGCACGCGGGCCATGGTCTCCTGCGCCGTGGTGCCATTGCTGACCGCAATGCGCCGCCGCCACAGGCTGGGTACGCCGTCGATCAGCACCGACTGGCGCGCGAGGAAGCGCACGCCCGTGGTGAACAGCGTGTGCGAGAAGTCCACGTCCTTCTGACGGCCCACGGTGTTGGTGTTGCCGCCGCACTCGATGTCGATGCTGCCGGCCTTGAGCAGCGGTATGCGCTGCGCCGCCTCCAGCGGGCGGAACTCCACCCGCAGCGCCGGTTGCGCCAGCACCTTGCGCAGGTTCTGCACCACGCGCTGGCACACGTCGATGGAATAGCCCACCGTCCCGCCCGCCGCGTCGCGGAACGCAAAGGTGCCGGGCGTAGGGATGTAGCCCACATGCACCACCCCGCTGCGCGCGATGCGCTCCAGCGCCGACACGCCGCCCCGCGCCGGTGTCTGTGCCAAGGCAGGTGCCGCAGCGCACAGCAGGGTGAGCGCCAGCAGGCACGCCAGGGGCGCACGTGGGGACAACGCAGGCATGGTGAAAGCTCCTTGGGGGTTGTAGAACCGGGGTGAAGTACGACGCTCAGTCCCAGCCCGGCGGCACCGCGCGATGCCAGTCGGTGGCCTGCTCGAACGCGTGGCCCACGCGCAGGACTACCGGCTCGTCCAGGGGCCGGCCGATGATCTGCAGCGACACCGGCATGCCGCCGTGCGTGAAGCCCGCCGGCACGGCCAGCGAGCACAGGTCCAGCAGGTTCACGAAGCGGCCAAAGCGAGACAGCGGCGTGGCCAGTTCGTCCACCTCGCTCACCGGGATGGCCGCTATGGCGTTGGTGGGGAAGGCGCACACATCCACGCCATCCATCGCGCGCAGCATGTCGGCCTTGGCCTGCTCGCGCAGCTTGAGCAGCTTGATGTACTGCGCCGCATCGATGTCGCGGCCCAGCAGGATGCGGCGGCGCACATGCGGATCGAACTCCAGCCCCTCCTGCTCGAACAGCGATCCCAGGTTGGCGTAGCCTTCGGCGCTCATCAGGCTGCCCGCCACGCGCATGGATTCGGCGCAGCTTTGCGGCAGGGCGCGCTCCACGCGCCGCATGCCCAGCGACACCAGCACCTGCACGGCGGCGTCGCAGGCCGCGAGCACGTCGGCATCCACATCGTGGCGCTCGGCCTCGGGCAAGGTCCACACGCGCAGGCCCTGCACGCCGCGCTCGAGCTGCGGCAGCACGGAGCGCACGGGCGCCTGCGCCGACACGGCGTCATGCGGGTCCGCACCGGCCATCACATCCAGCAGCAGCGCACCGTCGCGCACCGTGCGCGTGATCGGCCCCACCGTGTCGTGCGTGGGGCACAGCTCGATGAGCCCATGGCGGCTGATGAGGCCGCGTGTGGTCTTGAGCCCCACCACGCCGCACAGCCCCGCCGGTATGCGCACCGACCCGCCCGTGTCCGTGCCGATGGACGCACTGCACAGCCCTGCTGCCAGCGCCACGGCCGAGCCACTGCTGCTGCCACCTGGCGTGCGGTGCGTGTGCACATCCCACGGGTTCCAGGGCGTGCCCATCACCGCGTTGGTGCCCCAGCCGCCAAACGCGAACTCCACCGTGTGCGTCTTGCCGATCACGATGGCGCCGGCCGCACGCAGGCGGTCCACGGCCGTGGCATTGAAGGCAGAGATGCGTGCGGGCTGCGCGCGAGAACCCGCAGCAATCGCCTTGCCCTGCACCTCGAACAGGTCCTTCACAGCCACTGTCACGCCGTGCAGCGGCCCGACGAAGACGCCCGCTCGGGCCATCTGGTCCAGGCCACGCGCTGCGGCGCGTGCCTCGCCGGCATACACCTCGGTGTAGGCATGCAGGCGATCGCCATGCCGTGCGGTGCGAGCGAGCTGCGCCTCCACCAGCACCTCGCTCGACAAGCTGCCCGCGCGGATGGCCGCAGCCTGGTCTGCCAGCGGCGCGTAGACCATGGATGGCATCGTCAGATCAATGGTCGTCATGCGGCCCCCAGCGTGCGGCGGCCCTGCGCCAGGCGGCGCTCCATGAAGCGCGAGAGCATGGACAGCGGGAATGCGATCGCGAAATAGAACAACCCCACCAGGATGAAGATGTGCAGCGGCAGGAAATACTCACTGGAGATCGCCTTGGCGGCCAGCATGAGTTCGTTGGTGGCGATCAGCGCGCACAGGGAGCTGTCCTTGAGCAGCGCCACATAGCTGTTGAGCAGCGGCGGCAGCATCACGCGCAGCGCCTGCGGCAGCGTGACGTGCAGGAACACGCGGCGCGGCGTGAGGCCCACCGCCAGGCCCGCTTCGCGCTGCCCGCCGTGCACCGACTGCAGCCCACCGCGCAAAATTTCCGCCACATAGGCAGAGCCATGCACGCCCAGCCCGAGGACCCCCGCCCAATAGCCCGACAGCGTGATGCCGAACGAAGGCAGCACGAAGTAAATGGCCAGCAGCAAGGCCAGCAGTGGTATGGCACGCAGCAGCTCGATGAAGCCCTGCGCTGCGCGGCGCAATGCGGCCACGCCACTGCGCAGCATCCACACCAGCAAGGCGCCCAACACGATGGCCATGGCAAACCCGAGGGCTGACAGCTCGGCCGTCACACGCGCTGCTTCGAGCAGGCGCGGCCACCACTCGCCCATGTATTGGGCATAGGTTGCAAGAAATGCGTTCATCGTGCCCCCCTGGCGGTGTTGCGCTCCAGGCGCGTGAAGGCCCAGCTGACGGGCAGCACCATGGCCGCATAGAGCAGCATGGCGGTCAGGTAAATGAGCGGCGTCTCGAAAGTGGACGTGACCAGATTGCGTGCATAGAACATCACCTCGGGCGCCGCAATGGCCGAAGCGATGGAGGTGTCCTTGACGAGCTGGCTCGCGTAGTTGCCCAGCGACGGCAGCGTCACGCGCAGCATCTGCGGCAGCAGCACCGATCGCAGCGTTTGCGCGGGTGTGAGGCCCACGGCGAGGGCCGCCTCGCGCTGGCCCGCATGCAGGCAGCGCAGCCCGGCAGCGAACACGTCGCACACAATGGCCGCGCCCACCAGCCCCAGGCCGATGACCGCAGCCGTCAATGGCGACAGCCGCACGCCCACCGACGCGAGCCCGAAATACAGCACGAACAAATGCGCCAGCGCCGGCACATTGCGCATCCATTCGATGTACGCGGCGATGGCCCATTGCAGCACGCGGTGGCGCGCAAAGACCACCAGCAGGGCCAGCAGAAGCCCCAGGCCCGCGGCGATCAGCGCGGCGCCTGCGGCCACCTGCGCGGCGGTCCACGCGCCGCGCGCCAGCGTGAGCGCGATGAGGGTGAAGGTATCGAGGCTGGGCATGCTCATGCACCCTGCCGTGCGTCATGGCCCACCTGGCCAAGGAAGCTGCGCGTGCGCTCCATGCGCGGCGTGTCGATGACCTGCGCAGCCGGGCCTTCCTCGACGATGTGGCCGCCGTCCATGAAGATCACGCGATCGGCCACGTCGCGTGCAAAGCGGATCTCGTGGGTCACCAGAATCATCGAGCGGCCCTCGTCCGCCAGCTCGCGGATCACACCCAGCACCTCGCCCACCAGCTCGGGGTCCAGCGCCGAGGTGGGCTCGTCGAACAGGATGAGCTTGGGCTTTTGGGCCAGCGTGCGCGCAATGGCCACACGCTGCTGCTGCCCGCCCGACAGCTGCTCGGGGTAGGCGCCGGCCTTGTGGCGCAGGTGCACCTTCTCCAGCATGTCCTCGGCCAGCGCGTAGGCCTCGTCACGCCGCATGCCGCCGGCCTTGATGGATGCGAGCGCCACGTTGTCGCGCACCGTCAGGTGCGGCCACAGGTAGAACAGCTGGAACACCATGCCGATCTCGCGGCGCTGGGGTGCCATCTCGGTGTCGCTCATCAGCCGCCAGCCGCCGCCCCTGCGCGCGGGCAGCTGGCCGATGCGTTCGGAGTCCAGCACCACCTCGCCGTCGTTGGGCTTTTCCAGGAAGTTCAGACAGCGCAGGCAGGTGGATTTGCCAGAACCACTGGGCCCGATCAGCGACAGCGTCTCGCCCTTCTTCAGGTCGAAGGAAATACCCTTGAGTACCTCGGCCTGGCCGTAGCTTTTCTTGAGGCCGCTCACGCGCAGCAGGGGGGGATGGTGGTTGTTCACAGCGGGGTTCTCCAGACAGTTGTGTGCGGGCGCCGCGGCATGCTCCTTGCAACCACATGTCCTCGCTACCCAGTGCCTCCATGCTAGGAATGGAGCCCCTCTGTTCATTGCAGGCGGTCGCCGCTATATTGAACGTATGCGACATGCAGGGAAAACCCGATGCCCCCCACCCATCCCAAGCGCAAAGCCGTCAGCGTCGAAACCAGTGCCAACCCGCACCAGGGCAGTGCGCAGAACAGAGGCGACATTGGTGCATTGATCGGCAAGCTCGATGCGGCGTCGCGCCCCAGCGCACCCAGGCGCAAGCCATCGGCCTCCGAACTGCGCGTGGGCATCCTGCTGTGGCCGCAGTTCCCGCTGCTGTCGCTGGCTGGGCTGTGCGACGGACTGCGCCACGCGGCCGACGTGGGCGACCAGAGCCGGCAGATCCGCTGCTCGTGGACCATCCTGGGCATTCCTGGCCAGTCGGTGGCTGCCAGCTGCGGTGTGGAGGTGCCTGTGCAGGAGTCGCTGTCGTCCGAATGCGACTACGACTACATCGCCGTCATCGGCGGGCTGCTGCCCGCCATCCCCTCCGCCCATCCGCGCTACCGCGAGTTCCTGCATTTCGCCGCATCGCTGGGCAAGCCGCTCATCGGCATCTGCACGGGCTCGTTCGCGCTGGCCCATGCCGGCCTCATGGACGGGCGGCGCGCCTGCGTGCACCCCTATCACGTGGAGGACTGGCAGCGGGCCTTCCCCATGCAGGCGTATGTGACGGACGCTCACTACCTGTTCGATGGCGACCGCATTACCTGCGCGGGCGGCATCTCCATCGTGGAGCTCACGGCCGAGCTGGTGCGGCTGCACTGCGGCCCCGACCGCGCGGCCAAGGTCGTGCACCAGATGACGGTGAACCCGTCCGCCGGCCATACGCACGTGGCACGCCGCCATGCGCTGGGCTACGGCACCACCGACCACGACAAGCTGCGCCAGGCCATCGTGCTCATGGAAAAGAACATCGGCACTCCGCTGGAGATCGCGGTCATCGCGCGGCTGGTGGATTCAAGCAGCCGCCAGCTCGAGCGCGTGTTCCTCGCCGAAACACGCACCACCCCGTCGGAGTACTACCGCAACGCGCGCCTGAAATACGCCAAATGGATGCTCACCAGCACCGACCTGCCGGTGATCACGATTGCCTACGAGTGCGGATTCTCGGACGCATCCCACTTCATCCGGCACTTCCAGCAACTCTACGGCATGCCGCCGGGCCGCATGCGCAAGGCGCTTCAGGCCGGCACGGTGGACGCCTGAATCCACGCCACGCGGCGGCCAGCCACGGGCGGTGTCGGGCCGATCGCGCCACCATCAGCGCCATCGCCCTCCACCCGAAAGCGTGCCACCACCGACACCAGGCGGTCGGACTGTTCGTGCAGCGCTTCCGAGGCGCCCCGCGCCTCGTTCACCAACGCGGCATTGCGCTGCGTGAACTGATCGATGCGCGAAAGCACCTCGGTGAGCTGCTGCACGCCCACGGTCTGCTCGCAGCTTGCGGTCTGCACGGACGTCATGAGCTGAGCGAAGGATTCCACCGCAGCGATCACGCCGCTGGTCTGCGCCCGGGCGCGCTCCACCATGGCACGGCAGCTGGCGATCTGCGCGTTCGACGCTTCGATCATCTGCCGGATCTCGCGCGCCGATTGCGCGGAGTGCAGCGCCAGGCTGCGCACCTCGCTCGCCACCACCGCAAAGCCTCGGCCCTGCTCGCCCGCGCGGGCGGATTCCACGGCGGCGTTGAGCGCGAGGATATTGGTCTGGAACGCGATCCCGTCGATCACCGCCGTGGTCTCGGCAATGCGCTGCCCATGCCCGGCCACGGCCTGCATGCTCTGCATGGCACCGTCCACGATGGCCTGCCCTTCGCGCGCCACGTCGCGGGCGGACGCAGCCAGGCGATGCGCCTCCTGCACCGACTGCTGGCTGTGGCCCATGGTGGCGGCGAACTGCTCCAGCGCGGCCGCAGCCTGCTGCAGCTCGGCCGACTGCAACTCGGTGCGCTCGGCCAGCGTGCGCGCCTCGTCCACCAGGTGCAGGCTGTGGCCCGCGACATCACCCGAGGCGCGGCGCACCTCCATCACCGTGTGCCCCAGGCCGGCCACCATGCCACGCAGCGAATCGATGACCGAGCCCGCCGGTGACACCACACCGGGAAGCGGCGCCGTGAGCTCTCCCGCAGACACGCGCGCCATGGCCGCAGCCACTGCGGCTGGTTCTGCTCCCAGGCGCTGCCCGAGCGCGCGCAGCAGCGCCCAAGCCACCGCTGCCACCAGCAACAAGGCCAGCGCGAGCGACACACCCACCTGCCAGAGCATGTCTTGCACCGCCCGGGCAGACGCGTCGGCAGCGTGCCGCACCTCTTCCGCCTGGCTTTCACGCAGCCGCGCCAGCGCCTCCAGGTAGGCGGCCTGCGACTGGCGCAGTACGCCGGTCAGCATGCCGCGCGCAGGGCCACGCGCACCGCCCTGCAGATGGTCGATGAACTGCGCGCGATCGCGCTGGAACTGGGTAGCGGCCTGAGCGATCTGCTCAAGCTGTTGCCGCTGCGCGGGCTGCAACACGGCCCTGCTCAAGTCTTGCATGAGGTTGTCAATGCGCTTTTGAGCGGCCTCGATGCGCTCCACCTCTGTGGGCAGGTCTTCCTGCATCTCCACCAGCACCGCATCGCGCAAGGCCCGCGAGATGGACGACACCTCCATCGACACCGCATAGGCCGCACTCCACTGCGGCAGGCTCTGCGCCGCAATGAAACCCACACGCGCATTAGCCGCCAGCCCCGCGTGCACCGTGAGGGCCAGCACCAGCGCCAGCAGCGCACCGATGGCCGAGAAACCGAGGACCAAGGACGCGCGAATGGAAAGCCCGCGCAAGGGCTGGTGTTGCGTTGCCAGGGTGTTCATGCTCAACCGTGATGTGGGAGTCGATCAGAAAAGGCGGGACGCCACACACCAAGGCCGCATGCCCTGAGGAGAGCATGCGGCCTTGGTCGCAGCGTGAGGAGCCATGAGTTCAGCGGGTGCTGGGCGGCTTCATGTGCACGGCATCACTTGCACGACGGCAGCTTCCACTCTGCCGCACGGTCCACACCGGCCCGTGCGTTCTGGCCCACCGGGATGTACCAGACGTCCTGCACCAGGCCGTAGGTCTTGCCGATCTTGCGCAGTTCGCAGCTGCCCCACAGCTTGGCGATCTCGGCGTTCACGGCCTTCACCAGCTCGGGGTTGTCCTTGTTCATGCCAAACACCACCTGGCCCAGGCCGGTGAGCAGAGGGTAGTCGGGCGATGCATCGGTGAACGCGTTGAACTTCACCTTCCACTGCGGGTTCTGCGAGATCGCGTACTGCATCACCGGCGGGTCGCCGATCACCGCGTCGATGCGCCCGGCCAGCAGGTCGCGCACTGCTGCATCCGAGGTGTCGTACAGCGCCAGCTGCAGGCCGTTGATCTTGCGCAGCTCGGGAATGAACGAGAAGCCGGTGATGGTGCCGACCTTCTTGCCTTCCAGATCCTTGAGCTTGCTCCAGTCGGTCTTGTCCGACTGCGTGATGCCGTTCTTGAAGTAGTGGATGGGGTCGCTCAGCGCCATGATCTTCGAGCGCTGCTCCGTCCAGCCCATGGTGCCGGCCATCACGTCCACGCGCTTCGATTGCACCGAGGCGATGGTGCCAGACCACTCCATCAGCGCGGGCTTGACCTTGAGCTTGAGCGCCTCGGCAATGCGCTGCAGGATCTCGCCGTCGTAGCCCACCATCTTGCCGTCCTGATAGCCCGTGCCCGGCATGTCGCCCGAGAACGCGATGGTGAAGGCGCCCTTGTCGACGGTGTCCAGGGCGTGGGCCGAAAGTCCCAGGGTGGACAGGCAGGTGGCGGCGGCGAACGAGGCCAGCAGCCTCGCGATCTTCGATGTGGGTTTGCGCATGGTGGTGATCTCCAGAAGTCCGGTTGTTCCCTCCCACCGACTGATGGGGTGAATGAACTTTAGGGATGCACACTGCGCGGCGATTGGAAGCGCTCTCGGCGAAATGGAATGGCCGCGACATCACGGGAAATCCCCAAGGATGGCCCGTTGTGTAGCCTGGCGGACAGTCCGTGCATCGCTGGCGGCCTACAGTGGTGCCTCTCAAAACCCACAACAGCGGAGACACCCCCCCATGATCGCCATCCCCTCCCTGCAAGAAAGCGTCAGCCCCGAAGAATGGCAGCTGCGCTGCGACCTGGCCGCGTGCTACCGGCTCGTGAGCCTCTACGGCTGGAGCGACCTGGTCTTCACCCACATCAGCGCCAAGCTGCCCGAATCGGTCTCGGGCCCCGAGCATCACTTCCTCATCAACCCCTATGGCCTGATGTTCGAGGAGATCACCGCGTCGAGCCTGATCAAGGTGGACATGCAGTGCAACAAACTGCACGACTCGCCCTTCCCGGTGAACCCCGCAGGCTTCGTGATCCACAGCGCCGTGCACGAGGCGCGGCCCGAAGCCGGCTGCGTGCTGCACACCCACACCCGCGCGGGCGTGGCCGTCAGTGCACAGAAGGGCGGCGTGCTACCCATCAGCCAGCAGAGCACCTTCGTGCTGGGCTCGCTGGCGTACCACGCGTATGAGGGCGTGGCCTTTCGCGACGAGGAAAAGCCGCGCCTGCAGGCCGACCTGAGCGAGGCCAACTTCCTCATGCTGCGCAACCACGGCTTGCTCACCGTGGGCAAGACGATTGCCGATGCGTTCCTGTCGATGTACACCTTCGAGAACACCTGCCGCATCCAGATCGATGCGCAGGCGGGCGGCGAGCTTACGGCCGTGAATCCGCAGATCGTGAGCGGCGTGGCGCAGGCCATGCGCGTGCAGACAGGCGGCCTGGGCGGCGCGTTTGCCTGGCCGGCGCTGCTGCGCAAGGTGCAGCGCGAGGCACCGGGTTACGACAGCTGACGCCGCAGGGGCCGTCCCACACAACCGCGCGCATCCCAACGACAGCAGGCGTCACGCACAAGGCATAGGATGGCGGGCTTCTCCGTCACTTTTTTGGAAGGACCATTTCATCATGAAGCTGTACTACTCCCCCGGCGCCTGCTCTTTGTCCCCGCACATCGCCCTGCACGAGGCGGGCCTGGCCTTCACGCCCGTGCTCGCCAGCACCAAGAGCCACAAGCTGCAGGACGGCACCGACTACTACAGCATCAACCCGCTGGGCTATGTGCCCATGCTGGAGCTGGACGATGGCACGCGCCTGCGCGAAGGCCCCGCCATCGTGCAGTACATCGCCGACCAGGTGCCCCTGAAGATGCTGGCGCCCACCAACGGCTCGCTGCAGCGCTACCGCCTGCAGGAATGGCTGACCTTCATCGGCACCGAGATCCACAAGGGCTTCAGCCCCCTGTTCAACCCCGCCACGCCCGAGGAATACAAGACCATGGCGCGCGAGAAGCTGCTGCAGCGGCTGCAGTGGGTGGACAGCCAGCTGGCCGACAAGCAGTACCTGATGGGCGACCAGTTCACCGTGGCCGATGGCTACCTGTTCACCGTGACCAACTGGGCCAAGCCCACCAACGTGGACATCTCGGGCCTGGCCAACCTGGCGGCCTACCGCGAACGCGTGGGCGCCCGCCCCGCCGTGCAAGAGGCCATGAAGGCCGAAGGATTGCTGAAATAAGCGCCCCCTGAGGCGCTGCGCGCCTTCCCCCCTGTCTCGACTCGCTGCGCGATTCGGGAGGGAGACGCACCCGGTGGCCTGGCAGGGCCAGATCCACGGGTGCACTGGCGTGGATCGCGCCCGTATCGCAGGGCAAGGGTTGTGCAACACGTGCCCAACCCGGCGCGAAGGCTAGCGCCCCTTCCAGGGCACAAAGCGCTGCTCCAGCCAGCGCATGAACCAGTCAAACGTCCAGGCCACCAGGCCGATGACCAGGATGCCCATCACCACCACGTCGGTGCGCAAAAAGTTGGAGGCGTTGAGCACCATCTGCCCCAGCCCCACGGTGGCCGCCACCATCTCGGCGGCCACGAGCGTGGTCCAGCCGAAGCCGATGGCGATGCGCAGGCCCACCATGATCTCGGGCAGCGCAGCGGGCACGATGACGTGCCGCACCAGCTGCCAGCGGCCCGCGCCCAGCGACAGGGCGGCGTTGATCTGCTCCACGCTCGCACTGCGCACGCCGGCCTTGGCGGCCAGCGCGATGGGTGCAAAGCAGGCCAGGTAGATCAAGAGAATCTTGGACGCCTCGTCGATGCCCAGCCAGATCACGATCAGCGGCAGGTAGGCCAGCGGCGGCAGCGGGCGGTAGAACTCGATGGGCGGGTCGAACACGCCGCGCGCCACGCGGCTCACGCCCATCGCGATGCCCACCGGCACGGCCGTGGCGGCCGCCAGCGCGAAGGCGCCGAACACCCGGGTAGCGCTCCATTGCAGATGCTTCCACAGCGGCTCGCCGCCTTGGATGTTGCCTCGCCAGGCATCGCCGAAGGCACGCAGCACCGCCTCGGGCGCGGGCAGGAACAGCGGCGGCACCCAGCCGCGCTGCGTGGCCAGCCACCACAGCGCCACCAGAACAGCCACGCAGGCGGCACTGATGGCGCGGCTCGGTCCGCTACCCGGCAGCCGGAAGGGCGCCACCGCGCGCAGCGCGGACACCACCGGAGGCAGCGCGGACGCTGCGGGGGGCGTGCCCTGTGCATCGTGCACGGCAGCACCGGGCGCATCGCGGCCGATGCCCGGCACCACCAAGATCTGGCTCATGGCGTCAGGCATGGGAGGGCTCCGCATCTGCCTCCACGCCCGGCGCGATCCAGTCCAGCACGCGCTCGCGCCAGGCAATGAACTGCGCATCCGATTTCACGGCGCGCGCGGCCCGGCCGCCCAGGTATTCGGTGTTGAATGCCAGCGCATGCTGCTGCGCGATGCGGCCCGGGCGCGGCGTCATCACGATGAGGCGCGAGGCGAGGAACAGCGCCTCCTCCACGTCGTGGGTGATGAAGAAGATGGTCTTGCCCGTGCGCTTCCACAGCTGCAGCACCAGCTCCTGCAGCGACTCGCGCGTGAACGCGTCGAGCGCACCCAGCGGCTCGTCCATGAGCAGCACATCGGGGTCGCTGGCCAAAGCGCGGGCAATGCCCACGCGCTGCTGCATGCCGCCCGACAGTTGCCACACGGGCGCGTCGGCAAAGGGCTGCAGGCCCACCAGGGCCAGCTTTTCAGTGGCCAGGCGGCGTCGCTCGGCGCGCGGCACGCCGCGCAGGCGCAGGCCCAGCGCCACGTTGTCGACCACGTTGAGCCAGGGCATGAGAGCATGCTTTTGGAACACCACGCCGCGCTCCGCGCCCGGCCCGGTGACCGCATGTCCGTTCAGCGTGATGCTGCCGGACGATGCCTCGGTGAAGCCTGCGATGCAGTTGAGCAGCGTGGTCTTGCCGCAGCCCGAAGCACCCAGGGCCACCACCAGCTCGCCCCGCGCGATGTCGAGGTCCACGTTCTGCAGAGCGAGAACCGGCGATGCCTGGCGCGCGCCGGCATAGCGCACGTTCAGGCCCCGTATCCGCAGGCCTTGCTCTGCGCCGTGACCGTGGCTACCTGGCACGCCGGACCCAGGCTGGGTTCACGCCGACAGAATAGTCGGGCAGCACGTTCTGGATGGTGCCCTGCTCTTTCAGGAAAGCCGCCGTGGCCGCCAGCGATTTCGCCACGCCCGAATCCTTGCCTCCGCCCAGCCATTGGCTGGATGCCTGCTCGGCGGGCGGCACGAAGGCGTACAGCGCCAGGCTTGCAGGCACGGAGGGTGCCTCGGCCCCGCTCCACTTGGCGACGGACTTGACCTCGGTCGAATCGGCATTCCACGCGGCCTTGTGGCCGGTGTAGGCCTTGTCGGCATCGGCCAGCACCTGAACGAACTGCGCGAGGAAGCCGTCATGTTCCTTGGCAAAAGCCTTGGTCACCGCCAGCCCGTCGAACGTGGCCTTGCCCGTCTTGGCCGCGATCTGGCCCGAGGTGATGATCACCTTGCCGCTGCCCTTGGCCTTGGCCAGCACCGGGTCCCAGACGAAGGTGGCGTCGATGTCGCCGCGCTCCCAGGCCGCCAGGATCTCGGGCGGGCGCAGGTTCACGATCTGCACGCTCTTGGGGTCCACGCCCGCATCCTGCAGCGCCACCAGCGCATGGAAGTGCGTAGTCGACACGTAGGGCAGGCCGATCTTCTTGCCCTTCAAGTCGGCCAGCGTGTTCACGCCCGAGCCGTTGCGCGCCACCAGGGCCTCGGCATCATGGATGTTGTCCAGCACCCAGAACACCTCGATGGGCACGCCCTGCGAGATGGCCGAGGCGATGGGCGACGAGCCCGCCTCGCCGATATGGATGGCGCCCGAGGCGAGCGCGCGCACCACCTCGGCGCCGCTGCCCAGCTTGCGGTAGGTGACCTTGTAGCCCGTGCGCTTCTCGACCTCGCGGGTCTCCTGCGCATGGCGCCAGGGCACGACCATGTCCTGGTAGCCGATCACCACCTCGCGCGTCTGCGCCAGGGCGCTGAAGCCCAGTACCGTGCCCACCAGCAAGGCCGCGGCCTGGATGCTGGTTCTGCGTGTTGTTGTTGTCGTTGCCATCGGGAAAATGTCCTCTCGGGGTGCGTCGAAACCGGCCGGGCTGCGGCGCGGGTCCGGCCTCGGCATGAGAGAAAAATTCTAGGCAGCAGGGCCTGCCCCAGCTTGCACTGGTTTCGCGCTTGCATATGCGAAAACCGAGGAAGCGCGACCTCCCGATGTGTGCGGGGGACGAACCCGCACCGCGCATGACACCCCGGTGCACTCAGGCGCTGGCGGCTGGCGCGGACAGCGGCTTCTGGCGCGACGCCACCAGCGCCCCCGCCCACAGCGCGCAGGCCGAGAACACCAGCCCGCGCGCCAGGCCGCCCGGGCCGTCGGCGATCCAGCCGACCACCGTGGGCCCCACGATCTGCCCGGCTGCGAACACGATGGTGAATGCACTGATGCCGCTGGCCCAGAGCACCTGGGGAAGGTTGTGGCGCACCAGGGCCGTGGTCGATGCCACGACGGACAGGAATACTCCGCCGAACAGCAGGCCCGAGCCCAGCACCACCGGCCACGACGAGGTCAGCGCCGGCAGCACCGTGGCCACGCCCAGCAGGCCGCTCAGCAGCGCCAACGCCTGCCCGCCCCGGCTGCGGTCCAAAAGCCCCGCCCAGATGCGCGACGACAGCACCACGGCCAGCCCCAGCAGTGCATAGAACCAGGTCACTGCGGCGCCGCTCGCACCCTGCTCGCGCAGCAGCGCCACCACGAAGGTCATGTAGCCGATGTAGCCCACGCCAAAGAGGCCGTAGCCCAGCAGCGCAGGCGCCAGGGCCCGCCAGCGCAAGCGGGCAGGCGGGTGCTGCAGGTTGAAGGCGGTGGCTGCGGGCGCCGGAGCCGCCAGGGCCTGCAGCCGCCGCGCAGGCCACAGCAGTGCTGCGGTGGCAAGCGCGCAGGCGAGCGCGAGCGCCCACCAGGCCCAGCCCCAGGCATGCGGCGCGGGCGCGCCCGCCAGCACCGCGGGCACCAGCAGCGCCGACAGGCTGATGCCCCAGCCCGTGCCGCCGTAGTACAGCCCCAGCAGCAGGCCGCCGCGCCCCTCCACGTGCGCACCCAGGCGGGCCGCGAGCAACCCGCCCGCGATGAACACCAGCGCACTGGCCCCACCGGCCAGCAGGCGCTGCAGCAGGAGCGGCACCGCATCCACGAAGAACCCGCTGAGCCCCATGAACACCGATGCCAGCGCGGCACCGGCCACCAGCACGGTTCCGGGCGCCACGCGCCGCAGCAGCCATGGCGTGGCGAGCGCGCCCAGCAGGTAGCCCAGCGCATTCACGGTGTTCATCGCCCCGGCGAGCGTATAGCTCCAGCCCAGGTCCTCGCGCATCGGCGGCAACAGCAGCGCGTATGCGAACCGCGTGATACCGAGCGACACCGCAGCGCCCATGGAGAGCGCCACCGCAAGCCACAGCGCGGGCAACGGGGCGGATGGCCGGGGCGCGCCGGGCGGTGCGGGGTGGGAGGGCATGGCGTGCAATTTTGCCGCAGCCGCCCTTTGCGCGCTGGCCGGGCAGCTCGAGCCAATAGCACAAAACCAGAGCCCTTGTTGACGCCAGTGCGCTGCACGTTTCGCGCTGCAGCATTAACCTTCGGCCTTCGAACGATGGCCCCTGCCGACGTTTTCATCCCACGCTCTATCCGGAAGTTTCATCCCATGCCATTCCTGTCCGACCCCGTCCAAGCCGGTGACCTGCAACTGGCCAATCGCATCGCCATGGCGCCGCTCACGCGCAACCGCTCGCCCAACGCCGTGCCCACCGACCTGGTGGCCACCTACTACACGCAGCGCGCCAGCGCCGGGCTGATCATTTCCGAAGCCACCGCCATCTCGCACCAGGGCCAGGGCTACGCCGACGTCCCGGGCCTGTATGCGCCCGAGCAGATCGCGGGCTGGAAGAAGGTCACGTCGTCCGTGCACGCCGCCGGCGGCAAGATCGTGGTGCAGCTGTGGCACGTGGGCCGCGTCTCGCACACCGACCTGCAGCCGGGTAACGCCGCACCCGTGGCACCCTCGGCCATCCAGGCCAAGACCAAGACCGTGCTCATCAAGGACGGCGTGCCCACCTTCACCGAAACGTCCGTGCCCCGCGCGCTGGAGCTGTCAGAGCTGCCCGGCATCGTCGATGACTACCGCCGCGCCGCACGCGCGGCCATCGATGCAGGCTTTGACGGTGTGGAGGTGCACGCCGCCAACGGCTACCTGATCGACCAGTTCCTCAAGACGGGCGCCAACCACCGCACCGACGCCTACGGCGGCAGCATCGAGAACCGCGCCCGCCTGCTGCTCGAAGTGGTCAACGCCATCACCGCAGAGATCGGCGCCGGCCGCACCGGCATCCGCCTGTCACCCGTCACGCCCGCCAACGACGTGGTGGACGCCGACCCGCAGCCGTTGTTCGACTATGTAGTGCGCCAGCTGGGCCCGCTGGGCCTGTCGTACATCCACGTGATCGAAGGCGCCACCGGCGGCCCGCGCGACATTCCGGACCGTCCCTTCGACTATGCCGCGCTCAAGGCCGCATACCGCGCTGCGGGCGGCCAGGGCGCCTGGATGGTGAACAACGCCTACGACAAGGCCCTGGCCGAAACGGCGCTGGCCAACGGTGCCGACATCGTGGCCTTCGGCCGCCCCTTCATCGCCAACCCGGACCTGGTGCAGCGCCTGCAAAAGGACGCGCCGCTGAACGAGGTGAACCGCGCCACGCTGTACGGCGGCGGTGCCGAGGGGTACACGGACTATCCTGCGCTGGCGGCGTGACGGGAACAGCCCGGCGGGCCGCTTGACAGTCCGCACCGTTCGCTCAGTCCACGCCATCCACACCGTTGAATCGTTCTGCAGGGTGGCATCTCACCCACCGTTCGGGCTGAGCCTGTCGAAGCCCTGCGCGGCGCTTCGACATGCTCAGCGTGAACGGTGTGGGGTGATTTGGCAGCGCGGTGCGGGAGACTCCGAGTCCGTACAACCTCCGGCACTCTGACGCTGTCCTGCGCTCAACCCAGCCCGATGGGGCTCGGCGCCCGCATCACGATGCGGGTGAACAGGCGGTCATAGGCCGGGTCCCGCGCAGGGCCCTGCGCCAGCGGGTTGGCGTTGCCCGCAAAGGCAGCGTCGATGGCGGTCCAGTCGGCCTCTGCCAGACTCTTCTGCGCGGCCGGCAGCACCACGGCCTCCTCCAGCCGCATGTGCTCCAGGTAGAAGCCGACATACCTGCGCAGCGCATCCGCAAACACCTCGCGGCGCGACTCGCCCATCAGTTCCCAGCCCAGCAGCAGATGCTGCAGCTCGCGCACGGCAGCCTCCCCTCCGGCATGTTCGCGTTCGAGCTGTGCTATGGCCTCCGCGGCCTCGGGCGAGCGCTCGGCCACCTTGGGGAAAAGCCACTGCGATTCCTTGGGATGGTGCTGGCGCTCGGGAAACTCGTCGATGTAGAACAGCATCGCGCGCATCACGTCGAAAAACGCGGCAGGCTCGTCGCCAGGCCCCTGGTCGAGCAAGAGGCGCAGCGAATGCAGCACCGCTGCCAGCGACGCATGCTCTTCGCGAATGGTGCGCAGGCTGATGGACGGCATGGCAACTCTCCAGGGTGGACACAACAACAGCCCGAGGTTGTCACGCAGGCGCGCTGCGGCCCATGACGCAGGTCAAACACTGCCCAAAGAGCTTCAGGCGCAGCAATGAAAAAAGCCCTGCAAGCCAAAGCCTGCAGGGCCGTGTGCATGGCGCCTTCAGCGCCAGCTCAGCGGGTGAGCAGCGCCCGGCCGGATGCGCCGCTGCCCGCCAGTGCCTGCCGCTGTGCCGGCGCGGCTACCGCTGCGGGATGTGGAGCGTGGTGCGCCGCACCATGGCCCATCGAATCGGCCAGGCGGAACTGCTGCACCACCTGCGACAGGCGCGCGGCCTGCTCGCGCAGCGACTCCGCCGCTGCGGCCGACTGCTCCACCAGCGCAGCGTTCTGCTGCGTCATGCGGTCGATCTCGCCGACCGACTGATTGACCTGGCCGATGCCGGCGGACTGCTCGGACGCTGCCGCAGTGATCTCGCCGATGATGTCGCCCACGCGCTGCACGCTGGCCACGATCTCCTTCATGGCCGTGCCCGCGCCTTCCACATGGCGCACGCCGCCGTCCACGGCAGCCACGCTGTTGTTGATCAGGCCCTTGATGTCGCTGGCAGCCGCTGCGCTGCGCTGCGCCAGGCTGCGCACCTCGCTGGCCACGACCGCGAAGCCCCGGCCCTGCTCTCCAGCGCGCGCGGCTTCCACCGCAGCGTTGAGCGCCAGGATGTTGGTCTGGAAGGCAATGGAGTCGATCAGGCCGATGATGTCGCCGATCTTGCGGCTCGATGCCGAGATCTCCTGCATGCTGGACACCGCCTCCTGCACCACCGAGCCGCCGTGCGTGGCCGTGTTCGATGCCGATGCGGCCAGCTGATTGGCCATCTGGGAGGACGACGCCGTCTGCTGCACGGTGGACGTGAGCTGCGACAGCGAGGACACGGCTTCCTGCGCGTTGCTGGCCGTCTGCTCGGTGCGCTGCGACAGGTCCTGGTTGCCCGTGGCGATCTCCTGGCTGGCGGTGGCGATGTTGCCGCTGGCATCGCGCACCTGCGCCACCAGCGAGCCCAGGCCCTGCTGCATGTCGCGCAGCGCCCGCTGCAGGTCTGCCACTTCGTCCTTACCCTCGGCCTCGATCTTCTGCGACAGGTCGCCACCGGCAATCGCCTGCGCCATGCGGCGGGCTTCCTCAAGCGGGTTGCAGATCGAGTTCATGTTCATGAGCGTGGTGGGCACCACCACCACCACGGTGATGACCACGGCCAGCACGAAGAGCCATTTGGTCTCGCTCGACACGCGGCCTTGCTGTTCGATGGAGGTGTCCACCTGCGCACGCAGAACGGTGTCGAGCTCGCTCACCAGCTTGTCGGCCTGGTCGAACTCGGCCACGGCCTTGCCGCTCATGCGGTTGGCGATGGTGGCGGTGTCGTAGCCGCTGGCCTCCAGCTGGCGGGCCACGTGCCCGAAGAGATCGCGGTAGCTGTCCAGCTTGGCCACGATGTTGCGCACCACCACGTTGTCCGCATCCTCTTCGCCTTCCAGGAACTTCGCGGCGATCTTCTTGGCCTTTTCCTGGCTGGCCAGCCATTTCGTGTGCGCCGCCTTGACCGCCTCGGTCTTTTCGTAGCCGATGATCATGTCCTTCTCGTGCTGACGGATCGCGCCCATCTCGCCGCGCAGCTCGGCCATGTAGCCCACCTTGGCGAAGGAGTTGTCCATGAAGTTCTGGCTCATGTCATGGATGCGGAACATGCCCAGCATGCCTGCGCCTCCCAGCAGGCCGAGCAGCCCGAGCACCACCGCAATGGCCCCCAGCATGCGCATTCGGATGGTGAATTGCCGCATGAACGAAAAGAGATTCATGATGTGTCGTCCTTTTATCGGTATGGGAGGGCTGCGAACCACGCCCCCGCGCAGTCGGCTCTGCAACAAAAAGTTGCAGTTTGCCAGACATCGAAGACCGCGCTGTACGTATTTATCACATGCGCCACCGCTTCAGTAAGAGGGCATTCGCCATCACACTGACCGAGCTCAAGGCCATGGCGGCCCCTGCCACCACGGGGTTCAGATAACCCAGCGCGGCCAAGGGAATCCCAGCCACGTTGTATGCGAAAGCCCAGAACAGGTTCTGCCGGATTTTCATCACCGTACGGTGCGATATGTCGAGCGCTGCAACCACCAGTTGAGGGTCCCCGCGCATCAGGGTGATGCCCGCAGCGTGCATGGCCACATCGGTGCCGTTGCCCATGGCCATGCCCACGTCGGCGGCGGCCAGAGCAGGCGCATCATTGACGCCATCCCCCACCATTGCCACGGTCTTGCCACCCGTCTGCAACGCAACGACCTGCGCCGCCTTGTCGCCCGGCAGCACCTCGGCCATCACATCCCCTGCTGCAGGGTTGAGGCCCAGGCGCCGGGCCATGGCCTCTGCCGCGCCCCGGTTGTCGCCCGAGACCATCACGGTGCGGATGCCCCGCGCCTTCAGTGCCGCCAGCGCCTCGCGCGCGCCGGGCTTGGGCTCGTCGCCAAACGCCATCAACGAGCGCAGCACCAGCCCCTGTGCGCTGCGCTGGGCCACGGCAGACACCGTGAAACCTTCGGCTTGCAATGCCTGCGCGCGCGTTGCGAGCGGGCCGAGATCGACGCCCAGCTCCTGCATCCAGCGCAGGCTGCCCACCAGGTAGCTGCGGCCATCCACCTCGCCTTCGGTGCCACGTCCCGGCACGGCGCGCACGGCATCGGGCTGCGCCACGGGCAGGCCGCGCGCACGGGCTGCGGCCACCACGGCGCGGGCCAGCGGGTGCTCGCTGCCGCTTTGCACTGCGGCCACGGCCGCCAGGGCGGCAGCCTCGTCCTGCCCCGCCACCACCTCGAAGGCCGTGAGGCGCGGCTGCCCCACGGTGAGGGTGCCGGTCTTGTCGAAGGCCACCGTGTCCACCTTGTGCGCCAGCTCCAGGGCCTGCGCATCCTTGATGAGGATGCCGTGCTTTGCCGCCACGCCCGTGCCCGCCATGATGGCCGCAGGCGTGGCCAGGCCCAGCGCACAGGGGCAGGCGATCACCAGCACGGCCACGGCGTGGATCAGTGCCACCTCCACGCCCGCACCGGCCCACAGCCAGCCCAGCAGGGTACACAGCGCCACGCCCAGCACCACGGGCACGAAGATGGCCGAGACCTCGTCCACCAGGCGCTGAATGGGCGCCTTGGCGGCCTGCGCGTCTTCCACCAGGCGAATGATGTGGGCCAGCACCGTCTCGGAGCCCACGGCGGTGACCGCCATCACGACGCGGCCATCGCCGTTGATGGAGCCGCCCGTCAGGCCCGCGCCCACATCGCGCGCCACGGGCAGGGGTTCGCCGGTGAGCATGGATTCATCGACCTGCGTGTGGCCCTCGTGCACCGTGCCGTCCACCGGGATGCGCTCGCCGGGGCGCACCACCAGCAGGTCGCCCACCATCACCTCGGCCACGGGCACATCCACCTCGCCCGACTTGGACAGCAGGTGCACCACCTCGGGCCTGAGCGCATGCAGCGCACGGATGGCGGCCGTGGTCTGTCGCTTGGCGCGGGCCTCCAGCCACTTGCCCAGCAGCACCAGCGTGATCACCACGGCCGAGGCCTCGAAGTACAGGTGCGGCACATGGCCCGGGTGGTCCGTGGGCGCCGTGAGCCACAGCCACACCGACAGCCCCCAGCCCGCGCTGGTGCCCAGCGCCACCAGCAGGTCCATGTTGCCCGCCAGCGCCTTCATTGCATGCCAGCCGGCCTTGTAGAAACGCGCGCCCAGGATGAACTGCACCGGTGTCGCCAGCGCGAACTGCAGCCACGCGGGCAGCATCCACTGCTGGCCGAACAGGTCCCCCAGCATGGGGAGCACCAGCGGCGCAGACAGCAGCAGGCCGACGCCCACGGGCAGGAAGCCCGCCCAGGGCGACAGGTCTTCGGCCGCCTCGGCCTGCCCTGCCGCACGCGGCTCGTAGCCGGCGTTGCGCACCGCGCGGCGCAGCAGCGCCTCCATGGCCACCGCATCGGGCGCTGCATCCGGCGCCCAGGCCACGCGCGCCGACTCGGTGGCCAGGTTCACCGTGGCATCCGACACGCCGGGCACCTTGCGCAGCGCACGCTCCACGCGCGACACGCAGCTGGCACAGGTCATGCCGCCGATGCCCAGGTCCAGCGGCGCGGGGGCGGCCGCCATGGGAGACGGATCGTGAGGAGAGAGGAGGGGTCTGGAAGCAGTCATGGTCTGAAAGGTACACCTTGACATCATGGCAAGGTCAAGCGTTGCCGAGCCCCTCACGGCGTCTTGTCCGATACGAGACCGCCGCATGGCAGTGCTCGAACGCCACATGACGACCTCCACGCCCCCCGCCCACGACACCACCCCGCCACAGCCTCGCACCGGCCAGGCCCCGCCGCCGCTCAAGCGCGCCGATTTCCGCGAGCGCTTCCAGCAGGACTTTCGCGACCCACGCTTTGCCGACGAGGCCGCCGACGCGCTCGACCGCATCGAAGCCATCGCCTGGCGCAACTACGACGAAGGCCGCAAGGCGCCGCGCACCCGCAAGGCCGGCCCGGGCTATGCCGACCCCGACTACGAGCTGTCGGTGGACTGGATCGATACCAAGGAGCGTATCGATGCCGCCCGCACCCGCTGGGCCGACAAGGCAGCGCCGCCCCGTGCGCTGCCGGTGTGCGGCTCGGCCCGCAACGACGGCACCTGCCCCGGCGAGATCTCCAAGAGCTGGCGCCTGTTGAACATGGCGCGCGACACATTGGCGGGCGCGCAGATCGAGGTCGACCTGCTCGACCTGAGCCGAGTCACCTCCGACTACGGCCGCCACATCCACCCCTGCAAGGGCTGCGTCTCCACCGCGATGCCGCTGTGCCACATTCCGTGCAGCTGCTACCCCAACCACGCCACGCGCCAGACCGGCGACTGGATGAACGAGATCTACGAGCGCTTCACCGCCGCGCACGGCGTGATGATCGTCACCCCCGTGTACTGGTATCAGACACCGAGCCCGCTCAAGCTCATGATCGACAGCCTGGTGTGCGCCGACGGCGGCAATCCCGACCCCACCAGCACCCACGGCAAGAAGGCCACCGAAGCCAAGGCGCTCGAGCTTGCGGGCTGGGACTACCCCAAGCACCTGGCCGGCCGCGCCTACGCGCTGGCCGTGCACGGCGACGTGGCCGGCATCGAGATGACGCGCCGGGGCCTGTCGGACTGGCTCGACTGGATGGGCTTCATCGACGCAGGCCCCAATGCACGCCTGGACCGCGACACCGCCATGCAGCCCGAAGTGCGCGGCGCCGCCCAGGCGCTGGCCGTGGCCATCACCGAGCTGCGCGCAGGCCGGCTGGTGCAGCCCGACGCCGCAGTGCGCCGCCCCCGTCCCAAGTAGTTTTTTTGAGATAAAAATGGCCTCAATCGCTTGATGGATAAGCGCTTGTAGCTACATTTTTTATAGCGCTAACTGCCCTGTCCGCAAGCAACCGGCGCAATGACTGCAGGGTTTCGCAGGGTTTCGGCCCAGCCGCTTGACCCTGCCATCGTGTGAAGGTTTACGCTGGCGTCCTGAAACCTTTCCGATACCCGTCGGACCACCTTCCAGGACATCCAGGAGCCCACCATGACCATGAACGCATCCACCTCCCCCGCCGCCACGCAACTCTTTGACGTGCAGGGCATGACCTGCGGCCACTGCGAGCGCGCAGTCACGCAGGCCGTGCAGTCGGCCGACCCCGACGCCACCGTGCGCATCGACCGCAGCACCGGCCGCGTCGAAGTCGGCAACGCCACCGCACCTCGGGCCGCCATCGCCGCCGCCATTGCCGAAGAAGGCTACACGGTCGCGCCATGATCGCCACCCTGCCCCGCGTCCAGGGCCGGGCCAGCGGCCGGCCCCTGACCATTGGCGAAGCCGCGCGCAGCGCCGGCATCTCGGCCCGCATGGTTCGCCACTACGAGTCCCTGGGCCTGCTGGCCGCCGTGGCCCGCACCGACAGCGGCTACCGGCAGTACACCGAGGCCGACGTGCACACCCTGCACTTCATCCGCAGAAGCCGCGACCTGGGCTTCTCGATGGAAGAGATCGCCGAGCTGCTCGCCCTGTGGCACGACCGCAGCCGCGCCAGCAGCCAGGTCAAACGCATCGCCCAGGCCCACATCGACGACCTGAGCGAGCGCATAGCGTCGATGCAGGCCATGCAGCGCAGCCTGCAGACGCTGGTGTCGTGCTGCAAGGGAAACGAGCGGCCGGATTGCCCGATCCTGGATGACCTGGCGGGGGCGGCGGGCGGTTGACCTGACGACGAGCAATCGCTCAATGTCGGCTCCCGATCCCCGCCCATGCCGCGGGCGCGGCATCCAGGGCCACAACCTCGGCCATCAATCGCCGGCTGACCGCTTTCTCCTGGGAGCCGCCGCCGACACCGCCACAGGCTGCGGCACATCCACCCGCCGCAGCACCCCACCCAGCAGCGTATCGATGCACTGCGCCGCCACCTGCTCGGGCGTGTACTGCCCGCCGGGCTTGTACCAGCGGCCGATCCAGCTCAAGGCGCCCGCGATCACGAAGGCGGTCATCTTCGGGTCGCAGGGCGCGAGCGAGCCTTCTGACACGCCCTCGGCCACCAGGCGGCGGAACTCCTGGTCGATGGCGGACTTGAGGCGGCGCAGCTCCTTGCGGCTCTCGGGCGGCACCTGTTCGTCGCCCACGCGGATCAGGCACATGCCGAAGTCCTGCGTGACGATGCGTGCATAGACCTGCATGCAGGTGATGAGCTGGTCGATGGCCTTGCCGCCTGCGGCGCGCGAGGCGTCGATGCCCTCCAGCATCATGGTCAGGCCCTGGCTCACGCACTGCAGCAGGATCTCGTCCTTGTTCTTCACGTAGTAGTACAGCGTGGGCTTGGTCACGTTCAGGCGCGCTGCGATGTCGTCGAGCGAGGTGGCGTGAAAGCCGCGCTCGTTGAACAGCTGCGCCGCGGCCTGCAGCACGGCATTGCGTTTGGCCTCGCGCTGGCGCTCGCGGTGCGACACCGGAGCCCACGGCGAGGCCGCCACGGCGGGCGCGGGAGCGGCCCCTTTGCGTCGGGGTGTCGCATTCGTCGCGGCAATGGTCGTCGTCTTGGTCATGTGCGTATTAGAGCCTGTTCGTCACCATGCCCTGGGCCGCCGGGACATCGGCAGCCCTTGCCAGCGGGGGCCCCGCAAGGACGTCAGTGCCGTCTGCGCGACCGGGGGAAAGTACCGATGCCCCGCCCTGCCGCGCCACCCAGAATCTACTCGTGAGTAAACAGTCTACGTAAAAGTAGGCATCTGTCCGGTTCGCGCAAACCCGTAGAAAGACCGATGGAGACACACCCCCGCCCCGGCGCCGCAGGCGCCACTCCCGGCCCCCTGCTGCAGGTCGACGGCGTCACGCTGGCCTTTGGCGGGGTCAAGGCGCTCACCGGCGTGGGCTTTGGCGTGCAGGCCGGCTCCATCACCGCCGTGATCGGCCCCAACGGCGCGGGCAAGACCTCGCTGTTCAACACCATCTCGGGCTTCTACCGGCCCGCCAGCGGCGCCATCCGCTTCCGTGGCCAGGACATCACGCGCGTGCCCGCACCGCAGCGCGCCCGCCTGGGCCTGGGGCGCAGCTTCCAGAACATCGCGCTCTTTCGCGGCATGACGGTGCTGGACAACATCAAGCTCGGCCGCCATGCGCATTTGAAGACCAACGTGCTCGACGCGCTGCTCTACATCGGCCGTGCGCGCCGCGAAGAAGCGCAGCTCCGCGCCGACATCGAGGAGCGCATCATCGACTTCCTGGAGATCGACCACATCCGCCACGCGCCCGTCGCGGCCCTACCCTACGGCCTGCAAAAGCGCGTGGAGATGGCACGCGCCCTGGCCATGCAGCCCGAGGTGCTGATGCTTGACGAACCGGTGGCCGGCATGAACCGCGAGGAGACCGAGGACATGGCGCGCTTCATCCTCGACGTGCGCGCCGAATGGGGTGTGACGGTGCTCATGGTCGAGCACGACATGGGCATGGTGATGGACCTGTCGGACCACGTGGTGGTGCTCAACTTCGGCCAGGTCATCGCCCAGGGCACGCCGGCCGAGGTGCAGGCCAACCCCGAGGTGGTCCGTGCCTACCTGGGCGCGGGCAACGTGGGCGACCTGCGCGCCCGCTTCCGGGCGGGAGCCGCTGCACCCGTGCAGGGGGCCGTCGCATGATGTTGAATGTCGACTGGGCCTATCTGTTCGAGATCAGCCTCACCGGCATCGCCGGCGGTGGGCTCTACGCGCTGGCGGCGCTGGCCTTCGTCATGGTCTACAAGGCCACGCGCGTGGTGAACATCGCCATCGGCGAGCTGCTCATGGTCGGCGCCTACCTGTTCTTCACCTTCGCCGCCACCTTCGCACTCCCGCTGTGGCTGGCCATCCCCGCCGCGGTGCTGGGCTCGGGCCTGCTGGGCGCGGTGATCGAGCGCACCATGATCCGGCCGCTGCTGGGCGAGCCGCCGATCTCCGTCTTCATGGTCACCGTGGGCCTGGCCTCGGTGCTCGTGGGCCTGGTGGAGATGATCTGGACCGCCGACCAGCGCCGCCTGCCCGAGTTCATGCCCACCAAGCCCATCATGGTGGGCGATGCCTTCCTCGCGCCCAAGGTGTTCTGGGGCGCCATGATCGCCGTGGCCTTCATCGCTGCCGTGCTGCTGGTGTTCCGCTTCTGGCGCGGCGGCGTGGCCCTGCGCGCCACGGCCAGCGACCAGGCGGCCGCCTACTCGGTCGGCATCAATGTGCCGCGCGTGTTCTCGCTGGCGTGGGTCGCCTCGGCCATGATCGCGGCGGTTTCGGGAATCATCGTGGGCTCGATTGGCGGCATTTCGTCGAGCATGGGCGTGTTCGGCCTCTCGGTGCTGGTGGTGGTCATCGTGGGCGGCCTGGACAGCGTGCTCGGCGCCCTGCTGGGCGGCTTGCTCATCGGCCTGGTCGAGGCGCTCGCGGGCGCCTACCTGGGCGGTGAATACAAGCTCCTGGCCACCTTCATCGTGCTGGTCGCCGTGCTGCTGGTGCGGCCCTACGGCCTGTTCGGCACCCACGAAATCGAGAGACTCTAAAAACATGCGCCCCCACGTTCATCACTTCGTGTATTCACTGGCCCCCAAGGGGGCGCAGGCCTCCCTTGGGGCGGCCCGGCGGGAGGCCTGATGCGCATCGGCACCCTCAAGGAATCCTACGTCGCCGATGCGGCGCTGTTCGATTCGCGCACGCAGAAGGTCTGGCTGGCCGTGGCCGCCGCGCTGCTGCTGCTCTTCCCCTTCATGGCCAGCGACTACTGGCTCTACCTGGCCTGTCTGGTCAGCATCAACGTGGCCAGCGCCACCGGGCTCAACATCCTCACGGGCTACACGGGCCTGGTGAGCCTGGGGCAGGCCGCCTTCATGGGCCTGGGGGCCTACACCGTGGCCGTGCTGGAGACGCGCGTGGGCACGCCCTTCGTGCTCAACCTGCTGGCCGGAGGCTTCGTGGCCATGCTGGGCGGCATCGTCGTGGGCATCCCCTCGCTGCGCGTGAAGGGTCTGTACCTGGCCATCGCCACCATCGCCGCGTCCTTCATCGCGCACTTCATCTTCGCCAACTGGAAGTTCACGGGCGGCACCGGCGGCCTGAGCGTGCCGCCCGCCAAATTATTCGGCCTGGCACTCGACACCTCGTTTCGCCTGTACTGGGTGATCGTGCCGGTCACCGTGCTCATGCTGCTGGGCGCGGCCAACCTGTTTCGCACGCGCGTGGGCCGCGCCTTCATCGCCATCCGCGACCGCGACATCTCGGCCGAGGTGCTGGGCATTCCGCTGTTGCGCTACAAGCTGCTGTCGTTCGGGCTGTCGTCGTTCTATGCGGGCGTGGCCGGGGGCCTGTGGGCGTATTTCTTCCGTGTGGTCACGCCCGAGAGCTTTCCGCTGCTCATGTCCATCTTCTTCCTGGCGGCCATCATCGTCGGCGGCATGGGCTCCATCCTGGGCGGCATCCTGGGTGCGGTGTTCATGACCATGGTGCCCGAGCTGCTCAAGCTCGTGGTCGACCTGCTGCCCGGCGGCAACGAGCTCACGGTGTTCCTCTCGCCCGTGCGCACCGTGATCTTCGGCCTGCTGATCATCGGATTTCTGGTGTTCGAGCCACAGGGGCTCGCAGAAGTGTGGCGGCGCATTCGCCGCTTTTTCCATCTGTGGCCGTTCCGCAATTGAGGGGCCCCGCCGCAGCCAAAAAACCATGAAGGAGACAAGCACCATGCCCAGCACCACCCCCACCAACGCACTGGCATCGCAGCGCCGCCGCTCCCTGCTGCTCGCGGCCGGCGCCACGCTGGCCGCACCGCTCACCGCCACCGCACAGGCCAGCGGCGAGGACATCGTGATCGGCGGCTCCATCCCGCTCACCGGCGTGTTCGCGTTCGCGGGCGTGGGCATCAACGCCGGCATCGGCGACTACGTGAAGATGGTGAATGACGCGGGCGGCATCAAGGGCCGCAAGCTCAAGTACGTGCCCGAGGACACGGGCTACAAGGTCGACGTCTCGGTGGCCGCCTACAAGAAGATCACCAGCCAGAACAAGGTGAACCTCTACTACGGCGACTCCACGGGCTTTTCCAAGACCATCAACCCTGAGCTCGACCGCGCGGGCACCACGCTGATGGCGGGCGCATCGTTCGCCAGTGAACTCAACGACCCCAAGAAGTACCCCAACCAGTTCCTCGTGGGCCCGGACTACACCGAGATGTTCGGCATCCTGCTCAAGCATATCGCCAAGGAAAAGCCCGGCGCGAAGGTGGCCTTCGTGTACTCCGACTCGGAGTTCGGCCGCGACCCCATCGACAAGAGCGAGGCAGCCGCCAAGGCGCTGGGCCTGTCGGTGCCCATCAAGATCATGACGCCTGCGGGCAGCGTGGACGTCTCGGGGGAGGTCATCAAGCTGCGCCGTGCCGCGCCCGACTACACCATCTTCCACGGCTACATCCTCGCGCCCATCCCCGAGTTCATCACCCAGGGCAAGCAGCAGGGCATGACCAGCAAGTGGATGGGCACCTTCTGGACCATGGACAGCTCCACCGTGATGAAGATGGGCGAGGCCGCCGACGGCTTCATGGGCGTGATGCCCTACCGCTACTACTACGACACCGAGAAGGCGCCCATGCTGGAGAAGATCCGCGCCATGCGCCCCGAGTACCAGAGCACCGCCTACGTGCAGGGCTTCCTCGCCGCCATGCTGTTCGCCGAGTCGGCCAAGCGCTGCCTGGATGCGGGCAAGCCGCTCGACGGCAAGAACCTCAAGGCCGCGCTCAACAGCATCAAGGACTTCGACACCGGCGGCCTGATCGGCGTGCCCATCACCATCAGCGGCAACTCCATCCCCGTGGGGCGCGTGTACCGCGCGGACATGAAGGCGCAAAAAATGGTGGCGGCCTCCGACTGGATCAAGCTCTGATGTTCCTGACACCCCCCCTGAGTCGCTTCGCGCCTTCCCCCTTCAGGGGGACGCACCCCGAGGCCCGGCAAAGCCGGTTCCACGGGTGCGCTGGCAGAGCAGCGCCCACGGCATGCGCCGGGTGCGGCGCGGTTCGCAGTGCTCCTTCCCAGCCGCCGAGACCGTGATGCCGCACGCTCCTGAGTTCGTCCTCGAAGTCAACAACATCGAGGTCATCTACAACCAGGTCGTGCAGGCCCTGCGCGGCCTGTCGCTGGCCGTGCCGCGTGGCCAGATCGTGGCGCTGCTGGGCAGCAACGGCGCGGGCAAGTCCACCACGCTCAAGGCCATCTCGGGCCTGCTCGCGCTCGAAGACGGCACGGTGGAGTCGGGCAGCATCCGCTTCAACGGCCAGCCCACGGCGGGCCTGCCGCCGCAGCAGCTGGTGCGCAGCGGCCTCTCGCACGTGATGGAGGGCCGCCGCGTGTTCGAGGACCTCACGGTCGAAGAGAACCTCGTGGCCGCGACCTATGCGCTCACAGGCCGCAGCGACGCGAAACCCGACTTCGACAGCGTGTATGCCTACTTTCCGCGCCTGCACGAGCGCCGCAAGGGTCTGGCCGGCTACCTCTCGGGCGGCGAGCAGCAGATGCTGGCCATCGGCCGCGCCCTCATCGCCCAGCCCCAGCTGATCCTGCTCGACGAGCCCTCGCTGGGCCTGTCACCCAAGCTGGTGGAAGACATCTTCACCATCATCGCGCGCATCAACGCCGAGCGCGGCACCTCCATGCTGCTGGTGGAGCAGAACGCCACCGTGGCCCTGGCCGTGGCCCACCAGGGCTACATCATGGAGAACGGCAAGATCGTGATCGACGGCCCGGCCGAGCGCCTGGCCAACGACCCCGACGTGCGCGAGTTCTACCTGGGCATGGGCGGCAGCGGCGAAGCGAAGAGCTTCAAGGACATCAAGCACTACAAACGGCGCAAGAGATGGCTGTCATGACCCTCCCCGACCTCACCCTGCCCCAGATGCTGCGCGAGCGCGCCCGCACCGAGCCGGGCCGCGTGGCCATCCGGCAGAAGGACTACGGCATCTGGAAGCCCTTCACCTGGGCCCGCTACCACGAGCGTGCCTGCCACTTCGGCCTGGGCCTGCGCGCGCTGGGCCTGCCGGCGGGCGGCCATGTGGGCGTGATCTCCGAGAACCGCATCGAATGGGTGCTCGCGCAGATGGGCGCGGGCCTGGTCGGCGCCGTCACCGTGGGCGTGTACCCCACCAGCCCCACCAACGAGGTGGCCTATGTGGTCGGCCATGCCGACATCGAGGTCATGGTCTGCGAGGACCAGGAGCAGACCGACAAGCTGCTCGCGGCGCTGCCCGAGCTGCCGCACCTCAAGAAGATCATCGTCATGGAGACCAAGGGCCTGCGCAGCTTTGCGCCCGAGGTGCGCGCGCTGATCGCCACTTTCGCCGAGGTCGAGGCGCTGGGCGCCACATCGGGGTCGCAGGCGCTGGTGGACGAGGCCCTCGCGCGCCAGACGCTGGATGACCTGGGCCTGATGATCTACACCTCGGGCTCCACCGGCAAGCCCAAGGGCGCAATGATCAGCTACCGCAACATCCGTGGCGTGGTGCCCGGCATCGTCGATCGGCTGCAGCTTGACGCGTCCACCACGCACCTGTCCTACCTGCCGCTGTGCCATGTGGCCGAACAGATGCTCACCAGCTTCGTGCCGGTCTACATCGGCTCGCAAGTCAACTTCGGCGAATCCATCCGCACCGTGCAGGAAGACCTGCGCGAGGTGGCCCCCACCATGTTCCTGGGCGTGCCGCGCATCTGGGAAAAGATGCACGCCGCCATCCACATCAAGCTGCAGGAGACCGGGGGCCTGCGCCGCCGGCTGTTCGATCGCGCCTTCGCAGCCTGCCAGCCCGTGGCCGAAAAGCCGCGCAGCACCTGGACCTTCGGCGAGCGACTGGCGTCGGCCGCGAGCTACTGGCTGGTGTTCCGTGCGCTGCAGAACTTCATCGGCCTGCGCGATGCACGCGTGGCCCTCACCGGGGCCGCGCCGATCCCGCCCGACGTGGTGCGCTTCTTTCGCACGCTGGGCCTGCCGCTGATCGAGGTCTATGGCCTCACCGAATCCACCGGCATGGTCACGGGCCACCGGCTGGACCAGGTGGTGGTGGGCACCGTGGGCGTGCCCACCCTGGGGGTGGAGCACCGCATTGCCGAGAGCGGCGAGCTGCATCTGCGCGGCGACATGGTGTTCGCGGGCTACTACAAGAACGCCGAGGCCACGGCAGCCAGCATCGTGGATGGCTGGCTGCACACCGGCGACGTGGTGCGCGAGGAGCACGGCCAGATCAAGATCGTGGACCGCCTCAAGGACATCATGATCACGGCCGGCGGCAAGAACCTCACGCCCTCCGAGATCGAGAACACCATGAAGGGCAGCCCCTTCATCAAGGAATGCATCATCGTCGCCGAGGGCCGCAAGTTCGTCGGCGCGCTGGTGATGATCGATTTCGAGACCGTGGGCAAATGGGCCGAGGCGCGGCGCATCGCGTTCACGCATTTCCGCTCGCTGGTCGAGACGCCGGAGGTGCGCGAGCTCATAGACACCGAGATCCGCCGCGGCAATGAGCGCCTGGCCCAGGTCTCGCAGATCCGCCAGTTCCACCTGCTCACCAAGGAGCTGGACCACGACGACGGCGAAGTCACCGCCACCATGAAGGTGCGTCGCGCAAGCATCTACAAGACCTACGCCGCCGAGATCGAAGCGCTGTACCACTAGCCCCGCGGTTCAGAACCTCGCCCACCAAAACGCTATTAATTTTGAAGCTATTGGCGCTTGCCACGCCTGCGCTGGAAGGTCTTTTTATATGAAATCCGCCGTCGTACAGCCACCGCCACCCCTGCTGCTGGAGCGGGAAGGCGCGGTGGCCACTCTGTGCTTCAACCGCCCCGGGGCACTGAATGCGATCGACGTCCCCATGGCGCAGGCCTTCCTCGCGGCAGTGCAATCCATCGCTGCCGACCCCTCGGTGCGTGCCGTGGTGCTGCGCGGCAGCGGCAAGGGCTTCATGGCGGGTGGAGACCTGGCCACGCTGCGGGCGCAGCCCGTGCAGGGAGCCATCGACATCCTCACGCCGCTGAACCAGGCCCTGCCGCTGCTGGCGCAGATGAACGCCCCGGTCATCGCCCAGGTGCACGGCGTGGCGGCGGGAGCGGGCCTGAGCCTGATGCTCATGGCCGACTACGTCCTGGTGGCCGAAGGCACGCGCTTCAACCTGGCCTACATCAATCTGGGCACCAGCTGCGACGTGGGTGCCTCGTGGGCGCTGCCCCGCCTGGTGGGGCTGCGCAATGCGCTGGAGATCGCCCTGCTGGGCGAAGCCTTCACGGCCGATGATGCGTTGCGCCTGGGCCTGGTCAACCGCGTGGTGCCAGCGGATGGCCTCGACGCTGCCGCCCGTGCGATGGCCGAGCGCTTCGCCGCAGGACCCACCCAGGCCTACGGGGCGATGAAGCGCCTGATGCGCGATGCACTCGAGCGCAGCCTGCCAGAGCAACTGTCGGCGGAGGCCGTCGCCTTTGTGCAATGCGCAGCAACGCAAGACTTCCGCCGGGGAGTCGACGCGTTCCACGCACGCCAGAGCCCTCAGTTCAAGGGACTTTGATCGCCCCCCGCCTGCGCGGCAGCCGAACAGACGCTGCCCTGGCTGGAACCGCATGCGCCGATGCCGGCGTGTTTGCCGCCGCCCCCGCGTGCACATCGCGCCACGGTTGTGCACTTGCATCACTCACACCGTGATTTATTCCCCAAACATTGAATAACCGTTTCTCTGGATCGCGGTATTGGTGGTATGTGCGCCAGCTATGAATTTGTACCAAAGCAACAAATTATCTTTTTTACCGTGTTGACTCTAATACGGCATTTACCGAACTGCGTTACATTACGAACATTTCAGATACATATTTGTCTTGCGTCAAAAATCGGCGACAGGCCGGCATTTTGGCACCGTATGGCAACAGCCGTTTACGGCAGCCGCAAAACAAAATTACAAGAATTGTTTCGCCGAATCTTATGAAAAACCTCCTGGGCATTGGCATTGCGTTACTGGCGTGCTTCGCATTTTCAACCACCAGCCACGCGGCACCCCAAGATTCTGTATCCAGCATTATCCTGATGCCTTGGGATATCAGCCAGAACGAAAATTTACCCAAAGAAATAAAGAAAAAAGGTTTTACCCACGTAACGTTTTACCTCAACTGGTCAGACATCGAACGCCAGAAGGGAAATTTCGTCTTTTCGCACTACCACCAGGCTCTGGACTCGCTCGTTGCCAACGACCTGGGTCTCATCCTGGTCCTTGACATGGGTGGCCGCCCATATCTGGATCCAGACGGAAGACGGCTCAAGGAAGAATTCACCGTCCCCAAATGGGTTTATAAAGAAAATACCCATGCCCTGATGAAGAACTTCTCCAATGAAGTGACATGGCAGCTGGATTTTTCCGACGAGGCGGTTCGAGCACTGTCACGCAATTTCATTTCCAAAACGGTCGATCACTTCTCAAAGCGTTATCCAGGGCGGATCCTGGGTTATGCCATCGGCCTGCAGGAAGAGCATGAAATCAAATACGGCCAGACGGGATACCAGTGGAGAGACTACAACGAATCCACACAAAATGAATTCCAGAAGCTCTACGGCACCCGGCAGCCGATCATCAATTACAACAGCGACATCATCAAGGGGACTCCCCGCGCGGAGCCCCTGCTTCACGCCCACAAGGAGTTTCGCGAAAACCGCCTGAGCCAGGCCACCTGCCTGTACGCGAAGACCATTCGCGACAAGGGCGCTGCCGCCGTGGTTTATTTTGCAGAAACGTTCACCTCCCATGACGCCATCTATGCGACGGGCGCACTCGAGAAGGTGGTCGATTGCGCGGACATCGCCGTCATCGATTTCAACTTCTTCGACGGGTACGCGCTGCTCCCGGATGCCGATGTACTGCCCATCCTCTCCAACTACATGGGCTCGCTGGGCTACAAGAAAATCATCGTCGGCGCCTACGCGGAACAATGGGAGCGGCAGAAAAAGACGGACGAGCTGATTCCCGTCATCAACCAGACCATCGCCAAATCGTTTCAGCAAAACAATGTGATCGGATTTGAAATCGGAGGCTTTCAGCGGCAGGCGGCCCGCGATCAGTCGGCAACCATCGATTTCGAGAAAATCTCAGCCATTGCCACCAATATTCCCAAAAGCAAGCCTGCGGACAATCAAAAGAAAATCAGGGTCGGTATTCTCGGCTCCACCACCAATTTCTATGTCTGGCATGGGGAGCGCAGTACAGGCCGCAACGTCCACCGCGATGCATTGTTCGAAGCCTACAAGATCCTGAGCAAGCATCCTTCCATCGATGCGCGGATCATTGGCGAGAAGAATATCTTTGAAAATGATCTGCTGGCCACGGACATGGATGCCATTTTCATCCCCCACCAGGCGGCTCTTCCGCAAAATATCAAGATCAAACTGGCAGCCTATTGGAAGAGCGGTGGCGTTCTGATACAGGACATGCGTCTGGGCGAGTTCGATGAGAATGGCAAGCCGACATTCGACTGGATGCACGACATTTTTGGCATCGCCAGCATCGAATGGAAGACACGGGGCGGCATATTCATGATCAACAATGAAATACACCGCCTCAAGACTTCCCGCAAGCTGTACAAGGGCCATGCAGCCATCACGCCCCGGCCAGGCTATGAGCTGGTGGCCCCGGACATCATCAAAAGAAGCCAGGGCGTGATCGTCAAGGGCGAGCGCACGCTGGTGTTCGGTTTCATGCCCCAGCTCGTGGAAGATGACACCAGGGACTCCTGGAGAAATATCTTCACTCAGCAGGTGATCGACATCGCCCAGAAGAATCCCAGGAAGAGCACCCTGGTTGCAAAGTAGCAAGGCAAGGCACGTGGCGCGGCCGCTAGGGGCCGCAGCGTCGCGGGCGAACAGCCCTGCGTCAGACTCAGAACGGCGCTGAATCCGGGTCGGTGTCCACGGGTGCGGTTGCCGGCCCGGTGATCGAGCGGCCGGAAACGTCCTTGCCCTTGGGCGGCGCCGGCACTGCAGCCGAAACGCCCGCCCCTGCCGGCGCAGCCCCATCGCCCGCAGCGGCTGCCAGTGCGGCACTGGCCACGCCGCTTTCGGCCTCGCCCCCCAGCGCCTCGATCAAATCAGGGATGAGTTTGACCAGCTCGCCCGTGGCAATCGCCACGTCGGTGTCGAAGCCGCCATCATCGGCCTTGGTGCCCTCGAACACCGTGTCCAGAAACGCCACCTTCTTGATCTGCAGGCCTTCGGTCAGCATGAAGGACACCCGGTCATCCCAGGTCAGCGCGAGCTTGGTGGGCAGCTTGCCGGCATCGATGTGGGCCTGCACTTCCTCGATGTCCAGGGGATGGCGGGCGTAGCGCACCACGGCCTTTTCCTCGTTCGCGCTCTTGAGCTCGCACTCGCGGTCCACCGTGAAGCCCACCGGCGGCTCCTGCTCCTTGAGCCAGTGCGCCATGGCCGCCTGAGGGCTGGTCTGGGTGTTGATGAGCGACACCGACAGGCCCGGCAGCGATTCGACCAGCAGCGTGACGACCTCGTCGGCGCGGCCCTGGCTCGACGTGTCGAGCACCAGCAGGCGCGATGCGGTGTCTATCCACACCCACATCGATCCCTGCTTGGTGAAGGCCATGGGCAGCAGGTCCAGCTTGGCCTCGTCCTTGAGTTCCTTGCTTTCCTTCTTGCCGGGTTTGCGGCCGGTTTCCTGCTCGATGCGCTCGGCCTTTTCCTTGACCTTGCGGGCCAGCACGCTGCCCGGCAGCACCTTGGATTCGACCATGAAGCGCAGGATCCACTGCCCGCCCACCGACTCGGCCAGCGGGCCATGCGCCTCGCCGCGCGGCGGCACCCAGCCCAGCGACTTCTCCTGCGTGGCGCCGCACTCCGTGAAAGGCGCCTTGGCCAGCACCTCCTCGACCTGCGTGAGTTCCACCTCCCATTGCGGCGCAATGCGGTACACGATCATGTTCTTGAACACGGGAAAACCTTCTCTTTTTCTAGGTGTTGAACGAACAACACAAGCAAAACAAGCCAACGGCGAATCCGCCATTGTCGGCGGTCCGGACGCCGGGCCCATGCCGCGCCAAAGCGCCAGGTGTCGGGGTGCAAGGCTTCCTCCAGAGAAACGCTATCAATTCAATAGCTCTCTGCGCTTGCAGGAAGGGCGGCGACCCCGATTTCGACGCCGAAAACCGCACCAGATACGGAGCTTCTTGTCACAACTTTACACAGCCTCACCCAATGGGCACGGCGCCGATACACGCGGGGCAGACACTGACCCTCAATCGCTGACCTGATCCCGGGCCAGCGGGCCCAACCCCTTTGCGAAAGGACTCACACCATGGCTTTCCAACTTCCACGCCGCCTGGCGGCCACCGCTGTTCTGGCTGCCCTCGCATTGCCCGTCCTGGCGCAACAGGCACCCGCCAGCCCCTCCGCCAATCCTGCCGCCGCCAGCACTGCCGCACCCGAAGGCCGCCATGCCAGGCACGGCAGCGAGCGCGGCGACCACCACCAGCGCCACGAAGCCCACCGGGCCAAGCGCCTGGCGGCCCTGAAGGACCAACTCAAGCTGACCTCCGCCCAGGAGCCTGCCTGGAACACCTTCACGGCCGCGATGCAACCGGGCGAGCGCCCGGCCCGCCTGGACCGCAAGGACCTGGACAAGCTGACCACCCCCGAACGCATCGACCGCATGCGGGCCCTGCGCGCCCAGCATGCCGCCGAGGCCGACCGCCGGGGCGAAGCCACCAAGGCCTTCTATGCCGCGCTGACCCCTGCGCAGCAGAAGACCTTCGACGCCCATCCACCTCGCCACCACCGCGGCGCCCACGGCGATGGCGAAGGGCGCCACGGCCGGGGTGGTGAACAACGCCATCACCACGGCGACGGCGGCACCAAGCCCGCACCAGCGGCGGCACCCGCCCGTTAAACCTGCCAGAGCGGCATGGCGCCCAGGCCCGGAGTCCTGCCCAGGACGCCGGGCCTTTTTGCGTTCCAGGTGCGCCAGGGCTCCAGACCCTGGAAAAAATGGCACGGCAGCCGCCCCCTGTGGATAACCCTGGGGGAATTTTTCGCACAACCAGGCACTTATCCACACAAAAGGTCGCGCCCCGGAAGTTGTTGTCTGTAGGCCCCGGAGTTCAGGGCCTGCGTCCCACAATGTTTGGCGCAACGCAAGTGCAAGCCAGCATTGGGAAAAAAAGCCTTATCCACAAAAACGGCCTTGCTCTACTACTACTGCTATCTTTCTATAGAGCTATCAATGAATAACAAGAACCCCGAAAACCGGGAGCCTGGAACACCGCTGTGATCCCTGGGACTGGGGTGCAGTTACCGCAGACTGCAGCAGCCAGCGGCACGCCCGTTCTCGGCCGCGCTGTTTCGATCGGCGGTTGGGGCGATTGAGCCCGCAGGCCTGCCAAAACCCGGGCCAGGCTCCCCGACAGCGGGCGAACAAGGCCCGGCGAGGCCTGCTTTTCGGCATCGCCCATGCGCTGCCACTATGTTTTTAATAGCTGAAGCCCCAATACGCATGGGTGCAAAGGGCGAATTTCACGGAAATTCCGTTCCCTGGCAGCTCAGTGCGTAAGACTGGGGATAGTTTTGGCACAACCGGCCTGTTATCCACAGACGGGCGTGTTTCCCGGTTGTTGTCCCCGCAGGCGCGACAGCGGAAACAGGGTTCGGTCCACAGAGTTGGGTGGCGCGCAAGTACTTGCCAGTTCTGGGAAAAACCGGGTTGTCCACACGGCGAGCCCGTCTCTACTACTACGACTATGTATTTATAAGAACTACAAGAAGAAGACAGGGGAGAACTCCGGGGACTGGAAAGCCGGACTGCCTGGGATGCGAATGTCAACGGCGATACGGGCACGCAGGCCGTCCAACAGACGTCAGGCTTGTTCACGGGCCGCCACAAGGCCTGAAAAGCCCGGGAAGCGTCTGGCGTGGATGTCAGCACCCTCCCCCCCAGTGTCCGCCTGGAGGGCCTGCCACGGGCCTTCAGACGGCACATGCCAGCCTGCGCCAGCGGCCCGGCTGGAACAAACCATCAAAGAGCCTGTGGATCAGCCCGCAGCGGTCTTGAGGAAGCTCGCCAGCAGGTCGGCCGAGAGGGGCCGACTGAACAGATAGCCCTGGTAGTGCATGCACCCCGCTTCGGCCAGCAGTTCGCGCTGCTCGGGGGTCTCCACGCCTTCGGCGATCACTTCCAGGCCCAGGCTGCGCGACAGGCCGATGATGGTGTCCACGATGGCCGCGTCGTTGGGGTCGGTGAGCAGGTCGCGCACAAAGCTCTGGTCGATCTTGAGCTGGTCCAGCGGCATGCGCTTCAGGTAGCTCAGGCTCGAATAGCCCGTGCCGAAGTCGTCCAGCGAGAACCCCACGCCGTAGCTGCGCAGCGCGGCCATGGTGGCGATGGTGGTTTCCATGTCTTCCACCAGCAGGCTTTCGGTCAGTTCCAGCTTGAGCAGGTGGGCCGGCGCGCCGGTGATCGCCAGCACCCGGGCCACATCGTCCACGAAGCTGGCATGCCGGAACTGTCGCGAGCTCACGTTCACCGCCATGGTCAGGTGGGCCAGCGCCGGGTCGTCCTGCCAGCCCGACAGCAACTTGCAGGCGGTGTGCAGCACCCAGCGGCCCAGCGGCAGGATGAGCCCGGTCTCTTCGGCCAGCGGGATGAACTGCGCGGGCGAGACCATGCCGCGCTGCGGGTGCGCCCAGCGCACCAGCGCTTCCACGCCTTCGCAGCGGCCCGACTGGTGCATCTGCGGCTGGAAGTGCAGCAGGAATTCTTCCTGGGCCAGGGCCGCGCGCAGGTCCGTCTCCAGGCCCGCGCGCGCCGTCACCACCGCCTGCATGTCGGGGTCGAAGAAGCGCAGGGTGTTGCGCCCCGCCGTCTTGGCCTGGTACATGGCCAGGTCCGCCTGCTTGAGCAACTCGCCCACGCTCGTCTGCTCACCCGTGAAAGGCGCGACGCCGATGCTGGGCGTGCTGCGGTACTGGTAGCCCGCCAGCGCGTAGGGCACGGCCAGCATGGTCAATATCTTCTCGCCCACGCCGCGCGCATGCAGCGCCAGTTCGTGCGGCTTGGCACTCAGCTCTTCCAGCATCACCACGAACTCGTCGCCACCCAGCCGCGCCACTGTGTCCACGCTGCGCACGCAGGTGTTCAGGCGCTGCGCCACCTGCTGCAGCAGCAGGTCGCCCTGGTCGTGGCCCAGGGTGTCGTTCAGCGTCTTGAAGTTGTCCAGGTCGATGAACAGCAGCGCCCCGCCCTGGTGGCGGCGCTGCGCGTTGGCCAGTGCATGGCCGATGCGGTCCATGAGCAGCATGCGGTTGGGCAGGCCGGTGAGCGCGTCGTAGAACGCCAGGCGCTGGATCTCGCGCTCGCTGGCCTTGCGCTGCCGGATGTCGGTGTTGATCGCGAGGATGGACTGTGGCTGGCCGTCGTCCCCGCGCACCAGCGTCCAGCGGCCTTCCACCTCGATGGTGCTGCCATCGCGGTGGTACTGCACGATCTCGCCAGTCCACTCCCCCTGCTCCAGCACCGTCTGCGTCGCGTGGCGGAAGTGCGTGGGGTCGTCGTAGAGCAGCGTCTCGATGGACTGGCCCAGCGCCTGCAACTGCGACCAGCCGTACAGGCGCTCGGCGCTCTTGTTCCAGAAGATGATACGGTGCGTGAGGTCGCGCACCAGGATGGCGTCCTGCGCCTTGTCCAGCAGCGAAGCCTGGTGACGGATGCGCGCGTCGGCCAGCTGCCGGTCGATCTCCGCCGACGCGCGCGCGGCAAAGATCTGCAGCGTGGAGGTGATGAAGTCGGTCTCGGCAATGGGCTGGCGGAACAGCACGAACACGATTCCCACCACCTCGCCGTCAGCGTTGCACAGCTGCTGGCCCGCGTAGCCCTGCGCACCCACCAGGCGCAGCATGGGCGCTGCCGGGTAGAGCAGTTGCACCTTTTCGGCCACGACGTACTCGCGCTGGTTCAGCAGCATGTGGCTGGGCGTACCCTCCAGCGTGTAGGTGTCGCTCTGCAGCATCTGCCCGTCCAGCACGGCCGCCAGCGTGGCCACGCGGTCGGGCTGCCCCTCGGCGGCAGGCAGCAGCCGCACCACGCAGCCCCCCTGCGCACCGAGCGCATCGGCCATGTTGCGCACCAGCTGCACGAAGAACTCGGTGCCGGTGCTGGCCGACACGGCGGCCGCCACCTTGATCACCGAGGCCTGCAGGCGCTGCTGCGCCTTGTGCGCGCGCAGGCTTGTGATGCCGAAGGCCAGGTCGTTGGAGAGCTCCTGCAGCAGCGCTGCCTCCTGCGCACTGATCTGAAGGATGTCGGGCGCGTACAGATACAACAGGCCGAAGGTGCGGTCGTGATCGCGGTCGCGGTGCTGCAGCGGCAGGCAGATCACGCCGTGAAAGCCGTGCTCCAGCATGCGCTCCGTCCAGTCGGCGAAGTCGCCCTCGGTGCGGATGTCCTGCACGATCACCGGCTTGCCCGAACGCACGGCCATGCCTGCGGGGCCCCGGCCGTAGGGGTCGTCTTGCGACCACGACAGGTGCAGGTTCTCCAGGTAGTTCTGGTTGTAGCCCGCATGCGCCACGGGCTCGATGGACTTGCGCTCGTCGTCGCGCGCAAAGCCCACCCAGCCCATGCGGTAGCCGCCGATGTCCACCGCGATCTGGCAGATCGCTTGCAGCAGCGCGGTTTCGGACGTGGCGCGCACCAGGGTCTCGTTGCAGGCGCTCAGCAGGCGCTGGGCGCGGCCCATGCGCGCAAGCTCTCGTTCGGTGCGCAGGCGCTCGGTCACGTCGGTGGCCAGCACCTGGCGCGCAGGGCGGCCGTTGAAGCTGATGCTGCCGGCCGTGATCTCCACGTCCATCATCGAGCCATCCTTCTTGAGGTGGCGGCTGATGACGGGCCGGTTGCGCTGGTCCATCGGTATCGCATCGATGCTGGCCTTGATGGCCGCGCGGCGCTCGGCGGGCCACAGGTCGGTCATCTGCATCGCCAGCAGCTCGGCCTCGGCGTAGCCGTAGTGCGTCACCATCGACTGGTTCACCGCCTGCAGGCGCAGTGTTTCCTTGTCGTACACCCACATCGGGTGCGGGTGCTCATCGAACAGCATGCGGTACTGCTGTTCGGACGCGCGCAGCTGCGCTGCCACGTGGCGCAGCTGCACCATGGCGCCCAGGGACTCTGTCAGGATCTCCAGGTGGGCCACGTCGCGGCGAGAGAAGGCATGGGCCTGGTCGGATGTGACCTTGAGAGAGCCCACCACGCCGTCGGCTGTACGCAGCGGCACCGCCATCACCGAGCGCACGCCGTGGCGGTGCGGCAAAGAGGCCATGTCCCAGCCTTCGGCCTGCGTATCGTTGCACACCACGGTGCGGCCTTCGCGCAGCGCAGGCCACAGCAGGCTCTGGTCTACGGGCAGCAGGTGGCCCACGGGGCGCACGTGGTCGCCCGCTGCCGCCTGCGCCACGAGTTGCTGGTCGCGCAGCAGCTCCACCAGCGCGCCGCGCGCCTGCGTCTGGCGCAGCACCGTGTCGGCCACGAGCTGCAGCGCCTCGTGCAGCGGGAGAGCCATTGACGAGATGCGCTGCTGCACCTGCAGCAGCTCGGCGTGGTTCAGTGCGTCGCGCTGCGCGTCGATCTCCGCGAGCTTTTGCCGGCTGATGTCGGCCATGCCGCCCACCATGCGCACCGCGCGGCCGCCGGCGTCGCGGATCACGAAGCCGCGGTCAAGCACCCAGGCGTAGCTGCCGTCATGGCGGCGAAAGCGGTACTCACCCGACCAGTGCGTGTCCTTGCCGTCGATCACGGCGTGGATGCCGGTGGTCACAGCCTGACTGTCGTCGGGGTGCAGACGCGAGGTCCATGAGCTGCTGTCGGGCTGCAACTGGTCGGGCGGCACGCCAAACAAGGTCTGCATGCCTTCGTTCCACCAGATGTGGTCGGTGAGCAGGTTCCAGTCCCACACTGCGTCGGCGGTGGCGCGCGAGACCAGGTGAAAGCGTTCCTCGCTCTCGCGCTGGGCCTGGTGGGCGCGGTGCTGCGCGGTGACGTCCTGGAATGCGCCCTGGATGCGCAGGATCTGACCGTCCGCGCCGCGCACGGCCTGACCCGCGGTACGCACCCAGAAGTGGCGCTCGCCTGGCATCAGCACCTCGGCCTCGATGTCGAACGGGGTGCCGTGCTGCAGGCAGTCTTCCAGCACCCGCTGCATCACCGCGCGATAAGGCGGCGTGTACAGCTCGAGCACCTGCGGCAGGCCGTTTTGCCGCTGCTCCAGACCGTAGGCGACGGCGACTTCCTGCGACCAGATCCATTGCTGGCCGGGCAGCTCCACCGTCCAGCCGCCAATGCGCGCGATGCGCCCGGCCGCGCGCAATGCTTCGCCCTGGGACACCATCTCTGCATGCATCTGGTCGCGCTCTTGCACCAGCTGTGCCAGCAGGCGTTTTTGACGGCGCAGTTCCAGCTGCACCATGGCCTGGCCCGCCAGAATCCTGAGGGCATCCAGCTGCGCATCGTCCAGCGTGCGTGGTACGGTGTCCACCACCGCCAGCGTACCCAGGGTGAAGCCTTCGGGCGTGACCAGGGGAACGCACGCATACAGGCGTACATGGGGCTCGCCCGTGACCAGCGGGTTGCCGGCAAAGGCCGGATGCCTGGTGGCGTCCGGTACCACCACCGGCTCGCGGCGCCCATCCAGCGCATGCGCGCAGAAGGCGATGGCGCGCTCGGTCTGCTGGAACGCGAGGCCCACCGATGCCTTGAACCACTGGCGCTCGCTGTCCAGGAAATTGACCACGGCGATGGGGCACTGGCAGATGCTGGCCGCCAAGGTGGCCAGCTGGTCGAACCCTTCCTCGGGGGGCGTGTCCAGGATCGCGTAGGACTGCAGTGCCAAAAGCCGCGCTGCCTCTTCGGGTGCGTGGGCTGGTGGCATGGTCAGGCGGTTGCCGTGGCGTGACCCGCTGGCGCACGCCCCGCTCCCCGAGCCGGTGCGGCCTGGGTGGCGTTGCCAAGGAGCTCAAGCATCGTCAAGGGGTGTTCGCAAGTGGGATGGACGAAAAATGCCCGCGCCGCAGGCTGCAAGACCACGGCCAGGACGGCAGGAACGTGACCACGTTCAAAAAAGCGAATGCTACACCGCACCGCGCACCGCACGAGGCGCAGGCCATGGGGGTTTGCCCCAAAGGCAGTCGCCTGGGTAACCTTGGTGCAGCACGATGGTTGCTAGAGTGTGTCAAGCACTTTGATGCGGTTGCTTCAAGGTGCACAACACGCTCTGGGTTTGCCACATGCAGATTTCCGAACTTGCACAGCGCACCTCTGTGTCCGTCCACGCCCTGCGCCACTATGAGCGGCTGGGGCTGCTGCAGCCACGCCGCCGCGCCAACGGCTACCGCGACTACCCGGCCGCCATGCAGCGCGAGGTCGTGTTCATCGCCATGTCGCGGCAGCTCGGCTTCACCCTGCCGCAGATTGCACCCCGCCTGGCCGCCTACCGCGCAGGCACACTGCGCATTGCTGCCATGGTGGATGACCTGCGGCAGCGGGCCCTTGCGCTGGATCAGCAGATCGCCGGCCTCAAGGCGCAGAAACAGCGGGTGCTGGAGCACGAGGCCTGGCTGGAGACGCAGCGGCAGACCGCGGCCCGGCGCGCCACGGCGGCATCGCCAGCCAAAGCCTCCTGGCCGCGGGTGCGGCCTGTCGCCGCAGCTGCACCGGCGTCCGTATCCACGGCCACCCGATCCCGTCGTCCACCCAGGAAAGCACCATGACCATCCCCACCCTTGCCGCAGACGGCCCCGCCGCCGTCACATCCTTGCCCTTGCTGGAGTCGCTGGTGCTGGCCATGCCGATGGCCCGGACGCTGGGCCTGCGCTTCGTGCGCGCCGAGGCGGGCGCGGTGGAGGTGGAAATCCCCGTGAGCGACGCGTTCTGCTTTCGCCCCGGCCAGCTTCAGGCCACGGCCGTGTTCGCCGTGGCCGACTTCGCCGCCGTGGGGGCGGCCGGCAGCGTGCTGCCGCCGGGCTGGGTCAATGCCACGGTGGATGCCACCGTGAAGCTCGTGGCCCCGGCGCGGGGCGTGTGCCTGAGGGCGCGGGGGCGTGTGGTGGATGCGGCACGGCTGCTCACCGTCTGTGCAGCCGACGTCTTCGCCGTGGATGCGAAGGGGCAGGAAACGCTGTGCGCCACACTGCTGGCCACTGCCCGCAACATCGAAGCCGCAGCCATGCGGTAGCTGCCGACGCAGCCCGGCCCCTGTTCTCAGCTGCGTGCGCGCCGGGCGCGCACGGCCGCCGCCAGGCCTTCGAGCACCGGAATGGTCTGCGCCATGCTGATGCAGGCATCGGTCACCGACACGCCGGGCGCCAGCGGTTGCCCGGCCACGATGTCCTGGCGCCCTTCCTGCAGGTGGCTTTCGATCATCAGGCCGGTGATGCGCTGGTCGCCTGCGGCGATCTGCGCGGCCACCTCGCCGGCCACCGTGATCTGGCGCTGGTGCTGCTTGCTGCTGTTGGCATGGCTCACGTCGATCATGACCTGCCCGCGCAGGCCGGCCGCCTGGAGCATGGCGCAGGCGGCATCCACATCCGCCGCGCTGTAGTTGGGCTGCTTGCCGCCGCGCAGGATCACGTGGCAGTCCTGGTTGCCGCGCGTCTCGAAGATCGCGGCCTGGCCCATCTTGGTCATGCCCATGAAGGCGTGCGACGCCTGCGCGGCCTGGATGGCGTCGCTCGCCACTTTCACGCCGCCGTCGGTGCCGTTCTTGAAGCCCACGGGGCACGACAGGCCGCTGGCCAGCTGGCGATGGCTCTGGCTCTCCGTGGTGCGTGCGCCGATGGCCCCCCAGCTCACCAGGTCGCTGATGAACTGCGGCGATAGCAGGTCCAGGAACTCGGTGCCCACGGGCAGGCCCAGCGCCAGCACGTCCAGCAGCAGCTGGCGCGCGAGTTCCAGCCCTTCGTTGATGGCAAAGCTGCCGTCCAGGTGCGGGTCGTTGATGTAGCCCTTCCAGCCCACCGTGGTGCGCGGCTTCTCGAAGTACACGCGCATCACGATGAGCAGGTCCTGCTGCAGCGCGTCGGCCTGCACCTTGAGTTGGCGCGCATAGTCCATGGCCTGGCCGTGGTCGTGGATGGAGCACGGCCCCACCACCACCACGAGCCGGTCGTCCTGCCCATGCAGCACGCGCGAGATGGCGGTGCGGCTGGTCTCCACCAGCGTCTGGGCGGCATCGGGCGCGGGCAGCCATTCCTGCAGCAAAGCCGGCGTGATGAGAGGCCGCACGGCCTTGATGCGCGTGTCGTCGATGCGCGTCGTGTCGTGGGTGGAAAGGGGCGTGGCGGATCGGTGTGCGTGGGTCATGGTGGCCCCGATTGTCGCGCGGCGCGGCCGGCTCGTCGCGCGGCCAATGTCGCGCGCATCGTCAAAACCGGCGCGACCCAGGCCAGCGATGCCGAGCAAGGGCCGCCCCGCAGCGAGGGTGTCGTCCCCCTCAGGGGGAAGGCGCCGAAGGCGACTCAGGGGGAGCCGCTACGGCCTGCGGAACGCCGCGTTCTGCCGCGACCAGTGACGCGACTGCAGCTCGTCCAGCCGCACCGTTCCGCCGGTCGAGGGTGCGTGCACGAAGCGCCCTTCCCCCACATAGATCCCGGCATGGTTGGGCTGGCGGCCCGTGCCGAACACCACCAGGTCGCCGGCACGCAGCTCGCTGCCGTCGATGGGGTATCCCCAGCTGTTGAGCTGCGCCACCGTGCGGGGCGGCGGCGTGCCCACCTGGTTGCGGTACACGTAGCCGATGAGCCCGCTGCAATCAAAGCCGGAGTCCGGCGTGTTGCCGCCGTAGCGGTACGGCGTGCCCACCAGGCCCAGAGCGTGAATGGCGATGTCGTGCGCCTGCTCCGCCGTCAGCGGCGGGGTGGTGCGCACCGGGGCCGATGACGCCGAGGGCCGAGAAGGCGAAGAAGGCCGAGAGGTGCCGCACCCGGCCAGCACCAGCAGGGCGGCGGTGCAGGCGGCAAAAGCCAGGCTGTGAAAAACGCGCATGGGCGCAAGGTTAACGGATGGACCGGGCGCCTGCGCGGACTCCGTCCGGGACCTGGGGATATTCAACAAAAAAGCTGCCAACGCTCATGGATCAAGCGCTGGCAGCTATCTTTTTCATACCAGCCAGAGACCTACGCCACTGCGGCAGCTACCGTGGCCCCGCGCCGCTCGGCGAGCCGGTTGGCCACGCTCACGATGGCCTGTACCGACGCCGTCACGATGTTGTGGCTGGCCCCCGCGCCGAAGGTGGAGCCCGCCACGCCTTCGAGCGCCGCTTCCACGATGGCCAGCGCCTGGGCGTTGGCGCCGGTGCCGGTGGCGCGTTCTTCGTAGTGGTCCACGCGCAGTGGCAGGCCCAGCGCGTCCACCGTGGCGGCAATCGGCCCGTTGCCCTGGCCGCGCAGATGCTGGCGCGTGCCGTCGATGGTCACGTCGAGCTCGATGCCCTGCCCGTCTTCATCGATCCGGTGGCTGTGGCACACGATGGCCGCCCGGGCCGGTGCGCGCAGGTAGGTGGCCTGGAAAAGCTCCCACAGTGCCTCGCCGCTCATCTCGCCCTCGCTCGTGTCCGTCTGGCGCTGCACCACGGCGCTGAACTCCACCTGCATGCGCCGGGGCATGACCACGCCACGTTCACGTTCCAGCAAGAAGGCAATGCCGCCCTTGCCCGACTGGCTGTTCACCCGGATCACGCTGTCGTAGGTGCGGCCGAGGTCCGCCGGGTCGATGGGGAGGTACGGCACCTCCCACAAGGCATGAGGGTCCTGCGCGGCAAAGCCCTTCTTGATCGCGTCCTGGTGCGAGCCCGAGAACGCGGTGAACACCAGGTCGCCCGCGTAGGGGTGGCGCGGGTGCACCGGCAGCGAGGTGCATTCCTCGGCGATGCGCGCCACCGAGGTGATGTCCGAAAAGTCGAGGTTCGGGTGCACGCCCTGCGTGTACATGTTGAGCGCCAGCGTCACGATGTCCACGTTGCCACAGCGCTCGCCGTTGCCAAAGAGGCAGCCTTCCACCCGGTCGGCGCCGGCCATCATCGCCAGCTCCGCTGCGGCCACGCCCGTGCCACGGTCGTTATGCGGGTGCACCGAGAGCACGATGTGCTCGCGGGGGGCGAGGCGCCGGTCCATCCATTCGATCTGGTCGGCGAACACGTTGGGCGTGGCGTTCTCCACCGTGGTGGGCAGGTTGATGATGATGGGGCGGCCGGGGCCGGCGTTCCAGGCGGCGACGGCGGTGTGGCAGGCCTTGAGCGACACATCGAGCTCTGTGGCGCTGAAGGTCTCGGGCGAGTACTGCAGCGTCCACTGCGTGGCGGGCTGCGCATCGGTGAGCTGCTTCAGGTAGCCCACGTGGTGCGCAATCAGCTGCATCACCTGCGTCACGTTCATGCCGAAGACGATGCGCCGCCAGGCGGGCGCCGTGGCGTTGTACAGGTGCACGATGGCGCGGGGCGCGCCCTTCACAGCCTCCACCGTGCGCGCGATCAGGTCTTCGCGCGACTGGGTCATCACCATGATGGTCACGTCGTCGGGGATCAGGTCCTCGTCGATGAGGCGGCGCACGAAGTCGAAGTCGGTCTGCGACGCGGCGGGAAAGCCGACTTCGATCTCCTTGAAGCCGATGCGCACCAGCTCATGGAAGAGCTTCATCTTGCGCTCGCCGTTCATCGGCTCGAACAGCGCCTGGTTGCCGTCGCGCAGGTCGGTGGAGAGCCACACGGGCGCGCGGGTGATGCTGCGGGTGGGCCACTGGCGGTCGGGCAATGCGACCGGGGCGATGGGCTGGTACTTGGTGGCGGGCTTGGCAATCATGAGAGGCTCCACGAACGGTGTGCGGTGCGCGTCGTGCGCACTGCATCGGGTCAAACGAAATTAAAACGTGTGACATCCCCTGCAGCCCTTTGCAAGAGTGCAAAGGCTGGTTCGCGGGCCGGGGTCAGGGGGAGATCAGGTGTTGCGCTGAGCGGATCAGGCAACGATGGTGGCGAACGCAGGCAGACCCCGGCCAGGCACTAGGCCTAGCGATAGGGTGGATAGGAGCATGCTGCGTTGCATAGGTGGGCAAAGATAGCACAGCCTTGCTGCAGCGCGCAACAATTCAAATGAAAAATGCCGCTGCCGTGCTGAGGATCTGCGCGGGAAGCTATGAAAAATATAGCGTTTTCTGCTGCTAGCATGGCGCACGCCACGCAGGCGTGGTCCCTCCATCCGTCCGTGCCCCGATCTTCAGGAGACTTCTTCATGCCTTTCATGCTGCTCATCATGGAACCCCACGGCCAGCGGGCCGAGCGCGGCCTGGCAGGCGGGCAGGAGGCCTACGCGCGCATGCAGCGCTTCGGCGAGGGCCTGGCCGCGCGTGGCATCCTGCGCGCCAGCGAGTCGCTGGCTTCCACCGAGCAGGCCGTGCGCCTGCAGGTACACGGCGGGCAGCCGCGGCTGGTGGACGGCCCTTTCGCCGAGACGAAGGAGATGGTGGGCGGGTTCTTCCTGCTCGACTGCGCCACGCGCGACGAGGCCGTGGCCATCGCCCGTGATTGCCCGGCCGCCGAGTGGGCCACGATCGAGGTGCGCGAGGTGGCGCCCTGCTACCACGGCAGCGGTCCGGCGGACTCAGGCAGGTAGCCCCTCAGTCACCCGCGCTGCGCGCCGCGTACGCCAACCCTACACGGCGGTATAGCCGGCGCCAGACGAAGACATAGACCACGACCACCAGGGCCGTGAGTGCGAGGGCCGCACTGGCGGGGGTGGCAAAGAGGAAGCGCCAGGCCCAGTACGCGTCGGCAAACCCCATGAGCGCAAAGGTGAGCAGGCCGATCCAGGGGCCTTCTGCGCGCCACGCTGCCACCGACACGAACGCGTGGCCCACCAGGGCCGACAGGCCCAGCAGCAGATTGGCCACGAGCGCCAGCACCGCGCGCTGTTCGAACCAGCCGGCCAGGCCGCGCAGCGTGGGCGGCTCACTGGACTTGGCGGTCACGGCCGCCTGCACCATGAACGCGGCCACCATGCCCTTGTGCTGCAGCCGGCGCGCGGCTGTGTCCTGGCCCTTGAGCGCAGACTCGACCAGGCGGCGGCTGAGCCAGTGGCCGACGCCGCCGGAGCCTGGGCCGTCGCCGTCTTCATCGTCGCGCGGCAGGCGCGCGGCGGCTGCCTGGGCATCGGCGCGCAGCGTTTCGGGCACATGCTCGAGCGCGCTGTTGCTGCTGTCGCGCAGCGCATGGGCGCACACGGCCACGCTGCGCAGCGCGGGTGGCACCTGCGCCAGGCGCCAGCCGCCGTCGCGCACATGCTCGATGCAGGCTTCTTCGCTGAGCATCGCGGCGGGGATCTGGTCGAAGTCCTTCACGCCCTGGCGCAGGGCCGCGGCATACCGCGCGGGTGTCATCAGGCGCTTGGGCACGAAGCGCACCGCATCCTCGTCTGCGGCCAGTGCGGCGTCCACCATGGCGTGGGTGATGCGTTCGCGCGGTACATCGGCCAGCGTGCGCGGGTGCGAGGCAAGCTGCGCGATCAGCGTGGCGTCGTCGGCCGCTTGGGCCTGGGCTTGGGCCAGGGACTGCAGCCAGCGCGTGTCTTCATCGCTGTCCCATTGCGCGGTGTAGGGCGACTGCAGCGACAGCACGGTGGAGGCTTCGAGCGCCGCCTCCTGCGTGCGCCCCAGGGCGCGCAGGCTGCTTGCCAGGATGTAGTGCGCGTGCTCTTCGTGGCGCACGCGGTCCCGGCCCAGCCGGGCATCGGCCATCGCGCCTTCGTGGTCGCCAGCCCACAGCCGCACCCAGGCGCGCTGCACGTGCCAGTGGCTGCCATCGCGCGGCTCGCCCTCCTGGCGCGCCTGAGCCAGGTCGTCCTCGATCAGCCGCGTGGTCACTTCCTCGCGCAGTGCGGCAGGCACGGCGGGGAACATGTCCCAGCGCTCCTTCAGTGCGGCCACGCACACGTCGGGGGTGCGCAGCGGCGCAGGGATCTTGTCCAGCGACAGGCCGTTGGCGCGCGCCGACGCCAGGCACAGCGCCGGGGTCAGCAGTTCCGCAGGGATGTGCTCGATCAGGCAACCGTAGTCGTGCCGCACGGCGCGCTCGGCCAGCGCGGGCGTGATCTTGCGCGGGTCGATGTAGCTGATGTTGTAGATGTCGGCTTGCAGCGCAGCCTGCTCCACCGCATCGGTGCGCAGCCAGTGCGCCAGGTCCTTGAGCGGCGCCTGGGCGCGCACGGCCTTGAGCGCCAGCTCGGGCGTGAGCAGGCAGCCCCAGATGTCGCACAGGCTGTTGTGGTCCCAGTGGGTGGGGATGCGGCTGTTGCGCTCGTCGCGCCAGTCCCACTCGGGCTGGCCGGCATACAAACTGCGCGCCAGGGCCAGTGCCTCGGCCGTCATGCACTCGGGTGGAATGTCGGCGGCTTCGCGCAGGCCCGCGCGCACCAGGGCCGCGAGCCGCTCGGGCGTCTGCCAGGCGGGCGGGACATGTTCCAGTGCGGCGACGTTCGCAGCCAGCGCGGCGTCCACCATGGCATCGTCCAGCCAAGGGGCGGGCACGTGGGCGATGGCGTAGCGGTCACTCTGCACCGCTTGCAGCCATTCGCCGCGTGTCTGTGGCAGACGCTGGGGCGGGATGTCGTCCGGGGGCTGGCTGTGCAGCGCGGGGCCGTCGCTGTCTGTGCCATCGGGCTGGTCGGTGTCACCGGGGGCGGCGGCAACCGGCGCGGCCGTGCGGGTGCGCTGGGCCAACTGCAGCGCATCGATGCTGGGTGCGGCCATCAGCCACAGCTCCCACCACACGTCGCCATCGCCCGAGTCGGAGTGCTTGTACAGCGTGAGCCACTGCTCGCGCGATTCATGCAGCGCGCCGCTGTCGGCCGCCAGCGGCTTGGCCAGCGCCACGGGCCAGGCCTGGGTGTAGTCGCCCCGTCGGTGCCAGGGTGCGGCGTGTTCGGGGTTGGGGTCGCAGGCGCCGAAGCGCGCAGTCAGTTGCTGCACCATGGCCACGCGTGCTTCGTCCACCGTGCGGTTGAGGTCGGTGCACAAGAATTCGTACGGACCGTTGTGCGACTCGCTCAGGTAGGCGCGCATCACGCGGCGCACCACCACCGTGCGGGCCGCTTGCACCTGGCCGGGCTCCTGGTCTTCGTCGGAATCGCCATCGCCGTCCTCACCGTCCACGGGCTCGTCGGGCGCGAGTTCATCGCCCGCGGCCAGGCGGTGCAGCCGCGCTTCCGCGTCGGCCAGCAGGTCCAGCGCCAGCGGCACGATGCCGTCCAGCGTTTCCAGGTTTTCCAGGTGGTCGGTCAGCGGCGCGTTGAAGAACGGGCCCGGGGGCCAGCAGTTCTCGCGCACGCCGCTGCGCCACAGCGGTGTGCCGGCCGCGTCGAGCAGGGCCACCTGCTGCCCGTCGTAGTGGGCGCGCCAGGTGATGACGCCTTCGCCGTCGATGAAGGCCAGTTGCCCGTCGCGCGTGAGAAACGGCGCGAGCGGCGTGTCCGGTTGTTGCGCCACCAGCCACCCATCGCCGTCGGTCAGGGGCTCCAGCAGATGCTCGGGCGCGGGGACAAAGCGGCCGTCGGGGTGCAGAAGCCCCCATCGCGCCGCGTCTGCAGCGCCGCTGCGGGTGGCGGCGGTGCGCACCACGGCGTAGCAGCTTTCGGTGGAGAAATCCGCGCCGTAGCTCAGCGGCGGCGCGGGCAGCGGCGTGCCGTCTGCCATGAGAAAGCTCGTGCCGTCGTAGCTGTTGGCGGCCACGCCGCACGCCATGCGCGGCGAGAGGTGGCGCCCGCCCTTGACCACCACCTTGCCGCGTTCATTGAGGTAGCCGTGGCCGTTCTCCCAGGCGTTGGGTTCGTCGAAGAAGGCCAGGCCCTCGGCGTTGAAGGCGTCGATGCGCGGGTAGCGCGGCTGCAGCACCCAATGGCCCTTGGCGTCGATGAGTCCGTAGAGGTCTCCGTCCAGCGAGGCCGCGGTCGTGGCCGACTCGCCGAAGGGCCGTGCGTCGCGAAAGCGCGGCTCGATCACCCAGCGGCCCGTGCCGTCCACGAAGCCGTGGGTGCGCTCGTTGCGGGATTTCTTCCACAGCGTGGCGCGCGCCAGGCCGTTGGCGCCGAAAGCGCCCAGCTCATGAAAGACCTCGTCGCAGGTGGTGCGGCCGGTGCGGTTGATGATGCGCCAGGCATCCTGCCCCACCTGCACCGCGCTCAGGCCGTGGCGAAACGGCTGGGCATTGTCGAAGGCGGGCGGGATGACCACCGTGCCGGTCAGGTCGATGAAGCCCCAGCGCCCGCCCTCGCTAAAGCGCGCCAGGCCGTCTTCGGAAAAGCTGCGGGCGTTGTGCAGCGTGGGCGGTACGCGCCAGTGGCCCTCGCCGTCGATGTAGCCCCACAGCCCTTGGGCGGCCCGGGCCGCGCCGATCCATCCTCCGCGGCCGTCGGCCCAGAAACGCAGCACCTCGGCCAGGCCCTCAGGCGGCACCACCGCGCGGCCCGGGTGGACGATGAGCAGTGCCAGGGTCTGGTGGCTGGGTTCCAGCGGAATGCTGGCCAGCCACGGGGGTGTCGGTTCGGAGTCTGTGTCGGTGTCGCTGGTCATTGTTGGCAGGGGTCCCTCGCGGGGCATCCTAACGATGCATATCGCGATGACCCGTAACCATTTGCACGGCTTGGCAGATACGCCACATCAGCCCCTCGCACAGGGGCGCGCAGAGATTTTTCTACGTAGAAACCCGCAATTTGCAGACGGCGTGTCGATCTTGCGCAGGCTCGTTCGTCGTGCACATGAAGGCCAGCCATTCGCTTCGGCCCTCACCCCGAACCTTTGCCAGGAGAACCCCATGCGATTCATGATCATCGTGAAAGCCACAGCAGAATCCGAGCGTGGCGACATGCCTACCGAACCCCTGATGGCCGCCATGGCCCGCTACCACGAAGAACTGGCGCAGGCAGGCGTGCTGCTGGACGCCAGCGGCCTCAAGCCCAGCACGCAGGGCTGGCGCGTGCGCTACGGTGCTGCCGGTGCGCGGACCGTCACCGATGGCCCCTTCACCGAGACCAAGGAACTCATTGCCGGGTACAAGCTGATCCAGGTGCGCAGCCGCGACGAGGCGCTGGAATGGACCCGCCGCTTCCCCAACCCCCGCGGCGAGGGCCTGGCGGCCGAGATCGAGGTGCGCCCCCTGTACGAGATGGAGGACTTTGCCGCCGTGCAGGGCGTGGAGCACTTTCGCGAACTCGAAGCCCGCGGCTGACACCCCGCCTGCCCTGGAGCCATCGCCATGATCAAGACCATCGCCCTCGTGCTGCTCGCCGCCCTGGCGCTGCTGCTGGCCTACGCCGCCACCCGCCCCGACACCTTCCGCGTGGAACGCAGCCGCGTGATCACGGCCCCGCCCGAGCGCGTGTACGGGCTGATCCACGACCTGCGCCAGTTCAACACCTGGAACCCGTACGAACGCAAGGACCCCGCCATCCAGGGCGAGTACAGCGCCAACACGGCCGGGCCTGGCGCGCGCTACGCCTGGCAGGGCGACAAGGTGGGCACCGGCAGCATGGAGATCGTGGAGGCCACGGCGCCCCGCCGCGTGGGCATGAAGCTCGACTTCGTCAAACCCTTCGAAGCCCACAACCAGGTCGAGTTCACGCTGCAGCCCGAAGGCGCGGACGCCACCCGCGTCACCTGGACCATGCAGGGCCCTGTGCCCTACCTCGCCAAGATCGCGCACCTGCTCTTCAACATGGACCGCATGGTGGGGCAGGACTTCGAGGACGGACTGGCCAACCTGCAGGCCGTGGCGTTGGGCCAACCCGCAGCGTGAAACCCGCCACCCCTTTGCCAAAGCATTCGTTTCCCTTTACCTTCACACCCCTTCAGGAGCCTCTCATGCACAAGCAAATCTTCGTGAACCTGCCCATCGAGAACATGGCCCGCTCGCAGGCGTTCTTTCGCGCACTGGGCTACGAGTTCAACCCCGACTTCACCAACGAACAGGGTGCCTGCCTGGTGGTGGGCGAGAACCTTTTCGTGATGCTGCTGGTCAAGGATTTCTACCAGACCTTCACCACCAAGGCGATCGCCGATGCACGCACCACGTCGGAAGTGCTGGTGTGCTTTTCCTGCGACAGCCGCGAAGAAGTCGACGCCCTCGTCGCCAAGGCCGTGGCGGCCGGGGGCACTTCGCCCCGCCCCGTGCAGGACCTGGGCTTCATGTACTCGCACAGCTTCGACGACCTCGATGGCCACAGCTGGGAGTTCGTGCACATGGTGGATGCCAGCAAGGCGCTGGGCTGAGCGTTCACCGAGGCCGCCGATGCGCAACCCCCTCAGTCCCGATGGCCCCGCCGGTACCGATGCCCTGCACCGCACCATCGATGCCGTCTGGCGCATCGAGGCCGCCCGCATCATCGCCAGCGTGGCACGCATGACGCGTGACGTGTGCCGGGCCGAGGAGCTGGCGCAGGATGCGCTGGTGGCCGCGCTGGAGCACTGGCCCGCCACCGGCCTGCCTGCCAACCCGGGGGCATGGCTCATGACCACGGCCAAGCGCAGGGCCATCGACCACCTGCGCCAGCAGGCCCTGCACGCGCGCGAGCACGAGGCGCTGGGCAAGGACCTGGAGGCGCTCGAAGCCCAGTACGCGCCCGACGTGGTGGACACGCTGATGGCCGCGCAGCAGGACGACATCGGCGACGACCTGCTGCGCCTCATCTTCACCGCCTGCCACCCGGTGCTGCCCACCGAGGCGCGCGTGGCGCTCACGCTGCGGCTGCTGGGGGGCCTGACCACGGCCGAGATCGCACGGGCGTTTCTGGTGCCCGAGCCCACAGTCGCGCAGCGCATCGTGCGGGCCAAGCGCAGCCTGTCGGCCGCCCACGTGCCCTTCGAGGTGCCCGGCGAGGCCGAGCGCGCGCCGCGCCTGGCATCGGTGCTCGAAGTCATCTACCTGGTCTTCAACGAAGGCTATGCCGCCACGGCGGGCGACGACTGGATGCGCCCCGCTCTGTGCGGTGAAGCCCAGCGCCTGGTGCGCGTGCTGGCCAGCCTGGTGCCGGGCGAGCCCGAGGTCCAGGGCCTGGTGGCGCTTTTGGAGATCCAGGCCTCGCGCCTGCCCGCGCGCACCGATGGCGAGGGCAAACCCGTGCTGCTCATGGACCAGGACCGCGCACGCTGGGACCACCTCTTGGTGCGCCGGGGCCTGACCGCCCTGGACAAGGCCGAGCAGCTCGCACGCACCGGCAAGCCCTGGGGGCCGTACGCACTGCAGGGCGCCATCGCTGCCTGCCACGCACGCGCCCGGCAGGCGCAAGACACCGACTGGCCCCACATCGTGGCGCTGTACGACGCACTGCTGCAGGTGGCGCCCTCACCCGTTGTGGCGCTGAACCGCGCCGTGGCCGTGGGCATGGCCGAAGGCCCGGCGGCGGCGCTGCGCCTGGTGGACGACATCGCGGCCGACCCTTTACTGGCCCAGTACCACTGGCTGCCCAGCGTGCGCGGCGACCTGCTGGCCAAGCTGGGCCGCGTGGCCGAGGCGCGCACCGAGTTCGAGCGTGCGGCGGGACTCACGCGCAATGCGCAGGAAAAGGCCCTGCTGCTGGCGCGCGCAGGCGGCTGACAGGCGTCGCGCCGCATGCATCCATTCCACGCGGGCTCGCACGCACCTTGCAGGCGCTCAGCGGCGGTCGTGGCAGCGCGTGTGGTGGCCGCGTGATTTTGTGGCGCGTTTTCGCCAGAATGGGGCCATCCCGGGCCACCCCATCATCGCTGCGCCATGACACACCCTGACACCGCGTCGTTCCCCCTGGAAGGCGGCTGCGCCTGCCGCCATGTCCGCTACCGCATGCTCACCGCACCGCTGTTCGTGCACTGCTGCCACTGCCGCTGGTGCCAGCGCGAGAGTGGTGCCTCGTACGCGTTGAACGCGATGATCGAGACCGACCGCGTCCCCTCCCTGGCGGGCCTGCCCGACCTGGTGGATACGCCGTCCGCCAGCGGCTTCGGCCAGACGATTGCGCGTTGCCCGCACTGCCGCGTGGCGGTATGGAGCCATTACTCCGGCGCGGGCCCGCTGGTGGCCTTTGTGCGCGTGGGCACCCTGGATGCGCCAGACCTGATGCCGCCCGACATCCACATCTACACCCAGTCCAAGCAGCCCTGGGTGGTGCTGCCACCCGGCACTCCCGCCGTGCCTGAGTACTACGAGCGCGACACCCACTGGCCGCCCGACAGCCTGGCACGCCGCCAGGTGCTGCTGCCGAGGATCACGGCGTACCGGGAGGCGCTGGGGCTGGATTGAGGGTGCCTGGGGTTCCGCATACAGAACGTGTCACGCGGGACTTGTCTTCACTCTCTCTCCTTGAGGGATAGGGCCGGGGAGAGGGGCTCTTGATCGAGGCAGTGCGCCTAAAGCCCCTTCTCCCTAACCCTCTCCCGCGAGGGGAGAGGGAACAAGGCAGGGGCGCGTGCAGACGGCATGCGCCAGCCCCAGGCTCCTCACCGCCGCTTCTGTCGTTTCTTCTTCGCCCGGGTGTGATGCCCCGTAGACGGCTTGGGCGTCAACCCCAGCGCCCCACGTGCCAGCGCATCGGCCTGGCCATTGCGATGGCGTGGAATCCACTGCACGCTCACATCGCCACAGGCCAGCATCAACCCACGCACTTCATCGAACAAGCCTGCCAGCCTTGCGATGGGGGGCACCCGCGGACTACCCGCGTTGCTGGTGGTGCCCAGCTGCTCCACCAGCACGCTGTTGTCGCTGTAGGCCATCACGGCGCTGCCTGCCGCACCGCCCTGGCTTTGCAACCAGCGCAGCGCCAGGGCCAGCGCCCGCAGCTCGGCTTCGTTGTTGCAGCCGGTGAAGGTCGTAGCCTCGGATAGCTGCTGTGCCACCGTGCCATCGGGCGCGCGCACCACGGCACCCAGGCCCATGCGCCCCGGGTTGGGCACGGCACTGCCGTCGCAATGGATCACCCAGGGGGCGGCGCCGTGGTCAGGCATGGAAAACGCACGGCAGATACCTGCGCAACGCAGCCGCGCGGGGGCGTGTCACTTGTAGAAAGCTTCGACCTTGCCCTTGAGCTTGATCATCAGCGGGTGGCCCTTGCGGTCCACCGTCTTGCCCGCAGGCACCTTCACCCAGCCCTCGCTGACGCAGTATTCCTCCACATCGGTGCGGTCCTTGCCGTTGAAGCGGATGCCGATGTCATGCTGGAACACCGCAGCCACGTGGTGCGGGCTGCGCGGGTCCACGCTCAGGTGATCGGGCAGCGCGGGACGTTCGGAGGCGGCCGCTGGGGTGGCTGGGGCGGTATCGGTCATGTGATGGCGTTCTGGATGAAAAAAGCAAAAGCGCGGATTTTCCGGGATTTGGCCCGCGACACGGCCCGGGTGCCCCTGAAGCACGGCAGGAATATGAATCAAAATGCCGCCTGCCGCGCTCTGGTCAAGCGCTGCAAGCTATCAAATATGTAGCAAACGTCTTCAGGGAGCTGCATGCCGCGCCAGCAGCGCGCCCACCGCCGGCTTGGCGCAGCGCTGCACCTGCTGCAAGAGCGCATGGTTCGGCTCGGCCACGCGCCACTGCGTGCGCAGGTCGTGCTGGATACGCGCCAGCAGCGCAGCGGCCATCTCGGCATCGGCCAGCGCCCGGTGGGCCTGGCCGGTGCGCGGCAGGCCGTGGTAGTCCACCAGCGTGCCGAGCTTGTGGCTGGGTGCCTGGGGGTAAAGGCGGCGTGACAGCAGCACCGTGCAGGCGAACGGGTGCGGCGCGGCCACACCGGCCAGCGCAAGTTCTGCCTGCCAGAACTTGCTGTCGAAGGATGCGTTGTGCGCCACCATGGGCGCGTCGCCCACAAAACGCGCCGCGTCGGCCATCACGCCTGCGGCATCGGGCGCCGTGTTCACCATCGCGTTGGTGATGCCGGTGAGCTGGGTGATGAACGGCGGAATCCACACGCCCGTCCTCATGAGGCTCTGAAAGCGGTCCACCACCTGGCCTTTTTCCAGCAGCACGATGGCGACTTCGGTCGCGCGTGCGCCCTGGCCGGGCGAGACGCCGGTGGTTTCAAAGTCGATGACGGCGATGGGGGGCATGGGGGGGCGGAGGCAAAAAGAAGGATTGTGCCGCCGTCGGCCCAGCGCCATCCTGTTGAACAGGGCCCGCGCCGCTGCGGCGGCCGGCATCCGCAAACCCCGCGATGACCCCGTGCCTCAGCTTTTGGGCGTGAGCTGCTGCGCCAGAAAGAACCGCAGCATCTCACCCGTGGCATCCACCCCGCGCGGATCGGTGTGGCTGCCCTGCGCGCTGCCGCCGGCCCATGCGTGGCCGGCGCCGTGCAGCACCCAGTGCTCTGCGATCACTGCGCCCTTGTCATCCGTTCCGTCGCCGGCGGCCACGCGGCGGTACACGGTGCACGTGTAGCCCTGTCCGCCGCCAGACCGGCCTTGCTGCACGCTGGTTTCCAACGCGGGAGCACCGCCGGTCACCGCATCCAGCGCGGCTTGCACCACCTGCTCTCCGTTGCGCGCACTGACCGTGGGATCTGCATCGCCATGGAAGACGATCACCGGTGTGACCGGCTGGCCCGATGCCGCCGCCGTAGTGCCGCGGGCGGGGGTCTTGGCGCCCGTCTTCATGGCCGACAGTGCGCCCATCACGTTGTGCGCAGCACCCGCCGAGAGGCCCGAGTGCACGCCCACGGCGGCAAACACGTCGGGGTACTCGCGGCCCAGCAGGGCGGCCATGGCACCGCCGGCGGACAGACCTGCCACGTACACACGCTGCCCGTCCACCGGGTGGCGTGCCATCACGTCGCGCACCATGGCCGCGAGCAGCGCAGGCTCTCCCATGTCTCTGCGCTGGTCTTCGGGGCGAAACCAGTTCCAGCAGCCGTTGGGGTTGGCGCTGTGCGGCTGGGCGGGATACAGCACCAGTGCGTTGGCGCGCGCGGCTGCGCTGTTCATGCCCGTGCCGGTGGCGAAGTCCGTGGGGTTCTGCGTGCAGCCGTGCAGCATGAGCACCAGGGGCATGGGGGCGCCGCTGGCGGATCCTGGCGGTACGTACAGGTGATAGTGGTGCGGGTTGTGAGGCGCGCCGGGGTGGCTGAAGACCACGCGGGTAAAGCTGCCCTGTGCTTCGCAGCGCGGGGCGGGATGCACTGCAGTGCCGCTCTGCGGTGCTGCCGGGGCATCGCAAGGGGTGTCACCCTCGGTGACGTTGCGGGGACGCTCGATGACCACGGCGTCTTCCACGTCCTGCACAGAACTGGGGTCGCGCCACGGCATGCCGCTGCGGAAGGTGGCACCGGGCGAGGGCTGCGCGGGCGCAGGGCTGGCGCTGGGCGCATCCGGTGCGCCGGCGCCTTGCGCGGTGGTCGGTGCTGGAGGGTGACCGCCCAGCGTCTGTTGAATGGTCCGGGTGGCATCCGCCAGATGGCCGGTGCGCACCAGCTGGGTGGCTTCACCCATCAATTGCTTGAGTTTGTGGTTCCAGTCCATCGGGCTTCCTTGGGGGGTTGTGGGGGTGGGCGGCGCTGCCGTCAGTGGATGCGCCCGGCCAGCGCCGCCTTGACGGCGGTGCTGGCATGAAAGGCACCCAGCACCGTGACGGAGGCGATGGTGGCCTCTGCCAGCGGGGCGGGTACGTCGTTGTCGATGCTGACGAGGCCCAGCACGCGGATCTCCAGTACCTGCCCTGCCGCCTGCACGGCTTCCAGCTCGGCGCGGCCGAATCGCTGCAGACCGAGCACAAGCATCTTGCGGGCCACCACCTGCCGCACGGCGTCGCCCTGGGCGGTCAGCTGGTTGCGGATGGCCGTGCGGATGAAGTCCGTGCGGTTGGCATAGAAGCCCTCGGACACCAGCAGGTCGATGTGGCCCAGGTCCACGAACCCCAGGTTGATGGTGATTTTTTCCGAATCGGGGACTTTGCCGCGCGCGGCCACGGGTGCAGGTGGGGTGGATGCCATGGTGCTCTCAGGTGGTGGAATACCATCCATGTGGATGTTTATCGGATGGTATATGGATGTCAAATGGATGGTGTCGGCATCGTTTCAAGAGCTGGCTGCCAAATAAAAAAGAGCCCGGAGGCTCTTTTTCGTGGCGGGTCATGAAACCCGGGTTGGAGCGCGCTGCGCCGCCTCAGCCCGCGCCGCGGCTGCCGCCGCCACCGGTGCTGCCTGCGGCACCCCGGCGCGACTGCACCTGGTTGCCGCTGCCGATGTGGGCGTCGCGGTCGTGGCGGCTCTCGGGGGAGCGGCGGCCCTGGTTCAGTTGCGTGGCGGGTTTGTCGCCGGTGCTGTTGTGTGCCTGGGCGACCTTGCCGGATCCTTCGTTGTCCTGGGTGGTGCGATCGGCGTCGGTACTCATGTCGCCATCGTCACGGCGGTTTTCCTTGCTGCTCATAAAGCCTCCTGGGTGTCGGTGCTGGATGCGGGTGTGCAGAGATGGCGCGCCGGCGGTGCGGCAGCGCCTGCGGATCAGGACAGGGTCAGCTCCTTGTGCTCGCCCAGTTCGCGCGGGGGCTCGCCGGTGACGGCCGCCTTGGCCATCTTGAACAGCTGCACCATCTTGCTTTCCTTCACATCCCAATACTCGGCGTGGCGGATGCGTACGGCCAGCAGGGCCAGGTCGGCATCTGTGTAGCCGCCAGGGAACCAGGCCTTGGCCATGGGCGACCACAGCGTTTCCTTTTGTGCCAGGTCCTCAATGAAGCGGGCCTGGCCCGACAGCGAGACATAGCTGTCGTCGCCCGGGTCGGCGTAGGAGACGTTCACCTCGCCATCGGTCAGCAGGCGCTCGTAGAGCTCGCCGGACTTGGAGATGAAGAAATACAGCTCGTTGTGTTCATCGATGCTGCGGTTCTGCGTCGTGAGCGGATGTGCGTGCAGCATGCCCGACGCGGTGCGGTGGGTGAGCATCCCGAAGCGGATGTCCTTGATGAGTTTCCATAACGTTTCGTGGGCGGGGGTGTTCTGTGGCATGGGCTGCTCCGTGCAGGTGAAAAAAAGGACCGGGGAAGGGGAAAAGAATTCCTTGCTTTCACTGTAGGCACGGGGTTGGCCGGGGGGTGTCGGCCCGGGGCCCGCAGCGGGGTGGGCTTTTGTCCGACACCGCACGCCCGGCCTTCCCTTGCTCCCGCTAGCTAGTTTGCGACGCCTGGGAGGTCGTCGATGCGCTCTCAGAGCGGCGCGCGCTGCTGCAGTGCGAAGGGCGGCAGTCCCTTGAGCAGGCGCTGGCCGTAGCTCGTGCGCACGAGGCGCTTGTCGTAGCAGTACACATGGGCCTGGTCTTCCTCGGTGCGGATGGCGCGGCCCACCCATTGCGCCAGGCGGATGGCGGTGGCGGGCACCACCAGCTCGCTGAACGGGTCGCGACCCACGGCGCGCAGCCACTCGGCACGGGCCTCGCCCACGGGGTCGTCGGGCGGGGCGAACGGCAGCTTGGTGATGAAGACCGACTCGCACAGCCGCCCGGGCAAATCCAGCCCCTCGCCGAAGGACTGCATGCCGAAGATGACCGAGGGCTCGCCGTTCTCCACCCGCTCTCGGTGGCGTTTGAGCAACTGCGTGCGCGGCAGCGCGTTTTGCACCAGCACCACGCTGCGCATGGCGGTGGGCAGCGCATCCACGGCCTGGCGCATCTGCTCGCGCGAGGTGAACAGCACCAGCGCGCCGTACTCTACCCGTGCGATGTCGTGCAGCAGTGCATCGACCATCTCGGCGGTGAATTGCGCGGCGTTCTTGGGGTCGGCGCGTGTCTCTGCGGCGATCAGCGTGCCCTGCGCGGCGTAGTTGAAGGGGCTCGGGACCTCCAGCGTGGTGGTGGTCTCGTCGCCATGCAGACCCGCTTCGCGCAGGAAGAAGTCGAAATTGCCGCAGCTGTTGAGCGTGGCCGATGTGAGCACCGCGCCGCGCACCGCGTTCCACAGGTGGTTGCGCAGTGTGGTGCCGGGCAGGATGGGGCTGGCGTGGCCCTTGACCACGATGAAGTCGCCATCGACTTCCAGCGTGAACCATTTGGCTGCTGGCACCGCGCCTTCGGGTGCGTCCTGCAGCAGCAGCTGCGCGGTGGCGTGCAGCTCTTCCAGCCGCGGCGCGAGCATGCCGATCTGCGCGTACAGCGTGGACAGGCGCTTGGCCTCTTCCGGCTTGTCGCGCATCTCGGCCCGCAGGGCTTTGCTGATGGCTCGCAGGGCCTCGAGGAACCCGTCAGCGCTGGCGGCCAGCAGCCCCAGCGGGGCGATGAGCGGCTCGGGCAGCTCGCCGCGCGGAACCCGCACGCGCGCCGGCCCCCAGGTGTCCTTCTGGCTCTTGAGCGTGGGGCCGTACACGTCCATCACGATGCGCGCCAGGTCCTGCAGCGTCTGGCGCAGCTGCGCCGCATGGCGCGGGATGTCGGCAATCTCTTGGACCTCCAGCAGCGCACCGATGCGCAGGCCCCGGCTGGAAAGCCGCTCGATCCAGGTGATGCGCGACATGTCCATGCTGCAGGCGAACTGCTGCAGCGCAGTGGCGGGCAGGTGGTGGGCCTCGTCGAGCACCAGGAGGCAGTTGTCCAGTTCGGGCAGCACGCGCGCGCCGAGCGACGACAGCAGCAGGTCGTGGTTGGCCACGATCACCTGCGCGCCCACCAGCTCCTTGCGCTTGTCGTAGTAGGTGCACTGGCTGAAGGCGGGGCAGTGCTTGCCGGTGCACGAAGCGCCCTCGGCCGCCACGGGGCTCCACACCTCGGGCTCGGGCGGGGTCTCCAGGCTGTCGCGGTCGCCGTCCCATGCGCCCTTGGCCAGGGTCTGCGCCATGGCGCCGTAGAACTGGATGCGCGCCTCGGTCTCCTGCCGGGGGCGCTTGGCGCGGGCGGCGGCCTCCTCCTCGGCAAACAGATCGTCCTCATCGGTTTCTTCCGCCTCCCCCGTGCCCGCAAGGCGGTCGAGCTTGAGCTTGCACACATAGCGCCCGCGCCCCTTGGCCAGCGCAAACTTGAAGGGCTGGGGCATCAGCGCGGCCAGCGCGGGCAGGTCCTTGTTGACCAGCTGCTCCTGCAGCGCCACGGTGGCGGTGGAGATCAGTACCCGCGTGCCGCGCGACAGTGCCAGCGCGATGGCGGGGGCGCAATAGGCCAGCGACTTGCCCACGCCCGTGCCGGCCTGGATGACCGCGATGGCCCGTGTCGGCGCGGCACCTTCGCCCTCTTCGGCATCCACCTTGCCCAGCGTGGCCTTGCTGAAGGTATGCGCCACCTGCTCGGCCATGCGCCGCTGGCCGTGGCGGCTGCGAAAACCCGCAGTGGCCTGCACCACCGCATCGAACGATTCAAGGGCCTGCGCGGCCCATACCTGTTGAGACATACAGTAGTGTCGCATGCCGCAGGTCCGAGGGTCTTCGTGAAGACCGGCGATTGGGGCTGAAAACTTCTGCAGCGGCCGGTGCGCGCTCGCCCCGCGCCCTCACAGCGCCCGGGACTACAGGTCGTGGGCGCAGGCGAATCTACGATCTTCCCTGCATAGCCCCCACGCAACCCGAAGGACGTACCATGGCCCGCTCGCAAAAACCCGATGAACCGCTCGCAGCGCCTGCCACGCCAGAGCCGTCGGTGGACACCACCCAGCGCCAGCATGCGCAGCCAGGTGCGCACGCCAATGAAAGCGCACGTGCACCGGACACCACCCAACCCAAGCTCCCCCATGAGCGTGATGAGTCGGTGGATATGACCCATGGCAAGCCAGACGGCCAGATTCAGCAGGCCTACCGCGACGTGCAGCGCGGCCTGCAGGACACCGACCGGGGTCCGCCAGCGGGCAAGGCGTATCAGCGGCAGAAGTAGCAGGCATCGCCCGACCGTTGCCGCGGCGCATCGGTCTGCAATGGCATGGCAATGCCACGCGGCACGGCGTTGCCTGAATGTGCCAATCAGTAGTTGCCAGCGAATACCGTTTCCCTATACTGGCCTGAAACTGAAACGGCACCCCCGCGCGAAAGCCGGGTCCGCAAAGTCACCGGTCTAAAGGCTTCTTTGCCCACGACAGCGGGACTGCCACGTTCGCAGGGGGATCGGTGTTGCTCCGAGGATCTGGCCGTCTCAGTGGGTTTTGCGCCACCGCAACCAAGAGACAGGACGGCAATGCAACCCTGCCAACGTGGTTCCGCTCCCTCTGCGTTCACGTATTGCTTGCACACCGCGAGGGCAGCCCCTTGCGCTGAACTGTCCGCGCGCGCACAGCGCCGGGCTTGGTGTGCCTTGTCACCCGCTCATTTCTCCGCCCAGCGCTGTCCGTGCCATGCCGGCTCCCGCGACCGGGGGCTGCCATGAACGATGCCCTGGTCATCGGCACGCAAGACATATCGCACAAGGACGGCATGGTGCTGCGCGCACTGGTGCGCTTGCTGGACGGCGGTATCAACATCCACGCGCGTTTCAGCGAGCGGATCGAAGAGTGCAACGTGGTCTTTGTGCCCGGCAACTGGCCCTACCGCCTGCGCGCCCCCTGCATCACCGTGCGGGTGAAGGACCCGGCGCAGCCGGATGAATCGCCCGGCTCGGACTGCGACCTGAGTGTGGCCACGCCCCTGCGCATGACCAATGTGATCGCTGTGCTCCAGTCGGCCACGCAGCGGGTGCATGGCGTGTCGCAGTTTGACCCGGTGCGGGGACAGCAGGCGCTGTTCGATCTGCTGGGCGAAAGAACCCGCACCGCAGAGCGCCGCCGCGCCGTGGTGCCGATGAGCTCCGGGCAGCAGATCGTGTTCGATTTTGTGAAGCAACTGGTTCACACCGCCATGCCGATGGAGGTGCTGCTCTCCGGCGCATACACCCTGGGCACGCCGCACCGCGTGAGCCCTGTGGAGGAAGAGCTGATCCGCTCCGTGCCTTCGCACAGCCTGCGGCATCTGCTGTGGGAACTGGCACTGCGGCTGGCGCAGGCGGGCGCCGCGACGCCTTCGCGCGCGGGCAGCTACCGGTTGCTTCGCTGGCCAGACGCCGTCGGCCTGGCTGCGCCGGGCCACCCGCGCCTGGCCGCCTTGTGGACCAGCCGCGCGCTCAGCCTGGAGCAGATCCGCGCCGTCAGCGGCGTGCCGGACGCCTCGGCAGGCTGGTTCCTTGAGGCCTGCCTGGCGCTGGGACTCGCGGTGGACGAAAGCACCCGCACCGGCGATGACCTGGGCACCGGAGACCACCGCATGCAGGTCGCCACCACGGCGCCAGCATCACCCCAACCTCCCGCTGCAGCCGCTCCACCGGGCTGGCTCAGCCATCTGCGTGAACGGCTCAAGCTATGGTGATGTCCTCTACCGACCCCTTTGCGCATGCGCACGACCTGAAGGTGGTGTTCACCGGCCCCATGGGCGCGGGCAAGACCACCGCCATCCGCGCGATCAGCGACGGTGCCGCGCTGTCCACCGACGTGCCCATCAGCGGCATCGAGGCCATGGCTGGCAAGACCATGACCACAGTGGGCCTGGACTACGGCGAGTGCAGCATCGACGGGCAATGGGTGCTCAAGCTCTTTGGCACGCCTGGGCAGGACCGCTTTCGGTTCATGTGGGACATCCTGGGCACCGGGGCCTTCGGGCTGATCGTGCTGGTGGACAACTCGGGGCCCGACCCCATCGGCGATGCCGAGCGCTATCTCAAGTCCTTCGCGCAGCAGATCCCCGCGCGTCGCACCGTGGTCGGCGTGGGCCGCACCGAGACCCATGCGTCACCCGGCATAGACGACTACTGCAGTCACCTGGAGGCACTGGGGCTGCACATTCCGGTGCTGGCGGTGGATGTGCGCCGCGACGCCGACGTGCGTCTGCTGCTTTCGGTTCTGGTCAGCATGGCGGAGGTCGAACACCATGAATAGTATTCCCGGCACGGCTGCGGCCGGCCATGTTCCATCGTCCTTGCGCCTGGTCACCATCGCGCGGCTGGCCGACATCCTGGCCGAGCTGCAGCGCGAGACGCCCGGCGTGCTGAGCGCCACGCTGGCCAGTGCCGACGGACTCACGGTGGCCTCCACGCTGTCGAGCAGCCAGGACGCCGACAAGCTCTCCGCCATGTCGGGCTCGCTCAGCGCGCTGGCCGGCGCCATGACCCGCGAAGCCGGTCATGGCACGCCCGAGCGGCTGATCCTCGAATCCAGCCACGGACACATCGTCACCCTGAGCGTGCCTGCCGCTTCGGGCGACTTGGTGCTGACAGTGGTCACCAACCAGTCGTCGCTGCTGGGCAAGTTGCTGTGGAGCTGCCGCAGCACCGCAGACCTTGTGACCGCCGCCTGCGCCGCGCAGTAGCGGGTACTCCCCCTTTCTTCTTCACCACCACCACCACCGGAGCATCGCCATGGCCCTCACACCCAAAGAACTTCTGAATCAGCTCATGCAGACCGAAGGCGCCATGTGCGCCGCGCTCGTGGATTCCAACAGCGGCATGCTGCTGGAGTCCGTCGGCACCGGCGTGGACCTGGAGTTGGCCGCTGCGGGCAACACCGAGGTCGTGCGCGCCAAGATGAAGACCATGAAGTCGCTGGGCATGCAGGGCGCCATCGAGGACATCCTGATCTCGCTGACCCACCAGTACCACATCATCCGCCCGGTGCAAAAGCACGAAGGCCTGTTCATCTACTACGTGCTGGACCGCAACCGCTCCAACCTTGCGATGGCCCGCCGCAAGGTGCAGGAGGTCGAGGTGCAGACGGCCATCTGAAGAACCGCGTGGCTCAGCCGGGCAGCGCTGCGGCGCAGCCGAACCAGCGCGGCAGGTGCCCGTGCGCCGCTTCCAGAGAGGAGAGCACGCCGTGGCAGCCCGCCGCCACCTCGTCGCAGGGGTGCTTGAGATCGGGCACCACCACAACGGCCACCCCGGCCGCCTGCGCGGCGCGCGCACCGTTCTCGCTGTCCTCGAACGCCAGGCAGTCGGCAGGGTCCACACGCAGCCGCTCGGCGGCCAGCCGGTACAGGGCGGGGTCGGGCTTGCCGCGTTCCACCTCGTTGCCGCCTGCCAGGGCCTGGAAGTGGTGAAGCACGCCCACGCGGGCAAGGCGGTGCTCGATCTCGTCGCGTCGCGACGACGATGCCACCGCGCACGGGACGCCGGCATCGCGCAGCGCGTGCAGCAGCAAGGCAGCACCGGGCTTGATGGGAAAGATCGGCTCGGCGCCAATGTCGTCAAGGCGTGCCGCAACCTCACGCCGCACCTTGTCGAACATGGCGCTTCCGCCCAGCATAGCGGCCAGCATGGCGTCGGATTCGGGCGAGGCTCTGCCCACCACCTGCAGGTAGTCCACCTCGGCCAACGCGCAGTCGAGGGCGCGCGCGGCGTCTAGCCAGGCGCGCAGGGTCACGCGCTCGGAGTCCACCAGCAGGCCGTCCATGTCGAAGATGGCTGCACGGAAGCGCCGCACGCTCTGTCGCACATCGGAAAAGGGTAAATTGCTCTGCATTTGATAGCTGATTACGCTTTGTACGAGCGCGCTAGAGGCCAGTTTGATGGAGTATTTGACGGCCAGATCCGCCTCACCCACGCTCCCGCAGTGCCCGCTCGATCCGATCCCGCCGCACCGTCGTCTTGGGCACCTTGAACGGGAACCACATGCGCACGTCTTCCTCCAGCCCGATGCCGTGCATGTAGTTGTAGATGGCCTTCTTCAGGCCTGCGCCCAGCGTGTCGTGGTCCACGCCCGTGGGGTCGATGAAAGCCACGTCGTTCTTGGCGAAGTCACCCGGTGGCAGGGGGGCGAGCGTCACGCCGTACTCCTCGGGGTTCTTGCCCACGGGTGAATGCACGGTGCAGGCAAAGCGGTGGAAGAAGCCGCTCTGGATGCATCCGTTGGCAAACAGCTGGCGCACATATTCGAGCGCGTCCACCGTGTCCTGCACGGTCTGCGTCGGAAAGCCGTACATCAGGTACGCATGCACCAGGATGCCCGCGTCGGTAAAGGCCTTGGTCACGCGCGCCACCTGGTCCACCGACACGCCTTTTTTCATGAGGTTCAAGAGTCTGTCCGACGCCACCTCCAGCCCGCCCGAGATCGCGATGCAGCCGCTGTCGGCCATCAGCTCGGCCAGATCGGGCGTGAAGGTTTTCTCGAACCGCACGTTGCCCCACCAACTGATGCCGGCATTGCGCGCGATGAGTTCTGTGGCCAGCGCCTTCAGGGCCTTGGGCGGCGCGGCCTCGTCCACGAAGTGAAATCCGGTTTGCCCCGTCTCGCGCACGATGGCTTCGATGCGGTCGGCCAGCACGGCGGCGCTGGCGCCCTCATAGCGGCTGATGTAGTCCAGGCTCACGTCGCAGAAACTGCACTTCTTCCAGTAGCAGCCGTGCGCCACGGTGAGCTTGTTCCAGCGCCCATCGCTCCACAGCCGGTGCATGGGGTTGAGCATGTCCAGCAGCGACAGGTAGCGATCCAGCGGCAGGCCGTCCCAGGTGGGTGTGCCCACCTCGGCAAAGGCGATGTCGGCCTCCATCATGTTGATGTACTGCACCGCGCCGTTGTCGCCGCGCACGAAGGTGCGCACCAAGCGCTGGCGGCCGCGTTCGCCGCGCAGGTGTTCCAGCAGCGCCAGCAGCGGGCGCTCGCCCGCGTCCAGCGTCACGTAGTCGAAGTGGTCGAACACGCGCGGGTCGGCCAGCTCGCGCAGCTCGGTGTTCACAAAACCGCCGCCCAGAACGGTGGCGATGTGCGGGTGCCGCGCCTTGATGGCCTGGGCGATGCGGAACGCCGCATACACGGACCCGGGGAACGGCACGGACAGCAGCACCACCGTTGGCTGGTGCTTGGCAATGGCCTCGTGCGTGAGCTGCTCCAGCAGCTCGTCCACCAGTGTGGAAGGGGCAGCGAGTGCCGTGGCCAGCGGGTCGAACGTGGGCTGGCTGCCCGCCAGCGATTCGGCATAGCGCACGAACTCAAAGCGCTCGTCCACCGCGTCGCGCAGCACGTCGGCCAGGTCGTTCAGATACAGCGTGGCCAGGTGCTTGGCCTTGTCGGTCAGGCCCAAAGCGCCAAAGGCCCAGCCCAGCGGGTCGCCACCCTCGTCATCCACGTACACATCCAGCGTGGCAAACCGGGGGCCCTCGGGCAGGTAGTTGCGGCCCACGATGCGGTGTGCCAGCGTGCTGTCGCGCCCCTGCAGAAAGGCAATGGCGGGGCCGATGGTGGCGAGGTAGCGGTCTCTTTGCGCCGCAAAACTTTGCACGGCGGGGCTCTGCTTCTTGGCAGGCAGCGCGTCCACCTTGGCTGCCACGGCCTTCAGGCCCTCGGGCGAGAGCAACTGCAGCACCAGCGCCAATGCCAGGTCCTCCTGGAACGCCGTCACCCCCCGCGAGCGCAGAAAGCCCGTGAGGTAGGCGGTGGAGGGGTACGGCGTGTTCAGCTGCGTCATCGGGGGGATGACGGAGAGCACGCGCTGGGCGGGTGAGGCGGGGGCGACGGCAGACATGGTGGAAACGGGCAATGGGGCGATGCGGTGCCGCCGCAGGGGTCGTGGAAGCCTGGATTATCCCGGCCCGGCTTTACCCCTGGTGGGCAGGGGGTGCCGGGGGCACCGCAGCCGCGCCGGGTGTGCCGCTAGGGATGTCCTGCATCACCCTCGCGAGTCGGTGGTAGTGCGGATCAGGACAGGCCGCAAGGCGTCTTTTTGCAGCCAATAGCGGGCTATTGGCAAGAAAAGCAACGCAGCGGACTGCCTGAGACCGCGCTATCACAGACCGCAGGGAGTGATGCAGGTCATCCCTGGTAGTTGTTCTTCACCCGCACATAGTGCTCGGCCGAATACTTGAGGTATGCGATCTCGGCGTCGGTGAGCGCGCGCTGGCGCACCGCCGGGCGGCCGATGTAGAGGTAGCCGCTCTCCAGCACCTTGCCGGGCGAGACCAGGCTGCCCGCGCCCAGCATCACGCGGTCTTCGATGATGGCGTCGTCCATCACGATGGAGCCCATGCCGATGAGGCATTCGTTGCCGATGCGGCAACCGTGCAGGATCACCGAATGGCCCACCGTGACGTAGTCGCCGATGACCAGCGGCGAGCCTTCGGGCTTGCTGGCGTTGCGGTGCGAGACATGGCCCATGGTCAGGTCCTGCACGTTGCTGCACACGCCCACGGTGATGCGGTTCACATCGCCGCGCAGCACGGCGTTGCACCACACCGAGCTGTCGCGGCCCAGCGTGACGTCGCCGATGACCTGGGCAGAGTCGTGGAGGAAAACGCCGGTGTCCAGAACCGGGGCGGTGTCGAGGTAGGGGGCGATGGGCATCTTGGTGTCAGGCTGCGTGGACAGAACGGGCGAGCGTAGTGCAAATCGCTCCTCACGCTGGCTTGCTGGCCAGGGTGGTGGCGTTGGTCAGCGCGCCGGGGCGCGGCGAGGAGCAGGTCTCGCAGAGGTTGCAACAGGGGCTGCCACCGCCTTGCCCGTGCTTCCAGGCTTGGCTTTTTTGGCGGGGGCCTTGGCCTCCTGGGTGGGCGCGACGTAGAACCCCAGGAACATGTCCACCGCATCCCCCACCACTTGCGCTTGCTGTGCGGCGCTCAAGGGCGGCTGGCCCATGGCCAGCTGGGGCCAGAACGCGAAGGCTTTGACCATGCCCTGCAGTTGCTGCGCGGCATAGGGCACGTCCATGGCGGTGCGCAGGCGGCCGTCCTGCTGGGCGGCGCGCAGCCAGCGCGGCAGGCCCTCTTCCTTGGCCGATAGCTTGGCGGTGATGCCGCGCGCTCGCTCGGGGGCGTGCATCATGTCGGCCATGGCCACGCGGCTCAGGTCGATGAAGCTCGCGTCGTTGAGCAGGCGCATCTTTTGCGCCAGCAGCTCCAGCAACTGGTCGCGCAGCGGGCGCGTGGGGGTGTAGGCCAACTCGTCTGGCGACTGGCTGCGCTCCCACATCAGCAGCAGGATGGCTTCGAACAGCTCTTCCTTGCTCGGGAAGTGGTTGTACACCGTGCGTTTGGACACATCCGCTGCTGCGGCCACGCGGTCCATGCTGGTGCCGTTGAAGCCGTGTTCGCGGAACTCGCCGATGGCGGCCTGCACGATGGCATCGCGCTTGCGGTCGGTCAGGCGAGGGGTGGACTGGGAGGCGGTCATGCGCAAATTTTACACCGGGTAGTTTACTTTTCCAGAAAGTGAACTACACTGTGCAGTGTAATTTCTATGTCGCAGATCCGGTGTCACTCTCCATCGTCCCCCGCCGCCGTCTGCTCCCGGCACTTTGTGTCGTCTTCGTTGTACTGATCGCCATGGCCTACAGCCTCTTTTCCCGCGCCGCCCAGCCGGTCGCCGCCTATGAACAGTCGCCGCAGTTTGCGGGTGGCAAGTTTCGCAACGTGGCACCCCGCCATGCGCTGGGCGCCCTCAAGACGCTGCAGGTGATGTGGCGCTTTGCCACCGGCAAGCCCGACGACTCGGTGCCGCAACAGCCCGTGCCGGTGTATGCGGTGATGCGGTCAGACCTGCTGGCCGCGCCCGACGTGAGCCTGTGGCGCCTGGGGCACTCCACGCTGCTCTTCAAGATCAACGGCCAGTTCTGGCTGACCGACCCGGTGTTTTCCGAGCGCGCCTCGCCGTTCCAGTTCCTGGGCCCCAAGCGCTTTCACGCGCCGCCCATCACCATCGACGAGCTGCCACCCATCACCGGCGTGATCCTGTCGCACGACCACTACGACCACCTGGACTACGCCGCCATCCAGAAGCTCGCGCCCAAGGTGGAGCACTTCATCACGCCGCTGGGCGTGGGCGACCGGCTCATCGGCTGGGGCGTGCCGGCGGCCAAGGTGCAGCAGTTTGACTGGTGGCAGGGCACCACCATCGGCGGGCTGCAGCTGGTGGCCACGCCTGCGCAGCATTTTTCGGGCCGGGGCCTGTCGGACGGCAACAGCACGCTGTGGGCCTCGTGGGTGCTGATCGCGGGCCAGGGCGCCGATCAGGTCCGCGTCTTCTTCAGTGGCGACACGGGCTACTTCGACGGCTTCAAGGCCATTGGTGAGCGGTTCGGCCCGTTCGATCTGACGCTGATCGAAACGGGCGCCTACAACGCCGACTGGCCCGACATCCACATGCACCCCGAGGAGAGCCTGCAGGCCCATCTGGACGTGAAGGGGCGCCATCTGTTCCCCATCCACAACGGCACGTTCGACCTCTCGCTGCACCCGTGGGTGGAGCCGTTCGAGCGCATCACCGCGCTCGCAGCGGCAGCGCAGGTGCCGCTGGTGGCTCCCATCATGGGCGAGCGGCTGGACATCCGGGCGCCTGAGCTGTCCACACACTGGTGGCGCAAGGTGGAGCCGCAGGCTGTGGTTCAGACGGAGGGCCTGGGCACGACCCTGGCTCCGCAGCCCGGCGCGTGGTGATGCACCAGCGCCCACATCACCGCTGACGCACGAGGCCGCCCACCAAGCGAGCGGCTGCGCGGATCTCTGCATCGTCAAACCCCGCATAGCCCAGCAGCCAGCCCCGGCGTGCCGACTGCATCGCATAGCGCGACAGCGGCGCCAGCATCACGCCCGCCGCCAGCGCCTTGCGGCTCAGGGTTTCGTCGTCGGTGCCGGGTGCTACCTCGTGCAGCAGGTGCATGCCACGATCGCTGGCGGCCAGTTGCCAGGCGCCGTTGCTGGCCTCGGCCAGTGCGGTGCGCAGCGTGTGTTGCCGCTGCAGGTACAGCTCGCGCATCTGGCGCAGATGCCGTAGCAGATGGCCTTCGGCAATGAAGCGTGCCAGCACGGCCTGCGTGTCGCCCGGTGCGTGCCGGTCGGTGATGGCGCGGGCCATGGCAAACGCCTCCACCAGAGCAGGCGGCACCACCACGAAGCCCAGGCGCAGGCCGGGGTGCAGCGTCTTGCTGAAGGTGCCCACGTACAACACGCGCTCCGAGCCCGGCAGGCTGCACAGCGCGGGCACACGCTGGGCCGCGCTGCCAAACTGGAATTCGCCGTCGTAGTCGTCCTCCACCACCCAGGCATCGTGCGTGCGGGCCCAGTGCAGCAAGGCCTGGCGCCGTGCCAGGTGCATGCACACCCCGGTGGGGAACTGGTGCGTGGGCGTGACCACGGCCATGCGTGCGCCGGGCCACTGCGCGGCGCCTGCGGCTATGCGCAGGCCCTGGGCATCCAGCGCCACGGGCCGCGCCAGCACGCCGTGGCCCAGCAGGCTGGCGCGGATGCCTGGGTAGCCAGGGTCTTCCACCAGCACCTCATCGCCCACGTCCAGCAGCAGCCGCGCGATCAGGTCGATGCCCTGCTGCGAGCCCGAGCACACCACCACCTGCGCCGCATCGCAGCGGATGCCGCGCGACGCCCACAGCCACAGTGCCACGGCCTGGCGCAGTTCGGGGTCGCCCGCAGGGTCCAGGTACTGTGCGCGTGCGCTGCGCTGGCCGGGGCTGGCCTGGCGCGCCAGGCGGTCCCACAGCGCAAACGGAAACGTGTCCACCTCGGGCGCGCCAATGCGGAATGCGCGCGCTGCCACATGCGGAGGCCGCCAGCGCGCCGCCGTCTCGGCAATGAGCTGCCCGCGCTTCGACAGCCCGCGCGGCGGCGCCACCAGTCCCTGCGCCGGGGCCGTGCCCGCGGCCTCGGACACATAGGTGCCGTCGCCCACCCGCGCTTCCACGTAGCCCTCGGCCTGCAGGCGCTGCACGGCCCAGAGCACCGTGTTGCGCGACACACCCAGGCCGGCCGCATGCTCGCGCGACGGCGGCAGGCGCGTGCCCGCAGGCAACCGCCCTTGCTCGATGGCGCTGCGCAACTGCTCGTACACCTGCTGGCGCAACAGGCCTGGGCGTGGGCTGGGTGCGCCCGCGGCGGCGGTGGGCGCCTTGGGATTGGCTCTGGCAACCGGCATGAATTGGCCCCTTGGTTGTGGCAATGCAGCCATAAACTGAAGAACCATTTTAGAAACCATCCGGGCTGCCTGCGACGCCCGGTCCCACAAGAAAGATCCTATGGCCGAGCACACCGCCACCATCGCCTGGTCCCGTGGCAGCGACGACTTTCTGGACAAGCGCTACCACCGCGCACACAGCTGGCAATTCGATGGCGGCGCCGTGGTGGCCGGGTCGTCATCGCCGCATGTGGTGCCGCTGCCCTACTCCGACGCTTCGGCGGTGGACCCCGAAGAAGCCTACGTGGCTGCGCTCGCGAGCTGCCACATGCTGTGGTTCCTGGACTTCGCCTGCCGCGCCGGCTGGCGCGTGGACAGCTACACCGATGCCGCCGTGGGCACCATGGCCAAGGATGCTGAGGGCCGCCTGGTCGTCGCGCGCGTGCAGCTGCGGCCCATCACGCGCTTCGACGCCGCGCACGCGCCCGGCAGCGAGGTGCTGGCCGACCTGCACCACCAGGCGCACGCGGCGTGCTTTCTGGCCAACTCGGTCAAGACGCAGATCGACTGCGCGCCCGTGCTGGAAGTGGGAGGGGCCTGACATGACCATTGCCAACCGCCAGTTCCAGGTGACCGACGCCGCCGTCCTGTACGGCCTGGTGCAGGCCCAGCCCCTGGCCACCCTGGTCGTCTCCCAAGAGGGCTCGATGCACGTCAACCACGTGCCGCTGTACCTCGACCCCACGCGCGGCCCGCACGGTACGCTGGTCGGCCACGTAGGGCGCGGCAACGGCGTGTGGCCGCTGTTGCCGCAGCATGCGGTGGCGGTGTTCCACGGCCCGCAGGCCTACGTGTCGCCGTCGTGGTACCCGTCCAAGGCCGTCGATGGCAAGCAGGTGCCCACCTGGAACTACGCCACGGTGCACGCCCACGGCACGCTCAGCGCGGTGGACGGCGACCCCGAGCGCCTGCGCGCGATCCTGCACAGGCTGACCGAGGCTCACGAGGCGCACCGCCCGCACCCCTGGCACGTGGACGATGCGCCTGTCGACTACCTGCACAAACTGCTGGGCGCCATCGTGGGCGTGGAGCTGGCGGTGGAGCGCTGGGAAGGGGTCTGGAAGGTGAGCCAGAACCGCACGGACACGGACCGCGCCGGCGTCGTTCAGGGGCTGACGGCGGAAGGCACGGCGCAAGCGCTGGCCATGGCGGCGCTGGTGGAACGAGGGCCGGGCATCTAGCCACTGATTGCTATCATATAAATAGCACTTGGCGCTTTGTGGTAGAGCCATAGAGCCTGTTTTTACCCAAAAGCGTCAGCATCCAACCGTACCGTTCGGGCTGAGCTTGCCGAAGCCTTGCGAGGCGCTTCGACAGGCTCAGCGTGAACGGCAATGGGGGCGGGGTGGTGATGGCAGGGCATGACGTGAAGCCCGGCACCAGCCGTGGCAACCCCACGGCATCACCCCTCCAGCATCTCCACCCGCAGCGACACCACCGGCCCCGCCACCGCAGGGTGAGCGCCCAGTGCGTGCACGGCCAGGTCCACCGTGGCCTGCGCCACCGCATCGGTCAGCACCAGCACCTGGGGCGCGCCGCCGGCGGGCAGCTGCTGGGCGCATGCCAGCTGCACCCGCGCCACGGGCACGTGCTGCGCTGCCAGCCAGGCGCCCACGGCCTCGATCTGCTGGGCCTGGTGCACGGGCACGCGCAGGTAGTGGCGGGTGTGCACGGCGGCGCGGGGCAGCACGGCCAGATGGTCGTGGATGGCCGGGGCGTGAAAGCCCAGGTGCGGCACGCGCTGCGCCGCGTGGGTGCCGTCGAGCCGGGCCACATCCACCAGGTCGGCGATCACGGCCGAGGCAGTCTGCTCGGATCCCGCGCCTGCGCCGTAGTACATCGTCACGCCCGAGGCGTCGCCTTTGACCATGATGCCGTTCATCGAGCCGTCCACATGCGCCAGCAAGTGATTGGCGGGCACCAGCGCGGGCTGCACGCGCAGCTCCACGCCGTCGGCACCATCGCCGTCCTGGCGGCGCCGCGCCACGCCCAGCAACTTGATGCGAAAGCCCAGTTGCTCCGCACAGGCCACGTCCAGGCCCTGCAGCGCAGCGATGCCCTCCACCTGCGCGTCCGCAAAGCGCAGCGGCATGCCGAACGCGTTGGCCGCCAGCAGCGTGATCTTGTGCGCGGCGTCGATGCCCTCGATGTCGAAGGTCGGGTCGGCTTCGGCGTAGCCCAGCGCCTGCGCCTGGGCCAGGGCCTCGGCAAAGCCCACGCCTTCGTCGCGCATCTTGCTCAGGATGAAGTTGGTGGTGCCGTTGATGATGCCGGCCACCCATTCGATGCGGTTGGCCGTGAGGCCCTCGCGCAGCGCCTTCACGATGGGGATGCTCACCGCCACCGCGCCTTCGTACGCCACGGCCACGCCGTGCTGGCGTGCTGCGGCAAAGATCTCGTTGCCATGCTCGGCCAGCAGCGCCTTGTTGGCAGTGACCACATGTTTGCCCGCACGGATGGCGGCCAGCACCCAGTCGCGTGCGGGGCCGGTGCCGCCAGCGGCCTCCACCAGCACATCCACGTCGGGGTGGGTGGCGACCTGCATGGGGTCGTTGGTCAGGGCCACTTCCTTGCCCACCACGCTCATGGCGCGGGCGAGGCTGCGGGCGCAGACCACCACCACCTTGATGCCCCGGCCCGCGCGGCCTGCGATCAGCGCCTGGTTGCGCGCCAGCACGCGGAAGGTGCCTGCGCCCACGGTGCCAATGCCAATCATGCCCACGCGCAGGGGGCGCATGGCCGTGGCGGACGACGGCAACGACGGGGCTTCGAGGGACTGGACTGGATCGCGGTACATGGACTTCTCCGGCTGACGAACGAACAAACAAAAAAACCCAGCTGCCAGAGCTGGGTTTCATTCACATTCGTCTTGGGGGAGAAGAGAGCGATCACCAGGTGGCTGCCGAAACGGCCACCTGCGCGTGCTCAGGTGGCCGCGGGGGTAATGGTGGTAATCATTCGTGCAACCACAACGGCCCGCGTAACGAACGCGCGCTGCATCATGCCCATGCCTTGGAAGGCAGTGGCGCGTGCGGCGAAGGCGGGGGTGGTGTACGACATGAGAAGGTGCAGTGTACCTGAGGGTGCGGGGCGCGCGTCAACCCTGGTTGGTGCGGTGTGTTGCGCGCAGACGCCGCACACCGGGCGGCAAATGGACAGGATGTCCAGGTAGTTTCAGGCGATTTTGCTATCGATCTAATAGCTTCCTGCGCTGGTTGGAAGCGCGTTGGAAGCCTATTTGTCCTTGAATGGCTGCACACCCAGCTGTGCCATCAGCTCGATGGCACCCGCGGGCGCCCGCTCCTTTGCGCCGTTGATGAAGTACACGAACACATCGCGCGGCCGCTCACCGCCCGTCCACGCGCGCACGCCATCCGCCCACTGCGTGATCGCCTCGGGCGCGTAGCCCGTGGGCACCTCTGCCTGGCTGCGCATCAGCCGCAGGTAGGCGAAGTCCGCCTGTGCATCGGCAATTGCCGGGAATTTCTCGGAGTCGGTGTGCACCGGCACGCAGCCGTAGCGGCGCGCCAGTGCGACGAAGGCGGGGGTGGCAAAGCTCTCGTGGCGCACATCGAGCGCATGGCGCAGGGGCAGGCCGTCCACGGCCTGGGGGAGCAGCGCGAGAAAGGCCTCGAAGTCGCCCGGCTCGAACACCTTGCCGGGCATGAACTGCCACACGATGGGGCCGAGCTTGTCCTTGAGCTCGGTGATGCCGCTCTCCACAAACCGCGTGACCGAGTCGCCGGCTTCCGCCAGCACGCGGCGATTCGTTGCAAAGCGGTTGGCCTTGAGCGAGAACATGAAGCCGTCGGGCGTCTCACCGTGCCACTTGGCGAAGGTCGGCGGCTTGAAGGTGCTGTAGTAGGTGCCGTTGACCTCGATGGCCGTGAGCTGGCGGCTGGCGTACTGCAGCTCCTTGCTGTGCGAAAGGCCCGCAGGGTAGAAGTTGCCGCGCCAGGGCTCGAAGGTCCAGCCGCCGATGCCGATGCGGATACTGCCATTTCTGCTACGTCTGGTGAAGGTGCTGTTGCTGGTGTCGTCCACGGCATTCCCCATCATGAAACCACGTTGGGGGCACTGTAGCAGCGGCTTCGCGCTACGGCTGCGGGCCGGGCAGCTCGACCCGCGCCTGGAGCCCCGGGCCCTCCTCGCGCGGCCCCAGCACCAGCCGGCCACCCAGTGCCTGGGCCAGTTCGTTCGCAATGGCCAGGCCCAGGCCCGTGCCGCCGGTGTTGCGGCTGCGCGAGTCTTCCAGCCGCACATAAGGCTGCAGCACGGCGGCCAGGTCGTCCTGGGGAATGCCCGGGCCCCGGTCCAGCACGCGCAGCAGCCATGGGCCGTGCGCCCCGGCTTCCAGGCTCAGCTCGGCCGCGCCGGCGAACTTGAGCGCGTTGTCGACCAGGTTGCACACCAGCCGGCGCAGGGCCTGCGGGCGCGTGTCGCAGGTGCCCCCTGCGGCGTGCAGCAGCGTCACGGGCAGGCCAGCGTCGGCGTAGTCGAACGCAATGCTCTGCAGCAGCGCGCGCAGGTCCACGCGCTGCAAGGGCTCCTGCACGGCCTGGGACGAGCGCGCATAGGCAATGCCCTCTTCCACCAGCGACTGCATCTCGGCCAGGTCCGCGTGCAGCTTGCCCTGCAGCGCAGGGTCGTCGAGCAGGTCGGCGCGCAGGCGCAAGCGGGTGATGGGCGTTTGCAGGTCGTGCGAGACGGCCGCCAGGATCTGCATGCGCTCCTGCAGATGCGCCTGGATGCGCTGCTGCATGCGGTTGAAGGCCTGGGCCGCGCGCTGTACCTCGCGCGGGCCGTCTTCGGCCAGCGGCACTGCAGGGCGGTCGGCGCCCAGCGCATCGGCCGCGTCGGCCAGCGTGCGCAGCGGCCGCGTGGCCGCCCGCACGGCCCAGGCGCACAGGCCCACCAGCAGCGCCAATTGCAGCGCCAGCGCGCCCAGCACCCAGGGGGAGACCTGCAGGCGGGGCTCGTCCATGTCCACGGCCAGCGGCGTGCCGTCGGCCAGCTGCAGCTGCAGGCGCAGCTCGGTGCCGGGCACGTGGGGGTCGATCACGCGCACCGTGCGGCCCGGCGGCAGCGTAGCGCCCACGGCGCCTGCAATCAGGCGGGCCATGTCGGACGGGTCCTCGGGTGCGTCCAGCGGCGCGGTCAGCGCGAACCGGTAGTTGCGGCGCGCCAGCCGGTCCATCCATTGCGGGCGTTCTGCGGCGGGCAGGCGGTCCAGCATGGCCATGGAACTGGCCACGTCGCTCGCCAGGTACGACACCATGGCACGGCGCATGGTCATGCTGCGTTCGGTGACCGCCAGCACGAAGGTCAGCGCATGCGCCAGTGCCAGGCCCAGCGCCAGCACCAGCAGGATGCGCCCGAACAGCGAGCGGGGCCACCAGCGCAGCGTCATGCGGCGGCCTCTCCCGGCGCGGGTGCGGTCGCCTGTGCGGCCTGCACGTCGGCGCAGAACACATAGCCCTCGTTGCGCACCGTCTTGATGTAGCGCGAGCCGCGGGCACCGTCGCCCAGCCGCTGGCGCACGCGGCTGACCAGCAGGTCGATGGAGCGGTCAAACACATCGGCATCGCGCCCCTGCGTGAGCTGCAGCAGCTGGTCGCGCGTGAGGATGCGCTGCGGGTGGTCCAGCAGCACGCGCAGCAGCCGGTATTCGGCGCCCGACAGTGCCACCACCGCGCCGGTGGCATCAAGCAAGTGGCGCGCCGTGGTGTCCAGCCGCCAGTCGCCGAACGCGAGATGGCGCGCGGGCTCTGCCACGGCCAGGTTGGGCGGCAGCATGCGCGTGCGCCGCAGTACGGCGTGGATGCGCGCCAGCAGCTCGCGCGCGGCGAAGGGCTTGGTCAGGTAGTCGTCCGCGCCCAGCTCCAGGCCCAGGATGCGGTCGGCCTCGTCGCTGCGCGCGGTGAGCATGATGATGGGCAGCGGCGGCGCGCCCGGGCTTCGCAGCTCGCGGCACAGCGCGATGCCGTCGGTGCCGGGCAGCATCAGGTCCAGCACCAGCAGGTCGATGCGCTGCGTGGCCAGCACCTCGCGCATCTGCCGCCCGTCGGCCGCCACGCTGACCTGCAGGCCCTGGCGCTGCAGGTACTCGGCCGCCAGCTCGCGGATGCCCGCGTCGTCATCGACGATCAGGATGTGGTCGGGCGGGGGCGCGGTCGTCATGGGCGTTGATTGTCCAGACTTTGGCGCCGCGTGGTGATGCCCCAGTAGGCCCGCATGTATCTGAACTTGTCTGGCGCCGCTGCCGACAAGCGCGCATACCAAAAGGCCTGTGCACGACAAACGGCCGATACGTGCGCTGGCTTCAATGCAGTCTTCCTGAACTTCACGAGGACTTGCCATGAAACCCTACACCGCCATCGGTGCCGCTGCTGCCCTGGCCCTGGCGCAGGTTGCCGGCGCGCAAGAGACTGCCATGCAGTCCACCACTGCCGGGCCGCCGGCATCGGCATCAATACCCCACCCCAAGGCCCCCCTGGGCCGCTGGATCACCGAAAGCGGCAACCTGGAAGTGGACGTCGCCCCATGCAACGGCCCCACCGCCAGCGGCGGCTCGCGCACCGGCTCGACCACCCTGTGCGGCAAGGTGGTGCGTGTGCTGGCCAACCGGTCCATGAGCGCACCCGGCACCGACATGGCTGTGGCAGACGCCCGCCCCGCGCTGGGAATGACCCTGCTGTCGGCCCTGCGCGATACCGGCGGCGGGGACTATCAGGGCGAGATCTACAACCGAGAAAACGCCAAGACCTACCGCGCCACCCTCACCCCCGCCGAGCCCGACCAGTTGCTGGTGCGCGCCTACGTCGGCATCCCGCTGTTCGGCAAGACGCAGGTGTGGCGCCGCCCGGCCGCAGAACACGGGGGTGCGCCATGACCATGGCCTCCACCTCGCCCTGGCTGGCCGTGGCAGCCGGCATGCTCACCGTGGGCGCGCCCTGCGTGCTGCCCATGCTGCCGGTGGTGCTGGGCGCTTCGATGGGCGGCAGTGGGGGCAACGGCGGGAGGGTTTCGCAGCGCACGCGCCCGCTGTTCATCGCGCTGGGCTTTGCGCTGTCGTTCGCGGCCGTCGCGCTGCTGTTCAGCAGCTTCACGCAGGTGCTGGGCGTGTCGCAGGAAGGGCTGCGCCGCTTCGCGGCCGTGATGCTGCTGGTGTTCGGCGTGCTCACGGTGTGGCCCCGGCCGTTCCAGTGGCTCAGCCAGCAGGCAGGCGGCCTGCTCGGGCGTGTGGCAGGGCTGGGCATGGGTTCGTCGGGGGGCAACTGGGGCGGCCTGCTGCTGGGGCTGAGCCTGGGCGCGGTGTGGACCCCCTGCGCCGGGCCGGTGCTCGCGTCCATCCTCACCCTGATCGCCACCGAGCCGCCCGGCGTGGGCACCGCCGGGCTGCTGCTGGCGTATTCAACCGGCGCCGCGCTGCCCATGCTGGCCATCGCCTACGGCGGCCAGGCAGCGGCCAGCCACGTGCGCCGCTTGTCGCGCCACGCGCACCGTGTGCAGCAGGCCTTTGGCGTGGTGGTCATCGCCGTCGCGCTGGCCATGTTGCTGGAGGTCGATGGCCAGGTCATCGTCTGGCTGTCGCAGTTCTACCCCTCGTTTTCTGGCGGGCTGTGAGCAGCCCGCAGCAAGGAGTTTTCAGCATGACATCGCACCCTTCTTCTTCACCCATTGTTTTGCCGCGCCGCGCCTTCCTCGCGTCTGCCGCTGGCGTGGCCGCAGCCGTGGCAGCGCCCGCCATCACCCGGGCGGCGGGCCTCGCTGTCCAGGCCGCCACGCTGCCCGACTTCGGCCCCGCGCCGGAGTTCACCGGCATCGAGCGCTGGCTCAACTCCGAGCCCCTCAGCCTGGCCCAGTTGCGCGGCCGCGTGGTGCTGGTGGACTTCTGGACGTATGCCTGCATCAACTGCATACGCACCCTGCCGCACGTGAACCGCTGGGCCGAGCTGTACACGCCACAGGGCCTCACCGTGGTGGGCGTGCACACGCCGGAGTTTCCGTTCGAGCGCACCACCAGCAACGTCGAGGTGGCCATGCGCCGCCACGGCGTGAAGCACCCCGTGGCGCAGGACAACCGCTACGGCACCTGGAAGGCCTACAGCAACCAGTACTGGCCTGCTGCCTACCTCATCGATGCGCAGGGCCGCATCCGCTACAAGCACTTTGGCGAAGGCGAATACGAACGTACCGAAGCCGTGATCCGCGCGCTGCTGGCGGCGCGGGGTTAGCCCGCGCGCTTTGTTTCCCCCGGCCATTCCTCTCCCGGGCTTGCCCCCATTCACCTTTGCAGGACCTTCACCCCATGCCGTTCCCTCGTCTTCGATTCGCCTTGGTCACGCTCGCAGCCACCGCAGCCGCTGTCAGCATGGCCTCTGCCAGCCACGCCCAGGCACCGCAACTGCCGCCGCCCGACGCCACCCAGCCCGCCGCGCTGCGGCTGATGCAGGGCTTTCCGCCGCCGCCCGACAAGATCGTGCGCCTGGACAACATCCTGCAGTACCCCAACGTGCGCTGGGCCGCGCACCACCTGCGCGAACTGGGGCCCACGGCCGCAGTGTGGCGCGGCGCGGGCGCGCCCAGCGCATTGCCCGCAGCGGCCCGCACGCTGAACGACGCACTGCCCGTGCCCGACGGCAAGGGCGGCACCACCACGCTGGCCGACTGGCAAAAGGCCACCTACACCGACGGCCTGCTGGTGCTGCACCGTGGCCAGGTGGTGTACGAGCGCCACCACACCGGCATGCAGCCGCACCAGCCGCACGTGCTGTGGTCCATGAGCAAATCGCTCACCGGCCTGCTGGTCACCGAACTCATCCAGGAAGGCGCGATCGACCCGACAGCGCCGGTCCCTCGCTATCTGCCCGAGCTGGCCACCAGCGCCTGGGCCGATGCCACGGTGCAGCAGACGCTGGACATGACCACCGGCGTGCAATACGCCGAGAACTTTGCCGACCCGACGTCCGGCGTCTTCCAGTACCTGGCCGCCGCAGGCCTGCAGCCCGCGCCGCCCGGCAGCAGTGCCGCGAAAAGCATGGCCGAGTTCCTGCCCACGCTGAAGAAGGAGGGCGAGCACGGCAACGCGTTTGCGTACAAGTCTGTGGACACGGAAGTGCTGGGCTGGCTGCTGCAACGCGTGACGGGCAAGCGCTACGCCACGCTGCTGTCCGAGCGCATCTGGTCGCGACTGGGCGCGCAGGAAGATGCGTATGTGTTTGCCGACGCCAATGGCGGCCAGTCCACCAGCGTGGGTGTGAACGCCACGCTGCGCGACCTGGGCCGGCTGGGAGAAATGCTACGCGCCAACGGCCGCTACAACGGGCAGCAAATCGTCGCGCCCGCCACCATCGCAGAGCTGCGCAAGGGCGCGGACCCGGCCCGATTCAGCAAGGCGCCCGGCACCGCCATGCGCGCGGGGTACTCGTACCACAACCAGTGGTGGGTGCCGCACGATGCGGACGGCACGCTCGAGGCCAAGGGCCTGATGGGCCAGCACATCCACATCAACCCGGCGGCGGAGCTGGTGGTGGTCAAGCTGTCCACACACCCGGTGCCCAACACGGCCTTCACGCACGCGGTGGACCGGCAGGCGTTCGCCGCGCTGGCGGCGGCGGTACGGGCCCGCTAGGGCGGGGGGTGGTGTGCAGCCGGTGTCACACCACGGCCTTTACGGCCGTGCCCTATGACCTATGACCTATGACCTATTGCACCAGCTTGGCGGTCAGCGTGATCTCCGGCACCGACGCCAGCGCCTTCGACAGCGGGCAGTTGGCCTTGGCGTCGGCCGCGATCTTCTGAAAGGTCGCATCGTCGATGCCCGGCACCTTGGCAGTCAGCGTGAGCGCGATGCGGTCGATCACAAAGCCGTCGCCGTCCTTGGACAGGCGCACGCTGGCGGTGGTGTCCACGGTTTCGGTGGCAATGCCCGCCTTGTCCGCCGCAAACGAAAACGCCATGTTGAAGCAGGCAGCATGCGCCGCGCCCACGATCTCTTCGGGGTTGGTGCCTTTGCGGTCGTCGCCGAAGCGGCTGGCAAAGCCATAGGGGTACTTGTTCAGCGCGCCGGTCTCGGTGCTGATCTGTCCCTGGCCGGCTTTGCCGGCACCTTCCCAGTGAACGCTGGCTTTCTTTTCAGACATGGCGTGGCTCCTTGTGCATGGTGGATGCATGCAGTGGTGGTGGTGGGTGAACGGCCGGGCAAAAACCCGGGCTCCGAATCACACCACAGACGTGTCGCCCCGGGTGTGGGACAAGGCCGCTTCGTCCCCCGCCGCCTGGTTCAGCTGCAAGCCACCGTGCAAGCCCGGCGTCCGCACCATGCGGATCGCATCGAACGGGCAGCGCACGGCGCACTGCGCACACCCGGTACAACCCGCCGCATCGTGCAGCGCAGACCGCTTGGGCCCCCAGCCGGCATCGCCCTGCACCTGCAGCGACAGCACATGCGGTGCACACACCGCCACGCACCAGCCGCAGCCCGTGCAGCGGGCGGTGTCGATGGCAGGCAGGGCTTTGCGGGTCGTGGTCATGCGGTGGGGCCGTTCAGGGCCTGTACAGCGCGCTGCAGAGCCCTGGGTGGCGCCACAGCTTACCGCGCAGCGCTGCGGCGGTCGAGTGGCGCTACGGCCGGTGTTTGGCCCACTGGGACGGCGGGCGTACAGTGCGCCCATGCAACCCCATGGCGACCACCCTCACACCGACAGTCACATTGACACTCACATCACCCGGCACCTCATCATCCGTGGCCATGTGCAGGGTGTGGGCTACCGCTGGTCCCTGGTGCAGGCCGCCCAGCAGCGCGGCCTTCAAGGCTGGGTGCGCAACCGCCGCGACGGCAGCGTCGAAGCCCTGGCCACCGGCCCTGCAGATGCCGTGCAGTCCCTCATCGACTGGGCCCACCAGGGCCCGCCGCATGCGCGGGTGGATGCGGTGGAGGTGGCCAGCTTGCATGCCTCGCCGGAAGTTTTGTCAGGCTTTGTGCAGCGCGAGACGGTGTAGCCCAGCAGGCTTGCCGTGGGAGTCGCTGGCCTGCCTGGGCAGGCCTTGTGCTCAACCTTTGCGCTTCAAGTCCCGCGCCCCATAGGCACAGTAACCCGGCTTGGGGCTCTTCTTCTGCGGGTGCAGCCTGCACGTCTCGGGCCGCTTGTCGTACACCGTGCACCGCCGCGTCTTCGGGTCCAGAAAATTGCAGTCCCCGCTGGCCCGCCGCGCCATCGTGAACACCGCGTTCTTGTGGTTGAAGTGGTCGATCAGCCGCGCCTTCTGCAGCCGCTTGGCAATGTGCCGAAGCTCTTCATGCTCGGCCTCGAAAGGGTCCACCAGCTCCAGCCGCACCAGGTCGGGCAGCTGCACCTCCAGCGGCATCGTGCAGCAATTGGCCGCACAGGTATCGCACAGGCCCGCGCGATAGCGGGTCCAGGTGTCCAGACGGTCGACGTCAACGATGGCAATGGGGGAGCGCATGGGGTTGCGATTGTGCCTGTGCGCGCACCGGGGCGGCCAGCGCACCCAGAAAAACACCGGGGCCCACGGCAGTCAGCCGTCCCGCGCATCCCCGCTGTCGCCGCATTGGGCGCTTGACCTACGCCACAGCAGCCGGCGTCCGCGCAGCATAGTTCCACCGCCGCCGGAAGTTGCCCGCGCCACATGCACATCCAGGCACGCAGGCAACCCGGCCGCACCACCACCCAACCAGGAGCAACACCATGGCCCGAGACACCACCCCCCGCGACCTGAACCTTGATCCCATCACCCATGCACCGGGCGCACATCCCATCGGCACCGGTATCGGCGCCGCAGGCGGTGCCGTCACCGGCGCAGCCGCCGGCTCCGTGGGCGGCCCCATCGGCTCCGCCGTGGGTGCCGTGGTGGGCGCCGTCGTCGGCGGCCTGGCCGGCAAGGGCGCGGCCGAAGCCGTCAACCCCACGGCGGAAGACGCCTACTGGCGCGACGCGTATGGGCGGGAGCCGTATTACTCCGATGCCTACACCTACGACGACGACTACGCGCCTGCCTACCGCTCAGGCTACCAAAGCGTGATTGATCGCCGTGGCCGCGACTGGAACGAGGCCCGCGGCCACCTGCAGCAGCGCTGGGACACGGACCGCCAGTCGAGCCGGCTGAGCTGGCTGGAGGCAGAGCCTGCAGCGAAGGCGGCTTGGGAAAGGGCGGATCGGATTTGGAAGCAGACGAAGCAGGAGTGAGAGGGTTGAATGCAAACCCGTGTGGCGCGGTCCGAAGCCGCCGCGTTGAGCGACAGCTGATCAGCCTCAGCCGATTACATCAACGACCTTGCCGGTCGAGTCCTTGATCGTCGTCTTCTGCACCACCCACTCCACCTGCGGCAACAGCGGCAGCACATAGCTGCCCTGGCGGGGCTGCAGCGTCTGCGCCAGTTGCTGCACCGTGGCATCGGTCAGGCGCAGCACCAAGGCGTTCTCGCTCTCGCCCTGCCACTCCACCGCGTTGCTGCCATCGGCGCCAGCCGCAGCAGGCTCTAGCAGCAACTGCCACTCATGCCCCGCCACCCGCAGCGTGCGGCCAAACGGCATGCGCAGCGGGAGCAGGGTCACCAACTCATCCACTTGGCGGGCGCCCAGGGTGATCTGGGTGATGGGCTTGCGCAGCAGCCGTTTCACTTGTTTGACGCCCAGCACATCGGTAAAGAGGAACCCGTTGGCCGACCCATCGCGCCGCAGCCCTCTTCTACCTGCTGCCTCACCGCCGGGTGGGCCAGCAGCGACGCGCGGCCCAGGTCGGTCATCTGCACAAGGTACAGCAGCACATCTGCCATCTCATACGCAACGGCCTGTTTCTTATCAGCCGGCAGGTTGCGGCTTTGCTCCTCGGTCAGCCACTGAAAGTGCTCCAGCAGCTCGCCGGCTTCCTCGATCAACGCAGACGCCAGGTTCTTGGGCAAATGGAACTGGCCTCAGTTGCGCTGCTGCGCGAAGTCTTGCAGGCGCAGGGCCAGTTGCTGCAGGGTGGTGGCAGGCGCTGTGGCTGGTGTTGTGGAGGGGTCTTGAGGCATAGATAGAAGACGAGCTTGATGAAAAAACGCCCGGGTGTTGGCCGGGCGTTTTTGTTTATTAGTGCACCACTACGACGTAGCGGGCTGGCTGTAGGTTCTCACTGAACCTGCAAACCCAGGGCCTTGCAAACCAATCACATTTGCAGTTCCAATGAGAACGGCTCTAGAAATCATTCCCACAAACCTGCAAAGATCCTACACACCGCCGGTGACACCAGGGAGCGCGCCCCCTTGGACGCACTTTCCTGCCAAGTTTACCCTTTGGGATATTCCCCACGGTGTTGATGATGGGTGGTGGATTGCCCCAACGCATGACTAGGGGCTGCCTGCAAGTCGATCTCTTGGGGCAGGTCGGTGAAATGCGCTGATCGTGAAAGCTCTTGAGCCTCAGAGAAACGCGAGGCACAACTCTTCAAAGCGACTCCCAGGGTCGGTTGTTACTGCGGGGATTCGGCGGCAGTTAGGTGCCGGTGCATGAGTACCTTCTGGCGTGGTCTCAGGTGCTACCAGAGCCATGTCAGCGGCTCTCATATATGGAGCTGAAACGCGCTCACGTTTCCACGGTCGTCATCTCCACTATCTTGGCGAATTCTTCCAAGACCTCTGGGAAGTGGGTCTGCATGTACCGCAGCACGCGCGCGTTGTCTACGAGCTTGACGATGTAGCCTCGGGCGATCATCAAGTTCAGCATGTCCTCGCTGTGCGATTGCTCGGCCAGCTTGTACTGCCCCAGCAGGTTGGTCATCTCGTTTTCCATCCGAGCCACTTGCTCTTGCGACATCGCGGCGCTGCGAACCGTCTTCTTGCCGCCGACCAGCATTTCTTCTGGTGTCGCTGCGAGCATTGCACGGGCGTAGCTTGCGGTCACCGTGTTGGCGGCCACCATGAGTTCGGCGCACTCGACCTGGCGAGTGGGCTTCATACGTCGCAACATTGCAGTGACTTCTGTCGAGAATTGGTGGTCTTTCAGAATCCTGGCCACCTCATCGCAAATCCCGTCGAGCAGACTGCGCTTCTTTTGCAGCAAGCTCACATCAATACACAGACCTTTGGCTAACTTCGCTGCAGAAATGCCACGATCCATCGCGCGGCGGATCATGATGTGCTCCTGGATGGTCGAAAGGCGATTCAGCTGATTGTTGTACGTGAAAGACTCGTCGTCGGTGGAGACTAGGCAGGGAATCTCGCTGAGCTCCAGCTCTTTCATGGCCATTAAGCGCAAATGCCCGTCCAGGATGAGATGCCGTGAGGTCTTGCGGTCGACCGCTGTGACCACCAGGGGCTCAATGAGGCCGATCTCGGCGATGGATTCTTTGATCTGCCGGAACTTGTGCGTTGCCGTGATTTTTTGGTCGAGTTTGACCGACGGAAGGATTCGGTCGACCTCAATCATGAGCGGTTTGGGCAGGAATCCAAGGGTAGTGGATGTCATACAGAGCCTCCACTGCGGGACACGCGTTCCGCGAGGTACTTGGGCAAGGTGTCCAGCCCCTCCAGTCGAAGGATGTTGACCAGGTTCTCGTCGCCCAGCATCTTTCTCAGTGCTCCGTATACAAAGAAGAGTCGCTGCTGGACGAGCGACGACTTGCGGATCATGATGCGCTGGCGCTCAACCTCTGTCTTGTAGGCGCGCACCAGGCTAGACGAGGTGATGTCGACAGGCTTCCGAGGCGTCGAACGTGCGATGGAGCGTCCTAGAAACTGGCGCCGCTCCACCAGCTTCTTGGCGTACATCAGCTGCGGGCCACGGAGCTCGCCAGATTCGTAGGCTTCTTGCATTGCCATCTGTATTGCCTTGTCGTCATTGCCGGCACCGACGATGAGAATGGCCACGGTGATCGGCATCTTGCCGCGTTCGACGGCAACCAAAAGTCGCTCTTCCCCCTTGTCGACCAACTCAAGAATGTGCCGCACATAGGACTCGTGCAGGTTGGTTTTGCGCGCGATGTCTTGTACGGAATGTCCTTTGTCGCGCAGCAACGTGATGCCACGCAGCAGCTCCAGTGGCTGATGCCGTCTCCTTGCGACGTTCTCCGCAAGGCTCATGACAAACGCGTCCTCGTCGGAGACCATGACCACAAGCGCTGGAATGCGCTTCTCCCCCAGTTGCTGGAATGCCTTGAATCGCCCTTCGCCGCACACCAGTACGTAGCGCTCTGCACCGTCCTCACCGGGACGCGGTGTGACGGTGACAGGCTTCTTCAGACCAACTGCTCCGATGTTTTCCACAATCGCGCTGAATTTGCGCTGGTTACGTTCGCGGGGATTCAGGATCTCAATGCGGTCCATCGGGATCATGCGCAGCTCGGGCAGAGAAAGCGGCTCGGTCATGCCGCTCTCCGCAGTCGGGTTCGTGCTGCCATTCCATAGAAGTAGTCCAGGTTGTCGAAGCGGTAGTTCTCCAGTTCCACCGGATTGCGTTCTCCCAAACTGATGCGGGGATTACCGAAGTCCAGCCTGGGCCACAAGTAGTAGTCCAGAGCAGATTGGTTGGAGAGATCAAGACGTACCGCTACCGTGAGATCGGGCGCAAGGCCCGTGTCAAACCGCATCTTCCAGAACAATTGTCCTGACTCGCGCCGCCGACAACGAGCCAGCACGATGGAGACGCTGAACTCCTCGTTGACATACAGGAGATCGGTGAGCGGATCGCGTCTTACGCTACCGCCCAGCGCCGCCATCTTCTCCTCAGTCTGCACGACGATGGCGGGGTGCATCCGGCGCAGATGCCGATTGATTTCGACGTACTGAAAATCGCGCGACGGGACGAAGCCAACAAGTTGGTAAGCGCGTACCAAGCTGCCGAAGCGATGGGCGTAGACCGAAGAGGATGGCATGCCCTCGGTTGAATTGATGATGAGCCCAGACAGCGCCTGGCGGTGCTGATAGAGGTTGCGCAGTCGCTCAATCAATTCTTCGTCTGAATAGCGGCGCGAGCGCGCGCGGATGATGCCTTGCGCGGTGTAGAAGTCCTCTTTGGCAACGATGGCTGGGAAGGCGTCCTCCTTGCGAATCCACATGTCTGAAGGATTGACCACTCTCAGCTTGCGCAGCTTGAAGGACACCCGGTTGTAGACGTTGCTGCCGATGTACTTTTCGTTGATGAGGACCTCGTGAACAGTGGCTCTGTTCCATTCGCGCCCCAGATCGGTGCGGATGCCCGAGCAGTTCAATCGCGAGGCGATCTCCGTCTCAGACAAGCCGTCATTGACAAACCATCGGTAGATGCTTTGGACCACCTGCACCTCTTCCTGGGGGCCAGGCACCAAAACGACTCGGTCGGTCTGCAAACTTTTGTGCTCACCTCGTGCCAATTCGGCCTTGCTCGCCCCCGTCTGATCAACCAGTAGTCGGCGCAATCCAAAGCCCGCAGGCCCTCCTTGCCGATAACCTAACTCGATCAGCCGACACTGGCCTGCAAACACTTTCGTCGACAACTCCCGGCTGTACTCGCCAGCCATGGTTCGCTTCACGCCCTTGACGATGGTTGAGATGGGGGAGCCATCGTTCTCAAACTGTTCCGCGCAGTAGACCACCTGAATGCCCGCGCGCTTGCACCGATATTCGTAGTACGCGCTCTCATCCGCATCCTGGAAGCGTCCCCAACGGCTAACGTCGTAGACGAGCACCATGGAGAAGTCCGCCGCACCCGATTCCACGTCCTCAATGAGCTGTTGTAAGGCGAGCCGTCCGGCAATCCGAAGCCCGCTCTTGCCTTCGTCGGCATAGGTTTTCACCACCTCAATGCCGCGTTGCTGGGCGTACTCCCGAATGCGAGCGACTTGGTTGTGTGTGGAGTATTGCTGGTGCTCGGTCGACATCCGCACGTACTCCGCCGCGCGGAAGTTCGATTGCCCATTCTGTGACAATGGCAGCTCGCCTTTATCCATCGTGCAGCTCCTCAACAGACTCGTGGTGCTGCGCCACGAGGTCATCGGCCACCTGGAAACATCTCCCGGGTCAGCAACGGCAACACCACACTACCAGCGTCATCATCTGTTGGCGATAAAGTCCTCTCTTTGCAATCACACGTCTCCGAACAGGTTCAAGGCGCCAAGCTGATCTGGACAATCCATTCCTGCTGTCCTGCCAACGTAGCTGGGGCGATTGCAATGAGTTTGAAGATGCCCAATACGGGCAAGGCTTGTGGTGACGCGTCACTGTTTGCAATTGGGGACGCGTGCAAAGAAGCGGAGCGCCTAGCATTGCGTTGCTTCTGACGTTGCCGATTGGCAGCGGTGTATTCGGGGTGTGATTCCCGGTAGCGGCGCCAGTAATCTGGATGATCCCTGCGCCAACTAGACTGGGCCTGAGCCTGGTTCTCGTGGTAGTCATCGTCAGTCTTGCGCTTTGTCTTTTGCCACAAGCGTTTGCGTGACTGCTGACACTCTGGCTTTGCGCAGTACAACTGGTGAGGGGTTTGAGGCCGGGGTTCAAACGACTCGCCGCACGCATTGCACCAGCGCTTTTCCATGGTGAATCTCCATTCTGAACAGGAAGGGAGATTTAATTGCAGCGTGGATGCTTTGAGTGTCAATTTCCACGTAAAACTGGCAGTCAGGGGGTGAAGGCCATTTCTGAACTCAACGCTCTAGGGCATGCGGTTGATGCCTGTTCTCGACGAGCGGGCGGACACTGTATGACTGATTGAATATGGGTCGCTGGGATGCCCTGAGACATATCCAAATACAGCCGGGAATGTTTAGCTCCTGCGAATTATTTGGTTCCGGGCGTTTGACCCGAGGGGGCCATTGGACAGCAATCAGTGAACTGTTTGTACAAGTGCGTCACCTTGTCCATTCGGCGCTGTGATCCCATGAGCATGGCAAGCATTCGGTAAGCCATGTGCATGAGCCCATTGGAGATTCGAATCAGATTCATTGCCATCTCCACCGGAAATCCCTCACGCACACGGCGAAGCGGGTGAATCCCGCTGTGGACATACGAGTTCAAGGCGTGCCGTGAATACTCGTTGAACTCCGCCAGATGCGCGGTCAACCCAGCGGGTGCTGCTCCCAACACCTTTGAGAGCATCTCAGTAGCACTTGGGAGATTTTTGGCTGCAAGCTCGGCTTCCGGCGTCAGTTCTCTACCTAGCTTTTCGATCTGTGCTGGAGTTGCCGCGAAGAGGAGCCATGAGGCCCGCAGCAGAGCCTCATATTGAAGGCGAAGAACTCCGCATGCAGAGCTTGGGGCGTCAATGGCAAATGCAGTTCTTACTACCCTGGAATGCTCGATGCACAGGTGGCATGCGCTCAAGGCCAATTGGTTTTGTTCGGACTCAATGGCCAGGACCACACCTGTCGAAGGAAAGCAGTCCAATATGGCGTCCTCGAACTCGTCGGATCGATCTGCGAGCGCCAGTACAGGATCGTCGCAAAGAGAGGCTTGTAGAGGTGAAGACGGGCTAGTCAAGTTGCAGTCGCTATGCCTATTGAAGTTCTTAAAGCGGAAGCTTTATCGTGTATTGCACCATCAAACCAAGGATGGATGCACATAGCGCACCCACACGACCGCAATCGTTGCTGCTGAAATGAGAGCGTGCCACGAGCCGACTTTATATTTCGAATCGGGATCTAGCCTTTGAAAGATCGGCTGGAAATCCAATGGAACACCGGAATCTGCACGTTGCACAAAGGACTTTAGCCCTTCGGCAATCTTAAGTGCGTCTTCTTGTGCGCCCAAGATAAGTCGCATGTTCAGCACTGCAAAAATCACAAAGCCGAGTGTGAGCATCGCGTACTCGAACCAATGCTTCATTGAACCGGCGCCCCAAGCGAAAGCAGCTGTGCTTGCAGCAATCGCTTGAAAGTAGCCCCAGTATCGGTGCGAAGTGTCTGTCACCGCACGGTAGTGCGACAGGGCATCAGATAGCGATATCGTCATGACAGCTTCCTTAGGAATGTGTCCACCGCTGGCTAGGAATTAGGGTGCTCTGGTTAGCTTCGTCACTGCGATTTCGTTGGAATCGGGATGCATTCAGTGGGTGGGCCCGCATGACCGCTACTTGTTATGGGCCTGTGGATTGGCCTCAGCCCATGTTTTCTTGCCAATGCACTGTGCTGAAGGCATTGGATTCCTTCATTCCTAGTACGGCCGGACATTTCATCGTAGCGAAGGTTGACAGCAAGGTTGCGTCCGAGCTCGCGATATGCCCAAAAGCGATAAGTGCTCGAGTCAATGGTTGCGGTCACTGTTCCGTGCTGGGGAAACTGCATGTAGTCTCGTTGAGCTCCTGTCAGTGGAGTCTGAATATCTCCAGAGTAATTCTCGCCTGAAGGATATTTGTGGCTATCGATGGTGGAACCTCTATCGTGGAAGAAGTAAATAGGTAGCCAGCAGTTGACTTGGTTTGGCTTAGTGCCACACTCATCTTCGAAAGAAGTCTTCCGGTTGACCAGTGCCTGAATCTTCAGTTCGTCCCACGCAGGCTTGATTACATAAACTTTAATTCTTCGGTTTGGTTCAGCGGCCGTTGGTGGCCAAGTGATCTCTCCTTCAATGACAGGTGAGGTCCATGCGGAAACGTTGTATGCCAATTGTTTTGCTTCATTCTTTCTCAAGCGCTCGCACAGCAAATTGAAATTCTCAAGAGCGGCGAAGGTCATCGACAACTTTTCGAGCAAAAGCAGGTGTTCCAAGTTACAGAGGTCTTCCATCCGCCCTTCAGCGTCTTGCGCGCCGTCAGCGATGATCAGGTCAGAAATGCCGCGCCGAATGAGGCTAAGTGCACCAGTATTCTCGGTTGGCCCCCCATCACTGAGTCGCACAGTACCGCGAATGCCATCCGTTGGCCTCGTCACGGGGATATCCACACCCCATTGCACACCTCTAACGAAGAGGCCTGCCATTTCATACATTGCAGTGCCCACGCTGGGCGATAGATTCTGCGGATCCATAAAGCCAGCTGAGGCCCGTACGCCTTGAGTGATGGTCTTCAGGGGCGGGGGATTTTGAATGTAGCCAAGTCGCGAAGATCCATAGCTGAAGGGCGTAATCTCAAAAAGATTGTGGGCGTTCGGAATCCTGGTTTTGGTGCCTTGTGTAGTGTTAAGAATCCAAACCGGCAAAGTGGGATCTTTGTCGTAGAGGGCTCGTAGATCCTTCCACTGATTTTTCTCTGGATCTACTCTGAGACTACCGTTGGACCCCACGGCATTGGTATATGACCACAATGACACTTCCGTAAGCGATTCGGATGGGGCGCTGGCTATGAGAGCTATGTCACGACGCTTAGGGTTCAAACCCCAGGTGCGCTCCAGCCCCATCTCATAGGCTGTCACCACGGAGGGCTCTATGCCAAAAAGACCGGTTCCAATCTCTAGTACAGAATGAAATCCATAGCCGACTAGCTTACTTTTGGGCGATGTTTGAGGATTTCCCGTTGGACGAGTAATCTCGGGATTAAAAACATCAGGCCAACGGACTATGTGGGCTTGCCAGCGGAAAGGGTCGTATTCACCATTGACCGATCCAGCAGTTGCGTGGCGTGAGTTGAAGCATACCGGTTCAGGTTGCTGCCGACCTAACTCTTGGGCTTCTCGACGAGCTGAGGCGAGCGCACTGCTGCGTGCGTTGCGCAGATGCGCGTATTTTTCATCTTGAACATCTTGTTCCCGAACGAGCCACAGCGGCACGCAGTCAGAAAAAATAGAATCAAAATCAAATCGCTCTCTGCCTTCAGCGCGAGCCGCCTCCATTTTTTTTGAGAAATACCAATATGCTGCGTAGCCGCCACCGGAGGTGGTTGATATCGCATGTACATGCTTAAGCACACCACTTTGTTGAAGTCCATGCAGCACACCGTGTGCAAACATCCCCGCCTTGGTTCCCCCGCCTGAGAGGGCCAAGCCGATTCGTGGAGCCTGAGTGCCATCAGCTTTTCTGGCGACGTACCTGTTTTCCAGGGCAAATTCAGCGTCCAGCCTGGATTGCGTCATCGTCGCAAGCCTCAGTGGAGGTTCAGACTGATTTGGGTCGTCAATCGGCATGGTGCCGCACCCACTGATCGCGACCGTTGCGGTCACGAGCGAAATGTAGACGCTTCGTTGCATGAGTCCCTCCAGTTGCTTTTGGAACCGAAAACTACAGGGAAACGTAAAGTGCATCCAGCGAAAAATTGCATTCCATAGACCAAAATATGACGCTCAATCCCAAGGATTGCACCATCAAGGTTGCACACCGATCCCCAGCCATTTCCACGGAGCAAGCCATGGCCCTTGAAGACGACATCGCCACTCTCACCGTGCTCGTACAGGGCATGCTTGCTGACTCAGGAGACCAAACCGGTTTTGATGCAAGGGTGTGGCTAGACCAATGGCTTACTAGCATGGTCCCAGCCTTGGGAAGTCGAAGACCTATCGATGTGCTCAATGAGCCAGACGGCCTGCAAGTCGTGAAGAGCTTGCTCTTGCGAGCCCAATCTGGTGCGTATTCGTAAGCATAGGCAGGGAGAGGGCTGGTCGTGAATAAGGTCTGGACCTGTCGCTATCCCCGCTGACCAATTGACACCATGCAGAATGCCTACGGCTATGCCCTTTAGCCAGAACTCCCCGTATCTCCCTGCGTCTTCTCCCCACAGCGCGGACGTCGTTCTGTACCTAGACCTCGATGGTGTTGTCCACCATGAAAAAGTGCTCTGGCATCCAAGCAGGGGTATCTACATGAGCCCATATGAGGCTGCAGGACACTCTCTTTTTGAATGGATTTCTATCTTGGAATCGGTGCTTGAACCGTACCCGGCAGTCGCTCTGGTGCTGAGTAGCACCTGGTGCATCCGTCCCGGATACAGCGCAACCCTCAAACGGCTTCCGGTCTCTCTGCGTGCCCGGTTCATTGGTGGGACGTACCACAAGCGTGTCCATGGCGTGGATCCCTGGAATCTGTCTATGTTTCGCACCACGCCCCGGGGTGTGCAAGTTCAAGATGACGCTCGTCGCCGAAAGCCCCGGCAGTGGCTGGCACTTGATGACGATTTGGAGGGGTGGCCTGACTCCTGTCGGGAAAATTTGGTCGCGTGCGAAGGAACTACCGGCTTGTCCAACCCTGTAGTTCAACACGAGCTGAGGGAAAAACTGCGCGGCTGCCATGCGGGGTTGTCCGCCTAACCCCGTAGTTTCTGAAAACAGCCAACCGATGATTCGACGCCACTCCGACATCCTCGCGGTCTTGCAATCTGTCGCTGGCATCGTGAAGCGCCGCCACGCACTCCCTATCTTGGCCAATGTGCTCAGCCGTCGGACAGCCAGTACCGGCTTCACGGATTTGGATATCGGCCCGTTGGTTCTCGAAGCGCCAGTTCGCCACAGCGCCGAGGTCTTCGCCTTGCTCTCACGTCCGGTGGCCAAGCTCAAGCAGGCTGCTGCATTGAACTTGCCCCGCACTTCGTATTTCAGTAGCAAGGTTAGCGGTCGCAACGCGCCATAGGGCGCCAGTGATGAAGTCCCCATGAAAACAGCCTCGACAACATCAACCTCAACGACTCGCCTCCGCACAAACAACGGCCCAAGCGCAGTTGAACATCCGTCGCTCTACGCGTCTGCTGCTCAGACAAAGGCCTTTCTGGCTGGCAGCCTGGCCGCCCGGACGGCTCGCTTGGAAGCCAATGACATGCTCAGCACAGACATGGCAGCGGATCTGGTCGGTACCACCCCAGTGACGATCAATGCGTGGATCGCCAAAGGGCGGGCTATCGGATTGACCCAACCCCGGGGTGGATTCAAGTTGCCCAGTTGGCAGTTTGAATCTGCCCTATGGGATGCAGTGCCCAAGCTTTCAAAAGCCTTGCGAACGACTGAGGGCTGGGCACTGCTCGCCTTCTTGGAGACACCATCGGGCGCTTTGGGCGGCCGGACACCGCGTCAGGCGATAGAGCAGGGGCATCTGGCCCGTGTAATTGAAGTGGCGGGTGCTGAGGGCTATTGACCCCCTACGACCCATCAATCTCGCAGATCTTCAGAGCATCCCTTACTTCTAGCACCTCGCTCCGCAGCCTATTTTTTGGGGTTTAGCAATCAAGCGCCCCTGCGGTCACGGTGAAGATAGGGACACGGCTACTCCTGTTGCATCCATCGAATCTGCTTTCACGGCGATTTGACAATACCGGTCAGCCGGTTGCCTACCTTGCTGAACGCCCTGAAACCGTATTTACGCGGCGATCTGTCGTCGTGAAGCCTTAGGAGTTTCATCTGAGATGGTGAGTGGACGCCATTCCACAATGAAATCTCTAGCTGCAAAAAGGAGGCTCCCGGCTCTGCCGGGGAGGCAGCAGAAGTTTGACTTTTCAGGAGGTTGTCCACCGTAGAGACTTGCAATCGTGAGCCGCCAAGCAAATGAAAGGAAGAAAAACGGTGGATAAGTTTAAAAGTCTGAGTCACACGGCCTGGGATTGCAAATATCACGTGGTCCTCATCCCCAAGCGTCGAAGGCAAACGCTGTACCAGCAGCTACGCGAATATCTGGGCGAGGTGTTCAGAGAGCTGGCAGCGTAAAAGGAGTGCAGAGTTGAAGAGGGGCATTTGATGCCCGATCACGTGCACATGATGCTGTCGATCCCGCCGAAGTACTCGGTATCGCAGGTGGTCGGTTTCATCAAAGGCAAGAGCGCAATCCACCTGGCGCGGGTGTTTGGGGAGCGTAAGCGCAACTTCGTGGGGCAGCACTTTTGGGCGCGAGGGTACTTCGTGTCGACGGAGGGACGTAACGAAGCGGTAATACGGGAGTACATCCGTAACCAAGAGAAGGAAGATGCAAGGTTGGGCCAACGCGGTCTATGGAGATGAGTAGCCACAAATAGGTGGTCCCAAGAATGAGGGGCCGCGTAAGCGACCCCTTGCAGCCGCTTCGAGTGGCTCACATCCCAAATGCCCCCAGCCTTGCCGGGGGATGGTTGCCGAATTTAGTCTCGGGTTCGCTGTGTGCAGAACTGCTTGACCACAGGGCTAGGCCTCTCCTGTGATTGCTCGTACACGTCTGACTTGATCAGAGTACATGTCAAGCCAAGTGCTCCGGCCCGCATGCAACTCTACAAAGCGCTTCTTTCCTGTTAGCTCCACAGCCCCTGGATGCATTTTCTGGATCCGGCGGATTGATGCGGCGGCGTGGCCTGGTAGAACATCTGGTTTAAATATCGGCATTAGCAGAACCAGTGGCCCCAGTATGTTGATTCGGAGAATGAACGAATCGTCTCCAGGCAGAGATCCGTAGCAGATTCGGATGAGAAATGGGTTTAAAGTCTTTGCCCCATGAGCCGCCTTTCCGAACGGCTGATTGACAGCGGGCATCTCATCTAACGCGATGGGACTGGCCAGATAAGCCAGCAAAGTAACGCGGTTCCTTGACGGCGATTCCGCAGTGCCAAGGATGAAGGAAATGAAGTTTTCGAACAGGTAGCTATGAGCGCCGTCAGTTCGTGAAGAGTTGAATGACACCTTTAGCGACCAGCGAAGCAGTGGTGCGTACTCGTATTTGAGAGCAAGCGAACGTCCGAGGTAGTTGTGAACCAGAAGTCCTGCTTCATCAAGTACCTGCTTCCCGTAGGCGTCGAGTTCACTCAGAACGCCGTTGTTGCATGCAGCGCAGACGTCTTTGACCTTTGCCTCTCCGCCGACCATCTTTCCCACAACTTCATTCCAGCCGACAAACTTCTCTCCCGATGATTTTTGAAGTGCATAGAGAAAGGATGGGATGACGTGCTCGCGCGTCAGCGTACCTTCTTGTTTGCAGTAAGCGCAGGTGGGCATGTGCGAAGCTTAAGAAAATTTAGACCGAAAGATCAGGGCGATGAACTAGGCTATGTATTCTGGACACTAATTACTCCTATCAATACATTGCAGTCTGAAATTTGCCGAATGCACCACGCGGCGAAGGACGCCAGGGGCCGAGAGGGAGCGTGTATTTTCTAGCGTAAACAACCTTTGGCTAGTCTACTGATCCCTACTGCCGACCGACTAGCGGCAAGTGCTTTTTGCGCATCGCCGCTTCGATCTTGGGCGCGAGCACGGGATAGTTCACCACCTCCAGGCGCAGCACGGACAGGCGATATCGGTTGCCCTCAAGAAGATTGCGTGCTTTCAGTTTTAGGGCGAATGTGCGCTTATCCGCTGTCAGATAGAGGTGTTCAGAAACGCGCTTTCCAATATTTTCGGATTTTCCCAAGTACAGCGGCATCCACTCTTGAACGGCCGTGTGCTTCGCCATACGCCCCTTCTGACATGAGGGCACGAATGACTGCTTGAATTCCTCCTGATTCCACTTTGACGTGAAGCAAGCGAGCCAGTCGCCCAGCATTGCGGCGCCATAGGGCCTAGACCAGACCTCCAGGAAATACAGTCCGGAAAACTGGATGGACTTCAGGTCAACTTGAAGGAGGTCTCCCAGCGGCTGAAACTCAAGGCCCTGCGCTATTTGCTCAAAATCACGAAAGAGTTTCGTGAGTTCCCCATCAATTCTTTGGATGTGCTGCATACAGCCATTATCGAGTGGCTGCTTCAGCTCGGCGGAGGCATCTCGGGCACTTCCCAGACAAAATTTCAGACCTACTATGCGTTTCGAACGCCAGCATCTTGGCTCGACCGCGAATTCGCGCTGTCTGCAAGGAACAGGGCTTAGCGAACGACGGGTATCAGCCCTCTTGCTCCAACACTCTGGCTTCACGCAGCCTCAGGCTGAACGATGAGTGCTGTTGCAGCTTGATCTGGAACTAGTTGTGAAATTACTAACGCCTAGGGTATCGCGGACGATGGCCCACTCGCTACGCATCGCGCTCAGTCCTTGGGAAATCAAGGGATTCAGTTGTAGCGGTAGAGAAAGGCGTGGTTAATTTCGCGACGAAGCCCTCAACATCTTTCAGGCCGTTGTTTCGAAACTTCAGTTCTGGCACCCAACCAAATTGAGCGTGCGGCACCCAAACAAAGTCCTCAAGCTCCAACAACGTATGCCATTCGTGCAACTCAGGCCATTTTGGATCTTTGTACGTTCCGCAGAGCAAGTAAGTTTGACCGTCCCTCGCTAAGCGGTAAACATCCGCGACCAAAGAATCGGCGTGGGAATGCGTGCAAAGTGCGTTGTGGAGGTGGGCCATAGCTGCAGTCAACGCCGCATTGGGCCGATCCTTGAGATTTTCTGGATCTATGAGGCCGTGCATCAAGTCATTGCGTAGCTTGTTTATTAGTTTCCAGTCCGCAACGCGGCTCTTCTCAGCAGTAGTAGCTTCCAGCGAATTCAGCACAAACGCCCTCACGCCTACTAGTGAGGTCTTCTTCCTGACATAGCTGTGACCGCACGCCTCGCACTTTCCGGCCACTTCTTCTGTTCCGGGGGTCAGCCCCACCGCTTTGGCGAGGGGGGGTTCCAGCGTCTCAAGCCCAATGTAGGCCTCTTGAAAGGCTGCCGCGTCATCCAGGTTACCAATCGCCTCACGGTACTGAAGCGCAGCTCGCCTGAGCCGATGCCCATCTTCGAGACCATCCCAATGCGCGAGGATGCGCTTAACGAAATCAACTTTCTCCTCGGTGATAGGTTCGCCCCAATGGGATATCGGAAGCCGCCTAAAAATGTAGAAATCGCATTCGTCGGCTGCTTCAGTGATGCGAGCAACCTGCAACGGCTCCGTGGCCCGGAAAGTTGAGCCTGTAACCAGTGCCAGCGCAGATAGGAAGTCCTCAAGAAGCGACATGCCTAGCTGGGCGGCCACTAGCATGTCCTCTTCTGTCGATGAGAACTGTATAGCCAGAAGTGACCCACCCGACTGACGCTGTACCGCCGGATCGTCTGATTCACTGCGAATGGAGATCGTGCATTCGGTCCTCTGTACCTTCATCGGGCCCAGCGTTTGCGGGGACATTTGAACGGAAAGCGATTGCAACCCTAGCACCCGGTAAAGATAGATGACTGCCTGCCTCTTAGCTTTCACTTTCGGTCCAGAGCCGGTTTTCTTAGATTTTTTTGCCACTAGTTAGACTTCATTCGAGATAATGGAAGCTGCATATCAAGTTCGCATTATTGTTCTCCGGGTTGGTCCGTATGACCGACGCTCCTGTGCGGCTATTGCCCATCGTCTAAATACTAGTTGATCGAAGTTGATGTGGAGTGCGCCCGAGACGAACAGATGGCAGCTCCTGGGCTAAGTCGTCACCGAAACGTGCGTCCGGAAAGATGCGACGTGAGCCTGTTGTTACGCCACAGATGGTTGCTCAGGGCGGTACACAGCAAGCCACGCAGTCGAGTTGCCGGTTCCGAGGGTGAATCGGCAATTCAGGACAAGCGGCGTGTAACGACCAGAATTGGCGGTTGCCGCCGTTCAAACACTAGGCCGTGAATGAATGAGATCAGCCTGAAGCATTAAGAGCCTCTAAGACGCTCCTTACCATCACAAAGTCGCCATGCACATTTTTAGTTGCCTAAAACTGTCCTCCATCTAGAGTGCGGTCGTAGGAGGGGATATGCATACCGCCATCGACAAGCCAGCCGTTCATCGTCACGAGTCATCGCTTTCAGTGCGCTCTGTTGCGCGTCAAGTCGCAATGGTCACGAGCGCTCTGGCTCTTTCCAGCGCAGCCATGGCCTTCCAGATCGCCCCTATGGGCTCAGCCTTCGAATCCAAGATGACCAACGAAACAGAAAACTCGCTGGCGACAGTGGCTGGAAGACTCGGCGTTCTGATCAAAGGCCGCGTCCACGAAGAGATCACCCAGATCGGCATGGGTTGTCCGATAGAACCGGGTACCCTGGCTCAAGATGTGAGCTGCAGCTTTCGGGATCTTCCCTTTGCCACGCCCTACGTCATCTACGGTGTGCGTTGGAACGATCTACCCCCGTTCAAGCTTTCACCCGACGAGGGCAACTGCACCTACCTGGGCAAGTCCTGCCTCGTGTCCCAGACCATACGGTTCTCCACGCAGCCGCTTTGTTGGTACTGCCTCTTCAAGGATGCAGAGAAGAAGGCACAGACCCAACCGATCGTTGGGTGCAGCAAGACCAAGGGCAGTCTTCACGGCAACGTGATGACCCGCTCGCACTTCGGCGACTTGCAGTTCCTGCACGCCATGGCCAGTGAGGAGGGGGTACACCCTGGCGCGACGCGCGCCAAAGTGCTGGACTGGCTGGAGTTCGCTTGGAAAGTGTCCTCGCGCGAAATCAAGTCCGACACCTTTCTTCGAGACATCGAAAACGCGACACTGAAGGAGCACTTCGGATGCACACAGTGGCGGGTCTCGGACCTCTACATCCTGGGGCGTCAGGACAAGCTGCTCCCGTACTTGCACCATGTGGCGTTCGGATCTGTGCTCCACACAGTCCAGGACTCGTTTGCCGGAGCCCATGCCTCGCGGGAGAACTCACCTCCAGGTGGCATGTGCCAGGACACTGGCCTGGCCCAGCCCAGGCGGATCGTTGAATTCCATACCTATGGCGCGCAGGACGGAAGCCTGCACGACGAACAAGATAGCCGGGAAGCCATGACGCGCGTGAGCGCTGCAGACAGGTGGCCCGATGCCGTGGAGGCCACGCGCAATCTGTCGCGCTTCTATGAAGACCGCGCCCGTTGGAGCGAAGTCCAGCCCTATATGCAGTGCCTGTTCGAACTGGCGGACGAGCGCAATGACTCGTCACCGGGAGAGCAGTACCGTCGCCACTGAGCGAATGGTGGGGGAAACCGTCCCACCATTCATCGTCACTGCGGATGGAGCAGTGCCAGCGCCTTGCGCTTGCCCAGTTTGAGCACTTCGGCAATGCGCTCCAGTTGCGCGGCCCGGGGATGAACATGGCCCGTCTCCCACTTGTAGACGGACAGCGAGGAAGCACCCAACAGTTGGGCCATCTGCTTCTGTGTGATGCCAAGTGCCGCGCGTTTCTCGATCAACACCTTTGCATCGAACTGGATCTGCTTTGACTTCTTGGGAGTGGCGTCTTCTGTTGCGGCCTTGGCTTTGGGTGCATCCGTTGCTTTGACCTGCCGTTGAGTGGCCTTGAGCTGGGAGGTCAGCGCCTTGACCTCACGCTTCAAAGCGGCAATCTCGGAGCGATGGCCGGTGATGGCCTTGCGCATACCCTGAAGTTCAGGTTTGAGCTCCTTGCGCGCCATGCGAACGACTTCAGCGCGAAAGGCATTAGAAAATGTATTCATATGCCCGATGGTAACTTTGACCACTTAAAGCGCACTTATGGGCTGGTGCACAGCCGGTGTCGCAATCCTTCTGCGCCCCCTCAAAAAACAAAAACCGCCAGAGGCCTAAGCCCATGGCGGTTTGTTCCGGTGGAGATCGAACGAGCGGTACTTACTTCCCAGCCTTGTCAGCCTTGCGCTTGGCCGCCTTGGGATCCACCACAGCCTTGAACTTCGCACCCGCCACAAACTTTGGCACCGTGCTCGCTGGAATCTTCAGCGCAGCACCGGTCGATGGGTTCTTGCCCGTGCGTGCCGCACGCTTGGCGGACTTGAAGGTGCCGAATCCCACCAGCTGCACGGCATCGCCCTTCTTGACGGCGGTCTGGATGGTATCGATCAGCGTTTCCAGCACTGCATTGGCAGCGGTCTTGGACAGGTCATTCTTGGAAGCCAGGATTTCAACGAGTTCTGCGCGGTTCATGGATGCTCACGAGTAGAGGTTGGAAAGGATCGATTTATAACCCTGCCGCTGACACGGTCCTTGCTGCGACTCAATGTTGCAGTGCAGTTTTTGGCAAAAACTCCACGCCCGTGCGCTTCACCAGTTCCTGGTAGCTGATCGGCCGACCCACCGTCTCCCCCTCGCGGTTCTCCTGCCAGTGCGCCCAAGCCTTGTTGGTCGTGGCGTCGTACACGAGCTTGTACAGGTAGGTCGGCGCCTTCACCCCGTTGGCTCCAATGCGTGGCCCCGCATCGGTGAACACTGGCCCGGTGATCACAAACACATCCCCCTTGGCCCGCTTCACATAGTGCCGCGTGTCCTGCTCGATCTTGTTCCAGGCACCTCCGTTGTGCTGGGCATTCTGCGGAACCATGTTTGCCAGACTGAAGCTCTGGGCCATGGAAGTGGGCGTGGCCATATCTCCCGCAGGCGCCATATGCCCTCGGGAGTAACCTGAGTTCTTGTAGTCCTCCAGTTCGGCACGCTCGCCACTTGGGAGTCGTGCATCTGCAAAGAAGCGCTTGGCCCGCTTCTCGTCGGCATCCTCGATGAGCCTGCGGTTCAGGCGCTGGGCCACAAACACCGGTGTCTTGGTCGTCCCGGAGTGCAGTACCGCAAACGCTTCATAGCAAAGCTCGCGCAGCTGCGGCCGGGGCGTGATGGCGGGTGGTGTGCCGTTCGCAAAGAACTGCGGGCACTGTGCAAAGGACGTGGGCTCGGGCGTGAGCAGCGCCGCACTGTCGAACTGCGGAAACCGCGCCCAGGAAAGATTCGGGAGAGCAGCGCCGGCAAGAGTCAGGGCCAGCACAGCCGGCAGGCGCACACTGCCTGGCCATGAGAGGAAACGATTCACAGAAGAGGCATTCGAGTCGAATTTGACGGAGCCCGATTGGAGCACCGTTCACCTCTCACTTCTGGCCCGAATGCTCAGATCCCGCAGGGTTTTACAGCTGCTTGCAGGTGGGCAGCTCGAAAACAAAAAGGGCTCCCAAAGGGAGCCCGATCTGCCTGCCCGCCCCTGCGGTTCAGTTAACACTCCCCATGGCAGCAGCACCCGCAAATGCAAAGTGCCACCACCATGGGAAGTCCCGCAACTGCTTCAATCCAACTCAAGCAGTTGGTCTGCCAATTACATGGCGCTGAATTCGCCGTGGGGGATCTGGCCGGTACGCACGGCTTCGGCAGCCTGGGCACGCACAGCAGCGCGGTCAGCGTTGGACTTGTAGGTCACCACACGCGAGCCTGCGGGTTCCATGCTGTGGGTCTTGGCTTCCACTACGGCTTCGGCTTGCACTTCAGCGCGGGTGCGGTTCGTGTCGAACTTCAGGGCAAATTGCGAGCCATCGGCTTCGTCTGCATGGGCGCCAAACGAGGCGAAAGCAGCAACAGCGGCGATGGAGAGGAAACGAGCGGTCTTGTTCATGATGAAAATCCTTGAAAGTTAAAAAAGCGTCTCAAAAAAGCCGGGTCAAAAACCATTCCTGAACCGGGTTCGGTGAGTCGCCTTGCGGGTTCGGCTCATCGATGGGATGAACTGTACGCCGATAGTGTTCAGGGAAAAACCACTCAGTCGCAAACTAACTGTTCCAGTATTGAAAACAATTCCTCGGAGCTTTCCTACGCTTTGTTCGCCGCCTACAAAGCCAGTAGTTTGTCGGCCCCGCCGCTCCGCAGAAGTCGCTTCGGCTTGACCATCCTGCGGCAGGGTCACACCACGCCGCCGTGTTTGAGAGCAACCAGAAGCTCCTTGACCCGCTTCGCACCGTACCAGGACTGCGCCACTCCAATGGAGTCTCACCTTCCAGCATTGCGAACCCACGGCGCAACCAGGCTGAGGCGGCAGCGGGCGATTCAAAGGTGTCCTCTGCCTAGCGTTGGAGCTGCAGAAATCGCAGTACGCATTCTGCGGAGTGCAATTGACAAAAGGGTGCAGGTTAATAGCAGTGCTCAGTGTGAAGCATTCCATCGAAGTCCAAAAAGTGATGGGCGTGAGTTGTCCTATTTCGTTTGTCAATGCAGTTCGTCGCATTGGTGGATTGGCTACGTCACTACCAAGGGTTAGGTTTTGCCCCGCTCCCTGTAGCAATCCATGGGACCGTCTCCAGGTCTTTCCGCAAGTAGACGGTCTGTCTACAGTTCCCCAGCGCAGGTCCTGCAATCGGTTCGATGGCGTCATCGGTAAGTGCCTTGATCAACGCACGAGAGGAACGGCCCAATGACTTGGCCACATTGGCGACCAACACGTGGTCAGTGTGAAATTTTTCAAGCGACCTTGTGCTTACGCCTTGGGCCTGCCGACGACCGCAGGTATATATCTCGACCTCTAGGAGGCCGAGGTTCACCAGTGCATATGCCACCTCCTGCTTCACACCCAGTCGGACAGCGACATCGGGGATAGGCAAGATGTTGCTCCGCTGGCCTCCATACCTTTCGATGAGGTGATCGCGATGGAACAAAAGCCCTGCCAACCCAACAGAGTTGGTGTGTCGGCCGACAGGCTGGAAATCCCGGACTTCGACGTCCGTTAGCAAAACGCAGAGTCGCTGCTCATCCAGGGGGCCGTAGCGCAGCAGTTGATCCAAAGAAATTGTCCAGGTAGGAACTGTGTCGTGCGCGGCCAATTCACCGAGCATTTCTGTCCACTTGTGAACCCAATCCCTTGGAATGAGCCAAGGAGTGCCATGCAAGGTTGACTTCTTGGCACCAGCACAGAGAAACGGCAATAGCCTGCTCAACCGTTGCCGCTTTACTCCTAAAACCGAGGATGCTTCCGCCAAGCAGACATCGTCGGTACTGGCACTGATCAAGGTGTGGATATCTGCCTGACGAATCATCACAAACTCGCGTCCTGACGGCGTGGTTCGCCGCGCAGAATGAAGCTCGTTCTGATCTATCAGGCCCGAAATCTGCCGCTTGGATAGACCAGTCTGAGTAGCGGCCGCTGAGATCGGCACCCAGTTCAACCTTGACCACAGTGAGTCAGGCATCCGAAGGTTTCTTCGGCCCATTGCGCCCGACCAATGACTAGCGATGTAGTCCTCGAATGCCGCGCGCACCCAGTTGAACTCCGGATCTTTGAAGGTCCCGTAAAGTGCGCGGTAGAACCCACCAAAAACGCCTGGCAATCGCCCCGAGTTCACGTGACCTGCGGCCAATTTGCTCTGGCGCTCCAGCATGTGGTGAAGCCCTGCTGGCCAGGTCGCCAGCATCTCGGCCGCGACAGTGCTTACCGTCCAGGAGACATCGAGAGCTTCTGCTGTAGCTATCTTCTGCGGTGCCCGCGCATGTTGGGGAGAGCCGTAAACGCCAAGCAATCGGACCAACCGGCTGCATTGCTGTGGGGACAGCCGCTTGAGCTCCGGCATTTCCGTTTCCGGAAGGCCTAGTACCAGCTGTTCCATGGATTGACTCAAACGAACAACTGCTTGGGGCGCGGCACTCGATGGAGCGTTACAGAGATTGGCGTTGCATCGGCAACGTGTCATGGATGGCCGATGCCACGTACCTGGGATGCCGCATTGGTGGCAAACGTCCACGAGCCAACTTCCGCAGGTGGTGCACGCATCTGCAAAAAGCAGCTCCCAGCCTACACGCCCAAAGCCGTGATCGCCGAGGCATCGCGGACACCAGCGGGCTCTGCGATGGAGCCACACAGCTTTGTCTGCTTGCAGACAAAGCCAACGCAGACAGAGCTGCGTGGCGGTTGGGTCAAACTCGACTCCGAACATGTCCTCATTCTCAATCGCACTGAACGGCAACATGTTCGAATCACCCAGCCTCATCCTATAGCTGCTCGGGCCCTCGGCCTCTAGCGGGAGTGGTCGCAACAGTAGGCTGATCATAAGTTGCCTTCTCGCACGCTGGTCGGTCAGGTCATAGCACGAAGATTGCTGAGCTCGGCATGGTCCGTGCTCCTGTAGAAATCGGGTATCGCTCCGTCCTCATAGTTGCTTGCGTAGTAATAACCCGCCCGGATCACATCGGCCATTTCCAAAAGCTTGAATAGGCGAATTGGGGGATCAATAAATCCATCCGATGCCGCGCGATGGATCCTGTTGATAGATTCACGGAACGAAATCCCGACCTGCACGGACCACCTCGTTTCCCAACTCAGCGCGCCTTGCGTTGCTATGTCGGCGAGCGATCGGCCGCAGAAGCAGTGCAAGAGCTCTGTTCGATCCCAAGAAAGCTTGCGTTTGCACTGATCGCATTTCTCCAAAAGACGCACGCCGTGCTTTTCACACGCGATGTATGACTTCAGTTCCCATTCACCTCGAGACCAAGGCTCCTCGGATAGACAGTGTGGGCACACGTTGCGGCTACTTGTGCGCATCTCAGACAAAGGTAGCTGGTCCTCTCCGAGGTAGAAGAGAGACGCTTTGCCACTGGTCGTCGGCTCCGGGGTCAATCGACCACGGAGCTTCTGGCTTAGCTCATAGTCTCGGTTTTCAACGAGACTCACAAACCACTGCGCGAGTGCAATCGCATTGCCAACGTACAGACGTGGATATGCATTCGCTAACGCCGCCTTATACATGTAGGCGCGTAGGCTTTCTGTTGCTTCCAATGGTGGTGTCAGCAACAGGTTGGGGAGGCTGCTCTCCATTACTTATTCCGCTTTCCGGAGCCTGACGCAGTCCTTGCGCGATGGCTTAGTGTGTAGGCAGTGGGGTCGTCCCAGATAAAGAATGGCTCGTTTGCCTGATCTAACCGTCGAGGTGTGATGGTCGGATTGAAGGGATTGAGTGCGTCGGGAACATCTGCCCAGATCTGGACCTTGAATGCTTGTTGCAGAGCGTTGTAGTCCACGGTGGGGGCTGGATCACCAGCCGATGCAACCACCAGTTGATCAATGATCTTGACCACGTAGTCGATCAAGCCGTTGGTGGCGAAGTGAAAGCGCATTGCCACATCAGAATCACTCAAATCCAATCCCTTTTGATAGGGCATGAGTGACTGCAGGTGCTGGAGAACGCTTCTGAAGGTGAGTTGTTCCTCGGCGGTAGTGAATCCGAACTCCGCAAGATGTATTGGGGAAGAGAAGCGACGCCTGAGTTGTTCGTTGGAGTTGAGTGCAGAGATTGCCCTCGGCAAGCCAAAGAGCACAACAGGTACACCGCATTCGTTGATGAGGTTTTTTAGCCAGTCAGTCACCCGTCGGTATTCAGTGCTCTTGCTGTCGCAGAAGTGATGGAACTCATCAATCAGGAACAGCTGAATCTCGCACTCTTTCACGAAATGGATGATGCGCTGGGTTTTCACTGCGGCGGAGCCACGTGCAGCAGCTGTGTCGCCCAGTGCTACAAGCACCGCTTCCGTGAACGAACGCACCGTGGGCGACTCGGGCGCCACCACCCGCAGCACGGGGATGATCGTTTTCCGAGGAGTGAGTTGGCGTGGGAACTGTTGCAGGTAGTACCGAAGGACAGTTGACTTCCCGCTACCGCTTTGCCCGTAGATCAGCAGCCCCCCAGGGACTTTGGCAAGCGTCCATCTTTCATGCTCTTGAGCGATAGATCGCACAACCTTCGTAAAGCTGCCGTGTTCAATAATGCGATCGCGCACCGTGAACATGTAGTGGGTCTGGTCCTCCGGGTTTGCATTGTTTGCAAGGCCAAGCATGCGGAGTTTTTCAAATTTGCTCATGCCATCTCCAGGCTTTGGGTACTGATGTTGAATTTAGGTAGCAACGTGGACTGCGCCAGGACTGGAAGCGGTGGAGCTTTCTCCAGTATCAGAGGCTGGAGCGCCTGATCCATGGCCTCGCTCGCACGGGCTGCGGTTGCGGCATCGCTGTCCTGCATTGAGAAGGCTGCAGCTTTTTTGCGATTGGCAGTCTTGTGACTGCGCAGCGCATCGGCGATCATTTGCTGGATCTCGGCCTTGGCTTCGCGCAGCTGCTGCTGGGTCCATTCGTCGCCAAAGCGTTTGATCACCTGTCGCCGCACGAGCAGGTGAGAGTGACGGTTCAGGCCTTCGCAATACTCTTGGTCATTCGCCGGAACACGGATGTACTCGTCCGTATCTGGCATGAGTACGTCGACAAACGAGACGTCGTGTTCATAGACCCGTATCAGAACCTTAAGCTTCTTGCGCGAGCGCTCAAGCAAAGAGGCAAGGACGTGCGAGTTGTACCGAATGTGATCATATTCAACTCCATAGTGAAAGACAGTCCGGTCCGCAATTTGGCCGACCATCAAGTCCAACTGCTTTGGATACGCCGGCAATTCGAAGGCTCGCTTCCCTTCGAGTTCTTGCCACACAAACAAAGGGGTTTTGCCCTGCAAGCCTTCATGAGGCGTGCAGTGGTAGACATCGACAATCCACTTGACGAGGACATGGGTTACGGTGTCGATGTCTAACGCTGCGGCTTTTTCGGATGGGTAATCTCGCCTTTCGTCCACACAGTTGAAAACGGTGCCTGGCATCTGGTGAAACAAGTTTTGGCTGAGCGTTCTGAAGATGCGCTCTACCGCGCCCTTCAATTGGGGGTGTGCTGCCGGGCAGTACTGGATTTCGATCCCTGCCTCCAACGCAAAGAGGTCTACGGCATTCGAGTGGAGCTCCATGCCGTTATCCACCACAATTTTTCCGGGCAGACCGCGTGCGGGCCAGACGTTCCTGATCCCCTTGATGGATGCGACTAGATCATCTTTTGGGCGGATTGCCATCCGCAGTGCATATAGAACTGAATATGCAGACGGTGCGTGAAAGCTGATGTAGAAGCCCATGATCATGCGGCTCTTCCGATCAATCACCAAGGTCAGCCACGGGCGACCCAAGACCATCCGTGTGATGCGGCAAACCACCAGCACATCTAAAGGTGTATGGTCGATCTCCCATCGTTCCAAAATGTCTTTGACTTTCAGTGCCCCCGTGACAATTCGGAGCTCCCGCTCTGTGTGAGCTCCGCCCTCACGCGCCCTGTCCACTACAGCTCTGTGCAAAGAGTTGAGCCATCGGTATATGGTGGACTTGGACGGTGGCTTGAGCTGTTGATCCGGCGGCAGGCTGCGGTTCATTCGGGCAAAGCGGTCTGCTACGCCCTCCGTCACTGCTTTGCCGGGCATCCGCTGCTTGTTCAAGAAGACTTCGTTGACCACTTCTTCGAAGACGCTGTATTGGACTGGGTCCGTCTTGAAATGGTTGCGGCAGCGGCGGTCCACTAATTTTGAAAAGCAACGGGTCGCCCGAAACGCAGTCCACCACCGCCAAAACGTGGACCAATTTGGGGGTGTCAGGTCGCCCTGCTCCAAGGCTATGACCTGTATAGCTTTGGTGAGGCGCTCCGGATCGCAAACAAAGCCCTTGGGCGCTTCCATCATGAGCTTCTGCGCTCGGTTCAGGTATTCGAGCCTTCGCTTTACCTCTGTTTGCTGCTCTGATTTGAGTGAACGAAGATCTTTGGGTGTTGCTAGGTAGATGAGCTCTTTAGTCGGTCCAAGTGACGTTTCGTCCACCTCCCAGGTCGCATCGGACCAGCGGCGATACACGTCTTGCTCCGTGAGGACTTCGATGTCGCCGGAGTCTTCGTGTTCGAACTGCAATTTGGAGGTAGCCGTACGCTTGAGAAGCGTCCAGATCTTCGTGCCCTGCAGGAATCGCAGGCCCTTTCTAAAGGAGAAACGCACCATCGCCGGCCTCCTTGTTCAGTGCGGTCCATACCTTGCTCTCTGGAGTGAGCTGCTGCTCAAGATTTGTCCGCAGCTGGCCGCGCGCGATGAGCGCACGGACCATCTGTTCGTCGCCCAAAAGTACCGATAGCTCCGCCGTTGTATAAAGCCGGTGGTTGCTCAGACCATTCACGACTGAATGCACGCTCGTGTCAATCCGGACGGCTCTCGTGGCCTTCCATAGCTCTTCTAGATTGGTGTGTAGCGGCTCCCGGCGAATTTGCTCCTCGCTGAGAATTCGATAGCTACGCCCTTGCTCGGCGAACCGAAGGGCGATCAGTTCGAGCTTTCGCTTGATCTTGGTGCGCGAAAGATCAACTTTGCGTTTCACTTCGATCCATGCCTCGCTTCCGTCGGCGAGGCGGAGCAAGAAGTCTGGATAGCAGATTCGGACTTTTCCGCATTCGTCGTAGTACGTCTCTTCGCTGGGCTGTTCCTGGTACCACGCAATGAGCGGGTGCAACTCGAACAGCAGCGCTGCATCTCGCTCAAGAGGCGTTTCCCAATGAACCTGCTTTTGCAGTTTTTTGCTGGGAAACTTTCCCCGGATGCCGCGCCCGCTGCGGGTTATGACTTTTCTTGCTCTCATGTTTTTCTTTGAGGAATGGTCGGGCCTGCCCCCGTAAAAAGTGAGGGGCAAATGCCGTTGAAATAAATGAACTGGACTGCGAACCGCCGCCTTTCGATGGTCGTAGGCAGGGGTCGCAGGGTGTCAGGTGACGGCGAAGGCCGTCTCAGGTCATTGGTTTGCAGTCATGTTTTCACTCCACTGCGCCGGAGGGGCGCGCACATAGCCACCGCCGCTGTGCGGCGGACGAAGTTGGGCTTTTGGGGGGAGTGGGAGAGCAGTACGTAGGCGCGAGCTGGCCCGCAGCGCTCGCGCTTGACAGCGCGTCTGTACGTTTAGACAATGCAGACAAGCAGAACCATTTGCTTGCACGTCAAAACGCCCCGCTACCGCGTCAACGGTTTCGGGGCGTTGTGCTTTCCCAGCTGGCAGTTACGGCGACATGCTGGGCTCCTTGAGAGAGATTGGTTGTATCTTCATTGCGGGGAAGGCAGCCTTGGGCTGCCGAGAAATGAATTTATGGCTGTTCGGACTGGCTGTCTGCCAAGTCGGTCATAGGTGGGGTGTGAGCAAACCGAAGTTCATCGGCATTGCCAAGCAGACCGGGTTTCAGACCCAGTAAAACTGCGATTTCGTGGCTTTGACCTCGGATGGCAGCCTTGCGTCCGGCAAGGATTTGATAGGTCAATTGGGCGGAAACGCCGTGCGCACGTGCCCACTCACTTACGCTGATCCCTCGTTTTTTGAACTCAGCACGGACGTCCTCAATAGTACAAACTGGTACGATCTGCTGCATGATGGTGCAAAAAACTGGTCTAAAAAATGAGTATGTTCAAAATAATGAACATCATAGCGACCTGGCCGGCCACGTCAACGCGCCTTCGTTTGGAAAGCGGTTGAGGGAAGAACGTGAGCGACTAGGTTTTAGTCAAGCGCAATTCGCGGAAGCGGGCGGAGTGGGGCGCACGACACAGCACACTTATGAGACCGACATCCGCAAACCAGATTTGTCATATCTGGAAAGGCTGCGCGGCATCGGTGTGGACTACCACTACTTGGTGCTCGGCTCGCGACAGGTCGCTCATGGCCGCGACACGTTGGCAGTCAGCTGCTCTGCGCTGATTAGTATTTACCGGATCGTGGATGAGTTCTGCGTGGATGAGGACGGTGTGGCGTTGCCACTGGAGATCCGAATTCGATTCTTTCAATTCTTATTTGCATCACTCAAGGACAAAAGCAGTCAGGACCAGAGCTTGGATTCATTGCGTAATGAGCTGCGCAGGCTGACGGGCACTTGATGATGGCTGTTGCTTCTAGATTGAAGGATGCGGCCAAGGGGTTTCTTAAAGCGCGTGATCGCTTTTGGTCCGGCGTCTGGTGGACAGAATGGCAGATTCGGCGCAATGAGAGAAAGCTGGCAGAGGCTTTGGAGGAGTTCGGTGAGGACTCAATGCCCGTGCGTCAGCTCACTGAGCGGCTTCGCAAGCTCGTAAAAGGCGCTAGGTACTGGAGACCTTCCGATCCTGTTGTCATTCGCGTCCTTGAGGCTGGCGAACGGGCCGGGGCATCCAGGTCTGACCTTCGCGTTCTGGCTCTGAACCGCGATGTCGTTCGCGTCAGCGACAAGGTGCAGGTTCGTCGAGGTTGGGGCTACACGCTTCTCGCGATGTCTGCTCTGGGGATTTTTCTGGCAATTTGGCTGATGCTGATGGCCCAAGTCGTCTCGTCACCTGCTAGGTGGGAGGTCAGGGCCGCCGTTGCTGGAGGGTTGACGTTCCTCTTTTGGCTGATCTGGCCCGGATGGGGCTTGTATACGACTCGTGCGCTTGACGCTGCAGCGAGCGCGGGCGAAACCATTGAGCGCCTTGGGGAGCAGCACAACGTCGAGAGTGCTACTGTCATTTCAATGCAAGAGCAGCGTCAGCATCAACGTTAGCTCTGCAGCGATTCTCACTAACGCGGTCTCTTCACAAACGGATGGTATAGATGAACACTGTCTGGTGATACGTGTCTTGCCCAATACAGTTCGGTTGCAACCAGGACGCAATGGATTGGTTGAGCGCGGTTACCGAATACGCCTGCCGCGTCTGGTAACCCGATCAAAGGTAAACACATGCTCCTGAGGTGACTCCACGCAACAGCCAAATAGCCGACGCCGTTCGTGTCCCTCCCCGTAACGCAACTCAACCGCTGCTGAGCATTCGGGACAAGTGGCGGTATACCGAACCAAACCGATAACGCGCTCGTCCCCCGCCCTAAAGCTTTCCAGTTGAGCGGGGGCTTCCCTCCAACTGACCAGCACCTCCGACGCCGGAGCGATTCGATCTAAAAGCAGCCACCAGCCATCGCGGATTGAATCGCCCCGGTTTTTGAGGAGGCTCAACACTCTGAGAGGATTGAGCCATGAAGAAGACGAACAAGTTCTCGCCCGAGGTGCGTGAGCGCGCGGTGAGGATGGTGCAGGAGCAGCGCGGGGAGT